>NZ_CP118233.1:4547500-6861996 GCF_028768405.1 Micromonospora chalcea | reverse complement strand
CGGAGGACCCGCCGGTCCAGCGACGCCAGGTGCTCGGCGATCCGGACGGCGCCGAGCTGCGGGAGGTCGGCGACCATCGCGCCGTCGGCCAGCACGAGGACCCGGTCCGCGTACGACGCGGCGATCGGATCGTGGGTCACCATCACCACCGTCTGCCCGTGTTCGTCCACGACCGCGCGCAACAGCGTCAGCACCTCCGTCGCGGTCCGCGAGTCGAGGGCGCCGGTGGGCTCGTCCGAGAAGATGACCTCGGGGCGGGTGGCCAGCGCCCGGGCGATCGCCACCCGCTGCTGCTGACCGCCGGACAGCGCCGCCGGCCGGTGGTGCAGCCGGTCGGCGAGGCCGACCCGCTCGACCACGTGGGTCAGCCAGGCCCGGTCCGGACGGACGCCGGCCAGACGCAGGGGCAGCACGATGTTCTCCTCGACGGTGAGCGCGCCGATCAGGTTGAACGCCTGGAAGACGAACCCGATCCGGATACGCCGCAGCTCGGTCAGGCGCGTCTCGGACAGCCCGGACAGGTCGGTGCCGCCGAGGACCACCCGGCCGTTCGTGGGGCGGTCGAGCCCGGCCGCGATCTGCAGCAGCGTGCTCTTGCCGGAGCCCGACGGTCCCATCACCGCGGTGAAGGTTCCCCGGCCGAAGCTGACGTCGACGCCCGCGAGCGCGGTCACCTGGTTGCGGCCGGCGCCGTACACGCGGGTGAGTTGTTCGACGCGTACCGCCGGTTCGACGGTCTGTCCCATTCTGGTGGCCTCTCTCCGTGTGCTCGGCAGGAACTGCGCGCACCAGAAACGCTATTGAGCTGGGGGAACGGCGACCATCCAGCGGGCTGCCCAGTCCGGGTACAGCAGGCACTACCACCGACCCGTATCTCAGCGGGCCGGTGCCGGAAGGTGGAGGCGGCCGTCGTGGACCTCGGCGATCTGGTCGACGGTGGTGAGGTGCGTGCGGTCGTGGGTGACCAGGACGGTGGCGGTGGTCTGCTGGTGGGTGAGGCGGGTGATCAGCTCGATGACGGCGGCGCCGCGTTCGTGGTCGAGCGCGCTGGTGGGTTCGTCGACGAGCAGGACTGTGGGGTCGTTCATCAGGGCGCGGGCGATGTTGACGCGCTGGCGCTGGCCGCCGGAGAGCTGGTGCGGCCGGCGGTCGGCCTGACCGGCGAGGCCGACCGCGTCGAGGAGTTCCACGGCGCGGGTACGGGCTCCGGCCGGTGGGCGGCCGTCGATCTGGACCATCACCTGGAGTTGCTCGGCGGCGGTGAGGGAGGGCAGCAGGTTGGGCTGCTGGAAGACGATGCCGATCTTGTGGCGGCGCAGGTCGGCGAGTTCGCCCCGCGTCATTCCGGTGGTGGGGGTGCCGTCGATGGTGACGGTGCCGGAGTCGGGGGTGATGAGGGTCGCGGCGACCGCGAGGAGGCTGGACTTGCCGGAGCCGGAGGGGCCGATCACGGCGGTCAGGCTGCCCTTGGGTACGTCCAGGGTGACGCGGTCGAGGGCGGTCAGGCGGCCCTCGCCGTCGGGGTAGGTGAGGGTGACGTCGGTCAGGTTCAGGCTCATCGGGCGCTCCCCAGGGCGGTCAGCGGGTCGACGGAGGTGATGCGGCGGATGGCCAGAGCGGCGCCGAGGGCGCCGAGGACGACGATCACGGCCGCGGGAAGGAGGACGGTCACCGGGGTGAGGAGGAACGGCACCGTGGACCCGGCGACGAGGGCGCCGAGCGCGGCGGCGATGCCGGTGCCGAGCAGGGTGCCGCCGGTGAGCAGGACGACGGCTTGTCCGAGGGCGTCCTTGAGGAGGTTGGCGGTGGGGGCGCCGAGTGCCTTGAGCACTGCGACGTCGCCGCTGCGCTGGATGGTCCAGACGGTGAAGAAGGCACCGATGACGAGGGCGGAGATGGCGAACAGGAAGCCGCGCATCAGCTGCAGGGAGCCGTTCTCGGAGGTGTAGGAGCCGATCGCGGACAGCGAGTCGGCCACGGAGACCGTCCTGGTGCCCGCCTGCCGGTCGGTGGCTCCCAGGTCGGCGTCCGAGGTGATGGTGAGGGCGACGACGGTGGCCGTCTGGCTGCCGTCACCGGTGCCGGTGGGGGGCGCGCTCTTCTGCCACACGTCCAGGCTGATCCACACCACGGGGGTGTGGCTGAAGGAGGCGTCGCCGCGTACGGCCGCCACTGTCAGTTGCTGCCCGGCCAGGGTGACGGAGTCGCCGGCCCGCACACCGAGGTCGGCGGCGGCCTTGGTGGACAGCACCGCCGAGCGGTCGTCGATCCGGCCGCTGTCGGGGGCCAGGCGGGAGCCGGGCCGGACGCCGAAGGCGGAGACCCCGACGCTCCGGTTTCCGGCGGTGGCCCTGGTCGTGGTGATGCCCAGCGGTTCGGCGCCGGTCACGCCGGGGGCCTCGGCCCACTGCTGCCACTGCCGCTCGGTGACAGTGGAGTTGGAGTAGGACACGTCCTGGCCGTCGCCGGGCGCCTGGAAGGCGATCCTGTCGGCGGGCAGGCCGGTGATGGCGGAAATGTTCTGCCGGCCCAGTCCGGCCGTCAGCCCGGACAGCAGCCCGACCAGCAGGGTGATCAGCACGATGACGGTCCCCATCAGGGCGAAGCGCCCCTTGGCGAACTTCAGGTCTCTCCAGGCGACGAACACGGCAGTGGCCTGTCCTTTCGGGCGGTGGAACGGTATGCATCCACGATCGCGGCCGGCGCCGGCGCGCGCGTCCGGCGTGGGACAGCACTTCGCGGGCCGAAAGGCGAGGCCCGGGTTCTAACTTTCGATAGAGGCCCCCGGGGCGCCGGCCTCGGTAACGTGGGACGCACTGTGAGCACCGCTGCCCCTGCCCTGACCCCGACCACCCGAGCCCTGGCCTGGTGCCTGCACCTGCTGATCATCGGCCTGCTCGTCCTGGCCGCCGGCCGGGCGGTGGCCGACGACCGGCCGCACGCCGGATCGATCGTGGCGGTGGCGGTGGCGTGCGGTCTGGCGTACGCCGTCGGGCCGCTCCTCCCCCGCATCCGGCGCTCGCGGCGGGCCGCCGCGTGGTGGCTGGCCGCCGTCGGCGCCGTGTGGCTGGTGTTGCTGGGCCTGTCCCCCGACGCGATCTGGGTGGCGTTCCCGCTGTACTTCCTCCAGCTCCACCTGTTGCCGCGCCGCGCCGGCCTGGCCGCCGTGATCGTCACCGCCGTGGCGGCCGTCGCCGGTTTCGGCGCCCACACCGGCTCCTTCACCCCGGCCACGGTGATCGGTCCCGCGCTCGGCGCCGCCGTCGCCGTCGGGGTGGTGTGGGGATACCAGGCCCTGTACCGGGAGAGCGAACAGCGCCGGCAGCTGATCGAGGAACTCACCGCCACCCGGGCCGACCTGGCCCGGGCCGAGCACACCGCCGGCGTACTCGCCGAGCGCGAGCGCCTGGCCCGCGAGATCCACGACACCCTCGCCCAGGGCCTGTCCAGCATCCAGCTGCTGCTGCGCGCCGCCGAGCGCGCCCTGCCCGGCCGGCCCGACGCCGCCTCCGGTCACGTCGACGCGGCCCGTCAGGTCGCCGTGGACAACCTCGCCGAGGCCCGCCGCTTCGTCGCCGCGCTCACCCCGCCCACCCTGGAAGGCACCACCCTGGCCGGGGCCCTGGAACGCCTGTGCAGCACCACCAGCGCCCGCCACCGCCTCACCGCCCGCTTCCACCTCACCGGCGACCCCGTGTCGCTGCCGACCGCCCACGAGGTGGCGCTCCTGCGTATCGCCCAGTCCACAGTCGCGAACACGGTCCGCCACGCCCGGGCCACGACGGCCGAGGTCACCCTCAGCTATCTCGGCGACCGCATCGCCCTGCACGTCGTCGACGACGGGCGCGGCTTCGACCCGGAACAGCTGCCCGCTCCCGACGTCGACGGCAGCGGCTTCGGCCTGGCGGCCATGCGCGCCCGCATGGCCGCCCTCGGCGGCACCCTGGCCGTCGCGTCCGCGCCCGGCCGGGGCACCGCCCTGACCGCCGAGCTTCCCCTCGCCCCGACCACCAGGACCGAGCCCGAGGGCCGACCGTGACCGACGACGTTCCCATCCGCCTCCTCCTGGCCGACGACCACCCGGTCGTACGGGCCGGACTGCGCGCCGTGCTGGAAACCGAACCCGACCTGGTCGTCGTGGCCGAAGCCGCCACCGCCGAGGAGGCCGTCACCCGCGCCGCCGCGGGCGACATCGACGTCGTGCTGATGGACCTGCAGTTCGGCAAGGGCATGGGCGGCGCCGAGGCGACCGCCCGGATCACCGCCGGCCCGGAAGCGCCGCGCGTGCTGATCGTCACCACGTACGACTCCGACGCCGACACCCTGCCCGCCATCGAGGCGGGCGCCACCGGCTACCTCCTGAAGGACGCCCCGCCCGAGGACCTGGCCGCCGCCGTCCGCACCGCCGCCGCCGGACGCACCACGCTGGCGCCCACCGTCGCGAACCGGTTGATGAACCGCCTGCGTACGCCGGGCACCGCCCTGACCCGACGCGAGACCGAGGTCCTCGCCCTGGTCGCCGACGGTCTGTCGAACCACAGCATCGGCACCCGCCTGCACCTGACCGAGGGCACCGTCAAGTCCCACCTGGCCCGCATCTACGCCAAGCTCGGCGTCGAGTCGCGTACCGCCGCCGTCGCCACCGCCACCGAACTCGGCCTCATCCGCCGCTGACCCCGGGCAGGTGCGCGTCGTCGGCCGCGCCGGCTACCGGCGTCAGCGATTGAGCAGGTCACAGCCGGGGTAGTGGGCCTCCTCGCGGAAGATCAATCGGCGGCCGGGTCCCGGCCTGTCCGGCGAGAGGGGTACGACCGGTGCGGAGCTGGGTACGCGACGCCGTCGCGCGGTTACGCGGCGACGGGATGACAGTGGTCGAGCTGACCGCCGCCGCTGTGGTCGCGTGGATCGTGGCGGCGGTGGTGATCCGTCACCCGGATCCGTTCTTCGCGCCGACCGCCGCGCTCGTCGTGCTCGGCGAGTCCCGCGGGCGACGGCTGCGGCAGACCGTCGAGATCCTGCTCGCCGTGGCAGCCGCCGTGCTCGTCGCCGAGCTGCTGGTGTACGCGCTGGGCCCGGGCACCGAGACGGTCCTGCTGGTGCTGCTGCTGACCACCACGACGCTCGTGGTGATCGGGGCCCGCCGTGCCCTGGTCGTGCAGGCCACCGTCTCGGCGATGTACCTGGTCGTGGTCTCCGCGCCGAACGGGACGCTGATGCCGTTCCGCTTCGTCGACGCGCTCATCGGCGGCGCCGTGGCGCTCGCCGCCAGCCAGCTGATGGCCGCCCGTGACCCGCTGGCACCACTGGTGGCCCAGGCCCGGCGCAGCTACACCGACCTGGCCGACCTGCTCGACCAGGTCAACGCGGCGCTGCGTGGCTGCGACGAGGACGCCGCCCGCGCCGCGCTGGACCGGGCGCGGCAGGTGGACGACTGCGTCGCCGAGATGCAGGCCGCCGTGCTCGCCACCGGCGAGACGCTGCGGCTGGGACTGCGCCGCCGGCACCTGGGCAAGCTCGCCGAGGTGGAGGCCACGCTGCGGCAGCTCGACTACGCCGCCCGCAACATCCGGGTGCTGGCCCGGGCCGGCGTGACCCTGACCCGCCGGCACACCGCCACGCCGCCGGAGCTGGCCGCCGCGATCGGCGCGCTGACCTCCGCCGTACGGTCGGCCGGTGAGGCCATGGCCCACGACCTCACCGGCGCCGACGCCGACCGGCACGCGCAGCGGGCCGACGCGGCGGCGCTGGAGGCGGTCCGGATCGCCGCGGGCCTGCTGCGGACCGATCCGCCGCTGCCGGTCACCATGATCGTCGGGCAGATCCGGGCGACCGCGATCGACCTGCTGCGCGGTGTCGGCCACGACGACGTGACGGTGCTGGACCGGGTGGACGAGGCGCTCGGCCTGAGCCGGGGGTGACACGTTCGCCGCTGGTCCGCTCAGTGGTGGTGGATCGGGGTGTCGAGGTCCGTCAGCCGCCGGCCGGACCCTCCGGCGGCCAGGGCGACGAACTCGGCGGCGATCGCCACGGCGGTCTCCTCCGGCGTCCGCGCCCCCAGGTCGAGTCCGATCGGTGAGGAGAGCCGGGCGAGGGCGGCCTCGTCCACGCCCGCCTCGCGCAGACGGCGCAGCCGGTCGGTATGGGTGCGGCGGCTGCCCATCGCGCCGATGTAGCGGGCCCGGGTGCGCAGGGCGACCTCCAGCAGCGGGACGTCGAACTTCGGGTCGTGGGTGAGGACGCAGAGCACGGTGCGCTCGTCAACGGCCGTCGACTCCAGGTATCTGTGCGGCCACTGCACGACGAGGTCGTCGGCGTCGGGGAAGCGCTTGCGGGTGGCGAACACCGGCCGGGCGTCGCACACCGTGACGTGATAGCCGAGGAAGCGGCCGATCCGGGCCACCGCGACGGCGAAGTCGATCGCGCCGAACACGATCATCCGTGGTGGCGGCAGGTACGACTGCACGAACACGGACACCTCGTCGTGCCGCTGCTGCCCGCGCGTACCGAGTCGAACGGTTCCGGTGGTGCCGAGGGCCAGCATCCCCTCGGCCTGCTGCGTCACCGCGCGGTCCAGGTCGGCGTCGCCGAGGGTGCCGGCCACCCGGTCGGGCCAGACCACCATCTGGGCCATTCCGGCGGACGCCGTCGCCACCGGCGTACCCGCGCGGATCGCGGCGAGCACCGCGTCGGGCTCGGTCAGCACGACGTCCGGCTGCACCAGGACCTCGATGGTGCCGCCGCAGGTCAGGCCCACCTCGAAGGCGTCGTCGTCGCCGACGCCGTACGTCTCGGTGCGCACCTGGCCGGTGCGTATGGCCTCCCGGCACAGCTCGTACACAGCGCCCTCGACGCAACCTCCGGTGATGCTGCCGACGACCTCACCGTCGGCGCAGACCGCCATGGCCGCGCCCGGCGGTCTGGGCGCCGACTTCCAGGTCCGCACCACCGTCGCGACGGCGAACCGGACGCCGGCGGCGCGCCACGCGCTCAACCCGTCGACGATGTCTCGCATTGCCGCACGATCCGTGAGCAGCAGCGGCACCGTCAACGCCGACCTAAGGACTTGCTTAGGTCGGCGTTGACTTCCGCGGGCACCGGCACCACATTGACGACTTCCGGAGGTGCGATATGCAGGTGCCGGCCCCGTTCGAGTACGAACGAGCCACCAGTGTGGACCACGCCATCAGCCTGATGGAACGGCTGGGCAGCACGTCACGGCTGATCGCCGGCGGGCACAGCCTGCTGCCGATGATGAAGCTGCGGCTGGCCAGTTTCGACTATCTCATCGACATCAACGATCTCCACGACGAGCTCGGCTACATCGAGGCGGGCCCGGACGAGCTACGCATCGGTGCGCTGACCCGGCATCGGGAGCTGCTGGAGTCCGCCACCCTGACGGCGGCCTTCCCGATCTTCGCCGACGCCGAACGGGTGATCGCCGATCCGACCGTGCGCAACCGGGGCACACTGGGCGGCTCCCTGTGCCAGGCGGACCCGTCGGAGGACCTGTCCGCGGTCTGCACCGCCCTGGACGCGAGCTGCGTGATCCGCGGGCCCGGCGGCGCCGAACGGGTGGTGTCCATGGAGGAGTTCCACGTCGGGCCGTACGAGACGGCCGTCGGCGACGGGGAGATCCTGGTCGAGGTCCGGCTGCCGGTGCGGCCCGGCTGCGGCAGCGCCTACGAGAAGGTGGAGCGCCGGGCCGGCGACTGGGCGGTGGTCTCGGCCGGCGCCGCGGTCTGGCTCGACGGCGGCGTGATCTCCGACGCGCGGGTCGGGCTGGCCGCCGTAGGCCCGAACACCACAGGTATCCCGGAGATCTCGGCGGCGCTGCGCGGGCAGACACCCAGCGAGAGCCTCTTCGCGCAGGCCGGTGCGATCGCCGCGCGCAGCTGCGATCCGGCCACCGATCAGCGGGGCAGCGCGGACTACAAGCGGCACCTGGCCGACGAGCTGACCAGACGGACCCTGCGCCGGGCCGTGGAACGGGCGAGGAGCTGAGCATGCAGGTCACCATGACCGTCAACGACGTCGAGGTCACCCGGGAGATCGAGGGCCGGCTGCTGCTTGTGCACTTCCTGCGCGACGTGCTGGGCCTGACCGGCACGCACTCGGGCTGCGACACCAGCAACTGCGGCACCTGCGTCGTCTGGCTCGACGGCGAACCGGTGAAGTCGTGCACCGTGCTGGCCGCGATGGCCGGCGGCCACCAGGTGCGTACCGTCGAGGGCCTGGCCAAGGGCGCGGAGCTCGACCCGGTCCAGCAGGGCTTCATGCAGTGCCACGGCCTGCAGTGCGGCTTCTGCACGCCCGGCATGATGATGACCGCTCGGGCGCTGCTCAACCGCAACCCGGACCCGACCGAGGCGGAGATCCGCGAAGCGATCTCCGGCCAGATCTGCCGCTGCACCGGCTACGCCACCATCGTGCGCTCGGTGCGCTGGGCCGCCGTGCACGAGGCGAACGCGGCCGCCGCGGTCACCGAGACCACCGAATCACCCGAAGCCGGCGAGATCGACAACGCCGGCCGGCCCGCCGGGAGCGTCGTATGACGACTGTGCACGAGCGCGTGGACACCTTCCACGACAACGACCAGAAGCCGGTGGGCTACGGCCGGATGCTGCGGAAGGAGGATCCGCGCTTCGTGCGCGGCCGGGGCCGGTTCGTCGACGACGTCCGGCTGCCCGGGCTGCTGCACCTGGCCATCCTCCGCTCGCCGGTGGCCCACGCGCGGATCCTGAGCATCGACACGAGCGCCGCCGAGGCATCCCCCGGCGTCAAGGCGGTAGTGACCGGGGCGATGCTGGCCGAGCAGGGTCTGGCCTGGATGCCGACGCTCTCCAACGACGTACAGGCCGTGCTCGCCACCGACAAGGTGCGCTTCCAGGGTCAGGAGGTGGCGTTCGTCGTCGCCGAGGACACGTACGCGGCGCGGGACGCGCTGGAGCTGATCGACGTCGAGTACGACGTCCTCGACCCGGTCGTCGACGCCCGCCGCGCGCTGGAGCCGGACGCCCCGGTAATCCGCGACGACCTGGAGGGCAAGACCGACAACCACTGCTTCGACTGGGAGACCGGCGACGAGGCGGCCACCGCGGCGGTGTTCGCCCGGGCGGACGTCGTGGTCAGCCAGGACCTGGTCTATCCGCGGGTGCACCCGGCGCCGATGGAGACGTGCGGCGCGGTCGCCGACTTCGACGCCGTCGAGGGCAAGCTGCGTCTCTGGTCCACCACGCAGGCGCCGCACGCGCACCGCACCCTCTACGCCCTGGTGGCGGGCATCCCCGAGCACAAGATCCAGGTGATCTCGCCGGACATCGGCGGTGGCTTCGGCAACAAGGTGCCGATCTATCCGGGGTACGTCTGCGCGATCGTCGCCTCGATCGTCACCGGGAAGCCGGTGAAGTGGATGGAGGACCGCTTCGAGAACCTGATCAGCACCGGCTTCGCCCGCGACTACATCATGCGTGGTGAGATCGCGGCGACCCGTGACGGCCGGATCCTGGCCATCCGCACCAACGTCCTCGCCGACCACGGCGCCTTCAACGGCACCGCCGCGCCGGTGAAGTACCCGGCCGGTTTCTTCGGCGTCTTCACCGGCAGCTACGACATCGAGGCCGCGTACTGCAAGATGACGGCGGTCTTCACGAACAAGGCGCCCGGCGGCGTGGCGTACGCCTGTTCGTTCCGCATCACCGAGGCCGTCTACCTCGTCGAGCGGATCGTCGACTGCCTCGCCGACGAACTGGGCATGGACCCGGCCGAGCTGCGGCTGAAGAACTTCATCCGGCCGGAGCAGTTCCCGTACACCACGAAGACCGGCTGGGTGTACGACTCCGGCGACTACGAGCCGACCATGCGCCTGGCGATGGAGATGGCCGGCTACGCCGACCTGCGGCGCGAGCAGCAGGAGAAGCGGGCCCGGGGCGAGCTGATGGGCATCGGCATCGCGTTCTTCACCGAGGCCGTCGGCGCCGGCCCGCGCAAGAACATGGACATCCTCGGCCTGGGCATGGCCGACGGTTGCGAGTTGCGCGTGCACCCGACCGGCAAGGCCGTGGTGCGGCTCAGCGTGCAGTCCCAGGGTCAGGGGCACGAGACGACGTTCGCGCAGATCATCGCCGAGGAGATCGGCATTCCGCCGCACGACATCGACGTGCTGCACGGCGACACCGACAACACGCCGTTCGGCCTCGGCACGTACGGCAGCCGGTCCACCCCCGTCTCCGGCGCCGCGGCGGCCCTGGTGGCCCGCAAGGTCCGCGACAAGGCCCGGATCATCGCCTCCGGCATGCTGGAGGTCTCGGTCGCCGACCTGGAGTGGGACAAGGGTTCCTTCCGGGTCAAGGGCGATCCGGGTAAGAGCGTGACGATCCAGGACATCGCGATGCGGGCCCACGGCGCCGGTGACCTGCCCGAGGGCGTCGAGGGCGGGTTGGAGGCGCAGATCTGCTACAACCCGTCGAACCTGACGTATCCGCACGGGGCGTACATCTGCGTGGTGGACATCGACCCCGGCACCGCGCAGGTCAAGGTGCGGCGGTTCATCGCCGTCGACGACTGCGGCACCCGGATCAACCCCATGATCATCGAGGGGCAGGTGCACGGCGGGCTGGCCGACGGGGTCGGCATGGCCCTGATGGAGATGATCGCGTTCGACGAGGACGGCAACTGCCTCGGCGCGTCGCTGATGGACTACCTGCTGCCCACCGCGCTGGAGGTGCCCGACTGGGAGACCGGCTTCACCGTCACCCCGTCCCCGCACCACCCGATCGGCGCGAAGGGCGTGGGCGAGTCCGCCACCGTCGGCTCCCCGCCCGCGATCGTCAACGCGATCGTCGACGCGCTCGAACCCTTCGGCGTACGGCATGCCGACATGCCGTTGACGCCGTCGCGCGTCTGGGACGCGATGCGCGGCAACGCCCGCCCGCCGATCTAGGGGAGGTGGCCATGACGACTATCGCCCGCCGTACGCAGGATCTGACCGCCTCGCGCGCGCCGTTCGTGCACGCCACGGTGGTCCGGGCGCAGGACCCGACGTCGGCCCGGCCCGGCGACGACGCGGTGATCCTGCCCGACGGCACCATCGAGGGTTTCGTCGGCGGGGTGTGCGCCGAGAACTCGGTGCGGGCGGCCGCCCTGGACGCCCTCCGCGACGGCAAGGCGCTGCTGCTGCGGGTCCTGCCGGACGGCACGCCCGCCTTTCCCGAGACGCCGGGGGCACGGGTCGTGGTCAACCCGTGCCACTCGGGCGGGGCGCTGGAGATCTTCCTGCGCCCGGTGCTACCGGTACCCGTGCTGGGTCTGGTGGGCGACACGCCGATCAGCGCGGCGGTGGCCACCCTGGCGGCCTTCCTCGACTTCGAGGTGGCCACGTCCGGCGACTACGCCGGCGCGACAGCGGTCGTGGTGGCCAGCCTCGGCAAGGGCGAGCAGGACGCCATCCGCGCCGCGCTGGACGCCGGGGTGGGGCACATCGCGCTGGTCGCCAGCCGAAGGCGCGGGGCGGCGGTGCTCGACGAACTGGCGCTGTCCGACGCGGAGCGCGCCCGGGTCCGGACCCCGGCCGGGCTGGAGATCGGGGCGCGTTCACCACAGGAGATCGCGCTGTCGATCATGGCCGAGGTGGTGCGGGCGCTGCGGGTGGACGGTCTCGCCTCCTCCCCCGCACCACCCGCGGCGCTCCCCCTGCAAGCAGTCGACCCGGTGTGCGGGATGACGGTCCTGGTCGGGCCGGACACCCCGCACGTGCGGATCGACGGCACCGACCACTGGTTCTGCTGCCCCGGCTGCCTCGACCGGCACGTGGCGGCGTAGCCGTGTTCGTGACCGGCCTGGTTCTGGCCGCCGGGGCCTCGGTACGCCTCGGCGAGGCCAAGCAGCTGCTGCCGTACCGCGGGCGGACGCTGCTCGACGCCACCCTCGACCTGGCCCGCTCGTGCGCCTTCGACCAGTTGCTGGTGACCCTCGGTGGCGCCGCCGACCTGATCCGCGAACGGGTGGACCTGACCGGGGTCCAGGTCGTCGAGAACGCCGAGTTCAGCACGGGCTGCGGATCGTCGGTCCGCGCCGCGACGCAGGCGGTGGACCCGCGCGCCGACGGGCTCGTGCTCCTGCTCGGCGACCAACCAGGCGTACGGGCCGCCGACGTACGCCGGGTCGCGGCGGCGACCACCCCGCTCGCGGTGTGCCGGTACGCCGACGGCCTGGGACACCCGTTCTGGTTCGCCCGCGACGTCCTGCCGGAGCTGCGTGTCCTGCACGGCGACAAGGCGGTGTGGAAGCTGCTGCACTCCGGCCGCCACCCGGTCACGGAGATACCTGTGGACGGGCCGGTGCCGATCGACGTGGACACCCGCGCGGACTACCGGCGGCTGCTCTCGGGCGAGGCGCGGTGAAGGACCCCCTGGCCGTGCGGCGCCGGCTCGACGCCGTCGACTACCTGGCCGACGACGGCATGGCGATGGCCGTCTTCCTCGCGCTGGAGCTGGGCAAGCCGCTGCTGCTCGAGGGTGAGCCCGGCGTCGGCAAGACCGCGGCGGCCAAGGCGCTGGCGCGGGCGCTGGACACGACACTGATCCGGCTGCAGTGCTACGAGGGCCTGACGCCCGGCGAGGCGCTGTACGAATGGAACTACCAGCGGCAGTTGCTCGCCATCCGGCTGGCCGAGGCCCGGCACGCCTCGCTCACCGACGCCGACCTGTTCGCCGCGGAGTTCCTGCAGGAACGGCCGATCCTGCGGGCGGTACGCCACCCGGGGCCGGTCCCGCCGGTGCTGCTGATCGACGAGATCGACCGGGCCGACGACGAGTTCGAGGCGCTGCTGTTCGAGTTCCTCGGCGAGTCCGGGATCACCATCCCCGAGCTGGGCACGTTCACCGCGACCACGCCGCCGGTCGTGGTGCTCACCTCCAACCGCAGCCGCGACCTGCACGACGCGCTGCGCCGCCGCTGCCTGTACCACTGGATCGACTTTCCGCAGATGGACCGGGCCACCGAGATCGTCCGGCGGGCCGTGCCGGGCGCCACCGAAGGGCTGATCCGCACGGCGACCGCCTTCGTCGGCGACGTACGTGCCCTCGGCCTGGACAAGGCGCCCGGCATGGCCGAGGCCATCGACTGGGTCGCCGCGCTGTCAGTGCTCGGCGCCGCCGACCTCTCCGCCGACGACGTCGGCCGGACCATCGGCACCATCGCCAAGACCCCCGACGACCGCGCCGCCGTCGCCGCCGCGCTCGGCGCACACCAGGAGAGGCCGGCATGAAGATCACCAACGAGTTCACCGTCGACATTCCGATCGCGCAGGCGTGGGCGATCCTCACCGACCTGGAGGGCGTCGCGCCGTGCCTGCCGGGCGCCCAGTTGACCGGCGTCGACGGCGACGTCCACCAGGGCACGGTGAAGGTCAAGGTCGGCCCGGTCGTCTCCGAGTTCGCCGGCACCGCACGTTTCGTCGAGAAGGACGAGGAGCGGTACCGGGGGGTGATCGAGGCGAAGGGCCGCGACCGGCGGTCCGCGGCGAACGCGTCCGCCCTGGTCACCGCCGAGCTGCGGCCGGACGGTCAGCGCACAGTCGTCAACGTGGACACCGATCTGAAAATCTCGGGGCGGCTGGCCCAGTTCGGCAGCGGCATGATCAAGGAGGTGTCCGGCAAGCTGCTCGCCCAGTTCGTCGCCAACCTCGAAGCGAGGCTGGCGGCAGAGGAGACCGGCGACCCGCACGCGGCCACCGCGCCTGACGCATCCGAGCCCGCGCCGGCCGTCGCCGCCACGCCCGACCGCGCCACGTCCGCCGCGACCGGGCCCGACGCCTCCACGGCCCTGCCCCGTACCCTCGCGGCCGACGCGGACGCCACCCCGTCCGGGACCACCGTGGCCGGCACCCCCGTGGCCGTCTCGGCGCCCACCGGTCGACCGGATGCCGACGCCGAACCGGAGACGCTGGACCTGCTCGACATCGCCGGTGGGGCCGTCGTCAAGCGCCTCGTGCCGGTGCTCGTCGGGATCGTCGTCGTCGGTGGGATGATCACCTGGTGGGTCACCCGCCGGTGAGCGGCGGTCTGCTGCGCGGCGTCGACCGCGCGGCGTTCGCGACGGCGTTCGCCGACCGGTTGCGGCGGGCCGGCGTACCCGCCGGGCTCACCGAGGCCGGTGACTTCGTCCGGGCGCTCGCCGTGTGGACCCCCGGGGAGACGACCGCGCTCTACTGGGCCGCCCGGATCAGCTTCGTGCGGCGGCACGCCGACCTCGCCGCCTTCGACCGCGTCTTCGCCGCTGTCTTCGCCGACGCGCCGTCGCTGCCGCTCACCCGGTCCGCGGCCCCGCCGGCCGCTCGGGACGACGTGCACCTGCCGGTGCCCGCCGACACCGACGCCACCGGCGACGGTGGTGGGCTGCCGTGGGCGACGTTGCCGGCGCCCGTCGCCGAGGCGGAGCCCTCCGACGCCGGGGTGCGGCTGCCCGAGCGACGGCCCAGCGCCCTCGCCGGGCTCGCCGACCGGCCGTTCGAGGACCTCGACGCCGCCCAGCTCGCGCTGCTCGGCGACGCCCTGCGCGAGGCCGTCGCCCGCTGGCCGTCCCGGCGCACCAGGCGGCACGCCGTCGGTCCGGCCGGGCGGCGGGTCGCGCTGCGTCCGACTATCGCCCGGGCCCGTCGCACCGCGTGGGAGCCCGTCGAGGTCGTCCGCGAGCGACAGGTACGCCGACCGCGCCGGGTGGTGCTGCTGTGCGACCTCAGCGAGTCGATGCGGGCCCAGGCCCACGCGTACCTGCACCTGCTGCGGGCCTTCGCGGTGAGCACCGACGCGGAGGTGTTCGCCTTCGCCACGACGCTCACCCGGCTCACCGTCGCGCTGCGGCACACGTCGGCGTCCGCGGCGATCGCGCACGCCGGCGCCGCCGTGACCGACCGGTTCGGGGGTACGCGCATCGCGACGAACCTGCGGGCACTGCTCGCGTCCCCGCACGGCGACGCGGTTCGCGGGGCGGTGGTGCTGATCGGCTCGGACGGCTGGGACAGCGACCCCCCGGACGAACTCGCCGCCGTGATGGCACGGCTGAGCCGCCGCGCCCACCGGATCGTCTGGCTGAACCCACGGGCCGGCGCCCCCGGCTTCGCTCCCCTGGTGGCGGGCATGGCCGCGGCCCTGCCCTACTGTGACCGGCTGCTGCCGGCCGCGACGTTCCGGGACCTGCTGGACGCCGCCGGTCAGCTCCAGAGCGTCACGTGCACCGAGGGCCGGAAGCGGTTCACCGCGACGCCCACGCCGCGCATCATCGCCTGAATCGCCCGGGGCGTCGACGCGAAGCGGCACAGTTCCGCTGCCACGGACGGTGTGCCGGGGGTGACGAGCACCAGCGAATGCCACACCGCCTCGGCCTTGGCGTGCGGCCCGGACAACGCCACGAGTTGGCCGCTGCGGAGATCCGGCGCGACGGTGAACGACAGCGCGGGCGCGATCCCCCGGCCGCGCTGCGCCTCACCCAGCGCCGCCGCGTGGCTCTGGAAGATCTGCTGCCGCTCCTCGGGTACGCCGAGCCGGCGCAGCATCGCCGGGACAGCGCCCACGGTGTCGGTGGCCGAAGGGCCGAGCAGCCAGGTCTGGTCACGCAGCTGCCCCGGCGAGGCCGGCACACCGGCCAGCGGATGATCCGGGCCGAGGACAGTCACCAGCCGGTAGTTCATCATCGGCCGGCCGGAGATCGCCGGATCAGCCACCGGCGGCAGCGGCCCCATCGCGACGTCCGCGGCCCGGGTCAGCAGCAGCGACTCGAAGGAGCCGGGGTCGCAGACGCTCAGCTCGATGTCGAGGTCGGCGGCGCGTCTGGCGAACAGCTCGATCAGTCTCGGCGCGGCGAACTCGGCGAACTCGCTGGACGCGGCGACCCGCAGCATCCGGCGGCCGTGTGCCGCCGAACTGACCTCCAGGACCGTACGGTCCTGCAGGCCCAGCATCTCGGCCGCGCGGCTGGCGAGCCGCAGCCCGCCGGGGGTGAAGGCCAGCCCCGCCGCCGTCCGGGTGAACAACTGGTCTCCGAACTCCCGCCGGAGCTGGCCGATGAGCAGCGAGACCGCCGACTCGGAGACCTCCAGTTGCGCGGCGGCCTGCTTGACGGATCCCAGCCGGACGACAGCGACGTAGGCCCGTAGCTGCGTCGGAGTCATCGGCGTCGACCCGCCCTTCTGCTGCGCCGTGGACTGCTGCGGGCAGCCCGCGGTGTACCCCGATCATTCCCCGCCGATTGCCTCGCCGCCAGGGACAGCGCGCCCGGAGCGATCCGGCCGGTACGCGGGGTGAGTGCCCGATCAGGCGTCGGTGTCGGTGAGCAGCCGGGCGGCCAGGGCGCGTATCTCGTTCTTGAGTTCGTCCGGGCGCTCGATCGTGAACGACCAGCCGAGCCCGGCGAGCATCTGTGCCGCGCCGTCGAGCCGTTCCGCGCGGGCGGTGAGGCGCACTCCGCCGGGAACCTCGGTGAGCGTGCCGACCGAGGGCGGGATCCGTCGCTGCGCCTGCTCCGGGCTGGTGTGCAGCACCACGGAGATGTCGTGCGCGTACGGCACTGCTGCCAGCCCGGTGAGTACCTGCGTGGTGGGATCGAAGCCGGCCGGGATGTCGAACCTGCCCGGGGTGGGGCGGGCGGTCGCGATGCGGTCGAGCCGGAACGTCCGTACGGCCCGGCGGTTGTGGTCGTGGCCGGTGACGTACCACCGGCCGGCGTGGAAGACCAGCCCGTACGGGTCGAGTCGGCGCTCGCCGGCCTCGCCACGCCAGGTGGTGTAGGTGATGTCCACCGGTTGCTGATGCCGGGCCGCTTCCGCGAGCACCAGCAGCACCTCGATGCCGGGCGGGGCGGACTTCCGGACCCGTGCGGTGAAGTCCACGGTCTCCAGCAGCGAATCGATCCGCCGGGCGAGAACCGCCGGCAGCACCCGGCGGATCTTCGCGGTCGCGCTCTCGGCGGCCGCGCCTTCGGCGGTGACCAGCCCGGCCCGGCGGGCGGCGACGAGCCCGAGCATGACGGCGACCGCCTCCTCGTCGGTGAGCATGAGTGGCGGCAGCTTGTATCCGGGCGCGAGCCGGTATCCGCCGTAGCGGCCGCGCCGGGCCTCGACCGGGATGCCCAGGTCGGCGAGGTGCGCGGCGTAGCGGCGGACCGTGCGCTCGTCGACGCCCAGCCGACCGGCCAGTTCGGCGACGGTGAAGCCGCCGCCGGCCTGGAGGATCTCCAGCAACGCCAGTACGCGCGCGGTCGGCCGGGTCACGAATCCCCACTTCCAATCCGGGCGGAACCTGTCCGGTATTGATCGTAGCGTGTCAGGCATGACGACCTTCGTACTGGTTCCCGGGTTCTGGCTCGGCGCATGGGCCTGGCGCCCGGTCACCGCCGCCCTGCGCGGGCACGGCCACGAGGTGTACCCGCTGAGCCTGACCGGTCTGGGCGAGCGCGCCCACCTGGCCCGCCCGGACACCGACCTCGACGTCCACGTCACCGACGTGGTCAACCTGCTGCGCTACGAGGACCTGCACGACGTGGTGCTCGTCGGGCACAGCTACGCCGGCGCGGTCGTGACGACCGCCGTTGCCGACCGCATGACCGACCGCATCGCCCAACTGGTCTTCGTCGACACCGGCCCGCTGCCCGACGGGGCGGCGAACGAGGACTTCAGCCCGCCCCCGGAGCGTGACCGCAACGCGGCGATGGTGGCCGAACACGGCGACGGCTGGCGGCTGCCACCCCCGCCGTGGGCCGGGCTGGCGGCGAGCGCAGCAGACGTGGATGAATCGGTCGTCGCGTTGCTCGATGAGCGGTCGGTGGCCCAGCCGTGGGCGACTGCCACCACCCCGGTGCGGCTCACCGGCGCGTGGGAGAAGCTGCCCCGCCTCGGCGTGCTGTCGAGCTTCACCGCCGAGCAGGCACGCGAGATGGCCGCCACCGTGCCGCTGTGCCGGCACATGGCCGGCGATTCGTGGCGGTACGAGGAACTGCCGACATGGCACTGGCCGATGCTCAGCCGACCGGCCGAGCTGGCCCGGATCCTGCACGAGGCCAGGCCGACGGTGTAGCCCGCGGTGCCCGGGCGACCGCGCCCCAGGTCACCCGGGCACAAACATGGGGAACCATCGAACACAGCCGGTGCTCAGATGTTGGAGCCGTCCGGCGGCAGCCCGGGCGGTGGCTGCGGGGATCCGCCCCGGCCGGCAGCCGGTGGACAGGACATGCCCAGGGTGTAGGCCGTCATGGACAACGAGCCGTAGGCGTAGCCGTCGACGAGGACCTCGGTGTCGGGGGTGTCCATGGCGGCGGCCAGACCGGCGAGATACAACGCCGGGATGAAGTGATCCGGTGTCGGTACCGCACGGCGGAAGTCCCCGTGGGCGTCGAGGGTCGCGTACTCGCCCGGATCGGTCAACATCCGGGCCTTGGCGTCCTCGTCGAAGCGTCGCGCCCAGTCGAAGCCGTCGTCGGTCAGCGTCCAGTCCATGCCGCGCAGGTTGTGCACGACGTTGCCGCTCGCCACGATCAGCACGCCGCGCCGACGCAGTGGAGCGAGCCGGGCGCCGAGTTGAAGGTGATAGTCCATCGGCTTGTCGGCGTTGATGCTGAGCTGGACGACGGGAATCGTCGCGTCCGGAAAGGCGTGCATCAGCACCGACCAGGTGCCATGGTCGATGCCCCAGCTGTCGACGTCCGCCCCGACCCAGGCCGGATGGACGACGTCACTGACCTCCTCAGCCAGCTCGGGCAGCCCCGGCGCCGGGTACTGCACCTCGAACAGCTCCTGCGGAAACCCGTAGAAGTCGTGGATGGTCCTCGGCCGGGGCATCGCGGTGACGGCCGTGGCGTTGATGTACCAATGGGCGCTGACCACCAGGATCGCGCGGGGACGCGGCACCGCGGCGCCGAAGGCTCTCCACGCGGAGGTGTACCGGTTGACCTCGAGGGCGTTCATCGGGTTGCCGTGGCCCAGGAACGCCGCGGGCATCAACACATCCAGGGCCGGATGTACGTCTGAAGGCACGTGGACTTCCCTCCGTGGAGGACCGGATCGTACGGCGCGGCCTGCCGGACCTGAATGTCACGATAGTGCCGACCGCGACGTGACGTGGGGTGATCAGGCGGTCGGATGGGAGAGCGCCACGGCGATGGCTGGTCCGATCGCGACGCTGAGCAGGTAGGCGAGGTTGAACAGGCCCAGTGCTTCGGCCCGGTGGGAGCCGGATACGACGCCGGCCGCGTGCAGGGCGAGTACGCCTTGGCCGGTCGCGGCGGCCAAGGAACCGAGCGTCATCGCCGCAAGCAGCAGCGGTACAGCGGTGGTGACCGTCGCCAGCAGCAGCGCGGCGGCGCCGGTGAGGAGCAACATGGCGACCGCGACGCGGCGTGGCACTCGCACGGATGCCGCGACCAGGAACCCGGAGCAGATGCCGCCGATCAGGTACGGCGCCAGCAGCACGAGCCCGCTCTGGGTGCCTGCCCATCCCGCGTGCTGTCGCAGCAGGTCCGGCGCGGCGTAGAGCAGGGCGAAGTTCCCCGCTCCCAGCGCGAAGGCCAGCGCGCACGCCGCGAGGAACCGGCCGTTCCGTGCCACCGCAGCAGGCAGGAAGCCGTCCGGGCGGACCTTGGTCCAGGCCACCAGCAGAGGCAGCAGCACGACGGTGGCCGGGCCGGCCACCAGCGGCCGGTGCGGAATGAGGACGGCTGCGGTGACCAGCATGGCCAGGATGGTCATCCCGAAGAAATCGAACGGCGCCGGCGCCGCGTCCGGTGCGGTGGTGCCGCGGCGAGTCGCGGGCACGGCGAGCACCGCCAGCAGCGGCAACGCCAGCGCCGCCTGCCACGAGGTGAGGTCGGCGATCAGTGCGCCGGTCAGCGGACCGGTGGCCCCGACGACCGCCAGCGACGCGGCGACCACGCCCATCTGCCGGGCCGAGTCGGCCAGTTTCATCGCGGTCACGGTGAGGCCGGCAGACCCCAGTCCCTGCACCGCCGCACCGGCCACCATCGCCGACACGCTCGGGATCAGCACGAGGATGAGCGTCCCCGCTGCCACCAGCGCGGACGCGACGGTCAGGGCCGCTCGTACGCCGCGACGGGCGAGCAGCGCCGCCAACAGCGGCGTCCCCAACGCGATCCCCCAGCCGAAGGCGGTCACACCGGCGGCCGCGGCCTGTTCCCCACCACCCGTCGCGCGCGCCAGGTCGTCGAGCAGCAGTGCCGGTGCGGCAATCCCGAACGACAGCGGACCGGCCAGCAGGGCGAGCCAGGGTGTGGCCACCCGCCCCGGTGCGAGTTGCCTGTCGCGGTGAGCGGCTCGGCGCCGCTGTAGCTGATCCATGTCGTTCCTCCGGTGTCGGCTCGGTTCAGCCTTCCCGGGGCTCCTTACCGTCGGCTGATGGCCGGCTGACGTACGCGTCGGTGACCCCGCGCCGCTTCCCGCCGAGCAGACCGACGGCCGGCGGACCTTCGCGGGACGGGACAGCCGGCTGGCTAGTGTGAAGCGATGAGGTTCGGAGTGCTGGGCGACGTTGCGGTGTGGACGTCGGACGGCACACCTGTCGCCGTGCCCGGCCTCAAAGTGCGCGGTCTGCTGGCTGACCTGCTGGTTCACGAGGGGCGCCCGGTGACCGCCGACCGGCTGATCGAAGATCTCTGGGGTGACGAGGCGCCGGGCAACGCGCTCGGGGCGCTCCAGACCAAGGTGTCGCAGTTGCGGCGTGCCCTGGAGGCGGGCGAGGCGGGTGGCCGTGCGCTGGTCGAGTCCGGTGAGGCCGGCTACCGGCTGCGGACGTCGTCGGAATCGGTCGACGCCGGTCGCTTCGCCGCTCTGTTGCTACGTTCGGGCGCGCAGCGGGAGCCCGCTGTGCGGGCGGCGACGCTGACCGAGGCTCTGTCGCTGTGGCGCGGTTCCCCGTACGCCGACTTCAGTGACGAGCGATTCGTCCGCCAGGCGGTCGAGCGGCTCAACGACCAGCGCCTGACCGCGCTGGAGGAACTGGCCGAGGCCCGGCTCGATCTTGGCCAGCACCACCTGCTCGCCGGGGAACTGACCGACCTGGTCGCAGGCCACCCGTGGCGTGAGCGACTACGGGCCGCGCACCTGCGCGCCCTGTACGGCTCGGGACGGCAGCATGAGGCGCTGTTCGCCTACGAGCAGTTCCGTCGGCAGGCGCGCGACGAACTCGGTGTCGATCCCGGCAGAGAGTTGGTCGAGCTGCACGGGGCGATCCTGCGCCAGGATCCCGCCCTCCAGCCGCCGGCACCGGCGTCGGCTCCGGCCCGAACCAACCTGCCGGCGCCTCTGTCGCCGGGTCCGTACGGCGGACTGATCGGGCGCGACGCGGCCGTCGAGGCGGTACGGGAGCGGCTGACGAACGAGCGGCTGGTGACCCTGACCGGTCTGGGTGGGGTGGGAAAGAGCAGGTTGGCGATCGAGGCTGCTCGGGTGCTGGGTGACACGTTCCCCGCTGGAGTGTGGCTCGTCGAGCTGGCCGGCCGGCCGTACAGCGGCGACCACGCGACCTGCACCGAGATCGTCGACATGGTGGCGGCGACGCTCGAGATCCGAGACGACAGTCCGCCCGGCCTGCCCGGTGATCGACCACCCCGCGAGCCGATGGACCGGCTGGTCGCCGCGCTGCGAGGTCGGCGGATGCTGTTGCTGCTCGACAACTGCGAACACGTGGTGGCGTCAGTCGCTCAACTGACCGAGGAACTTCTCGGCGCCGCGGCCGACCTGCGCATCCTGGCGACGAGCCGCGAACCGCTCGGGATCCCCGGCGAAGTCGTCATTCCGGTGCCGCCGCTGGCCCTGCCGGAGCCCGGAGCCGGCGCGCGGCAGGTCGCCGAGGCTCCGGCGGTTCGGCTCTTCGTAGCCCGCGCGCGCGCCACGGAGCCGGGGTTCACCGTCGATCAGCGGAACACGGACGCGGTCGCCGTCATCTGCCGGCGTCTCGACGGCGTACCGCTGGCGCTGGAACTGGCCGCGTCCCGTCTGGCCGTTCTCGATCCGGACGAGCTGGCGGCACGGCTCGACGATCGCTTCCGGCTGCTGTCATCCGGCCGGCGCACCGCGCCCCCGCGTCAGCAGGGACTTCGCGCCGTGATCGACTGGAGTTGGGAGTTGCTGGCGCCTCCCGAACGCGCGGTGCTGCGCCGGCTCGCGGTCTTCGCCGACGGCGCCACCCTGGCCGCCGCCGAGCAGGTGTGCGCTGGCGGCCAGGTGGCAGCGGACGAGGTCCTCGATGTGCTGGCACGCCTGATCGACCGGTCGCTGGTCATGGTGCGGCACGGTGAGAGTCCGCGACGCTTTCGGCTGCCGGAGACGGTGGCTGCCTACGGTCTGGAACAGCTCGACAGCGCCGCCGAGCTGCCCGCAACTCGTCGCCGTTACGTCACGTGTTTCGCCCGTCTCGCCGAGCAGGCCGCCGGGCGGCTACGTGGTCACGATCAGAGCCGCGCGCTACGCGAGCTGGACGCCGAGAACGCGAACTTCCGGGCGGCGCTCGACGTCGCCGCCACTGACGGTCAGGCCCGCGTGGGCCTGGCGCTCGCCACCTCGTTGTCCTGGTACCGGCTGCTCCGGGGTCGGTTCGGAGAGGTGAGCCGGTCACTGCGAACGGCGCTGGACATCGTCCCGAGGAGCGAGGTCGACGTCGCACCGGACGGCCTGCGGCGGCATGCGGAGATGTGGCTGACCGCTCTCGCCACCCGGGACGGCGATCCGACCGCTCCCCGGCAGCGGATCCTGGAGAGCTACCAGGACCACGAGGGGCCGGAGAAGGCGTTCGCACAGTGGTTGTTCGCTTCCATGATGCTCGGCTCCGGAGATCCGGGCGCGGCGGCCGTCCTGGTCGACGCGGCGCTGGCGGCGTTCCGCGCCGGCGGGGACCGGTGGGGCATCGCTGCCGCCTGCGCCATCCGAGCGGACCTCGCGCTCGTACTCCGCAGCGACCTGCCCGCGGCGCAGCGTGACTGCGAGACCAGCCGGGCGCTGTTCGAGCAACTGGGCGACCGCTGGGGCCAAGTACATCCGACGAGCCTGTTGGGAACCCTGGCCGAGATCCACGGCGACTACGATCGCGCCGCCACGCGCTACCGGGAGGCGTTGCGCATCGCCGAACACCTGCGGCTGTGGACGTCGGTGTCCCGGCAGCTGGCATGCATCGGCCGGCTCGCCATTTTGAGAGGCGACCTCGACGAGGCCGTCGTCAGTCACGACCGCGCGCTACAGGTGGCCCAGGAACAGTCGAGCTCCTCCGCCGTCGCCTTCGCCGGCACGGGCCTGGCGATGATCGCGCGACGGCGGGGCGACCTCGACGCCGCCGAGACCCGGCAGCGGGACCTGCTCGACTGGAACCGCCGTGCCGGCTTCCTGCCGGGCTGCGCGCTCGCGCTGGCCGAGTTGGGGTTCATCGCGGAGCACCGCGGTGATGCTGTCCTCGCCGAGCGCCACCACCGTGAGTCGCTCGACGCGGCGCGCGCCACCGGTGATCAACGGGCGGTCGCCCTGGCTCTCGAGGGCCTGGCCGGGGCCATCAGCCTCGGCGGTGACAGTCGGCCCGCCGCGCGGCTGCTCGCCGCGGCACGGACGCTGCGCGAGGCCGCCGGCGCGCCGCTGCCTCCCAGCGAGCAACACGACGTCCAGCGCATCACCGCCCGTCTCCGGGAGGCGCTCGGCAGCGACGAACTCGCTGCCGAGATGAGCCGCGGCGCACAGCTCGACCTCGACGAACAGCCGTTCAGCGGCGTCGGTAAGGGGGTGGTCAGCGAACGGTAAGCCTGCTCGGCACGGTTGACCGAGTACCGAGCCGACCCAGGAGGCAGCATGCATACCGATGCCAGGATCGCCGTCATCTACTACTCCGCCACCGGCACCGTGCACCGGCTCGCGCAGGCATTTGTCGACGGAGCCGCGGACGCCGGCGCGGAGGTCCGCCTGCGCCGGGTGGCAGAGTTGGCGCCGGAGCACGTCATTGATGCCAAGCCGCAGTGGCGAGCCCACCTCGACGCCACTGGCGACATTCCGGTCGCCACCCTGGACGACCTCCGGTGGGCCAACGGGTACGCCTTCGGCACGCCGACCCGTTTCGGGAACATCTGCTCTCAGCTGCGCCAGTTTCTCGACACCACGACCGGCCCATGGCAGGCGGAGGAACTGGCCGACAAGCCGGCGACCGGTTTCACCGCCAGCTACGAGGAACACGGCGGCCAGGAGGCGACTCTGCTCAGCCTCTACCAGACCTTCCACCACTGGGGGTCGATCATCCTGCCTACGGGCTACCTGAACTACGACACCGCTCACGTCGCCGGCGGAAACCCGTACGGCGTCAGCCAGGTGGAGAGCCGCGCCAGCCGGGATCCCGAGTACGCCAGAGCGGTCCTCGAGACGGCCTGCTTCCAGGGCGCACGCCTGACCCGGATGGCAGCCGCTCTCGCCGCCGCCCGCGCGGACAGCAAGCTCGGGTAGGAGCCCGGCGGCGGGAGCAGTACGACACCGGGACGGAATCGTGAGTAGACGCGCGGGTCATGTCGAACATCGGCAGAAGGTGTACGGGGGTGTCCGCGCTCAACCCGGTCACGTCATCGGCCGCCTTTCGGGGCATGCGCCGAAGGCGATCGTGGGGAACTGATGCGGGGCGCCGCTTCCTCGCCTAAGCTGCATCCGAATACATCGATACCAATCAATTGCAGGTGTCGGCAGCCGGGGCCGGTCCAGGCAGCCACGGGCCTCGCATTCACCGACCCCGATTGGAGTACCCGATGACCTGGCGTCCAACCATCGCCGCACTCACCGGCCTGTGCCTCGCGCTCACCACCGCACCAGGCCCCGCCGGCGCCGCGCCCCCGGCACCTCGGCGCGCCGCTCATGTGAACGTTCACACCTACCCGCTCGCCGGGCCGCCCGGCGCGCCCCCCGGGGTCTGCCCGGGCGGCACCGGGTACGGCCCGCCGCTGCCGGCCGGCTCCGTGTCCGCGACGAAGATCCAGGGCGGGTTCTCGTTCCTCGAAGGACCGGTCTGGATCGCCGACGGCGGCTACCTGCTGATGTCCGACATGGCCGCGGGCACCGGGCCGTACAACGTGCAGCCCTCCACGATCCGCCGATTCACCCCGCCTTCGACCTTCGACACCTTCATCGCCGACTCCGGCAGCAACGGCCTGGCACTCAGCCCCGACGCCCAGCAGATCATCGCCGCCACCCACGACCAGCGGAACGTCTCCGCGTACCGGCTGAGCGACCGGACCCGCAGCACCGTCGCCGCCGACTACCAGGGCCGGGCGTTCAACTCACCGAACGACGTCGCGGTCCGTTCCGACGGCGTCGTCTACTTCACCGACCCCAACTTCCAGCGCGGCAACCGACCCGACCAGATGAGCGGACGTACCAGTGTCTTCCGCGTCTCCGGCGGCCAGGTCTCGCTGGTGGACGACCGGCTGCGGCAACCCAACGGCATCGCGCTCTCGCCGGACGGCGGCACCCTCTACGTGGGTGCCTACTCCGAGAACAAGATCTACAAGTACGTCGTCCAGCCCGACGGCAGCACCGGCGCCCGCAGCGTCTTCGTCAACTACCTCGGCGGTCCCGACGGCGTCACCGTCGACTGCGCCGGCAACGTGTACTGGGCCTCCGGCTCGGACGGGCTGATCCACGTCTACTCGCCCTCAGGCGCGCAGCTCGGCACGATCCGCTCCGGCGGCGCCGGCACCACGAACGTGGCGTTCGGCGGACCCGACCGGCAGACCCTCTACATCACCTCCGGCCGGACGAACGACTCCGGCCTGTACAGCATTCGGCTCAACGTCCCCGGCTACCCGTACTGACCAAGAACCCCGGGAAGGAAAGCACCCGTGCGGACTCATCCTCACCAGCTCCGACACCGCGTACCGCTCGCCCTGCTGATCTGCGCCGGCACCGTCCTGACCGGCGTACCCGCAAACGCCGCGGCGGCCGCGCCGGCGGCCGGCAGCCGGCCGGCGGCCCGGCTCGCCGCCGACACCAGCCCGCCCACCCGGCCGACCGGCCTGCGCAGCAGCCGGCTGACCTGCCAGTCCGTCACGCTTTCCTGGTACGCGTCCCGGGACAACGTCGGCGTCGCCTTCTACGACATCTACCACGACGGCCAGCTCGTCACCTCGGTCTCGGGACGGACGCTGACCGCCACGCTCAGCGTCGTGCAGGGTGTCACCTGGGGCTGGTACGTCAACGCCCGCGACGCCGCCGGCAACGTCTCGCAGGCCAGCTCCACGCTCTCGGTCACCCCGCCGTTCTGCCAGCAGGACACGACTCCGCCCAGCACGCCGACCAACCTGGCCGCGACGGTGAACGGCACGGCCGTGACCCTCACCTGGTCGGCCTCCACCGACAACGTCGCGGTCACCGGCTACACGATCCTGCGCAACGGTACGGCCGTCGGCTCCACCACCGGCACCGGCGGCAACCCGCCGGCGACCACGTTCACCGACACCGGGCTGACGCCCGACACCGACTACCGGTACACGGTGACCGCCCGCGACGCCCAGGGCAATGTCTCGGAGACGAGCGCCGCGGTCACCGCGCACACCGGCTCGGGCTGCACGAACCCGGTGTGCGGCGCCACGGTGGTCACCACCGAGAAGGACCTGCCCTGGGGCCTTGTGCAACTGCCCGACGGCACTGTCCTCTACGGCCGGCGCGACCTGTTCGACATCGTCGCCATGAACCCGGACGGCACCGACAAGCGCAGCATCGGCACCGTGCCGAACGTGGCCGGCACCAGCGGCGAGGGCGGCGTGCTCGGGCTGGCCGTCTCGGCCACCTTCACCACCGACCGCTGGCTGTACATCTACCACACCACCACGACCGACAACCGGATCGTGCGCATCCGCTACGACGGCACGCTGCAGACCGGCACCAGGCAGGTGCTCGTCACCGGGATCCCGCGCAACAAGTACCACAACGGCGGCCGGCTGCGCTTCGGCCCCGACGGCAAGCTCTACGCCGCCACCGGCGACGGGCAGAACCCCGACGTGGCCCAGGACACCAACAATCTCGGCGGCAAGGTGCTGCGGCTCAACCCCGACGGCACGGTGCCGGCGGACAACCCCTTCGGCAACCACGTGTGGAGCTACGGCCACCGCAACCCGCAGGGCCTCGCCTTCGACTCCCAGGGCCGGCTCTTCGAGCAGGAGTTCGGCAACAACGTCATGGACGAGACCAACATCATCGTCAAGGGCGGCAACTACGGCTGGCCCGCCTGCGAAGGCACCTCCGGCGACTGCGCCAACCCGAGCTTCAGGGCCCCGATCCGGACGTACCCGGTGGCCGAGGCCTCGTGCAGCGGCATCGCGATCGTCCGGGACGTGCTCTACATCGCCTGCCTGCGTGGCAACCGGATGTACCGTGCGGAGATCAGCGGCGACACGCTCACCAACGTCCAGCAGTACTTCGTCGGGACGTACTTCCGGCTGCGCACCGTCGAACCGACCCTCGACGGCAACCTGTGGCTGACCACGAGCACCGGCGGGGACAAGGACAGCACCCCGAACAACAGCAACGAGAAGATCCTCAAGGTGACCCTCGGCGGGGCGGCGTCCAGCCCCACGAGCTGAGGGCGAGCCGGGAATCCGGCACCGCCGGCCCCGGAGGGTGCCCGCGTCGCGCGGGCACCCTCCGAGCGGTCCGGGCCAGTACTGCAGCGGACCGCCGCCGGAGTGTCGACGAGGTGGCAAGTCAGGTGACGCCGACGTTCAGGTAGAAGTGGCCGAGCTTGAGCGACAGAGAGGCGCCTCCGAAGTGGTGAATGACCAGGGCCAACAGGATGACGATCAAGATGCAGACGACGAGCCAGATCAGGGACCACACGAACCTCGGGATCCCGTAGCGACCGACGCGAGCCATTAGGCTCGCCCCCTCGGCGGTGGCGCTGCAGCAGGCGCCGCCACGCATGGCCTTGTCGGCTGTCGATAACTGCGCCCGACGCTAGCGGACGTCTCCATACCCCCTCCTTCATCGAGGTGTCCGCGAAACTTCCCTACCGAGGCTCCCGCCAAACTGGGACGGAGCTTGGCGTCCCACGCATGGGCGAGGTCTCACGCCGAACGGGCGGCGCTACGCCTGAGGGGTCCAAGTCTGATACGGCCAGGTGCCGGCGGCACGGGCCCGATCCACCAGCTCGGGCGCCCGGGTGGTGACCTCGATGGCGAGCTGTCCTGCGTATCCGGCCATCGCTTCCGGGTACGTCCGTAAGGCAACCAGCAGCCGCCCAGCTGCGCTGAGACGTTCGACGGCGATTCGCCAGTCCTGACGGTCGACGGCGAGCGCGGCAGTGAGCAGCAGTGTGTTCGCGTACTCCCAGGCTGCGCGCTGGTCCAGCACGGCCAGCTCATGACGGATCGCGTAGGCATGTTCGGCCAGGGGCGCCGCCGTCGCTGTCTGCCGGCGTTCGAGCAGCGCGGAGGCGAGATTGTGCAGGGCCGTGCCGAGGATCCGGCGCAGCCGTGGATAGGCCGCCTCCGCGTCCGCGCAGCGGTCGATGACCTCCGACAGCAGCATGATCTGGTCTTCGTGACGTCCGGTGGCTTCCGCGACGACGGCGGCGTCGACCATGTGGGTGACCGCGTCAGCCAGCGCCTCCCGCTCGATGGTGGTCCCGCGTAGCAGGCCCTCGTGCCGCCGGACGGCAACGACCACGGACAGCCAGGCAAGGTCCCAGGCGTCGTCGCAGTGGCCGATCCGGTGCCGGAGCATCGCCCGCTGGTAGAGGGCCGCGGACCAGAGGCGCCGGACGTCCCGCCGGGCCGGGTCCGACGTCGCCCCGTCGTACAGGCTCAACTCGTCGGCGAGCTCGGCGAGGACGCGGTCGGCTTCGATGATCTGATCCGCGTCGGCCAGAGAGATACCTTGATCGAGCCGGGCGGCACAATCGGCGATCACCGACGGGTCAGCGGGCGGGCGGTTGCCGGGTGCACGGCCGGTCACCCGCGACTCCGCCGCCAGCCGAGCCGCGAACCCGCCGGCGGTAACGCCGGATGGTGCGGGCTGGGCCAGCAGATCCAGGTAGGAGCGGCGGACCCGCCATGCGCCCGAGTCGGGCACCACCAGGTTTTCCGGCGCGGCTTGTTGCAGCTGCGCCAGCGACGCCTCGGTCCGTTCTAGTCGCTTCTGCGCTCCGGAACCCTGGAACATCTGTTCCAGTGAGTACTGTTCAGTCAGCGCCACCCGCATCAGGTCCGGCCGCCCCAGAGCGCTGGCGACCCGCGCGAAGATTCCAAGGGCGTCCGCCAGGTCGATCACGGCGGCCGCTTCGCCGGTGTCGCGGGCGAGCCCACGCTGCAGGTCGACCATCTCGGCGGCCAACGGTCCCAGGACGGATGGGTCCGTCTCGAGTCTCAGGGTGACCAGCCCAGTCAGTGCCGCGGTCCGAGCGCGGCGGGCGTCGAGGCCGTCGGCGGGCCGGGGCGCGACCAACCGCCACACCCGTTCGACGACATCGCGCCCGCGATCGACGAGCCCGATGCCGGCCAGGATCTGGCCCGCCTGCACGGTGCGGACCACAGCGTCGGCATGCCAGTCCGGATCGGAGAGCAGATCGCCGGCGAGCGCGATGACCTCCTCGGCCTGTTCCCGCAGATCAGTGACGTCACCGCCATCGGCGAGCCGTTCCTGAGAGAGGTTCAGAGTGGCGCGGCCGAGAGCATGCAGCAGACGCCCGGGATCGCCCAGACCACGGGCAGCGGCAACCGCCCGCTCAACGGCCGCCCGGGTGTCCGGGCCGAGACCGGCCCGCGCGGTGATCTCGTCGGCGGCGCTGAGCAGGCGATCGACCTCGGCAGGTTCGCTCATCACACCTCCAGTGCTGGACGACGAGTTGCCGTGACCAGCTGTTGTGCCCGCACTGAGCACCGCGAGCAGCAGTCGACCGATCATGAAACCCGAGGCACCGCCCGCCCCGGCGAGGTACACCCGTGCATCGGCGGCGAGCCAGCACGTCGCGATCCGCTCTCATCCGCCAGTGACGTGACACGCCGTGAGGGCATGTCGCACTTCTACCAGGAGCCAGAGGAAAGAAGAAGAAGATCGATACGGTCTCGCGGATGCCATGAAGTTCTGCGAAGACGCAGATATAACGACATTCGACGCAATCGGCTGCTCGCGGTCGCTGCTGCCGGAGCAGCTGCAACCGACCCCGCCGACGGGGCCTGCCTCGAGCGTCACGCCGGGGCCTGGGCGAGGTCGCGGCCGGCGGTGGCTCGAACGGCCCGGGGCCAGGTCCATGCGGTGCGCAGGATGAAGGCCAGGAGCAGCAGTTCGAGCCCGATGGAGAAGCCGTAGAAGTAGAGGTAGGTCCAGGATTCGCCGTCCGCGTTGTACACCGTGACGGGGATGTAGAGCGTTGCCACGACGAGGTTGGTGGCGCGGTTGACACGGGCGGGGAGCGTCGTGGAGAGCAGGATCATGAGGATCGGGACGGCCATGAGTGTGAGCGCGAGGGCGACGAAGGTCGGGCCCGTGTCGAACCCGTGCACGGCGCCGGCCAGGATGTCGTCGATGAAGCCGGGCTTGTACAGGGCGAGGTAGTCGACGTAAATGTAGAGGAACATGAAGCTGGCCCAGGCCGCGGCGAGCTTCGCCTGGACCGGGAGGTGCGCTTCCTGGAGCGCACCGGCCCGTCTGTCGGTTCTGGTCATCACGTCTCCTGTCTGCTGGCGTCAGCCGGGTCGGCTCACTCGATGTCTCCACACTGACCAGCGTCGGCGGGCGTCACATCCGCTTGCGGGCTCGGGCTGTCCTGGCCCCGGGCGCGGGAAACTCGCCGTACTTTCGGCTGATCCGCCCGAGGGGCGGCCCCCTTACGTTCTCGGAAAAGGGGGAAGCATGCTTGCTGGGATCTGGGCTGAGCCTCGCCCCACAGGTGCGCCGGTGCGTCTGTGGCGGGACTGGGCGCTGTCCTCGGCTCTTGTCGTGATCTCGGTCGTCGAGATGCTGCTGCGCGACGACAGGGCATGGGCGCCGCTGCTGGTCGGTGTCAGCGTCGTGGTCGCAGCGTGCCTGCTGTATCGACGCACGCGACCGCTGGCCGCGGTAAGCGTTGCCTTCGGAGCCGTTCTCCTCTTCGACATCGCGAGGATCGCGGTCATCGACGCCACCGGTCTGCTGGGCATCGCAGGGCTGCTCGTGTTGCCCTACGCCCTGCTGCGCTGGGGAGCAGGTCGTGAGGCTGCCCTCGGACTCGGCATCATCCTCATCTGGCTACCCGTCACCCTCGTCGCGGAGTCGACCTCACCCGCGGAGAAGGTCGCCGGTTACGGCTTCTTCCTGTGCTCTGCCGCGCTCGGAGCGGCAGTGCGCTACCGCACCAGAAGCCACGAGCGCGACGTCGAGCAGGTCCGGCTCCACCAGCGCAACGAACTCGCCCGCGAGCTGCACGACACGGTCGGCCATCACGTCTCGGCCATCGCCGTCCAGGCACAGGCAGGTCGCGCGCTGGCCGCCGCAGATCCGGAGCGCGCGCTGGCCACCCTGGTCACCATCGAGGAAGAGGCGTCCCGGACGCTCAGGGAGATGCGAGCCCTCATGGGCGTGCTGCGCGACGGTACGGACGCCGATCTCACCCCTCGGCGAGGAGTGGCGGACATCGAGCGACTCGCTCGTCCCGGCGGCGAGGTGCTGGGCGTCCGCGTGCAGGTCTCCGGTGACGCCGACGCCGTTGAGCCGGCGGTCGGCACCGCCCTCTACCTGATCGCCGCCGAGGCGGTCACCAACGCGACCCGCCACGCCCGCGGCGCCACCGGAGTCACCGTCGACGTCACCGCATCCCGCGACCAGGTGCACCTGCGGGTACGCGATGACGGCGAGGCGACCACGACCAGCTCTTCGCACGCCGGCTACGGGCTGCGCGGCATGGCCGAGCGGGCGAGCCTGCTCGGCGGCACCCTCCGGGCGGGACCTGCCGCGGACGGCGGCTGGAGCGTCGACGCCTCGCTGCCTCGGACAGCGCGCACGTCATGACCATCCGCGTGCTGGTCGCTGACGACCAGGACATCGTCAGGGCAGGGCTCTGCATGATCCTGAACGCCCAACCGGGCATCGCCGTCGTCGGCGACGCCGCCGACGGCCGCCGGGCGATCTCCATGGCCCGTTCGCTGCGTCCCGATGTGTGCCTGCTGGACATCCGCATGCCCGAGGTCGACGGGATCGAAGCCACCCGCCGGCTCGCCGGGGCCGACGTCGCCGATCCTCTGGCCGTCGTCGTCATCACCACCTTCGACCTCGACGAGTACGTCTACGGCGCGCTCAAGGCAGGCGCCCGCGGCTTCCTCCTCAAGGACGCCGGCGCCGAGATGCTCACCCAGGCCGTCCATGCCGCGGCCCGCGGCGACGCCCTGATCGCACCGAACATCACCGCGAGGCTCCTGTCCTCCTTCGCGAACAGCCGCCCGCGCTCGGTGCCACCTGAGCCTGTCGAGCCGCTGACCGCTCGCGAAGAACAGGTTCTGCTGGCTGCCGCTCGCGGGCGGACCAACAGCGAGATCGGCGATGAGCTGTCCATCAGCCTCAGCACCGTCAAGACCCACATCGCCGCCCTGATGCGCAAGCTCAACGCCCGCAACCGCGTCGAGATCGTGATGTGGGCCTACGAGACACGCCGCGTCGGCACCTGACCGGCGCCCGGATACGCGAGTCGCGGAAACAGGAGTGCGGGGGCCCGACAAGGCGAGAGACCCACCTCGGGCGGGTTCAGTGGGCATGCCGCGGGCGTCGGACGTCCGTTCGACACCCATCAGGCCCGCGCAGCCATCAGCGCATCGGTCTCGGCGAAGCCCAGTGAGCCGTCGAGTGCCAGGTAGGTCCCAGCGGCCAGCAACTCGCGGGCGGCGCGCCGCGCCGCCGCGTACGCGGCCAGGGCGATCGCCGGGCCGAGGCTGACCCTCGTGACGCCCAGGTCGGCAAGCTCACTGATCGAGGGTGAGCCCGGCCCGGCCATCACGTTCAACGGCACCGCGAGCTCGGCGGCGAGCGCCGCTATGGTTTCGGCGTCGGCCACGCCGGGCACGAAGATGCCGTCCGCGCCGGCGGCGATGCAGGCCGCCGCCCGGTCAAGCGTGTCCCGCAGTCGGGTGGCGGGATCTCCGAGGGACATCAGGTAGGTGTCGATCCGGGCGTTGATGAACAGCGCCGAACCGGCGGCCTTCCGCGCAGCCGCGATCCGTTCGACATGTTCGGCGGCCGGTTGCGGACCGTCTTCCAGGTTGACACCTACCGCTCCGGCGTGAAGCACCCTACGGATCGTCTCGGCGATCCCGTCGGGGTCGTCCGCGTACCCGCCTTCGATGTCGGCGCTGACCGGCAGGCTGACCGTGGACGCTACGCGGGCGATCAGGTCGAGTGCGCGGTCACGGCCCATCGCCTCGCCATCGCCCGTGCCTATGCTCCAGGCCGCCCCGGCGCTGGTAGTTGCGATGGCGGCTGCTCCGGCCTCCTCGATCAGCCGCGCGCTCGCGGCGTCCCAGGCGTTGGGCAGCACCAGCGGTTGACCGGGGCGGTGCAGGGAGCGGAAGTGCAGGGCTTGTTCGTGGTGCGAGTGGGTCATGGCCTTAAGCAAACCGCCGATCGGGCAACCGGTCTGGCGGGTATCAGACCACGCCGTCACGCCGCTGCCCCTGGCCCCCATTCCTTGCCATCACGTACGCCCTCGGCCCGCGTCCTCTTGAGACCGGGCCGCCGCCGATCTGCGGCCTGCGGACTCGACCACGGGTACTGGCGCTCCGCCATGGCGGACCTAGCGCCGCACTTCGCTTGTCACAGGTCGTGACCCGGTCGGATCGAGTGCCATGCCGCGCGTATGTGGCTGCGCATGACCGACTCCGCCCAGTCCGGGTCGGCCGCGGTGAGGGCTGCCACCACTTCGTGGTGGTGAGCCAGGCTACGGCGCAGGGATTCGGGGCTGTAGCGGGAGAAGGTCCGCCAGACGAGGGGCATCTGGATCACCGACGAGACGACGCCGGCCAGGCGGCTGTTGTCGGACGCATTGAGGATCATCCGGTGGAACTGGTTGTTCAGCTCGGTGAGCTCGTCCACGTCGGTCGGTCGTCCGCCCGGCGCGAGCTCGTCCATCCGGTGGGCCAGCGCGTCGAGCGCGTCCAGGTCGACGGCGCCCGTGGTGGCCGCGAGTCGGCAGCCCCAGGGCTCGAGCACCGACCGCAGGCTGAAGATTTCGTCGAGATCGTGGATGCTCCAGGCCTGGACCTGCACGCCGCGGTTGCGCTCGTGACGGACCAGCCCCTCGGCGGTGAGCCGCCGGAGCGCCTCCCGGACCGGCGTGCGGCTCACGCCGATCGACTCGGCTAGCTCCCCCTCACGGAGCCACTCGCCAGCCGCCCGCTGCCCGGCCAGGATCTGTTCCCGGATCAGCCGGTATGCCTGGTCGGCGGCGTGGCCGTTGTCGGCCTCCCGCAGCGGGGTGCGGTCACTCATGATGCTCCGCACGGTAACAACGCAGAAAGTTGTATGCAATACGCCCGTCGGGCATTGACACCGTCGGCAGCATGAGCCTAGTTTTCCCGCACAGCCTGATGTGGCGACGATCACAGGCCCGGCTGATTGCATGCAAAAGACGCTGATTGAGGGATACATGAGCACTGCACTGCCGCTTGACGACGTCCGGGTGATCGAGCTCGGCCAGCTGCTGGCGGGGCCGTTCTGCGGCCAGCTCCTGGGTGACTTCGGCGCCGAGGTGATCAAAGTCGAGGACCCGGGTCAGGGCGACCCCATGCGGCAGTGGGGACGCGAGAAGCCGTACGGGAAGTCGCTCTGGTGGCCGGTGGTGGCGCGGAACAAGAAGTCTGTGACCGCGAACCTGCGGACCGGGGAGGGCCAGGACCTCGTACGCCGGCTCGTCGCGCGGGCGGATGTGTTGATCGAGAACTTCCGGCCCGGCACGCTGGAGCGCTGGGGCCTGGCCCCGGAGCGCCTGTGGGAGATCAACCCCGGCCTGGTCGTCACCCGGGTGACCGGCTTCGGGCAGACGGGCCCCTACTCCTCCCGCGCCGGATACGGCTCGATCGGTGAGGCGATGGGCGGGATTCGGTACGTAACTGGCGACCCTGATCGCCCCCCGGCCCGAGCCGGCGTCTCACTGGGCGACTCGCTGGCGGCGACGTTCGCCTGCCTGGGCACCCTGGTGGCGTTGCACCAGCGCGGACGCACCGGTCGGGGCCAGGTGGTGGACTCGGCCATCTACGAGGCCGTGCTGGCGATGATGGAGTCGCTCGTCCCCGAGTACCAGATTGCCGGCTACCAGCGGGAGCGGACCGGGACGACCCTGCCGAACGTGTCTCCGAGCAACGTCTACCCGACCGCTGACGGCGAGATGGTGCTGATCGCGGCGAACCAGGACACGGTGTTCCGCCGGCTCGCCGAGGCGATGGGGCGAGCGGAGTTGGCCACCGACGAGAAGTACGCCACGCACAGCGCCCGAGGGCGGTGGATGGAGCGGCTGGACGGCCTGATCGCCGAGTGGAGTTCCACTTTCGCGTCCGACGAGCTGCTCGAGCGGCTGCACAAGCACGGCGTTCCGGCGGGCCGCATCTTCCGGGCCAAGGACATGCTCGCGGACCCGCACTTCGCGTCGCGCGAGGCGATCGTCCGGCTGACCCATCCGGACCTGGGCGAGTTCGCCATGCACAACGTCGTACCCAAGCTCTCCGACAGCCCGGGCCGGGTCCGGCACGTCGGCCCCGAGCTCGGCGAGCACAACGAAGACATCTACCGCGGCCTGCTGGGACTCGACGACGACGCGATGGCGTCGCTGCGTTCCGCGGGCGTCATCTGAGGAGGAACCATGACCTACCGGCTCGGCGTGGACGTGGGGGGAACGTTCACCGACATTCTGCTGATCGACGAAGCGACGGGAGACACCTACCGGGCCAAGACCTCCTCCACGCCAGAGGACCAGTCGATCGGGGTGCTGCGGGGAATCGAGCGGGCCTGCGCCGCTGCCGGTGTGCCCATGTCGGAGATCGCCGAGGTGTTCCACGGCACCACGGTCGCCACGAACGCGATCCTTGAGGGCAAGGGCGCCCGGGTCGGGCTGGTCACCACCGACGGCTTCCGGCAGGTACTCCAGATCGCCCGGTCCTTCGTGCCGGGCGGCCTCGCGGGCTGGATCATCTGGCCGAAGCCGGAGCCGCTGGCCGCCCTGGAGGACACCGTGGAGGTCGTCGGCCGGATCGGCGCCGACGGCGGGGTGGTGACCGCACTCGACGAGGCGGACGTCCGCGCGAAGCTGCGCAAGCTGCGCGCCCAGGACATCGAGGCGTTGAGTGTCAGCCTGATCAACTCCTACGCCAATCCGGAGCACGAGCGCCGCGTGGCCGAGCTGGCCGCCGAGGAGCTTCCGGGCGTACCGGTGTCGTTGTCGTCCTCGGTGCTGCCGGAGCTCCGCGAGTACGAGCGGACCATAACCACGGTCGCGAACGCCGCCGTGCAGCCGCAGGTGGCGCGCTACGTGGCGAACCTGGAGGCGCAGCTGCGCGAGTCCGGGGTGGACGGCCGGCTGTGCATCCTGCGCAGCGACGGTGGCCTGGTCTCCGCGGCCGTCGCCGCGGACAACCCGGTGAACCTGCTGCTGTCGGGCCCTGCCGGCGGGGTGACCGGCGCGACCTGGGTGGCCGAGCAGGCGGGCTACTCGGATTTCCTGACCTTCGACATGGGTGGCACCTCCACCGACGTCGCCCTGGTCCAGGGGCTGTCGCCGCGGGTGGGCCGGGAGACCACCGTCGGGGACCTGAAGGTCCGCGCCACCTCCGTCGACGTACGCACGGTGGGCGCCGGCGGCGGTTCCATCGCCCACGTGCCGCCGCTGACCCAGGCGCTGCGGGTGGGGCCGCAGTCGGCCGGCGCCGCACCCGGGCCGGCGGCGTACGCGGCGGGCGGTGACCAGCCGACGGTGACGGACGCGAACGTGGTGCTCGGCTATCTGCCCACCGACCTGGCCGGCGGTGAGATCAGGCTGGACCGGGCGGCGGCGCGGGCGGCGGTGAAGTCGATCGCCGACGCCACCGGGCTGGAGTCGGTGGAGGCTGCCGCCGCGGGCATCATCGACATCGTCAACGAGAACATGTTCGGCGCGCTGCGGCTGGTGTCGGTGCAGCAGGGCTTCGACCCGCGCGACTACGCGCTGGTGGCCTTCGGTGGCGCCGGTCCGTTGCACGCCAATGCCCTGGGCAAGCTGACCGGGGCCTGGCCGGTGATCATCCCTCCGTCGCCCGGGGTGTTGTGCGCCTACGGCGACGCGACGACCAACCTGCGCGACGAGTCGGTGCGGACGCTGGTGCGCCGCTTCAGCGAGCTCACCGACGAGAGCCTGCGGGCGGTGCTCACGGAACTCGCCGGCAAGGCGTGCGCGACGCTCAGCGAGCAGGGCGTCCCCGAGGAGGACCAGAAGGTTGTCTGGTCCGCGGACCTCCGCTACCACGGACAGGGTTTCGAGATCCCGGTGGCCGTCGACATGGACGCGTTCGACGGGACCGGCGGGGGTCTCGCGGCCCTGCGGTCGGCGTTCGACGCCGATCACCAGCGCCTGTTCTCCTTCGTCCTCGACGCCGAACACGAGTTGGTGACCGTCCGGGCCACCGCGCACGGCCCCCGGCCGCAGGTCGCCGCGCCCGAGCTGGAGCGCGGTGACACGGACCCGAGCCCCGCGTTGCGGGCCCGCCACCGCATCTGGGTCGACGGCGCCGAGGTCGACGCCGGCGGCTACGACCGGGCCCTGCTGCGAGCGGGCAACGTCGTGCCCGGTCCGGCGATCGTCACCGAGATGGACTCCACCACCCTCGTGCTGCCTGGGCACACGGCGACCGTGCACCCCAGCGGCAGCCTCCTGATCCGTCCCGTCGACACCACCACGGAGAGCTGACCATGGCACGCCTCATCGAGACCGCTACCGGACCACTTCGCCGCGTGGACGTCGACGTGGTCACCCTCGACCTGATCGAGAACGGGCTGCGCAACGCCCGCTACGAGATGGACGAGGTGCTCTTCCGGACCGCCCTGTCCCCGGGCATCCGCGAACAGCACGACGAGTTCCCGCTGATCGCCAACCGCGACGGGAAGATGATGGTGGGACAGTTCGGGCTGTCCATCCCCGACTTCCTGGAGAACTTCGACGGTGACATCGAGGAGGGCGACGTCCTGCTGACGTCGGATCCGTACTCCTGCGGCGCGGCGATCAGCCACGCCAACGACTGGCTGGTGGTGCTGCCCATCTTCTTCGAGGGCCGGATCGTGGGCTGGTCGGCGATGTTCGGGCACATGTCCGACGTCGGCGGCAAGACCCCGGCGTCGATGCCGACCGACGCCCGCACCATCTTCGAGGAGGGCGTGGTCATCCCGCCCTTCAAGCTGTACCGGAAGGGTGTGCTCGCCGAGGACGCCCTGCGGATCATCCTCAACCAGGTGCGCAAGCCCGACTGGAACCGCGCGGACCTCAACGGGATCGTCGCGGCCTGCCGGACCGCTTCCCGTCGCGTGCAGGAGATGTGCGCCCGGTTCGGCGTGGACACCTACGACTCCGCGCTCGAGCAACTCCTGGACCGCAACTACCGGGCCATGAAGGTCCTGCTGGAGGCGGTCTTCAAGGAGGGCGAGACGCTGTCGTTCACCGACTACATCTGCGACGACGGTCTCGGCTACGGCCCCTACGAGCTGAAGCTCAGCCTGACCCGGACCGGCGAGAAGGTGCTGCTGGACTTCACCGGCAGCAGCCCGCAGGCGCAGGGCCCGATCAACTACTACATCAACGAGAACCTCGTCCGGATGTTCTTCGGCATCTACATGATCACGGTCGCCGACCCGCAGATCCTCTGGAACGACGGCTTCTACCCGCTGGTCGACGTCACGATCCCTGACGACTCGTTCTGGAAGCCGAAGTACCCGGCCGCGCTCAACGCGCGCAACCACGGCATCGGCCGCGTCTTCGACCTGTTCGGCGGCCTGCTCGGTCAGACCAATCCCGGGCTGCTCAACGCCGCGGGCTTCTCCTCGTCGCCGCACTTCATGTACTCGGGCACCTATGGGGCAGGCGAACGCAAGGGCGAGTGGTTCCAGCTGTACTCGATCGGGTTCGGCGGTATCCCCGGCCGGCCGGTGGGCGACGGCCCGGACGGCCACTCGCTGTGGCCGTCGTTCGTCAACATTCCGTGCGAGTACCTGGAGTCCTACTACCCGCTGCGGATCGAACGCTGGGAGACCATCGCCGACACCGGCGGCGCCGGGCTGCACCGCGGCGGAAACGGCGTCGACGTGGCCTACCGGTTCCTGGAGGCCGGCACGATCGCCATCCACGACGACCGCTGGCTGACCTACCCGTGGGGAGTCAACGGTGGCGAGCCGGGTGCGCGCGGCCGCAAGTGGCTCGAACGCGCCGACGGCAGCACCGAGATCCTGGGCAGCAAGGTGCACGACGTGCCGGTGACCCCCGGCGACGTGCTGCACTTCGTCACCTGGGGCGGCGGCGGATGGGGCGACCCGCTGGGCCGCGACCCGGAACTCGTCGGCCTCGAGGTCCGCCGCGGCCTGGTCACCCAGGCGGGGGCCCGCCGCTACGGCGTGGTCTGCGACGACGGCGGCGCCGTCGACGTCGCCGCCACCGAGAAGGTACGGGCCGAGCTGCGCCGCGGACGTCCGGACCCACTGCCCACCTTCGACATGGGGCCGCCGATCGCAACGGTCCTGGAGCGGTGCCTCGAGGAGACCGGCCTTCCTGCTCCCCGACCGCCGGTCGCCCGATGAGCTCCACGCCGGCCGGCAGCGACGACGGATTCGGGGGTTCGCTCCTGCCGGGTGCCCGTCCCGCCGTGCTCGTCGTCGATCTGATGCGGGCCTACTTCGACCCGGCCAGCCCTCTGTGCCTGCCGCCCACCGACTGCCTGCGGTCGGCCGGCCGAGTCGTCGCCGCGGCCCGCGACCACCGGATTCCCGTGCTGCACACCCGCGTCGCCTACGGACCCGCCGGTGTCGACGGGGGTCTGTTCGTCCGGAAGGTCTCCGCTCTTCGGCAGCTCTTCGACGGCGGTGGCGCGATGGGGGAACCGATGCCGCAGGTCTCCCCCGCCGACGACGAACTGGTACTGGTCAAGCAGTACGCCAGCGCCTTCTTCGGCACCTCCCTGGCCTCTACGTTGCGGACGCAGCGCATCGATACCGTTGTGCTGGTCGGCGTGAGCACGAGCGGTTGTGTCCGCGCCACGGCGGTGGACGCGATACAGCACGGTTTCGTCCCGCTGGTGGTCCGGGAAGCCGTGGCGGACCGCTCCACGGGTCCGCACGAGGCGAGCCTGTTCGACCTGCAGGCCAAGTATGCCGAGGTGATCAGCGAGGCCGGCGCCGTCGCGTACCTGTCGGAGGAACGATGAAAGCCAGGATCGACATCGTGGAGGTGTCGCCCCGTGACGGCCTGCAGAACGAGGCGACGCTACTGACCACCGACGACAAGGTCGAGCTCGTCGACCGGGCGGTACGAGCGGGAGCCCGGCGGGTGGAGGTGACCAGCTTCGTCAACCCCGCCCGGGTTCCGCAGATGGCGGACGCCGACGAGCTGATGGCCGCGCTCCCCCGCCATGAGGGCGTCCGGTACGCGGGCCTGGTGATGAACCGCCGCGGCCTGGACCGGGCTCTGGCCGCGAACGTCGACGAGATCAACGTCGTCGTCGTCGCCACGGACACCTTCTGTGGCCGCAACCAGGGCATGACCACGGCCCAAGCCTGCGACACCGCGGCCGAGCTGGTGCAGGCCGCCCGTACGTCGGGGGTGTTCACGACGGTGACTGTCGGCGCCTCGTTCGGATGTCCGTTCGAAGGTGAGGTCCCGATGGGCCGGTTGCGGGAGGTGCTCACCCGGGTGTGGGACGCGCGCCCCGATGAGTTGGCTCTCGCCGACACCATCGGGGTTGCCGTACCGTCCGATGTCACCGAGCGGCTGATGCTCGCCCGGGAGGTCACGGACTCGCGGACACCACTGCGGTTGCACCTGCACGACACCCGACACACCGGCGTGGCCAATGCGGTCGCGGCGGTCCAGGCGGGCGTCACCATCCTCGACGCCAGCATCGGCGGAGCAGGCGGGTGCCCTTTCGCGCCGACGGCGACCGGAAACGTCGCCACCGAGGACCTCGTCTACCTCCTCGACCGGATGGGGCAGCCCACCGGCCTGGACCTGGAGGAACTCACCTCGGCCGCCTCCTGGCTGGAACACAGACTCGGCAAGCAGCTCCCGGGCGCGCTGCTGCGGGCAGGGCCTTTTCCCGCCTGAGCCCGGCGGGCAGGGGCCGCCCTCGGTCGGGTACCACCGGTTCCTTCAGCGCCGCGTCGTGGACCTCGCGTGGGATGACGCTGTCGGCGAGCAACTGATGCAGCGACGGCTGCCGGTCCTGCCGTGACATCGTGTCCGCACAGCTTCGTACGGCCTCGGCGCAGTCGCCGGCCCGGTGTGAACTGTCGGCGAGCCGGTCGGATCAGGCTCGTTGCAAAGTCAGAGGGCCTGGTGGGAATCGTCTCCACCGGGCTCGGCTGGCACGGTTGCTGCAGCTCGCTGCTGCACTACCGGCATGAGGTGGCCGGTTTCCCTGGTCCAGCCGAGGAAGCGGCGGTGCAGCACGCCGGCCGGCGTCCACGGCATGTCCTCGGTGGCCTGGACGAGGTAGGCACCAAGGTAGAGGGCCAGCGACACCGGCGCATCCATGAACTCCGCCCGCAGCTCCCGCTTCCGGGTCGGGCAGGGCCAGGGCAGGTCGCAGCCACCGCAGCTCCAGACCGGCATGACCGGGCCGTGGGTGGTCACCGCGCACCCTCCAGGAACCGCGCGGTGATCGCCCGCGCCTGCCGACTCGTCGCCCATTCCACCTGCCAGCACGGGTACGGAGTCAGTCGCGCCCACCACGCTCGGCACCCGGCACACATGCCGTCGAGTCCGCGTACGTGAACCGCGACGATCGCCTGTTCCTGCTCGCTGGTCACTGCTCACCCTCCGACGGCCAGTGGCCCCGATTGATCGGTATCCGGTGCCGGGCGCGGCAGGGAAGGTCGGACCCACAGCGGCAGATGCACCGCCAGAGCCGCCACGACCACACCGGCCGGTGCCTGCGAGCAAGAGTCAGCGCGGTGGCAGAAAGGTATTCGTCATACGAGACACGCCGCACGGACCCTCCCTCGCTCACGAACGAGGGCGGCCTCCTGCCCCCGAATCTGAGGGGGACGCGGCGACCAGGCGATACCCGCACCGTCCGCCGCATCCCGTGAGCAGGACGCTACGGTCGGTCGCGAGGCGGAATGGGTAGGGTTCCTACCCCTGGATCACGAGAGCAGCCCGACCTTGACCGCGAGGTCACGGGCGTCGTCACGGGTAGAGCGCGGGCCGTCGAGCAGGTCCAAGGTGATCTGGCGGGCGTACCCGTTGAAGCGAATCGTCTCCGGGGCCGACTCGTACGCGTGCCGCAGGGTCTTCACGGCCGCTTCCTTGTCGTCCTTGCCGTAGTGCGCCCGCGCGACCTCGATGAGATGGCGTGCCCCGCGCGGTCTCGACGGGATAGCCGCCGAGTCGTGGCGGCGCGCCTGCCGTACCGCCTCACCGGACTTCTGCAACTCCACGGCCACTGTCACCGCGTGGGCGCCCATGATGACCCGGGAGAACGACGTCTGCGGCTGATAAAAACCTTCCGGCAGACGCTGTGCCACCAGGTTTGCACGATCCCAGTACCGCCAAGCCCGGCCTTCCTCGCCGGCACGAGCGGCGGTGTACGCGGCCTCGAAGTTGAGGGCACCCCACAACGCCAGCAGATTCGTGCCCGCGTCGGCCGCCCTCGGCTCCAGAGCCGACAGGACATCGTGCGTTACCGCCATGGCGGTGTCCCAGTCCCCGGCGTCCCGATGCACTTGACACAGGAACCATGCCGCGAGGGCCACCGCCTCCGGGTCACCCGAATCCTGCGCCGCCACCATCGCCCGGTCCGCGACCCGCCACAACAACTCGGCAGCCGGCTGGTACGCAAGAAACATCTGCGTCAAACCAAACGTCTCCGCCAACAGCGACTGCGCCCGCCGACGCTCGACGCCCTCGTACACCAGCGCGGCCCGCTGCACGTCGTGCAGAAGTCTCGGCAGCAGCCCACCCAGCACCGTCCGGTGATCGGACGCCTGATGACGCGCCCGCCACGCCACCGCAAGCCGCTCATGCAAACCGGCCAACGACTCCGGCTCAACGTCGTCGACGAGCACGACGCGGTTCACGGCGTCCCGCACCGACGCCAGCGCCGGATGCTCAGGCCCGTTCACGACAGCGGAACGGTCGCTCAGCTCGCCGGCCAGGGCAGACACGTCGACCTTGAGCGCACGCGCGATGCGGTCCAGCATGTGAATGCGCGGAGGCAGGATCCGATCGGTCTCCACCGCCTTGACCCACTCAGCGCTGCGACCGACCAGCCCACCCAGCACCGCGCGAGTCTTCCCGGACCGCTCCCTGTAGACCTTCAGCCGCTGCCCGAAGGTCAACTCCGGCAAGGATTCCATCCCGGACCTCCTCATAGCGCGGGATGCCGCCAACGGCCAACTGAGCCGCCGTGGCACCAACGCTACCGACCTGCTTGCGACCGCATAACCCCGAACACACCGGCATGCTGTCCGGCGCCCCGCGCTGGCTCCGACCTCCAGATCAGGAGTAGGGCTAATGCGAACGGTTCAAGGCCGAATGCGGTGAGCACTTCGGTGTGAACGTCGATTACAACTATCGCGGAATGCCGATGATCGCCGTCTGCTGCGGTTGACGGCCTCGGGAGTCCTGCGTTCAACGGGCCGGGTCCTCAGGTGGCCGGACGCTCCAGCTGGGAACGCGCCCGCACGAACATGCTGGCCGCGCTACCGGTAGAAGGCAAGTCGAGGAAGGCCACCATGCCGACGCTGTGGTGGTCAGCCCACGCACAGACTTCGACGTTGACGCCCTGGGTTTCACCCTTGCCGCAGCGGGCATCGCCGCCCATTGGCCCCGGCCGGGTCGGCTTGACACCGGACAGCCTCGGCAGGGTCGCGAAGAGTCTGTCGAGGGTCGCCTTCGGATCTGTTATCTTTCCGGACACTCCGCCGACTAGGGCGCTGTACTGCTCATCCGCAGTGGTGTAGGCCGCTGCGACCGCGCTAGTTGGCTCACCGTCGAGGAGTTCTTTGAGACCGCCCATGTTCTGCTGGGCTTGTTCGCGCAACTTCTGGCTCTTCGATTCGGGCCAACTGCTCAGCAACTTCTCCGGTTTTTCGAGACGCATGGCCGCGGTCGGTAAGGGCGACGCCGACCGCGCTTCCGTCTTTCGCTCCACGTTGTCGGCGGGTTGTGAGCAGCCGCTCGCCACTAGCAGGCCCGCGAGGGCTAGCGCGACACTCGCTCGGCGCGGCCCGGCGTTGGTATGCCCTGCACGCATGCGTCACTCCCTCGTCTCACGTCTACGGGCGCACGATATCCCAAAAGATCACGACGAAGGGTCCTGACTTCCGGCCAGCCAGAAGGGGCCTTTGACCTGCGTGGGCGATAACTGGGATCGAACCAGTGACCTCTTCGGTGTGAACTGTCGGCGAGCCGGTCGGATCAGGCTCGATGCGAGGTCGGACAACCTGTTGGTGTACTGCTCGGTCTGGTTCGGCTGGCACGGTTGCTGTACTTCGCTGCTGTACTGCTGGCATCAGATCAGACGCTGGATGCGGACCTTCGGGCGCTCATTTCTGAGGTGGCCTTGCTTGTGCTGGCGGACCTGCTCCTCCCAGGCCTCCTGGTCGTAGTCCGGGTCCGGCGGGGTCCACTTGTGTGAGCCGTCGCTGTAGTGGAACTTCTCGTCGCCGGCTCGAAGGATGCTCATCGGGTCCAGCCGAGGAAGCGGTGGTGCAGGTGGCCGGCAGGAACGTGGGCCAGGTCCTGGGCGGCGTCGACGAGCTGGGCAGCCAGGTAGAGGGCCAGCGACACAGGGGCGCGATCGTATTCGGCTCGCAGTTCGCGTCGCCGAGTCTGGCAAGGCCAGTCCCCCGCACAGCCGCCGCAGGTCCAGGCAGGTTTGATCGGGTGGTGGGTGGTCATCGCGGGCCGTCCTGGCTGGGCCAGTGGCCGCGATTGATCGGGATGCGGTGGCGGCTTCGGCAGGGCAGGTTGCTTCCGCAGCGGCAGACGTGCCGCCAGTGCCGCCATGACCAGACGGGCCGATGCCGGCGGGCGAGGGTAAGCGCCACCGCCAGGACGTACTCGTCGTACGAGACGCGCTTCATCGGGTCGCCGGAGCCGTTGTGGCGACTCTTCGCCGCGTCAGTGGATTGGAAGGGAGCACTGCCGCCTCCTCGTGCCGCAGGTGTCCGGGGGCGTGGATGCCCGATCACGGGGGATGCGTCGGGCACCCACGCCGGTGAGGACGGCCCACAGCGCCAACCGAGGGAATCGACCTCCTCGGCAACCTCCCATAGGTACCGTTGGGTAGTCAAGGGCTGACGTAGGTGGTGTACTCGTGTTGCCAACCGAGGGGAACACCGTGCCACCGCGTTACCGCTACGAGCAGATCGCCGACGACCTCGCCGAACGCATCAAGTCTGGCGAGTTCCCGCCGGGCTCCAAGCTGCCCAGCCGACGAGAGTTGATCGAGCACTACGGCGTTACCGAGCCGGTAATCGACCGCGCCATGCAGGTGCTACGGATCAAGGGGATGACCGAGACGCTGCCCGGTGTGGGCGTCTTCGTCGCCGAATAATCGCCCAAGGTCAGCCAGCCGCCTGGACCCCTCGCTTGTAAGTTCTGGGCGCGTCGACCGGCGGGGCCCGTCCGCGTCCCTGGCCTCGGGCACCTGTCCAGCCGTGCTTGGGAGAGCGTGGCTCCGTTCGCGCCAGTTGCTGTCACCGCTGCTGTCGACAGATGAGCCCTAAACGCATCGGGCGTAGCAGGGACTGCACCGGAGGGGCGCGACTGCCATGATCATGCCGTGGGACTTCTCTGCGATTACTTCTCGGCCGCCTCTGATGATGCAGCCGCCGCCGTGATCGATGTCCTTGGCGGTCCGCGTGCCGCCTCCGATCCCGGATCGGAGGTTGTCGAGCTGAAGGGTATTGAGCCCTTCGTGGTGCTGGGGAAGCTGGAGGAGTTGCTGACCGGCCTCGACTACGACTCGGTAACAGAGAACCTGAGGTGGGGTCACGCCGTCGCTGTTCGTCATGACGGCGAGCTACTTGTCGTCTCGCTAACGGATGAGGTCCAGGCGGCGCTGGCTACCGCGTCGGAAGCCGAGCTGCGTGGAGTGGCGTTGCCGTGGTCGCAGATCGAGGAGTTCTGGGGGCAGGGAGAGCCCTCACATCTGGCAGAGATTCTGATCGAGCTGGCAGCCTTGGCACGTCTAGCGACAGCACGTCACGAACGCCTGTACTGCTGGGTCTCCGTCTGACACGCATGCCCCCGGTTCTCGTCGCGCGAACCGTCAGACGTTGAAGCGGAACTGAGAGCCGCTGTCCCGCTACCAGCAGAGACGCTAGCCGGTGCCTGCTCAGACGGCGTCTCGGGCTGCCGACGTTGGTTGCTGGTCGACGACGTTTGACGGTGTCTTGTGCCCCCTGTGTGCCCCACATCCCGAGCCGCCTTACAACCCTAAGGCCATAGTGTCGGGTGCCGAGACGGCCCAGGGCCATCTGAAAGCACCTCTGGGTCAGACGTCATCGAGTGACACACACCTGCCGAAGCCGGTTGGACGTGCCGCTTACGCAGGCCCCGCAACGAGCCGCCGGCAGTGCTGTTCGTACGGCGCGCCACCTGCCATACCCAGCGCTGCGCGGCTACGATCGCCACTTGCCGTCAGGAACAACGATAGAAATGGTGCAGTGATCCGTTGAGTGTCGAGTCTGATCAGCGCAGCTTATTGCGGATTCTACTGGTCCGCTGGCTTCGTCGTAATGGCTATGGCAAATTATGTAAGAGCGAGCCGCCAGACTATTCATTGATGGGCAACCGGATGAGCATCTACTTGATGTTTAGCATCCTGTTGGGGCTCTGGATATACTCCATCACTCATCTAGATTGGAATGCATGGTGGGCTCTCACAGCAATTACCATGTCCCTCTTCGTGGGCGGCGCATTGATAGGCTACGCCAAACTGTCGGCCAAGGCCTTTTATCTCTTCTTCCTTGGACTGTGGGGCGCATCGTTCGCCCACCTAATTATCGTTGATGGATTCGACGCGGTTCTACCAACCCATGTGCTTCCGCTGGTCATTGTTCCAACCCTTCGGGGAGTCGGAAGCGCCGCCACGATCGCGACTCAGCTTCCGCTCTTCATTCCTGTATCGCTGATTATCGTTCTCCTACCATTGCTAACGGAGGATCCATGGAGGCTGGCAGCGGCAGCACGAGATCGACTTGGGTGGTTTGCCGCTCTCGCCCTTCTACCACCGATGATGCTTTTGGCTTGGCGCATCATGCGCACCCAATCAGCGAACGTTCTTCACACGGCAGCGGATCGCCTTTCGGCGCTTTCGGATCGTGATGCAGTTGCCCTCCGGGAGATCAAGAAGATGCGCCATAGCCGTGATCAGGAACTTGACGAGGCGTCAATGAGACGCGAAATCCGTTCCGCTATGGAGACGGATCAACCCGAGGAAGCGGCGGCACGAATCCTCGAAGCCGCCAGAACTTCAACGCGCCTAAGGGCGGCTCGCCGCCTAGGCTCTCTCGCTCTCGGGGTGTCCGTTATTATATGGGCGTTAATATATTCTCTAGCTTGGGCCTCAATGCCTGTCTCGCTAGCAGCCGACTGGTCGAAGGCAGAGGTCACCTTTGAGACTTTGAATATTTTTTGGGTCAACATTACGGTGCCGGTAGCTCCTTACGTGTGGGTATCCACATTATTGGCGATCGTCGCGTGCGCAGGGTTCTTCGGCTTCGCATTGACCGAGGATCAGCATTCTGACGCATTATGGGAAACGGTCGCTCAGAAGCCTGCCGACACGTATCTCCTCATGGCGCTTCCTTACTTGCAGGCATTCGGAGGCGGGGACCGCATTGAGAGCAAGACGAAAAGCTCTTCCAATCTGCCGACTCCTCGGCAAAGGCCCCGCGGAGATGCTTCCAAAGGCAGTGAGAATGCCCCTGGTCGACGTTCTAAATCTCACAAGCAACGTCCGACTAAATAAATAAAAGGCCTTCACCTCAAGTGCGCCTTGACGACGGATGTTCGGACGTCGACCAACGCGGCCGTCGCGACGAGGCCGTGGTGGGGATGCGGCGCGCGCATACCGGGCAGGCCCCTGTAGCAGGGCGCCCCGGCCCTGTTTGCCCAGCTCAGGAAGGGTGACGGCGTCACTTGGCGTTGAACTGTCGCCCGATGGCAGGCGAGCCGGGTAAAGGTGGTTCACCCCTCGCCTGAGCTGCTCGAACTCCGGGCATCGACCGTCACCGTTAGGCACCTTTGGTCGACGTTTCACGGCCTGGCGACGGCCTGAACCTCGACCCGATGCGAGGAGGTTCGGCCGTTGCCGACTCAGGCGAGCGGGCAAAGTCCGGCAGGCAGGGGGTCGCCCAGGCATCACGGCCGCCGACCAACCTCCATACTTGCACTGTGACCGTCGACTGGGGTGACGCCCCCGCCTGGGCTGGATTCGCCATCTCCCTAGGTGCCAGCGTCATCGCACTACGCGCTCTCAAGCACTCGAAGGACTCTGCCGGCGCATCCGTGATCTCAGCCCAAGCTGCGGTCAGGCAAGCTGCGGCCGCCGAGCGTCAAGTTGAACTGGCCGAAGCTGCGTTCAAGGCTGCCGAGGAGAAGGCTGCAGAGCCGGCCGCGGCCGTGGACACACGCCCCGCCCAGGAGGTGTTGGTAGGACCCACCCCGCCCTACGTTGCTTGGTGGATCGAGCAGAGGTCCAAGAACAACTACGTGTTGCGCAACATCGGAACAGACACCGCGCGTAACGTCGAGATTGACAAGTCCCGTATCGAATGCCCTTTCAGGGGGGCAACCGAGGTCGAGGAGTTGCCGCCGCAGGCGTCGCTCGGCCTGCTCCTCATCCCGGCTTGGGGGGCTCCCAAACCGAACGAACTCTGGGTCCGCTGGGATGAACATCCCGACTGGGTCGCCGTCCCGGTGCCGTAAGGCATGATCCGTATCCTCGGGCGAGAGTAGGGACTGCGACCGACAGGCCCGTCGCCTCGGCCTCAGGGCACCCACCCTCCTCGCCCCCGCTCCGGCGGTGGGCCGACTTCAGACGTTGAAGCGAGCTTAGGTCGACCTGCCGTTGAACTGCACCGACGTGCTTGCGGCGCAGGTCAGGCGGCTTTGGCACCTCACAATGCTGCCAGCTGCTTGCCAACGTTTGACGACGTCTTGTGCCCTAGCCGTGCCCCCAGACGGTCGCTGTACCGCTAGTCGCCCACGAGCCACTGTCAGATCTTCGACATAACCTCCTTGGAATTTGTGCGGAGGCGGTGCAGTCGATAAAGGCAAGGAGTTCGTACTAGGATGCGGCTATGGCTAGTGGGCGGACCGGTAGGCCAATTCGGGGAATCAGCACAATGGCGCGGGCAATCGCAAGGAGGTGGAAAAACGCCCGATCCAAGAGCTATCAACCTAAACCCTTCTTAGTCATCTATTTGCTCTTACTCCTACTGGGTACTGCTGGCGCATTCGTCACCTACCTCGCCCTAGTTAATTGGGTTCCAGGAGCAAGAAGCAATAGCCTGGACGCACTCAAAACATCCTTGACCGTTGTTGCAGGAACTGGTGCAGCTGCCGCCATTTATGTGAGCTATCGCAAGCAGAGGAATGACGAAGCGAATAGCACTCGAGAACATGACCGACTATTCACTGATCGCTTCACAAAGGCTTCCGAGCAGCTTGGCCACGACGCTGCGGCCGTACGACTGGCCGGCATGTATGCGCTTGCGCGGATCGCGGACGATTCAGAGCGCGACCGCGAAACATGCATGAAGGTGATATGTGCGTACCTGCGAATGCCTTTCGACCCGACAGCCCCAGACTCGGACCTTGCCGAGCGCAACGTGAGGGCCACCGCCTTAAAACTCTTAGAGGAACGCTTGCGCCCTTCGCATCCTCACTTCTGGAAGGGTGCGGATGTCGACCTGAGCGGTGCCTATTTAATCAATGCAGCATTCGCTAGGACCGTTTTAGATAAGGCCATCTTTTCCGATGCGCATTTCTATGGTGTTGCGCTTTTCAGCCTTATGCGATTTGGCTGGCGCACGTATTTTGAGCGTGCAACATTTCACGACAGAGTGTGGTTCGGGTACTCAGAGTTTCACGATCAAGTCACCTTCAGGGGCGCTCGGTTTCTTTCCGAAGCAGCCTTCTGCCACGGTCAATTCTTAGACAAGGTGACCTTCTTTGATGAGGCTAGATTTGAGGGGGCGGCCGACTTTTCGAATGCAAAATTCCCCGCGTCTGCCTCCTTTAAGGACGTCCACTTCGAGTCCGCCCCGACCTGGCCAGAGGGATACGAGTTGAACGATGGCAAGCTCGTCAGGGTTGTATCTGACGTACCGAAGCAACAAACGCCAGAGGATGTTGCTTAGCCGGTTCGCCCACACACGCCCACGTGACCCAGTCGCATGTACGGACGCTGCCGGAACGGAGTGAGTCGGCTCTCGTGTCACGGACCGTGCCCCCGGCGGACACCGCCACAGTGGCGCAGTTGACTTGACCTCGCCCGGCACGGACCCTGCTCCCGGGGCCGGATCTGGCCACCGACGGCCACCGCTCCCCCCTCCCAGGTGAGCGGTTGATCTGACCCTGAGCGGCTGCGGAGCGGGCTCCTGGATGACCTGCAACGCCCTCGGCGGACACCGTCCCCATGCTTGGGGCTTGCCGCGCGGACCCCGGCGCGCCCTCCCCTGCGCTGCGCTGCTCAGGCGCGGCGCGGCCGGTTGCCGGCGACGAACCTCCACTACTCTCACCGCTATCCCGTCTGCGGCGGCCCCGGGCTCCCCACTCTCCGCGCCAGCGGCCGGGCATAAGGCGTGACGGCCGCAGAGCGACAGCGACGCGGCCAGGCACGCGCCCAGGCGGCGGCGCGTGCGGCCCGTTGCGGGCCGCCTTGATAGACGTACAGAAAGTCCTCCCAGACGGGGGCCGGCGGCCAGCTGTCGGATCACAGGGCCGGCGGCCGGCTCCTGCGCCGCTTGATGGGTCGCATGTGAGCGCGTAGAAAGCCGGTGGTTCGGCAACGGGCGGTCGGGCTACGGTTCGCGGATGAGCATCCTGCCCGGGGCGACGAGACAGTCGTTTGCGGGTCGCAATCTTCGGCATCGCACCCTGGACAGGCACTCCTTCAAGTTCTGCGATTTCCGGGGCGCCGACCTTCGGGGCGCCTCTCTCCGAGGTGCTCACTTCGCTGGCTGCGATCTGCGGGATGCTGACCTGCGCGATGCCGATCTTTCCTACGCACAGTTCACCTACGTGAGAACACACGATCCGGAGTACGGACGCACAGACGTAACCGGGGCCCGGTGGGACGGGGCCACCCTCCGAGGCATAATCACGGAGCGCGTCCTTGGGTGGCCGGATGGCCTCTCAGACTCCGGCATTACTTCGGGTTGACGTGTCGGTACCCGGTGCTACTCTTGCGCTCGTCGAGCACGCCAGCGCGGCCTTCCTGCCGGATCGCTGGACTCGACGCCGAAGATGCCGAGCGGCCGTCCTGCCGCTGATGCGGGCCACGCCCCGCCGGCTCTCGATCGCACCGGCCGCTATGCCGGTCCCCTGAATCCGATTAACCGGCCCAGCACGGCCTTTGCCTGCCGTCCACTATGGCCCGGATTCGCTGATCTCCACGGGTGGGGGCAGCCTGCGGCAACCCGCCGGATGCCGACATCCCAGGCTCCCCACCCGTGCCGGCCTCGATGCCAAAACCACGAGCGTGAAAGGACATGACCCCATCGGCGGGAAGTGGCACCACCACGATTCCGCCCTCCGGCGTCAGCCGCCCTCTCGGCGGTGCCAGGAGACACGACGAACACCACCAGCGGACAGGCGTCCACGGCTGGTGGTGCTTCGTCTCCCGTCCCTGCCACCCCCGCACGAGGAGACAGCCATCTTCGCCACCTACCGTCCCGGCCTCGCCGCCGGTCGTGACGCCCAGGTCCTGCACCGCGCCGCTACGCCGGAGTTCTCCGGCTGGCTGGAGCACACCCGTCCCGCTGGCGGCTGTGCTCGCCCGGTCCGTCTCAGCGGCACGATCGCCGCCGTTGACCGGAACACCGGCCGAGTCCTGAGCGAGCAGCACACCGACGAGCTGCCCGACCGGACGCTGTACAAGGCGTGTGGCAACCGCCGCGGATCGGTGTGCCCGGACTGCGCCTGGGTCTACCAGGGCGACGCGTACCAAGTCGTCTGTCGCGGCCTGACCGGCGGCAAGGGCATCCCCGCCTCGGTCGGCCGGCACCCGGTCGTCTTCGCCACCTTCACCGCCCCGTCCTTCGGCCCGGTCCACCACCGCCACGTCCCAAGCCACACCTGCCGCAACCGGCAGCGCTGCGACTGCCGACCCGCACCCTGCCGCGCCCGCAGCAACGCCGGCACCTGCAAGCACGGACAGCCCATAGCGTGCTTCGCCCGCCACGACGCCGACGATCCGCGGCTGGGCCAGCCGTTGTGCCTCGACTGCTACGACCACGCCCACCAGGTCGTCTGGAACCACTTCTCCGGCGAACTGTGGCGACGTACCAAGCAGGCCGCCGAACGCCACGTCGCCGGGCGCTGCCGTCGACGCGGCATTCCGAAGGTCGGCATCGTCACCGCCTCCGGCAAGGTCCGCTGGGTGCCGCCCGTGCGGGTGTCCCACGGCAAGGTCGCCGAGATGCAGCGTCGGGGAGCGGTGCACTTCCACGTCCTGTTGCGCCTGGACGGCGTTGACCCCGACGACCCGGACGCCCTCGTACCGCCACCGGACGGCATCACCGTCGACGACCTGGAAGACGCGATCCACGCCGCCGCCCGGCAGATCACCGTCACCACACCCCCGCACCACGACCAGCCGCAAGGCTGGCTGGTCACCTGGGGCGAGCAGGTCGACGTCCGACGCATCAACACCGTTGGCGGCGAGCTGACTGACGGCAAGGTGGCCGCCTACCTCGCCAAGTACGCCACCAAGGCCACCGAAGCCACCGGCCACTCCTCCACCCGACTCACCACGGCCACGATCGACGACTACGCCGACCCCGGAGGCGACCACGTCGCCCGCCTCATCGACGCCTGCTGGCACCTCGGCCGCCCCATCCACACCGATGTGACCGGCGGCGCCGCAACCGGCGACCACCGTCAAGCCAGCCTTGACACCAAACCGACCGCTTACACCGGACTGCGTCGCTGGGCGCACATGCTCGGATTCGGCGGCCACTTCCTCACCAAAGCCCGCCGCTACTCCGTCACCTTCGGCCAGCTCCGCGCCACCCGCACCACCTACCGCCGCGGAGAGGACGACGAACCCGCCGACACCATCACCGTCGGCACCCTCACCTACATCGGCTCCGGCTGGCTCACCGAAGGCGACGCATTCCTAGCCAACACCGCCGCAAGGCAGCGACGCGAGAGCAGACGCATCGGACGGGAAGAACTCGCCCACGAGGCGTGGCTAGGGGTGGCCGCATGAGCCGTGACCTCACCCCGCGCTGGTACTCCCCCGCAGAACTCGCCGTCCTGCTCGGCTTCGGCATCTCCAAGGTCAAGATGAAGATCGCCACCGGCGAGCTGCGCTCCATCAAGGACGGCAAGTACCGCCGCATCCTCCCCGAGTGGGTCGACGACTACATCCGCGAGCAGGTCGAGCGCCAGGAGGCCGCCTGATGCCCGGACGTGCATGAGCCAACGGAGAAGGCTCGATCTTTCCGTACCGCAACGGCTTCGCCGCGTACGTCTGGGTCACCAAGCCCGACGGCCGACGCACCCGGAAGTACGTCTACGGCAAGACCCGCGAGGCCGTCCACGACAAGTGGATCAAACTGCACCAGCAGGCCAAGGCCGGACCGGTGGCAACCAGCGTCCCCACGGTCGGCAACTTCCTCACCTATTGGCTGGCTGAGATCATCCAGCCGAACCGGGCACCCCTGACCTACGCCACCTACGAGACGTTCGTCCGCCTCTACATCTCCCCCGGCCTCGGCGCGAAGCGGCTCGACCGGCTCCAGTCGCGGGACGTGCAGACCTGGATCAACCGGGTCGCCCGGACCTGCCAGTGCTGCGCCCAGGGCAAGGATGCCGCCCGGCCGAAGCACAAGCGCCGCTGCTGCGCGGTCGGCCGCTGCTGCCAGGCCGTCCCGTCGACGCGGACGGTCAGCGACATCCGGGCCGCGCTGCGGGCCGCTCTCACCCACGCCCAGGCCGAAGACCTCATCGCCAAGAACCCGGCCGTGCCGGTCACCCTCGCCACCGTCCGCCGCCGCCGGGGCAAGTCATGGTCGAGCGACGAGGCCCGGAAGTTCCTGGAGTCCGCGAGAGCCGACGACGACCCGCTCTACGCCGCCTACGCCCTGGTCCTCGTCACCGGACTCCGCAAGGGCGAAGCGCTGGGACTCACCTGGGAGGACGTCGACCTCGATGCCGGAGAACTGACCATCGGCCGCCAACTGCAACGCGTACGCGGGCAGCTCCTGCACCGCGACACCAAGACCCAGGCATCCGACGCCACCCTCCCCCTGCCCGACATCTGCCTCACGGCCCTGAAACTGCGGAGCGAGCAACGCGACGAGGCTGAAGCAGCCGCCGGCAAGGCGTGGCACGAAACCGGACTCGTCTTCACCACCCGCTACGGCACCCCGATCGAGCCGCGCAACTTCCAACGCTCCTGGCAGACGAGATGCGACAAGGCGAACGTCAAGCCGATCACCGTCCACGACGCCCGGCGAACCTGCGCCACACTGCTGGCCGACCTCGACGTCCACCCCAGAGTCGCCATGCAGGTGCTCAGGCACGCCCGCTTCTCGGTAACGATGGAGATCTACACGCAGGTCACATCGACAAAGACGAGAGAAGCACTCAAGCGCCTCGGCGAATCCCTGAGCCGCTGACGAGAACTGCTGTACAAAGCTGCTGTACGCAAGCAGAAAGGCCACCTCCCGAACCCGGGAAGTGGCCTTTGACCTGCGTGGGCGATACTGGGATCGAACCAGTGACCTCTTCGGTGTGAAGCAGGACGCCGCACCGACTCTGACCTGCGGAAACGAGAAGCCGCAGGCAGGGGTGGGTGCAGTTGCGCACCGTTGGGTGCCGTTCGGTGCGGTTGAGGGCCGTTCAGTGCACCCTGTTGCTCCCAACCTGCTCCCCCAATCCCGGGCCCGTGACCGGGTTGCTGCAGCCAGGCTGGAACGGGCGTCCTACAGGTCGTTCGTCAGAGATCGTGGCCGCTTGCCCGAGCGGCCTTGGCTGGCGTCGGCGCCGGTTAGCCGCGCCCCGCGTACCGCTCAGACCACCGCGGGCTGGGCTCGGTCGCCACCCTGCCGACCAGCACGATCCGCTGCGGGTCGAGCAGGAGGCAGCACGTGACGAGCCAACGGGCCAGTTCGTCGACGCGCTGGCGAAACTGCTCGCCGGGCGTCCAGATCGCCTCGGTCGTGACCAGCGAGCCGTACACCGGTTACCGGATCGAGGTCAAGATCCCGTTCAGCGTGCTGCCCGACAACATCTACTCCGGAGGACGGGGGCGCGCCGGTCAGAGCGTCGCAAGCACCCCGGCCAGAACGACCAGGCAGCACCCGATCTCGATCATCCCGACCTGCACAGGGCGGAGCCGGCGTGCCGGCAGCAGCGCGGCCCGGAGCAGGAGCAGCAGGAAGACCGGACCGAGCAGCACATCCAGCAGCCAGACCACGGCGGCCAGGGCGAGCACGTGGTATCCGATGGAGAGACGGAGGAAGCGACTGTCACCGCGTTGCCGGATCATCGTCTTGACACAGAGGACAGTGCCGAACAAGTAGAGCAGGAGCACTGCGAAGGCCGGGGCGACCCGGGTGACGGACACACCGGCGATGGTCGCCGCGACGAAGACCAGCAGGCAGCTCTGCGCCACCGAGGCCAAGTCGTTGAGCAGTGCCCGTTCCCGGCGATGCCAGGCGTATCCGGCGTTGACCGCCAGCAGCGCGGCGTAGCCCGGGGCGTACCAGAGGACGGCGGGCCGGGCGAGCGCCACAGTCGCCGCGAGCGGCGCCGCCAACAGGCCGTACACCAGCAGCTGGGGGGTAAAGCGGCTCGGCCGACGGCTCTTGATCGCCTGGAAGGCGTAATACGACAGCAGGTAGCCGGTCAGCCAGGCGCCGAGCAGCGGCAGGTGCGGCCAGCGCGGGCCGGCCAAGGCCACCCCCACGGTGTACGGCAGCAGGAGCATCGCCCACGCGCCGTGCTGGGGTGGGACGAACTGGCGCACGCGGCGGCGGCGCGTTACCGGGCGGTCGGCTACGACAGCGGTGTTCATGGTGGTCACCGGACCTCGAACAGGCCACGGGCGCCGCGCTCGGCGTCGACCATGGCGTGACTGACGAACGGGTAGTGCCCGGCTGCGGGGAAGACCGTCTCCACGAAGCCGCCGCCGGCCGGGGTGAGGGACAGCACCTGTGCTCCACCGGGGTCGGTCGGCCGGTTCTCCCAGTGCCCCTCCCGGTAGACGGTGTCGAACTGGGCGCCGACGATGTGGAACGAGCTGTCTCGGTTGGGGCCGGCGTCGAGCAACCAGACTCGGACCCGTTCACCGGCCCGGGCGGGCAGCGGACGGTGCGCGTACTGGGCGGGGTAGCCGTTGAAGACGACGGCGTCGGGGCGCTCCGCCTGCATCGCGGCCAGGTCGCCGGGCTCGCCGTCCGGGCCGAGGTAGAGCTCGGACTGGACGAGCACGAACTCGCGATCGACGCGGGGCAGGTCGGGCGGGTCGACGATGACCGCACCGTACATCCCGTTGCCGATGTGGTGCAGCATCGGCATGGTCGAGCAGTGGTACATCCAGATGCCGGCGCGGGTCGCGGTGAACCGGTAGGTCAGCCGCTGCCCGGGGTCGATCGGGCGCATCACCTCGTCCGGGGCGACGGCACCGGCGTGGAAGTCGATGCCGTGGTCCAGGGTGCCGTCGTTGACCAGGGTGATCTCGAAGGTGTCGCCGACTCGGCCGCGCAACACCGGGCCGGGCACGGTTCCGTCGAAGGTCCACAGCCGCTGCCGTACCCCGGGCGCGACCTCCCGGACGACTTCCCGGACGTGCAGCTCACGCCGGTGCAGCCGGCCGGGCGGCACGGGCGGAGCGGTGGCGTCCCGGGCGACGAAGGCCGCGCCAGGGTCGGCCATGGCATCGAGGCGCGGCCTCGTTCCCTCCGTCGCCGCGGCCGTCCCTGTCGGAGCGGCCACAGTGGCCCCCGTCGGGACGATCCGCAGTGTCATGCCGGCCTGCCGGTGGGCGGGCAGGGAGCACCAGCCCTCCACCGTCGCCCCGATCACGCCGGCGTCCAGCCGGGCGTCGCCGCCCCGCGTCAGCAGCGGTGTCTTCGCCCCGGAGGCCAGGACGAGGTCGTGGCGGCGGTTGTCCCGGTTGGTCAGCTCGATGACCAGTCGATCACCCCGGGGCACGTCGATCCGGTCGGGGTGGAAACGCATGCCGTCGGCGACCACGGTGACCGTGGTGGTGTGCCCGGTCGGGGTGACGGCGGTGGCGGCGGCGGGGACGGGCGCGTCACCGGAGACGCGTTGGGCGGCGACCCCGACGAGGACGGCGACGAGGACGAGGGCGAGACCCGCGGCTGCTCCGCCGAGCGGGCGGGGCACGGGGGCGTCGGTGCGCGCGGACACGGGTTACCTCCGGGCGGTGAGCAGGACCCGCACGGCCGGCACGAGGAACTGCACCAGCGCGGCGAGGATCAGCAGTGAGGTGGTGATGCGGACGAACGGCGGGGTGGGCAGGACGAGGACCAGCAGGGCGGCGTTGGTCATCGCGACGCGCTGCGGGCCGTGCCGCTCCAGCAGCGCGGCGCGGCGGCGCACCGGCGCGGGTCCGCCGCCGAGCACCACGGGCAGCAGGTGGGTCAGGGCTCCGACGAGGACCTGGGCGACGAAGCCGACCAGCAGCGGGAGCAGCACCGCACCGAAGCGGTCGGCCGCGCCGGCCGGGTCCGCAGCGGGCAGCAGCGTCGCGGCGTCCACAGCGAGAGCGACCATCAGCCAGCCGCCGGCCGCGGCGAGCGACCAGGACGCGAACGCGTACGGGGGGCGAGTGCGCGCGACGGCCAGCGCGGGGCGCAGGGCGACCAGCGCGCCGAGGGCGAACAGGCTCAGCCCGGCCGCGGTGACGAGCCGCCACCAGGCGAGCAGGCCGACGCCCAGCAGGACCAGTCCGGTCGTCGCCACCGGCAGCGCGACGGTGGCGGCTCGGACCGCACCGTCGGCCATCCGGGTACGCAGCACGGTGGGCCAGAGTGTCAGCAGTGTCCCGAGGACGGTCAGCGTCACCCAACCGAGCAGGTTCACGTGGGCGTGGAACAGCAGCAGCCGGGGGCGCAGCGGGTCGTCGATCACCAGCATCCCGGCGCCGACCGGCACGCCGGCGAGCAGGGCCACGGTCGCCGCCAGGTAGTAGCGGACCGTGACGGAGAACCGGGCCGGCAGGGCGCGGCGCAGCCGGCGGGTGAGCGCGACGAGGTGGGCGGTCACCGCGACGAAGACCAGCGTGGCGCCCGCCACGCCCAGCCAGGGGCGGTCGGCCGTGCCGCCGGTCAGGACCGCCAGGACGCCCACGTTGAGCGCGGCCAGCCGGGCCGCCTCGGCGCGGCGGCGGTCCGGGGCGGGAGCACGCAGCACGGCGGCGGCGAAGTGGGCGCTCCACACCACGACGGCGTTGCTGACCGCACCGAGCAGCAGCAGGTGGATGGCCGTCCAGTGCCACGCGGGGAGGAACGGATGGACGAAGGCGAGCACGACCAGCCCGGCCAGGTAGGCCAACGGCAGCGCAGCGACCCGGCGGTGCCAGCCGGCCCGCCGAAGGCCCGCCGCCACGGCCGGAGCGGTCACCGGGCCGGGGGCCGGGGCGGCGGGACCGGCCGACGCGACTGCCGAGACGGTCGGCCCGGGCCTCGGGCCCGAGGGCGCGGTCGGGGCGGAGTCGCCGCGGGTGCCGGCCATCACCGCACCGCCGGCACGACCGGCGGGACGACCGCCGTCCGGGTCCGCCGCCGGGCGGCGCGGACCAACGCGGCCACCACTCCGCCGACGAAACCGAGCACCGCCAGGACGTTGCCGACGCCGCCCCAGCGCCACCCGGCCGGCACGCCGAGCACGTCGCCGACCAGGACCCGGATCGTCAGGGTGGTGTGCAGCAGGGCGAGCGGGGCGTACAGCCACGGTCCGTAGGGCAGTGGGCGGCGAAGCACAGCCGGCAGGATCACTGGAGCGTGCGCGAAGATCATCGACATGGTGAAGCCCAGGAAGACCAGGTGCAGGGTGGCGTCGTAACGGGAGCCGCCGGTGACCGGCCCGGCGCCGGCCCACAGCAGGCCGGCCAGCGCCAGCCAGGCGTACCCGGTGAGCAGGCCGACCGCGACGTAGCGGGGGAGGCCGACGGCGCGCACCGTGCGGCGGGCGACGTCGCAGACCACCAGCCAGGCCACCGTCGCGAGCAGGCCGACCCCGAAGAGGTACGCCCCGACGGCCGGCCAGAGCGCGGCGGCGGTGGCGCCGGCGGTCAGCGTGCCGAGGGCGGCGAGGAACCAGCCGACGCCGTGCCGGGGCAGCGTGAGGTGAGCGAGTTCCAGACGCTCCCCGGCGATGGTGGCCACCACGAAGGTGGCCAGCCAGGGCACGATCTCCGGCACGCTGAGGCCGGCGAGCCAGAGCAGGGTAGCGGCGTACCAGCTCAGCGCGCCGGTGACCTGGGCCAGCAGCGCCGGGCCGGGCTGCCGCCACCACAGCCGCTGGTAGATCAGCAGCAGCAGCACCGAGGCGAGCATGAGCAGCAGCCGGCCGGGCAGGCTCGGCCCGGTCAGCACCAGCAGCACCGCCCCGGCGCCGGAGCAGGCGGGTGCGAGCAGGGCCCACCGGGTGCCGAGGGCCACCGCGCGTTCCAGCGCCACCAGGGTGCCGACGAAGCCCAGCACCATCAGCGGGCCGTGCACCTGCTCCAGTGGGACGTGAGGCGCGGGCATCGGCAGGCCGAGCAGCAGCAGGGCGGCGTAGAGACCGCTCACCAGGGCGAAGCCGCCCGCGGCGAGGACGGGGAGACGCCATCGTACGGCGACCGGCCGTGGGTTCATGCCGGCTCTTCGGTGATGTTCGGCAGGGCCAGCCGCACCACGCAGGCGTCGGGTGCGCCGAAGGGTTCGAGCACGGCGCCGGCCGGTGAGGCACCGGCGTGTTCGAGCGTGCCGCGGACCACGCCGACGTGCAGGGCGCAGATCGCGTCGGGGTTGCGGTTGACCAGTTCCAGGAAGGGACAGGTGTGCAGGTGGATCTCGGTCGCCCCGTCGGCCGTCCGGTGTCGGCGGGGATTGAAGCCCAGCCCGCGCAGGACGTCGAGCAGCGTCTCGACGGGCTCCCTGCCGGGCGGGGTGGCGGCGGCGAGGTGGCGTCCCCAGGCCTGGCCGGCGCGGGTGGCCTCCGCCCGGACGTCTCCGTGGCCACGCCGCGACAGGTGGTCGAGCAGGGCGGCGGCGAGTGCCCGGTAGGGCGCGGGGGCCGGGGCCTCCGCGACGGCCCGGTAGCGCCACGCCGGCCGTCCGGGCTGGCCCCCACTGGCCCGCGCCTTGACCAACAGTCCGGCGTCGACCAGGCGGTCGAGGTGGGCGCGGGCGGTGGACAGGTGCAGGCCCGTCCGTTCCCCCACCTCGGCGATCGTCATGCCGACGCCGGCGGCGCGCACGAACTCCAGGATCGAGGCCCGGCTGGCGGTGCCGAGGGCCCGGTGGCGTTGCGGGTCGATGGTCTCGCCGGCCGGCCCTGTTCTCGGGGTTTCCACGTTAGATAACGTTACAACGTCGTTCACCCGCAAAACCCTGGAGGGCTCCATGTCCGCCTCACGCTCCCCGGCCGACCACGAGGCCGCGCAGGCCGTCGTCCGGCACCACGCCCAGCTCGCCGCCGACCTCGACCGGCACGTCGGAAACCTGCTGACCGCGGCCGACCAGGGTGACGCCGCCGGGGCGCTCCGGCACCGCGACGAACTGCTCCGATGGCTCCGCGACGAACTGCTGCCGCACGCGCACGCCGAGGAGGAATCCCTCTACGCCGCCGCCGGTGAGCGGGCCGAGGGTGAGCTGCTGGTCCGGGGCATGCTCGACGAGCACCAGGCGATCACCGGCCTGGTCGCCGAGCTGGAGACCGGCAACCGGCCGGTACGCCTCGCCGGCACCGCGCGCGCCCTCGCCGCGCTCCTCGCCGTCCACCTGGCCAAGGAGAACGACCTGGTCGTCCCGCTGCTGGTGGACGCGGCCGACGTCTCGCTGGCGAAGTTGCTGGAGGGGATGCATGATCTGCTCGGCTCCTCGGAAGGCTCGAAAGGCGGCGGTTGCGGCGGGGGTGGCTGCGGCTGCGGTGGTGACCGGGCACCGGCCGACGCGGCGGCACCGACCCTGACCATCGATCCCCGGCTGGACGTCCGGCAGCTCCCGCACGACCAGCGCCACGCGCGGGTGCAGGCGGCGCTGGAGGCGCTGCCGGCCGGTGGAGCGCTGGTGCTGGTCGCCCCGCACGCACCCCGCCCGCTGCTGGCCGAGGTCGCAGCCCGCTACGGCGACGGCATGACCAGCGAGTGGCTGCAGGACGGGCCGGACGTGTGGCAGATCCGGCTCTCCCGCCGGCCGTTGACGGTCTGAGCAGTCTGTCGGTGCCAGGGCGGCGGGGGTCAGGGCCCGCCGTCCCGGCGTACCGGGCCGTCCGGCCCTGCTGACGGAGGTTGCCGGTACGCACGATGGAGTCGCCCACCCTCGTGGTCAGGAGACGAAGTGTGCAACTACTGCGGCTGTCGGGAGTTCCCGCTGATCGGCCGGCTCTCGGCCGAGCACGAGGCGATCGCGAACGCGGCCGGCCTGCTGCGCGGCGCGGTGCGGGCCGGCGGCCCGGACGCTCTGGTGGCGCTGGACGCGCTGCTGGCGCTGCTGATGCCGCACACCGCCACCGAGGAGGACGGCCTCTTCGAGGAGCTGCGGGCCGAGGGCAGCCTGGCCGAGGCGGTGGCGAAGCTCTGCGCGGAGCACGACGACATCCACGGCGTGCTCGGCGGCGTCGACCGGGCCGCCCCGGACTGGCCCGCGGTGCTGGCCGCCCTGGACCGGCTCCACCGGCACATCGACAACGAGGAGCACGGTCTCTTCCCGGCCGCGGTGATCGCGCTGCCGATCCCGGCCTGGGACCGGATCACCCCGGCGGAGGCGGCGGCCGGGTGAGCCGGCCCGGATGCCGGCCGCTGCCGACGCCGCCCCGCGGCTACCGGCGGTGCGCCTCGGTGGTCTTGACCGGCACGGTCTCGCGGAGGTCGTAGAGGGCGTCGAGCACGTCCTCGGTCTGCCCGCGTCGAGGCCGCCCAGCGCGGCGCCCCACCCGACCGGCACCAGGAAGAACACGCTCCACAGTGGCCCCCGGTCCCGGACCTGCCCGGCGAGCGCCTCGCGGGTGAGGGTGGGCGTCCCGGACGGTGACGCCGAGACGGCCGGGCCCCGCTCCGTGCCCTGCCGGTGACCGCCCGACCGGGCCCGAAGTCCCGCCGCGAACCCGCAGATTCAAAGCCGATGATCTCGGGACCTTCGGCCCGGTTTCCCGAGGTTGTACGTCGGCACCATGGCCATTACGCCCTCGCTCGGGGTTGCACTCCGGCGCATCTGTCGAGAACGTGGGGCAGTACGGCCATCTATCGAAGGAATGAGGCGTATGTCGCGAGCCACCGATAGTGCGGGGCGGGCGCTGCTGGCGGTGGGCGGCCTGGTACGCCGGGCCGAGGTCTCCGCCGACGGCAGGACATTGCACCAGATCGGCGGCCGGGAGGCGGACGCCTTCTACCGGGATCGCTGGTCCTACGACAAGGTGGTGCGCTCCACACACGGAGTGAACTGCACCGGCTCGTGCTCCTGGAAGGTGTACGTCAAGGACGGCATCATCACCTGGGAGCAGCAGCAGACCGACTACCCGAGCGTCGGACCGGACCGGCCTGAGTACGAGCCTCGGGGCTGCCCCCGGGGTGCCGCCTTCTCCTGGTACACCTACTCCCCCACCCGGGTCCGCTACCCGTACGCGCGGGGCGTGCTGGTGGAGATGTACCGGGAGGCCAGGGGCCGCCTCGGTGATCCGGTGGCCGCGTGGGCGGACATCCAGGCCGACCCGGAACGACGCCGCCGCTACCAGAAGGCCCGCGGCAAGGGCGGCCTGGTGCGGATCACCTGGGACGAGGCCCAGGAGATGGTCGCCGCCGCGCACGTGCACGCGATCGCCGAGTACGGCCCGGACCGGGTCGCCGGCTTCTCCCCCATCCCGGCCATGTCGATGGTGTCGCACGCCGTCGGCGCCCGGTTCCTGTCCCTGCTCGGCGGCTCGATGCTGTCGTTCTACGACTGGTACGCCGACCTGCCGGTGGCCTCCCCGCAGGTCTTCGGCGACCAGACCGACGTGCCCGAGTCCGGGGACTGGTGGGACGCCTCCTACTTCGTCATGTGGGGCTCCAACGTCCCGGTGACCCGCACGCCGGACGCACACTGGATGGCCGAGGCGCGCTACCGGGGGCAGAAGGTCGTGGTGGTCAGCCCCGACTTCGCCGACAACGTCAAGTTCGCCGACGAGTGGATGCCCGCCCAGCCGGGCACCGACGGCGCCCTGGCGATGGCGATGGGGCACGTCATCCTCAAGGAGTTCTTCGTCGACCAGCGCACCCCGCGCTTCGTCGACTACGTCCGCAGGTTCACCGACCTGCCGTTCCTGGTCACCCTGGAGCCGGGTGCCGACGGGGCGTACCGGCCGGGCAAGTTCCTCACCGCCGACGACCTGGGCGAGACGGACAAGGAGGCGGCCTTCCGGACGGTGCTCTGGGACTCGGCCACCGACGCTCCCGCCGTGCCGCGGGGCAGCCTCGGCCACCGTTGGGGCGAGCAGCAGGGCCAGTGGAACCTGGACCTGGGCGACCTGGAGCCGGCGCTGACCTGCCTCGGGGCGGGCGACGCGGTGGAGGTGGAGCTGCCTCGGTTCGACACCGACACCCCGCAGACGCTGCGCCGGGGCGTGCCGACCCGCACGGTGCGGGGCCAGTTGGTGACCAGCGTCTTCGACCTGGTGCTGGCCCAGTACGGGGTGGGCCGCGACGGCCTGCCGGGCCAGTGGCCGACCGGGTACGACGACGTCGAGGCGCCGTACACGCCGGCGTGGCAGGAGCCGGTCACCGGCGTGCCGGCGGCGCAGGTGGCCCGGGTGGCGCGGGAGTTCGCCGACAACGCGGACCGCTCCGGCGGACGGTCGATGATCCTGCTCGGCGCCGGCACGAACCACTGGTTCCATTCCGACGCCACCTACCGGGCGATTCTGGCGCTGGTCACCCTCACCGGCTGCCAGGGGGTCAACGGCGGCGGCTGGGCGCACTACGTGGGGCAGGAGAAGTGCCGCCCGGCGACCGGCTGGGCGCAGCTCGCGTTCGGCCTGGACTGGGTCCGCCCGCCCCGGCAGATGATCGGCACCGCCTTCTGGTACGTGCACACCGACCAGTGGCGCTACGACACCTACTCCGCCGACGTGGTCTCCTCCCCCACCGGCACCGGCGCGTTCGCCGGCAAGCACACCATGGACCTGCTGGCCCAGTCGGCCCGCTCGGGGTGGATGCCGTCGATGCCCACCTTCGACCGCAGCCCGCTCGACCTGGCCGACGAGGCCCTCGCCGCCCGGCCGGACGACCCGACGGGCTGGGTGGCCGAGCGGCTCGGCGAGGGCGACGTGAAGTTCGCCTGCACCGACCCGGACGCGCCGGAGAACTGGCCACGGGTGCTGACCGTCTGGCGGGCCAACCTGCTCGGCTCGTCGGCCAAGGGCAACGAGTACTTCCTGCGGCACCTGCTCGGCACCGACGCGAACCTGCGCGCCGAGGAGGCGCCGGAGGAGTTGCGGCCCAAGGACGTGACCTGGCGGGAGGAGGCCCCGGAGGGCAAGCTCGACCTGCTGCTGAGCCTGGACTTCCGGATGACCTCCACGACGCTCTTCTCCGACATCGTGCTGCCCGCCGCCACCTGGTACGAGAAGCACGACCTGAGCAGTACCGACATGCACCCGTTCGTGCACGCCTTCACCCCGGCGATCAACCCGCCGTGGCAGACCCGGACCGACTTCGACGCCTTACACGGCATCGCGAAGGCGTTCTCCACTCTCGCCGGGCCGCGGCTGGGCGTACGCAAGGATCTGGTCGCGGCGCCGCTGCTGCACGACACCCCGGACGCGATGGCGACCCCGCACGGCCGGGTCCGCGACTGGGCGGCGACCGGGGAGACCCCGGTGCCGGGCCGGACCATGCCGAAACTGGTGGTGGTCGAGCGGGACTACGGCGCGATCGCCGACAAGATGGCCGCGCTCGGGCCGCTGATGGATACCCTCGGCACCACCGGCAAGGGCTTCTCGGTCGACGTGCGGCCGGAGGTCGAGTATCTGCGCCACAAGAACGGTGAGGTGCGCGGCGGCGCCGCGGACGGGCGGCCGTCGCTGGCGAAGGACACGCACGCCTGCGAGGCGATCCTGGCGCTGTCGGGCACCACCAACGGGCGGGTCGCCACCGCGGGCTTCCGGGACGTGGAGAAGCGCACCGGGGTACGCCTGGCGGACCTGGCGGCCGAGCACGAGGGCAAGCAGATCACCTTCGCCGACACCCAGTCCCGCCCGGTGCCGGTGATCACCAGCCCGGAGTGGTCGGGCAGCGAGCACGGCGGCCGCCGCTACTCCCCGTTCACCATCAACACCGAGCGGCTCAAGCCCTGGCATACGCTCACCGGCCGGCAGCACTTCTTCCTCGACCACGACTGGATGCACGAGGCCGGCGAGGCGCTGCCGATCTACCGGCCGCCGTTGGACATGCACAAGCTCTTCGGCGAACCGCGACTCGGCCGCAACGGGGAGCTGGAGATCACCGTCCGCTACCTCACCCCGCACTCGAAATGGTCCATCCACTCCGAGTACCAGGACAACCTGATCATGCTCACGCTGTCCCGGGGCGGACCGACGATGTGGATGAGCGAGGCCGACGCGGCGAAGATCGGCGTCCGGGACAACGAGTGGATCGAGGCGGTCAACCGCAACGGCGTGGTGGTCTGCCGGGCCGTGGTGACGCACAAGATGCCCGAGGGCACGGTCTACATGTACCACGCCCAGGAACGGGTGATCGACGTGCCCAAGTCGGAGACCAACGGCCGGCGCGGCGGCATCCACAACTCGCTGACCCGGCTGCTGGTCAAGCCCACCCACCTCATCGGCGGGTACGCGCAGCTGTCCTTCGCGTTCAACTACCTCGGCCCGACCGGCAACCAACGCGACGAGGTCACCGTGATCCGCCGCCGCTCCCAGGAGGTGCAGTACTGATGCGGGTCATGGCACAGATGGCGATGGTGATGAACCTCGACAAGTGCATCGGCTGCCACACCTGCTCGGTCACCTGCAAGCAGGCGTGGACCAACCGCTCCGGCGTCGAGTACGTCTGGTTCAACAACGTGGAGACCCGCCCCGGGCAGGGCTACCCGCGCACCTACGAGAACCAGGAGCGCTGGCAGGGCGGCTGGGTGCGGACCCGCTCCGGCAAGCTCAAGCCACGCTCCGGTGGCCGGGTGAAGAAGATGTTCAGCATCTTCGCCAACCCGAAGCTGCCATCCATGCAGGACTACTACGAGCCGTGGACGTACGACTACGAGCACCTGATCAACGCGCCGGCCGGCGAGGACACCCCGGTGGCCCGGCCGAAGTCGCTGCTCACCGGCCAGGATACGAAGATTACCTGGAGCGCCAACTGGGACGACTCGCTCGCCGGCGGCAACGAGATCGCCGCCGGTGACCCGGTGCTGGCGAAGGTCTCCGGCCAGGTGAAGCAGGAGTTCGAGAAGACCTTCATGTTCTTCCTGCCGCGCATCTGCGAGCACTGCCTCAACCCGTCCTGCGCGGCCTCCTGCCCGTCGGGGGCGATCTACAAGCGGGCCGAGGACGGCATCGTGCTGGTCGACCAGGACCGCTGCCGGGGCTGGCGGATGTGCGTGACCGGCTGCCCCTACAAGAAGGTCTACTTCAACCACCGCACCGGCAAGGCCGAGAAGTGCACCTTCTGCTTCCCGCGCATCGAGATCGGCCAGCCCACCATCTGCTCCGAGACCTGCGTGGGGCGGCTGCGCTACCTCGGGCTGATGCTCTACGACGCCGACCGCGTCGCCGAGGCCGCCGCCATCGCCGACGAACACGACCTGTACGACGCGCAGCGGTCGGTCTTCCTCGACCCGCACGACCCGGCCGTGGTCGCCGCCGCCCGCGAGGTCGGCATCCCGGACGACTGGATCGACGCCGCGCAGCGCTCGCCGATCTGGGACCTGATCATGCGCTACGAGGTGGCGCTGCCGCTGCACCCGGAGTACCGGACCATGCCGATGGTCTGGTACATCCCGCCGCTGTCGCCGGTGGCCGACGCGCTGCGCGAGACCGGCCACGACGCGGAGGAGGCCGGCAACCTCTTCGGGGCCATCGACGCGCTGCGCATCCCGGTGGAGTACCTCGCCGAGCTCTTCACCGCCGGCGATCCGGAGCCGGTGCGCGGGGTGCTGAACCGGCTCGCCGCGATGCGCGCCTACCAGCGCCGGATCAACCTGGGCGAGGAGCGCGACGAGTCCATCGCCGCCGCGGTCGGCATGACCGGCGCGGAGATGGACGAGATGTACCGGCTGCTCGCCATCGCCAAGTACGAGCAGCGGTACGTCATCCCCGCCGCGCACGCCGAGGACGCGCACCGGCTGGAGAAGATCGCCACCGAGTGCAGCCTCGATTACGAGGGCGGCCCCGGGATGGGCGGCGGCGGCCCGTACGGCCAGGGGCCCTTCGGGGAGTCCTCCGGCACGCCGATGCCGGTCCAGGTGGAGACCTTCCACATGCTGCGCGACCGGCAGACCGCGGAGGGCTTCACCGATCCGGGCGACGAACCCCGCCGGGTCAACCTGCTCAACTGGGACGGCAAGGGCAGCCCGAAGGGTCTCTTCCCGCCCCGCAGCCACGAATCCGCACCCGTCGACGGAGGTAACCGGTGAGCCAGCCGACCTGGCGGGCGGTGGCCGCCCGCGCGGCGTCCCTGCTGCTGCGCTATCCCGAAGAGGAGGTCCTCGCCGCGCTGCCCACCGTGCGGGCCGCGCTCGACGGCCTGCCGGCCGAGGTCGCCCGGCCGCTGCGCGAGGTGGTCGCCCACCGGGAAGCCGACGCGCCGGTCGACCTGCGGACCGCCTACGTGGAGGTGTTCGACTTCCGGCGCCGCTGCTGCCTGCACCTGACCTACTACACCTGCGGCGACACCCGTCGCCGGGGTGAGGCGCTGGTCGACTTCGCCGCCGCGTATAAGGCGGCCGGACTGACCGTCGTCGACGGCGAGCTGCCCGACTTCCTGCCCGCTGTCCTCGACCTGGCCGCCGCCGACGACGACGGGTGGCGGCTGCTGCGGGAGAACCGCGTCGGCCTCGACCTGCTGGTCGAGGCGCTGGCGCGGGAGAAGTCGGTGTACCGGCAGGCCGTCGCCGCCGTCCGGGAGATGCTGCCGCCCGCCCAGCCCGGGGACATCGCCGCCGCCGCCCGGCTGGCCCGCATCGGGCCGCCGGTGGAGCAGGTCGGACTCGAACCATTCGGACTGGTCGACACGACTGGAGGACGCCGATGAACATCCTGCTGTGGGTGGTGTACCCGTACCTGTCGATCGCGATCCTCGTCGGCGGCCTGATCTGGCGCCACCGCTACGACAAGTTCGGCTGGACGACCCGATCCTCCCAGCTCTACGAGAGCAGCATCCTGCGGTGGGGCAGCCCACTGTTCCACTTCGGAGTACTGATGGTCCTGATCGGACACATCGGTGGCCTGTTGGTCCCGAAGTCCTGGACCGAGGCGGTCGGCGTCACCGAGCACACCTACCACCTCATGGCCGTGTTCATCGGCACGGTAGCCGGCTTCTGCACCCTGATCGGGCTGGGCATCCTGATCGCCCGCCGCCGGTTGACCGGGCCGGTCTTCGCCGCCACCACCCGCAACGACAAGGCGATGTACGTGGTGCTGGCGGGGGTGATCGTGCTGGGCCTCTGGGCCACGGTGCGGGCCAACGTCGCCGGCACCGGCTACGACTACCGGGAGACCATCTCCCCGTGGTTCCGGTCGCTGTTCTACCTCCGCCCGGATCCGGGGATCATGGCCGACGTCCCGGTGGGCTTCCAGATCCACATCCTGGCCGCCTTCGCGCTCTTCGCGTTCTGGCCGTTCACCCGCCTCGTCCATGCGTTCAGCGCCCCGGTCGGCTACGCCACCCGACCCTACGTCGTCTATCGCAGCCGCGACGACCGGCCCGGACTGCGGCCGACCCGCCCCGGATGGGAGGGGCCGCCCCGGCTGCCCACCCCGCGCGGCGGTCGGACCCGCTCGCGCCGGTGACCACCGCCGCCTCGACCGCCCGGAGACCGCCACCGGCTGCCTCCGGCGAACGGGCAGCCCGACGTCCCGGCAGGGAGGAACCACCGGTGACCATCGCACCGCACCACACCGACAGTCACCATTCGTCCCGACCCGCGACGGAGTGGGCCGCGGCGCGGGCGCTGGCCCACCGGCTCCCCGCTCCCCTGCCCGCGGAGTCGGTACCGCTGGCCTCCGCCGCCGGCCGGACCCTCGCGGCGCCACTGGTCGCGGCGGTCCCGCTGCCCGGGTTCGACAACTCCGCGATGGACGGATACGCGGTGCGCGGTCCGGGCCCGTGGCGGGTGGTCGGCCGGATCCTGGCCGGTCGCACCCACGCCGTCGCGCCCCTGGTCGAGGGGACCGCCGTAGAGGTGGCCACCGGCGCTCCCGTCCCGGCCCGGGCGGACCGGGTCGTGCCCTACGAGATCGCCGACCGGATCGGTGACGTCCTGCGGGCGGTGCCGGGCGACCGTCGGCACATCCGGAGCGCGGGCGAGTACGCCGCCCGCGGTCAGGAACTGGTGCCGACGGGTTCGCCGGTCACGCCGGCGGTGCTGGGGCTGGCCGCGAGCGTCGGCCTCGACCACCTCACCGTCCGGGCCCGACCCCGGGCCCGCCTGGTGATCAGCGGCGACGAGGTGATCCACGCCGGCCGTCCCCCGTGGGGCAGGGTCCGGGACGCGATCGGCCCGATGCTGACCCCGCTGCTGTCCGCCTGGGGAGCGGACCTCCTGGGTCCTCGGATGGTCGGCGACCAGCCCGACTGGTTCGCCGAGGCGATCGCGGACAGCACGCGAGAAGCAGACGTGACGGTCGTCTGCGGGGCGTCCTCCGTCGGCCCGGCGGACGGGCTGCACGCGTCGCTGCGGCACCTCGGGGCCGTGGCGCACGTGGACGGGGTGCGGTGCCGGCCCGGGCACCCACAGATCCTGGCCCAGGCCGGGGCCCAGTGGATCGTCGGCCTGCCGGGCAACCCGTACGCGGCGCTGGTCGCCGCGCTCACCCTGATCGACCCGCTGCTCACCGGGCTGGCCGGACGGCCGCCGGCCGATCTGGACACCGCCGTCCTCACCGATCCGTTGCGCCTCGACGAGCGGAACACCCGGATCGTGCCGGTTCGGCGCGGCGCGCGGGGCGTGCGGCTGGTCGACGGGGCGCACCCGGGATACCTGGGCGCGGCGGCGGACGCCGACGCGCTGGCCGTGGTGCCGCCCGGTTGGCGTCCCGGCACCCCGGTCGGTCTGCTCACCCTGCCGTGACAGGTGGGGACGTCCTCCTGGCCGGGTCTTCCGGCCCTGCCGGGGTGGGTTGGCTCGAGCGAGGCTCGTACCGGTGAAGCGGACCGCCGCATTCCCCTTTGACGCCGCGACAGCAGCACGACAATCCTGACGGAGTTGAACGATGACCAGCATCCGTGACCAAGCCGGGTCCACCGCCCCGGTCGGGCGTCCCGAGGCCACCTCCGGCGCCGCCCTCCAGCTAGCCGTGGCCACCCTCGGTTTCCTGGTGAACTTCTGGGCATGGGCCCTGCTCGGTCCGCTGGGCCCCGGCATCAAGGAACGGCTGGGGCTCGGCTTCGCCGCGCAGTCCCTGCTCGTCGCGGTGCCGGTGATCGTGGGCTCGCTGGGCCGCATCCCGGTCGGCGCGCTCACCGACCGGTACGGGGCCCGGGTAGTCTTCCCGCTGGTCACCGTCGTCACCATCGTGCCGGTGCTGACCCTCACCACGGTCTCCTCCTACCCGGCGCTGATCGTGACCGGCTTCTTCCTCGGCATCGGCGGCACCGCCTTCGCCGTCGGCGTCCCGCTGGTGTCCGGCTGGTATCCGCCGGCCCGGCGCGGCTTCGCCATCGGCGTGTTCGGTGTCGGCATGGGTGGCACGGCGATCGCCAACTTCACCACCGTCCGGCTGGCCGACACCTACGGGGAGCGGGCCCCGTTTCTGCTGGTCGCGGCGATCCTGGCGGCGTACGCGGTGCTGTCGTTCTTGCTGCTGCGCGACGCGCCGGGCCCGGCCCGGCCCACCGGGTCGGCCTGGCAGCGGCTCGCCGGCGTCGCCCGGCTGACCGTCACCTGGCAGCTGTGCTTCCTGTACGCGGTCGGGTTCGGCGGGTTCGTGGCCTTCAGCGTGTACCTGCCGGCGTACCTGCGCACCGCCTACGGGCTCGACGCCGCGGACGGTGCGCTGCGGACCGCCGGGTTCGTCGTGCTCGCCGTGCTGGCCCGCCCGGCGGGCGGCTGGCTCTCCGACCGGCTGCACCCCGTGCCGGTGCTGGTGTGGTGCTTCGCCGGGGTGGCCGGGTTCGCCGTCGTGCAGGCCTTCCAGCCGGCCCTGATGCCGGTCGCCACGGTCGCGCTGCTCGGCATGGCGGTGCTGCTCGGCGCAGCCAGCGGCGCGGTGTTCGCCTTGGTCGGCAAGGTCGCCCCCGCCGACCAGGTGGGCGCGGTCACCGGGCTGGTCGGGGCCGCCGGCGGGCTCGGCGGGTTCGTGCCACCTCTGGTCATGGGCTGGGTGTACGGGTCGCAGGGCTCCTACGCCATCGGGCTGATGCTGCTCTCCGACGTGGCGCTGGCCGCCGCGGTGTTCACCGCGGTAAAGATGGGAGGCCTGGCCCGCCTCGCCGGTTGACGGTCTCGGTGCGGGCTGACCGGTGCCGGGTCTGGCCACTGACCGCTTCGTCAGGGCCGGGTCCGTCGAATGAACGGTGTGACCCGGGTCGTCGACGACGTGGCCATGGCCCACACCGGCATCATGGCTGGAACCCGCAACCCGTACGTCTTCCGCGGCCTCATCTACTGCGCCGCCTGCGACCGTCGCCTGCAGGGCCAGTACAACCACGGCGACGCCTACTACCGCTGCCGCTTCCCGCAGGAGTACGCCCTCGCCAACCAGATCCCCCATCCCCGCAACGCACATCGGCGGACAACCCTTGCGTAACGGCTTCCAATGGGCCGACCTGACCAGCTGATCCCGATCGCCCTCACCACGCCGACGCTGTCGGTCGATGCACTGGAGCGTGCGGTCGCGGGCATCGGCTCCGCCGCGGCCCGCGCCGTCAGCCGGACGGAGACGGCGTGGCGGCCTCCGAAGCAGGGCGAGTTCCCGGCCATTTCGTCCGGGAACTGGCCGGTCTGCGCGGACGAGCCCGAGGGCGAGGTCGGCCAGCAGGTCCCGCCTGCGACGGCCTCCTGGTCATGTCTGCTGGGCCGGGCGCGGGGTACGACCAGAGCCGGCCCGCCTCGGTTCAGGCCGCCACAGCCAGGAGCGAAACTGAGCCGCTCCCACTCCCGGCCCCGCGGGCACGGCAAGCCCGAGGGGGACGCCAGCAGGCTGCGACCCACCGGCCGCCGCCCGGTAGATGTCGAGACGATACCCACTGGGTAGGCTCCGAGATCGGCGCGGTGGTTGACAGTGGCACTGAGGGACAGGGCCGCCGTCAGCAGGGATGAAGGGCGGGCCCCCGGGGGGGCGGCCTTGTTCTCAGGGTTGGCTCGACGGGACCGGAGCGGATGCAACTGTGAAAGGCAACCAGCGGACTGGCGATGCGAGCGCTGCCGCATCCACGCTGGACCTGAACCCGCTTCAGAGTCGGCAGAGCCTACGCGAGGACGTAGCGCACGCCCTGCGCGCGGCTATCGTGGCTGGCAGCTTGAGGCCGGATTCGACCTACTCCGTCCCGATGCTTGCCGGACGCTTCGGCGTCTCGCCCACGCCGGTTCGCGAAGCGATCCTCGACCTGGCCAAGGAGGGCTTGGTCTCGATCGTCAAGAACAAGGGGTTCCGCGTCAAGGCCCTCAGTGAGCGGGATCTGGACGAAATCACTCAGATTCGGGAGCTTCTCGAGATTCCGGTGGTGGCCGACCAGACAGGCAGACTGTCGGAACCGCAGGTGCGGGAACTGCGGAGGTTGGCGGACAACATCGTTTCTGCTGCCGGACGTGGGGACCTGGTGGCGTACATCGAATCGGACAACGCCTTCCACCTGACACTGTTGCGTGCCGCCGGGAATCAACGGCTGGTCGAGACGGTTGCCGACCTGCGCAATCACACCCGTTTGTACGGCCTCGACGCGCTGGTGGAGAGTGGAGGGCTGGTCGACTCCGCGAACGAGCATCTCGAGTTGATCGAGCTCATCGCCGGGGGTGACCGTGAGGCCGTGGTCGGCCTGATGCAGCACCACTTGCGGCACGTCCGAGGCATCTGGGCGGCCCGTCGTGAAGACTAGGACCAACGTGGTCTGTTAGCACGTCCGACATGCCATGCTGCCGCCCCCGACCGCCAGCATGGCACCTCGGGCCACACCTACTGTGCTCGCCGGCAGCAGCCGGCCCGCCATCGCATGCGGTCACGCCCTCAGCACGTCATCGACTGACCTCGAACGTGCCAGGGGCGGGCCGATTGCACCTCTTGACGGGGCGGGCGCAGCCACTATGGTGCTGTGTAACATATTACCGATGGAGGCCGCATGGAAATGGCGCCGTGGCGTGGGGTTCTCGTAGCGACCGCTCTACCGTTCCACGCCGACCAGGGCATCGATTTCGATGCTTACGCTGCACATGTCGGGTGGCTCGCTGACAACGGCTGCCATGGCGTTGTCCCCAACGGTTCCCTCGGTGAATACCAGGCGCTCAGCAGCGAGGAACGGGCTTCGGTGGTGCGAACGGCGGTGCAAGCCGCCCCTGATGGGTTCGCCGTCGTACCAGGCGTCTCGGCCTACGGTGCCGACGAGGCACGGCGCTGGACCGAGCAGGCTGCGGAGGAAGGCTGCCCGGCCGTCATGTTGCTGCCACCGACGACGTACCGCGCTGACGAGGCAGCAGTGCTGGCCCACTACCGCGAGGTGGCGAAGGCAGGTCTACCGATCGTCGCCTACAACAATCCGATGGACACGAGGGTGGACCTGACACCCGACCTGCTGCGGCGTCTACACGACGAAGGTTTGATCGTCGCGGTCAAGGAGTTCAGCGGCGACGCCCGCCGGGCGTACCAGATCGCCGAGACGGCGCCTGGTCTCGACATCCTCGCCGGCGCGGACGACGTCGCGCTCGAATTCCTGATCGCGGGCGCGGTGGGGTGGATTGGCGGTTACCAGAACGCCATTCCGGCGAGCTGCGTTCGTCTTTACGAGGCCGCGACGGCGGGTGATCTCAGGACGGCCGTCCTCCTCTACCGGGCACTGCATCCGCTGCTCCGTTGGGATTCGCGCACTGAGTTCGTTCAGGCGATCAAGCTTTCCATGGATGTCGCCGGTCGTCCCGGTGGCTTCACGCGCCAGCCGCGCCAGCCACTGGCCCCCGCCGACGCCGAGGTCATCCGTGCCACGACCGAACGGCTGCTCGCGGCAGGGCACCGCTGATGCGCAGCAGCCGCGTCATTCACGTCGTCGACTCCCACACGGAGGGAATGCCCACCCGGGTGGTGACCGGAGGCGCGCCGCTCCTGCCGGGCGACACCATGGCGCAACGTCGGGAGTACCTGACGAACCACCGCGATGACCTGCGCACGTTTCTGATGTACGAGCCGCGCGGGCACTCCGCCATGTCGGGTGCGATCCTCCAGCCGCCCACCCGCCCGGACGCCGATGTCGGTGTGGTCTTCATCGAGGTGTCGGGGTGCCTGCCGATGTGCGGACACGGTGCGATCGGTGTGGCTACCGTACTGGCAGAGACCGGGATGGTGCCGGTCACCGAGCCGGTGACCACGATCCGCCTCGATACGCCGGCCGGACTGGTGGTGGCGTCTGTCAAGATCGAGCAGGGCCGCGCCACCGCTGTCACCATCCAGAACGTTCCTTCCTTCCTGGTGGAACAGGACGCGCTGGTCGACGTCCCCGGCTACGGCCACGTCCGTTACGACCTCGCGTTCGGCGGCAACTTCTATGCGATCGTCGACCTGCCGGAGCTGGGCCTGCGACTGGATCGCACGGACAAACAACGGCTGCTGGAGGTGGGCCTCAGTGTCATGAGAGGCGTGAACGACACCGCCCGGCCAGTGCACCCCGAACAGCCGCACATCGCCGGATGCCACCACGTCTACCTGACGGCGGAGGGGGCGACCGCCCGGTTGTCACGCCACGCCATGGCCATCCATCCCGGCTGGTTCGACCGATCCCCTTGCGGGACCGGCACGTCGGCGAGGATGGCGCAGCTCCACGCCCGCGGGTTGCTCCCCCTCGGACAAGAATTCGTCAACGAGTCCATCATCGGCAGCCGGTTCTCCGGTCGGCTGGTCGATACGACCACCGTCGCCGGTCGGCCCGCGGTGGTGCCGACAGTTACCGGGCGGGCGTGGCTTACCGGTACCGCCCAGTTCTTCCTCGACCCCGAGGATCCTTTCCCGGCGGGATTCATGTTGTGAGTCTCATTCAGAGCCGTTCTCCTCAGAAGCCGGACGATGTAGTCGCGGAGCGTGCCCCGGTCACTCCTGATGGGGTGCGGAAGCTCGCCGATTCGGTCCGTGTCGCGCAGGACGCCTGGCGCCGTCGGGATCCCTCCGGCCGCGCCGCTGCCCTGAGCGGGGCGGCGGACCGGCTGCGGGCTCGGGCCGGTGAAGCGGCTTCCCTGATCGTCCGTGAGGTGGGCAAGCCGGTCGTGGAGGCGAACGCCGAGGTCAGCCGGGCCGCTGCGATCCTCGACTACTACGCACAGTCCTGCTTCGCGGCGATCGGCGACCTGCTGGCGCCGACGCTGCCGGCGAATCAGCCGGGACTGCTGTTCACCGAACGTCGGCCGCGGGGCGTGGCCGGTCTGATCACGCCGTGGAACTTTCCACTGGCCATCCCCCTGTGGAAGGCCGCACCGGCCCTCGCCACTGGTAACGGAGTGCTGCTCAAGCCGTCACCCGAGGCGCTGGCTTGCGGCGAGTTGGTGGCGGGCCTGTTCGACGGGCTGCTGCCCGACGATCTGCTCCATGTCGTGCCGGGAGGGGCGGACACCGGACAGGCCGTCGTCGAAGCGGCTGACGTCGTGTCCTTCACCGGCTCCGCGACGGTCGGCAGGGGTGTCGCCGCCGCCGCCGTTCGCGCCGGGCTGCCGGTTCAGGCGGAGATGGGCGGACAGAACGCCGCGGTCGTGCTGCCGGACGCCGACCCTGCCACCACTGCCACGATGCTGGCAGGTGCCGCCATGGGATATGCGGGCCAGAAGTGCACCGCGACCCGGCGGATCATCGTGGTGGGCGATGCCACCGCGCTCACCGAAGCCCTGGTGGCCGCGGTGGCGGGGCTACGCGTCGGCGACCCGGCCGATGCCGGCGTCGCAGTAGGTCCCGTCATCACCGACGCCGCGCGCCGTCGAGTTCTGGACGGCGTCGCGGCAGCCCGCGCGGCAGGAGGCCGGGTTCTCACCCGTCTCACGTCCCCGGGTGACGGCCTCTATGTGGCGCCGGTGCTGCTCGATTCGGTCGACCCCGGCCATCCGGTCGCGTGCGAGGAGACGTTCGGCCCGCTGGCCAGCATCTTCACCGTGCCGGACCTGCCCGCCGCGGCCGCTCTGGTCAACCATGTTCGGTACGGGCTGGTGACGTCCGTCCACGGCCGCGACATCGGCCGGTTGTTCGAGGTGGTCCGGGCCGTCGACACCGGTCTCATCCGGGTCAACACGCCCACTACCGGAGTCGATTTCCATGCGCCGTTCGGCGGTGAGAAGGCGTCCAGCCAGGGCCCTCGAGAACAGGGCACAGCCGCACTGGACTTCTACACCTCGTTGCGCACCATCACCCTCTGCACTCCCCCACCCAATCCCGCCGAGGAGGCCGCATGAAACGGGTCGACCTGCACACCGGTAGTCATGATCTGCCGGTCAGCCCCGCGCTGGAGAAGTTCATGCTCTCCGGGTGGGCGGACAGCGAGCAGTACGTCACACAGGTCGACGAGGTCGCCGGCTGGGCCGCGGCGCGCCGGAGACAGCTGCACGGCCGTTTCTCCGGGGAACGGCTCGTCGTCCCGGCCGGAAGCTTCAAGAGGCGTTCCAATGACCAGCACTATCGGTTCCGCCCGCATTCTGCCTATGTCTGGCTGACCGGCGACCAGTCCTCAGACGGGGTCCTGGTCATCGAGCCGGACGGCGAGGAGATGCTCTATCTTCGCCCCCGATCCGACCGGAGCACGCCCGAGTTCTTCCGTGACCGGATGTACGGGGAACTGTGGGCCGGACGCCGGCCCACCTTGGGAGAGAGCCGTCGGCGGCTGGCTGTGACGACCCGTCATCTGGCCGAGCTGGAATCGGTTCTGTCCGGGCGGGGCGTTCCGACCCGCGTGCTGCGTGGAGTCGACGTGCACGTGGATGGGCTGACGGCCGACGCCGCGGGGCCGGGCGACCTGGAGTTCGCCGCGGTACTGGATGAGATGCGGCTGGTCAAGGACGACTGGGAGATCGGCCAGCTGGAAGAGGCGGTAGCCATCACCACCCGCGGTTTCGAGGACATGGTGCGTGCCTTGCCGATGGCGAAGCGTACGTCCGAGCGTTACCTGGAGGGGGTGTTCTGGCAGCGAGCCCGCCTGGAGGGCAACGACGTCGGATACCACTCGATCGTGGCCGCCGGTGCGCACGCCGCCACCTTGCACTGGATCGACAACGACGGCGCGGTCCGCGACGGGGACCTGCTGCTGCTCGACGCCGGTGCCGAGACGAGGTCGCTCTACACGGCAGACATCACTCGGGTTCTACCGGTGTCCGGCCGGTTCAGTCCGCTGCAACGCGATCTTTACGAGTTGTGCCTGAAGGCGAACGACGCAGCTCTGGACTGCCTCAAGCCGGGCGCCGACTGGCGTGCGTTCCATCAGGCGGCGATGACCGTGCTGGCGTACGGCCTCGCCGACCTGGGCGTGCTGCCTGTGTCGCCGGAACGCGCCTTGACCGAGGAGTCTGGGCTCTACCGGCGGTGGACGCTGTGTGGATCAGGCCACATGCTCGGTCTGGACGTCCACGACTGCGCGGCTGCCCGCGCTGACAGCTACCTGCACGGACGGCTGGCTGCCGGCCAGGTTCTCACTGTCGAGCCCGGCCTCTACTTCCAGCCTGACGACGAGTTGGTTCCGGCTGAGCTGCGCGGAATCGGGATTCGGATCGAGGAGGACGTTCTCGTCACCGACAACGGCTGTCGAGTCCTCTCCTCCGGGCTACCTCGACGTCCCGACGAGATCGAGGCATGGATGCACCGGGTGTCGTCGTGATCGACGCCGGCGCCGACGTGGTGGTGATAGGCGCCGGGATGACCGGTGCCGCCTGCGCCTACTACGCCGCCCGGGCCGGCCTGACGGTGACAGTGGTGGACCGGGCGGGCGTCGCGTCCGGCACCACCGGGGCCGGCGAAGGCAACATCCTCCTGTCCGACAAATCACCCGGACCGGAACTCAGCCTGGCGCTTCATTCCGTCGCGCTGTGGCGCGAACTGGGCGAGACGGTGGGCGATGCGCAGATCGAACTGGAGCGTAAGGGCGGACTGGTGGTGGCGGCCTCGGCGACAGAGCACGACACGCTGTCGGCGTTCGCGGACCGCCAGCGTGCTGCGGGCGTCGAGGCGCACGCCGTCGCCTCGCATGAGTTGCCCGGCTACGAGCCGCACCTGTCCCCCCATCTCGTCGGTGCGGTGCACTATCCCCAGGACATGCAGGTCCAGCCCATGCTCGCCGCCGCACACCTGCTCCGTGCGGCCCGGGCAACGGTACTGACCGGCACCTGCGTCGTCGGCCTGCTCCGGGACGGCACCGGGGGGATTCGAGCTGTGCGGACTGATCATGGCGTGCTGTCAACGACCAGGGTGGTGAACGCCGCCGGCGTATGGGCTGGCAGAGTCGCCGCGTTGGCGGGCGTCGAACTGCCGATCCTGCCTCGACGTGGCTTCGTCCTGGTCACCCAGCCGCTGCCAGAGCTCGTGCGGCACAAGGTCTACGCCGCCGGCTACGTTGCGAACGTCGAGCGCAGCACCGCTGGGCTGGAGATCTCCCCGGTGGTGGAGGGGACTCGCGCCGGCACGATCCTGATCGGGTCCAGCCGGGAGCATGTCGGCTTCGACCCGGCCATGTCTCTGCCGGCGCTGAGAGGGCTCGCAGCGGCTGCGATACGCCTGTTCCCGATCCTGGCCGGCGTCTCCGCGATCCGCGCCTACCGGGGTTTCCGGCCGTACAGTCCGGACCACCTGCCGATCATCGGCGCGGACAAGAACGTGCCGGGGCTCTACCATGCCACCGGCCACGAGGGCGCCGGTATCGGCCTCGCCCCGGCGACCGGGCACGCCATCGCGGCACTGCTGACCGACCGCCGCCCGCATGTAGATCTACGACCGTTCGCACCGGAGCGTCACCATGTTCACCTTTGACGGCCGTTCGATCCCTCACGACGGGCGGCAGAGCGTAGCCGCGGCTCTTCTGGCCGCCGGGATCCGATCCTGGCGGAGCACACGCGTCGAAGGGCGACCCCGGGGGGTCTTCTGCGGCATCGGCGTGTGCTTCGACTGTCTCGTCACGGTCAACGGTGTGCCGTCGCAGCGGGCCTGTCTGGTGGTCGCCCGCAGCGGTGACGTGATCGAACCTCAGGACGAGCGGCGGGAGAGGACATGAGCACGTACGACCTGGTGGTGATCGGTGCAGGACCGGCCGGTCTGGCCGCGGCGGTCACGGCGGCCGACGCCGGCTGCCGGGTGGCCGTCCTGGATGCCGGGCCGCGTCCCGGCGGACAGTACTGGCGGCACCGATCCGGAGCGGATGCCCACAGCCACACGGACTGGGCGGTCTTCGCCGGTCTGCGCGCACGGTTCGACCAGCTCCATCACCACCCCGACGCGGCACTGTGGTTCGTCGAGTCTCGCCCGGACGACGTCGGTCCGCAGTTCGCCGTCCACACGCACTCCACGGTCGTGTACGGCCGGCGACTCGTCATCGCCACCGGAGCTCATGACCGGGTTGTCCCTTTTCCAGGGTGGGATCTGCCGGGGGTGGTCACCGCAGGTGGAGCTCAGGCCCTGCTGAAGGGTCAAGGGGTGGTGTTCGCGCGACGCGTCGTCGTCGGGGGTACCGGACCGTTTCTGTTGCCGGTCGCGACCGGCTTGGCCGACGCCGGCGCCACGGTGGTCGGCGTGTACGAGGCGAACGACCCTGTCCGGTACGCACGGCATGTCGGTGCGGTTCTCGGCGCAGCGAGCAAGTTGACCGAGGCAGGCCGGTACGGCTGGCGCATGCTGCGCCGTCGGGTGCCGTATCGGCGGCGTACGGCTGTGGTGGCCGCGCACGGCGACGAGCAGCTGACCGGGGTGACGGTGGCGGCGATCAGCCCGCTGGGCTCGGTGGTGCCCGGCAGCGAGAGACACGTCGGCTGCGACGGTCTCGCCGTCGGCTTCGGCTTCACCCCGCAGGTGGAGGTGGCTGTCGCCCTGGGATGCGAGACATTCATGGACCGCGACGGCAGTCTCGTGGTGAGGATCGGGCCGGATCAAGCGACCTCGGTACCGGGCGTGTATGCAGCGGGCGAGGTGACCGGCGTCGGCGGGGCGAAGCTGGCGCTCGTGGAAGGGCACCTCGCCGGGGACGCGATCGCCCGGTCTCTCGGCCGTGCGGAGCCGCTGCGTGCGGGTGAGCGCAGCCGGCTGCTACGGATCCGGCGTCGACTGCGTCGTTTCGCGGCGGCTCTGCACGCGGTTCATCCCGTGCCGGCGTTCTGGCCCGACCTGTGTGACGACCAGACGCTCGTCTGTCGGTGCGAGGAGGTGTCGGCAGGCGCTGTTCGGCAGGCGGTGCGTGAACTGTCCGCGGGCGATGCCCGGGGCACGAAGCTGTTGACCCGCGCTGGCATGGGCTGGTGCCAGGGGCGAACATGTGGTTACGCCACAGCATGCCTCACCGCCCGAGAAGCGGCCCGGCCGGTGAGTTCGGTGGATCTTCAGGGACATGCGTCTCGTACGCTGATGCAGCCGATCACGCTTGCCGACCTCGCCGGCGACGACTGATCTCGCGCACGGCGAATCACGGTCGGCGCGGAGGTGCCCTCAGCATTCGATGACGTTGACGGCGAGCCCGCCCCGCGCGGTCTCCTTGTACTTGACCTTCATGTCCGCGCCGGTCTCCCGCATGGTCTTGATGACCTTGTCCAACGACACGTGGTGCACCCCGTCGCCCCGCAACGCCAGCCGGCCGCGGTGATCGCCTTGATGCTGGCCACCGCGTTGCGCTCGATGCACGGAATCTGCACCAGGCCACCCACCGGATCGCAGGTCAGCCCCAGGTTGTGCTCCATGCCGATCTCGGCGGCGTTCTCCACCTGCTCCGGCGTACCGCCCAACGCCTCGGCCAGCCCGGCCGCCGCCATCGAACACGCCGAACCCACCTCACCCTGACAGCCCACCTCCGCACCCGAGATCGACGCGTTCTCCTTGAACAACACACCGATCGCGCCCGCCGCCAGCAGGAACCGCACCACGCCCTCCTCGGACGCGCCCGGCACGAACCGGGTGTAGTAGTGCAGCACCGCCGGGATGATCCCGGCAGCCCCGTTCGTCGGCGCGGTGACCACCCGCCCACCCGCCGCGTTCTCCTCGTTGACCGCCAACGCGAACAACGTCACCCAGTCCATCGCGCGCAGCGGATCCCCGCTACCGGTCTCCGCCTCCAGGCCGCGCCGCATCTCCGCCGCGCGCCGCCGGACCTTCAACCCACCCGGCAGTACGCCGTCACGGGTGCAGCCGCTCTCCACGCACTCGCGCATCACCCGCCAGATCTCCAGCAACCCCGCCCGCACGTCCGCCTCGCTACGCCAGGACACCTCGTTGGCGAGCATCACCTCACTGATCGACAGCCCGGTGCCGGTGGTGACGGTGAGCAGTTCCGCGCCGGTGAGGAAGGGGTGCTTCACACGGGTGCTGTCCGCCTTGATCCGGTCCGCCCCGGCGGCCGCCTCGTCCACCACGAACCCGCCACCCACCGAGTAGTACGTGCGCGTCCGCACCTCGTTCCCGGCCACGTCGTACGCCGCGAACGTCATCCCGTTCGGGTGGTACGGCAACGACCGCCGGCGGTGCAGCACCAGATCCGTGTCCGGGTCGAAGTCGACCCCCTGACTGCCGAACAGGTCGAGCCGCCGCTGGGTGCGGATCCGCTCGACGCGCGGCCCCACCGAGTCGGTGTCGACAGTCTCCGGAACCTCGCCCTCCAGCCCCAACAGCACCGCCCGGTCACTGCCATGCCCGTGACCGGTCGCACCGAGCGAACCGAACAACTCCGCCCGCACCCGCGCCACATCGGCCAGCTGCCCGTCAGCCTTCAAACCCGCCACGAACGTACGAGCCGCCCGCATCGGCCCGACCGTGTGCGAGCTGGACGGCCCGATACCGACACTGAAAAGATCGAAAACACTGATCATCGCGCGCATGCTCCTGTCATCGCCACGGACGACGGTCTTCGGTTCCGCGTGACCGCCCATGGCTGCCTGGTCCGCGGCGAACGATGCCGGAAGCTCCGCGTCGCGCTCAGTCGGCGGCGCCAGGCTTGAAGGATCGAGCCAGGAGGAGCAGGTTCGCGGGCTTCTCGGCAAGCCTGCGGGTGAAATATGCGTACCAGTCCTGTCCATACGGCAGATACACCCGCACGCGGTACCCCTCCCCCGCAAGCCGCCTCTGCTCGTTGGCGCGGATGCCGTACAGCATCTGGACCTCGAAATCGGTGGTGCTCCGGCCACCGGCGCGGGCGAGCCCGATGGCGCTGTCGATCAGGCGGGGATCGTGGGTCGCCACCATGGGATAGCCCTGGCCCTGCATCAGGATCCGCAGGCACCTGTCGAATGCCTCGTCGATCTGACGCCGTCGCGTATATGCCACTGACGCCGGCTCCGCGTAGGCTCCCTTGACCAGGCGCACCCGGCTCCCTGCGTACGCGAGGCGCTGGCAGTCCGCCGGGGTACGGTGCAGGCACGCCTGCAGCGCCACGCCCACCCAGGGAAATTCGGTACGCAGTTCGTCCAGCACGGACAGCGTCAGGTCAACCGTGGTGTGATCCTCCATGTCGAGGGTCACCGTGGCGCCGGCGGCAGCCGCAGCGGCACAGATGTCGCGCGTCAGCCGATACGCGTGTCGGCGACCGTCGTGGGGCAGCGCGCTACCGAGCGCCGACAGTTTCACCGACACCTCGGACGTACCGGGCATCCGCATCTCGGAGAGCAGGCTGAGATACGCGTCGCGTACGGCGGCGGCCTGCTCGACTGTCGTCGTTCCTTCGCCGAGATGGTCGATCGTCACCCGCATCCCGGATTCGACGATGCGCCGCGCCACTGCGATCGCCTCATCGTTCACCTCGCCGGCAACGAACCGTTGCACCACACCCCGGGTCAGGGGGGATCCGGCGACGATTCTCCGGAGTCGGTGACTGCCGGCTGCCAACAGCAACAGCTTGTTCGGCAATTGGGGTCCTTTCTCGGGGCTGTCGTCGCCCTCAGGCAGCAGAGCGTGACGAAGCGATCTACCACCCGCGGAAGCTCGGGTTCCCCGTACGGTCAGGAGGTGTGGCCGGGATGGAGGGGGTGCCGATCGACGAGGCGAGCCACCCGCGTGCGTAGCGACGTGTCAGCCTCCCTGGCGGTCAGAGCAGCGGCGATGATGTCGGCCACCTCCATGAAGTCCGCTTCGGAGAACCCTCGGGTGGCGAGACCGGAGGTGCCGATCCGTAGCCCGGAGGTGACCATCGGCGGGCGGGGGTCGAACGGCACGGCGTTACGGTTGACGGTGATGCCGACGCCTTGCAGCAGCCGCTCCGCCTGCGCGCCATCGAGATCCGCGTGGCTCAGGTCGACCAGCACCAGGTGCACGTCGGTGCCTCCGCTGACCACCCGGATGCCGGCCTTCGCGACCTCGGCGGCGCAGAGACGATCAGCAACGATCTTCGCTCCGGTCAGGGCTCGCCGCTGCTGATCCTGGAACTGCGGTTCTCCGGCGATCCGGAAGGCCACCGCCTTCGCGGCCACGACATGCGCCAGCGGACCACCTTGCTGGCCTGGGAAGACCGCCGAGTCCAGCCTCCGCGCGAGATCGGTGTACGCGCTGAGGATGGCGCCGCCCCGAGGGCCGCCGAGGGTCTTGTGCGTGGTCAGGGTGACGACATGGGCGTGAGGCACCGGGTTGGGATGCAGGCCGGCCGCGACCAGCCCGGCGAAATGGGCCATGTCTACGAGCAGGTATGCACCCACCTGATCGGCGATCCGCCGGAATCGGGCGAAGTCGAGCGTTCGAGGGTAGGCCGACCAACCGGCGATGAGCAGCTTCGGCCGATGCTCGCGCGCCAGTTCTTGGACCTCATCCATGTCGATCAGGTGGTTCTCGGCGCCTACCCGATAGCTCACGGCCCGGTACAGCCGCCCCGAATAGTTGATGCGCATGCCATGGGTCAGATGACCGCCGTGAGCGAGGTCGAGCCCGAGGATGGTGTCACCCGGCTGGATCAGAGCAGCCATCACGGCGGCGTTCGCCTGCGATCCGGAGTGCGGCTGCACGTTCGCGTAGGTGGCGCCGAACAGCCGCTTGGCCCGGTCGATCGCCAGGAGTTCGATGTCGTCGACATGCTCGCATCCGCTGTAGTAGCGCCGCCCCGGGTAGCCCTCCGCGTACTTGTTGGTGAGGGCCGATCCCTGCGCCTGGAGGATGGCTCGGGGCGCGAGATTCTCGGAGGCGATCATGCCCAAGGTCTCGTGCTGCCGGCGTAGCTCCCGGCCGATCGCCTCGGCGACGGCGGGGTCGAGGTCGGCCAGATCATCGTCGATGGCTGCCATCGGGGCCTACCGCGACTCGTCGGAGAAGGCGCGGTACTCGTCCGGCGACATCAGGGAAGGCACCTGCGCCAACCGGACCCGCAGGAGCCAGCCTTTGCCGTACGGATCGGCGCCGATCAGGCCCGGATCGGCGATGACCGCCTCGTTGACGGCGACGACCTCTCCACTGACCGGGAGGTACAGCTCCGCGACCGACTTCGTGGATTCGACCTCTCCACACACGTCACCGGCAGTGAGCTGGCTCCCCGGCTCGGGCAGTTCCACGTAGATGACATCACCGAGCGCTTCGGCGGCGAAAGCGGTGATGCCCACTTCGGCCGGCTGAACCGAGTCGTTGACCCACTCGTGGTTGGGGCTGTACTTCAGGTGTTCCGGTACGTTCATGACGCTGAACCCTCGCAAGGAATGGCCGCGGATCACCGCGGACGACGGTAGAACGGAAGAGGGACGATCTCGACCGGCTCGGTGGTCCCCCGGACCTGCACGGCCAGCCGGATGCTGTCGCCAGTGCCGGCACGGATGCTGGCCATCGCGATCGGCCGCTTGAATGTGGGTGAAGGGGCGCCGCTGGTGATGAGGCCGACCGGATCAGCGCCGTGGCCGTCGTCGGTCAGCGTCACCACCTGCTGGCCCGCTCGGGGAATTCTCTGCCCGGACGCGACGAGGCCGACAAGCCGACGGGTGACACCGCTCTTGTGGGCCTCGGCCAGTGCGGCTCGTCCGACGAAGTCGCCTGGTTTGACGAAGGACACCACCCGCCCCAGCCCGGCATCGAACGGGGTGACGTCACGGCCGATCTCTGCGCCGTACAACGGCATTCCGGCCTCGATGCGGAGGGTGTCGCGGCACGCGAGCCCCGTGGGCGTCAAGCCGTGACGCCGACCGGCCACAAGCGCTGCTTCCCACGTGCGGACCGCGTCTTCGGCGTGTACGAGCAGTTCGAAGCCGTCTTCGCCGGTGTAGCCGGTACGAGCGACGACGGCTGGACGACCGTCGATATCCAGTAGCGCTGCGGTGTAGTAGCGAAGTCGGGTGAGTCCCGTACCGGTCAGGGCTTCCACGATGGGGGCGGCGCTCGGCCCCTGCACCGCGATGATCGCCCGCTCGTTCGTGCGGTCGGCGGCCCAGGCCGCGTAGTCCGCACAACGGGTCCTGATGGCCTCATAGACGACGCGTGTGTTGATGGCGTTGACGACCAGCAGGTACCGGTGCGATGCGAGGCGATAGGCAACGAGGTCGTCCAGCACTCCGCCGGCGGCGTCGCAGAGCATGGTGTAGCGCGCGCCGCCGATCGGTACGGCAGACAGATGTCCGACCAGAGCGTAGTCCAGCGCTGTCGGGGCCTCCGGCCCCGTCACCTCGAGCTGACCCATGTGGCTGAGATCGAAGAGGCCGGCCTGTTCGCGTACGGCGCGGTGCTCAGCGAGCTCGCTTCCGTAGCGGAGCGGCATCCGCCAGCCGCTGAAGTCGGTGAATCGAGCTCCGTGTTCTATGTGCGATGCATGCAGAGGTGAGCGGAGCAGAGCCGCAGGGTCCTGGTGCACGGGGGCGCTCCTCGTCCCGACGCACGCGGCGTCGATCGGTCGGTTGCCTCCCGCTCTGTCATTGACCTGAGAGCTTCACCGCTGCGTCAGCGGCTTGCACCGTGGGTGAGACGACGGTCGTCTGCTTTCCAGAGTTACCTCGCCTGCACGGTAATGGGGCCTGAGAGTTTCTTGGGAGTTTGCTCCTTCGGCGCTCCGAATGAACGGAGTCTCTCCCGTGCAGGTTCGAATGGTGTCTATGTAGTTGTGAGTCATTCGCAGGTTAGGTGACCGCACATACCGCGTCAACATCATCCTGCCCATAGCTGACGCCTATATATCGCGTCGGATCGCTACGACGCTGCGGGATGGGCGTGGGGATTGGCCCGCCACCATCGGGCGAAGGCAGCGTTGTCGTTCACGTGATCCAGGTAGGCCCGGGTGATGGCCTGGAACAGGGCGCTGCTCTCTGCATGGGTCAGCGCATCGCGCCGCCAGACGACCACCAGCCTGGCCAGCAACTGCGGCTCCCCGCGCAGCGGCAGCACCCGAGTCCCGGCGGCCGGGGCCCAGGTCGGGTCGACCAGCCGGACACCGTCTCCGGCGGCCACCAGTGGGTGCGCGGCGCCACTCGGCGCTTCGTACCGGATCTTCGGCTCGAAACCTGCGGCGCGGCAGGCCCGTCGCAGCGAGGCGAGTGAGCCGTCGTCCGGCCCCGGCGGGCACACCCACGATTCGTTTCTCAGGTCGGCCAGCCGCACCTGCTCGTGGTGGGACTGCGGGTGGGAGGCGGACATGGCGACAAAGATCGGGTAACGGGGGATCAGTGGCCGGCTGGTGAGGGTGGGACCGATCGGCAGCTCGAAGCCCTCAAGGATGCCCAGCAACGCGGCATCCAACTGGCCTCGGGTGAGTGCCTCCACCAACAGGCGCGAGGACGGCTCGATCTGCAGCGCGATCTCCGGATCCGGGAACGCTTCGGCGACATGGCGTACGAGACTGCCCGCGCAGGCGATGTGGACGGTGCCGAGTCGGAGCAGGCCCGGAATGGGGTGCCGGTCGCCGAAGTCCTCGACGAGCGCGTCGACCTCGGCCAGCACGACGCGGGCGCGCTGGAGCACCTGCTTGCCGAGTTCGGTCGGTTGCATACCGGTACGGCTTCGGACGAACAGCGGCCCACCGACCGTCTTCTCGATCCGATGCACCTGGGCCGTCAGCGCGGGCTGCGACAGGCCCAGGCGGGCGGCGGCGCCGGTCACGCTTCCGGCCTCGGCGATGGCACTGATCGCCCGCAGGTGGCGCACATCGATGCCCATGACCGAGATTATGCACGCGACCGCAGGCAGTGCGGCGGCCACAGGGCAGGCGGGCGCGCCGCCCGGCGACTCTCGCCGGGCGGCGCGCTCATACCCATCACATGTGGTTCAGTAGCGCGTGCTCACCGTGGCGCCGGAGCAGGCGGTCTTCCCGTAGAGGCTGATGTAGTGGTACCCGGCGGCCGGGCTGGGGACGGCCAACGACTCGGTGTTGCCGGCCCCGGCGGAGGAGCGGGTGGCGTTGCTGGTGGTGGCCCAGCTCGACGGACTGTAGTAGAGATCGCAGTTGCCCGTGCCGCCGGCTACGGCAATGGTCAGGGTGCTGACGCCGGCGGGCAGGTAGATGTACAGGTAGTCGTAGTTGCCCGCGGTCGCGGAGCGTCCACTGCGCTGGCAGTTGCGGTCGAGGGTTCGTGTGTCGGTGCCGCTGCATTCCGGCACGGTGGTGCCGCCGCCCGTCGTGACCGAGATCGTCTGGGACGATCTCGCGGTCGCTCCCTGGTTGTCGGTGACCGTCAGTGAGACGGTGTAGGTGCCGGCCGTAGCGTAGGTCTTGCTGGGGTTGACGGCCGACGAGGTGCTCCCGTCCCCGAAGGCCCACTGCCGGGACGCGATGCTGCCGTCGGCGTCCGTGGACCGGTCGGTGAAGGTGGCGGTGAGCCCACTGGTCGTCACGGTGAACGAGGCGGACGGGGGCTGGTTGGTCGGGGGCGGCGTGGTGCTCCCGCCGCAATCCCCTGCCGCGCAGCGCGTCAGCCAGGCGTCGAAGTCCGCGTCGTAGCGCGAGCCAATGGTGCTGGTGAGGTACGTGCGGGCGGCGTTGAATGCCCCCGATCGGTAGTATCCGAGCACTGTCGTCATGTCCGGCCGATGGGACTGCATCATGTACCGCACGGCCAGGTAGCCCCAGTTGTAGATGCGCGTCTGGTCGTTGTTGTAGGTGGTGTCGAACAACGTACGCAGCGCATAGGTGTGGTTGCCCGCCTGGTTCTGGGCGCTGGTGTAGGTGACGTTCCGGTAGGAGTAGGAGACGTACTCGGCGAAGCCTTCGATCCACCAGATGGTCGGTGTGGTGATGTTGGCGCTGAAGTCGCCGTACATGTTGAACCGGCCATCGAGGTAGTGGGTGTACTCGTGGTTGAGGTTCCAGATCTGGAAGGCCGGCCGGACCCACTCGGCTTCGTAGGCGATGAACCTTGCCTGGTTGTTGGGGTCTGACGGGTTGCCCTCCAGGTACATACCACCGTTGTTCGTGTCGATGCCGTAGATGGCGCCCGCGTAGGTCTGGTAGTCGGTGCTCGAGTTGAAGACGACCACCTCGATGTCGGTGTTGACATCGCCTGCCACCGGCCCGCTGTCTGCGACCAGGCTGTGGAAGTAGGCGTCCTGGCCCTTCAGGCTGGTGCAGGACTGGCTCAGTTCAGCCGAGGTCATGTCCTGCGCGACGATCTTGATCGACGGACTGCATGTGTAGTTAATCGTCAGGACAGAGCTGGTCAGCTGGGCGGAGAGGTTGCAGGTGGTGTAGTAGGAGCAGTTGGCGACGTCGTATGCCTGGGTCATCTCTGCGACGCCGACCCAGAGCGGCGCCGTCGGGCCGGTCATGTTGCTTCGCGAGAGAAGCGCCGACGCCATCGGCCGCACGATGGGACTGAGCGGGGCGTGCTGCAGGAATCGTCCGAGTTCCCGGCCCGCGTTCGACGTGAGGTAGCCGTTGTCGGTGCCGAGGAGACCGGCGTGGGTGTTGGCGAAGTTGTACAGGTTGTCGAGCACGGTGCGGTCGGCCTGCACGGCGGAGACGAACGCGGGCACCTGGTGGCCTCGGAACAGCACCGTGTAGACGTTGTTGACCGCGTTGAGCATGTACCAGGACGAGGTGTACGACGAGTTGAAGCCGGTCAGGAGCCGGTTCACCACGAACAGGTATCGGGCGTTCTCCTGTGCGCTGTCGATGAGCGTCACCGCCTCCGCCAGGGTCTCACCGTTGGCGTCGGTCACGTCCCAGGCGCGTGGGTTCGCGAAGAAGGCGTCGAGCGCTGAGCGGATCGCGGTCTGCAGTGCCGGCCCGTAGGTTCCGACGCTCGTGTCGTACCACTGCACGTAGTAGCCGGCCCGCAGGTAGAGAACGAGCTGGGGCATGCCGGTGGAGGGGTTACCCGGGTAGCCGGGCGAGCCGTCGCGCACCGCGTACGCGACGCTTGCCATCTGCGCCTCGCGGAAGGCGTTGTAGGCATCGCTGCCGGAGAGGCTGAAGAGGCTGTTGATGCAGTCGACCGTGGATCCCTTGATCTGGCTGACCAGCGCCGACCCCGTTCGGCTGGTGAAGTCTGCGGTGCTGCAGGCGGCAGCGGCGGCGCGAGACCCGGCGTCCGACGGCCGAGCGCGTCGCTTCGGGGTTGCCGGGCGGTCGTAGTCGACACGGGCGGCGTCCTTCGCGGCCGGCTGCGGCGGGCGCTTGTGTACGGGGAGCGCCTGCTCGCTCACATGGTCTACCCGGTCCTTGCCCCGAACAGTCGCATCGCCCGCTGCCGGCGGTGCCGCATCGGCCTTCCTGGCCTGCTGCCCGGGTGGCACGGGCCGCGCCGAGTTCGCGGCGGCCGGCGGCGCGATGACGCCGCAGGCGAGCGTCAGCGCGGTGAGCGCGCCGAACAGCTGACCTAGTCTTCGCCGCAATGGGTGTCCAGACATGCTCTCTCCTCATGGGCGAGGGTGTGATCCAGCAAAGGCGCTGACGCACTTCGATGGATGCTTGGGGGGTGGACGCTAGCCAGGCGGTTCCGGCGGCCACAACGAGTCCACAGCGGGCGGTCAGGGTGGCCCGCCTGGGCCTTACCGGAACCTGTGAGCGATGCGTCGAGGGTCGTCGGATCGATCAGGCGACGTGATGGACAGATGACATGAAAGCGGGCGGTCCGGTCGTGCGATCGTCCAGGTGTTCACGATTCAGACACCGGACGGCAACCATGGCGACCATCTTGCTCATCGACGAAGACCATCGCTATCGGCGGCTACTCGGCGATCAGTTGACGCGCTTCGGTCATCTGGTCACCGAGATCGCCCTCCATGAGAGCGGGCGGACGTTGTCCGACCTGACCTGCCACACCCACCGGAGGCCGGATGTCGTGATCGTGGACCCGGTCGTGCCGGCGGTGGACGGGCTGCTGCTGATGCGCCTGCTTTGTGTCGCGTCCCGCCGCCCGGTTCTGGCACACAGCATCAGGAGTATCGATGATGACGTCGTCCGCATGCTGCGCGCCGGCGCAGACGGATTCCTGCCGAAGCCGTGTCCACCCGCGGTGGTTGACGCCTCCGTCCGCGCTCTGCTGCGCCGGGTTCCGCCGGCACCGCCTCCGGCGCCGTCCGAGGTCGGCGCTCTTCGCATCGATGTGGCAGGTCGCAGCGTCTCAGTGGACGGACGACCCGTGGCGCTGACACGTACCGAGTTCGAGCTTCTCGCCTATCTTGCGGAGCACCCCGGCCGGGTGGTGCCACGGTCGCAGCTCCGGACGAGGATCCGCGCGGAGGGCCTGCCGTCGGCGGCGTCCCTCGACGTCCTGCTGTCCCGTCTGCGGCGCAAGCTGGGCGAGCGCTCGACAGGCACGAAATACCTGCACACCGCTCGGGGGCGGGGAGTCTCGTTGCGACCGGTTCCGGCGCGGGAGCAGATCACGCAGACATCCGGGAGCGATGCGGCGCGTTGATCGCCGATCGTTCTGGGCCGCGCCGCGGCGCACTTCATGGAGGACCGCGATGCGTTGCGGCAAGGGACGTGGTCCGGCGGGCCGTTACCAGACGAAGCAGCATGACGAGGGACGAGTGTGATGTCATGGGGAAGATCGGTCATCGGCCCGCCGAGCGGCAACTCGCTTACACGTTCGGGGGTCGGATACCAGTCGCGCATCTGCGCTCCGGTGACGTGCTGGAGGTGTACACCGAGGACTGCTTCGGTGGCCGGCTTCGCAGTGTGTCCGACCTGTCGTCCTGGATGTTGGAGACGCCGCATCTGAATCCGGTCTCCGGACCCTTCCTGATCGAGGAGGCCGAGCCCGGTGACACACTCGCCATCCACATCGTCTCGATCGTTCCCGCGCGAGACTGGGGGGTGTCGTCCACGCCTCCACACATCGGCGCGCTCGGATCCGGTGTGCGAGCGCTCGCGCTTGGCGCACCGGTCGAGGCGCGGGTCTGGTTCTACGAGATAGATCGTCGGGCTGGAACGGTCCGGTTCCAGTCGACGAGAACGGACCATGCGGTGGACCTGCCGCTGGAGCCGACTATCGGCACCATCGGCGTGTCTCCCGGGAGACTCGAGGCTCGGTCCACCATGGTGCCTGACTTCTACGGCGGGAAGCTCGACATCCCCGAGGCGCGTGCGGGCGCGACCCTGTACCTGGGTGTCAACGTTCACGGGGCGATGCTTGCGCTCGGTGACGGCTACGCTCGCCAGGGGCACGGCCAGGCCTGTCCCGCCGGTGTGGCGATCGCTACCGTCACCACTGTCGCCATTGAGGTGATCAAGGGATGGCAAACCAGTTGGCCACGGTTGGAGACCGACCTCGATCTCATGTCGATCGGCTGCGCCCGTCCTCTCGATGACGCCTATCGAATAGCTCACCAGGATCTGGTGAGCTGGGTCGGATCCTTGGCGGGGCTGGAGATGCTGGACGCTCATCAGCTCGTCTCGCAGGCAGGGCGGTCGGCCCTCGGCAACGTGCGCGACGCGAACTACACGCTTCTCGCCGCGATCGGGAGACGGCTGGTCCCCCATCCTGCTGCCGCGTACGACGACGCACACGATCGGCTCAAGCGGACCGCCGCCTCGGCGGGATAGCGGTCGTCGATCCCTCCGCGCACCGGGGCGTGCTTGCTGGTCGATGAGAGTGCTGTTCGTCGTCGCGAGGCGCCGTCAGACAAGCTGATGGGTGCCTCGACCAGCGCGGCTGGAAAACGGGGCTCTCCATCGCGAACGTCGAGTAGGTGCCGAGGATAACCTCGAAGAGGCGGTCGGCCTGTTCGGCACTCATGCGACGGCGATGCCACCAGAGCGTGAGGTGCATGCGCAGCGGTTCCCCGGCGAGGGGAACGACTGCGACTCCCGGACCGCCATGGGAGGTCGGCTCCACCAGCTGAACGGCGCGTCCGGAGCCGACGAGCTGCCGCCCGCCGCCGCTGGGCACGTCGAACTGGATTCGCGGGGTGAAGCCTGCCTTGCGGGCCGCCTGCCAGAAGGCGGACAGGGAACCGTCCTCTCCGCCGGGCGGCCTGATCCATGCCTCTTCTTTGAGCCCTTCCAGGGGGATCTCCCGAAGACCCGCCGCCCGGTGGGCGCTGGAGACAGCGACGTACACCGGGATTGCCGACGCGAGCACCCGCTCACCTAGTTCCTGCGGGAGTGGAATCTGATGGGACTCCGCAATCGCCAGCACTGCCACATCGAGGTCGCCGTGCACCAGTCGCTGGGCGAGCCTCAGGCTGGACGGCTCGACGCACATGGAGAAGGAGATATCCGGGAAGCTCGTCTCCAGACAATGAAACAGAGACGAGACGCACTCCATGTGCACCGATCCAAATCGGATCGTGCCCGCCGGGCCGGCGATACTTCCCCCCAACGCGTCCATTTCGGCGACCAATAGGCGGGCTCGTTGGAGGAACTGCTCTCCGAAGGTGGTGGATCGAGCGCCACCGCGCCCGCGCTGGAATATCTGATGACCGACCATCCGTTCGACACGCTGAAGCAGGGTCGTGACGGAGGGCTGCGAGATCCCCAGTCTGGATGCTGCTTTCGAGATGCTTCCGGTATCGGCGATCGCGCAAACGACTCTCAGATGCCGGATTTCCAGATCCATGCGTGCACCCTATCCATCCGGGTTCAGGCCGGGTAGTCGCTACTCCCCCGTCCTCGCGCGAGGGCATGTCGTCAAGAAAGCGTCGCAGTCTCGGTGGCAATGGCGGGCGGAAGCTTCGCGAGCATTCATGAACCGTCATTGGGCTCGGGGTGGTGACCCGGCGGCTACGGCTCACTGGGGAGAGGCCAGCGGGACGGCCCCGCTGCTCGAGATATCCGTCGTGGTGTCGCGGCCTTCACCGCGAGGACCGGGCAGGAGACCCGGAGCAGGATCTCCTGTGCGGTCGAGCCCAGGATCAGCTTGCCGATCGGGCTTCGATGCCGGATTCCGATGACTACCAACGACACGTCCTGCGCCTCGGCGAGATCGGCTATCTCCTCGGCGGCGTCCCGACCCTGCATGAGCTGCCTGATCGCGAACGGTACCCCGGACGCGGTCAGCTCGCGGGTCACCGCGTCCAGGTCGGGCTGCTGGGCGAAGCAGGGATCGACGTAGGCATCTCCCCGCGAGGTGTTCACCACGAGCACCGGCTCGTCGCGGAATCGCGCTTGTCCGATCGCGGCCTGCAGGGCCGCCATTCCCATCGGGGATGGAACGTATCCCACCAGAACGGTCACTCTGTCACCATCCTTGCACGTCGGCGGAGGACGAACCGCCGGACCAACGGCCAGAAGAGCACCACCAGCACTGTGGTGTAGATCAGACCCGACACCCAGCCGCCCAGCAGCCCGTGCCACTCTCCACCGGACAGCTGCAACGCCCGGCGGCCCTGCAGTTCGGCGCGCGGAGCCAGGATCACCCCGACTATCAGCGGCAGGATCGGCAGCCCGAACCGGCGCAGGCCGAAGCCGAGCAGGCCGAGTACGAGCAGGAGGAACAGGTCGAACGGCTGTGCGTTGACGGCGTACGCGCCCATCGACGCGAAGAAGAGGATGCCGGCGTAGAGATACGGTCGAGGAATCCGAAGCAGCCGCGCCCAGGCGGGCGCGAGCGGGAGATTCAGCACCAGCAGCAGCAGATTCCCGACGAAGAGGCTGGCGATGAGCGTCCAGACCAGACCCGACTCCCGCTCGAAGAGCAGCGGGCCGGGTTGGATGCCGTACTGCTCGAAGGCGGCCAGCATCACCGCGGCGGTGGCGTTGGTGGGCAGGCCGATGGCGAGCATCGGTACCAGCGTGCCGGCGGCGGACGCGTTGTTGGCCGCCTCGGGGCCGGCAACGCCTTCGATCGCTCCCCGACCGAACTCGTCCCGGTGCTTGGACAGCTTCTTCTCGGTGGCATACGACAGGAACGTGGGTATCTCAGCGCCGCCCGCGGGTAGCGCCCCGAACGGGAATCCGTAAGCGGTGCCGCGCAGCCAGGGCTTCCAGGACCGGCGCCAGTCGTCGCGGCCCATCCACGGCCGGCCGACCGGGATCACCTCGGCCGGACGGCGTCGGAGGTGCGCGGCGATCCAGAGTGCTTCGCCCACGGCGAAGATCCCGACAGCCACCACAACCACGTCGATGCCGTCTGCGAGCTGCGGCACACCGAAGGTGAGCCGCTGTTGACCGGTCACCCTGTCGATCCCCACCACTCCGATGACCAGGCCGATCAGCAGCGAGGCGAAACCGCGTATCCGGGAGGCGCCCAGCACCGAGGTGACGGCGACGAACGACAGCAGCATCAGGGCGAAGTAGTCCGGCGCGCCGAGGCTGACCGCGAACCGGACCACCGGCGGGGTGATGACCACAAGCAGCAGGGTGGCGATGGTTCCGGCGACGAACGACCCGATCGCGGCGGTGGCCAGCGCCTGCGCTGCCCGGCCGGCCTTGGCCATCTTGTTGCCCTCGATCGCGGTCACCACCGACGAGGACTCACCGGGAGTGTTGAGCAGGATCGACGTGGTCGATCCGCCGTACATTCCGCCGTAGAAGATGCCGGCGAACATGATGAAGGCCTGCGTGGGCTCCATGCCGTACGTCACCGGCAGCAGCAGCGCCACTGTCATCGCGGGGCCGATGCCCGGTAGTACACCGACCGCGGTGCCGATGGTGACACCGAGAAGCGCGATGAGCAGGTTCATCGGCGTCGCCACGTGGGCGAACCCGTCGAGAAGCGAATGGAGGTTCTGCATCTACAGGATTCCTCGCAGCACGCCAGCGGGCAGGTTGATGCCGAGCCCGATGGCGAATGTGTAGAACGTGATGAGGGAGAGCCCCACGGCGATCAGCAGGTTCCGGACGTGGTCGCGGCTGCCGAGCGCGAACGCCGTACCCCAGAAGAGCAACGTGCCACTGATCACCCAGCCGAGTGGCTCGATCAACACTGCGTTGGTCAGGAACGCCGCGACGAGAAGCAGGACGGTGCGCCAGTCGATAGGGGTGGCCAGGTCGACGTCCTCGCCGGCCTCCGGCTCACCGACGCCGCCACGGGCCACATCCACGGCGTAGACCACCGCGACGACCATGAGCAGCGTTCCGAGCAGGATCGGCACCGGCCGTGGGCCGAGCGGGTCGGTGCTGCTCACCGCCTGACCGATCTGGGTGGCGTCGACGACAACCATGATCCCGACCAGCGCCAGGAAGACGCAGACGACGTACTGTGCGCGGTCCGGCTTCGACGCATCCGCTGCGGAACGCGGAGCGTCGGCCGCTCGTACCGCGTCCGACGGCTCGGGCGCGGGCTGGATCGGGATGTCAGACAACGCCGGGAACCGAGACGGCGAACCGCCGTCCCGATCCGATCGGCTCGGCCGGCCGATCATGCCAGGCCGAGCTGCTTGAGCAGGTCAGCCACCGACTTGTCCTGCTGGGTGAGGAAGGCGGCGAACTGATCGCCTGTGACGAACGCGTCGGTCCAGCCCCGCTTGGTGAGCTCGGTCTTCCACTCGGCGGAGTCGTGCATCCTGGTCAACGCATCGATCCACAGCTTCTTGTCGGCGTCGCTGATGCCGGGCGGTGCGACGATGCCCCGCCAGTTGGTGAAGACGAGGTCGATACCTGCGGACTTCAGCGTCGGTACCTCCGGAAGCGCGTCGACAGGCGCTTCGCTGGTCACCGCGAGAACCCGGAGCTGCCCGGCCTCGACCTGATCGAGGAACTCCCCGAACCCACTTGCACCGAAGGCCACCTTGCCTCCGAGTAGGGCTGGCAGCAGCTCGCCTCCGCCGTCGTACGAGATGTAGTTGACCTGTCGCGGGTCGATGCCGATGGTCTTGGCCAATTGCATCGGCAGCAGGTGGTCGGGGCCGCCGGGAGACGAGCCGCCGCCGACAGCGAGGCCCTCCGGGTTGGCCTTCCAGGCCGTGACCAAGTCGTTGATCGTCCGGTACGGCGAGTTCTTCGGCACGACGACCGCGCCTGCTTCCTCGATCATTTTGGCCAGCGGGGTGGTATCGGTCAGTGTGGCCGACGACTTCGAGGTGTACGAGGCGCCGACCACCCCCAGCCCCATCTGCATCGCGAGCTTGCCGTTGCCCTTCTCGTTCACGATGCGCTGCAGTCCGACCGTGCCGCCCGCTCCGGGCAGGTTGAACACCTGCACGCCAGCGGCGATCTTGGCATCCTCCATCACCTTCGCCGCCGTGCGGGCCGTGGTGTCGTATCCACCACCGGGGCTGTTCGGCACCATGATGCGTAGACCGGTGATCGGCTTGCCGTCGCCGCCGGCGCCCGCCTCGCCCTCTTCTGCCGTGGCGCCGCAGCCCACCAGGGCAAGCGCCATGGTTACGGAGACGCCCACGAGTAGCGCTTTTCTTCTGGTTGCCATCAGGTTTCTCTTCCGTTTCGATTCAGACCGGCGGCAAGATGATGACCCCGACGCAGGGTCCCCGTCTGCCTTGTGTCACCAGCGGAAGTTGAGGTCTTTGTGGTCGCGGTCATGCCTCGGCGTCGTACGCTCGCCGGGCAGTTGCTCGCTCTCCAACTCGCGATCATCGTCGTGGTGCTCGCAGCGGTGGCGGCCGTGTCGCTGGCGCAGTCGGCGGCCACCTTCAACCGGGTCGAAGGCCGCCGTGTTGCTGCCCTCGGCGAACAACTCGCCGGGAACCCGCTGCTACGGGACCGCCTCGACCGGCCGGCGCCCGGGGAGACGATCGCGTCCCTGGTGCAGAACCTGCCGGTTCAGGCGAACGTGACCACCGTCAGCGTCGCCGATGACAGCGGACGGATAGTCACCTCCACCAACCCGACGCTGGTGGGCAGCCTCATGGTGCTCGGTGATCCGAGGGTCGCCGACGGTCGGAGCTGGTTCGGTGAGCTGGCGGTGGGCGGGGCACGCGAGCTGGTGGCGCAGGTGCCGGTCCTGGGCGACCGCAAGAAGGAGAATCTCGGGCGGCATCTGGGCGTGGTGATGGTCGGCGAGGCACTTCCGTCCTGGTGGCAACGGCTGGTCGGCGCTTCGTCCTACCTCTTCACCTACCTCGGCATAGCCAGCGCCCTCGGAGTGCTCGGATCATGGCTGCTGGCCCGGCGCATCAAGCGGCAGACCCTCGGCCTCGAACCGCGGGAGATCGCCGGTCTGGCAGAGCACCGGGAGGCGCTGCTGCACGGCCTAGCCGAAGGGGTCATCGCGCTCGATCCGCAACACCGGGTCACGCTGGTCAACTCTGTGGGCCGCCGATTGCTCGACCTGCCCGAACATTGCCTCGGCCGCAGCCTGTCGGAGCTACGGATTGAGGGCCGGTTACGCGACGTTCTCGCGGGGGCGGGCAGCGCGCGGGAGACGCGGGACCAGGTCGTGGTTCGGGGCGGCCGGGTGCTCGTGATGAGCCGGATGAGGGTGAACAAGGACGGCCGGCGGCTCGGCTCGGTCACCACACTGCGGGACCGGACCGAGCTGGCCCGCCTGGAGCAGGAGATCGGTTCCTTTCGCAGTACCACTGAGTCGCTGCGCGCACAGACACACGAGTTCGCGAATCAGCTGCACACCATCTCCGGGCTGATCCAGATCGGTGAGCACGAGGAGGTGGTCCGGTATGTCGAGGCGCTCAGCCGGCATCGCGCCTCCCTGGACCTCGCGGTGACGAGCCGGATCCACGACACTGCGGTGGCAGCTCTGCTCACGGCCAAATCGGCGGTCGCCGCCGAGCGCCGCGTGGAACTGCGGATCTCTGAGCGGACCAGGTTGGGCCGGCTGGACATGGCGGTATCAGCCGATGTGGGTACGGTGTTGGGCAACCTCGTGGACAACGCCGTCGAAGCCGTCGCAGGAGGCCGGAATGTCTCCCCCGCGGACTCGGGCGCCTGCCCGGACATCAACGGCAGGCCGGGCGCCGGAAACCAGTGGGTAGAAGTCGAGTTGCGTCAGGATTCCGCATCGATCGAAATCGTCGTCCGCGACTCGGGGCCGGGGATCGCTCCCCGACTGGCGCAGGAAGTGTTCGCCCACGGTTTCACGACGAAAGCGGCAGAGGGCGGTGAACGGGGTATCGGCCTCGCGCTCACCCGCATGGTCTGTCACCGCCGCGGTGGTGAGGTCGCAGTGACGAACACCGAGGAGGGCGCGATGTTCACCGCGCGAATGTCGGTAGCGCCGCTGGAGGCAGGGCCGTGATCGACGTGCTGATCGTTGATGATGACTTCATGGTGGCCCGGATCCATCGCGGTTTCGTCGAACGGCTCGAAGACTTCCGGGTCGTGGCAACCGCGAGCACCGGGGAAGAGGCAATCGCCGCGGTGGAGCAGTTGCGCCCCGACCTGGTGCTGCTCGACTTGTACCTTCCGGACATGTTCGGCCTCGACGTGGTCGCCAGGCTGCACACCGCCGGGCATGACTGCGACGTCCTCGTCATCAGCGCTGCCCGGGAAGTCGACACGGTACGGAGGGCCGTCCGGTACGGCGCGGTCAACTACCTCCTCAAACCGTTCAGCTTCGAGGAACTGCGAGGCAGGCTCGAACAGTACGCGGCCCGGCGTAGCACTTTCTCGAACAGCTTGGTCTGCGACCAAGCGGATATCGACCGGGCGCTCACGTCCAGCAGCCCGATCACCGGCGCGCCCGCTCTGCCCCGTGGCCTGAGCCCGGAGACTGCTGGACTGGTCGAACAGATCCTCCGGGAGCAAACGGGCACCGTTTCCGCTGCGGAGTGCGCGAATCAGATCGGCATCTCCCGGGTCAGCGCCCGTCGCTACCTTGAGCACTTCACCACAGCCGGCCAGGCCGCGGTAACTCTCAAATACGGGAGCACCGGACGGCCGGAGCGCCGTTACCGTTGGACTGGCCGTTACAGATCTTGAAGTGTGAAGCAGGCCGCCGCACGGAATTTGACCTGGGGAAACGCGAAGCCCCAGGCAGGGGTGGGTGCAGTTGGGTGCGATCAAATGCCGTTCGGTGTGGTTCAGCGCCGTTCAGGGCACCCTGTTGCTCCCAACGCGCTCCCCCGATCACGGGCCCGCGACCGGGTTGATGCCTCCAGGCTGTGTCGGACCGTCCTGCACGTCGTTCGTCAGACTCCGTGGCCGCTTGCTCAAGCCGTCCTAGTGACGCCGACGCCCGCTCAGCAACCGTTAGGCCTCAGCTGCTCCCGATCCGCTCCCACGGCGCGCTTGTCGACCCGACGAGCTCAGACATGCCGCGCCTAATCAGCGGCATGAGCGTGCACCAGATTGGAACGACCACGGGACGTCAGAGGTGACCTCCGCTGCCTTTCCATAGATAGAGGTCCCGCAGCAGCGATATCTCGGCGCCGTGGTGAATGACCTCGCGGTGTACGTGCAGGACGAGCTTCGCCATCGGTGCATCCGCGTACTCCGGCGGTGAGATGGCGCCTTGGGGCTGAGCTAATCCGGCTGTGCCGAGGTGGCGGACATCGCGGATCCACGCATCGTGCCCGTCGTCGAGCTGTCGCAGTGCTGCCTCGGCGGTGCCCGGGTAGGCGACGGCCCGGTGACGAGCAAGCGAGCCGTCGAAGTGGGGTGCGGTCGGTGGCCCGAACACGTCAAGGAGGTGCGCCAGCCGCCAGGCGATCGTGGTGACCGGCGCCCGGTCGTGTGGCGTGCTGGCGTAGTCCAAGGTGAATTCGCCTGCGCCGATCGACATCGGCGCAGAACTCTGGCCGCGTCGGCTGAGGGTCCAGGAGCCCGGGACCGGCTGCCAGAAATACTCGTCATCGGTCAGCCCGTCCAGCCGTGGCCGAAGCTGATGCCGCCAGTGCCACTCAAGTTGGTCGACCAGCTCTGCGTTCCAGTCCACATCCACGGCGCGACAGTAGAGATTGACAGGCGACCCGATCAAACCTACGACGAGACCCTCAGGGCTCCGAAGTAACCTAGGCCGCACCTTCCCGCTCCGGAGCAGCCGCGGACAGCCGCGACCAGCGGATTGCGGCAGATCGGGACACCTGGCCGGCCGCTGGTGTCTGTAGGCGGCAGTGGCCTGCTCAGCGGGACTGGGCGTCGTCTTGCAAGCCGGCCGCTCGGCGCCAGCGGGTGACTTCGGCCTCGTGCGAACCGGTAGCGGTCGCGGCCGCGACTGCTGTCGGATCCGCCCCGCCGATCAGTAGGGCCAGGGGCCAGGCCGGCACTCCCCCCGCGCCGTCATAAGCGGTCCAGGTCCACGGGCCATCGAAGCGCCCTGCACGACCAGCGGCATCGGCAGCATCATCGCCGACCTCCAGGAAGGCATACGGCCTGAAGAGCAGTTCGAGCGTGAACGGAACACCGCCATCGGGCTCGATGCTCGTGCCCTGGAACTCCGCTGCCACATCCGGAGCCTCACCGACGCGCAGGACGAGCAAACTCAGGCTCGGGCGGGGCAACCAGCCCGTCTCCTGCGGCGGTTCGTACTCGTGAACCTCGATGACGTGGATGATCCGCGCCGGGATACCGACCCGGCAGGTATCGCCGGGGGCGAGGCGGGGCGAGGCCGGGTCGGTCATGTACAGCTCGTCCGGATCGGCGCGGCCCAGGTCCACCTCTCCGTTCCAGCGCACGCCTTCCGCGTCCGGGTCAATCTCCCACCACGGCCAGCGGACGCTGACGTACGCCTCGTCGACGCCGGTGACGACCGTCGGCGTGAACGGGCAGGAGATCCGCAGCACGTCCCCGACGCGGTAGATCATGCGCGGCAGACTAGCGCGCGACGCCCCGGGCAGGACGGGGCTTGTAAGGACCAGGTCCAACGGCCCTGACTGCTCGAACTGGTGCGCGCGGCCGCACGTACGGTCCCCGCCGTGCCGCAGCCGATGCGCGCGTTCTTCGCGGCATGAGCGGATGTTCTCGCCGTTTCAGGCGCCAGCAACGTAGACCAGCGGACGGTACGGTCGCACGTCGTGGGAGATTCACCGTTCGGCGTACGGTTGTGGCGCCTGTTGTCGCAGCGGCGACCTACGTTCGACACGTCGATCGAGCAGATGCGGGCCGCCCTGACCCGGGAGGCAGGTGTCCCGAGTGATGAGCTCGCCGCGGTCATCGACAACAATGCTGCGCCGAGACCAGACCTCGTCCGGAAACTGGCACCGGCACTCCGGATCCATACCGCCGACCTCTTCGTCATCGCTGGGATGCCAGTGCCGGATGACCTGGCCTCGGCCTGGCCAACGTCGCCGTGGAATGTGGGTTCGGTCGTCCGACACGCCGCCCGGATGGACGGGGACCAGCGGAGTCGGTTGGAGGCGCTGGTCAGGTCCCTGCCCGTGCAGCCGCCGGATGGGTCCCAGCCAGCCGACGACTACCCGGACACCCCTGGAGCTCTGCTGTTGCGCCTGCTGCGCAACCGCAACATTCGCCCACGCAACGCACAGATCCTCCAGGTTGTTGGAGATGGTCCGTACGTCTCCGACTCCACGGTGGCGATGCTGGGCCCAGGCAAGGTGGTCATCACCCCGCAGTACGTGACGGCGTTCGCGCACCTGCTCGGCTATCCGCCCGGCGACATGGTCGCGCTGACCGGGATCGGGCCGGTCGTCGAGGACGCGCGGGTACATCCAGCGAGCGCGGAGATCGCCGCGCTGGCCTGGCGCGCCCGGCTGCTCAGCAGTAAGCAGTTGAGCCAAGTGATTGAGACGGCCGATGCTATACGGCATGCCTGAATCCCCGCTGTGGACGCCCTCAACCTAACCTAACTCCACATCGACGCCGGCTGTCTGCGGCATGAGAGCGCCTGCGTGGCATGATCACGTCATCGGGTAAGTCCGTGCGGCAGACCGCTGAAAATTCGCTCGAAATCCGCCGTCATGGGCTTCCGACGTTGAAGCGGAACTCAGACCGGCCACCTCGCGACCTGCGTCAGCTCTACAGCGTGCTGGTCACGTCGCATCTCAGCTCGACGTCATTGGTGGCTGATTGCCGACCTTTCACGCTGTTCTGCGCCCTGCGTGTGCCCGCGCCCAGGTGGTGGCGCTTCCTCCATCGGCGGATACCTGCCCTAGACATACCCCCGCCCACCGCGCCAAAAATGAACTCATTGAACGGTCCTGGCTGGTCGATGTATCTCATGGCTACCAGGAGCACGGTCCCGCCACCATCACGCCTGCGGCCGCCAGCATGACGCACAGAAGGAGGCGGGCATGCATGTCACCCAGTAGAGCAGCCCGTCACAGCTCCCGCCAGCTCACACACGCGGTTGAGGAAGGCGGTTGCGCCCGCCCGGACGCCGGTCCCCTACCAGGACATACGCCCGATGCTCCAATCAGCGGCGGCCATGATCATCCCGCGCAAGATAGCTGTTGCGGCGTGCGATGAGGCGTTGCAGGTACGGACGCAGGATGACGCTGGCCACGAGACCACCAACCGGTCCCATCGGCGCAGTGAGGTCGATGACGTCGCGCATGAGGGTTGCCGAGGAGTCAGCCGGGTTCGGCCTGAAGCTGTGCTCGTGGTGCGATCGGCCGAAGTGCCTGGCCTCCAACGTGACGGCATCGCCGGCCTTCAACCGGCCGGTCGCTATACCGCCGACTGCCCGTTCGGCACTACTTCCCATGGACTCGGTGTGCATATCGACATCGAGGCAAACGTCAAAGACGGTTTCCGGGACTGCCTGAACGACCGTAGTCAGCTCGATGCGCGGCATTCAGCCGCCGTAGGCCCCTGGCCGCGCCACGAGCGCAGCAGATTGAGCACTTGGCCGCCAGGTAATCAACACGGCTCGCTGACCTGCATTGCCCGGTTCGTTCAGGCTGCGAAGCCTTCCCACTGGCATCCGTAGACGTCCACCACCGCTCGTACCCGTGGTCGCCCAGATAGTCACTCAGCATCGATGCCGTGACACGATCGATCATGCTCGTGCCTGCTTGCCGATTCTCCGTCCCGCTGTCATCGAGGAGCCGCCGATGAGTCCGCTTGGCAGCCTCATATGCATCGGCTTGCTCAACCTTGCAGCATCACTGGCCCTGCTCTGGGTCTGTATCCGCGTCCCTGAAAGCATCCAGCGATTGCGGCACCGTCTGGCCCGGAAGCGATCCCGCCGGCTACGAGATCATCCGTTGCTTCAGGCTCCGCCGGAGGTGGATCGCAGAGAAGAGACTCTATGGCGACCTGATCTCTACGACTAACGGTCAAGCTCGGTCGACGCCCGCGCGTCACGACGTGCGGGCGAAGCGGTGGTCGTGCGCTACTACGGCATGCCCCGCAAGTGAGTGGACAGAAACCGCTGGTTCGGCGACGGGCGACCGCGCTACGGTTCGCGGGTGAGCATGCCGCCCGGCGCGACGAGGCAATCGTTCGCGAGTCGCGATCTTCGGCACCGCACCCTCGATAGGCACTCGTTCACGTTGTGTGACTTCCGTGGCGCCGACCTTCGGGGCGCGTCCCTTCGCGGTGTCAGCTTCGCCGGCTGCGATCTGCGCGACGCCGACCTGCGCGACACCGACCTATCCTACGCCCGTTTCAGCTACGTCATGACGCACGATCCGGAGTACGGACGCACAGACGTCAACGGGGCACGGTGGAACGGAGCCAACCTTCGAGGCGTCACCGCCGAGCGCGTCATCGGGTGGACGCACGATCTCGCAATCCGCGGATACGTCCGGCTGACGTTGGACCAACCGACCTGGCACCGCGTTCACCCGCCTGTCCGCGCTACCCCAGCTAGTCACCTGCACCCGCCCCAGCCACGACGAGCGCCGCACTGGAGGACCCCGCTTACCACGCCGGTGACCGGGCCGTCCTGCGCCACGTCGGGCACCGCCGGCCAATCAGCATGCCCGCACGTCCTGGCGGTCCACCGGACAGAGCAACTGCCCTGGGCCACCGCTTCGATCAACAACTAGCGAAAGACGGAGGCTAACAGCGGTAGGTGCGGTCGCACCTGCGAATCTCTACCAACTCCGCCATGGCAGATTTAGCGCGCCTCGGCGATGCAGGATCGCCCCGGCGACTGGAGTCGGGCCGGGCCACGAACCAGTTCAACTGCAAGCGCCATTCGCGATATGAGGAGACGTTGCGGCGTATCCGTCTCGTCCGGCGGCTCTGGCTAATTCCAGGATGGCAGTGGTGCGACCGGGCGGACCGCGGTGAACTGATCGTGCTCATACCGGGTGGCGGCGAGCAGCAGTAGCCATTCGTCGCAGCCCTGCCATGGATAGAGGTCGGCGGCACCGCCGCGTACGGCCCTGGGCCCGTCACCGGTGCGTGGGCGGGCATCTGCCGGGGCGCCCACGAAACCGGGAATCCACACGTCGGCGCAAATCTCGGCTGCCGAGCCCATCGCGGCCAGCCCGAACGCGTTCTCAGCGGCGGCTGTCCGCCGCTCATCGCCGAAGTCGTCGAGCAGTTCCTCCTCGCCGGGTTTCTCGTCGCCGCGGAAGGTCAAGGTGGTGGTGCCGGCTCGGGCTGCGTACTCCCACTCGGCCTCGCTGGGCAGCCGGAACGGCAGCGCGTCGAGCAGCTCGTCCAGGTCGTCCTCGAGCCGGGCCGTGCCGGAGTCCGCGTTGGCGTAGTCGTCCTCGTACTCAGGCAACCAGTGCTGAACCTGCGCGACCGTCAACGGGTGCCGAGCAATCAGGAACGGTTCGACCCGCACCTCACGTACCGGCTGGGCGTCCCCGGCACCGGCGAAGAACGACTCAAGAGTGTCCTCTACTCCCCCACTGCGCTCGATCGCACGCACCGCCGCCAGTTCCGCCTCGGACAGACCCATGCGAAAGGTCCCGCCCGGCACCGCCCGAAAGACCACGCCGGACGGGACATGCCGCCAGGCCGGCCGCCCAGCCACGATCTCTTCGATCCACACGACGCCGAACGCTAGCAGCCCAGGCACCCAAACCGCACGGCCTCGGATGAGTACGAGCAGGCATGCCGCATCGACCGGACGAGCACGGATGACGCCGGACAGGGAGAGGCCGTCATTCCTCACCGTGCCTCACCAGTCACGTCAGCGTTCTCCCCTGGCAGGTGCGGACGTCTCAGGGGCCGCGGAGGCTGACTAGGCCGTGTTTCGTAGGGCACGAAGCCATTGGTTGATAGCGGCGATGGTGAGGGTGGCTTCGTAGCGCACGGCGAGTCTGTCGTACCTGGTGGCCATGGCGCGGTGTTGTTTGAGCTGGTTGATACCGCATTCCACGGCGTGGCGCAGGCGGTAGAGGTTGGGGTCGAAGGCGGGCGGTCGTCCGCCTTGGGATCCTTTGGCCTTGCGGTGCGCGTCCTGGTCGGCCTTGCTCGGGATGCACGCGCGGATGCCTCAGGATCGTAGGTGGGCGCGGTTGGCCTTGGACGTGTACGCCTTGTCGGCCAGGACGGTGTCGGGGCGGGTCCGTGGCCGGCCACCACCGGCTCGGGGGATGCGGACCCTGGCCCATACGGGGATGAATTGTGGGCTGTCGCCGCGTTGTCCGGCGGTCACTACCAGGGCCATCAGTTTGCGGCCCTGCTCGCAGGCCAGATGGGTCTTGGTGGTCCAGCCGCCCCTCGATCGGCCGAGCCCGTGATCTGCCGGCTCGGCCTGCACACCACCAGGAGGCTCCTTCTGCGCCTGACCCTCGCGGCGGGCTCCCGCCGCGTGCTGGTGGGCGCGGCTGATGGTCGAGTCCACGCTCACCGTCCAGTCGACCAACCCCGCCGCGTCCGCCCTGGCCTGCAACGAGGTGAGGATCTGCGCCCAGACACCCTCACGCTGCCACCGCCGAAACCATCGATACAACGTCTGCCACGGCGGGTAGGGCGCAGGCACGTCGCGCCACGGCGATCCGGTCCGGACCCGCCACCGGATCCCGTCGATGATCAGTCTCATGGTCCATCTGCGCGGCCGAGCACGACCTGTTCCGGCAGGCAGCAACGGCTCCAGCGCCGCCCACTGCCCGTCGGTCAGGTCATGTCGCCTCACCGCCGTTACGCTCGGCACGAGGTCTCCGGTGCGAAGTTCTAGCTTGGTCGCTGAACCAACTACCGGAGACCTCTCCCATTAGCGACCACCGCCACGCCCCAACAACGATGCCCTACGAAACACGGCCTAGGCGGATCCGATTCGATCGAGCCGGGTTCGGAGATTGAGCCGAGCCCGGGCATAGACGCAAAGCCGGATCCCCACGAGCAGGTGAGGACCGCCGAGGAGAGCCGACCGCCAGGTCGAAACTTGCGCCGAAAGGCGTAGGTCCATGCTCGACGTTCCTTGTGGATGTAAGCCAACCGCCCGTCAATCCACTGATCGATTGCACTGTCATCGACATGAGCCGACATCGCCGGCCCTTGAAGCGGAGTCTTCGGCTCTGACGCTTTCGGGCTCGCCGAACTGGTCACCGCCCAGGATGCCCTGCTCAGAAGCTTGCCGATGAGATTTGGGTCTCAGATCCCGGGATCCATACCGACGCCACCACGTCGACACCCAGATCCGGGCGTCGATGCGGTAGGACCCTTGTGATCGGCTTCGACAGCCCCAAGCCGATGGCCGCCACCAGTCAGACGGGAGCAGCGAAGCGTGACCACTTCGACTTTCTCTGGGAGGTCACGCCGAACCACTCGGCCGCCCCACCGGTGCTTCCGGTCAGCCAGAGAGCCACGTCGTCATCAGGGATGATCTCGCCGAGGTGCCGAGTCACCGTCCACGCGTGGACCTCATGCCCGTTGGATACAAAGTCATGGATGCGCCACTTGATCGGGTTGCATTGCAGGAGCCACTGCACGGAACACCTCCGAGAGCCATCTCTCGGATAATGCACCGCAGCTGGCGGTATCTCCTGCCGGCGCCTCACGGCAGGACGCCGAGCCCGTGTAGGCACGATCGCCATGGCAGGACTGAGGGAGGCGGCATGGCGAAGGATCCCGAGATCACCGAGTTGCCTGGGCAGGTCTGGGGCCTGGCGGCCGCTGACCCGGGCGGCCCGATCTACCTGACCAGCTATGCGGGTCGTAGCCCGAGCACACGCACCCTCTACACCACCGTCCTCACAGCGGTCGACGTGACCGGAGCGAGGCTCTGGCAGCGCTCATTCGCAGGCCACCCGTTCCCACCACGCGTCGGCGCGGACGGGATCGTGTGGGTGACCCACCACGATGGCGCCAGCGCACCCGTATTCACTGTCACCGGCGTGGGCGCCGACGGGTCGGTGCGGCATGCGGTGACGCTGAAGCAGGATCCGGGTGAGCATCTGGGCGCCGTCGTTCGGATGCCAGACGGCTTCTGCGTCCTATGGCTGCCCACCGCGCCACGTCGGTGGCCTCCTCATGGCAGCACTGCGCGCCTGGCTCGCCACAGCGACACCGGCAGCACCCTATGGTCTACATCCCTGCCCCTCCAGGCGGTTTCCTACCCCGGCGTGGTCGAAGCTGGCGCAGCGACCGGATGGCACGTCCGACCCAAGAAAGCGTGGACGCCATCCACCCTGCAGGTGGATCACCGTCAGCCGCTGCTCGTGGCCGGTGATCGGATCCTCGCTGGGATCAGTGACGGAGGCAGCGGCATCGGGATGTGCACCTTTCTCGACACCGCGAGCGGGCACATCATCTCGACCACCGATCCCGGCCCCTACCACCACAAGGCCATCGTCGGCCCCGGCAGTTTCCTCGTCGGCGCCCAAGGGTACGGGGCGTTCTCCAGCACCCTTTACGAGCGTGACGGCCAGGCAACACAGACCTGGCCAAGCCACGGCCAGATGGTCATCGACCAGCAGGGCACAATCCGCGGTCCGGAGTCAGAGAACATCCTGCCGTCCCGGTCACGGTTCCGAATCCTCCAACCCGACGGATCAATGTGCGACGGCCCGCGCCTCAACGGCTACTACACCAGTTACCCCGCGCTCGACGCCGACGGCACCACGATGTTCTGGCGCGACGGGACGCTCCTCGCCATCGACGCGGGCTTCGACCAGCACGAACTGTTCCGCGCCGATGACGACAGGACCGTCATGAGCAGGACACTTCTCCTCCACGACGCCACAATCGCCCTCGCGCTCGACAACGAACTGCTCCTGTTCCGCGACACCGGGATGGCACCACTCGCCACCGGCCCATGGCCCTGCGCGGACGGCAACATCCACGGCAACCCTGTCGTCCCGATCGCGTAACTCCCGTCCCCAGACACCAACCTGAACCGCCCCGACGGTTACTCGTTCGGGTACGCCGAAGAGGCCTCCGAGCAACAAGCACTGGTCAGAGGCTCGCTGATGGGATTCGAGTCTCAGTTGCCGGGATCCACACCGACAACAGAACAGCCCATCCCAGGGACATGCATCGATGCAAAAGACCGTCTGAACCGGCGCCAGCGGCCTCCACGACGACAGCCGGCACCGACCAGGCGGGGAGCAGCGAAGGCTGACCTCTTCGGTCTTCTCTGGGAAGTCACGCCTATCCAGTCGTCTGTACCGCCGCAGGTCAGAGCACCCGACTCGGCGCGATCTCGATGAGCACTTCGGGCGCGGTGACCACTTCGCCAACGTGCACCCAATCTGCACCCACCTGCAAGGCATCAACGCTTCCGAGGGCCTTACTGATTTGACCTGCAGACACTCTCCTACCAGGAGACATAGAGTGCCGTTGACTGCTGTTCAGTGCCGTTGAGTGCAGTTGTGTGAAGCAGGACGCCCCATCGACTCTGACCTGCGGAAACGAGAAGCCGCAGGCAGGGGTGGGTGCAGTTGCGTGCAGCCGGATGCCGTTCGGTGCAGTTGAGGGCCGTTCAGTGCACCCTGTTGCTCCCAACCTGCTCCCCCGGTCCGGGCCCGTGACCGGGTTGCTGCAGCGAGGCTGGGATGGGCCGTCCTACAGGTCGTAGATCGTGGCCGCTTACCCGAGCGGTCCTGGCTGGCATCAGCGCCCGGCCAGCGACCGTGAGGCTCAGTCGCTCCTGACCCGCTCCTACGGTCCGCTCGTCAACCGGACGTGCTCAGGAATGCCGCGCCTTATCAGCGGCATGAGAGGAAGCTGGATGTGGGTCCAAGTCCGCTACGGTTGGCTGATGCGGCGACTTACCGACGAGACGGTCATGGCCGTTGGCAGGCTGACGTTAGCCGCGACCGAGTTGGAGTACCTTCTCGCAGGCATCGGCGCCAGCCAGGCCGACGACGATCGTGCCGCGATCTTCACCGCTGCCGACGAGCCGTTGCGCACGGCGCGACGATCCGCTCAGCTCGCTTCACCGGACCACCGTGACGAGTTCACCGGGCTGATCGAGGCCGCCGCGACATACCTGGCGCAGGGCCGGACCGCCGTGCGCGCGATGTGGTTCGAGAACGGACTCGTCAGCGCGGCGACCTTCGACGAAATCTCCAGCCTCATCCTGCGATGCCGCGACCGGTTACAGGCACTGCTTGACGAATTGGATGGGACGCCTGCCGCTCTACCTCGATCTCGGTAGCAGTCAGGGCCACGTCCCCAGCGCGGCAGAAGAGGATGTCGCGTGACGGTATTCTGCCGCCGTGCCGAACCGCTTCTATCGCCGTCGTTGGAACGAGACCAGAGGCGATGAGTTCGACGACTGGGGCCACTCGCTCTGGTATCTCGAGGTTGGCGATGACGGTTGGCCCGTCCGCCAGATCGAGGTGTACGACGCAGGCCACGTCCTTCGTTATGGGCCCAGGTGCGGCGAAGACCGCTACGGAGGCCTCGGCCAAGCCAGCCTCTACGACTCGGATGAAGACTGGAGTGGCTTCGAGATCACGGGTGTCGAGTTCGAGCGGATCTGGCACTCGGACGGCGAGTATCGGCCCTGCTGGTCAGTACGCCCGGAAGGCGGCATGTCCGTGCGTCTCGTCGTCGTGTTAGTTGAGCCGATCGCGGAGCAGGCCGTGTCGAAACTGGTAGACGCCGCCGGCTTGGCGTAGTACGCCTCGTCGGTGGGCATCGGCGAGGAATGCCATGATTGGCCAGGGTAGATCGTTTCGAGTGCACCACCACAGCCGCGCGTACTGAAACGCACACCATGAGTTCGTCGCGAGCCCGTACGTGAGCCCGCCCGTGAGCCCGAACGTGAGCCCGAACGTGAGCCCGCCCGTGAGCCCGAACGTGAGCCCGAACGCGAGCCCGAGCGTGAGCCCGAGCGCGAGCCCGACCGCGAGCGACTCTGCCAGCGCTCGACGCCGGTCGTTGCGCAGGAGTGCGAGCGGGTCGGACGCCGCGATGTCGGCGTCGCCGCTGTCGAAGAAGGTGGTGAATTCCTGGACGAGCCCGAACGTGAGCCCGAACGTGAGCCCGAACGCGAGCCCGAACGCGAGCCCGCCCGCGAGCCCGACCGTGAGCCCGAACGCGAGCCCGCCCGCGAGCCCGACCGCGAGCCCGGATCCTATGCGATGGATCAACGGCCGGCTCGACCGACGCCAGCGAATCTGCCGTTGAGTGGGAGTCGCGAGCCCGACCAGGATCCCGCCGGTGAACCCGACCAGGAGCCCGACCGCGAGCCCGAACGTGAGCCCGAACGTGAGCCCGACCGCGAGCCCGCCCGCGAGCCCGAACGCGAGCCCGCCCGCGCGTCGTATATGGAGGGGAACGGCGCGGGCGAGTTCCCACCAGGCGAGGTCTTGGGTGTTGCGGCGGTGCATGTGTTTGGCGAGGTTGCGGAGGTATCGGTCGGCGTCTGCGCGCTGCCAGGTGTGGCCTGTGGGGTCTGGTTCGGGTGGGTCGGGGTAGGCGGCGGGGATGAGCCGGTCGAGGAGGTAGGTGTGGATGGTTTCGGTGTCGGGCAGGTCGAGGAGTTTGGCTGGTTGGTTGTCGGGTTGGTCGGGGTCGGTGTGGGTTATGCGGGCGAGGTCGATCCATAGAGGTGCGTTGAGTGCGGTGGCCAGTCGGCCGTCATGTTGTGTGGTGTCGCGGTTGAATGTGGCTTCCCAGTCGGCGGGCCGGCTGGTGGTCTGTGGCAGGTATGCGCGTACAACGTCAGCGTGGATGGGGGTGAGTTCCAGGACGGCAGCGGCGGCCATCGTGGTGTCGGGCAATGTGGTGAGGGTGTCGAGGTATTCCGTGGTGCGGCTGGTCAGCACGAGTGGCTGGTCGGGGTCGAACGTGTTGCTGATCGCTTGGACGGCGCGTGCCCGGCGGGGGGCGGGCATCTCGTCGAGGCCGTCGAGTAGCGGGAGCAGTTGGCGAGTCGGGATGGGGCTGCGGTAGCCGTATTCGGTGGCGAGCTGGCTGTTAATCCACTGTTCGAGGGTTTGCTCGTCGGGGTTCCATGTGGGTAGGCGCAGCAGCACTGGCACCCGGTCGGTTGGGGTGCGCACCTGGAGGAGTTGCAGGGCTTCGCGTAGCAGCAGGGAGGTTTTGCCCGCGCCGGGTTCGCCGAGGATGACGACCCTGCCACGCAATCGTTTGTCCCTGAGGACTTGGTGCAGGGCGTCGGTGTGTCGGAGGTCGAGGCACCCGTCAAGGTTCAGTGGCGTCGGGTCGCCGTCGCTGCGGATATTGCTCCAGTGATCGGCGATCGGCGGGCCGACCGTGGTCCAGGCGACGGGCAGAGGATGCGGGTTGGCAAGCCGCCGGCGGCTCAGCTCCCGACGCCATACCTGCTCCACCGCAGCAGCCAGTCCGTCCAACGCCGCCGGATCCGCATGCCTGCCGGGAGTACCGGTCGGGCCAATAGCAGACGGCAGCGCACGGACCGTCAGAACGAGCCCGAGGAAGCCGGATAAGCCCCCGACGACGCTGAAAACTTTGTCAAGCCCTTCCAGTACGTCGTTGGCATGAAAGGACTTGGCTAGCCCGAAGAGGACGGCACACATCAAGAGGAGTCCCAAACCCCACCCAAGGCGCTGCCCTCGGCCACCGAACCTCTTACCAGCCACTAACGCAGGGTACTCACGGTGATCAAAATGTCACTCACTCGATCATCCGATATGGCATCCGCTCATCGGCATGAGCGGATGTCGCCGACCCATGAGGCGGAGTCTTCGGCGCTGACGGTTTCGGGCACGCCGAAGAGGTCATCGCCAAGGAAGCGCTGGCCAGCGCGTTGCTGGTGGGATTCGAGTCTCAACCCTCGGAATCAACTCGACGCGAGCACGGCACGAGCCAGAGCCATGCGTCGATACGGCAGGGCCCTCTCGACCGGCGTCACGGATCCCCGGCGGCAGCCGGCACCAGCAGGACTGGGAGCAGCGCGCTCTGACCACTTCGGTGTTCTCTGGGAGTTCACTGCCACTCGCTCCCCAGCATCGTCGCAGGTCACGGCCCCCTCTCCGCCCAAAGCCAGTGAGCACTTCGGACACGATGACCACTTCGCCACGCTGCACCCAATCTGCACCCACCTGCAAGGCATGAACACTCACAAGGCCCTTACCGCCTTGAGCTGCGAATACTCCCCTACCAGGCGACATAGAGTGCCGTTGACTGCTGTTCACTGCCGTTGAGTGCAGTTGTGTGAAACAGGACGCCACACCGAGTCTGACCTGCGGAAACGAGAAGCCGCAGGCAGGGGTGGGTGCAGTTGCGCACCGTTGGGTGCCGTTCGGTGCGGTTGAGGGCCGTTCAGTGCACCCTGTTGCTCCCAACCGGCTCCCCCGATCCCGGGCCCGTGACCGGGTTGCTACAGCCAGGCTGGAACGGGCGTCCTACCGGTCGTTCGTCAGCGATCGTGGCCGCTTACCCGAGCGGCCTTGGCTGGCGTCGGCGCCCGGCCAGCGACCGTGAGGCTCAGTCGCTCCCGACCCGCTCCCACGGCCCGCTCGTCAACCGGACGTGTTCAGGAATGCCGCGCCCTATCAGCGGCATGAGCGTGCACCTCGCCTGAGGTAGCTTCTGCGGATGCCTCATGATCCGTTGCAGGACATGCCCGCCGAATCTCGCGCGGAGCTGACGGCGGCTGTCTGCGCTGCCATCGACATCGATCCGGCTACTGCGGAGGACATCATCCGCTCGACTGAGCCATTTTGGGACGCGATGGAACGAGCCGGTGGCCTCGTGGACTCATGGGGTGGCGGCGAGTTCTGTTACGTCCTGCCGAGGGTCTTGTCGTTCATCCGGCAGACCGCCAATCCGTAGCGCAATCGGCGATCCCCCGCCCTGTCACCGACGCGACCGGACGGCACCTGACTCACGCGATCGTGACGCTGCGCGGCGCACGGTCCGCGGCATGTGCGGATACCCCTGGCTGGGCCTGGGTGAACTACGCTTCGAGGCCGGCCTGCCCAACGCGCGGCGCCGGTACCGCGCGTCACTGAGCCAGGGGTGGCAGCACCGTTCGAGTCGGGCCAGGCTCCGGGGAGCCCGCTCATAATGAGCGGGCTCCCGAAAAATAACCCAGTCGGACCCAACCGTGCAACTGCAACCGCGCGGAGGGCGGCAGTTGAGCGCATCAGGTCGTGGCCTGCGTAAACGCTCCGCTAGAATTAGTGAGCGCCCCCAGTGTTCACTCTCCTTGATGCCCCATGCGCATGCCAAGCAGAAGCGGGCGAACGGCCGCGCGGCGAGCCATTCATCGCCGATCGGCTGCCCGCATCGCTCGCAGACGCCGTGGGTCGCCGCGTCCACCCGGCGCAGCGCGTCGTCAACGTCGGCTATCCGCTGCCGTGCCCTGGCCAGCAGCGCGGTCAACTGGGCGGCTGGCTGTCCCGCCCGGTGTGCGGGCAAGAGGCCTGCTTGATGAGGACCCCCAAAGGGACGGACCGCCGGACCTGGCAGCCTAGTTCAGCACCGTTTCGTCAGAGACCGCCGCTGTTGGGATTAATCCCTTTCTGGGGATCCCAGGTGGGGGTGCTGCGGCTATACACCGGCCGTGGCGTGGATGCCGGCCACCCGAGGTGGAATGATGGCCTTCATTCCCCGGTCATCACCATCCCGGGGGAATCCAGCCGCCACACCAACCCGCGCCTGGGACAATCGTATCCGATGATCAGCAACAGCTCCGGCATACAGGTCGGCGACGGCAACACTCAGCACAACCACTACTACGGGCTCCCCACCCCCGGCGTCCCGCTGACGGAGTGGTGGAACGACACATGGTTGCCGTTCACCGACCCGCCCCTCGGCGCGGAGATCGTGCTGGCCGGGCGCCAGAAGCAGGCCGCAGCCCTGTGCGCCGCGCTCGACACTGGTCCGGCCGTCGTCGAGGTTGGGGGCGAGCTAGGCGCGCTGGAGCTGAAGGCGTTCATCGCGGCGGCCCTGAACGGCACGCCGCTGGGCGATCGCACGCTGCTGATCGACGGTCAGGCGGCCCTCCGCGCGCACCTGGCGGCGCAGGAGCCGCGGATCCTGGCCGTGCCGACCAGCCTGCCGCTGAACGAGATCCCGCTCCGGCGCCCGCACACCATCCTGGTGTACGGCAAGCTCGTGCCGAGCCCGGCCGTGAAAGTGCCCGCGCTCGACGAGGAGGAGGTCGAGAGGCAACTGGCCGCCCCGATCGAGCCGGACCGGCCCCGGTCCCTCGGCGTCCTGGCCCGGCGTGGGCTGGGCCAGCTGTGGCGGGCCCTGGCCAAACACCGCTCGCTCGCGATCCCGCCCTGGGCCCGGTCGGCCGATGTCCGCCTCCGGCGGCTGGCGCTGTTGGGCGGCTGGCACGGCGATCACGACGGCGATCGGGCGATCGTCAGTGAGTTCACCGGGGTGGATAACGCCGAGATCGCCGAGATCGCCGCTCAGGCGGCCGCAGACCCCGACACGGCGATGCTCGGGCACCTGGGTCAGCGGTGGTACGTGCAGGCGCCCGAGGACACCATCGTCCTGCTGGCGCCCAGCTTCACCGAGGAGGATCGGGCGGCATTCGCCGGCCTGGCGGTCCGCGTCCTCACCACGCACGGCGGGTCGTTGGCGATCCGACGCGGCATCGCGGAGTCGCTGATCGTCCTCGCGGTCCGCGGTGGTTCGGCCGACCTCGTGCACCGGGTGGTGCGTGAGGTTATGAGCCAGGCGAACGTCTCCCTCGCGGACGTGTGGACGTATCTGGCTGAGGCATCCCCCACCGCGTTCCTCGACGCCGTGCGGACCGGCCGCCCCTCCTCCCGGGCGGCCCTGGAGCTCCTCGCCTGGCCGACCGAGCATTTCGGCGGTGCGGTCGAGGCTCTGGCCCGGATGGCCGCGGCCGATCCGGGCAGCGATCAGCCGGACCGGCCGGGCGCCTCGCTCGCCGACATCTTCGAGGTCACACGGCCCCAGACCAACGCACCCCGACCGGTCCGGCTGCGCGCCCTGAAGCGGATGCTCCGCGACCAGCCGGAGGTCGCCCGGATGCTGCTGCTCGACCTGCTCCGGTCGGCCCGGCACGGAACCATCGGTACGCTCCACCCGACGCCGCTCCTGCGGGACTGGCCGACACCGGGGGCACCGCCTCCGGCCGAGACCTACGCCGCCTTCCGGGACGTCGCCAGCCTGACCCTGGACGACCTCGACGACGATCCGGAACGCTTCCTCGCCCTCATCCCGCTGTCCGACAACCTGCCCGACGACCAGCGCTCCGGCTTCGTGGAACGGCTGATGTCCCTGTCAGGTTCGGTCGACGACCAGGAGATGCGGCGGCGTCTGTCTGAGGCGCTCCGCGAACTGATAGCTCTGCACATCGACGTCGGCGACGCGCCGTGGGCGATGTCGGCCGACGAACTCGCGCCGTTCCGGCGGGCCGCCGACGCGCTCGCACCGTCGCAACCGGCCGACCAGACGTTCTGGCTGTTCGGCGACCGGTGGCCCCAGCCAGAGGGCCTCACGAGGAGACGGTCCAGCGCGGAGTACTTCACCGAGCTGTCGCGGCTGCGGGCCGAGGCGGTGGCCCGGATCCTGGCCTCCGGTGGTCTCGACACGCTGGTAGCGCTGGCCGACCGGACCGGGAACGGCGACCTGATCGGGGCCGCCCTCGCCCAGTCGCCGTCCACCGAGCACGACGACGTGCTGCTGACCTGGCTGTCCGAGGACCGCCCGGCAAGCCGGCCGGACATCGCGTTCGAGTACTTCGCGCTGCGGATCTGGCGCGGCGCCGACTACCTCGACCGCACCTCGGATCCGACTGCGCGGGCGAGGCTGCTGCTGGCGCGGCGCGATCCGGAGAACACCAATCCCGGTCCCGAGGCGGCCGCCGTCTACTGGCGCGAGTTCGGGGTCAACGGCCTCGGCCCGGAGTTCACCGGTGTCACGAAGGCGGCGGCCGGCCTGCTCAGCGTGGGCCAGTTCGCGGCGGCCCTGGATTTGATCGCGATGTACGCCGAACAGGTCGACACGCGCGAGATCGCCGTCGAGGCGGCCACCGCCTGCGAGGGATTCGTCCGGTCGGCGGAGGACGACCGCCGGCTTTCCGGATACGACCTGCAGATCGTCGTCGAGCTGCTCGAACGTCACCGGGACGCGCTCGGGGCGCATCGGGTGACCGAGATCGAGCTGAGCCTCGTCCCGCTCCTGCGCTACGACGCCCGTACGCCGACGATCCATGCCCGCCTCGCCGAGGACCCGGCCTTCTTCGCCGAGCTCGTCGAGACGGCTTTCCGGGCCGAGGGCTCCGACGAGACCGTCGACGATCCGGACCAGGTCGCCCGGATCCGCGCCATCTCCCAGGTCCTGCGCTCCTGGCGCTGCTGCCCAGGCACCGGCCCGGACGGGACCATCGACGCCGAGGCCCTCGCGGCTTGGGTCGAGGAGGCGAGACGACGGCTGTCGGCCTCGGGCCGGCTGCGCCTCGCCGACGGGAAGATCGGCGCCGTCCTCGCTTTCGCCGAGCCGGACGAGGACGGCTCGGTGCCACCGCTGGCCGTACGCGAGGTGCTGGAGGACGCCGGCAGCGACGCGATGGACAATGGTCTCTGGGGTGGTCTTTACAACCGGCGCGGGGTGACGTGGCGAGGCGCCCGGGACGGCGGCGCTCAGGAACGGACGCTCGTCGAGCGTTATCGGGAATACGAACGACAGGCCGAGGGCTGGCCTCGGTCGCAGCGGATCCTCCGGCAACTGGCCGACACGTACGAGCGGGAGAGCCGCGAGCAGGACCACGATGCCGAGGTCCGGCGCCGCGGAATCGAATGGTGACGATGGAGATGGCATGGACCCGATCGACGTTCTGATCGTCGCGGCGATCCCGCTGGAGCACGAGGCCGGGAAGGCCGGCATTGAGGACTGGACACTCTGCGACGAGGACGACCCGCATCCCTACCTCCTGGGCGAGTAGCGATGCTCCGACGGTCGGCGGTTGTCGCTGGCGCTCGCCCGGCCGGGGGCCTGGGGTTCTACGCTGGGCGGCGAGTGAGCACTGCGACGGCGCGGAGGAACCCTTGGCCGGCGGGCATGTCATCCTGATCCACGGCATCTTCTCGTCTCCGAAGACGTGGGACAAACTGCACGCGACCTGGGCGGACGACCCCGAGCTGTCCGCTTTCACCGTGCACCGCTTCGGCTACGAGTCGCCGAGGCTGCCGCGGATCGGCGCGCTGACCCGGATCCCGGACTATGACAGCATCGCCCAGTCGCTGCGGCCGTTTCTGAGCGTGCACGCCCGGGAGGGTGACATCAGTTTCGTCACCCACAGCCAGGGCGGGCTGATCCTGCTGCGATTCCTGGCCTGGATGCTCAACGAGGGCCGCGGCCGGGAGTTGGCCCGGGTCCGGTCGCTGACCACGCTCGCCTGCCCACACGAGGGTTCCGACTTCCTCGCTTCGTTGCGCGCTCTGGTCGGGCGCCGCTTCAATCCGCAGGCCGAGGAACTCAAGATCTTCGACCGGAGCGTGGCGGCGTCCCGGCGGACCGTGCAGAACCAGATCGTGCACGCGAGCATGGTCAGCGACCGCGAGTGCCCGATCCCGCTGCACGTCTACGGCGGCAACAGCGACAACATCGTCAAGCAGGTTCCGGCGCAGGGCACCTTCCCGGACACCGCGATGCTGCCCGGCGACCACTTCAGCATCCTCGACCCGGCGCACCCGGGCAGCCTGACCGCGGCCGTGGTCAAGCTCCACCTGCTGCAGGATACCGCCGGATCCCGGCCGGCCACTTCCGCGCCACCGCCCGCCGCCACGCCCGCCTCGGCGGGGAAGTTCAACGTCACGATCAACAACAGCCGGGACATAACGGTCGGTGACGGTCACCAGGCCACCCGGCACTACACGATCGATGACTGAGCAGTACGACGTTCACGTCAACGATTCGTACGGAGTGATGACCGGCTCCAACAATTCGATGACGGTGAACGTCCAGCAGGCGATCGCGCCGGTCCGCTGGCCGGTCACCTACGGGCGGGAACCCGCCACGATCAACGGCGCCGTCGACCGGCGTAGCCGGCTCGCCGACGCGGTTTCCGAGGGCATGCCGATCGTCCTGGTCGGTGACGGCGGTGTCGGCAAGACCGAGCTGGCCGCGCAGGAATTCCGCGCCCATCGCGCCCGGATCGCCCTGTGGGTGACCGCGACGTCCCGGACAGCGGTTCTCAGCGCCTACCGGTCGGCGGCCGGGAAGCTCCGGCTCGACCTCGGCGGCGACGACGAGAGCACCGCCGACGAGCTGCTCGGCTGGCTGGCCCGCACCGACGAGCCCTGGGTCGTGGTGCTCGACGACATCGCTCACCCGGCGGACGTGCACGGCCTGATCCCGCAGGGGCTGGCCGGCCTGACGCTGCTCACCACCCGGTGGGACACCTCGGCGGTCGACGCCTTCGCCACTCGAGTCGACGTCGGTGTCTACACGCTCGAGGAAGCCGCGCACTTCCTGCGCAACAAGCTCCGCTCGCTCAAGATCCCTGGCCTGCTGGACGCCGCCACCGAGCTGGCCGCCGAGCTGGGCCACCTGCCGCTCGCCCTCGGCCATGCCGCCGCGGTGCTCCGCGAGGATCGGCTGACCTGCGCCGCCTATCTGGCCAAGCTCCGCTCCCCGGAGACCATTGCCGAGCTGATGCCGCTCGACCCGCAGGAGGCCGGCATCCAGTACCGGACCCCGGTGGCCGCCGCCTGGCAGCTCGCCCTGGACCGCGCCGACGCCCGGCACCCGGCCGGCCTCGCCCGCCCGCTATGGTCGGTGATCTCCTGCCTCGACTCGAACGGCATTCCCGAGGGCGTGCTGCTCACCGAACCGGTCCGGACCCGGCTCAGCGCCTCGCAGGGTGTCCCCGTCACCCGTACACAGGCGAAGAAGGCCCTGCACAACCTGGCCGCGCTGAGCCTGATCCAGCTCTCCCCCGGCACCATCCGCACCCACACCATCCCGCAGCGCGTCACCCGGGAGACCCTGGGGCCCGGCCTACTGCACCTGTCCGGGCGCCTCGCCGCGGACGCCCTGGCGGATTTCTGGCCGGCCGACGAGACCGATCGGGCGACCGCCGACCGTCTAGCTGCCAACATTGACGTGCTCCGCACGGTGTGCCCTGAGCCGCTCTGGGAGCCCGACGCACACGCCCTGCTCTTCAGCCGCGGACGCATCTTCGGCAAGACCGGCCGGCCCGCCAAGGCGGCCGGATACTTCCGCGCCCTGGCCGGGGAATGCGCGGACCGGCTCGGACCGGCGCACGAGGACACCCGTCTGGCCCGGGAGGAGCAGGCGGAGTGGCTGGCCGAGGCCGGTGACTACGACCAGGCGGTGGCCGTACTCCGGACGCTGCTCGCCGAGTCCGGCCCGACGGCGAGCCTGGGCCTGCAGCTCAGGCTCGCCGGTTACCTCGGGCACGCCGGCGATGCCGCCGCGGCTCTGACCCTGCTGGACCGGGTGGTCGGTGAGGCGGCAGAGCGCAACGACGTCGACGCGCTGCACCTGCTCAACCTGCGCGCCGAACGGGCTCGCTGGCGAGCTGTCGCCGGCGACCCGGAGCGAGCCCTGGCCGAACTCGGGGACCTCCTTACCGCGCTACGAGCAATCCGAGACCCGCGATCGGCGGAATTCGGGGTCCGGTCCACCATGGCTGAATGCCGAGAAGTCGCCGGCCAGCCGGCCGCGGCCCTGCGGGAGTGGCGGTCCCTGGCCGAGGAGGCGACCCGTGAGCTGGGTCCGACCGACGCGACCACTCTCACCATCCGGCATCGCCGGATCCTGGCCGAGGCGACGGCCGGCACCGTCGCCGCCGCCGCGGCGGAGCAGCAGCGGCTGTACGACGATCTCTCCGCCGTGTTCGCCCCGGAGGCTCCCCGGCTCATCCGCGCCCGCCTGGACCTGGCCCGCTACCAGGGCCGGGCGGACAGCCCCGGCCGGGCGGTCGAGGAGTTGACCGAGGCGCTGGCCGACGCGCGCCGGAGGGCTCGCCCGGAAGCCGAGCTGTACGGCATCCGGGAGAGCCTGGCCAAGTGGCGCGGGCGGAGCGGCCAGCCCGACCTAGCTCGCCGCGACTACCAGGAACTGCTGGCGGACCAGCGCGCGGAGCTGGGCGAGGAGCATACTTCGGTGCTGCTCAGCAGATACCAGTTGATCTACTGGTCCGGTGTCGCGGACCAAGATCTGATCGCCATGCGACAGCCGCTTCTCACCCTGCTGGAGGACGCCCGCCGGTTCGTCGGCGACGATCATCCGATCACTACCCGGTGCGAGATCCAACTTCTCACGCTGCGCCAAATCGACGGCGACGACGTAACCCCGGAAGCCGCCGCCTTGCTCGACCGCCTCACCGCCCGCGGTGAACGGGACACCTTCGACGGCTTCACCCTCCAGAACGCCTTGCTCGCCGACCGCCTGTCGCGGGGTGACCCCGAGGCGCTGCGCGAGTGCCGCCGCCTCCTACCGCTGGTCGAGGCCCGTCATGGGCCCGGGCATCCGATCGCTAAGGCGTTGCGCCACAACATCGGCAAGTTCGCCCCCGAATCCCTCGCCCGGGGTAGCCGCATCGTGCACAACAAGAACGGCTGGGCCCGCTGAGCGCAGTGGTGGCGCTCGCGGCGGAGTCGGCTCGGACGCTGCCGGCGCATGAAGCCAACCGGCACCTGGCGGCAGTCACCGCCGAACTCGGCCCCGCAGAACCAGACTTGGCAACTGCGGTGGAGCTGATCGATCCTCTGTTGCGACTCCCGAATCGGGGCACCGCCTTAACGTCCGACCTTCACGCTATGCAGCTAAGTCAGCAGCACTGCCGCCGCGGATCGCGGCATGAGCGTGCATCGGCTCATCCGGCTGGTGAGCCCCACCCTGCGGTAGTGGTGACGATGTGAGCGGTCACCGCGTCCGGGTCGATGAGTTGATGTAGGTGGCCGCCGGGAACCTCCGCAACGCTCCAGCCCCGCGTCCGTGACTCCTGCGCCATGCGGTCGTACGGCGGCCCGAACAGCAGGTACCCGCATGGCCGATGATCCCAGCCTGGGGGCACCGGGAACTGCTGCTCGTAGTAGCTCAACGGGAGCCGGGGCTGCTCGGCCGAGACCATTGATCTGGTCCGGGGATCGGGAAACAGCGGCGCGATGGTGTTCTCCTCCCACCATGTCGTCCACTGCGGCAACCGACCCTCCGCCGCGATCGACCGCAGGTAGGCCAGCCGTTCGGGTGACGCGGCAGGCGTCGGCCCGCAACGCGAGGGCAGACTGGCATCGACGAACAAGCAGCTAACGACCGGACGACCGGCCGCCTGTACGACAACCGGAACCAGAAGACCAGCGTTGCTGTGGGCAACCAGCACGATCGGCTGGTCCTGCGGTAGATGGGAGACGCTGTCTTTGACAGCGGCGCCGATCCGTGGCCAAAACGGCGGGTCGTCGGCATCGGCCACGTGGACTAACGACGGCACGACCGTAGCCGCGCCCAGGGCCCTCAGCTTGGCCGCCACCGGAGCCCAGGTCAGAGGACCCAGCAACAGGCTGTGCAGCAATACAAGCGCGGGCTTCACCCGTTTACCATCCACGACGGCGCCGGGCGACCGCCACCCCAGCCGTCACGCCGTGACGAACAAGCTGCCTGAAGCAGGCAGCCCGGTCAGCGGCAGAAGCGGATGGCCTGAGGCGCCACTGTTTGCCTCTTCGCCGAGGAGGCTGTTACGGAGTCGGACCAGCCGTCCCAGGCTGCGATGGAGGCGGCGACGGCGGACCTGCTCCATCTGAGCCTCCTGGCTATCCGGTTCCTCACTGCGCCACCGTTCGAATTCAACCGCGGACGCACGGGCGCGATGTCGCGAGCGCGCGAACATCTGCCACCAGATCCCCAGGACCCCCTCGCGCCCCGGTGGCGCGATCAACTCGCCGACGGGCTGCGATTTCAATAGCTAAAGGCGAGCGCGACCTAGCGTCAGTGGCTGCGGTCTCGCTGGGACCACCTGGACTACGACCACCTTTGGCTGACCGAGCGGCAACTGAAAGGCCGACCCGACGAAAACAACCGCAACGGTCAAGCGCCGGCCCCACCGATGAACCCAACGCCCAGTGACCTCGGACAGGCCGCGATGCCCCCGGCAGGTAGGTGCGCCGGAATAGGAACTAGCTGAATAACCCATTGATCTTGTCGGCGGCGTCGGCCAACTCGGAGATTGCCGGCAGTGCCGCTAGGGTGCCTACCCATAACGTCTTGAGGATCGCCTTCCTTGGCTCCGGTTGATCGAGTTCCTCAGTCATGGCCCCGAAATTCTCAGCTGCTTCGCCGTTGCCCGACTTCTCGATGAATTCGGCGACGCTCCGCAGAGCCTCTGCGATGTCGCTCTGCCCTTTCTCATGCAGCCGGTTCATAGAGTTGGACAGCACGCTGCGATTGATGATCGTTGCGCCTGCACCGATGTTGCTGAAGATGTCGCCGGTCACTTTGATTCCTTCGTGTTGGCTGTGGTTCGAGATGGTCACTCCGGTGCTCTGGATGTTGAATACGGTCTGACCCACCGCTTGCTTCAGGCCCTCCAGGTGGGAGGCAAGGCCAGCCGTCGGGGTGTCATTACCAGTTGTGACTAGTTCGCCGAGAATGTCGAGTTGCTTCGCGATGATGGTGAATACCAGTGCACGCTCGTCGGCCGGGTCAGGCATTCCCGTCTCCCGTTGAACCGGGCGCGGCGCGGCCGGCCTGCCGATACGAGGCGGCGAGGTTGGCGCGGCCGATCAGTGTCTGTGGGTGTTCGGGGCCGAGAAGCCGTTCGCGTTCGGCGACGACCTGCTCAAGGAGGGCGATGGCCTCGCCGGTGCGGCCGGATTGCTGGTAGGAGGCGGCGAGGTTGGCGCGGGCCGTCAGCGTATCGGGGTGTTCGGGGCCATAGATCCTCTGACTGTCGGCCAGGACCTGTTCGAGGAGGGCGACGGCCTCACCGGTGCGACCGGCCTGGTGGTACGAAAGGGCGAGGTTGGCGCGAGCGGTTACCGTCCTCGGGTGTTCGGGGCCGAAGATCCTCTGACTGTCGGCCAGGACCTGTTCGAGGAGGGCGATGGCCTCACCGGTTCGCGTGACCTGTGAATAGGAAAAGGCAAGGTTGGCGCGGGTTGTCAGGGTGTCCGGGTGTTCGGGGCCGAGGAGCCGTTCTCGGTCGATGAGGACTTGCTCGAAGAGGGCGATAGCCTCGCCGGTGCGACCGGATTGTTGGTAGGCGGTCGCCAGGTTGGCGCGGGCTGTGAGGGTGTCCGGGTGTTCGGGGCCAAGGAGCCGTTCTCGGTCAATGAGGACTTGCTCGAAAAGGGCAATAGCCTCGCCAGTGCGGCCAGCCTGCCAGAAGGAAACGGCCAGGTTGGCGCGAGCGGTCAGCGTATCGGGGTGTTCGGGGCCGAGGATGCGCTCCCGGTCGGCTAGGACCGTCGTCTCGATGACGGTGGCGTCGTCGGCGCGACCCGCCTGCTGGTAGGAGACGGCGAGGTTGGCGCGGGCGGTCAGTGTCTGTGGATGCTCAGGACCGAGGATTCGTTCGCTGTCGGCCAGGAGCTGTTCGAAGAGGGTGATGGCCTCGCTGGTCCGGCCGGCTTGCTGGTAGGCGGTGGCGAGGTTGGCGCGGGCGGTCAGTGTCTGTGGATGCTCAGGACCGAGGATTCGTTCGCTGTCGGCCAGGAGCTGTTCGAAGAGGGTGATGGCCTCGCTGGTCCGGCCGGCTTGCTGGTAGGCGGTGGCGAGGTTGGCGCGGGCGGTCAGTGTCTGTGGATGCTCAGGACCGAGGATTCGTTCGCTGTCGGCCAGAACTCTAGCGAACGTCGTGATAGCAGCGCCGACGTTGCCCTGATACTGCAGGTAAACCGCCGCCCGATCTTGTAGGGCCATTGTGGTGATGGACTGATAGCCATCCGAGGTGTGCTCCGTGAGCGCGATTATGTGCGGCAGCAGCGTCGCCCACAATGGCCATCCTGCGACATTGTTGACTGGATCCTCAGGTGCCGCCGTCAACAGGAGCCAAGCCGCGGTCTCGCACACCGCACTTGCCCGCCCGTCAGCCATAATCGAACGTCGGGCAGCCGATTGCACTAGCGGATGCACCGAGATCGTGCCTGACCTGCGCGTGATCATGGAATAGGACGCCAATACAGCCAGCGCATCAAGAACGTCCCTTGGGTCGTCGGCCAACGGGTAGACGACCTTCTCCGGCAGGTCCTCGTGAGCGAACCAGGCCAGCACTTCCATCACCTTGGCGGCCACAGCGTCAGCGGCGGCGATGGCACTCATGGTCACCGTCCACACTGTGGCGATACTGCGATCGTCCGTACCACCGAGCCCTTGGGGGCTGAGCGACTGCTCGAAGCGCTCCCTCAGCAGCGCGTGGTAGCGGTCGAAACTCATCCAATCGCGTTGCCTGATGTAGGCTGCAGCCTGCTTCAACGCCAGAGGTAGGCCTCCCAGCTCGGCCGCCAGCCGAGCCGCTCCGTCAGGATCATCCAGTCCGGTCAGCTCTCCCAGCAACCGGACACTGGCAGCATGGTCCAGCACGTCGAGGTGCAGACTCTTAAGGCCTCGCAGCCGCCATTGAGGACCGGGAATTCGTCGGGTCGTTATTAATACACGTCCATGTCCGGCCAACTGGCCGAGAAGACTTGCGATGTCGGTCAAGTCCTCCACATTGTCAAGTATCAGCAACCACTCGGCGTTCGACTGTAACCAGCCGAGTGCCCACCCCTGGGCGTCCGCCAGCGCCACGGTTGGATGCAGCCGACGCGTCAGGGCGGCAAGTCCCAGTTCGATTGACTCGGGGCTGTCCGAGGTTACCCACCAGACCAGCTGGTACCGGTCGAGGTTGGCGCGGGCGTATTGATTGACGAACTCACTTTTGCCCACTCCGCCGAGTCCATGCACCACGACCTGAGCGGGTGGCGCACCGGTCTCCCGGTCACTCAAAAGGCGACTGAGTACCGTGATGTCACGACCTCCGAACGCCACCGCGGGCGAGGGCAGGTTGTGCGTAGTGACGCTGCGGTCGGACGTCGCATAGGCATACGAGGGGGTTATGAAGTTGATCTGCGAATTGTGAGAACCGACCTGAACACCGACGCTGCCGCTTACGGTCACGTTGTATTTCGGAACGCCCGGTCCAGCTGTCATTGGTTCATTGTCCCTTCCGTCGAAGGACTTGTCACGCACGCGCATGGGGAACCTGTCAGCCCGCTTGACAGGGTCAACTAGACCTGGTATGAGGCGATTGCCCGCTTCGCCCGCGAGCGCAGACGCGGGTGCGGGCAGCTTCACTCCGGCCTGCCGACGGGTCGCCGCACGTGGATTGAGTGCACTCAACTCGGCAGAAGAGGATGTCACCCGAGCGACTATGCAACCCGCCGGAGCTGACCCCTTCGAGCTCGCCGAAGTGGTCACCGAACAGGAAGGCCTGATCAAAGGGTTGCCGGTGGAATTCGAGTCTCAGATCCTGGGATCCATACCGACACCAGGGCCGCAGAAGCCAGAGCCACGCGTCGATGCGCAAGGTTTCTTGAACGTCGTCAACGAACCCTGAAGCGACCGCCGGCATCAGCCAGGCGGGGCGCAGCGAACCGTGACCACTTCGGGCTTCTCTGGGAGGTCACGCCGGACCGCTCATCCACGTCACAGCAGGTCAAAGCCCTCGACGCTGCCCGGTGTCGGTTAGCACTTCGGACACGGTGACCACTTCGCCACGCTGCACCCAAGCCGCGCCCACCTACAAGGCATGAAAGCTCACAAGGTCCTTACCGCCTTGAGCTGCGAATACTCCCCTACCAGGCGATATTGAGTGCCGTTGACTGCTGTTCAGTGCCGTTGAGTGCAGTTGTGTGAAGCAGGACGCCGCAGGGACTTTGACCTGGGGAAACGCGAAGCCCCAGCAGGGGTGGGTGCAGTTGGGTGCGATCAAATGCCGTTCGGTGTGGTTCAGCGCCGTTCAGGGCACCCTGTTGCTCCCAACGTGCTCCCCCGATCACGGGCCCGCGACCGGGTTGATGCCTCCAGGCTGTGCCGGACCGTCCTGCACGTCGTTCGTCAGACTCCGTGGCCGCATGCTCAAGCCGCCCTAGTGACGCCAACGCCCGCTCAGCAACCATTGGTCTCAGCTGCTCCCGATCCGCTCCCACGGCCCGCTTGTCGACCCGACAAGCTCAGACATGCCGCGCCTAATCAGCGGCATGAGCGTGCACCAGATTGGAACGACCACGGGACGTCAGAGGTGACCTCCGCTGCCTTTCCATAGATAGAGGTCCCGCAGCAGCGATATCTGGGCCTGAGGGTAGTTGTAAAGCGTTACCGGCAAGCGGCATGTCCGCTGGCCGAGGCGAGGTCGACGGAAGGCGGTGGCGTAGCTGCCGGCTACGTCGCCGTCTTTGAAGCCAGTCGCGGGTTCACGAGCTTTTGGAGGGATCGGGCCTTGGGCGACGGCAAGGGCGCCCTGCACCGGGCGGGGTCCGGGCAGCCGGGGTTCACAACGCTGCGCTGGCACAGTTAGGCTGAAGGACGACCGTGGTGGTGATCAATGCAGGTCTTCCTGGTGACGGCAACGGACGCCGACCGGCCCGTTGTGCGACAACTGTTGCGCAGCTTAGACATCACCACCATTGAGGACCTGCCAGCCGATCGGCTGCGAGTCGACGGGCTGCCTGAGGCCCTGCAGCCGTGTGACGCCGTAGTTGCAGTACCGTTCGGGTCCGCCATGGCGAGCCTGGCCCGAGTGGTAGGTGCCGCCTTCAGGTTAGGCAAGCCAGTCATCGTCCTCATCCCGGACGGCACCAACCCGGACCGGCTGCCGTTCAGCCTACGAGGCGGACCCATCATTGAGCCTTTTCCAAGCTGAGCTTGCAGCTCAGGGCAGGGGCGGCGGGCCCGGTGATCGATGGGCGCGAGGCTCCAGGTAGGACAGCAAATCGACCAAAACCCGATGCCCCGACCGGGAGCCTCGCCATGCTGTCCTACCCCGCCACGATCCCGTTGTCCAGCCGAACCCTGAACCACCTTGCCGACCGCATCCGCGCCCACCGCCAGCAGTGCCGATCCCGCTGGCGGCGCCTGAACCCGGGCCGGCAGGCGCTACTCGCCCTGGCCCACTTGCGCAACGGCGACACCTACACCCGCCTCGCCGCCGGCTTCGAGGTCGGGGTCGCTACCGCCTGGCGCTACGTCCAGGAAGCGATAGCACTGCTCAGCGCGGCCGCCGAAAATCTTGGCACCGCCATGCAACGCATCCGGCTGCTGGCCTACGCGATCCTGGACGGCACCCTCATCCCGATCGACCGCGTCGCCGATCAGAAGCCGTACTATTCCGGCAAGCACAAGCGTCATGGCGTAAATGTGCAGGTCATCGCGGACGCGGTCGGGCGTCTCGTATGGGCTTCGGCTGCGCTGCCCGGTTCGACGCATGACCTGACCGCCGCCCGCGTCCAGGGCATCATCGACGCTTTGACCAGCGCCGACGTGATGACCTTCGCGGACAAGGGGTATCAGGGTGCCCGCGGCAGCGTGCATACGCCGTTCAAGCGGCGCCGCTTCCGGCCGAAGCTGTCACGCCGGCAAAAGGCCGTCAACCGGGCGCATGCGAAGATCCGCGCTCGCGGTGAGCGCGCGATCGCCACGCTCAAGACCTGGAACATCTTGGCCAAGCTGCGCTGCTGCCCACGCCGCGCAACCGCGATCGTGCAGGCCATCCTCGTGCTTCACCACGTCGAAGCCAACCGCTACGCACGATGAAAATGGCTCATTGAGTTGGGCGGCGATCCTGATGTAGACGCCAAGCGCATCCTCGAAGCCATCGAGCAAGTGCAGCTCGTCCCGGCGACCCAGGCGAAGGGTGCCAGGCCGCCGGGGGCCCGGCGGTCCCCGGTTGATCCCCTGGCGGACGATGAGCTTATGCCGGCCGTGCTCGCTGCGGCCAGTGTTGTCGCCGCCGACGTTGTCCGGTTGGCCGGCCGGACGGAGTCGCCAGCCTTCGTGGCGCCATACGACGCATTGTTCTTTCCGGATAAGGTTGTCGACAGGTATGGCACCCTGCGGTTCACCGTTGATGATCTTGCGCATGCCCTGTTTGTGACCGGCCGGGCGCCAGGCGACAGGATGCGTTACGGCACGGCCTCGATCTGGGAGTGGCTGCACCGAGCATCGCTAGTTCCCGCGTACGTCCGTCGCCACCACACGGGCCGCCTGGTGCGGTCGCGCCTAAGGCGTGTTTCATAAGCCGGTCAGAGCCACTCGCAGATGATGGTGATGGTCAGGATGGCTTGGAACCGGACGGCCAACTTGTCGTAGCGGGTGGCCACGCCGCGGTGGCGCTTGAGTCGGGCGATGCCGTTCTCGACGGCATGTCGCATCCGGTAGAGGTCTCGGTCGAACTTCGGCGGCCGCCCGCCGCGGCTGCCCTTGGCTTTGCGGTGGGCGTCCTGGTCTTTCTTGCTCGGGATGCACGCCTTGATCCCTCGCTTGCGCAGGTAGGCGCGGTTGCCGCGGCTGGTGTAGGCCTTGTCGGCCAGGACCAGGTCGGGGCAGGTGCGGGGCCGGCCCACTCCGAGGAGGGTCACCTTGATACGGCGCAGGACTGGGATGAACTGAGGGCTGTCACCACGGTGCCCGGCGGTCACGACCATCGATAGGACCTTCTGTCCCTGCTCACAGGCCAGATGCGTCTTTGTGGTCAGACCGCCGCGAGATCGTCCGAGGGCGTGATCGGCGGGTTCGTCGTGCACGCCACCGGGTGGTTCTTTCTGCAGGTGGCCGTCTCTGCGGGCGCCGGCGGCGTGTTGGTGGGCGCGGCTGGTCATCGAGTCCACGCTGACTGTCCAGGTGATCCGGCCTTGCGCATCGCCGGTGGCCTGTGACGCGGCCAGGATCTTGTCCCAGGTGCCGTCGCGCTGCCAGCGACGGAACAGGCCGTAGAGCGTCTGCCAGGGTCCGTACTCGGTCGGGACGTCACGCCAGGGCGACCCGATCCGGATCCGCCACCTGATCCCATCGATGAGCTGCCGTTTCTCCCACTTCGGCGGCCGGCCCTTCGCCGACGCGGCAGGCAGCAGCGCGGCGAGCCGCTGCCACTGAGCGTCGGTGAGGTCGTGCCGCCTCGTCACCGCTAAGGTGGCCACGAGGTCTCCGGTATGACGTTCTTGCTTGGTCGCAGAACCAGATACCGGAGACCTCTTCAGTTGTCGATCACCGCCACGCCGCGACCTTCACCGGCCACCACGACTTCTGAAACACGCCTTAGCGCTGGAACTCGACCGCTCCGAGCTGGTCGGCTTCTCCTACGCGCTCGGTCAGGCCATGACAGCGCTGTTCTGCCGCAACGCACTTTCCGTCACGCACCTGATGCACGTCGACAGGTACGCCAACCATCACGGCATCACCTTTGGTAACACGCGCAAGCGTCCCGACCTCTTCGGCCCCGCTCCGTCGGGATGGGTCGTCGCCGAGGCGAAAGGCCGATCCCGGGCGATGGAGACAACGCTCCGCACTAAGCTACGGCAGCAAAAGCGCTCCATCGCCGCCATCGGCGGCGTCCGGCCATGGATTGCCCTGGGCTGTGTGGCCGCGTTCCCCAAGGATGAGGTAGGCATGCGGGTCCACACCGTCGACCCGGTGGAGGATGGCCCGGAGCCAGTCGAAATCCCGGCTAGCGTCGACGACTACATGCTTGCCTACTACGCCCCGTTCGTGCTCGCCATCGATGCCGGAGACGCGGTCGTCCGCGACGATAGAACCGTCGCCGCCCGGTTCGCCTCGATAGGCGTAACAGTGCGCGTGTGGAGCGACATCTACATGCGTGTTCATCAGGCCGCCGCTGGTCGGGTTGAAGGGCTCTACCAGGACCTCCAACAGATGCTGGACGAGGGTTTGAGCCAACCTCTCGGGCTTCTATCGGATGGCACTGCGGTGGAGACAGCCTGGCCGGTCGTCGTAAGCGCATCAGACTGGGAAGTCTGAGATCGCGTTGCCGGAAGGGTGAAGCCGCCCGAGCCGCCCTTCAGTCGAAGATTCGTTCCACCACGGCAGCCTGCTCTGCAGCACCGGCCCGAAAGTAGCGGGCGGTGGTGTCGAGAGAGGCGTGGCCGAGCAGGGCTTGCACCTGGGCGGGATCGGCACCGCCTTGGCGGAGCCGGGTGGCGTAGGTGTGACGGAGTCGGTGCGGGCGCAGGCCGGGAAGGTTGGCGTCGGTGCCGACGGCCAGGACAATCTGGGTGATGCCGGAGGTGGTGAGCCGGCCGCGTTAGCCGATCCACAGCGGTCCCGGTTCGCCGCCGCGGTGGCGGCGCCAGGCAGTGAGTCGGTCGCGGGCGGGTGCCGGGACCGGGACTTGGCGGGCTTCGTCGCCCTTGCCGTGCAGGCGGATGGTGCCGGTGCGGGCGGTGAGGGCGAGGTCGTCGATGTCGAGGCGGGCGCACTCCTGCACCCATGCGCCGGTGTAGAGCAGCACGGCGATGATCGCGGCGTCGCGGTTGGCGCGGCGGTCGGCGGCGCGTTCCACCGCGCCCTGCTCCTTCGATGTGAGCGCGTCGGGCTTGCCGGGGCGTGGCACTCGGGCGCGCTTGATTTCAGCCGTAGGCCGGCGCCGACCTCATAGAGGAGGTCGGCGGCGGCGAGGGCCTGGTTGACGGTGGACGGGCTGGCCTTGGTGGCGATGAGGTGCCGGCGCCAGGCGGTGACGGCGGCCTCGGCGCCGACCTGGTCGACGAAGGCGTCCGGGTGCTCGCCGACGTGCTGGGCGAGCCAGGAGGCGTACGCGCGGGCGCGGGCCCGGTACGCCTTGGTGGTGTTGGCGGCCAGGGCGCACCGGTCGAGGTGCCGGTGCAGCGCCGCGACGGCGGACTCGACCGCTGCGGTCGGGTCTGCAGGGCGCAGCGAAATGACCTTCGCGGTCGCGGTCCGGGCCACTGTGGTCCACCAGCCTTCTTATCCGCTGAGTTCCGGCCGGACTTTCAGCCAGGGCTAAACCGCGTTATCCGCTGAGATGGTCGCACCACTCAACGGATAAGGAAGCTTATCCACTGACATGAAGTGCTGCGGCTCGACGGAGGGTTTCGGCCCTCAGCACAGCGACTGAGGGCTTCTACCTCGCGGCCGGCGAGGGGATCATCTCTTATCGGGGCGTCTCCTAGGGCGGATCCGGGCCCGAAGGCGCTCGTACTTCCGCACCGCCCGACTCAGTAAATCGAGCAGGCCGAGCGGACCCTCGCGGATGATGTGCCGCACCGCATCGATCACGAGCGCGGCGAGCCCGAGCCCCGAAACGACAAGGACTCGGATCGCGTCCTGGTCATGCAGCAGCCAGGCAACGACCGGAACGACGACCCAGAAGAAGGTGATCGCCACCGCTTCGACCAACCGGCGCAGACCGCGGGTGCGGTGCGACGAGACCGCGCCCGCGCTGACGCCCATCGCCTCGGCGATCTCCTCACGGGTAAGCTCGCCGGCGGTGGTGAGCTGCACTGCCCGGCGCTGCTTGTCAGGCAACTGCTGCATCGCCGTCTCCACGGCTTCGCGCAGGAAGCGCTCCACCTCGCGCTCGATGTAAAGGTCCTCGGGACTTGGTAGCGAGGCGGCCGTCTGGTCCACGTCGTTGTCAGGTGCTGGCTTGCCGCTCCGCCTCTTGAGCTCGTCGACCTGCACGCGCACGAAATCGTTGAGGACGGTCCCGACACCGTAGCGACCCGGGTCCTTACCGGCGAAGTCATCGTTTGGCCACCTCGTGCACAGCTCGACGTAAACGCTGTGGGTGGCGTCGTCCACGTCAGCTAGTGCGCGAGGAACACGAGCGCGGCGCAGCTTGGCTCCTGACACCCGGCGAATCACCGGCTCCCAGTTCGACCAGAACAGGGCGAAGTCCGTGGTGGTTCGACCGGAGGGGACCGGGGGAAAGGTCAGCCGCTGCCGCGTCACCTCAGTACTGGCCTCAGTCATCCTGACCGCCGTCATTGACCGCCGCTGCGGCAACAGAGGCAACCGGCATAGCCGGCACGCTGATGCCCCAGTTGCCGCCGCAGCCTGTGATCTGCGTGCCGAACGGCAGCGCGGCGACGGCGCGGGCAAGATCCGCGCAGGCCCGTAGCCGACGTGTCTCGGCATGCGCGACGGCCACCTGGCTGCCGGCGGTGACGCCGGCGACGATCAGAGCCACGGTCAGGGGATCCATCATCAGCCTCTCGGACGTTGGGCTCGCCGCGCCGTGCGGCGGGCTCAACGGGTAGGGCCTCAGACCATGATCAACGTTACCGTCACCTCCAAAATTTTCGGCGCAGCGCGGTCTGAGACGTGATCCGGCTGCCGGGCTTCCTTCCGAGCTGACCGTCACCGCGATCCGGCACCCCTGATCGTAGAGCGGGCTGCGGCCGAGGTGCCGGCGCAGATGTCTAGGCGCCTAACCTTCCGGGGCAGGGTCCACCGGGGCGAGAGGAAGACGATGACTGAGTCCGACATCGAGACCGAGATCGTGTCGGGGGTGCCCGTGCACTACCACGGCGACCACACGCTGAATCTGGAGAGCGACTACGAGCACATCTACCTTGAGGACTGCCACGACAACGAGCACGTGAATGCGCTCGGCGACGACGGGGGCGCCACGACCGCGCTGTACGCCGTAGCCAGCGCCCGCTACCTGGCCGAGAAGACCGAGACGCTGGGCAACGTGCTCCGGGAGCCGTACACCCTTCGCACCACCCGCGACGCCGAGGCGACGCTGGCAGCGCTACGCCAGCACATCGAGGCCCTGGCCGACGTCGCGGAAGGGCTGGGCGTGTGGCTGGACGCCGCGCACCAGCGTGGCGAACTCGAGGAAAAGCCGACCTCGGCCCACGAGGAGCTGACGAAGGCCGCGGTTCTGCTGCGGGCCGCCGGCCTGCCGCTGCGCGAGGTGACCCTCCCGGGCGACCGCAGCCCCGCCCTCGACATGGACACGCTGGTCGCGGGAGTGACCGAGCAGCTGCGCGGGCACGGCATCGAAGTCGCCGAGGTGCGCGTCTACGAGTGGCAGACGGTGTGGGAGCTCGGCGAGGGTCGCCACCTCTTGTTGAGCCGTGAAGGGGGCTGGGATCTGGGCTTCCCGACGGGCGACGGAGAGAGGTGGACTTCCGTCGGATTCGGTCTGTACTGCTGGTACGCGCACCCAGCGCAGATCGCCGCCCTAGTCGCCAAGAAGCTCGCCGAGTACCCGGCGTAGGCACTCGGGAACTCGCCGATTCCGAGGAATCGGCAGGCGTGGCCTCCCGTACGCTCGCCGGCGTGGTGTCGGGGCGATGGGTACGCAAGCGCAGCGGCGAGCGGGTCTGGCAGGAGTGGGCCCCCGCCGCCTGCCCGTCCGATCACCCTCGCCCGTTGTCGGCGCACGGCGAGTGCCCGGCCGGCTGTCGGTGGATGGGGCGGGTGTGGAAGTGCCGGGAGGAAGACTGTCCGCAGGTGGTGGTCGACCCGGACCACCTGCCGCGCTGCCCAAGGGCCGATCCGGAGGGCACCCGAGCCACTGAACGGCTCGACCACTGAGCTGCCGCAGCGGTCGACCTCCGGGCAACCCGCTGTGTCAGAGAACGCACCGGATCGGCGCGCTACCGTTACAACCGGCCTATCTGCACGTCGCGGGGGCCGGACGGTATCGCAACAGGCGGGAATTTGGAAGTCGGATGGCCGGCTTGCCTACTGTCTAACAGCGGTTTATGACACACTGCGGGGGCTGCAACACGTCGCAAAAAATGAAGAACGCCCCGCCCTCTGGCCGCGAACCTTCGAGCGGAGCGTCCTTCGACCGGTTCATGTAGCCCCGCTATGCGGGGCTACATCCCTTTCCAGGTCCGGTAGACCGTCACCGCCTTGGCCGCGACCTCCATCAGGAGGAGCACCGTGTTGGTGACCTTCTTCCACTGCCACCGGTGGGTGGAGCGGCCGGGCTTCGGAGTGCACCGGCAGATCTGCCGGCGTACCCGGGACGAACGGTGGAACATGACGTGCCTCCATCTCCCGGGGGTCTCGGCTTCGGACCCGGGCGCCCTTACAGGTGGGTGCGACCCGGAGTCCGTCCCGAGGATGGGATTGGAACGTCACGTCGGAGGGTTACTCTACTGCCCCGCTACCCCATCGGGCCGCACTCTGTCCGTCGATGCCTGGCACTCCCTTTCACCCGAAGGCGTTTGCCCAGCTAGATAGCCTTGCCGTTGAAGTCGATGGTGGACCATTGGCGGGACCATTGGCAGGAAAGACCTTCGCCCGGACGTCCCGTTCGGGGCTGGAACTGGGTCCACGCGATCAGCTTGACCTGGGGTCACAGCTCAAGTCCCGTGACACGTATTCGAGGCGTGCGGCGGCGCGGTGTGCGAGGCGTCGGCCCTCACCGATGCGCGCCGGCCGCCAGTACGGTGACGGTCATGGATACCGAGCAGCCGCAGTACGGGTACGGCAGAGGCGGGCGGCCGTTGGGGTCGTCGCGGGACCGCGACGCGGAGGCGCTGCGGCGAGCGCTGCGTCGGGCGGGCCTGTGGGACTTCGACGAGCGGCACCTAGACGGCTTCGCCGTGGAGGGCGCCAACGCCAGCCTGGACGGGCCGGAGCCATTCAGCGTCGCCTACTGCGGCACCGCCGACGTGCCCCAGACGATGGCCCGCTACCGGACGGTCTTGGAGCAGGCCGGTTACCGGGTCGACGCGGACCCGCTCGGCGAGCACATGCTGCTGGTACCACGACAGCCCGCACAGACGGCGACGTCGTCGGAGCAGAGGCTGATGGCCGCGGCCGTGGTGTGCGCGGTCGTAGCCGCGGTGGCGCTGCTCGCCTCCTGGATCGCGTCCGGCTCGGTGCGTTTGGCCGGCGGTGTCGGCTCGGCCGTTCTCGGTGCGGCGGCGGTGTTCCTGGCAGGCCTGTGGTACCGGCGCCGCGCGGGCCTCGACTGACGCTGTTGCCTCGCCGTCACCCCGAGGTGAGGGTCGCCCAGACCTGGCTGGTTCCGATCGGGTCGATCGCGCGCAGGTTCACCGGCACGTCGAGCACGACCAGGTGCGCACGCTCGCGCTCGCCCCGTCCGGGCGAGATCAGACCGCGTACCGCGTGCTCGCCCTGGTCTTCGTCGACGCAGGGCTCCGGCGCCCCCGGCGCCGCGCGGCGACCTCGGCCGGAAACGGGCCACCCTGCCACTCGATCTCCCAGGTCCGGCCACCGTTGCCCGGCCACCAGTCGAGATGGGCGGCACCGTTGAGCGCGCCGGTCTCGCGCAGGGCCGACATGACCCGTCCCAGCACCTCGTAGTAGCGCGCCGGTTCTCCCGCAGGTGGTGCACATCCGTCATGGCCTGCTCAACGATGCGGGCCGGGGTCAGGTCCGCCCTGACCCCGGATGATCCTGCCGTCGGTTGACCAGCGTTGCCGTTTAGTACAGGGCTGGGGCGGGAGTGCGGTTCTTGGCCAGCCGTTGGGCGCGGGCGTAGAGCTCGTCACGGGGGACGGTGGGCGGCACCCAGCCATCGGCCCAGGCGGCAAGGAAGCGCTCGGCGGCCTGTTTACGGGCTGCGGCCGATCCGGCTCGTTTGTAGGCCGGGTCGGTGAGGAGGCTCGCGGCGAGCTGGTCGTAGTGGTCATCGATGTCGGCGTACCGCTGCCGGGTTAGGTCGTCGGCGCGGTCGCAGGCCAGCCGCACAACCGTGCTGGTGACCCGCTCGTCCGTGCCGTCGGGGATGTGGCGCTGCGCGAACCGGTACCGTCCGCCGCCGGGCTTCTCAGCGCGGAACTCCGGCATCGCGAGCAGGGCCTCTACGGCGGGTGCCGCGAGCGCTTCGCTCTCGCCCTCGCTCAGCCAGCGCGGCCGATCGTCGTCGGCGTCCAGCTCATCGCGGGCAGCGGCTCTGGTGGCGTCGATCAGGTCTTCCCACTCGGTGTACCAGGCGGCGGTGTGCTCCCAGTAGTGCACGACGCCGCCCGCGACAAACGCCACCTGGACGGCATAGAGCTGCCCCCGGCGGGCAAGTACATGCTGCGGCAGCTCGACGTCCACCAGGTCCAGGTCCACGTCGAACGGGTCGGCATCCAGGTACAGGGCCTGCGCGCCCATCTGACGCGCGAGATTCAGGAAGCTCGGCAGGTCGATGCACTCCGCATCGAGCAGAACCTCCGGTCCGCCTTGGCCCTGCACTGGCACGGCAGGCACCACGGTGATGGCGTGCTCCTCGGCGAACGTGGTCACCGAGGAATTCAAGCTGCTCACGTCGTCCATGCCGCGGACCATAGCCGCGTCGGTCGGGCTGCCCGGTCCCGCCGCGCCGGGCGCAGCCGGCGATACGGCGCGGCCTCTTCCCCGTCCGCGCCTTGGAGGTCATGGCGTCTCTTCCTCTGCTGATTCCGGGGAATGCTCATCGCCGGCAGCGGTGAGGTACGCGGCGAGGGTGTGGCCGGCGCCCGGTCGAGGCGCTGACCGCCGTGGTCGTAGCGACGGGTGGTGCGGGCGTCGGCGTGCCCGAGTTGCTCCTGGACGTCTTCCAGGCGGCGCCGGCGTCACGGGCCAGGGTGGCACAGGTGTGGCGCAGCACGTGCGGGCTCATCTTCACCGGGATCTTCGCCCGTGCTGGCGAGGCGGCGCAGCAGCCGCCACACCGCGCCCCGGTCGACGCGGGCGCCGCTGGCCTTGGAACCTACTGCACGCTGTTCGCCGCATCGCTGAGTGCTGCACGGTGAGGACTTAGACCTTCGGGCGGCCGGTTATCGCGGTCGTGCAACGTTGTGTGCTAGCCCTCACGCCTGCACCAGCGCCTACCGGACCTGCACTAACTCGGCAGACGGGGCGTGCCGGCCAAAGGTGCCAGCAGCCCTCTGAGAGCGAGGAGGTCTGCCCATGTTTCCTGAGGCGCGCGCCAACACGGCTCCGGCCGATCCAGGTCCGCACGGTAGCAGGACGGTCAGGCGTCCACGCCGCGGTGCCGACGAAGCCGGCAAGGTGCTGGTGCTGGTGAACGCGATCTTGATCGGGGTCCCCAGCGCCTATCTGGCATCGGGGTCGCTGGCGGTCACCGCGCTCGCGGTGACAACCGCGTGCCTGACCGTCCTCTTCTACCTACGGCTCGGTCGTCACGCCGCATGATGAGCCGCGCAGAGCGCCGGCACCAGTCCGGTTAAAAATCTTGACGAGCCGTTGCACGGCAACGTCACCTCGTTGCACTCCCTTGATAGAACCGAGGAAGCTCGCCGCCGGCGGGCTTCCTGGCAGTCACGGCCGAGGGCCGGGCTGACCAAACCTCATCGCCGGAAGGAGACGTAATGGCTAGCCCATCTACGACACACCTCATCGAATGGAGGCCATTCCTATGGCTCGTACCGGCGACACGACACACGCGGTAACCGACCAAGCCTTACAGGAATTTCGAGCCTTCTTTCGGACGTACACCCTGCGGGTCGAGAGGTTCCTCGTGAACCAGGGCGCGACCCGACACGACGCGGAAGACGCCACCCAGCAGGCAATGCACGACTTGTATCGCCGCTGGACCCTGATCCAACAACCGCGCGCTTGGATCTTCAAGGCCGCAAAAGGTCACTTCCTCCGCAGCGTCGACCGGCAGCGCCGGGAACAGTTGCACGACGACATGCAGCCCGCCTGCGACGACGCCGCCACTCGCACCGCCTGGAATGGCATGCCGCCCCGACGTCACGACCTCGGCGGCGGCAGCGAGGAGACGCAGTGGGTCATCGCGCGGCTACAGCAACTACCACCCGCTCAACGCCAAGTGATGGCGCTCAAAATAGACGGCTACGAGGCACCGGAGATTGCTGACATGATCGGCAGCCCGGCCGAAACGGTGCGGTCAAACATCCGATACGCCCGCGCCCGACTGGCCCAGGTGCTGCAGGCCGACCTGGCCAAAGCGCCAGCTCACGCAGGAGGCAGTCATGCTAAAGGACGAACAGTTTGACCTTGACGAGATCCTCGCGCGCGTCGCCGCAGACACCCTGGAGACGCTGCGCGCCACCACCGACATCGAGCGCCGCCTCCAGGAGGTGACCTCCACGTCGCCCCGCCAGGAACGAAAAACCCACGTCTTGCGACAGCGTCGGCGACCTGGTCGTCGTGGTTGTTGAAGTCGGCCAGGGCAGCGTGGAGTTGCTCCCGGGCGTCGACGAGCGCGGGGTGCGCGGTGGCGAACGCCGTGCCGGCCTCCCGCTGCCGCTCGGCGGTGGACGGTTGCATCTGCAGGGCCTCGTACCGGTGGGCCGCGTCACCGAGGATGCCGGCGACGCCACCGACTTCCTCTGCCCGCTCCCCCGTCGCCGCGACGGCCTGGCTGAACGCGGCGCGGATCTGCTCCGGACCGCTCGCCTCGACGATCATGCGCTCTCCTTGGTTGGGTCGTCGACGACGGCCAGGTCCCGGACCAGCCGGCCGAGCTTGCGCAGCCCGGCCGCGGTGGCGGTACGGGTCGGTGGCGTACCCGGCGCTCCACTGCTCGTCGGCGTCGGCTGGGCGCCGGTCGACGCGGTAGCTCACCCCGACCTCCTCCTCTTCTTGCAGGGCTTCGATGACCAGGGCGCCGCCGTTGCGGGCGGGGATCTCCACCGTCGCGCTCAGCCACCCGCCCTGCTCATCCAGAACCCGGCCGATCGCGTCCAGGTCCGAGGTGACCTGCTGCAGCGCGGTCGCGGTCGCCGGTTCCAGCGGCTGGGCGGTCGCTTCCATCGCCGTCTGATGGGCGCGGGCCTCGGCCAGGTCCCACTTGCCGTTGTGGTGAGTCTCCAGTCCTGTGCGGTAGCGACTGCGCAGCTTGTGCGTCTCCCGCTGGTTGCTGCCGGTCGCGGCGTACAGCTCGTCCAGGCGGGCCTGCTCGGCGGCGGTACGCATCCGGCGGCCGTCAAGGTAGGCGTACCGGCGCTGCGGCCGGATCGCCTCCAGACGCTCCATCTCCCGGTACTCGGCCGGAGTCAGCCCACACCAGCGCCGCCTGCTGCCCCAGCAGCGGCGGCAGGATCGGGTTCAGGCAGTCACCGCCGCCGTACTGCAACTCGTTGACCCGCTTCACCTGCTTCACCTGCTCGCTGCTCTGCCGGCACCCGTCGACCCGCTCAATCGCGGTGATCTCCGCGAACTGCTCGGGGGTCACGTCACAGACCTCGGCGGCCTCGACCTCCCGCCCGGGCTCCCAACCGTCGCGCCCGGCGGCGTCTATGCGCCGCTGCCGCGCGTCGTAAACGGCCCGATCCTGCGGGCTCAACCGATCCGCGACCTGCTCGTACTCTCGGCGCCGAACCCCCTGGTACTTCAGCGAGTGCTCCACCCTCCAGTCCGCGCGGATCTTCTCCTCACCACGGCCGGGAAAGCGTCGGCTCTCCAACCGGAGCCGCTCGTCGTACAGCCGGTTCCTCTCCTTGATCAACCCCCGGTACTCCTTGTCCGCCGCTACAGCCGTGGCGGTCACCGCCTCGATCTGCTCAGGCAGCCTGGCCGCGTCGACGGCGTCCAGCACGGCGGTGGTGTCGGCACCGGTGTCGACCGTGTATTCCCCCGTTACCTTCTTGATCGTCCCCAGTGGGGGACCCTCGGAGACCCGCTACGCCGCGACCGGCGGAAGCAGATCCGAACGTCTCCTCAGAGGGCGTCTCGGACAGCCACCGTTGTCCACTGCTGGGTCTGCTGCACCGATAGGTGACAGTTTCAGTCACGCGGCCTGACTGGCCGGTGGGGTCATGATGGTCTCGTACTCGATGGGGGTCAACCGGGACAGGGATCGTTGGCGTCGACGGCGGTGGTAGGTCCGTTCGACCCAGGTCACGATCGCGGTCCTCAACTGCTGTCGGGTCGTCCAGGTTCGGCGGTCGAGGACGTTGTTCTGCAGCAGGCCGAAGAACGACTCCATGGCGGCGTTGTCGCCGGCGGCGCCGACGCGGCCCATCGACCCGATCATGTGGTGCTGGTGGAGGGCGTGGACGAATTTCCGGCTTCGTTTAAGTTTCGTCTGGTCGCCGGTTCGCTGGCGTGTTCTCGATGGGCAACGTGATCCCGCGCCGATTTCCCGACGCGGGGATGCCGTGGCCACCTCCTCGGAGGCGATACCGGGTCTCGAGCGCGTTCGCGATGTATGCCGCATGCTCGTTCACGAGATCGAGATCCGCCTGCTCGGCCATCAACTCGGTCTCGAGCTCATCGACGACCTCCATGAGCCAATGGTCGTCGCCCAGCAGCCGGCGCGCGGCCCTGAGCCGCTCGGCTAGCACGTTCGACACCGATCGGCGCATTGTCCCGCTACGCCTTGCCAGGTCGCCGGACTTCCTCTCTAGCTCGCGAAGAAAGCCCGCGACCTCGAAGGCAAACTGCTGCTGGGACTCCTCAAACGGCATCGACCGACCCCGCGCTCGTTGATCGCCCGGTAGTGCCGGCACTGTCCATTGTCACCCTCACGGGCCGCGGAACCAGTATGCGAGCCTGATCGTAGGATCGACGCTGGATGGTTCGTATAAGAGTATGGGCCCCTGGGAGGTGCCCATGACCACCATGCCGCAGCCCGCGCACCGCCCGGGTCCGGACAGAGCTCCGCAGGACCCCCGAGCTGCGTACGGTCTCCCCGAATCCGCTCGTGGACCGGCCGGTCCACCCGGTCCTCCGCCGAGTCCCCCGCCGCCTTCCCTGGGTGGTGGCGGGCCGGCTGGCCGACGTGGGCGCACTCTCGCCGAGCTGATGGACGACGTGGCCGGAAGCGAGCCCGCACGGCCACTCGCCTTGCAGGGGCCGGCGGCACGGGCCTTCGCCCGCGCGGTGGGCAATCCCGGTCTTGCCGAGAGCCTGCTCGCCGGGATCTTCTGGTGGTCGTTCACCGATACGTCGGGCTTCGACCGCGTCCTCCAGCGGCTGTCGGCCTATCCGATTTTCGGCCGCCGCATGCTCGTCGCTCATGCCGGCGGCACACGGCTGGACCTGCTTGTCCTGGTCCCGCAATTCGGCCGCCAGCCGCGACACCTGGCGGTGAACGACTATGTCGAGCCGGCCGATCTGGCCCGGGACACCCGCTGGCGTCGCGGCTCGCGAACTCGTTTCGGCAGGCTCCTGGCCTCGGGTATTCGCATCCCGCCGGAGGCAGTGGCCGACGCCGTGACCGAGGTCGCGCAGGCGCGCACGTTCTCCGTTGTCGTGGCCTCCGCTCCAGACGAGATCCCGACGGCGGCGCCCAGTCCGGCCGTCGAGATCCGTCTTGCCGACGGCTCGGCCGGAGCGACGCTCGGTGTCTTCCTGCCGGACAGCCGCGGCCGGTTTCTGGGCACGACGGCTCTGCATTGGATTCCGCCCGCCTGCTCGATGGTGATGATCGGCGGGATTCACGCGAGGGTGGTCGAGCGACATGAGCCGACTGACAGTTGTCTTCTCGAGCTGTCCGGGAAACCGCCCGGCCTGCGACTCTTCGGCATGGCCGGGCCGCTGCGCCGAGTGATGCCGACGATGTACGGGACGGCTCAGTTCGACGGCGCCGCCTCGGGGCGCAAGGCCACGACGATTCTGGCGGCTGATCTGGACATCCTCGACCCCGCCCGGTATCTCGCTGCAAAGGTTCACACCAAGGCGGACACGCTTCCGGGTGACTCCGGCGCCGCTCTCGTCGACGAGACAGACCACATCGTCGGCTTCGCCTCGACCCGCTCGGCGTTCGGCGTCGACCCCGCGTACTCGTCGTGGGTCTGCGCCGAGCAGGTCCTGCGCATACATAAGGTCATCTGATGGGTTGGTTCAGCGAAATCTGGCGCACGCGAGCACAAGACTGGTCGTTCGGCAGCGTCGGACCCGCCGGGACCGAGCTGGTGCCCGACGAACAATACGTCTCGGTCAACCTCCGCGAGTTCCACATCGCCGACGTACGCCTGGGACGGCAACGCCTCTACGGCACGGTGACGAGCAGCTGCAGCGTTGTCCGGCGAGCGGGCGGGCGAGCCGAATCCATCGTCGTGACGACACCCGGGGTGCTCCGCGACGTGGACCCAGACAACCTGGATCGGGTGGTCACCGGAACCACCAGGCTGCTCGGCCCGGTGCCTTATCGAGGCGGCGGCATTGACCTCGAGCTGGGCCTTTTCACCGTTCCCAGCCGAGATCTGCTCGGACCGTACCTTAATTTGCTGGAGCAGGCGGCGAGTCTGGCCGGCGTGGGGCTGGTCGCGAAGGACGCCGGGATCGTCGGGCTGGTGAAGGAGGGGCTGAATACCATCCTCGCCGGGCGCTCCGGACCCGAGCTGGAAATCGGGCTCGCCCACACCTTCGATCAGCCCGTGACCGGCACGTACGCGGTGATCCGGACCGAGCGGTCGCCCTCGCGGGAGATGCCGGCCTATCAGCCGGGCCATGGCCTGCGCTGGAGCGATGGCAACACGGTCGCCGAGCCGTACATCGTCTTCAGCATCGACGCCGACCAACGCAGGGAAGACTGGCCCGACATCCCGAACCTGGCGGACGCGTACGACCAACTGCGCATCGTGGCGGAGCGTGGAGACCTCGTCGGCGCTACCGAGCTTCTGGCGGCGTTCCGACGCATGGCCGTGTTCAGTTCGGGCCTTCTGGCGCGGGACGGCGAGCGCCTCTACGACCTCATCCGCAGCGAAATCGCGCGTGCCTTCCCCACCACCGCGACGGGCACGCGCACAGGGAGGCCAGGCCTTCCACCGCTGGCCGAGCTCGATCCTTTCGATGCGACCAAGTCATAACGATGGGGGCGTCACAGATCGGGCAGCTTCAGTCGTCGTCCTCAATCGATGTGGCGAGGTGGCCGGGTGAGCCTACCGGCGGGTCACCTGACCGGCGGCGCCGAGCCACCACCAGGCTTCCCCTCCGACGTATAGCAGTGGGGCCAGCATGCTCGTGAGCCGCAGGTCGTCGTAGTCGGTGTCGGGAATGAGCAGCTCAACGGTTTGGCCGGGCAGGGGGACCAGTCAGCTGATGCGGCCCGCCCGAACGGCCGACACCCTGCTGAGACTTCCACGAGGCTAACTGCTTCGTGACCTCTTCGGGCACGCCGAAGAGGTCTCTGAGCAACAAGCACTGGTCAGAGGCTCGCTGATGGGATTCGAGTCTCAGTTGCCGGGATCCACACCGACAACAGAACAGCCCATCCCAGGGACGTGCATCGATACAAAAGACCGTCTGAACCGACGCCAGCGGCCTCCACGACGACAGCCGGCACCGACCAGGCGGGGAGCAGCGAAGGCTGACCTCTTCGGTCTTCTCTGGGAAGTCACGCCTATCCAGTCGTCTGTACCGCCGCAGGTCAGAGCACCCGACTCGGCGCGATCTCGATGAGCACTTCGGGCGCGGTGACCACTTCGCCAACGTGCACCCAATCTGCACCCACCTGCAGCATCAATGCTTGCGAGGGCCTTACCGATTTGACCTGCAGATACTCTCCTGCCAGGCGACATAGAGTGCCGTTGACTGCTGTTCGGTGCCGTTGAGTGCAGTTGTGTGAAGCAGGACGCTGTACCGACTCTGACCTGCGCAAACAGATACCTGCAGGTCGTGGTGGGTGCAGTTGAGCGCCGTTCAGTGCCGTTGGGCGCTGTCCAGCGCCGTTCAGTGCACCTGCCTGCTCCCATCCTGCTCCCCTAATCTCGGCCTCCGGGCATCCGTCAGGCAAGCTCACCGAACCGATCGCAGCCGTACCCAGCGACGACCGTCACGACGCCCGTCGCCGTCCACTGCCGCACCTATAGGCTGCGCGGGTGCGCTTGGCTGTTCTCGGACCACCCGGCTCCGGTCGTGAGACCGTCGCCGGCGCCATTGCCACGGGTCTCGGCGTTCCCTCCATCAGCCTGGCGAACGCCGCCCAGGCCGAGATTCGGGCGAACACCCCGACGGCGCTGCGGGCCCGGCAGCATATGAGTGCTGGTGAACTCGTACCGGATCATGTGCTCCTGTCCATTGTCCGCAGCCGCCTCACCCAACCTGACGTTGCCGGCGGCTTTGTCCTCGACGGTTTCCCCAACCATGTCGTGGCCGCGGTGGCGCTCGACGCCCTGTTGTCCGACCTCGGTACACCCCTCGACCGGGCAATCGACCTCGTCCTACCCGACGCCGAGGTCCTACGCCGCCTGGCCGGCCGTCGCACCTGCCGCGGCTGCGGCAGAACCTGGCACACCGAGCTCGCCGCCCCCACACGCCCCGGCGTCTGCGACGGCTGCGGAGGCGAGTTGTTCCAACGCGCCGACGACAGCCCCGACCGCATCAACGCGGGCCTGCAGTCCTACCGACCATCCGCAGTAGTCACGCTCAACCACTACCGCGCATTGGGCAAGCTGACCTCCATCGACGCCGCCCTCACCCCGGCCGAGATCACCACGGAAGCACTCGCATGACCCGGCGAGCGCCCCGCCAGGCGGACACAGCAAAAGCCACCCACGCGCCAGCTCCGTGAACTACTCGGCCGCGTTGACACTCGCCACGCCTGGCCTTCACCCGCGTCGGCGACCGGACGGTATCAACGAACGCCGAGTTCGACCGATGCCATCATGTCAGTCCGGACCTTGCTCCACGAGCTCTAGGAGCTGCTCGGCTGCGCGTTGGAAACGGGCGTGGGGAACGTCCTCCGGTCGGCAGTGTTCGATCACGTCACTGAAGAAGGCCGTGGGAAACCTCTTGGCCTTGGGCAGCGCCATGGCCTTGAGCGCCCACCTCTTGAACGGCGAGGACGCGCCAGTCGACGTTCGCTCCTCCTTCCACCGCTGCAGCAGTGTGTCCCAGCCGGGGAAGGTGGCGCCGGGATACGCGCGGCGGACGGCGTTCTCCGGTAGTGCACAGATGACGTCTGGGTCGTCGTAGCGAACGAACCGTAGGCGGTCGCCGAGGTGTGTCGAGAGATCGAGAAGGGCGCGCTCGGCCTTGGTGAGGGGCGGGGTCAGGGACTCCAGCTCCTCGCGAGAGCGGCCCCGCACCTCGTCGAGAAGGGCGACGACCGGCAGACCCAACGCTGGAATGACGGCGGCATCCGCCAGTCCGCCAAGCTCGTTCGAGCCCTGCAACGGCACCACCAACACACGCTGCTTCGCAAGCTGGGATCCGTAGAAGTGGTGTAGGAGGCGGCGGTCCCAGTCCCCCTCAACGACGACGATGGCGCGAGTCAGCTGAGCAAGCGCATCGCGGCCGAGTCCCAGCTCGAAACCCAGCTCCCAGGCGCGGAAAGCGACATCGGGCCCGTGGACGGGCGGAAGCGCCCGGACTTGGGTGGTGGCGCCGATCCTCGTGACCTGGCAAACGGTCGCTGAATGTGGTGGAAGCGCAATGAACACGGGTGAGTGGGTGGCGACGACGACGGCTTGGTGAGCCCGCGCCTGATCTAGACACCAGACAGCCACTTCCGCCTGCGCCGCCGGGTGCAGGTGCTGCTCCGGCTCGTCGATGAGCAATATCCGCGGCGTGAGATCACTATCGCCCTCGGCGCAGGAGTCCGCAGCCAGCCGTACGGCAGTCGCGACCCATCTTTGTATCCCCGCTCCGAGGTGCGCTAGGGGTATGGCTTCGCCTAGATGCTGCTGGGGATAGTCGGCGCCAACGACGCCGACTGGCCCGTTCCAATCGGCTTCGATGCGACGAGCCTCGCCGACGCGATGCTTGAATGTCACTTGGCATCGGCTCGCCGATGAGTCCCACTCTGGCACACGCCGCATTTCCAGCCGGATCTTCCCTTGAGCGGCGACGAATGGAATCAGCCGAGCGTTCGCTGCGTGCTCGATAACACTCAGCGCAGAACGCAGCTGCGGTCGTACGCGAAGCCACTCGTTGTTCTGTTCTAGCCAGTCGGAGCTCCCGGGATACACGAACTGATCGTCAGATACATGTGCTTCGTCCGGAGCATAGAGCGACGGATCGACCCGGCCAGCATGATCGGAATGAAGGCAGCGGTCGCAGTACTCGTCGTGGCCCGGCGATCCGTCGCCAAAATCCGGCTGATGGAACAACCGATCGTGAACTGTCTCGAGCGCCCGGTCCAGGTACCGTTCCACGGCCACCGCGTCACCGTCGACGACTCGCACGCCCCCCAGCCTGCTGGTGACCCATTCGAAGCCGGCGGGGATGGCGGGTGATCCGCTCGACGGCCCACGGGTGAAGCCGGTCAGAGGTGGCCAGCGGCCGGTCCACGCCGTCAAGACACCGACTATGTCCCGAAGCGCTCCCTCGAACAGAAGCGGCTTGATGCGTCTCGCCAGCACCATGGCCTCCTGACCAGCTGCGGAACTACGGTCACAGGCCAGCTCGACCTTGAAGTCTTCCTGCACGATCAGAACTGGGTTCATGAGTAGGAGGTCCACCAGCCGCTGCACGTCCGGCGCCGCCGATTTTGGTATCCCCTGGCTCAGGCACCGCCGGACGACGTCGTAACAGTCACTCAGCGTGGCGCTATCAACGACGTCGTACAGATCGCCTCCGTACAACCACCACGTACTGCCACAGTAGGCACCGATTCCGTCGGTGATTTCGTCCGCATCGAGACCCTCTTGCCAGGGCCAAATCATCATCTGCCTCAGCAGCTCGGCATCAGCACCATGCCCCATGGAGTCGATGTCGAACTTGACGACAAGGCCCACGCGTGCACGAGGTGCGAGATCGCTGTCGGAGCGGCGAAGGAGGTGACGCGCTACGGGGTCATGTGCACCAACCGCCTCGATGATGTTGGTCTTGCCCGCTCCGTTGGGGCCGAGAAGGACGGTCAAACCTCCCAGGGGCACTTCAGCCATACGGACAGATTTGTAATCAGCAACGATAGCGCCGACGACTCGCACGACACCTCCGGGTAGAACTGCGAGAAGCAGGAAGAAGAATCGCACGTCGGCGGCCGCAGCGCCTCCTACCCTCGGGCAGAAACTCACCAGCGGCTTCGACTCGCCGCACTGATGCACGGCCATGGCTGCGACCAAGTCCGGAACACTGCAAGACAGACGCTTCGGGTTCGCGCAGGACGACCGACTGACACGATGTCGCTGGCGCGAGGCCTCTGACTCGGCCGCTGTAGCTGCAGACTTCGTGCCGGGCACCTGATGGGGTAGCCGCGACTGGGCTCTGTTCGCGGGTGTGAGGATGACTGCGCGGTCGCCGAGGGTCGCGCACTTAAGGCGGTGGTCCCAAAGGGGCCGACGGCGACGGCCCGCTTGGGTGTCGTGAGCCGGGATAAATGTCAGGTACGCGAGCGAGCCTCTGCAGGTGGTTACGCATCATTGATAGATCGCTGAGGTGCATACGTACCATCCAGGGATCTTTGGCGCCGTACCGGTAGGGCTCGTAGCGGAACACCCGCTCGCTGGGCCGAACGGGGCTTCTACGCAACTGCTTGGTGGCCTTCAGGTCCATCGTCACATCGAGCCACCAACGACGGCCGGACCGGTATGGACTGGACGCGGCGCGGGCCAGGCCCGAGGCTCGGCGGAATGTGCGCTCGAAGACCCACAGCTCGTCGCCCTCACCGACGGGGTCCCGGTTGTCAAGACCGATGCTCATCGTTCCGTAGCGGATGAACAAGTCCAGGCTTACCTCCTCGCCGTCGAAGAGGTCTGTGTCATTGTGATCGATCACCAGCCACCACATCGGCTCAGCCTGCCGACAACAGGTTTGCTCGTCAACAAGGTCGAAGCCACAAGCATCTGGTCCTAGTACTCCAGCCGGGGATGTTGACCTCGGCTGAGCTGCGGTTCGGTGCGGTGGGGGTACGAGGGCAGCCACCGTCGATCATGGGCGGTTGTGTGGACTGACCATGATGCAGCGGTGGCTGCCGGATACAGGGTAGACGCCCAGCGGTGGCGGGTGTTGTTCGACGACCTGATGTTGACGGTCGGGCAGCGTTTCCGCAGGCCCGAGCCGCGTCGGCGGGTGTGTGACTTCGTTCGGGGGCTGTTGGCGCCGCTACCGCGGAAGAACTGCTGGAGCATCGCCGAACACGCCGGGGACGCCGGCCCGGACGGGATGCAGGACCTGCTGACCCGGGTGACGTGGGACGACGCCGAGGTTCGTGCCGATGTCCGCGAGTTCGTCGGTGAGCATCTCGGTGATGGTGAGGCCGTGCTGGTCATCGATGAGACGGGTGATCTGAAGAAGGGTCGGCACACCGTCGGGGTGCAGCGGCAGTATTCGGGCACCGCCGGGAAGATCGAGAACTGCCAGCTCGCCGTGCACCTGGTCTATGCCACCGAGGCTGCTCACGCGATGCTCGACACGGCCCTCTACCTGCCGAAGTCGTGGTGCGACGACCCCGAACGACGTGCCGAGGCCGGTGTCCCTGAGCAGGTGCGCTTCGCGACGAAACCACAGCTGGCGGCCCGCATGATCGCCGCCGCGGTCACCGCTGGGCTGCCGTGCCGGTGGGCGGCCGGCGACGAGGCCTACGGCAACGACCCGCGGCTGGCCGCCCGGCTGCGTCAACTACGACTGGGCTATGTCCTGGCCGTGGCCTGCTCACATCAGGTGATCACCGGCCTCGGCGTCTACCGCGTCGACGCCCTCGCCGCCGAGCTTCCCGACACCGCCTGGCAGCGAATTTCCGCCGGCCGGGGCGCAAAAGGCCACCGCTACTACGACTGGGCCTTCATCGCCCTGCCCCACGCCATCGATGACCAGAGCGGGCACCACTGGCTGCTGATCCGCCGCAGCCGTCGCACCGGTGAGCTGGCCTTCTACCGCTGCTGGTCACCCGAGGTCGTCGCGCTCGGCACTCTCGTCGCGATCGCCGGCCGCCGCTGGAAGATCGAGGAATCGTTCCAGGCCGCGAAGACCGGCCTCGGCCTCGACCAGCACCAACACCGCCGCTGGACCTCCTGGCACCGCTGGAACACCCTGGCGATCCTCGCCCACGCGTTCCTCGCCGCCGCGACCGCCGAGCACCGCAACCACTACCAGCCGGTCGGGCTGATCCCGCTGACCGTCAACGAGCTACGCCACCTGTTCCACATCCTGATCATCGAGCCCACCCGCCGGCGCTGCGACCCGCTGCTCTGGTCAATCCGCCGACGTCGCCACCAAGCCAAAGCCATGACCAGCCACTACGCCCGGCAAGCCCTCATCGAGCCGTGATCACGATCCCCGGCTGGAGTACTAGCTCATGCCATTCGGGCGAAACCCGCCCAATCGATCGATTCACGGCAAGCCGCTACACCACCGTTCCGGCCGCGAGAAGGCATCGGCGGCCATACGCCCTCAGCGGAGCAGCCCGCCTACAGAGACCTTGCGCGCCGCAGTATTCTCCTTTCGCGCGATTATGAGCGACACCTGCCCAGTCAGCCCACAGCTACTCCTCGGATGGTCGGAGCGGACGATGAGCCTGCTGTATCGCACTGTCTGGAAAGACACGACCGAGCCCGACCGGCATGCCGTGATTGATCTGGCTCTGGAGTACTTCAGCCGATGGGCCCTTGATAATCCTGAAGCGACAGCGCTTTGTGAAGGCGAGACCATCGCTGATGGCAAGGTTGTCACAGTACGACTTCTCGACAATGACAGCGGGTATGGCGTAGAGGCATGTTCGCGAGACGAACGTCTTTCGGCCGTCTGGTCAGTCACGATGCGTGCCCTCGCCACCGACACGGCCGTTCACGTCTGGATCGATGTCGACATGGAGACGGACGACCCCACGCAACGGGTCGTCGTCGGTGGTCCCCGTCTGGTCAACGACCTACTTGCCCTGCCCGGCAGGCCAGCTCTCGGCGTGAACAACATCGTCGCTGACGTCGTGGGCATCACCGCCACTGAGATCGCCCTTCTCGTCGACTTGCTGCGCTCGGCCGATCGGACTCTGCCGTTCATCGTGGTGTCCGCTCCCGCCAGCGGCACCGACCCCCTATGGCAAGAGCGTGCACGGCGGATCGCGCAACGTACACGCGGCATCGCGACGGTCATCGTGCTTGACGAGACCGCAACCGCATCGTTCAAGGCAAAGCTTGGCCCACTGGCAGTCTGGAACGGCGCGGTGCGGACGTACGTGCCCGCACCGCTCGAAACGGAGGCCGACGGTTGGCGACACCGGTATGTCCCATCATCTGCACTTGCTGGAGCTAGCGGAGCGGCAGCTGCTGACCGAATCGTGTATGCGGTGGCCCAGCTGTCGACTCGGCGCCGGGTCCCCGCCGAGTTGCGGGTCTTTACCGGGAACGACCGGAACTCAGTCGACCAGACGCTAGTGGAGCAGGTCCGCGAGGAGCTCCAGTTCGAGGTCGACCTCGCCCATGATGAGCTCGCCGATGTCCAGAGGGAGCTAGCCAGGGCGAACGGCCACCTCGAGCGGCTTAGTACTCCAGCCGGGGATCGTGATCACGGCTCGATGAGGGCTTGCCGGGCGTAGTGGCTGGTCATGGCTTTGGCTTGGTGGCGACGTCGGCGGATTGACCAGAGCAGCGGGTCGCAGCGCCGGCGGGTGGGCTCGATGATCAGGATGTGGAACAGGTGGCGTAGCTCGTTGACGGTCAGCGGGATCAGCCCGACCGGCTGGTAGTGGTTGCGGTGCTCGGCGGTCGCGGCGGCGAGGAACGCGTGGGCGAGGATCGCCAGGGTGTTCCAGCGGTGCCAGGAGGTCCAGCGGCGGTGTTGGTGCTGGTCGAGGCCGAGGCCGGTCTTCGCGGCCTGGAACGATTCCTCGATCTTCCAGCGGCGGCCGGCGATCGCGACGAGAGTGCCGAGCGCGACGACCTCGGGTGACCAGCAGCGGTAGAAGGCCAGCTCACCGGTGCGACGGCTGCGGCGGATCAGCAGCCAGTGGTGCCCGCTCTGGTCATCGATGGCGTGGGGCAGGGCGATGAAGGCCCAGTCGTAGTAGCGGTGGCCTTTTGCGCCCCGGCCGGCGGAAATTCGCTGCCAGGCGGTGTCGGGAAGCTCGGCGGCGAGGGCGTCGACGCGGTAGACGCCGAGGCCGGTGATCACCTGATGTGAGCAGGCCACGGCCAGGACATAGCCCAGTCGTAGTTGACGCAGCCGGGCGGCCAGCCGCGGGTCGTTGCCGTAGGCCTCGTCGCCGGCCGCCCACCGGCACGGCAGCCCAGCGGTGACCGCGGCGGCGATCATGCGGGCCGCCAGCTGTGGTTTCGTCGCGAAGCGCACCTGCTCAGGGACACCGGCCTCGGCACGTCGTTCGGGGTCGTCGCACCACGACTTCGGCAGGTAGAGGGCCGTGTCGAGCATCGCGTGAGCAGCCTCGGTGGCATAGACCAGGTGCACGGCGAGCTGGCAGTTCTCGATCTTCCCGGCGGTGCCCGAATACTGCCGCTGCACCCCGACGGTGTGCCGACCCTTCTTCAGATCACCCGTCTCATCGATGACCAGCACGGCCTCACCATCACCGAGATGCTCACCGACGAACTCGCGGACATCGGCACGAACCTCGGCGTCGTCCCACGTCACCCGGGTCAGCAGGTCCTGCATCCCGTCCGGGCCGGCGTCCCCGGCGTGTTCGGCGATGCTCCAGCAGTTCTTCCGCGGTAGCGGCGCCAACAGCCCCCGAACGAAGTCACACACCCGCCGACGCGGCTCGGGCCTGCGGAAACGCTGCCCGACCGTCAACATCAGGTCGTCGAACAACACCCGCCACCGCTGGGCGTCTACCCTGTATCCGGCAGCCACCGCTGCATCATGGTCAGTCCACACAACCGCCCATGATCGACGGTGGCTGCCCTCGTACCCCCACCGCACCGAACCGCAGCTCAGCCGAGGTCAACATCCCCGGCTGGAGTATTAGACGGGCACTGGAGGCACAGGGCCTCGTCGACCTTTATTGGGGCACCTCGCAGGCTCAGGAAGACGTCGGCGACGCCAGTCGGCCGGAGACCGTGCAGGACGTATCCGAGGCGGTTGCCGCGGCACGGACATACCTGAGCGCTTGGCTAACGATCGCGCCAAGCGCAGCCCGAGAACTACAAGGCATCGACACCAGCCCGAACGCATTCGCTCTCGGCAACTCGGCCTGGCGTGGCCTACAGGCCCTCGCCGCTTACGCACAAGCGAAGCAGGCTGGCGCGGGCGGGAACTTCTGGTCCTGGTGCGAGCGTGGAGAAGCCTTCAGTTGGCCTGCCAGCAGCAAGCGACTCGCAATGCGGGAGTCGGAAACATTGCGTAACGGCAGACATGCTGAGTCGCGGATTTTCGAGGTCGACCCGCAGGTCGGGCTCGGACCGCGAGTCTTTATGGAGGCGCACCTGAAGGTCAGCGAGGGAGGTGGCGCCCTAGCCCCACGCATCTACTTCTACGATGACACCGACGGAGCCACCGGCCGGATCCATGTCGGATTCGTCGGTCCCCATTTCCTCGTGCCAAATTCAAAGGCATGAAGGCAACTCGCGCCTCCCTTCGATCGTTCAAAGACACAGCGCCTAACACTGTCCCGTACATCAGCAGTCGGGCAGGGCGAGGCTGACAACTTCAGGCACGCCGGAGAGGTCACCGAGCAGGAAGCGCTGGTCAGCGCGCTGCTGCTGGGATTCGAGTCTCAGCCCTCGGAACCGCATCGACGCCAGCACGGGCGGAAGCCAGAGCCATGCGTCGATACGACAGTACCCTCTTGACCGGCGCCAGCGAGTCCCCGACGGCAGCCGGCACCAGCCAGGCGGGGAGCAGCGAACCCTGACCACTTCGGTGTTCTCTGGGAGTTCACTGCCACTCGCTCGCCAGCATCGTCGCAGGTCACGGCCCCCTCTCCACCCAAAGCCAGTGAGCACTTCGGACACGATGACCACTTCGCCACGCTGCACCCAATCTGCACCCACCTGCAAGGCAGGAACACTCACAAGGCCCTTACCGCCTTGAGCTGCGAATACTCCCCTACCAGGCGACATAGAGTGCCGTTGACTGCTGTTCACTGCCGTTGAGTGCAGTTGTGTGAAGCAGGACGCCGCACGGACTTTGACCTGCGAAAACGAGAAGCCCCAGGCAGGGGTGGGTGCAGTTACGTGCCGTCCGATGCTGTTCGGTGCGGTTCAGCGCCGTTCAGGGCACCCTGTTGCTCCCAACCCGCTCCCCCGATCACGGGCCCGCGACCGGGTTGATGCCTCCAGGCTGTGCCGGGCCGTCCTGCACGTCGTTCGTCAGACTCCGTGGCCGCTTGCTCAAGCCGTCCTAGTGACGCCAACGCCCGCTCAGCAACCGTTAGGCCTCAGCTGCTCCCGATCCGCTCCCACGGCGCGCTTGTCGACCCGACAAGCTCAGACATGCCGCGGCTTATCAGCGGCATGTGAGTGCGTCAGAGCGGTGGAGGAATCTAAACCCAGCTAGTGGACTCGTGGGGTGGCGGCGAGTTCTGTTACGTCCTGCCGAGGATCTTGTCGATCAGCCGGCAGACCGCCGATCCGTAGCGCAATCGGCGATCGCTCTGACCCATAACCGGCGAGACCGTACAGGCACCTGACCCAAGCGATCGTGACGCTGCGCGGCGCGCGGTCCGGCGGCAGAAGCGTGCGTGCTGGTCGAGGCGAGGCGAGGCAACCGTGTCATAGGTTGTCGATGTAGATGACGACCGCGTCCGACGGTTGCGCCGGTCGCAGCGCCGATGCCGGCTCGACGTCGGCGTCCAGCCACATCTTGTGCGCTGTCCAGTTCAGGATCCCGCCCGTCTCCCGTGAGCCGCGACAGACGCCATTTTCGGCCTGGAGCAGCCAACCGCGGCTGCGGAGGTGTTCGACGAGCCGAGCCACGGTCGTTGTCCTGTCGGCACCATCGGCGGCCGTCACCACGAACTCGGCTGTGCAGTTGCCGCTGCTGCCACCATCGGCGCACCTGTCGGCCGACACCAGGCGCAGCGACGCCGGCAGTGGGAGGACCTCATCTTCGCGGGTAGGAAACCGCAGCCTGCCGTCGCCGTCGAAGACGACGACGCCGAGACCGCAGCCGCACAGCGCCACCACCGTTACCAACGTCGCCATCGCGGCAACCCACTGAACTTCGCCCGCCGTCCGGCTCCGCCCGTCGAGGTGAGAGGTGGAAACGGCGTGCAGGCGCCGATCGATGACCAACGCGGCCAGGCACCCGACGCCGACCAGCAACCACACCGCGAACCAGTCAAGCCATGGTGCCGCTACTAGGCTGCCAGGCCACTGCGAGACAGCGAACACGGCGGCCAGCCCGGCGATGAAGACGACGCCGACAGCCACGCCGACGGCACCGCCGCTACGGGTGCCCCACGCCCAAGCGCCGACCACGATCGGCCCGCAGATCGCCGCCACTACAGCGACCATGGGCGCACCCTGCCCGAGCGGCAGTACCACAAGCGCTACGCCGCCCGCAGTCAGCCACCAGCGCCAACTATTGCCCGCCGCCATCGCCACGATGAGACCTAAGATCATCACCGAGGCGGTTGGCAAGCACCCTCACAACATCATTTGGACGGCTCCTCCCATCCACAGGCCAAGCCAGGCGTGCACTGGCGCTGAACCGGCTATAGACGGCAGGTCCTGTCTACTTCCGCACATCGGCACATCCGGACGCCGACGAACGGCGCCGATGGCACTTGGGTGACGAGCGCTTCGCAGCATGAGCGGCCGGCGTAGCGATAGAGGATCGAACTAAAGACGATGCGCTTACAGGTATGACCAGCGATGATCGGTCGGTGGGAAAGGTGCGCGGGGCCGATGGTCTGCGCGGCCGTTTCGAGGGCGCGTTGCGCGACCTGCGGGGGCGGCGCCTGACGTCGGTCGACTACTGGGACGTGCACAACTTCGGCCCGGAACGCGCGCCGTGGGACTATGGCGACTGGCATCACGCCGTCATGGGCGTACAACTCGGCACCGACCTCGGCGCCGTGACCGTGACCTGGACCGACACGTTCTACCCCTATGGCGTCGAGGTCTTCCACGAGCCGATCGGACATCACCTCGTCCTCGGCGAATCCGGTCCGGCCCGCGTCGGCCCGGATGTCGAGGGCCAGAGTCGCTGGGCTCCACTTCTCGGGTCAAGGGTGCACAGCACGGCCTGCCACTGGGAGCAGTTCCAGATCGGGCCGAGCCGGCGGGCGAACGGCAGCATCGCCGCGCCGGCGCATTCGGTCGACGTGCCTGTCGCGTTGCGCCTGGATTTCGCCGCAGGTTCGATCTGGTTCGTCGCTGCCATCCCGCAGCTGCCCGACCCGCAGGGCGTCTTCATCCCCGGCGACGAAATCATGGTGGTCTTCTCCGCCGAGAAGATGCGCGACCTGGGCTTCGAGGACCCCGCGTTCATTGGCCCACCCTCCTGACCAGCTCGACCAATTCAGCCGAACCCGAACCCGAACCCGTGCCCATAGGTGCGCCTGATCAAGAGGTTCGGTCGGGCGTAGCCACCACGACAGGCGGCAGATCCGTGCACGCACGGACCCTGCTGGCCAGGGCGTGTCTAGAGCGGATCCAGGAGCAGCACCCCGTCCGGTGAGTAGAAGTAGGCGCGCACGTGCCGCGCCCAGTATTCGATCTTCGGGTCTTCCGACTGCGACAACCACTCAAGACAGACGCGCGTGCTCGTCGGTGTATCCGTTCTCCAGGAGCCACCGAAGCGTGTCGCCCCGGCCCGCTCCGAAGATGGCCTGGGCGTCGAACCCGATGCCCAGGTCCATGTCGCCCGTGCAGAACTTCGCCCCGTACAGGCGCGGCGAGTCCACGGGATCGCCGATTAGGAACAACAGAAAGGCCGTTCTGTGCGCCCACACCTACCTCGCCGTCACCGCCGCGCAGGCCAAAAAAAGGGGGCGCCGAATCCGATGACGGCCTCATTCCCCTCACCCTCGGCGAGGTCCGACGTCTCCTGGCACACCTGATCACCACCATCCGACCCTTCGACCACATCGATCGATGGTCACGATGGCGACGACGACACCAGTACCGCGCCAAAACAACCCACTACCAGCGAAGACTCCGACTCCATCAGGTACGGCTGGAGTACTAGGCGGGCGAGCACGTCCACCTCGCGCAGGCCGGCGCTGGTGTGGGCGCCATGAGCACCGGTCGACGGTGGGCGGGCGCACCGGCCTGGCTCACCCGGTTTTCCCGCCCGCCTCTGCCTCCGTCGGTGCGCCGCGTTCAACGGACCGGTAGCGCCTTTGTGCCACCGCCCTTGATCGAACGGGTCACCTTCGTACCCCCCGACCAGTAGAAGCAGCGGATCCCCCGGTCACCGCGCGCCCACGCCTCCGCGGACGGCACCAGGTACGAGGTGCCCGTCCGGTAGCGCAGCACGCCGTCGACCGGGACCTTCGCGTACCGGGCCACGAGGATCCGGCACTTCGCGTGCACGCCGTCCTCGTCGCGGCCCGCATCCGCGTACGAGGTGCCAGGCGCCGTCCACGAGCCGACGTACTCGAACGTGTGCGGCCGAGCGCAGTCGGTCTGCTCGAAAGCGCCGTACCGGTCCTCGTTCAGGCACCCGAAGGCCAGCGGTGACGGGCCCTTTAGCGCATCCCGCAGGCTGCCGGTGTGCTGCACCGGGTGGTCGTCCGGATGCCGTTGCTCGGAGCCGCCATCGGCCGTGTCCAGCTCGAAGATGTCGCACCGGAACCAGCGACTGCCACCCTGCCACCCGCCCGGGGACGGGGGCGCGACCTGCACCGTCAGGCGAGCGCCCCGCCAGTCGCCACCGACGAACGCGGTCGCCTTCGCGTCGCATTCGGCGAACGCCGGTCGCAGCACCGCCGAACCCACCAGCGGCGGGGTTTCCCGCTCGGCTACCGCGCCGGTGAACGTGCCCAGGTGAAAGGTCTCCAGCAGGTGCTGCCGCGAGCAGTCGACCGGCTGGTAGCTGGTCAGGTAACTCGACGGTTCGGCAATCACGTGGCAGTCGCCCACCTTCGGGGTGAACTGCACGGCCGCCGCGGCGAGCGGCCAGTCGTCGGTCAGGTCGCCGTCCAGCCCGGCAGGTGCCCCGCACCCCACCATCGCCACCACCGCCCCGGCCAGGGCAGCCACCGCCACCCGCACCACCCACCGTCGCAATTCACCCTCCCCGTCGCGCTGGCGCAGCATATGCCACCCGGGGGCATCACCAGGGTCTCCATCCGTCGTGTGACATCCCGAGAAGGCCCGGCGCTGCTGTGCTCCGGTGGACAGGGCGTTGATCCTGTCAGCCACGACACGCCGGTTAGGAGGGCGGCGGCTTCGGCGCGCTGCCGCCCGCGTGCGGGTACGGAGCTGCGCGGCGCGACCGGGCAGCTCCGTGCCGCCAGGCGTTACTCGGCGGGCTGCGCACCATCCGCAAAGGGCTGGTGCACCCGGTAGCTGACATCTGAGATGGTTTGCCTGGGACCGGTCGGCCGGCAGCGAATCCGGCCGAACTGCGCGAGGCTCGCAAGCGGACAGGAGCCCTCGTCCGACCGTGGTGTCGGCGTTCGCACCGATCCCTTCGGTGCTCCTACCGGTAGCGACGTTGCGGGATACCCCGTCATTTGAGTGTGGTGTGTGCGGAAATCTTCATGCAGAGGGCAACGGTAAGGGAGGCAGCGTGCTGGTCGCGGACCGCAGACTGGTGGGCCACGAAGTTGCCCTTGACTGCGGCGATGTATTGATCAACGACCAGGGCGACGACGGCAACGGCGAGAAGATCCTGGTGGACGACGAAGCCCTTACCCGCCTGGATGACAACTTCGCTCTTGTGCGGTTACTCGGTGTTCAGGGTGACGATGACGCCCTGGTTCGCGCACGCTGTCTGCAGACCCGACATGTGCATCGTCATTGGGCCCATGAACGCCAGCGCGCCCATCTCCTGCCCATTCGGGATCTGCGACATCTGCCAGGCGAGGTCCATCAGCGCGGTGCCGTGCTCGCGGATGTCGTCGTGGCGGGAGTCCTCGAACACCCTGCGCGCCTGTCGGTACTCGGCTTCGGTGAGCTTGTCATCGCCGCCGCCCTTAGCGCTGCCGTCGGCCTTCTTCCCCTCGCGCATGGCCTTGCAGGCGGCGACGCCGGTGTCCTCGCGGATGAACCGGTCGTACAGGCCGTAGCCGCCGACGGCGAGCAAGAGCGCAGCGAGGGCCGCAGCGACGGCGACGATCAGCGGCTTGCGGCTGGGCGCGGCCGGCGGTGCTGACGGCGCAATCCCAGCGGCGGTCGGCGGCCACTCGGCCGGCTGGTGCTGGACGGGCGGCTGGCCGTAGACGTCGTGCGGCTGCTGCGCCTGGTACGGGTTGGTCAAGACTGTCTCCCCACGTGACGTGTCGTGTCGATGATGGTTGGGATGCGGCTGCCGCCCCGCCCGTTGTCGGGTAGGTGACCGTTGGTGTGGCCGGTCAGCTGGTGCGGGTCGGTCGGAACATGCCGACGGTGGCGGCCACATCGCCGGGCTTGTGGAGCCGCTTGTCGAACACGTACGGCTCGAGGAGGGTCCAACCGTCGGCGCTGAGCTGCGCGAACCAGGCTTGACGGCGGAGTCTCAGGTGCTCTCCGCAGCGGTGCTAGTGCCCGCGAATGCGCGGCACAATCCCCCGCTCAACCAGTGCTCGCTCATGTCCAGTGCTGGGGCGAGATGGTGCGGCCCCTATCGGCTGGACACCTATGCGCACCTCAGCAGCCTGATCAAGCGACCGGTCGCAGATGCCGCAGCGTGCTGTTGGGTCGGTCGGGTTGGGTTGTCTCCCAGCGTCGCTGCAGCGCGTCAACAAGGTTGGTGATCATGGTTTCGGTGACGTGGCTGTAGATGCCTCTGACGCCGGCGAGGCGGTGGCCGAGCCGTCGGGCCTGGGCGATTTCGGGGATGCCGTCTTCGATGAGCCAGGTTTTGTGGGTGTGGCGTAGGTCGTGGAAGTGCATGCCGGGCAGGATCGGCGGGATGGCGCGTTGGGGGTCGCCGGTGAGGGCGGGGGTCCAAGCGCGGCGGCTGAAGTTGGAGCGGCGTTGGTGGTAGCCGCGGGCGCCGGGGAAGACGGTGTGGTGGGGGTGGTCGGCGAGGTGGGTGGCGAGGAGGTTGGTGAGGAAGCGGGGTAGGCGGATGTGGCGGACGGAGTCGTTGGTTTTGGGTGGGCCGAGGTACAGCTTGCCTTCGACTTCGTGCAGGGCGCCGGTGTCGGGGTGGACGTAGATGCTGCCGAGGGTGAGGTCGAGGTTGTCTCGGTGCAGGCCTGCGATTTCGCCCCAGCGCATGCCGGTGTAGGCGGCGGTGAGGATCATGAGGCCGTCGGATGGGCGGGCTTGGCGGGCGACGATGGCGGCGACTTGTTCGGCGGTGGCGTGGGGTCGTTCGGCGCGGATGCCTTTGGGGATGCGGATGCCTCGGCAGGGGTTGAAGGGAAGCCGTCGGTCTTCTACGGCTTCTTGTAGGACCATCGATAGGACCATGATCACGTCGGCGACGGATCGGGGTGCGAGGCGTTTGCCGAGAGCGACGGCGAGGGTCTTGATGTGTTGGCGGCGGATGTCCACCAGGGGTAGCGGGCCGAGGGTGGGCAGGATGTGCAGTCGTAGGTGGCTGCGGTAGGCGGACCAGGTCGCGGGGGACGCCTGGTGTGTGGACTCCCAGATGGGCACCCATTCGGCGAGGGGCATCCGTCCGCCGCGGGGGTCGATGAAGGTGTCGCGGGCGACTTCGACGTCGATCTCTTTAGCGCGGATGACGGCGTCGGCGCGCCGGTCATGGGTGGAGTCGGTGGTGACGGTGCCGTCGGTCGTGCGGAGGCGGACGCGGAACTTCATGCCGCGTTGTTCCACCCAGGCCATGGGTTACTCCATTCGGTGCGGGTGCGGTGCGTCGGTGATGGACGCGTGACTTCGCGGGCTGGGTCAAGTCGGCGCTGGCGGGTGGCGGCGCCGGTGGGTGCGCCGGCCGGTGGCCGGTTCGGCGGAGGCGGCGATGAGGGCGGCGAGGTCGGCGGCGGAGAAGCGCAGGTGTTTGCCGAGGAAGGTGCAGGGGATTTGGCGGCGCCCGGCGCGGCGGCGTAGCCAGGATTCCGGGATGCGCAGCAGCGCTGCGGCTTCGGCTGGTGTGTAGAGGCGCGGTTCCTGCTCGTCGTGGTGTCCTGTCGCGTGGGCGGGTGTGGGTGACGGCGGTGGGCGCCGTCGGGGGCGGTGCGGGTTGTCGCGCACGGTGAGCTCCTCGCAGGCGCGGGTGGGGCGGGCTCTTCGCGGGCGGATGCCTGGTCGGCTTGCGAAGAGCCCGCGGGTGGTCAGTGGTGGCGGCACAGCAGAAGGCGCAGGGCGGTCGCCGCTTGGGCGGGGACGACGCCGTTGCCAAGGACGCGCAACGCGCCGGTGCGTGGGAGATCGAGGGTGGGGTCGGTGACCCAGTTGGCGGGTTGGCCCATGAGCCATTCCACGAACGGCGGTGCGAGCACGGGCTTACCGTGCTGGCCGGGCTGGGCGGGCGCGGGAACGGGACGGCCGATCAGAAGCTCCCAGCGTGCGATCGCCGGGGCGTAGATCTGCCACGTGGTCTCGTCGGGTCTTCCGAGCGCGTCGCTGCTGAGCTGGGCGGGGGCGGTGCGTAGGTCGGGGTCCTCGTCGCCATGGTGGCCGGCGCTTCCCGTGTAGGAGGTTCGGGGCTTCGATAGGCCAGGCACCAGAGGCGGCAGGGGGACGTCCTCGTGGGAGCCACATTGTCCGGGGCAATCCTTCTGCCTGTCCGTCACGCGCGGCGTGGGGAGGAGCACCTGTGACAGCGGCGGTCGGAAACCGTCACCTGCGCGGCGGCCGGGGGTGCCGGTGTCGCTCGCGGGTGGGGTCGGCAACAGCTGGTGGCGGATGCCGCTCGAGGCGACGACGTCGGGCAGACCGCGCTGGTGCCCGGGTCCTTTGCCGTCACGGGCACAGGGCGTCGGCAGCGTTCGTATCTCTTCTCCCCTCTCCGGTGGTGGCGAGCAGGAACAGCCGGTCCCGTCGATGCGGGGCGCCGATGTCGGATGCGCGTAGGCATAGCCAGCTCGTGTCGTACCCGAGCGCGGCCAGGTCGGCGTGGACGACGTCGAGTCCGCGTGTGCGGAGGGCGGCGACGTTTTCCACAAAGACGACGGGCGGTCGAAGAGCGCGAACAGCGTGAGCGACGCTTGTCCACAGGTTGCTGTGGACACCGGTGATGCCGGCGCGTTTGCCGGCGTTGGAGATGTCTTGGCAGGGGAAGCCTGCGGTGAGGATGTCGACGGGTGGCACGTCGGTCCAGTCGATGGTGCGGATGTCCCCGAGGTTGGGCACGTCGGGCCAGTGGTGGGCGCAGACGGTGGCGGCATGCCGGTCGGTTTCGGCGTACCAGGTGAGCTGGCCGCCGAGCACCAGCTCGACGGCCATGTCGAGGCCGCCGTATCCGGTGCACAGGGATCCGATGCGCGGTGCGGGTCGGTGGTCAATCACGCACCTCCGCCGCGTCGAACTGCGAGGGCTCACCGCGCGCGGCCAACAGCAGACGGCAGCAGCTGTACAGTCCCGCCGCGCGACTCGGGTGGCGGTGGGTAGGCCTACTCACGCGACCATCCCTCCCCCGAGGGTGTCCTTCAGGCTCTCTGAACGCGAGTCGGTCTGGCTCTTGCTGAACACGAGGACGTCCTCGTGTGCGATCAGGTGCATGGGGGTGCCGGCCGCCCGGGCCTTGCGGACGGCCTGGAGTTGGAAGAACGACGGCCGGGCGACGAGCCCGCCGTCGCGGATGGCGGCGAGCAGTGCCACGCACCGGTCGACGGGGGTGAGGCCGGCGCGGATTCCGGCGCCGATGACGGCCGAGGGGAGGTCGACGAGTTCGCCGTGCTTGCGCCACGGGCGGGCGGTCACGACGACGACCCCGCCGGGGCGCAGGAGGGTGTGGCAGCCGGTGAGGATCTGGGCGAACCCGTCGGCGAGGCCGGTGAGGTCGCGGTAGGCGAGGTTTCCGCGGTCGGTGCCGTCGTTGTAGGCGTTGTCGAACTTGGCCACGCCGTCGGTGCCGGGCCGGACGAGGCCGTGCACGGTCGGTCCGTACGGCGGCGAGGTTACGACGAGGGCGATCTGCCCGGTCAGGGCCGCGGGTACGAGCGAGAGGATGCTGGTGGCGTCGCCGCGGATGACGCCGGCCCGGCCGGTCGCGCCCTGGGTGTGGGCGTGTTTGATGTTGGCGTCGGCGATGTCGGACCAGCGGGACTCGTACTCCACGCCGATCGCGTCGCGGCCGGCGTGGATGGCCTCGACGAGGGTGGTGCCGATCCCGCACATCGGGTCGAGCACCAGGTCCCCCGGTTGGGTGTAGGCGGTGACGGCGTGCGCGGCGATCGCGGGGAGCATCCGCGCCGGGTGTTGCACGGACTCGCGGACGTACCGGCCTCGGCGCTGGACCGGTCCGGTGGCCTGGGCCGTCGCCCACACCGTCAGGCCCTCAGCGCCAGCAGCAGCCCGATGGCCTCCGATCGGGTCGATGGTGGCGGCGGTCGGTGTGCTCTGCTCGTCGGGGTCGCCGACGGTGTCTGCGCGGTGCTTAGCCACGGCGACCACCGCCCTCGCGCCCGCCTCGTCCACGCGGGGCGCGGCTCTGGGATCGGCTGAAGACCATCAGGTCCGCGTGGATGCGCAGGTGCGCCATCTGCCACCGCTGGTCGGTGGTGGTGAGGGTGAGCAGTTCCTCGTCGGTGACGTGGTAGACGAACGCGTCGCCGTCGGTGTCGGCGGTGACGGCGACGATGTGCTGCAGGTAGCCCAGTCCGACGCCGGCGGCGGCCTGGACCACGCCGGAGAAGTCTTCCGGGCTGGCGGTGGTGCCGACCGGGACGGTGACGACGAGGATCAGGCAGCCGCCCGGTTGCAGCAGGGCGGCGCAGGCGGTCAGCAGCCACGCCAGCCGGACCCGGTTGGCGGCGGCGTGCTCGTGCAGGGGCCAGCAGGCGACCACGAGACTGGTCGACTGCTGCAGGGACTTGTCGGGTGGCGGGTCGGCCGCCGTGTCGGTCGGTGGGTGCAGTTGCGGGTCGGTGAGATCGTCGCCGAACCAGGCGCCCATCTCGGGCAGGTCGTCCTCCTCCCCCGGTTCCGTACCGACGGTGGCGCCGGCAGGCGGGGCCGCGGCGCCCGGGCCGATGATCAGGCTCGACGTGTCGGTGAACCACGCGGGGTGGTGACGGCGCGCTCCAGCCGCGCAGGCCTGGATGAGGGCGTGGTCGCCGGTGAGGTCGACGACCGCCTCGCCGGGGCGGCTGTAGGCGGCGATGAGGCGGCCGGCCAGTCGGGCGCCGATGCTGCGTCCGGCGTCGCCTGGGGTGTGGGCGGTGCGCCAGACGGTGAGAGGTACCGGCGGGTCGCCGGCGACCAGGTCGGTCGGTGTCGGGTCGGCCTCGGCCAGCGGGCCGGTGTCGGCGGTGGGGTCGGGATGCGGGTTGTGGTGCTGCGGCGTGTGCTCGCTCATGTGGTGTCGGCTCCGCGCCGCGCCGTGGTGCGCTGACACCCTCAAACCGGTGTTTGTCAGCTGTGGCGAACACCTGCCCCTCTCACGGTGATCTCACGATTCTCTGACAGCGGGTTCCCGTCCGCTTGGCTGTCCTGGGGCTCCGGGATGTTCACGCGGGCGCCGACTCCATGGGTCGGATCAATATCGGGAGGCTGCCAGAGCCGTCGATCGTTCCAGTTTTGTCAGCCGCCCAGTGTCACGGCCACCTCGGCCATGCCAGCGGCGTACGCCAATGACACGGGGTGCTGGCCGGCATTGTCGGACCGCTGTCCGACTTTGCCGGACAGCAGCGGCGTCACCGGGGGGCACCGGCTCCGGAGCTGTCATTCGGACGGCGGCTCGTCAGACCGTCACGGCCCGGCGGACGGACGCTGTCGGCCGGCACGCCGGCGCACCTCACGCCTCGTGGCCGCCGACAGGCGGCGGGGCGTCAAGCCGATCGCGGTCTGTCATTGTTCGCTGTCCAGCGCTGTGAGACGGGCTGGGATGCGTCGTCGGGCCCGCGCTGCGGTGGCGCGTCCTCTCATCCGGCCGCGGCTGCGGAGTGTGTGTCCGTCTCTGGTCGTGTCAGCGCGCAGGTCAGCGTGGCGTATCAGAACGGTGGACGTCGACGTCGGTCGTCGGTGAGCGGTGGTGTCGCGAGAGGCGACTGATGGCGTCGACCCGGTGTCCATGTCGGCCGGCCTGCGTTGTCAGGGGTCTGTGAGGCCGGGGTGGCGCAATGGCGGTCAGGCGTGCCGGCTGCCGCTTCGACCCGTCCCGACATTCGTCTCTGACATGGGAGTTCCTGACATGACCTCCTCCGCCACCGGCTGGCCCGACTCGCCTCTGGACGCCGTGGACATCGCCTTCGCCGACCTGACCTGCGACCCCGACCCGTTGTCCCTGGACCTCGATTCGCTTGTCGGGCAGCTCGGCGCTGACACCGGTCTGCCCAGGGGTGTCATCGCGCTGCCGGCGTTGCGGCAGTGGCTGCTGGAGCATCCCCGCGCCTACAGGGTGCGGGACGTGGTGTGGCGGGAGCTGATCTTGCGCGCCCGCCTCGATGGGCCGGCCTGGGTCATCGCCGCGGTGGCCATGGCGATGCCGGCGCTGCGCCGCTATGCCGGCCGGCTGCATACCGGCTGGGCTGGCGACGCCTACGACCTGGACGCCGAGATCCTCACCGGTTTCCTGACCGCGCTGCGCGACCGGGTTGACCTGGCCCGCCCGGCGCCGTACGCGTCGTTGTGCATGGCCGCGTGGCGGGCCGGCCATGAACTGCGGCAGCGTGCTGGCGCTGAGGCCGTGCCGGTGGACGACCTCGAGCACGTCACCGGCCCGCGTACTCCGAGGCGGCCCTACGGGCATCCGGACCTCCTCGTACGCCGCGCCGTCGAGGTGGGCATCGTCGATGAGTGCGATGAGCAGCCCTACATCGACCTGCGGCTGGGCCGGCGGGCCATCGAACCCATCGCCGCACGGCTCGGCGTGGAGGTCGACACGCTGCGGCGGCGCGTCGAGCGCATCGACGTGCGCATCGCCGAAGCGCTCGCCGCCGGGCTTCTCACCGAGGTGATCTCATCGCGGGTGCAGGAGGACCTCGCCGCGGCGGCCGAGCGACGCCAGCACATTCGGGCCGCCCGCGGCGCCGGTCCGCGACCGGCTGCGGCGCGGGTGAGGCTGGCAGCCGCCTGAGGTGCCGTCCCCGTTGAGCGCCCCGACGCGGGCCCGGCCATCTGGTCGGGTCCGCGACCGTGTGCGGCGAGCCTGCCGTGCCGCAGCGGCCGCCGGTTCCCACCCCCGGGTACGGCGGCGAACCGCCGTGAACCGCTGCGGGGCGGGCTGTCGGAACTCTCACAGCGGCGCTCAGGGGATGTCGAGGAGGCGGCTGTGAGGTTCCGGCACCGACGCCGACAGGCGGTTCCGTCACCAGCGGCATGGTCGTCGGAAGGGTGTGCTGGCCAGGGTCGTTAGAGGTTTGTGAGGTGGTGTCGGAGCGCTGTGGGACCGGCAGGTGTTCGCCAGGGCTCACAAACGCCGGTTTGAGGGTGCGGAACTCCTCCGGCGCCACCACGGCGTGACGCGGAGGTTGGTTTCGCCCGCCGTCGGGCCGGGACATAGGGCTGACACGAGACCGGGTGCCTCGGGTGCCGCGCCACGTTGATGCGCTGACACCTCATCGATCGCCGCTGACCCGAACGGGAGGACGAGCTCCTCCCGAGGTTCACCGCGCTCCCCTGTCCGGCATGTGTCTCCCGCGCCCGGCGGCGGCTTCCCGACCGCCGTTTCGACTATTCGCGCCGGCCGTGAGCCGGTGCGGGAGGTGCAGCCACCCATGTTCCCCATGTTGTGGGCACGTTCTCGTGCTCTGACCATTGCGCTGTCCATGCTTCGCCGCGTCGCCCGGGTCGCCGCGCCCGCCGCGGCTGCCCTCGGGATGCTGGCCGTGCCCGCCGTCGCCTACGGCGACGCCGGTGAGCCGGTCATCCTGGCCGTCAACGACCTGCCCACCGTCATCGCCAACCTGCAGGCCTGGGTGATGGGCATCCTGGCCGCCGTCGCCACCCTGTTCCTGGTCCTGGCCGGTGTGTACTGGGCCACCGCCGGCGGCGACCCCGTCCAGGTCGACAAGGCCAAGGGCGCGTTGAAGAACGCGCTGATCGGCTACGGCCTGACCGTGCTCGCGCCCGTCCTGCTGAGGGTCGTTCAGGGAATCGTCGGAGGCTGACGATGGCCTGGGCGCTCAACCAGATCCTCGACTGGTTCGCCGGTCTGCTGCTGGATTGCCTGAACGGGCTCATCACCGCGATCACCCGCGCGCTGCTGATCACCCCGGACGTCACCAGCCTGCCGCAGGTGCAGGCCCTGACCGGACGGTCGGTCTGGGTCGTCGACACCGTCTTCGTCCTGGCGTTCGTCACCGCTGGTGTTCTCACCATGGTCGCCGGCGGTGACGAACGCGCCCGCTACACCGTCAAGGATCTCCTGCCGCGGTGCGTGGTCGGGTTCGTCACCGCCCACTTCTCGCAGCTGATCGCCGGCACGCTGATCGAGGTCGCGAACGCGTTCACCACCGCCCTGACCGCGCAGGACTTCAACGGTGACGGGGCCCTCGACGCCGTCAAGACCCACCTGATGGCCGCGCGGGACCAGAGCGCCGGGCTGCTGTTCGTCGTCTGCCTGGCGATCATCGTTGTCCTGCTCGCCGCCACGGCCTGCAGTGTGATCGTCCGCTTCGCGGTCGCGCTGGTGCTCACCGCGGTCGCGCCGATCGCCCTCGCGTGCCACGCCCTGCCGCAAACCGACGGCGTGGCCCGCCTGTGGTGGCGGTCGTACGTCGCCATGCTGGCCATCCCGGTGGTGCAGGCGTTCGTGCTGTTCGCCGGCCAGTGGATGCTGCTGGACACCAGCAGCATGCTGCCGCTGCTGGGCCTGCCGGTCGAACCGGGCGGGACGCTCAACCTGTTCGTCGTGATGGTCCTGCTGTGGACCACGGTCAAAGTGCCGGGTCTGATGCGCCGCTACGCCACCAGCGGCGCAGGCGGGCACGGCGGCAATCCGCTCGGCGCGGTCGTGCGGGTCGTCGTGGTGCAGCAACTCACCCGCGGGCTGCGCATCCCCGGCCTTGGGGCGGTGCGCCGATGAACCGCGACCACCGCGACGAACAGCCCGTCACCGCCCGCATGCCCGCCGATGTAGACGCGCCGGACAAGGTGCTCTACGGGCTGACATTCCGGCAACTCGCGATCGTGGCGGTGGCCGCCATCGCCTTCTACGGCGGCGGGAAGGCCCTGCACACCATCGTGCCCGCACCGGTGCTGCTCGGCGCGGCCGTCGTGCTCGGCGGCCTGGTGTTCGGCCTCGCTGTCGGCCGCCGCGACGGACTGCCCATGGACGTGTGGCTGGCCTGCGCGGTACGCCACTGGCGGGCGCCGCGCGCGTTGTCCACCACCGACACCACCGCCAAGACACCCGACTGGGTACAGGCCCCGACGTCGACGGTGACACTGCCGGCCCCGCTGAGGTTGCCTGCCGACGCCATCGACGACCGCGGGGAGATCAGCCTCGGCGCGGTGAAGGCGGCGATGGTCGCGGCGACCAGCGTCAACCTCGCGTTGCGTACCGCCGACGAGCAAGCCGCCCTGGTCGACACGTTCGGCCGCTGGCTCAACAGCCTGTCCACGCCGACGCAGATCGTGGTGTCGGCGCAGCCGGTCGACCTGCACTCCGCCGCCCACACCGTCGCCCAGGCGGCGGACGCCCTGCCGCACCCGGCTCTCGCGGACGCGGCGGCCGACCACGCCCGGTTCCTCGACGACCTCGCGCAGCGGCGGGATCCGTTGCGCCGGCAGGTCCTCATCGTCACCCGCACCACCCGCGGCGAACGCAGCGAGCACGCTGCCCGGCGCCGCGCCGACCAGACGGTCCGGTCGCTGTCCGGGCTGGGCGTCACCACCCGCGCCCTCGACGGCCACGCCACGACCGCCGCCCTGGCCGCCGCCGCCGACCCGTACCGGCCGCCCCGCCCCGGCGGACTCGCCGCCCCCCACACCACCATCACCGGACCTCCGGTCAGGAGGCCACGCACCAGGAGGACATCGTGATCTTCGTCAGGCGCCGACGCGCCCCGCACGACGACAACCCCAGCGCCCGCCCGCCGTCCGCAGGACTGGCGGCGGCGGTGGCACCGGCTTCGATGGAGGTGACACCCCGGTTCCTGCGCGTCGGAGACGGCTACGCCGCCACGCTGGTGGTGACCGGGTATCCGGCCGAGGTCGGGCCGGCGTGGCTGGAGCCGCTGCTGTCCTGGCCAGGCCGCCTCGACCTCGCGTTGCACATCGACCCGATCCCCGCGCCGGCGGCGGCGTCCCGGCTGCGCAACCAACGCGCCCGGTTCGAATCGTCCCGGCGGGCCGATGCCGAGAAAGGGAAGTTGGCCGACCCGTACGTGGAGGCCGCCGCCGACGACGCCGCCGACCTCGCCGAACGCATCGCCCGCGGGGCGGCGAAGCTGTTCCGCGTCGGCCTGTACCTGACCGTGCACGCCCGCACCGAAGCCGAACTCCTCGACGCGTGCGCGCAGGTGAAGGCCGCCGCCGCGTCCACCCTGATCGAGGTGCAGCCCGCGACGTGGCGGCACCTGCCCGGCTGGACCACCACCCTGCCGCTTGCCACCGACAGCCTGCAGATGCGCCGCACCATGGACACCCAAGCCCTGGCGGCCGCGTTCCCCCTCGCGTCGGCGGACCTGCCCGCGCCGCTGCCCGGCGACCCGGCCACCACCGGCGGGGTGCTGTACGGGGTCAACCCGGACTCCCAGGGCATCGTCTGGTGGGACCGGTGGGCGCAGGAGAACCACAACAGCGTGATCCTGGCCCGCTCCGGCGCCGGCAAGTCCTACTTCGTCAAACTCGACATCCTCCGCCAGCTCTACCAGGGGGTGCAGGTCGCCGTCGTCGACCCCGAGGACGAATACCTCCGCCTCGCCGACGCGGTCGGCGGCACCATCGTGCGGCTCGGCGCACCCGGCGTGAAGATCAACCCCCTGGATCTGCCGGCCGGCGACGGCCGCCCGGACGTGCTCACCCGCCGCGGCCTGTTCCTCCACACGTTGATCAGCGTCCTACTGGGACAGGTGCCGCCGCCTGCCGAGCGCGCCGCCCTGGACCGGGCGATCCTGCAGGTGTACCGGCAGGCGGGCATCACCGCCGACCCGGCCACCCACCACCGGCCCGCACCACTGCTGAAGGATCTGGCCGCGACACTGCGGGCCGACGACAACCCGGCCGCCCACGAGTTGGCCGCCCGGCTGGCGCCGTGGGTGGCCGGCTCGTTCTCCGACCTGTTCGACTCACCGACCACGACCCGCCCGGACGGGCACCTCGTGATCTGGAGCCTGCGGCACCTGCCGGACGAACTGCGCACCGTCGGCACCCTGCTCGCGCTGGACGAGATCTGGCGACAGGTCGACCTCCCACCCCAATATCGGCGGCGGCCCCGCGAAGGATCCCGCCCGCAGGGCCGACGGCTGGTGGTGGTGGATGAGGCGTGGCTGCTGATGCGCGACGGGGAAGGCGCCCGGTTCCTGTTCAAGATGAGCAAGGCCGGCCGCAAGCGCAACGCCGGCCTGTCGGTCATCACCCAGGACGTCGCCGACGTGCTCGGCACCGACCTCGGCCACGCCGTCGTCGCGAACGCGGCCACGCAGGTGCTGCTCAAGCAGGCCCCGCAGGCCATCGACCAGGTCGCCGACGCGTTCGGCCTGACCGCCGGAGAGCGGCGGATGCTGCTGTCGGCCCGGGTCGGGCACGGTCTGCTGATCTCCGGCACGAACCGGACCGCGTTCGAGTCGATCTCCTCGCAGGCCGAACATCTTCTCGCGACCACCACACCGTCCGACCTCGCCGACCTCGACCCCGACGACACGGAGGAGGACCTGTGACACCGTCCCTTGTCGCATCGCCGGTACCGGCGCCCAGTCCTTCCGGGCCGGGCGGCGGAGTCATTGCCCCGCCGAGCGCGCCCACGCGCTGGGTTCTGCACGCCGCCGAATGGGTGGTAGACCGGCCGTGGCTGCTCGGTGTCGCCGCCGCCCTGCTGGTCGCGTCCGTCGCCGGGCGCACCCTGCTCGACGGGTGGCGGCACCGCCGCCACGCCGACCGGGCCCGCCTCGTCACGGTCGCCCCACCACCGGAGGTCGACCCGCACAGCGCCGCCGCGCTGTGGGCGAACCTGCACGGCACGCTCACCCCGTCGCGCCGACGGCGGCTGCTGTACGGCAGTCCGCACGTGGTGTGGCAGTACACCTGGACCGGCCGGCAGCTCCTCATCTCGATCTGGGTGCCCGGCACAGTGCCGGCCGGGGCGGTCGAGGCCGCCGTGCGGGCCGCCTGGCCCGGCGCCACCTGCACCACCGACGACCAGGCGCTACCGCCGATCCCACTGGACGTGCCGGCCGCCGTCGGCGGGCACCTCCTGCCGACGGCCGCCGAGTGGCTACCGATCAACACCGACCACGACAACGACCCATTACGAGCGCTGATGTCCGCCGGCTCGCAGCTCAAACCGGACGAGTACGCCTGCGTGCAGATCCTCGCCCGCCCCGCCACCCCCCGCCGGGCCGCACGCGCCCGCCGCGCCGCCGGCCGGCTCCGCGACGGCAAGACGGCCGTACCGGCCATCGATCCCGCCACGCCGCTGCTGTGGCTGATCGAGGCGTTTCTTCCCGGCCGCACCACCACCCGCAGCGGCGGCCCGCCGGCCGGCCGCCGGGACCCCGGTGTGGAGCGGGACGTGCGGGCGATCCTCGACAAGACCGCCCAGCCGCTGTGGACGATCGGCATCCGCTACGCCGTCGCGAAGAACAACCACCGTGGTGGGTCCCGGCCGCAGGCCAGGCTGCGGGGCATCGCGGACGCGGTCGCCTCGTCGTTCGCCGTGTACGCCGGCCGCAACCGGCTCGCGCACCGGGCGCGGATGACGCGACCGGTGGTTGTGCTGGCCGCCCGGCGGCTCGGGGCAGGGTTCCTGGCCTCCACCCCCGAGCTGGCCGTCCTCGCGGCGCTGCCGCGGGATCTGGCCGTGCCGGGGCTGGATCGGGCGCGGGCGAAGTCGATGCCCGCCCCGGTGGCGGTGCCGACCGGTGGCCGTGGCACCAAGGTTCTGGGTGACGCCGAAGTCGGTGGCCACTCGGTGGCCCTGCCCGTCGCCGATGCGAGGTATCACCTGCATGTGGTCGGATCGACGGGCTCCGGGAAGACCACCCTGCTGGTCAACATGGCCGTCGACGACATCAAAGCCGGCCGGGGCACCGTGGTCATCGACCCGCACGGCGACATGGTCCTCGACATCCTCGACCGGCTCCCCGCCAGCGTCGCCGGGCGGGTGGTGCTGTTCGACCCCGACCAGCCCAACCCGCCCACCCTCAACCCGCTGTCCGGCGACGACCCGGACCTGGTCGTCGACAACCTCGTGTCGATCTTCGGGAACATCTTCGCCAAGGCGTGGGGGCCGCGGATGGACGACGTCATGCGGGTGGCCTGCCTGACCCTGCTGCGGCACGCCAACGTCACCCTCCAGCACATCCCGCCCCTGCTCAACTCCGCGCAGTTCAGAAGCGCGATGACCGTCGGCCTGGATGACCCGGCCGGCCTGTCCGGGTTCTGGCAGTGGTACGACCAGCTCAACCCGGCCCTGCGCTCCCAGGTCATCGGTCCCGTCCTCGCGAGGTTGCGGGCGTTCCTGCTGCGGGACTTCGTCAAGCGCACCATGCGCTACCCCCGGTCCAGCTTCGACATGGGCAAGGTTCTCGATGGTGGGGCGTTGCTGGTGCGCATCCCGAAGGGGCAGTTGGGTGAGGACACCAGCAAGCTGCTCGGCTCTCTCGTGCTGGCGCAGGTGTGGCAGGCCGCCACCGCCCGCGCCAGCGTGCCCGCCGACAGACGCCGGGACGCCACGTTGATCATCGACGAGTGTCAGAACTTCCTGACCCTCGCCAACAGTCTCGACTCGATGTTGGCGGAGGCGCGGAAGTACCGGCTGTCGATGGTCCTCGCGCACCAGGACCTGGCCCAGTTCCCGAAGGACCTACTGGCAGCCGCGTCGGCGAACGCCCGCAACAAGCTGTACTTCTCCGTCGCCCCGGAGGACGCCCGCGTCCTAGCGAGGCACACCCTGCCCGAGCTCGACGAGCACGACCTGACGCACCTGGACGCCTACACCGCTGTCGGGCGCCTGATCGTCGGTGGGCGGCAGACGCCGGCGTTCACCCTCAAGACCCGGCCGCCGAAGCCGGTCGTGGGCGAGCCGACGGCGATCCGTCAGGCCGCGGCGGAGGCGGTTCCGGCGCAGGACACCAGCGCGATCGACGACCTCGTAGACCGGTTCTCGGCCCGACCCGACGACAACCGCCGGTCCCGGGGCAAGAGCGCTCCGAAGGCGAACACCTGAACGCCGCAGGACGGTTGAAGCAAGATCGACAGATCGGTCGACCGAGTCCCGGTCGCCCCTTCCGTGCGGGCTTCACCAGCCCTTCACCACCGATCATCACACCGCACTGACAGATCCGGCCGTCCGGGTCTGTCAGTGCCGCTCACCGGCCGTGTCCAGCCTCCGGTGACCACCTCACCGAACTCAGACACCCTCCCTCGGAGGGACCTCCTCTTCCGCTTGGAGCATCCACCGTGTCCACCAACAACTCCGTCTCCCGCTCGGCTTCTGCCTCCTCCGCCTCTTCGCCTGGTTCCCGTTCGTCGTCTCGTCTTGCTCGTCTTGACCGGCTTCGTCGGTTGACCGCCCGTGATCATCAGCTGTTGCGGTGGCTCGCCGAGCACTACGTGCTGTCCACCGACCAGATCACTACGGCGCTGTTCCCATCGCGTCGCTCGGCCCGGCTCCGACTCGCCCAGTTGCACCAGATGGAGGCGGTCAGCCGGTTCGTCGACGTCACCACCGGCAGCGGCCAGTACCTCTACACCCTCGGACCGCTCGGCACCGTGGTCCACCCCTCCCAGTTCAACGACCCGAACCACGCAGGCGTCCGCGCTCCCCGGACCAGCATCGACCGCACCGAACGCATCATCGGCAGCCGCCGCCTGCCCCACCTGCTCGGCACCAACCAGCTGTTCATCGACCTGCTCGGCTACGCCCGCACCGACGAGCACGCCCGGCTGGCGCGGTGGTGGTCCGAACAGCACACCACCGCCGCCTTCGCCGCCGCCTCCTACGCCGCCGGCAGCGGCACCGGTGTCCAGCCCGACGGACACGGCATCTGGCACGCCGGAGGGCGCACCGTCGGGTTCTTCCTCGAACACGACAATGGCACCGAACCCCTCGGTACCGTTCTGCGGAAGCTGCGCGCCTACGAGCAGCTCGCCCGCTACGGGCCCCGCTACCCGGTGCTGCTGCGCGTCCCCGGCCGCCGCCGCGAGCAGCACCTCCTCGACGCCCTCGCCGGGGTGCCCACCGCCATGCCCGTGGCCACCGGCCTTCACGGCGAGCACCCCGCCGGGCCTGCCTGGACGTTGACCACCGACCCCGGGCCGCGCCGCTGGCTGCACGAACTGCCCTGCGACCACGGCCCGGACAACCCGGCCACCAACCCGCACCGCTTCCCCGACACCGACCCCAGCGGCCCCGACCCGGAGCCCTGACCTTCACCTTCACCGCACGCGCAGGGGAGCCGTCCACTGTCGTGGTCGGCTGTGAGACCGACCGGATCTCACAGTCCCGCCGTCCCTCGCCCGCGTAATCGAGCGGTCGTCTGACAGTGCAGGTCGACGGCACTACTGACGATCATGACGGCGGCCGGCGCTGACAGATCCGGCCGCTACCTTCATCGGCACCACCTTCACCCATATATCGCTCCACCCGGTCCGGTCCCGCCTCGGGAACCACCGCCGCACCTCACGGTGCGCTCTGCCCACCCGCCCTTGTCGGCCGGTCGGCGCCCGCGCCGCGCGGCGACCCCCAGGTCGCACCGCACCACCCCGCACCATCCCGCTCCACCAGCAGCCACTCTGCTGCACCCATCCCCTGTTCGTCCCGTGAGTCGACCCATGTACCCGGTGGGCCGGCCGCTTCCGCGCGCCCGACAACGCGCCCTACCGAAGGAGGAACCCCAGATGACCGCAACCAACGGTGCCGCGACCCCGCTGAGCCGCTTCGGCACCCGCGTGCCGACGGTGACGCCCCGCCCGGGCCGCAAGCTCACCCCTGCGGCCACCACCGCCAGCACCACGGCACCCACCAGCCCGGTGGTCACGCAGACCGCGACGATCAACACCATGATCGTCTGCCTGCCCGACGGACTGCCGTCGCAGGCCCTGACCGCCACCCAGCTCGACCGGCACTTCGGCGTGTCCGGCACCCTGCAGCCCCGCTTCTGGGCCATCCCGGACATGTGGCTGTGGCAGCGGCGCGACCTGGTCGCACCGCGCAAGGGACGTCCGGTGTACTGCGCCGGCGGACCGGTGAAGCTGCTCGACCTCGCCGCCATGCGCCACGCCGCCGGCGTCGGCGCCGGCATCCGCCACCAACTGTGGCAGCAGGTCGTGCACGGCACCCGGCCGGCCACTCCGTGGCCGACCCTGCTGGCCCGCCACCTGGCGGATCCCGCCCGCTACCCGCGCGAGCGGGCCGAGGCGGACTTCCACCAGCAGGCCCGCGTCAACGCGATGCGGATGCACAACGCGGCCAGCTACGGCGCCGCCCGCCTCAGCCCAGGTGAGCTGGAGATGTTCCAGGCAGGCCCGATGGCCTACCAGCACTACAGCGCCACCACCGCCGTCTGTGGCGACGCCCTGCTCACGCCGGACGGGCACAAGCTCGCACCCGCGAGCGACGCCCTCACCCACCGGGTGACCTACCTCGAGCAGGCGATGCGGTACCTCGACACCGTCGAGACCGACCAGCGGCTGCTCGCCGTCGCCCTGTAACACCACCGCACCGGAACCGGTCGGGCACCACCACCCATCCCCTGCTTCCCCGGGGATCGGCGGCGGCCCGACCGGCTCCACGCAACTCCGCCCGCGCCGCGCTGGCTCCTGGCCGCAGACGCAAGCTCTACCGCCGCGCCCCTGAGGCTTCCCGAGCCCTGCGACGCACACCCCGCCACGACCAATGCGGCCACTGCCCCTACGCCACGTCCATTGCCACCTGAACCACGCCCGACCCGCTTCTGCGGGCCACGCGTCGTCGTATCCGCGGGCCAGAGCAGCGTGGCGTGGACTCGCTGCCGGCCCCGTGCGGGCACCGCCCGGCCCCCGGGGCTGGGGCGCCTCGCAAGCCCGGCCAGCGAAGCGGCCGACCTTTCCCTCTTCCACACATCAGGAGGTTTCCCCGCCATGTCCGATCGACTCTGGTTCCGCGTTGACGACGTCCTGCCGCTCGCCGAACACGCCGCCTCCACCGGCGCGCACCGTAGGACCCGGCAGCAGTACCGGGCCGGCGTCCCGGACCAGGCAGCGCTCATCTGGTCCCACGACATCGACGGTGACTGGTTGTCCTCCAACGGCGTCCCCCGCTGGTACGACACCGACGGCGCCGACCACCGCGTCCGCGCCGAAACCTGGACCCACACCGCCACCGGCGCCACCGGCAACCCGATCCCTACCGACGACGGACACGGATTCCTGCCCCTGCACACCGAACACGTCGACGGCCGCCGGGACCTGCTCGACCTGCTCCGCTACGCCCGCCGCCACGAGATGCGCTGGTTCGGGCTGCACCCGGACCCGGCGAGCGACGTCCGCTACCGCATCGTCCGCAGCCGCGGCGACATCACCCCGCCGCTTGCCACCTGGACCCCGGCGACCGTGACCTGCGACGTGGTCGGCGGCGGCGCCTACCGCGCCATGGTCGCCACCGGCTACACCACCCTCTCCCGCGCCGGGGTGCTGTGCCGCTTCCCTCGGTTCGCGGTGCAGCGCATGGCCGCCCACCTCGACGCCCTCCACCCCGGTGACATGTCCGGCGAGCATCCCCGGCTGCGGTTCGACGGCGACGAGGTCACCGTCGAGTGGGAGGACGACGACGGCCTGGACAGCCGCTGGGTCGAGCACGACCGCATCGCCCCGGACGCCAACGGCTGCTACGCCATCGGCGCCTACCAGTGGCCCTGGAACCGTGTCGCGTCCGAGGCGACGACCGGCGCCACGGACCCGGAGGGCCGGTCGCGGTGATCGTTGACGAGGTGTTCCATCAGGGCGGCCCTGGCAGCTACGAGCTGACCCGGGTGCACCACTCCGACGGGTACGTCCTGCGGGTGCGGGTCTGCCGCGACAGCTACGCCACGCAGAGCACGGCGGTCGCCGAAGTCCTCACCCCGCTGTTCACCTGGACGATCATCGCGAGCAGCCCCGGTAGTGGCTGGCACCGCACGACCCCAGCCACGCCCCCGGACGCGACACCGCTGATCACGGTCGCCGACGAGGTGCTGCAGCGGGCCCGGCGGATCCTTCCCGTGCCGCCTCCGTTCAACACGCCCGGCCGCTAACCCGCCGAGACCACACCTTCCGCGCCGCCCTGCCGGCCCGGTCGCACCTCGCGCACCAGCGGACGCAGCCCGGCGCGCCGCGCCTTCCGAGCCTCCATCCGCCCGCCGCATCAAGCGGCTGGCCTGTGTGTCCGCGGTCCACCGTCGCTGACCCGCCTTCTCACTAGCACCACCTGGCCGATGCCCGGCCACCCGCGCACTCGCGCGCACCCGGGCACGGCCGTGCCCGGGTTTCCCGCCCTCCAGAAGGGAACCCCTCTCATGACATCCGCCACCAGGCCGTCCTCCGGCCGGCATCCCAGCATCGCCGTCATTGGCGGCAGTATCACCGGCCCGGTCACCGCGCTGCTGTTGCTGCGCGCCGGATTCGACGACGTCACTGTTTTCGAGGCCGCGCCGGCGTCCGCGCCTCTGGGCGGCGGCCTCATCGGCCTGGAACACCCCGCCCTCGACGTGCTCGACCGCCTCGACATCGACCAGCACGAGTTCGTCACCCACGACTCCGAAGCCATCGTCCAGATGACCGTCCGCAACCGCCGGCCGGCCGAGACGATCCGGCGTACCTATCCGGGGCGGAACACCACCTGGACGCTGCTGCACCAGGCGCTGATCCGCCGCCTGCCCGCCGGTGTCCTGCACACCGGTATGAAGGTCACGGCCCTGGTCGAGCAGGACGGTCGGCCGGTGCTGCGGTTCCGCGACGGCCATACCGCGGCCGCCGACCTGGTCGTGTTCGCCGACGGCCGGTCCTCCACCGGCCGCCGGCTGCTGGATCCCGACCGGGCCCTGCGCTACGCGGGCTACGTCGCCCACCGCGGCGTCGCCGGCATCACCCCGCAGCCCGGGCTGCGGGATTTCCTGCGGTTGCAGCCCTGCCCGGGCGTGCAGTTCAACCTCGCCCCGGTAGCCGGAGGATGCGACTGGACCTTCTACCTCAACTGCACCAGCAGCGAGTACGCGCAGCGGTTCGGCGCCGACCCCACCCGCCGGGTCTTTGCCCTGCCCCGGCACGTCAGCCCCGCCGCCCGCGCCCACGTCGACACCCACGCCGACCTGTTACTCCCGGCCGACCACGCCGCCGTCGTGCACGCCACCACCACTCGCATGGCGGTACCGGTCCTCGACATCACCCCACCGCAGCGCATGGTCTGGCCCGTCGGCGCCGGTCACGCCGTTCTGCTCGGCGACGCCCTCGCCCCCGTGCGCCCGCACACCGCGCGCGGCGCCAACAACGGCATCGAACAAGCTGCCGGCCTCGCTGCCGCCCTCACCCAGCACCGCAAGTACCGAGCTGACCTCACCGCCGCCCTGCACGGCTGGCAACGCCGACACCTGCCCGCCGCCGTCGCCGCTGTGCACCGCGGGCCCGTCATCGGCCACCAGCTCGGCCTCGGCACCCACCAGCCCGCCTAGTAACCCACCCGAGAGGAAAGGAGGTGGCCCTCGTGGCCACCAAGACCACCGCCATCCTCATCGACGACCTCGACGGCTCCACCGACGACGTCGCCACCTACCAGTTCGCCTTCAACGGCGTCACCTACGAGATCGACCTGTCCGCCGGCAACTTCGACCGGATGGCCGCGGCGTTCGGCCCGTTCATCACGGCCGGACGGCGCCTGCCGAAACAGCCCCGGCCACCACGGCGGCAGGACGACACCGCGACCGGCCGCACCCAGAGCCAGGAGATCCGCACCTGGTGGTGGACCGTGAACTGGCAGGAGCTGAACCTGCCCCAGCCACGAACCGGGGGCGTCATCCCCGCCGCGGTGCGCGACGCCTACCACGCCGCCCACTGACCCCGGTCCCTACCGTGCCGTCCGGCGTGCGATCACCGGGCGACACACCTGGACGCGCCCCGCGGAGTCCCGCATCCCGGGCAGACGACTTGATCAAAACCCGATCCGAAGCGTGCATCAGTGCACGCCTCACTCGCCGACCCCTGCCGAGGGCAGGAGAAAGGGGGCCACGCGCCCATGACCAGCACCCCCACCAGCACGACCACCGACACGGCCGCACCAGCGCCACTGGCACCCAGCGTCGAGAAGGTCCTCGCCGCGCTGGACCGGCTCGGCGAGGCCACCGCCGCTGCCATCGCCACCGACGCCGGCCTCGGCTACTCCACCACCACCCCGAAACTGCGCACCCTGCACACCGCGGGGCTGGCCGAGCCCACTCGAAGCGACACCGGACCCACCCTGTGGCGGCTGACCGACGCCGGCCGCGCGCACACCGAACAGGGCGGACACGGTGAGCCCGCAGCGGAGCCCGCTACCCGCGACACCGACACACCCGGTACCTCCGCCGGTCACGGTCCGATCGGCGACGACAGGCAGGGCACTGGGGAGGCTGACGACAAAGACGGCGACGATCGGCCAGCCGTTGAGGCCGCCGGCGGGCAGCCGAACGCCCTCCAGGAATCGGCATCGCCGGCTCCTGGTGATGCCGACGCGGTAGCCGAGGCGGCCGCTGAGGCCGAGGGCACCGACACCGAGCACGGCGACGACAACGCCCGCTCGACTGCCGAGCTCGAGGTGCCAATCGCGGCCGACAGCATCGGCCAGGCCACCGGAGCGACGTCCGCAGCGAACGATGCGGACGCCAAACCGGCCACACCGGATGGTCTGCCTGCCGGCACGACCACCGACAGCACCACGGGTGAACCCAGCACGGAAGCACCGGCCGCACGGCCGACCACGCAGACGACGGGCGAGGCGGCACAAACCCCTACCCGGCGGGCGTCGGGCTCCCTGCGCGGCGCGATTCTCGACGTCCTCGAGGCCAACCCCGGCCGGCAGTACAAGGTCAGTGAGCTGTGCAAGCTGGTCGACCGGGCCAACGAGGGAACCGGCGCGAAGAAGGCCAGCGCGGGCGCGGTCCACAACGCCGCCGTGAAACTCGTCGGAACCGGGCGAGCGGTCCTGGTCGCCGAGAAACCCGCCACGTTCGCCCTCGCCGACCCGACCGCCTGAACGACCCCGCCCTGCCGGTAGCCCGGAGGCGGGCGTCGAACTTCCCGGAACCACGCCCGCCCCCGGTGCTCCTTCACGGACAAGGAGCTCCCGAAGTGTCTCCCATCCTGACCTCGATCGTCACCGCCGCCGGTGGAGTCCTCGCCGGTCTCGCCCTCGCCGCAGCGCTGCTGTGGCGCCAGCAGCAGGCGCTGGCCCGCGCCCGCTACGCCGCCGGCCACGACGACACCACCGGCCTGCCGAATCGGCGGGCCCTGCTCGCCGCTCTCACCCGCGCCACACGCGCCGATGCCCCGTTCGGGCTCGTCCTGCTCGACCTCGACGGCTTCAAAGCCATCAACGACACCTTCGGCCACGAGGCCGGCAACGACGTCCTCACCGAGGTCGGCCGACGGCTGACCGCCCTGCGAGGACCGGTGCGACTCGCCGCGCGCCTGTCGGGCGACGAGTTCGCTCTGCTGGTCGACGGCGGCCCCGACGACGTCGCCGCCGCCGCTCGCGCCGCCTGGCGGGCGGTCGTCCGCTACCCCGTCGACCTCGGCGAGCACGCGCTGGCCGTGCGCGCCAGCGTCGGGCACATCAGCGCCGCCCTCGGTGTCGGCCCGCGTACCCTGTTGCACCAGGCCGACACCGCCATGTATCAGGCCAAGCAAACCGGAGCCGGAGTCCACGGTGCCACCGCCACCACCGGCCACACCGGGCCGCCGCCAGGTACCCGTCTACGCGACCTACGGCACCGCTGACCGCTCACGCACGCCACGAGGGTCTCGCGCCCGTCGACGTGCGCGAGGTCCTCACCGTGCCCCTGCTGCCATCCGTCCAGCCCTCGCCTTTCCCCATCAGGGGCAACGGTCGCCGAGACCGTGTTAGGAGTACATCCGCCATGAGCAGCCCCTACCCATACACCCTGGGTGAACGTAACCACCAACCCGACAGCGGCCCGTGCAGCACGCTTCAGAATCCCTGCCACTCCATCAGTTACGTGGCGTTGGCCTCGGGGTCGACGTCGTCCCGGTAGGTGGCCAATGCAGCTGGTAGCGGCAGCCCGTACTTGTCGCAAAGGAATCGGGTTTGGCAGTACCGCTGGGCGTCGGCCGCCACGCTGCCGAGGACTGCCGAATTCATTCCGGCACCGATGAGGACGCCCACGAATGGCACAACCTTGGCGACGTTTTGAACTGGAACCCTGGCGCCGGCCGGACCCAGGTGCTGCAGCAGCTTCTCAAGGGCGGCCACGAGATGATGGTCTTGTCCGACCATCTCACGCGGTCCTTGATCGCGCTGGCCGCTCGCGCCGTCTCGCGCAGCGGCCCTACTTTGGCCGCTTGTGCCATGAAGGACCGTCGTACCAGGCGTTCGATGAAGAGCTGCTCGGCGGGATCCTTGGCGTCATAGCCGTAGGAGTACGCGATACGCGATGCGATCGACGCGCTCAGAACCTGGATGACGAGGATGTCGGCGGTCATCGCGACGGGGATCCCTGCGACGGGGACCATGGCCAGCAGGCCCATGGCGCCGCCTTCAACCGCGCCGGCGGTCCGCCACCTAAGTGTGTTGCGGGTTAGCAGCCGGTCGCACACCCTGAGGTCCTGCTGCCGCAGCTCAGCGAAACTGCCGATCTCGAGGCCGCGCTTGCGGGCGACCTTCTCGACGCCCGTCGGGTCGTTGAGCTCCAGGGCCCAGGCGTTGACCAACTCCAGCAGCGCTGCCGCGGCTCCGACGGCCGGTCGCAGGGCCACGCTGGCAACCGCATCGCCCCCGCGACGGACCGGTTCCTTGATCGCCTCCGGCACAGCCCTGGTAGCCCGGGCCGCGGCGTGACGCGCGACATCACCGGAGCGATCGAGCGCAGCGCTCGCCCAGTTCGGCAGACCACGGCGGTTGCTGCGGCGCTCCCAGTGTTCGTTGAGCCTGTCCCACACCTGCCCTTCGTACGCGCTCATCGGGGTGGCGTCGTCAACGAGCGGGTCGATGACAGTGCTCATCGAGGTTTCTCCATCCGACTGCGAATACTGGAGCCATGATGGCACTCCGGCCAGGAGCGTGGCTGATCCCGCTGCTGCCCGCAGTCGCCGCGATTTCCGACCGCGTATGTCGGCCGCAGCACAGTTCAGCCGAAGCGGAAGTCCTAGCCGTTGCGGTCCGGCCGGAACCGTAGGAGTGCGGGTCGGACCGGAGGTCGCCCCGATGCCAGCGGTCATGACCAAGCGAGGTGGCCACAGATCCGGACCGGGATGGATCACAGGGGCGAACCGAGGGCCTCTCCGGCGTTGTCATTGATCCGCTGCGTCGGCACGCACTCATATCGCGACTATCCGGATGGCCCTGCCCCCATAATCCCGACCATGGCGGGCCGGACGGTCCACTTCGTCGCCACGGAGCCCACAGGAGTGCAGCCCTTCACGGTGCTCGTATTCGAGCGTTCACAAGCCGCTCCAGCTATGCCACATCATCAGGATGCAGGAAGCCCGCCGCCAGTACGCACCGGACCGGTACCGACCGCGACGGCATTCTTCTGGCCGCGAGACGGGCCGCGCTGGCCGCGGGATGGGGTGTACCTCGCGCCTCGGACCACCATGCCGTCGAGTTCAGAGTTGCGCTCAGTTCAATCGGTGTCGGCGGTACTGCGGTGAGATCTCGCCGACCTCGATCCCGTTCTCGTCGAGCGCGTTGTAGATCGTCAGCCAACCATCGGCGAATCGCAGACCCAGGGCCACGCTGCCGTCGGCCAAGTCGCCCCCGACGTACTCCAGGAGCTCCACCTCCGTCAGGCGCTGCCCGTGTCGAGCAGCCAACGACGCGGGAGCATCGTCGCGCCACCGCAGGCGAAAGCCATCCGATGTCGGCCATACCGGCGCCCGGGTCACGTCGATCGTGCACCAGGTGATCGAGATGTCGTCGAACTTCTGATGGTTGATCTCCAGGCGTTCCTCATCGAAGTCGAGCACCATCGGGCAGTCGGCGAACCACGAATCGTCGTCGTCATCCCAGACCACCCAGGTGGACGTCAGCCTGCGGCCCACGAGGCCCCGTAGTCGCTGGGCGTGACGGCTGGCGATGTCGGATATTCCGTGGCGCCAGTCTGGCTGGTAACCGGGGATCCCGAAGTTGAACGTCATCGAGGCAAGGTAGTCCTGGTCCGGGCAGCCAACGACACGGCATCTGGGTCTACCGCGTAGGGCGCTGCGCGTAGCGTGACGTCCTCAGGTGTTGCAGTGGCCTCGTATGCGGTCGGGTTCCTCGAACCGGCAGGATGAAGCAGGGCCGCGGAGCTGGGCCGGCCTGTCTCGCTCATCCGCCGCGCCGCACGAAGCTTGCCACCGCGGCCGGCAGTTCGTCTTGCGGCATGTCCTCATAGCCGGGACGGGCGAAGTCGAACAGAAGCACGATGCGGTCGCTGGAGCCGTAGTTCCACACCTCGTGCGTGACGGTGTCGTCGAAGACGAGGCTCTCGCCCTCGCTCCATTGCCGGGTCTCGTCGCCCACGCGCAGCGCGCAGTCCTCTGGCACGACCAGCCCGAGGTGGGCGCGGTAGACGGTCGTCACCCATCCCTGGTGGGGCTTGATGTGGGTACCAGGAGCCATTCGAGAAAACCCAGCGGTCGTCAGGTGAGGGACCTTCGTCAACGCGGAGGCAGTGTGCGGGCACGCGTCGAGCGCTTCCTCGATCCGTTTCCCGAAGGCGACGAGGCCGTACACGCTCCAGCCCTGGCCGTACATCTCGCGTTGCACCCACGGCTGATAGGTCTCCCGCGGCAGAGCAAGGCACTCGTCCCGGATGACCTCCCACTGTGCCCGAAGATCGGCCAGGAAGGGAAAACGCCGCTGATCCACGAACATGAGACAGCATGATGCACCAACGAGGGGCGATGTGGGCTACGGCACCGCCTCGTGTAGGCGGTGGTGGCAATGGCCCTTGTTCACAGCATTTACAGCTCTAGCCGCACGTTCATGCACGTTCCGGTCACCGGCCCACAGCGGCCGGTTGCCAGCGAGTAGCAAACCTGGGCCGGTGGCCGGCCGTCGCCACCGCCGGCAAGGCTTCGCGCCTCGACCGCTGCACGTCCGGCGTATCCGGCTCTGCTCCGGAACTCAACCGCCGACACCGATGACGCCCGACGACGGCATCCATCGCGCCTTCATAGGCCCGCTCGGCGACAGCAACGGCCAGCCGTCTCCCGGCCGCTGCTCACCACCGTCGGTCCCACCCGCGTGCGCCGTGATTGCGCGCAGACCACCTGGGCGGTGACCCCTCGCTGCTGTGAGGGCCGGTGACCTCTCACCTCGTCCAGCACGACTTGACCTCGGTCAAGAGATGAGCGTCGATCAGTGCTGGTCGTCGTCTGTCGTCCGGACGTCAGCATTTCCCAGGGCCCTGGCGTGTGTCGGGCGGCGACTGTGCATGCCCGCGATCCGTCGACCGAAGGGCCACCCGTCATGGCACATCCCGCACACCCTGAGGACCGCAGCCGGCGTCCCAGCGACCGCACCGCGCTACCGGTGGACGTCACCGACAGGCTTCTGTGGGCGCTCGCGGTTGACGTCGCCGCCGCCCACCACCCGGGACCCGACGGTGCCTGCACGAACCTGCAGTGCCGCGGACAGCAGGGTCCTTGCTGGGCGCTGCGCACCGCCCGGCGCGCCGAACAACGCGCCCGCCGCGCCGCCGTCACCCTCGCCCCGCCGCCTTCGCCGGGTCCGGCCGCGATCGCACGCGGGCGCGCCCCGGTTCCCGCCGTGCCGCGTCGCTTGACCGGCTGGTTCACCCCGGCCCATCCGCCGGCACCTGTGATGCGGCCTGCGTCCGTACCGGGCGCGGTGCCGCCGGAATCCCGGCTGGACCGGCGTCTACCAGTGGCGGCGTCGGCCGCCTGAGCACACACCCTGGAGGCAAACTAGTGAACTTCCTTCCGAACGACACTCTCGCCGGTTACGCCCGCACCGCCGTGGACCTGCGCGCCCGCATGGTCGACTATCACCGCAGTCCGCTCGCGGCGCAGTACCTGCAGGCGTTCTTCGGCAGTCGTCTCGCCGACCGCCCCAGTCCCAGTTCGGGGGGCATGGCGAAGGTCCTCACCGCGGTCCGTGCCATTACCGCCTACCCGTGGCGATTCGGCGAGTCGTATGTCATCGCCCCCGCGATGACCGCGATCATCGCCGCCGCCGCGGCGGCCCTCGACCTGACCGGCGAGGTGCTTCCCGCCGACGTCGCCCCCGACGACGGCGGGGTGCTGTTCCTTCCCGAACCGATCTACCACCGCGGCGTCAGCGGTGAGGTGTCCTCGATCGGGGCGATCACCTGGGCCCGCACCACCAACACCAGCAGCGGTCGGTCCTTCTGGGCCATCGCCGGCTGGGCTGACCACCACGACGCGCACGACCCGGCGGCGGTGCGCCGTCGTGCGCAGCTCGCTGACCGGCCCGACCTCGCCCGTCAGTTCGGCCCCTATGTGCTGACCGATTTTACCGAGATCCCCATCGGCCGGCCCGTTGACCCCCGTCCCGACCTGCCGGTTCTCGACGGGGACGACCGCGACTGGGAGCCGGCGCCCGACGGCCGGTTCTGTATTGACGAGACCACGACCGCGATGCGGGCCTGCGCCGCTGTCGCCTATGCCTTCTGGCGTATCCAGGCCCAACCCCTCGCGACCGTCGCCGCCGCCCCCTTGGACCGCGCGGCGCGCCGCCGTGCTGTGCGGGCCAGCATCCGCCATGACACCCGTGTGGTCATGCTGCGCCGCACCAGCCCTCTCGCCGAACCGCCCGACGGCGAGCCCAAGTGGCACTACCGGGTGCGGTTCGTCGTCCGCGGCCACTGGCGACGCCTCATCGACCGCGACGGCCACCCCTACCGCATCTGGATCAACGCCCACATCAAAGGCCCTGACGGGGCGCCCTTGCTGCACGGCGAGAAGGTGGCCGTCCTCGCCCGCTGACTCCTGTACGCGCCCGAAGGCCGCGCGCCGCCGCTCCACAGGCTCGCGGCCTTCACCGTCCTCGCGACCTGCCGGCCCGCTGCTGGCCCTGCCTCGAAGGAGTCAGTTATGACCGCCCGCGTGCTGTCCGGGATCGCCCTCGCGGTCACCGGTGTCCTGCTGCTGTGCTCCGGGCTGGCCACCACCTTGATCTTCGGCGGCGGGGCGGGCGCGTGCGGGCCGGCTACCAGCGTCACGCCCGCCGCTTCGTCGGCCGCGCGCAGCCCTGCTTTGGGTGGGATCGGTCCGATCGGTGACTGGAACGCCGAGCAGGTTGGCAACGCCGCCACCATCACCACCGTCGGCATGCGCCTCGGCGTCCCGCCCCGCGGCTGGGTCATCGCCGTGGCCACCGCGATGCAGGAGTCCTCCCTGATCAACATCTCTGGTGGGGACCGCGACTCGGTCGGCCTGTTCCAACAGCGCCCCTCCCAGGGCTGGGGCACCCCCGAGCAACTGCACGCCCCGCGGTATGCGGCGACGATGTTCTACCAGTCGTTGCAGGCCGTCGACGGCTGGCAGGCGATGCCACTGACTGAGGCCGCCCAACGGGTGCAGCGGTCGGCCTACCCGGACGCCTACGCCAGGTGGGAACCCGACGCCGCCAGGATCGTCGCCGCCCTGACCGGGGCCAGCGCCGGCCCGGCCGCCTGCGGCGTGGCGGTCAGCGCGCAGGGCTGGGCCCTGCCGGTGCACGGGGATGTCGGCTCCGGTTTCCGCACCTCGGGCCGTCCCGGGCACGACGGCGTCGACCTGATCGTGGGCAAGGGCACCCCGATCCACGCCGCGTCCGTCGGCACCGTCTCCGTCGTGCGCTGCAACGCCGTTGACGTTCGCACTGGCCGGGACTGGGGCTGTGACCGCGACGGCGACCCCGCTCTGACCCGCGGCTGCGGCTGGTACGTCGACATCAACCACCACGGTGGGGTGATCACCCGCTACTGCCACATGCTCACCCGCCCCTCCGTCGCCGAGGGTCAACGGGTCGCTGCCGGTGACGTTATCGGCGTCGCCGGCAGCTCGGGCCACTCGTCCGGACCGCACCTGCACTTCGAGGTGCACCTCGGTGATCACACCTCCGGCACGGCCGTCGACCCGGTCGCCTTCATGGCGTCCGTCGGCGCGCCCCTGAATCAGTAGTCCCGATCGCGGATGCCGGCGGCGGCTCCGTGATCTAGCCCCAGCCCGTCGGTCGACCCGTGCGGGGACGACCGCCGCGACCCATCCACACATCCCTTGAGGAGGACAAGGCCGTGAGCACACCCACGCTCATCGGTGTCGCCGCGTTCCGCGGCAGTTACACCGCCCGCTTGGTCCAGTTCGGTGAGAGTCCGGAGGTTCTGGTGCCGCTGCTGCGCCGGATCTGGACCGACACGTTCGGCCGTGACACCGGCGCTATGGCCGCCGCGCTGCTGGCCCACGACTGGTGGTCCCTCGCCGTCAACCCCAAGCCACGGCGCTGGGACCGGCAGCCGCCCGTGCCCGGGCTGGGCTACCCGGTCGTCGCTCAGGACGCCACCGTTCGGCGGGGCGCGCTGCGCGAGGACGTCGGCGGGGCCCTGGAGTGGCTGTGTCTGCTGCACCTCGACCAGCGGCGGCTGGTGGTGTACGAGGCGACGATCCACGGCCGCTGGCTGCGGCACAGCGCGCACCACCTCGACCCGGTCGAGGACCTGTTCGTCACCGCGCCCGCCGACGACGGGGGCGGCCCGGAGATGACGGTGTGCACCGTCTGCGGCGCGGTCGACGAGATCGACCACGTCGAGGTGCCGTCCATGGCCGGCTACGGCTACGACACCGTCACCAGTTGCGTCCGCTGCGGTTCCTCGGTCGCCAGCGACCCGATGTTCGGCGATCACGTCACCCGCAAGCCCTGGCCACCGCAGACCCGCACGGCAGGCGACACGGCGGGCGAGACCCGATGAGCACCGACCGCCCGCCGTCAACGGCCACCGACGCCGGCGGCCCGTCCACCGGCCTCGACGGCCGATCGGAAACCGCCATGCCTAGCTACGAGGCCGGGCAGCGTGTCGCCCTGGTCCACACCGACGACCCGTACACCCTGCTGCGGCCCGGCGACACCGGCACTGTCCGCCGCCACGACCAGCGACAGAACCTCGTGGAGGTCACCTGGGACAGCGGCTCGACGCTGGCGATGTGCCTCGACGCCGGCGATCGCATCGCACCGGCCACCACCACCCCGCCTCGCACTGGCGGGGTGGTCGGCGAGGCCACCGGATGGGCCGCCGCGCTGCAACGGATGCGCGCCGCCGGCGCCGAGGCCGGACGCACCGCCGCCGAATGGTGGGCGCAGGACACCATCGGCGCCCGGGCCGGCGGTGACCCCCGCCTGGCCGCGCGCCGGATCCTGGCCGGCATCCACGACGGCGATCCCGCCGTCCTCGACGCCCTGCCCCACTTCTCCTCGGTCGGAGAGCCGGTCGACGTCGCCGGGTGGGAGCTGTTTGCCGCCGCCGCCGGCGACAGCGCGGGCTGGTTCGGGCTGCGCATCCCGCAGCGCGACGAGGCGATGGCCGTCTACCGCGACGCCTACGACACCGCCGTCACCGACCGCGTCGCGGAACTGTGTCATCTCGCGGCCAGCCCCACCGGCACGGATGTGTCCCACCTGCACCCCGACCGGGTCCGGATCGGCGGTGTCGGTGTGTTCGCCGGCGACTGGGCGCGCACCACCGGCCCCGACGGCGACGACCGGGTCGAGGTCGGGTTCGTCGGCACCCTGATCGACTACTGGAACGGGTGGGCGGTGTTCTCCTGCACCCGCGACGTGGCCGAGGCGATCGTCGCCGACCAGCAGCGCCACCGCGACCGGTACCGCGACAGTCTGCGCGAGCAGGGCGTGCCGGCCGGCGACCTGGACCAGCAGGTCGACGAAGCGTTGGCCGGTCTGTCCTTCGACGGCGACGTCCTCGTCGCCGACGAGCGTGCCCTGTCCGGCGACCCGGACGCCATCGATCGCATCACCGCGGACGGGGACGGCCGGTACGTGGTGATGGGCCGCAGCTGGTGCTGGGAGGCCGTCGATCCGTACGTCTGCGACCGGATCGTCGGCGACCTGCCCGACACGGACAACGCATAGGCCGGCATACCCACCGATGCCCTACCTCGACGGGTGGGGCCGACAGAAAGGAAACAAGTGACCATCCGCACCCAAGAGGAGATCGTCACCCGGGTCTGGGCTCTGCGGGCCAACCGCGGGGACATCTTCGGCTTCCGGGAGGAGGTGCTCGTGGAGGCACTCGACCTGGACCACGCCCGCCAGGTCATCGTCCCTCGTCAGCCGGGCGAGTGGACCCGGCGGGTCGACCACGAGACCCGTGCCCGGGACTACCTGCGATTCGCTATCGGGAAGATCCTCGACCACCGCGGCAACTCGGCGAGCCGGTCGGTGGACAAGCTGAGTGAACTCGCCTGGCTCCTCGGCCGCGACGACGTCGTGGCGGCGATGGAGCACGCCGGCTACCCGATGTACGGGGCGGCCAAGGTCAAGGCGTTCGCCGACGGGTTCGGCTGGCCGTTCCACGATGACCTCGACGGGGGCGACGGGCTGGCCCTGGCCCGGATGGCCGAGGGACAGCAGTGCGACCCGCAGGGCTGCGAACGGGGCTGCGCCGACTGACCACGACCCCGCCGGCAGCATCGCTCGACGCTGCGTCGCACACGTAGTCAGCCGGCGCTCCCGCGACGCGCGCACCCATTCGACTTGATCGATTGGGCTGGCGGGGGTTCCATCGTCGGCGCCGACACCGCCCGCGCGGCCTCGACACCGACCAGCACGCATCAGCGGCGACCTGACGTGTCGCCGTCACCCTTCAGCACCACCAGGGGTGTGGTCGCCGACCTGCCCGGCCCGATGAGGGCCGGCGTGGTTGGCCCCGCCCGTCTCCGCTGTGCGGTACCCACCGCCCGCGCACCCGGAGACGGGTGCGCGGGCCCTACCCCGAATCGAGGCATTCCCATGACCACACCACACCCACCGGCCGGTTCGCCGCAGAACGACCCGGCGCCGGCCAGCGGCGCCGGCACTCCCACTACCGGGGCGGGCTCCGGTCGGTCCGGCTACCTCTACCGGAAAGTCGCCCTGCACCTGGCCGACCACGCCGACCAGGTTCTCAAGGTCGGTGAGATCACCCGGGCGATCGGGGCACCGTCGTCCGGGGCGGTGTTCGAGGCGCTGAAGAAGATGGCCGCCGCCGGGCACGCCACCCACCACCGCAACCCACACCGGTTCCAGATCACCCAGGCCGGCATCGACGCCGCCGGCGCCCTCCCGCCCGCCGCACCCCGCACCCGCTCCAGCGGCAACGCTGGTGGCCGGCAGTCCCGGCCCGCGCCGGTGCCGCGACCGAACGGGACGCTCTATCACCCGCGGCGGCTCGGCAAAGGCTGGGACGTCGAGGAACTGCGGCGGCTGCGCGCCCAGCAGGTGCCGGTGCTGCTGTACGGGCCGCCCGGCACCGGGAAGACCGCGATGGTCGAGGCGGCGTTCCCCGACCTGCTGACCGTCGCCGGCACCGGCGACACCGTCGTCGACGACTTCCTCGGCTCCTACAACCCGGTCCCCGGCGGCGGCTACGAGTTCGTCCACGGGCCCCTCGTCACCGCGATGCGCCAGGGGCGGGTGCTGCTGGTCGACGACGCCACCCTCATCCCGCCCCGCGTCCTGGCCGTGCTGTACCCGGCCATGGACGGCCGCGGCACCGTCACCATCCCCGCGCACGGCAACGAAACCGTGCAGGCCGTCGACGGGTTCTACATCGTCGCCGGCCACAACCCGGGCGTGCACGGCGCGGTGCTCACCGAGGCCCTGGCCTCCCGGTTCACCGTCCACCTGCACGTCACCACCGACTGGGACCTCGCCCGCCAGCTCGGCGTCCCCAAGCCGGTCGTGGCCGCCGCGATCGACCTCAACGCCGACCTCGCCGCCGGCAAGACCGTGTGGGCGCCGCAGCTACGCGAACTGCTCGGCTTCGTGAAGGTCCGCGACCAGCTGGGTATGAGCGCCGCCCTGGCGAACCTGGCCGGCATCGCCCCGCAGGACGCCCGCGACGACGTCACCGCCGCCCTGTCCCGGCACACCGGCACGCCCATCACTGCGCTCGCCCTCGGCAAGCGCTGACCGCCCCCTTTTCTGGAAGGAGCCCCTTTCGTGTCCCACCCGCACACCCACCTGCGCCCCGGCACACCGCCGCCGCCGGCCGGTGCCGCCGACTGGCGGGCCTGGTCGCAGGCGTGGACCCAGCACGTTCCGCTGCTGACCGGCCGTACCGACCTCACCGTCCTCGTCGCGCCCGGCGCGGCCGGGGACGCGCCCGAGTGCTTCTACCCCGCCCTCAACCGGATCGAGGTCGACGCCACCTACATCGCCGACAGCCCGGACGTCACCGACCCGGCCAAGGCCCGGCACAAGCGGATCGTGCCCACCGGCTACGGGCTGCTCGTGCACGGCGCCGCGCACGCCGCGCACAGCCGCTGGACCACCCCGCCCGGCACCCCGCCGATCCTCGCCACCGTGGCTGACCTACTCGAGGAATCCCGGGCCGAAGGACGCCAACGCGCTCGCCGCCGCGGCGACCGCCGGTGGCTGCGCCACGTCGTGACAACCCTGCTGCACCCCGACGACGCGGCCGTCGACGACGCGTGGCACGCCGGGCAACTCGCCGCGCTGCTCCTGGCCCGCGTCGACGCCCGCATCGTCACCAGCAAAGACGTCCGCCCCGTCCGCGCCGCGGTCACCGGCGTCCTCGGACGCAAGCGCCTGCGGCAGCTGCGCGACATCTGGCGGGAGGCCCACACCTGCGACGACACCGACGCCGACACCATGATCTGCCTGGCCCGCCGGTGGTGTCAGGTCCTCGGCATCGACCCCGACCAGCAGTACGACACCCCCGTACCGGACGCCGGCCTGTTCCCCGGCCGCCTCGCCGCGGCCCTCGTCGACTACCTCGCCGTCGCCGCCGGCGTCACCCCAGCCGAGTACGCGACGGCGCTGCTCGCCCACCGGCACAGCCCACCCACCGAGTGGGACCGCACCGACCCGACCGAGCAGGAACACCGCGCGGCCCGCGACCTCGCCAACCGGCTGCGGCAGGCCCGCACCCGCCACACCGAACCCGGCCGGCGCCCCTCGCCGATCCCACCCGGTCGGCTGCGGACCCGCCACGCCATCACCGCCGACGCGCAAACCGCCGCCGGGCAGATGCCGACCGCCGCCCCGTGGCAGCAACGCGCCCAGCTGCCTCCGGAGAAGCCCCGCCTGCATCTGGCTGTCCTGGTCGACCTGTCCGGGTCGATGGCCCGCTACACGCAGGCGATGTCGTCGGCCGCGTGGATCTTCGCCAACGCGGCACGCCGCGCGCAGGCGACGACCACCACCATCGGGTTCGGTGACCGCACCACCGTCCTGGTGCCCCCACGCACCTACCCGAGGCAGGTGCTGCACATGCGCACCGAGCTGGCGACCGCCACCTTCCCGGAAGCGGTCAAGGTCGCCGACCAACTCCTCGACCTGCGCCACGGCCGCGCCCTGCGGATGCTCGCCGTCGTCTCCGACGGCTACCTCGACGACATCCCCGCCGGGCAGCAACTCGTCACCACCCTGCACCGCGCCGGCTGCGCCGTGCTGTGGCTTCACCCCGCCGACCCGCCCACCGACGGCGAACCGGCCGACCCGGACCAGATCTGGGGGCACACCTTCACCCACGCCACCACCCTGACCGTCACCGACCCGACCGAGGCCATCGCGGCGATCGCCGACGCCGCCGTCACCGCCCTCACCCAGGCCTGAACCCCAGCCGAGCGGGCCCCGAGCCGGCAGCCGACCAGTCCCACCCCGCGCCGCGGCGCTGCCTGGCCGCTGCCCGGCGGCGCCGCGCACCGCGACCTCGCGACATACCGGGCCTGGAATGCGGGGCTGCCGCAGGCGGCCCTACTCCCATCTCGCGGAGGGCCGATGCCGAACGGCATCGCTGCCGCCCCCGGCGACTTGACCATCCCGCGCCATCGAAGCGTGCATGCATCGCGCCCCGACCGATCCAGATCCCGGGGCGCGGCTACGACGCTGCCCGACAAGGAGTTCCTCATGCGTTACGGCACCGACGACGAACACCCCTTCGACACCGACAACCGCGCCTGGCGGCGCCTGCGCGACGTCACCAGCGAACACTTCGACGCCATCACCTGGAACCGGGACCCGGACGGACGGCCGGTCCTGCTCACCCTGCGCGACATGCGCACCGGCGACACTGTCACCCTCGCCGTCCTCGACTCCCTGGAGATCCGCGACCCGCACGCGCTGATCGCCGTCCACACCAGCGGCGACCTCGACGCCCACGGCCCCACCAGCGGCGCCGACGCAGCCCACTCCCACGCCGCCACGCTCGCGCTCGACAGCACCACGCTCGCCGTGACCAGGCCCGTACCGCTGCACGACCCCGCCATCACGGATCTCCCCGCCACCGGCTGGGTGGACCTCCCGGCCGACCTCGCCCACGTTCTCCGGCCGGCGCTCGACGACGCCCGCACCGCCGTTCTCGTGCTGCTCGACCGCACCGACGGCAGGCTCGCCGCCGTCGGCCCGTTCCCCACCCACGCCGCCGCCGACACGTGGCAACCCGCCGACCGGCCCGGCCGCACCGCCGACCGGCTCACCGTGCCCCTGCACCCGATCCTCAGCGAGCAGGCCCAGCCGTGACCACCACCCGACTACCGGCACAGCCCGCCTCATCCCCTGTCGTGGCCATCGACGTCGACGGCGTCCTCAACCCCGCCGACCCCGGCCGCGCCGAGACACTCGGCTACCGGCCGCACCGCTACGACGGGCCCGCCCCCGACGGCCGGCACGTCACCGGCACCGTCTGGCTGAACCCCGACCACGGGCCCTGGCTGCGGGAACTCGCCGAGCACGCTCAACCGGTGTGGTGCACCAGCTGGAACCACCTCGCCGCCGCATGGATCGCGCCACGGCTGGGCCTGCCGACCACCTGGCCGCACGTCCCCGTTCACGCCGGCGGGGTCCGCTTCGGACACCAGAACAAACTCAGCCCCCTGTACGCCTGGGTCGCGCGGCGGCCACTCGCCGTCCTCGACGACGAGTTCGGCGGCAAGGACCCCACCACCGCCGACCATCGCACCGCCGACGGCGCACCCACCCTGCTCCACCCGGTCGACCCGTACGACGGGCTGCGCCGCGCGGACATCGACACGGTGCTGACCTGGCTGCGCCGGCTCAAAACCACGCCGCACCAGCACCACAGAACTCCGATCACCCGGACTCACGGGTCCCGCATCCCACGCCAAGCGGGCCCGTGCCGCAACGACAAGGAGCTGACGATGGACAACACGTTCGACGCCGCCGACGAACCGGACGTCGACCGGCCACCCCGACTCAGCGTCGGCGACCCGGAACTGCGCAAGACCCGCCGGCTCGCCCGCGAATGCGACACCTGCATCTTCAAGCCCGGCAACCCAATGCACCTCACCCCCGGCCGGCTCCAGCAAATGGTGACCGAAGCCCGCGGCGACGCGGGATACATCATCTGCCACTCGACGCTGCCCTACGCCGGCAGCCCGATCCCGCCCGCGCTCTGCCGCGGCTTCGCCGACCGCTACCGCACCTGGCAACTCCAGGTCATGGAACACCTCTGGGGCTTCGTCGACGTCGAGCCACCCCACCCAGACACAGACCCCGCCCCCAGCGCCGAATGCCCAGGAGACACCGACCATGCGTGACATCAACGAGCTCCTCCGGCGTCAAGAACGGATCATCGACACCATCGGCTGGGCCGTCACGTACGTCCTGCCCACCGACGACGGCACCGTCACCACCGCCCCATTCGCCTACACCGTCGGGCTCACCGCCCACGGCCACCCCGAACTGATCACCGCAGGGCTGCCACCCGAGGTCGCCCACAGTCTGTTCAACGACCTGGCTCGCCGGGTCTACGACACCGCCGAACGGTTCACCCACGGACAACGCCTCAGCGACGTCATCGCCGGCTACGACGCGATCATCATCGACGGGCCGCCGACCGACGAACTGTTGCCCGGGTTGGCGATCAGCCGCTACGGCCGCGACCAGGTCCGCCTCCAGCAGATGGTGTGGCCGGACCAGCAGGGCCGATTCCCCTGGGACGACGGGTACCGCTTCGCCCCGCGGACACAGCCGCTGATCGGCCGGCTGTAGCCGGACACCCGACCTCCGTCGTCCGCGATCGGCGCCGCCGTGGTGGTCAGCCAACCGTATGAGTCGCTGCGGTCCAGCGCGTGCTCATCGCCGCCATCATGTAGCTACGAGGACCGACAAAATCTAGTACCCCAACGTCACTGGCTTCGACGTTGGGGATGGCGTGGCATGATCACGCGGTAAACCGTACGCCCTAGTTGTGACACAAGGATGTGGCCGCATGGCGGGGACAGGTCAGGCGGGCAGCGGACGGCGTGCGGCGGCTGCGGGCATGCTGGCCTTCGCGGTTCTCATGATGGCCGGCGGCTGTGCGAGGGCCGCAGAGACGGTGGAACGGGAGTCGGCGCCACGTTCAACCTCGCCGTCTCCGAGTGCGGCGATGCGTGTGGTGCAGCCGGAAACGTTGACCGGCATCCCCGAGTCAGCAAGCCGCAGGTTGCGCGAGCAGGCCCAGCAGAACACCGACAACCTCAAGCAGTTCCTCGACGGCGAGGCGACCAGCGAAGTCGGCTCCGTCTATGCCCTTCGCGATTCCAGTGTCACCTACCTTCTCAGTGCAGTGTCCGGCAAGGTAACTGATCCCAAGGCAAGCCTGGACAAGAGTTTCGCCGATCTGCCGAAACTGGCTGGTGTCAAGCCCAGCCGACCGGGGCCGATGGGCGGCGAGGCTCGCTGCGGCTCGGGCGAGACCGAGGGGGTTCCGGTAACCGTTTGTATGTGGGCAGACAACGACACCATCGGTATGGTCGCTGTCCTCGGCATGCCGGGTGTCTCGCCGAGCCTCTTCGTGCGGGTACGCTCCCAGGTCCAGCGGGCGGTCGCCTAGCTCTCCTAGTAGTCCAACGTCATTTGATCTTCCGGTCGGCGGCATGACCGAGTTTGCGCTGGTAGTGGGACCGGTGGCGCGGGCTTGGGATGTTCGTCGCCAGATCGACCAGTGCAGGGTGTGCGCTGGCTGGAGTGGTGCGGCGAGGACGAAGGCGTTGAGGAGTCGGCGGATCTCGGCGACGGTCAACGCCGCTGCATCGCCTGTGGACCAGCGTGACCCGCCCGTTCAGCAAACGCCCAGCAGGTCTTGCGTTCCACGCCCGACAGCAGTCCTTCCACGAAGTGCCCGGCGGTCCGACAGGGCTCCGCCCGCACGACCGGTCAGCGACACGCGTCACCGCCTCGTCGAGGATGACCGCCATCCGGCGGGGTCTACGCTGTGGCACGCGGCCACCGCACGATCTTCGGTTGCCCTCACAAGCCATCGATGATCAACGCGGTGGCCGTCGTCATGCCCGCACCAAGCCCAACGCCGAAGCCGAGTGACGTTGGAGTACTAGCCGGACCATCTGGCGGTGATGGCCTCTTCAACACGGAAGCGCTCGCCGCAGGCCGGGCAGTCCGCTCGGCCAAACACGTAGGTCAGCTTCTCGGCGACGTCGGGATGGTGGTCGGCGATCGCCCGATCGTGCAGGCGTTTTCCGACACTCGTCAAGGCGGCAGGGTCAGCGGGCAGCAGTGGCAGCCGCTTGGAGCCGGAGTCGTGCATGTACATGCTGTCCAGCGTGGTAAACGTTCCGTACTGGCCGAACGCGACGAAGATTTCTTCATCGCATCGCGGGCACGCCACCTCGTATTCCTCGTTGTTCAGTCCGTCGAGGTGTCTGCCCCAGACCTCGGCGCCTTCGAACGCCAGCAGCGCCTGCAACATATAGACGTAGGTGCTGGGGTCGTCATCGGAGCCGGAGCTTTGGAGCGTTTCCTCGGTCAGCGCTCTCAGTCGAGCGATTTCGCAGGAATAGGTGACGTGCGGGTCGAGATCCCCGTAGGGCTGATCCACGCTGGACACGATGTCAGCCGCCAGCGCCAGCGGCATCGTCCGCTGCGCGGGCGACCAGCGGCCCGCGATCTCCGTCAGGACTGACAATGCCGGGAAGCTTGCCGGGTATACCGTGCCCTGATGGCACAGCCGGGACCACAGTTCGCCCCAGACCGGGCTGCGCGGGTCCGGTTCAGCCCTCGCCAACAGACCCGGGACGTCATCTGCCACGCCGTAGGCATGCCTGAGCTGGGACCAGTCCGTCATGCCGGTGATCTAAGCAAGTCCCCACCGCGCCCGCACCACCAGAACCTGCCTGACTCCCCCATGACAAGATCGACAGGATATTGCATGGGGCTCCCTGGCACGCCTTCCACAGGCTCCGTCGGCACCTCCTCAAGGAGGGGACAGACACCAAGAGTCTCTACAAGATCGAGGGCGGGTCAGGGTTAGGACGCCCGGGGACGGTCGGTTGCGGGCCGTGGTGGTGGGCGTTAGCCCGCTGCAGTTTGGCCGGCGGCCAGTACCGGCGCACGGTGCGCTCGGATCTGCCGATCCGCTCGGCGATCTGCGCGGGATGCATCGACGGATCCCGCTGATACCAGTACGCGACGGCCGCCGGAGTAGCCGCGGCGACCTGGGCGGCGTTTCCGTGGTCGGAGGGGATCGTTGCTGGGGTCTTCGCGTCGCGGGTTGGCGTCCTGCCGGCGCGATCGCCGGCAGGACGGGACGGCTCGGAATCGCCACGGACGTCGTCGCGGTCGGGCTGAGCCGGGCGGTCTGGTGACCCATCGCCTTGCGTGCTCGCGGCCTGTCCTCGCGATGGAACCGGGGTAGACACGGCGCCCGGCGACGCAGAGGTGGCCATTGGTTTGGTCTCGGTGACCGTTTCGGTGAGGCGGGGCGTTCGCCGCCTGGTGGTCCGGTCGGCGCTGGTCCTCGGGGTGTGGTGTCCTGGCCGGTCCTGAGGGGCCGCTGGTTGCTGCGGAGACGTGGGCTGCCCGGTGCCGGCGCGGATCCTTCCGGTGATCTCCACGAGGCTGATGCTGGCCACGACGACAAGGCCGTCCACGGAGATCGGCAGCAGGTAGGAGGCGCCGGCGTCGATCTCGCCATAGCGGGCGGCGACACCGACCATGTGCCAGTAGCTGACCCAGCCGGCGATGCCGGCGATCGCCGCGGTGGCCAGCAGCCGCAGGGCGGCCAGGGACCTGCGGTGGCTGGGCACCCGGGAGATCAATTCCACGGTGAGCAGCAGCGCCAGCGGCGGCCAGGCGGCGATCAGCTGGCTGATGAGGTTCGGCCGGGCGTGCAGCACGTTCGCCGCGATCGACGCGGCGACACCGAGAGTGAGCACGGCACGCACCGCCCACCGCAGCGGCCGTAGACCGACCAACTGATCCCGACTGGCCGCGTTCGGACGGTCACGGTGCGAGGACGGCGAGGTGGAGATGCCGGTCATGCAGTCGCTCCGTCCTCGTCGCGGGAATGACGCTGCGCCTGCGGGCGGGGCCGGGGGCGCTGCTGGGCGGCGATGAGCTCGTGGGCCAGGGCGAGGGTGTCTTCGTGGGGTTCGGCGTCGATCTCTGCGAGAGCCCGCGTCAGTGCTCGGCGCAGGGAGCGGATCGCGTCTGCCTGGCCGAGGGCGGCGCGGGCGCGCATGGCGTGCTGGTAGAGCTCCTCGGTGTAAGGGCTGTGGCGGATCGCCTCGTCGAGCACTGAAAGCTGGCGGGCGGGATGGTCGGCGAGAGCGTCGGCGAGCGCGAGGTAGGTGTCGAGGGCTTGCTGCCGTACGGCCTCGCGGTAGGGCTCGATCCATTCGTAGTCGACGCCGTCGGCGAGGTGCCCGCGGTAGGTGTCGACGGCGCGCCGTAACGCGGCGACCCGCGCTTGCGGGTCGGTGGCGCGTTCGGCGTGGCGGATCGCCGCGCGCATCCGCCACAGGTCCACATCGACGAGGGCGGGGTTGAGCGTGTAGCGGTTCTGGGGATGGGTGAGGTAGTCGCCTGGGCCGGCCGTATGCCGCATGACGGCGCGGAGGTTCGACACGTAGGTATACAGCCGGCCTGGCGCCTTACTGGTCGGGGCGTCGGGCAGCAGGTCATCCAGAATGGCGTCCACGGTCGCTTCGCCGTCGTGGACTGCCAGGTACACGAGTAGCTCGAGGGCCTTGGCGCGCAGCGGCGGATGGGACGCGGCGTCGGTGATGCTGGGCCAGCCGAGCACCGACACCTGCACGCGGCGGGGCTGCCGCTGCTCGCCGTCCACGGCGGGGGGCACATTTGTCTGCTCTGCGGAGGGTGCGGTGTCGTGACCACCGGCGTCGACCGCGGCGTGCGTATCGGCGATCGGATCGGGCCGGGTGTCGATGATGCCGGTCGACCTGTCCGATGCCTGGGGATGTGCGGTGGCCGGGTCGCGGCCGGTGGCCTCGACGGGGGTGGGTGACGTGCTGGCAGTCGTCGGGGTGGGCGTCGCGGCCGGTCGCGGCCTCTCGGCCGGGGCGCTGCGGCCGGCTTCGGTCGAGTTCGCGGTGGCCGGTTGCCGGTCGTCTGGCTGCGGCGCGGCGTCGATGGGGGCCGGTGGTTGGCCGGTATGTGATTCGGCGAGGACGCGGAACAGGGCGAGGGTGTCGGCCGAGGTGAGCACGGCCAGACGCTCCACTGGGACGCGGTGATCACTCTGGTCGGTGCGGGCGTCGGCGAGGGCTGTGGTGCCGTCAGCGGCGACGCCGACGGTGTCACCGTCGGGCCATGCGCCGAGCAGCACCCCGTGGATGTCCAGGCGTGTGCCTTGGGTAAGCAGCGCGGCGATGCGGGTGTCCTGCCGGGCTGCGGTGGCGTGGGTCAGCAGCAGCACCGGCGGCAGCGGCTCCCCCGCGGAATCGAGCGTCCGCAGGTCGGCCACCGTGTCAGCGCCGCGGGTGTCGACGAGACGGCTGCGGTGCAGGATCTGCGCTTCGATGAGGTCGAGGGCCTGCTCGACGGTGGCGGTGACCGTCAGACGCGGGGTGTGGGGCAGGGTCGCGGTGTCCGTGTCGAGGAGGGTCGTCGCGGTTGCCGCTGGCATCACCACCTGGGTGCGTTCGTGTAGGGCGTCGAGGCCGCCGGCAGCGAGCGCGGCGGTCAGGAAACCGCGGGCAGCGGCGTCGGCGCCCGGGCCGATGAGCCCGAGACCTGCGGACGGCCAGGCCTCGGCCAGCGGGTGCGCCAGGGACGGCACCGCCGGGCGCGGCACAGGTGTCGGGCCGACATCGGTTTCGGTTTCACCGTTGACGCCGGACGCGTCTGGTCCGGTGTTTCCGTCGCCAAGGCCCGGGGGCGAGTCGATGTGGCGCCGTTGGTGGCCGGTGGTGGGGGGTGTGGCGGTGCGTGGTGCGACGCCGCGAAGCCGTCGGCGGATCTGCATGACCACCGTCGGCATCGGGGTCGTGTCGGGGCCCTCGACGTGGGTGGTCGAGGGCGGGCGCGGGGTGTAGCGGCGACGCCGGTGCGCCCAGACCAGCGCGGCTGCTGCGGTGATCGCCGCAGCCAGGCCGATGTCCACCCAGCTGCCGCCCGGCACGTCGATGCCCGGGGACCGGTTAGGTGTGGGCAGCGGAGCGCGTGCCGGTGGCTGCGAGTCGCCGCGGGAGGGTGGAGTCACACCGGCGGTGCCCGGCGCGCTCGCGGTGGCCTTGGGGTCTGCCGGGGGTGGTTCTGTCGCGGGTGCTGTCGGGCCTGCCGTGGTGGTGGTCGTGGGTGTCGGTGTTGCGGCCGAGGAGTCATGTTTCGTGGGTGGCGCGGGGGTGTCCGGGCGTTCGGGTTCGGTGTGGGGCTGCTGATCTTGGCCGCGCGGCGGAGTCTGGTCACTCCTGTGGGTGGCGTCGGCCGGTAGGCGGAGAACCCAGCCCGGGTAGATGAGGTCGGGGTTGCGCAGGGTGCCGCCGACGTGGGGAAAGCGGGCGCCCCGGTTGAGGGCGAAGATTTCCGGCCACCGGTCGGCGTCGCCGAGGGTGCGGGCAGCGATCTCGCACAGGCTGTCGCCGCGGCGCACCGTGTAGGTGGGCGGCGGCGCGGCCGGCTGGTGGCTCGCAGCGGGGCGGTGGGAGGCGGGTGAGGCGGTCGACTGTCCGGCCGCGGCTGGTTCATCGGACGTGGTGCTCGCGGGAGTGGCGTGTGCGACCGCGCCGGTAGCGGTGGTGACGGCGGTCGCGCCGAGCAGCGCCGCGGTGAGGCCCCGGACCGGACCGGGAAAGCATAGAGCGGGTACCCGGCGCAGCCGGCGAGCCAGCGACGCGTACGTATGGGCAAGGACGGCAGTGGCCAGCAGCAGCCAGAGCGTCACAGCCCCGGCTGCGGCGAGGACGGCGACGACACCGCTGCTCATCGGGTCGGCTATCCACAGCCGCATAGTGGTCGGCGCTGGCAGGTGCGGAGTCCAGCCGCTACGCATCACCAGGACGACCGCGATGGCGGCGGTGGACAAGACGCTGGTGACGACTGCAGCGGCGAGAGCTCCTGACGATTTCACCTGCCTCCTCCTGCTCGCCCGTCCACACCAGCAGGGCTACTGGTGGGGGGCGATGCAGTGACGCTATGAACCCAGTACGGCGTGGTGGGGTTATCGGTAGCTGACGGCACCTCACGGCGCCTTACACGACCTCACAACAGCAAGTCAGCGAGCATCGGCGGATACTGGGCGGGTCAACTACGCCCCTGCGTTAGCGCTCATCAGGCTGGTCCGCGACCTGGCCGGTGCCGACGATCCGGCCCAGGAGAACGGATGATTGTCGAGGCACGACTACCGGCGCGACACCCCAGAGTCCTCTGCATAGTCGGCGGTGGACGATGGGTCGAACCGACCGGTTCGACCCATCGTCCACCTGCCGTACCTGAGGAGATCTGCTCAGTCACGTACTACGAAATGCACCAGGTATAATCGCGCTGCCGGAATCCGGTTGGGGTAGTAATTACGGCCGCTACCCTGAACGGGATACCGAGCATCTACTCGGTCCCAGGACTGCAAACCGCGACTGCCCCGGAGCGCACGCTACTGGCTATCGTGGCGAACGCCACGCTTCTTGCTCTCGCGGATGACCGTTGCGATGATCACGATAACTGCGACAGGGGCAAGGGTAAGGAGCGCTTCCCCAAAGCCTCCATCGCTGAACATAGACCACGTCGCAGCTGCTACGAGCCAGAGAGCAATTGATATCAGTGCCGCTAGAGTTACTTGCTTCATCTAGTAGCCTCTTTCTGTATTTCAGTAGCCATCCGCCTCAGCACCGCTCTCCACGTACGCGGTAGTAGCGTAACCCAGTGTGGCGCAACCGGCATTTGCAAGAAGACCAACGCCTCCCGTCGCCATGGTGACGATCATCGTGCATGAGCCATACATGGCCCCACCTGCCACCGCGCCGAAGAACTTTGCCCATGCACCCTGCCCGGTGAGATCGATGTAGTTGATGGGATCGCCGTTCACATAGGCGTACCGATTGCCTTCACGAGGGTTGCCGATGAAGCTGAGGCTGTCCTGCTGGGTGAAGCGGCCCTGCTGCGGGTTGTACCAGCGCTGGCCGAGTTTGGTGAATCCGGTGCTCTGGTCGTAGGTGCCACCGGTGTAGCGGATGATGTTGCTGGCGCCGAGGTTGTACTCGTCGGTAGTGGTGGCGTTGCCGTAGGGGTCGTATTTGTAGGTGGCGGCGAGGGTGCCGTTGGCCTTGACCGCGGCGACGGGGGTACCGAGGCCGTCGAGAACGAAGGCGGTGTCGGTGCCGTTGATCCGCAGGCCCAGCGGGGTGCCGAGGCCGTCACGTTCGACGTAGACGGTGGTGCCGCCGGCGCTCCAGGACTGGAGCCACGGCATGCCGTGCTGGTCCTCGTAGCCGTACTGCATGGTGGTGGTCCCGGCGCGGGTCAGTTCAACCTGGTCGGTGCCGGCGTAGGCGTAGGTGCCGGAGTTCGCGCCGGTCATCTGGTTCGCGCTGTTGTAAGTCATGGGGTTGACCGACGGGTTGCTGGCGCGGGTCTGGTTGCCGCGGTTGTCGTAGGTGTTGTTCGTGGTGGTGATCTGGTTGGCGGTGTTGAACGTCAAGGTCTGGGCAGTGGTGCCGTCGACCTTGACGGTCTCGCGGTTGCCGTTCTTGCTGTAGGTGTAGTCGTAGGTCTTGCCGTTGTAGTTGGTGGCCTTGGTCAGCCGGTTGGCCTTGTCGTAGGTGAACTGGCTGATCGCGCCGGAGGTTTCGTCCTTCTGCCACTGCCGCAGCCCGGTGTCGTCGCCGGTGGCGGTGGAGCAGGGCTGCCCGGAGGTGTACTTGGCGTAGCAGTAGGTCACGTCGAACACCGTCGCGGGACCGGCGGAGTTGCGGGTGGCCGTGATGCGGGTGGGCCGGTCCGACTTGTCGTAGACCGTCTTGACGCGCAGCGCGTAGACGCTGTTGTCGGTGTTGGCAGCGAACCAGGTGTTGGTGCGGTTGCCGTCGTTGTCGTAGGAGTAGTTGTAGCGGGTGCCGCTGGCGGTGTCGGTGCGGACCAGCCAGTTGCGGGTGTTGTAGTAGTGCTTCGTGGTGCCGCGGCCGTCGGTGATCGCGGTGAGGTTCCCGGCGAGGTCATGGTCATAGACGAACGTGGCGGTGCCGGGGTTGGTGCGGCGGTGTAGCCGGTTGAGGTTGTCCCACTCCCAGGTGGTGGTGCCGGTGGAGTCGGTGCGGCTGATCAGGTTGCCGACGCGCCCGTACTGGTAGGTGACGGGGGTGAGGGTGCCGCAGCCGGAGTAGCTGGTCTTCTCGAGCCGGTCGTCCTTGGTCCAGTCGTATGTGATGGTGCAGCCGCCCTGAGCGACGGTGCGGACGCGGCCGAGGACGTCGTAGGTGAACGTCTTGACGGCCAGGCCGTTGCCGGTGGGCGGGGTCAGGGTCGTGATCTGCTTGTCGCTGTCGTAGGCGTAGGTCGTCGGGTTGCCGGTGTTCGCCGGGTCCGTGGAGGTCTTCACCGTGCCGTCGCTGTTGTAGTCGACCTCGGCTTTGGCGGCGAGGGCGTCGGCGGTGGAGGTGCGGTTACCGGCGCCGTTGTAGGTGTAGGTCGACGAGTTGCCCTGAGTGTCGATCGACGAGGACGGCTGGAAGTTCGCCGTCGGGTTCGTCGAGGTCGACGCGTTCGCGTACGCCGCGGATGCGCTGGCGCCGGACGGTGAGGCTGACTTGGTCAGCGATTGACCGGCGTTGGCGCCGTAGGTGTTGGTGACCGTGCTGCCCTCGGGGCTGACGGTGGTGGCCACGTCCTGCCACGGCGTGTACGTCTGGGAGCGCTCGTTGCCGGCCGGGTCGGTGGCCTTGGTAACCCGCTTGTCGCTGTTCAGGTCATACGTGGTGTGCGGCACCGACGCGACCGGCTGCGACAGGTCCTGGCGGGGGTCGGCCATCTTCGTCTGCGACGACGTGGGATAGGCGAACCTGGTGGTCGCACCCTGGCCGGTGGTGGTGTCGGTGACCTGCGTGAACGAGGTGACCCGGTGCTGCCCGTCGTAGGTGACGACGCTGTAGAGGTCGTCCTTGGACCAGATCTTCACCAGGTCACCGGCGGTGTTGTACTCGAACGCCCACTGCCGGGTCGCCCCCAGCAGGTCGATGGCCTGCAGCCGGTTGTTGGTGTCGTACTTGTAGGACACCTCCCGTACCACGTTGTAGGCGTCGCTCTGCTGGTACTTCGTCAACCGGCCACCGGCGAACGTGGCCGTGGCCGTGCGGGCGTACTGGCCGCCCCGGTCGGAGACGACCTTGGTCAGCTGCCCGCCGTTGTAGGAGTAGTCGGTGACGTTGTCGTTGCGGTCCTCGGTCTTGTCCAGCAGACCATCAGAGGTGAAGAACAACTCCTTGCCACTGTCGTTCTCGGTCAGCTTCCACCCGCTGCCGTTCTTGACCAGCTTGGCCTTGAACTCACCCGGCGTCGTGTAGGCCGACCCGGACCAAGCGAACTTGCCAACCACCCCGTCCGCGGCCGCGTAGGTGACCGACCCGTCGTCAGCCGGATACAACTTCACGTCCTGACCGCCGCGGGTCCGCCAACCCGGGCCGTGTGCACCAACCGAGAGGTCACTGCCCACCATGAGGCTATTGAACGACGCGCCCAGCGTCACGTTCCCGGCGATGCCCGGCAGCGTCAGGTCGGTGGTGTTCACCATCAGGTTCCCGGACCCGACGTTGACCTTCACCTCCATCCGATCAGCCAGCGAGAACGACACCTGCGTGCCGTTACGCACCGGCCCGGTACCCTTGGGCACCGACGGCGCCGCCCCCGCCGCCGCCCGAGTCACCGCACGCTGCGGCGAGTCGAACAACCACACCTTCGACGACGACCGCGGCGACACCTGCGGCGCCTCCCCGGCCTCCTGCGGCGCCGCAGGCGCGGCGGAGGACACAGCCGGCGGAACCGCCAGCACCGACGTGGCCAGCAGCGCGGACGCCACCCCCACAGCCACTCGACGTTGACCCATCAATACTCCTTCTTGACATGCACCCGACGGCCAATCCGCCAGGAGGCAGGCAGAACTCACCCCGCCACCGAATGATCAATCCATCAGGTGGCGTGGCAGTAAATCGGCACTTGCGAAGCGCAGGCACCGACCCGGAATTCGGCTATGCAGCGCGAAAAGATTGTTGGCCGATGCCTCACAAAGATCAGGCGAGGTGGCCCGCTCGCATTTCTGGCACGAGGCAGCAAGGGGTGCCAGCTCGCGGTCGATGCGACACATGGCCTCTGCGAGCAGCGGAAAGAGCAACCCCGGTGCAAGAAAAGCCCAGAGAAGAGCGCGACGATGGACGTCGTCAGCGCTAAGCGAGGTGGCGCGTCAGCCCGTCATCATGATTTACGTATCCCCCGTTGTTTTCAACGGTTGCCGTCAGACAACCGTTGCGCTGGAAACAAGCTATCCATTCACTTAGTCTCGGGTCAATAACAATTACAACTTGCTAGGGCGAAGGCCGCATACCGCACCAAAGTTGTGAAGTTCGTGACGGCACGTGACCATGGTGCGGTTGCCCGGGTGAGCAGATCCGTCCCATCTGCGGGGGCCAGCGGCTTGCCTCTTTGTCGTGCGACCTCGGCGTGCAGCGACCGGTGGACCTACCTCGGTCTAGCGAGCAGTGATCATGGGTTGGTCGAGGATGCCGGCGAGGCGCAGGCGTTGCCGGTGGGTGTGGAGAAGGTCGGCGGCTGCGGCGGAGTCGCCGAGGGCGTTTAGTTGATCGGCGGCGCGCTGATGGAGCTGCTGGTTGTAGGGGTCGATGCGGATCGCCGCTTGCAGCAGTCGCAGGCGTTCGTGCGGGTCGGTTTGTGCTTCCGCGGCGGTGGTGTGGGCATCGAGGACCAGGCGGCGAGTGGCCTCACGGGGTGGGTCGATCCACGGCCAGGTGTGGCCGGCGGCGAGGTCGCCCGTGTAGGCCTCCATCACGGCCTGCCAGCGGCCGGGTGCGTCAGTTGTGGCGGTGTGGTGGGCGGCAGCCTGCAGCCGCCACAGGTCCACATCGGTGCGTGGGTCGAGGTGGTAGCGGCCCTCAGTGTGGACAACCACTTGGTCAACGCTGGTGGCGCGGAGGGTCGAGCGGAGGTCGCTGAGGGTGGTGTACAGGCGGCCGGTGACGGTGTGGGCGGGTAGGCCGGGCCAGAGGGCGTGTACGAGTTGCGTGGTGGCGGCGCCGTCGGGGTGCACGGCGAGGAAGACGAGGATTTGCAGGGCGGCGCTGCGGCGGATGGTGACCTCTTTGCTGTCGATGAGCAACGCTGGACGGCCGAGCACCCGAAGCTGGACAGCGGTCGCTGCGGCTTCGGTGGGCCGCTGCGGTGTGGGCGGTGGGACTCGGGTGGCTTGGCGGGGGATCTTTGCCTGTGCAGGGTCGATCGGCCGGGCTGGTACGGACGCGACGGGTTCGGGTGCTGCGCTGGCGGGTTGGGCCAGGACGGCGAGCAGGTCCGCCGCGGCGACGCTGTCGAGGACACACATCCGTGGTCGAGGTTGCCCAGTCTGGTAATCGACGGTGTGGCCGTGGCGGTCGACGCGCCAAGCGGGTAGTGGTGCTGCGGCGTCGAGGGTGACGACACGGGCGCCCGGGAGGTTCGGCGGTGCTGGCGTTGCGGGTTCGGCGGTCAAGACCAGGCTGGGTATGCCGTGGTCGGCTGTGGTCGACGTGCTGGATGCAGGTAGTAGGGCGGCGGCCTGTTCGAGGGTGTCGATGACGTGCAGTCCGGGGATTGTGGCGGTGGTCTCGGCGACGCTGGGCAGGAGCTTGGCGAGGGTGTTGCTGGTGACGAGCACGGGTGTCGTGTCGGTGGGGTCGCGTAGCGCGGTGAGGAGCCGGGTGATGAGTAGACCTCGGGCGGCGTGGTCGGCCCCGTCGCCGGCGAGACGTATGCCGGCTGGGGGCAGCGGCGCCTGCATGGCGCCGGTGGTGGCTGCTGGTGGCGGTGGTTGGTCGGCGATGGCTGCTTGGACGGCGGTGACGGTGGTGGGTAGGGGTGTCAGCTGGGTGGCGTCGGTGTCGGGTTGGCCGGGTTGGTGGGCGCGACGGCGGCGTAGCCACACCAGGGCCGCTGCGGCGGCGATGTGGTGGGCGGTGTCGTCGGGTATCCAGCCGCCGGGCACGACCACCCCACCGCGCTCGGTTTGGGGCGTATCGGAGGGGTGCTGCAGTTCATCGGCGGTGACTGGTGTCGGTGGGTTCGGCGGCTGGGTAGTGGGGGTGTGGGCGGTGGTGAGGGCGGCGGCGCCGGCGATGCTGGTGGCGGCGGCCTGCCATGGGGTGGGTAGCGGCAGGTGGCGTACCCATCGGGCGCCGGCGCGCAGCCGGCGGGCGGCCGTCACGGTGACGGTGTAGGCCATGCCGAGCCACAGCAGCCAGGCCACGGTGATGAGCCCCGTGGTGAGGGTTGCCGGGGTCAGCGGGTCGGCGAGCCAATCGCGTAGTCGCGTGCTGGTCGGCCAGCCGGGCAGGTGCGCTCGGGTGAGGGTGGCCAGCAGCCACGGCGGTACCGCCAGGACGGCCAGCACGACGGTGGCGCCTGCGAGTCGCCGGGCCCCGTTCACCGCAGCTCCTCCCCCACGTGCATCGGCTGGTATCCGGTTGGTGGAGTCATTGCGGCGGCCGGTGGGGGTGGTGGGGACGCAGCAGGTGGGTCCACATCTGGCGCAGCCACCAGGTGGTCACGGCGATGGCGTAGATGGCGCCGAGGATGCCGGAGGCGGGCCAGGAGACCAGGGCGGCGGTGATGACGGCGAGGGGTGCGCTGAGGATCAGGCGCAGGATCGGCTGGGACACGACGGCCATGACGGTGCCGATGCCCAGGAGCAAGCCTCCGACTCGGCCGGCGAGGTCGATCCAGAGGATCAGGTGGGGCCACCGGTCGGCGGTCAGGCTGTATTGGATGAGCAGCATCCCGGCAGCGGCGGTGATCACGGAGCTGGTGGGGAAGGCGAGCAGTTTCGACCATCCGCCGGCCGGCGTGCGCCATTGCCGGGCGGCGATGAGGGCCATGACGGCGGCGGCGGTGATGGTCGGGGTGATGGGTAGCAGTGTCCAGCGCAGGAAGCCGTTGACGGGGTAGCCGACGTAGAGGCTTCCGACGACGGCGTACATGCCGCTGACGGCGACGCCGAGGGAGGCCGCGGCGAGGATTCCGGTTCCGGTGTGGATGCCGGGGCTGGTCGGGGTGGTGGTGCGGTTGGCGATGGTGGAGGCGAGGACGGTGCCGGCGCTGAGGCAGGCGATGACGGCGAAGACGGCGGCCATGGTCAGCTCGCCCCAGTTGAGGATCGCTTCGCGGTACATGAGGGAGCCGCGCCACTCAGGTGTGAGCAGGAACTGGGAGACCAGGGCGAGGGAGGCGAAGCCGGGGAGGGCGATCGCGGCGGCGCGCCGCACCGGCGGTAGAGGTTCTTCGGTCGTGGTGGGGTCGATGGTGTTGGTGGCGCCTGCGTCGGCGGCGCCTCGGGCGGCGGCCAGGGTGGGCTGGTCGACGAGGGTGGAAGTGATGCCGGCGTCGGTGAGGGTCTTCGCCAGCAGGGGTAGGCGGGCGGTGCCGCCGACGCAGTAGACGCCGGTGAGGTCGCGGGGTGTGAGTTCCGCGGCGGTGATCGCTTCGGTGGTGAGGTGGGCGATGCGGTGCAGGACGGGCTGGGCGGCTTGGTCGAGCAGGCCGGTGTGGAGCACCACGGCCGGCCCGTCGGGTAGTGGCACGGTGACGGCCGGATGGTCGGTCAGGGCGTGTTTGCCGGCGCGGAGGCTGGCGACCATGGCCCATCGTTGCCCGCCGGTGCCGGGTGGGCTGGTGGTGAGTGTGGTGGTGAGGGCGTCGTCGATGGCGGTGCCGCCGGCGGTCGGGTCGGCGAGGGTGGCGAGGACTTCGAAGCCTGCGGGGCCGCGGCGCAGGACGCTGACTTCGGCGGTGGCGCCGACGTCGCAGACGGCGATGTAGGCGCCGACGGGCAGCTGCAGGCCGGTGGCGAGCAGGTGCCCGGCGACGGCGGTCGGCGCGTCGATCAACTGTGGTGGTGGGAGGCCGGCGCGGTGCGCGGCGTGGCGCATCCAGGTGCGTCGTCGTGGGCCCCAGCCTGCCGGGACGACGAGCCGCACGTCGTCGATGCCGGTGCCGGCGAGCTGGTGGGCTTGCTCGGCGACGTGGCGCAGGGTCGCGGCGACCAGGTCGAGCGGGTCGACGTCGGTGTCGGCGACGGTGAGTCGCTGCTCGGAGGGTTGGCGGGGGTGCGGGATGAACCGGTGCGGTGTGACCGGTGCGGCCCGCCAGGCGTGGTGGCCGGTCACGGTGGTGCCGTCCTCGCTGAGGAGGACGGCGCTGGGCAGGGCGGGTTCGCCGTCGAAGAGCAGCGGCGTCCAGGTGCCGTCCGGCCATGCCAGTACGGCGGTGGTGTCGGCGCTGCCGTAGTCGATCGCCAGCCTCGCCTGCCCCGATCGCATGGATGTCAGTCAAACATGAAGATCTCATTCACGTCATCCCTGAATCACTCACCGCAACCAACCTTGGTGCCCGACACGGTCACAACAGCGAACGCCGGGACTGACGATCGGCCCTGGTTCCTCCAGGTCGCACGTGGCCACTTGACCTGCAGCGGCATCGTCAACGGCATGCCGCACCATCGATCATTCGTCAGGAGGACACCATGCATGACTCCACCAATCCGATCTCAGCGCACGGACAAGCCGTGGCGAACCGATGGACGCAGGCGGCGTTGTCCTGCGAGCCCGCGGACCAGGCGCGCGCGGAGGCAGCCGTCCGCCTCGCCTACCGCAGCGCCGGGCATCCCGAGCCGTCGCGGTTCCTGTGGTGCCCCTCTCCCCCGGCCGCCCTGCAGCAGGTGCGGCAGCTCCTCGACGACGGGCACCCGTCGCTGGTCGCCTCGATCCGCCGCGACGCCCTCAACAATGCGCTGGCAGCAACGCGAGCCCCGATCTGGGAGCAGACCAGCGACCACGACCAGTTCACCGCTTTCGGCGATTTCCACGACTTCATGGAATGGCACGGCTACTACGGCGAGCAGCGCTACGACGGCTTCGAGGCCCGCTACAACCTGATGGAGCACCGGTACCTCTGCAACCCGGTCACCGAGGGCGAGCGGTCCGCGCTCACACCGGTACTGCAGGCGGTACGGCAGGTGTACGAGCAGGTGCTGGGTCCGGTCTGGGCGGCGGTCGACCGCACCCTCACCGGCAGCTACATCATGCAATTCGCCTGGTATTGGAGCGACGAGCAGACGATCGTGAAGCGCAACGACGAGGGACGCGCCGTGATCCGTTACTGCCTGAATCCTCGCGACTGGTTCTTCGATCCGGCCTGGAACCTCTACCCCGACTGGCTTGTGCTCGCCGCGATCGACACCTACCAGCAGGTGCTCAGCACGGCACCCACCCCAGGGTGGGAGGGATGCCGTGACGTGGCGCTGGCGGCCGGGCCGTGGTGGCCCCTATCCGGGGCGGCCGTGATGATGCAGCGCCCCACCGTTCTGCGACTCACCGACGACGGCCGGCTGCACGGCGTCAACGAGCCGGCGGTTGTCTGGCCCGACGGCAGCACCCTGTGGGCCCGTGACGGTGCCATCGTCCCAACCGGGTGATCGCCCCGCCGGCGGGATCAGCGCCTCATCCGATTGCGCCTCGGCGCTGGAGGGCGGGTCCGTGTGGCGACCCGCCCTCCAGCGCGTCGGCGCCGCCGTCCGCGGGCGCGCGGGCGGAGCCGATGACGAATGGCTCAGACGTTGCCGTGCGTCGGTGCTTGTGCGGTCAGGCCTGAGGCGGTGCGAGGAGTTAGGAGCTGCAGGTGTTCAGCATGCTCTGCAGCGCGGACTTCTCCGACGACTGCAGGCTCAACCCCCAGTTGTACTTCACGGTGATCCACATCTTGCTGTAAGTGCACCGGTACGACGACAACGGCGGCTGCCACGTCGACGGGTCCTGGTCACCCTTGGACTGGTTCACGTTATCGGTCACCGCGATCAACTGCGGGCGGGTCAGGTCGTTGGCAAAACTCTGCCGCCGGCTGGTCGTCCAACCGCTGGCGCCCGAACGCCACGCCTCCGCCAGGGGCACAACGTGATCGATGTCGACGTCCGAGGCGGCGGACCAGGTCGCGCCGTCGTACGGGCTGTACCAGCGGCCCGAGGTTGACGCGCAGCTGCTGTCGGTGACCACGGACGTGCCGTCGCGCTTGAGGACCGTCTCGCGCGTGTTGCAGGCACCGCTGATGGTGATCCAGTGCGGGAACAGAGCCCGGGAGTACCCACTCGTCGACCCCTCGCTCTTCACCGTCAAAGCGTTGAGCTGCGACTGGGCGCTCGCCTTGGACGGAATACCGGGCGGTGTCGCCGAAGCCACCGAGGCGTCGACGGCGACCAGGCCAGCGCTGGCGACCACCGCCACCGCTGCTCCGGCTATGGCACGCCGCGCCAACGCAGATGTGGCGAGTCGTCGGGTGAGTCGCATGAGGGCCTCCTCGGGCATCCGTCGTGGACAGCGACCATCTCGCCCCATCATGTCGATCGATGGTCACCACTGTGAAGAGTGGGGAAGGCTCCCACGAACACTGATCACAGCCATTCCCTGTACGCGCCACCGGCCCCGGGGGCACTCGCCGGTCCGCTGCCCCGCCGCCGATCGCGCCTGTCGAGATGGCGACGAACTGGCGATCAGCGACAATCCGACGCCCTAGAGTGCGACTCTCAGGCTGGCACGACACCTGCTATTCCGGGAGCGACGGTGGCCAACAACCTGATCGTCATGACATGGAACGTCGAGAACCTGTTCGCACCCGAGGACACCGACACGTCGGCGGCCGGCACCTACACCGCGAAACTCACCTACCTCGCCGGTCTGATCGCCGGCACCGGCGCCGACGTCGTCGCCCTCCAAGAGATCGGCAGCCTCCGGGCCGCACAGGACCTGCGGGCTGCCCTCGGTGAGCCCTGGCAGGCCGTCGTGTCCTCCCACCCGGACAGCCGCGGCATCCGCGTCGCCGTCCTCGCCCGGCATCCCCTCACCGAAGAAGCGCAGATCCTCGCGCTGCCGCCCTCCGGGTTGCCTGCGGTCCCCGACGTCGACGGCGACACCCTCACCCACATGGGACGCGGAGCGCTTCAGGTACACGTCGACTGCGGCGGCGCCGGCCTGCGGCTGCTGACCGCGCACCTGAAGAGCAAACTGCTCACCTACCCGGGCGGGCGACGCTACCCCCTCAACGAAGACGAACGCGCTCGCGGCGCCGGCTACGCCCTCCTGCGGCGCACCGCCGAAGCCGTCGCCCTGCGCGTACACCTCAACGAGACCCTCGCCGCGGCCGCCATAGACGGCCAACCAGGCATGCCGACCGTCCTCTGCGGCGACCTCAACGACGGCCCGGACGCCATCACCACCGTCCTGCTCGAAGGCCCAGCCGACGGAGACGTCAACCGCCCCGACAAAGGCGACGCCGTCCGGCTGTACAACCTCGGACGACGCCTCCCTCCAGCCCGCGCATACTCCCGCATCTACCAAGGCCGCGGCGAGCTCATCGACCACATCCTGGCAACCCGCGACCTCCAACTCCGCCTGATCACCGTCGACTCCCTCGTCGACGACATCACCTCCATCGGCGCCTCCACCCGCAGCCGAGAGAAGGCCGTCGTACCAGACCACGCCCCCGTCGTCGCCCGATTCCACGGGTAAAACGCGGGCGGCCGGGAAACGCAGCGACCGACGCTGCGCGCCACGATGTCGTCGAGCTCGGCGGCGGTTGCGACGCGATAAATGGCAACGTTAGTTGGGCGAGGGCGGTCCAGAAGGCACGACTGACGCTGCGGCATCTCGCCTGTCAGGGCACATGACCGACCGCTAGCTGATCTTCGAGCTGCCCCGGCAAATGCGGACTGGCCACACACGGTTGAGGAAGTGTGGGGAACGGACGGGAGCCGCTCGGCAATCACCTGGCTTAGCTGCGTCGCTATGCTGGCCGTCACACCTGGAGCTGACCGTAGTTGACGGTCGTCGCCCACCCCATCGGGCACGCAACGGGCACGTGGGCCGGTTGCAGGTCGTTCCGCTCGGCTGACCAGCCCGGCAAACCGCCGCAGGCTGGTCGAACCGATGCGGCTACCAGTACGTCAGGCGGAACACGTCTCGGGCAACCAGGCCGCCCGGCGGCCGCAACGGGTCGTAGCCGTCACCGAGATACCCCGCCCGCTGATGGGAGCGGAGAACGAGACGATGGCCGGCGAACACCAGGATGAAGCCAACGGCAGCCATCGTCGCCGCCCCCTGTGGGGACATCAGCCGCACACCCGCCGCCCGGAACACCCACGGAGAAACAGCCAGGAGGATCGCCAAACGGTAGATCCAGATCCCCGCACGGTAGGGGAGAAGCCGCCGGCACGCCTCGAACTCGCTGCTGCTGATCGACACCGCGTCAGGTTAGTCCCTGAACGGCTCTCATCGCTGGCCCCGCGGTCGCCGCTGTCCTTGCGCCTTCGGCTGTCGGTCAACCCTCCTCTCCCCGAAGCCCATCTCCGCCGTGTCCGCACATCGTGGAACGGGCCTGGTCCCCGACGTCAACTCGGCGGTGACAAGTTCGGCCTTCCTGCCCCGCGCCACGCCGGCTAGGGGGCCGCGGTCGCGCATCGGTATGGCATTACTGCTGGTCGCCCTGACCGATGGCGTCGGCGACGTGGTTCCGAAGCTCCTGGGCGGCTGGGTCATCGAACTGCCGGAGGATCTGCTCCGCATCGGTCCATACGTTGGAGGCTTCTGCGTTGCGTCCTGCTGCGCTGAGCGCATCACCGAGATGCGCGAGCGCTACCGCCTGTAACCAGCTGTCTGCGAGGTCGTGGTGCATCGCTGCGGCGCGGTGGTGGAATTCGGCAGCTTCGTCGAAGCGGCCGAGTTGCTGGTAGGCCAGCCCGGTGGCGTCGAGCGCGGTGGCTTCGCGGCTGCGGTTGCCGAGGCGGCGTTGAAGGACGGCCGCGCGTTGGTAGGAGGCGAGGGCTTCTTCTGGCTCTTCGAGGTCTTGCTGGATGCGGCCGAGTTCGATGAAGCCGGCGGCGGTGATGACTTGGTCGTCGGTGTCGGAGGCGATTGTCAAGGTCTGGTTGGCGACGTCGCGTGCCTGTTCGAGTTGGCCTACCTGTCGCAGCATGTCGCATTGCTTGACCAGGACGTCGATCTCGGATGCGCGGTCGCCGAGCTGCCGCATGGTCGCGGCCGCGGCAAGGCTGTGTTGGAGTGCCTCAGCGGGGCGTTGCAGTTCCAGCAGGGCCCAACCCGTCAGGTGGCTGGCGAAAGCCTCTTGGTGAGGGTCGTCGAGTTGGCGGGCTGCGCTTTGAGCTTGGCGGAACATCGTCAAGGCTTCATCGAGGCGACGTAGGCGCAGGCACGCGAGGCCGGCTCCGCAAAGTGTTTCGGCTTCACCGGCGAGGTCGCCGGCTCGCCGTTGCAGGGCGATGGCCTGGGTGAGGTAGCCGAGGCCCTCTTGGTGCCGGTTCGCCTGCGTGTGGGCTTTGCCGAGGCTGTAGAGCAGGAACGCTTCGGCTTCCTGGTTGTGCAGGTATCGGGCGGATGCTAGGCCGATCTCAGCGGTGGTGAGCCATTCGTGGATCGGGTGGCGGAAGTTGTAGATCTGGTGAAGCAGGGCGGGTAGCTGCCAGGCGTGTTGGTGCATGCCGTGTGCGTTGGCAGCGCGAGTAGCGGCAACGAGGTTAGTGCGTTCGGCCTCGTACCAGGAGATGGCTTGCTCGTGCGTGGTGAAGGTTGCGGGGGTGACGCTGTCGGGGTGTGGCGCGAGGTCGAGGGTGGGGTGTCCGTACATGCTTGCGGTGATGGCGTTGTGGGTGCTGTGGAGGTACCAGGAGAGGATTCTGTCGAGGGCGGCGGCGCGTGATTCGGCGGTTTCGTCTTGGAGGACTTGATCGGCTGCGTAGGCGCGGAGCAGGTCGTGGAACTGGTAGCGGTCGCGGGCCTTTTGTTCGAGCAGGTGCGCGCCGACGAGGACGTCGAGGATGCTGCGGGTGCGGTTGGGTGTTATGCCCGCTAGCGCTGCGGCGGCGCTGGTGCAGAAGTCCGGCCCTGGGTGGAGGCCGAGTAGCCGAAAGAGTGTGGCCGCGTCTGCGGGTAGGGCTTGGTAGGACCAGGCGAAGACGCTGCGGATTTCGCTGGCTTCGTCGTCGTCGTCGCTGGTGAGCAGGTCCCACAGGCCGGATTCGTCTCGAAGGTCTTGGATGAGGTCGCCGAGGGCCTGTTGGGGGTAGCGGGAGGCGCGTTCGGCGGCGATCCGTAGGGCAAGGGGGAGGCGGGCGCAGAGTTGGGCGAGTTCGGCGAGTTCTTGGGGGTCGTCTCCGCGCCGGTAGCTGTCGGTGGTGAGTTGCAGGAGTTTGACGGCGTCGGGGTCGCTGAGGACGTCGAGGGTGAGGCGGCGGGCGCCTTCGCGGGCGACGAGTGTGGATAGTCGGCTGCGGCTGGTGATGATGGTCAGGCTCCTGCCTGTACCGGCCAGGAGTGGGCGGACCGCGGTGACGGTGGCGGCGTTGTCGAGGACGACGAGGGCTCGGCGTTCGGCGAGTAGCGAGCGGTAGAGGTCGGTACGGCTGTCGGTGTCGGCGGGTATGTCGTCGTGTGGAACTCCGAGAGCGCGCAGGAAGCGTTCGAGGATGTCGTGTGGTTGGGCGGGCTGGCCGGGGTCGTAGCCGCGCAGGTTGGCGTAGAGCTGTCCGTCGGGGAAGTGTTCGCGGACCTGGTGTGCCCAGTGCAGGGCGAGGGAGGTTTTTCCGACGCCTGCGGTGCCGGCGATGACGACGATGACGGTAGGCGTGCTGGTGTCCGCGCTGGAGGCGAGTGAGGCGCCGAGGTGTTGCAGATCCTCGGTGCGGTTGACGAAGTCGGGTACGCCAGGTGGGAGCAACCGTGGGATGGGTCCGGCGGGGTGGTGCGGGGCGTGGAAGTGGACTCCCCCGCTGACGCTTCGGGCTTGCACGACGTCACGGGCCGCGCCGGAGAGCTCGGACCGTGTCTGGTCGCCCCGCTCGGAATGCGCGTCGTGCACGGCGTCCTCCCTGCGCTGCTGCTGCGCCTCAGACAGGCTTGTGGTGAAAAGTGGGCTGGGTCTGCAGAAGGCCGTCGGTGAGCGCCACGATCCAGCCGCGGCTCAGTCTCGCGGTGACGTGGCCAGGCGGGTATTGGTGCTGGCACCGCGAGGCGGCGGTGGCGCGTACCTGGGTCGGGTGCTCGTCGTCGGTGTGCAGGAAGAAGCCCAGCTGCCCGAAGCGGGCATGCAGGTGCAGTGCGTCGGCCACGGTTGCGGTGGCGGCGTCCAGGGTGCGTTCTGCCTGCGGCGGTTCGGGCCAGTAGGAGCCGCCGGCCGGGTTCTGCTTGTTGGCGAAGTAGTGGTCGACGTCGTCGAGGAGGCGCCGCAGTGCGCGAGGCGCGTATGCCCAGAGTTTGAGGAAGATCTCGTCGAATCCGTCGCCGGGATCGCGGTCGAACGGCTCTTGAACAAGGATCGGGCCTTGGTCCAGCTCGGGGGTCATTTCGTGGATGCTCACACCGTTGAGTTGCGGGTAGTCGAACGTCAGGTAGGCCAGCGGGTTGGGGCCGCGTCCCTCGGGCAGCAAGGTGGGGTGAACATTGACCGCGTATCGGACGTTTAGCTCTTCGATCGGTATGCGGTGCATGTATGCGGCGCATACCAGCAGGTCGATGCTGATGTCGTTGAACTCGTCGGTTAGTACTCCAGCCGGGGATGTTGACCTCGGCTGAGCTGCGGTTCGGTGCGGTGGGGGTACGAGGGCAGCCACCGTCGATCATGGGCGGTTGTGTGGACTGACCATGATGCAGCGGTGGCTGCCGGATACAGGGTAGACGCCCAGCGGTGGCGGGTGTTGTTCGACGACCTGATGTTGACGGTCGGGCAGCGTTTCCGCAGGCCCGAGCCGCGTCGGCGGGTGTGTGACTTCGTTCGGGGGCTGTTGGCGCCGCTACCGCGGAAGAACTGCTGGAGCATCGCCGAACACGCCGGGGACGCCGGCCCGGACGGGATGCAGGACCTGCTGACCCGGGTGACGTGGGACGACGCCGAGGTTCGTGCCGATGTCCGCGAGTTCGTCGGTGAGCATCTCGGTGATGGTGAGGCCGTGCTGGTCATCGATGAGACGGGTGATCTGAAGAAGGGTCGGCACACCGTCGGGGTGCAGCGGCAGTATTCGGGCACCGCCGGGAAGATCGAGAACTGCCAGCTCGCCGTGCACCTGGTCTATGCCACCGAGGCTGCTCACGCGATGCTCGACACGGCCCTCTACCTGCCGAAGTCGTGGTGCGACGACCCCGAACGACGTGCCGAGGCCGGTGTCCCTGAGCAGGTGCGCTTCGCGACGAAACCACAGCTGGCGGCCCGCATGATCGCCGCCGCGGTCACCGCTGGGCTGCCGTGCCGGTGGGCGGCCGGCGACGAGGCCTACGGCAACGACCCGCGGCTGGCCGCCCGGCTGCGTCAACTACGACTGGGCTATGTCCTGGCCGTGGCCTGCTCACATCAGGTGATCACCGGCCTCGGCGTCTACCGCGTCGACGCCCTCGCCGCCGAGCTTCCCGACACCGCCTGGCAGCGAATTTCCGCCGGCCGGGGCGCAAAAGGCCACCGCTACTACGACTGGGCCTTCATCGCCCTGCCCCACGCCATCGATGACCAGAGCGGGCACCACTGGCTGCTGATCCGCCGCAGCCGTCGCACCGGTGAGCTGGCCTTCTACCGCTGCTGGTCACCCGAGGTCGTCGCGCTCGGCACTCTCGTCGCGATCGCCGGCCGCCGCTGGAAGATCGAGGAATCGTTCCAGGCCGCGAAGACCGGCCTCGGCCTCGACCAGCACCAACACCGCCGCTGGACCTCCTGGCACCGCTGGAACACCCTGGCGATCCTCGCCCACGCGTTCCTCGCCGCCGCGACCGCCGAGCACCGCAACCACTACCAGCCGGTCGGGCTGATCCCGCTGACCGTCAACGAGCTACGCCACCTGTTCCACATCCTGATCATCGAGCCCACCCGCCGGCGCTGCGACCCGCTGCTCTGGTCAATCCGCCGACGTCGCCACCAAGCCAAAGCCATGACCAGCCACTACGCCCGGCAAGCCCTCATCGAGCCGTGATCACGATCCCCGGCTGGAGTATTAGCTTCGGCTGACCAACCGGGCGCGAGTGCGGTCAGAGATGAGAATCCGAACGCGTTCCGGCACTCCGGCAGGACGGCTCTCCGCTCGCGGTGAGGACGTGCATCGTGGTCGCAATCCGCAGCTGTGCCGCGTCCTCTGCTGCACTCCTTGCAGGTCGGTGCCGATCAGCTAGGTCGTGAAGCCATGACCTGTGCTGTCCTGATAATGATCGACGGTGGATGGCGATCGCAGATTACGACAACTAACGACCGCGTTGCTCATACTCGGCGGCTGCGCCGAGTAGTAGTTGCGGAGAGATCTTCACTGCTGTCTCTCCCGCCAGGACATTGCTCAGCTCACCTTCGGTGTCTTGGTCCAGCCGTAGGCCCTGAACGACGATATCGCCGTCCTCCGCAATGTAGATTGTTGGGCAGCTAGTCGAAGACGTGCTGTATAACAGCCGCAGCTTCATAGAGGTCCTCGCTATACGGGTAGCGACTTGAAGGACAGTTCAGGCAAGTATCCGTCACATCACCCTTCGTGGTCAAGGCTTGCCGTCGCCCGCCTGGTGGACTGTCCAGCGTCCTGACCTGCGGCGATGTGGCAGCGGACTCGACTTCTATCGATGGGATTGGCGCAAATGCGGGTAGAACTCGTCCTCAGTGTCTCCAACTGCGGACACCGGTTGCCGAGGACGCAACGCGGCATTGATCCACCGCAGCAGGCGTGCGCCATAGGGACCTCAGGCGATAAGTTGTTCGGACAACTTTGGTCGCCCACAAGTGATTGGACGGGCCATGACGCGGTTGCGTGTTGCCTACGCCGGCCATGACTTTTTCTCCTCATGTCTGGAGCTGCTAGCCCAGCACGCGGACGTCGATCTCGTGCTCGTCCTTACCGACGAACCCGGAGGTCAGCCGACGGACAACGTCCGCGCGATCGCCGCAGCGCAACAAACGCCTGTTCGGACGGGCCGCTGGAGCGCGGCCCTAATACTCCAGCCGGGGATGTTGACCTCGGCTGAGCTGCGGTTCGGTGCGGTGGGGGTACGAGGGCAGCCACCGTCGATCATGGGCGGTTGTGTGGACTGACCATGATGCAGCGGTGGCTGCCGGATACAGGGTAGACGCCCAGCGGTGGCGGGTGTTGTTCGACGACCTGATGTTGACGGTCGGGCAGCGTTTCCGCAGGCCCGAGCCGCGTCGGCGGGTGTGTGACTTCGTTCGGGGGCTGTTGGCGCCGCTACCGCGGAAGAACTGCTGGAGCATCGCCGAACACGCCGGGGACGCCGGCCCGGACGGGATGCAGGACCTGCTGACCCGGGTGACGTGGGACGACGCCGAGGTTCGTGCCGATGTCCGCGAGTTCGTCGGTGAGCATCTCGGTGATGGTGAGGCCGTGCTGGTCATCGATGAGACGGGTGATCTGAAGAAGGGTCGGCACACCGTCGGGGTGCAGCGGCAGTATTCGGGCACCGCCGGGAAGATCGAGAACTGCCAGCTCGCCGTGCACCTGGTCTATGCCACCGAGGCTGCTCACGCGATGCTCGACACGGCCCTCTACCTGCCGAAGTCGTGGTGCGACGACCCCGAACGACGTGCCGAGGCCGGTGTCCCTGAGCAGGTGCGCTTCGCGACGAAACCACAGCTGGCGGCCCGCATGATCGCCGCCGCGGTCACCGCTGGGCTGCCGTGCCGGTGGGCGGCCGGCGACGAGGCCTACGGCAACGACCCGCGGCTGGCCGCCCGGCTGCGTCAACTACGACTGGGCTATGTCCTGGCCGTGGCCTGCTCACATCAGGTGATCACCGGCCTCGGCGTCTACCGCGTCGACGCCCTCGCCGCCGAGCTTCCCGACACCGCCTGGCAGCGAATTTCCGCCGGCCGGGGCGCAAAAGGCCACCGCTACTACGACTGGGCCTTCATCGCCCTGCCCCACGCCATCGATGACCAGAGCGGGCACCACTGGCTGCTGATCCGCCGCAGCCGTCGCACCGGTGAGCTGGCCTTCTACCGCTGCTGGTCACCCGAGGTCGTCGCGCTCGGCACTCTCGTCGCGATCGCCGGCCGCCGCTGGAAGATCGAGGAATCGTTCCAGGCCGCGAAGACCGGCCTCGGCCTCGACCAGCACCAACACCGCCGCTGGACCTCCTGGCACCGCTGGAACACCCTGGCGATCCTCGCCCACGCGTTCCTCGCCGCCGCGACCGCCGAGCACCGCAACCACTACCAGCCGGTCGGGCTGATCCCGCTGACCGTCAACGAGCTACGCCACCTGTTCCACATCCTGATCATCGAGCCCACCCGCCGGCGCTGCGACCCGCTGCTCTGGTCAATCCGCCGACGTCGCCACCAAGCCAAAGCCATGACCAGCCACTACGCCCGGCAAGCCCTCATCGAGCCGTGATCACGATCCCCGGCTGGAGTACTAGTCATGATGCGCAGTGTGATGACGAGGCCTGCCGTGCACCACGCCGCCAGCACTACGAACGGCGGTGCTGCTATGCCGTCTGGTGGAGTGTTCAGGGTTTCTCGGACTGCTTGCGCCATGTACTGGAACGGCAGTACCTGATGGATCGTCTGTAGCCATTCTGGGAGCCGATCGGCTGGGAAGTTGATCGGCGAGAACATCAACGCGATGAAGACGATCAGCTGGGTGACCATGTTCGTCACCGGTGGCGTGGCCGCGTACGCGATCGCGAGGCCGACGGTGGTCGTGGTGAGCGCGACCAAAGACATCACCGGTATGGCCATCCAACTCACGCGGAGGGTGATATCGAAACGTAGCACCGCGACCACCAGCCCAAGGATCAGTCCCGGTGTCCCAACGATCAGCCAGGTGGTGACGTCCGAGACGAGAACTGCGGTGCGTGGCACTGGCAACGTCTGGTTGTAGGTGAAAGTGCCCTCGGTCTTTGAGGTGGCCACCAGTTGCGGTGCCATAACCATGCCGATCGTGATGAGGCCCAATGTCGGTGCCCCGGTGGACAGGTAGAGCGCAGTGGCCGAATCGATCTGCGGCAACAGGAACGCGAACCCGAGGACGATCCCGACGGAGAGGAAGATCTGGATGACCAGCACCAGTGGCAGCAGGTAGCGCAGTCGGATCGCCGACCAGCGCAGCAGGAGTAGGTAGCTACGGAACCAGTGCCGCATTGCGATGGGCCTCCGGGTTCTCGGTCAGGGTGACGTACACCTCTTCGAGGCTGATGGGATTGAGCGAGAAGCGGCCGGTCAGGGACTGAGCCCAGGCCACCGCGAGGTGCGCGTTCTCCTCAGCGAGGGTGACGGTGAGCCGGTCGCCCTCCCGGTTGGTGCTTAGCGACCAGGCCGGCATGGTCGGTTCGGCGGGTACGGTCAACTCCAGGCGCATCTGTCGGTCGGCGGCCAGGGCGGCCGGGGTACCTGTGGCAGCGACTCGGCCGTGGTCGAGGACCACGACCTTGTCAATCACGCGTTCGGCCTCGGCAATGTTGTGAGTGACCAGGACGACCCCGCGACCCTCGGCGGCCAGCACCCGGACCTGCTCCCAGAGCAGGCGCCGGCGCACCGGGTCAACGTCGTTGGTGGGCTCGTCCAACATGACCAGCCGGCCGGGCTCGACGATTGCCATGCAGAACGCGGTGAGCCGCCGTACGCCGCCGGACAAGCGTTCGCCGGGCTGGTCTGCCCACTCCTCGATGTCCAGTGCGGCGAGCAATTCGGCCGTTCGCCGCTGCACCGCCCGGCGGTGGCCGCCGCGGATTCCGCCGATGATCTCGATCGCCTGCCGTGTGGTGACACCGGTGAGTGGAGCGTGTGCCTGTGGCTGGAACGAGCAGACCGAGCGTGCCCAGGCGGGCTCGGCGACCGGATCGCGGCCGAGCAGGGTGATCGTGCCGGCGGTCGGCCGAGCCAGACCGACGACCTGATTCAGCAGGGTGGTCTTGCCGGCGCCGTTGTGTCCCAGCAGGCCGAGGACGTCGCCGCTGGCTACCGCCAAGCTGATGCCATCGTTGGCCCGCGCCCCGCGGCGATAGACCTTGGTCAGGTTGTCGATGTGCAGCATGAGCACCCCGAATACTGTCCGGTATCTGGATACCCAACGGTATCTGGATACCGGATCGAATGTCAATGGGATAGGTTTGGTGCCATGGCTGAACGACTCACCCGAGCACAGCAGCAAGAGGCCACTCGGGCGCGCCTGCTGGACGCTGCGGAGACCCGCTTCGGCGATCGAGGGATTCACCAGACCTCTCTGGATGAGATCGCCGCGTCCGCCGGCCTGACCAAGGGCGCCATATACGCGAACTTCGGCAGCAAGAACGACCTCATCGCGGCGATCCTGGAACGCAAGCTCAGCACCGACGAACCACATCCCCCGAGCCGGTCCCTGGCCGCGTGGGTGGGTCGCCTCAGCGACAGCTACGAGTCCAACGTCGACCGTGCTGAGATTCGCCGCTTCGCAATGGCGTTCGTCGAGCTCTGGCTCTACGGCATGCGCAACGAATCCGCTCGGGCTCCGCTAACCCAGTGGCTCCAAACCGTCCGCGACGCCCACGCCAAGGAGGCCACCGCACTGGCCGGTGACGATCTCCCCCTGCCGGCCGATCAGCTAGCCACGTTGCTCTTGGCGCTCGACATTGGCGTGGGTCTCCAGCGCTGGCTGGACCCCCAAGCAGTGCCGGCCGAGGTTTACACGACCGGCGTCAAAGCGATCCTGGGACGCGAGCGTCCTTAATGGCACTGCCCGGCGGGATCACCTGGAAAGGATCATGGCCCCGTCTTCGATCAAGGCGTCGCGCCATGCGGGATCACATTGACATCGGCGACCCCGAGGTCACCGTCGGCTGACGTCGGCTGCGTAGGTGGTCCAGTCTCCGGCGCAGGCGCGTTGCCATCGGACTGCGCCTTTGATGTCGATGCCGAGTACGCGTGCCAGGATCGCGGCGGGCAGTTCGGTGGCGAGCTGGAACAGTGCTGCGGTCCGCGCTTGCGTGACGTGAATACCGATCCGTGCCAGGCGGTCACGGAGCGCGCCGTCGGTGATGGGGCGCCCGGCGAGCCGGCCGGGGAACAGCCACGTCTGGCTGCCTACGTGGGTGTGGGAGCGGGTTCTGGCGGTGACTAGTTCGCGGGTCAGCGTGGCGAGCGGTTCGGGTATCTCGATGGGCCGGTCGCCGAGTCGTGTCCGCACGCTGTCGTCGGTGACCTGCAGGTGGCCGAGGGTGAGCCGGCTGACGTCGGCGGCGTTCTGGGCGTAGAGGACCACGAGAAGTCCGGCGACGCGGTCGGCCAGGTCGATGGTGTGGTCATGAAGGAGCCGGCGGGCGATCTCCCACCGGCGGTCGCCGTCGATGGGAGCACCTGGCCCGCCCCACTGCTGGACGGGTAGGTAGACCGCTGTCAGCTTGTTGGCGTTCGCCCAGCGTAGGAAGGCGCCGACTGCCTTGCTGTGGCGGATCTGGCCGCCGGCCAGCCACCGGTCGAGGTGGGTGTGGGCGCAGGTGGCCAAGGTCAGGTGGTTGGCGCTGAGCAGGTCGAGGAAGCTGATGACAGCGCGGGTCTGGTCCCGCACCGCGCTGCACTGATTGGTGTTGGCGTGGGTGCCTGCGACGCGACGGCGGAGCCGTCTGAGCAGGTGCCATACCGTGTATTGCTGTACGAGGTGCCGCTGCGCCGGGTCGGGGATGGCGTCGATGGTGGCGTGCAGCCACCGTTCCAGCCGGGCCAGGAGTTCGTCGCGGGGCGGCAGCGCTCCCGCGCCGACGAGTAGTTCTCGCAGGTACCGCCCGGCTTTGTCGGGCTCGAGCGCGTCGAAGGTGTCGTGCGTGAGCGGGGTGCGGCCGGTGGCGAGGTCGGACAGTAGGGAGCGGGCACGGGGCTGGCGATTCAGCCAGGCCGACACGTTCTGGGGCTGGTCGCCGGCCACGAGGAAGTCACGTAGTGCCTGCATCGGGGCGGGGATCGCGCCGGTGTGGTCGGCCAGGAGTTGGTCAAGCCGGTCGGTGAGCGCACAGCGCTTGCACACGGCGGCCGTGAGCTGGCCGGAGACGCCGCAGCGGGGACAGCTCAGCCAGTAACCAGGTTCGGCCCGGGTGCAGGCCGCGCACAGCGGCCGGTCGATCGTGCCGCTGCGTACGAGCCGGACGTGGCTGCAGCCGGTGCACCTCATCCGCCTGCTTCGGCAGGGCACGCACCAGGGCAAGCCCGTGGCTTTCGAGGTTTCGCAGTGCGCGAGGCGGCCGCAGATGGAGCACGCCTGCATCGGTGGCGGTGTCCGGCACGCCGCGCAGACCGGCCCGTCGTCGGTGCGGGCGTGAACACGACGGTGCCGGCCGCAGCGCACGCACGGCTTCAGGTTCGCCGGGTCGGTCGCGTTGCAATACCGGCACAGCGGGCGTCCCTGCAGATCGCGGGCAGACGGTTCGCGAACCTTGCCGCAGCGGCTGCATTCCACTTCACGGGACTTGCCGGCGCAGGTGTGGCAGACCCGCACTCCGTCGCGGTATTCGACCAGCGCAACAGTGCGCCGGCAACCGGGGCACTCGGGCGGGTGAATGCGGGTAGCTCCTCGTGCGCGGAGGTGGTCGATGAGCAGCAGCACCGTGTGGGTGGGCGCGTCGTGCCCTGATCCGGTGAGCAGGTCTGGGCGTTCTGTGACGGCCCAGGCGAGCCGTCGCAGCTGCTGGGGCTTGGGTGCCGACGCACGTATGGCTTCCTCGATTAGGTGAGCGGGTATGCCGGGGTCCACGGTGGCGACGGCCGCGGCGACCGCCTGCAGGCACGCGGCGCGGTCTGCCGGGGTGCAGCGGGCACACCGCGGACGCCCGTTCCCCGCCACGAGCGGCCGGTAACGGAAAGTGCATAAGTGAGAGGTAGGTGACAATATCGTCGCGTTGCGCCGCGCCCGCCGCTAAAGGAAGGCGGGCAGCAGCTCGGCCCGATTTGTGGCGGTTTGGACTCGGTTGTACGGGCTGCGAGGCGGTGCGTGGGACAGGCGAGGCCGGTGATGTCGTCCACGGTCATGCGGCGTTCCTGATCACGGCGGCATCCGTGTCAACGCGTTCGGCGATCTCCGCGCCGTAGCATTTCTGGGATTGGTTTGCCGATAGCCACGGCAAGGTGCTTTGCTGGTCGCTATGACGTCGGTTCCCGCCCCGGTTGGTGACATCTTCACGATGTGCCTGATCGCGGTGACGGGTCTGGCGGTCGATGACCGGCTGTGTATGCCCGGCGTCGCCTGCGGCTGACCGGTCTGCGACCGGTATCGCCCGGCGGCGCCTTCCGGCCTTGTCGACCGCGAGCTGAGGACTTCCCGCTGATGTCAACGATCCCTGTTTCCTCTGTCCAGCCCACGCGTGCTCGGGTGTCTTCTCCCGATGGCGCGGCTATGGGTGGCTTTCGGGCTTTATGGCGTCGCGCCGTGTGCGCGGTGAGCGCGGCGCACCGCGCGAAAGTGCCGTTCTGACGGTTCTGTTCGGCCGGTTAGGGCTTGAGGTAGGACCAGCCGGCGCGTTGCTTGCGGATGAGTTCGGCGACACCGGCGGGCACGATGTGGACGCCGTCGATCAGGTCTTCGGCGGTGAGGTGCTGGCTGCGCATGGTGTTGGCGCAGGCCGCCACCGTCACGCCTTCGGTGATCAGGGCGGTGACGGCGGCGGCGTGCGGGGTCAATGTCCGGCAGATGTCGAGTCCGGGGCCGTGGGCGACCAGTTCGGTGGGGGTGTCCTCGCCGAGTTCGGCGCGCAGATTGTTGATGTTGCGCAGGACGGCCTGGTGGTGGTCGGGGTCGGCGTCGTTGAGGTGGATCACGACGCCCGGCGGTGCCGGTGGGCTGGTCAACGGGTCTCTCTTCGGTCAGGCGCGGCCGCGGAGCATGAGGTTCCAGTACAGGGCGGGTAGCCCGTAGCGCTTGAGGTACCACATGTCGGTGCGTTCGTGGGTGGTGTCGATGAACGGGATGCTCGGGGCGGGTTGCATGGTGTAGTCGAATTCGGCGAGCAGCATCTTGTTGCGGGCGGTGGTGAGCGGGCAGGACGCGTATCCGTCGTAGGAGGCGGGTAGTGGCCGGCCTTTGATGGTGGCGGCCAGGTTGCGGGCGACGACGGGTGCTTGTTTGCGGATGGCCGCGCCGGTTTTGGAGTTGGGGCTGTTGCCGGCGTCGCCGAGGGCGTACACGTTTGGGTAGCGGGTGTGCTGCAGGGTGTGTTTGTCGATCTGGACGTAGCCGGCCGGGTTGTCGGGGTCGGCGAGGCTGGTGGCCTTGAGCCAGTCGGGGGCGGACTGGGGTGGGACGACGTGCATCAGGTCGTAGCTGATGGCTTGTTTGCTGTCGTCGGCGTGGTCCACGACGATGGCTTGGCGGCCGGCGCCGTCGACTTCGACGAGTTCGCTGTTCTTGTGCACTTCGATGCCGTAGCGGGCGACGACGCGTTCGAGTTCGTCGGCGAAGACTTTGACGCCGAACATGCCGGGGGTGGGTAGGACCAGCACGACCCGGATGTCGTTCAGGACGCCTTGCTGGCGCCAGTAGTCGGCGGCGAGGTAGGCGATCTTCTGCGGGGCGCCGGCGCATTTGATCGGCCCGGCCGGCATGGTGAACACGGCGGTGCCTGAGCGCAGGTTGCGGATCAGTTCCCAGGTCTTCGGGGCGGTGGCGTAGGTGTAGTTGCTGGAGACCGCCGGGGTGTCCATGGCGTCGGCCATGCCGGGGATTTTGCCCCAGTCCAGTTGGATGCCAGGACAGACCACGAGGTGGTCGTAGCTGATCCGGGCGCCGGTGCCTGTGGTGACGACCTGGTTGTCGGCGTCGATCGCCGTGGCGGAGTCCTTGATCCAGGCGACGCCTTTGGGCATGACCGACGCCTGCGGGCGGGCGCTTTCCTTGGCGGGTGCGCAGCCGCCGCCGACCAGTGTCCACAGCGGCTGGTAGTAGTGGGTGTCGGCGGGGTCGAGCAGGGCGACGTCGGGGGCTTGGGCGTGGCGTAGCCGGGCGGCGACGTCGATGCCGGCGCTGCCGCCGCCGATGATCAGGATGCGGTGGTGCATGGTGGGTGTGCTCATGACGGTGCCTCCATGGGGTGTGAGGTCGTCGGCGGACACGATCCGTCGGCGTGAACCGGTGGGGGTAGGGGTTAGCCGGTGGCCTGGCCGGAGTCGACGGCGGTGGCGTACTCGTCGTCGATGAGCACGACGTCGTGGCCGGCGCGGTCGAGCAGGCTGGCGGCGATGCTGGCGCGGAAGCCGCTGGCGCAGTGCACCCACAGCGGTCCCGGCGGCACCTTGTCGAGGTTGTTGAGCAGTGAGTGCAGCGGCAGGTGGGTGGAGCCGGGCACGTTGCCGTGGGCGCGTTCGTCGTCGCGGCGTACGTCCAGGACGGTGACCGGGTCGCCGGCCTGTTGGGCGGCGGCGAGGTCGGCGAAAGTCGCGCGGCGGTAGCCGCGGAGGTCGTGGCCGTCGGCGAGGTCCTGCGGGGTCCCGACGGCGCTGCCGTCGGGGCGGTCGATGCCGATGCGCACCAGCTGGCGCTGGGCGTCGGCGATCTGTTGCGGGTTTTCCCCGATGAGGGTCAGGCTGGTGCCCCAGGGGATCAGCCAGCCGAGGTAGGTGGCGAACTGCTGGCCCAGGGCGATACCGATGGTGCCGCTCAGGTGCTCGGCGGCGTACGCGGTGCGGTCGCGCAGGTCGACCACCCACTCGCCGGCGCTGATGCGTTTGTGCAGCTCGGCCGGGTTGACCTGGTGCGGTGGGGACAGGTCGACGGGGCCGGCGCCGTCGCGGTTACGGGCACCCATGTGGGCGTAGTAGGCGGGGTAGGCGGTCAGACCGGCGACCAGCTTCGCCACGAACGTGTCCTCGTCCGGTGCGGTCAGCGCGTCGTTACGAGCCTTCTCCTGGCCCATCGTGCTGTCCTGGCCGCCGGCGGCGGACCCGGAGGAGCAGAAGCTGCCGAACCCGTGGGTGGGGAAGATCCGCGCGTCGTCGTCGAGCAGACCGGCGAGGTGGTGCGCGGAGCGGTACTGCGCCCGGGTGAGTTCCTCGGTGCGGGCCGGGTCGATCAGGTCGGTGCGCCCGACACTGCCGTAGAGGACCGATCCTCCGGTGAATACCGCGGCCGGGGTGTGGCCGCCGGTGATCACGTAGCTGAGGTGGGTGTCGGTGTGTCCCGGGGTGGCCACGACCTGGATCTGCATGTCCCCGACGTCGAGCCGATCACCGTCCGCCACCGACTGGCGGTTGAAGGTGACTTCGTCGGCGCCGTTGACCGCGTACGGGGCGCCGTGCTGGTGGGCCAGTTGCAGCCCGCCGGAGACGTAGTCGTTGTGGATGTGCGTCTCCAGCACCATCGCGCAGCGCAGCCCGTGCTCGTCCAGTACCGCCTGCAAACGGTCCAGGTCACGCTGTGGATCGATCACGATCGCGAGCTGCCCGTCGTGGGCGATGTAGCTGCGGTCGCCGAGCTCGTTGGTCTGTACCACTGCCACGTCCACCACGACGAAACCCCCACCTTGCCATCGAGTCCGAATGTCCGTACATTACGTGGAGTCAAGGTGAACGTCAAGTAGAGCGACGAGACGAAGGCGGGGCGGGGATGAGCGAGTCAGGGCCCGCGCGGGTGGACCGGGCGAGCGCGCTGCCGTTGTGGGCGCAGGTCCACGCCGATCTGCGCCGCCGGGTCGAGACCGGCGAGTTCGCCACAGCGTTCCCGGGCGAGCTGGTCTTGATCGAGCAGTACGCGGTCAGCCGGCACACCGTCCGCGAGGCGCTGCGGCGGCTACGCGACGACGGCGTCGTGGTCGCCGAACGCGGGCGCCAGCCACGACTGGCCGGCACCGCGGAGATCGAACAGCCCCTCGGCGCCCTGTACAGCCTGTTCGCCGCCGTGGAAGCCGCCGGTCAGGACCAGCACAGCGTCGTACGCCGCCTCGACGTCCGCGCCGACGCGGTCGTCGCCGTACGCCTGGGCCTGGAGGAGTCGACCCCGCTGCTCTACCTGGAACGGCTGCGGCTGGCCGACGGGCAACCTCTGGCCGTGGACCGGGTGTGGCTGCCCGCCCAGATCGCCGCGCCCCTGCTGGACGCCGACTTCACCCACACCGCCCTCTACACCGAACTGGCCGCCCGCTGCGGGATCCGCCTCACCGGCGGCCGCGAGAACATCCGCGCCGTGATACCCACCCACGCCGAACGGACCCAGCTCGGCATCGACGACACCGTCGCCGCGTTCGCCATCGAACGACTCTCCGAGCACCACGGCCGGCCCCTGGAATGGCGCACCACCCTCGTACGCGGTGACCGGTTCAGCGTCACCGCCGCGTTCACCGCCCGCACCGGCTACCGCCTCGACGTCACCGGACCCGCACCCCGGCCACGTCGCCGTCCGCACGCCGCCACCCTCACGGAGCCCCGATGACCACACCAGAAGTCACCGACGTCGACGCTGCCACCGCCGAGAAACTCGTCAGCGAGGGCGCTGTCACCCTCGTCGACGTCCGCGAACCCGACGAATGGGCCGCCGGGCACGCCCCGCACGCCCTGCACCTGCCCCTCGGCTCCCTCAACCCCGCCGACGTGCCCGCCGGCCGACCCGTCATCGCGGTCTGCCGCTCCGGGAAACGCTCCACCATCGCGACCGGAAAACTGCTCGCCGCCGGCCTGGACGCCCGTAACCTCACCGGCGGCATGACCGCCTGGGCCCAGGCCGGACTGCCCGTGCGCACCGACGACGGCCGCGAGGGGACAGTGGCGTGATCCTGTTCGCCGCCGCCGGCCTGGGACTGCTCATCGGAGCGGTCCTGGGCGCGCTCGGCGGCGGCGGCGCCATCCTCACCGTCCCCGCCCTGGTCTACCTGCTCGGGCAAAACCCACAGGACGCCACCACCAGCAGCCTGATCATCGTCGGGCTCACCGCCGTCGTCGGCGCCGTCGGGCACGCCCGCTCCCGCCACGTGCGCTGGCCGACCGGCATCGCGTTCGGTGTCGCCGGGATCGCCGCCGCCGTGGCCGGAACCGCCGCCAACCGGCACGTCGAGCCACACATCCTGCTCCTCGGCTTCGCCGCCCTGATGACCCTCGCCGCGATCGGCATGCTCGCCCGCGCCCGCCACGAACCCGCCGCCCCCCACGACGACGAACCCGACCCCTCGACCGGCAGCACGAGCCGTACCGGTACCGCCCAGCTCACCCGAGCCGCCGCTCCCGCCCGCTCCCGCACCGGCACCGCCGCCAAGGTCGTCATCGCGGGTCTGCTCGTCGGGTTCCTCACCGGCTTCCTCGGCGTCGGCGGCGGCTTCGTCATCGTCCCCGCCCTGGTCATCGTCCTCGACCTGCCGATGCCGGTCGCCGTCGGCACTTCCCTGCTGATCATCGCGATCAACTCCGCCGCGTCGCTGGCCGCCCGCACCGGCCACGCCCACTTCGACTGGACGATCATCATCCCGTTCACCCTCGCCGCGATGGCCGCCAGCCTCGCCGGCAAGAAGATCGCCGACCGGCTCCCACAAACTGTCACCACCCGGGCGTTCGCCGTGCTGATCCTCGCCGTCGCCGCCTACACCGCCGGACACACCCTGCTCACCTGACAAGCCCGGACATCCGAACGAAGGAGAAACTCTGTGACCACCTCGGCCCCGGACCGCCTCGACGTCACCGCCCTGTTCCAGCGGCTCACCGGCGGCGGGCAGGTGAGCATCGTCGACGTGCGGACCCCGGCCGAGTACGAGACCACCCACATCGACGGCGCCGTGAACGTGCCACTGACCGTCATCGAAAGTCACGCCCCACAGGTCGCCGCCCGCCTCGACGGCGATGTCGTGCTGATGTGCCAGTCCGGCACCCGCGCCGAGCAAGCCCGCCGCCGCCTCACCGCAGCCGGCGCCGGCGGCCTGCGGGTCCTCGATGGCGGTGTCGAGCAGTACGCCGTCACCGGCGGCGACATCGTTCGCGGCAGGGCCCGCTGGTCGCTGGAACGTCAGGTACGCCTGGTCGCCGGCGGCCTCGTCCTGGCCGGGCTGGCCGCCGGCCTACGCGCCCCCAAGGCCCGCTGGCTCGCCGCGGGTATCGGCGCCGGACTGACCTTCTCCGCCCTGAGCGACACCTGCACCATGGGCCGCATCCTGTCCGCCCTGCCCTACAACCGCGGCCCCCGCGATCACACCCCGGCCGAGATCATCGACCGGCTGCCCGCCATCACGGCCTGACCCGCCGGCATGCATGCCGCACCTCACTCCGGCGCCGGCTCCCGGCCGCAGATAATCGCGTGGAGTCTCGTCGCCGCGCAGCTGCTGCTCATCGCGGCGGTCGCTGTCGCGCCGGCCCGACCGGGCTGGCCCGTACCATGGCCGGTGCGGCTGGCCGGCGCAGCCGTCACGGTTGCCGGGGCGGTGCTCGCCGCAGCCGCCGCGGCCGGACTCGGCCGCGGCCTGACCGCCTCACCGCTACCCAACGACGCTGCCCGCCTGCGCACCACCGGGCTCTACCGCCGGGTACGCCACCCCGTCTACAGCGGACTGCTCCTGGCCGCCGCCGGGTGGATCATCGCCTCCGGCAGCCTGCCTCGGGCCATCGCCGCCGTGGCTCTGGCCGCGCTGCTCGCCGCGAAGTCCCGCTGGGAGGAAACCCAGCTCACCCGCCGTTTCCCCGACTACCCGGCGTACGCGGCCCGGACCCCGCGCTTCATGCCGCGCCCCTGGCCGCGTCGCTCACGCCAGGGCCAGCACCCGCAGCAGTAGCCGCGCCGCGTCGCCGCCGGCGTCCACCGCCACCTCGACCGCCTGGGGCACGTCGAGGTCGTCGAGCAGGGCCGCAACGACAACACCGATGGCGGCCTCACCGGTGCCACCCGGGCGGCCGGCCGCCGCGTACAGCTGCTCGAGCCGGGCCGCCGCCGTGTCGAGATCACCGGGACGATACTGCCACACCGACCGCCACGGCCGGTCCAGCAGCAGCATCCGCACCGCCGCCGGGGAATGATCACGCAACAGATCGGCGACCAGGGTCAGGTTGCCGGTCGACTTGGCCATCTTGGTGCCGTCCTGATGCACCGCCCCCACGTGCAACCGCGCCCGCGCGAACGGTGCCACCGACGTGACCGCCTCGACCATCGCCGCCTGATACGCGTGGTGGGGGAACACCAGATCCTCCCCACCGGCCAGCACGTCCACACTCGGCCCGAACACCGACAGCGCCATCGCCGCGCACTCCGCGTGCCAGCCCGGGCGGCCCGGCCCCCACGGGCTCGGCCACGCCGGCTGGCCCTCACCCGACGGCCGCCACACCGCCACGTCGAACGGGTCGTCACGACGCGGATCCTGCGGATCGTCGCCGTACTCCGAGCTCCGCGCGAGCGCCTCCGCACGCGACAACCCGCACGCCGCGGCAACCTGCGCCCCACGGAAGTACACGAACCCGTCCCGCAGATACGCCCGCCCGCCGGCCAGCAGGGCCCCGGCGAGCTGCTGCACTGCGCTGATGTGATGCCGCGCCCGCGGCTCGTGCGCCGGACGCCGCACCCGCAACGCGGTCATGTCCTTGTCGAACAGGTACTCCTGCTGCAACGCGAACTGGTCGAAGTCACTGCCGCGCAGACCCGCGGCCCGGGTCAGCACATCATCGACATCAGTGACGTTGCGGCAACCGAGCGTCTCCACCCCGGCCAGCCGCCACACCGACGCCAGCAGATCCGACCACACGAACGTCGCCGCGTGCCCCAGATGCGTCACGTCATACGGGGTGATCCCACACGTGTACACCCGAGCCGTACCGACCACCGGCACGACCGCACCCGACAGCCGTAACGCGGCCCCGGAACCGGCCGCACCCTGCCCGGGGTGGTTCGAAAAGACCGTGCCGGCCGCGTGCGAAGAGGTCATGACCCCATGATGCGCCCGCACGCGCCGACCTGCCCCGCAGGCCGCACCCAACGCCCCCACGGCTTCGGCACCACCAACCCGTGGACAACGGCGGCCACGCCCGGCGGTAACGTGCCAAGCGAGCATGCCTGGCCAGTGGCCGGGCCTACCGTGACCTCGACCCGGCGCCGAGGCCGACTGCGGCGAGCACCGGCATGCCGGCGGGAGACACCATGATCTTGACCTATCTGCCCAGTCCCTCCCGGGGAGTCTGGCACCTGGGCCCCCTACCCGTACGCGCGTACGCGTTCTGCATCCTGGCCGGCATCATCGTGGCGGTCCTGATCACCCGCCGCCGGTGGGTCGCCCGCGGCGGCCGCGCCGAAGACGTCCTCGACGTGACCGTCTGGGCGGTCCCGTTCGGCATCATCGGCGGCCGGCTCTACCACGTCATCACCGACCCAGAGCTGTACTTCACCGCCGGCCACCACCCCATCCAGGCGCTGTACATCTGGGACGGCGGCCTCGGCATCTGGGGCGCGGTGGCCTTCGGCGCGCTCGGCGCCTGGATCGGCTGCCGCCGCCGCGGCATCGCCCTGACCGCCTACGCCGACGCCCTCGCACCTGGCCTGGTCGTCGCCCAGGCCATCGGCCGGTGGGGTAACTACTTCAACCAGGAACTCTACGGCCGGGCCACCACCCTGCCGTGGGCGCTGCACATCGACCCTGCTCACCGACCCGCCGACACCCCGACCGTCGCCCTCTACCACCCGACGTTCCTCTACGAATGCCTGTGGGACCTCGGCGTGGCCGGCCTGGTGATCTGGGCCGAACGCCGCTTCAAGCTCGGCGGCGGCCGCGCGTTCGCCCTCTACGTCGCCGCCTACACCGTCGGCCGCGCCTGGATCGAAGCCCTACGCGTCGACCACGCCAACCACATCCTCGGCCTGCGCCTTAACGACTGGACTTCCCTGATCATCTTCCTCGCCGCCGTCCTCTACCTCTGGCGAGGCCCACGAACGGCGAACGACCCGGCCACCCGAGTGAGCACGCCGGACGAGCCCGCGCCGCACCCCTCGAATGCATCGGAAGACAAGGACGCCGTGCAGCCCCGCTGAACCCTTCGCCGACGACGGCGAGGCGATCTTGTGCGCCGCGCGGTACGACCCTCCCCTCCCTGCTGCCGGAGGCGGGGCTGAACCACTGCTTCAGCGGTCCGAAGGGGCAGAATAGATCGGGTGAGGGCGTCGATTGTGTATTTCGCGGATTGCCCGAATTGACGGGCGGCCGGACAACGGTTGCGGGTGGCGTTGGACGCTGTCGGTCAGGCCGCGGTGAATGTCGAATTCGTGGTGGTCAGCAGCGAACCGGAGGCTGCGGCGGCCGGCTTGGCCGGGTCGCCGACGTTCCTGATCGACGGGGTCGACCTGCTCGGAAACGAAGCGGTACCGGCGGGGTTGACCTGCCGGGTTTTCCGGACAGAGTCCGGGAGCCTCGCCGGGTTGCCCGAGGTAGCCGACCTGGCCAGGGCGTTGAGGAAGAGGGTCGTGTGATGACGCCGGCCGATGGCTCGATCCGACCCGTCGATATGGCTGCTGCGGTAACACCTTCGCCGCCGACGAGGTCGCCGAGCTCGGCATGACGCCGGGTGTGTTCGTGTGCACCGGGTGCGCGTTGTGGGCGGCACGGCGGGCGACCACCTTCGCTGTGGTGCGGCGGCTGCCGGCCGCGTCACTGAAGGCGCTGGTGCGCTGGGCCCGTCCGCACGCCCACGCGTTGAGCCTAGTACTCCAGCCGGGGATGTTGACCTCGGCTGAGCTGCGGTTCGGTGCGGTGGGGGTACGAGGGCAGCCACCGTCGATCATGGGCGGTTGTGTGGACTGACCATGATGCAGCGGTGGCTGCCGGATACAGGGTAGACGCCCAGCGGTGGCGGGTGTTGTTCGACGACCTGATGTTGACGGTCGGGCAGCGTTTCCGCAGGCCCGAGCCGCGTCGGCGGGTGTGTGACTTCGTTCGGGGGCTGTTGGCGCCGCTACCGCGGAAGAACTGCTGGAGCATCGCCGAACACGCCGGGGACGCCGGCCCGGACGGGATGCAGGACCTGCTGACCCGGGTGACGTGGGACGACGCCGAGGTTCGTGCCGATGTCCGCGAGTTCGTCGGTGAGCATCTCGGTGATGGTGAGGCCGTGCTGGTCATCGATGAGACGGGTGATCTGAAGAAGGGTCGGCACACCGTCGGGGTGCAGCGGCAGTATTCGGGCACCGCCGGGAAGATCGAGAACTGCCAGCTCGCCGTGCACCTGGTCTATGCCACCGAGGCTGCTCACGCGATGCTCGACACGGCCCTCTACCTGCCGAAGTCGTGGTGCGACGACCCCGAACGACGTGCCGAGGCCGGTGTCCCTGAGCAGGTGCGCTTCGCGACGAAACCACAGCTGGCGGCCCGCATGATCGCCGCCGCGGTCACCGCTGGGCTGCCGTGCCGGTGGGCGGCCGGCGACGAGGCCTACGGCAACGACCCGCGGCTGGCCGCCCGGCTGCGTCAACTACGACTGGGCTATGTCCTGGCCGTGGCCTGCTCACATCAGGTGATCACCGGCCTCGGCGTCTACCGCGTCGACGCCCTCGCCGCCGAGCTTCCCGACACCGCCTGGCAGCGAATTTCCGCCGGCCGGGGCGCAAAAGGCCACCGCTACTACGACTGGGCCTTCATCGCCCTGCCCCACGCCATCGATGACCAGAGCGGGCACCACTGGCTGCTGATCCGCCGCAGCCGTCGCACCGGTGAGCTGGCCTTCTACCGCTGCTGGTCACCCGAGGTCGTCGCGCTCGGCACTCTCGTCGCGATCGCCGGCCGCCGCTGGAAGATCGAGGAATCGTTCCAGGCCGCGAAGACCGGCCTCGGCCTCGACCAGCACCAACACCGCCGCTGGACCTCCTGGCACCGCTGGAACACCCTGGCGATCCTCGCCCACGCGTTCCTCGCCGCCGCGACCGCCGAGCACCGCAACCACTACCAGCCGGTCGGGCTGATCCCGCTGACCGTCAACGAGCTACGCCACCTGTTCCACATCCTGATCATCGAGCCCACCCGCCGGCGCTGCGACCCGCTGCTCTGGTCAATCCGCCGACGTCGCCACCAAGCCAAAGCCATGACCAGCCACTACGCCCGGCAAGCCCTCATCGAGCCGTGATCACGATCCCCGGCTGGAGTACTAGTCGTATGTCCGCCGACAATGGCTCGGACGTGAAGCCCGCCGACTGCGGGAGGAACATGATGTCACGGGCAAGTCGATCGTCCGCGCGCTGAGCTTTCCGAGGCGACAGATCAGCGCGCTGGAGAACGGGCATCTGGGCCGAATGTCGCTGTCGTCAGCGGAATCTGTGATTACCTCACGGTAGACGCGAGTCGGCGGACCGCGATTAGGGACGCCGCCGCCGACGGTTGGGCGCGTGGGTGCTGGCCGAGCAATCAACTCGGCGTACCTGTTCTAGGTTTACGCGCGTACTAGGTATGGCAGGCAGCGAATCGGCCGACCCCGGCTACGGCAGCAGCACAGACCCGGCCGTGCGATGTCGACTCGTTAAGGAGACGCGTTGGGCCGGCGAAGGCGAACACGCACGCACGTCCTCCCGGGCGAGATATCAGCCAGCTCGAAACCCGCCGTCGTGAGGTCTGCGGTGGCTGCCGCAATGACCCCCGTCGGTGCGGCTTTCTTGACGGCGATCACGATCTCGTCGACGCAGTCAAGGTTCTCGTGGAGTGCGCCGGAATGATCGGCTCCAACGGCCACGATGGTTCGTGAGCCGGTGGCGTAGCAGGCCGACAGCCACGATCGGAGATCAGCGCTCAGGTCGTGGGGCAGCGTGAAGTGTTCGGGCGCGTGACCGCCAGGGACTCCCTCTTCAAGGGTCTTGTCATTGAGCACGAGGTCTGTACGACTTCGCAGATCTACGGCCAGTTGCTCGTTGACAAGCTGGCTGTTCTGCTTGTCGAGGGCGTATGCCCAGATCAAGTAGGGACGGCGGCGGCGGGTGGCGGCGAGCCAGGGGCCGAGGACGGTGAGTGTCTCGTCGGGCAGCACGTTGGTCTCGACGTCAATGCCGTGGGCGGTGAGTACCGCGGCGCCACCATCGCCCCGGGAGGTCGGGTCGAGGACGCTGATGACGACGCGCGCGATGCCGGCGTCGATGAGTTCCTGCCGGCAGGCCGGGGTGACGCCGATGTGGTTGCAGGGTTCGAGCGTGACGACAGCGGTGCCGCCTTGCACTGCAGGGCCCGCTGCGCTTAGCGCGTTGACCTCGGCGTGTGCTTCTCCTTTGCACCGGTGATAGCCCTCGCCGATGGTTACGCCATATCGATCGAGGATGACGCAGCCGACGGGCGGGTTTGGGCTTGTGGTTCCCAGACCGATCGACGACAGAGTGATCGCTTGGCGCATCGCCGCGAGTTCGACGTCTGATGCCATCAGGTCATCTCCTGGAGGTCGTAGAGGAAGGCATGGACCTCTGGTAGCTGCTGGTGTCCGCTGACCGCGGCACCGAGTTGTGCGAGCTGATGCAAGACCCATCGCGATCCCGCTCGGCGTGCGATCGGCAGCGCGTGATGTGCCGCTGCCGCTGCCTGATCCGGTTGGCGTGCTGCGGCATGTGCCATCGCCTTGAGCAGCAGTGCTGACGCGAAGTCCTGGCGATGCCTGCGCGGAATTGCCGGAAGCGCCTGGTCGAGTACCTCGATCGCGGCCTGGGGCCTCTGTGCCAGCCGAAGGCATGCCCCGCGGTGTACTTCGATGTATCCGCTGGTGCAGTAGGAGGCGTGCTCGCCTTCCGGCTTTCCCGGGTAACGGTCCGCTGCCCAGCGGTGCGCGGAGTCGAGCAGCCGCATGGCTGATTGGTGCTCACCTGCCGCGGCGAGGGCGTGCGCGTGCTGCACACGGAGCGCCGCGCGCATCGGGCGAGGAAGCTTCGGGTCATGCAGCAGCGCGGCCTCTGCCTGCTCGACGGCTTCGGCGGCGCGCCCCGATGCCAGCCATTGTTGGCTGCTGCGGTAGGTGGCCCAGGCGGTCATCGGTGGGTCGGCGATCTCGTCTGCCCAGGCGAGGGCTTGTCGTGTTCGGCGGTGGCCGGCGGCGTGGTCGTTGAGAGATTGGTGAAGCCATGCCGCGGATTCGGCGTACTGGGCGGCGAGTCGAATGACGGCGGGTCGAAGTGCTTGGGGAACCCCGGACAGGGTGCCCTCGATCGTGGCCAGTTGCCTCGTGACACCCATCAGTGCGTACTCGGGACCGAACATCTTGTCGTTCTGCACCAGCAGATGCCACTGCTCGCGCAGGAGGTAGATGGCCTCTTCCCAGCTACCTGGCTGAGGCTCGACCGTAGGCCCTTCAGCTTCTACGCCGTCGCTACGTCGAGGGCTGTAAAGATCGAGATCCGCATCGGTGACAGCACCAAGCACCTGACGCAGAGCTGTCCGCCGCGCTTCGCTGGGCCACCGATGCTCACCGCGTTCCAGCTTGCCGACCCAGCGGGAGTCGACGTACTGGGCGGTGACGTCGCGGTCGGGATAGATCCGATCGAGCGCGGTGTTGACCGCATCGGCTAGCTCGCTACGGGACATACGCTGGCCGGGTCGCACAGGTGAGGGCAGCCGATGCCGGGCGTCGCTGAGCACGGTGTTCGGACTGATCATGGTGTCCGGATGACGAGGCACGAGTTCCCCTTACCCAGCCTGCTGAGCCCTGCCGACTATGCCACCGGCTGTCTCGATCATCCAGCCCTTACGCTGTCGCGCCGCGAGGGGACACGAAGTCGGACCGCAAGTCGGTATTCCCGCACCACTAACCATGAGTGATCGTGTCATGTGTAGCCGGTAAGGCTCTAGGGCGGCAGCCGGCCGCTTCGGAACCGACGTGGAAGTCAGGGAAGGCACGTGTCGCTGCTCGGCCAGCGACAGCAGCTCCCGCTACCCGATCCCGGCTGCGGAGGAAACGCGAAGTAGCCCACGGGCTGGTGGCCGCAAGGTCTGCCTGCCCACCCATCGAAGTCTCGTTGGAGGGACCAGTCATGGAGAACCTGCTCGCCGTCAGCGGTGAACCGTTCCAGCTCGACGTGGAGATCGTCACGGAGGGCCCGGTCGCCGCCGCGCTGCTGGGGGACACGGACGACGGCTGCGACACCGTGAGGGGCGGCGACTGCTAGTCCGACGTACCGGCCGGTTCCGGCCGGTGGTCCCCCAGCCGCCGGCTGGAACCGGCGCCACACGAGGCAGGTCCGCGCAAGGAGACTCATCGACGGCTGGAGGGCGGTCATGTTCCGTGTGGTAGATGCCGCCAGTATTCGCATCGCGGCTCGCGTCTGGCCGAATCGTGAAGCGCCCTGGCCGCACCGGCATGATCCTGCCGGTGTCGAGTCATGGCTTCGAGCGACCTGGCGTCAGGTCGGGGTCTCGGAAGCGGTCTGGGTGGCAAGTCCCGCACTTGCCGACCGTGTCGAGGCGGCTCTCGCTGACGCGAGGCTCGACGCCGGCCAGGCGTGGCGGATGGCGTTGGCAGTGGCACGGTACCGGGCCCGCGCCCGGGGTCGAGCGACGCCGTTCGGGTTGTTCTCGGGGGTCGCGCCGCTACGCCTCGATGCGGTAGCCGCCGTGACGCCGTCGGAGCGGTCAGCGATCCGTGTGCGGCCGGACGCGGAGTGGCTGGCGTCGTTGATCGCGCTCCTGGAGGCCGATCCGACCGTGCGCAACGGGCTGTCCGTCCAGGCCAACAACCTGGCGCAGGTGTCGGGGCTTCGGATCGTCGTGCATTGCCGGCCCCACGCCTCCGTGCCCGCCGACGGGATCTCGTCGGTGAGGCGTACCGAGGCAGTGCGGCTGGCGATGTCTCTGAGCGCCGAGCCGGTGCGGTGGGCCGAGCTCGTCGACAAGATCGCTGCCGGCTATCTGGAGTTCCCGCGTGCCTCGGTCGAGGCTCTGGTCGCCGGCCTGGTCGAGCAGGGTGTGTTGATCTCGTCCCTGAGGCCGCCGTCTACCTGCACCGACCCGATCAAGCACCTCCTGGACCAGCTCGACGCAGCCCCCGACGTCGAATCCGTCAGGCAAACGGTCAAGAAACTTCGGACGCTACACGGTCACCTCGGTGTCACCACGGGCCAGGCGATAGACCTTGGTGGGCTGACCGCTCGGATGCGGGAGCTGGCGGTAGTTGCACAGCCGTTAGCGGTGGATCTTCGGCTCGCGGATCAAGTCGTTGTGCCGCATCAGGTCGCCGCGGAGGTCGTCGCGTCGGTGGAGGTGCTGCGGCGATTGACGCCGCATCCGACGGGGCGCCCCCAGTGGCGCGCCTACCACTCCCGGTTCGTCGATCGGTACGGCATGGCTGCGCTGGTGCCGCTTGCCGAGGTTGTCGATCCAGTGACCGGTCTCGGCTTCCCGGAGCACTTCGGCGATGCTGACCTGGCGGCTCCGCTGTCCGCTCGGGACGAGCGCCTGCTGGCGTTAGCACAGCAAGCGGCGCTCGACGATGTTCGAGAGCTGATTCTCGACGATGCGACCGTGGGGGCGCTCGCCGGCCCCGATCACGCAGGAGGCAGCGTCAGTCCGCATGTCGACGTGACGGCGGAGGTGCGCGCGGTGTCGTTGCGCGCACTGGCAGAAGGCCGGTTCGTTGTCGCGGTGACGGGTATGGGCCGGTCGGCTGTGGCGACGAGTGGCCGCTTCCTCGACGTGCTGCCATATGCCGAGCGGGAGCTGATGCGCGGGCAGTTCGCGCGCCTTCCGGTCGCGGTGGAAGGTGCCATGGCGGCTCAGGTGAGCTTCCCGCCGCGCAAGCTTCATGCCCAGAACGTGCTCAGCTCTCCGCAGGTCCTTCCATGGCTGGTCAGCATGGCCGAGCACCGCCCGACCGCCGAGGACATGATTGCCCTCGATGACCTCGGCGTTGCTGCCGACGCTGCCCGACTTGTCGTGGTGTCGATGTCGCGGCGCCGCGTGGTCGAGCCCACGGTGGCGCACGCCGGCGCCGTGCACACGATGCCTCTGCTCGCCCGGTTCCTCGTCGAGCTGCCGCGGGCCCTGGACGCGCGACTCAAGCCGTTCGACTGGGGTGCGGCGTCGTGTCTGCCGTTTCGGCCCGCCCTGCGATACGGACGGGTTCTGCTGTCCGCGGCGCGGTGGCGGATCGATCCGGCGCGGCTTCCCGCCGCCGACGCCAGCGACGGCCGATGGTCGGTGGCGTGGGACGGGCTGCGGGAGCGGCTGCGGCTGCCGAGGTGGGTGCAGGTCGGCCGCAGCGACCAGCGGCTGCGACTCGACCTCGATCAGGCCATGGACCGGTCGCTGTTGCGCGCGCACCTGGACGCCAACAGGGACGCGGGGATCACCATCGTGGAGGCCGCCGGGTCAGAGGACTTCGGATGGCTATCCGGCCGCGCGCACGAAATCGTCGTACCGGTCGCCTCCACCGCCGCTGCGGCTGCGGCGCCCGCCTCAGTCGCTGCAAGAGCCTCGTGGCCGCCGTGCGCGCCCGCTGACCCGGTGCTGCCGGGAGAGAGCGGGTTACTGTCCGGATCCCTCGCAGTCGACCCGTCGACGGTGGAGTTGGTGTTGCGGCGAGGGCTGCCGGCCCTGTTCGCCGACTGGCCCGAACCGCCGATGTGGTGGTTCATCCGGATGCGCCGTCCTTACTCACACCTGCGGCTTCGGCTGCACACCGACGACTACGGGCAGGCGGCGATCAGAGTCGGCCGGTGGGCGGTCGCGCTTCGGCGGCAGGGACTCGCGGGTGATCTGCGCCTGGACACCTATCGTCCCGAAACCGGCCGGTACGGCACCGGTCCTGCCATGTCGGCCGCCGAGGAGCTGTTCGGCGCGGACTCCCGTGCCGCCCTAGCCCAGCTGGCAGCGAAGGACTCTCAAATCGCACCGCAGGCGCTGACCGCCGCGAGCATGCTCGACCTGGCCGCCGCAATGCTTGGTAGCCGCGAAAGCGGATGCGAGTGGCTTGTCGCCCGGCCGGAGCACGCCGGACGAGCGCCAATCGATCGGGGCGTCCTGCGCCAGGCGGTCGCCCTCGATCCGACGCTCATGCCAGACGAGGTTCAGCGTGCGTGGCAGGAACGCGCTCAGGCCGCCGGCCGGTACGCCGATGCGTTGTCCGCCTTCAGCGGACCGCTGACCCCTGCGACGGTACTCACGTCGCTGACGCATCTGCACTTCGTTCGCGCGCACGGCCCGGACGAGGCCGCCGAGCAGGTCACCTATCGGCTCGCCCGCCACATCGCGCTGGCCACGGTCCGTCGCCGTGTCCCTACACCAGGAGCCGCCCGATGACGGTTACGCCGCTTGCCACGCCGCTCCTACGAGCGGCTGAGACGATGGCCTCCTGCATCAGCGACACCCTGATGGAGCCGCCGGCGCTACCCGACGGGGTCGACTACGGGCCGCGGAGCACCCGCTGGTACGGCCAATCGCTGTCCAAGGGGGCCGCCGGGGTAGCGATCCTGCACGGGGTGCGCGCGCAGACGGGGCACGGTGAATGGGAACCGGTCCGTGCCTGGCTGCGTCACGCGAGCGCGGAGACGCTGAACAACGGCACCGGAGCGGGCCTGTGGTTCGGTGCACCCGCCGTCACTCACGCGCTGACCACGGCCATGCCGCACGCCCGACCTGCTGCCCTCAACGCGCTGGATACCGCCGTCGCGGACCTTACCGAGCATCGGCTCACCGCTGCCGACGCTCGCCTCGCTGCCAGCGCCCGACCTCGGTTGGCGGAGTTCGACCTCGTCCGCGGGCTGACCGGCCTGGGCGCCCACCTGCTACGCCGATCCCCGGACGGTGACCTGCTGCGCCGGGTGCTGGCCTATTTGGTGCGGCTCACCGAGCCGGTCGACGCCGACGACGCCGTAGGCCTGCTCGCGCCGGGTTGGTGGAGCGCGGACCCACCCAGCAACGGCGAGAGCCGTGAGCGCGGCGGACACGCCAACGTCGGCATGGCGCACGGCATCACCGGTCCCCTGGCCCTGCTGTCGCTGGCCATGCGACGCGACATCCGGGTGCCGGGACAGTCCGAGGCAATCGACCGGATCTGCTCGTGGCTGGACACATGGCAGCAGACAGACGCGGCGGGCCCGCGGTGGCCCGAGAAGATCACCGTCGCGGAGTTACGCGCCGGGCGGCCCGCCATCACTGGACCAGCGCGCCCGTCCTGGTGTTACGGCACCCCGGGGATGGCCCGCGCCGTGCAGCTCGCCGGTATCGCCCTCAGTGACTCCGACCGGCAGCAGGCGGCGGAGGACGCGCTGGCCCGCTGTGTGGCCGACCCCGTCCAGCTCGGCCGGATCATCGACCCGTCGTTGTGTCACGGCTGGGCGGGCCTCGCCGCGACACTCTGGTACGCCGCCGCCGACGCCCGCGACACCCGCCTACCCGCCTCGGTGCCCTACCTGATGCGTCTGCTGGTCCAGCACGCCACCGACCCCACACCCGCGTCGTCCGGCCTGATCTCGGGGCCGGCTGGCATCGCCCTTGCCCTGCACACCTTCGCGACCGGAACCGACATCCACTGGTCCACGAGCCTGCTGATCACCTAGACAAGGAGCACCTCATGGACCTCGATCCCGAAGCCGATACTGAGGCCCCACCAGGCGTCGCGCCGGTCAGCCGGTGGCGCCAGGTCAATCTGAGCTTCGCGAGCTGGCGAGCCGCTGAGGAGTACGCCGCGACCCGGCTCGCCCCGGCGCTCGCCGTCGCCGAGGACGACGGTGTGACCGCCGCGTTCTGGTTCATCCGCAAGACCGAGACGTGGAGACTGCGGCTGCTGCCCGGAGGTCAGCTCAACCGGTTCTACTGGCTGCTCGCCGACATCACCGCCGACGACCGCATCCGAGATGTCGTCGAGCCGGTCTACCGGCCCGAGGCGTACGCCTTCGGCGGCGACCACGCGATGACGATCGCTCACACCCTGTTCCACGCCGACAGCCGCCACATCCTCGGACACCTCGCCGCCGGCGGCGATCACCGACGAGAGCTCGGCGTGCTGCTGGCCACCCGCCTCATGCGCGCCGCCGGCCTGGAATTCTCTGAACAAGGCGATGTCTGGCACAAGGTCGCTGCCCGCCGGCACCAACCGCAGGCACCCACGCCCAGCCCCGGGCTGATCGCCGCCATGCAGCGCCTCCTCACCGCCGCCGACGACGCGCCGCGCAGCCCATTGAGCGCAACCCCGCAGTGGTCGAGGGCTCACGAGCAGGCGGGCCGAGACCTCGGGTTCCTCGACCGGCACGGCACGCTGACCCGCGACCTACGCGGCGTGCTGACCTACCACATCCTGTTTCTGTTCAACCGGCTCGGCATTTCCGCGGCCGACGCGCGGCACTTGGCCACAGCCGCCGTGCACGTCACCTTCCATACGTCCACCATCCCGCCCGGCTACCACCTCGCCGGCTCGACCGACAGTAGGGTAAAAGCGGTGAAAAACTCCCCAGCCGATCCTGCGGACTTCAGCGCAGCCGAACTGCGCGAGCAGCTCGTCACCACCCTCAAACAGCGCGGTCACCTCCGCTCCGCCCGTGTCGAGCAGGCGTTCCGGACGGTGCCCCGCGAGCGGTTCCTTCCCGGCGTCGATCTGGAGACGGTCTACACCCGCCGCCAGATCGTCACCAAACGCGACCCCACAGGCGCCGCGCTGTCGTCGGCGTCAAGTCCCAGCCTCGTCGCGGACATGCTCGAACAGCTCGACCCGCAACCCGGGGACCACATTCTGGAGATCGGTGCGGCCACCGGCATCAACGCCGCCCTCCTCGCGGAACTGACCAACCCCGGTGGCATGGTCGTCACCATCGAACTCGATCAGGACCTCGCCGACGGCGCCCGCGCCGGCCTCGACCGCGCCGGCTACGACACCGTCGAGGTGATCTGCGGCGACGGAGCCCTCGGCCACCCCGAATCCGCGCCCTACCAGCGGATCATTGTCACCGCCGGCGCGTGGGACATCTCCGCGGCCTGGTGGGACCAACTCGCCGAGCGGGGTCGCCTGGTCGTGCCCCTGCGCGTGCACGAAAGCGGTCTGACCCGATGCTTCGCCTTCGACCGCGCCGACCCCACCACCCTGGTCAGCACCACGGCACCGCTGGTCTGCGGGTTCGTGCCCCTGCGCGGCGCGGCCGAGCACACCGACCAGCACGTCCGCCTCGACACCGATGCGGCCCTCAAACTCGACGCCAACGACCAACCCGACCGCGCGGCCCTCGCCCGCGCCCTTAGCCACCCTCGCTACGAACGCTGGACCGGTATCCAGGTCACCGACGACGACCCCATCGGCCACCTCGACCTGTGGCTCCTCGTCAACGCCAGCAAACCCTTCGGCCGCCTCCGCGCAGGCGATACCGCCCGCACCAGCGGACTGCTCACCCCCGCCTACCGGTGGGCCGGAGCCGCCATCTACGACGGCGGCACCATCGCCTACCTCGCCTTTCAACAGTCCAGCGACGGCCACCACGAACTCGGCGCCATCGCCAACGGCCCAGACGCCGACAAACTCGCCGCGGAACTGACCGACCTGCTCGACCAATGGGACAGTGCGGGCCGCCCGAATCAGCCCATTGTCACCGCCCACCGCACCGGAACCCGACCGGTCCAGACCGGCGACATCAGCCGACCCGACACCACTCTCACGATCTCGTTCTGACCGTGCGCCGCCGGGACGGTGGCCCCGCCCCGGAGGCCCGAAGGGAGCGCGGCAAGCGTGCGAAGCGTCACCGCAGGCATCCATACCCTGTCTCGCCCGTGGGGCGGCCACCGCAGCAGATGAGGACAATCATGCCCCTGTCCTTCACCCCTAGCATCGCCACCCGTTTCCCCCTCGTCGCCCGCAGACGCCCGCCAGCCAAACCGCTCGACGCACGGGTCACACGCCTCGCCGGGCTCGCCGAGACCGCCCACCGCGAACACGATCCGGAGAAGGCGTCGATGGTGTTCAACGGCGCTGCTCTCGTCGCCTCCGACTGTGCAGACGCAGAACTCGCCGAACTCTGGTGCCACCATCACGCGCGCCTCTACCTCAGCCGCGCCCCTCTCAACGGATACACCGCCCGCTTCGCCCTTGAACCAGTCGTCAATCTCGCCCGCCTGCGCATCCGCGTCGGCGACGGAGAAACGGCGCACCAGCTACTCACCGCGCTCTACCATGCGGTCGCCAACAGCGAACCAATCGTCATCGGAGAGTTGGAGATACATCCTCGGCAGCTCCCCGTAAAGGTCGAGGAACGCCAGGAGATCACCAGCTGGCTCCGCAACATCCTGCTGTCCGACGGAACCCGCGCGCTCACCGCCGGCGGGCGGTGGGCCGACGCGGTGAAACATGTCGAACGCTACGACGGGATCGGGACCACTCTGCACGACGGGCGACAGGTCGCCGTCGTAGCCCACCTCATCCACGGCAGCACCCGCACAGCTACCGCCATCCTCAACCGCACCACGATCGAGCACCCGTGGGAGGAACTGGTACGCGATCTCCTACACGCCTGGAGCGCAGCCACCGTCGGCGATCGAAGCCTAGCCGACCACAGAGAACTGATCGACCGAGCATCAACTATGGCCACAGGTCCGGGGCTCTCGCTATTTCGCACCCGGCTAGTCCTCACCGCCCTCGACCTTTCCCCCGACCTTTGCACAGCCGCTGCAACGGCGGTGATCGATCGCATGGTCGCAGAGGTTTTCCAGGAGCAGGACGCCAACGCCGCGCGTGAACTTCTCAAAGGTCCAGGCGTTGGTCCTGAATACCACGGCCCGCTGAGGCAGATGATCAGCGCGAGCGGCCTCGGCCTTGGACGACTTCCGGACTCGGCCCGCCGGACCTTGTCATCGGCGCTCGCCCTCGCCGGAACCGCGATTCACAGCACCTAAACCGCCCGTTGAATCCTACGTCCGCGCGGAAAACCCGATGAGTCGATTTCACGTCCGCACGACGGTGAGGCGCGGCGGCAGCCAGGCGCTCGCGGCCTTCCGAAAGGGCGACGGACGGGTCGGCCGGGGACCTCCCACGAGGCGACCGGGCCAGGCGCTTTTTGTCACATGCGCCCGATATCGTCGCCGCGAATCCGCATCCTCCGACGCCCGTTCGCGGAGGTCGACCATGGCTGGTTCTGCGCTCGACACCGTGCCTGCCGATGACGCCAGCGCTCTGCTCGTCGACCAACTCCTCGCCGACCAGTGGATCACCTCACCGGCGGGTCCGGGCGGCGTTTCACCGGGTGCCCCGACATCTGTTCGCCGCCGACGGCATCAGCCTCGACGTCGCCTACGCCAACGACGTAATCATCACCAGCCGCGGCCCGGACGGGCGCGCGACGAGTTCGATCTCCGAGCCGTGGCTTCAAGCCGCCATGTTGCACGCCGCTCACCTTCAGCTCGGCGCCCGGGTTCTGGAGGTCGGCTCCGGTGGCTACAACGCCGCGCTGATCGCCGACATTTTCGGACCAGGCGGCACCGTCGCCACCGTCGACATCGACGCCGCCGTCATCGACCGCGCCCGCACCACCTTGGACCCGTGCCGGCTACCGGCAGGTGACGAGCAGGATGGTCTACGCGGTCATGCGCCGGCGGTGACGCCAGACCTTCATGACTACCGCGAGACGCCGTTACGGGAGCGGTGCCTGGGCGATGGCCCACAGAATGACAATTATGTCTACAAAGCCCTGCGCAGCAGAGCTGCCTCGCGATTCGGTCGTCCATACCTCGTGAGCACCTACCATCAGGAGACATGCTGCTCGAAGGCAGAGCCGTGCCAAGCACTGTGGAGTCTGGTCGACGAGGCCTGGGATACCTGCGCAAGGAAGTCACCCGGGTAGCCCTGTAGCCTCAAGGCGTGCCTTCGCCGAGTCCTCGGGCGCGCGACCGCCGCCAAAGTCTCGTCGAGCGACTTGCGGCCATCGCCGACGAGTTGCAGGCGATCCATCCACCCCGTCACACAGCCACCCGCAACGCGCTGCGTGGGGCCCTCGCCGCTGAGGCGAAGCGGCTGGACCAGGCCGTTACTCGCCTCGACCCAATCTTGAGGCCACGAGGCCTGTTCGATCCCAGCGCTCCCAGCACCACGGGTCGTATCGTCGCGCTGACCATGATCGCCCAGCAGAGGCATCCACTGGCGGCCCTCAGGCCTTTCTATGGAGCCGGGGTGTACGCGCTGTACTACAACGGCCCCTTTGACGCGTATTCGCCGATTTCCCGCACGGAGCAGCCGATATACGTCGGCAAGGCGGACCCGCAAGACGCCGAGGCGAAGGACGCGGTAAGCCAAGGAACGCGTCTGCATCGCCGTTTGAACGATCACCGCAAGAGCATCCAGAAGGCCACGTCAACCTTGCGCCTGGAGGACTTCGAGTGCCGATTCCTCATCGTGCAGACGGGGTATCAGAGCGCGGCCGAGGAGCAGCTCATACAGTTTTTCCAGCCGATTTGGAATAACGATACGAAGATCTGCTCCGGAATGAGCAAGCATGGCGATAATGCAGAGACCCGCAGTAACAAGCGATCACCTTGGGACACGCTCCACCCAGGCAGGCAGTGGGCGGACGCACTCGCCGAGGATCAGAAGCCGGAGAGCCTGATCCGAAAGGAGATCGATGTCCACTTCCGACGGGTGCCGCCTCACAGGACCCTCGAGTCAATCGTGGGGGGCGTCATTGGTGACCTTGCACAGCTGGCACCCACTAGTTTCACCACCGCTGCCGGGAAAGACATACCTGTTGAGGCAGATTTTGACGAGAACATGCCCAACGATGTGTGACTACGGCGTTACCGCCGATACGAGGTGACTCCGAAGGCTTTCGACGACAGCGAGAGCCTCTTCTTCCTCGATGTCGTCAGCCCATCGCAGCCGCCAGGCTGAACCGTTCGCGAGCACTTCGCCGAGCGCTTGCACGGCCAGGTCTCGAATTGATGAATCGACTGCCATGGCCCCTTTGTCGGACAGGAAGCGTGGAGCGTACGCCGAGTTCGAGAACGGCACGCCGTTGAGCGATTGGAGCGCCGTGGCGGCCGCCGCCACCGCTCGAGCGGCTTCCCCCGCCGTGAGGGCCCGCCCGGCCACCGCGACCGCAAGGGTGTCGTGTACGAGTTCGACGCGTTGGTCGAGGGGGGCGGCCTCTAGGGCATCGCACCACTCAACCGCGTCGTCGTTGTCGAACGGACCGAACTGCCAAGTTGCCATCGCCCTCCTCACGATGGCGATACCCAACCACACCCCGAGTCGCGCGGATGCCGCGGCTCGGACGGACTCAGCCGACACCAAGACCCGGCGGCCGCGACGAACGCGCGATTCGCCTTTCCAAGATCGACAACTCCGCGGTATGCTCCCCTCATGTCTGAGCCGCCCGGAGAGCAGATCAGGGACCGCACCTCGGTGGAACTCTTCGCCGGCGGCGGCGGCTTGGCGATGGCTGTTCACCGAGCGGGCTTTCGTCCCCTCCTGGTCAACGAACTGGTCAAGTACGCGTGCGACACACTTGAGGCCAACGCCGCCGTTGACCGCGGCGAGACCGAGCGGGTGCCCCTCCCCGGCGAGAGGTGGCCGTTGGCCAGGGGCGACGTCAGCGGGGTCAAGTTCGACTACCTATGGGATCGGGTGGATCTCCTCGCCGGGGGACCCCCATGCCAGCCATTCAGCCTGGGCGGCGTCGCGAGGGGCGACGAGGACAAGCGGAACATGTTCCCGGAGATGTTTCGCGCCATCCGCAAGATCCAGCCCAAGGCCGTCATGTGCGAGAACGTACGCGGCCTGCTGCGCCCGTCCTTTCGACCGTACTTCGAGTACATCGAGCGCGAGTTGCAGCTCCCCTTCCAGGAGCGTGACCACGACTCGACCTGGCGCGACCATGACGAGGTGCTCAAGGAACGCCTGGCCGAGGACCCCCCGGACCCCAAGCGGCGGTACGACGTCGTCACCACCACGGTAAACGCCGCCGATTACGGCGTTCCGCAGATCCGCAACAGGATCATCATCGTGGCGTTTCGATCGGACCTGGGAGTCGACATCGAGCGCTTCAAGCGGTCGGTGCGTCCGCGATACTCGGAGGCGGCGCTGATTCGATCGATGCTCGACGGCACCTACTGGCGGAGGCATCCCCAGGTGCCCGAGCACGTACGCGAGCGCGTCATGTCCCGACTGCCAACCACCCCTCCCGAGGATGACGGCAGACTGCCGTGGCGAACCCTGCGAGATGCCATCCAAGGACTTGACGGACAGCCCCCCCTTCCACCCGTGCCTTGGGACTGGCTCGATCGGCGAGAGCACAATCTCGGTGGGTTCACCGACCACATCGGCTGGCCAGACGCGCGCATTTACGCCGGCCATACACCGAACGAGCTCGACCGACCCGCCAAGACGGTCAAGGCAGGAGTGCATGGCGTCCCTGGCGGCGAGTCGGTGATGCTGACCGACGACCTGTGGCATGAACCGGCCGGCGAGAAGCCGTATCCCTACCGGCATCGGTACATGACGGTACGGGAGACAGCGCGCGTCATGACCTTCCCGGACAATTGGCTGCTCGCTGGTCCTCGGGGCGAGAAGATGCGCCAGCTCGGCAACGCTGTACCCGTTGTCCTCGGCGAGTTCTTCGCCAAAGCCATCGCCGCAGCGCTCGACGAGGCCGAGAGCCAACGGTGACCATCACTTCCGCCAGATCAGAGAGTCACTGGGCGGATAAGCCCCCAGACTCAAGAGCCTGGAGGGGCCGGCGCGGCCGCAGCCGAAAGGCGGCATCCCTGGAGCAAGACCGTGCCGCCGGAGGACCCGATCGGCGATGGGTTGACCTCGGCGATGGACGTCGGGCCCGCGCCTCCGTGGACCTCAAACTACTGCCCCGAACTCGCCGGATTCGGGCCTATCTGCGATGGTCCGACAGGGGTCGCTCGCCTGCTCGATACCTGGGCGAGGTCGAACACGACACCCGGGCCGACAACCTGGCCGAGGGATGGCGGTTGGCCTGGGCCCGAGGCCTTCTCACCCCACCGGACACCGCCTCATCGTCTTGGGCGAAGAGCCCGGCCGTACGGACCGTCATGCGCGCGAACAAGGCTCGGGACACAGGCCCGGAGCGACGAGTACGCTCGCTTCTGCACAAGATGGGCTTGCGGTACCGGATCAACGCCAGACCAATGGCCGGCCTGCGCCGAACCGCTGATGTTGTCTTTTCCGCAGCTCGCGTCGCGGTGTTCATCGACGGCTGCTACTGGCACGGCTGCCCCGAGCATTACCGTCCCGCTCGCGCCAACGACCGCTTCTGGAGCGAAAAGATCGCCGGGAACCGCGCCCGCGACGCCGAGACCAATGGACTACTCACCGAAGCCGGCTGGACCGTGATCAGGATTTGGGAGCACGAGAATCCCACCGAGGCCGCCGATCGCGTCGCGACCGCGGTCCGGGAGGCGGCTTCCAACCGGCGGGCTCGTCCAGAACGATCCTCTTTGTCATCTTGATTTTTCTCACGAGGCGAGTAGTTGATCGCTGTACGTGGCGGCGAACCACGGCGGCTTGACGCCTCGAATGGACGACCCATGCCGCAAGCCGATACGGATGCGGAGAACCCCGAGGACCGGACGGCGCCTACCGAAGTGGAGAATCGGATGGCGTCGATGGTGTATCTCCATAGATATGCAGGTGGTGCCACGTTAGGTACCTCGCCCGCGGAGGCGGCGCGGCCGCAGGTAGGAGGAGACGGTCAGCCAACGGCGGTCGACCGAAAGCGGCGCGGGTCGCCGTGTCCATGCGTACAGCGTGCGCGAGTGAGGGCTTGAGATGGATACGCAGGCCGCCGTTGACAGTCATGAGTCCAGTGTCGAAGGCGACGTCATGCGTAGGGCAGGCGGTAAGGCCGTTGCGCGCGTCTAGGCGCTCGGCCGGGGTGCTCGTCCGCCATGGCTTGATGTGACTGGCAACCAGCATGCGGGGAGCCTTATCGCCTGCCACCTTCACCGACAGGCCGCAGAAGACGCAGCGGTGACCGTGGTTACGCAGCACCTCCCTGGCGAATCGGTGCTGACCGATGCGGGCAGCGGCGACCAGGAGGCGTTCTGTGGTCTGTTCGTCGAGATCGGCGCGCGACTCGAGCCAGGCAGTCGACGTCGCCTGTACGGCCTCCTCGACTTCCGCTGCTTCGAGTTCGTCCTGACCGATAAGCCGAAGGTCAGTGTCGTCGTCGGTGATGCCAAGAAAGTCTGGGAGGTTCTCTGAGTCGATACCGACGTCGCGCGCTGCGGCGAGTATGACCCGGTAGACGGCGCCCAGGCGCCCCGGAACCGCGAGGAGATGAGCCGCTACCTCGATCTCGTACTTGGCGCCGTTGCGTCTACTGCCGTCAAGGTTCGCCATCTTCGCCAGGACGCTGCTGTTGGGGCGTTGAAACAGACGCCCGAGTGCGGGGACAGGCGCCTCGGCCCTATGCGCGGTCGAGCCGCCGTACTTGCGGTGGTTGACCAGCAGGCTCGCGGCAAGGCACGTCAACGTCTCGACAGGAAGGAAGGCCACCTGCCGGCCGGCTGTGACCGGTGTGCGCGTAAGAATGGCCTGCCACTGCTCTCGCGCGGCGGCGAGACTTATCTCGACGTAATCGACGAAGGTGGGCATTCGCGATCGATGCCTCTCACTAAGTCAAAGTTACGCGTCGAGCTCGAAGAGCGAAGTGGCGTCGCCACCACTCACGTCCGCTGCCTCCACGTCCACCGCACCTGCTGCGAACTGGCGGGGACCCGGGGTGTACTGCACGTCACCGTCCGACTCCCGTCGCCACCAGCCAAGGGCGCTGTCATACCGTCGACGCTCTTGATACAAGATGAGGTAGCCAGGCAAGGCCGTCAGCTGCCATCCAGCGGGTAGAGCGGCGACCAACTGATGGGCGAGGTCTCTCGCGGCCAAGGGTTGGGCGGGCACAACCATCAAGGTGTCACGGTAAGTCTTCTTGGCCGCCGCGCCGCTGTCGAACCGCAATAAATAGGGCAACTGGCCCTTCGCGGCCTCCAAGACGGCCGCCACCGACTGCATCCCCGGCTCCTGACGGCACTGGTAGTCAAGATCAATGGGATAGGTGGCGTCGAAGTGCGCCGCCTTGACCACGCTCGTGTCGCGATTGCGGCCCGGGTCCTTATTTCCGAAACCGTTGGTGTTCCACGGGATGCTGTCATGCTCCCGATACTTCTTGATGAGCAGCTTTTCCGGCGCTGCCGCGTCGAGGTCCTCATCGACGTATACGCACACGAATCGAACGGATGCGGAGTCGAGCCCAGTGCGACCGGACAGCTTGCGGAGATGTTGGGTGAGCCGGTCCTGCAGCGATTTGGCGGCCTTCCCGACGTAGACGCGCCGTTCGTTGAAGAACAGCGCGTACACGCCGGGACGACCTAGGACCGCGGAGAGGTTGGCCGCTGTCAGGGGGGTGGGCTTGAGGGGCCGCAGGGTGGTTTCCAGTTGGTCGGCGAGTGCGCGGGTGATGCTGAGGCGAAAATCAGCCGCCCATTTGTCTGTCAACGCCGCCTCCGAGCTCGCCGATCTGGGTTCCGCAGTCTGACACGTCAGACCTGGGGCGCCAACCGCATGGCACAACTTTTCCGTGTCGTCAGGACCGACAGCTAGGAGCAAGGACATGGCGAGGCCTGATCGGGGCGCGGCGATCGGGGTGGGCACCGCGCGACTCTGGTCGGCGCCATGTTCATGTTCCGCAGGGTCGAGTGACATCGTCAACGCCGCACCGTTAGGTCGGTCCATTCTGCAGCCGACGGCTCGCGGCCCGCCCACGCCTCCACCAGTTCCCGACGACAGCTAGCTCCCTATGCGCGTTGGCGGCAGCTAGGAACGCCGCGGCAGTCGACGTCGCCCCAAGCGTTGCCGGCGTGCGTCGCGCATGTTCTCGTTTCAAGACGGCACGCCCCCCTGCGGCTATCGCGATCGGAATCCGCATTCACCGAGCGGCACTCGCATCACCCGAACGGGTGATTCTTGGACAGCGGATAGGTGCCTGGCCGACCTGCGCATCCGAGCTCCAAGCCTCAAGTGAGCGGTGGTACGGGAGAACGAGCAACGTCGGGAGCAGGGCATACGTGCCGCCGAGCGGGCCGTGCCTATACGCGGGCTACGGCAAGAACTTATCGGAGTGCGCATCGGCCGTCAACGCTTCGGGCGTAATGCGCTTTTGCCGCGAGCCCAAACAATTGAGGTCGACACACGCGAATGGTGCCCCCCTTGTGTCCTTGCGGAGCGAGTTGCGCTCCTGCATGTTTTCTCGTGGGCAGGCGAAGGCGTGGCCTTCCGGGGCGTCACCAACCCGAGCGGCTTCAGGCTGCGGGTTGTTGGGGCGAAAACGTGACATGGAGGAGACGTTCGGGTGAGCGAAGGGGACAACTTCGTCCGCTGCGTGGCCGTACTGGCCGACGACGCGGAGCGGGCGGGGAAGCTGGAGTGGTCCGACGTGGTACGCGTCGTCACGGCACGCGGCCTCGGTGACGCTTTGCCAGAGATCGTTCTGGCCCTCCGCGACCTCGGGGTCGAGGTCGCCGCGCCGGCTGGCATCGCGCCGGACGGCGGGACGTCGGCTGGACGCGACGCCGCCACCTTGCCGGCGTCGATGCGGATCCACGCCGTTCTCCGAGCGGAGGACGAGGTCAACCTTGGTAGGCGCATCCAACTCGGCCTCGCCGCCGCTGAGACTGCGGCCAGCCTGGGAATCGATCCCGCCCCGCCAGCTCAGGCTCTGATCGATGACGGCCGACAGGCCCGAGATGCCCTCATCCTTGCGAACATTCGCCTTGTGATCAGCATGGTGCGCAGGTACACCCACCGGTCGGGCGACCTGGACTTCGATGATCTGGTGCAGGAAGGCGTCAAGGGTCTTCATCGAGCGGCCGAGAAGTTTGACCCCGAGAAGGGTTTCAAGTTCTCCACGTACGCGTCGTGGTGGATTCGACAGTCGGTGGAGCGCGCGATCGCCGACACCGGAACCCTCGTCCGTCTCCCTGTCCACGTTTGGGAGCAGGTTCGCAAGGTCGAAAACTACGCGCGCTCCTTCGAGGCGCGGAATGGTCGTCCCGCCAGCCTCGCCGAAATCGCCGGTGGCGTACAGGAAGACCCGGCACGAGTTCAGGCGCTCCTGGATTGGTCTTCACCGGTCGTTCATCTCGACGCCTCCGTGGCCGCCGTCGACGGCGAAGCGACTCTCGGTGATCTTGTGCTGGTGGCTACCGAGCCTGGTCCCGAGGAAGCCGTCGTCACATCGGATGTCGCGGTTGGGCTGCGACAGCGGCTGACCGAGGTTCTGGATCCCCGGTCGCTACGCATTGTGGAGGCCCGCTTCGGCTTCGGGGATCAGGACGAGGCGACGCTGGAGTCCATCGGGATCGAGCATGGCATTAGTCGGGAACGAGTGCGCCAGCTCGAGTCGAAGATTTTCGAAGTCCTCCGTAAGGACCGAGATGTTCGTGCGTTGGCGGAGATGGTGTTGGGGAGAGCGGCATGAGAGGCCACGAAGCGCACACTCGTTTCGTCCGGTGGCTCGACGAGCGAGTCACCGCAGAGGGCCGCGGCGACCACACGGAGACGCTTGACGTCGACCCGGCGGGGGTCTTCTGGCTGGGACGGCTCGCACCGGAGAGCGCCGCCATCGCCCGTCCCGGCCGCGAGCGACGAATGGATCCATGCGCCATCGGAATCCGGCTGCGGCCCGCCACGGCCGGTCCATGGGCATTCACCGTCCGGATCAGCGCCTGTGGCTGGTACCAGATCGCCAACGGTGAAGGAAAGACGCCCTCAAACAAGTGGGCGAAGACCGAGGTCATCGAGGTCGAAGTTCCGATCACCATGGAACTAGGGCTCCGAGAGCAGAGCTTCGGCGCGGAGAAGATCACCGCCCGGCTACGAGAGGTGGGTATAGCCGCGTCGGCGGAAATCCGGGTCAGTGACGAGTCGTGGCGAGACGCCAGCCCCGAACTCACCGTGGAGTTCGTGAACACGACAGGAGAGAACAAGGGTCCCCGCGGAGAGCGGTACCTGTTCCAGACCCAGATGACGATCTTCGACCTGCCGACGGCGCCCTACACCCTGGAGAGCCTGCCTGACAGCTTCCGCTACGACCGAAGCCTCACCGCGATCGGTATCAACTGCGGCGTCAACTCCGACGACCCCAACAGTCACATCCTCACCACCGCCGACACCGTCGTCATCGAACGGAAACGCCCCGAGTACACGTTTGACGGCACCGCACCCCACCGACTCGACCTTGGCTTCCATACTCTCGCCACGGACCCGATCCCGCAGCTGACCGCGCTGACGCTCGCCTACGAGGAGTGGGGAAAACAGCACTGGTCCGACGACACGCTCACCCGCCGTGCGACCACCGGCGGCTGGAGCGCGGAGATGCTCGCCGAAGCCCGCGAGGCCGCGGGCCATCACCGCGCCGAGGTCGAACGGGTGCGCCGTGGCGTGGCGATCCTCGGGGAGAACGACGTCCTGAGGCGAGCGTTCCAGCTCATGAACGAGGCGATGGCCAGAGCCGCCCGCGGCCGCTACCACGGCTGGCGCCCATTCCAGATCGGCTTCATCCTCTCGGTCCTACCCAGCCTGACCGACGGTCCGAGCGAGTGGGACACCGTAGAGATCGTCTGGTTCGCCACCGGAGGTGGCAAGACCGAGACATATCTCGGTCTGCTCATCCTCGCGGCGTTCTTCGACCGGCTTCGCGGTAAACGATCCGGCATCACCGCTTGGAGCCGGTTCCCTCTACGGATGCTCTCCTTGCAGCAGACACAGCGATTCGCCGACGCGCTCGGTGCTGCGGAGGTCGTGCGGCAGGACCATGCCATCAAGGGGCACCCGATCTCGTTGGGCTATTTCATTGGCGCGTCCTCCACGCCCAACGACATTCCGAAACAGCCCACCGAATACAACCCCATCGACGTCGAAGACGACGCCATGCCCAAGCGGTACAAGGTGCTCAGCCGCTGCTCCATTTGCGCCGAGCAAACCGTAGAGGTGCGATTTAACCGACGCGTGTGGCGCCTAGAACACTTCTGCGCGAACCCCGCCTGCCGCACCAAGGGTGAACCGCTGCCGATCTATGTCGTCGACGCCGAGATCTACCGGTTCCTACCCACCGTCGTCATTGGTACGCTCGACAAAGCGTCGGTCATCGGCATGCAAGCGAGCATGCGCGGCTTCGTACACGGACCAACCGCATGGTGCACTCGCGACGGGCACGGTTTCACCTACGCCAAACGCGGCTCCCGCAAGGGTGGCTGCCTCGTCCCCGACTGCGACGCCGTCACCACCCCGATCACCGAAGAGCAACGAGCCCGCTTCGCCCCCAGCTTCCGGCTGCAAGACGAGCTCCACCTACTCCGGGACTCACTCGGCGCGGTCGACTCACACTACGAGGCCATCCTCGACGGCCTTCAGCGCGAGCTCACCGGAACCTCGCCGAAGATCATCGCATCGTCGGCGACCCTAGAGGGCTACGAACGGCAAGTGGACGTGCTGTACTCCCGGCCCGGCCGGGTGTTTCCCCAACCCGGACCTCAGGCGGGACAGAGCTTCTGGAGCCGCGAAACCGATCAACTCCTGCGCCGATTCGTCGCCGTATGGCCGCGTGGCGTCACCCTGGAATGGGTGTCCGACCGCACCACGACGATCCTGCAAGACAGCGTCCGCCGGCTGATCAGCGCCCGAGACGCCACGTGCACCGAGATCGGCATCGATCCCACCTTCGCCGACGAACTGCTCAACCTGTACGGCACCGACGTGATCTACGGCAACACCGTACGTGACGTCGAAGCTGCCCGACGTTCGATGGGCACCCAGGTACCCATCGACCCGCTGCGGGTGGCGTCGCTGACCGGCCAAACGAACTTCGCTGACGTTCGCGACGTACTCGACGACCTACTCAGCCCCGAAGACGAGTTCGCCGAACGGATCCACGTCGTCACCGCATCATCGATGCTCTCGCACGGCGTCGACGTGGACCGCCTCAACATCATGACCGTACTCGGCGTACCTCTCACCACGGCGGAGTTCATCCAAGCCACCGCCCGTGTGGGTCGCACCTATCCCGGCCTCGTCTACGTAATTCACAAGGTAGGACGGGAGCGCGACTCCACCGTCTACAGCCACTTCCGCGCCTTCGTCGAACAAGGCGACAGGTTCGTCGAACCCATCCCGGTCACCCGCTCCAGCCGCCGCGTACTCGAACTCACCACACCCGCGGCGGTTGAGGCCCGACGCCTGTTCGTGCACGAACCAAAGTCTCCACGGCAGCGCCTCACCACCGTTGACCTGCTCCGCGACTACGTGAACCTCACCGGGCTATCGCCGCAGGCCGAGGTCGACGCTGTCGCGGCCACCCTTGGCATCCGGGACACCGAACACCTGCTCCGCGAGGACCTCGAGGTCGACCTGCTCGAAGGCTACTTCGTGCGCCTGCAGGAATACGGAACCGGCGCGCGATGGCCCACCGATCTACTCGGACGCAACCGCAAGCCGATGCTGTCGCTGCGCGACGTCGAAGCCCGCATCCCGATCAGCGATGACTAGCCCAAGGACGACGTGATGAAAGACAACCGCAGCGGCTCCCAAGTCCTCTACGGCTTCCTGCCCCAGCAGACTGGTGACCTACGAGGCGGCATCTACCGCACCGTCGAGTGGAAAGACCCTCTCCGCGTCGACGTCGACGACACCATCATCCGTCGCAAACTGATCGAGCAAGTCAACGGCTGGTCCTTCCGCGGCGACGATGCAGGCATCGCACGCGGCTTGCACGCCGGCCACCCAATCGAGGTCGTCGAAGTCAACCCCGACCGCGGTGTACGTGTCGAACAATTCCCCAACGTTTACATCTGCCGCGCTTGCCGACTTGTAGAAGACCGCTACCACCCTAACTGTCCGGTCTGCGGAGCCAAGAAGAGCTGGGATCAACTTCACTTCGTCGGCTACCACGAATGCGGCATGCTCGAAGCGCCTAGCATCCCACGCTGCCCTGCCCACAACTTGTGCCGCATGCCCTACCAAAAGAGCATGGAAGCCGCCCGCATTCGGTTCGTCTGCCCAATCTGCGAAAGGCAGACCCGCCAGGGAATGGGTTTCCGCAAGTGCCCGTGCGGGCGTTCATGGAACAACACACGAAGCAACCCAACGATGCTCGTGTACAACATCCACCGAGCTTCCACCGTATACACCCCCCAGACGTTCACCCTGATCAACCCACGAAACCAAAAAAGAATGGCCGAGATCACCGAAGCGGGCGGCCCTCGGCGTGCCCTCGCCTGGGCCATCAGCGGGTTCGTCTCACTTAAACCAGGCTCGGACAAGCCAACCAGGTCATCGGCCATTGATAACTTTATGAGCCAAGGCTATTCACGATCCAGCGCGGAGGCCATGGCGGCGATCGCCAGTGCCGCCGGCGAACTCGCCCCTGAGGAGGAGATCGGTAGCCTCGCGAAGGCGCCAGCCAGCCGAATCGAAGCCACCGAACGTGAGGCCGTGGAAATCGCCCTGGCCACGATTGAGTCACGCATACGAATCACTGACTTGACTCGACCTGAAACGCCAGCCAACGCCCGCACTATGTACCAACATGACTACCCGGCCGCCATCAACAGAGCTGGCCTCGACGCCATCGACCTCGTCGACAAGTTTCCAGTCCTCCGGGCCGTCTACGGCTTCACACGAGGCGGCCTCGAACCTGGCAAGGGACGCCTCAACCTGTTCCCAGGCCGCCGCGGCACCCGCGTCTACGCCGACCCCCAGGAATCCGAAGCCTTGATGTTCCGCCTCGACCCGCAGCGAGTCCTCACGTGGCTCAAGCACCGGGGCCACGCCCTACCTGACGCTGCCGACGCGAGTGACGCCCGAGCCATCGTCGCCGGCCACGTCGTCACGCCCGACCGCTTCACCGACGAACCGGACGCGCCCCCCGCCGGCCGCGACCTCCTGGAGCTCATACACTCCTACGCCCACCGCGTCATCCGTCAGCTCTCCGTCTTCGCAGGCGTCGACCGCGAAAGCCTCGGCGAATACCTCGTACCCAGCCACGCCACCTTCTTCATCTACGCCGCGACGCGTGGAGACTTCGTCCTCGGCGGCGTCCAAGCCGTCTACGAGAACGACCTCCACCACTTCCTCAACGCCTTCATGGCCGCCGAAACCCGATGCGCCCTCGACCCCGCGTGTCGCCGCCACGGCGGCGCCTGTCACGCCTGCCTTCACCTCGGCGAGCCGGTGTGCGACCGATTCAACCACTACCTCGACCGAGCGACCCTGTTCGGCCACGACGGCTACCTCGCCACCCACATCTAGCCACTCGGCCGCGACAGAGAGGACGCAAACCGGAGATGGCCACAACAACCAAGAGCAAGCGCATCGCTCCGCAGGCGTACGAGGCGCTCGCCGAGGCGCTCGCGGTGATCCACTGGAATAAGCAGCCGTACGAGACATATCTCCGCCGCCACCTTCACGAACACCCCGAGCTGCTCGCGCGCCTCGACTTCACTCAGACGAAGCGCGTCGTCGCCGCAACCTTGGTCGACCTACTTCAGAGCGCAACCGCCTACGATGAGACGAGCCTCGCGATCATGACCGAGATCGCCGAGATGACGACCTTCCCAAACCTCGCCCGGCAGACCGACGCCGCTGAGCGAATAGCGGTCGCCCGCAGCGCGGTAAGGGTCCTCGCGGACTTGACGAGTCAATACCGACGCGATCTCCATCAGAGGGAACGCCTCCGGGCCGCTCGTGAAGCAGAGGCCCAAGCCGCCGAGGCCAAGAGACTACATACCCGCGCGATGTCCTCCATCAAGGTCGAGTTCCTCGGCCTTCATCAAGCGACTGACCCTCACAGGCGGGGTCGACGGTTTGAATATGTTCTAAATCGCCTATTTGAACTCCATGACATGGAGCCGCGGCTCGGCTACGCGGTAGCCCACGAACAGATTGACGGATCACTTCACTTCGAAACCGACGACTACCTCGTCGAAGCCAAGTGGTGGAAACAACCTGTCGACCGGGCCGAGGCGGACGTGTTCGCCGCGAAGATTTGCCGCAAAGGCCGCAACACTCTAGGCATCTTCATCGCCGTTAACGGCTTCACCGAAGGCTTCCTCCAGGCAACCCACCAAGGCGGAACGCCCTTCATAACTGTCGACGGGGACGATCTCTTTCACATCCTCGATGGCCGCATCGCTCTGCCAGAACTACTTCGCAGCAAACGCCGTCACCTCAACGACACCGGCAGCTGCTGGTGCCCGGCACGAGGGCTGTGTGAGGGACTGTAAGACGATCAGTGTAACTCGGATTGTTGACGGCTGCTTAGTTAGGCCTACGGACAGGCGTCCTCCGAAGGCGATGTTGACGCGCGTTCAGGGCTGGTTTCCAGCGCATGGTCCACCGCCGGCGGCCCTGCACGGTCGGGTCGAGGCTCATCACGGCAAGGCGGACGCACTTGAGCGCGGCCGCCTCGTTGGGGAGTGGCCGCAGGCGCGGACGGCGGCGGATGCGGGCGTTGACACTATTGAACCCTTTTGATCGTGGGTTCTGGCTGGTCCGGATGTGGTGTAGGACGAGGATGGCCTGGACGATCGCGGTGGCACGTCGGGGGCAGCAGCGGAGCTTGGCCAGGATCTTCCAGCCCTTGAGGGTGGCGACGGCGCGCTCGCCGACGGCCCGGACTTTGGCGTGGTGCCGGTTGACGGTCTTCTGGCGCCGGGACAGTCGCGGTCGGTGACGACGGCGCTTGAACGGCGTGCGGATGCTGCCGCCAGCGCCCTGGTAGGCCTTGTCAGCGAAGGTCATCACGTTGGCGTAGCTCAGCGCGTCGATCAGGCCGTGTGTGCGTGCGGCGGTCAGGTCGTGCACGGCGCCGGGTAGGCCGGGTGAGGCCCAGACGAGACGTCCCTTGCAGTCTGCGATGACCTGCACGTTTACCCCGTGGCGTTTGTGCTTGCCGGAGTAGTACGGCTTTTGATCCGCGACCCGATCGATCGGGATCAGGGTGCCGTCCAGGATCGCGTACGCGAGCCGGGCGATGCGCCGTGTGGCGGCGTTCAGGTTCTCGGCATGCGCGGCGAGTAGGTCGATGGCTTCTCGGACGTACCGCCAGGCTGCGGTGACGCTGACCGCGAAGCCGCAGGCCAGACGAGCGATGGTGTCACCGTTACCAGATGGGCCAAAGCAAGCAGGGCCTGCCGGCCGGCATCAAGACGTCGCCACCGGCCGCGGCGGCGGGTGCGTTCGGCACGGATGAGGTCGGCCAGGTGGTTCAGGGTGCGGCTGGACAGGGCGACCGTTGACGGGTAAGACAGCACAGCGAGGCTCCCGGTTGGGGCATCGGATCTTGGTCGACTGCTGTCTTACCGGGAGCCTCGTCCTATGTCGACACAACTTTCTCACACCCGCCGTGACCAGCGCCATCACGATGAAAAGGGCTCATTGATGGCGTTGGTGGAGTAACGACAGTGCGGATCGCGGCGTCGAAGGCCGAACCCGCAGGGTTGGGACGGGCGCGAAGACCGCCGGTAGCGGAACGTCCCGCCACTGATATCAGACGGCGAGGGCAAGGTGAGCCTGTAACTCAGTACTGGCCCACCCGCCAAGAGTCGGCCACCATTGCGGAACGCCCCGCTCCCAATCTGCTCCCAAGTTAAGGGGCAACTGCGGCGAAGCCCGTTACCGGTGGTTTCGGTTACGGGCTTCTGACCTGCATACATCTACGGTGGGCGATACTGGGATCGAACCAGTGACCTCTTCGGTGTGAACGAAGCGCTCTCCCGCTGAGCTAATCGCCCTCAGCGCGCATGACTCTACCCGATCGAGAGCCCGGACCAAAAACCGGGCCTCAGTGCGTCGCGAGGTAGTGCAGCGCCTGCGCCACGACGTCGATGCCGAGGCTGTACTTGAGCGACAGCCACACCACCACGGACACGAACACGAGCCCGACCGCGCCCAACACGAACCGCACTCCCAGTGACTGTCGCTTCACCCACTGCGTCCAGGAGTTGACGTGCCTACGGGTGAACGCGAGCAGCCGTCGCGCCCAGTGGAACTCGACGGCCCAGACGCCGAGGCCGGCGATGACCAGCAGCCAGCCGGGCCCGGGCAGCGGGATCAGCGCGATGCCGACGGTGACCACGATCGCGCCGAGGATGCCGATGAAGATCTTCAGGGCGACGCGGCCGGTGGGGTTGGCACGGATGAGTTCGAGGGTGGTGTGCAGGCGCAGCCGCCAGCCACGTCGGCGCCGGCGCTGCTCCGTGAGAGTGCCTCGCGACCGCCCTTCCACAGGCACCTCGTACCCCCGACTTTCGGCTGCTCGGGCCGCACCTTTCGGCGATTCGGCCGTGGTCCGCGACGTCACCGACCCGCCCCCCGTGACCATTTCCACCCCCAGTGTCGCGCGGGACCGTCACCCCTGCTGACGACTGGACGTTACCGGAGTAAGTCGACGACTGAACCACCCGTTGCCGGGCGGGACGACGGAGTGGGCGGAACCGGAAATTCTACGCGGGGCCGAGTGGTTCCCGGGGGCTTTCCGAACCCCTTCCCACCACTGGGTGAAGTCAGCGTATGGCGGAGCGTAGCCAGGAGCAGCACCTGAGTATGGGAAAAGCGGGACACGCGCGTTCCGCAGCGGTGCCGGGGGGAGAACGTCCATGAGTGTCATCCGACCGACGACCGTAGAGGTCGAGACGTCGCTAAGGCTCGTCGCGCCTGACGCCACCGCCTTGCCGGTGCGTGCCAGTCTGCGTTACGACCCTGCTGACCCGTATGCGGTCCATGTCCTGTTCCACGCCGAGTCCGCCGGCGGCGAGGCGGTGAGCTGGTCGTTCGCACGCGAACTGCTGGTCACCGGGCTCGACGAGCCGGCCGGCATCGGTGATGTGCGGGTCTGGCCGTGGGCCACACCGCGCGGCGACTTCGTCGCGCTCGCGCTGTCGTCCCCGGACGGCAACGCCCTGTTCGAGGTTCCGCGCAGCGTGCTGGTGCGCTTCCTGCGCCGGACCTACGTCGTCGTCCCGCGCGGCCGTGAGGCCGAGCACCTGGACGTCGACACCGCGGTGAACCGGCTGCTCGCCGGTCGCTGACACGGCAACACCCGGGGCCGCGCGGATCTGCCGAGTCCGCGCGGCCCCGGGCCGTCTTCACCGGGTACGCCTCAGCCGCGCGTGGTGATTCCGCCGTCGACCGGGATGACCGCGCCGGTCAGGTACGCACCGGCGCGCGACGCCAGGTAGATCGCCGTGCCCGCCATGTCCTCGGGTCGCCCGATCCGGCCCAGCGGGACCTGCTGCTCGATCGCCGAGCGCGACTCCGGGTCGTCGAGCGCGAACGCCATCATCTTGCTCTCGAACGGGCCGGGCGCGATCGCGTTGACGGTGATCCGCTCGCCGGCGAGCTGGTGGGCGAGGCTGCGGGTGAGCATGTGCACGGCGGCCTTGGTGGCCGAGTACGCGTACACCTCCATCCACGGCACCCGGATGCCGTCGACCGACCCGATGTTGATCACGCGGGCGGGGTCGTCGGCGCCGGCCGCGGCGCGCAGTTGCGGCAGCAGCGCGGTGGTGAGCCGGAAGACGGCCTTGACGTTGACCGCCCAGAGCTTGTCGAAGGCGCCCTCCGGGTACTCCTCCAACGGCGCGCCCCAGGTGGCGCCCGCGTTGTTCACCAGTACGTGCAGCCGGTCGTGGCGTTCCCGCACGGCTTCGGCGAGCGCCAGCGCGCCCGCGTCGCTGCCGAGGTCGGCCGGGATCGCCTCGCAGTGCCCTTCGGCGGAGAGTTCCTTGGCGACCGACTCGCACACGTCGGCCTTGCGCGAGGAGATGATCACCTTTGCGCCGGCCCGTACGAAGCCCCGCGCGATCATCAGCCCGATCCCCCGCGAACCGCCGGTGACCAGCACCGTCTTGCCGTCGACCGAGAACAGTTCCGTCATGCTCATCCCATCGCCGTCGCCCGGCCGGGGGCCGGTCGGCCGACCCGGTGCTTACCGATCGGTAACCTAACCGTCGGCCGTGCGTGCCGACAAGACCGGTCCGTGCGGGCGAAACCGTCGAGATGCAACGTGCGGCCGGGCCGGTTACCGTCGGGGAGATGGTCACTACCGGTCAGCCCTCCCCGGCCACCCGCACCGGCCCGCCGGAGCCGCGCCCCGGCGCCGACGAGATCCTCACCGGTGCGCTCGACGACCTCGCCGCCGAGCCCGGCTGGCCCCGGCCGGTCCTGCTCGACCGCGATGTGCTGATCCTGGTCACCCACGGTCACGGCACCGCCGAGCTGGACTTCCGGCCGGTGCCCTGCCGGCCCGGCACGCTGCTGCGCGCGTACCCCGGTCAGGTGTTGCGGTGCGTCGGCGCGCAGCTCGACGCGACAGTGGTGAGCTGGCGGCCGGACGCGCTGGCCGGCCTCGACGTCGATCCGGAGGCGGTGCCCGCCCACCGTCAGCTCGCCGGCGAGGACGAGGACGCGGTGATCAGCGAGGTGAGTCAGCTCGCGGTGGACGCCGAACGGCACTCGATGGTGCCGCCCGCCGCGGCGCTGCTGCGTCACCAGCTCGCGGTGCTGCTGCTGCGGCTGAGCCTGCTGCCGCATCCGGAGAACGGTGCCGCGCCGCGGGCCGAGACCGACACGTTCCGGCGGCTGTGCCGCGAGGTGGAACGCGGCTACCGGCACACCCGCCGGGTCGAGGACTACGCCGCCCAGCTGGGCTGTTCGGTGCGTACGCTGACCCGGGCCTGCCTGGCGGTGACCGGCCGCAGCGCCAAGCAGGTCATCGACGAGCGGGTCGCGTTGCAGGCGTGCCGGCTGCTGGCCGCCACCGACGAGTCGATCGCCCGGATCGGCCGGGACCTGGGTTTTCCCGAGCCGACGAACTTCGGCCGCTTCTTCACCCGGGAGGTCGGGGTGAGCCCGGGCACGTTCCGGGCCAACCGGGAGCGGCCGCTGCCAGTCCGTCTGGTGCGACCCCGGCCGCCCGCCGACTCCCCCGCACCCACCGGCCAGGCATGATGGCACTGTGCAGATCTCCGCGCGCGGCGACTACGCGGTCCGGGCAGCCCTGAGCCTGGCCACCGCGTACCCCACCCTGCTGTCCACCCAGGCCATCGCGGCGGAGCAGGACATGCCGCGCAAGTTCCTCGAGGCGGTCCTGGCCGACCTGCGCCGGGCCGGGGTCGTCCGGGCCCAGCGCGGCGCCGAGGGCGGCTACACGCTGGCCCGGCCGCCGCGCGAGATCACCATCGGGCACGTGTTGCGCGCCGTCGACGGCCCGCTCGCCGGGGTACGCGGGCTGCGCCCCGAGGAGACGCGGTACGAGGGGGCGGCGGAGAACCTGCCCCGCCTCTGGGTGGCGGTACGCGCCTCGGTGCGCCGCGTGGTCGACGAGGTGAGCCTGGACGAGCTGGTCAGCGGCCGGCTGCCGGCGCACGTGCGGAAGCTGACCGCGCAGCCGGACGCGTGGGAGCCGCGCTGACTCACAGCGTGCCGACCACCTCCTCGTAGGGCAGTCGCGGCAGCCGTTCCCGCCAGGCGTCCGGCGCCGGGCGGCCCATGTTCATCAGCAGCAGCACCCGGTGCCGCCCGCCGGGGAAGAACTCCCGCTCCACAGCGGCCGCGTCGAATCCGGCCATCGGCCCGGCGGCCAGCCCGGCGGCGCGTACCCCGACCAGCAGGTAGCCGATCTGGAGCGCGGCGTTGAACCGGGCCTGGGCCTCCCGGCCGGCCGGGTCGCCGGTGAACCAGTCGCGCGCGCCGGGCCGGTGCGGGAACAGTTCGGGCAGCCGGTCGTGCCAGTCCACGTCGGCGGCGAGCACGGCGGTCAGCGGCGCGCCGGCCGTCTTGTCCCGGTTGCCGGCGCTGACGTACGGCAGCAGCCGCGCCCGGGCCGCCGTCGAGCGCAGCAGCAGCACCCGCAGCGGCTGGGCGTTCATCGCGGTCGGGCCGTACCGGACCAGGTCGTGGATGGCGCGTACCTGCTCGTCGCCGACCGGCTCGTCGGTGAACGCGTTGGCCGTGCGGGCCGCCCGGAACAGCAGGTCCTGGGCGGCCCGGTCGAGCGCGATCAGCTCGTCGGCGGCGGTGGTCACCACGCCTCGGGCCAGTCGCCGAGCGTGGTGGTGTAGCCGCCGCGGTGGTGCAGCAGCGGGTCGCCGTCCTCGCCCGCGCCGAGCGCGAGCGGCTCGCCGAGCAGGATGGTGTGGTCGCCGGCCTCGATCCGGCGCACGACCCGGCACAGCAGCACGGCGAGCGCGTCGCCGATCAGCGGCACGCCGAACGGCCCGGTGGTCCAGCCCGGGTGGGCGCTGAACCGGTCGATGCCGCTGGTGGCGAAGATCTGCGCGATCTCCTGCTGGCCGGAGGCGAGCAGGTGCACGGCGACGTGCTCGGCCTGCTCGACTGTGGGCCAGCTCGACGAGGCGCGGCCCAGGCAGACCGAGACCAGCGGCGGGTCGAGCGAGACCGACGTGAACGAGGTGGCGGTGAAGCCGGCCGGCGGCAGGTCCGGCCGCATCCGGTTGCCGCGCAGGCCGGGGGTGGTGACCACGGTGACGGTGGACGCCTGGCGGCGCAGCAGGCCGCGGAACGAGTCGACGTCGACCGGGCGCAGCTCGACCGTTCCGGCACCGGGCCGGTCCACGGTGGTCACGACGCCACCAGCTCACGGGTCGCGTAGACGCTGGCCGGCCGGGGCAGCCCGTAGTGCTCGCGCAGCGTGCGCCCGGTGTACGCGGACCGGAACAGCCCGCGCCGGCGCAGCAGTGGTACGACGTGGTCCACGAAGTCCTCCAGTCCGTCGGGGAGCAGCGGTGGCATGACGTTGAAGCCGTCGGCGGCGCCCTGGGTGAACCAGAGCTCGATCTGGTCGGCGATCTGTTCCGGGGTGCCGACCACGACGCGGTGCCCGCGTCCGCCGCCGAGGCGGCCGATGAGCTGGCGCAGGGTGAGCCGTTCCCGGCGGGCCAGCTCGACGACGAGCTGGTAGCGGCTCTGGTGCGACTGCACGGTGTCGGCGTCGGGCAGGTCGGGCAGCGGGCCGTCCAGCGGCAGCCCGGTCAGGTCGAGCCCGGTCATGCCGGAGAGCTGGGCGAGCGCATGCTCGGGCACGATCAGGGCCTCCAGTTCGTCGGCGAGGTCGCGGGCCTCCTTCTCCGTACCCCCGAGGACCGGCGCGATACCGGGCAGCACCTTGACCAGTTCGGGATCACGTCCGGCGTCGGCGGTGGCCCGTTTCAGCGCGGCGTAGAACGCCTGGCCGTCGGCGAGCGTCTGCTGGGCGGTGAACACGGCCTCGGCGTACCGGGCGGCGAACGCGATCCCGTCGGCGGACGAGCCGGCCTGCACCAGCAGCGGCCGGCCCTGCGGCGGGCGGGGCGTGTTCAGCGGCCCGCGGACCCGGAACCGCTCCCCGGCGTGGTCGATCTCGTGCACCCGGGTGGTGTCGGCGAAGACGCCCGCGGCGGTGTCCAGGACCAGCGCGTCGTCCTCCCAGCTGTCCCAGAGCTTGATCGCCACGTCGACGTACTCGGCGGCCCGCCGGTAGCGGTCGGCGTGCGCCGGGTGGTCGTCGAGGTTGAAGTTGCGGGCCTCCCGGGCCTGGGCGGAGGTGACGATGTTCCAGCCGGCCCGGCCACCGCTGAGGTGGTCCAGCGAGGCGAACGCGCGGGCCAGGTTGAACGGTTCGGTGTACGTGGTGGAGGCGGTGGCGATCAGGCCGATGTGCTCGGTCGCGGTGGCGATCGCGGCGAGCAGCGTGATCGGCTCGAAGACGGCCTGGATGTTGTGCCGTACGGCCGGTCCGACGGCGAGCCCGTCGGCGAGGAACACCGAGTCGAGCGTGCCCCGCTCGGCGATGCGGGCCAGGTACTGGAAGTGGCGGACGTCGGCCAGGCGGTCCGGGTCGGCGCGGGGGTGCCGCCAGGCCGCCTCGTGGTGGCCGACACCCATCAGGAAGGCGTTGAGGTGCAGGGTCCGGGACATGGCGGTTCCTCTCAGGCGGTGGTGGCGTCGACGCGCCAGGTGGAGAAGCGGCGTTCCCCGGCGACGAGGAGCTGGTTGACCACCAGCCCGATGGCGGAGATGGTGATGATCCCGGCGTACATGTCGGGGATCGCGAAGTTGTACTGCGCGTAGTTCACGAGGTAGCCGAGCCCGGCCTTGGCGCCGACCATCTCGGCGGCGACGAGCACCAGGATCGAGTACGCCCCGGCGAGCCGGACGCCGGTGAACACGGTCGGCACGGCCGCCGGCAGGATCACCTTCTGGAACAGCCGCAGGTGGTTGAGCCCCATCGAGCGGGCCGAGCGGATCAGCAGCGGGTCGACGCCCTTCACGCCGGCGACGGTGTTGAGCAGGATCGGCCAGGAGCAGGCGTAGACCACCAGGGCGATCTTCGACGTCTCGCCGAGCCCGAGGATGAGCACGAAGACCGGCAGCAGCGCCAGCGCGGCGGTGTTGCGGAACACCTCCAGCAGCGGGCTGAGCAGGTCCGCGAGCGGCCGGTACCAGCCGATCAGCAGGCCGAGCGGGATGGCGGTGACCACGGCGAGCGCGAGCCCGGTCAGCGAGCGGGTGAGGCTGGCGCCGACGTGGTCGGCGAGCTGGCCGGTGCGCAGCAGCTCCCACCAGGCGGCGAGCACCTCGGACAGCGGCGGCAGGAAGACCCGGTCGACCAGCCCGGCGCGGGGCGCCGTCTCCCAGATCGCGGCCAGCGCCAGCAGCGCGGCGCTGCGGTGCAGCGCCCGGCCGCCGAGGCCGAGCAGGCGTGCGGGCCGGCGTGGCGCGACGGCCGGGGCGGGTGGGGCGGCCACCGGCCGGGCCGGTGGTGCGGCGACGTCAACCAACGCGGGCCTCCTCGCGTACGGCGGACTGCGCGGCGCGTACCTCGTCGCGCAGCAGCGTCCAGATCTGGTGCCGGTGGTGGCGGAACGCGCCGGTGGAGCGGACGTCCTCCTCGGCCTCCCGGTCGCCCAGCTCGATGTCGATGACCTGCTTGATCCGGCCGGGCCGGGACGTCATCACGGCGACCCGCTGACCGAGGTGCACCGCTTCGTCGATGCCGTGCGTGATGAACACGATCGTCTTGCCGGTGGCCTGCCAGATCCGCACCAACTCGTCCTGCAGCGAGTCGCGGGTCTGCGCGTCGAGCGCGGCGAACGGCTCGTCCATCAGCAGCACGTCCGGGTCGTACGCGAGGCTGCGGGCGATGGCGACGCGCTGCTTCATGCCGCCGGACAGCTCGTGCGGGTAGCGGTCGGCGAAGCCGGTCAGCCCGACCAGGTCGAGGTGGTACGCGACCCGCTCGGCGCGCTCGGCGCGGGGCAGGCCCTTGGCCTCCAGTCCGAACGCGACGTTGCCGGCGGCGGTGCGCCAGGGCAGCAGCGCGTACTGCTGGAAGACGATGCCCCGGTCCAGGCCCGGCCCGGTGACCGGGCGGCCGTCCACGAGCACCTGCCCGGCGGTCGGGGTGGCCAGCCCGCCGAGCAGGTCGAGCAGTGTGGACTTGCCGCAGCCGCTGGGGCCGACGACGACGAGGAACTCGCCGGGGCGTACCTCGAGGGTGAGGTCGTCGAGCGCGGTGACCGCGCCGCCGCTGCCACGCCGGCCCGGGAAGACCTTGCGCACCCGGTCGAAGAGGATCTTGTCGGTGCTCACGCGCCACCACCGGGGGTCGCGGCGGCGTTGAACCGGTTGGTGTAGAGGTCGGACGGTTTCGGCCGCTCGCCCTTGAGTTCGCCGGTGTCGGCCAGCCAGTCGATCCAGGTGGCGAACTCCCGGTCGGCGATGAGGCCGCCGGTCCCGGCGACGCCGCTGGACTTCCAGTACTCGACGAGCGTGGTGTCCTCGTTGCGTCCGCGCTTGGCGATGATCGCCTTGAGCCGGGCCACCACCGTCTCGCGCGGCTGGGTGCGCGCCCACTCGATCGCCTTGCCCACCGCGGTGACGAACGTCCGGACGGTGTCCGGGTTACGGGTGAGGAAGTCGTCGCGGAAGACGTAGCTGCCGGCGCTGAACGCGCCGAGGAGTTCGTAGTCGGTGAAGACGGTGCGGATGCCGCCGTTCGCGACCGCCTTGTCGCGGATCACGCCGCCGAGCACGGCGACGTCGATCTGCCGGGCGCGCAGCGACTGTTCGGTGTTCACCGGCGGCAGCGCGACCAGCTCGACAGTGGCGATCTCGGCGGCGGTGAGGCCGCCGCGGGCCAGCCAGGTGCGCAGGACGGCCTCGGCGTGCGCGCCGAGCGTGTTCATGCCGACCCGCTTGCCGATCAGGTCGCGCGGGCCGCGGATCGGGCTGCCGTCGAGCACGTAGTAGCCCTGGAACGTCTGTGCGTCGGAGCCGTAGTAGCTGACCACCGCGGTGATCGGGGCGTTGGCGGCCTGGAGCTTGACGATCGCGCCGTTGAACGCGCCGCCGAAGTCGCTCTGGCCGGTGGCGGTGGCCTGGATGTCGGCCGGGCCGCCGGTGACGTTGCCGATCCAGTTGAGTTTGACGTCACCGAGGTAGCCGAGGTCGGCGGCGAGTTCGGGGAGGGTCACCTGGCCCACCGAACCCTGGTAGCGCAGTTCCTTGGTCTGTGCGCCGGCGGCGGTGTCGGCGCCGCACGCGGTGGCGGTGGTGAGGGCGAGCAGGGCGACGGCGGCGGTGAGGGCACGCCGCGGTGATCGGGTCGAGGGCATGGCGGAGTCTCCTGATCTGTCCACGATGCGGTGGAGGGGGCCCGCGCGGGGCCGGGGAGCACGCCGTGCCGCGCCGGGCCACGGTGCGCCGGCTGCGGGAACGGACGGGCGGAGAGGGAACGACGAGCGCTCGGCTCAACAGAGCGCGCTCGCGTGCCGGACCAGGTCGACGTGCACGCGAGCGGTGAGGAGAAGCTCGTTCCGCTGCGACATGCCCTCATGCTGCCGACCGTTCTCCACGCCGGTCAATGCCCTTCCATTCAGTGAGACTTTCATCGCTGGCTTTGTTACGACCCACCCCCACCAGCATTTACGACTCCTTAACACCTACCCGTTGGATAGAGATTTTGCCGGGCGGCAGTCCCACCGTCCAGAGCGGACCGGGCAGGGTTTCGCGAATCGTCGATCCGGGCATGTTCGATGCCGCGAAGGCACGCAGACGACTGCAGAGGCAGGGAGACGAAGGAGGCACCCCCGATGGGCGTCCAGTTCCGCAAGCGTAAGAAGTACGGGCCGCTGATCCTCCACTTCACCCAGAACGGCTTCTCGTCGTGGAGCATCAAGATCGGCCGCTGGTCCTGGAACTCGAACACCCGCGCCCACCGCGTGGACCTTCCGGGGCCACTGTCGTGGAAGCAGGACAAGGCCTGACCTTCCCAGGCGACGAGCGGGGTGCCGGCGACGTGCCGGCACCCCGCTCGTCGTCTGCGGGCCGGGTTCGCGGTTCCGCCCGCCACGGCGTCCCCGTGACCGGAGAATCGCCGCATGACGGACCTGTCCCTGCGGCGGATACGACGGCGGGCCGTGGCGGCCTGCGCGCTCATGCTGGTCGGCTACTTCCTCGTGCCGGTCGAGGCCGACCCGAACGGCCTGCGGCTGGCCCTGCGCTCGATCGGCACGGCGGTCCTGGTGGCCGTGATCGCGTTCCTGGTCACCGGTCAGGTCCGCCGCCAGCTCGTCAAGGACCAGCCGACCGGCCGGGACGAGGACCGGGCGCTCACCCGGCTCGCGGTCGCGCTGATCGCCGGACTGCTGGTCTTCGCGCTCGGCGACTACGTGGTGGCGAACACCCGGCCCGGCGAGTTCGTCGGCCTGCGCACCCGGGTCGACGCGCTCTACTTCGCGCTGGCCACCCTCACCACTGTCGGCTACGGCGACGTGCACGCCCAGGGCCAGATCGCCCGCATCGCGGTGTGCGCGCAGATGGTGTTCAGCATCGGTGTGGTCGCCACCGGAGCCTCGATAGTGGTCAAGCAGATGACCCAGCGTTCGGGGCGGCGCTGATCAGCACGTCCCCGCCGAGCCGGCCGTGCTCGGGATCGCGGGTCGCCGCGCCGGAGGCGAGCAGCGAGGCCAGCGCCCGGTTGGCGTCGGCGGCCCGGTAGACGGTCGCCGTGGTGGCGAAGCGGCGCAGCTCGGTGACCGTACGCGGCCCGGAGCGGGCCAGCTCGGCCAGCAGTTCCCGGCGCAGCGGGCCGGGCTCGGGTTCGAGCGAGATGTCGAGCAGCCGCCCCTGCGGGTCGGCCGGGTCGCGGTAGCGCACCCCGGCGTACTCGTCGACCGCCCAGAGCGCCTCCTTGACCGTCTCCAGCCCCTTGTCGGAGCCGGTGGCGTAGCCGAGCAGCCGCGCCGGGGCGTCCCCGTCGGGCACCAGCTCGACCTCGGTGGCGAGCGGGAACCCGGCGGCGCTCAGCGCCGGGCGCAGTGACCGGCCGGGCACGGTGACCAGCAGCAGCTCGGCCGGGCGGCCGGACGCGGCGGCGGCGAGCAGGGCCGGGTCCGGGTCGGCGCCGTCGGCCACGGTGAGCAGCGGCGCGCCGGCCGCGCCCGCGGCCTTGAGCGCCACCGGCAGCCGGTCCGGTCCGCCGGGCACCAGGTGCACGGCGACGTCGGCCGGGAGCGCGGCCTCGGCGGCGCCGAGCCGCGTCGCCAGGTCGGTGCCGTCGTCGGCCACCACCAGCACGGTCAGCCGCCGCCCGCGCAGCCGGTCGGCGAACTCGGCCACCACCCGCAACGCCTCCTCCGCCCCGGTGGCGTCACCCCCGGCGTACGCGAGCGCGAGCGTGGCCCGCCGCGCCCGGTGCAGCGCGGCGGGGAGCCAGTGGTCGAGCTGGCGGACGAGCAGCTCGCGCAGGACGGCGTCGGTCGACATGGTGCCGTTTCTACCGCACGGCGCGGCGGGACCGGCCGTGAACCCCGCTCAGACCGGGACGGAGATGCCCACGCCGCCGCGGGTCTGCCCGCCGTAGCGCTGCCGCTCGCGGTCCAGGTCGAGCCGCCCGATGCGGGTACGCGCGGCCAGCGCTGCGTCGTCGAGCAGCTCGGCCGGGACGATCCAGACGATCTCGAACTCCAGCCCGTCCGGGTCGCGGCCGTAGAGGCTCTTGGTGGTGCCGTGGTCGGACGCGCCGACCAGCGCCCCGGCGGCGGCCAGCCGCTCGGCGGTGGCGCCCAGCTCGTCGAGCGTGTCCAGCTCCCAGGCCAGGTGGTAGAGGCCGACGGTGGCCCGGCCGGCCTGGGACGCCCCGGCCGCCGCGCCGATCTCGAACAACCCGAGGTCGTGGTCGTTGGTGGAGTCGGGCGCCTGGAGGAACGCGGCGCCGCGGAAGCCCTCGGGCGTCATCGGGACCCGCCGGAAGCCCAGCACGTCGCGGTAGAAGGCGACGCTGCGCTCCAGGTCACTGACGTAGAGGACGGCGTGGTTGAGTCGGTGGATGCCCATGCCACCGACCGTACCCCGGTTTTGTTGAGCGTTCAAGTATCGGCGCTATGATGGGCGTCATGACCCGGTGGCTGGACCCCGACGAGCAGCGGACCTGGCGCGCCTTCCTGACCGCCTCCCGGGCGCTGATGGACGCGCTCGACCGCGAGCTGCAACGCGACGCGGGCATGCCGCACGCGTACTACGAGATCCTGGTCCGCCTCTCCGAGGCCCCGGACCGGCGGCTGCGGATGAGCGAGCTGGCCGAGCTCACCGGCTCCTCGCGCAGCCGGCTCTCGCACGCCGCCGCCCGGCTGGAGGCGTCCGGGTGGATCCGCCGCGAGGACTGCCCCACCGACCGGCGCGGGCAGATCGCCGTGCTCACCGACACCGGCTTCGCCACCCTGGCCGCCGCCGCGCCCGGCCACGTCGAGGGGGTACGCCGGCACCTGTTCGACGCGCTCAGCCCGGCCCAGGTCGACCAGCTACGCCGGATCAGCGAGACGCTCGCCGAACACTTGACGGATTCGGGACCAAACTGATCCACTCCGGGTCTTGTACATACCGTCGCCGGACGAGCACGATGGGGCGTGTCCTCCGGCTTCGCTGACCTGACCGTCCAGGCGCACCAACTGGTGTCCGAAGGCGACCTCACCGGCGCGGAGCGGCTGCTCGCCGACGCGCTCAGCGACGCCGATCCCCGCCCCGACAACGCCTCCCCCGAGCTGGCCGAGGCGGCCGGACTCCAGGCCCGGGTGCTCGTCGCGCTCGGCGAGCCGCACTCCGCCCGCGGCTGGGCCGCGTTCGCGTACGCGGCCGCCACCCGGCTGTTCGGCCGCTCCGACGAGCGCACAGTCACCGCCGCCGCGACGCTCGCCGCGGTGCTGCACCGGGTCGGCAGCGACGCCCGGGCCGCCCGGCTCTACTCCGACGTCATCATCGAGCTGACCGCCCGCGACGGCCCGGAATCGCAGCGGGTGCTCGCCGCGCACGCCGACCTGGCCACCGTGGAGTACGCGCGCGGCCAGTGCGAGGTGGCCCGCGACCGGTTGCAGGACGCCTGGGAACTGCACCGGGAGGTCTACGGCGACGGCCACCCCAGCGGCATCAAGATGCTGGCGAAGCTCGGCGCGATGGAACGCGACTGCGGCCGGTACGCCGAGGCGCACGAGCACCTGACGCTCGCCGAGGAGCTGTGCCGCCTGCACCTGGACCCCGACGACCCGCTCGCCGCCCAGGTGGCCGGGCTGGCCCGCGCCGCCGCCGACCCGGACCACGTCTGCCCCGCGCCCCCGCCCGCGCCCGCTCCCGAGCCGCCGCCCGCCCGCACCACGCCGGTGGTGCCCGCCGCGCGGGTCCCGCCGCAGGACGAAGGGCCGCACGACCTGCCGCCGTACAGCCCGCCCGCGCTGGACGAGCCGGTCGAGACGCCGCTCTACCACCCGCCCGGCCGCGCCGCCGAGACCGCGCACGTGCCGACGCCGCGTACCGCGCCCGACGCCGACGCCGACGCGCTCGACGACTACCCGTGGCCGCCCGACGAGCCGGCCGACCAGCTGTGGCGCCCCGGCGCAGACCCGCTGCCGCCCACCGTGGTCGGGCTCACCGGCGACGAGCCGGACGGCGTACGCCGGGTGCCACCGGCCCCGCCCGAGCCGCCGTCGCGCTACCTGCCGGTGCACGTACCCCGGCCACCGGCCGCCGAGCGGCGCACACTGCCCTGGCTGCCGCTCGTGGTGCTCGGCGTGGTGGTGGCGCTGCTGCTCGGCACCATCGCGGTGATCGCCGGAGTGTCCCGGGTGGACGACCGCCGCGACACCCCGCCACCGGCCACCGGCGCACCGGCCTCCAGCGCGCCGCCGCCCACCTCCGCCGGTCCCGCGCCGTCCACTCCCGCCGCCGCCAAGCCCGGTACCCCGCCCGGCAGCTTCACGCTCACCGACCGCCGCGACAGTATCGTGCTGAGCTGGACGTACCCGCCGGGCGCGGAAGGACCGGTGGTGGTCGCCGGCGGCCGTGCCGGGCAGCCGCAGGGCACGTTCGCCACGCTGCCCGCCGGGTCGGCCGACTACATCGCCTACGGGCTCGACCGCACCACCGACTACTGCTTCACCGTCGCGCTCGTCTGGTCCACCGACACCGTCGCCCGCACCGGCCCGGTCTGCACCACACGCCGCCGCTGACCGCTCACTCCGGCTCCGGCTCGGCCAGCGCGGGCAGCCGTACCGTCGCCCGCAGCCCCGGCGCGGCGGCGCCCGGCGTCGCGTCGGCCAGCTCCACCGCGCCGCCGGCCCGGCGCACCAGCTCACGCACGATCGCCAGGCCCAGGCCCGCGCCGCCCGCGTCGCGGGCCCGCGCGTCGTCCAGCCGGGTGAACCGGGCGAACACCCGCTCCCGGTCCGCGGCCGGGACGCCCGGCCCGTCGTCGGTCACCGTGACCAGGTGGTACGCCCCGTCCGGCCCGCTCACGGCCAGCTCCACGCCGGTACGCGCGTGCCGCAGCGCGTTGTCCACCAGGTTCACCAGCACCCGGCGCAACTCCCCCGCGTCCCCCTCGACCCACAGCGGCCCGTCCGGGAGCGTCAGCCGCAGCGGCGGCGACGGGTAGCGGGCCGCCACCGCGTGCGCCAGCTCGCCCAGCTCCACCGGGCCCACCGGCGCCGGCCGGGCGTCCTGCTCGTCCAGCCGGGCCAGCAGCAGCAGGTCGTCCACCAGGCGGCTGAGCCGCTCGGTGTCGGCGAGCAGGTCGTCGGCGACCGCCGGCCAGTCGGTGTCGTCGCCGAGACGCCGGGCCACCTCCAGCTCGGTACGCATGTTCGTCAGCGGGCTGCGCAGCTCGTGCGCGGCGTCGGCGACGAACGCCCGCTGCCGGTCCCGGGACGCGGCCAGCCGGTCCAGCATGTCGTTGAGCGTGACCGCGAGCCGGTGGATCTCGTCCTGCCCGGCCGGTACGGGCAGCCGCTCCGCCCCGGCCCGCCCGGTGATCTCGGCCGCGCCGCTGCGCAACTGCTCGACCGGTCGCAGCGTCGCGCCCACCACCCGCCAGGCCACCACGCCCAGCCCGGCCACCAGCAGCGGGAAGCCCACCAGCAGCAGGTTGCGGACCACGCGCAGGCTGTGCCGCACGTCGGTGAGCGACTTGGCGACCAGCACCGTACGCGGCTCCTGCGGCGTGCCGGCCGGCACCGTGACCACCCGGACCGGGCCGGGCATGCCGACGCGCCGCCCGTCCACCACCAGCCGCTGCCGCTGCCCGGGCCGCAGCTCGTCCGGGCCGAGCATCGGCACCAGGCGGTCCGCGTCGATCGAGGCGGCCCGGATCCGGCCCTGGACGTCGACCACCTGCACCCGCAACTGCCCGCCGGCCACCGGCAGCGGGTCCGGCAGCGCGTCCTCGGCGGTCAGCAGCGCCACCGCGTCGGCGGTACGCAGCGCCTCCTCGTCGACCGAGCGCTGCAGCGTCCAGCCCAGCGCGCCGACCAGCAGCGTCCCGCCGAACGCGAACCCGACCGCCAGCCCCAGCACACCGAGCGCGAGCAGCCGGGCCCGCAGGCCGAGGCGCGGCAGCGGCCCGCGTACCCAGCGGCTCACGTGGCCAGCCGGTAGCCCGCGCCGCGTACCGTCTCCAGCCGCTCCCGGCCGATCTTGCGGCGCAGGTAGCCGACGTAGACCTCCACCGCGTTCGGGGCGGTGTCGACCGAGGCGTCCCAGACGTGGTCCAGCAGCTCGGTCTTGGAGACCACCTCGCCGGGGCGGCGCATCAGATAGTCCAGCAGCGCGTACTCGCGACTGGTCAGCACCACCTCGGCGTCGGCCCGGGTGACCCGGCGGCGGGCCGGATCGAGGCGCAGGTCGCCGACGGTGAGCACGGTCGGCCGGCGGGGCGCGCCGCGGCGCAGCAGCGCCCGCAGCCGGGCCAGCAGCACCACGTACGAGAAGGGCTTGGTCAGGTAGTCGTCGGCGCCGCAGTCCAGGCCGTCGGCCTGGTCGTACTCGCCGTCCTTGGCCGACAGCATCAGCACCGGCAGCCAGCGCTGCTCGGCGCGCAGCCGGCGCACCACCTCGTAGCCGGACAGGCCGGGCAGCATCACGTCGAGGATCATCGCGTCGTACTCGCCGTGCCGCGCCGCGTCCAGCCCGGCCGGGCCGGTCGCCGCCACGTCCACCGCGAAACCCTCCGCCGACAGACCCCGGCGCAGCGCCGCCGCGAGCCGCGTCTCGTCCTCCACCACCAGCAACCGCACCGGTCCAGCGTGCCACCATGGGGTCACCCGTAGGGGATCTCCTCAGCGTGGTCACAGCGACGCTCGCGCAGCATGGTGCGCAGGAGGTGCACACTATGTCCGTGATGAAGAACCGCGCCGTGCTGCGCTGGCTGGTCCCGGTGACCGCGGGGGTCGCCGTGATCGGCGGTGGCGCCGCCGTCGGCACGTTCGCCGCCGGCGCCGACCCCGCGCTGCCGCCGCGCAGCGCCGCCCAGCTCCTGGAAGACCTGCGCACGTCCCGCCTGGACGGGCTCTCCGGCACCGTGGTGCAGCGCGCCGACCTCGGCCTGCCGCCGATCGCCGCGCTCGCCGGCCGGGCCACCGGCAACGACCTGGCCGGCCTGGTCTCCGGTACGCACACGCTGCGCGTCTGGTACGGCGGCGAGGACCGGCAGCGGCTCGCGCTGGTCGACACGCTCGGCGAGCAGGACATCCTGCGCAACGGCCGCGACGTGTGGACCTGGAACAGCCGGGAGAACACCGCCACGCACCGGGTGCTGCCGGCCGACGCGCCGGACCGGGCCACCGTGCCGGCCACCCCGGCCGACGCCGCGGACCGGGCGCTGGAGGCGATCGATCCGACCACGGCGGTCACCGTCGGCCGCACCGCCACAGTGGCCGGCCGGGACGCGTACGAGCTGGTGCTCACGCCGCGCGACAAGGCGTCCCTGGTTCACCAGGTCCGGATCGCGCTGGACGCGAAGGAGCACGTGCCGCTGCGTCTGCAGGTGCTCGCCGACGGGCAGGACGAGCCCGCGTTCCAGGTGGCGTTCACCCAGGTCGACTTTCGCACGCCGGGGGCCGACCAGTTCCGGTTCAACCCGCCGCCCGGCGTGAAGGTCACCGAGGCGACCGAGGGCGAGCGGCCCGGACCGGCGGGTAAGCGGTTCGATCGCAAGGACGCCGAGAAGGCGGACGTGCGTACCGTCGGCACCGGCTGGACCACCGTGGTGGTCGCCAAGATCGGCGACGCGGCGACCGGCGACGGCGCGAAGCCCGGCGCGGACGCGCCGGACGCCCAGATGCTCACGCAGGTGCTCGGTGACCTGCCGAAGGTCAGCGGCGACTGGGGCAGCGGCCGGCTGCTCAGCGGCAAGCTGTTCAGCGTGCTGCTGACCGACGACGGCCGGGTGATCGCCGGTCTGGTCACGCCGGAGCGGCTCTACCAGGCGGCCAAGGGCTGAGAATCGCCGTGCCCGGGGCCCGGTCGGCTGACGTCGACCGGGCCCCGAGTCGTGTCCGGGCTTGGTCGGGTGCCGGCCGACGCGCTATCTTTCTCAGTTCAGGCACAAAAAAGGAATGGCTTCTGAATGCCATTCCTGCGGCAATTTTAGTCAATGAGGAGCCGGATTGTCAACGCACTCCGACGTGTCGGCTGACCTGCGCCAGGACGACGAGATCGGCCGCGAGCAGGAATACGTCTCGATGCTGTACGACCGGCTGGACGGCATGCGGGAACAGGCCGCCCGGCGGCTCGACGAGGAGTTGCGTCACACCGGCGGCACGCAGCAGGCCCGCTCCCAGCGCGACTCGACCGTGGCGATGTACGCCGACCAGGTCGAGCAGTTCTCCGCGGTGGAGAGCGGCCTGTGCTTCGGCCGCCTCGACGGCGACGACGGCGCGGTCCGCTACATCGGCCGGATCGGGATCTTCGACTCCTCCGGCGACTACGACCCGCTGCTGATGGACTGGCGCGCCCCCGCCGCCCGGCCGTTCTACCTGGCCACCGCCGCCAACCCGCAGGGCGTACGCCGCCGTCGGCACCTGCGTACCCGCGACCGGAAGGTGACCGGGCTCAACGACGAGGTGCTGGACATCACCGCCGCCTCCCCCACCGCCCACGAGGAACTGACCGGCGAGGCGTCACTGCTCGCCGCGCTCAACGCCGGGCGGACCGGCCGGATGCGCGACATCGTCGAGACCATCCAGGCCGAACAGGACCGGATCATCCGCGCCGACCTGCCCGGCGTGATGGTGGTGCAGGGCGGGCCCGGCACCGGCAAGACGGCGGTGGCGCTGCACCGCGCCGCGTACCTGCTCTACACCCACCGCCAGCAGCTCTCCACCCGCGGTGTGCTGCTGGTCGGCCCGAACGCCACGTTCCTGCGCTACATCTCCCAGGTGCTGCCCACGCTGGCCGAGACCGGCGTGCTGCTGCGTACCCAGGCAGACCTGTTCCCCGGCGTGCACGCGCGCCGCGCGGAGCCCGCCACCACCGCCGCGCTGAAAGGCCGCGCGGTGCTGGCCGACGTGCTCGCCGCCGCGGTCCGCGACCGGCAGTGGGTGCCCGACGAGCCGGTCACCATCGAACTGCCGCAGCGGGAGGTGCTGACGCTCGACCCGGACACCGTGCGGCAGGCCCGCGACCGGGTACGCCGCACCGGCCGCCCGCACAACCTGGCCCGCGCCCTGTTCGACGTGGAGATCGTCCACGCGCTCGCCGACCAGGTGGCCGAGCGGATCGGCGCCGACCCGCTCGGCGGGGAGAACCTGCTCTCCGAGGCCGACCGCGCGGAGATCCGCCGTGAGCTGCGCGAGGAGCCGGAGATCCGCGCGGCGCTGGACGAGCTGTGGCCGGTGCTCACCCCGCAACGCCTGCTCGCCGACCTGTACGCCTCGCCGGAGCGGATCGCCACCGCCGCGCCCATGCTCACCGACGCCGAACGGGCCGCGCTGCACCGCGAGCCGGGCGGCTGGACGCCCGCCGACGTACCGCTGCTGGACGAGGCCGCCGAACTGCTCGGCGAGGACGAACGCGCCGCCGTCGCCCGGCGGGAGCGGATCCGGGCGCTGGAACGCGAGTACGCCGAGGGCGTGCTGGAGATCTGGCGCGGCTCCCGCTCCATCGACGTCGAGGACGAGGCAGACGGCGGTGAGATCCTCGGCGTCACCGACCTGATCGACGCCGACCGGCTCTCCGAACGGCAGGAGGAGTCCGACCGGCTCACCACCGCCCAACGCGCCGCCGCCGACCGCACCTGGGCGTTCGGGCACGTCATCGTGGACGAGGCGCAGGAGCTGTCGCCGATGGCGTGGCGGCTGCTGATGCGCCGCTGCCCCAGCCGGTCCATGACGATCGTCGGGGACGTGGCGCAGACCGGCGCGCTCGCCGGCACGCCGTCGTGGGGCGAGGCGCTCGCGCCGTACGTGGCGGACCGGTGGCGGCTGGAGGAGCTGACAGTCAGCTACCGCACCCCGGCCGAGATCATGGCGGTCGCCGCCGACGTGCTCGCCGAGATCGACAGGGCGCTGCGGCCACCCCGCTCCGTACGCGCCACCGGCGTACCGCCCTGGGACCGGACCGTGCCGGCGGACCGCCTCGTGACCGAACTGGTCGAGGCGACCGCCCGGGAGGCCGCGTCGCTCGGCGACGGGCGGCTCGGCGTGCTGGTGCCCACCGGGCGGGTGGACGAGCTGGGCGGCGCGGTGGTGGCGGCGCTGCCGGAGGCGACAGTGGGTGAGCAGCCCGAGCTGGCGAACCGGGTGGTGGTGCTGACCACCGAGCAGGCCAAGGGCCTGGAGTTCGACTCGGTGCTGGTGGTCGACCCGGCCCGCATCGTGTCCGAGTCCCCGAGGGGCCACAGCGACCTCTACGTGGCCCTGACAAGAGCCACCCAGCGCCTGGGCATCCTCCGCACCCCCTGACCGCCTCCGCCTCCGCCCCGTTGATCATGAAGTTGGCGGCCTTGTCGATCTCCAAGTCGGCCGCCAACTTCATGATCGACGGGGTCGAGCACGTGCTGCCCCATGTCCCGCCGTGCCCACTCTCGCCCCTCGCCCCGCTCCGCGATCATGGAGTTGCGGCCCCGGAAAAGCGCCATCAAACGGATATTTTTCGGGTCGGAAGTGCAAGATCGGCGAGTGCGGGCTTGGGGGCGGCGGACGGGGGCGTGTGTCCGGGTGGCCTGTTCGCGCCAGTTCGCCGGAGTGGCGGTCACGCGCACCAGATCGGGGAAGTTGCTGCATCACACCCGCCCCGACCACACCACCCCGCCGAACTGGCGACCCTCGCACCAGAACGGGGAAGTTGCTACATCATGGCCGCGCTGACCACGCCACTTCGGCGAAGTGGCGCAGTCAAGACGCGGGTGCGCGAGGGCGGGGGTGGCCGGAGGCCGCCCCCGCCCTCGCGTGCTGCCTCGGTCAGCCCGGATTAGGGCGATTGTTGGTGAAGTTGCCCACCTGCGCGCCGGTGGCCGAATTGTCGCTCGTGGAGCCACCGGCCGGGGTGCTCAGGCCACCCGTACCCGCGTCCCCGGTCGTCGTCGGGGCCACCTTGCCCGGGTGCTTCTCGGGCTGCCGGGCCAACCGGCGCACACTGGCCGGGCCGGCCGTGCCACCGGTCGTGGTCACCGCGCCCTGACCCCGGGTCGGTCCGCCGTCGCGCAGCACCGTCGGGTCGACGGGTACGTCCGCCGGGTCGTCCGGGTCGAGTTCCTGCCGCATCCGTTCCACGTCGGTCTGCGGCACGGTGATCTCGTCCAGCGCGCCGTCGCCGTACACGCCGCCGGCGACCCGCTGCTCGGCCCGCCGGGCGGCGTCCTGCCGCATGTCGTCCTCACGCACGTCAACCACCTCGCAGCTCTCTCGGGGTATCGGTGTTGCGTGCCCGAGGGTGGGTGGCTGAAACCGGAACCGGCGGCGGGAGGACCGGTGTGCGCCCTCGTGTCCGGTTCCGGCTGCAAGGCCGAGCGTGGTGGCCATTCGACGGCGACCGGCGGTTACCTTGTCTCCGGCCTCGGGTAGACCCAGGGTGCCCCCGCCACAGAGCGCGAACCGCGCCGTGGCCGACCTGCGGTAGCGGGGCGAGGGTGTGCAGGTTAACGACTCATCAAATCCTGAGGAGGACCAGATGAGCACGCAGGCTGCATCCACCAGGCCGATGAACCGGCCGATGTCCGACGTCCAGAACCGGTCGAGCATGCAGGACACGTCGACCCGGCACATGCCGTCGATGCACGACGGTCACCGGGAGAACATGCCGTCCCCGGGTACGGAGACGAAGCAGGCGTTCCTGACCACCGAGTTCTGGGTGTACGCCGCAGCGGTCGCGCTCGTGGTGATCGCCGCGTTCTGGAAGGGCACCACCGCCAACGGCCTGAACATCAACAACCCGAACCAGGCCTGGTGGTACCTGACCGCGCTGACCGGCGCGTACCTGGTCAGCCGTGGCCTGTCGAAGGCGGGCAGCGCGCGCCGCTCCGGCAAGGAGCGCCGCGGACGTTGATCCGACGCCGCGCGAACGGCGACGCCCCCGGGATCCGTCCCGGGGGCGTCGTCGCGTCTGCTCACTCCTCGCCGAAGTCCCCGAAGTCGTCGCCGCCGCCGTCGAAGGCGTCGTCGAGCATCTCGCCGGCGATCATGCCGCCGGCGACGCCCAGCGCGGCGCCCGCGATGACGCCGCCCATGCCCGGGCCGCGCCGCCCGTGGCCGGCGTAGCCGTGGTGACCCGGGTAGCCGTGGCCGCCGTGGTGCGGCATGCCGAAGCCCTGGGCGCGCATGCTGCCGTAGCGGCCGGTGGTCTCCCGCAGCCAGCCGTCGACGACCTGCACCCAGTCGGTACGGGCGGCGTCGGTGTGCGGGACCGAGTAGCGGCCGATCACGTCGTGCCCGGGGCTGAGGAAGCCGCCCCGCTTGTCGCACTCCAGGATCACCTCGACGCCCTGCGGGCTGGTCACGAACGTCAGCTCGACCTCGGTGACGGTCTGCGCGTACTGCGGCGCGGCGAAGAACTCGATCTCCTGGTAGAACGGCAGCGTCTGCGGCACGCCGTAGATGTGCCCGCGCTCCAGGTCGGCGTGCTTGAACCGGAAACCGAGCGCCTGGAACGCCTCCAGGATGCGCTCGTGGACCGGCAGCGGGTGCACCGACACCTGGTCCAGGTCGGACTTGTCGACGGCGCGGGCCACCGCCAGCTCCGTACGCAGGCCCATGGTCATGCCGTGCAGGCGCTGACCGTAGACGTCGGTGATCGGGGTCTCCCACGGCACCGGCATCTGGAACGGGATCGACAGCTGCTGCTTCGGCGCCAGATCGAACGCGCCGCTGACGGGCAGCCGGTGGAACTCCATGACGCCCGCGTACTCGTGGTTGCCGCTCTCGATCTCGACGCGGGTGACCAGGCCGAGGTTGATCTGCTCGATCCGCGCCGGGCTGTCGCCACCGACCAGGTTGACGTGACCGTCCAGGGTCAGCCCGGGCCGGGTGTTCGGGTTGGTGAGCACCGTGTCCACGCTCGGACCGCCCACGCCGAACGCGCTCAACATCTTCTTGAAGACCATCGGTCACTCCCGCTGAACTGCATTCCGACATGGACCGTCGGACGCTTCGTCAGGGCACCCTAAATGCCGCGACTGAGAAGTGGCTGTGAGGCGCACCGGATCACAGGCCCTCCTCCTGGTGCTCGGTCTCCAGCGTCGGCGGGCTGTCGGCGTCGGGGGTGATACGGATCCGGCTGGTCTTGATCCGGTCGTCGAGTTTCGCGTAGCAGAACTGCGGCAGGGGTTTGCCGACCGGCACCAGCGCGACCTCCGGGAACTCGTCGCACCGCAGGTCGCTCCAGCGGTTGTCGCTCGTGTACTGGCGGTGGAACAGGGCGAGCAGCCCGTCCCGGGTGACCACCGTCCGCTCGGCGGTCGCCGTCCACTTGAAGAGCTGGGAGCCCGACGGTGTGGCGACGACCGTGTAGACCACGTCGAGTCCGGCGTACGTGACTGTGCAGTCGAACGTCGCCGCGTGTTCGCCGGTGAATCCCTTGTTGTCGCAGGAGCTCGTCATCGGCTTCAGCACACCGGCGGAGTCGAGCACGTTCTGCTCCAGCGTGTGCCGGATGCCCGGATCGGGTCGGCCGTAGAGGAGGTTGGGCTTGGGCCAGGTCGGTTTCGGCGACTCGGGCACCGCCGGTGACGTCACCGGGCGGCCGAGGCCCTCCCAGTCGTCCTGGTTGACCACGTTGGTGATGAGCTGACCGACGCCGCAGAGACCGCCGCAGACGAGCAGCGCGGCGAGCACGCCGAGCAGGATCTTCCGCCTGCCGGGTCTCGCCTGCTGCGGGCCTGCCGGCTGGGCTGGCGCCTCGGCGTACTGACGATCACCGTCCATGTTGTCTCCCCCGTCGGTCATGGCGAGGGCAGAGGGTAGCCGACGGCGGGCCGGCTGTCAGTCCGCCCGGACCACCACCAGTTCGCCGACCTGCTCGCCGAGTTGGCGTCGGGCCTCCGGCAACAGGCCGCTGTCGGTGATCAGCATGTCGGCCTCCTCCAGCGGCGCGATGGTGGCGATGCCGATCGTCTCCCACTTGGTGTGGTCGGCCAGCACCACTAGCCGCCGGGCGGAACCGATCAGCCGCCGGTTCACCGCCGCCTCCAGCAGGTTCGGCGTGGTGAACCCGGTACGCGGGCTCATCCCGTGCACGCCGAGGAAGAGCAGGTCGACGTTGAGCGCGGCTATCGCCGCCTCGGCGACCGGGCCGGTCAGCGCGTCCGACGGGGTACGGATGCCGCCGGTCAGCACGACTGTCTGATCGGCGCGGGGGTTCTGGTAGAGCGCGTCGGCCACCGGGATCGAGTTGGTGACCACAGTGATCCCGCGTACCTCGGCCAGCCGCGCGGCCAGCGCGGCGGTGGTGGTGCCGGCGGACAGCGCCACCGCCATCCCCGGCTCGACCAGGCCGGCGGCCCGCTCCACGATGGCGCGTTTCTCGGCCTGCTGGCGGACCGACTTGGCGGCGAAGCCGGGCTCCTCGGTGGAGCCGGGACCGGCGAGCGTCGCGCCGCCGTGCACCTTGTCGATCAGGCCGCGTTCGGCCAGCACCTCCAGGTCGCGGCGGATCGTCATGTCGGACACCCCGAAGCGGCTGACCAGGTGACTGACCCGGACGCCGCCACTCTGGCGGATCAACTCCAGGATGGCGCTCTGCCGTTGCTGGGCGAGCATGTGGACCTCCATCGGCGCGAACGGCAGGGTTGCGGTCAGGCGCTCACGGGCGCCGGCGCGGGCTCCTCGCGGACCACCGCCACCTCCCCCGCCGGCACCTCCAGCTCGCCGTCGCAGCGGGCGCCGCCGAGCAGCTCGACGCCGGTGACCGGCAACCGTACCGGCTCGGTGGTGTGGTTGATCAGGAACAGCCAGCTCCGGTCCGCCGCGCGGCGGCGGACCACCTCCACCCCGGTCGGCGCGCTCACCGGCGGCCGGACGCCGGCCTCGGCCAGCAACCGGGCCACCAGCCGGTCGGTGGCCTCGTCGTCGAGCCGGGTGCCGACGTACCAGGCCGCGCCCGCGCCGACGGCGTTGCGGGTCAGCGCCGGCACGCCGGGCAGGGGCCCGTCGGCGTACGCGGCCAGCACCTCCGCGCCCTCGGCGTGCAGCCACTCGGTCCACACGTCGGCGCGGGCGCCGTCGTCGAGGCGTACCGTCTCGCCGGCCCGCAGCGGGAAGAACTCCTCGACGTGTACGCCGAGCAGGTCGCGGTACGCGCCGGGGTAGCCGCCGAGCCGGATGTGGTCGTGCTCGTCGACGATGCCGCTGAAGTAGGTGACCACAGCGGTGCCGCCGGCCTCCACGAACCGGCGCAGCGCGTCGGCGTCGGCGTCGCGGACGAGGTAGAGCGTGGGAACCACGACGAGCCGGTAACGGGACAGGTCGGCCGAGGGGTGCACCACGTCGGCGGTGATCCCGGCCCGCCAGAGCGCGGCGTGCAGCGCGGACAACCGGTCGGTGTAGGTGACGTCGACGCTCGGGTGGGAGTCGAGTTCGGCGCCCCACCACGCCTCGTAGTCGAAGAGGATGGCCACGTCGGCGTCGACGCGGCTGCCGCGTACCTCGGCGAGCGCGCGCAGGTCGGCGCCGAGCCGGCAGACCTCGCGGAACACCTTGGTGTCCGGGCCGGCGTGCGGCACCAGCGCGGAGTGGAACTTCTCCGCGCCGGCCCGGGAGGCCCGCCACTGGAAGAACAGCACGCCGTCGGCGCCGCGCGCGACGTGGGCGAGGCTGTTGCGGCGCATCTGACCGGGTGTCTTGGCCACGTTGCGGGGCTGCCAGTTGACGGCGCTGGTGGAGTGCTCCATCAGCAGCCAGGGCGCGCCGCCCGCCACGCCCCGGGTGTGGTCGGCCGCGAGCGCCAGGTTGACCTGTGGCTGCGGGTCGGCGGCGGTGAGGTAGTGGTCGTTGGCGACCACGTCCACGTCGGCGGCCCAGGAGTGGTAGTCCAGGTACTTGATGCCGGTGCCGATCATGAAGTTCGTGGTGACCGGCTGCGGGACGAGCCGGTTCAGCAGTTCCCGCTCGGCGCGCAGCTGGGCGCGCTGCTCGTCGGAGGAGAACCGCAGGAAGTCCAGCTGCTGGGTGGGGTTGGCGAACGTCGGCGCGGTACGCGGCGGGTTGATCTCGGCCCAGTCGTGGTAGCGCTGGCTCCAGAACGCGGTGCCCCAGGCGGCGTTGAGCGAGTCCAGGTCGCCGTAGCGCTCGCGCAGCCAGCCGCGGAACGCCTCGGCGCTGACGTCGCAGTAGCAGTGCACGTTGTGGCAGCCGAGTTCGTTGGAGACGTGCCAGAGCACGACGGCGGGGTGGCGCGCGTACCGCCGGGCGACCGCCTCGACCAGGGCGAGCGAGTGGTCCCGGAACACCGGCGAGCTGGGGCAGTACGCCTGCCGGCCGCCGGGCCAGAGCACCGTGCCGTCGGCGCGGCGGGGCAGCGTCTCCGGGTGCCGGTGCGCCAGCCACGGTGGCGGGCTGGCGGTGGCGGTGGCCAGGTCGACGCTGATGCCGCCGTCGTGCAGCAGGTCGATCGCCCGGTCCAGCCAGTCGAAGACGTACCGACCGGGGGTGGGCTCCAGCAGGGCCCAGGAGAAGATGCCGACCGAGACCAGATTGACCCCCGCCCGTCGCATGAGTTCGACGTCCTCGGTCCACGTCTGCTCGGGCCACTGCTCCGGGTTGTAGTCGGCGCCGTACCAGATGCCCTCGCCGTGCCAGTTCCGCATGACAGCAGAGGTTGCCCCCCGAACAGCACCCAAGTCAACACTTTCCAACATCGACTGAAGTTCCAACGTTTACCGGCTCTTTGCCCCGCCTAACCGCCGACGGCGTCGCCTTTTTGCCCTCTTGACAGCGCCGCGCCAAGGGGTAGCTTCAAGCGCCACCGGCTGTTTGTGTTCGGACGTGTGGATTCTCGGTGGATCTACCGCGACCGACACGAACACCGCTCACCGCCAACGATCACGGTCCATGAGCGCAGCGCACCTCTTCCACGCAGGAGGCACCATGTCCCGTCCCCGCTCGCAAGCCGAATACCTCGCCCGGCTCGTACCCCCGTCCGTCGCCGGCCTGAACCGGCGCTCGCTGCTCGCCGGCGCGACCGGCGCGGGAGCGCTGCTCGGCACCGGTCTGCTCGCCGGCTGCGGCGACTCGGACTCCGGATCCGGCGGTGACGCCAAGAGCGTCTCGGTCGGCTCGAACCAGTCGGACCCGAAGCCCAAGGACGTCGTCGCGAAGGTGATGGACGGCTTCAAGACGTCCTCCGGGGTGACCGTCAACATCAACACGGTCGACCACAACACGTTCCAGGAGAACATCAACAACTACCTGCAGGGCAAGCCGGACGACGTGTTCACCTGGTTCGCCGGCTACCGGATGCGGTTCTTCGCCGCAAAGGGCCTGGCCGGTGACCTCAGCGACGTGTGGGGCAAGCTCGACGGCTACTCCGACGCGTTCAAGAAGGCGTCCACCGGCGACGACGGCAAGCAGTACTTCGTGCCCGCGTCGTACTACCCGTGGGCCGTCTTCTACCGCAAGTCGGTGTGGCAGCAGCGCGGCTACGAGGTGCCGAAGACGCTGGACGACCTGAACACGCTCGGCGCGCAGATGAAGAAGGACGGGCTGAACCCGATCGCGTTCGCCGACAAGGACGGCTGGCCGGCGATGGGCACGTTCGACATCCTCAACCTGCGGATCAACGGCTACCAGTTCCACATCGACCTGATGGCCGGCAAGGAGGCGTGGACCTCCGACAAGGTGAAGAAGGTCTTCGACACCTGGGCCGGGCTGCTCCCCCTGCACCAGCCGGACTCGCTCGGCCGCACCTGGCAGGAGGCCGCGCAGTCGCTGCAGCAGAAGAAGAGCGGCATGTACCTGCTCGGCCTGTTCGTCGGCCAGCAGTTCAGCGGCGCCGACCTGGAGGACCTGGACTTCTTCACGTTCCCCGAGATCGACTCCACCATCGGCGCGAAGGCCCTGGACGCCCCGATCGACGGCTACATGATGGCCCGCAAGCCGAAGTCCAAGGACGCCGCGCAGAAGCTGCTGACGTACCTGGGCTCGAAGGAGGCAGCGGACATCACGGTGAAGAACGACCCGAGCACGCTCGTCGCCAACAGCGGCGCGGACACCGGTGCCTACACCGCGCTGCAGAAGAAGGCCGCCGAGCTGGTCGGCTCCGCCACCGAGATCGCCCAGTTCCTCGACCGCGACACCCGGCCGGACTTCGCCTCCACCGTGATGATCCCGGCGTTGCAGCAGTTCATCAAGGACCCGAAGGACATCGGCGGGCTGCTCACCAGCATCGAGAACCAGAAGAAGTCGATCTTCACCAGCTGACGGCGGAAGGGGGAAGGACATCATGTCCGACCTGCCCCTGATCCAAGCGGATCGCGCCGTGCCGCCGCCGGCCGCGACCACCAGCAACGGTGGTCGCGGTCGCCGGCTACGGCTCCTGTCCCGCACCGACCGCGTGGTCATCACGCTCATGGTGCTGGTACCCCTGCTGCTCGTCGCCGGCCTGGTCTGGCTGCCCGCGGTGGCGACGGTGCTGCTCTCCGGCACGAACTGGGACGGCATCGGCCCGGTCTCCGAGATCGAGTGGGTCGGCCTCAAGAACTACGACGACGTGGTGAACATCTACCCGCCGTTCGTCCCCGCGGTGCAGAACAACCTGCTCTGGCTGGCCGCGCTGTTCGTGGTGGCCACCCCGTTCGGCATGTTCCTCGCCGTGCTGCTGGACAAGGAGATTCGCGGCAGCCGCTTCTACCAGACCGCGCTCTACCTGCCGGTGGTGCTGTCGCTGGCGCTCATCGGCTTCGTCTGGCAGCTCATCTACAGCCGCGACCAGGGGCTGCTCAACGGCGTGTTCGGCGGCGAGACCGACTGGTACGGCGACCCGAACGTCAACATCTGGGCCGTGCTGGTCGCGGCCGGCTGGCGGCACGTCGGCTACATCATGCTGCTCTACCTGGCCGGCCTCAAGGGCGTCGACCCGTCCCTGCGGGAGGCCGCCGCGGTCGACGGCTCCTCGGAGACCAGCACGTTCTTCCGGGTCGTCTTCCCGGTGATGCGCCCCATCAACATCATCGTGCTGGTGGTGACGGTGATCGAGTCGCTGCGCGCGTTCGACCTGGTCTGGGTCATCAACAAGGGCCGCAACGGGCTGGAGCTGATCTCCGCGCTGGTCACCCAGAACGTGGTCGGCGAGGCCAGCCGGATCGGCTTCGGCTCCGCGCTGGCGACGATCATGCTGGCCGTCTCGCTCGTCTTCATCACCATCTACCTCTGGACCGTGATGCGGGAGGACAAGCGATGACCGCCGTCTCCGCCGGCCGCCGCCGCCCCGTGCGGCCCGCCCGGGTCGTCCTGCACCTCTTCCTGGGTACGGTCGCAGTGGGCTGGCTGTTCCCGATCCTGTGGGCGGTGCTCACCTCGTTCCGCTCCTACGAGTACACCGCCGCCAACGGCTACGTGTCGCTCGGCGGCTGGACCGTCGACAACTACGTCACCGCCTGGCGTACCGCCGAGTTCGGCAAGCACTTCCTCAACTCGGCGTACATCACGGTCCCGGCGGTGCTGCTCACGCTCTTCCTCGCCTCGTGCGTGGCGTTCGTGATCGCCCGGTTCAGCTGGAAACTCAACATCGCGCTGCTCGGCCTGTTCACCGCGGCGAACCTGCTGCCGCAGCAGGCGCTGCTCATCCCGCTGTTCCGGATGTTCACCGAGATCCCGCTGCCGGCCTGGATGAGCGACTCGGAGCTGCTGTACGACAGCTACTGGGGGCTGATCCTGGTCAACGTCGCGTTCCAGTGCGGCTTCTGCGTGTTCGTGCTCAGCAACTACATGAAGGCGCTGCCGCACGAGCTGTACGAGGCAGCGATGGTCGACGGCGCGAACGTGTGGCGGCAGTACTGGCAGGTGACGATGCCGCTGTGCCGGCCGGCGCTCGCCGCGCTGGCGACGCTGGAGGTCACCTGGATCTACAACGAGTTCTTCTGGGCCACTGTGCTCATGCGTACCGGCGACAAGTTCCCGGTCACCAGCTCGCTGAACAACCTGCGCGGCGAGTTCTTCACCGACAACAACCTGGTCTCGGCCGGTTCGGTTCTGGTCGCGATCCCCACCCTGGTGATCTTCTTCCTGCTGCAGAAGCAGTTCGTCCGGGGTCTGACGCTGGGAGCCTCCAAGGGATGACGATCGTCCACCTGCGCCGCGCGCGGACCAGCCTGGTGCTCGACGCACGCGGCCCGGGGCTGCCCCGGGTCGTGCACTGGGGCGCCGACCTCGGCCCGCTGCCCGACGAGGACCTGCCGGCGCTCGCCGACGCGACGGTGCCGCCGGTGGTGCCGAGCAGCTTCGACGCACCCACTGTGCTGTCGCTGCTGCCCGAGGCGAGCGCCGGCTGGAGCGGGCGGCCCGGTCTCGCCGGTCACCGCGACGGCCGGGACTGGTCGACGGCGTTCCGCCTCACCGGCCTCGACGTGCACGACGAGCCCGCAGCGCCGCCCGATGGTGCCGCCGCCGGCGGGCCCGCGCGGTTAGGAGGGGCCCCTTTACATGCACCAGGCGTTAACAAGGGGCCCTTCCTTTCCTCCGGGCGGGTGGTGGTGCGGGCGGCGGACGCGGATGCGGGGCTGAGCCTGACCGTCGAGATCACGTTGGACCCGGCGGGCGTGCTCACGCTGCGGCACCGGCTGCGCAACGACGGCGACGGCCGGTACGAGCTGCGGGAACTGACGCCCGTGCTGCCGGTGCCGGCGGTCGCCACCGAACTGCTCGACCTGACCGGACGGTGGTGCCGGGAACGCGCGCCGCAGCGGCACCCGTGGCCGATGGGCGCGTGGGTGCGCGAGGGGCGGCACGGCCGCACCGGCCACGACGCCACGCTGCTGCTGGTCGCGGGCACCGCCGGGTTCGGCTTCCGGCACGGCGAGGTGTGGGCGGTGCACACCGCGTGGAGCGGCGACCACGTCACCGCCGCCGAGCGCCGCCCGACAGGTGAGTCCACGCTCGGCGGCGGTGAGCTGCTGGCGCCCGGCGAAATAGTGCTCGGGCCGGGCGAGGAGTACGCCACTCCCCTGCTCTACGCGGCACACTCCACCGACGGGCTGGACGGGCTCAGCGAGGCGCTGCACACGCACCTGCGGGCCCGCCCGTCGCACCCGCGCACACCGCGGCCGGTGACGCTGAACGTGTGGGAGGCGGTCTACTTCGACCACGACCTGGACCGGCTGCGGGCGCTCGCCGACGCGGCCGCCGAGGTCGGTGTGGAACGCTTCGTGCTCGACGACGGCTGGTTCCGGGGCCGGCGGCACGACCAGGCCGGGCTCGGCGACTGGTGGGTCGACGGCGAGGTCTGGCCGGACGGGTTGCAGCCGCTGATCGACCACGTACGCGGGCACGGCATGCAGTTCGGGCTCTGGGTGGAGCCGGAGATGGTCAACCCCGACTCCGACCTGTTCCGCGCCCACCCGGACTGGGTGCTCCAGACGCCGGGCCGGCTGCCACCGCCGTGGCGGCACCAGCAGGTGCTCGACCTGGCCAACCCGGACGCGTACGCGTACCTGCTCGAACGGCTCGACGCGGTGCTGAGCGAGCACGACGGGATCGCGTACCTGAAGTGGGACCACAACCGCGACCTCACCGAGGCCGGGCACGCCGGGCGGCCCGGGGTGCACGCGCAGACCCTGGCGGTCTACCGGCTGCTGGACGAGCTGCGCGCCCGGCACCCGGGCGTCGAGATCGAGAGCTGCTCGTCCGGCGGCGCCCGGGTCGACCTGGAGATCCTGCGCCGCACCGACCGGGTGTGGGCCAGTGACTGCAACGACGCGCTGGAACGGCTGTCCATCCAGCGCTGGACCGGCCTGCTGCTGCCGCCGGAGCTGATCGGCACGCACATCGGGCCGCAGCGCTCGCATACCACGCACCGCGTGCACGACCTGGGTTTCCGGGCGGTCACCGCGCTGTTCGGCCACCACGGCATCGAGTGGGACATCACCGCGATCGACGCGACCGAGCGGGCCGAACTCGCCGCCTGGGTGGCGCTGCACAAGCGGCTGCGCCCGCTGCTGCACGGCGGCCGGGTGGTCCGGGTCGACCACCCGGACCCGGCCGTGCAGGCCCACGGCGTGGTCGCCCACGACCGCGACCACGCGGTGTACGCGGTCAGCCGGGTCGCCACCTCGGCGGCTCAGGTGCCGGGCGTGGTGCGGCTGCCCGGGCTGGACCCGGCCCGGCGCTACCGGGTCCGTCCGCCCACCGAGGCGCCCGAGCCGGCGATGTTGGAGCTGTCCCCGCCGGGCTGGCTGGCCTGGCCGGGCGACGGCATCACGGTGACCGGTTCGGTGCTGACCTCGGTCGGCCTGCAACTGCCGGCTCTGCACCCCGAACAGGCCCTCCTGCTGGAGGTGGTCGCGGCCTGACCCCGCGCCCCACCCCGGTGATCAAGGAGTTTGTGTCACCGCAGGCGTCCGAACGGGACACAAACTCCTTGATCACGCACTAGAGGGTCAGGCGGAGGTGCAGGTCACCGCGGGGGTGGAATTCGTGCCCTGCCAGCTGCCGATGAAGCCGAAGGTGGTGCTCGCGCCCGCGCCGAGGCGGCCGTTGTAGTCGACGTTGCGGGCGGTGTACGCCGACCCGCTGTTGCTGACGCTCGCGTTCCACGCCTGGGTGACGGACTGGCCGTTGGCGTACGTCCAGCGCACCGTCCAGCCGGTGATCGCGGCCGCTCCGGCGGTCACCTTGACCTCGCCCTGGAAGCCGCCCTGCCACGAGTTCGCGACGGTGTAGGTGGCGGTGCAGCCACTGGACGGCGGGGGCGTGGTGGGCGGCGGCGGGGTCGGGCTGACGGTCGGGCTGGTCGTCGGGCTCGCGGTGGGGCTGACCGTCGGGCTGGCGGTCGGGGTGGTGCTCGCGTACACCGACGCCTCACGGGAGGTGGCGGCGATGCCGTTGGCGCCGTTGAAGATGCGCTGCCCCCAGCTGGTGAGCTGGGCCGGGTTGAACGACGTGGTCATGTCCAGGTACTCCACGCCGCCGCCGTTGCCGCTCCACGACCAGCCGAGGTAGCCGATGCCGTTGGCCTGGGCGTACGCCATGATGGCGTCCTCGTCCGGGTTGCCGTCGGAGTGGTTGAACCCGAACTCGCCGACCACGATGGGCAGCCCGGCGGTACGGAAGCGGCCCAGGTAGTCGCTGATCTCGGCGGCGGTGTCGAACACGCCGTACATGTGGATGGAGAAGACGGTGTTGCGCTGCGGATCGGCGGCGAACACGGTGCCGGCGTTGTCGCGCATGGTGAACGACCAGTCCTGGCCCCAGTTCGGCGCGTCCACCATGATCGTGTGGGTCAGGCCGGCGGCGCGCAGCCGCTTGATCGCGTTCGACGTGTCGGTAATCCAGGCGCTGTAGCCCTGGTTGCCGAACGGCTCGTTGCCGATGTTGACGATGACGTACCTCTCCTGGCCCTTGAGCACGTCGGCGATGCTCAGCCAGTAGTCGGTGGCCTTGGCCAGCGTGGTGGCGGCGCCGTCCTCGCCGTACCCGGTGGTGTCGTGCACCTCCAGCACGCAGATCATCCGGTTGCCCTTGCACAGGGAGATCACGTTGGCCACGTCGGCGGCGCTGTTCTTCGTCCAGCGGTCGCCGCTGGACAGCACCACCCGGACGGTGTTCGCGCCGAGCGCCTTGATGTTGGCGAACGAGCTGGTCTGCTGCGGGTACCAGGTGTGCGCGTGGTTGACGCCACGCATGACGAACTCGACACCGTTGGCGTCGTAGAGACGCCCGTTGGAGACGGAGAAGCCGGTGGCCGCCTGGGCCGGCTGCCCGAGGGCGAAGACGGCGGCGAGGGCCGTCAGCAGGGCGGCGCCCGCGACGGAGAGCAGTTTCTTCATGGCTGTCCTCAGGGGAAGGATCCCCCGTGCCCGAGCGGGGGTGCGGTGACGGTGAGAGGGTGGTGGCGACTGAGCCCGGTAGCCGCCGCCCGGTTCCCGAACGGACGCAGGCATCAGCGTAGGACGATGGAAGGCGTGAGGCAACCGGTTAAGCAGGATCGGCCGGGAGGCGACACCGCTTGGCGCGCCGCATGAACTGAACCGGTTAAGAGACGAATGCGAAAGCGGACAGCAGGGTTGACCCGCGCCGGGCGGGGTATCCGGGGACGATCCGCCCGGGAAGGAGACGTGCCATGGTCAACGTCGGTTACACCCTCATGTGCGAGCAGGCCGGCCCGAAGGAACTCGTCGACCACGCCGTACGCGCCGAGGCCGCCGGCTTCGACCACCTGGTCATGTCCGACCACTACTACCCCTGGCTGGAGTCCCAGGGCCACTCCCCGTACGCCTGGTCGGTGCTCGGCGCGGTCGCGCACGCCACCAGCCGGGCCGAGCTGATGTCGTTCGTGACCTGCCCGATCCGGCGGTACCACCCGGCCGTGGTGGCGCAGAAGGCCAGCACCATCGGGGTGCTCTCGGACGGCCGCTTCACGCTGGGCCTCGGCGCCGGGGAGAACCTCAACGAGCACGTGGTGGGCGGATGGCCGCACGTGCAGCAGCGGCACGAGATGTTCGAGGAGGCGTTGCAGATCATCCGGCCGCTGCTCAACGGCGAGACGCTGACGTTCTCCGGCAACCACTTCGACGTGCCCGACGCGTACGTCTGGGACCGCCCGGACCGGCCGGTGCCGATGGCGGTGGCCGCGTCCGGGCGACAGTCGGCCACGCTCGCCGCCGAGTACGCCGACGCGATGATCGCCACCGACCCGCTGTCGCACCTGATCGACATGTACGAGGAGGCCGGTGGCGCGGGCCGCCCCCGCTACGGGCAGGTGGCCATCTGCTACGGCCCGGACGAGGACGAGTGCCGCAAGATCGTGCACGACCAGTTCCGCTGGTTCGGCCTGGGCTGGAAGGTCAACGCCGACCTGCCCGGCCCGGAGTCGTTCGAGGCGGCCACCCGGTTCGTCCGCGAGGAGGACGTGGCCGAGGGCATCTCCTGCGGCCCGGACACCGACCGGCACGTGGAGGCGTTCAAGAAGTTCGTCGAGGCGGGCTTCACCCACGTCGCGCTGGTCCAGGTGGGCGGCGACACCCAGCCGATGTTCCTCGACTGGGCCCAGGAGGAGCTGCTGCCCCGGCTGCGGGAGCTGTGACCGCTGAGGAGTTGACGCCATGCGTATCGGGAACACCGAGATCCGGCCCGCCGGGGGCGGGCTCGGCTGCCTGCTGATGATCCTCTTCTCGATCGTCGCCTCGGTGGTGCTCACCGTGCTGCTCAACCTGGTCCTGTAGCACCCGGCCCGGCGCGCTCGGCGGCGACACCAGAACGGGGTGGCTGCGCCCCCGGCCCACGTACGCCTTCGGTCTGGGCTGGCGCGTCGTTCAGCCGGCCGTGAGGTCCACCTCGGCCAGCACCGGATAGTGGTCCGACGCCGAGTCGGCGTCACCGTCGCGGACCACCCGCACCGCGCGTACCCGGTCGGCCAGCACCGGGGTGGCGAGCAGATAGTCCAGCCGCATCCCGGCGAACTCGGCGCCGCCGTGCCGGGTCGGCACGGTCCGGCCGCCGGGCTCGTCGCCGCCGGAGCGCGGCCACAGGTCCACCAGCCCGGCGTCGAGCAGCCGGGCCACCGCGCGGGTGTCCACGGTACGGCCGTCGCGGCGCAGGTGCCGCCGCCGGTACGGAGTGGCCAGCCCGGCCAGCCGGGCGGTGTGGTCGACGGTGGGCTCCAGCGTGTTCAGGTCCCCGGCCAGCAGCGCCAGCTCTCCCCCGGTCCGCCGCAGCGCGGCGGCGAGCCAGTCCGCCTCCATCCGCCGCCGCCCACCCGAGTAGGGGTACAGGTGCGTGCTCAGCACGGTCAGCGGTCCCGCGCCGGTGGCGACCTGCACCCGGGCGGCGGCGTGGTGGAACGGGCGGCGGACCCGGCCTGCGCGCAGCACCCGCAGCGGCGGGCGGACCAGCACCGCCACCGGCTGGCCGAGACAGGACCGGGCCAGGTACGCCGCCATCCCGAGCCGGTCGGCCAGCCCGCCCAGCGTGGCGTCCATGCCGCGCAGCTCCTGCAACGCCAGCACGTCGGGGCGCTGCGCGGTGACGACCGAGACGATCCGGTCCCGGCGGTCGGCGCCGCCCGCGTCCCGCCCGCCGGTCCGGATGTTCCAGGTCATCACCCGCAGCATCGGCTCAGTCCGGCCGCGCGGCCTTGGCCAGCTCGTCGTCCAGCTCGTCCACCTGTTCGGACTCGATCGCCGGCTGGTTGCCCTCGTACACGTCGGCGTTCGGCTTGATCACCCAGTACAGCAGCGACAGCCAGAGCGCGCCGAGCAGGATCGCGCCCATGAAATCGGTCGGGTGGTGCATGCCCCGGTACATCCGCGAGGTGGCCACGCCGACCGGCATCAGCACGGCCATTCCCACGAACAGCCACCGCCACCACCTGTCGGTACGCGGGAACACGATGACCGCCATGGCCGCCCAGAGGCAGATGGTGGCCGCGATGTGCCCGGACGGGAACGACGAGGTGGGCATCTGCCCGTCCAGGTTCTCCACCGGCGGCCGGGGCCGGTCCACCACCCGGGCGCTGGCCAGGAAGAGGCTCAGCTCGCCGAACATCGCCAGCACCACGTACAGCACCGGCCGCCAGCGCCGCCACACGGCCAGCACGATCGGGCAGAACACCAGCGACACCAGCAGGATGGCGTGGGTGTCGCCGAACTTGCTCCACCACCAGCTCAGGTCGGTGAGCGCGTCGGTGTGCCGCTCGGCGAACCAGCGCGGCACCTTCGTGTCGAGCGTGTCGAAGAACGTGCCCTTGGCGTGGTAGCTGACGAACATGCCGAACGCGTAGAGCGCGCCGAAGACGAGCACCCAGCCGACCAGCAGCTCGGCCACCGCGGAGCGGGGGTGCTCCAGCACCTTCTCCTCGTCCGGCGCGAGCGCCAGCTCGTCGCCCGCCTCCGGTTCCAGGCCCTCGCGCAGCGGCGGCACCGGCCGGCCGCGCTCGCGCCGCCACAACCGGAAGGCGTACGCGGTGACGCCCAGCCAGGCCGCGCCGAGCAGCCAGCCGCCGATCACGTCGGACACGAAGTGCACGCCCAGCGCGATCCGGGTCAGCCCGACCAGGAAGACCAGCACGGCGGCGACGGCGATGGCGGGCTTGCGCCAGCGCGGCGACATGGCCGGCAGGAACACCAGCAGCAGCGCCCCGTACGCGACGAACGAGCCGAGCGCGTGCCCGCTGGGGAAGCTGTTGCCGGGAGCGTTGGCGATCGGCACGTCCACCACCGGGCGCAGCCGGCCGACGAGCGCCTTGAGCGACGGGTCGAGGATCAGCCCGCCCGCGCCGGTGACGATCAGGTAGACCGCCAGCCGGGACTGGCGGCGGATCAGCAGACCCACCACCGCGATGGTGACCAGCCAGATCAGCACCGGCCGGCCGCCCAGGTCGGTGATCGCCTGGAGCACTGTGACCAGCGGGCCGTGCGGCGCCACCAGGCCGTTGAACCACTCGGCCGCCGCATGATCGGCGTCGCGCAGCGGGCTCCAGCGGAACCGCACGAGCATCAGGAGCAGCCCGAACCCGACTCCCGCGCCGGCCACGGCGAGCAGGCCCGCCAGACTCCGCTCGGCGAAATGGCCCAGCGGCCGGCGCCCGGCTTCCTTGACCGCGGTCACACCGCACCTCCCTCGTTCCTCTGCGAGGCGCGCTGTACCCGATCGGCGTGTCCCGTACACGCCGGACCGGCGCGGCGTCAGAGCGAGGTCATCTCACCGGTGTCGAACAGGTCCTCGCGGTGCGCCTCCGGCTGCCACAGATCCGGCTGGGCCGGCTCCTCCACGCCGATGCGCATCGCCTCCAGCTGGGCGGCGAAGGCCAGCCCGCCGAAGAGCGCCATGCCGGTGAGGTTGGCCCAGAGCAACAGCGCCATCATGCCGGTCAACGCGCCGTAGGTCTGGCCGAATCCGCCGCTGTACTTCACGTAGGCGGCCAGCAGCAGGCTGGCCAGCCACCAGATCGCGATGGCGATGGCCGCGCCGAAGACGAGCCAGGACAGGCCGGGCTGGCGGCGTCGCGGCGCGTGCCGGAACAGCACCGCGACGGCGATCACCGTCAGGCCGAGGCTCAGCGGCCAGCGGATCACGTCCCATCCGGCCATCGCGGCGTCGCCCCACTCGTAGTGCCGCCGTACCGACTCGCCCATCGCCCGGCCGCCGACCAGGATGAGGAAGCCGGCCAGCGCGGGTACGCCGGCGACCACCGCGAGGACCGTGGCGCGCAGGTACTTGGCCAGGGCCGGGCGGTCCCGCTCGACGCCGTAGATCCGGTTCGCGCCCCGCTCGATCTGCGCCATCGTGGTGGTCAGCGCGACCAGCCCGGTGAGCAGGCCGAGGGTCAGCGCCAGCTCGCCGGCGTCCTCGCTGCGCTCGCTGTCGGTCAGCAGGTCCTGCACCATCGCCTCGCTCTGGCCGGGCGTGATGGCCAGTACGGTGTCCGCGACGACCTTGCCGCCCTCGTCCACCCCCAGGTCGGTGATCAGGCCGGTGAGCGCGATCAGGAACGGCACCACCGCCAGGCAGAGCTGCAACCCCAGCGCCCGGGAGTGGCTGAATCCGTCGCCGTAGCGGAACCGGACGAACGCGTCCCGCAGCAGGCACCAGCCGCCGTGCCGGCGCAGCGTGTGCCAGGCGTCGTCGGCGGACAGCTCGTTCTCGGTCATCAACCGGGTCTCGGGGACCAGCTTGGTGCTACTCACGGCGGGCCTCCTCGACCAGGTGCTCGCCGCGCTCGCCGACCGCGTCGGCGTCCACCGCCAGGTCGGGGTGCTCCTCGGGGCGCGGTACGCAGAGCCAGAGCGACTCGGGGCGGATGGTGGCCTTCAGCGAGCGGCCCGGCTCGATCAGGTCGCCGTCGAGCTGCCGGGGCTGCGCCCGGGTGCTGGTGATCTCGACCGAGCGGGCCCGGAACACCTCCATCCGGGGCACGCTGTCGCGGCGGCGCAGCACCGCCCAGCCCATGGCGAGCCAGTGACGCAGCGCGCGCGGTGTCAGCACCGCCACGTCGAGCCAGCCGTCGTCCGGCTCGGCGTCGGTGAGCAGGCGTACCCCGCCCTGCAGGCGCCCGACGTTGGCGACCAGGACCGACCGGGCCCGGCGGCGCAGCGGCGGGCGGCCGTCGATGCGCACCGAGACCCGCATCGGCCGGTCGCGCAGGTGGCGGGCGGCGCCCATCAGGTACGCCGGCCAGCCGATCCGCTTCTTGGTGGTCTCGGAGGTGGAGTCGAGCATCTGGGCGTCGAAGCCCATCCCGGCCATCACCGCGAAGCACTGGTCGCCGACCACGCCGACGTCGAGGCGGCGCATCCCGCGTTCGACGGCGACCTGGAGCCCGGCGGCCAGGTCGTTCGAGAGGCCGAGGTTGGCGGCGAGGAGGTTTCCGGTGCCCTGGGGCAGCACCGCCAGCGCCACGTCGGTGCCGGCCAGCGCGGTCACGCACGCCATCACCGTGCCGTCGCCGCCGCAGGCGAAGACGACCTCCGCGCCCGCCTTCACCGCCTCTTCCGTCTGCCCGCGGCCCGGGTCCTCGACTGTCGTCTCGTACCAGGTCGGGGCCGGCCAGCCGGCGGCGGCGAGCGCGCCCTCCACGGTCCGGCGGAACTCGTCCAGGTCGGCCACCTTCACCGGGTTGACCACCACTGCCGAGCGCGGGGTGCGGTTCTCCGCGTTCACCGGGCGCTTGTCGTCTGCACCGTCCACGGCGTCAGTGTGCAGGACACGGGGCGTGACGGCGACCCGGCGCAGCGGGACGTTGCGATGACCGCAAACAGGTTTGAAAACCGGGTACGGGTCAGGCGGCCTCGCGCAGCGCCGTGTCGATGCGGCGTCGCAGGTCGTCGATGTCCACCCCGGCCTCGGTGAGCACCGCGGCGGCCAGGCCGTCGCCCTCGCGCAGCAGGCCGAGCAGGATGTGTTCGGTGCCGATGTGCCGGTGGCGCAGCCGCAGCGCCTCGCGCAGCGACAGCTCCAGCACCTTCTTGGCGCGGGGCGAGAAGGTGCCGTGGTGCGTCCCGCGACGCCACCACCGGCGCGGGCGCGGGGTCGCCTCACGCAGCGCGTCCGGGCCGAAGGACTCCTCGATCCGGGCCACTATCGCGGCGAGGTCGATGCCGATCTCGCGCAGTGCCGCGGCGTCCGCCGCGCCGAGCCCGTCCACGCCCTGCGCGGTGTGGCGGGCCACCGCGGCGCGCAGGGCGTCGGCCTCGACGCCACCGGCCGCGAGCAGCCGTACCGCAAGGTTGTCGCGGTCGGCGAGCACGCCCAGCAGCAGGTGCTCGGTGCCGACCGGCCGCCGTCCCTCGGTGCGGGCCTCGTCGACCGCGTGGTGCACCACGGCACGGGCCCGGTCGGTGAATCGTTCGAACATCACGCCTCCCAGCTGTCGCGTACCGCCGGTCGCCCGGCGTGCTTCTTGTGGACCGCCTGCCGGCTGACCTCGAGGGCGTCGGCGATCTCCTGCCAGGACCAGCCCTGTCGCCGGGCGTTGTCCACCTGGATCACCTCCAGCCGCTCCAGCAGCCGGCGCAGGGCGAGCACGGCACGCAGGCCGACCTTGGGGTCGGTGCTGCCGGCCGCCGCCGCGAGTTCCGTCGCCTGACTCATGGTGTCAATGTAGGTTGACAGCACGACGGGTGTCAACCCTGGTTGACACCCGTCGTGGCCTGCCACCCGCGGCCCGCGGCGGTGCTACGGTCCGCTGGTGTTCCGCCGCCGTCCGCTGGACCGGCCGGTCGAGCCCGCGCGCCGGCTCACCGCCGGCCGCCTCACCCTGGAGATCGCCGGGGGCAGCGTCGTCGGGCACCGCTACCCGGAGAACTACGACGTGCTGCACGTCGACCCGGAGCTGCCGCTGGCGGTGGTCTGCGACGGCATGGGCGACGGCGAGGGCAGCCGGATCGCCGGCACCACCGCCGCCGAGACGTTCGTGGCGCGGGTCCGCGCCGACTGGCCCGCCGTCGGCCCCGCCGGGCTGCGCGCCGCCGTCGCCGAAACCCAACGGCGGGTACGCCAGGCCGGAGCGGCGCAGCCCGGCCTGACCGGATGCACGCTCACCGCGCTCGTCGTCCAGCCCGACGGCGACCAGGGCTGGCTGGTCCAGCTCGGCGACTCGCGGGCGTACCGGCTGCGCGACGGGCTGCTGGAGCTGGTGACGGTCGACCACACCATGGCCTGGCTGGGTCTGCTGCACGGCTGGTGGCCGCCGGACTCGCCGGAGGCGGCCCGGGCCCGCTACCAGCTGCTGCGCTACGTCGGACACCCGGACCGGCCCGAGCCGGACCTGCTCGCCGTGCCGCTGCGCCGGGGCGACACCTGGCTGCTGTGCACCGACGGGGTCAGCGACCAGCTCGGCTACCACCGGCTGCGCGACCTGCTCGCCGCCCGGCGCGACCCGGCGCGCACCGCCGAGGCCCTGCTCGCCGCCAGCCTCGACGAGGGCGGCGAGGACAACGCCACAGTCGTCGTGCTGCGCGTCCACCCCGCCCTGCCCGCCCCGCGCTGACCGCCGGTTTCCGCCGACCCGGTCCGGCGCACCCGGTCCCGCGACTACGGTGAGTGAAAAGCGGGGTCGGGAGGTGAGCCGGGGTGGCCGCACCCAGCCACGGTTCGGTGGTGGTCGGCGTGGGCCGGTCGGCGGAGGATCTGGCGGTGGTCCGCACCGCCGCCGCCGAGGCCGCCGCCCACCACCGGCCGCTGCATCTGCTGCACGCGTTCAACTGGGCCGCGACGCCCGGGCCCGCCCCGGCGGGCGGCAGCCGCACGGACGCGGAGAACCTGCTGGAGGCCGCCGGGCAGGCAGCCTCCGAGTGCGCGCCGGAGGTGCCGGTCAGCGGCGAGATCGTCGAGGGCTCACCCGTCGAGGCGTTGTTGCGGGCCGCCGACACCGCGTTCCTGATCGCGCTCGGTGACGGCGGCATGTCGACCCGCCCGCACTCGGTACCCACCGACACGCCGGCCGTGGAGGTGGCCGCCCGGGCGGGCTGCCCGGTGCTGGTCGGCCGCGCCGAGCCGGCCCCGCCCGGACCGTTGGTCGTCGGCTTCGACGGGTCGGCCAGCTCCCGCGCCGCACTCGGGTACGCCTTCGACTGCGCGGAGAGCCGCGGCGCCCGCCTGCTCGCCGTCCGGGTGATCGAGCCCGGGTGCGGCGACGGCGACGACGGGCTGCTGGAGGAGGCGGTGAACCGGCACGCCGTCCGGCACCCCCGGGTCACCACCGACTGCCTCACCGTCCACGGTGAGCCGACATCCGTCCTGCTCGACCGCTCCCGCGCGGCGCAGCTGGCAGTCGTCGCCGCCCGGGGCGACGGGCCGGTACGGTCGACTCTGGGCGCGGTCAGCCAGTCCCTGCTCTACCATTCGCCGGCCCCGCTGATCGTCGTACGGGGACTCGACACGGGCGCCGGGGACGGATCGTGACGCCCACCCGAGGCGGGACCTACGGCCCTGACCGGCGGCCCCGGACCGGGGCGAAGCTGAACCCGCCGGGGAAGAAGACGTGGTCCCCGAGTGGCAGCAGATCCCGAGCCACGAGAGGCTAAGGCAGCATGGACACCGCGGTGAACCTGCACAGCCCCCTGACCGAGGACGAGTTGCGCCGGCTGGACGCCTACTGGCGGGCGGCGAACTACCTGACCGTCGGCCAGATCTACCTGCTCGACAATCCGCTGCTGCGCGAACCGCTCAGACCCGAGCACGTCAAGCCGCGCCTGCTGGGCCACTGGGGCACCAGCCCCGGGCTCAACCTGCTCTACACGCACCTCAACCGGGTCATCGTCGACCGGGACCTGTCCGCCATCTTCGTCACCGGTCCCGGCCACGGCGGCCCGGCGCTGGTCGCGAACACCTGGCTGGAGGGCACCTACAGCGAGCTGTACCACCACATCCCCCGCGACGAGACCGGCATGCAGCGGCTGTTCCGCCAGTTCTCCTTCCCGGGCGGGATCCCGAGCCACGTGGCGCCGGAGGTGCCGGGTTCGATCCACGAGGGCGGCGAGCTGGGGTACGCGCTGAGCCACGCGTACGGCGCCGCGTTCGACAACCCGGACCTGCTGGTGGCCTGCGTGATCGGCGACGGCGAGGCGGAGACCGGCCCGCTGGCCGGGAGCTGGCTGTCGAACGTGTTCCTCAACCCGGCCCGCGACGGCGCGGTGCTGCCGATCCTGCACCTCAACGGCTACAAGATCGCCAACCCGACCGTGCTGGACCGGATCCCCCGTGCGGATCTGCGCGACATGATGCGCGGCTTCGGCTACCAGCCGTACGTGGTGGAGGGCGACGACCCGGCGGCAGTGCACCAGTCGCTCGCCGCCACGCTGGACCGGGCGGTCGACGAGATCGGCGAGATCCAGCGCCGCGCCCGCTCCGGTGAGCGCGTGGAACGCCCGCGCTGGCCGATGATCGTCCTGCGTACGCCGAAGGGCTGGACCGGGCCGTCCCGGGTCGACGGCAAGCAGGTCGAGGGCACGTTCCGCGCCCACCAGGTGCCGATCTCCGGCGTCCGGGACAACCCGGAGCACCTGGCCGAGCTGGAGCGCTGGCTGCGCAGCTACCGTCCGGAGGAGCTGTTCGACGCCACCGGCAGCCCGGTCGCCGAGGTGGCCGACCTGCCGCCGACGGGTGACCGCCGGATGAGCGCGAACCCGGTGGCCAACGGCGGCCGGCTGCTGCGCGACCTGGAGCTGCCCGACTTCCGCGACTACGCGGTCGACGTGCCGACGCCGGGCGAGCCGATGGCCGGCGCGACCGGTGTGCTCGGCCCCTGGGTCCGCGACGTGATCGCGTGTAACCCGGAGACGTTCCGCCTGTTCGGCCCGGACGAGGTCGCCTCGAACCGGCTCGGCGCGGCGTTCGAGGTGACCGGCCGCGCGTTCATCGGCGCGGAGGTGCCCGGTGACGACCATCTCTCCCCCGACGGCCGGGTGATGGAGGTGCTCTCCGAGCACCTGTGCCAGGGCTGGCTGGAGGGCTACCTGCTGACCGGCCGGCACGGCATCTTCACCAGCTACGAGGCGTTCATCCACATCGTCGACTCGATGGTCAACCAGCACGCCAAGTGGCTGAAGGTGACCCGGGACATCCCGTGGCGGGAGCCGGTGGCCTCGCTGAACTACCTGCTGTCCAGCCACGTGTGGCGGCAGGACCACAACGGCTTCTCGCACCAGGACCCGGGCTTCATCGACCACGTGATGAACAAGAAGGCCGAGGTGGTCCGCGTCTACCTGCCGCCGGACGGCAACACGCTCCTGTCCACCATGGACCACTGTCTGCGCAGCCGGCAGTACATCAACGTGGTGGTGGCCGGCAAGCAGCCCGCGCCGAACTGGCTGACCATGGACGAGGCGATCCAGCACTGCCGCCGCGGCCTGGGCATCTGGGACTGGGCCAGCACCGACGACGGCGTCGAGCCGGACGTGGTGCTCGCCTGCGCCGGCGACGTGCCGACGCTGGAGACGCTCGCCGCTGTCGACCTGCTGCGCCGGCACCTGCCGGACCTGAAGGTGCGGGTGGTCAACGTGGTCGACCTGATGCGCCTGCAACCGCCGTCGGAGCACCCGCACGGCCTGCCGGACAACGAGTTCGACACCATCTTCACCCGCGACAGGCCGGTCATCTTCGCCTACCACGGCTACCCGTGGCTGATCCACCGGCTCACCTACCGCCGGACCAACCACGAGAACCTGCACGTACGCGGCTACAAGGAGGAGGGCACCACCACGACGCCGTTCGACATGGTGATGCTCAACGACCTGGACCGCTTCCACCTGGTCATCGACGTGATCGACCGGGTACCGGGGCTGCGGTCGCGGGCCGCGCACCTGCGTCAGGACATGGTGGACGCCCGCCAGTCCTGCCGCGACTACACCCGGCGCTACGGCGAGGACGACCCCCGCGTCGCCGAGTGGCGCTGGGTCCGCGAGAACGATCCGGCGGTAAGGAGTGGCGAATGAACGAGGAGATCCTCGTCGGCTACGACGGCTCCCCTGACGCGGCTGTCGCCCTGAACTGGGCGCTGGACGAGGCGGGCCGCTCGGGCCGGCCGGTGCGGCTGGCGTACGTCTTCGAGTGGTTGACGGTGACCGGCTGGATCGGTCCCGGGGTGGCCCCGGGGGTGTGGCCGGACGAGGCCGCCCGCCGGCAGGTCGAGGAACTGGTCCGCAAGGCGGCGGCGGACGCCGCCGCCGACCGGCCCGGCCTCACCGTGCACGGCGAGGTGTTCGACGGCCCGCCCGCGCTGGTGCTGCAGGAACGGTCCGCCGAGGCCGGGATGCTGGTGCTCGGCAGCCGCGGCCACGGCGGCTTCGGCGGGCTGCTCGCCGGCTCCACAGCGGTCTCGGTGACAGCGCACGCCCACTGCCCGGTGGTGGTGGTCCGCGACGGTCAGGCCGCCACGTCCGGGCCGGTGGTGGTCGGCTCGGACGGCTCGGAGACGGCGCTGCGGGCGCTCGGCTTCGCCGTCGAGCGGGCCGCCCAGCGGGACGTGCCGCTGCGGGTGCTGCGGGCCTGGGAGCCGCCCGGCGACAGGTGGGTGCCGCCGGGCTTCGACCCGGAGGAGACCGCCGCCGCCGAGCGGGCCGCCGCCGAGGCGGAGCTGGCCACCTGGCGGGAGAGCTTCCCCGACGTGCCGGTGGAGGTCGAGGCCGTCCCCGGCAGCCCGTCGGCGCTGCTGGTGGAGGCGAGCCGGTCGGCGCAGCTCGTGGTGGTCGGCAGCCGGGGCCGGGGCGGGTTGCGCGGCATGCTGCTCGGCTCGGTCAGCCAGCAGCTCATCCAGCACTCGCACTGCCCGGTCGCCGTGGTACGCGAGCGCTGACCACCCTCAGCGGCCGGACGCGGTGGAGCCCTCCTCCGGGTTGAGCGAGAAGTAGTCCTCCTCCTCCTGCGCCAGGTGCAGGCGCAGCACCGCGTCCAGGCCGTAGAGCGCGGCGAGCAGGTCGGGCACCTCGTCACGGCGCAGCCGCCCGTCCGGCTGCGCCGTGAGATGCCCGCCGATCCGCTCCACCAGCCGCACGATCTCCACGTGCGCCCGGCTCATCGTGGAGGTCGCCTCGTCGCCGCCGAGCGGCCCGGCCAGCGCCGGGTACAGCTGCCGGTCCTCGGCCGCCTCGTGCGGCAGCACCTCGTCGACCAGACGCCGGTGCACCTCCCGCAGCGCCGGCAGGCACGCCGGGTCGTCCGGTCGGGTCGCCACCATGTCGGCGGTGTCCCGCAGCCGGGCCAGCACGTCCCGGATGCCACCGTGCTCGCCCGCGTACCTGTCGATCAGCTCCGCCGTGTGCGGGGGCAGGTCCCGCCGCCGCAGGCCACCGCCGAGCGCGCGCAGCGCATTGAGGATCACCAGGACGTCGATGCCCTCCTGCAGGAACGCGCCGGCCACCGGGGGCAGCCGGCCCGCGGCCGCCACCAGCATCGCCAGCACCGCCAGGCCCATCCCGACGGTGGCGCTCTGCACCGCGATGCGGCGGGCGTACCGGGCGATCTCGACGGCGTCCGCGAGCCGGTCCAGGCGGTCCACGGTGAGCACCGCGTCGGCCACGTCGGCCGAGGCGGTCGCCCCGGTCGCTCCCATCGCCACCCCGACGTGCGCCTCGGCCAGCGCGGGCGCGTCGTTCACGCCGTCGCCGACCATCACCGTGACCGCGTGCGCCGACTCCTCGCGTACCCGCTCGGCCTTCTCCTGCGGCGAGCAGCGCGCGATCACGTCGTCCACCCCCACGATCTGCGCCACCTGGCGGGCCGTGCCCGGACGGTCGCCGGTCACCATGACCAGCCGGGTCAGGCCCGCCTCGCGCAGCCGCCGCACGGTCCGCCGGGCGTCCGGGCGCACCGGGTCCTCCAGCAGGATCGCGCCCAGCGGGCCGTGGTCGTCGCTGACCCAGACCGCGGAGCGCCCGGCCCGTTCGGCGCGCTCACCGAGCCGGCCCGCCCACTCCGGCGGCTCGCCCGCGAACTGCCCGACGTGCACCGTCCGCCCGTCGACGCGCCCGCTCACGCCGTGCCCCGGCTCCTCGGTGACATCGGTCGGCTCAGCCAGCGGCAGCCCGCGCTCGCGGGCCTGCCGGACCAGCGCGGCGGCCAGCACGTGCGGGGAGAGCTGCTCGACCGAGGCGGCCAGGCGCAGCACCTCGTCCCGGTCGCCGCCCGGCGCCACCACCACCTCGGCCGCGCGGGGCCGCCCGGCGGTGAGCGTCCCGGTCTTGTCCAGCAGCAGCGTACGAGCGCGGCCGAGCTGCTCCAGCGAGCCACCGTCACGCACCAGCACGCCGCGCCGGGCCACCCGGGACAGGCCGGACACCACGGCGATCGGGGTCGCCAGCAGCAGCGGGCACGGGGTGGCCACCACGAGCACCGCCACCGCCCTGGTGAACTCGCCGGACAGCAGCCATGCCAGCCCCGCCAGCACCAGCGTGAACGGCACGAACGCGGCGGCGTACCGGTCGGCGAGCCGTACCATCGGCGCCTTGCGGGCGGTGGCCTCGCCGGCCAGGCGGACGATGCCGGCGTAGGTGCTCTCCGCCGCGTTGCGGCGGGCCCGCAGCCCGAACCCGGCGCCCGCGTTGACCACCCCGCTGGCGACCTCGTCGCCCGCCGCGCGGGTGACCAGCTGCGACTCGCCGGTGACCACCGACTCGTCGAGCGTGGCCGCCTCCTCGACCACGCCGTCGACAGGCACCACGTCGCCCGGCCCGACCACGAGGCGGTCCCCCACCTCGACGCGGTCCAGCGGCACCACCTCGATCCCGCCGTCCGGGGTCCGCCGCCGCGCCTGCCGCGGCGCGCGTTCCAGCAGCGCCCGCAGGTCACGGGTGGCGCGGCGCTGGGCGTACTCCTCCAGCGCCCGCCCGGTCGCGACCATCACCGCGATCACGGCGCCGGCCAGGAACTCCCGCACCAGCAGCGCGCCGAGCAGCGCCAGCACCGCGATGACGTCCACGCCGAACTGCCGCAGCCAGAGCTGGCGCAGCGTGGTCCAGGCGGCCGGGACGAGCGCGACCACCGTGACCGCCGCCCAGACCAGCCGGGCGGCGTCGTGCGCGCCCGCGAACCACAGCGCCGCCCCGGCCAGCACGGCCGCGGTGAGCAGCACCAGCGGCGCCCACTCGGCCCACGCCCACCGCCGGGCACGGGCCGGCTGCTCGGGTACGCACTCGCGTGGTTCGCTTCCCACGTGTGGATCGTCTCAGTCGGACGTGGGGCGGGCGGGCCGACACGGGTAATCCGGGGGATGGAACGGCGTCCCCACCCGGGCGTGGGGCACGATGGGGAAAACAGGAAAGGTCGTGACGATGAGCCACGAGACGCCGGCCGGCGATCGCCCGTTGACCACCGCGCTCGCGGAGGCCGCCGGAATGGCCGGCCACGCTCCCTCGGTGCACAACACGCAGCCGTGGCACTGGACGGTCCTGCCCGACGCGCTGGAGCTGCGGGTGGTACGCGAACGGCACCTCAGCGCCATGGACCCGGAGGGTCACCTGCTGGTGGTGAGCTGCGGCGCCGCGCTGCACCACGCCCGGGTGGCGCTGGCCGCCGAGGGCTGGACCCCGGTGGTGGAGCGGCTGCCCGACCCGGCCGAACCCGACCTGCTGGCCAGGATCACCAGTCTGAAGCACACCGGAGCCGACCCCGACGCCATGCGCGTCGTGCAGTGCATGCAGGTCCGGCACACCGACCGGCGTCCGGTCAGCGACGAGCCGATCCCGACCGCCGCGCTCGATGACATCGACCGGGCCGCCACCCGCGAAGGCGTGAACCTGCAACTGCTCGACGACACCCAGAAGATCCAGCTCGCCAGCGCCGCCCAGCAGGCCGCCGCCGTCGAGGCGGACAGCCCGGAACTGCGCGAGGAACTGGCGTACTGGACCAGCCGGGCCGGCACCGGCACCGGGCTGCCGCCGGAGGTGCTGCCCGAGCAGGCCCCCCAGACGACCGTTCCGGCCCGCGACTTCGGCCGCGCCGGATCGCTGCCGATCGGCCCCGGCCACGACAAGACCGCCGTGTACGGGATCCTCTGGGGCGCCGACGACGAGCTGATGAGCTGGCTGCGCGCCGGTGAGGCGCTTTCCGCCGCCTGGCTCACCGCCACCCGGCACGGGGTGTCGCTGGTGCCGCTGTCCGGCGTGGTGGAGGTCGAGGGCACCCGTGAGGTGCTACGGCAGATGCTCGCCGGCCTGGGGTTCCCGTACATCAGCATGCGGCTGGGTGTGGCCGACCCGAACCACGCCGGCCCGCCGCACACCCCCCGGCTGGACGTCGCGCAGACCGTCGACACCTCGGCGGTCCGCGACCGGCTCACCTGACCGGTCTCGATCAGGGCGGCCGCCGGGCGATACCATCGCCCGGTGGCCGCCGCACCCCAGCCCCAGCACGAGCACGTCGCGCCGTCGCTCGGGCTGACCCCGCTGTCCCGCGTCCGCCTGGACGAACTGCTCCAGGAGATGCTCGACCGCGTCGGCGAGGTGGTGACCAGCCGCGAGCGGCTCCGGGCGCTGCTGGACGCCGTCGTCGGCATCGGTTCCGACCTCGACCTGCGCAGCACGCTGCAGCGGATCGTGCAGTCGGCGTGCGAGCTGGCCGGCGCCCGCTACGGCGCGCTGGGCGTGATCGGCCCCGACCGGATGCTGCACGACTTCATCGTCCACGGCATCAGCCCCGAGCTGCACGCGAAGATCGGCGAGCTGCCGCACGGCCGCGGCGTGCTGGGCCTGCTCATCGACGAGCCGAAGCCGGTACGCATGCCGGACATCACCAAGCACCCCAACTCGTACGGCTTCCCGCCGCACCACCCGCCGATGCACAGCTTCCTCGGCGTGCCGGTGCGCATCCGCGACCACGTCTGGGGCAACCTCTACCTGGCCGAGAAGCAGGGCGCCGCCGAGTTCACCGAGGACGACGAGGAGATCGTGGTGGCGCTGGCCGCCGCGGCCGGCGTGGCGATCGAGAACGCCCGCCTCTACGCGCTGGCGCACCGGCGCGAACGCTGGCTCGCCGCCGCCGCCGAGATCACCTCGGTGCTGCTCGGCGAGGTACGCCGCACCGACGCGCTGACCCTGGTGGCCCGCCGCGCCCGCGAGGTCGCCGAGGCCGAGCTGGCCCTGGTGCTGCTCTACGACGAGGACGAGGCGCAGTTCACCGTCGAGGTGGTCGACGGCGCCGACCCGGTCACCCGGGAACTGGTCGGCGCGGTGCTGCCGGCCGCCGAGACCAGTTTCGCCGCGTCCGCCACGTCGGGCCGGCACGACCAGGTGGAGAACCTGGCCGCCGCGGCGCCCTGGCCCCGGCCCGTGGTCGCCGGCCCGGCAGTGGTCTCCCCCCTCGCCGCCGCCGACACGCTGCACGGCGTCCTGGTGATCGGCTACCGGCCCGACCACGGCCCCGCCGCCGACGACGACCTCGCGCTGCTGGCCAGCTTCGCCGGGCAGGCCGCGCTGGCCATGGAACGGGCCCGCGGGCAGGAGGAGCGGGAACTGCTGGTGGTCCTGGAGGACCGCGAACGCATCGCCCGCGATCTGCACGACGTGGTGATCCAGCGGCTGTTCGCCACCGGCCTGCAACTGCAGAGCGGCGCGATGAACGCCCGCCCCGAGGCTGCCAAGCGGATCAACCAGGCGGTCGACGACCTGGACGCCACCATCCGCGACATCCGCCGCACCATCTTCGAGCTGCGTACCCCGATGAGCGCGGCGCTGCGCACCGAGATCCGCGAGGCCATCGAAGTGGCCGCCGAGTCGCTCGGCTACCGGCCCGACCTGGAGCTGGTCGGCCCGATCGACAGCGCCGTGCCGGACGAGCTGCGCGGAGAACTCACCGCCGTGCTGCGCGAGGCGCTGTCCAACGCGGTACGCCACGCGCAGGCCGACCGCGTGTCGGTGCGCGTACGCGTCGACTCCGGCCGGGTCGAGATCACCGTCACCGACGACGGGATCGGCTGCGACCCGGAGGCGGCCCGCAGCGGGCTGGTCAACCTGCGGGAGCGGGCCGAGCGGCTGGGCGGCGAGTTCTCGCTGCGCCGGGCCGAGCCGCGCGGCACCGAGGTGCGCTGGAGCGTCCCGCTCGGCTGAGGCGGCGTCAGGTGTTCTTGCCGAGCAACCGGGTCGCCAGCACCGCCGCCTGGGTGCGCCGCTCCAGACCGAGCTTCGCCAGCACGCTGGAGACGTAGTTCTTCACCGTCTTCTCGGCCAGGAACATCTTCCCGGCGATCTCCCGGTTGGTGAGCCCCTCCGCCACGTACTCCAGGATCCGCCGCTCCTGCTCGGTGAGCGACTTCAGCTCCCGGGGCTGCTCCACGCCGCTGCGGATGCGCTCCAGCACGCGGGTGGTGATCGCCGGGTCGAGCAGGGACTGCCCGGCCGCCACCCGGCGGACCGCGTCCACCAGGTCGGTGCCGCGGATCTGCTTGAGCACGTACCCGGCGGCGCCCGCCATGATCGCCGCGAACAGCGCCTCGTCGTCCTCGTACGAGGTGAGGATCAACCCCTTGATCGAGGAGTCCACGGCGCGGACGTCCCGGCACACGTCGATGCCGTTGCCGTCGGGCAGCCGGGCGTCGAGGATCGCCACGTCGGGGCGCAGCGCGGGGATGCGGCGCGCCGCCTCCTGGGCCAGGCCGGACTCGCCGACCACCTCGATGTCGCCGCTGCTCTGCAGCAGGTCGGCAAGGCCACGACGGACGACCTCGTGGTCGTCGAGCAGGAACACCCGGATCATCAGTCCTTTCTACCCGCTTTCCCGCGTCAGTAGCACGGGTCGAAAGTCCCGTCCTGCACGCGCCGGCCGGGACCGACGGCCGGGCCCAGGTGGGGACCTCCGGCCCTGCTCACCGCGCCGCCCGCTGACGCACCGTAGTGGTGTACCGGACGGGGGAGCCGGCGCCGCACGAGAGGGAGCACCACCATGACGACCGAATACACCACCGCGGACCTGCGGGCCGCGGTCGCCGACGCGGTCCGGGCGCCGTCGCTGCACAACACCCAGCCGTGGCGGTTCCGGGTGGTCGACGGCGGCATCGAGGTGTCCGTCGACCCGCTGCGCGGCCTGCCCGCCACCGACCCGACCGGCTGGGGCGCGCGCATGGCGGCCGGCGCGGCGCTGTTCAACCTGCGGCTCGCGCTCGCCGTGGCGGGCACCCCGGCCACGGTGCGGCTGCGCCCGTACCCCTCCGACCCGGACGTCGTGGCCCGGCTCGTGCCGGACGTGCCGCGCCGCCCCACCCCGACCGAGCAGAGCCTGTACGGGGCGATCAGCCGCCGGTTCAGCAACCGCGCGCCGTTCTGGCCGGACCCGGTGCCGGCCGAGGCCCGCTGGCGGCTCGGCGAGGCGGCCCGCGCCGAGCAGTGCTGGCTGGAGCTGGTGATCGGCACCAGCGCGGTGAACGCGGTCGCCGAGGTCGCCCGCAGCGCCCACCGGGTGCTGGAACGCGACCCCGCGTACGTGGCCGAGCGGGCCGAGTGGATCCGCTCCGAGCCGGCCCCGGACGGCGTGCCCTCCGGTGCCGGCGGACCGCAGAGCGAGCCGCAGGACCTGCTTCCCCAGCGCGGCTTCGGCGGCCGCAACCGCGCCCCCGGCCGCGACTTCGAGCCGGAGCCGCTCGTCGCGGTGCTCGGCTCGGCCGGCAACACCTCCGCCGACCAGATCCTCGCCGGGCAGGCGTTGCAGCGGGTGCTGCTCACCGCCACCGACGCCGGGCTCAGCGCGTCGATGCTGTCCCAGCCGATCGAGGTGCCGGCCGCCCGGGAGGCGCTGCGGATGTCGCTGGGCCGGTTCGGCACCCCGCAGATGGTGATGCGGATCGGGTACGGCCAGCCGGGCCGCGCCACCCCGCGTCGCCCGGTCGAGGAAGTGCTCGACCTGCCGGTCGTGCCGGCCTGACCCGAACCCCTCCGCGGGTCAGGCCGGCCGCACGGCCCCTTCTGTGCCGGTTCAGGCCGGGAGCGAGGCCAGCAGGGTGGCCTCCCGCTCCGGCGCCAGGCCGACCGGCGCGCGTGTGGGCCGCCCCGCCCGGGCCGGCACCTGCCCCACCTCGCGCAGCCACCGCCAGGTGTCGGCGACCGTCTCGGTCACCGGCCGGCACACCAGCCCCGCCGCGTACGCCCGCTCGACGTTCCGCTCCTGCAACCACCGGTACTCGTGCCCCCGCGGCACCCAGACCGGCAGGTCGTTCCACGGCACCACCCCGGCCGCCAGGATCGGCTCCGGCGGCGTCCACCGCAGCGTCGCGCCCGACCCGGTCGCCGCCACCGCCGCGTCGAGCAGCTCACCCATCGTCGCGTGCCCGGTTCGACCGATCACGTTGTACGCCCCGCCGACGCCCTCGGCCCCCCGGTCCAGCAGCCAGGTCGCCAGGTCGCGGACGTCCACGTACTGGATCGGCAGGTCACGCGGCCCGGGCGCCAGCACGTCCCCGCCCCGGGCGATCCGGTTCAGCCACCACGGCAGCCGCCCGATGTCCTCCCCCGGCCCGAGGATCAGCCCGGCGCGCACGAGCAGCGCCCGGTCACCGAACACCCGCGTGGCGGCGAGTTCCCCGCCCGCCTTGTTCTCCGGGTAGTCGCCGTCGTCGGCGTCCGGGTCCGCCGCCACCGTAGGCGCCTCCTCGCCGGTGCCGAGCTCGACGGGTGGCGCGTACACCGAGCCGCTGGACACGTAGACGTAGTGCGGCACCGCGCCGACGAGCGCCGACGCCGCGTCCCGGACCGCCCGGGGCGCGCCGTCCCAGGTGTCCACCACCAGATCCCACTCGCCGCCGGCCAGCGCGGCCAGCCCGTCCGGCGCCGTCCGGTCACCCCGCAACCGGTGTACGCCGGGCGGCGCCTGCCCGTGTACGCCCCGGTTGAACACTGTCACCTCCCAGTCGCGGCGTACCGCCTCGGCCACCACGGCACCACCGACAAAGCCCGTACCACCCAGCATCAGCAGTCGCATGCGTCCCAGCCTGCCGCCGCCCGCCGGCCATGGCGCCCCTTGTTCACGGTGAGCGGATCTGCCAGCGGCAGAACCCGGTCCGAGGGCAGCTCGGCCCGGACGGGGCGGCGGCGCATGTCTTTGTCCGCCGATCTTGGAGTAATGGTGCCCAGTATGCCCGGTTGACACCCTTCGCAAAGCACCACAACTCCAAGATCGGCGCACCCGCCCAAGACCACGGCGGTTTCCGAGCCCTCTCAAACAGCCCTCGCCCCAGTCCTCCGCGATCTTGCACTTCGGTATCCCGCATAACGCGCAAACGGGGGCATCCGAAGGGCTGCACCTGCAAGATCGACGCGGTACTACGCCGCCCTTCGGTCCGATCCGGCCCCGCCCCGCCCCGCGCGAGCCGCCCCAAGGGCGTCGATCATGAAGTTGACGGCACTTGGTGTCCGGTTTGTCGCCGCCAACCTCATGATCAACCGATGGCGGGGTGCCTGGGGAGGGCTTGTTCGATCTTGGAGTTGTGGTGCCCAGGATGCCTGGCTTGACATCGTTCGTGAGGCGCCACAACTCCAAGATCGCGGTGATCAAGGAGTTTGTGTGCTCGTGGGTGCCGGAAAGGGCCGCAAACTCCTTGATCACCTGTGCAGAGCGAGGTGCCGGGTGGGGTGGGTGTGTCTGGTCGGTGGTGGGCGGGGTGTCGGGTTCGGGGGTGGTGGGCGGCACTCTGGTGGCGGAATCGTGGGCGGGTGCGGGGCGTTGTAACCGGGTGAACGACCGAGCAGGACCGCCCCCGAGCGGTCGGCTGAGGGAACACGGCCTGCGGGTCGTTGAGCCTGGTTCCGACGACGTGAGCCCCGCGCCGCACCCCCGACAGCGTGAGCTGGCCCGGGAATGATGCCGGGTCGCAGGTCGTTGGACATCCTTCCGGCGCCGCGTAGAGGCCCCCGCCCCGCGAGCAGCCGGGATCCCCTTGAGACTTTCTTGAGCGCCTGACGGTGCCCACGCACCCCCGGTCCCCCCGGGGGGTGTGTCGACCCCCGAATGGAGCCCCCATCATGAACACGATTCTGCGTAAGAGCGTTCTGGGTGTTGCTGGTCTGGCTTTCACCGGTGGCGTGTTCGCCGGCCCGGTCGCCGCTCACGCGGCCGACACCACCCACGCGGTCAAGCCGGTCACGGCCACGGTGCAGGGTGACAAGCTGATCCCGCACGGCGTGCAGGGCGCCCAGTCGCGTATCGACCTCAATGACGAGCAGACCAAGAACGTGAAGGCGATCATCGCGGCGACGAAGAAGGCCGGCATGGACGAGCGTGCCGCGGTCGTGTCGATCGCGACCGCGTTGCAGGAGTCGAAGCTGGAGAACCTCGGTCACCTGGGTGACCGTAACGACCACGACTCGCAGGGCCTGTTCCAGCAGCGCCCCTCCAGCGGGTGGGGCACGGTCGAGCAGATCACCGACCCCGAATACTCCACCACCGCGTTCCTCAAGGGCCTCAAGCAGGTCGACGGCTGGCAGGACATGCCCCTGACCAAGGCCGCCCAGACCGTCCAGGTCTCCGCCTACCCCGACCACTACGCCCAGTGGGAGCAGCAGGCCGCCGACCTCGTCGCCCAGCACTGGAACAAGTAAGAAAAAACGTGAAGGCCGGCACCCCGCACCAACGGGGTGCCGGCCTTTTCGCGTACCCGATGGGTCAGGCCGGGGGCAGGACGAACGTCCACGTGGTGGTGGTCGTGCTGGCCGCGGCGCCGGTGGCGGTGAGCCCGCCGTAGCTGCCGGTCGGCACGCTGCTCGCCGAGTCGGCGAGCAGGCCGGCCACCCGGCCGCCGCCGGTCTGCGAGGTGTTGCTGCGCACCGCCACGCCGGCCGGCGGGGTGAGCGCGGTGGAGGTGCTGTCGCCGTGCAGCCAGTACGACACGGCCCAGCTCTGCGCCGCGGTCACCGGCGCGTACGGGGTGATGCGGGTGGCGGTGCTCGCCGGATCGGTGGCCCGGGTGAAGACCGGCGCCCCGGGCGCGACACCCCGGTACGCGGCCAGCACCAGGTTGCCCTTCGCCTGACCGTCCAGTGTCACCCGGACCGCAGTGCCCGCGTCACCGGCGCTCGCGGTCTTCCACCAGGCGGTGGTGGTCGCGAAGCCGCCGTCGAGGCGGTCGAGCCGGCTCCAGCCGGTCACGCCGGCCGGCTCGCCGGTGCCGGTGTGCGTGTTCTGGCTGAGCAGGAGCAGCAGCATGTCACCGGCCTGCACGCCCGCCGGGACGGTCACGGTGTGGCTGGTCCAGTTGGCGTTCGCGGTGGCCTGGCCGACGTACGAGATCCGCTCCGGTACGGGCGCGACGGTAACCTCGACGGTCGCGGTGCCGGTGGCGCCCCGGTCGTCGGTGACGGTGAGCGTGACCGGGTAGGTGCCGGCCGCCGCGTACGTGTGGGACGCGGTCGGTACGGAGGCGGTGCCGGTGGTGTCGCCGTCGCCGAAGTTCCAGCTGTGGTCCTGGATCGCGCCGTCGGCGTCGGTGGAACCCGCGCCGGTGAACGTGCACACCAGCCCGGAGCAGGTGGGCGTCAACGCGGCCACCGGCGCCTGGTTCGCGGGGCCGCCCGATCCCTTCAGGATCTTCACGTAGTCGATGTCGCCGGCGAAGTAGTCGCAGGTGACCTTCGTACCGTCGCACTGGCTCTTGCCGCCGACGGACAGCGGCCAGGTGTTCGCGATGGTGCCGGTCGGCCCGTTGAGGCGGCTGGTCCGCACGCCGTCGACGTACATCTCCACGTACGCGGAGGTGCGGTTGCAGGTGATCGTGTGCCACTGGCCGTCGGAGATCGGCACGTCGGTGTAGCCGGTACGGGAGGCGCCGTCCGCGCCCCGGAACAGGCACTTCGGCTTGCCGTTCGGGGCCTCGAACTTCCAGTAGCCGCCGGCCGTGTTGCCCTGTCCCTTCTGGAGGATGTTGCCGAAGGAGTACGTGGTCCGGTAACGGATGGTCACCGAGAAGTCCCCGGCGTCCGGGTTGAAGTCGGTGGTGTGCGGCACCAGGTCGACGTGGCCCGGGACGTACTCCTTGTCGGTGGGCAGGTGCGTGGCGAAGCGGTGGCCGGTCGCCCCGGCGTAGAGCGCGCCGGTGACCACCTCACCGCCGATCGTGCCGTGGCGGCCGTTGCCGCTGTAGTCGGTCAGCACCGTCGACGACGACGCCGGCTCGTCCATGCTGTAGAACGCCACCGTCCGCGTCGCGGTGGCCTGCGCGGGCGCGGCCGATACCGTCACCCCGGCCGCCGCGACGACGGTCGCCACCCCTAATCGTGCGGCCGTCCGCCGCCACCGTCCCCGCTCGATCGTTGCCATGTGACCGCCTCCCTGCGCATCGGGCCTCACAGTGACACGCGCGGTGGCAGCGGCAGAATAATCCGCACGGTGGACCTGGGAGACCGATGTAGCCGGTGCCGGCTGTCCGGTGGGAGACGACCGCCTGTCGACCGGCGGCGTGGTGACTCTCGGTGGGCGATACTGGGTTTGAACCAGTGACCTCTTCCGTGTCAAGGAAGCGCGCTCCCACTGCGCCAATCGCCCGGGCAATCGCGAGCGGACGACGGGATTCGAACCCGCGACCCTCACCTTGGCAAGGTGATGCGCTACCAGCTGCGCTACGTCCGCGTGCCGCCGGTTCGCGCCGGCGACGGGGTGAACTCTACCCGATGCCAAGATCGCCGTGCGGCAGACCCCCGCCGTGCCGGGTGGCCGTGTGGTTGCGCCGCTCACCGCCGGGGTACTGAGGCCGGTGACAGCACAACCATCCCCCGAAGGAGGCTGTCGTGGGTATCGGTACGAGCATTTTCCTGATCGCGGTCGGCGCGATCCTCACGTTCGCGCTCAACGCCAGCGTCGGCGGGGTCGACCTCGACGTCGTCGGCTGGATCCTCATGGCGGCCGGCGTCCTCGGCCTGATCATGACCACGCTGGTCTGGGGCCGGCGCCGTCAGGTGGTCGCCACGACCGCCGACGAGCCGGTGGAGTACCGCCGGGTCGAGGAGCGCCGGGACGTCGCACCGCCCATGTGATCGTGAGCGGGGCCGACGGAGCTGATCGGTCCCGGGACCGGACCGGCAGGATCGAACATCCGGCCGGTCCGGTCTGCTATGCCCGCTCGCCGTCGGTAGCGGCACCATCGGTGGCGGCGCGCAGCCCGTACCAGCCGATCGCGGCCACCAGCGCCACCTGCGCCAGGTAGCTCGCGACGACCACCGCGCGAGCGGCGTCCTGCGGCACCAGCACGAACGCCACCACGTAGACGAGCGCGGCGACGACCAGCGGACGCGGCATGGTCCGGCCGATCAGGATCCCGACGAGCGCCAGGACCATGCCGAGGACGATCGCCACCTGGCTGCCGAGGACGGCCGGGAGCAGCCCGTCCAGTTGATCGTTGAACACGTCGAACAGCGCCCGTCCCTGCGCCTCCGGCACGACCGCCGGATCGGCGGCGTAGGCGAACGGCAGCACCTCCGCGGTGATCGCCAGCGCGAACACCACGCCGCCGAGGCCGGCCAGGAAGGCACCCACCAGGTTCAGCACGCCCGCGCGGCCCCGGGCCAGCCCGACGATGAACACCGCTGCGGCGATCCAGGACACCGCGTACGCGGGCCCGCCCAGGTAGAGGTTCATCGGCCAGTACGCGGACCCCAGCTCACGTACGTCGTCGTAGTGGATCGCGCCGTCGAACGGCGGCTCCCACAACATGAACACGGTCCGTCCGGCCAGGGACGCCAGGAGCAGGACGAAAAGGGCGACGAGCGCGGCACGGCGCAACTTCGGTACGGGCACGGTGAGAGCCTCCGTCGATTCAGGTGTCGCCCCACCGTGCCGAGGTACCGCCCGCGCGGGCATCGGCCTCAGCACCTATCTTCGGAAAATCCCTGCTCAATGCGACTGTCGGGCGTGCTCCAGCCAGATCCGCGCGGCCCGCACCCGACGGTTCGTGGCGCCGCCGGGCGTCAGGTCGAGCTTGACGAAGATCGCGCGCAGATGGGCGTCGACGGTCCGCTCGGAGACCACCAGCTGCGCGGCGATCCCCGCGTTGCTGGCGCCGTCGGCGAGCGCGGCGAGCACCTCGCGTTCACGCGCCGTCAGCCCGCCGACCGACACCGGGCCCGCGGCATCCACAACCGCCGTGGCCGGGGCCGCCGGCTCGATGACGTTCGTCGTCTCCGCCGCACCGCCTCCCGTCGTACCCTCTGCGCCGCCTCGCGGCGTCACCGGCGCTGTCGGCGCGGCGGTGAGCAGCGCCGCCAGCCGGCCGGTGCCGGCCCACGCCCCGCCGACGACGGCGACGGTCAGCGCCGACACGACCAGGGCGACCGAGGTCGGGCCGAGGGACGTCCCGGGAGCGGCCACGAGCGTGCCGACGCCGACCACCAGCAGGGCCGCGGCGGCCAGGCCCGCGCCGCGCACCACGGCGCCGACCCGGCGCGGCTCGGTGGCGCCGCGGGCGGCGGTGACCGCGCACGCGGCGGCGAACACGGCGGCCCCGGCCAGTGCCACCAGGAAGGCGACCGAGCCCAGCGACGGTTCGACGTCGCCGGGCGTGCGGGCGACGGCGAGCAGCAGGCAGAAGACGACTGTCAGCGGCGCGGCGGTGGTGGCCGCCGCGGCCACGCCGAGTCGCGCCCGGACGGCGTGGTGCGATCCGAGAGCGGCCCGCCAGAGCGTCACCGGGAGCAGGAACAGCGCCACCGCTGCCAGCAGGGTGACGGCGGCGCCGACCGGCGCGAGCGCGGTACGCCAGGACTCCGCGGCGATCGTCGGAACCCCCGCGAACGGCTGGGTCGCCGTGGTCAGCAGCGCGTTGACGAGCGTGGCCACGCCCAGGGTGAGGCCCACGAGCCGGTGCGTCCACGGGACGGCGTCGCCGGTGCGGACGGCGGCCGAGGCGGTCAGCTGAAGGAGTGCCAGCGGCGGGATCCACGCCGAGTTCCACGCCGCGACGGCCGGCCCGGCCCACGGATGCCCGGCCGCGACGGCGGCCACCGCGACGACGGCGAGCGCCAGATACGCCAGCAGCGACGCGGCGAGCCCGGCCGCCAGCCGGCCGGCGGCACGGTGACCCGACCGGCTGAGCCGGAGCGCGGCGAGCGCGGTGACCACGGCTGCCGTCGCGAGGGCCACGGCGCCGACCGGGTCGCTCGCGAAACCGCCGTGCCCGGCCGCGCCCAGGACGGCGAGCGCCGCGACGCCGAGGGTCGCCGTGGCGGCGGTGAGGACGGGCAGGCTCCGCAGCGCGGGCACCGGGCGGACGACCGCCGTCATCCGTGGTGATCCCGTCGGGACGGGTGCCGGGGACAGCCGGTCGCCGTCCGCCGGCTCGGACGCGGGACAACGGCCACCAGCACATTCAACCCGGTCCCCCGCCCGAGGTCGATCCCGTGGCCGGTCAGTCGCGCATCAGCTCGTTCAGCTCGCCGAAGTCGAGCCCGCCGGCGAGCGCCTCGTACGTCCCGGCGCCGAACACCTCCGCCGCCGCACGCCGGACCACCGCGTACGCCGTCTCGGCCAGCGCCGGGCCGAGGCTCACCCGGGCCACCCCGAGCCGCGCCAGCTCGGCCACCGGCGGCGCGCCCGGCCCGGCCAGCACGTTCAGCGGGGCCGGGATCGCCGCCGTCAGCGCGGCCACCGTCTCCGGCTCCACGGTTCCGGGTACGAAGATCCCGTCCGCGCCGGCGGCCAGGTACGCCTCGGCGCGCTCGACCGTCTCCGGTACGCCCCTGGCGCCCCGCAGGTACGTGTCGACGCGGGCGTTGACGTACAGCGGGATGCCGGCGCGGTCGGCGGCGGCCCGGACCGCGGCGAGCCGGGCGACCTGCTCGTGGATCGGGCGCAGCGGACCGCCGCCGTCGTGCCGGGCGTCCTCGACGTTGACGCCGACGGCTCCGGCGGCGAGCACGGCGGCGACGGTCTCGGCGACCTGGTCGGGGTTGTCGCCGTACCCGGATTCGATGTCGGCGGTGACCGGAAGGCGGACCGCGTCGGCGACGCGGCGGATGACGTCGACGGCGGTGTCGCGGGCGAGCAGGTCGCCGTCGGGGGCGCCGCGACTCCAGGCGACGCCGGCGCTGGTGGTCGCGATCGCGTGGGCGCCGGCCGCGGCGACGAGCCGGGCGCTGACCGCGTCCCAGGCGTTGGCCAGGATCAGTGGGTCACCGGGCCGGTGCAGGGCGCGGAACCGCTGGGCTCGGGTCTGTTGATCGTCCACCGGGCCAGTCTGGGTGGGGCACGCGGGTGCGGCAATGGCCAGCGGCGCGGCACTGGACTGATCAATGGCGACGAGAAAGGCCGTGTCGAATGATCGACACGGCCTTTCCGCTGGTGGGCGATACTGGGTTTGAACCAGTGACCTCTTCCGTGTCAAGGAAGCGCGCTCCCACTGCGCCAATCGCCCTCGTCTACTGCGAGGTGGAGACGGGATTTGAACCCGTGTACACGGCTTTGCAGGCCGTTGCCTCGCCTCTCGGCCACTCCACCGAGGTTGCCCCCGAACTGCGTGGCGGCATCTCCGAGCGGACGACGGGATTCGAACCCGCGACCCTCACCTTGGCAAGGTGATGCGCTACCAGCTGCGCTACGTCCGCACGCCCCCGGTGTTATCCGGTGACGGATGAGAACTTTAGCCGAGCCCGGGAACGGTTGCCAAATCGGGTTCCGTTTCCGGCGCGTCCGGTGGTGGCGGACCCCGCTCCCCCTCGGCTTCCTAGGAGCCTGGGTGGCTTCCGTCCGAGAGCACCGGCGAGCGCTCCCACCTGCGGAAGCAGACCGGCGCGTCGAGTGTCCGGCATCCGACTGCCCGCCCGCCGACCAGCCGCTTCGGTAACTCCCCGTGGTCATGCGGATGGGTTACCGTAACGCCGTGACGAGACGAGCCGCCGAGATCCGCCTGGACGCGCTGCTGCGTACGGCCTGTGAGGTGATCGCGGAACGAGGGCTCGCCAACACCCGCACCGCCGACGTGGCGGAGGCCGCCGGGGTGAGCCAGGCCCTCGTGTTCTACCACTTCGCCACCAAGGACCGACTGCTCGCGCAGGCGTTCGCGTACGCCGTCGAGCAGGACCTGGCCAAGCTCGACGCGGTGCTCCGCTCCTCCGCGCCGCCGCTGGCGAAGCTGCGCCGCATGCTGCGCCTGTACGCGCCGACCGGCCGGGCCACCTCCTGGTCGATGCGCATCGACGGCTGGGCGGAGTCGCTGCGTACCCCGGAACTGGAGAAGCTCTCCCGGCGGCTGGACCTGCGGTGGCGGCAGGACCTGGCCGCGCTGATCACGGACGGGGTCGCCGAGGGCACGTTCGACTGCCCCGACCCGGCCGGCGCGGCCTGGCGGATCAGCGCGGTGATGGACGGCCTCGCGGTCCAGCTCGCGGTGCACGAGCGGGTGATCACTCGCCGCCAGATCGCCGAGTGGATCCGCCTCGTCGCCGCCCGCGAACTGGGCCTCGAACCCAGTCAGCTCGACTGACCGGGCCCCGCCCCCGGCCCGCGCGGGCGGGTCCGCCGGTCAGGGCCAGGTCGGGCGGGGGCGCTCGAAGGGCGGTGGCAGGGTTTCCGGTTCGGTGACGGCGGCCGGGCGCAGCAGGCGGCGCATCCGCAGCAGCAACCCGGCGCCGAGGAACAGCAGCAGCCCGCCGAGCAGGAACGCGGCCTGCACGAGGCCGAAGCCGCCGCTGTCCGCGACCGGGCGTCCGGCCACACCACCGGGCGGCGGCGGCTCCACCACTGCCGCGTCGGTCGGCTCGTCGGTCACCGGGTCGTCGGTGGGTGGCTCCTCGCTCGGCGTCTCCGAGGGCTCCGCGCTGGTGGGCGCCGGGGTCGGCGAAGCCTCCTCCCCCACCACCTCACGCGAGGCGGTCCGCCGGGCCAGCAGCCGCAACTGCGGGTCGTACGCCTCGGCGGCGAAACTCACCCGGCCGCGCGCGACGTCCTCGGCGAACGCCACCCGGTAGCGGGCGGTCACGGTCCGGCCCGGGCAGAGCACACCCGGGTCGAGTTGCCGGTCGGTGAGCCGGGCGGTGTCTCCCTCGGTGCGGATCTCCAGCGGGAACGACCCGCTGTCCTCCACCCGGTCCACCTTGAGCTGGTCCAGCCGCAGGCCCTGCACCCGCACCAACATCGACCAGCGCACCTTGACACAGCCGCCCCCGTCGGAGCGGGACACCACGGCGGACAGCGTCTCCACCCGGTTCCCGGCGGTGAACTCGTCCGGCAGACCGCTCAACTCGGTGGAGAAGGCCGCCGCCGCCCGCGCGGGCAGGGCTCCCCCGTACCCGGTCCCGGCCACGAAGGTCAGCACCAGTCCGATCCGTAGCGTGTGCCGCCACCCGCTCACCACGCCTCCTCACCCTCGGTCGTGTCCACAGGCAACGCTAGGAGCGCGCCGGGCACGCCGGTAGACGGGCGTGTTCGCATCCAACGCCACAACACGGGGGCCATTTCACCGAGCGTGGTGAACCGGTCACGGCCCCGCCGCGACACGCCCGGGATCGGGCCCGGCCGGCGGGTGGGACACAATTCTCCGGTGTCCGAGCTGTCCGCCGCGTTCGTCCGGCTGCACGCCCGCCTCGCCCCCGTGGCGTTCGTACCCGAGGTGCGCCTGCACCAGGCCGACGAGCCGATCGGCCTGTGGGAGCTGACCGAGGGCGAGTTCCGCAGCGCCCAGCCGCCGCCGTTCTGGGCGTTCGCCTGGGCCGGCGGGCAGGGCCTGGCCCGCTACGTCACCGACCACCCCGAGGTGGTCGCCGGCCGCCGGGTGCTCGACCTGGCCTCCGGCTCCGGCCTGGTCGCCATCGCCGCCGCCCGCGCCGGCGCGGCCGCCGTCCGGGCGGTCGAGGTGGACGAGCGGGCCGTCGCGGCCGTCGCGCTCAATGCCGAGGCCAACGGGGTACGCGTCGACGCCGAACTCGGCGACATCCTCGACGCCGACGCGGGCGACGCCGAGGTGGTGCTGGCCGGGGACGTCTTCTACAGCGAGGCGATGGCCCGCCGGATGCTGCGCTTCCTGCTCCGGGCCGCCCGCGCCGGCGCCCGGGTGCTGGTGGGCGACCCGGGCCGGGCGTTCCTGCCCCGCGAGCGCTTCCGCGAGCTGGCCGCGTACGACGTGCCGGTGTCCGAGGCGCTGGAGAGCGTACGGGTGAAGCACACCACCGTGTGGGAGCTGGACCCGAACCCGCCCGGCGCCCGCCGCTAGCGTTACCGCGTGCTGTTCCGGGGCTGGGGGGAGTCCGTCGACGGGCAGTGGCCGGACACGGCCACCGTTGTCGACCACGTCGGCGTGCCACACCTGGTGGTGACCCGGCACGCGCTCGTCCGCCAGGTGCTCACCGATCCGGTGACGTTCCGGCCGGACAACGCGCTCGACGCGGTCACGCCGATCCCGGTGGCCGCGCTGCGGGTGCTCGCCGGGCACCGGTTCCGGCTGCCGCCGACGCTGGCGAACAACGGCGGCGCCAGCCACCCGGAGATCCGCGGCATCGTCGCCGACGCGCTGCACCCGCACCGGGTGGCCGCCCAGCGCCAGTGGCTGACCGGGCTGGTCCGGGAGCGGGTGGCCGGGCTGGCAGCGACGCTGGACGCGGGCCGCCCGGTCGACCTGTACGCGGGTCTCGCCGCCGACCTGCCGCTGCTGGTGCTGGCCCGGCTGGTCGAGCTGCCGGACGCGCCGGTCGGCGCGGTGAAGGACTTCGCCCGGGCGGCGCTGGAGCTGTTCTGGGCGCCGCTGGACTCCGCCCGGCAGCTCGCGCTGGCCGCCGAGGTGGGCCGGTTCCACACCGTGCTGCGCGAGTTCGCCGCCACCGGGGGCGGGCTCGCCGCGCGGCTGCGCGACGCCGGGCACTCCCCCGACGTGGTCGTCGGCGCGCTGTTCTTCCTGCTGGTCGCCGGCCAGGAGACCACCTCGCAGTTCCTGACCCTGCTGCTGCACCGGCTGTCCGGCGAACCGGCGGTACGGGCCGGCCTGCGCGCGGGCACGGTCGCCGTGGACGACGTGGTCGAGGAGGGGCTGCGGCTGGAGCCGCCGATCGTCACGTGGCGGCGGGTGGCGGCGGTCGACACCACGCTCGGCGAGCTGCCGGTGGCGGCGGGCACCAGCGTGGTGGCCTGGCTGGCCCGCGCCGGGCGCGACCCGTCGGTGGTCGGCGCGCCGGGTGAGTTCCGTCCCGGGCAGCCCGGCTCGCGGCGGCACCTGGCGTTCGGCGCCGGGCCGCACCGCTGCGTCGGCGCGCAGCTGGCCCGGATGGAGGCCGCCGTGGTGGTCGCCGAGGCCACCGCGCTGCTCGACGGCGTGACGGTGGTGCGTCCGCCGTGGTGCCCGGACAACCTGACGTTCCGGATGCCCGACGCGTTCGTGGTCCGTCGCACCTGACGAAAGTCGGTGTCGGCCGTTGCCGTTCGACGGCAGTGTGGCGCCACCGCCGCGCAATAGCGTCGCCGCATGATCACACTTCGTGGGTTGACGAAACGGTTCGGCGCCGTGACGGCCGTCGACGACCTGACCGTCGAGATCCGCCCCGGCCAGGTCACCGGGTTCCTCGGCCCCAACGGCGCCGGCAAGTCCACCACCATGCGGATGGTGCTCGGCCTGGACCGGCCCACCGCCGGGCAGGCGCTTGTCAACGGGCGGGACTACCGCACGCTGCGGCACCCGCTGTACGAGGTGGGCGCGCTGCTCGACGCCACCGGTGTGCACCCGGCCCGCTCCGGTGTGGCGCACCTGCGGGCGATGGCGCGCAGCAACGGCGTACCGGCTCGGCGGGTGACGCAGGTGCTCGACCTGGTCGGCCTGGACGCCCGCGCCGCCGGCAAGCCGGGCCGGGCGCTGTCGCTGGGCATGGGTCAGCGGCTCGGCATCGCGGGCGCGCTGCTCGGCGACCCGCCGGTGCTGCTGCTCGACGAACCGGTGAACGGGCTCGACCCGGACGGGGTGCGGTGGATCCGCGGGTTCACCCGCCGTCTCGCCGACGAGGGACGCACCGTCCTCGTGTCCAGTCACCTGATGAGCGAGATGCAGCAGACCGCCGACCGGGTGGTGGTGCTGGGGCGCGGCCGGCTGGTCGCGGATGCGCCGCTGGCCGAGCTGATCGCCGCCCGGCCCGCCGCGTCGGTCCGGGTACGCGGCCCCGAGCCGGCCGCGCTCGCCGCGCTCGGCGACCGGCTGGCCGCCGAGGGCGCCACAGTCACCGCCGACGAGGGCGGGATGTCCGTCGCGGGCAGCACCGCCGGCCGGGTCGGCGACCTGGCGCACGAGATGGGGGTACGCCTGCACGAGCTGACCCCTGTCGCCCCCTCCCTGGAGGAGGCGTTCCTGGAACTGACCGCCGACAGCGTGGAGTACGCCGCCGGCTCGACCGGAGGTGGCACCCGATGACCGCACAGTCCACGCTCGACCCGGCCCGTCAGTCCGCCCGGCCCGCGCCCACCGGGAATCCGCTCGCCGGGGCGGTGGCCGCCGAGTGGACGAAGCTCTGGTCGGTCCGCTCCACCTGGTGGACGCTGCTCGCGGCGGTGCTGACCATGGCAGCCACCAGCGCCCAGCTCGCCATCTACGCGCAGAACGCCAACACCGACGACGACCCGGCCAACAACCCGGGCGTGGTGGACGTCGGCGAGATCGTGGCCGGGTCGCTGGAGCTGACCCAGTACGTGGTGCTGGCGCTCGGCCTGTTCGCGATCACCAGCGAGTTCACCACCGGCACGATCCGCACCACGCTGCGGTGCACCCCGTCGCGGGGGCGGGTGCTGGCGGCCAAGGCAGTGGTGGTGGGCGCGGTGACGTTCGGCGTCGGGCTGCTGCTCGGCACCGTTGGCGCGGTGACGGCCCGGCCGGTGCTGGGCGAGTGGGGCCGCGCCCCGCTGGGCGCGACGGTGGCCGACGTGGTGGCCGCCGCGGCGTACCTGGCGCTGATCGGCGTGCTGGCACTCGGCCTGGCGGCGGCGCTGCGCGGCGCGGTGCTGGCCCTGACCGTCCTGTTCGCGCTGCTGATGATCGTGCCGCTGTCGTTGCAGGAGCCGGACATCACGGTGCTCACCCGGATCGCCGACGCGTTCCCCGGGGTGGCGGGCAACCACTTCCTGGCCGGGGACACCGAGCCGTACCCGGCGGTGGTCGGGCTGCTGCTACTCGCCGGCTGGGCCGCCGCCGCGCTGGCGCTGGGCCGGTGGGCGCTGGCACGGCGCGACGCCTGAACGGGGCGGGGCTGGTCAGCCGGTGGGCGGGACCAGCCCTGCCTCGTACGCGAGGATCGCCGCCTGCACCCGGTTGCGCACGTCCAGCCGGGTGAAGATGCTGGTCAGGTAGCTCTTCACGGTGCCCTCGACGAGGTGCAGCCGGCGGGCGATCTCGGCGTTGGACAGTCCCGCGCCGACCAGCGCCAGCACGTCGCGTTCCCGGTCGGTGAGCCCGGCCAGCCGGTCCCGCGCGTACGGGCCGCGGGCCAGCCGTCCCCCGCTCAGCTCGATCACCCGGCGGGCCACCCGTGGCGACAGGTACGCCCCGCCCTCGGCCACCGCCCGCACCCCGGCCAACAGTTCGCGCGGGTCACCTGACTTGAGCAGGAACCCGGCGGCGCCGTGGCCGAGCGCGCGGGCGATCAGGTCGTCGTCGCCGAACGTGGTGAGCATGACCGCCGCCGTCTCCGGCACCAGCCGGCGGATCTGCGCGGCGGCGCTGAGCCCGTCGCCGCGGGGCATCCGGATGTCCAGCAGCGCCACCCGGGGGCGGTGCGCGCGGACCAGCTCGACCGCGGCGAGGCCGTCGCCCGCCTCGCCGACCACCTCGATGCCGGGGTCGGCGGCCAGGATCGCCCGTACCCCAGCCCGGACCAGCGCCTCGTCGTCGGCGAGCACCACCCGCAGCGGGCGGTCGTGGTCGTCGCTCATGGTGCGATCTGCTCCTTGCTGACCAGCCGCCCGTCGGCGAAGCAGAGCCGCCAGGTCGCCTGGGCGAACGGGAAGTTGCCGTCGGTGTAGAACTCGCAGCCCGGCGCGGCGCCGGTCGCGGGCGGATCGGCCTGCCGGCGGGGCAGACCGAGCGCGTCGCGCGGCTCACCCAGCCGCAGCCGTTCGTAGCCGGACCGGTCCAGCACCGCGCCCGCAGTGGCGAGCGGGTAGTAGACGAGCGCCAGCACCAGGGCCAGCCCGGCGGGCGCGCCGATCGCCACGAGCAGGCTGCGTCGCGCCCGCCGCCGGGCCTCCCGCAGCCGCCGGGCCGCGTCCCCGTGTCCGTCCCGGCCGGGTACGCCGACGCGTCCGGCGTCGAGCGGGTCGATCTCCGCGAGGTCGTCGTCGCCGGATCGCGGGGCGGTCGCCCCGGAACCGTCAGCCGGGCCGGTGACCGGCGGACCGGCGTCGGCGAGGGCCGGCGTCCCGGAGGCTCGGATCGGGTCGGCGACCGGTGAACCGGCGCCCGCGCGGCCGGGCGGCAGCGTGCCGGGACGGGCCGCATCAGCGAGCGGGATGTGTGCGGTGACCGCCCAGCCGCCGTCGCACGGGCCGGCGTCCAGGGCGCCACCGGCGAGGCGTACCCGCTCGCGCAGCGCCAGCAACCCGGAGCCGTGCGACGGCGGCCCGGGCAGCGGACCGGCCGGCGGTGGCGCGTTCACCACCGCGACAGTCACCGCGTCGTCGTCGCGTGCCACAACGACGGTGACCGGAGCGCCGGGGGCGTAGCGGGCGGCGTTGGTGAGCGCCTCCCGGACCACCCGGTGCACCGCGTGCGCGGGCAGCGGCGGCAGGTCCGCCTCGTCGGCGCGCAGGTCGACTGTCATCCCGGCGTCGCGCGCGCCGTCGACCACGTCGGCGACCGTCTCCCCCGGCGGCCGCAGCGTGCGCTCCTCGCGCAGCACGCCGATCACGTCGTGCAGGCGTTCGGTGGCGGCGGCGACGCTGGCCCGCAGCTCACCGGCCGCCGCCCGGTGCGCCGCGGACAGGTCCGGCGCCAGTTCCAGCGCACCCGCCCGCAGCGCGATGAGGCTCAGGTCGTGGCCGAGCGAGTCGTGCATGTCCTGCGCGATGCGGGCCCGCTCGCGCAGGCGTACCCGCTCGATCTCGGCCCGGCGCTGCGCCTGCGCGTGCCGCAGTCCGGCGTCGGCGAGCGCGCGGTGCTGCCGCCGCAGCCGGCCCAGCAGCCAGGGGAACACCCCGGCGAATAGCAGCACCGAGGCGAGCAGGAACCAGGTGGACGGCTCGGTGCCGAGCAGCCCCAGGTTGAGCACCGAGCCGGTGACCGCGATGGCGGCGAAGACGGCGGCGGCCGGCGCGGCCCGGTCGCTGCGCCGCCCGGCGAGGTAGCCGAAGACCGGGATGGCGAACACGACGTTGCCGTCGACGAGCGAGCCCGCCACCACCGCGAGCACCGCGACCAGCGGCCACCGGCGCCCGATCCACACCGCCGTGCCGAGCAGCGCCAGCGCGGCGGCCAGCGGCGGCAGTTCGTCCGCGTGCCACGGCGGGGTGAGGCGGCCGTACGCCACGGGCGCCGCGAGCACGGCCCAGAGCAGCAGGTCACCGGCCCGGCGTTGTCGTTCGCGGGGTTCCACGGCGGTCACGCTACCCACGCCCGGCCGGTCCGGGCACCGACGAAAGTCAGGTCTCCTCGGCCCAGGCCCGCCAGTCGTCGAGCACGCCGTACAGGGCCGGCGTGAGCCAGCCGGGCGCGGACCGGCGGAACACGCCCGGGTCCATCCCGCCTGCCCCGGCGGGCACCGCGCCGAGCAGGTTCGGCACCAGCTCGGACAGGTTGAGCCAGTGCACCAGCTCCGGGTCGGCCGGCCAGGCGCCGATCACCACGCCGGCCGGTACGGCCCGCCGCTCCAGCGCCTCCAGCGTCAGCGCGGTGTGGTTGAGCGTGCCGAGCCCGGCCCGTGCCACGACCACCGCGGGCGCGCCGAGCGACACCGCCAGGTCGGCCACCGTCCACGGCTCGCCGGACGGGCGCAACCCCATCGGTACGAGCAGCCCGCCCGCGCCCTCGATCAGCACCAGGTCGTGCTTGTCGGCCTCCTCGCGGATCGCGTCGACCGCGTTGTACAGCTCCAGCGGCGGCAGGTCCGCCACCCGGGCCGCGGCCAGCGGCGCGAGCGGATCGGGATAGCTGGCGAGCGTCCGGCCGGTGAGCGGGGCGGCCAGCCGGGTCACCGAGTCGACGTCGCCGGGCTCGCCGGTGGCCGTACCGGTCTGGCCGGGCTTGACCACGGCGACCCGCAGCCCGGCGGCCTGCGCGGCGGCGGCGACGGCGGCGGTCACCACTGTCTTGCCGATCTCGGTGTCGGTGCCGGTCACCAGCACCGGCCCGGTCCAGGCGTCGCCGAGGCTCATGGCGCACACTCCACGATCACGTCCAGGGCCCGGTCGAAGCCGGCCCGGTCCACCCCGGCGCTGACGGTGAGCCGCAGCCGGGAGCGGCTGTCCGGCGTGGACGGGGGACGGAAGCAGCCGACCGCCACGCCCCGGTCCCGGCAGGCGGCGGCCCAGGCGGTCGCCTCCTGCGGGCCGGGCGCGGTCACCGAGATCACCGCGCCGTCCGGGGCGGACACGGACAGCCCGGCCCCGCCGAGCCGCCGCACCGCCGCGGCGACCCGGTCGGCCAGCTCGGCACGCAGCGCGTCACCGGTGCGGGCCAGGCGCACCGCGGCGCGGACCCCGGCCACCACGGCGGGCGGCGGCGCGGTGTCGAAGATGAACGTGCGGCCGGTCTCCACCAGGTGGCGGACGAACTCGGCCGGCCCGGCGACCACGCCACCGGCCCCGCCGAGCGCCTTGGACAGCGTCGCGGTGACCACCACGTCCGGCGCGCCGGCCAGCCCGGCGGCGGCCACCCCGCCGGCCCCGGCCGGGCCGGTGACGCCGAGCGCGTGCGCGTCGTCGACGAGCAGCAGCGCGCCGTGGCGGCGGGCCACCTCGTGCAGCTCCGCGAGCGGGGCCAGGTCGCCGTCGACGGAGAAGACCGACTCGGTCACCACCACGGCCGGGCGGCCCGGCGCGGCGGCCAGCGCCGCGGCCACCGCTGCCACGTCCGCGTGCGGCGTCACCAGCGTCTCGGCGCCGGAGATCCGGCAGCCGTCGATCAGCGAGGCGTGGTTGTGGGCGTCGGAGACGAGCAGCGTACGCGGCTGCGTCAGTCCCCGGACGGCGGCGAGGTTGGCCAGGTAGCCGGAGGAGAACACCAGCGCCCGGTCGACGCCGAGCCAGTCGGCCAGGTCGTCCTCCAGCGCGTGGTGGGCGTCGGTGGAGCCGCGCACCAGGCGTGATCCGGTGGCGCCCAGCCCGTACGCGGACAGGGCCTCTGCTGCGGCGGCGGTGACCTCCGGGTGGGTGGCCAGGCCGAGGTAGTCGTTGCCGGCCAGGTCGACCACCGCGTCGTCGGCGGCCCGGGGACGCAGCGTACGGGTCAGTCCCGCCCGGGCCCGCAGCTCGGCGCGGCGGTCCAGGGCCGCCAGCCAGTCCGCCACCGTGCCGTCCCCTCCCGCCGACCACCGCCCTGCCGGGCGCTTCCGCGGGGCGAAGTTACCACCCGTCCGGAGGGCTCCGGCGTGGCGCGGTCCCGGCTCGCCGGGGCTGCTGGCGGCGGTTTCCCGGCCCCTCGGTGGCCTGTTAGGTTACGAGCCATGCCAGAGATCCTCGACCAGGCCCGGGAGCGGGTGCTGGGCAACGGTGTCGGCCTCGACGAGGCCGGTGTCCTCGCGGTGCTGAACCTTCCCGACGAAGACCTGCCCGCCGCGCTCCAGCTCGCTCACGAGGTCCGGATGCGCTGGTGCGGTCCGGAGGTCGAGGTCGAGGGCATCGTCTCGCTGAAGACCGGCGGCTGCCCGGAGGACTGCCACTTCTGCTCGCAGTCCGGCCTGTTCACCTCGCCGGTCCGGTCGGTCTGGCTGGACATCCCGGCGCTGGTCGAGGCCGCGAAGCAGACCGCCGCGACCGGGGCGACCGAGTTCTGCATCGTGGCCGCTGTGCGCGGCCCGGACGCCCGGCTGATGAAGCAGATGCGCGAGGGTGTCGCCGCCATCCGCGCGGAGGTCGACATCCAGGTCGCCGCGTCGCTCGGCATGCTCACCCAGGAGCAGGTCGACGAGCTGGTCGAGATGGGCGTGCACCGCTACAACCACAACCTGGAGACCTGCCGCTCCTACTTCCCGAACGTGGTCACCACGCACTCGTGGGAGGAGCGCTGGGAGACGCTGCGGATGGTCCGCGAGTCCGGCATGGAGGTCTGCTGCGGCGGCATCCTCGGCCTCGGCGAGACGGTCGAGCAGCGGGCCGAGTTCGCCGCGCAGCTCGCCGAGCTGGACCCGCACGAGGTGCCGCTGAACTTCCTCAACCCGCGGCCGGGCACCCCGCTCGGTGACCGCCCGGTGGTGGAGGGCAAGGACGCGCTGCGCGCCATCGCCGCGTTCCGGCTCGCCATGCCGCGCACCATCCTGCGGTACGCGGGCGGCCGCGAGCTGACCCTCGGTGACCTGGGCACCCGCGACGGTCTGCTGGGCGGCATCAACGCGGTGATCGTCGGCAACTACCTGACCACGCTGGGTCGGCCGGCGAACGCCGACCTGAAGCTGCTGGAAGACCTGAAGATGCCGGTGAAGGCGCTCTCGGCGACCCTGTGAGGCAGCGGTGACCGATCTTTCCCCCGCCCCGGCCGCCCCCGCCGCGCTGTGGTGCGACAGGTGCGGCGAGTCGGTGGCGGCCGGGCGGCATCCGGCGTGCGAGGCGGCCCGGGCGTGGGAGCCGCCGCGCTGGTGCGCGTCCTGCCGTCGGCGGATGAAGGTGCAGGTCGTACCGGCCGGGTGGTCGGCGGTCTGCGTCGAGCACGGCGAGCGGCGGGGCTGAGGCGTGCTGCGGGGGCGGGCGGTGACGCTGCGGCCGGTGACCGACGCCGACGTGCCCGCGCTGGCCGCGATCCGGGCCACCCCTGAGGTGCGCCGCTGGTGGCGCGGCGGGGACGACCTGGCCGAGTCGGTGCGGGCCGACCTGGCCGACGACTCGGTGACCGTCTACGCGGTCGAGCACGACGGCCGGCTGGTCGGCGCGATCCAGTGGTACGCCGAGACCGACCCGGACTACCGGCACGCCAGCCTGGACGTCTTCCTCGACCCGGCGGTACGCGGCACCGGGCTGGGCGGCGATGCGGTCCGCACGCTGGTGCGGCACCTGATCGACGAGTACGGCCACCACCGGTTCACGATCGACCCGGCGGCGGCGAACACGGCGGCGATCCGGGCGTACGCGAAGGTGGGTTTCCGTCCGGTGGGCATCATGCGCCGCTACGAGCGCGGGGCGGACGGGCGCTGGCACGACGCGCTGCTGATGGATCTGCTCGCCGAGGATCTGGCGGGCTGAGTCAGCCGGCCCAGAGCAGGTGCCCGCCGGGCAGGCGGCGGGCGCCCTCGGCGGGCCGGTGCGGGCTGAGCCTGCCGTCCGGCATGAGGTGCGACACCGGCACGCCGCGGCCGAGCACGGCGACGTCGGCGATCAGCCGCCGGTGGCAGCGCCACCAGACGCTCTCGCTGCACATCACCGCGGTTCTGCGCAGCGCGGCGTCGGCCAGCACCTCGTCCATCGCGGCGTCGAAGTCGGGCGTGCGGGTGTACGCGGCGTACGCCCGGAAGGCCGCGACCGTCCACCAGGTGTCCGGTTCCGGCTCGCCGGCGCGGACGTGCCGGCGGCCGCCGAGGCGCGGCTCCCAGCGGTAGCCGATGCCCCGTTCGGGCAGCCAGCGTTCCATGGCCTCGCGGCGGACGTCGGGGTTGGTCCGGCTGGCCGGGTAGCGGCGCACGTCCACGACCAGGGTGACCTCCGCGCCGGCCAGCAGGTCTGCGAGCTGGTCGCGGCGGGCGGCCCCGTGTCCGACGGTCAGCAGCTCGCGCTCCACCGCCCCAGCTTGCCCCGGGTCGCCGTCGTCCGCCCGCCGGCCGGGCCGGCCCACCGGAACGGGCGTGCCCGGCACCACGCGGGTGCCGGGCACGTCTTCCGGTGACTGTGTGACGGTCAGCGCTGGAGGGTCAGCACTCCCGGCCGCCACGGCAGCAGGTTGTAGTCGCCTCCCGCACTGGGGTTCTTGCCCTGGTACAGGAACTGCAGGTTGCAGGGGTCGATGGTCTTGGTCTGGTCGGGGTTGTTGCGGACCAGGTCACCGTGGCTGATGTCGTTGGTCCACGTCGCGCCGCTGTTGGCCTTGCCGGCGAACGGGTTGCTCTCGGTGGCGGCCTGCGGGGTCCACGAGCCGCTCAGGCTGTTGGACGTGAACGACCGGAAGTAGCGTCCCTGGCTGCCGATCGCCTCGACGATCATCAGGTACTGGTTTTGGCCGGCCACCTTGTAGACCTCGACGCCCTCGAACAGGTTGTTCGTCGAGTCGGTCATGATCGTCGTGTAGTTCGAGCCGAAGCTGCCCGGGAAGTTCCCGAGCGGCATGCTCGACCGGTAGATCTTGCCGTTGTCCCCGGCGAAGAACAGGTACATGTTCTGGTCGTCACCGATCAGGGTCTGGTCGATGACGCCGTACGGGGCGTCCGGCAGGGTGGCGGTGGACAGCGTCTGCGCGGAGGACCAGCCGTTGGCGTTCGTCGGGTCGCTCGACGTCTTGTAGCTGAACGAGGTCGGTCCCCACTGGTACGCCAGCACCCAGATGTTCTTCGGGGCGAAGTACAGCAGCGTGGGCGCCACGGTGCCCTGGCTCATCCCGTTCTGGCCGGCCGAGGCCATGTCGGACCAGTTGGTGAACGGGGTGAAGTTCATCGAGCTGTACTGGCCGCTGCTGTTGACGTACGACCCGTAGACCAGGTGCTTGCCGTTGTGGACGACGTTCGTGAAGTCCTTGAGCGAGACCCAGCCGTTCTGCGGGTTCGCCAGCGCGCCGGTCGACGACCACCGGTAGGTCGACGGGAGCGAGCAGCCGCCCGGCGGGGGCGTCGTGGTGGCCGGCGGCGGCGTGGTCGGGGACGGCGAGGTGCCGCCACCGAAGTCGGTCCGCCACTGCTGGTTGGTCTGTCCGTGGCAGTCGTACAGCTGGATCTGCTGGCCGTTGCCGGTGCCCCAGACGTCCAGGCAGCGGCCGGACTGCACGCCGCTGATGGTGCCGTTGGAGTTGATGTTCCACTGCTGGTTGGACTGGCCGTTGCAGTCCCAGATGATGATTCCGGTGCCGTTGGCGGTGGCCGCGCCGTTCGCGTCGAGGCACTTGGTGCCGTAGACCATCAGCTGCTTGCTGGAGGTGTACGTCCACTGCTGGTTCGACTGACCGTTGCAGTCGTAGAGCTGGACCCGGGTGCCGTTCGTCTGGGTGGCGTTCGGCACGTCGATGCAGCGGCCCGACTGCACGCCGACGATCCGGCCGGCGCCGCCGCTCGGCGGCGGTGCCGTGGTCGGGGTCGTGGTCGGGGTCGTGGTCGGCCCGGAGGTCGGGGCGGCCGCGTTGAGCGCGTTGAGGACCGAGTTGTACGCGGCCTTCTTGTTGCCTCCGCCGTCGAACAGCAGCGGGCTCTCGTTCGAGCGCCACGAGTCGCTGTCACGCACGCCCCACACGGTGATGCCGATGCAGCGCGGCACGTTGATGCACGCCTGCGTCAGACCGGCGTACTGGCTGGTCGAGGAGTTGGTGACGTCGACCTCGGTCAGCGCCACGTCCACACCCAGCGCGGCGAAGTTCTGCAGCGTGGTCTGGAAGTTGCCGGGCAGCGAGCTGCCACCGGTGAAGTGGGTCTGCAGACCGACGCAGTCGATCGGGACACCCCGGGACTTGAAGTCCCGGATCATGTTGTAGACGCCCTGCGTCTTGCCGTACGACCAGTTCTCGATGTTGTAGTCGTTGTAGCAGAGCTTGGTCGACGGGTCGGCCGCGCGAGCGGTGCGGAACGCGACCTCGATCCAGTCGTTGCCGGTGCCCTGCAGGTTCGACTGCCGACGGCTGCCGTCCTCGTTGAACGCCTCGTTCACCACGTCCCACGCGGCCAGCTTGCCCCGGTAGTGGGCCATCACGCCGTTGATGTGGTCGATCATCGCCTGACGCAGGTTGCTGCCGTTCAGGCTCTGCATCCAGCCCGGCTGCTGCGCGTGCCACGCCAGCGTGTGGCCCCGGACCTTCAGGCCCCGCTGGGTCGCCCAGTTGTAGATCTGGTCGCCCGAGTTGAAGTTGAACTGGCCGCGCTGGGGCTGCGTCGCGTCCGGCTTCATCTCGTTCTCGGCCGTGATCATGTTGAACTCACGCGCCGCGATCGTGCTGTACGTCGAGTCGCCGAGCCGGCCCGCCGCGATGGCGGTGCCGAAGTAGCGGCCCGACTGCGCGGCGGCCGCGCCCAGCGTGCTCGCGGCGGCGTTCGCCGCCGGCATCATCACCGCGACGGCGGCCACCGTCACGGCGCTGACCGCGCCGGCGAGCAGCGCTCGGACGGCTGGTGATCGCCGTCGCCGACTCCCGCCGCGATGAGCGGATGGGCTCATTGCCATCTTGGCCTCCTTACTGGCCAACACCCAGGCCGTCGGGGCGGGACGACTGGACGTTTCGGTTGGGGTATCTAGCTTTGTCGATGCTTCCACCACGCATCGGTGGGGACAATGGTGTTTCGGAAAAGTTTCGGAACGTTTTTGGCCGCGCGGGGCCGAGTGCGGCGTGGCCGGTCACACGGGGTGCGGTACCGGCCACGCCATGTCGACGGTCAGGCGACCGCGCAGGCGGTCCCGTTGAGCGTGAAGGTCGCCGGCCTCGGGTTCGAGCCGGTGTGGGTGCCGTTGAAGCCGAAGCTCGTCGACGCCCCGGGCGCCAGCGTCCCGTTGTAGGACAGGTTCGTCGCGGTCACCGCCGTGCCCGTCTGGGTCACGTTCGCCGACCAGGCCTGCCCGACCTTCTGCCCGGTGTTGCCGAACGTGAACGCCAGCGTCCAGCCGTTGATCGCCGTGGTGCCGGTGTTGGCGACGGTGATGTTCGCGGTGAACCCGGTGTCCCAGGAGTTCGCCGTCCAGGTCACCGCGCAGGTGCCGCCGGCCGGCGGCGCGGTGGTGGTCACCGTGACACCGGGCGAGGCCGGTGAGACGTTCCCGGCCGCGTCCACCGCCACCACCGTGAACGTGTACGTGGTGGAGGCGGTCAGCCCGGTCACCGCCAGCGTGGTGCCGGTAGCGGTGCCGACCAGGACGTTCCCGCCCCGGTAGACGCGGTACCCGGTGACGCCCACCGCGTCGGTGGACGGACCCCAGGTCAGCGTCAGTCCGGTCGGGCCGACCGCGGAGGCGGTGGGAGTGCCCGGCGCGGTCGGCGGGGTGGTGTCGGGCGCCGGGCCGGCCGGCGTGGTGACGCTGACCGCAGCCGACGACGCGGAGCGGTTGCCGGCGCCGTCGAGCGCCCGCACGGTGAACTGGTACGTCCGCTCGGGTGCCAACCCGGTCACGGTGAGGGTGGTGCCGGTCGAGGCGGTGACGACCGGGTCGGCGCCGGCCGAGGTACGGGTCACCTCGTACCCGGCCAGCCCGCTGCCACCGGTGTCGGTGGACGCGGCCCAGGTCAGCGTGAGCCCGCTCGACGTGACGGCGGACGCGACAGGGGTGCCGGGCACCGAGGGCGCGGTGGTGTCCGGGGTGACCGGGCCGGGCTCCTCGCCCCAGACCCGTACGCCGCCGGAGTAGAGCGGCACCTTGCGGTTGGGCCCGGCGGTGGCCTGGTACGACGGGTCGTTGGTCGGGTCCCAGGTGCCGCCCTCCGGCACGCCGATCTTGAACTGCACCTCCATCCGGTGCTGGGACTGCCCGGCGGGCGCGATGGTGTAGCCGGTGCAGTCGACTTCGACGTACCAGATGTCGCCGGAGAACTGCTTCGCCGTCGACGGCGACGGGCAGCCCTGGGTGTAGCCGGGGGTGACGGTGACCGGTCCGGTGCCGTCGGGCCGGAAGAAGTACCGGAACTTTCCGGTGGTCAGCGCCCGGGCCGGGAACGCCGACTTGTTGTAGATGATCGCCTTCAGGCCGGTGGCGCGCGGCTCGGCCTGCATGACTGTGGTCTCCACGGTCATCTCGTCCATGTCGGGCGTCTCGGCGGACGGGAACCCGGCGCGCGGGCTGCCGCCGTACTCGTTGGCGAGCCGGGCCAGCGCGGAGGTGAAGCCGGCGTTGTAGTCGGTGGCCACCTCGTTCATCACGTAGTCGGACCGGCTGTCGGTGTACGCGTCGTTTGCCGATGACGGGCCGCCGACCAGCGCGCCGTAGAGCACGTGCCGGGTCTCGGTGGGCACGGTCTGGCTGTCCCACCAGGAGCCGTGCGCGGTGCGGTGGTGCGGGTTGCGCGGCGAGTTCGTGCCGAAGCCGATCTGGTAGCTGGAGTTGCGCGGGTTGTCGCCGAGCGCGTAGTTGATCTGCCGGACCGCGAAGTCGTGGTAGCGCGCCTTGCGCGTGGTGTCGGTGGTCTTGTCGCTGTAGACCAGCGCGGCGAACGCGGTGTTCGAGGCGTACCGCAGCGCGCCCCAGGAGTCGAGCACCGCCATCCCGCCGGGCGAGTACGGCACCCGCTGCCCGTTGACGCCCACCGTCCAGTAGTCCAGCCACCGGTTGGCGTCGTCGGCGTACTTCTGCTTGCCGGTCAGGTTGGCCAGCAGCACGTACGCGCCGAACTGCTTGTTGTCCCAGGCGATGGTCCACTTGTAGGAGCGGGTGGTGGACTGCGGCTCGGTGCCGAGCTTGTCGTACTCGCTCTCGGCCTTGGCCAGGTAGGTGGCGTCGCCGGTGGCCCGGTACAGCCAGATCGCGCCCCAGACCAGCTCGTCCTGGTAACCGCTCCACGACTTGTAGAAGCTCGTCGCGTCGGTGATGCACTCGTGGTAGCTCTTCCGCACCGTGTCGGCGAACGTGTAGAGCTGCTTGGCGTGGCCGAGCAGCTTGTCCGCGTAGGTCGCGTCGGTGGGGCGGAACACCATGGACGAGGCGGCCATAGCGGCCGCCGTCTCCCCCGCCAGGTCCGCGCCGCCGCAGCTCGCGTCGATCTTGTACGCGGGCCGCGCCATCGGCATCACCTCGGCCGGTCCCCACCACTTGTGGTCGTCGTCGCCCTTGCCGACCTGTCCGTAGAGGACGTTCGGCGCGGGGTGCGCCTTGACGAAGTAGTCGTTGACGAAGCGCAGGTTGTTCAGCAGGTGGGTGAGCTGCCCGGAGGCGACGTAGCCGTCGCGGTACTCGACCGCGCCCCAGGCCAGCATGGTGGCGCTGAACGCCATCGGGAAGCCGAACTTCACGTGGTCGCCGGCGTCGTACCAGCCGCCGGTGAGGTCGACGCCGACGTCGGCGCCGTCGGTGAGCGCCGAGTCGCCGCGCCAGGAGACGCGGTTCCACGAGGGCTTGGGGCCGGACTGCTGCGCCTCGTAGAAGAACAGCGACTTCTGCAACGCCTCGGCGTAGTTGAACGTGGCCGCGGCCTGCGCGGCGGGCACCTCGACGGCCGACGCGGGCGGCGCGGCGGCGACGGCCGTGGCCAGGCCGACGGCCAGCGCGGCGCCGGCGGCGAGCAACCGGCGCAGCCGCGACCGGCCTCCGGGCGGCGGTATCGGACGGGGCATGGCGAGCTCCTGTGGCTGGCGCCGCGCGGCAGCCGGAGCGGGGACGGCACTCGGGGCTCCGGCTGCCGCGAGGCAGTGGTGGTGGGGTGACCGCAGGAGCCTCGGGAGCGCTCCCATGGATAAGCGACAATGTAATGCGCGGGCAACATGTTGGGAAGGCCACCGTCGGCGGGGCCCGCTCGGCGTACCGACGGGTAACAAACGGGAGCTGGATCACACCATCGATGCGGTTCGATATCGAGCCGACTCGTTCCCAGCTCAGCGGCATCGCGGTGACGACGAACGCGCCGCGGACGACCCCGTCCGGGCCGCCGCCGTCCTGGCATACGAGCGTACGGTTGCCCGCCCGCTCGGCACCGCGCGACAGTACGCCTCACCTGCGGTGCCATCGACGCCGCCGCTCCCCGGACGACACTGAGGAGATCGCGATGGCTCTACGACTCGCCGAGGGCACCTCCTGGTCCGACACGCTCGCCCGGGCGGTGGCCGCCACCCCCGAGGCCTTCGACACCACCTCCGACGGCGTGCCCACGCTCCACAATCTCGTCCAGGGGCAGTGGCGCGCGCTCGGCACACCGGCGCCGGTCCGTACCCCTGTCGACAACACCGTCCTCATCCACCTGGCCCGGCTCGACGCCGAGGCCGCGCGCGGCGCGGTCGCCCACGCCGCGGCGGCGCACCGGGAGTGGGCGCAGACCCCCCTGGCCGAGCGCGTCGCCCGCGTCACCGACGCGCTGGACGCGCTCACCGGGCACCGCGACCTGCTCGCCCTGCTGCTGGTCTGGGAGATCGGCAAGCCGTGGCGGCTGGCCTGCGCCGACGTGGACCGGGCGCTGGACGGCGTGCGCTGGTACGTGGACGAGATCGAGCGGATGCTCGCCGACGGCCGGGAGCCGCTGCCCGGCCCGGTCAGCAACATCGCCTCCTGGAACTACCCGATGAGCGTGCTGGTGCACGCCGAGCTGGTGCAGTTGCTGGCCGGCAACGCGGTGATCGCCAAGACGCCGTCCCAGGGCGGCGCGGTCTGCCTCACCGTCGCCCACGCGCTGATGCGCCGCGCCGGACTGCCCGCCACCCTGCTGTCCGGCAGCGGCGAGGAACTGTCCGAGGTGCTCGTCCGCGCGCCGGAGATCGGCGCGGTGGCCTTCGTCGGCGGGCGCTCCAACGGCGGCAAGGTCGCCGCCGCGCTGCTCGACTGCGACAAGCGGCACTTCATCGAGCAGGAGGGCCTCAACGCCTGGGGCATCTGGAACTTCTCCCAGTGGGACTCGCTCGCCGCGCACCTGCGCAAGGGCTTCGAGTACGGCAAGCAGCGCTGCACCGCGTACCCCCGGTTCGTGGTCCAGCGCGACCTCGTCGACGAGTTCCTCGACATGTACCTGCCCGTGGTCCGCTCGATCCGCTTCGGCCACCCGCTCGCGGTCGACGAGACGTGGCGGGCCGGCGACCCGCTGCCGGAGCTGGACTTCGGTCCGCTGATCAGCGCCGCCAAGGCCGAGGAGCTGCGCCGCAAGGTCGAGGAGGCGGTACGCGGCGGCGCCGTACCGCTGCACCGGGGCAAGCTCGACGGCGCACCGTTCCTCGACGGGCAGGACACGTCCGCGTACGTCGCGCCCGCCGTGCTGCTGGCCCCGCCCGGCCGGTCCCGGCTGATGCACGCCGAGCCGTTCGGCCCGGTGGACACCATCGTGGTGGTGGACACCACCGACGAGCTGCTGGCCGCGATGAACGCCTCCAACGGCGCGCTCGTCGCGTCGCTGGCCTGCGACGACGAGGAGCTGGCCGGCAAGCTGGCGGTGGACCTGCAGGCGTTCAAGGTGGGCATCAACAAGCCCCGCTCCCGGGGCGACCGGGACGAGCCCTTCGGCGGCCGGGGCGCCTCCTGGAAGGGCGCGTTCGTCGGCGGCGACCTGCTGGTGCAGGCGGTGACGGTGGGCGGAGACGGCCGGCTCTACGGCAACTTCCCCGACTACAGCAGCTACCCCGCCACCTGATCCCCGCGAACACGGACGGGGCCCCCGCATCGGGGGCCCCGCCGTGTCACCGTCCCCCGCATCGGAGGTCGGTCCGGGTGGCGCGCGAACGCGCCGGTTGCGGCCCTCCGGCCGGACCCCTCGGGCGTGCCGCGCCGTTGCGGCTCACCTCCGTGGTCCGGCCGGACGGCCGTCAGCTCATCCCGGCCGCTGCGCCGGCACGACCGCGCCGGCACGCGCGCCGCTACCGGCCACCGCCGGTGCGCCGGTCACCGCGTCACCGCCGGACGCCGGCTCGCCCGTCGACGGCGCGGGAACCAGCGGAAGCGTCGCGGTCAGCACCGCGCCGTCGCGTTCCAACGCCACCGGCCGGTCCAGGCGGCGCAGCGTCCGCAGCATCGGGGTGTTCTCGGCCTGCACGTGCAGCAGCACCGCGGCGTACCCGGCCCGGTCGGCGTGGCCGAGCAGGCGGCGCAGCAGCGCCGAGCCCAGGCCCCGGCGCTGCCAGTCGTCGCGCACCAGCAGCGCCGCCTCGGCCTCGTCGCCCTCACCGAGCAGGTTCGCCATCGCCACGACCGGCTCCGCCGCCCCGCCGGAGCCCGCCGTCGCGAGCAGGGTCACGCCCCGGACCGGCTCCAGCAGCCGGCGCAGCCGCGCCGGCGCCGGGTCGGCCGCCCCGCTCAGGTAACGCCGCTGCCGGCTGCGCGGCGAGCAGGCCGCGTGCAGCTCGCGTACGCCGGGCACGTCCTCGGCCGTCGCCGCGCGCACCGACACCTCCCCGCCGTCGGGCAGCACCAGCGTGACCCGTTCGGTGTCCCGGCGGGCCAGCATCGCCGCCAGCTCGACCACTGCCTGCGCCCGGGCGTACTCGGCCGGGGTGAAGCTCGGCTCCCGGCGGCACAGCTCGTACGCCCCGCCGGCCGGGTCCGCGAGCGCCATGGTCGTGCCGCCCACCCCGCCCGGCGCGGTGGCCGGCGTCGGACGCCAGGTCACGGTGTCGGCGCCGAGCAGCGTGCGCAGCGCCGCGCCGGTCGCCTCCGGGTCACGGGCCAGCCGTCCGGCGAGCCCGAGCACCCGGGTCGGCTCGTCGGCCAGCCCGCGCGCCTCGCTGCGCGCGACCCAGCAGTCCCGGCCCCGGCCGCGCTCCACGGCGGCCCGCAGCTCCGCCTCGGTGACCTGCTCGGGCGCGTCGACCAGGAAGTCGTCGACCGCGCCGGCCTCGGTGGTGTGCACCTGCACGCTGAGGATGTTGACCCCGCGCAACGCGAGGCTCGCCGTGAGCACCGACAGGTAACCCGGCCGGTCGTCCACGGTGGCTCGGATCCGCCACAGCGCCATGGTTGTCTCCCTTCCTCGGCACCGACCATGCCGTGCCCCTGTTGCGGGCCCGTTGCCCCGGGGTGACGCGGCCCGTCCGGTCAGGTGACGGTGATCACGGGTGGCGTGCCGACCAGGTCCAGCCGGTCGCCGAGGATCACCGCGCCGGCGCGGACGATCTGGGCGAGCCGGTCCACCTCGGTGGAGTGGAACCCGGCCGCGGCCAGTGGCTCGCTGTGGTCGCGGGCGACCACCAGCACCAGGCCGGCCCGGCCGAACGGCGCGACCGCGTAGTGGTGCCCCTCCGGGCTGGTCATGGCCCGCGCCCGCAGCGGGGTCACCTCCGGCAGCCGGGGCGGCGCCGGGGCCCGCCAGCTCGCGTGCCCGATCGCGGCGACGCCCGCCTCGCCGCTGCGCGAGGCCCAGTCCAGGGGTACGACGGCGGCCACCGCCCAGTCGGCGGCGAGCAGCCCGGGTGCCGCGTCGACGAGCGTGGCCACCCCGTCGGCCGGGTTGGCGGCCACCTGGGCGAGCAGTTCCGCGTCCTGCCCGGTGGTGGTGGGCGCGCCGATCGCCCGCCACACGCCGTCCACCCGCACGCCGGGGATCGCGGCCAGCCCGGCGAGCATCCGCTCCACCCGCGCCGCGCCCGGCCACACCACAGTGAAGTCGTCCACCGCCCGGCCGCCGAGCCGTTCCAGGACCACCACCTGCACGATGTCGGCGCCGGAGACGCCGAGTGTCCGGGCCACCTGGCCGAGCGTGCCCGGACGGTCCGGCAGGGTCACCCGAACTCTCAGCAGCATGTCTGATCCCCTCCGCTCGGCGGGCCGGCCGAGCGGCCGGCAGGCTGGGGCCCAGCCTGCCGGTTGACCATTTCGCCCCTGTTGCAGCGGCATGTCCCGCCGGGAAAACCCCGACCTTGACAACAAAGCTGAGCTGCCATCAACTAATCGGATGACCGATCCGGCCGCCGCTGCCCGGCTCTCGGCCGGCTCGGCACCCCGCGGGCTCGACCTCGACCGGCTCGCCACCTACCTGGCCGCGCACCGGCCGGACCTGACCGGCCCCCTGTCGGCGCGGCTGATCGCCGGCGGCAAGTCCAACCTCACCTACCTGCTGCGCGCCGGTGACCGCGAGGTGGTGCTGCGTCGGCCACCGCTGGGGCACGTGCTGGCCACCGCGCACGACATGGCCCGGGAGCACCGGGTGATCTCGGCGCTCGCGCCGACCGGCGTACCGGTGCCGGAGGCGCTGGCGCTCTGCGCCGACGAGAGCGTCATCGGCGCGCCGTTCTACCTGATGGCGAAGGTCGACGGCGAGGTCTACCGGCGGCGCGAGCAGACCGACGCGCTCACCGCCGCCCAGCGGCGCGACCTCGCCATGGCGATGATGGACACGCTCGCCACGCTGCACCGGGTCGAGCCGGCCGAGGTCGGGCTGGCCGACTTCGGCCGTCCGGAGGGCTACCTGGCCCGGCAGGTACGCCGCTGGGCCGGCCAGCTCGACCGGTCCCGCAGCCGGCCGCTGCCCGGCATCGACGAGCTGCGCGACGCGCTGGCCGCCAGCGTGCCCGAGGGCGCGAACGCGGGCCGGATCGTGCACGGCGACTACCGGCTGGACAATCTGCTCGCCACCGTCGACCCGCCGGCGGTGCGGGCGGTGCTCGACTGGGAGATGGCCACGCTCGGCGACCCGCTGGCCGACCTCGGGCTGCTGCTGACGTACTGGGACGTGCTCGGCGACAGCGACCACGGCGAGGGCAACCCGGTGGCCGACGGCATCGGGCCGCGCGCCGGGTTCCCCACCGGGGCCGAGCTGATCGAGCGGTACGCCGGGCGCAGCGACGTCGACGTCGGCCCGCTGCACTGGCACGTGGCGCTCGGCTGTTTCAAGCTCGCGGTGATCTGCGAGGGCATCCACTACCGGCACACGCTCGGCCAGACCCTGGGCGAGGGCTTCGACCGGATCGGCGACATGGTGGCGCCGCTCGTGGCACACGGGCTGCACGCGGTGAGGGAGAGCTAGATGGAGTTCGCGTACGACGACCGGACGGTCGAGCTGCGGCAGCGGCTGGAGGCGTTCCTCACCGAGTGCGTGTACCCGGCCGAGCCGGTGCACCACGAGCAGGTGCTCGCGGCCGGCGACCCGTGGGCCCGCCCGCCGGTGATGGCGGAGCTGAAGGCGCAGGCGCGCGAGCGCGGGCTGTGGAACCTGTTCCTGCCCGACGCCCGCTACGGCGCCGGCCTGACCAACCTGCAGTACGCGCCCTTGGCCGAGCTGACCGGCCGCAGCCCGCACCTGGCCCCGGAGGCGCTCAACTGCGCCGCGCCGGACACCGGCAACATGGAGCTGCTCGCCGAGTTCGGCTCGGAGGAGCAGCGCAAGCAGTGGCTCATGCCGCTGCTGGCCGGGGAGATCCGGTCCGCGTTCTGCATGACCGAGCCGGAGGTGGCCTCCTCCGACGCGACGAACATCGGCACCCGGATCACCCGCGACGGCGACCACTACGTGATCAACGGCCGCAAGTGGTGGTCGTCCGGGGCGATGGACCCGCGCTGCGAGATCTTCATCGTGATGGGCAAGACCGACCCGGACGCCGACCGGCACCGCCAGCAGAGCATGATCCTGGTGCCCCGGGACACCCCCGGCGTGACGGTACGCCGCGGCATGCGCGTCTTCGGCTACAGCGACGCCCCGCACGGCGGGCACGCCGAGATCGACTTCTCCGACGTACGGGTGCCGGCGGAAAACCTCGTCGGCGAGGAGGGCACCGGGTTCGCCATCGCCCAGGCCCGGCTCGGCCCCGGCCGGATCCACCACTGCATGCGCCTGATCGGCATGGCCGAGCGGGCCCTGGAGCTGCTCTGCCGGCGCGTGCTCGACCGGGTCGCGTTCGGCCGCCCGCTCGCCGAACAGGGCGTGGTACGCGAGTGGATCGCCGAGTCGCGGGTCCGGATCGAGCAGGCCCGCCTGCTGGTGCTCAAGACCGCGTGGCTGATGGACACCGTCGGCAACAAGGGCGCGCACACCGAGATCCAGGCCATCAAGATCGCCACGCCGCTGATGGCCGAGTGGGTGATCGACAAGGCGATCCAGGCGCACGGCGGAGCCGGGGTCAGCCAGGACACCCCACTGGCCGAGCTGTGGGCGGCGGCCCGCACGCTGCGCCTGGCCGACGGCCCCGACGAGGTGCACCGCGCCTCGCTGGCCCGCCGGGAGCTGCGCCGCTATTCCTGACCGGCTCCCGCCGGGCGTGGTCAGGCGGAGGCGCGGTGGATCAGCTCGGTGTCCAGCAGCACGTGCGGCGAGGGAACCTCCTCGCCGCGGATGCGGGAGACCAGCAGCCGGGCCATCTGCCGGCCCATCTCCTCGACCGGCTGGAACACGGTGGTCAGCGGCGGCTCGGCCTGACGCGCGATCGGGGCGTCGTCGAAGCCGATCACCGCGACGTCCTCGGGCACCCGGCGGCCCGCCTCGCGCAGCGCGCGCAACGCGCCGAACGCCATCAGGTCGGAGGCGACGAACACGGCGTCCAGTTCCGGGCAGACGTCCAGCAGCCGGCGCATCGCGGCGGTGCCGCTGCCCTCGCTGAAGTCCCCGTACGCGATCAGGCCCGGGTCGATCCGGCCGCCGGACGCCCGGACGGCCTCCTGGTAGCCGGAGAGCCGGGCCAGGCCGGCGCCCATGTCCTGCGGGCCGGCGATGGTGGCGACCCGCCGGCGGCCCTGGCGGAACAGGTGCTCCACCGCCTGCCGCGCGCCGCCGACGTTGTCCATGTCGACGAACCACGCCGGCTGGGCGTTCGGGTGCAGCATCCGCGCCGGGCGGCCGCCGAGCACAGTCGGCAGGCCGCGCTCCTCCAGCAGCGTGGGCAGCGGGTCGGCGTCGTGCAGCGAGAGCAGGAGCACGCCGTCGACGTGCTGGTTGGTCAGGTGGTGCTCGACCCGTTCCCGCTCGATCGGCGACTGCACCATGGCCAGCCAGAGCTGCATCGGCGTCTCGACCAGCCCGGAGCTGACGCCCCGCACGATGGCCGCGAAGAACGGCTCGGTGAAGACCCGCTCCCCCGACTCGGAGACGACCAGGGCCACCGAGTCGGTCCGCTGGGTGACCAGCGCACGGGCGGCGCGGTTCGGCACGTACCCCAGCTCGGCGATGGCCTGCTGGACGGCGGCCCGGGCCTCCGGGCTGACCTGCGGCGAGCCGTTGACCACGCGGGAGACAGTGCCGCGCCCGACGCCGGCGCGGGCCGCGACCGCGTCGAGGGTCGGACGCCCGAGCGAGCGGGTGCGCTGCGTTGTCATCGTCTGTTGCTCCTCCGACGGTCGGGCGGGCCCGGCACCGATTGAGGCGTCGGCGCCGGGCCGCCCGTTACTGGCTGGCCCAGCTTATTGTGCGGGCAGTCCGTTGCGTCGGATCACGTCGGCGTACCACCTGGCGCTGGACTTCGCGATCCGGGCCTGGCTGTCGTAGTCGACATAGACCATGCCGAACCGCTTCGTGTAGCCCCAGGCCCACTCGAAGTTGTCCATCAGCGACCAGGCGAAGTAGCCCTTGAGCGGCACGCCGGCCTCGATCGCGGCGTGCGCCGCCCGCAGGTGCGCGGCGAAGTAGGCCAGCCGGTCCGGGTCGTCCACCCGGCCGTCGACCAGCTCGTCGACGAACGCCGAGCCGTTCTCGGTGACGTAGAGCGGCAGGTCGGTGTACTCCCGGTGGACCCGCTCCAGCGTCTCCACCAGGCCCGGGGCGTCGATCTCCCAGTCCATGTCCGTCACCGGGACACCCCGGGTGACGAACCGGACGTCCTCGCTGCCCGGCCAGCAGGACGGCGCCCGCCAGTAGGGCTCCGGCTCCGCGCCCTCGACCGGCGCGGCGACCACGTGCCGGCTGTAGTAGTTGATCCCGACCATGTCCAGCGGCGTGGCGATGGTCGCCAGGTCACCGTCGCGCACGTGCCCCATGTCGGTGATCTGACGCACGTCGGCGACCAGGTCTGCCGGGTACGCCCCGCGCAGCACCGGGTCGAGGAAGAACCGGTTCGCCAGCGCGTCGATCCGGCGGGCCGCGTCGGCGTCCGCCGCCGAGTCGGTCGCCGGGGTGACCGGGTACAGGTTGACGGTGATGCCGAGCTGCGCGTCCGGGCGGACCGCGCGGACCGCCTGCACGGCCAGGCCGTGACCGAGCATCAGGTGGTGCCCGGCCCGCAGCGCGTCCGCGCCGTCTCTGCGGCCCGGCGCGTGCACGCCGGAGCCGTAACCGAGGAACGCCGAGCACCACGGCTCGTTCAGCGTGGTGAAGTACTTCACGCGGTCGCCGAGCGCGTCGGCGACCAGATGCGCGTACTCGGCGAACCGGCCGGCGGTGTCCCGGGCCGGCCAGCCGCCCGCGTCCTCCAGCGGCTGCGGCAGGTCCCAGTGGTAGAGCGTCAGCCAGGGCTCGATGCCGTGGCCGAGCAGCTCGTCGATCAGGCGGCGGTAGAAGTCCATGCCCTCCTGGTTGACGCCGCCCGTGCCGCCCGGCTGCACCCGCGGCCAGCTCACCGAGAAGCGGTACGACCGCAGCCCCAGGTCGGCCATCAACCGCACGTCGTCCGGCATCCGGTGGTAGTGGTCGCACGCCACGTCGCCGGTGTGCCCGGCCACCGTCCGCCCCTCGGTGTGGCTGAAGGTGTCCCAGATCGACGGCGCACGGCCACCCTCCGCCGCCGCGCCCTCGATCTGGTACGCGGCGGTGGCCGCGCCCCAGAGGAAGTCCGGCGGGAAGGTCAGGGCCGGACCGGCGTCGAGGAGACCGACGGCGGGCGGGCTTGCTGGATTGCTCACGACTTGACGGCGCCTTCCATGATGCCGCCGATGATCTGGCGGCCGAACAGAACGAACACGACGAACAGGGGCAGGGTCGCGATCAACGTACCGGCGAAGATCTGCGAGTTGTCGGCGAAGTAGGCGGTGTTGAGGCTGCGCAGCGAGATCTGGACGGTCGGGTTGGACGGGTCCGCCAGCACCACGAACGGCCAGAAGAACTGGTTCCACTGCTCCATGAAGGTCAGCAGACCCAGCACCGCGGCGGCCGGACGCAGCGCGGGCGCCACCACGTGCCAGTACACCCGCCAGGTGGAACAGCCGTCCACCCGGGCCGCCTCGATCAACTCGTTCGGTACCGCCTGCTCGGCGTACTGGCGCATCATGAAGATGCCGAAGCCGCCGATCAGGAACGGAACGGTCACCGACGGCATGGTGTTCAGCCAGTCGAGCTTGGCCATCAGGATGTACAGCGGCAGCACGCCGAGCTGGATCGGCACCATCATCGAGGTGAGGATGATCAGCAGCAGCGCGTTCTTGCCCCGGAAGCGCAGCTTGGCGAACGCGAAGCCGGCCAGCGAGCCGAAGAACACCGTCGCGACGGTGATCGTCCCGGCGACCAGGAACGAGTTCATCAGGCCCTTGAGGATGTTGGCGTCGCTGTTGGCGAGCACCCGCTCGATGTTCTCGCCGAGCTTGCCGCCGGGCAGGAACGGCGGCGGCCAGGAGTTGGCCGCGTCGTTCGTCCGGCTGGCGATCACGATCATCCAGTAGAACGGGAACAGGGAGAGCAGCACACCGAAGATCAGGCCGATCATGGTGAGCGGGCTGGCCTTCCAGAGCCGCTCGGCCCGGTGGGTGGTCTTCACCGGCGCGCTGTGCCGGGTGGGCGGGCGGACCGCGGTGGTCGTCATCTCGTCACCTCACTTGTCGGAGCTGATGCGGCGGGCGAGCAGGTAGTTGATCGCCGACATCAACGCGATGAGCACGAAGAGCACGAGCGCGACCGCTCCGGCGTACCCCCACCGGAAGCGCTGGTTCATCACGTCGAGCAGGTACATCGTGATGGTCTGGAACTGCCCCTCCGAACCACCGGAGAGACCGCCCGAGCCGCTGGTGAACAGCAGGGGCTCGGTGAACAGCTGAAGGCCGCCGATGGTGGAGATGATCAGCGTGAAGATGATCGTGGGGCGCAGCTGCGGGACCGTGATCGACCAGAACTGCCGCCGCCGGGAGGCGCCGTCCAGCGCCGCGGCCTCGTACATGTCCTTGCTGATCGACTGCATGGCGGCTAGGTAGATCAGCGCGTTGTAGCCGACCCACCGCCAGTCGACCATGGTGGAGATGGCGAACCATGAGGCGAAGCGGTTCGCCCGCCAGTCGATCGGGTCCAGGCCGATGCTGTCGAGCAGCCAGTTGACCAGGCCGAAGTCCTTGGCGTAGAGCATCGAGAAGATCAGCGCGACCACGGCGGTCGAGGTGATGATCGGCATCGCGATGGCCATCCGGAAGAACGTCTGCGCGCGCAGCTTCCGGTTCAGCGCGTTGGCGAGCATCAGCGCCAGCAGCAACTGGGGCACTGTGGAGAGCGCGAACATGCCGAACGTGTTGACCACCGCGTTCCAGAACTGCGGATCCTCGGTGATCAGTTCGACGAAGTTGTCCATCCCGACGAAGGAGATCGTCGGGTTCAGCGGCGACCGGTCGGTCAGCGCGATCCAGACCGTGTACGCAATCGGGTACACGCCGAACACGGCGAAGATCACGAAGAACGGCAGGACGTACAGGTAGGGCGAGTACTTCAGGTCCAGCCGGGTCATCGAGGCGGCGCGGCGGCGTGTGTGACGTGCGGAGCGCGGCGCGCCGGGCTCGGGCGGCGCCGCGGCGTGCAGGTCGAGGCTCATGGGGAGTCCTTCTCCTCGGCCGGCGTCACCCGCCACACGGGCGACGCCGGACTCTGCGGGCACCGCGGGTGGCGCCGGCAGCATGGGCTGCCGACGCCACCCGCGGGCGGCTCAACCGGTCACTTACCGGCGGCCGCACCGTTCTTCAGGGCCGCCTGCCACTGCTCGCCGGCCGACTTGCCCTGCTCCACGGCGCGCAGCGTGTTCTCCACGGCGGTGCGGACCGCGTTGTTCTTCGGGCCGAGGTAGACCGGCTTCAGCTCGGTCGCGCCGGCGGCGAAGATCTTGCCGACCGGGGCCTTGCTGAAGTAGTCGTTGGTCGAGTCGGCGACGGCCGGGTCGGTGAGCGCCTGCGGGTTCGACGGCAGGTTGCCGACCGCCTTGTACGCGCCGATCTGACCCTTGGCGCTGGTCAGGAACTTGGCCAGCTCCGCGGCCTCCTTCTGGTGCTTGCTCGACTTCGGCACGCCCAGGAAGGAACCGCCCCAGTTGCCACCGGCGCCCGGCGCCTTGGCGATGTCCCACTTGCCGGCCGCCGCGTCACCGGCCTGGCCCTTGATGACACCGGTCATCCAGGCGGGGCAGGCGATGGTGGCGAAGGTGCCGTTCTTGAAGCCGGCGTTCCACTCGTTGGAGAACGACTGGAGGTTGTTGGACAGCCCGGCGGCGATCATCTTGGTGGTGAGGTCGTACGCCGTCTTCACGTCCGGGTTCTGGTCGATGACCATCTTGTTGCTCTTGTCGTAGTACGTGTAGCCGCTGCCCTGGCCCGCGACCTGCATCAGCACCACGTTGTAGAAGTTGGTCGCCGAGTCGACGAACTTGTGCTTCTTGTCGGCGGCGGCGAACTTCTGGCCGGTGGCGATGAACTCGTCCCAGGTCGGCCAGAGCGCGCCGACCTGCTCGCGGTCGGTGGGCAGCCCGGCGGCCTTGAACAGGTCGCTGCGGTAGCACAGCGCCATCGAGCCGACGTCGGTGCCGAGGCCCAGCACCTTGCCGTCGGGCGTGGTGCCCTGCTCCCACTTCCACGGCAGGAAGTTGCCCTTGAGGTCGTTCGCGCCGTGGTCGGCGAGGTTCACGAACTTGTCGGCCTGGGCGTAGAACTGGACGATGGTGCCCTCTTCCAGGGCCACCACGTCACCGGCGCCCGAGCCCGCGGTGATCTGCTGGGTCAGACGGGTGTTGTAGTCACCGAGGCCGAGACCCTTGCCCCGCTCCTGGATCTTGACGTTCGTGTGCTCCGCTTCGTACTGCTTGTACAGCTCTTCGTAGCCGAAGCCCTGGTCGCCGAAGACGTCGACGACCAGCGTGATCGGGCCGTCGCCGCTGCCGCTGTCGCCGCTGTCCGAGTCGTCGCCGCAGGCGGCGGTGGTGCCGAGCACGACGACGGACGCGAGCGCGATGGCCGCGAACCGCCGACGACGGATTGGGACGCTCATCCGAGACCCCTCTTTCGGTGGTGAGGCGATATCTGCTGTGTGGTGGGGGGTGCGTTTCGCGCGGGCCGGAGCGGGGCAGGAGGGAGATCCGCACCACTCTCGGGAGCGCTCCCATGAGGTTGCCGGGAGGTGACAGGGGTGTCAATAGACCGTTGGGAGCGTTCCCATTTCGTTACCGCGCCGCTGGCGACCCCTCCTCGGAGCCCGCGATCAGCGGCGCGCGGACGGCGCGATCAGCAGCAGCGGCGCAGCAGGACGGTGGCGCGGCCGGCGTCGAACGCGGCCGGATCGAACGCCGGGCCGGCCCACTCGCGCATCGTCACGTGTTCCGGGTGCGCCAGGTCGGCGAGCGCGGCGAGCAGGACCGCATAGCCGGCCGGGCCGCCCACGTCCTCCGGCGGGCAGGCCCGCTCCCCGTCCAGGCAGACCGGGTAACGCTCGTCCGGGTCGGCGGCGCAGCAGTCCTCGACCACCAGGTCGTGCTCCCACCAGTCCCCGAAGTCGTAGGTGTAGCGGAACCGGTCGCCCTTGCCCACTACCGTGTCCAGCCGGACGTCCAGCTCGTCGCGCAGCGCCAGCTCGCCGTCCGGGTCGGGTTCGCCGTACTGCCGGCCGTCCACGTCGAACGAGTGCAGGTGGCAGTCGCGCCAGCCCATCGCGTGCTGGATCACCCGGTGCAGCCGGTCCAGCGTGTAGCCGCCGGGCACCAGCACCCGCCGCCACACCGGCGGCCGGACCCCGGCCAGCGACACCATGAGCTGGAAGATCTGACGCGACACGACGTCCCATCCTTCCTCGGCATAGGCTGCCTGCATGATCTGCCGAGCCTGCCGGGAACGGCGGCACGACGACTGTCCTGGCCGGAAGTGGTGCGACTGCCAGCACCGTACCCCCGAACCCACCCCTCCGGTCACCGGTCCGGCCGGCGAATGAGCGTCGGAACCCCGATCGAACGGATCTGGCCCGCACCCGTCACCGGCGCGCTGACCGATCCGGAACTCACCGCGCTCTACGGCCGGTCGGCCCGCCCGCACCTGCGGGTCAACTTCGTCGCCAGCGCCGACGGGGCGGTCACTCTGGACGGCTACTCGGCCGGGCTCTCCGGCGAGCCGGACAAGCGGGTCTTCGGGCTGCTGCGGATGCTCTGCGACGCTCTCGTGGTGGCCGCCGGCACGCTGCGCCACGAGGGCTACCGGGCGGTCCGGCTGAGCCCGGAACGCCGGGCCTGGCGCCGCGAACGCGGGCTGGCCGAGTTCCCGACGCTCGTGGTCGTCTCCGGCTCACTCGACCTCGACCCGGCCCAGGCTGCATTCGCCGACGCCCCGGTCCGGCCGATCGTGCTCACCCACGCCGACGCCGTACCGCCGCCCGGCCTCACCGACGTCGCCGACCTGGTCCGCTGTGGCACCGGCCCGGTCACCAGCACCGACCGGGTCGACGGCAGCGGCCGGGTCGACTTGGCCGTGGGCCTGGCGGAGCTGCGCCGCCGAGGGCTGGACCAACTGCTCTGCGAGGGCGGCCCGCACCTGTTCGGCGCGCTCACCGCCGCCGACCTGGTCGACGAGCTGTGCCTGACCGTGGCGCCGCTGCTCGCCGGCGCCGGCCCGGGCCGGATCACCGCCGGGGACGCCAGCCCGCCCCGGCACCTGCCGCTGCGCCACGTGCTGGCCGCCGCCGACGGGGTGCTCATGTTGCGCTACGCCCGCGACCCCGCTGACCCCACACCCGCCGGATCCGCCCCCGCCGCCTGACCAGCTCCCGGCTCCCGGCTCCCGGCTCCCGGCTCCCGGCTCCCGGCTCCCGGCTCCCGGCTCCCGGCTCCCGAGATCTTGGTACCAAACGGCCCCTATGAGGGCGCTCTCGTACCAAGATCTCCGAGCGTCCCGGAGAGCGGGACGTGGGTCTCGACATTGGGGGCGGCTCTCGCGCGCCAAGCAACCCGGGGTTCGCGGGGCGAGTGGAACGTCATGGGTGTCAAAAGCTCGCGGAGACACCCATGGCGTTCCACCGAGCCGGCCGGGCCGGGGGCCGGAGACAGCGCCGGAGCGGGCAGAAACGTACGCACCGTGGCCGGGCGGATCCGGGCGGCTACCGTTCGGCGCACGCTCGGCGTGGCGTCCGCCGCGTCGCGTGGCAACCTGTCGCATCCCTCGGGCAGGATGCACGACGTGCACCGCCAACGGTACGACCAGCCGACCGGAGACCGCCGATGACCGACGACCAGCTCGACGGGCCCGGCGAGGGTGTCGGCCGGGTGCTCGGCACCGCCGACGCCACCCCGCTCACCTTCTGGACGGCTGTCGCGCCGGGCAGCTACCTGCAGCTGGACGACGTGGTGGTGACCCGCCGCGACCTGCCCGACCGGGAGCCGGTGACGATCGCCGGGGTGGTGACCCAGGTGCGTGCCCGGCACGAGGGGGCGCAGTTCGACTCCGACGTCTTCGCCATCGCCGACGGCACGCTGCCGGCGCAGGTGCAGGAGGCGGCCGAGGTGACGACCACGCGGGTCGACCCGGAGTTCTACGTGCCGCCGACGCCGGGCGCCGTGGTGCACCGGGCCGAGGGTGACGCGCGGGCGCGGGCGCTGCACTTCGACCGGATGGAGCGGCGGATCCCGATGGGGATGGGCCGCGACGGGGTGCCGGTCTACCTCAACGCCGACTTCCTCGACGGCACCCGGGGCGCGCACGTGTCGATCTCCGGCATCTCCGGCGTCGCGACCAAGACGAGTTTCGCCACGTTCCTGCTCTACTCGGTGTTCCGCTCCGGCGTGCTGGGCGGCGACGCGGTCAACGCGAAGGCGCTGATCTTCAACGTGAAGGGCGAGGACCTGCTCTTCCTCGACCACCCGAACAGCCGGCTCGACGATCCGACCCGGGCGGCGTACGCGAAGCTGGGCCTTGATGCCGGCGCGTTCCCGGACGTGCGGGTGTACGCCCCGCCGCGGGTCGGCGACTCCTCCGGCACGCCGGATGTGAGCAGCCGGCTCACCGGGGTGGACAGCTTCTACTGGACGCTGTCCGAGTTCTGCGCCGACCGGCTCCTGCCGTACGTGTTCGCCGACGCGGACGACGAGCGCCAGCAGTACACGATGGTGGTCCACTCGGTGGCCGCGCACCTGGCCCGTTACGCCCAGCCGGCCGACGGCGGAGTGAGTATCGACGGGGTACGGCTCGGCTCGTACGCGGATCTGGTCGACCACGTGGTCGAGCAGCTCAACGACGACGAGACGCGCGGCGAGTGGGCCGGTAGCGCGGTCGGGCTGGGCACCGTGAACGCGTTCGCCCGGCGGCTGATCGGCAGCAAGAAGGACCTGGGCCGGTTGATCCGTGGTGACCTGGCGACCCGCCGCCCGCACTCGATCAACACGGCGGAGAGCGCGCAGGTGACAGTGGTCGACCTGCACAACCTGCCCGATCGCGCGCAGCGGTTCGTGGTCGGTGTGACGCTCAAGAGCGAGTTCGAGCGCAAGGAGAAGGCGGGCACCGCCAAGCCGCTGCTGTTCGTCGTGCTGGACGAGCTGAACAAGTACGCGCCGCGGGAGGGCTCGTCGCCGATCAAGGAGGTGCTGCTCGACATCGCCGAGCGGGGCCGCTCGCTGGGCGTGATCCTGGTCGGCGCGCAGCAGACCGCCAGCGAGGTGGAACGGCGGATCGTCACCAACTCGGCGATCCGGGTGGTCGGCCGGCTCGACCCGGCCGAGGCGTCCCGCCCGGAGTACGGCTTCCTGCCGCCTGCCCAACGGCAGCGGGCGCTGCTGGCCAAGCCGGGCACGATGTTCGTCAACCAGCCGGACATCCCGGTGCCGCTCTGCCTGGAGTTCCCGTTCCCGGCGTGGGCCACCCGGGTCTCGGAGGCGGGCCGCGCGCCCTCGGAGACGCTACGGTCGATCACGCAGGCCGCCGATCCGTTCGCGGTGGTCGGCTCCGGCTCCTCCGACGACGACATCCCGTTCTAGGCGGCACCCAGATGAAGATCCTGCACACCTCCGACTGGCACGTCGGCAAGGTCCTCAAGGGGCAGTCCCGGGCCGAGGAGCACAAGCAGGTCCTCGCCCAGGTCATCGAGATCGCCCAGCGTGAGCGGCCGGACCTGGTCATCGTCGCCGGTGACCTGTACGACACCGCCGCGCCCACCCCGGAGGCGACGCGGCTGGTGACCCGGGCGCTCACCGCGCTGCGGCGTACCGGCGCGGACGTGGTGGCGATCGGCGGCAACCACGACAACGGCGCGGCGCTGGACGCGCTGCGCCCGTGGGCCGAGGCGGCCGGGATCACGCTGCGCGGCAGCGTCCGGGAGAACCCGGACGAGCACGTCGTCGACGGGGTCACCGCCGGTGGGGAACGCTGGCGGCTGGCCGCGCTGCCGTTCCTGTCCCAGCGGTACGCGGTGCGCGCGGTGGAGATGTACACGCTCACCCCGGCCGAGGCGAACCAGACGTACGCCGACCACCTGGGCCGGGTGCTGGACCGGCTCGCCGAGGGGTTCGCCGAGCCGGACCGGGTGCACCTGGTGACCGCGCACCTGACCGTGGTCGGGGCGAGCACCGGCGGCGGCGAGCGGGACGCGCACACGGTGCTCGGATACGCGGTCCCGGCTACCGTCTTCCCCGGCAACGCGCACTACGTGGCGCTGGGTCACCTGCACCGCTCGCAGCGGGTCATCGGCCCGTGCCCGATCCGCTACAGCGGCAGCCCGCTCGCCGTCGACTTCGGCGAGCAGGAGAACGTCAGCTCGGTGACGATCGTGGAGGTCACCGCCACCACGGCCGCCCGCATCCGGGAGGTGCCGGTGCCGGGCGCGGTGCCGCTGCGCACGGTACGCGGCACGCTCGCGCAGCTCGCCGAGATCGAGGCGCCGGAGGGCTGGCTGCGCGTCTACGTCCGGGAGCAGCCCCGGGCCGGGCTGCGCGAGGAGGTGCAGGAGCTGCTGCCCCGGGCGCTGGAGATCCGGATCGACCCGGAGCTGGTGCCCGCGCCGGGCAGCGGGACCCGGACCGCCCAGCGGGCCGGGCGGTCGCCGGGCGAGTTGTTCGGCGACTACCTGGACAGCCGCGGGCACGCCGACGAGGGTGTCCGGGAACTCTTCGACGAGCTGCTCGAGGAGGTGGAGCACTGATGCGGCCGATGCGGCTGGACATGGCCGGGTTCACGGTGTTCCGCGACGAGACCACTGTCGACTTCACCGACGCGGACTTCTTCGCGCTGGTCGGGCCGACCGGTTCGGGCAAGTCGACGGTGCTCGACGCGATCTGTTTCGCGCTCTACGGCACGGTGCCGCGCTGGGGCGGCGCCCGGGGGCTGGCGAACGCGCTGGCGCCGTCGGCCACCGAGGCGCGGGTCCGGCTGGTGTTCGAGTCCGCCGGGGACCGCTACGTGGCGACCCGGGTGGTGCGCCGGGACGGCCGGGGCACCGTGAAGACGGCCAACGCCGGGCTGCAGCTCATGCCGCCGGGCTTCGACGTCACCAAGCTCGACACCGGGCTCAGCCCGGAGGATCTGGGCGAGGTGGTGGCGGGCACCCCGGCCGAGATGGAACAGGCGGTGCTGGACGCGGTCGGGCTGCCGTACGAGCAGTTCACCTCCTGCGTGGTGCTGCCGCAGGGGCAGTTCGCCGACTTCCTGCACGCCAAGCCGGCCACCCGGCAGCAGATCCTGGTGAACCTGCTCGGGCTGGGCGTCTACGAGAACGTGCAGAAGAAGGCGGTCGAGCGGGCCGGGCAGGCCGAGGCGAAGCTGGAGACCGTCGACAAGCTGCTCGGCGGGCTCACCGACGTCGACGACGAGAGTCTGGCCGCCGCCCGGGAGCGGGTGGACGCGATGCGGGAGCTGGCCGCAGCGGTCGCTGCCGCCGTACCCGAATGGGAGCGGGCCCGGGCGACGGCGGGTGAGCGGGCCGCGGCGCTGGCCGCCCTCGACGCGGAGCTGGGTGTGCTGGCCGGGGTGCGACCGCCGGACGGCACCGCCGAGCTGGCGCGGGCGGTGGCGGCGGCCCGGGTGGCCGCCGACGAGGCGGCGGCCACGGTCGGGCTGGCCGAGGAGCGCGAGGAGAAGCTGCGCGGGGAGCTGACCGCCGCCGGTGACGAGAGCGCGTTGCGGTTGCACCTGAAGGCGTACGCGGACCGGGACCGGCTGACCGCGGAGGCGGCGACTGTGCGCGCGGCGGTGGACGCGGCGCGCGGCGAGCACGACGCGGCGGTGGCGGCGCTGGCGGCGGCGCGGGCGGACGCGCAGCGGGCCGAGACGGAGCTGGAGTCGGCGTTCCGCGCGCACGAGGACGCGAAGGCCGCCGACCAGGCGGCGGCGCTGCGGGCGCACCTGGTCGACGGCGCGCCCTGCCCGGTGTGCGAGCAGACGGTCACCACCGTGCCGGCGGTGCCGAAGGGTTCGGCGGTGAGCCGGGCGATCGAGGCGGGCAAGGCGGCGCGGGCGGCGAGCGAGGCGGCGAAGCGGGTGGTGCAGGAACGCGACGCCGCGGCCCGCGAACTGGACCGGGTGCTGCTGCGCGCCCGGACCCAGCACGACCAGCTCGGCGCGCGCCTGGCCGAGCTGGACGAGCAGCTCACTGACGCGCCCACGCCGGAACGGCTGCGGGAGGCGCTGGCCGAGCACGCCCGGCTGCGCGCCGCGCTGGAGGAGGCGGCCGGCGCGGTGCGGGCCGGGCGGGAGGCGGCCCGGCGGGCGCGGGGCGCGCTCGACGCCGCGCAGGATCGGCTGCGCCGGGCCTGGCGTGACTTCGACGCGGTACGCGACGGGCTGGCCCGGTTCGGGCCGCCGGCCGCCGACCGGGACGACGTGGCGGCGGCGTGGACGGCGCTGGCCGACTGGGCGGGCGAGCAGGCGCGGGCGCGGCGCGCGGACCGCGACGGGCTGGCCGAGTCGGTGGAGGCGGCGCAGCGGGCCGCGGCCGAGGTCGCCGACGGGATCGCCGCGTTGTTCACCGCGGCCGGGCTGGACGCCCCGCAGGACGCGTCGCGCGACGTGGCGGTGGCGGTGGAGCGGGCCGAGGCGGAGTTGCGCCGCCTGGACGAGCGCCGCGAGCAGGCCGCCGGGCTGCGGGAGCAGCGGGCCGGGCACGAGCACGAGGCGCGGGTGGCGCGGGCGCTCGCCTCGCACCTGCGGGCGAACAACTTCGAACGCTGGCTGCTCACCGAGGCGCTGGACCTGCTGGTCGACGGCGCGTCGCGGATCCTGCGGGAGCTGTCCGGCGGGCAGTACGACCTGGTGCACGACAAGGGCGAGTTCTTCGTGGTCGACCACCACGACGCGGGGCTGCGGCGCGGGGTGCGCACGCTGTCCGGCGGGGAGACGTTCCAGGCGTCGCTGGCGCTGGCGCTGGCGCTGTCCGAGCAGCTCGCCGGGATGTCCACCACCGCGGCCAGCCTGGAGTCGATCGTCCTGGACGAGGGTTTCGGCACGCTCGACGCGGCGACGCTGGACACGGTCGCGGCGACGCTGGAGAACCTGGCCGCCCGGGGCGACCGGATGGTCGGCGTGGTCACCCACGTGCCGGCGCTGGCCGAGCGGATCCCGGTCCGGTTCGAGGTGCGCAAGGACGCGCGGACGGCCCGCGTGGAACGGACCGGCCTGTGACGTCACAGTCGCCGGCGTTCTTCGTCGACGCCTGGGATCCGGCGTACGGCGCGTCGTTCGAGGCTGCGGGCGGGTCCGGTCCGGCCGCGCCGAGCAGCGCCCAGGTGGACGCCGACGTCGAGCTGCCGGCCGCCGACTGGCGAGCGATCGGCCCCCGCGCGGGCGTGCGGTCGCCGGACGTGGTGCTGCTCGTCGACGGGGTACGGCGGATCGACGCGAGCGTCTGGACGGCCGAGGAGGACGGCGGCTCGTTCCCCGGCATCGCCGCCTCGTACGCGGCCGGTGTGGTGCGCTGCGACCTGGACCGGGGCGCCGCCGAGATGGCTGGCGCCCGGGTGGGCCGGGGCCTGTTCACGGCGAGCCCGTCGGCGCAGGACGTGGTCGCCGGGACTGTGCGTTACCCGGTGCACCGGGTCAGCGGCACCGGTGAGCTGAGCAAGCTGCCCGCGGCGGTGCAGGCGCCGCTGACCGCGCTGGAGGTGGCCGTCTCCGACGCGGTACGCACCGACGGCGACCTGCTGGTGGTGGACGGCCCGCTGCGCAGCCGGCGGAACCTGCCGCGCACGCTCGGGTACATCAAGACGCAGCACAGCCAATACCTGGACGGGCGGCTGACCGCTGTGGTGACCGGGCTGGCGCCGGGTGAGCGGTGCCCGGTGTTCCGGCTGGGCACGGCGTGGGGCGGCTGGTCCTGGTATCTGCGCCTGCCGGTGCGCGCCGGGGCGCCGTGGGCCGGGATCGTGCGGGTGGAGTGCTCGGCCGACCTGACCGTGCCGGAGGCGATCGCGCTGGCCGACCTGTCGCTGGTGACGCTGCCCCGGTTCGCCTCCACCCCGTACAAGGATCCACGTGCCCCGCAGAACCTGGTGCCGATCGCCGGGCTGGAACGCCGGTTACGCGGGATGCTCGGCGACGCGCGGCTGCTGCACCGCGTGCTCACCGCGGCGGCGCGCGGAATGCGGCGCTGATGGGCCGGCGACGCGACGCCGACCGGGTGGTGGCCGACGTCGACACCGGGCGGGCCGAACTGGTGCCGGACCGGGACCGTCCGGGCTCGTGGACGTTGCTGCTGGACGACGCACCGCAGTCGCATGTCGACCTGACCGACCCGGCTCACCTGGAGTTCGAGTACGTCCGGCGGCTGGCCGCCGCGCTGGACCTGGTGGCGCCGGCCGGGGCGCCGCTGCGGGTGCTGCACCTGGGCGGCGGCGCGCTCACCCTGCCCCGGTACGTGCAGGCCACCCGCCCGGGTTCGACGCAGCGGGTGTCCGAGGTGGACGGCGCGCTGGTGGAGCTGGTCCGCCGCGAGCTGCCGTGGCCTGCCGATCCGCGACTGCGGGTACGGGTGGCCGACGCGCGGGCGACGCTGACGTCGAGCCGGGACGGCGCGTACGACGTGATCGTGGCTGACGTGTTCGCGGGTGCCCGTACCCCCGCGCACCTGACCTCGGTGGAGTACGCCGCCGAGGTGGCCCGGGTGCTGGCGCCCGGCGGCAGCTATCTGGCGAACGTGGCCGACGGCCCGCCGCTGCGGCACGCGAAGGCGCAGGTCGCCACAGTGCGTACCGTGCTGCCCCGGGCCTGCCTGGTCGGCGACGCGGCGGTGCTGCGCGGCCGCCGGTACGGCAACCTGGTGCTGGTGGCGTCCCGGGTGGAGCCGCCGGTGCCGGAGCTGGCCCGGCGGGCGGCCGGCGACTGGTTCCCCGGCCGGGTGCTGGCCGGCGCGGAGCTGGACCGCTTCACCGGCGGCGCGGCGGTGGTCCACGACGCGGGCGCCGTCGACTCCACTCCCCCGCCGCCCGGAATTTTTTCCGTCAAACGTTGATCCGATCGACTGGTGGCTGCGTATCACCGGGCGGCCATGCCCGTGGGGGGCCGGCTGATGTCATTGGACAGCGGAGGTCTGCATGCATGCGGTGGCGGCCGGCTGGCACGGCGAAGTGGCGCGGCCCGAGTGGATGTTCGCCCGGGCACAACCACACTCGCGCGCCTCGCGTTCCCGCCGGGGGGTCGACGCCCGGCCCGCCGATCGCCAGAATGACCCGGTGCCGCCGCGACCCGCTCCCGGACGCCACCAGGCGACCTCCGCCGAGGCCAGCCACTCCGACCAGCTGATCCGCCTGCTGTACGCCGAGCACGCCGGCCCGCTGCTGATGTTCGTGATGCGGCTGACCGGCGGGGACCGGCAGCGGGCCGAGGACATCGTGCAGGAGACGCTGCTGCGGGCCTGGCGCAACGCGCACCGGCTCGGCGTGCAGGGCCAGGGCTCGTTGCGTCCCTGGCTGGTCACGGTGGCCCGGCGGATCGCGATCGACGAGCACCGCAGCGAGCAGGCCCGCCCGCCGGAGACGTACGACCGGGATCTGACCGCGTTCGCCGAGGCGGACAGCACCGACCGGGTCCTGCGCACGATGACGGTGGCGGACGCGCTGCGTACGCTGAGCCAGTCGCACCGGGAGATCCTGGTGGCGACGTACTTCCGGGGGCGCACCGTGCCGGAGGCGGCCGAGGAGCTGGGGCTTCCGCTCGGCACCGCCAAGTCGCGGGTCTACTACGCGCTGCGCGCGCTGCGCACGGCTCTGCAGGAGAGGGGGGTGACCGAATGAGCCGGGCCGATCACATGGACGTCGCCGCGTACGCGCTCGGCGTGCTGGACGCGGAGGACGCGGAGCGGTTCGAGGAGCACCTGGCCACCTGCTGGGCCTGCGCGGCGGAACTGGAGACGATGGTCCCGGTGGTGGGGCTGCTCTCCGGCATCGACGGCGAGGCGATGGCCGCGCTGGAGCAGACGCACACCGATCCGGCGCTGCTGGACCGGACGCTGGTGGCGGTGCGGCGGGACCGCCGTCGTACCCGGGTGCGGCAGTTGCTGGCGACAGCGGCGGCAGTGGTGGTGTTCGGCGGCCTGAGCGGGGTCGCCGCCGGGATGCTCGGCGACGAGCCGGGGCCGACGCCGCAGGCCGGGCCGACGCAGACCGCGCCGACCGCGGCGCCGAGCGGCGAGCCGGGCAACCCGAACGACCCGGGCGTCGGCGGGGAGAAGCCGATCGAGGGCGACCAGCACAACGCCACCGACGCGGGCACCGGCGTGCAGACCACGATGTGGCTGGCGCGCAAGGAGTACGGCACGCAGATCTCGGTGCAGCTGAGCCGCCTGCCCGGGCCGCGTGTCTGCCGGCTGGTGGTGGTGCGCAAGAACGCCACGAGCGAGGTCATCTCCACCTGGTCGGTGCCGGCCGGCGGCTACGGCACGAACCAGAACCAGCTTCCGCTGGAGCTGACCGCGTCCACCTCCGCCCCGGTGCGCGACATCGACAAGCTTCAGGTGCAGTCGGTGGACGCGAACGGGGTGGCGAGTCCGCTGGTGACGGTGGACGACATCTGATCCGGTACGACGACGGCGTCGGGCGGCTGGACCGCCCGGCGCCGTCTTGTCGTGTCCGGGCCGGCGGACCCCCTCGTGCTGACGCACGCGCCAGAACGGCTGTCGGTTCAATCAGTCCACTGTGAAATGTGCCACCGTTTCGACTTCAACCTTGACAGTGCCGCGCCCGTACTACTCGGCGAACTGCCAAGAACGAGGAGGGCACGTGGCACACCACAAGCGGACGACCGTCATCGTCGCGAGCGCGATGGTCGCACTTACGGCCTGCGCCCCCGCAGGCTACAACGGGGCGAACTCGAGCGCGGCCGAGCCGGTCGCCGTCGCCGCGGCCGAACCCACCGCGGCGGCCGAACCGGAGGCGTCGGCGGCTCCCGAGGAGGAGCCGGTCGCGGACAAGGCGCCCCCGGCCAACGTGAAGATCACCGACGAGCTGGTCGGCAAGAAGCTGCCCCGGATGGGCCGCGTCGTCACCGACCAGGACGGCTGGGTGCTGTACCGGTTCGACAAGGACTCCGACGACCCGCCGCAGTCCAACTGCGTGGACAAGTGCGCCGAGGTCTGGCCGCCGTCGCTCACCGACGGCAACCCGAAGCTGCGTGGCGTCTCCGACGACAAGGTCGGCACCATCACCCGCCAGGACGGCACCCGGCAGCTCACCATCGGCGGCTGGCCGGTCTACCGCTACATCGGCGACAAGAAGCCGGGCCAGTGGAAGGGCCAGGGCGTCGGCGGCACCTGGTTCGTGGTCGACCCGAACGGCAAGAAGAACCTGACCTGCCTGCCCACCGGCACGCCCAAGCCGGTCGCGCCGCCCGCGGCGGGCAGCTCGAACAGCTCCGGCGGCGGGTCGGACTACTCGTACTGACGCACCAGGTCACGGTGACCGGTCGCCGCCGGGGAGGGCGCGGCCGGTCATCGTCGGGAACCCGGGAGGCGGGGCGCACCGGCATCGCCCCGCCTCCCGGCTCGGCGTGTCCGGCGTCACCGCCGGGACGCGTGGCAGAGTGGCCGGGTGACCTCGCCCGCCGCCCGCCGCACGCTGCGCCCCCCGGCCGGCTACCGGCTGGCCGCGTCGGTGCGGGCGCTCACGTTCAGCCCGTACGACCCGTGCGCGCGGATCGCCGCCGGCACGTTCTGGTGGGCCACCCGCACCCCGGACGGACCGGCCACGCTGGCGCTGCGCCCGGAGGCCGGCGAGCTGACCGCCGAGGGGTACGGCCCCGGCGCCGGCTGGGTGGTCGAGCGGGCCGACCGGATCGCCGGACTGCGCGACGACCTGACCGGGTTCGCCGCGCTCGCCGCCGCGCACCCGCTGGTGGCCCGCCTCGCCCACACGCACCACGGGCTGCGGATGCCCGCCACCGGCCAGATCTTCCCCCGGCTGCTGCGGGCCGTCTTCGAGCAGAAGGTCACCGGCAAGGAGGCGTACCGGGCGTACGCCGCCACCGTGCGGCACTTCCGCGAACCCGCCCCGGGTCCGCTGCAACCACTGCTGCTGCCGCCGGAGCCGGCCGCGGTGGCGGCCACGCCGTACTGGGTGTTCCACCCGTTCGGCGTGGAGCAGCGACGCGCCGACACGCTGCGCCGCGCGGCGGCCGTCGCGGACCGGCTGGAACGCTGCGCCGACTCGGCCGAGGCCACCCGGCGGCTCACCGCGATCCCCGGGATCGGGCCGTGGACCGCCGCCGAGGTGGTGCGGATCGCGTACGGCGACCCGGACGCGGTCAGCGTCGGCGACTACCACGTGCCGAACACGGTGGCCTGGGCGCTGGCCGGTGAGCCGCGCGGCGACGACGCCCGGATGCTGGCGCTGCTGGCGCCGTTCCGGGGGCACCGGGGCCGGGTCTGCGTGCTGCTGGAGGCGGCCGGGATCCAGGCGCCGAAGTACGGCCCGCGCGCCCCGATCCGCTCGTTCGCCCGCTACTGACCGCTCAGCGCCGCCGGCACAGCCGCCGCAGCGTCCGGCCCAGCCACCAGGCGTACGCCCGCTGGAAGCCGAGCACGACCGGCCCGCCGGCCCGCACGTACCAGTGGGCGGGGCGGCTGAACGCGGTCACCTCGAACCAGACGCCGTCGGCGCCCCGGGTGACCAGGAACGCCTCCTCACCGACCTCCGGGTGCCCGGGCAGCGTGCCGTAGCCGAACCCGGCCCGGTCCGGCTCGTCCACCACCCAGACCACCTCGGTCGGGCCCCACAGCCGCGCCGGGCCGACGCCCAGTCCCGGCGTGACACGTACCCCGGGCGCCGCGCGCGGCGCGTCCGCGCGCATCACCACGCCCGCGGCGCGGTGCAGCCGCCAGCCCAGCAGCGCGTCCGCCGCGACCGGGAAGCCGCCGTCCGGCAGCCGGACCCGGTGGCGCAGGTGGTGGTAGCCGGCCGGCAGGCCGCCGTCGCGGGTCGCGCCCACCTCCGGGTACGTCAGCTCGGGCACGCCGGTCACCTCCACGCTGATGGGAACACCCCCGCCAGCGTACGGCCGCTTCTGAGCGCTGTGGTGAGCTGAGCCGGTGACCGACGTGACCATCGCCCCCGCCGACGTCGCAGACGCCGGTGAGATCCTCACCGTGCAGCGCGCCGCGTACCTGGTGGAGGCGCAGCGCTACCGGGACGTGTTCCTGCCCCCGCTGACCGAGACGCTGGACGAGGTCCGGGCGGCGCTGGCCGGACCGGACGTGGTGCTCGCCGCGCGGCGCGGCCCCCGCCTGGTCGGCTCGGTACGCGCCCGCGTCGACGGCGACACCGCCCACGTGGGTCGCCTCTCGGTCGCGCCGGACCAGCAGGGCCGGGGCGTCGGCGGACGGCTGCTGGACGCGGTCGAGCACGCCTGCGCGGGCCGGGTGACCCGGTTCGCGCTGTTCACCGGCGCGGACAGCGCGGCGAACCTGGCCCTGTACGCGCGGCGCGGCTACCGGGTGGTGGCACACCGGCCGGACGAGAACGGCAACCGCCTCGCCGTGCTCGAGAAGACGGTCAGTCCCGCTCGCAGCGACGCCTGAGCCCGTCCGCCTCCTGCCGCAGGTAGCGGCGCATCATCGACCCGGCGAGCAAGCCGATCAGGCCGGCCAGCGGCCCGGTCTGCACCAGGGCCAGCTCGGCCCGGGTGCGCCCGTCGCCGAGCGCGACGAGGCGGTGCTCACCCCGGCTGCGCACGCCCGGGCTCGCGGACTCCCAGACGAACGAGTACGGCGGCTCGATCTCGGTGACCCGCCACACCGCCGGGGGCAGGCGCGGCTGCTCCAGCCGGGCGGTCGAGCCGAGCGCCAGCGGACCGGGTTCCAGCCGGCGGGCGGCGGTGACCGAGGACGTCCACTCCGGCCAGCGCTCGACGTCGCTCTGCACCGCCCACACCCGGTCGACGTCGGCGGCGATCTCGACGGACTCGACGAACCGCATCGGCGTTCCTCCCCCGTGGACGCGTCAGCTCAGGCTACGCCCGCACCCCACCCGCCCGCCGTCCCGCGCCCACTCCGCCCTCGCCCCGCCCCCGCTTCGTCGATCTTGGACTTAGGGTGCCCAGGATGCCCGATTGACGAACTTTACGAGGCACCACAACTCCAAGATCGGCGGCTTGCCGGGGCGGAGATGCCGGGGCGGAGGGGCAGCCGGCATTCCGTCGCTCGGCGCCGGCCGGCGGGCAGCGGGTCGCCGGGCGGAGGGTCAGGCGGCCTCGTGGAGGTCGGCCAGGGTGACCGGGGCGTAGCGCTTCAGCAGGCGTTCCAGCTCGGTGATCGAGCCGACCTCGCCGAGGACGTTCGCGCCGCCGCCGTGCTCGGCCGGATAGCGGTGCGCCAGCCGGTAGCGGTAGCGGCCACGGATCAGCTCGACGCTGACCCGCCAGCGCCCGCAGCATCCGCAGCTCCACTCCGGCACGCCGCGAAGGTAGCTCTGACCTGCGGTTTCACCATCCGGGCGGCGGTGACGAAGGCGACCGGTACGGGACACGCCGCCCGGCCACCCCGGGTGATCTGCCTCACCACTGTCGGTGGGGTCTGGTTGACTGGTCGCCGTGGACCTGCCGATCAACCCTCCGGTCGAGCCGATGCTGGCCAAGAGCGTGTCCGAGCTGCCCACCGATCCCGGCCTGACCTACGAGCCGAAGTGGGACGGCTTCCGCTGCATCGTGTTCCGCGACGGTGACGAGGTCGAGCTGGCCAGCCGGGGCGGCAAGTCGATGACGCGCTACTTCCCGGAGGTGGTCGAGCAGGCGCGCCGGCAGCTCCCGCCCCGGTGCGCCGTCGACGGCGAGCTGATCGTGATCCGCCGGGACGGGCCGGGCGGGCACCCCCGGCTCGACTTCGAGCTGCTGGCCCAGCGGATCCATCCGGCCGCCTCCCGGGTGAAGCTGCTGGCCGAGACCACCCCGGCCGACTTCGTCGCGTTCGACCTGCTGGCCATCGACGACGAGCTGCTCACCGGGCAGCCCTATCCGCAGCGCCGCGAGCGGCTGGAGCAGGCGTTGTCCGGGGTGCGCCCGCCGGTGCACGTGACCCAGGTGACCACCGACCCGGAGACGGCCCGCCGCTGGTTCGAGGTGTTCGAGGGCGCCGGCCTGGACGGGCTGATCGTCAAGCCGGCCGACCTGCCGTACGAGCCGGGCAAGCGGCTCATGTTCAAGGTCAAGCACGCGCGCACCATGGACGCGGTGGTGGCGGGCTTCCGCTGGCACAAGTCCGGCCCGGTGGTGGGCTCGCTGCTGCTGGGGCTCTACGACGACCAGGGCGTGCTGCACCACATCGGCGTCAGCTCCTCGTTCACCATGGCCCGCCGCAAGGAGCTGCTGGACGAGCTGGAGCCCTACCGCGAGGTCGGCGGCGAGCACCCGTGGGTGCACGGCGACCACGAGCGGGGCCAGCGCATCCCGGGCGGGGTGAGCCGGTGGACCGGCGGCAAGAACCTGGAGTGGGAGCCGCTGCGTCCCGAGCTGGTGGTCGAGGTGGCGTACGACGCGATGGAGGGCGACCGGCTGCGGCACACCGCCCGGTTCGTGCGCTGGCGCCCCGACCGTGATCCGCGCTCCTGCGACTACGGCCAGCTCGACCGCCCGATCCGCTACGACGTCGACGAGGTGCTGCGCGGCGATCCGGCGGCGACGGTCGGTGACGCGGCCGGCCGGGCGTAGCCTGGCGGTCGACACGATCATGGAAGGCGCCCACGTGACAGGCTTCCCCGACCGGACCCGCCGGTTCCGGCCCGCCCTCGCCGCGTTCGTCGCGGCGGTGGTGCTCACCGCCGGCTGCACGCTGCCGGCGTTCGCGCCGCGCGCCGAGAGCGAGGGCGAGGCCGCCCCGCCGGGCACCGCCCCGGAGTGGCGGGCCTGCCCGGAGGTGCCGAACGAGCTGGTCGGCCGGGGTGCGGCGGACATGCGCTACGACTGCGCCCGGATCGCCGTGCCGCGTAACTGGGGCACCGGGGCAACCACCGGCGCGATCGCCGGGCCGGGCGCGGGAGAGACGTTCGAGATCGCGCTGATCCGGGCCCGTTCGACAAAGCAGCGCGACCGGATCGGGTCCCTGGTGGTCAACCCCGGCGGGCCGGGGGCCTCGGGCGTGGACACCGCCGTCTACCTGTCCTTCGGTCCGGCGTTCGGCGGGCTGCCGACGTCGGTCACCGACCGGTTCGACATCGTCGGCTTCGACCCGCGCGGGGTGGCCCGGTCCAGCCCGGTCAAGTGCATCTCCGACGCCGACCTGGACGCCAGCTTCGGCTACGACCCCGACCCGGAGAGCCAGTCGTCGTTCGACGGCTTCGTCGGCCTCAACCGGCGCATCGGCGAGCGGTGCGGCGCGAAGTACGGCGACCAGCTTCCGCTCTACGGCACCGAGCAGGCGGCCCGCGACATGGACGCGGTCCGGGCGGCGGTCGGCGACGACAAGCTGACGTACCTCGGCTACTCCTACGGCACGCTGCTCGGCGCCACCTACGCCCAGCTCTATCCGCAGCGTGTGCGCGCCCTGGTGCTCGACGGCGCGGTCGACCCGCAGCAGAAGCTGATCGCCGGGTCGGAGAGCCAGGCGAAGGGCTTCGAGCGGGCGTTCGACAACTTCTCCCGCTGGTGCGCGGCGAACGCCGGCCGCTGCCCGATCGCGCCGGACGCCCGCGGTGCGGTCACCGACGCGATCGCCAAGGCGAAGACCTCCCCGGTACGCGGGCAGGACGGCCGGGAGGCGACCTCCGGCTGGGTCTTCTACGCGGTGATCTCCTCGCTCTACACCGAGCAGGGCTGGCAGGAGCTGGCCCGGGCGATCGACGAGTTGCAGGGCGGTGACCCGGCTGGCGTGTTCAAGCTGGCCGACTCGTACGCGGGCCGGGAGCCGGACGGGCACTACTCCAACCTGTTCGACGCCAACCTGGCGGTCAACTGCGCGGACGAGACCGAGAAGCCGACCCGGGAGCAGGTCCGCCAGTTGCAGTCGCAGTGGCGGCAGAAGTACCCGCTGTTCGGTCCCGCCCTCGCGGTGGGGATGCTCGGCTGCGTGGAGTGGCCGGGCGAGCGGGACCCGTATCCGACCGGCCGGGCGAACGGCGCGCCGCCGATCCTGGTGGTCGGCACCACAGGTGACCCGGCCACGCCGTACGAGCAGACGCCCGCGCTGGCCGCGATGCTGGGCGTGGGTCGGGTGCTCACCTGGGAGGGTGAGGGACACACCGCGTACCCGCAGACGCCGTGCGTGACGTCGGCGGTCGACGCGTACCTGATCTCGCTCACCGTCCCCCGGGAGGGGCTGCGCTGCCCCGCCCGGTGACGGTCCGGCCGGCGGCCGGGAGCCGGACGCCGGCCGGTGGAACGTCGGCGGTCAGCCGGCGGCCGGGGGCGTCCAGTCCTGCGGCACGTGTCCGATCCGGACGCGCTGGGGGTGGTCGCCGACCGGGACGCTCGCGACCTTCTGCCCGGTCGCGAAGTTGATCGCGGTGACCTGGTCCGCGCCGGATTCGGAGATCACGCAGTCCCGGCCGTCCCCGCTGACCGTGGCCCAGTACGGCTTGTTCGCGGGCACCAGCGGCCCCTCGCGCAGCGTGGCCCGGTCGAGCACCGTGGCGTAGTCGTCCATGGTGCCGGCGACGCAGATCCGGGTGCCGTCGGGGCTCATCGACAGGCCGTGGTGCCGGGAGTCGTTGACCCAGGTGGTGCGGTCCTCGCTGGTGGCCGGGTTCTTCGGCAGCGTGGCGACGCGGGTGATCCGGTCGGTGGCCACGTCGTACTCGACCACACCGTTGAAGAAGGACACCTGGAAGTAGAGCCGGCTGCCGTCGGGGGTGAACACGGCCGGGCGGACCGCGTCGGAGAGGTCGCGGCGGCCGGCGGCGTCGAGGCGGTCCCGCATGTCGATGACCTTGACCACCTGGTACGTGCTGGTGTCGGCGACGGTGATCCGGCGGTCGCCCTTGGTCCAGTCGAGCCAGGGCGCGTCCAGGTCGGTGTTGACCTCGCCGATGGACATGTTCCACAGCCGGGTGCCGCCGTCGGTGTAGATGTTCTCGTGCGGCTTGTCGCCGGCGCCGAACGAGCCGAGCTGCGTTCCGGTGCGGATGTCCAGCACGTGCACGGTGTTGGAGGTGGAGGCGGAGACCGCGACGCGCGTGCCGTCGGGTGACACGGCCATGTGGTCGGAGCGGTAGCCGGAGACCGGGAACCGCCAGCGCAGCGCGCCGGTGGCCAGGTCGATCGAGACGACGTCGGCGAAGCTGGGCCGGGACACCACCACCGCGCTGCCGTCGGGGGTGGTGTACATGTCGTCGACGAACTGGTCGTGGCCCTCCCCTGGGCCCTGCCGGATGCCGAGGAAGTACGCCAGTTTGATCGGGTTGAGGTAGATCTCGCGCAGCCGCGCGGCGCGGTCCGGGATGACGTTGATCCGGCCGAGCTTGGCGTAGTCACCACGGGACCGGATGACGTCGGCGGTGCCGTCCCAGTTGTTGCCGACGAACATCACCTCCTGGAGCGGGACCGCGGCGGCGGCCGGCGCGGGCGCCGTCAGCAGCGGGGCCGGGGCGACGAGAGCGAGCGCGGCCAGCACGGCGAGGGCGGCGCGGCGGCGGGGTCGGGGCGGGCGGAGTGGCACGGGGGTCATGGACGCCTCCTGGCAGCCGGTACGACATCGACGTTTCTCAGTGGCGCGAACGGTGTTACCTTGCGGTAACAACCAGGAGAGCAACCGGCCGGCTGCCGGGGCTAGGGACCGGACGCCAACGCCCGCGCGACCTGGTTGTGCCGCGACGACAACGGGAGGCGGCGTGACCCGGACCGGGAACGTCCCCACGTTCGGCACGCTGCTGCGCGACCTGTCCGCCGACCCGGCCGCCGTCGACGAGGTGGCGCGCGCGGCCCGCGTGAACTCCCCCGAGGTGGCCCGGCTGCCCGCCGACGAGGTACGCCGCCAGGTCGTCCTGCTGCTGACCAGTGGTCTCGGCGCGCTGGAACGCCACGAGGACCCGGCCGGACGGGACTTCGCCGAGGCCCGGCGGCTGGGCGCGGACCGGGCCGCGCAGGGCGTCACGGTGGCCGGGCTGCTGCGCGGGGTGCAGGCCGGGCGGGACCGCGCGGTGGAGCTGGTGGTCCGGCACGGCCGGGCCGCCGGCATCCCGGACGAGGTGCTGCTGGAGGGGGTGCTCACCATCGGCCGGTACGCCGCGGCGGTGGAGCGGGCAGTGGTTGACGGGCACCGGGCCGCCGAACGGGACCTGCTCCGCACCGGCGCGGCGGCCCGGGCGCACCTGCTGCGGCGGCTGCTGCGCGACGGCCCGGCGGGCCTGCCACCGGCCGAGCTGACCCGGTTCGGGCTGCGGCCGGACGGGCGCTACCACTGCCTGGTCGCCGCGCCACCCGACCCGGTACGCGCGCACGCGCTGCAGCGGCAGCTCATCCGGCACGGCGGGCTGCTCGGCACCGTCGACGAAAGGCTCGCCGGGCTGCTCCCGCGACCGCCCGACGCCGTACCGGCCGACCTGCTGACGCTGGTGACGCCCGCACAGCCGCTGGCGCGGGCACCGGCCATGTACGCGCTCTGCCTGGCGGCGCTGGCCACGGCGGCGAACCGGCGGCTGCGCGGCCTGCGTCAGGTCACCGACCTGGCCGGAGAGACCGCGCTGGCCGCCCAGCCGGTCCTGGCCGAGCTGCTGCGCGGCACGCTGCTCGGCGCGCTCGACCCGGCCGACGACTTCCACCGGGAACTCGCCGGCACCGCGCTCGCCTGGCTGCACCACGGCCAGCGGCTGGACCAGACCGCCGCCGCGCTGCACGTACACCCGAACACGGTGCGCTACCGGCTGCGGCGGCTGCGGGAGCTGACCGGCGGGCCGCCGGTCGAGGAGGGCGCGCGGTGCACGGTGCCGGAGACCGTGCACTGGTGGTGGGCGCTGCGCAGCTGGCTGGACGGCGGCTGACCCCGGACGGCGCAACCGGCCCCGCGTCGGGACGCCGCCCGGGCCACGCGGGACGCCGCCCGGGCCACGCCGGCGCACGGCACTGTGCCAGGCTGGCCGGATGACCGAGGTGATCTTCCGGGAGGCGGTCCGCGCCGACCTGCCCGCCGTGCTCGCGCTGCTCGCCGACGACGTGCTGGGGCGTACCCGTGACCTGCCCGAGGTGGACGCGGCGTACGAGCGGGCGTTCGCCGACCTCGACGCGGATCCGCGTAACGAGCTGATCGTCGCCGACGACGGCGGGGAGCTGGTCGGCTGCTTCCAGCTCACGTACATCCCCGGGCTGGGCCGGCACGGCGCCGAGCGGTGCCTGATCGAATCCGTGCGGGTCCGCTCCGACCGGCGCGGCCGTGGGCTGGGCGGGACGATGATGCGCTGGGCGATCGACCGGGCCCGGGAGCGCGGCTGCGCGCTGGTGCAGCTCACCACCGACAAGCAGCGCGCCGACGCGCACCGGTTCTACCGCGACCTGGGCTTCGTGGCCAGCCACGAGGGCATGAAGCTGGCGCTCTGACCGGGCCGCGGCCCGGCGCCGCGCCGCCGCGACCCGGCGCCGAGCCGCGATCGGGCGCCGGGCCGCCACCCGAAGGCGCGCGGCCCGGTCACCCGGGTCAGTCCTCCGGCGCCAGCCGGCCGTCGCGCAGCGTCAGCGTCCGGTCGGCCATCTCGATCAGCGCCGGATCGTGCGTGGCCACGAGCGCGGTCATCCCCCGCGCGTGCACCACCGCCCGGAGCAGGTCCATGATCGACCGGCCGGTCTCCGAGTCGAGCTGGCCGGTTGGCTCGTCGGCGATCAGCAGGTCCGGCTCGTTCGCCAGCGCCCGGGCCACCGCCACCCGCTGCTGCTGCCCGCCGGACAGCTCGTACGGGCGCTGCGCCGCGTGCCCGCCCAGCCCGACCAGCTCCAGCAGCACCGCCACCCGCTGCTCCCGCTCGGCCGCCGGCACCTTGGCCAGCCGCAGCGGCACCCCGACGTTCTCCGCCGCGGACAGGATCGGCACCAGGCCGAACGTCTGGAACACGAACCCGATCGTGCCCCGGCGCAACGCCAGCAGCTCCCGCTCGCCCGCGGCGGTGACCTCGTGCCCGGCCACCCGGATCAGGCCGGCGTCCGGGCGGTCCAGGCCGCCGACCAGGTTCAGCAGCGTGGTCTTGCCGGCGCCGGAGCGGCCCCGGACCGCCACCAGCTCGCCGCGCCGCGCGGTGAACGAGACGTCCCGTACGGCGTGCACGGCGTGCTCGCCCTTGCCGAAGGTGCGGCTCACCCCCTCGACCCGGACCACGTCCTCGACTGCCGTCCCCGGCACCGCCGGCAGCACCACTGTCTGGTCGGTCATCACTCACTCTCCTCGGCGTGCGTCCGGTCGCCGGGGCGCACCTCGACGTGGTCGGGTTCCAGATTGAGGCGGACCCGGTCACGCAGCGACAGCGCCTCCACGAACTGCGCCGGCAGCTGCATCCGGCCGGTGCGGTCCAGCACCGCGTACTCCTCGCTGACCATCTCGGTGCCGCCGTCGGCGGTGACGCGCGCGGTCCGGCGTACCTCGGAGGCGGTCCGGCCGTCGCGGATCGCGACGGTACGGCGGACCTGGCCGGCCACGGCGTGGTCGTGGGTGACCACCACGATGGTGACCCCCAGCTCGGCGTTGATGGTGCGCAGCGCGGCGAACACCTCCGCGCCGGTGGCCTCGTCCAGCTCACCCGTGGGTTCGTCGGCGAAGAGGATCTCCGGGTCGTTCGCGACCGCCACGGCGACCGCGCAGCGCTGCTGCTCGCCGCCGCTCATCTGGCCCGGACGGCGGTCCGCGCAGTAGCCGACGCCGACCATGTCCAGCAGCTCGCGGGCCCGTTCCCGCCGCTTGCGCCGCCCGCCGGCCCGCCCGGCCAGCTTCATCGGCAGCTCCACGTTCTCCAACGCGGTCAGGTACGGCAGCAGGTTGCGGCCGGTCTGCTGCCAGATGAAGCCGACCACCTCCCGCCGGTACGCCAGCCGCCGCTTGTTCGACAGCGACAGCAGGTCGTAGTCGGCGACCCGGGCGATGCCGGCGGTCGGGGTGTCCAGGCCGGACAGGATGTTCAGCAGGGTCGACTTGCCGGAGCCGGAGGCCCCGACGATCGCGACCAGCTCACCCCGGTCGATGACCAGGTCGAGGCCCTGCAGGGCGACGACCTCGACGCCCTCGGTCTTGAAGATGCGTACCAGGCCGTCGCAGACGATGTGCCCGCGCAGCCGGTCCCGCCCTCCGGCCCGTTGCGCGGCCCGTTCGGCCGCGCGTTGCTGCAGGGACGCCAGGTCCGGTACGGACGTCTCGGCGGTCGCGGTCATCTCAGCTCTCCTCTCCGAGCCGCAGCACCTCGCCGAGGCGCATCCGGCGGTTGTTCACGGCCTCCACGGTGATCGCGAAGCCGAGGGCCAGCATGGCCAGGACCGACACCCCGGCGACCAGGCCGGGTTCGAACTGCGGGCGTACGTCCACGCCGCCGGTGAAGGCGGGCAGCCCGAGCACCGGCGTGAGCAGCAACGGCAGCAACGCGCCGACCACCGCCCCGGTGAGCACCGACACCAGCACCAGCGGGGTCAGCTCGACCATCAGCATGCCGCGCCACTGCCGGCGGGACAGGCCCATGGTGCGCAGCCGGGACAGCACCTGCCCGCGCGAGCGGGCCCCGGCGAGCACCGCGAGCGCGAGCCCGAGCAGCCCCAGCACGGCGCCGCCCCCGGCGCCGAGCGCGAAACCGAACACCAGCAGGCCGTTCACGCCGGTGCCGCCCAGGTCCGCGCGGACGGCCGAACGGGTGGTGACCTCCGGCGCGCGGGCCTTGTCCCCGGTGCCGACCCCGCCGATGCGCAGGTAGCGGTTCTGCCCCTCACGCGCGACCCGGTCCACCTCGGCGGCGTCCACGCCCGCGCCGGCCAGCACGAACCCGGTGGGCGCGAGCTGATGCGGCGCGTCCGCCGGCAACGCCAGCCACGGCAGCACCACGAACCGCGCCACGCCGTCGCCGACGAGCGCGAACTCGTCGACGGTGGCGGCGGTGCGCACCGGCAGCCGGTTGCCCTGCACGTCCAGCCAGGCGGGCCGGTCCCCCTGGGCGTCGGCGAGCCCGGCGTCGGCCAGCTCGTCGGCGACCGCCGGGGACACCAGCGCCGGCAGCGGCGTGCTCCCGTCGGCGCGGGCCCGCACCGGGTCGGGCACGCTCACCGGTACGCCTGCCGCACTGGCCACCTCGGCGAACCGCTCGCCGTCCACGAGCACCACGCGCAGCTCGGTGACCGGGGCGGGGCGTCCGGCGCGGTCGGCGTACGGCCGCTCGGCCGGCACTGTGAGCAGCGGCGCGACAGCGCGTACCCCGGGCAGCTCGGCCAGTTTGCCGGCGGTGTCCGGCGCGAAGCGCTCCCCGCGTACCAGCAGGTCACCCGGCACGGCCTGGGCGGCGGCGGTGTCCCGGCCGGTCTCGATGCCGGTCGCCACCACGCCGCAGAACGCGGCGGTGGCGACGGCCAGCACCACCACGACCAGCGGCCCGGTGCTCGCGGCCCGGCCCGCGCGGGCGGCGCCGAGGAACGCGACGCTGCCGCGCGCCCGGGCGGCGACGCGGCTGAGCAGCCGCAACGGCCAGGGGTACGCGCGCAGCGCCACCAGCGCCGCCGCGATCGCCAGCAGCACCGGCACGGACACCAGCAGCGGATCCACCGAACCGGCGGTGAGCCCGCGGCGGCGCAACAGGAACGCGCCGAGCACGGCGAGCCCGAGCACCGCCACCTCGACGGTGAGCCGGACGGCGGGCGACCGGCCGCCGAGGTCGGAGCGGCCACCGGCGCGGCGGCCGACCGCGAGCGCGGCGAGTGGCGGCAGCAGCGTGGCCAGCAGCCCGGCGATCAGCACCCAGAGCCACGGCGACCCGGCGCCGGGCAGCAACCCGCCGAGCAGCCAGCCGATCCCGGCCGCGGCCGGCAGCACCAGCAGCGACTCGGCCAGACCGCGGCGCAGCACGTCACCGGTCGAGCCGCCGCGGGCCCGGATCAGGTGGAACTCGGCGCGGCGGCGGTTCGCGGCCAGCCGGGCGGCCAGCAGCGTCAGCCCGGCCAGCGTGGCGAGCAGCCCGGCGGCGATGACCGCGAGCAGGGTACGCGCGGCGGCGAGCGAGTCGGCGAAGCGCCGCAGCGGGATGTCCACGCCCTGGCTGAGGGTCACCTTGACCTCGGTGGGCAGGGCCCGGTCCAGCCCGTCGACGCCGGCGATCAGCGCGTCAAGGCGGCCCGGTTCGAGCCGGTCCGGTGCGATCCGGTACCGCCAGCCGAAGGCCACCGGCCATTCCCCGGCGGTGATCGAGTTCAGACCCGCGTCGGCGGTGTACGCGACGCCCACGAACGGTTGGCCGTCGCCTTCCGGCGGGCTGAGCTTCAGCATCGACGGCAGCGTGTCCCAGACACCGCCGGCCGGGTCGTTCGGCCGCCACACGCCGACCAGGTCGACCGGGCGGGAGTTGAGCACGTTGTTGTCGGCGTCCAGCAGCGAGAGACGGAACCGGTCGCCGGCCGCGACGCCCAGCGTGGTGGCGATCGTCTCGGCGAGCGTCACCTCGATCGCGCCGGCCGGGGTGACGCCGCGTTCCGGCCACCGCCCGTCGACCAGGGTGGCCGCCTCCCGGATGCCGGTGCCGGCGCGCAGGTGCAGGTCGATCAGCCCCTTGTCGTCGCTGAGCGTCGGACCGCGCAGTCGCCCCGGGACGGTCTGCGCCGCGAACCAGCGCTCGCCGATCGTGTCGCGCACCTCGGCGGGCATCTTCTCCTCGATCGCCGCGAGCAGGGTCCCCCGGCTGGCGGCGACGGGCTGCTCCGAGGCGGGCACGACGTCCGGCGCGGTGCTGTACGTGAGGTCCCGGCGGGCCACCGGCTGACCGGCCACGTACTCGGTGAGCCCCTGCCCGGTCAGCCGGTCGGCGACCCGGGGCACGCCCGTGATCAACAGCGCGGTCACCAGGGTCAGGACGGCGAGCAGCAGGAACTGCCCCCCGTATGCGCGGACCCGGCGCGCGGCACCAGGAAGGCTCATCGTTCTCCTCCGATCCGGAGCTGCGCGGCGGCGACCCGCTGGCGGATGCCGGTGGTGATGACGGCGGCGAAGGCGAGCGCGGCGAGCAGCAGCCCGGCGGCGGTCGCCCCGATCGGCACCCAGGGCACTGTGAAGACCGCCTCGGGCACCGGCCGTCCGGCGGCCGGGGTGAGGATCACCAGCGGCACCATGGTGGCCGCGACGAGGGCGCCGACCAGCAGCCCGACGCCGACTCCGATCGCGGCCAGGAAACCCTGCTCGGCGAGGTAGGCGCGGGCCAGCAGCCGGGTGTTCGCGCCGAGCGTGTTGAACACGGCCAGTTCGGTGAGCCGCCTCCGGGTGGTGGCCCACACGTCGACCGCCAGGCCGACCAGCGCCAGCAGCACCGACCCGAGCGCGGCGGCGAGCAGCCCGGTGCGGGCGCCCTGCCAGTACGGGTCCCCCGCGGCCTCCTCCGCCACGCGCTGCCGGTCCAGCAGCACCGTGCCGCCGACAGTGGCGAGGGCCTCGGTCGCGGCGGCGTGCCCACCCGGCGTGGTACGCAGCCACCACTCGGCCACCGGCCGTACGCCTCCGCTGCGCTCCAGCAGCTGGGTGCCGGCGGTGGGCAGGTCCAGCAGGACGCCGTCGCCAGCGGTGCCGGGGATCGCGGCGACCTGGCCGACCACCGTGGCCTCGATCGTCACCTCGGAGACCGACAGCTTGACGGTGTCACCGGTCTGCACGCTCAGCGCGGCGGCGACCCCCGGTGTGATCAGCACCGGCACCGGCGGGTCCTCGGCCATGGGCACCACGGCGAACCGGGACGACGGCACCCGGGCGAACTGCAACAGCCCCGCGGGCACGTCGAAGCCCTGCGTCGCGTCCACCTCGGTGGGGGTGGCCCGGGCGTCCCGGCGTGGCCCGCTGCCCGGGTCGATCACCCGCCAGGCCCCCTCCACCGGCAACGGCAGCGCCGCGCCGCCGCCGTCGGTGAGCCGCATGTCGCTGAGCAGCAGCCGGTACGAGTTGCCGGTGGCATCGCCGCCGTCGGCCTCGAAGCCGGCCAGCCGCAGCGGGGCGCCGCCGGTGTCGGGCAGCGGCACGGAGAAGCGCACGGGCCGTCCATTGCCGTCGGCCTCGGCCAGCCGGACCCGCCAGGTGGCCCCGGCGTCGGTGGCGAACAGCGCGGTCACCGCCACCCGGGGCCGGTCGTACATGCTCTCCACCGGGGTGCGGACGCTGCCGGAGAACGTCTTCGCCCCGGCCGGCAGGACACCGCCGACCGGCGCGCCCCGGCCGCGCGCGAGCCGGTCCAGCAGGGCACCGGTGGACGCCCCGCCGTCGGCGTCGTCGAGCCGGATCATCCCCTTCGCGGCGGCGGCGTCCAGGGCCACCACTGTCGCCGGCCGGGCCTCGCGGCCCAGGCGCACGTCGTCACGCCAGGCGGGCAGCACCCGGTCCAGGCCGGGCGCGGCGGCCAACTGGGCGGCCCGGTCCGCGGGGGCGGTGCCGTCACGTTCGGTCAGCCGCAGGTCCGTGCCGACGGTGTGCTGGGCCTGGTCGCGCTGCGAGCGTTCCCAGGAGGCGACGAGCGACCACGCGAGCGTGCTGCCGCCGACGGCGAGCGCGAGCAGCAGCACCGGGCCGGCGTGCGGGCGACGCCCCGCCTGCCACATGCCGAACATGGTGGCGTTCCACGGCCGGCGGTCGACGAAGCGTTCCGCGATCCGGGTGGTCGGCGGCAGCAGCCGCAGCGCGATCACCGCGCCGGCCAGCACGCCGATCGTGGGCGCGGCGGCCAGCAGCGGGTCGATGCCGAGGCTGCCGTTCGCGCCGGCCAGCGGCGAGGAGTACTGCCGCAGCTGGGTCCAGGCGAGCACGGCGAGCGCCACCAGCACCACGTCCACGCTGGCGCGCTGCACGGCGGCGCTGCGGGAGGGGCGGGACCGGGCCGCCATGTCGGCGACGTAGGTGCCGGCCCGGCGCAACGCCGGCAGCACCATGGCGAGCAGGCAGCCGACCGCCGCGCCCACCGCGACCACCCAGACCCGGGCCAGGTCGCCGTCGGCCAGCCGCAGGTCCGCGCCGAGATACCGGACCGCCTGCCCGGTCAACGCCGGGGCCAGCAGCAGCGCCGGCGCCACCACGAGCGTGGCCTCGCGTACGGCGAATCCGGCGATCTGCCGACGCGCGGCGCCCCGGGCCCGCAGCAGCGCGGTCTGCGCCCGCCGGTCCTCGTTGAGCAGCGCGGCCACCAGCACCAGCGCGTACCCGCCGAGCACGACGATCAGCAGCAGCGGGGTGAGCAGCGCGGAGCGGCCCACCAGGTCGGCCCGGCCGAGCCGGTCCACCAGCCGGTCCAGGTGGCTGACCTGCTGCGTCGAGGAGCCCAGGCCGGTGGCCTCGGGCAGCTTCTCGGTGATCTCGTTCAGCGCTGTGGTCACGGCCGGCAGCCGGGCCGGCTCGACGGCCACCAGGTCGGGGTCCACCAGCCAGGCCGCCGAGGTCGAGCCGGGGAAGGTACGGGCGAAGTCGGCCGGGTCGAGCGCGAACGGCCCGTACGAGGTGACCTCCGCGTCGCCCTGACTCTCCCCCACCCCCGGGGCGAGCCGCCAGTACGCCTCGGCCGCGTCCCGGGGCCGCCACGTGCCGGCCACCACCACCGTGCTGGCCCGCTCCGCGCCCCGGTCGTACAGCGGCACCCGCTCGCCGACCTCCAGGCCCAGTTGCGCGGCCACCTTCTCCGGCAGCGTCACCTGCAGCGGGTTGCTGCCGGGCACCGGCCACGCCCCGGCGGTCAGCTCGGCGTGCGCCGGCAGGTCGTCGAGCGTGGCCAGGTTGGCGAACATCGGGTCGTCGTCGGTGCGGGCGGCGCCCACGTCACCGGTCAGCTCCCGCCCGGTGCCGGACCGGATTCCGGCCACCGTGACCGGCGCCCCGCCCAGACCGTTCGCGAACTGTGCCCGTACCGCCCGGTCCCGCTCCGCGTACGCGGCGGCGTCCGCCCCGCCGGAGCCGCTGATCAGCAGGCTGCGCTCCTCCGCCGGGGCGGCGTCGAGCACCGCCCGGGCGCCCGCGTCCACCGCCCGGCGGTTGTAGTCGGAGAGCCCGGTGACCAACGCGACCGCGACGAGTGCCGCGACAGCGGCGGCGAGCAGCAGCCCACGGGCCTCTACCGCCCGCCTCCACACCAGCTTCATCCGACGTCCTCTCCTGGCCCCGGCGGGCCGATGCCGAGAGAGAGCAGTGACACCCCGGAAAAGGTTCGCGCCCGTTACATGATCGTTATCGGTCCCTCCGCCTCACCGCGCACTCTCCCCGTCGATCTTGGAGTTGTGGTGCCTCGAATGACGCCGATGCGGCTTTTGTGCACGACCACAACTCCAAGATCGACGGCGGCTGTCCACAGGGGCGGCTTTCCAAGGGCAGCGGGCGGGAGAGTGCGGGGGTGTGGCGGTATGGGGAGTTGCTGGCGGGTGGGGTGAGCCGTGCGGCGGTACGGCACCAGGTGGAGGCGGGGCGGCTGGTGCGGTTGTCCCGGGGTGTCTACGGGTACGCGGACGACGAGACGAATCGGTTGCGCGCCCTGTTCCGGCGGTTGCCGCCGGGAACCGTCGCGGGGTTCCACACCGGCGCGCGACTGCACCGGTTCGGGGCGGTGACCGACGACCGGGTGCACGTGATCGTGCCGCCCGGTGTGAGCGCGCGGCGAATCCGGGGCGTGGCGACGCATCAGACGGTGCTGCCGGTGCCGGACGCGGTGGAGATCGCCGGCATCCCCTGCGCGCCGGCCGCCCGCTGCGCCGTGGATCTGGCCCGCGTGATCCGGCGGGCGGACGCGCTGCCTGTGCTGGATCTCTGCCTCCGTGCCGGCGCCTGCCGCCGCGAGGACCTGCTCACCGAAGTGGCGTGGCACGCCGGCCTGCGGGGAGTACGACAGGCCGGGCAACTCGTCGCGCTCGCCGACCCGCGCCCGGAGTGCCGGCAGGAGAGCCAGCTGCGCCTGTTGCTGATCGACGGCGGGCTGCCTCCGCCGGAGCCCCAACTGTGGGTTCCCGACGAGGACGGAAACCTGATCTACCGCCTCGACCTGGGCTATCGCGACCGGCGCATCGGCTTGGAGTACGACGGCCGGTCCCACCTAGATCCCGGCCGGCTGCACCACGATCGATCCCGGCTCAACTGGCTGGCCGAGCACGGCTGGCGGATGCGGGTCTACACCGCCACCGATCTCTACCGCCGCCCCCGGCACATCGTCGCGTCGGTCCGGAGCATGCTCACCGCGCCCGCCTGAGCCCTGGTCACCCGGGCGTCAGGGGCGGGGGCGGTCGCGGTCCTTCGACGGCTGGACCCGCTTCGGCTCGCCGGGCATCTTCGGGTATTCCGGCGGGTACGGCATGTCGCCCAGCCCGTCCGCCGCGTCCCGCTCGGCCCACTCCAGCAGGGGCGTGATGTCCCACGGGGCGTCGTCGATGCCGGCGTGCGGGTCGCCGCGCTCGGCGAACCGGGCCGGCACCGTGCCCAGGTGGAAGTCGTCCGGGTCTACCTCTGGCAGTTCGTCCCAGTCGACCGGGGTGGAGACGGTGGCGCGCGCGTTGGCGCGCAGCGAGTACGCGCAGGCGATGGTGCGGTCCCGCGCCATCTGGTTGAAGTCGACGAAGACCCGTTCGCCCCGTTCCTCCTTCCACCAGGCGGTGGTGACCAGCTCGGGGCGGCGTCGTTCCAGCTCCCGGGCCAGCGCGATGGTGGCGCGGCGGACCTCCACGAACGTCCAGCGCGGCTGGATGCGCAGGTAGACGTGCACGCCCCGGCCACCGGAGGTCTTCGGCCAGCCGGGCACGCCCAGCTCGTCCAGCAGGCCGCGCAGCTCACCGGCGGCGGTCACCGCGTCGGCGAAGTCGGTGCCGGGCTGCGGGTCGAGGTCGACGCGCAGCTCGTCGGGGCGGTCGGTGTCGGCGGCGCGCACCGGCCACGGGTGGAACACGACGGTGCCCATCTGCGCCGCCCAGGCCACGTGCGCCAGGTCGGCAGGGCACAGCTCGTCGGCCGGGCGGCCGCTGGGGAAGGCGATCCGCGCGGTGCGGACCCACGGGGGTACGCCCCGCTGCGGCACCCGCTTCTGGAAGAACATCTCCCCCTCGATGCCGTCGGGGAAGCGCTGGAGCGTGGTCGGCCGGTCGCGCAGGGCGCGCATGATCCCGTCGCCGACGGCCAGGTAGTAGCGGAAGACGTCGGCCTTGGTGAAGCCCCGCTGGGGGAAGATCACCCGGTCGGGGCTGCTCAGCCGCACCGTGTGCCCGGCTACCTCGATCTCTTCGACCGTGCCCTTGCCCGCCATCACGCGACCATATGCGATGCCACCGACAGCCGACGTACCGTGAAGGGGTGAGTCTTTCCGACAACGAACTGCCCCGTACCGAGGACGAATGGCGCGTACGGCTGAGCCCCGAGGAGTTCCGGGTGCTCCGCGAGGCCGGCACCGAGGCGCCCTGGACCGGTGAGTACGTCGACACCAAGACCCCCGGCGTCTACCACTGCCGGGCCTGCGGGCTGGAGCTGTTCCGCAGCGAGGACAAGTTCGACTCGCACTGCGGGTGGCCTAGCTTCGACGACGCCATCCCGGGTGCGGTGAAGGAGATCCCGGACAACACGCTCGGGATGCGCCGGATCGAGATCCGCTGCGCGCGCTGCGACAGCCACCTCGGGCACGTCTTCGAGGGTGAGGGTTTCACCCCGAAGGACACCCGGCACTGCGTCAACTCGATCTCGGTGCGGCTGGAGCCCAGCGCCGGCTGACGGCGGCGTCACAGCCGCAGCAGGCCGCCGGCCTCGTCCACCCGGTCGGCGGCCTCGTCGTCCAGCCACACGCCGCCGGTGGCCAGGTAACGGAAGCGGTACTCCCCCGGCTTCAACCGGACCGTCACGGTACGGGTGCCGTCGCGGCGCGGCACCAGCTCGTGCCGGCCGGGCTCCCAGCCGTTGAAGCAGCCGACCACGCTCACCGTGCCGGGCGGGGTGTCCCGGGGCAGCGAGAACGTCACCCGGGTCTGGTTGCCGAAGAGTTTGTTGCGCTTGATCACGGATCCTCCGGGGATTTTCGGCGGTCACCGGAGTCAACGCTCGACACGCCGGGAGCGACTCGCCGTAGGGCCGGATCAGGTTCGCCGGTTCCGGTTGCCCGATGGTGTCGTCTGCGCAACCCTCGGATGACAGGTCCGTTTTCGGGGGGTTTCGCATGGCAACCTGCGAGGTTTGCGGTAACGACTACTGGATGGCGTTCGAGGTGCGCACGGTCGACGGGTCGCGGCACACGTTCGACTGCTTCGAGTGCGCGGTGCACAAGATGGCGCCGATCTGCGAGCACTGCCAGATCAAGATCGTCGGCCACGGCGTCGAGGTCTCCGGCCGCTTCTTCTGCTGCGCCCACTGCGCCCGCGCCGTCGAGGGCGAGCAGGGCGCCGAGGTACGCGACGCGGTCGGCGCCCGCCCCGCCTGACGCGCGCGCCCCGGCCGTCCCGCACCCGGCCCGGCCGGACCTCGGGGCGCCGCCTAACCTGGGCCGATGCCCGTCGAGCCCCACCTGGCCGGTTTCGCCGACCTGGACGCCCGCACCTTCCACGACCTGCTCCGGTTGCGCATCGACGTGTTCGTGGTCGAGCAGTCCTGCCCGTACCCGGAACTGGACGGCCGGGACGTCGAACCCGGCACCCGCCACCTGTGGCTGAGCAGCGACGGCGCCGTGGTCGCGTACCTGCGGATACTGGCCGACCTCGGCGGCGTGGCGCGGATCGGGCGGGTGGTGGTGGCGCCGGCGGCCCGCGGCGCGGGCCTGGCCGGCGCGCTGATGGCCGAGGCCCTCGCGGTGGTGGGTGACCGGCCGTGCGTGCTCGACGCGCAGACGCACCTCGTGGGCTTCTACGAGGGCTGCGGGTTCACGGTCAGCGGCCCCGGTTACGTCGAGGACGGCATCCCGCACACCCCGATGCGCCGCAACCCAACTCATTGACGTTTGTCACTTTTTGTGGCAACGTGCGGGCGGAGCCGCCACGCGGGAGAGGGCAACTCCCGACAGTCCGGGCGTCGTGCACCGACACCCATCCCGGAGGCTTTCCATGTCCACTCCGTACCGCCGCCCGTTACCGCTCGCGGCGGCGATCCTCGGCGTCTGCGCGGTCGTCGCGGCGCTGCTCACCACCGCGTTCTCCGGCCCCGCCTCGGCGCACGGGTCGGTGGTCGATCCGGCCTCGCGCGCCTACAGCTGCTGGCAGCGCTGGGGCGGTGACTTCCAGAACCCGGCCATGGCCACCCAGGACCCGATGTGCTGGCAGGCGTGGCAGGCCGACCCGAACGCCATGTGGAACTGGAACGGCCTGTTCCGCGAGGGCGTGGCCGGCAACCACCAGGGCGCCATCCCGGACGGGCAGCTGTGCAGCGGCGGCCGCACCCAGAACGGCCGGTACAACGCGCTCGACACCGTCGGCGCCTGGAAGACCGTGCCGGTCACCAACAACTTCCGGGTCAAGTTCTTCGACCAGGCCAGCCACGGCGCCGACTACATCCGGGTGTACGTGACCAAGCAGGGTTTCAACGCGCTCACCTCGCCGCTGCGCTGGAGCGACCTGGAACTGGTCGGCCAGATCGGCAACACCCCGGCCAGCCAGTGGACGCGTGAGGTCGACGGCGTGTCCATCCAGATCCCGGCGAACGCGCCGGGCCGCACCGGCCGGCACATCGTCTACACCATCTGGCAGGCCAGCCACCTGGACCAGTCCTACTACCTGTGCAGTGACGTGGACTTCGGCGGGTCCGGCCCGACCACCCCGCCGCCCACCAGCACCCCGCCGACGAGCACCCCGCCCACCAGCACGCCGCCGACGAGCACGCCGCCGACCAGCCCGCCGCCGACCACGCCGAACCCGGCCGGCGGCTGCACCGCGACGTACGCGATCACCGGTTCGTGGGGCGGCGGCTTCCAGGCCGACGTGAAGGTGACGAACAACAGCGGCTCGCCGATCCGCGGCTGGTCGGTGAGCTGGAACTACCAGAACGGCCAGCAGGTCAGCTCGGCGTGGAACGCCACTGTCACCACGAGCGGAACACTGGTGACGGCACGAAACGCCGCCTACAACGGCTCACTCGCGCCGGGTGCGAGCACCTCGTTCGGCTTCACCGGATCGGCCGGTGCGACGAACCCGGTGCCCAGCATCGTGTCCTGTACGACGACCGCCTGACGCCGGTCTTCCCGGTCGGGGCCCTGCTCGACACCCGCTGGGGTGTTAAGCGGGGCCCCTTCCTCTACCGCAGGCGTTAAGAAGGTGCCCTTCCTTTCACACCAGGCAGTTGACGATGTCGGCCACCGAGCGGCGGCGGCCGGTGTAGAACGGGATCTCCTCCCGCACGTGCCGCCGGGCGCCGGAGGCGCGCAGGTCACGCATCAGGTCCACGATCCGGTGCAGCTCGTCGGCCTCGAACGCGAGCATCCACTCGTAGTCGCCGAGCGCGAACGACGCCACCGTGTTGGCCCGTACGTCCGGGTAGCCGCGGGCCATCTTGCCGTGCTCGGCCAGCAGCTCGCGCCGCTCCGCGTCGGGCAGCAGGTACCACTCGTACGAGCGCACGAACGGGTAGACGCACAGGTAGGGGCGCGGCTGCTCGTCGGCGAGGAACGCCGGGATGTGGCTCTTGTTGAACTCGGCCGGGCGGTGCAGCGCCATCTGCGACCAGACCGGGGTGAGCGCCCGGCCCAGCGTGGTGCGGCGGAACCGCAGATACGCGTCCTGCAGCGCGTCGCTGGACGACGAGTGCCACCAGATCATCAGGTCGGCGTCGGCGCGCAGCCCGGCCACGTCGTACGTGCCCCGGACCGTGACGTCCTTGCCGGCCAGCTCGGTGAAGAGCGACTCGACCTCGTCGACGACGTTCTCCCGCAGCGACGGCAGCGGGCTGGTGGCCCGGTACACCGACCACATCGTGTAACGGATGGTCTCGTTGAGCTCCCGCAGCCGCGCCGCGTTGGTCTGCTCGGTCATGCTGCCGATCCTTCCAGTGCCGTGATGATCTCTTCGGCCGCCGTCTCGCCGGAGCGGACGCACACCGGGATGCCGACGCCGTCGTAGCCGGCCCCGGCCACCGCAAGCGTCGGGTACGCGGCGCGCAGCGCCGCCCGGACCGCCGTGACCCGGGCGGTGTGCCCGGGCGTGTACTGGGGCAGCGCGCCACCCCACCGCTGCACGTGCCGGGCCACCGGAGTCGGCAGCGGCGCGCCGAGCACCGCCGACAGCTCCCGGTGCACCGCGTCGGCCAGGTCGTCGTCGGTGAGCTGCAGCGACGTCTCGTCGCCGTACCGGCCGACCGAGGCGCGCACCAGCGCCAGCCCGTCCGGCCGCCGCAGGTGCCCCCACTTGGTGGTGAAGAACGTCGACGCCTTGATCGTCAGCCCCTCACCGGCCGGCACCAGGAAACCGGACAGCTCCGGCAGGGCCGGGCCGGGCAGCGCCAGGGTGATCAGGGCGACGCTGGCGTAGTCGAGCGCGCCCACCGTCTCGGCCGCCTCGGGCGCGGCGGCGGCGAGCAGCCGGGCGGCCGGGCGGGCCGGCACCGCGAGCAGCACCGCGTCGGCCTCGACGTGCTCGGCGTCGCGGGTCGGCCCGACGGTGAGCCGCCATCCGGACGGGGTGCGGCGCAGCTCGCGTACCGCGGCGCCGCGGCGGATCGTCGCGCCGCTCGCCGTCGCCGCCGCCTCGACCAGCGTGCTCAGCCCACCGGCCAGGGTGCCGAAGACCGGGGCGCCGGGCGCGCGCGGCGCGGCGGCCTGCGCGGCGCGTACCGCACCGACGAGCGTGTGCTCGGCGCGTGCCGCGCGGGCCAGCGCCGGCATCGTGGTGACCAGCGACAGGTCGTCGGCCCGCCCGGCGTACACGCCGCCGAGCATCGGATCGACCAGCCGCTCCACCACCGCGTCACCGAGACGCTTGCGGACCAGCTCACCGACCGAGGTGTCCTCACCGTCGGCCAGCAACGGGTGGCCCGCGTCGCGGTCGGCGTCCGCGGCCGGCGGCGCGACCGCCGCCACCTTCTCCAGATCCCCGGGTACGCCGACGAGCGTCCCGCCCGGCACCGGGCGCAACGTGCCGTCGACCAGCAGGGCGGCCTGCCCGACGGTCGGGTGCACGATCGCCTCGGCCAGGCCGAGGCGCCGGGCCAGCGTCACCGCCGCCGACTCGCCACCGGCCGGGTCGCGCATCAGGAACGACTCCGCGCCGAACTCGACCGGCCCGCCTGCGAGCTCACCGGTGAACAGCTTGCCGCCGAGGCGGCCGGACTGCTCGTACACGGTGACCTCGGTGCCCTCGGGAGCGCGGTCGCGAAACCGGACGGCGGCGGCCAGCCCGGTGATCCCGCCACCGACGATCGCCACCCGCCACGGTCGCACCACTGTCGCCTCCTAGCGCTCCGGTCGCGCGGTCAGCTCGTGCACCAGCGCGACCACCCGGGTCAGCACCTCGGGGTCGGTCTCCGGCAGGACGCCGTGGCCGAGGTTGAACACGTGGCCGGGAGCGGCCCGGCCCTGCTCGACGATGCGCCGCACCTCGGTCTCCACCACCGGCCAGGGCGCGAGCAGCACAGTCGGGTCGAGGTTGCCCTGCACCGCCTTGTCCGGCCCGATCCGGCCGGTGGCGACGTCCAGCGGCGTACGCCAGTCCACGCCCACCACGTCGGCGCCGGCCTCGCCCATCGCGCCGAGCAGCTCGCCGGTGCCCACCCCGAAGTGGATCCGCGGCACGCCGGAGTCAGCGAGCCCGCCCAGCACGTACGTCGAGTGCGGCAGCACGAAGCGGCGGTAGTCGGCCTCGGAGAGCGCGCCGGCCCACGAGTCGAACAGCTGCACCGCGGAGACCCCGGCGTCGATCTGCACCTGGAGGAACGCCAGCGTCACCTCGGCCAGCCGGGAGCACAGCGCGTGCCACAGGTCCGGGTCGCCGTACATCAGCGCCTTGGTCTTGGCGTGGGTACGCGACGGCCCGCCCTCGACCAGGTAGCTGGCGAGCGTGAACGGGGCGCCGGCGAAGCCGATCAGCGGGGTGTCGCCCAGCTCGACGACGAGCTGGCGGACCGCCTCGTCCACGTACGACACCTCGTCGCGGCCGATCGGGGAGATCCGCTCGACGTCGGCGGCGGTACGGATCGGCTCGGCCACCACCGGGCCGGTGCCGGGCACGATGTCCAGGTCGATGCCAGCCGCGGCGACCGGCACCACGATGTCGCTGAACAGGATCGCCGCGTCCACGCCGTGCCGGCGCACCGGCTGGAGCGTGATCTCGGTGACCAGGTCCGGCCGGCGGCAGGACTCCAGCATCGGCACGTTCGCCCGGATCTCGCGGTACTCCGGCAGCGACCGGCCGGCCTGGCGCATGAACCAGACCGGCGTGTGCGGGCCCGGCTCGCGCCGGCAGGCGCGCACGAAGGGCGAGTCGGCCGGCCCGCCGCGGCGGGGTTCTCCGTCTCGGGCGGCAGTGCCCGTGGTGTCGGTGGTCATCGCGGCAATCGTGCCACGCCCCCGGCAGGCGCCCGCGCTCACCGTCCGCATTTGTGACGTAGAAGGAAGGGCCCCCGCTTAACGCCTCCGGTAGAGGAAGGGCCCCTTCTTAACCGTCGATCACCCGGCGCGCCGTCGCGCGCCGTACGGTGGGCGCGCATAGGCTGCCCGCATGGCCCCCCCGATCGCGCTCCCGGAAACGTTCGCTCGCGCGGTCGCGGGGCTGCGGTCGGTGACACCCCGCCCGGAGATCATCCTGGAGGAGGTCGGCGCGCCCCAGCGGCTGGCCCCGTTCGCGTTCGCGCTCTCCGCCGCCGTGATGCGCGACGACGACGAGGTGGCCACCGGCCGGCTGATCCTGCTGCACGACCCGGCCGGGCACGAGGCGTGGCAGGGCACGTTGCGGCTGGTCACGTACGTCACCGCCGAACTCGAGGTCGACCTGGCCAGCGACCCGCTGCTGCCGGGCGTCGGCTGGACCTGGCTGACCGACGCGCTGGACGCCCAGGGCGCCGGGCACCGGGCGATCGGCGGCACCGTCACCCAGACGCTCTCCACCCGGTTCGGCGAGCTGGCCGGGCCGCCCGCCGCCGGCGACATCGAGATCCGCGCCTCCTGGACGCCGCTGCGCGCCGACCTGGGGCCGCACCTGCTCGGCTGGTGCACGCTGCTGGCCTCCACGGCCGGCCTGCCGCCGCCCGGCGTCACCGCGCTGCCCCGGCGTTCCGCCGGCGCCGCCTGACCACACCCGGCCGGATACGCGAAGGCCGCCCCGGCGAACCGGGGCGGCCTCGGGCGAGCACAGGTCAGAGATAGTTCTCGGCCTCGTCGCAGACCTTGTCCAGACCCTTGTTCGCCGCCTCGAAGGCAGCCCGGTCGCCACGCGACGCGGCGGCGATGGCGGTGGTCAGCTTGTCCAGGCAGCTCGCGATGACCTTCTTCTGCCGGGCCTGCTCGTCCCGGTCGTTCTTGGTGCCGGTCAGGTCCTGCTGGGTGTCCGACAGCCGCTCCTGCACCGTCTTCAGCTCACCCTTGAGCTTCTCGATCTCCTGCTGGTTCGCCGAGATGGTGCCGTCGCGCTGGCTGACCAGCCGCTGGGACTTGTCCAGCTCGCCGTCCGTGGAGACGTACAGGAAGGTCATCACGCCACCGAAGACGAACAGCAACGCGGCGACGAGGCCGAGGACCAGCGGGGCCCACCTCCGGCCGCCGCCGGCGGGCGCGGCGCCGGCCGGTCCGTAGGGGCCGGGCGGCCCGGACATCGGCGGCGGGCCGTAGCCGGGGCCGGACACCGGTGGGGCCGACAGCGGCTGCGGGTAGCCGGGGCCGGAAACCGGCGGTACGGAGACCGGCGGCGCCGACATCGGCGGGGGCACCGGAGCGGCGCCCGGCGCGTAGCCCGGCTGACCCGGCGCGGCGGGCTGGTATCCGCCGTACCCGGGTGTGCCGTCGGGCGCGGTGGGCTGGTGCAGGGTCGGGGCGGGCTGGTTCGGGTCGTACTGCTGGGGCGCGGGCCGGCTGCCGTACACGTTGCCGTAGACCGTGCCCCCCGGCGCCGGGGGCGGGTTGTCGCCCCCGGCCGGTGGGTAGGACATGTCGTTCCTCCAGATGAGCTGGTCCCCCGCGGGGTGGCCCGATGGGCCGGGGTCGATGCGCTGCGGTCGCCCCACACCGGCGTGGGCGACCGGTCAGCAGAGGCGGAACCGGTCGCAGGCGGTCTTGATCGGCACCGCCAACCCGATGCCCTCGGCGTTGCGGGCCTTGGCCGTGGCGATGCCGACGACCTCCTTGGCGCCGTTGATCACCGGGCCGCCGGAGTTACCGGGGTTGATCGGCGCGTCGAACTGGATGACCGGGCCACCGCCGCGCTCGTCTTCGCGGAACGCGCTGACCACGCCCGTGGTGACGCTGTCCTGCAACCCGAGCGGCGCGCCGACCACGATGATCTGCTGGCCGGACCGCACCGGATCGCTGGCCGCGACCAGACCGGCGAACTTGGCGGTGGTGCGCAACTGCGCCAGGTCCTTGTCCTTGTCGGTGGCGATGATCGTCGCCTCGAACCGCTGGTCCTTGCGCTCCAGGAACACCTTGCGCTCACCGGCGGTGAAGACCGACTCGACCACGTGGAAGTTCGTCAGCAGCGTGGTGCCGCCGCCGGACGGGGCCTTGCCGACGGCGAACGCCGTACCGGTGAACTGCCCGGCCCGCACCCGGAACACGCTCGGCAGCACCGCGCTGGCCACCGCCTCCGGGTTGAAGGCGGCTCCGGCCTGCTTCTCCAGGCTGCCGGCGCGCTGCTCCAGGCCGTCGAGCCGGCTGGCGTCCGCGCCCTGCCCCTCGGCCATCCGCTTGTCGGCGGCGGCGAGCCGGTCGTCGAGCCGGTAGATCTGGTACGCCTGCACGCCGCTGACCACCGCAAGCACGGCGGCCAGGGCCAGCGCCACCACCGCGAGCCGGCTGCGCCGGGGGGCGCGCTCCGGCGGACCGAGCGGCGCGCCGAAGCCGGAGACCTGCTGACCCGGGTACGCCGCCGGCTGGCCGGGATAGGACGGCGCGGACACCGGCTGGCCCGGATAGGCGGGCGCGGAGACCGGCCGGCCCGGGTAGGACGAGCCGGAGCCGGACGGGGCGCCGGAGTGCCGGTCCGCGTACGGCGACGAGGCCTGGCCCGGGAACGACTGTGACCCGGCGGGCGCCTGGCCCGGGTAGGCCGGGGCGGACTGGGCCGGTGCCGAGCCGAAGGAGGACTGCCCCGGCTGGGCCGACGGCGTGCCGTAGGAGGACTGACCCGGCTGGGCCGGCGCGCCGCCGAACGACGACGGGCCCGGCTGGGACGGCGCGGCGCCGAACGACGGCTGGGACGGCGCGGGCGGGGTCGCGACACCCGACGACGCTGAGTAGGCGGCCGACGGCGACGCCCCGGCCGCGTCGGCGCGGCCCGGGTAACCGGCGGACGGCTGCGCGGTCGCCCGCGCCGGATGACCCGCGCCCGAGGACGGGGCGGGGTAGCTCGTGCCCGAGGACGCCGGGTAGCTCCCCCCGGACGATCCCGGGTAGCTCGCGCCCGGCGACGTGGTCGGGTAGCCCGCGCCCGGCGACGTGGCCGGGTAGCCCGTGCCCGGCGCCGCGTGGCCTCCGGTGCCGGCGCCGCTCCACGACGCGCCGACACCGCCCGCGGTCGACCCGGGCACGGTCGACCCGGACAGCGGAGCCGGACCGCCGGGCGGGTCGAAGCGTGGCGGCAGCGGGCCCGGCCGATCGGCCGTCGGGTCACCGCCCTGCCCCGGCACGCCGTCGCCGGTTCCGTACCCGCCTGTCATGCTCGACCGTCCTCCCCGTCGGCTTCGCCGACGCCCCCAACCGCTGTCGTCCGGCCCTGTGCGCCGCTCGCGGCTCGATGGACCGTACCGGCGGAAACGGGCTTTGTCTCCCCCGCTGTCCGACCCTCTCACGGCCCCGCAACCCGGTTCGTTCCGGACACCTGACGGACACCGCGCCGACACGCGCCGGACCGGCTGCGCACACCGGATCGTCCGGCCTACTAGGGTTGTCAGGTGACCGACGAACCACCCCTGCGCCGTCGGGCCGCCGAAAGCCGTACGGGAGAGGTCTCCGCCGATCCGACGTCGGCCCTGCCGGAGCCGGCGGACGCGGGGACCGAGACCGAGCCGGGCGCGGCCGTCCCCCTGACCGCGCCGCGCGACGGCACGCCCGCCCCGGTGGCCACACCGGCCGAGTTGAACGAGGTCGTGGCCCGTTTCGCGGGCGGCACCGGCCCGGTGGCCCTGGACGCCGAACGCGCCTCCGGCTACCGCTACAGCCAGCGCGCCTACCTGGTGCAGTTGCGCCGCGTCGGCGCCGGCACCGCGCTCATCGACCCGCTGCCGCTGCCCGACCTGTCCGCCCTCGACGAGGCGATCGCCGAGACCGAGTGGGTGCTGCACGCGGCCAGCCAGGACCTCGCCTGCCTGGCCGAGCTGGGCCTGCGCCCGCGCCGGCTGTTCGACACCGAACTGGCCGCCCGGCTGGCGGGATTCGAGCGGGTCGGCCTGGCCGCGCTGACCGAACAGCTGCTCGGGTTCAGCCTGGAGAAGCACCACTCCGCCGCGGACTGGTCCAGCCGGCCGCTGCCGGAGTCCTGGCTGACGTACGCGGCGCTGGACGTCGAGCTGCTGGTGGACCTGCGCGACGCGCTGGACGAGGAGCTGGGGCGGCAGGGCAAGTCCGGCTGGGCGGCGGAGGAGTTCGACGCGCTGGTGCGCAACGGCGCTCGTCCGCCGCGCGTGCGCGCCGAGCCGTGGCGGCGCACGTCCGGCATCCACCGGGTACGCGGCGCGCGCGCCCAGGCCCGGGTGCGGTCCCTCTGGTACGCGCGGGACCAGATCGCCGCCCGCCGGGATGCCGCGCCGGGCCGGGTGCTGCCCGACTCGGCTATCGTGGCCGCCGCCGAGCTGGACCCGAAGGACGAGAAGACGCTGCTCACGCTCCCCGGTTTCGGTGGGCGCTCGGTGCGCCGGCTGGCACGTACCTGGCTGGCGGCGCTCGACGACGCGCGTCAGTTGCCGGACGACGCGCTGCCGGTGAGCCCGACGGTGGAAGGGCCGCCTCCGCCGCACCGCTGGGCCGAGCGTGACCCGGTGGCGGCCGGGCGGCTGGCCCGGGCCCGGGAGGTGGTGGTCGGCACCGCCGGGGCGCACCGGCTGCCGGCGGAGAACCTGATCGCGCCGGACTCGATCCGCCGGCTGGCGTGGCAGCCGCCGGAGGAGATCACCGACGACACTGTCGCGGAGGCGCTGCGCGCCTTCGGCGCCCGGGAGTGGCAGATCGGGCTGCTGCTGCCCGCTCTTACCGAGGCGCTGCGCACCCCCCAGCAGTAACGTCGGTGGCAGGTGTGAGGTGGGCCACGCGGGGGGTGGTGCCGCGTTTGGTTACTGGCGAGTAGCATCCGGGGAAATGCCCGTGCCGAGGGAGGCTCCAAGTGCCCCGTGAAGTCCGGGATGTCGTCTTCGTCGACGGCGTCCGTACCCCGTTCGGCAAGGCGGGTGGGATGTACGCCAACACCCGCGCCGACGATCTGGTGATCCGCTGCATCCGCGAGCTGATGCGCCGCAACCCGCAACTGCCGCCGGAGAAGGTGGAGGAGGTGGCGATCGCCGCCACCACCCAGATCGGTGACCAGGGCCTGACCATCGGCCGCACCGCCGCCCTGCTGGCCGGCCTGCCCAAGACCGTGCCGGGATTCGCCATCGACCGGATGTGCGCCGGCGCGATGACCGCCGTCACCACCGTGGCCAGCGGCATCGCCATGGGCGCGTACGACGTCGCGATCGCCGGCGGCGTCGAGCACATGGGCCGCCACCCGATGGGTGAGGGCGTCGACCCCAACCCGCGCATCGTCGCGGAGAAGCTCGTCGACCCGTCCGCCCTGGTGATGGGCTCCACCGCGGAGAACCTGCACGACCGGGTCCCGCACATCACCAAGGAGCGCACCGACGCGTTCGCGCTGGCGTCGCAGCAGAAGACCGCCAAGGCGTACGCCAACGGCAAGCTCCAGGGCGACCTGGTGCCGGTGGCGGTGCGCGACCCGGAGGCGGGCTGGGGCCTGGCCACCGTGGACGAGGCGCCCCGCGACACCTCGATGGAGAAGCTGGCCGGGCTGAAGACGCCGTTCCGGCCGCACGGCAAGGTCACCGCGGGCAACGCGGCCGGCCTTAACGACGGCGCCACCGCCGCGCTGCTCGTGGCCGAGGAGACCGCCCGTGAGCTGGGCCTGCCGGTCGGCATGCGCCTGGTGTCGTTCGGCTTCGTCGGCGTCGAGCCCGAGGTGATGGGCGTCGGCCCGATCCCGTCGACCGAGAAGGCGCTGCGCATCGCCGGCCTCAGCATCGACGACATCGGACTGTTCGAGCTGAACGAGGCGTTCGCGGTGCAGGTGCTCGCCTTCCTCGACCACTTCGGCATCGCCGACGACGACCCGCGGGTCAACCCGTGGGGCGGCGCGATCGCCATCGGTCACCCGCTCGCGTCCTCCGGCGTCCGGCTGATGACCCAGCTCGCCCGCCAGTTCGCCGAGCACCCCGAGGTCCGCTACGGCCTCACCGCCATGTGCATCGGCATCGGCATGGGCGGCACCGTGATCTGGGAGAACCCGCACTGGGAGGGTGGAGACAAGTGAGCCTCGCCGCACCGAACGAGGTCGTCACCAAGGCGCTGCTGCGCCAGGTGGCCGTACCCGGGCTGGACCGGCCCGCCGCCCTCATCACGCTGGACAACGGCTTCGACCACACCAAGCCGAACACCTTCGGCCCGGCCGGTCTGACCAGCCTGGACGAGGCGATCACCGCCGCGCTGGCGGCGGAGCCGGCGTTCATCGCGGTCACCGGCAAGCCGTACATCTTCTGCGTGGGCGCGGACATCACCAGCCTGCCCGCCCTGGAGAACCGCGAGCAGGCGCTGGAGATCGGCCGGCTCGGCCACCGCGTCTTCGCCCGGCTCAAGGACAGCGCCGTCCCCACCTTCGCGTTCGTCAACGGCGCGGCGATGGGCGGCGGCCTGGAGCTGGCGCTGCACTGCCACTACCGGACGCTGTCGGCGGGCGCGGCGGCGCTGGCGCTGCCCGAGGTCTCGCTCGGCCTGATCCCCGGCTGGGGCGGTACGCAGCTGCTGCCGAACCTGATCGGCATCCCGGCCGCCACCCAGGTGATCATCCAGAACCCGCTGATGCAGAACAAGATGCTCAAGCCGAAGCAGGCGGCCGAGATGGGCATCGCGGACGTGCTGCTGGAGCCGGCCGACTTCCTGGAGCGGTCGCTGGAGTGGGCCGCCGGCGTGGTCCGGGGCGAGGTCGCCGTGACCCGTCCCGAGGTCGACAAGGACATGTGGGCGGGCGTGCTCTACTTCGCCCGGCAGACCCTCGACCAGCGGCTGCACGGCGCGGTCCCGTCCGCGTACAAGGCGCTGGACCTGCTGGAGACGGCGAAGGACGCCGACTTCGCCACCGGCACCGCGGCGGAGGACGAGGCCCTCGCGGACCTGGTCTTCTCCGAGGAGCTGCGCAGCGGCCTGTACGCCTTCGACCTGGTGCAGCGGCGGGCCAAGCGCCCGGCCGGCGCGCCGGACAAGGACCTGGCCCGCCCGGTCACCAAGGTCGGCATCGTCGGCGCCGGCCTGATGGCCAGCCAGCTCGCGCTGCTGTTCGCCCGGCGGCTGCAGGTGCCGGTCGTCATGACCGACCTGGACCAGTCGCGGGTGGACAAGGGTGTCGGCTACGTGCACACCCAGATCGAGAAGGCCGTCAGCAAGGGCCGGATGGACAAGGGCACCGCGGCCAAGCTGTACGGCCTGGTCAGCGGCTCGGTCGACAAGTCCGTCTTCGCCGACGCCGACTTCGTCATCGAGGCCGTGTTCGAGGACCTGGGCGTCAAGAAGCAGGTCTGGGCCGAGCTGGAGAAGATCGTCAAGCCGGAGGCGGTGCTCGCCACCAACACCAGCTCGCTGTCCATCACCGAGATGGCCGCCGACCTGGAGCACCCGGAGCGGGTGGTCGGCTTCCACTTCTTCAACCCGGTCGCGGTGCTGCCGCTGCTGGAGATCGTCCGCGGCGAGCGGACCGACGACGCCACGCTGGCCACCGCGTTCGCTGTCGGCAAGCAGCTCAAGAAGTCGTCGGTGCTGGTCAAGGACGCCCCGGCGTTCGTGGTGAACCGGCTGCTGACCCGCTTCCTCGGCACCGTGTTCGCGGCCGTCGACCAGGGCACCCCGCTGGACGTGGCGAACAGCGCGCTGGACCCGCTGGGCCTGCCGATGCGTCCGCTGGCGCTGCTGCAGCTCGTCGGGCCGGCCGTGGCGTACCACGTCGGCGGCACCCTGCACGAGGCGTTCCCGGACCGGTTCGGCGTCAGCGAGAACCTCAAGCGGATCGCCGACTCGGGCCAGCCGATCGTGGTCGACGACCAGATCAACGACGAGGTGGCGAAGCTGCTGGTGGTCGGCGACGAGCCGCTCACCGCCGAGCAGGTGCGGCAGAACGCGCTGGACGCGCTGGCGCAGGAGATCCGGCTCATGCTCGACGAGGGCGTCGTCGCCGAGGCGCAGGACATCGACCTGTGCATGATCCTCGGCGCCGGCTGGCCGTTCCACCTGGGCGGCGTGACGCCGTACCTGGACCGGACCGGCACCTCCGAGCGGGTGACCGGCAAGCGGTTCCTGCCGCGCGGCGTGGCCAGCCTGCGCTGACCGATACCGCATCGATCGCGGTGGTCGGGCTGTCCGAGACGGACGCCCGGCCACCGCGATCGGCGTTTCGCGGGCAGGTCACGGGTCGGATGCGGTTTCGTCCCACCGGCCTTCCACGGACAGCGGCATGTCGGTGCTCCTGGCTACGATCACGCCTTCAGTTTTCTCACAGGAGCTGCCTACATGTCCCAGCCGCCGTCCAATCCCTACCCCGGCCACTACCCGCCGCCCCAGCACCAGCCCGGCGGCTTCCAGCCGCCCCAGCAGCCGCAGTACGGCGGTGGCTACCCGCAGGCTCCGCAGCAGCCCCAGTACGGCGCTGACTACCCGCAGATCCCGCAGCAGCCCCAGTACGGCAACCAGTTCGGCGCGCCGGTCCCGCCGAAGAAGTCCGGCGTCGGCAAGATCCTGCTGATCGTCCTCGCGGTGGTCCTGGTGCTCTGCGTCGGTGGCGGCATCGTCACCTGGCTCGTCACCAAGGACACCGTCGGCGAGGTGGTCACCGCCACCAAGACCCGGGTGGTCGAGCCGCAGACGCTCGGCGGCCGGCCGAAGGTCACCGACCCGCAGCTGCAGAACGCCGCGACGCAGATGAAGGCCTCGCTCAGCAAGGACGTGCCGGACGCGACGAGCACGGCCGGCGCCTTCTACGGCAACCCGGAGAAGAAAGACCTGGTCATGATCGTCGCCGTGTCCGGCGTCATGGCCGACCCGAAGAAGGAACTGGACGACGCCGCCACGGCGGTCACGCCGGACCTGGCCACCAAGGACTTCAAGACGGTCGACCCGGGCCCGCTTGGCGGCGACGCCAAGTGCTCCGACGGCAAGGCCTCGGGTGAGCAGGTGGCCGTCTGCATCTGGGCCGACCGGGGCAGCCTCGGCATGGTGGTCGTCTACTTCAAGTCCGCGGCCGAGCTCCAGAAGGAGTTCGTCACGATGCGCGGCGAGATCGAGAAGCAGGGCTGACACCGCTACGCACCGGGCCCCCGCCGCGACGGCGGGGGCCCGGTGTCGTTTCCGGATCAGGCGGACTCGGCCCGTTCGGCAGGGCTCCGGCAGACGCAGAACTCGTTGCCCTCGGGGTCGGCCAGCACCACCCAGCCGCTGCCGTCCGGCCGGCGCCGGTCGGCCACCAGCGTGGCGCCGAGGTCACGCAGCCGCGCCACCTCCTCGTCGCGGGTGCCCTCGGCCGCGTGCAGGTCGATGTGGAACGCGCCCTTGCCGTGCCGCTCGCCCACCCGGACGAACAACAGGTCGGGGCCGTCGCCGGCGGGCGCGGCGAGGACCGCCTCCGGGTCGTCCGGGTGGTCGTCGTCGGCGAGCCGGCGGTCGAGCACCCGGGCCCACCATCCGGCGAGGGTGTACGGGTCGTCGGACTCGACTGTCACGCAATGGAACTGTGCACTCATCGGTGCTTCCTCCTGTGGGGTACGCGCCCCGGCGGAGTGGGAACGTCAGCGGGGAACGCGGGGCGCGGGACGGTTCACGAAAGACATCGACCACACCCCCTTCCACCTCATCGGGCTGACCGGTTGATCATTCCACCGCCCTCCGGCGCCGGCAACCCCGCCCCGCCGCAAGGAAGGGCCCCTTGTTAACAGCTGCGTGTTAACAAGGGGCCCTTCCTCTACCGGAGGCGTTAAGAAGGTGCCCTTCCTTACGGGCCGACGAACACCGCCTTCGCGCGCCAGTCGACGCCGTCGACCGCCGGGCCGCTGCGCACGGTGAACGTCGCGGCCGGCACGCCGTTCACCCAGTCGGTGGCGGCCAGGTCACCGGTGTTGCGGTTGACCTTGTAGAGCGTGCCGCCGGAGACGAAGACCGCGCCCGCGTCGGCGAACCCGCTCGCCCCGGACACCGTGAACCGGTCGGCGCCGACGACGCCGCTGTCCGGGGTGAACCAGCGCCAGAACAGTCCGTTCTGCCCGTTGAGCGTGTAGTAGAGCCGCCCGCCGGAGAAGAACATGCCGGTCACGTTCGGGATCTCGGCGTAGAAGCCGGTGGTCGCGCCGACGTACGTCTGCCCGGTCGGCCCGGAGTTGGTGATCACGTTGTCCCAGTACGGGTCGTGGTACGGGTCCACCAGTTCCGGCGTGCCGAACGTGGTGCCGTTGAACGTACGCCGCCACAGCGCGCCGTTGGCGCCGTAGAACACCGTCCCGCCGACCCAGAACGCGTTGCGCGCGCCCGCCCAGACGGTGCCGTTCGGGTCGGTCACCGGGTCCGGCGCGCCGACCGTGCTCTGCCCGTCGTACGAGCGCACCTGCACCGGCGAGCTGGCCGGGGCGGGCGGGGGCCCGGTCTTGACGATCTCGACGGCGTTCACCAGCGGGTTCTCCCGCACGTGGCGGAACTCCACGTCGATCGAGCCGTCGCTGACCACCGTGAACTCCCGCATGGTGCCCACGTTGTGCCCGGCGGTGGCGGACAGGTCGAGGTCGTCGAGGACGACAGCACCCTCCAGCGCCACGTCGAAGATCCGCGTGCCGGCGTTGGCGGTGCCCGCGTACCGGTTGGCCATGTAGAGCCGCACGTGCACCTCGGTGCCGTTGGGCACCGGGAACTGCCAGGTCATCTCCGCACCGCCGGACGGGTCGTACCGCTCGTGGTTGTAGAGCTCGACCGGGGTGCCGGCCGGCACCGTCGAGTCCAGGCTCGCGGCGGTGGTGTAGCTGGAGACGCTGCTGCCGGTGTTGTGGTACGGGCTGGGGCTGGAGCTGGTGTCGGCCGCCCAGTCCGGCCCGCCGTCGGTGGCGGCGACGGACGAGCCGCCGGCGTTCACCCGGTACAGCACGTTCGTCGGCTGCGGCAGGCCCGCCTGGTAGACGTTGCCGGGCAGGGTGGCCGTGGTGGTGGGGTGCACCGCCGTCCCGCCGGCCAGCGGGAAGAACGCGATCCGCTCCCGGCGGTACTGGAAGTTGCCGATCCACAGCGTGTCGCCGCCGACCCAGAGCCCGGTCGGCGTGACCAGCATCTCGGAGGCGCCGATGCCGCGCGGGTGGCGGCCGGGGTTCCAGGACAGCGGCAGGCCGTTGGCCGGGTCGAGCGCGGCGATGCTGGCCCGGCCGACCGCGCCGGCCCGGGCGTTGTCGGTGCCGGTGGTGTTGTTGAGCCAGCGGAGGTGGCCGCCGACGTAGACCGCCTCTTCGCTGATGCCGACGGACAGGAACGTGTCGCCGCCGCTGTAGTCGACCCAGGTCGGCTGGAGAGCGGAGCCGGTCGCGCCGGCCTCCCAGCGGGCCGCGGTGTCGCAGAGCGTTCCGCTGTACGGCGCGCCGGTGGTGACCACCACGAAGTAGCTGTTGTCCGGGGAGAACGCGACGTCACGGACGTACGAGTCGAAGGACTGCCACTTGCAGCGCGGCGTGTAGCGGGCCGTGTTCCAGTCCGCGACGGTGGCGGCGGTGGCACCCAGGTCGATCTTGACGATCTGGTCGTGCAGCACCCCGTCGGCCTTCTTGAAGTTGCCGATGACGACGAGCTGCGTGCCGTCCGGGGAGACGGCGAGCTTCTCCGCGCCGACGCCGGCCTTGGCGCCGCTGACCCCGTCCCAGTTGTGGTTCTCGGTCAGCGTGGTGGTGAGGTAGCTGTCCACGGCGCCGGTGGTGGCGTTGAGCGACGCGAGTCCGCCGCGCGGGTTGGGGTTGCCGGCCGTGGTGAAGATGCCGCCGACCAGCAGCCGGTTGCCGACCAGCGCGATGTCCTTGATGAGCCCGTTGAACGCGGGCGGCGCGAAGCTGGTGACGACCGCCCCGGTGTTGACGTCGAGCAGGGCCACCTTGCGCCGGGTCACGCCGTTGACGGTGTTGAACTTGCCGGCGACGAAGACCGTGTTCGCCGTGGGCCCGCCCGTGACCGCTGTCACCTCGTTGTCGAGCGTGGGCGCGAACGCGGTGTCCACCGCGCCGGTGGCCTTGTCGAACGCGAGCAGGTAGTCGCGGGGGATGTCGACGTCGGAGTTGCGGTTCTGCACACGGGTGAAGGAGCCGCCCGCGATGATCTTCGTACCGGCGTCGTGGATCGCGTCGACCGAGCCGTCCTGGACGTCGGGCGAGGCCGTGGAGGGGACGGTGTGGACCACTTTGTCGTGGCCGGGCGCGGCGGCGGCCGCGGGCGTGGCCGGAGAGAGGCCGACGACGGTGAGGGCGCCGGCGGTGAGGACCGCGAGAAGACGGCGGCGGCGCGGGGCCGAGAGGTGGGTCACGGGCAGCTCCGGTGGGTGAGCAGGGTGAGGCGTCGCTGCGCTTACTCTCCGTTGATCACCGCTCCGCGTCCAGCGTGAGCCGAGCATTCTGCCCGACCACCGTGCCGCCGGGGGCCGACCACCGCCGGGTCCGGCCAGGACAGCCGAGGCTGTCCGCACGAAAAGGTGAGGCCGCCTCACCGGCTGGACGGGTCGGGATGGGCGGTCAGGTGGCCGCGGGCGGGTCGGCCGACGGAAGCGTGACGGTCACCTCCAGGCCGCCACCGGGCTGGGCGACCGCCTTCACCGTGCCGCCGTGCGCGTCGCAGACGGCCCGCACGATCGACAGACCGAGCCCGGAGCCGCGAGCACCGGTGCGTTCCTGGCCGCCGCGCCGGAACGGCTCGAACAGCCCGGGTACGTCGGCGGGGGCGACCTCGAAGCCGGTGTTCCCCACCACCAGCCAGGACCGCTGCCCGTCGGTGCCGGTGCGCACCCAGATCCGCCCGTGCAGGTGGTTGTAGCGGACCGCGTTCTCCACCAGGTTGCCGGCCAGCCGGTCCAGCAGCCCCGGGTCACCGACCACCGGCGCCGGACGCAGCGACGTGTGCACCTTCAGGCCGATCCGCTCGACCTCCCGGGACACCGCGGACAGCGCGTTGGCGGTGCCGACGGCGAGGTCCGACTCCGCGCGCCGGGCCAGCCGCCGGCCGGTCTGGGCCTCGCTGCGGGCCAGCACCAGCAGCGCGTCGACCAGGCCGTTGGCCCGCTCCGAGGCGTCCCGCACCACCCCGGCCATGCGGCGGTACTCGGCGAGGTCGGCGTCGTCGTCGCTGAGCGTCACGTCGATTTCGGTACGCATCACCGCGAGCGGCGTCCGCAGCTCGTGCGAGGCGTTCGCGACGAACCGTTTCTGTGCCTCGAACGCGCCGCTGATCCGGTCCAGCATCGCGTCGAACGTCTCGGCCAGCTCGGCCACCTCGTCGTCGGCGCCGGACCAGCCGATCCGCTCGTCGAGCGTGGCCTCGCCGAGCCGGCGCGCGGTGGCTGTCACCTGGTGCAGCGGGCGCAGCGCCCGGCCGGCCACCAGGTACGCCCCGGCCACCCCGACGACGCTGATCGCCACGAGCGCGAGCAGTCCCTTGACCAGCAGTTCCTGCGACGCCGCGTCGACCAGTTGCCGCTGCCACTGCCCGGCGTCGAGGGTGCGGCCGTCGGTGAGCACCACTGTGGTGCCGGGCAGCAGCTCGTCGGTGGGGCGCAGCGCGTCGCGGACCAGCAGCCAGGCCAGCAGCACCAGGATCGCCCCGGCGCCGACCAGCAGGACGCCGTTGAGCAGGGTCAGCCGCAGCCGCAGCGTCGGCCGCACCCGCCGGGTGCCCACGCTCACCGCGTGCGGCCGATCCGGTAGCCCGCCCCGACCACCGTGTCGATGAGCGGCGGGTCACCCAGCTTCTTGCGCAGCGTCATCACGGTGACCCGGACGATCGTGGTGAACGGGTCGGTATTGGCGTCCCAGACCCGTTCCAGCAGCTCTTCGCTGGACACCACCGCGCCGCGCGCCTTGAGCAGCTCGGCGAGCACGCCGAACTCCTTGTTGGTGAGGTCGAGCGGCACGCCACCACGGGTGACCACCCGCCGGGCCGGGTCGAGCACAAGGTCGGCCACCTCCAGCACCGGCGGCGCGGCCGGGGTGGCCCGGCGCCCGAGCGCCTGCACCCGCGCCACCAGCTCGTCGAACGCGAACGGCTTGGCCAGGTAGTCGTCGGCGCCGAGCTGCAGCCCCTCCACCCGGTCGGCGACGGTGCCGCTCGCGGTGAGCATCAGCACCCGGGTCAGCGCGCCGGAGGCGGCCAGATCGGCGCAGATCTGGTCGCCGTGCACACCCGGCAGGTCGCGGTCCAGGATCACCACGTCGTAACGGGTGACGAACGCCGCCTCGTGGCCGGAGTCGCCGTCGTAGGCGACGTCCACCGCCATCCCGCGCTTGCGCAGCCCGCGCGCGATCGCGTCGGCGAGGTTGCGCTCGTCCTCGACCACCAGTACCCGCATCCCGGCCTCCCGCCTCGTGACCTCTGACAACCTAGTGCCGCCGGCCAAGCGTGTCGCCGGAGGAGCTGCCCTGCCGGCGCATGATCCGCCCGCCGTCCACCGGGTCGCTCTTCCGCACCTGCGCGGATTTCTGTGACTGTCAGTGAGATTGGCGACGGCGCGCCGCTGCGTCACTCACTGTCACCGACGGTTGCTCCTCCACGCGAGACTGCCGCCGAGTCAAAAGCCGCTGAACTGCAGATATGCCAATTCGGCCGTCGGGGTCTGCGATGCCCTTCCGTCGACTTTGCTCTGCAGCCCGATACGCACTTGTTGCGGTGAGTCACCGTTGCGTCGATGGCTGCAGAGCAAAGTTGGCGCAGGGTGAACCCCGGGAGCTCACGTCACGGTTACCTTCGGTGACGAAAATGCAGTCAGGTGGGCCGCCCCATCAACTCGCTACGCCCCTGATCACACCGGGCCCGGCGAGCAGGCGGACCCTCCCGCGCGGCTGGCCCGAACCCACTGGCCGACCGGTCCAGCGCGGGGCCCGCACCCACCGCCGTTGCACAAAACCTTCGGGTACGCGATGCTCAGCGGCAATGATCGACAAGCACGCGGGCGAGGCACCCGATCCACGCCGGGCGGCACCCCGATGACCGGCCGCGACATCGCGTACCGCCGGTTCCGTTTCCCGGCGGACCGGGACGTGGGCCTCGCCGACGGGCTCACCGCGGGGCCGGACGGGCTGGCGCTCGACGGCGCGCCCGGCCGCCTGACCCACACCGATCCGCACTCCGGGACCACCGCCGAGTACGCCGCCGGGAGCTGGACCTCCCCGGTGACGCCACTCGGCTTCGCCGCCGTCGAGCTGGTGCCCTCCTGGACCGCGCACACGCCGGCCGGCTGCTGGCTGCGCGTGGAGCTGCGCGGCTGGGCCGGCGACGCGGCCTCCACCGGCTGGTACGAGCTGGGCAACTGGGCCGCCGACGACAGCACGGTGCACCGGGCGTCCGTACCCGGGCAGGCGGACGACCGGGCGCGGGTGGCCGCCGACACGCTGCGGGTGACCGGCGCGACGGTGACCGGCTGGCAGGTGCGGGTGACGCTGCTGCGCCGCCTCGACGCGGCGGACGGCCCGGCGCTGCGCACGATCGGCGTGGTCGCCTCCACCGACCCGCCCGGCGTCGGACAACGAGCCGGCGCAAGAACCGACGCCGGCGCGGGCGGCGCGCGAGGGCGGGTGCTGGACGTGCCGCGCTACGCGCAGCGGCTGCACGCCACCGGGGAGACCCGCTGGGGCGGCGGTGGAGACTCCTGGTGCAGCCCCACCTGCGTGTCCATGGTGCTCGACTTCTGGGGCGCCGGCCCCACCCCGGACCGGTACGCCTGGGTGACGCCGCCCGGCCCCCGCCCGCGGGTCGTGCACGCCGCCCGGCACTGCTTCGACCACGCGTACGCCGGAGCGGGGAACTGGCCGTTCAACACCGCGTACGCGGCGACGCACGGCGTGGACGCGTTCGTCACCCGGCTGCGTTCGCTGGCCGAAGCGGAACTGTTCGTGGCCGCCGGCATCCCGCTGATCGTGTCGGCGGCGTTCACCGCCGGGCAGGTGCCGGGGCTGGACTACGACACCCGGGGGCACCTCATCGTGCTGGTCGGCTTCACCGCCGACGGCGATCCGGTGCTGAACGACCCGTACGCGCCGGACGACGAGCGGGTCCGCCGCACCGTGCCGCGCGCGCCGTTCGAGCATGCCTGGCAGGTGGGCAGCGGCGGCATCGCGTACGTGCTGCGGCCCGAGTCGACGCCCCTGCCGCCGCCACCGGCGCAGGCCAACTGGTGATCAGCGTCCGGCCGGCCAGATCGCCATGCCGCCGGTCGGGCGCAGGCACACCAGCTGCGTACCCGTGTCCGCGCACTCGGACCAGGCGCCGGGCAGGATCCCCCGGATCCGCACCTGTCCGGCCGCCACGTCCAGCGCGCCGACGAGCGTCCGGTCCTCGGTGAGCGTGCGCAGCCCGAGCAGCGGCCCGGACGGGAGGTCGTTGCCCGAGACGCGCCAGCGGCCCAGCCGGGCCAGCACCCGGCCGGTCGGCGGGTCCAGCGCCGACAGTTCCAGCTCCTCCCCGACCCCGCGCTCGGCGGCGATCAGGCGGTCGCCGACCGGTCCCATCCCGAGCCACCGCTCGTCGGTCCAGGCCGGGCGGCCGGTGGCCGGATCGAGGGCCTGCGCGCCGCCCACCTGGTTGCGCAGGCACACCATCCCGGCGCAGTCGGCGAACCAGAGTCCGGCGCGGGAGCCCACCGGCAGGCTCCACCGTTCCTCAAGCCGGTCCAACCCGTACCCGGTGACCGAGCCCCGGGCGTCCTCGACCAGCAGCAGATCGGCCACCACCTGGGCGTACCGGTAGTCGGCGCGGCCGGCCGCGGGCGCCACCCGGCCGGTGTGCGCGACGGTGCCCGCGTCCGCGTCGTACACGGTCACCCGGCCCTGCGGGGTGACCAGGACGAGCTGTGTCACCCCGTGGTCGTCGCGGCGGTACCCCACCTCCTGGCCCGGTACGGGCAGCGTCCACCGCACCGCGCCGGAGGCCGGGTCCACGGCCCGTACGGTGCCCGCGCCGGGCGGGCGGGGGTTCTCCAGCAGCAGCCCGCCGGAGGCGGTCGGGACCGGGTATCCGGGATGCCGCCAGCGCAGCGTGCCGGTCGCCGGGTCGAGCATCGCCGACACCGAGTCACCGTCCCCGGCCGGGCTGCTCGTCACCAGCAGTCCCCCGGCCACTGTGGTGAGGCCGAGCACGTGGTCGCCGTCGGTCAGCGCGAACCGCCACGCCGGTTCCCCGCCGGGCAGCCGGTACGCGGCGACCACCCGCCCGCCCCGGCCGGTCGCGCCGGGGCCGTCGGCCACCACCACCCGGTCCGGCCGGACCACGAACGCCGCGCCCTGCGGGGCGGGAATCCGGATCGGCACGGGCCGGCGCGGCGGACCGGCGGCAGCGTGCACGACGAGCAGCACCAGTACGCCGAGCAGCGCCACCCGGACCGCCGGGCCGGGCGGCCGGCGGGGCGGCGCGGGTTCCGGCTCGTCGGCGGACTCGCCGTGCCGCATCTCGCCCAGTTCGATCACCGGGCTCACGGCAGCCGCCGCACCACGTAGTCACCTGCGGGCCTGCGGCAGACCAGCAGCGTCACGCCGGTCGTGCAGTCGGTCCCGGTGATCACTCCCCTGATCGGGGGCGGACCGCCGGACAGGTCCATCTCGGCCAGGAGCTGCCGGCCGCCGCCCAGCAGCCGGGTGGCCAGCAGCGGACCGCCGGACCCGTGCTGCGGGGCCAGGGTCCAGCCGCCCAGCTCGGCGATCAGACGCCCGTCGGCCTGGCCGAGCACCGCCAGGCCGCCGGCGCCGATCGCGGTGTCGCCGACGAGCAGCCGGTCGTCGCGCGCCGCCACGACGCGCGCCCACCGGTCCACGCTCCAGCGCACGGCGCCGGTCGCCGGGTCGAGCGCTGTCATCCCGGCGCCCGGCCGGACGGCGCAGAGCAGGGCACCGCACCTGTCGACGTAGTCGACGAGCTTCTGTTCGACGGTCCAGCGCGGTCGCAGCGTGTCCAGGTCGTACGCCTCGATGAGCCCGCCGCCGATCTCCAGCAGCAGCCCGGCCACGGTCATCACGTGGCGCGGGCCGGGCGGTCGAACCGGGTGCAGGTCCCGGGCCGCGACCCGCGCGCCGGTGCGCGCGTCCACGACCACCACCTGCCCGGTGGCCGGCCACAACAGCATGCGTTCCGCCCCGGAGCCGTAATCGAACCCCAGCACGCCCGTCGAGGGCAGCGTCCACATCGTCCTTCCGTCGGCGGGGTCGACCCGGGTGATCGACGGGCGGGAGTCGGACGCGGCGGACTGCGACAGCAGCACCCGGCCGACCGCGAACGCGACGCCGCGCCGGCGCCAGACGTCCGCGCCGGTGGCCGCGTCGTACGTCACCGTCTCCCAGTCCTCGTCGTTGCCGGCCGGGCCGGCCACCATCACCCGGCCGTCCTGCTCCCACACCGACACGGCGGTGCCGATGCCGGGCAGCGGACTGCGCCACAGTTCCCGCCCTTCGCGGTAGGCGACGATCTCCCGCCCGTCACCGCGGTTCGGCCGCACCACGTACACCACGTCGCCGGAGACGAACACGGCCGAGCCCAGGCCGCCGGGCAGCGTCCACTCCGCCGGTCCTCGCGGCGGCGCGGCGGCGGCGAGCGTGAGCAGCGCCAGCAGCAGGAGCGCCAGGGTGCGGGCCGGCCGCCCGACGCTGCGCGGCGGGCGGGGGGCCGCCGGGGGCGGAGCGTCGTGACGCAACTCCCCCAGATCGATGACGGTCACGACCATCCTCTCCCGCGCGCCCGGCCGCCGTCCGGCCGTGACCGGCATTGCCACAATTCGCCTGTACGATGGCGCGTCGTGGCCGTGCCCGTGGTGGACCCCTCGTTGAACCCCTCGTCCGTCGAGACGGACGCCGTCGTGGCCGATCCGCCACGCCGTGCCCGTCGCCGGCCGGCCCGCGCCGATCTGCTGGCCATCGGAGCCTATGTGCTGCTCGGTGTTCTCGTCTGCCTCAACTACTGGGGCGACGTGGAGCACCGGGTCTCCTCGCACCTGCCGACCGACCACAGCTGGTTCGAGTGGCTGTTCGCGCACGGCGCGTACTCGGTGCAGCACCTGGAGAACCCGCTGTTCACCACCCGGCAGAACGCGCCGGACGGGGTGAACATGATGGCGAACACCTCGCTGCTCGGGGTGACGCTGCCGCTTGCGCCGCTGACGCTGCTGCTCGGCCCGCAGGTGATGTACGCGCTCTACCTGGGCGCGGCGCTGTCGGCGACCGCCGCCACGTCGTACTGGGTGCTGTCGCGGCACCTGGTCCGGTCCCGGGCCGCCGCGTTCGCCGGTGGCGCGTTCCTCGGCTTCGCGCCGGGCATCGTCCACCACGCGAACGGCCAGCCCAACTTCGTGTCGAACTTCCTGCTGCCGCTGATCGTGGCGCGGGTGCTGCGGCTGGGCGAGCCGGGGCGGTGGCGGCGCAACGGGCTGGCGCTCGGGCTGCTGGTGGCGTACCAGGTCTTCATCAACGAGGAGATGCTGCTGCTCACCGCGCTGGCCTGCCTGGTCGTCGTGGTGGCGTACGCGGTGCAGCGGCCCCGGGCGGCCCGCGCGCGGGCCGGGTCGTTCCTGGCCGCGCTCGGGCTCGGCGGCGGGCTGGCGCTGCTGCTGACCGCGTACCCGATCTGGTTCCAGTTCAACGGGCCGCAGTCCTACCGCGGATTGCAGGGCGGCGTCTTCCACAACTGGGGCGAGGACCTGGTGGCCTTCGTCACGTTCGCCCGGGACACGATCGCCGGTGACGAGGCGGTGGAGAAGACCATCGGGCTGACCGAGCAGAACACCTGGTTCGGCTGGCCGCTGGTGCTGGTGGCGCTGGGCGCGCTGGTGCTGCTGGTCCGCCGGTCGGTGCCGGCCCGGATCCTGGCCGTGCTGGTGGTCGTCTTCACGATCGCCTCGATCGGCCCGGTGGTGCGGTTCAACGGTGTGGAGACCGACGTCGACGGGCCGTGGGCGTACATTCCGGACGACCTGCCGCTGGTCGAGATGATGATGCCGACCCGGTTGAGCCTGGTCGTGGTGGCCGCCGTGGGTGTGCTGCTCGCCCTGGCGTGGGACGCGCTGGCCGGTGCCGGCCGTCCGCCGGTGCCCGCCCCCCGCGCCGCCGCCGACGACAGCACGGACGGCGACGGCGACGGGACGGCCGCGCGCGACACGCGCCGCCGGGTGCTGCGGCTGGCCGGGTACGCCGCGATCGTGGCCGCCCTGGTGCCGCTGATCCCGCGTCCGCTGCCGGCGGAGCACATCGACCCGCCGCCGCGCTTCATCACCGCCGGTGGCTGGCGGCCGTACGTGCCGGAGGGCCGCACGCTGGTGCCGGTGCCGATCCCGAGCAACGTGCACGGGCTGCACACGCTGCGCTGGAGCGCGCTGACCGGACACGAGTTCCCGATCCCGGGCGGCTACTTCATCGGCCCCAACGAACGCGGTGAGGGTGTCTTCGGCGCGCCGAACCGCCCCACCAGCACGCTCATCTACTCCACGATGGACGCCAACGAGGTGCCGGAGATCACCGAGGAGAACCGCCGCCAGGCCGTGGACGACCTGCGTTTCTGGCGGGCGTCGGTGGTGGTGCTCGGGTCCGGTCCGCGCGAGGCGGTGCTGCGTGACCTGATGGCCGAGCTGCTCGGCCCGCCGCAGCGGGTGGACGACGTGTGGCTCTGGGACGTGCGCGACCGGGTCTGAGCCGGCGTCCCGGTCAGCCGGTCAGCGCCCGGACGTCCCACAGGTGCCCGCCGGGCACGTCCCGGCCGGGGCCGAGAAGGGCGTCCAGCGTGGCGCGTACCGGGTCGGCCGGCGTCGAGTCTGCCTGCACCAGCGCCGCCGCCCGCCAGTGCCGCAGGTCGGCCACCGCCTGCCGGCGTTCCGCGTCGCCGACCGGCGGCACCTGGCCGGTCTCGGCGGCCCGGCGCAGCAGCAGCGACGTGGGCCGGTCCGGCGCGCCCCAGCGGGCGGCCGGGTCGTCCGCCGAGCGCGGGCCGATGAAGTAGCCGCCCGGCGCGTCGAACGCCAGCGCGGTGCGCGCCGACCAGAACATGGCCGGGCTGACCGCCGCCCCGGTCACCGGCGGCACCGGCACCAGCGTGCGGCCCTGCGGCACGTACTCCTGCCAGCCGCCGCCGGACACGACGGCCGGGACCGGCGCGACCGGCACCGTGCGGATCGGGGTCGGCGTCAGCGGCAGCAGCGCGGCGGCGACCGCGCCGGCCCACGGCGCCCAGGCGCGCACGGCGCCGTGCCGGACCCGGTCGACTGCGAGCGCCAGCAGCACCCCGAGCACCGGTACGCACACCAGCGCGAAGCGCGCCGGCACCACCAGGTCCAGCAGCGGCGCCCCGGCGAGCAGGCGGTACGGGCCGGGCAGCCCGGTGTCGTCGCGGTTCACCACCACCGAGGCGCCGAGCGACAGCGCCGCGAACAGCAGGCCGCACGCGGCGAGCGCGCGTACCAGCGGCCGCCGCCACAGCCGTACCACGACGAGCAGCGCCAGCAGCGGCAGGAACGGGCCGAAGAACGAGTTCTGCTCGGTCGGGTTCGGCGACAGCAGCCCGGCCCGGTGGGCGTCCCCGGCGACGCTCTGCCGGGCGGAGGCGACGAACGAGACCAGGTCCAGCCGGTAGCCCCCGGTGTGGAACGGCATCCCCCGGTAGTGGCCCGGCCCGGCGAACTGGAACCACAGCGGGTACGCCAGCAGCACGCCCGCCACCAGCGCGCCGACGCCCAGCCGGCGGGCCACCACCGGCGCCAGGCGACGCGCGGCGGCCCGGTCGGCGAGCGCGTACGCCCCGGCGAACACCCCGGCGGCCAGCGCCAGGAAGACGAGCACCTCCTCGCCGAGGAACACCTGGTACGCGACGGCGAGCCCGAGCAGCACGCCGTCGCGGCGTACCCGGTCGGTGGCCGGGCGGAACACCAGCGCGAGGATCACCGGCACCAGGAACTGGGCGGCCATGTGCAGGTGCGCGCCGGCCTGCGCCACCATGCCCGGGGCGAAGCCGCAGACCAGGCCGCCCACCGCGGCGGCGGCCCGGGAGCGGACCAGCCGGCGGGCGAGCAGCGCGTACCAGGCGGTGGCGGTGCCGGCGAGGCTGATCGTCACGGCGACGAGGAACGCCGCCTGGGAGCCGAACGCGACGGTGACCGGGGTGAGCGGCACGCCCAGCCCGAGCACCGACGTGTTCGCCATCAGGTTCACCCCGTCCGGGGCGTTCAGCGCGGCGCTGTGCAGCGGGTTCTCGCCGCCGGTGACCGCGCGGGCGGCCCGGGCCAGCATCCACTCGAACAGGATCTGGTCGCCGGCCTGGTGGAACAGCCGTTCCGGGCGGCGCCACTGGTCGCTGGTGAGCAGCACCGCGAGCGCGAGGTAGCCGGCCACCACCAGCGCGTCGACCGGCCGGCGGCGGGGCGCGGGCGCGGGAGCGGGCTGCTCGGGTGCGGTCAGGCGGGCCGGCTGGTCAGTTTCCGCACGTCCCACAGCCACACGTCCAGCTCCTGCCGTCCGGGCCCGACCAGTTGCTCCACCGTGCGGCGCAGCGGCTCGGCGTTCTGCTCGGCCAGCGGCAGCACCACCACCGCCGCGTTCCAGTGCCGCAGCTCGTCCAGGTAGCGGCGGCGCTGCCGGTCGTCGAGCTTCGGCGTCCGGCCGGTGGACGACACCTCCCGCAGCATCTCGCCGATGCCGCTGGGCCGCCCGCCGAAGCGTCCCGGGTCTCCGGTGACGCCGTTGCGCGGGGCGAGGAAGTAGCCGCCGGGAATCTTGAAGTCGAGGTTGGTGCTGGCCGCCCAGCGCATCGGGTCGGTGTTGCCCATCGCCGGCACCGGCACGGACACGAGCGTCTGGTCCGGGCCGACGTACTGCCGCCACCGGTCGGCGGTGATGAACTTCGGCACCGGCTCCCGGGTGGTGACCCGCAACGGCATCGGCGCGATCGGCAGCAGCGCGAGGATCAGGCCGGCGGCGGTGAGCTTGCGGGCCGTCCGCCGGTCCACGCCCCGCAGCGCCCAGGCGCGGCGCACCGCGTACGCGAGCAGGATCGCCACCGTCACGCTGGTGATCAGGCCGAAGCGGGTGGGCACCACGGCGTCCAGCAGCGGCAGCCGCACCAGGAACTCCCACGGCCCGGTGACGAGTTCCCGGTCCCACCAGGAGATCCGCTCGCCGAGGGAGAGCACGGCGAAGAACAGCCCGGTCGCGGCCAGCGCCCGGACGATCACGTCGCGCCGCAGCCAGATCACGATGCCCACGGCAATCAGCGACAGGCTCCAGCCGAAGAACGCGTTCTCCTCCGAGTAGTTCGGGGCGAGGTTGACGTTGGCGCGCTCGTTGCCGCCGAACGTGGGCGAGCCGGGGGCGAAGTACGCGGCGATGTCGTTGCCGTAGTCGCGTACCGCGTCGCTGAGCCCGTGGTACGCCATCGGGCCGGCGAACTGCACATACAGCGGGTACGCCAGCAGCGCGCCGGCCAGCGCCGCGCAGACCGCCAGCCCGGCGCCGAGCGGACGCCACGCGGTCGTCCACCGCTCGCGCTGCTGCACCACCACGGCGATCAGGAACACGCCCAGCGCGAGCGCGGTGAAGAGCAGGATCTCCTCGTTGATGAACGCCTGCGCGGTGACCAGCAGCGCCAGCAGCACGCCGTCGCGCACCGGCCGGGTCGAGCGGGTCAGCACCAGCACCCGCCACACGATGAACGGCAGCAGGAACTGGCTGATGATGTTCGGATGCCAGTTGGCGTGCGACAGCATGGCCGGCGAGAACCCGCAGAACCAGGCCGCCACGGCGGCGGCCGGGCGGTGCCGGATCACGTGCCGGGACAGCACCCGGTACCAGGCGGCGGCGGTGCCGGCCAGGCCGAGCGTGACCAGCGTGACGAAGGAGACCGCCGGTCCGAACAGGAGGGTCACCGGCACCATCGGGATGCCGAGCGCCAGGATGGCGGTGTTCGCCATCAGGTTGACGCCGTCGGGGTAGTTGAACTGCTCGGTGAAGAACGGGAACTCGCCGTGCAGCACCACCCGTACCGAGTGGGCCAGGAAGAACTGCACCTGCGCCGGGTCGCTGCTGTAGAGCGCGGCCACCCGCCCGGCCGGGTCGGCCCAGATGCCGCTGGTCACCCAGATCGCGGCGAGCAGGAATCCGCCGTACACGATGAGGTCGATCCGGCGGCGGGTCCACCGCCACCGGCGCGCGCGCCGCGCGCCCGGCGTGGCCGGCGCCTCGGGCTCGGCCGGCGGTTGCGGAGGTGTCGTGGTCGCCGGCTCCGGCTCGGCGACGGTGACCGGTGGTGGATCAAGGGTGACGGAGCGGTGGCCCGTCGGGGCGGCGGCGTCCGGCGTCGAGGCGCCGCGGGTCTCGGCAGGCGTCACAATCGGCGGAGTCTACCGGAGCCGGATATTGATACCCGAATCGCCCGTCACGTTCCGCAGTGGTCACTCGACCGAAAGGGTGAGCCGGGCGCGGCCGGGTGGCGGGCCGTCTCGTACCATGTGGGCTTCCGACCGACGACCGGCGAGGGGATCAGGGTGCTTTCAGCCCGCCGAAGCGCTACGACGGGCACCGCGCTGGCAGCTCTGCTGCTGGTCACCGCGGGTTGCGGACCGATCGCGGACCGGAAGCCGGCGGATCTGCGGGTCGGCTACGACAGCCTGGACGGCAACCTCGCGGTGTGGCCGCCGCGCGGCAGCCTGGCCGGCGACGCGGCGGCGACCGCCGCGATCACCACAGCGGTACGCGAGTGGCGCTCCCCGGTGGACGACCGGGTACACGTGCCCACCTCCGGCATCCTCTTCTCCGGTCAGGTGGCCGGCTCCGCGCTGGCGCTGGTCGCCGCCGATGTGCCCGGTGACGCCGCCTCCTGGCTGCTGCAACTCGACCGGGACGGGCAGCGCTGGCGGGTGGCACACGCCACCGAGTACACCGATCCCGGCTACCTGGTCTACTCCGACGTGCTGCCGGTGCGCGACCCGGACGGCCGCCGCTACCTCACCTCGGCCCGCGTCGCACGCCTGCTCGGCCCCGACGGCAAGGCCGTCGCCAGCACCGACGGCGTCACCGAGCCGGTCGCCGTGCCGGACTGCCGGGCCGTCGAGCTGACCGCGGCGCTGCGGCCCACGACGTCACTGCCGCGCGGCAAGGCCGCCGACCGCGTCCTCGACCTGGGTACGGCCACCGAAGCGCCCCGCTACCCCCTGGTACGCGACGACACGGGCGCCGGGAAGCGCGCGCTGACCGGGCTGGACACCTGCGTGCTGGCCGGTGAGCGGGGCCCGTTCGGCAGTGTGCCGCGCCGCATCGGCGACCGGGACGCGCCCCGTTCCGCGCCGGAGTCCTGGCCGATGGCGAAGATCGCCACCCGTTCGCTCGGTTCGGTGGCGCTCGGCGACGGGGAGCCGGGCGAGTTGGAACAGTTGAGCTGGGACAGTCCCAGCGGGACGATGACCGCGGTGGTCTACCGGCCCGCGGACGGCGGCACGCCGGTGGTCTCCCCCGCCGACCGGTCCACCACGCTCCAGGCGTACCACCTGCCGATGCCCGGCCGGCCGCTGGCGGTGCTGAGCTGGCGTACGGGCGAGGTGTCGTTCTCCGCCCCGCCCGGCACCACCCGCCTGGTGGACCGTCCCGGCCTGGTGGTCGTCGAGCACACCGACCAGCGGCAGACGTTCAGCCTGGCCGGCACCGAGAAGACCTGGTACCGCTCCCTCCCCACCCCGTAACCCCGCCGTTGTCCCGCCCCGCCGCCCACCCCGTCGATCATGAACTTGACGGCGACAAACCGGACACCAATCCCCGCCAACCTCATGATCACCCGACTGGCTCGGTGATCAAGGAGTTTGTGTCGTCCGGGAGGCTCTCCACGCACCCAAACTCCTTGGTCAACAGGGCAGGCCAGGGCGGGGCCAGGGCTGGAGGGACTCGGCGATCTTGCAGTGAGGGCCCCGCCGATCAGGGCAAAACCGGCAACCTCGGGGTCGGAAGTGTTAGATCGACGGGTTCAGGGCGGGCTGAGGTGAGGGTGAGGGCTAAGCGACGGGCTAAGGGTGGGTCAGCTGCATGCCTACGTAGGGGGTTCGGGCCGGGCCGGGGCGGGAGGTGCCGTCGGGGCGCCAACCGTGGCGCGTGTAGAACGCGCGGGCCCGGGTGTTGCGCTCCCACACCTCCAGGACGCCCAGCGCCAACCCCTCGTCCGCCAGGTGACGCACGAACAGCGCGTGCAGCGCGCCACCGACGCCTCGGCCCCAGAGTCCCGGATCGACGTGGATCTGGTAGAGCTGCGCGGTCGTCCGCGGATCCAGGTCGGACGAGTGCGGCGGACCCATGGCCAGCACCCCGGCCAGGACACCGTCCACGATGGCGACTCGCACCTGCTTGCGCGCCGAGGTGATTGCCGCCGCCCAGCCCTCCCGCTGCTCCCGAGCCAGCTCCGGAGTGAGGATCTCCTCGGTCGGCAACCCACCGGCCCCGTAGTAGGCGACCCGCGCCCGGCTGTGCAACTCGACGATCCCCGAAAGATCCCCGAGCCCGGCCTCCCGAATCTCCACCGCCCCTCCCTCGACACAAGACATCCAGCGATCTTGCGGTTGCGGCCCTCCCTTATCGGGCGAAGCCGACATCAGGAGGGCCGCAAGTGCAAGATCGACGCGCAGACCGGGCGGCGGGCAGGAGAGCGGGGTCAGCTCTGGGCTCGGGCTCCGTTCGCGGCCGGGTCGACCGGGGTGGCGTCCAGGCTGGAGATCCAGCCGGTGACGTCGCGTGCCACGTCCTGCGCGGTCAGCCGCAGGTCGGCCAGGATCTGCGCGCGGCTGCCGTGCGGGTGCCAGTCGGCCGGTACGCCCATGTCCTTCACCGGTACGCGGACGTCCGCGTCGCGCATCGCCTGCGCCAGCGCGGAGCCGACGCCGCCGATGCGTACGCCGTCCTCCACGGTGACCACGAGCCGGTGCGCGGACGCCAGCTCGACCAGTTCGGCCGGCACCGGGCGCACCCAGCGCGGGTCGACCACAGTCACGCCGTACCCCTGCTCGGCGACCCGGGCGGCGACCTCGACACCGAGGCCGGCGAACGAGCCGACCGCCACCAGCAGCACGTCGGTACGCGCCGACTCGGCCAGCACGTCGACCGGGCCGACCCGGCGTACGGCCGGCAGGTCGGCGGCGACGGTGCCGGTCGGGAAGCGCAGGATGGTCGGGCCGTCGTCCACGGCGATCGCCTCGCGCAGCTCCTCACGCAGCGTGGCCGAGTCACGGGGCGCGGCGATCCGCAGGCCGGGCACCACGCCGAAGACCGACATGTCCCAGATGCCGTAGTGGCTGGGCCCGTCCGGGCCGGTGATGCCGGCGCGGTCCAGCACGAACGTGACGGGCAGCTTGTGCATCGCCACGTCCAGCAGGACCTGGTCGAACGCGCGGTTGAGGAACGTGGCGTAGACCGCCACCACCGGATGCAACCCGCCCATGGCGAGGCCGGCGGCGGAGGTGGCGGCGTGCTGCTCGGCGATGCCCACGTCGTAGACCCGCTCCGGGTACTTGCGGGCGAGCGTGGCGATGCCGGTGGGCTCGGCCATGGCGGCGGTGATGCCGACCACGTCGGGCCGCTCGTCGGCGATCGCGACCAGCTCGTCGGCGAAGACGTTGGTCCACTTCACCGACGGCACGGCGAGCAGCTTGCCGGTCTCGGCGTCGAACGCGCCGGGGCCGTGCAGGCAGTCGGCCTCGTCGTCCTCGGCGGGACGGTAGCCGTAGCCCTTGCGGGTGACCGCGTGCACGATCACCGGGCCGCCGAAGTTCTTGGCCGCGCGCAGCGCCGCCTCGACGGCCGGCACGTCGTGGCCGTCGACCGGGCCGACGTACTTGATGCCGAGGTCCTCGAACATGGCCTGCGGGGCGACCGCGTCCTTGATGCCCTTCTTGACCGCGTGCAGCACCTCGTACATCGGCTTGCCGACGAACGGGGTGTTGCCCAGCGCGTCCTTGACCGTGTCGAGCACCTTCTCGTAGCCGGGGTTGAGCCGCAGCGACGACAGGTGGTCGGCGAGGCCACCGATGGTCGGCGAGTAGGACCGGCCGTTGTCGTTCACGACGATCACCAGCGGGTTGCCGGCGGTGGCGATGTTGTTCAGCGCCTCCCAGCACATGCCGCCGGTGAGCGCGCCGTCGCCGACCACGGCGACCACGGAGCGCTTCTCGCCGCGCAGCGCGTACGCCTTGGCGAGGCCGTCGGCGTACGACAGGGCGGTGGAGGCGTGCGAGTTCTCGATCAGGTCGTGCTCGCTCTCCGCCTGGCTGGGGTAGCCGGAGAGGCCACCGCGCTGGCGGAGCTTGTCGAAGCCCTCCTGCCGGCCGGTGAGGATCTTGTGTACGTACGCCTGGTGGCCGGTGTCGAAGAGGAGCCGGTCGCGGGGGGAGTCGAAGACCCGGTGCATCGCCAGGGTCAGCTCGACCACACCCAGGTTGGGGCCGACGTGGCCGCCGGTGCGGGAGACCTTGGCGATCAGGAAGTCACGGATCTCGGCGGCGAGGATGTCCAGCTGCTCGGCGGTCATCCGCTTCACGTCCTGCGGGCCGCGGACGGTGCCCAGCAGCCGACCGTGGTTGGCCGTGCCCTCTTCAACACTCATGACCGGAGAGTCTATCGGCCGCGCGACAGTCCGCAGCCCGGCCGTGCATCGACCCAGGTCAGGCGTCGACCACCAGCCGCCGGGGCGCGGGTGGGCGCGGCGCGGCGGCGGACGGGCCGGCCGGCGTCCAGGAGCCGAGCACGGTGGCCCGGGAAGCGCCGGTCACCGACGGCACCGCGCCCGGCAGGCCGTGCCAGGACAGCCAGCCGAGCAGCGCGAACGCGTACGCCTCCTTGGCCTGGGCGGGTACGCCCAGCTCGTCGGTGGTGCGCAGCCGCCAGCGTCCCACGCCCAGCGCGGCCAGCCGCGCCCGGAGTGTGGGATTGCGCACTCCCCCGCCGGCGGCCACCACCTCGGTGACCCGGTGCCGGTCGCAGGCGTCGGCCACCGTGCGGGCGGTCAGCTCGGTGAGCGTGGCCAGCACGTCGTCGGCGGCCACCGGCTCGCCGAGCGCGGCCAGCGCCGCGTCCAGGTAGGCGCCGTGGAACAGCTCCTTGCCTGTCGACTTGGGCGGCGGCGCGGCGTAGTACGGCTCGGCGAGCAGCCGGGCCAGCAGCGCCTCGTGCACCCGCCCGGCCGCGGCCCGCGCTCCGTCGACGTCGCAGGGCCGGTCCAGGAAGCGCCGGGCGGCGGCGTCCAGCAGCGCGTTGGCCGGGCCCACGTCGTACCCGAGGACGGGCGCGCCGGGCGCGACCACGGTGAGGTTCGCGATCCCGCCGAGATTCAACGCCGCACGTGGGCCGGCAGCCGGGTCGAGCAGCAGCGCGTCGAACGCCGGGACCAGCGGCGCGCCCTGGCCGCCGGCCGCCACGTCCGCCGAGCGCAGGTCGTGCAGCACGGGTACGCCCACCCGGGCGGCCACCCGGGCCGGCGCGCCGAGCTGGAGCGTGCCGCGCACCCGGCCCGCCTCGACCCAGTGGAAGACCGTCTGCCCGGGCGACACGACCGCGTCGGCAGCGCCCCCGGCCAGCTCGACGCCGGCCGCCGCCGCCTCGGCGAACACCTCGCCGAGGCGGTTGTCCAGCCGGCAGACCGCCTCGATGGTGGTGGCCGCCGGGGGCAGCAGCGCGCCGATCTCGGCCCGCAGGTCGTCCGGGTACGCCAGCTCGCGGTGTCCGAGCGGCCGCAGCCGCAGCGTGTCGCCGTCGGCGGTGAACTCGGCGGCCACCACGTCCACGCCGTCGTAGGACGTGCCCGACATCAGCCCGACGATGCGCAAGGAAGGGCCCCTTCTTAACGGATCCGGTAGTAAAAGGGCCCCTTCTTAACGCGCGGGGCCGGGGCCGTGCGCGGGCAGGAACAGGCCGACCAGCTCCACGTGCTGGGTCATCGGGAACAGGTCGTACCCGCGCAACTCGGCCAGCCGCCACCCCGCCTCGCGGAACGTGCGGACGTCCCGGGCGAAGGCGGCCGGGTCGCACGCCACGTACGCGACCGCGCGCGGCCCGGCGGCCACCACGTCGCGGACCACCGGCGCGCCCGCGCCGGAGCGCGGCGGGTCGAGCACCACCAGGTCGACCGGGCCGGTGATCCGGCGCCGGGCCAGCGCGGTCTCCACCCGCGCCGCGACCACCTCGACGCCGCGCAGGTCGGCGAGGTTCTCCCGGGCCGCGGCCACGCCGTCCGGCGCGGACTCGACGAGCGTCACCCGGGCCCCGTCGACCCGTTCGGCGAGCGCGGCGGCGAACAGCCCGGCGCCGCCGTACAGGTCCCAGGCCGTCTCGCCCGGTTGCGGGTCGAGCAGGTCGAGCACCGCGCCGGTCAGCGCGTCCGCCGCCGCCGGGTGCACCTGCCAGAACCCGGAGGCGGGCAGCGTGAAGGACCGCCCGGCCGCCGTCTCCCGGACCCGCTCCGGCCCGCTCACCGCCGTCGGAACCCCCTCGGCGTACGCGACCACGGCGACGTCCCCGCCGGTGCTGGCGACGGTCTCCACCGCGTCGGCGTCGGGCCAGCGGGCGCCGGTCGGCGGGAGCACCGGCAGTTCCTGGATCGCCGGGTGCGCGATCAGGCACCGCTCGATCGGCACCACCTCGTGCGAGCGGTGCTTGAGCAGCCCGGCCCGCCCGGCCGCGTCGACCGCGTACCGGACCCGGGAACGCCAGCCCAGCGGCCCGCCGGGCAGCGCCTCGACGCGTACGCCGAGCGCGTCGATCTGCGCGGTGGTGAGGCCGCCCAGCCGGGTGAGCTGCTCGCGCACCACGGCGAGCTTCCAGTCGAGCTGGGCGGCCGGGGCGACGTGCTGGAGGTCGCAACCGCCGCACCCGCCCGGCCGGGCGTACGGGCACGGCGGGGTGACCCGGTCCGGTGCGGCGTCCAGGATCTCCACCGCGTCGGCGCGGGCGAAGCCCCGGTGCAGCTCGGTCACCTCGGCGATCACCCGCTCGCCGGGCAGCGCGTGCCGGACGAAGACCACCTGCCCGCCGACGCGGGCCACGCAGTGCCCGCCCGGCGCGACCGCGTCGACTGTCAGCTCGACCCGCTCGGCCTCCTCCAGCCCGGGGCGTTCCGCCGTCGGCACCGGACCGGGACGCTCGTCGGCGCTCACGGCCGTTCCTCCCGCTCGGCGGAGGGCGCGGACGGGGTGGACGGGGTGGACGCCACCGGCGGCGGCAGTGTGCTCTGCGGCGCCACCCGGGGGCCGCGCGCCGGACCCCGGCTGAGCGTGGCGTCCAGGCGGTCCAGGTTCTTGCTGGCGGTGGAGGCGAGCTGCCAGGGCACGCTGGTCACCATCACGCCCGGCTCGAACAGCAGCCGCCCCTTGAGCCGCAGCGCGCTCTGGTTGTGCAACAGGTTCTCCCACCAGCGCCCCACCACGTACTCGGGAATGAAGACGGTGACCACGTCGCGCGGCGACTCCCGGCGCACCGACGCGACGAAGTTGAGGATCGGCCGGGTGATCTCCCGGTACGGGGAGTCGATCACGGTGAGCGGCACCGGCAGCTCGCGGCGCTCCCAGTCGGCCTGCAGTTCCCGGGTGTCCTGCTCGTCCACGTTCACGGTGACCGCGGTGAGCGTGTCCGGCCGGGTCGCCCGCGCGTACGCGACCGCCCGCAGCGTCGGCTTGTGCAGCTTGCTGACCAGCACGATGGCGTGGTTGCGGGCGGGCAGCACGCCCCGCTGCTCGGTCGGCTCCAGCTCCTCCGCGACCCGGTCGTAGTGCCGGCGGATGCCGAGCATCACCACGTACATCACCGCCATCGCGACGATCGCGATCCACGCCCCGAGCAGGAACTTCGTGGCCAGCACGATGACCAGCACCACGCCGGTCATCACCATGCCGAACGTGTTGATCGCCCGGGAGCGCAGCATCCGGCGGCGCGCCTCCGGGTCCCGCTCGTTGCGAAGGTGCCGGTTCCAGTGCCGGATCATGCCGGCCTGGGAGAGCGTGAACGAGACGAACACCCCGACGATGTAGAGCTGGATGAGCTTGGTCACCTCGGCCTGGAAGCCGATGATCAGCACCACCGCGAAGACGGCCAGGAAGAGGATGCCGTTGGAGAACGCCAGCCGGTCGCCTCGGGTGTGCAGCTGGCGCGGCAGGTAGCGGTCCTGCGCGAGGATCGAGCCGAGCACCGGGAAGCCGTTGAAGGCGGTGTTGGCGGCCAGGAACAGGATCAGCGCGGTCATCCCGGCGACCACGTAGAGCAGCACCGAGCCGCCGCCGAACACGGTCTCCCCGAGCTGCACGGTCACCGTCTTCTGCACGTAGTCGACCGGGCCGGAGACGATCTGCGTCCTCGGGTCCTCGACGAACTGCAGGCCGGTGAGCCGGGACAGCCAGATGATGCCGACCAGCATGGTGACCGCGATGCCGCCGAGCAACAGCAGCGTGGTCGCCGCGTTCTTCGACTTCGGGGCCTTGAAGGCGGGTACGCCGTTGGAGATCGCCTCCACGCCGGTGAGCGCCGCGCAGCCCGACGAGAACGTGCGCAGCAGCAGGAACACCAGCGCGAACCCGGTGACGCTGTGCTCGGCCTGGATCTCCAGGCCGGCGCTCGGCGCGCGCAGGTCGTCGCCGAGCACGAAGACGCGGACCAGCCCCGTCAGCAGCATGCCGCCGATGACGATCACGAAGCCGTACGTGGGGATGGCGAAGGCGGTGCCGGACTCGCGCAGGCCGCGCAGGTTGATCGCGGTGAGCAGCACCACCGCGCTGACCGCGATGAGCACCTTGTGGGTGGCCACGAACGGCACCACCGAGCCGAGGTTCGCCACGCCGGAGGAGACCGAGACGGCGACGGTGAGCACGTAGTCGACGAGCAGCGCGCTCGCCACCGCCAGGCCGGCCTTGGGACCGAGGTTGACCGTCGCGACCTCGTAGTCGCCGCCGCCGGAGGGGTAGGCGTGCACGTTCTGCCGGTAGCTCGCCACCACGGTGAGCATGACCACGACGACCGCGAGCGCGACCCACGGCGAGAAGAAGAACGCCGAGGCGCCGGCGATGGACAGCGTCAGGAGGATCTCGTCCGGCGCGTACGCCACGCTGGAGAGCGCGTCGGAGGCGAAGACCGGCAACGCGATGCGCTTCGGCAGCAGCGTGTGCTGCAGGCGGTCGGACCGGAACGGTCGACCGAGGAGGAGTCGCTTCAGCAGCGAGGTGGGTCGGGCCACAACCGCCAAGCGTACGACCACCGGATCCGGGGCGCAGGGGTGGTCGATCTCCCCCGCGTGCGTCCGCGCGGTACGGTTCGGTCCCCCGTCCGGCAGGGGGACGTGGCAGGCTCGCAGGCGACGGGTCGGCGGGCGGCGCCGTGGGAGGAGCGGACACCGTGCATGTGGTGATCATGGGCTGCGGCCGGGTCGGGTCGACCCTGGCCCACAGCCTGGAGTCGCGCGGCCACTCGGTGGCGGTGATCGACCAGGACGCGGACGCGTTCCGCCGTCTCGGGCCGGACTTCGCCGGCATCACCGTGACCGGCGCGGGCTTCGACGGCGAGGTGCTGCGCCAGGCCGGCATCGAGCGGGCCGACGCGTTCGCGGCGGTCTCCAGCGGTGACAACTCCAACATCATCTCGGCCCGGCTGGCGCGGGAGACGTTCGGCGTGTCCCGGGTCGCGGCCCGCATCTACGACCAGCGCCGGGCGCAGGTCTACGAGCGGCTGGGCATCCCCACCGTGGCAACCGTCCGGTGGACGGCCGACCGGATGCTGCGCCACCTGGTCCCCGAGGGCAACGTGGAGATCTTCCGCGACCCGACCAGCACCGTGTCGATCATGGAGGTGCCGGTGCACAAGGACTGGATCGGCCGGCCGCTGCGGCAGCTGGAGCAGGCCGCCGGCGCCCGGGTGGCCTACCTGAACCGGTTCGGCATCGGCACCCTGCCCACCGCCTCCACCGTGGTGCAGGAGGGCGACCAGGTCTTCATGCTGGTGACCGACGACATCAACGGCCCGGTCACGTCGGTGGCGGCGGCGCCGCCGGAAGGGGGGCACTGAGCCATGCGGATCGCCATCGCCGGCGCCGGCAACGTGGGCCGCTCGATCGCCCAGGAGCTGATCGACAACGGCCACCAGGTGATGCTGATCGAGCGGCAGCCGAAGATGCTGCGGCCCGACCGGGTGCCCGCCGCCGACTGGGTGCTCGCCGACGCGTGCGAGCTGGCCAGCCTGGAGGAGGCCGACGTGGCCGGGTGCGACGTGGTCGTCGCGGCCACCGGCGACGACAAGGTCAACCTCGTGGTGTCGCTGCTGGCCAAGACCGAGTTCGCGGTGCCCCGCGTGGTGGCCCGGGTGAACCGGGCGGAGAACGAGTGGCTGTTCACCGAGCAGTGGGGCGTCGACGTCGCGGTCAGCAAGCCGCGCGTGATGGCGGCGCTGGTCGAGGAGGCGGTCACCGTCGGCGACCTGGTCCGGCTGATGACGTTCCGGCAGGGCGAGGCGAACCTGGTCGAGATCACCCTGCCGCCGACCGCGCCCTACGTGGGACAGGCGATCCACGCGGTGCCGATCCCCCGGGACGCGGCGCTGGTGGCGATCGTGCGCGGCAAGCGGGTGCTGGTGCCCACCCCGGACGACCCGATCGAGGCCGGCGACGAGCTGGTGTTCGTCTGCACCGCCGCGGTGGAGGACGACGTACGCGCGGTGATCCTCGGCCCGGCCAGCGCGGACCGCCACCGTTCCTGAAGCGGCCTTAGGCGCCCGGCAGCGGGGTGGGCGCGCCCTCCCGGGTGACCCGGCGCACCACCCAAACGGTGATCAGCAGCAGCAGCGCGTACGGCGGGTAGCCCAGCGCGAGCCGGGCCACGCCAAGCGCGGTGTCCTGGTGGGCCAGGTAGAGCCCGGCCTGTACGCCGACCTTGGCCAGCCACACCACGCCCCACAGCACGGTGAGCTGGGTGAAGGTGCGGACCAGCTTGGGGTCGTCACGCCACTCGGAGCGGCCCTTGGCGACCAGCACCGACCAGATCCAGCCGACCAGCGGCTGCCGGATCGCGGCCGAGAGCAGCAGCGCCAGGCCGTAGCCGATGCCGTAGAGGATGCCGGGCAGGTAGAAGTCGCGCTCGTCGCCGGTACGCAGGGCCAGCAGCGCGCCGATGCCGACGCCGAACAGGCCGTTCACCGCGTGCCGCACCGGCTTGCGCTGGGCCAGCCGCAGGCCGGCGATCAGCAGCGCCACCGCCACCGAGGCGTACACGGCGGGGCGCAGCTCGCCGATCACGTTGGCGACCACGAAGACCACCACCGGGATGCTCGACTCGACCAGCCCGCGCCATCCGCCGAGCTGGTCGGCCATCTGCTCGGCGAGGCTGGGCAGCCGCTCCTCGTCCTGCGGGCCGAGACCCGACGGGGTGTGCTGCTGTCCGGTCGTCACTTCGGCGACTCCAGCTCGTAGTACGGGTTGTAGATCACCTTGCGGTCGTCACGCACCGCCACCCGGCCGCGCGCGGTCAGGTGCCGGCCCGGCTCGATCCCGGCGATGTGCCGACGGCCCAGCCAGACCAGCGTGACGACGTCGGTGCCGTCGTAGAGGTCCGCCTCCAGCGTGGGCAGGTTCGTGCGCGGCGTGTAGACGACGGTGCGCAGCCGCCCGGCCACCGACACCACCTGGCCCCTGTTGCACTGGCGGGCCGGCGTGCCGCCGGACTCGGCGCTCTCCCGGCGCAGCTCCTGCGCCTCGATCTCGGCCTCGCTGGCGGTGAGCCGGTGCAGGAGCCGCCGCAGCGACCCCCGGCTCTCGTCGGTCGTCATGACCTCCGCGTCACCCTCTCCACAGCGGGGCCCCGCTGGTGGCGGAACCGTCCCGCCAGAGTACGCCGACACGGCCCGCCGGCGGGAGCGCCGTGGTACGCGTACCGCCGCCCGGGACGCCGGCACGCCGCGGGCCCGGCGCCGTTCGACGCCGGGCCCGGGCACGTGTGGATCAGACCTCCTGCTGCTCGGCGGCGGCCTGCTGCTCGGCGACCTCGCGGGGCAGCCGCAGCGGCAGCGGCTCGCGCACCGGCTTGGCCTCCTGCCCGCGGTCGACCACCAGGCCGTCCAGGCAGGCCGTCAGCGGCCCGGCGGTGGCCGCCTCGGTGGCCGCGAGGCCCTGGAAGACGCCGCGCACCATCCAGCGCGGGCCGTCGATGCCGACGAAGCGCAGGTCGGTCGGGCCGTCCGGGGTACGCACCCGGGCGCGCAGCTCGGGACCGCGCTCCCCGTCGACCTCCTGGACGGTGGCGCCGTCGGCGACGAGCGACTGGCGGATCTCCTCGCGCACCTCGTCCCAGATGCCCTCGGAGCGGGGCGCGGCGAAGACGCCGAGCTGCAGCGCGCTCTGCCCGTGCACCAGCACCACCTGCTGGATCACGCCCTGCGGGTCGGCCTGGACGCGCACCTCCACGTCCGGCACCGCCGGGATCTGGAGGCTGCCCAGGTCGAGCCGGGGCGCGTCGGGGGCCTCGCTGACGTCGTACGGCCCGCGGTCCGGCGCCGACGGGGTCTCCTCGGCGTCGAGGACCCCATTGTCACGCGCCTCGTCGGCCCGCTTCCGGGAGAAGATCACTGCGCCCACCCTCCGCTGTTCGCACTCACCCTGCCACCTCTTCGCTCTGCCCGCCGGACGGCGCCGGGACCAGGCCGGCGTGCCCACCGGTGGACCCGTGCCCGCCCGTGCCACGCCGGGACGCGGGCAGCTCGGCCACCGGCCGGAACTCGGCCCGGGCGACCCGCTGGACCACCAGTTGCGCGATGCGGTCGCCCCGGCTGATCTTGGCTGGCGTGTCCCGATCGTGGTTGATCAGGTTGACCAGGATCTCACCCCGGTAGCCGGCGTCGACCGTACCGGGCGCGTTGAGCACCGTCACGCCGAGCCTCGCCGCCAGACCGGATCGGGGGTGGACCAGCCCGACGTACCCGTCGGGCAGCGCCACCGACACGCCGGTGGGCACCAGGGCCCGGCCGCCGGGGGGCAGCTCGACGTCCGCGGCGGCCACCAGGTCCGCGCCGGCGTCACCGGGATGGGCGTACGCCGGCAGCGGCAGCTCCGGGTCGAGCAGCCGCACGGGCACGGGTACGACGTCTGTCACGGTCATCCTCTTCCGTCCGGTCCTGCGGGGGTGCCCTGTCATCCTGCCGGTTGCCGGGCCCGCGACGCGCCGTACCCTCGTCAGTGTGCGTCAGTCGTCATCTCCGGCCGCGCCGCCGGCCACCGCCGCGCCGTACGCGGAGCGCCTCGGCCTGCCCTGGTGGGCCTGGCCGCTCGGGCTGGCCGCGGCCGCGCTGCTCGCGGTCGAACTGTGGATGGGCGCGACCGGCGTCCGCGCCTGGCTGCCGTTCGTGCTGCTGATCCCCGCCGCGGTGGCCGCCCTGTGGTGGCTGGGCCGGATCCGGGTCGAGGTGCGCGACGGCGAGCTGCGGGTGGACGACGCCCACCTCCCGGTGCGGTACGTCGCGGACGTGGTGCCGCTGGACGCTGCCGGCCGGCGCGAGGTGCTCGGCGTCGGCTCCGACCCGCTGGCCTTCGTGGTGCAGCGTCCGTGGATCGACGGCGCCGTGCAGGTGGTGCTGGACGACCCGGAGGACCCGACCCCGTTCTGGGTGGTCAGCACCCGGCACCCGGTCCAGCTGGCGGCCGCCGTCCTGGCCGCCCGCGACGCGGCCTGATCCGACGCCGCCCCGAGGCGGCCTGACCCGACGCCGCCCGCGAACGGCCGGTCCGACGCCGGTCAGGACGGCTTGTCCGGCAGTGCCCGGGCGGTCCGCCGCAGGTCCTTGCGCAGTTGCTCGCCGAGCGCGCGGGTGGCCCGGCGGTTGAGGTAGCCGGCCACGGCGGCGCCGGTCAGGAACGGCCCGAGCGTGGTGAGGTTGCGCCCGAATCGGCGCATCAGACTGTCCCGCAGCTCGCGGCGGGCGGCGGTGCCGAGCACCGCGCTCACTCCGACGCCCGGCATCATCGGGTTGACCCCGCGCTGGGTGGCCCAGGACTGCACCAGCGACACCGCGCGGCCGGTGCCGCCGGCCGGCAGCGGCACCCGGTGGACCTCGTGCAGCTCGCCGATGAGTTTCAGCTCGATCGCCACCACCGCGACCGTCTCGGCGGCCAGCAGGACGGGGGCGGAGAGCAGCGTGGGCGTCACCGCCCACTCGACAGCTGCCACTCCGCCGCCGGCCGCGCCGACCCCGGCGGTGGCCCGGGACGCGTTGCGGACCAGCCGGTCGGCGAGCGCGTCGTCGTCCAGGCCGGGGAAGTGCCGCCGCAGCGTGGCGAGGTCGCGGATCGGCACGTGCGGGGCGATCTCGGCGACCGTGTCGGTCATCCAGCGCACCGCCGCCCTCGGCTTGAACAGGTCGGTGATCCCCCGGGCGCGGGCCTGCCCGACCAGCCGGGTCAGCAGTTGCCGCCGGCGGGCCGGGGCGATGTCGTCGGCGGTCAGGGCGGCGACCGTCGCGCCGAGTTCCCCGGCGTCCGCGCCCGGCTCACCGGACGTCGAACCGGAGCCGGTAGTGGCCGCCGTCGCGGCGAGTTCGGTGGAGGCCGGCGGCACGGTGGAGCCGCCAGGTGCGGGCACGGCGGAGCCGGTCGGTGTCGCATCCGGCCCGGTCGGTGCCGGTCTCGCCGCTGGAGCCGGGGTCCGGTCGGCGCCGGTCCCCTCGCTGCGCTCGCTCACCCGTCCGCCCTCCTTGCTCCGCGCGGCGTGGCAGCCGCCCGTAACGAGTCAAGCAGCAACCGGCCACCGGCGCACGGCGGCGGCTCGAACAGCGGCGGCCCCGTCGAGGAGGCCGCCGCCGGTGTCCCCGGTCGGGATCAGACGCACTCGCGGCAGATCAGGTCGCCGTTGCGCTCGACCGCCAGCTGGCTGCGGTGGTGGACCAGGAAGCAGCGGGCGCACCGGAACTCGTCCTGCTGCATCGGAAGGACCTTGACCGTGAGCTCCTCGTCGGCCAGGTCGGCGCCGGGCAGCTCGAAGCTCTCGGCCACCTCGGCCTCGTCGACGTCCACGGCGCCCGACTGTGAGTCGACCCGCCGGGCCTTGAGCTCTTCGAGGCTGTCCTCGCCGAGGTCGACCTCGTCGCGACGCGGGGCGTCGTAGTCGGTGGCCATCGGTTTCACTCTCCAATATCGATATTGTCGCTGCCGGTTGTAACGCCGGACGACGCCGTTTCGGTTCCCCTGACCGGCCACCATCTCTGTCGGGCACCCGACCCGACGAGCGGTGGGCCGGGCTCGCCGGTGCGAAATGCCCCCGGTGAGCGCGGAACCTTACCCCCCCTGTGGGCGAGGCATGTATACCGCCCTCGCGGGGGAGATGTACGCCTCGGCGCCCGAAGTTGTTCCCAATGTGACTCAGGCGACACGAAGATAGGGGTAGTCCTACCGGTTCACCGCGTGGCGCGCCGGTATGTCGGACTGTTTCCACGCCTGAGCCGGACAACGGTTAACCTCAGCGGCGTACTGGACGGCCGACCGGTCGCGGCCCGACCGCGTCGCCCGCCACCACCCAATCACTGTCCGGGGAGCGCCCAGGATGAGTTTTGCGCGAGTGCGGGCACTCGTTGTCGTCGGACTGCTGGCGGTCGTCGCCCTGGTCGTCGTGGTCGTCGCCGTGTTGAAGGACAGTCAGGGCACAGCCGGTACGGCGGCCGCCTGCCCGGACGGCTGGCCGCTGGTCGACCTGCGGCTGCGGGAGCAGAAGGACGTCAAGATCAACGTCTACAACGCCACCGACGAGGCCGGCCGGGCCGGCAGCGTCGCGGACGACTTCCGCAACCGCAAGTTCCAGGTCAAGAAGGTCGGCAACGAGAAGAAGGCGTTCGACGGCGTGGCCGAGTTGCGGTTCGGTCCCAACGCCGTGGGGTCGGCGCACCTGCTGCGCGCGTACTTCCTGAACGAGGCCAGCCAGAAGTTCGACGCGAACCGCAAGGACGACGTGGTCGACGTGGTCCTGGGCAACCAGTTCCAGCAGCTCGCCACCACCACCGAGGTCAACCAGTCGCTCGGCGACCTGGGCGCCCCGCAGGCGCCGCCGGAGACCTGCCCGAAGCCGGTCGAGAAGTAGGCGGCCGGCGGCCCGACGACGCAGGGCGGTCCTCCTCCGGGAGGGCCGCCCTGTCGCGTGTGCGGGGCAGGTCACGGCCCGCCGGAGGCGTCCAGGTCGACCAGCCGGGCGTGCAGCGGCCCGTGCAGCGCCGGCGGCGCGGCGAGCACCAGGTCCGGTCCGGCCGGGCGGCCGGACAGGCCGGTCACCAGCAGCCCGGCCTCCCGGGCGACCAGCCCGCCGGCGGCCAGGTCCCAGTCGGCCAGGCCCTTCTCGTAGTACGCATCCACCCGCCCCTCGGCGGCCAGGCAGAGGTCGAGCGCGGCGGCGCCCATCCGGCGGATGTCCCGGATGTGCGGGATCAGCTCCGTCACCACCCGCGCCTGGTGGGCCCGGCGGCCGGCGTCGTAGCCGAAGCCGGTGGCCACGAGCGCCTGGCCGAGATCGGTCGCGGTCGAGCCGCTCAGCCGCTGCCCGTCGCGCCAGGCGCCGCCGCCGAGCGTCGCGGTCCACTCCTCGCCGGTGACGACGTTGCGGACCACCCCGGCGACCACCTCGCCGGCCACCTCAGCGGCCAGCGAGACCGCGCAGTAGGGCAGCCCGTACAGGTAGTTGACGGTGCCGTCGATCGGGTCGAGGATCCAGCGCACCCCGTCGGCGCCGGCGGGGCCGGTCTCCCCCGCGCCGTACTCCTCGCCCAGCACCGCGTCGCCCGGCCGCCGCTGCCGCAGCGCGGCCAGCACCTGCCGCTCCACCGCCCGGTCGGCGGCGGTGACCACGTCGGTCACCGTGCTCTTCGTCGCGGCCACCGAGACACCCTCGACCCGCATCCGGTACGCGGTGGCGGCGGCCTCCCGGGCCACCTCGACCGCGATCGTGAGCAACTCCCGCGCCGTAGGCGTCGCGGTGATCATGTTTGTCCCCTTCCCGCACGATCGGGACCGGCCCACCCGTGCGCGGGTATCATCCTTACAAAGTCCACATCTGCGCCGATTCGGCGGTCCCGGACCGCCGGTCCGCCGTGCGGCGCGGGATGATCGCGGCAGACGGCGTTACAATTCACCCTGCCCACGCGCCACGGACCGCCAGCGACCGGACGGCCCGGGACACGGGGGTCCTCAACGACTCGCCCGGCACGGCCGTCCCATGCTGCGCCGGACGACCCGGCCGTGCTCGCTCTTTTCGCCTCCGGAAGGTCTTCGTGACAGATCCCCGCCAGACCGGCGCCGACGTTCGCTCGCTCACCGACACCCTGATCGCCCACGCGCAGAGCGCCGGCGGTCAGCTCACGTCGGCCCAGCTCGCGCGCACCGTCGAGTCCGCTGAGGTGACCCCGGCCCAGGCCAAGAAGATCCTCCGCGCGCTCTCCGAGGCGGGCGTGACGGTGGTGGTGGACGGCTCGGCGAGCACCCGCCGCCGCGTCGCCGCCGCCCGGTCCGCCACCCCGGCCTCCCGCGCGACCACCGCCAAGACCACGAAGAAGGCCGCCGCGCCCGCCCCGAAGCAGGCGCCGGCCGCCGAGGAGGCGCCCGCCGCCCCGGCCCCCCGGAAGGCGACCGCGCGCAAGGCCACCACGGCCGACGTCGCCAAGGCCGCCGCCCCGGCGAAGGCCACCAAGGCGACCCGCGCCACCAAGGCCACGGTGGCCGCCAAGACCGCCGCGGCGAAGCCGGGGAAGGCCGGCGGCAAGGCGGAGGGCCCCGACGGCGAGATCGACCCGGAGGAGCTGGCCGCCGAGATCGAGGACGTGGTGGTCGAGGAGCCGGCCGAGCTGACCCAGGCCGCCGAGGCCGACGCGGCCAGCTCCGCCACCGACAACGACTTCGAGTGGGACGACGAGGAGTCCGAGGCGCTCAAGCAGGCGCGCCGGGACGCCGAGCTGACCGCCTCCGCCGACTCCGTGCGGGCGTACCTCAAGCAGATCGGCAAGGTTCCGCTGCTCAACGCCGAGCAGGAGGTCGAGCTGGCCAAGCGGATCGAGGCCGGCCTCTACGCCGCCGAGCGGCTGCGCGCCGCCGACGAGGGCGAGGAGAAGCTGGTCCGCGACCTGCAGCGCGACCTGATGTGGATCTCCCGGGACGGCGAGCGCGCCAAGAACCACCTGCTGGAGGCCAACCTCCGCCTGGTGGTCTCGCTGGCCAAGCGCTACACCGGTCGCGGCATGGCCTTCCTCGACCTCATCCAGGAAGGCAACCTCGGCCTCATCCGCGCCGTCGAGAAGTTCGACTACACCAAGGGCTACAAGTTCTCCACCTACGCCACCTGGTGGATCCGCCAGGCCATCACCCGCGCCATGGCCGACCAGGCCCGCACCATCCGCATCCCGGTGCACATGGTCGAGGTGATCAACAAGCTCGGCCGGATCCAGCGCGAGCTGCTCCAGGACCTGGGCCGCGAGCCCACCCCGGAGGAGCTGGCCAAGGAGATGGACATCACACCGGAGAAGGTGCTGGAGATCCAGCAGTACGCCCGGGAGCCCATCTCGCTCGACCAGACCATCGGTGACGAGGGTGACAGCCAGCTCGGCGACTTCATCGAGGACTCCGAGGCGGTCGTCGCCGTCGACGCGGTGTCGTTCTCGCTGCTGCAGGACCAGCTCCAGCAGGTCCTCCAGACGCTGTCCGAGCGTGAGGCGGGCGTGGTGCGCCTGCGCTTCGGCCTCACCGACGGTCAGCCGCGCACCCTGGACGAGATCGGCCAGGTGTACGGCGTGACCCGGGAACGCATCCGGCAGATCGAATCGAAGACCATGTCCAAGTTGCGGCACCCCTCGCGTTCCCAGGTGCTCCGCGACTACCTGGACTGACCGCGTACGTCAACAATTCGTGCCGGTTTGATCACCAGCCGTAGAACACTCATCAGTGATCGATCGGTTGCCTGTTTGTGATCGTTGACGTGGCACCCTTGGTGCACGGCACACTGTCCCCCACGCCATGTGTGACCTCGGTCCCCCGCGGGCACACAGGGAAGGCAGGGCCCGAGATGGGTGTTGCACGATAGGTGAGCAACCGAAGAGAGTGTTCATCGGTGACGACCAGAGGAGGAAGGCGATGACCCCGACCCTCACGCCGCCGCCCGAGACGGTGAGCCCCCCGGCCGCCGATGAACGGTGCGACCGCTGCAATGCTGCCGGCAAGCTCCGGATCACTCTGGCGGGTGGGAGTGAGCTGGTGTTCTGTGGGCACCACGCGAACAAGTACGCGGAGGATCTCGTGAAGATCACCGTGCGCTACGCGTCGGACCCGGAGTTCAGCTGGCGTGGCGCCGATCTCATGGCGAACTGAGGTCCGACAGGAAATCCACATCACGACATAACCGGCCGGAGGCACCCACACGGGTCGCCTCCGGCCGGTTTTTCGTGCCGGTGCCGCCTGCGCCGCCCGGTGTTAAGAAGGGGCCCCTGCTCTACCGGAGGCGTTAACAGGGGGCCCTTCCTTACAGGGTCTGCACGGTGGCGATGCGCTCTTCGAGCTGCTCGATCGTCGCCTGCGCGCTGGGTGGGCCGCCGCAGATCCGGCGCAGCTCGGCGTGGATCTTGCCGTGCGGCTGGCCGGTGTGGTGGTGCCGGGCGGCCACCAGAGCGTTCAGCTGCCGCCGTAGCGCCACCCGGCGCTGGGCGGCACTCATCGGTGGGGGCGCCGCCGCCGGGGCCGCAGCGGCCGGCTCAGCGGTCCGCTGGGCGGCCCGGCGCTTCTGCGCGGCGAGCTGCTCGGCCTGCCGCTTGGTCAGCAGCAGCGAGACCTGGTCGGCGGTGAGCAGACCGGGCAGGCCGAGATATTCCTCCTCCTCCGGCGTACCGGCCTGGGCGGCGGTGCCGAACGACGCGCCGTCGAAGATGACCTGGTCCAGCTCGGCGGTCGCGGAGAGCGCGGCGAAGCGCTTCTCCAGCTCGCCACTGGCGCCGTCGTCGCGCTGGGCGCGCTCCAGCAGGTCGTCGTCGAAGCCCTCGCGGTCCTTCGGCTTGCCGAGCACGTGGTCCCGCTCGGCCTCCATCTCGCTCGCCAGCCCCAGCAGGTGCGGCACGCTGGGCAGGAACACCGACGCGGTCTCACCGGGACGGCGGGCCCGGACGAACCGGCCGATCGCCTGCGCGAAGTACAGCGGGGTGCTGGCACTCGTCGCGTACACGCCGACCGCGAGCCGGGGGATGTCGACGCCCTCGGACACCATCCGCACCGCTACCAGCCACCGTTGCTGCGAGGCGGCGAACGTCGCGATCCGCGCGGACGCGCCCTGGTCGTCGGAGAGCACCACGGCGGCCTTCTCACCGGTCACCTGCTCCAGCAGCTTCGCGTACGCGCGGGCCACCTGCTGGTCGCTGGCGATGACCAGGCCACCCGCGTCGGGCATGCCGTTGTCGCGCAGCACGCTGAGCCGGGCGTCGGCGGCGCGCAGCACCTGCGGCATCCAGTCGCCGGCCGGGTCCAGCGCGGTACGCCACGCCTGGGCGATCAGGTCCTGCGTCATCGGCTCGCCGAGGCGGGCCGCCAGCTCCTCACCGGCGTTGGTGCGCCACCGGGTCTCCCCCGAGTACGCCAGGAACAGCACCGGCCGGACCACGCCCTCGCGCAGCGCGTCGGAGTAGCCGTAGACCGAGTCGGCGCGGGAGCGCAGCAGCCCGTCGCCGCCGCGCTCGTAGCTGACGAACGGGATCGGATTGTCGTCGGAGCGGAACGGCGTGCCGGTGAGCATCAGCCGGCGTACCGCGGGCTCGAAGGCGGCCTTGACGCCGTCGCCCCAGGTACGCGAGTCGCCGGCGTGGTGGATCTCGTCGAGGATGACCAGCGTGCGTCGGGTCATGGTGCGCCGCCGGTGCACCTGCGGCGCCATGCCCACCTGCGCGTACGTGACCACCGCGCCGTGGAAGTCGGCGGCGGAGTGCAGGTCGGCGTTGCGGAACGCGGCGTCGAGCTGGATGCCGACCCGGGCGGCGGCCTGCGCCCACTGGGTCTTCAGGTGCTCGGTCGGCGCGACCACGGTGACCGCCTCGACGGTGCCGTCGGCGAGCAGCTCGGCGGCGATGCGCAGCGCGAACGTGGTCTTACCGGCGCCGGGCGTGGCGACCGCGGTGAAGTCCTCGGTCCGGCGGCGCAGGTATTCCACGAGCGCCTTGCGTTGCCAGGCGCGCAGGGGCGGGAACGTGTCGAGCGCCGGCATCCGCGGTGGCACGCGTAGCTCCTCTCCGCCGCGGACGGCGGCGGGCCCGACCGGGGCCACGGGAGCCGCCGCCCATGAAAACGCCCTCGCGCATCCGGTGCCGCGAAGGCGGACTCAGCATAACCAGCGCGGGCCGTACGCCCCACTCGACGCCACGCCTGTCACATCCGCCCACCCCGGTGGGAAGCGGGTCAGGGCAGTGGTCCCCGGGTGCCGGTGCGCGGCGGCCGCAGCGTCGCCACCGGCGCGGACCAGCGCCGGCGCAGCGCGATCAGGCGCAGCCCGAACACGAGCAGGGCGGCGGCGGTGAGCGGCACGGCGGTCGCCTGTCCGGACGCCGACAGCAGCGCCACGGTGACCGCGCCGGCGAGCGCGGCGAGGGCGTAGATCTCCCGGCGCAGCACCACCGGGATCTCGCCGGTGAGCAGGTCGCGGCCCAGCCCGCCACCGATCGCGGTGAGCATGCCGATCATGCAGGCGCCGACCGGGGGCACGGCGGCGTCGAGGGCCTTGAGCGTGCCGATGACGGTGAACAGGCCGAGGCCGGCGGCGTCGAGCACCAGCACCGTGGTGCGCAGCCGGGCGAGCTGCGGGTGAAGCCAGAACACGGCGGCGGCGGTGACGGACGCGGTGGCGGCGTACCGCCAGTCGGCGAACGCCAGCGGGGGCACCTCGTCGATCGCCAGGTCACGGAAGATTCCTCCGCCGAGCGCGGCGACCACGCCGACGAAGACGACGCCGAACAGGTCGAGCCGTTTCGCCACCGCCGCGGAGGCGCCGGAGGCGGCGAAGACCGCCACGCCGGTGAGGTCGGCGACAAGCAGGGCGGTGGAGGTGGTCACCGCCGCAGGTTACGTCGAGGGGCGGCGGAGCCGCCCGCTGTCACTCGGCGTACGAGTCGTAGATCTCCTTGCACTTCGGGCACACCGGCGAGCCGGGCTTGGCCGCCTTGGTGACCGGGAACGTCTCGCCGCAGAGCGCGACCACGAAGGTGCCCATGACGGCACTCTCAGCGATCTTCTCCTTACGGACGTAGTGGAACATCTCCGGACCAGTGTCCGCGTCCTTCAGCTCGGGACGCTCGAGAACCTCTGTGCTCACGACTCCACCTCCGGCGTTCCAGTTTTCCAGGTCGGTCCGTCCTGGTCCACCTGGGCCCCGGGCGGGAGCGGGCCGTACGGTAGCCGACGTGACCAACTTTCACATCAGTCTCGGTAGTGAGGTGGCCGACGCCCTGCGCGACGGCCGCCCGGTCGTGGCGTTGGAGAGCACGATCGTCTCGCACGGGCTGCCCCGGCCGGACAACCTGCGCGTGGCGCGCGAGATCGAGCAGGCGGTACGGGACGCGGGCGCGGTGCCGGCCACCATCGGCATGGTCGCCGGCGAGTTGCGGGTGGGGCTGGACGACGCCCAGCTCACCCGCCTCGCCACCGTCGACGGCGTGAGCAAGCTCTCGGTCCGCGACCTGGCCCCGGCGGCGGCCACCGGCGCGGACGGCGCCACCACGGTCGCGGCCACCAGCGCGGTCGCGGCGGCGGCCGGGATCGGCGTGTTCGCCACCGGCGGGCTCGGCGGCGTGCACCGGGAGGCGGCGCAGACGTTCGACGAGTCGGCGGACCTGGTCACGCTGGCCCGGACCCCGATCGCGGTGGTCTGCGCCGGGGTGAAGTCGATCCTCGACGTGGGCGCCACGCTGGAGCGGCTGGAGACGCTCGGGGTGGGCGTGGTCGGCTACCGCACCCGCCGCTTCCCCGGCTTCTACCTCACCGACGCCGGCTTCGACCTGGACTGGTCGGTCGAGTCGCCGGAGCAGGTGGCGGACGTGCTGGCCGCCCGCGCGGCGCACGGCGTGCACCACGGCGGCCTGGTGGTGGCCAACCCGCTGCCCGCCGACGAGCAGCTCGACCCGGCGCTGCACGACCGGACGCTCGCCGAAGGGCTGGCCGCGCTGGCCCGCGAGGGGATCACCGGCAAGGCGGTCACCCCGTTCCTGCTGTCGCACTTCCACTCGGCGACCGAGGGCGCCAGCCTGGCGGTGAACGTCCGGATCATCCTGCGCAACGCCGACCTCGCGGCCCGGATCGCGGTCGCCGCGGCGACCCGTCGCGCCCCATGAGCGCCACGCCGCGCATCGTCGTCGTCGGCGACGTGATCACCGACGTGCTCGCGGTGCTGTCCGGGCCGCTCGCGACCGGCTCGGACACCGCGGCCGGGATCCGGTTCAGCGGCGGCGGGCAGGCGGCGAACACCGCGGCCTGGCTCGCCGGGCAGGGCGCGGCGGTGACGCTGGTCGCCGCCGTCGGCGACGACGAGACCGGCCGGGAACGGGTGGCCGAGCTGACCCGGATCGGTGTGGACTGCGCGGTGGAGCGGCACGAGGGCTACCCGACCGGCACCGTCATCGTGCTCGCCCACGACGGGGAGCGCACGATGATCAGTCAGCGGGGCGCGAACCTGCGGCTGACCGCCGCGCACGTGGACGCGGCGCTGGCCGCCGCGCCCGACGCCGGGCATCTGCACCTGTCCGCGTACACCCTGTTGGACGTCGGGTCGCGCGGCGCCGGCCTGCGCGCGCTGGCCACGGCCCGCGAGCGCGGGCTGACCGTCAGCGTCGACGCGGCGTCCGCGGCGCCGCTGCGGCGCGTCGGCGGGGCGTTCCTGACCTGGGTACGCGACGTCGACCTGCTGCTGGTCAACACGGACGAGGCGACGGTGCTGGCCGGCGGGCTGGACCCGGCGGCGCAGGCGCGGGCGCTGACCGCGGTGGCGCACCGGGTGGTGGTCAAGCGCGGCGCGGCGGGCGCGGTGTGGGTGGAGCGCGGCGGTGTGGTGGAGTTCGCGCCGGCACCCGGGGTGGACGTGGTGGACGTGACCGGAGCCGGGGACGCGTTCGCCGCCGGGCTGCTCACCGCGTGGCTGGCCGGCGCCGACCCGCGCGCCGCGCTGGCCCGCGCCGGTGACCTGGGCGCGCTCGCCGTGACGACGGTGGGCGCCCGCCCGGCGCCCTGACGGCGGTGGCCGGTCCGGGCGGGTGCTCCGCCCGGGCCGGTCAGGGCTCGGCGTCGATGATCTTGTGCGGGTTCTCCTCGGCGGTGAGGGCGGTGGGTGCGGGCTCCTCGCGGCGCCGGTTCTGGAACCGGTTCGCCAGCCGGTGCTCCTCCTTGGGCGGACGGTCGTTGGCGAGCAGCACGGCGAGCCAGGGCACGAGCACCATGCCGAGCGCGCACAGCGGCAGCCAGAGCCAGAGCAGCGGTGCCTTCGCGCCGACCAGGATCGCGCCCGCCACCAGACACGCGACCCGGATGGCCATCATCAGCACGTAACGCTTCTGCCGGCTGTTGAGCTGGTCGTCCTGGCTGCGCGGGGCGTCGGTGATCAGGATCGGCTGGTACGCCTGACGCTTCACCACGGACCTCCTACGAGGGGATACGGCCCATCCTGTCACTCCGGACGGATGATCGGCGAAATTCGTGACGAGCGGTCGCGTGTTACGTGGGTGGTACGCTTCGATCCGTGGCCAACCGGTTCAGCTTCACCGACGAGGCGCTGGCGAACCTGCGGGTCTACGACGTCACACCCGGGGAAGTCTGGGAGGCCCTGCACAGCAGGCACCGGGTCATCCGGCACCTCGGTGACGACGTGATGGTGGTCTACGCCACCGAGCACCGCGGCCGGCGACTCGCCGTGCTGCTGGCCGAGGCCGACGGCACCGACAACGACTGGGACATCCTCTCCGCCCGCGAACTGAGCGACGTCGAGGCCAAGCGCTACGACGAGGCGGTGCGGAACTCACGCCGACGAGGAGGCGGTCACGATGCACCGTGACGAGGCGACCAAGCGGTTCCACGCCGGGGGCGACACGTTCGCCGACCTGATCGACGACACGTCACCGGCCCAACTGCCCACCCCCGACACCGACGTGCCGATGGTGAGCCGGTCGGTCCGGCTCCCGCTGGAGACGTACGAGCGGGTCCGCGCCGCCGCCGACGCGCGCGGCATCGGCGTGACCACGCTGATGCGGCAGTGGATCGAGGCCGGCCTGGCTGACCTGGACGACTCGGCCACCGTCTCGCTGGCCGACGTACGCCGCGCGCTGGCCTCGCTGTCCCGCCCGACCGCCGCCTGACAACTCACGCCTCGGGGCCACCCTCGCCGAGCGCCTCCCGCCCGATCGGCGAGGCGGAGGACTCCGGCGGCCGGTGCCAGGCCCGGCGGGCGTCGGCGAACGCGACGAGCGCCAGCAGGACGGCCACCGCGCCGAGCGCGAACATCGCCGGCACGGCCACCAGCGCGGGCAGGAGCAGCACCAGGGCCAGCAGCCCGGCCAGCCGGGGGCGGGACACCCGGCCGAAGATCTCGTACTCGAACCGGGAGCGGGCGGCCAGGAACAGCGCCGGACCGCCCACCACGAAGACCAGCCAGTCGGGCCGGGCCGTGTCGTACGGGTGGGCGATGACCAACTCGTAGCCGACCGCCGCGCCGATCACCCCGAGCACCATGAACAGGTGGGTCTGCGCCGCCGACTCGGCCAGCCGTCCCGGCGTGCCGGCCGTCCGCAGCGCCTGCGCGAGCAGGTGACCGGCCCGGTAGAAGTAGATCCGCCAGAGCAACGCCGTGATCACGAACGAGATCGCGAACGCCACCGCGGCGTCGCCGGAGAACTCCTTGCCGCTGTAGGTCACGCCGATCACCAGGATCGACTCGCCGAGCGCGATGAGGAAGATCTGCTGGTAGCGCTCGGCGAGGTGCTCCCCGGCGACGAGCCACTGCCGGACCCGCGAGGCCCCGAGCCGGGGCAGCGGCCAGCCCAGGAGCGTGCCGAGATGGTCCACCGCCAGCGCGACGACCCACAGCGCCAGGCGCGGGCCGGGCATCAGCGCGCCGGCGAGCCAGAGCGGGGCGCTGAATCCCGCCCAGGCGGCCAGCCGCAGCGGGACCATGCGGCGCGGATGCCCCCGCAGCGCCACCGCGATCAGCAGCGGCCGGCCGACCATCACCGCGACGTACGCGAGCGCGAACGGCAGCGCCCGTTCCTCCAGCGCCCGGGGCAGCGTCACCCCCAGCACCAGGCTGCCGAACATGGTGCCGACCACCACGACCTGGATGACCGTGCGCTCCGGCTCGTACCGGCTGGTCACCCAGGTGGTGAGGGTCCAGACCTGCCAGAGCACCAGGAACAGCAGCAGGGTCTTGCCCACGTCGGCGGCCACCGCACCGGCCGAGCCGTCGAGCCCGTCGATCAGGCGCTGCGAGACCCGGGTCAGCGCGAACACGAAGACCAGGTCGAAGAAGAGCTCCAGGAAGGTGGCCCGGCCGGGGCTGGACGCGGTACGCAGCAGCGCCCCGCCCCGCTGCTCGGTCATCGTCCGCCCCCGTCCCCCGTCCTGGCAACAAACGACAGGGGCGGCGGGCCGGTTGCGGCGGCGGGCGGCGGATCAGCCCTTCGCGGCCTTCGCCTCCGCCTTCATCCGCTGCTTGAACTCGCGTACCCGGCGCAGCGACTCCGGATCGGTCACGTCCGCCACCGACCGGTGGGCGTCCGCGTCGCCGTAGTCACCCGCCGCCTCGCGCCAGCCGTCCGGGGTGACTCCGAACCGCTTCCCGAGCAGCGCGACGAAGATCTGCGCCTTCTGCCGGCCGAACCCGGGCAGCTCGCCGACCCGGCGCAGCAGCTCCCGCCCGTCGGCCACATCCGACCAGAGCCGGGCCGGGTCGCCGTCGTAGCGCTCGACGAGCATCCGGCACACCTCCTGCACGCGGGCCGCCATCGCCTTCGGGAAGCGGTGCAGCGCCGGCGGCCGGGCGAAGAGCTCCACCAGCGCCTCCGGGTCGTACCCGGCCAGTTCCGCGGCGTCCGGCTCGTGGCCGAGCCGCTGCGCCAGCACGTACGGGGAGGAGAACGCCTTCTCCATCGGCACCTGCTGGTCCAGCACCATGCCGAGGAGCAGGGCCAGCGGGCTGCGCGCCAGCAGTGCGTTGGCCTGCGGGTCGATGGGCAGGGAGAGCGTCATAGGGACCATAGTGCCGTCCCGCCCGGCGGTCGGGGCGCCGACTCCCCGACGACGTGACGCGGCCCGGCGGACCTCTGGGAGGTCCACCGGGCCGCGGCCCACGGTGTGGTCAGGTCACCCGTGTCGTCAGTTGACGACGAAGAGCAGCCGGTTCGGCGAGCCCGAGCCCGGGCTGGTCACCTTGCCGGTGGTGGCGTTGCTGGTCAGGTAGCTGGCCACCTGAGCCGGGGTGTAGGAGGTGTTGGCGGACAGCACGAGCGCCGCCGCGCCGGCCACGTGCGGGGACGCCATCGAGGTGCCGCTGATCGAGTTGGTGGCGGTGTCGCTGGTCCGCCACGCCGAGGTGATCGACGAACCCGGGGCGAAGATGTCCACGCAGGAGCCGTAGTTGGAGTAGGAGGCACGGGCGTCGGTGCTGGTGGTGGCGCCCACCGTGATCGCCGCGGCGACCCGGGCCGGCGACGAGTTGCAGGCGTTGGCGCTGGAGTTGCCGGCCGCGAGCGCGTACGTGATGCCGGAGTTGATCGAGTTGGCCACCGCGTTGTCCAGCGTGGTGCTGGCGCCGCCGCCGAGGCTCATGTTGGCCACGGCCGGCTTCACCGCGTTCGAGGTGACCCAGTTGACGCCGCTGATCACGCCGGCGGTGGTGCCGCTGCCGGAGCAGTTGAGCACCTTGACGGCCACCAGGCGCACGCCCTTGGCCACGCCGTACTTGGTGCCGCCGACGGTGCCGGCGACGTGGGTGCCGTGGCCGTTGCAGTCGGTGTTGTTGGTGTCGACCGTGTTGGTGCCCCAGGTGGCCCGGCCGCCGAAGTCGCTGTGCGTGGTGCGGATGCCCGTGTCGATGATGTAGGCGCGCACGTTGCTGGCGGTGTTCGGGTAGGTGAAGGTGCTGTTCAGCGGCAGGTTGCGCTGGTCGATCCGGTCCAGGCCCCAGGTGGCCCCGGTCTGGGTGCCCTGGGTGGTCATGACGCGGTCCTGCTCGACGTACGCGACCGCCGGGTCGGCGGCGAGCCGGCGCGCCTGGGCGGCGGTCATCTTCGCGCTGTAGCCGGTGAGAGCGGAGCTCCACACCGTGCCGACGTTGCCGCCGTAGCGCTTGGCCAGGCCGGCGGCCCGGTCCGGGACGGCGGTACGGGCGGCGAGGGTGTTCGCGGTGCCGACCGCGTCGCCCTTGAGCACGACCACGTAGCTGCCGCTGACGGCGTCGGCGGCACCGGCGTACCGGATCTCCCCGGTGGGTGCGGCGAGAGCGGGCGTGGAGGCGGCGGCGGCGAAGGCCGCGGCGGCGGCCGTGACGGCGAGCGCACGCAGCGCGCGGCGCCGGGGAAGGGACACGTCGGGCATCGTCTGGCTCCCTACCGGGGCAGCCCGGTTTGTGGCCGGATCACCCCATCGACGGATGTTGGCAGGAATGCTAACCAGAGATCGACAAACATGAAAGAGATAGTTGCCGATAGATACGGTCCACGTTATGGATCGGCGGGTGCGCGCCACGCCGGACGGCGCCCGAGGCAGGATGAGCACGTGGACCGTCACGACATGCTGCTCTCCCCCGCCGGGGTCGACGCGCTGCGCACCGCGCTGACACTCGCCCGCTTCACCGCCAACGGGATCGCCGACCGCCTGGGCCCGCAGGGCACCGGCGGCGTGGCCCGCAACGACTACCGGGCCGCGCTGCGCGCCACCGAGGACCGGGACCGGCTGGCCACGCTGATCCGCGTCTTCATCTGCGACCAGACCGAGCCGGAGGCGGCGGTCGCCGACGCGCTGGCCCCGCTGGCGCTGGACGAGGCGCTGGCCGGGGGCATCGTCGAGCGGCACGGCGACGGCCTGCGCGCCGCTGTCGACCTGGAGCCGTACGGCGACGACTGGTGGGTGCTCGCCGACGTGCCCGCCAGCGCCCGGCCCGGCCGTCCGCTGCACGCCGAGCACGTGCTGGGCATCGGCGGCGCGACCCAGACGCTGATCTCGGCGGCCGTACGCCCGGTCGTGGACACCGCGCTCGACCTCGGCACCGGCTCCGGCGTACAGGCGCTGCACCTGGGCACCCACGCCCGCCGGGTCACCGCCACCGACGTCTCCGAGCGGGCGCTGCGGTTCGCCGCCACCACCGCCGCGCTCAACGGACAGGACTGGGAACTGCTGCGCGGGGACATGGTCGCCCCGGTGGCCGGACGCCGCTTCGACCTGGTGGTCAGCAATCCGCCGTTCGTGGTCGGGCCGGGCACCACCACGCACGTCTACCGGGACTCCGGGCGGGTCAGCGACGCGATCGGCGCGGAACTGGCCGCCGCCGCGCCGGACCTGCTCACCGAGGGCGGCACCATGCAGTACCTGGCGAACTGGGTGCACGTCACCGGTGAGGACTGGGCCGAGCGGGTCACCGGCTGGTTCGCCGGCACCGGCCTGGACGCCTGGGTCATCCAGCGCGAGGTGGCCGACCCGATGGCGTACGTGAACCTCTGGCTGACCGACGTCGGCGAGAGCGCCGACCCGCAGCGGATGGCGGCCTGGCTGGACTGGTTCGACGCGCACAAGGTGGAGGCGATCGGTTTCGGCATCGTCTCGCTGCGCCGCTCCGGCCACGCCCAGCCGGTCGTCCGGGTGGAGGACCTGCGCCAGCGGGTCGAGCCGCCGCTGGGCGACCGGATCGGCGAGTGGTTCACCAGGCAGGACTGGCTGCGCGCCCGGGACACCGAGGGCCTGCTCGCCGCCCGCTACCGCGCCGCCGAAGGGCTCCAGCTCCGGCAGGAGGCCACCATGGGCGACGACGGCTGGGCGGTGGACCGGCAGGTCCTGGCCATGCCGCGCGGGCTGCGCTGGTCGGAGGAGATCGACCCGCTGGTGCTCGCCCTGGTCGGCGGCGCGGACGGCCGGCTGCCGCTGCGCGACCAGCTCTCGCTGCTGGCCGCCGCGCACGACGTGGCGCCGGACGAGCTGGCCGAGGCGGCCGGGCCGATCGTGGCGCACCTGGTCGAGCGCGGCATCATCGAGCCGGTGACCGACTGATGCGGGCGGTGGTGCAGACGGTCGGCCGGGCCCGGGTGACAGTCGACGACGAGGTGACCGGGGAGATCACCGACGGGCTGCTGGTGCTGCTCGGCGTCACCCACACCGACACCCCGCAGGTGGCCGCCACGATGGCCCGCAAGCTGCACGAGCTGCGCATCCTCGACGACGAACGCAGCGCCGCCGACGTCGGCGCCCCGCTGCTGGTGGTCAGCCAGTTCACGCTCTACGGCGACGCGCGCAAGGGCCGGCGGCCGAGCTGGACCGCCGCCGCTCCCGCCGAGGTGGCCGAACCCCTGGTGGACGCGGTGGTCGAACAGTTGCGCGCCCGGGGCGCGAAGGTGGAGACCGGCCGCTTCCGCGCCCACATGCTGGTGGAGAGCGTCAACGTCGGTCCCCGGACCCTCGTGCTCGATCTCTAGAAGAACAGCCCACGGCGGGACAGCGACTGCCGCAGCCAGCCGTCGAGCTGGGCGGCCCAGTCGGTCTGCTCCGCCGTGGCGTGGTCCACCGTGAACCGGCCGAAGGCGTCGCGGCCCTCCGTGAACAGACCGCCCCGCTTGTCCAGCTCCAGCACCACGTGCACCTGCTGCGGATCGGTGACGAAGGTGACCTCGAGCTGGTTCATCGCGCCCGCGTACTGCGGCGCCGGGTAGAACTCGATCTCCTGGTAGAAGGGCAACTGCTGGCGTACGCCGTAGATGTGCCCACGCTCGACGTCGGCGCGCGCGAAGCGGAAGCCCAGCCGCAGCAGCGCCTCCAGCAGCCGCTCGTGGGCGGGCAGCGGGTGCACCGACACGGCGTCCATGTCGCCCTTGTCCACCGCCCGGGCCACCTCCAGCTCGGTACGCAGACCCATCGTCATGCCGTGCAGGTGCTGGCCGTACAGGTCGGTGAGCGGGGTCTCCCAGGGCACCTGGTAGCGGAACGGCACGTCGTAGCGCTGCCCCGGCTCCAGCCGGAACGCGCCGGTCATCTGGGCGCGGCCGAACTCCTGGTTGACGTCGTACTCCGAATCGGAACTCTCCACCTCGACCCGGGTGACCAGACCGAGCGCGACGTAGCTCACGTCCACCGGGTGGTCGCCGCCGACCACCTGGATCCGGCCCTCCAGAACGCCGCCCGGGCGACAGTTCGGGTTGGCCAGGACCGTCTCCACCGACGGTCCGCCCACACCCATCGCCTGCATGAGCCGCTTGAAGACCACCACGTTCTCCGATCATCAGTGCCGGGCCGGCCCCGACGGCCGGTCGGTGGCACGGTAACCGCGCCGGACAAGGGAATGCCGGATTCCCACGTGGATTCCTGTCGGGTCCCCGATCGCCTCACTCCCGTCTCACGCCCCGACCGCCAAGCTGTTTGTCATCGGCCCCCACCGCGTGGGCGGCACGGGACCGGTAGGCACGTCGGACACGGGGAGAACAGAGATGACCCAGCAGATGATCGAGCACCAGGACATGGACGTCACCCTCACGGACCTCGACGCCACCGACGAGCGCGGCGTCTCCACCGACCTGGTCCGGGCGTACCTGAACGGCATCGGCCGCACCAAGCTGCTCACCGCGGCGCAGGAGGTCGAGCTGAGCAAGCGGATCGAGGCCGGCCTCTTCGCCGAGGAGAAGCTGGCCACCTGCACCCCCGTCTCCGCCGAGCTGCGCGCGGATCTGGCGCTGATCGCGGCCGAGGGCCGCGCCGCCAAGGACCACCTGCTGGAGGCGAACCTGCGGCTGGTGGTGAGCATCGCCAAGCGCTACACCGGTCGCGGCATGGCCTTCCTCGACCTCATCCAGGAAGGCAACCTCGGCCTCATCCGCGCCGTCGAGAAGTTCGACTACACCAAGGGCTACAAGTTCTCCACCTACGCCACCTGGTGGATCCGCCAGGCCATCACCCGCGCCATGGCCGACCAGGCCCGCACCATCCGCATCCCCGTGCACATGGTCGAGCAGGTCAACCGGATGGTCCGGGTACGCCGTGAGCTGTCCGTGTCGCTGGGTCGCGAGCCCACCGTGAGCGAGGTGGCTGTGGCGCTGGAGATCCCCGAGTTCCAGGTGATCGAGCTGATCTCCTACGACCGGGAGCCGGTCAGCCTGGACCAGGCCGTCGGCGAGGACGGCGAGAGCGCGCTCGGCGACTTCGTCGCCGCCGTCGACCCGCGTACCGAGCCCGGTGACGCCGCCACCAATGGCGAGCTGCGCAACGAGGTCCGGATTGTGCTGGCCACGCTGTCCCAGCGGGAGCAGGCGGTGATCCGGCTGCGCTTCGGCCTGGACGACGGCCGGCAGCGCACGCTGGACGAGGTGGGCCGCGAGTTCGGGCTGTCCCGGGAGCGGATCCGGCAGATCGAGAAGGTGACGCTGCTGAAGCTGCGCGACCCGGAGCGGGCGAACCGGCTGGAGGCGTACGCCTGCTGATCCACCCCTGCCCCGACAGGCCCCGGCGGTTCGCCGGGGCCTGTCGCGCTTGACCGGGGCACCTCCCAGCGTATAGAACCGAATGGTTACAAAACCAGGAGGTTATGAACGTGCCCCCGGATCTGCTCGACGCCACCTTCGCCGCGCTCGCCGACCCCACCCGGCGGGCCATCCTCGCCCGGCTGGCCGCCGGGGAGGCCACAGTCACCGAGCTGGCCGAGCCGTTCGCGATGAGCCAGCCGGCCGTCTCCAAGCACCTCAAGGTGCTCGAACGCGCCGGCCTGGTCACCCGCGGCCGGGACGCGCAGCGCCGCCCCTGCCGGCTCGACGCCCGGCCGCTGCGGGAGGCCGTGGCGTGGCTGGCGAACTACCGGGACTACTGGGCCGAGAGCTACGCGCGCCTGGACGAGGTGCTCGCCGAACTGACCGCCGAGGAGCAGCGGTGACCGGCCTGACCGTGACCCTGCACGGCGACCGGGAGATCCGCCTCAGCCGCGACTTCGCCGCTCCCCGGCATCTGGTGTTCGCCGCCTTCACCCGCCCCGAACTGCTGATGCGATGGTGGGGCGCACGCGGCTGGCATCTCGTCGAGTGCGAGGTGGACCTGCGGGTGGGCGGACGCTGGCGGTTCGTCTCCCGCGGGCCGGACGGCGACCTGATGGCCCAGGGCGGCACGTACCGGGAGATCGACCCGCCGGCGCGGCTGGTCTGCACCGAACTCTTCGACGACCAGTCCTACCCGGGCGAGACGCTGGTGCGGCACGACTTCACCGGCTCGGCGGACCGGACGACAGTCGTCACCCACCTGCGCTACGCCACCCCGCAGGGCCGCGACACCGTCCTGCGCTACCCGATGATCCGCGGCCTGAGCGAGGCGTTCGACCGGCTCACCGCCGTGCTGCACACCGACTCGACAACAGGAGCGACAACATGAACTGGACGCTGGAAGTGGTGGTCGTACCGGTCTCCGACCTGGACCGGGCCAAGGAGTTCTACGCGCAACGGCTCGGCTTCGCCGTCGACCACGACACCGATCTCGGCGGGATGGGGCGGATCGTGCAACTCACTCCCCCGGGCTCCGGCTGCTCGATCGTCCTCGGCCGGGGCGTCGTACCGGAGATGCCGCCGGGCTCACTCAAGGGCCTGCAACTCGTCGTGGCCGACCTGGAACGGGCGCGCGCCGAACTGGTCGAGCGGGGCGTCGAGGTGAGCGAGATCCAGGTGATGGGCCAGAACCCGCACCCGGTGCCGCACCCGCTGGACAACGTCGGCTTCGTCTTCTTCCACGACCCCGACGGCAACGGGTGGTCGGTGCAGCAGATCTCCGCCCGCGGCTGAGCGCTGCGGCGCCCGCGGTCGGGCGCGGCGACGCGCGGCCGTCGCGCGGGCGGGCGCTGCGGGTCGCGCGGGCGGGCGCTGCGGGTCGCGCGGGCGGGCGCTGCGGGTCGCGCGGGCGGGCGCTGCGGGTCGCGCGGGCGGGCGCTGCGGGTCGCGCGGGCGGGCGCTGCGGGTCGCGCGGGCGGGCGCTGTTAAGAAGGGGCCCTTCCTCTACCGGAGGCGTTAATAAGGGGCCCTTCCTTACAAGCGGCGGGGGCCGGTGTCCGGGCGCGCGACCTCCGCGCCGGTGCGCACGGTGGCGTGCAGCACCGAGATGCCGTCCGGCCGGGCCAGCACCGGATTCAGCGTGAGCGACCGCACCCGGGGCTGCTCGTCGGCGAGCCGCCCGACCCGCACCAGCAGGTCGACCAGCGCCGCCCGGTCCACCGGCGCGGCGCCCCGGTGCCCGTGCAGCAGCGGCGCGGCCCGGGGCTCGTCGACCAGTTCGGCGGCGTCCCGGTCGGTCAGCGGCACCGCCCGCCAGGCCCGGTCGCCGAGCAGCTCGGTCGCCACGCCACCGAGCCCGAACCCGACCACCGGCCCGAACGCCGGATCCTCCACCAGCTCCACCACGCACGCCACGCCGGGCGCGACCATCGGCTGGACCAGCACCTCCGCGCCGAACGCCGGGGCCATCTCGGCGTACGCGCGGCGCAGCGCGGCGGCGTCGGCCAGGTCGAGGCGTACCGCGCCGAGGTCGAGGCGGTGCCGCAGCCCGGGGGCGGCGGCCTTGAGCGCCACCGGCCAGCCGAGCCGCTCGGCGGCGGCCAACGCCTCCTCCGTCGTCGTCGCCGGGACCGACTCCACCACGTCGATGCCGTACGCGCGCAGCAACGCCGCCGCGTCGGCCCGGTCGGGGCGCAGCGCGGCGTGCCCGGCCGTGCGGTCCACGTCGGGAAGTTCCGGCAGCACCCCAGCGGGCCGCCGGAGCCAGTCCGCGTACGCGGTGACCCGGCCCAGCGCGCGTACCGCCTCCTCCACGCTCGGGTACGCCGGCACCCCGGCCGGCACCAGCCCGGCGAGGAACGTCGCCACCACCGGCTTGCCGGTGACCCGCGCGTCGGGCAGCGCCGAGGCGAAGTCGGCCACCGGGTCGGCGAGCTGGCCCGGCAGCGGCGGCGCGAACACCGCCACCACGGCGTCGACCCGCTCGCCGGCGACCGCGTCACCGAGCGCGGCGGCGTACGCGGCGGCCCCGGCGCTCGGCCCGACGTCCCGCGGGTACCCGTCGGCGACCGTCAGTCCCTGAGCGGCGCAGGCGGTGGCGGCCAGCCCGGTCAGCGCCGACGAGTTGCCCACCACGGCGACCCGCCGCCCGGCCGGCAGCGGCTGGTGGGCCAGCAGCACACCCACGTCGAGCAGTTCGGACACGGTGTCCACCCGGATCACCCCGGACTGGGCGAACAGCGCGCTCACCGCCGCCGCGTCCAGCGCGGGCGCCTCCCCCACGCCCGGCGGCCGGGCCAGCGAGGCGAGCGCCACCACAGGCTTGCTACGGCCGATGCGCCGGGCCAGCCGGGCGAACTTGCGCGGGTTGCCGAACGTCTCCAGGTAGAGCGTGATGACGTCGGTGGCCGGGTCGTCCTGCCAGTACTGCAGCAGGTCGTTGCCGGACACGTCGGCCCGGTTGCCGGCCGACACGAAGCTGGACAGGCCGAGCCCACGGCGGGACGCCTCGGCCAGCAGCGCCACCCCGAACGCGCCGGACTGGCTGAACACGCCGACCCGGCCCGCCGCGGGCAGCACCGGGGCGAGCGTGGCGTTGAGGCGTACCGCCGGGTCGGTGTTGGCGACGCCGAGGCAGTTCGGGCCGACCACCCGCATGCCGGCCAGGTGCGCGGCGCGGACCAGCGCGCGCTGCGCCGCCGCGCCGGCCGGGCCGGACTCGGCGAACCCGGCCGAGATCACCACCAGGCCGTGCGCGCCCGCCCGGGCCGCGTCGCGGACCACGTCGGTCACCGCGTCCGGCGGGACCGCCACCACGGCGAGGTCGACGTCCTGGCCGGCGTCGGCCGCCGACGGGTACGCGGGCAGCCCCGCCACCGTCGCCGCGCTTGGGTGCACCGGCACGATCGCGCCGGTGAACCCGCCGTCGCGCAGGTGCCCGAGCAGCGCCGCGCCGACGCCCTGGCCGGTGGTGCTGGCGCCGTAGACGGCGATGCCGCGCGGCGCGAGCAGCCGGGCGATCGAGCGGGCCTCGGTACGGTGCTCCCGGCCGCGCTGCACCTCAAGCGTCGCCTCGGTCGGCGCGATCGGGAAGGTCAGGTGCACCACGCCGTCGGCGTACTGGCGCTGGACCTGGTAGCCGAAGTCGGCGAAGACCCGCAGCATCGCCCCGTTGGCCGGGAGCACCTCGGCGACGAAGTGCACGATGCCGTTGCGTCCGGCCGCGTCGGCCAGGTGCTCCAGCAGCACCGAGCCGATGCCCCGGCCCTGGTAGGCGTCCTCGACCACGAACGCCACCTCGGCCTCCGGCGAGGCGGGGCCGAGGCGCTCGTACCGGCCGACGGCGACGATCCGCTCGCCGGCGAGCACCACGAACGCCTCCCGGTCGCGGTGGTCGACGTTGACGAAGCGCTTCAGGTCGCGTTCCGGGATACGCGGGTACGGCGAGAAGTAGCGCAGGTAGCGGGTGCGCTCGGAGAAGCGGCCGTGCATCGCCACGATCTCGGGCGCGTCCTCGGGACGGATCTGTCGCAGCTGGACGGTCGTACCGTCGCTGAGCAGCACGTCCACCGGTTGTTCGACGGTGGTCACCGGTCGGTCCTCCCTGCCGCCGGCTCAGTCGCGCGGGTCGTGCGGGTCGAGCCCGAGCAGCGGGAAGACGGCCTTGCGGGTGGCCGCGACGGCCCGGTCCACCGCGTTCGGCTCGCCGCTCGGCTGCCACGGCAGGTACGACGGGTCGACGTCGTCGGTCATCCGCAGCGGCACCTCGTGCCCGGGTCGCCGCCGCGCGGCCAGGTCCCGCCAGCCCGGCGGGGTCAGCGTGGCCGGGTCGACCGGCTCGCCGGTGGCGATCGCGAGCAGGTGCGTCCAGGCCCTCGGCACCACCTCGACCAGCGCGTACCCGCCGCCGCCGGTGGCGATCCAGCGGCCGTCGCACAGCTCGTCGGCGAGCGCGCGCAGCGAGCGGTAGGTGGCCCGCTGCCCGTCCACCGACAGGTGCAGGTCGGCCAGCGGATCCTTGCGGTGCCCGTCGGCGCCGCACTGGGTGACAAGCACCTGCGGCCGGTACGCGCGCAGCACCGACGGCACGACCGCGTGGAACGCGCGCTGCCAGCCGGCGTCGCCGACCCCGGGCGGCAGTGGCACGTTGACGGCGGTGCCCTCCGCGCCCGGCCCGCCGGTCTCGTCCGGGAACCCGGTGCCGGGGAACAGCGCGAGCGGCGTCTCGTGCAGGCTGATGGTGAGCACCCGCGGATCGCGGTAGAAGATCTCCTGCACGCCGTCGCCGTGGTGCACGTCCACGTCCACGTACGCGATCCGCTGCGCGCCGAGGTCGAGCAGCCGGGCGATGGCCACGGCCGGGTCGTTGTAGACGCAGAAGCCGGCGGCGCGGGCGGGCATGGCGTGGTGCAGCCCGCCGGCCACGTTCACGGCGCGGCGGGCGTCGCCGCGCCAGACCGCCTCGGCGGCGGCCACTGTGGCGCCGGCGATCAGCGCGCTCGCCTCGTGCATGCCGTCGAAGACCGGATTGTCCGAGGTGCCCAGGCCGAACCCGGCGAACAGCGGGTCGCGCGGCGCGGCCCGGACCGCGTCCAGATAGGCCGGATCGTGGACGCGGGTGAGCAGCGCGTCGTCGGCCGGCTCGGGCTTGACCAGCCGCACGCCGGGCCGGTCCAGCACGCCCAGCTCGCGGGCGAGCGCCATGGTCAGCTCGACCCGGACCGGGTCCAGCGGATGGTCGCCCATGTCGTAGGTGAGGAGAGCCTTGTCCCACACCACCACCGTGTCGTCGGCCATGCGGCCATCGTCGCACGTGGGCCCGGGTGCGCCCACCTGACGTACGCTCACCGGCCGGACGTGCCACCGGTGGCGACCGGACGGTCCGGGTCGGCCACCCACTCGCTCCACGAGCCGACGTACAGCGCGGCGTCCGGACGGCCGGCCAGGTGCAACGCGAGCACGGCCTGCGCGGCGGTCACCCCGGAGCCGCAGTACGCGCCGACCGGCGCGCCCGCGTCCACCCCGGCGGCGGCGAACCGCTCCCGCAGCGCGTCCGCGTCCGGGAACCGGCCCTGCGTGACGTACTCCGGGGCGGGCAGGTTGACCGCGCCCGGCACGTGCCCGGCGACCGGGTCGACCGGCTCGTGTTCGCCCCGGTAGCGCGGCGCGGCCCGTACGTCGAGCAGCACCCCGGGCTCGGCGGCGGCGAGCCGGGCGGCCCGCGCGGCGTCCAGCACCGGCAGCGCGCCCGGCGCCACCGTCACGTCGCCCGGCGCCGGGGCGGGTACGCCGGTGTCGACCGGCAGGCCGGCTGCCGTCCAGGCCGGGTAGCCGCCGTGCAGCACCCGCACCTGCCGGTGGCCCGCCCAGCGCAGCGTCCACCAGGCCCGGGCGGCGGACATCCCGTCGCCGCCGTCGTACACGACAACGGGGTGACCGGCGCGGACGCCCGCCGCCCGCAGCGCGGCCTGCAACGCCGCCGGGTCCGGCAGCGGGTGCCGGCCGGCGGCGCCGGGCCGCCCGCACAGCTCGGTGTCCAGGTCGACGAAGACCGCGCCGGGCAGGTGGCCGGCGGCGTAGTCCGCGCGGCCGGGCGGGCCGGTGAGCCGCCAGCGGACGTCGAGCAGGGTCGGCGGATCGGCATGATCGAGTTCGGCGGCGAGCCGGTCGGGCTCGACCAGCAGGTCTGCGGTGGCGGACATGCGGTCCAGTCAACACCATCCGGGCCGCCACCTCCGGCTTCGCCTGCCGTCGATGGTCGGTGGTAACGGGTACCATCGGTGCCCGGGAGGCCGCTGACGTGAAGCACGACCTTGTTGACACGACCGAGATGTACCTGCGCACCATCCTCGAACTCGAGGAGGAGGGTGTGCCGCCGCTGCGTGCCCGCATCGCCGAGCGGCTCAAGCAGAGCGGCCCGACCGTCAGCCAGACCGTCGCGCGGATGGAGCGGGACGGCCTGCTCACGGTCGAGGGCGACCGGCACCTGAGCCTCACCCCGGCGGGTCGCAACACCGCCGTGTCGGTGATGCGCAAGCACCGGCTGGCCGAGCTGCTGCTGGTGAACGTGATCGGGATGCCCTACGAGGAGGCCCACGAAGAGGCCTGCCGGTGGGAGCACGTGATGAGCGACGCGGTGGAAAAGCGGGTCTTCGACCTGCTCAACCGCCCCACCCGCTCGCCGTACGGCAACCCGATCCCGGGCCTGGAGGAGCTGGGCGACCCGGGCCAGCCGACGGTCGAGGCCGGCGAGAGCGAGCGCAACCTGGCCTTCCCGGGCCTGTCCGGCCAGGTCGTGGTGCGCCGCATCTGCGAGAGCGTGCAGACCGACTCGGACGTGCTCCGGCAGTTGCACGCAGCCGGTGTCGACCCGGGCGCGACGGTGACCGTGGCGCAGGAACGCGACGGCGTCTCCATCGACCGCTCCGGCGACCGGGTCCGCCTGCCCCGCGAGGTGGCGTCCCGGGTGTTCGTCGCGGCCCGCTGACCCGGGTCAGAGCTGGCGGGTGTCGATCACCTTGGCCAGCGTGACCAGCTTGCCGGCCGTCTTGTCCGCCTCCGCCTTGGCGGTGCCGGTGGGGGCGGTCCAGCGCAGGGTGGCGAGCCGGCCCTCGGTGGCCAGCCAGCCGACCTCGGCGATCGGGCCCGCCTTAGCGGTCTTGGGCAGCGTGCGCCGATAGCCGGCCTTACCCAGCTTGGTGATCTTCGTGGCGCCGCTGGGCTGCACGTCGAGGGTGAACGTGGCCGCGTCGATCGACGTCTCGGTGACCGACAGCGTCAGCTCCGGCAGCACCGCCCCGGCCGCGCGTACCACGCACGTGTGCGTGTCGCCCCGCTCGGTGGCGGCGGCCACGTCGAACTCGCCACCGGTGTGCTCGGCGATCACCGCGAAGTCGAGCAGCCGGCAGGCGCCGCCCGAGGAGGCGGCCGCGACCGCGACCGGTGGGCGCGGCTCCGTCGGCACGTCGACCGTCGGGGCTTCCTCGGCGCAGCCGGCGGCGAGCAGGACGGCCGGCACGGCCAGCCAGATTCGGGCACGCACGGGAGACCTCCGCGGTCGGCGGCGGGTCCGACCCGCCGGAGTTCCGTCGGACACCGTACGGCGTGCCCGCGCGGGGACGGAAGCCCCTAATCGGTTACGTACGGACAGTGCCGACATCCTCGCCCGCAGCACGTGCCACGCCGGGCCAGGAAGCCCGCGCTGAGCACGAACAGTCCGGTCTCCGGGTCCAGGTAGCCGGCCTCCCCGGCGGCCAGGGCGGCGGCGTGCGCGGCCAGGATCCGGTCCCGCCCCGGGTGATCCGGCGACAGCCGCGACGGGTGCGGTTCGGTAAGCGGCCGGTCCGCCAGCTCGTCACGCACCGCTGGAGTCTACGGAGTGGCCTCCTCACCCTCGCGCGACGCCCTGGGTGCCCGCGCCGGTGCCTCCCGTCGCGCCGGCCGTCCGGGAGGGACACTACGACCGGATGCGGTTCCGCCGTGAACCGGTCCGCGCCGACCGGGCATGAACGGGTGTGACGAACAAGATGCGCCGGGCCGAGGCCCACGAACGGGGACATTCCGGGGCCGGGCCGCCCGACGAGCCGTCGGACGACGACGTGATCCGCGCGTCCGTCGCCGAGCCGGAGCGGTTCGCGCCGTTGTTCGACCGGCATGCCGTCCCCGTGCACCGCTATCTGGCTCGCCGCATCGGTCCGCCGGCGGACGACCTACTGGCCGAGACCTTCCTGGTCGCCTTCCGGCGGAGGGCGTCGTACACCTCGGACGTCGGCGTACGGCCGTGGCTCTTCGGGATCGCCACCAACCTCGTGCGCCGGCACGTGCGGACCGAGGAACGCCGCTACCGCGCGCTGGCCCGGCTCGCCGCCGGCGAGGTGGCACCGCCGGTGATCGAGGACACGATCGACCGGCTGGACGCCGGTGCCCTGCGCCGGGACCTGGCCCTGGCGCTGGCCTCGCTGCACCGGCGGGACCGGGACGTGTTGCTGCTCACCGCGTGGGCGGACCTGTCGTACGAGCAGATCGCCGCCGTGCTCGACATCCCGCTCGGCACCGTCCGCTCCCGCCTGCACCGTGCCCGCCGACTCACCCGACTCGCGCTCGCCCCCGAGGAGCCGACATGAACGAGATCAACCTGCTGCGTACGCACGGGCCGGACGCCCCGGAGGCGTCCGCCGAGACGCTCCGCCTCGCGCGGGACCGCCTCGCCGGCGAGTTCGCCGCCGCATCCGTACGCCGGACCGTTCCGCCGCTGCGGCGGCGGACGCTCCTGGTGGCAGCCGGGGCCACGGTGGTGGCCGGGGCGGGCATTGGCCTCGCGGTACGTCCGCTCGACCGATCGGCGGAGCCGTTGACCCTGGTGGCTGCGACGATCCCGGAGTTTCCGCTGACCCTGCGGTCGCGGCCGGCGACGCTGGACCCACCTCGCTACAGCTACGCTCCGGGCCAGTTTCTCGCCGTGTACCTGTCCCGCACCGCCACCGACGACGTCTACCTCTTCGTCTGGGACAGCCGACCGGCACGGATCGCGACGACGTCGCGTCCGGTGACCGTCGCAGGCCGCCCGGCCGAGATTTACGAGGAGTCGGACCCCGGCGGACCGCGCCGGCTCGACATGTCGTGGGAACGCAGGCCCGGTCAGTGGGTGTCGCTGACCGGCCACGGCAGGTTCGCCGACGACGCGGCGCTGCTCCGGCTGGCCGAGCACCTCGTCGACGAGCCGCAGCAGGTGCCGCTGCGGGTCCGGCTGGCGCCACGCGGTTGGCGGCTCGCCTTCTTCAAGAACGACACCATCCTGACCCTGCAGGGCGACTCCTCCGACGAGACGCTCACCGTGCAGGTCGTTGCACGCCGTGACCCGGACCTGCTGCGCAACGTGATGGGAGCCCGGCACGAGCGAAGGGTCACGGTGGGCGGCCGGGAAGCCCATCTGATCCGCGCCGACGAGATCTGGTTCCTGCAGGCCGAGGTGCCCGGCGGGGCGGTGGTCAACCTGCAGGCGCCGCTGCGGCTCTCGGTCGACCAGGTCGTCGCGATCGCCGAGCAGATCTCGGTCACTCCGCGCCGGCCCTGACCGTCCCGCTGCCGACCCGTTGCGGCGAGGTCGGCGGCGCGCTTCGCGCAGCGTCCGGTTCAATCGGCCGGACGCTGCGCGAGCAGGAACGCCTGGGGCTGCCGCTCGCCGTCGGCCGGCGCGCGGACCGTCGTCGCCGTCACCGCGAACCCGGCCGTAGCGAGTTGCCCGGCCAGCCGCTCCGGCGACAGCCAGTAGACGTCGTACCCGATCCGGTGGCCGTATGCCTGCTCCCGGCGGTCGAGCCGGTCGCCGGCCTTCACCGCCAGCAGCAGGTGGCCACCCGGGACGAGCACCCGGTGGAAGCCGGCGAACACCTCGGGCAGCAGTTCCGGCGGGAGGTGGATCAGCGAGTACCAGGAGACCAGCCCGGCCAGCGACCCGTCCGGCGCGCTCAGCTCGGTCAGCGAGCCGACCTCGAAGCGCAGATCCGGGTACGTCCGCCGGGCCACCGCCACCATGCCGGGCGAGAGGTCGACGCCGCCGATGTCGAGGCCGAGCCGGTGCAGGTGGGCGGTGACGCGACCGGTGCCGCAGCCCACCTCCAGCACCGCCCGTCCGGGCCCGACCATCTCGGCGTACGCGGCCAGCAGCGCCCGATCCAGCGGTGGCTCCACCACATCGGGCAGCAGCCGCGCGTAGTCCTCGGCGACGGCGTCGTAGGCGGCACGCGTCTCGACCAGCCAGGCAGGTTCGGTCACGCCCGCCGACCCTAGTTCAACGCCCGCCCGCGCCCCGCCCGCCCGCCCCCGCCCGCCCGCCTTCGTTGACCATGAAGTTAGCGGCCACCGCATCGGCGTGTCGCGCCGTCAACTTCATGATCGACGAGGACGGCGGGCCGGGCGGGGGTGGGCGGTCAGCGGAACCAGGTGAGGGACTGGCCGTGGCCTGTCGTCCAGGCCACGGGACGGCCGTCGAGGGCCAGGACGTTGTGGAAGCCCTCAGCCAATGGCTCGGGCAGGTCGGCGTGGGGCAGCACCGACGGGTCCTCGTTGGCTATCCAGTGGCCGGGCAGGGTCCGGACCAGCGCGGTGAACGCGTCCCGCCGTGGCTGCGGCACCTGGTAGAGCACCGAACTGTGGAACACCACGAGCGTCGCCCCGGGCGGGGCCTGCGCCGCCAGCGCGGGCAGGTCGTCGACCAGGTCCCCGCGTACCAGCAGTGGCGGATCGGCCGCCGCGACCGCCGCCGCGGCGCGCAGCCGGTCCCGGCGGTGCCGGTGCTCCGGCCAGATCAGCGCCTCCAGCCAGGCCCGGTCCGCCGGGTCGGTGACGTCGAGCGGGTTCACGTCCAGCCCGGCCCGCCACACCACCTCGGGCAGCCGCTGCGGCGGCTCGGTGCCGGTCAGGTCACAGTCGAGCAACGGCTCGCCGTCGCCGATCCGCCGATCGCCGTAGCGGTAGGCGTACCGGTCCGGGTAGAGGCACAGCCCGGCGGAGGCGCCGACCTCCAGCAACGCCAGCGGCTGCGGCAACGCGGCGAGCACCGGCAGCAGAGCCGCGCAGCGTCCCGCCTCGTTCGTCTGCGTCGCCCGCACCCGCATCTGCGCCGCCACGTCCGGCCAGTGCCCCATCACGTACGCGCGGAACGCCGCCGGGTCGTCCACCGGCCCGCCGCGCAGCCGCACCACCCCGAACAGCAGGTTCGGCTGACGCTTGGCCGGCGGCAGCGTGTCGAGCAGAGCGAGCAGCTCCGGGTCACCGGCGACCACCCGCGACAACCGCTCGTACGCCGGGGACACGCCGCGCGTCTCACGCTCGGCGAAGACCCGATAGATGTCGGTCGTGCTCATCCCCCGAGCATTCCAGCTCGCGTACGCGATGGGCTGTGACAGTGGGCACCTACGGAAGTTTGGGCCGACGGGGACGAAGCCCTCGGGAGATCTCCTCCAGGTGCCGCTGTTGGTGCTCGCGCACCATGGCCTCCCAGACCTCCTGGTCGAAGTCCGGATCGAGCGGCACCCACCGGTGCGAGCCGTCGCAGTAGTGGAACCGTTCGTCGCCCGGCCGAATGACACTCATCGCACCCACCCGAGGAAGCGCTGATGCAACACCCCGGCCGGTACCCAGGTCAGATCCTCCGCCGCCCACACCAGATAGGACCCCATGTACAAGCTCAACGACACCGGCGCTCCGGCGAACTCGGCCCGCAGCTCGCGACGCCGCGTCGGGCAGGGCCACGGAGCGCCACACCCACCGCAGCTCCACACCGGAAGAACCGGCCCGTGGGTGGTCACCGGAGGCCGTCCAGGAAGCGCCGGGTGGCGGTCCGCGCCTGCCTGCGGGCCGCCCATTCGACCTGCTGACAGGGGTACGGGCACAGACGCGCCCACCATGCCCGGCACCCCGTGCAGAAGCCGTCGACGCCGGGTACGTGTACCGACAGGATCTGCCGGACCTGCGGCTCCGTCACGTCTGCTCCTCACCCGGCCAGTGGCCGCGACGGATCGGGATGCGATGGCGTGCGCGGCACGGCAGTTCCGCACCGCAGCGGCAGATCCACCGCCAGCGTCGCCAGGACCACACCGGACGGTGCCGCCGGGCGAGGGTCAGCGCGACCGCCAACACGTACTCCTCGTACGACACACGAGCACGCATGCCGCCTCCTACTTCGTTCATGCGCGGGTAATTTTGCGCACGCATTTTCAGCCAGTCAAAGATGTGCGCGCATGTCGTGCGGGCGTGTCGCGTGTCCACCGCACGCCGGCCGGCGGCACAATCACCGGCATGGAAAGTCCGACCTTCGTTCGCTTCCAGCTCGGGGCGCAGTTACGCAAAGCGCGAGAGCAGGCCGATGTCACCGCCGAGGAAGCAGCGGCGGCAATCGAGGTGACCGCGAGCACCCTGCGCCGCATCGAGGCCGGTCGGGTCGGTATCAAAGGCCCTGCGCTCAACGCGCTGCTTGATCGCTACGGCGTCACCGATGCCGAACTGCGCGACACGCTGCTGTCGATGGCGCGCACCGGGAAGCAGCGCGGCTGGTGGGCGAAATACGGGGATCTACCCTCGTCGTATCGGCAGTACATCGGATTGGAATCCGCAGCCGAGGAGGTGCAGACCTTCGAGACGCTTGTCGTGCCGGGCCTGCTCCAGACACCGGCATACTCGCGGGCGATGATGGCGGAGGATGCCTTCGAACCTTCACCCGAGGCGGTCGAGAGGCGAGTCGCCGTCCGGACGCACCGCCAGGAGCTGATCTCGTCGGGCAAGCTCCGCCTGGTAGCTGTACTGGACGAAGCAGTCCTGCACCGCCAGATCGGTGGTGCAGCCGTCATGGCCGACCAGCTCACCGCCTTGCTCGACGCCGGCAGCCGATGGAACGTCACGGTCCAGGTGATCCCGTTCCGGGAAGGTGCCTACGCTTCCATGCTGTCGAGCTTCCACATCCTCAACTTCGCTGACGGCCCCAGCGTGGTGTACATCGAGGGTTTGACGGGCGATCTCTACGCGGAGGGCGAGGATGTGCGCCGCTGTACGGTGGTGTTCAACAGCCTGCGCGCCGCGGCCCTGTCGCCAACCGACTCGGCGGCAATGATCAAAGCAATCCGAGGCGCGCTGCCCGTGGAGTAGGAGGCGGACGTGGACTCGCAGTGGCGCAAGAGCACCCGGAGCGGCACCAACGGAGCCTGCGTCGAAGCGAGATACGCCGACCAGGCAGTAGAAGTCCGCGACAGCAAGGATGCAGGCGGCGCGGTTCTACGCTTCAAGCGTCAGCCGTGGCAAGCGTTCCTCCGCACCCTGCGCTGAGCGCCCACCTCGGCGGTGCTCGTGCCAGGCGCTGGCAGGAAATGGAGGTGGCATGACAGACCGGATCGGCATCAAGTGGCGCAAATCGAGTCGCAGCGACAACAACTGCGGAGCGTGCGTTGAGATTGCCGCAGTCAACGGGAGCATCCTGATCCGCGACAGCAAGGATGCGTCCGGCCCGGTTCTGCGCTTTGGGCGTCAGCCGTGGCAGGTGTTCCTCCGTACCCTGCGCTGAGCCCGACTCGCCAAAGCACGCGCGAGCGCGGCAGGGAGGTCCCTGCCGCGCTCGCGTCTTCGGTCGGTCGTCAGCTGCAGCCGCTGGTGGAGCCGCAGCCCTCGCAGACGTAGCAGCTACCGGCGGGCCGCATCTTCGTGCCGCAGGTGAAGCAGAGCGGCGCGTCGGCGGCCTTGCCGATCACGGCCTCCAGCAGCTCCGTGCTGGAACCCACCACCGGAGCGGGCTTGACCGCGGCGACGTCGGCCATCTCCTGCGCCGGCTGCGCGATCGGGCCGGTCTTCGGCTCCGGCGCCTCGACCGGGGCGGAGGCGGCCATCGCGGTGAGGTCCGCACCGCTCGCCTCCGCCTCCGCCTCGGCCGCGAGCTGGGCGGCCCGCTCCTTGGCGGTGAAGATGCCCAGCTCGGCGCGGCGGTCGTACGGCAGGAAGTCCAGCGCCAGGCGACGGAAGATGTAGTCCATCACCGAGGCGGCCATCCGCACGTCCGGGTCGTCGGTCATGCCGGCCGGCTCGAAGCGCATGTTGGTGAACTTGCTGACGTACGTCTCCAGCGGGACGCCGTACTGGAGACCGATGGAGATGGCCACCGAGAAGGCGTCCATCACGCCGGCCAGGGTCGAGCCCTGCTTCGACATCTTGAGGAAGACCTCGCCGAGACCGTCGTCCGGGTACGACGAGGCGGTGAGGTAGCCCTCCGCGCCGCCGACCGAGAAGGAGATGGTCTCCGACGGGCGCTTCTTCGGCAGCCGCTTGCGCACCGGGCGGTACTCGACGACCTTCTCCACGACCTTCTCCGGCTCGGCGGCCGGGGCCTGGGTCTCGACGGTGCTCTTGTTCTTCTTCGCCGCCGACAGCGGCTGGCCGACCTTGCAGTTGTCCCGGTAGATCGCCAGCGCCTTGAGGCCGAGCTTCCAGCCCTCGAAGTAGATCTTCTCGACGTCCTCGACGGTGGCCTGCTCCGGCATGTTGACCGTCTTGGAGATGGCGCCGGAGATGAACGGCTGGACGGCCGCCATCATCCGCACGTGGCCCATCGGCGCGATCGAGCGCTCACCCATGGCGCAGTCGAAGACCGGGTAGTGCTCCGGCTTGAGGCCCGGGGCGTCCACCACGTGGCCGTGGTCGGCGATGTGCTCGACGATCGCCTCGACCTGCTCCTCGGGGTAGCCGAGGCTGCGCAGGGCGCGCGGCACGGTCTGGTTGACGATCTGCATCGAGCCGCCACCGACCAGCTTCTTGAACTTCACCAACGCCAGGTCCGGCTCGACGCCGGTGGTGTCGCAGTCCATCATCAGGCCGATGGTGCCGGTCGGGGCGAGCACGCTGGCCTGCGAGTTGCGCCAGCCGTGCTTGTCACCGAGCTTGTTGCCCAGCGTCCACTGCTTGGTCGCCTCGCGCTGCACGGCGGTGCCCACGGTGCCGGTCGGCTTGATCGCGTCGTTGGCGGCGGCGTGCTTGCGCATGACCCGCTTGTGCGGCTCGGCGTTGCGGGCGTAGCCGTCGTACGGGCCGACGATGCCGGCCAGCTCGGCGGACCGGCGGTAGGCGGTGCCGGTCATCAGCGAGGTGATCGCGGCGGACACCTCCCGGCCCTGCTCCGAGTCGTACGGCAGGCCGGACGCCATCAGCAGCGCGCCCAGGTTGGCGTACCCGATGCCGAGCTGCCGGTAGGCGCGGGTGGTCTCACCGATCTTCTCGGTCGGGAAGTCGGCGAAGCAGATCGAGATGTCCATCGCGGTGATGACGAACTCGACCGACTTGACGAACTTCTCCACCTCGAAGCCGCCGTCGGCGCGCAGGAACTTCATCAGGTTCAGCGAGGCCAGGTTGCACGAGGAGTTGTCCAGGTGCAGGTACTCCGAGCACGGGTTCGACGCGGTGATCCGCCCGGTCTCCGGGCAGGTGTGCCAGTCGTTGATGGTGTCGTCGTACTGCAGGCCCGGGTCGGCGCACTCCCACGCGGCCTGGGAGATGGTGCGGAACAGCTTCTTCGCGTCGATCGTCTCGATGGTCTGCCCGTCGAGCCGGCCGCGCAGGTCGAAGCCGCCACCGTTCTCCACGGCGGTCATGAACTCGTCGGAGACGCGGACCGAGTTGTTGGCGTTCTGGTACTGCACGCTGACGATGTCGGCGCCGCCCAGGTCCATGTCGAACCCGGCGTCGCGCAGCGCGCGGATCTTGTCCTCCTCGCGCGCCTTGGTCGCCACGAACTCCTCGATGTCCGGGTGGTCGACGTCGAGGATGACCATCTTGGCCGCGCGCCGGGTGGCGCCGCCGGACTTGATGGTGCCGGCGGAGGCGTCCGCGCCGCGCATGAAGCTGACCGGGCCGGAGGCGGTGCCGCCGGAGGAGAGCAGTTCCTTCGAGGAACGGATGCGGGACAGGTTCACCCCGGCGCCCGAGCCGCCCTGGAAGATCCGCCCCTCCTCCTTGTACCAGTCGAGGATGGAGTCCATCGAGTCGTCGACCGACAGGATGAAGCAGGCGCTGACCTGCTGCGGCGACGGCGTGCCGACGTTGAACCACACCGGCGAGTTGAAGCTGAACACCTGGTGCAGCAGCATCCAGGTCAGCTCGTGCGCGAACACCTCGGCGTCGGCCGGGGTGGCGAAGTAGCCGTACTCCTCACCGGCGGTGCGGTAGGTGTCGACCACCCGGTCGATCAGCTGCCGCAGCGACCACTCCCGCTCCGGGGTCCCCACCGCGCCCCGGAAGTACTTGGTGGTCACAATGTTCGCCGCGTTCACCGACCAGGACTCGGGGAACTCCACCCCGCGCTGCTCGAAGTTGATCGAGCCGTCCCGCCAGTTCGTCATGACGACGTCGCGGCGCTCCCAGGTGACCTCGTCGTAGGGATGCACCCCCTCGGTCGTCCAGACGCGCTCGATCTTCAGCCCCGCCCCGGCCTTGTTCCGTGACCTGCTGGTCGTCACGCCCTCGCCCCCCTCGTCGGCACGGTCACCCACCGCGCCTCGTGTACCTGTCAGAAACCCGAAAATGTCAGCTGATCGCGCCGGCGGCGTCCGCCGCACCGGCACCGGCGCCCTCCCGGGCGCGCGCGGCGGCCCGCAGCGTCTCGATCTCCCGCTCGAAGTCGGCGAGCGAGTCGAAGGACCGGTAGACGCTGGCGAACCGCATGTAGGCCACCTCGTCGAGGTCGCGCAACGGGCCGAGGATGGCCAGGCCCACCTCGTGGCTGGGGATCTCGGCCGCCCCCTTGGCCCGTACGGTCTCCTCGACCTTCTGTGCCAGCAGCGCGATCGAGTCGTCGTCGACCGGCCGCCCCTGGCACGCCTTGCGCACCCCGCCGATGATCTTCGTACGGCTGAACGGCTCGGTCACCCCGCTGCGCTTGACCACCGCGAGCACCGCCTCCTCGACGGTGGTGAACCGTTTGCCGCACTCCGGGCAGGACCGCCGCCGCCGGATGAGCTGGCCGTCGTCGGCCTCCCGCGAGTCGACCACCCGGGAGTCGGCGTGCCGGCAGTACGGACAGCGCATGGGCCCGACCTCCTGGCGTCGATCGCGGGCACACCTACCGGCTCCCGGGCACACGTCGGCACGGCGGAGTCATCGTCCGATGACCGTCGCCGGATGCGCGGTGCGGGAGTGCGTTCGGTAGTTGAACCCAACCTGTGGGCGACTTACGCCCGTGTGACTACTACATCTAGGGGTCGACCGTATGCCGAACCCCAAGCGAGGTCAAGTTGGCGGGCGTGTCCGGCGCGTCATCAGAATCACGGTCGGCGCGGCCCCGCCGAGGAGCCCAACGGACGGCCTCCCGCGCTGGACACGGCCCGCCGCGATGGAACATCTGTACGAGCGGCGTACTCTTCTATCAGAACAACAGTTCGGAAATCCAGGAATTCGGCACGACACGCCGACAGCAGGTCGTACAGATGTTTGAAAATGACCGATCTCACCTATACGGTCAGACCACACGCACCACGAGCCGACGAGGCACCCCAGCGCCGACCAGGGAGGGACGGACGTGACCGAGGACCGGGCCAGCCGGCAGAAGAACCCGCAGCCGAACGACGGGGCGGGTCCTCCGGCGACCCGCCGCCCCCGCGCCGCCCGCAGCCGCACCGCCCCGGCGGCGGTACGCCCGGTCACGCCGGTGGTGAGCAGCTTCCCCGACCCGACGAGCGTCGACCTGACCGCCCGGCAGCGGCGGATCCTGGAGTTCATCCGCACCTGGGTCGAGCGGCACGGCTACCCGCCGAGCGTGCGCGAGATCGGTGAGGCGGTCGGCCTGGTCTCCCCGTCCAGCGTCGCCTACCAGCTCAAGGAGCTGGAGAAGAAGGGCTTCCTGCGCCGCGACCCGAACCGGCCACGCGCCGTCGACGTCCGGGCCCCGGGCGAGGCCGACGACGAGGCCGCCCGCGCGCAGCGCCCCACCCCGGCGTACGTGCCGATGCTGGGCCGCATCGCCGCCGGTGGGCCGATCCTGGCCGAGCAGGCGGTGGAGGACATCTTCCCCCTCCCCCGCGAGCTGGTCGGCGAGGGCGAGGTCTTCATGCTGCAGGTCAAGGGCGACTCGATGCTCGACGCGGCGATCTGCGACGGCGACTGGGTGGTCGTCCGGCAGCAGCCCAACGCCGAGGTCGGCGACATCGTCGCCGCGATGCTCGACGGCGAGGCGACGGTCAAGACCTACCGGCGGCGGGACGGGCACGTCTGGCTGATGCCGCAGAACCCGGCCTTCGACCCGATCCCCGGCGACGACGCCACCATCATGGGTCGCGTGGTGGCGGTGCTGCGCCGCATCTGACCCCACAGCAGCGGAAAGGGGGTGACCGTCGCGGTCACCCCCTTTTCCATGTCGTCTCAGTAGCGGTCGCCCCGGTACTCCCGGCCACCACCGGACACCGGGCCGTACTGGCCCCGGTCGTCGTAGCCGTCGTCGCGGCGCGCGCCACGCGGGTCCTGGCCGCGACGCGGCGGCTCGGCCCGGCCGCCGCCTCCGCGCGGCCCGCCACCGGGCTGCCCGCGGTAACCGGGCCCGCCCGGGCCGCCACCCTGACCGCCACGACCTGAACCGCCCTGGCCGCCGCCGCCCTGGCCACCGCCGTAGACACCGCCACCGCGACCTCCGCCGCCGGCCGGGGCGCCACCGCCGTACACCCCACCACCCTGCGGACGGGTGCCGCCCGGGGGACGGCCACCGCCCTGGCCACGGCCGCCCTCCTGAGGGCCGCCGCCGTACACGCCGCCACCCGGCCGGCCACCGCCGTAGACGCCGCCCGAGGGCGGACGGTCGCCGTTCGCCGCGCCACCGTAGACACCGCCCTGGCCCCCGCCGTAGACCCCGCCGCGCGGTGCCTCCGGCCGTTCCGCCGACGGGAACCCGCCGTTCACCGGGAACTCGCCGCTGCGCTCCGGCTCCTCGGCCCGCGGCGCGGGCTTGCGCCGCGACCGCAGGATCCCGAAGACGCCCGCGCCGACCAGGAGCGCGCCGATCACCCCGACCGCCGCGATCAGGTACGTGATCTCGTCGAGTGAGAGCCCTTCGAGCCAGGACTTCTCGGCGGCCGCCTTCGTCTCGGCCTTGCCGCCGTTCGGGAGCGCCTCCGCGCCACTGGTGGACGGCGTGTAGCTGAGAATGTCGATCGGATCCGAGTCGTCCAGCGTCCCGCCGTCGGAGACGGTGACGAACAACTTGCCGTCGGGCGTGTACGAGATCGCCTCGCCGAACGGGTCGGCCAGCGGGGTGATCCGGGGCTTACCTGTGGTCAGCGCCTTGACGATGTCGCCGCCGGACACGTCGAACTCGAACGCGTCGGCGTACGTGCGCAGCACGACCTTGCTGCCGTCGGGTGAACGGGCCGCGCCGGTCACCAGCGCTCGCCCGGGCGACCCGAGCTTGTTCTCGGTGTCGGTCTTCGGCAGCGTGACCTCGCCGACCTTCTTCATCGGGATCGGCTCGGGGTCGCCGGCGGTCTTCAGCTTCACCGTCGGCGTGAAGATCTCCGACTTGCCGGACAGGTCCTTGGTGATCACCAGCGGCATGTTGTCGTCGCCGACGAGCAGGGCCTCCGCGTCGTGCGGCTCCTTGCCCGGGTAGCTGAGCCGGTGCAGCACGGGCTGCTTCGCGCCGCTGAGCGGCATCGTCCAGACCGCGACCCGCTCCCGGCGGGTCTTCTTCTCCACGTTGTCGCCGGTGTCGGCGATCCAGAGGGTCTTGCGGTCCGGGCCGAGCGCCAGGTCCTCCGTGTCGAAGGGCCCGTCACCGGAGTACCGGACCTCCTTCTCGACCTTGCACTTGGCGTCCAGGTAGAAGACCCGCTTGCGGCTGGGGTCGTCGGTGCCGTCGTTGATCACGACGTACCCGCTGCTCGTGGCGATCAGGCCGGACAGCTCGCGGAGGCGGTTGTCCTCGACCGTGCACTTCTTCTTGGGAGCCGCGGCCAGCACGGGGGCCGCGGCGGGAGCCGCCGGGGCCGGCCCGGCCGGCGCCACGACCGCGCCGACCAGGCCGAGCGCGAGCGTGACCGAGGAGACAACGTGCCGCATGACGCTCAGTGTCGCACGACGCGGGTTTCCGGCGGGTGACGCCGGACGGCTCACCGTCCGGCGCCCACCCGCTCGTCGCTGGTCAGCCGATCCCCCGCCCGGTAGGGCGCGAGCTCGGCGGCGAGCCCCTGGCCCACCCGTACGTGCAGCAGCGTGCCTTCGGGCAGGTGAGCGGTGCTGAGCACCTCACCCTGCCGGTGCGCCCGGGCGACCAGGTCACCCCGGTCGTACGGGAGCACGACGCGCACCTCGACGGCCGGCCGGGGCAGCCGGCGCTCGACCGCCTCGCGCAGCTCGTCGATCCCGCGGCCACTGTGCGCGGAGACGAACACGGCGTCCGGCCACAGCCGCTTGAGCCGCAGCATCGTCTCCTCGTCGGTGGCGTCGGTCTTGTTCACCACCAGGAGCTCCGGCAGCCGGTCGGCGCCCACCTCGGCGAGCACCTCGCGTACCGCCCGGACCTGCTCCTCCGGGTCCGGGTGGGTGCCGTCGACCACGTGCACGACCAGGTCCGCGTCGGCGACCTCCTCCAGCGTCGAGCGGAACGCCTCGACGATCTGGTGCGGCAGGTGCCGGACGAAGCCGACCGTGTCGGACAGCGTGTAGAGCCGCCCGTCGGACGTGGTGGCGCGGCGGGTGGTCGGGTCCAGCGTGGCGAACAGCGCGTTCTCCACCAGCACGCCCGCCCCGGTGAGGCGGTTGAGCAGGCTGGACTTGCCGGCGTTGGTGTAGCCGGCGATGGCCACCGCCGGCACCGCGTTACGGGTGCGCCGGGAGCGCTTGGTCTGGCGTACCGTCGCCATGCTCTTGATCTCGCGGCGCAGCCGCGCGATGCGGTGGCGGATACGCCGCCGGTCGGTCTCCAGCTTGGTCTCACCGGGACCGCGCAGGCCCACGCCGCCGCCGGCGCCACCGCCGCGACCGCTACCGCCGGTCTGCCGGGACAGCGTCTCGCCCCAACCGCGCAGGCGCGGCAGCAGGTATTCGAGCTGGGCCAGCTCGACCTGCGCCTTGCCCTCCTTGCTCTTGGCGTGCTGGGCGAAGATGTCGAGGATCAGGGCGGTCCGGTCGACCACCTTGACCTTGGTGCGCTGCTCCAGGTTGCGCAGCTGCGACGGCGACAGCTCACCGTCGCAGATGATGGTGTCGGCGCCGGTGGACAGCACCACCGCGCCCAGGTCGTCGACCTTGCCGCGACCGATGTACGTGGCCGGGTCGGGCCGGTGCCGGCGCTGGATCAGCCCTTCGAGGACCTGCGAGCCGGCCGTCTCGGCCAGCGCCGCCAGTTCGGTGAGGCTGTTGTCGGCGTCGGTCTGGGTGCCCTCGGTCCAGACGCCGACCAGGACGACCCGCTCCAGCCGCAGCTGGCGGTATTCGACCTCGGTGATGTCTGTGAGTTCGGTGGAGAGGCCGGGGACCCGCCGCAGCGCCTGCCGCTCCGACAGCTCGTACTCGCCCGTGGTGGCCTCGAGCTCGTCGTCGGTGTAGGGATGGAAGGTCTCCTGCTCGCGCAAACTGCGTCTCCTGTCCGTTACGTGCATCGCCGAGAATTTTCGGCGCGTGACAGCAATCCTGACATGTGACAACGCCCGGCGCACCTGCCTTATGCCCGTGACGCTACTGACCGGTAGCGGGGGCGGATGCCGGGCGACCTGCGCGGGCGAGTAGAAATGCCAGTCGAGCCGCTCAGCGCCGACGGAGGAGTTTCTCGTGGCCAACACACGACTGCCGAGTGCCGGATTCTCCATCACCATCCGGATCGCGGTACCCGCCGACGCCTCCTCCATCGGCCGGCTCACCACCGCCGCCGGCGAGGCCGGGGCCATCGTCACCGCGCTGGACGTGGTCGACTCCGACCCCGCGCACGTGATCGTCGACCTCACCTGCGACACCGCCGACGCCGGGCACGCCGACCAGGTCGTCGACGCGCTCACCGCGCTCGACGGGGTGGACGTCCGCAAGGTCTCCGACCGCACGTTCCTGCTGCACCTCGGCGGCAAGATCGAGGTGACCCCGAAGGTCGCGCTGCGCACCCGCGACGAGCTGTCCCGCGCGTACACCCCGGGCGTGGCCCGGGTCTGCATGGCCATCGCGGAGAACCCGGCCGACGCGCGCCGGCTCACCATCAAGCGCAACACCGTCGCCGTGGTCAGCGACGGCACCGCCGTGCTCGGCCTGGGCAACCTCGGCCCGGCCGCCTCGCTGCCGGTGATGGAGGGCAAGGCCGCCCTGTTCAAGCGCTTCGGCGGGGTGGACGCCTGGCCGGTGGTGCTGGACACCCAGGACACCGACGAGATCGTGGCGATCGTCAAGGCGATCGCGCCCGCGTACGGCGGGATCAACCTGGAGGACATCGCCGCGCCACGCTGCTTCGAGATCGAGGCCCGGCTGCGCGAGGCGCTGGACATCCCGGTCTTCCACGACGACCAGCACGGCACCGCGATCTGCGTGCTGGCCGCGCTGACGAACGCGCTGCGCGTCGTGGGCAAGCAGCTCGCGGACGTCCGGGTCGTGGTCTCCGGCGCCGGCGCGGCCGGCACCGCGATCATGAAGCTGCTGCTGCGCCAGGGCGTGGGCGACATCATCGCGTACGACCGCCAAGGCGCCCTGCACCGCGGCCTGCCGGACCTCAACCCGGCCTGGCAGTGGCTGGCCGAGAACACCAACAAGGAGAACTACTCCGGCGACCTGGCCGGTGCGGTACGCGGCGCGGACGTGTTCATCGGCGTGAGCGCGCCGAACCTGCTCACCGGCGAGGACGTCGCCGCCATGGCGAAGGACTCGATCGTCTTCGCGCTGGCGAACCCCGACCCGGAGGTGGACCCGCGCGAGGCGCGCAAGTACGCCGCCGTGGTCGCCACCGGCCGCTCCGACCAGCCCAACCAGATCAACAACGTGCTCGCCTTCCCCGGCGTGTTCCGCGGCATGCTCGACGCGCACGCCGAGGAGTTCACCGAGGAGATGGCGCTCGCCGCCGCCCGGGCCATCGCGGACGTGGTCGGCGAAGACAAGATCAACCCAACGGTGATCGTGCCGAGCGTCTTCGACTCCCGGGTCGCCCCGGCGGTGGCCGCCGCCGTGCGGGCCGCCGCCCAGAACCCGGCCGCCACGCCGGCGCCGGCGGCCGACCCGGGCCCGGCCGACCTGCCCGAGATCGCCGCCAACGCCAGCGCCACCCCCTGACGCGCTCCTCCCGCTCGCGGCGCCTCTCGCAGGGCAGCGCCTCCTCGCGGGACAGCGCCTCCTCGCAGGACAGCACCTCCTCAGGGCAGCGCCTCCTCGCGGGGCACGCCCCTGCCGGGTCGGAGACACGAGCGCGCGTGTTCCGGGCACGCGCACGGCTTCTGGGTGCACGTGCCGATTCGGGCACACCAGCAGCTTCCGGGACAGGGGCGCGGCTTCCACCGCACGCGAGTTGCCCGGCTCAGACGCTCTTCTCAGCACACGCGCACACTTCTTCGGCTACGACGCCACCCGCACCCGCGTGGACGCGCGTCGCCCGACGCGCGTCCACGCGAGATCTTGGAAGGAAATGGCAGCCAGAGGGGCCCTAATCTTCCAAGATCCACAACAGCGCCCCACCCCGAGGGGAACAAGTCGGACACATGACCCTCACCCCGACTTGATCGACTCCACTTCCCCGAAGTGGCGGCATCATCGCCCTTGATCAACACCAGTTCCCCGAAGTGGTGCCATCAGAGGCTCCGTGACACCACCACTTCGGCGAGCTGGTGTTGATCATGCCGGGCGGCAGCGCGCCAGGGGGACGGACGGACAAGGCCCCGCGTGCCAGGGCCGCGAACACCCCAAGTTGACCAAGGAGTTCGTGTCACTGGGACGCCGGAAATCCCCCGCAAACTCCTTGATCAACCGCGAAGGGGGGCGCCGCAGACGGAGAGGGCGCGGTCAGGGGGTCAGGGCGGACGGGGTCAGGGTGCCCGTCGCCACCAGGACCGCCGGGCCCGACAGCCAGCAGGAGTCGGGTGTCACGGTGACCGTCAGGCGTCCGCCCGGTACGTCCACCGCCACCGTGCCGGTGTCGAGGCCGGCGTCGCGCAACGCCACCGCGCCGACCGCGCACGCGCCGGTGCCGCAGGACAGTGTCTCGGCCGAGCCGCGCTCGTAGACCCGCATCAGCACGTGCGCGTCGGTGCCGGTCACCGGCTCGCCGGGCGTGGTGAACTCCACGTTCACCCCGGCCGGGAAGGTCCCGGCGTCCACCTCGGGCGCGCGGGTCAGGTCGAGGCCGGTCAGCTCCAGCGCGGCCGGCAGCGCGCACACCAGGTGCGGGTTGCCGACGTCCACTGCGGCACCGGGCAGCGTCAGCCCGCCGAGCGTGGCGGTCGCCGTGTCGTACAGCCGGGGGCGGCGCATCTCGACCGCCACGTCCGCGCCCTCGACGCGGGCCCGGACCAGGCCGGCGCGGGTGGCGATGGGCAGCGTCCCGCCCGACGAGGACGAGGACGACGAGGACGAGGCGGCGGCCAGCGAACGGTCCAGCAGGTAGCGGACGAACACGCGGGCCCCGTTGCCGCACATCTCGGCGAACGAGCCGTCGGAGTTCCAGTAGTCCATGAACCACTCGGCCTCGCCGGCGAGCGCGACGCCCTCGGGGTGCTTGGCGGCGCGTACGACGCGCAGCACGCCGTCGCCGCCGAGGCCGCGCCGCCTGTCGCAGAGCGCGGCGACCAGGCCGGGTGTCAGGTCGAGGGTGCCGTCCGGGTCGGGCAGGATGACGAAGTCGTTGCCGGTGCCGTGACCCTTTGTGAACTCCACGCCCCCATCATGGCCGATGCTCGGCGACCACCCGCAGGGCAGTGTCGAGAAACGTGGGCGACGCCGAGTCCAGCCAGTGCACGCGCGGGTCGCGCCGGAACCAGGAGCGCTGCCGGCGGACGAACCGGCGGGTGGCGCGGACGGTCTCCTCGTGCGCTTCGGCCTCGGTCAGCTCCCCGGCCAGGAACCGCAGCACCTGCTGGTAGCCGAGCGCCCGGCTGGCGGTACGGCCCTCGGGCAGCCCTTCGGCGACCAGCGCCCGCACCTCGTCGACCAGGCCGTCGGCCCACATCCGGTCCACCCGCAGCGCGATCCGCTCGTCCAGCGACGCGGTGTCCAGGTCGACGCCGAGCTGCACCGACGGGTAGTACGGCGTGGGCGACGGCAGCGACGCGGTGAACGGCGCGCCGGTCAGCTCGATCACCTCCAGCGCCCGCACGATCCGCCGTCCGTTCGTGGGCAGGATGCTCGCCGCCGCCCCCGGGTCCGCCTCGGCCAGCCGCGCGTGCAGCGGCAGCGGGCCGACAGCGGCCAGCTCCGCCTCGAGCCGCTGCCGCAGCGCCGGGTCGGTGCCGGGAAACTCGAACTGTTCGAGCACCGCCCGCACGTACAGCCCGGAGCCGCCGACCAGCAGCGGCACCCGCCCCCGGGCCAGGATGTCGTCGACGGCCGCGCGGGCCAGCGCCTGGTACTCCGCGACGCTCGCCGGCTCGGTCACCGGCCAGATGTCCAGCAGGTGATGCGGCACACCCTCGCGTTCGGCCGGCGTCAGCTTCGCGGTGCCGATGTCCATGCCCCGGTAGAGCTGCATCGAGTCGGCGTTGACCACCTCGCCGCCGAGCGCGTGCGCCAGCGCGATGCTCAGCGCCGACTTCCCGGCCGCGGTCGGCCCGACCACCGCCACGACGGTCATGCCCGCTCCCAGTTCGCCACGAAGTAGGCCACGCCGTAGGGCGCGCTGTGGTAACCCAGCTCACCCCGCCAGTCGCCGCCGGCCGCGTCGACCGCGCCGGCCAGCGCCTGCCACGGCGCGCGCCCGGCAACCCGCAGCTGCGCCGACAGCACCGGGTCCAGGTCGCGCAGCGCCGCCGTGTCCGCGCCGGCCAGGGCAACCGCAACCCCTTCGTCGTACGCCTCGGCGCGCGGATCGTCGTACCCCGGCGCCTTGACGCCGCGGCAGGCGGACCCGTCACCGAGCACGAGCAGCGCGACCCGCGGATCGTCGTCGGCGATCAGGCTCGCGCCGAACGCCGCGCACTGCGCCGGTGTGGCGTCGTGGGCCACCGACCGGGCCAGGCGGGGCAGCTCGGTGCCGGAACGGTTGAGCAGCCAGGCGCCGACGGTCAGGCTCAGCGGCAGGCGCTCCGCGCCGGAGCAGGAGATCTTCCACAGCCGCACCGGCCGGTCCAGCCCGAAGCCGCGCAGGGAACCCCAGTCGGCGGCGTTGAACCGGACGGTCTCCGGCCCTGCTCCGACGAGCAGGACCGCCTCGGGCCCGGCGGCGAGCAGCCGTGCGACAGCGGCGTCGGCGGCGGCGCGCAGGTCGTCCAGCTCGGGCGCGGCGGCGCCGGCCAGCTCGGGCACGATAAGCGGCGGATGGGGGCAGACTGCGGCGGCGACCAGTGGCACGCCCCCAAACCTATCGGGATCCGCCGGTGCGTCCCCGCGCCGATCCGGTCATCGAGGGCGTACGACACCGTATGGTCACGGTCGACGGCAGGCGCTCGACACGGACCGGGTCGGACCTGTGACAATGCCGGGAGAAAGTTTGCTGCGCCGTGGCGGCGATTCGAGGGGACTGTCCCCTCGACGCCGGGAGAACGAGGATGGGCACATGAGCGACTGGACTGCCTTCGGACGGGTGGACGAGGACGGCACCGTCTACGTCAAGACGACCGAGGGCGAGCGGGTGGTCGGATCCTGGCAGGCGGGCGCACCGGAGGAAGGGCTCGCCCACTTCGCCCGGCGCTACGCCGATCTGGTGACCGAGGTCGACCTGACCGAGGCCCGGCTCAACTCGGGCGCGGCTGATGCCGGCCACTCCCTGACCACGATCCGGCGGATCCGCGGTTCGCTGGCCGAGGCGCACGTGGTCGGTGACCTCGACGCGCTGGCCGCCCGGCTGGACAAGCTCGCCGTCGTCGCCGAGGAGAAGGCCGGCGAGGCCAAGGCGGCCCGCGAGGCCGCCCGCGGTGAGGCGCTGGCGCGCAAGACCGCCCTGGTCGAGGAGGCCGAGAAGCTGGCGGCCGAGTCGACCGGCTGGAAGACCGCCGGGGACCGGCTCAAGGAGATCCTCGACGAGTGGAAGACCATCCGCGGCGTCGACAAGAAGACCGACGGTGAGCTGTGGAAGCGGTTCGCCGCCGCGCGGGACGGCTTCACCCGCCGCCGGGGCGCCCACTTCGCCTCCCTGGACCAGCAGCGCAAGCAGGCGCAGACGGTCAAGGAGGAGCTGGTCGCCGAGGCGGAGAAGCTCAAGGACTCCACCGACTGGGGCGTCACCGCCGGGCAGCTCAAGGACCTGATGGCCCAGTGGAAGGCCGCGCCGCGCGCCGCCAAGGAGGCCGAGCAGAAGCTCTGGGAACGGTTCCGGGCCGCGCAGGACGAGTTCTTCAGCCGGCGCAGCGAGGTCTTCTCGGCACGCGACAACGAGCAGCGCGCCAACCTGGAGCGCAAGCAGGCGCTGCTGGCCGAGGCCGAGGCGCTCGACGTCGACGCCGACCCGAAGGGCGCCCAGGCGAAGCTGCGGGAGATCCAGGCGCAGTGGCACGAGGCCGGTCGCGTGCCCCGCGAGGCCGCGTCCGGGCTGGAGCGCCGGCTGCGGGCCGTGGACGACAAGGTCCGCGAGGTGATGGACTCGGCGTGGCGGCGTACCTCCAAGGAGGACAACCCGCTGCTGGCGCAGATGCGCGCCCAGGTCGCCGAGGCCGAGGACCGGCTGGCCCGGGCCCAGGCCGCCGGTGACGCCCGCCGGATCAAGGAGGCCGAGCAGGCGCTCGCGTCGAAGCGGCAGTTCCTCCAGCTCGCCGAGCAGGCCGGCTGACGCACGCACCCCGGCCGGGCAGGCCGGCGGACAGACACATCGGGTGAGCCCCCGGCCGTTCCGGCCCGGGGGCTCACCTGCGTCCGGGCCGGGTTGACGCATCGAGGCGGGCTGATCAGAATGAGCGGCGGAGCCAGGTTCAGGCACCGGCACGAGGGCACCGACGGCTGATCTCGCCGTCGACGGTCGCCGGTGCGACATCTCGCGGTTGGCCGTCCACACGACACGGCCCGGCGCGCGCTGCGCGCGTACTCGATGACGAGCGGGACGTGCCTCCTGGTCCTGCCGCCCGCGGCGCCTGCGCGGCGCGGGCATCCGAAGTGGAGCTCCCATGCACCGACGCACCGCCCTCGGCGGCGCCCTGACAGCGCTCGCCACCGCTGCGGCCGGCGTTCTCGTCGCCGCCGCCGTCTCCACCACACCGGCCGCCGCGGCGGCCGGTGGCACCGGCACCGGTTACCTGCACACCAGCGGCAACAAGATCGTCGACAGTACCGGCGCGACAGTCCGGCTGACCGGCATCAACTGGTTCGGGATGGAGACCGACAACAAGACGTTCCACGGGCTGTGGTCGAGCAACCCGTGGCGTGGCCAGCTCGACACCATGGCCCGGCTGGGCTACAACACGCTGCGGATTCCGTACTCGAACGACGCGCTCAAGTCCGGCGCGACAGCGACCGGCATCAACGACTTCGTCAACCCGGACCTGATCGGGCTCTCCCCGCTGCAGATCCTCGACAAGGTCATCGACTACGCGGGCAGCAAGGGGATGCGGGTCATCCTGGACCGGCACCGGCCCACGTCGGCCGGGCAGTCGCCGCTCTGGTACACCTCGACCGTCTCCGAGGCGACCTGGATCAACGACTGGAAGATGCTGGCCCAGCGGTACGCCGGCAACACCACAGTGATCGGCGCGGACCTGCACAACGAGCCGCACGCCGAGGGCACCAACCCGGCCGCCACCGGCGCCTGCTGGGGCTGCGGCGACACCGCGCGGGACTGGCGGCTGGCCGCCGAGCGGGCCGGCAACGCGATCCTCGGCGTGCAGCCGAACTGGCTGATCTTCGTGGAGGGGGTGAGCTGCCCGAGCGGCGGCCTGTCGAACGTCTGGGACAACGACCCCAGCAACGACGAGGACTGCGGCTGGTGGGGCGGCAACCTGTCCAAGGCCGGGCAGTTCCCGGTCCGGCTGAACGTGGCGAACCGGCTGGTCTACTCGCCGCACGAGTACGCCACGTCGGTGTACCGGCAGGCCTGGTTCGACGACCCGACGTACCCGGCGAACATGCCGGCCATCTGGGACAAGTACTGGGGTTACCTGTACAAGCAGAACATCGCGCCGATCATGATGGGTGAGTTCGGCACCACGCTGCAGGACCCCAAGGACAAGATCTGGCTGCAGAACCTGATGGCGTACACCGGCACCGGCGTGAACGGCATGTCGTTCACGTACTGGTCGTGGAACCCGAACTCCGGTGACACGGGCGGCATCGCCAACGACGACTGGACCACTATCAACCAGCCGAAGCAGGACATCCTCACGCCGTACCTGATCCCGCCGACCGGTGGTGGCGGCACCACCAGCCCGTCCCCGACCGGCACGCCGAACACGTCACCGGCGCCGACCACCCCGCCGCCTCCGGTGACCGGTGGCTGCACCGCCACCTACAAGCAGATCAACTCCTGGGCGGGCGGCTTCCAGGGTGAGCTGACGGTCAAGAACACCGGCACCGCCGCGGTGAACCCGTGGTCGGCCACCTGGACCTGGCCGTCCGGGGTGACGCTGGCGAGCGGTTGGAACGCCACTGTCACGCAGTCCGGCACCACTGTGACTGCCGCCGCGCCGGGCTGGGCGTCGTCGCTGGCGGCGGGCGCGTCGGTCACCGTCGGCTTCACCGCCAACGGCACCGCCGCCGCCCCCGCCACGGTCAAGCTCAACGGCACCGCCTGCTGATGCAAGGAAGGGCCCCTTATTAACGCCTGCGGTAGAGGAAGGGCCCCCTTTTAACACCGAGTGTTAAAAGGGGGCCCTTCCTTGCATCCGGTCAGTGGGCGGCGCAGCCGCCGGTGGGAGCGGGTGCCGCGGCCGGCGCGCCGATCGTCGGCAGGCCCAGCAGCACCCCCGGGGTACGCGGAACCTGTCCCGCCTCGGCCGCGTCACCGGCCCGGGTACGCCGGTGTGCCAGCGGCGCACCGTCGGCGTTCAGGTGGTGCGGTGCGGCGTACGTGACGACTGTGTGCACGATGTCGCCGGGGCGGATCTGCCCGGCCAGCTCACCGGTGGCGAAGTGCACGAGCCGGCCGTCGCGGGCACGGCCGGACATCCGGCCGGTACGCTCGTCCTTGCGGCCCTCGCCGACCGCCACCAGCACCTCGACGGTCTCCCCGACCAGCTTCTTGTTCTCCGCCCAGGTGATCTCCTCGACGCAGGCGATCAGCCGCTCGTAGCGCTCCTGCACGACCTGCTTGGGCAGCTGCCCGTCCATGGTGGCGGCCGGGGTGCCGGGGCGCTTGGAGTACTGGAACGTGAACGCCGAGGAGAACCGCGCCTCCCGGACCACGTCGAGCGTGCGGGCGAAGTCGGCCTCGGTCTCGCCGGGGAAGCCGACGATGATGTCGGTGGTGATCGCCGCATCCGGCATCGCCGCCCGAACCTTCTCGATGATCCCCAGGTACTTTTCCGACCGGTACGAGCGGCGCATCGCCCGCAGCACGTCGTCCGAGCCGGACTGCAGCGGCATGTGCAGCGAGTGGCAGACGTTCGGCGTCTCCGCCATCGCGGCGATCACGTCGTCGGTGAAGTCCTTCGGGTGCGGGCTGGTGAACCGCACCCGCTCCAGCCCGTCGATGTCGCCGCAGGCGCGCAGCAGCTTGCCGAAGGCGTACCGGTCGCCGAACTCGACGCCGTACGAGTTGACGTTCTGCCCGAGCAGCGTCACCTCCAGCACGCCGGCGTCGGCGAGCGCGCGCACCTCAGCGAGGACGTCGCCGGGGCGGCGGTCCTTCTCCTTGCCGCGCAGGGAGGGCACGATGCAGAACGTGCAGGTGTTGTTGCAGCCGACGGAGATCGAGACCCACCCGGCGTACGTCGACTCGCGCCGGGTCGGCAGCGTGGAGGGGAACACCTCCAGCGACTCCAGGATCTCCACCTCGGCCGCGGCGTTGTGCCGCGCCCGGTCCAGCAGCGCCGGCAGCGCGCCGATGTTGTGCGTGCCGAAGACGACGTCCACCCAGGGCGCCTTGCGGACGATGTCGCCCCGGTCCTTCTGGGCCAGGCAGCCGCCGACGGCGATCTGCATCCCGGGGTGCTTGGCCTTCACGGGGCGCAGATGACCCAGGTTGCCGTAGAGCCGGTTGTCGGCGTTCTCCCGGACCGCGCAGGTGTTGAACACCACCACGTCGGGCTGCTCGTCGGCCTCGGCGGCGCGCACGTACCCGGCGTCCTCGAGGAGGCCGGAGATGCGCTCGGAGTCGTGCACGTTCATCTGGCAGCCGTACGTACGCACCTGGTAGGTGCGCGGGCTGCCCGCGGCTGCGGTAGTCATGACCCGGACAGCGTATCCGGGTGGAGCTGATCGGATCGAACGAGGAGGAGCCGTGTGCCGGAGCATCAAGACCCTGCGTGAGCCGTACGTCCCGGTGGTGACCGAGGAGGACATCCGCGCCGCCGCGTTGCAGTACGTCCGGAAGATCTCCGGATTCCGTACCCCGGCGGCGCACAACGCGGCCGCGTTCGACGCCGCGGTGGACGCCGTGGCCGCCGCCACCGCGACGCTGCTCGACCAGCTCGTGGTGCGGGGCCAGCAGCCGGCGACCCGGGACTGAGCCCGGGGCCGCCACGGCTCGCCGCCGGGCGGGGGCACGGCGGCGAGCGCCGGTCACCGCCTCCGGCCGGCGCTCGCGGTCAGGCGGCGGCGAGCGCCGGGGCGACCGTGTCGGGAGCCCAGCGGGAGCGGTGGCACTGCGACCAGCCCCGGCAGCGCGGGTCGGCCTGGGTGCAGAGCCGGTGGTGGCTGAGCACCTCGCCGTCGTCGGTGTCGGCCACGTCGAAGTGCACCGGGCGGATCGTGCCGTCCGGCGCGAACAGCAGGTGCCGGCCGGCGTCGAGGGTGTCGTCGCGCATCAGGCAGTTGCGGCCCAGCAGCCGGGCCAGCGCCGCGAGCGCGGGCAGCTCGGCCAGGCTCTCGGGCACGCCGTAACAGTCGACCACGGTGCCGTACAGCCCGGGCGCCTCCCACACGTCGCAGACCACCGCGTACGCGGGGAGCCGCATCGGGTCGGCGACGGCCATGGGCATCACCACCCGGCCGAGCGCCTCGGCCAGTGCCGGGTAGACCTCCACCGGCTCGCCGCCGTCGATTCTCCAGTTCCACAGCTCGGTCATGCCGCCTCCTCGCCGCGCTCGTTTCCACCGGCCTCCGGATCGGGCCCTACTGACGATGGTGGGGGGCATTTGCCCTCAGCCGGGCGCAAGTTACCGGTCTGTGACCATTCCGGGCAAAATTCCCTCGGGCGACGTTGCCCAGAGTAGCTGGAAGATGACAGTTTATCGGGTACGGTGCCGCGTTCGCGTTCCCGCCGCGCCCACCGGCGCGTTCAGCGAACCCGGATCAGGTGCTCCGAGGCCGGCAGCAACTCACCGATGACGGTCCCACCGGGCACCTCACCGGCGACCAGCAGGCCGCCCGAGGTCTGCGCGTCGGCCAGCAGCAGCCGCTCTCCCTCGTCCGCGCCTCCGAAGTCGGTCCACGGGGTGACCCACTCCAGGTTGCGCCGGGTGCCGCCGCTGACGTACCCGTCGCGCATCGCCTCCCGCGCGCCCGGCAGGTACGGCACCGCCGCCGCGTCGATCGCCACCGTGAGGCGGCTCGCGCGGGCCAGCTTCGAGGCGTGCCCGAGCAGGCCGAAACCGGTCACGTCGGTGCCGCAGCGGATGCCGGCGGCCACCGCCGCGCGGGCCGCGTCCCGGTTGAGCCGGGCCATCGACTCGACCGCCTCGGGAAAACGCTGGCCGGTCTGCTTGTGCCGGGTGTTGAGCACGCCCACGCCGAGCGGCTTGGTCAGCGACAGCGGCAGCCCGGCCCGCCCGGCGTCCAGCGTGATCAGCTCCTCCGGCCGGACCACGCCGGTGACCGCCAGGCCGTACTTCGGGCCGTCGTCGTCCACGCTGTGCCCGCCGGCCAGGTGGCAGTTCGCCTCCCGGGCCACGTCCAGACCGCCGCGCAGCACCTCCCGGGCCATCTCCGGCGGCAGCACGCCGCGCGGCCAGCAGAGCAGGTTCAGCGCGACGAGCGGGGTGCCGCCCATCGCGTACACGTCGGAGAGCGCGTTGGCGGCGGCGATGCGGCCCCAGTCGTAGGCGTCGTCGACCACCGGGGTGAAGAAGTCGGCGGTGCTGACCAGGCCCGTACGCTCGTCCAGCCGGACCACCGCGGCGTCGTCGCCGTTTTCCAGCCCGACCAGCAGGTCGGCGGAGCCGCCGGTCGCGCCGAGGCCGGCGACCATCGCCTCCAGCTCGCCCGGAGGGATCTTGCAGGCGCAGCCGCCACCGCGGGCGTAGTCGGTCAGCCGGATCGGGTCGGTCATCACCTCATGATCTCTGGCCAGCGCCTTCGGCGCCACTCGGCCCACCCGGACGGCGACAAAATTCGGACGTGCCGGTATGCAGGTGACCGGTGTTACCGCTCCGTGACCATCTGAGTTGCGTACTGCCACATCACCCCGCCTACAGTTGCCCAACCGGGGGTCGATCGACCCCCAATTCCGGCATGGACGACAGGGACGGTGGACGACGTGACGACGGGCGACCCGCTGATCGTGCTCGACGGGGTCAACAAGTGGTTCGGGCCGCTGCACGTGCTCGACGACGTGTCCCTCTCCGTCGGCCGGGGCGAGGTGGTCGTGGTGATCGGCCCGTCCGGCTCCGGCAAGTCGACGCTGTGCCGCACGATCAACCGGCTGGAGCCCATCGACAAGGGCACCATCACGTTCGACGGGCAGCCGCTGCCGGCCGAGGGCAAGCCCCTGGCCAAGCTGCGCAGCGAGGTCGGCATGGTCTTCCAGTCGTTCAACCTCTTCGCCCACAAGACCATCCTGGAGAACGTCACGCTGGGGCCGGTCAAGGTGCGCAAGGAGAAGCCGGCCGCCGCCCGCGAGCGCGGCCTGGCGCTGCTCGACCGCGTCGGCATCGCCAACCAGGCGGACAAGTACCCGGCGCAGCTCTCCGGCGGTCAGCAGCAGCGGGCGGCGATCGCCCGCGCGCTGGCCATGCAGCCCAAGGCGATGCTCTTCGACGAGCCGACCAGCGCGCTGGACCCGGAGATGGTCGGCGAGGTGCTGGACGTGATGACGTCCCTGGCGAGCGAGGGCATGACCATGGTCGTGGTGACCCACGAGATGGGTTTCGCCCGGCACGCCGCCAACCGGGTGGTCTTCATGGCCGACGGGCAACTGGTCGAGGACGCGCCGCCGGCCGAGTTCTTCGCGAACCCGCGCAGCGAGCGGGCCAAGGACTTCCTCTCCAAGATCCTCACTCACTGAGCGTCCGTAGTTGGAGTCGTCCCGGCGGCTCCGTCGAAGAAGGAGATTGAGTATGCGTTACAAGCGCGTGGCGGCGGTTGCCGCGGCGGCGACTCTGGCGCTCGGCCTGTCCGCCTGCGGTGGCGACAGCGACGACGAGGGCACCGGCGCCGGCAGCAAGGACTTCGCGGCCGGCAGCACCATGGAGCGGCTGTACAAGGCCCAGAAGATCAAGGTCGGCACCAAGTTCGACCAGCCGGGCTTCGGCCAGAAGGGCCTGTCGGGCAAGCCGGAGGGCTTCGACGTCGAGGTCGCCAAGCTGATCGTGAAGGCACTCGGCATCCCCGAGGACAAGATCGAGTACGTCGAGACGCCGTCGAAGGTCCGCGAGGACGTCATCGTGAACGGCACCGTCGACCTGGTCGCGGCCACCTACACGATCAACGACAAGCGCAAGGAGCGCATCGCCTTCGCCGGGCCGTACTACGAGGCCGGCCAGAACATCATGGTCCGCAAGGACGAGGCGGCCATCACCGGCCCCGACTCGTTCAAGGACGGCACCAAGAAGGTCTGCTCGGTCACCGGCTCCACCCCGGCCGAGGAGATCAAGAAGTACGTCAAGGACGTCGGCACCCAGCTGGTGCTCTTCGACACCTACGACAAGTGCCGCGACGCCCTGAAGGGCAAGCAGGTCGACGCCGTCACCACCGACAACGTCATCCTGCTCGGCTACATCGCCAAGGACGAGGCGTCCTTCAAGATGGCCGGCGACAACTTCACCAAGGAGCCCTACGGCATCGGTGTCAAGAAGGAGGACACCGACTTCCGTAACTTCATCAACGACACGCTCGACAAGGCGTTCCAGGACGGCAGCTGGAAGAAGGCGTGGGACGACACCGCCGGCAAGTTCGGCGCCACCCTGGGCGACCCGCCCGCCGTCAACCGCTACTGATCCGCTAGATCCGGAGGGTGGGGAGGAAACCGACCCGTGAATGTGCTCATCGACAAGTTCGACGTCTTCGCGGGCGGGTTCTGGCTCACCCTCCAGATCTGCTTTCTCGCCGCGATCGGCGCCCTGATCCTGGGCGCCGTCGTGGCGGTGCTGCGAATCTCGCCGGTGCCGCCGCTGCGCGCGGTCGGCACCACGTACGTGAACATCTTCCGTAACCTGCCGCTGACAGTGGTGCTGTTCTTCGCCGCGTTCGGCCTGCCGGCGCTGGGCTCCAACGCCGACTTCCTGCGTATCCCGGGCCTGGATTCGATCTTCAGCCGGCTCGGCACCGACCTGCCCTACTTCCGGTTCGGCCTGATCGCGCTGGTCCTCTACACCGCCGCGTTCGTCTGCGAGGCCCTGCGCTCCGGCGTGAACGCGGTGCCGCCCGGGCAGGCCGAGGCGGCGCGTTCGCTGGGCCTCACCTTCGGGCAGAACCTGCGGCACGTCGTGCTCCCGCAGTCCTGGAAGGCCTCGGTGGTGCCGCTCGGCTCGGTCATCATCGCGATGATCAAGAACTCCGCGCTCGTCGGTTTCTTCGGCGTGGTCGGTGACCTCTCGCAGACCGCCGATCAGCTCACCTCCGCCGGCGGCTACCCCTTCATTCCGGTGGCGATCGGCATCTCCGTCGGATACCTGATCATGACGGTCCCGCTCGGCGCCCTGCTGGACCGGATCGAGAAGCGACAGGCGGTGGCCCGATGAGCCAGCAGACCAGCGTCCTCTACGACGTTCCCGGGCCGCGCCAGCGACGCGTCACGCTCATCAGCAGCCTGGTCGCCGTCGTGGTGGTGCTGGCCGGCGCCTACCTGTTCATCTACCGGCCGCTTGCTGACAAAGGCCAGTTCTCGATGGAGCTGTGGGGGCCGCTGGTCGACCCCTCGAACGAGAACTTCCCGCTCGTCTGGGACCGGATCGGGTACGGCCTCAAGAACACCCTGATCGCCGCCGCGCTGGCCATCGTCTCGTCGCTCGTCGTCGGCACCCTGCTCGCCGTCCTGCGGATCCAGCTCAAGAGCCTGACCCGGCGGCGCTTCACCGGAGCCGCCGCACCTGTGGCGTACCTGCTGCGCGGGCTGAGCTGGGTGCTGGCCGCCGTGACCCGGGTCTGCGTCGAGGTGTTCCGCGGCCTGCCGGTCGTCATCACCATCTTCTTCGTGGCGCGCGGCTTCCCCGAGTTCGGCGCCTCGTTCGACAACCTCTGGTACCTCGTCATCGGCCTGACCATCTACAACTCCGTGGTCATCGCCGAGATCCTGCGCTCGGGCATGGAGGGCCTGCCCTCCGGGCAGGCCGAGGCGGCCTCGGCGATCGGGCTCTCCCCGTTCCAGACCACCGGGCTGATCCTGCTGCCGCAGGCCTTCCGGATCATGCTCCCGGCGCTGATCAGCCAGCTCGTGGTGGTGCTCAAGGACACCTCGCTGGGCTTCATCATCAGCTACGAGGAGACGCTCAACATCGGCAAGCAGATCATCGGCGTCCTGGGCAACCCGATCCAGGTGTACGTGGTGATCGCCGTGCTGTTCATCGCCATCAACTACTCGCTGTCGAAGCTGGCCCAGTACGTCCAGCACCGGCTCTCCCAGGGCCGCAAGAGCGCCGGCACCCCGGCGCCGGCCCCGCCACCGGCCGCGCTCACCTCGCAGGCCGAGGGTGCCGGCGGCGTCTGACCCGCCACACGTGAAAGGGCTGGCCGTTCACGGCCAGCCCTTTCGTGTTCCCCGGTCTAGCGGGCGATCTCGGTGACCCGGGACTCGCGCACCACGGTCACCCGGATCTGACCCGGATAGGTCAGCTCCTCCTCGATCTGCTTGGCCACGTCCCGCGCCAGCACCGCCGCGCCGATGTCGTCCACGTCGTCGGGCTTGACCATCACCCGGATCTCCCGGCCCGCCTGCATGGCGAAGACCTTCTCCACGCCCAGCTTGCCGGCCGCGATCTCCTCGATCCGCTCCAGCCGCTTCACGTACGCCTCGAGGCTCTCCCGCCGCGCGCCCGGCCGCCCGCCCGAGCAGGCGTCCGACGCCTGCGTCAGCACCGCCTCGATGGTCTGCGGCGGCACCTCGTTGTGGTGCGCCTCGATGGCGTGCACCACGTCCTCGCTCTCGCCGTACTTGCGGGCCACGTCCGCGCCGATGATGGCGTGGCTGCCCTCCACCTCGTGGGTGAGTGCCTTGCCGATGTCGTGCAGGAACGCGCACCGCTTGATCGTCGGCACGTCCAGCCGCAGCTCGGCCGCCATCACGCCGGCGATGTGCGCGGTCTCCACCAGGTGCTTGAGCACGTTCTGCCCGTACGAGGTGCGGTAGCGCAACCGGCCCAGCAGCGTCACCAGTTCCGGGTGGATCTCGGTGATGCCGACCTCGACCAGCGCGTCCTCGGCGGCCCGGTGGCACAGCTCCTCCACCTCCTGCCGGGCCAGGTCGTAGACCTCCTCGATCCGGTGCGGGTGGATCCGGCCGTCCAGGACCAGCTTCTCCAGCGTGACCCGGCCGACCTCCCGGCGTACCGGGTCGAAGCAGGACAGCAGCACCGCCTCGGGCGTGTCGTCGATGATCAGGTTGACGCCGGTGACCGACTCGAAGGCACGAATGTTGCGCCCCTCCCGGCCGATGATGCGCCCCTTCATCTCGTCACCGGGCAGGTGCAGCACGCTGACCACGCTCTCCGCGGTCTGCTCGCTGGCGACCCGCTGGATGGCGTCCACCACGATGTTGCGGGCGCGCTGCTCGGCGCTGCCCCGCGCGTCCGCCTCGATCTCCCGGACCAGCAGCGCGGCCTCCCGCTTCGCCTGCCCCTCGATCGACTCGACAAGCTCGGCGCGGGCCGCGTCGGCGGTCAGGCCGGCCACCCGCTCCAGCTCCCGGCGGCGCTGCTCCTCCACCTCGGTCAGCGTCCGCTCCCGCTCGGCCAGGGCTGCCTCCCGGGCGGCGAGCGCCGCGGTGGCGGCGGTGAGCTGCCGTTCCCGCTCGGCCAGCCGCTCCACCTCCTCGGTGTGCAGCCGTTCCCGCTCGTCCATCCGGGCGGCCCGGCGTTCCACCTCGGCCGCCTGCTCCCGGGTGGTGGCGGCCAGCACCGCCACCTCACGCTCGCCGCTGCGCCGCGCGGTGGCGCGCAGCTGCTCGGCGTCCGCCTCGGCCTGCTTGTGCGCGCGCTCCAGCACGGTGTCCGCCTCGGCGCGGGCGTCGTCGAGCACCCGCCGCGCCTCGGCCCGGGCCGCCTTCGCCTCCGCCTTCGCGGCGGCCGCCTCGGCCCGCGCCGCCGCGGCCGCGGACTTCGCCACGTCGATGGTGCTGTTGGCCTCGCTGGCGGCGGTCCGCAGCGCCGCGAGCGACTGCTCCTGCCGGTCCTTCTCCGCGATGAACGCCGGATCCTCCGGCGCGGGCGCCAGGCTGAGCCGCTTGAGGGTACGCACGCCGAACAGCACGGCGCCGACCACCACCACGACGAGCAGCAGCACCACCACGAGGAGAACGATGTCGAAGGCGCTCATCGAACCGCTCCGCCGGCCCGGCCGGCGTTGCCGGCTCGTCGATACCCGGTGGCCGGGCTGTCGCCCGCCGATGCGGGGTCGGGGCCGTGTGGCAGACCGCCGGTGAACCTGTGCCGCCCCGCCATGGCCGCCTCCCCCTGAACGTCGGCGCCGCAGGACGCGCGCGAAGGACACGCGCCTGCGGCTCTGTACGCCCGACCAGAGCGGCTGGTTCTGGGCAGCTTTCCGTCGGCGGTGACCCGCGAGGGGCACCGCTGGCGGCCGGTTGCAGTTGTCGGAGGCCCCGAAAGGTTCCGGAGCTTCCGTCAAGGGCCGGTGTAGCTGGCCAAAGTGATGCTGTTCTGTTACGAGATCTATGTTGTGCGCTTAGCCTGCGCTGGTCGGGCAAAGTGAGCCTGTATGGCGAGGCTAGGTCGCGAGGGGCCGTTCGGTCAAGAAGTCATGATCAAACCACCCGGACGGAGAGAAGTTGCAGCGTCACTCAGTGGTGATCAGATGCCGGACAGGCCCGGACAAACCTCGCCGTCCGACACCGCCCCTCGCCGCTCCCGACCTGCTCAGGCCACCTCCCCCATCGACGCCGCGCACCACTCCCCCGCACGATCATGAGGTTGACGGGCGCGATCATGAAGTTGGCCTGGACAAAACGGACGGCAAGTGCCGTCAACTTCATGATCAACGGGGCAGGGGCGGTCGGGGTGGGTGGGTCAGTGGGCGGGTCAGTGGGGGGCGAGGGTGCGGGCTGTGGTTACCAGGGTGGCGTTGTCGGGGGCCTGGGTGCCGTCGGGCAGCAGCAGCGTGTCCTCCAGGCCGATCCGGGTGTGCAGACCCCGGCGGACCGCCTCGGCGTAGACCGGCCAGGTGGCGGGCCCCTCGCCGTGCAGCAGCACCGGCGGGCGCTGGTCGGGCAGCGCGGCGAGGATCGCCGCCGCGTCGGCGAGCGCCGTCTCGACCTGTTCGTCCATGCACTCGACCAGGATCCGCCCGGTGGGCGCGGACCAGCGGCGCCAGGCGTCGACCGCAGACGGTGTCCACAGGCCCGCCTCGACCATCACGCCACGCTCGTGCAGGGCGGCGGCGACCTGGGCCGCTCCGGGTTCGTGGGCGTTGACCGAGGCGAAGTCGGGCAGCACCGTCCAGGCGCGGACGGCGGCGACCCGCTCGGCCGGGTCCGGGACGATCCAGGCGCCGGTGCTCACGCCCACCGGCAGGCCGGGACGGGAAGCCCGGATGGCGGTAACCGCAGCGGCGATCACCGCCGGGTGGAGCGACTCGGCGCCGGTGTCGTCGCGCGGGTGCACGTGCACCGCCGCCACCCCGGCGGCCGCGCAGCGCACCGCGTCGGCGGCCAGTTCGGCCGGGGTGAGCGGCACGGCGGGGTGCTCGTCCCGCCGCCGGGTGCCGTTGAGACATGCCTTCAGCACGGTGTGCGCCTCCCCTCGGGACGGCGGCCGCGACACCGACCGCCGGTCGGTCAGTCGGTCGGTCGACGGCCGGCCGGCGGTCGGTCAGTCGAGCCGGCGGGAGTCGAGATCGTGCTCGGCGTCGGCCATCGCGTCGGCGTCGATGTGCTCGGCGAACTCGGCCGCCTCGGCACTCTGCGCGGCCAGCGCGTCCTTCACCGCCCGGATCGCCACCCCGGCCGGATAGCCCTTGCGCGCCAGCATGCCGACCAGACGCCGGAACACCGCGTCCGGCTCACCCCGGGTGCTGCGCAGTTTGCGGTCCACCAGGGCACGGGCGGTCTCCGCCTCGGTCTCCTCGTCCAGGTCGTCCAGGGCAGCGCCGGCCACCTCGCCGTCGACGCCGCGCTGGCGCAGCTCGTTGGCGAGCGCCCGGCGGGCCAGCCCACGACCGTTGTGCCGGCTGCTCACCCAGGCACGGGCGAAGGCCGCGTCGTCGACGATGCCCACCTCGTCGTACCGGTCGAGGACCTGCTCGGCGACCTCCTCGGAGATGCCGCGCCGGGCCAGCGCGCCGGCCAGCTCGGCCCGGGTACGCGGGCGCACCGCGAGCTGCCGAAGGCAGATCTCCCGGGCCAGCTCGGCCTCGTCGCGCGGCGGAGCCGGAGCCTCCCCTGCGTCGGACTCCGCCGCGCGATCACGGCGTCCCCGGCGGGGCCGGGGCGTACCTGTGGCGTCGCCCGTACGGAGAGGGCTGGCATCCCAGCCCCGGCCCGTACGGGCGCGTCGTCCTGCCACGGGTCAGCGGATCAGAAGTCGACCGGCGGCAGTTCCGGGCCACCGGCGGCGTCGCCGGCACCACCGGTGCCGACGCCGAGCTTCTCCAGGATCTTCTTCTCGATCTCGGCCGCCACGTCCGGGTTCTCGCGGAGGAACTCGCGGGCCTTCTCCTTGCCCTGGCCCAGCTGGTCGCCGTCGTAGGTGTACCAGGCGCCGGACTTGCGGATGATCGCCTGCTCCACGCCGACGTCGATCAGCGAGCCCTCGCGGGAGATGCCCTTGCCGTACATGATGTCGAACTCGGCCTGCTTGAACGGCGCGGCGACCTTGTTCTTCACGACCTTGACCCGGGTGCGGTTACCGACCACGTCGGTGCCGTCCTTGAGGCTCTCGATGCGGCGCACGTCGAGCCGGACCGAGGCGTAGAACTTCAGCGCCCGACCACCGGTGGTGGTCTCCGGGCTGCCGAACATCACGCCGATCTTCTCGCGGAGCTGGTTGATGAAGATCGCGGTGGTGCCGGTGTTGTTGAGCACACCGGTGATCTTCCGCAGCGCCTGGCTCATCAGCCGGGCCTGGAGGCCGACGTGGCTGTCGCCCATCTCGCCCTCGATCTCGGCGCGCGGCACCAGGGCCGCCACCGAGTCGATCACGATGATGTCGATCGCGCCGGAGCGGACCAGCATGTCGGCGATCTCCAGCGCCTGCTCGCCGGTGTCCGGCTGGGAGACCAGCAGGGCGTCGGTGTCGACGCCGAGGGCCCGCGCGTACTCCGGGTCGAGCGCGTGCTCCGCGTCGATGAACGCGGCGATGCCGCCGGCCCGCTGGGCGTTCGCGACCGCGTGCAGCGCGACCGTGGTCTTACCGCTGGACTCCGGACCGTAGATCTCGACCACTCGGCCGCGGGGCAGACCGCCCACGCCGAGCGCCACGTCGAGCGCGATGGAGCCGGTCGGGATGACAGCCGTCTGCACGACGGGCCGCTCCCCCAGCCTCATCACCGAACCCTTGCCGAACTGCTTGTCGATCTGAGCGAGAGCAAGGTCGAGCGCCTTCTCCCGGTCAGGCCCTGCTGCCATCGTTGCCACCCCTGCCTTCGCCGGCGTCTTTCCTGAGCTTCGCGTCACGCGGGACACGCTAGGCGCTGGGTCCGACAGAAAACCAGCCGACGGGCCGTGAGCTGTGGACGAGCACCCCGCTGTGGACAATAGCCGAACAGGTGTACGACTGGGCAAGCGACACGCGGGATCGATGAAAAGGCTGCTCAGCGTAGTCGGGCGGGCACCCGGTCGGGGTACGCGGCGACCACGGCGCGCCACACCACGTGCGTTTGCTCACCGGCCGCGAGCGCCTGCTCGATGGTCCGCCCACCGAGCTGGGACAGCACCTGGTCCCGGGCGATGCTGGCCGCGTAGCCGGGCCCGAACGCCTCCTCGAGCCGCGTCCAGAAGTCGGTCAGCCGCACGTGTTCAGTCCTCCTCGTCGAGTGGCGCCGGGCCGGGACGGCGCAGCGCCAGCGCCACCAGCGGCACCACGGCGATCGCCGCCAGCAGGGTGAGCGTCGGGTACCCCACGGCCCGCATCACGAACCCGCTCGCCGCCGCCGCGCCCGCCCCGGCCAGCCCCATGAGCAGGTCGGACAGCCCCTGCACACCGGGCCGGTCGGCGGTCGGCACCGACTCCGACAGCAGCGTCGAGCCCGCCACCATCGTGCCCGACCAGCCCAGCCCGAGCAGCGTCAGCCCCACCGACAGCGGCGCCGTGTGGTGCCCGGCGGTGCCGGAGACCGCGCACGCCGCCAGCAGCAGCGCCACCCCGCCGAGGATCACCGGCCGCCGGCCCACCCGGTCGGTGAGCCACCCCACCACCGGCGACAGCGCGTACATGCCGGCGATGTGCAGGCTCAGCACCAGGCCGACCACCGGCAGCACGTCCTCGTCGGAATGCCACTCGCCGAGGTGCACCGGGGTCATCGACATGACAGCGACCATCACCAGGTGCCCCACCGCGACCGCGGCGATGCCGAGGCGGGCGGCCGGCCGCCCGCGTACCGTGCGCCACGCGGCGACCATGCCACCGCGGCGGGTGACCGCCGGCGCGGCGCCCGGCGCCGGCTCGGCCGCCGCCAGCCGGCGCGCGGTGAGCAGCGGGTCCGGCCGCAGCAGGACCAGGAGTACGACGGCGGTCAGCGTGAACGCGACGGCGCTGAACGCGAACGGGCCGGACAGCGCCGGCAGGCCCCAGCCCCGGGTGGTGTCGTCGGCGAGCGCGGCGAAGTTCGGCGCGGCCACCGCGCCGATGGTGGTGGCCCACACGACCAGCGAGAGCTGCCGCCCCCGGCGCTGCGGCTCGGCCAGGTCCACCGCCGTGTAGCGGGCCTGGAGGTTGGCCGCCGTGCCGCCACCGAACAGCAGCATGCCGACGAAGAGCAACGGCACCAGGCGCGTCACGGTGGCGACCACCACCAGCACGCCGCCGACCGCGCCGACCGCGTACGCGAGAACCAGGCCCGGTCGCCGGCCACGCGCGGCCATGAGCCGGGTGACCGGGATGGCGAGCAGCGCGGCGCCGACCACCCCGGCGCTCTGCGCGAGCCCGGCCAGGGCGGTGCCGGCGACCCGGGCGGCGAGCAGCGCGCCCACCGAGATGCCGATGGTGACGCCGATGCCGCCGATGATCTGGGTGAGGAACAGCAGCCGGACGGTACGCCGCTGGATGCCGGCGACGTCGGGCCGGGGCGGGGCCGGCGCGGTCAGGTCGGTGGACATGCGCGCTCCTGGTGGGACGGGTGCCCCATCCTCCCGCACCGGCCCGCCCGGCCGGCACCCGGTTTCGCTACAGGCCGAGGCCCCGGCCGATGATCTCCTTCATGATCTCGGTGGTGCCGCCGTAGATGGTCTGCACGCGGCTGTCCAGCCACGCCTTCGCCACCGGGTACTCCGCCATGAAGCCGTAGCCGCCGTGCAGCTGCACGCACCGGTCGGCCACCTTGGTCTGCAGCTCGGTGGTCCACCACTTGGCCTTCGCCGCGTCGGTCACCGACAGGCGGCCCGCGTTGAACTCGGCGACGCAGTGGTTGACGAACGTGCGCGCGATGGTGACCTCGGTGTCCAGCTCGGCCAGCAGGAACCGGTTGTGCTGGAACCGGCCGATCGGCCGCCCGAACGCCTCCCGGGAGCGGGCGTACTCGATGGTGAGCGCGAGCAGCTTCTCGCAGGCCGCCACCGCGGCGACGGCGATGCTCAGCCGCTCCCGGGGCAGGTTGGCCATCAGGTGGTAGAAGCCGTGGTTCTCGGTGCCGATCAGGTTCTCCGCTGGCACCCGGCAGTCGTCGAAGAACAGCTCGGCGGTGTCGTTGGCCTTCAGGCCGACCTTGGCCAGCCGGCGGCCCCGGCTGAAACCCGGCGTGCCGCTCTCCACCACGACCAGGCTCACCCCGTGGGCGCCCTGGTCCGGCGCGGTCTTGACCACCACGACCACCAGGTCGGCCATCTCACCGTTTGTGATGAAAGTCTTCTGCCCGTTGAGGACCAGGCTGTCGCCGTCACGGACCGCGCCGGTGCGGATGCCGGCCAGGTCGCTGCCCGCGCCCGGCTCGCTCATCGCGATCGCGGTGACCAGGTCGCCGGAGCAGAAGCCCGGCAGCCAGCGCTTGCGCTGGTCGTCGGTGGTCAGCTCGGTCAGGTACGGCGCGACCACGTCGTTGTGCAGCCCGAATCCGAGGCCCGAGCACCCGGACGCGACGATCTCCTCGTCGAGCACCGCGTTGAACCGGAAGTCGCGCTGCCCGCCGCCGCCGTACTCGGGGTCGACGTCGGGGCCGAGCAGCCCGGCCGCGCCGGCGGCCCGCCACACCTCCCGGTCGACGATCCCGTCGGCCTCCCAGCGCTCGTGGTGCGGCACCGCCTCCCGGGTCAGGAACCGGCGGCACAGGTCACGGAACTCGTCGTGGACGGGTTCGTAGAGATGCTGCTCCATGCCGGCAAGTCTGGCACCGCTCACCCGCCCCGGACAGGGGCGAGCGCCGCTCGCAGCCGGCGCTCCCGCCAGCCGGTGCGTACGGCCACCGCCAGCACCACGACCAGGGCGAGCCCGAACCCGGCAGCGGTCGCTTCCCACCCGATGCGGACCGCGAGCACGATCAGCGGGCCGAGCAACACGACGCCACCGGCCGCCCCGAACAGCGCGCCCCGGCGTATCGCGGCGAGGTTGTCCGCCACCGCCGCACGCCCCTCCTCGTCGGCGGGCGGTTCGCCCCGCCGCAGCGCGGTCTCGGCGATCGCCCAGGCGGCGGCCCGCTCCGCCTCGGCGCCGCGTGGTTTCTGAAGCCAGTTCACCCCGAAGAACATGAACCCGTAAATCACCGCGCCCAGCCCGGCGCGGACCACCGCGACCTGCACGGACCCGTCCCGCTCCCAGAGCCGGATGGCCAGCCACACGGCTCCGGAGAACGCCATGGAGGTCACGTAGGGGCCGGGAGCGCCGAACCGGAGAAGCTCCACGCGAGGCCGGGGTTCCGCCATGCCGGAGCCGTACCCACACGCACCGTTGGGCAATCCTCTATGGAGGGTGGCGACCGGGCGAAGCGCAGGCCAGGATGGCCGGATGGGCACACTCACGGGGAAACAGGTCGCCGAGGCCGGGCTGGACGGGTGGACGTACCTGCTGGGGGCGTTGCAGACGCGCATCCGTACCCCCGATTTCGCGGCCGGGCTGGCGTTGGTGGCCGCGGTGGGCGCGGAGGCCGAGCGGGTCGATCATCATCCCGATCTGGACCTGCGCTACACCCACGTGGACGTGCGGCTGTGGTCGCACGACGCGGGTGGGGTGACGCAGCGTGACCTGCGGCTGGCCCGGTTCGTCTCGGGGCTCGCCGCGGACTCCGGGCTGACCCTGTCGGCCGCCGGGCTGGCCCGCCTGGAGCTCGCGCTCGACACCCCGGAGCACGCGGCGGTGCTGCCGTTCTGGCGGGCGGTGCTGGCGCCTGGCGCGCCGCCCGGCCCGGGCGCCGACGAGGTACGCGACCCGGACGGCGCGCTGCCCACGGTCTGGTTCCAGCGCTCCGGCCGGGACGAGCCCCGGCAGCGGTGGCATCCGGACGTGTGGGTCGACCCGGCCGAGGTGGACGCGCGCATCGCCGCCGCGCTGGCGGCCGGCGGGACGCTGGTCAGCGACGCGGAGGCGCCGAGCTTCTGGGTGCTGGCCGACCCGGACGGCAACCGGGTGTGCCTGTGCACCTGGCAGCAGCGCGCCTGACTCAGCGCAGCGCCTTGGCGGCCACCTTCAGGTCGGCGACCAGGCCCTCGTACGCGACGTCCTGGTTGTCGGCGCGCAGCACCGCCGACGGGTGGATGGTGGCGAGCAGCCGGGCCGCCGGGGCGTCGGCGACCGCGCCCGTCCGGTCCACCGGCACCCGTTCGAAGTCCTCCGGGCGCTGGGCGGCGGCGGGCCAGGGCAGCAGCTCGCCGCGTTGCTTCGTCACCCGGAAGCTCGGGCCGAGCAGCGCCTTGGCGGCGGTGGCGCCGAGCACCACCACGATCTCCGGGCGCAGCCGGGCGAACTCGGCGACCAGCCAGGGCCGGCAGGCGGTGACGTGCACCCGGTCCGGGGTCTGGTGGATGCGCCGCTTGCCGCGCAGCTCGAACCGGAAGTGCTTGACCGCGTTTGTGAGGTAGATCTGGGCGGGGTCGAGCGCCGCGTCGTCGACGGCCTTGCGCAGCAGCCGCCCGGCCGGGCCGACGAACGGCAGGCCCTTCTGGTCCTCGATGTCGCCCGGCTGTTCGCCGACGAAGACCACGCGCGCGTGCTCGTCGCCGCGGCCGAAGACGGTCTGGGTGGCGTCCCGGTACAGCTCGCAGCCCCGGCAGTCGCCCGCCGCGGCGCGCAGTTCGTCGATGGTGTCCGCCGACGGCGGGATGAACTCCTGCGCTCCGGGTGCGCTCTCGGTCTCGGCCATGCCGATCGTTCTACCCCGTCCGGCGGCGCGCACGCGAGTGGCCCGCCGCGCTCGCCCGGAGGTGTTAAGAAGGGGCCCTTCCTATACCGAATGCGTTAAGAAGGGGCCCTTCCTTCCGGCGGTGAGCGCGTCGGCGAGCGCGGGGATGTCGGCCTCGTCCAGCGCGCTCACCGAGACGCGCACGGCGGGGTCGGCCGCGATCCGGTAGAGCCGGCCGGGCGCCACGGCCCATCCGGCGTCGCGCAGCGTCGTGACCGTCACCGTTTCGTCGGGCACCGGCACCCAGACGTTGATCCCGGTACGCCCGTGCGCGGCCACCCCGCGCGCGGCAAGCGCGGCCACCAGCCCGTCGCGCCGCCGGTCGTAGCTGTCCGCCGCGCGCCGTACCAGCCCGGCGGTGGCCGGGTCGCGCCAGAGCGACACGACCAGCCGTTGCAGCACCGTGGACACCCAGCCGGCGCCGACCCGCGCCCGGCCGGCCACGCGGGCCACTGTGGCCTCGTCGCCGGCCAGCACCGCGAGCCGCAGGTCGGGCCCGTAGGGCTTGCTCACCGACCGGACGAAGGCCCACGCCGGTGTCGCCCCGGCGAGCGGATGCAGGGGTACGCGGGCCAGCTCGGCGGCGTGGTCGTCCTCGATCAGCAGCAGGTCGGCGCGGCCGTCCAGCAGTGTCCGCAGCGCGTCGGCACGGTCGGTGGAGACGGCCGCGCCGGTCGGGTTCTGCGCCCGGCTGGTCACGACGAGCGCCCGGACCCCGGCGGCCAGCGCCGCGCGGACGCCGCCGACTGTGGGGCCGTCGTCGTCCACCGGCACCCCGACGGTACGCAGCCCGAGCGCGGCGATCAGGTCGAGCAGGTTGGCCCAGCCCGGGTCCTCCACCGCCACCGCGTCGCCGGGGCGCAGGTGGGCGGCGAGCAGCCGTTCGATGCCGTCGAGCGCGCCTCCGGTGACTGTCAGCTCGCCGGGCGGCACCCCGTCCGCGGCGAGCCGGTCCCTCGCCAGGGCGGCCAGGTCGGGCAGCACGGCGTCGGTGGCGTACCCGCCGGGGGGTCCGATGTCGGCGGCGAGCGCGGCGAGGTGCGGCCCGAGCGGGGGCAGCAGCCGGGGGTCGGGCTGGCCGGCGGAGACGTCGCGACCGCCGGGCAGCGGCGGGGGCAGCAGCGCGGCGCGGCGGGCGGCCACCGGTGGGCGGGGGCGGACCCGGGTGCCGTGCCGGCCGGCGGTCGCGACCAGGCCACGTTGCCGCAGTTCCTGGTACGCCTTCGCGACGGTGGCCGGGCTGACGCCGAGGTCGGCGGCGAGAGCCCGGACGGCGGGCAGGGCGTCGCCCGGGGCGAGCGCGCCGCTGCGGATGCCCGATTCGACGCTGGCCGAAATCGCGGCGGAGGTCGAGCCGGTGACCTGATAATGTGCTGCCACAGTTTTGGAATTGTACTAGAACAAAGGTGGGATGTCACATGTACCCTCCGACCCCCCGCACCACGGCCAGCCGCGTCCGCGACCGGATGCGCTACGACGCGGCCACCGCGCACGCGCTGCTCGACGAGGCGTACCACTGCGCGCTGTCGTTCACCGTCGACGGCGAGCCGCGCGTCCTGCCGACCCTGCACGTGCGCGTCGGCGACACGCTCTACCTGCACGGCTCCACCGGCAGCCGGCCACTGCTGGCCGCCCGGGGCGAGGCCGGGCTGCCGGTCTGCGTCGCCGTCACCCACCTCGACGGGCTGGTCTACGCGCGGTCGCAGTTCCACCACAGCGCCAACTACCGGTCCGTGGTGGCGCACGGCACCGCCCGGCTGGTCGAGGACACGGACGAGAAGGCGGCGGTGATGACCGCGCTGATCGAGAAGGTGGCCACCGGGCGCTCCGCCGAGAGCCGCCCGCCGAACCGGCGCGAGCTGGCCGAGACGGCGGTGCTGGCGCTGCCGCTGCGGGAAGTGTCGGTACGGGTGCGCACCGGCGGCGTCAACGACGAGCCGGCCGACGAGGCGCTGCCGTACTGGGCCGGTGTGGTGCCGCTGCGGCTCACGCCGGGCCGCCCCGAGCCCGCCCCCGGGGTGAGCGCGCCGGTGCCGGCGTACCTGCGGGCGGCCCGCTCGCCGTGGCACGAGCCGGCGGTGCTGCGCGGCGAGCACGCGGTGCTGGAGCCGCTCGACCTCGCCCACGCCGACGAGCTGTACGCCGCCACCGACGACCCGCAGGTGTGGCAGCACCTGGGCGGTACGCGGCCGGCCGACGCCGACGAGATGCGCCAGGTTGTCGCCAGTTACCTGGACGCGCAGGAACGCGGCGAGCAGGTGTGCTGGGCGCAGCACTGCGCCACCACCGGCGCGGTCATCGGCACCACTTCGTACTACGAGATCGACCCGGTCCGCCGGTCGCTGGCGATCGGCTACACGTGGCTGGGCCGCCCCTGGTGGCGTACCGGCGTCAACACCGAGGCGAAGCTGCTGCTGCTGGGCCGCGCCTTCGACGAGCTGGACGCGGTGCGCGTGGTCTGGCACACCGACATCCGCAACGAGCGCTCCCAGCGGGCCATCGAACGGCTCGGCGCGAGCCGGGAGGGCGTACTGCGGCAGCACAAGCAGCGCGCCGACGGCTCCTGGCGGGACACCGTGCAGTACTCCATGCTCGCGCAGGAGTGGCCGAGCGCACAGGCCAGCCTGCGGGAACGTCTTCGCGCGGCGGCCCCCGTGGCGTCATGATGTCCGGCGTGCTGGGGATCACCGACATCTGGACGTACGTGCTGGGCACCGTGGCGATCGTGCTGCTGCCCGGACCGAACTCGCTCTTCGTGCTGGCCACCGCCGCCCGCCGGGGCGTGGCCACCGGTTACCGGGCCGCGGCCGGGGTGTTCGTCGGCGACGCGGTGCTGATGTTCCTCTCCGCCGCCGGGGTGGCCTCGCTGCTCCAGGCGTACCCGCCGCTCTACCTGGTGATCAAGTACGCCGGCGCGGCGTACCTCGGGTGGCTGGGGCTGGCCATGCTGCGCGGCGCGTGGCGGCGCTGGCGCGACCGCAACGACCCGGCCACGCCGCGCCTGATCGACGAGGTCGAGCCGGCCGGGCCGCAGGAGCCGTTCCGGCGGGCGCTGGTGATCAGCCTGCTCAACCCGAAGGCGATCCTGTTCTTCGTCTCGTTCTTCATCCAGTTCGTCGACCCCGGGTACGCCTGGCCGGCGCTGTCGTTCCTGCTGCTCGGGCTGATCGCGCAGGTCGCCAGCGCGCTCTACCTGACCGCGCTGATCTTCACCGGCACGTTCCTGGCGGCCCAGTTCCGGCAGCGCCGTCGGCTGGCCGCGACCGGGACCACGGCGGTGGCGATGCTGTTCCTCGGCTTCAGCCTCAAGCTCGCCGCCGGCTGAGGTGTAAGGAAGGGCCCCTTCTTAACGCCTCCGGCATAGGAAGGGCCCCTTCTTAACAAGATCACGTGCCGTCGCCCCCACCGCCACCGCCACCGCCGCCGATGCCCGCGCCGCCGGCCGTGCCGCCGAGCCCGTAGCCGGGCGCGACCGGCCGGTCGGGCGGGCGGCTGACGTGCGCCGACTCGCGGATCGTGGCCGACCAGTCGGCGTGCGCCGCCGCTGCCGCGTGCCGGTCGATGGCGTGCCGCAGCCAGCCGTCCACAGTCGCCACCCAGTCCCGCTGGTCCGCACCGGCGTGCCAGATCCGGAACCGGCTGATGCTCTGGTGGGTGATCCCGGCCAGGGAGAGCCGCCGATCCAGCCAGAGCAGCACCTCCATGCCGGCCGAGTCGGTCAGCATGATCATTTCGAGTTCGGTCATCGGGCCGGCGTAGAGCGGGGCGGCCCAGAAGCCGTACCACTGCTGGAACGGCAGCGTCTGCTCCACCCCCGGCAGGCGTCCCTCGCGCAGCCCGGCCTGCCGGATCGCGAAGCCGAGCGTGTCCAGCGCGGCGAGCACGTGCTCCTGGGAGGGCAGCGGGTGGATCAGCACCGGCACCATCGCGCCCTGGTCGACCTCCGGATCCACCGACACCTCGGTACGCAGCCCGGTACGCAGGCTCAGCAGCGGCACCCCGCCGTACGTGGTCACCGGCGACTCCCACGGCAGCGGCACGGCGAACTCGACGGCGCGCCGTCGTCCGGCCGGCACCACGAACCGGCCCGCGATCGTCCACGTCTGGAACTGCACCAGGCGGCGCGGCGCCTCCGGGTCCTCCGGTTCGACCTGGGTGACCAGGCCGAGCCGGATGTGCCGGACCGGTACGTCCGATCCGCCGGCGCTGAGCGTCACCCGGCCCGGCAGGCGCAGGCCCGGCCGGGTGCTCGGATTGGGCAGGGTGGTGCTCACGGAGAGCCCGGTCCAGGCGGAGTCCCGCGACACCCCGGTCAACCGCATGCCGGGGCATTCCCGCTGCCCGCCGGGCCATGCCCGACCGAAGCGGACGCCGGACGCCGGCTGCCGGGCGCCGGACGCCGGGTGCCGGACGCCGCAACGGACGCCGGCCCGGCGAGATGGTCTCCCACCTCGCCGGGCCGGTACGGATCATGACGGTCAGCGCATCCGGCGGCCTCGCGGCACCGGGTCGGTCTCGTCGTCGAACTCGCCGATGACCTCCTCCAGGAGGTCCTCCAGCGCGACGAACCCGATCGGCCGGGTCGGCCCGCCACCGTTGCTCACCAGCGCGAGCTGCGCCTGCTGCGCCCGCATGGCGGCCACCGCCTCGGTCACCGACGCCTCGGCCGGCAGCGTGAAGGCGTTGGTCATCAGCTCGTCCGCGGTCGCCGGGCGGCCGGTGGTGACGGCACGCACCGCCTCGCGTACGTGCACCAGGCCGCACACCTCGCCACCGGCGTCGACCACGGCGAGCCGGGACCGGCCGCTGTCGCGGGAGACGTGCTCGATCCGCTCGGCGGTCTCGTCGCGGCCCACCGTGACGATCCGGTCGAACGGCTCCATCACCTGCGCCACAGTGGTGCCCTGAAGCTCCAGCATGCTGCTGAGCAGCTGGTGCTGCTCGGCGCCGAGCAGCCCGTGCTCCCGGGACTGCTCCAGCAGGATGCGCAGCTCGTCCGGGCCGTGCACCTGGGCGAGCTGGTCCTGCTGCTGCACGCCGAACAGCCGCAGCATCGCGTTGGCGAGCCCGTTGAGCACGGAGAGCACCGGCCGGACGATCCGGGCGAAGGCCCGGAACGGCAGCGCCAGCAGCGTCGCCGAACGCTCGGCGTCGGTGATCGCCCACGACTTCGGGGCCATCTCGCCGACCACCAGGTGCAGGAACGTCACCAGGGACAGCGCGAACACCAGCGCCACCACGTGACTGGCCGCGGTGGGCAGGCCGACCGCGTGCAGCAGCGGGCTGATCAGCCGTTCGATGGCCGGTTCGGCCAGCGCGCCCAGACCCAGCGTGCACAGCGTGATGCCGAGCTGCGCGCCGGCCAGCATGAGGCTCAGCTCGCGGACGCCGTCGAGCGCCGCGCGGGCGGCCCGGCCGCCACCGGCGGCCGACTGCTCCAGCCGGTACCGCTTGGCCGCGACGAGCGCGAACTCGGCGGCCACGAAGAATCCGTTGAGCGCGAGCAGCACCACGGAGAAGAACAACGCGAACCCGGGGGTCATGCCGCTCCCTCCCCGGACACGTCGGCGGTGGACCGCAGCCGTACCGAGTCGGCCACGTGCCGGTCCACGGCAAGCACCTCGACCAGCACCCGCGGGCCCGAGGCCGGCTCGTCGCCGTCGGCGGCGACCGGGATCTCCAGCCGGTCACCGACCTCGGGCACCCGGCCCAGCTCCCGCATCACCAGACCGGAGAGCGTGTCGTACTCGGGCGCCTCGGGCAGCTCGATGCCGGTGCTGTCGGCGACCTCGTCGATGCGCCAGCGCGCGGGGACGACCCAGGAGCCGTCCTCCTGCCGTGCCGCGGCCCGGTCCGGCGGGTCGTCCTCGTCGCGGATCGGCCCGACCAGCTCCTCGGCCAGGTCCTCCAGCGTGATCACGCCGGCGAAGCCGCCGTACTCGTCGACCACGCAGGCGAGCTGCCGGTGCCCGGACCGCAGCCGGTCGAGCACCGTCGGCAGCGGCAGCGTCTCGGGCACCAGCAACGGGGGTACGGCCACCGCGTCGACCCGGGTGGTCGCGCGCTGCGCCGGGGGCACCCCGAGCACGTCGGCGATGCCGACCACGCCGATCAGGTCGTCGACGCCCTCGGCGCCGCGCACCGGGAACCGGGAGTGGCCGGTGTCCAGCAGCTCGACGATGCGGCTGACCGGCTCGTCGGCCCGCACGGTGTGCACGTCGACGCGGGGCACCATCGCCTCGCCGGCGGTCAGCTCCCGGAAGTCCAGGCCCCGGTCCAGCAGGTCGGACATCTCGGCGTCGAGGTGCCCCTCCTCCCGGGACTCGGCGATGATCTGCTCCAGGTCCTGCGGGGTGGCGCCGCTGGGCAGCTCCTCGATCGGCTCGATGCCGATGCGGCGGAGCAGCCGTACCGCGGCCCGGTCGAAGAGCGTGATCAGCGGGCCGGCGATCTTCAGGTACATCAGGGTGGACCGGGACAGCGCCCGGGCCAGCGGCTCGGCGCGGGCGATGGCCAGGTTCTTCGGGGCCAGCTCACCCAGGACCATCTGCACCACTGTGGCGATGACCAGGGCCAGCGCCACCGACAGCGGCAACGCCACCGCGCTGGAGATGCCGGTCAGGCCGAGCAGGTCGGCCAGCCCGGCGCCGAGGAACGGCTCGGCGACGTAACCGACGAGCAGGGCGGTCACGGTGATGCCCAGTTGGGCGCCGGACAGCATGAACGAGAGCCGCGCGGTGACCTCCAGGGCCCGGGCCGCGGCACGATCGCCACCGTCGGCGAGCTGCTTGAGCTTGCCCCGGTCCACGGCGACGTAACCGAACTCCTGGGCCACGAAGTAACCGGTGGCGGCGGTGAGCACGATGATGAGAAGGAGACCGACGAGGATCAGCACGGGAGGTTCAGTGCTCCCGGGGTCGTCGGGGAGGGAATTCGCCGGGTATGACCCGGCCGGCTACTGCTGCCCTCCGGGGCAGGAGAGTCGATCATGCGGCCCATTTTATCGGTACCGGCTGGACGTCCGCTGAGGGTGCCGGGAACCCTCCCCCACGTCCGGTTCACCGCCCGGCGAGCTCGTCCACGTCCAGCAGGCTCCGGTCGACCCGGCCGGACCGGTAGGCCGCCCGGCCGATCATCTGCGCGGCGACCGGCGCGGTGGAGAGCTGGAAGATCGCCACCAGGACCAGCATGCCCAGGTCCGAGGGGGTACGCAGACGCAGCGCCAGCCCGGCCAGCAGCAGCAGGACGCCCAGCACCTGCGGCTTGGTGGCCGTGTGCATCCGGTCCAGCACGTCCGGGAAGCGGACCAGCCCGATGCCGGCGATCAGCCCCAGCACCGCCCCGGCCAGCAGCAGGACCCCGCCCGCCCAGTCCGCGATCGTGCCGGCACTCATGCTTCGGCCCGGACCGCGAAGCGCACCAGCGACACCGAACCGATGAAGCCGAGCAGGGAGAGCACCACGAGCACGGGCAGCGTGGTGGCGTGCCGGTTCACGGCGGCCTCCGCCCCCACCGCGGCGAGCATAGCCGACAGCAGCAGGTCGGCGCCGACGACCCGGTCGAGCAGGGACGGGCCGCGGTAGATGCGGGCCAGGGCGAGCAGCGCGGTGGCCGAGAGCAGCACGGTGAGCGCGACGGCGAGCAGGACTGTCACGGGTGGTTCCTCCGTTCGGCGGGTTCGAGGTCGAGCCGGCGTACCTCGGCGGGAGATCCGATGGCGCGGACGATGCGCCGTTCGACGGCGAGCACGCGCTCGCGGCTGCCGGTGATGTCCTCGGGGCCGCGCACGTCGAGCACGTGCACGTAGAGCACGCCCGCGGCCCGGTCGACGTCGATGATCAGCGTGCCCGGCACCAGCGAGATCACCTCGGCGGTGAGCGCCAGGTTGAGGTCGGTACGCACGCGCAGCGGCACCGCGATGATGGCGCCGCGCGGGCGGTAACCGAAGCGCAGCGCCACGGCGGCCACGTGCAGGCTGGCGCTCACCAGCTCCGCGATGAAGGTGATCAGGAAGACCAGCAGCGCGCGGGGGCGGAACCGGCCGCCGAACGTGACCGGCGGCAGCGGGAAGAACAGCAGCACGGCCGCGCCGACCACCAGCCCGGCGATGAGGTTGCCCACTGACACGTCGCCCCACAGCAGCAGCCACGCGGCGACCAGCCAGCCGAGCGCGAGCGCCTGGTCGCGGCGCCGCCCACCCCGGCCCACCACCTGAATCGGCGCGTCGGGCTCGGGCGCGGCCCGGGGTACGCCCGTCGGCTCCCCGGTCGCGCCCCCGCCCGGGGGCAGGTCGTCGGTCATGGCACGTCCCGGGGCAGGACCGCCCGCACGTACGGGGTGCGTTCGCGCAGGTCGGTGGCCGCGTTCGAGGTGACCTGGAACAGCGGCCCGGCCGCCAGCGTGAACAGCACGCCGAGCGCGACCAGGGCGGTGGTGGCGCCGACCATCAGGCCGGGCAGCCGGGCCGGCACGGTGGTGGAGGCCAGCCGGGGCGCCCGCCAGAACGCGATGTTCCACACCCGGGAGGCCGCGTAGAGCGTGAGCAGGCTGGTCAGCGTGCCGGCCCCGACCAGCACGGCGGGCAGCGTCCCGCCCGCCGCCACGCCGGCCTGGAGCAGACCCAGCTTGCCGAGGAAGCCGGAGAACGGCGGGATGCCCGCCAGGTTCATCGCCGGGACGAAGAAGAGCACGCCGAGCATCGGGGCGACCCGCGCCAGCCCGCCGATACGGCGCAGGTCGGTGCTGCCCGCCCGCTCCTCGACCAGGCCGGCGACCAGGAACAGCGTGGTCTGGATGGTGATGTGGTGCACCACGTAGAAGATCGCCCCGGACAGGCCGGCGACGCTGCTCAGCGCCACCCCGAAGATCATGTAACCGATGTGGCTGACCAGCGTGAACGACAGCAGCCGCTTCAGGTCCGACTGGGCCACCGCGCCGAGGATGCCGACCACCATGGTCAGGCCGGCCACCACCATCAGCAGGCCGGCGACCTGGCCGCCGGGGAACAGCAGCGTCTCGGTGCGGATGATCGCGTACACGCCGACCTTGGTGAGCAGGCCGGCGAAGACAGCGGTCACCGGCGCGGGCGCGGTCGGGTAGCTGTCCGGCAACCACGCCGACAGCGGGAACACCGCCGCCTTGATCCCGAACGCGAGCAGCAGCATCAGTTGCAGCGTCAGGCGTACGCCCGACGGCAGCGCGTCCAGCCGGCCGGCGAGCTGCGCCATGTTCAGCGTGCCGGTGGCCGCGTACACCAGCCCCACCGCGGACAGGAACAGCAGCGACGACAGGATGCTGACCACCACGTACGTCGAGCCGGTGCGCAGCCGCACCTCGGTGCCGCCCAGCGTGATCAGCACGAAGCTCGCCGCGAGCAGGATCTCGAAGCCGACGAAGAGGTTGAACAGGTCCCCGGCCAGGAAGGCGTTCGTCACGCCCGCGGTGAGCACCAGGTACGTGGGGTGGTAGATGCTCACCGGCGCGGTCTCGCTGGTCTCCCCCCGGCCCTGGCCGATCGAGTAGAGCAGCACGCACAAGGTCACCGCTGAGGAGACCAGCACCATCAGCGCCGCCAGCTGGTCGGCCACCAGCACGATGCCCACCGGCGCCGGCCAGCCGCCCACCTGCACCACCACCGGCCCGAACCGGTACGCCTCGACCAGCAGCACCGCCGCCACCACCAGGACGCTGGACAGGCAGAGCACGCTTATCGACCGCTGCAGGCGGGGCCGCCCGGACAGCAGGAGGGTGAGCGCCGCGCCGAGCAGCGGCACCACCACCGGCAGCGGCACGAGCCCGCTCATGTCTCACCGTCCCGGCGCAGCCGCCGGCGGGCCGGCTCCGGGTCCACCTGCTCCGGGTCGTCGTCCGGGCCCTCGCCGCCGTGGTCCGCGGTCGACACCTCGTTGCTCTCGGCGAGCCGGACGATCTGCCGGTCCTCCAGGTCGTCCTGCACCTCGTCGTCGCCGCTGGTGTACCAGCTGCGGTACGCGACGGCGAGCAGGAACGCGGTCAGCCCGAACGTGATCACCACTGCGGTGAGCACCATGGCCTGGGGCAGCGCGTCGCTCATCTCACCCTGCGGGGAGGAGCCCACGAACGGTGCGGCGCCGGCTCGCCCGCCGAGCAGGATGAGCAGGTTCACGCCGTTGCCGAGCAGGATGATGCCGAGCAGGATCCGGGTCAGGCTGCGTTCCAGCAGCAACGTGACACCGGCGGCGACGAGCACCCCGACCGCCAGCACCAGCACCAGCGTCGGACCGGCCGCGCCCCTGGTCACTGAGCCACCTCTGTTCGCGACTGCGGGGCTCGCAAACCCGGCTCACTCCTCGCGCTCACGGGTGCCACCTCTGTTCGCGACTGCGGGGCTCGCAAACCCGGCTCACTCCTCGCGCTCACGGTGGCCCGTCCCGCTGGACGATCAACCCGCGTCCCGCCTCGCCGGCGGCCTCCACGTGCCGGTCCACCTCGGCGCCCAGGCTGCGCAGGATGTCCAGCACCAGCCCGACCACCACCAGGTAGACGCCGATGTCGAAGAAGAGCGACGTGACCAGGTAGAAGTCGCCGATCACCGGCAGCCACAGGCCGACCTTGACGCTCTGCAGCACGTCGCCGGTCAGCGCCAGCCCGAGCACCCCGCTGCCGACCGAGATGCCCAGACCCGCGCCGAGCACGGTGCCGGCCCCGACCGGCGCCGCCTCGGCCAGCTCGTACCGGCCGCCGGCCAGATAGCGCAGGGCCAGCGCGAGGCCCGCCACCAGGCCGCCGGCGAAACCGCCACCGGGGGCGTTGTGCCCGGAGAAGAGCAGGAACAGCGAGAAGATCAGTACGGTGTGGAAGATCAGCCGGGTGACCACCTCGAACACGATCGAGCGCCGCCGCTCCGGCAGCGTCTGCCCGCCGCGCAGCCACACCGTGCGCCGGTCACCGGCGCGCATCGCGACCGGCCGCGGGCGGCGCGGACGCGGCCCGGTGCGGGAACGCTCGTAGATCAGGCTGGCCACACCGGTCGCGGTCACCACGAGCACCGAGATCTCCCCCATGGTGTCCCAGGCCCGGATGTCCACCAGGGTCACGTTCACGACGTTGCGGCCGTACCCCTCGACGAGGGCGAGCTGGGGGAAGTCGGCGGAGATCGACGGCGCCCGGCGCGCTCCGGCCGCGGTCAGCGCCAGGCCGGCCATCACCACGCCGGCGGCGATCCCGATGCCGCGCCGCACCCAGCGGCTGCGGCGCAGCGGACGGGCCGAGAAGCGTTCCGGCAGCCGGCGCAGCACCAGCACGAACACGGCGATCGTGGCGGTCTCCACCAGGAACTGGGTCAGCGCCACGTCCGGCGCGCCGTAGAGGACGAACATCATCGCGGTGCCGTAGCCGGTGACCCCGACCAGCAGCATCGCGGTGAGCCGGCGACGCGCGCCGACCGCGAGCAGCGCGGCCACCGCGATCACCACCGCGACCACGAGCTGGGCCGGGTTGTCCCACACCGCCAGCTCGACCCGCCACGGCGCGGTGGCGAGCATCGCCCCGCCGGGCACGAACACCAGCGCGAGCAGCACCGTACCGAGGTACTGCGGCAGCGAGCCGCGCTGGGTGGCGCCGGTGACCTCGATGGCGAGCCGGTCGAAGCCGTGCGTCACCCACTCGTACCCCTGGTTGCCGCTCACCGGCGAGCGCAGCCGCGCCAGCGCGGGCGCGAGCGGGCCGCGGACCAGGTGCAGCGCCGCGCCGCCGGCCAGCACGAGGGCGGAGAGGCCGAGCGCCGCGGTCGGCCCGTGCCAGAGCGCCAGATGCTCCTCGACCGGTCCGAACAACTCCGCGTACGGCTCGAACAGGCCGCTCAGCCACCCGGCGGCCGGACCGGCGGCGAGCCCGGCCACGGCGAGCAGCGCCGGGGGTACGAGCATCGCGGCCGGTGGCCGGGCCACCTCCGTGTCCGCGACGCCGGGCCGGGTGCCGAACGCGCCCCAGACGAACCTGATGCTGTACGCGACGGTGAGCGCGCTGCCGGCCACCAGCACGGCGAGCACGAACGGGTCGCCGGTGAACGCGGCGAGCACCGACTCCTTGGCCACGAACCCCAGCAGCGGCGGCACGCCGGCCATCGAGGCGGCGGCGAGCGTGGCGACGATCGCCAGCCACGGCGCGGCCCGGCCCACCCCGGACAGGTCCCGCAGGTCACGGGTGCCCGCCTCGTGGTCGAGGATGCCGACGACCAGGAACAGCGCCGCCTTGAACAGCGCGTGCGCCGCCAGCATCGCCACGCCGGCCAGCGCCGCCTTCGGGGTGCCCGCCCCGAACAGCACGGCGAGCAGCCCGAGTTGGCTGACCGTGCCGTACGCCAGCAACAGCTTCAGGTCGGTCTGCCGCAGCGCCGCCCAGCCGCCCAGGACCAGCGAGAGCAGCCCGGCGACGACGGTGACCGGCCGCCACGGTCCGGCCGCGGCGAGCGCCGGGCCGAGCAGTCCGATGAGGAAGATGCCGGCCTTCACCATGGCCGCCGCGTGCAGGTACGCGCTGACCGGTGTCGGCGCGGCCATCGCCACCGGCAGCCAGGCGTTGAACGGGAACACCGCCGACTTCGCCAGCGCGCCGGCGAGGACGAGCAGCACCGCCAGCGCCAGGTATCCGCCGCCGGGCAGCGGCGCGGACGCCACCGACGACCAGCGGTAGCCGCCCGCGTGGTGACCGAGCATCAGGAACCCGACGAGCATCGCCAGGCCGCCCAGCGTGGTCACGGTGAGCGCCTGCGCGGCCGCCCACCGGCTGGACCGGCGCTCGGTGCTGTGCCCGATCAGCAGGTACGAGAAGACGGTGGTCAGTTCCCAGAAGACGTAGAGCAGCAGCAGGTCGTCGGAGACGACGAGGCCGAGCATCGCCCCGGCGAAGGCGACCATGACGGCGGCGAACCGGGCCAGCCCGACCGACCCGGGCTCGAAGTAGCGGGCGGAGTAGACGAGCACCAGTGCGCCGACGCCACCGACCAGCAGCAGCATCAACCAGGACAGCGTGGTGACCCGCAGCGCCACGTCGAACTGCAGCTCCGGGATCCACTGGTACGTCTCGACGACCGCGCCGCCGTCGCGTACCGCCCCGGTGTGGGCCACCGCCCAGACCGCGGTTGCGGCCGGGGCGAGCGCGAGCAGCAGGCAGGCGCGCGGACCCCACCGGCGGACCAGCAGCGGGGCGAGCAGCGCCGCCACCAGGTGCACGATCAGCAGGACGAGCACGCGTACTCCCGGTCGAGGTGACAGCGCGCCGGAACACGCTGGGACACAACCGATCAGACTTCACAACCAACCCCAACCGCGCCCTTTTCCCCAAAAGCCACCCATCTCCCACCCACCCACCCACCCCACCCGCCTTCTCGCGGTGATCAAGGAGTTTGTGTCCGGAGCAGGCCCGTGCGCTGACACAAACTCCTTGATCAACGCGGAGTTCGGGCGCCGGTCAGGTCGGGTGGGCCGGTCAGGACAGGGCGGTGGAGTCCAGCTGGCGGGCGGCCCGGTCGACGGCGCGCTGGGCGACGGCGAGGGACCGCAGTGGCAGCCGGGCGTCGCGGCTCTCCCGGCGCTGGACGAAGTAGTGCACGGCGGCCCGCACGCGCGCCCGGTCGGCGGCACTGGAACGGGCGGTGGCGAGGATCATCTCGCGCAGCCGCCGGGCCAGTTCCTCGGCCAGTTCGAGGTCGGGACCGCGCAGCCCGGCGCGGAGCGCGGCCAGCCGGCCGTCGACCTGACGGAGGAGCAGGTCGGTGCCGGGCCCGAAGCCTCGTTCCTCGACGGTCATCCACGCCTCCAGCCCACGCCGCATCGCGAGTGAAGTTACTTTATGTTGCAGTGCACAAGCAACCAGTTAAGTAAGACTTAACGGAATAACCACCCATTTCCCTCCCTGAGCGTCGTCGCCGGGACAGATCGCTCCGGCGAGGCGGCCGGATGTCACACCGGCGCGGCAGGATGGGGTCGTGGCGGACGAGGTGACCCGGTCGGGCGGGGTGCTCCAGGAGTTCGGCGCGGCGACCCGGGAGTGGTTCACCGCGGCGTTCGCCGCGCCCACCCCGGCCCAGCAGGGCGCCTGGCACTCGGTGGCCGCCGGGCGCAACGCCCTGGTCGTCGCGCCGACCGGCTCCGGCAAGACGCTCGCGGCCTTCCTCTGGTCACTGGACCGGCTCGCCAAGGAACCGCCGCCGGCCGACCCCCGCCGACGCTGCCGCGTGCTCTACGTCAGCCCGCTCAAGGCGCTCGCCGTCGACGTCGAACGCAACCTGCGTGCCCCGCTCACCGGGATCCGCCAGGCCGCCGCCCGGCTCGACCTGGCCCCGCCCGACGTCACCGTCGGCATGCGAACCGGGGACACCCCGGCCGACGAGCGCCGCGCCTTCGCCCGCACCCCGCCGGACATCCTCATCACCACGCCCGAGTCCCTGTTCCTGCTGCTCACCTCCGCCGCCCGCGACTCGCTGCGCGGCGTGGACACGGTCATCCTGGACGAGGTGCACGCGGTCGCGGGCACCAAGCGCGGCGCCCACCTCGCGCTGTCCCTGGAACGCCTCGACGCGCTGCTGGAGCGGCCCGCCCAGCGGATCGGGCTCTCCGCCACGGTCCGGCCGATCGACGTGTGCGCCCGCTTCCTCGGCGGTGCCCGCCCGGTCGACGTGGTGCAGCCGCCGGCCGACAAGACCATCGAGGTGAGCGTCCAGGTCCCGGTGGAGGACATGACGCGCCTCGACGAGCAGGAGCCACCGGAGGACGACCTCGGCGGGCTCGCCCCCCGCCGCCCCTCGATCTGGCCGGCCGTCGAGGAACGCGTGTTCTCGCTGATCCGCGCGCACCGGTCCACGATCGTGTTCACCAACTCCCGGCGCAGCGCCGAACGGCTCTGCGCCCGCCTCAACGAGCTGGCCGCCGAGGAGTTGGAGGCGGCGTCCGCCCCGGATGGCAGCCGCGTGGCCCGGGGCGGGGAGCCGGTGCGCGTATCCGATCTGCTGCCCGGCGTCGACGGCCCGCCGGCCGGCGACGAGGCCGGGCTCGACGACGCCGACGGGCTCGGCCCGATGTCCGGCGGCGGGCCGGCCGACGGGAGCCGGGCCCGGCGCGGGGCGGAGGCGTTCGGCGGGCCGGTGGGGCCGGTGCGCGCGCCGCGGCAGCCGGCCGAGGTGATGGCGCAGTCCGGCGCGGCGACCGGGGCCCCGGCGGTGATCGCGCGGGCGCACCACGGCAGCGTGTCCCGGGAGGAGCGCAAGCAGATCGAGGAGGCGCTCAAGTCCGGGCGCCTGCCCGCCGTGGTGGCCACGTCCAGCCTGGAGCTGGGCATCGACATGGGCGCCGTCGACCTGGTGGTGCAGATCGAGGCGCCGCCGAGCGTGGCCGCCGGGCTGCAACGGGTCGGGCGGGCCGGGCACCAGGTGGGCGCGGTCTCGCGCGGCGTCGTCTTCCCCAAGCACCGGGGCGACCTGCTCTCCTGCACGGTGGTGGCCGAGCGGATGGGCGCCGGGGCGATCGAGGAGCTGCACTACCCGCGCAACCCGCTCGACGTGCTGGCCCAGCAGATCGTCGCGATGGTGGCGCTGGAGCCGTGGCGGCTCGGCGACCTGGCCGTGCTGATCCGCCGGGCGGCGCCGTTCGCGGAGCTGCCCGACTCGGCGCTGCACGCGGTGCTCGACATGCTCTCCGGGCGCTACCCGTCCACCGCGTTCGCCGAGCTGCGGCCGCGGCTGGTCTGGGACCGCGCCACCGACGTGCTGACCGGCCGGCCCGGCGCCCAGCGGCTCGCCGTGACCAGCGGCGGCACCATCCCCGACCGGGGCCTGTTCGGTGTGTTCCTGGCCGGCGCCGAGCGGGCCGCCCGGGTGGGTGAGCTGGACGAGGAGATGGTCTACGAGTCCCGGGTGGGTGACGTGTTCCTGCTCGGCTCGTCGTCCTGGCGGATCGAGGAGATCACGCCCGACCGGGTGCTCGTCTCCCCCGCGCCGGGGCAGGCGGCCCGGATGCCGTTCTGGAAGGGCGACCAGCTCGGCCGTCCGGTCGAGCTGGGCCGGGCGATCGGCGCCCGGGTCCGGGCGCTGCTGCGGCAGTCCGACGCCGACGCGGTGGCGGCGCTGCGCGCCGGTGGGCTGGACGACTGGGCCGCCGGCAACCTGATGAACTACCTGCGCGAGCAGAAGGCGGCCACCCGGTCGCTGCCGGACGACCGGACGGTGGTGGTCGAACGGTTCCGCGACGAGCTGGGCGACTGGCGGCTCGCCGTGCACTCGGTGCTCGGCGCGCGCGTCAACGGGCCGTGGGCGCTCGCGATCGGCCGCCGGCTGGCCGAGCGGTACGGCGTGGACGCCCAGGTCATGCCCTCCGACGACGGCATCGTGGTGCGCCTGCCGGACACCGCCGAGACGCCGCCCGGCGCCGACGTGGTCGTGTTCGAGCCGGACGAGATCGCCCAGCTGGTCGAGGAGTCGGTGGGCACGTCCGCGCTGTTCGCGTCCCGGTTCCGCGAGTGCGCGGCCCGGTCGCTGCTGCTGCCCCGGCGTGACCCCCGGCGGCGGCAGCCGCTGTGGCAGCAACGCCAGCGGGCCGCGCAACTGCTCGACGTGGCCCGCGAGTACGCCGACTTCCCGGTCACGCTGGAGGCCGCCCGCGAGTGCCTCCAGGACGTCTTCGACCAGCCCGCTCTCGGCGAGCTGATGCGTGACCTGGCTGCCCGCAAGGTACGCCTGGTCGAGGTGGAGTCCGAGCGCCCGTCGCCGTTCGCGCGGTCGCTGCTGTTCGGGTACGTCGGCGCGTTCCTCTACGAGGGCGACGCCCCGCTGGCCGAGCGGCGGGCCGCCGCGCTGGCGCTCGACTCCGGGCTGCTCGGCGAACTGCTGGGCCGGGTCGATCTGCGGGAGCTGCTCGACCCGGAGGTGCTCGCCGAGACCGCCCGTCAACTGCGCTGGCGCACCGAGCAGCGGCGGCCCCGCGACCCGGAGGACGTGGTCGAGCTGCTGCGCGTGGTCGGTGACCTGAGCAGCGCCGAGCTGGCCGAGCGGGGCGTGCCGGAGTCCTGGGCCGACGAGCTGGCGGCGGCGCGGCGGGTGCTGCGGGTCCGGATCGCCGGCGAGGACCGCTGGGTGGTCGTGGAGGACGCCGCCCGGCTGCGCGACGCGCTCGGCGTGGCGCTGCCCGTCGGGGTCGCCGAGGCGTACCTCGCGCCGGTGGCCGATCCGCTCACCGACCTGGTCGCCCGGTACGCCCGCACGCACGGCCCGTTCGCGGCGGCCACCTGCGCGGCCCGGTTCGGGCTCGGTGTGTTCGTGGTGGAGCAGGCGCTGCGGCGGCTCGCGGCGAACGGCCGGGTGGTCTCCGGCGAGTTCGCCCCGGACACGGTGGGCACGCAGTGGTGCGACGCGGAGGTGCTGCGCCTGCTGCGCCGCCGCTCGCTGGCCGCCCTGCGCCGGGAGATCGAACCGGTGCCGCCGCGCGCGCTCGCCACGTTCCTGCCCCGCTGGCAGCAGGTCGGCTCGTCGGCCCGGGGCGTCGAGGCGGTCGCCGCCGCCCTCGAACAGTTGCAGGGCGTGAACGTGCCGGCGTCCGCGCTGGAACGCCTGGTGCTGCCCGCCCGGGTCGCCGACTACTCCCCCGCCCAGCTCGACGAGCTGTGCGCCAGTGGTGAGGTGGTGTGGGCCGGCGCGGGCGCGATCTCCGGCGGCGACGGGTGGGTGACGCTCGCGTACGCCGACGTCGCCCCGCTGCTGCTTCCCCCGCCGGACGAGGCGCTGACGCTGACCCCGCTGCACGAATCAGTGCTCGACGCGCTCGCCGACGGGCAGGCGCTGTTCTTCCGGTCGCTCTCCGACCGGGTCGGCGCCACCGACGACGCCGCCCTGTCCGGCGCGGTGTGGGACCTGGTGTGGGCCGGTCACCTCACGAACGACACGCTCGCCCCGTTGCGGGCCGCGCTCGGCGCGGGCGGGGCGCACCGGTCCCGGCCGTCGGCGCCGCGCACCCGCTACCGCCGGCCCGGCCGGGTGGCGCTGCCCAGCCGGGGCGGCCCGCCCACAATGGCCGGTCGCTGGTCCCGGCTGCCCGAACGCGACAGCGATCCCACCCGACGTGCTGCCGCGCTCGCCGACCTGCTGCTGGAACGGCACGGCGTGGTGACCCGGGGCGCGGTCGTGGCCGAACAGGTCACCGGTGGTTTCGCCGCCGTCTACCCGGTGCTGTCCGCGCTGGAGGAACGCGGGGCGGCCCGGCGCGGCTACTTCGTGGAAGGGCTGGGCGCGGCACAGTTCGCGGTGCCCGGCGCGGTCGACCGGATCCGGGCGCTCGCCGACGACTCCCAGGGCCGGGGCGGCCCGGCGGTGGTGCTCGCCGCCACCGATCCGGCGAACCCGTACGGCGCGGCGCTGCCCTGGCCCGAGCGCGTGGTCGACTCCGGCGACGGCGCGGCCCCCGCCACCGGGCACCGGGCCGGGCGCAAGGCGGGCGCGCTGGTCGTCCTGGTCGGTGGTGACGTGGTGCTGTACGTGGAGCGGGGCGGCCGGACGATCCTGTCGTTCACCGACGACACCGACACGCTCGGCGCGGCCGGCAAGGCGCTCGCCGACGCGGTGCACTCCGGCGCGCTCGGCGCGATCTCGGTGGAACGCGCCGACGGCGAGGCCGTGCACGCGTCCCCGCTGCGCGACGCGCTCACCGCCGCCGGTTTCCGCGCCACCCCGCGCGGCCTGCGGCTGCGCGGCTGACCGCCCGGCCGCCCCGGTTAGGGTGTGCCGGTGGCCTCGATCCGGGTACGCCAGGCGCGCGACGAGGACCGCGCGGCGCTGGCGGCGTTGCACGAACGGGAGTGGGGCGGGCCGATCGTGGTGGTCCACGACACCCGCTACGACCTGCGTGACCTGCCCGCGCTGGTGGCGGTGGACGAGACCGGCGGGTTCGCCGGGGCGCTGGCGTACCGGGTCGACGCCGACGGGCTGGAAGTGGTCAGCCTGGCCGCGGCGGCACCGGGCAACGGCGCGGGCACCGCCCTGCTGGCCGCCGCGCAGGAGACGGCCACCGCCGCCGGGGCGGACCGGATCTGGCTGGTCACGACGAACGACAACCTGGGCGCGCTGCGCTTCTACCAGCGCCGGGGGCTGCGGATCGTCGCTGTGGACGCGGGCGCTGTCGACCGGGCCCGCGCGGTCAAGCCGACGATCCCGGAGGTCGGGGCGGACGGCATCCCGCTGCACGACGAGTTGCGCCTGGCCCGGCGCCTGACCGTGGCGGAGCGGCGATGAGCGGCCCGGTCTCCGCGGGCCAGGGCCGCGCCACGCCGGACGACGTTCCGAGCTGTGTCTCGCTGACCACCGACTACGGGCTGGCCGACGGGTTCGTGGCGGCGTGCCACGGGGTGCTGGCCCGGCTCGCCCCGGCTGTCCGGGTGATCGACGTGACGCACCTGGTGCCGCCGGCCGACGTACGCCGGGGCGCGGCCGTGCTCGCGCAGACAGTGCCGTACCTGCCGTGGGGCGTGCACGTGGCGGTGGTCGATCCGGGTGTCGGCACCGCGCGGCGCGGCATCGCGCTGGCCGCGCCCGGCGGGCTGCTGGTCGGGCCGGACAACGGGCTGCTGCTTCCGGCCGCCGAGGCGCTCGGCGGGGTGAGCGCGGCGGTGGAGCTGACCAACCCGGACTGGCTCGGCCCGGCCGTCTCCCGCACGTTCCACGGGCGGGACGTGTTCGCGCCGGTGGCCGCGCGGCTGGCGCTGGGCGCGCCACTGGCCGGGGCCGGTCCGGCCGTGGATCCGGGCACGCTGGTCCGGCTGCCGGAGCCGGTGGTCCGCGCCGAGCCGGGCAGCCTCACCGCCGAGGTGCTGACCGTCGACCACTTCGGCAACGTCCAGCTCGCCGCGCCGGGCACGCTGCTCGACGGCCTGCCGCCCCGGGTGCTGGTGAACGGCCGGGAGGCGGTCCACGGCCGCACGTTCGGCGACGCCCCGCCCGGCGCCCTGGTGGTCTACGTCGACTCCGCCGGCCTGGTCGCCGTAGCGGTGAACACCGGCCGAGCCGCAGAAACCCTCCACACCACCCCCGGCGCCCTCCTCACCCTCACCACCCCCCACCCCTGACCCCCGCGATCTTGCAGTTGGCGCCCCGGCACAGAGGACAAATGCCCCACCGAAAGGGCCGAAACTGCAAGATCAACGGGAGTCAGGGGGCGAGAGGGCAGGGTCAGCAGCGGGGGACGGTGCCGCCGTAGATCGAGGACAGGTACGCGTGGCTGACGTAGGTGCCGCCGACCAGGCGGTACCACCTCGTCGTGGTGCGATAGGTACCGGTGATCTTCTGCCCGGTCACGTAGCACTGCACCGGCACCTGGGCGTACGTGGCGGCCAGGCCACGGCTCGCGTACGAGGTGCCCGCCCCGGCGCGCAGGTTCAGCGGCCCGGAGCCGACGACCGCTCGCGCCCCGCCACCTGTCCACAGCAGCATTACGTCCACCCACGCGTTGTCGGTGAGCCGCAGCCCGTCCCAGAACGTCCCGTCGGCCAGGTCCAGCCCGGCCGGGTTGCGCACGGTGCGTCCGAACTGGTCCAGCCCGCCGTTGTAGTTGCTCTGGTACGCCGCCTGGGCCTCGGGCCGCCCGCGCGGCAGGTCCTTCCAGTTTTCCCGGATCGACGACGGGTTCCACCAGTCGTCGCGGGTGTTCCACGGGCCGACGTCCCAGACCGGGGCGTACTCGCAGCGGCTTCCGCTGGTGGTGCAGACCTTGACCGTGTAGTCGCCGGTGCCACGCGGGGACAGTCCGCGCCGGCTGGGCAGCGCCGCGAAGTGGTCCCGGGCGCGTACGGTGTGCCCGTTCGCGGTGGTGCCGCCGACCAGGCCGATCCGGGTCGCGTACACCCGGTAGGTGAGCGGGGCGGCCGGCTGGACCGCCGTGGTGGCGGCCGAGTCGGCGGCGAGCGTCAGCCCGGTGACGGTGGCCTCCGAGGCGGCGTCCCGGGTGGTCAGCACGACGCGCGCCTGCACCCGGCGGACCGGTTCGTCGAACACGGCCTCGGCGGCGTCGCGCCACTCGGTCCAGCCCCGGGCGCGCCAGCCGCGCACCTGGGCCACCGCCGTACCCCCGTCGCCGGTGCGGGCGGTTAGCCGGGCGCGTACCCGGGTGGCGGGCCGGTCCAGGACGCGCGGCGCGGAGAGCAGGATGCCCTCGGCGACCGGACCGCCCACGGCGGCCGGGCGGGTGCGGGCGGAGGGGCGGGGATCGGCCAGCCGGAGGCGGCCGGAACGCCAGGCGACGTTGACGTCGTCGCCACCGGCGACGGCGAGGTCGACGGACCAGCGTTCGGGGTCGGGCGCGCCGGCGCGAGCCGGCACGGCGGTGGATGGGTGCGCGGCCGACGCGGGCGTGCCGGGCAGTCCGGTGGCCACGGTGAGCAGGGCAGTCAGGGCGACGACGATACGACGTCCGGAATGAGCCATCAGCATTCTCCTCAGAACCCCCTGATCGTTGCGTTTCCGCTGATCAAGTGGAACCTCAGTACAAATGGCGACACATGCGAATTCTGTTCGGTAGGGAACAATGGCGGAGTGCCCGAAGGCGACACCGTCTGGAACACCGCGCGCGTCCTGGATCGCGCGCTGGCCGGGGCCCGGCTCACCGGGTCCGACTTCCGCGTGCCGCAACTCGCCGCCACCGACCTGACCGGCTGGACCGTGCGCGAGTCGGCCAGCCGGGGCAAACACCTGCTGCTGCGCCTCACCGCGCCCACCGCAGCGCAGTGGACGCTGCACTCGCACCTGCGGATGGACGGCGCATGGCGCGCGTACACCCCGGGTGAGCGCTGGACGGCGCGGCCGGCGCACCTGATCCGCGTGGTGCTCCGCTCCCCCGGCGCGGTCGCCGTCGGCTACCACCTGCACGAGCTGGCGCTGGTGCCGACGGCCGAGGAGCTGTCGCTCGTCGGTCACCTCGGCCCGGACCTGCTCGGCCCGGACTGGGACGCCGACGAGGCGGTACGCCGCCTCGCGGCCGAGCCGGAGCGCACCATCGGTGAGGCGCTGCTCGACCAGCGCAACCTCGCCGGGGTGGGCAACCTCTACAAGTGCGAGGTGCTGTTCCTGCGCGGGGTGTCCCCGTGGACGCCGGTGGGCGCGGTGCCGGACCTGCCGGGCACCGTCGCGCTGGCGCAGCGGCTGCTCGCGGCGAACCGGGGCCGCTGGACGCAGAGCACGACCGGGGTGCTGCGCCGGGGTGGCACCAGCTACGTCTACGGCCGCCGGGCCCAGCCGTGCCGGCGCTGCGGGACGGCCATCCGCAAGGAGGAGCTGGGTGAGCGGGTCACCTACTGGTGCCCGGTCTGCCAGCCCGACCGTTCCTGACGTGGAACTTCCACGAAACGCCAAAGATCGCCGAGATAGGGACGATTGGGTACTTCCGTCCCACCCCCGTGGCGTCGCATGCTGCGATTGACCGCTCACCGATCGTCAGCAGCGCGTACGCCCGCCACGCCGGGGTGTCGGCCGGCGCGCCCCGACCCCGGGGAGAGCCATGGTGCTGTTCCGCAGACTCCGGCCGGGACGGCCGGACCGGGCCGGAGTCGCCGAAGAAACCGCGTTCGCCGGTTCCGCGGCGCGGGGCGTTCCCGCCGCGCGCGCCGGCGACGAGGAGCCGGGGACCACCCCGGCGAGCCTGGACCCGGCAGCCGTCCCGCGCCTGTTCGGCCCGGTGCCGAACACCGCCGCCAGCCCGCTGCCCACGCTCGACGCCGACGGCCGCCCGGCGCCCGGCACCGGCATCCGCAAGTTCGTCGACCCGCTGCCGCTACCAGGGCAGCCCGCCACCGACGGGCTCGGCGCCCGCCTGCCCGTCGCCGTCCCGGACACCATCACCTGGCCAGGCTGCGACTACTACGAGATCGGCCTCCAGGAGTACGCGCAGCGCCTGCACCGCGACCTGCCGGCCACCCGGCTGCGCGGCTACCGGCAGCTCAACCTGGGCACCGACGCCGCCGGCCACAACACGGTCAGCCCACCGGACCGCCCCTGGCACCTCGGCCCGATGATCGTGGCGCGGCGGGGCCGCCCGGTCCGGATCAAGTTCATCAACCAGCTCCCCACCGGACGGGCGGGCGAGCTGTTCCTGCCGGTGGACGAGACCGTCGACGGGGCCGGCGCCGGCCCGCTGGACGGTCCCGCGCCGTACCCGCAGAACCGGGCCGTGCCGCACCTGTCCGGCGCGCAGACCGGGTGGATCAGCGCCGGCAACCCGTGGCAGTGGGTGACCCCGGCCGGCGAGATCACCCCGTACCCGGCCGGGGTGGGTGTCACCCCGGTGCCGGACATGCCGCCGCCCGGCGCGGGCGCCACCACGCTGTACTTCCCGAACGAGCAGAGCGGCCGGCTGATGTGGCTGCACGACAACACGCTCGGCCTGTCCCGGCTCACCGTCTACTCCGGGCAGATCGCGCTGTACCTGCTCACCGACCCCGCCGAGGACCGCCTCGTGGACGACGGCGTGCTGCCCGCGGAACAGTTCCCGCTGGTGATCGAGGACAAGACGTTCGTACCCGACGACGCGCAACTCGCCGCCCAGGACCCGACCTGGGACCGGGACCGCTGGGGCGCCAAGGGCAGCCTCTGGCACCCGCACGTCTACCAGCCCCGGCAGAACCCGTACCGGCTCACCGGCGGCAACCCCACCGGCCGCTGGGACTACGGCCCGTGGACCCACGACCCGGACGGCGGCGCCAGCCCGTGGGTCGCCCCGGTGCCGAACCCGCACCACGACCCCGACGCCGACCCGGACGAGCCGCCGCTGGCGCCCGCCGTGCCGCACCCGTCGGCGGTGCCCGAGGCGTACGGGGACACCCCGCTCGTCAACGGCGTGGTCTACCCGTACCTGGAGGTCGCCCCGCGCGCGTACCGGTTCCGGATCCTCAACGCCTGCGCGGACCGGGCGCTGAACCTGCAGCTCTACCGGGCCGCCTCGGACGGCCCGATGTGGGCCGACGACGGCAGCCCGGCCGACCCGGACGCCGGCGAGGTGCCGATGGTCGAGGCGGTACGCGCGCCCGGGCGGCCCGCGTACTGGCCGGTGGACGGGCGCGACGGCGGCGTGCCCGACCCGGCCGCCGCCGGACCCGACCTGATCCAGATAGGCAACGAGAGCGGCCTGCTCCCCGCCCCGGTGGTGCTCGCCAACCGGCCGGTGGACTACCGCTACGACAGGCAGGACCCGACGGTGCTCAACGTGGACGGCCACGCGCTGCTGCTGGCCCCCGGCGAGCGGGCCGACGTGATCGTGGACTTCGCCACCGTGCCGCCGGGCAGCACGCTGATCCTCTACAACGACTGCCCCGCGCCGCTGCCCCGGTTCGACACGCGCTACGACCACCACACCGGCGCGCCCGACCGGACCGGCTCGGGCGGGCTGCCGCCGACCCGGCCCGGCTACGGCCCGAACACCCGCACGCTGCTCCAGATCCGGGTCACCGGCACACCGGCCGAGCCGTACGACACGCGCCGGCTCGCCGACCGGCTGCCAGGGGCGTACGCGCACAGCCAGCCGCCGCCGATCGTGCCGCAACCGGCGTACGACGCCGCGTTCGGCGCCCACACCCCGCGTCCGACGCTCGTCGGCGCGCGGGACGGCTCGGTCACGTTCACCCCGCCCGGCGCGGCGGCCCCGGTCACGCTGCCGCTGGCGGTGAAGTCGGTCGGGCAGGTGTTCGAGCCCCGGCACGGCCGCGCGGTGGGCCGGCTCGGAGTCGGCCACCCGGTCAGCGGGCCGCTGCTGCCGGCCACGCTGCCGCTGGGCCCGGTGGAACCCGCCACCGAGGTGCTGCACGCCACCGACCCGGCCGTGCCGGTCGGCGCGCCGGGCGACGGCACGCAACTGTGGCGGATCGTCGGCGACGCGCCGCGCACCCATCCGGTGCACATCGAAGGCTGCGACGTGCAACTGGTCAACCGGGTCGGCTGGGACGGCACGCTGCGCCCGCCCGAGCCGGGCGAGCTGGGCTGGAAGGACACCGTCCGGGTCAACCCCCGGGAGGACGTCGTGGTGGCGCTGCGTCCCGTACCGCCGCCCCTGCCGTTCAAGATCAGCGACAGCGTACGGCTGCTCGACCCGTCCCGGCCCGCCGGCGCGCGGCTGGACGCGAGCCCGGTCAGTCCGGCCGACGGCCGCCCCGCCACGGTGGTCAACCAACTCGTCAACCTGGGCTGGGAGTACCGCTGGCAGACCCGCTCGGCGGGACTGCGCGACCAGGGCATGAGCCGTCCGCTGGTGCTGCGGGTGGCACCCAAGGCGCCCACCGGGCTGACCGCCACCCCGGCGCCCGGCAGCGCCACCGCGCTGCCCGCCATCGCGCTGACCTGGACCGGCAACGGCAGCCGCCCGGTGCCCACCAGCCACCTGCTGCAACGCGCCACCGACAGCGCCTTCACCGCCGGGCTGACCGAGATCACCGTGGCCGCCACCGCGACCCGCTACACCGACGCGACAGTCACCCCCGGCGTCACCTACCACTACCGGATCCGCGCCGAGAACGCGGTGAGCTGCTCGTCCTGGTCGAATGCCGTACCGGCGGCGGTGCGTCTGGCCGCGCCGGCCCGGCTCACCGCGGCGGTGCCGCCGACCGCGCCGCTGCGGGTGGCGCTGCGCTGGGCGAACCACTCCTTCGCCACCGGTGTGGACGTGCAGCGCGCCACCAACCCGACGTTCAGCAGCGGCCCGGGGACCACCGCCATCGCCGTGGGCGAGAACCACGTGGACCCGGCCGTCGCGCCGGACACCACGTACTACTACCGGGTACGCACGACGTACCTCGGCGCGGCGTCCCCCTGGTCGACAGTGGCCCGGGTGACCACCCCGGCCCGGCCGACGACGCCCACGGCGGTGAGCGTCATCGCGAGCGCGCCGGGACCGGACACCGCCACCGTGACGCTGAGCTGGTCGGCCGAGACGCCGGCCGGACCGGGCGCCGGCTTCATCGTGCAGCGCGCCACCGACGCCGCGTTCACCAGGGAGCCGGCCACGTTCCGCGTCACCGGCCGCGGCTTCACCAACACCGGCCTGGCGCGCTCCACCACCTACTACTACCGAGTACGCACGACGAACGTGGTTGGCACGTCCCCCTGGACTCCACCAACCCCCATAACCACCCCCACCTAGCCCTCCCTCTCAGGGTCGATCATGAAGTTGACGGCAGTTTCCGAGATCAACAACACCGCCAACCTCATGATCACCGGCGCTGGCGGGGCGATGGGCGGGTGTGGGGGTGCCTGACCGCGAGTTGCCCGCCCGGGCGGCCCGACGCCCTCCGCCCGCCCCCTGTCCGCGCCGGTGATCAAGGAGTTGGTGTACGGATTCGGCCCGCCTCAGGACACAAACTCCTTGATCAACGCGGGGGACGACCAGCGCGCGGGACGATCAGCGCGCGGGACGATCAGCGCGCGGGACGATCAGCGCGCGGACGATCGGCGTGCGGCGGGGGCGGTCAGCGTCCGGGCTGGGGGGCTCGGAGGGGGGTGCGGAGTTCGGCCAGGGCGGAGGCCACCCCGTGCAGCAGGTCGGTGGCCTCGGTCAGCCGCGCGGCGGCCGGGTGCGCGGTGTTGGGGCGGGCGTCCTCGGCTACGTAGCCGGCGGCGGCCACCACCAGCCGCTCGTACGCGGCCACCCCGTCCTCCAACTGGGCCACCAGCGTGGCGTGCACCTCGTCCAGCGTGCTCTGCGGGGTCAGCTTCGCCGCGCGTTCCACGCCCGCCACCCGGTTCGCCAGCTCACGCAGGGAACGATCGGCCTCGGCCGCCTCCCGGACCGCCGGCTCGGCCAGACCCGTCAGCCGTCCGGCGAGCCCGGCCAGGGTGAGCGCGGCCCGGTCCAGCCGTGCCCACGGCTCGGCCGCGGCGGTGCCGCGCAGCGCCATGCGGGAGCGGACCCGGCGTACCTCGGCCAGGACACCCGGCCCGACGGGCAGCCGCTCGACGGCGGCGACCAGCCGGGCGCGGGAGCGGGCGGCGGCCTCCGCCGGGTCGAGCGCGGGCGGCGCCGGCACTGCTGCGAGCGCCCGGTGGTCGGCCCAGCGCCAGGCGGCGATCGCGATGGCGCTGCCCGCGGCGCCGGCCCAGGCCGCGTCCGGCAGGCCCAGTCCGGCGTACGGGGTGAGCACCGCCGCGGCGCCGCCGAGCCCGCCGGCCAGCACGCTCCACCGTCGCGCCGAGTTGCGCAGCCTGCGCAACCTGCGGAAATATCGGGCCCGCTCGTCGGCCATGGTGTTCGCCCCTCCGTCAGCCGGTCGTGCTCTCCCCGGTGCCGCGTTCCCGGCTCATGCTGGCCCGGATCTCGTCGAGCCGGGCGGCGGCGGCCGGGTCGGCCGGCTGCCCGACGGCGGGGGTCTCCTGCCGGCCACCGAGCTGCTCGCCGGCCATGCTCGACCGGATCTGTTCCAGTCTCGCCGATCCGGCCGAGTCGAGCGTGGCCTTCTGGATCTCCAGCATCCGGCCCTCGACCGAGTTGCCGGCCAGCTCGGCGCGGCCCATGGCGGTGGCGTAGCGGCGTTCGATCCGGTCGCGGACCTCGTCGAGCGACGGGGTGTTGGCGGGTGCGGTGAGCGACGACATCGACTCCAGCGAGCGGGCCACGCTCTCCTGCATCTTGGCCTGCTCCAGCTGGCTGAGCAGCTTGGTGCGCTCGGCCAGCTTCTGCTGGAGGATCATTGAGTTGTTCTCGACCGCCCTGCGGGCCTGGGCGGCCGCGCCGAGCGCCTGGTCGTGCAGCGTCTTGAGGTCCTCCAGGGCCTGCTCGGCGGAGACCAGCTGGGTGGCCAGCATCTGGGCGGTCTGCTCGTAGCGCCCGGCCTCGGCCTCGTCGCCCCGGCCCCGGGCCTGGTCGGCCACTGCGAGCGCCTGCCGCGCGTTGCCCTGGAGCTGTTCCACCTCGGTCATCTGCCGGGACAGCTTCATCTCCAGCTGGCGCTGGTTGCCGATCACCGCGGCCGCCTGCTGCACCAGCGCCTGGTGCTGGCGCTGCGCCTCCTCGACGGCCTGCTGGATCTGCACCTTCGGATCGGCGTGCTCGTCGATCTTCGCGCCGAAGAGCGCCATCAGGTATTTCCAACCCTTGACGAACGGGTTAGCCATCTCCGCCTCGTCCCCTCAGTAGCGTCGCGCCTACATCGTTCCAGCCGGACGCCACTCCGGCACCCGTACGCTCCTGATCAACAGTACGACGCGGACGCCAGCACCGCCCACGACGCGACAGCCGGGGTCAGGCGGCGCAGACCACGTCCCGCTCCGCGGGGCGTACCCGGGTGCTGCGCAGCGTGGCCTTGAGCGGCGAGTCCTGCCGGACCTGGACGGCGACCGCGCCGTCGGTGGTGACCTGCCGGACACCGCGGTTGGTCGCCTTACGCACGGCGGCCGTGGCCACCGGGGCCGGCTCGTCGGCCACCGGGACCAGCACGCCGGGCATCTGCTCGGCGAGGGCGACGGTGTCGCTCACCTCGCGCAGCAGTTCCGACAGGCGGGCGCCGAGCGCGTCGCAGATGGCGGCCAGCAGCTCGCTCGACGGTTCCTTCTGGCCGCGTTCGATCTCGGAGAGGTAGCCCAGGCTGACGTTGGCGGCGGACGACACCTCGCGGAGGGTGCGGTGCTGCCCCTGCCTGCGTGTCCGCAGCGCGTCACCGATCACCCGGCGTAGCAGGACCATCGCACCTCCCCCTGGACGGGACCACCATGCCCGGCCGAGCCGCGCCGGGCGCCGGACGCGGAAACCGCTCCGGCGCCGACGGCGACCGTCGGAGCCTTCCCGCAACCGTACCCGTTGGTTGCCACGACGACATCCCACCCCGCCTCTGAAAATCCGTGCGGATCGGCCGGCCGGCGGGCGGGCCCGCGGCCGGGCGTGTCGGCGCCGGGCCGGCTCATCGGGGGCCGACCCCCGCCGCCTCGGTGGCGTCGGCGTCCTCGGGGAGCTGGATGCGGTCGGCGAGCAGCCGCAGCGCCTCGATCACCACGGCCGAGCGGATGTGGTCGCGGCCGCCGTCGAGGTCGAGCCGGCGCACCTGCGTGCCGTCCGGCCCGGCGACCGCCACGTAGACCAGGCCGACCGGCTTGCCGTCCTGCGGCTCCGGCCCGGCGACGCCGGTGGTGGCCAGGCCCCAGTCCGCGCCGCACCGCTGCCGTCCGCCCTCGGCCAGGGCGGCGGCCACGTCGGGATCGACCGGGCCGCGCTCGGCCAGCAGGTCCTCCGGTACGCCGGCGAGCGTCGCCTTGAGTTCGGTGGCGTAGACCACCATGCCGCCCCGGTAGATCGAGCTGACCCCGGCGATCTCCACGACCGCCGCGGCGAGCAGCCCGCCGGTCAGCGACTCGACGGTGGCCAGCGTCTGGCCGCACTCGTGCAGGCGGTGCACGACGGAGGCCGCCGGGTTGCCGGCGGGCCGCTGGTGTCTCTCGTCGGTGTCCATGCCCGCCCTCTCTTCCCGCGCCAGGGCGGCTTACTCTTCGGCCGCCCGGAGCGACGAGCCGGCTGCCCGGGTCAACGGGCCGGACGCCGCAGCCGCAACGCCTGGGCGATGTAGTCGAACCCGGTGACCACGGTGACCACCACCGCCGCGCCCATGATCCACGGGCCGATCGCGGCGAGCGCCTCCGGCATCGGCCAGAGGTACCAGGTGATCGCCAGGATCTGCAGCGCCGTCTTGACCTTGCCGCCCCGGCTGGCCGCGATCACGCCGTGCCGGATCACCCAGAAGCGCAGCGCGGTGATGCCCAGCTCACGGGCGAGGATCACCACAGTCACCCACCAGGGCAGCCGGTCGTAGACGGAGAGCAGCACCAGCGCGGCGCCGGTGAGCGCCTTGTCGGCGATCGGGTCGGCGACCTTGCCCAGCGAGGTGACCAGCTCGAACCGGCGGGCGATCCAGCCGTCGACCAGGTCGGTCGCCGACGCCACCACGAAGATCAGGCAGGCGGCCATCCGCCAGCCCGCGTGGGTCATCGCGGACGCGACCACGGTGGCCGCGAAGACGGGCACCAGCACCAGGCGCGCGCCGGTCAGCACATTCGCCGCGTTGAGCAGCGGTACGGGGGCGGCCGCCGTCGACTCCGCGCCCGTCATGTCCCGCATCGCCCCACGTGGCTTCCCCGCTTCGTCCGGGCCCGCCGTCACCGTACCGCGCCGGGCGCCGCCGAGATCATCTCATCCGGTACGGCGACCAGGTCCACGCCCTCGGTGGCGGTGACGGTGGCCCGGACCAGGTCACCGGGGCGCAACGCGGCCAGGTCGACGCCGCCGCCGACCGGCGCGACGAGCGTGGTCGAGCCGTCGACCTCGGGCGCCTGGTGGGCGGCCCGCCCCTCCACCACGCCGTCCGCGACCGAGTCCACAAGCACCTCCACCGTCGCGCCGAGGCGCTCCTCGGCGCGCTGCGAGCAGAGTTCGTCGGCCAGCGCGCTGAGCTTGTCGTACCGCCGCTTGATCGTGGCGGCGGAGACCTTGCCGGCCAGGCCGGCGGCCTCGGTGCCATCCTCGTCGCTGTAGTCGAACATGCCGATCGCGTCCAGCCGCGCCTCGGTCAGGAACCGGACCAGCTCGGCCACGTCCTGCTTCGTCTCGCCGGGGAAGCCGACGATGAAGTTGCTGCGCGCGCCCGCGTCCGGCGCCAGCGCGCGGGCGGAGGCGAGCAGCTCCAGGAACCGGTCGGTGGAGCCGAAGCGCCGCATCCGGCGCAGCACCGGCTCGCTGGAGTGCTGGAACGACAGGTCGAAGTACGCGGCCACGCCGGGCGTGGTGGCGATCACCTCGACCAGGCCGGGCCGGGTCTCGGCGGGCTGGAGGTAGCTGGCGCGGACCCGCACGATGCCGTCGATCGCGGCGAGTTGCGGCAGCAGCTTCTCCAGCGCGCGCGGGTCGCCCAGGTCCTTGCCGTACGAGGTGGAGTTCTCGCTGACCAGCACCAGCTCGCGGACGCCGGTCTTGGCCAGCCACTCGGCCTCGGCGAGCAGCTCGTCCGGGGTACGCGAGACGAACGCCCCGCGGAACGCCGGGATGGCGCAGAACGCGCAGCGCCGGTCGCAGCCGCTGGCGAGCTTCAGCGAGGCCACCGGGCCGGTGTCGAGCCGGTGCCGCAACACCTGCCGCAGGTGGGCCGGGGTGTGCGCGTCGGTCTCCGGCGCGACCCGGGCCGGGGTGCCGTGCCCGGGCAGCGACACCGCCGCGTCGCGGCGCTTCACCGGGGTCAGCGGCAGCAGCTCCCGCCGGTCGCGGGGAGTGTGCGCGCCGATCGCCTCACCGGCGAGCACCGAGTCGAGCCGGGCGGCGATGTCCGGGTAGTCGTCGAAGCTGAGCACCGCCTGCGCCTCGGGGAGGCTGTCGGCCAGCTCACGGCCGTACCGCTCGGCCATGCACCCGGCGGCGACGACCTTCGCGCCGGTGTCGGCGGCGGCCAGCAGCGTCTGGATCGAGTCCTGCTTGGCCTTCTCGACGAAGCCGCAGGTGTTCACCACCACCACGTCGGCACCCTCGCCGTCGGTGGTGACCTGCCATCCGTCGGCGTGCAGCCGGGCGGCCAGCTCCTCCGAGTCGACCTCGTTGCGGGCGCAGCCGAGGGTCAGCAGGGCGACCCGGCGCCCGTCGGATTGCGGGGTGGAGGAGGTGGCAGACACCATCCGAGGGTACCGGGCCGGTTCCGTACCGCCACGCCGCCCGTCCGGCACGCTCAGCGGGCGGGAGCGGCCACGCGGGCCAGCCGGTCGAGCAGGAACACCTCGGTGCCGGCCAGGCCGGTGGAGCAGAAGACCGAGATCTGGTCCGCGCCGGTCCGGCCGGGGACCGCCCCGGCCAGCACCGCGCCCAGGTCGCGCAACCGACCGGCGTACGGCTCGACGGCGGCGAGCATCGGCGGCACGTACGCGGCGGCCTGCCCGGGTGAGTCGGTGACCAGCAGGTCGGCGGCGTCGAGCAGGTCGGGGCCGAACTCGTGCCGGTCGGTCTGCTTGAAGCCGACGGTGTTGACGTGCGTGCCGGGGGCCAGGTCGGCGGCGTCGATCACCGGGACGGTGCTGGTGGTGGCGAGCACCACCACGTCGCGGTCGCGCACCGCGGCGGCGGCCGAGCCGACGGCGCGGGCCGGCAGGCCCAGCTCGGCGCGGACCCGGGCGGCGAACGCCTCCCGCCGGGCCGCCGAGCGGCTGTACACGGTCACCTCGCGCAGCGGCCGGACCGCCGCGGCGGCCCAGACCTGGGTCCACGCCTGCCGGCCGGAGCCCACCACGCCGAGCGTGGCGGCGTCCGCGCGGGCCAGGGCGTCCACCGCCACGCCACCGAGTCCTCCGGTACGCCGGGAGCCGAGTTCCTCGCCGACGGCGATGGCGCGTACCGCGCCGGTGGTCGCGTCGTGCAGCACGACCAGTTGACCGCTCTCCGGGTGGCCGAACGTGTCGTAGGAGCGGAAGCCGTACCACTGCCCGGTGAGGTGACCGGCGGTGAGCACCATCCGGCCCCCGCCCAGCGGCGCGGACGCCCGGGGCGGGGCGATGAGCCGCCCGGCGTATGCGGCCAGCAGCGCGTCCCGCATGGCCGCGACGGTGAGCGGGGCGTCCACGGCGGCCGCGACGTCGTCGTCGGAGAAGAGCACGGTCATGCCTTCCATCGTGCAACCTGAAGTTGACGTCAACTCCACCCATGGTGGGCTTTCTCACCCCGCCGCCCGTTCCGCCCGGCCGGTGCTACCGTCGGCCACGACGGCCCGCGGGCCGTCCCGGACGAGTGGTGGGCGTACCCGGTCAGGCCAAGACGCCCCGCGTGACCCGACCGTCGCCCGGCCCGCTCCGCGCCGGGCCCGCCCGTCAGAGGTGATCTCATGGCCTGGCTCGTACTGGTGCTCTCCGGACTCCTGGAGACCGCGTGGGCGATCGCGCTCGATCGCAGCGCCGGCTTCACCCGTCCCCTCCCCTCCGCCGTCTTCGGCGTCACGCTCGTCGGCAGCATGGCCGGCCTGGCGTACGCGCTGCGCGACATCCCGGTCGGCACCGGCTACGCGGTGTGGGTCGGCATCGGCGCGGTGGGCACCGCGCTGGTGGGCATGCTCGCGCTCGGCGAGCCGGTCAACCTGCCGCGCGTGGCCTGCCTGCTGCTGGTGGTCGCCGGCGTGATCGGATTGAAGTTGTTCGCCTGATCGATGCCGCATCCGGTTTGGACGACGCGGCGGCCGGGGTACCGGATCTTTCGTTGACCGGTAGCGAGATCACTCACGGAGGAACCCCATGGCCGACATCCACGCCAGCGCCCGTCCGCGTACCAACGCCGCCCGGATCTGCACGATCATCGCGTTCGTCTTCGCGGCTCTCGCGATCTTCCTGTCCCCGCTGATCTTCGGCGTCCTCGGCCTGATCCTCGGCATCGTCGGCGCCGTCCTCGGCGACAAGCCGCTGGGCTGGTACGCCGCCGCCGCGAGCGTGGTCGGCGCGATCATCGGCGCCGTGCTCGTCGCCGCGCTGCTCAACTGAGCCGGAAACCGCCGACGGCGGCTCCCACCTGACGGTGGGGGCCGCCGTCGTCCGTCGTGGGTCGTCAGTCCTCGCCGCCGCGCAGGCCGGCCAGGACCTCCTCCAGCTCGTCCGGCTTGACCAGCACGTCGCGGGCCTTGGAGCCCTCGGACGGCCCGACCACGCCGCGGGTCTCCATCAGGTCCATCAACCGGCCCGCCTTGGCGAAACCGACACGCAGCTTGCGCTGGAGCATCGAGGTCGACCCGAACTGCGAGGTGACCACCAGCTCGACCGCCTGCACGAGCAGGTCCAGGTCGTCGCCGATGTCCTCGTCGATCTTCTTCTTGCTGTCCTGCGCCGGGGCGAGCACGTCCGGGCGGAACTCCGGCTCCCGCTGGTCCTTGCAGAACTTGACCACGTCGGCGATCTCGCGCTCGGTGACCCAGGCGCCCTGGATGCGCTGCGGCTTCGACGCGCCCATCGGCAGGAACAGGCCGTCGCCGCGGCCCAGCAGCTTCTCCGCGCCGGGCTGGTCCAGGATGACCCGCGAGTCGGCGAGCGAGGAGGTGGCGAACGCGAGCCGGGACGGCACGTTCGCCTTGATCAGGCCGGTGACCACGTCCACCGAGGGCCGCTGGGTGGCCAGCACCAGGTGGATGCCGGCGGCGCGGGCGAGCTGGGTGATCCGGACGATGGAGTCCTCCACGTCGCGCGGCGCGACCATCATCAGGTCGGCCAGCTCGTCCACGATCACCAGCAGGTACGGGTACGGCCGCATCTCCCGCTCGCTGCCCGGCGGCGCCTTGATCTCGCCGTTGCGCACCTTGCGGTTGAAGTCGTCGATGTGCCGGACCCCGTTGGCGGCGAGGTCGTCGTAACGCATGTCCATCTCGCGGACGACCCACTCCAGCGAGTCGGCCGCCTTCTTCGGGTTGGTCACGATCGGCGTGACCAGGTGCGGGATGCCCTCGTAGCCGGTCATCTCGACCCGCTTCGGGTCGATCAGCAGCAGCCGCACCTCGTCCGGCGTGGCCCGGGTCAAAATGGACACAAGCAGACTGTTGAGGCAACTCGACTTGCCCGCGCCGGTGGCGCCCGCGATCAGGATGTGCGGCATCTTCGCGAGGTTGGCCACCACGTAGCCGCCCTCGATGTCCTTGCCGAGCGCCACCACCATCGGGTGGTGGTCGCTGGTCGCCTCGCGGGAGCGCAACACGTCGCCGAGCGACACGTTCTCCGGGTCGGTGTTCGGGATCTCCACGCCGACCGCGCTCTTGCCCGGGATCGGGCTGAGGATGCGCACGTCCGGCGACTTCACCGCGTACGCGATGTTGCGGGACAGCTGGGTGATCCGCTCGACCTTGACGCCCGGGCCCAGCTCCACCTCGTACCGGGTGACCGTCGGGCCGCGGGTGAACCCGGTGACCGCGGCGTCCACGTCGAACTGCTCGAAGACGCCGGTCAGCGCGGCGATCACCTCGTCGTTGGCCTTGCTCCGGCTCTTCGGCTTGGCGCCGCTGCCGAGCAGGTTCGCCGGCGGCAGCGTGTAGTCGCCGGCCAGCCCGGTGAGCGCGAGCTGCTCGGCGCGGGTGGGCAGCGGCGAGTGCTCCGGCGGCTCGACCGGCTTGCGGTTCGCCGGCACCCGCGGCGGCTTGCGCGGCAGCACGAGCGTCTCCTGGAGGTCGACGCCGGCCAGTTCGTCGTCCGGGTCCAGCGGCTCCAGCGGCGACGGCATCCGCTTCGCCGGCCGCTTACGGGCCGGCTTCGCCGCCGCCTCGGCCTCGGCTTCCTCCTCATCGTCCTCGGGCGCGGCCGGGTCGGCGCGCAGGCCGAGCCGCTCCGGGATCTTGTTGATCGGGGTCGCGGTGACCACGAGCAGGCCGAACACCAGCAGCAGAAGCAGCAGCGGCATCGCCACCCACGCGGTCACCGCCGACTTCAGCACGTCGCCCACGCCCGCGCCGATCAGGCCGCCGGCGTAGTCGCGCTGGACCTCGTCGACCGGGTTCTGCCCGATGTGCAGCATCGAGGCGGTCGCCAGCATCATCGAGCCCCAGCCGACCAGGCCGCGACCGCGGTGCTCGGGGTCGGCCGGGCTCCGCATCAGCCGCCACGCGCCGACCATGAACAGCACCGGAAGGATTATCGAGATGGCGCCGATGAACAGCCGTACGGTGTCGGCCAGGTGCCGGCCCACGGGCCCGGCGCCGCCGCCCCAGATGCCCACCGCGCTGAGGATGGCCAGGCCGAACAGCAGCAGCCCGGCGCCGTCGCGGCGGTGCTCCGGATCCAGCTCCCGGGTGGACGCGGCCTGCCGGCCGGCGGCCCGGAACGCCCAGCCCACCGTGTGGGCCAGTCCCATCCAGACGGCGCCCGCGGCGCGGCCGACGAACGCGGCCGGGGCCGGCCCGCGGCGCGCCGGCCGCCGCGCCGGTTTCCGCGCCGCCGCCTTCTTCGCCGGTTGCCGGGCGCGGTTGTTCGTGGTGCCACGCGGCGACGCGCCGCGCCGCCGGCTCGCCTGAGAGGTACGGCCCGCCATAGAGTCACGGTAACGGCGGCACCCGGTGGAACGCCGCTTTTCCGGGTCGTGTCCGCGCGTCGCAGCACGGGTCGGACCGTCGTTTGTGTTATTCGCCTCAGAAGGGATGCCCGATGGCGTCGCCGGAGATCGAGGACGGTCCGGACGGTCCGCTGACCGGACACCCCCAGGCGCTGCGCCCGCTGACCGGCGAGCTGATCGCCGCCGTGCTGGCCCACCGGGGGTACGCGGTGGTCGAGGAGCCCGACGGCGCGCTCGTGGGCCGCTGGGAACGGAACCTGATCTGGTTCCACCGCCGGGGCGCGGCAGGTGAGCTGCTCCAGGTACGCACCGTCGTCGCGCCGCACTTCGGCATCGAGCACGTGCCCGAGCTGCACGCCTTCTGCAACAGGTGGAACCACGACCGGCTCTGGCCCAAGGCGTACGTGCACGTGGCCGACGACGGGTCGGCCCAGATCTGCGGCGAGGTCACCACCGACCTGGAGCGCGGCGTCACACCGCACCAGCTCGACCGGCTGGTCGACTGCGGTGTCACCACCGGCTGTCAGCTGGCCGCCGCCGTCGCCGAGCTGACCGGCGGGACGCTCCGATGACCACGGCACGCGACCGGGGGCTGGCCGCCGCGCTCGCCGACGCCCGGGACCGGCCCGACGGCGAGGAGCGCTGCGCCGAGCTGGAGCGGATCGCCTCCCGCGCGGACGCCACCGGTGACCCGCGTACCGCCCTGTCGGCGCGGTTCGCGCTGGTCGAGGCGTACCTGCACCTGGGTGAGCGGTGGCGCGCGGTGGAGCCGGTGCGGCGGATGCGGGAGACGGTGGCCCGGCACCCCGGGCTGCTGGACGCCCGGCCCGACGAGCTGACCCGGCTGCGCCGGCACCAGCGGCAGGCGGTGGAGGCGCTGTTCGGCACGCCCCGGGTGGGCCTGGATCAGGCCCGGTCCCTGTTGGACACGCTCGCCGGGGAGCTGGGCGAGGACGCCGCGCCGGTCGCGGAGCTGCGCTGCCGCGTCGCCGACCACCTCGGCGACGAGCCGGCGGCCCGCCGGGCGTACGAACGCTGGTCGGCCGCCGACGCGACGGACCCGGTGGGTGGCTGTGCGGGGTGCGCCCCGGCGCGGCGGGCCGACCTGCTGGCCGGGTGGGGTGACCCGGAGGCGGCGCTGGCGGCGCTCGCGCCGGCGCTGACCGGCTGGGTCGAGCCGCAGGGGCCACCGACCCGGCGGGCCGAACGGCAGACCGCCGCGACAGTGGCGACGACCTGCACCGACCAGCCCGAGCGGGCGCTCACCGTGGGGCTGCTGCCGTGGCTGCGCACCGGCGCGGTGACCGAGGCGGCCCGGGCGCACGTACGCGCGTACCGCCGGCACCGCCGGGAACGGGCCGCGTTTCCGCTGCTCGCCGCGCACCTGCGCTTCTGCGCGCTGGGCGGCTACCTGCATCGCGGGCTGGAGGTGCTGACCGAGCAGCTGCCCCGGCTGGACCGCCCGGCCGACGACCTGTCCGCGATGGAGTTCGCCGCGGCCGGCGCGCTGCTCTGCGGGCTGGCCGCCGAGGCCGGGCTCGGCGGGCGGCGGATCCACCGCCCCGGGCACGGTTCCCGGCCGGCCGCCGAGGTGGACGTGGCGACACTCGGGGCGCAGCTCCAGGCGCTGGCCACGGCGCTCGCCGGCAGCTTCGACGCCCGCAACGGCACCGGGCACCAGTCCGGCCGGATCGCCTCGTGGCTGGCCGAGCGGCCGCTCGCCGCGCCGGTGTCGCTGGCCGCCGAGAGCGAGTTCGACGAGGAGCCGGAACCGGACCCGGCCGAGCCCGGCCCGCCCGGCCCGGAGGAGCCGGCCCCGCTGGACGCGGCGCTGCTCGCCGCCGCGCTCGACGCCCGGGGCGAGCCGTACACGCCTGAGCCGGACGGCACACTCGTCGGCCGGTGGGGCGAGGCCACGATCCAGTTCCGCCTGCTCGGCCGCCACGGTGACGTGCTGCACGCCCGCGTGGTGGCGCAGCGGCGGCTGCCGGCCGAGCGGCGCGCCGAGGCGTACGCCTTCTGCAACGCCTGGAACCACGACCGGCTGCTGCCCGCCGCCTACGTGCACGAGCCCGGCGACGGAACGCTGGTGCTGGCCGCCGGCGTCTCCACGGACCTGTCCTGCGGGGTCGCCCCGGCGCAGCTGGAGGTGCTGGTGGCCGCGGCGGTACGCACCGGCGCGGCGTACGCCGAAGCGGTCGCCGCCCTGGCCTGAGCCGCCGAGCCGACCGGCCGGTCCGCGACGCGGCGCGGCCCCCGACCACCGGGCGGTGGTGGTCGGGGGCCGCGGTCGGTGCGGCGGTCAGCGGGCGGAGAACGCCAGCGTGTACTCGCCGGAGCCGGACAGTCCGGCCACCCGGTACCGGTAGGCGCCGGCCGGGCCCTCGACGGTCAGCCGGGCCACACCGTCGGCGCTGGTGGCGCGGGCCACGGTACGGAACGCGCCGTTGGTGAAGCGTTGCAGCTCCAGCGTCACCCGGACACCGTCCGGCGCGGCCAGGCACGCCTCCTGGGTGCCGCCGGGCACCCGGAAGAAGCGCCCGTCCGGCTGCACCTGGACCCGCCCGGCGGCGATCCGGCCGCTCCGGCTCACCTGGCCGGCGCACTCGGTGTCACCGGCCGGCGGGGTCGGCGGGACGGTCGCCGGCGGGGCGGTCTCCCCGCCACCGGCGGGCGGCTGCGTCGGGGCCGGCTGGCCACCGGCGGTGACGAGCGTGAGGTTGTTGCGCTGGAGGATCTCGTTGACCGGCTGGAAGAACGTGACCCCGCCCCGGGTGCAGTCGCCGGAGCCGCCGGAGGTGACGCCCTGCGCCTGGTCGCCGGAGAGCCACGCGCCGCCGGAGTCGCCCGGCTCGGCGCAGACGTTCGTCCGGGTCAGCCCGGTGACAGTCCCCTCCGGATAGTTGACAGTGGCGTTCTTGGCCTGGACCAGGCCGCAGCGGGTGCCGGTGGTGGAGCCGGACCGGCAGATCGAGGCCCCGACCGGCGCCTCGGTGGAGCCGTTGACCGCCACCGTGCGGCCGTCGCTGAAGTCGGTCACCACGCCCTGCGGCGTCCAGTCGCCGTTCACCCGCACGAACGCCCAGTCGTCGCCGGGGAACGAGGAGGCCGCGAACGTGCCCTGGGCGACCCGGTTGGATCCGGTGGTGCGGTCCCCCGGCCGGCCGCAGTGCCCGGCGGTGACGAATCCGCCCACCACCGAGAAGCCGACCGAGCAGCGGCCGGCGTTGTTGATGAAGAAGGCGTCGCCGCCCCGCACGTCGAACAGCGGGCGCGGGGCCTCGTCGGCGGTGCGTACCCGGACCATCGCGGTCTTCGACCCAGCGGCCGCGGCGAACCGGCGGCCGTCGGCCTCCGCGCCCGGACGGGCGACCACCACCACCGTGTTGTCGGTCACGTCGACGTACCAGCCGGCGATGTCCGGGCTGGCCGCGCCGCCCGCCGCGTCGAGCCGGGACTTCACCGCGTCCAGCTCGGCGACGCCCCGGGCGACCCGCTTCGGGACCGCGCCGGCCGCCTTGACCCGCGCCTCGCCGGCCGCGTCGGCCACCGCCACGGTGAGCGTCGCGCCGTCCGCGCTGAGCCAGCTGCCCCCGTAGCCGGCACCGAGTTCCGCACGCAGCCGGGTGACCGTGCCGGCCGCCCACCGCTCGGTGCGCAGCCGCTTCACCGCCTGGTCACGGGTGAGGGAGAGGTCGCGGCCCATCGCGTCCAGGACCTCCGGGGCGACGCCGTCGGTGGCCGGCGCGGCCCGCCGGGGTTCCTCGCCGGCGAACGACGGTACGGTCACCGCCGCCGTCAACCCGGCCGCCGCCACCAGTACGCCGATGGCTGTCATCCGTCTGCGGTCCATCCGCCACGCTCCTCCCGGCCGGCGCAGGGGCACGCCGGCCGTCCCGGAGTACGGAGACGGACGCCGATCGGATGAGGGTTACCGGAGGGTTTCGACGCGGCGTGTCGGGACGTACCCGGAAAGCGACGGCGCCGGCCCACCGTGGACGGTGGACCGGCGCGCGGCGCGGTCGGGTCAGACCTCGACGACTGTCGGGACGATCATCGGCCGGCGGCGGTACGCGTCGTTGACCCAGCGTCCGACGGTGCGGCGGACGATCTGCTGGAGCTGGTGCGGGTCGGTGATGCCGTCCGCGGCGGCCCGGTTCAGCGCCTCGGTGACCAGCGGAACCACCGCGTTGAACGCGGCCGGGTCCTCGGAGAAGCCCTTCGCCGAGACGGTCGGCCCGGCGACCACCTTGCCGGTGACCGAGTCGACCACGACCGTCGCGGCGATGAAACCGCCGTCGCCGAGGATCCGCCGCTCGGTGAGCAGCGACTCGCTGACGTCGCCGACGGCGAGGCCGTCGACGTAGACGTACCGGCTCTTGACCCGGCCGACCAGGCTCGCGCGGCCCTCGACCAGGTCGACCACGTCGCCGTCCTCGCAGAGCACGACCCGGTCCGGCGCGACGCCGGACTCGATGCCGAGCCGGGCGTGCGCCCGCAGGTGCCGCCACTCGCCGTGCACCGGCATCAGGTTGCTCGGGCGGACGACGTTGAGCAGGTAGAGCAGCTCGCCGGCCGGGGCGTGGCCGGAGACGTGCACCTTCGCCACGTCCTTGTGCACCACCACGGCGCCGGCGCGGGCCAGCCGGTTGATCACCCGGTAGACCGAGGTCTCGTTACCGGGCACCAGCGAGGACGCCAGCACCACGGTGTCGCCGGGCGCGATGGTGATGTGCCGGTGGTCGCCGCTGGCCATCCGGCCCAGCGCGCTCATCGGCTCGCCCTGCGAACCGGTGGACATCAGCACGATCTGCTCGGGCGGCAGGTTCGTGGCCTCCTCGATCCCGACCACCAGGCCGGGCGGGATGTTCAGCAGGCCCAGGTCGCGGGCGATGCCCATGTTGCGGACCATGGACCGGCCGATCAGCGCCACCTTGCGGCCGTGCTCGACCGCCGAGTCGAAGACCTGCTGCACCCGGTGCACGTGCGAGGCGAACGAGGCGACGATGATCCGCCCCTTGGCCTTCGCGAAGATCGAGTCGAGGACCGGGCCGATCTCCTTCTCCGGCGTGACGAAGCCGGGGATCTCCGCGTTCGTCGAGTCCGACAGCAGCAGGTCGACGCCCTCGGCGCCGAGCCGGGCGAACCCGGCCAGGTCGGTGATCCGCCCGTCCAGCGGAAGCTGGTCCATCTTGAAGTCGCCGGTGTGCAGCACCAGGCCGGCGGGCGTACGGATGGCCACCGCCAGCGCGTCCGGGATCGAGTGGTTCACCGCGAAGAACTCGCACTCGAACGGGCCCAGCCGTTCCCGGCCGCCCTCCCGCACGGTCAGCGTGTACGGCTGGATCCGCCGCTCGGCCAGTTTCGCCTCGACCAGCGCGAGCGTGAACTGGGAGCCGACGAGCGGGATGTCCGGCTTGTGCGCGAGCAGGTACGGCACCGCGCCGATGTGGTCCTCGTGGCCGTGCGTGAGCACGATCGCCTGCACGTCGGCCAGCCGGTCCAGGATCGGGCCGAAGTCGGGCAGGATCAGGTCCACGCCCGGCTGCTCGACGTCGGGGAACAGCACCCCGCAGTCGACGATGAGCAGCTTGCCGTCGTACTCGAAGACGGTCATGTTCCGGCCGATGGCGCCGAGTCCGCCGAGCGGGATGATCCGCAGGCCGCCCTCGGGCAGCGGCGGGGGCAGCTCACCCTCGATGTGCGCCTCGGTCACGCGTCACCTCATTCTGCGACGCCGTCGCGCGGCGTCCGTCGTGTCGTTTGTTCATTCGGGCAGGGGCAGGCCCGCCGCCGCGCAGTCGGCGCGCAGCTGGGCCAGTTCGTCGCCGGTGGCGTCCACCAGCGGCGGTCGCACCGGGCCGGCCGGGCGGCCCTGGGCCGCGAGACCCGCCTTGACCAGGATCGTGCCCTGGGTGCGGAAGATGCCGGTGTAGAGCGGCAGCAACTGCCGGTGCAGGGCGAGCGCCCGGGCGTTGTCGCCCGCCTCGAACGCCTCGATCATCTGCTTGGTCGGCGCGCCGGTGAAGTGGGTGGAGGTGCCGACCACGCCGACCGCGCCGATCGACAGCATCGGCAGGGTGAGCGCGTCCTCGCCGCTGTAGAACGCGAGGTCGCTGCGGGCCAGCACCCAGGAGGTGGCGGTCAGGTCGCTCTTGGCGTCCTTCACGGCCACGATGCGGCCGTGCTCGGCCAGCTTCACCAGCGTCTCGGTGGCGATCTCCACGCCGGAGCGGTGCGGGATGTCGTAGAGCATGACCGGCAGGCCGGTGGCGTCCGCGACGGTGGTGAAGTGACGCAGCAGCCCGGCCTGCGGCGGCTTGTTGTAGTAGGGCGTCACCACCAGCAGGCCGTGCGCGCCGGCCTTCTCGGCCTGGGTGGCCAGCTCGACTGTGTGCCGGGTGTCGTTGGTGCCCACCCCGGCGACGATGCGGGCCCGGTCGCCCACCGCCTCGGCCACGGCGCGGATCAGCGACTCCTTCTCCGCGTCGGTGGTGGTCGGTGACTCACCGGTGGTGCCGTTGAGGACCAGCGCGTCGTTGCGCTGCTCGTCCACGAGGTACTCGGCCAGCCGGGCGGCGCCGGCGAGATCGAGCCCGCCGTCCGGCGTGAACGGGGTCACCATGGCCGTCATCACTCGCCCGAACGGGCGCGACGCGCCCCGGCTCGGGGCGGCGGAGTGGTCGTGCGTCATGCTCACAACCTAGCGGACGACCACCGGTGACCCGGCGGCGAAGGGCGACAGGTCACTCGGCGTACGGGGACGCCGCCACCTCGGTGCCGTCGGGCAGGGTGGAGATCTCGAAGTCGGCGAACACGTTCGGCGCGACGCTCTTGAGCTGCCGCAGGCACTCCACCGCCAGCTCGCGGATCTCCACGTCGGCGTGCTCGGTGGCGCGCATCTTGACGAAGTGCCGCCACGCGCGGTAGTTGCCGGTCACCACGATCCGCGTCTCGGTCGCGTTCGGCAGCACCGCCCGCGCCGCCTGGCGCGCCTGCTTGCGGCGCAGCGTCGGGTTGGGCTCGTCGGTGAAGCGGGCCTCCAGCCCCTCCAGCAACTCGGTGTACGCCCGCACCGCCGCGTCGGTGGCCTCGACGAACTTCTTGTGCAGCTCCGGGTCGTCGGCGATCACCGACGGCTCGACCATCGCCGCGTCCCGCTCCGGCACGTAACGCTGGGAGAGCTGCGAGTAGGAGAAGTGCCGGTGCCGGATCAGCTCGTGCGTGAACGACCGCGACACGCCGCTGAAGTAGAAGCTCACCGAGCCGTGCTCCAGCACGCTCAGGTGGCCGACCTCCAGGATGTGCGCCAGGTAGCCCGCGTTGGTGGCGGTGGCCGGGTTCGGCTTCTTCCAGCTCTGGTAGCAGGCCCGGCCGGCGAACTCGGCGAGCGCCTGCCCGCCGTCGGCGTCGGTGGACCAGGGCACCTCTTCGGGCGCCTGGAACTGGGTCCACGCGATCAACTTGACCTGGGGCTGCACCATCTCCGGCATTCCTGGGACTGTAGTTGGCCCTCGCCCGGCGCGGAAATCGGGCGCGCGGCCGACCTGCCGCCCAGCTCAGCCCGGGTGTCCAAGATCTCCCGGCCCTCGCGTCAGCGCGGTCCCTAGGTGGGAGGCTAGACGTAGAGCGAGGTGAAGGGCGCCCACGGCAGGTTGCGGGCCACCGAGAAGACCCCCCAGGCGGCCAGGAACAACCCGATCGCCTTGGGGCTGAACCGCGGCTCGGGCAACTTCCAGCCGAACGCCCGGTTGCCGGCCCAGGCCACGAAGAGCCAGGTCAGGAACGGCAGCGCGAACACGAACAGGAAGTGGTGCCGGGCGGCGGCCGGCAGGTCGCCATGCAGCACGTACCAGAGCGCGCGGGTGCCGCCGCAGCCCGGGCAGTCGAGCCCGGTGGTGAGCTTGAGCAGGCAGGTCGGACGGGCGTCCGGGTCGCTCTGCGTCGGGTTGCTGATCATCGCGTACGCCAGGCCGAGGACGACGCAGCCGAGCGCGGCCAGCGGCACCGCCCAGCGCGGGGCGCGGGCGTGCAGGCGCAGGACCATACGGGTGAACCGGTCGGTCTCGACCGGCTGGTACGCGACCGGGTACGGCCCCTGCCACGACCCGTCGGGAGCGTGCGGCCCAGCGTGGACGTGCGGCTCACTGTGGGCGTGCGGGTCGGGCTCGGTGGCAGGCCGGTCAACGCTCGTCACGCGCTCACCGTACACCGGCCACGCCCACCAGCGCGGCGGCCAGCGGCCCCGCGAGGTCGCCTGCGGCGGGCGGGGCGACCGCGTCCAGGCCGAGCCACCCGGCCAGCCGGTACAGCTCGGCGGCGAGCGCCACAGCGGTCTCCCCCGGGTCGGCGCCCGGCTCGACCCAGGCGGCCGGCACCAGCAGCACGCCGGCCTTCCGGTCGGCCTTGAGATCGACCCGGGCGGTGAAGCGCTCGCCCTGGCGGAACGGCAGCACGTAGTAGCCGTACACCCGCTGCGGCGCGGGCACGTAGATCTCGATCCGGTAGGTGAAGCCGAACAGCCGCTCCGTGCGCGCCCGCTCCCAGACCAGCGGGTCGAACGGGCTGACCAGCGTGTTGCCGCGTACCCAGCGGGGCATCCGGGCGTCGGCGTGCAGATAGGCGGGGTGCCGCCAGCCCTGCACGGTGACCGGGGTCAGCTCGCCCGCCTCGACCAGGTCGGCCACCGCCTGCCGCGCCCCGGCCACCGGCAGCCGGAAGTAGTCGCGCAGCTCCGGCTCGGCGGCCACGCCGAGGCAGCGGGCCGCGATCGAGACGAGCGTCCGGTACGCCTCGGCGTCGGTCGGGGTGGGCGCGTCCAGCACGGCGGCCGGGAGCACCCGCTCGGGCAGGTCGTAGCGGCGGGCGAACGAGTTGGTGCGCTCGGCGGCGGTGACCTCGCCGGCCCAGAACAGGAACTCCAGCGCCCGCTTCACGGCGGACCAGTTCCAGCCCCAGTTGCCGGTCTCCCGGGGCGCGTCGTGCTCGATCTCGGCCGCGGTCAGCGGGCCCCGGGCGGCCACCTCGTCGCGGACCCAGGCGACCAGCCCGGGCTGCTCCTGGGCGATCCGGCGCATGCCGCCCCACGCCTCGTCGCGGGCCTTCGCCATCCGCCAGCGCAGCGCCGGGTGCAGCCCGACCGGCACCAGCGACGCCTCGTGCGCCCAGTACTCGAACAGCTCACGCGGGCGGCGGTAGGCGGCGGTGTCCAGCAGCGCGGTCGGGTAGGGCCCGAGCCGGCTGTAGAGCGGCAGGTAGTGCGCCCGCTGGAGCACGTTCACCGAGTCCATCTGGATCAGCCCGACCCGGTCGAGCACCCGGCGCAGGTGCCGCCGGGTGGGCACGCCGGCAGGCGCCGGGTCGGCGAAGCCCTGGGCGGCCAGGGCGATCCGGCGGGCCTGGGCGAGGGAGAGCGATTCCGGTACGGCCATCGCCGGCGACCCTAATCCAGCGGTACGACACCGGGAGCGGCGGCTGGACCGATCGCCCGTCTGGGCATAGAACGGACAGATGCTCACCATTCGCCGGGAGGAACCGGACGACGCCGAGGCGATCGCCCGGGTGCACGTCCACGGATGGCAGTCCGGTTACGCCGGGATCATGCCCACGGAGGTGCTGGCCCGGCTGAACCCGGCCGCCTGGGCCCAGCGCCGCCGCGACCTCGGCACCGCCGACCCGGAGCACCCGTTCACCACGCTCGTCGCCGAGGACGGCGGCACGATCGTCGGGTTCACCACGTTCGGGCCGTACCGGAACAACCAGGACCGCGGCGACCTGGACCCGGCGCACGGTGAGCTGTTGGCGATCTACGTGGAGCCCGCGTACTGGGGTTCGGGTGTCGCCCGGACGCTGCTCGCGGCGGCCCGGGACGGTCTGGCCGAGCGGGGCTGGACCGGGTACCGGCTCTGGGTGCTCGCCGACAACGCCCGGGCGCGCCGCTTCTACGAGCGGGCCGGGCACTCACCGGACGGCGAGGAGTCCACCTATCCGGTGCCGCTGTCCGGCGGACTCCCCCCGCTCCTGCTCCGCGAGCTGCGCTACACCGCCGGAGGCTGACCCGGCCGGGACCTCCCCGCCGGGACGCCCACCGCCGTCCGGGGTGAGCCAGCGCCGGATCGGCAGCCCCAGCAGCAACGCCAGGCTGATCCACACGTACGTGTTGCTGCCGAGGAAGCCGTCCACGCCGGTGAAGTCCTTCTCCCAGGCCCAGACGATCCGGCTGCACAGCAGCGCGTACCCGATCAACGCGGCGGCCAGCAGCAGACGGCGCCGCCGGCTGCGCGCGGGCGCCGCCATGCCGTTGTCCACGAGCAGGATCAACCCGGGCAGCAGCCACACCAGGTGGTGCACCCAGGTGACCGGGCTGACCAGGCACATCACGGCGCCGGTCAGGGCCAGGCCGGTGGCCTCGTCGCCGGCGGCCACCGCCGCCCGCGACCGCCACGCCCACACCACGAGCGTCAGGAGTACGAGCGCCAGCCAGGCGATCGTGCTGGGGTGCTGCGGGTCGAGCCGGGCGACCACCCCGCGCAGCGACTGGTTGGAGACGAACGCCAGCTCGCCGACCCGGTCGGTGTTCCACAGCGCCTCGGTCCAGAACTCCCGGGAGGCGTCCGGGAAGAGACCGGCGGCCACGAGCGTGGCGACGGCAGCCGTGCCGACCGACGTGGCGGCGGCCCGCCAGCGGCCGGTGACCAGCAGGTAGACGATGAAGATGCCGGGCGTCAGCTTGATCGCGGTGGCCAGGCCGATGCCCACGCCCGCCCAGCGGCTGCGGGCCGGCAGCAGCCACAGCAGGTCCACCGCCACCAGGAACAGCAGCAGCATGTTGACCTGGCCGAAGTTGACCGTCTCGCGCATCGGCTCGTACGCGGCGGCCAGGCACAGCGCGACGGCGAGGGCGAACCAGCGGGTCCAGCCGGAGCGGCGGGCCACCGGGTCCAGCAGCCGCCAGATCACCACGGCGCTCGCCAGCACCGTGAGCGTCACGCTCACCACGATCGCGGCGTTCCACGGCAGGTACGCCATCGGCAGCATCACCAGCGCGGCGAACGGCGGGTAGGTGAAGCCGTACTGGGTGCCGGGGCGCAGGAAGTCGTAGATCTCCCCGCCGTCACGCGCCCAGTAGGTGAGCGCGCCGTAGTAGACCTGCAGGTCGAAGAAGCCGTGCCGCACCGCCGCCACGGACAGGAACACGGTGACCGCCGCGGCGAGCGCCGCCACGGCGACGGCCTGCGTGATCGTGCGCCCGGCACCCTGCGCCACCGTCACCCTCCTCGCCCTGCGTAGGCTCACGTGCCATGGCTGCAGGCTACGTCCGGCCCGCGCGTCCCGAGGACGCCGGCGAGATCGCACGCGTCCAGCTCGCGACCTGGCGGGTCGCGTACCGCCGGATCCTGCCCCGGCACGTGCTCGACAACCTGGACGAGGCGTACCTCGCCCGGCGGTGGAGCGCGGCGGTGCAGGAGCCCCCCTCGGGCGCGCACCGGGTGCTGGTCGCCGTCGAGGAGGCGGCGCAATCCTATCTGGTGGGGTTCATCGCCTCCGGTCCGGCCGACGCCGAGGCGCTGGCTCCCGGTGAGCCGGCCGACGCGCTCGCGTCGGGCGTCGCGGCGGTGACCGACCTGCTGGTGGAGCCCCGGTGGGGGCGGCGCGGGCACGGCAGCCGGCTGCTCGCCGCGGCGGTCGAGCACTGGCGCGCCGACGGGCTGACCCGGGCGGTGGCGTGGGCGTTCGACGCCGACGCGGCGACCCGCAACTTCCTCGGCTCGACCGGCTGGGAGCCGGACGGCGCGACCCGCGCGCTGGACGTGGACGACATGCTCGTCCCCCAGCTCCGCTTCCACGTGGCGGTCCCGGAGGAAAATCTTCCGCCGCAGCGATGAGTTCCGCTCGTCTCGCCGGTCCACCCTCGCGTGGGTGGGCCGGCGGTCCCGGCACGGGGCAGGACCGCCACCCCACCCCCTCACCGCACCACCCCACCCCCACCGCGTCGATCATGAAGTTGGCGGCAGGCGGGGAGATCGAAAAGGCCGCCAACCTCATGATCGACCGGGGGCAAGCTCGGGGGTGAGGGTCAGGCTGGGGGGAGGAGCTCGGCTACCAGTTCGTCGTCCTCGAACGCGCCTGTGGGGTAGAAGCCCAGGGACGTGTAGAGGGCGGCGGCGGGCTTGTTGTCGGGGTGGTAGCTCAAGCGGATCGGCCGGCCCGCCTCGGCGAGCCGGTCGGCGATCGTCCGCACCGTCGCGCGGCCCAGCCCCCGGCCCTGCTCGGCGGCGTCGATCACCATGCCGCCGATCCAGCGCGACTCGTCGTCGTCCACGCCCCACATGACATGGCCGACGACAGTCTCGTCGGCGTAGACGGCCAGCGAGTTCCAGACGTCCGAGCGTTCGGTGAGAAGCAGGTAGCGGGCGGCGAGCGCGGCCACGAAGGCGCGCTGGTCGTCGTGCGGCGCGACGTCCGCCACGGCCCGCCAGTTGTCGTCGTCCACCGGGCGCAGCGTCACCCGGCGGCCGGTGCGGTCGGATTGTCCGGAATCGATCATGGAAAGCAGCCTAGGTCGACGCCCCCGACCAGGCAAAACGGTTTCCCGCAGCAGGCCGGGGGCACACCGCAGCAGTCAGTCGAGCAGGGCGTCCAGGCCGACCGTCAGACCGGGCCGGCGGCCCACCTCGCGGACCGCGAGCAGCACGCCGGGCATGAACGACACCCGGTCGTACGAGTCGTGCCGGATGGTCAGCGTCTCACCGGTGGTGCCGAACAGCACCTCCTGGTGGGCGACCAGGCCGGTGGCGCGCACCGCGTGCACGCGTACCCCGTCGATGTCGGCGCCGCGGGCGCCGGCCACCTCGTCGCGGGTGGCGTCCGGCACCGGCCCGAGCCCGGCGTCGGCGCGGGCCGCGGCGATCAGCCGAGCCGTGTGGGTGGCGGTGCCGCTCGGCGCGTCCAGCTTGCGCGGGTGGTGCTGCTCGATGATCTCGACCGACTCGAAGTGCCGGGCCGCGCGCGCGGCGAACTGCATCATCAGCACCGCGCCGATGCCGAAGTTGGGGGCGATCACCACGCCCACGCCGGGACGGCCGGCCAGCCACTCGCGTACCTGGTCGAGCCGCTGCTCGGTGAAGCCGGTGGTGCCGACCACCGCGTGCACGCCGTTCTCGACGCACCAGCGCAGGTTGTCCATGACCGCGTCCGGGGTGGTGAAGTCGACGACCACCCCGGCGCCCGCCTGCGCCACAGTGGCCAGATCGTCGCCCTGGTCGACGGCCGCGACCAGCTCCAGGTCGGCGGCGGAGTCGACCGCCTTGCAGACCTCCATGCCCATCCGGCCCCGGGCGCCCAGCACACCGACCCGGGCCACCGTGTTCTGCTGCTCAGTCACGGGCCACAACCTATCCCAGCCCGCACGGCGCGGTCCGGCGGACCGCACCGACGCCCGGCATCCGGCGAACCGGCGCGGCCGACGCCCGGCCGACCGGACCGCCGCCGCTCAGCGGTCGACGGTGAAGCTGCCGGAGTCGAACGGGCCCACCACGGCCAGCGACATCGGCCGGCCGAGCAGCTCGGCGGCGAGCGTGTTCACGTCGTCGAGGGTCACCGCGTCCACCCGGGCCAGCAGGTCGTCCACCGGCATCAGGTTGCCGTAGAGCAGCTCGCCCTTGGCGAGCCGGCTCATCCGCGAGCCGGTGTCCTCCAGCCCGAGCACGAACGAGCCCTTGCTCATCCCCTTGCCCCGGGCCAGTTCCGCCTCGGTGATCCCCTCGGCGGCGACCCGGGCCAGCTCGGCGCGGGTCAGGTGCAGCACCTCGTCCACCTTGCCCGGAGCGCAACCGGCGTAGACGGCGAACACGCCGCTGTCGGCGTACTGGCTGGCGTAGGAGTAGACCGAGTACGCGAGGCCGCGCTGTTCCCGGATCTCCTGGAACAGCCGGCTGGACATGCCGCCGCCGAGCACGTTGTTGAGCACGCCGAGGGCGAAGCGCCGCTCGTCGGTGCGGTCGATGGCCGGGCAGCCGAGGACGACGTGCGCCTGCTCGGTCTCCTTCGGCTCGACGAGCGTGGTGGCCGGCTTGGTGCGTACCCCCGGGGTGGACGGGCGGTGCGACGCCGGCGCCGCCGGGTCGGTGTCCAGCGGGGTGCCGCGCAGCGCCTGCCGGACCAGCTTGACCACCGCGGCGTGGTCGAGGTTGCCGGCGGCGGCGATCACGATCCGCGGCGGGGTGTAGCGGCGGCGGTAGAAGCCCTGGATCTGCCGCCGGCTCATCGGCGTGACGGTCTCCTCGGTGCCGGAGATGAGGCGGCCCAGCGGGTGGTCGCCGTAGACGGCGCGGGTGAACAGGTCGTGCACCTCGTCGCCGGGCTCGTCGTCGTGCATGGCGATCTCTTCGAGGATGACGCCGCGCTCGGTCTCCACGTCGGACGGGGTCAGCACCGAGTCGGCGACCAGGTCGCACATGACGTCGATGGCCAGCGGCAGGTCCTCGTCCAGCACCCGCGCGTAGTAGCAGGTGTATTCCTTCGTGGTGAAGGCGTTGGTCTCGCCGCCCACCGCCTCGATCTGGGACGAGATCTCCAGCGCGCTGCGCTTGTTGGTGCCCTTGAACAGCAGGTGTTCCAGGAAGTGCGCGGCGCCGGCCTGCGGGCCGGTCTCGTCGCGCGACCCGACCGCCACCCAGATGCCGAACGACACGCTGCGCATGGCCGGGATCGCCTCGGTCAGCACCCGCAGCCCGCTGGGCAGCACGGTACGGCGGACGGTGCCGCCGAGCGGGTCGTCGCTGAGCGTCCGGGTGACCGCGCGGGCGGCCGAACCCGGCCCGGTCGACGTCACCCCCCGTCCCGTCGAGGCGGCTGACGAACTCACGAGCACCTGCTCTCCGGATGACGAGGGACGGCGGGACGTACGACGGCTCCAGCTCGCGCAGGCGACCTGGAGCCGTGGTCCGGCCCGGGTGACGCGGACGTCACCCGGGCCGGCGGTGGATCAGCTGTGCCGGGTCCGGCGACGCGGACGGGACTCGCCGCCGCCCTCGCCGCCCTCGGAGCGGCGCTCGCCGCGCTCCCGGTCGCCACCCCGGTCACCCCGGTCACGCGGGCCGCGGTCGCCGCCGCGGTCCCGGCCCGACGGACGGTCGCCACCCTCGGCGGCGGCCGGCGCCTCGGCGCCCTCCGGGCGGATCTTGTCCAGGTAGATCTTGCCGCGGGCGTCGATGTCCGCGATCTCCACCTCGACCTTGTCGCCGACGTTGAGGAAGTCCTCGACCTTCTCGACCCGCTTGCCGTCGCCCACCTTGGAGATGTGCAGCAGGCCGTCGCGGCCCGGCAGCAGCGAGATGAAGGCGCCGAACGCGGCGGTCTTCACCACGGTGCCGAGGAACCGCTCGCCGACCTTGGGCAGCGTCGGGTTGGCGATGCCGTTGATCCGGTCCACCGCGGCCTGGGCCGCCGGCCCGTTTGTGGCGCCGACGTAGATCGTGCCGTCGTCCTCGATGGAGATCTCGGCGCCGGTCTCGTCCTGGATCGCGTTGATGGTCTGGCCCTTCGGGCCGATCACCATGCCGATCTTGTCGACCGGGATCTTCACGGTGGTGACCCGCGGCGCGTAGTCCGACATCTCGGCCGGCGCCTCGATGGCCCGCTGCATCACGTCGAGGATGGTCTGCCGGGCCTCGTGCGCCTGCTGCAGCGCGGCGGCCAGCACGTCCGACGGGATGCCGTCGAGCTTGGTGTCGAGCTGGAGCGCGGTGACGAAGTCCCGGGTGCCGGCGACCTTGAAGTCCATGTCGCCGAACGCGTCCTCGGCGCCGAGGATGTCGGTCAGCGTCACGTACTGGGTCTTGCCGTCGACCTCGTCGGAGATGAGGCCCATGGCGATGCCGGCGACCGGCGCCTTCAGCGGCACACCGGCGGAGAGCAGGCCCAGCGTCGAGGCGCAGACCGAACCCATCGAGGTGGAGCCGTTGGAGCCGAGCGCCTCGGAGACCTGCCGGATGGCGTACGGGAACTCCTCGCGCGAGGGCAGCACCGGGATCAGCGCCCGCTCGGCGAGCGCGCCGTGGCCGATCTCGCGCCGCTTCGGCGAGCCGACCCGGCCGGTCTCACCGGTCGAGTACGGCGGGAAGTTGTAGTTGTGCATGTAGCGCTTGCGGTTCTCCGGGGACAGCGTGTCCACCATCTGCTCCATGCGCAGCATGTTCAGCGTGGTGACGCCCAGGATCTGGGTCTCGCCGCGCTCGAACAGCGCCGAGCCGTGCACCCGCGGCAGCACGCCGACCTCGGCGGTCAGCGGGCGGATGTCACGCGGGCCGCGGCCGTCGATGCGGACCTGCTCGCGCAGCACCCGGTTGCGGACCTCGGACTTGGTCAGCGAACGGAACGCGGCGGACAGCTCCTTCTCGCGGCCCTCGAAGCGGCCGGTCAGCTCCTCGGCGACCTTGGCCTTGATCCGGTCCAGGGCCTCCTCGCGGTCGGCCTTGCCGGCGATCTTCAGCGCCTCGGCGACCTCGGCGCGGGCCACCTCGGCCACCGCGTCGTACGCGTCGTCCTGGTAATCCAGGAAGATCGGGAACTCGGCGACCGGCTTGGCGGCCACCTCGGCCAGCTCGCTCTGCGCCCGGCACAGCTCGCGGATGGCCGGCTTGGCGGCCTCCAGGCCGCTGGCCACGATCTCCTCGGTCGGCGCGGTGGCGCCGCCCGAGATCAGGGTCACCGCGTTCGGGGTGGCCTCGGCCTCGACCATCATGATCGCGACCTCGCCGTCGGCCAGGGTGCGGCCGGCCACGACCATGTCGAACGTGGCCCGCTCCAGCTCCTCCAGGGTCGGGAAGGCGACCCACTGGCCGTCGACGTGCGCGACCCGGGTCGCGCCGATCGGGCCGGAGAACGGCAGGCCGGACAGCTTGGTCGACATCGAGGCGGCGTTGATCGCCACCACGTCGTACGGGTGCTGCGGGTCGAGCGCCAGCACCGTCTCGACGACCTGGACCTCGTTGCGCAGGCCCTTGACGAACGACGGGCGCAGCGGCCGGTCGATCAGCCGGCAGGTGAGGATGGCGTCCTCGCTGGGCCGGCCCTCACGGCGGAAGAACGAGCCGGGGATCCGGCCCGCGGCGTACATCCGCTCCTCGACGTCCACGGTCAGCGGGAAGAAGTCGAACGACTCGCGCGGCTGCTTGCCGGCCGTGGTGGCGGAGAGGACGACCGTCTCGCCGAGCTGGGCGACGACGGAGCCGGCGGCCTGGCGGGCCAGGCGGCCGGTGGAGAAGGTGATCTCACGGGTGCCGAAGGACCCGTTGTCGATCACCGCGGTGCGGGATTCGGTGCCGAGGTTGGTCTCGGTCATGTGCTGTGGTGCTCCTTCGCGTCGTCGGCCGACGACACGGGAACTGCTCAGGCGGCCGGTCTTCGATCGAAGCGCCCGGGTGGGCCGGCGTCGTGCCGGGATGCCCGGGGGCCACTACCGGAGACCGGTGCTGACCGGCTCCCTCTTCGGGTGTCGCGCGGCCGGGTTCTTCGGTGGTACTGCAACGGGGGAGCGGCCAGGCGGCCACTCCCCCGTCAGGTCATCGGCGCAGGCCGAGCCGCTCGATGAGCGACCGGTAGCGGTTGATGTCCTTCTTCTGGACGTAGTTCAGCAGCCGGCGGCGCCGGCCGACCAGCAGCAGCAGCCCACGGCGGCTGTGGTGGTCGTGCTTGTGCACCTTCAGGTGCTCGGTGAGCTCAGCGATCCGCTTGGTCAGGACCGCGACCTGCACCTCGGGCGAGCCGGTGTCGCCCTCGGCGGTCGCGTACTCCTGGCGGATCTTGGCCTTGGCTTCCTGGTCGAGCGCCATGTTCTCCCTGTTTCGTGGGTCATTCGATGAGGTCCGGAGCGGTCGTGGTGACCGGTGCAACGGACCGGTTCCTCGCACCCGCGGCGTCGTGCAGGCACGCGAGGCCCCCGTCGGTCAGCCGACGTCTCCGCCAGCCTACCAGCCCCCGGGCCGGACGGCCGGTCAAGGTCGCCCGAGCGGGTCAGGACACCGCCCGGCGGGTGCGCTCCACGTCCTCGGCGATCTGGGCCACCAGCGGCTCGATCGCGTCGTACGTCCGCTGCTCGCGCAGGTGCGCCACGAAGTCCAGGGCCAGCCGCTCGCCGTACAGGTCGCCGGTGAAGTCCAGCGCGTACGCCTCCACCCGCCGTTCCCGGCCGGAGAACGTCGGGTTGGTGCCGATCGACACGGCCGCCGCGAGCGGTTCGCCGTCGCGGCGCACCAGGCGGGCCGCGTACACGCCGTCGGCGGGCACCGCCGCGTACCTGTGGGTCAGCAGGTTGGCGGTGGGGTAACCCAGCTCACGTCCGCGCTGGTCGCCGCGGACCACCACGCCCTCGACCCGGTGCGGGCGGCCGAGCGCCGCCGCCGCCGCGCCCACGTCGCCCGCGTCGACGCAGGACCTGATGTACGTGGAGGAGAAGACCGTCCCCGCCTCGGCGACCAGCGGCGCCCCCTCGACGGCGAAGCCGAAGGTGCGGCCGAGCCGTTCCAGCAGCGGCACGTCCCCGGCCGCCCGGTGCCCGAACCGGAAGTTGTCGCCGACCACCACGAGCGCGGCGTGCAGGTGCTCGACCAGGACGTCGTGCACGAACGCCTCGGGTGGCAGCCGGGAGAACTCGACCGTGAACGGCACCACGCAGAGCACGTCCACGCCGAGCGCCTCGATCAGCTCGGCCTTGCGCGCCGGCTCGGTGAGCACCGCCGGGTGCGAGCCCGGGCGCACCACCTCGGCCGGGTGCGGGTCGAACGTCACCACCACCGACTTGACGCCCAGCTCCCGGGCGCGCGCCACGGTGTGCCCGATGGTGGCCTGGTGCCCCCGGTGCACGCCGTCGAAGACGCCGATGGTGACCACCGAGCGTCCCCAGCCGCCGGGCGCCGCCTCGTACCCCCGCCACCGCTGCATGCCGTTCCTCCCCTGTCCGCCCGCGCCGTTCAGGCCGGGGCCAGCACGATCTCCGCGCGGGCCCGACCGTCCCGCTCGCTGACGATAGCGATCAGCCCGCCCGCCGGGTCGAAGACCGCGTACGGCCCGGTGATCCCGGCCGGGGTCAGCGGCCCGCCGTGGGAGAGCACCCGGGTCTCGTCGGCGGTGGCGTCCCGGCGCGGGAAGAACCGCGCGGCGGCGGCGTCCAGCGGCAGGTTCACCACGTCGGGCGCGCGCTGCTCCAGCTCGTCGAGCGTGGCCGCCTCGGCGAGCGTGAACCCGCCCACCGCGGTGCGGCGCAGCGCGGTGAGGTGGCCGCCGACGCCGAGCGCGGCGCCCGCGTCACGGGCCAGCGCCCTGATGTACGTCCCGGACGAGCAGGTCACCTCCACGTCCACGTCCACCACGTCCGGGACGTCCCGGCGGATCGCCCGCACGTCCAGCCGGGAGACGGTGACCCGGCGGGCGGGCAGCTCGACCGTCTCGCCGTCACGGACCCGCTTGTACGCCCGCTGGCCGTTGATCTTGATGGCGCTGACCGCGCTGGGCACCTGGTCGATCTCGCCGGTGAGGGCGGCCAGCGCGGCGCGTACCCCGTCGTCGGTGACCGCGCCGGCCGGGGTGGTCGCGACCACCTCGCCCTCGGCGTCGTCGGTGACGGTGGCCTGCCCCAGCCGGATCGTCGCGGCGTAGCTCTTGCCGGCGCCGATCACGTACGTGAGCAGCCGGGTCGCCCGGCCCACCCCGATCACCAGCACGCCGGTGGCCATCGGGTCCAGCGTGCCGCCGTGCCCCACCCGGCGGGTACGGGCCAGCCGGCGGATCCGGGCCACGACGTCGTGCGACGTCATGCCGCCGGGCTTGTCGACCACGATCAGACCGTCTGTGCTCACGACCGCCAAGCCTGCCAGACGGCGCCGATCCTCCCTGCGGGGGATACCGCCCTGCTTCGGCGGGGTGTCAAGATCGTGCGCCCCCGCCCCGTCTGCCCGGGAAGTCCGATGACCGATCACCGTTCCGTCCCCGATCCCCACGCCACCGATCGCCCGTCGGAGGACACGCTGGGACGGGTACCCGAGTGGCTGCGCCAGCCCGCGCCCGAGGTCGAGCCGGGCCGCGGCGACCGCCTGCGGATCGCGCTCGGCGGGCACTCCGGCAAGCTGCTCGGCGGCGTGGTCGTGCTGGCGCTGCTCGCGTTCTTCGGGCTCGTCGGCGGCCTCGGCTACCAGGGCTTCCAGCGCTGGCGGGAGCCGCCCGCCGAACACCCCACGGTGAGCCTGCCGGTCGGTGAGCAGGCGTCCTCGTCGGCCTCGCCGCCACCGGCCGCCGGCCCCTTCGACGGCACCCCGGCAGCCGGCTTCCCCGAGGGCACGGCCGGGATCGCGCTGCCCCGGGCCAAGCGGACCGGCGCGTTCACCGAGAAGCAGGTGGCAGACACGCTGGCCAAGGTACGCAAGGCGCTGATCACCGCCCGGCTGGACCGCACGTTCTTCACCGCGAAGGACCCGGAGCGGCTGGTCCGCCAGTTCGCACCGGACGCGCGGGCCGGCGTACGGGACGACTTCCCCACCGGCGAGGCGGGCACCTACTCGACCCGGCTCGCCCCCGGCGCCCGGCTCACCGACGACGAGCCCCGGGTCAAGGGCCGGATCAGCTACCGGGCGACGAAGGACCGGGACGGCATCCGCATCCTGGAGGTGACCACGAACTTCGTCTGGGCGTACGCGTTCTCCACCACCCGCCCCGCCCCGGGCGCCGGCGTGGTGGTGGTCCACGACACGGTGAAGTGGAGCATGCCGCACCCGGCCGACGTGACCACCGCCTCCGCCGGGCTGTGGATCGAGCGGGCCGACTCGTACGCCTCCAACATCGACTGCGTCGCGCTGGACAAGGGGCTGCTCGCGCTGGGCCGGCCCTCGCTCGCCGGTCCGGCCGACCCGGACCCGGACGCGGTCTTCGACCCGGACAAGACGGTCGACCTGCCGGACACCTGCTGACCCGCCCACCTCACCACGCCACCCCGCGGCAGGAGCCCCCGATGAGCGACGCCCCGCCACCGCACCGCGCCCGGGTCGACCTGCCGGACTGGATGCGCAATCCGGAGCCGCCCCGCCGTACGCTCGGCCGCCGCCTGTCCGACCTGGTCGACGGCGTACCGGCGCTGGCGGCGGCGCGCCGCCGGATGTGGGCCTGGCAGGGCCGGACCCGGTTCGGCGAGCGGCATCCCACGGTGGCCGCGATCGGGGCGTTCGTCTTCGTCCTGGTGACCGCGACGCTGCTGGTCGTCGGCACGCTCTACCTCGCGTGGGCGATCCGGCAGGGGCGGATCTGACCGGCACGGAAACGGGACAGCGGGATCGGCGGCCGGGTGCGATGATCATGCGCCCCCTGCCCCTGCACCCCTCTGGAACGCCGCATGAGCACCGAAGACGGGACCACACCGCCCGAGCCGGATCCCTACGCCGTCGCCTCCCGGGGCGCGGAGATCCAGCTGCCGAGCTGGATGACCGGCGCGGACGCGGACGTCCCGCTGACCCGCGGCGAGCGCTTCCGCATGGTCTGGTCGCGGCAGCGCGGCAAGCGCCGCGTCGCCTTCGTGGTGGTGCTGGCGCTGGCGCTGATCGGCGGCACGGCCGTGCTCGGCCGGGTCACCGTCGACCGGGTACGGTCCGGCACCGCCGCCGCGGCGTCGGCCGAAGCCAGCCCGTCGCCGGTGCCGCTCAGCCGGGTGGGCGAGCCGCGCGACCTGTTCGCGGGGACCATCGGCGCGGACTTCGCGGTGGGTGAGGCCGGGATCGTCCTGCCGGAGGCCACGGCGCGGCCCCCGTTCACCGCCCGCGAGGTGGCCGCGGCGCTGACCCAGGTCCGGGCCGCGCTGGTCCAGGCCCGGCTCGACCTGTCCATGATCCTCGGCGACACGGAGCCGTTCCTGGCGCTGCTGGCGCCGGCCGCGCGCGCTCAGCTGCGTACCGACTTCGAGGACTTGTCGTTCGTGAACTACGCCACCCGGATCGGCTCGCAGGACAGCGCGGACGAGATCCGGGTCCGGGGTGAGATGCGCTACCGGGCCGTCACCGGCGACGACGGCCGGCCGATCCTGCGGATCACCACAGAGTACGTCTGGATGTACGCGTTCGACGTGCCGCGGACGACACCGGGCCGGGCCGGGATCGCCGCCATCCGTGACCGGGTCGTCTGGGAGGTCCCCCACCCCGAAGGGTTGCCGGCGGCGAAGCGCGGGCTCTGGCTCGTCTCCGCGCAGGCGAGCACGAACAACGTCGACTGCGCCCGGCTGGACGAGGGCTTCTTCGTGGTCGAGCCGTGGATGGGCGGCCCCGGTTCGTTCCAGCCCTGCTGACCGGCGTCAGCGGACCGCGCCGACCACCGCCCACGCGCCCGAGCGCATCCGCAGCAGCAGGCCGGCCAGCCGCAGCACCACGAACAGCGTCAGCCCGGCCCAGATCCCGCCCAGCCCGAGGTCGAACCCGTAGGCCAGCCAGATCGCCGGCAGGAACCCGCCGAACGCACACACGATCGTGAGGTTGCGCAGGTAGCGCACGTCGCCCGCGCCGATCAGCACCCCGTCGAGCGCGAACACCACGCCGCCGATCGGCTGGAGCGCGACGAACCAGGGCCAGGCCGTCATGGCCTGCTCGCGTACCTGCGGATCGGAGCTGAACCACGACGGCACGACGCCGGCGCCGGCGGCGATCAGCACCGCGAAGGCCACGCCGCACAGCCCGCCGAGCAGCGCGACGCGGCGGGCCAGGAACCGCGCGCCGGCTGCGTCGCCGCCGCCCAGCGCGGCGCCGACCAGCGACTGCGCGGCGATGGCCAGCGCGTCGAGCACCAGCACGGTGAAGAACCACAGTTGCAGGGCGATCTGGTGCGCGCCCACCGCGGCGGCGCCGAAGCGGGCCGCGACGGCGGTCGCGGACAGGAAGCTGGCCTGGAACGCGACACCGCGCACCAGCAGGTCCCGGCTGAGCACGAGCTGCTGACCGATCACCCGGGGCCGGGGCCGCAGCGAGACCCGCTCGCGCACCAGCGCGGCCGCGAACAGGACGCCGGAGAGCGTCTGCGCGATCGCGTTCGCCACCGCCGAGCCGACCAGCCCGAGCCCGGCCGGATAGACCAGCAGCGGGCAGAGCACCGCGGAGAGCAGGTTGGGGCCGAGCACGAACAGCAGCGGCCGGCGGGTGTCCTGGATGCCGCGCAGCCAGCCGTTGCCGGCGGCAGCGAGCAGCAGGCCGGGCGCGCCGAGCGCCGCGACCCGCAGCCATCCGGCGGCGGCGTCGGCCACCTCGCCGGGGCCGCCGACGAGGGTACGCGCCAGCGCGCCCCCGCCGATGCCGATGGCGACCGCCACCAGCACTCCGGTGGCCAGCGCGAGCCAGGACGCCTGCACGCCCTCGGCCACAGCGGCGGCCCGGTCCCCCGCCCCGAAGCGGCGGGCCGAGCGCCCGGTGGTGCCGTACGCGACGACGGTGCCGACCCAGGCGGTGAGCGTCATGACGGTGCCGCCGACGGCGAGCGCGGCCAGCGGCACCCGCCCGAGGTGACCCACCACTGCGGTGTCGACCAGGACGTAGAGCGGCTCGGCGGCCAGCACCACGAGGGCGGGCAGCGCGAGCGTGGCGATCCGCCGGGGTGTGGCGGCGGTGGCGGGGGCGGCAGTCGTGCTCATCGACGCCGATCCTGGCACGCTCCCGGTAAGGTCCGCAAGGCGGGGGGCTACTTACTTACGTCGGCCAGGAACCGCGCCGTGTCACGCCGCAGGCAGCGCAGCCGGGAGGTGTCGCAGAGCACCAGCAGGTCGGCGCGGGGCAGCCGGAGGTCGAGCGTGCTCGCGTAGTTGCCGTCCATCACCCAGGCCGGGCGGGCGGCGAGCGCTGCCACCTCGGCGCGGAAGTCGGCCGGGGCCGGTGCGGTCCAGCCGGGGCGCCAGTAGTGCCGGTCGAGGTGGATCAGCGGAAGGTCGAGTCGCCGGGCCAGTTCACCGGCGAGCGTGCTCTTGCCGGCGCCGGAGGCGCCGACGACCAGGATGCGTCGCACCGGGTGACGGTAGCGCCGTCCGGCACGGCGGTCGGTCCCGAGCGGCGGTGACGTCGGCGTCGGGCCACGGGTGCGGCCCGGCCGGCGTCACCGCCGGACGGCGTACGTCACTGACGGGTGTCCATCGAGGTCTGCAGCGCGCGGCGCATCTGCTCGCGCGCCTCGTCGGTGGTGGTCTCGGTCTGCGGCTTGCGCTTGCTGGGCATCTGAGGTCCTTCCAGGGTGCGGTCCGCCGGACACGGCGGCCCTACGGGCGCCCGGCTGCGGTCCGGGATCACCGGAGCGGCTCGCCTGGCAGCGTGAGCCCGGGTCGGTCTGACCCTGGAGGGAGGCGAGGCCGGGTGCGGCAGCACCGCCCGTGACCAGCGCCGCGAAGCGCCGGCCCTCACCCAAATTAACGTTCACTTTCCAGATGCTGCCCACAGTTCCCGAAATGCGGAAAGATCAACCTCGTCGTCCGGCTCGGCCGGCCGCGTCAGCGCGCCAGGAAGTGCCAGCCCAGCCACCACCAGAAACCGAACAGGCCGATCCGCCCGACCGGCACCGGGCCCACCTCGTACCGCATCACGAAGGCGCAGACGTCGGCCAGCGACGGGACCCGCGAGCCCTCCCGGCGCGCCACCCATTCGACGACCGCGAACAGCACGAGCGAGACCAGAAACCCGCCGATCGCCAGTGCCCGCATCATCGGCGCACCAGTCCCCAGAACGTGGACAGCCACGCGAACCAGGCCGCCGAACGGATCACACTGTCCTCCAGCAGCGGATCGGCCAGCCGGGAGAGGGTGGGGAAGTCGTCACCCGCCGCCGCCATGAACGTCGCCCCCTCGAAGACCCCGAAGACGGTCACCGGCACCAGCCACCAGAGCGCGACCGACGGCAGCCGGCGGGGCGCCGGGCGCCGGGGCACCCGGTTGCTCAGGCCGACCCAGATCAACCCTCCGCCGGTGGTGAGGATGTAGAGGTTGGCCGCGGTCGAGAAGGACGGAAGTTGACCGCCGACCAGGGACAAGCAGATCAGCACCGGCACGGAGACGACCGGCCGGTCCCAGGCCCGGGGCGCCTCGACGGTGAGCTCACGGGGATGATCCATCACCCGATTGTCCCCAGCGTCACGCACGGCGGAAAGGCTGGCACGCCTCGTAATCCCTGGAAAAGCCGCCGATCAGCTCACACTTCCGATCATCGCCGCGCCTCGGCCCGGCAGAAATATCGGCACAATTCCGCTTTTAGCGGGCTACCAGCGTTGCGGTAGCGAGTTCGGCCCGGATCCGTCCGACCAGCTCGTCGAGCGCGCCCCGCCCGGTGAAGCCGGCCGCGAACCGGTGCCCGCCACCGCCCAGCGCCACCGCCACCGCGCTCACGTCCACCGCGCCCTTGCTGCGCAGCGACACCGCCCACTCGGCCTCGCCCGCCTGCTTGATCACGCAGCTCACGTCCGCCTCCTCGGTGCACCGCACCGAGTCGATGAGCGCCTCCAGCACGTACGCCGGCTGGTCGTGCCGGACCAGGTCCTCGCGGGTCGCGTACGTCCAGACGAGCCCGTGCCCGGCGGCGGCCGCCGGTTCCAGCGTGGCCCGGCCGAGCACCTCGCCGAACAGGCGGACGGCGCCGAACGGGCGGGTGTCGAACACCCGCCGGGAGATGTCGCCGGGCCGGATGCCGGTGGCCAGCAGACGCGCCGCCATCCGATGCACGGCAGGCGTGGTCGCCTCGAAGCGGAACGAGCCGGTGTCGGTGGTCAGCGCGACGTAGAGCCCGGTCGCCACCTCCGCGTCGAGCGTCGCCCCGAGCCGGTCCAGCAGCTCCAGCGCGACCACCGAGGTGGCGGCGGCGTGCGGGTCGACCAGGTTGATCCGGCCGAAGCCGGTGTTCGAGGCGTGGTGGTCGAGCACCAGCGACGTGCCCGCCGTGTCCAGCCGGCCCACCAGGTCACCCAGCCGCGACTCGCTCGCCGCGTCGAAGCAGATCACCAGATCCGGATCGGGGTACGTGTCGTCCTGCGGCACCAGCAGCTCCACGCCGGGCATCCAGCGGAACGGCTCGGGCACCTCCGGCGGGCCGGGGAAGGTCGCCTGGAGATCGCGTACGCCGAGCCGTCGCAGACCCAGCCCGAAGCCGAGCATGCTGCCCAGCGCGTCCCCGTCCGGGTTCACGTGGCAGATCAGCAGCACCCGCGCGTCGGCGGGAAGGTCGCGTACCGCCGCGACGGCCGCCGCCCACTCCGCTTCGGCCGGGCCGGCCGGCAGGCCACCCGCGACGGCGACCTCGGTCACCGGCGGTCGCCCTCGCGCGGCTCGTCGGCGGCGGCCGGCTCGTCGTCCGCGGCGTCCTCGTCGTCCTCGACCCGGTACGGCTGGGCGTCGCCCGCGTACGAGGACTTGGCGGCCAGCCGCTGCACCTCGGCGTCGGCGGTACGCGCTGCGGCGAGCAGGTCGTCGATGTGCTTGACCTGGTCCTGCACGTCGTCGAGGACGAAGGTCAGCGTCGGCGAGTGCCGCAGCCCGAGGGCCTTGCCGACCGTGCTGCGCAGCATGCCCTTGGCGCTCTCCAGCGCGGCGGCGGTGCTCGCCTGGGCCGCCGCGTCACCGAGCACCGTGTAGAAGACGGTGGCGTCGCGCAGGTCGGCGGTGATCCGGGCGTCGGTGATCGTGATCATGCCGAGCCGGGGGTCCTTGATCTGGCTGCGCACCACCGACGCGACGAGTTCCCGGATACGCTCCGCGTGCCGGCGAACCTTTGCCTGATCCGTCATGTCCCCCACCTCCGGGATCACCTCTACCGATGACGGCACCGGATCATCAGGCGATCCGGGCCGTCGGCCGGAGACGGCGGACGCGTGGGCGCCGCCGGGTCCGACCGCCCAACGCTGAAGAACACTACCCGCGCCCGGCCGGACGTCACGCGGCACGGCCGGACTGCCGCGCGACGGGCCGGCGCCTCTCAGTCGTCCTCGCCGTGCAGTCGACGACGGACCGACAGCAGCTCGGTCTCCGGGCGGGCGGCGACCAGCCGCTCGCAGGAGTCGAGCACCTCGCGGACATGGGCCGGCTCGGCGGCCACCACCGCCACGCCGATCTCCGCCCGGCCGTGCAGGTCGAGCGCCCCGACCTCGGCGGCGGAGACCTCGAACTTACGCAGCGCGGCGACGATCGGCCGGACGTACGACCGCTTGGCCTTCAGGGACCGGGAGTCACCCGGGAGCAACAGGTCGAACAGCGCGGTTCCGGTATACACGGCGAGCAACGGTACGCCTGCGGCGTGACTCCGCGCTGCCATTTGCTGGCCGGCTCGGGCTGGGCGGCGCTCTCTGCCTGGTCATCGACGGCCCTCGGTACCGCGAGCCGTCGTCCGGCCAGGATCCAGACGCACACGACCGCCATCGGTACCGCCGTCAGGAGCATCACCGTGATCTCACCGAGTTCTCCGCCTTCGCTCAGCAGCAATCCTGTCAGCAGGGCCAGAACCATGTTGTTGCCGGCGTGAGCCAAGCTCGGCGGCCAGATACTGTCGCTCCGCGAGCGCAGCCAGGCGAGAATGATTTCCTGCAGCAGGAAACCCACTGTCCAGACCAACAGCCCGAGGAGAACATTGGTGAATTCGATATAACCGAGAAAGGCGAGCGGATAGTGCCAGACCGCCCAGATGAGCCCTGTCACGGTGGCCGACATAAGCGGCCTGCCCACGAAAATCCTGAGCCTCAGATAGCTCGTCCAGCCGAACTCCTCACCCCAGTAGAAGGGGGTGAGCAACGGGACGGCAACCATCAGCAGAAGAACGAGCGCCCACCCCGGAAGCCCAGGAACGGCGCCGTCCAGGGCAGAGGGATCCGGATTCCACAGGCCCATCGCCACCGCCAACCCGACGGTAGCCACCACGAGCCCCATCGGACCGAGCCAAGCCACGAGATAGGAGGACCACGCACCGCGCAAACGAGGAGCGAGCCCCGCATCGCGGAACCCCTCCCGCGTGATCCACCGACGTACGACGATCGCAGCCATGGCTGGGGCGAAGCCAAAAGGAAGCTGAACCAGCGGGTTGACCAGCGAAAGCCCCAAGCCCAGCCGGGCGAGGAGCAACCACGCCCAACTCATCCCAAACGAAATGACTAAGAATGCCAGCACCCCTTTCATTCTCGTCGTCACGAAGTGCCACCTTCCTTCTGGTTCCGTTGCAGAGCCAGAAGATCATGGGGTTCGTGTCGCGGTCACTGACACTCGTGGGCGTATTGCGAGTATGGCTAGGCATACCCGGACGACCGGCCATGTCTCGCGGGGTCGCGTTCGCCGTGGGCACGGACCTTCGCGTGACGGCCTTCTGCCGGCGTGACAGCTTCGGTCGGAGGCGGCGCCCGCGTCGGAGCCGGGGCAACGGCGCGATCATTCGCCCGGTAGCCGTGAGAGTGATCGAGGCCGCCGGGCGCGGATCTGGCCGATGTGCGGACGTGAGACAGCCGCAGCGGACCCCCTACCCGCCGAACTCCAAGCCGCCCTCGGCCTCATCCACGGCACGCACTCAAGGCGCGACCGCCACCAGCACGTCCCGCTCGATCGCCTGGTCGACCCGGTGGGCGAAGTCACCGAAGCCGGGGCCGCCGAGCACCCGCAGACCGGCGTCGGCCAGCACCGCCTCCGCCTGCGCCCGCGGCGCCACGTGGGTGTTCCAGGACAGCCCGAGCGCCCCGCCCGGACGCAGCAGCTCCCGCCACACCGGCACGGCGGCGGTGAGCAGCTCCAACGGGCTGCGGGACAACCCCTGGCCGGTACGGCTGCCGTGCGCCACCCCGTACGGCGCGTCGGTGACGATCACGTCCGCGCAGCGGGCGCGCAGCGCCTCGCGGGCCCGGGTGGTGTCGGTGTTCAGCACGGTGACGCGCTGGGTGGCCCCGGCCCGGTGCTCGTCCCGCGACGGCGCCAGCACCGCCTCGAAGCGGCGGGCCACCAGCTTGCGGTCCCGGCGCACCGACGTCGACTCGGCGGTGTGCTTGAGCCGCTTGCGGCGCAGCCAGGTGCGCAGGAACGCCGCGTACGCCTCCACGTCCTGACTGTCACGCTCGATGCCGATGCCGTCGTAGCCGTACATCAGCGCCTGGTTGAGCGTGGTGCCCCGGCCGCAGAGCGGATCCAGCACCACCACCGGCCCGTCCAGCATCCGCGGCGCGGCGGCGGAGGCGAGCACCGTGACGTTGAGCAGCAGCCGGGTGAACTGCTCGTTGGTCTTGCCGGCGTACTTGGGAATGGTGATCAGGTCGGAGTCGTACCGGGCCAGCGGACGCAGCGGCACCGGGCGGAGCAGGTCGTCGCCGACGCGCTCGAACAGCGCGTACGCGGCCGACAGGTTCGCCAGGTGGGCCAGGTCCCGCTCGCCCAGCCCGGGTTCGGCGGTGGTGAACGTCAGGTACTCCACCCCGCCGATCCGGGTGACCTCGGCGTCGCCCGGCACCACGTCGAGCACGCCGGAGCCGGCGAACACGGCCAGTTCGGCGCGGGCCAGCCGGGCCGCCGCGTCGGCGTAGACGCGGTTGGCGGAGGGGGCGAGGAGCAGCGCGTACCGGATCACGCCGCAGATTGTCGCAGCCTGCGGAAACGGCGACGGCCGGGGCCCGAAGGCCCCGGCCGCCGGCCGGTCGTACGTGTGGAACTCAGGCGCGCGGCTTCTCGCGCATCTCGAACGTCTCGATAACGTCGCCGACCTGGACGTTGTTGTAGCCGCCCAGCGTCAGACCACACTCGAAGCCCTCGCGGACCTCGGTCGCGTCGTCCTTGAACCGCTTCAAGGAGCTGATCGTGAGGTTGTCCGCCACGACCGCACCGTCCCGCAGCAGCCGCGCCTTGGCGTTGCGGCGGATGAGGCCGGACCGGACGATACAGCCGGAGATGTTGCCGATCTTGGACGAGCGGAAGACATCGCGGATCTCCGCGGTGCCCAGCTCGACCTCCTCGTACTCCGGCTTGAGCAGACCCTTGAGCGCGGCGTCGATCTCCTCGATGGCCTGGTAGATGACCGTGTAGTACCGGATCTCCACGCCCTCGCGGTCGGCCATCTCGCGGACCTTGTTCGAGGCCCGCACGTTGAAGCCGATGATCGTGACCGCCTCGGACGAGGCGCTCGCGAGCATGACGTCGCTCTCGGTGATCGCGCCCACGCCCCGGTGGATGATCCGAAGCTGGACCTCCTCCGGGATGTCGAGGTTGAACAGCGCGTCCTCGAGCGCCTCCACGGAACCGGAGACGTCGCCCTTGAGCACCAGGTTGAGCGAGGTCTTCTCGCCCTCCTTGAGCTGCTCCATGAGCGTCTCGAGGGTGGCCCGGCCACGGGAGTTGGCGAACGACGCCGCCCGCCTCCGCGCCTGCCGCTGCTCGGCGATCTGCCGCACGGTGCGGTCGTCCTCGGCGGCCAGGAAGGTGTCACCCGCACCCGGCACCGTGGTCAGACCCAGCACCATGACCGGACGCGCCGGACCGGCCTCGTCGACCGGCTTGCCGTTCTCGTCCAGCATGGCCCGCACGCGGCCGTGCGCCCCACCGGCGACGATCGAGTCACCGGCACGCAGGGTGCCCTTCTGCACCAGCACGGTCGCCACCGCGCCACGGCCCTTGTCCAGGTGCGCCTCGATCGCGACACCCTGCGCCGGCCCGTCGATCGGAGCGGTCAGCTCCAGCGACGCGTCGGCGGTCAGCAGCACGGCCTCGAGCAGTTCCTCGATGCCGATCCCGGGCTTGGCCGCCACGTTGACGAACATGGTGTCGCCGCCGTACTCCTCGGCGACCAGGCCGTACTCGGTCAGCTGCTGGCGGACCTTGTCCGGGTTCGCCTCGGGCTTGTCGACCTTGTTGACCGCGACCACGATCGGCACGTCCGCCGCCTTGGCGTGGTTGAGCGCCTCGATGGTCTGCGGCATCACGCCGTCGTCCGCCGCCACCACCAGGATCACGATGTCCGTGACCTGGGCGCCACGGGCACGCATGGCGGTGAACGCCTCGTGACCCGGGGTGTCGATGAACGTCACCGCGCGGTCCTCGCCCTCGTGCGGGACGTGGACCTGGTAGGCGCCGATGTGCTGGGTGATGCCACCCGCCTCGCCGGCCACCACGTTCGCCTTGCGGATCGCGTCGAGCAGCTTGGTCTTACCGTGGTCGACGTGACCCATGACGGTCACGACCGGCGCACGGCTGACCAGGCGGTCCGCCGCGACCTCGGCGTCGAGGTCGATGTTGAACTGCGCGAGCAGCTCGCGGTCCTCGTCCTCCGGGCTGACGATCTGCACGTCGAAGCCGAGGTGCTCACCCAGCAACTGCAGGGTCTCGTCGGAGCACGACTGGGTCGCCGTCACCATCTCGCCCAGGTTGAACATCTCCTGGACCAGCGAACCCGGGTTGGCGTTGATCTTGTCGGCGAAGTCCGACAGCGAGGCGCCACGGGACAACCGGACGACCTGACCCTGACCGCGGGGCGCGCCCGAGGACATGGTCGGGGCCGACAGGTTGTCGAACTCCTGTCTGCGCTGCTTCTTGGACTTGCGACCGCGGGTCGGGCGACCACCCGGACGCCCGAAGGCACCCGCAGCGCCACCGCCACGGCCACGACCGCCGCCACCGGGACGGCCACCGCCGCCGACCGGACCACCCGGACGGAAACCACCGCCGGGAGCACCGCCACCGCCGCCGGGACCGCCGCGGTAGCCACCGCCACCGCCGCCACCACCGGGACCGCCGCGGTAGCCACCGCCACCGCCGCCACCACCGGGTCCACCGCGGTAGCCACCGCCACCGCCGCCGGGACGACCGGCGCCACCACCGGGTCCGCCACGACCGCCACCGGGGCCGCCGGGACGGCCGGTGGTCGGACGCTGGCTCGGCATCGAGGCCGGGCTCGGCCGCGGCGGCATCGACGCCGGGCTGGGCCGCGGCGGCATGCCGGCCGGGCTGGGACGGGGACCGCCCGCACCGGCGGCCGGGGGCCGCTGCTGCTGGCCGCCCTGGATGCCGAACGGGTTGTTACCGGCGCCGCGCGCCGGCGGACGACCGCCCGGCCGGGCACCGGGGCCCTGACCCTGGCCCGGACCGCCGGGGCGACCGGCGGCCGGGGAACCCGGACGCGGCGGCATGGCGTTCGGGCCGGGACGCGGGCCGGGACGGGGACCGCCCTCGGCCGGAGGCTCCCGGCGTACGGTCTCGCGCTGCTGCTGGCGGGCGGCCTGCGCGGCCTTGACCGCGGCCTCCTGCTCAGCCTTCAGCGCGGCGGCACGCGCTTCGGCGGCCGCCACTTCGATGTCGTGCGCGCTCGCCGGCTTGGCGACCGGAGTCGCCGGCTGCGGCGGGCCGGGGACCGGGCCCTTGGGCTTCGGTCCAGGGGTCGGCGCAGCCGGACGCCGGGGCGGCATCGGCTTGGCCGAGACCCGGGGGGCACCCGGGGTCGGGGTGGGCGTCGGGGTCGGTGCCGGACCGCTGGGCGCGGCAGCCGGCGGGCCGGCGGGCGCCGACGAACCGGCTACGAAGGCGCTACGCAGCCGCCGGGCGACAGGCGCCTCGACGGTGCTGGACGCGGACTTCACGAACTCGCCCATTTCCTTGAGCTTGGCGAGAACGGTCTTGCTTTCGACCCCGAGCTCCTTGGCAAGCTCGTGTACGCGGGCCTTTCCTGCCACTGCACTCCTCACTCCGAGGTCGTGCGGGCAGCACCCGCAGCGACCTCACTCGTGCACTTGAAGCCTGGTCATTTCAGGGACTTCATCGTGTGCTCATGTCGGTCGTCCTACCTTGCTAGCGACCCTCGACCGGTCGGGCTTGACCGGTCGTCGGGGGTTGCGCGTCGACGTGCTCCGCAAGCGCACCGTGGTCAGGAACCCCGGTGAGGCGCAGTGCCCGCCCGAAGGCGCGACGCCGCACCGCCTGCGCGAAGCAGGCCGGATCAGGGTGCATGTTCGCTCCCCGACCCGGCAGTCTGCGGGCCGGATCGGGCCTGAGACTGATGTGACCAGCCTCGTCACCGATCGCGACAACCCGCAACAACTCGCTGGCCGGCGCCCGTTTCCGGCATCCCACACAGGTGCGCTCCGGAATCGCGCGTCGTGCCACTGAGTAAGTCTACCCCTAGCCGCCGGAGATCGCGCCGCCCGGCTCCGGGACGTGATCAGCTCCGCCCCGGCTCTGCGGGGCCGCGGTCTCCGCGTCGGACCGGATGTCGATGCGCCAACCGGTCAGGCGGGCCGCCAGGCGGGCGTTCTGCCCTTCCCGGCCGATCGCGAGCGAGAGCTGGAAGTCCGGGACCGTCACCCGGGCGGTACGGGAGGCCAGGTCGACCACCTCGACCCGCAGCGCCTTGGCCGGCGACAACGCGTTGCCGACGAACGTGGCCGGGTCGTCCGACCAGTCGATGATGTCGATCTTCTCGCCGTGCAGCTCGCTCATCACCGCGCGGACCCGCTGCCCCATCGGGCCGATGCAGGCGCCCTTGGCGTTTACTCCGGACGCGGTGGAGCGGACCGCGATCTTCGTACGGTGACCTGCCTCACGGGCGATCGCGCCGATCTCCACGGTGCCGTCGGCGATCTCCGGCACCTCCAGCGCGAACAGCTTCTTCACGAGCGCCGGATGCGACCGGGACAGCGTGATCTGCGGGCCGCGCATGCCCTTGGCGACGTGCACGACCACGCAGCGGATCCGCTCGCCGTGCTCGTACCGCTCGCCCGGGACCTGCTCGGACTGCGGCAGGACACCCTCCAGCTTGCCCAGGTCGACGCTGACGATGCCCTTCTCCCGGCGCGTCTCGTGCGCCTGCACCACGCCGGTGACCAGGTCACCGTCGCGGCCCACGTACTCGCCGAAGTGCACCTCGTCGGTGGCCTCCCGCAGCCGCTGGAGGATCACCTGCTTGGCGGTCATGGCGGCGATCCGCCCGAAGTCGTGCGGGGTGTCGTCCCATTCCCGGGTGACGGTGCCGTCGGCGTCGAGCTCCTGCGCGAAGACCGAGGCGGCCCCGCTCTTGCGGTCGATCTCCACCCGGGCGTGCGACTCGGCGCCGTCGGTGTGCCGGTAGGCGGTCAGCAGCGCGGTCTCGATCGCCGCGAGGATCGTGTCGAACGGGATCTCCCGCTCGCGCTCCAGGGCGCGCAGCGCCGCGAGGTCGATGTTCACCTCTCCTCGTCCTCCAGATCTTCGTCGTCGTCGGTGTCTGTGTCGTCGCCGAGGTCCTCGTCGGCCAGGTCGTCCAGGCGGCTGAACTCCACCTGGACCCGGCCGGGCCCGAGTTCGGCGTACGGGTGTGCCACGGGGCCGGCGTCGGTCTCCAGCTCCACGCGCTCGTCGTCGGCGGCCGTGATCCGGCCGGTGAGCTGGCGGTCCCCGGCGTCGCCGCGGACGGTGACCTTGACCAGCCGGCCCACGTTGCGCCGCCAGTGCCGGGGCAGGGTGAGCGGGCGGTCCACGCCGGGCGAGCTGACCTCCAGCTGGTACTCGCCGGCCACGATGTCGCCGCCGGACTCCTCCGCCGCGTCCAGGGCCGCCGACACCGCGCGGGAGACGTCCGCCACGGCGTCCAGGTTGATCCCGCCGTCGGCGTCCACGATCACCCGGACCACGTGCCGCCGCCCGGCGCGGGAGACGGAAAGGTCCTCCAGGTCGTAGCCGGCCGCGGCGACGACCGGTTCGATCACCTCGCGCAGCCGGTTGCGGCGCGCGTTCAGATCGCCACGGGGTGCGCCGCTGCGCTCCGCGCCGCGGGGGCCGTCGGACCGGCGGGGCCGCCCGGCGGGCCCCGTCGGCCGGGTGGCACGGCCACGCTGCGTCATTCCGCGCACCTCTCCTGCTGTTGCCACGACCCGCGGGCCGTGTTGTCCCGGGCCGGTGCGAGCGGTCGGCCCGCCATACCGGCACGCCACCGGGGCGTCCGCGCCCGGTGGTTGCGCAGAGCGTAACGCTAACGGCCGCGGACGGACCCGGCGGCGCACCGAGACCCTGACCCACGAGGCGGCGCGAATGGTGTTGACTCTGTCAGGTGGGGACCGGCAGAACACCATCCGACCAGGTCAGAGCGGGGCATTCCCGGCGCTGGCTGCTGCGCGCCGGAGGGCTCGTGGCGCTCGGCGGCGCGGCCGCGCCGCTGACCGGTTGTGATCTTTTCGACCGCGACCGGCAGCCACCGGCGCCTGATGCGCTGGAGCCGCTGGCCGCCGAGGCGCTGGCGCTGGAGGCCCGCTACCGGGCCGCCGCCACCGCCGCCCCGGCGCTCGCCGAACGGCTCACCCCGATCGCCGACGCGCACAAGGCACACGCCGAGGAGCTACGCCGGGTCATCGGCCGGCCGGCTCCCTCCGGCACGCCGGCGGCCGCCGGCTCGGCGAGCGCGCCCGCGCCCGACGCCGTGCTCACCGAGCTGCGTCAGGCCGAGCAGGAGGGCCGGACCAACGCGGCGAAGGCCTGCGCCGAGGCGCCGGCCGAGCGGGCCGCGCTGCTCGGCTCGATCGCCGCCGCGCGGGCGACCCACGTGGAGGCGCTCAAATGAACCCGACAAAGAGCCCGAGCCCGGCACAGGCCCTCGCCGACGCGCTCGCCGCCGAGTACGCGGCGATCTGGGCGTACGGGGTGATCGGCGTGCACCTCACCGGCGCGGCGCGGACGGCGGCCCGGGCCGCCGAGGCGGCGCACCGGTCCCGCCGCGACGCGCTGCTCCTGCAGCTCGCCGAGGGCTCCGGGCAGGTACCCGCGGACCGGGCCGGGTACGCGCTGCCCTATCCGGTCACCGACCGGGCGGGAGCGCTGCGGCTGGCGGTGGAGATCGAGGAGCGGACCGCCGGGCACTGGCGGGCCGCGCTCGCGCACACCAGCGGCGTGGAGCGGAACACGGCGCTCGCCGCGCTCACCGACTGCGCGCTGCGGGCCACCCGCTGGCGGCGTACGGCGGGCGTGACACCGGTCACCGTCCCGTTCCCGGGCCGCCCCGCCTGAGCGCGACGCCGGTCACCCGGCGAAGCTTCCCGGTTGCGCTGCGCATACCAGGTATGCATACTCGCGGTCATGTCCATCCGTCACGGCCTGCTCGCCCTGCTCGAACGCGGCCAGATGTACGGCTATCAGCTCCGTGCCGCGTTCGAGGAGTCCACCGGGTCGACCTGGCCGCTGAACATCGGGCAGGTCTACACCACGCTGGCCCGGCTGGAACGCGACGGACTGGTGCGCCCGCTGCCGGAGAACGAGAGCGGGCAGCGGCCGTACGAGATCACCGACGCCGGACGGGCGGACCTGGCGATGTGGTTCGCCACCCCGATCAGCCGCGCCGACCGTCCCCGCGACGAGTTGTCGATCAAGCTGGCGCTGGCGTTGACCACTCCGGGCGTCGACGTGCGGGCGGTGGTGCAGACCCAGCGCACCGCCACCATGCGCGCGCTTCAGGAGTTCACCCGGTTGAAGTACACGAGCGACAAGCCGGAGGATCTACCCTGGCGGCTGGTGCTGGACGCGATGATCTTCCAGACCGAGGCCGAGGTGCGGTGGCTCGACCACTGCGAGACCAGCCTGGTCCGGCACCGCCCGGCGCCGATCCGGGCGGTCGACCACCCCGAGGCGGTGGACCGGGCCGGCGACGAAGCCCGCCGGTGAACCGGCACGGGAGGCGCTGATGGACCCGATCGACGGGGTGCTGGAACTGCGGGACGTACGCCGTACGCACGGCACCGGTGAGGCCGCCGTGCACGCGCTGCGCGGCGTGAGCCTGACCGTGCGGGCCGGGGAACTGGTGGCGGTGATGGGCCCGTCCGGGTCCGGCAAGTCCACGCTGCTGGCGCTCGCCGGTGGCCTGGACCGGCCCACCGGCGGCGAGGTGGTGGTCGAGGGCGAGGCGCTGGTCGGGCTGTCCGCCCGGGAGCTGGCCCGGCTGCGCCGCCGCCGGATCGGGTACGTCTTCCAGGATCTGAACCTGCTCGGCAGCCTGACCGCGGTGGAGAACGTGGCGCTTCCCCTGGAACTGGACGGCGCCGGCGTACGGGCGGCCCGCCAGTCGGCCCTCGACGCGCTGCGCGAGGTCGACCTGGAGGACCTGGCCGACCGCTTCCCGGACCAGATGTCCGGCGGCCAGCAGCAGCGGGTGGCGATCGCCCGGGCCCTCGTCGGCGAACGCCGCCTGGTCCTCGCCGACGAGCCGACCGGCGCGCTGGACTCGCAGACCGGTGAGGCGGTGCTGCACCTGCTGCGCCGCCGGGTGGACGCCGGGGCGGCCGGGGTGCTGGTCACCCACGAGGCCCGGCACGCGGGCTGGGCGGACCGGGTGGTCTTCCTGCGCGACGGGGTGATGGTCGACTCGACCGCCCCGCTGATCGGCGTCGACCACCTGCTCAGCGGCAGCATCCGGTGACCGGCGGCCGCCTCGCCGCCGTACGCGGATCGTGGCGGACCGCGCTGCGGATCGCCCGCCGGGAGGCCCGGCGGTCCCGGCGGCGCACGCTGCTGGTGCTGGTGATGATCGCGCTGCCGGTGCTCGGCCTCAGCTTCGCCGCGGTCAGCTACGACATGGCCGATCTGAACCGCGCCGAACGGATCGAGCGCCAGCTCGGCGGCGCAGATGTGGCGCTGCGCTGGGACAGCCTGACGGCGGTGACACAGGACGCCTGGGGCGAGTCGGCCTGGCCGGTCCAGGGCGAATGGGTCGGCCGGACCCGTCCGGCGACCGCCGAGGAGGTGCGCGCGCTGCTGCCCGAGGGCAGCCGGGTGGCCCGAACGCGCTGGTGGATGACGTTCTCGACGCGGATCGGCCGGCACGTCGAGTCGCTCGACGCGCGCGCCCTGGACCTGACCGACCCGCTCACCCGGCCGCTGGCCCGGGTCCTCGACGGCCGGCCGCCGGTGCGCCCGGACGAGATCGCGGTCAGCCCGGCGGCGCTGCGCCGGCTCGACACCCGCATCGGCAACCCGGTACGCACCATCGACGGCGCCACGTACCGGGTGGTCGGGGTGGTGGAGTACCCGGACAACCTCCGGGAGGTGATCACGCTGGCCGGGGTGACCCCGGAGACCGCGGCCGGCAGCGACACCTGGCTGGTGGACCTGCCCGGCCCGCTCGACCCGGGTCTCGCCGACCGGCTGAACGCGCAGGGCATCCAGATCGTCGTCCGCGACCCGCTGCCCGGGCGGGAGGAGCTCACCCGCGGTATGCGCGTGCCGGACGCCGACGAGGCCGGCGTCGTCGGCGTGGTCGGCGGGCTGGGCCTGCTGGAGGTGGTGCTGCTGGTCGGCCCGGCCTTCGCGGTGAGCGTCCGCCGTCGGCGGCGCGACCTCGCGCTCGTCGCGGTGGCCGGTGGCGACGCCTCCCACCTGCGCCGGATCGTGCTCGCCGACGGGGTGGTGCTCGGCGCCGGCGGGGCCGCCCTCGGGCTGCTGCTCGGCATCGGCGCCGCGTTCGCCGGCCGGCCGCTCGTCGAGCAGTACCTGCTCGGGGAGCGCCTCGGGGCGTACCGGATCTTCCCGGCCGCGCTGGTGGCGATCGCCGCGACGGCGGTGCTGGCCGGGGTGCTGGCGGCGATGGCGCCGGCCTGGACGGCGGCCCGGCAGGACGTGGCGACCGGCCTGGCCGGCCGGCGCGACGGGTCCCGGCCCCGCCGCCGCTGGCTGCTGATCGGGGTGGCGCTCACCGTCGCCGGGACCGCGATCGCCGCGTTCGCCGCCGGCCGCACCTCGCAGACCGGCGTGCTGGCCGGTGTCGCCCTGGGCGAGCTGGGGCTGGTGTTCTGCACCCCGACGCTCGTGGGCGTGCTGGGCCGGGCCGGCCGGCTGCTGCCGCTCACCCCCCGGCTCGCGTTGCGCGACGCCAGCCGCAACCGGTCGTCGGCCGCGCCGGCCATCTCGGCGGTGATGGCCGCCGTCGCCGGAAGCGTCGCGCTCGGCGTCTACGTGGCGAGTGACGAGACCCGCTCCCGGGAACTCTGGCAGCCCGGCCTGCCGCCGGGCAACGTGCTGCTCACCCACTCCGGCGAGATCCCGACGGGCCCGCCGTCGGCCGAGGCCGTCGCCGCCCGGGCCCGCACGGTCCTGCCCGACGCCACAGTGGTGTCGGTTGCGACCCCCGGGTGCGCCGGCGACGTCCGGGACAAGAACGACTGCGCGGCGTACGCGCTCGTTCCGCCGGAGCGGCGCTGCCCGTACACCTCCTCCGACCCGGTTCCCGACTCGGCCCGGCGCGATCCGCGCTGCGTGAGCCCCTTCCAGGAGCCGGTCGACGTCTACCTGCCGGCGCTCGTGGACGACGGCGCCGCGCTGGCCGCGCTCACCGGCGCGCCCGCCGACGAGCTGGCCGCCGCGCGCCGGACGCTCGCCGCAGGTGGCGTGGTGGTCACCGACGCCCGGCGGGTGGTGGACGGGCAGGTCCGGGTGGAGGTCAACTACAACTCCGGCGGCCCGCCCACCGGGCGTCTCCTGCCCGCGTACGCGCTGCGCGGCGGTCTCAGCGTCGACCGGCTGGTGCTCTCCCCCGCCGCCGCGGACGCGCTCGGCCTGTCCGCCGTACCGCTTGGCTACCTGCTGGACACCGCCGGCTCGCCCACCGATCGGCAGATGGAGATGCTGACCGACGAGCTGTACGACATCGGGCCCATGTCGGCGCAGGTGGCGACCGCCGACCCGCCGTCGGACCAGCGCCCGATGCTGCTCCTGCTGGCGGTGGCCTCGGGGGTGATCACGCTGGGCGCCGCCGCTGTCGCCACCGGCCTCGCCGCGGCCGAGGGCCGCCGGGACCTGTCCACGCTCGCGGCGGTGGGCGCCGATCCCCGGGTACGCCGCCTGCTGTCGCTCTGCCAGGCCGGGGTCATCGCGGTGCTCGGCTCCGCGCTGGGCATCGTCGCCGGGCTCGGCTCCGCCGTGGTCGTCCTGGCCGCGCTCAACCAGCGGTACGCGGACTCCTGGCCGGTGCAGCCGCCGTACCCGGTGACGGTGCCCGGCGTGACACTCGCCGCGCTGGTCGTGGTGCCGCTGGTGGCGATGGGCGGCGCGGCGCTGTTCACCAGGTCCCGCCTGCCGATCGAACGCCGGCTCGACTGAGCCGGCCACCCATGCATGATCACACCATTTCGCCGGAGTGGCGGCATCGCGGCGGGGTGGATGCCACCACTTCGGGGAAATGGAGTCGACCTTGGGGCGGACTGACCGTCCGAGGGGGTGACGGGGCGCGGTGCGGGCGGCACACTTGTCGGATGTCAGCCCTGGGAACCCTCACCCGCCGTCTCGGTCACCAGCGTTGGTTCGGCGCCACCATGCGCCTGCTCGTCCCGGCCGACCGGCTGGTCGGCCGGATGACGAAGGGCCGAGTGGTCGCCTTCGGGCTCGTGCCCACGCTGGTGCTCACCTCCACCGGCCGCCGCTCCGGCAAGCCCCGCAGCAACCCCCTGGTGTACGTCCCCGACGGCGACGCCTACGTGGTGATCGGCTCGAACTGGGGGCAGCAGCACCAGCCGTCCTGGACGTTCAACCTGATGGCTAATCCGGCCGCCGAGGTGGACGTCAAGGGCCGCCGGATCCCGGTCACCGCCGAGCAGGTCACCGGCGAGGAACGGGAACGGCTGTTCCAGCGGCTGGTGCAGGAGTGGCCCGCGTACCGCACGTACGTCGAGCGCGCCGGTAACCGCGAGATCCGCGTCTTCCGCCTGGTCCCGAACGCCTGAGCGCCCCTGCCGCGGACGCGCACAATCCGACATCCGCGCCACCGGGGCCACCCGGCCCGATCTGGCTAGGGTTGCCGCAGGCGAGCGCTCGGACGGAGGTGGACCGTGGCTGTCGACGTGAACGCCGAGCGGCGTCTGGACGACCCGCGGTGGCAGGTGGCCGAGCGCGTCGGTGACGCCGTCCTGCGGCGGTTCCCGGCCGATGTGCTGGCGGTCGCCGTACACGGTCCGCTCGCGCACGGCGACGACGACGGCGGCGGGGACCGCGAGGTCGCGTTGCTGGTCGTCACCTACCGGCCCGGCGCCGGGCCGCCGCCGGCCACCCGGCGGGTCGACGGGGTGCTTGTCGACCTCACGGTGGCCGGGGCGGACGACTACCTGCGCCGGGCGACGACGATCACGTCCCGGTGGCCGCTGGCCGCGGACCGGTACGTGACGACCCGCGCCCTGCACGATCCAACCAGCTGGCTGCCGAAGCTGCGCGACGAGCACCTGGCGCGCCTGGCGCGGGCTCGGCCCGCGGAGTTCACGAGCGCGGCGCGGCAGGCGTGGTACCGGGGCAGCGCGGCGCACGCCCGGGCGTTGCGGCTGGCCGAGTGGTACGAGACGGACCAGGCGCTGCTCATGCTCGGCGAGGCGCGGCTGGCCGCGGCGACGGTGCAGGGGCTGTTCACCCGCACCTACTTCCGCGACGCCGGGGACGCGGTGCGGCGTACCGGGCTGGCCGGCGCGGACATGACCGAGGTGGGCGCGGCGCTGACCCGCCAGGCCGAGGAGCTGGCCGCCCGGGGCCGGCCGGTCGACGGCACGATCGACGACCTGTTGTCCGGCTGAGGACGGCCCAGCCTCAGCCGATGCCGCCGCCGACGCCGATCAGCGCGCCGATCAGGTAGGTGGCGCCGGCCGCCAGCGCGCCGAGCAGCAGCTGCCGCAGACCGGCACGCCACCAGGCACGGTTGGTGAACCGGGCCACGATCGCACCGGCGACGAAGAGGCCGACGCCGCCGACGGCGAGCGCCAGCCAGAGGCTGGTGAAACCGAGCAGGTACGGCAGCAGCGGCACCAGCGCGCCGATCGAGAAGCAGACGAACGACGAGATCGCGGCGGCCCACGGGCTCGGCTGGTCGTCGGGGTCGACGCCCAGCTCCTCCCGCACGTGCACCCGCAGCGCCTCCTCCGGGTTGGCGCGTACCGCCTCGGCGACCTGCGTCGCCAGCTCGCGGGGCAGTCCACGGGCGACCCAGGCGTCGGCCAGCTCCCGGGCCTCGGCCTCGGGGTGGCGTTCCAGCTCGCGCCGCTCCTTGGCCACCTCGGCGGCGACCTGCTCGTTCGCGGACCGGACGCTCGTGTACTCGCCGAGACCCATCGAGATGGCGCCCGCCACCAGGCCGGCCGCGCCGGTGAGCACCACGTTGCGCGGGGACACCCCGCCGCCGCCCACACCGGCGATCAGCGCGATGTTGGTGACCAGTCCGTCCATCGCGCCGAAGACGGCCGGCCGCAGCCAGCCGCCGGAGACGTCCGCGTGGTGCGCCTCGCGCAGCGCCGCCGGGGTGTCGGTCACGGCAGCGTCAGGATCTCGTAGCCGTCGTCGGTGACGACGATGGTGTGTTCGAACTGGGCCGTCCACCGGCGGTCCTTGGTGACCACGGTCCAGCCGTCGTCCCACATGTCGTACTGGTAGGTGCCGAGCGTGATCATCGGCTCGACTGTGAACGTCATGCCGGGCTCCATCACGTCGGTGGGGCGCGGACTGTCGTAGTGCGGCACGTAAAGGCCACTGTGGAACGCCTCGCCGATGCCGTGCCCGGTGAAGTCGCGGACCACGCCGTAGCCGAAACGCTTCGCGTACGACTCGATCACGCGGCCGATGACGTTGATCTGCCGGCCCGGCGCGATGGCCTTGATGCCGCGCATCATCGCCGTGTGGGTCCGCTCGACAAGCAGGCGGGCCTCCTCGCTCACCTCGCCCACGCAGAACGTGGCGTCGGTGTCGCCGTGCACGCCGTTCAGGTACGCGGTGACGTCGACGTTGATGATGTCGCCGTCCTGGAGCACCGTCGAGTCGGGGATGCCGTGGCAGATCACCTCGTTGAGGCTGGTGCAGCACGACTTCGGGAAACCCCGGTAGCCGAGCGTCGACGGGTAGGCGCCGTGGTCGCAGAGGAACTCGTGCACCACCCTGTCGATCTCGTCGGTGGTCACCCCCGGCTTGCAGTGCTCACCGGCGAGCTGGGTGGCCTGCGCGGCGAGGCGCCCGGCCACGCGCATCTTCTCGATGGTCTCCGGCGTCTGCACGTGCGAGCCGCGCCACTCCTGCGGGCGCTTCTTACCCACGTACTCCGGGCGCGGGATGTGGGCGGGAACCGCTCGCCACGGGGAGAGCGTGCCGGGGGTCAGCGGCGCACGGACGGTCATGGCCCAAGCCTATCGCCGGGGGTGGTGTGCCCCCCGCCACAGCCCGGCCGGGCAGGTTGTTGCCGTACCGCAAACGCTGTGCCATTGTTGCTCCGTGGATCAAGGGGGCGCGGCGCCCGTCTTCTCCGTGACGGCGCAGGTCGACGGCGACCAAGTGCGCGTCCAGGTGACCGGCGAGGTCGACATGGCGACCGCCGACACCATGTTCCAGACCGCGCTCCGCGAGCCTGCCAAGCAGCTCACGCTCGACCTGCGGGCGGTGACCTTCTTCGACTCGGCCGCCATCCACGCGGTGGTCCGGCTCGCCCAGCGGTTCCCGAACGCACTCACCGTGCTGCCGTCCCCGCAGGTCCGGCGCGTGCTGGACATCTCCGGCCTGGGCGACCAGGACTGGCTCGCCCCCACCTGACCGACTCGGGTGCCCTTCGGGCCTAGAAGGCGTCTCCCATCGCCGGCGGCAGGGGCAGGTCCGGTCTCGGCTGCCCCTGATCCGACGCGGGGTGCCGCTTTCCCGACTCCCCGGCGGTGTCCGGGGCGAGATCACGACGCAGCGACTCGGCGTCGCGCTTGCGCACCCCGCTCGCCCGGATCGTGTTCACCGCGATGATGGTGAGTTCGTTCGCCACGTTGATGCCGCTGACGCGCGGGCCGCTGCGCAACGCCTCCTGAACCAGGCGGAGGGCCGACATCGCGGCCCGCTGGGAACGGGAGGGCCGGCTGGCGGACGGGGACCAGCCCTTACCGACGGTGCGCGCGGCCTCGGCCAGGCACCGCGCGGCCTCGGCGAGCGACGGCGGAACGGGCTCGTCGTCACGGATCGCGCGTTCGAGGTTGAGCGCGACGTCGCGGCTGTGCAGCAGGGAGCGGATCATGAGGATGGCGCCGTGCCGCCATCCCTGCAACGCGCTCTGGTTGTGCCACCGCAGCGGCGAGATGCGGACGACCTCGTCGGCGCCCGACATTGCGGCCTCCACCTCCGAGGTGTCGAGCCGGCGCAGCCTGTCGAGACCCTGACGGGCCAGCTCGGCGTCCCGGGCCAGGGCCGCGTCGGCGAGGCGGTCCAGCTCGGCGGCCATCTGGTCGAGCAGTGGCCGGCCCGCCCGCCGGATCCGGTGGATCGGGTGCAGGGGCAGCACCACGACCGCGACCAGGATGCCGACCACTCCACCGACGACGCCGTCGAGGAAGCGGGGCAGCGCGATGTCGGTCCGGGCCGGGAAGAGCACGGCGATCACCAACGCGCTGCCGCCGACCTGGGTGACGAACGCGCCCTCGTCGCTGAGCAGGACGGCGACGAGGATCGCGGCGGCGACGATGACGCCGATCTGTACGTATCCCTGCCCGACCCAGGAGACCAGCAGGTCGCCCAGCGCGATGCCCACCGCCACGCCGGCGATGAGCAGCAGCGTACGGCGGAAGCGCTGACTCACCGAACTGGCGATGGTGCCGACCGCGACGGCGGGCGCGAACAGCGGTTGCGGGTTGTGGATCAGATCCTTCGCGACCCACCACGCGACTGCGGCGGCCACCCCGCACTGCACCGCCACGAGCAGGCTCAACCGCACCCGCCGCAGTCGCTCTCCCACGGTCGCCCGGCCGGTGCGGCGAATCGCCGTCCACGCCGCGCCAACCGGGTCGTTCCCGCTGTCCCGCGAAAGACGGAACGGCTCACGCCCCATGAGGCGATACTAGGGACTTCGCCGCATTTGATCCGCTTTACTCGGCAACAGCCCTCAGTCCCGGTCGGCCAGCCGGCGGCGCAGCGTCAGCTCGGTGCCCTCCTCGGTACGGGTCACGTTCATCTCCCCCAGCGCCTGGATCAGCGCCAGCCCGCGCCCCCGGAAGCTCGACCCGCTCGACTCCCGCCAGCGCCCGGTGTCCCGGACGGTCGCGGTGACCGTACGGTCGGCGATCGTCACCTCGACCTCGATCGTCGGGTCCACCGGGTCGACCGGGTGCTCGATCGCGTTCGCCGCCGCCTCGGAGACCGCCACGGTCAGGTCGAACAGATCGGTCTCGCCGACCTGGTGGGCGACGAGGAAGTCCTCCAGCCGCTTGCGCAGCACGCTGAGCCGGGTCGGGTCGGCGGGCAGACGCAGCGCGAAGCGGTTCAACTCGGCCGCCTCCAGCGCGAGGACGGCCACGTCGTCGTGCCGGGACCGCCCGGCCACCCGCGCCATGACGGCGTCGACCAGGTCCGCCACGTGCTCGGCGCGGGCCGTCGCGTCCGACCGCAACTGGCCCAGCCCGGCGTCGATGCCCGCGGACCGGTCCTCGATCAGGCCGTCGGTGTAGAGCAGTAGCCGGTTGCCCGGCGCGAGTTCGCCTTCGGCGGCCGGGTAGACGGTGCCGGGGATCGCCCCGATCGGCGGTCCGAGGGCCCGATCGTGCAGGAACGCCACGTCGTCTCCTCGGATCAGCAGGGGTGAGGGATGGCCGGCGCTGGCGTACCGGATCCGGCCGGTGCGCGGGGAGAAGCCGAGGCAGACGACGGTGGCGAAGGAGCCGCTGCCGGCGGAGTGGACCAGCCGGTTGAGGCGGGTCAGCGCCTCGCCCGGGTCGTAGCCCTCCAGGACGTACGCCCGCAGCGCGTTGCGGAGCTGGCCCATCGCCGCGGCGGCCCGCACGCCCTTGCCCACCACGTCACCGATGACCAGCACCAGGTCGTCGTCGGCGGTGGCCATCACGTCGTACCAGTCGCCGCCGACCTCCACGTCGGCGCTGCCGGGCAGGTAGCGGCTGGCGACCACCGCGCCGGGCAGCTGCGGCAGCGTACGCGGCAGCAGGCTGTGCTGGAGCGTGGTGGCGATGTGGTGCTCGGCCTCGTAGAGCTGGGCGTTCTCCAGCCGGACGCCGACCAGCCGGGCCAGTTCGGTCAGCGCCGCCTGCTCGGTGCCGCCGCCCTCGCGCCGCCACACCCGCAGCTCACCGAGCTGCTCGCCGGACGTGCCGGTGAGCGGCAGCACCACTGTCGGGTCGGCGGGCAGGTCGCCGCCGGCGTCCTCCTCGTGACGGGCCCCGGTGGTGGTGACGCGGACCCGTCCGGCCTCGGCCAGGCGCAGCGCGTGCCGGGCGGCCACCCGCACCACCTCGGCTGTCGACCGGGCGGTGTTGATCTCCACGGCGGCGTCGGCGAGCGCCCGGAGCCGCCGGATGATCTGCCCACGCAACTGGCCCAGCTCGACGTTGGCCCGGACCCGGGCCACCAGTTCCTGGCTGGAGAAGGGCTTGGTCAGGTAGTCGTCGGCGCCCGCGGACAGGCCGGCGACCTCCTCGGCGGCGCCGGCCCGGGCGGAGAGCAGCACGATCGGCACGTACCGGGTGGCCGGTTTGGCGCGCAGCGCGGCGACCAGCCCGAAGCCGTCCAGCCGGGGCATCATCACGTCCGTCAGCACCAGGTCGAACGGGGTCTCGACGGCCAGCCGCAGCGCCTCCGCGCCGTCCGGCACGGCGACCACCTCGTACGCCGGGGAGAGCAGCCGGACGACGTGCTCGCGCAGGTCGGCGTTGTCGTCGGCGAACAGGATCCGGCCCGCGCCGCCCGGGGTGCCGTTCGGCTCGGGCAACCCGACGGGCCGGGCCACCTCGTCGGTCCAGAGCGCCGTCTCGGCGACGTAGAGGCGGGCCTGCTCCGGCTCGGTCAGCGGCACCGGCGAGAGGGCGGACACCCGGTCGGCGGGCAGGTGCGCGTACCCGAACGGCATGGTCACGGTGAACGTGGTGCCCCGGTCGACGACGCTGTGCGCGGTGACGGTGCCGCCGTGCATCTCGACCAGCTCGCGGACCAGGGCCAGGCCGATGCCGGTGCCCTCGTGGGTACGCGAGCGGGCGCCGGCGACCCGGTGGAACCGCTCGAAGACCTGCGGCAGCTCCTCCGGCGCGATGCCGACGCCGGTGTCGGTCACCTCCAGGACGGCGGCCCGGTCGGTCGCGCGTACCCGGACCCGGATCTCGCCGTCGAAGGTGAACTTGACCGCGTTCGACACCAGGTTGAGGACGATCTTCTCCCACATGTCCCGGTCGACGTAGACCGGCGCGGGCAGCGGCGGGCAGTCCACCACCAGGCGCAGCCCGGCCCGCTCGGTGGCCGACCGGAACGTGCTGGCCAGCCGGGAGGTGAAGTCGGACAGGTCGGTGGGCTGGTAGCGGGCGGCCAGCCGGCCGGACTCCAGCCGGGAGAAGTCGAGCACCGTGTTGACCAGCTTGAGCAGGCGCAACCCGTTGCGGTGCATGACGGTGAGCCGGTCGAGGTAGCGATCCGGCAGTTCCCGGTCGGCGAGCATCTCCTCCAGCGGCCCGAGGACCAGCGTGAGCGGGGTGCGGAACTCGTGGCTGACGTTGGCGAAGAAGTTGGTCTTGGCGCGGTCGAGCGCGGCCAGCTCGGCGGCGCGGGCGCGTTCCTGCTCGTACGCCCGCTGCTTGCCCACCGCCCGGCTGACCTGCGCGGCGACCAGGCCGACGAAGTCGCGGTAGTCGTCACTGAACGGCAGCCGGCGGGACACGCCGAGCAGCAGCACCCCGGCCGCCTCGTTCGTCGCGGTCAGCGGCAGCAGGAGCGCCTGGCCGGCGGCGTCCGGCGGCACCGCGCCGGGCAGCTCGGCGGTGGCGATCCAGCGCGGCTCGGTGAGCGGCTCGCCGTCGGACACTCCGGGCGGCGGACCGGCGACAACGGCGGGGTCCACGCCCGAACAACCGCCCGCCACGAGATCGCCGCGCTCGTCGGGGAACCACAGCGCGCTGAACGGCACGTCGGCTCGGTGGGCGTCGAGCACCCGGGTGACCGCCCGGCCCAGTTCCCGCATGTCCGGCACTTCGCCCAGCTCGTTGCCCAGCTCGGCCAGGGCCCGCAGCCGACGCTCGCCGAGCACCCGCCCGGTGGTCTCGTTGACGAAGCAGAAGATCCCGCTGACGGTGCCGTCGACGTCGCGGATCGGGTCGTACGAGACGTCGAAGTAGACGTCCTCCAGGAAGCCGTGCCGGTTCAGCACGAAGGGATGGTTCTCACCCCGGTAGGGCACGCCCGTGCGGCGCACCCCGTCCAGCAGCGGGCCGAGCACGTCCCAGGTCTCGGCCCAGTGCCGGTGCGCGGCCTGCCCGATCACGGCGGGGTGCTTGTCGCCGATGGTCGGCCGGTAGGCGTCGTTGTAGAAGGCCAGGTGCTGCTCGCCCCAGAACACCACCATCTGGGCGCGGGACGACAGCATGGTGCTCATCGCGTGGGAGAGCGCGGCGGGCCAGCGGTCCGGGCTGCCGAGCGGGGTGGCGGCCCAGTCGAAGGCGCGCAGCCGCTCGCCCATCTCGCCGCCGGCCGCGAACGCCGCGGCGAGCAGCGGCGACAGTGACGCCTCGCCGGCCGCCGGGGACGAACGACTGTCGTCCCCGCCCCCCTGGGCCGAGCCCATGCAGCCTCCCGCTCCGGCCATGATCACGACGGTCGGCGCTGTCACGCCGACCGTCCCCGCCTACTACCCCGACGGACGAGCAACGTAACGCACCCGCACCGTTCGACGCTGGTTACCTCCGCCTCATCCTGGCGTAACAGACGGGCCGGGGCGACTCGGGCGGTCCGGCCGGGATGACCAGGCCGGAGATTCGGCTGTCCCCACCTACGAAATGTGAGTGTGTGATCTGGCCGACACCACGGACCGGACCAGCGCGGCCACCGGTCGCGGGTCCGGCTCGTTCTCCGGATGCCACTGCACCCCGAGCACGAAGCGCCGCGCCGGATCCTCCACCGCCTCGATCACCCCGTCGTCGGCCCAGCCGGTCACCGCCAGGCCGCCGGGGTCGGCCACCGCCTGATGGTGGTACGAGTTGACCCGGTCCACCCCGGCCATCACCTCGGCGGTCCGGCTGCCGGCGGCGAAGCGCACCGGGTGCGACCCGTACACGCCCGGCGCGGGACGGTGCCCGTCGTGCCCGACCACGTCCGGCAGGTGCTGGTGCAGCAGGCCGCCGTACGCCACCGCGAGCAGCTGCATCCCCCGGCACACGCCCAGCACCGGCAGGTCGGCGGCGAGCGCGGCGCTCAGCAGCGTCGTCTCCCCGGCGTCGCGCTCCGGCCGGCTCTCGGTGCGCGGGTCGGGCGGCTGCCCGTACCGCTCCGGGCCGACGTCCGCGCCGCCGGCCAGCAGCAGCCCGTCCAGCAGCCCCAGCACGTCCGCGTCGGCGTCGTCCGGGGGCAGCACCACGGCCCGGCCGCCCGCCGCGGTGACCGCCCGGACGTACGCGTGCGGCACGAGCGTCGCCGGCACGTCCCGCCACACCGCCCAGCCGGCCGGCTCGACGTACGCGGTGATGCCGATGACCGGCCTCATAGCGGTGTGACGTAGGCGCCGGTGATGCCGCCGTCGACGACGAACTGCGCGGCGGTCATGAATGAGGCGTCGTCGCTGGCGAGGAACGCCACCGCGGCGGCGATCTCGGTGGGATCGCCGAACCGGCCCATCGGCACGTGCACCAGCCGCCGGGCCGCCCGCTCCGGGTCCTTGGCGAACAGCTCCAGCAGCAGCGGCGTCGCCACCGGACCGGGGCACAGCGCGTTGACCCGGATGCCCTCGCGGGCGAACTGCACGCCCAGCTCCCGGGTCATCGCCAGCACCCCGCCCTTGCTCGCCGTGTACGCGATCTGCGACGTCGCCGCGCCCATCAGCGCCACGAACGACGCGGTGTTGATGATCGAGCCCTTGCCCTGCCGCCGCATGTGCGGGATGACGTACTTGCAGCACAGGTAGACGCTCGTGGTGTTCACCCGCAGCACCCGTTCCCAGGCGTCCAGGCTGGTCTCCAGGATGGAGTCGTCGTCCGGCGGCGAGATGCCCGCGTTGTGGAACGACACGTCCACCCGGCCGTGCCGCTGCACCACCCCGTCGAACAGGTCGCGGACCGCCGTCTCGTCGGCCACGTCGGCGGCGACGAACTCGCCGTCCACCTCCTGCGCGGCCCGGGTACCGGCGTCGGCGTCGATGTCCACGCACACCACCCGGGCGCCCTCGGCGGCGAAGCGCCGCACGGTGGCCAGCCCGATGCCGCTGCCCGCGCCGGTCACGACCGCCACCCGGTCGGAAAGCCGTCCCTGCACTGTGATCACTCCTCGGTGCCGATGAACACGTTCTTGACGTCGGTGAAGGCGTGCAGCGCGTCCGGACCCAGCTCCCGGCCCAGGCCGGAACGCTTCATCCCGCCGAACGGGGTCCAGTAGCGCACCGAGGAGTGCGAGTTGACGCTGAGGTTGCCGGCCTCGACCGCGCGGGCCACCCGCACCGCCCGCCCGACGTCCCGGGTCCAGATCGAGCCGGAGAGGCCGTACTCGGTGTCGTTGGCGAGCCGGATCGCGTCCGCCTCGTCGTCGAACGGCAGCACCGAGACGACCGGGCCGAAGACCTCCTCCCGCCAGTGCCGGTCGGCCGGGGAGCCGGCGAGCAGCACCGTCGGGGCGTACCAGAAGCCGGGGCCGTCGGGGCAGGAGCCGGTGAACGCGACGTCCGCGCCGTCGACGTACCCGGCGACGCGGTCCCGGTGCGCGGCGGAGATCAGCGGGCCCATCTCGGCCGTGTCCCGGGCCGGGTCCTCCACCCGCACCGCCCGCACGGCCGGTTCGAGCAGTTCCAGGAACCTGTCGTACACCCGGCGCTGGACCAGGATGCGGGAGCGGGCGCAGCAGTCCTGGCCGGCGTTGTCGAAGACCGCGTACGGCGCGGTGGCCGCCGCCTTCTCCAGGTCGGCGTCGGCGAAGACGATGTTGGCCGACTTGCCGCCCAGCTCCAGTGTCACCCGCTTCACCTGGGCGGCGCAGCCGGCCATGATCCGGGTGCCGACCTCGGTCGAGCCGGTGAAGCAGATCTTGCGGACCGCCGGGTGGGTCACGAACCGCTCGCCGACCACGCTGCCCCGGCCGGGCAGCACTGTGAACACGCCGTCGGGCAGGCCGGCGTCGCGGGCCAGTTCGGCCAGGCGCAGCGCGGTCAGCGGGGTCAGCTCGGCCGGTTTCAGCACGACCGTGTTGCCGGCGGCGAGCGCCGGGGCGAACCCCCAGCCGGCGATCGGCATCGGGAAGTTCCACGGCACGATCACGCCGACCACGCCCAGCGGTTCGTGGAACGTGACGTCGAGCCCGCCGGGTACCGGGATCTGGTGCCCGGTCAGCCGTTCCGGCGCGCCCGCGTAGTAGTCGAGCACGTCGCGGACGTTGCCCGCCTCCCAGCGCGCGTTGCCGATGGTGTGCCCGGCGTTGCGCACCTCCAGCAGAGCCAGCTCCTCCAGGTGCGCGTCGACCTGGGCCGCGAACCGCCGCAGCAGCCGCCCCCGATCCCCCGGCGCCACGTGACGCCACGTCTCGAACGCCGCGGAAGCCCGCGCGACAGCTGCATCCACGTCCTCGACGGAGCACCCCGGAACGACCCCGATCCCCGCCCCGTCAACAGGCGAGATCACCTCACCCACGCGGTCCCCCTCCCCTCAGCTCGGCGATCTTGTAGTTGCTGCCCCGGCGAAAGCCGCACAACGCCCGCGTCGAGGGCTGTAAGTGCAAGATCGGCGTCGACAGCGGGGGCGCGAGGGCGGGCGCGGGGGCGAGGGAGGGCGGCGGGTCAGAGGCGTTCGAAGCCACGGGTCAGCTCCCAGTCCGTCACCGCGGCGTCGAAGGCGGTCAGCTCGACCTTCGCCTGGTTGGCGTAGTGGTCGGCCACCTCGTCGCCGAACGCCTCCCGGGCCACCTCGGAGCGCTGCCACAGGTCCAGTGCGTCACGCAGCGTGGTTGGCACCCGCTCGGCGTCCGGGTCGTCGTACGCGTTGCCGGTGCACTCGTCCGCCAGCTCCAGCTCGTTCTCGATGCCGTGCACCGCCCCGGCCACCAGTGCGGCGATCGCCAGGTACGGGTTGACGTCGGCCCCCGGCACCCGGTTCTCCACCCGCATCCCCTGCCCGTGCCCGACCAGCCGCAGCGCGCAGGTGCGGTTGTCGGTGCCCCAGCGCAGCGCGGTCGGCGCGAACGAGCCCGGCTGGTAACGCTTGTACGAGTTGATGTTCGGCGCGAAGAACAGGCTGAACTCGCGCATCGTGGCGAGCAGCCCGGCCAGCACCCGCTGACCGGTGACGCTCAGGTGCGCCGGCCCGTCCCCCAGCATCGCCGACGAGCCGGAGGCGTCACGCAGCGAGAAGTGGATGTGGCAGGAGTTGCCCTCCCGCTCGTTCGGCTTCGCCATGAACGTGATCGCCATGCCCTCCTGGGCGGCGATCTCCTTCGCGCCGTTCTTGTAGATGACGTGGTGGTCGGCGCAGCGCACCGCCTCGTCGTACCGGAAGGCGATCTCGTGCTGGCCGAGGTTGCACTCGCCCTTCGCGCTCTCCGGGGTGAGCCCGGCGCCGGCCATCTCGGTGCGGATACGGCGCAGCAGCGGCTCCACCCGGGCGGTGCCGAGCAGCGAGTAGTCCACGTTGTACTGGTTGGCCGGCGTGAGATCGCGGTAGCCGCGCCGCCACGCCTCCTCGTACGAGTCGCGGTAGAGCACGAACTCCAGTTCGGTGCCGGCGTACGCGGTCAGCCCGTGCGCGGCCAGCCGGTCCAGCTGCTTGCGCAGGATCTGCCGGGGCGAGGCGACCACCGGGCCGGAGCCGTCCAGCCACTGCAGGTCGGCCAGCAGCAGCGCGGAGCCGGGCTGCCAGGGCATCCGGCGCAACGTGTCCAGGTCGGGGCGCATGGCGAAGTCGCCGTAGCCGCGTTCCCAGCTCGACATCGCGTACCCGTCGACGGTGTTCATGTCGACGTCCACGGCGAGCAGGTAGTTGCAGCCCTCGCTGCCGTGCGTGACCACATGGTCGAGGAAGTAGGGCGCGTGGAACCGCTTGCCCTGCAAGCGCCCCTGCATGTCGGTGAGGGCGAGCACCACCGTGTCGATCTCACCCTCGGTGACGGCGACCCGCAACTGTTCCAGCGAGAGTGGCGTTGGTTTCATCAGGGGCCTCCATCACCAAGGTCTACTGGCAAACCGGATCACCGTCAATGCCCCGGCGAGGCCGGGTGCGAAACCGTGGAGAGCACATGCGCCGTCGTACCGTCGCGGTCGTCGCCGCCGTCCTCGCGATCGTGCTGGCCGCCACCGACGCGCACGCCGACCGCAGACCCGCCGAGGGGCGACCCGCCGCCGGGCCGGACCGGCCGGCGACCGCCGACGCGCGACCGGTCATGCTCGACCTGCGCGGCTTCGACGGACGCTCCGGCTGGTCCGGCTACGACCTGAGCCGCCCGCACGTCGTCGCCACCGGCCTGGAGGCGCCGTGGGGCCTGGGCTTCCTGCCCGACGGCAGCGCCCTGGTCGCGCAGCGGGACCGGGGCACGATCCTGCGCGTACGCCCCGGACGCCCGGCCCGCGAGGTGGCGCGGATCGCCGACGTGGTCGCCGGTGGGGAGACGGGCCTGCTCGGGCTGGCGGTCTCCCCCACGTACCGCCGGGACCGGTGGGTCTACGCCGCCTACACCACCGCCACGGATCTGCGGATCGTCCGGTTCCGCCTCGGCTCGTCCCGCGCGCCCCGGGTGCTGGTCAGCGGCATCGCCCGCAGCTCGGTGCACGCCGGCGGGCGGATCGCGTTCGGCCCCGACGGCATGCTCTACGCCGGGATCGGCGACGCCGGGGTGGCCGCCCGCGCGCAGGACCTGACCAGCCGCAACGGCAAGATCCTGCGGCTCCGCCCGGACGGCCGGACGCCCGCGGACAACCCGTTCCCGGGCTCGCTCGTCTACAGCTACGGCCACCGCAACGTGCAGGGCCTCGCCTGGGACCGGCACGGCCGGCTGTTCGCCACCGAGTTCGGGCAGAGCACCTGGGACGAGGTGAACCGGATCGTGCCCGGCGGCAACTACGGCTGGCCGGTCGTCGAGGGCGTCGCCGGTGACCCCCGGTTCCGCGACCCGGTCGTCGTCTGGCCGCCCGCCCAGGCGTCCCCGAGCGGCGCCGCTTTCGCCAGGGGCACGCTCTACGTCGCCGCGCTGCGCGGCGCCCGGCTGTGGGCGGTGCCCGTCGACGCCGCCGGCCGCGTCGGCGTACCGGTGGCGGAGCTGGCCGGCACGTACGGCCGCCTGCGTACCGTCGAGGTCGCGCCGGACGGCGCGCTCTGGGTCGCGACCAGCAACCGCGACGGCCGCGGCACCCCGGCGGCCGGCGACGACCGCATCCTGCGCTTCCCGCTCACCCACCGCCGCCCCACGATCTGACCCCTGGGGTACGCGGACAGCCCGCGCCGCGTCAGCCACGAACCCGCGCCCAGGCCAGGAATCGGCTGTGCAGGTCCGGCGCGTGGTCGGGATTCAGTTGGGCGAGTTGTTCCCGCGCCTCGGTCATCAGCCCGCCGAGATAGAGCAGCAACGCGGTGCGGTCCTCCCGGTACTCGACGAGCAGCGACAGCCGGGCCGGCTGGCAGGGCCACTCCGCCCCGCAGTTGCGGCACCGCCAGAGCGGGCGCACAGGCAGGTGCGGAACCACGCGCCGGCCCATCACCGCAGCCTTCGGGCGATCGCACGCGCCTCGTCGTCGGTGAGCGGAAGGAACCAGAAGAACCGCCGGACGATCTCGGGCGGTTCCGGCCCCTCGACGCGGCCACGCAGATCCCGGATCGCGCCGCGTACGAGGAACGCCATCATCCGGATGAGCGCAGCCGGATCGAGCTGATCGCGCGGAATGCGACGCAGGGTGGGACACGGCCACGGCTCCCGGCAGCGCTCGCATGTCCAGTCCGGCTGATACCCGACGTGCCCGATGGCGCTGAGGACACCGACCAGAGCCGTCACCAGCGGCCCCCGTTCGCCCGCCACTCCTGCGCCGGTGTCAGACGACCTGGGCTGCCCGGGCGAACCGTGGGAAACACCCGGGTCGGCTCGCGCATCCACGCCGGCAGGTTGCTGCCGGGGTCTCGCTTCGGCAGGGTGGGCAGCTCCCGGGTACGGCACCGGAACCATCGGACACGCACATCGGCCTCCTCGTTGATGGAGGGGGCCGCCCGGCATCGTCGGGACCGGGCGGCCCCGGGCTGGAATCCGCCCGTGCTCGCCTGCGACGAGCGAATCCGCATGCGTGACAGTCTGGTGAGGACATCGCTACGGTCGGAAGGCATCGAGCCTGGTCACGGCGCACGAGTGAAGTACGGGCTCAACCGGCAGACACCGAATGAAATTCACGCACGGACTGTGGAGGAACTGTGGAGGAACCGACAGCAGAGTTGATCCGTGCGCAGCTCCGCCGACTACGGAACGTTGCCGGTCTCAGTCAGGAGGAGTTCGGCCGGTTGGTCCACTACTCGCCGTCGATGGTGTCCGCCGTCGAAACCGGCAGCCGTCCGTACGACCGGCTCTTCTTGGCTCGTGCCGACGAGGTGCTGAACTCCGGCGGCCTGCTGGTGTCCCTGCTCAAGATGGCCGAACGCGAGGGCTTGCCGTCCTGGCTCCGACCATGGCTCGATGCCGAACGCAACGCTCGACAGCTCCGGTGCTTCCACCCGACTCTCATTCCAGCCCTGCTTCAGACGGAGAACTACGCCCGAGCGGTGATTCGCTGTGACGACCTACTCAGCGATGCCGACGTGGAGAGCCGCGTGGCAGCCCGCATGGATCGCCAGGAAGTCCTGCGGCAGCCATCTCCGCCCCAGCTCATCGCTGTACTCGACGAGGGAATGCTGCACCGCCGCGAAGAGAGCTTCCGCGGCCTGATGGCTCAGCAGATCGAGCACCTGGTCGTCTGTGCCGAGCGCCCGCACATCAGTATCCACGTGCTTCCACTACAGGTCGGGTTGCACATCGGCTTGTCCGGTCCGTTCACTCTGGCGAGAGGCGCGGAGGGCGGTTGGGTCGCCAGCATGGAATGCCAGCTCACCACGAGCGTGATCGACGGCGACGCCGACGTGGCTACGCTTCAGTCGAGATGGGAGATGATCCGGAGTGAAGCTTTGCCCCGCCGGCAGTCTCTCGAGCTTCTGAAAGAGGTGGAGACGTCATGGATCTGAGCGGCGCGACCTGGCGAAAGGCGACCCGGAGCGGCAACACCGACTGCGTCGAGGTGGCTGACAACCTGACGGAAGTGGTGCTGGTACGCGACTCCAAGGACCGGGACGGCGGCACGCTCCACGTCACCCCGACGTCGTGGCGGTCGTTCGTCGGCCTGGCCAAGCAGATCGGATCCGCAGCCTGACCCAACAGGCCGTCGCCGCGAGATCGTGGCAAGGTTTCCTCGCGGTGAGGGACAATCACCAGGATTTCCCGCCGACCGACGTCCAGTATTGAGAGAGGGGACGACGACATGGATTTGGCCAGTGCAAGATGGCGCACGGCGACGCGCAGCGGCACGAGCGGTGGCGACTGCGTGGAGGTGGCCGACAACCTGCCGGGAGTCGTACTCGTGCGCGACAGCAAGGACCGCGACGGCGGCACCCTCCACGTCACCCCGTCCTCATGGCGGTCATTCATCGCCCTGGCCAAGCAGACCGGACCCGCAGCCTGACCAACAGGCCACTTCACATCGGCTGGACCCAGGCGGCTCGCCACTGCGGGGACGGGTCCTGGCCGAGGGCGGTCCAGTACTCCCGGCCCTCGACGATCCGCCCGTCGCGCACGGTCCAGAACGACGCGACCCGGTGCACGCCCATCCCCTCGTGCGGCACCTCCACCTCGGACACCACAGTGTCGCCCACTGCCACCACCCGCAGTACCCGGATCGACCAGCCCTCCGGGTACTCGGCGTTGATCTTCACGTAGTTGTCCCGGCCCACGATCCGCTCGGCGCTGGCCGGCCACTCCACCACCACGTCGTCGGCCAGCAGGTCGCCGACGCCGGCCCAGTCGCGGGCCTGCATGCGATCCCACAGCGCGCGTACCACCGCTTCCGCATTCATGGGCCGGATCATGGCAGGCCCCACCGACAGCTACGACGGCTCGGCGGGCTCCGGCTCCGGATCGGCCTGTTCGACGGTACGGCGCGGGCCGGTGAACCACTTGCGGGCCGAGGCGTACCACCAGATGGCGACGCCGAGCAGCACGCCACCGATCGCGATCGGCGCGTAGTTCACCGCCGTCCAGCTGAAGTCGGGGTTGCCGGGCACCCCCGCCGGGACGATCGGCAGCACGAAGTAGATCGAGATCACGGCGATCTCGACCACCGCGATCCAGCCGAGCAGCTTGTAGCGGCGGCCGAGCGTCCACGGGCCCGGGGTGAACCGGTCGCCCATCCGCAGCCGCAGGAAGATCGGGATGATGAAGGACAGGTACAGCCCGATCACCGCCACCGAGACCACCGCGTAGAACGCGACAGGGATGCCGCCGCGCTGGTAGAGCGCGGGCAGCGTGAGCACCAGCCCGGCCAGCGTCGCGCCGATGATGGCGTTCACAGGCGTGCCGTTGCGGTCGACAGTCGACCACAGCCGCCAGCCGGGCACGGCCCGGTCGCGGCTGAACGCGTACGCCATCCGCGACATCGACGTCACGCAGCTCATGCCGCAGAAGAACTGCCCGATGGTGGAGATGATGATGACGGCCTTGAAGAAGAACGGCGTCAGCGCGCTCTCGAAGATCGCCCCGGAGAAGCCGCCCGCCTCGTTTATGGCGTCCACGTCGGTGGCGGCGAACAGGAACGCCAGCAGCAGGATCCAGCCGCCCACCGCCGAGTAGAAGATCGACCGCCACAGTCCCTGCGCGGCGGCCTTGGACGCGCCCCGGGTCTCCTCGGAGACGTGCGCGCAGGCGTCGAAGCCGGTGATCGTGTACTGCGTGAGCAGGAAGCCCAGCGGCAGCACGTAGAACCAGAACGCCAGCCCGCCGGTGTCGCCGTCACCGAAGCCGGAGTTGTTGAACCGCTCGGTGAACACGAACTGGAAGCTCTGATGGTTGTCCGGGACCAGGACCAGGATCAGCACCACGGCGGCCGCGCCGGCCACGTGCCACCAGACCGAGACGTTCTGGAGTACGTCGATGATCCGGTGCCCGTAGATGTTGATCAGACCGTGCAGCGCGAGGATCACCACGAACAGCCCGAACGTCTGGTGCCCGGTGCCGGCCCAGCCGTCGAACAGCGCCGACAGCGTCAGGTTGAGGAACGTGGCGCAGCCGTAGTCGACAGAGGCGGTCACCGCGACCAGCCCGATCAGGTTGAGCCAGCCGGTGAACCAGCCGTGCACCGGCCGGCCCATGGTCGCCGCCCACCAGTAGATCCCGCCCGCCGTCGGGTACGCGGAAACCAGCTCGGCCAGGCAGAAGCCGATGATCAGGATGAACAGCGAGATCAGCGGCCAGCCCCAGGAGATCGCCACCGGGCCGCCGTTGTTCCACGCCTGGCCGAACGTGGTGAAGCAGCCGGCCAGGATCGAGATGATGGAGAACGAGATCGCGAAGTTGGAGAAGCCGCTCCACTTGCGGCGCAACTCCTGTTTGTAGCCGAGTTCGGCGAGTCGTCGGGCGTCGTCGTCCATCGGCTGCTCGGCGGTCGGCGCGGGCGTCGTGGCCACTGCACACCTCCTCGAGGCGATGCTCGTGCGAGTGCTCGCAGTGTGCTCCCGGCCGATCAAGGTGGTCAATACGTACCCCGGTAATTGCGTTGTCGCCGGATCCCACCGGGGGCATCATTGTGGGCGTGACCAGGCCCGACCTGACGGGCCGGCGCCGGGCGCTCGGCAACGCCCGGTCCGCGGCGGCGCGCGGCGTCCACCTCTCTCTCACTGAAGTACGGCGATCGGCCGTACCCTCCGGACGCCCCGCGCCGCCGCACCTCTAGACGAACAGCAACCCGGCGACCCAGAGCGCGGCGATCATCAGGCCGGCCATGAACTCCAGCAGCATGGACAGCCCGGCCGCCTTCAGCGCCTGCACGGTGGCCGGCCAGGCGAGCCGGGTGTCGCCCAGCCGCAGCCGCTCCGCGCCGAAGATCCCGCCGACGAAGCCGATCGGCAGCCCGACCACCGGGATCACGAAGAAGCCGACCACCCCGAGCAGCCCGCCGACCAGCAGCGACGACGTGGGCACGCCGGTCCGCTTCAGGTTCCGCCCGGGCCACAGGTACTTGAGCACGGTGCCGCCGGCGGCGATCACTGTGGCGGCGGCGAGCACCGCCCAGCGGCCCGGCCCGGCGCCGCCGAACAGCGCCCACACCAGTACGCCGCCCCAGCACAGCGGCAGCGCCGGCAGCCCGGGCACTACCACTCCGGCCAGCCCGGCGATGATCGCCAGCGCGGCGACCACCGACACCACGGCCTGCGAATCGGTGAGGCTCACCGTTCTCCCTTCCTCGCCTGCCGCCGCGTGAGCGGGAGGTGTTAAGCGGGGCCCCCTGCTCTACCGGAGGCGTTAACAGGGGGCCCTTCCTTACCCGCCCAGGCGGGCGCGGATGCCGTCGGCGGGCATCGGGGCGCCGAACAGGCGGCCCTGCCCGGTGTCGCACCGCAGCGCCCGCAGCCGCTCGGCCTGCACCTCGGTCTCCACCGCCTCGGCCGTCACCGACAGCTCCAGCGCGTGCGCCAGCCGGACCAGCGCGTCCACGATCCGCTCGTCCCGGTGGTCGGCGACCGCGTCCCCGTCACCCTTTATCCCCTCGACGAACGGGCCCGCCAGCTTCACGCAGTGGATCGGCAGCCGCCGCAGGTACGCCAGGTTCGAGTACCCGGTGCCGAAGTCGTCGATGGCCAGCCGCAGCCCCAGGTCGGCGAGCTGGTGCAGGGTCCGCAGCGGCTCACCCGCGCTGCCCATGACCGCGCTCTCGGTCAGCTCCAGCTGCAACAGCTCGGCCGGCAGGCCGGTGTGCTGCAACGCCTCCGCGACCGTCTCCACGATGGCCGGGTCGTCCGCCTGCCGGGCGGCCAGGTTGACGCTGACCACCAGCGACGTCTCCGGGTACGCGCGCCGCCACGACTCGGCGTCGCGGCACGCCTGACGCAGCACCCACGCGCCGAGCCGGACGATCAGGCCGGTCTCCTCGGCCAGCCCGATGAACCGGTCCGGCCCGATCAGGCCCAGCTCGGGGTGCTGCCAGCGCACCAGCGCCTCGACCGCCACCATCGTGCCGTCCAGCAGCGACACGATCGGCTGGTAGTGCAGCACGAACTCGTCCCGGTCCAGCGCGGCGGGCAGGTTCGCGGCCAGCGCCGAGCGGGCGATGTCGGCGGCGCTGCGCTCCGGGTCGTACACCGCCCAGCGTCCCCGGCCCTCCGCCTTGGCCCAGTACAGCGTGGTGTCGGCGGCCTTCATCAGGTCACCGACGCTGGTTTCCGCCGCCGGGCACTCCACGATGCCGATGCTCGCCGACACGGCGAGCTGCTGGTCGGCGACGTGCACCGGCGCGGAGACGGCGGCCAGCGCCAGTTCGGCGACCTCCACCGCGTCGTCGATGCCGCCGTCGGAGTCGACCAGGATGACGAACTCGTCGCCGCCCATGCGGGCCACCAGGTGACCGCGCCCGGCCACGCAGTCGCTGAGCCGGCGGGCGATCACCTTGAGCAGCCGGTCGCCCAGGTCGTGGCCGAGGCTGTCGTTTATCGCCTTGAAGCCGTCCAGGTCGATGAAGCAGAGCCCGACGCGCTGGTCGTCGCCCGCCCCGTCGAAGACGGTGCCGAGCGTCTCGAAGAACAGCGTCCGGTTGGGCAGGCCGGTCAGCGGGTCGTGCAGCGCCTGGAACCGCAGCCGCTGCTGCAGCTCGTACCGCTCGGTGATGTCCTCGACCATGGCGACGGTGAACCGGGGCCGGCCGTCGTCGTGCCGGATCAGCGAGACCGCGAGGTCGGTCCAGACGACGCTGCCGTCCTTGCGGTAGTAGCGCTTCTCGACCCGCGCGCTGTCCCGCTTGCCCTCGATCAGCTCCTGGTACAGCTCCCACATGCCGGCCGCGTCGTCGGCGTAGGCCAGCGCCGACACGTTCATCCGCCGCATCTCCGCGACGGTGTAGCCGAGCATGTCCGCGAAGGACTGGTTGACCTCGATGATCTGCCCGTCCACACCGGCGATGCCGATGCCGATGACGGCGCCGGTGAAGACCGCCCGGAAGCGGGCCTCGCTGTCCCGCAGCGCCTGCTCGACGGTGTCCCGCGCCTGCCAGGCGGAACGGGAGATCCGCTCCTGCTGGCTGAACACCCGGTCGCGCAACGCGCGGGCGAACCCGGCGGCGAACGCGCCCTGCAGCAGCGCGACCCGCTCGCGCAGTTCGGGTGACTCCGCCCGGCCGGGCAGCACCCACTGCAGGAACCGGTCACCGAGCGCCTGCACCGACCAGTCGAGCACGCCGGGCTCGGTGAGATGCGCCTGCACCAGGGCCCGTCCCACCTCCTCCGCCGGGCGGGCGGAGAAGGTGGGGGCGAGCAGGGCCTCGCCGAGCCGCTCGGTGAGCGGCACCAGCAGGCGCTCGGTCTCGGCCGCGGTCAGCGGCACGAATCCGATGCGGCGCACCGCACGAGCCCACTCGGCGGCGTACGCGACGGCGCCGGGCCGGCTGACGTCTCCCCCGTCGATGTCCGGGGCGCGCATGGGATCAGCCGAGGGCGCGGTCGTGCCGGGCGACGCCGCCGAAGGCGCCGAACCGCTCCGGGTGCTCGTCCACGTCCGACGGTGACTCGGGCCGCCACAGCGGCATGTGCACCACGCCCGGTTCGAGGATCGTCCAGTCGCCGAAGAAGCCGGTGATCTCGGCCCGCGAGCGCAGCGTGATCTCGGTGGCGGTACGCGCGGACAGCCGCTGCGCGTCCAGCATCTCCTGCGGCTGGTCCTCGAACGTGGAGTGGGAGATGACCAGGTAGCTGCCCGGGGCGGCGGCCGCCCGCAGGGTGGCCAGGATGTCGGCCGGGCGGTCGGCGTCCGGGACGAAGTGCACGACGCCGGCGAGCAGGATGCCCAGCGGCCGGTCGAAGTCGATCAGCCCGCTGGACCGGGCGTGGTCCAGGATCAGCTTCGGCTCACGCAGGTCGGCCAGGACCGCGGTGGCGCGCTCGTTGCCGGCGAGCAGCTCGTGGCTGTGCGCCACGGCGACCGGGTCGATGTCGACGTACACGATGCGGGCGTCCGGGTTCGCGGCCTGGGCGACCTCGTGCACGTTGCCGACGGTGGGGATGCCGGAGCCGATGTCGAGGAACTGGTCGATGCCGGCGTCGAGCAGCACCCGTACCGCCCGGCGCAGGAACTCCCGGCCCGAGCGCATGGTGGCGGCCAGGTTCGGTGTCATGGCCGCGATCTGCTCGGCCAGCTGCCGGTCGATCTCGAAGTTGTGGGCCCCACCGAGGAAGTAGTCGTAGACCCGGGCGGCGCTCGGCCGACTCAGGTCGATTTCGGTGGGCACGCCGTCCGGCGTCTGCATCGCTCGGTCCCCCAGGTCGTCGCCGCCGTCGCTGGCGGGTCGTGTGGTGCAGACCACTCTAGGCCGGTACGGCCAGGTATGGGAGATCCACAACGGGCGATGCTGCCGGCCCACGTCAGTCGGCCGACTCCAGCAGCAGCGAGATGCCCTGGCCGACGCCGACGCACATGGTGGCGAGCGCCCGGCGGCCGCCCCGGCGGCGCAGTTCGAGCGCGGCGGTCAGCGCCAGCCGGGCGCCGCTGGCGCCGAGCGGGTGGCCCAGCGCGATCGCCCCGCCGCCCGGGTTGACATGCTCGGCGTCCTCCGGCAGGCCCAGCTCGCGCAGCACCGCCACGGCCTGCGCGGCGAACGCCTCGTTCAGCTCGATCACGTCCACGTCGGCGAGCGACAGGCCCGTCCGGTCGAGCAGCTTGCGGGTGGCCGGCACCGGGCCGACGCCCATGATCCGCGGCGGTACGCCGGCCGCCGCCGCGCCGCGTACCCGGGCCAGCGGGGTGAGGCCGTAGCGTTCGACGGCGGCCGCGGAGGCGACGAGCAGCGCGACCGCGCCGTCGTTGACGCCGGAGGAGTTGCCGGCCGTCACCGTGCCGCCCTCACGGAACGGGGTGGGCAGCGAGGCGAGCTTCGCCAGCGTCGTCTCGCGCGGGTGCTCGTCGGCCTCGACCAGCTTCGTCTCGCGCTTGCCGGCGGGCACCGTCACCGGGACGATCTCCTCGGCCAGCCGGCCGTCGGCCTGCGCCTTGGCGGCCCGCTGCTGCGACCGGTACGCGAAGGCGTCCTGCGCGGCCCGGTCCACGCCGAACTCGGCTGCCACGTTCTCCGCCGTCTCCGGCATCGAGTCGACGCCCCAGCCCTTGCGCATCAGCGGGTTGACCAGCCGCCAGCCGATGGTGGTGTCGTACACCTCGGCGGTGCGGGCGTACGGCGTGGCCGCCTTCGGCATGACGAACGGCGCGCGGCTCATGCTCTCCACGCCGCCGGCCACCACCAGGTCGGCCTCACCGGCGACGATCGCGCGGGCGGCGGAGGCGAGCGCGTCCAGGCCGGAACCGCAGAGCCGGTTGACGGTGCTGCCCGGCACCTCCTCCGGCAACCCGGCGAGCAGCGCGGCCATCCGGGCCACGTTGCGGTTGTCCTCGCCGGCCTGGTTGGCGCAGCCCAGGATCACGTCGTCGGTACGCGCCCAGTCGACCGACGGGTGGCGGGCCACCAGCTCGCGGACGACGTGCGCGGCCAGGTCGTCGGGGCGGACCCCGGCCAGGGCGCCGGCGTACCGGCCGATCGGGGTGCGGACTCCGGCAACGAGATAGGCCACTGTCATCGCGCGTACGTCCTTCGGGGGTGGGAAGGGGTCGGTGGGGGTACCCGGCGCCAGGATATCCGTGACCGGAGCGGATAGGTTTGCCGCATGTCCGGGGCCCAGTTCAGCGCAGAGACAAGCGGCGGCGGCGCGTTCGTCCGCCAGCCCAACCGGTTCACCGGCCGGGTCACCCCGCACTCCACCTCCCCGGAGGGCGGCGGGCCGGACGATCAGGGGCGCTGGCCGCTGGAGGCGGGCCGCTACCGGCTGATCTGGTGCCGGGCCTGCCCGTGGGCGCACCGGGCCCGGATCGTGCGCGGCCTGCTCGGGCTGGACGAGGTGATCTCGCTGGGCACCGTCGACCCGATCCGGGACGAGCGGGGCTGGCGGTTCGCGCTCGACCCGGACGGCTTCGACCCGGTGCTCGGCATCGGCTTCCTGTCCGAGGCGTACCTGTCCACCGACGCGGACTACACCGGCCGGGTGACCGTGCCGGCGCTCGTGGACACGCTCACCGGACGGGTGGTCACGAACGACTATCCGCAGCTCACGCTCGACTTCTCGACCGAGTGGCGGCGGTTCCACGCGCCGGACGCGCCGGACCTGTACCCGGTCGAGCTGCGCCCGGAGATGGACGCGCTGATGGCGGAGATCCACCGGGACGTCAACAACGGCGTCTACCGATGCGGGTTCGCCACCTCCCAGGAGGCGTACGACGAGGCGTTCACCGCGCTGTTCGCCCGCCTCGACGCGCTGAGCGAGCGGCTGGCCGGTCGGCGCTACCTGATGGGCGACGCGATCACCGAGGCGGACGTGCGGCTGTTCACCACGCTGGTGCGCTTCGACGTGGCGTACCACGGGCACTTCAAGTGCAACCTGCGCAAGCTGACCGAGATGCCGGTGCTCTGGGCGTACGCGCGGGACCTGTTCCAGACGCCGGGCTTCGGCGAGACGGTGGACTTCGACCACATCAAGCGGCACTACTACGCCACCCACGACATGATCAACCCGACCCGGATCGTGCCGCTCGGCCCCGACCTGTCCGGCTGGACCACCCCGCACGGACGTGGCTGAGGACACCGGCCGCCGGATCTCCGCCGCGTTCGCCGCCGTCTGCCTGGCCGCCGGCGCGGCTGCGGTGACTGTTGCGGTGGTCGCCGGTCCCGGTCCGGGCCCCACCGGGTACGTGAGTGAGGCGGGCATCGCGGACAGCGGGTACGCCGGGGCGTACCGGATCGGGATCTTCTCGGTGGCCGCGTCGCTGCTGCTGCTCGCCGGGGCGCTGCCGCCGGGGTTGCGGGCGGCGGCCGGGCTGCTCGGCATCGGCGCGGTCGCGACTGTGCTGTCCGGTGCTGTCACGTGCAGCGAGGGCTGCCCGTTGCCGCCGTTCGAGGCCCCCACGGTGGCGGACCTGGTGCACGGCGGGGCCAGCATCGCGGCGACCGCCGCTGTGGTGCTCGCCATGCTCGTGGTGCTGTTCTCCCGGGCGGCGGACCAGGGGCTGCGGCGGATCGCCGCGGTCGGCGCGGCGGTGGCGCTGCCGGTGGCCGTCGTGGTCGCGCTGGCGCTGCTGCTGGTCGGCCGCAGCACGCTGCTCGGGCTGTCGGAGCGGGTGCTGCTGGTCGTGGTCGCCGCCTGGGGACTGGTCACCTCCGGATACCTGGCTGTAAGGAGTCTCACCGGCGACGGTCCTTCCGTTCCCACCCGCGACGGGAGTAACGTGTCGCGACGATGACCAATGTCTGGTGCCTCACCGAGCGCCTGTACGTCGATCTGCGACGGCAGGCCAGCGGCGTCTGTCCGGCGTAGCTCCACGCCCTGACGCCCGCCTTCCCTCTCCAGACCTTGGACCCGTCCTCATGGCTTCCGCCCTGCGCAGAATTCCCTTCTCCGTCCAGATCCTGCTGGGCCTCGTGCTCGGTGTGGCGCTCGGTTTCCTCGCCCGCGCCGCCGACCTCGCCTGGCTGACCAGCACGCTCGACACCGTCGGCGGCCTCTTCGTCCAGCTGCTCAAGCTGGCCGTGCCGCCGCTTGTCTTCACCGCCATCGTGGTCAGCGTGGTCAGCCTGCGCGGCGTCGCCAACGCCGCCCGGCTCGCCGTCAAGACGCTGCTCTGGTTCGCCGTCACCGCGCTCATCGCGGTGAGCATCGGCATCGGCCTCGGCCTGCTCACCGACCCCGGCCGCGGCGTCAACCTGGACCCGGCCGGCGCCACCGCGCCGAAGACCACCGGCTCCTGGATCGACTTCCTCACCGGCATCGTCCCGACCAACCCGGTCGGCGCGTTCGTCGAGGGCAACGTCCTGCAGATCGTCTTCCTCGCCCTGGTGGTGGGTGCCGCCGCGCTGCTCGTCGGCGACGCCGCCGAGCCGTTCGTGTCGCTCAACCGCTCGCTGCTGTCGATCGTGCAGAAGGCGCTCTGGTGGGTCATCCGGCTCGCCCCGATCGGCACGCTCGGCCTGATCGGCAACGCCGTCGCCTCGTACGGCTGGGACCTGCTGGCCCCGCTCGCGAAGTTCACCACGGCCGTCTACGTCGGCTGCGCGCTGGTGCTGTTCGTGGTCTACCCGGTGCTGCTCGCGGTGGCCGGCAAGCTCAACCCGCTGCGCTTCTTCGCCGGCGCCTGGCCCGCCATCGAGCTGGCGTTCGTGTCCCGCTCCTCGGTGGGCACCATGCCGGTGACCCAGCGCTCGGTGGAGCGCCTCGGCGTCCCCCGCGAGTACGCCTCCTTCGCCGTGCCGTTCGGCGCCACCACGAAGATGGACGGCTGCGCCGCCATCTACCCGGCGCTCGCCGCGATCTTCGTGGCGCAGGTGTTCGGCGTGAACCTGGGCGTCACCGACTACCTGCTGATCGCGTTCGTCTCGGTGGTCGGCTCGGCCGCCACCGCCGGCCTGACCGGCGCGATCGTCATGCTCACGCTGACCCTGAGCACGCTGGGCCTGCCGCTGGCCGGGGCCGGCCTGCTGCTGGCCATCGACCCGATCCTGGACATGATCCGCACCGCCACGAACGTGGCCGGTCAAGCGGTGGTGCCGACCATCGTGGCCGCCCGGGAGGGCACGCTCGACCGGGCCGCGTACGACTCGGCCGGCAAGCGCGACCTGATCGAGCCGGTCGAGACCGAGCGGCTCGACCCCGTACCCGCCTGATCCACACTTCTTCGGGTGCGTCTTCCGAAAGCGGGAGGCGCACCCGAAGCCATGACCGGAGGATCTTCGACAATGAGCGCCCTGTTCACCCCGCTCGCCCTGCGCGGCGTCACGCTGCCCAACCGGATCGCGCTGGCGCCCATGTGCCAGTACAGCGCCGGGCCCGACGGCCTGCCCACCGACTGGCACCGCGTCCACCTCGGCTCCCGCGCGGTCGGCGGGGCCGGGCTCGTGATCACCGAGGCGACAGCTGTGGTGCCCGAGGGCCGGATCAGCCCGCAGGACACCGGCCTCTGGTCCGGCGCGCACGTCGACGCCTGGCGGCCGATCACCGCATTCGTGGCAGGTCAGGGCGCCGTCCCGGCCGTGCAGCTCGCGCACGCCGGGTTCAAGGCGTCCACGTACCGGCCGTGGGCGCCCGCGCGCGGCGGCGTGCCGGACGCCGAGGGCGGCTGGACCCCGGTGGGCCCGGGCGACCAGCCGTTCGTGCCGGAGTACCGCACGCCCACCGCGCTGGACGAGGCGGGCATCGCCGCCGTGGTGGACGCCTTCGCCACCGCCGCCGGGCGGGCGCTCGACGCCGGGTTCGCCGCCGTGGAGATCCACGCCGCGCACGGTTACCTGCTGCACGAGTTCCTGTCCCCGCTGACCAACCGGCGCACCGACGGCTGGGGCGGCGACCGGGCCGCCCGGATGCGGCTCACGCTGGAGGTGGCCCGCGCGGTACGCGCCACCGTCGGCGAGTCGGTGCCGGTGCTGACCCGGATCTCCGCCACCGACTGGACCGACGACGGCTGGACCGTCGAGGACAGCGTGGTGCTCGCCGGTGAGCTGGCCGCCGCCGGAGTGGACCTGGTCGACACGTCCTCCGGCGGCGCGGCGGTCCGGGCGTCCATCCCGGTCGGACCCGGCTACCAGGTGCCGCTGGCCGCCCGGATCCGCCGCGACGCCGGGGTGCCGACCGGCGCGGTGGGCCTGATCGTCGAGCCCGAGCAGGCCGAGCAGATCGTGGCCGGCGGCGAGGCGGACCTGGTGCTGCTGGGCCGGGAACTGCTGCGCGACCCGTACTGGCCGCGCCGCGCCGCCGCCAAGCTGAACGCCACCCCCGCCTGGCCCAACCAGTACGCCCGCGCCTTCTGACCGTGCGCGTCGATCATGAAGTTGGCGGCGTTCCGCGTCCGTTTTGTCGCCGCCAACTTCATGATCAACCGGGAGAACGCGGTCAGCCGGCCAGGTGGTTCCAGCGGGGTTCCAGGTCGGCCCAGGTGCCCTGGTCGGCCACCGTGCCGTCGATCAGCACCACCACGTGGTCGGCCCGCACCAGCGCGGCCCGCTTCGCGGTCGAGCCGACCACAGTCACCCCGTGCTCGCGCAGCGCCGCCCACAACGCAAGCTCCGTGCTCACGTCCAGCGCCGACGACACGTCGTCGGCCACCAGCAGCTCGGTACGCGGCGCGAGCGCCCGGGCCAGCGCCAGCCGCTGGAGCTGACCACCGGAGAGCCGGGTGCCCTTGTGCCCGATCAGCAACCCGAGCCCGCCTCCCGCGGCGGCCAGGTCGTGTTCGAGCTGGGCGGTCGAGACCGCACCGGCGGCGTCCACCTGGTGCCCGAGCGCGATGTTGTCGGCCACCGTGCCGGAGAGCACCCGGGGCAGCTGGCCCACGTACCCGACCTGGTTGGGGCGCAGGAACATCTCCGGCTCGGTCACCGGGTCGCCGTTCCAGCGCAGCTCGCCGACGTGGTGCACGATCCCGGCCAGCGCGCGCAGCAGCGACGACTTGCCGGACCCGACCGGGCCGACGACCAGCACCAGCTGCCCGCGCTCGACCACCAGGTCGACGTCGCGCACGGCCAGCGTGCCGTCGGAGTGCAGCGCGCCGAAGCCGGCCAGTTCCAGGCGGCGCAGCGGGTGCCGGGGCGGCGGCTCGGGCGCGGGCGCGGTGCCCGCGACCAGATCCAGGCCGGGCACCGGCGCCGCGTACACGGCCTCGCCGGTCATCGCCACCGTCCGCTTCGTCCACACCCGCGCCGACGGGTACTGCGACACCAGTGACGCGGTGGTCCACGCGAACCAGCGAGCCGCGCCGAGCGTGGAGACGGCCACCAGCGTGGCGCCGGCGGACAGCCCGCCGGCCAGGTAGAGCGCCCACGCGCCGATCGGCAGCAGGCCGCTGGCCACCGACGGCGTGGACCGGGCCCACACCTGCATGGCGATCTCACGCCGCTGCCGCTCGCTGCGTACCTCGTCGAGCCGGGCGAGGTGCCGCAGCACCGGGCGGGTGGCGCCGGCCAGCTTGACCGTACGGGCGGCGGACAGCGCGGAGACCAGCGCGGTGGCGAACGCGGCGCGCGCCTTCACCGTGCCGGCCGCGGTGCGTTCCAGCCGCGGCCCGAACAGCGTCGCCGCCAGCCCGGAGACCACCATCGTGCCGACGAAGAACAACGCCGGTACGAAGCTGCCGGTCACCAGCGTCATGGTGACCACGATGACCAGCGAGATGAACTGGTCCATCAGGTTGTCGGCCAGGTGCACCACCCGGTCGGTGTCACCGCCCTGGGCCACCACCTCGGCCGGGGTGTGCCCGCTGACCCGGCGCGCGCCGGTCTGCCCGTGCACCAGCCGGGCGCTGATCCGCAGCATCTGCCGGATCCACCACTGCGGGAACCACAGGTTCGTCAGGTACGGCAGCGGCAGCACCACGAGCAGCGCTGCCACGATGCCCAGCGCCGGCAGCCACGGGTCGCCGCCGCCGACCAGGTCGGCCCAGAGCCAGGGCAGCACCGCGCCGTCCATCCCGAGCACCGTCATCACGATGAACAGGCCGACCGAGATCAGGCCGTACCGCGGGTCGTTGAGGCCCAGCCGGAGGATCTCCCGCATGGTCCGCGCGGGGGGCGCGGGCGGCGCGGGTGGCGGGTCGGCGCGCGGCACGGCGGCCGGCCGCGTCGCGGGCGCGGTGGGCGTCGCGGGCGCGTCGTCCCAGGCGGGCGCGTCGAGCAGGTCGACGCCGCCGCGCCGGGCGCCCACCCCGGCGTACGCCCCGGCGTGGCTGGTGGCGAGCAGTTCGGCGAAGCGGGCCGACTCGCGCAGCGGACCGGCCTCCAGCACCGCTCCGTCGGCCATCACGACCACCTCGTCGCAGCGGCGCACCGAGGAGAGCCGGTGCGCGATGACGATGCCGATCCGGTCGGTGAGCAGCCGTTCGGTGGCCTCGCGTACCCGGTTCTCGGTGACCGGGTCGAGCCGCGCGGTGGCCTCGTCGAGGATCACCACGTGCGGGTCGCGGACCAGGATGCGGGCGAACGCGACGAGCTGCTCCTGCCCGGCGGAGAGCACGTAGCCGCCGTCGCCGAGCCGGGTGTGCACGCCGTCGGGCAGCTCGGCGATCCAGCCGGACAGGCCCAGCTCGGCCAGCGCCCGCTCGGCGGCGTCCAGCAGCTCCGGGTCGAACAGCGCCACGTTCTCGGCGAGCGTGCCGGCCAGGATCTCGGTGCGCTGCGGCACCACGGCGATCCACCGGCGCAGTTCCTCGACGTCCAGGTCGACCAGGTCCGTGTCACCGAGGAACACCGTACCGCGGGGCACGTCCACCGCCCGGGTGAGCACCTTTGCCAGCGTCGACTTGCCCGAGCCGGTACGCCCGACCAGCGCGTACGAGCGGCCCCGGACGAAGTCGAGGCGCACGTCGCGCAGCGCCGGCCCGCGCTCGTCCCCGCCGGCCGGGTAGCGGTAGGTGAGCCCGCGCACGGTCAGGTCGCCGTCGACGGGGGTGGCCCCGCCCTCCGGCTCCTGCGGCGACCCGGCGAGCAGTTGCACCCGGCCCCACGCGCCGAACGCCTGCTGCAGGTGCGGCACCCAGCGGGCGATGTGCTCGACAGTCGCGCCGAACGCGATGGCCAGCAGCCAGATCCCGGTCAGCCGGGCGGCGTCGACGCGGCCGGTGGCGAGCGCCCACGCGCCGCCCAGCACCACACCGGCGATGCCGATCCGGACCGCGCCGGCGGCGGCCGCGGTGACCCGGGCGGAGAGCCGGAACACCCGGACGCACCGGGCGATCACCTCGGCCGCGCGGCGGGCGTAGAGGCGCAGCACGTACGGCCGGGCGAGGCTGGTGCGCACGTCGTCCTGCCCGTGCACCGCCTCCTCCATCACCGCCGCGAGGTCGGACCACGCCTCCTCCTCGGCCATCCGGGCCGGGGCGATCCGGGCGGTCGGGCGGCGCAGCGTCACCGCGAGCAGGGAGGTGAGCACGATCATGCCGACACCGGCGGGCCACCAGACGATCAGCGCGCTCACCGTCGCGAGGACGCAGACCGCGAGGCCCTGCGCCAGCCGTACGCCGGTGTTCCGCATCTCGGCGGCGACCTGGTAGACGTCGTTGTCGATCCGGTCGAGCAACTCGCCGACCGGCGTGGTCTCCAGGGTGGGCAGGTCCTGGCCGAGCGCGACCCGGCAGAGCCGCCGCCGCACGTCGGCCGACCAGTCGGCGGTGAGCCGCGCCATGATCAGGCCGATCAGCAGGTCGGTGACGACAGCGGCGACGAGCGCCACCGCGAGCGCGACGAACCAGCCGGACGAACGGTGCACCAGCACCGGCCCGGCCAGCGCGGACGCGGCCGCCTGGCCAGCGGCCCCGAGCACGATCAGCAGCAGGACCGCCGCCATCCGCCGGGGCGCCGTGGCCCAGAGATCTCGGAGCAGGCGCATGGAAGGTCCTCCGGACTCGGATCGGTGGGGGCGGTGACCTCACCCTCACCCTTCCGGCGGCCCGGAATCAACCGAATTACCGACCGCTGGTCAGGTCCGGGCGACCCGCCGGACGATGCCGAGCAGCGACTCCTGCACCTCGTCGATCGGCCGGTCCGGCGAGAAGACGAGCCAGTCCACCGCCACCACCAGCCCGACGCCGAACAGCGCCGAGCTGGCGGTACGCACGTCCAGGTCGGCCGGGAGGTCGCCGCTGTCCACGCCGGCCTGCACCGTGTCGGCGATCACCGCGATGGCCTCGCCGCGCAGCAGCCGCAACGTCTGCTGCCACTCCCGGTTGGTCCGCCACATCTCCGAGAGCAGCAGCTGGGCGAAGGCGCGGTAGCGGCGGATGTACTCCAGTTGCGCGCGGACCAGCGCGCCCAGCGCCTCCAGCGGCGGCAGCCCGTCGACGGCGGCCCGGAACTCGGCGGTGAGCAGGCCGATGCCGTGCCGCAGCAGCTCCTCGAACAGGACGGTCTTGGACTCGAAGTTGTAGTAGACGGTCCCCTTCGCCACGCCGGCCCGGGCCGCGATGTCGTCCACCGTGGTGGCCGAGAAGCCCTGCTCGGCGATGAGGTCCACCGCCGCCACGAAGAGGCGCTGGCGGGTGTCCTCGCGCCGGCGTGTCCGTCCGTCCGTCACCGGCTCATCCTCACATGGTCAGTTCGGGGTGCAGCTTGGCCGGGGTCAGCCGGCGGGAGCGGCGGGCCGCGCCGACGGTGAGCGCCATGGCGCCCAGCCCGAACGCGAGCAGCACCAGCGCGCCGGTGACCACCGGGGCGGTGGTGCCGCCGTTGATGGTGTGCCGCAGGCCGTCCACCACGTACGTCATCGGCAGCCAGGGGTGGATCGCCTGGAAGAAGCCGGGCGACGTCTGCACCGGGTAGGTGCCGCCGGAGGAGGTGAGCTGGAGCATCAGCAGCGCCAGCGCGGCCAGCCGCCCGGCCGGGCCGAGCGCCACGCCGAGCAGTTGCATGATCGCGGTGAACGCCAGCGAGGTGAACGCGAGCAGCCCGAACGTGGCCGCCCCGTGCCGCGGGTCGAGCCCGAGCGCCAGCGTCACCACCGTGTAGAGCACGGTGACCTGGGCCAGGCCGATACCCGCGGCCGGGAGCCACCCGGCGAGCACGACCCGCCAGCCGGGCGCGCCGGACATCACGTGCCGCCGGTTGACCGGCCGCAACAGCATGTACGTGATCATCGCGCCGACCCAGAGCGCCAGCGACAGGAAGTACGGGGCGAAGCCCACGCCGTACGAGCCGGCCGGGTTCTGCGAGTCGCGGATCAGGCCGACCGGGTCGCCGAGGACGCCGGCGCGGGTGGTCGCGTCGTCGTACCCGGGTAGTTTCCGCTCCCCGGCGGCGAGCCCGTCGGCGAGGTCGCCGGCGCCGCCCTCCAGCCGGGTCAGTCCGTCGACCAGCCGGTTGCTGCCGCTGCCGAGCTGGGCCAGGCCGCCGTCGAGCTGGCGGGCGCCGGTGGCGAGCCGGTAGAGGCCGCCGCGCAGCTCGGTCGCGCCGGTCGACGCGTCGCCGAGGCCGTCGCGGAGCTTGGCGCTGCCCTGGGCCAGCGTGGCGAGCCCGCCGGCCAGCTCGTTGACCTTGGCGCGGGCGGAGGCGACGTCGTCGGCCAGGTGCGGCGCGGCGGTGGCGACCTCCCGGGCGGTCTTCGCCACGTCGGTCATCTGCTTGCGCAGCGTGGCCATGTCGGTCTCGTCGAGCGCGGCCACCACGGAGCGGGCCTGCGTGACGGCCCGGTCGGCGGCCTTGCGGGCGGCGGCGAAGTCCGGGTCGTCCGCCAGTTCGGGGTGTTCCTTCGCGACCGCGTCGAGCCGGTCACGGATCTCCTCGGCGGTCGCCACCACCTCGGCGGCCTTGCCGGGGAGCGCGTCCAGCCCGGCGGCGAGCTGCTGCGCGCCGTCGGCGACGAGCGTGGCCGCCTTCTCGATCTTGTCGGCGTTGCGGCGCAGCACCGGCTCGTACTTGTCGGCGGCGGCGTTCACCGTCGCCGCCGCGGCCTTGGTCTCGGTGGCGGCGCGCCCGGCGCCGTCGGCGAGCTGGGCGGCGCCGGTACGCAACTGGTCGAGGCCCTTGGCGAGCTTGTCCGCGCCCTGGACGGACTGGTTCAGTCCGCCGGTGAGCTGCCCGGCGCCGTCCGAGGCGTCACCGAGCCCGTCGGCGAGCTGATCGGCCCCCCGCTGGGAGCTGCCGAGCCCGTCGGCGATCTTCCCGGCGCCGTCGGCGGCGCGGCCGGTCTCGGCCTTGGCGTCGGTGAAGCCGATCAGCATCCGGTCGAAGTACGTGGCGGCGGTGCTCTGCGCGGCGGCGGCCCGGATCTCGCTGAACGCCGACCGGGCGAGCAGACCGGAGAGGTAGTTGGTGGCGTCGTCGTTGACGACCTTCAGCTCACCCTGCCGGGCCGGACGGTCCGGTTCCGGGGCGGCGGCGAGCGAGGCGGAGAAGTCCTCCGGAATGGAGAAGACCAGGTGGTAGCGCCCGTCGCGCAGCCCCTTCGCGGCGTCGGCCTGGTCGGTCACGGTCCAGCCGAACACCTTGCGGTCGAGCAGCTTCTCGGTGAGGTCGCGCCCGGCGTGCACCTCGCTGCCGTCGCCGGCGGTGGCCGGGCGGTCGGCGTTGACCAGGGCGACCGGGATCCGGTCCATCTTCCCGTAGGGATCCCAGAACGCGTACAGGTAGAGCGCGCCGTAGAGCAGCGGGACGATGGTGAGCACGGCCAGGGCGGCGCGCGGCAGCCGGCCCCGGGTCATCCGGCGCAGCTCGAACAGGGCAAGTCGCAGGACGCTCATGCGGGCACCTCGGCGGGACGGTCGGGAGCGGGCTCGGCGGGAAGGGCGGGGGCGGGCACTGCCGGGTCGCCGATGCGGTGCACGGTGGCGGCGACGCCGGGTTCGACCGCGCGGGCGCTGGCGACCACGGCGTACCCCTGGTCGGCGAGGCGTTCCAGCGCGCCCCACATCCACTCCCGCTCGGGGCGGTCGGCGCCGGCGTCCACGTCGTCGGCGACGATCAGGCTGGGGCCGCCGAGGCTGGCCAGCACCAGGCCGAGCACCTGCCGTTCGACGGGGGTGAGGTCTCTGCCGTACCGGTCGGGGTCGAGTGGCGCGTCGGTGAGGCCGGCGCCGGCGACGGCGGCGGCGTAGGCGTCGCGGCGGTAGGCCCGGCGGGCCCGCACCGCGGCCACCGGCACCAGGCGCCGACGGCGGCGCGGTACCGGGCCGAGCAGCAGCAGCCGTTCGGTGATGTGCTCGGCGACGGTGAGCGTCGGGTCGGGCTCGTGCACGCCGGCCACCTGGCCGAGCGCGGCCGGGCCCCGGCGGCGCAGCTCGCCGTGGTTGTGCGGGAAGCGCCCGGCCAGCGTGAGCAGCAGCGAGGTGCGTCCGCTGCCGGGCGGGCCGGTGACCGCGACCAGCTCACCGCTCGCGGCGGTGAGGTCGACGTCCCGGTAGACCCAGCCGCGGCGCGTCCGCAGCCCCAGGCCGCTGGTCTCGACGATGTTCATCAAACCCCGAATTCCGAACTGACTAGTCAGTATAAAAACATGCCCAGCCTAGCGCCGGGTGTCCGGTTCGGGACCTCCGGCGGGACGTGATCCTCAGAACAGCACTGTGGCGAGCGTGCCGACCGGGCGGAAGCCGCAGCGCTCGTAGACCCGGCGGGCGGGCAGGTTGAAGTCGTTCACGTAGAGGCTCACGGTGGGCGCGACCCGGTCCAGCGCGTCGCGCACCACAGCGGCCATCGCGGCGGTGGCGATGCCCCGGCCCCGCCACTCGGGCGCCACCCAGACGCCCTGCACCTGCGCGGTCCGGCGGGTCACCACCGCCAGCTCCGCCTTGAAGACCACCCGCCCGTCGACGAAACGGGCGTAGGCGCGGCCGGCGCGCACCAGCTCGGTCACCCGGCGCCGGTAGCCGCGCCCGCCGTCCTCGGCCAGCGGCGACACCCCGACCTCCTCGGTGTACATCGCCACCGCGGCCGGGAACAGCCGGTCGACCTCACTGCCGCGCACCCGCCGCACGTCCGGGTCGGGCGCCACGGCGGGCAGCGCGTCAGTCGCCAGCAAGGGCTGGTTCGGGCGTACGTCCCGGGCCGGCCCCCAGTACGCGGAGAGGCGGTCCCAGAGCCCGAGTACGGCGTCGGCGCGGCCCACGATCGAGGAACAGAGCCGCTCCTGCCCGCTCAACTGCTCGGCGAACGCGGTCACCGCCGGCTCGGACGCGAGCACCGGCGTCAGGTTGCCACCCAGCCAGCAGATCGACTCCAGGTTGCGGCGGGAGCCGTAGCCGAGGATCCGCGCCTCGGCCCGCCACCAGGCCAGCCCGCGCGCCGCCACCCGCTCGGCGACCTGCGCGCCGGCGTACGGGTCGAGGTCGAGCAGCCGCTCGACCGCGCGGCGCTCCGACTCCCCGAGTTGGCGTACCGGCATCGTGAGCACGGTTACCAGCCTGCCAGATCCGCGCCGGGGCGCGCGGGCCGACCGGGCACCCCGGACCGCTCCGGTGAGCGGCGGCTCAGCCGACCGTCACGGGTGCCGGTTCGGGCACGGGCGGCCGGGTCCGGGCGGCCCACCGCACCACCGGCGGCACGAGCGCGCCGAGCAGCAGGAACACCCCGCCGAGCACCAGCCAGCCGGGCACGCCCCAGCCGATCGCGAGCGTGGTCACCACCACCGGGGCGACCATCGAGCCGAGCTGCATGCCCATCCCGTACGCCCCCTGATACTGGCCGTGCGCGTGCGCCGGGGCCAGCCCGAACGAGATGCCCCAGCCGGCCGCCGCGTGCCACAACTCCCCCACCACGTGCACCAGCGCGCCGGCCAGCAGCAGCGGCACCGCCACCGCGACCGGTACGCCGCCACCGGCGGCGAACAGCGCGCAGGCGCCGGCGAGCAGGACGCCGGCCCGGCGGGCGGCCCGGCCCGCGCCGGTCAGGTCCTCGGTGCCCCGCGAGGCGCGGACCTGGAACAGGATCACCACCACCGTGTTGACGAGCAGGCAGACGGAGATCAGCCAGTTGGGCGCGGTGGTGTGCCCGGCGATCCAGAGCGGCAGGGCGATGTTGATCAGCGAGAAGTGCATGGACATCAGCCCGTCCAGCACGGTGAAGGCGAGGAACGGGCGGTCCCGCAGCGCGATCAGCCGCGGTCCGTGCGCCGGGGCGGGCACCGGCGGGACCGGCGGGAGCCGCAGCAGCACCGCCGCCGCCAGCACGTAGGTCGCGGCGTCGAGCAGGATCAGCGTGACGTACGCGCCGCGGGTGTCGGCGGCGAGCGCGAACCCGGCCAGCACGGTGCCCACCGAGATGCCGACGTTGGTGACCGCGCGCAGGTAGGCGCGGGTGCGGACCCGCTGGTCGGGTGGGACGGCGCCGGCGATCAGCGCGCCCCGGGCGCCCCGGGTGCCCGCGTCGGCGAGCGCCATCAGCACGCCGACGGCCAGGAAGCCGGGGAACGAGCGCACCGCTACCAGCGCGGCGGTGCATCCGGCCGAGGCGAGCAGCGCGGCCATCTGGAGCCCGCGCGGGCCGAGGCGGTCGGCCAGGTAGCCCATCGGCGTGCTCGCCACCAGGCTAACCAGCGCGGTGAGGGTGAGCGCCACGCCGACCTCGGCCACCGTGAGCCCGACCGAGCGGGTGAGGAAGAGCGCGCTGGCGGTGAGCCAGGTGCCCCGCCCGACGGTGTTGACGAGCGTGGAGAGGGCGAGGGTCCGGGACGGGCCCGGTTCGGGAAGCAGGCGCACGCCGGCAGCCTAACAGTACGAACGTACGGTTTGCAGCCGAGTTCCATCCGCGTCTTGTCGGCGATGCATTGCCGATATATCGTTGATGCATCAGTGATACGACGACAGAAGGAGAGCCCTGATGGGTTTCCACCGACGGATGCACGCCATGCACGACGAGATGCGCCGCCGGGGCGGCTTCGGCTTCCCGCCCGTACCCCCCGGTCCGCCGCCCTTCCCGCCCGGACCGCACGGCCACGGGCGGGGCCGCGGCGGGCGCGGACGAGGCCGGCGGCCCAACGTGCGCGGCGCCGTGCTGGCCCTGCTCACCGAACGGCCGATGCACGGCTACGAGATGATCCAGGAGATCGACTCCCGCACCGGCGGGGCCTGGCGGCCCAGCCCCGGGTCGATCTACCCGACGCTGCAACTGCTGGAGGACGAGGGCGTCATCGCGACCGCCGCCGACTCCGAGGGCGGGCGCAAGCGGTTCGCGCTCACCGAACAGGGCCAGGCCGAGGCGACCGCCGCTGCGCAGACCCCGCCCTGGGCGGAGTTCGCCGAGCAGACGGTAAACAGCTGGCACGACATCCGCGACGCCGGCGCGCAGGCCATGCAGGCACTGCGGCAGGTGATGACCACCGGCACCGACGACCAGCGCGCCCGTGCCGCGCAGGTGCTCGACGAGACGCGGCGCAAGCTCTACGCCATCCTCGCCGAGTCCGAGTGAGCGCTGCCGCCGCGACGGCACGCCGGCCGGACCACGACCGGCGTGCCGTCAGGCCCGGCGCGCGGTGACGAGCAGGTACTCCCAGCGCATCACGCCGCCGTCCAGGTGCCGGGCGGCCAGGTCGGTCAGCGCGCGGTCGAGCCCGGCCGTACGCTCCGGATCGCCCGCGTTCGCCCGGTAGACCGCCACGGTGGGCCCGTAGTGGGTCGCGAAGAAGTCCCGGAACTGTTCCGGCGTGGCGAACCGGTCCACCACCACGGCGTCGCGCCCCAGCGTCAGCGCGTCGACCCGGTCGCCGAACAACTCCCGGACGTGGTTCTCGTCGCCCCAGAGCGGGGGCGGCTGCGCGCCCGGCGGCGGTGGCGGCGCGAACGGCCGCATGGCCGCGAACAACTGGCCCACGAAGCCCTCCGGGGTCCAGTTGACCAGGCCGATCGTCCCGCCCGGCCGGCACACCCGCAGCAACTCGTCGGCGGCGACCCGGTGCCGTGGCGCGAACATCACGCCCACACAGGACAGCACCGCGTCGAACGCGCCGTCGGCGTACGGCAGCGCCTCCGCGTCCGCCTCCTCCCAGGTCAGCGTCACGCCCTCCCGCTCGGCTGCCGCCCGCCCGATCGCCAGCAACTCCGGGGTCAGGTCCCCGGCCACCACCTGCGCGCCGGTCCGGGCCGCCGGAAGAGCCGCGTTGCCGGTCCCGGCCGCCACGTCCAGCACCCGCATGCCCGGTCCCACTCCGGCGGCCCGGACCAGCGTCGCCCCCAACTGCGGGATCACCTGCGCGGCCACTGCGGAGTAGTCGCCCAGCGCCCACATCGCGCGGTGCCGGGCCTTCACCGCCGCGTCCTGTTCCCGTTCCTCGATCATCTGCCGCTCCTCAGCTGTCGTCCCTGCACAGGACGCTAGGCAGCGGACGACACGGCCCCCAGTACGAGATCTGTACCGCTCCCGACAGGCGCCTGGCCGGGCCGCCGGGCCGGGCGTAGCGTGCCCGCCATGGGGGCCTCCTACCACCAGTTCTGCCCCGTGGCGAAGGCCATGGAACTGCTCGACGAGCGGTGGACGCTGCTCGTGGTCCGGGAGCTGGTCAGCGGCTCGGAACGCTTCAACGAGCTGCGCCGGGGCCTGCCCCGGATGTCGCCCACGCTGCTGTCGCGCCGGCTGCACCAGCTCGTCCGCGCCGGGGTGGTGGAGCGGCGGGTCGACGGCGCCGACGTGCGCTACGTCCCGACCACCGCCGGGCGGGAGCTGCGGCCCGTGCTGGAGGCGCTCGGCGCCTGGGGCGTGCGCTGGATCGGCGAGCTGGGCGACGCCGACCTGGACCCGAAGCTGCTGCTGTGGGACATGCACCGGCACGTCGACCACGACGCGGTCCCGCCGGGGCGTACCGTCGTGCGGTTCCGCTTCCGGGACGTGCCGGCGGCGCAGCGCGACTGGTGGCTGGTGATCGCCGCGGGCGAAGCCGACGTCTGCGACATCGACCCCGGGCACGACGTGACGGTGACCGTCACCGCGGACCTGCGTGCCCTGGTGCAGGTCTGGATGGGCGACCTGGGGTGGGCGGCGGCGCTGCGCGGCGGCGCGGTGGAGGTGAGCGGGCCGGAGGCGCTGCGGCGTGCCGCGCCCGGCTGGTTCACGCTCTCCCCGTTCGCCGCCGTGCCCCGCCCCTGAGACGGCGCGTGCGGCCGGCCCCGACGGGGACGGCCGCACGGCGACGCGAAAAGCAGATCAGTGCACGGTGACGGTGGCGCCGCCCGGCACCAGGTCGCGCAGCTCCTCGGGGATCTCGGCGCCCATCTCGTCGGCGATCCGCAGCGCCTCCTCGATCAGCGTCTCCACGATCTGCGCCTCGGGCACCGTCTTGACGACCTTGCCCTTGACGAAGATCTGGCCCTTGCCGTTGCCGGAGGCCACACCCAGGTCTGCCTCGCGGGCCTCACCCGGACCGTTCACCACGCAGCCCATGACCGCGACGCGCAGCGGCACCGGCAGGCCCTCCAGACCGGCGGTGACCTCCTCGGCCAGCTTGTAGACGTCGACCTGCGCCCGCCCGCAGGACGGGCAGGAGACGATCTCCAGGCCGCGCTCGCGCAGGCCCAGCGACTCCAGGATCGCGGCGCCGACCTTGATCTCCTCGACCGGCGGGGCGGACAGCGAGACCCGGATGGTGTCGCCGATCCCCTCGGCCAGCAGCGCGCCGAACGCCACCGCCGACTTGATCGTGCCCTGGAACGCCGGACCGGCCTCGGTGACGCCGAGGTGCAGCGGGTAGTCGCACTTCTCGGCCAGCAGCCGGTACGCCCGGATCATCACCACCGGGTCGTTGTGCTTGACCGAGATCTTGATGTCCCGGAAGCCGTGCTCCTCGAACAGCGAGCACTCCCACAGCGCCGACTCGACCAGCGCCTCGGCGGTGGCCTTGCCGTACTTGGCCAGCAGGCGCTTGTCGAGCGAGCCCGCGTTGACGCCGATCCGGATCGGCACACCCGCGTCGCCGGCGGCCCGCGCGATCTCCTTGACCTTGTCGTCGAACTGCCGGATGTTGCCGGGGTTCACCCGCACCGCGGCGCAGCCGGCGTCGATCGCCGCGAAGACGTACTTCGGCTGGAAGTGGATGTCGGCGATCACCGGGATCTGCGACTTCTTGGCGATCGCGGGCAGCGCCTCCACGTCGTCCTGCGACGGCACGGCGACCCGGACGATCTGGCAGCCGGACGCGGTCAGCTCGGCGATCTGCTGGAGCGTGGCGTTGACGTCGGCGGTGAGGGTGGTGGTCATGGACTGCACCGAGACCGGCGCGCCGCCGCCGACCGGCACCGAACCGACCATGATCTGGCGGCTGGCCCGGCGCGGGGCCAGCGGCGGCGGCGGTACGGGGGGCATACCGAGACTGACAGCGGTCACTTCAGGCACTCACCTTGAGAAGAGCGTGATGGGGTTGATGACATCGGCGGTGACTGTCAGCAGCGTGAACGCGCCACCGATCAGGATCACCGCGTACGTGAACGGCATGAGTTTGAGGTAGTCGACCCGGCCGGGATCCCGGCGGCCGATGCGCGCGTACAGCCAGGAGCGCGCCCGTTCGAACCAGGCGATGGCGATGTGCCCGCCGTCCAGCGGGAGCAACGGCAGCAGGTTGAACACGCCGATGAAGAAGTTCAGCGACACGAAGAGCATGAAGAACACCAGCCAGGCGTTGTTCTCCACGGCCTCGCCGCCGAGCCGGGTGGCGCCGACCACGCTGATCGGGGTGTCCATGTCGCGCTCGCTGCCGGTGATCGCGCTCCACAGCGCGGGCACCTTCTGCGGGATGCGCTGCATGGCGTGCGCGGTCTGCACCGCCATGGTGCCGGTGAAGTCGGCGGTGGCGCCGAACGCGGCGATCGGGCCGTACTCGACCCGCGGCGGGGTGCTCGGCCGCAGGGCGACGCCGAGCGCGGAGACCGACGAGGTGGCGCCCTTCGGGTCGTCCAGCGGCGGGCGCTGCACCGCGGCCAGGTCGACCCGGGCCTCCTGCGGCCGGCCGTCGCGCTCGAAGGTGACGGTGGCCGCGCCGGGCGGGGTGGCCCGGACCACGTCGAGCATGTCGCCCCAGGTGGAGACCGGCCGGCCGTTCACCGCGGTGATCCGGTCGCCGTCCTTGAGCTGGGCCTTCTCGGCCGGGCTGGCCGGGTCGTCGGCCTGGCAGGCGCGGGCCGCGTTCTCCACCACGACGCAGGGGGCCAGCGCGATCACGGCCGGCTCCGCCTTGAAGCCGTCCTCGGTGGAGGGGAACTTCGGGTTCGGCAGGCCGGCGGTGATCGCGATGATCCAGAGCGCGATCAGGGCCAGTGCGAAATGGGTGATCGAGCCGGCGGACATCACGATCGTCCGCTTCCAGACCGGGTAGCGCCACATCGCGCGCTTCTCGTCCCCGGGCTCGACGTCGTCGTCCTGCGGCGTCATGCCGACGATCTTGCAGAACCCGCCGAGCGGAATGCCCTTGATGCCGTACTCGGTCTCGCCCCGCTTGAACGACCACAGCGTCGGGCCGAAGCCGACGAAGTAGCGGGTGACCTTCATCCCGAACGCCTTGGCGGTCAGCATGTGCCCCGCCTCGTGCAGGCTCACCGAGATGAGAATCGCCAGGGCGAACAGCACCACCCCGAGCAGATAGCTCATCGAGCTCCTTCCACCGACCCGACGATGATCTCCTGGGCGTGCGCCCGTGCCCACGACTCGGCGGCGAGCACGTCCTCGACGGTACCTGGTTCGTCGAAATCGGGTGCGTCCTCCAGCACCCGCTGGAGGGTGTCGACGATGCCGAGGAACGGCAGCCGGCCCGCGACGAACGCGGCCACGCACTCCTCGTTCGCCGCGTTGTAGATCGCCGGGCGGCAGTGTCCCGCCTCACCCGCCGCCTTGGCCAGCGCGACCGCCGGGAACGCCGCGTCGTCCAGCGGGAAGAACTCCCAGGTGTGGGCAGTGGTCCAGTCGACCGCAGCGGCCGCCTCGGGCACCCGGTCCGGCCAGCCGATGCCCAGCGCGATGGGCAGCCGCATGTCCGGCGGGCTGGCCTGGGCGAGCGTGGACCCGTCGGTGAACTCGACCATCGAGTGGATCACCGACTGCGGGTGGACCATCACCTCGATGTCGGCGTACGGCACGTCGAACAGCTCGTGCGCCTCGATCACCTCCAGCGCCTTGTTGACCATCGTGGCGGAGTTGATCGTGACGACCGGGCCCATGTTCCAGGTCGGGTGCGCCAGCGCCTGCTCCGGCGTGACGGCGGTCAGCTCGGCGCGCCCCCGCCCCCGGAACGGGCCGCCGCTGGCGGTGACCACCAGCCGCCGCACCTCACCCCGGGCGCCGCCGCGCAGGCACTGCGCCAGCGCGGAGTGCTCGGAATCGACCGGGACGATCTGCCCCGGTCGCGAGACGGCGGCCTTGACCAGCGGGCCGCCGGCGACGAGGGACTCCTTGTTGGCCAGGGCGAGGGTACGCCCGGCGTGCAGCGCGGCCAGCGTCGGCGGCAGGCCCAGCGAGCCGACCACCCCGTTGAGCACCACGTCGCACGGCCACTGCGCCAGCTCGGTCATCGCGTCCGGCCCGGCCACGATCTTGGGCAGTTTGAAGTCACCGGTGGCCCAGCCGCGCTTGCTCGCCTCGGCGTAGAACGCGAGCTGAAGGTCCTGCGCGGCGGATGCGCGGGCCACGCCGACCGCCTCCACGCCCAGCTCCAGCGCCTGCGCGGCGAGCAACTCCACGTTGCCGCCACCCGCGCCGAGGGCCACCACCCGGAAGCGGTCCGGGTTGCGCTTGACGATGTCGATGGCCTGGGTGCCGATCGAGCCGGTCGAACCGAGCAGCACGAGATCTCGGGGAGTGGTCACCGGACCATTGTTCCCCAGCGCCTCACCCCGGTTCGTCCCGGAGTGCCCGGCGGCATGATCGACCCCACTTCCCCGAGGTGGTGGCATCCCAGGCGCCGCGATGCCACCACTTCGGCGAACTGGTGTCGATCACGCCTCGATCGCCTCCTCGACGCTACGGGGACGCGATCGTCCCGTCTGGCGCGGTGAGGTGCTCCAGGTGCGCCAACGGCAGGTGCGAGGGCTGCCACTCCAGGAACAGCGCGGTGGCGTCGTCGTCGAGCTGGTCCTGCTGGTAGGCGAGGACGGCCCGCACCAGTCGGCGCATCGTCTCCGGGCTGGGCAGCCGCTCGTTGAGGGCACGCTCGACGAAGTCGACGAGCCGGTCCAGCCCGAACCGTTCCCCGTCGTCGCCCCGGGCGTCGGTGATGCCGTCGGTGTACGCGAGGATGCGGTCGCCCGGGTGCAGCGCCTCCTCGTGCGCCCGCGGGCGCCGCGTCGACAGGTTGCCCAGCCCGAGCGGCAGCGCGGTCGGTCCGGGCAGTGCCCGGACGGCCTTGCCGTCCCGCAGCAGCATGGCGCCGGGGTGGCCGGCGTTGATGATCCGCAGCACGCCGGTCCGCCGGTCGAGTTCGGCGAGCAGCGCAGTCGCGAACAGGCCGGGGTGTTCGGAGCGGACCCACCTGTCGATGCTGATCGCCGTGTCGACCAGGTCGAGACCGGTACGCCGGGCGTTGCGGTACGCGCTGACCACGAGCGAGGCCATCGCGCTCGCCTTGATCCCGTGCCCGCAGGTGTCGAAGAGCCCGACGCTGAGCACGTCACCGTTGAGCGCGTAGTCGAAGATGTCCCCGCCGACGTCGTAACACGGTTCGAGGATGGCGGTGATCACCAGCTCGTCCGTTGCGAAGGTCAGCGGCGGCAGCAGCCCCCACACGGTCTCGGCGGCGACCTGCATCGGCAGGCGGCGGCGAATCCGTTCCACGACGTCGCCGTAGAGCCGGCGGTTCACCAGGACCTGAGCGACGGCGACCGCCACCTCCCAGGCCGGCCGGTCCAGCGCGGGGTCGCCGGCGCGCGACGACACGATCTCCAGTGCCCCCAGCCGTTCGCAGCCGAGCAGCAGGGGCACCCAGAGCCGGTCCGGGCGGTCGGGAGCGCGCTGCACCTGGAGGCAGGTGAACGCCCGGCCGGCCAGCGTCGTCTCGATCGTGAGTTCGTCCCGAGGCGCGCCCGCGCCGACCAGGGGTACGAGCGAGGACTGCGTGTAGTCGGCCAGGTAGATCACGATGTCGGTGGCCCCGATGGCGGGCGCGACCCGGTTCACCAGGAGCGACAGGTCGTCCGGGCCGCCCCGGGCGGCGTGGAGGTGCAGCCAACGCGCTGCGTCGCCACCGTCGACCATCAGTGCCTCCCCCGTATCCCCACCACCGTAGGAGGCCGAGGGCGAACTGCCAACGGCACGGCTCAGGCCGGACGTTCCAGGACGAACGTTTCAACCTCGGCACCGCCGTACCAGTCGGTGCGCACGCCCACGTGCGTCATGCCGAGGCGCCGGGCCACCGCCATCGAAGGGTCGTTCCCGGCCATCACCACCGCGTACACCCTCGGGGTGCCGGTGGCGAACTCGCGCTCCAGCACCGCGCGGGCCGCCTCGGTGGCGTAGCCGTTGCCCTGGGCGTCGGGGTGCAGGTGCCAGCCGACCTCGATGTCGTCGGTCAGCGTGACGCCGTCGCGTCCCGGCAGCGGCTTGAGCAGGATGCTCCCGGCCACCGGCCCGCCGGCGCGCGGCTCGATCGCCCACAGGCCCCAGCGGCCGCCGTACGGCGCCCAGCGTTCGTGCCAGGACCGGACCCGCTCGCGCGCCTCGGACGGGTCGGTCATCCGGCCCTTGCCGCCGCCCAGCCAGCGCATCACCTCGTCCCGGGAGTAGATGTCGTAGATCCGGGCCAGGTCGTCCGGGGACTCGGTCCAGTCCCGGAGCACCAGCCGGTCGGTCGTGGCGATCGTCATGCCGCCGGATCGTAATGCGTGGCGCGGGGCCGTACGGGGAACGAGAGGGCGATGGGCGACGGGTGGGATCGGGCGAAGCGGATCACGGCTGCGGCGTTCCGGCCGGTCCGCGGCCGGGATCTCTCCCTGCACGCCGCCGCGATCACGTTCTACGGCGCGATCGCCGTGGTGCCGGTGGCGCTGCTGGCGATCTGGCTGACCGGGCTGCTCGCCGGGGCGGACCGGGTGCGGCGGCTGACCGGGTACGCGATCGAGACGCTGCCCACCGAGATCGGCGCGCACCGGGCGGCGGCCGCGCTCGTCGACGCCGGGCTGGGGCTGACTCCGCTGCTGGCGCTGGCCTCGCTGCTGCCGGCCTCGCTGTACGGCGAAGGTCTGCGCCGCGCGTTCGTCTCGGTGGCCGAGCCGCGCGCCGAGTCCGGTGCGCTGGTCGGCTGGCGGGGCCGGCTGCTGCTGCTCCCGCTGCTGGCGCCCGCCCCGGCGCTGCTGCTGTCGATCCTGCTGGGGCTGCCGCTGACCACCCGGCTGGTACGCCAGGGCGGCTGGATCGGCGCGCTCGGCGTGGTGCTGTCGTTCCTGGCGGTGTGGCTGGTGCTCACGCCGGTGCTGATCTGGGTGTTCCGGGTGGTCGGCCCGGCCTCCCCGGACTGGCTCGCCACCGTCGTCCTGGGCTCGTTCACGGCAGCGAACCTGTCCGGTTTCCTGCACGGTTTCGTGCTGTTCTGCTCGCTGCCGCTGGACCTGGGCGTGCCGTTCGGCGGCTTCGACGAAATCGGCGGCGGCGTGGCGGTGCTGCTGTGGCTGTACCTGTTCCACGTGATCGTGCTGTCCGGCTATTCCGCGACGCTGGCGGCGAGCCGGTGGCGGGCCGCCCGGGAGGCGGCCCGCGCCTGACGGCTGCGGGTCAGCGCCGGAACGGGCCGCGCACCTCGTACGTGATGCCGCCGGTGCCGGCCCGGGCGCCGCTGGTGCCGCGCTGGGAGGAGAAGTAGAGGCGGCTGCCGTCCGGCGAGAACGCCGGCCCGGTGACCTCCGACTCGGACTGCCCGAGCAGCCGCACGAACGGGGTCACCACACCGGCGGGCGTGATCACGTTGATCTCCATGTTGCCGCCGTCCTCGGCCACGTAGAGGTCGCCGCCGGCGGTGCCGGTGATGTTGTCGACGCCGGTCAGCGGCGCGGCGCCGGCCGGCACCAGCGAGTCGTCGTACGCGAGGTCGAGCCGCTGGTTCACCGCGTCGTACGCCCACACCCGGTTGTCGCCCTTGGTGGTGAACCAGCAGGTGTCGTCGGCGTACCAGCAGCCCTCGCCGCCGTCGAACGTCTGCGCGGCACCCACCTGGTGGCGGGTGGGCACCGGGAACCCGTCCCGGTCCGGCAGGTCCCGCCAGGTCACCGGCCCGGTGACCTGGCCGTCCGGGGCGCAGAGCACCTGCACCCGGCCGGTGCGCAGGTCACCCCAGCTGTCCGGCACGAACCGGTAGAAACAGCCGTCCGACTCGTCCTCGGTCAGGTAGACCACCCGCCGCCGGGGGTCGCAGGCCGCCGCCTCGTGCTTGAAGCGGCCCATCCGGGTCCGCTCCTCGCCGGCCCGGCCGCCCTCGGGCCAGGTCTCGAAGACCCGGCCCAGCGGCACTTCCTCGCAGGACAGCCACGTCCCCCACGGGGTCGGCCCACCGGCGCAGTTGACGTTCGTGCCGCCGAGGATCCGGTAAGCGGCGGCGATCGCGCCGTCGGCGGCGAACCGTACCGCCGACGCGCCGCCGACGAGCGGCACCTCCGAGTTGGAGACGTAGATCCAGCCGTCGCCGGACGGGAAGCAGGCGCCGCCGTCCGGCGACGGGTGCCAGGTGTACGAGGTGCCGGCGACCCGCTGCCCGGAACGCGCGATCACCCGGCTGGTGAAGCCGGCCGGCAACTGGAGACCGTTGACGTCGGCGGACAGCAGGTCGCCGTACGGGCCGGGGCCGGGCTGGGCGGGCTGGGCCGGTGCGGCCGCGGCGGCCCAGAGACCACCGGCGAAAGCGGCGGCGCCGCCGACGGCTGTGGCACGCAGGACGGTACGACGATCCATCGGGGGTTACCTCCCGGAGGCGGTGGGTGTCCCGTCGACGGTAGGACGGAAATGCATCGACAACTGCCACTATAGGGTGAACGCCCGGTGACGGCCGTCCGGCGTCAGAGGCTCTCGACGTACCGCTTCGCGTCGGCGAGCGACATGTGCGTGTGCTCGCGTACCACCTTGATCGCCTGGATCTTCTCGCCCCGGTGCAGCAGCCGCGCGGCCTCGGCCCGCACCGCGTCGTCGACGCCCTTTCCGGGCACCGGAGGGCCGGGCGACCAGGACCCGCCGGCCGCCAGCGCGTCCACCGCCTGCTTCGCCTCCAGCAGCGACAGGCCGGTCTGCTCACGCAGCACCTTGACCGCCTCGACCCGGCGCCCCGCGTGGATCAGGCGGAGCACCTCGGCCTGCCCGCCGCCGGCCGGGCGATCCGGGGCGACCAGGTCCCGGGGGCGGTCGCGCCGCAGCACGAGCAGGAGCAGGAACACCACCACGACGAGCGCCACCGCGAGCGCGATCTGGACAGCCGGAGACATGCCGGGAACGGTAGCGCCCCGCTGCGAACCCTCCCGCCCGTGCCCGGCCGCCGCTAGGGTCGCGGCATGAGCGAACGCACCGGGAGCGACGCGAGTGAGCTGCCGTCCCGCGCCGACGTCGTGGTGGTCGGCGCCGGGCACAACGGCCTGGTCTCGGCGATCCTGCTGGCCCGCGCCGGCCTGGACGTGCTGGTGCTGGAGGCGTCCGGGGTGATCGGCGGCGCGACCCGCACCGAGAACCCGTTCCCGAAGGTGCCGGGGCTGCGTCACTCCACCGGGTCGTACCTGCTCGGGCTGATGCCCCCGGAGCTGCTGGCCACGCTCGACGTGACCATCCCGGTACTGCGCCGCGACCCGCACTACTTCCTGCCCACGCCGGGCGGGCTCGGCTCGCCGTACCTGCTGGCGGGCAGCGACGTGGCGGCGAGCCGGCGGCAGCTCGCGGAGATGTTCTCCCCCGCCGACGTGGCAGCCGACGACGCGCTGCACGCCGAGCTGGCCCAGCTGCGGGAGGATCTCGCCCCGGCGTGGCTGGCCGAGCCGCTGCCGGTCGAGGAGACCGCCGAACGCTACGTGCGGCCCGCGCTGCGGCAGGTCTTCGTCGACCTGGTCCGCGGCTCGGTGGCCGACCACCTGGCCCGCTTCGACTTCCGCTCCGAGCTGCTGGTCAGCATGTACGCGGTCACCGACGGCCTGTCCGGGCTCAACGCCGGCCCGGACGACCCGGGCACCGGGCACAACTTCCTGGTGCACAACATGTGCCGGCTGCCGGGCGCGGACGGCACCTGGATGATCACCCGGGGCGGCATGGGCACCGTGTCGCGCACGTTCGCCGAGGCAGCCGTGCGCGCCGGGGCGCGGATCGTGGCCGACGCGCCGGTCACCGCCATCCGGCTGACCTCCGGTGCCGCCGCCGGGGTGACACTGGCCGACGGGCGGGAGGTGGACGCCCCGGTGGTGCTCGGCGGCTGTGACCCGTACCGGCTGATGGAGCTGTTGCCCGACGGCGCGCTCCCGGCGGAGCTGGGCGCGCGGATGGCGGCGGTCCGCCGCCCCGGCACCACGCTCAAGCTCAACCTGGCGCTGACCGGGCTGCCGCGCTTCTCCTGTCTGCCGGAGGACGCGCCGAGCCCGTTCGGCTCGACCATCCACCTGCTGCCCGGCTCGGCCTCGCTCGTCGGCGACGGCGGCGAGTCGCCGATGGCGGCGCTGCGCGGCATGTGGGCGGACGTGCGGGCCGGGCGGCTGCCGGACGAGCCGACGATCGAGTGGTACCTGCACACCACAGTCGACCCGTCGCTGTCCGACGAGGCGGGGCACCACTCGTCGGCGCTGTTCGTCCAGTCGGTCCCCTACGAGCTGGCCGGCACCACCTGGGACGCGGCGCTGCCCGGCTACGTGGAGCGGCTGCTCGCGATCTGCGAACGGTACGCCCCGGGCGCCGGTGACCTGGTCGCGGACGCGGTGCCGCTGCCGCCGCCCGGCATCGAGGCGCACTTCGGCATCACCGGCGGGCACATCCACCACGTCGACAACACGGTGTCGTTCACCGACCGGATGCCGTACGCGACGGGTGTGGACGGCGTGTACGCGGGCAGCGCCGGCTGCCACCCGGCGGGCAGCGTGATCGGCGCGGCCGGGCACAACGCCGCCCGCCGCATCCTCGCCGACATGTAAGGAAGGGCCCCTTATTAACGCCTCCGGTAGAGGAAGGGCCCCTTCTTAACAACCGCTCACGGCGTGTCGGGCGCCTCCTGGCCGGCGGGCGGAAGATCGCCCGGACCGCGCACCAGGTAGACGCCGACCAGCAGCAGGTACGCCAGCAGGCTCAGCAGCGGGTCGATGAACACGATGGCGAACGCGACCAGGTAGAGCAGCGGGCCGAGCCGGAACCGGCGGGCCACCGCGCTCGCCAGCCTCGGGTCCAGATCCGCGTGCAGCAGCCCGCGGCGGCGCGCCCACCACCAGCTCAGGTTGAAGAAGAGCGCCTCGCCGAGCACCACGCCCACGTACAGCGCGGCGGTCAGCCGCTGGTCGCGCACGGTGCCGCGCAGGTTGTCCGCGAGCAGGTCGGCGGTGAACGGGATCGCCGCCACGAACATCAGCAGCAGCAGGTTCAGCACCAGCAGCATCTGGTCGACCCGGCGGACGTAGCGCCACATGTTGTGGTGGGTCAGCCAGACCTGGCCGACGATGGCGAAGGTGATCACGTACGCCAGGTAGGCCCGCCACTCCTGCACGAGCACCGCGGCCAGCCCGTCGTCCTGCGGCAGGTCCGGGTCGAACGCCAGCAGCTCGACGGCCATCAGCGTGAGCACGATGGCGATCACCGCGTCGCTGAACGCCTCCACCCGCGAGGCGTCCCGCGCCATCTCGCTGCCGCGCCCGAACCGGTACACCGGTTCCCTGTCCGCACCCGTCACGCCGCCCCCTCACGACCGATGGTCGCGTGCCGGGGGCGGCGTGCGGGGCGAAACCGTCAGACGGCCGGCGTCGAGGTCTCCGCGTCCGCGCGGTGCGCCCGGATCTTGTGCCCGACGCTGGTCAGGCAGCGGCCGCTGGCCAGGTCGAACTTCCAGCCGTGCAGCTGGCAGGTCAGCTGGTCGCCGTCGACGATGCCGAACCGGCTCAGGTCCGCCTTCAGGTGCGGGCAGCGCCGCTGCACCACCCAGCCGTCGAGCGTGATGTCCTCGGCGTCGACGGCCCGCTCGTGCTCGTCGTACCAGCCCTCGGCGTACTGGAGGCGCTCCTCGGAGAGGCACTTGAAGAAGGCGTAGACGAACTCGTTGTACTGGCCGATGCGGGCCGCCGAGAAGCGGCACGACAGGAACAGCGAGTTGACCCAGTCGACCTCGCCGATGTGCAGCAGGTGCTCGATGAGCGCCCGCTCGGTACGGAAGCGGTAGCGGACCTTCTCGTCCGCGTACGGCCGGACCTCCTTGCCCGGGAAGTCCACCACGATCGACTCGACCTCGGAGCCGTCGTAGCCGACCAGGTCGAAGCGGACCGGCCCGCCGACGCCCTTGGCCAGGTAGATCGACTCGTCCAGCAGCGGCTCGATCCGGCGCTTCATCTCACCCAGCACGTCGACCTCGGGGTGCCGCCAGGACGCCTTCTCGGCCTCGATGACGCCGCGCTTGCGCTCCCGCATCTCCTCCAGGTGGGCGACCTTGTTCGCGAAGAACTCCTCCACCGGCACCGGGTGCGTGGTGGTCGCGCCCTCGGTGGTGATCTCCGAGACGCTGCCCGGCAGCAGCACGATGCCGTTGGTGCCGCCGACCTTGGCGTACTCGGACAGGAACACCGACTGGTCGGGGAAGATGTTGCCCTCGTCGCCGAAGATGTCGTTGAACTGCCACAGCTCGTCGTCGAGGAAGCACGGCGGGCCGGCGATCGGGAAGACGTGGTCGGCCTTCAGGTCGTCGATGTAGCGCCACGTGCGGTCGAACTGCCGGTCCCGCTTCTGCTTGCCGAACGCGGTCTTCGCCGCCTGCGGCAGCTCGTAGACCATCGGGTACCAGATCGCGCCGGAGAACTGCAGCATGTGCGCGTGCACGTGGCCCAGCTCGGCGAAGACGCTCAGGTCGGTCGGGCGGGCGTCGTTCTGGTTGAGCAGCCGGACGCCGTCGTACTCGACCCAGAGCGAGGAGTCGCCGATCGGGCCGTCGGTCGGGCTGGTCAGCGCCTGGATCATGATCTTCAGGCCGCCGGGCAGCTCCACGACCTGCTCGTTCGGGGCCTTGAGGAACTTGGTGAAGCCCAGCTCCCGGAACTCGTCCTCCATCTCCGAGGTGGGGAACTCGGGAAGCAGGACGGTGGCGTCCTTCGACACGAAGTCGCGCAGGTGCTTGGCGTCGAAGTGGTCCCGGTGCAGGTGCGAAACGTACAGGTAGTCGACCTGGCCGAGGCTCTCCCAGTCGAGCAGGGAGTTGTCCGGGAAGGGGAACCACGAGGCGAAGTAGGCGGGATTGACCCACGGGTCGCACAGGATGCTGCCCGCAGCCGTGTCGATCCGCATGCTGGCGTGGCCCGTACCGGTCACTCGCACCGCAGTCCCCCTCAAAAAGGCATCAGGTGTACGTCAAGACGCTACCGGAGGCAGTGTGCTCGCCGTCCCGCGACGCCGGTAGTGCCCAACCGCCCCGACCCGGACGGGACCTACGGCCCGGGTCATGCGACAACCACGCTGTCGCCCGCCCGGGTCATCAAGCGCACCGGAGGCCGGACCCTGCGCCGGGGCCGGTTGAGGGCGTGCCAGACTGATCGGAGATCCGATCGCGAGGGAAGGACCGACAGTGGCAGGAGACGAGCCGGTAACCGCGCCAGATCAGCACAAGCCCGGGCACCGCAAGTCCGGACGGATCGGCGCGTTGCTGTCGGCGCTGGTCTTGGTTCTGATGGCGCTCTGCGGGATCGAGGAGGGCCGGGTGGAGCACATCTGGCTGTTCGGGATCGCCGGGCTGCTGGTCGCCATCGTCATCGGCGACGCCGTGCTGCGCCGCAACGGCCTGCGGTCCTGACGAGCGGCGCAAACGGTACGCGGAAGGGCCCACCCCTCGCGGGGTGGGCCCTTCGTCGTCGGGTGCGGGTCAGCGGCCGAGCAGGATGTCCTGCACGTCCTTGAGCGCGGCGTCGACCTCGGCCTCGAAGTAGCCGCCGGGCACCAGCCCGAAACGCAGCGTGTCGAGGTCCTTCGGGTTCACCGGCATCGGGTTGCGGCCCTGCATGCCACCGAGCAGCGTGTCGAAGAACCGGTCGACCTGGTCCGGGTCGTACCCGCTGCCGAACCGGCGGACCTGGAAGCTGCGCCGGATCTGGTCGACCCGGTAGAGGTCGCTGCCGGGCGGGCCGGCCATCGGCGGGCCCACCATCGGCGGACCGGCGACCGGCGGGGTCACCAGCGGCGGGCCGGTCATCGAAGGGCCGGGGCCGTAACCCTGGTCCGGCGGCCCGTAACCGGGCTCCGGCGCGCCGTAGCCCTGCTGCGGCAGCGCGGGCGGGCCACCCGGGCCACGACCACGCAGCTCACGCTCGGGCATGCGGATCTCGGCGGTCATGTCGGCACGCCCACGCCGGCCGGCCTCGAAGCCGTCGAAGCGCTCCTCCTGGCCGTACCCGCCGGGGCCGCTGTCCTGGCCGTACCCGCCGCTGTCCTGGCCGTAGCCGCCCGGACCGGTGTCCTGGCCGTACCCGCCGGGGCCGCTGTCCTGGCCGTAGCCGCCGGGGCCGGGCGGCAGGCCACGCGGCGGTGGGCCGCCGTGCCCGATCGGCGCGCCCGGGCCCATCGGGCCGGGGCCGCCCGGGCCACGCGGGCCGTCGTAGCCACCGCGCGGGCCGTCGTACCCGCCGGCGAACGCGCCGGTCGGCTCGTCGTAGCGGCTGCCGTAGCGGTCGGCGGGTGGGCCGGGCTGGGCCGGCATCTGCCGGGGCGGCATCGGCGGCTGCGGCACCGGCGACATGCCCCTGTCGTCGCGCATCGGCGGGCCGAGCCGGTCGGGAATCCGGGGGTCGCCACCGCGCCCGGCGGGGGCGCCACCGCGCTCCTCCAGCTCGGCGAGCTGCCGCTCAACCCGGTCGAGGTGCAGGTCCACCTGCCACTCGTCGTAGCCGTTGAAGCGGACCCGGAAGACGACGTCGTGGACCTCCTGGGAGGCCACGGGCGCGCCGACCGGCTGACCGGCGAGTGTCGCCTCGACCCGGTCCAGGAAGGCGTCGACCTCGTCGACCTTGTATCCCCGGCGGAGCGCCTTACGCCGGAAACGCTGACCCTGACTCGCCACTATGTCTCCTGGTCTCGTACCGCTACGCCGTTGCCGCGCGTGAGTCGCCGTCCGTGTCCCCGGCGGCGGCGAGCTGGCCACACGCCCCGTCGATCTCGCGTCCCCGGGTGTCCCGCACGGTGGTCGACACCCCGGCGTCGCGCAACCGCCGGACGAACTCCCGCTCGACCGGCTTCGGGCTGGCGTCCCAGCGGCTGCCCGGAGTCGGGTTGAGCGGGATCAGGTTCACGTGGGCCAGCTTGCCGGCCAACAGCCGCCCGAGCAGATCTGCTCTCCACGGCTGGTCGTTCACGTCCTTGATCATCGCGTATTCGATGGACACGCGACGCCCCGTCGTGGCCGCGTAGTCCCACGCCGCGTCCAGCACCTCGGACACCTTCCAGCGCTGGTTGACCGGGACGAGTTCGTCGCGCAGCTCATCATCGGGGGCATGCAGCGACAACGCAAGGGTCACGGAGAGGTCTTCGCTGGCCAGTCGCCGGATCGCCGGGACCAGCCCGACCGTGGAGACGGTGATGTGCCGCTGCGACAGGCCCAGGCCCTCCGGCGCCGGAGCGACCAGCCGGCGGATCGCCGCCACCACCCGCGAGTAGTTGGCCAGCGGCTCGCCCATGCCCATGAACACCACGTGCGACAGCCGCGGCGGCGAGCCGGACACCGCGCCGGAGGCGGCCACCCCGGCCAGGTAGACCGCCTGGTCGACGATCTCGGCGGTGGACAGGTTGCGGGTCAGCCCGGCCTGGCCGGTCGCGCAGAACGGGCAGGCCATGCCGCACCCGGCCTGGCTGGAGATGCAGACGGTCACCCGGTCCGGGTAGCCCATCAGCACGCTCTCCACGAGCGAGCCGTCGTGCAGCCGCCAGAGCGCCTTACGGGTCGCGCCGTCGTCGCAGGCCAGCTCGCGTACCGGGGTGAGCAGGGTGGGCAGCAGCTCACCCGCCAGCCGCTCCCGGGTCGCCGCCGGCAGGTCGGTCATCCGCTCCGGGTCGCGCACCAGGCGGCCGAAGTAGTGGTTGGAGACCTGCTTGGCGCGGAACGCCGGCTCGCCCAGCTCGGTGACGAGCGCCTGCCGGCCGGACAGGTCCAGGTCGGCGAGGTGGCGCGGAGGCATCGAGGGTCGGCGGCCGCGGGCGTCGGGGTCTACGGAGATCAGCGGGAGACTCGTCATGGCGCGTCCAGTCTGACACGCTCCCGCCCGGACGCACCCGTCCGTACGTGTCGAATCGCCCCCGGCCGCCCGGCCCGCCGCGGGTCTCCGCCGTGACGCATACCTCAGCTCACCACCGGGACGAACACGGCGAGCAGAAGGTAGGCCACCGGCACCGCGAACAGGATCGAGTCGAGCCGGTCCATCAGACCGCCGTGCCCGGGCAGCAGGTTGCTCATGTCCTTGACGCCGAGATCCCGCTTGATCATCGACTCGGCGAGGTCGCCGAGCACCGCGGAGACCGAGATCGCCATCCCGAACAGCGCGCCCCACCAGGGCGCCACGTCGAACAACACCCACAGCAGCACCGCGCTGCCCGCCGCCGCGGCGGTCACCGAGCCGGCGAAGCCCTCCCAGGACTTCTTCGGGCTGATCGTGGGCGCCATCGGGTGCTTGCCGAACGACACGCCGGCCGCGTACCCGCCGGTGTCGGAGAGCACCACCGCGACGAGCGTCACCAGGACCCGCAGGTGCCCGTCGCCCGGCGCCGCCGCGAGCATGGCCGCGAACCCGGCGAGGAACGGCACGTACACCGCGATCAGGGTGGCCGCGGTGAGGTCGCGCTGGTAGTTGCCCGGCCCGTCGCCCAGCCGCCAGATCATCGTGCCCAGCACCGTGACCAGCAGGCCGAGGCAGAGCGCGTCCGGGCCGGCGAACCAGGCCAGGCCCACCGTGATCACGCCACCGGCGACCAGCGGCGCCAGCGGCGGGTGGGCGCCGCTGCGGCGCACCGCGCGGGCCATCTCCCAGATGCCGATCCCGACCGCGGTCGCCAGCACGGCCAGGAACGCCGGCATGAAGAAGAACAGCGGCACCACCACCGCGGCGCCGAGGGCCACCCCGACGCCGATCGCGGCCGGCAGGTTGCGCCCCGCCCGGGACGTCGTCGGCGTGTTGGTCGGCGGACGCTCGGCGCTCGCCCGCCGTCGCCCCCGACCCCGGCGACCGGGCGGCGGCTCGGGCTCGGGCTCGTCGCGTACCGCCGGGATCTGGTCGGTGGGCTCGTCGCGCACCGGCGCGATCTGCGCGGTCGGGTACTCGTCGTCGCGGGCCGGCGCACCCCACGGGCCGCGGCGCTCCGGCCCGTCGGGCCGGCCGCGGTCGCCGGCCGGCGGTCCGTCGTACCGGCCCGGTCCGTCGTGGCGCCGACCGCTGTTCGGGTACGGCCCGGCGTACGTGTCCGGGGCGGCGTACGTGTCCGGGGCGGCGTACGTGTCCGGGGCGGCGTACGTGTCCGGGGCGGCGCCGGGGCGGGCGTAGCCGCCCGGCTCGGTCGGGTGGGTGGGCGCCGCCGGAGCGGGCCGCCAGGGGCCCGGCTCCAGATCGGTGTCCGGCCAGGGCAGAGCGGGGGCCGGACGGTCCCAGCCACGCGGCTCGGTGCTGCCGTAGGGGTCGGGGTGGGACATCACGCACCGGCAGCCGGTACGAGAGCCACCACATGACGCAAGACCAAAACCATCCCCTACCGGCGTGAGACTTCTGTTGACCGACCGACGGCCGGGCGACCCCCGCCGTTCACCCCGTGGTGGCCGGGAATCGTGCCGAGCCTACTGCACCCGCCGGAGCCCCGAGGGTCTGCGCCGCCGGGCACGACGACGGCACCGGGCCGCCGCCCGTGCGGGCGACGGCGGCGGTGCCGTGCGGGGTACGCGCGCGCTCAGACCTCGAGCAGCTCGTTCTCCTTGTGCTTGACCAGCTCGTCGACGGTAGCGACGAAACGCTGGGTCAGATCGTCCAGCTCCTTCTCCGCGCGCCGGCCCTCGTCCTCGCCGACCTCGCCGTCCTTGACCAGGCGGTCCAGCTCCTCCTTGGCCTTGCGGCGGATGTTGCGGACGGCGACCTTGGCCTCCTCGCCCTTCTGCCGGGCGACCTTGATCATCTCCCGGCGCCGCTCCTCGGTCATCTGCGGCAGGACGATGCGGAGCTGGTTGCCCTCGTTGTTCGGGTTCGCCCCGAGGTCCGAGTCGCGGATCGCCTTCTCCATGGCGCCCAGCTGCGAGTTGTCGTACGGCTTGATGATCACCATGCGGGGCTCGGGCACCGCGATGGAGGCCATCTGCGGCAGCGGGGTCGGGCTGCCGTAGTAGTCGATGACGATCCGGGAGAACATGGCGGCGTTGGCGCGACCGGTACGGATCCCGCCGAACTCCTCCTTGGCGTGCTCGATGGCACGCTCCATCTTCTCCTCCGCCTCGAGGAGGGTGTCGTCGATCACCGGTCTCCTCGCCTCCTTCTGTCGCTCGTCGTGGGTAGTGCGGGTGCCGCCGTGGCAGAGGGACCGCTTGTCGATCCGGCGGGCCGGTCAGGCGGTGATCAGGGTGCCGATCTTCTCACCGGCGACGGCCCGGACGATGGTGTCGTCGCCCTGGGCGCCGAAGACCAGCATCGGCAGGCCGTTCTCCATGCAGAGGCTGAACGCGGCGGCGTCGGCCACCCGCAGGTTACGGCGCAGCACCTCGGAGAAAGTGATCGAGTCGAGCTTGCTCGCGGTCGGGTCGATCCGGGGGTCGGCGGTGTACACCGCGTCCACGCCGTTCTTGCTCATCAGCACCACGTCCGCGCGGATCTCCAGCGCCCGCTGGGCGGCCACCGTGTCGGTGGAGAAGTACGGCATGCCGGCGCCCGCGCCGAAGATGACCACGCGGCCCTTCTCCAGGTGCCGGATCGCCCGCAGCGGGATGTACGGCTCGGCGACCTGGGCCATGGTGATCGCGGTCTGCACCCGGGTCTCGATGCCCTCCTTCTCCAGGAAGTCCTGGAGGGCCAGGCAGTTCATGACCGTGCCGAGCATGCCCATGTAGTCCGCGCGGGCCCGGTCCATGCCCCGCTTCTGCAGCTCGGCGCCGCGGAAGAAGTTGCCGCCGCCGACCACCACGGAGACCTGCACACCACGGCGTACGACGGTGGCGATCTGCCGGGCGATGCCCTGCACGACGTCGGGGTCGACACCGATCGCGCCGCCGCCGAAGACCTCACCGGAGAGCTTCAGCACCACCCGGCGGGACCGACCGGGAGGAGGCGCGGTCGGATCCTCCATCGCCAGGCTCCGGTCACTCACAACCTGCGTCATCCGCCCCGCCCCTTCTCCCCGCGCATAGCGCGGGCGTCGCGTACGTGCCCTTGCCGACCCTATGTGACGAGGAGGCCGCGGTGCCTGTCGCGTACACCGGCGGCCTCCTCGTCGACGTTCTCCCCTGTGCCCGGGCCCGGAAGGCCCGGCGCGGCGGCTCAGGCCTGGCCGACCTCGAACCGCAGGAAGCGGGTCACCTCGATGCCGGCGTCGGCCAGCACCTGCTTGACGGTCTTCTTGTTGTCGGCGACCGACGCCTGCTCCAGCAGGACGAAGTCCTTGAAGAAGGCGTTCACCCGGCCCTCGACGATCTTCGGCAGCGCCGCCTCGGGCTTGTTCTCCTCGCGGGCGGTCTGCTCGGCGATGCGCCGCTCCGACTCGACGGTCTCGGCCGGCACCTCGTCGCGGGTGAGGTACTTCGGCCGCATCGCGGCGATCTGCATGGCCACGGCGCGCGCGTCGGCGTCCGCCGCCTCGTCGTTCTTGCCGGTGAACTCCACGAGCACGCCGACCGCCGGGGGCAGGTCCTGGCTCTTGCGGTGCAGGTAGACCGCGGTGGTGCCGTCGAGCTTGGCGAAGCGGTTGAGCACCAGCTTCTCGCCGATCTTGGCGGACTGCTCCTGAATCAGGTCGGCCACGCTCTTGCCGTCGATGCTGCTGGCGAGCAGCTCCTCGGCGTTGGTGGCGCCGCTGGCCACGCCGTGCTCGACGAGCTGCTGGGCCAGCGCGATGAAGGCGTCGTTCTTGGCGACGAAGTCCGTCTCGCAGTTGAGCTCGAGCAGCGCCTGGCCGGAGTGGGCGACGAGCCCGTTGGCGGCGGTGCGGCCGGCCCGCTTGCCGACGTCCTTGGCGCCCTTGACGCGCAGGATCTCGACGGCCTTGTCGAAGTCGCCCTCGGCCTCCGTCAGCGCCTTCTTGGAGTCCATCATGCCGGCGCCGGTGAGGTCGCGGAGCTTCTTGACGTCCGCGGCGGTGAAGTTGGACATGACTCTCTCTTCGGTGTCAGTGAGGTGGTCTGGGGTGCTGGTTACCCGGTTCCGGGCCGGTGCTGCCGCCCGGCGTACCCGTCGCGCCCCACCGCCGGGAATCGCCGACGGTGGGGACGCGACGGCGAGATCACTCGGCGGCGGCGGTCGCCGGCTGCTCGGCAGCGGCGGCGGCGGGCTGCTCGTCGGCCTTCTTCGGCTCCTCGAGCAGCTCACGCTCCCACTCGGCCAGCGGCTCGTCGGCGGCGACCTGGCCGGCCTCGGGCTTCTCGTCCGCGCCCCGGTTACGGCCGGAGCGGGCGATCAGACCGTCGGCGACGGCGGCGGCGACGACCTTGGTCAGCAGCTCGGCCGAGCGGATGGCGTCGTCGTTGCCCGGGATCGGGAAGTCGACCTCGTCCGGGTCGCAGTTGGTGTCGAGCACGGCGATCACCGGGATGCCCAGCTTGCGGGCCTCGTCGACGGCGATGTGCTCCTTCTTGGTGTCGACGATCCAGACCGCGGCCGGGAGCTTCTGCATGTCCCGCAGACCACCGAGGGTCTTGGTGAGCTTGATCTTCTCGCGGGAGAGCTGGAGCGTCTCCTTCTTGGTGTAACCGGCGGCGGTGCCGCTCAGGTCACCCAGGGCCTCCAGCTCCTTCATCCGCTGCAGCCGCTTGTACACGGTCTGGAAGTTGGTCAGCATGCCACCGAGCCAGCGGTGGTTGACGTACGGCTGGCCGACCCGGGTCGCCTGCTCGGCGATGGCCTCCTGGGCCTGCTTCTTGGTGCCGACGAACAGGATGCTGCCGCCACCGGCGACGGTGGTGCGGACGAACTCGTACGCCTTCTCGATGTAGTCGAGCGTCTGGCGCAGGTCGATGATGTAGATACCGTTGCGCTCGGTGAAGATGAAGCGCTTCATCTTCGGGTTCCAGCGCCGGGTCTGGTGCCCGAAGTGCACACCGCTTTCCAGCAGCTGACGCATGGTCACGACGGCCATGGTGGGTTACTCCTACTGTGTCCCTGGTTGTCCGTCCGGCCGGCGGCCGGACGCCTGGCGCCCGGTCGGCGGCCGGGGTGGGCCCGGGTGAAGAACCGGGACCAGGGAGGCCGTCGCCCCACGGAGGAGACCGTGGAAAGGGCACGCGAGGTCGACCGCACGAGGCGGTCGCCAGTCGACCAGTGTACGCGCCCTGTCCGCCGCACGGCCTGCGGGTGCGGGAGGCCGGCTCGATCGACTCTGACGCGGCCTTGATCGACTCCGGTACGGCGAAGTGGCGGTGTCAACCTGTCTGTGACACCGCCACTTCGGCGTACTGGTTCAGCGGTCGTCCACCCGCTCAGCCCGCCGCGAGGGCTGCGGCGAGGAAGAGGACCAGCCCGACCGTCAGGTACGCCGTCGGCGGGCGCAGCCAGCCCCGGCTGCCGTCGGCCAGCGCCAGCCCGCCGGTACGCAGCCCGTACAGGCCGGTGCCGAAGATCGGCAGCCCGACGGTCAGGAACATGCCCACCACCACGTGCGACGTCGACACCGGGTCGCCGAACAGGCCGTGCAGCAACACCCGTACCGCCGGCACCTCCAGCACCAGCACCATCACCGCCAGCAGCACCGCGAGCGCCGGACGCCGGGTCCGGTAGACGCCGTCACCGGGCGGCGGACCGTCCGGCCGGGGCATGAGTGCCGGCATCGGGCCGGTCGGCATCTCCAGCGGATTCGGGGTCGCCGCCGGCTCGGCCGGACCGGCCGGGCGCTCACCGATCCGCAGCGGAGTCGCCTCGCCGGGGTTGAGCCGCGCCGCGGCCGACGGGTCCGTCCCACCGGTCACCGGCGGCTCGGCCGACCGGCCGGTGTCCACGATCGGGTAGCCGCCGAGCGGGCCCGGACCGGCCTGGCCGGCAGCGCCGCCGAGGGCCAGCGCGTTACCGCCACCGCGCGGATCGGCGTTGTGAGCGGCCAGGCCGTACGGGTCGCCGCCGGTACGGGACGCGCCGTCGGAGGCCGGGGTGCCGAGCGGGCTCGCCGGCGCCGCGCTCAGCGGGTTGCCGTGCGCGGCGGTGCCGAGTGCGTCCACACCACTGCGCGACACCGCGGCGAGCGAATCGTCCGCGGACTCGCGGGCCGCCCGCCGCCCGGCACGTGACCCGGGCAGCTCACCGGAGACCTCCGGGTCGTCCGGCCGCTGCGACCGCCAACTGCTCGTGTCGTCCACCAGCGGGTCGGCGGCGGAGTACCGGCCCGGCTCGGCGTACCGGCTCTCACCGGCGCGCTGCTCCGGCGTGCGGTAGTCGTCGTCGCGGTAGCGGGGCTCACCCGCGGCGCGCCAGTCCGACTCGTATCCGCGGTCGCCCCATCGCGACCCCTGCTCATCCTCGGGATAGCTCCGTCGTCCGTCCACGACCGGCACGGTATGCGACCGGCTCCAGCCGCGCCATTCGGGTCTGGTGGGACATCGTCCCAGCTCGGACGGACTATCTCGCGTCATCGGATCGTCGCATCTCGTGAGTTGGGCGCGACGGTCGCCTAGTGAGGCTCGACGCCTGCTGGCACTCGCTACCGTCGAACCCGCCCCGCTGAGGTGCACCACTTGACCGATCCGCAGGCCGCCGACCAACGGGTGCACCAAGAGGCCACGTAGGGCCGAACGGGGCAAATCTTCGGCCACGACGGACATGCCCCCGTAACGCCGCCCCCTCAGCGACCCACCTCTTCGTGGCAGCCAGCGGAAGCCAGGGCACTACTCAGCATGTCACCCTCACCCCGATGAGACACAACCGAAGACGCGCCGGCACTCAGGGCAGCGTTGGCATGGGAAGCCGAACGCCTCCTGCCCGCGGAGTAGCTAACTGGGGCAGCCCACTCCACAACCGGAGGCATTCGTCTCCACGCCCACTCACGTTGCGCAGCAATAGCATAGCTGCGAGTTGTGGCGGTGGCGGCTTGGACGCATCCAACCACTCCGGGCATCCTGAGCGGGAAAGCTCAATAAGCCCCGCCGCCACAGGCTCACTGAGCCGCCCAGTCGCCCAAGAAGGATGGGCGGACTCCATTCTTCATCATCGAGAACATGTCGTTCCGACTATTCCCATATCGGTAGACCGAGGAATCGAATCCCGCGTAAAACCTGCCATCACTCCCTGAATATATGGTCAAATGAAAGCTGTCGACTCCAACTGGCATGAGAGCGACGCCAGCCACTGTCGCACAGCGCCGGGATATCCTCGCGTCCCGCACTGTACATACGGCCGACGGTTCAAACCGAGTCCAGCTGGCAATCCTTTCCCCAGCGATGAGGAGGGTTGGAGGATGCTCAACCGTCAGGCCGATGTATTGACCCAAGAATGCGTGACCCTCCTCGTGACACTCAAATCCTGCCCGCTTCAGATTCGCCGCGACAACTTCTATTTCAGGCAACCCGCCAGCCGCCCTCGAATTGGACGAGCCGAGGAACCCGAACAGTTCTGCTTCATGCATAGTTCACCTTGACAGGTCAGTCGCTCCACGCCGCACGAGGACGCTTTGACAGGATAGGCATGCCGCCTCCGAGACACCAGTTGCATTGCGAACAGTCAAGAACTCGATGTCACTCAAACGTAGCGAGCGTCCGGCTCGAGCCTCGAACGCCGCTCCGTGCTCTGCGATAAGAGCGTTGCAAGCCCGAATCTCCGCGCAGTTGTCGGCCCCTCGGCCCGCAATCTGCCCGCCATCCGCAAGAGCGGAATCGATCTCGGGCTCGAAATAGGCTGGACGGGACGAATGGCCAGAGTGGCCGATCGAAACCATGTCGGTCCCTCGAAACCGGGCTGCGGCAGTCATCGTGGCGTCTTCGGGCGCTGATCGCGCTGCGGCTCTAGCCTCAGATCCGCAGTTGTGCACGAGTACCGGAGTGTTGCCGGCCACCACATAGTACGTGTGGACGACGGAGACCGTCAGGTCGCGCATCACCTCGCTGCCGCTGAAGTTGCGGACCTTGACGACGTTCACCGTCGACCCGTCCGCCGCGAGCAGCCCTTCGGCGGCCTTAAGCTCACCCGCGCCGACCCACTGCTCGCGGGTGACGCTCCAGAACGGGTGGTGCTGCGTGGTGTCGATCGTCGACACAGCGCCCTTGCCGTCGCGGACGACCAGGTCGGTCAGGGCGTCGTCCCGGTTGATGTGCAGCTTTTCCACCGTCTGGGCACTGGTGGCCCCGCGCTCGGGGTCGTGGGCGAGGACCTGGTCGCCCTCACGCACCTCGGCGATCGGCTGCGTCGTCCCGTCGGCCATGAGGACCGGGGTGTCCGGCGAGAAACTGTGTGTCGGGCAGCCGCCCTTGGAGCTGGGTGCGCCTCCGCCGTTGTTTCCGCCGGTCTTGCCCTTGGCCGGCGCGACGGGCTCCTTTTTCGGAGGTTCGGGCGTCTTCGGTGCCGGTGGCCGCGGAGTCTCCCGGATCTCCTTCTTCAGCAAGGCCATCTCTTTGGCCTCGGCCGCCGGGTTGATCGACGGGGGCTTGCCCCACCTGATGCGCGCCACGACTGCGCCGGCCTTGTCGGCTCCCCAGTCGATGACCTTCTTGCACCACCTGCCGAGCTTGCAGGCCCAGTCGAGTCCGGGCACGACCGAGACGCCGGACAGCGCGGCCTCCCGCCAGTTTCCTTCGGTGGCGTAAATGACCGCGTTGACGCCGTCACATCCCGCGCCCAGACCGATGAGGAAAAGGCCACACGCCTCAAGGGACTCGTGCGTCTTCTGTCGGCCGGTCTTCTTCGTCGGCCCCCCACTGCCGTCGTTGCGGCTGGGACCATGGCCCTGGCCGGTCTTGCCCTCCGCGTAGTTCTGGCACGCATAGCCCCCGAGGCCGCTGCAAACAACAATGTTGTTGGCCGTCGGGTTGAGGTACTCGGGGATGATCAGACCGCTCGGGTCGCTGAACGTGACCGGGTTGTTCGACGCGTAGGTGTAGGCGGACAGCTGCTGCGGGTTGCCCGGGTCGTTGATCGGGTCGACCGAGATGAACCGGCCGATGGTCGGGTCGTACTCGCGGGCTCCGAGATGGGTCAGGCCGGTGGCGTCCTGATAACCACCGAGGAACCCCTGTTGGTTGGGCCAGGTAACCGCCGCACCCCGGGGCGACCCGTACGGCGTCTGACGGCGCTGGGTGATGGTCTGGTTCGTGTCGTTGGCGACGCTGACCTGCGAGGTCCCCTGGTGGTCACTGGCCAGCCAGGTGATGCCGGTGACGGTGCGCTGCGCGACCACCTCCCCGCCGAACGAGTAGTAGCGGGTGGCCGTCACCTGCCCCGTGGTGCCGTTCTTGCGGATCTCCTGATCCCCGAGGAACAGGGTGCTTCCGGTGGGATCGGTGGCGATGAGCCGGTTGCCGCCCGCGTCGTAGATGTAGGAGCTGGCGCCGGTGCTATCGGTCACCGAGGCCAGGTGCCCCTCGACGTCCCAGGTGAGGGCTTGCTGCCCGGACTTGCCGGGCCGGCTCTTCGTGTTGCCGGCCTCGTCGTAGGTGTACGAGCCGGTGGTGGTGCCGGTGTTGTCGGTCCGGCTCCACCCGTTGAGCCGGTGCGACTGCGGCGTGCCCGCCGTCGGGTAGGAGTAGGACGTCGTCACCGTCCCCGTCGGGGTCCCGCGCTCGATCTGGGTGCGACGGTTGCCGATGCGGCCCTCCGGGTCGTTCGGCGCGCCGAACGACCACTGCTGCCAGTACGGTGCCGGGCCGCCCAGTTGTGTCTCGGTCTGCGGTTTCGCCGTGCAGTCGAAGGAAGCCGGAGTCCACGCCTCGGTGAGCCGGCGCTGGTGGTCGTAGGTGAAGCACTGGGTGTCGCGGGGGCGGGCACCCGTGTTGTCATCGATCTTGGTGATGTTGCCGCTGGCGTCGTAGTCGTAGAACGTGTTCAGCACATACGAGGGGGCGACTGAGCGGGTCACCGAACTGCTGCTGACCCGGCCCGTGGTCTCGTCGTACGAGTTCTTGCTCTGGACCGACTTCGCACCCGTCAGCGCGGTGGCGCGGGTGATGGTGTTCAGTTCGTGCAGGTCGCTGTAGCCGGCGTCGACCACGTAGTAGGTGGCGTCGATGTAGTCGGTCGCCAACCGGTCCAGCATCGCGTACGTGGTGTCGTACTTGTAGTTCAGCACCTCCTGGTCGAGGCCACCCGCGGCCGGAATGGTGAGCGTGTTGGGTGAGCCATCGCCCAGGAAGGTCGCCTTGGACGTGAAGCTACAGGTGACCTTGCCGATACCGCAGAAGCCGGCCTGCGACGCCGGGAGGGTGAGCTTGGTCTGCGTCGTGTTGTACATCTTGTCGACAGTCACGACCTCGGAGCGGTACTCCTCGGACCCGATCCACCGCGACGACGACGTGGCGATGCCCTTGACCGGCGAGTCGTAGGTCAACTCCGTGCGCTTCTGCCCCGTCAGGCTGCCCTCGTGGGTGGTGCGTAGCCGTCCGACCTCGTCGTAGGCGTACCAGAGGTCAGGCGTGTCGGGGCGGGAGTCGGTAGTCCTCTCCAACTCCCCGAGGGTGTTGTACTTCCTGGTGGACGTGCCGGCGTCCGGGTCGCTCGACGAGATCAGCCGGCCCTGGATGTCGTAGGCGTAGGACCAGGTGTTGCCGGACGGGTCCTTGACGGTGGCCAACTGCCCCACCGGGTGGTAGGTGTACCTGGTCTCGTCGTAGGTCCCGGTGGCGGTCCGCCCGTGGTACTGCCAGAGCTTCTCCGTCCGGCCGTACGGGTCGGTCCATACCGTGGTGGCGGCCTGCCCGACCGGAGGCTCCACGGTGACGTGGTCACCGTGATACGTGGTCGAGGTTCTGGCCTTCTCGACCTGGACGCTCGCGACCGAGCCGAGAAGCAGGGAGTGAGTCTGTCGGCCGGCGTTGTCGTAGATCGCCTGGGTCTGGCTCGGCACGTCCTGGTCGAGCCGCGACCTGATGGTCGAGGTGTCGATCGCGCCGGAGTCGTAGTAGGCCGAGTTGGACTTGTAGATGCGACCGGCCGCGTCGTAGAACGTCTCGGTCATGATCCGGCCGCTGCGATGGGCCGGTTCCTGCGTCTGCCGCTGGCGGCCCAGCGCGTCGAAGATCATGTACGAGGTGTCGCTACCACCGAGAGCGTTCACCGCGGTGGTCACCACGTACGACGGCGCCGTCTTCGACAGCGTGTAGGCATAGCTGGTCGACGGCGTGGTGGGGTTGTTCGCCCGCTGCCGGTTGGGCAACCACACCTGGAGGGCGCGGCCCAGGGCATCGTAGGTGTACTCGGTGACGTAGTTGTTGACGTCGGTGCTCTTGAGCGCGAGGCCGGTGGCCGGGTCGAGGTCCACCGTCGTGGTCCACTGCAACGGGTTGGTGGTCGTCCGCTGGGTGACCGGCCCACCGGTGGCCGGGACGTACGCGGTCGTCGTCTTCTTCCCGGCGATGTCGGTGACCTCGGTCGTGCGGCCCCGAAGGTCGTACTTGGCTGTCCCCACCTGCTGGTAGGTGCGGTTGCCGCCGGCAAAGTCGACGATCTTCTCGCTCGCGGTGAGCAGCCCCTTGTCCGGCGCCGTGCCGTACGCCTGCCCGTCGTAGCTGAACCGGACGTCACCGAGGATCTGGTTGGTGTCGGTGGGCGTGGTGGAGCACGCCCCGACCCAGCCGTGGATTCGCTTGACCGGCGTGAGCAACCACCGGTTGGCGTTGCGGATGTACTCGGTCTTGCTGCACCGCTTGTCCCCGGTGGCGCCGCCGTCGGGGCTGTCCTCCTGGGTGGTCGGCATGCCGTAGTCGTCGAAGTCGGTGGTCGACGTGCTGCGCCGCCAACCGGAGTCCGTGGCGGTGCGGGAACTCACCGTGCGTACCCGGGTGTACCGGGATTCGGCGACTGGGCTTCCCGCCCGGGTGGCCGTCGCCTCGGAGCGCCACATCGTGTATACGGTCGCGGACAGGACGTTTCCGTCCAGCCAGGTGATCGTCTCGCGGGGCGAGCCGCTGAAGTGGTCGTAGTCGTTTACCGCCCCGCCTTCCAGACCCTGGACTTGCGTCGTGCGGGTGCTGCCGTTGGCGAGCTTGTCGCCGTACATCCCTCGGTAGTAGAGGGTTTCGGTCTTGGTCCGCGCGGGGCCCTCACCGACGTAGGTCACCACGCGGGGGAAGCCACGCCACTGCGACCAGGTACGGCGGTCGTTCGGAGTGATGCCGGTGTCGTCGTCGTGGTGCCACAACGCCTCGTTGTTGGTGTTGAGGTACTCGTACGCGGTGCGCAGCGGCCTCGACCCTCCGGTGGGGTCGATCTGCTGGACCTCCTCCACGACGTACTTGTGGAAGAAGTCGGTGACCTTGTCCCTGCCGTTGGGTGCCCACTCGACCGGATAACAGAGCAGTTTGTTCTTGTCCAGCGCGTCCTTCGAGGGCATCACGCTGCCGCGGACGCATTGCGGCTGCTTGTAGGTGACGAAGATCTGCCCGCCGGTCTCCAGGGTGATCAGGTTGACCCGGTGCCAGTTCATCGCCAGGGCCCAGTCGCTGCCGCCGGCGTCCACCCGGTTCGGCATCTGGATGCCGGAGAAGGTCACCTCCGGCGTCGTGATCGTGCCACCGTTGAGACCCTTGTGGGTGATGCCTTCGAGCCAGAGACCGGCCCTCGTGCCGTCACCGGGGTCGAGGAACGCGTGGCGGAAGGTCCACGAGTCCGCCTTCTGGTAGGCCGAGGCGGACGCCTTCCACGCCTTGGTGGTGATCTCCGTGGTGCGCTTTGCGGACCAGAACGTGGGAGAGCCGTTGGTGCACGGGTTGGTCGAGGCGGTGCAACTCTGGTCCCAGGGAGTGTCCGGCCAGTTCGTCGCATTCTTCGTGGTGCAGTTCTGCAGACACCGGTCCACGTTCGTGAACTCGATACGTCCCGGCACGTTCTCGATGTACGGCGACGTGGCGGCGTACTCGTTGTCGTCCCGGTTGTCGCTGCCGTAATCGATGCGGGTCAGGTAGCCGGCCCGGTCGTAGACGACGGGCGTCGTGCCCGTCAGGTTCTTGGCGTAGTAGTTGGTCTCCTTGGCCCACCAGTAGGACATGGTGTTGCCGTGGATGTCCTGGACGTAGTCGAGATTCCACCGCCAGGCCTGCGGCTTCCCGTTGCAGTCGGAGGCGGCGAAGGTGCCGGCGTTGCAGGGTTCGCCCGGGTTGTTGCCGTACACCGGGACGGTCAGCACGGAGTTGGTCGTCGGACGGCCGGTGGCCCAGCCGGGAAGCCGGTGACGTCCGAACCAGTACTGGGTGCCGTCGGTGCCGGTGACCTTCCAGTATTCGTTGTCGTTGTCGCCGTTGGCGTACGCCGACGCGGTGAGCAGCTCGACCTTGGTTCCGTTCTCGCTGCGGGGGTGCCAGGTGCCGTCGCTGCCCTTGAGCAGTTCGACGGTGCTGCCGTTGAGCGACATGACGGCGTTCTCCGGGCCCCAGCACAGGTCACCGGTCTTGACCGTGTTGTTCGCGTTGCCACCCATGTCGTCGGCGCACGCCTTGTAGCGCCGCTCGACGAAGCCGGGGGAGAACTCGAAGCCCTCCCCGAACAGGCTCGGCTGGTTGTTGGTCGCCGCGTGCCGACCGTCCACCGACTGCGACGAGTAGCCGAGGCCGAGGGTCGGTTCCGGTCCGCCGGGGCCCGGCGGGACACGCATCGGGTACGACCACTGGAAGCTGCCGGTGGCACCGCTGTGGCTCCACGACGACGTGGAGGCGAGGCTGGAGGCGGCGAAGTCGCCGGCTCCACCGGACGGGCCGGCGGTCAGGGCGAAGACCGCAGCGGCCTGGGCCTCGGGCACCGACACGGTGGTGGTGACCGTCCGGGTCCGCACGTCGTTACGCGAGTTCAACGGCGTGCTGCGGCAGTCCGCTGCGGCGGGGGTGCTCAGGGCACAGTCGGGCAGCTGCGCCAGCCGCAGTCTCGACGCCCAGTCACCGCCGTACGCGGTCGCGAAGGCGGCGTAGTCGATACCCACCTCGACCGGGCCGGCCGCCCGCACCCCGTCAGTGCGTCCGAGGCGTACCAGTAGGCCGTTGATGCCGGCCGCTTCGGCCTGGGCCTTCGGCAGGACCTCGACCCGGACCTTGGCGGGCGCGGCCACCGCGCTTCGGTTGGCCGAGGACGCGGTAGCCGGCCGGACCGTGACCGGCAGCGACCCGGCCCGGCTCGGTGTTGCCGCTGCGCCGGCGGTCGCCGCCAGTGACACCTCGGCGGAGCCCGCCGTTGGCCAGACCGGTGCGGGGCGCCGCACCTTGGCCGCCGCGGCGTCCTTGTCGGGAATCCGCTTGCTGGACGCGGCCTTGTGCAGCGGGGCGGAGGAGTACCGCTGCGGGTCTAGGTGGAGGGCCTGCTCCGGCCGCTCCGCGCGGGCCGGCAACTGGCCACCGAGCGTGGCGGCGAGGACCGTGGCCAACCCCGCGGCGAGGGTACGACGGGCGCCCCGTCGCACCGCGACGCTGACCCGCATCCCCCCACCGCCTGGTTGCGGCCGGCCGGATCGATCGATTCTCATTTCTGCCCTTCAAGAACGAGAGGTTGCCGCACCTGCGTTGCGGACGGGACCGGAGACCCGGGTCAGTCGGTTGCGGCGAACGCCGCCTGGACCTCTGCGGCGCTCAGCGCGCCCTGCCATACCTGGACACGGTCGATGTCACCGTTGAAGTAGTCGGTGGGCGCCCCCCACCTGCCTCGGCCGACCGCCAGCCCGCCTGTTCCGTGCCACGGGTTGAAGGTGGGGGTGAGCTGACTGAACAAATTGCCGTCCACGTAGAGGCTCATCGTCCGGCTCGTGGCATCCTGCACGGCCGTGAGGTGCGTCCACTGGTTGACGAGGCAGGTGCTGCCGGTCACGTAGAACCCAGGCGCGGAGGTCAAGTCGCCGGAGCGGAGCATGATCGACCACTTCGACCCGTTCGCGTCGGTACGACAGCTCAGGAACGAACTGGAGATGTTCACACCGTCCTGGGCGATCACCGTGCGGGCGCCCGCGCCGCCTGCGAACCGCACCCACGCCGAGACGGTGTACGACTGGTCGGTGCGCAGCACCGGACCGCTGGTCTGTGCGGCACCCGAGATTCCGTCGAAGCGCAGGGCAGTCGATCCGTTGAAGCCCTCCGTGGTCCAGTTCGCGGCCGGCGCCGGACCGAGAGTCAGTGGTGTCCGGTAGTCGGAGGAGTCGCCCGATTCCCTCGGCTCGTCCTGGTCGTCACTGTCCATGTCCCACTGGCCGACCCGGACGGGCGCCACGATCTCGGACAGGTCCGTCTCCGGGTCGATGACCCGGTCCCAGACCCGGGCCTCGCTGATGGCGCCGTTGATCCAACCGGTCGGTGCCCCGTTGCGCGCAGCACCGATCGTCAGTGGCCCGGACGCGGACCACACGGAGGCGTTGGCCATGCCCACGCCCTTGCGGACCCCGTTCACGTACAACGAGAGCTGGTTGGTCGAGCCGGCATCGTAGACACCGGCGAGGTGTACCCACACGCCCGGTTGCACCGGCTCGGTACCGCACGCGGGTGACGGGGTCGCCAGAGCGTTCACCGTGTCCGATGCGTAGCTGACCCAGCACCATCGCTGCTTCGCCGGATGGTACTGGAGTTCGAACGGGCTCTTGTTCGTGCCGACCTGCGCCATGACCACCCCACCGACCACATCGGCGCGGACCCAGGCAGCGAAGGAGAAGCTGCGGGTGGTGTCGATGACCGGGCCTGTGGTCGCGGCCTGATCGTCGCCGTCGAACTTGACCGCCCAGTCCTTGCCGCTTCGCCGGCTCGTACCCAGCACACGCGAGTCCGCCCAGGCCGGGGACGGGCTCATGGTCGCCACCGGAGCGCCCTCGACCTTGTTGTTCAGGATCAGACCGGTTCCCTCATCCATCGCCCAGTGCGCGACCGGACCGGACGGGTCGCCTGCCAGGAAGGCGTAGTCGTAGGGGGCGGACGAGTTCCCGGCCTGGTCGCGGCTGCGGACGGTCAGCACGTTCTCATGCCGCAGCGTGGGCGTCGCCACCGTGGTGGCGGTGCCGCCGAGACTGCTGGCACGGACGACCATCTCCGGACCACCGTTCATCTGGTAGACGTAGTCGTATACGTCGGCGGCGCCGTTGGCCGAGAAGGTGAAGCGCCCGGTGTAACCGACCGATCCCCGCAGGTCCTGGTTCGTGCCCCGGGGCGGCGACTCCAGGTAGAGGCCGTCGGCGGCGACAACCCCGGGGGTCGCCTCGGGTGCGGAGTAGTCGACGGAGAACTCGCACCACGGGGACGCCGTGGAGGAACCGCCGAGGGTGTCCTTGGTCTGCACCTGCCACCGGTAGATCTCGCCGTTGACCGTCTTCGCGGACAGCTGCAACTCGGCCTTGGCTCCGGGCGCGACCCCGGAATCGGTCTTGGGCCAGCCGGACACGTTCGTCCAGGTGCCACCCACCAGCTTCTGGAGGGTGAAGACGCCGGAGAGGCTGCCACCACCGCTGCCGTCCGGGTCACTGACCGTCGCCTTCAGCCACGGGAAGTCCGAGCGCACTGCCGGCCGTGACGTACCGGTCACACACGCCTGCCCCGGAGCGGTGTAGCCGGCGTGGGTCGACAGTTGTGCAGCCGTCGGGGTGTTGGGGTTGGTGTTGTACTCCACCGTCAGCTTGGTCTGCACAGGGTCGAACTTCTTCCACCAGTTGCTCGTCGACTCCGATGTGCCGTCGGACTCGCGGGTCGACAGCGCCAGCGTGTAGATCTCCTGGCCCCGGTTGGCGCTGATGTCGGCGGTGACGTTCGGGCTGGCGAACTCCATCGGCTGGTCCGGCTGGGGGTCGTCGGGGCAGCCCTCACCGGTGGATGGCTTGTGCGCGTGCCCGGACCGCTTCTCCAACCACTTGGAGAAGCTCGGCCCGGACCAGGTCTGCTTGCCCGTGGTCGCCATGTCGGCCGTCCGCCAGAGGTTCACTGGGGTGTTGCCGCAGTCCCACGAGTGCGTCATCTCCGTCAGGAACTTGGCGCTGCGGATGGTCTTGCCGGACAGCGACGTGAGCTTGAACGAGAAGTACGACCGGTAGGTGCCGGACCCCTCGGGGTCCCGGCCGACGCGGGCCACACCGTCGTTGCGGGTCGCGTTGTTGGTGCTCGAGTAACCCCAACGGGTCTTCTCGATTGTGCTCCACGGATCGATGACCACTGGGTAGACCGTGTTCTTGCCCCGCAGCAGCGCCTGGTCCGGCACGATGACCAGGTCGTCGCCCTGCACCCGGGTCGGAATCTCCGCCTTGCGCGCGTGGTCCGGCGCGACCCGCAACGACTCGCGCCGGTCCCAGGCGGCGAAGTCGGCTGCCGCCCGGCTCGTCCCCGCACGCGCCTTCGGCGCCACCCCGGTCGAATCCCACATCAGCGCACCGCCCGCGGACAGCATCGGGCTACCGGTCGGGTCGACCACCTCGAATCCGCCGCCGGCCTTGGACCGCTTGGTCAGCGACCCCGTCGTCCGCAGCGAGAAGCGCAACTCGTTCAACATCGGGTTCGCCGCGGCCTGCGCGGACTTCACCACGAGCGCCCAGGTGAACCCGTCGCGCAAAGCCCGCAGCCGCAGGTCCACGTCCGGCAGCACCGAGGCGTAGACGGCGGTGTCGCCGTCGAGCGAGGGGGCCGGGAGCTCCCCCGGCCAGGACAGCGACACCTGCCCGTCGGCCACCGGCAGCCGAATCGCCGGTGCGCTTCCGCCCTGGCTGAACGACACGTCGGCCAGCGTCGCCACGGGCCCCAGCGAACCGTCGGCTCGCCGTTCGAGCCGGGTATCGATCCGTTGCCACGAGTTGTTGTTGCGAGTCTTCGTCCACTGCGGCTCCACGTATGACTCCAGCACCAGGTTGCCCTGGGGCGTGGCGAGCACACGTGAGTTCTCGCTCTTGAGGCTGGTGACCTCGACCTGCATCTTGAGCTTCCTGGCCTGCGCCAGCGCGTCGACCTCGCCCAGCACGGGTGCGTCCGGGGACGCCGGCGGTTCGGCCACCGCTGGCGACGGCAGCAGGGTCGGGCTGCCGACCGCGATCAGGGCCAGCGTGACGACTGCGGCGGCGAAACCGCGACGACGCCACGCGAAAACCGATCCAGGTGCTCTCACCTAGACACTCCTCATTGCGTTTTGGCACGTCAGAGGGCCGTGCGGGGCACGGGACTCAAGGCGTGGAAATCAAGAACCTGTAGCGGACGGCGGTCGCTCCGGCGCCCGACGTCGGGATGTGTCAGCGCGAGCGGCTCGTCAGCGGGCGAGTTGATCGACGACTGGTCGGCGAGAGTGGCTCAGCGCGACGGTCGTTCTATAGATCAAGCTCAAGTTCATTACAGCCCCCGTTCATTGCTCCTCAGCGATGCGACAGTAAAGATCAGCTACACGCCCTGTAAAGAGACGTCACAACTGGTTAGCGCAAACCGCCCACATGCTCCCGAGGTCGTCACCGCCGTCACCGTCCGCCACTGGCGTCTCGCATGTACGGCCGGCAGCCTTACCACATCGATCCGGTGATCGTGGCTCCGTCCACAACCGTCAGCTTGTCCACAGGGCAGCCGCATCCGTCCCGCCGCCCCGGGCCGCCCCGGCGCATCCTGGCCGGCATGACGAACCGGAACCGAGCCGTCGGCGCGTACGGCGAGCGGTGCGCGCTGCGGCACCTGATCGAGACGGGCCTGCGCCCGGTCGCCCGCAACTGGCGCTGCCCCGAGGGCGAGATCGACATCATCGCCTGGGAGGGCCCGGTCCTGGCCATCTGCGAGGTCAAGACCCGCCGCACCGAGCAGTTCGGCTCCCCCGCCGAGGCCGTCGTCCCGGCCAAGGCCCGCCGGCTGCGCGGCCTGGCCGCCCGGTGGCTCGCCGAGACCGGCACCACCGCCGACGAGGTCCGCTTCGACGTGCTGTCCGTCCGGCTCCCGCTCACCGGCCCCGCCCGGGTCGAGCACCTGCGCGGTGCGTTCTGACATGGGGTACGCGAAAGTGCTGAGCGTGGGCCTGGCCGGAGTCGCCGGGCACCTCGTCGAGGTCGAGGCCGACCTCGCCCCCGGCCTGCCCGCCGTGATCATCTCCGGTCTGCCCGACACCGCGCTGCACGAGGCGCGCGACCGGGTCCGTGCCGCGATCGTCAACTCCGGCCAGAAGTGGCCCAACCGGCGGATCACCCTCAATCTGCTGCCCGCCACCCTGCCCAAGTACGGCTCGGCGTTCGACCTGGCCATCGCGGTCGCCGTGCTCGCCGGCTCGGGTGAGCTGCCGCCCGTCGCCCTGGACGCCACTGTCGTGCTCGGCGAACTCGGCCTCGACGGCGCGGTGCGCCCGGTACGCGGCACGCTGCCCATGGTCGCCGCCGCAGCCCGCGCCGGGCACACCCGGGTCGTCGTACCCGCCGGCAACGCCGCCGAGGCGGCAGTCATCCCCGGCGTACGGGTGCACGCCGTCGACACGCTGCACCGGCTCGTCGCACACGTCCGCACCGGCGCGCCACTGCTCGCCCCGCCCGCTCCGGCCCCGGCCGGGACCCCACCCGGGCCGGATCTCGCCGACGTGGCCGGCCAGCCGCTCGGGCGGCGCGCGCTGGAGATCGCCGCCGCCGGCGGTCATCACCTCGCGCTGCTCGGCCCGCCCGGCGCCGGCAAGACCATGCTCGCCGAGCGGCTGCCGTCGGTGCTGCCCGAGCTGGACGACGAGGCCGCCCTGGAGGTGACCGCGCTGCACTCGATCGCCGGCCTGCTGCCGCCCGGCGGCGGGCTGCTGCGCCGTCCTCCGTTCCAGGCGCCCCACCACACCGCCACGGTGCCCGCCCTCGTCGGTGGCGGCTCCGGGCTGGCCCGTCCCGGCGCGGTGTCGCTGGCCCACCGCGGGGTGCTGTTCCTCGACGAGGCGCCCGAGTTCGGCAAGGGCGCGCTGGAGGCGTTGCGGCAGCCGCTGGAGAGCGGCCGGGTACGTGTGGCGCGCACGCGCGGCGCGACCGAGTACCCGGCCCGCACGCAACTGGTGCTGGCCGCCAACCCCTGCCCGTGCGCGAAGCCGTCCGGCGACGTCGACTGCGAGTGCACACCGCTGGCCCGGCGGCGCTACCTGGGCCGGTTGTCGGGGCCGCTGCTCGACCGGGTGGACGTGCAGGTCCGGCTGCAGGCGGTACGCGCGGCGGAACTGTTGCGTACCGATGCCGCGCACGAGTCCTCGGCCACCGTCGCCGCCCGGGTCGCCGCCGCACGACGAGCCGCCGCCGACCGCTGGGCGGCCACCGGGCACCGGGTCAACGCCGACGTCCCCGGCCCGTACCTGCGCCGTCCGCCGTGGCACCTGCCCGCCCGGGTCACGACGGACCTGCGGCACCGGCTCGACACCGGTTCGCTGTCCGCGCGCGGCTACGACCGCGTACTGCGGCTCGCCTGGACCATCGCGGACCTGGACGGGCGGGACCGCCCCGGCCGCGAGGACGTCGCGGAGGCCATCCAACTGCGGACGGGAGAGGCCCCGTGAGCACTGAAGAAACCAAGCTGGCGCGGGTCGCGCTCACCTGGCTCGCCGAGCCCGGCACCCGATCCGTGTACGCCCTGGTGCAGCGGATCGGCCCGGTCGCCGCGCTCGACCTGCTGCTGTCCGGTGGCGCGCCGGAGCAGGCCCTGCGCTCGGCCGTGGCGGCGCGGGCCGCTGCAGGTGACGCCCGGGCGGTCGCGGCCGAGGCGCTGGCCCGTGGTGAGCGGCTGGGCGCCCGGCTGGTCACCCCGGACGACGACGAGTGGCCGGCCCAGGTCCGTGACCTCCGGCGACTGGCGCTGCCCGGCGCCACCCGCCGGGTCGATGTGGAGACCGACCCGCCGCTCTGCTTCTGGGTACGCGGGGCGTGGCCGCTCGGCGAGACGCTGGCGCACTCGGTGGCGGTGGTCGGCGCCCGGGCGGCCACCCCCTACGGCTCACACATCGCCACCGAACTGGGCTACGGCCTGGCCGACCGGGAGTGGACTGTGGTGTCGGGCGGGGCGTTCGGCATCGACTCCGCCGCCCATCGCGGCGCGTTGACAGCGGGCGGGCGCACCGTCGCCGTGCTGGCGTGCGGGGTGGACCGCCCGTACCCGATGGGCAACGCCGCGTTGTTCGACCGGATCGCCGAGACCGGCCTGCTGGTGAGCGAGTGGATGCCGGGCGCGGAGCCGCTGCGGCCCCGGTTCCTCATCCGCAACCGGGTGATAGCGGCGGCGACACGCGGCACGGTGCTGGTGGAGGCGGCGGCGCGCAGCGGCGCCACCCAGACGCTCAACCGGGCGCTCGGCCTCCGCCGCCACGCGATGGTGGTTCCCGGGCCGGTCACCTCCGCGATGTCGGTCGGCGGGCACGAGGTGCTGCGCGAGCGGCCGGACGCGCGGCTGGTCACCGGCCTCGCGCACGTGCTGGAGGAGGTGGGACGGATCGGCTACGACCTGGCCCCGCCGGCCCGAGCGCCCGAGCGCCCACGGGACCGGCTCGACGAGGAGGCCACCCAGGTGCTGGAGGCGTTGCCCCGCCGCCGGGCGCTCGACCTGGAGAGCGTCGCCGCCCGGGCCGGCGTGGACCTGCGTACCGCGATGCGCAAGCTGTCCCTGCTGGAGGAACTGACGATGGTGGTTCGTCGCGACGGCGGCTACGCGCTCGCCCCGCCAGCGGCCGGCCCGACGTGACAGGCGGCGCGTACCCCCTCGCAACCGCCCGGCGACGGGGCCGTGGGACCGGCCCCGGTCTTCTAGGATCACCATTTCGCGCGCGGCGGAAGCCGTTGCGGGAACGATCGCGCCCCGGCCGGACGCCGGGCGCCGTCACGGGGAGAAGGATGACTGGGGCAGCGAACCGTCGCACATGTCCACAATGGTCGGAGTCCGGCGCCGAGGTGCGGCTCGCCGGGCCGGCGTCGGCCATCCCGCCGACGCGCGGAGGCGGCCGATGAGCACGCAGGAGACCTCGCGCCGCAACCCGGCGGCCGGCCCACCCGGGTCGGGGCGTCGTGCGTTCGGCGGCATGCTGGTCGTGGTCAGCCTCTTCGTGGTGTTCTTCGCGATCCTGTCCCACCGCGACATCGGCGACTACGACCCGAACGGCCCGACGATGTGCGGCGAGGATGTGATGACGCCCCGGGACCGGTGCATGTTCGGCGCGGGCGACGGCTCCTACGAGGCGCAGAAGGCCGAGGCGGAGAAGCAGCACGACATCGACCTGATGATCCGGGACATCGGCTTCGTCGCCGGTCCGGCGCTGTTCGTGGCCGGAGTCCTGCTGATCGTGTGGGGCACGCGCCGGATCCGGGCCACGCGGCAGCCGGCCGAAGCCTGAGCCGGCACGGCACGGCACGGCGACGGGACGCGCGATCGTCAGTCGCCCTCGAACCGGATCTCGGTGTCTCGGCGCTCCGCGCAGCGGCGGGCCAGCCGGGCCAGCCGGCGGATGTGGTCGGCCTCCGCCGGCGCCCCGGCCACCTCGGCCAGGCACCGCAGGTCGGCGAGCAACTGCGACATCCGATCGGTGTCGACTGTCAGCTCGCCGAGCGGGTCGACGCGATCCAGCAGCGGCGTCCGGCCACCGCCGCGGACCCGCGCCAGCAGACCGAGCAGCACGTCCTGCGGATCCGCGACGACCTCGATCGAGACGTACGCGGGCCGGCGACGACTGCTGCCCGCCGAGATCTGTCGGTAGAGGACCGCGTCCACTCCCACTGTCGGCCCCTTTTCGTACCGGGCGTCACCGTCGCGGGACGCGGCTGTCCGATCGCGGCCGGATCGGCCACCCGTGGGGCGCGCCGGCTCAGCCACGCTGCCGTCCGGTTGCCGCCCTGTGCCTGGCCGCAGCATGAGTTTCCTCTGTCCAGGCCCGGTTTAGCCACCCTGCTCGGCGCGGCGCGATCGTCACGCCGGAAGGCACTGGCGCGGCGGCGCACGGCACACCGCGGCCACGGCGGCGCCGACGGCCCGGCCGGCGCGGTGAAGGCGTGCGGCGGCTCAGCGCGCGGCGGCGCTCCGGCCGTACGCTGGACCGGTGATCGCTGTCCGCCTCTGTTACGACCGCGTGCGCCAGGTCGGGGTGCCGCGGTGAGCAAGCGGCAGCGCGGCACCCGGGACGCGCACGAGGAGCTGCCCGCGTCGATGCGTGAGGCGGTGGACGACTTCGCCGACCACCTGTCGCGGGTGCGCAACCGGTCCGTCCACACCGTTCGCGCGTACGTCACGGATCTCGTGTCGCTGCTCGACCACGCGGTCCGGATGGGCTGCGCCGAGCTGCCGGAGCTGGACCTCGCCGTGCTGCGCAGCTGGCTGGCGAAGCAGCGGACCATGGGCGCGGCCCGGACGACGATGGCCCGCCGCGCCGCCGCGGCCCGGACGTTCAGCGCCTGGGCGCACCGCGCCGGCCTGCTCGCCGACGACATCGCCGCGCCGCTGGCGAGCCCTCGGGCCCGGCGGGAACTGCCCACCGTGCTGCGGGCCGACCAGGCCGCCGCCCTGATGGAGGCGGCCCGGCCCGCCGACGCCCCGCAACCCGGGGAAGCACCGGGCGCGGATACGCCCGAGGCCGTGCTGCTGCGTGACCGGCTGCTGCTCGAACTGCTCTACGGCACCGGGGTACGGATCAGCGAGGCGTGCGGCCTGGACGTGACCGACGTCGACCAGGGCCGCCGGGTGGTGCGCGTACTCGGCAAGGGCGGCCGGGAGCGGTCGGTGCCCTACGGGGTGCCGGCGCAGCGGGCGCTCGATGCGTGGCTGAGCGTCGGGCGGCCGGCTCTGGCGACGCCCGGCTCGGGCCGGGCGCTGCTGCTCGGGGCGCGGGGCGGGCGGCTCAACCCGACCACCGCGCGGCGGATCGTGGCCGACTGGACCGAAGCCGCCGGGGTGCCCCGGGTGACGCCGCACGGGCTGCGTCACTCGGCCGCCACCCACCTGCTAGAAGGCGGCGCGGACCTGCGGGCGGTGCAGGAGCTGCTCGGGCACTCGTCGCTGGCGAGCACGCAGATCTACACGCACGTGTCGGTGGAGCGGCTGCGTGCGGCGTACCGGCAGGCGCACCCCCGCGCCTGACCGGCGGAATCCGGCCGGGTGATGATCCATCTCGGGCTAGGATCGACGGATGACGGTGCCGCAGCCGCCCGAGCCGATTCCCGGTGCTCGGCTGCTCTTCTCCCTCGATCCCTCCGTCAGCCACCTCAACCACGGCTCGTTCGGCGCCGTGCCGATCGCCGTGCAGCGCGCCCAGCAGCGCCTGCGCGACGAGATGGAGGCCAACCCGCTGCGGTTCTTCACCCAGGGCCTGGTCGACCGGATCGCCCACGCCCGGCGGCACCTGGCCGCGTTCCTCGGCGCGGACCCGGACGGCACCGCGCTGGTCGGCAACGTCACCGCCGGCGCGGCGGTCGTGTTGCAGTCGCTGGCGCTGCGCCCCGGCGACGAGATCCTGACCACCGACCACGGGTACGGGGCGGTGGCTCTCTCGATCGGGCGGGAGTGCGCCCGCACGGGGGCGGTGTCGCGCACCCTGCCGGTGCCGTTGACCGCCACCGACGAGGAGGTGGTCGAGATCGTCCGCGCCGGGTTGCGCCCCGGGCGTACCCGGCTGCTCATCGTCGACCAGCTCACCTCGCCGACCGCCCGGCTGTTTCCGGCCGCCGCGCTCGTCGCGGTGGCCCGGGAGCAGGGCGTGCCGGTGCTGGTGGACGCCGCGCACGCGCCGGGCATGCTGCCGGCCACCGTCGCGTCGATCGGCGCCGACTTCTGGGTGGGCAACCTGCACAAGTGGGCGTACGCGTCGCGCGGCACCGCCGCGCTCGTGGTGGCGCCGTCGTGGCGGGAGAAGATCCAGCCGCTCGTCGTCTCGTGGGAGCAGGACAGCGGCTTCCCGACCCGGGTGGAATGGCAGGCGACGCTCGACTACACCGGCTGGCTGGCCGCCCCGGTGGGCCTGTTCACACTGCGCAGCCTCGGCGTCGACCGGGTACGGGCGCACAACGCGGCGCTGGCCGCGTACGGGCAACGGGTCGTCGGGGACGCGCTGGGGGTGGCGCCCGAGCGGCTGCCGGAGCCCGGCGGACCGGCGGTCGCCATGCGTCTGGTGCCGCTGCCGCCGGGTGTCGCGACGACACTGGACGCGGCCCGGGAGCTGCGGGCCCGGATCGCCGACCGGCTCTCCGCCGAGGTGTCGGTGGCCGGCTGGAACGGGCGCGGGTACCTGCGGCTGTGCGGCCAGGTCTACAACACCCCCGACGAGTACGACCGGCTGGCCGTCCGGCTGCCCACGCTGCTCGCCCAGCGCTGAGCGGCGCATCCGGCCGAAGCCGGCGGCGGCGCCACGACTCAGGGGACCGGCGTCGGCTCCCGGGTCGAGCGGCAGCAGCCGGACCCGGCCGAGCCCGAGCAGCGCGAGCGGATCCAGGTACTCGGCGCCGCGTCGCAGCCCCCAGTGCAGGCAGGCCGCCTCGGCGCAGCCGGGATGCCCGGCGAGCAGGTCACCGATCGGGGTGCCGGCGTCGACCCGGGTGCCGGCGGTGACCCGGGACCGGACCGGCTCGTAGGTGGTGCGCAGCCCGTCGTGGTGGCCGACGGTGAGCACCGGCCGGCCGGCGACCGAGCCGGCGAACAGGACGGTCCCGGCGCCGGCCGAGCGGACCTGCGCGCCGGGCGCGTCTGCCAGGTCCACGCCCCGGTGCCCGGGCATCCACGGCTGCGGCGGCGGGTCGAACCCGCGTGCCACGCGGGGTGGACCGGGCAGCGGCCACCGGAACCGTCCGGCGGTCGCCGGCCCCCCGGGCGCGCCCCGGTATCCCGTCGTGACGTCCGGCCCGTCAAGGACCGCCGCCGAGCCGCCCGCCGCCACCGGCCCGTCAAGGCTCGCCGCGGGGACGCCCGGCAACCAGAAGGCGAGCACGAGCACAAGCAGCAGGCCCCTGCCGGCCCGACCGATGGGGATACGCACACCGCGTACCCTGACCGTCCGCGTGCTGCCCCGCGCGCGCCACGCGGTCGCCCTGTGGACGGCGCCCCCACTGTGGACGAGCGCCGAAATCGGGGCGGATCTGCTACGGCCGGGACGCCTATGCTGGCCGGGTGACGAAGGACTGGTACGCCTGGCACCGCGACTACGACCAGCCCGAGTCCGCACTGGCCCGGCGGCTCGCCGAGGTGCGGCGGCGTGTCGCCGACGCCCTCGACGCCGCGCCGCCCGGTCCGCTGCGCGCGCTGAGTCTCTGCGCCGGTCAGGGCCGTGACCTGATCCCGGTGCTGGCCGCTCACCCCCGGGGCGCCGACGTGACCGCCCGCCTGGTCGAGCTGGACCCGCGCAACGCCGATCTGGCCCGCCGCGCCGCCGCCGACGCGGGGCTCACCGGCGTGCAGGTGGTGACCGGGGACGCCGCGCTGACCGACGGCTACGCCGATCTGGCCCCGGCCGATCTGGTGCTGGTCTGCGGCATCTTCGGCAACATCACCGACGACGACATCCGGGCGACGGTGCGGCACTGCGCCTCGCTCTGCGCCACCGGCGGCATGGTGCTGTGGACGCGGCACCGGCGCGAGCCGGATCTGGTGCCGGTGATCTGCGAGTGGTTCGCCGAGGAGGGCTTCGAGCCGGTCGCGGTGGGCAGCCCGGCCGACGGTGTGGGGGTCGGCGCGCACCGCTTCACCGGCACCCCGCGCCCGCTGGTGCCGGGTGCACGGATGTTCACGTTCGTGGGCTACGACGTGCTGGAGCGGACGGAGCAGGAATGACCACAGTGGACGACGCGAGCCGACCCGCCCGGGTCGCCGGGCCGGACGAGGCGATCAGCGCCGAGGAGCTCCAGCTCGCCGCGCGCAACCACGGCATCCCGCTGGAGGCGCTGCGCTACGACGTGACCCCGGCGGGCCTGCACTACCTGCTCATCCACTACGACATCCCGGACGTCGACCCGGCCGCGTACGCGCTGAGCGTGTCCGGCGCGGTGCAGCGTCCACTGCGGCTGGACCTGGCGGCGCTGCGCGACCGGCCCCGGGTGACCCACCGGGTCACGCTGGAGTGCGCGGGCAACGGCCGGGCGCTGCTGCGGCCCCGCCCGGTGAGCCAGCCCTGGCTGGTGGAGGCGGTGGGCAACGCCGAGTGGACCGGTACCCCGCTGGCGCCGCTGCTGCGCGAGGCCGGGCTGTCCGGCGACGCGGTGGACGTGGTGTTCACCGGGGCGGACCACGGGATCGAGCGCGGCGTCGAGCAGGACTACCAGCGGGCGCTGCCGGTGGCCGACGCGCTGCGCGAGGAGGTGCTGCTGGCGTACGAGATGAACGGCGCTCCCCTGCTGCCGCAGCACGGCGCGCCGCTGCGGCTGATCGTGCCCGGCTGGTACGGCATGGCGCACGTGAAGTGGCTGCGCGACATCACGGTGACGACCGAGCCGTTCGACGGCTACCAGAACGCGGTGGCCTACCGGTTGCGGCGCGACGCCGACGACCCGGGCGTGCCGGTGACCCGGATCGAACCGCGTGCCCTGGTGCGCCCGCCCGGGTTCCCGGACTTCATGTCCCGGACCCGGGTGGTGCGGCCGGGGCTGTGCACGGTGGACGGCCGGGCCTGGTCGGGGCACGCGCCGGTGACGTCGGTCGAGGTGACGATGGACGGTGGCGGCACGTGGGCGCCGGCGGTCCTGGACGAGCCGGCCGGCGGCGAGTGGGCGTGGCGTCGATGGTCGGTGAGCTGGACGGCGACCCCGGGGCGGTACGTGCTGGGCGCCCGGGCGACCGACGCCTCGGGGCGCACTCAGCCGGTCGAGCAGCCGTGGAACCGGGGCGGGTTCGCGAACAACCTGGTGCAGCGGGTGGAAGTGGTGGTGCCGGAGCGGTGATCCGGGCGGCGGGCCGCTCCGGCTCAGCTCCCGAATCCGGAATCTGCGGGAAGCGAGATGTCGGGCTTTTCGAGCTCTTCCACATTGACATCCTTGAACGTCATTACTCGGACGTTCTTGACGAAACGGGCAGGCCGGTACATGTCCCACACCCAGGCGTCGTGCATCTCGACCTCGAAGTAGACCTCGCCGTCCGAGTTGCGGACGTGCAGGTCGACCTGGTTCGCCAGATAGAAACGACGCTCGGTCTCCACCACGTAGGAGAACTGGCGGACAATGTCGCGGTACTCCCGGTAGAGCTGCAGCTCCATCTCGGTCTCGTACTTCTCGAGATCTTCCGCGCTCATCGCACTCCGCCTTCCATGACCACATCTTCCCCCACCGACGCCGGAGGTCGCGGCTGCTCGCCCAACGCCACGCCGACGGTACCCCCTGGCGCGCCGGAGCGCCCCATCGGCTCGTCCGGGCGCCCGGCGAACGCGCCGGCCCCGAGTCCCGGCAGCCCGGCCACGGGCTCGGGCGACACCGCGTCGGCGCCCGCCGGGCGGCGGGCGCGGGGAGGCCGGCCGTCCCGTCCGGAGACGGCGGCCACGTTCACGTACGAGAAGCGGTGCTCCCGGCAGGGCCCGAGCGCGCGCAGCGCGGCGCTGTGCTCGGCGGTGATGTAGCCCTTGTGTTCGGCGAAGCCGTAGCCGGGGAACCGCCCGTCCAGTTCCACCATGATCCGGTCCCGGGTGACCTTGGCGAGCACACTGGCCGCAGCCACGCAGGCGGCCACCCGGTCGCCCTTCCAGACCGCCAGCCCCGGCACGTCGAGCCCGTCGACGCCGAAGCCGTCGGTCAGCACGTACTCCGGGCGGGTGGTCAGCGAGGCGAGCGCCCGGCGCATCGCGGCGAGGTTGCACACGTGCAACCCGCGGGCGTCCACCTCCTCGGCCGGGATGACCACCACGGCGTACGCCAGGGCCCGCGCCACCACCTCGTCGTGGACGCGCTCCCGGGCGGCCGGGGTGAGCAGCTTGGAGTCGGCCAGCTCGTCGATCTCGCCGCGACGGCCCTCGGGCAGGATCGCGGCGGCGGCCACCAGCGGCCCGGCGCAGGCGCCCCGGCCCGCCTCGTCGGCGCCCGCGACGTAGCGGAAGCCCCGCCGTTGCAGGGCCCGCTCCAGCGCGTAGAGGCCGCCGTCGCGGCGCACCACCGTGCGCGGCGGGGTCAGCATGCGCCGCCTCCCACCAGCACGGCGCCGAGCCGGCCCGGCAGGTCCGGCGGGTAGTAGCGCTCGGCGGTGGCGGCCAGGTCGGTCACCGTCCACCAGCGGTGCCCGTGCACGCTCGCGCGCTCGACGTCGTTGAAGCCGGTGGTGTCGACCTCCCAGCCCGCTACCCGGACCAGGTAGAACTGCTGCTCCTGGCGGTACCAGACGCCGTCGAACGGGAACTCGACGGTCTCCGACCAGACCGGCGCGCCCAGCTCGGCCGGGGCCAGCCGCAGGCCGGTCTCCTCGGCCAGCTCACGGGCCGCGCCGTCGGCCGGGGCCTCCCCCGGGTCCAGCCCGCCGCCGGGGGTGAACCAGTAGCGGTGACCCGGCCGGGCCGGATCACTGCCCTCGAAGAGCAGCACCCGGTCGGACGCGTCGACCAGCAGCACCCGGGCCGCGCGACGAGGGGTGTAGACGGTCACCGCACCAGCCTGCCAGACGGCTGCGACGAACGACCACGCCCTCCCGCCGGCGGCCGGGGGTGGGCGTGGGGGCGCGCGGAAGCCGTCGGGTCAGGGATTGGGGATCCCCTCGAACTGCTTCGGCACGCTGAGCCAGGTGGCGCGGCTGACCGGCCAGAAGATGGTGAAAGCCCGCCCGACGACCTCGCCCTCCGGGATGGTGGCGACGGTGATGTCCTCGCCGGACTGCTGCCAGTGCTCCAGCGAGTCGCCGGAGGCCTCCCGGTGGTCACCCATGACCCACAGCCGGCCCTTCGGCACGGTGATGTCGAAGTCCTGGTCGGCGGGCTTGTTGCCGGGGAAGATGAACGGCTCGTCGACCGGCTTGCCGTTGATGACCAGCCGGTCCTGCCCGCCCGTACGGTCGCAGCAGACCACGTGATCGCCGCCGACGCCGATCACCCGCTTGATGAAGTCCTCACCGTCGGGGTTGCCGCTCCACTCGGTGGGCGCCTTGAAGACGATCACCTCGCCCCGGTGCGGCGAGCGGAAGTCGTAGACCAGCTTGTTGACCAGCACCCGATCGTCGATCTTGAGGGTGTTCTCCATGGACGGCGACGGGATGAAGAAGGTCTGCAGCACGAAGGCGCGAACCAGCACTGCGACCAGGATCGCCACACCCAGGAGGATGGGCAGCTCCTTCCAGAAGGAGTTGCGCGGCTTCTCGGTCTGCTCGTCGATCACGGGAGGAGCCTACGTCCCCGGGTGCGGCGCAGTCGCCCCGAACCCGCGAGAACCGTGAGCGTCGCCACGACCGGCACGATCAGGACGACTCCGCCCACCGGGTCGGGATCCACCGGGACCGGGCCGGAGGCGGCCGCGGCGTCCGCGCGCGGCACGTCCGCGAACGTCTCCGGTACGGGCAGGGTGGTCCACCGCTGCGACGGCCAGACGATCATGAAGGCGCGACCGATCACGTTCTCGATCGGCACCGGCCCCTGACATCGGGCGTCCTGCGAGACCAGCCGGTGGTCACCCATCACGAAGATCTGCCCCGGCGGCACCACCACCTCGGTGAACTGCCGGGACCGGCATTCCTTCGGATTGGGCGGAAGCTCGAGCGGGGAGTCCTCGGAGACGTACGCCTGCTCGTCCAGCGGCACCCCGTTGACCACCACGCGGCCGTCGTCGCAGCACCAGATCTTGTCGCCCGGCACGCCGATGACCCGCTTGATGAAGTCCTTCTCGCCGGGGCGGCTGACGCCCACCAGGTCACCGAGCGTGCGGCTCACCTGGCCGGCGAAGTTGGTGGGCGGCGCGGGCGCCTCCTGGGCGACCCAGCGGTCGGTGCCGCGGAACACCACCACCTCGCCGCGGACGGGGTCGCGGACGTCGTAGACGACCTTGTTGACGAGCACCCGGTCGCCGACGAGCAGCGTGTTCTCCATCGACCCGGAGGGGATGAAGAACGCCTGGAGCAGGAACGTGCGGATCAGCACCGCCAGGCAGAACGCCACGATGAGCAGCAGCGGAAGCTCCTGCCAGAGCGGCATCTGGCGACGCCCGCGCCGGGCCCGCCGGCGCCAGGGATCGACGGCGCCGTCCTCGTCAACCATCTGCACCATGCCACTCTCCGGTCCGCGGAAACGACACTACCGCCCGGGAGTCTCCTTCGAGACCCCACGGGCGGTAGTGGACCGTTTCGCACCGTCCGGCTGCGCCCGTACCGACCAGGGTAATGCGGTCTGGTCGATACGACATCCGCGCAGGCCGGGCGGCGTGGCGAACGCGAATCAGTTCGCCGGCTGCTTCTCCCGCAGCTCCTTGATCTTGGCCTTCTTGCCCCGCAGCTCGCGCAGGTAGTAGAGCTTGGCGCGACGCACGTCACCGCGGGTCACGACCTCGATCCGGTCGATGCCCGGACCGTTGAGCGGGTAGGTCCGCTCCACGCCGACACCGAAGCTGACCTTGCGGACCGAGAAGGTCTCACGCAGGCCGTCACCCTGGCGGCGGATGACGACGCCCTGGAAGATCTGGACCCGGGAGCGGTTGCCCTCGACGACCCGCGCGTGCACCTTGACGGTGTCACCGGCACGGAAGTCGGGCAGGTCGGTACGCTTCGACTGGGCGTCAAGGGCGTCCAGGATGTTCATCGCTGCGTCCTCGTGAGGCTCACGGCGCATCGTCAGTCGATGCGCGGATGGGTGATTCTGACCCCCGGGTGGTGACCGGCGAGACCGGCCCCGGTCGAGGGTCCTCGCAGCCGCCCACGGCGTGGACGGATGCGGCAACCCCTCTACTTTGCCACATGCCCCGGTGGCGGGGAAAATCCGCCCCGGTCCAGCGTCGCCCGGTCCCGCTTGTCGAGCGTCTCCGGGGCCAGCGCGCCGATCATGTCGGGGCGGCGCCCGGCCGTGCGCAGCAGCGCCTCGTCCCGTCGCCAGCGGGCGATCCGGCCGTGGTCGCCGGAGCGCAGCACCTCCGGCACGTCCAGCCCGCGCCAGGTCGCCGGCTTCGTGTAGAGCGGGGCCTCCAGCAGCCCGTGCGCGTGTGACTCCTCGTCCAGCGAGCCGGCGTTGCCCAGCACCCCGGGCAGCAGCCGGGTGACCGCCTCCAGGATCACCAGCACTGCCACCTCGCCGCCGAAGAGCACGTAGTCACCCAGGGAGACCTCGGTCACCGGCATCCGGGTCGCCGCGTGGTCCAGCACCCGCTGGTCGATGCCCTCGTACCGGCCGCAGGCGAACAGCAGGTGCGACTCGGCGGCCAGCTCGTGCGCCAGGGCCTGGGTGAACGGGACGCCGGCCGGGGACGGCACGATCAGCCGGGGCAGCGTGTGCCCGTCCGGACTCAGCTCGCCCGGCGCCAGCGCGTCCAGCGCCTCACCCCACGGCTCCGGCCGCATCACCATGCCGGGACCGCCGCCGTAGGGCGTGTCGTCGACGGTGCGGTGCACGTCGTGGGTCCAGGTCCGCAGATCGTGTACGGCCAGCCGCAGCGTGCCGTTCGCGCGGGCCTTGCCGATCAGCGACAGGTCCAGCGGGGCGAAGTACTCAGGGAAGATCGACACGATGTCGACGCGCATGCGGTGGCTCCAGCCGGAGGTCGAGAGCTAGAGATCGAGCAGGCCGTCGGGCAGGTCGACGACGACGCGACCGCCGGCCAGATCCACCTCGGGCACTATCGCCTTGACGAACGGGACCAGCGCGGTACGCCCCTCGGGCCGCCGCAGCACCAGCATGTCGGACGCGGGCGCGTGGTCGATGCGGGCCACCTCGCCCACGTGCTCGCCGTCGCGGGTGACCACGGCGAGGCCGACCAGCTGGTGGTCGTGGAACTCCTCCGGGTCCTCGGGCGGGGCGACGTCGGCGCTGTCCACGCCGAGCAGCGTGTTGCGCAGCGCCTCGGCGACGTTGCGCTCCAGCACGCCCTCGAACGCGACGAGCAGCCGCCCCTGGTGCCAGCGGGCCGACTCGACGGTGAGCGTCGGCGGCACCCGCCAGGCGCCGGGCTCCGACGGGGTGACCCCCGGCTCGGTGGTCAACACCGAACCGGGGGCGAACCGTGCTTCGGGCTCGTCGGTACGCACCTCCACGGTGACCTCACCGCGGATGCCGTGCGGCTTACCGATCCGGCCGACGACGAGAAGCATCAGTACGAGTCGACGATGTCGACGCGTACCCCACGCCCGCCGATGGACCCGATCACCTGGCGCAGCGCCTTGGCGGTCCGGCCGGACCGCCCGATCACCGTGCCGAGGTCCTCGGGGTGCACGCGGACTTCGAGGCGCTTGCCCCGACGGGAGTCGACCATCCGCACCCGGACGTCGTCCGGGTGGTCGACGATGCCCTTGACCAGGTGCTCCAGAGCGGGACGCAGCGGCATGTCAGGCCTGCTCGCCGGACTCGGCACCGGTCTGCTCCTCGGCCTTGGCCTCGGCCTTCGGCTCCTCCGCCTTGGCGGCGGCCTTCTTGGCCGGCTTGGCCGGGGTGTCCGCCACGCCGGCGGCGGCCTTCGCCTCGGCCTCGTACGCCGCCTTGCGGTCGGCCCGCTCGGGGGCGACCTTCAGCGGCGGCGGGGCCGGCAGGCCCTTGAACTTCTGCCAGTCACCGGTCAGCTCCAGCAGGCGCTGCACGGCCTCGCTCGGCTGAGCGCCGACCGACAGCCAGTACTGGACCCGCTCCGACTTGACCTCGATCACCGAAGGGTCTTCCTTCGGCTGGTACACACCGACGAACTCGATCGCGCGACCGTCACGCTTGGTACGCGAGTCGGCGATGACGATGCGGTACTGCGGGTTGCGGATCTTGCCCATCCGCAGGAGCCGGATCTTTACGGCCACAGTTGTTTCGCTCCTGTTGCGATCTCACCGGCCCGTACGGGGCGGTGTGGCGGGTGAGCGCCGACCGGCACAGTGGGGTTTGGGCCGGAGACTGCTCGGTGAACTGGCGACGCGCCCGGGTTAGAGGGCGCCGGACGCGCGCCGGATACCAGCGAACCATTCTGCCAGATCCGCCCCGGAACTCTCACACCGGACCCGGACACCACGCCCGCGGCGGGTCGGGCCGTGACGGACGACACCCGCTCAGCGCACCGGCGGGCGGTCCCACCCCGGCGGAAGTTCGTCCGGTACATCCCATTCCGTGGGCGGGGTGAAGTCGCACCAGGTGCCGTCGAACGGGAACGCGCCCGCCTCGGCGATCCGGATCACCCGCTCACCCTCGGCGCGTACCGCCTTCTCGTCTGTCACCCAGTAGTGCTCCGGGAACGCCAGCCGCTCGGCGAACTCGTCCTCGTCCTTCCACTCCCAGCTCAGGTCCGGGTACACCACCACGTCGAGGTCCTGGTCGACCATGTCGACACCGGCCACCGCGCCGTCGTCCCAGCGGACGCCGGGCTCCTCCAGGTTGACGTACCAGTTCTGGAAGCGCCCGTGCGCGTCGCGGAACCACCAGACCGAGTGGGCCGCGCCGGTGGGCAGGAACTTCAGCACCGGCGGACCGTTCCACCGGCCCTGCGCGAGCCGGTAGGACGACGTCACCCACTCGGCGAACGGCACGGCCCGCATGCCCAGGCCGGCGGCGTTCACCTCGTGCGCGACGGGCGCCGTCCGCGCCACCCAGAGCAGCAGGCCGCGCTCGTCGTCGGAGACCACGCGGGCCGACCGGACCCACCCGATCCGGCCATGCCGCACGTTCCGGTGCATGATCAGCCGCCCCGGCTCGAACCGCACGCTCACCCCCGCCGTCGTGTTAACAAGGGCCCCCGCCTATGCAGAATGCGTTAAGAAGGGGCCCTTCCTTACACCCTCAGTAGGCGCGGGCGAGGATCGCCACCAGGTCGGGCTCGTCCTCCGAGTCCGGCACCGAGCCGTCGGCGCGCACCAGGCAGCGAACCGTCACGCCCTGCCCGTTCGCCTCGGCCTCGCCCTCGACGCCGACCGCCGACCACGGCACCCGCGCCCAGCCGGTGGCGGACGCCTCGATCGCCTCGGCCAGCGTCGACACCTCGACGGTGCGGGCCCGGCGGAACTCCAACGCCTGGTCGTGCAGCGCCCGCTGGTCGGCCTCCAGCGCGGCGAGGACCGCGCCGACCACGTCGGCCACCGGGGTCGGGGCCTTCGAACCGTCCGTACGCCGGACCACCACCGCGTTGCCGGCGGCCAGGTCACGCGGGCCGACCTCGACGCGTACCGGGTAGCCGCGCAGCTCGGCGTCGACGGCCCGGCGGCCGAACGCGGTGTCGGTCCGGTCGTCGAGCGCCACCCGCACCCCGGCGTCGCGCAGCGCGTCGCACAGCTTGGCCGCCGCCTGGCTCACGCCGTCGCCGTCCTTGACGATCATCACGTACGCCTGGACCGGCGCCAGCTTCGGCGGTACCCGCAGCCCGTTGTCGTCGCCGTGGCACATGATCAGGCCGCCGAGCATCCGGGTGGACGTGCCCCAGGAGGTGGTCCACGCGTGCTCCCGGCCGCCCTCGGCCGAGGAGTAGCTAATGTCGAACGCCTTGGCGAAGTTCTGGCCCAGCTCGTGGCTGGTGCCCAGCTGCAGCGCCTTGCCGTCGCCCATCATGCCCTCGCACGTGTACGTGGCGGTGGCGCCGGCGAAGCGCTCCCGGGCGGTCTTCAGGCCGACCACGACCGGGATGCCGAGCACGTTGACCATCAGGTCCTCGTACGCCTCGTGCAGGATCCGCCGCGCGTAGGCGCGCGCGTCCTCACGGGTCGCGTGCGCGGTGTGCCCCTCCTGCCAGAGGAACTCGCTGGTGCGGAGGAAGATCCGCGGGCGCAGCTCCCACCGGACCACGTTCGCCCACTGGTTGAGCAGCAGCGGCAGGTCGCGGTACGAGTCGATCCACTTGGCCATGAACTCGCCGATGACCGTCTCGCTGGTGGGGCGCACCACCACCGGCTCGGCGAGCTGCTTGCCGCCGCCGTGCGTGACCACCGCCAGCTCCGGCGAGAAGCCCTCGACGTGCTCGGCCTCGCGCTTGAGGTAGCTCTCCGGGATGAACAGCGGGAAGTATGCGTTCTCCGCACCGGCCGCCTTGATCCGGGCGTCCATCTCGGCCTGCATCCGCTCCCAGATGGCGTAGCCGGCCGGTCGGATCACCATGGTCCCCCGGACCGGGCCGTTGTCGGCCAGCTTCGCCTTGGCGATCAGGTCCTGGTACCAGCGGGGAAAGTCCTCCGCACGGGGAGTGAGCACGCGTGCCATGACCGCACATCCTATGCGCCGTGCGGGGCGGGGGTTCGCCGGGGAGCCGGGCCGCGCCGTGTCGCCCGGCGCGGCCGTAGACTTCGACGGCGATGGGTGAGACACGGGACGCGATCGTGGAGGCCGCCCGGGCGCAGACCGTGGCCCTCGGGTGGGACCGTGTCCGGATGGGCGCGGTGGCCGCCGCCGCCGGGGTGAGCCGGCAGACGGTCTACAACGAGTTCGGCACCAAGGCGGGCCTGGGCGAGGCGCTGGCCCGGCACGAGGTGGACCGGTTCGTCGGCCAGGTCCGGTCCGCGCTCGGCGAGCACGACTCCGACGTGCGGGCGGCGGCGTACGCGGCGATCCACCGCACGCTCGCCTCAGCCGCCGAGAACCCGCTGGTCCGGGCGGTGCTGACCAGCACGCGGGGCGGCTCGGAGGAGTTGCTGCCGTACCTGACCACCCGGTCCGAGCTGGTGCTCGCCGAGGCCGCGGCGGCGCTGCTGGAGTGGACGGGTGACCGCCTGCCCGACGCCGATCCGGCGGCCCTGGCGTTCGCGGCGGACAGCGTCGTACGCCTGGTGGTGAGCCACATCGTGCTGCCCGGCGGCCCGGTCGACGAGACCGCCGACCGGCTGGCCGACCTGGCGGTGCGCCTGTTCCTGATGGCGGCGACGGCGCGCTAGCGACGACGGCGGCCGGTCAGCGGACGACCCGGCCGCGCAGGACGATCCGGCTGGGCGTCCGGACCACGCGCAGGTCACGGCGCGGATCTTCGGGGTAGACCACCAGGTCGGCGAGACCGCCCTCGACCAGCCCGGGGAAGCCGAGCCACTCCCGGGCCCGCCAGGAGGCGGCGGCCAGCACGTCCGGCGCGGACATGCCGGCCTGCTCGTGCAGCAGGAGCATCTCCTCGGCCGCGAGCCCGTGGTCGATGCCGCCGCCCGCGTCGGTGCCGACGTAGATCGGCACACCGGCCTCGTGCGCGGCGCGCACCACCTCGGGGAAGCGGTCGCGCAGGGCGAGCATGTGGTCGGCGTACCCGGGGAACTTGGGCCGGGCCTGCTCCGCGATGTGGCCGAAGGTCCGGATGTTGATCATCGTGGGGACCAGCGCGGTGCCCTGCCGGGCCATCAGGTCGATCAGGTCGAGACTCAGCCCGGTCCCGTGCTCCACCGAGTCCACCCCGGCCCGCACCATGATCTCCACCGCCGACTCGGAGAACGTGTGCACCGCCGCGCGTACCCCGGCGGCGTGCGCGGCGGCGACCGCCGCGGTCATGGTGTCGGCGTCCCAGGCCGGCGCCAGGTCGCCCACTCCCCGCTCGATCCAGTCGCCGACCAGCTTGACCCAGCCGTTGCCGGCCGCGGCCTGCGCGGCCACCGTCTCGGCGACCTCCGCCGCGCCGACCTCCACGCCGATGTCGCGCAGGTAGCGCTTGGGCGGCGCGACGTGCCGGCCCGCGCGGGCCAGTCGCGGCAGGTCCGGCTCGTCCTCCAGTTCGGGGTACGGGTACGGCGACCCGGCGTCGCGGATCGCCAGCACGCCCGCGTCCCGGTCGATCCGGGCCAGTTCCCGCGCCTGGTCGAGCGAGGTGATCGGGCTGCCGCCGCGGGCGATGCCGATGTGGCAGTGCGCGTCGGTCAGGCCGGGCAGCACGAAGCCGCCGTCGGCCACCGTCTCGGCGCCGGGCACCGGTTCGAAGGTGACCCGGTCGCCGACCAGCCAGACGTCCCGGACCTCGTCGTCGGGAAGGAACACACCGCGCACGTGCAGAGCCATGTGCACAGTCCTACCCGATCAGTCCTCCTCGACGGCGAGCAGGTCGTTGCGCCGCGCGGTCAGCGCCGGCAGATCGACCGAGACCTTCCAGGGCCGCTCGGTGACGAACAGGTCCTCGGTGTGTGCCAGTTGCTCGTACTCGCGGGCGGCGCCGTCGAGCGTGTACTCGGTCAGCGCGATCCGCTCGTGCTGCGGATCCACCACCCAGTAGGAGCGGACCCCGGAGCGGGCGTAGACCTTCGCCTTGTCGTACAGGTCGCGGAAGTGCGACGTCGGCGAGACGACCTCGACGGCGAGCAGCGCGTCCTCGACCGGGACCGGCGACCGGCCGGCGTGCTTGCGCCGGATCACCACCACATCCGGGCGCGGCTCGTTGCGGCGGTCCACCCGCATGGACAGGTCGATGCTCACCAGGAACTCAGGCGGGCAGTTGACCTCAAGCGCGAGTAGGAGACGGACACACAGATCCTGGTGCAGGGCGGTGGGCGACGGCACGATCAACCTTCCGTTGATCAGTTCGTACGGAAGGTCCTTGGGCAGGTCGCCCAGGTCGTCGACCGTCCACTCGTGCCGCTCGGGCAGGATCGGCGCCGCGGTCATGACATCTCCTTCCAGGGGGCGAACCGACCCTAGGTGATGATCACATCGCCCACCGTCACCGACACGCTAGCGGGGGCCCTTGTCGCCGCCCTTGCCCAGCTTGTTGAAGTCGATCTTCGGAAGCTTGAAGCCCGGCGGCAGACCCTGCCCACCCGCCAGATCACCCGGGTCCAGGCCCGGCGGGAGCTGCGGCATCCCGCCCGGGAAGCCACCCGGCATGCCGGCGCCGGTACGCGGCCGCCCGCCGCCCTTCGTGCCCTTGCGCTTGTTCTTCGGCGACTTGGTCGCCTTGCGCCGGCCACCGCCGGGCAGGCCCATCATGCCGCCCATCTGCTTCATCATCTTCTGCGCGTCGGTGAAGCGGTTGAGCAGCTGGTTGACGTCCATGACGGTGACGCCGGAACCGTTGGCGATCCGGGCCCGGCGGGAGCCGTTGATGATCTTCGGATTGGTGCGCTCGGCCGGGGTCATCGACCTGATGATCGCGGTCACCCGGTCGAAGTGCTTGTCGTCCAGCTCGGCGAGCTGGTCCTTCATCTGCCCCATGCCCGGCATCATGGCCAGCACGTTGGCGATCGGGCCCATCCGCCGGACCGCGATGAGCTGATCGAGGAAGTCCTCCAGCGTGAAGGTCTCCCCGCCCATCAGCTTGGCGGTCATCTTGTCCTTCTGATCGGAGTCGAAGGCCGCCTCGGCCTGCTCGATCAGAGTGAGGACGTCGCCCATGCCGAGGATCCGGCTGGCCATCCGGTCGGGGTGGAAGACGTCGAAGTCCTCCAGCTTCTCGCCGGTGGAGGCGAACAGGATGGGCTGGCCGGTGACCTCGCGGACGGAGAGCGCGGCGCCGCCGCGGGCGTCGCCGTCGAGCTTGGACAGCACCACGCCGGTGATGCCCACGCCGTCGCGGAACGCCTCTGCGGTACGGACCGCGTCCTGGCCGACCATCGCGTCGATGACGAAGATGACCTCGTCGGGCTGGACCGCGTCGCGGATGTTCGCGGCCTGCTGCATCATCTCGGCGTCGATGCCGAGCCGGCCGGCGGTGTCGACGATGACGATGTCGCGGGCGGCGCGGCGGGCGTGCTCGATCGAGTCGCGGGCCACCTGCACCGGGTCGCCGACGCCGTTGCCGGGCGCCGGGGCGTACACCTCGACGCCGGCCCGGCCACCGAGCACCTGGAGCTGCCCGACGGCGTTGGGGCGCTGGAGGTCGGCGGCGACGAGCAGCGGCTGGTGGCCCTGGCTCTTGAGCCAGCGGGCCAGCTTGCCGGCGAGGGTCGTCTTACCGGAGCCCTGGAGGCCGGCCAGCATGATCACGGTCGGCGGGTGCTTGGCGAACTGGAGCCGCCGCCCCTCGCCGCCGAGGACGTTGATCAGCTCCTCGTTGACGATCTTGATGATCTGCTGGGCCGGGTTCAGCGCCTGGGAGACCTCGGCGCTGCGCGCCCGCTCCTTGACGTTCGCGATGAAGCCCTTGACCACCGGCAGGGCGACGTCGGCCTCCAGCAACGCCATCCGGATCTCGCGCGCGGTGGCGTCGATGTCGGCGTCGGTGAGCCGGCCCTTGCCGCGGAGCTTGGTGAAGATCCCGGACAGGCGGTCACTCAAGGTGTCAAACACGCGAACATCCCGTTTGTCGTTTTCGGCGGGCACATGCTGGCGGGCCGATGGTCCAGCCCACCGTTAGGGTAGCCCGCCGCCCGCACCCTCGCTCCGGCCCGGCCGTCCACGGGCCCGCGCCGCTCGTCGGCCGGGTGTTAACAGGGGTCCCTTCCTCTACCGGAGGCGTTAACAAGGGGCCCTTCCTTACACGGCGGCGAGCACGGCGGCCTCGATGCGCGCTCGTTCCTCGTCCGAGGGCCAGCCGCCGACCAGGTAGAAGGCGTCCACCACGTCGCCGCCCAGCGTGGAGATCCGGGCCGCCCGCACCTGGGCGCCGGCCTCGTCGAGCGCGCAGGTGACCCGGTAGAGCAGCCCGGCCGCGTCCGCGGCGCGCAGTTCCAGCAGCACCGCGTCGGTGGCCGCCTCCCGGTGCCAGACCACCCGGGGCGCGGCGCCCTGGCTGCGGGCGGCGAGCGCCCGGCCACGCAGCCGCTGGATCACCGAGACGTCGCCGCCGACCGCGCGGCGCAGGTCGGCGCTGAGCGCGATGGGGTTCGGCGCCAGCCCGTAGCGCGGCTGCACCCGGCACTGCACCAGGGCGCGGCCGTCCACGGTGGCGGCGTCCGCGGAGATCACCTCGAGGCGGTGCAGGGCCAGGCAACCGGCGACCGTGGCGAGCAGTCCGCGCCGGTCCGCCGCGGCCACCGACACCCGGTCCTCCCCCAGGTGTACGACAGGCAGCGGCCCGGCCACGAGCGCCGGGTCGGGGGCCGGCGGGGCGGGCACCACGCCGGTGTCCAGGGTGGTGCGCACCCGGGCCACCAGCTCGGCGATCAGCCGGCCCTTCCAGGCGGACCAGGCGGCCGGGCCGGTGGCGGCGGCGTCGGCGCGCACCAGGGCGTGCAGCAGTTCCAGCGTGGCGGTGTCGCCGACCCGCTCGGCCACACCGGCGACTGTCTTCGGGTCGGACAGGTCGCGGCGGGTGGCCACGTCGGGCAGCAGCAGATGCAGCCGGACCAGCGTGCCGATCAGCTCCGCCTCGGCTGGTGGCAGCCCGACCCGGGTGGCCACCGCCTCGGCCAGCGGCGCGCCGACGGTCGAGTGGTCTCCTTCCAGCCCTTTGCCGATGTCGTGCAGGAACGCGCCGAGCAGCAGCAGGTCGGGGCGTTCCACGTCGCGGGTGTGCCGGCTCGCCTCGTACGCGGTCTGCACCAGGTGCCGGTCGAGCGTGAACCGGTGCACCGGGTTGTGCTGGGGCAGGCTGCGCATCCGGGTCCACTCGGGCAGCCAGCGGTCGATCAGCCCGTACCGGTCGCAGGTCTCCCAGGCGGGCACCAGGCCGGGACCGGCGCCGAGCAGCGTGATCAGCGCGGCCCGTGCCGCCGGCGGCCAGGGCGCGGGCAGCGGCGGGCAGTACGCGGCCAGCCACTCGCAGGTGGCCCGCGCGATGGGCAACCGGGTGGTGGCGGCCGCGGCGGCCACCCGCAGCGACAGGCTCGGGTCGGGGCGGGCCCCGATGGCGGTACGGGCGAGCACCAGTTCCCCGTCCTGCTCGACCACGTCCCGCGCGACCGGGCGGCGCAGCGGCCGGCCGGGGGCGGCCCGGTGGCGGCCGGAGCGGAGCCGGTCGGCGGCCCGCCAGGCGTCGTCCAGGGCGTGGCTGACGGTGCGGGCGTCGCCGGCCACGAGCCGCAGCAGCGCGTCGCCGTCCTCGGCGCCGAGCAGCCGCGCCACGCCGTCGCGTTCCTGGGCGACCAGGCGGTCGACCCGGCGGCCCACCTGCTGGTGCAGCGCGTCGCGGGTGTCCAGCAGCCGCCGGTGCGCCGCGTACACGGCCGGGCGGAGCGCGTCGGTGACCCCGGCGGTGGCGATGGCCCGCAGGATGCCCACGTCGCGCAGCCCGCCGGCCGCCTCTTTGAGGTCGCCTTCGAGCAGGAACGCCAGTTCGCCGTGCGCCTCCCAGCGCGCGGCGGTGATCTCGCGCAGGCCGGGGAGCTGGCGGATCGCGGTCCGCCGCCAGTGGTCGGTGGCGGTACGCGCGAGCTGGTCGGTGAGCGCCGGGTCGCCGGCCACGTGCCGGGCGTCGAGCAGGCCGAGGGCGACCTTGACGTCGTCCTGGGCCACCGACAGCGCCTCGGCGACGGTGCGTACCGAGTGGTCCAGCCGCAGTCCGGCGTCCCAGATCGGGTACCAGAGCGACGCGGCCAGCTCGTCGATGCCGGGGACCCCGGCGTGCAGCAGCACCAGGTCGAGGTCGCCGTAGGGGGCGCACTGGCGGCGGCCCAGTCCGCCCACCGCGACGAGCGCCACCCCGTCCCGGTCCGGGAAGGCCCGGCGCAGCCAGGCGTCGAGCGCCTCGGCCCGCGCGTTCCGGGCCGGCTCACCGATGCCCCCGGGTACGCCGACGACCTCGTTGACCACGGGCACGCCGTCCCCGGTGGGGGTGGCAGCCGTGGTCAACGAGGTCACGTCGGCAGGTCCGGCCGTCAGAGGGCGTCGAGCCCGCGCTCGCCGGTACGCACCCGGACGACCTCTTCGACGCCGGTCACCCAGACCTTGCCGTCGCCGATCTTGCCGGTCCGGGCGGCGCCGACGATCGCGTCCACGATCTTGTCGACGTCGATCTCGTCGGTGAGCACCTCGACCCGGATCTTGGGCAGGAACTCGACCGTGTACTCGGCACCCCGGTAGACCTCGGTGTGCCCCTTCTGCCGGCCGTAGCCCTGGACCTCGCTGACCGTCAGCCCGGCCACGCCGAGGGCGTGCAGAGCCTCCTTCACCGCGTCCAGCTGGTACGGCTTGATGACCGCGGTCACCAGCTTCATGTCCAACCCCTCCATCCCAGGAACGTTAACCGGCGACCTTCTCGCTGACCGGCGCGGACTCGTCCGACTCGGCGGCGGGCTCCGCGCCGGGCTTGCCGGCTCCGATCCCGGCCATCGCGAACGCGCCACCGCCGCTGCCCGTGGTGGGCGACAGGTCGTAGCCGCTCTCCGCGTGCTCGGCGATGTCGATGCCGTCGACCTCGGCCTCGGCGGAGACCCGGAGGCCGATCGTCTTGTCGATCACGAAGCCGAGAGCGTAGGCGACGACGAAGGAGTAGACGCTGACGATCAGCGCGCTGATCGCCTGCTTGCCGAGCAGGCTGGCGTCGCCGCCGACGAACAGGCCGTCGGTCTCCACCAGCGAGCTCACCGAGGCGGTGCCGAACAGGCCGATCCAGAGGCAGCCGATCCAGCCGCCGACGAAGTGCACGCCGACCACGTCGAGGGAGTCGTCGTAGCCGAGCCGGTACTTCAGACCGACCGCGAGGGCGCAGACCGCGCCGGCCACCACGCCCAGCAGCACCGCTGCGGCCGGGGTGATGAAGGCACAGGCCGGGGTGATGGCGACCAGACCGGCGATGGCGCCGGACGAGGCGCCGACCAGGGTCGGCTTGCCGTCACGCACCCACTCCACCACGATCCAGCCGAGCAGCGCCGCGGCGGTGGCGACCTGGGTGTTGATGAACGCCAGCGCGGTGACCCCGTCGGCGGTCAGCTCGGAGCCGGCGTTGAAGCCGAACCAGCCGAACCACAGCAGCGCGGCGCCGAGGGCGACCATCGGGACGTTGTGCGGCTTCATGCTCTCGCGCGGCCAGCCGACCCGCTTGCCGAGCACGAGCACCAGCGCGAGCGCCGCGGCGCCGGCGTTGATGTGCACGGCGGTACCACCGGCGAAGTCCAGCGCGCCGATGTCGCCGCCGATCAGCCCGCCGCCCCAGACCATGTGGGCGACCGGGAAGTAGACCAGGGTCGCCCAGCCGAACGCGAACAGCAGCCAGCCGGCGAACTTCACCCGGTCGGAGAGCGCGCCGCTGATCAGCGCCACGGTGATGACCGCGAACATCATCTGGAAGGCGATGAAGACGTAGATCGGGATTCCGGTCTCGCCCCACAGGTCGTTCTCGCCGACGAACGTCTTGGTGCCCAGGTACTGACCGAGGTCACCCCAGAACTTGCCGCCCTCGCCGAAGGCGACGGTGAAGCCGTAGAAAAGCCACAGGATGCTGACGAGCCCGATGGACGAGAAGCTCATCATCATCATGTTCAGAACGCCCTTGGACCGGTTCAGGCCGCCGTAGAACAGCGCGAGACCGGGGGTCATGAGCAGCACGAGGGCAGTCGAGACAAGCAACCAGGCAGTGTTCCCGGTGTCGATCTCCACGCTGCCTCCTCTCGTTATCGTATTCCTCCCTCCGACTGAAGACCTGGCAGCATCGCCCGTCAGCCGGTTGCGCGGAAGCTTTGTCGCCGGCTGTTTCCTTCAGCGACACCCCGCGATTTCCGACACGTGACGGGTTGTTTCCGGCGTGTGAAGAACGCCGATCTTGCTCAGCGGAGCGCGTACTCCAACTGGTGCCGCTCGTAGTCGAGCAGCCGCAGGTCGCGCATGGGGCGACGCAGGTGGCCCTTGTGGACGATCCGGACGAAGGCCGGCTCACCGGCGGCGGCCATCCGCCGGATGCCCTCGACGTGGTCGACGATGCGCTTGCGGATGGTGCGGATGAGCCGGTGCCGGTCGCGCGGGATCAGCCCGTACGCGTCGGCGAACAGGCGCAGCCGGCGCGGCCGGTCGGGGCGCTTCCAGCCCAGCGTCACCGAGTCGCGGTCGGAGAAGATCGGCACCCAGGTCCAGGCCGCGTACGCCACGTCGTAGATGCGGGCGCCGGGCGAGGCGAGGTCGAAGTCGATCAGCCCGAGCGTGCCGTCCGGGCGCCAGATCACGTTGTGCGGCGCGGCGTCGTGGTGACAGATCACCTCGGTGTCCGGCGGGGGCGGCCCGAACGAGCGCCAGACCGCGCCGGGCGGCGGGGTGAAGCCGTACTGCGCGTCGTGGAACATCCGCAGCATGGTGGCCACCGTGACCAGGGCCTCGTCGGTGACCCAGTGCGGGGCCAGCGGGTACTCCCCGCACTCCCCCTCCAGGTACGACAGGACCTCGCGGTTGCGCTCGTCCATGCCGAGCGCGCGGGGCGCGCCGGTGAAGCCGACGTATTCCAGGTGGCGCAACAGCGCGTGCACGGAGGGCGTCCACGGGCCGGCGTTGCGCCGGACCGTGTCTCCGACACGGACCACTGTGCTCACGTTCCCGCCGTGCAGCGGGATCTCCTGCGAAGTCACGTACGGTCTCCCGAGGCGTGGCGACGGGTGGCTGGGGTCGCGCCACCCCGCGTAGGCGCGATCGTCAGTCGTCACGGGAGAGGTTACGCGTCCCGGGCGAGCGGCTCGGTGCCGAGCAGCGCGTCGACGAACTGGGCCGGGTCGAACGGGGCCAGGTCGTCCTTGCCCTCGCCGAGGCCGACCAGCTTGACCGGGATGCCGAGCTTGCGCTGCACGGAGATCACGATGCCCCCCTTGGCCGTCCCGTCGAGCTTGGTCAGCACCACGCCCGTCACGTTGACCACCTCGGTGAAGACCCGCGCCTGCTCCAGCCCGTTCTGGCCGGTGGTGGCGTCGAGGATCAGCAGCGTCTCGTCGATCGGGCCGTGCTTCTCCACGACGCGCTTGACCTTGCCCAGCTCGTCCATCAGGCCGATCTTGTTCTGCAGCCGGCCGGCGGTGTCGATGAGCACGGTGTCCACGCCGGTGTCGATGCCGCGCTTGACGGCGTCGAACGCGACGCTGGCCGGGTCGGCGGCCTCGGGCCCGCGGACCGTCTCGGCGCCCACCCGGCCGCCCCAGGTCTCCAGCTGGTCGGCGGCGGCGGCCCGGAACGTGTCGGCCGCGCCGAGCAGCACGCTGCGGCCGTCCGCGACCAGCACCCGGGCGATCTTGCCGCAGGTGGTGGTCTTGCCGGCGCCGTTCACGCCGACCACCAGCACGACCGCCGGGACGCCCTCCTTCGGGGCGGTCCGCAGCGAGCGGTCCAGGCTCGGGTCGAGCGCGTTCACCAGCTCGGCGGCGAGCAGCGCGCGCAGTTCCTCCCCGGTGCGGGTGCCGAGCACCCGGGTCCGCTCGCGCAGCCGGTCGACGATCTCCCGGGTGGAGTCGATGCCGACGTCCGCGGTGATCAGGCTGTCCTCGATCTCCTCCCAGGTGTCCTCGTCCAGCCGGTCGCGGCTGAGCAGGCCGAGCAGGCCCTTGCCGAAGACGTTCTGGGAGCGGGACAGCCGGGAGCGCAGCCGGACCAGCCGGCCGGCGGTCGGCTCCGGCACCTCGACCGGGGGCGCCTCCACCGGGGGCGCCTCGACCACCACGCCGGTGGTGAGGTCCGCCTCCGGGGCCTCGACCGGCGGGCCGGCCAGATCCTCCTCGGCCCGGGTGTCGACCTCCGTGCGCGGCAGCGGAGGCTCCGGCCGCCGGCGCAGCCGGGGCACCACGAGGCTCAGGCCGCCGATGATCAGCACGCCGAGCAGGGCGAGAGCGACGAGGAGGTATTCCGTCATGCCCGAAATCCTGTCAGATGCCGGCGACGGCGTCCCACTCACCGCCTCGGCACGCGAACAACCTGCGGGTACGCTCACACCGGAAGGCGTACCGCAACCGCCGGCCGGGTAGGGAACAGCCGAAACGATCTTGTCGGAGGTGGATGTCGTGCCCGGTTCCCGCCTGCTCATCGGCCCGTTGCTGCGCCGGGTCGTCGACACGCGGGCGACCGTCTGGGTGGAGACCAGCTCGCCCGCCGTGGTCACCGTCCGCACGGCCGACGGCGCCACCGGCAGCGCGCCCACCTTCTCCGCGTACGACCACCACTACGCGATCGTGGTGGTGACCGGGCTCACCCCGGACAGCGCCACCACCTACGAGGTGCTCATCGACGACGAGGTGGCGTGGCCGCTGCCGGACTCGTCGTTCCCGCCCAGCGTGATCCGGACCCGCGCGCTCGACGACGCCGACCAGCCGGTGCGGCTGCTGTTCGGCTCCTGCCGGGAGACCACCCAGCACTCCACCGCGCGCAAGCTGCCGCCGGACGCGCTCGACGCGTACGCCCGGCGGGTGATGGCCGCGCCCGAGCAGGCCGTGCTGCCCGACCTGCTGGTGCTGCTCGGCGACCAGGTGTACGCGGACGAGACCTCGCCGACCGTGCGGCGGCTGCTCAAGCGCCGCCGCAAGCGGCCGAAGGACGCCCCGGCGACGCAGGTGGTGAGCTTCGACGAGTACACGAAGCTCTATCTGGAGTCGTGGCGTGACCCGGAGATCCGCTGGCTGCTCTCCACCGTGCCGAGTGTGATGATCTTCGACGACCACGAGGTGATCGACGACTGGAACACCTCGCAGTCGTGGCGCGCGGACATGCGCGAGCAGCCGTGGTGGGCCGAGCGGATCCGCAGTGGCCTCGCCTCCTACTGGGTCTACCAGCACCTGGGCAACCTGAGCCCGGACGAGATCGCCGCCGACCCGGTGTACGCGAAGGTCATCGCCGCCGAGGACGCCACCGGCGTGCTGCACGAGTTCGGCGAGCGGGTCGACAAGGAGGCCGACCTGGCGCACGACACCGAGCGCTGGCGGGCCGTGCAGTACCAGTGGAGCTACGCGCTGGACCTGGGCCGCACCCGCCTGGTGATGCTGGACAACCGGTCCAGCCGGGTGCTCCTGCCGGGCAGCCGGGCGATGCTGCCGCCGGGCGAGTGGTCGTGGTTCCTCGACCAGGCGCACGGCGAGTACGACCACCTGGTGGTGGGCAGCTCGCTGCCGTGGCTGCTGCCACCGGGCATCCACCACGTCGAGGCGTGGAACGAGCGCCTGGCCGACTCCGGTCGGCCCTGGGTGGCCCGGATCTCCGAGCAGATCCGCCGGGCCCTGGACCTGGAGCACTGGGCGGCGTTCCGGCGCTCGTTCGAGGCGCTGGGCGAGCTGTTCGCGCGGCTGGGCAGCGGCACCGCGCCGCGCACCGGTGCGCGGGTGGGCGCCGGGCCGGCGTACGCCCGACCGGCGTCGATCAGCGTGCTCTCCGGGGACGTGCACCACTCGTACGTGGCGCGGGCCCGGTTCGCCGACCGTGACGTCCGCACGCCGGTGCACCAGCTCACCTGTTCACCGATCCACAACCAGGTGCCCGCCGGCATGCGCCCGCTGATGACGCTGGGCTGGAATCCCGGCCCGGCCGGGGCGACCCGGGCGCTGGCCCGTGCGGCCGGGGTACGCCGCCCGCCGGTGCGCTGGCGGAAGCTGGCCGGGCCCTACTTCGGCAACGCCGTGGCCACGCTCACCCACCGGGGCCGTGAGGCCGCCGTGGTGATCGAGGGCACGACCAGCGACGGCGAGCTGCGCCCGGTGGCGCAACAGCAACTCAGCGACGGGGACTGAGTACCCTCTGAGCGTGGACGAGACGCTGCGCGCCGTGGAGCACGAGTTGACCGCGTTGCTGCGCAGGGGCCGGGCGCTGTCCTGGGAGATCGCCCGCGAGGTCCACCCGAACCTGGAGCCCAACGCGTACGGCCTGCTGCTCTGGCTGCGGCGGTCGGGGTCGATCCGGCTCACCGACCTGGCCGTCAAGCTGGGCATCGGCAAGGGCACGCTGAGCCGGCAGATCGGCGGGCTGGAGGCGCTGGGCCTGGTACGCCGCGACCCGGACCCCACCGACCGCCGGGCGGCCCAGCTGAGCCTGACCGAGGAGGGCACCCGGCGGTTCGACGCGGCCCGGGCGGCGCGACTCGGACAGATCAGGCGTTCGCTGGAGAGCTGGCCGAAAGAGGACGTGGCGGACCTCGCCCGGCTGATGCACCGCTTCAACGAGTCGTTCTGATCTTCCGGCGAGGGGGAACAAACCCGACCCGGCAAGAGTTGTTGCTCAAGGCAACGGCTTCTACGGTTGCCCAAGGCAACCTTTCTCCCCCGCTCCGGAGGCAATCCACGATGACCCAGGCGACTGCGCCCGCGCGGGCGACCGCCGTCGACATGTCCCACCGCCAGATCCTGGAGGCGCTCTCCGGCCTGCTGCTGGGCATGTTCGTCGCGATCCTCTCCTCCACGGTCGTCTCCAACGCGCTGCCGCGGATCATCACGGACCTGCGCGGCGGCCAGTCCGCGTACACCTGGGTGGTCACCTCGACGCTGCTGGCGACCACCGCGACCACGCCCATCTGGGGCAAGCTGTCCGACCTGTTCAGCAAGAAGCTGCTGGTCCAGATCTCCCTGGTGGTCTTCGTGCTGGGCTCGGTGCTCGCCGGGCAGGCCCAGACCACCGGCGAGCTGATCGCCTGCCGGGTGGTGCAGGGCGTCGGCGCGGGCGGCCTCACCGCCCTCGCCCAGGTGATCATGGCGACGATGATCGCCCCGCGCGAGCGCGGCCGGTACAGCGGCTACCTCGGAGCAGTGATGGCAGTCGGCACCATCGGCGGCCCGCTGATCGGCGGCGTGATCGTGGACACCTCCTGGCTCGGCTGGCGCTGGTGCTTCTACGTCGGCGTGCCGTTCGCCGTACTCGCCCTGATCGTGCTCCAGCGGACGCTGCGCCTGCCGGTGGTCAAGCGCGACGTGAAGATCGACTGGTGGGGCGCCACCCTCATCACCGCCGCCGTCTCGCTGCTGCTGGTCTGGATCACCCTGGCCGGCGACAAGTACGACTGGATCTCCTGGACCAGCGGCGCCATGGTGGCCGGCGCCGCGCTGCTCGGCGCGCTCGCCGTCCGGGTCGAGAAGCGCGCCGCAGACCCGATGATCCCGCCGCGGCTGTTCCGCAACCGCACCATCACGCTCGCCGTGATCGCCAGCATCGCCGTCGGCGTCGGCATGTTCGGCGCCTCGGTGTTCCTCGGGCAGTACTTCCAGATCAGCCGCGGCGCCAGCCCCACCATGTCCGGCCTGATGACGCTGCCCATGATCGGCGGCCTGCTGGTCTCCTCGACGGTGGTCGGCCGGATCATCACCAGCACCGGCCGCTGGAAGAGCTGGCTGGTCATCGGCTCGGTGCTGCTCACCGCCGGCTTCGCGCTGATGGGCACCATGCGGGCCGACACGCCGTACTGGCGCCTGGCCGTGTTCATGGCGCTGATCGGTCTCGGCGTCGGCATGAGCATGCAGAACCTGGTGCTCGCCGTGCAGAACACGGTCCGCCCGGACGAACTCGGCGCGGCCAGCTCGGTGGTGTCCTTCTTCCGCAGCCTCGGCGGCGCGATCGGCGTGAGCGCGCTCGGCGCGATCCTCGGGCACCGGGTCACCGGCTACCTGGCCGACGGTCTGAGCCGCCTCGGCGTCCCGGCCTCCGGCTCGGGTGGCGGCGGCCTGCCCGACGTGCACACGCTGCCCGGGCCGATCCGGGACGTGGTCGAGGCCGCGTACGGGCACGCCGCCGGTGACATCTTCCTGGCCGCCGCCCCGTTCGGGCTGCTCGCCCTGATCGCGGTGGTCCTCATCCGGGAGGTCCCGCTGCGCCGCTCCAACGCCGAGCCGGTCCCCGCCGGGCCCGAGAAGGCCGCGGCGATCCCGGCCGGAACGCGGGACTGACCATGGACGCCGCGGAACGTGAACGGTACGGCCCGCGGACCCGGCCGTCGCCCTACGAGCGGGGTACGGACGGGCCGCGGGTGGTGCTCGTCGGCGTGGACGGCAGCCGCACCTCGATGCGTGCCGCCGCGTACGCCGCCGGACTGGCCCGGCGGCAGGGCGCCACGCTGGTGGCGGTGTTCGTCAGCTCGCCGGCCTCGTACAGCGCGATGCTCTCCGGCGTGGTGGCCGGCGCGGTCCAGCAGACCCACGACGAGCTGGCCGCCGAGCTGCGCGCGGAGTGCCGGCGCGGGGCCGAGGAACTGGACCTGCCGGTGACGTTCCTGTGCCGGCGCGGCGACGCCTACACCGAGCTGTGCCGGGCCGCCGACGAGCACCGCGCCGACATGGTGGTGGTCGGCTCGTCCGAACAGGCCGGGCACAAGCTGGTCGGCTCGGTCGCCACCCGGCTGGTCCGTACCGGCCGGTGGCCCGTCGTCGTGGTGCCCTGAAAGGAAGGGCCCCCTGTTAACGCCTCGCGTTGTGCAGGGGGCCCCTCTTAACATCTGCGCCCATGACCTGGACCGTGCCTGAGATCGACCGCCGCCACGAGCCCTACGTCGCCGACGAGCGCACCATGCTCGAAGGCTGGCTCGACCACCATCGCGACACCCTGGTGCACAAGTGCGCCGGACTCACCGCCGAGCAACTGCGTACCCGCAGTGTCGAGCCCTCCGGGCTGACGCTGCTCGGCCTGGTCCGGCACATGGCCGACGTGGAGCGGTGGTGGTTCCGCATCCGCGCCGCCGGCCAGGACGTGCCGACGCTCTACGACTACAGCGTGGACCCGGACGCCGACCACAACGACGTCGCCGACGCCGACCCGGCCGAAGCGTTCGCCACGCTGCGCGCGGAGATCGAGGCGGCCCGGGAGGCGGTCGCCGGCCTGCCGCTGGAGCACACCTTCCGCCATCGCCGGGGCGACACCGTCAACGACGTCAGCCTCCGCTGGGTCTACGTCCACATGATCGAGGAGTACGCCCGGCACAACGGCCACGCCGACCTGATCCGGGAACGCATCGACGGCGTCACCGGCGCCTGAGCCGGATCAGTACGCCAGCGCCGCCCGCAGGTAGCGCAGGTCGGCCGGGCCGCTCCAGCGGTGCGCGGACAGCCCGGCCACCCGGGCGCCGGCCACCGCGCGGTCCTCGTCGTCGACGAACAGCACCCGCCCCGGTGGCGTCTCCAGCGCCTCGCAGGCGGCCTGGAAGTACTCCTTCGCCGGCTTGTGCACCCCGACGACAGAGGAGTTGACGATCACGTCCAGCTCGTCGGTCAGGCCGAGCGCGGCCAGGTCGGCGTCGAGCAGGTCGGTGGCGTTCGTGCCCAGACCCACCCGGATGCCAGCGGCCCGCACCTCGCGGACGAACGCCAGCACCTCCGGGTCCACCTCGCCGCGGTAGCTCTGCCACTCCTGGACCGCCGCGCGGGCCCGGTCCGCGCCGACCGCGGGGGTCAGCGCGTCGGCCACACTCACCATCCACTGGGCGTGGCTGACCTGGCCGGTCAGCACCGGCTGGAGCAGACCCCAGGACATCGCGATCTCACCGAGGACGCCCTCGGTCAGCCCGTACTCCCGCTCGACGCCGGCGGCCACCGCCGGGTCCCAGCGGCGCAGTACGCCGTCGAAGTCCACCAGGAGCGCCGTGGCGCGTTCCCGACTCACTCGCTCGTCACCTGTTCCTCGTCGTCGGCCCGGTTGAGCCGCTGGCTGATCACCTGGGTCACACCGGCGCGCATGGTCACGCCGTACAGCGCGTCGGCGATCTCCATGGTCCGCTTCTGGTGCGTGATCACGATCAGCTGGCTCTTCTCCCGCAACTGTGCCAGCAGCGTGATCAGGCGGCCCAGGTTCACGTCGTCGAGCGCCGCCTCCACCTCGTCCATGATGTAGAACGGGCTGGGCCGGGCGCGGAAGATCGCCACGAGCATTGCCACGGCGGTCAGCGACCGCTCCCCGCCGGAGAGCAGCGACAGCCGCTTGATCTTCTTGCCCGGCGGCCGGGCCTCGACCTCGACGCCTGTGGTGAGCAGGTCCTCCGGGTCGGTGAGTACGAGCCGGCCCTCGCCGCCGGGGAACAGCACCGTGAAGACCTGCTCGAACTCCCGCGCGGTGTCTTCGAACGCGCTGGCGAAGACCTCCAGGATCCGGTCGTCCACGTCCTTGACCACGGTGAGCAGGTCGCGCCGGGTGGCCTTGAGGTCCTCCAGCTGCTCGGAGAGGAACTTGAAGCGCTCCTCCAGCGCGGCGAACTCCTCCAGCGCGAGCGGGTTCACCTTGCCCAGCAGGGCCAGTTCCCGTTCCGCCTTGGCGGCCCGCTTCTCCTGCACCGGCCGCTCGTAGCGGACCGGCTCCGGCACTGGCCGCCCGTCCTTCTCGGCCAGCGCCACGTCCGCGTCGGTGGGCGGCACCAGCCGGTCCGGGCCGTACTCGGCGACGAGCGTGGCCACGTCCAGGCCGAAGTCCTCGGCCGCCTTGGCCTCCAGCTGCTCGATGCGCATCCGCTGCTCGGCGCGGGCCACCTCGTCGCGGTGCACCTGGCTGGTGAGCCGTTCCAGCTCGGCGGCGAGGCGCTTGGCCGCGCCGCGTACCTCGGACAGCTCGGCCTCGCGGGCGGCGCGTTCGCGGGCGACGGCGTCGCGGTGCTCCTCGGCCCGGGCGATCGAGACGGTGAGCCGGGTGAGCGCCTCGCGGGCGCCGCCGACCACGGCCCGGGCGATCTGGGCGCCGCGGGCGCGGGCCGCGCGCCGGGCCGCGGCGCGCTCCCGCGCCGCGCGTTCGGCGGTGGCCTGCCGGGCCAGCGAGTCGGCCCGCCCGGCGATCGAGGCCACCCGCTCCTCGGCGGTACGCACCGCGAGCCGGACCTCCATCTCGTTCTGCCGTGCCTGCGGCACCATGGCGGCGAGCTGGTCGCGTTCCTCGGTGGAAGGTTCGGCGTCGATCGGGGTGGCCTCGGCCAGCCGCAGCCGTTCCTCCAGCTCGGCCAGCGCCGCGAGGTCCCGTTCCCGGGCCGCCTCGGCGCGTGCCCGGGACTCGCCGAGCCGGTCGGTCTCCGCCTTCGCCGACCGGGCGGCTGCGCCCAGTTCGGCGAGGCGGCGCGCGGCGGCGTTGCGGTGGCTCTCCGCCTCCCGCTTCGCGGCGGCGGCGTGCTGCACGGCCTCCTTGGCGGCGGCCACCTCGGCGCGCGCCTCGGCAAGCTGTTCACGCAGCTCGGCGGCGGTCCGTTCGGCGGTGGCCCGGTTGGCCCGCGCCTCCTCGACGGCGGCCTGCACCTCAATGAAGCTGGGCGCCTTTGCCGACCCGCCCGCCGCCGCGTACGCCCCGACCACGTCGCCGTCGGGGGTGACCGCGCGCAGCTCCGGGTTCGCAACGACGAGCGCGGACGCGGCGGCCAGGTCGTCGACGAGCGCGACGTCGCGCAGCGCCCGGTGCACGGCCGGCCGGATCTCGGCCGAGCACTCCACCAGTTCGGGCGCCCAGCGGGCGCCCTCGGGCAGCTTCGGGCGCAGCGCGTCCGCGGAGCCGTCCATGCCCGGCCCGGCGGGGCTGCCGACCAGCAGCCCGGCCCGGCCGGCGTCGGAGATCTTGAGCAGCCGCATCGCCTCGACCGCTTCGTCCACGCCGCTGACCGCCACCGCGTCGGCGAGCCCGCCCAGCGCGGCGGCGAGCGCCGCCTCGTCACCGGGCGCGACGGTGAGCAGCCCGGCGAGGCTGCCGAGCAGGCCGGGAACCTGGTCGGCGCGGGCCAGCAGCTCACCGGCGCCGTCCTTGCGGCGCAGGCCCATCGCGAGCGCTTCCTCGCGGGCCTTCCAGGTGGCGGCGTCCTTCTCCGCGGCGCGCTCCCCGTCGGTCAGGCTGCGCACCGCCGCCTGGGCCCGCTCGTGTACGGCCACCGCCTCGTCGTGCCGGGCGTCCAGGTCGGCGTTGTCCCGGTCGGCCTCGGTCGACTGCTCGGCGACCGCGTCCAGGTCGGCCTGAGCCTTCTCGGCCCGGCCCATCGCGTCGGTGTGCGCGGCGGCGAGCCGTTCGATCTCCTCGCCGGCGCTCGTGGTCCGGGCCCGGGCGGAGTTCACCTGGCCGGTCAGGCGGGCCAGTCCCTCGCGCCGGTCGGCGATCGCTTTGGCGGCGGCGACCAGTTCCCGCTCGGCGGCGGCGAGCTGGCGTTCCAGCTCCTGGCGGTGCTCGACCGCCTCGGCCAGCCGGATCTGGTCCTCGGTGAGCGCGGCGCGCAGCTCCTCCTCCTGCTCGCGCACGCGCCGCGACTCCGCCTCCAGCTGTTCCGGGTCGCGGCCGGGGCGCTCGTCGTCACCGGCGGCGCTGAGGTGACGCAGCCGTTCCCGGGCCAGTTGCTCGATCGAGCGGAACCGTTCCTGGAGCGCGGAGAGGCGGTACCAGGTGTCCTGCGCCGCCGCGAGCAGCGGGGCGTCCTCGGCCAGCGCCGCCTCCAGCTCGCCGAGGCGGCCCTGCACCTCGCCGTGCTCGGCCTCGATCAGCTCGCGCCGCTCGCGCAGCGCGGTCTCGTCGGCGATCTCCTTGTCCAGTGTGGTCCGCAGCGTGTGCAGGTCGTCGGCGAGCAGCCGCAGCCGGGCGTCGCGCAGGTTGGCCTGGATCGCGGCGGCGCGACGGGCCACCTCGGCCTGCCGGCCCAGCGGCTTGAGCTGGCGGCGCAGCTCGGCGGTGAGGTCGGTCAGGCGGTTGAGGTTGGTCTGCATCGCGTCGAGCTTCCGCAGCGCCTTCTCCTTGCGCTTGCGGTGCTTGAGGACGCCGGCCGCCTCCTCGATGAACGCCCGCCGGTCCTCCGGCTTGGCGTGCAGCATGCCGTCGAGCCGGCCCTGCCCGACGATGATGTGCATCTCGCGGCCGATGCCCGAGTCGGAGAGCAGCTCCTGGATGTCGAGCAGGCGGCAGGAGTCGCCGTTGATCTCGTACTCGCTCTCGCCGGAGCGGAACATCCGGCGGGTGATGGAGACCTCGGTGTACTCGATCGGCAGCGCGCCGTCGGTGTTGTCGATGGTGAGGGTGACCTCGGCCCGGCCCAGCGGCGCGCGTCCGGCGGTGCCGGCGAAGATGACGTCCTCCATCTTGCCGCCGCGCAGCGCCTTGGCGCCCTGCTCGCCGAGCACCCAGGCGATGGCGTCGACGACGTTGGACTTGCCGGAGCCGTTCGGGCCCACCACGCAGGTGATCCCGGGCTCCAGCTTCAACGTCGTGGCGGAGGCGAAGGACTTGAACCCCTTCACCGTCAGGCTCTTGAGATGCACCTTCTCGATCCTCGTCCGGTGGCCGCCGTACCGTCGCCGGCTGCGCGGACCTGGTGAACCCGCAGACTAACCCGGGACCGCGACGTCGCCGCCACGCGACCCACCCGGCACCTGCGGTGTCCGCTTTCCGCCCGGCCGTCGCGGTGGGAACGGAAATGCATGATCACAATTACCGGACGCAATTCCGGGCGGTTTCGCAAGATCGAGAATCACGGCGGGAACGGCGAAAAAGGGTACGCACATGGCTGCGCGCCGGCACTTGAGTGTCGGCGCGCTTTTCGGTGTGGTGCGATTCAGTTTTCCGGCGACTGGAGATCAGGTCAGCGCGGGCTCGGCCAGACGGAGGAGGTCGTCGGCCTCCGCCGCTGCCGCCGCGAGCCGATCGTTGTCGGCACGCAGACGCGTGATCTCGAACTCCAGTGCCTGAACCCTGGCACGCAGACGGGTGACCTCGTCGAGCAGGCGCCGGTCGGGCGCTGCGCTTACGTGGCCGTAGAGGGCCTTCGCCATGCTGAACTCCTTGATGTGCGCTGCCGGAAAGGCCGGCCAACGCGCGCCCATGATGTTCGCGGCTACCATTCCCGCTGTATCGGGGCATGGCTGGGCGCGACTGGCGACACCACTATATTGAGCCGAAACCCCCTCCTTCGTCAAGTTGACCAAGGCCGTAGATCATCTCCACGTCGGCCGGGCCACTCGCCGGGGGGCTGCCACAAGGCGCGGACACGCTCTGTCCGGACGCCTTTACTGTACGCCGGAAATGTGTGAACGCCTCATCCTCGGCGGCTGCTTCGCCTTAACTCTTTCTTAGCCACGTTGCCGCAGCTCCGAGCGCGCCCGTAGCGTCACCCCGGCCCGTAACCAACCCGTGGAGGGGACAGGCGTGTACCGCTGGAACGACCCGATCGAACCGGAGGGCGCCCGCCGGCGTCCCGAGCCGCCGACCGACGAGGGTCCGGCGTGGCTCAGCGACCGGCCCGAGCCGCGGTCGTCGTACCTCTTCGGCGACGGAGGGCAGCAGCAGCCGCCCGCCGGCTACGGCCCCGCCGGTTACGGCGCCGAGCCGGCCGGCTCCTACCCGCCGCCCCGCGACCGGTGGAACGGCGAGGAACAGCCCACCGCCGCCTGGCACGGCCAGGAGCAGCCCGCCAATGCCTGGCACGCCCAGGGGCCGGCCAGGACCGGCCACGAGCAGCCCACGGCCGCCTGGCAGGGCCAGGAGCAGGCGTGGCACGGCCAGGAGCAGCCGGCCGGCGGCTGGGAGCAGCCCGCGGCGACCTGGCAGCCGGCGGACGACATCCCGGCCGACGAGCCGCGACGCCGCAAGCGGCGCCTGTCCCGGCCCCTCGTGATCGGCGGGGCAGCCGCCGCGGCGACGCTCGTGGTGAGCCTCGGCGTGGGCGCCGTCCTGCTGCCCGGCGACGACCAGGGCACGAAGCGCACCTCCGCCGACGCTCCGGTGGCCGCCGCGCCGCAGGCGCCCGAGGACGCCGGGGACAGCCCGGCGGACACGCTCGCTGCCGAGTCGGCCAGCCCGTCGGCCGTACCGACCACCGCCGCGCCGAGCCCGTCGAAGAAGGCCACCCCGAAGCCGAGCCGCAGCACCGCGCCGTCGCGGCAGCAGGAGCGCAGCAGCGCCCCGAGCGGCGGCGGCACCGCGGCCACCAAGGCCACCGCCACGACCGCGCTGAGCGCGGAACTCCAGAAGGTCGTCACGCTGGTGAACCAGGAGCGGGCGAAGGCCGGCTGCAAGGCGCTGACCGTGAACGCCAAGCTGAACCTGGCCGCCCAGCGGCACAGCCAGGACCAGGCGGACCACAAGAAGATGGACCACAACGGCAGCGACGGCAGCAAGCCCTGGGACCGGGTGGAGCGCGCCGGCTACAACTACAGCATGGTGGGCGAGAACGTCGCCTGGGGCTACCAGAGCGCGGCCGAGGTGATGGACGGCTGGATGAACTCCGAGGGGCACCGGAAGAACATCCTCAACTGCGGGTACACCCAGATCGGAATGGGTCTGGCGCGCAGCAACGGGCCGTACTGGACGCAGGTCTTCGCCACCCCGGCCTGACCCGCGCGTCGTGACCGGCCCGGCGCTCGTTGACCGGTCGGGGGCGGCGTCGGGCCGCCCGCGTCCGGGGAGTCGTCGATGCGGATCCGGCCGGGGTGGGCCGTGCCGCGCGCCCGGCCGGCCCGCGTCCGCCGACGTGGCCCGCGCCGGGGCGTGGCGCTCGCGCTGACCGCGGCGCTGCTCGTCCCGGCGCCGGCCTGCCGGCGGCCGATCACGCCGCCCGGCGCGCCCACGCCCTGGCCGGTCGCGCAGGCCGACAGGTGGCGGTGGCAGTGGCAGCTCACCACCCCGGTGGACGTCACCGTCGACGCCGACGTCTTCCTCCTCGACCCGGTGGCGACCACCTCGACCGAGACCGCCGCGCTGCGCGAGCGGGGCCGCCGGCTGGTCTGCCACGTCCGGGTCGGCACGTACGCCGCCGACGATCCGGACGCCACCCGCTTCCCCGCCGCCGTACGCGGCGCCGCCGTGCCCGGACGGCCGGGGAGCCGCTTCCTGGACGTACGGCGCTGGGACGCGCTGTCACCGGTGCTGGCCGACCGGTTCCGGCTGTGCCGGGGCAAGGGCTTCGGCGCGGTGGCGCTGGCCGACGCGGACGGCTACCGGTACCGCTCCGGTTTCCCGCTGGGCTTCGACGACCAGTTGCTGTTCAACCGGCGGCTGGCCGGGCTGGCCCGCAAGCTCGACCTCTCCCCCGGCCTGGTCGACGACGTGGCGCAGGTGGCCGCGCTGGCGCCCGACTTCGACTTCGCTGTCAACCAGGAGTGCGTACGCCGCCGCGAGTGCGCGAAGCTGCTGCCGTTCGTCGACGCCGGCAAGCCGGTCTTCCACGTCGAGTACACGGGTGAGCCGGCGGACTTCTGCGTCACCTCGGCCGGCTACGGCTTCGCCTCGATCCGCAAGGACCGGCAACTGGACGCCTGGCGGGAGCCCTGCGTACTGCCGTGACGCCCCCGTCCCCGGCCACCTGGGCCGATACGGCCACGGAGGTGCCGACACTCTGCGTGACGCCACGGCTCAAGAGATGTACGCAAAAGCGATATACCTGAGAGTCATAATTATGACTCTCAGGTATATCGCACACTAGGGGATGCCGTCTCAGCCGCCAGCACGGTCCGGACCGGATGTCAAGCCGCGACGGACATGCCGCGCGGACCGGCGCCCGGACCCGGAATCAGCGGGCGCCGACCAGCTCCGGGGCCGGGGCGGGCGGCGGCTCCACCGCCGGGGCGACGACCGTACGGCGGCGCATGAAGCGTGGCGCCCACCAGTTCGCGTCACCCAGCAGCGTCATCACCGAGGGCAGCACGACCGCCCGGATGATCGTGGCGTCCAGCAGGATCGCCGCCGCCAGGCCGATGCCGAGCTGCTTGAAGTCGATCATGCTGAGCGTGGCGAAGATGGAGAACACCGCCACCATCACCACCGCCGCGCTGGTCACCACCCCGGCCGAGGAGGTGATGCCGTGCGCCACTGCCTCCCGGTTGGGCATGCCCCGGTCGACCGCCTCACGGATCCGGCTGACCACGAAGACGTGGTAGTCCATCGACAAGCCGAAGAGGACCACGAACAGGAACAGCGGCAGCCAGGTGACGATCGCGTCCATCGAGGTGAAGCCGAGCAGCCCTTCCGCCCAGGTGCTCTGGAAGACCAGCACCAGCAGCCCGTACGCGGCCCCGGCGGAGAGCAGGTTCAGCAGGATCGAGGTCAGCGCCACCACCACCGACCGGAACGTCCACGCCATCACCAGGAACGTCAGCGCCAGCACGAACGCGGCGACGATCGGCAGCTTCGCCCAGATGTGGGCGGCGTAGTCCTCGCTGGCGGCCACGCCGCCGCCGACCGCGTACTCCACGCCCGGGATGCCGCCGAGCGTGGCCGGCACCAGGTCCTCGCGCAGCTCGTGCAGTGACCGGGACGCCTCGTCGGAGCGGCTGGCGTGCGGCGTGGCCACCTCCAGCACCGACACCCGCCGGTCCGCCGACACCTGGATCTCCGGGCCGTCCGCCTCGGCCGGCGCGAAGAGCGGGTCCGTGGCGGTCCGGCCGGCCAGGTCGGTGAGCGCGGCCCGTACCCGGTCGGCCTGCTCGGCGGGCGCCCGCACGGCGACCGTGTGGCTGGTGCCGTTGCTCGGGAACGCCGCGGTGAGCCGGTCGTACGCCTGCATGGCGGCGGTGGTGCGCGGCACGTCCTCCGGGCCGGGGAACTTCAGCTTCATGCCGAGCGCGGGCGCGGCCAGCGCGAGCAGCAGCGCCACCGAGATCAGCAGCGTCGCCACCGGCGCGCGCAGCGCCGGCTTGAGCACCGCCGGCCAGAACCGGGGCCGGGCCGACTGACCGGTGCGCGGCGCGGTGAGGCGCCACAGCAGCGGCACCCGCGGCCGGTCCACCCAGCGGCCCAGCTTCGCCAGCAGCGCCGGCAGCACTGTGAGCGAGCCGATCACCGCGACCGCCACCACCAGGATCGAGCCGACGGCCAGCGAGGAGAAGATCGCGTCCTGGGCGAGCAGCAGACCGCCCATCGAGATGATCACGGCGGTGCCGGAGACCACCACGGCGTGCCCGGAGGTCTCCGCCGCGATCTCCACCGCGTCCAGACCGGAGCGGCCCTTCGCTCGTTCCTCCCGCTCCCGCCGCACGTAGAACAGCGAGTAGTCGACGCCGACCGCCATACCGATCAGCAGGATGACGCTGGCGGTGGTGTCGGTGGCCGGCACCAGGTGCGAGGCGAGCGTGGAGAGGCCCATCGCGGCCGCCACCGAGGAGAGCGCCAGCAGCACCGGCACGCCGGCGGCGATCAGCGCGCCGAACGCGATGATCAGGATGGCCAGCGTCACCGGCAGGCTGAGCAGCTCGGCGCGCTTGAAGTCCTTGCCGAGCGTGTCGTCGAGCGCCTTGTCGATCGACGGGCCGCCGACCTGCTCCACCCGCAGCTGCGGGTGCGCGTCCTGCACCTTCGCGGTGGTGTCCCGCAGCGGCTGCACCCGGTCCCCGGCGGTGCCCGGGTCGCCCGACATGGTGATCGGCACCAGCAGCGCGCTGCCGTCGCGCGACGGCATCGGCGTACCGATCGACGCCACGCCGTCGACCTGCCGCAGCCGGTCGGCCGCGTCCTGCGCGGCGGCCTTCGCCGCGGCCTGGTCGAGCGAACCCGAGCGGGCGGTGATCAGCACGTTCTCGGTCGCCGGCCGGTCGAACCCGCCACTGTCGACGATCAGCTGTGCCCGTCCGAACTCGCCGATCGCCTGATCCTCGTCGGTCGCCTCGTTCAGCCCGGCGGCGCTGCCGCCCACGAAACACACCGCCACGAAGACCACCCACAACGCGATCGCGCGCCACGGATGCTCCGCACTCCACCGTGCCAGCCGCACGGTCACCGGTCGCCTGCCCATGTTCCGGGTTCCACCCTCCTGATGCCGGCCCTGCGCCGACCCCAGATGACGCTAGGCAGCAGGCGGGGCCCCGGCATCGGGGAACGGCCCCCGCTCGTCCCCGATCCGGCGGGCGCGGTCCGCGCGGCCGGAACCGGCCGCACGGACCGGGCGGAAAAGGGCATCTCCGGGTACGCTCCGGCGCGTCTCCGGGGACCGTCGGGCGATGCACACCGGCGCAACCCCGAATCGGCTCGGGGTCAACCCCGGAGGGTGCCCCGGGGCCGCGGCTGACAACGCGGGCAGCTGTAGGAGGACCGGTTCATGAACGCCTCCCGCCGGATCGGCGCGCCGCAGCGCGGGCAGGGTTCGCCCTCCCGGCCGTACGCGTTCAGCGACCTGTCGAAGTAGCCGCTCTCGCCGTTGACGTTCACGTACAGCTCGTCGAAGCTGGTGCCGCCCTGCTTGATCGCCTCGGCGAGCACGTCCCGGACGTGCCCGAGCAGCCGCAGCGCGGCCGGGCGGGTGAGCGCGTCGGCCGGGCGGGCGCCGTGCAGCTTCGCCCGCCACAGTGCCTCGTCGGCGTAGATGTTGCCCACCCCGGAGATCAGCGTCTGGTCGAGCAGCGCGCGTTTGATCTCCGTACGCTTGCGGCGCAGCGCCGCCACGAACGCCTCGTCGGAGAACTCCGGGTCCATCGGATCGCGGGCGATGTGCGCGATCTCGGCCGGCAGCTCCGCCCCGCCTTCGGAGACGGACAACCCGCCGAACGTGCGCTGGTCGACGAAGCGCAGCTCCGGCCCGTCGTCGGCGAACCGGAACCGGACCCGCAGGTGCAGCTCGTCGGCCGCGCCGACCGGCTGCAACAGCAACTGGCCGGACATCCCGAGGTGGCCGATCACCGCGTCACCGCTGTCCAGCGGCAGCCAGAGGTACTTGCCGCGGCGGCGTACGCCGGTGATCGTCCGCCCGGCGAGCACGTCGGCGAAGTGCGCGCCGCCCGGCGCGTGCCGGCGTACCGCCCGGGGGTGGCGCACCTCGACGGCGGCGATCCGCCGGCCGATCACCCATTGGGCCAGTCCCACCCGGACGGTCTCGACCTCGGGCAGCTCAGGCACGGCCGGCGCCCGCCTCGACGTCCGCCGTCTCGTCCTGCCCCGCTGTCTCGTCCCCCGCCGCCTCGGCCTCGGCCCGCTCGGTGATCATCCGCCAGGCCGACTCGGCGGCGCGCTGCTCGGCTTCCTTCTTGCTGCGCCCCTCCGCGCCGCCGTAGCGGTTGCCGGCGACCACCACCCAGGCGGTGAACGTCTTCAGGTGGTCCGGTCCGGTGCCCTCGATCCGGTACTCCGGCACGCCGAGCCCCAGCGCCGCGGTCAACTCCTGGAGGCTGGTCTTCCAGTCCAGCGCCGCGCCCCGGCCCGCCGACTCGGCCATCAGCGGGTCGAAGAGCCGGTGGATCACGATGGCCGCGGTGTCCAGGCCGTACTGGAGGTAGATCGCGCCCAGCAGCGCCTCCAGCGTGTCGGCCAGGATGCTCGCCTTGTCCCGCCCGCCGGTGGCCTCCTCGCCCTTGCCCAGCAGCAGGTACGCGCCCAGCCCGTCCGGGCCCAGGCCACGCGCCACGTCGGCGAGCGCCCGCATGTTGACGACGCTGGCGCGCAGCTTCGCCAGCTGGCCCTCGGGCAGGTCGGGGTGGTTGTGGAACAGCGCAGTGGTGATCACCACGCCGAGGACCGAGTCGCCCAGGAACTCCAGCCGCTCGTTCGTGGGCAGGCCGCCGTTCTCGTACGCGAACGAGCGGTGGGTCAGCGCGCGTTCCAGCAGTTCCGGGTCGAGCGACACTCCGAAGGCCGCCTCCAGGTGGCCGACGGGAGCACGCCGCCGCTTGTCGTTGGTCATGGTGCTACCTCGGTGTCGTGTCGGTCAGGTGCGGGTTCGTGCGCAACGTCGGCGAGCAGGGCGCGGACCGTTCCGGCGGCGTCGCGGCGCCACAGGTGAGCGGCCAGGGCGATGCCCGAGGCGACGTCCTCGGAGCCGGCCGCGCCGTGGCACACGACCACGGTGCCGCCCACCCCCAGCAGGGCGGCGGCGCGGGGCGCGCCGCCGCCGGGCGGAGGGCCACCGGCCATCGCGTACGCGCCCTCGATGGCCTTCAGCAGGACGTTGCCGGTGAAGCCGTCGGTCACCACCACGTCGGCGCGGGCGCCGAGGGAGATGTCGTACCCCTCGACCAGGCCGACGTAGCGCGCGTCACAGGGCAGCGCCAGGGCGGCGATCGCGGGATCGGTGTGGCGGCGCAGCCGGTCGCCCTTGCCGGTCTCGTGCCCGACGGAGAGCAACCCGACGCGGGGCGCGGTGACGGAGTGCGCCACTGCCGCGTAGGCGGCGCCCAGGACGGCGTGCCGGGTCAGCGTGGCGGGGCCGGGTTCGAGCGTGCCGCCCACGTCCAGCAGCACCACGGGCCCCTCGACGGCGGGCAGCGTGGCGACGAGCGCGGGGCGGCGTATCCCGGTCCAGCGGCCGAGGCCGAGCGCGGCGGCGGTGACTGTGGCGCCGGTCGAGCCGGCGGAGACCACGGCGTCGGCGAGGCCGTCGCGGACGGCCTGCACGGCCGTGCGTACCGTGCTCTCGCCGCGGGCGGCGGTGGGATGGTCGGCCATGCCGACGGCGGTCCGCACCGGGCGGACCGTGACCCGGGCTCGCTGCGCCGGGTCGAGCGCACCGATCAGCTCGCCGGCCACCTCGATCGGGCCGACGAGCATCAGGTGCAGGGCGGGATCAGTGCGTACCGCTCGCAGAGCGCCGTCAACCACGACGGCGGGAGCATCGTCCCCGCCGAGGAGGTCGACGGCGATCCGCGCGGTGCCCGGCTCCGCCGGCCCGCCGGCCGGGGGCCGGTCGGCGGTGGAGGGAGCCGGGGCACCGGGCGTGAGCCTTGGTGCGCGCGTCACCCGACCGGTGGTCGGGGACGTCACTCGGCGTCCGCGTCAGACCTCGAGGACCTGACGGCCGTTGTAGGTGCCGCAGACGGAGCAGGCGGCGTGCGGCAGCTTGGCCGACTTGCACTGCGGGCAGGCCACGGTCGCCACCGCCGAGGCCTTCCAGTTCGCCCGGCGGGCGCGGGTGTTGCTGCGCGACATCTTGCGCTTGGGGACGGCCACGGTTCTTACTCCTCTGTACGGGTCAGTTGCGTCAGGCTCGCCCAACGCGGGTCGACCTGCTGATGGCTGTGATCGGCCGGCAGATCGTCCCAGTGCACCCCGCAGTCGGGGCACAGGCCTGGGCAGTCCTCCCGGCAGAGCGGGTTCGTCGGCAGCGCCAGCACCACCGCGTCCCGCAACGCCGGCTCCAGGTCGATCAGATCGCCCTGCATCCGGCCCACCTCGTCCTCATCGGTCGTGTCGTCCGTGGTGCTGTTCTCGTACGCGTACAGCTCCTGGATCGTCACGGCCAACGATTCGTCGATCTCGCGCAGGCATCGGCCGCACTCGCCCTTGACGGGACCGGTGACGGTCCCGGAGACGAGCACGCCCTCGGACACCGACTCCAACCTCAGGTCGAGGTCGAGGTCCGCGCCCTCCGGCACACTGATCAACTCCACGCCGAGGTCCGCCGGTGCCGGCACGACCCGCTTGTGCGTACGCAACGCGCCAGGTCGGCGCGGCAGTTCCCTCGTGTCGAGGACCAGCGGCGACCTGGGGTCGAGTGTGCTTGGCGAGTGTTTGGGCATAGTCAGACTCCGGCCGATGAGAGGCCGACAAAGAAGGTTACCTGCCTGGCGGCGGACCGTCGAACCGGGGGCGGACCTCCGGCTCGGCGGCAGCCGGCTGTCGGCGACCGGCCCGCGCGCCGCTCAGAAGGGTAGCGGGCGGTCCGGCTCGTCCCCGGCGAAGGTGCCGATCTCGCGCAGCGCGTGCATCTTGTCCCGGCCGCGCTCTATCGAGGCGAGCGCCCGGGTGAGGAACTGCTCGAAGTTCGCCAGCGCGGTGTCGACGTAGTCGTCCACCTCCTCGCGGAGGCGCTGCGCCTCGGCCCGCGCCTCGGCGATGATCCGCGCGCCCTCGTGCTCGGCCGAGACGGTGATCTCGTTGACCGAGACCAGCCGGGCGTGTTCCGCCTCACCCTCGCTGATGATCCGGTCGGCCTCGCGCTTGCCGGCCTCCATGATCTTGTCCCGTTCCTCCAGCAGCGCGGCGGCCCGGCGCAGGTCGGCGGGAAGCTCCGCGCGCAACTCGTCGAGCGCGGCGATCATCTCGCCCCGGTCGACCATGCAGTTGTTGCGCGACATCGGGACGGAGCGGGCCTGCTCCACCATGGCGATCAGTTCGTCGATGCGATCGAGCGGGTCCACCGGTACCTCACTCCTGTCTTCGTCGGCCGCCCTCCATGATGCGGCCTGCGCCCGGCTTCGGCGCTGCACACATCATGTCGCGCCCGAGCCACCCACGCCCCACCCGCCCCACCCGGCGCGTCGCCCACCCCCGGCGGAGGGTCAGGGGCGGAGGCGGGTGGCCAGCTGCTCCCGGACCAGGTCGGGGACGTGGGCGGAGACGTCGCCGCCCCACTTCGCCACGTCCTTGATCAGGCTGGACGAGATGAACGAGTAGAGCGGGTTGGTCGGCATGAACAGCGTCTCCACGCCGGCCAGGCCGATGTTCATCTGGGCCATCTGCAGCTCGTAGTCGAAGTCGCTCACCGCCCGCAGGCCCTTGATCAGCACACTCGCCTGCTGCGCCCGGCAGAAGTCGACGAGCAGACCGCGGAACGACTCGACCCGGACGTTGTCGTACGAGGCGGTGACCTCGTGGAGCATGTCGATCCGCTCCTCGACCGTGAACAGGCCCTGCTTCGACTGGTTGACCAGCACCCCGACGATCACCTCGTCGAACAGCCGGCTCGCCCGGCCGATGATGTCGAGGTGACCGTTGGTGACCGGGTCGAACGAGCCCGGGCAGACCGCACGTCTCATGATCGGCGACCGTACCAAAGAGTGGTCTCGCCGTAACGTCTGCTGCGCTCCGGAGTGACACCTTCCACCCACGTGACCGATCCGGAACGACTGGACCGCTCGACGATCACCAGGGCGTCCGGGGCGAGCCAGCCGCCGTCGACCAGCGCCGTCAGCATCGCGGTGATCTCGGCGTCCGGCACCGCGTACGGCGGATCGGCGAAGACCACGTCGTACGGGCCGTCGGCCGGACCGGCGGCCAGCACGGTGGCGACCTTGCCGGTGACCAGACGCGCGGCGGGAGCGGCCCGGAGCGCGGCGATGTTCTCCCGGATCACCCGGGCGGCACGCGCGTCGGACTCGACGAGCAGCACGTGCGCGGCGCCCCGGGACAGCGCCTCCAGGCCGACCGCGCCGGAACCGGCGTACAGGTCGGCGAAACGTGCCCCGTCCAGGTCGACGTGCGAGTGCACGGCGCTGAACAGCGCCTCCCGGACCCGGTCGGAGGTGGGCCGGGTGCCGGCGCCGGGCGGCGCGGCGATCCGCCGCCCGCCGAGCGTGCCGGCCACGATCCGGGTCACCGTCGCTCCCTGCGCATGCCCCGACGCTACGCGACCCGCGCGCCGGGGTGGATCGAGCACCCGAGGTGACGCCGGGTGACTCGACGTACATCAATGATCTCGGATTCATAACGGACCCTTTACGACCCGTCGATCTCGGTAACGCCCGCACTGTCGATCTCGCTAGGGTCTGGCCCGATTGCCGGACGGACGCGCGGCTCCGGCCCCTCCGCCCGGTCTCTCCCATCCTCCCCCTCGTCAGGAGCAGGCGTGAATCGTCTCCACCTCCGGCGTGCCGCCGCCCTCACCGCCGGCACGCTGCTCGGCCTCGCGGGCGTCGCCACCGTCGCCGGCCCGGCCGCCGCCCACCACCCCGAGCCGTCCGGCAGCTACTGCGCCACCCCGAACGGCGCGGTCACCGTCACCTGGTCCGTGACCAGCAGCGAGACCGACATCTCCGGCCGCATCACCAAGCTCGTGTCCACAGTGCCCGGCCCGGTCAGCGGGGACCTGGCGGTCGGCGCCGAGCTGAAGCCGGCCGGCAAGGGCACGCTCACCGGCACCCAGACCCACACGTTCGCCGGCGCGATTCCGGAGCTGAAGCTGACCGTCGGGGCGCACTGGGACCGGGGCCGCAAGTCGCACGAGGGCGAGCGGACCGTGATCGCCCGCCCGGCCCGCGACTGCGTGACGCCGAGCCCGTCGCCGTCGCCCAGCACGCCGCCGAGTCCCACGCCCACGCCGAGCACGCCGGCCTCGCCGACCCCGACGCCGTCGGCGTCCCTCCCGCCGAGCCCGTCCACCCCGCCGTCGCCGTCCGCCCCGCCGGCGGAGCCGATCTTCAAGCTGGACCAGGACTGCGACTCGATGACGTTCGTCGTGGAGAACCCGGCCCAGGGCGCGCCGTTCACCGCCACGCTGACCACCGAGAAGGGCGTCACCAGGACGCTCGCGTCCGAGCCCGGCAAGACCAGCTCGGTCGAGTTCGACGCCTACCCGGGCCTCAAGGTCACGGTGAAGTACGACGTGGTCGAGGACGCCGAGACCATCCCGTACACCCAGCCGGACGACTGCTCCGGACAGGGTGGCGGCCTGCCCGTCACCGGCCCGGCCGCCGGCGCCATCGTCGGCGGCGCCGCGCTGCTGCTCACCGCCGGCGCGGTGCTGTTCGTGGTGGCCCGTCGCCGCCGGATCCGCTTCACCGCCTGATCCGTACCCGAGGGCGCGTCGACCACCCGGTCGGCGCGCCCTCGCCGTGCCTGCCGCGGGTCCGGTACAGGGCGCGCGGGCGGTCAGACCGCGTCGAGCACCGACGTGACCGCGACCGGGTCGACCTCGGCCTGGTCGGTCAGCAGGACGAGCCGCTCGTCGGAGTCGGGCAACCAGGCGGCGAACGCCTTGTAGCCACCGTTGTCCCCGGAGTGGTGCAGCGCCCGCCGGCCGGCCAGCGGGCCGACGAAGAACCCGTAGCCGTACGCCTCGTCGGGCCGTCCGGTGGGCGCGTGCGGCGCCGTCATCGCCGCCACCGAGGCCCTGGCGAGCAGCCGCCCCCGGCGCGGTACGTCGAGCCAGGTGAGCAGGTCCGCCCCGGTGCACCAGACGTCACCAGCGCCCATGCTCACCGTCGCGAGGTCCCAGGACGGCACCGGGCGGCCGTCCTCGTGGCCGGTCGCCACGTCCGGCCGCCCCTCGCCGGAACCGGCGAAGCTGCCGGCCATGCCCAGCGGCGCGAAGACCTCCTCGGCGAGGAACTCGGCGTACGGCCGGTCGGCCACCTGCTCGACGGTCCGGGCCAGCAGCACGTAGCCGGGACTGCTGTAGTGCCACCCGGCGCCGGGCGGGAACAGTGGCGGCAGCGCGGCGAACCGGTCGAGCAGCTCGTCCGGTTCGGCCGGCCCGTGCAGGTCGATCGCCGGGTAGTCCTCCCAGTGGCCGAGCCCCGAGGTATGGGTGAGCAGGTGGTGCAGCGTGATGCCGGACCACTGCGGCGGCGGCGTGCCGGGCAGCCGGCGTACGACCGGGTCGGACAGGCTCACCGCGCCCCGCTCGGCGAGCAGCAGCACCGCCACTGCCGCCATCTGCTTGCTGATCGAGGCGATCTGGAATCGCGTCGCCGGAGTGCAGCGCCGGCCGGACGCCTCGTCTGCGACCCCGACGACCCGGTCCACCAGGAGCTCGTCACCTCGGGCCAGAAGCAGCACGCCGCGTTCGGGTGATGGTGTCGACATCTGCGCGAGCCTAGGCACGCCACGGGCGTGCCGCTGCCCCGCGACCGCACCGGCCCGCCGTCAGCCCTTCTCCAGGTATTCGGCGCGTTCCTCGTCGACGAGCGCGGCCACCGAGGCCGCGAGCGCCGGGTGCCGGGCCAGGTCCGGGTCCTCCTCGACCAGTTCGATCGCCTCGGCCCGCGCGTCGCGGATCAGCTCGGCGTCGCGTCTGAGCGACAGCAGCCGCAGGTGCGAGCGCCGGCCGGACTGGGTCGCGCCGAGCACGTCGCCCTCGCGGCGCTGTTCCAGGTCGAGTTCGGCCAGCTTGAACCCGTCGGTGGTGGAGGCGACCGCGTCCAGCCGTTCCCGCGCCGACGAGCCCTCGACCGCCTCGGTGACCAGCAGGCACAGACCGGCGGCCGAGCCCCGGCCGACCCGGCCGCGCAACTGGTGCAGCTGGGAGACGCCGAACCGGTCGGCGTCCAGCACGATCATCACCGTCGCGTTCGGCACGTTCACGCCGACCTCGACCACTGTGGTCGCGACCAGCACGTCCAGCTCGCCGTCGGCGAACGCGCGCATCACCGCGTCCTTCTCGTCGGCGGGCAGCCGCCCGTGCAGCACCCCGATCCGCAGCCCGTGCAGGGGCCCCTCGGCCAGCAGCGGGGCCACCTCGGTCACCGCCAGCGGCGGGCGCCGGCCGTTGTCGTCCTCCCGCGGCGCCTCCTCGTCCGACACCGGACCCTCACCGATGCGCGGGCACACCACGTACGCCTGGTGGCCCTTCGCGACCTCCTCGCGCAGCCGGCGCCAGGCCCGGTCGAGGAACGCGGGCTTCTCGGCGGCCGGTACGACGTGCGAGGCGATCGGCGAGCGGCCCTGCGGAAGCTGGGACAGCGTGGAGGTCTCCAGATCGCCGTAGACGGTCATGGCCACCGTGCGCGGAATCGGGGTGGCCGTCATCACCAGCACGTGCGGCGGTTGGTCGGCCTTGGCGCGCAGCGCGTCGCGCTGCTCCACGCCGAAGCGGTGCTGCTCGTCCACCACCACCAGGCCCAGGTCGTGGAAGTCGACGCCCTCGTAGAGCAGCGCGTGCGTGCCGAGCACGATGCCGGCCCGCCCCTCGGCCACCTCGGCCAGCGCCCGGCGCCGGGCCGCCGCGCCGAGCGAGCCGGTGACCAGCTCCACCCGGGTGGCGTCCTCGGCGGCGCCCAGCTCACCGGCCCGGCCGAGCGGGCCGAGCAGGTCGAGGATGCCCCGGTGGTGCTGGGCGGCGAGCACCTCGGTCGGCGCGAGCAGCGCGGCCTGCCCACCGGCGTCGACGACCTGGAGCATGGCGCGCAGCGCCACCACGGTCTTGCCGGAGCCCACCTCACCCTGCAGCAGCCGGTGCATCGGGTGCGCGGCGGCCAGGTCGGCGGCGATCTCCCGCCCGACGACCTGCTGGCCGGAGGTCAGCTCGTACGGCAGCCGGGCGTCGAACGCGTCGAGCAGGCCGCCCGCCTTCGCCGGCCGGGCCCGCGCCGGCCACGCCGCGGCCCGGTGCTTGCGCTGCACCAGCGTGAGCTGCACGGCGAACGCCTCGTCCCACTTGAGCCGCCGACGCGCCCGGTAGAGCGCCTCCTTGCTGGTCGGACGGTGGATCTCGCGCAGCGCGGTGCCGATGTCGGCCAGGTTGCGGGTGGCCCGCACGGTGGCCGGCAGCGGGTCCTCCGGCGGGGTGAACGTGTCCAGCACGACGCGCACGCAGCGGGCGATCACCCAGGTCGGCACCGCCGCCGCGGCCGGGTAGACCGGGATCAGGGCGCCGGCGAACTCCTCGACCTCCTCGTTCGCCGCCGCCTCGCCCTCGCCGCCCTCGCCCAGCAGGACGTACTCCGGGCCGTTGAGCTGCCGCTTACCCCGGAACTCGGTCACCTTGCCGGCGAACAACCCCCACCGGCCGGGCCGCAGCTCCCGCTCCCGCCACGCCTGGTTGCCGAAGAACGTGCAGGTGAGCACGCCGCCGGAGCCGTCGCCGACGGTGACCTCCAGCAGGTTGCCGCGCCGCTGGCGCATCGGGCGCACGGCGGTGCGCTGCACCTGGGCGAGCACTGTGACCTGCTCCCCCACGTCGAGCGAGCGGATGTCGGTGTGCTCGCCGCGCTCGTCGTACCGGCGCGGGAAGTGGTAGATCAGGTCGCCCGCGGTGTGCAGGTCGAGATGCCCGGCCAACGCCTTCGCGGTGCGCTCGCCGACCAGCTTCTTCAGCGGCGTGTCCACAGTGGCCGCCTCGCTCGTCATTCGACCCCCACCAGGAGCGGATAGTGCGGCTGCCCGCCCTCGTACGCCTGCACCTCGACGAACGGCCAGGCCCGCTCGACATGCTCACGGACCCGGTCGGCCAGCCCGGCCGGCGCATCCGCGCCGCACAGCAGCGTGACCAGCTCACCGCCACCGCCGAGCATCCGGTCCACCACCGCGATGCAGGTGTCGGTCAGATCCTGCCCGATCAGGTGCACCTCGCCCTCGACCAGCGCCAGCACGTCACCCGCGCGGGCCGGGCCGGCGACGGTGAGCGCCTCCCGGGCGGCGTGGCACACCTCGGCGTACCGGCAGGCGCCGGCCGCCTCGGCCATCGCGATCACGTCGTCCTCGAAGCGCCGCTTCGGATCGCGTACTGCGAGCGCCGCGAGCGCCTGCACCGGGGAACGGGTGGGCACCACGCTCACCTTGACGCCGAGGCCGTACGCCTCCTTCGCGGCCGCGCTCGCCACCGACTGCGTGTTCGGGTCGTTCGGCAGCACCACCACCCGGGCGGCGCCGGTGGCCCGGATCGCGTTCAGCAGCTCACCGGTGGACGGGTTGGCCGGCACCACCACGGCGCCCTCGGCGGCGAACAGCTCGGCGATGCCCGCGCCGGTGGCCACCACCACGGCGGCCCGGCCGTCCGGGCGCGCCACCTGCAGCGCGGGCGCCGGGGCGGTCTGGTCGGCGAAGCGGGTCACGCCGATGCGGTGCGGCCGGCCGGCGACCACGCCCGCCTCGATCGCCGCCCCGACGTCGTTGACGTGCACGTGCACGTTCCAGGTGCCGGCGCCGTCGCCGACGATCGCCAGCGAGTCGCCGAGCACTGCCAACTCGGCGCGCAGCCGGGCCACGGCCTCGTCGTCCGCGTCGAGCAGGTACTGCACCTCGTAGGCGTACACGTCGGAGCCGCTCTCCCGCACGGCGGTGGCCGGCGGACGGCGGGTGGGCGGCGCGGGCGCCGCCTGCGCCGGGCTTTCCCCCGTGACCACCTCGACCAGCGCGTCAAGCAGCAGACACAGGCCGCGCCCACCGGCGTCGACCACGCCCGCGCGGGCCAGCTCCGGCAACTGCTCGGGGGTACGCGCCAGCGCGTGCGCCGCCGCCTCGGCCGCGGCCCGGGCCACTGTGCGCAGGTCGTCGCTGTCCGCGAGACGGGCCGCGTGGGCCGCCGCGGCGACCACGCTGAGCAGGGTGCCCTCGACCGGCCGGGCGACCGCGGCGTAGGCGGCGGTGGTGGCGTCGGCCAGCGCGTCGGCGAGCTGCCGCCCGCCCACCGCGGGAGCGGCGGCGAGCGTGTCGGCGAGGCCGCGCAGGATCTGCGAGACGATCACCCCGGAGTTGCCGCGCGCCCCGAGCAGCGCGCCCCGGGCCATCAGCCGCAGCGCGTGCCCGTGCGGGGTGTGCCCGTCGTCGGGGAGGGTGCCGAGGTCCATGGCCAGGGCCTGCTGGGCCGAGGTCAGCGTGAGGACCAGGTTGGTGCCGGTGTCGCCGTCGGGCACCGGGTAGACGTTCAGCTCGTCGATCTCGCCCTGGTGCCGCCGGAGGGCGGCCAGCCCGCTCGCGCACCAGCGGCGCACCGCTGCGGCGTCGAGGGTCTCCAGCACGTCGGGAAGCCTACTGGCGCGCACCGACACGCGCCGGGGTCGTCCGCCGCGTGTCCGCCCCGCCCGCCGGCCCGGCCGGGTCGCCGGTACGCTGGGTGGGCTCGCGAAAGGGCCGGTTGGGCGTACCGACTGTCATCGGGTAACCTGACCAGGTTGCCCGGGCAGCGCCTGGCGGCGACCTCATGAACGTTTCAATCCCAGGAGTATCCCGTGGCTAGCGTGTGCGACGTCTGTGGCAAGGGGCCGGGCTTCGGCCACAACGTGTCCCACTCGCACCGGCGGACCAACCGCCGCTGGAACCCGAACATCCAGTCGGTGCGCACCCCGGCCGGTGGCGGCAACACCAAGAAGTTGAAGGTCTGCACCTCGTGCATCAAGGCCGGCAAGGTCACCCGCGCCTGACGCGGTAGCGCCACCGAACATCGTCGGTCGCCGGCGGATCCCCCGGGATCCGCCGGCTTCTGTCGTATCCACCGACCCGCGCCGCACACCTGACCGACCGTACGGCGACCGGCTGGTACGGGCCGGTTAGGGTGCTGCTGCGCCGGCCGTCCGGTTCCGGCGCGAGCCGTGGGGAGGGTGACCGGTGGACCTCGATCTGGGTCGCGAGCAACTGGTGGTGGTGGGCGCGTCGTTCGGCTCACTGAGCTGGTTCGACCAGCAACTGCCGGCCGGCACCGTGGTACTGGTCGAGGAGCCGGACGTGATCGCCCGCCGCGACCTGGCCCGGTTCGCCGAGCGGCTGCCGATGATCGGGCGACTGGTCGAGGCCGAGTACCAGACCGGCTTCGACGCCGACGCCCTGCTCGCCCGCGAGCCCGCCCTGGCCGACGCCCGGCTGGTCCTGCCCGGCCTGGAGTACGCGGTCGGCGCCGCCGCCCGGCTCGCCGAACGGCTCGGGTTGCCCGGCGCCGGGGCGGAGGCCGCTGACATCTTCTCCGACAAGCACCGGATGCGGCTGCTCGCCGACCGGATCGGACTGGCCAACCCCGTCTACGAGCTGGTCGACGACCCGGCGCGGGCGGTGGAGTTCGCGCGGGCGCACGGCGGCCGGTGCGTGCTCAAGCCCACCCGCCGTTCCGGCAGCCTGGGCGTGCAGCTGATCACCGACCCGGCCGAGGTGCCCGCCCGCTGGGCGGCGAGCGCCGCGCCGCCGGACCCGGCCGAGGCCACCGAGCGCGGCCTGCCCACCGGCGTGCTGGTGGAGGAACTGCTGGTCGGCTCCGAGCACAGCGTCGAGCTGCTGGTCGCCGACAGCGAGGTGATCTTCGCTAACGTCACCGACAAGCGGATCGCCGGTGGCCGGTACCCGGTCGAGACCGGCCACACCGTGCCGTCCGCGCTGCCCGCCACCGAGCACGACGCGCTGCGCGCCGCCGCGGTACTCCTCGCCGAGGCGGCCGGCTTCCGCAGCGGCATGCTGCACAGCGAGTGGATCCTCGTCGACGGCGTGCCGACGCTGGTGGAGTGCGCGGCCCGGATGCCCGGCGACATGATCACCGCGCTGATCTCGATCGCCTACGAGCGCGACGTCATCGAGGCGTACCTGCGGGTGCTGCGCGGCGAACGGCCGGCGTTGCCGGCGCGGCCGACCGGCGCGGCGGCCATCGAGTTCCTGATCGCGCCGCCCGGACAGGTCACCGCCGTCGACGGCAAGCGCGACGCGCTGCGCGTGCCGGGCGTGCTCGACGTGCAGGTCGAGACGAAGGTCGGTCAGACCGTGCCGGAACTGCTCTCCTCGGCGCACCGCAGCGGGCACCTGATGGCCTGGGGCGCGACCCCGGACGAGGCGGCCAGTGCCGCACGCCGCGCCGCGGACGAGATCCGCATCACCGTCGGCTAGAGCGTGCGGCCGTAGGACAGGCAGCCCGGGGCGTCCTTGTAGTAGCCGAAGTTCGGGATCCGCTCGTAGCCGGACGAGGTGTACATGGCGATCGCCTCGGGCTGTTTGTCGCCGCACTCCAGCACGATCCGTTTGCGGCCGTGGTCACGGGCGGAGCGCTCGACCGCGCCGAGCACCGCACGGGCCACGCCCCGGCCCCGGGCCGCCGGGTCGGTGTACATCCGCTTCAACTCGGCCGTGTCGCCGTCCGCGCCGTGGCTGCGCCAGCCGCCGCAGCCCACCGGACGCCCGTCGAGGTAGGCGACGAGGAACGCGCCGTCCGGCGGGGTGAACTCGGCCGCGTCGACAGGGGTGTCGTCGCCGCTGCCGCCGTAACGGGCGCCGAGGTCGGCCAGCGCCGCCCGGATCAGCGCCTGCGACTCGGGCGCGTCGAAGCGCCGCTCCCGGATCTCGATCTCGCTCACCGTGCCAGGTTACGACCGCCTCCGACCCCCGCCCGGCCGGGCGGCCGGGGGTCGGACGCAGATCACTCCGCCGTTCGGCGGAAGTGGTCCCAGCCGCGCGGGCCGTCGTACCCGGCGCCGTCGACGGTGACGCCGGCGCCGGCCGCCACCCGCCCGACCGGCCGCCAGCCGTCGGGCAGCGCGGCGTCGGGCGGGAACGTCGCCGCCAGGGCGTGGTCGTCGCCGCCGGCCAGGATCCAGGTGTACGGGTCGACGCCGAGCGCCGCCGCCGCGTCGCGCATCTGCCGGGGCACCTCGAACGCCTCCCGGCGCAGGTCGACGGCCACGCCGCTGGCGGCGGCCACGTGCCCGAGGTCGGCCAGCAGGCCGTCCGACACGTCGATCATGGCGGTGGCGCCCGCCGCGGCGGCGGCCGGTCCGGCCGCGTACGGCACCTCCGGGCGGCGGAACGCCTCGACCAGCAGCCGGGGCGTGCGGAAGCCCCGGGACAGCACGGTGTAGCCCGCCGCCGCCCAGCCGGTGCGCCCGGCCAGCGCCACCACGTCGCCGGGCCCGGCGCCGGAGCGGACCACCGGTGGTCGCCCGGCCAGGTCGCCGAGCGCGGTCACCGCGATGGTGAGCGTCGGGCTGGCCGACATGTCCCCGCCGACCACGCTCGCGCCGACGAGCGCCGCCTCCGCGCCCAGCCCGTCGGCCAGCTCCTCGGCCCAGGCCGGGTCCAGCTCGGCCGGCATGCAGAGCGCGACGAGCAGCGCGGTCGGGGTGGCGCCCATGGCCGCGATGTCGGCGAGGTTGGCCGCCGCCGCGCGGTGTCCCACGTCCCGCGCCGCCGACCAGTCGCGCCGGAAGTGCCGTCCCTCCACCAGCACGTCGGTCGATGCGACCACCCGCCGGTCCGGCGCCGCCACCACCGCGCCGTCGTCGCCCGGGCCGAGCAGGCAGCTCTGTCCCTGTGCCAGCCGGGCGGTCACCCGGTCGATCAGCCCGAACTCGCCGACATCCGTGACCGTCATGCCGTCCCCTCGATCCGCTGCGTCGTTGCGCACGTTCCACCCCTGTCCGCGCCGGCGTGTGCTCGCTCACCGCGTACGACCGGCAACCGATAGGGATCACTGCCGCTCAGTACGGTAGTTTCACCCTTCGGGTCGCCCGGAGGCGACGGACGGAGGTCGAGTCGTGGTACAGGCGTACATCCTCATCCAGACCGAGGTCGGCCGGGCGCGTGACGTGGCCGGTCTGATCGCGGACCTGGCCGGCGTGGTACGGGTCGACGCCGTCACCGGGCCGTACGACGTGGTGGTGCTCACCGAGGCGAACACCGTCGACGAGCTCGGCAAACTCATTGTCAGCAAGGTGCAGATGGTGCCCGGCATCACCCGCACCCTCACGTGTTCGGTGGTGCGGCTGTAAGTGGACGAGAAGACTTCCCCGCGCCCGGACCGCTCCACCCGCCGCGCCGCGCTCTGGGCGACTCTGGTCGCCGTGCCGGTGACGGTGGCGGTGGCCGGGTTCACGTTCGCCAAGCTGGCCCCGGAGTCGCCGGACGCCGGGCCGAGCGCGTCGGCGAGCCCCCGGGCACAGTCGAGCGCGCCGGTCGAGATGGCCGCCCCGGCGCTGGCCGAGCGCCCGACCGTACTCTGCCGTGCCCTGATGTCGCAGCTTCCGGACAGCGTGCGTGACCTGCCGCAGCGTCCGGTCACCGCGGGCCCGGAGCAGAACGCCGCGTACGGCGACCCGGCGCTGACGGTGGCCTGCGGCGGCAGCCCGGCGCAGTTCCCGCCCACCGACGAGGTGTGGACGGTGAACAAGGTCTGCTGGCACGCGGCCGAGGAGGCCGACGCCACGGTGCTGACCACCGTCGACCGGGAGACGCCGATCCGGGTGCGGGTGCCGAAGTCGTACGAGCCGCCGCTGCAGTGGGTGACGACGATCTCCGACACCATCGTCAGCTCCGTGCCCTCAGCGAAGCAGGCCCCCTCGGGCTGCTCCGCCTGACGCCCGGCCGGCCGGTTCAGCGGCCGGCGCGGCGGTGCAGGGCGGTACGGATCAGCCGGTTGACCAGCTTCGGGTACTCCAGCCCGCTAGCCGACCACATCCGCGGGAACATCGACGTCGGGGTGAAGCCCGGCATCGTGTTGATCTCGTTGAGGTAGACGTCCATCTGCGGGGTCACGAAGAAGTCGACCCGGGCCAGGCCGGAGCAGTCGAGCGCGGTGAAGGCCCGGGTGGCGTAGTCGCGCACCTGCCGCGCGACCGGCTCGGGCAGGTCGGCCGGTACGTCGTACTCGCAGACCTCGTCGGCGAAGATGTACTTGGCCTCGAAGTCGTACCAGTCGCGGTCGCCGATCATCCGCACCTCGGCGAGCACCGAGGCCTCCGGCGCGCCGCCGGCCTCGCCCTCCAGCACACCGCACTCGATCTCGCGGCCGACCACGGCGCCCTCGACGAGCACCTTGCTGTCGATCTCCCGGGCGGTGACGAGCGCGGCGTCCAGGTCCGCCCAGTCGTCGACCTTGGTGATGCCGAACGAGGAGCCGGCCCGGGACGGCTTGACGAAGACGGGCAGCCCGAGGCGCTCCTTGTCCTCCTCGCTCAGCGACATCCCGGCGCGCAGCACCGCGTACGGGCCGACCGGGATGCCCTCGGCGGCGCAGAGCTTCTTGGTGAACTCCTTGTCCATGGCCGCGGCGGAGGCGAACACGTTCGCGCCGACGTAGGGGATGTCGGCCATCTCCAGCATTCCCTGGATCGTGCCGTCCTCGCCGTACGCGCCGTGGAGCACCGGGAAGACCACGTCCACGTCGGCGAGCGCGACCGGCCCCTGGGCCGGGTCGAGCACCATCAGGCCGCCCGCGGCCGGGTCGGCGCGCAGCACCAGCTCGGCGCCGGACCCGGCGGTGATCTCCGGGAGCTTCCGGTCGGTGATGGCGAGCCGGCTCGGTTCGCCGTCGGCGAGCACCCACTGGCCCTGCCGGGTGATGCCGACCGGCACCACCTCGAACTCGTCCGGGTCGAGCGCGGCCAGCACGCTGCCGGCGCTGACGCAGGAGATGCCGTGCTCGGGGCTGCGGCCACCGAAGACGATCGCCACACGGGTCTTGCCTGGGGTGGTCATGGTCACCTCATCGTCGCGACTGCGGCTGGCCGTGCTCGCCGGTGGCGCTCACCCGATTGACCTTACTGTGCGTTGTCGGCGGGGGTGGTCGATACCCGGGGAGACGCGGAGCCGCGTGGCAAACGGTCAAGGTGACATATACAGGGAGTAACCATACGAGGGTGGCCGTGGCTCAGAAGACCGGGTGCCGGGGCCGGCGGCCGACCGCGATCACCTTGACGCGCTGCCGGCCGGCCCGCACCATGCCCAGCGCCATGAACGCGCCGGCGATCCGGTCGGCCGCCTCCCGGCTGCTCGCGCCGACGACCTGCCGTCGGCGTTCGGGGCTGGTCCGCTCGTCGCGCCCGGCGCCGTCCGGGGGTCGCACGTCGGTGAGGACCACGAGGAACCGGGTCATTCCCGGCCACCTCCGCTCCGCAGGCGGCAGGCCGTCACCGTCATCGCGGAACCCCTCCCCATCTCGTGGACCGGCAGGGGCACGCGGCGGCCGGATCGTGGGGGAGTAGAAATCCGACCACCGCGCGCCCCATCCCCTCCGGTCGCTCACCGCCACCGTCGCCACGACAACCGGCGGTGAGGACGCCGTCACAGATTGACAGGTTCACGGGCGTGAATGCAACTCTCATCGACTTTCTCTCACGCACATTTTCCCACCAGATGTGCGACCATCGATGCATGGCGCCGAAGACCGCCCGGGCCCGACGGCTCGGCATCGCACTGCGGACCCACCGGGAGGCCGCCGGCCTCACCCTGGAGTCCGCGGCCGACGAGATCAACAGCACCCGGAGCACGCTGTCCCGCTACGAGAACGCGCAGACGCTGATCAGTCCCGCCACCGTGCGCGCGTTGCTGACCAGCTACGGCGTGGGCCCGGACGAGATCGCCGCGGCCGTGGAGCTCGCGAAGGACGCCCGCAAGCCCGGCTGGTGGGTGTCCTACTCGTACCTGCTGGACCGCCGCACCATCGACTTCATCGCGCTGGAGGCCGAGGCCACCGGCATCGCGAACTTCGAGCCGTCGGTGGTGCCCGGTCTGCTGCAGACCGCCGACTACATCCGCGGCGTGATGCGCGGCGGCCCGCACACCCTCAGCGACGAGCAGGTCGAGCAGCGGGTGCAGCTACGGCTGGACCGCCAGCAGCGGCTCTCCGGGGACGAGCCGCCGATCCTCGACGCCATCATCGACGAGGGCGCGCTGCTGCGCCCGGTCGGTGGGCCCTCGGTCATGTCCGCCCAGCTCCAGCACCTGGTGAAGATGGCCGAACTGCCGAACATCACGGTGCAGGTGATCCCCCTGGCCGCCGGTTACCACCGCGGCACCCGGGGCTCGCTGCACATGCTGGAGTTCGCCGACCCGGAGGACCCGATCATCGCCTCGGTGGAGACCGTCGCCGGGCAGATGATCCTCGACCGGCCGGGCGACCTGCGTACCTGCACCAAGATCATGGAGCACCTGCGGACCGTGGCGCTGAGCCCGGCGGCCAGTCGGGACCAGCTGCTCCGCCTGCTGAACGAGAGGTGACCCAGATGAACGGCACGAACCGTCCGCACCCGACACCGGCCGGCTGGCGCAAGAGCAGTCACAGCGGCGACGAGGGCGCATGCGTGGAGATGGCGCCGCTGCCCGGCTCGGTGGCGGTCCGCGACTCCAAGGACCCGGCCGGCCCGGTGCTGGTGTTCCGGCCGCACGCCTGGGCCGCGTTCACCGCGGCGCCGCCGCGCCCCTGACCGCGGCTCCTCAGGCGGACGCGCCGCCCGGCCGCAGCGGCGCGGCCACGGCGGCGGCGCGCACCGCCTCCAGCGCGGCGATGGCCACCCCACGCGCCCCGGCCATGTCCCGGTCCGGCACCAGGGCGAAGGTGGCCACCGCCCGCTGCTCCGCACGGAGCACCGTGTGCTCGGCGACAGCGGCGAGGAACCAGTCCCGGAACTCCGGCGCCGCCTCCACCACGCCCCCGCCGACGAAGTACGCGTGCGGGTCGGTGAAGTTGGCCGCGATGGTGAACAGCCGCCCCAGCGCCCGCGCCTGCTGGCCGAAAACCTGGCGGGCCAGCGGGTCGCCCCGCTCGCCGTAGCCGCGCAGCAGCTTCGCGGCCCGGTCCGGCTCCTCCGCGGCCAGCGGATGCTCCGGATGCCGGGCCAGCCAGTACGGCAGCAGGTTGCGCCGGATCGCGGTCAGCGAGGCGACGCTCTCCGCGTCACCGGTGAAGCCGCACGCGCAGACCGGCGCCGCCTGGTCCGGCTCGACCAGGCCGTCCAGCGGGATGTGCACGTGCCCGAACTCGCCGGCCATGCCGGCCGCGCCGCCGACCACCCGCCCGGACTCCACCACACCCCCGCCGAGCCCGGTGCCGACGATCGCGGCCACCGAGGACCGGGCCATCGCGTCCGCGCCGAAGTGCACGTGGTGGGCGTAGAGCGCGGCGGCGTTGCCGTCGTTGGCGTACACCACCGGCAGGCCGAGCCGCCGCTCCAGCGCGGTACGCACGTCGAAGCCGCGCCAGGCCGGCTGGGAGAAGTTGGTGGAGCCCCGCGAGGAGATGACCCCGGTGGCGCTGGCCGGGCCGGGCGTGTCCAGCCCGACCGCGCGTACCAGGTCACGGGGCACGCCGGTGTGGGCGAGCACGCCGTCGAACGCCCGCGCCAGCGCCTCCACCGCCGCCTCCGGCCCGGCGCCCACGTCACTCGGGATCTCCAGCAGCCCGTCCACCAGGAACCGGCCGTCGACGGTCAGCACAGTGGCGTTGTCGCTCGTGCCCCCGTTGTCCAGCCCCACCACCACCGGCACACCTGCGCTGCCCACCGCCACCGCCTCCCGCCGCGCCTGACCCGAGGCTAGTTCCCGTCCGGCCCACCCGCCACGCCCCCGGCGGGACTCCCCCACCGCGATCAGCCGGGACTCCCCCGCCGCGGTCAGCCGGGACGGCGGGCGGTCACCGCTGTCGCCTCGCGTTCCTCGTCGCGGACCACCGCCGGCTCCAGCCCGGCGGCGGTGAACACGGCGCACAACTCCGGGGCCTGCGCGACGCTCACCTCGACCACCACATGCCCGCCCGGGGCGAGCCACTCGGCCGCGCCGGAGGCGACCCGGCGCAGCACGGCCAGACCGTCCGTGCCGCCGTCCAGCGCCACCGGCGCCTCGTACAGGCGCGCCTCGGCCGGCAGCGAGGTCACCGCGGCGGTCGGCACGTACGGCGCGTTCGCCACCACCAGGTCCAGCGTCCCGCGCCGGCCGGCCGGCAGCGCGTCGAACAGGTCGCCCTCGTAGACCGGGACGCCCAGTGGTTCGAGGTTGCGCCGGGCGCAGGCCACCGCCACCGGGTCGATGTCGGCGGCGGCCAGCCAGCGCGGCGTCAGCCGCTCGTGCAGCACCACGGCGGCGGCGCCGGAGCCGCAGCACAGGTCGAGCACCGCGGGGGCCGGCCCGGCCAGCGCCGTCGCAGCGTCGACGAGCAGGGCGGTCCGGCCGCGCGGCACGAACACACCCGGGTGGACGGCGATCCGCCGACCGCAGAACTCGGCCCAGCCGAGCAGATGTTCCAGCGGCAGGCCGGCGACGCGACGGTCGACCAGCCGGGTCAACGCCTGCGCCGAGTCGGCGGCGGCGATCAGCAGGTCCGCCTCGTCCTCGGCGAAGACGCAACCGGCGGCGCGCAGCCGGCGGACGAGGGCCGGACGGTCGGGAGTGAACACGGTGGATGCCATGGCAGGCCTTTCGGGAAGCGCTCGTCGGCGCTCCCGGCGTCGCCTCAGCTCCTGGGCGACGCGGACTCGGAGGGAACGCCGGTCCTCTGCTGGGGGATCGGACTCACCTCCTCGGGTCGGGGCCGCACGGGCCGTGGCTGCCCGTCACGATAGCCCAGCGGACGTCGCGCCGTCAGCCCGCCGCGTCCAGCGCAGCCGCCACGTCGGCGAGCAGATCGGCGGTGTCCTCGATGCCGCAGGAGAACCGCACGAAGCCGGGCGGCGTGGCGTCGCCCCACTGGGCGCGCCGGTCGGCGGTGCTGTGCAGCCCGCCGAACGAGGTGGCGGCGGCCACCAGCCGGGAGGCGCCGAGGAACCGGGCCACCCGGCCCTCGTCGCCCAGGTCGAACGAGACCACGCCCGGCACGCGGCGCATCTGTGCCGACGCGACCGGGTACGCCGGGTCGTCCGGCCGTCCGGGCCAGCGCACCCCGGTCACGTCCGGCCGGGCCGCGAGCAGGTCGGCCAGCGCCCGCGCATTGGCGGTCTGCCGGGCCAGCCGCAGGTCCAGCGTGGCCAGCGAGCGGTGGGCCAGCCAGCAGTCGAACGCGCCGGGCACCCCACCGGTGGCGTTGCGCCAGGTGGTCGCCGCGTCCCGCAGCCCGGCGTCGCGGGTGGCCAGATAGCCCAGCAGCAGATCCGAGTGGCCGGTCAGCGCCTTGGTGCCGGAGGCGACCACCACGTCCGCGCCGAGGTCCAGCGGGCGCTGCCCGAGCGGCGTCGCGGTGGTGTTGTCCACCGCCACCAGCGCCCCGGCGGCGTGCGCGGCGGCGGCCACCGCCCGCACGTCGACGACGTCCAGGCCAGGGTTCGCCGGGGTCTCCAGCAGCACCAGCCGCACGCCGTCGAACGACGGGTACGGCCCGGCCGTCGGCACCAGCACCACGCGTACGCCGAGCTGTTCCAGCGTGCCCGAGGCGAACGAGCGCACCGAGTAGTAGCCGTCGGCGGGCAGCAGCACGGTGTCGCCGGGTCGCAGCACCGTCAGCAGCAGCCCGGTGATGGCGGCCTGGCCGCTGGCGAAGACGCGGCAGTCGGCGCCCTCCAGCTCGCCGATCGCCGTCTCCAGCAGTCGCCGGGTCGGGTTGTCCGGCCGCCCGTACCCGTCCGCCGCCGCCGACGGGCCGCGCTCCGGGTCGAGGTGGTACGGCGCGGCGAAGACCGGGCCGGGCAGGAACGGCTGCCCGGGTACCGCCTCCGGCAGTCCGGCGTGGACGCTGCGCGTGCCGTCGCCCCAGTTCTCGCCACTCATCCCGGCTCCGCTCACTCGTACGACTCCGGCTTGGCGGTCCGGCTCATCAGCGCGTCCACCGCGAGGCGCGGGTCCATCCCCTCGTGGCAGATCCGCTCGATCTGCTCGGTGATCGGCATCTCGACCCCGTGCGCGCGGGCCAGGTCGCGGATGGCCAGGCAGCTCTTGACGCCCTCGGCGGTCTGCCGGGTGGCCGCCTGGGCCTGCTCCAGCGACTCCCCCCGGCCGAGGTGCTCGCCGAAGGTGCGGTTACGGGCCATCGGGGACGAGCAGGAGGCGACCAGGTCGCCCATGCCGGCCAGCCCGGCGAACGTGATCGGGTCGGCGCCGAGCGCCACGCCCAGCCGGGCGGTCTCGGCCAGCCCCCGGGTCATCAGCATGGCCCGGGTGTTGTCGCCGAAGCCCATCGCGGTGGCGATGCCGTACGCCAGCGCGATCACGTTCTTCACCGCGCCGCCCAGCTCGCAGCCGATCACGTCGTCGTTCGTGTACGGGCGGAAGTACGGGGTCCGGATGGACGCCTGCACCAGCGCGGTACGCCGGCTGTCGGTGCCGGCGACCACCGTCGCGGCCGGCTGCTCGGCGGCGATCTCCGGGGCCAGGTTGGGCCCGGAGACGACCACCACCCGGTCGGCGGGCACCCCGGCGGTCTCCATGATCACCTGGCTCATCCGCTTGGTGGTGCCCAGCTCGATGCCCTTCATCAGCGACACGAGCGTGGCGTCCGGCGCCACGTACGGCGTCCAGTCTGCGAGGTTGCCGCGCAGCGTCTGCGACGGCACCGAGAGCACCACCACCTCGGCGCCCTCGATCGCCTCGGCGGCGTCGCCGGTGGCGGTCACCCGCTCCGGCAGGCGCACGCCCGGCAGGTACTCCGGGTTCTCCCGGCCGGTCCGGATCGCCTCGGCCACGGCGGCGCGGCGGGCCAGCACTGTGACGTCCCGCCCGGCGTCGGCGAGGATCTTGGCGAACGCGGTCCCCCAGGACCCGGCGCCCAGCACCGCCACGTGCCCGCTCATTCGCCGGCCTCCCGGATGCCGGTGCGGGCGGGCCGCTGCCAGAGCGGCGGTGGTGTGCCGCCACGGATCTCCGCGACCAGATCCCGGATGCGCAGCATGATGGTGTCCGTCATCTCCTCCAGGATCGGCCGGGTCGGCGTGGCGCCGGCCCAGGGGCTCAGGTCCACCGGCGGGCCGGCGACCACCGTCACCGGGGTACGCGGGCGCAGCCCGAACCGCGCCGTACGCGGGTCGAACATCCGCTCCGGGCCGACCATGGCGATCGGGACCACCGGGGCGCCGGTCGCGAGCGCCAGCCGGGCCGCGCCGGTCTTGCCCTTCATCGGCCACAGGTCCGGCTCCCGGGTGGTGGTGCCCTCCGGGTAGATCACCACGGCGCCCCCCTCGGCCAGCGCGGCGACCAGCTTGTCCAGCGACTTGACCGCCTCGACGGTGCCCCGTTCGACAGGGATCTGCTGGCAGCGGTGCAGGATCGCGCCGACCACCGGCACCCGGAACACGCTGGCCTTGCCGAGGAAACGCGGCCAGCGCCCGGCGTCGTAGATGTAGTGGGCGACCACGAGCGGGTCGGCGTGCGAGATGTGGTTCGGCACGAGGATCACGCCGCCGTCGCCGCGCAGGTGCTCCATGCCCCGCCAGGTGCGCCGGGTCCAGACCGTCATCAGCGGCTTCACCAGCACCACGGCGAGCCGTCGCCAGAACCCCAGCCTCCGCCGTGCCACAGTGCCTCCTCGATCCGCCCACGCGCCCCGGCACAGAATCATGCCTGTTCGCCCCCGCTGCGGCCAGTGCGGGTACCGGCGCTCCCGCTGGCAGGATGGTCGGCGTGTCTGAGGCCCGCTGGACCGTGGTGATGCCGGTGAAGCGCCTGCAAGCGGCGAAGAGCCGGCTGCGGGGCGCGCTGTCCGGCGTACCCCATGAGGAGCTGGCGCTGGCCCTGGCGGCCGACACGCTGCGCGCGGCGCGGGCGTGCCCGGCGGTCGCCGGGGTGCTCGTGGTGACCGACGACGCGCGGGTGCGCGCGGCGGCGGACGCGGCGGGCGCCCGGGTCGCCGCCGATCCGGGCGCCGGGCTGAACGCGGCGTTCCGGCACGGCGCGGCCGTCGCCGGGCCGCGCGCCGCCGTGGCCGGCCTGACCGCCGACCTGCCCGCGCTGCGACCGGCCGAGCTGGCCGCCGCGCTGCATGCCACCCAGGGGGTACGCGGGTACGTCGCGGACGCACCCGGCGGTGGCACCGTGCTGCTGGCCGCGCCGGCCGGGGTGCCGCTGGCGCCGCGGTTCGGGCCCGGCTCGGCCGCCGCCCACGCGGCGAGCGGGGCGCTGCCGCTGGCCGGTGACTGGCCCAGCCTGCGCCGGGACGTGGACACCCCGGCGGACCTGGCCGCCGCCGCCGGGCTGGGTCTGGGGCCACGCACGGCGGCGCTGCTGGCCGGGGCCGAAGTCCGGTACGGTGCTGGCATGCAGGGCACGGTGGCCACCTACGACGCGTCGACCCGCAGCGGCGTGCTGCTGCTCGACGACGGCACCGAGCTGGCGTTCCCGGCCCGCGCGTTCGACGCCTCCGGGCTGCGGCTGCTCCGATTGGGGCAGCGTGTCCGGATCGAGCGGGACGCCGACGGCGAGGTCGTCCGGGTGACCTTGCCGGCCATGGCGTGAACAACCTGGCCGGAGTTCATTTTCCGTTCACCCTTATCGGGGAATCATGAGGTGGTGAGCACCCCTCGCGAGCACCCCGACGGCCCGCCGCCGATCCTCGACCCCGGCCCGCCCCGCAACGGCCGCCCCAGCCGCGGCCCGGACGGGCGGTTCCGCCAGCCCCGGCCCCCGGAGGAGCGCCTCGGCGCCGACCCGGACGCGGCCGGCGCCACCGGGCTGGACGAGCCGCTCGACCCGGTCGAGGGCCCGGACGAGACCGGCCCGGACGCCGGGTCGCCACCGGCGCAGCCGCTGCCGGAGGACCGCTTCCTCAACCGGGAGCTGTCCTGGCTCGACTTCAACGCCCGGGTGCTGGCGCTCGCCGAGGACCCGCGCACCCCGCTGCTGGAACGGGCGAAGTTCCTGGCCATCTTCGCCAGCAACCTGGACGAGTTCTACATGGTCCGGGTGGCCGGGTTGAAGCGCCGCCTCTCCGCCGGCCTGCCGGTACGCGGTGGCGACCGGCTGCCGCTGCGCACCCAGCTCGAACTCGTCACCGAGAAGGCCGCCGGCCTGGTCGCCCGGCACGCCGCCTGCCTGGTCGACGACGTGCTGCCGAAGCTCGCCGCCGAGGACATCCGCATCCTGCGCTGGAGCGACCTGGACGACGCCGAGCGGGAGCGGCTGCGCACCTGGTTCCGGGAGCACATCTTCCCGGTGCTCACCCCGCTGGCGGTCGACCCGGCGCACCCGTTCCCGTACATCTCCGGCCGGTCGCTGAACCTGGCCGTCTCGGTACGCGACCCGGACGGCGGCTCGGAGCTGTTCGCCCGGGTCAAGGTGCCGAACAACGTGCCCCGGTTCGTCCGGGTCCACCGGGAGCAGCCGGGCGTGCGGTTCCTGCCGGTGGAGGACCTCATCTCGGTGCACCTCGGCCAGCTCTTCTCCGGCATGCAGGTGGTCGAGTGCCACCTGTTCCGGGTGACCCGCAACGCCGAGGTCGAGGTGGACGAGGACCGCGACGAGGACCTGCTCCAGGCGCTGGAACGGGAACTGGCCCGGCGCCGGTTCGGTCCGCCGGTACGCCTGGAGGTGGCCGCGTCCATCTCCGACCACATGCTGGAGCTGCTCGTCCGCGAGCTGGACATGGACGACCACGACGTGCTGCGGGTACGCGGGCTGCTCGACCTGTCCGCGCTGTGGCAGGTCTACGGCGAGGCGGACCGGCCCGACCTGAAGGACCCGTCGTTCGTGCCGGCCACCCATCCGCGCCTGGCCGAGGGCGAGGTGCCGCGCAGCGTCTTCGCCACGCTGCGCGACGGCGACGTGCTGGTGCACCACCCGTACCACTCGTTCGCCACCAGCGTGCAGCGCTTCGTCGAGCAGGCCGCGGCCGACCCGAACGTGCTCGCCATCAAGCAGACGCTCTACCGCACCAGCGGCGACTCCCCGATCGTGGACGCGCTGGTCGACGCGGCCGCCGCCGGCAAGCAGGTGGTGGTGCTGGTGGAGCTGAAGGCGCGCTTCGACGAGGTGGCGAACATCGGCTGGGCGCGCACGCTGGAACGGGCCGGCTGCCACGTGGTGTACGGCCTGGTGGGCCTCAAGACGCACTGCAAGACCGCGCTCGTGGTACGCCAGGAGGGCAACCAGATCCGCCGGTACTGCCACATCGGCACCGGCAACTACCACCCGAAGACGGCAAGGCTCTACGAGGACTTCGGCATGCTCACCGCCGACCCGGAGATCGGCGCCGACCTGACCGACCTGTTCAACGTGCTCACCGGCTACAGCCGGCAGACCGCGTACCGGCGGCTGCTGGTGGCGCCGCAGGGCATCCGCAGCGGCCTGATCGAGCGCATCGACAGGGAGATCGAGCACGTCCGGCTGGGCATGCCGGGGCTGGTGCAGTTCAAGGTGAACTCCCTGGTGGACGAGGAGATCACCGACGCGCTCTACCGGGCGTCGCGGGCCGGCGTGCACGTGGACCTGCTGATCCGGGGCATGTGCACGCTGCGGCCGGGCGTGCCGGGGCTGTCGGAGAACATCCGGGTCCGCTCGATTCTCGGCCGGTTCCTGGAGCACTCCCGGATCTTCCGGTTCGGCAACAACGGCGACGCCGAGTTCTGGATGGGCTCGGCCGACCTGATGCACCGCAACCTGGACCGCCGGGTCGAGGCGCTGGTGCAGGTGAGCGATCCGGTGGCCCGCGCCGAGCTGGACCACGTCCTCACCGCCGCGTTCGACCCCGACGTGGACGCGTTCGAGCTGGCCGCCGACGGCACCTGGCACCGGCGTACCGGCGACGGCGACACGCCGCTGACCCACCTGCAGGACCTGTTGCTGCGCCGGGTCGGCGGCCGGGCGGACTGAGCGGGCCGTGGCGCGTGCCGGGCGGGCATACGGTGAGCGGGTGAGCGACGACGAGCCGGTACGGATCCGGGCCGCGGGCGGCGTGGTGTGGCGCCCGGGCCCGGCCGGCGTCGAGGTCTGCCTCGTGCACCGCCCCCGGTACGGCGACTGGTCGTTGCCGAAGGGCAAGCTGGACCGCGGTGAGCATCCGCTGGTCGCCGCCGTCCGTGAGGTCGCCGAGGAGACCGACGTACGCGCGGTGCCGCAGGTGCGCCTGCCCACCGTCCGCTACCGCAGCGAGGGTCACGCCAAGGCGGTCGACTACTGGTCGATGCGGGCGGCCGGCGCCGGCGGCTTCCAGCCCGGCACCGAGGTCGACGACGTGGCCTGGTTCCCGGTCGACGACGCGGTACGCCGGGTCAGCTACCCGCACGACGCCGAGGTGATCGCCGCGTTCGCGGCGCTGCCGCCGGTCACCGCGACCGTGCTGCTGGTGCGGCACGCCAGCGCCGGCAAGCGCGGCACCTGGACCGGCCCGGACCACGGGCGCCCGCTGGACGACGACGGGCAGGCCCAGGCGCTGGCGCTGGTTCCGCTCGTGGCCCTGGTCCGCCCGGCCCGCCTGTGCTCCGCCTCGGCGCGCCGCTGCGTGCAGACGCTGAGTCCGGCCGCGGCCCGGCTGGACCTGCCGATCGAGGTGTGCGGCGACTTCGACGAGCCGGAGCCGGGCCAGCAGGCCGAGGAGTGCGCGCTCGCCGCCGCGGCCCGCCTGGTCGCGCTGGCGCAGGCCGCCGGGACGGTGGCGGTGTGCAGCCAGGGCAAGGTGATCCCGGGCGCGCTGGAACGGCTCACCGGCCGCGTGGACGAGGACTTCACCACCGCCAAGGGCGGTGGCTGGCTGCTGCCGTTCGCCGGTGACCGGCTGGTCCTCCCGGACCGGCTGTGAGGCGGCTCAGGGCAGCGTGACGGTGAGCGTCACCGGGAGGTGGTCGCTGGCCTCGGTACGCGGCGCGCGTACCTCGGTGGCGGTCAGGCCCGGGGAGACGAAGACGTGGTCGATCTGGGTGCGCGGGTCGTCGGCCGGGCTGGTCCGCAACGGCCGGGCCGGGGCCAGCGCGTCCACCAGCCCGGCGCCGGTGAACTCGGCGAACGCCGGGTCGGCCGGCTCGGTGTTCAGGTCGCCACCGAGCACCAGCGGACGGCCGGCGGCGTACCGGCCGGCGAACGCGGCCACCTCGCGGGCCTGCTCCACCGGATCCCGGCCGGGCGGCGGTTGCAGGTGCGTGGCCACCACTGCCAGCTCGCGACCACCGAGGTCGAGCGTGACGCCGAGGGCCTGCGCACCGGTCGGCGCGCCGTGCGCGGTCAGCCGCCGCGTCTGCCCGGAGCGCGCCGGGAACCGGCTGAGCACCGCGTCGCCCCAGACCGGGTCGGCGGCGGGCGCGAAGACGTACGGCATCTCCAGCCGCCGGGCCAGCAACGCCAGCGTGTCGTGGCCGCCGTTGAGCCACCAGCCCCGGTCCACCTCGCTGAGCAGCACGATGTCCGCGCCGCGCAGCTCCCGGGCCAGCGCGTCGAGGTCCAGCCGGCCGTCCAGGCCGAACCCCATCCGGATGTTGTACGCGGCCACCCGTACCGCCGCCGGCGTGGCCGTGGCCCGGGCCTGTGCGGGCGGTACGTGCAGCGCGGCGCCCAGCGCGGCCAGTGCGGTCAGGCCGGCCAGGACCGTGACCCGGACCGTGGTGGGCAGCACCGGGCCGGGTGAGGCCGCGCCGGACGATGCCGGGGTGGCCCGGACAGGCGCGGTAGCCGCCACCAGAGCCACCAGGACGGCCGTGGCGACCGGCGCCCAGCCGTTGGGGTACCCCAGGTCGTAGGCGGCGTAGTAGGCCACCGTGGCCACCGCGAACACCAGCATCCCGAGCGCCGCCGCCCGCCCGCGTCGCGCCCCCGCCCGTCCGTCGTCGCCCCGCCCGGCCGCGTCGTCGGCGGCCGCGGGCCCGTCGCCGGTCGTGTCGGTGAGGGCCAGGCAGCCGCCGAGACCGGCGGCGGTGAGCAGGTACGCCGGAACGAGATGCCCGGTCACGAACAGCACCGACCCGGCGAGCAACACCAGTGGCCACAGCACCCGCGCCACGCGCGCCGGTGCCCGGAACAACGCCGCCGCGAGGAACAGCAGCACCGCGAGCGCGCCCGGCAGGGCACCGCTGCCGGGGCGGGCGAGCCCGGGGAAGTCAGGCGATCCGGTGCCGGCGGCGGCGCTCCAGAGCGCCGGGGCGAGCGCCACCTGACCGGCCAGCAGCAGCGCCGGGCCGCACAGCAGCCAGGCCCGGCGTCCCGGAACGCGGATACGCCGCCCGGTTGTGCCGTGGCCCGCGCCCGTCGGGGACGGCCCCGCCGCCGACGTGTCCGCCCGCTCCCGCCGTACCGCCACCGAGGCGGCCAGGAACGCCGGCACCAGCAGGGCACTCAGGCTCCAGGCGAGCACACCGCCGCGCCACACCAGGTCCTCGGTGCCGAGCAGGGCGTGCCCGACCGCGTTCCCGGCCATGCCCAGCGCCAGCCCGGCCACCGGCCGGGGCACGGACGCGGCGGTGGCGGCGAGCCAGACCAGGCCGGCGAGCAGCCCGGCGCAGGCCAGCCAGAGCTGGGCCGGACCACCGGGTTGCGCGGTGAGCGCCAGCCGCGCCGCCGCCAGCACAACGGCGGCGACGAGTCCGACCGGGGCGGCGCCGGTGCGGCGTACGAGCGCAGGCGCGGCGAGGGCGAGCAGGAACCAGCCGAGCGCGAACGCGCCGAGCAGCTCGGCCGGTGTCTCGGCGGCCCGCCCGAAGAGGGTGATGACCGACGGGAGCCAGACCCGCAGCACGTCCAGCAGGACCGCGATACCGAGCGCGAGCGTGAGGGTGGAGAGGTGACGGTGCCGCACGGGCGCCTCTTCTCGTGACCGACGGGGGTTTTCGGCACGGCGATTCTGCGGGGCGCGACGGCGGGCGGTCAACGGCGTACCCATGCGAAAGGGCGCCCACCGGCAACGGTGGGCGCCCTTTCGTGGGCCGTCCGGTCAGCGCCGGGTGGCGGCCTTCTTGGCCGGTGCCTTCTTCGCGGGCGCCTTCTTGGCCGCCGTGGTCTTCTTGGCCGTGGCGGACTTCGCCGCGGTCGTCTTCTTGGCGGTGGTGGTCTTCTTCGCCGCGGTGGACTTCGCCGCGGTCGTCTTCTTCGCCGCCGTGGTCTTGGTCGCGGCGGCCTTCTTCGCCGGCGCGGCCTTCTTGGTAGCGGTGGTCTTGGTGGCCTTCGCCGCCGTGGTCTTCTTCGCGGCCGCGGTGGTCTTCGCCGCTGTGGTCTTCTTCGCGGCGCCGGTGGTCTTCTTCGCGGCGGCGGTGTCCTTCGGCACCTTGCCGCTGGCCACCATCTCCTTGAAGCCCGCGCCCGCCCGGAACGTCGGGACGGAGGTCTTCTTGACCTTCACCGCCTCGCCGGTACGCGGATTGCGCGCTGTTCGGGCTCCCCGGACGCGCTTCTCGAACGCTCCGAAACCGGTGATCGCCACCTTCTCGCCCTTGGTGACCGCCGCCTGGACCTCAGCGAGAACCGCGTCGAGCGCGGCCGTCGCCGTCTTCCGGTCCCCCAGGCGAACGGCGAGCGCCTCGATGAGCTCGGCCTTGTTCACGACTTCCTCCCGATTGTGCAACTGACTCGACGCGAGCCATTCTGCGCGCACGTTATGCCCTGTGCTGCCTGGACACAAACATTCGGTGGAAAAAAGCCCTTGTGTCGTAACGGATTCGCCCCCACCGGGCGCACCGGTGGGGGCGAATTCGGGCCGGAGTCAGGCTACCGAGGGCAGGAACGACGGCCGGGACGCCTCGTACGAGGCGATCTCCGCCTCGTGCCGGAGGGTGAGTCCAATGTCGTCCAAGCCCTCCATCAGCCGCCAGCGGCTGTGGTCGTCCAGCGGGAACGCCCAGGTGGCGTCACCGGCGTGGACCTGGCGGGCGGCGAGGTCGACAGTGATCGGCGTGGTCGGCTCGGATTCCACGAGATCCCACAGTTCTTCCACGGCTTTCAATTCCAGCTCGACCGGAAGGAGGCCTTCCTTGAGCGCGTTGCCGCGGAAGATGTCGCCGAAGCGGGGCGAGATGACGGCCCGGAAGCCCCAGTCCCGCAGCGCCCAGACGGCGTGCTCCCGGGATGATCCGGTGCCGAACTCGGGGCCGGCGATCAGAATCGACGCACCCGAATGGACGGGATCGTTGAGGACGAATGACGGGTCCTCCCGCCACGCGTTGAACAGACCGTCGGCGAATCCGGTCCGGGTCACCCGCTTGAGGTACACGGCGGGGATGATCTGATCGGTGTCCACGTTGGATCGGCGCAGCGGCACGGCGGTGCCGGTGTGGGTGGTGAACTTGTCCATCTCTCGGCTGCCCTTCTACAGGTCGGCGGGGGCGGCCAGCCGGCCGACCACGGCGGTGGCGGCGGCGACCGGCGGGGACACCAGGTGGGTACGCCCGCCCCGGCCCTGGCGGCCCTCGAAGTTGCGGTTGGAGGTCGAGGCGGAACGCTCACCCGGCTTCAGCGTGTCCGGGTTCATGCCCAGGCACATGGAGCAGCCGGCGAAACGCCACTCGGCGCCGGCCTCGGTGAAGACCTTGTCCAGCCCTTCGATCTCGGCCGCCTCGCGGACCGCGGCCGAGCCGGGGACCACGAGCATGCGTACGCCGTCGGCGACGCGGTGCCCGCGCAGCACGTCGGCGGCGGCACGCAGGTCCTCCAGGCGGCCGTTGGTGCAGGAGCCGACGAAGACCACGTCCACGGCCAGGTCACGCATCGGCGTGCCCGGGGTGAGGTCCATGTACTCCAGCGCGCGCCGGGCGGCGACCCGCTCCGGCTCGGTGACGAAGTCCTCCGGGGCCGGCACCGTCGCGCCCAGCGGCACACCCTGCCCGGGGTTGGTGCCCCAGGTGACGAACGGCGTGATCCGGCTCGCGTCGAGCGTGACCTCGGTGTCGAACGTCGCGCCGTCGTCGGTGGGCAGCGTCCGCCAGTACTCCAGCGCCGCGTCCCAGGCGTCGCCCTGGGGCGCGTTGGGCCGCCCCTTCAGGTACGCGAACGTGGTCTCGTCCGGCGCGATCATGCCGGCCTTGGCGCCCCACTCGATGGACATGTTGGCGATGGTCATCCGCCCCTCCATGGAGAGGTCGCGGATCGCCTCGCCCCGGTACTCGACGATGTGACCGCGACCGCCGCCGGTGCCGACCTGCGCGATCAGCGCGAGCACCAGGTCCTTGGCGGTGACGCCGGGCGCCAGCTCGCCGACCACGTTCACGGCCATGGTCTTCGGCCGGGCCTGCGGCAGCGTCTGCGTGGCCAGCACGTGTTCGACCTCACTGGTGCCGATGCCGAACGCGAGCGCGCCGAACGCGCCGTGGGTGGCGGTGTGCGAGTCGCCGCACACGATCGTCATGCCGGGCTGGGTGAGGCCGAGCTGCGGGCCGATGACATGCACGATGCCCTGGTTCTCGTCGCCCAGCGCGTGCAGGCGGACGCCGAACTCGGCACAGTTGCGACGCAGCGTCTCGATCTGGGTGCGGGAGGTGGGGTCCGCGATCGTGAGCAGGTCGCCGCGCCGGAGGCGGAACGCCGGGTCGTCGTACCCGGTCGGGGTGTTGTGGTCCTCCGTCGCGATCGTCAGGTCGGTACGGCGGACCCCGCGCCCGGCCAGACGCAGCCCGTCGAACGCCTGCGGGCTGGTCACCTCGTGCAGCAGGTGCAGGTCGATGAAGAGCAGGTCCGGCTCGCCGTCGGCGGAGCGGACCACGTGTGCGTCCCAGACCTTCTCGGCCAGGGTCCTCGGTTGAGTGACTCCCACCATCTGGACATCCTAAATTCTGGGAGGTAAATTTCGGCTTGTGGGACACAGTATGAGCGGTGTCGGCGTTCTCGACAAGGCGGTGGTCATCCTGGCCGCCTGTGTCGACGGCGCCAGCCTGGCCGAACTCGTTGAACGCACCAAGCTGCCCCGGGCCACCGCGCACCGGCTGGCACAGGCGCTGGAGATCCACCGGATGCTCGTCCGGGACACCCAGGGGCGCTGGCGCCCGGGTCCACGCCTGGGCGAGCTGGCGAACGCGGCCCCGGACGTGCTCCTGACCGCCGCCGAGCCACTGCTCGCCGCGCTACGGGACGCCACCGGCGAAAGCGCCCAGCTCTACCTGCGGCGCGCCGACGAGCGGATCTGCGTGGCCGCCGCCGAGCGTGCCAGCGGCCTGCGGGACACCGTCCCGGTCGGCTCGGTGCTGCCGATGACCGCCGGGTCGGCGGCGCAGATCCTGCTCGCCTGGGAGCCGCCGGAGGCGGTCATGCCGCTGCTCCCCCGCTCCAAGTTCACCGGCCGCACGCTGGCCGAGGTGCGGCGGCGCGGCTGGGCCCAGAGCGTCGCGGAGCGGGAGGCGGGTGTGGCGAGCGTCTCGGCGCCGATCCGGGACCGCACCGGCCGGGTGATCGCCGCGATCAGCATCTCCGGCCCGATCGAGCGCCTCGGCCGCCGCCCCGGAGAACGCCACGCCATGGCCGTCGTCCGAGCCGGCCAGCGCCTCTCCGGCCTCTGACCCACCCACCCCCACCCCCCTCTCGCGTTGATCATGAAGTTGGCGGCATTTTTGATCTCCCAGACTGCCGCTAACTTCATGATCAACGGGGTGGGGCGGGGAATGCGAACGGCCCGCCTCGCGTAGCGAGACGGGCCGTTCGGTGACGTAGCCCCGACCGGATTCGAACCGGCGCTACCGCCTTGAGAGGGCGGCGTCCTGGGCCGCTAGACGACGGGGCCAGGCACTTTTCCTGCTTCGCCGCCCTGCCGGGTGGCGTGGCAGTAGTCTAGCGGCATCGCGTCCGGCACCGCGCCGCGGGGGTCACCCCCACCGCACGCGGAAAACGTTGCCCGGACAGCAGAAAGCCCGCCCCGGGGAAACGGGACGGGCTGTCGGTGCTGTAGCCCCGACCGGATTCGAACCGGCGCTACCGCCTTGAGAGGGCGGCGTCCTGGGCCGCTAGACGACGGGGCCAGAACCTTCATTGCACTCCGCCAGCGTGAGCTGCCGGAATCCAGCGTCCGCGAGCTCTTGCGAACCCGCGGCTGCGCTGGGGTACCAGGACTCGAACCTAGACTAACTGAACCAGAATCAGTCGGGCTGCCAATTACCCCATACCCCATTGGCCCCTTGCGGCGCCGGGAATGAACTTTACCCTCCCGGTGCCGACAGGCCAAATCCAACCCCTCGAAACCCACCTGACCAGCGGAAACGAGGCATCGGAGCGAATCAGGCGACAGGGACCACCGGGTTGCTGAGCTCCCCGATCCCCTGGATCCGCACGGTGACCGTATCCCCCTCGGTGAGCGGACTAACCCCCGCCGGCGTGCCGGTCAGGACCACGTCGCCGGGCAGCAGCGTCATCACGTGCGAGATGTACGACACCAGGCCCGGTACGTCGAACACCATGTCCTTGGTCCGGCCGAGCTGGCGTACCTCCATCTCCTCCGGGTTGCGGCCCACCTCACACCGGATCTCCAGGTCGCTCACGTCGAGCCCGGTGGTGATCCACGGCCCGATCGGGCAGAACGAGTCGAAGCCCTTGGCGCGGGTCCACTGGCCGTCGGAGCGCTGGAGGTCCCGCGCGGTGACGTCGTTGGCGCAGGTGTAGCCGAAGATGGCCCGCTCGGCGGCGGCCCGGTCGGCCCGGCGGGCGCCCGGAGCGCCGATCACCACGGCGAGTTCCGCCTCGTGCTCGACCTGCTTGGAGAAGATCGGCAGCCGGATCGCGTCGCGCGGACCGATGACCGACGTGGACGGCTTGAGGAAGAGCAGCGGCTCCTTCGGCACCTCGCTGCCGTGTTCGGCGGCGTGCTCGGCGTAGTTGCGGCCGACGCAGACCACCTTGCTGGGCAGGATCGGCGACAGCAGCCGGACGTCGGAGAGCGCCCAGCGGGCGCCGGAGAACTGGATCTGCCCGAACGGGTGGCCCTCGATCTCGGCGATGGTCAGGCCCTGCGGCCCGGCCTCCGGCTCGCCCTCGACGACCCCGAACGACATTCCCTTGGCATGAGCGAAACGAGCGATACGCACCCGGCCAATCTATCCCCGCCCGCGCGGCGCCCGTCGGACACCGGCAGGCAGCGCGCCCGGCGGCCCGCGCCGCACCCCTCGCCGCCCGCCGGCGCCGGGACCGGCGAGAGAGCGACAGGGTACGCCGGATCGCGCCGGACGGGGCGGGAATGGCGGCTTCGTACCCGCCCGGCGGGGCCCGGCCCATAGCTTCGGTTCCGGAGGTTCGTTGGTATGCCTGCATCGAGACGACACCACAGGGCCCTGGCAGTGTTCGTGAACTGCCTCGGCGTCATCGCCGCCGTACCGGCGCTGTCCCCGGCGACGCCCCGCGCGGCCGAAACTCCCGCCCGACCGGCTCCACCGCCGGCCGCCGTCCCGGTCGCCCTGCCCGGCGCGGGGGCGACCCCGATCCCGACCGGCGTGCCGGCGGTCCCGCCGGCGGTGCCGACCACCGGCCCGGCGCCGGTCCGCCCGTCGATGCCGCCGGTGAGCGTGGCGGTCGGCGCGGCGGGCACTCCGGCGCCGGGTTACCGGATCGAGGTCCGCAACGCCGGCACGGCGCCGGTCGACACGATGGTGCGGCAGGAGCTGCCGAGCGGGTCGCGGGCCACCACGGTGACCGGCGGCGGGCGGACCACCCGGCCCGCCGGGTCCAGCGCCGGGGAGGTGACGTGGCGGCTGCGCCTGCCGGCGAAGAGCACCACCACGTTGCACACCGCGCTGTCGGTTCCCGGCCCGGGCCGGTCGGTGACCGCGCCCACCTGCGTCTACGGCACCGACGGCACGCGCCCGTACGACTGCGCCACGGCGACCTGGGTGGGCGCCGCGACGGCCCCGGCGGCGCAGGTGACGGCCGCCCCCGCCTGGCGGCGGCCACCGGTGCTGCTTGCCGCGTTCACCGCGTTGCTGGTGGTGACCGCGGGCGTGCTGTGGTGGGCCCTGTGGCGCCGCCGCCGGCGCACGGCCGCGACGGCGGGCACCGGCCTGTCCGGAGGCGGGGCGATGTCCGCCGGTGCCGGCGCGCCGGGAAGCGGCGTCCCGGGGCAGGGCAGCCCGGCCGAACGGGGCACGGTCTATCCGCGTACTGCGGTGCCGGCGCCCGCGAGCCGCCGTCGCCGGCCGCCGGTCTGGCTGGTGGTGGGCGTGGCGGCGGCGGTGCTGGCCGGGGTGGTCGGCGCGGCGGCCTGGTCGGCCACGCAGCGGGTGGCGGCGATGGACACCACCAAGCAGCCGACGAGCGGCGCGTGGGTGGGCAGCAGCGTCACCGGCGCGTTGGGCCAGCCGCTGCGGGAGACCGCGTTCGAGTTCACCGTCTACCGGGTGAGCTGCGGCGCGGACGTCCTGCCGGCGGCGCCCGGCGGCGGACGCCCCTGTCTGGCCACGGTCGGGGTGCGCAACGTCACGAACGAGGACCAGACCTGGCACGGGCAGTTGCAGCGCGCGTACCTGCCGAGCGGGAACTGGGTGGCCGCCGACGAGGACGCGACCCGGGTGGCGAACCTGGGCCGGGACGTGTTCTCCCAGCCGGTGGCCGCCGGGCGGCGGGTGCTGCTGCCACTGGTGTTCACCATGCGCGGCGACGAGCCGCCGAAGCGGCTGGAGCTGCGCAGCGGCGTCTTCTCCGCGGGCGTGCGGGTGGACGTGCCGTGACCCGGCGACGGGCGGCGGTCGTACCCTGGGGTGCGTGACCGCCGCCCTCGCCCCCGCGCTCGACGTCGCCGACTGGCAGGCGCGCCGGGCCGCCCACGAGCAGCGGGTGGACGCCTGGCTGACGCCGCATCTCGGCCGCCGCCGGGCGGGCGTGAAGCATCCGGTGGAGGACTTCCTCTTCACCTACTACTCGCACCGGCCGGCCCAGCTGCGCCGCTGGCACCCGGGCGCGGGCGTAACGCTGCGCGACGCCGACCCGGCCGGTTTCGGCCCGGACTACACCGCCTGCGCCGCCGGGCTCACCCTCGACACCGATCGGGTACGCGCGCGGCGCGCCGAGTCGATCGCCTGGATCCGTACGCTGCTGGCGGCGACCGCCGGACGCCCGGCGCAGTTCGGCTGCTTCGGCATGCACGAGTGGGCGATGGTCTACCGGCAGACCCAGGAGCAGGTACGGCACAACTCCTGGCCGCTGCGGCTGAGCCCGGCGGCGACGGCGGCGGTGGTCGAGGAGCGCGGCGTGCGGTGCAGCCACTTCGACGCGTTCCGGTTCTTCACCGCGCCGGCCCGCCCGCTGAACGTGCTCCAGCCGACCCGGGACAGCCAGCACGCGCTGGAGCAGCCGGGTTGCCTGCACGCCAACATGGATCTCTACAAGTGGGCGTACAAGCTGTCGCCGCTGGTCTGCTCGGAACTCGTGGCGGACTGCTTCGAGCTGGCCCGGGAGATCCGGACGCTGGACATGCGTGCCAGCCCGTACGACCTGGCCGCCCTGGGCTACCCGCCGGTGCCGGTGGAGACGCCGGAGGGCCGGGCCGAGTACGCCACCGCGCAGCGCGGGTTCGCCGAGCGTGCCGCCGGGTTGCGCGCCCGGCTGCTGGCCGCGCTGGACCGGGCGGTGCCGGCCGACCACCGCTGAGCGGGGCCGGCCGGCACGCGACGGTCAGCTCGGCGCGCAGGTCGGCGCCGGGCTCGGCGCGGTTCCCTCGGCCAGGAACCCGAACGTGGTCTGGGCGGCCGGGGCCAGCGCGCCGTTCCAGCTCGCGTTCCGGGCGGTCACAGTGGTTCCGCTCTGCGTCACGTCGGCGCTCCACGCCTGGCTGACCCGCTGTCCGCCGGCGAGCGGGAAGCGCACGGTCCAGCCGGCGATCGGCGCGGCGCCGTCGTTGCGCACTGTCACCTCCCCCTGGAAGCCGCCCGGCCACTGACCGGCGAGGCGCCAGGTGGCGGTGCAGCCGCCGGGCGCCGACGTCGGGCTCGCGGTGGGCGACGGGCTGGTCGTCGGTGACGGGCTGAGCGTGGGCGACGGCGTGGGGCTGACGGTCGGGGACGTGGTCGGGCCGGGCGTGGCGCGGCCGAGCGCGGCGACCAGCGCCGGGTACCACCTGTCGGACATCTTCTGGTCCCCGGCCGCGTTCGGGTGCACCCCGTCGTAGGTGTCGGTGGCGGTGCTGAACCCGGTCCACTGGTCGACCACCACGATCGGGGAGGCGGCCGTGGTCTTCCCGGCCGCCCAGCCGTCGATGAGCGAGTTGAGCGCCACGGTCCGCTGGCCGCACTCCGGGCAGCTCGCCGGGTTCATCGGGATGATCTTCGCGACCAGCACGGTCGTGGCCGGGTTGGCGGCCCGCATCTGGTCCACCAGCTTCGAGTACGCGGCGAGGATCGTGGCGGGCGCGATGTTGCTCCACACGTCGTTGGTGCCGAAGTGCATGAGCACGACGTCCGGGCGGGTGGCGGCGAGCCAGCCGGGCAGCAGGTTCTGGTTGGCCACGTTCGTCGCGAGGTAGCCGCCGTGGCCCTCGTTGTCGCCGTCGTAGGGCACGCCGCAGCCCTGCGGCCCGAGCGTGCCGACGAAGTCGACGTCGGTGTGGCCGGTGGACTGGAGGCGGTTCCAGAGCAGGGCGCGCCAGCAGCCGGGCGACCCGGTGATGGAGTCGCCCAGTGGCATGACGCGGACCGGCGTGGCCGCCGCGGCGGCCGGGGGTGTGGTGGCGGTGAGGGCGAGGCCGAGGGCGAGGACCGGTAGCAGCGCGGCGAGCGCGGTCAGCGCGGCGCGTACGGGGTTTCGGGACATGCGGAAGGGACTCCTGTCACTGTGACGTGGTGGTCGGTGACGGCCCTGAAGCTCCCGTACGCATTGAAGCGCTTCGACGCCTCCGGCTCAACCCTCCGGGTACCCCCGGTGCCGGTTCCACTCCGGAGCGAGGATCGACATGACAGTGGCGTCCACCCAGCCGTCGCCGTCGCGCAGCACCTGCCGCAGCGTCCCCTCGGCGACGAAGCCCACCTTCTCGTAGGCGCGCCGGGCACGCGGGTTGAACGCGAACACCTCCAGGCCGATGCGGTGCAGGCCGAGCTGCTCGAAGCCGTACCCGACGATCAGCCGCACCGCCTCGGTGCCGAGGCCGCGGTCGCGGCCGCCGGGACCGATCAGCGTGCGGAAGTTGCAGCTCGCGTTGGCCCGGTCCCACTCGTTGAGGACCACCTCGCCGACGCAGGCGCCGCTGGCCCGGTCCACCACCGCGAGGTCGAGCCGGTCGTCCTGGCTGTTGCGGGTGCCGTACCAGGCGCGCAACCGGGCCGGTTCGAACGTCTCGCCGGCCGGGCTGCCGGTCAGCCGGACCACCTCCGGGTCGGCCAGGATCTCCGCGAGCGCCGGCAGGTCGTCGTCGTGGAACGGGCGCAGCGCCACACGCTCGCCGGTGAGCGTGGGCTTGACGGAGAAGTCGATCACGGGGCGGAATTCTCCGGTCGGCGCGCCGGGCGGTTCAACCGTTTTTCGGTCAGTCGCCGTCCACCCGGCGGTCGCGTTTGCGCTGGGACTGGCGCTTCTTCTCGGCCAGCCGGCGCTCCTTGGCGCCACGGGAGGGGCGGGTCGGGCGGCGCGCCTTGGGCGGCGGGGCGACGGCCTCGCGCAGCAGCGCGGCCATCCGTTCCCGGGCCGCTTCCCGGTTGGCCAGTTGCGCGCGGTGCTCACTGGCGGTCACGGTCAGCACGCCGTCGACCAGGCGTCCGGCGAGCCGGGTCAGCGCCCGTTCCCGCAGCGTCTCCGGCACGCTCGGCGAGCGGCCCAGGTCGAAGCTCAGTTCCACCCGCGAGTCGGTGGTGTTCACCCCCTGGCCGCCGGGCCCGGACGACCGGGAGAACCGTTCCCGCAGCTCGACTGCGGGCACCACGAGCCGGTCGGTCACCCGCAGTCCGTCGTCCACTCCCCGAGGCTAGCGCCCGGCGCGGTGACTCGGGGTGGGGGTGGCGCTCGGGGTGGGACCGGCCCGTTCCTCGCCGCCGGAGGCCGCGTACGCGGCCGCGCCGACCAGCAGCAGGGCGATCACCGCGAGCTTGACGACCACGCCGCGAATCGCGAGCCAGGCGTTGCGGCGGGCGCCCGGCACGCTGGTCCGGATCGTCTGGTAGTCGGTCCAGCCGCGTTTCGCACGCGCGTAGGACGCGCCGACACCGGCGCCGATGATCAGGCCCATCACGAGGAGGGCCGCAATGACAGCTTGCTCCACCTCCGCCAGTATCCATACTCAGCGTAATATTTCTATTCCCCAATGATCCCACGCCGGATATCCGACAGTTCGCACCGATCTTGCAGTGCTTGTGCAGGTCAGCGCCGCGCGAAGCGCCGAGGCGACCCGCGCGGGAGACCGCGCCCGGTGACTCAGCCGCCCCGGCCGATGATGGTGTCGGCGGTCTGCTGGACCTGGTCGATCGGGATGGCGAAGCCGATGCCGATCGACCCGTTGCCGTCGATGGTGGCGATGGCGGTGTTCACGCCGACCACCTCACCGCGCGCGTTCACCAGCGGCCCGCCCGAGTTGCCCGGGTTGATGGAGGCGTCGGTCTGCACCGCCGTGTGCCGGCCGTTGCCGATCCGCACCTGCCGGTTGAGCGCGCTGACGATACCGGCGGTGACGGTCCCGGCGAGCCCGAGCGGCGACCCGACCGCGAGCACCGGCTCCCCCACCCGGGTCGAGTTCGCCTTGGCCAGCGGCAGCGGCGGCAGGCCGGCGGACGCGGGCACCTTGAGCACGGCCAGGTCGCTGGCGGGTTCCCGGCCCACCACCTCGGCCGGGAAGCGACGCCCGTCCGAGGTCTCCACAGTCACCGCGCCCGAGCCGCCGCGGGCCAGGATGTGGTCGTTGGTGACGATGTGCTGCTCGTTGTCGATGGCGAATCCGGAGCCGGACGCGGACGCGCCGGATCGGCCCCCGACCATCACCGAGACCACGCCGGGCACCGTCTTGCCGGCGGCGGTGACCAGTTCCGCGGGCACCGGCGCGGCGGATGCCGCGCTCGGTCCCGGCGAGCCCTGGTCGGCCGCCCAGGTGCCGGCCAGCGCGCCGGAGACGGTGGAGAGCGCCACCACCGCCGCCACGCTCAGCAGCCGGTGCCGCAGGCTGCGCCGTCCGGCCTCCGGCCCGCCCCCGGGTACGTCCCGGTGGCCGCGCCCGTCCGGGTCCAGCTCCGGCGAGACGAACCACGGTCCGCGTGGCTCGCCGAGTCCGGTCTGCACTGCCATGCCTGGCTCCTCACATGTCGTGCGGTAGTGGTGTGCGGGTCAGGGCAGCCGGGAGAACCACCGCAGCGAGCCGGCGGCGGCGCCCATCGCCAGGACCAGCCCGAGGCCGATGAAGCGGGCCGAGATGTCCTGCCGTTCGGTGCGGTAGCCGACGGACGTGCCGATGTCCTCGTAGACGTCCTTCAGCTCGGCGGTGGTGGACGCCTCGTGGAATCCGCCACCGGTCTGCTCGGCGACCGCCCGCAGCGTCTGCCCGTCCACCGGCACCTGGATCGCCCGGCCGCCCCGGTCGACCGAACCCCCGGGCGTGCCGAAGGAGATCGTGTGCACCGGGACCTTGGCGGCGACGGCCTGGTCGGCCGCCTCGATCGGGTCCATCCCGGAGGTGTTCGCGCCGTCGGAGAGGATGATGATCCGGGCCGGCGGCGGGTCCTTCGCGGCAGTCGCGTCAAGGCTCTTGACCGCGCCCAGCGAGGTGCTGATCGCCTCGCCGATCGCGGTGCCCTGCACGCCGGTGATGCCCTCGGCCAGCCGCCCGATGCCGTCGTGCAGCGCCTCCCGGTCGGTGCTCGGCGGCACCAGCACCGCGGCGCTGCCGGCGAACGCGACGAGGCCGACGTTGAACTCGTCCGGCAGCCCGTCGACGAACCGCCGGCCGGCCTCCTTGGCTGCTGTCAACCGGTCCGGGTCCACGTCACCGGCGAGCATCGAGGTGGAGACGTCGACAGCGACCATCACGGTGGCCCGTTCCCGGGGGACCCGCACCTCCGCCTCGGGGCGGGCGAACCCGACCACGAGCAGCGCCAGCATGGCCAGGAACAGGCCCGCCGGCACGTGCCGGCGCCAGGCCGGGCGGCGCGGGGCGACCCGGTCCAGCAGGCGCAGGTTGGTGAAGCGCACCGCGTACCGGCTCTGCCGCCGTTGCAGCACCAGGTAGCCGGCGACCAGCGCGAGGACGGCGAGCAGCAGCCAGAGGCGGGCTGGTGACTGCCAGGTCATGCGACACCTCCCCGGGCGGCGGCCGGCACGGTGGCCAGCCGGCGCTGCTCGTGCACGTGCCGCACCACGTCCGCGCACCAGTCCCGGTCGGTGCGCAGCGCCATGTGGGTGGCGCCGGCCCGGCGCAGCGTGTGGCGTACCTGCTCGCGCTGCTCGGCGGCGGCGCGCGCGTACCGCTCGCGCAGGTCCGGGTCGCCGGTCCACACCTCGCGGTGCCGGCCGCTCTCCGGGTCGACGAGCGTGATCAGTCCGACGTCGGGCAGTTCCAGCTCGCGCGGGTCGGTCACCTCGACCGCGAGCACCTGATGACGGACCGCGAGGCGGCGCAGCGCCGCGGCCCACGGCGGGGGCGCGGCGTCCGGGTCGTCGGGCAGTTCGTCGAGGAAGTCGGAGACGATCACCACGAGCCCGCGCCGGGTGGCGACACGCTGCAGGCCGTCCAGGCCGTCGGCCAGGCCCGGCCCCGCGGCGGGCGGGCGTGCGCCGGCCGCGCCCGCGTCGTCCGGGTCCCGCCGGTCGTCGGTACGCGGAGCGCCGAGCAGCGCGCGGAGCAGCCCGAGCAGATGGGTACGCCCGCTGCGGGCCGGGAATCGGCGCAGCCCGTCGGGCGTGAGCACCTGCGCGCCGAGCCGGTTGCCGACTCCGGCGGTGAGGAAGCCGATCGCTGCCACAGCGGCCACCGCCAGCTCCCGTTTGTCCAGCGTGGAGGTGCCGTACTCCATGCTGGGGCTGGCGTCGACGAGCAGCCAGGTGGTCAGTTCCCGGTCCGCGTCGACCTGGCGGACGTGCGGCACCGTGGTCCGGGCGGTGACCGCCCAGTCCATCCGGCGTACCTCGTCCTCGCCGGGGCGGTACTCCCGGCTGCCGGCGGCCTCGCTGCCCGGCCCGGGCAGCAGGCCCCGGTACCGGCCGTGCAGCAGGCCGTCGAGCCGCCGGGTCACCGTCAGCTCCAGCCGGCGCAGCCGCTGGTCGGGCGCGAGGTCGGTCAGCCCGGGCTCGGCCGCGCCGGTCATGCCGCCGCCAGGTCCGGCGCCGCCTCGGTGGGCCCGTTCACCAGCCGGGGTGGTGGCACCGCCTCGATCACCCGGCGCACCACGTCCTCGCCGGAGATCCCGTCGGCGACCGCGTCGAAGGTGAGCACGAGCCGGTGCGCCAGCACGTCCACCGCCAGGTCCCGGATGTCCTCGGGGAGGACGTAGTCGCGGCCGTGGATGAGTGCCTGCGCGCGGGCGGCGGCCACCAGGCCGAGCGTGGCCCGGGGGCTGGCCCCGTACGCCAGCAGCGGCGCGATGTCGGGCAGGCCGAAGCGTTGCGGGTCGCGGGTGGCGAGGATGAGGCGGACCACGTACTCGGCGAGCGCGTGGTGGACGAAGACGTCGGTGGCGCGGCGCTGGAGTTCCCGCAGCCGGATCGGGTCGAGCACGGTGCTCGCGGTGGGGCGCTCGGTGCTCATCCGGTAGAGGATGGCCAGCTCGTCGGCGTCGCTCGGGTAGTCGACCACGACCTTCATGAGGAAGCGGTCGCGTTGCGCCTCGGGGAGCTGGTAGACGCCCTCGGACTCGATCGGGTTCTGGGTGGCCAGGACCAGGAACGGCTCCGGCACCGGCCAGCTCCGCCCGCCGATCGAGACCTGCCGCTCGGCCATTGCCTCCAGCAGGGCCGACTGCACCTTGGCCGGGGCCCGGTTGATCTCGTCGGCGAGCACGAGGTTCGCCATGATCGGTCCCAGCTCCACGTCGAACTGCTCGGTTGAGGCGCGGTAGATGCGGGTGCCGACGATGTCGGAGGGCACCAGGTCGGGCGTGAACTGGATCCGGGAGAAGGTGCCGCCGACGACTGTGGCGAGGGTCTGCGCCGCGAGCGTCTTGGCCACCCCCGGTACGCCCTCCAGCAGGCAGTGACCGTCGGCGATGAGGGCGGTGAGCAGGCGTTCGACGAGCCGATCCTGCCCGACGATCACGCGTTTGACCTCGGCGAGGGTCTGTTCCAGCTCGACGCCGCTCGCGTCGGCATCGACCGGGCTGGGCACGCTGGCCAGGGTGTCCGAGATGTCCGTCACGGTGCTTGCTTCCCGGGCCGGACCGGCGACAAACGTCGGATTATCGGACCCGGACCGGCAGTGGCCGAACCGGACGGGCAGCATCTCCCCGATCGGGCGGCAACGGCGCGAACCCCATCGGTCCGGGCGGGACCGGGACGGAACACGACACCGGCCCCCGCCGCAGCGGAGGCCGGTGCGCGGCCGGACGGGTCAGTTGGCGACCAGGATGTGGAACGGCCGGTCGGCGAAGCCGCCGGTGGAGTTGCGGGTCTGCACGAAGACCGCGTTGGGGGTCAGCGTGCGCGGCGCGGCCGAGATCTCGCCGCCCGGCGGCACGTTCGCCGAGTCGTTCGTGCCGATCGAGACGTGGTACGCCTTGGCGGACACGTCGTAGTCGAACAGCACCTGGTACTGCCCGGCGGACACGCCCGGGCCGGGTACGAACCGGAGCGAGGACACCACGTTGCCGGAGTGCTGCAGCAGCGTCCCGTTCGCCGACACGACCGCCCAGGCGACCTGACCGGGGGCCGGCGGGGCCAGCGTGGCCCGCATGGCGGCGCGGGCGGCCTGCCGCTCGGCGGCGGTCACCGGCGGCTGCGCGGTGCTGTGCCGGGCGCCGGGCTGGGGTCGCGCCTCCGCCTGGGCGGCCGCGGCGATCCCGCCACCGGCCAGGGTGAGGGACAGCGCGGCGAGCGCCACCACCGTCGCCTTTCGCTTGAAGAATGTGGCCATGAGTTCTCCCTTGGTTAAACCGTGGTGATACGGCGACTGCGCGCGTCAAATTGCGGATCATCGGGAATCCGCCCGGGGAGCGCACCGCTCGTGAGCTGGCCTTACTACAGAGAGTCGCGACGTCTCAACCAGGGGGAACGTAGCACCGGAAAACGCGGGCGGTCAATAGCTCATATTGCGTGTCCGACCGATCGAAAAAGTGCTCAGAAATTGCGGTCGAGCATTCACGAAATTGTTTCGCCGGGCATCGCGGCAGCGCGGACCCGGGTAGCCTGACGGCCATGATCACAGCTCCGGACCTGTCCCGGGGCGGCACCCGGGGCGGCCGCTGGGCCACCGCCGCGTGCTGGCTGGCAGCGGCGCCGGTCGCCGCCTGGGCGCTGGTACGCCTGGCCGGGCTGGAACGCGGTCCGCTGGTGCTGGCGATCGCCTTCACGCCGTACGTCGCCGCGCTGGCCCCGGTCGTGGCGGTGTCGGCGCTCGCCCTGCGGCGCCGGGCCCCGGCGGTGGTCGCGGCACTCGCCGCGCTGTCGTTGATCGGCGTGGTGGCGCCCCGGGCGGTCCCCGACGCCCGTCCCCCGGCCGACGGGCCGACGCTGCGGCTGCTCACCGCCAACCTGCGCCTCGGCTCGGCCGACCCGGCGGGACTTGTCGACCTGGCCCGGGTCCGGCGGGTGGACGTGCTCACGGTGCAGGAGCTCACCCCGGCGCTCGCGGCCGAGCTGGACCGGCTCGGCCTGGCCACGCTGCTGCCCTACCGGTCGCTGAGCCCCGAGGTCGGCTCCACCGGCTCCGGCGTGTACGCCCGCCACCCGCTGCGCGACACCGGGCACCGCCGCAACAAGGGGTTCTTCTTCACCCAGGCGTACGCGACGGTGACGGTGCCGGGTGCGCCGCCGTTACGGGTGGAGTCGGCGCACCCGGCCGCGCCGTACGCGGTGGACGTGGTGCCGGACTGGTGGACCGACCAGCGCGCCCAGCCGCCGGCCACCCCGGACGGCGGGCTGAGCGTGCTGGCCGGGGACTTCAACGCGACGCTCGACCATGCGGCGCTGCGGGAGCTGATCGCCACCGGTTACACCGACGCGGCGGACGCGGCCGGGGCCGGGTTCGGCGGCACCTGGGGCCCGTACGACGGCGACCCGATCCCGCCGGTCACCATCGACCACGTCCTGGTGGACCGGCGCATCGCGGTGCGCGCCGCCGGCACCTTCCCGGTGCCGGGCAGCGACCACCGCGCGTTGCTGGCCGAGCTGCGCCTGCCGGCCGGGTGAGTCAGGCCGCGGTCCCGCCCGTCACCCGGGTCCGGTCCAGGCCGTAGGTGAGCGCGTCGACGAGCGCGTGCCAGCTGGCCTCGACCACGTTCGGGTGCACGCCCACGGTGGTCCAGTCGCGGCCCGCCCCGGCGGTCTCCACGAGTACGCGCGTCACCGCGCCGGTACCGTGGCTGCCCTCCAGGATGCGGACCTTGTAGTCGGCCAGCTGGAACTCGCGCAGCTCCGGGTAGTGCCGGGACAGCGCCACCCGCAACGCCTCGTCCAGCGCGTTGACCGGGCCGTTGCCCTCGGCGGTGGCGATCACCCGCTCGCCGCGTACCCGGATCTTCACCGTGGCCTCGGAGACCACCGCGCCGTCCTCGCGGTGCTCGACCAGCACCCGGTACGACTCCAGCGTGAACGGCCGGACCGGCGCCGCGCCCGGCAGTTCCGAGCGGACCAGCAGTTCGAACGAGGCGTCGGCGGCCTCGAACGACCAGCCATCGGCCTCCAGCTCCTTGACCCGCCCGGTGACCTTGGACAGGGTGTCCGGATGGCCGGCCAGGTCCAGACCGAGCTCACGGCTCTTGAGCTCGATGCTGGCCCGGCCGGCCATCTCGGTCACCAGGATCCGCATGTCGTTGCCCACCACGGTGGGTTCCACGTGGTTGTAGAGCAACGGGTCGACCTTGATCGCGCTCGCGTGCAGCCCCGCCTTGTGAGCGAAGGCGGCAGCCCCGACGTAGGCCTGGTGGGTGTCGGGGGCGATGTTGGCGATCTCGGCGATGGCGTGCGAGACCCGCACCATCTGTTCCAGGCAGCCCTCCGGTAGGACGGGCATGCCCAGCTTGAGCTGAAGATTGGCGACGATCGCGAAGATGTCGGCGTTGCCGGGGCGCTCGCCGTACCCGTTGGCGGTGCCCTGCACGTGGCGGACGCCGGCCTCGACGGCGGCGATGGTGTTGGCGACCGCGCAGGCGGTGTCGTTCTGCGCGTGCATGCCGAGCCGTTCCGGCGCGATCCCGGTGCGCGCCACCAGCCCTTCGATCACGGCGGTGACCTGGGAGGGCAGCATGCCGCCGTTGGTGTCGCAGAGGACGAAGCGCTCGGCGCCGGCGGCCAGCGCGGTCTCCGCCACAGCGGTGGTGTAGCCCGGGTCGAAGCGGAACCCGTCGTAGCAGTGCTCCCCGTCGACGAAGACCCGCCGGCCCTGCGCCACCAGGTACGACACGGTGTCGCGGATCATGGCGAGGTTCTCCTCGGCGGTGGTGCGCAGCGCGCGTTCCACGTGCCGCAGGTCCGCCTTGGCGACCAGGGCGACGGCCGGGGTCTGCGCGTCGAGCAGCCCGCGCACCTGCGGGTCGTCCTCGACCGCGAGGCCGGCCTTGCGGGTGGCGCCGAAGGCGACCAGGATCGCGTGCCGCAGTTCCAGCTCGGTGCGGGCCCGGCGGAAGAACTCGGTGTCCTTGGGCACCGCGCCCGGCCAGCCCCCCTCGATGAAGCCGACCCCGAGGTCGTCGAGCAGGCGGGCCACCGCCAGCTTGTCGACCACCGAGTACGTGAGTCCTTCGCGCTGGGCGCCGTCGCGCAGCGTCGTGTCGTACACCTGGAAGGTCATCGGAGTCCTCTTCTCGTGTCCGTCCTGGGGAGCAAACAAAAAGACCCCCCGCGGATGCGGGAGGTCTGCGCGCTCGGCGAGGGAAGGCCGGCGCGCTAGCTGCTAATGATCAGGACGAAGCTGGTCACGACCAGTACTCTGCCACCCCGCCCCCGCTTTTGGGAGGCGAAACCCATATTCCGGGACGATCGCGGGGCTGGTGACCGCCTTCACACCCGGCCACCGCCCACCACGAGCGCAAACAGGGCTGCGGAAGAATCTTGAACAGATCCAGTTACTGGCCCGGCGGTGCCGCCGGGTCACGCTCAAGGAGGACCCGTGCTCACTGTCGGTGACCACTTCCCCGAGTACGAACTCACCGCCTGCGTGTCGCTCGACGCCGACAAGGCGTTCGAGACGATCAACCACAAGTCCCACGAGGGCCAGTGGCGCGTCGTGTTCTTCTGGCCGAAGGACTTCACCTTCGTCTGCCCCACCGAGATCGCCGAGTTCGGCCGTCTCAACGGCGAGTTCGCCGACCGCGACGCCCAGGTGCTCGGCGTCTCCGTCGACAACGAGTTCGTCCACTACGCCTGGCGCAAGGACCACCCGGACCTGCGCGAGCTGCCCTTCCCGATGCTCAGCGACATCAAGCGTGAGCTGACCTCCGCCTGCGGCGTGCTCGGCGCCGACGGTGTCGCGCAGCGGGCCACCTTCATCGTGGACCCGAACAACGAGATCCAGTTCGTCATGGTGACCGCCGGTTCGGTCGGCCGTAACGTCTCCGAGGTGCTGCGGGTGCTCGACGCGCTCCAGACCGACGAGCTGTGCCCGTGCAACTGGAACAAGGGCGGCGCGACGCTCGACGCCAACGCGCTCCTCGCCGGCGCCGGAGCCTGACCATGGGCCTGGACGCGATCAAGGCGGGCCTGCCCGAGTACGCCAAGGACATCCGGCTCAACCTCGGCTCCACCATCACCACCTCGACGCTGAAGCCGGAGCAGGCGTGGGGCACCGCCCTGGCCTGCGCGGTGGCGGCCCGCAACCCGGTGGTGCTGCGGGAGATCGCCGCCGAGGCGGCCGGTCACCTCACGCCCGAGGCGGTCGCGGCGGCCAAGGGCGCGGCTGCGGTCATGGCGATGAACAACGTCTACTACCGGGCCAAGCACCTGATCGGCGACGAGCAGTACGCGTCGCTGCCGGCCCGGCTGCGGATGCAGATCATCGCCCGCCCCGGCGTGGAGAAGACCGACTTCGAGCTGTGGTGCCTCGCCGTCTCGGCGATTACCGGCTGCGGCGTCTGCCTGGAGTCGCACGAGAAGACGCTGCGCGCCGCCGGGTTCAGCCGGGAGCAGGTGCACGAGGGGCTGCGGATCGCCGCCGTCGTACACGCCGCCGCGGTGACCCTGGACGCGGAGGCCGCGCTGGCCTGATCCACCGGCCCGGACGCGCCCGACCGGCGCCGCGCGGGCCGACCTCCCGAGGGGCCGGCGTCACCACCGTGGCGCCGGCCCCTCGGCGTGGGCGGGCCGGCCGCCGGCGGGTTGGTGCCCGGACAGGGTGGGTAACCCTCCCGACTGATGACGGCGCCGCGACGGCCGCGGCCCTGGGGACGGGAGGCGGCACATGGACGGACTGGACCCGCGCGCCACGCACGGCGGCACCGAGCCGATCCTCGACGACGGCCGGGGCACCGTCGCCGGGGGCGCCCCGGCGGGCGCCTTCGACCCGTGGCGCTACCGCGACGAGGCGGGCGTGGCGAGCGCCGACCTGACCGGCTACAAGGTCGAGGCCACCGACGGCGCCATCGGCAAGATCGACCGGGCGAGCCACGAGGTGGACGACAGCTACCTGGTCGTGGACACCGGGCCGTGGATCTTCGGCAAGAAGGTGATGCTCCCGGCCGGGACCGTGAACCACGTCGACCACGACGCCCGCACCGTGCACGTCGACCGGGAGAAGGACCAGATCAAGGCCGCCCCGGAGTACGACGAGTCCAGCCACGCCGACCCGGGCTACCGGGACCGGCTCGGCGGCTACTACGGCGAGAGCCACTCGGCGCTGCCGCCGGACGTGCCGCCGCGCATCTGACACCGCGGCGACGGCCGGCGGGGCCGTGGGAACGCCCCGCCGGCCGTACCGTGTCGGATGTGGACGCCCCGCAGAGCCGCTTCCCCACCCTGTTCAACTTCCGCGACGTCGGCGGATACGCCGCTCAGGACGGGCGCACCGTGCGCCGCGGCCGGCTCTACCGTTCCGACTCGCTGCACCGCATCGACGAGACCGACCGGGCGGCGTTCACCGCGCTCGGCATCCGTACCGTGATCGACCTGCGCCGCCCCACCGAGGTGGAACGCGACGGGCGGGTGCCCGCCTACGACGGGCTCGCCTACCGGCACATCCACCCCGAGCACGCCGACTGGGGCGCGAACCGGTTCGACGCCTCCGGCGTCAGCCTGGCCCGCTACCTGGCCGACCGGTACGCCGACCTGGCGTGTACCGGGACCGCCGGGCTCGCCGAGGCGGTCGGGCTGATCGCGGACAGCGCCAACGCGCCGGTGGTGGTGCACTGCGTCGCCGGGAAGGACCGCACCGGCATCGTCTGCGCGCTCACGCTCTCCGTGCTCGGGGTGCCCGACGAGGACGTGGTCGCCGACTACGCGCTCAGCACCGCGGCGTCGCAGCGCTTCACCGAGTGGGTCCGCGCCACGCTGCCGGACGCGGAGGAACCGCCGCCGCCGTTCCTGGAGTCACCGGCCGAGACGATGGAGCTGTTCCTGGCCGAGCTGCGCGCCGGCCACGGCTCGGTCGAGGGTTACCTGACCCACGCGGGCGTCACCGAGACGCAGCTGGAGTCGCTGCGCACCCACCTGCTGGACTGACGCCGCGCGGTGAGCAGGGAGCGGACTCGCTGCTCACCGCGCGGTCGGGCGGTCAGATGACCCGGGTGACCCAGCCGTGCGGGTCCTCGGCGCGACCGCGCTGGATGTCCACCAGCTTCTGGCGAAGGGCCATGGTGACCTGGCCGGGCTCGCCGCCGCCGATGAGGAACTCGCCCTCCGGGAAGCGCACGCCGCCGATCGGGGTGACGACAGCGGCCGTGCCGCAGGCGAACACCTCGCGCAGCCGCCCGCTCGCCGCGTCGGCCTGCCAGTCGGCGAAGCTGACCGGCGCCTCCCGCACCTCGTGCCCGGCCTCGGCGGCCAGGGTGAGGATCGCGTCGCGGGTGATGCCGGGCAGGATCGTGCCGCCCAGCGGCGGGGTGACGATGCTGCCGTCGTCGTAGACGAAGAAGACGTTCATGCCGCCCAGCTCGTCCACGTAGCGCCGCTCGACCGCGTCCAGGAAGACCACCTGGTCGCAGCCGGCCTCGATCGCCTCGGCCTGCGCCGCGAGCGACGCGGCGTAGTTGCCGCCGCACTTGGCCGCGCCGGTGCCGCCGGGCGCGGCCCGGGTGTAGTCCGGCGAGACCCAGACCGTCACCGGCTTCACCCCGCCGGAGAAGTACGCCCCGGCCGGCGAGGCGATGACGCAGTACAGGTATTCGTTGGCCGGGCGCACGCCGAGGAAGACCTCGCTGGCGAACATGAACGGACGCAGGTAGAGGCTGGCGTCCTCGTGCTCCGGGATCCACGCCTGGTCGATCTCGACCAGGCGGCGCAGCGACTCCACGAACGTCGCCTCCGGCAGCTCCGGCATGGCGAGCCGGCGGGCGGACGCGCTGAACCGGGCCGCGTTGGCCTCCGGGCGGAACATCGTCACCGTGTCGCCGGTGCGGTACGCCTTCAGCCCTTCGAAGATCTCCTGCGCGTAGTGCAGCACCGCCGCGGCCGGGTCCATCGGGATCGGCGCGCGCGCCTCCAGGCGGGCGTCGTACCAGCCCTTGCCCTCGGCGTAGCGGATGGTGACCATGTGGTCGGTGAAGACCCGGCCGAAACCGGGGTTCGCCAGCAGGGCGGCCCGGTCGGCGGCGGATACCGGCGCGGGATTCGGACGGATCTCGAAATCGAGCTTGTCACCACCGCTCATCGCGCTGACCTCCCTGCGGGTTCACGGCATGCGGGATCGCACGCCGACGTCACTGGTGCCAGAAACTTACCCCGAACGGTCGTTCAGCGGATAGGTCCGCCCCTCGGACGGCTGCGCCGCACCGGACCGCCGAATCGGGCCCGGAGACGGGTCTGGCGGCCCGTTACCGGGCCGCCAGGTGAGGATCGGCCCGGTCAGGATACGGCGTACCCGGCGAGCCGGTCGCCGACCTCCTCGGTGCGCAGCGGCGCGCCGGGCGTACGCGCGGCCAGCTCGGCGCCGACCGCGGCGGTGACCCGGGCGGCGGCGTCGGCGTGGCCGAGCTGGTCCAGCAGCAGCGCGGCGGAGAGCACGGCGGCGACCGGGTCGGCGACGCCCTTGCCGGCGATGTCCGGCGCGGAGCCGTGCACCGGCTCGAACATCGACGGGTAGCGCCCCTCCGGGTTGATGCAGCCGCTGGCCGCCAGCCCGATGCCACCGGTCACCGCGGCGGCGATGTCGGTGAGGATGTCGCCGAAGAGGTTGTCGGTGACCACCACGTCGTACCGGGACGGGTTGGTCACCAGGAACATCGCGGCGGCGTCGATGTGCTGGTACTCGGTGGTGACGTCGGGGTGCTCGGCGGCCACCGCGGCGAAGGCGCGCGACCAGAGCGAACCGGCGTGGGTGAGCACGTTGGTCTTGTGCACGAGCGTGACCTTGCGCCGTTCGCGACGGCGGGCGCGGGCGAAGGCGTCGCGGATGACCCGCTCGACGCCGTGCCGGGTGTTCAGGCTCTCCTCGGTGGCCACCTCGGCCGGGGTGTCCCGGTGCAGCGCGCCTCCGGCGCCCGCGTACAGCCCCTCGGTGCCCTCGCGGACCACCACGAGGTCGACCTCGCCGGGCTTGACCGCGGCGAGCGGGCCGCCGACGCCGGGCCAGAGCCGGGACGGGCGCAGGTTGACGTACTGGTCGAAGGCGAACCGGAGCTTGAGCAGCAGGCCGCGCTCCAGCACGCCCGGCGGCACGGTCGGGTCGCCGACCGCGCCGAGCAGGATGGCGTCGTGACCGGCCAGCTCGTCGAGGACGGAGTCGGGCAGCGCCTCGCCGGTGCGGTGCCAGCGCGCCGCGCCCAGGTCGTACTCGGTGGCCTCGATGCCGGGCAGCACCGCGTCGAGGACCTTGCGGGCCTGCGCGACCACCTCGGGTCCGATGCCGTCGCCGGCCACCACCGCGATGCGTGCCACCTGATGCTCCTCGTCTCGACGTTCCCGGCAACGGTACGTCGGTGTCCCGTCCCCCGGTACGAATCTTCCACCATTCGGGAACGCGAGTCACAGGATCCTCCCAGCTGACACCCATGGCGCGGTCATCTCCACTGCTTAGGGTCGGGTTTCATCGGGTCGACGCAGGCCCGGAACCGGCCACCGCCGCGACACGGCGGCGACCACCGAGGGGCAGGTGTCATGCGGATCGAGCACCGGCGGACCCACTGGGCGGACGAGCAACCACGTACCCGCTGGGTCGACCAGTCCGCGTTCCGCCCGGTCCGTCCGGACCTGCACCTGGGCGCCAGCAGCCACCGCGTCGAGCGGCCCGGCGCCGGCGCGTCCGGCCGGATCACCGTCCGGCACACGGTGGCCACCTCGACCGCCGACTACACACTGCTGCTCAACGCGCCCGAGTGGCTGGGCCACCGGGTGGTGGGCGAGGCGCTGCGGGACGCCGTCGCCGAACTGCGCGCCATCGACCTCACCTACGGACCGAACCGGCCGGACAGCCTCGTCTCCCGGCTGCGCCGCGACGAGATCAGCCCCGACTCGTACCCCCCGCTGGCCGACCTGATCGACCTCTGCGCGTCGATGCGGGCGGCGACCGACGGCTGGTTCGACGCCTGGGCGGTGCCCGGCGGCTTCGACCCGGGCGGCCTGCTCGGCGGCTGGGCCGTGGAGCGGGCCGCGGCGCGGTTGCGCGCCGCCGGCATCCACGACTACGCCGTGCTCAGCGGCGCCGACCTGACGGTACGCGGGCGCGCGGCGCACGGCGGGCCGTGGCGCGTGGCCGTGCACCACCCCACCGACACCCGGCGCACGCCGCTCGTGCTGGAGATGACGACCGGCGCGGTGGGCACCTCCGGTGTCACCGGGCGGCGGGGGCACGTGATCGACCCGCACACCGGCGAGCCGACCGACCGCCTGGCGGCCGCCACCGTGATCGGCCCGGACCTCGCCGTCGCCGACGCCTACGCCACCGCCCTGTACGCCGCCGGACCGGCCGGACTGGCCTGGTTCCGCCAGGACTCGGACTACCGCCCGCTGTTCGCGCAGCACCGGCGCTGAGCCGCGATCGGCCCCCGCGGTCTCGGCAACGACCGTGGGGGCCGGTCAGCGACGAGTGCGCGTGGCTCGCGCAATCGAGGGGTGCGGGCCGACGGGGCGGACGCCCGACCGCGCCACCCGAAGACGGGCCGGGGAATCGACTCAGCCGGAAACCGCAACGGTACGCTAGCGAATCGACGCAACTCGACGCAAGAGTCTCCACAGCGGACGCCGGGGAATCGGTGTCGGCAATCAGCCGGTGAACGCACGGTGGGGCAGAGGTGACGGGCCGGGCCCGGGATGGCACGCTGTCCGCCGTGAGTTTCGATCTGAGCGTGTGGGCCCTGCCGAACGGGGCGACACCGGAGCAGGTGCGGGCGGCGGTGCAGCAGTGCCGCGAGGGCTGGCACGGCAAGCAGCAACCCGACCCGAGGCTGGTCGCCTTCTACCGGGCGATCACGGCGAGCTACCCCGACGGTCCGACCCGGCCGGGTACGCCCTGGGAGGCGCCGCTGCACACGGCCGCCGACCACATCGAGATGAACCTGAACCCGACCTGCCCGGACCAGGTCCTGCTGGACATCGAACGGCTGGCCGGCGAACACGACCTGATGCTCTTCGACGCGCAGGACGGCTCGGTCTACCCGCCACCGGCCCGCGTGCGTTCCTGACCGGCCGGAACGACGAAGGGCCCGGCCGCATCCGGCCGGGCCCCGATGTGTCCTGTCCGGACTACACGTCGCGCAGGTCGGCCGCGCTGGCCGCCACCGCGCCGATCGAGTCGGCGGCGGAGGTGAGCAGGTCGGCGCCGAGCGCCTGGTCGACGGTGAGCGTCATCAGCGTCTCGCCACCGGCCTCACGGCGGGCCACCTGCATGGCGGCGATGTTGACGCCGGCCTCGCCGAGCAGCGTGCCGACGGTGCCGACCACGCCGGGCCGGTCGGCGTAGCGCAGGAAGACCAGGATGCCCTCCGCGCCGATCTCGACGTCGAAGCCGTCCACCTCGGTCAGCTTGAACACGTCCCGGGCGCCGGTGTGCACCACGGTGCCGGACACCCGGACGGTACGGCCGTCCGGCAGCGCGCCGCGCACGGTCACCAGGTTCGGGTGGTCGACCGTCTCGCCCGGCGTGGCCAGCGTGACCTCGACACCCCGCTCGGCCGCCAGGTGCGGCGCGTTGACGTAGGTGACCTGCTCCTCCACCACGGAGCTGAACAGGCCCTTGGTCGCGGCCAGCTTGAGCACCGACACGTCGTGGGCGGCGATCTCACCGCGCACCTCGACGGTGACGCTGGCGGCCACCCCGCCGGCCAGGGCGGTGAACGCCCGGCCCAGCCGCTCGGCCAGCGGCAGCAGCGGGCGTACGTCCTCGGCGACCACGCCGCCGGCCTGCACGTTCACCGCGTCCGGCACGAACTCGCCCTGGAGCGCCAGCTTGACGCTCTTGGCCACGGCCAGACCGGCCTTGTCCTGCGCCTCGTTCGTGGAGGCGCCCAGGTGCGGGGTGGCCACCACGTTGTCGAAGGCGAACAGCGGCGAGGAGGTGCAGGGCTCCTTGGCGTACACGTCGACGCCGGCGCCGGCGACCCGGCCCTCCGCGATCGCGTCGGCGAGCGCCTGCTCGTCGACCAGCCCGCCCCGGGCCGCGTTGACGATCCGGACGCCCGGCTTGACGATCGCCAGCTCCTTCTCGCCGATCAGGCCCACCGTCTCCGGCGTCTTCGGCAGGTGGATCGAGATGAAGTCGCTCTCCCGCAGCAGCTCCTCCAGCCCGACCAGGCGGACACCGAGCTGCGCGGCGCGGGCCGGCTGGATGTACGGGTCGTACGCGATCAGCCGGGTGCCGAACGCGGCGATGCGCTGGGCGAACAGCACGCCGATGCGGCCGAGGCCGACCACGCCCACGGTCTTGCCCTGGATCTCCACGCCGGTGTACTTGGACCGCTTCCACTCGCCGGCCTTGAGCGCGGCGCTGGCGCTGGCGGTGTTGCGGGCCACCGCGAGCAGCAGCGCGACGGCCTGCTCGGCGGCGGAGACGATGTTCGAGGTGGGCGCGTTCACCACCATGACGCCCCGGGCGGTGGCGGCGGGCACCTCGACGTTGTCCAGACCGACGCCGGCCCGGGCGACCACCTTGAGCCGCGGCGCGGCCGCGATCGCCTCGGCGTCGATCTGGGTGGCGCTGCGTACGATCACCGCGTCGGCCTCGGAGAGGGCGGAGAGCAGGGCCGGGCGATCGGTGCCGTCCACGTGCCGCACGTCGAAGTCGTGGGCGAGCACCTCGATGGCGGCGGGGGCGAGTTCTTCGGCGATCAGTACGACAGGATTCATCGGTCCTCGTAGACGCTCGGTAATGGTGCGGCCTGGGACGCCGGGGCGCCGCGCTGCGCCCTACGCCGATCCGTGCCATGGCCGTCGGGTGCGCCGGGGCACCACACCAAGGATGGTAGGTGGCTGCCCGCCCGGCGTGTCCCGGAGTGCGGGGTGAGGGCCCTCACAAAGGCCCGTCGCACGCCCGTCATCCCCCGTTAACGGGTGCGGTACGGGACGAGGCGCTACTCACCGTGTCTCAACACGTGAACGCACGGCGGCCCGCAGCCGGACGCCGGGGAGAGCGTCGGGCCACGGGCCGCACGAGGGAAGAACTCAGGCGGTCTCGGTGATCGGCCGGTCGACCCAGCTCATCATGCCGCGCAGCTTCTGCCCGGTCTCCTCGATCGGGTGCGCCGCGCCCTCGGCCTGCCACTTGGCGAAGTTCGGCCGGCCGGCCTCGTCCTCGGCCACCCACTCGCGGGCGAACTCGCCGGACTGGATCTCGCCGAGGATCTTGCGCATCTCCTCCTTGACCCGCGAGTCGATCACGCGCGGGCCACGGGACAGGTCGCCGTACTCGGCGGTGTCGGAGATGCTGTAGCGCATCCGGGCGATGCCGCCCTCGTACATCAGGTCGACGATCAGCTTCAGCTCGTGCAGGCACTCGAAGTAGGCCACCTCGGGCGCGTAGCCGGCCTCGGTGAGCACCTCGAAACCGGTCTGCACCAGCGCCGCCGCGCCGCCGCAGAGCACCGCCTGCTCGCCGAACAGGTCGGTCTCGGTCTCCTCGGTGAACGTGGTCCGGATCGCGCCGGCGCGGGTGCCGCCGATCGCCTTGGCGTACGCCAGGGCGAGGCCGAACGCGTTGCCGCTGGCGTCCTGCTCGACGGCGACCAGGCAGGGCACGCCCTTGCCGTCGACGTACTGGCGGCGGACCAGGTGACCGGGGCCCTTCGGGGCGACCATCGCCACGTCCACGTCGGCCGGGGGCTTGATCAGGCCGTACCGGATGTTGAAGCCGTGCCCGAAGAACAGCGCCTTGCCCGCGGTCAGGTTCGGCGCGATGGCCTCGGCGTAGATGTGCCGCTGGGCCGTGTCCGGCGCCAGGATCATGATCACGTCGGCCTCGGCGGCCGCCTCGGCGGGCGTGAGCACCCGCAGGCCCTGCTCCTCGGCCTTCGGCCGGCTCTTCGACCCGGCGGGCAGGCCGATCACCACGTCGACGCCCGAGTCGCGCAGCGACAGCGCGTGCGCGTGGCCCTGGCTGCCGTACCCGATCACGGCGACCTTGCGGCCCTGGATCAGGCCCAGGTCGGCGTCGTCGTCGTAGAACACCTCAACGCTCATTGACTTCCCTTTCGTACGGCGGAGCCCGTCGGCCCGTCGAAAAAACTTGTGGGTACGGATCAGGCGGCGCGCAGGGCCGGGCCGGCGGTGATGGCCCGGGAACCCCGCCCGATGGCCACCGTGCCGGACTGGACCATCTCCTTGATGCCGAACGGCTCCAGGTCACGCAGCAGCGCGTCGAGCTTGTCCGGCGTGCCGGTGGCCTCGATCGTCAGCGTGTCCGGCGCGACGTCGACCACCCGGGCACGGAACAGGCCGACCGTCTCCAGCACCTGGGCGCGGGCCGTGCGGTCCGCGCGGACCTTGACCAGCAGCAACTCCCGCGCCACCGACACCTGCGGGTCCAGCTCCACGATCTTGAGTACGTTGACCAGCTTGTTGAGCTGCTTGGTCACCTGCTCCAGCGGCGAGGACTCGGCGTTGACCACGATGGTGATGCGGGAGACGTCCGGGTTCTCGGTCTCGCCGACGGCGAGGCTGTCGATGTTGAACCCGCGCCGGGAGAACAGCCCGGAGACCCGGGCCAGGACGCCCGGCTTGTTCTCCACCAGCACGGACAGCGTGTGCATCGTCATTTAGAGTTCGTCCTCGTCGAAAGCAGGGCGCACGCCCCGCGCGAACATGATCTCGTCGTTGCTGGTGCCGGCGGCGACCATCGGCCAGACCATCGCGTCCTTGCCGACCACGAAGTCGATGACCACCGGCGCGTCGTTGATCGCCATGGCCGCCTCGATGGTCTTGTCCACGTCGGCGGCGTTCTCGCAGCGCAGCCCGACGCAGCCGAGCGCCTCGGCGAGCTTGACGAAGTCCGGGATGCGGTGCTTGTGCGTGCCCAGCTCGGTGTTGGAGTAGCGCTCCCCGTAGAACAGGGTCTGCCACTGCCGCACCATGCCCAGGTTGCCGTTGTTGATCACGGCGACCTTGACCGGGATGCCCTCCAGCGCGCAGGTGGCCAGCTCCTGGTTGGTCATCTGGAAGCAGCCGTCGCCGTCGACCGCCCACACGGTGGTGTCCGGCTTGCCGACCTTGGCCCCCATCGCGGCCGGGACGGCGTAGCCCATGGTGCCCAGGCCACCGGAGTTGAGCCAGGTGTGCGGCTTCTCGTACGAGATGAACTGGCTGGCCCACATCTGGTGCTGGCCGACGCCCGCCACGTAGATCGCGTCCGGGCCGGCGATCTCGCCCAGCCGCTTGATCACGTACTGCGGGGAGAGCGTGCCGTCGGCCGGCTCCTCGAAACCGAGCGGGTACCGCTCGCGCAGGTCGTCGAGCTGCGCCCACCAGTCGGTCAGGTCGACCGACGGGTGCGCGGCCTGCTCGGCGGTGACCGCCGCGATCAGCTCGTCGATGACGTGCCGCGCGTCGCCCACGATCGGGACGTCGGCGTGCCGGTTCTTGCCGATCTCGGCCGGGTCGATGTCGGCGTGGACCACAGTCGCGTCCGGCGCGAACGAGTCGAGCTTGCCGGTCACCCGGTCGTCGAAGCGGGCGCCCAGCGCCACGATCAGGTCGGCCTTCTGCAGGCCGTAGACCGCGGCCACGGTGCCGTGCATGCCCGGCATGCCCAGGTGCTGGCGGTGCGAGTCGGGGAACGCGCCGAGCGCCATCAGCGTGGTGACCACCGGGATGCCGGTCTGCTCGGCCAGCTTGCGCAGCCCCTCGGTGGCGCCGGCCTTGAGCACGCCGCCGCCGACGTAGAGCACCGGACGGCGGGCATTGGTCATCAGCCGGGCCGCCTCGCGGATCTGCTTGCCGTGCGGGTGCAGCGTGGGCCGGTAGCCGGGCAGGTCGAGCGCGGGCGGCCAGGAGAAGGTCGCCGGCGCCTGGAGCACGTCCTTCGGGATGTCGACGAGCACCGGGCCGGGCCGGCCGGTCGCGGCCAGGTGGAACGCCTCGGCCAGCACCCGCGGGATCTCGTCGGCCGTCTGCACCAGGAAGTTGTGCTTGGTGATCGGCAGCGTGATGCCCTGGATGTCCGCCTCCTGGAAGGCGTCCGTGCCGATCGACGGCCGGGCCACCTGGCCGGTGATCGCCACCATCGGCACCGAGTCCATGTAGGCGTCGGCGATCGGCGTCACCAGGTTCGTCGCGCCCGGGCCGGAGGTGGCGATGCAGACGCCCACCCGGCCGGTGGCCTGCGCGTAACCGGTGGCCGCGTGCCCGGCGCCCTGCTCGTGCCGGACCAGGATGTGGCGGACCGTGGAGTCGTAGAGCGGGTCGTACGCGGGCAGGATCGCACCGCCCGGAATGCCGAAGACCACGTCGACGCCGAGCGCCTCCAGCGACCGCACGAGCGAACCGGCGCCCGAGACCTGCGCGGTGGCGGGCTCCCGTACGGGCGTCTCGGTGGTGGCGGCCGCCGGGGCGGCACGGCCGGGGCGGGCGGCGGAGTCGGAGTCACCGGCCGCGCCGGTGCCGGAACGGGCACGGCGGGCGGTGTGGGCGAGGGTCTCTGGCGTGGGTCTCGTCATGGCGGTTCAAGCCTTCGGAAGTGAGTGGGTGACGCGCTTCTCAGGATGGGACGCGGAGGTCCCGCGATGGGTCCGACGGCAACAAAAAAGCCCACGTGCAGGATGCACGGGGCCAGCGCACTCTCGGTGGGAGAGTGCGCTCAGGTAAGTACTCGCGGCGACCGGTTCGACGACATGCGGCTAAGCCTGACGCATCTCACGCGATGAGTCAACTGATCCCACATTTTGGTTCACGGACGTGGGCGTTTCGGTACCCGGCATGCCCTCCACCCCCGGTGCCACCTGCGAAGATCCCTCCATCGGAGGACGCTGCGCGGGCACTGTGGCCGGCGGGTTGTTGCGCAACCGGGGCAGCAACGGCGACGGGCTGTGCGCCGGCGGCGCGGGTGGCGTCTGCGGCATCGCGGTGTGCCGGTTCCCGGGCGCGGTCGCCGCCTCCAGCATCGCCTCCAGGTGCTCGGCCGGCACGCCCCAGCCGAACAGCGCCCCCTGACCGAACCGGCAGCCGGCGGCCACCACCGCGGCCAGCTCGGTCGGATTGGTCACGCCCTCGGCGATCACCTCCAGGCCGAGCTGATGCCCCAGGCGCATGACGATGTCGACCATCGGCGCGAACGCCGGACCGTCCCGCCCGACCGGCCGGACCGGCTCGTGCTCGGCGACCAGACTGTGGTCGATCTTGAGAATGTCGATCGGCAGCCGCCGGAGCTGGCCGAGCGACGAGTAGCCGGCGCCGAAGTCGTCCAGCGCGATCCGGACGCCGGTCAGCCGCAGCGCGGTGAGCCGCCGGATCAGCTCGTCCAGGTCGGTGGCGACCGCGTGCTCGGTCACCTCCAGCACCAGCCGCTGCGGCGGCACGTGGTGCGCGCGCAGCGCCTCGGCGACCTGGACCACGTACTCCGGCGCGTGCAGCTCGCGCGGTGAGACGTTCACCGACACCCACACGTCGTGCCCGTCTGCGAGCCAGCGGGAGAGCTGGTAGCAGGCCTGGTGCAGCACCCACGCGCCGAGCTTGGCGATCATCCCGCACTCCTCGGCGAGCGGGATGAACTCGTCCGGCCGGACGTTGCCCAGCTCCGGGTGCCGCCAGCGCAGCAGCGCCTCGGCGCCGACCGGGCGCACCGACGGCAGCGAGGCCACCGGCTGGAAGACCAGCCGCAGCTCGTCGCGCTCGATCGCGCCGCGCAGCTCGTGCTCCAGCCGGGTACGCCGGCTCAGCAACTGGTCGTACGTGGCGTCGTAGCGCTCGATCCGGTTCTTGCCCCGCTGCTTGGCGTAGCGCAGCGCCAGGTCGGCGTTGCGCAGCAGCAGCTCCACGTCCGCGTCGCCGTGCCCGGCCGCCACGCCGATGCTCACCGACAGGAAGACCGGACCGTCCCCCTGCTCGTACGGGCGGCCGAGCACCCCGAGCAGCCGGTCGGCCACCGGGCCGGGATCGGCCGACCCGTGCATCAGCACCGCGAACTCGTCGCCGCCGAGCCGGGCCGCCAGGTCACCCGGCCGCAGGTTGCCCCGCAGCCGCCGCCCCACCTCGATCAGCACCGCGTCGCCGACGTCGTGGCCCCGCATGTCGTTGACGTTCTTGAACCCGTCCAGGTCGAGCCCGAGCAGGACGCAGGGCACGCCCGACTCGGCGCAGCGGTGCAGGGCCCGCAGCAGCCCGCGCCGGTTCGCCAGCCCGGTGAGCGGGTCGGTGTGCGCCAGCTCACGGAAGTGCGCCTCCCGCTCGGCCAGCCGGCCCGCGTAGCCGCGTACGTCGTTGAGCGCCAGGTACTGCCGGGTGACCAGGGCGAAGCCCTCGACCGTGCCGGCCACGATGGCGTACCCGTCGAACCCGCCACCCTGCACCAGGTGGTACATCGCGGAGGCGGCGATGGCGAACATCGGCACGAAGGCGTACTCGCCGTCGCGGCGGATGAGATCGACGTCGAGCTGCGTCAGGTCGGCCCGGCGTCCGGCCACGGCGGTGGCGAGCAGGCCGGCGGCGGTCAGCGTGGCGCCGGTCAGCGCCAGGCCGGGACCGGCCTGGCAGAGCCCGGCCGAGACGCCCAGCCCGCCCGCGGTGACCGCTATCGCGCCGACGCCGAGCAGGGTCAGCCACCCGCGTGGCGGCGCGACCCGCAGCACCAGGATCACGGTCAGCCCGGTGGTCAGCGCCGCGATGATCGAGGCCAGCACGATCGGCAGGCAGGCGACCGGGGTGGCGTCACCGAGCAGCCGGGTCGGCTCGCTGAACGCCACCCAGCCGACGAACCAGAGCGCGCTGCCCATGATCAGGCCGTCCAGCAGCAGCCGGGCGGTGGCGGCGCGGGTCGCGGCGGCGCCGGGCAGCCGGAGCACGGCGGCGCCGAGGCCGAGCCCGGCGAGCGTGGTGCCCACCGCGACCACTGCCGCCCAGCCGGTCCGCTGGCCCTGCCGGTGCGCCCAGTGGTCCCCGGCCGCGAGCAGACCGCCGAGACCGACCAGCAGGCTGAGCAGGGCCGCCCCGGCGGCGACGGCCAGCAGCAGGTGGGCCTGCCGCCGAGGGCCGGTGCGACGCCGCGCGGACGCGGCGAGCAGCACCGTGGCGGCGGCCGCGGCGATCCCGCTCAGCGCCGCGACGGTGACCATCCCCGGGGACGACTGCACGCGTCAACTGTGCCGGATGAGCGCCCCCCGTGGGGCACCGGGTGTGCAACTGTTGGGACACAGGGTGCGCGGCGGGGGCGCGCCGCCGGGATGGTGTCAGACTGGTTGTCATGCCTGAGCTGCGGTCGAGGACCTCCACCCACGGTCGGACGATGGCCGGCGCCCGGGCCCTGTGGCGGGCCACCGGGATGACCGACGACGACTTCGGCAAGCCGATCGTCGCCATCGCCAACAGTTTCACCCAGTTCGTACCCGGTCACGTCCACCTCAAGGACCTCGGCGGCCTGGTCGCCGACGCGGTGGCCGAGGCCGGCGGCGTGGGGCGGGAGTTCAACACCATCGCCGTGGACGACGGCATCGCCATGGGCCACGGCGGCATGCTCTACTCCCTGCCCAGCCGGGAGCTGATCGCCGACGCGGTCGAGTACATGGTCAACGCGCACTGCGCGGACGCCCTGGTCTGCATCTCCAACTGCGACAAGATCACCCCGGGCATGCTGCTCGCCGCGCTGCGGCTCAACATCCCCACCGTCTTCGTCTCCGGCGGCCCGATGGAGGCCGGCAAGACGGTGGCGATCGAGGGCGTCGTGCACTCCAAGATCGACCTGATCGACGCCATGATCGCCTCCTCGAACGAGGCGGTCACCGACGACCAGCTCGGCGAGATCGAGCGCTCCGCCTGCCCGACCTGCGGGTCCTGCTCCGGCATGTTCACCGCCAACTCGATGAACTGCCTCACCGAGGCGATCGGCCTCGCGCTACCAGGCAACGGCTCGACGCTCGCCACCCACGCCGCGCGCCGGTCGCTGTTCGTCGAGGCCGGGCGCACGATCGTGGAGATCGCCAAGCAGTGGTACGAGAACGACGACGCCTCGGTGCTGCCGCGCTCGATCGCCGGCCGGGAGGCGTTCGAGAACGCGATCGCCCTCGACGTGGCCATGGGCGGCTCCACGAACACGGTGCTGCACCTGCTCGCCGCCGCCCGCGAGGCGGAGCTGGACTTCGGCGTCGCCGACATCGACGCGATCTCCCGCCGGGTGCCGTGCCTGGCCAAGGTCGCCCCGAACTCGCCGAACTACCACATGGAGGACGTGCACCGGGCCGGCGGCATCCCGGCCATCCTCGGTGAGCTGGACCGCGCCGGGTTGCTGCACCGAGACGTGCGCGCGGTGCACTCCCCCGGCCTCGACAAGTGGCTGGCCGACTGGGACGTGCGCGGCGGCGCGGCCACGCGAGAGGCGATCGAGCTGTTCCACGCCGCCCCGGGCGGCGTGCGCACCACCGAGCCGTTCTCCACCACCAACCGCTGGTCGTCGCTGGACACCGACGCGGCCGGCGGCTGCATCCGGGACCGGGAGCACGCCTACAGCGCGGACGGCGGCCTGGCCATCCTGCACGGCAACCTCGCGCCGGCCGGCTGCGTGGTGAAGACCGCCGGCGTGCCCGAGGAATGCCTGACGTTCCGCGGCCCGGCCAAGGTCTACGAGTCGCAGGACGACGCGGTGACCGCGATCCTCGCCAAGGAGATCGTCGCCGGGGACGTCGTGGTGATCCGGTACGAGGGCCCGAAGGGCGGCCCCGGCATGCAGGAGATGCTCTACCCGACCTCGTTCCTCAAGGGCCGCGGGCTGGGCCGCTCCTGCGCGCTGCTCACCGACGGCCGGTTCTCCGGCGGCACCTCCGGCCTGTCCATCGGGCACGTCTCCCCGGAGGCCGCCTCCGGTGGGCTGATCGCGCTGGTCCGCGACGGCGACGAGATCGTCATCGACATCCCGGGCCGGTCGATCGAGCTGAACGTGCCCGCCGACGAGCTGGAGGCGCGCCGGGTGGCCGAGGAGAAGCGGGACCGCCCGTACACCCCGGTCGACCGGCAGCGTCCGGTGTCGGCGGCGCTGCGCGCGTACGCCTCGATGGCGACCTCGGCCAGCGACGGCGCCTACCGCCGCGTCCCCGAGTGATGTAAGGAAGGGCCCCTTCTTAACGCCTCCGGTAGAGGAGGGGGCCCTTCTTAACACCCGCGCGCCGGTAGGGTCCGGCGGCGTGGAGACGACGGTGAGTTACGCGCGACTGGTCCGGCCGGCGATCGACCGGGTGTACGTGGGCGCCCGCTGGGCAGCGCGCGCCCGGATGGAGGCGTTCTACGCCGAGCGGGGCTGCACACTCGGCGCGGAGAACAGCTTCTTCTCCGGTGTGCTGGCCCGGCCGATGCCCGCCGAGGCGCTGGCCGACGGCCTGATCTACACCTACGGAAGCATGGACGAGGAACTGGCGCAGGGCGTCGTCGTCCGGGACGACGAGGGCGCGTGGCACCTCACCGACCTGGGCCGGGAACTGACGCTGTTCGCCCAGCGGGCCACCGGCGAGGCCGCCGAGGAACTGTGGGCCATGCTGCCCGGCGTGCTGCCCGGCCTGGGCGTCGTGCCCCGGCTCGCCGACCTGGTCGGCCGGGTGCTGACGCACGCGCAGGCCACCGCCGGGCCGGTGTTCCGGGCGATGTCCCCGCCGTACGAGCCGGAAGGGGCCTCCCCGGCGCTGCTGCTCGTCACCCGGCTGGGCTCGCTGCGGCACCACCGCGCGGACGCGCACCGGGCCGCGTGGCGGGCCGCCGGGCTGACCGCCGACGAGATCCGCGCGCTGCCGGACGGCCCGGAACGCGCGGCGATCGAGGCGGACACCGACCGCCGCGACGAGCCGGCGTACGCGGCGCTCACCGAGGCCGAGCGCTGGGAACTGCTGGCCGGCCTCGCCGCACTGCCCAACTAGCGCCCCGCGGCCTCCGCGGCCATCGGGTGGAACGCCATGGGTGTCTCGGGACCCGTTTGACATCCATGGCGTTCCCCTCACCGCTGGGCGGGGTCCTCCTCGGCCGGGGCGGTGCCATCTATCGGCAGGCCGAACTCCGCCGGTGAGTTCTCGTCGGTGCCGTCCAGGTCCGCGTGCGGCTCGTCCGGGATGACGTCGTCGGGATCGGCGCCTCCGGCATGCAGTTCGGACAGCTCAACCGGATCAGTCATGCCGCCCTGGTACCCGCCCGGCGCCGCCCGAACCCGCCCGAGGGCCGACGGGGTCAGGCGCGCTGCAGGTGTCGTTCGAGGCCGTCGAAGAGCAGGTCGAGGGTGAACTCGAACTCGGTCTGGGAGTCGCACCAGCCCAGCGTCGGATCGGCCGCGTCGTGCGTCTCGGCGGCCACCATCGCGGCCAGGTGCGGCAGCCGTTCGGCCAGCGCCACCATCTCCGCGGCTGCGGCGTCGGCCGCCCCGCCCGCGTCCGGGCGGAACACCTCCTGGGCGAAGCCGAGCGCCATGCTGCCGAACGCGTGCAGCGCCCGGTGGGCGATCCGGTACGAGAAGCCGCCGTCGACGAGCGTGGCGAGGATGCCGTCGTAGTGGGCGTACACCCCGGCGGGGACGGTCGGGCGGGAGCTGAGCAGCGCGGGGGCCCACGGGTGCCGCAGCATGACCGCGCGCGCGGCGAGGAAGCGCAGCCGTAGCCGAGTCCGCCAGTCGCCGCCGGGCGCGTCCGCTTCGGCACGCTCGGCGGCCGAGGTGATCTCCGTGGCGACCGCGTCCACGAGGCCGTCGAGCAGTCCGGCCTTGCCGGGTAGGTGGTGGTAGAGCGACATGGCCTCGACGCCGAGTTCGGCGGCGAGCCGGCGCATCGTGAGCGCCTCCATCCCTTCCGCGTCGACGAGGGCGATCGCGCTGGCCAGGGCCCGCTCGCGGCTCAGCGGCTCCCGAGGTTTCCGCGCTCCCATCCGGCTCCCCATCTCCCCTTGACCTTACAACGTATGGTTGGCCTTACGGCGTAAGGCAAGCCCCGCCACCGCGTCGTTCACCCCCGAAGGAGCCGCCATGCACCAGCTGATCCGTACCGCCCGGGTGACCGGGCTGTTCTACCTCGGCCTCGCCGTCACCGGCGCGCTGGGGTTCCTCACCGTCCGGCCGATGATCTTCAACCCGGACGACGCGGGCGCGACGTTCGCCAACCTGGTGGCCCACGAGTCGCTGGCCCGCGTCGGCGTCGCCCTCGAACTGCTCGTCGTCCTCACCCAGGCGCTCACCGCCGTCTGGTTCCACCGCCTGTTCCGGACTGTCGACAGCACCGCCTCGGGCAGCATCGCCGCCTTCGGGCTCGTCAACGCGGTCGCGATCCTGGGCAGCGCCGCAGTGCTCGCGACGGCCCTGGGGGTGGCGACCGGCGGGCCGGGCGACGCCGACACGGTCCAGCTGCTCTACCTGGTCAGCGGGAACCTGTGGGAGGTGGGCGGCCTCTTCTTCGGGCTCTGGCTGGTGCCGATGGGCTGGTGCGTGCTCCGGTCGGGCTGGCTGCCCCGACCGCTGGGCCGGCTCCTCGTCGCCGGTGGCGTCGGCTACGTGCTCATGACGTTCGTCGCGTACCTCGCCCCCGGCGCCGGCATCGTCGGCGATCTGCTGGTGGTGCCCGCCACGGTGGGCGAGGTGTGGATCCTCGGCTACCTGATCATCTTCGGCGTGCGAAAGCGCGCGGAGACGGATGCCAGGGCGACCGCGGCCTAGGCGGGGCTCGCGGCCAGGGCGACACCCCGGGCGTACCGGATGGCGGCCGGGGTGTCCGCGAACACCAGGCCCTCGCGGCGCAGCTCCTCGGCGACGCCGAGCGTGCTGAGCACCTGGTCGTGGCCCGGGGTGATGCCGGAGAGCAGCACCGTGATCCCCCGGGCGCGCAGCCGGGCGATGGCGTCGCCGAGCACCTGCGCGCCGGTGGCGTCGATGGTGGAGACGCGGGACATCCGCAGGATCACCACCCGCACGTCGGCCACCTCGGCCAACTCCAGCAGGAACGTGTGCGCGGCGGCGAAGAAGAGCGGCCCGTCCAGCCGGTACGCGACGATGTGCTCGGCGAGCAGCGCGTGCTCCTCGGCGCTGTGCTCGCCGGTGTCCAGCGGCACCTGTTCCAGCTTGGCGCTGCGGGCCACCGCGCGCAGCGCCAGCACGACCGCGACGGCGAGCCCGACGACCACAGCTGTCACCAGGTCCCAGATGACGGTGACGGCGAATGTCAGCACCAGCACCACCGCGTCGGCGCGGGTGGCCCGCATCAGCGCCAGCAGGGAGGCGGCCTCCACCATCCGGACGGTGGTGGCGAGCAGCACCCCGGCCAGGGCGGCCAGCGGGATGCGCCCGACGAGCGGGGCGGCGGCGAGCACGATCGCGGCGAGGGCGACCGCGTGGGTGAGCGCGGCGAGCTTCGAGGACGCCCCGGCGCGGACGTTCACCGCGGTACGGGCGATGGCGGCGGTCGCCGGGATGCCGCCGAAGACCGGGGAGGCGAGGTTGGCCAGGCCCTGGCCGAACAGTTCGCGGTCCGGGTCGTGCCGCTCGCCGACTGTCATGCCGTCGGCCACGGTGGCGGAGAGCAGGCTCTCCAGCGCGGCGAGCGCGGCCACGGCGAGCGCGCTGGGCAGCAGTACGCCCAGCGCGCCGAGGTCGACGAAGTCCAGCGACGGCGCGGGCAGCCCCTGCGGCAGCTCGCCGATCCGGGCCAGGTCGATCGGGGCCAGCTCGGCGAGGAGCGTCGCGGCGGCCACCCCGACCAGGGAGAACGGCACGGCGGGCCGCCACCGGCCGCCGAGCAGCATCAGCGCCGCCACGCCGAGCGCGACAGCGATCGCGGCGGGCCGGGGATGCGCGGCGAACCGGGCGACCGCGTCGGAGGCCACCGCCCACACCTTTTCGCCGTGCGCGCCGGTGACGCCGAGCGCGGCCGGCACCTGTTGCAGCGCGATGACCACGGCGATGCCGGCGGTGAACCCCTCGATCACCGGGGACGGCAGGTAGCGGACGTACCGGCCGAGGCGGGCCAGGGCGAGCGCGATCAGGATCAGCCCGGCCAGCGCGCCGACCATCAGCACGCCACCGGCGCCGAACTGCTGCACCACCGGCACCAGCACGACAGTCATCGCTCCGGTGGGGCCGGAGACCTGGAGGTTGGAGCCGCCGAAGACCGCCGCGACCGCCCCGGCGACGACGGCGGTGACGAGGCCGGCCTGCGCGCCGAGGCCGGAGGTGACGCCGAAGGCGAGCGCCAGGGGCAGCGCCACCACGGCGACGGTGAGCCCGGCGAGCAGGTCGCGCCGGGGCGAGCGGCGCGCCGCCGCCCAGTCGGCCCGGCCGGGCAGCAGCCCGCGGAACAGCCGGCCCGTCTGCCGTACGACGTCACCGGCGCGAAGGGCAGTCGCCGCGCTCACCGGTCCGTCCCCGAGGCCCGCAGCTCGTCCAGCAGGCCGTCCCGGTCGGTGAGGACCGCGCCGAGGATGCGCCGACCGGCGGCGAGCAGGTCCGCGACGTCGGGGGTGCTGAGCGCGTACATCACCAGGGGGCCGTCCCGGTACGAGGTGACCATGCCGGCGCGGCGCAGCACGGCGAGCTGCTGGGAGAGGTTGGACGCCTCCACGTCGATGGCGGCGAGCAGGTCGCGGACCGGTTTCGGCCCGTCCTGGAGCAGTTCGAGCACCCGGATGCGCACGGGGTGCCCGAGGGTGCGGAACAGCTCCGCCTTGGCCTGGTACAGCGGCACCGACACGACACACCCCTCCGACGACGACTCTGAAGACTTTAGCACTTGCATAAATCTTCACATCGACGGAGATGAAGGGCGTCCCGCTCAGGCCAGGTCGTTGACGCAGCGCAGCACCGGCCGGGAGGTGAGCGCCTCGGCATCCAGCGGGCACGTGGTGCTCACCGTGAAGACGACGCTCTCCCCCGGCAGCAGCGTCACCAGCGCGCGGTCCACCTCCGCGGCCGGATCGAGGCGGTCCGGGAACAGCGTCAGGTCGCGCAGCACCGTCCGCGCGGTCACCCGGACCCGCCGGCCGCCGTCCACCGGCTCGACCGCCGCGTCCCACTCCGCCGCCGGCCACCGCACGTCGCGGTCCTCGGCGAAGAACCACAGCGCGCGCTCCGCGGCGTCCCCGGCGTCCGCGACGAGCAGTTCCGCGCGGCCGTCGTCCGGCCGCGCCAGCTCCGCCGGCAGTTCCACCACGACCGAGGAGTACGCCGGGACGTCGAGGTCGACCGAGGTCTTCGCCCTCGGCTCCCCGGTGACTGTCAGCCGGGTGACGGTGGCCGGCCCGCGCCACGCCTGGGCGGTCTCGTTCACCACCACCAGCGCCGGCCGGCCGTCGCGCGGCTGCACCGTGAGCAGCCGGTCGGCGTAGGCGCGGCGCAGCGCGTACCACAGGGGTTTGCGGCGCCCGTCGCCGTCGATCGCCGACCACGACGTGACCGGCCAGCAGTCGTTGAGCTGCCACACGACGGTGCCGGCGCAGACCGGCCGGTGCGAGCGGAAGTGCTCCACGCCGAGCTGGATGGCGCGGGCCTGGTTGAGCTGGGTGAGGTAGTGCCAGTCGTCGAAGTCGGCGGGCGGCGGCAGGTGGGCGTCGAGCCCGCGCCGCAGCTTGCCGTCCCCGTCGGTTGCCTTCTGGTGGTGCGTCATGCCCGGCGAGTCGTGCGCGAGCGGGTCGTCGGAGAGGGCCCGGCGCAGCGTCGCGTACGCGGGCGGCGCCTGGTAGCCGAACTCGGCCACGAAGCGCGGCACGTAGTCCCGGTAGCGCGTGTAGTCGTCGGTGTTCCACACGTCCCAGATGTGCGTGGTGCCGTGCGCCGGGTCGTTGGGGTGAAGTTCCTCGCTGCCGGACCAGGGACTGCCCGGCCAGTACGGGACGGTCGGGTCCAGCTCCCCGACGGCGGGGAGCAGCTCCAGGTAGTAGCCGCGCCCCCAGGTGCGCCCGGCCAGGGGTTCCTGCCAGTCCCAGTCGTGCCAGCCCCAGATGTTCTCGTTGTTGCCGGTCCAGAGCACCAGCGACGGGTGCCCGGCGAGCCGGGTCACCTGCTCGCGCGCCTCCGCCTCGACCTCGGTGCGGAACGGTTCCTCCTCCGGGTACGCGGCGCAGGCGAACAGGAAGTCCTGCTGCACCAGCAATCCCATCTCGTCGGCCAGGTCGTAGAAGTCGTCCGACTCGTACCGGCCGCCGCCCCAGACGCGCAGCAGGTTGACGTGCGCGCCGGCCGCCTGGCCGAACCGCTGCGCCAGGCGCTCCCGGGTGACCCGGTTCGGGAACGCGTCGTCGGGGATCCAGTTGACGCCCCTGACGAACACCGGCACGTCGTTGACGTGCAGCGCGAACGGGGTGCCGTGCGCGTCGGGCGTGGTGTCCAGGCGTACCGAACGGAACCCGATCCGGCGGGACGCGGCGTCCAGCTCCCGGCCGTCGGCGGCGTGCAGGGTGGCGTCGAGGTCGTACCGGGGCTGGTCGCCGTACCCGATCGGCCACCACAGCGCGGGGTCCGCGACGGTGAGCGTCACGACGGCGGTCCGCTCCCCCGCCGGTACGGGGACCTCGGCGGTGACCCCGGCGACATCGGCGCGGACGGTCAGCGGCTCGTCGCCGGTCCGCTCGACCTCGGCGTGCAGCTCGACCCGGCCGACGCCGTCGACCACCGTGACGATCGGCCGCACCGACGCGAGCCGGGCGGTGGACCAGGCGTGCAGGCCGATGTCGCGCCAGATGCCGGCGGTGACGAGCGTCGGTCCCCAGTCCCAGCCGAAGTTGCAGGCGGTCTTGCGGATGAAGTGGAACGGCTCCGGGTACGCGTTCGGCCGGTCACCGAGCCGGTCCCGGTGCGCCTCGGCATACCGGTACGGGGAGTCGAAGCGTACGGCCAGGGTGTTGCCGTGCGGGCGCAGCAGCGCGCGGACGTCGAAGCGGTACGAGCGGTGCTGGTTCTCGGTGCGGCCGACCTCGACGCCGTTGAGCGTGACGGTGGCGACCGTGTCCAGGCCGGCGCAGACCAGGTCGACCCGCTCTTCGTCGCCGGGCTGCCATCCGAACGTCGTCTCGTAGACCCAGTCGGTGCGCCCGATCCAGGTGAGGCGGTTCTCGTTGTCGTCCAGGTACGGGTCGGGGATGAGGCCGGCCGCGAGCAGGTCGGTGTGCACGCATCCGGGCACTGTCGCCGGCACCGCCGTCCCGGCGATCTCCGGCGGCACCGCCGGACCGGGCTCGGCCCGCAGCGTCCATCCCTCGTGCAGCAGCGTTCGACGGCTCACGACTTCACCGCGCCTTCCATGATTCCGCGGACGATCTGACGTCCACCGATGAACAGCATGACCAGCAGAGGCACGGTGGCGATGAACGCGCCAGCGAGCACCCGCCGGTAGATCACGTAGTTGCCGCTTGCGAGGTCGGAGACCGCCACCATCGACGTCGGGTAGTCGGTGCCGCTGAGCGTGATGAGCGGCCACTGGAAGTCGTTCCAGGTGGCGACGAACGTGAGCAGGCCGAGCACCGCCAGCGCCGGGCGGATCGCGGGGAGCACGATCGTCGCGTACACCCGCATGGTCGTGGCGCCGTCGACCCGGGCCGACTCGATCAGCTCGTCCGGGACGGTGTTCAGGATGAACTGCCGCATGTAGAACACGCCGAACGCGGTGACCAGGCCGGGCGCGATGACCGCGAGCAGCGTGCCGTTCCAGCCGAGCCTGCCCATCACGATGTAGAGCGCCACGATGCCGAGCTGGTTGGGCACGGTGAGCGTGAGCACCACGAACAGCATCAGCGCGCGGCTGCCCCGGAAGCGCAGCTTGGCGAACGCGAAGCCGGCCAGCGAGCAGAAGAACAGCACCGAGGCGGTCACCACCACCGAGACGATGACGCTGTTGATCAGCGACGCGGCGAAGTAGACGTCCTGGAGGGAGAAGACCTCCTCGACGTTCGTCAGGAACCGGTCGCCGGGGACCACCGCGGGCGGCAGCTTCGCCAGCGCCTCGTCGTCACTGGTGGCGATGACGAACATCCAGTAGAGCGGGAACGCGGCGAACAGCATGCTGACCGCGAGCAGCAGGTAGGTCCAGAGCCCGGCCGGGGTGTCCTGCGGGGCCCGGGCCACCACACGTCGGGTCGTCACCGGCGGCCTCCGGAGAGTCGGTTGGTCAGCAGGTAGTTGAGGCCGGCCACGATCAGGATGATCAGGAACAACGCCCAGGACATGGCGGCGGCGTAGCCGAGGTTGAGGTCCTTCCAGCCGACCTTGTAGATGAGCTGGGCGATGGTCTGCCATTCACCGTCCGGCCCGCCGGTCGCGGCCTGCGCGTTCGGGTCGAACAGCATCGGCTCGGTGAACAACTGCAACCCGCCGATGGTGGAGAGGATGACTGTGAACAGGACCACCGGTTGGATCATCGGCACGGTTATCCGCCAGAGCTGCTTCCACTGCCCGGCGCCGTCGATGGCGGCGGCCTCGTAGACGTCGCGCGGGATGGACTGCATGGCGGCCAGGTAGAGCAGCGCGTTGTAGCCGATCCACTTCCAGTTGACCATGGTGGCGATGGCGATCCAGGCCTGGAGCTTGCCGGCCCGCCAGTCGATCGGGTCGTCCGCGCCGCCGATGCCGAGCAGGCCGAGCACCCAGTTGGCCATGCCGAAGTCGCGGGAGAAGAAGACGCTGAACACCATCGTCGAGGCCACGATCGGTGTCACGTACGGCAGCAGGACACCCACCCGCCACCAGGTCTGCGCCCGCAGCTTCCGGTTGAGCAGCGACGCGACGAGCAGCGCGAGCAGCAGTTGCGGCACTGTGGAGAGCAGGAAGATGCCGAACGTGTTGTAAAGGGCGTTCCAGAAGTCCTCGTCGGCGGCCAGGCGGCTGAAGTTCTCCAGGCCCGCCCAGTACGGCAGCGTCGGGTCGTCCAGGCGGTAGTTGCGCAGCGACACGACCGCGTTGAACAGCAGCGGGAACAGCCCGAACACGAGGAAGAGCAGGAAGAACGGCGCGATCATCAGGTACGGCATGTAGCGCATGTCGAAGCGGTACAGCCGGTCGCGCCAGGTCATCCGCCGGTCGCCGGCACTGCCGCCCTGCGGCGCGGGTGGGCGGCGGGGCGGTGCGGCACGGGTGCTGGACATCTGTTCACTCCAGGGCCGGGAGATCGGACGGTGACGGGGCGGGCCGGGCCGCCCCGTCACCGCTGACACGTCAGGACTTCGCGGCCTTCTCGGCCTCCTTGACCGCCTCGTTCCAGGCGGCGTCGGACTTGAGCGACTTGTTCTCCACCCGCCGGATCACGTTCTCCACCGCCACCCGGGTCGGGCCGTTCTTGCGGCCCAGGTACTGCGGGGTGAGGCCCTGCGCCATCTTCGGGAAGATCTGGCCGACCGGGGCGTCGTTGAAGAACGGGTTCTTGAAGTCGGCGATGGCCGGGTCGGTGTAGAGCGCCGGCTGCGACGGCAGGTTGCCGACCTTCTTGAAGATCTCGATCTGCTGCTCCGGCGCGACCAGCCAGGTCAGCAGCTTGTACGCCTCGTCGACGTTCTTGCCCTGCTTCGGCAACGTCAGGAACGATCCGCCCCAGTTGCCGCCGCCACCCGGTACCGCGGCGATGTCCCACTTGCCCTCGGTGCCGGGCGCGGTGTCCTTGATGTGGCCGAGCATCCAGGCCGGGCAGGCGAGCACCGCGAACGCGCCGCTGGTGAAGCCCTTGTCCCAGTCGGCCTGGAAGCTGACCAGGTTCGCCGAGAGCCCGGCGCCGACGGCCTTGACCGTGTAGTCGAACGCGACTTTCGGGCCCTGCTCCATCCGGAGCTGGTCCTGCTCGTCGTAGAACCCGACCGGCTGCTGACCGAGGATCGGGTTGAACAGGTTGGTGCCGGCGTCGATGAACTTCTTCTTCGTCGTGGTGGTGTACTGCTGGCCGACCTCGATGAACCTGTCCCAGGTGGGCCAGAGCGCTGACACCTGGTCGCGTTCGGTGGGCAGGCCGGCGGCCTTGAACAGGTCGGTGCGGTAGCACATGGCCAGGCCGCCGACGTCGGTGCCGAGGCCGATCTGCGTCTTGCCGTCCGCCGACAGCGACTGCTTCCACTTCCAGGGCAGGTACTTGCTCTCGTACGAGCCGGCGCCCTTGTCGAGCAGGTTGACGAACTTGTCGGACTGGCTTCGGAACTGGACCATGAAGCCCTCGTCGATCGCCGCGATGTCCGGCGCGCCGTTGCCCGCGACGAGCTTCTTCTGCAGGTCCTCGTGCTGGGCGTTGTACTCGCCCGAGTTGAGCTGGATCTTGACGTTCGGATGTTCGGCCTCGTACCTGGCCTTGAGGTCCTGGAGCCCGAAGTCGCCCCAGAAGTTGATTTTCAGCGTGACCTGACCACCGGCCGGGTCGGAGCCGCCGGTGGTGCTCCGGCCGCTGCAGGCGGCGATCATGACCAGGCTGACGGCACCGACGGCGGTCACCCGCGCCAGGTGCGTCCAGGACCGTCTCATCTCATCCTCCGCGCCGAAATGGGAACGCTCCCGAATATCGAGAGACGTTGACTGAACCGGATAAGTGACGCCACCGTACGGTTCCCATTCACGACTGTCAACGGCCGGTTACCGATGTGCCGATCCGGTAACCTCGCCGCCGCTCACGACCACGCTGCGGGCGGTCTCGTCGGGTCCGCGCTCTAAGCTGAACCGCACAAGCGACTGCCGCCGGATGCGGTCCACCGATGCCGCCCGCGGCACCCGGACCCGGCACCGCGTGCAGTAGCGTCACCAGACGCCGGTGATCCGGCGACCGGAAGCGCCCGCGAGGGCCGGACACAGTGGAGGAACGCTCCGGTGAAGCGGCCGACCATCGCCGACGTCGCCCGGCGCGCCGGGGTCTCCAAGGGCGCGGTGTCGTACGCGCTCAACGGCCAGCCCGGCGTCTCCGAGGCGACCCGCCAGCGCATCCTCGCGATCGCCGCCGAGATCGGGTTCCGGCCCAGCAGCGCCGCCCGCGCGTTGTCCGGGGCGACCGCCAAGGCGGTCGGGCTGGCGCTGTGCCGCCCCGCCCGGATACTCGGCATCGAGCCGTTCTTCATGGAGCTGATCAGCGGCGTCGAGGCCGAGCTGTCGGCCCGCTCGTACGCGCTCACGCTCCAGGTGGTCAGCGACCAGGACGCCGAGATCGCGGTCTACCGGCGGTGGTGGGCCGAACGCCGGGTCGACGGCGTGCTCGTCTGCGACCTGCGCACCGACGACCGGCGGGTGCCGGCGCTGGAGGAGCTGCAACTGCCGGCGGTGGTGATCGGCGGCCCCGGCCACACCGGCGGCCTCGCGAGCGTCTGGGCCGACGACGCGGCGGCGCTGGTCGAGACGGTGGAGTACCTGGTCGCGCTCGGCCACCGGCGCATCGCCCGGGTCGGCGGGCTGCCCTCGCTGCTGCACACCGAGATCCGCACCGAGGCGTTCACCGGCGTGTGCCGGCGGCTCGGGCTGGAGGAGGCGCAGACGGTCTGGTCCGACTACACCGGCGAGGAGGGCGCGCGGGCGACCCGCCGGCTGCTCAGCTCCGCCGCCCGCCCCACCGCGGTGATCTACGACAACGACGTGATGGCGATCGCCGGGCTCTCGGTGGCCCAGGAGATGGGCCTCACCGTCCCCGGCGACCTGTCCATCGTGGCCTGGGACGACTCGCCGCTCTGCCGGCTGGTGCACCCGCCGCTGACCGCGCTGGGCCGGGACATCCCGGCGTACGGCGCGCACGCCGCCCGGCAGCTCCTCGCCGTGATCGCGGGTGAGCCGGCCGCCGTGGTCCAGGACGAGACCGCGCACCTCACGCCGCGCGGCAGCACGGCCCCACCTCGTACGACGGACCGCTGAACCGGTTCAGCTCAGCGGGCGGCGGACGGGAACTCCTCGAACCACGCCTCGACCCGCTCGGCGGTCGCCGGGCGGGCCAGCGCGAAGCCCTGCCCGTACCGGCAGCCGGCCCGGCGCGCGCCCGCCACCTGGCCCTCCGACTCCAGCTCCTCGACCACCAACTCGACCCCGAGCCGGTCGGCCAGGTTCGCCACCACGTCGATGAGCGGACGCTGCCCGTCCCCACCCGGCCGGACCAGATGCGGGCCCACCTTGAGCAGGTCGATCGGCAGGCGGCGGAGCTGGGCGAGCGAGGCGTGCTCGGCGCGGAAGTCGTCGAGCGCGGTCCGCACGCCGATCGAGCGGAGACCCGCGAGCCGGGCCACCACAGTGGACAACTCGGCGCCCACCCCCGGCTCGGCCACCTCCACCACCAGCCGCTCCGGCGACACGTCGTACGCGGCCAGCGCGGTCGCCGTACGCGCCACGAAGTCCGGCGCGGCCAGCTCACGCGGCGTCACGTTGACAGCCATCCACAGCTCCCGGCCGCCCCCCGACCACGCGGCGAGTTGGCGGCAGGCCCGGTCCACCACCCACCGCCCGATCTCGCCGACCAGATCGAGGTCGGCCGCCACCGGCAGCAACTCCGCCGGCAGCACGGTGCCCAGCGTGGGACTGCGCCAGCGCAGCAACGCCTCGGTGCCGACCGGTGTCCGCTCCGCGAGCGCCACCACCGGCTGGTAGACCAGGTCCAGCTCACCGCGCGCCACCGCGCCGGGCAGCTCCCGTTCCAGATCCAGGCGCCGGACCAGTTGCTCCTCCAGGTAGGCGTCGTACCACTCGACCCGGTCCCGGCCGAGCTGCACCGCCCGGCGGCGGGCCAGGTCGGCCTGACGCAGCACGTCCTCCGGCTCGCCGCTTCCGGTCTCGGCCAGCCCGACGCTCACCCGCACCCGGGCCACCCCGCCCGGCCGCGGGTACGGCTCGGTCAGCGCCGCCAGCAGCCGGGTGCCGAGCGCGTACGCCAGCACCGGCCCGACATCGGTGAGGACCGCGTACTCGGCGTCGCCCAGCCGGGCGACCAGGTCGTGCGCCTCGACGCCGGCTCGGAGCCGGCGCGCGACCTCGGTGAGCACCGGCCCCTCCGGCACGGCCGCGCCCTCGCCGTGCAGGTCGACCACGAGCAGGGCGCCACCGCTGCGCTGCGCCAACGCCCGGACCAGATCCGCGCGCGTCAGTGGCGCGGGCTCGACGGCCCGGGCATCAGGCCCGAGCCTGCGCCGCAGCCACGCCTCCCGGGCCGCCAGTCGTTGCACGCGGCGACGCTGGTCCGCGGCGGCGAGCAGCTCACCCACCATGATCGGCGGAACGACCGTCAGGCCCAGGGCCATCGCGCCGGTGCTGAACTCCCCCACCACGCACAGATGGACACCGGCGGCCAGCGCGGCGATCCCGGCCGGCGCGGTGAGGCGGGGCCAGGCGGCCGGCGCCACGTCCCGGTCCGGCCGCTCCCCGGCCCAGGCACGCCGGAGGCCCGCGACGGTCAGCAGCGCCCCCGCCAGCAGCGGCGCTGCGACGACCGGCAGCGCCCGGTCCGGCGCGCCGTACGCCAGCAGCACCACAAGCAGCGTCAGCCCGCCGAGCGTCAGCGCGGCCCCGGCGTGACAGCGTGCGGCGCCCGGCCGGCGGTGACGTTCGGCGAGGGCCACCACCACGAGCACGGCCAGCACCACCGCGCCGCCCGACGCGGCGATCCCGGCGGCGGCCGGGACCGGGCCGCCCGGCAGCAGCATCCAGCCGGCGAAGACCAGGCTGACGCCGAGCGCGAGCACGTCGACGGTACGGCGTACCAGCTCGGGCCCGGACAGCCGGGACCGCCCGGGCAGGCGCAGCAGCGCCGTCACGTACAGCGGCGCGGTGAGGCACAGCCCGGTCAGCGCGATCGGCAGCCGGTACGCGGGATCACTCAGCGGCAGCACCGCCACGGAGAGCCCGGCGACCAGGACGGCGGCGTCGAGGATCGCGGCGACCCGGCGGGACAACGCGACCCGGCGCGCCTGCCGCCCGGTCGTCACGCCCGGCGCAATGACGTCCCGGCGCTCGGGTGGGCCGGTTTCGGCGCTCCGGGCTGGTGATTCGGCGGTTCGGGCGTCGACGGTCGGCGGCGCGTTCGGGGCGAGGTCGCTCGGAGCGGGCAGCGCTCCGCCGGCCAGCCAGGCGAGCCGGACGCAGGCGAGCGCGGATCCACCGGCGACGGCGAGCGCGGTCGCGGCCGGACCGGGTAGGAGCCCGGCGACGCCCGCCAGGAGAAAGACCGCGCCGGTGAGCGACACGGCGACATCGGGCAGGGGTGGCCGCCGACGGGGACCGGCGGGAGGAGGGACGGGCACGGCGGTCGCCTTCGTGAGGGGGCACGGGGGCGGTGCGGTTGCGGTTCGCGGTAACGACGTGCGGGGTCGGGGCGGGCGGGACGCATCGGCGGGGACCGCTGCGGCCACGCCTAGAAACGATCCCGGAAGCGCCCGGTGACGTCATCCCACCAGTGACATCCGTCACACCCCAGCCTCCCGACGAGATCTCGGAAGCAAAGGGCCACCATGAGGACCGTTTCCTTCCAAGATCTCCATCGCACGACCCGCCCGCGCCAGATCTTGGTACGCAGTCGCCCTCGGGAGGGCGGAGACGTACCAAGATCTCCGGGGTTGGCGGGGTTGGCGGGGCTGCCGGGGCGCGGGGTGGCGGGAGTCGGCCGGGTGGGATCATCGGAGGGTGAGCCGTGCCGATACCGTCCGTTTCCGACACAACCAGGCCATCCTGGTCGCCGCGATCGTCGCCACCATCGGCGCGCTGCCGCTGGCCTCCGCCCGCTGGTGGCTGCTCTGGGTGCTGCTCGTCCCGCTCACCGTCGCGGTCTGGGCGTGGCGCGCCGGCACCGACGCCGACGCCTCGGAACTGCGGCTGCGGGCGATCGCCGGGCAACGCCGGGTGCCGTGGACGCGCGTCACCGAACTGGCCGGCGACGCCCGGGGCCGCGCGCTCGCCCGGCTCGACGACGGCGAGGTGGTGATGCTGCCGGCGGTACGCGCCACCGAGCTGCCCCACCTGATCGCCGTCACCGGGCAGGAGCTGCCCGGTGAGGCGAGCGCTCAGTAGCCGTCGACCACCCGGTTCGTCAGCTCCTCCCCGGCCACGTGCCGGCGTAGCTGCTCGGCCACCAGGCGGTACGCCCGGGGCAGCAGACCGCGTACCGAGCCGCCGATGTGCGGGGTGAGCAGCAGGTTCGGCAGCTCCCACAGGGGATGGTCGGCGGGCAGCGGCTCCGGGTCGGTGACGTCCACCGCCGCCCGCAGCCGCCCCGAGGTCAGCTCGGCGAGCAACGCGGGGGTGCTGACCACCGGCCCCCGTGCGGCGTTCACCAGCAACGCGCCGTCCGGCATCGCGGCCAGGAACTTCTCGTCGACAAGCCCCCGGGTCCGGTCGGTCAGCGGCACCAGCAGCACCACCACGTCCGCCTCCGGCAGCAGGGCGGGCAGCTCGTCCACCCCGTGCACACCCTGGTCCGGGCGCGGCGTACGGGCCACCAGCGTGAAGCTCACCTCGAACGGGGCGAGCCGGTCGCGCACCGCCGTGCCGATCGAGCCGGCGCCCACGATCAGCACGCGCTTGCCGGCCAGTTCGTCGGTCGGCGCCACCTCGTCGTACGCCCACTCGCGCCGCGCTTGCGCCCGGGCCAGCGGCGCGAACCCGCGCAGCGAGGCGAGGATCGCGGCCACCACCCACTCGGCGGTGGGCGAGTCGTGCACGCCCCGGGCGTCGCAGAGCGTCACACCGTCCGGGACGCGCCCCACCCAGGCGTCCGCGCCGGCGGAGAGCAGCTGCACCACCTCGACGTCCGGCAGGCGGGCCAGGAACGCGCCGGCGTCCGGGCCGGACAGGAACGGCGGCACCCAGAACCGCACCCCGGCCGGGGACGACGGGGGCCGTTCCGGGTCCTCCAGCAGCTCCACGGTGACGCCGGGCGGCAGCTCGCCGAGCAGCCGGAGGCCTTCGGGGTGCGGGATCCATGCCTTCACGACCGCCGACCATATCGGCAGCCCCGGGCCGGCATGGCGTGGGCCGTGACGAACGCCCCGCCCGGGGTCGATTGACAGTGCAGCGGGGTATAACCGAGGACGGGATGCCGGTCGGGTGTTCCGCTTGCTGAGGGCGGTGGCGATGAGCGAGGACGGCCGGGGCCGGGTGGCCGTGCCGATTGCCGCGCTCACCGATCCCGACCGGTTGCGTGCGCTCGACGAGACGCGGCTCGACGCCGTACCCGACGAGGCGTTCGACAGGTTCGCCCGCCTGGTCGGCGACCTGCTCGACGTGCCGGTCGCGCTGGTCTCCCTGGTCGACGCCGACCGGCAGTTCTTTCCCGGCGCGACCGGGCTGCCGGAGCCCTGGGCGGCGCGCCGGCAGACACCGCTGAGCCACTCGTTCTGCCAGCACGTCGTCGACATCGAGATGCCGCTGGTGCTGCCCGACGCCCGCCTCTACCCCCGGGTACGCCTCAACCTGGCCATCGAGGACCTGGGCGTGGTGGCGTACGCCGGAATGCCGCTCACCGACCTGGACGGGCGGGTGCTCGGCTCGCTCTGCGCGATCGACAGCAAGCCCCGGGCCTGGACCCCCGAGCAGCTGCGTACGCTCGCCGACCTGGCCGCCGCGTGCTCCTCGGAGCTGCGGCTGCGCATCGCGGTCCGCGGCGCCGAGCAGGCCCGCCGCCGCGCCGAGGAGGCGCACGACCGGCTCGCCATGCTGGCCGGGATGAGCGAGATGCTCGGCGGCACGCTCGACGTGGCCACTGCCGTCGACCGGCTCGGGCACGCGATGGTGCCGCTGCTCGCCGACTGGTGCCTGATCACGCTCGTCGACCCGGCGGGCCGCCCGCGCACCGTCACCGGCGTACACCGGGACGCCGAACGCGGGGGCGACCTGGCCCGCTTCGCCGAGTTGCTGACGACCGGCCTCAGCGCGGAGTCGCAGATCCGTTCGGTGCTGCGTACCGGGCGGCCGGCGGTGCGGGCCGTGGCCGGACTGGACGACGTGGCGCGCGGCACCACGCGCCCGGAGCTGGTGCCGCTCGCCGACCGGCTCGGCATCGGCTCCCACCTGACCGTGCCGATCACCGCCGCCGGGGACCGGGTGATCGGGGCTGTCACCCTCGTCAACCGCCAGGGGCGGCGCGGTTTCGACGACAGCGACCTGCGCACCGCGCAGGACATCGGAGTACGCGCCGGACAGGCGGTCGGCAACAGCCGCCTCTACGGTGAGCAGCGCCACGTCGCCGAGGTGCTCCAGCACAGCATGCTGCCCACCCTGCCGACGGTGCCGGGGATCGAGCTGGCCGCCCGCTACCTGCCGGTCGCGGACCGGGTCGAGGTGGGCGGTGACTGGTACGACGCGTTCGTCCAGCCCGACGGCGAGCTGGTGGCCGCGATCGGTGACGTCGCCGGTCACGACATCGAGGCGGCGGCCACCATGGGCCAGTTGCGCAACCTGGTGCGCGGCAACGCGTACGGGCGCGACGACCCGGTGGAGTTGCTGGTGGCGCAGCTCGACCGGGCGATGGGCGGGCTGCGGGTGCCCACCGTCGCCACCGCGGTGCTGGCCCGGATCCGCCCGGACGGGGACGGGCTGCGGGTCTCCTGGTGCAACGCCGGGCATCCCCCACCGGTGCTGGTCCGGGCGGACGGCACGGTCTCGGTCGCCGAGGGACGCGGGCCGCTGCTCGGCCTGGCCCGGGCGCCCCGGCGTACCGGCCGGACACTGGTCCTCGCCCCGGGCGACACGCTGCTGCTGCACACCGACGGGCTGATCGAGCGCCGGGACCGGTCGATCGACGAGGGACAGGCCGACCTGCTCGCCCATCTCCGCGCCGACGGGCCGGGCGCACCGCTGGACCTGCTCTGCGACCGGCTGCTCGCCGCCGCCCACCGCCGTGAGGACGACGTGGCCCTGCTCGCCCTGCGTGCCGGCTGAGCTGAGCGGCCCGGTTCGGCGCTTCGCCCGGCTAGGCTGGGCCGGGTGAGAGCGCGTCTTCCGTACCCCCGTGCCCGCCGGCTCCGCACGGCGCTGGCGGTGTCCTGCGCGGCGCTGCTGCTGGGCAGCGCCGGTTGCGCCCTCGGCGAGCCCGAGCCGGACCCGGCCGGCGCGCCGCCCAACCTGCCGAGCCCGTCCAGTACCGCCAGCCCGGGTGGGGCCGGCCAGCAGGTGGTCGCCACCGTGCTGGCCAAGGGCCTGGAGGTGCCGTGGGGCATCGCGTTCCTGCCCGACGGCGCGGCGCTGGTGACCGAGCGGGACAAGGGGCGGATCCTTCAGGTCGGCCCGGAGTCCGGCCCGGACGGGCTGGCCGTGCGGCCGGTGCAGACCGTGCCGGACGTGGCCGCCGGCGGCGAGGGCGGTCTGCTCGGCATCGCGGTCTCGCCGGCGTACGAGCGGGACCGGACGATCTTCGTCTACTACACCGCCGAGAACGACAACCGGATCGCCAAGATGCGGCTCGGGCAGGCGCCGACGCCGATCCTGACCGGCATCCCGAAGGCCGGCACGCACAACGGCGGCGGGCTGGGCTTCGGCCCGGACGGTCTCCTCTACGCCAGCACCGGCGACGCCGGGCGCACCGAGAACGCCCAGGACGCGAAGAGCCTCGGCGGCAAGATCCTGCGGATCACCCCGGACGGCAAGCCGGCGCCGGGCAACCCGACCGCCGGGTCGCCGGTCTGGTCGACCGGGCACCGCAACGTGCAGGGCTTCGCCTGGACGCCGGACAAGAAGATGTACGCGGTGGAGTTCGGGCAGAACACCTGGGACGAGATCAACCCGATCAACAAGGGCGGCAACTACGGGTGGCCCCGGGTGGAGGGGCGCAGCGACGACAGGCGCTACGTCAACCCGATCACGCAGTGGCCCACCGGTGACGCCTCCTGCTCCGGCCTGGCCGCCGTGGATCGGCTGCTGGTCGCCGCCTGCCTGCGCGGGCAACGGCTGTGGCTGGTGGAGCTGGCCGGCAACGGGACCGTCCTCGGTCAGCCGCGCGACCTGCTCAACGACAAGTACGGCCGGCTCCGGGCGGCGGCGGTGGCCCCGGACGGCTCGCTCTGGGTGAGCACCTCGAACCGGGACGGGCGGGGCCGGCCCGCCGCCGAGGACGACCGCCTCCTGCGGCTGGTCTTCGCCGACGGGGGCGCCGGCCGGAGCTGATCCGGGTCGGCAGGTTTGTCAAGATCGCTCAAGGGGCAGGTCAGGATCTCAGCATGGACGGCCACGACAACGAAGAGCACCGCGCGGGGGACGAGACGTCGCCCGGGCGCGGGCCTGCCCGCCGCTGGACGGCGTGGCGGCCGGGTCACCGGCTGCGCCGGCTGGGTGTCGTGCTGGCCCTGTTCGCGGTCACGCTCGGCGGCATCGTGGTCGGCACGTACGCGGGCGGCCACGTCGGCACCGACATCGGCCCGTTCCGTGCCGAGCTGAAGCTCAGCCCGTCGCTGAGCGGCGGCACCACCGTCGACATCCCGCCGCTGGGCGCGTTGCTGCTGGACAGCCACGACGGGCCGGCGTACCTGACCGTCGAGGTGGGCGCGCTCGACCAGGGGCGCACCGAGGCGCTGATCGACGACCCGGCCAGCATCAGCCGGGCCAGCCAGTCGGCCGTGCAGGACGTCCGCGACGGCGTGATGCGGCTCGGGCTGCGTACGCTCGCCTCGGCGGTCCTGGCCACGCTGATCCTGGCCGCGCTGGTCTTCCGCGACGTGCGCCGTACCGCCTGGGCCGGCGGCCTGGCGCTCGTCATCACCGCCGGCAGCCTCGGAGTGGCCGCGACGACGCTGCGTCCGCAGGCGATCGAGGAGCCACGGTACGAGGGCCTGCTGGTGAACGCGCCCGCGATCGTCGGTGACGCGCGGCGGATCGCCAACGACTACACCAAGTACGCCGAGCAGTTGCAGCGGCTGGTCGGCAACGTCAGCAAGCTGTACACCACGGTCTCCGCGCTGCCGGTGGTGCAGCCGTCGCCGGGCACCACCCGGGTCCTGCACGTGTCGGACATGCACCTCAACCCGACCGGCTGGCAGTTGATCCGTACCGTGGTCGAGCAGTTCGGCATCGACGTGGTCATCGACACCGGCGACATGACCGACTGGGGCAGCGAGCCGGAGGCGTCCTTCGTCGGCTCGATCGGCCTGCTCAAGAAGCCGTACGTGTTCATCCGCGGCAACCACGACTCGCCGCGCACCGCCGCCGCGGTGGCCCAGCAGCCGAACGCGATTGTGCTGAACAACTCGATCACGACGGTGGGCGGGCTGACCATCGCCGGCATCGGCGACCCCCGCTTCACTCCGGACAAGGAGACCTCACCGGCCGGCAGCGGCCTCACCGCCGCCGTCGCCGACCAGGTGATCGGCGCCGGCGAACAGCTCGCCGCGACGGTCGAGAAGTCGCCGCGCAAGGTCGACATCGCGCTCGTGCACGATCCCGCCTCGGCCGGCCCGCTCTCCGGCACCTGCCCGCTGGTGCTCTCCGGGCACACCCACGCCCGGCAGGTGTCGAAGCTGCCGGAGGTGCCCGGCAAGCAGCCGACCACGCTGATGGTGGAGGGCTCGACCGGCGGGGCCGGGCTGCGCGGCCTGGAGGGCGAGAAGCCGACGCCGCTGACCATGACGGTGCTCTACTTCGACCAGCAGAAGCTGCTCCAGGCCTACGACGAGATCACCGTGGGCGGGACCGGGCAGTCGCAGGTCAACCTGGAGCGGCACGTCATCCGCGACCCGGCCAAGGGCGACCAGGTGCCGGTCACCCCGACCCCGACCCGGGGACCCTCCGAGTCGCCGTCGCCGGGTACGACCACCCTGAGCCCCACCGCCACCCCCACCCGCTGACCGTCCGGGCGTTCTCCGGCCGCCTGCCGCGCGGACGCCCGGTCACCGCGTGTCACCGACCCGTCCGGCACTGGCATGTCCTGCTGCCGCCTTTGCTCTGCAGCCATCGGCGCGGCAGGCACCGGGAGTGACCGCACGGACGGCCGCGCGCCGCGGGCACTCTTCGCCGCACCCCAGCTCAGGGCGATGCTGCGGGTGTGGCTGCAGAGCAAAGGCGGCGAGAGGCGATCGCCCGGGTCGCCGGAGACGGTCACTCTCAGCAATCGGGCCAATCTGTCACGTTCCGTGACCACCACGGCCTGCCGCGCCGCCGGGTCGAGCCGGACCAGCCCGGCGCGGTCAGCGCAGCGCGATCGCGGCCAGCGCGGCGTTGACGATGCTGCCCGGCAGCAGGTCGTGCAACTCGTACAGCTCCCGGACGTTGCCGGACTGGCCGAACTCGTCCACGCCGAGCGGCACCGCCGGGGCGCCGACCGCCGAGCCGAGCCAGGCCATCGCGTGCGAGGCCGCGTCGTGCACGGTGACCACCGGCACCCGGTCGGCGAAAGCCGACCGCAGCGCGCCGGGCACGCTCGGCACCGTCGCGGTCCGCACACCTTGACGCAGCGTCCGCTGCCACGCCCGGTAGAGGCGGTCCAGGCTGGTCACGTCCACGACGTGCGCGGCCACGCCCTCCTCCGCCAGCTCCGCGGCGGCGGCGAGCACCTCCGGCAGCACCGCGCCGGAGGCCGCGAGCTGCACGACCGGGGCGTCAGCCAGATCGGGGTACGCCTGGTGCGCGTCGACGAGCCGGTACGCGCCGGCCACCACCTGCCGCCGCAGCACCGCGTCCCCGAGCCGGGTCCGGGCCGCCTCGAACGGGGCCTGGTCGATCGGCCGGGTGCTGAGCCGGAAGTAGTACGCCCCGTCCTCGGCCGGCGCGGCGGTGGCGGCGGGCGCGGCGCCACCGGCGATCTGCCCGAGCGCGTCGCAGAGCAGCCAGTCGAGGCTGCCGGCGTACGCGGGCTCCAGGAACGTCACGCCGGGCAGCTCCAGGCCGACCGACGCGGTGATGGTGGACTGGTGCGCGCCGCCCTCCGGGGCCAGCGTGATGCCGGACGGGGTGCCGGCCACCACGAACCGGGAACCGGAGTACGTCCCGTAGAGGAACGCGTCGAGACCGCGCAGCACGAACGGGTCGTAGACGGTGCCCACCGGCAGCAGCGGCTGGCCGGACAGGTCCCACGACAGGCCGAGCTGGCCCAGCAGCAGGAACAGGTTCATCTCCGAGATGCCCAGCTCGATGTGCTGCCCGGCGGGGCTCTCGGTCCAGCGCAGCATCCGGTCCTCGGTCCAGGAGCGCTGCTCGGTCGGCGCGAACACGCCCGTCTTGTTGATGAACCCGGCCAGGTTGGTCGAGGTGGCCACGTCCGGCGCGGTGGTCACCAGGTAGGGCGCCACCTGCGGATCGCGGGCCAGGTCGACCAGCACCCGGCCGAAGACCTCCTGGGTGGAGACCGGCTTGTTCGCGCGTACCCGCGTGGTTTCCGGAACGGTGACGCCCAGCGCCCGCTCGCGCGGCGGGCGGGACAGCGCCTCCCGGCGCTCGCCGGCCCGGATGCCGGCCGGGGACGCCGGGTCGAGGCGGTCCCACTCGGTCTCCGGGGTCAGGCCCTGCGCGGCGCGCAGCGCGTCGACCTGTTCGGTGGTGAGCAGCGCCGAGTGGTTGCGCGGGTTGCCGGCGATGGGCAGACCCCAGCCCTTGACCGTGTACGCGAACACGACGCTGGGCCGGTCGGTCACCGCGTCGCACTGGGCGTACGCGTCGAGCATCGCCTGCGCGTCGTGGCCGCCCAGGTCGGTGACGAGCGGGCCCAGCTCGTCGTCGCCGATGTCGGCCACGAACGCGGCCACCTCGGCCGGCGCGCCGTCCAGGAACTGCTTGCGCAGCGCCGGGCCGGCCAGCCCGAACAGCGACTGGTACTGCTCGTTGGGCATCCGGTCGATCCAGTCGCGCAGCGCCGCGCCACCCGGCCGGGCGTACGCCTCGGCGAGCTTGCGGCCGTACTTGACCTCCACGACGTGCCAGCCGGCCGCCTCGAACTGGCCGCGCCACTGGTTGATCCGGATGCCGGGGACGACCCGGTCCAGCGACTGCCGGTTGAAGTCGACGAGCCACATCACGTTGCCCAGGCCGGTGGTGGCCGGGTCGGCGACCGCCTCCCAGATGTTGCCCTCGTCCAGCTCGGCGTCGCCGATGATGGCGACGAACCGGGAGTGCGGGCGCGCGCCGAAGTGCGCGTCGACGTAGCGGCGGGTCACGGCGGCGAACAGCGGCGCGGCGGCGCCCAGGCCGACCGAGCCGGTGGAGAAGTCCACCTCGTCCGGGTCCTTGGTCCGCGACGGGTACGACTGGAGGCCGCCGCGCGCCCGCAGCTTCGGCAGGTACGACTTGTCGAGGTTGCCGAGCAGGTACTGGATGGCGTGGAACACCGGCGAGGCGTGCGGCTTGACCGCGACCCGGTCCTCGGCGTCGAGGTGCTGGAACCAGAGCGCGGTCATCGCTGTCACCAGGGAGGCGCTCGAGGCCTGGTGGCCGCCGACCTTCACCCCGTCGCCGGTGTCGCGGTCGTGGTTGGCCGCGTCGACGATGCGGGTGGCGAGCCAGAGCACCCGGCGCTGGATCTCGTCGAGGACGTCGAGGTCGTGCTGGTTCACGGTGACTCCATCCGGGCGTCGCCGTTGACGCCCACTGAGTGGGGGTGAGGCGTTAGGAAGGGCCCCTTCCCATGCACCAGGCGTTAAGAAGGGGCCCTTCCTTACAACACGTCAGGCGCCGAGGCGCGCCAGGATCAGCTCGCGGACCGTCTTCGCGTCCGCCTGGCCGCGGGTGGTCTTCATGACCGCGCCGACCAGCGCGCCGGCCGCCGCGACCTTGCCGCTGCGGATCTTGTCGGCCACGTCCGGGTTGGCGGCGATCGCCTCGTCCACGGCGGCGGTGAGCGCGCCGGTGTCCGAGACGACCTCCAGGTTGCGGTTGGTCATGATCTCGGTCGGCGAGCCCTCGCCGGCCACCACGCCCTCCAGCACGGTACGGGCCAGCTTGTCGTTGAGCTTGCCCGCGTCGACAAGGCCCTGCAGCTCGGCGACCTGGGCCGGGGTGGCGCCCACGTCGGCCAGCTCCACGCCGGTCTCGTTGGCGCGGCGGGACAGCTCACCCAGCCACCACTTGCGGGCCGCCGCGGGGGTCGTGCCGGCGGCCACTGTCGCCTCGATCAGCTCGACCGCGCCGGCGTTCACCACCGACTGCATGTCGAGGTCGGACAGGCCCCACTCCTGCTGGATCCGCTTGCGGCGCAGCCGCGGCAGCTCCGGCAGGGCGGCCTTCAGCTCGGCCACCCACGCGGTGTCCGGGGCGAGCGGCACGAGGTCCGGCTCCGGGAAGTACCGGTAGTCGGTGGCGGTCTCCTTGGACCGGCCCGACGTGGTGTCGCCGGTGTCCTCGTGGAAGTGCCGGGTCTCCTGGGTGATCCGGCCACCGGCCTCCAGCACGGACGCCTGGCGCAGCATCTCCGAGCGCACCGCCCGCTCGACCGAGCGCAGCGAGTTGACGTTCTTGGTCTCGGTGCGGGTGCCCCACTCCTCGCCCGGCCGGTTCAGCGACGTGTTGACGTCGCAGCGCAGCGAGCCCTCCTCCATCCGCACGTCGGAGACGCCGAGGGAGCGGATCACGTCGCGCAGCTCGGCGACGTACGCGCGGGCGACCTCGGGCGCGAGCGCGCCGGTGCCGGGGATGGGCTTGGTGACGATCTCGACCAGGGGGATGCCGGCCCGGTTGTAGTCGACGAGCGACTCGGTGGCGCCGTGGATGCGGCCGGTGGCGCCGCCGACGTGCAGCGTCTTGCCGGTGTCCTCCTCCAAGTGCACCCGCTCGATGCCGATGCGCACCAGCTCGCCGTTGACCTCGACGTCCAGGTACCCGTCGAAGCACAGCGGCTCGTCGTACTGGCTGATCTGGAAGTTCTTCGGCATGTCCGGGTAGAAGTAGTTCTTCCGGGCGAACCGGCACCATTCGGCGATCGAGCAGTTGAGCGCCAGCCCGATCCGGATGGTCGCCTCGATGGCGGCCTTGTTCGCCACCGGCAGCGAGCCGGGCAGGCCGAGGCAGACCGGGCAGACCCGGGTGTTCGGCTCGCCGCCGAAGTCGGTCGGGCAGCCGCACCACATCTTGGTGTTCGTGCCCAGCTCGACGTGGGTCTCCAGGCCGATCACCGGTTCGAAGCGCGCGACGACCTCGTCGTACGCGGGCAGTGTCGTCGTCATCTGAGCTCCAGGCACGATCCGGACAGAACCATTCCAGCCTAATCGGCTGGCCCGGCCACCCCGCTGCCGGGCTTCGAGATCACCGCGCGGGGCCCGGGCGTCACTCGGGTGTGGTGAAGGTCCGCCGCCGGTTGTACGCCAGCACGAGCAGGATGCCGCCGATGGAGAAGGCCACGATGCTCAACAGCAGCAGCACGAGCGGCGAACCCGGCCCGGTGATCGGCAGCCACGCGCCGCTCACCTTCGACGGCGAGGCCGTCGGCAGGGGCGCCGAGGTGCTGCTCTCCGACGGTGTGGCGGCCGGGTCGTCAGGGGTCGGCGTAACAGTCGGGTCGGCCGGGTCGGGCGTCGAGCCGGTCGGGGACGCCGTCGGGGTGCCCGGGTTGCGGGCGGCGACGGTCAGCGACACCTGCTTCATGGCGCTGGTGCTGTAACCCTTCGCCGCGACCGTGAAGGCGAACGTGCCGGCGCTGCCCGGGGTGCCGCTGAGCTTGCCCTCCCCGTCGAGGGTGAGGCCGTCCGGCAGGGCCCCGGCCGCCAGGGAGAACACGATGTCCGAGTCACCGGCGGCGGTGAACCGGAAGGAGTAACGCTTGCCGACGGTGGCGGCGGGCGGGTCGCCGGAGGTGAACGCGGCTGCCGCCTCGGCGACCACGATGGTGGCGTCCTGCTCGTCGAAGCGGTCGTTCTTGTCGGTCATCCGCAGCGTGAACGTGTACGTCCCCGCGGTGGTCGGTGAACCCCCGAGCGACGTACCCACCACGAGCATCCCCGGCGGCAGACTGCCCGAGACCACCGACAACCGGTACGGCCCGGTGCCGCCGGTGGCCTCGACCGTGTGGATCGCGTACACCCGGCCCAGGTACATGGGCGACCGGGGCTTGCCCGACGTGATGACGACCTTGGGTTCGCGCACCTCGATCGTCGCCGTCTGCTCGTCGAAGAGGTCGTTCTGGTCGGTCATCCGCAGCGTGAACGTGTACGTGCCGGGCGTCGTCGGCGCACCACCCAGCGACGTACCCACCACGAGCATTCCCGGCGGCAGACTGCCCGAGGTCACCGACAGCCGGTACGGCGCGGTCCCGCCTGTGGCCTCGACGGTGTGGATCGCGTAGACCTGCCCGATGACCATGACCGACCGGGGTTTGCCCGAGGTGATGGTGACGGCCTCGGTGGCGACGGTGGCCGGTTGCGCGGCGGCCGGCTGCCCGGCGCCCAGCAGCAACGCGACGACCATCGTCAGGGCCATGACCGGGCGAAGTGTCCCCATCGCACATCCAGCTCTCGGTCGGAACCGCTCGCGTCCGCCAGCGGGCCACAGTCCAGTCGATCCAGCAGACTCGCAGTTTATTCGACCAGTGCCAGTGACCCCCGGCAATCCCCTGATCGGTGATCACCGTGTCGGTACGGAGGCGGGCGGGCCGCCTCCGTACCGTCCGGTTCAGATCGTCGGCGGGGTGAGCGTGCCGACGGCGCTCTCCAGCGCGGCGGCGATCCGGTACATCCGGTCGTCCGCCATGGTCGGCGCCATGATCTGGAAGCCCACCGGGAGCCCGTCGGACAGGCCGCACGGCACCGAGATGGCCGGGCCGCCGTACAGGTTCGTCGGGATGGTGAACAGGTCCGCCAGGTACATCTGGTACGGGTCGGCGGTACGCGACCCCAGCGGGAACGCCACGAACGGCGTGGTCGGCGAGATCAGCGCGTCGACCTGCTCGAACGCGCTGGTGAAGTCCCGCGTGATCAGCGTGCGGACCTTCTGCGCCTGGCCGTAGTAGGCGTCGTAGTAGCCCGAGGAGAGCGCATACGTGCCGATCATGATGCGGCGCTTGACCTCGGGGCCGAAGCCGGCCTCACGGGTCAGCGACATGACCTCCTCCAGCGACCGGTTGCCGTCGTCGCCGACCCGCAGACCGAACCGGACGCCGTCGAACCGGGCCAGATTGGAGGAGCACTCGCTCGGCGCGATCAGGTAGTAGGCCGGCAGCGCGTACTTGAAGTGCGGGCAGGAGACCTCGACGATCTCCGCGCCCAGCTTCGCCAGCGCCTCGGCCGCGTCGCGGAACGCGGCCATCACGCCCGGCTCCGCGCCCTCGCCGATGAACTCGGTGACCATGCCGAGCTTCACGCCGGTCAGGTCGCCGGTGGCTCCGAGGCGCGCGGCGGCCACCACGTCCGGCACCGGGGCCGGGATCGACGTGGAGTCGCGCGGGTCGTGACCGCCGATCACCTCGTGCAGCAACGCGGCGTCGAGCACGGTACGCGCGCACGGGCCGGGCGTGTCCAGCGACGAGGAGAACGCCACCAGGCCGTAGCGGGAGGTGCCACCGTAGGTGGGCTTCGCGCCGACGGTGCCGGTGACCGCGCCGGGCTGGCGGATCGAGCCGCCGGTGTCCGAGCCGATCGACAGCGGCGCCTCGTACGCGGCCAGCGCCGCCGCGCTGCCACCGCCGGAGCCGCCCGGGATCCGGTCGGTGTCCCACGGGTTACGGGTCGGCCCGTACGCCGAGTATTCGGTGGAGGAGCCCATGGCGAACTCGTCCATGTTCGTCTTGCCGAGCATCACCGTGCCGGCGGCGCGCAGCCGCTCGACGATGGTCGAGTCGTACGGCGGGCGCCAGCCCTCCAGGATCTTCGACCCGACCGTGGTCGGTACGCCCTTGGTGGTGAGCACGTCCTTCACCGCGACCGGCACACCGGCGAGCGGGCCGAGTTCGTCACCGGCGGCGCGGCGCTCGTCCACGGCACGCGCGGCGGCCAGCGCCCCCTCGGTGTCGACGTGCAGGAACGCGTGCACCCGGTCGTCGACGGCGCCGATGCGGTCCAGGTGGGCCTGGGTGACCTCGACGGCGGAGGTCTCGCCGCTCGCCACCAGCCCGGCGATCTCAACAGCGCTCAGCTTGGTCAAGTCGCTCATGCCGGCACTCCGCTTCGCTCCGTGCCGTCATGAGCGACAGCCATGCTGGGCCCGATGATTCGCTCGCTGCGCTCGCTCATGAGGCCACATCCTCGTCCAGGATCCGCGGGACGCGGAACCGCTGCTCCTCGGCGTCGGGTGCGCCCGACAGCGCCTCCTGCGGGGTCAGGCCCGGCCGTACGACGTCCTCGCGGAGCACGTTCGTCAGCGGCACCGAGTGGGACGTCGGCGGGATGTCCGCCGCGGCGACCTCGCCGACCTGCGCGACCGACTGGAGGATCACATCCAGCTGGCCGGCGAAGGTGTCCAACTCCTCCTCCGTGACGGCGAGCCGCGACAGTCGCGCGAGGTGCGCGACCTCCTCGCGGGAGATGGCGGCCATCGGGTGCCCCCTTCGTGGCTGTCCTGAGACGTCTGCGGTGGGCCGGCCGCGCGTACGGGATGACGCGCGGTGACCGGAGCGAGTCTATTGTCCCGCCGTCACGACGACGCCTTCGCCTCCCCCTCCGGCGCCGCCCCGCTGCGGCTCCCGGCCTCCACCGGGCGCACCGGACGGTAGCGCGACAACCAGGCCACCAGGTCCTCGGCCGGCATCGGCCGGGCGTGGAACCAGCCCTGCGCCACGTCGCATCCGGCGGCGTGCAGCAGCCGCCAGGTGCGCTCGTCCTCCACGCCCTCGGCCACCACCCGCAGCCCGAGCGCGCCGGCCAGCTCGATCATCGAGCGGACGATCGCCGCGTCGTCCGGGTCGTCGGCCATCCCGAGGACGAACGAGCGGTCCACCTTCACCTCGGACAGCGGCAGCCGGCGCAGGTGTTGCAGCGACGAGTAGCCGGTGCCGAAGTCGTCCAGCGCGATGCCGACGCCGATGCGGTGCAACTGGGTGATGCTGGCGAGCACCCGCCGGGGGTCGGCCATCAGCGCGCCCTCGGTGATCTCCACCTGGAGCCGCTGCGGCGGCACCCCGTACCGGGCCAGCCGGTCGGCGATCTGGTCGGCGATCTCGCCGGTGTGCAGGTCACGGACGCTGACGTTGAGCGCGGCCCGCAGCGTGAGCCCGGCCGCCGACCACTTGGCCAGCTGCTCCACCACGTCGTCCACCACGCGGCGGGTGAGCAGCCGCATCACCGCGCTCTGCTCGGCGACCTGGATCAGCTCGCCCGGGTCGACCATGCCGCGGCGCGGGTGCCGCCACCGCAGCAGCGCCTCGACGCCGACCACCTCGCCGGTCGCGATCGCGATCTGCGGCTGGTAGTACATGGTGATCTCGCCCGGGTGCCCGGACTGGTCCTCCGGCTCGGCGCTCCCGTCGGCGGTCGGCCCGATGACGCCGGGCGCGCCGGTGCTCACCGCGGCCTGCGCGTCGTGCCCGGTGTCGGTCTCGTGCGCGGCCTCCGTGTCGCGCCCGGTGCCGGTCTCCGCCGCGTCGGCGTCCCCGCCACCGACCACTGGCGTCGCCACCACCGCTCCGGCGCGCGCGGCCCGGCTGCGGACCGGGTCGGCGCCGGTGAGGATCCGCTCGATCAGGTCGTCGTCGTGCCGCTCCGCGGCGCGGTCCCGACGACGCCGCAGCCACCGGTTCGGCCCGTCGCCGGAGCGTCCGCCGCCCCGGCCGTCGTCGCGCGCCGGGCGCTGGTTGCGCGACGGCCGCTCGGCCCGGGCCGGTCGCGGCGCCGACAGCGCCGGCGTCAGTGCCGCGCCGTCACCCCCGCGTACGCCCACCGTCTCCCCGCCCTGCGCGGACGGGCCCGACTCCAGCACCCGGCGCAGGTCGGCCAGGAGGCTCAGCCGCTCGGCCGAGTTGTGGTCGGACTCCGGCGCGTACACCGCCACCGTGTCGTTGCGGTGCTTCGCGTCGTACATGGCCACGTCGGCGTGGCGCATCAGCGTGGCGAAGTCCTCGCCGTGGTCCGGGTAGAGCGCGATGCCGATCGAACCGCCCACGTCCAGCGGCAACCCGTCCAGCGGCACCGGCTCGGCGAGCGCGGCGACCACCCGGTCGGCCCGCTCGCGGGCCTGGTCGATGTCGGTGAGCCGGGGTACGACTATGGCGAACTCGTCACCGCCCAGTCGCGCCACCATGTCACCGGCGCCGACCACGCCCATCAGCCGGGCGCTCACCTCGACCAGCAGACGGTCCCCCACCGCGTGCCCGAGCGCGTCGTTGACGTGCTTGAACCGGTCGAGGTCGAGCAGCAGCAGCGCCAGGTGCGCGTCCGGTGCGCCCCGGGCGGCCCGCTCGCCGTGCAGGTGCACCTGCTCGGCCACCTCGGTGAGCAGCGCCTTGCGGTTGGGCAGCCCGGTGAGCGGGTCCACGTCGGCGAGCTGTTCCCGTTCCTCGGACAGCCGGGCCATCCGGTAGACGGCGAACAGCGGCACCAGCACCAGCGGGATCAGCGCCGCGCTGGCCCGGGCGGCGGCCACCAGCACCGGCGCGAGCAGAAGCAGCGAACCGGTGGACAGCAGCTCGTACGCCAGCCCGCTGCGCACGCTGGGCCACCACCGGTCGCCGAACCGCAGCCGCACGGCCGAGCTGACCAGCCCGTAGTTGACCACGAACCAGGCGAGCGTCGCGCCGCCCACCGCCGCCACGTCGGTCCAGTGCAGCCGGCCGTCGCCGAACAGCTCGCCCGGACCGAGCCGGGTGACCGCGTACGCGGCGGCGAGCGCGCACGCGTACTGCGCGGCGTTGAAGCCGGTACGCCAGGGCGCATACCCGAGCCGCCAGCCGCTCACCGCGACGGCCACCGCCTGGACCGCCACCGCCGGGCCGAAGCCCCAGCCGAGCAGGATGGCGAAGGTGAAGCAGGTCGACGGGAACACGGCCGAGGTCTGCCGCCGCCCCGGCGGCACGAACGGGCGGGCGTCGCAGGCGACGGCGAGCGCCGCCATGGTCCAGAACGCGGCCGGCAGCTCGGTCAACCGGTCGGCGAGCGCGATCAGCGGCCCGGCCGAGACAAGTACGGCCACCACGCCGACCGCGCCGACGAAGCCGAAGAACGGCCCGCTCCGCCCGGGCGGGACGGAGTTACGCGGGTCGCCGGTCTCCATCGCACCTCCCGGGGGCAACGTCGTGGCGCGCGCCGTCACGCGCCGTACGCCAATGAAACGCCCTCCGAGGCGGTTTCCCCGACACGACAGTCACGAATCGGTCGGAGTCGTAATTAACTTGGTATCCGCGGACGATCGCCGTGACCAGCCCGTCAGTCCTCCACCCGGGCCACCCCGCGGGCCGCGTCCGGGCCGGAGTCCAGCAGCACCCGGAAGCCGTCCTCGTCGAGGATCGGCAGTTTCAGGGTGGCCGCCTTGTCGGCCTTGGAACCCGGGTTGTCGCCGACCACCACGAACCCCGTCTTCTTGGAGACCGAGCCGGTCACCTTGCCGCCCCTGACCTGGATCGCCTCGGCGGCCTGGTCACGGCTGAACCCGCTGAGCGTGCCGGTGACCACGACGGTGACGCCGTCGAGCGGTCGTGGCCCCTCGTCGGCGGCCTCCTCGGCCATCCGTACGCCCGCCTCGGCCCACTTGCGCACGATGTCGCGGTGCCAGTCGACGGCGAACCACTCCTTGACGCTGGCGGCGATGGTCGGGCCGACGCCGTCCACCGAGGACAGCTCCTCCTCGCCGGCGGCCTCGATGGCGTCGACCGACCGGAAGTGCCGGGCGAGCGCCTGGGCGGCGGTCGGGCCGACGTGCCGGATGGACAGTGCCACCAGCACGCGCCACAGGTCGCGTTCCTTGGCCTCGGCCAGGTTGTCGAGCAGCTTGACCGCGTTGCTGCCCAGGCTGCCGTCCTTGTTGACGAAGAACGGTGACCGGCTCAACTGCTCGGCGTCGAGCTGGAACAGGTCGCCCTCGTTGGTGATGATCTGCGCGTCCAGCAGCGCCGCCGCGCCCTTCTCGCCGAGCACCTCGATGTCGAGCACCTTGCGGCTGGCCAGGTAGAACACCCGTTCGCGGATCTGACCGGGGCAGGCGCGCCCGTTGGGGCAGCGGATGTCGACGTCGCTCTCCTTGGCCGGCGCGAGCGGCGTGCCGCAGGCCGGGCAGGTGGTCGGCATGACGAACGGACGGGCGTCGGCCGGGCGCAGCTCGACCACCGGGCCGAGCACCTCGGGGATCACGTCGCCGGCCTTGCGCAGCACCACCGTGTCGCCGATGAGCACGCCCTTGCGCTCGACCTCGCGGGCGTTGTGCAGCGTGGCCAGCGCGACCGTGGAGCCGGCGACCCGGACCGGTTCCAGGACGGCGAACGGGGTGACCCGGCCGGTGCGCCCGACGTTGACGTCGATGTCGAGCAGCTTCGTGTTCACCTCCTCCGGCGGGTATTTGAAGGCGATCGCCCAGCGGGGGGCCCGGCTGGTCGAGCCGAGGCGGCCCTGGATGGAGACCGGATCGACCTTGACCACCACGCCGTCGATCTCGTGCTCGACGTCGTGCCGGTGCTTGCCGTAGTAGGCGATGTAGTCAGCGACGCCGGCGAGGTCGTCCACCACCCGCCAGCGGTCGCTGGTGGGCAGCCCCCACGCCTTGAGCGCGGCGTACGACTCGGACTGCGCCGCCGGCCGGAAGCCGGTGCGGGCGCCGATGCCGTGCACCACCAGGCGCAGCGGGCGGGAGGCGGTGACCCGCGGGTCCTTCTGGCGCAGGCTGCCGGCGGCGGCGTTGCGCGGGTTGGCGAACGGCGCCTTGCCCTGCTCGACCAGGCTCGCGTTGAGGTCGGCGAACGCGGCCACCGGGAAGTAGATCTCGCCGCGTACCTCGATCAGATCCGGCACGTCGGGGAAGTCGTCGGCCGGGGTCAGCCGGGCCGGCACGCCCTTGATGCTGCGCACGTTCGCGGTGACGTCCTCGCCGGTGCGGCCGTCGCCCCGGGTGGCGGCGCGCACCAGCCGGCCCTTGGAGTAGGTCAGGTTGATGGCCAGCCCGTCGACCTTCAGCTCGCACAGGTAGGGCACCGGGCCGCCGGCGTCGCGCTCGACCCGCTCGGCCCAGGCGGCCAGCTCCTCGTCGGCGAAGGCGTTGTCGAGCGAGAGCATCCGCTCGGCGTGGGCGACCGGCGTGAAGTCGGTGGAGAAGGTGCCGCCGACGCGCTGGGTGGGCGAGTCGGGGGTGCGCAGCGCCGGGTATTCCGCCTCCAGCGCCTCCAGCTCCCGCAGCTGCGCGTCGAACTCCGCGTCGGTGATCGTCGGCGCGTCCAGCACGTAGTAGCGGTACTGGTGTTCGGTCAGCTCCTGACTGAGCGTGGCGTGCCGCTCCCGGGCCGCTGGGATCGGCTCGGCCCCCGCCGCCGCCTCCTGGGCCGCGTCGGCCGCAGTGGGAACCGCTTCTTCGGACACGCCGCCGCCTTCGGACACCGCTGTCGCCTCCCGTGCTCGCGCTACCCGAGAACCGTAGCGGTCGGCTGTGACAACAGTCCGGCCACCCGCACGAGCAGGGCGAACCGGCGCGCGTCGCGCCCCCGCGCGGTCCGGCCCCGGGCGTGCGACCATCGCCTCGGCGGCGCTGTGCGGGAACGGTCGGAAGGCGGGTACTGATGCGCGACGGGGTTCTCTGGGCGCTGGTGATCGTGGCCTGCGTCGCGGCCGGCTGGCTCTGGAACGAGTGGCGCCGCCGGTCGGCCGACCGTTCCGCCGGGGCGCGCGGCCGGGCCGACGGGCGACGGCCGGGCTCCGGGCGCGGTGGCCGGGCCGGCGTCGGCGTCCGGCGGGACCGGGGTGGCGTCCCGCCACGGCCGCGCGGCGCCGGGCGGACGGACCGGGACGAGCCCCGGCCCGGGGAGATCTGGTGGGCGGACGTGCCCTACGCCGACGGGACCGGCTCCAAGGTGCGGCCCTGCCTGGTGCTGCGGGTCGACGGCGCGGACGCCGAGGTCCTGAAGATCACCAGTCAGGACAAGTCGGACCGGGACGACCACCTGCCGATCCCGACCCGGAGCTGGGACCCGGACGCCGACCACGACAGCTACCTGGACATCAGCGAGCCCATCCCGGTGCCGCTCACCGCGTTCGCCGACCGGGCCGGCACGTGCGACCCGGACCTGTGGCGGGGTGTGCGCCGCCTGAACCACCTCACCGGCTGACCCCGGCGGCCTCCGGACCTCAGCGCTGCGACGCCCCTGCGTCGAGCGCGTCGGCGAGCGCGGCGAGCTGACCGGCGTACTCGATCCGGTCGGCCCACCCGGCCGGCCAGGCGGCCATGCCGTACGCGGCACCGGCGAACGCGCCGGCCAGCGCGGCGATGGAGTCCGAGTCACCGGCCGTGGTGGCGCCCCGGGCCAGCGCGCCGACCGGATCGTCGCGGTGGCGCAACGCGCAGAGCAGCGCGGTGGCGAGCGCCTCCTCGGCGATCCAACCCTCGCCGGTGAACCGGCACGGGTCGCCGCCGTCGTCGGGACGGGCGAGTGCCGCCTCCAGCCGGTCGAGCACCCGCAGGCAGTCGTCCCAGCCGCGGGCGACGAACCCGGCCGCGTCGCTCTCGCCGGGCCGCTGCCACAGGTCACCCAGCCAGTCCTCCCGGTAGACGGTGCGCTGCTCCCGCGCCCGCTCGGTGAGCAGGCCGGGCAGCTCGGGCAGCGCCGCGCCGTCGCGCAGCAGCCGGACCGCGTACGCGGTCAGCTCGCTCGCCGCCAGCCCGGTCGGGTGGCCGTGGGTGAGCCCGGCCTGGAGCTGGGCCAGCCCGGCCATGGTGTCGAGGTCGACGTCGAGCAGCCCGACCGGGGTGACGCGCATGTTCGCGCCGCAGCCCTTCGAGCCGGCGACTGTGGCCTCCTGCCAGCGGGCGCCCCGGGCCAGCTCGGCGCAGGCCCGCAGGCAGGTCATGCCGGGCGCGCGGTTGTTCTCCGGGCTGACCGACCAGTCGACGAAGCGCTGCCGCAGCAGCGGCTCCACCGCCTCGGCCGTGTACGCGGGCGCCTCGTGCAGCGCCCACGCCACTGCGAGCGCCATCTGCGTGTCGTCGGTGACCAGGGCCGGGTCGCCGGTCAGCTCGCGCGGACCGCCCGGGCCGTAGCGCCGGACGATCTCGGTGACGGTGAGGAACTCGGTCGGCTTGCCCAGGGCGTCGCCGTAGGCCAGGCCGAACAGCGAGCCGGCGACGCGGCCGGTGGCGGTGGAGGCGGTCACGGTGGCGATCATGCCTCCGCCGCGCAAGCCCGGGAAGATCAGTCCCAGCAGAGGCAGAACGGGTGGCCGACCGGGTCGGCGTAGACCCGGAAGCCCTCCCCCTCGCCGGGTAGCCGCCGTGCGCCCAGCGCCAGCGCCGCCTTCTCGGCCGCCTCGATGTCGTCGACGCTCACGTCGAGGTGGAACTGCTGCGGCCGGGCCGGGTCGGGCCAGTCGGGGGTGCGCAGGCCCGGCGCCCGCTGGAAGGCCACCCGCGGCTGGTGCCCGGGTGGCCCGCCGAGCACCACCCACTCGTCGCCGTCGGAGTTCTCCTCCACCACGGGCAGGCCGAGCAGCTCGGAGTAGAAGGCGGCGAGCGCGCGCGGATCGGGGCAGTCGATCACTGTGGAACGCAGTCGTCCAATCATGCCGGTCATCGTGCCCGGCGGGTACGACGGAAAACGTCAGTCCTCGGCCAGCCGCCGGCCCGCGTCGCGGCAGGCGGTGAGCACCGCGCGGGCGTACGCCGGGGTGGCGCCGGCCAGGCCGCACGCGGGAGTGACCACCACCTGCTCGGCCAGCCGGCGGCGGGGGAAGCCGAGCTGGTCCCAGACCCGGCGGACCCGGCCCGCGACCTCGGCCGACGTCGGCGCCCGGCCGGAGGCCGGTGGCAGCGTCGGCGCGGCACCGGCCAGCAGCCCGAGCCCGGCGTCGATCGCCTCGCCGAGCGGGTCGAGGTCGGTGACCAGCGACAGGTCGAGCGCGACGCCCACCGCACCGGCCGAGCGGATCAGCTCCAGCGGTACGTCCGGCGCGCAGCAGTGCACCAGAGCCGGTACGCCCGCCGCGTCGATCACGTCGCGCAGCAGTCCCCGCGCCACCTCGGTCTCCACCGGACGGTGGGTGCCGAAGCCGCTCTCCGTGGGCACCCGCCCGGCCAGCACGGCCGGCAGGGACGGCTCGTCCAGTTGGAGCAGCACCGAGGCGCGGGGCAGCCGCCGGGCGACCGCCTCGACGTGCCCGCGCAGGCCTTCGCCGAGCGAGCCGGCGAGGTCGCGTACCGCGCCCGGGTCGCGCAGCATCCGGCCGCCGATCGGCAGCTCCAGCGCGGCGGCCAGGGTGAACGGGCCGGCGGCCTGGATCTTGACCGGTCCGGCGTACTCCTCGGCCTGCTCGGCGAGCTGGTCCAGGTCGCGTTCCATCAGGTCGCGGGCGCGGCGCAGGTCCCGGCCGGGGCGCGGGGCGATCCGCCAGCGGGCCGCGTACAGCTCGACCGGCAGTTCCACGAGCAGGCCGGCGCTGCGGCCGACGAGGTCCGCACCCGGTCCCCGGGCGGGCAGCTCGGGCAGGTGCGGCAGGGTGGGCAGCTCGCCGAGCACGATCCGCTGCGCCTCGGCGATGTCGGTGCCGGGCAGCGACCCGATGCCGGTCGCCGCTCCGGTGGGCCAGGGCCACGCCTGCTCAGTCACGGCCGCAGCCTATCCGCTGCCGATGCGAGGTCAGGCGGCGGTGATGGTGGCGGAGCCGAGGACCACGTCTCCGGCCGGGTCCGGCCGGTAGGCCACGATCGCCTGGCCGGCGGCGACACCCCGGACCGGGCGGCGCAACGACGCGCGCAGGCCGTCGGCGTCCACCTCGACGGCGGCCGGCACCACGTCGCCGTGCGCCCGCAGCTGCACCTCGCACTCGACCGGCCCGTCCGGGCGCGGCCCGCCGGTCCACACCGGGCGGGTCGCGCGTACGTCGGAGACCTCCAGCGCCTCGGCCGGGCCGACCGTCACCGTGTTCGTGGTCGGGGTGATGGACAGCACGTAGCGGGGCCGGCCGTCCGGCGCCGGGCGGTCGAGGTGCAGGCCGCGCCGCTGCCCGACGGTGTACTGGTAGGCGCCGCTGTGGCTGCCCACCACCGCGCCGGTGAGCGCGTCCACCACCTGGCCGGGCGCCTCACCGAGCCGCTCGGCGAGGAAGCCGCGGGTGTCGCCGTCGGCGATGAAGCAGATGTCGTGCGAGTCCGGCTTGTCGGCCACCGCGAGACCGCGCCGGGCGGCCTCCGCGCGCACCTCGGCCTTGGTCGAGTCGCCGAGCGGGAAGATCGACCGGTCGAGCTGCGCGCGGCTCAGCACCGCCAGCACGTACGACTGGTCCTTGGCCGCGTCGACGCTGCGCCGCAGCAGGCCGTCCGCGCCGAGCCGGGCGTGGTGGCCGGTCACCACGGCGTCGAAGCCCAGGGCCACGGCCCGGTCCAGCACCGCGGCGAACTTGATCTTCTCGTTGCAGCGCAGGCAGGGATTCGGGGTACGCCCGGCGGCGTACTCGGCCACGAAGTCGTCCACCACGTCGTCGTGGAACCGGTCGGCCATGTCCCACACGTAGAACGGGATGCCGAGCACGTCGGCGGCGCGCCGGGCGTCCCGGGAGTCCTCCAGCGTGCAGCAGCCCCGGGCCCCGGTGCGGTAGGTCTGCGGGTTGCGGGCCAGCGCCAGGTGCACGCCCGTCACGTCGTGCCCGGCCTCCACCGCCCGCGCCGCCGCGACGGCGGAGTCCACCCCGCCCGACATCGCCGCCAGAACCCTCACCGGCCCACTCCCCTCGTCCTCACCGAGCGTATCCGGGTCAGCGGGGCGTACGGAGGGCGGCCGCGCGGCGGGCCCGCTCCACAGCGGCGGGCAGCGCGGCGATCAGCGCGTCCACGTCCGCGCCGGTGCTGGTGTGCCCGAGCGTGAAGCGCAGCGAGGACCGGGCCCGGTCGTCGTCCGCGCCCATGGCCAGCAGCACGTGCGAGGGCTGGGCCACCCCGGCCGAGCAGGCCGACCCGGTGGAGCAGGCGATGCCCTGGGCGTCCAGGAGCAGCAGCAGCGCGTCCCCCTCGCAGCCGGGGAAGGAGAAGTGCGCGTTGCCGGGGAGCCGGTCGGCCGGGTCCCCGTTGAAGATCACCTCGGGGACCGCCTGCCGGACCCGCTCGACCAGTTCGTCGCGGAGCGCGGCGACGCGGGCCGCGTACTCCTGCTGGCCCTTCACCGCGGCCTCGACGGCGACCGCGAACGCGACGATGCCGGCGGTGTCCAGCGTGCCGGAGCGGACGTCGCGCTCCTGGCCGCCGCCGTGCAGCAGCGGGGTGGCGGCCACGTCGCGGGCCAGCAGCAGCGCGCCCACGCCGGTCGGCCCGCCGAGCTTGTGCCCGGTCACGGTGAGCGCGGACACGCCGCTGGCGGCGAAGTCGACAGGCACCTGCCCGACCGCCTGGATGGCGTCGGTGTGGAACGGCACCCCGTGCTCGGCGGCGACAGCGGCCAGCTCGGCGACCGGCTGGACGGTGCCCACCTCGTTGTTCGCCCACATGGCGGTGACCACCGCGACGCGCTCGCCGTGCTCGGCCAGCTCGGCGCGCAACCGCTCCGGGTCGAGCCGGCCGACCGCGTCGACCGGAAGGAGACCGGCCTGGGCGCCCTCGTGCTCGACCAGCCAGTCCACCGCGTCCAGTACGGCGTGGTGCTCGACCGAGCTGGAGACCACCCGGACCCGGTCGGCCCGGGCCGCACGGCGGGCCCAGAACACGCCCTTCACGGCGAGGTTGTCGCTCTCCGTCCCGCCACCGGTGAAGATCACCTCGGAGGGCCGGGCGCCGAGCGCGGCGGCCACCCGCTCGCGGGACTCCTCCACCCGCCGCCGGGCACGGCGGCCCGCCGCGTGCAGCGACGACGCGTTCCCCACCTCGCGGGCGGTCGCGACGTACGCCTCGAGTGCCTCGTCCAGCATCGGGGTCGTCGCCGCATGATCAAGGTATGCCATCACCGTTCAGCCTAACGGCCTGCGAACCCGCGGCCGGGGGCCGGACCGCCCCGTCCCACCCGGGGCGGTCCGGCCCGCTCACGACCGAACGGCCGCGATCACGCGGGAACCGCCGTGACCACGATGTTGTCCCGGTAGCTGCGGGTCTTGGCGTCGAACGGCCCGCCGCAGGTGATCAGCGTAAGCCGGGGCTTGCCGTCGCGCGCGAAGTACCGCTCGAGCGGGATCTTCGACTTCCGGTACTCCTCCCGGGCCACCACCCGGTAGGAGCGCTCGCGGCCGTCCGCGCCGGTGGCGGTCAGCTTGTCGCCCTGGCCCAGCTCACGCAGCCGGAAGAACGCGCCCTTGCCCTGCTCGGCGCTGTCCACGTGCCCGGCGATCACCACCGAGCCGGCGTCGGCCTCCAGGCCCGGGCCGTAGCGGTACCAGCCGACCTGGTCCACGCTGGGCGGGACCTCGAACTCGTCGGTGCGCTCGTTGACACCCACCGGATTGACGGTGGCGGTGACCCGGATCGGCGGGATGCTGAGCTTCACCGGCGGCACGATCTCACTGCCGGCGGGCAGCGTGCCCGGGTTCACCGGAACCGAACCGCCGCCGGTCGCCGCCGGGGCCGGCGTGGGAGTGGCACTGGCCAGGGCCGTCACCTCGTCGCCGCCGACGTCCTCGGCGGGCTCGGATCCGCACGCCACCACGCCCGCCAGGGTGAGCGCGGCGGCGCCGGCGGCCATCGCCGCCAGCGCCCCGCGGTTGCGCACCGTCACCGGCGACCGGCCCGGGCGGTTGCCGCCACCCGCGCACCGCCGCCGACCAGGAGCAGCACGCCGGCCCCGGCCAGCACGTACCACCAGGTGTCCACGCCGGTGCCGGCCTGGCCGCCGGTGCCGCTGGGCACGCCGCCCGGAGCCGAGTGCAGGCCGGTGATGGTCTGGGCGACCACGCTCAGGTTCTTCGCCTCGGCCGAGCCGATCGCGTAGACGATGGTGGCGGTGCCCTCCTTGAGGTTCAGGTCGGCCGGGCCGATGGCGACGGTGTCGGTGCCGGCCAGCACCACGTCCGCCTTCACCGAGCCGGCGGCCACGTCCGCCTTGGCCTCCTTCGGGTTGGTCAGGTCCTCGAAGACCGGCTTGCCGCCGGCCCGCACGTCGACGGCCGGGGCGGCCGCGGTGTGCCGGACGATCAGCCGGGCCTTGCCGGCGCCCACCTTGGACACGTCGTTGACGAACGGCGTGATCTGCGGGTTGCCGTCGGCGCTCAGGTGCGCGGCGAGGCTGATGTTCGCCCCGCCCGGCACCGCGGCGTCGTCCACCTTCAGGATCGCCTTGTCGATCGCCTCGCCGGGCTTGGTCAGGGCGATGTCGTACTCCCCCTCGGGCAGGGTGAGCGGGCCGGCCACGTCGCCCGGCTTGAAGTTGTTCAGCGTCTTCTCGCCGTTGACGTACACGTCGACCGGGGTGTCCGGAATGCCGTGGACCACGGAGACCTTCGACGAGGCGGCGTAGGCCGGGCTCATGGTGGCGGCGCCGACGCCGGCGAAGGTGAGGGCGGCCACCGCGCCGCCCGCGGCGACCCGACGGAACATCGCGTACTGCATTGTCTGCCTCCTGGTAGTTCATGCTGATTCGTCAGGCCTGGCTTGCAGAACGGGTTACGCCGGCTCCGTGGCCCCCGGATGCGCCCGGATCCGATTTCTTTTTCCCGTCTCCGGGCGCATCCGCCGGAGCCTCCGGCGACGAAGGAGAGGTGACGAGGGTCGTGGCGGACACACCGGGAGAGTGGGGCGGGGGCTGTGGGAGTTACAGTCGGGCATGCCCCACGGAAGGCGAGCCGCCCGGTGACGGCGGCCAGGCAGGGCCCCGAACCGCCGGGCGAGGACGACCTCGCCACCCGGTTCCGCGACGGCGACGAGGCGGCCCTGCGAGAGGCGTACGACAGGTACGGGCGGGCGGTGCTGCACCTGGCCACCACGACGCTCGTGAACCGCAGTGACGCCGAGGACGTGACCCAGGCGACGTTCGTCGCCGCCTGGCTCGGCCGGGAGACGTTCGACCCGGCGAAAGGCTCACTGGTCGGCTGGCTGCTCGGAATCGGGCGGCGCAAGGTGGTCGACCGGATCCGGGCCTCGGCCCGGGAGACCCGGGTGGTCGAGACGGTGAAGCAACTGCCGGAACCGGTCTCCACCGGCCCCGACCCGGACACGGTGGTCGACCGGCTGGTGGTCGCCGACGAGCTGGCCCGGCTCCCCGACGAGCAGCGCCGGATGCTGGAACTGGCGTTCTACGACGACCTGACACATCAGCAGATCGCGGCGGTGACCGGAGTGCCGCTCGGCACCGTCAAGAGTCACATCAGACGCGGCATGCAGAGCCTGAAACGCAGATGGGAGGTGGACGGTGCAGCACCTGGACCACGACCGGCTGGTCTTTCTGGCGCTCGGTGAGAGCGAGGCGGCTGACGGCGAGGCCACCCATCTGGGCACCTGCGACCACTGCCGGGGCGAGATGGAGACGCTCCAGCACGTCGCCGGGCTCGGCGCGGGCACGCAGGGCCTGGCGGAGCTGCCCGACCCGCCGGAGCACATCTGGCAGGGCATCGTGGCCGAGATCCGGGCCGCCGAGGAGCTGCCGGCGTTGACCGAGCGGCGCCTGCCGCGCCCGGCCGACCCGGTGGAGCCGGCTGCCGTACCCGTGGTGGCACGTCGTCCGCGGCGGAGCCGGCGCTGGCCGGGGTGGGCGACCACGGCGGTCACCGCCACCGCCGCCGCGGTGATCGGCGTGGCCGGCACGGCCGCGGTGCTCGGCGGCGGCGGTGGCGAGCCGGCCGACCCCGACCCGCCGGTGGTGGCCAGCGCGCCGCTCGCCGCGTTCGGCTCGACGCCGAAGGACGCCTCCGGCGACGCCCGGGTGCTCGGTGACAATCGATTGCATCTGCACGTGGCGAATCTCCCGAGCGTTCCGGGGTACTACGAGGTCTGGCTGATCGATCCGAACACGATGAAGATGTTCTCCGTGGGTACGCTGAGCAACGGTTCGGGGGACGCGCTGCTGCCGATCCCCCCGAACGTCGACCTGCGCACCTACACCGTTGTCGACGTCAGCGCGGAGCAGTACGACAACAAGCCCGGCCACTCCGGCGACAGCCTGCTGAGGGGCACCCTGACGGGCTGATCGGCGGGCCGGCTCAGCTCCCCGGCCCGCCGATCAGCTCCCTACGAGAAAGGCCGCCGCCCGGTGCACCGGGCGGCGGCCTTTTCACGCGACGCTCACTTGCGCTTGCGGATCTCCTCGGCGGCCTGCGGGACGACCTTGAACAGGTCGCCGACCACGCCGTAGTCGGCGAGTTCGAAGATCGGCGCTTCGGCGTCCTTGTTGACCGCGACGATGGTCTTCGAGGTCTGCATGCCGGCCCGGTGCTGGATCGCCCCGGAGATACCGAGGGCGACATACAGCTGCGGAGAGACGGTCTTGCCGGTCTGGCCGACCTGGAACTGGTGCGGGTAGTAGCCGGAGTCGACCGCCGCGCGGGACGCGCCGACCGCGCCGCCGAGCAGGTCGGCGATCTCCTCGACCAGCTTGAAGTTGTCCGCGTTACCGACACCGCGACCGCCGGACACGACGACCGACGCTTCGGTCAGCTCGGGGCGGGAGCCCTTCTGCTCGGCGACCCGCTCGACGACCTTGGCGAGCTTGTCGGTGTCGGTGACCGACACGGTGAGCTGCTCGACCGCCGGGGTGGCGGCGGCCGGGGCCGGGTTGAGCGAGTTCGGCCGGACGGTGACCAGCGGCAGGCCCTTGGTGACCTTCGCCTTGACGATGGTGGAGCCGGCGAACGCGACCTGGGTGGCGGTGCCGTCGGCGGCCAGGGCGACCACGTCGGTCAGGATGCCGTTGTCCAGCTTCACCGCCAGCCGGGCGGCGATCTCCTTGCCCTCCTGCGACGACGCCAGCAGCACCGCCGCCGGCTGCACCCGCGCGACGAGGTCGGCGACCACAGTCGCCTTGGGGGCCACCAGGTAGCCGTCGATCTCCTCACCCTCGGCCGCGTAGATCTTCTCCGCGCCGTACTCGCCCAGCTTGGCGCTCAACGCCTCGGCGGCGCCGGCGCCACCGAGCACGACGGCGCTCGGGGTGCCCAGCTCGCGGGCGAGGGTGAGCATCTCGAGGGTGACCTTCTTGACGCCGAACTCCCGGGTGGCTTCGACGACGACGAGAACCTCAGACATGTCAGTGACCTCTCACACGAACTTCTCGGAGGCGAGGAACTCGACCAGCTTCACGCCGCCGTCGCCCTCGTCGGTGATCTTCTCGCCGCCGGAACGCGGCGGGCGCTTGGAGTGCTCCACCACCGCGCTGGTGGCGCCGTCGAAGCCCACCTCGGCCGGGGCCACGCCCAGGTCGCCCAGGGAGAGCGTCTGCACCGGCTTCTTCTTGGCCGCCATGATGCCCTTGAAGGACGGGTACCGCGGCTCGTTGATGGTGTCCCAGACGGAGACCACGGCCGGGGTCGAGGCGGTGACCACCTCGTAGCCCTCCTCGGTCTGCCGCTCGACGGTCAGGCTGGACCCGTCGACGGTGAGCTTGCGCGCGCCGGTCAGCGCGGCCACGCCCAGCCGCTCGGCGATCATGTGCGGCATCACCTGCACCCGGCCGTCGGTCGACTCCGCACCGCACAGAACCAGATCGGCGCCCAACTGCCCGAGCGCGGCGGCGAGGACCTTCGAGGTGGCCACCGCGCAGGAACCGTGCAGGGCGTCGTCCACCACGTGGACGGCCTTGTCCGGGCCCATGGACAGCGCCTTACGGATCGACTCGGTCGCCCGGTCCGGACCCATCGTCAGGATGGTGACCTCACCACCGTGCGCTTCCTTGATCTTCAACGCCTCTTCGATGGCGTACTCGTCCATCTCATTGATCACATTGTTCGCCGAACCGCGGTCGACGGTGTTGTCGTCAGAACGCAGGCTGCGGTCCGCGCCCGAATCAGGCACCTGCTTGACGAGTACGACGATATTCATCGCGCTTCGACGACCCTCCTGTTTGGTGTAGCGATCACTCGCCCGGTCACGGGCGCAGCCTCCCGCGTGACGGAACGTGGGTCAACCGCGGGCAGCTGTGCACTTCCCCACGAGCGCAATGTTACCCGCAAGTAGCATGACGGCCCCGGCAGCCCGCAGTGACGCAGGTCACCGGCATCAGACCGATCCGGCCAGCGCCTGCGTGATCTTCTCGATCGCCGCCGCCTCGGCGGGCTCGATCCCCCGGTGCGCCTGCGCCACCCGCTCCGCGGCGGCCAGCACCACCGACCGGTACGTCTCGGCGTCGGCGGGCGACTTGGCCCGGAGGATCTCCATCGACCGGCCCAGCGCGGGCAGCACCACGGACTCGACCTCCAGGGCCGAGTCCCGGGGCAGCTGCGGCAGCGGGCCGGTGGTGAGCGCCTCCTTGACCACGCCCCCCACCTCGGCGAGCGCGCCGGAGGCGGCGAAGCTCTCCCGCACCATCGCCAGCACCCCGGGTACGGCGTTGGAGACCAGGAAGACCGCGCCGAACGCACCGGTCTTCAGGGTGAGCCGCTCGTCCGCCGTCAACCGTTCCATGATCACGGAGTGTAGACGTACGGCGTGGAGGTGGTGACCGCAACGAGTCCGAGCCGCTCCAGGATGGGCCGGCTGTCCGGCGAGCAGTCCACCTGCAGCAGCGTCTTGCCGCGCTGCTGCGCCAGCCGCGCCCGGTACGCCACGAGCGCCCGGTAGATGCCCTTCTTGCGCCACTGCGGCAGCGTCGAGCCGCCCCAGAGGCTGGCGAAGCCGGTGCCGCGCTGGTAGCGGATCCAGCCGGCGCTGACCACCGTCTCCCCGGCCTCGGCCACCACGATCGTGATCGACTGCGGATCGGCCTCGATCTCCCGGGCCAGCCCGTACACCAGGTGGCTGCGGTCCTCCCGCCAGACCTCCTCCTCCATGGCGGCGATGCGCTCCAGGTCGGCCCGGCTGGTGACCTCGCGCAGGCGTACCCCCTCGGGGAGCACCGGAACGGCGGCGGCGAGCGGCGCGACCGGCCCGACCACCACGGTCTCCTGGTCCTCCGGCACGAAGCCGGCGGCGCGCAGCCGGTCGCCCAGGTCGGCCGGCTCGTCGTGACCGGCGAGCTTCCACTCGACCGACTCGCCCCGGGCCCGGAAGACCTCGACCTGCCGGGCGATCAGCGCGTCCAGCTCGGCGCCGGCCAGGCCGTCCAGCGTCCGGTAGGTGAGGAAGCCGCGGTGGTCGAGGCCGAGCACGCGGAACAGCGGGCCGTCGCGCTCCACCGTCACCCCGTCCGGCAGCGGGTCCGGCAGCTCCGGTCGGATCTGTGCGTCGTAGGCGGCGCGCAGCTCACGCGCGTCAAGATCGGTCATCCCCCAGGCTAGGCGCGGGGCAAAGCGGATAATCGGCAGCGTGTGGGAGTCGATCAAGAACTGGTTCGACCCGCGTGAGCTGCGTTCGGTCGGCAACCCGCCGGACTACCGCTTCTCGCTGGCGAACGAACGGACGTTCCTGGCCTGGCTGCGTACCGGCCTGGCGCTGGTGGCGGGCGGGCTCGCCGCGGCGCAGTTCCTCCCGCCGCTGCGCCTGGCCCACCTGCGCGAGGCGCTCGCGATCGCGCTGCTGCTGCTCGGCGCGACCGTCTCGATCCGGGCGGTCGACCACTGGGCGCGCACCGAACGGGCCATGCGGCTGGACGAGGAACTGCCCGCGTCCCGCTTCCCGGCCGTGCTGGCGCTGATCGTCGCGATCGGCGCGCTGCTGCTGGTGGCCGCCGTGCTGCTGGGTGGCGCGGGATGACCCGCGACCCCGGCCTGCAACCCGAACGCACCCGGCTGGCCTGGCGGCGGACGCTGCTCACGCTGACCGCGGTGCTGCTGCTGCAGCTCCGGCTGGCGTTCACCGGCCGGGTCCTCGACGCGCTGCTGACCGGAGCAGCGCTCCTGGTCTGGCTCGCCGTGCTCGTGGTGACGTGGCACCGGGCCACCGGCGCAGGGCCGCGGCGGTTCGACAGCTGGTCGGTGCCGCTGACCGCGATCGGGGCGGCCGGACTTGCGGTGCTCGGCGTGGCGCACGTGCTGGGCGGGGTGCGCTGACGTGCGCGGGTGAGCCATCATGGGGCATGGCCCGCCTCTACGTGCTGCTCTTCCTGGTTCAGATCGTCCTCGCGGTCGTCGCGCTGATCAGTTGCCTCTCCGCCGACGAGGAGAAGGTCAAGGCGCTGCCCCGGATGATCTGGGTGCTGATCATTCTGTTCTTCCCGCTGGTCGGCTCGATCGCCTGGTTCCTGGTGGGCCGCGAGCACCCGGCCGGAACCACCGGCGTCACCGGCGCGGCTCGGCCCGCCGCCCCGGCCGGTCGCCCGCTCGCCCCGGACGACGACCCGGAGTTCCTCGCCTCACTCGACGAGCGGTCCCGCCGCGAGGACCAGGAACGGCTGCGGCTGTGGGAGGAGGACCTGCGCCGCCGCGAGGAGGAGCTGCGCCGCCCGGACGACCGCGACCGCCCCGAGGTCTGACACGCGCCGCGGGCCGCCCACCGGTCACCCGGCGGACGGCCCGCACGCGCCGCGGTCAGGCCAGGTTCGACGACCGGGGGTACGCGTCAGCCGGGTCGGTCAGCACGTTCACCAGGTACGGCACGCCCGAGTCGAACGCGCGCCCCAGCGCGGGCCCGAGGTCGGCCGCCTTCTCCACCGTCTCGCCCCCGCCGCCGAGCGCCTCGACCACCTTGTCGTAGCGCAGCCCGGGCTGGAGGTCGGCGGCCACGTCGTAGCCGTACATCGCCCGCATCGGGTGCTTCTCCAGCCCCCAGATGCCGTTGTTGCCGACCACGATCACCACCGGCAGCTTCTGCCGGACCAGCGACTCCACGTCCATCAGCGAGAAGCCGGCCGCGCCGTCGCCCATCAGCACGCAGATCTGCCGGTCCGGGTGGCTGATCCGGGCGCCCATCGCGTAGCCCATGCCGGTGCCGAGGCACCCGTACGGGCCGGGGTCGAGCCAGGTGCCGGGCTGGGCCGGCTCCAGGTAGCGCCCGGCGTACGACACGAAGTCGCCGCCGTCGCCGATGGTGACGGCGTCCGGGGCGAGCACCTTGCGCAGCTCGCCGTAGATCCGGGCCGGGCGGATCGGGTCGCTCTCGGCGGCCATCTCCTCGGCGTCGCGGGCCTTCGCCGCGTCCTCGGCGGTACGCAGCTCGGCGATCCAGTCGGCGTGGTCGGCCCGGTCACCGGCGTGGTCGGCGAACGCGCCGAGGATCAGCCGCAGGTCACCGGCCGGCGCGGCAGCCGGCTGCACGTGCCCGGCCCGCTGGCTGGGCGCGTCCACCACGTGCACCACCTGCGCGTCGCCGAAGTCGCCGAAGGAGAGCCGGAAGTCCAGCGGGGTGCCGATCACCACGACCACGTCGGCGCCCTTGAGCGCGACCCGGCGGGCCTTGGCGAACGCGAGCGGGTGCTCCGGCGGCAGCGCGCCCCGGCCCATCCCGTTCGTGAACACCGGCACCCGCAGCGACTCGGCGGCGGCACGCAGCGCCTCGACGGCGTCGCCCGCGTACACGTCGGAGCCGGCGATGATCACCGGCCGGGACGCGCCGGCGATCAGGCGGGCCGCCTTCGCGACCTCGTCCGGGTCCGGCTCGATCGGCGCCGGCGGCGTGACCGCCGGCAGGTCGGCGTCACCGACCGAGAAGACCGCCTCCAGCGGGAAGTCCAGGAACACCGGGCCGCGGTGCGGGGTGAGCGCGGTGGTCAGCGCCGCCGACACCGCGCGCGGGATGTCGTCGGCGCTGAACACCGTCTCGGCGTGCTTGGTCACCGGCGCGACCAGCGGCAGGTGGTCCATCTCCTGGAGGCTGCCCGAGCCCCAGCGGAACTGCGGGGCCCGCCCGCCGAGCACCAGCACCGGCGAGGCGTTGAAGAACGCGCTGGTCAGGCCGGAGACGCCGTTGGTGACGCCGGGGCCGGCGGTGAGCACGGCCAGGCCGGGGCGGCGCTGGAGCTTGGCCACCGCCTCGGCGGCGAACACGGCGGACTGCTCGTGCCGCACGTCGTAGAGGGGGAAGCCCGCCTTGTGGGCGGCGTCGTAGAGCGGGAAGACGTGCCCGCCGGAGAGCGTGAACATCTCCCGTACGCCGTGCGCGCGCAGTGCCGCGAGCGCCAGATCGCCGCCGTGGCCCTCGACCCGTTCCGTCATGCCATTCCCCTTCATCGACCGACCGGGGTCACGTTACTGGCCGGTACAGCAGATGTGAACAGCTCTCGCGTCAGCGGCCGGTGAAGCCCGGCTTGCGCTTCTCCACGAACGCGGTCATGCCCTCGCGCCGGTCGTCGGTGGCGAACAGCGCCGCGAAGAGCTGACTCTCCCAGGCCAGGCCCGAGGTGAGGTCCATGTCCAGACCCGCGTCGACGGCCGCCTTCGCCGCCCGCAGCGCCTGCGCCGGCCCGGTCAGGAACGGCTTCACGTACGCCACCGCGGCGTCGTAGACCTCCGCGGCCGGCACCACCTGGTCGGCCAGGCCGATCCGCAGCGCCTCGGCGGCGTCGACCATCCGACCCGTCATGATCAGGTCCTTGGCGCGGGCCGGGCCGACCAGGCGGGCCAGCCGCTGCGTGCCGCCCGCGCCCGGGATGATGCCGAGCTTGATCTCCGGCTGGCCGAGCTTGGCGTCCTCGGCCACGATCCGCCAGTCGCAGGCCAGCGCCAGCTCGCAGCCGCCACCGAGCGCGTACCCGGTGATCGCGGCCACTACCGGCTTGGGGATACGGGAGATCGCGCCGAGCGCGCTGGACAGGTCGGCCGCGCGCTCCGCCATGTCCACGTAGGACATGTCGGCCATCTCCTTGATGTCCGCGCCGGCCGCGAAGACCTTCTCGCCGCCGTACACGATGACGGCGCGGACCTCGGCGTCGGCGGTGGCCGCCGCAGCGGCGGCGCGCAACTCCTCCTGCACCTGGGTGTTGAGCGCGTTCATCGGCGGCCGCTCCAGCCGGATGGTGCCGATGCCGTCCTTGGATTCCAGCTTGACGAACTCGCCCACGCTGCCCTCACTTCCTCGTCGAAGTCGCGTGCCAACCTTACGGCTCGCCTCGTTGGGGTAGACAGTGTGGTGTCGGCGACTCCCCAGGTAGCCGCCGGAGTCGCCGCCGCCCCGCCACCGGGAGTGAGCCATGATCACCTACTTCGACGACCGGTCCGTCCAGGTCACCTCCACCACGGTACGGGTGGACGGGCGCACCTACCCGCTCGCCGAACTCACCACCGTGTGGCACCGGCGGGGCGAACGCTCGTGGCGGGTGCTCGCCGGGCGCGGCGCGATCGGGGCCGCGATCGCCGGGCCGCTGGTCACCGCCGTGCTGGGCATCGGGCTGGCCGTGTGGCTGCAACGCTCGGCGGTGGTCACCATCGCCATCGTCGGGATCTCGGTGCTGATCGGCCTGGCCGTCGGGCCGGTGGCCGACTTCCTCTTCGAGCACCTGGACCGCTCCTACGCCCGGGGCAGCCGGGAGATGGAGATGTGGGCCGACTGGCGGGGTCGTCCGGTGCGGCTGCTGCACACCCGGGACGCAATGCGCTTCGGCCAGATCTACCGGGCGGTGCAGCGGGCCATGGAGAGCCTGCCGGCCGCACCCGGTCGTCCCGCGGCCGACCCTGCCGCGACCGGTCCTGCCGCGACGGGTCAGAACGTGATCGGCTCGTCCGGCAACAGGCCCAGCCCGCGCAACAGGCCGTAGGCGTCCTGCTCGCCCGGCCCCGCCCGCCATACCGTCACCCTACCGACGCTCGACCGTCCGGTGTCGACACAGGCGGTTAGGCTGATTCATGGCCCTCTATTACCGGGACGACGCGGTGCAGGTCACCTCGGACGCGATCCACGCGGGTGGTCGGGTCGTCGCGCTCGCCGACGTCACGTACGTCTGGCACGAGCGCGGCGCCACCACCCTCGCGGTCCGGGGACGGGTGCTGGGACGCGGGGTGCTGGTCCTGCTGCTGTCGCTGCCACCACTGGTCGCCGTGGTCTGCGTGCTCTCCCTCGCCTGGTCGGCGCAGGACCGGGGCGAGTGGAAACTGGCCCTGATCATCCTGGCCGCGTTCGTGGTGATCGGCCTGGCGCTCACTCCGTTCCTGGAGGTGCCGCTCGGCTGGCTGGACCGCTCCTACGAGCGTGGCAACCGGGTGCACGAACTGTGGGTGCAGCACCACGGCCGGGAGACGATGCTGGTCCGCACGCCCGACGCGCTGCGGTTCGGGCAGATCTACCGGGCCGTGCAACGTGCCGTGGAACAGCAGACCGACCGGCGCTGAGCCGACCGGCGCCGGTCAGGCCAGCGGCAGCGTGGTCGCGATCGGCCAGGCCAGCAGCACCGCCCCGAGCAGCGGCGCGAGCCACCACGGCGCGGCCCGGCGGCGCAACACCGCGGCCCAGGCCGCCTGCCAGGCCACCAGCGCGGCGAACAGCGGCACCACCAGCAGCACGAACCCGGGCGCCAGGCCGAGCACCGCCGCGGCGGCCAGCACCAGCACGGCGATGCCGCCGGTGGCCGCGTAGCGGAGGCCGTCGCCGCCCGCGAGCCGCTCGGCGCCGAGCAGGAACACCAGACAGCAGAACGCCACCAGGGGCAGCAGCCACCACCGGGCCCCGACCGGCACGGTCGAGGTGAGCCCGAGATGAAGCGGCAGCGCGACGGCGAGCACCGCGTACCCGAGGAACGCGACAGCGACCACCGCGGACCGGACGCCGCTCGCGGTCGGCGGTGTCCCACCGGGGCGCGCGTAGCGTGCCGCGGCGGCCAGCAGCACGCCGGTGAGCAGCAGGAACACGGCGACGTATCCGCCCACGGCGAGCGGCAGGCGGGTGGTCGGCAGCAGCGCGGCGGACACCGCGCCCAGCCCGGCCGCCGGCACCGTCGCGGCCAGCCACCAGCCGGTACGCGGACCGCCCGCGCCCGGCCGCGCCCGGCGCGGCAGCAGGGCCGCAAGCGGCACGAAACCCAGCGCGAGCCCGGCCAGCAGCAGCCCGGCGCCGCCCGGCCGGGTCAGCGGGGACGGCTCCGGCCCGCCGGTACGGCCCGGGAGCGCGTCGAGCACCGCGGCGTGGGTACGCGGCGCGAACAGCACCGACACGTGCTCGACGCCGGGCGCCACCACCCGCGTCCGGGAACCCGGTGGCGCGTCCCGGGTCGCCTCGTCGACGGCCTGGCGGAAGCCGGCGAACTCCAGCCCGCCCACCACCAGCGTCAGGTTCCCCGGCCAGCCGGCCGGCACGTCACCGCCGTCGGGCAGCGAGATCGCCACCGTCCGGTCGATCTCCGGATGCGCCACCGCGTACCGGACGACAGCGCCGGCGCCCATCGAGTGCCCGACCAGGACGATCCGGTCCCTGTCGACGCCGGGACGCCCGCGCAGCCACCCGACCGCCACGTCCAGGTCGTGCCGCAGCCGCGCCCGGGCACGTTCCTCGTCCCGCCCGGCCCCGGGCAGCCGGGACCCGCTGGCGCCGTGCCCGGCGAAGTCCAGCAGCACCGCGACGCCGCCCTGGCGGGCCACCGAGTCGGCCAGCGGCCGCATCAGCCGGGCCGACCCGGCGAAGCCGTGCGCGATCACCACCCCGGGCCGCAGGCCACCGGCCCCGCCGTCGGCCCGTACCTCGGTCAGCGGCACCCCGGCCACCGTCGCCCGCGCGGTGCTCAGCCCGGCGTCGGCGCGGACCAGGAGCAGGGCGCCGAGGACGACGGCGAGCAGCGCGACCACGCCGCAGGCGAGCGTTCGCCGCGACGCCGGGCCGGGGGTGGGCATGCCGGCACCCTACGCCGCGTCGGCGGCCCGGCGTGACCTTCGCCGCCCGGCTGCCGCCGGGCGGCACTGGCCGCGACGCCGCACACTGGAAGCCATGGCGATCCCTCTCCCCCGGCCCGGCGCCCTGCTCGGCCTCACCCGTACCGCAGTGGACCAGGCGCTCGGCTCCGCCGCCACGATGGCCTCGGTACCCGCTCGCGCCTTCGCCGTCCTCGACCAGGTGGAGGCGCTGGTCCGGCGGATCGACGGAGTGGTGGACCGGATCGAGGGCACGCTCGACCGCACCGACCGGGTGCTGGCCGACGCCGAGACGGCGGTCCGCGAGGTGGCGGTGATCAGTGCCGCCGCGACCGCGGCGATCGACACGGCGACCGAGGTGGCCGCCGCCGCGACGGTGGTGGTCGGCGAGGCGCAGCGGGTCTCCGCGGCGGCGGCCACCGTGGTCGGCGAGGCGGACCGGGTGGCCCGCAGCGCGGCCGGTGTGGTCACCGAGGCGGAGACGGTGACCGCGCGGGCGGCGGGCACCCTCGCCACCGCCGAGAAGGCCACCGGCGTCGCGAACGAGCTGCTGGCCGCGTACGAGTCGACGCTGCGCCGGGCCGCGCCGATGGCGGCGCGTTTCGTGGAGCAGCTCAGCCCGGAGGAGGTGACCGCAGCGATCCGTCTCGTGGACGAGTTGCCGAAGCTCAAGGACCACCTCACCTCGGACGTGCTGCCGATCCTGGCCACGCTGGACCGGGTCGGCCCGGACCTGCACGACCTGCTGGACGTCACCCGCGACCTCAAGCTCGCGGTCGCCGGCATCCCCGGGCTCGGCATGCTGCGCCGCCGCGGCGAACGCCTCACCGACGAGGTGTAAGGAAGGGCCCCTTGTTAACGCCTCCGGTAGTGAAAGGGGCCCTTCTTAACAGTCGGCGAACAGCTCGTCGATCTCCGCGCGGTGCGGCAGCGCCACCGAGGCGCCGAGCTTGCGTACGCACGCCGCACCGGCGGCCGCCGCCCAGCGCACCGCGTCGGCCAGGTCCCGCCCCTCACCCCAGGCCACGGCGAGCGCCGCGGTGAACGCGTCGCCGGCGGCGGTCGAGTCGACCACGTCCACCGGCACCGCCGGCACGTGCGTCGCCGGCCGCTCCCGGTCGACGTACCAGGCGCCGTCGCCGCCGAGCGTGAGCACCGCCCGGGGCACCAGATCCAGCAGCGCCGCCGGCTCGTCCCGGCCGCGACCGGTCAGCGCCTGCGCCTCCGGCTCGTTCACCACGAGCAGGTCGGTGGCCGCCAGCAGCTCGGCCGGCACCGGCCGGGCCGGCGCGGCGTTGAGCACCACCCGGGTGCCCGCCGACCGGGCCGCGAGCGCCGCCTCGGTCACCGTCTCGACCGGCACCTCCAGCTGCGCGACCAGCACGTCCGCATCGCGTACGGCGGAAAGCTCGTCGGCGGTCGGCGACGTGAACGCGGCGTTCGCGCCCGGCGTGACCAGGATGGCGTTCTCCCCCGCGCCGCCGACCATGACCAGGGCGACGCCGGACGGGCCGTAGACCACGCGCAGGTGCCCGGTGTCCACGCCGGCCGCTGTCATCCGGGCCCGCAGCGTCACGCCGAACGAGTCCGAGCCGATCGCGCCGAGGAAGACGCAGGAGGCGCCGGCGCGTACCGCGGCGACGGCCTGGTTGGCGCCCTTGCCGCCGGGCAGCATGACGAAGTCGCTGCCCAGCACCGTCTCACCCGGCCGGGGCAGCGCGGCGCCGATGCCGACCAGGTCCATGTTGGCGCTGCCGACGACGGCGATCCGGGTCTGCGGCACGGTGTCCGTCCCGTCGCTCAGGCGGCGCGGGCGGCCCAGCGGTCGCCGGACCGCGTGACCACCAGCGGCAGGCCGAACGTCTTCGACAGGTTGTCGGCGGTGAGCACGTCGCCGAGCAGGCCCTGCGCCACCACGCCGCCCTCGCGCAGCAGCAGCGCGTGCGTGAAGCCCGGCGGGATCTCCTCGACGTGGTGGGTGACCAGCACCATCGCGGGCGCGTCCGGGTCGTACGCCAGCTCGGCCAGCCGGGCCACCAGGTCCTCGCGCGCGCCCAGGTCGAGCCCGGCGGCCGGCTCGTCGAGCAGCAGCAGCTCCGGGTCGGTCATCAGGGCGCGGGCGATCTGCACCCGCTTGCGCTCGCCCTCGGACAGCGTGCCGTACGCGCGGTCGGCGAGGTGCCCGACACCGAGCTGGCGCAGCAGCGCGGCGGCGCGCGCCTCGTCGGTGCGGTCGTAGCTCTCCCGCCAGCGGCCCACCACCGACCAGGCGGCGGTCACCACCACGTCGGTGACGCGCTCGTCGGCGGGGATCCGCTCGGCGAGCGTCGCGGTGGACAGGCCGATGCGGGTACGCAGCTCGTTGACGTCGGTGCGGCCGATGCGCTCACCGAGCACGTGCGCGACGCCGTTGGTCGGGTACAGCCGGCCGGAGGCCAGGTTGAGCAGTGTCGTCTTGCCCGCGCCGTTCGGCCCGAGCACCACCCACCGTTCGTCCAGCTCGACCCGCCAGTCGACGTCGTGCACCAGCGCCGTGCCGGAACGCTTGACGCCGACCCCGTCGAGGCTGACCACCAGATCCGCGTCCACGGTCGAGGGGGCGGGGGCGCCCGGGGCGCCGGGGATCAGGTCACCAGTCACCGCACCATCCAATCACGCATCCGGCACGGTGCCCCCCACGGGAGGCGTCGCCACCATAGGGTGGGGCGCCGTGTCGTTGGTCACCGCTTCCGGAAGGACACCCATGCCCGACCGCTGCCGGAAGGCGCGCGGATGAGCGCGGTCATCGAGATCGCCGGCCTCCGCAAGACGTTCCACTCGCTGCGTCAGGGGCGGCGGGTCGCCGTCGACGGCTTCGACATGCTGGTCGAGGCGGGTCAGGTGCACGGTTTCCTGGGGCCGAACGGTTCCGGCAAGACCACCACGCTGCGTGCGCTGCTCGGGCTGGTCCGGCCGGACGCCGGGCGGATGCGCGTGCTGGGCGCCGATTCACCCGAGCGCCTGCCGGACGTGGCCGGCCGGGTCGGCGCGATCGTGGAGAGCCCGCAGTTCTTCGCCAACTTCACCGCGCACCGGACGCTGCGGCTGCTGGCCGTGGCCGGTGGCGTGCCGACCGTCCGGGTGGACGAGGTGCTGGAGCAGGTCGGGCTGCGGGACCGGGGCCACGAGCGGGTCAAGGGTTACTCGCTGGGCATGAAGCAGCGGCTGGCGGTCGCCTCGGCCCTGCTGAAGAACCCGGAGCTGCTGATCCTGGACGAGCCGGCGAACGGGCTGGACCCGGCCGGCATCCGGGAGATGCGCGACCTGACCCGGTCGCTCGCCGAGGCCGGGGTGACGGTGCTGCTCTCCAGCCACATCCTGGCCGAGATCCAGTTGATCTGCGACCACGTGACGATCGTCAGCCGGGGGCGGCGGGTCGCGTACGGGCCGGTGGAGGAGGTGCTGGCCGGCTTCGACCAGCACCAGTGGCGGGTGCGGGTGGCCGACCCGGAGCAGGCCGGTGACCTGCTGGGCCGGGCCGGTCTGTCGGTGACGGCCGGGCCGGACCACCTGGTGGTGACCGGCGTGGAGGATCCGGAGACGATCAGCCGGACGCTCGGCGAGCAGGGCGTGTGGGTACGCGAGCTGGTCCCGCTGCGGCCGGACCTGGAAAGCGTCTTCCTGGAACTGACCGGCGACCACGAGCACATGGGCGTGGAGGTGCCGCGGCAGGTCGACGGCGCGCCGCCGAGCGACGGAGTGATCGACCTCGACGTCCGGGAGAGCCGGGAGGTGGACGCGTGAACCTGGTCCGTGCCGAGCTGGAGCGGCTGGCCGCCCGGCGCTTCGTGCAGCTCATGGTGGTGCTGCTGGCTGCCGCCTTCGCGGTGACGGTGGTGACCACGCTCGCCGGTTCGCACCGGCCCAGCCCGGCGGAGCTGAGCCGCGCGCAGGCGCAGGCGGCGGAGAGCGTCCGCGAGATGGAGATGACGTACGACCGCTGCCTGCGGATCCGGGAGGGCTCGCTCCCGCCGGCCGAGAACGACTACCTGCCGCGCGACTGCGCCCAGATCGACCCGGCCCAGCTCGACGAGCTGCCGACCGCGGCCGACTACCTCAGCGGTGTCTTCGTCTTCGCCAAGGAGGCCGAGCCGCTGCTCTACTTCCTGATCGCGTTCCTGACGCTGTTCGGGTTCCTGGTCGGCGCCTCGTACATCGGGGCCGACCTGAACTCGGGCGGGGTGGTCAACCTGCTGCTGTGGCGGCCCCGGCGGTCGACGGTGCTCGCCGCGAAGCTGGGCACCCTGCTGGGCGGGCTGGTCGGCCTGTCGGTGCTGGCCTCGGTGGCGTACCTCGGGGCGTTCTGGTTGATCGGCCAGGCGTCCGGCCTGGTGGGGCGGACCGGTGGCGACTTCTGGCCGTCGCTCGCCGCGATCTGGGGGCGCGGCCTGGTGCTGGTGCTGCTCGCCGCGGCGCTCGGCTTCGCCGTCGCCACGCTGGGCCGGCTGACGTCGGCGGCGCTCGGCGCGGTGGCCGCGTACGTGGTGGTGTGGGAGCTGGGGGCGCGGCTGGTGTTCCAGATCCTCCAGGTGGGCCGGCCGGACCGGTACATGCTGTCCAGCTATCTGGCGGCCTGGCTCTCCGGTGAGGTGCGGCTCTGGGACGGCAACGCCTGCGGCCCCGGGATCTCCGGCTACTGCGACGGCTCGTACACGGTGACCTGGCCGTCGGGTCTGGTGGTGCTGCTCGGGCTCACCGGCGCGCTCGTGGCCGCGGCGTTCACGGTGTTCCGCCGCCGCGACCTGATGTGACGGAAGCGCAGGCCCGGCAACTCCTTGCGAACCCTGACGCCATGATGAAGGATTCCTTCACATGGCGTCAGGGCGCACGACGCGGTCAGCCGACCGTCGAGCCGAACACCTCGTCGCGCACCGCGTCCAGCGCGGTACGCAGCGCGCCGCGCAGGATCGGCTCCTCGGTCAGCCCGGTGGTCACCACCCGGGGCCGGACGAGCGTGATCGCGGCGACCTCGTGCTGCACCCGCTCGGCCAGCGCCGCCCCGCCCGCCTGCCCGACCGCGCCGGCGAGCACCACCAGCGGCGGGTCCAGCACCACGCAGGTACTCGCCACGCCGAGCGCCAGCCGGCGGGCCAGCTCGTCCAGCATCGGCCCACCGGCGGTGCCCGCCGCGATCGCCGCGCGTACCACCTCGGCCGCCCGGGCCGCCGCGACGCCCTGCTCCGCCGCCTTGGGGGTGGCGAAGCCGTGCTCGGCGGCCACCGCGCGTACCGCGTCGGCGCCGACGAGCTGCTGGAATGCCGGCTTGGCCCGCTTGGACACGTCGCGCGGGATGGGCGCGCCGGGCACCGGCAGGTAGCCGATCTCGCCGGCCGCGCCGCTGCTGCCGTGGTGCAGCCGCCCGCCCAGCATGATCGCCAGGCCGACGCCGGCGTCCACCCAGACCAGCACGAAGTCGGAAGTGCCCTGGGCCGCGCCGGACTGCGCCTCGGCCACCGCGGCGAGGTTCACGTCGTTCTCGAACACGACCGGGGTGTCCAGGTCCTCGCGCAGCGCGGCGAGCAGGCCGCTGTGCCAGCGCGGCAGGTTGAACGCGAAGGTGATGTCACCGGTCTGCGGGTCCACCAGGCCGGGGGTGCCGAGCACGACGCGCCGGACGGCGGACAGCTCCGCCCCGGCGCTGCTGGCCGCCTGGACCACCGCGTTGTGCACCACCCCGACCGGGTCGTCGGTGTCCTTCGTGGACTGCTCGACCCGGCCGGCCACCGTACCGGTGATGTCGGCGCAGGCCGCCACCACCCGCTCCGCGCCGACGTCCACACCCACCACGTACGCGCTGCTCGGCCGGACGGCGTAGAGCTGGGCGTTCGGGCCCCGCCCGCCGGCCTGCTCGCCGACCCGGGCGACCAGGCCGCGCTCCTCCAGCCGTTCGACGAGCTGGGACGCGGTGACCTTGGACAGCCCGGTCAGCTCACCGATCCGGGCCCGGGTCAGCGGGCCGCGTTCGAGCAGCAGCTCCAGCGCCGCACGATCGTTGAGCGCCCGCAGGAGTCGGGGGGTACCGGGCAGCCGGGTCGCACTCATGCCGTCGTCCTCAATTTTCAGTAAAGTTTTCTAACCACAAAACGCCTGCCGAGGGGCGTCCGTTAGCGTATCGGCCGCCCCGATCCGCGAAGGTCGGACGACCCGGCAGGGAAAGGGGATACTCGTGGGTCAGGATCCAGGACTCCGGCGGCTCGCGCTGGGCACGCTGCTGGCCGCGTACCCGGGTCCGGTCCCGCCGGACTGGGCGGTCGACCTGCTCGCCGCCGGGCTCGCCGGGCACACCCTGTTCGGCACCAACATCCACGACCCGGCCCAGGTCGCGGCGTCCACGGCGGCGCTGCGCGCCGGCCGCCCCGACGTGATCGTCGCGATCGACGAGGAGGGCGGCGACGTCACCCGGCTGGCCCACGCCACCGGCAGCCCGTACCCGGGCAACGCCGCGCTCGGCACCGTCGACGACCCCGCGCTGACCCGCGAGGTGTACGCGGCGATCGGCGCCGAGCTGGCCGCGCTCGGCGTCACGCTCGACCTGGCGCCCACCGTCGACGTGAACACCGCCGACGAGAACCCGGTCATCGGCACCCGCTCGTTCGGCGCCGACCCGAAGCGGGTGGCGGTCCACTCGGCCGCCGCCGTCGCCGGCCTCCAGTCGACGGGCGTGGCCGCCTGCGCCAAGCACTTCCCCGGGCACGGCGCCACAGTCGCCGACTCCCACCACGAGCTGCCCACAGTCGACGCGCCGCCGGCCGTCCTGCGGGAACGGGACCTGCCGCCGTTCGCCGCGGTGGTCGACGCGGGCGTCCGCGCGGTGATGACCGCGCACATCCGGGTGCCGGCGCTGACCGGCGACGGCCCGGCCACGTTCAGCCGCGCGGTCCTGCACGACCTGCTGCGCGTCGAGTACGGCTTCACCGGCGCGGTAGTCACCGACGCGCTGGAGATGAAGGGCGCGGTGCTCGCCGCCGGCGGGGTCGGCACGGGCGCGGTCCGGGCGCTGGCGGCCGGCGCGGACCTGCTCTGCATCGGCGCCCGGGTCGACGCCGAGCTGGTCGAGTCGGTCGCCGCCGAGATCGTCGCGGCGATCGGCGACGGGCGGCTGGCGCGCGAGCGGGTCGAGGAGGCGGCCGGCCGGACCGCCGCGCTCGCCGCCACCGGCCCCGCCGACGCCCCGCCGCCCGCCACCGACGGCCTCGGCTACGCCGCCGCGCTGCGGGCGGTACGGGTCGAGGGCGACCTCACCCGCGCCGCCGCACCCCTGGTGGTGCAGGTGCACGCCACCTCCACCGTCGCCGAGGGGCGGGTGCCGTGGGGGCTCGGCCCGCACCTGGCCGCCGGGATCGAGCAGGCCCGCGCGGTGGCGGGCGAGACCGACCCGGAGAAGCTGCGGCGGCTCGCCGGGGACCGGCCGGTCGTGCTGGTCGGGCGGCACCTGCACCGGCTGCCCGGCGCGCGGGAGCTGGTCGAGGCGCTGGCCGCGACGCATCAGGTGACAGTGGTCGAGATGGGCTGGCCGGGCGCGTGGCGGCCGGCTGGCGCGCGCGCGTTCGTCGCCACCCATGGCGCCAGCCACGCCAACGGCCGCGCCGCCGCGCAGACGCTGGGCCTGACCGGCTGATCCACGCCTCTCTTGAACACGTTCAAAATCTGTCGTACGCTCAGGGCGTCCTTGATTTGAACACGTTCAAGAGAGGCGACGGGGATGGACGTGAAGGTCTGGATGTACCTGGCCTACCTCGCGGTCAGCATCGGTCTGACCATCTGGGTGGCCCGGGCACTGTCCCGCAACGGGCTGGTGTTCCTGCAGGACGTGTTCGCCGACAGCCGGCTGGCCGAGGCGGTCAACAGCCTGCTCGTGGTCGGCTTCTACCTGCTCAACCTCGGCTACGTCACGGTGGCGATGAAGGAGTCCGGCCCGGTCGGCGACACCAGCCAGGCGCTGGAGCAGCTCTCCATGAAGGTGGGCCTGGTCCTGCTGGTACTGGGCGCGCTGCACTTCTTCAACGTCTTCGCGCTCGGCCGCTACCGGCGCGGCCGCCTGCGGCAGCAGGCCACCCACCCGCCGCTGCCGCCGGTCCGTATCCTCCCGCCGCAGGGTGGGCCCGTACCGGCAGGCGGCCCGAACCCGCCGGCCCGGTGACGTCCGCCCCGGGCGGGCGCCCGTCGGATCCCACCGGGCACGGGGCCGGTGGGATCCGCGGGTTCACCGTCCTGTTCGACGCGGGCTGCCCGATGTGCCGGGGCGCCCGGCGGTGGCTCGCCTCGCGGCCCCAGCTCGTACCCCTGGAGTTCGTGCCGGCCGGGTCCGCCGAGGCCCGGCGGCGCTTCCCCGGCCTCGACCACGACGCGACGTTGCGGGACCTGACGGTGGTGGCCGACACGGGCGCGGTCTACAGCGGCGACGGCGCCTGGTTCGCCTGCCTCTGGGCGCTCGCCGAGCATCGGGGTACGGCCGAGCGGCTGGCCCGCCCGCACCTGCTGCCGCTGGCCCGGCGGGTGGTGGCGGCGGCCTCCGCGGTCCGCGAACGGATCCGGGAACCGGGATACGGTGACGACGATGACCGAGCAGAGTGCGCCGACGACCGCTGCGGGTGGGCAGGGGTCGACGGCCCGGGGTGAGCAGACCCGCCAGTTGATCCTGGACACCGCGATGCGGCTGTTCCGCGAGCGCGGGTACGCGCGCACCACCATGCGGGCGGTCGCCCAGGAGGCCGGCGTGGCGGTGGGCAACGCCTACTACTACTTCGGCTCCAAGGAGCACCTGGTCCAGGAGTTCTACGCGGGCACCCAGCGCGATCACCGGGAGGCGGCCGGCCCGGTGCTCGCCCGGGAGCGGGAGTTCGCCGCGCGGCTGGCCGGGGTGCTGCACGCGGGCATCGACGTGCTGAGCCCGTACCACGCGTTCGCGGGCGCCTTCTTCAAGACGGCGGCCGAGCCGACCTCGCCGCTCAGCCCGTTCTCCGCCGAGTCGTCGGAGCCGCGGGACATGTCGATAGCGCTGTTCCGCGAGGCCCTCACCGGGTCCACTGTCAAGCTCGACGACGAGCTGCGCGAGGCGCTGCCCGAGCTGCTCTGGCTCGGCTACATGGGTGTGGTGCTCTACTGGGTGCACGACCGCTCGGACGGGCAGGTCAAGACCCGCCAGCTCATCGACGGCGTGGTGCCGCTCGTGGACCGGCTGGTGGGGCTGTCCCGGCTGCGCGTGCTGCGGCCGGCCACCCGGCAGGCGCTCGCCCTCATCCATACGCTGCGTCACTGACCTCGCCCGCGCACCTGCCAGCGATTTCGCAGGTGAGAGTCCGCAACCGGACAGCAACACACCCCTTGTTCACGGTCGGTAATACACATAGCGTTACCGGTGTCGGGGCCTGGGGGAGAGCTGCGGACCGTGGATCCGGCCCGGGATCCACGGTCCGCGCCGAGCCGGGCCGGCTCAGCGGGGGAACACGCCGAACGCGGTGAAGCCGCGATCCGGGAACCCGGCCGCCTCGGCCACCCGGCCGGACGCCGCGTTGCCCGGGTCGTGCAGGTAGGTGGGAATCGCTCCCTCGTCCAGCACCCGGCGCGCCGCCTGCGCGACCAGCCGCCGGGCCAGGCCGCGCCCGCGCGCGGCCGGCACCGTGCCCACCGCCAGCTCGTGCCCGTACGAGTCGTGCCGCTTGATCCCCACCCCGGCCCGGTACGCGCCGTCGGCGCCCCGGACCACGAGCACCTCCCGGTCGAACAGCCGCAGCCACGGCGGCAGCCCGGGCAGCGTGGGCGGCACCCACTCCCCCACCTCGGGCAGCGGCGCCGGGCCGGCGCACCAGCGGAAGACGGACGTGTGCGAGATGAAGTCGGGCGTGCCGACCGCCGCCGGGAGGGCGGGCAGCCACTCGCCGGGCGGCCGTCCCCGGACCAGCGCCCGGACCGCCTCCACCCGATCGACGGCGACCGAGAGGACGGTGCTGCCGTGGGCGGTCACCGCGAGGGCCGGGCGCAGGCGGCCGTCCCAGGCCGGACGGGCGCGGCGGTGGGACCGCACCACGTGCAGCCCCGGGCCCGCCGGCCACTGTCCCAGCCAGGTCGCCAGATGGAGGAAGACCCGCCGGTCGAGCACGTGATCATGGTACGCCGGGCCGGACCGCCCGTGCTCGCGTAATCAACTGATCCCACCGGGGTTGAGACCCGCGGCGGATGGGTAGTGGGGCGGCACGCCAGCGACGGATGACGATGTGTGGTCCGGCGGAGGGCCGCAGGAATTTGACGCTTCACGGGAACCCGAGGCATCGACCCTGCGTCATATTCATTTCCATACATGGACAAGTTTTTCTGGGACGGTAGTGGTCATGCCTCACGAACCGAATGACCGATTCCAGCAGGACCCGGAGCGGAGCTGGCGGGCCGCCGGCGACGCCGGACGCTTCCCGGCGCAGCGGGCGTACCGCGAAGCCCGCAGCCGGGGGCTCTCCTGGGCCGAGCTGAACACGCAACCATCGGGCGCCGCCGCCTGGCGCGGGTCGGCGGCCGCCTGACGCACCAATTTCAAGCGCAGCTTGGTGCGCAGATCCAGCACTTCCTGGTGTACGGTCGAACGCATGACCCGCATCACGGTGGACGTCAACGATGAGTGGCTGGAGTCCGCCCGCGAGGTGCTGGGCACCGACACCAAGGTCGCCACCATCAACGCCGCGTTGCACGCCTTCGCCGTCCGGCGGCAGGCGAAGGAGATCGTCGCCGCGTTCGATCAGGTCGAGATGGACTTCGCCGAGTCGGACGAGGGCTGGCGTTACGGCGGTGGGCGCGACTTGAGCCGGCTCGCCGAGGACGCCCGCGACGGCGAGGCCGCGGCCTGATGGCCGGCCAGGTCTACCTGGCGGACACGTCGGTGTACGTGCTTCAGGCTCGGCACCAGGCCGTCCGGAAGCGCTTCGAGACGCTGCTGGCAGAAGGGCGCCTCGCCGCGTGCCAGATGACCTCGCTGGAATATCTGAACAACGCCCCCACACCGAAGGGATACGAGATCCTGTGGCAGGCGCTCCGGGGACACCGCTGGCTGGATGTCACCGCCGAGGCGATGGACCGCGCCATGGCGGTGCACCGCCTACTGGCCGCCGAGAGCCAGCACCGCAACTTTCGGCTGCCTGATCTGATCATCGCGGCGACCGCCGAGCTGCACGGTGCCACGGTGCTGCACTACGACGCCGACTACGACCGGATCGCCGCGCTCACCCACCAGCCCACCGAGTGGGTCGCCCCGAAAGGCAGCCTCTAGGAACGCGGGCGGCGACACACCGGCCGGGCGTGCGTACCGGTCTTCGCACACCTGTGCGGTAGCGTCTTGTGGTCCGATTTCCGGCCTACGACAGGAGAAGCTCCGCGCATGGGCAAGAAGACGATCCACGTCTCCGACTTCACCGGCCAGGTGCTGAGCGCCGACGACGAGGTGGTCAAGGTCGTCGTACTGGAGCACCCGGACCTGGTCGCCGGGCCCGTGCAACTGGACGCCACCCCGGTCGACGTGGAGAGCATCGACGACGCGGCACTGGACGTCGCGGTGGTGGAGATCCACGACCGGCACGGCCACGGCGAGCCGCGCCGGGTGGTGCTGACCGCCAGCGAGTTCGACGCGATGGCCACCGACGTGCCGATGGCGCAACTGCTGCGTACCGCCGAGCGGGTCAAGCCGCCCAAGGCACGCCGCGCCACCGAAAAGATCGACTACGGCACCATCGAGCACGCCGGGCGCCCGCACCGCGGCCGCGTCACCGAGGAGGAGGCCCGGCTGGTCCGGGAACGCCTGGACGAGGTGAACAAGCGCCTCGCCGACGCCGGCATCCGCCAGGTCGACCCGGCCGACCCGGAGCACGCGGCCCGCTACGGGTTCCCCACCGCCGAATGACACACGCGGGCCGGGCACGCGCCCCCGTGGCGCGTGCCCGGCCCGGTGTCAGGCCCCTTTTCGGGTGATCTCGGCCAGCGCCGCCTCGAACGCCGACTCCAGCGCGTCCTTGCGCAGCCCGAGTCCGGTCAGCACACCGTCGCCGCCCTCCTCCTCCAGCAGGGCGAGCAGGATGTGCTCCGTACCGATGTAGTTGTGTCCCATCCGCAGCGCCTCCCGGAACGTCAGCTCCAGGACCTTCTTGGCCCGCGCGTCGTAGGGGATCAGGTCCGGGACCTGGCCGGCCTTCGCCGGCAGCGTCGCGGTGACGACCTCCCGCAGCCGCTCCAGGGGTACGCCCTGCGCCACGATCGCGGCGGCGGCCAGCCCTTCCGGCTCGGCGAGCAACCCGAGCGCGACGTGTCCCGGGGTGATCTCGGCGTTGCCGGCCGCCCGCGCCTCCTCCTGCGAGGCCAGCACGACGTTGCGGGCGCGCGGGGTGAACCGGCCGAACCCGGAGTTCGGGTCGAGCGCGGCGGCGGTCTCCGCCTTGGCCGCGGAACGCTTCTGGGCGGCCTGCTTGCTCACGCCCATACTGCGGCCGATCTCCGTCCACGACGCGCCGGAGCGGCGCGCCTGGTCGACGAAGTGCCCGATCAGGTGATCGGCGACGTCGCCCAGGTGGTCGGCGACGAGGACGGCGTCGGCCAGTTGGTCGAGCGCGTCGGTGTGTGCCTTCTTGATGCCGTCGATGAGGTCGTCGAGGCGTACCGGGTGGGTCATCTTGTGCGGTTCCGTCTCCTCCATGCGTCAACCATAGGTTGACGATACGGATGCGTCAACCCCCGGTTGACGGCCCCTTTCCCATCGCGCGATGATCTCGATCCCGGTAGTGTCGACCGGGGTGAGCACCCATTCGACACTGCTGTTCGTGCTCGCCGCCGTCGCGGTCGTCATCGCCGTACGGTGGGTGGCCTCCCGCACCGGCCTGCCCGCCGCCGCGCTCCTGCCGCTCATCGGCATCGCGTACGCGCTGCTCCCCGGCCCCAACATCGGCCTCGATCCCGACCTCGTGCTCATGGTCGTGCTGCCGCCGCTGCTCTACAGCGCCGCGCTCGACTCGTCCCTGCTGGACATCCGGCGCAACCTGCGGATCGTGGTCAGCCTCTCGGTGCTGCTGGTGCTCCTCACCGGACTGCTCGTCGGCGTCGGGTTCCACCTGTTCGTCGCCGGCGCGACCCTGGCCGCCGGCATCGCGGTCGGCGCCGCCGTCGCCCCGCCCGACCCGGTCGCCGCCCTGGCCGTGGGCCGCCGGGTCAACCTGCCGCCGAAGATGGTCACGATCATCCAGGGCGAAGGGCTGCTGAACGACGCCACCGCGCTGACCATGCTCAGCGTCGCGGTGGCCGCCGCCGTGGGCGGCGAGTTCTCGTTCCACGCAGCGGTCGGGCAGTTCGTGCTCGCGGCGGCCGGCGGAATCGCCGTGGGTGTCGTCGTCGCCCGGGCCAAACGGCTGGTCCGGCCGCTCACCGCGGACCCGCTGCTGTCCAACGCCATCTCGCTCGCGACACCGTTCGTGGCGTACCTGCTCGGCGAGGCGCTGCACGTCTCCGGCGTACTCGCAGTGGTGGTCGCCGGCCTGATCGTCGGCCACCAGACGCCGCAGTTCGGGTCCGGGGCGGCCCGCCTCCAGACCAACGCCGTGTGGCGGCTCGTCGACTTCCTGCTCGAAGGCTTCGTCTTCCTGCTCATCGGCCAGCAACTCCCCGCCGTCGTGCGGGGCCTGCGCCAGTACGAGACGTCCACCATCGCCGTCGCCGTCGCCGTGTCCGTCGGCGTGGTCCTGCTCCTGCGCCCGGCCTGGCTGATCCTGACCCAGTGGCTCCCCCGGTCGCTGCACACCCGGCTGGGCGGCGTCGCCGAACAGGACGACACCGACCCACCCGGCGCGGCGCGGCGAACCGGGCGAGCCGACCGCAACGCCCGCGGACTGACCGCACGCGAGGTGGTGGCGCTGAGCTGGTCCGGCACCCGGGGCGTGATCAGTCTGGCCGCCATCTTCACGCTGCCGCTCACCACCAACAGCGGAGACCCGTTCCCCGACCGCGACCTGCTGCTGTTCTGCACCTTCGTGGTGGTCCTGGTGACGCTGGTCGGGCAGGGCCTGACGTTCGCGCCGCTCGTGCGGATGCTCGGCCTGCGCGCCGACGAGGCAGACCAGGCCCGGGTACGCAACGAGGCCCGCTCCGCTGCCGTCGAGGCCGCCCTGGCCCGCCTCGACACCGTCGCCGCCGAGGAACCGGACACGCGGGTGGCGGTCGACACCACACGCGCCCAGTTGCTGACCCGGCTGGCCCGCTACCGGGGGCGGCTCGACCTGCTCCAGCAGAGCGGATCGTCGGAGCTGCCCACCTCACCCGAGTACGAGACGGCGCTGCGGGTCCACCGGACCGCGCTGGAGGCACAGCGCGAGGAGTTGCTGCGGTGGCGCGACTCCGGCCGGCTGCCGGACGAGGGACTGCGCGTGCTGGAACGCGAACTCGACCACGAGGAACTGCTGCTGCCGAAGCGGGCGCCGAGCTGACTCCGGGCCCGGCGCCCGCCGGCCGCCTCACAGCTGGCGCAGGATCACCGGATCCTTGATCTTCTTGTCGGCGGCCAGCAGCAACGCCTTGCTGATGATCTCGCCGAGCCGGCTGTCACCCTCGAACGGCAGGAACATCTCCGGCTCCTTCGCCTTCGCCGAGTCCGGGATGACGCACAGGTACCGCTCGTCCGGGGCGATCAGGATGTTGCCCGAGCCGCAGTGGATGCGGTACGTGTGCAGGTCGCCGCGTACCTCCAGGAACCTGTCGGTGAGCGTGCAGCGACCGGCGATCGCCAGCCGGGGGATCAGCTCCGCCAGCACGTCCCGGCGCGTCCGGCCGGTCGGGTTCAGCTCGCCGAAGCTGTTCTGCGCCCAGTAGTCGCGATACCGGCCCTCCGGCCCACCGTCGTACCAGTTCGGGTCGGCGCCCACCCCGGCCGCGGCCACGAACAGGTCGACGTCGCGCATCACCTCGCTCAGCACGACCGGCGGAACCTGCGCCAGCGGAACCGGCAGGCGCTCGCCCCGGATGAAGAACAGCTGGTCGGTTCCCATCGTGTCGAACACGAGGTCGTCGTCCCGGTGCTCGATCCCGGCGACACCCAGTTCGGCGCGCAGCCCCCAGTCCGGGAGGGCCAGCCAGGGCAGGTTGTAGGACGCCCCGTCGTTGCGGTGCTGGACGTACGACCAGCCGCGCCGGGACAGCAGCGCGTTGAGCCGGTGCTGACGCACGATGTGCGCGGCGAACCGGTTGGAGTACACGCCAGTGGCTCGCTCCGCGTCGGTGAGCAGATACTGCTCCCGGTGCGCCTGCTTGAACGGCTGGGTGATCGCGTGCCGGGTCAGGAACTCCCGCCACGGCCCCACCGCGTCGGGGTCGAGCACCGGATGCCACAACCGGACCGTCGCGTCGCCGGCCGGCTCGAACACGGTGTCGTCCACTGTGCGCAGCGCCTCACCGGCCCAGCAGCAGGCGACGCCGTCGACCGTCCAGACGAGCCGCCGGGCCAGCGTACGGGCCAGCGGATGGTCCAGGAGCCGTTCGCGCCACTGCTCGACGGTCCACGAACGGTCGCGCCGCAGCAGCCCTTCCAGCCGGTCGCGGGTGGCGACGAGCGTCGCGGCGACGTCGGCGACAGTCGCCTTCAGCTCCTTCACCTCCTCGCCGTGCTCCCTGCGCACCTGCGCCGGAGGCGTCCTGACCACCTTGCCGTCCGCGTTGCGCCACATCACTACGGCGTCGACACCGCGCACCTCCAGCTCGTACGAACAGTCGCCCAGCTTGTCCGCGAGCGGCAGCCCGAAGCCGGGCAGGGCCATCTCCTCGACGTCCTCCCGGCTGACACCGAGCGCCTCGGCGTGCCGGGTCAGCCCCTTCTCCACCAGGCGCAGGGTGCTCTTGTAGGTCAGCCGCGAGGACAGTCGCGCCAGCTGGGCGAGCGCGGCCGGGTGATCGGTGTCGACGAGCGCCGCGACCGCGGCGTTCGCCAGCTTCGGGCTCGCCGGGCCGTGGCCGGAGATCTTGCGGGCGGCCCGTTCCGCGATCTGGCCGAGGCTGCGCAGGGTCTCTTCGGACGGCGGGCACATCGTCCGCATCCAGAGCAGGCCCCACAGCAGCCTGACGTTGTAGCGGTCGATCATCCGTGGTGGCATGTCCTTGATGTGGCCGGCGCAGCACGTGGTCATGCGCAGTGGCAGGCTGCGGGACTGCCCGACGAGCGGGAGCCAGTCGTCGAGCCGGGCGGTGAACTCGTCGGCGCCCACCGCGTCGAGCAGCGACCGGGCCTGCTTGCGCCAGGCGGCCGTCGGCTTCGCCTTGTCCGCCTCGACCGGGCAGTGCGCCAGCAGCGCCTCCCACGCGGACCGGCGATCCGCCGGCATCGCCTCGATGTCCGCTACGACGCGGTCGGCCCACTGCTCACCGACGTTGGGGATCGGCCACATCCGGTCGGCCTCGTCGCTGATGTAGCTCAGCGAGCGCTCGATCCCGGTCCGCCGCCAGGTCGCCAGCGCCGCCGGGTTCACCCGCCCGGCCGAGGCCTCCGCCTGGAGGGACTCCCAGGTGAACCGCGTGAGATGGGAGCTCCAGTAGTTGAATCCCAGCCAGGCCTGAGTGCTCAGCCGGCCGAGCCAGGCCGAGCCGTCGAGGCCGCCGCCGGAACACACGGCACGGATCAGCGTGGCCCACCCGTCCTTGCCCGAGCCCGGCACGGCCAACGCGTCGAACACCACCTGCCGTACCGGCGCCGGTTGTGCGGCCAGGAGTTCCTTCGTGCGGCGCCACGCCTCACCCCGGGCCCGGTCCCGCGGGTCCTCGTGCGCGTACGGCAGCGACGGCAGGCGGTCGATCAGTGTCGACGCAGCGGTGACACGGCGGTCGTGATCCGCGTCGTCACCGGCCAGGTCGGCCACGGCGGCGGCGACCGTCTGCGCCTGCCGGGTCGCCTCCGGTAGCAGCTCGACCAGCGGCGGAGCGAGATCGTACGGCCCGTGCGGATCGTTCAGTGCCGCGAGCAGCGACGGAACCGTCCCGGCCGGCGCCCAGCCGCACACGGTCACCACCAGGCTGATGGATTCCCGCTGAGTGGGCTCGTTGAGGGTCTGGCCGCTCCGCTCGCACCACCTCTTGACGGTGGCGACCACATCGCGCAGGGCCGACTCGGGGTCGTACGTGTCCACTCAGCCACCCACCAGCGGGACGAGCTTGAGGAAGGTGACGCGCGATCCCGCGTGCAGGCGGACCTTCTCGTCCAGGTCGGTGACCTGGTGGTCGTCCACGAGCACCACGAAGGCGTTGCGGCCGAACGCGTCGAGTGTCATCCGCGTCCGCTCCTCGGGATCGGCGTCCGCGCCGGACTCGGCGATCTCGAGGGAAACCCGACGGCGGATCAACTCGGCGAGGGGCAGCGTCTCCTCGAAGACCTCAATGGTCCACGCGGGCCCGCCCGGAGCTCCGACCACCTCGTCGGTGACTGTGATCAATGGCATGGCGGAGAAGGTAACGCTTCCCTCCGACACCTCAGCATTTTGTGTGACCTGACCGCGTACCGGACAGTCTCCACGGTGTACGAGATCATTCCGTGAAGGCGAGGTTGTGAGCGTGTCCTATCCCGCGTACCCGAACAGGGCCGACATGTCGGCGGTGGTGGACGCGGCTCGCCGCGGCGACCGGGCGGCGACGGACGAGGTGGTCTCGCACTGTCTGCCGCTGGTCTACAACATCGTGGGCCGGGCGCTGAACCGGTCGGCCGACGTCGACGACGTGGTGCAGAACACGATGCTGAGCGTCGTACGCGGCCTGCCGGGCGTCCGCGAGCCGCGGCTGTTCCGGTCGTGGCTGGTCGCCGTCACCATGAACGAGATCCGCACCCACACGCAGCGCCGGCCCACCACACCGGCGCCGCCGGAGGACATCGACAACGTGATCGACCCGCGCGCGGACTTCGAGGACCTGACCCTGACCCAGCTCCGCCTCGCCGACCAGCGCCGCGAGGTCGTGCTGGCCACGCGCTGGCTGGACGACGACCACCGCCACCTGCTGTCCCTGTGGTGGCTGGTCGAGGCCGGTCACCTCACCCGCGCCGACCTGGTCGACGCCCTGCGCCTGGAGCCACATCACGTGACCGTGCGGGTGTCCCGGATGAAGGCGCAACTGGACACCGCCCGGCTGGTGGTGCGAGCCCTCACCGCGCGGCCCGGCTGCGCCGGCCTGCGCGACACCGCGTCGGGCTGGAACGGTCAGCCGGCGCCGCTGTGGCGCAAGCGGTTCGCGCGGCATCTCCGGGACTGCGCGCACTGCCCGGACGCGACGAACGACCTGGTGCCCGCCGAACGGCTGCTCGCCGGCCTGGCGCTCACGCCGCCCCCGGCCGCACTCGCCTCGGACGTCACGCAGAAGCTGCACGCCGTCGCCTCCGTGTCGCCCGTCGCCCCGGCCGGTACGCACGCCGTGGCGGCCGGAGCGAGGTCCGGGCTCTCCTTGTCCAAGACCCTGGTCGGTGTCGCCGCGGCCGTTGCCGTGCTCGGCGGGGGTGGTCTGATCCTTGCCAACTACCCGAGCGGATCGAAGCAGCAGCCGACGAGCGTGGCGGCCTCGCAGCCCGCGACCGAGACCACCGCTCCCGCGCTCACACCCTCCCCGACCGCCGCCTCCCCGACCGCCGCCCTCCCGAGCCCCACCCCGAGCCGGTCGGCGAAGCCCAGCAAGTCGCCAAAGCCGACCCCGTCGCCGGTCAAGTCCACCGCCACGTCCAACGGCTTGTCAGCAGCGGAACGGCGGCTGCTGGTGCTGCTCAACGAGCGGCGTCGCGCGCTCGGGCTGACCGAGGTCAAGCTGGGCGCGGCGCAACACCGGGAGGCGGAGTCCTGCGTACGGCGGAACCTGAACGCGAGCGGGTTGCAGCACTGCGGGCACGAGGTGCTGTTCGCGTCGTCGGGCAACTCCTCGCCGGAGCAGATGATCGAGGCGTGGTTCAACAGTCCGGGCCACAAGACGGCGCTGACGTACGCCAGCTCCCGCTTCGCCGGCCCGGCGATCGTGTTCAACGGCAGTCGCCAGGTCGCCGCCATCAACATCGACTACTGAGGCGGTCGCTACGCTCCCCCGATGACGCACGAGAAGGAGATCGTCGAACCGGTCGACCTGTGCCTTCCGGACGGGCGGCTCAACCCCGCCGCGGTCGGCTGGACCCGCCGGCCGCTGCACCGGGCGAACCTGCGCGGCTGGGGTAGAGCCAAGCGCTGGGAGTACTGGGGGATCGTGACGCCGACCCACATCGTCGGCCTCGTCGCGTCGTCGCTGGACTACGCCGGGGTGCACGGCGTCTACGTGCTCGACCGCGCCACGAAGGTCGAGACCAGCACGGACGCCGTGGTCCCCTTCGCCCGCGGCGTCGTCATGCCGCCGATCAGCGGCGTGGGCGCCGTGTGCGCACGCGGGGGCGGCCTGTCGATCGACATCGACCAGACCACCGAGGGCAGCACGATCCGCGCCACCGCACCAGGCATCCAGATCGACCTCGTGGTGCCGCTCCCGCCCGGCCACGAGTCGCTCGGCGTCGTGGTCCCGTGGAGCAAACGCCGGTTCCAGTACACGGTCAAGGACGTCGGGCGCCCGGTGCGCGGCTCACTGCGGGTGAACGGCACGACGCACGTCGTGGACGAGCGGGACTCGTTCGCCGTGCTCGACCATGGCCGGGGCAAGTGGCCGTACGCGATCACATGGAACTGGGCGGCGGGCAGCGGACCGGACGCGTCGATCCAGCTCGGCGGCAAGTGGACCGACGGCACCGGCTCGACCGAGAACGCACTGTTCGTCGGCGGCCGGCTGCACAAGCTCGGCGCCGAACTGCGCTGGAGCTACGACCGCCACGACTGGCTGCGGCCGTGGCGGATCAGCGGTGATCGCGTCGAGGTGGAGTTCCACCCGTTCCACGAGAAGGTCTCCCGCACCAACCTCGGCGTCGTGGCCAGCGAGACCCACCAGTGCTTCGGGCACTTCTCCGGCTGGGCCCAGGCGGACGACGGCGAGCGGGTGGCTCTGGACGGCCTGGTCGGCTGGGCGGAGGAAGCTCAGAACCGCTGGTGACGCAGCCGCTCGTTGACCTGCCGGACCACGTCCTCGGGAAGCTTGACCACGCGCCGGTCGTACGTGAGCAGACCGTTCAGCTCGTCCTCCACGTCGGACAGCTGGGTGTAGACGGTCGCGCTCAGACCGGCCCGGATCGCGGGCACGATCTGCTCGGTGTGCAGCCGCGTGAACGCCTCCGCCAGGTCCTCGGCGCTCCGGTACCGCCGGTAACCGAAATCCTTGCGGCTGAAGGCGTGCCCGTCGACGCGCAGGTTGTAGCCGCCGTACTCGGACAGCACCAGCGCCCGGCGGTCGCCGCGTCGCCGCGGCACCCGGAAGCGGCGGAAGTAGACGTGCAGGCTGCGCAGGTCGCCGCCGCCCTGGTCGTGCCAGCCGCTGGCGTGGTCGACCGTACGGGTGCTGTCGAGTTCGGCGACCTCGCGGGCGATCCGGGCCGCGTCGAACTGCCCCCAGCCCTCGTTGAAGGGCACCCACACGGCGAGGCTCACCACGTTGCGCAGGTGCTCGACGGTGTCGCGCAGCTCGGCCCGGAACCGGTCCCGTCCACCGGCGTCGGCACGGCCGAACCAGCGCCGCCACCGGCCCCGGTCGGGCAGCCGCAGCGGCGTCACCGCCGGCGCGGTGACGACCAGCGGGTGGTAACTGCTGCCGCCGTTGACCATGTCCTGCCAGACCAGCATCCCCAGCCGGTCGCAGTGGTGATACCAGCGCAGCGGCTCGATCTTGATGTGCTTGCGCAGCATGGTGAACCCGAGCCGCTTCATGGTGGCGATGTCGGCGATCATCGCCTCGTCGGAGGGCGCCGTGTACATGCCGTCCGACCAGTAGCCCTGATCGAGGATGCCGGCGTGGAAGTACGGCCGCCCGTTGAGCAGCAGCCGGGGCACGCCGTCCCCGTCCGGTCCGACACCGAACGAACGCATGCCGAAGTAGCTGCGTACCCGGTCCGCGCCCAACTCGGCGGTCACGTCGTAGAGGAACGGATCCTCGGGGCTCCACTGCCGTACCTCGGGGATCGGGATGCGAACGGCCACGCCGACGGGTGCGGTGGCCTCGGCCACCGCGACCCCGTCGGCCAGGATCCGGATGCCGGCGTCGCCGGCATCCGCCGTCGCGTGCACCGTCACCTCGACGCACCGCTCGTCGAGGAGCGGGGTCAGGGTGAGGTGCCGCAGGTGTACGGCGGGCACGCTCTCGGCCCACACCGTCTGCCAGATCCCGGACTGGGCGGTGTACCAGATGCCGCCGCGGCGCAACCGCTGCTTGCCCCGGGAGTGGTGGTCGGTGTCGCTGTCGTCCTGGACCGCCACGACCAGGACGTTGGCGTCCTCGCGGAGCGCGTCGGTGATGTCGCAGGTGAACGGCAGATACCCGCCGGTATGGCCGCCGACAGCAACGCCGTTCAGGTAGACCTGGCAGGTCTGGTCGACCGCGCCGAAGTGCAGCAGCAGGCGCGAGCCGGCCGCGTGGAAGCCCACCGGGAGGGTCAGCGGTCGGCGGTACCAGAGCGTCTCGCCCGGCTGGAGCTGCCGCCCGACGCCGGAGAGCGTGGACTCCGGGGAGAACGGCACGAGGATTTCGCCGTCGTAGCGTTCCGGCTCGGTGGACGAACCGGTGATCGCGTACTCCCACCGGCCGTTGAGGTTGAGATAGCTGTCCCGGGCGAACTGCGGGCGGGGGTATTCGGGCAGGACACGCTCCGGGTCGAGCGTGGAGCCCCACGGGGTCAGCAGCGTCATGCCCGGGCCTCCCGCTCCCGCCGCCGCAGCGCCACGGCCGGCACCGCGATGAGGACCAGCACTGCGAGCGCCATGAGGAAGATGCCCGGCGTCGGAACCTGCTTCACCACGCCGAGATCCTCGTAGACCTCGCCGGCGCCGGTGATCACGGCGGCGCCGAGGTAGGGACCGACGAGCATCGGCACGAGGATGGCGAAGACCATCCGCAGCCCCTGGACATGGCCGGCCCGATCCGGTGGCGAGTAGTCGCGCACGATGGCGCCGATCGGGGCGAGGACGAGCATGAAGCCCGACATCATCACGACCCCGGCGGCGATCACGGGAACCATGCCGCGGGCGAAGAACATCAGCGCCAGGCCGGCGCCGTACACCACTACTGCCGGCAGGAGGAAGCGCACCTTGCCGACGCGGTCGATGAGCCGCCCGCCGACCACGCTGACCGCCGACGCCGTGACGAGGACGACGGCCAGGACTATCGCGTACCCCTCGATCCGCAGGTACCGCTGCAGGTAGATGATCAGATACGGCAGGAACACCTGCGTGGAGATCCCCCAGATCGACCAGGCCGCCAGGGCGAGGTAGAGCCCCGGGTTGGCCCGGACGGCGGCCGGGCGCAAACCGTGGACGACGGCGCGCAGGTAGCCGCCCTCGTGCCGGACGAGTGACGGGCTGTCCTCGACCAGGAACCAGGCCAGCAGACCGGCCACGGCCATGATCGCGCCGATGACCACGAAGAACAGCCGCCAGTTCCCGGCGCGGGCCAGCCCGTCGAACCCGCCGAAGATCACCAGCATCGAGACCAGCGGCATGATGGCGAGCACCGACTCGACCCGGCCACGGTTGGCCGGCTCGGTCACGTCGGTGACCCACGCCTGGAACGCCGCGTCGTTTGCGCCCGAGCCGAGGAAGGACATCAGGCAGTCGAGGGTGATGACCGCGATCGCCGTGACCAGCACGACGTTCGCGACGGGCGCGATGTCCTCCACGAAACCCACTGTCAAGAAGCCGAAGGCGGCGGTGGAGACGCCCCACAGCAGGTAGCCGCCCGCGATGAACGACCGGCGCCGCCCGGTCCGGTCGGAGAGGGCACCGAGCAGCAGGGTGGCGACAGTGGCGGTCACTGCGCTGGCGGCGACCATCGTGGCGATCGCGTTGGGATCGTCGGTGATCGTGTCGTACACGAACAGGTTCAGGTAGATGTTCTCGATGGTCCAGGCCATCTGCCCGACGAGCCCGAGCACGATCAGCGCGGTCCAGGTCCGGGGGCGCAGCCCGACCGGACCGGCCGAGGTAGCCGGGGTGAGCACGCTCCGGGTGGCGGACACGACGGCCTCCTTCGACGGGTCAGAATATGATCCGTCCCGCCCGGCCGTCGATGGGTCCGGGGTCGGCCAGGCTGCCGCGTCCGAGCAGGCACGACGAAAAGGCCCTGGTACGGGTGACCGAACCAGGGCCTTGATCGTTGGTGCGCCGCCAGGGACTCGAACCCCGAACCCGCGGATTAAGAGTCCGCTGCTCTGCCAGTTGAGCTAGCGGCGCTCGCTGACAACGGGACGAGACGTTAGCACGCCCGCCCGCCACCCCCGAAATCCAGGGTCGGCCTCACCGCACCGCCAGCGTGACCTGCCCGGTCGCGGCCCCCGACGGGTCCACCATCAGGGTGTACGCCCCGGAGGCCGGCAACACGGTCGGCCCGAGTTCACCGGCCCCGTTGATCACGCAGCCGCTGCCGACGGTGCTGCCGTCGGGCGCGCGCAGCGCCAGCACGCCGCACTGGTCCGGCAGGTCGGAGGCGGTCGCGCTCACCGTCACCGACGTGCCGGCGACGGCGGTGAACCGGTAGCCGATGACCGCGCCGGGCCGTTCCACGACGGCGACGACAGGTGGCCCGCCGGGCGTGATCGCCGCCTCGCGGTCCCGGCTGGTGACCAGCCGCAGCGTGGTCGTGCCGGTGCCGCGTTCGGTGGGGTCGACCACCACCGTGTACGTCCCGTCGGCGGGCAGCACCGTGCCGTCGACCTCGCCGGTCCCGTTGATCACGCAGCCACTGCGCAGCAGCCGCCCCTCGGCGTCCCGCAGCTCCAGCGGTGAGCACTGGTCGGTGAGCGTGCTCGTCGGCACCTCCACGTAGACGCGCTCGCCCGCGCGCCCGGTGAACCGGTAACGCGCCCGTGCGCCGGGCTGCTCGACGGTGGCGGTGACCGCCGGGCCGTTCGGTTGCAGCGTGCCGTCGCTGTCCCGCGCCGCGTACACCCGCACGGCGGCGCGGCCGGTGTCGCCGGGCGCGGCGACGACCCGCAGCGCGTACGTGCCGGTGGCGGTGAGGTCGACGCGGTCGACGTACCCGTTGCCCTTGATGTTGCAGCCACTGGCGATCTCCCGGCCGCCCGGCTCGGTGAGCACGTACGGCGAGCAGCGGTCGCCGATGCCCGGCGCGGTGGCGTCGACGAAGACGGCGTCCCCGGCGCGGACGGTGAACGTCAGCGGCGCGCCGCCGGGGGTGAGCGAGGCGGTGGCGACGGGTACGGCGGTGATCGGGGTGGCCGCGGGTGGGGCGACCCGCTCCGTGCTCGCGCCGGCGACGGCGAACTCGGGGCGCCCGCTGACCGCGACGTCGAAGACGCACTCGGCGAGCTGGGCGGGCGCGGTGACGCCGGCCCAGCGGCAGACCTGTTCGGCCGCCGCGCGCCGGGCCGGGTCGAGGTCGGCGACGGTGACCTCTCGTTCCGGGAACGCGCGGTCGGTGAACGTGCCGGTGTCCTGCCCGTCGTCGTAGTGCAGCAGCGAGCGGTCCGCGGCGATCCGCCAGCTGTCCGCGTACGCGGGATAGAGCTTGCCGAAAGGCACCGGCTGGGCCAACGGCGCCCCGGAGGCGGGCGCGATGTCGTCGGCCGGGTCGCCGTCGAAGTCGCCGAGCAGTCCGCGTACCTTTCCGGCCCGGGTCTCGGCCAGCCGCACCAGGATCCGGTAGCCGTACCGGCCGATCTGGTCCACCGCCGCCGCGGACCCGTCCGGCCACGTCACGTCGTACCCGTCGGTGGGGCCGGTGTCCGACGGGCGGCGGGTGAGCGTGCCGCCGCCGGCCAGGTCGGTGCGGTCCGGGGGTACGGCGAGCGGCGCGCCGTCGACGTGTACCCGCGTGCCGCCGTCGGTGAGGGTCAGCGCGACGCGGTGCGCGCCGACCCGGAACGCGACAGCCGAGTTGACCGAGGCGGTCCGCGTGCCCGCCATCGGGGCCTGCCGCACCTGCACCTCCAGCGGGTCGCCACCGGTGGAGGCGACCAGCGTGAACTCGCCGACTGCCTGGAAGTCGTAGGCGACCCGGTCGAACGTGACCAGGTGCGGGTCGCCGTTGCTGCCGCCGCAGTCGGCGCCGTCCTCGCAGAGCTTCACCGGCCCCTTCGGCGGCGGCGTCTTCTTGGCCGGCTTCTTGCACTCGTCGAGGCTCTTCGGCAGCGTCTTCCCCTTGTACTCGGTGCGCGGCGGCAGCCCCTTCGCCGCCCGGTAGCGGTTCTCCGCGAGCGTCGCCTTCACCTCGGCGGTACGGATGCCGGTGCCGCCGCACTCGCCCTGCGGCACCGCGTTGCGGGAGATGTCGTCGGCGTGGTTCAGCTCGTGGTACAGCGCGGCGCAGGGGTCACGGGCCACCCCGTCGCCGTACGGGTCGGTGGAGGTCGGGTTCCAGGTGACGGTCGAGGAGCCCTTGCCGTCGACGCTGTCCGGCGTCTCGAACGCGCCGGAGCCACCAGTGGTCGGAATGATCCGCACCCGGGGGCTCTTCTTGTCGCGCAGCCTCGGCAGCAGGCCGGACGGGTCGCCGCCGGGTAGCGCGAACCCGGCCAGGCAGCCGTCGACGGCCGCCTGGAAGTCGACACCGCTGACCGGCACCCCGGCCGTCGGGTCGACGCCGTAGTCGGCCCGCGCCGGCCGGGCGCCACCACCGACGTACGCGCCGACGGCGACCAGCAGCAGCGCCACGGCGGCGGCGGTCGGGCGGCGTCGTCGGCGTACCAGCAGCAGCACGACCAGCGCGACGACGAGCAGCGCCAGGACTCCCCCGCCGACGAGCCAGAGCCAACGCTGGCCGGCCCCGCCGCCGTCGGACACGGTGAACGTGGTGGTCCGCAGCGCCGTCGCGCCCGCGCACAGGTCCGCCGCGCCGGTCACCGGCAGCGTCACGTAGCCCGCTGTCACCTCGTACCGGCCGGGTGCGCCGACCGGCCAGAGCGTGTCCAGCCCGCCGCCGTCCGGCGTGGCGGCCACCGAGCGGAGGAGCACCTCGCCGTCGCGCAGCCGTACCCCGGTCGAGGTCACTGTGGCGGTCGCGCCCGGCTCGACGGTGGTCAGTCCGGCGGTGGCGGCGGCGCCGATCCCGTCGTCGTGGAAGCTGCGGGCGAGCGTCGGCGCGACGTCGCGCCCGTCCCGGCGTACCCCGGTGATCTGCACGGTGCCGACGGCGCTGGTGGCGAGCGCGCAGGCCGCGCCGGTGGCGTTCGTGACGGTGAGGTCGAGGCGGACCTGGTCCCCGGCGCGGTAGTCGGCCTGACCGGGCCGCAGCGCCAGGCCGAGGCCGCCGTCGGCGGGCGCCGCGGCGGCGCTCGCCACCCCGGTCGCCAGAGCGGTCACGAGTACGCCGAGCGCCGCAGCCAGCCGCAGGGTCCACCTCATGGTGCGGACTGTAGAAGCGGGTGGGCCGGTTTCCGCGCGGTCTGTCGGGGACCGGTCGGAGCCGTATCCTGCTGGTGATGAAGCTCTTCGGTACGGTCGCCGACCTGTACGAGCGCGCGCGGCCCGGTTATCCGCCGGAGATCGCCGAGTCGATCCTCGCCTACCACGGCGGTACCCCGGCCTCAGTGGTCGAGGTCGGCGCGGGCACCGGCAAGGGCACCGACGTGCTGGCCCGCCTCGGCGCGCCGCTGACCTGTGTGGAGCCCGACGCGCGGATGGCGGCCCGGCTGGCCGAACGGTTCCCGGACGCGCGCATCGAGGCAACGACGTTCGAGCGGTGGTCGCCGCCGGCCGGCGGGGTGGACGTGCTCGCCTGCGCGATGGCCTGGCACTGGCTGGACGCCGCCACCCGCAACGCCCTGGCCCGGCGCGCCCTGGCACCCGGCGGCACGCTCGCCGTCTTCGGGCACCGCTACGACTACGCCGACGCCGGCCAGCAGGCCGCCGTCCGGGCCGCACTGCGATCCGTCGACCCCACCGTCCGGAAGCGGCCCGTCGACTGGTTCCACCGGGACATCCTCGACAGCGGGCAGTTCGACGACGTACGCCGCGAGGTGTTCCGGCGGGAACTGCCGCTGGACAAGGAGCGGTACCTGGCGCTGATGCGCACGTTCGGGCCGTACCTGTCCCGCACCCCCGAGCAGCAGCAGCGCGGGATCGCCGCCCTGGACCGGCTGGTGGACGACTTCGGCGGCACTGTCGTGCTCGACCTGCGGACCACGCTGGTGCTGGGCCGGGCCGATGCTCGGTGACCGGTGGGGCGTGTCGGACGACGAGACGCTGGGCCGCTACCCGTGCGACGACTTCGTGCCCGCGCCCACGTTGCGGGCGTGGCGCGGGGTGAGCGTGGACGCGCCACCGGCGGCCGTGTGGCAGTGGGTCGGCCAGATCCGGCTCGCGCCCTACTCGTACGACTGGGTCGACAACCTCGGCCGCCGCTCACCGCAACTGCTGGTGGGCCTTCCCGAGCCGGCGGTCGGCGAGCCGTTCACCACCGCGGGCGGGCGGCGAAGGGGCCGGATCCTCGCGGTCGAGCCGGGGCGTCACCTCACCGCCTCGATCATGGGCGCGGTCCTGTCGTACGTCCTGGTGCCGGATGCCGGGAACACGACCCGCCTGCTGCTCAAGGTCGTGATGCGGACGAACCCGGTGATCGCCCTCGGCGGATGCCTCGGTGACCTGGTGATGGCCCGCCGGCAGTTGCTGAACCTCAAGCGGCTCGCCGAGGAGGGCGCGGTTCCGGGGCGCTGATCCGTCACTCCGGGCGTCGTTCGACCGGCGCGCTGCTCACCACGCCGTCGGGGCGGACCTCCTGACGCAGACGCGCCAGGTTGACGAACCGGTCGCCGTCGACCGGGGCGGCGTCGAGCAGGCGCAGGACCACAGTGCAGTACTTGGCCATGGTGTTGCGGCCCGGCATGAAGATAGACAACTCGTCGTGGGCCTCGGGCGTCTGCACGAACAGGTCGGCAGGCAGGGAGGGCAGCGTCTCCGGGGTGTCCGCCACAGCGACCTTGACCGTCCAGAACGGCCCGGTGCCGTCGAGTACGCGCCGGTCCTGCTCCGGCGTCTCCAGCGCCAGCGTCCGCCACGGCTCACCCAGGCAGGTGAGGCCCGCCTGCCGCACGGTGGCGACCAGTTCGGCCGCCGCCGCCTGGATGATCTCCTCGGCCCGGTCCCACTCCTGCGCGTCCCGGCCCAGCGGTGTGCCCGGCACGAGCCGCGCCACCACAGTCGTCGCGGGCACGTGCCGCAGCCGCGGCTCGGGCTGCGCCTCGAAGACGGCGCGGGCGGCAGCGATCGCGTCCGCCTGAGCCTGACGTTCCCGGCGGACCTCGTCGCTGTGCCGATCGAGCAGGGCGAGCGCCTGGTCCGGTTCGTCGAGGGCACGCCGGACGAGCTTCACGCTCATCCCGGTGTCCCGCAGCAGCGTGATCAGCATTGCGCGTTCCACCTGCTCGAAGGCGTACGAGCGGTGGCCGGTCCGGTCGTCGACCTCGGCGGGCACGAGCAGCCCTTCGGCGTGGTAGAAGCGCAGCGCCTGCGGCGACAGGTGACACATCTGGCTGAACTCGCTGATCGACAACATGATCCCAGCCTGCCCCCTTCAGTAACCGCAAGGGCAAGCGCCGCCGCCTAACGCTGGGGCAGCCCGGCGGCGGCCGCGATCGTCTCGACCGCCTGCTCCAAGCCGGTGCTCTCCGGGAGGACGAGTTCGCCGGGCCAGCCCAGGATGTCGTGCGCGGCGTACCAGCCGCTCATCTGCTCGGCGGTGAACTCACCGGCCTGCGGGCGGGTCAGATGCCGGCGCAGCGTCTCGGCCAGCGACACGTCGAGGTAGCAGAACAGCGACCGCCCCCGGTGGCCGTCCCGCAGCGAGGTCAGCATGTCGCGGTAGCGGCCGGTGTACAGGATGCCCTCCAGGACCACGTGGTAGCCGTGGTCGAGCGCGAACCGGACGGTCTGCTCGATCAGGGCGGGCGCGACGCCGCCGGGCGTGTCCCGTTCGCGCAGGACGACGCGGCGCAGGTAGTCCTGTTCGACGAGGGCGCATCCCCGGCCGTGCCGGTGTCGTAGCTCACGGGCGATGCTGCTCTTGCCCGAGCCGGAGTTGCCCCTGATGCAGACGAGGATCGTGTCCGGGCTGCCGGCCGATTCGGCGCGCACATTCCATCCCTGGCGTCACGTGCCGCAGGCGAATGCCGATCAGGTCCGGGTGATCACCAGGAACGCGTACCCGATCACCTTCGTGCCGTCCCAGTTGTACATGGGCGGCACGCCTGCGGCTTCGTCCACGACGACTGGTACTTGGGCGGCGCACCCATGGGCCGGTTCCCTCCCCGCCACCGGGCTGACCGCCCCTCGGTGGAACGTCATGGGTGTCTCCCGGCCCGTTTGACATCCATGGCGTTCCACCCGCGGGCGGTCGCCCCGGCGCGCGCCCGTCCCGCCTGCCGGCGATGTACCCGAAAAGGCCCCGACCGGCGTGGAACGCCTGTTCAGGGCCTTGCTCGTTGGTGCGCCGCCAGGAACTCGAACCCCCGAACCCGCGGATTAAGAGATAGACGGACAACGTGCGATGACGTCCAGTCCGGCCGACTGAGTCCACCTGTTCGCGGTCACGCCCCGACTTCGGCCGGTCGGCGTCCCGCCCAGTCCGTCGAAAGCTGGTCCGTCCATCGCGCCGGAGCACCCGTGGAGCACCCGGTCATGAGCCAATTCGTCGACGATGCCTGCTCAGCTCAGGGCTTAGCGCGGACCTGACTCCAGAAAGCGGTGACGTTGTCATTGTCCGGGCCTTCTGCCCGGATCGTCGTGGGAGGCACCTTGAACCGGACCTTGGCCTTCGCTGGTCCGGCCGACGTGATCGGTACGAGATCCGCCAAGCCCGCGTTGACCAGCAAGCGGACGAAATCCCTCCATACGTCGAGGCCATGGCGATGTTGCCAGCCGGACTGTTCCTCGGCGCTGCGGTAGTCCGATTCGTAGACCACGATCGAGTCCGCCCGGCTGATGACACGGGACAGGAAGACGTCGACGTGGTTGGCGAACTGGCTGTCCGGACGGCTCTCAGCCACCCGTTGCAGCGGTACACCGAGCCGGACCAACTCGCGCGAGATATCCGCTGTCCCCTCGCAAAAAGACTGCGGGGTGATCAGAAGCGTGATCCGTTCCGGATCCAGTCCGGTCACATTTCCCAGCCGCATCAACATCCTCACCCGGAGGGTCTCGATGTCGCAGTCGTCGAAGTTGATACACGGTGTCAACGGCAGAATCAGTTCGTTGATGGCGCAATGGGCGAAGGTCAGCTGCCCGCATGTCACGTCCGAAAGATCCAGCACGTCGAACTCGACGTCGTGGATCCGCACCGAACCGAGGCGACGAAGCACCCGGGCCACCTCAGCCCAGAGAGAACCAAGGTTCTTGCGGAAAGTCTGCTGCCGCTCCGGCGACACGTGCCGGGTCTGGCCCATCTCGGTGATCATAAGTTCAGGGATAGTTTCGGCGCTGTACCGGACCACATGCGTGACAGTCGCGGCTCGCCATTCCACGCTGGCCAGAACGTCATGAAACTCGACATGTTTATCGTTGCGAATCATCTCCAAAATTGCATTCGCGAGGAACTGATCGTAGAAGAGTTCGTGTTGGAAGGTGAAGCGCTTCTCGGTGGATCTGCTGTTCCCGGCGAACGCGACACCGCACAGAACCGATAGACGATTCGTCAGGCCGCGGCGCACCTCCAGATCCTCGCTATTGATCGCCAGCGAGGCGGCAAACCGAAGTTCCTCGACGGACACCTCGCGCTCACGCTGGTCGGCCATCAGCTGGGCCAGATACTCGAACATTCGTTCCAACTCCATATTGGTCAGGAGTGGTTTGCTGCCTGGGGTAGTGAGCTTCGCGATCTCCCGGTTGATGTACTGATCGATGAGACGCTGCGGCAGGGGCCGGCCGGCAGCGGCCTCGACGTCTCGGCTGGCCGCACGCCTGCGTACATCCTCGAGGAAGACTCTGGCGAAGAAGGGTAGACCTAGCAGATCGCGGTCCTGTTCGCTCAGGACCGCGGTCTCCCGTTCCGGCACGCCATTAATTTGCAGAAAGCGCGCCGCCAGGGACTTGTCCCAGCGTTGGATCTCGGCCACCTGGTGTCGGACAGCGAGGCGCTGTGAACCGTCAGCCCGCTGAATGCTGGACCGGTACTGGTTCAGGTAGTAAGAGGAGCGCGCAGAAACGATGATCACTCCGCGGCCGCCGAGATCCTCGATCCAGGGCCTCAAGGATCCCAGCGCGTCGTCGTAACCGACGCCGCCGAGCAACTCGTCGAATCCGTCGACAAAGAGTGCCATGAGGCCATTGCGGCACAACGCCCGAACTGCGGCCTCGGTGAGGTTTCTGGTCGCTGTGACCGCCGCGTCCACCACCATCGGTAATGTAGCCAGAACATGCCCGGCCGACGACACGTAGAGGAAGAGCGGGCCCTCCGGGCTCTTGCCCTCCTCGATCTGACTGGCGCGGTCGAGTGCCGCTTTGAGGAGAACCCGGGTCTTGCCGATACCGGCCTCACCAGTAACGAAGTAGACTTGAGTGTGGGTTCCTCGTGACTCGACGCTGGTGTCGATCTGAGTGAGGAGCTGGTCGAAGGACTGCATGTCACTGCTCTCGGCCGCCGGTTGACCGGAGAGATCTCTTATCCGGATTCTCGACTCCACTGGGTTCGGCGGCATCGCAGCCCAGCCGAGCGCGGTCTGTTCCTCAGTAACCAACTGTTGGTAGAGTTCGACAAGCTGCTGCCGGATCCTGCGAGCAACCACGGTCAGGTTCGCCAACTGCCGGAGGAAGTGCGAGTACGGCTGCCACTGTGTACCATCTTTCCACTGCCGCGCCTCGTCTGGGCCCAACCGGAATCCGTCGATGCGATCCTCGGTTCCCTCACTGGTTGCGCGTTTCCAGAAAAACGCGACACCACCGGCTATTTCATCGTGGTAGGGATCGAAGTCCGGATCACGAAAACCGGCTAGGTCGGCACGCACGTCCGAAATGAAGGCGGCGAACGCGCGGTCGCCGTTCTTCGCCTCGATGGACTGGCCTATGGCATGCACCAGCTCCTCGTCGGCCAGATTGAACCGGACCGGCGCGTATTCGCCGGGCCGAATATAGACCGGCTGAAGTCCGGTGAACTGGGCGAGGAGACACCAGCTTCCGGCGTTGTCGGAGAGCACGAACGGCCACAGCGGAAGGCATCCGTCCGGCCAGGCGAGCGTCACTCCGAACATGCTGTCGCCAGTGCGCGTACCCTGCATCATCTCCGCGTCGGCCAGCATCGTGTGAACGGCCTCGGTGACCTCGGAGATAACTCGCTTGACATGTCTTGCCAGTGCCGAACGATCCGGCTCATGGGGGACGGGGCCCCCGTGACTTAGGTGGTTCCGCAGCTTCAGGAGGCTTGTCAGTCCGGAGTCGTTGGGCCAGCGGGAGTCGAGCGCGCCGAGGACTCGGCTCACGGCACTAGTGACAATGCGTACGGCCGGGGTGCTCGGCAGGTTCGGTGCGAGCGAGAGGAAGCGGCGCAGATAGCTTGTCCAGCTTCCGAAGCCTGGAGCACGGCCCAGGTTCACCGCCTCTCGGTCGTTCTGCCGCAGGCAACCGGCGACGCATAGGGTCAGAAACCGTAGCTCGAAATCGACCTGAGCGATGTTCTCGTAGAGGCTAGAGGGCTCCGGGGCTTCGCGAAACGTCTGCTCGGTCTTCCGATACTGGTCGATCGCCCGCACGCGACATCCCCTCCGATAGCCGTAACCTGACAAACGGTGAGGATACCCAGGAGTTCCTTGCCCGGCATCGGTTGAAGTTTCTGAAATTCGTCGCGGACAAACTGCACACGCCGACCGGCCACGTGAACAAGATCGCCAAACACGGCACGGCGGCCATCTACTGATCCCGGTCAAGGCCAAGCAGCCGACCTTGCACGCCCAGCTCAAGACCGTCCTGGCGCAGACCCCGGTAGGCCACCGATCCCGCGACCGTGGCCACGGCCGCCACGAGACCCCGCACCACCAAGGCAGTCTCCATGAACATCGCGGCGACATCCTGTTTCCGCACGCCCACCAAGCCGTCCGGATCACCCGCACCACCGCGGCAAGACCAGCCGCGCACCCTGGCGGTTCGGCTCGAGGAGGCGGTCGGCTGGTTGGCCTCCGCGATGGACGAACCGGCGCTTTGCTCGATCAGCTCAAGCTGCCGAGGGGCGACACTCGACGCCGCCAGAGCCTCGTCCAATCCCAGACGGAGTCTGACCAGGCCTCCGGCCTCACTGCTCCCCATACGGGCAGGCGATCGATCCGCTCCACCGGCCACGGTCTCGATGCTGACGTCGCGCGGCATAGTGCTGTCCTCGTTGCGGCCGAGCCCCATGACCGGACGCGGAATATTCAGACCCACGGCGATCCGTTCCAGCACCTCGTACGCCGTGACCTGCCGGACGCCCTTGGCGATTTCAGTAGCGCGGTGGGGCGAGAGGCCAACGAGAGCGGCGATCCTGCCGTAGGACATGCCCCGGGCGTGAAGGAAGCGGAAGACCGTAGTGATGTCACGTTGTCGCAGGAGCTCGAGGATCGGTCGGCCGTTCCACAGCCCCGAACTCCACCACTCGGGATCCACCTGCACGGCCACGATCACCTCCGATCGGACGACGACCACCTGACAGCACAGCGCATCCGCGCCGTCACATCAAGTCAATGGCGGCCGAGTCGACAGCCCATCCAGAGTCGGCGCTTGGGGTGGCATCCGAAAGACCCACGATGAGCTCTCAGGGTGTCCCCTCGTGGGATCAGCACAGGCTCCGGAGCACCACAACCTGTCCAGCCCGAGCCTTGGTCATCGGCCTGCGCAACCGAAGCAAGTGAATGCAAATGAGGGAAGAGTGGTCTATCAATAATCCGTCATAGCTCAGCCGAAGGAGCGGATCTATAGGCACCCAACAGGCAGAACACCCGCAGAAGGTCGAGGCCGAAAGGGTCGAGCCACCCCACCCCCTTCAGACACCCATTGGCACCCATAACTATCTTACGTAGGGTCATCAGCTAGTCGCTTTGAGTGCAACAGACCGGGTGGTGGCTTGCGGATGATGACCAACACCCACAGGGCTAACTGCGCAAACGCCCGACGGCCGGGCTGCGAGTGCTCCGGCTGCGGGGGCTCACAACACGGCTGGCAAGGATGGAGCCTTTTTCATCCTGCGTAGCGGGCGGCTTCGACGTGGTGCAAGACGAGGGTGGCCTGCACGATCGCGGTAGCGCGGCGCGGGCAGCAGCGAAGCTTGGCCAGGATCTTCCAGGTCTTGAGCGTGGCGATCGCGCGCTCACCGCGGGCGCGGATCTTCGCGTGCGCCTGGTTGACCGTCTTCTGCCGGCGTGACAGCTTCGGCCGGAAGCGGCGCCGCTTGAACGGGATGCGCAGGCTGCCGCGGGCGCCCTGGTAGCCCTTGTCCGCGAAGGTCATCACATCGGCGCTGGTCAAGGCTTCGATGATGCCGTGGGTGCGGGCGGCGGTCAGGTCATGCGTTGAACCGGGCAGCGCGGCCGATGCCCAGACGAGACGCCCGGCCGCATCCGCGATGACCTGCACGTTCACGCCGTGACGTTTGTGCTTGCCGGAGTAGTACGGCTTCTGGTCGGCGACCCGGTCGATCGGGGTCAGCGTGCCGTCCAGGATCGCGTAGGCCAGTTGTCGGATGCGCCGCATGGCGGTGTCCAGGTCCTCGGCGGCAGCGCTGAGCAGGGCGATTGCTTCTTGAACATAGCGCCAGGCGGTCGCGACGCCGATCTCGAAGCCGGCGGCGAGGCGGGTGTAGGTGTCGCCGTTGCGCAGGTGGGCCAGGGCGAGTAGTGCCTGGCGGCCCGGGTTCAGTCGCCTCCACCGGGATTTGCGCTGCTGGCGGTGGCCGCGGATTCGCTCGGCGAGGTGGTTCAGGGTCCGGTTGGACAACGGGATCGTGGCAGGGTAGGACAGCATGGCGAGGCTCCCGGTCGGGGCATCGGGTTTTGGTCGATTTGCTGTCCTACCTGGAGCCTCGCCCTCATCGATCAGCACCCCTTGCCGACCCGGGCTGACCTGCAAGATCAGGCTGGAAAAGGCTCATGGATGAGCCTGGCCGCCGACCAGCCAGAGAAACGCGACGACCGGCGGCGCGAACTCAAGGAAGAGGCAGAAGCAGACCAAGGATCCGGACGCCTGGGTTTTAACGCCCGCAACCGCCAGGTCTACTTCGACCTTGCACGCCTGGACATCGCCGACTACCTGTGGGCCGCCGACGATCGAGCCAAGATCAACGGTCGGTTGCCCCGCGATGTTGAACCATCATCGACGTCATCAGACCTTGGCCGGATAGACACCGTCGGCCGAGAGGTCATGGGGAACACGTGGCCCGAGATCTCAGCCGGCATAGACAGCCTCGTCCGGAACAAGGCTGACGCCAGGGAGGTCAAGAGATGCTTGGCCGATCACACGTGGTGCAGCCTGTTGGTGGCCCTGATCCAGTTGATCGAGAGGATCAACAAGGCCGTCGACCTGCTCTCGGATACCGCCAAGCAGTTCATCACCGGCGTGTTGTCGCAGCGGTTCGGTTCGGGGGTGCCCCGGCTGGTGACCGACGCCGTAATCCGCCTTGTCGTGGACAAGGTGTGGTCAGCCCTGGCGAGGCTGCTGGAGGCTCACTTTCCCCTCCTCGGAACAGACACCCTGCGCGTCCTGAGGATGCTGGCCATCTTCACCTGCCCCTCGGTCGAACACCACCCAGAGGTCTACAAGCACGCCGTCAGGCCGCTCATGGACGACGCGCACGAAATCATCACGGACGAGATCAAGACGCACGTAGTAACCCTCTTCACCGCGTGGTGGCGGCGGCGCGCTCCGGAAGCTCTCGCCTAACGCCCGGACACGTCTGGCCCTTCAACCCCGGGGAAGAACCAGCGGTACGCGCCACACGCACACGAGACCCGCGTAAGCGAAAAAGGCCCCGACCCGGTGCGTGACACCAGGTCGGGGCTTTGATCGTTGGTGCGCCGCCAGGGACTCGAACCCCGAACCCGCGGATTAAGAGTCCGCTGCTCTGCCAGTTGAGCTAGCGGCGCTCGCTGACAACGGGAAGAAGATTAGCACGCCCGCGGAGCCGGGTTCCAATCCGATACCGGGGTCCCCCCTTCGGACGAGCTTAACCGGCGAAAGCGACCAAAACGGTCAAAGACTTGAGCGCGGGGGCGGGTCAGATGGCGTCGATACGGCACGATGTCCGCCAGGCATGTGAGGACAGGGGTGGGCATGGGCAGGTTCTCGCGGGCCGGGGCGACGGTGGGCGCCCTGGTCCTCACGGCGTCGCTGGCACTGACCGGGTGCGGCGGCGGCGACGAGGGGAAGAAGCCGGCCTTCGAGCCCGGCCAGCAGCAGGTCGGCGGCGTCTCGGCCTCGGCGCCCGCCGACCCGAGCGCCGCCCCGACCGGCGGCGCCCCCGCGGCGGCGCTGACTGTCAGCCCGGCCGACGGCGCGGCGAGCCGGCCGGTCAGCACCGAGATCAGCGCCCGCATCCCGGGCGGCGGCACCGTGTCGAAGGTGGTGCTCGCCACCGCCGACGGCACCGCCGTCGCCGGACGGATGCGACGGGACGGGTCCAGCTGGGTGCCGTCGGCCGCGCTGAAGTACGGCACGAAGTACACCGCCACCGTCACCGGCGCCGGCAAGGACGGCCAGACGTACGAGGGCACCAGCACGTTCACCACGATGGCCAAGCCGAAGTCGATGATCGGCTCCGGGCTCTACCTGTTCAGCGACAAGACGTACGGCGTGGCCATGCCGGTGGTCGCCGAGTTCTCCCCGGGCATCCCGAAGAAGGACCGGGCCGCGGTGCAGAAGCGGATGTTCGTGCAGACGGACCCGCCGCAGCCCGGCGCCTGGCACTGGGTCGACAACGGCACCCAGGCGTACTACCGCGCCCCGGAGTACTGGAAGACCGGCACCACGATCACCGTCCGGCTGGCGCTGGCCGGGATCCCGCTGAGCAACGGCCGCTACGGCAACATCGACCGGAGCGCCACCGCGAAGATCGGCCGCGCGTTCGAGATGACCGTCGACAACGCGACGAAGCGGATGACGGTCTCCGAGAACGGCACGGTGATCCGTACGCTGCCGGTGAGCCTGGGCAAGAAGAGCACCCCCTCCTCCAGCGGCACGATGGTGGTGATGGAGAAGAAGGAGTCCACCGTCTTCGACACCCGCAGCGAGCCGGACCCGGCCAACCGGTACGTCACCGAGATCGACTTCGCCCAGCGGATCACCTGGGGCGGCGAGTACATCCACGCCGCGCCCTGGTCCGAGGGCGTGCAGGGGCGCCGGAACGTCTCGCACGGCTGCGTCAACGTGTCGATGGCCGACGGGCGGTGGCTGTTCGGCAAGACGCTCGTCGGTGATCCGATCACGGTGAAGGGCACCGAGCGGCGCCTCGCGCCGGGTAACGGCTGGACTGCCTGGAGCTTGAGCTGGTCGGAGTTCGTCGCCGGCAGCGCGCTGCCGGTGCCGGAGGGCGGGCAGCCCGCCCCGTTCTGACCGGCGTACCGTGGTCGGACACGCCACCTCCGACGAAGCGCCGGGCGGCCGTGGAATCGTTACATCCCGGCGGGGTGTTCCGGTTCACGCCCGGCAACGCGTAAGCGCTCCGGCGCGTCTGACCTGAGACGACGCCGAACGGCATCACTTGTGAGGGAATCATGCGAGCTGGCCAGGACGAACCGATCAGGGGCGGGAGCGCCCCGCGCGTCGGCCGCCGCCGCGCGCTGGCGGCCGGGGTGCTCGCCGCCGCGTTGGCCCTGACCTCCGCCTGCACCGGCGGCGGTGGCGGCAAGCCGTCGAGCTGGCAGGGCGGCGGCGACGGTGGCGAGAAGGCCCCGAAGGCCGCCGCCACGATCAGCGAGCCCGCCGCCGACGCCAAGGACGTGCCCGCCTCCACCGCCATCGTCTTCACCACGACCGAGGCGCAGGAGACGACAGTCGAGGTGAAGGACTCCGCCGGCAAGGCCGTCGACGGCGCGGTCGCCGCGGACGGCAAGAGCTGGCTGCCGGCCGGCGCCCTGGAGTACGGGCAGACGTACACCGCGACCGTGACGGCGACCGGCGACGACGGCAAGCCCGCGACCGCCACCAGCACGTTCACCACCATGGCGAAGCCGGCCAAGCAGGTCCGGGTCACCAGCTTCCTCGGCGACAACCAGGTCGTCGGCGTGGCCATGCCGCTGATCGTGAAGTTCGGCCGGGCCATCCCGGAGGACTACCGCGACGACGTGCAGCGCCGGATGATCGTCACCGCCAAGCCGGCCCAGGAGGGCATCTGGCACTGGGTGAGCCCGACCGAGGTGCGCTACCGGCCCAAGACGTTCTGGAAGCCGAACAGCACCGTCAGCTACAAGGTGCAGGCGGGCGGGCTGCCGCTCGGCGGCGGCTGGTACGGCCGGTCCGACCTCACCGTCGACGTCAAGATCGGTCCGTCGTTCGTGATGACGGTCGACAACCGCACCAAGCGGATGACAGTCACCCGCGACGGCAAGGTGGTCAAGACCATCCCGGTGAGCCTCGGCAAGAAGAGCACCCCCTCCTCCAGCGGCACGATGGTGGTGATGGAGAAGCTCCGGCACACGGTCTTCGACACCATGGAGGAGCTGGGCCCGGAGGAGGGCTACCGCACCGAGATCGACTACGCCCAGCGGCTCACCTGGGGCGGCGAGTTCATCCACGCCGCGCCCTGGTCCGAGGGCGTGCAGGGCCGGTCGAACGTGTCGCACGGCTGCGTCAACGTCTCGATGAAGGAAGGCAACTGGCTGTTCGCCAACACCCGCATCGGTGACCCGATCACGGTGAAGGGCACCGAGCGCAAGCTCCAGAACGGCAACGGCTGGACCGACTGGAACATGAGCTGGGAGGAGTACGTCAAGGGCAGCGCCCTGCCGTACGAGCCGCCGGCCGCCGACACCCCGGACCCCGACACCACGCCGGACGCCGGTACGCCGAGCGTCGAGCCGACCCCCTGAACCCCGCTCACGACGAAGCCCCCTCCGGAAGGAGGGGGCTTCGTCGTGAGGAGACACACAGGCCATGTCTTGTCGGGACCGCGCTCGTTCCCCTCATGGCCGGGCGCGCCATGGACCTTCCGTCAGCCGGTCGTTGAGGTGGTCAGATGAGCAGCGCGGCCTGGCTCGACGAGTCGATGCGTCAGCGGCCCGACCGCAGCGGCATCTACGTGCTCGCAGCGGCGGTGATACAGACCGGCGAGGTCGAGATGGTCAGGTTCGACGCTGCCAGGCTGGCTCCAACGCCCCGGGCCCGCGTTCACTACCGGGACGCGACCGACGGCGAACGGCGCAAGATGGTCCAGGCCGTAGCGTCCATGACTGCAGCGGTCCATGTGGTGGTCATGGGAACCGGCATGGACAGCTCCCGGCAGGAACGCGCCCGGCGGCTGTGCATGGAGCAGATGTTGTGGCAACTCGACCGGGCAGGCGTGGAACACGCGAGCATCGAGACCCGCACGGCGTCGCTCAACGCCATGGACACCGCTGCCATTGCTCAGTTCAAGCGGCGGCGGATCATCTCAGGACGGATCAAGATTGACTTCGTGCGGCCGTACGGACCGCAGAGTGATCCGCTGCTGTGGCTGCCGGACATCGTTGCCGGCGCGGTCAGCAGCGCACACGGCTCAGCTCATGGGCAACAGCTGCTCGCTCCGCTGACGCCCACACTGAGGATGTCCGAGATCGAGCTGCACTGACTGGAACATGCGCGGGGCCGAGGTCCCGGTCTGCCCCGGGAGTCCTCGGCCCGACTTCCGACCACATCCGCGGACTGATCGGCTCTATGTACCACCCCAGTGTAGGCGTGCTTCTTCGGACAGGAAGCACATCGCGTCGATTTCCAGCCGGAGTTCGAACGCCTTCCGCAGGGGAGACGCGCACTGGCGGGGCCACGACTCCCCTGCGGTGCCCCTGAAACGACTCACGCCCCCTCGGAGGAGGGGGCGTGATCAGGCAGTGGAGCAGATCCACTATCGGGGTGACTGATGGGAATTGAACCCACGACAACCGGGACCACAACCCGGTGCTCTGCCAACTGAGCTACAGCCACCATGCTCGCCGCTTGCGGTTGCCCGGGCGGTGCGCGGACTAATAATAGCCACACTCCGGCCGACCCCGTCCACCGGGTTCGGCGCGGGCGTCAGAGCTGGGCGGCGATCGCCTTCGCGGCCTCGACGTCCGGGCCCGGCAGCGGCACGAACACGGTCCGCCGGTAGTACTCCAGCTCGCGGATGCTCTCCCGGATGTCGGCGAGCGCCCGGTGGGCCAGGCCCTTCTGCGGCTGCCCGAAGTACACCCGCGGGTACCAGCGCCGGCACAGCTCCTTGATCGACGACACGTCGATCATCCGGTAGTGCAGGTGGGCGTCGAGCCGGGTCATGTCGCGGGCCAGGAAGCCCCGGTCGGTGGCGATCGAGTTGCCGCACAGCGGCGCGGTACGTGGGTCCTTCACGTAGCTGGTCACGTAGTCGAGCACCATGTCCTCGGCCTCGGCCAGGGTGACCGTGGAGCGGCGCACCTCCTCGGTGAGCCCGGACTTGGCGTGCATGCTGCGCACGATCTCCGGCATGCCGTCGAGCACCTCGTCGTCGGCGTGGATCACCACGTCGACGCCGTCACCGAGCACGTTGAGATCGGGATCGGTGACCAGCGCCGCGACCTCGATCAGCGCGTCCCGCCGCAGGTCCAGCCCGGTCATCTCACAGTCGATCCAGACGAGAAGATCAGCCACCGGAACAGACTACGCGCCGCCGACCCGCCCGCGCCTCGGCACGGTGGCCGACGTGGACCGCTAGGGTTTCCTGCGTGCCAGCCGAACCCGCCGCCCCACCCGCCGTCGCCCGCGGCGACGTGGGCGCGCGTACGGTCCGGCGGGTCGTAGCGGTGCTGGCGCTGGTCGCGATCCTGCCGGCGCTCTACCTGCCCAACCTGCGCCACGACTACTACGACCAGAAGATCTACATGTCGGCGATGGACTGGTGGGCGGCCGGGCATCCGCTCTACGACTACGTCCAGCCGGACCGGGTGCAGGGCGCGCTCTACTTCACCTATCCGCCGTTCGCGGCGCTGCTGCTGCTGCCGTTCGGCTATCTGCGGCTCGGCGTCGCGGTCGCCACGTTCGTGGTGCTGACCGTGGCCGCCGTGGTGGTGACGACCCGCTGGCTGGTGCTGCCGGTGCTGCGGCGGCACGACCTGCCGCGCGGGTTCGGGCTGACGGTCGCCGTGCTGCTGGTGCTGGCGGTGGAGAGCACCCGGGAGACGCTCACGCTCGGGCAGATCAACATGCTGCTGGTGGTGCTGATCCTGGCCGACCTGCTGTTCGCCGTACCCCAGGGGCGACGCTGGGCCGGCGTGGGCGTGGGACTGGCCGCGGCGCTCAAGCTCTTCCCCGGCATCTTCGTCCTCTACCTGCTGGTCGCCCGCAAGTGGCGGGCGGCGGCGGTGGCGGCGGCGACCGCGGCGGCGGCCACGTTGCTGGCGGCGGCGGTCGCGCCCGGTGACTCGTGGCGGTTCTGGACCCACGAGCTGTGGGCCACCGACCGGGTGGGCCGCACCGACTACACCGGCAACCAGTCGCTGTTCGGGCTGCTCAGCCGCCTGTCCGCGTCGGCCGAGGCGGACCGGCTGCTGTGGCTGCTGCTCGCGCTGGCGGTGGCCGCGTTCGGCCTGTGGCGCGCGGCGCGGGCGGCGCGCGCCGGGGACGCGCTGGTGGGGCTCACAGTGACCGGCCTGGTGGGCGGCCTGGTCAGCCCGATCACCTGGATCCACCACCTCTACTGGTTCATCCCCGCCGTGGTGGTGCTCGTCGACGCGGCGCTGGATGCCGATCCGGCGACGCCGGCCGGGGCGCGCCGCCGGGGCGGGCTGTTCGCGCTGGCCGCCGTGGTCGGCCTGCCGATCGTGTACGGCCTGGTGACGTTCCAGGACTGGGGCACCGCCATCGTGCACACGGACGACCCGGTCGACTTCGTCGTGCGCAACGTGTACGTGCTGCTCAGCCTGCTGTTGCTGGTGGCGCTCCCGATCCGCCACCACCGGGACGAACCTCGGATAACACGGACTGAACGGACACACCTCGCAACAAACGGCGATCAGCGCTAATCTGGTCTCAACTACCTCAGATTTCTCCCAGGTAGCACCGATCCCCCGGTGAGGACGGCCCTCCGCGTCGGCAGCGCGGAGGGCCGTTCGGTTCTTCCGGTCAGTCCTGGTCGTCCGGGCACCGGCCGGGCGGCGGGGCGATCGCCGCGCGGGTCCGCCCGTGGGCGCCCGAGCCCACCGCCACCAGATGCCGTTCGGGCCGCGACGCCGGACCCGGCTGCCGGCCCAGCCCGCTCAGCGAGGTGACGCCGAGGCGCCCGGCCAGCACCGGCACCTGGTCCGGCTCGACCACGAAGACCACCTCACGCGGCCGCAGCGGCCGCAGCAGCACCACCACGGCGAGGACCACCAGCAGCGTCCCGCCGGTCAGCAGCGCCCACGCCAGCCCGGGGAACCAGCCGGCCCGCAGCTCGCCCCGCATCCGCAGGTCGAGCCCGTCGGCGCCGTCCACGCGCATCACGACCAGGCTCAACGACCGGCCACCCAGCTCGGCCGGGCTCCACTCCAGGGAGCCGATGCCCTCGCGTACCCAGAAGGGCTGGGCCAGCGGCACGGCGACGCCGTCGCCGGCGGTGGCCGGGTCGAGATCGACCGGAAGCGGGCCCCGGGTGACGGCGACGCGGCGCACGGTGCTGTGCGGGACGTCGGCCAGCCACCGCCGCACCTCGTCGGCCGGGGCGAGGCCGAGGAAGACCGGGCCGTGGTCGTCCCGCGCGGTGAGGTGCAGCCGGGCCTGCCCGGTGCGCGCCACCGGCAGGTCGGTGCGCAGCAGCGCGTCCACGTCGGTCACCAGCACCGCGCGGGCGGGCGTGCGGACCGGCTCGAACCGGGCGCCGAAACCGCCGTCCGGGTCGGCATGCCCGGCCGCGAGCCAGAGGCCGGCGCCGGCCAGCAGGGCCGGAACCCCCAGCGCCAGCAGCACCATGCCGGCGATCGTGCGTGCGAAACGCATTCGCGTCGTCCCTCTCGGTAGCCAACTACCCGGCCGACCTTACCGACGCGGGTCGGCCGATCGCCGGATATCGGCGGCACCCGGCCGGGACGGCGACCGGCCCGGCGGATCGTTCCGCCGGGCCGGTGCGTCGCTCGCGTTCAGGACTTCGCCGCGGGCTCCCGCCGGGTACGCGCGAACGCCAGACCGCCGAGGACCAGGCCGGCCAGTCCGGCGACCAGACCGGCCACCCCGAGGGCGGTCGCCGCGCCGGAGCCGGCGTCGTCGTCATCGTCGTCGGCCGCCGCGGCGGCCGGCGCGCTCGCGCCCGGCGAGGCGGGCGCGTTCTCGGCGGCGGCCAGCTTGAGCACCGGCGCCGGGTTCTCCGGCTCCTCCGCGCCCGGCGTCGGCTCCTCGATCCACCGGGAGACGTTGCCGTCGGAGTACGTCTGGAGCACCTTGAACACCATCGTGTCGACCTGCGGCAGCGGGCCCATCGACACCGGGAACTCCTGGAACTCGCCCGGCTTCACGCCGCCGTTCGGCGCCGCGGTGAAGGTGAGCTTCGACACCGCCTCGGTGAGCTGGCTGCCGTGCACCTCGATCGGCGGGTCGACCTTGCGCTTCTCCACCGCCACCGTCCAGCCCGGCACCGGCATCGTGGACACCGAACCGACGGGTGCGTTCTCCGGCAGGTTCACCTCGACCTTGACCGTCGACGCCGTGTCGCTCTCGTTCGGCACCCGGAAGGCGAACCGGCCGTAGCCGCCCTGCTTGCCCTCGGCCGGGTTGATCGTGACGTGCGCCGAGGCCGGCCCGGCCAGGCCGAGCACGGTCGTGGCGACGGCGGTCAGGGTCAGCGCGGCGACGGTCGCGGAGCGCCGGAGACGGATCATCAGTGGGACCTTCCCGTTACTTGATCGGCACGGTGGCGGTCACCGTGGCCTGGTCGATGTCGGACGTGCGGACGGTGATGCGCAACTGCCAGTCACCACGGGCCGGCAGGTTGACCTCCCCGGTGGCGTGGTTGTCGCTCAACGGCAGCAGCGGAACCGTGATCGGCTCGATCCCGGCCGACGGCAGGGCGGCGGTCACCTTCCACTCCTGCACCGGCTGCGGCCGGTTGTCCGGGGTGTAGGCGTACAGGTGCATCGAGTTGTTGCCGGTCTCGGCCGGGTCCAGCTCGACCTGCAGCGAGTAGATCGGGCTGCTCAGCGTGGTGGAGAAGTAGCCGGGCGAGGCGCCCGGCGCGTCCGCGACGGCGGTCCGCGCCGGTGTGGTCTGCACGAGCGTCGCCGACACGCCCAGCACCACCGCCGTGATCACCAGCTCGGCCACCACCGCCCGCCGCATCGAGCCCGGCCGTCCGGCGGCGACCCGCCGCCGCACCAGCGCCCGGGAGTACGCGGCCACGCCGATCACCAGCGCGAACAGCGCGATCTTGGCGAGCAGCAGCTGCCCGTACGTGGTGTCGATCAGGGCCTGGAGGCTGGCCACCTCGATCAGCCCCTGCACGGTGCCGGCCAGCAGCAGCGCGGCCACCGCGAGCGCCGCCCAGCGGGACCAGATCGGCAGGATCGCGTCCAGCTCGCGCTCGTCGGCCCGGCGCAGCAGGAACACCGCGAGCATCACCAGCCCGCCGAGCCAGACCGCCATGGCGCCCAGGTGCACCGCGTCCACCACCACCGACACGGCCGGGGCCGGCGAGGCCGCCGCGTGCCCGGCGAGCGGCCAGGTGAACAGCGCGGCGCCGCCGAGAACGGCGAGGATGATCCCGTCGGTGCGGCCGACCGGGCCGGCGAACAGCGGCCGGAGCAGGAACGCCGCCGCGGCGAGCAGGCCCAGCCGGACCAGGTGGGTCGTGCCGTACGCGCTGCCGAGCACGTCGCCGAGCCCGGAGCCGGTCACGTCGAACAGGCCGCCGCCGTTGACGTAGGGCACCTGGAGCCAGATCTCGGCCAGCGTCGCCACCGCCAGCACGCCCAGCCCGGTCCAGGCCAGCCGGGCCGGGCCGCGGCGGGACAGCCGGCGCGGCCAGAGCGCGGCCAGCACCAGCGCCGGGCCGACGAGCAGCAGCAACCCGGCGTAGCCGGCGTACTTCGCCACCTTCACCGCGGTCTCGGTCACCGGGTTCGCCCGGTTGTCGGTGCCGCTGTCCGTCGGCGGCTCGGACGGCGCGCCGACGGAGTAGGTGAAGGCGCCGGAGACCGGGTGACTGTCCGCCGAGATGACCCGGTAACTCACCAGATAGGTGCCGCGCCCCGCGCCGGGGTCCACCGGGATGGTGACCTCGGCGCCCTGGAACGTCGGCTCGCCCCGGTCGGCCCGCGAGCCGTCGGGGGCGATCACGCGGACCTTCCCGGGCACCTTGCGGACGCTCTCGCTGAAGGTGATCACCACCTGCGCGGGCGCGTCGGGCACCACGGCGGAGGCGGCCGGGCTGCTGCTCACCAGCACCGCGTGGGCGCTGGCCGGGGTGGCCGGGACGAGCAGCAGGGCGACCAGCAGGAGCAGCAGCCCGGCGACGGCCCCGGATCGGGCGGCGACGGCCCGGGACGGGCGGCGTACGGCAGCAGTCATGACCGCCATGGTTCCCGAACCGGAGCCGATCCGGCGAGCCGGTCCCGGGCGGGCGTGACCGAGCGCCCACCCGGCGCGGCGGCGCGCGCCACGCCGGGCCTGCTCGGAGGTCATGGGAGGGTAGTCGGACGGCGGCGGGAAAAAGTTCCCGGCGTGTGCGGGACCACGGAATGGGCCGAAGGACCCTGTCCCCTCCAGGTACGCCGCGTAACCTCGGGTGACGTGATCCCCGGCTCGCGTGACACCGCCGACGACCGCCCCGAGGCGGCCGCCGAGGCTGTCCGGGACACGGCCACCGGCTGGGCGCTCGCCGCCCGCGACGGGGACCGCGACGCGCAGGCCGCCCTCGTCCGGGCCACCCAGGCCGAGGTGTGGCGCTTCGCCGCCGCGCTCGTCGACCCGGACAGCGCGGACGACCTGACCCAGGAGACGTACCTGCGGGCGTTCCGGGCGCTGCCCGGCTTCGAGGGGCGCTCCAGCGTGCGTACCTGGTTGCTCGGCATCGCCCGCCGGGCCTGCGCCGACCACCTGCGCACGGTGGTACGCCGCCGGCGGCTCGACGCGCGACTCGCCGCCCAGGCCGCCACCGACCGCCCCTACCCGGACCCGGCCGGTCAGCTCGGCGCCACCGACCTGGTCCGCCGGCTACCGGCCGAGCGGCGCTCCGCGTTCGTGCTCACCCAGTTGCTCGGCCTGTCCTACGCCGAGGCCGCCGACGTGGAGGGGGTGCCGGTGGGCACCATCCGCTCCCGGGTGGCCCGCGCCCGGGACGAACTGGTCGGCGCCGTCGGCGACACGATGACCGGATAGCGGGAACCTTTCGTGACGCTCGGACGACGAATGACTGTGACCCCCTCCCCCTCCCCGGCCGGCCGCTGGCAGACCCTGCGCCCCTGGCTCGGCGTCGCCGCCCGCCTCGGACTGGCCGCCGTCTGGCTGATCGCCGGCGGCACCAAGGTCGGCGATCTCGCCGCCTCCGGCCGGGCCGTCAACGCCTACCAGGTGATGCCGTACGAGCTGGCCACCGTGATCGGCGCGGCGCTGCCCTTCGTCGAGCTGGCCCTGGGTCTGCTGCTTCTCGCCGGGCTGGCCACCCGGGTCAGCGCCGGGATCTCGGCGGTGCTGCTCGTGGTCTTCATCGCCGGCATCGCCTCGGCCTGGGCGCGCGGCCTGGCCATCGACTGCGGGTGCTTCGGCAGCGGCGGCCAGCTCGCCGCCGGCGAGACACCCAGTTACCTCCCGGAGATCCTCCGGGACCTGGGGTTCCTGGCGCTCGCCGGGTTCCTGCTGATCTGGCCCCGCACGCCGTTCTCGGTGGACGGCTGGCTGGCCGGCGACGACACCGTGGAGGACACCGATGAGTAGCCGCAAGGGCCGCAGGGACGCGGCGCGGGTGGTACGCGAGCAGATCGCCCGGGAGAAGCGTCGCAAGCGCACGCTCTGGACCACGATCGCCGCCGTGCTGGTGCTGGTCATCGCCGGTGGCATCGGCTGGGCCGTCTACTCCAGCCAGAAGTCGGACGACTTCACCGCGCCGCCCGGCGCGAACGACGCCGGCACCGGCATCGTCCAGGGCACCGGGCCGGTCACCATCGACCTGTACGAGGACTACCTCTGCCCGGCCTGCAAGCAGTTCCAGCAGATCAACGGCGAGACGCTCAACCAGCTCGTCACCGAGGGCAAGGCCAAGCTGGTGTTCCACCCGGTCGCCTTCCTCAACCGCTTCTCCACCACCGAGTACTCCACCCGCTCCTCGGCCGCCTCCGGCTGCGCCGCGCAGGGCGGCAAGTTCCGCGAGTTCACCGACCAGCTCTTCGCCAAGCAGCCGCCGGAGGGCGGCGCCGGGCTCAGCAACGACGAGCTGGTCGACATCGGCGCGGGCGTCGGGCTGAACCGGGACGAGTTCGCGTCCTGCGTCTCCGACGGCACGTACCGGTCGTGGACCGAGCACGTCACCGACGAGGCGAGCAAGTCCGGCGTGACCAGCACCCCGACCATCAAGATCAACGGAAGTGAGCTGCGGGACCGCAGCCCCGAGGGGATCAGGGCAGCGGTGGAGGCGGCCGGGAAGTGATCCCCGCACCCCTGCGCCGGGCCGCGCTGGTGTTCACCGGCGCGGCCGTCGCCCTGCTCACGTTCGCCGCGCCGGCCGCCGCGCACGGCGCGGACGCGCCCGACGGCACCGACTACCGCGCCACGATCACCGGCGTCGAGCCCGACCGTCCCGGGCTCACCGCCCGCATGGTGGAGGCCGGCGCGCGGCTGGAGCTGACGAACGACACCGGCGCCGACGTCACGGTGATGGGCTACTCCGGCGAGCCGTACCTGCGCGTCGGCCCGGGCGGCGTGTACGAGAACGTCCACTCCCCCGCCACGTACCTGAACCGGACGCTGGCCGGCGAGACCCGGCTGCCCGCCGAGGCGAACCCGGCCGCCGCGCCGGACTGGCGGCGGATCGACGACGGGCCCACCGCCCGCTGGCACGACCAGCGCACGCTGTGGCGGGAGGAGGCGCCGCCGGCCGCCGTCGCCACCGACCCGGACCGGGAGCACCGGGTACGCGACTGGTCGGTGCCGCTGCGCGCCGGTGACACCACCGGAGCCGTACGCGGCACACTGGACTGGGTGCCGCCGCCCGACCCGTACCCCTGGTGGGTGGCCACCACGCTCGGCTTCCTGGTGATCGGCGCGGCCGGGCTCGCGCCGGGCGGCACGACCGCCGGGGTACGCGCGCTGCGCGGAGTGGGCGCACTGCTCGCCCTGGGCGGCGCGGCGACAGTGGCGCTCACCGTCGCCCGGGCGTTCGACACCGGCACCCCGGGCCTCGGCGGAATGCTCGCCGAACTGTTCACCGGGCAGGTGTGGACGCTGCTCACCGGCCTCGGCGCGCTCGCCGCGGGCGGGTACGCGCTGGCCCGCCGCCCGGCCGCCGACTTCGTGCTGGCGCTGGCCGGCGCGTGCCTGACGGTGTTCGCCGGGGTGACGAACCTCGCCGCGCTGTCCCGCGCGATCCCCCCGGCCGCCGGCCCGCCGGTCCTGGTGCGGGTGCTGGTGGTGGTCGGCCTGGCGACGGGAGCCGGCGCGGTCGCGGCGGGCCTGTTGCGCCTGCGCACCGCAGCAAGAGCAGCCCGCCCCACCCCCCACCCAACCCCCACGCCCTGACCATCTGCGAGCGCCGGGCAGCCCGAGTGGAACACCACGGGTGTCAAACCGCCCTCGACACACCCATCACGTTCCACTCCCGCCGCACTCACCCCGTTACCTTTTTGGTCGTCCCCAGCCGGGGACCCTCGGTCGCCCGGCCCGGTATGACTTCCTGCCCCTGTCGTTCGGATGATCCGGGGGGTGTTGTCGCCGGGTCGGGTGGCGTCGGTGGACCGCTGATAGGGACACGGCCACCCGTGTTCGGGGTAGGTCTCTTCGTAACGTGGCTGCCGGCAGTCCGACGCTCAGACCAGCGGCCGAGGCCACGGAGCGATGCGTGGAGGCGGGTGTGGTGCACGGCGGATATGGCGTCTACCTCGGCTTGGACGTCGGCAAAGAGGGTCACCACGCGGTCGGGTTGGCGCCGGACGGCAAGCGGCTGCACGATGCGGCGTTGCCGAACACTGAGGCCCGGCTGCGGCAGTTGTTCGACAAACTCGCCCGTCACGGCCGGGTGCTGGTGGTGGTCGACCAGCCGGCCTCGATCGGTGCCTTGCCGGTCGCGGTGGCTCGGGCGGCCGGGCATCAGGTGGCCTACCTGCCTGGCCTGGCGATGCGGCGCATCGCTGACCTGCATCCCGGTGCGGCGAAGACCGACGCCCGGGACGCCTACGTCATCGCCGATGCGGCCCGGACCCTGCCGCACACGCTGCGGCGGGTCGACGTCGGCGACGAAGCCCTTGCGGAGCTGGAGGTGCTGGTCGGCTTCGACGACGACCTCGCCGGCGAAGCCACCCGCGTGTCGAACCGGATCCGTGGTCTGCTGACGCAGATCCATCCCGCCCTGGAACGGGTCCTCGGCCCGAAGGTTCACCACAAGGCCGTGCTGGAGTTGCTGTCACGCTGCGGCGGCCCGGTCGGGCTGCGCAAGGCAGGCCGCCGCAAGCTGATGGCGATCGCCGCCGTCCACGCACCCCGCATGGGTGAACGCCTGGTCGAGCAGATCATGACCGCCCTGGACGAGCAGACCGTCACCGTCCCCGGCACCCAGGCCGCGGAGACGATCCTGCCCCGCCTCGCCGACACCCTCCGCGACATCCTGCGGCAACGCGACCAGGCCGCCGGCGAGGTCGAGAGGATGCTTGATGCACACCCTCTTGCCCCGGTCCTGACCTCGATGCCCGGCATCGGCGTCAGGACCGCCGCCCGGATCCTGCTCGAAGTCGGCGACGGCACCGCCTTCCCGACTCCCGGGCACCTCGCCGCCTACGCCGGCCTCGCCCCCGTCACCCGACGATCCGGCAGCAGCATCCGCGGCGAACACCCACCCCGCGGCGGCAACAAGAACCTCAAACGGGCGTTCTTCCTCGCCGCGTTCGCTGCCCTCGCTGACCCCACCAGCCGCGCCTACTACGACCGAAAGAGAGCCGAGGGCAAGCGCCACAACGCCGCCCTCATCTGCCTCGCCCGCCGCCGCTGCGACGTCCTGTTCGCCATGCTCCGCGACAAGATCCCCTACCAGCCCCGCCCAGCCACGCCGATCGCCGCTTGACGAAACCCATAGGGACACCCCCCCGGGCGGCGCGATCTTGCAGTTGCCGCCCCGAGCGCGCGGCTTTTGCCCGGAATGCCCGGGCGGAAAGTGCAAGATCGCGGCGGAGGGGGACGGGCGGGAGGGAGGGGCTAGGGCGGGGTCAGGACGGGCGGGGGGCGAAGCCGTAGGGGAGTTCCAGGCGGTGGGCCGTCAGCAGCGCCTCGTCGGACAGGAGGTCCGCGGTCGGGGCGTCGGCGACGATGCGGCCGCCGTCCAGGATCACCGAGCGGGGGCACAGCTCGGCCGCGTACGGCAGGTCGTGCGTGACCATGAGCAGCGTCACCGGCAGGGCGCGCAGGATCTCCGCCAGCTCCCGCCGGGCGGCCGGGTCGAGGTTCGACGACGGCTCGTCCAGCACCAGGATCTCCGGGCGCATGGCCAGCACAGTGGCCACCGCCACCCGGCGCCGCTGCCCGAACGACAGGTGGTGCGGGGCGCGGTCCCGGTGCTCGCTCATCCCGACCGCCGCGAGCGCCTCGTCGACCCGGGCGGCCAGCTCGGCGCCGCGCAGGCCCAGGTTGGCCGGGCCGAACGCCACGTCCTCGGCGACCGTGGGCAGGAACAGCTGGTCGTCCGGGTCCTGGAAGACGATGCCGACGCGGCGGCGTACCTCGGCCAGCGTGTCCCGGTCCCGGGTGACGGTGAGGCCGCCGACGCTCACCGTGCCCTCGGTCGGGGTGAGGATGCCGTTGAGGTGCAGCACGAGCGTGGTCTTGCCGGCGCCGTTGGGCCCGAGCAGCGCCACCCGATCGCCGCGCGGCACGGTCAGGTCCACGCCGTGCAGGGCGACGTGACCGTCCGGGTACGCGTACCGGACGCCGTCGACGTCGAGGGAGGGCGGCTGCTGCACGTACCCGATCATTGCAGGACGAGCGCGACGGCGGCGATGGTGGCCGCGATCGCCGGCACCGTCGCGGCGACCGCCCACTGGCCGGCGGTGGCCGCGCCGGCCCCCTGCCACACCGCCGGCATCCGGCCGGTGTAGCCCCGGGAGAGCATCGCCAGGTAGACCCGCTCGCCGCGCTCGAACGCGCGCAGGAACAGCGCGCCGACCCCGGCCGCGAAGCCGCGCAACTGCCACAGGAACCGCGGGTCGTCGCCGCGCGACACCCGCGCCACGCGCATCCGGCGGGCCTCGCCGACCAGCACCTCCAGGTAGCGCAGCATGAACGTGGCGATCTGGGTGAGGATCTGCGGGCACCGCAGCCGGTCCAGGCCGAGCAGCAGGTCCCGCGTCGTCGTGGTCGCCGCCAGCAGAAGCGACGCGAGTACGCCGAGCGTGCCCTTGGCGAGGATGTTGAACGCGCCGTGCAGCCCGTCCACGGACAGGGCGAGCCCCGCCACCTCGACCCGCTCCCCCGCCCCGAGGAACGGCAGCGCGAACGCGAACAGCACGAACGGCAGCTCGATCAGCGCCCGGCTGAGCAGCCAGCGCGGGCCGACCCGGGCCAGCGCGGCCACCACGGCGACCAGGAGCGCGTACCCGCCGAAGGCCCAGTACGCCTCCCGGGGCGTGGCCACCACCGCGACGGTGAACAGCACCATCGCGGCGATCTTCACCTCGGGTGGAAGGCGGTGCACCGGCGAGCCGGACTCGCGGTAGAGGACGTGCGCGTGACCGGCGCCCACGGTCAGCGGCTGCCGGTGGACGGGGTCGCTGCGTCGTCCGCCGGGTCGGCGCTCGCGGTGTCCGGGGCGGGCGTGGCGGGCGCGGCGGGGCCGGCGGACGTGGCGGGCGTGGCGGGGCCGCGGCGGCGGGCCAGCCAGAACAGGCCGGCGCCGAACGCGAAGGTGAGCAGCACGCCGAGCACGCCGGACAGGCCGGTGGAGACGAAGTCGTTGCCGATTCCGCGTACGCCGTAGTCGGCCAGCGGGCTGTCCGCCAGCTCGTGGTCCTTCGCCTCCTGGGCCGGACAGCTGCCGCCGGTGATCTCGTCGTCGGCGTTCACCGTGCAGCCCTTGAGCAGCGAAGAGTCGAGCCCGTCCGGGTGCGAGGAGGCGTAGTTGCTGACCACGCCCGCCAGCAGCAGCGCCACCAGCAGGCCGCCGAGAAGGAACGGCCACTGACGCTTGCTCATCGGGCACCTCCGGCGACCGGGACGGCGGGAGCCGGCGTGGCCGGCTTGAGGGCGCGCAGCGCGTACACCAGGTCGGGCCGGACCTTCGCGACGGTGACCACGGTGGTCGCGGTGATCAGGCCCTCGCCGATGCCGATCAGCAGGTGGGCGAAGGCCATGGTGCCGGCCAGGCCGGTGAGGTTGCCGCCGAGGTCGGTGGTGCCGCCCAGCCAGTACTGCAGGACGAAGCCCTGGGACGCGACCACCACGCTGACCAGCGCGGACACGAACGCGGTGACCGCCAGGCCGGCCGGGGTACGCGGCAGCACACGCAGCAGGAGCGCGATCAGCAGGTACGCGGCGGCGGTGCCGAGCAGCGCCATGTTGGTGATGTTGAGGCCGAGCATCGCCACGCCGCCGTCGCCGAAGACCAGCGCCTGCACGATGAGCACCACGGCCACGCAGAGCGCGCCGACCCAGGGGCCGACGAGCATCGCCGCGAGCGCGCCCCCGAGCAGGTGGCCGCTGACCCCGGCGGTGAAGATCGGGAAGTTGAGCATCTGCACGGCGAAGATGAACGCCGCCACCAGCCCGGCCATCGGGGCCAGCCGGTCGTCGAGGTCGGCTCGGCCCCGCATCACGCAGAACGCGAGCGCGGCGAGGGCGAGAGCCGCGAAGATCGCGGCGACCGGACCGTTGATGATCCCGTTGGAGATGTGCATCGCCAGGGTGTCCACGCGCTCAGCGTATTTCCAGGAAGGCACTGTTGCCAATATCTGGCAACAACCTCATGATGGCCGTCACCGCGTCCGCGCGTCGCCGTCCGCCGAGCGCACCGGCCCGGCGGTATCGTCACCGCCATGACCGACCGCCTCAAGCCCGGCGACCCCGCCCCCGAATTCACCCTTCCCACCGACGACGGCGGGACACTCTCCCTGGCCGACCTGCGCGGCCGCAAGGTCATCCTGTACGCGTACCCGGCCGCCATGACGCCCGGCTGCACCAAGCAGGCATGTGACTTCCGGGACTCCCTCGCCTCCCTGCAGGCCGCCGGCTACGAGGTGGTGGGCATCTCGCCGGACAAGCCGGCCAAGCTGGCGAAGTTCCGCGAGCGGGACGCGATCACGTTCCCGCTGGTCTCCGACGCGGACAAGGCGGTGCTGACCGCGTACGGCGCGTTCGGCGAGAAGCAGATGTACGGCCGCACGGTCACCGGCGTGATCCGCTCGACGTTCGTCGTGGACGAGGACGGCAAGATCGAGCAGGCGTTCTACAACGTGCGGGCCACCGGCCACGTCGCCAAGCTGCGCCGGGATCTCGGGCTCGACTGAGGTCGGCGCGCGGTGCGGCTCGTGACGGCCGCGCCGCAGTGGTGACCCCGAATGTGGTCTACGATCCGGAGGCTGTGACACCGGTCCGCGGGCGGTGGTCACGATGAAGGGGCCGTAGCCCAACGGCAGAGGCATGCGGTTTAGGTCCGCACCAGTGCGGGTTCGAATCCCGCCGGCCCTACCAGTCGCCGGTGCCACGCGCACCGGCGACTGTCGGGAAGGTCACGAACGCGGGTCCGCACCGCGTCGCCACGAGCAGGATTACGGCGTGGACCTGCGTTTCTCCCTCGACCCCGACCTGACCCCCGAGCTGCGCGAACAGATCATCGCGCTCTGGGTGGACGTGACGAACGCCGGCGGCGCCGTCGGCTTCGTCGCCCCCGTGACCGCCGACGAGGTACGCCCGCTCGCCACCTCCACGCTCGACGAGGTCGCGGACGGGCCGGACCGGCTACTCGTCGGCCACGAGGGCGAAAAGCTGGTCGCGGTGCTGGTCATCGCCGACAACCGGTTCCACCTCAAGACGCACTGGCGGGTGCTCAAGCGCGTCATGGTGCACCCCGACACGCAGGGGCGCGGCCACGGCGCGGCGCTGATGCGCGAGGCCGAGCGGATCGCCCGAGGGCTGGGCCTGGCGGCGCTGCACGTGACGGTCCGCGACGGGCTGGGGCTGGACCGCTTCTACAAGCGCCTCGGCTACCGCGAGATCGGCCGCCTCCCCGCCGCGCTGCGCCTGTCCGCCACCGACGCCCGCGACGAGATCCTCATGTGGCTGGACCTCCCCACCCCAACCTGACCCCTCGCCCCGCCCCCCGCCGCGCTGATCTTGCACTCATGGCCCCGGCAGATCGGGCATTCACGACACGCACGGGTCCCCAAGTGCAAGATCAGCGAGGGCGGGGGCGGGCTAGGCGCAGCTTGTGGGGGTGGGTGGGGTGGCGGCTGCCTGCACGACGGGGTCGGCGAGGGCTGACGTGGGGGCCGCGGGGGTGGGGGTGGATGCGGTCGGGGTCGGGGTGGACGGGGTCGGGGATGCGGGGCGGGACTTCTTCGGGGTCGGTGTGGTGGCGGCGGGCTTCGCGCCGTACATCCGGACCGCGCTGCGCTGCACCTGGCCCGGGAGCATCCGGACGCCGGTGGCGGTCGCGCGGTTGCCGTACACGTCGGTGACCCGGATCGTGTACGGGCCGGGGCCGGCGCCGGAATCGATCAGCCAGTAGTTGTAGTCCTGCCGCTGGGCCGCCCGCCACGATCCGTTCTGCCGGACCTCGACCGAGCGCAGCGGGTTGCCGTGGTCACCGACCAGGACGGCGAACCACCACTGCGACGAGCCCTCCTTCATGCGGAAGGTGAGCGGCCCGGACAGCGGCGGGTTCACCACGGCCCGGTAGCTGACCTTCACCACTCCCTGCACCGGGTCGGCGATCCGGGCGAACGCTTCCGCGGACAGGTCGAGGTGGCCGGGGGCGCACTCCGGGCACTGGTCCATGACGAGCACCCGGACCGTGCCGCGCGGACCGGTGACGTCGAGGAACCCGCCGCAGGAGGCGCCGGCCGCGTACTCGCCCGGGCCGAGCGCGACGTACATCCGGTTGGCCGGGGCGGCGGGGCGGGAGCAGTTGCCGCCGGCGCCCGCGGAGTCGTAGAAGGTGGCCTTGCCGCTGCGGGTCGTCCCACCGACGGGCGGAGCGGCGCCGAGTGGACCCGCCGCCAGGACCGGGACGCCGGCGGGTGGAGGCGGGGCCGCGCAGGCGGGGGCGGCGCCGCCGCGTACCGCGAGGGCGACAGCGACCGCCGCCGCGACGGTGACCAGACCGGCGGCGGCGAGCCGGCGACGGCGCGTGGCCGCACGGCTGGCGGGCGCGTGGTCGTCGGTCGGCGGGTGGGGTACGGTGCCGTCGGTCACGCCGGTCGATGCTGCCGGACCGGCGTGCCGCCGGACAAGCGAGCTAAGCGAAAGCTAAACCGGCGCGGCGGCTAGTACGGCCGGACCGCGCGGGCGGTGGCGACGATGCCGGCCAGCTCGTCGGCGAGGTCGGGGCGTCCGCGCAGCGAGTCCTCCAGGCGGACGCGCCACACTCCGGTCTCGACCGGGATCCGGTCGTCGCCGGACCAACGGACCCGGTCGCGGGTCTCGTCGAGGGCCGCCCATGTGGCGGGGCCGAGCAGATCGCCGAGTACACGGTAGAGCCAGCGGAACAGTTCCTCGTCGTGGATCGACGCGCCGATGACGCGGGCCGCGTCCCACGCCACCCGGGGCTGGTGGATAACCTGCATCTCGACTCCTCGGTCGACCTGGCTGCCCCACCATCATCGATCCGTGACGCTCCTCACGGCAAGGCCCGGCACGCCGGTCGTGCGGCTCGCCGACCGGTGCCGAGGCCCACCGCCTGCCGTCCGAGGGTCCCCCCGCGGCGCAGCGCGAATCAGTAGCATCGCAGCATGTCAGATCGCCATCAGCTCGCCGATTCCGACGCCCGCTCCGGGGTCTCCGATGTGGAGGCGGGCGAGCCGGTGCGGGAGAAGGCGCCGCGCCGTCGCCGGGGCCGCCGGATCGCCCTGATCGTGCTGCTCGTGATGGTGCTGCTCGCCGGCGGGGGCGCGCTGGCCGGCGGCCTGTACTACCGCTCCGTCGACAAGTCGATCGAACGGGTCGACGCCTTCGAGGGCGTACCGGAGGAGTCGCGCCCGCAGGTCGAGGTCAAGGGCGCCATGAACATCATGATCCTGGGCAGCGACTCCCGCGACCCGGAGAGCACCGGCGGTTCGCGCAGCGACACGATCATCCTGGCCCACCTGCCGAAGGACCGGTCGAGCGCCCAGCTCATCTCGATCCCGCGGGACACCTGGACGGCCGTCCCGAAGTCGAAGGAGGGTCGCGGCGGTCGCGACGCGAAGATCAATGCCGCGTACGCCTGGGGCGGTGTGCCGCTGATGGTGCAGACGGTGGAGAAGTTCAGCGGCGTACGGGTGGACAACGTGGCGATGGTGGACTTCGCCGGCTTCAAGGAGATCATCGACGCGCTGGGCGGTGTCGAGATCGACGTGGAGAAGGGGTTCACCACGAACTACTCGCTGATCGGCACGCGGACGTTCAAGAAGGGCCGCCAGACCATGGACGGCGCCGCCGCGCTCGACTACGCGCGGGAACGGCACGCCTTCCCCGACGGCGACTTCGCCCGCATCCGGCACCAGCAGCAGGTGATCAAGGCCATTCTGGACAAGGCCGCCTCGGGCGGGGTGATGACCAACCCGGCGAAGCTCAACTCGTTCGTCCGCGCCACGTCGAACTCGGTGGCCGTCGACAAATCACTGTCTCTGGTGGACCTCGCGATGGAGATGCGTGGCCTGCGCAGCGGCAATCTGACGTTCTTCACCTGCCCGGTGAAGGGGACCGGCCGGGTCGGCAGCGAGAGCGTCGTGTTCCCGGATCCGGCGCGCGCGAAGACGCTGTTCGACGCGGTCCGCCGCGACTCGGTCCCGGAGATTCTCGCCGTCAGCGGAAAGTAGGACGTCGATCTGCCATGCCGGTGGTGGCGGCGCGGCGGGGCCGCTCGTATCCTGCGATCGTCGTCGGTCTCCGCATCCGGGCCGGCGGCGTCACGGGGGAGGATCGACAATGCCACGCCTTCCGGCGTTCGAGCATCCGGCCGCGCCGTCGAGCGATCCGCCGATGAACAGCGGCCTGGACACGACAACGGTCCTGCCCTACGCCGGGTCGCGGGCGTCGACGCGTACCCGATGGGTGCGCGCATGGATGGTGACCGCGCCCATCGACGTGGCGGCGCTGCTCGCGCCGCTGCTGCTGACCCAGAACTACTGGCGCGGCACGCTGGCCAACGCGGCCCTGACGGTGGGCTTCTTCGCGGCGGGCGGACTGTACCGGCCGCGCCGGCACATCAGCATCCTGGACGAGCTGCCGAGCCTCGGCGGGCGGCTGCTGGCCTCCGGCGCGGTGGTGGCGATCATCGCGGCGCTGCGGCACGACTCGGTGCCGCACGTGAGCGGCTTCGTCCAGGGCGTCGCGTTCTCCGCCGGCCTGGTGATCGTCGGGCGCGCGCTGAACAGCCGGCTCGTCCTGCTGGCCCGTAAGCGCCGGTGGGTGGAGCGCAACACCATCGTCATCGGCGGCGGTCCGATCGGCGGGGAGCTGGCCCGGCTGCTGCGCCGCCACCCGCAGTACGGGCTGCGGTTCGTCGGCGCGGTGGACGCCCCGTCGAGGCCCCGCATGGGGGCGTTGCCGCTGATCGGCACGATCGACGACCTGGAGAAGCTCACCGACATGCTGGAGTGCGAGGTCCTGGTCATCGCCGACCCGGACTGCTCCGAGTCGGAGCTGATGGAGTCGCTGCTGCGTCCGGCCAGCTCGCGGTGTGACCTGTGGGCGGTGCCCCGGCTGTGGGGCTCGCGGTCGCAGGGCGGCTACCCCGACCACATCGGCGCCATTCCGATCGTCAAGATCGGCGACACCACGCTCACCGGCCCCCGGTGGCGGCTCAAGCGGGCCTCGGACGTGGTCTTCGCGGTGACCGCGCTGGTGGTGCTGAGCCCGCTGCTGCTGCTCTGCGCCCTCGCCACGTTCCTCGACGGCGGCCGGGGCGTGTTCTTCCGGCAGGAGCGCATCGGCCGGTTCGGCAAGCCGTTCCACGTCATCAAGTTCCGGTCGATGCGCCCGGAGGACGAGCACGAGTCGCAGACGACCTGGTCCATCGCCCACGATCAGCGGGTCGGGCCGATCGGGCGGTTCATGCGGCGCACCTCGCTGGACGAGCTGCCGCAACTGTGGAACATCCTGCGCGGTGAGATGAGCGTGGTGGGGCCCCGCCCGGAGCGGCCGTACTTCGTGGAGAAGTTCTCGGTGGAGTACCCGACCTACGCGATGCGGCACCGCGTACCGGTCGGGCTCACCGGGCTGGCGCAGGTCAGCGGCCTGCGCGGGGACACGCCGATCTCGGACCGGGCGCGGTTCGACAACTACTACGTCGAGAACTGGTCGCTCTGGCTCGACGTCAAGATCGTGCTGCGTACCGTCAGCGAGGTGTTCCGGGGCGGTGGAGGCTGAGCGCCTCGGCCAGGTCCGCGTGCCAGTCCCCGGGCGGCGGCAGCTTCGCCGCGGCCCACCGGCCGTGCGCGAGCACGCTGTAGCGGGGACGCCGCGCCGGGCGCGGGAAACTGTCGCTCGTGGTGGGCCGGATCCGGTCCGGGTCCAGGCCGCGCAGGGCGAACACGGCGCGGGCCAGGCCGTACCAGGTGGTCTCGCCGGCGGCGGTGCCGTGGTACGTCCCGGGCGCCGCGTCGCCGGCCAGCGCCGCGTCGGCGAGCGCCACGAGCCGCTCCGCGAGACGGTACGACCAGGTGGGCTGCCCGCGCTGGTCGTCCACCACGTCGAGCCGGTCGCGTTCGGCGGCCAGCCGCAGCATCGTGGTGACGAAGTTGCGGCCGTGGGTGGCGTAGAGCCAGGCGGTACGCACCACGTACCCGGTCTCGGGCAGCAGCCGGGCCACCGCAAGCTCCCCGGCGAGCTTGCCGCGCCCGTACGCGTTGACCGGGCCGGTCGGGGCGTCCTCCGGGTACGGCTCGACCGCGTCCCCGGCGAACACGTAGTCGGTGGAGACGTGCACCAGGCGCGCGCCGGACCCGGCGCAGGCGTGGGCCAGGTGGGCGACCGCGTCGCCGTTGACAGCCGTGGCGTCCGCCTCGCGGGTCTCCGCGCCGTCCACGTCGGTCCACGCTGCGGCGTTGAGCACCACGTCGTGCCCGCTCACCGCGTCCCGGACGGCGTGGGCGTCGGTGACGTCGAGGCCGGCGCGGGTGGCGGCGGTGACCGACAGGTCCGGCCGGGTCCGCAGCACGGCGAGCAGGTCCCGCCCCAGCATGCCGCCCGCGCCGGTGACGAGCACCCGGGTCACCGGTGGCCGGCCGTCTTCAGCGGTTCCCACCAGGCCCGGTTGTCCCGGTACCAGCGCACGGTTTCGGCCAGGCCCCGGTCGAGGTCGATGGTCGGGGCGTACCCCAGCTCGTCGCTGATCTTGCTGATGTCCAGCGAGTAGCGGCGGTCGTGGCCCTTGCGGTCGGTGACCGGGACGACCCGGTCCCAGCCGGCTCCGCAGGCGGCCAGGAGCCGCTCGGTGAGCTGCCGGTTGGTCAGCTCGGTGCCGCCGCCGATGTGGTAGACCTCGCCGGCCCGCCCCTTCTCCTGGACCATCGCCACGCCCCGGCAGTGGTCGTGCACGTGCAGCCAGTCCCGCACGTTGCCGCCGTCGCCGTAGAGCGGCACGGTGCCGCCGTCGAGCAGGTTCGTCACGAACAGCGGGACGACCTTCTCCGGGTACTGGTACGGCCCGTAGTTGTTGGAGCAGCGCGTCACCACCACGTCCAGGCCGTGGGTGCGGTGGTAGGCCAGCGCCAGCAGGTCGGACCCGGCCTTCGAGGCGGAGTACGGCGAGTTCGGCGACAGCGGCCAGTCCTCCGTCCAGGAGCCGGAGTCGATCGAGCCGTACACCTCGTCGGTGGAGACGTGCACGAACCGGCCGGCGCCGTGACGCAGCGCGGCGTCCAGCAGCGTCTGGGTGCCGAGCACGTTCGTGGTGACGAACGGCGCCGCGCCGGTGATCGAGCGGTCCACGTGCGACTCGGCGGCGAAGTGGACGATCACGTCGTGGCCGGGCACCACCTCGTCGACGAGCGCCGCGTCGCAGATGTCGCCCTGCACGAAGCGCAGGCGCGGGTCGTCGCGTACCGGGGCCAGGTTCGCCAGGTTGCCGGAGTAGGTGAGCTTGTCCAGCACGGTGAGCGCCGTGGGCGCCGTCGCGGGCACCCCGGCCGCGTCGCCGCCGGGCACGCCCAGCAGCATCCGCACGTACTCCGACCCGATGAAGCCGGCGCCGCCGGTGACGAGGATCCTCACGGGTGGAGGAGTCTACGCCGTACCCGCAGCGCAGGCGGGACGTCGACGGGCCACGGTGGTGACGGCGTCACGGGTAGTCTCCGCGAGTGCGTGGAATCCTTCTCGCCGGCGGCACCGGGTCCCGGTTGTGGCCGATCACCCGGGCCGTCTCCAAGCAGCTGATGCCGGTGTTCGACAAGCCGATGGTCTACTACCCGCTCTCCACTCTGGTGATGGCCGGCGTGCGGGAGATCCTGGTGGTGACCACTCCGGAGGACCGCGCCCAGTTCGAGCGGCTGCTCGGCGACGGCAGCCAGTGGGGGCTGCGGCTGGCGTACGCCGAACAGCCCCGTCCGGAGGGCATCGCGCAGGCGCTGGTGCTCGGCGCGGACTTCATCGGCGACGAGTCGGTGGCGCTGATCCTCGGCGACAACATCTTCCACGGCGTCGGGCTCGGCCGGCAGCTCGCCCAGCACGGCGAACCGGCGGGCGGCCGGGTCTTCGCGTACCCGGTGGCGAACCCGCAGGCGTACGGCGTGGTCGAGTTCGACGCCGACGGCCGGGTGCTCTCGATCGAGGAGAAGCCGGCCCGTCCCCGGTCCCGGTACGCGGTGCCCGGCCTCTACTTCTACGACAACCGGGCGGTCGACATCGCCCGCAAGCTGACGCCGAGCGCGCGCGGCGAGCTGGAGATCACGGCGGTCAACGAGACGTACCGGGCGTGGGGCGAGCTGACCGTGACGGTCCTCGACCGGGGCACGGCGTGGCTGGACACCGGCACGTTCACCTCGATGATGCAGGCCGCGGAGTTCGTCCGGGTGATCGAGGAGCGCCAGGGCATGAAGATCGGCTGCGTCGAGGAGGTGGTCTGGCGGTCCGGGCTGATCGACGACGAGCGGCTGCGCGTGCTCGCCCATCCGCTGACCCGCAGCGGCTACGGCGAATACCTGCTGGGCCTGCTGGCCGAGCGGAGCGGGACCGAAGGATGAAGATCCGGCCGCTGAGCATCGAGGGGGCGTGGGAGATCACGCCCCGGCAGCACGGCGACTCCCGCGGGTTGTTCATGGAGTGGTACCGGTTCGACCGGCTCGCCGAGGTGGTCGGGCGTCCGCTGCGGCTGGCCCAGGGCAACCTGTCCGTCTCCGCGCGGGGCGTGGTCCGCGGCATCCACTTCGCCGACGTCCCGCCCGGCCAGGCCAAGTACGTGACCTGCGTACGCGGGGCCGTGGTCGACCTGGTGGTGGACATCCGGGTGGGCTCGCCGACGTTCGGCCGGTGGGAGGCGGTGCGGCTGGACGACGTCGACCGGCGAGCCGTCTATCTCAGCGAGGGCCTGGGGCACGGTTTCTGCGCGCTGACCGACGACGCCACGCTCAGCTATCTCTGCTCCACCACCTACAACCCGGGCGCCGAGCACACGGTGCACCCTCTCGACCCGGACCTGGCGATCGACTGGCCGGCCGAGGCACCGGTGCTGTCGGCCCGCGACGCCGCCGCGCCGAGCCTGGCCCACGCGCGTACGGCCGGGCTCCTGCCCGACTACCGCCGTACCCGCACCTGTGCCGCACCGTTCGGGGGCGACGAGTGACAGGCGGTTCGCTGGTCGACGCCGCGCAGTCCTCGTCGGACCCCGGCACGACGCCTCCGTCCGGGCACCGGGCGGCCGGTCTGCTGCGGCGGCTCGTCGCGCCCGAGCGCCTCTATCTCGGCGCGCTGGGACTGACCGGCCTGGCGGCGGTCATGTCGGTGGCGCTGCCCGCGGCGGAGCGCGGCGAACTGTCGGCAAACATGGTGAGCGCGACGCTCGGCGCGGCCGTCGGCGGGCTGTCGCTCGACACCTTCCTCATCTCGCGTCCGGCCGGCTGGGTGCAGTCCCGGGGACGGACGTACGTGATCGCGATCCTCGGCGTCGCCGTACTCCTCTCCGGTGTCGCCGCCGCGCTGCTCACCGCGGCGGCGGGCGTCGGCGCCTATCTGGTCGGCGTCGGGTCCGCGGTGGGTCTGACCGTGTTCAACACGGTCTCGTCGCTCGCCCTGCGGCAGCGCAGCTTCCGGCTGGTCTACGCGATGCGCGCGGCGAGCGGCGCGGTCCTGGTCGCCGGGTACGCCGCCCTCTACGCCGCCGGCCGGCTCGACGGCGGCGTGTGGAGCATGGTGTGGCTCGCGGTGCAGTGGCTCAGCGCCTTCGCCGTGTGCGGCCTGGTCCTGGTCCGGCTGCGGCGGGCCGGCGCGGCCCCGGCGCCCACCTCGACCGGCGCGGACCTCCGGGCCGACCTGCTCGCGGCCGGGAGCCTGCACCTGGGCATCTTCGCGCAGATGATGACGCTGCGGTTCAACCAGGTCCTGGTGGCCCGGTTCGCCGGGGCCGGTCCGCTCGGCGTCTACGCGCTGGCGGTCGCCGCCCTGGAGTTCGCGCAGGCCGGAGCCGTGGTGCGGGCACAGCGCATCCTCGCCGACCGGGACGGTGGGAACGGCCCGGACCCGACGCGGGCGGTGGTGACGGCGGCCCTGCCGATCGCCCTGGCCGCGATCGTCGGGCTCGGCGTGCTGGGCTTCCTGGCGCCGGAGTACCGGCACGCCTGGCTCCTCGGGCTGCTGCTCCTGCCGGGCTCGCTGGCCACGGCGGCCGGAAAGAGCTGGAGCGCCCTGCTGCTGAAGCGGCGGGGTGAGAGGGCGACCACTGTGGTCGCCGTGGTCACGTCGGCGGTCGCGGTTCCGGCATACCTCGGCGTCATCCCGTGGGCCGGTGTGGTCGGGGCGGCGGTCGCCTCCTCGCTCGCCTACGCCGTACACGCGTTCGCGTCGAGAGCGAGCCTGCGCCGGGCGCAGCCGCCGAATCCTGGGATGGTGTGAGTTGGACGTCTCGATCGTGGTTCTCGCCTGGGAGGACTTCCACCGCACCCGCGACTGCGTGCTGTCCCTGCCCGCCGAGGCCGAGATCGTCGTGGTGGACAACGGCAGCTCGGCGGAGATCCGCGAGGCGCTGAGCGAGTTCTGCGCCCAGCAGGGCGTCACCTACGTCCAGTCCGGCTCGAACCTGGGGTACGCCCGCGGCATGAACCTCGGCGTACGGCACACCAGCAGGGCGAACGTCATCCTCTCCAACAACGACATCTTCGTGCACGGTGACGCGGTGGCCCGGCTGCTGACAGCTCTGGAGGACCCGGAGGTGGGCGCCGCCTTCCCCGCTGTGGTGACGCCGGAGGGCGTGCCGCAGACCGAGGGCGGCCGGTTCCTGACCATGGGGGTCGGGCTGGGCCACGCCACCGGGCTGAGCCTCGTGGTGCCGCGCCTGCGGATCGTCGCGCCCCCGGAGCAGGCGGACTGGCTGACCGGGCCGTTCGTCGCGTTGCGGCGCAGCACCTTCGACGCCATCGGCGGAGTCGACGAGACGTCGTTCTTCTACTCCGAGGACATGCGGCTGTGCTGGGCGGTACGCCGGCAGGGCAAACGGCTGGCGTACGTGGCGGACGCCGTGATCATGCACGAGGACGACGCGACCGCCAAGCGGCGCTGGTCGGCGGAGGAGATCTCCGAGCGGCGTACCCGGGAGTTCATCCGGGCCAGCCGGGACCTGGGCGGCCGCCGTGGTCGCGTGGCGGCCACCGCGTACGTCTGCGGCATCCTGCTGCGGGCGGCGGTGGGCCGCGACTCCGTGCGCCGCGCGATCGCGCGCGGGGCCGTCGCGGGGCTGCGTGCGTCGTGAAGGTGCTCTTCGTCTGCACGACCGGTGGCTCCGGGCGGCGGCAGTTGGGCGGCGCGGAACGGATGCTCGCCGAGCTGGTGCCGGCGCACGCCCGTACCGGCGTCGACGTGGTGGCCGCCACCTCGGACGACGAGGTGGGCCGGTCGCTGCGCGAGGCCGGGGTGCCGTGGGTCGGGCTCGGCGCGACCAGCCGGATCGACCTCGGCTACGCACGTCAGATCCGCCGTCTCGTCCGCGAGGTGAAGCCGGACGTGGTCTGCGCCCATCTGCTGTCCGCCGCGATGCACGCGCGGGCCGCGCTCAGCCTGGACCGCACCCCGCTCGTGGTCACCCTGCACAACAGCCTCTGGCAGTACCGGGACACCGCCGGGTCGTGGCAGCAGAAGGCCGCCACCCAGTCCAACATCGCGCTGGACCTGGCGATGCGCCGCCTCCGGCCGCACGCGACGGTGGCGGTGTCCGAGTTCGAGGCCACCGAGCTGCGTGAGCGGGGCCGCGTCCGGAACGTCCACCTGATCCCCAACCCGCTGCCGGCCGACTGGCCCGCCCCGAAACCCGCCGACGCGCCGGCGTCCGGCCGGCGTCCAGTGGTCGGCTACCTGGGCCGGCTGGAACGGGAGAAGGGCGCGGACCTGCTGGCCGAGACCGCCGCGCACCTGCCGGAGATGGACGTCCGGGTCGCCGGGGCCGGCTCGCTGCCGATCGCGGCCCGGCCGAACCTGGAACTCGTCGGCCGGGTCGTCGCGGCGGACTTCCTCCGCGGGATCGACTGCCTCCTGGTGCCGTCGCGGGTCGAGTCGTTCGGGCTCAGCGCGCTGGAGGCGCTGTCCCTGGGCGTACCGGTGGTGCACACCGGGGCCGGCGGGCTGGCCGAGGTCACCCGGCACGCCACCGGCACGCTCGCCGTCCGGGCCGACCCCAGCCCCGCCGCGCTGGCCGGCGCCGTCCGCCGGGCGCTGGCCCAGGCCGGGCCCGCCGAGGAGCGGCGGGGTGTGGCCGAGTGGTACGCCCAGGAGTACGCCTTCGACCGGTGCGTGACGCGCTGGCAGAGCCTGTACCGGTCGCTGCGGTGACCGCCGTGGAACTGACTGTCGTCACGGTGCTCTACCGGTCCGCCGGCATGCTCGCCGAGACGCTGCCCACCTGGGTACGCAGCGCCGAAGGGCTGCCGGTGCGGTTCGTCTTCGCCGACAACTGGCCCGAGGACGGCTGCGCGGAGATCATCGCCGGTTGCCTCGACCAGGACCGGTACCGGTACCTTCCCGACTCGTCCAACCCGGGCTTCGCGGCCGGCTGCAACCGGGCCGTCGCGGCCACCACCACCGGCCACGTGCTGCTGCTGAATCCGGACGTCTGGCTGCCCGACGGCGCGCTGGCCCGCATCTGCGCCGCCGTCGCGGAGGACCCCGGCACCCCGGTCGCGGTCGGCCTGGCCATGCACGGCGGCGAGTACGTGGGCATCGACCTGAACCCGGTCTCGCTGTTCATCGACCGGTCCGCCACGACGGCACGGGCGCCACTGGGCCCGTCCGGCGGCGCGGCGGTCTTCCCCACCGAGCTGTACCGCAGGTTCGGCGGGTTCTACGAGCACCTGTTCGCCTGGGGTGAGGACGCCGACCTCGCCCTGCGGCTCCACGCCTCGGGGGTTCGTACCCGGGCGCTGGATCTGATGCTGCCGCACGCCGGTGGGCACAGCGTCGACGGCGACGACCGGCTCCAGGGCTTCCGGGCGTTCCTCCTGGCCCGCAACCGGCTCCTGGTCGCGGCGCGCACGCTCACCTGGCCGCTGCTGCTCGTCGCGCTGCCGGTCCTCGCGCTGGCGCACGTCGCGCTCGCCGCCCGGCGGGTCCGCCAGGGCCTGCTGCGGCCGTTCCTGCGTGGCGTGGGACACGGCCTGCGGCAGGGGCCGGCCGCCCGCCGGCAGTGGACCGGCAAGCGGTTCGGCTTCGCGACCCTGCTCAGCTATCTGACAGTTCGGAGAGCGTGATGACGGGACACCCGTGGAGTGTCGTGACTGTCACCTACAACTCGGCCGACACGCTGCGCCGCTGCTGGCGCGGCGAGAAGCCGTACGAGTGGATCGTGGTGGACAACGCGTCGTCCGACGACTCGGCGGCGGTGGCCCGGGAGCTGGGCGCGCGGGTCGTCCGGCTGCCGGAGAACGTGGGCTTCTCCCGGGCCAACAACGTCGCGCTGCACGAGGCCGCCGGCAGGTACGTCCTCTTCGCGAACCCGGACCTGGAGGTCCGCCCGGACGGGCTGGAGGCGCTCGCGCGGCACCTGGACGCGCACGGCGGACTGGTGGCGCCCCAACTGCTCTCGACCGACGGGACCCCGCAGCCAAACGGGCGTGGCTTCCCGTACGCCACCGCGAAGCTCGGCAACCGGAAGGTGTGGCCGCTGTCCCGCCTGCACGAGTCGTACCGGATGGTCGCGGAGCCGGGCGAGGTCCGCTACGTTGCCTGGCTGATGGGGGCGGCGGTCGCCGGACGCACCGGGGACCTCGTCGAGCTGGGCGGATGGAACGAGCGTTTCTTCCTCTACTACGAGGACCACGAGCTGGGCCTGCGGGCGTGGCAGCGCGGTTTCCCGGTCGCCCTGCTCGGTGACGTGCGGTGGACCCACCACTGGGCGCGGGCGACGAACTCGGTGCGGTGGTCACCGGCGCACACGCTGGAGCTGCGCAGCGCCCGGATCTTCTTCGGCATGTTCCCCGAGTTCCTGGTCGGCCTGCCGCCGGCTGCCCGCCGGCACCACCGGGCGGCCGGGCTGATCGGTTCACGGGTGCCCGCGCCCCGCCCGCCGGTGGCCGGCTGAGCCGGGTCGGTCCGCGTGTCTCCCCTCCTGAAGGCCGCCGTCCGGCGTGCGCTCGTGTCGCAGCCGCTGGCGAGCGCGTACCACGGGCGGGCCAACGGTTTCGGCGCGCTGCGGCTCGTCTTCGCGCTGGCCGTGGTGCTGTCCCACACCGCCGCCCTCGGGTTCGGGCGTCCGCTGATGCACCGGGTCGACCTGGGCGCCCTGGCGGTGGCGGGCTTCTTCACGATCTCCGGTTTCCTCGTCGTCGGCTCGGCGCGACGCAACTCGGTGCCCCGCTTCCTGTGGCACCGGGCGCTGCGGATCTGGCCCGGGCTGTGGGTCTGCCTGCTGTTCACCGGCCTGGTCGTGGCGCCCCTGCTGTACCTCGACCGGCACGGCACGCTCGACGGGCTGTGGCGCAGCCCGGGCGGCGTGCTCGACTACCTGCGGCTGAACTGGTGGGGCGGGCTGCGGCAGTTCGGCATCGCCGACCTGCTGCGCGGTGACACGCCGTACTGGCACTGGCAGGGCGGGAACACGATCAACGGGTCGTTGTGGACGCTCGCCTACGAGATCTACTGCTATCTGGCGGTGGCCGTCCTGGCCGCGCTGACCGTGCTGCGCCGGCAGCTCCGCTGGGTCACGCTGCTCGCCGTGGTCGCGGTGTTCGGCGTCCTCTGCTGGAACCACCTCCAGCCCGGTGCGGCGCTCTGGACCAGCGGGGCGGTCGGTCCGCTGCCGATGCTCGGCGCGCTGCAGAAGACCTACCTGCTCTGGTTCGGGTTCATGTTCCTGGCCGGCGGGGCCGCCGAGCTGTACCGCGACCGGCTGCCGATGAACGACCTGCTCGGCGTGCTCGCGCTCGGCACGGTCGGCTGGCTCGCCGTGCGGGGCGACTTCGTCGGCCCGGGGGTGTACGCCGTCGACGGCGCGTTCTTCGCACCGGCGCTGCTCGCCTACGCGTACGCCGTCCTCTGGCTCGCCGTACGGCTGCCGCGCGTGCTGCACCGCGTCGGCCGCGACAACGACTACTCGTACGGTGTCTACATCTACTCGTTCGTGGTGCAGCAGGTGCTCGCCAAGTTCGGCCTGCCGGCTCTCGGCGTGGCCGGGTTCTTCCTGGTCAGCGCCGTGCTCAGCCTCGGGCTGGCGATGCTCTCCTGGCATCTGGTGGAGAAGCCGGCGCTGCGGGGAAAGGACTGGACGCCGCCCGCGCTGCGCGAGCCGCCGGATCGGCCGGGTCAGGACGGTCCCGACGCGCCTGCGCTGCCCGGGCGCGCGGCGGGCGCCGAGCCGGATCCGGCCGCCGCGCCGGCCGCTGGCTGACGGGGGCCGGCGGCGGCCGGGGCGGCGGCTTGCGCGCCAGGTTGCCGGCGACGCGGCACCGGCAGCGACCGCGCCGACAGGGACGGGTTGTCGGCGGCGCCCAGCGCGACCGCCAGGAGCAGCACGGCTACGGCGCCCAGCCACAGCCACACGTCGAAGAAGAAGATCTGGGCCGCGAACCCGACCAGCAGGAGGCGGGCCGGCAGCGACCGGAGGTGCCGGTAGAGCAGCACCAGCAGCGCCAGCAGGCAGGCCAGTCCGATCAGGCCGAAGTTGTACCAGAACGTCAGGTAGGTGTTGTCGAAGACCTGGGCCTGGCCGTCGCCGATGCCGACGTTCTCCAGGAAGCGCACGTTGGCCTCCGGCCCGTTGCCGAAGACGACTGTGGACCAGTCGCGGGTGATGCCGTCCCAGACCACGCTCATGCGCGTGAAGCGTGCGTCGGCGCTGGCCGGGTCGGAGATCCGTGATCCCGCCACGTCGACGGAGTCCACGGCGCTGGCGGTGGGCGCGGCCGAGGTCGGCGCGACTGGCTCCGGCGGCAGGGAACTCGCCGCCGGAGGCGCCGGAGCGGCCGGGCTCGGCGCGGCCGGGCTCGGCGCGGCAGGGCTCGGCGCGGCCGGGCTCGGCGTGGCAGCGGGCGATTCGGGGGCCGGCGCCGCCGAACTCGCTGCCGGAGCGGCCGGGCTCGGCGTGGGTGCGGCGGTGGTGGTGTCGGGCCGCAGGGCCGGCGGGTTGACCGCCACGAGCGTGAAGGTGACCGCGGCGACGGCGGCAGCGGCGCCCAGGCCGCGCCAGCTGACCTTCCGCCACTGGAAGAACAGCCAGAGCCCGAGCGCGAGAACCGTGCCCACCCAGGCGCTCCGGGTGCCGGAGAGCACCAGGCCGACGAGGTTGGCGGTGACCGGCACGTACCAGAACCGGCCCCGGAGCGTCAGCGCGACGAGCACCATGGCCATGGCGAACGTGCCGTAGATGATGGGGTGCCCGGACAGGCCCACCGCCCGGGTCGCGTCGAACGCCGAGGTGTAGGTCCAGTCGTACGCGAACTGGTCGAAGATCGGCCAGCTCCGGGAAGCGGTCTGGTACTTGGCGAACACTGCCACGGCGACGCTGAACCAGGTGAGCGCCTCCGCGATCCGCCGGACGGCCCGCCGGTCGTGCCGTGCCTCCTCGGCGAGGTGCCAGGCCAGCACGCCGAAGCACAGCAGGGGCGCGACGCCGACCGCGATCGGCTTCACCCCGTGCCAGTGGACCAGCCCCGCGAGCACCGCGCACGCCGGGAGCAGAAGCGCCGCCGCGAGCGCCTTCGGCGGCCACCCGTCGCGTTCGGCGCGCAGCACCCGCCCCCACGCGGCGAGGAGGAACAGGACCAGCAGCAGCGCGTACGAGGGATTCGTCGGATAGCCGACGTCGATGGTCACCGGGACGGCGAACGCGATGACGAAGACCGCCCAGGTGATCCGGACCGGGTCCGTCAGCACCCAGCCGAGCAGGGCGCCGACGGCGACCCCGAGCGCGAGCTGCCACCTGCCCGTCAGCAGGAACCCGGCCGCCAGAACGACGAGGCCGAGGCCGAGGTAGCGGACCCTGCGCTCCACGCCCCTGATCCGGTCAGCCAACACGCGCACCGCACGATCGTACGGATCAGCAGTGGCCGATCGGCACCAGCCCCGGGGACGGGGACGCGGACCCGCAGTTCCGGGCCTGTCGACGCACCTGAGTGGTGGGTTAGGGTGACGGCCGGTCGGCAGGCGGGGATAGGGATCTACGTGGTGACACGGGTGGAACCAGCCGATGTGGACAGAACCGGCGCGGCGGCGGGCCGACCGCCGGGGCCCCGCCCGATCCTGTGGGACAGCACCGCCGTCCTCGCGCTGCTGTGCCTGCTGCCGATCCTGCACGACGTCAAGACCATGCTCGGCGCGCCGTACTGGCTCGACGAGGCGTGGGTCGCGCTGTCCGTCCGGTTCCCGCTGGGCGACCTGCCGGTCACCACGTCGTCCAGCCCGCTCGGCTGGAGCTTCCTGCTGCGGCTGGTGCCCGACCCGGACGACCTGCGGCTGGTCACCCTGGCGTTCCAGGGGCTCGCGGTCGTGGCGGCGTACGGGCTCGGCAGGTCGCTGCGGTGGTCGACGCCCGGCCGGGGCGTGGTGGCCGGCGCGGCCTGCGCGGCGGCGGTCCTGCTGCTCCCCGCCCAGCAGGTGCGCCACGACCTCAAGCAGTACACCGCCGACGCCGCCGTGGCCGTGGGCGTGCTCGCCCTGGTCGCCTGGGTCGAGCAACGGTGGTCGCGGCGGCGGCTCAACGTGCTGACCGCCGCCGTCGCCGCGGGCATGCTGTTCAGCCACGTCACCGCGATCGTGGCGCCGTGCGCGTTCGGCGGGCTGCTGCTGGTCACCACGGTCCGGCGGCAGTGGCTACGCCTGGTCGAGGTGGCGGTGGCCGGGCTCAACGCCGGGCTGGTCCTCACCGGCGTCTACTTCGGCATCTCGATGCAGGGCCGCAACGTACCCATGCAGCAGTTCTGGGCCGGCAACTTCCCCGGCGTCACCGAGCTGCCCGGCTACCTGGCGCGGCAGGTCGACACGCTGATGCCGGTGGTCGGCGCGCCCGGGCTGGTGGTGGTCGCCCTGCTCGTGGCCGGCACGCTGACGCTCCGCCGGCACGGCCGGCCCGCCGCCGCGGTCGCCGTGATGCTCCTGCCCGTGGTGGCGACGATCGTCGGCGTCGCGAAGGTCTATCCGCTGCTGGAACTGCGTACCTCGCACTTCCTGCTCGTCACCGCCGCCGCGGTGGCCGGGCTCGGGGTCGCCGGGTCGGCGAGCCGCGCGGCCGACCTGGCCTGCCGCCGGCTCCCCCGGGTGCGGCCCGCCGTCCTGACCGCTGCCGCCTGCGCGGTAGTGCTCGGGGGGTACGCGGCCGGCAACAGCCACTGGTACCGGTTCGACGGGAACGAGCCGGGGCTCTACTACACGGCGATCGCCGTCACCGACGTGCGTTCGGCGACCGAGTACGTGGCCCGGCACCGCCTCCCGAACGACGTCGTGGTCATGAACAACGCGGCCTGGTACGGGTTCGCGTTCTACTCCCGGCACGAGCGGCTGAGACTGGTGGTGCCGCACGGCAACACGGTGGGCTGGTGGGTCGACATGCCCGACCGGCCCGACGTCGTGGTGGTGCCCGGCCACGACACCACTGCCGTGCAGGCCGGTCTCCGGCACGCGGTCGAGCTGGCGGCCGAGCGCGGCGACGGGGCGCGCGTCTGGCTGATCCGCTCGCACGTCGTCGGCGACGAGGTGGACGCCTGGCGGCAGGCGCTCGCCGCCTACCGCGTCGAGCAGGTCACCGGCGGGGTCGAGCCGGTCGCGCGGATCAGCGCCGCATGACGCGGCGCGGCGGTCAGCTGCCGCGCTGCCACAGGTCGCGCAGGGCGTCCCAGTCGCCGTCCACACCGTCCTTGCAGAGCGTCTCGATGTAGAAGGCCCCCTGCATGTCGTCGGGGTCCCACCAGACGCCGCAGATCGCCCGGCCGTCCTCGCCCTCGAAGGCGTACTCGACGTAGCTGCCGGGCTTGCCGGTCACCCCGCCCTTCGTGGTGCTCGCCTCGCGCAGCCCCGGCGCCAGCGAGCCGCCGGCGAGGTTGAGCTGCTGGCGGTACGCCCGCGCGGTGTCCTTCTGCTTCTGTCCCGGGTAGAGCGTGAAGTGCAGCCACGCGCCGCCGTAGTGGCAGAACACGTGCCCCTTCTCGTCCGCCGGCAGCTTCGGGGCGCCCGGCTGGTCGTAGACGGTGCAGCCGCCGATCCGGGTCAGCCAGGGCTCGACCAGCGGGGCCAGCTCACCCTCGAACTTGGCCTTGTTGATGGCGAGCTGCGTGGCCTCGTAGGGCGGCAACGACGGGCTGGCCGACGGCGTGGGCGTCGCGGCCTCCTTCTCGCGCCCTGCGCCCAGGAAGAACCCGGCGGTGCCGGCGACCAGGGTGAGCACCAGGGCGCCGACGATCGAGATCCAGTCGCGCCGCTTCGGCGCCGGCTGCACCGGGGCGATCCGGCGTCCGCCGGACGGGTCCAGCGGGTCGGTGGCCACCGGCGCCGAGCCGACGGCGGGTGGCGCGGAGACGGCGGACTGCGCGGGGACCCCGGAGGTCGCGGAGACGGCGGCCGGGGACATCGGCGCGCCGGAGATCGGCTGAGCCGCCATCGCCCAGGGCTGCGGAACCCACGGCAACTGGGACGGCGGGGAGACCGGGGCGGCGGCCGGGGGCGGCGGGAGCATCTCGGCCGTCGGGGTGCGCTGGTAGTCCATGCCGAGGCTGCGGAACAGCCGCTCGGCCGCACCTTCCTCTTCGGACGGGTACGCGATCCAGGGCTCGGCGGCGGCGAAGTCGGCGTTGACGTACCGGTGGCCGCCGGAGGTCTGGGCCAGCACGTTCGCCGCGTTGGCGAACGCCTCCCGCCAGCGCTGGTCACCGGCGGCGGCGCCTTCGAGGACGGCGACGGTGACCGGGCGGTCCTGCCCGTCGAGAGCCGCCCACGCCCGGCCGACCTGGCACTCGCCCAACGTCTCGGTGAACCTGTACGGCCCCTCCGGCTGCATGCCCCACTCCTCTGTTCACCCGCCGTGCGGATAGTACAGAGAGCACGCTCATCGGACCTCCCTACGGTCGCGCGACGCTTGCGCTCTGAAAGTTTTCATGCATAGAGTCGGCTCGTGAATGAAAGCGGTGCGGCCTCCCCTGACCGCCTGCTCGACCTCTTCCACGGCGTACGGCTCACCCCGACGCAGCGCCGCATCGCGCACTGCCTGGTGCGGCACGCGGGCGCGGCGGCGTACCTGTCCGCCGCCGAGGTGGCCGAGCTCGCAGGCGTCAGCCAGCCGTCGGTGACCCGGTTCGCCATGGCGCTCGGCCACGACGGCTACCCCGCGCTGCGCCGCCGCCTGCGCGAACTGGGCGCGCGCGACGCCGCCGACCAGGACCGCGCCGGGAACGCCCTGCAACGGGCGGTGCGCGCCGAACGGGACAACCTCGACCGGCTCGCCGCGCAGCTCGCCGACGCCGACCGGGTCGCCGAGGTGGGCCGCCTGCTCGCCGCCAGCCGCCCGCTGCCGGTGCTCGGGCTGCGGGCCGCCGCGCCGCTGGCCGCCTACTTCGCCTACTTCGCGGCGAAGGTGCACCCGGACGTACGGGTGTTCGACGACGGCGGCAGCATGCTCGTGGACCGCCTGGACCAGGCGGTGGCGGCCGGCGCGACGGCGATGCTCGCGTTCGTGCTGCCCCGCTACCCCCGGGAGACCCTGGAGGCGCTGCGCGAGGCCCGGGACGCCGGCCTGACCGTCGTGGCGATCACCGACTCGCCGGTCAGCCCGGCCACCGAGCACGCCCAGGTGGTGCTGCCCGCCGCCGTCGGCGCCGACCTCGTCTTCGACCTGCACACCGCACCGATGACCCTGGCCATGGTGGTGCTCCAGGCGATCTGCGACGCCGCACCGGCCGAGACCCAGGACCGGCTCGAGGCGTTCGAGTCGTCCGCCGCCCGCCGCCAGTTGTTCCTCGGCTGAGAGGAGTACGAGATGCACCAGCCCGTCCGCGCCGCCCGCGGCGTCACCCGCACCGCGAAGGGGTGGCCGCAGGAGGCCGCCCTGCGGATGCTGATGAACAATCTCGACCCGGAGGTGGCCGAGCGCCCCGACGACCTGGTGGTCTACGGCGGCACCGGCAAGGCGGCCCGGGACTGGCCGTCGTACCACGCGCTCGTGCGCACGCTCACCGAGCTGCGCGAAGACGAGACGATGCTGGTGCAGTCCGGCCGGCCGGTCGGTGTGATGCGGACCCACGAGTGGGCGCCGCGCGTGCTGCTGGCCAACTCCAACCTGGTCGGCGACTGGGCCACCTGGCCGGAGTTCCGCCGCCTGGAGTCGCTGGGCCTGACCATGTACGGGCAGATGACCGCCGGTTCGTGGATCTACATCGGCACCCAGGGCATCCTCCAGGGCACGTACGAGACGTTCGCCGCCGTCGCCGCCAAGCGCTTCGGGGGCACGCTCGGCGGCACGCTGACGCTCACCGCCGGCTGCGGCGGGATGGGCGGGGCGCAGCCGCTCGCCGTCACCATGAACGGCGGCGCCTGCCTGATCGTGGACGTGGACCGGTCGCGGCTGGACCGCCGGGTGCACGACCGCTACCTCGACGAGGTGGCCGACTCGCTCGACGACGCCATCGAGCGGGCGCTCGCGGCCAGACGGGACCGGCGGGCGCTCAGCGTCGGCGTGGTCGGCAACGCCGCCACCGTCTTCCCCGAGCTGCTGCGCCGGGGCGTGGCCATCGACATCGTGACCGACCAGACCAGCGCGCACGACCCGCTGTCGTACGTGCCGGAGGGCGTGGACCCGGGCGACGCGCGGGACTACGCGGCGGCCAAGCCGGCCGAGTTCACCGACCGGGCCCGCGCGTCGATGGCGAAGCACGTGGAGGCGATGGTCGGCTTCCTGGACGCGGGCGCGGAGGTCTTCGACTACGGCAACTCGATCCGGGGCGAGGCCAAGCTCGGCGGATACGAGCGGGCGTTCGACTTCCCCGGGTTCGTGCCCGCGTACATCAGGCCGTTGTTCTGCGAGGGCAAGGGCCCGTTCCGCTGGGCCGCGCTCTCCGGCGACCCGCGCGACATCGCGGCCACCGACCGGGCGATCCTCGACCTGTTCCCGGAGAACGAGTCCCTCGCCCGGTGGATCCGGATGGCCGGCGAGCGGGTCGCGTTCCAGGGTCTGCCGGCGCGGATCTGCTGGCTCGGCTACGGCGAGCGGGACCGGGCCGGGGTGCGGTTCAACGAGATGGTCGCGTCCGGCGAGCTGAGCGCGCCGGTGGTGATCGGCCGGGACCACCTGGACTGCGGCAGCGTGGCCAGCCCCTACCGGGAGACCGAGGCGATGGCCGACGGCTCCGACGCGATCGCCGACTGGCCGCTGCTGAACGCGCTCGTGAACACCGCCAGCGGCGCGTCCTGGGTGTCGATCCACCACGGCGGCGGCGTCGGCATCGGCCGGTCCATCCACGCCGGGCAGGTCTGCGTGGCCGACGGCAGCGAGCTGGCCGGCCAGAAGATCGAGCGGGTGCTGACGAACGACCCGGCGATGGGCGTCATCCGGCACGTCGACGCCGGCTACGACGACGCCCGCGCGGTAGCGGAGCGCACCGGTGTCCGCGTCCCGATGGCCGAAGCGTAAGGAAGGGCCCCTTGTTAACGCATTCTGCATGTGAAGGGCCCCTTCCTAACCGGTTCCGCGCGTTGTGGGACGAGATCGCCGACGTCGGGCGGGACGCCGGCAGCGGCGGCTACCTGCGGTACGCGCTGACCGAGCCGGAGCTGCGGCTGCGCGCGTGGTTCCGGGAACAGGCCGACCGGCGGGGGATGCCGGTGTCCGAGGACGGCAACGGCAACCTGTTCGCCTGGTGGGGCGACCTGGAGGCCGGCGACGCGGTGCTCACCGGCAGCCACTTCGACTCGGTGCCGCACGGCGGCGCGTACGACGGTCCGCTCGGCATCGTCAGCGCGTTCCTCGCCGTGGACGAGCTGCGGGCCGCGGGCATCACCCCGGAACGGCCGGTGGTGGTGGCCGCGTTCGTGGAGGAGGAGGGCGCGCGGTTCGGCGTACCCTGCCTGGGGTCGAGGCTGCTCACCGGCGAGATCGACGTCGACCGCGCGGCCGGGCTGCGCGACCAGGCCGGGACGACCTTCGCGCAGGCGCTCGGCGAGCGGCCGGCGGGCGCCGACCCGGCGCTGCTCGGCCGCTTCGCGGCCTTCGTGGAGCTGCACGTCGAGCAGGGCCGCGCGCTGGTCGACCAGGACGCGCCGGTCGCGGTGGCCTCCGCGATCTGGCCGCACGGCCGGTGGCGGTTCGACTTCACCGGCGAGGGCAACCACGCGGGTACGACAGCGATGGCCGACCGCCGCGATCCCATGCTCACCTACGCGTTCACCGTGCTGGCCGCGAACAAGGAGGCCCGGCTGCGCGACGCGCACGCCACAGTGGGCCGGGTGTCGGTCGAGCCGAACGCCACGAACGCGATCCCGTCCCGGGTCACCGGCTGGCTGGACGCGCGGGCGGCCGAGGCGGAGACGCTGTACGGTCTGGTCGAGGCGGTACGCGCCAAGGCCGCCGACCGGGCCGGCCGCGACGGCACCGCGCTGACCTGCACCCAGGAGTCGGCGACCCCGCTCGTCGCGTTCGACCGCGGGCTGGCCGACCGGCTGGTCACGCTGCTCGGCGCGCCGGTGCTGCCCACCGGCGCCGGGCACGACGCGGGGGTGCTGGCGGCGCACCTGCCCACCGCGATGCTGTTCGTGCGCAACCCGACCGGGGTGTCGCACTCCCCCGCCGAGGCGGCCACCGACGCCGACTGCGCCGCCGGGGTGACCGCCCTGGCCCGGGTCCTGGAGGAGCTGGCATGCCGCTGACCCGCTGGCTGGCCGAGTACGCCTGGCTGCCCGACCGCGCCGAGCCCACCCGGGACGTGCTGATCGAGGCGACCGACGGGCGGCTCACCGCTGTCACCCCGCTGACCGGGGACGGTCCGCCGACCGCCGGGGTGGAGGTGCTCGGCGACGCGGTACGGCTGCCCGGGCTGACGGTGCCCGGCCTGGCGAACGCGCACTCGCACGCGTTCCACCGGGCGCTGCGCGGGCGCACCCACGACGGGCGCGGCGACTTCTGGTCCTGGCGCAGCCTGATGTACGCGATCGCGACCCGGCTCGACCCGGACACCTACCTGGCGCTGGCCCGCGCCGTGTACGCGGAGATGGCGCTGTCCGGGATCACCTGCGTGGGCGAGTTCCACTATCTGCACCACGGTCCCGGCGGCACCCCGTACGACGACCCGAACGCGATGTCCGCCGCGCTGGTGGAGGCCGCCGCGCACGCCGGGATCCGAATCACGCTGCTGGACACCGCGTACCTGGCCGGGGGCGTGGACGGCGCGCCGCTGACCGGGCCGCAACGCCGGTTCGGTGACGGCGACGCGCTGCGCTGGGCGGCGCGGGTGGACGCGTTCGGGCCGGCCGACGACCACGTCCGGCTCGGCGCGGCCATCCACTCGGTGCGCGCGGTCCCGGCCGAGCAGCTCGCCACCGTGGCCGGCTGGGCCGACCGCAACGGGCTGCCGCTGCACGTGCACCTGTCCGAGCAGCCGGCCGAGAACGACGCCTGCCGGGCCGTGCACGGCTGCACCCCGACGCGGCTGCTGGCCGACCACGGCGTGCTCGGCCCGCACACCACAGCGGTGCACGCCACCCACCCGACCGCCGCCGACGTGGCGCTGCTCGGCGACAGCCGTACCCGGGTCTGCGTCTGCCCCACCACCGAACGCGACCTGGCCGACGGGGTCGGCCCGGTGCGGCGGATGGCCGACGCGGGCAGCCCGCTGAGCCTGGGCAGCGACAGCAACGCCGTGGTGGACCTGTTCGAGGAGGCCCGCGCGCTGGAGATGGACGAGCGGCTGCGTACCCGACGGCGGGGGCACTTCACGCCGGTCGAGCTGCTCGGCGCCGCCACCGTCGGCGGCCACGCCGCGCTGGGCTGGGGCGACGCCGGCCGGCTCGCCGTCGGGCAGCGGGCCGACCTGGTCACGGTACGGCTGGACAGCGCCCGCACCGCCGGGGTGCCGCCGGCCGGCGCGTTCTTCGCCGCCACCGCCGCCGACGTGACGAGCGTGATCGTGGACGGGAGGCCGGTGGTGGACGGCGGCCGGCACCTGACCGTGGACGTGCCCACCGAGCTGCGGGACGCGATCGCGGCGGTGACCGCGAAGGAGGACTCGTGACGCGCGGCAGCCTGCTCGTCGACCACATCGGCGAGCTGGTCACGAACGACGGCCGCGACGGCGACCCGCTGGGCATCAGGCGCGACGCCGCGCTGCTGGTCGAGGACGGCCAGGTGGCCTGGATCGGGTCGGCCCGCTACGCGCCCGCCGCCGACCGGCGGATCGACGCCGGTGGCGCGGCGGTACTGCCCGGCTTCGTGGACAGCCACGCCCACCTGGTCTTCGCCGGGGACCGGGCCGCCGAGTTCGCCGCCCGGATGGCCGGCGAGCCCTACACCGGCGGCGGCATCCGCACCACAGTCGGCGCCACCCGCGCGGCCTCCGACGGCGACCTGCGCGCCACTGTGGGCCGGCTACGCGCGGAGATGCTGCGGCAGGGCACCACCACCGTCGAGATCAAGAGCGGGTACGGCCTCACCGTCGCCGACGAGGCCCGCTCGCTGCGCATCGCCGCCGAGTTCACCGAGGACACCACGTTCCTCGGCGCGCACGTGGTCCCCGCCGAGTACGCCGACCGCCCGGACGACTACGTCGGCATGGTCTGCGGGCCGATGCTCGCCGCCGCCGCGCCGTACGCCCGCTGGATCGACGTGTTCTGCGAGCGGGGCGCGTTCGACGCCGACCACGCGCGGGCGATCCTCGCCTGCGGGCAGGCCGCCGGTCTGGGCGTACGGCTGCACGCCAACCAGCTCGGCCCGGGGCCGGGCGTACGGCTCGGCGTTGAGCTGGGCGCGGCCAGCGTCGACCACTGCACCCACCTGACCGACGCCGACGTCGACGCGCTGGCCGGCTCGGAGACGGTCGCCACGCTGCTGCCCGGCGCCGAGTTCTCCACCCGGTCGCCGTACCCGGACGCCCGGCGGCTGCTCGACGCGGGCGTGACAGTCGCGCTCGCCACCGACTGCAACCCCGGCTCGTCGTACACGTCGTCGATGCCGTTCTGTGTCGCGCTCGCCGTACGCGAGATGCGGATGACCCCGGCGGAGGCGGTGTGGGCCGCTACCGCCGGTGGGGCGGCGGCGCTGCGCCGCACCGACGTGGGGCGGCTGACCCCCGGGGCGCGGGCCGACCTGATCATCCTCGACGCCCCGTCCCACCTGCACCTGGCCTACCGGCCGGGGGTGCCACTGATCCGCCAGGTTCTGCACAACGGAGTGCCGCGATGACCACAGTGACCATCCTGTCCACCGGGGTCACCCCCGCCGACGTGCTCGCGGTGGCCCGCGGCACCGCCAAGGTCGTGCTCGACCCGGCCGCCACCGAGGCGATGGCGACCTCCCGGTCCATCGTGGACCGGATCGAGGCGGCCGGGCGGCCGGTGTACGGCGTCTCCACCGGGTTCGGCGCGCTCGCCAACACGTTCGTCGCACCGGAGCGCCGGGCCGAGCTGCAGCACGCGCTGATCCGCTCGCACGCCGCCGGGGTGGGCGCGCCGATGCCGCGCGAGGTGGTACGCGCCATGATGCTGCTGCGGGTGCGCTCGCTGGCGCTCGGCCGCTCCGGGGTACGCCCGCTGGTCGCCGAGGCGCTCGTGGACCTGCTCAACCACGACGTCACCCCGTGGGTGCCGGAGCACGGCTCGCTCGGCGCGTCCGGCGACCTGGCGCCGCTGGCGCACTGCGCGCTGGTGCTGCTCGGTGAGGGCTGGGTGCTCGGCCCGTCCGGGGAGCGCGTCCCGGCCGCCGACGCGCTGCACCAGGTCGGGCTGAAGCCGGTGTCGCTGGCCGCCAAGGAGGGGCTGGCGCTGATCAACGGCACCGACGGCATGCTCGGCATGCTGCTGCTGGCCGTCTCCGACGCCCGGCACCTGTTCGCCATGGCGGACGTGACAGCGGCGCTCGCCATCGAGGCGATGCTCGGCTCGGAGCGGCCCTTCCTGCCCGAGCTGCACGCCATCCGCCCGCATCCCGGCCAGGCCGCCTCGGCGGCGAACATCCACCGGCTGCTGCAGGGCTCGGCGGTGATGGACTCGCACCGCGACGACCTGGCGCACGCGGTGCAGGACGCGTACTCCATGCGCTGCGCCCCGCAGGTCGCCGGCGCGGCCCGGGACACGCTCGACTTCGTCGAGGTGGTCGCGGGCCGGGAACTGCTGTCCGTGGTGGACAACCCGGTGGTGCTGCCGGACGGGCGGGTCGAGTCGACCGGCAACTTCCACGGCGCGCCGCTCGGCTTCGCCGCCGACTACCTGGCCATCGCCGCCGCCGAGGTGGGCGCGATCGCCGAACGCCGGGTGGACCGGCTGCTGGACGTCACCCGCTCCCGGGAGCTGCCCGCGTTCCTGTCCCCCGACGCCGGGGTGAACTCCGGGCTGATGATCGCCCAGTACACCGCCGCCGGGATCGTGGCGGAGAACCGCCGGCTCGCCGCGCCCGCCTCGGTCGACTCGCTGCCCACCAGCGGCATGCAGGAGGACCACGTCTCGATGGGCTGGGCGGCCACCAAGAAGCTGCGCACCGTGCTGGACAACCTGACCAGCCTGCTCGCGGTGGAGCTGCTGGCGGCCGTACGCGGGCTCCAGCTCCGCGCCCCGCTGACGCCGTCACCGGCCGGGCGGGCGGCGCTCGACGTGCTCGGCCGCACGATCGGCGAGCCGGGACCGGACGTGTTCCTCGCGCCGCTGATGGAGACGGCGCGCGACGTGGTACGCGGCCCGGAGCTGCGCGCGGCGATCGAACGGGAGATCGGCCCGCTGGGCTGATCTCAGGTGGCGGGCGGGAGCACCTTCGCGACCAGCTTGGCCAGCTCCCGCAGCGCCTTGCCGCGGTGGCTGACCGCGTCCTTCTCCTCGGGCGTCAGCTCCGCGTTGGTGCGCTCCTGCCCGTCGCCCAGGAAGATCGGGTCGTAGCCGAAGCCGCCCTCGCCACGCGGCGCGCGCAGCAGCCGGCCGGACTGGCGGCCGTCGACCAGGTGCTCCTTGCCGCCCGGCAGCACCAGCGCGACGGTGCAGACGAACGCCGCGCCCCGGTGCTCGTCCGGCACGTCGCCGACCTGGTCCAGCACGAGCTGGAGGTTGGCGTGGTCGTCGCCGTGCCGGCCGGACCAGCGGGCGCTGAACACACCCGGCATGCCGTTGAGCGCGTCCACCGCCAGCCCCGAGTCGTCGGCGATCGTCGGCAGGCCGGTACGCCGGCAGCCCTCCCGCGCCTTGATCAGCGCGTTCTCGCCGAACGTGAGGCCGGTCTCCGGCAGCTCCGGGTACTCCTCGACGTCGTCGAGGCCGAGCAGCGCGATCCGGTGCGCGCCGAGCGCGCCGTCCAGGATCCGCTGCAGCTCGACGAGCTTCTTCCGGTTCCGGGTGGCCAGCAGGACCTTGTTCATGACGAGAGCGCCTTCCGCTGCGCGTCGGCCAGTTCCAGGCAGCCCGCCACGCCCAGGTCGAGCAGCGCGTCGAGCTGATCGCGGGCGAAGACACCCGCCTCGCCGGTGCCCTGCACCTCGACGAAGTCGCCGGCGCCGGTGCACACCACGTTCATGTCGACCTCGGCTGTGACGTCCTCGGCGTAGCAGAGGTCGAGCATCGGCTCGCCGCCGATCACCCCGACGCTCACCGCCGCCACCGAACGGTGCATCACCTTCTCCACCTTGCCGGCCAGCGCCTTGCGCTCGGCCAGCCAGGTCACCGCGTCGTGCAGCGCGACGTACGCGCCGGTGATCGCCGCGGTCCGGGTGCCGCCGTCGGCCTGGAGCACGTCGCAGTCGAGCACGATCGAGTTCTCGCCGAGCGCCTTGAGGTCCACGCAGGCACGCAGGCTGCGGCCGATCAGACGGGAGATCTCATGGGTACGTCCGCCGACCTTGCCGCGCACGCTCTCCCGGTCCGAGCGCGTGTTCGTGGCCCGGGGCAGCATCGCGTACTCGGCTGTCACCCAGCCCAGCCCGGAACCCTTGCGCCAGCGCGGCACGCCCTCGGTGACGCTCGCCGTGCAGAGCACCCGGGTCGCGCCGAACTCGACGAGCACCGAACCCTCCGGGTGGGTGCTCCAGCCCCGGGTCAGGGTCACCGGTCGGAGTTGGTCGGGCTCCCGCCCGTCAGGTCGCGCCATGCCTGCACCCTATGCGGTGCGGTGATCGGATCGTCCGCGGGTGTCCGCCGACACGGCCAGGCCGCCGCCGGGGTCACACGTCGTAGCAGGCGCCGGGCCGCACCACGTCCAGCGGCCCGGCGTACGCCCCGGCCGCCGCCTCCACCGTCTGCGACTCGCTGCCCCAGGCCGGTACGAGATGGGTGAGCAGCAGCCGCCCCACGCCCGCCTTGGTGGCCGCCTCGCCCGCCTCCCGGCCGGTCAGGTGCAGATCCGGCGGGTTCTCCACGCCGTCCATGTAGCTCGCCTCGCAGAGGAACACGTCGGCGTCCTGGGCCAGGCGCAGCAACGCCTCGCAGGGCGCGGTGTCGGCGGAGTAGCAGAACACCCGCCCGCCGTGCTCCAGCCGCACCCCGTACGTCTCGACCGGGTGGTTCATCCGGTCGACGGTGACGCTGAACGGGCCGATCGGGAACGTGCCCGGCTGGAGGCCGTAGAACTGGTAGACGTCCTCCACCGAGCCCTCCTCCTGCCCGTACGCGGCGGCGAGCCGGTCGGGCGCGCCGGAGGGGGCGTACATCGGCAGGGGCGGGTACGGACCGTCCGGCGCGTACCGGCGCACCACCACGTAGGACACCGCGTCGAACATGTGGTCGCAGTGCAGGTGGGTGAGGAGGACCGCGTCGGGGGCGTGCAGCCCGACGTAGCGCTGGAGCGTGGAGAGCGAACCCACGCCGAAGTCGATCAGGAGCCGGAAGCCCTCGGCTTCCATGAGATAGGCCGAGCAGGGCGATTCGGGGCCCGGGAAGCTGCCCGCGCAGCCGAGGACGGTCAGTCTCATCCGGTGGCCTCGATCTCACCATGAGTAGTCGATGCGCCGGCGGCGACGCCGCCGATGATCTCTACCGACGCGCTCGCCACGCTGCGCAGCCTACGCGCCGCCCCGGTCGGGCAAGAATCATCTGCCGGAAGTTGTCATCAACGTGACACCCATACACGTCCGCTCCGGGCAGGCGCGGCGGTCCGGCCGGCGGGGACACCACCGGCCGGACCGTCGCCGGACCGTCAGGCCCAGAGCTGCCCCTCCAGCGACTCCTCGGCGTCGGCGAGCGTGCCGCCGTACGCGCCGGTCGACAGGTATTTCCAGCCGCCGTCGCAGACCACGAACGCCACGTCGGCGCGGCGGCCGTCGCGGACCGCCTCGTGCGCCACCGCGAGCGCGGCGTGCAGGATGGCGCCGGTGGAGAACCCGGCGAAGATGCCCTCCACCTCGACGAGCTGCCGGGTCCGCAGCACGGCGTCCCGGGTGCCCACGGAGAAGCGGCGGGACAGCACACCCGCGTCGTACAGCTCGGGCACGTAGCCCTCGTCGATGTTGCGCAGACCGTAGACCAGCTCGCCGTACCGCGGCTCGGCCGCCACGATCTGGATCCCGTCGACCTTCTCCCGCAGGAAGCGGCCGGTGCCCATGAGCGTGCCGGTGGTGCCCAGCCCGGCCACGAAGTGGGTGATGCCCGGCAGGTCCTGCAGCAGCTCCGGTCCGGTCGTCTCGTAGTGCGCCCGGGCGTTCGCCTCGTTGCCGTACTGGTAGAGCATCACCCAGTCCGGGTGCTCGGCGGAGATCTGCTTCGCGGTCGCGACGGCCTGGTTCGAACCACCGGCGGCCGGCGAGAAGATGATCTCCGCGCCGTACATCCGGAGCAGCTGCACCCGCTCGGTGGAGACGTTCTCCGGCATCACGCAGACCAGCCGGTAGCCCCGCAGCTTCGCCACCATGGCCAGCGAGATGCCGGTGTTGCCGCTGGTCGGCTCCAGGATCGTGTCACCGGGACGGAGCCGGCCGGCCTCCTCGGCCGCGCGCACCATGTACAGCGCCGCGCGGTCCTTGATGCTGCCGGTCGGGTTCCGGTCCTCCAGCTTGGCCCAGAGCCGCACCGGCGGCGCCCCGGCGGGAACCGTCGGCGAGAGCCGGGGCAACCCGACCAGCGGGGTGCCACCGCACGCGTCGAGCAGGCTGTCGTACCGCGCCATCGCGGGCCCCCTCAGCGGGCGGCGCGCGTGGAGACCGCGTGCGAGGCGATCGCCGCGGCGGCCGCGAAGCCGAACGCGCCACCGGCCACGGCCGGCAGGATGGTCACGCTGTCGCCGTCGTTGAGCTTGGCGTCGAGCGCGCCCAGGAAACGGACGTCCTCGTCGTTGACGTAGACGTTGACGAACCGGTGCAGCACGCCCGCGTCGGTGACCAGGCGGGCCTTCAGGCCGCCGTGCCGCGAATCCAGGTCGGCGATCAGGTCGGCGAGCGTGTCGCCGCTGCCCTCGACGACCTTCGCGCCGCCGGTGTAGCTGCGCAGGATGGTGGGGATGCGAACCTCGATGGCCATGATGTCTCGTGCTCCTCGTTCGGGATGGTGCCAGGTGACGGGAAAAGGAAGGTGCCGGCGCTGAAGATCAGCGGTCGGAACACTCGTAGTCGACCGTCGCCGGGCTCTGCCCGAACATGTAGGACTGGACGGCGTTCGGGTCCACGGCGGCATCCACGATCTTCACCGGTTCCTCGGTGATCACGCCGTCGACGATCCGGAAGGAGCGGATCTCCTCGGTGTCGGGCTCGCGGGTCGAGACGAGCAGGTAGTGCGCGCCCGGCTCGCCGGCGAAGGAGACGTCCGTGCGGGACGGGTAGGCCTCGGTCGCGGTGTGCGAGTGGTAGATCACCACCGGCTCCTCGTCGCGGTCGTCCATCTCCCGCCACACCCGCAACTGCTCCATCGAGTCGAACTCGTAGAAGGTCATGGAGCGGGCCGCGTTGTCCATCGGGATGTGCCGGGTCGGGGTGTCGCTGCCGACGGGGCCGGCGACCACGCCGCACGCCTCGTCCGGGTGGTCCCGACGCGCGTGGGCGACGATCGCGTCGATGATCGACCGGTCGATGCTCAGCACGCCACCAGCCTAGCCCCTGGCCGGGCCGGGCGGCGAGGTGGCAACCGTCACCACTCAGTCGATGAGCGCGTTGAGCAGGGACTCCTGCAGATAACCGAGGTAGGCGTAGACCGACAGTTGGAACACCCGGGACGAACCGGGGTCCTCGGCGACCGCGTCGTCGAGCTCCTCACCCAGGTCGGTGCCGTCCTTGATCTCCAGGCGTACGCCCATCGCCAGCCGGGCGTCGTTGAGCGCGCGCAGCCACGCCTCGGCCGCCTCCGCGTCGAGTCGCACCTCGCCGCCGGAGTCGCCGTCGGGCAGGGCGGCGAGGATCGCGCCCGCCTGGTCGATCTTCCCGGTCTTCAGATCGCCCTCGGTGTAGCGGCGGAACTCGGCGGTGCCGGCGTCGTCGTCCGGGTAGACGTCGGGGAAGAGCCGGCCGACCACCGGGTCACCGTGGTCGAAGCCGTCGGTCAGCAGCCCGACCACCTCGGCGGCGACCTTGCGCAGCACCCGGACCTCGTCGACGGCGAACGTCGCCACGTAGTGGTCGCCCCGGCGGCGGAACATGCTCATGACCTCTCCACCGTCGCCCAGAGACCGTACGCGTGCAGCTGCGCCGCGTCGTGCTCCATCCGTTCCCGGGCGCCGGTGGACACCACGGCCTTGCCCTTGTGGTGCACGTCCAGCATGAGCCGCTCCGCCTTCTCCCGGCTGTATCCGAAGAGCTTCTGGAACACCCAGGTCACATACGTCATCAGGTTGACCGGATCGTCCCAGACGATGGTCACCCACGGCCGGTCGGAGACCGGCACCTCTTCGGTGTCCGGCGTCTCGACCGGCGCAACCTGTGGAGCCGCCATGCCCCCCATCGTGCCACCGGATCCGGGGAACCGATGAACCGGAACACCGCGGCGGCCGTCGTCACCCGCCCGGGCCGCGTACGCGAGCCCGGGTCGCGGTGTGCCCGCGCCGTGGTCAGGCAAGCAGGATGCCGTGGTCGACAGCATCGGCGAGCACCCCGGTCAGCGAGAGACGGATCACCTCGAAGCGGCGGGACACCTCGCGGGACAGTTCGAGTTCGACCTCGCGCAGCGCGCGCTGGGCCCAGGACCGGGCGGCGTTCGGGTCGTTGTTGTCGGTCGCCCGCCAGTGCTGCCAGCAGCCGCCGTTGAGGGCGACGCCCACGGGCGGGAGCATCTCGTCCCGCTGCCCGCCGGGCAGCCCGGCCAGGGCGTCGAGAGCGCCTTCGCCGGTCAGCGCGGCGACCCCGGCCGTGCTGGTGACCAGGAGGACCCGGTCCAGCTCCCGGCCGTCCGGATGGTCGGCCAGGCTACAGCGCACCGCGTGCGCGATCCGCCCGCGTACGCCCTCTGCCAGCGGCGCGCCGAAGACCCGGGCGGCGGCGGCGTCGACGAGACCGCGGACGGCCTCGTCGCACTGCGCGGTGGCGAGCAGCGACAGCGCCTCCAGTTCGCGGTCGAGCATCTGTGGCAGGCCGACGCAGCCGACCCCGAAGACGATCTCCTGCACCACCCGCAGGTGGATGTTCGCCAACTCCAGGGCGAGGTGCTGACGGATCCGGCGGGCGCAGGCTCGTGACCCCCTGTCGATCCGGTCGGCCAGCTCGCCGGGCTCGACGCCGGCCAGCACCGGCACCCGGCCGTGCGCGCCGGGCGGCACCGGCGGGCTTGCGCTGCCGCGGCGCAGTCCCTCGTCGGCGGCCCAGCCGACCAGGGCACGCCGCAGGTGCGGCAGCTCGGCCCGGCGGGCCGGGAACCACCGGGCCGGGGTGAGCGCCGGCACCGCGGCCAGCAGCGCCGCGCGGTGCGCCTCGATGGAGACCGACACCGGGTCGAGCCGGCGGGCGGACGGACCGGTGGCCTCCGCCGCCGGGCCGTCGGCCGACGCGGTCCAGCCGGTCGTGCCGGGGGTGACGGCGAAGAACACCTCGACCCGGGCGCGCGCCATCTCGGCGAGCAGGTGCAGCTCGGCCGCGCTGAACGCCTGGTCGGCGGAGATCACGAAGAGCAGCGCGCCGGCCCGGCCGACGGCGTCGCGCAGCACCCGGCCGCCGGCCACGCCGAGCGTGCCGGTGTCCGGCGTGTCGACCACGGCGAAGTGCCGCAGCAGCGGGTCGGGCAGGCTCAGCTCGACCCGGCGTGGCGGCCGGGCCAGCGCCGGGCCGGTCGCCATCGGGTCGGCGCCGTAGGCGTGCGGCTGGCGGTAGCCCGGGACGTACGCGGCGCGGGTCGCCTTCTCGGCGTGCTGGACCAGCAGGTTGCTTCCCGCGGGCACGGCGAGCGTCGCGGAGTCGATCCCGAGCAGGCCGGCGATCACCTCGCGCCGGCCGGCGCCGGCCGGGCCGGCGACGACCACGGCCATCGGATCGTCCGGTCCGGGCGTGGCCGCCCCGAGCCGGGTCGGCAGCGGGGCGCACCCGGGCGGGCCGGCCTGACGGCGCGGGTCGGGCACGTCGACCGAGGGGAGTGGACCCGGCGTCATCAGGTGGCCTCCCGGTCAGGCGACCGGGGTGCCGGTCGCGGCTTTTCCCTGGTTGCAGGGGCTGTCGGAAGAGTACGGCTGTCGGCCATCCGACAACGAACACCTCCGATACTCATGGGTAACGGCCAGATTACTCAACTTCACTGCGTAACGGCCCGCACGCGGACGGAACACGGTCGATATGCTGCTCCGATGAGTAGGTGGGAGTTCGTCGGCCGTAGGGATGAACTCAACCGTCTGTTGTCGACGATCGGCCGACCCGGAGGGCGCGGGTTGCTCTTCAGCGGCGACGCCGGAGTCGGCAAGAGCCGGCTGCTGCGCGAGGGCGTCTCCGAGCTCTCCCCCGAGCGGTACGCGATCTGGTCCATCGCGGCCAGCGCCACCACCGCCGCGCTCCCCTTCGGCGGGCTCGTCCAGGTGCTGCCCGCCACCCAGCCGCAGGGGCTCTCCCCCGCCGGAATCCTGCGCTGGGCCGTCGACGTGCTGCAGGAACAGGCCGCCGGCCGGCCCATCGTCCTCGCCATCGACGACGCGCACCTGCTCGACCCACCCTCGGCCGCGCTTGTGCACCTGGTCGCCCGCTCCGAGAACGCCACAGTCATCGGGACGCTGCGCAACGGCGAGCAGATCCCGCTGCCGATCCGCGCGCTCTGGACCGACGACCTGGTCGAACTGGTCGAACTGGGCCCGCTCGGCCGCAGCGAGACCACCGGTCTGCTCGCCGCCATCCTGGGTGGACCGGTCGACGCCGGCTCCTCCGACCGGCTCTTCCAGCTCTGCGCCGGCAACCCGCTGCTGCTGCGCGAGCTGGTCCTGGCCGCCGACGACGAGCTGCGCCGCACGTACGGGATCTGGACCTGGACCGGGCGGCTGGAGCTGGCGCCCAGCCTCACCGACCTGATCGACACCCGGATCGGGCAGCTCACCCCCGGCGTCCGGGCGGTGGTCGAGCTGGTCGCCTTCGGCGAGCCGCTGGGCCTGCAACTGCTGGAACGGGCGGTCGACCCGGCGGACGTGGAGACGGCCGAGGAGCGCGGGCTCATCACCCTGATCCACGACGACCGGCGGCTCAACGTCCGCCTGGCGCACCCGCTCTACGGCGAGGTGATGCGCCGGCACTGCCCGGTCAGCCGCACCCGCCGGCTCCAGGCCACCCTCGCCGGGCTGCTGGAGCAGGTCGGCACGCGCCGCCGCGACGACCTGCTGCGGGTCGCGGTGTGGCGGCTCGACTCGGGCACGGCGCAGGACGTCGCCCTGCTGCTCGACGCGGCGGTCCAGGCGTTCGGCCGGTACGACGTGCCGCTGGCCACCCGGCTGGCCCGCGCCGCGCTGGAGGCCGGCGGCGGCACCGACGCGGCCGAGCTGCTGGCCACCATCCTGATGTTCGGCGACCGGCCGGACGAGGCGATCAGCGTGCTCGACCAGGTCGCCGGGGAGATCCACGACGACCGCCGGCGCAGCCGGTGGCTGACGGTCCGGGGCATGGTCAGCTACTGGGGACTCAACCGGGAGTCCACGGTGGAGGAGATCGCCGCGCGCGGCGAGGAGCTGCGCGACCCCGCCGACCGGACTCGCGTACGCGCGTTCGAGGCCATCATGCGACTGCACCGGCTCGACGTCGACGTCGCGGTACGGCTGGCCCAGGAGGTGCTCGACCGCCCGGCCGCCCCGATGGCCGCCCGGGAGCTGGCCCGCTGCACGCTGGCCCACCTCCAGGCCGCGCAGGGGCAGTATCAGCGCAGCGCCACCGCGATCGCCCGGGTCCAGGCCGAGGCGGCGTGCTGGCGGGCCGACATGCCCTACCTCCAGCTCGCCATGGAGCTGGCCCGGGGCACCCGGCTGACGCTCTCCGGCGACCTGCCCGGCATCGACGCGATAGTCGCCGACGAGTTCGCCGACCTGGCCGGGGCCGGTGACTTCCGGCTCGGCACCGGCTACCTGGCCATCCTCCAGGCGTACGCGGCGCGGCTGCGCGGGCGCGGCGACGAGGCGCTGCGGACCAGCCTGGAGGCGTGCGCGGTGCTCGCCACCAGCCGCGTGTACGCCGGGCTGGCGCACGCCGAGCGCGCCCAGGCCGCCGCGCTGCGCGGGGACGTGACGCACGCGGCCGACGCGATGGCCGAGGCGGACCGGACGCACGCACCCGGCATGGCCGTGCTCTATCCCTGGCTGGAGCAGGCCCGGGGCGCGGTCCAGGCCGCGACGGGTGACCTGCCGGCGGCCACCAAGCACCTGTGCGCGCTCGCCGACCGGCTGCGCGAGGACGGCCTGGCCGGGCACGAGCTGCTCGTCCTGCTCGACCTGGTCCGGTTCGACCAGGCCGCCGCGCCGGTCGGCCCGACCTGCACCGACGGCGGCCGGCGCACCGTGGCGCAACGCCTGGCCGAGCTCTCCGAGAAGGTCGACGGCGTGCTGCCGCCGCTCGTCGCCCGGTTCGGCCGGGCCGCCGCCGACGGCGCCCCGGACGCCCTGCTGGCCGTCGCCGACGGTTTCGCCGACCGCGAGCTGACCGTGTACGCCGCCGAGGCGACCGCCATGGCGCTGCACCGGACGCGGAACGCCCGCGCCGGCGCCACCGGGCCGGTCCGGGAACGCCTCGCCGACCTGCTGCGCCGCTGCGACGAGATCTCCACCCCGGCGCTGCGGCGGCTCCGCCCGACGCTCAGCGACCGGGAGTGGGAGGTCGCCCGCCTGGCCGCCGACGGGGTGACCAGCCGGGCCATCGCGGAGCGGCTGTTCCTGTCCACGCGAACGGTGGAGAACCACCTCCAGCGCGTCTACAGCAAGCTCGGCGTCGCCGGGCGCGGCGAGTTGCGGGCCGCGCTGCGGTCGATGCCGGGGCACGACGGCACGGAGCCGGACTGAACTCTAGGCTGGAGCGGTGAGCACCCTTCGCCCCGCGCTGCTGACCGACCACTACGAGCTGACCATGGTCAGCGCCGCGCTGCGTGACGGCACGGCCGACCGGAGCTGCGTCTTCGAGGTGTTCAGCCGGCGGCTGCCGGCCGGGCGCCGGTACGGGGTGGTCGCCGGCACCGGCCGGTTGATCGAGATGATCCGCGACTTCCGGTTCGACCCGGCCGAGATCGACTTCCTGCGCCGTACCGGTGTGGTGGACGACCGGGCCGCGCAGTGGCTGGCCGACTACCGCTTCACCGGCGACATCGACGGCTACGCCGAGGGCGAGCTGTTCTTCCCCGGCTCCCCGATCCTCACCGTGTCCGGCACGTTCGCCGAGTGCGTGGTGCTGGAGACGCTCGTGCTGTCGGTGCTCAACCACGACTGCGCGGTCGCCGCCGCCGCGGCCCGGATGGTCACCGCCGCACGGGGGCGGGCGCTGATCGAGATGGGCTCCCGCCGCGCGCACGAGGAGGCTGCCGTCGCCGCGGCGCGGGCCGCGTACCTGGCCGGGTTCCGGTTCACCTCCAACCTGGCCGCCGGGCAGCGCTACGGCATCCCCACCGCGGGCACCGCCGCGCACGCCTTCACACTGCTGCACGACGACGAGCGGGCCGCGTTCGCGTCCCAGGTCGCCACGCTGGGCAAGGACACCACGCTGCTGGTCGACACGTACGACATCGCCCAGGGCATCCGCAACGCGATCGCGGTGGCCGGGCCGGAGCTGCGGGCGGTCCGGATCGACTCCGGCGACCTCGCGGTGATCGCCCAGCAGTCCCGCGAGCTGCTCGACTCGCTCGGCGCCACCGAGACGAAGATCATCGTCTCCGGTGACCTCGACGAGTACGCGATCGCCGCGCTCGCCGCCGAACCGGTGGACATGTACGGCGCCGGCACCGCCGTGGTGACCGGCTCCGGCGCGCCCACCGCCGGACTGGTCTACAAGCTGGTCGAGGTGGAGGGGCGGCCGGTGGTCAAACGCTCCGAGCACAAGGCCACCATCGGCGGCCGGAAGGTCGCGGTCCGCCGGCACAAGCCGACCGGGACCGCCACCGAGGAGGTCATCGTCCCGCAGGGCGTGCCGGACCGGCAGCCCAACGACCGGTTGCTCCAGCGCTCGTACGTGGTGTCGGGCGAGCCGGAGACACTGCCCACGCTGGAGGAGTCGCGGGACCACCTGCGCCAGTGCCTGATCTCCATCCCGTGGGAGGGGCTCAAGCTCTCCGCCGGCGACCCGGCCGTCCCCGTCACCGTCGTACCCGCGAGCTGAGGAGGAACCCGATGGCGAACGCCCTGATCATCGTGGACGTGCAGAACGACTTCTGCGAGGGCGGCTCCCTCGCGGTCGGCGGCGGGGCGGGAGTGGCCGCCGGGATCTCCCGGCTGCTCGCCGCCGAGCCGGACCGGTGGGACCACGTGGTCGCGACGAAGGACTACCACATCGACCCGGGCGCGCACTTCGGCGACCCGCCGGACTACGTCGACTCCTGGCCCCGGCACTGCGTGGTCGGCACCTCCGGCTCCGAGTTCCACCCCGAGCTGGCGACCGACCGGGTGGAGGCGATCTTCCACAAGGGCGAGCACGCGGCCGCGTACTCCGGTTTCGAAGGCCATGCGCCCGACGGCGAGTGCCTGGCCGACTGGCTGCGCCGGCACGACGTGGACCGGGTCGACGTGGTCGGCATCGCCACCGACCACTGCGTGCGCGCGACCGCGCTGGACGCCGCCCGGGAGGGCTTCCGGACCACTGTGCTGCTCGACCTGACCGCCGCCGTCGCGCCGGACACGCTCGACGTGGCGCTGCGGGCCCTCGACGGCGCCGGGGTGACAATGGTGGGCGAGCCTGTGATCGCCACCGCTTGACCCGGTAATCGCTTGCGGGTGTCGTACCCCGGCCCCAGGATGACGCCGGAGGTACGGACCGTCGTGAACCTGAAGCCTTACCGGGAGGCGCTCGCCCTACCCGGTGTCCGATCGTTGCTGCTGGTGTCGGTGCTGGCCCGCGTGCCGCTCACCGCCACCGGGGTGACGCTCACCTTCTACGTGGTGCTCGACCTGGGCCGCGGCTACGGCGCCGCCGGCCTGGTCGGCGCCGCGTCGACCATCGGCGCGGCGGTCGGCGCCCCGCTGCTCGGGCGGCTCATCGACCGCCGGGGACTGCGGCCGGTGCTGGTGCTCACCACCGTCGCCGAGGCGCTGTTCTGGTCCGCCGCGCCCACACTGCCGTACCCGGTGCTGCTGCCGGCCGCGTTCCTCGCCGGGCTGCTCGCGCTGCCGATCTTCTCGATGATCCGCCAGTCGATCGCCGCGCTCGTGCCGGTGGAGAAGCGCCGCCCCGCGTACGCGCTGGACTCGATGGCGATGGAGTTGTCGTTCATGGTCGGCCCGGCGCTCGCCGTCGCCCTGGCCACCGCCGTCACGCCGCGCCTGACGCTGTGGGCGGTCGGCGCCGGGATCGTCGGCTCCGGCATCTGCTTCTGGCTGCTCAACCCGCCGGTGCGGGCCGCCGACGAGCAGACCGGGCCGCAGCGCCCGGTGCACCGCCGCGAGTGGCTCACCCCGCGCCTGCTCGCCGTGCTGGCGGTCAGCCTCGCCGCCACCCTCGTGCTCGGCGGCACCGACGTCGCAGTGGTCGCCGTGCTCCGCTCCGGCGGCGAGGTCGGCTGGACCGGCGTCGTGCTCGCCGCCTGGGCGGTCGCCTCGCTGGTGGGTGGCTTCGCGTACGGCGCGGTACGCCGCTCGTTCTCCCCGCTGGCGCTGGTGGCGGTGCTGAGCCTCGCCACCATCCCGGTCGGGCTGGGCGGATCGCACTGGTGGCTGCTCTGTCTCGCGCTGATCCCGGCCGGTGCGCTCTGCGCGCCCACCCTCGCGTCCACCTCCGACGCGGTCAGCCGGCTGGCCCCGCCCTCCGTACGCGGTGTGGCGATGGGGCTGCACGGCTCCGCCGTGACGGTGGGCATCGCGCTCGGCGCGCCGCTGGCCGGCGCGGTGATCGACGCCTCCGCGCCCGCGTGGGGCTTCGCGGTCACCGGCGCGATCGGGGCGCTGGTGGCGCTGGTGGTGCTCCCGATCGAGCTGCGCCACCGCCGCACCCCGATCCCGGACCCCGACCTGGCCCTAGCCTCCCGCTAATCCCCTCGGCCGGCGGGATCAGGAGTTCGTGTCTCCCGCGAGGCGGAGGGCGAGGCCAGTACGGGGAAGTGGCTGGATCCACGCGCCCTGGACACCGCCACTTCCCCGAACTGGTGCCGCGGGGCAGGCGGGCGGGGACGGGAAAGGGCGGAAAGGGCGGGCGCCGCACCCCCGTTGGGGAGTGCGGCGCCCGGCTCGACGTGACGGCGCGAAACTCAGCGCTGGTCGAGGTTGCCTGCGGTGTCCTCCTGGTAGCTGGCGCCACCGTTGACCTCGCTGGTCAGCGGCTTCGCACCACCCTCGGGCGGTCCGGCCAGGCTCTGCCCGGCGGCCAGCTCGGGGAACTTCGCGTCGAAGGCCGGCCGCTCGGAGCGGATGCGCGGCATGCGGTCGAAGTTGCGCAGCGGCGGCGGGGAGCTGGTGGCCCACTCGAGCGAGTTGCCGTAGCCCCACGGGTCGTCGACCTCGACGACCGGGCCGGTCTTGTACGACTTCCAGCAGTTCCAGATGAACGGCAGCGTCGAGATACCGGTGATGAACGCGCCGATCGTGGAGATCGTGTTCAGCGTGGTGAAGCCGTCGATGGCCTGGTAGTCGGCGTACCGGCGCGGCATGCCCTCGTTGCCCAGCCAGTGCTGCACCAGGAACGTGGTGTGGAAGCCGATCATGGTGAGCCAGAAGTGGATCTTACCGAGGCGCTCGTCGAGCATCCGGCCGAACATCTTCGGGAACCAGAAGTAGATGCCGGCGAAGACGGCGAACACGATGGTGCCGAAGAGCACGTAGTGGAAGTGCGCCACCACGAAGTACGAGTCGTGCAGGTGGAAGTCGAGCGGCGGGCTGGCCAGCAGCACACCGGTGAGACCACCGAAGAGGAAGGTCACCAGGAAGCCGATCGAGAACAGCATCGGCGTCTCGAAGGTGATCTGGCCCCGCCACATGGTGCCGATCCAGTTGAAGAACTTCATACCGGTGGGCACCGCGATCAGGTAGCTCAGGAAGCTGAAGAACGGCAGCAGCACCTGGCCGGTGGCGAACATGTGGTGCGCCCAGACGCTCATCGACAGCGCGGCGATGGCGATGGTGGCGGCCACCAGGCCCTTGTAGCCGAAGATCGGCTTCCGGGAGAACACCGGGATGATCTCGCTGATGATGCCGAAGAACGGCAGCGCGATGATGTACACCTCGGGGTGACCGAAGAACCAGAACAGGTGCTGCCACAGCATCGGCCCGCCGGTCGCCGGGTCGTACACGTGGGCGCCCATCAGGCGGTCCGCGGCGAGCGCGAACAGCGCGGCGGCCAGCAGCGGGAAGACCAGGATCGCCAGCAGGCTGGTGACCAGCATGTTCCAGGTGAAGATCGGCATCCGGAACATGGTCATGCCGGGCGCGCGCAGGGTCAGGATCGTGGTGATCAGGTTGACCGCGCCGAGGATCGTGCCCAGACCGGAGATGGCCAGGCCGACGACCCACATGTTCGCGCCGACGCCCGGGGCGTGGTCGGCGGTGCTCAGCGGCGTGTACGCGGTCCAGCCGAAGTCGGCCGCGCCGCCCGGGGCAATGAAGCCCGCGGTGGCGAGCGTGCCGCCGAACAGGTAGAGCCAGTACGCGAAGGCGTTGAGCCGCGGGAACGACACGTCCGGCGCGCCGATCTGCAGCGGCACCACGTAGTTCGCGAAGGCGAACACGATCGGCGTCGCGAAGAACAGCAGCATGATCGTGCCGTGCATCGTGAAGAGCTGGTTGTACTGCTCGGGCGACAGGAACTGCAGGCCCGGCCGCGCCAGTTCGGCACGCATGATCAGGGCCATCAGGCCACCGATCATGAAGAACACGAACGCGGTGACCATGTACATGATCCCGATCTGCTTCGCGTCCGTGGTGCGCAACAGCCGCGCGAGGGCCGACCCCTTGACCGGCTCCCGGACCGGCCAGGGCCGGGTCACGACCGGCTTGGGTGCGACGGTGGTCACGAGTGGCCTCCGGTTCTGGTTGTCCCGCTCGGCGCGCTGGTCATCGGCGCAGCCGTCATCCGCAAGGAGGATAGTCCCCGGTAGGTGGCCCCGCCGCGTGGGGTGGGCGGCTACGATCTCCGGCCGCCTAGAGCGGGCCGGTCAGGAGCCGGTAGTGCTCCCGGAAGATCCGTCCGCCGCGTCCGCGCAGCAACGGGTCGCGCAGCGCCGGCGGCACGTCGCGGGTGCGGTTGCGGTCCCGGGTCCGGTCCCGCACCCAGCGGGTACGCGGGCGGCGGCGACTCTCGTACGCCAGCAGCGCGGCGTCGACGCTGCCGGCGGCGCGCAGCGACTCGGCGAGCACGACGGCGTCCTCCAGCGCCATGGCCGCGCCCTGGGAGAGCGTCGGCGCGGTGGCGTGAGCGGCGTCACCGACGAGCAGCACCCGGCCGTGGAACCACCGCCCCAGCTCGACCTCCTCGGTGCGCTCGACGCACACCGTCTCCAGCGCGTCCAGCACCTCCGGGACGGGGCCGCCGTAGGAGCCGAACAGCTCGCGCAGCCGGGCGAGCGGGTCGGCGGGCAGGTCGGTGCCGGCCTCGTCGGCGTAGCAGTAGAGCCGCCCGGCGCCGAGCGGCACCACCAGGAACCCGGCCCGCTGGCCGAGCAGGGCGGTCCAGTCGGCGATCCGCGGGCCGCCGCGCACGAGGGCCCGGTAGACCACGTGACCGGCGGGGCGGGGCGGCCCGCCGAGCGCGGCGAGCGTGCGTACCGCCGAGCGTGGGCCGTCCGCGCCGACGACCAGGTCGTACTCCGCGCTGGTGCCGTCGGTGAAGCCGACCGCCACGCCTCCGGGCAGCGGGTCGACGGTACTGACCTCGGCGCCGTGGCGGACCGCGCCGCCGGCGCCGGTGAGCAGCACCCGGTGCAGCTCGGCCCGGGGCAGCGCCCGGCATTCCCCCACTCCGGTCCAGAGCGCGTCGAGGTCGACCTCGCACAGCGGCGCACCGGCGGCGTCGAGGAAGCGCTGCCGGTGGATCACCTGACCGAGCGGGCGCAGCGGGCCGTCGAGGTCGAGCCGGCGCATCGCCCGGGCCGCGTTGCCCGGCAGGTAGAGGCCGGTGTCTGTCGACTCCGCGGGTGGCAGCCGCTCGGTGACGTCGGGCCGGAATCCCGCCAGGCGAAGCGCCCGGGCGACGGCGAGTCCGGCGATGCCCGCGCCGACGACGAGGACGCGCAGGGGTGAACCACCCATGGTGGGTTACGCCTCCGGAGGGGAACGGCACGCGTTGGAGGCAAGACATTACTCGCCGCAACCAGGCGGCGGAAGTGCCCGCTCGCCCTGGCACGGACCGCCGGTCGGCGGCACACCCCGTCCCACCGGCAGGAATCCCGCCTCCATCTGGGGGAAGGGGTCGGCCGCGGCACTCGGTCGCACCGCCGGCCGTACGCGGAGCGTTAACGAGCCCGGCGCATTTGCGCAATGATTTGAGACATGTAAATGTATTCCCTGCACCGTGGGAGCGCTCCCGTCCGTAGCACCGACCGAACCGGCGCCGTCCCCGCGCCGAGCCAAGGAGCATCATGAAGCGTCCACTCAGGGCTCTCGCCGCAGCCGGCCTGCTGGCCGCCGGCACCATCGTCGCCGTCGCGCTCGGCGGCACCGCCTCCGCCGACACGCAGATCTGCGAGCAGTACGGCTCGACCACCATCGGCGGCAAGTACGTGGTGCAGAACAACCGCTGGGGCACCAGCGCCCAGCAGTGCATCAACGTCACCTCGACCGGCTTCTCGATCACCCGGGCGGACGGCTCCGCGCCGACAAACGGGGCGCCGGTCGCCTACCCGTCGATCTTCGTGGGCTGCCACTACACCAACTGCTCGCCCGGCACGAACCTGCCGGTGCAGGTGAAGAACATCAGCAGCGCACCGTCCAGCATCAGCTACAACTACGTCAGCGGCGCGATCTTCAACGCCTCGTACGACATCTGGCTCGACCCGTCGCCGAAGCGGGACGGCGTGAACCAGATGGAGATCATGATCTGGCTCAACCGGCAGGGCTCGATCCAGCCCATCGGCTCCCCGGTCGGCACCGCCAACATCGCGGGCCGGACCTGGGAGGTGTGGCGCGGCAGCAACGGCTCGAACAACGTCATCTCGTACCTGTCGCCGTCGGCCATCCCCAGCTTCAGCTTCGACGCGCTGGCGTTCATCAACGACACCCGCAACCGGGGCGCGATCACGAACGACTGGTACCTGACCAGCATCCAGGCCGGCTTCGAGCCGTGGCAGGGCGGCGTCGGGCTGGCGGTCAACTCGTTCTCGCAGAACGTCAACACCGGCGGCTCCAACCCGCCGCCGACCACGTCGGCGCCGACCACGCCCCCGCCCTCGGGCGGCGCGTCCTGCACCGTCACCTACAAGGCGGCGAACGTGTGGAACAACGGCTTCACCGCCGAGGTGACGGTCAAGAACACCGGCTCCGGCACGATCAACGGCTGGACCCTCAACTACAACCTGCCCTCCGGGCAGACCGTCACCAACGCGTGGAACGCCACCGTCAGCCAGAGCGGCTCCGCGGTGACCGCCCGCGACGCCGGCTACAACGGCACGCTGTCGCCCGGCGCGTCGACCACCTTCGGCTACCAGGCGACGCTCAACGGCAGCTACTCGGCACCGAGCAGCTTCACGCTCAACGGCTCCACCTGCGCCCGGGGCTGACCACCGCACACGGGAGGGGGCGCGGTCCGTCGCGGACCGCGCCCCCTCCCCCCGGGTACGCCTCAGCCGGCGAGCGCGTCGATGTCGCGCATCTCCTCGGCGGTGAGCGAGAACCCGAACACGTCGACGTTGGCCCGGATCCGCTCCGGCGTGACCGACTTCGGGATGACCACGATCTCGTGGTCGATGTGCCAGCGCAGCACCACCTGGGCCGGCGACACGTCGTGCGCCTGGGCGATGCGGACCAGCACCGGGTCGGACAGGTCGCTGGTCTTGAACGGGCTGTACCCCTCCAGCGCCACGCCCCGGTCCCGGTGGGCGGCGTGCGTGTGCCGCTCGTACAGCGAGGGGCTCCAGCGGATCTGGTTGACCGCCGGGGTCTCCTCGGTGGCCTGGATCAGCTCGTCGATCTGCCCGATCGAGTAGTTGCTCACCCCGACCGTGCGCGCCATGTTCTCGTCCCGCGCGGCGAGCATCTCCCGCCACACCGGGATGCTGTCGCCGGGCGCGGACGGCGGCCAGTGCACCAGCCACAGGTCCACGTAGTCGGTGTCCAGGGCGGCCAGGCTCGCCTCGATGGTCTCCCGCTCCCGGCCCACCCGGTCCGGCGGCAGCTTGGTGGTGATGAAGACGTCCTCGCGGCGCAGCCCGCTCTCCTTGACCGCCCGCCCGACCTCCTTCTCGTTGCCGTACATGGTGGCCGTGTCGATGTGCCGGTAGCCGGCGTCGAGCGCGGCGAGCACGGCCTGGAAGCCGGCCTCGCCGGTGGCCTGCCACGTCCCGAAGCCGAGCAGCGGGATCCGGACGTCACCGGCGAGCGGAAGGGTGGGCTGGTCGCTGTCCATGTCCCCCGTTCTACCCCGGTTCGCCGCACACACACCGGCATCCCGGCGCGCACGGCGCGTCTGGGGGAGGATGCGGGGATGGCGGACCGGCTGGACGAGTACCGGCGCAAACGGGACGCCGCGCGTACCCCGGAACCGGTGCCCGAGCGGGTGCCCGGCCGGAAGCGGTCCGCGCGGCGCGCGCCCCGCTTCGTCATCCAGCAGCACCACGCCCGGAGCCTGCACTGGGACCTGCGGCTGGAGCACGACGGCGTGCTCGCCTCCTGGGCGGTGCCGCGCGGCCTGCCCCGCGACCCGGGCCGCAACCACCTCGCCGTGCACACCGAGGACCACCCGATGGAGTACCTGACGTTCCACGGGGAGATTCCCGCCGGGGAGTACGGCGGCGGCCGGATGACAGTGCACGACACCGGCACCTACCGGGCCGAGAAGTGGCGCGACGACGAGGTGATCGTGGTGCTCGACGGCGAGCGCACGAAGGGGCGGTACGTGCTGTTCGCCACCGGCGGGCGGGGCCGGGACTGGATGATCAGGCGCACCGACCCGGCGCCGGAGGGCTGGACGCCGATGCCCGACCTGGTCCGCCCGATGCGGCCCGCCGAGGGTGGGCGGCTGCCGCGCGACGCCGACGCCTGGGGGTACGAGCTGCGCTGGGCGGGCGTGCGCGCGATGGCGTACGTCTCGGGCGGCCGGCTGCGGCTGCTCGACGGCGACGACAACGAGGTCACCGGGTCGTACCCCTGGCTGCGGGCGATGGCCGAGGCGCTGGCCCCGGCCGAGGCGGTGCTGGACGGCGTGCTGGTCCGGATCGACCCGGCCGGGCGGGTCCGGCCGCCGACCCGGCGCGACGGGCAGTTCCTCGCCGTCGACCTGCTCTGGCTGGAGGGCGTGCCGAGCTTCGACGTGCCGTACGCGCAACGCCGTGACCTGCTCGACGGTCTGGCGCTCGCCGGTCCGCACTGGCAGACTCCGCCGTGGTTCCCGGGAGTCGGTGCGGACGCCCTGCGGGCCGCCCGTGAGCAGGGGCTCCCGGGAGTGGTGGCGAAACGCCTCGACTCCCCGTACGAGCCGGGCCGGCGCAGCCGGCACTGGCTGAGCATCGACGCGAGCTGAGGACCACCGTGCACCTGACGCACCTGGAGTGCCCGCGCTGCGGTCGTGACCATCCGGCCGACGTGTTGCAGAACCTGTGCGGCTGCGGCTCGCCGCTGCTGGCCCGCTACGACCTCGCCGAGGTGGCCGCCACCGTGGCCCCGGAGCAGTTCGGGCTGCGCCCGGCCGACCTGTGGCGCTACCGGGAGCTGCTGCCGGTGGCCGATCCCCGGTGCGTCACCACGCTCGGCGAGGGCTGGACGCCGATGTGGCGTGCGCCCGCGTACGGCCACGAGATCGGCATCGCGGATCTGCTCGTCAAGGACGAGGGGCTGACCCCGACCGGGTCGTTCAAGGCGCGGGGCGCGTCGGTGGGCGTGAGCCGGGCCCGGGAACTGGGCGTGGAGCGGATCGCCATGCCCACGAACGGCAACGCCGGGGCGGCCTGGGCCACGTACGCGGCGCGGGCCGGGATGGGCGCGACGATCGCCATGCCGCTGGCCGCGCCGACCATCTGCCGGGAGGAGTGCCTCGCCGCCGGCGCGGATCTGCGGCTGATCGACGGCCTGATCAACGACGCCGGCCGGGACATCGCCGAGCTGATCGCCGGGTCGGACGGCGGGATCTTCGACGCGGGCACGCTGCGCGAGCCGTACCGCCTCGAAGGCAAGAAGACCATGGGGTACGAGATCGTCGAGCAGCTCGGCTGGCAGGTGCCCGACGTGATCGTCTACCCGACCGGCGGGGGCGTCGGGCTGATCGGCATCCACAAGGCGCTGCACGAGCTGCGCGAGCTGGGCTGGGTCGAGGACCGGCTGCCCCGGCTGGTAGCGGTGCAGTCCACCGGATGCGCGCCGATCGTGCGGGCGTTCGCGGCCGGCGAGGACCGCGTCACCCCGTGGGAGGACGCGCGCACCGTCGCGTTCGGCATCACCGTGCCCGCCCCGCTCGGCGACGAGCTGATCCTGTCCGCGCTGCGGGAGAGCGCCGGCACCGCGATCGCCGTGGACGACGCGGAGATCCTCACCGACCTGCGCGACTTCGCCGCCCGCGAGGGGCTGCTGCTCTGCCCGGAGGGCGCGGCCTGCCTGACCGCCGCCCGGCACCTGCGGGCCGGTGGCTGGATCCGCCCCGGCGAGCGCGTGGTGGTGCTGAACACCGGCGCCGGCCTGAAATACCCCGGCCTGGTGCAAGGAGGGGCCCCTTCTTAACGTCTCCGGTATAGCAGGGGCCCCCGCTTAACACGTGCGCACCGGGCGTCAGGACGTCGGCGGCTCGTCCTCGCCGGCCTCCTCGGCGGCGTCCGCCTCCTCCTTCGTCTTGTGCACCGCGCCGTCGGCGTGCTCCGGCGGGCCGTAGACGGTGTAGAGCACCAGCGGGTTCGGCCCGGTGTTGACGAAGTTGTGCTTCGTGCCGGCCGGGACGACCACGAGGTCGCCGGAGACGACCTCCTTCTTCTCGCCGGCCACCCGGGCCTCGCCGGTGCCGCTGACGAACGTGAGGATCTGGTCGATGCCCTCGTGGACCTCCTCGCCGATCTCGCCGCCCGGCGGAATGGTCATGATGACCAGCTGGGTGTGCTCCCCGGTCCAGAGCACGCGGCGGAAGTCGGGACTCTTCTCGGCGACTGTCGCGATAGTGAAATGCTCCATGGCCCGCTCATACCCCGATCACGCGCCCGCCACGCCGGGAGTCGCAGATGGTGGAATTCCCCACGCCGATCCGGTTTGGATCCCCGGAGAAGGGGCATGTGCTGCCGACAAGACCGGTGCGGGACGGGCCGGTCGAGCCAAGTCCCCGCTGGCGTACCGCCTGTACGGCTGCGGCGGTGGGAGACGGCCGGAGCGCGGCGACGTTACGACCGGAGGTCGTGCGGCGCCGTGCGCTCGTCTGCGCGTCCGGTCAGGCCAGCACGGCCAGGTGGAACGGACGGTCCACGTGCCCGCTCGTGCCGTGCGTCTCGACGAACACGGCGTTCGCGATACCCGAGCGCGGCGCCACGGTGATGACACCCTGCGGGACCAGCCCGTTCGCCGTCGCGGGGCCCACCGATCCGACGTACGCCGCTCCGGCCACGTCCTGGTCGAACGCGACCTGGTACATCCCGGCGGCGAGCCGGGTGGCCGAGGTGGCGCCGAGGCCGCGGACGAGTTTTCCGTCGGCGTCGACCACGGCGAACAGCATCCGTGCGGTGGCCGGCAGCCCGACCGGCGAACACGAGTTGATCTCGGTGTCGGCGCGTGCGGCCTCCCGCATGCTCGGGATCGGCTGGCCGGTGGTTTCCCTCCTACCTCTGCGGCTGGGCATGGTGATCCTCTCTCCCGCCGGTACGCCGGCCGGAGGCGTTCGTGCGCGTTCGGGCGATCGTCGGCGGTCACCCTCGATGATTCCGACGCTATGTCGGCGCACCGCCCGGCAACCAGCCGGAGAAGTGTCCGATCATTGACAGCCAACGGCTCTGACCTGCGAAAACGTTCACGACGTGACGCAGAGCGATCGGCTGGCTACATTTAAGTATGGTGCAGTCGCCCCGAGGCCCGGTCTACCGCCCGGTGCTGGCCGCGCGGCGCGGTGAGCTGGAGGCGCTGTCCCATCTCGACGGAGCCTCCACCCCGCTGCTCGCACCGGTTCTCGACGTCGCGGCGGACACACCGTCCATCAAGGACTCGCTGGCTCGGTTGCCGGACGGGCTGCTGCCCGCCGTCGACGTGTCGGCGCTTCCGGACACCCCGGAACACGATCCGGTCCGTTGGGGCGTACCGCTGGCGCCTGTCATCGGCCTGACGGACAGCGACCGGCGGCTGGCCGCGCACGGCGCGGCGGCACGGGCCTGGGCGCACCACGCGGTCGTCCGGTTGCGCACCGGCCCGGACCGAAGCGGGCCGGACGCCGCGACGGCCGCCGCGGAGCGGGTGTGGCGGCTGACCGGCCTGATGCCGGAGCAGTGCGACCTGCTGCTCGACGCGGAGGACGTGTGCTGCACCGCGGACGTCCGGCTGGCCGAGCCACGGGTGCGGCGCGCGGCGGAATGGGCCCGGCGGCACGCCTGGCGCTCGGTGACGGTGGCGGCCGGCGGGATGCCGCCGGCCCTGTCCCGGCTTCCGGTGGACGAGCCGGTCCGGCTGGACCGGTACGACTGGTCGCTCTGGCAACGCCTGGCCGACCTGGACCTCGGGTACGGCGACTACGGCGTGAGCTGCGCGGTACGCGGCGCGGACGAGCCGGTCGACCGGGTTCCCACGCTGCGCTGGGCAACCGACGACGCGTGGTGGGTCTACCGCTGGTCGCGGCGCGGCGGGCGGGGCGACGAGCGCTTCGCCGACCTGTGCCGCACGATGACCGCCGCCGCGCACTGGCCGGCAGCCGGGGCCGGCTTCTCCTGGGGCGACCACGAGATCGTCCGGCGGGCCCGGCGCGGCGCGGGCGCAGGCTCCCCGGCCAACTGGATCGCGTGGAGCACCTCCCACCACCTGGCGCAGGTGCTGGCCGCACTGATCCGACCGGAACGGGACCAGCGCGGCCGGGCGTGGTGGGCCGACCCGGACGTCCCGGAACGGGGACGTACCGGCCGCTCGCCGCGCGGCGGGGAGTCCCGCCGCGCCGGCTGACTCACTCCTTCTCGGTGAACCCGAACTGCACCACGCCCTCGTCGTCGACGACCGCGTCCACCGAGGTGTCGTTCAGCAGTTCGGCGGCGTCGGAGTCGAGGAAGATGCGCGCCCCCTCGGTGTCCACCACCTGGTCGCCCCGCACCGGCTCCGGCACCAGTTCGATGGAGAGCGAACCGGCCTCGGTGTCGGCGGCGATGCGCAGCCCACCGGCGTCGGCCACGTCCTGCTGGGCGGCGAGGTCACGGATCACCAGGACGGCGTTGTCGGTCATGGTCAGCATCGCTGAACTCCTCATGGCTGGATGTCGGGATTCGCGCGGGCGACAAGGCCCACGTACAGGTCTTTTCCCTCCCTCGGCCCGGCGAATCCCTAGGCTGGGGGCAGAGACGGCGCGGTGCGCGCCACGCCTCCTGGCGATAACCTTTCACACCGGAGTCTTTCCCGCAGGAAATCTCCATGGCAGCATCGGCACATGCATCGTCGCCTATTCCCCCGGGCGCTCGCGGTGCTGGTGCTGGTCGCCACCGCGGCCACCGCCGGCGCCACCACCGCCACTGCCGAAGCGCCCACCCCCGCGCAGACCCGGCTGCACGCCACCATCGACGCCGTCCTCGCCGACAGCCGGCTCGACGGCGCGCAGGCGGGCGTGGTCGTCGTCGACACCACCACCGGCCGCACGCTGTACGACCGCAACGGGACGCGACGGCTCATCCCGGCCTCCAACACCAAGCTGTTCACCTCCGCGGCGGCGATGGAACTGCTCGGACCGGGCCACCGGTTCACCACCGACGTGAGCGCCGACGGGCCGCGCCACGCCGGCATGCTCTCCGGCGACCTCTACCTGCGCGGCGGAGGCGACCCCACCATCCTCGCCGCCGACTACGACCGGCTCGCCGCGCAGGTCGCCGCGACCGGCGTACGGGTCGTCGCGGGCAACCTGGTCGCCGACGACACCCGGTACGACCGCGACCGGCTCGGCCCGGACTGGACCTGGGACGACGAGCCCTACTACTACGCCGCCCAGGTGTCCGCGCTCACCGTGGCCCCGGACACCGACTACGACGCCGGCACGGTGATCGTCCACGCCGCGCCGGGAACGCGGGCGGGCGCCCGACCGAAGATCACCATGACTCCGGACAACGGCTGGCTGCGCATCGAGAACCGGGCCGAGACGGTGACCGAGGGCGAGACCACCATCTCGTTCGAACGCGAGCACGGCGGCAACACAGTGGTGGTCACCGGCCAGATCGCGCTCGGCCAGGCCACCGAGAGCGACTGGGTGACGGTCTGGGAACCAACCGGGTACGCGGCCGACGTGTTCCGGTCCGCGCTGCGCCGCCACGGCGTACGGGTGCTCGGGCGGACCGTGCTCGGCGCCGCCACCCCGGACACGGCCAAGCCGCTGGCCCGGCACGACTCGATGCCGCTGACCGACCTCATGGTGCCGTTCCTCAAGCTCTCCAACAACGGCCACGCCGAAGTGCTCACCAAGGAACTCGGCCGGCAGCTCTCCGGCTCCGGCACCTGGGCCGCCGGGCTCTCCGCGATCAGCGGGTACGTGGGCGACACCGGGGTGGACACCGGCACGCTGCGCCAACGTGACGGCTCCGGCCTGTCCCGGCGCAACCTCGTCCCGCCGGGACAGTTCGTCACGCTGCTCTCGGCGGTCCGCGCCGAACCGTGGTTCGACACCTGGTACGCCGCGCTGCCGGTGGCCGGCAACCCGAACCGGCTCGTCGGCGGGACGCTGCGCAGCCGGATGAGCGGCACCGCCGCCGCGAACAACGTGCACGCCAAGACCGGCAGCCTGACCGGCGCGTCAGCGCTCTCCGGCTACGTCACGAGTGCGGACGGCCGGCTGCTGGCGTTCTCGATCGTGCTGAACAACTACCTGACCTCGTCGGTGAAGGGGCTGGAGGATCAGATCGCGATCGCCCTGGCCGCGTACACCGAGAGGGAGACGGCCACTGCCCGGCGTACCGTGCCGGCCGCGCCGGAGTCACCGCGCGTACCGGAGGGACGGGAGTGCTCCTGGGTCAAACCGGCGCTCTGCTGACCGGCGCCGTACCGCCCCGGTGCTAGGCGCCGGGGCGGCGCGGCTGCGGGCCGGCGGCGGGGTCACCCCCCTCGACGAGCGCGTCGATCTCGGCCGGTGGGAGCCCGCGCAGGGTGAGCACCCGGCGACCCCACCGGTGCAGCCGGCACGGGTGGGGGCTGGCGTCGTTGCGGCAGATGGTCCCGCCCGACCACGTCCGCGGCGCGTGCACCACCACCGCGCGCACCGCGAACTGGACGTCCTCGACCGTCACGTACGGCGGCATCGGGATCTCGCGCAGCACGTCACCGTCGGCGCGGGAGCGGGCGGGGACGACGGGAGCAGGGCCGGTCATCGGTCGTGCCTCCACAGGGGATGGTCGGACGGGAACAACGGAAACCTACGACGCCGTGCCGGGTACGCGACGGACAAACTGTCCCCGCTCAGCGCAGCGCCACCGCCTGGAGGCTGACGTTGCCGCAGTCGCCGAGCGACTCCTCCACCGTCCAGTTCAGCAGCAGCCGCGCGCCACGCTGGGCGCGGAACTTGATCGTGAACTCGGTGGTGAGCGCGGTGTGCGGGTCCTCCATCCGGAGCGTGGTCACCGGTCCGCCGGTGGAGACACGCACGTCGAGACGGCCACGGGCCATCCAGAGCCCGGCGTACAGACGCACCGTGCGCTGCTGCCCGTCGGCGGCCACCGCCAGGTTGAACCCGCTGCCCCGGTGGCAGGCGTACACGCCGGACATGGTGCCGCTCGCCGACGCGACCGGGTTGCCGTCGCGCCAGGCGTACGCCTCGGGGTTGTTGCTGAAGCTCTGCCGCCGCCCCCGGCCGCCCTCGTCGCGGATCTCGCCGGAGCCGCCCCGCTTGCGGACCGTCCGGTCGGCGCCGGTGAGCCCCCAGTGGACCCAGTCGGTGGTGCCCACGGCGGTGAGGTCGACGGTGGCGGGCACCTCGGCGCGGGTCACGGTGACTGTCGGCGGGAGCGCGCTCGTCGGCGACGGCGACGGCGACGGCGTGGACGGCGTCGGGCTCGGCGACGGTGGCCGCTGCCGGGGACGCAGTCCCGGATTGGCCACCGTGTCGTCGGCCTCGTTCGGCAGCCCGACCCGGCCGGGCGGCGCGGCCGGCAGCCGGGCGTGCTCCTCGCGTGGCGCGTCGTGCCGCTCGACGCCGAGGTAGAGCGCCAGTGCCGCCAGGCAGAGGAACGCGGCCAGCCCTTCCAGCATCAGCCGTCGTCGGCGGCGCAGCCGCCGCAGCGCGGAGCGGGTACGCGGAAGGCCGTGCCGATGCGAGCCGGGGCCGGTACGCGGACGGTCCTCCTGGCCCACCACACCCTCCACTTCGGTCACGACACCGCCGGATACGACTGGTGCGCAACGGGCTTCACGGTGTCACCGGACGGCTCTTTGCGCCATATGTCGAGTGACGGGCGTTTCCAGTTCGTTACCTGGCGGCCGCTCGCCGGACCGGCCGCTCAGCTTACCGTGACCGCCTGCAGCGCCACCCCGTCGTTCTGCGCGCCGGTGACCGTCAGGGCCTGCCATTTGATCAGCAGCCGCTCCCCCGGGGCCGCCCGGAAGCGGATGACGTACTGGTAGAAGCGGTCGCCCGCGGCGAGGGCGACCTCACGGACGACGGGATCGCCGCCGCTGGACAGCGTCAGGTCGAGCCGCGCGCCGGCCGAGAACGTGCCTACGAACAGCCGGACCGTGCGCAGGTCCCCGCTCCCGGCCACCCCGAGCGTGAAGCTCTTCCCGGCGCCGCGCTGGAAGACACCCGCCCGGGTGCCCTCCTGGCGCGCTGTCGGCGTACCGTCGGTCCACTGGAGATCACAGGCGCCCGCGTTGTGCTCCAGCCGCTCGCCACCCGGATCCTGGATCTCGCCGGTGCCGCCCGCCTTGCGATGGAAGCTGTCCGCGCCGGTACCGCCCCAGTGCCGCCAGTCCCGCGTACCGAGCGCGGTGAGCGACAACGCCCCCGGCAGCGGCGCCAGGTCCACGTCGAGCAGCGGCCCGCCGGGTGACACCGGGTCGGCCGGCGCCTGATCGGGCGCCTGGTCGCCGGGCGCCTGATCGCTCGGCGCCGCCACGGGCGACGTGTCCCGGTTCGACGGCGGCGCGGGTGACCGGCTCGCGTACGCCAGCGCCGCCACCAGCCCGGTCACGGCCACCGCCGCCAGCACGGCGCGCCGGCGCCGACGACGGGCCCGGGCCACAGCGACCCGGGTGGCCGGGGCGTCGGCCGGGGGCCGGGTCGGGCCGAGTGTCAGCCTGGTTCGCGCCGCGTCGCGCAGCCGGACGCCGATCCCGCCCGCCAGATCGCCGATCCGGCCGGCCAGGTCGCCGATCCCGCTGGTCAGGTGGCCGATCCCGCTGGTCATATCGGCGAGGCGCGCCGGGATGCTCTCCCGGGCGGAGTGCCGGCCCGGTCTCGCTTCTGTTTCGGCCACCTGCGGCGGGCCGGGTTCGGCCGGATCGGGAGCGGGCCGGACCGGCGACGGAGCGGACAGGTGCAGTCCGATCGGCGCCGGCCCGACCAGCGGAACCCGGCCGCCGGGCGGGTTCGGACGGGACTCGGGGCCGGCCGAAGCAGCGGCCCCGGAGACGAGTGGCCTCGGGCCGAGCGAACCCGGAGCGGGCGTGCCGGAGCCGGGCGGACCCGGAGCAGGCGCACCCGGGCTGAGCGGACCCGAAGCGATCGAGCCCGAAGCGATCGAGCCCGAAGCGATCGAGCCCGGGGCAAGCGGGCCCGGGGCGGGCGTGTCGGCCGGGAGCGGGCCGGCGGCCGGAAGGTCGAGAGCCGGCGGTCCGCCGGCGCGCGGAGGCGGCCACACAGCGGTACCGGGCGGATCCAGGTCGACCGGCGGCACCGGATCGTCCGCGCCGGAAGGTGCGCGTTCGACGTCCGGGGGCGTCACCGGCCGGGACACGCCGGGGTCGGTGTTCCCGGGCAGGCGGCGTGGACCGGTGGGCCGCGCCGGCGCGTCTGCCGATTCGTCCGGCGCGGGCAGCCAACCCCCGACCCGGATTCCGGTCCGCGCGATGTCGTCCTCAGCCACCGACCCTCCTCGGCCACCGGCGGCGAGCGGCCCGGCCCCGTGGCTCGCCGTAGGGAGGATGACACAGAACGCGATCTTGCAGAAGGCATCCGCCCTCGCAATTCCCACGCACCCCACGCCGCCAACCCGCCCACGGACCAGATCTTGGAAGATTCAGGTCCCCATAGGAGCCATTTCCTTCCAAGATCTCCCCCGGCCGGCGCGCCCACCCTCGTCAACCTGTTGATCATGAGGTTGGCGGGGACATTTCGGGCGCGGAATGCCGTCAACTTCATGATCGACGGGAGCGGGGCGGGGGTGGGGGTGGGGGTGGGGCGCCCCCGGGGGGCGGGATGGTGGGTGGCGTCAGTGGCGGGTGCGGCGGTGCAGGCCCCGGGTGGGGTGCCAGCTCTCGATCAGCAGGTGGTCGGGCGGGTCGCCGACCCGGGTGAGCACCACCTCGGTCAGCTCGATCCGGAAGCTGTGCGAGCCGTCCTCGGCGGGCTGCTCCTCGTGCGCCCGGCCGGCGATCTTCGCGTCCCCGTCCCAGGTGGACGGGTCGTCCGGCGGGGCGTCCTCGGTCGGGCTGTGCAGCGCCACCCGAGGATCGCGGCGCAGGTCGAGCGCCTTGACCGCGCCGGCCATGCTGCCCAGCCGCAGCTGCCCGTCGTCACCGAAGTCGAACTCGGTGCCGCTGATCCGCGGCGAACCGTCCCGCCGCAGTGTCGCCATCGTGCCGTGCTTGCGGACCGCGAAGCGGGCGCGCACCCGCGCCGCGAACTCGGGTTCGGCCGCCACCAGATCGGACCACCATGTCATGCGCCCGATTCTGGCCGGGAAACCTGACAACCCGCGGCAGCTTTCAGCCGACCTGGAAACCGAGCGCCTGGGCCAGCATCACCGCCTGCTCGGCGTCGATCCGCGCGCCGGAACGCTGCACCGCCGTCGGGTCGAGCGCGGACAGGTCGCTGCCGCGCAGGTCGGCCCGGATCAGCTTGGCGGCGTGCAACTGGGCGCCGGAGAGGTCCACGCCGGTCAGCGTCGCGCCGGTGAGGTCGGCACCGGTCAGGTCGACCTCCCGCATCCGTACGTCGGTGATCCGCGCCCCGCGCAGGTCGGCGCCGGCGAGCGTGACGAAGGACCAGTCGCCCCGGTCGACCCGCAGCGGGCGCAGGTCGCAGCGGTCGAACGTGCTGCCGACCAGCTTGCAGCCGGTGAACTCGGCCTCGAAGAGGTTGCACTTGCTGAACGAGCACCTGGTGAACGCCGAGTCGGTGTGCCGGGAGGCGTTGAACGCCACGTTGCCGAACACGCAGTCGGTGAAGACCGCGCCCCGGCTGACCGCCTCGGTCAGGTCGACGTGGAAGAACTCGCACCGTACGAAGTGCCTGTCGGCCAACTCCTCGGCGTACCAGTCCTGCTGGCGGTAGGTGACGTCCTCGACCGGCTCCGGCATGCCACCGACACTAGTGACACTTCCCGGCCGCGATACCTGCGGGTAGGTTCGCGGTCGTGAGTGTCACCGTGAGCACCGACCCCGGACGTGTCGGCCTCGATCCCGCCCGGCTGGCGCGGATCGACGAGCACTTCGCCCGGTACGTCGACGACGGCCGGCTCGCCGGCTGGCAGATCGTCGTCACCCGCCGGGGCGAGATCGCCCACTCCTCGACGTACGGGCTGCGCGACCGGGAGGCCGGTACGCCGGTCGAGGCGGACACGCTCTGGCGCATCTACTCGATGACCAAGCCGATCACCTCGGTCGCCGCGATGATGCTCTGGGAGGAGGGCCGGCTCGAGCTGAACGACCCGGTCAGCCGCTGGCTGCCGGAGTTCGCCGACGTACGGGTCTACGACCGGGGTTCGGTGCTGAAGCCGTACACGGTGCCGGCGACCGAGCCGATCCGGATCTGGCACCTGCTCACCCACACCGCCGGCCTGACGTACGGCTTCGCCCAGGTGTCAGTGGTCGACGGCCTGTACCGGGCGGCGGGCTTCGACCTGGGAGTGCCGCCGGGCGCGGACCTGGCGGCGGCCTCGGCCGGGCTGGCCCGGCTGCCGCTGCTGTTCCAGCCCGGCACGAGCTGGAACTACGGCGTCTCCACCGACGTCCTGGGCCGCCTGGTCGAGGTGATCTCCGGGCAGTCGCTCGACGCGTTCTTCGCCGAGCGGATCCTGGGCCCGCTGGGCATGACCGACACCCGCTGGTGGGTGGACGCGGCGGACGCGAAACGCCTGGCCGCGCTCTACGCCCCGCACCCGGCGACCGGTCAGGCGGTACGCGCCGACGGGGTGGGCCGGGCCGCGCTGGCGGAGCCGACGTGGCACTCCGGCGGCGGCGGGCTGGTCTCCACGGCGGCCGACTACCACCGGTTCACCCAGTTCCTGCTGCGTGGCGGCGAGCTGGACGGGGTGCGCCTGCTCGGGCCGCGCACGGTGCGCTTCATGACCCGCAACCACCTGCCCGGCAACCGGGACCTGGCCTCGTTCTCGCCGGAGGGCTTCGCCGAGACGATCCTCGACGGGGTCGGCTTCGGGCTGGGCTTCGCGGTCGTGCTGGACCCGGTGCCGTCGCGGGTGCCGAGCAGCGTCGGCGAGTTCTACTGGGGCGGCCTGGCCAGCACCGCGTTCTGGGTGGACCCGGTGGAGGAGGTCACCGCGCTGCTGTTCACCCAGTTGATGCCGTCCAGCACGTACCCGCTGCGCAGCCAGTTGCGCCAGCTCGTCTACTCGGCGATCGTCGACTGAGCCGGTTCGGCGGAACTCCCGCCGTCCGCCGGCAGGCTGCCTAGCCTGTGAGGCATGAGCGACATCGTCGTGTTCGGCGCCGGCGGGACGGCGGGCTCGCGGATCGCCGCGGAGGCGGTCGAGCGGGGGCACCGGGTGACAGCGGCGGTGCGGCGTCCGGAGGCGGTCGGCTACCTACCCCCAGGCGTACGCACGGTGACCGGCGACGCCACGTCGGCGCGGAGCGTACGCGAACTGGCCGAGGACGCGGACGTGCTGGTGGTGGCCATCGGCGGCGGCGAGCGGGCCCTGTGGCGCGACGCCGCGCGGACGCTGGTCGACACGCTGCGTGAGTTGCCGGACCCACCTCGGGTGATCCACGTCGGCGGTGGCTCGACGCTGCTCACGCCGAAGGGGACCCGGTATCTGGACGAGCCGGACTTCCCGGAGGAGTACCGGGACTCGGCGCACGGTCAGGCCGACGCGCTGGAGCTCTACAGGTCCAGCGCCGACGGGGTGACCTGGACGTACGTCTCCCCGCCGCCGCTGGAGTTCCACCCGGGCGAGCGGACCGGGCACTACCGCACCGGCACCGACCACCCGGTGACCGACGCGCAGGGCCGTTCGGTGCTCACCTACGAGGACCTGGCGGTGGCGATCGTCGACGAGATCGAGGATCCGCGCTTCGGCAACGCCCGGTTCACGGTCGCGTACTGATTCAGTCGGCCAGCCGGGCCGGGAAGCCGCCGGTGGCGATCGGGCCCCAGGACTCGATCGTGACCCGGATCAGCGACTTGCCCTGCGCGACCATGGCCGACCGGTACTCGTCCCAGTCCGGGTGCTCGCCGGAGATGCTGCGGAAGTACTCGACCAGCGGTTCCAGCGCCTCGGGCAGGTCGAGCACCTCGGCCACGCCGTCGACCTGCACCCACGGGCCGTTCCAGTCGTCGGAGAGCACGCACGCAGAGACGCGCGGGTCGCGGCGGATGTTGGCGACCTTGGCACGCTCGGGATAGGTGGAGATCACCAGCCGGCCCTCGGCATCCACCCCGCAGGCCACCGGGGAGGACTGCGGGCGCCCGTCGGAGCGGGTGGTCATGAGCACGACGTGGTGGCGGGGGCGGAGGAACTCGATCAGGGCGTCCCGGTCGACCCGGGTGTTCTTCGCGATGCTGCGTGCCATGCCTCGGTTCTACCAGGCATGTCCGTCGTTCTCAGCGCGGGCGGCCGGCGGACCGCTGCGCGGTGACCTGCTCCGGCACGCGCGGGCGGGCCGAGGGCCGCCAGGCGCGGCCGTTGGCGTAGATCACCCGGAAACCGAGGTACGCGGCCAGCGGCGCCCAGTGCGCCGAGCGCATCCGCAGCTCGGCGGCGTTGTGCCGCTGCCCGTTGGCGAGCACGTCGAGCAGCACCGTCTCGAAGGCGGCCGACTCGACCCAGTCCACCTCGCGGGTGAAGCCGCAGATCAGCGCCGCGCCGGTGACGTCGAGGAACTCGCGCAGCGTGGCGTCGGAGGCGCGCAGCACCGAGCAGCTGCCGAAGTAGAGGCGGCGGCCCTCGCAGCGGCCGGCCATCCGCTCGGCCACGTCCGACAGCTCGACCGAGTCCCAGTCGGTGAGGCAGAGCCGGCTCGGCTCGCCGTGCATGGCGAAGAAGCCCACCCGGTGGTCGGCGTACTGCTTGAGCAGCCAGCGGTCGACGAAGTAGAACAGCTCGTCGCGGGTGGCCGCGTCCTTGTGGATGTAGCGGATGCGGCCGAGCCGCTCCAGCAGGTCGAGCGTGGGCAGGACGGACCCGCGTTCGTTGAGGTCGCGGTGCCACTGCCCCTCGACGCAGAACACGCCGCCACGCGCCAACGCCCACCTCCCCGCCCGTCGAGGTCGCCGCCCGGTCCGGGAGCAGACGTTACCGGTCACGTCCGACGGGCGACACCCGGCAGCGCGTACGCAAAAGGGCAGTATTCACAGCCAATACCCAGCAACCGGGCGATGTGAGAACAATTTCCGCTAATCACCACGAAGAATCCTCGTACCTGTCACGGTGAGAGGGACGGGACGTACCGGTCGATGTGCCCGTCGGATCCCAGTTCCGCTCTGACATCGGGAGGACTCTGTGCGCGTCAACACCCTGAAGCGGGCGGCGGTCGCGTTCGCGCTGGCCCTGCCCGGGGCCGCCGTGGCGACAGTCGTGGCCGTGCCACCGGCGCACGCCGACGGCTGCTACACCTGGAACCGGACGCTGTCCCAGGGAAGCTCCGGCGACGACGTCCGGCAGCTCCAGATCCGGGTGGCCGGCTGGGCCGCGTACGGCGGCATCGTCCGGGTCGACGGCGTGTACGGCCCGGAGACGGCCGCCGCGGTCAAGCGCTTCCAGACCGCGTACGGGCTGCGCGCCGACGGCGTGGCCGGGCCGCAGACGTTCGCCAGGATCTACGACCTGCAGAAGGACAGCGACTGCACGCCAAAGCACTTCAGCTACGCCGAGCTGGACAACGGCTGCGGCAAGGGCGGGTGGGCCGGCGGCCCGCTCTCCGCGTCGGCCACCCGGGAGAACGCGCTGCGCACCATGTGGAAGCTGGAGGCGCTACGGCGCAGCCTCGGCGACAAGCCGCTCTACGTGACCAGCGGGTTCCGCAGCATCGCCTGCAACCGGCAGGTCGGCGGCGCCGCGGACAGCCAGCACCTCTACGGCAACGCGGCCGACCTGATCGCCAAGCACCGCAGCCTCTGCGACATCGCCCGCTCGGCCCGCAGCCGGGGCTTCAGCGGCATCTACGGCCCCGGCTACCCGGACCACGACGACCACACGCACGTCGACTCGCGGCGGGAGAACAACCGGGACAAGTCGTCGAACACGAAGGGCTGGTCCGCACCGGACTGCGGAGTCAAGTGATGCGGTGACGGCGGCCCGGACCGGGGGTGGGGGCTCCCCGTCCGGGCCGCCGTCGGCATGCTCCGGCGCGACCGACGCCACTCCGCGACGGGGCGTCGGCGCGACCGGAACCGGTCGCCGGGCGTCAGCTCGCCCGGGGCCAGCGGGGCCGGGCGCTGGGAGCCGACCGCCCGGCGACCGGTCGCAGACCGGGCCGTACCGGCGGCGCGGCGGGGCGGGCGGCCTGACCCGGCACCGCCCGGGCCGGCTGTCCGGGCACAGGGCGGCCGGCCTGACCGGGTACGCCGGGCCGCGCCACCTGACCGGGTACGCCCGGTCGCGCCGTCTGACCGCGGGCGGCCTGCCCGGGGGCGGGACGGGCGCCGGACGGTCCGGTCAGCACGAACGGGAAGGGCACGTGCACGAACGGGTTGCCGTGCCGGATCAGCGCGTCGATCTGGCGGTCGTTGAGACCGTGTGTCTCCAGCACGCGCCGGCCCCAGCGATGCAACCGGCAGGGGAACGACGAACCGTCGTTGCGGCACTTCGGCCCCGCGGGCCACTCCTCGGCGGCGTGCACCACCACCGCCCGGACCGCGAGGCGGACGTCCTCGGGGGTCAACGGCGCCGGTACCGGCACCTCGCCCAGGATCTGGTCGATGGGATCCGTCGACTGCTCACCAACTCGCACGGCAGGCCTCCCGCAGTTCGGCAGCGGTGCGGCGGAACGGCCGCACCACATCCTCGACCACTGGTACGGCCGGATGACGGCAGCAGTTCAATCCCGCCACGCGGCGAGCAGTTCGGCCGGCCCGAGCGCGGTGACTCCGTCGACCGCTCGGCCACTGCGCACCACCGCGACGACCGGTGTGTGGTCGTCGGCGCCCGGTAGCTGGGCGCGGTGGTGAAGCAGCCGGGCCAGGTCGTGACCGTCGAACGCGCCGTTCTCCAGCCACTTGACCGAGCCCACGAACGTGATCCGCTTGGCCACCGGGCTCCGATCGCCGCCGACCAGGTCGATCTCGGGATCGTTGGTACGCGTCCAGTAACCGCCCACCTCCGCCGTCCCGGACGGCAGGCTCCCCGGCGGCAGCCGCCGCAGGGACTCCCGGATCACCGGCTCGACCGCACGCCCTCGCCATGAGGTCCAGGACGAATGGATGCGGGCGAGCGTCAGATCCCCTCTGCCGCGCTCGATCTCGGCGAGGTAGGGGTCGAGGAAGGCGAGCCAGAAGCGGAGATACGGATCGGCGACCACGTAGCGGGTCTCGCGCGACGGACGGGTGGACAGCGGGAGGGCGGCCTCCACGACCCGCTTGTCGGTCAGCAGTCGGAGCGCGCGGTGCAGCGACGCCTGCGGGATTCCGCCGGCCGCCCGCGCGATGGAGGAGGAGGTGCGCTCCCCGGAGCCGATGGCGCGCAGCACCACGCCCGGCTGGGACTGCGGCGGAAACTCGGCAGCGAGGGCCCGTTCCCCGCTGACGAGCAGCGCGGAAGTGGGGTCCGGGACGGCCTGGGCGAGGTAGTCGCGCACGGTCTCGCCGGGGGCCCAGTCGTCGAGGACGAGCGGCAGGCCACCGGTGACGAGGTACGCGTCGATGGCATCCGCCGGCGGCAACTGGAGCATCTCGGCCACGTCGCCGGGGCTCAGGGGCGGCACGACCATCTCGGTCGCGCGCTGGTGGAACGGGCGGCCGTAGTCGTTGAGCGCCTCCATCATCGCCAGGTCCGAGCCGACGCAGATCAGCAGGACCGGCCGACGGGACAGCTCCCGGTCGAAGACCTTCTGGAGGGTGCCCTCGAAGCCGGGATCGGTGGCGATGAGGTAGGGCATCTCGTCGAGCACGACGACGCTGGGCTGATCCGTGGGCAGCGCGGCGGCGAGGAGGGTGAGAGCCGCGTCCCAGGTGGCCGGCGCCTGTCCGGCGAACAGACCCGCTCCAGGGAGCGTCGAGCCGGCCGCCGCTTCGACGAAGAGCCGCAGGTCGGCGGCGGGGGTGGGTTGCGCCGAGGCGGTGAAGAAGAGGTGGGGTACGCCCGCGCGCTCGACGAACTCCTCAACGAGGCGGGACTTACCCACCCGTCGGCGTCCACGCATGAGCAGCGCCCGTCCCGGGCGCCCCGCCCGGCCGCCGCGTTCGACGCGCGCCAACATGCCGTCGAGCCGGGCCAGCTCCCTCGTCCTGCCGACGAAACCGGCCACGTCATCACCTCATACTCTCAGGACGGATACTCTCATCTCTGATAGTATCCCGAATGAGAGTGTCTATGCCTCAGACCAGGCCGGCGTCCTGGACCAGCAGGGCCACCTGCACACGGTTGTTCAGGTCGAGCTTCGTCAGCAGCCGGGACACGTACGCCTTCACCGTCGCCACGCTCATGAACAACTCGGCGGAGATCTCCGCGTTGGTCCGGCCCCGGCCGAGCAGCACCGCGACCTCCCGTTCCCGTTCGGAGAGCCCGTCGAGCAGCCGTACCGCCCGCTCCCGCTTCGGGTCCGGGCCGGGCGCCGGCGCGGCGCCGGTGACGTGCGCGATGAGTTTGCGGGTCACCGCCGGGGACAGCGTCGCCTCCCCCGCCGCGACCCGGCGTACCGCCGCCACGATCTCGGCCGGCGGGGTGTCCTTGAGCAGGAAGCCGCTCGCCCCGGCCCGCAGCGCCCGCAGCACCTGCTCGTCCGCGTCGAACGTGGTGAGCACCAGCACCTCGGGCGGTTCCGCTGTGGCACGCAGCGCCTCGGTGGCGGCCAGGCCGTCGACCCGGGGCATGCGGATGTCCATCAGCACCACGTCCGGGGCGTGGGCGGCGACGGCCTCGGGCACCTCGGCGCCGTCGGTGGCCTCGCCGACCACCGCGAGGTCGGGTACGCCGCCGAGGATCATCGACAGCGCGCCGCGGACCAGCGGGTCGTCGTCGACGATCAGCACCCGTACCGGGGCGCTCACTGCGCCGCCCAGGGCAGCCAGGCGGTCAGCCGGAACGTGCCGTCGGCGTCCCGCCCGTGCTCCAGGCGGCCACCGGCGAGCGTGACCCGCTCGGCGATGCCGACCAGGCCGGTGCCGGTGCCCGGGATCGCGGTGGCCGGGCTGCCCACCGGCCACGGGTTGCTGATCTCCACCACCAGCCCGTCACCCGGGCCACCGGCCAGCCGGACGGTCACCACCGCGCCGGGCGCGTGCTTGCGGGCGTTTGTCAGCCCCTCCTGCACGATCCGGTACGCGCTGCGCCCGATCGCCGCGGGCACCGCCTCCGGCTCAATCACCTCGTCGACGACGGCGACCCGTACCCCGGCGTCGCGGCTCTCGGCGACCAGCGCGGGCACGTCGGCCAGCGTGGGCTGCGGCCGTTCCGGCGTGGCCTCGGAGCCGACCTCGGCCCGCAGCACGCCGATCACCTCGCGCAGGTCCTGGAGCGCGGCGTGCGCGCTGGCCCGGATCACCCCGGCCGCCCGCGCCACCTCCTCCGGCGGCGCGTCCGGCCGGAACTCCAGCGCGCCCGCGTGCAGGCTGAGCAGGGAGATCCGGTGGGCGAGCACGTCGTGCATCTCCCGGGCGATCCGGCCGCGTTCGAGCTGCCGGGCCTGGTCGAGCCGGAGCTGCTGCTCGGCCTCGGCCCGCTCGGCGCGGTCGCGCAGGGACAGCACCAGCTGGCGGCGGGCCCGGACGAACAGCGCCCACGCCACCACCACGCCGATGAACAGCGCGGTCCAGATCACCGAACCCCAGAACGGCATCGTCGGGTCGGGCCGGACGGCGAGGTAGACCGGCAGGCTGAGCACGTTCCAGGCCGCCAGGGCCAGGCCCACCGGCAGTGGCCGGTGCACCAGCACGGTGAACGTGATGACGAGCAACGCGACGCCGGAGGTGACCGAGAAGAACACCAGCGGCGCGGTGGCCAGTGCCAGCCCGACCGGCCAGCGCCGGCGCAGCCAGAGCGCCCCGCTGATCCACAGGCCGATCAGCAGGTCGACCTCCTCCAGCCAGGCCGGACCGGCGTTGAGCCCGAACTCCGGGCTCGCGCTGGTGACGTCGCCGTGGGCGATGAGCACCCAGAGCAGTGAGGCCACGAACAGCGCGCCGTCGACGAACCAGTCCCGCGGGGTCCGCCGGGGGGTCCGGGCGGGCGTCAGGGAGCCCGGCAGGAGCCAGGGATGATCGGGTACGACGGCGCTGCTCACCCACCCATGCTAGGAAGCCGTCCGGACCGGCCACCAGCTACCAAAGTCGACGACTGCGGTGAACCGAGGTCGACGGCGACGCCGACCGCCGGCCGCAGCGCGTGGCCGGGTGGCCCCGGCAGGCTCGACGGCATGATCGAAGTCGACCAGCTCACCAAGCGGTACGGCCCGCACACCGCCGTCGCGGACGTCACGTTCCGGTGCGAACCGGGCACAGTGACCGGTTTCCTCGGGCCGAACGGCGCCGGGAAGTCCACCACGATGCGGATGATCTGCGGGATGACGCCGCCCAGCTCCGGCGGCGCCACGGTCGCCGGCCGCCCATACCGCGACCTGCCCAATCCGGGGCGGGAGATCGGCGTGCTGCTCGACGCCTCGGCGCAGCACGCCGGACGCACCGGACGGGAGGCGCTCACGCTCGCCGCCCGCACCATGGGCGTGGACCGGGCACGGGTGGCGGCGGCACTGGACCGGGTCGGGCTGAACGAGACCGCCGCCCGGCGCCGCGTCGGGGCGTACTCCCTGGGCATGCGGCAGCGGCTCGGCCTGGCGCTGGCGCTGCTGGGTGACCCCCGGGTGCTGATCCTGGACGAGCCGGCCAACGGCCTCGACCCGGAGGGGATCTTCTGGATGCGCGGCCTGCTGCGCGACTTCGCCGACCGGGGCGGCACGGTGCTGCTCTCCTCGCACCTGCTGCGCGAGGTGGAGGCGGTGGCCGACCGGCTGGTGGTGATCGGCGGGGGCCGGGTGGTCGCCCAGGGCGGCAAGGACGAGCTGCTGGCAGGCGCCGGCACGCTGGTGCGCGCCCGCGACGCGCACGCCCTGCGCCTGACGCTGGAGCGGGCCGCGCTGCCCGCCACGGCCGGCACCGACGGCGGCTACGTGGTCCGGGCCGAGCCGGGTCAGGTCGGCCAGGCCGCGGCGGACGCCGGACTGGTCCTCACCGAGCTGCGCCCGGCCGGCAGCGGCGGCCTCGAACAGCTCTTCCTCACCCTCACCGCCGGCGCGTCGACCAAGGAGGCCGTCCGATGACCACCGCCACCCGTACCCCAGCGCCGCCGCGTCCCGAGGCCGCCGTCGCCGGACCGACGCTGGCCCGGCTGACCGCCGTCGAACTGCGCAAGCTCGCCGACACCCGGGCCGGACGGTGGCTGCTGATCACGATCGGGCTGATCGCGGCCGTGATCGTGGTGGTGCAGCTGTTCGTCGTCGAGGCGCCGGACCAGACGTTCACCGCCTTCTTCACCCCGTCGCTGCTGCCGGTCGGCCTGCTGCTGCCGGTGCTCGGCATCCTCTCCATCACCGGCGAGTGGTCGCAGCGCACCGCGCTCACCACGTTCGCGCTGGTGCCCCGCCGGGAACGGGTGATCGTCGCCAAGCTCGCCGCCGTGGTGCTGGCCGCGCTCGCCTCGGTGCTGGTCAGCCTCGCGGTCGCCGCGGTCGGCACGCTCGCCGCCGGCGCCACCGGCGGGGCGGGCGCCTGGACGTTCGACTGGCAACTGCTGCCGCACGCGGCCGTGTTCCAGGTGGTGAACGTGCTGATGGGCGCCGCCTTCGGGCTGCTGCTGCTGAACACGCCGCTGGCGATCGTCACCTATCTGCTGCTGCCCACGGTGTGGAGCCTGCTCGCCGCGATGATCTCCGCGCTGCGGGAGCCGGCCCGCTGGCTCGACACCTCGTACACGATGGAGCCGCTGCTCGGCGCCGAGATGACCGGCGGGCAGTGGGGCCGGCTCGGCGTCTCGCTCGCCGTCTGGGTGCTCCTGCCGCTGGTCGCCGGTCTGGTCCGCACGCTGCGCCGGGAGGTGTCGTGACCGTGGCGGCCCGGCACACCGGCGAGGATGTCGTGGTCGACGGCGGACGCGGCGAGCTGGTGCTGTTCTGGGCGGGGTTCCCGCTGCTCGGGGCGGGACTGGGCGCCGGTCTGACCGCGCTGTCCGGCTGGATCGCCGGGCTGCCCTGGTTCCCGTTCCAGGGCCTGTTCGAGCTGCTCGACCGGTGGCCGGACGAGCGGGCGTACCCGATCGGGGCCGGGCTGGGCCTGCTCGGCGGCCTGGCCCTGGCGGTGGTGGCGGTACGCGACCGGCTGACCGTCACGGTCGGGCACCGCACGGTACGGCTGCACCGCGACGGGCACGGCCGGGACGTGGCCCGCGCCGACGTCGCCGGGGTGTTCGTCGACGGTGAGGCGCTGGTGCTGCTGGACACCGCCGGCGGCGAGCTGGCCCGGGAGAAGTCCGACCTGGACACCGAGCGGCTGCGGGAGGCGTTCACCCGGCAGGGCTGGCCGTGGACCGGGCAGGACCCGCACCGGGACGCGTACCGCAGGTGGGTCGAAGGGCTGCCCGACCTGCCGCCGGGCGCGGACGCCCTGCTGCGCGCCCGGCAGCGGGCGCTCGACGGCGGCCACGACGCCGAGACCCGGGAGCTGCACGGGGAGCTGGCCCGGCTCGGCGTCGTGGTCCGCGACGAGGGCAAACGGCAGTACTGGCGGCTGGTCCCTGGACCGCCGCCGCGCTGACGGCCTCCGCTCCGGCGCCTGATCCGCGCGGTGCCCGCCGCGACGCCGGTGGACGTGACAAGTCACATCGCTGGCGCGTTTCCGGCATCAGAACGAACTGTTCGGGCATGTTCTCCGTACACAGGTGTGGTACGTGACGTCTACCTCGGAGGCATGGTGTCCGCAGTTCGAACTGATCCATTCGCGGGGGCGATACTCCAGGTCGGCGTACTGGCGGCCCTGGCCGGCACGGTCGGCCTGAGCGCGTACGGCTGGCTGGCCGGTCTGCTCTTCGGGGTGGTCATGGTCGCGGCGCTCGGATACGGGCTGCGCCGCTCGGGCGCGGACCGGCTCGGCCCGGCCGACTGGGTGACGCTCACCCGGGCCACGCTCGCCGGCGGGGTGGCCGCGTTGACAGTCGAGGCGTTCCGCGGCCCGATCGCGGTGCCGGTGCTGGTCGCGCTGGCCGCCGTGGCCCTCTCCCTGGACTGGGTCGACGGGCAGGTGGCCCGGCGCACCGGCACGACCAGCGCGCTCGGCGCCCGGTTCGACATGGAGGTCGACTCCTTCCTCGTCCTGGTCCTCTGCGGGTACGTCGCCGACCAGGTGGGCGCCTGGGTGCTGGTGATCGGCGCGATGCGGTACGTCTTCGTCGCCGCCGGCTGGGCGCTGCCGTGGATGCGCGGCTCGCTGCCGCCGCGCTACTGGCGCAAGGTGGTCGCCGCCACGCAGGGCATCGCGCTGACGGTGGTGGCGGCCGGTGTGCTGCCCCGGCCGCTGGCCCTCGCGGTGGTGCTCGGCGCGCTCGCGCTGCTGGTCGAGTCGTTCGGACGCGACGTCGGCTGGCTGTGGCGGCACCGCGTACGGCCGGCGCTCCCGGCGGCGCCGGTCTCCCCCGCGCCGGCGGGCCACGGGTCCGAGTGGACGCCGGGCACGCGGATCGTGCGCCAGCCCGTCGAGGTCGGCGGGCGGCGCCGGTGACCGACCTGTCCCGGCCGGCCGACGGCGACGACGTCTCGACCGGCGCCACGTCCACGGAAGACAGCACGCCGGACAGCGCCGGCGCCTCGGCCGAGAGCGGCGACCGCACCCCGAACGACAGGGAGACGAGCGACCCGGGCAACGACGCGGTCGGCGCGTGGAGCGCCCGGCGGCTGCTCGGCGCGGCGGTCACCGCGCTGGCCGGAGCGCTCGTGCTGGTGGCCCTGGTCGCGCCGAGCGAGGTCAAACTGCTGTCCCTCGGGGCGTTGCTCCGCATCCCGGTGGAAGGGCTGCTCGCCGTCGCCCTGCTGCTGGTCCTGCCGGCCCGCCCGCGCCGCGTGGTGGCCACGCTGCTCGGCGCGCTGCTCGGCCTGATCCTGGTGCTCAAGGTCACCGATCTCGGGTTCTCGATGGTGCTCGACCGGCGCTTCGACCTGATCGCCGACTGGACGTTCCTCGGCGCGGGCGCGGAGTTCCTGTCCGAGTCGTACGGCGGGGCCGCCGAGGTGGGCGCGCTCGCCCTGGCCGTGGTCGCGGCGCTCGCCGTACCGGTGCTGGTGACGCTCTCGGCGCGGCGGCTGGCCCGCGCCGCGGCGGCCCACCGCCGGGTGACCACGCGCGCCGTCACCGCGCTCGCCGCCGCCTGGGTGGTCTGCGCCGTGCTCGGCGCGCAGATCGTGCCCGGCCTCCCGGTCGCCGCGGACACCGTCGCCGCCGACGTCTTCGACCGTGCCCGGCAGGTGCGGGCGGGCCTGAACGACAAGGAGACGCTGAACACGCAACTCGCCGGCGACCCGTTCCGGGACGTGCCGGGTGAGCGGATGCTCACCGCGCTGCGCGGCAAGGACGTCCTGTTCACGTTCGTGGAGAGCTACGGCCGGGTCGCGCTGGAGGATCCGGAACTGGCCCCGGAGGTGGACGCCGTCCTCGACGAGGGGACCCGGCAGTTGCGCGCGGCCGGTTACGGCAGCCGCAGCGCGTTCCTCACCTCGTCCACCACCGGCGGTGGAAGCTGGCTCGCGCACGCCACGCTGATGAGCGGCATCCGCACCGACAACCAGTTGCGCTACACCAACCTGGTACGCAGCGACCACCTGACCCTCAACGGCGCGTTCAAGCGCGCCGGCTGGCGGACCGCGCTCGTCATGCCGGCGCTGAACCGGGCGTGGCCGGAGGCGGCATTCTTCGAACCCGACACGCTGTACGGGGCAAAGGAACTCGGCTACAAGGGGCCGCTGTTCAGCTTCTCCTCGCCACCGGACCAGTACACGCTGGCGGAGTTCCAACGCCGCGAGCGCGGCCCCGGGCGCACGCCCGTGATGGCCGAGATCCCGCTGCTCTCCAGCCACCTGCCGTGGACGCCGGTCCCGCCCCTCGTCGGCTGGGACGACATCGGCGACGGCTCGGTCTACAAGGGAACGGCGCGCGCCGACCGCTCGGCGGAGGGCACCCGGGAGGCGTACCGGCAGGCCGTCGTGTACTCGCTGCGCACGCTCATCTCCTACGTGCAGCGGTACGGTGACGAGAACCTGGTGCTGGTGTTCCTCGGCGACCATCAGCCCGCCCGCACGATCACCGGCGACGACGCCGGCAAGGACGTGCCGATCACCGTCGTCGCGAAGGACCCGGCAGTGCTCGACCGCATCGCCGGATGGGGCTGGCAGGACGGGCTCAACCCGGACCCGCAGGCCCCGGTCTGGCCGATGGAGTCGTTCCGGGACCGCTTCCTGCGGGCGTTCGGACCGCAGTCCACCACTCACAGTTAGGGATGTCGTGACGATGCTCGCGCGGGCCTGGGGGATCACCCGTTCCCTGGCCGTCTACCACGGTCAGCCGGCCAAGCACCGGCGTGCCCGGCAGCTCTACGGGCAGTTCCTCTCCCCCGGCGACCTCGCCTTCGACATCGGCGCCCACGTCGGCGGCCGGGTGCGCACCTGGCGGCGGCTGGGCGCGCGGGTGGTCGCGGTGGAGCCGCAGCCCGACTGCCTGCGGGTGCTGCGCCTGGGCTTCGGGCGGGACGCCGACGTGGTGATCGAGCCGACGGCGGTCGGTGCGCGGTCCGGGAGCGCGCGGCTGGAGCTGTCGTCGGCGACGCCGACGGTGTCCACCATGTCGTCGTCCTGGATCGAGTCGGTCACCGCCGATCCGAGCTTCGCCGGGGTCCGCTGGGACCGGTCGGTCGAGGTGCCTGTGGTGACGCTCGACGACCTGGTGGCGCGGCACGGCGTACCGGCGTTCTGCAAGGTCGACGTCGAGGGCTTCGAGGTCGACGTGCTGTCCGGGCTCAGCCACCCGGTGCGCGGGCTGTCCTTCGAGTACCTGCCACCGGCGCACGACGCCGCGCTCGCGTCGCTGGACCTCGTGGAACAGCTGGGCGCGTACCGCTACAACTACTCGCCGGTGGAGACCATGCGGTTCGCGAGCGAGAGCTGGCTGGACGCGGCCGGGCTGGTGCGGCTGCTGGAGACGTACCGTCCCGGCGGCCGCTCCGGCGACGTCTACGCCCGGCTGTCGGACTCCTGACGTAGGGTCGGCCCCGGGCACGAGTCGAGGAGGGCCGATGGCCAGGTACGCCGCTCTGCTGCGGGCCGTCAACGTCGGGGTCAACAAGCTGGCCATGGCCGACCTGCGCCGCGTGGTCACCGACCTCGGTCACACCGACGTCAAGACGTACCTGCAGAGCGGCAACGTGGTCTTCACCAGCCCGCCGGCCCGGCCGGAGACGCTGGCCGAGGGCATCGCGAACCGGCTCGGCGACGACCTGGGCCTGCGGGTGCCGGTGCTGGTCCGCGACGGGGACGAGCTGGCCGCGGTGGCCGCCGCGAGCCCGTACGCGGGCCGGCAGGACGACCACACGCGGGTGCTCGTGGTGTTCCTGTCGGCCGCGCCCGCCGCCGCGCGGGTGCGCGAGCTGGCCGTGCCGCCGGGCGAGACGATGGAGTACGAGGTGATCGGCCGGGAAGCGCACCTGCACTTCCCGGCCGGCGGCTACGGACGGACGAAGTTCACCGCCGCGTACCTGGAGAAGAAGCTGGGTGTGGTGGCGACGGCCCGCAACTGGCGTTCGGTGCTGGCCCTGCGCGACCTCACCGCCGCCTGAGCGACGCCGTCAGAACCGGTACGCCGTGTGGTACTCGGGCACCAGCACACGGCTGCGCGGCGAGACCCGGCGTACCTCTGCGACGAGGGCGTCCAGACGTTCCCGGTCGTTGTCTGCGACAGTCGGCGGGTTGGTGAGCGGCGTCTCGAAGTTGTCCCAGTGCACCGGCACCACGACCTTCGGACGGTCCAGCGCGGCCATCAGCCGGGGCACGTAGTCGGCGGTCGCCGTGGTGGCGGCGGAGGCGACCATCGCGACGTCCGGGGCCAGTCCGCTCAGCTTGCGCTCGTCGAAGTCGCTGGCGCCCATGAAGAACACGGACGGTCCGCCGTCGATCCGGATCTGGTACGCCAGCGTGTCGCCCTCGGGCAGGTCGGCGATCGTCTCCGGGCGGGGCGGCGGGCTGACCCGTACCCCAGGGAAGGCCATCGACCAGGTGGGATTCCGGCTGTGCAGCGAGCCGACCACCTCCACCGTGTACCCGTCGAAGTCGAGCACCTCGCCGCCCTTGACCGGGGCCAGTTGCCCGGTCGGCAGCCCGTACGCCAGGCCGAGGTGGTACGCGGTGAGCGTGCCGAAGACCCGGGCACCGGTCCGGACGGCGATGTGCGGCACGTCGTTGAAGTGGTCCCAGTGGGTGTGGGTGACGAAGATGTTCTCCGCCCGGTCGGCGAGCCGGTCGACCACGTCGGCGGCCACTGTCAGCCGGGTGTCCGGGTTGAACGGCTTCCGGAACAGCCCGGTGTCGTACCGGCTCAGGTACGGGTCGACGAGCACCGTCCGGTCCCCCATGTCGATCCGCCAGCCGGAGGTCCCCCACCAGCGGAAGCTCACCGCGCCGCGGCGGCGCGTGCCGCCGGCGGTGCGGCTCGGCGCGGCAACTGGGTTCGGCCCGGCGGCTCGGGCCGGGGCACCGGCGACGAGTCCGGCGGTGGTGACGACGGCGGCGCCGACTGCGGTGTCGCGTAGCAGTCGACGGCGGGCGTAGCCGGACGGCTGGTTCTCGGGCATGTGTCGTCCTCCCCGTTCGGGATCGGTGATCGGTAGGCCCAGACCACCACCCCGCCGATGCCGATGTCCAAGATCGACGAGCGCAACAGCCGATATCCGGACCGATATCACCGCAGGTCAGGCCGAGGGCTCGGCCTGCATCAACGCAAGGATTCGACAGCGGTCCGGGCCGCCTCCCCCATCGCCAGGTCCACATCGATCCGGCGGGCGGCAAGCCGTTCAGCGCGTACCGCCACCGCTATCGCGTACCTGCGACCGTCGGGATACTCCGCGACGCCCGCTTCGAGGTGCAGTCCCGGCAGGGTGCCGGTCTTCCCGGCGACCCGGACCCCGGGCGGGAAACCGGCGGCCAGCCGAGTCCAGAAGAGCTGCCGTGCCATCAACTCCCGGACCATGGCGCACGCGGGTGCCGGGCCGGCCTCGTCCCGCCACACCAGACGGAGCAGCCGGGTCAGCTCCCGGGCGGTGCTGGAGCTGGTGTGCTCGGGGTCGAAGACCCGCATCGCGCGGACCCGTTCGGGCGACAGGGTGGGGAAGATCCGCGCGAAGTCCGCCTCGGTGCGTGCGCCCACGTCGGAGAGCATCGTCTCGACGAGTTGCCGGGGGCCGCCGACGATCCGGGTGCGCGGCAGGTCCAGCTCCGCGGCCAGCATCGGCAGCACGTCCGCCCCGACCCGGCGCAGCAGAAGGTCGGCCGCCGTGTTGTCACTCACCGACATGGCCAGGTACGCGAGGTCGCGCAGGGAGACCTCCACGTCGTCGGCGCAGCCGGCCACACCCCAGCCGCCGAGCCGGTCGGCGGCACCGGCAAGCACCCGTTCGGTCGGGTCGAGCTGGCCGGCGGCTGCCTGCCGGGCGAACTCCAGCACCACCATGATCTTGAAGATGGAGGCGATGACTATCTGCTCGTCGGCGCGCAGCGCCACCTCACCGCCGGTCGGGTCGTCCACGTCCACGACGTGCAGGCAACCCCGCACCCCGGCCCGCCCGAAGATCTCCCCGACCCGTTCCGCCACATCCACGCCGACACGGTAACCAGCGGCGACGCTAGGGTGCCCGGATGGACCTGCTGCGGCACCTGCGGCATTTCGTGGTGGTCGCCCGGGAACTGCACTTCGGCCGGGCCGCCGAGACGCTCGGCATGGCACAGCCGCCGCTGAGCCAGTCGATCCAGCGTTTGGAGCGGGAGCTGGGCGTCACCCTGTTCGACAGGTCACAGCGCCAGGTCGGCCTCACCACCGCCGGCCAGTTGCTGCTCGGCGAGGCCGACGAACTGCTGGCCGGTGAACGCCGGCTGCGTCACCTCGCCGAGCGGGTCCGCCGGGGCGCGCTCGGGGTGCTGCGCGCCGGCGTACCCCCGGAGACCCCGGCCGTGACGTTGCGCGCGCTGCTCGACGCGCTCGCGGCCCGCGCGCCCGGGCTCGCCCTCGACCTGCACGAACTGACGAGCGCCGAGCAGCACCGGATGCTCACGGACGGGCGGCTGGACGTCGGCCTGCTGCACCATCCGGTCGACGGGGCCGGGCTGCGCTTCGGTGAGCCGGTGGACGTACCTGTGGGTGTGCTGCTGCCCCGGGCCTCGCCGCTGGCCCGGCCGCGGGAGATCGCGCTCGCCGATCTGGCCGGCATGGACCTGGTCACCGCGCCACCGGCCACCGCGCCCGGCTGGCACGAGCATCTGCTGACCGTGTGCCGGCAGCACGGTTTCGCCCCGGCCCGGGTCCGCCCCGCGCGCAACCCGGAGTTCCTGTTCGGTCTGCTGCTCACCGGCGGCGCGGTCGCCGTTGAGCCCGCCGCGCTGGCCCGCCGGGAACCGCGTATCGCCTGGCGACCGATCACCGGCACGCCGCTGGTCCGGCGGATCTCCGCGGCCTGGCCGATCCGGGCGGCGCACCCGGCCGCGCCGATGTTCGGCCACCTCGCCACCGAGACGCTGACCGCGCCAGACGAACCGGGCGGGCCGGCGCTCCTCGCCCCGGCGGCCCGGCCGTGGCCGGTGCTGTTCGAGGCCGGCCGGGACGAAAAGTTGGCCCGCTGACCTCCCGCAGTTCACCCCGATCCGACTAACATCGCTGATCATGAATATAAAGCGCGTCACCCGCTCGCGATCCGGGCGGCTGATCGCGGCGGTCGTGCTCGCCGTCGCGGTCGCGATCCCGCTCGGCATGACCGGCGCCGCCTCGGCCGCGACCACGCTGACCGTGGCGCAGGCGCTCGCCGCGCAGGACGGCCGGACCGCCACCGTGACCGGCTACGTCATCGGCCAGCCCACCGCCACCAACACGGTGCTCACCTCCGGCTTCACCGCCGACACCGCGATCGCCATCGCCGACCAGGCCGGCGAGACCGGCACCTCCCGGATGCTGTACGTGCAGGTCACGGCCGCCTGGCGGAGCACCTTCGGGCTGCTCGGCAACCCGTCGCTGCGCGGGCGGCAGGTGACCGCGACCGGCGCGCTGACCGCGTACTTCAGTCACGGCGGGCTGAAGAACCCGAGCGCGATGAGCCTCGGCGGCGGCGCCACGCCGAGCCCTTCCCCGACCCCGACCCCGGCGCCGACCGGCACGTCCGACGCCTACTACGCGGCCGCGGCCGGCAAGACCGGGCCGGCGCTGCGCACCGCGCTGCACGGCATCATCCGGGTGCAGACGAAGCTCAGCTACGACCAGGTGTGGGACGCGCTCAAGGACACCGACCAGGACCCGGCCAACCCGGCGAACGTGATCCTGCTCTACAGCGGACGCTCGCAGAGCAAGACCAGCAACGGCGGCGGTGCGAACGACTGGAACCGGGAGCACGTCTGGGCCAAGTCGCACGGCGACTTCGGCACCGCCACCGGCCCCGGCACCGACGTGCACCACCTGCGGCCGGAGGACGTGTCGGTCAACTCGCTGCGCGGCAACAAGGACTTCGACGCCGGCGGCGGCGCGGTCGCCGAGGCGCCCGGCTGCTACACAGACGCCGACTCGTTCGAGCCGCGCGACGCGGTGAAGGGCGACGTGGCCCGGATGATCCTGTACATGGCGATCCGGTACGAGGGCGGCGACGGCTGGCCGGACCTGGAACCGAACGACTCGGTGTCGAACGGCTCCGCGCCCCGGCTCGGGCGGCTGTCGAAGCTGCTGGCCTGGAACGACCAGGACCCGCCGGACGCCTTCGAGCAGCGACGCAACCAGCGGATCTACGAACGCTGGCAGGGCAACCGCAATCCGTTCGTCGACCACCCGGAGTGGGCCCGGTCGATCTGGGGTTGACGCTCGTCCCCGATGTGAGGAAGCGTGGCGAGCGGGTAGAGACATCCGGTTGGCACGGCCGGGGCGGGCGGCACGGACGCGCCCCGGCACCGCACGATCGGAGATGAGACTCTTCATGGCCCCCAACAGCGTTCCGGACATCGCGCTCAACGACGGAAACTCCATCCCACAGCTCGGTTTCGGCGTGTTCCAGATCGAACCGAAGGACACCGCCCGGGCGGTCGGCACCGCGCTGGAGATCGGCTACCGGCACATCGACACCGCCCAGATGTACGGCAACGAGGCCGAGGTGGGTCAGGCGCTGCGCGCCTCCGGGCTGGACCGCGGCGAGGTCTTCGTGACCAGCAAGCTGAACAACGGCTTCCACCGCCCGGACGACGCCCGCAAGGCGTTCGAGCAGACGCTGCGGGAACTCAAGTTCGACTACCTCGACCTGTTCCTGATCCACTGGCCGCTGCCCACCCGCTACGACGGCGACTTCGTCTCCACCTGGAAGGTGCTGGAGGAGCTGCGTGACGCGGGCACGGTCCGGTCGATCGGCGTGTCCAACTTCCAGGTCGCGCACCTGGAGCGGCTGGCCGCCGAGGCGGACGTGGTGCCGGCGGTCAACCAGATCGAGGCGCACCCCTACCTCGGCAACGAGGAGGTGCGGGCGTACGACAAGGCGCACGGCATCCTCACCGAGGCGTGGTCGCCGATCGCTCAGGGCGCGGTGCTCGACGACCCGACGGTCGTCGACGTGGCCGAGCAGGTCGGCCGGACCCCGGCCCAGGTGGTGCTGCGCTGGCACGTGCAGCGCGGCGACATCGTCTTCCCGAAGTCGACCACCCCGAAGCGGATCGAGGAGAACTTCGCGATCTTCGACTTCACGCTCGACGACACCGCGATGGAGCGGCTCACCTCGCTGGACCGGGGCGAGGACGGCCGGACGGGCCCGAACCCGGACGAGTTCGACTACATCCCGAGCTGAACCGCCGCACACCGAAGGGCCCCGGGGAACCGGGGCCCTTCGACGTTTGACTTCGCGCGCACTCGAAGGGGCAGGGTGACCGGCAAAGCTCCGACGGGGAGGAAATCCATGCGCTACCGCACCATCGGCACCGACCCTGCGACGCGCCGCAAGGTCAGCGTGCTCAGCCTCGGCGCGATGCTCTTCGGCACCGCCACCGACGAGGCCACCTCGTTCGCCATCCTCGACCGCTACGTGGAGGCCGGCGGCACGTTCATCGACACCTCGGACAACTATGCCTTCTGGCAGAACGGGGGCCAGGGTGGCGAGAGCGAGGAACTGCTCGGCCGCTGGCGGCGCAGCCGCGGGGTCGGCGACGAGGTGGTCATCGCCACGAAGCTCGGTGCCCGGCCACTCGCCCCGGGCACCAGCTACGTGGACAACCCCGAAGGGCTGTCGGCGAAGGTGATCCGCGAGTCCGCCGAACGCAGCCGGGAGCGGCTCGGGCTCGACCGCATCGACCTGCTCTACGCCCACATCGAGGACCACACGGTTGCGCTGCGGGAGACCGTGGAGGGCTTCGCCGAGCTGGTCGCGGAGGGCACCGTCGGGCTGCTGGGCGCCAGCAACCACCGCGCCTGGCGGGTGGAGCGGGCGCGGGCGCTCGCCGCCGCGGCCGGGTTGCCCGGGTACGAGGTGCTCCAGTACCACCGCAGCTACCTGCCCCGGCGTCTCGACGTGCCGAGCGAGCTGGACCGGGACGGGGACGTCGGCTGGGTCGGCCCGGACCTGCTCAGCTATCTGCGGGCCGAGCCGCAGCTCACGCTGGTCGCGTACTCGCCGCTGCTCAAGGGCGCGTACGTCCGGCCGGAACGGCTCGGCGAGGAGTACGCGGTGCCCGCCACCCCGGCCCGGCTGGAGGCGTTGCGGGCGGTGGCCGCCGAGACCGGGGCCACCGTCAACCAGGTGGTGCTGGCCTGGCTGATGGGCGGCGACATCCCGTCGATCCCGCTCGTCGGCTTCTCCTCGGTGGCGCAGCTGGAGGAGAGCCTGGGCGCTGTCGACCTGGAGCTGACCGCCGAGCAGCGGACCCGGCTGGACTCGGCGCGCTGACCGGCGCCGGGCCGGGTGGCTCACACGCCACCCGGCCCGTGCCGATCGACCGGATCGTGTCGCTCAGCCGGCCGGGTACCGGTCGACAGCGACGTCGAGCCGCAGGGTGCCGGTGCCCGGCACTGTCACCTCGGTGGCGTCGGCCGGGCGGGCCGCGCCGTCGTACCAGCCGGCGTAGCTGACGAACGGCGGCGTCCACAGCCACGCCACGGTGACCGGCTGGGGGCCGAGCACGCGCAGCGCGTACTCGCCGTCGCGATCCAGCGTCCAGCCGATGACCTCACGGGTACGCGCGTTGCGCACCGTCAGTTCGGCGACCACCGGGCGGCCCTCCGGATCGACGAGCCGGCCGGTGACCAGGACGCCTCGCCGCACGGCGAGGTCGTAGACGGTGGTGGCGCCGGCCCGGACCGTGACCGGCACGGCCTTGCCCCGCAGGGCGAACCCACCGGACCACTGGGTGGCGTTGTCGGCGGTGGTGAACAGCAGCGGCCAGGCGTACGGGCCGAGCCAGTCGATCCGGTAGCGGCCCTGCGCGTCCAGTTCCACTCCCCAATCCGGGAAGTCGCCCGTCTCAGGCGCGAGCGTCACGGTGCCGGAGGTCGCCGGCCTGCCGGTGGCCGCGCTGGTCACGGTGCCGGTGACGACACCGGCACGGTCGAGCCGGATCGGCGGCACGGTGACCGTCTGCCCGGCCCGGAGGGCGACCACCCGGGCCTGCTTCGCGTCACCGGTGCCGCCGGTCGCGCCGACCCACTGCGCGCCGTACGCCGATCCGCCGGCGGGGCGGGCGAACAGGTTCCAGGAGCCGGCCGCGACCAGGCCGACGCGGACGTTCCCGGAGGCGTCGGAGCAGTACCGTCCCGGGTTGGCGGGCAGCTCGCCGGTACCGGCGGGCGCCGGCGTCACGCAGGCCCCGGCGACTGGTGCGCCGGTCGCCGCGTCGACCACCCGGGAGACCACGTTCGCGGCCGGGGTCAGGACGACCACGGCGGTGCCGCTGCCGTCGGGCAGGACGTTCACCGTGGCGTAGCGGGGCAGGTGGGTGTCATCCCGGGTGTAGACCCACACCTCCTGCGGGCCGGGGATCAGCGGCGGGACGGTCACCCGGGTGTCGCCGCACGGATTGCGCCGGGGGTCGAGGAACACGCACACCCCGTCGACCGCGGCGCCGGTGACCGCGTCGCGCGCCCGCAGGGTCGACCCGCTGGGCGTGACCAGGCGCTCGGAGACCTCCGTCGTGTCCCCCGCGGACACCCGGACCGTTCCGGCCTGCGCCCAGCTGGTGCGGCCCGGCACCCACTGCCGGAGCACCTCGTCGTCCTGGCCGTCGCTGTACACCGGGGTGACGGCGATCTTGTAGTCGCCGGCCGGCACCTCCACGCTGAGCTGCCCGGACTCGTCCAGCGGCAGCAGGTCCTTGTCGTAGCTGCTGTCGGCTGCGGTCACGGCGACGTTGCCGCCGGCCGGGCTGCCGTCGGTCCCGGTGACGGTCAGGTGGAGCACGCCTGCCGGATCCGCCGCCGCACCGGCGGCGGTGGGTGCGGCGGTGACGGCCAGGGCCGCCACGGCGAGTGCGCCGAGCACTCTTCGGACGATGGACACGGTGGACCCCTCTCGGTTTCAATGCGCTCAAGAGGCGTCCGCGTCACCACAACCAGGGCACGCCCCCCGTGCGTCGGATGCCGGCGCAGCATATGGCAGACGATCGATCGCGCACTGTCCGCGACCGGTCATCCGGCGGACTGCTGCGGGAACGGTCATAACCCCGTCTTTCTCCCGTACCGGGCCGCCGTCGGCCGGGAACCGCCACCGCCAGATCGGATCTGGCGGACCGTCTGGCGCCGAAGAGGTGAGGCCGGCACAACACCACAGCTCCCCGGCCTCGTTGAAACAGGCGATCGGTCCGGCGGCACGCCGTACGCCTGTCGAGACACCGACGAGAGAGGTAGCAATCCATGAGTAACCGGAACACCGGCCTGGCCGTCGAGGCCGAGGGCCTGGTCCGGTCCTTCGGTACGACGCGGGCGCTCGACGGGCTGGACCTGCGGGTCCCCGCCGGCACCGTGTACGGGGTGCTGGGCCCCAACGGCGCCGGCAAGACCACAGCCGTACGGGTGCTGGCGACGCTGCTGCGCCCGGACGGCGGCACCGCGCGGGTCTTCGGCCACGACGTGGTGCGCGACGCCGACGCGGTCCGCTCCCGGGTGAGCCTGACCGGCCAGTACGCCTCGCTGGACGAGGACCTGACCGGTGCGGAGAACCTGATTCTGCTGGCGCGGCTGCTCGGGCTGAGCCGGGCCGGCGCCCGGGACCGCGCCGACCAGCTGCTCGCCGCCTTCGGGCTGACCGAGGCCGCCGGGCGGCAGGTGAAGAAGTACTCCGGCGGGATGCGGCGGCGCATCGACATCGCCGCGAGCATCCTCAACACCCCGGATCTGCTGTTCCTGGACGAGCCGACCACCGGGCTGGACCCGCGCAGCCGCAACCAGGTGTGGGCGATCGTGCGGGCGGTGGTGGCGTACGGCACCACTGTGCTGCTGACCACGCAGTACCTGGACGAGGCGGACCAGCTCGCCGGGCGGATCGCGGTGGTCGACCACGGCCGGGTGATCGCGGAGGGCACCCCGGGCGAGTTGAAGTCGTCGGTCGGATCCGGCAGCGTCCACATCCGGCTGCGCGATCCGGGGCAGCGGCCCCAGGCCGAGAAGGTGCTGCGGGCGGCGCTGGGCGTACCGGTGCAGCTCGACACGGACCCGGTGGCGCTGACCGCCCGGGTCGGCGAGGACGGCACCGACCTGGAGGCGAGCGCGCAGGCCGCCCGCGCGCTCGGTGAGCTGGCCGGCGCCGGCATCGTGGTGGACGACTTCTCCCTCGGCCAGCCCAGCCTGGACGAGGTCTTCCTGGCCCTGACCGATCACCCGGCCGTCCCGGCGGACGAGCGGGACGACGAGCTGGAGGCGGCGCGATGAGCGACACCGCTATCACCACCGGGCGCGCGCCGTCCGTCTACGTCCCGTCCGCCGAGGCGCTCGCCACGGTGCTCGCCCCGGCGGAACGGCCGGCCCGGCCGAGTCCGCTCGCCGCGTCGCTGACGTTCGGCTGGCGGGCCCTGCTGAAGATCAAGCACGTGCCGGAGCAGCTGTTCGACGTGACCGCGTTCCCGATCATCATGGTGCTGATGTTCACGTACCTGTTCGGTGGCGCGCTCGCCGACAGCCCGCGTGCGTACCTGCAGTTCTTCCTGCCCGGCATCATGGTCACGAGCGTCGTGATGATCACCATGTACACCGGGGTCGGGCTGAACAACGACATCGAGAAGGGCGTCTTCGACCGGATCCGTACGCTGCCGGTCTGGCGGCCGGCCGCGCTGGTCGGGATGATCTTCGGGGACGTGCTGCGCTACGTGCTCGCCGCGGTGGTCATCCTCTCGGTCGGGCTGGTGCTCGGCTTCCGCCCCGACGGCGGGCTGCTCGGGGTGCTGGCCGGGATCGGGCTGCTCGTGGTCTTCTCGTTCGCGTTCTCCTGGGTGTGGACGTTCTTCGGCCTGGTGCTGCGCAGCGAGAAGTCGGTGATGGGGGTCAGCATGATGGCGCTGTTCCCGCTGACGTTCCTCAGCAACGTGTTCGTGGAACCGTCCACCATGCCCGGTTGGCTGCAGGCGTTCGTCAAGGTCAACCCGATCACCCACCTGGTCGGCGCGGTCCGCGCGGCGATGGCCGGCTCGATGGACGGCCCGAACACGATGTGGTTGCTGCTCTGGAGCGCCGGTTTCGTGGCCGTCTTCGGCACGCTGACCATGTACCGCTACAACCGCCACTGACCGCCCGCCGGGGTGGCGGGACCCGAACCCGCCACCCCGGCGTACGGCAGGTCAGAGCCGCCAGGACACCGGTTCGGGCGGCAGGTAGCGGCAGGCGCCGCCGGTGGTGACGGACTCGCGCAGATGGGCGGCGAGCGCCGGATGCCGCTGGTCGATGCGTCGCAGCGTGTCCCGGATCCGCCCGGTCACCGCCTTGCGTGCCCGTTCGGCCTGGTCACCGAGGCGGCGGCTGCGCCCGGCCAGCCCGGCGGCGGTCCGCAACTGGTCGAGCAGCGCGGCGCGCTCCGCGTCCAGCGCGGACAGCCGCCGCTCGTCGTGGCGTACGGCGGCCCGGTCGATCTCGTCGTCGAGCCGCCGCAGATGCCGGCGGTAGCGGGCCTTCGCCTCGTCGTCCAGCACCGGGTCGGCGCCGAGGCGGCGGGCCGCGACAAGTTCCGGGCCGGCCGCCGGGTCGAGCAGCTCGACGGCGGGCACGTCGGTGCCGGGCCTGCTCAACAGCAGCCGCAGGTCGTGCAGCCCTTTGGCGTCGGGTAGGTGCACCACCACACCGCCGTACCCGAGGCGCCACACCGGCCCGTCCGGGCGGAACTCCGGCGGAGCGGACACCGCCGGGCGAACAGCGGCCAGCGGAGAAACCGCCACCGCCGGGGCATCCGTCCGGGCGGCAGCCAGCCGGCCGGGCACCTGTCTCATGCCCAGCGCCCGCGCCTCGGCCGCCGTCGCGGCGCGCAGCCGCCGCGCCTCGGCCGCGTCGCCCGGCCCGTCGCGGCCGGTCAGCGCGGCCACCAGCCCGGCCCGGGCCAGCACCGACCACGGGCGGCCGCCCAGCCGGTCGGCGGCGTCCCGGGCCGCCGTGTAACCGGCGACCGCGTCGTCCCACCGGCCGTCGGCCGCGTCCACCGCGGCCAGCCACAGGTCGACCGGGCCGGCGATGTCGCAGCCGAACAGCGCGGCCATCCACCGTCCCCGGTGCGGCGCCAGCGCCGCCCGCGTCTCGGCGCACCGGCCCGGGTCGCCGTCCACTGCCGCCGCCTGGGCCCGCAGCCGCAGCCACAGCGGCGACACCGACCGGGGGTACGTGGCGCCGGCGGCCTCGATCCCGGCGGTGAGTCCCAGTACGGCGGCCGGGTCGCCGCGTTCGGCGGCGGTGATCGCCCGGAGCAGCTCGGCCTGCGGGTGGCCGGCGCCCACCTTGTCGAGCAGGGCCTCGGCCTCGGCGACGCGGCCGTAGAGAAGCAGCACCGACCAGCGGATGTGGTGCGTCATGAAGGCGTGGTCGGAGTGTTCCGGCTCGGGGTGGCTCTCCACCTCGGCGAAGCACTCCTCGGCGGTGGCGAGGTCGCCCCGGAACGCGGCGATGATGCCGCTGTCCATGGTGGCCGCCATCCGCTGCCGGGGGACCTCGCCCTGCCGGGCGCCGGCCACGAACGAGGCCAGTTCCCGGCGGTATCCCGGGTCGCCCAGTTCCAGCAGCGCGACCCAGCGCAGCGCGGTGGCCCACAGCTCGGTCTCCCGGTCGCCGCCGCGACGGGCCACCTCCCGGATCTCGGCGGTCACCTGGGCTCGCTCCTCGGCGGTCCCGAGCCCCCAGGTGGTGTCGTGGCGGGCCCACAGGCTGAACGTGAGCGCCTCGTCGTCGCTGCCGTGCCTCGCGAGCGTCTCGGTGGCGGTGATCAGGTCGGTGACCAGGCTGCGCACGGACCGCTGCGGATCCGGCTCGCCGATCAACCGCCGGTACGCCTCGCGGACCAGGTCGTCGGCGTCGAGCCGGCGGCGGGTGGCCGAGTGCCGCCGGTGCGCGGTGAGCGCCACCCGGGTCAGCACGCCGGGGTCGTCGGCCTGCCGGGCCAGCGCGGCGGCCTCGGTCAGCAGCCGCTCGACCTCCTCGGCCGGGCCGATGTGGTGCAGCAGCCCGGCCAGTTCCAGCAGCAGCCGGACCCGCGGGACGGGCTCACCGGGAAGATCGAGCGCCCGCCGGTAGTGCCGGACCGACTCGTCCACGGCGAGCCGGCCGGCCGCGTCCCGCGCGGCTGTGACCAGCAGCTCACCGGCGCGTACCGGGTCCAGCTCGGCGCCGGCCAGCCACGCGTGCCGGGCCAGGTGGGCGGGGCTGAGCGCGCCGGCGAGCGCGCCGGACCTGTCCACGGCGCGGACGACGCCCGCGTGCCGGGCCCGCCGCGCGTCCGCGGCGAGCCCGTCGTAGAGCGTCTCGCGGACCAGGTCGTGCACGAAGACGAACCGCCCGCCGCCCCGGGGCAGCACCAGCCGGGCCGCGGCGGCGCGGCCGAGCATGCGGTCGACCTGGGCGACCGGAGCGGGTACGCAGGCCGCCACCGTCCCCCTGTCGAACTCGTGGCCGAGCACCGCGGCGACGGTGAGCGCCTCGACGACCGGGGCGGTCAACTGGGCGAGCCGGCGGCGCACCACCTCCCGGACGCCGGGCGCGATGGTGTCGGTCAGGCCGTCGGTGTGCCAGAGCCGGGCGGTCTGCTCGACGAAGAACGGGTTCCCGCCGGTGCGCCGGTGCACCTCGGCGACCAGATCGGCGCCCGGCTCGCGGCCGGCGGTGCGGGTCATCAGGGCGGCCACGTCGTCCCGGCCGAGGCCGGTGAGCGTGACCGTGGTGGCCTTCGCGCTCAGCGGCACCAGCAACGGGCGCAGCGGATGCTCGCCGGACTCGACCTCGGCGTCCCGATAGGTGCCGACGAACAGCAGCCGCTCGAACCAGGTGTGCCGGGTGACGAACTGGAGCAGCCGGACCGACGCCGGGTCGGCCCAGTGCAGGTCGTCGAGGACCACCACGACCGGCCGGTGCTGCGCGACGGCGACGAGCGCCGCGGTCACCGCGTCGTGCCTGTCGAACTCGGCCCGGCCGCCGTCCCCCGCCTCGTCGCCGTCGTCCCCCGCTTCGTCGCCCTCTCCGGCGGGGCGCTCGCCGAGCAGCGCGGCCAGCCCGGCGTCGACCGCTTCGCGGGCGCCGGACGGGTCGTCGGCGAAGCGGGCCAGCCGGCGCAGCACCTGGACCCAGGGCCAGTAGTCGGGGGCGGTGTCGGAGTCCCAGCATGCGGCGCCGAGCACGAGCGCGCCGCTTCGGCGGGCCTCGTCGGCGGCGGCCGAGACCAGTGTGGTCTTGCCGATGCCCGGCTCGCCGGTGACCAGGGCGAGGCCGCCGTGGCCCGCGGTCAGCCGGGCCACCTCGGCGCGCAACAGCGCCGCGGGGTGTTCCCGCCCGATGATCTGCTCGCCGAACCGCGGCTCCATGACCTCCCGACGCTAGTCGAGGGGTCCGACAAGACGACAGCGATCAGGTCCGCGCGTCGGTCACCACGTGCGCGCACGCCGGGCACGCCGACGGCCCCTGCTCGGCGAACCACCTGCAGGTACGCCGGATGGCGCACTTCGGCAGCGCCTCCTCGGCGGGCGGGGCGGTCTCGGCGTACGAGGCGGCCATCCGCGCGCCCAGCCCGCAGTGCGAGCCGGTCCAGAAGCCGCAGGACGAGGTGACGCACGGACCGGCGAGCCGGACCCGTGCCTCGACCGGCTCGTCGGAGTCGCCGAGCCCGGCGAGCGCCACCTCGGCCGGTACGGCCGGGGTCACGTAGGCCACCCGGCCCGCCGGAGTGATCATGCCCAGGAACACCGTGGCGTTCGACGCCGGGGTGCTCGGGCACATCCGCTCCGGCGCGCCGGCCGGCCGGGCGGCGTCGGTCACCGCTGGATCCAGAACCCGATGTCGTTGATCTTCTGCCCGAGGTCCTGGGCGAACGGGCCGTCGATGACCCAGAGCCCGTACCACTCGGGGCGCAGCTTGATGTTGCCGTGGCCGACGGTCAGCGGGTTGGTCAGTTTCGCGTCGGCGGTACGCAGGGCGGCCAGGCCGGCCTTCTGGATCTCCGCGGCGATCAGCGTCTGCTGCTCGGCGCTCAGGTCGACACCGTCGACCACGAAGCGGAACTCGTTGCGGGCCATGTGCTTCCTCCGGTCACTCGTACGATTCGGTGCCCAGCCCGCGACGCAGGCTGGTTCGGGTGAAGGCCGCCCAGCCGGCGTGCGAGGCGGCGTCGGTGCGTTGTCCGGCGCGGGCGAGCACCCGGGCGGCGTGTTCCGCCCAGCGGCCGGTGGTGGCCGCGGCGTCGCCCCACAGTTCGCGGCAGGCCGCGACCGCGAAGGCGACCTGCTCCGGCGCGCCGGTGAACCCGGCCGGTCCGTCGGCGACCCGGATCGTGCCGTCCGGCCGGACCCGCACGTCCGGGAAGTGGTGGTGCAGGCTGGCCAGCGTGGCCAGGTGGGTGGCGTCGCGCCGGCCGGCGGCGAACCCGGCGTGCAGCTCGTCGTCGCGGCGGTGCCGGATCGCGTGCAGCACCAGCGCGTCGCCGGCCGGCTCGACCCGGGCGACCACGTGCACCGGCGTACTCCAGGCCGGCGGCGAGTTCGCCGACCAGAAGGCGAGCCAGGCGGCGAGCCGGGCGTGGAAGTCGGTCTGGACGCCGACCGCGGGCGCGGAGCCGTCGGGCGCGCGCAGCGCGGCGGTGGCGATGCGGTCCCGGGCGATCAGCGGTGTCGCGGGACGGGCGGGAGCCGCCGCGGCGGCGGCTCCGGTGGAGGCGACGGCCAGGCCGGTCACTGTGACCGCCGAGGCTGCCGCCGCGCCGGCGAGCAGTCGCCGGCGGTCGAGCGGGTGTCCGTTGTCGTTCATCGTCGGCCCTTCGTCGACGGCAGTGGCCCGACGTTATCGACCGGAAGCGATCAGAAAAACACCCCGCGTGACGGGAGGTTGACAGGAAAACCGGGGATTCCCGGCGGCGTGAACGACCATTCCTGTGCTGGTGGGCGATCAGGCGCGCAGCAGTCCGGCGACGGCCCGCTGGGCGTCCACGAGCGCGGTCGGCGGCAGGTCGAGCGTCCAGAGCGCGGCGGCCAGGTAGTCCAGGACGCGCCAGCGCTGCTCCTCGCTCAACGGCGGTCGCCGCGCGCCGCCGAGGACCGGCCCGCCATCCGGGCCGGCGCCGCCGGGGCTGCGCCACACGCCGCCGAGCGCCGCGTTCAGCCGGTCGGTGAGCAGCGCCGCGAGCCGGCGGCGGTCGACCCCGATCAGGTACGGGGCCAGTTCCGCGTCCGCCGCGATCAGCCGCAGCCAGCGGTGCACCGCCTCGCGTACGGCGACCGGGCCGAGCCGGTCGCGCGGCTCGCGGGGACAGGTCACCAGCTCCGTGGTCCGCACGACAAGGGGTACGGATGATCGAGCCCGGTCAGTTCACCGCCACGCTTGATATCGATGGATACCTATCTATAGGCTGGCGGCGTTCCGCTCACCCCCCATCCCAAGGAGTGTGAACCATGCGTAAGCCCAAGCTGTCCCGGATCCTCGCCACCCTCGCGGCCGCGACGCTGGCAGCGCTCGGCGCGGTAGCCGTCAACCCGGCTCCGGCCTCCGCCGCCGTCCGCAACGTCTGCTACAACATCAGCCAGGCCGGCCCGTTCGCCAACACGGCGGTGCAGGCGGCGGCGATCTGGAACAACTACACGAACAACATCAACATGGCCCAGTGCGGGTCCAACCTGCGGATCACCTACACCTACGGCGGCGGCTCGTACGCCCAGCGCACCAGCCTCGGCAACGGCCGCGTGGTGATCGACTACAACCAGGCCCAGCAGTACTCGGCACTGCGCATCATGACGCACGAGATCGGCCACATCCTCGGCCTGCCGGACAACTACAACGGCAACTGCGCCATCCTGATGTCCGGCGGCAGCGCCGGCACGAGCTGCACCAACCCGTACCCCAGCTCCGCCGAGGCCTCCCGGGTCGACTCGCTGTTCGGCTTCGCGGCCCGCAGCGCGACGCCCGCCCAGGTCTTCACCGGCAGCTGGCCGGCCGCCGCGACGGTGGGCGCCCAGCGCTGACGACGCAGTGACGACGGGGTCGGCGGGTCACCGCCGGCCCCGTCCGCGCGTCCGGCCCTTCCCCGGCGCGCCGGCCGCCGTCCGGCCCGGCCGCCCGCCCGCCGACCTGCCGGCGCTCCCGGCCGGCGGCTTGTCCTGCTTGCGGCCACCCGCGCGATCGGCGCCCCGCCCGGACGCGGCGTCGTCGGCCAGAGCCGCCGCGCGGCGGTTCAGCTCCTCGACCCGCTCCCGGAGCCGGCGCAACGCCCCGGCGTCGTCGTCCACCTCGGACACCTCGTCGAGCAGGCCGACGTAGTCGGCGGCCAGCCGCCGGTGCGCCGGCGCGGCCGGACCGGCGTACCCGTCCAGGTCGATGATCTGCTGGGCGAGCACAGCGGTGGCGGCGCCGAGCGCGGCCCGTTCGTCGGCGCGCGCGTCCCGCCCGGCCCGGCGCGCGTCGGCCAGGCGACCGGCCCGACGACCGCCGAACCAGAGCACCGCCGCGCCGGCCACCACGCCGGTCACCGCGCCACCGGCCAGCAGGTACCGGGGCAGCGACGGGCTGATGGTACGAGCGCCGTCCGGCACCAGACCGGCCCGGACCAGCCGGTCGTAGTTGAGCACGATCACCTTCAGCGCCTCGACCGGCCGGTCCACGAACGCGTCGGCGCCCCGGCCGATGGTGGTCTCGGCGACCACGGCCCGGCCGAGGTCCTTGGCGCCGTCGCCACCGAGCCGGGAGCAGCCGTAGGTGTCCCAGTCCTCGCCGTCGCGGCTCATCGCCAGCACCAGCGTGCCCTGGGCGGCGCGCTTCGTGTCGGCGCACGCCTCGCGCAGGTCGGCGCCCGGCTCCATGATCAGCACCACCAGCCGCCGGTTGCCGATGACCCGCTCGGCGGCGGCCCGGTCCAGGTCCACCCCGGGAGCGGCGTAGACCGACGAGACGCGCACCTGCCGCGCGACCGGCCCGTCCAGGATGCCGCCGGACCACAGCGCCCAGCCGGCCAGCGCCAGGCAGGCGAGCGTCGCCCGGCCGAAGGCGGTGCCGACCAGGCGGCCGAGCAGCCGGCGCGGACCGGTCGCCGCCGCGCCGCGCCGGGCGGGCACCCGCGCGGGCCGGGTCGCGACGCCGCTCACGACAGCCTCGCCCGCAGGTAGACGTCCGGCCGGTAGCCGGGCATCCGCACGTCCCGGGCCACGTCGTCCAGCTCGGCCGCCGCGTCGGCCAGCAACTCGCGTACGTGCCGGTCGGGCAACCCCTCGCCCAGCGCGTCCCGGGCCGCCCGCAACCGGCCCACGCCCCGCACCAGCGCCGGGTCGGTGCGGGCGTCGGTGAGCAGCGACAGCTCCACCGCCAGCGCGGAGAGCCCGGCCAGCCGGGCCGGCGTACCGCCCGGACCGACGTCGGCCGGACGGCGACCGCTGCCCCGCACGGTACGGATCGACAGCGCCACGAAACCGGCCACGCAGGCGGCGAAGATCCAGGGCAACGCCGGCAGCGCCACCCGCAGCGGATCGAACGGGCGGTACGGCAGCGGACGGTCGAACAGCCCCGCGTACCGCACGTCGGTCACCTGGCCAAGGTACGTGGCGAGCACGTTCTGCTGCGGGTAGGCGTACCGGCCGAGCCGGCTGCCGAACTGGGCGTAGAAGCTCGCGCCGGCCACCTCGGCGAACTCCGCCGCACTCGGACCGTGGTACTCGATCCAGTCGCCGTACATCACCAGGAGCGGCTGATCCGGGGCGAGCCGGTGCAGCGCCGGCCCGTACGCGGGCAGCGGCTCCCCGTACGGCTGCGCGGGCAGCACCACGAACCAGGCCCCGTCCGGGAACGCGCTGCTCGCCGCCTTCTCCGGCAGCTTGGTCAGCGTGGCGCCGGGGCCCACGTACCGGCCGGTGGCACGCAACGCGGCCACCATCGGTGCCAGCTCCGGACCGGTCGGTTCCCGCCAGCGCAGGTCGTCGCGGTCGGGCGGGGTCGGCTGGTCGTGCAGTGTGGCCAGCAGCGTGAGCAGCGGGCTGGTCACGTCACGGGTGGCGAACCGGGCCCGCCAGCCCGGCAGGTCGTCCGGCGAAGCCACGTAGAGCCCGCCGCTGACCTCGGTGCCGACGATCCGGATCTCGGCGTTCTCCACGTCCTTGACCCGGCGGCGTTCCGCCTCGTCCAGACCGGGCGGGGCGACCAGGATCCGGGTGCCCCGGTCACCGATGGCCGCCCGTACCCGCTGCTCGTCCCAGCGCGCGACCGCCCCGGGCAGCCGCACCACGGGTTCGGCCGCGACCAGCGCCGTCATCTCCTCGACCGACGGCACGCTCGCGTCGCTCAGCTCCCCGGCCGACCCCTCCTGCGGCAGCGCGCCCGCCGACGGGGACCGCCCGTAGCTGACCTCCACGCTCTGCCGTTGCGCCCCCAGGAACACCACGAGCACGGCCGCCGCGGCGGCCAGCAGCGACCAGCGCACCAGATCCCGGCGTACCGGCAGCTTCGGCGCGGTCACCGGCCGGCCCGCCACAGCTCGTCGGCCCGGCGGGCGTGCTCGGCCGCGGCCCGGGCCGCGTCGGCGCCGCCCCGGGCGGCGGCGAGCATCTCGGCCCGGGCCAGCAGCCGCTCCGCCTCCGGCACCGCCGTCGGGGACGCGTCCCGGCTCACGGTGGCGTCGTGGATCGCCGCCCGCGCCGAGGACCAGGCGACGCGCCGGCCCTGCGCGCGGGCGCGGCGCCGGGGCAGCAACGCGGCGAGGAACCCGGCCGCCAGGGCCACCACGCCCCCACCCAGCCAGGGCAGCACACTCGCGGTCATGATCCCTTCCTAACGCACCGCCGCCAGCGGCGCGCGGCGAGGTACGCCTACGACGACGAATAGCCCTCGTTGAACCCCTCGATGAACCCGCCCGCGAACCCGGACGCGACACAGCCGGCACAGCAGAGGATCACCAGCAGCGCCGGCACCGCCACCCACAGGACGATCGCCCACCTGTTCGTCGGCTGCTCCGGCTGCGGCGCGTACGCCTGCGGCGGGTACTGCGGGTACTGCGGCGGCGGGTACTGCTGCTGGTACGGATCCGGCTGGTACGGATCCTGCTGATACGGGTCGTGAGGGTACATCCGGCCATCGTGCCCACCGCCCTCCACCGCCCGGAAGATCCGTTCGGTTCGCCGGACATGCCACGACGGCCCGTCGTCACGCCCGGTGCGCGTCCAGGTGGGTGAGCACCGTCTGGTTGGCCTCCCAGCCGTCCGGGAACTTCACCGGCACGTCCAGGTGCACCCGCTCGGTCGACGGGTACGCGTCGAGCAGCTCACCGATCCCGGCCCGGGCCACCACCACGCAGGCGTGCCGGTGCCGCGACGCCAGCACGCACAGCCGCCCCGACTCCAGGTGGAACGCGGTCGCGTCCCGCCGGCCGGAGAGTGGGTGCAGCACTATCGTCACGTCGTACTCCCGGCCCTGGAGCCGGTTGGCGGTGTCCACGGTGATGCCCGCCCCGGCCGTGCCCAGCCGGGACCGGATGGCCGCGACCTGGTCGCGGTGCGCGGCCCCGACGGCGATCCGGTCCGCGGTGACCGGCGCGCCGCCCGGCGCTGCTTCGCTCACCGCGACCGCGCCGCGCGCCAGCACCCGCAACGCCAGCTCCGCGCAGGCCGCGGCGGCTTCGGCATCGGTACGCACGGTGTGCCGGGCCGGCAGCTCGTGCAACGCCCAGCCGGTCGCGGCGGCCACCTCCACCGAGGCGTCGTAGGCGTCCCCCGGACCGGGCTCGGTGAACGTCAGCACCCGGTCGGCCGGACCGGTGCCGGCGCGGAACCCGGTGAACGGGTAGAACGCGGCGGACACCACCGGGGCGGCCGAGTCGGGCAGCCGCCACGACACCGGCAGCCGGTGCACCGGGAGCTCCGGGTTGTGCCGCAGCAGCGTGGCCACCGCCGACTGCATCGGATCCCAGGTCAGTCCGGTCCAGCGGAACGTCTCCACAGTGGAGAACGGATCGAGCTGCCCGGGATCGCCGACGAACAGCGCCCGCTCGAACCGCCCCGCCACGCGCAGCAGCGCGTCCGCGCGCATCTGGTACGCCTCGTCCACGATCGCCCACGGCCAGCTCCCCTCGGTGACGGTGGCCCACTTGGCCGCCGTACCGATGGTGACCGCCGGGCCGCCCAGGTCGGCGACCTTCGCCGCGACCCGGACCGCCGGATGGCCGGTGACCCGCCCGGTGGGCCGGTAGTCGGTGGCGGAGAGCCGCCCGACGCGCAGCTCCGGGGCCTTACGGCCGAGCCGGTCGATGAGGTCGTCGACCTGCTCGTTGGTCTGCGCCACGATCATCAGCGGGTCGCCGGTGGCGGCGATCTCGACCGCGGCGCGGACCACGAGGGTGGACTTCCCGGCACCGGGAGGCGAGTCCACGACGACGCCGCGGTGCGCCCCCTCCCGGAGGTCCCGCAGCACCCGTTGGATCACCTGCTCCGCTTCGTGCAAGGAAGGGCCCCCTTTTAACGTCTCCGGTAGAGGCGGGGCCCCTTCTTAACACGCGCCGGGTAAGACTGCGGGCATGAGTCAAGCGCCGGTGCTCTACCTCATCGTCTGCGCCGCTCCCCCGGCCCAGCGGATCGGCATAACCCGCCGACCTGATTACTGAGGGCCGGCGTGTGTGTTCACCCGATCCCGGCGTGCTGACTCGACTGCCACGCGCTCGCCGTCCGGCTGGCGACTGCCTCAACGAACTGATCTGCCGGGTTCAACGACACGCCAGCCGACTGCACCCGCCGACAGGACCCGAGGAAAGCTCCGTTCCGTGACCCCACGCAGCAACTTTCCGGCCTACTTCTTCTCTGCTCGGCCCGGTTGGCCGACCTGAGTTGATACCACCGATCGTCGCGACAGTGAGCAGGACACGCCCTGCTCACCTTCCGACAACGCGCAGTACTCGGGTAACGTGACGCCACCTGCGCGCAGAAACTACGCATTACTTGCGGAGCAAGCTACTGCAGTTTCTCGACCAACGACGAAGCGAGGAGCCTCAGATGTCGGCACCCAAGCGCCAAGCGGTAGTACTGCTCAGCGGCGGTCTGGACTCCGCCACGGCCCTCGCTGTGGCCGTCAAGGAGGGCTTCGAGACTAACGCCCTGAGCTTCCGCTACGGCCAACGGCATACGGTAGAACTCGATGCCGCTGCTCGGGTCGCTAAGGCACTGGGGGCGACACGGCACGTCGTTGCGGACATCGATCTTAGGTTGTTTGGCGGCTCCGCCCTGACCGACGAAGCCCTCGCCGTGCCCCACCATGAGAGCGCCGAGGAGATCGGGAGCGAGATTCCCATCACCTACGTGCCCGCGCGGAACACCATCTTTCTGTCGTTCGCGCTTGCCTGGGCCGAGACCTTGAGGGCGTCCGATGTCTTCATCGGCGTGAGCGCTCTCGACTACAGTGGCTACCCGGACTGCCGACCTGAATACATCGAGGCATACGAGCGGATGGCAAACCTCGCCACCAAGGCCGGAGTCGAGGGCACTCAGCGCATGAAGATCCATACGCCCCTCATCAACCTCACGAAGGCAGACACGATCCGGCTAGGCCTCAGCCTTGGCGTTGATTACTCCCTCACCCACAGTTGCTACGACCCGATTGAAGGACACCCTTGTGGCACCTGCGACTCCTGCCTACTCCGCACTAGAGGCTTCGCTGAACTCGGCATGTCAGACCCCGCGGTCGGCAGAGCGGCATGAGACCCGCGTACCGCATTAAAGAAATCTTCTACACGCTCCAAGGCGAAGGTACGCATGCTGGGCGACCCGCTGTCTTCTGTCGATTCACGAGTTGCAACCTCTGGACCGGACGCGAGGCCGACCGACACCGCGCCATATGCCAGTTCTGCGACACAGACTTTGTAGGCACTGATGGGCCAGGAGGGGGTCGCTTCCAGTCAGCCCAGGACCTGGCGGCAGCGGTGGCGAAGGCGTGGGCCGGTGCAGCCCACCCGAGGAGCAGACCATACGTTGTCTGCACTGGCGGAGAGCCGCTACTGCAACTCGATGCCGCCGCTGTCGACGCCCTTCATGACGAAGGCTTCGAGGTGGCTATCGAGACGAACGGGACTCGGCCCGCACCCGCTGGCATCGATTGGATCTGCGTCAGCCCGAAGGCCGGCAGCGAGCTGGTTCTCACCGAGGGTCATGATCTTAAGCTTGTCTACCCCCAACCGGGGGCAGAGCCTGAACGATTCGAAGATCTGAACTTCGCTAACTTTCTCCTTCAGCCGATGGATGGGCCCGACCAAGCAGCGAACACCCGGACCGCCATCAGTTATTGCCTCGCCCATCCTCAATGGTCGTTGAGCCTGCAGACACACAAGTACATCGGGATTGCTTGATGGAAATCTTCCGTGAGTTCACCTTCGAAGCTGCTCACCGCTTGCCGCGCGTGCCCGAGGGGCACAAGTGCGCTCGCCTCCATGGGCACTCCTATCGCGTTGAGGTACACGTACGCGGCGAGGTCGGAGCGTCGACCGGATGGGTGATGGACTTTGGCGACATCAAGGCAGCATTCCGGCCCCTCCTGGACCAACTGGACCACTACTACCTAAACGAGGTGCCGGGCCTCGACAACCCGACCAGCGAAGTGCTGGCGCAATGGATCTGGGCGAGACTTGTCGATCAGTTGCCGCTGTCGGCCATCATGGTCAGGGAGACCTGCACCTCGGGCGCTGTCTACCGAGGCGATGCCTCGTGACGGAGGCGATGGCCGACGAAAGTTCGCCGGGCGTCCCTGCAGACAGCAACAGCCCGTCGCAGGCGCCAGTTCGCGTTCATATCGTCGTCACCTGCGCAAATCGCAAGAACCTGGCAGTGCCTGCGGCGCTGCGGGTCAGGGCGCTTTCGAACTACGCACCTAGGCAGAAGCTCGCAGAGTGGACCCGACGACTGTCCGAACCTAGCCAGTCTTCCACTGCCGCAACGTCGCTCTATGCTGGCGAGCACTGGGCCATAGCACGTCAGCTGGTCAACCCGAGAAGCGTGGAGACGCAACTCTGGATCTGCTCCGCGGGGTACGGACTGATCCCCGCCACCGCGCAGCTTCGCCCCTACGCCGCGACCTTCGCGTTGCGCGAAGCAGACTCGGTCGGACAAGGTTCGACCGAGAACCGCGACTGGTGGCGGGGACTAAGCGAGTGGGTTGGCCCGGAGCCCGGTACGCCCCGATCGTTCTACCACCTGGCCCGAATGAATCCCGACGACACGATCATCGCCGTCCTATCGGATACCTACCTTCGGGCGTGCAGTGATGACCTACTGAGGGCGGCGGGGCGGCTAGGCGACCCGCAACGGCTGACAATCGTTGGGCCGGCTCAGTCGGACCCCGACTTGGACGAGCTCGTCGTCGGCGTGACCGCTCGCATGAGACCGGCAGTCGGCGGCAGTCTGCTCGCCCTTAACGTGCGCGTTGCGCAGCACCTCCTCGGCCGAGTCACCGCGGAGCATCGCACCCACCGCCGCTCGTACTTCCGGGCGTTGGCCCACGAACTGGCAGCCGCCGCGCCCCCGCCGCCGCCTCCGATTCACCGTGAGCGCATGACCGACGACGAGGTTAAGGCCTTCATCCGGCCACTGGCGGAGGCCGGGCCAACCTCGGCAACGCGCCTGCTCAGACAACTACGGAACTCCGGCAAGTCATGTGAGCAGGCACGTTTTAAGCAACTGTTCGATGAGATCTCGCTGGAAGTGCACTGCTGATGGCGCCCTCACATGACTCGAAGAACATCGCACGTCGTGCGCTGCGAATCGCTCAGCCGGGCACTCCAGCGCTCTACCTCTTCGCACTGCAGGCAGAAGAGGTACTCCAAATCGCAGATATCTCCCGCGTCAGCCGAGACGATGCCGGGAAGTTGATCGGCTACCAACGCCCGCAGGTACGGAAGCACATACAAGAGATCGTCGAGTACCTCGACACCGAGGCCGCCGTCTTTCCCAACCCCATCATCTTGGCCCTCTCGTCCAGCGTCCGGTTTCAGTCGAGCAGAGGGCCAGGTGCCGCAGATGGACTCGCGACCTCCGGGCTACTTAGCATCCCCCTGCCGCAATCCGGCAAGCCGAAGCCCGCATGGATCGTCGACGGACAGCAGCGAGCCCTGGCGCTGTCCCGTACCCAACGGCAGCAGTTTCCTGTACCAGTCACGGCGTTCGTAGCGGACAGCGTAGGTTTCCAGCGCGACCAGTTCCTACGTATCAACAACACGCGTCCACTGCCGCGTGGCCTGGTGACCGAACTCCTGCCGGAGGTCGACAGCCCGCTACCACCGCGACTCGCAATCCGGAAGGCACCCTCGGCGCTGTGCGACGTCCTGAATGCCGACAAGGCATCGCCGTTCTACGGGCTGATTAAGCGGGCGTCGACCAACCGGCAGCAGGCACCGAACGCTGTTATCACAGACACCGTCGTTGTCGAGATGATCCAAGAGAGCCTCACCTCACCGGCCGGTTGCCTCTTCCCCTACCGCGACGTCACGCGCAACGAGACAGACTTCGACGGGATCCTCCAGGCGCTCTGCACATATTGGTCAGTAGTGCGTGACACGTTCCCCGAGGCATGGGGCAAGCCGCCAACCAAGAGCCGCCTCATGCATGGGGCCGGCATACGAGCTATGGGACGGCTGATGGACCGCGTGCTGGGCACGGTTGATCCACGCCTCCCCGAAGCACCCGAGTTGATCAGCAAACACCTCGCCGTGATCGCGCCGCATTGCCAATGGACGGGAGGAAGGTGGGACGAACTCAACCTTCGCTGGAACGAGATTGAGAACGTGTCCCGCCATGTACAGGAATTGTCCAATTATCTCATCCGCGTCTACCTGAACGAACGGGCGGGAATTCGATGAAATTCTTCTTCCCCGACAGCCAGGACCAGGTAGACCCCACCTTCGACTTCCTAACAGAGGAACGCGACCCGTTCCGAGTGCGCCAACGCGATGACCTGTACGCCCACGAAGTGCTGAAGCCACCGCCGTTCAACGGCCTCTTGGTCTCCAAGGCAATCGTAGATGGGACTGTCGGCACCAGCACCGGCAAGTACACCCTGCCCCAGCGCCACAGGCTTTACCGGCAAGGGGCGCGTGAGTTCTTCCGCCTCGATAATGGCAGCGCGCCGTTAAAGATCATGGGTGACTGCGGAGCTTTCTCGTACGTTGGCGAGGATTATCCTCCCTACACTGTCGAAGAGGTTGTCAGCTTTTACGAGGGGTGCGGGTTCAACTACGGCATCTCCGTCGACCACGTCATCTTTCAGTACGAGCCGAAGGTCCTTCGTACCGACGAGGCAGCCAAGGAGTGGGTCCGACGGCAACAGATCACCCTCGATCTCGCGGCAGAATTCTGGCAACGTTGTTCAGCCAGCGACGTTCACTTCACGCCCCTTGGAGTGACTCAGGGTTGGAGCCCGGAGTCATATGCCGATGCAGTGGTGGAGTTGCAACGGATCGGGTACCGACGGATCGCGGTCGGGGGCATGGTGCCGCTGAAGACGAAGGAAATCCTCGCTTGCCTCCGCGCCATCGACGATGTACGCCTGCCCGACACCCAGTTGCACCTCCTAGGCATCAGCCGCGTCGACGAAATTCCAACCTTCGCTGGCCACGGCGTAACGAGCTTCGACAGCACGTCGCCCTTCCGTCAGGCATTCAAAGACGACCGGGACAACTACTACGCGCTCGATCGGACTTTCGTGGCGCTTCGCGTCCCTCAAGTCGACGGGAACGCGAAGCTCAAAGCGCGGATTCGCTCCGGTGAGATCAGCCAACGGCAGGCCATGCTGCTCGAGCGCGCCGCGCTAGCCCGCCTTCGCGAGTTCGATAGGGGAGAAATCCCCGTTGAGGCCGCGCTGGAGGCACTGGACGCCTACAGCGCGGTATGGGACGGCAAGGCAAACAGAAGTAGTCAGTACCGAGACACACTTGAGAACCGGCCGTGGCAGGAATGTGATTGCTCGATCTGCAAGAAGGTGGGTATCGAGACAGTCATCTTCCGTGGGGCGGAGCGCAACAAGCGCCGCGGTTTTCACAACCTACACGTATTTGGGCAGCGACTACGCCGGCACCTTGGAGACGACGATCATGATTAAGCAGGGAGACGAGAGCACCATGGCCGCGACCTCTGGGATCGTCCTACACCTTCCGGCGCTCGAAATCAGCCAGGGGCCAGACCGGCGCCTGTACACGTTTGCGGTGGACGGCAAGCAAGTCCCGTCCTTCGCCGCTGTCTCGCGCGTTAGGCGAGACAGCCAGCAGCAGCTGCACGGCTACCAACGGCCCGAGGTCCTGGCCCACGTGGCGGCGATTCGCCGCTACGTGGAGTCTGATGACAGCCCACTACTGCCGAACGCAATCGTCGTGGCCTTCGACGACCGGGTTCGCTTCATCCCTTCTGCAGAGCACAGCGACGGGCCTGGCTACGTTCGGATGGGGACCCTAGTCGTACCCGTGAGTGAGGACTGGGAGGACGCCGACAAGCCTGGCTTCATCGTGGATGGTCAGCAGCGTTGCGCGGCCATTCGGGATGCGGCGGTCTCGGCGTTCCCAATCTGCGTCACCGCCTTCATCACCGCCGACCAGGCCGACCACCGATCGCAGTTCATCCTCGTCAACTCCACCAAGCCCCTCCCTAAGGGCCTAATCCATGAGCTGCTTCCGACGGCGTCTGGCCCACTGCCGAACCAACTGCGCGTACGGCAACTCCCCGCGACGGTCCTTGAGCGACTGAACTTCGAAGAGCGTTCGCCGCTACGTCACATGATCCAGACGCCAACCAATCCCACGGGCGTCATCAAGGACAACTCCATGCTGCGCATGCTCGAGAACAGCATCTCGGATGGGGTCCTGTACCGGTTCCGCGGAAGCGACGGGGCACTGCCCAACATTGGACTGATGGTGACCGTACTGAGCGACTTCTGGACAGCCGTGCGGGAGGTATTCGGTGAGGATGCCTGGGGCAAACCCCCTCGCAAGTCGCGCCTGATGCACGGAGCCGGGATCATCAGCATGGGCTATCTGATGGACGCCATCGCCGACACAAACGGCAGCGGCGAGGACGTGCCGGACACTCAGGGATTCGCTGCCGGGCTGAAGACCGTAAAGGACTACTGCCGCTGGACCGAGGGCACGTGGGATCTGGGCGATGGGATTCCGCGCCGCTGGAACGATGTTCAAAACACCCCTCGGGATATTCAACGAATCACCGACTTCCTGGTTTCCACATATTATTCCAAGCAGGGACGGCGGCACGACCGGTCAAGCCGGCTCTTTTAGCCGCACCTCCCGTCGAGACCAAGGTCCAGGAGTCTAGCGCCGGACTGGCTGCGACCAGCCGCTGAAATTTGCCGGTTGTCCTTGGCCCTACTACTGGGCAGGGCCAAGGACAAGCATTGCCCGGCGGAATGCTGACAAAAGGCAAACGGCGGGGATCCGAGCACGACTTGGCGTTCTAGGAGTTAGTCGCAGCCGGGGAAAGCGAATGCTCTAACGCCTGCAGGAATGAGGTCACCCCACGCCCCCGCGGCAATATCTGTCTACTTCTTGGGCGTGCGGCATCGATGGCGCCGGTAGCGGAATGGGAGGCATGCCAGGTGTCAACGATCAGATAGTCAGCGCGACGCGCGAGCGACTGCAGCGCCGTTGTGGAGACCGTGTCGGCATTTCCCTCCACCGCTTTAAGCGAGCAGAGCCGCGACAGCCGCTTCTCAAGCGATTCTGCCGCTCTCGGTAGGAGCGAATACAGCCCGACTACTCGACCATCAAGCTGTCGCCACGTTCCGTCGGTCTCCTCCGTCGGCTCCTGCACGATCTGAAGCGGCATGCCGACCTCTTCGGCCAGCACCTCCAACTCCGAGCGCTGTCGGAGGTTGAGCCGCTTCTGGAAGTCCTGGCCCCTACCCAGGACCTCCATCACGGTGGCGGCCCGGCTGCCGAGATCAGGAGCAGGAGTATTGAGCAGGACTTCGACCAGGCCGAGACCCCAGTCGAACACGGTTGGCGAGGCCACCCGCCGCCAGAGCGTGCCCACCTGGTCCAGCAGCTCCCGATAACGCGTCTCCGCTGGCGCCGCCTGCAGTAGTTGATCGAGCAGAACGAGGTACGCCTCACGTACCGGTGCGCTCATGTTTTGCTGGTCCGCCAGCACTACCAGGACGGTGTCGCAGAACTCCACCGCCTGTGCTGTCGAAGCCGTGTCCGCAGCGGCCAGACAGAGGAGGTCAAGCACCATCGCCACCTGGTCCGCGTTGGCGCCCGTCCAACCGTCCAGCACATCGCTCGCTAGTTGGCTCAGCTTGGAAGCCTCCAGCGTTCCCAGCCCCTCCCATTGTGCGTGCTGCGAACGCAAGACCTCCGCCGCCTTCGGCCAGCGATCGTCCCGGCTCAGCCGGGAGGACCATTCGACCCAACCTTTGCAAGTGCTGTCGACGAATCGGGCAAGGTCGTCGATGTCACGGTTCAGCCGCCGGTCGAGGCTTATCCGTTCCTCGACGACGAGTGCCTGGACGATCTCGAGCACGACGGACCCGTTCGCGTGGTCCGCGATGTCGAGAACGGCCTGGACGGCGAACTCTGCGATCTCAGGGTCGGCGGTGTTGAGGAACGCCTGAATAACGACCTCGTACTGTCCGTCCTCGAACAATGCGCGGACATCGGCGCCTCCGGTTGTTGTCGGCTGAGCGGCAGGCTGCGCGAGCGCGCCCAGGCGGTGCAGCCGCTCTCGTTCGGCGTCGTCAGCGACGTGCAGCAATCGCTGAAATCGCTCGTCGTCACCTCGCGTCAGAGCGTCGACGGCGGCGACAGCACGGCCGCCTGCGCTGGCCGGGACGTCGACTGCGGCGGCGAGGGAGCCGTAGCGGGCGCCGAGGCCAGTGCTTTCGTACACGTCCTGTGGGGTGAGACCGGCCGCGCAGAGGTCGGCTACCTCGGTCCACCACAGCATTTCGAGGAGGACTTCGTTGACCGCACGAGACCGACGCGTCCGCAGCAGTTCGGCCAGGTACGGCAACTCGCGGAGCTCGCGCCACCGCCCGAGTTCGCCGAGCAATTCGATGCGCAGGAACCGGAGGTTCTCGGCGCTGAGTTGCCCGGTCAGGCGCAGGTCCTGCAGCGCCTGCTCGGCAAGTCGACTGTCCCGCTGCAGCAGAGCAAGTCGGAAGTCACGCAGCAGGTCGATGTGCGAGTGCCGGATCGGGCGTACCCGCGCGTCCCTCCCCCTGACGGTCGCGACGGCGTCTTCCAGCCGGTCGAGCAACTCCACGGGGGCGACAGCGGCACGGCGCACGTACGACACCTGCACTAGGCCCGCCACCTGCAGTGACCGGTCGGCCTGCTCCGCGGTGGAGAGCTGTACCGCCTCGATGGTCGCGGTCGCCGGACCGAGGAACGCCTGTAACACCTCGCGCCCCCGGCGCTGCCCCTCCCGATCCTCGGACAGCAGGTAGAACCCCTGAGGGTCGCGCTGAAGCGGGATGACCAACCAGCCACCATTACCGCTGACCCAGTCCGTTGCCTGTCCCTCTACGAGCATTTCCACGCGCTGGCGGAGGCCCTTGAAGCGGGTCAGGTCTCCCAGGCCGGCCCGCAGCGCTTCCAGCACCGTCACAGTGCACCCCCGAAGCGGTCGAAGGCGTCCATTCGCGCCTGGGCGACGTAGGCGGGATCGCGTCTCAACTCCACCTGCTCCTCGTTGAGGAGGATGCCGTTGTAGGTGATGTTCATGCTGCCAGCCAGGGCGTAGTCATCGCCGGTCAGGGCTTTGGTGTGCAGGCCGCGAGTGGCATTCATGATCATGGAGACCTGGTCGGTAACCCGCATGTCGACGGTGAGCCGTTCAATGCGACGGCGGAAGGCGTCGTTGTGTGCGTCGGACGTCGTGGCAATCACGACCCGCGTCTTTTCCGCAGCCAAGCTGGTGAGGACCTCAGCGAGCCGGATCCACCGGCGACCATAGCGGGTCAGGGCCGGATAGGTGCCGCCGCGGTTGTCGACGAGCTCGACGTCGGAGATCCACGGCGACACCAGCCACAGACATTTGCTGGGGCTGACGAGTTCCGCAGCGAACAGCGCGCCGAGCAGGTCCAGTACCTCGCTCGCGCTCTGCGCCTTGGACTTACGAATGACCCTGTTCACGGCGCCTCCCGTAGCAACACCCGGGCTTCCAGGAAGAGACCGGTCTTCCGTACGCCGAGGACCACCGGATGGCACAGGAGGGCCCCGACTTCGATCGGTTGGGTCTGTAGGTCCAGGAGGATAGATCGCAGTACCGTCCGATCGGCGTGCCCGACCCGCAGCGCCACCTCACGCTGCTCAATCAGCAGTTCGTGGAGCTCCTTACGCCGCTTGTCATCCCACGGCGCGACGTCGAACACGACCGGTCCGAGGTCCACGTGGTCCCGCACGAGGGGAAACGACGCCGCAAGGCGGGGAGCATAGGGGTTTGAGGCGACAGTCGGCTGGGCGGTCTGGCCCCACGGCCACAGTACGTTGGATACCGCGCGGGCCCGTCGCTGGGCGGTCACCCCGGCTCCAAGGTGCAGCACCTCGTCGAGGTATACGTGGTCGGCCAGGAGCCCCCCGAGCGTCCGGGCACTCACCTCGATTCCAGTCTGCTCGGCCGCCTGATCTCGCAGATCCAGCCATGACGCGACTTCCGCCAAGAGGCGAGGATGGGCACCCGGCCCGGCAAGGCGGGTGCTCAGCGCGGAGCGGGCTGCACCACCCAGGGCCAGACCGTGCGCCTGTGCCGCCTCGTCCACGCGCTCAATTGCCCGGGCGACAACAGCGTGACCGTTACGCCAAGAGACCCGGAGCTCGTCAAGCGCCGACCGGACCTCCGCTGCCCCCGTATGGACCAGCAGGCTGAGCTCCTCGTCCATCGTCTCCGCCTCAGACGGGGTGAGTGCGTCCTCGAGCGCGTGAGCGAACGCCTCGGGATTTTCCGCGAGTAGCCGCTGGAATGCCTCGACGTGGCCCGTCCCACCAGGTGAGGGCTCCGAAATCCAAAACACGGTGTCGTCTTCGGAGGACAAGTCCACCATGAGGTCGTCGGTGTCGACGCCGGGACATAGCGTCGAGAGCGCAGCCAGGGCGAGTTGAGCCACCGATAGGGTGAATCGCCTGCGCCACCACGTGGACCATGCCGGCGAACGGTCATCGCCCGAAATTTCCCGCAACGCGTCCCGCACAGCAGAGAGCAGCGTGGAATCGCCGAGCCAGTTCTCCCAGCGCCGCTCGTCGTTCTCGTTCCGCTCGCCGGTCTCATCATCAACCGCCAGGCCCAAAGTCTCGGCTGCCTGCCGCAACGCACCCGCTAGACCTGGCTCGTCCAACGGCTTCCCGCTCTCGACCTGCTCCGATGCAGCGGCGAGAAGCACTACTTCAACGAGAGTGTCGCGGTCAAAGATCGACATGGTGTCCGGGAAATCAGCTTCGACCTCGAGCCGGTGCCGTAGGCGCTGCGACCGCTCCTGGGCAGTGGGAACTTGGATCTCGTCGGGGATCCGGACCTTGCCTTCCAAGGCGTCGCACTGCACGTCCACGCCCACGGCGGCCGGCAGCCACCCGGGCTCCCCGGCAATACCGAAGCTCAGGGCGACCGGTCGAGGGCGGGGCTCCCACACCGTCCCGCGTGCTGTCCTGGCGTACCGCACTGTCCGAACCCCACCGCCTTGGACATGGAGGTGGGCGGTGAGCGCGTCGAGCAACCGACTAACACGCCGGGCCAGCCGGACCGGGGAGCCGGCGGCGAGGGTTGACACGTGGAACTGCCACTCGGGGCGGACGCTGGACGCGTCCCGGACGCTGTCCGGGACAGGCTCCAAGGCTGCGGCCGTCGGCGCATAGACGGCGACCCGGTCGTCGCCCTCGTCGATCAGGTCCACCAGCGCCGCACGGTAGGTGCTCACCACGTCGACCAGCAGTTCCTGGTCAGCGGCAGCAATAGTGGGCAGCGGCAGCCAATGCCGCTTGTTCGTCGCCCACACGCCGAAGTGCCTGCTCACGTTGCCCGGGCAGAACTCGTTCAGCGCCCTCAGTGCCGGGAGGTGCGCGACCTCCAATTCGCCACCGCGCCCGGGCACCTGCAACTCGACATCGGGGACCAGAAGATCGTCGAAAAGGTTGCCCGGCACAAACTGCCGCAGAGGAGTGCGCGTCCGCAGCCCCGCGTCGTCTTCCAGTGGCTCCTCGCCACGCCACTGGTCTCGCAACTGACGACGCATCGTCGGCACCACCGCCAGCAGCAGGGGCCGGGGCGCGTCCCACAGGAGGGTATCGACCACACTGTCCGCCCACTCGCCCTTGCCGATGGCGAGCGCGTCCCGGAGGTGGCGCCGGAGCCGCTCTCGTTCCGGGCCGGGGCGCAACAGCCGATCGAGCAGAGTCGACAGGGCCGCCTGCCGGCTACGCGCCTCTGACTGCTTCTTGGGGTTCTCGCGGAACAGCGCTGAGGCGGGACCCGCCAGGTCTTCCCAGGTCGATTCACCGGCGGAGTAACCCAACTCGATGGACAGCCAGTCGAAAAGAGCGTAGACCGCCTGGATCCGCAGTACGTAGAAGTTCTCGATGGGGAGGTTTCTCGGCGGTAGGTCCGGGTCGAACAGGGCCTCGTACGCGTCCCACGCCTGGCGGTCCCGGCCCCAGTCGCTAAGCACTACCGCGGTCCACGGGCGCATCAACGGCATTCTTCCGGCGCGGCCCTTGCGCTGCAGGAACTGCGCGGCGTCGTGTGGCGCCTTGTGCTGCAGGACCGCGCCCACCCGATCGTCGTCAAACCCGACCTCGAGGGTTGCGGTCGCGACGATCACCTGGGCGGTGGTAGCAACTCCCCGATCCTGCGAACTGGTACGTCCGATCTGCAAGGGTCGATCCGCCTCCACGCCGTGACCCAGGTGGTCTGCCAGCCACCACCATTGCCCGTCGGGATCGCGGTCACCGCTGGCCTCCCGCTGGTTCGCCGCCATCCGTCCCTGCTTTGCCCCGCGCAGGTGCGCGAGGGTCTGCGGGCGACGTGTGACAAGCTTCCCGGGCCACCGCCAGCCTTCGGCGTCCAAAAGATCCCAGTAGAGGCGGTTGGTGCTGTCTAGCTTGTCGGTAAAGGCGAACAGCCGACTGCCGAAAGCGCCGCCGGACGAGGGCGGTGGGTTGAACGGGTCATCCCCGGTTGAGTCGAGGCATCGGGCGAGCGCCATGCAGGCCTGAATGGTGGTGGAAAGCGTACCGGTCCCGGAGTGTGGGTCGTGGCGAAGCGCTAGGAGGTACTCAGCCCCTGACTCCTCCAGTTCGCCGACGTCTGGCTCGACGACAGTGACGGCGTTGGGCGGCAGATCCACGAGCCGGGAGAAGAAGTCACCCGCGTGACGCAGCGTCGCCGACAGGCCGACCCACACCGGAGTACGGCCGAGCCGGTGTTTGAGCCGGCGCAGCAGGAGGGCGTTCTGCGCCCCAGCGGTGCCCTCATACGTGTGAACCTCGTCCAGCAGGACGGCGGCGAGGGTGGCCGGACGAATACCGAACGCACCGAGGTTGCCTGGAGCGGCAAGTTGCCGGTTGAGCGACTCGGTCGTGCTGAGCATGAGATCGGCTGGCTGCTGCCGTGCCCGATCGCGCGTCAGCCTGAGGTACTTGCCCTCCACCTCCGCCTTGCAGGAGGAGGAGGTGCACACCAGCCGCTCATCGCCAGCACGGCAGTCAGCCTCAGGCCATACCAACTCCGCGTCGCACTCGAGGCATCGCAGGTACGGGCAGACGTAGCCCCTTCCGCGCTTCTCCCAGCCGTCAGCCCAGCCCTTCTGAACGTGGTAGGCGGAGGCGGGCGTGGGACCGAACCAGGTCGCGACGCTCAATGTCGCACCCTCTGAACGGTCGGTCTCGCCGAGGCGCTTCGCGTACCCGACTAGCGTTCGCAGTTGGTCCTTCAATAGCTCGTTACGGGGATAGAGGGCCAGAGCGAGTGTGCCGTCTCGTGGCCCACTCCGCCTCGCGGCCGTCTGGTCAGCCAACCAACTGATCAATGGCAGGTAGAAGGCCAATGACTTTCCACTGCCGGTCCCAGCGGTGATCATCGCTCCCGCCTGCTGGCCGCTGACCAGCGCCTCCAGCACGGCCGCTGTACTCCGCTGTTGAAATCCGGACAGCCACGCCGGAATGATCCGCTTCGCGGTGGCGAGGCCTGCATGACCAAGCGACCCGCGGATTTCCGTGAGTACTTTTCCGGCGGCTACGTCCCGCTTGGGACGCCTACGCGGCCGATGGAGGAACCGATGATCCAGCACTAGTGGCCGGCCGTCGGTAACTCGCCTTCCCGGGAATGCCTGACGCAACATGGAGAGCAGACGTACGGTCTCGGCACTGCGGGACCGGTAGCCGCCGGCCGGGGAGCGGACAACGAGCGCGGCATCGACCAGGTCACGTAGCAACTGGGTCGGTTCGCCATGGTCCGCCAGCAGAGCCAGGAGTTCGTCTTCAGTCCACTCGGCGCCAACTGCTCCCCACGCGAGCAGTTCCGCCTCATGAAGCTCGATGGCCGTGAGCGCCTCGAGCGCCGGTTCACCCACTGTTGCCATCCTGAGGCCGCCCCGGCACCACCCGGAAGTTGTGAAGAGCGTTGTTGTCGACAAGCCAACTTCGCACGTCATCGTCGAGGAGGTCGAGTGCCGCGCCGCCCCGTGTCGCTGCAGAGACAAACCCCTTCACCGCTGCAGGCAGCCGCTGCTCAAGCAGTGTCAGGAGTTCGGTGACCTCCGCGAGCACCCGCACCGCGTCAGCGTCGGGCGGCTTACGTTGAAGCCGCGCCAGGTGGACGAGGGCTGCATCCAATCTGGGCGCCACAGCCTCGAGCCCCTCGACGCCGGCGAGTGCCTTCACCAGGTCTCGGAGTTCGAGTGCATTACCGGCCTGCGACGCGACATGATCGCTCCACCCGTCTCGTACAGCCTCCCGCACCTGGCTCCTCAACCCGTTGAGCAGGCGTAGGACCGAACCCAACTGCCGTGTGTCCAGCTCACGTTGTGCCGACCTAAGTTGAGTCCAGAGGTCCGGTGTGGGGTCCACGGGAGCCCACCAGTCGCCACTTCCGAGAGCTGCAGCCTGAGCCAATGCCGTGAGCTCCCGTAGGGCATCGTCAAGTTGCTCGTCGAACTGGCGAAGCGCGTCAAGGTCGGCCTCCAGCCGCAGGGTGCCGCTGGCCTGGTCGACCGCTACGCGGGTCTCCAAGATCCACGTCGTGGCGTTAGTCACTCTTCGCCCCCCGGGGTACTCAGCGCCTGGAGCAGGACCTCAAGCTGACCGAGCTTCCGGCACACTGTCGTCGACAGGTGGTCTAGATCGCCGGCCTGCCCTCCGCTGTGGGTGCACTCCCGACGAGTCGCTGCCATGTTTTGCCGGACCAAGCGGAGGTCCTGGGCTCCCAAGACCGCCTTTCGTGCCCAGTGCTGGACGTTTAGGGCCTCTTGCACGGCTGACGCTCCCAGGTTTGCGTGCCAGTCGAGCGGAAGGTCGGCTGGTAGGTCCTCGAGCCGGTCAAGCGCGTTGCTGAACGTGAACCAGCCGTCATGAGGACGGAACAGGTGGCTGTCGAGAGCACGCTTTCCTACCTCCTTCGCGGCCTGGGCAACGGACCTCGGCGCCTGCCCTTCGAGGCCGCCGGCCAACTCCTTGACGGCCGCAGCCACCTCCGCCAGGAAACCTTCGGTCTCTCCCTCCATGGCGGAAAGCAGGTCCCGGGCCGCCTTGGCGACGACTGGCGCAGCGTCGACGTATCGCGTCGCCACAGCATTAAGCTGCTCTGCAGGTGCGTTGAGCACTCGTTGAAGGCCAGCCTCAAGCTCGGCGGCATCGATGAGTTGTGGTTTGCCGGTCGGTCCCTGCCGCACCGCCGCGAGTTGTCCCACCAGGTCAGTCGCCCGTACATCGCGCAGCACATCGCGTGCCACGCTGTCCACGCGTGCCCAGCCCGATGTGCTCTTGATGACCGCTCCGGCGGTCCCAGTCAGCACAGCGCCGACGTCACGAAGTTGGTCGGGCGAGGCTCCGGCGGCGAGTAGCGCCACTGCTCGGGTGCCCACCGCCGCGCACGCCAGGTCCCGTCCACCGACGTAATCCCGGAACGCCGTCCGGACGAGCTCGGCCCAGTAATCCAGCCGCTCTTCGAGGCTGATCATCATCTCGACCGGATCGTAGCCCTCTGGCCACGGCCATCCGCCCTTGTCTGAGAGCCAGTGCCCGTGGTCCACGAACCACCGCGCCGCGATCAGGACCCGGATGTCCTCCGCACTGCGATGTAGTTCGAAGCGAAGTTTCCCGGCACCGGCAGATCGACCACGAGCGTCCGAGCCGAAGTCGAACGTTTGCCGGCTAATGAGACCGCTCAGGATTTCGGCACCAGGCGTGTTCGCAGTCGCAGTGTGGAACAAGTCCTGGTCAAGATCGAGGCGGGAGGACACGAGACGGTGAAGGATGTCCCTGTAGAGGTCTACCTGGCTATCCGGAAGCCGCTCACCGTTCTGCCACTGAAAGAGATGCAAGAGGGGACTCGGTTGCGCCTGCGGGGGTTCCTCACGGCGCTTGGGCGGGATGATAGGCGTCGCCTGCCGTTGGCGTGCCGCGCCGTTGTCGAGCCCGAAGGCCTCGGCAACGGCGGGCGGTAGGGGCTCTTCGTCTCCCCAAATCACGAGGGCTCGATACAGCCGCTCTGCTTCGTCACCCATTCGGCCGCCGAGCAGAATCTCCTTCCCACGTTGGACCTTGAAGTCGAAACGCTCGCGCACGCGCTCGTGGGGATAGGTGCCGCGCACGATGTGGGGTTCGGCCTCGACGAGCGCCTCTGAGACGCAGATGTCCAGGATCTGCCTCGGCGTTGCACCTGAGCCACGGGCCTCAAGAGACCGCCGTAGTGCAGTGCTGTTGTACGGATAGAGCCCGACCTCGCCCAGTCCTGGGACATAGGTGTTGCCGAAGCCCGCGTGGCATTGACTGCGGAACCGGCACGGCAACCCCTCCTCGCGAGTATCACAGGCGTTGGGCACCCAGTCCTCTGTTCCACTGCTGCGCGCCGCAGACCAGGCAGAATCGACATTCTTACGCCCGAGGCGGACGAGGTTCAGGTAGCGGGCCACGAAGGCGTCACGATCCTCGAGGGGGAAGTTGCCGACCTTGAACTGATGCGTGATGCGCGTCTGTACCGTCTCTGGGAAGTCTGCGTAGCGGTCCTCGGTCACCGCGAAGAGGACGCGTAGCGGAGCCATGTCGGGTCCGGGTTGAATGACGAACTGGTCGTACAGTTCACCGTCGACCAGACCGAACTGGGCGAGATCCTCGAAGAGGAGGACCAGTTCGCGCCCCTGTTGGCGAAGCGCTTGCCGGGAGCGCTGAAACAGCAGGCTCAGGGTTTCGCCCGTGTGATCGTGCAGGCCGATGGTCCTGGGTAGGGCCTTGCGCAGTGCCTCATCCAGCAACCGCAATGCCGGCTCGGGATCCAACGTGATCTGATCCCACAGAACGCGAAGGTTACCGTTTCGAGCCAATTCTCTGCGCACACCCGGCACACGCAATGGTAAGTCCGCGTCCTCGAACCGCTCCTGCTGTTCATCCCGACGGGATGTCTGCGCGAAGATCGACTGTACGACGTGATCGAGTAATCCACCTGACCGGAGAAGGGCTCGGTTCACCTGTGTCAGGACCAGAAGATCGGCCAGGCCGTCCCGGCGCTTTCCGTTCTCGTCCGGCTCTCCGAGGAGGTTGTTGCGCTCCTCCCGAGCGCTCCGCTTGTCCGGGTCCTCGTCGTTGCTTCCTGCTTGCAACTCGAGCGTCCAGGTAAGGGCGAGCCGCATCTCCTCCAGGAGTCGGTCCTGCAACTCGGCAGGCGTCGTCTTCCCCACGGCCGCGTCGATGCGTTTCATCAGGTCCTGCCCTCCACTGCCGGGGAGACCAGCGACGATACGCCGGAGCAGGTCGCGGATAGTCTGCACTGCACGCGGCACGTAGAGGACGTGATAGCGAGGACTTGGGTCTAGGTGTGCGTTGACCCACCGGACCACATGGCTCTTGCCCGCTCCCGATTCACCGGTGACCGCGATTAGCGTATTCCGGTCGGGATCTCCGATGTGAGCCTGAAGGGCGCCTAGGACCTGACGCTCGTCGGAACCATCGCCCGGAAACTGTTCCCCCCTGGGGTGCGACACGACCATGGGCGTGTGCGCCGCGAGGAAAACTGCGCCTGCATCGCTGGGCAATGCACCGATGTCGGAGTAGACCGTCTGGCGGACGTCCGCGTTTGTCCAGCAGCGGAAACCTTTCATCGTGCTGGTCATGCGGCCACCTCCGCAACAAATACCTGGCCAATCCGCCAACTCTGGTCGCCGATCCGGAGGACAGCTGCGGTGCTCGCGTCGGCGGATGGGGCGAGATCAAGGATTCCTCGGCGCTTCAGCTTTTGTGCGGCTAGCGCTACCGAGGCGGAAATTCCCTGAGGTCGTACGCTGCCCTGCGGCAGGGCCGAAATGAGGGCCGGATGGCCGAGCACGGGCAGGATCTCATGTAGTTGACGGAACCACTGCTCCGCGCGTTCCTGCTGCGGCAGTCTGTCGAGGACGTCAAGCAGTGCCCTGGTGGGGTCTACCAGAAGGTAGGCATCCTGCCTGCCGACCTGTGCGACCGTCGCTATCCCGAGGGACCGGATCCAACGCCGAAAGGCTCCCCACTGCTCGACGTTCTCAACAGCGTTACGCATGCCGGCCTTCTCGAACGCGGTCTCTGGCCCCTTGTCCCAATTCACCGAAAGAGGTTCCAGTGGATCCCGTAGCAAGATCCAGGTTAGGGCGAGCGCAACGTCGGACGGCTTGTTCCCGGCCCTCACCTCTTCCAGCGCTCGCGATGAGAGCAGACGGAGGACCAGGCTGCGAAAAACGCGGGAGTCTGCGGATGGGAGTGGCCCAACCTCCCCGCGAATGCTGTCTGTCAGCTTCCATATGCGTCGCCCACGCCCGCCGCGCTCGCTGTCGAACAGCCCCAGGTCCTCGCCAACGCTCAAAGATGAGGTGAGGACGCTTGAGGGGTCGTCGCCAGCGGATGAGACACCACGCGTCTCGGCCATGGCCGTTGGTCGCAGCACCCTCTGCAACTCGTTCTCTTCCACACCGTCGAGTTGCGTCGCCAGATACCGGCTGATCACTAGCAATGCGGGAACGCTTGCGAGTACGTGCCGCTTCAGATAGTCCACGAATTGCTCCCCAGAATGTGCAGGGCGGTGTCGGCGTCGAGCCCCGCGAGATCCCGCCCCACCTCACTACTTCCGATGGTGGCCCCACTCGCCACCAGCAGCACATCGAATGCCGGGGGAGCGGCGAGCCGCCGAGACATTCGGGCTCGCGGGCTCAGCCAGGATCTCGGGATGCGGCGTCCTGGTGGCCAAACCACAAAGGAAGAGCAGGGCGTCAGGTCGCTTGGAGTGACAGGCAAGGGGTCGACAAATAGCCAATCAGGGTCCTCTACAAGACCTCCGACAGTCCCGGCGATGTGCCGGACGCCTCGGCGGACCAGTGCGCGAGCGAGCGGGGGAGTGACTCGCTCATGGTCGTCCGCCAGGAGGAAGATAAGACCGTCACGGGCGCCCGCGGCGTCCGCCAGGTCTTTGAGGTCAGCCATCATATCGCCTGGAAGTGGCCACGCCTGGGACGGCCAAGGCGGCCGTTCGTCCGCCCTATTCTCCCCGCATGCTCGGCAACCTGGGCACCGCCCGCACGGCGAGGCGGGCTCGACGAAGTGGGCTGCCTGGCCGAACAGCGCATAGAGTTCGTTGTCTGGACGGTACGCCTGTGCGATCGCCTCGCAAGCCCGTACGTCTCGCTTGGCAACTGACTCCATGAGTTCCAGGGCTTGGATGGAGCGCCCTGCTTCAGCCTTCTGCCATGGCGTCCACTCCTGCGACCAGAACTGAGCGGTGGCGAGGTCGCCCTGAGTCAGATTCACGGCCGCCCAGTCGGCCTGCTGATCGTCGCCGTCCCCGACCAACTCGGCCAGATCCTCTGCGTCGACCTGGAAGCGGCCAATTCGACGCAGCTCTACGAGGCCCTGAACGAGTTGGGCATTCCAGCGGCGGTTGTACGATCCCCGGCCGACACCGCGGCTGCCTTCTAGATCGAGGAAAGACGTCCCGCGCAACTCTCGACGGTGGCGCCAGAGGTCTGACCATCGCTCTCGAGCAGTATCGGCGGTGAGCACCGTGATCCCGAGACTTGCAGCCTCTCGACGGTCCTGCGGGGCAGTCGCCAGGAGCGCAATCGAGGCGTCGCCGTCGCGCCCACCCCGACCCAACTCCTGGTACCACCGGTCAACCGTCTCGGGCAGGCAGGCATGCACGACGGCCCGAACATGTCCGTAATCAATACCGAGGCCGAAGGCCGACGTGGCGACGACGAGGTCCACCTTGCTTGGCTGGCCGTTTGTTGCACGGAGGTCGGCCAGCACGCGGGCGCGATCGTCAGACTTGGTCTCGCCCGTCACCGTCGCAACCCGTCGATACCCCCCGTCGCGTAGGCGAGTCAGCCAGCGCTGGGCGATTTCCGGAGCGGTGACATAGAGCACGGCTGGCCGCGGCAGGTGCGCCAGGGCCTCAAGCACCCACTCCTCGCGCTGCTGGTCGTCGTCCGCGTCGCTGATCCACATATCGGGCTCGGCCCGGAGGGAGTTGGCCGCGATCAAAGTGCACGTGTCCGCGGATCCGAAGAGATCCCGCAGGTCCCGCAGTTCGTGCGAACCCAGAGTTGCGCTGAGTAGCAGCGTCGTCGGGCTGGGATGTCCTACTTCCCCGGCCCGCTTCACGAGCTCATCCCGAAGGTTGCCAAGCGTCCGGAACTCGGGGCGGAAGTCTCGCCCCCACTGAGTGACCAGATGGGCCTCGTCGACGACGAAGCCTCCGAGGCGACCGCCGGACGCAGCCTCCATCAACAGTGAGCGCAGTGCCCTGCTGACAGACTCTGGCGAGGTGACGAGGATCGGTTGTGTGCCGTCAAGGACCCGACGCCGCAGGCTTTGCCTCGAATCCTCGTTCGTGCTGGCAGTCCATGCGAAATGCAGGGCGGACTTGTCCACCCGGGGGTTCCTGCGCGCGTAGTGATCTCGGAAGCGGCGTTCGAAGTCGTAGGCCAGCGCCACAGTCGGCACGACGATTATGGTTACGGCGTCCGGGTACCGTTCTGCCAAGCAGAGCGCTACCTCCGTCTTACCGGAGCCCGTGGGCAGCATGGCGATGATGCTGCTGCCGGCCGGAACCGACACTACGGCCCGGCAGGCGGCACGTTGGCCAGCGGTGCGGTACTGCGAATGTCCGGTGTAACGCTCAAAGAACGGGTCGGCTGGCAAGTCGTCCTGGTGAAAGCGTTGCCCCAATTTCGTGCCAGCCGCAGCTGCGGCGTCCGGTGCTTCTCCCGACAGATCGAGCCACTTGGGCTGCCAGGCAGGCGCGAACCAGATGCCACCCCACTCCTCTCGTAGGTCTACGACGCCAGCCACTCGGCGTAGCCGGGCGGAGATTTCTGGGGAGACGGTGACTCGCACGTTCCGTTTGGCTACCAGGGACCACCGCCGCAGGAGATGCCGGATGAGCACAGCGAGGTCAAGGTCAGCGCTCTTGGCGTCGCCGACAACTTGCGCCACCCGGGCATAGAGATCGTCCTCGAAGACCGGTGCACCGACCGCGGGGGAGGCCAGGAGTTGACGAAGTTGCTCGTCCTGATCGAGTGATGGCCCGCGCTCTGTCATGAGGCCGGCCAGAGGACAATCGCGCCGCAAGCAGTCATGATCGCAGCGGGCTTCCCGATCCCCCGCTCCAGCGCCTGGCCGAGAGCCTCCTCGCGCTGAAGGTCCAACTGCGCGCCAAGACGTTCAGCAGCTGAACTTAGCCGCTCCGATCTGGCACGCAGTACAGCGAGGCGCCCCGCTACCTCCTCCTGTGCCCGCTTCGCCGCGGCCGCCGGTGCGCTCGCCAGCGCCGGCGACCTCTGCAGGGTGTCATAGGCTGTCTCTCCGGCCATCTGGCATAGTTGCTGCCAGTCAGGGAAAGCGGACAACACCTTCTCCCACAGTTCGCCCCTCAACACTTCGTCGGATCCCGGGTCGAACGGTAAGCCCAGTACATCCCGCACGAGGTCTGCTGGGGCGTAGCCGGAGGCGCTCGTCCAAGTGCGAACGATAGCTGGTGGCAGCAGAGCATCGGCCCGGCGCCGCAAACGCCGGCGCTCGGCTTCACTGGTGACCTGAGCGTGGGAGGCGTCAAATTCCACCAGGAAGTCGCAATGCAGCCAGAGAGTTGGTACTTCGACCGCCGAGCAGAGTCGGACGAAGGCGTGTGCCCGTCCCCGCTCGTCCCGCTGGAGGTATCCGGCAAGCCAGTCGACGAGGGGGTCCCCGAGTCGTAGCGGGGCAGCACCTCTTCGGGCGATGGCCGCGTCGCGCGAGTATGCGCGGGGCCGTTTGAGCAGCGGGCGTACCTCGTCTACTGCATCGGCGGGAAGCCCGTGGATCTCCGAGCCGAAATGCACGAGGCTCTTGTTCGGGTCCCCATAAGTGTGAAGCCCGACGCCTCCTCGCCTCCCGACAAGGCGCGCGAACGCTTCGCGCAACTCGGCGACATCCTGTTCCGCTTCGCGGAGCTCAACCACGGCTGCCTGGTCGAAGTGGGATGTAAGTGCGCCGGACTCGACTTCCTCCAGAAGGTCGACCTCTTCGCGCTCCTCCTCAAGGTTGGCCCGCAGCTCGGCAAGGTCGAAATCGAACGCATGCCTGCCGGACTGCTGCAGCCGCTGGGTCACCTCATCCAGAATTTCGGCCAACCTGTGCTGTAGCGTCGCGGCGGACTGCTCGAAAATTCCGATTCCGTCGGCCAGTAGGCGTAGGTGCGCGCTGACCCAATCGCTGTCCGGTTCAGAGAAGACAACTATCTCAGCAGCACCTGGTCGCTGACTGTATCGATCCAAGCGCCCAATCCTCTGCTCTAGGCGGTTCGGATCGAGCGGCAGGTCCAAGTTCACGAGTACGTGTGCATCCTGCAGGTTACGGCCTTCTTCGAGTGACTGGTCGCCGACCAGCACCTGGCCGCCCGACGCTGACAGGAAATCCCACACGACCTCTTCGTGGTCGCTCTGACCCGCACCGCCGAAGTGCCTGCCGACCTGCCCCGGCCAGCGAGCGGTGGCATGCTCGTAGAACTCCCGAGCCGTGTCAGGCGATGTCGCCACCACCACAACCTTCAGGTCCTGGTCGAGCCGACCTTGTACTGCCTCGAGACTGGAGCGCAGGCGCACGCTCGTGTCCATCAGTTGGAGGCGAGCCACGGCTGCCTTCAGCAGCGGCCGGTCGTTCGGAGGCACGAAGTCATGAGTCCCGGCCGATGCCGCGAGCCGCAACTGCAGGTGACGTAGAAGGGCTCGTGGTCCGCCTAGCCCGTTGAGGACCGCCCTCGCGTACAGGCTTCGACTGGCTCGGCTCCCCAGATGTTCCTGGTATCGCTCTAGGAACGCATCCACTGTTGGGCGGGCGGGGTCATCAATCCGGACGAAGACCGTGCGCCGGCCAGCCACCGGGTAGTCTTCAGTGGCTGGCGTATTCCGGCGATGCCGAACCATCCTCCTGCTGACTCGGTACGTTTCCCGCACGTAGTTGACAAGGTCGGACCAGAGGGGAGACGCTGCGTTCTCCTCCGATCGGCACTCCTGCACGAGGCGGAGAACTGTCGGGTCCGTTCCGTGCAGCAGTTCCAGATTGTTCAGAACGCTGAGGCGATGGCGCCTGGCAGTGCGGGGCGACGAAAGCAACTGAAGTCCGGTGGCCTCTCTCTCGCGTTGTTGTACTCGCTCTCGGAAGCCCTCTATGTCGTTCCTTGGGAAGGCGACAGGATCAATAAGGTTGAGCAGGTCGAGGAAAGTAGCATGATTCCTCCGCATTGGCGTTGCCGACAGCAGCAGGAGGGCGTTTGTTTGCAAAAGGTTAAGGCGGAGTGCGGGCGTTCGGTCGAGAAGATCAGCGGTTCGATGCGCCTCGTCTACAACAACAAGCGCAAAATGCCCCAGTGATCGGTAGCCTTCTAGTTGCTCGTGGGAGGCCAACTGCAGCCTTCCTGCGTCAATCTCCTCCCCCAGGAGGAACCGATCGGCCAACTCCTCCTCCCATTGACTCGTCAACTCGGCCGGTGCGGAAACCATCACGATCGCCGCGGGGTCATCGAGGAGCATCTGGCGGATAACAAGGCCGGCTTCAATGGTCTTGCCTAGCCCCACCTCGTCTGCCAGAAGATAGCGTGGCACCGGATCTGCCAGCACCCTGGCGGCAGTGTCGAGTTGGTGCTGATAAAGCCCGATGGGCGCCGATAGCGCGGCGGTAAAACCTCGGGCGACACCGCGTTGATGGACCAACTGGTCAAGGAAGCGATAACGCGCCTCGTAGTACTCAGGTGAATCACAGAATCCAACTGCGACGGCAGCGACCGGGTCGACCAGTGGCCGGTTCCACCGCACCAACAGGTGCTGCTCTTCAAGGGCGATGTCGCCGGACACGGCGTGTAGCCGAACGAGGTAGCGGCCGTGGCTCAGATGGCCGGCCACCTCGCCTGCCAACCAGCCATACATCGTGCTCCTCACCCAGACCCGCGCGCCATGGTTAAGCTTCGCCAAACGAACCCTAGATGCAGGTACTTTGCGAACTTCCTCGCGCACGCCCGGCAAGTCGACGTATCGGAGGTGCGCCTGCCCACCCTCAACTGCCTCGCACCATGCGAAACCGTCATGGCTCTCGAGTTCGCGCACAATCCGTCTGACCAGATGCGATTTCTCGCCAGCGCTGACGTGCCGCGTCCGGCTAAAAGCATTCGAGGCGGTGGGCAATCCGGACAAAGGGTACCTTTCGGCGCAAGGGCCTAAACACGTAGAGCGGCTTCATTCAATCGCCCACCGCCTTCAGTGGGCCGCGGCTTCAGTCCAGCGAGCGTCCCCTCCCCCATAAGATGTGTCGGGACATTACCGGGAGAGCGCGCGTCGCGGGACCCTCAGGGGTTCACCCGTTCAGCCGACCCCACATCGCCTCTCTGCACTGTCAATGACCTGCGAAGTTGAAGTTGCCCTGCGGAACCTTTGGCCCCGTTCGGATTCCCGAGTTCAGGGCGTCGCCCACGGACTTGATCTTGCGCTGGGGCCGCACAGCCGCCGGTAGTGCGCTAACGATCGTCACAGGAAAGCACACCTCATGTGTCGGAGACTCGACAGGAGCTTTGTTGGCCCGTGGCGGGGCAGTATCCGTGTCTCAACTCGGGGCCGCAGCTACCTTGCCAAGATGACGGAGCTCAAACGGGGCATCTATGAACACGTGATCACACGTTCGCTCGCCGACGAGCTCGAGCGTATGGGAGATGCCGTCGTCCAGCGCCACATGTTCGACCCAGCCGACGCCCACAATGAGCCATTTTCATCGTGATCAAGGGGCCTGAGCAGGTAGGCAGGGGCGTGTCGATGCTCCAGATAGGACGAAGCTCCCGGTAGGACAGCAGTCGACCAAGACGCACTGCCCAGCACAGGAGCTTCGTTGCTGACCTATCCTGCCAGCATCCCGCTGTCCACGCGTAGCCTGACCCGCCTGACCGAGCTGATCCGTGGTCGGCGCCGCACGCTCGGCGGCCGCTGGCGCCGGCTGCCTGCGCAGCAGCAGGCGCTGATGGCTCTGGCCCACCTGCGCAACGGCGACACCCTCACCCGGCTGGCCGCCGGCTTCGCCGTGTCGGTGGCCACCGTATGGCGCTACCTGCGCGAGGCCGTCGACCTGCTCGCCGGCTGCGCCGACGACCTCACCGCGGCGATGCGTCGAGTCACCCGGTTGGCGTACGCGATCCTCGACGGCACGCTGATCCCGATCGACCGGGTCGCCGACCAGCGGCCCTACTACTCCGGCAAGCACAAGCGACACGGCGTGAACGTGCAGGTCCTGGCCGACCCGGCCGGGCGGCTGGTCTGGGCCTCACCCGCCCTGCCCGGCGCCGTCCACGACCTGACCGCCGCCCGCACGCACGGCCTGATCGACGCCCTGACCAGCACCAACGTGCTGACCTTCGCGGACAAGGGCTATCAAGGCGCCCGCGGCGCCATCTGGACCCCGTTCAAACGCCGCCGCACCCGACTGTCCCGCCGGCAGAAGTCCGTCAACCGGCACCACGCCAAGATCCGAGCCCTCGGCGAACGCGCCGTCTCCACGCTCAAGACGTGGAAGATCCTGACCAAACTCCGCTGCTGCCCACGCCGCGCCACCCCAATCGTCCAGGCCATCCTCGTCCTCCAAGCCGCCGAGGAGGCCCGCTACCCACGATGAAAATGGCTCAATGTGCTCGCTCGACATCTCGGAGCGGTAGCCCGTCGAGCGTTGCTAGCCGTTCGCGGCGACGACAAACTCGCTCGCCAGATCGACTTGGCCAACCGGATCGCCGAGAGTATCGCCCAGGCCGAACCCCGTGCGGTGACCGCCGAGGACCAGGTGGCCGACGCCCAGCGTCTGCTGCACGCCATCGCCGCACCGCCCACCCCGCCGGCCGCGCCGGTCTTCCCGACCCGCCCCTCGACACCGCTGTCCACCGGCGCGCTCCTGGTGAACGGGCGGCACCAGCCGCGTATCGGCCACGAGGTCAGCCACGAGATGGCCTCGGCGGACGAAGTGGACCTGCTCTGCGCTTTCATCAAGTGGCACGGTCTGCGCATCATCGAACCCGCGATCACCGAGTTGATCGCCCGAGGTGGCCGGGTCCGCGTCATCACGACCACATACATGGGGGCGACCGACCAGCGGGCGCTTGATCGGCTCGCGGAGCTCGGCGCCGAGATCAAGGTTTCCTACGAGACACGGACCACCCGCCTGCACGCGAAAGCCTGGCTGTTCCGGCGCAACAACGGCACCACCACCGCGTACGTCGGCTCGTCGAACCTGTCCAAGGCCGCGCTTGTCGACGGCGTGGAGTGGAACGTACGCATCTCGAACCTGGAGCAGCCGCACGTTATCGACACGTTCGAGGCGACGTTCGCCGACTACTGGCACGATTCGGCGTTCGAGCCGTACGACCCGGCAACCGACGCCGAGCGTCTGCGCATCGCGTTGCGCGGGGAGCGCGCCGACGATGGGCCGACCGAGATCGCGAACCTGGACGTGCGGCCGTTCCCGTACCAGCAGGAGGTTCTGGACGACCTCGACGCCGAACGGCTGGTGCACGGCCGCTGGCGCAACCTGGTGGTGATGGCGACCGGCACCGGCAAGACCGTGGTGGCAGCGCTTGACTATCGCCGGCTCCAGCGGGCGGGCCACGTCGACTCGCTGCTCTTCGTCGCGCATCAGGAGCAGATCCTGCGGCAGAGCCGGTCCGTGTTCCGCCAGGTCATGGGCGACGGCACGTTCGGCGAGACGCTTGTCGGCGGCGATCGACCGCAGGGCTGGAAGCACGTCTTCGCGTCGATCCAGTCGCTGCACCGGCAGGAGATCGACCCCGAGGCGTACGACATGGTGATCGTTGACGAGTTCCACCACGCCGAGGCGGCCACGTACACGGCGTTGCTGGAACGCCTTCGGCCCCGCGTACTCCTGGGCCTGACCGCGACCCCCGACCGGAGCGACGGCGGCGACGTGCGCCGGTGGTTCGACGGCCGCGCATCGGTGGAGCTGCACCTGTGGGAAGCCCTCGAACGTCAGTTGCTAGCGCCGTTCCAATACTTCGGGGTGCATGACGACGTAGACCTGGCGCGAGTGCGGTGGAAGCGTGGACAGGGGTACGACAAAGCCGAGCTGGACGGCGTCTACACCGGCAACCACGCTCGGGCTCGCCTCATCCTGCATGCGGTCCGGCGCATCGCTGACGTCGGCCGGATGCGTGCGCTCGGCTTCTGCGTGAGCATCGGGCATGCCGAATTCATGGCCGACTGGTTCACCCAGCACGGTGTACCGGCGGCGGCCGTGACGTCAACCCTCGGCCGCGCCGACCGGCACGCGCTGATCGACCGCTTCCGCAAGCGCGAGCTGAGGGCGCTCTTCACCGTCGACCTGTTCAACGAGGGTGTCGACCTGCCGATGGTCGACACCATCCTCATGCTTCGTCCCACCGAGAGTGCCACGATCTTCCTTCAGCAGCTTGGCCGAGGTCTGCGGCTGGACGACGACAAGCCGTGCCTGACCGTGCTCGACTTCATCGGCGGCCAGCACGCGAACTTCCGCTTCGATCTGCGGTGGCGGGCACTTGCCGGGGTCAGCCGTAGGGCGGTGCAGACCGCCGTCGAGGAGGGTTTTCCCTCGCTACCAAGCGGCTGCCATATCCATCTGGATCCGGTGGCTCAAAAGGCAGTCCTCGCCAACCTCAAGTCGGCGCTGCCGACGTCGAAGAACGCCCTGGTGGCGGAACTACGGCAACTCGGTGATGTGAGCCTGCCGGACTTCCTGCGCGAGACCGGCCTGGAGGTCGAGGACGTCTACCGGTCGGCAAGCCTCGGCGGCTGGGCGGGGCTGCGGCGTCTCGCCGGCCTCGACCCGACCGAAGGCGGCCCGGACGACCGTGATCTGAGCCGGGCCATCGGCCGGATGCTGCACACCGACGACGTCGACAGGTTGGATCTACTCGCCCGGGTCGCCGCCGGCCAGCGCCCCGCCGCCGGACGGCTGCTCGACATGTTGCACTTCAGCTTGTGGGGTCCGTCGGTGCCGCTGACCGAACGCGACGCCCGGCTCAAGCGGCTGTGGGCGGAACCGGCGCGCTGCGCCGAACTGCGGCAGGTGGCCGAGGTGCTGCGCGACCGTATCCACCGGGTCACCGATCGACCGGCCTCCAGCCGGGTACCGCTGCGGGTGCACGCCCGCTACAGCCGCAACGAAGCGTGCGCGGCGTTCGGCATGACCAACCCGGGCTCGCTGCGCGAGGGCGTCAAGTGGCTGCCCGACGAGCGAGCGGACCTGTTCTTCGTCACGCTCGTGAAGTCCGAGGAGCACTACTCCCCCACCACGATGTACGCCGACCGCGCCATCACCGACCGCCTGTTCCAGTGGGAGTCGCAGAGCACCACGTCGTCGGGCTCGGCCACCGGGCGGCGATACGTCAACCACGTCGCGCAGGGCTCGACGGTCCACCTGTTCGTCCGCGGGACCAAGATCGCCGACCGGGATCTCGGCGCTCCGCCGTACCTGTACGCGGGGCCGATGACGTACCGGGAGCACAGCGGCGACCGGCCGATGCGGATCCTCTGGGAGCTGCGGACTCCGCTGCCCGCCGACATGTACGCCGCCGCTCGCGCCATCGCCGCCTGATCCGGATTCTTGCCCGCTTGCCTGCTCAGGCGGGCGGGCGAGAACCATCGGCCTGCTCGGGACGTCGGCCGGGCGCAGGTAGCAACCGGCTCAGCAGCACCGCCACCACCCCGGCCACCACCCCCACCACCGTCCCGGTGACCAGGCTCGACATCACCGCAGCACCCCGCAACAACGCCTCCCGCGCCTTCGGCGCCAGCCCGGCCAGCCCCGGCGCGTCCATCCCCAGCGACGAGTCCCAGAACACCTGGTGACTGACCGCGAGGAACACCCCGTACAGCGCCCCGACCACGACAAGCGTCAGGAACGGGCGCGGCGGTCGCCGCCACAGCACGGCGGCCACCCAGCACAGCGGCGGCCCGACCGCCAGCAGCGCGGCCACGATCGTGCCCTCCGGCACCACACCCAGGTCGTGCAGAGCTACGCGCGGGGCGGCCAGCGCGGCGAGCGCGACCAGCGCCGGCCAGGAGAACCCGAGGGTACGGCGGGCCCCGCTCATCGCGTCACGTCGGAAGAATCCGCAACCGAAACAGAAGCAGGCGCGGGAGCCGAAACCGGGGCCGGCGCGGTCGAGCGCACGAACTTCAGCAGCGCAACGAACGCCAGTACGGCGGTGACCGCCCCTCCGGCGACGCGCACCCAGTGCCCAGCGACGAACTCCGCGGCGACCTGCCGCAGGTATTCCGGCGAGTGCGTCCCCACCGGGTCCACGAACATGATCTCGTTGCGCGGCCAGAAGAAGACCGCCGAGAACAGGAACTCGCAGACGACGAAGACGGCTGTGGCGCCGGCGATCCACCAGCGCAGCCGGCCGTCGCGCCAGGTGAGCAGGGTCGCGGCGACGCTGCTCAGGATCACCGACGCGCCGAGCGGCGGGAAGTAGTCGTGCGGGCCGCCGTGGACGAGGAACTCGCGGGCCCGGTCGAGGGAGGAGGGGGCGTCGTTGAAGATGTTCGGGTAGAGCATGACTGTCTCGGCGGCGACCCCGCCGAACGACATCATCGAAGCCCAAACCATCGCAATTAGGGCTATCCAGGTCAGTCGTGTGCGTACCACGAGGGTTCTCCTCACGTTTTGGGGACGCCATCGACGCTAGGTCGGCGGCCAGGCGACGTCGTCCGCGTGGCCGCGCGACCGGTTGTCGCTTCTCGGCGTACGCCTCGGGGTTGTCCCTGACGCCTGCGGACGACAGCGGCGAAGGGCCGCGCGGACCTAGGCTCGAAGCGTGCCCGACGCCCTGCCCACACGTGCCGATGCGCTGCTCGCCGCGGCCACGCTCGGCCTGGTCGCGGTGGCCGTGGCGGCCGAGCGGCCCGCTGCCGGCGGCGCGGCGCTCGCCGTGGTGGTCGGCGCGGTGCTCGGTGGGCTGGTGCTGTGCGCCAGGCGGTGGCCGGTGCCGGCGCTGCTGGCCACGGCGGTCGCCATCCTCCTGTACTACGCGCTGGACCTGCCGCCGGTCGGCGTGGCCGCTCCGGCCGCCGCAGTTCTCTACCGGGCGTCGGAACGCGGGCGGGTGGTCCCTGCTGCTGTGGTCGCCGGGAGCCTGCTGGCCGTATCGGTGGTCGCGCGGCTGGCCGAGGGCGACGACGTCGGCGTCGTCGTCGGTACGCAACTGGGCTCGGAGGCGGCGTTGCTGCTCGCCGTCATCGCCCTCGGTGATGCGGTACGCAACCGCAGGTCGCTCCGGGCGGCGCTGATCCGGCAGGCGGTCGCGGCCGACGAGGAGCGCCACCGGGAGGCGGCCCGTCAGGTCGAGGCGGAACGGCTGCGCATCGCCCGGGAGGTGCACGACACGCTCGGCCACACGATGTCGGTGATCACGTTGCAGTCCGCAGTCGCCCAGGAGGCGCTCGCCGACAGCGACCCGGCGCAGGCGGAGAGCGCGCTCGCAGCGATCCGGTCGGTGAGCGGCAGCGCGATGGCGGAGTTGCGGGCCACGCTCGGCACGCTGCGCCGCGAACCGGGGCCGCGGGAGCCGGTACCCGGCTTCGACCGGCTCCCGGCGCTCGTGGACGGCGTACGCCAGGGCGGGCTGGCAGTCGACCTGCGCGTCGAGGGGCCGGTGGACAGACTGCCGGCGGTGGTGGGCAGCACCGTCTACCGGGTCGTGCAGGAGGCGCTGACGAACGTGCTGCGCCATGCCGGGGCCACCCGGGTCACCGTCACGGTGCGCGCCACGGCCGCTCGGCTCGCGCTTGAAGTGGTGGACGACGGTCGCGGCGGCCCACCCGCCGGTCGGGCGGACGGGAGGGGTCAGGGCCTTCGCGGCATGGCCGAGCGCGTCGCCCTGCTGGGCGGCACCGTCGAAACCGACACAGTCCAGAACGGCACCGCCGCATCCGGCGGCACCGGTTTCCGGGTGGCGGTCAGCCTGCCGCTGGCGGGAGTCGCCGCGTGAGCCCGATCCGCGTCGTCCTCGTCGACGACCAGCACCTCGTCCGTACCGGCCTGCGGGCGCTGCTCGACCGGGCGCCGGACATCGAGGTGGTGGGCGAGGCGGGCGACGGCCGCAGCGGCCTCGCCGTGGTACGCGAGCAGCGGCCCGACATCGTGCTGATGGACGTACGGATGCCCGGCGGGGACGGGCTGGAGGCGACCCGGCGGATCCTCACCGACCCGACGCTGGACGGCGTGCAGGTGCTCATGCTGACGACGTTCGACGACGACGAGTACCTGTTCGAGGCGATCCGCGCCGGGGCGGCCGGTTTCCTGCTGAAGGACACCGCGCCGGACGCCCTGCGGGACGCGGTCCGGACGGTGGCCGGCGGCGACGCGCTGCTGTCTCCCGCCGTGACCCGGCGGGTGCTCGCGGCGGCGGCCCGCTCGCCGGTGGCTGACCCGGCGCGGCTGGCCGGACTGACCGCGCGGGAGCGGGACGTGCTCGCGCAGGTGGGCGCCGGACGGTCGAACACGGAGATCGGGCAGGCGCTGTTCCTGAGCCCGGATACCGCCCGCACCTACGTGAGCCGCCTGCTGCAGAAGTTGAACGCCCGGGATCGGGCGCAGCTCGTCGTGATCGCGTACGAGAGCGGGCTGGTCCGCCCCGGCGAGGGCTGAGCCGCGCCGGGGCGGGTCACAGTCAGACCGGCGTCGCGTCGGCCGGCTCGGGCGCGGCGTGCCGGCCGCCGCCACCGCCACCGCCGTTGCGCCGTTCGTCGCCGTGCCCCGGCCACCATGCCGTGTGGCCGATCAGCCCGGTCAGCGCCGGTACGAAGAACATCGACATGACGAATGCGGACAGCACGATCCCGATCGCCACCGCGAAACCCATCTGCTGCAGGAACGAGATCGGCGCGAGCATCAGCACCCCGAACGTGCCGGCCAGGATCAGCCCGGCCGCGGCGACTGTCGGGCCGGCGTGTTCCACCCCGATCGCGGCGGCCTCGTGCGGTTCGTGCCCTTCGCGCGCCTCCTCGCGGAGCCGGGCGATCATCAGGATGTTGTAGTCGGTGCCGATCGCCACCACGAACAGGTAGAGGATGATCGGCAGCTGGAACGTGACGCCAGGGTTGCCCTGGAGCCCTTGGAACACGTACACGGTCGCGCCGAGCGTGGCGGCGAAGTTGAGCAGCACCGCGATCACCAGGTAGACCGGCGCGACGAGGCTGCGCAGCAGCAACCCGAGGATGAGCGCGATCAGGCCGGCGGCAACCGGCAGGATGACCGAGAGGTCCCTGTTGTTCGCCGAGTTGATGTCCGCGAAGATCGCGGTGGCGCCGCCGACCAGGGCCTTGGTGCCCGGCGGCGCGGCGGCGTGCAGCGCGTCCCGCAGGTCGTCGCGGACCAGCGTGATCGCCTCGTTGGACATCGGGTTCTCGTTCAGCAGCAGGCTGATCCGGGCGACGCTCGGGTCGGTGGCGCTGCGCTCCGGCGGCTGCGCCCGCCCGACGCCCGGCGCCTTGGCCGACGCGGCGGCGAAGTCGTTCACCTGCTGGTCGGTGAGCGGGGTGCCGTTGCCGGTGGTCAGGTAGACCTCGGTGGGCGCGAGCGCACCGGCGGCGAAGCCGCGCTGGAGGTCCTGCGCGGCCCGCGCAGACTCGGTGTCCTGCGGGAATCCGGCGCTGAAGTCGTAGTCGGCCTTGTAGCCGAGCACCCCGGCGGCGAGCGCGACGAGCAGCACACCGGAGGCGGCTGCGACGACGGCCGGGCGACGGCCGACGGCGGCGCCGAGCCGCCGGGACAGGGTCGCCTTCGGTGGGCGCTGCCACGCCTTCGACGGCCAGAACACCCACCGGCCGAGCAGCGACACCAGTGCCGGGATCAGGGTCAGCGAGGTGACGAGCATGACGCCGACGGCGATGGCGAGCGCGGGGCCGAGCGAGCCGAAGAAGCCGAGCGAGGCGAGCAGCAGCACCAGGAACGCCACGATGACGGCGCCGGCGGCCGAGGTGATGACCTCGCCGACCCGCTGCACCGAGACGACCATGGCGGTGCGCTTGTCGTCACCGGCGCGCAGCCGTTCCCGGTAGCGGAACAGTAGGAACAGGATGTAGTCGGTGCCGATGCCGAAGAGCACGATCAGCAGGATGGTCTGCAGGTCCTGGCTGACGTTGAGGTCGAACGCCTTGCCGGCGGCGGCGACCAGCCCGGTGGTGACGGACATGACGACGCTGATGACCACCACCGGCAGCAGCGCGGCGATCGGGCTGCGGAAGATGATCAGGATCAGCCCGATGATGAGGATGATGGTGGCGACGCCGACCACCGCGAACGCGTCGTTGAACGTGTCCTCGTTGTCGACGAAGCTCGCCACGTCGCCGGCCACCCCGGCGGTCAGGCCGCTGCCGGCCAGGTCCGGCCCGAGGGCGGCACGCAGATCGCGTACGGCGTCGAGCAGGCCCGGGTCGTCCGGGCTGTCGGCGTCGAGACCGACAGTGACCACCTGCACCGACTTGTCCGGCGCGACGGCCTGCGGGCCGGTCAGGTAGCCGGAGGTCTGCGGGATGTTCCGGGCCTTCAGCGCGGCGGCGAGCTGGCTCACGCGCGCCTCGTCGGCCGGGGTGAGCGGCTTGCCGTCGCCGCGTTTGACCACGACGGTGGCGGTGGCGGTGGCGGCCTGCGGGAACGACTTCTCGGCCAGCTCGGTGGCCTGCACCGACTCGTAGGAGCGCGGCAGGAAGCTCTCCTGGTCCGCGGAGGTGATGTCGCTCAGTGACGGGCTGGCGGCGATGATCGCTATTGCGGCGACGACCCAGCCGCCGATCACCCACCACGCCTTGCCCACGACGAATCTGCCCAGGCGCTCGAACATCGTTTCCCCCGTGTGTTCGGCTGTGTCGCACGCGATCCTACGCTGCGTGAGCAATCCCTTTCGGACGGCTCGCGGACTTCGTCGACGATCCGGTCTCCACCGCGCTGTGGTGGCCCGTGCTCGCGGCGCCGGTGCTCGCCCCCGTGCTGACGGTCCACCAACCCCGACGCCCCGCCGCTGATCGGGTACGCCGTCGTGTTCGGCGCGCTGCTGGCGCTGAGCACGGTACGGCTCGGCGCCGAGGACAGAACCCACTACGTGGTGGGTGGCGTGCGGAAATCCGGGGCGCGGTGGGCGAGTTCATTCACCGCCCGGCGGCGACGCGCGTCCCGCCCGACGGTCCTTACCGCCGCCCGGAAATACATGGAGGCAGAAGCGATATACCTCAAAGTCATAATCATGACTCTGAGGTATATCGCTCTGGATGGCACACGTCTTCAACGAGGCTGGACCACCGAGCCAGGGCGCTCGACGACGGCTGGCGTCACCGCGACGGCTGCCCGGCAGCGGCGGGCGCGACCAAACCGGGCGGCGGAAGTGTCGTAGAGGGCTCGTAGCCTGGCGCGGTCAACGACGATCGCAGGGAGGCGACGTGCTCGACCACTTCTCCGTAGCGGTGCGCGACCTGGCGGCCAGCGGCGCCTTCTACGACACGGTGCTCGCCCCGCTGGGCGCGCGGCGGCTCATGGAGCCCGGCCCGATCGGTTACGGCGTCGACAAGCCCGACTTCTGGGTGGAACCCGCGCCGTCCGACGCCACGCCGGTGCCGGTGCACATCGCGTTCACCGCTGCCGACCGTGCCACGGTGCGCGCGTTCCACGACGCGGCTGTCGCGGCCGGCGCGGAGGTGCTGCACGCGCCGAAGGAGTGGCCGGAATACCACGCCACCTACTACGGCGCGTTCGTCCGCGACCCGGACGGCAACAACGTCGAGGCGGTCTGCCACCGTCCGGAGTGAGTCCGGTTGCGTCGGCGAGACAGGATGGACCGGTGGAGATCGAACCGGTCGAGCACGCTCCGGTACGCGCCATCCGCCGGTCCTGGCTGGCACAGCGCTGGCACGACCTGACGTTCCTGCACTGGGCGGTCCCGCCGGAGCGGGTGGCTCCACTGCTGCCCGCCGGCACCCGGCCGGACACGTTCGACGGGCTCACCTACGTCGGGCTGATCGGGTTCCAGATGGTCGGGCTGGGGTTCGGCGTCGGCCCGGGCGTGCCGTACTTCGGCACGTTCTGGGAGACGAACGTCCGGCTCTACTCCGTCGACGGCTCCGGGCGGCGCGCCGTCGTGTTCCGCTCGCTCGACGCGTCCCGGCTGGTGCCGGTGCTGGTGGCCCAGCTGAGTCTGCGCCTGCCGTACAAGTGGTCGGCGATGCGGCTGGACCGCTCCGGCGACACGCTCACCTACCGCTGCCGCCGCCGCTGGCCCGGTCCGTCCGGCGCGTCCAGCCGTATGACGGTGCGCGTCGGCGCGCCGATCGCTGAGCCGACGCCGCTGGAGCACTTCCTCACCGCGCGCTGGGGTCTGCACACCCGCGCATACGGCCGCACCCTTCACGTGCCGAACTGGCATCCACAGTGGCCGCTGCACCGTGCCGAACTGCTGGACCTGGACGACGAACTGGTCACCGCCGCCGGCCTGCCCGCGCCGGACGGCCCACCGGTGAGCGTGCTCTACTCCCCCGGCGTCCCCGTCGTCTTCGGCGGCCCCACGTCGGCCGGATGACCGCCACCGCCTTGATCGACACCAGGTCGCCGGAGTGGCGGCATCCGGCGCACCGGGACACCGCCACCTCCCCGACGTGGCGAGGGCGCGTCAGCGCAACGGGTCTTGGGTGCCGTGCGGCACGTCGGGACGGCATCGGCGTACCCGGTCGGCGGCCATCCGACCGCCCACCGCCAGCCCGTACCGCTCGACCGCTGCGAGCCCGTACGCGCTGCACGTGGGCGTGTAGCGGCAGGTCGCCGGCCAGCGGTGCGACAGCCAGCGCCGGTAACCGAGGATGGCGGCCCGGCCGGCGCGGTCCACGGCGGGTCGGCGCACGACGCCGGCGGTCACCGAACCGAGGGTGAGCAGCATCGAGAAGAGGCCCAGGTCGCAGCAGCCCGGCCCGTCACAGGTGGGCACGTCGCAGTTGCACCAGTCCCGGCTCTTCTTCTTGTGGCGGTGCCGCTTTCGGAAGATCACCACGTCATGATGCGACACGCCCGCCAGTGCCGAATGAGGCGACCGGACCGGGTCCGGTGTGATCGGGTCTGTGGACGGCCGGGAACCTAGCGTCGAGGTCGTCACCAGGAAGGAACATCGGGTGCTGGATCGGCTCAACGCCGCGTTGGATTACCTCGAACAGCGGCTCGAGCAGCCGCTCGACGTGGCCGCGCTGGCCCGGATCGCGGGCGTCTCGGAGCACCACTTCGGCCGGCTGTTCTCGGCGCTGGCCGGGCTGCCGCTGTCGGAGTACGTCCGCCGTCGCCGGATGACGCTGGCCGGCGCGGACGTGCTCGCGGGGCGGGAGTCACTGCTCGACGTGGCGGTCCGCTGGGGTTACGGCTCGAACGAGGCGTTCGCCCGCGCGTTCCGGGCCGTGCACGGCGTCGGGCCGACGCAGGCCCGGCAGGCCGGGGCGGTGCTGCGGTCCCAGCCCCGGCTGTCCTTCCGGCTCGTCGTCGAAGGGAACACCAGCATGGACTACCGGATCGTGACCAAGGACGCCTTCCGGCTCGCCGGGCTGAAAGCGCGGGTGCCGCTTGTGCACGAGGGGATGAACCCGCACATCGTGGCGTTCGTCAGGGGCATCGACCCGGCCACCGTACGCCGCATCGAGGCGCTGTCCGACCAGGAGCCGCGCGGGATCGTCAACGTCAGCGCCGAGCTGGCCGGTTCCCGCGACGAGGGCGCCGAGCTGGACTACTGGTACGCGGCGGTGACCGGCGCGGAGGTGCCCGGCGATCTGGACAGCCTGCCGGTCGAGGCCGGTGACTGGGCGGTGTTCTCCAGTTCCGGGGCGTTCCCGGTGGCGGTGCAGCACCTGTGGCGGGCCGTGTTCACGTCCTGGTTCCCGTCCAACCCGTACGAGGCCCGCCCGGGGCCGGAGATCTCGCGCGTGCGGGTCGCCGAGGACGGCGGCACCGCCGACGCGGAGCTGTGGATCCCGGTCCGCCGGGTCTAGGGAGTAGCTGCCGCTCGCGCCAGCGCGGCCGGCACGTCGTGTACGTGGTACGGATGCTCGCCCGGCTCGATGGCGGCGAGGAACATCGCGTACACGGCGGCCAGCCGCAGCGGCGCGACCGGCCGGAGCAGGTCGACGGCCCGGTGCGGGTCGCTGCCCGGCACGTCGGTGCGCCAGCGCCGCGCCCACGCGCCGATCAGCCGGGCGGCGGCGTCCGCGTCGACGTCCTCGGTCAGGCGCAGGATGTCGAAGGCGGGGTGGCCGACGAACGAGTCCGCCCAGTCGATCACCGTCCGCCGCCGACCGTCGCCGCGCACGTTGCCGGGGTGCAGGTCACCGTGCACGAGCGTGTCGGGCAGGCCGCAGTCACGGACCTGCTGGAGCCGGTGGTCGAGCCCGTCGAGCAGACCGGCGGCCGCCGACACGTCGTGCCCGGCGAGCCGCTCGCGGATCCAGTCCGCCAGCCCGACTCCGCGCAGATCCGGCACCCCGGCGGCGACCAGCTCACCGACGACCCCACACGCCCGCAGTTGCACCGCGTGATGCTCTACCGCGATGGAGGCACGCTCCCCCTCCCCGGCCCCGTACCGGTCCTGCCCCGGCACGTCCGCCAGCAGCATCCGCCCCTCCCCGTCGGCGGCGAGCACCATCGGCCCGTTGACCAAGGAGTTCGTGTCACCGGGGAACGCCAGGACCGTGGGCTCGTGGCGGGCGAAGGGCGGGAGCTGCTTCAGCCACGCCGGGCCCGCGTCGGTGTCCAGGCGCCAGATGGCGGAGAGGTTCCAGGTGCGCTGCTGCGCCACCGCCGTCACCCGGCGGCCGAGCCGGCGCAGCTCACCGGTCGCCCAGACGACGCTGCGGTCCGGGCCGCCGGCCCGCGCCCACGACTGGCGCAGCGGGTGCGGCGCGAGGTCCACGGCAACCGGTTCCAGGGGTACGGCGGGAGCGTCGGCGGTCTGCGCCAGGTAGCGGACGTGGCCGCCGGGCGGCGCGGGACGGTCGGCGTCGAGCAGCCGCAGCACGGCGACCGCCAGACCGTGGCGACGACGAACCTCGGCCACGATCGAGGCGACCTCCTGCCACCACGGCTCCGGTACGTCGAACGGCGGCAGCGCGCCGAGCGGACGGCCGGTGGCGTCTAGCAGGACGAGCGTCACGGTGCGGGACACGGCCGGACGGTAGCCGGACGCCCCGACGGGAGGCGAGCGGATTCAGCGCCAGACCGTGCGGCGCAGCCCCTTGTGCCCGGCGCACACGTCGCGCTGGCCACCCGTGCGGCTGATCGAGCCGTCGCGGCACTGCACCAGCCAGCCGCGATCGGACCAGAACCCGGGTACGCACTCGAACCAATCGCACACCCCGGCGGCCGGCCTGCGGATCCGCTGGCCGCCGCAGAAGTCGTACCCGAAGGGGTTCGCCGGGGCGCCGCAGCGGCGCTCGACCGGCGGCTGGGGCGTGCCGCGCGGCGGCGCGGGACGGGCGCGCGACGGCTCGGGGCTGGTCGTGGGCCGGACCTGGACGGCGGGCGCGACCTGCGGCGGCGCGGGGGTTCCGGTGGCCGCCGGGGTGGCCGCGACGGCGCGCTCCGAGCCGGCCCGGGTCGGCGGGTTGGACTCGAAGAGCATCGCCGGGACGACGAGCGCGAGCGCCGCGCCGACGGCCACCGTGCGCCGGCCGCCGGGCACCAGCGCGGAGACCCGGGCCTGGGCGGGGGTGAGCACGGGCGGGCGCTGGGGGCGCTCCGCCGCGTGTTCCTCGATCAGCTCGTCCAGCTCGGCCACGACCGCGGCGCGCTGCTCGATCGCGTCGGCGAACGCGAGCGTGAGCGTGAACCGGAAGTCGGCCACCGCGCCGGTGGGCAGCAGCAACCCGGAGGTACGTCGCCGGTCCAGCACCTGGATCAGGGTGACCGGCGCGCCGGGGTCGTGGGACAGGCCGGTCATCCGGCCGTACGCCCAGTCGCGCCGGCCTCGCCCGCCGAGCAGCACCAGCCGGCGGTTGGTGAGCACGGCGAGCCCGGCGTCGACCACCTTGACCCCCTCGGGGCGGCGCGGGCGCAGCACGGGCGGGTCGGGGTCGACCGTCAGCTCGGGGGCGGGCAGCACTGCGGTGTGCCGGACCTCCACCAGTTGCGCGGCCGGGAGCGTCCAGAAGACCACCTCACCGGGGGCCAGCTCCATCGGCAGGCCGACGCCCGCCTGGGCCGAGCCGTGGAAGGACACCGCGAGCGTACGCAGGCGGCGCAGCTCGTCGTCGCGGCGTCGCCACGCCTCGTCGGCCGCGCGGAAGGCCCGCTGCCGCCGTTCGTTCTGCCGGTGCGCCCACCGGTACCGCCATGTGGAACCCGTCGAATCAGTCTTCGTCACGCCGACTCCTCCGCCGCGCGAGCCCACCAATCGGGGTGTCATTCATGTCAACGATCCGGCAGGGGTACGAAGACACGCGAAAGTCGCCAATTAGACCGATCGGCTGATTGACCGACACTATCGACGGAAACTCCCCCGCGCTTCCCGGCGGCGCTGCTTCGTCATGCGCGCGCGGGAGCACGTCGGTAACGTCAGCCGCACAGCGGGGCGTACCGCGGCCCCCGGGCGGCGAGGAGGTGCACCGGTGGGCGACCCGGCCGTCGTGGTGGGCGTGGACATCGGCACCACCAGTTCCAAGGCGGTCGCGTTCGACACCTCCGGCCGGCAACTGGCGAGCCACTCGATCGGTTACCCGCTGGAGGAGCCGAACCCCGGCTGGGCCGAGCAGGACCCGGACCTCATCTACGAAGCGGTGCTCGGCGTCATCCGCGCGGTCGTCGACGAGCTGGCCGCGCCGATCGCCGGCCTGTCGTTCAGCACCGCCATGCACAGCCTGATCGGGCTGGACGCCGACGGCACCCCGCTGACCCCGTCGATCACCTGGGCCGATTCCCGGGCCAGCGCGCAGGCCGAGCGGCTGCGGGCGGTGCCGTCCGGGCTCGCGCTGCACCGCCGCACCGGCACCCCGGTGCACCCGATGGCGCCGCTGCCCAAGCTGGTCTGGTTCGCCGAGCAGGAGCCGAAACTGCACGAGCGGGTCGCGCACTGGGTCGGCATCAAGGATCTGGTGCTGCGGCGGCTCGCCGACGCGCTCGTCACCGACCACTCGGTCGCCTCCGCCAGCGGGCTGATGGACATCCACCGGCTGGCCTGGGACACCGAGGCGCTACGCCTGGCCGGCATCACCGAGGAGCAGCTCCCCCAGCTCGTACCCACCACGCACGTGCTGCCCGGGCTCACCGCCGAGGCGGCGCGGGCCACCGGCCTGCCGGCGGACACCCCGCTGGTGGTGGGCGCCGGCGACGGGCCGCTGGCCAACCTCGGCCTCGGCGCGGTACGCCCCGGCGTGGTGGCCTGCTCGATCGGCACCAGCGGCGCGATGCGGGTGATGGTGGAACGCCCCGGCGTGGACCCGCTCGGCGGCGTGTTCTGCTACGCCCTCACCGAGGACCGCTGGGTGGTCGGCGGCGCCATCAACAACGGCGGGATCGTCCTCCAGTGGGCGAACGACGCGCTCGCCCCCGAACTGGGCGAGCACGCCGAGGAGGAACTGCTCGACCTGGCCGCCACGGCGCCGGTCGGCTCCGGCGGGCTGATCATGCTGCCGTACCTGCTCAGCGAGCGGGCACCACACTGGAGCGCGCTGCCGCGCGGCGCGTACGTCGGGCTGACCCACGGCCACGGCCGGGCGCACCTGGTCCGGGCCGCGCTGGAGGGCGTCTGCCAGCAGCTCGCGCTGGTCCTCGCCTCGGTCCGGGCGGCCGGGAACGAGGTACGCGAGGTCCGCGCCAGCGGCGGCTTCGCCCGCAGCCCGCTGTGGCGGCAGATCCTCGCCGACGCGCTCGGCATGCCGGTGCGGTTCCCCGCCGGGCACGAGGGGTCCGGCTTCGGCGCGGCGCTGCTCGGCATGCAGGCGCTCGGCCTCATCGAATCGATCGAGGTCGCCGCCGACCTGGTCCGGATCGAAGAGACGGTCCGCCCGGATCCCGCCTCCGCCGCGACGTACGCGGCGCTGCTCCCGCTCTTCTCCGAGCTGTACGACGCACTGGTACCCACTTTCGCCTCACTGCGACGGATGGCGCCGAGCCTGCCGCCGGAACCCCCACCCACCGCACCACCCCGCTGACCGACCGAAGGGCGTGATAGCCGTGGTCACACTGCTCGCCGCACCAGCGGAACCGCTCACGAACGCCGGTGACACCCAGCTCGTCCTCGCCGCCCTGCTCGGCATCGCCGCTGTCGTCCTGCTCATCGCGTGGGGCAAGGTGCACCCGTTCCTCGCGCTGATCCTCGGCGCCGCGGTGCTCGGCGTGGTCGCCGCCGTACCCGTCGACAAGATCGTCACGTCGTTCAGCGGCGGCGTCGGCTCCACGGTCGGCGGCGTGGGCCTGCTGATCGCGCTCGGCGCGATGATCGGCGGCCTGCTGGCCGAGTCCGGCGGCGCGGACGGCATCGTGGAACGGGTGGTCGGCCGGGTCTCCGGGACCGCGCTGCCCTGGGCGATGGCCAGCGTGGCCGCGCTCATCGGCCTGCCGCTGTTCTTCGAGGTCGGCGTGGTGCTGCTGGTGCCGATCGTGCTGCTCGTCTCGCTGCGGGTGAACGTGCCGCTGATCAAGATCGGCATTCCCGCGCTGGCCGGCCTGTCGGTGCTGCACGGCCTGGTGCCGCCGCACCCGGGCCCGCTGGTGGCCATCGACGCGCTCGGCGCGAACCTCGGTCAGACGCTCGCCCTGGGCCTGCTGGTGGCGATCCCCACGGTGATCATCGCCGGGCCGGTCTTCGGTAACTTCATCGCCCGGTACGTGCCGGCCACCGCCCCGGCCGAGCTGCTGCCGACCCGGCGCGACGCCGACGACCACAGCCCGACCCGTCCCGGTGACGGACGGCTCGACGCCGACGGCGACCTGGTCACCGAGGACGACCTGGTCAACCCGGGCACCGGGCGGCCCGGCGGCGCGATCGACGAGCCGGCCGGACGGCGCTCGCGCCGCGCCCCGGCGCTGTGGGCGGCGGTGGTCACCGTGCTGCTGCCGGTGGTGCTGATGCTGCTGCGGGCGATCGGCGAGCTGACGCTCGGCGAGGACACCACCGGCCGCAAGGCGCTGGACATCGTCGGCACCCCGATCATCGCCCTGCTCGCCGGCGTCATCTTCGCCATGATCTTCCTGGGCTACCGGTCCGGCTTCAGCCGTACCCAGGTCTCCGGTTTCCTCGGCGGCTCGCTGCCGCCGATCGCCGGCATCCTGCTGATCGTCGCCGCCGGTGGCGGCTTCAAGCAGGTGCTCGTCGACGCCGGCGTGGGCGACCTGGTGGCGAACGCCGCCGACGGCGCGAACCTCTCCCCGCTGCTGCTCGGCTGGCTGGTAGCTGTCGGCATCCGGGTCGCCACCGGCTCGGCCACCGTCGCCACCATCACCGCCGCCGGCATCGTCGCGCCGCTGGCCGACACGCTCGCCGCCCCCGAGGTGGCGCTGCTGGCGCTGGCCATCGGCTGTGGGTCGCTGTTCTTCTCCCACGTCAACGACGCCGGCTTCTGGCTGGTGAAGGAGTACTTCGGGTTGACCGTCGGGCAGACCATCAAGAGCTGGTCGGTGATGGAGACCATCATCTCGGTGGTCGGTTTCCTCGGCGTCCTGCTGCTCGACGTCTTCATCTAACGGGTCAGGGAGCCTCGACGCCGGAGATGCGGAACTTGTGCACCTCGGCGCCGAGGATCTCCGTCACCTGCTCGGCCTCCGGGCCGGAACCCCGGAACGCCAGCAACTGCTCGTCGGACTCCCACCGCTCGTAGACGTTGATCCGGCCCGGCTCGACCAGGTCCGCGCTGACCGCGAAGTCCACGCAGCCGGGCGCGTCCCGGGCCGCGCGGACGGCAGCCTCGCAGGACGCCAGGTAGGCGTCCCGCCGGGCCGGATCGACGTAGAGGGTGCCGGCGACGATGAGCATGCCGGCCATCCTGCCACCCGCTCCCGGTCAGGACCGGGTGATCGCGTTGGCGTGGATCGCCTCGTTCAGGTACGCGGCCATCCCCGGCCGCAGCGCCTCGAAGTACGCGGTGAACCGCGGGTCCGCCACGTACATGTCGGCCAGACCGGTGTGGATCTCGTACGAGCAGTCGTACCACCACTTGGTGATGAGCTGCCGGTGCTCCTCGGCCAGCGCCATCGCCTCCGGGCCGTCAGCCGGCGCGCCCGAGTCCATCAGCGCGGCGAACCGCCGCCCCCACTCCTCGTTCTCCGCCTTGTTGCGCAGCCAGTCCTCCTTCGAGTAGCGGCCCGCGCGCTCCTGCGACTGCCGGTACGCCTCGGTGCCGCCCCAGCGCTGCTCCGCCTCCTCGGCGTGCTCGTCCGGGTCGAAGTCCCCGAACACCTCGAACCGCTCCTCCGGCGTCAACTGGATCCCCAACGTCCTCGCCTCCATCGCGTGTTCGATCGCCGCGACCATCTCCTGGAGCTTCCCGATCCGCCCGGACAGCAGCTCGTGCTGCCGGCGCAGGTGCGCCACCGGGTCGGCGTCCGGATCGTCCAGGATCTCGGCGATCTCCTCCAGCGGGAACCCCAGCTCACGGTAGTAGCGGATGAGCTGCAACCGGTCCAGGTCCGCCTCGTCGTAGCGGCGGTAGCCCGCCGCCGTGCGCCCGCTGGGCCGCAGCAGCCCGATCTCGTCGTAGTGGTGCAGCGTCCGGACCGTCACCCGGGCCGCCCGCGCCACCTGCCCCACCGTGTACGCCATGGTTCCCTCCCTTCCGCGACCAACGCTGCCGCCTTCCGCTGCGTGAGGGTCAAGCCGGAAAACACGACGACGCCCCCGACCAGGATCGGCCGGGGGCGTCGTCGGTGCGGTCAGTTGGTGACCTTCTCCTTCTCCGGGGCGGCGAAGGTCGCGGTCGGCGGGGTGCGGAAGGCGTGCACCAGGCCGGCGGCGGAGAGCAGCAGGAGCAGGCCCGCGCCGAGGTACACGGCCAGGGCGCCCTGCTCGGCCTTGCGGCCGAACTCGCTGAAGCCGTACGAGGTGAGCAGCAGGCCGCGCAGCGTCTCACCCTTGAACACGGTCTCCCGCTGGGCGGTCACCTCGGCGAGCTGCTTCTGCAGGTCGGCCAGGTTCGCGGCGTTGCTCTGCTCGGCCTGGGCCACCTGCTCACGAAGCGCGCTCTGCGGCTCGCCCAGGTCGGCGTAGGTCTTGCCGCCGGCCATGTTCTTCAGGTGCAGGCCGATGTACTCGTTGGCGTAGCACTCCGCCTGCTTGCCGGTGGTCATCTTCTGGCCGGCGTACTCGCGCAGGCAGTCCGACTTCTTCTCCTCGTCGGAGAGCTTGTCCGCCGGGGTGAAGGTGATGTTCTGCTCGCCGAGCTGGCTGCGTACGTAGTCGTTGGCGAAGTTGGCGTTCGTCGTCAGGACGACGCCGACGACGAGCAGCAGGACCGCCAGGCCCAGCCCACCGATGCTGAACAGCAGGTCGAGAGTCCGTCGCTTCATATCAAGCTCCCGTGTGGAGGGTGTGTTCGTCTTGTTGACGAGAACCATCATGGCGGTGCCGGACCGCCCGTGAGCAGGGTCGAACCCCCTGTCCCGTCCGGGACCTTCGGCCCCCGTGGACCCGGGCCGGTCAGCGGTCCGCGCCCGCCCCGGACAACGCGGGAAGCAGGTCGGTCAGGGCGGCCGGGCGGCCGTACCGCCAGCCCTGGCCCTGCCGGCAGCCGATCGCGGTGACCGCCGCGTGCTGCGCGACCGTCTCCACACCCTCGGCCACCACGGCCAGGTCGAACGCGCCGGCCAGCCGGTTCACCATCTCGACTGTGGCGTACGCGCGGCTGTCCCCGGCGTCCAGCCGGGACACGAACGACCTGTCGATCTTCAGCTCGGTGGCCGGGATGCGGTGCAGATAGCTCAGCGACGAGTAGCCGGTGCCGAAGTCGTCGATGGCGATGCGGATGCCGAGGTCACGCAGCTGGGACAGCCGGTCCAGCACCGCCTCGCTGCCCTCGATCAGCGCGGACTCGGTGAGTTCCAGGGTGAGCGCGCGGGGCGGCAGGCCGGCCGCGGCGACCGCGCCGGTGACGGTGGCGATCAGGTCGGGCCGGCACAGGTGGGCGGCGGCGATGTTGACCGCGACCGTCACCTCCGGCGCGTGCGCGCGCCAGGTCGCCGCGGCCCGGCACGCCTCGTGGATGACCCACCTGTCGATCGCCACGATCAGCCCGGTCTCCTCCGCCAGCGGCAGGAACCGGGCCGGGGTGAGCACGCCGAGGCGGGGATGCCGCCAGCGCACCAGCGCCTCGGCGCTGCGTACCGCGCCGGTGTCGAGGTCGACGATCGGCTGGAACTCCATCAGCAACTGGCCCTCGTCCACCGCCCGGCGCAGGTCGGCGATCAGCTCGGCGCGGCTGACCGCCGACTCGCGCAGTTGCGGCGTGCACGTGCGGTACGCGGCCTTGCCGGCCGCCTTCGCCGCGTACATGGCGATGTCGGCGTCGCGGAGCAGGTCGGTGTGCGAGGCGTGCTGCGGCCCGTACTCGGCGATGCCGATGCTCGCCGACGGGTGCACTCCCAGGTCCTCCTCGCCGGGCAGCGGCTCCAGCGCGGCCAGCAGCCGGATCGCGAGCCGCTCGGGCGGCACCGCGCGGTCCCCGGCGACCAGCACCGCGAACTCGTCGCCGCCCAGCCGCGCGATCATCCCGTCCGGGCCGACCGCGTCCCGCATGCGCTCCGCCGTGGCGGTGAGCAGCCGGTCCCCGGCGGCGTGCCCGAACCTGTCGTTCACCTGCTTGAAGCCGTCCAGGTCGAGCAGCACCACAGCGACCGGCCCGCCGGTGCGCAACGCCCGCCGCAGCCGCCGGACGAACGTCAGCCGGTTCGGCAGGCCGGTGAGCTGGTCGGAGTACGCGAGCCGGCGCAGCCGGCCGACCAGCCGCAGGTTCTCGTTCGCGGCCAGCCCCTGACGCAGCGCCAGTACGCCGAGCAGGGCCATCATGCCGACGAAGACCACGTGCGGGGTCTGCCCGCTGGGCCGCCGCGACAGCATGACCGCGACGATCGCGCCGCCCACCGGCAGGTACGGCAGCGCCACCCGCCACCACGGCGGCAGCGGTGACTCGACCACGTCGTCGTCGCCGTCCTCGTCGACCGGCGGCGGATAGCGGGTGGCCAGGCCGACCAGCAGGTAGCTCAGCGGCCAGCAGATGTCGACCGGGTGACCGGGCGTGTAGTTGCCGTGCGCGACCAGGGAGACGTAGACGGCGTCCGCGCCGGCCCGGATCGCCAGGCCCGCCCCGATCACGGTGAGCGCCCGCCACATCGGCCGGCCCGGACCGGCGACCGCCACCAGGATGGTGAGCTGCATCAGGTCGAACATCGGGTAGAGCAGGCCGAACGTACGCATCGGATCGGCCAGGCCGGCCTCGGTGATCTCCTGGAACACCACCACCCAGCCGATCGGGAGGAGGGCCAGCCCGACGATGACCCCGTCGAGCAGGGTGCGTGCCCGGCCGATCAGGCTGCGCGGGCCGGCGCGGAAACTGAGCAGGGCGGCGGTGCCGGTGACGATGCCGCCGGCGAACAGTCCGGCGACCAGCGGCGTGTGCGGCAGCCCGAGCCCGCCGAGACGCTCGACCGTCCACACCGTACGGCCGAGCGCGGCGAGGACCATGGTGACCGCGAGCAGCTCCCAGAACCGGCGTAGCGCGACCGGGTGGCGCCGCGCCGCGCCGACGCAGAGCACCGCCGCGAGGCTCGACACCGCAACCGCGCCGAGGTCGCTGACCAGCGCCGCGCCGGGCAGCCGGGCGACCAGCCAGGCCGTCTCCCCGAGTACGACGACGGCGGCCGCGACAAGTCCGACACGGCCGGCGAGCGGATGACGGGCCGGCGCAGCGGCGGCGAGGCTCACGTCGAGCTGGGGTACAACGATGCGCTCCGGCTCTCTTCCAGACGTGCACCCTCGACGCCGAGGGCAGGACGACGGACGGCGCAAGCCTAGTCAGCGCCGGGGGCCGCCGCCAGAGTCGACGGCTGTCGGTCAGCGGACCGTGACGGTCAGGACCAGTCCTCCGCCGGGGCCGGGTCCGGCGGTGCGGCGGCCGTGCCGGGCGGGCCGCCGTGCGTCCACGGCGTCTCCTCCGGCGCGGGGAACGCGCCACCCGGCAGGAAACCGTCGGAGAGGCTGGTCAGGCAGATCCGCTCGCCCACCTCCGGGACGCTGCCGGGCGGCGCGGTCAGCCCCCGGCCCATCCCGCCGGACAGTTCCAGCACCACCTCGGTCTTGCCGTCCGCGCCGGGCGTCACGAACACCACAGTCGCCTTCTGCGCCGGGCGCTGCGGCGAGTACAGCCTCGCGCCCACCGGCATCGGCACCGGCTCGGTGGTGACCACCTGGATGCGCGGGCGCAGCACCGGCCGTTTGCCGGAGTCGTCCACCCGCGCCGGGTCGGCGAGCGTCACCTCGCCGACGAACGCCTCACCGGACAGCCGGTGCTCGGCCATCACCAGCGGATCGTCGTAGGCGCGCTGCACCGCCCACGCGGTCGACGCCCGTTCCAGCCGCTGCAACCGCAGCGCCGCCGCCACCGCGCCGTCGCGCCGCGGCTGCGGGCCGCCCCCGGCGTCGACGTGCTCGGCGTGCGCGGTGAACGCGTCCCGGTCACCGGCCCACCGGCCGGCCACCCGAGCACCGGCCGGCAGCGTCCGCAGCAGGCCGACGCCGCGCCACATCAGCTCCCAGGTGGGCGCGAGCTGGTCGCGCAGCAGGCCGGCAAGCTCGTCGTACGCGGCCGCGCGGGCCGCCGGGTCGTCCCCGGCCCGGGTGTACGCCTCGATCGCCGGGGCGAGCCGGCGGTTGTCGAAGTCCGGGTCGGTGGCCGGCCCGGCCGGCGGGCAGTGTGCCGGGTCCTCGGCGCGGGCCGCCGCCTCGGCCCCGGTCAGCCCGGCCGGCGGGTCCAGCCAGCCCAGCACCGCCGGCAGATGCAGGTCCTCCACCACGCTCTGCCCGGTCGCCCAGTGCAACGTCAGCGCCTCGGTCAACGCCAGCAGCGCCGACGAGCCGGGCTGCTCGGCACGCTCGGCGAAGAACGTCAGCCAGCGACCCAGCAGCGGCACCGACTGGTGCACCGGATAGTCACCGTCGGTACGGCGGAACCGGGTCGAGCGCCCGAACAGCCGCAGGAACGTGATCCCGGCCGGGTTCGGCACCAGCAGTTGCGGCGCGTCGACGTACCGGTGGCGGACGTCGCGGCCCCGGTCCACCGGCACCGCCTCGGTCAGGTCACGGAACTCGTCCAGGTACGGCAGCACGATCGCGGCCAGCTCGGCGGCGAACGCGAACCGCTGGTCCCGGTTGCGCGGCTGCGGCACCACCAGCAGCCGGGCCTCGTCGGGCGCGGCGCCGACCATCGCGGCGAGCGGGGCGTTCGCCTCACCGGCGAGCGCGAGCGGCACCAGCACCAACGGCCGCTCCGACAGGTGCAGGTGCCGGACGGTGGCCACCGGCTGGGCCCGCCCGGAGACGACCGCCTGCGCCCGGGCGAGCGCGCGCAGCGTACTCATGCGGTCTGCCCGGCGAGGGCGTCGGCGCGCAGGCGCGCGGCGGCCCGCAGCAGCGCGGCGGCCTCCGCCTGCCCCGGCTCGGGCGCGGCCGAACCCTCGGCGAGCGCCAGCACGTCGGCCACCTCCTCGACGCCGCCCAGCGCCTCGCGGACCGGCCGGCCCAGCGCGCCGGTCTGCCCGCGCGCCTCGTGCCGGCAGAAGTACGCCAGCTCGCAGGCGGCCAGGCAATCAGGCGCGTAGCGGGCCGGCACCTCGTGCAGCGCGGCGGCGAGCGTCGCCGGATCGGCCGCCGGATCGACCGTGAACCCGGCCGGCACGGCGGCGAGCAGGTCCTCGACCCGGGCCATCCGGGCCAGCTGGCGGCGCAGCACCAGCAGCTGGCGGCGCACGTCGAGCAGACTGGCCACCGGCTGGTTGGCGAAGTCGCGCGGGCAGACCAGCACCACCTCGTGCGACACCAGCTCCGGGTCGTGTCCCTCGGCGGCGAGCAGCTCGCGCAACGCCAGCACGTAGACGGCGGACTGGATCGCGGCGGCGGCGACCTTGCCCGGGTCGGCCTGCCCGTCGATCACCGGGAACGACTTGATCTCCACGACGTGGAACCGGCCCGCCAGCCGGGCGGCGACCAGATCCGGTTCCAGGTGCACCCGGGTACCCGCCACGTCCAGGCCGAGCAGCGGGTGGTCGAACAGCGCCGGGCCGTCGCCGCTCGCGGTGAGCGCCGCCCGGGACCGTTCCGGCCGGTCGTCGTCGGCGCCGAGGTCGGTCCAGGTCGCGCCCTCCGGGACGGGTACGCCGAGCCGCTCCGCGACCAGGCGCAGCAGCTCCTTCCCGCCGTCGGCCTTCACCTGCGCCTCGAACGCGTTGCCGCGGGTGATCGCGAAGCGGGACTGACCGAAGCGGGCCGGGAAGCCGAGTCGCTCGGCCAGCGCCGGCTTGTCCGCGCCCGCGCTGTCCAGCACGGCGCGGCGGGTGCAGCCGGGGTTGCCGGTCAGCGCGGCGATGGTACGGGCGTTGTGCCGCCGGGGCGGCCCACCACCCCTGATCCGTGCCAGCCGATCTTCCACCCGATGAAGTGTAAGGAAGGGCCCCCTGTTAACGCCTCCGGTAGAGGAAGGGCCCCTTATTAACACGGTGCGTCAGCGGTCGGCGGAACGGTTCCAGGGCGAGCGGGGCGACTGCGCGCCCGCGACCCGGCGACGCCGGCGGTGGTGCCGCCGCCCGGGGGTGCAGGGTGGACGGGCGGCGGTGTGCACCGGCGGGGCGACCGGAGCGGCCGGCTGCCGGCCGATCAGCCAGTAGAGGAAGCGGGTCACGGTCAGCCGACCGGGAGGCGCTCGGCCTCGGCGCGGGAGATGTCGTACTCGGCGCCGCAGAACGTGCACTGCTGCGCGTACCGGGTGCGCAGCGGGATCAGCGGGACGAAGAAGAGGCTGAACTTGGTGACCCGGCGGGTGATCACCTGGGCGGCCTGGTTGCCGCAGTTGCGGCAGACCTCGGTGACGACGCCGGACCGGACGACCTTGGTCCGCAGCCCGAAGATGAAGAACATCGCCCGGCATTACCCACCCGGGCGCCGTGTTAAAAGGGGCCCCCTCCTCTACCGGAGGCGTTAAGAGGGGGCCCTTCCTTACAGCCAGATCGGCTTCCAGTTGGGCACCTCGTGGAAGCGCCGCAGCTCGGCCCACCCGGCCACGTTCCCGCTCCACGCCGCGTACGGCGGGTTGCCCTCGTCGAAGCCGGACTGCACGAACGTCAGCTTCGTCCGGCCGTCGGACTCCGCCAGTTCCCAGGACGTCACGCCGACGGGCCCCCAGTCGATGGACAGCGCCCGCCCCGGCGTCACGTCGAACACCTTCGCGGCCTCACCGGCGTCGAGGCCGCCCATCGCGTACCGGCCGCCCTCCCAGGGCTCCACGCCGATCGGGTAGCCGAACCAGGCGGTGACCTGCGCCGAGTCGGTGAGCGACGTCCACACCTTGTCCATCGGCGCGTCGATGACCACCTCGCCGCGCAGGTCGGCGGAGGTGAAATCGGTACGCGGCAGCAGCGGCCGGCCGTCCAGGTGGTCGTTGAGGTGGGCGATCGCCAGGTACCAGTACGTCTGGAGCACGCCCCGGATGCTGCTGCCGCTCATCGCCTCCGCGTAGTCGAAGTGGCTCTGCCGCAGCGTGAGTATCGTGCCGTCGCCGTCGGGCTCCAGTTCGAACTCGGTGGTGGTCTCCACCCCGTCGAGCGTCCACGCGAAGCGCAGTGTCCGGTCGTCGACGTGCAGCAGCCGCTGGTGTGGCGCGTCGCCCTCGGGCGTGTAGCGGCCCCAGAACTCGTACCGCCGGGGCAGCTCGACCTCGGCGTGCTCGGCCAGCCAGACGCGCAGCTCGGCGGGGTCGGTCAGGGCTCGGCGGACGGTCGCCACGGGTGCGGCGAGGCGGGCGCGGATGGTCATCGGCTCACTCATGCTTGTCGCCTTTCGGGTAGCAGGCCACGGCGAGTTTGAAGGCGTCGCCCTCGGCGCCGCCGTAGCGCGTGAACAGGTCCTGCAGCGTCGTCTGCAGGTCGTGCAGGAACTCCTGCCGTCGCTCGGCGGGCACCCGGATCTCGCCGGAGACGCCGACGGACGGCAGTTCGGGGGCGGCGCGGTCGAGCGCGGCGATGTCGGCCTGGACCTCTTCCATGAGGTCGAGCAGGTAGCCCAGGCTCAGCTCGTCGCGGGCCCGGCGGGCGCCGCCGATGCGGCCGACCAGGCGGGGCGAGAGCCAGTACGACCGGGCGGCGGCCTGGTAGATGCCCTCGGTGATGCCGCGCACCTGGCGCTGCGCCACCTGCTCGGCCAGCCCGGCCGCGACGAGCTGCTTGACGTGGTAGTAGACGCGCTGCGGCGTCTGTTCCAGCCGGGCCGCGACCTCGGTGCAGGTGCGGGGTTCGGCCAGTTGCCGTAGCACCTCGATGCGCTGCGGCTTGAGCAGGGCCTCGGCCTGCTCGCGCTGTTCCAGGTACAGGACGTCTCTCATGGCAAAATCAGTTTGTACGTACAAAACTTCTTTGTCAATGACTTCGACGAGAGGCCGCGCGGTCCGCGCGGCCTCTCGTCGGTACGACCGGTCAGGGCGTCCAGTCCGGACGCAGCGGGTACCCGTTCACCCCTTCCGGGCCGTTGTGCGTGGCGAGCACGTGGTGCAGCTGGATGCCGTTGCGCTCGAACGCCAGCCGGGAGCCGGCCATGTAGAGGCCCCACACCTTGGCGGTGCCCGGCCCGACCTCGCCGACGCAGAAGTCCCAGTGCTCGACCAGGTTGCGGCACCAGCCGGCGAGCGTCAGCGCGTAGTGCTGGCGCAGGTTCTCCTCGTGGTGCACCTCGAACCCGGCGTCGTGGATCTCGCTGATCAGCCGACCCGGACCGGCCAGCTCGCCGTCCGGGAAGACGTACCTGTCGATGAACGCGCCGGAGCGGTGCGGCGCCCGGTTGTCGGCCCGGGTGATGCAGTGGTTGAGCAGTCGCCCGCCGGGCTTGAGCCGGGAGCGCAGCGCGCCGAAGTAGGCCGGGTAGTTGCGCACGCCGATGTGCTCGGTCAGCCCGATCGAGGAGATCGCGTCGAACTGCTCGTGCGGCGCGTCCCGGTAGTCCAGGTGGCGCACCTCCGCCAGCTCGCTCAGCCCCTCCCGCTCGATCGCCGCCCGCGCCCACTCGGCCTGCGCGCGGGACAGGGTGACGCCGAGCGCCTTGACGCCGTACTCGCGGGCCGCGTGCCGGACCATGCCGCCCCAGCCGCAGCCGACGTCCAGCAGCCGCATCCCCGGCTTGAGCGCCAGCTTGCCCGCGACCAGGTCGTACTTGGCCCGCTGCGCCTCTTCGAGGGTGTCGCCGGGGCTGCGGAAAACCGCGCAGGTGTACGTCATGGACGGCCCGAGCACCTTCTCGTAGAAGGCGTTCGACACGTCGTAGTGGTGCGAGATCGCGCTGCTGTCCCGGGTACGCGAGTGACGCAGCCCGGTCATCAGCCGCCGCCAGCGCGGGGCCGCCTCCTGCGGCGGGGGCGGCGGCGGACGCAGCCGTTCCCAGCCCAGCCCGCGGACCAGCGCGAGCGCCTCGCTCATCGCCGGGATCCGCAGCGGCACCTCGTCCTTGATGACCCGCAGCGCATCGTACGGGTCGCCCGGGTGCACGCCCTCCAGCCCGAGGTCGCCGCTGACGTAGGCCCGGGCCATGCCCAGGTCGCCGGGCGCGGTGAGCAGGTAGGACAAGCCGCGCTCGGTGTGGATCGCCAGGGTGATGCCGGCGTCGGCCGGGCCCACCGCGCTGCCGTCGTAGCCGGTCACCCGGACGGGCAGGTCGCCGGTGGTGACCGCGCGGACCACGTCCGCGACTGTGGGTCCGGTACGCCGGCCGCCCGCCGGCGGGCCGGCCGGGGCGCTCGCCGCCCCCGGTGTTCGGTCGGTCAGACTCATGCTCGGGTTACCGCCTTCTCGTACAGTCCGGTGAGTCGGTGGTCCGGGTCGTAGCGGTCCTTCACGGCGCGCCAGGTCTCCCCGCCGTAGAGCCGGTCGAACTCGCCCCGGTCGTAGTACGCGTCGGAGTAGAGCGACTTGTGACCGCCCACCTCCGACACCTTGCGCTCGATCTGGCGGTTGACGTCCCCGTCGGCGGCGCCCGCCGCGATGGGCACGCTTCCCCAGAAGCCGATGTTCACATACGTTTCGCCCGGTCGGAGCGGATATAGCGGCCACGCCTTCGCCGACCCGGGGCCGGCGGGCTCGCGCAGCCGCAGCGGGCACAGCCACACCGGCGTCATGCCCACGTTCGCCGCGAACCAGCGCAGGAACTCGGGCGTGCGGTCCAGCGGGACCTCCACGTCCTGCACCACCCGTTCGCGGGCCGGGCGGCCCCGCCACCTGTCGACGCGCGCGGCCACCTGGTGCCGGTGCTCCAGCCGCACGATCCGGTGGTAGACGTCGCTGCGCCGGTAGCGCCGCGGCCACAGCCTCCGCACCACCGGGTGCTGCACCCCGAACGCCGCCGAACACCAGAACCAGTCGGTGTCCCAGCGCCAGAGATAGTCGTACGCGGTGAGCGTGTCCCGGGTGCGCCGACGCAACGAGCGGTAGTAGATCTCCTGGCCGGTGTAGTCGGACGGACCGTCCTCGGCCTCGTCGGTGAACGTGCCGAGCACGAGGTACGCCTCGCCGGGGCTGAACATCACCCCGTCCATGGCGTCGACCGGCTCGCCGCCCCAGGCGCCCTTGGCCACCACCTCGCCGACCGCGTCGACCAGTTCCTCCGGCCGGGTGAACCGGATGTTGCGCAGCGCCATGTGACGGCGTACCGGTTGCAGCTCGATGCGCAGCCGGGTGGCGTAGCCGAGGCTGCCCAGCGAGTTGGGGAAGGCCCGGTGCAGCTCGGCGTGCTCGCCCCGGGGCCGGGTCGTGACGATCTCTCCCGAGCCGGTGAGCACGTCCATCTCCAGCACAGACTCGTGCGGCAGGCCGTTGCGGAAGGAGGTGGACTCGATGCCCAGCCCGGTCACCGCGCCGCCCAGCGTGATCGTGCGCAACTGCGGCACGACAAGCGGCATCAGGCCGTGCGGCAGCGTCGCGTCGACCAGATCCTCGTAGGTGCACATGCCCTGCACGTCGGCGGTGCGGGCCGCCGGGTCGACGGCGAGCACCCCGGTCAGGCCGCTCACGTCCAGACCCGGCGTACGTGGAGCGGAACGTGGCCGGAAGAGGTTCGAGGTCTGCTTGGCCAGCCGTACGGGTTCCCCGGCGGGCACCGCGGCGTAGGAGCGCCGCAGCGTGTCCACCGCCCGTTCATGATCACGGACAGCGTGCATGAGATCACCTTACGCGCGGGTACGACAATTCGGGGGACGTCCACGATGGCCTCGCCGACTCACGGTCGGCGCGCGCGTTACCGTGACCGCCATGGCGAATCCCGCGCTGACCGCTCTCGACCACACCGGCCTGCCGTACCGGGTCATCCGGCACGGCCCGGTGGCGAGCCTCGCCGAGGCGGCCGCGGCGCGCGGCGTCGAGGTGCCGGACGTGGTCAAGACGATCGTGGTCCGCCGCGGCGAGGGCGACCTGCTGTTCGTGCTGACCCCCGGCGGCCGGGTGATCTCCTGGCCGAAGCTGCGCGCCCTGCTCGGTGTCAGCCGGCTGTCGATGCCGGACGCCGAGGCGGCGAAGGCCGCCACCGGGTACGCGCGCGGCACCATCACGCCGTTCGGCTCCACCACCGCCTGGCCGGTGGTCGCCGACGAGCGGCTGCGCGGCCGGGAGATCACGCTCGGCGCGGGCGAGCACGGCCTCGCCGTCGCCGTCGACGCGGACACCGCGCTGGCCGCGCTCGGCGCGACTGTGGCCGACGTGACAGACGAGGAGCCGACGCGCTGAGCGGTGGCCGGTGGAGGGCCGGCGGCATAGCGTGGAGGACATGCCGAAAGCCGTCTGGAACGACCTCGTCGTCGCCGAGAGCGACGACACGGTGCTGGTCGAGGGCAACCACTACTTCCCCCGTACGGCCCTGCGCGAGGACCTGATCCGCCCCTCCGACACCCACACGGTCTGCCCGTGGAAGGGCACCGCCTCCTACTACACGCTCGAACACGGCGGCGTGACCAGCCCGGACGCCGTCTGGTACTACAGCGACCCGAAGCCGGAGGCGGAGATGGTCCGCGACCGGGTGGCGTTCTGGAAGGACGTCCGGGTCGTCGACTGAGTCACCGTGCCGCCGGGGTGACTGGCACCCGGCGGCCCCGGTGGGTCACCATGCTCCCATGGCCGACCCGCACTCCGACCCGTCCGGCACCGTCTACGGGGCCCGCCGCGCCCGTGGCGCCCGTGGTCTCCGGCTGCCGCAGGACCCGCTGATGCGGATCGCGCTGGGCGTCGGCGTGACCGGCGTACTCCTCGGGGCCTTCTTCGCCACCGGCGTGCTCGGCGGTGGCGACGAGCGGCCGGTGGTGCCGGCGGCGGCAGTGCCGACCGCGACGGCGAGCGAGCCGAGCGCGGAACCGTCGGCGGAGCCCACGCCGTCGCCCTCGCCGAGCGCGGCGCCGACCACCCCGGCCGCGCCGGTGGCCACGCCGAAGGTGCTCCGGGGCGTGCCGTCCGGGCGCTGCCTCGGCGTGACCGGCGACGAGGCCGAGGGCGCGCAGGCAGCGCTCGCCGACTGCACCGGCGGGCCCGAGCAGCAGTGGGTGGTCACGCCGGTCACGAACGACACCTACCTGCTGGTCAACGCCGCGAGCAGCAAGTGCCTGGACGTCAACGAGGCGAAGACCGACGACGGCACGGACGTGCAGCAGTGGTCCTGCAACGGGCAGGCCAACCAGCAGTGGCGGTTCCAGCAGGCCGGCGACGGCGTGGCGCTGCTGGTCGCGGTGCACAGCGGCAAGTGCGCGCAGGTCGACGACGCGGGCACCGAGCCCGGCCGTGAGCTGGAGCAGGCGCCGTGCAGCGGCGCTCCGGAGCAGCAGTGGGCGGTCGGCTGACCGGCAGCGCGGGCGTCAACCCCGGTAGCTCCAGGCCCGCCGGCCCGCGACCACCGGGAGCGCGAACGCCGGTTCGTCGGCGGGACGGCGGCGCAGCAGCAGCGACAGCCCGGCCGCGCCGACCGACAGCGCGCCCGCCACGTACCAGGCCATCGCGTAGTCGCCGAGCCGGTCCCGGACCAGCCCGGCGCCGGTGGCCGCGAGCGCGGCCCCGAACTGGTGCGCGGCGAACACCCAGCCGAACACCACCGCCCCGGACGCGCCGAACCACTCCCGGCACAGCGCCACGGTGGGCGGCACCGTCGCCACCCAGTCCAGCCCGTAGAAGACGATGAAGACCAGCATGCTCGGCCGGGCCGACCCGGCGAACAGGCTCGGCAGCACCAGCAGCGACGCCCCGCGCAACGCGTAGTAGGCGCCGAGCAGCAGCCGCGCGTCGACCCGGTCGGTGAGCCAGCCGGAGGCGATCGAACCGGCGATGTCGAAGAGCCCGACCAGGGCGAGCAGCCCGGCCGCTGTGGTCTCCGGCATGCCGTGGTCGTGCGCGGCCGGCACGAAGTGCGTACCCACCAGGCCGTTCGTGGTCGCGCCGCAGATCGCGAAACCAGCGGCGAGCAGCCAGAACGGCCGCGTCCGCGCGGCGGCGGCGAGCGCGCCGACCGCCCGGGCCGCCGCGCCGCCCTCCGGCCGGGCCGGCGGCACGACCTCCGTCGCGCCGTAGGCGGGCCGCCCCAGATCCGCCGGGTGCTCGCGCAACAACCACACCACAAGGGGTACGACCGCCAGCGCGGCCCCGGCCACGACGAGTGCCGCCGTGCGCCAGCCGTGGTCGCGCACCAGCACCGCCAGCAGCGGGAGGAAGACCAGCTGCCCGGCCGCCCCACCCGCGGTGAGCACACCCGTCACCAGGCCCCGGCGCTTGACGAACCAGCGCCCGGTCACCGTCGCCACGAACGCCAGGGCCATCGAGCCGGTGCCCAGCCCGACGAGGACGCCCCAGCACAGGATGAGCTGCCAGCTCTCGGTCATCGCCACGGTCAGGCCACTTCCGGCGGCCACCAGCACCAGCGCGCCGGCCACCACCCGGCGGATGCCGAACCGGTCCATCAGCGCGGCGGCGAACGGCGCGGTGAGCCCGTACAGCAGCAGGTTGACCGAGACGGCGGCGGAGATGGTCGCCAGCGGCCAGCCGAACTCGGCGTGCAGCGGGTGCAGTAGCACGCCGGGTGTGGCCCGGAAACCGGCCGCGCCGACGAGCGCGACGAAGGCGACGGCGGCGACGAGCCAGGCCGGGTGCAGGCGGGATCGGTTCACCAGCCGAGTCTCGGACCGGGGTGGCCTCGCCGACGAGTGGCCGGAAAGCCATCATGCGCAATAATCGGGCCATGTCCGTACCGCACCGGGTCGCAGTCCTCGCCCTCGACGGCGTGGTGGCACTCGACCTCGGCACCCCCGCCCAGGTCTTCGGCGCCGCCCGCACCGACGGCGGCGTCCCCCTGTACCTCGTCGCCACGTGCACCCCCGGCGGGCAGCCGGTACGCAGCAGCGCCGGCTTCCAGGTGCTCCCCGACCACGGCCTGGAACTCCTCGACACCGCCGACACCGTGATCGTCCCCGGCATCCACGCCGGTCCGCCACTGCTCGACGGCACGGTGGCCGCCGAGGCGGCCGACGCGCTGCGCGCCGCGTACACCCGGGGAGCGCGCGTCATGTCCATCTGCACCGGCGCGTTCGTGCTGGCCGCCGCCGGTCTGCTCGACGGCCGCCCGGCCACCACCCACTGGGCGTACGCCCCACGCTTCCGTCGCCTGCACCCCGGCGTACGACTCGACCCCGACGTGCTCTTCGTCGACGACGGGCGCGTGCTCACCTCGGCCGGGGTGGCCGCCGGCATCGACCTGTGCCTGCACGTCGTCCGTACCGACCACGGCAGCGCGGCGGCCAACCGGGCGGCCCGGCGCTGCGTGGTGCCGCCGTGGCGGGACGGCGGGCAGGCCCAGTACATCGAACGGCCGGTGCCCCGGGGCACCGACCACGGCACCGCCGCCACCCGCGAGTGGGCCCGGCAGCGCCTGCACGAGCCGGTGGCGTTGCGCGATATGGCCGCGCACGCGCGGATGAGCGTCCGCACGTTCACCCGGCACTTCCGCTCCGAGACCGGGCTCAGCCCGGCGCAGTGGCTGCTCCAGCAGCGCACCGAGCACGCCCGGGTGCTGCTGGAGACCACTGACCTGAGCGTCGACCGCATCGCCCAGGACGCAGGTTTCGGCACCACAGCCGCGCTCCGCCAGCACTTCCACGCCCGGGTCGGCGTGGCCCCCACCGCCTACCGCCGCACGTTCCGCCACCCTTCCCCCGCGACGTCCCCCGCGACGTCCCCGCGTTCCCCGCGCCCCGCTCCCGTCGATCTTGGAGTTGTGGCGCCTGGAAGGCCGGACGTGCCGGAGTTGTCCACCGCCACAACTCCATGATCGGCGGCGGGGCGGATCGGCGGCGGGCGGTCCCGCGGTCAGGCGAGGTGGGGCTGGCGGCGCAAGGCGCGGAGCTGGGTCAGGTGCAGTGGCAGGTGCACGCGGATGTGCAGGTCCAGCGCCCTGCCCCAGGGCAGCGACTCGTCCACGTCCAGGTCGAAGCCCTCGCGTAGCACCGTGTCCACAGGTGTCTCCGCCGCCGGGCCGAGCCGGTCGGCCAGCGCGCACAGCTTCTGGCTGGTGGCCCGGAACAGCACCGCCAGGCCGTCCAGCCCGCCGCACTCGGACACCAGCGCGTCCAGCTGCGGCCGGTGAATGGTGTCCAGGTCGTAGTAGGCGAACGGCGAACCGGCCAGCACCGCCTCGGTCGCCTCGCTCATCAGCTCGTCGTTGGCGGCGAGGTGCGCGACGATCTGCTCGGCGCTGAGTTGCCCCTCCGGCGGCGGCCCGAACCCGCCCGCGTCGATCTCCGCGAACAGTTCGTCGTACGCCTGCCGCAGTGCCGCGACGTCCACCTCGTCCATGTCCCGCATCCAACCCCCGTCGCTGCCGCGCCCACCCCGGCTACCGCGCCCGGTTCACCCGGACGGGTCCGGACAGGCGTGAAGGCCGGCACCCCGTTGGTTCGGGGTGCCGGCCTTCACGTTTTGTCTTACTTGTTCCAGTGCTGGGCGACGAGGTCGGCGGCCTGCTGCTCCCACTGGGCGTAGTGGTCCGGGTACGCGCTCACCTGGACGGTCTGGGCGGCCTTGGTCAGCGGCATGTCCTGCCAGCCGTCGACCTGCTTCAGACCCTTCAGGAACGCGGTCGTGGAGTACTCGGGGTCGGTGATCTGCTCGACCGTGCCCCAACCGGAGGACGGGCGCTGCTGGAACAGGCCCTGCGAGTCGTGGTCGTTACGGTCACCGAGGTGACCGAGGTTCTCCAGCTTCGACTCCTGCAACGCGGTCGCGATCGACACGACCGCGGCACGCTCGTCCATGCCGGCCTTCTTCGTCGCCGCGATGATCGCCTTGACGTTGGCGGTCTGCTCGTCATTGAGGTCGATGCGGGACTGGGCGCCCTGCACGCCGTGCGGAATCAGCTTGTCACCCTGCACGGTGGCGGTGACCGGCTTGACGGCGTGGGTGGTGTCGGCCGCGTGGGCGGCGACCGGGCCGGCGAACACGCCACCGGTGAAAGCCAGACCAGCAATACCCAGAACGCTCTTACGCAGAATCGTGTTCATGATGGGGGCTCCATTCGGGGGTCGACACACCCCCCCGGGGGGGGACCGGGGGTGCGTGGGCACCGTCAGGCGCTCAAGAAAGTCTCAGGGGATCTCGGCTGCTCGCGGGGCTGGGGGCCTCTCCGCGGCGCCGGAAGCATGTCCAACGACCGTCGACCCGGCATCATTCCCGGGCCAGCTCGCCGCCGGGGGCGGCGGGGGTTCACGTCGTCGGAACCAGGCTCAACGACCAGCCGGACGAGATCATTCCCCGCGGCTCACGCCGTCGCACGTACTCAACGGCCGGCACTGTTCCCACAGCCCGCACCCCCTCGCTCCGGGGGCGCGGCCCTGCTCGATCGTTCACCCGGTTACAACGCCACCGGCCCGCCCACGATTCCGCCACCAGAGTGCCGCCCACCACCCCCGAACCCGACACCCCGCACACCATCGACCAGATTCGCCCAGCCCATCCGGGCACCTCGCTCTGTGCCCCGTGATCAAGGAGATTGCGGCCCTTTCCGGCACCCACGAGCCCACTAACTCCTTGATCACCGCGATCTTGGAGTTGTGGCACCTCACGAAGGGCGTCAAGCCGGGCATCCCGGGCACCACAACTCCAAGGTCCGACAAGCCTTCACCAGGCCCCCACACCGGGTTGATCATGAGGTTAACGGTGACAAACCGGACACCAAGTGCCGCCAAGTTCATGATCGACGCGACCGGGCAGGACGTGCGCTGGACGGGAGCGAAGCGGCCGCGACCGGCCCCGCGATCTTGCAGTTTGCGCCCTCCGAGCACCCGATTCGCCCGGTTTGCGGGGCACCGAAGTGCAAGATCGCGCGCGCTCAGGGGGCCTGGGGTCGGGGATCTTGGAGTTGTGGTGCCTCGCGAAGAGTGCGAACCCGGGCATCCTGGGCGCCACAACTCCAAGATCGACGAGAACACGCGGGGACGGGAGCGGGAGGACGAGGGAGCGCGGGTCAGCGGCGGCCGTGGCGGGCTCGTAGGTAGTCGGACACCACGTACTCGCCCAGGTCGTCCAGGTCGGGGGTGAACATCCGGCCACCAGAGCGCCGCGCCACCGCGTCCACGAACCGGCGCAGCCCCGGGTCGTCGCCCAGCATGAACAGGTTGAGCGTCGCGCCGTACCGGGTCAGCCGGTCCACCTCCCGGATCGTCGCCGAGATGGTCTCCGGCAGCGGCGGCCAGTGGAAGTACGCCTCGCCGTCCTCCGGGTCCAGGTGCGCGGTGGGCTCGCCGTCGGTGACCACGAGCACCACCGGCTCGGCACCGGGGTGGCGGCGCAGGTGCCGGCCGGCGAGCCGCAGCGCGTGCTGCAGGTTCGTGCCCTGCTGCATGTCCGGCTCCACCGCCGCCAGCTCCTGCTGGGTCAGCGGCATCGCCTCCCGGCCGAAGCCGACGATCTGCAGCGCGTCCTGCGGGAACCGGGTGGCCATCAGGTGCGACAGGGCCAGCGCGGTCTGTTTCATCGGGCCCCAGCGCCCCTGCGAGATCATCGAGTACGACAGGTCGACGCAGAGCACCACGGCCGCCGACGCCCGGCGTTCGGTCTCCACCACCTCGAAGTCGTCGACAGCCAGCGGAACCGGCACTCCGGGCCCGGCCCGGCGTACCGCGCGGGTGAGCGTGCGCACCACGTCCAGGGGCTGCTCGTCGCCGTGCTCCCAGGGGCGGGACGCCCCGCTCACCTCGCCGGCCGCGCCCGCGGTGCGGAGGTCGTGCTGGCCGCGCGGGCCGGCGGTCAGGTCGGAGAAGACGCGCCGCAGCGCGGTGCTCGCGAGCCGGCGCAGCGCTTTCGGGCTGAGCGTCAGCCCTTCCGCGTCGCGGGTGACCCAGCCCTGGCGGCGCAGCTCGCGTTCCAGTTCCTGCAACCGGCGTACGTCGTCGGCGGCGTCACGGCCCAGCGTGCGGGCGACCGCCTCCACGTCGACGTCGTCGAGCGTGGCGCCGGGCTGGTCCTGGTCGAGGGAGTCCAGCAGCTCGTCGAGTTCGGCGATCTCGTCGAGCGCGCCGGTGGCCTCGCCGTAGCCGAGCGGCTGGTCGCCGCGTACGCGCTCGCCGCGCTGCCAGTTGAGGTCCGGCCGCAGCGACCGCAGGTGCGCGTCGAGCTGGGACAGCTCACCGGCGAGCCGGTCGCCGAGCGACTGGCGCATCAGTCCGGCCAGTTCCTCGCGCTGCCGGTCGGACAGCGACCGCATCAGTCGCTCACCTGCAGCCGCCCGCCGGGCCAGCACGTCGATCAGCTCGTCGACGTTCCTGGGCCGTTCCGGGAAGAACTCCCCGTGCCGCCCCATGAACTCGGCGAACGCGTCGGTGGTGTCCTCCGAGCGGGCGTGCCGGGCGAGCAGGTCGTTGAGGTCGCGCATCATCTCGGCGAGCTGCCGCTGGGCGGCCGGGTCGGCGGCGGCCCGCGCCGCGTCGCGCAGCCCGGCGAAGCGCTGCTCCAGCACGTCGCCACGCAACCCGTCGAGGATGCGCTGGTAGGTCTGCCGGGCCTCGGCGCTGGCCCAGTCGTACCCGGAAAGCTCCGACACCGCGCGGGCGGTGGAGCGGGGCAGGTTGTCGAGCACGGCCTCGGCGAACCGGGCGTCGTCGCCGTCGCGGCCGCGCAGCTCGTCGCGTTCGGCGGCGAGCGCCTGATCGAGCAGCGCGCGGGCCCGGGTTACGGCGCCGTCCAGGTCGCCGCGGCGCAGCGCCTCCCGGCGCAGGCGGCGGGCGCGGGCGGCCAGGTCGTCCAGGCCGCCCCTCCCCTGCGGGCCGCGCCGCAGCAGCTCACGCAGCGACTCGCGCAGGCTGCCGCCGGCGAGCACGTCCGAGCCGACCGCGTCCACCGCGGCGCGCACGTCGTACGGCGGGGCGAGCGGGTCGGGTCCGCCGCGCCACTGCCCGTACCGGAAGCGGTTGCCGCCGGCCATTGTCAGTCCCGGTCCCCGTAGACGGTGCGCCCCGAGTCGGTGACGTCCTTGCCGAGCCGGCGGGTCAGGTGCAGCCCTTCCAGCACGAACTCGATGCCGGCGGCGGCCTCCTCCGGGCTGGGCGCGTCGCCGAGCCCGAGCCGGTCGAGCACCTTGGCCAGCCCCGGTACGGTGCCGACCTGGCGCAGCAGCTCGGCCGAGGAGACCAGTTCCCCGGTCTCCACGGCGCCGCCCTCGGCGACGATCGCGGTGAAGCCGGACAGGTCGAGCCCGGCCAGGCGGGCGCGGAACGTCTCGGCGGTGGCGGTACGCAGCAGGTGCGCGAGCACCTCGATCTCGCGTCCCTCCTCGCCGCTCTCGAACTCGACCTTGCCGCGCAGCGTGGAGGTGACCGACACGGTGTCGCCGATCCGGGCCACCGGCGCCTCCGGCCGGGGCGCCGACCCGGCCCCGCCACCCGAGGCAGCAGAGGCACCGGCCAGCAGACCGGAACGACGCAACGCGGCGGCGGCCACCGTCTCCGCGGCGGCGATGGCGAACCGGGCGGACACACCGGAGCGCGGGTCCACCGACGGGGACTCCCGCACGTCGCGGGCGAACCGGGCCAGCACCTCCAGCACGTGTTCCGGCACGACGGCGACCAGGTCGGCCTCCTGCCGGATCAGCGACAGCTCCAGGTCGAGGTCGAGTGGGTAGTGGGTACGGATCTCCGCGCCGAACCGGTCCTTGAGCGGCGTGATGATCCGGCCCCGGTTGGTGTAGTCCTCCGGGTTGGCGCTAGCCACCAGCAGCAGGTCCAGCGGCAGCCGCAGCTGGTAGCCGCGGACCTGGATGTCGCGCTCCTCCAGCACGTTGAGCAGCGCCACCTGGATGCGTTCGGCCAGGTCGGGCAGCTCGTTGACGGCGAAGACGCCCCGGTTGGTGCGCGGTACGAGCCCGAAGTGGATGGTCTCCGGGTCGCCGAGCGTGCGCCCCTGGGCGAGCCGGATCGGGTCGACGTCGCCGATCAGGTCGCCGACGCTGGTGTCCGGCGTGGCGAGCTTCTCGCCGTACCGCATCGAGCGGTGCAGCCAGCCGATCGGCAGGTCGTCGCCGGCCGAGTCGACCAGTGCCCGGGAGGCGGGGGTGATCGGGTGCATCGGGTGCTCGTTGAGCACCGAGCCGGGAATCACCGGGGTCCACTCGTCCAGCAGCGCGCCGAGCGAGCGGATCAGGCGGGTCTTGCCCTGCCCGCGTTCGCCGAGCAGCACCATGTCGTGCCCGGCGAGCAGCGCGCGCTCGACCTCGGGCAGCACCGTGTCCTCGTAGCCCACGATGCCGGGGAAGCGGTCCTCGCCGGAGCCCATCCGGGCGAGGAGGTTGTCTCGGAGTTCCTGCTTGACCGTGCGGTACTGGTGGCCGGTCGCGCGCAACGCGCCGAGCGTGCTCGGCAGCTCGGCGGGCGGGACCGGGGGAACCTGGTTGGGAGCGGTCACCCGATCCACGCTAGCGCGCTCCGGTGACCGGCGGCGCCCGTCGCCACTGACGCCGCCGGAGCGCCGCTCACCTCCCGAGGCGGGCGCGGACCATCCGGGGCACCGCGGCCAGGCCGGTGACCGGGCGGAACGCGTGCGCGGCGGCGACCAGCGCGGCGTACTCGTCGTCGGTCAGGTCGATCTCGGCGGCGGCCGCGTTGCGTTCCATCTGCTCGACCCCGGACGCGCCGGGGATGGCCACCACGTTCGGGTGCCGCAGCACGTACGCGAGCGCGATCTGGCTCGGCGTGGCGTCGTGCGCGTCGGCCACCTCGCGCAGCGTGGCGATCAGCGCGGTGCCGCGTTCCAGGTTCTCCGGCAGGAAGTACGGGTTGGCCCGGCGTACCGCCCCGGCGGGCGGGTTCGTGGCGTCGTAGCGGCCGGAGAGGAAACCCTGCGCCAGCGGCGAGTACGCGATGACGATCCGGCCGGCCTGCTCCGCGTACGGGATGAGGTCTTCTTCGGGGCCGCGGTCGATCATGCTGTAGCGGACCTGGTTGCTCAGCACCCGGCGGCCCAGCGCGGCCTCGGCGAACCGCCACCGGCGCAGGCCGTAGTTGCTGACGCCGACCTCGCCGACCAGTCCGACGTCCTGCAGCGAGCGCATGCCGCGCATGGTGGTGGTGTCGGCGACCACCGGGTTGGCCTGGTGCACCTGGTAGAGGTCGATGCCGTCGACGCCGAGCCGGGCGGCGGAAGCGACGGCGCGCTGCTGCACCACGGGGGCGACCGGCAGCAGCGGGAAGATCTTGCTCGCGACGACGACCTTGCTCCGGTCGTCGCCCAGCGCCGCGCCGAGGATGCGCTCGCTGCGGCCGAAGCCGTACAGCTCGGCGGTGTCGAACAGGGTGACGCCCAGGTCGAGCGCCCGCCGGACGATCTCGGCGGCGCGGCGCTCGTAGTCGGGGCCGTAGCCCCACTCCTTGGAGCCGAACTGCCAGGTGCCGAGGCCGATCTTGGAGATGGGCTTGGGGGTGTCGAGCTGCACGTAACGCATGTGGCCGAACGTACCCGCGCCGCTGCGGCCGCACTCCGCTGCGGACAGAATGGCCCCGTGACATACCTCGCCAGCGACGACCGTTACCACGAGATGATCTACCGGCGCAGCGGCCGGAGCGGGCTGAAGCTCCCCGTCATCTCCCTCGGCCTGTGGCACAACTTCGGACCGGACCGGCCCTTCGAGCGGCAGCGCGACATCGTCCGCCGCGCCTTCGACCTCGGCATCACCCACTTCGACCTGGCCAACAACTACGGTCCTCCGCCCGGTTCGGCGGAGGAGAACTTCGGCCGGCTGCTCGCAGGCGACCTGAAGCCGTACCGGGACGAGCTGGTGATCTCCAGCAAGGCCGGGTACCTGATGTGGCCCGGCCCGTACGGCGAGTGGGGCTCGCGCAAGTACCTGATCTCGTCGCTGGACCAGTCGCTGCGCCGCCTCGGGCTGGACTACGTCGACATCTTCTACTCGCACCGCTTCGACCCGGAGACCCCGCTGGAGGAGACGATGGGCGCGCTCGACGCGATCGTCCGCTCCGGCAAGGCGCTCTACGTGGGCATCTCCAACTACGACTCGGAGCAGACCGAGCGCGCCGCCGAGATCCTGCGCGACCTGGGCACGCCGCTGCTGATCAACCAGCCGTCGTACTCGATGATGAACCGCTGGACGGAGAGCGACGGCCTGCTGGACACGCTGGAGGGCGTCGGCGCCGGCTGCATCGCGTACAGCCCGCTCGCCCAGGGCCTGCTCACCGACCGTTACCTCACCGGCATCCCGGCCGACTCCCGGGTACGCACGAGCGTCTTCCTCAACGAGGCCGACCTCGACGAGGAGACGATGGCGACGGTCCGGGGGCTCGCCGCGGTGGCCGAGCGGCGCGGTCAGACGCTCGCCCAGCTCGCCCTCGCCTGGGCGCTGCGCGACCCGCGAATGACCAGCCTCATCATCGGCGCGAGCAGCGTGGCGCAGCTGGAGGGCAACGTGGCCGCGCTGGACAACCTCGACCTCGCCGGTGAGGACCTGGCCGAGATCGAGCGCCTGCTCGGCTGACTCACCAGACGCGGCGCCGCCCGGCGCGGTGGTTGCGGACACCGCACGGCCGTCCGGGCGGAGGGCCGCCGGCCCGGCTCAGCCGCCGTCCGACCACCGCCGCGGCGAGCAGCGCGACGACGAGCGCCGCCGCGCCGAGCACGAGCGGCCGGGACAGCGGTCCGCCGTCGGTCACCGTCGCCACCGGCACCGCCGGCTCGTCGTCGGTCGCCGCCCCGGCGAGGGTACGCGGAGGCGACGCGCTCGCCTCCGGCGCTGCCGGGGTCGCGTCCGGCTCACCGCGTGCCGCCCGGAAGATCACGTCCGAGCAGGAGTAGTAGGTGTCCTGGGTGTCCGAGTTCTGCCAGATGACGTAGACGATGTGCCGGCCGGTCCGGTCGGCCGGCAGCCGCCCCCGCATCTCGTACGCGCCGGAGCGGATCGGCGGGTCGGTGACCTGAAGGAACGGCTTCTTCTCCAGGTCCGCCCAGGTCAGCCGCCGCTGCGGCGAGTACGAGCCGGTGGTGACGTAGAACCGGAACGTGCCCTGGTGCGGGATGGTGGTGCGGTAGCGGAACGTGTGCCGGGCACCGGCGGTGAGCGTGGTGGCCGGCCAGTCCGCGCGCGGCAGATCCAGCCCCCGGTACGCGGACAGCCCGCCGCTGCACAGTTCCCCGTCCGGGATGCGTTCCCGGTCCCGCCCGTCGACGCGGGCGACCCGGATGTTGTCCCACTCGCGTACCGCTGCTCCGGCGGCGATCGCGGCCCGGCACGCGGGCGTCCGCGCCCGGCCACCACCTTCCGGCCCGCACGTGGCGGCCCGGCTCAGCGGGCTGGTCGGCGCACCGTGCGCGCCGGCCGGCGTGGCGGCGAGCGGCACCGTCACGGCGACGGCGGCGAGCGCGACGAGCGCGCGGCGTGCGGCCATGTGATCGACCTCCCGCGCACTGGTACGGCCGCGAGACGTCAAAGGTTCGATCCGCGCCGATCGGCCGGGCCGACGTGACCGAACGGACAGACGGGGCGGCGGGGCGCATGTGGGTGGACCTAGAGTGACGAAACCCTGTGATCGAGGAGCGTCCCTTGCCCGAGCCGGAACCGTCCCCCGAGCCCTCCCGCGCCGCCCCGGCGAACGGGCCTCCCGCGGGCGACGTCCCACCTTCCCAGCCCTATCTGCTGGTGATGCCCAGCATGGAGGGCGCGCCCCCACCGGTGCCGTGGCCCGGCGCGGAGGGGCAGCCCGGCTGGGCGATTCCGGTCACCGTCCCGCCCGGCACCCAGGGGTACGCGCTGTTCGTCCCGCTGGTGCCGGCGGCCGGCCAGCCGAGCGCGGTGCCTGCCCAGGCGACAGCACCGGCCGTCGAACGCTCCCCGGTGGAGGATGCCGCCCTCTCCCCCACCACCGGCGACGTCGCCAAGGCGCCGCCGGCTTCCGCAGGCGCGGGCGTGTCCCCGGCCGGGGACGGTTCGACGGGGGCGGCTGATCATGGGGAGCCCGCCACCGCACCGGCCGACCGTCCGGCGGAGCCCGTCGCCGCCACGCCGGACACCGCTCCGGCGGCCCGGCCTGCCGCCACCCGAGCCGACGGAACCCCTTCGGCTGCCGAGGACGCCGCATCGGCGGGTCCGTCCTCCTCGGGCGCCGGCACGACGGCTCCGGCCACCGGTTCGCCTGCCACCCCGGGTTCGTCCCCGTCGGATGCGCCGAACCCGCAGGCCGGCTCCGGCACACTGGCCAGTTCGGGCGCACCGGGTGCGCACCCGCAGGCCGGTTCCGGCGCGCCCGGCACGCCGCACGCTTCCGGCCGGCCCGGGACCCCGAGCACGCCGCCGATCCCCGGCGCGCCGCCCGCGCCGGTCACACCGCACGCTCCGGGGATGCCGCAGCCTCCCGGTCGGCCGGTGGGCGCGCCGCCGTACCCCGGTGTGGGGTGGACCGGCCATCCGCAGGCGCCGGTCTGGGCGCCGCGACCGCCGACGCCGCGGACCTCGTTCCTCGGCGCGCGGTGGCCCGGCCCGAAGGCGGCGACCGGCCGGGCCGTGCCGCTCGCGGTGCTGGCCGGCGCGGTCGGCGGCGCGGTCTTCGTGCCGCTGGGCCGGGTCGGCGTCGGCTGGTTCCTGGGGTGGCTCACGCTCACTGTCGCGGTGGTGCTGGCGATCCGGTCGAAGACCGCTGACCTGCCGCGCGCCGACCGGCTCATCCGGGCCGGGTGGGCGGCGGCCGCGCTGGCGCTGATGGCCGTGCCGGCGTTCCGCAACGCCTGGTGGCTCGTGACGTTCTGCGTACTCGGCGCGCTGGGCTGCGCCACCCTCGCGATCGTCGGCGGGCGGTTGGTGCGATCGATCCTGTTCGGCCTGGTCGCCACGCCGTTCGCGGCGTTACGCGGCCTGCCCTGGGTACGCCGGCACGTCACCGCCTCGGCGTCGGCGGCGACGGTGAGCAAGGTGACTGTCTCGGTGGTCGCCACGGTCGTGGTGCTCGTGGTCTTCGGCAGTCTGCTCGCCTCCGCCGACGCGGCGTTCTCCGAGGCGCTCGGCTCGTTCGTGCCCGAGACCGACATGGGTTCGGTGTTCAGCTGGGTGTTCCTGGCAGTGGTGGGCGGGCTGATCGCGGTGGCCGCGGTCTACACGCTCGCCGCGCCGCCGGACCTGTCCACGGTGGACAGGTCCGGCGAGCGGCGGATCGGCCTGCTGGAGTGGGCCCCGGCCATCGGCGCGCTCGTCCTGCTGTTCGCCGGGTTCGTGGTGGTGCAGTTCACTGTGCTCTTCGGCGGGCAGCAGCACGTGCAGCGGGTCGCCGGTCTCAGCTACGCCGAGTACGCGCGCAGCGGCTTCTGGCAGTTGCTCTTCGTCACGCTGCTGACGGTGGCGGTGCTCGGCGGCGTGGGCCGCTGGGCGCGCCGGGAGCGGCCGGTCGAGCGCGTCCTGCTGCGTGTGCTGCTCGGGCTGATCAGCGCGCTGAGCGTGGTGATCGTGGCGTCGGCATTGTCCCGGATGTGGACGTACCAGAAGGTCTACAGCTTCACCGGCGAGCGGATCTTCGTGATGGCGTTCGAGATGCTGCTCGGCACGGTCTTCCTGATGATCATCCTGGCCGGCGTCCGGTTCAAGGGCCGGTGGATTCCCGGCGCCACCGTCGCGCTGGCCGTGACGATGCTGCTCGGCCTGGCGGTGCTCAACCCGGAGGACTACGTCGCCCGCCGCAACACGCTGCGGTACGAGCAGACCGGCAAGATCGACGCCTGGTATCTGCGGGCGCTGTCCGCCGACGCGACGCCGTCGCTGGCCAAGCTTCCCGATCCGGTACGCCGGTGCACGCTGAGCTGGATCGCCGACGACCTCGCCGAGCCCGACCCCTGGTACGCCTGGAACCTCGGTCGGCAGCGCGCCCGTAAGGCACTGGAGGAGGTCGGCCCGCAGGCGGTCGGCGGCCCGAAGGACTGCCGCCGGGCGGACCAGTTCGACCTGCCGAAGACGCGCGGCCCACGCTGACGTCGCCGACCGGGCCGCGGATCGCCGCGGCCCGGTCAGGCGGGGCCGCCGCCGAAGCCGATCTCGTTGCCGTCCGGGTCGTGGAAGATCGCCTTCCGGACGCCGTTGTCGTAGGTCTCCTGCGCAGCCGGCTCCAGCCCTCGGGCGGCGATCGCCGCGAGACGGGAGTCGAAGTCCTCGACGAAGACAGTCTGCATGGCGTGACCGGCGTGGTCGGGCCGCACCTCGATGTAGAGGTAGCGGTGCTCGGCCAGCTCCCACACCGACTCGTGGTCGTTGGGCAGGAACTGCGGCGGGGCGCCGAGCAGCCGCTCGTACCAGGCCGTCGACACGGCGATGTCATGGATCGGGACGCCGGCGAACAGGTCGACAGTCATCCGGTCAATCTAGCCGCGTCGACGTGCCGACGAGGGCTCGTGCCGTACCGGCGTTTGAACGCGGTGCTCAGCGCGAACGAGCTGCCGTAGCCGACCCGGCGGGCCACCGCGCCGACAGTGGCGCCGGGCTCGCGGAGCAGGTCGGCCGCGAGCGCCAGCCGCCAGCCCGTCAGGTACGCCATGGGCGGCTCGCCCACCAGGGCGGTGAACCGCCGGGCCAGCGCCGCACGCGACAACCCGACCTCGGCGGCCAGCGACGCCACCGTCCACTGCCGGGCCGGGTCGTCGTGCAGCATCCGCAGCGCGCGGCCGACCACCGGATCCGCGTACGCCCGGTACCAGCCGGGCGCGGCAGCCCCGGGCCGTGCGAACCACTCCCGCAGCGCGGCGATGAGCAGCAGGTCCAGCAGGCGGTCCAGCACCGCATCCTGGCCGGGGTCGTCCTTGACGATCTCGTCGGCCAGCAACGGCACGAGCGGAGAGTCCCAGGACTCACGGCGGACCACCGCCAGCGGCGGCAGCGTGTCGAGCAGCCGCCGCCCGACAGTGCCCCGCACCGGGTACGTGCCGGTGAGCAGCACGGTCCGGCCGTCCGGTCCGTTGCCCCAGGTGCGTACGCCCCACCGCGTCATCGCGAACAGCTCCCGCCCGTCCGGCGTGGTGCAGCGCTGGCCCGGGTGCACTACCACCTGCGGCGCCGTGGCCGGGTCGTCCGCCACGGTGTACGGGGCCGGGCCACGCACGATCGCCACGTCACCATCGCCGAGCCGCGCGGCCTCCCCCTCCTCCGGGACGATCCAGGCGTCCCCCCGCACCACGGCGACCAGCGTGAGCAGCGCCTCGTCCCGGATCAGCATCGACCAGGGCGGGGTGAGGATCGAGCGCAGCAGGAAGGCGCCCCGCGCCCGGGGACCGTCGAGCAGGCCGGAGACGGCGTCCACGGAGACGATTGAACACAGGATCGCGCGTCCTGGCCATGGGCCGTCTCACCGCACGGCGGTTCGATGAGGACATGCGACTCGTACAACAACTGACGCTGGTCGGCGCCACAGTCGGGGCCGGGCTGATGGCGGGCCTGTTCGCCGCGTTCGCGTACGCGGTGATGCCGGCGCTGCGCGGCGCGGACGACCGCACGTTCGTGGACGCGATGCAGCGCATCAACGTCACCATCGTCAACGGCTGGTTCCTGCTGGCCTTCCTGGGTACGCCGGTGCTGGCCGCGCTCGCGGCGGTGCTGGCGTGGCGCGGGGCGGTCCGGCCGGCGCTGCCGTGGATCGTCGTCGGGCTTGCTCTCTACCTGGTGATGTTCGTCGTCACCGTGGCGGTGAACGTGCCGCTGAACGACGCGCTCGCGGCGGCCGGTTCCGCCGATCCCGGTGCGGCGCGCGAGCGCTTCGAGTCCGCCTGGGTCACCTGGAACGTGGTCCGGGCGGTGGCGAGCACTGCGGGGTTCGGCGCGCTGTGCTGGGCGCTGGTGCTCGCCGGCCGCGCGGCCGGTTGAGCGGATCCGGCCGGGCCGATCGGGCCTGCCGCTACGACCGGTCTTCGATCAGCGGCAGGTAGCTCTCCGGCAGCCAGCGGACGACCACCTTCGGGAAGAGCGTCCCGCCGAGCCGCCGGTAGAAGCGCTGCGCCGCCTCGTTCTCCGGCTTCACCTCCCAGCGGATGACCAGCCGCTCGGCGGCGGCCCGCTCGGCCAGCGCAGTCATCAGCCGCCGGCCCACGCCACCGTCCCGGGCCTCGGCACGGACGAACAGGTCGTCGAGCGCGAGGATGTCCTCACCGCTCCACATGTGCAGGCGCCGCTGCGCGGAGACGTAGCCGAGCGTCTCACCGTCCCGCTCGGCAAGCAGGACCGTCACGTCGGCGCGGCCGAGCACCTCGCGCCACCGGTCGGGGGTCGCGCCGACGTGCTCGCTCTCCCCCTCGTGGGCCGCGATCTCCCGGACCAGGGCGTCCACTACGGCCGCGTCGTCCGGACCGGCCTGGCGGATGCGGATGGCGTCGTTCACGGTGCTCTCCCTCACGGGTCGGATCATGGGCGGATGCTCATGATCATCCCCCGGAGCCACCACCTGATGATCCTGCTTTCGGGCCGTCCTCGATGACGGCATCGGCCGGTACGGCGCATCTACCGATGACGGCTCCCGTTCGGCCCGCGCTGTTCCCGCCGGTCGTTCAACTCGGCGGCGCTCTTGCCAGGCAAGGAAGGCGTGCCGTCCGATCGAGCGCGGCGGTGTTGCGCCGCCGCCGAACCCCAGCCTTCGCTCACCTGGACGGCAAGGGGAAGCAGGATCGGTCGCCCAGTGTCGGTCCGCTCTTGATTCCAGCCAGAATCGAACATACGTTCTAGCGATGACGTCCGCCGGGGGTTCTCGTCATCAACACAGGCCAGGATGGCTGAGCCAGGAACGCAGCCCAGGGCCTACGATCGTGCCCATGGACACGGCGACGATCGAGCGGGCCTCCCTGGTCGCACTACTTCGCCGGCCTCGCGCGCGCTGGTCGGAGATCGCTCTCGACATCCAGGAAAACGGCAGCGCCAGGGCAGTCCTGGACCGTACGGTCGGCCACTCCGACACGCTCTTTCCGGACGGGATTTCAACCACCGAGCTGATCAGCGCTGCCGTCGCCGAGATCACCGGCTGGCAAGCTGATCGAGTCGGCGTCCACGCCTTCTTCGAAGACACCTACCCTGCACAGCTGCGCGGCATCCGGGAGATGCCACCGCTCCTGTTCAGCCGAGGTGATCTACGGGTTCACGACCAGGCAGTGGCCGTCGTCGGCAGTCGCAAGGCCAGCGAGGAAGGGCTGCGGATCGCCCGAGCCGTCGCCACCACCCTGGCAGGCCGCGGGGTGACCGTGGTCAGCGGTCTGGCCGCCGGCATCGACACCGCCGCACACTCAGCTGCGCTGGAGGCAGGTGGGCGAACGGTCGCGGTCATCGGCACCGGGATCCGCCGGTACTACCCCTCCGCGAACCAGCGCCTGCAGGACCACATTGCCGAGGTCGGGCTCGTCATCTCCCAGTTCTGGCCGGACGCCCCGCCGAGCAGGCAGAGCTTCCCCATGCGCAACGCCGTCATGAGCGGGTACGCAGTCGCGACGGTCGTTGTCGAGGCGGGTGAGACCAGCGGAGCACGGATCCAGGCCCGGCTCGCCCTCCAGCACGGCCGTCCCGTCGTGCTGACGAGCCAGGTCATGCGGTGCGACTGGGCCAAGACGTTCGCCGAGAACCCGGGCGTCTACGTCGTCCACGGCACCGCGCAGCTGCTGGAAGCCGTCGACGACATCCTCAGCTACCAGCCCACCGACGCCGGCCTGGAGAACTTCCCTGACTTCGCCCTCCGCTGACCAGCGCTGGACCATCATCAGCCGGCACGTCGAGGTCCAGCGCGGCTACCTGCGCAACCCGCTACCGGCACACCCCTGGATCTGCCCGACGTGCCGGGGAGTACGGAACGAGGGCTACTCGCTCTGCTTCCGCTGCCAGTCCCACGTCGCTCGGTCCCAGGGCCTTCTCGCGGACCTCGTACTACCGATCTCCTACTCGCCACGCACCTGGCAACACCACTACAACCTCCGGACGTACAAGGGCACAGCTCCGTCCGAGCAGGCTCGGCGAAGCTTGCTTGCGCTCCTGCTGCTGTTCCTGCGTGACCATCTCGCGTGTATAACGTCCAGTACGGGAGCCTCCCCAACGCACGTCATCACCGTCCCGAGCACCCGCAGCCGCACTGGCGCACATCCGCTTGCCGACCTTGTCGGCGACCGGCTCCGGCTGCCCTGGATCAACAGCACGGTCAACCCGAGCTACGGTCCGGAGGATCACGACTTTCACGCCGACTGGTTCAAGCCGTCCCTCCCCACTTCGCTTGCGCCCGTTCATGCGCTGATCCTCGAGGACACCTGGACGACCGGGGCGCGAACACAGTCCCTGGCGCACGCACTGAAGGTCGCCGGTGCCGCCACCGTTGCCGCCGTCATCCTCGGCCGCCACGTGGATCCAAACTTTGCACCGGCCAGGCAATTGCTCAACGCGATCGCCAGCCCGTTCTTCGATACCACTAGGTGCGCAGCTGAAGACTGATCAAGAACACCTCGGCATCCCGATGCTCCTATGGCGGTCATGATCAAATGAAGCCGCACATCGCTGTGCACATACTCGAGTCGAGGCGCCCGGCGATGCGCGCGCCACGCAGCCGGAGCCCTCGGGGATCTACATGCTGCCCGGCCCGACCGAGCATGAATTCTCTGATGACATCAGCAGACACCGTCCGTGCGTCGCCCCACGAACGCATGGTTCGCTCGTCGACCGCAGACATTGGGCGACTGCCAGACTGCCGGCCTACGGGTAGCGGCAAGGGGGAACAAGAAGGGCGCAGTGCGCCGGTCATGTGGGCAGCAGCCGACAAGGCTCGATTTCTGGATGCAGCACGCAAGGCTCATGAGAAAGCGTGATCACGTTCCAACGAATCAGCGGCCCGGTCGACGATTACTCGACCAGGCCGCTGACCTGCTTCAAGGGTGGAGCCGAGGGGACTCGAACCCCTGACCCCCACACTGCCAGTGTGGTGCGCTACCAGCTGCGCCACGGCCCCTTGCGATCGTCCCCGGTCGCCCGGGCACGGGAAGAACTATACACACGCCGCCCCGCATGGTCATCTCGCGGGGGTCCCCCACCGAGGGGGTCAGTTCAGTGCCACATCCGGCGGGAAGTGGGCCACCGCCGCCATCATGCCGCCCTGCCGGCGCAGCACCATCGGCCAGAGATCATCCGGCCGGTCGACGAAGGCGTCACCGGGCAGCGCGTCGAGCACGAACCAGGAGCCCTCCTCGATCTCGCGCTCGACCTGTCCGGCGCCCCAGCCGGAGTAGCCGGCGAACACCCGGATCCCGCCGACCGCCTCGCGCAGCTTCTCCGGGTCGACCGAGAGGTCGATGGTGCCGACCGCGCCGGAGACGCGGTGGAAGCCCTTGACCGGCCGGACGGGGTGCCGCATCCGGGCCAGGCAGATGGCGGAGTCGGGCTGCACCGGGCCACCCTCGAACAGCACGGCCGGGTCGCGGGCCAGGTCGCTCCAGTCGCCGAGCACGTCGGCCACCGAGACCTCGGTGGCGCGGTTCAGCACCACCCCGAGGGCGCCGCCGGGTTCGTGGGCGACGAGCAGCACGACCGTACGGTCGAAGTTCGGATCCTTGAGCCCTGGTGTCGCGACCAGCAGTCGTCCGGTCATCGACTCCATGGCTCGGCCACCGATCGCCTGCCCCTCACTCTGCATGTCCGACACCCGTCAGCCGTGCGCCCGTACGGGCCCGAGGCCGTCGACCGTCCATCCTGTCAACGCCATGTCACGCACCATAGCCTGCGTCCGGCCCGCTGGTTAAGGTCTGACGGCGGGTGATCACGACGGATCGAGGGAGGGTCGGATGGCGGCGCAGGCCGAACTGGCGGTGATCGGCGGGTCGGGTCTCTACGCCCTGCTCGACGGGGTGGAGCACGTGGTGGACACCCCGTACGGCGAGCCGTCGGGCCCGATCACCGTCGCCGAGGTGGGCGGTCGCCGGGTGGCGTTCCTGCCCCGCCACGGGCGTGATCACCGCTACCCGCCGCACCTGATCCCCTACCGGGCGAACCTGTGGGCGCTGCGGTCGCTGGGCGTACGCCAGGTGCTGGCGCCCTGCGCGGTGGGCGGCCTGCGGCCGGAGCTGGGTCCGGGCACGTTCGTGGTGCCGGACCAGTTGATCGACCGCACCAGCGGGCGCGTGCAGACGTACTACGACCGGGGCGCGGTGCACGTGTCGTTCGCCGATCCGTACTGCCCGGTGGGACGGCGCACGCTGCTGGACACGGCGGCCGGGCGGGGCGTGCCGGCGGTGGACGGCGGGACCGTCGTGGTGGTCGAGGGTCCGCGCTTCTCGACCCGGGCGGAGTCGCGCTGGTTCGCCTCGATGGGCGGCACGATCGTCAACATGACCGGCCACCCGGAGGCGGTGCTGGCCCGTGAGCTGGCGCTCTGCTACACGTCGATCGCGCTGGTGACGGACCTGGACGCGGGCGTCGAGGCGGGCGAGTCGGTCACCCACGAGGAGGTGTTCCGGGTCTTCGCGGAGAACACCGACCGGCTGCGCGGGCTGCTGCTGGACGCCGTGGCGGCGCTGCCCGCCGAGCGGGAGTGCGGGTGCGGGCACGCGCTGGACGGGATCAAGCTGCCGTTCCCGCTGCCCTGAGCGCGGGAAGCGCCCGAAAAGTCGGCCTCGGCCCGATAGATTCGGCTGGTCGGGGGACCGGGCACCGGGCCGTCTCCGGCATCCGCGTGGAGGACGGAGGCAGCCGGCGATGGCGACGGTGCGGGAGGCGACCTACGACCTGCTGCGCGCGCTCGGGCTGACCACGGTCTTCGGCAACCCGGGCTCGACCGAGGAGCCGTTCCTGCAGGAGTTCCCGGCCGACTTCCACTACGTGCACGCGCTGCAGGAGGCGTCGGCGGTCGCGATGGCCGACGGCTACGCCCAGGGCACCGGCCGGCCCGCGCACGTCAACCTGCACACCGCGCCGGGCACCGGCAACGGCATGGGCAACCTGGTCACCGCCTGGCACAACCGGACGCCGCTGATCGTCAGCGCCGGCCAGCAGACCCGCGAGATGCTGCTGATCGAGCCGCGCCTGGCCAGCCCCCGGGCGGTCGAGCTGGCCCAGCCGTACGTCAAGTGGGCCCACGAGCCGGCCCGCGCGCAGGACATCCCGGCGGCCTTCATGCGGGCGTACGCCTCGGCGGTGCAGCCACCGGCCGGGCCGGTCTTCCTCTCCCTGCCGATGGACGACTGGGACCGCCCGGCCGACCCGCCGCCGCAGGTGCGTACCGTCGCCACCCGGATCGCGCCGGACCCGGACCGGCTGCGGAGCTTCGCCGACGCGCTGGCCGCCGCCCGCGCCCCGGCACTGGTGCTCGGCGCGGCGGTGGACCGGTCGGACGCCTGGGCGGACGCGGTCGCGCTGGCCGAGCGTCTGGCCGCCCCGGTCTGGGCCGCCCCGGCGCCGGAGCGAGCCGTGTTCCCCGAGCGGCATCCGCACTTCCGGGGCGTGCTGCCGTACGCGATCGGGCCGCTGTCGGAGGCGTTGCGCGGCCACGACGTGGTGCTGGTGGTGGGTGCGCCGGTGTTCCGCTACTACCCGCATGTGCCGGGCGACTACCTGCCCGGCGACGCGCGGCTGCTGCACGTCACAGACGACCCGGACGAGGCGGCCCGCGCCCCGGTCGGGGACAGCCTGCTCGGCGACGCCCGCCTGACCATGGCGGCGTTGCGTGAGCTGCTGCCGGCGACCGACCGTCCCGCGCCGTCACCGCGCCCGCAGCCGGCCCCGCCGGAGCAGGCTGACCCGCCCAGCGCCGACGCGTTGTTCGCCGCGCTGGCCGCCGCGTGGCCGGCGGACGGGGTGCTGGTGCAGGAGTCGCCGTCCAACCTGGCCGCGCTGCGCCGCCGGCTGCCGATCGAGCGGCCGCGCTCGTACCTGACGATGGCCAGCGGCGGGCTCGGCTTCGGGCTGCCGGCGGCGGTCGGCATGGCGCTCGCCGAACGCGACACCGGGCGCGGCCGCCCGGTGGTCGCGGTGGTCGGCGACGGCTCGTTCCACTACTCGGTCCAGGCGTTGTGGACGGCGGCGCGGCTGCGCCTGCCGCTCGCCGTCGTGGTTCCGGTGAACCAGCAGTACGCGATCCTGAAGGCGTTCGCCGAGCTGAAGCACACCCCTGGTGTGCCGGCGCTGGATCTGCCCGGGTTGGACGTGACGGCGGTGGCGCACGGCTACGGCTGCGCCGGTGCGGTGACCACGCTGGACGGGCTCGGCACCGCGCTCGACGCCGCATTGGCCGCGGACCGGCCGACGGTGCTGCCGGTGCCGATCAGCACCGACGTGCCACGGATCCTCTGAGACTCAGCCGGGCTGGACGATCAGCGGGGCGCCGCTGGCGGCGTCCAGCACGGCCCGGCCGCCGAGCGGCGCGTCGAGCGTGACGCTGACCGGCTTCAGCACGAGCTGCGCGGTGCAGACGCCGGTGGAGGCGATCACGGCGCCGCCGATCACCACCACGTCCGGCCGTTCCAGCACGAGCGGGGTGGGCGGGCCGTCGCAGGCGCCGACGCCGAGCACGTAGTCGATCCGGTTGCCGTCGACCGCCCGCAACTGCTGAGCGGACACCAGGCCGGCCGGGAGCGGCCGGGTGGGCACCGCGCCGCCGGGCGCCCGGCCGGTCACGCGCGGCGCGACGGCGATCCGGGCCACGGGTACGGCCAGCTCGTCAACGGTGAACAGCCAGGCGGGCACGTCGGCGCGGCCCCGGCTGGTCCACACCGGCGCGCTGCCCAGCCGCACCTCGGTCACGGTGAGCGGGACGCACGGCGTCGGCGCCGAGGTCGACACCGGGTCGTTCGGGCCGGGCCGTCCGGTCGGTGCCGGGTCGGGCGCGGCGGGGCGCCCGTCGCAGGGCGGCGGGTCGCCCTGGCGGAGCTGGGCGTACGCGTCGGCGGCGCTGACCAGCGGCACCCGCAGCGTGCCGTCGGGGAACCGGATCGTGCCGTCCTTCGGCACGGCGGCCGGGATCGGGATCTGGTCCCGGTACCAGCCCGCCCCGAACGCCACTTTCGTCTCGTCGGTGAAGCCCGGGTCGCCGGTGAGCACAGTGGCGTCCTGGAGCGGCACGTACCCGTCGCGCCAGCCCGGCCCGGGCCGCCAGCCCGCGGCGACCTCCTCGGCCCGCTCGGTGAACGCGGGCCGCTGGTCCGGACCGGTGGGCGGCGTCCGGACGGGGACGGCGCCGGGCGTGGCGCAGGCGGAGAGGGTCAGCAACGAGATCCCGAGCAGGGCGAGCACGCGACGCATACCGGTTGGACGCCGGCCCGTCCCGGCCGGTTCCCCCGGACTCAGTCCTCGCCGCCGAGGTCGGCCTGGTACGCCTCCCAGAGCAGGTCGGCACCGTGGCGCCGGTGCCGGTCGAGCGCGCGCAGCAGGTCCACGGTGCGGGCCCGCACCTGGGCGGCGGACGCCCCGGGCAGCCGGACCGTGTGCTGGAGCGCGGCCAGCGCCGCCAGGATCGCGGCATGCTCGGCGACCAGCAGGCGTACGCCCCGGTGCAGCCGCGGCGCGGCGCGCACCAGGTCGGCGTAGTGGCCTCCCGGCCCTTCGGTGACGCGGACGTGTTCGGTGAAGCCCCGCCGGACCGGGTCGAGGTCGGTGAGCAGGCGCTCCCGCCAGCGCGGGCCGCCGGTGGCCCGGGCGAGGGCGCGCAGGTCACCGGGAGCGGTGGGGAGCACGGAGATCGGCTGCTGGATCGGACTGGTGACCATGGGACACCTCCCGCTGCTGGGCGAACCCGTATGGCGATGGTGGACCCGGTACGCGGCGCTGTCCAGCGCTGCAACGCGTCTCATCTGCCGCATTGGCACCATCTGCCCCGGCAGGCTCAGAGGCCTCAGACGACTGTGCGCCCCGGTCCTCGTGGACCGGGGCGCACAGGCCGTGTGGTGGAGGTGCCGGGAATCGAACCCGGGTCCTTCGCCGGTTTGTCAGGGCTTCTCCGAGCGCAGCTCGCTGTGCCTCTACTCGGCCCCACCGCTCACGCGAGCAAGTTGGTGTGACGGGCCCAGTCGCTGATTGATCTCGCCGCACGGACCCCGCGACCGGGTCCGATTGGCCAGCCTTCTAGCTGATGCCGGCTAACTGGGTCGAAGGCGCTCCCAGGCCGACAGACTTGCTACTCGCCTCAGGCGGCGAGAGCGAAGTCAGCGCGATTGTTCTTGGCGCTTATTGGTTTCCGACGACCGATTCTCGAGACGACGTCGGCTTCCTCGGCTCGCTTCCCCTGTCGCTGCGTACGAAGTCGAAACCAGTCACCCCCTCGAAGCGCTGCCCCTGTCGGCAGCACACCAAGCCTAACGCCTGGCGCAACCGGATTCATCCCGAGGCCCGCCCGACGCGGACAGCCGGACGAACCGGACGTATCACTCAGCCATGCCCTTGCCGCGCCGGCCGACCGCCCGGGCGATCTCCTTGGCGGCGTCCCGCTTGGCCAGGTCCTGGCGCTTGTCGTACGACTTCTTACCCCGGGCCAGGCCGATCTCCACCTTGGCCCAGCCGTCGGAGAAGTAGACCTGCAACGGCACCAGCGTCAGGCCGCTCTCCTTGAGCTTGCCCAGCAGCCGGTCGATCTCGATCCGGTTGAGCAGCAGCTTGCGGGTACGCCGCGGCTCGTGGTTGGTCCAGGTGCCCTGGGCGTACTCCGCGATATGCATGGCGTGCAGGTAGATCTCGCCGTCACGCTCCTGGGCGAACGCGTCGACGAGCGACGCCCGCCCGGCCCGCAGCGACTTCACCTCGGTGCCGGTCAGCGCCATGCCCGCCTCGTACGTGTCGAGGATGGCGTAGTCGTGGCGCGCCTTCTTGTTGGAGGCGACCACCTTGCGACCCTTTTCCCGTGGCATCGGCGCCACCTCCCTCCCGGTCCGTCGCCGGCCACCGGCCGGCGAGCGAAGATCATGCTACCGGAACCACAAGGGCCCTCCCGCGCGGTTTATTCCGCGCGGGAGGGCCCTTGCCGGAGCCGGACGGGTGACTAGACCCGCAGGTAGAAGCGGAGCGTGACCCAGGCGGTGACCGCGCTGACCACGCCACCGACGGCGGCCATCAGCGGGAAGGTCAGGAAGATGTCGGACCAGGAGATCGGGGTGATCAGACCCTCCAGGGCCGCCATCGAACTGCCGGCCGCGAGCACCTTCACCGCGATCAACGCCAGCAGGCCGAGGATGGAGCCGAACAGACCGGCCACCACCGCCTCCAGCACGAACGGCGCCTGGATGAACCAGTTCGACGCGCCGACCAGCTTCATGACCGCCACTTCACGCCGCTTGCTGTACGCGGCCACCTGGATGGTGTTCGCGACGAGCAGCAGGGCGGCGACGGCCATCACCATAGCGATCGCGAGCGCGCCGTTCTGGAAGCCGCTGAGCACGCCGAAGACCTTGTCGAGCAGCTTGCTCTGGTCGACGATCGTGTCGATGCCCTCGGCGGTCTTGTACTTGTCGTAGATCGCCTTGTACTGCTCGGGGTCGTTGAGCTTCACCCGGTACGACTCGGGAAGCTGGTCCGGCTTGACCGCGCTGACCAGGTCCGGGGCGTCGGCGTACATCTGCTGGAAGCGCTCGTACGCCTGGTCCTTGTTGACGTACGTCGAGTCCTTGACCAGCGGGTCCTGGTCGAGCTGCTGACCCAGCGCGTCGACCTGTTCCTTGGTGGCGTCGGTCTTCAGGAAGATCGAGACCTCGACGTTCTCGTAGTAGAGGTCCTTCATGTCGCCGACCTTCTGGTACAGAAGGCCGCTGCCGCCCAGCATGAACAGCGACACCGCCATTGTGATGATCATGGCGATGGTCATGGTGACGTTGCGCCACAGCCCGACCAGTACTTCGGACAGGACGTACTTCATCCGCATCGGGATATTCCTCCGGCTCTCCGGCGTGAGGGTTCGTCGTCAGGGTCTACGGAACGTCGTACGGCTCAGCCGTAGACGCCGCGGGCCTGGTCGCGCACGATGCGGCCGCTCTCGATCTCGATCACCCGGCGCCGCATCTGGTTCACGATGTTGGAGTCGTGCGTGACCATCACGACGGTCGTGCCGGTGCGGTTGATCCGGTCCAGCAGGCGCATGATCTCGATCGAGGTGTCCGGGTCCAGGTTTCCGGTGGGCTCGTCGGCCAGCAGGATCAGTGGCCGGTTGACGAACGCCCGGGCCACCGCCACGCGCTGCTGCTCACCACCGGAGAGCTCGTGCGGGTAGCGGTGCTCCTTGCCACCGAGACCGACCAGCTCCAGCACCTCCGGCACGACCCGGCGGGCGACCGCCTTCGTCTTGCCGATCACCTCCAGCGCGAACGCCACGTTCTCGTACGCGGTGCGGTTCGGCAGCAGCCGGAAGTCCTGGAAGACGCAGCCGATGGAACGCCGGAAGTGGGGTCGCTTCCAGGAACGCATCGACGTCACGTCCTTGCCGTTGACGACGACGCGACCCTTGTTGGGCGTGACCTCGTGCAGCAGCAACTTGATGATGGTGGACTTGCCGGAGCCGGATGGACCGATGAAGAAGACGAACTCGCCCTTCTCGATCGAGACGGACACGTTGTCGAGCGAAGGCCGGGACGCCTTCGGGTACGTCTTCGTCACTTGCTCAAGCTGAATCACGGGTCGGTAGTCTACGCGGTGTAACCGCAGAGCCAAGCCCCCAGGCCCGCCGAAGCGGTGCGCGTCATCGATTTACCCGGTCAGAACGGGATCGATGACGCGCTCAGTCCGAACGTGATCACGCACCGTCAGCGCTGAGCTGCTGCTGCTTCCGCCAGCGGATTCCCGCCTCGATGAAGCTGTCCAGGTCACCGTCGAAGACCGAGGACGGATTGCCCGTCTCCTGTTCGGTACGCAGATCCTTCACCATCTGATACGGGTGCAGGACGTACGAGCGCATCTGGTCGCCCCAGGAGCTGGTGCCGCCGCTCTTCAGGCCGGCCATCTTCTCCTCCTCCTCCTGCCGCTTGCGCTCCAGCAGCCGGGCCTGGAGCACCCGCATCGCGGAGGCCTTGTTCTGCAGCTGGGACTTCTCGTTCTGGCAGGTCACCACGATGCCGGTGGGGATGTGGGTCAGCCGCACCGCCGAGTCGGTGGTGTTGACGCTCTGCCCACCCGGCCCGGACGACCGGTAGACGTCCACCCGGACCTCGTTCTCCGGGATGTCGATGTGGTCGGTCTGCTCGGTGACCGGCAGCACCTCGACGCCGGCGAAGCTGGTCTGCCGGCGGCCCTGGTTGTCGAACGGGCTGATCCGCACCAGCCGGTGCGTGCCGGACTCCACGCTGAGCGTGCCGTAGGCGTACGGCACCTTCACCGTGAAGGTGGCCGACTTCAGGCCCGCCTCCTCGGCGTACGAGGTCTCGTAGACCTCGGTCGGGTAGCCGTGCCGCTCGGCCCAGCGCAGGTACATCCGCAGCAGCATCTCGGCGAAGTCCGCGGCGTCCACGCCGCCGGCCCCGGCCCGGATCGCCACCAGCGCCTCCCGCGAGTCGTACTCGCCGGAGAGCAGCGTGCGGACCTCCATCTCCTGGATGGCCTTGGTCAGCCCGGCGATCTCCGACTCGACCTCGGTCAGCGCGCCCGGGTCGTCCTCCGCCTGGGCCAGCTCCAGCAGCACCCCGGCGTCGTCGAGCCGGGAGCGCAGGTCGCCGAGCTTGGTGATCTCGCCGTTGACGTACGACAGCTGCGACGTCACCTGCTGCGCCTTGGCCTGGTCGTCCCAGAGGTCGGGCGCGGAGGCCTCCTGCTCCAGCCGTGCCTTCTGCTCGCGCAGCTTGTCGAGGTCGAGCACGGCCTCGATGTTGCGCAGCGTGGCGTCGAGTTCCTTGAGCTGTTCGGCGTAATCGGCAGCGGTCACGACAGACAAGACTACTGCGTCGTTCCCTCAACCTGCTGCAGGTGGTCAGCCGACCGGCGCGGTCTTGAGCCAGGACAGCGCCGCCTTGTGGTAGGCGACGGCGAACTCCAGCGCGCTGGCGTCGTAGCTCTCGCCTTCCTTCTTGGCGTTCTTGACCTGCTCCCGCACCGCCGCCAGCGCCTCGGTGTGGTACTCGTTCGCCGTCGCGTAGAGGTTCTTGAGCTGGCTCGCCGAGTGCAGGTTGCCGAACGCCATCCGTAGCGCTATCGGGTTACGGATGGTGTCCTTGCCGGGATTCTCCGCCAGCCAGCGGGAGAATGTCCGTTTACCGGCAGCTGTCAGCGCGTACGGCTGACTCATGCGCGGCCCGGGCTTGCCGAGACGCACCAGACCCTTCTCGGCCAGGACCGGTAGCTCCCGGTAGACCTGACTGCGGGTCATCGACCAGTACGGCGCCAGCCGGCGCTCAGCCGCGGCCATCAACTGGCCGCCAGTCATCGGGCCGTCGTGCAGCAGGCCGAGCAAAGCTGCCGCCGTCGGGTTGACTCCGGAATCCGCCATGCCCTCTAAGCTGCCACTTTGTCGGCTCTGGCGTCCAGGATTTGCCTATTTCGGCACCCGCGGACCGGTCCGATGTGCACTGTCGGATGAGGAAGAGGGCCCGTCCCGGCCGGGACGGGCCCTCTTCGAGCGTCTCAGCCCATGTGCGGGTAGGTGTGATCGGTCGGCGGAACGAACGTCTCCTTGATCGTCCGAGGCGACATCCAGCGGACCAGGTTGTGCCAGGAACCCGCCTTGTCGTTGGTGCCGCTGGCCCGGGCGCCGCCGAACGGCTGCTGCCCGACCACCGCGCCGGTCGGCTTGTCGTTGATGTAGAAGTTGCCGGCCGCGTACCGCATCTTCTCCGCCACCTGGTCGACCACCCGGCGGTCGGTCGCGAAGATCGACCCGGTCAGCGCGTACGGCGCGATCGACTCGGCCTGGGTGACCACCTCGTCGAAGCGGGCGTCGTCGAAGACGTGCACGCCGAGGATCGGCCCGAAGTACTCGGTGGTGAACGTCTCGTGCGCCGCGTCGGAGCACTCGAACAGCGTCGGCCGGACGAAGTAGCCGACCGAGTCGTCGGCGGTGCCGCCGGCCAGGATGCGGCAGGAGTCGTCACCCTTGATCAGCTCCAGCGCGGCGGTGTGCCGGCCGAACGCCTTGTCGTCGATCACCGCGCCACCGAAGTTGCTGAAGTCGGTCACGTCGCCGTAGGTCAGCGAGTCCGCGGTGGCGGCGAGCCGGTCGCGCAGCCCGCCCTCCCAGATCGACCGCGGGACGTACGCGCGGGAGGCAGCCGAGCACTTCTGCCCCTGGTACTCGTAGGCGCCCCGGATCAGCGCGGTGTGCAGCGCGTCCACGTCGGCGCTGGTGTGCGCGACCACGAAGTCCTTGCCGCCGGTCTCGCCGACCAGGCGGGGGTAACCGCGGTAGCGGGCGATGTTGTCGCCGACGGTCTTCCACAGGTGCTGGAACACCTTCGTCGAGCCGGTGAAGTGGATGCCGGCCAGGTCCGGGTCGGCGAGCACCACCTCGGAGACCTCCTCGCCGCGGCCGGTGACCATGTTGATCACGCCGGGCGGCAGGCCGGCGGCCTCGAACAGGCGCATGGTGAAGTGCGCCGCGAACTGCTGCGTCGGGGACGGCTTCCAGACCACCGTGTTGCCGAGCATGGCCGGCGCGGACGGCAGGTTGCCGGCGATCGCGGTGAAGTTGAACGGGGTGATCGCGTAGACGAAGCCCTCCAGCGGCCGGTGGTCGAGGCGGTTCCAGACCCCGGGCGAGGACAGCGGCTGCTCGGCCAGGAGCCGCCGGGCGAAGTGCACGTTGAAGCGCAGGAAGTCGATCAGCTCGCACGCCGAGTCGATCTCGGCCTGCACGGCGGTCTTGGACTGGCCGAGCATGGTGGCCGCGTTGAGCGTGTCCCGCCAAGGGCCGGCCAGCAGGTCGGCGGCGCGCAGGAAGATCGCGGCCCGCTCCTCGAACGGCAGCGCGCGCCACATCGGCGCGGCGTCCTTGGCGGCCTGCACCGCGGCGCGAGCGTCGTCGTGGGTGGCGTGCCCGGTGACGCCGAGAACGTGCGCGTGCTTGTGCGGCTGCACCACGTCGATCGACGCGCCGCCGGCCATCCGCCGCTCGCCGGCGATCGTCATGGGCAGCTCGATCCGCTCGGCGGCCAGTTCGGCCAGCCGCCGCTGGAGCCGTTCCCGGTCGGCGCTGCCGGGCTCGTAGGAGTGGACCGGCTCGTTGAGCGGCTCGGGTACGGAGAACACGGCGTCCATCAACAGGCTCCTGGCGATCTCGACGGCGACGGCGAAACCGGACCCGCGGGCGCCGGCCGGGCGGCCGGACACCGGGGCGCCGCGGGGTGGGCGGCGGCGGGACCTGGCCCGATTCTGTCACGACAAGCCCCCGCCGGACGCGCCTCCCTGGCACATCGGACGGCCGGTTCATCTCCGGACCGTCGGCCCCAACCGACCCGGATCCGACGAAACATCGGATCGCGCCCCAGTTCGTCGACGATTCGTCGGCGCTTACTCGACCTTTGATCCAGCCCACCCTCGGGGGGTGGCGGTGTTCCGGGCCTCCGGGCGGCACCTCCCCGAGCTGGAGTCGACCAACGGCACCACACGGCCCGCCCGGCTGGCGGTTATCGGCCACTGATCCACTCCACCTCGGGGACATGGTGGTATCCGGGCCCTCGGGATGCCACCACATCGCCGTACTGCAGTCGATCAACGCGCACACGGCACACGGCCCGCCCGAGGAGTGGTGATGCGCCGCGTACGCTGGATGACCGGTGACCTGCCCGGCCCGGCCCGGGGATCCGGCGACCGTCGAAGGGAAGACGATGAGCAACCAGCCCGGCAGCTCCACGGCCGCGGAGACGGATCAGCCCGAGACCGTCGGGCCGACCACGGGCGACGGGGCCACCGTCGAGACGTCCTCCGTCAAGGCGTCCTCCGTCAAGGTGCCCTCCGGAGAGACACCGTCGGGCGAGGCACCGGCGAGCGAGGCTCGGACGGCCGAGGACGCAGCCGGACCCGCGCATGGGGACGAGGGGACTGTCACCGGCGGTCGGCCGGAGTTCGCCCCGGGCGCGCTCGTACTCGCCCTGCTCTCGCTCGGATGGCTGGCCGCCATGCTCTGGTCGACCCGCGAGGCGATCCACTCGACCGCGGCCGGCGTCACCGCGATCAGCCTCTCCGCGTACGCGCTGCCCGGCGTCATCACCGCGGCGCTGGTCACCGGCGCCACCGTCGCCCTGGCCGCGACCAACCGGCTCGGCCGGGCCACGCTGCGGTTCCTGGCCGCCGTCGGGACCGGCCTGGTGGTCGGCCTGCTCGCCGCGGTGGCGATCAACCTGACGTACGCCGACAACGCCACCACGAACACGATCGCCGGGACCACGGCGGCAGCCGCGATCATCGGCGGCGCGATGGCGGGCGCGCGTCAGGCCCGGGTGGTGGGTGCGATCACCGCTGCGACGCTCACCGCGCAGATCTTCGTGGTGCTGTTCAGCCGCGCCCGGGACCCGCTGTCCGACCTGTTCGGCGCCGGGGAGACCCAGCAGTCGGTGCTCGACGCCGCCAAGTGGGTCTCGCGTACCGAATCGCTGCTCGCCGGCCTGCTCGCCGGCCTCGCCGCGTACCTCTATCTGACCTGGTCCCGCCGCCGGGCCGAGCGCCGTGACGGCGTGGCGTCGCCGCTGCGCTGGCCGGCCTACCTGGTGGCCGGCGCGGGCGCGGGCCTGCTCCTGCTGCTCACCGAGGTGATCATCCGGATCGGCGGCCGCGGGCTGCTCGACCTGGCCGCCGCGCTCAGCGAGGCCGACGAGGTCGCGCAGACCGCGCTCGGCACCTCGCGGGTGGACAACGGGATCTGGGTGCTCTTCGTAGGCGCGCTGACCACGCTCATCGTGTTCGGCCGCACGCTCGGCCCCCGCCCGGTCGAGGACGAGACGGACGAGCCGGCGGCGTCCTGAGCCGCCGGCTCAGCCGGCCTCGCGCAGCAGCAGGTCCAGCTCGGTCACGTCGTACCACTCCAGTTCGTGGTCCTCGGCGCCGTCGACGGTGAACTGGGCGTCGGGGTCCCCGGCCTGGGCCTCGGCCACCACCTCGACGGCAGCGGCCACGTCCTCGACCGCCTCCGCGCCGTCGACATGAAGCGCGGCGACCGACTTCACCGGCACCGGTCCGGCCGGCCGGACCACGCTGGACCCCAGCTCGCCGCCGACCCGTCCGACCGCCCGGGCGGGCAGGTCGGCCGAGACGACAACCCGTCGCCGGGGCGCGGCGGGGTCGCTCCGGAGCAGGAACAGCGCGTCCTGGGCGGCCCGGGTGAAGGCCACGTACTCCAGTTCCTCCTCGTCGCCCTCGGCGTACCACTCGCGCAGTTCCGGGGTGACCGCGTGCGCCGCCTCGGCGGTCAGCCCCTCCTCGCGCAGCCGGGCGAGCATGGGTACGGTCGCCGGCAGGTACACCCGGACAAGCTCGTCGGTCACCGGTCACTCCCGCATTCAGGCCACTCACCGGCGGACGCCGGCTCCGGGCGCCGATCATGCCGTACGCCAGGACCGTCATACACCCGGCATCCGCGCGGGTGAAGTCTCCCGCCGGTGTGTCAGGCGAACGGGCATGGGGCGATGTCAGCCGGTGATGGCAAACTAAGGCAAACGAAGCCAACCCCGGGAGTCACCGTGGAGTCGAGGTTCCTGCTGCTGTCCGACGTCGCCGCCGAGCTGAACGTCTCGGACTCGCAGGTCTACCACATGGTTCGCAGTGGCGAGCTGCCGGCGATCAAGATCGGCGGTCGGGGGCAGTGGCGGGTCGAGCGCTCCCGGCTGGAGGAATACATCGAGCGGAAGTACGCCGAGACGGCGGAGTGGGTACGCGGGAACCCGCTCGGTGAGCGCGACGAGGAGTGACCACCCGAGGACCGTCGGCCATTGACGCCGGTGACGCCATTCCGGGAAGATGAAGCCCTGTCGGAGGCAAACGAAGGCAAACGCAAGGATTCGAGATGGTCGACACCCGCCGTCCCCGCGCACCCCGCCCGCCGGTCCGTCTCCGGCCCGCCCCGCCACTCGACCCGCCGTGCGTCGACGAGGAGCCGCTGTGGAGTCCCGTCGGGCAGCTCACCCTCGACCTGAGCGATCCGCGCCGCGATGCCGCCGCACGCCCCGCCGGCCGCGCCCCGGACCCGGCACCCGCCTGGCCACGCTGGACCGGCACCCCCGCGTCAGCCCTCGCGTCCGCCGCACCCGAGGGAACGCGGGCCGCACACCGGTTCGTCCGCACCTTCCTGGAGATCGTCAACGGCTTCCGGCCACCCGGCCAGCTCCGGCCGCTCTGCGTGCCCGAGTCGGCCGGCCCGGTCGCGGCCGAGCTGACCCGAGCAGCCCGCCGGGTGACCCCGGTCCGCCGCCGTACCGCCCGGCCGACTCTGCTCCTGCGGCGTCTGCGGGTCTGCGAGCCCCGCGCGGGCGCGGTCGAGGCCACCGCCGTGTTCGCCGGCGTCGGAGGCACGAGCTGGGCCGTTGCGATACGCCTGGAACGCCGCCGAGGCACCTGGCTGTGCCTCGTCCTGGACGTCCTCTGAGCCCGGTCGTGGCCCCCCGACCCGGCTCGACCGCGCCGCGGCCACCCGCGCCTCCACCGGCGCCGATCTTGCACTTCCGTCCCGTAGATAACGGCATGAATCGGGCATGATGAGGGCCGAAACTGCAAGATCGCGGGAGAGAGCGAGGGCCCCGGGGGAACCCAGGGACGGCGACGGGCCCCGGCCGGGAGGCCGGGGCCCGTCGTGGGCGTTCGGGGGGTCAGTTGCCGCCGTTGGGCGAGCCGTGGCAGCGCTTGTACTTGCGGCCCGAGCCGCACGGGCAGGGCGCGTTACGGGACGGGCCCTCGCCGCCGTCGACCTGGCCCGGGGCGGCCCGCCGGGCGGTGCTCGCCGCGACCGCCTGGCCGCTCGCACCGGCCGGAGCCCGGCGCGGCCCGGCGGCGGCAGGGCGCTCCGACTGCTGGCCGATGCCGAGCGCCGGCGCCTGCTGCTCGGGCCGCTCGATCACCGGAGCGCCGCGACCGGCCTCGCCGTCCACGGCGGGAGCGGAGTACTGCAGGCCCTGCTGCTGCGGCGCGCGGTTGAGACCCTTCGCCCGGATCTCCACCGGCTTCTCCAGCAGCTGCACCTCCTCGGCCTCCGGCTCGGCCTCCTCGACCTGCACGTCCAGGTTGTAGAGGAACCCGACAGTCTCCTCCTTGATGCCGTCCATCATGGAGGCGAACATGTCGAAGCCCTCGCGCTGGTACTCGATGACCGGGTCGCGCTGGGCGTACGCCCGCAGGCTGATGCCCTCCTGCAGGTAGTCCATCTCGTAGAGGTGCTCGCGCCACTTGCGGTCGATCACCTGGAGCAGGACCATCCGCTCGAGCTGGCGCACCGCCTCCTCGCCGAGGCTCTCCTCGCGCCTGTCGTACGCGGCGTGCGCGTCCTCCTTCAGGCGGGCGAGCAGGAAGTCCTGGTCGATGCCCGAGCGGGAACCAACCTCCTCCTCCAGCTCCTCGACTGTGACGCCGACCGGGTACAGCTGCTTGAGGCTGGACCACAGCTGGTCGAGGTCCCAGTCCTCGGCGTAGCCGTCGCTCGTCGCACCGACCACGTACGCGGTCACCACGTCGTCGATCATGTTGCGGACCTGGTCGGACAGGTCCTCGCCGTTGAGCACCCGGAGGCGCTCGGCGTAGATCACCTGGCGCTGCTTGTTCAGCACCTCGTCGTACTTGAGGACGTTCTTGCGGATCTCGGCGTTCTGGCCCTCGATCTGGGCCTGGGCGCTCCTGATCTGACGGGTGACCATCTTCGACTCGATGGGCACGTCCTCGGGGATGTTGAAGCGGTCCATGACCGCCTCGACCGCGCCGGCCCGGAAGCGCTTCATCAGCTCGTCCTGCAGCGACAGGTAGAAGCGGGACTCGCCCGGGTCACCCTGCCGGCCGGCGCGACCGCGCAGCTGGTTGTCGATCCGGCGGGACTCGTGCCGCTCGGTGCCCAGCACGTAGAGGCCACCGGCGGCGGCGACCTCCTCCGCCTCGGTGTCGCACGCCTGCTTCCAGGTCGGGAGGATCTCCTCCATCGCCTTGGCGTACTCCTCCGGCTGCTCGACCGGGTCGAGCCCGCGCTGGCGCAGCTCGTTCGCGGCGAGGAACTCGGGGTTGCCGCCGAGCAGGATGTCCGTACCGCGGCCGGCCATGTTGGTCGCGACGGTGACCGCGCCCTTGCGCCCGGCCTGGGCGACGATTTCCGCCTCCTTGGCGTGGAACTTCGCGTTCAGCACGGAGTGCGGGATGCCGCGGCGGCGCAGCATGTGCGACAGGATCTCGGAGTTCTCCACCGAGACGGTGCCGACGAGCACCGGCTGGCCCTGCTCGTGCCGCTCGGCGATGTCCTCGACGACGGCGTTGAACTTGGCCTTCTCGGTCTTGTAGATGACGTCGGGCCGGTCGAGCCGGACCATCGGCCGGTGCGTCGGGATGGTCACGACGCCGACCTTGTAGACCTTGTTGAACTCGCCCGCCTCGGTCTGGGCGGTACCGGTCATGCCGGAGAGCTTGTCGTAGAGGCGGAAGTAGTTCTGGAGGGTGATGGTGGCCAGGGTCTGGTTCTCCTGCTTGATCTCCACCCCCTCCTTGGCCTCGATCGCCTGGTGCATGCCCTCGTTGTAGCGGCGGCCGTGCAGGATGCGGCCGGTGAACTCGTCGACGATCAGGACCTCGCCGTCGTTGACGATGTAGTCCTTGTCGCGCTTGTAGAGTTCCTTGGCCTTGATGGCGTTGTTCAGGTAGCCCACGAGCGGGGTGTTCACCGACTCGTACAGGTTGTCGATGCCGAGGCGGTCCTCCACCTTGGCCACGCCGCGCTCGGTGATCGCGATGGTGCGCTTGGCGTAGTCGACCTCGTAGTCGCCCTCGCCGTCGGTGCCGGGCTGGAGCCGGGCCACCACGGTGGCGAACTCCTGGTACCACCGGGCGGAGTGCTCGGCCGGACCGGAGATGATCAGCGGGGTACGCGCCTCGTCGATGAGGATCGAGTCGACCTCGTCGACCACGGCGAAGAAGTGGCCGCGCTGGACCAGTTCGTCCTTCGACCAGGCCATGTTGTCGCGCAGGTAGTCGAAGCCGAACTCGTTGTTGGTGCCGTAGGTGATGTCGCACTCGTAGGCCGCGCGGTGCTCGGTGGCGGGCCGGTTGGGCAGCACCACGCCGACGCGCAGGCCGAGGAACTCGTGCACCCGGCCCATCCAGGCGGCGTCGCGTTCGGCCAGGTAGTCGTTCACGGTGACCACGTGCACGCCCTTGCCGGCGAGCGCGTTCAGGTAGACCGGCATGACCGAGGTGAGCGTCTTGCCCTCACCGGTCTTCATCTCGGCGATGTTGCCGAAGTGCAGCGCCGCGCCACCCATGACCTGGACGTCGTAGGGACGCTGGCCGAGCACCCGGGAGGCCGCCTCACGGCACACCGCGAACGCCTCGGGCAGCAGGTCGTCGAGGGTCTCGCCGTCAGCGAGCCGCTCCTTGAACTGGTCGGTCATGCCGCGTAGCTCGTCGTCGCTGAGGTTGACGTAGTCGTCCTCGATCGAGTTGACGGCGGCCGCGATGGCCTTGAGCCGACGCACCATGCGCCCCTCGCCGGCGCGAAGGACCTTTTCCAGAATCGACACGGATCAACGCTCCCCTAGACGGTCTCGAACCATCGTAGGCGCTCGGAGGCGACGATGGTCACTGGTGGCGGCGGTCCGGGCTCCGGAACCCGACATAACGCCGCGACCGTGCGCCACCGGCCGCTAATCGGGTTACGCCGTGCGCGAACGATCCGGCACGATGGCTCGGATGGAGCCTGTGGAGATCATCGAGGACGGCCTGCTGCTGCGCCCCTGGCGTGCGGCGGACGCCGACGCGGTGCACCGTGCCTGCCAGGATCCGGACATCCAGCGCTGGACCACCGTACCTCGCCCGTACCTGCCGGAGCACGCCGCCGAGTTCGTGACCACGTTCAGCGCGACCGCCTGGGCCGAGGGCGCGGGCGCACCGTTCGCGGTCTGCGACGCCGGCACCGGGGAGCTGCTCGCCTCGTGTGGCCTGGTCTCCGTGGACCGCGAGCTGGACTCGGCCGAGGTCGGCTACTGGACCGCGCCGTGGGCCCGGGGCCGGGGCGTCGCGGTCCGCACCACCCGCGCGCTCGCCCGCTGGGCGTTCGACGCGCTCAAGCTGCGCCGGCTCACCTGGCAGGCCGAGATCGGCAACCACGCCTCGCGGCTGGTCGCACTGCGCGCCGGCTTCCGCGTCGAGGGTGAACTGCGGCTGGCCCACCCCAGCCCCGGCGGCCGTCCGGAGGGCTGGATCGGCTCCCTGTTCCCGGCCGAGCTGGCCGCGCCCGGCGACCCGGTCCCCTACGGGCCGGACACGCTGCAGGCCCGCCGCGCGGCGGTCTTCGGCCGCCCGCAGCCGGTCCTGTTCGCCACCGCCGGGGACACCGAGCTGCGGCTGCGCGCGCTGGAGGAGCGCGACCTGCCCGCGGTGACCCGCACCTGCCAGGACGAGCAGACGATCCGCTGGACCACGGTGCCGCACCCGTACCGGCCGGAGCACGCCGAGGGCTTCCTGCACGACCTGGTCCGCCCGGCCTGGGCCCGGGGCACCGCCGCGACGTTCGCCGTGGCCGACCCGGACGACAGCTACGTCGCCTCGATCGACCTGCGCATCCTCCCCAACGACCCGCTGGTGGCCGACGTGGGCTACATGACCGCGCCGCACGCGCGCGGCCGGGGTTACCTGCCGGCCGCGCTCACCGCCGTGTGCGCCTGGGGCTTCACCACGCTCGGCCTGGCCCGGATCGAGTGGCGGGCCAACGTGGGCAACACCGCCTCGCGGCGGGCCGCCGAGAAGGCCGGCTTCACCGTCGAGGGCACGCTGCGCGGCGGCGTCCAGCACCGCGGCGAGCGCCAGGACGCGTGGATCGGCGCGCTGCTGCCGGAGGACCTGGTGTGACGCCGGAGACGATCGAGGGGTACGGCGTACGGCTGCGGCCGTGCCACCTTGGGGACGTGCCGGACATGGTGGCCGGGTGCGCCGACCCGGAGACCCGCCGGTTCATGCCTCTGCTGCCCGATCCCTACGACGAGGACGCCGCCCGCTGGTGGATCACCGAGGGCTCGCCGGCGGCGTGGGCGGCGGGTGGGGCCGCGTACACGATCGCCGACCCGGCCACCGACCGGCTCCTCGGCAGCATCGGTCTGAGCCGGCTCAGCGCGGAGCGGGCGAGCTACGAGATCGGTTACTGGGTGGGTCCCGCGGCGCGCGGCCGGGGCGTGGCGAGCGCCGCCACCCGGCTGCTGACCGAGCGTGCGTTTGCCGCCGGGGCGGCCCGGCTGGAACTGCTCACCCGCGTCGACAACGTGCCGAGCCAGCGCATCGCCCTGGCCTGCGGCTACCGGCACGAGGGCGTACGCCGGGCGGCGGGCGCGAGCGCGGGCGGCGTACGCGAGGATCTGATCGCCTGGGTGCGGCTGGCCGACGACCCGCCGGGACCGGTCGCCCGTCTGCTGCCGGACCTGCCCGGCGGCCGGCTCACCGACGGCGTGGTGACGCTGCGCCCGGTGGGGCCGGCGGACACCGGCGTGCTGCACCGGCTGCACTCGCTGCCGGAGGTGGTGGCGAACCGGGTGCCGCCGGTGGCGCCGGAGCGGGCCGCGCTCGCGCGGCGCTGCCGGCTGGCGGCGAGCCGCTGGCTGGCCGGCGAGGCCGCCGACCTGGCGATCGTCGACGCGGTGACCGGCGCTGTCGTCGGCGGGTGCGCGCTGTTCTACGACGAGCCCGCCACCGGCCAGGCGATGATCGGCTACAGCCTGCTGCCGGAGGCGCGCGGGCGCGGGCTGGCCGCGCGTACGGTCCGGCTGGTCGCCGGGTGGGCGTTCGGCATCGGGGTGGCCCGGCTCTGGGCCGGCACCCGGCCGGACAACGTGGCCTCGCAGCGCGTGCTGGAACGGGCCGGCTTCCGGCGGGAAGGGCTGCTGCGCGGGCGGCTGCCCGGCCCGGACGGTGCCCGGGTCGACTCGGTGGTCTACGGCCGGCTCGCCACCGACGAGAACTGAGACGGGCCCCCGCGCGTGCGGGGGCCCGTCTCACCGGTCAAGGGGTCACGTGTCGAGCTGGATGATCCCGTAGTCGTACGCGTGCCGCCGGTAGACCACGCTCGGGCGGCCGGACTCCTTGTCCTGGAACAGGTAGAAGTCGTGGCCGACCAGTTCCATCTGGAACAGCGCGTCGTCGACGGTCATCGGATCGGCGGGGTGGACCTTCGCCCGGGCGATGTGCCACGGCTGGTCGTCGGGTTCGACGTAACCGTCCTCGTCGGGACGTTCGGCGACGGCGGTGGCGGCGCCGTGGCCGTCGCGCGCCGCCAGGCCGGGCCCGTCGAGGTCGGCCACCGGCAGTCCGGCGGTCGCGGCGGCCACGGAGATCGGCGCGTGCCGCCCCCGGTGCACCCGGCGGCGGTCCGCCGCGCGGCGGAAGCGGGTGTCCAACTTGGCGATTGCGGCGTCGAGCGCGCTGTAGAAGTCGCTCGTGCAGGCCTCGGCCCGGATCACCGGGCCGCGCGTGACACAGGTGATCTCCACTCGCTGGCAGTGGTCCGCCTGGCGTGGATTGCGCTCGTGGAACAACTCGACGTCCACGCGAATGAGCTTCTGGTCGTAGCGTTCGATCTTCGCGAGCTTCTCGGCTACGTGCACCCGGTAATGGTCCGGCACTTCGACGTTACGGCCCTTGACCACGATGTCCACGTGACCTCCCTTGTTCGGACGGTCGTTCGGTCCGGAGAATCCGGTCGACCCGCCCGGGAGGGCCCCGCTCGGCGTCGACCGGTGGTGTTCGGCTACGCCTCCTTCCAGCGCCGGGGGAAGGTTGGCATCCTCTCTACCCCCGACACCGAAACGCTAACTCCTGTACCGCCAACCGTCACCCCTGGTTGCCGAAAGGGGTTGCGGAATTTAACACCTCATACACCATGGGGTGAAACGGATACACGAAGCGTCACCGAACGTGCCGCTTTTGCGTTGCGGCGAGCACGGCCGCGGCCTTTGGCGTCATTCCCGCGCGGTGCAACATCCGGCTCACCGCCGCGAGCGTCGCGCCGGTGGTGACGATGTCGTCCAGCAGCACCACGGTCCCGGCCGGGCGGTGTCCGGTCACGGGGCGGCGCAACCGGAACGCCGCCTCGGCCGCGGTGGCCCGTCCGGCGCTGTCCAGCGTCACCGAGTCGGGCCGGGACAGTGCCCGCAGCGGTCGCAGCACGCGTACCGGCCAGCCGGCCGCGCGCAGCCGGGACGCCGCCGGGCGGACCAGCCGGTCCAGGTGGTCGCCGTACCGGGCCCGGGCGGCGCGTGCCGTGTCCGGCACCGCCACCAGCGTCACCGGGCCGGGCGGCCCCACCGCCTCGGCGACCACCTCCGCCAGCAGCGCGCCGAGCGGCCGGGCCAGCCCGTGCCGGCCCCGTTCCTTGTACGCGAGCAGCGCCTCGCGCAGCGCCCCGCCGTACGGGCCGAGCGCGACACAGGGCGGCAGGCCGGGCGGGGCCGGATCGGGCCGGGTGGGCGCGGGGCGCAGCGACTCCAGTTCGCGTACGCAGCCGGGGCAGAAGCCCTGCCGCAGCCGCGCCGCTCCCCCGCCGCAGCCGGCGCACCCGGCGGGCAGCACCAGGTCGGTCAGGTCCGACCAGAGCCCGCCCAGGTCACGCACGGCGGCTCAGTAGAGGAAGAACGGGGCGGTCGGGTTGGTCGCCCGGCTGCCGGCCGGCACGTCGAGCACCTGCTCCCGCTTGACGAAGTCGAACGGGTTGTTCCGCCAGGCCGCCCCGTCCGTCTCGAACATGAACGAGAACGCGGCCAGGCCCCGGTCGCTGCCGCCCGGATACCCGGCGAGCTGGGTGACCGGGGCGCCGATCTCCACCGCCAGCGGGGTCTCCCACACGCCGTCGACGCTGAGCTGGTGGATCGCCGAACGCCGGTCCGCCTCGTTGCCGGCCAGCACGAGTTCGTTCTCCGCCACCCAGTCCACCACCGTCACGCCGGTGAGCAGGGTGGCCACCCGGCGCGGCTGTCCCAGGTTGACCACGCCGCCGTCGACGCTGACCGCGGCGACGTAGAGCGCGCCGCCGCTGACCAGTGCGACCCGGTGGCCTTCGAGGGAACCGGCGACCGCCGTCACCGGGCCGGACACGGACAGCGCGATCTCGCTCATCCGGCCCGACCCGTCGAACCGGTAGAGCTTGCCGTCTGCCGCCACCAGGCCACCCGGCCGGGCCTTGGTCAGCGACCGCAGCCAGGTCGGGCGGCTCATCGCGCGGAACGTGCGGTCGCTCGCGTTGAGCGTGGCCACCGGCTCCGCGCCGGAGCCCACCTTGAGCCGCTTGCGGTTGTCGGCGCCGGTCACGACGAGCGCGGCCAGCACCTGTTCCTCGGCACGGGCGAGCGCGGCGGAGACCACGTTGCGGTTCTCCTCCGGCGGCAGCGGCACGGCGGCCCGCGGCTCGTTGCCGAACGCCAGTGGGCGTACGGCGCCGTCGTAGACGCCCAACCGCATCGGGTTCGCCCCGCGCGGGTACGCGACGACCGAGACGCGCTCCCGCCGGAGGTCGACGGTCAGCCGCTTCTGGTTCTGGATCTTGAGGTCGACCACGCCGTCCAGGTCCGACAGGGACCAGGCCAACTGGGTACCGAGCCGGTTCAGCCGCTGCTCGTTGGCCCCCGGCATGTTCAGGTTGATCTCCCAGTGCCCGTCCGTCCCGGTCGCGTTGTTGATCAGCTGGGTGCCGTCGGGCAACCCGGTCACGCCGGCGGCCAGCCAGTCCGAGGGGCGGTCCGCCAGCCACTTCATCACCTCGGTGATCCGCCGCTCGGTCGGTGCCGAGGAGAGCAGGTAGCGCTGGTCCGGCACCAGCCGGGTCTGGTCCGAGTTCCAGAAGTAGACGGTGCGGGGGCGGTAGTACTCACGCATCGCCGAGTCGCTGGCCAGCAGCACGTTCGGCGCCTCGGTGATCAGCAGCCCGGTCCCGGCCGGCTCGGCGCGGCGCAGCTCGAAGACGTACTGCGTGTCGCTGGCCACCGGCGGCCCGAGCGTGCCGTCCGCCCGCAGCACGCCGACCTGCTGCACCTTGAGCGTCACCGTGCTGGTGCCCTGGTTGTTCGGCGGCGTGCTCTCCGGCTTCTCCCGCAGCCGCACCACGGTCAACTCGACCTCGCTGGTCTGCGGCTTGCCCGGGAGCAGGTCGCGGGACTCCTCGGCGAGGAACTTCCGGGCCCGGGCGTACGCCTGGTCGCGTTCCCCGGCCGCCGCCGCCCGCAGGTAGTTCTCGATGAACGGCACCGGCTCGCTGCTGTCGGCCGGTTCGGGCGGCCGGGCCGGACTGCCGTTGAGCGCCCCGCCCTGCGCGGCCGGCACCGAGCCGTCGATCTGGACGTCTGTCTCACCCGGGATGCCGCAGCCGACGAGCGCGGCCGGAAGCAGGGCGCCGGCCAGCAGCAGGGCCAGGGCGCGGCGGCTCACGGCCGGACCTCCGCCCGGTCGCCTTCGGTGGCGGGCTCCACGGTCAGCGTTCCGGCGTCGGTGCCCGGGCCGATGGCGAGCAGGCCGCCGTCGCGGGGACCGCCGAACGGCACCGTGGCGTCGGCCGGCACCAGCCGCAGCGGGGAGGTGGTGAGCCGGTCCCCGGCCCGGGCCGGCAGCGTGAGCCGGAACTGGGCGCCCTGGCCGGGCGCGCCCCACGCCTCCAGCCAGCCGCCGTGCAGGCGGGCGTCCTCCAGGCTGATCGACAGGCCGAGCCCGGTGCCGCCGGTCTGCCGGGCCCGCGACGGGTCGGCCCGCCAGAAGCGGTTGAACACCAGCTTCTCCTCCCCCGGCTTGAGGCCGACGCCGTGGTCCCGCACGGTGATCGCCACCGCGCTGCGGTCCTGGCCCAGGGTGATCCGTACCGGTTTGGCCTCGCCGTGCTCGACCGCGTTGCCGACCAGGTTGCGCAGCACCCGCTCGACGCGGCGCGGGTCGACCTCGGCGATCACCGGAGTGTCCGGCAGGTCCAGCTCGATCGTGACCCCGACCCGCTCGGCCAGCCCGGCCAGCCGCTCGGTGACCCGGTGCACCACCGGCACCAGGTCGGTCGGCTCGCTGTCCAGCACCGCGAAACCGGCGTCGAACCGGCTGATCTCCAGCAGGTCGGTGAGCAGCTCCTCGAACCGGTCCAGCTCGGCCTGGAGCAGCTCGGCGCTGCGGGCCACCGCCGGATCGAACTCGTCCCGCTCGGCGAAGATCAGGTCGGCGGCCATCCGGACCGTGGTCAACGGCGTCCGCAGCTCGTGCGAGACGTCCGAGGTGAACCGGCGTTGCAGCCGGGACATCTCCTCCAGTCGGAGGATCTGCCGTTGCAGGTTCGTCGCCATCTGGTTGAACGAGGCGGCCAGCAGGGCGAGGTCGTCCTCGCCGTTCACCACCATGCGCTGGTCGAGCAGGCCGGCGGAGAGCCGCTGCGCGGTGCGCGCGGCCACCCGTACCGGCGTCACCACCAGGCGGGTGACCAGGGCGGCCAGCAGGCCGAGCAGGAGGACGAGCGCGACGCCGGTGGCGACCACCGTGGCCCGGGCGTCGGCCGCCGTCGCGTCCTGCCGGGCCAGGGGTACGAGGTAGTAGAGCTCGACCTGCCCGAACTTGGTGGGCACCGGGGAGCCGTAGACCAGGTATTTGGTGCGTTCGCCGCCGAGCGACCCGGTGCGGATCTGGTGGGCGACCTTGCCGGAGGCCACGGCGGCCCGCAGCTCGTCGCCGATCACCGTGCCCACCGGCACCTCGGGCGTGGTGCGCGGCTCGATGAACTCGGCGAAGTTGTCGGCGGTGATCGCCACCACGACGCCGCTGGTCTGCGTCGGGTCACCGCCGGCCAGGTAGTTCACCGTGCCGTCGATGGTGTTCTGGAGCTGCGCCTCCTGCGGCTGGCTGTAGAGGTTGAACTGCTTCGCCGCGTACTCGCTGCCGTTGCTCAGCCGCAGCCGCACGTCGGTCTCGGCGTTCTCCAGCAGGATGCTGGTGATCTTGTCGGCGATCAGGTAGGCGAAACCGCCCACCAGCAGACTCGACGCCACCAGCGTGATGGTGACCACACGCACCTGGAGCGACCGCCGCCAGGCCTGGTGCACCGCGGCGACCAGCCGGGCGACCCGGCCGCTCAGGGCGAGCCAGAGCGCCCGCACGGCGTGGAGCCGGCGGGGCTCGGCGGTCGGCGTGTCCGGCAGCGGGGTGGTCACCACAGTGCTGACCAGGCTATCCGGTACCCGCCTTGTAACCCACGCCCCGCACGGTCAGGATGATTTCGGGTCGCTCCGGATCCGGCTCGATCTTGGCGCGCAGCCGCTGCACGTGCACGTTCACCAGGCGGGTGTCGGCGGCGTGGCGGTAGCCCCAGACCTGTTCCAGCAGCACCTCGCGGGTGAAGACCTGGCGCGGCTTGCGGGCGAGCGCGACCAGCAGGTCGAACTCCAGCGGGGTCAGCTTCACCTCGTCGCCGTCGCGGCTGACCGTGTGCGCCGGCACGTCGATGGTGATCTGGTTGCCGGGCGGCCCGATCGTCAGCATCTCCGGGGCCACGTCCTCGCCCCGGCGCAGCCGGGCCCGCATCCGGGCCACCAGCTCCTTGGGCTTGAACGGCTTGACCACGTAGTCGTCGGCGCCGGACTCCAGGCCGAGCACCACGTCCACGGTGTCGCTCTTGGCGGTCAGCATCACGATCGGCACGCCGGACTCGCCCCGGATGGCGCGGGCCACGTCGATGCCGCTCATGCCGGGGAGCATCAGGTCGAGCAGGACGATGTCGGGTCGGTTGTCGCGGAAGGCGGCCAACGCCCGTTCGCCGTCCGCGACGAAGGACGGCACGAAGCCCTCGCTGCGCAGCACGATGCCGAGCATCTCGGCGAGGGCGGGGTCGTCGTCGACCACGAGTACCCGGGCTCTCATGGGGTTTATCGTTCCATCCCCGTTCGTCTGGAGGGGTTCGGCGTCTCCACGGCACGGTAGCGCCGAGCGGGCCCGCGCACCACAGCAAGCGGCGTGGCCGCACAGCGTGGCGCGTCAGGGCGGACGGGTCCACCGGATGCGGACCCGCCGTGCAACCATGATCCCTCGGGCGCCGCGCCGCCCGCCACCTCCACCCTGCCCGCCAGGAGTACGCGTGCCCGACGCCGGCCCGACCGCGGTGCTGCCGCGCCGTCCGCTGACCGTCGGCGAACTGCTCGACGCGGCAGTGCTCCTGCTGCGCGACCACGCCCGGGTGCTCGTCCCGCTCGCCCTCCTGCTGGCCCTCGCCGAACAGGCGGTGCTCCACCCGCTGCGGCTGCTGGTCGACGCCCACCCGCCCCAGTGGTGGCCGGCGGACCTCGGTGACTCGCTGCCCTGGTACTGGCTGCTGCTGGCGACCGGCGCCGGCACCGAGGCGGCGATCATCGCGCTGCTGGGCGGCCCGGCCACGCGCGGCGCCGGCGCGGCCCTGCTGGGACGCCGCCCCGGGCCGGCCGAGTTGCTGCGCGGCTCCCGGCCCGGCCCCGTGGTGCTGGCCGCCTTCGCGGTCGGCCCCGTCGTCGCGCTCGCCGCACTGACCGGGCCGGGCTGGTTCCTGGCGTACGGGCTGCTCGGCCTGGTGGTGCCGGTGCTGGTGCTGGACGGGGTGCCCGGACACCGGGCCCCGTGGCGGGCGATCCGCCTGGCGGGCCGGGTGAGCGCGCGGGCCGCCGCCGTCCGGCTGCTGGGCTACCTGGGCTGGTGGCTGATCCGGCTCGGCATCGGGCTGGGCGTCTACCACGGTCTCGGCATGCTGGGCCTGTTCGACGTGTCCGCCTGGGCGCTGCCGGTGACCGTCGCCGCCTTCGCCGCGGTGAACGCGCTGGCGTACCCGGCGCTGGCCTGCCTGGACGCGGTGCTGCACCTGGAGACCCGGATCCGCACCGAAGGGCTGGACATCCGGCTCTCCCGTGCGCGACCCGGCGTACCGGAACCGGTCCTGCTGGCGGCGCAGCGGTGAGCCGCTGGTGGACCGAGACCGTGGCGGCCCTCGGTGACCTGCTGCCGCTGCCGCTGGCCGCGCTGATCCTGCTGGCGGTCGCGCTGCTCACCGCCCTGGGCTGGTACTACTTCCCGGCCTGGGTGCCCCGCCGGCTGCCCCGGTTCACGCTGCCCCGGCTGCGCCTGCCGCGCGTGCCCAGGCTGCGGCTGCCCCGGTTCCGGCGCCCCCGCCGGCGCGCCCGCCGAGCCCGCACCGACCCGCCGGCCGTGCGCCTGCCCGCGCCACGGCTGCCGGAACCGGCAGCGGCCGGACCCGGCCTGGCCGACCGGCTCGCGGCCGAGGGCCGGTACGCCGAGGCGGTCCGGGAACGGCTGCGCGAGATGGTCCGGCTCCTGGTCACGCGGCACGTCGTGGAGCCCCGCCCCGGGCTCACAGTGGTCGAGCTGACCGAGGCGGCGGCCCGTGCCCGGCCCCAGGTACGGCCGACGCTGCACACCGCCGGGGCGATCTTCTCCGACCTCTGGTACGCCCAGCGCCCCGCCACCGCCGCGCACGACCACCGGATGCGCGAACTCGCCGCCGACCTGCGTCGCGAGCTGACCGGGGAGGAGCCGCGATGACCGCCACCGTGACGCCGGCGGAAACGGCCACCGCCGCGACGCCGCGCCGTCGGCGGCACCGGCTGCTCGTCCCGCTCGGGCTGGCCGTGCTGCTGATCGTGACCACGCTCGTGCTGCACGCCGTCGACCGGCCCGACACCGACGAGCCCGGCTTCCTCTCCCCGGTCGCCACCGACGACGACGGGGGCAGCCGGCTCGCCGAGGCGCTGCGCGCGCAGGGTGTGCCGGTGCGCCGGGAGACGGCGTTCGACGGGGTGCTGCAGACCGCCGGCATCGCGCCGAGCACCGTCTTCGTGCCCGCGCCCGGACTGGTGCACCCGGACCTGCTCGACCGCCTGACCGCCCTGCCCCCGGGCACCCGCCTGGTGTTCGTCGAGCCCTCCCCGCGGGTGCTCGCCGAACTGGACACGCCGGTCGAGCCGGCCGCCCGGCGCTGGGCCGCGCGGGCCGTGCCGCCGGACACGGACGGCACGCCGTGCCCGCTGCCCGAGGCGGTCCGGGCCGGCACCGCCGCGATCGACCTGCAGCGCTACGCCGGGCCGGCCGAGGTCGACCACTGCTACGGCGGCGCGTTGCTGCGCGTCCCCGGCCGGGTCGAGGTGGTGCTGGCCGGCGCCAGCGACCCGTTCCGCAACGACCGGATCGGCGAGTGGGGCAACGAGGCCCTCGCCACCGGAATGCTCGGCGGGAACCGCCCGCTCGTCTGGCTCGACCTGCCCGAGCCGGTACCGGCCCCGACCCGCCCGAGCTGGTCCCCGGAACCCTTCACCGAGGAGCCCGCCCAGGGCGGCGACGGCGAACGGTCGGAACGGCCCGCCCCGCCCGACCGCGCCGACCCGCCGTGGGAGAACCCGCTCTGGGGCGCCTTCCCGCAGTGGTTCTGGGCGCTGCTGGCGCAGCTCGCCCTGGCCGGGCTGCTCGTCGTGCTCTGGCGGGCCCGCCGGCTCGGGCCGCCGGTGTCGGAGCCGCTGCCGGTGACCGTGCGGGCCGCCGAGACGGTACGCGGCCGGGCGCGGCTCTACCGCCGGGCGGGCGCCCGGGACACGGTCGCCGAGACGCTGCGCGCCGCCGCGCTGGACCGGCTCCTGCCCCGGCTCAACCTGCCTCCGGACACGCCCGACGACGAGGTGGCCGCCCGGATCGCCGAGCGTGCCGGCGCCGACCCGGAACGGGTGGCCGAACTGCTCTACGGCCCCGCCCCGGAGAAGGACCGCGAGCTGCTGGAGCTGGCCCGCGAACTGGACGCCCTGACCCGTACCCTGGCCCCGCATCCGAGCGAAGGAGACACCCGGTGACCGGACCCGTCACGACCACCGCCCCGTCCGGCGCCCGCGCCGCCCTGCACCGGCTGCGCGCCGAGGTGGCCAAGGCCGTCGTCGGGCAGGACGCCGTGGTCACCGGACTGGTGATCGCGCTGCTCTGCCGGGGGCACGTGCTGCTGGAGGGCGTACCGGGGGTGGCCAAGACGCTGCTGGTGCGGACGCTTGCCGCCGCGCTCGACCTGGACGCCAAGCGGGTGCAGTTCACCCCCGACCTGATGCCCGGCGACGTCACCGGCTCGCTGATCTTCGACCAGCGCACCGCCGCGTTCACGTTCCGGGAGGGGCCGGTCTTCACCAACCTGCTCCTCGCCGACGAGATCAACCGCACCCCGCCGAAGACGCAGTCGGCGCTGCTGGAGGTGATGGAGGAGCGGCAGGTCTCGGTCGAGGGCGAGCGCCGTCCGCTGCCCGACCCGTTCATCGTCGCGGCCACCCAGAACCCGGTCGAGTACGAGGGCACCTACCCGCTGCCCGAGGCGCAGCTCGACCGCTTCCTGCTCAAGCTGACGGTGCCGCTGCCGGAGCGGGAGGAGGAGCTGGGTGTGCTCCGCGCGCACCACGCCGGTTTCGACCCGCGCGACCTGCGTGCCGCGGGCGTACGCCCGGTGGCCGGTGCGGCGGACCTGGCCGCGGCCCGGGCCGAGGTGCAGCGGGTGCACGTGGCCGAGCCGGTGCTCGGCTACATCGTGGACGTGTGCCGGGGCACCCGTTCCGCCCCGGCGCTGGAGCTGGGCGCGTCGCCCCGGGGCGCCACCGCGCTGCTGAACACCGCCAAGGCGTGGTCCTGGCTGGCCGGCCGGGACCACGTCACGCCGGACGACGTGAAGGCGGTGGCCCGGCCCACGCTGCGGCACCGGCTGCGGCCGCGCCCGGAGGCGGAGCTGGAGGGCGTGACCGTGGACGCGGTGCTGGACTCGGTGCTGGCCACCGTGCCGACGCCGCGATGACCTGGCGGGCGGGTCTGCTGCTCGGCGTGGGCGCGCTGACGCTGCCGTTCTGGCCGGCGCCGTTCGTCGGGATGGCCGTGCTGACCGTCGTGGTGCTGCTGCTGGTGGCGCTCGACCGGGCGATGGCCGCCCCGCCGCACGCGCTCACGGTGACCCGCTCCGGCGACCGTACGGTGCGGCTCGGCGGCACCGCCACCGTCACGCTGCACCTGACCAACCCGACCCACCACACGCTGTACGCCCAGGTGCGCGACGCCTGGGTGCCGTCGGCCGGGGCCCGCCCGGACGTGCCGCCGCAGCGCCTGCTCACCGTGCCGCCCGGTGGCACCGCCACGCTGCCGGTCCGGCTCACCCCGACCCGGCGCGGCGACCGGCCCGCGGTGGCGCTGACCGTACGCTCGCTCGGGCCGATGCGCCTGGGCGCCCGGCAGCGCGCCGGGCAGCCCGCCACCCCGCCGTGGACGCTGCGGGTGCTGCCCCGGTTCGACTCCCGCCGGCACCTGCCGGAGAAGCTGGCCCGGCTGCGGGTCATCGACGGTGTGCAGGTGACCCGGGGGCGCGGCCACGGCACCGAGTTCGACACGCTGCGCGAGTACGCGGTGGGCGACGACGTCCGTTCGATCGACTGGCGGGGCAGCGCCCGGCGCGCCGACATCCTGGTCCGCACCTGGCGCCCGGAACGGGACCGGCGCCTGGTCTGCGTTCTGGACACCGGCCGCACCTCGGCGGTCCGGCTGGGCGACGAGCCCCGGCTGGACACCGCCATCGACGCGGCGCTGCTGCTCACCGCGCTCGCGGCCCGCGCCGGTGACCGGGTGGACCTGCTGGCGGCGGACACCGAGATCCGGGCGCGGGTGACCGGCAGCGGCCGTCCGGCCCTGCTCGCCCGGCTGGTCGAGGCGGTGGCGCCGCTGGAGCCGACGCTCGCCGAGACCGACTTCGAGCTGATCGCCGGCGAGGTGCTGCGCCGGGAGCGGCAGCGCAGCCTGGTGGTGCTTTTCACCGCGCTGGAGGCGGGCGCGATCGGCGAAGGGCTGCTGCCGGTGCTGCCCCGGCTGGCGACCCGGCACCGGGTGGTGCTGGCCGCCGGCAGCGACCCGGTGCTGAGCAGGCTCGCCACTGCCACCCCGACCGGCCCGGACGACCCGTACGCGGCCGCGTCGGCGTGGCGGGCGCTGGCCGAGCGGGACCGGGTACGCGCCGCGCTGTCCCGCTACGGGGTGACGGTGGTGGACGTGCCGGCGCACCGGCTCGCCCCGGCCGTCGCGGACACCTACCTGCGGCTCAAGTCCCTCGGTCAGCTCTGACCGCGCGCCGGCCGAGCACCAGCGCGTACGCGAGGAAGGCCAGCCACACCGCGGCGCCGGCGGCCACCCGGAGCGCGACCGGCAGCGGCGCCGGGGTGACGAACGCCTCGACCAGCGCGGAGACCGCGAACAGGCCGACCAGCCCGGCCGCGACCACGACGGCGAGCCGGCCCGCCTCGGCGACCGCCCGGCCGCGCCCGAGGTCCGCGGGCGGGGCGATCCAGGCCCAGGCGGTACGCAGTCCGACCCCGGCGGCGACGTAGATGCCGGTCAGTTCCAGCAGGCCGTGCGGTGTGATCAGGCCGAAGAAGACGTCCCCCCGGCCGTAGGCGACCATCACGCCGCCGACCACGCCGATGTTCAGCGCGTTCTGCCACAGCAGCCAGAGCACCGGCACCACGAGCACGCCGGCGGCCAGGCACTGGGCGGCCAGCCAGGCGTTGTGCGTCCACAGGTGGAACGCGAAGGTGGGCGCGGCGAACTCGGTGTAGTAGCCGGCGAAACCGGAGTCGACGAGTTCCCGGGCGGCTTCGTCGCCGACGAACGCGGCGGCGGTGTCCGGGTTGCCGGCGACGAACCAGATCAGGAACGCGGTGAGCAGGCTGAACCCCGTGGCCACGCCGCACCACCACGGCCAGGCCCGGTAGAGGGCGGCGGGCAGGTCGGCGACCAGGAACCGACCCACCGCCGCCCAGGAGAACCGCTGACGGCCGGTGATCCGGGCCCGGGCCGCGAGGACCAGGTGGGACAGGCGGTTCACCAGCGCCGGCTCGGGCGCCCGGGCGCGCAGGGCGGACAGGTGCGTAGCGCTGCGCTGGTAGAGCGCCACCAGCTCGTCGACCTCTGCCGCGTCGAGGCGACGCCGCCCGGTCAGGTACTCCAGCCGCCGCCATTCGGCGTTGTGTTCGGCCACGTACGCATCGAGATCCACTCGCCCTCCCCCGTTCGGCGTCCATGGTGTTCACTGTCGGGGTGCGCGCGCAACCTCCCCCACCGCCCCGGTGGGCCGACGCCGGTCTGGTCAGCGGCGAGGCGGTGGAGCTGGACGTCCGGGCGGCCCGGCTGGGCTCCCGGGTGCTGGCCCTGCTGATCGACGCGGTGATCCAGCTCGCGCTGGCGCTCGTGCTCGGCGCGGTGCTGGGGATGGTGGCGCTCGCCCTGCTCGGGGACTACCTCGACGCCGCCCTGGCGGGGGCGCTGCAGATCGTGCTGCTGGTGCTGGTGCTGATCGGCTATCCGGTGGTGATGGAACGTTTCGCCGGTGGCCGGACGGTGGGCAAGCTGGCCGTCGGGCTGCGGGTGGTCCGGGCCGACGGCGGCCCGGTGGGGGTGGGCCAGTCGCTGACGCGGGCGCTCGTCGGCGTCGCGGTGGAGTGGCCCGGGCTGGTGCTGCCGCTGCTGAGCTGGGCGGCGAGCGTCACGGTGATGCTCACCGACCCGCGCGGACGCCGGCTGGGTGACCTGGTCGCCGGCACGCTGGTGGTGCACACCCGGGGCGCGACGCTGTGGCGGCCGCTGCCGCCGGCCGCGCCGCCGCTGCTGGCCTGGGCCGGCACGCTCGACCTGACCCGCCTCGACGACGGGCTGGCGCTGGCCGTGCGGCAGTACCTGGACCGGCTGCCCCAGCTCGCCGAACCGGACCGGTTCCGGCTGGGCCGGGGGCTGTGGACGGAGGTCGCGGCGGTCACCTCGCCGCCTCCGCCGTGGGCCGCGCCGGACTGGGCGTACCTGTCGGCGGTGCTCGCCGAGCGGGGGCGGCGGGCGGCGCACCGGCTGGGCCGCAGCCGGGCGGTCGCCGCCACGCTCTGGCCGGAGCTGGTCCCGGCGCCCGCCGTGGTGCCGGGCTCCACCGGGCCGGGCGCCGTCCGGCCAGGCCCCGCCGGGCCGGGCGCGGGCCGGCTGCGGCCCGCCGCGCCGCAGGTCGAACCCGATCCGGTACGCCGCTGAGCCGCCTCGGGTGAGCTGAGCCGGCCTCAGGAGAACAGCGCGCGCCCCCACCAGTCGGCTGCGTCGCGCAGGCCGGGCGGGCAGGCGAACAGGCCGCTGGAGACGTGCCGCAGGTATTCGTTCATCGCGTCGTTGCGGGCCAGCCGGGTCTGGATCGGCACGAACTGCCGGCGCGGGTCGCGCTGGTAGGCGATGAAGAACAGCCCGGCGTCGAGCCGGCCCAGCCCGTCCGAGCCGTCCACGAAGTTGTAGCCGCGGCGCAGCAGGCGGGCGCCGTCGTTGGTGTCCGGGTGGGCCAGCCGTACGTGCGCGGTGTCGGCGATGAGCGGCTCACCGTCGTCGCCCCTGGCGGCGAAGTCCGGCTCGTCGAACTCGTCCCGGCGGCCGATCGGCGCGCCGCTGCCCTTGGTCCGGCCGACGATCATCTCCTGTTCGGCCAGCGGGCTGCGGTCCCACGTCTCGATCAGCATCCGGATCTTCCGGGTGACCAGGTAGGAGCCGCCGGTCATCCAGTCCGGGCCGTCACCGGGCTGCACCCAGAGCTGGTCGCGGAGCAGGGCGGCGTCCTCGGCCTTGAGGTTGGCGGTGCCGTCCTTGAAGCCGAACAGGTTGCGTGGCGTGGCCTGGTCCCGCGACGTCGACGAGGTACGCCCGAAGCCGAGCTGCGACCAGCGGACGCTCACCACGCCCATGCCGATCCGGGCGAGGTTGCGGATGGCGTGCACCGCGACCTGCGGGTCGTTGGCGCACGCCTGGACGCAGATGTCGCCGCCGGACAGTTCCGGCCGCAGCGCGTCCCCGGCGAAGTGCGGCAGGTCGGCCAGGGCGGCCGGACGCCGGGCGGCGATGCCGAAACGGTCCCGGCCCTGCGCGTCGCGGAACAGCGTCGGTCCGAAGCCCACGGTGAGGGTGAGCTGCGACGGGGGCAGCCCGAGCGCCTCGCCGGTGTCGTCCGGCGGAGCCTCGGGCATGCCGCCGACCGCGCCGATCACCCCGGCGTCCTTCCCGGCGGTCATCCGGGCCGCGGCGGCGGTCCACTCCTGGAGCATGGCGACGAGCCGGTCCCGGTCCTTGGTGACCACGTCGAACGCGACGAAGTGCAGCCGGTCCTGGGCCGGGGTGGTGATGCCGGCCTGGTGCTCGCCGAGGAACGGCACGGAACCGGCGGCCGATCCGGTCGCTGATGCCTCGTTCCCGCCGGCGAGCAGCGCGCCCGCGCCACCCGCCACCCCGGCGACACCGGCCACGCCGACGCCGGCCAGGGTCATCGCCCGGCGCCGGGACAGGCCGCGGCCGGTCCGCTCGCGGTTCGGCTCGCTCGTCGCGTCACCGCCGGCCGGGCCGGTCATCGCGCGACTGCCGCCGCGACCTTGCTGACCGGCTCGGCCAGCGCGTTGACCGCGTCCGACAGCTCCTTCAGCTCGTCCTTGCCGAGCTGGGTGTGCAGCTTCCAGCCGTCGCCGGCGCGGTGCTTGCCGAGCGTGGTCTCCACGTTCGCGAACTCGCTGTCGAGCTGCTTGACGAGGTCGGGCGCGCGCTGCTCCAGCGCCGGACGCAGCGCGGCGACGGCCGCCTTGGAGCCCTCCAGGTTGGCGTTGAAGTCCCAGAGGTCGGTGTGCGAGTAGCGCTCCTCCTCGCCGGTGATCTTCCCGCTGGCGACCTCGTCGAGCAGCGCCTTGGCGCCGTTGGCGAGCTGGAGCGGGGTGAGCTTCTCGGCGTCCGCCTTGGCCACGATCGCCTTGACGTCGGCCAGGAGCCGGTCGGCGATCGGGCCGTCGGAGCTGACGTCGCCGGTGGTCCAGAGGTCCTTCTCGATCCGGTGGAAGCCGGTGAACTCCATGCCCTCCTCGACCACCTCCTCGCGGCCGTCGATCTTCGGGTCGAGATCGCCGAAGCTCTCCGCGACCGGCTCGATCCGCTCCCAGTAGGTGCGGGCCACCGGGTACAGCGCCTTGGCCTTCGCCACGTCGTTCGCCTTGACCGCGGCCACGAACTCCTCGGTCTTCGTCAGCAGCGCGGCGGTCTGGCTGCGCACGTACCGCTGGTAGCTGGCGGTGGCCTGGGTCAGCGCGGCGTCGGGGGCGACAGTCGCGGCGGTGCCGCTCACCTTCAGCGCGCCCCGGATGCCCCGGCCGCTCATTCCCGGCTTGCAGGCCGTCTCGTACGTGCCGGCGGTCAGCTCGACGCGCAGCTCCCGGCTGAGCCCGGGGGCGATGTTCTCCACCTCGCCCATCACCCGGTCACCCGCGGCGTAGACGTAGAACTCGTTGACCTTGGAACCGTTGTTCGTCACCTTGAACGTGACCTGACCAGCGTCGATCTCGGTGTCGGCGACCTCGCAGACGGTGTCGGTGGCCTTGACGGCGATCGGCCCGCCGTTCTTGGCGTCGGCGTCGTCACCGCCCCCGCAGCCGGTCAGTCCGGCGACGGCGAGCAGCCCGGCGGCGGCGGGCGCGACGAGTCGGGTGGTACGCATCGTGCGGTCTCCTCGGGAACGGGTGGTTCAGGCGCGGGGGGACGGAACAGCGGCGACGTCGGCCGGCGCGGTGGGTGTGGCGGCGGCCGGAACCGGCTTGGCGGTCCGGGCGGGCTTGCGCAGGAAGAGCACGAGCACCGGGACCGCGTACGCGACCCAGGCGACCAGCTCCAGCACCGTCGGCGCGGCGGTGACGTTGAACATGCCGGCGAGCAGCGCGCCGTACCAGGCGTTCGGGTCGAGCGTGGTGGAGATGTCGAAGGCCAGGTCGTTCAGGCCGGGCAGCACGCCCGCCTCCTGGAAGTCGTGCACGCCGTACTTGAGGATGCCGGCGGCCACCAGGATGAGCAGCGCCCCGGTCCAGGTGAAGAACCGGCTGAGGTTGATCCGGACGGCGCTGCGGTAGAGCAGGAAGCCGATCACCACGGCGGTGGCGATGCCGCCGGCCAGGGCGAGCAGCGAGCCGGGCCCGGTGCCGCCGGCCGCGCTCTCGGCGGCGGCGTAGAAGATCAGCGCGGTCTCCAGGCCCTCCCGGATGACCGCGAGGAACGCCATGCCGGCGACCGCCAGGGAGCCGACCGCGAGCGCGTCGGTGAGCTTGCCGCGCAGCTCACCCGCGATGGTGCGGGCGGCCCGGCGCATCCAGAAGATCATCCAGGTCACGAACACCACGGCGGCGACCGAGGTGACCGCCTCGAACAGCTCGCGCGACTCCGACGTGCGCAGCAGCGAGGTCGAGGTGTACTGGATGAGCGAGCCGAAGCCGACGGAGAGCGCCACGGCCAGGCCGACGCCGGTCCACACCTGCGGCAGCCGGTCCCGGCGCTGCGACTTCACCAGGAACGCGACGAGGATGCTGACCACAAGTGTCGCTTCCAGGCCCTCGCGCAGGCCGATCAGGTACGTGGCGAACATCAGCTGCTCCGTGGTCGCTAACTTAGGGCAGGCATACCTTCCTCCTGTTCACAGCAAACGTCAAGCTGATCGCGGTAACGTCACCCGGTTCGGCACCCGCTGGCCCACCCCGTACGCGAAAAGGGACCGGGACGGCCGCGCGGCGGCCGACCCCGGTCCCTTCCGGAGTGTGAACTCAGTAGCGGTAGTGGTCGGGCTTGAACGGGCCCTCCGTGGAGACGCCCAGGTAGGCGGCCTGCTCCTTGGTGAGCGTGGTCAGCTTCGCGCCGAGCGCGTCCAGGTGCAGCCGGGCGACCTTCTCGTCCAGGTGCTTGGGCAGCACGTAGACGCCGATCGGGTATTCCTCGGTCTTGGTGAACAGCTCGATCTGGGCGATCGTCTGGTTGGCGAACGAGTTCGACATCACGAAGCTCGGGTGGCCGGTGGCGTTGCCCAGGTTCAACAGGCGGCCCTCGGAGAGCACGATGATCGCGTGGCCGTCGTCGAAGCGCCACACGTCGACCTGCGGCTTGATGTTCTCCCGGGTCACGTCGCTGCGCTTGGCCAGGCCGGCCATGTCGATCTCGTTGTCGAAGTGGCCGATGTTGCCCACGATGGCCTGGTGCTTCATCCGGGCCATGTGCTCGTTGGTGATGACGTCGAAGCAGCCGGTCGCGGTGATGAAGATGTCCGCCTGCTCGACCACGTCGTCCAGCGTGGCGACCTGGTAGCCGTCCATCGCCGCCTGGAGCGCGCAGATCGGGTCGACCTCGGTCACCACGACCCGGGCGCCCTGGCCGCGCAGCGACTCGGCGCAGCCCTTGCCCACGTCGCCGTAGCCCATGACCACTGCCATCTTGCCGCCGATCAGCACGTCGGTGGCCCGGTTGATGCCGTCGATGAGCGAGTGGCGGCAGCCGTACTTGTTGTCGAACTTGCTCTTGGTCACCGAGTCGTTGACGTTGATGGCCGGGAAGAGCAGCGTGCCGGCGCGGTGCATCTCGTAGAGGCGGTGCACGCCGGTGGTGGTCTCCTCGGTGACGCCCTTGATGCCGGCGGCGATCCGGGTCCAGCGCTGGTTGTCCTCGGCCAGCGAGCGGTGCAGCAGTTCGAGGATGACCGCGTACTCCTCGGAGTCGGCGGACTCGACCGGCGGTACGGCGCCCGCCTTCTCGAACTCGGCGCCCTTGTGGACGAGCAGGGTGGCGTCGCCGCCGTCGTCCAGGATCATGTTCGGGCCCTGCCCGTCCGGCCAGGCGAGCACCTGCTCGGTGCACCACCAGTACTCCGGCAGCGTCTCGCCCTTCCAGGCGTAGACCGGCACGCCGGCCGGGGCCTCCGGGGTGCCCTCGGGGCCGACCACGATCGCCGCGGCGGCGTGGTCCTGGGTGGAGAAGATGTTGCAGGACGCCCAGCGGACCTGCGCGCCGAGCGCGACAAGGGTCTCGATCAGGACGGCGGTCTGGACGGTCATGTGCAGCGAGCCGGTGATGCGGGCGCCGGCCAGCGGCTGGGCCTCGGCGAACTCACGCCGGATCGCCATCAGGCCGGGCATCTCGTGCTCGGCGAGCCGGATCTCCTTGCGACCGAACGCGGCGAGCGACAGATCCGCCACCTTGTAGTCGCCCTCGGCGAGGGTGCTCGGCCGAGCCTGCGACGACGCGCCGCTGGAGGCCGCGGGGAGGGTGCTGGTCATGGAAGCTCCTGTCGAACGATGTGGTGCGCAGCCTTCCACCTTACGCGCGCGACCCACCCGGCCGGTGCCCGGTTGACCGAGCACACAATCGGCCGGTCGGCGGACAGCGCACGGGGCGGTCGGTCGTGGACGGACTTTCCGTCCACGGCCCGGCCGCCCCGTGCATCCCCCCGGTTTGGTTCCCCCGCACGTCATCGGACCTTCGTCGCGACAACGCTGCGTACCCATAGGGTCACACCACGCCACTAGGCCGTCAAGCTATTCCGGGAAAGTCGGACTTGCGGCTTTTGCTGAGCGCTCAGCGCAGGCCACAGGTGGCGACGAACGCCTCGCCGTCCCCGCCCAGCGTCAGCGGACCTCCCGCCGCCGTGCCCACAGCGGCCTGTCCCGCGCCCAGCGTGACCACGCCCACCCCGTCGTCAACGGTGAGCTTCCCGGTCCGGCAGAGCACCACCCGCGGCCCGGGCAGCGTCAACCGCGCCCCCGGCGACCCGGTGGCGACCTCGACCCGGTGCAGCGCGAAGTCCTCCACCGGCACCGGCCACGTCAGCACCCCCGGCGCCACCGTCTCCGGCCGCAGCACCGGCTCGGTCAGCACCTCGAACCGGAGCACCCGCAGCAGCTCGTCCACGTCCACCCGCTTCGGGGTCAGCCCGCCACGCAGCACGTTGTCGCTGGCCGCCATGATCTCCACGCCGGTGCCGCGCAGGTAGGCGTGCAGGTTCCCGGCCGGCATCCAGATGCCCTCGCCGGGCACCAGCCGAACGTGGTGCAACAGCAACGCCACCACCACGCCCGGATCCTCCGGATAGCCGGCCGCCAGCGTGCGTACCAGCTCGGCGTCCGCCGACCCGGGACCGGCGTCCGCCGCCGCCAGCACGGCCGCCACCAGCCCGGCGCGCTCCGCCCGCGGCCAGCTCAACAGCAGGCGTACCGCCTCCCGCAGCCCCGCCGGCCCGGCGCGCAACGCCGCCACCACAGGTTCCAGCGCGGGTACGCCGAACGCGGCGATCGCCGCCGCCGACTCCCCCGGATCGCGGAAGCCGCACAGCGCGTCGAACTCCGAGAGCGCCACCAGCAGCTCCGGCTTGTGGTACGGGTCGACGTAGTTGATCCGCTCCACGTCGGCGGCGTGCCCGGCGCGGGCCTGCTCGGCGTCCGGATGGGCCTGGAGGCTCAGCGGGGAGTCGGCGGCCAGCACCTTCAGCAGGAACGGCAGCCGGGTGCCGAACCGGCCGACCAGCCGCTCACCCAGCCAGTGGCCCGGCTCGGCCACCAGCAGCTCGGTGAGGCTGACCGGACGGCCGTCCCGCTGCACGGTGCCCGGTGCGCCCGGGTGGGCGCCCAGCCACAGCTCCGCCTCCGGCCCGTTGCTCGGCACCGGCCGCCCCTGCAACTCGGCGATCGCGGTGCGCGAGCCCCAGGCGTAGTCGCGGATCCGGCCCTGCAACAGCTCCATCGGTCAGCTCCCGGGCCGCCCGGCCACCTCGTCGGCCGCGTACGCCTCGCCGGTGGTCGCGGCCTCCGGGACGGCGGTCGCCGCCGCCTGCCCGGTGCCCGCCCGCTCCGCCTCCGGCGAGTAGATGTCCGGCTCCAGGTAGATCACCCGGGCGGTCGGCACCTCACGCCGGATCCGGGCCTCGACCGCGTTGATGTCGCGGGCCAGGTCCTCGGCGGTCTCCCAGGCCGGCACCGCGATCTTCGCGGCCACCATCAGCTCCTCGGGGCCCAGGTAGAGCGTCTTCATGTGGATGATCCGCTCGACCTCGGGACCGTTCGTGACGGCCTGCTCGATCTTGGCCAGCTCGCCCTGCTCCGCGCCCTCGCCGAGCAGCAGGCTCTTGGTCTCGATCGCCAGCGTGACCGCGATGACCACGAGCAGCACACCGATCATCGCGGTGCCCGCCGCGTCCCACATGCCGTTTCCGGTGATCAGCGTCATGCCGACGCCGAACAGCGCGAAGACCAGACCGACGAGCGCGCCGAAGTCCTCCAGCAGCACCACCGGCAGCTCCGGGGCCTTGGCCCGGCGGATGAACCGCACCCAGGTCTGGTTGCCCCGGATCAGGTTGGACTCCTTGATCGCGGTACGGAAGGAGAAGCCCTCCATCACGATCGCGGCCACCAGCACCGCCACCGGCACCCACTGCCAGCTCTCGATCGGGTGCGGATCGGACGCCTTGTGGTACGCCTCGTAGAGCGCGAACAGGCCACCGAGGCTGAACAGCACGATCGCCACGATGAACGCGTAGATGTAGCGCTCCCGGCCGTACCCGAACGGGTGCTGCGGCGTGGCCTGCCGCTTGGCCCGCCGGCCACCGAGCAGCAGCAGGCCCTGGTTGCCCGAGTCGGCCACCGAGTGGATCGACTCGGCCAGCATCGACGACGAGCCGGTGAGGGCGAACGCGACGAACTTGGTGACGGCGATACCGAGGTTCGCCGCCAGGGCGGCGACGATCGCCTTCGTGCCCCCGTTCGCGCTCATTCCCCGCCTCGCTCGATGCCCCGTGTGCTCACTGGTTCGCCAGCTCCTTCATCTCCGTGATGGCCGGTACCGCCATCGGGTCCAGGCCGTGTGCCAGGGCGAGGTAGATCGAGGCGAAGTCGGGGACCGCCACCAGCGACGCGAGCCGCTCCAGCGCGGAGCCGCCCTCGGCGGTCACCACGTCGCAGCGCACCCCACGGCGCTCGGCGAGCGTCTGCACCGCGTCCGCGCGGCGCTCCTCGACCGCCAGCGGCTCGTCGGTGTCGTCGTCGGCGTTGAGCCCGCCGTCGCGCAGCAGCACCAGCCGCAGCCGGGTGCCGTCGGACTCGTCGTCGCCCGGGTCGGCGAAGATGTCCCGCTCGCCCTCGGCCAGGCCGCCGAACACGCCGTCGAGCAGGCCGACACGACCCCGCCCCGCCTCGCCCAGCGCGCCGGCGACCACCGGGTAGCGGGCATTGGCGGACAACGTGTCGCCGAAACGCCGGGCCGCGACGGTCGCCAGCGGAGACGAGCCCCAGACGATCGGGATCGAGCCGGACAGCCCCAGCGCCAGCGACTTCGCCGGGTTGACGAAGGACTCCGCGGTCGGCCGGCATCGATCGGCGTCCGCGTCGAGCCGGGCCGCCGTCTCCGCCAGGTCGGCCTCGTTGACCTTCACCAGCCCGAGGGTACGGGCGGCGAGCAGAACCGGCACGGTGAGCGCCCAGAGGCTGGCCCTCGCCGGCGCGCGCCGGGGCACCGGGATGAACGGCGCCCGGGCCCGCTCCGCCACCGACTGGAGTTGCGAGTCGGGCGCGCCCACCGCCACCAGCCGGGCGCCACGGCGGTGCGCCGCCTCGGCCGCGCCCAGCGCCTCGGGGCTGCGCCCGGACGCGCTCACCGCGATGACCACGTCCGCCGCACCCACCCAGCCCGGCACGCCGGCGCTGCGGTGCGGGATGACCGGCACCGGGCAGCGCGGCCCGGCGACAGTGGCCAGCACGTCACCGGTACGCCCGGCGGTGCCGATGCCGGCGATGACCACCGCGCGCGGCCGGCCGTCGTCGGCGAGCACTGACAGGTTGGCCTCGGCGGCCAGCGCCGCCGACTCACGCACCTGCGCGCCGGCGGACGCGGTGTGCCGGAGCATGCCGCCCGGGTCCCGCTCGGCCAGCAGCGCCGCGTCGTCGAGCAGGGCCTCATCGGCGTGCCGGTGACCGCTGACCCCGGCCGTACCCTCCATCACCGCGACGACCCGCCCCGCGCCTCGTCGGCCGCGGGTCCACCGCGCGCCTCGTCCAGCAGGAGCACCGGTACGTCGTCGCGGACCTCGAAGATGCGACCGCACTCGGTGCAGGTGAGCGTCTGCGCCTGCGCGTCGTAGTCGAGCGGGGCGTGATGCGTGTCCGGGCAGGCGAGGATCTCGAGCAACTGCGGGTCCAGGGCCACGGCGCGGCTCCTTCCACGTATGCGGTCTCACCGGTCGGCGGTGCCGATCGGCGCACGCGATCTTATCGGCCAACCGGCCCCGGCACCGGGCCCCGTTCGGCCCCGGTGTCCGGTCCTCCGGCCGGGCAGGTGGCGGCCACCGGGTCACGGCGTGACCACCCACCGTCACGGTAACCCCGGGAGCCGGTCGGGTTCGGCCTCAGTCCGGCAAGCGGGGCAGGAGGCTCGTCGCGTCCCCGCCCGCGGGCGCGGGCGGCGTCGACCCGGAGACGGGCGGGGTCGGACCGGACGAAGGCGCGCCGTACACGCTGCCCGCCGGACGGGGCGCCGGCGTGCCGCCGTACACCGTGGGGGCCGGCCCGGTGGCGCCGGAGCGGTAGGTGGTGGTGCTGCGTGGCAGCGGGACCGGCGGCTGGTCGGCGACCGGCCCGCCGCCGCTGCGGTCGGCGCGACTGCGGCGCAGCAGCAGGACGATGAGCGCGGCGCCGACGAGCACCAGCCCGATACCGAACCACATGATCATGGAACCTCCGAACGACGAGTCGTCGGCCGCGGCGGTGGCCGGGGCGACGGCAGCGGCGACCGGCGACGTGTCAGTCGCCTCGGCCGGTGTGGTCTCGCTCGCGCTGGGCGTCGGCGAGGGCTTACGGGACGGACTCGGGCTCGGCGTACGCGGCGCGCCCACCAGCCGGGCCGACCCACCGGCCCGGCCGAGCACGTCACCGTTCGCGGCGCTCGCCTCGCCCGCCAGTTCCAACCGCCCGCCGACGACGCCGGCCAGGAAGGACACCCGGTAGCGCACGGTGGCGCCCTTGCCCTTGCACAGCGGCCGGTCGACCGGCGCGACCTGGGCGGTGGCGACCGCGCCGTCACCACCGGAGACCGGCACCGGCGTCCAGCCGTCCCCGGCGGCCACCTGCACCCGCACCTGGTCCGCCCGAAGGCCCTCCAACCGGAGCCCGATCGCGGTACGCAGCTGCACGCAGCCGTCGGTGCGCTTGCGCACCTCGACAGTCACGCCACCCGGCGAACCCCCGGCGGTGAAGCTGCCCGCCGAGCGCAGCCCGACCCGGTCGTCCCGGGCCGACGCCGGCGACGCCGGGACGGCGATCAGGCCACCCAGCAGCGCGCCGACAATGGCCCACCGCGCCGCGTGCCGCCCCACCGACATCCCCACCTCACCGTTGCGTCCGGACCGGATCCGCCGGTCAGGTTACTACCGGGCCCGGAGGGCACCTTCGCATCGACCACGCCACATGTGTGCCGCGCCACGCGATCACCGCCGGTCCAGGTCACCGCCGGAGACGACGGCCGAGGCGAGCGCCCGGCGGCACAGTTGGTCGGCCGTCCGGGTCGTCTCCGGCAGCCGGTACCGGGGCGTCAGTGCCAGTACCCGTTCGACCGCGTTGTCCAACCCCATCCGGTGCCCGACGCTGACGAAGACCGGCCGGACGCCCTCCCGGGTACGCAGCACCCGCCCGACCACGTCGCCCTCGTCACACAGGTCGGCGCTGTCACCACGCTCGGGGCCCGGCCCGGTCCACGAGCCGACGAGCGGCGTCTTCCCCACGCCGATCGCGGGCAGCCCGGTCACCAGACCCAGATGGCAGGCCAGCCCGAACCGGCGCGGGTGCGCCAGCCCGTGCCCGTCGCACACCAGCAGCTCCGGGCGGACGGTCAGCCGGTCCAACGCGGCCAGCAGCGCCGGCATCTCCCGGAAGGCGAACAGCCCCGGCACGTACGGAAAGGCGGGCCGCCCCACGCACACCGCCTCGTCCACCACGGCGAGGCTGACTGCGTCCAGCACCGTGACGGCGGCGGCGAGCAAATCACCGTCCTGCGCGTACGCCACGTCCAGGCCGACCACCGTCGCGGGCGCGGCGGGACCGGGCCCCACCAGGTCCACCCGCGACCGCAGCTCCTCCTGTACGCGCCTCGCCTCCGTCGCGTCGGCGGGCGGCACGTACGGCACGGCCGGATCTTCGTCGACGGACATGGCGTGTCAGGAGGGGGTGGCGGCGATGGTGGGGTCGGCGGCGGGGTCACCGGCCTGCTGGAGCTGCTCCTCGAACATCACGAAGGTCCGCCGCCTGACTCCCCTGATCAACGCCTGCTCCTGGGGCGTCGGATACCGACGCTCCTCCCGTAGCGTGTCCTGGATTGCCCGAACGGTCTCGTAGAGAGCGAAGATCGGACCGTCACCACTCAGATAACGGCCCCGTTCATGCTCAGTGAGCTGAATGAACTCATCTCGCGATATCTCATTGATCTCGTCGCCGCCGACGAAAAGCACCTTGTCGATGAGATTGTTGGCCTCGCGCCAGCCTCCGGTGTCCTTGAACAGGATCCAGCCCGCTACGCCGCCGTCGGGGGTGGCTACAAGCTTCAGGGGAGAGTGGTAGTAGTCGAAGAACTTCGGCAGCTGCAAGCCCTCCACCTGCCTCATCGCGGTGATTCCTCCCCAAGACTCTCCTGCACCTTGCCCCAGTAGGCACTCTGCGCTCTCCGGAGAAGTCCATCACGTATAGCGCGTTCACCCTGCGTCAACGACCTGCCCTCGATCTCAGCCACCGCTTCCAGATCGCGTCGGATCTCGTACAGCGCATGCTCCCACTCTGCGACGTCGTCGAGCGACACCAGGTGCAGCCGAAGCTCTGCCACATGACCGTTCGGCATTCCGAGATTCAGCAGTATGTCTCGGTAACCGCTGGCCTGCGGCTTAAGGAAGCGGTCCTTTATGTGCAGGATCACGATCTCTGGATCGGCTTCAAGGCGTCCAAGCGCCTGGTAGACCGCGTCGAGGGTATGGAACTGCACTTTGGCCGCAGCCAAGTCCTTGAGCTGCGACGCGTCATACCCGTACTCAGCCTCCAGCTTGTCGAGAACCCGCTCCCGGCTCTTGGGCTCGCTTCTCCAGTCGGGCCTGCCCTCGTCCGCAGCGAGCTTGACGGCGAGTGTGTTCAACTGTTCCTGGGCGACCGCCGCATCTGCATAGAGCCGGTCGATGTATGCGAGGCGATACACCTCATCATGGCGTCGCGTCTCATCGAATCCGAGCTGCAGTGTCGACTGACTGCGCGCTGCTACCGAACTGGTGAGTTGACGCTGGGCTTGGCTGACAGGCGTCGAGTGGGGTTTCAGTGGCTCGGGCGCGATCACCGCCTCGGCCCCGCGGACGGCTATGTCGTTGATGACCTCGCCGAGTACGTCGATGGCCTGCTGGTGGCTGGCCAGGTGATGCAGGGTCAGCGGTCGCGCGGTCAGCGAGTTCGCGAGTTCCGGTGTGGCCAGGATCATCCGGACCAGGTCGGGCCGCTCGGCGAGCTGCCGTACCAGCGTCTCGGCCAGCAACTCCTCCCGTCGCGGCGGCGCCTCCCAGCTCTGGTCGAGCATCCGTTGCACGCGCGGGTCGGCGAACAGCCGGCTGAGGTCGGCCGCTGCGGCATCGTCCAGCCCGGGTGCGAGCCGCCGCAGCGTCGGCGCGTCGGCGGCCTGCGCCAGCTCCACGGGTGTCACCCCGGCGGCGAAGGCCGCGTCGAGGCTTCCGCTCTCGGCGAGCACGTCGCGTACGTAGAGCCCGCCGGCGATCCGGTCGGCGTGCGCCTGCCGGTGTTCCTCGCGTACCCGGTCGGGTTGCGGCTCGACGGGCGGCGCGCTGCCCGGCGGGGGTGCGTCCGCCCGGGTGTGGAAAGTGGTGGACTCGCCGAACAGGTGGACGTGATTGAAGTCCGGCGCGTTCCCGTCGTCGGCCGGCGGCGGCTCGGACAGGCGTGGCGGCGCCGGGCGGGGCAAGGGCTCGGGCAGGACGTTGAACGTGCCGGGCGGGCGGCCGGTGAGCGGCATCGGCCGTCCGTCAGGGCCGAGCACCAGCGCGTCGACGCCGACCACGTTGCCCTCGAACGGGCGACCGCTGTGGTGGTAGAGCGGCCGGTCGGCGACGGCGCCCGACTGCGGGTCGAGGAAGAGGACCGTGCCGTTCTGGTTCAACGCCACCCAGGCATGCGATCCGCCACCCTCGAAGCTGGTGATGAGGAAGGCGTAGCTGCCGTGGCCGCCCGACGCCAACTGCGCGTAGAGGTCGCGGTAGCCGCGATCCACCAGCCACTGGCGCTGCGGGCCGGTGATGCCGGGCCGGTCGACCGGGCACAGGTTCTGGAACCGGCCGCCAGTGGTCTGCTCGACCCGCAGCGGTCCGTCCGCCTCGCCGCCCACCGGGCGGAGCACGTCACCGCCGAGGTAGCCGTCGAACGTACGCGGAGCGGCGACCCGCGGCCGTCCGTGGACCCATGTCTCGAACAGCGACAGGGTGCAGTCGAGGCAGTTGATGCCCCGGGTCGCGTCCGCCGCCGGTCCGCCGTCGTTCGCCAGGCGGAACCATCCGCCACGCCGGGGATCGGCGGTACGCGCGACGCTGCCGTCCGGGTTGCGGGGCATCTGCCGTTCCAGGTCGGTCTGATGCAGTGCGAGCGGTGGCCGGAGCCCTCCCCGACGGCCGTAGGGCCGGGACCTGTCGATCGGTTCGGGGTGGCCGTGGCCGGTGAGCGCGGAATGGTCGGCCGTCTCGACCGCGCCGACGGCCAGGTCCGCCACGTCGTCGTTGATCCGGTAGAAGTCGAGGTCGTCCTCGACCATCACCTGCTCCGGCACGAGTCGCCCGGCGAGGACCTGCCGAGCCTCCTCGCGCAGGTCGGCCGCCTCGAGATCCGCCTCGTGCGCTTCGCGGTGCCATCGTTGCGCCGCCAGCGTCCGCCCGGTGCGACGCAGTTCCATCGCCTGCGCGGCCCAGTCGCTGGCCCGTTCCTCGTGATAGGCGGCACGCTCGTGCAGCCAGTCGGCCCTGGTCTGACGTCGGCGATCCTCGAACCACGTCCGCTGGGCCTGCAGGTAACCGTGGTAGCGGCGCCGGTCGAACGACTCCCGGTCGGCCGCGAGGCGCGCGGCGCGCTCCTGGATGGTCCGTAGGTCGGGAGGCGGCGGGTCGACCGGGCCGGGGTTGGGTGCCGGCGGATCGATGGCGGGCCGAGGCGGCGCCAGGGACTCCAGCAGCGGAAAGCGCGGGTTCGGCGTCGGGCGGGGGTCCGGCCCGAGCGGCCCCTGGGGTGAGGCGGACTGCGGCTGCGGCGGCGGGGCGCTCAACGGTGCGGGGTGCCCGACGTCGGGGGCAGTCCGGTCCGACGGTGGTGGCGCCGCCGACTGCGGGTGCTCCCCGATCGATGGGGACAGCGTGGCCGGTCCTGCTGCCGCCTGGACCGGAGTCGATGGCGGCGGCGAGTTGCTGCCGGGCACCAGGGGCGGGTAACCCGTGGCGGTTCGCGGGTCGACCTGCTCGGCAGGGAACGCGACGGGCACATCCGTGATCACCGAGGACAACGTGGGGCTGGAAGCGACCGATAGCCGCGTCAGGTCCGGTGGGGTGGCAGCGGCCACCGGCGGCGTCGCCGTCTCCGGCGCCGGACGCGGCGGGTCAACCGCCAGCGGGTGAGCGGCGGCAGCGTGCGGTGGGACGGGTGCGGGTGTCGGGGAGACCTGGCCCGCCACCGCTTCGCCGCCCTGGACGACCGGCTCGGCGACCCGCTGGGCCGGGATGAGCCCGACGGGGTCGCCGACGGGTGGCACGTCCAGCCCGACCGGCGGAACGGTCAGCCCGCTCAACTGCCCGTCGAGGCGGCGTTGCAGCGCGGAGTCGGTCTGGCCGGTGGCGGAGCCGGTCGCGCCGGACGCCGCGGCGCGCGCGAGATCCTCCAGCGACGGGCCGTGACCGGTGGCCAATCCGGCCGCGGTCTCGGCCAGAGTCTCCCCGGCCATCTCCCGGCCGAACCGCTCGCCGATCTCGGCGAACCGCCCGCTCGCATGACGGCCCAGACCCGCGAGCGGCGCGACCGCCCCACCGGCGAAGCCGCCGAGAGCCGACGTGCTCACGTCGGTCAGGTCCAGGCCGTCACGTCGGCCGGTGGTGTTCTGATACGCCTGCGTCGCGAGGTTGGTACCCGCTTCCTGACCGGCCTCCACCAGGCCGCCGAGCGCCGCCCGTCGGGCCAGTCCACGGGCACCGGCCTTCGCCGCCTCCTTCGCGGCCCGCTCACCCGCCTCCTTGAGCCCCTGCTTGACCGCCTTTCGGGCGAGCTGGGCCACCAGGCGCTTGAAGATCTGCTGGACGACGACCCTCGTCGCGGTGATCGCGGCGGCGGCCGCCGGGGAGGCGGCGCCCAGGGTGAGCACGGCGGCCACCGCCAGGGCCAGCAGTTCCACCACCAGGATGCCCAGCTCGATCCAGGCTTCGAGCTTCGCGCCCTCGATGTCGCAGCCGCAGGAGTCGACCAGCCGGCCCAACTCGTCGGTGGCCGCCACGAGGACGTGCAGCGGCGCATCCTCACCTTCGGCGAGCTTGTGCCAGGCCCTGTCGAACGCGCCGGCGACCAGGCCGACGCCGCCGTATCCGCTCTTCACCTCACCGGCGGCGGCGGTGGCGTCGTCGCGCGGACCGGTCAGGACGCCCGCGACGCCGTACCACTGGTCGGCCAGGTCCCAGACGGAGCGCTCGTTGCCCTCCGGCCACTCGACGCCCACGACCCAGTCGAGCGCTTCGTAGATCCAGCCGGGCACGTCCCACGGGCAGAAGTCGAGCGGGTGCGGGATCGGGCTGGGCAGCATGCTCACGCGCGGATCCTCCGGTGGTCAGCGCCAGGGCCGACGCGGGTTGTGGCCCTGCTGGGGGATCTTTCCGAGGTCACGGGCGTTGCTCAGGTCCGTCTCCACGGTGGCCGCGACCGAGCGGACGACGTCCGACCCGAGGACCTCCAGCGACCGGCCGAGTTGTTCCCACGCCCGCAGCAGCGTCTCGGCGTAGCCCTGGTAGTGCTTGTCGAAGGCGGCGCCGATGTCGTCGCGGCCCCAGGGTCGTTGGGCGCTCGCAGTCGCGATCGGGTCGCCTGTCTCCCGCCGGGCCGCGCTCATCGCCTTACCGGACAGGGTCAGGTCGGCGCCGCCGCGCCGGGCCCGGTCCGGGTCCAGCCAGATCTCTCCCCCGGCCACCTGTCACTCGCCGCGTGCCAGCACGGCGTCGGCCCGGCCGAGCAGCGCGCCGAAGTCATTGGTACGCAGGAACTCGACCGACGGTGATCCCGGGGGCAGATAGCCGGAGACCAGCTCACGGGTGGCGGTGACCGCGGCCGTGGAGGCGCGCAGCACGGTCTCGGTGATCTTCCGGCTCAGCCCTCCGGCATCCCGGTCCCGGAAGACGGCAGGGCTCACCTCGACGCTGATCAGCTCGCCTCGCGCGCCGACCACAGCGGTCACCTGACCGTCGTCGGAGCGTTCGGTGACCCGCAGCTCGGCCAGTTTGACCTGAAGTTCGTCCAGACCGGACCGCAACCGCTGGTACTGGCCGTACACCTCGTCGAATCGCGCGCGTAGTGCACGGTTCGCATCCCGGTCCGCACTCTCGGCCACCGCCGCACCCCTTCCGTCACCGTGGGTAGGCCCGACCATACCGGGTGCCACGAAATCCGTGGGGTCCGGTAATTTCAAGTGGTGATCGAGCGACAGCAGGCCGAGCAGATCGCCTCGGTATGGGCCCGGCGGGACTCCGACCGCCTCGGTTTTCCCTGCACGCCGGTGGTCGAGGAGTTCGACCTGGGCTACGTGGTGTTGTCCACTGTGTCCGCCGATGCCCGGGCGCTGCCCGGCGACCTGCCGACCACAGTCATCGACAAGGAGACCGGCGAGGTCTCCACCTGGCCGCGGATTCCGGCGCCGGCGGTCGAGGCGTTGTACCGGCAGCAGCGGCCCGATGAACCCCGTGCGCCGCGCGCCGTCGACCCGGCCGCCCAACTGCTGCGCGAGTTGACCCGGCTGCCCACGCCGGGCGCGGCGGCGCACCTCACGCTCGACGGCCGCCGGCACGTCGCGCAGGGTGCCAAAGGAGATGTCGAGGTCCGGCACCATCCGCTGGTCCGGTCCTATCTGGACGAGCTACCCCCGGGCCACCTGGTGCGGGGCGGTGAGCGGCACGCCGAGATGATCGTGGTCTCCGACGCGCTGTACGAGCACGACCACCGCCGGGCCGCCGAGGGTCTGCCGCCACTGACCATCGAGGACGCCCGCGACCTGCTCGGCACCAGCCGGATCGAGAGCTTCCGGGTGCGCGAGCCCGGTGACCCGGCGGGTGGTCCGGCCGACCTCCGCTGCGAGTCGTGCATCAGATTCCTCGTGCACGTCAACGTGCTTCCCTGGCCGGAACTGGCCTACGCCGAGGAATGGCAGTCCGAGCCACAGACACCCCCCGAGCCCGGCCGGTTTCCCACCGAGGTCGCGAACGCGCTGGTGATCGCCGGTTGGCGCCCGCACTTCGGCGACGAGGTCTCCGCCGCCACCTCGGTCCGTAAGGTCACCGAGGTCAGCGGCACCAAGCACACCCATGCCTCCTTCCCCGCCGCGCTGGCGACACTCACCGCCTTTCCCGGCCTGGTGACCGCGCGCCAGGGTCCGGGCGAAGCGGTGTGGATCTCGCGCTTCGAGATACGACCGCGAAAGGTGGCGCACAGCGCCGACTCTCTCGCCGACTTCGGCGCGGTCATCGGCGCGCGCCTCTTCCCGCTCGGCAGCGAACGTCAGGAGAGCATCCTCGCCATCGACGAGCACGGCCGGATCTTCGCCCTCGACCAGGCCGGCGAGTGGTTCCTCGGCGCCGATATCGACGCCGCCCTCACCACCCTGCTGCTCGGCCGTGCCCCCGCCCGGGTCCGCGACGACGGCACGTGGTGAGGCCGAGCGATCAGAGAGGCACGCCCGTCAGCACCATCACCCGCGGCTCGGTGTAGTCGTCCATGGCGCTGCGCAGCCCTTCCCGCCCGACGCCGGAGCCCTTCATCCCGCCGTACGGCATCTGGTCGGCCCGGTACGACGGCACGTCCCCGACGATCACACCGCCCACTTCGAGCGTGCGGGCGGCGTCGAACGCCACGTCGAGCCGGTGGGTGAAGACGCCGGCCTGCAGGCCGTACGCGGAGTCGTTGACGGCGGCGAACGCGGCCCGGTCGTCCGCGACCGGGGCGACCACCAGCACCGGTCCGAACACCTCCTCGGCGCACACCTTCGCGTCGGCGGGTACGCCGCTGAGCACTGTGGGCGGATAGGTCGCGCCGTCGCGCCGCCCGCCGACCTCGACGACGGCGCCGGCGGCGACCGCCTCGTCCACCCAGGTCTCGACGCGCTGCGCCGCCTCGACCGACACCAGCGGGCCGACGTCGGTCAGCTCGGCGCGCGGGTCGCCGGTACGCAGCGCCTGTACCGCCGCGACGAGCCGGGGCAGGAAGCCGTCGTATAGCCGTTCGTGCACGTAGACGCGCTGCACCGCGATGCAGGACTGCCCGGCCTGGTAGTTGGAGAACGTGGCGATGCGCTGTGCGGCGAACGTCAGGTCGTCGTCCGCCGACCAGTCCGCGCAGATGACCGCTGCGGCGTTGCCACCGAGTTCCAGCGTGACGTGCTTGTCCGGGGCGGCCCGGCGGATGGCCGCGCCGACCGGCCCGGAGCCGGTGAACGACACGACCGGCAGGCGCGGGTCGGCGACCAGTTCGGCGGCGCGCTCGTTCGGTAGCGGCAGCACCGAGAACATGCCCTCGGGCAGGTCGGTCTCGGCCAGGATCTCGCCGAGCAGCAGCGCGGTGAGCGGGGTGGCCGGGGCCGGCTTGACCACGATCGGCGTACCGACGGCGAGCGCCGGGGCGACCTTGTGGGCGACCAGGTTGAGCGGGAAGTTGAACGGCGTGATGCCGAGGACCGGGCCGCGCGGAACCCGCCGGACCAGGGCGATCCGGCCGGTGGCGGCGGGGTCGGTGTCGAGTCGTTGCAGGTCGCCGGAGAAGCGGCGGGCCTCCTCGGCGGCCCAGCGGAACGTGGAGACCGCGCGCCCCACCTCGGCCTTGGCCCATTTGACCGGCTTGCCGTTCTCGGCGGTGATCAGCGCGGCGACCTCGTGGGCCCGCTCGGCGAGCCGGCGGGAGACGTGGTCCAGGGCCGCCGCGCGGGCGTGCGCGGGCAGGGCCGCGGCCTCCGCCGCTACCCGGGCGGCCCCCGCGACTGCGGCTTCGACCTGGTCGGCCGTGGCGAGCGTGGTACGCCCCACCGGCTGCCCGTCGTACGGGTGGGTGACTGTCAGCTCGTCCTCGCCGTGGGCGGGGCGACCGGCGACGTAGAAGGCTCTCGGCTCCACGACCGGCAGCCTAGACCACAGGCGCTCACGCGGAAACAGTTGCTCAAACCCTTGTCTGCCTCGGATTTAGTAGCCAAGATGGCAGTCAGATTGCGATAACCTCCGCTGACCCTCTCCCCGGCCACCTTCACGGAGACTTCTGATGAGCGACCAGCAGCAGCTGCGCAACTTCGTCAACGGCGAGTACGTCGACCCGGTGGACGGCGGCTACGCCGACCTGATCGACCCGTGCACCGGCGAGGTCTTCGCCCAGGCCCCGGTCTCCGGCGCGGCGGACGTGGACGCGGCGATGAAGGCCGCCTCCGCCGCGTTCGAGACCTGGCGCGACACCACCCCGGCCGAGCGGCAGCGGGCGCTGCTGAAGTTCGCCGACGCGGTGGAGGCGCGGGCCGCCGAGCTGGTCGACGCCGAGGTCCGCAACACCGGCAAGCCCCGGCAGCTCACCACCGAGGAGGAGCTGCCGCCGGCGGTGGACGAGCTGCGCTTCTTCGCCGGCGCCGCGCGTCTGCTGGAGGGCCGCTCGGCCGGTGAGTACATGGCCGGGCACACCTCGTACGTGCGGCGCGAGCCGATCGGCGTATGCGCCCAGGTGACGCCGTGGAACTACCCGCTGATGATGGCGGTCTGGAAGATCGCCCCGGCGCTGGCGGCGGGTAACGCGGTGGTGCTGAAGCCGTCGGACACCACGCCGGTGTCGACGCTGCTGCTGGCCGAGATCGCCGCCGAGCACCTGCCCCCGGGTGTCTTCAACGTGGTCTGCGGCGACCGCGACACCGGCCGTACGCTGGTCTCCCACCCGACCCCGCAGCTCGTGTCGATCACCGGCTCGACCCGCGCGGGCATGGAGGTCGCCGCCGCGGCGGCGCCGGACCTGAAGCGGACGCACCTGGAGCTGGGCGGCAAGGCCCCGGTGGTGATCTTCGACGACGCCGACGTGGCGGCAGCGGCCGAGGCGATCGCGATGGGCGGCTACTTCAACGCCGGTCAGGACTGCACGGCGGCCACCCGGGTGCTGACCGGGCCGGGCATCCACGAGGACTTCGTGGCCGCGCTGACCGAGCAGGCCCGCAACACCCGTACCGGCGGGCCGGACGACGCCGACGTGCTCTACGGCCCGCTGAACAACGCCAACCAGCTCGCCCGGGTGAGCGGTTTCGTGGACCGCCTGCCGGACCACGCGAACGTCACCACCGGCGGCGCCCGGGTCGGCGAGCGCGGCTTCTTCTACGCCCCGACCGTGGTCTCCGGCGTACGCCAGGCCGACGAGATCATCCAGGACGAGGTGTTCGGGCCGGTCATCACCGTGCAGCGTTTCTCCGACGAGGACGAGGCGGTGCGCTGGGCCAACGGCGTGGACTACGGCCTGTCCGCCTCGGTGTGGACGCGCGACCACGGCCGGGCCATGCGGATGACGCGGCGGCTGGACTTCGGCTGCGTCTGGGTGAACACGCACATCCCGTTCGTCTCGGAGATGCCGCACGGCGGCTTCAAGCACTCCGGCCACGGCAAGGACCTGTCGGTCTACAGCCTGGAGGACTACACCCGGGTCAAGCACGTCATGCACAACATCGAGGGCTGATCGCGATGGCCACCAGCGAGGAGCTGCACAAGCGCCGGGTCGAGGCGGTGGCGCGGGGCGTCGGCAGCACCATTCCCGCGTACGTGGACCGGGCGGGCGGCGGCACGATCACCGACGTGGACGGGCGGGAGTGGATCGACTTCGCCGCCGGCATCGCCGTCACCAACGTGGGCAACTCCGCGCCGCGTGTGGTCGAGGCGGTACGCGCGCAGGTCGAGCGGTTCACCCACACCTGCTTCATGGTCGCGCCGTACGAGTCGTACGTGGCGGTCTGCGAGCAGCTCAACGCGCTGACCCCGGGTGGTTTCGGGAAGCGCTCGGCGTTGTTCAACTCCGGCGCCGAGGCGGTGGAGAACGCGGTGAAGATCGCCCGGCACGCGACCGGGCGGCCGGCGGTGGTGGTGTTCGACCACGCGTACCACGGCCGGACCAACCTGACCATGGCGCTGACCGCGAAGAACATGCCGTACAAGCACCGGTTCGGGCCGTTCGCCGGTGAGGTCTACCGGGTGCCGATGTCGTACCCGCTGCGCGACGGCGGGCTGGACGGCGCCATCGCGGCGGCCCGGTCGATCGAGATGATCGAGAAGCAGGTGGGCGCGGAGAACGTGGCCGCGCTGCTGATCGAGCCGATCCAGGGCGAGGGCGGTTTCGTCGTACCCGCTGAGGGTTTCCTGCCGGCGCTGCGCGAGTGGGCGACGGCGGCCGGGGTGGTCTTCGTCGCCGACGAGATCCAGACGGGTTTCTGCCGCACCGGCGACTGGTTCGCCTGTGAGCACGAGGGCGTCGAGCCGGACCTGATCACGCTGGCCAAGGGCATCGCGGGCGGGCTGCCGCTGGCGGCGGTGACCGGCCGGGCGGAGCTGATGGACGCGGTGCACGTCGGCGGTCTGGGCGGCACGTACGGCGGCAACCCGATCGCCTGCGCCGCCGCGCTCGCGTCGATCGAGACGATGCGGGAGCTGGACCTGGCCGCCGCCGCGCGCCGGATCGGCGCGGTGATGGGTGAGCGGCTGCGCGCGATCGCCGCCGGTGACCCGCGCGTGGCCGAGGTACGCGGCCGGGGCGCGATGCTCGCCGTGGAGATCGTCGTACCGGGCACGTCGACCCCTGACCCGGCCGCCACGGCGGCGATCTCGGCGGCCTGCCACGCGGCCGGGCTGCTCACGCTGACCTGCGGCACCTACGGCAACGTGCTGCGGTTCCTGCCGCCGCTGGTCATCTCCGACGACGAGCTGGGCCGAGGGCTGGACATCCTGGCGGCCGCCTTCGGCTGACCCCCGACGTGGAACACCATGGGCCGATCATCCCCAGGACCGGCCCATGATGTCCCACCCCGGAATTCAGCGAATCAGCTCGACGGTGTTGCGCCGGACCAGGTTCTTGCCCGGTTCCCGGATGGCGTCCATGGCGGCGGTGTTGAGCAGCACGCAACTACCGGACGGCCCGGTGACAGTCACGGTCACCGCCTTGTTGTTGTCGAGGTTCGTCACCCGCAGCCGGGTGCCGAGCGGGAACTGACCGCTGGTGGCGGCCGGCGCCCCACCTTCGGCGAAGAACGTGAGCGCGCCGGAGCAGACGCTGCCGCCGATCGGCTGCGCGGCGCCGGGCCGGGTCTCGCCCGGCTGCGCGCCCGGGGCCGGAGCGGCGCCGCCGTCGAGGCGTTCCACCACGTTGCGGCGGATGACGTTCTTGCCCGGCTCGCGTACCAGGTCCATGGCGGCGGCGTTGAGCAGCACGCAACTACCGGACGGCCCGGTGACCGTCACCGTGGCCACCTTGCGGTTGTCGAGGTTCGTCACCCGCAGGCGTGTGCCCACCGGGAACCTGTCGCTCGTCGCGGCCGGCGGGCCGCTCTCGGCCGAGAAGGTCACCGACCCGGCGCAGGCCGACCGCCCGACCGGCGCGGTGTCCGCGAATCCCAGTCCGGTTCCCACCGAGACCGCCACCGTGGCGGTCACCGCCACGATTGCCGCCATCGCGTGCTTACGCTGCACCCTCACGTTCTCTCCCGTCGTCGCTGTCGTTCCCCGCGTGGTACGGACGGGAGGGCCGGAACGTTCACCTGAGCCGACGGGCTACAACGGACCGTAACGGGTGTGCGGCGCCCCGGTCATCAGCGCCCAGTACCTGTCGCCGTAGGACCAGTGCCACCACTCCGTCGGGTAGTTCACCATCCCCGCGCCGCTCAACGCCGCCACCAGCACGTTCCGGTTGCGCCACGCGCTCACCGGGATGTGCCGGGCCGCGGTGAAGCAGGCGTCGGCGCTCTCCTCGGGGGTGGCGTCGAGCGCCGTGCCCATGTCCAACTCCACCCCATCGGCGTCACACAGCGTGAGGTCAACTGCTCCGCCGGTGCTGTGCGGGGCCACCTCGACCGGCGACACGAACTTGGTGGTCTCCCGGTGCAGCCGGTCCGCCGGCCAGTCCGGGTGCCGCCGCCGCAGCTCGTCCCGGTAGCCGGTGAAGATGTCGAGCTGCGCCCGGTATGGCCGGTAGCCCTCGACCACGAGCAGGCGCAGCCCGGCCGGCAGCGCGCGCTGCGCGGCCAGCAGGCGGTCCGCGACACCGCGCCGCACCCGCGCGTACGCCCCGGCGGGGTCGGCGGCCCGCGCGTCCACCAGCAGCCCGGGCACCTCGCGCAGGTCAACCAGGGGTTCGCCGTCGTCCCGGCTGGACACGGCGGCGACGCGGGGGTCGGAGAGGAGGATCACGGCGTACCCCCGGGGTGTGCGGTGGACGGCCGGGCCGCGTGCCGGGCGAAGGCGAGCGCGACCAGCCGGTCCACCACCTCGGGGTACGCGACGCCGGACTCGGCCCACACCTTCGGGTACATCGAGTGCGCGGTGAAGCCGGGCAGCGTATTCAGCTCGTTGACGTAAAGGTCGCCGGTGGTCTCGTCGTAGAGGAAGTCGACCCGGGCCAGGCCCCAGCCGCCGATCGCGGTGAACGCCCGTACCGACAGCTCGCGGATCCGCTCGGTGACCTCGTCCGGCAGCGGGGCCGGGACGATCATCGGGTCGGCGTCGCCGAAGTACTTCTGCCGGTAGTCGAACCAGCCGCCCGCGACCCGGACCTCGCCGACCGCAGACGCCTCGGGCTGCCAGCCGCCGAGCACGCCGCACTCCAGTTCCCGGCCGGTCACGCCCTGCTCGACCAGCACCACGTGGTCGTGCCGGAACGCCTCCTCCACGGCCGCGACCAGGTCGTCGCCGCCTGCGACCCGGGAGATGCCGATCGAGGAGCCCATCCGGGCCGGCTTGACGAACAGCGGCCCGCGCAGCCCGACCACCAGCTTCTCCGGGTCCGCCGCGGCCCGCCAGGTCGGCTCGTCGAACCAGACGTACGGCGTCGTCGGCACGTCCTCGGCGCGCAGCGCCCGCTTCATCGCCACCTTGTCCATGCCGACGGCGGAGGCGAGGATGCCGCACCCGACGTACGGCACGCCGAGTGATTCCAGCAGCCCCTGCACCACGCCGTCCTCGCCGTACGGGCCGTGCAGCACCGGGAACACCACGTCCAGTTCGGCGTGCACAGTGGCCGGGGAGTCGGCGGCGGTGACCGCGACCGTGCCGGCGGCTGCCCCGCGTCGCAGCTCCACCGCCGGGCCGGTGACCGGCAGCCGGTCGTCGATCGCCCGTCTGGCCGCCACCGTGCCGAGGTGCTGCGCGAGCACCGGCTCCGGCAGCAGCCGGATTCCGCCGGTACGGGTGAGGCCGAGCGCCACCACCCGGTGCCCCTGCCCGGCCAGGGCCCGGGCCACGCCCAGCGCCGAGGCGCAGGAGACCTCGTGTTCCGCCGACGGGCCTCCGAACAGGACACCGATCCGCACTGTCGACCTCATGCCGCCACTCCCACAGTCATCGGGTCGCCCGCCAACCGGGCCACCAGGTCCGCTTCCACGTTTCCGCCGGTCAGCACCACGCCGACCGTCCGCCGCGTCCCGGCGCCCGAGCTGCCGGGACCGCTCACCTCGTCCAGCCGCAGCGCGCCGGCCAGCGCGGCCGCGCCGGACGGCTCGACCAGCACCTTCAGGTCCAGCAGGAGCAGCCGGAACGCCTCGACGATCGCGTCGTCGTCGACCCGGACCACGCCCCGCACACCGGTGCGGGCCACCGCGAACGGCAGGTCGCCGACGCACCCGGGGCGCAGCCCGTCGGCGAGGCTCGGCGCCGGGGCGACGGGTGTGGGCCGTCCGGCGGCCAGGCTGCGGGCCAGCGAGTCGCACCCGACCGGCTCCACGCCGTACACCTGGATCGGCGTTCCGGCCGCCGCCAGGCAGGCACCGGCGATGCCGCCGCCCCCGCCCACCGGCACCACCAGCGCATCCAGCGGTGTGCCGCGCCGCGCCGCCTCCTCGATCAGCTCCAGGCTCGCGCTGCCCTGCCCGGCCACCACATCCGGGTGGTCGTACGCGTCAACGAGCGGGTGGCCCTCCACCTCGGCGATCCGCCGGGCGACGGCGAGGCGCTCCTCGACCGTCGTGCCGGCCCGGACCACCCGGGCCCCGGCGGCACGCGCCCGGTCCACCTTGACCGGCGCGGCGTCCACCGGCAGCACGACAGTGGCGGCCAGCCCGTGCCGGCGCGCGGCCAGCGCCACCGCGACGGCGTGGTTGCCGGTGCTCTGCGCGACCACGCCGGTGTGCCCGGCGGCGGCGAGCCGGCCCACCGCCAGCATCGCGCCGCGCATCTTGTACGAGCCCCCGTCCTGGAGGTTCTCCGCCTTGAGCAGGATCCGGGCGCCGGCCAGGCGGTCGATCACCGGGCTGTGCAGCACCGGGGTACGCACCACCCGGCCGGACAGTGCGCGGGCGGCCTCCTCGACATGTATGCGGTCCGGCAGCGCCGGCCCGTCGATTCGGGGCATGGTCTCTCCTTCGGGATTCGAGTGGACGCGGCGGCGCGGCAGGTCGAACAGCCAGCGCGCGCCGAGCGTGGTGAGGCCGCGGTGCGCGGCGAGGCTGAGCGCCAGCACGAGCGCGGTGAGCACGACCGGGTAGACGGTCACCAGCAGCGCCCGGGCGGGTCCGCCCAGACCGGCCACCGGCGCGGCGAGGAGCCGGTCGAGCAGCGCCAGCACCGGCATGTGGATCACGTAGACACCAAGCGTGCGGCGGCCCAGCCGGGCCAGCGCCGGACCGGCCAGGCGGTGCCGGGCCAGCCGGGCGGCGGCGGTCAGCCCGAACGCCACAGCGAGCACGGAGACGAGCAGGTACGCGCCGGGCCAGCTCTGCACGCCGGCCAGGCCCATGGCGGCCAGCCCGATCGCGTACGCCGCGCCGGTGCCGGCGAGCCGCCGGGTGCTCGCGCCGTCCGCCCACCGCGTGAGGTACGGCTTCAGGCGCACCCCGGCCAGGAAGAACACCAGGTTCTGGTAGACCTGCCCCCGGTTGCCGGGGCTGTCCAGCAGCCCGGTGGCCGCCACCGCGGACAGCGCGCCCGCGGCGGTCAGCAGTACCGCCGGGTGGACCCGGCGCAGCGCCTTGGCGAGCACGAAGTAGAGCGCCAGCGCGTACAGGTACCACAGGTTCGAGGGCGTCACGGTGAGCTGGGCCAGCAGCTCACCCGGGTCGGTGGCCCGGTCGGTCGGGAAGCCGGGCGCCAGCGCCAGCAGCGCGGTGTGGATCAGCAGCCAGATCGCGTACAGGTAGAGGTTCCGCGTGATCCGGGGCCGTCCGGACACCCGCCACGGGCGGGCCACCGCGTTCGCCGCGAAGATGCCGGAGATCGCGAAGAACAACGGCATCCGCAGCGGCAGCAGCTGCTCGCCGAGCAGCCCCCACGCGCCCGGCACCGGCAGGCCGGCCCGCCAGTCGATGCGCAGGTAGTCCTTGACGACGACGTGCCAGAGCACCACGAGCACGATGCAGGCGCCCTTCGCCACGTCGGCCCAGGCCACCCGGTCACCGGGTGGTGCGCTCCCCTCGGTACGCGTCGGCACTGCGGTCTCCTCTCCGGCCCTCTCCAAGGCAGGCGGCGGTGCCGCCGGTCCGGTCCTCGGGCAGGTGTCATCGCGGGATGCCGCGACGGCGGCTCCCGGAGTCGTATGTGGGGTGGTCAGCCCACGTGGGGCAGGTGGACGTCGACCCGCAGGCCGCCGTCGTCACCTGGGCGGGCGGCGATGATGCCGCCGTGCGCCTGGGTGATGGAGCGGGCGATGGCCAGGCCGAGCCCGGCGCCGCCGCCCTGGTTGGTCCGGTCCCGGGCGAGGCGCCGGAACGGTTCGAACAGCCCGTCGACCGCTTCGGCGGGCACGGCCTGCCCGCTGTTGGTGACGGTCAGCGCGGGATCGCCGCCGACGGTGACGACGAGCCGCCCGCCCGGGCGGTTGTACTTGATGCCGTTCTCCACCAGGTTGGTGACCAGCCGTTCCAGCAGCACCCGCTCGCCGGTCACGATCCGGGGCGACAGCCGGGTCTCGACCGTCACGCCGGCCTCGGCGGCCCGGTCGGCGTACGCGGCCAGCACGCCGCTGACGATCTGTTCGAGGCGTTGCGGGGTGGAGGACCGCAGGCCCTGGTCGCTCTCGCTGAGCGCCAGCAGCCCTTCGATGAGCCGTTCGTTGCGTTCGTTCGTGGCGAGCAGTTGCGCGGTCAGCAGCTCCAGTTGCTCACCGGTGAGCGACTGCGCCATGCCGACCTCGATCAGCGTGCGTTGCACCGCGAGCGGCGTACGCAGCTCGTGGGAGGCGTTCGCGGCGAACCGCCGCTGCCCCTCGTACCCGGCGGTGACCCGGTCCAGCATCGCGTCGATCGCGCGGGCGAGCCCGGCCAGCTCGTCCCGGCCGCGATGCCGGATGCGGTAACCGAGGTTCTGCGGGCCCAGGTTCGCCATCGGGGCGGCCAGGTCGCGCACCGGGCGCAGGCACCAGCGGGCCGCTCCCCACACCGCGAATCCGGCGGCCACCAGCACCAGCAGTTGGACCAGCAGCGGCAACAGCGGGACGAACGGGCGGCCCGGCTCGCACACCGCGCCGATGGTGGCCAGGCCGCAGAACCACTGGGCCTGCCCCCACACCAGTTCGAGCAGCGACTTGACCATGTTGGGCACGAAGAACCCGGCGAGCAGGGCGAGCAGCCCGACCAGCAGGATGCGGCGACGGGGGCTCATTCCGGCTCGCCGATCCGGTAGCCGGCCTTCGGCACGGTGTGGACGACCGACGGCTGGCCGAGCTTCTTGCGCAGGGTCATCACCGTCACCCGGACCGCGTTGGTGAACGGGTCGGCGAACTCGTCCCACGCCTGTTCCAGCAGCTCCTCGGCGCTGACCACCCGGCCGCCGGCCCGCATCAGCACGTGCAGGACGGCGAACTCCTTCGGGCTCAGCCCGAGCGGGCGGCCGTCCCGGGTAGCGGTGTGCCGGGCCACGTCGAGCACCACGCCGTGCCGTTCCAGCACCGGCGGCAGCGCCGGCGTGGACCGGCGGCCCAGCGCCTGGACCCGCGCCACCAGCTCGGCGAACGCGAACGGCTTGGTCAGGTAGTCGTCGGCGCCCAGCCCGAGGCCGGCGACCCGGTCCCGGATGCCCGCGGCTGCGGTCAGCAGCAGCACCCGGGTGCCGGCGTCGGACCCGGCCAGGCTCCGGCACACCTCGTCGCCGGTGGCGCCGGGCATGTCCCGGTCCAGCACCGCCACGTCGTACCGGTTGACCCCGATCCGTTCCAGCGCGCCGTCGCCGTCGTAGCAGACGTCGACAGCCATGGAGAACCGTCGCAGCCCCTCGGCGACCGTGTCCGCCAAGAGCCGCTCGTCGTCCGCCACCAGCACCCGCACCTTGCGCTCCCCGTGTCTTCCCTCGTCGTCCGGCACACCTTCGCAGGCCGGAGTTAAGGGTTCTGTAAGCGTCCGCAGCAGCCATCCTCCACGCGGGCCACGCTGCGACAACCGGCGTACGGCCGTCTGGGCCGTTCGTCCGGTCCGCGGGCGGCGCGAGCACCGCTGAAGTGACCCGGATCACGCATTGGCGCTCGGGCGTGAGGTGGGTCACGATGGGTGGAAGGAGGCGCTGGTGGCTGACCCGTGGCTCGCCCTGGAGTTCGGCGCGGATCCGGCGGAGCGGATCGCGCAGGTCGGTGCCGCCCACGAGGCGTTCCTCACCGCCGGCACCACATCCGGCCGGGTCCGGGAGGTGGTGGCCCGTTCCTGGGAGCGGTCCGCGCTGCTCGACCCGGAGGCCACCGCGCCGGTCGACCTCACCGACGACGCGCTGGAGACGTACCGCGCCGCGCACCCGCTCGCCCGGGTGATGCCGCTCTTCCGCGACCTGCTCGGCGGCATCGCGCAGGACGGCGCGCACCTGATGGCGGTCTGCGACGCCGCCGGGCGGCTGCTCTGGGTGGAGGGCCACCCCGGGGTGCTGCGGCACGCCGAGCGGATGAACTTCGTACCGGGCGCACGCTGGGACGAGGCGCACGCCGGCACGAACGCGCCCGGCACCGCCCTCGCCGTCGACCACGGCGTGCAGATCTTCGCCACCGAGCACTTCGTGCGGCCGGTGCAGCGCTGGACCTGCGCCGCCGCGCCGATCCACGACCCGGTCAGCGGCGCGCTGCTCGGCGCCGTCGACATCACCGGCGGGGACCACCTGGCCAACCCGCAGAGCCTGGCTCTGGTCCGGGCCACCGCCCGGGCCGCCGAGGCGTTCCTGGCCGGCGTCGCGCCCGCCGCGCCGGACGTCGCGTACGTGTCGGCGCTCGGCCGCGACGAGGCGGAGCTGCGCGTCGGCGGCCGGCGCATCCGGCTCGGTCGCCGGCACAGCGAGCTGCTGGTGCTGCTCGTCGACCATCCCGAGGGGCGCACCGGGGAACAGCTCGGCCTCGACCTCTACGGCGACGACAGGCGGCACCCGGTCACGCTGCGCGCCGAGCTGTCCCGGCTGCGCCGCGTGCTCGGCGAGGAGCTGCTCGACTCCCGCCCGTACCGGCTGCGCCCGACCGTGCGCGCCGACTTCCGTACCGTCACCGAACTGCTGGAACGTGGCGATCCGGCGGCGGCGCTGCGCGCGTACCGTGGGCCCCTGCTGCCCCTGTCGGACGCACCGGGAGTCGCGCGACTGCGCCGCCTGGTCGACGGCCAGTTGCGCGCCGCCGTGCTGGCCGGCGGCGACCCGGGGCTGCTCGCGGCCTGGACCGCGACGGCGGCCGGCGCCGACGACCTGGCCGCCTGGCAGGCCCTGGCGCGGGCGCTGCCGCCGGGCGCGCCCCGCCGGCCGCTCGCGCTCGCGCGGGCCCGCCAGCTCGCCGAGGAGTACGCGCTGCCGCGCGCAACGTTCCTGCAACGTCCTGGAAACTAGCCTGCCCGCCATCCACCCCAGACGGACGGCGGAGGTACCCATGACGCGCTACGACGCCCCCACCCACTGGCAGTCCCGCTACGACCACTACATCGGCGGCGAGTACGTGAAGCCGCACGGTGGCAAGTACTTCGAGAACCCGACCCCGGTGACCGGGCAGACCTTCTGCGAGGTGGCCCGGGGCACCGCCGAGGACGTGGAGAAGGCGCTGGACGCGGCACACGGCGCGGCCGACGCGTGGGGCCGCACGTCGGTCGCCGAACGCTCGCTGATCCTCAACCGGATCGCCGACCGCATGCAGGACAACCTGGAGTCCCTGGCGATCGCCGAGACGTGGGAGAACGGCAAGCCGGTACGCGAGACGCTCGCCGCCGACATCCCGCTCGCGATCGACCACTTCCGCTACTTCGCCGGGGCGATCCGGGCGCAGGAGGGCTCGCTCGGCGAACTCGACGACGACACCGTCGCCTACCACTTCCACGAGCCGCTCGGCGTGGTCGGGCAGATCATCCCGTGGAACTTCCCGATCCTCATGGCGGTGTGGAAGCTCGCCCCGGCGCTGGCCGCCGGCAACGCGGTGGTGCTCAAGCCGGCCGAGCAGACGCCCGCCTCGATCCACTACCTGCTCTCGCTGATCGGCGACCTGCTGCCGCCGGGCGTGATCAACGTGGTGAACGGCTTCGGCGTCGAGGCGGGCAAGCCGCTGGCGTCCTCGCCGCGGGTGGCGAAGGTGGCGTTCACCGGCGAGACCACCACCGGGCGGCTGATCATGCAGTACGCCAGCGAGAACATCAAGCCGGTCACGCTGGAACTCGGTGGCAAGAGCCCGAACATATTCTTCGACGACGTCAGCGCCGCCTCCGACGACTTCCTGGACAAGGCTCTCGAAGGCTTCACCATGTTCGCCCTCAACCAGGGCGAGGTGTGCACCTGCCCGTCCCGGGCGCTCATCCAGCAGGGCCACTACTCCGACTTCCTCGCCGCCGCCGTCGAGCGGACGAAGGCGGTCAAGCAGGGGCACCCGCTGGACACTGACACGATGGTCGGCGCGCAGGCCTCCAACGACCAGCTGGAGAAGATCCTGTCCTACCTGGACATCGGGCGGCAGGAGGGCGCTCGCGTCCTGGCCGGCGGCGAGCGGGCCGACCTCGGCGGCGAGCTGTCCGGCGGCTACTACGTCCAGCCGACGATCTTCGAGGGCGACAACTCGATGCGGATCTTCCAGGAGGAGATCTTCGGCCCGGTGGTGTCGGTGACGTCCTTCGCCGACCTGGACGACGCCGTGAAGATCGCCAACGACACGCTGTACGGGCTCGGCGCGGGCGTGTGGACCCGGGACCTCAACACCGCGTACCGGGCCGGGCGCGCCATCCAGGCCGGCCGGGTCTGGACGAACTGCTACCACGCCTACCCGGCGCACGCGGCGTTCGGCGGCTACAAGCAGTCAGGCATCGGCCGGGAGAACCACAAGATGATGCTGGAGCACTACCAGCAGACCAAGAACCTGCTGGTCAGCTACTCGCCGAAGAAGCTCGGCTTCTTCTGATGGGCGACACCGTGACAGTGACCCCCGCGGCGGCCGACCTGATCCGGTCGCTGCGGGGGCAGCACGGCCCGCTGATGTTCCACCAGTCCGGCGGCTGCTGCGACGGCAGCGCCCCGATGTGCTACCCGGCCGGTGAGTTCCGCACCGGCGGCTCGGACGTGCTGCTCGCCTCGCTGACTGTCGACGGCGTACCCGAGCCGGTGGAGTTCTGGATGTCGAAGGCCCAGTGGGAGCTGTGGAAGCACACCCGGCTCACCGTCGACGTGGTGCCCGGCCGGGGCAGCGGCTTCTCCCTGGAGGCCCCGGAGGGCGTCCGGTTCCTCATCCGGTCCCACCTGAACCGCTGATCTGTCCGAGATCTTGCAGCTCGCGGGCATCGCGGCGGTGGGATGCTGACGCCGTCCACTTCGGAGTCGCATCCCACCGCCCGACAGGAGACCGCCCATGCACCCGGTCCGACAGCCAGTGCTCGCCGCCGGCCTCACCGCCTTGGCCACCGCCGCCACGCTCGGGCTCTCACCCGGCGCCGCCGTCGCCGCCCCGGCGGCCTCTCCGAGCATCTCCGTCAACTGGTTCGGCACGGCCGACGGGCGGGCGCACACCGCCACCGTCGGCGGCCGGTTCGACTGCGGCGCCGAGCGCGGCCTCGCCTACATCGAGGTGCACCTCGACCAGCGGCGCGGCTCGGTCACCGGCTTCGGGTTCGGCGTGATCGGCGCGTGCACCGACGAGCGCACCGCCGGCACCTGGACCGCGACCATCCCCGCCGACCAGGGCAGGTTCCGCCCCGGCCCGGCCACCACGATCGCCCGCCTGGTGATCGAGCCCAACTCGATCACCGAAACCACCGAGCCCGTACGCCTGCGCCCCCGCTGCGCCCGCCCCTGACCGTCTCGGCGGCCTCCGGTCAGGCGATCTGCCGGAGGTCGTCGCCGTAGTCGAAGATGATCCGCAGCCGGGCTCCGAGGGCATTGGCGTACCGGCTCAGCGTTGCCACCTCGTTGACGTCGAGGTCGCCGTTCTCGATCTGGCTCACCCGGCCGGGCGTGACCCCCATGATCTCGGCGACCTGCCGCTGGGTCAGGCCCAGCCGCTTGCGCTCCTCGGCCAGGTGGAACGCGCTCACCCAGGCGTCGGTCCGGGCGCGCTCCGCCTCGTAGGCCTCGTCGTCGCCGCCGAGTTCGGCGCGGACCTCGTCCCAGTGATAGAACTCCGTCACGACTCCCCCCTTCGCTCGCGCTCGCTGTCGAGCCAAGCCTTGTAGGCAACCTCCGCCGCCGGGATGTGCTGCCGGTACCAGCGACTCCAGTCGCCCGCCTTGTTGCCGGCGACCAGCAGGACCGCCTGCGACCACGGATCGAAGACGAACAGCACCCAGATCGCCACGTCCCGACCGGAGCGGGGCCGCAACTCCTTGAGATTACGGAGACTGCTTCCGCGCAGCGTGTCCACGAGCGGGCGGCCCAGCCCCGGCCCGACCTCGGCCAGCTTGTCCACCGCCACCCGGACGCTCTCGTACGACGCCGGGTCGTGGTCCCGCAGGTCGCGCAGCCAGTGCCGGACCTCTCCGGTGACCCGGACCGACCAGCGCTTCCCGTCCGCACCCATGCCCTGACTATAGCCCGGGCTAAACATCCCGGCCTACCAGTCAGCGGTCATCCAGGAGCGGCTGGGTGGGGTTCCACGGGGTTCCGGTTTCGGCGTCGTGGCGGCGGCGGGCTATCGCTGAGAGCGCCTCCAGCACCACCCGGTTGCCCAGGTACGCGGTGATGTCGGCGTGGTCGTACGGCGGGGCGACCTCGACCACGTCCAACCCGACCACCGGCAGCTCGTAACAGACCCGGCGGACCGCGTCGAGCAGTTGCCGGGAGGTGAACCCGCCCGGCTCTGGCGTGCCGGTGCCGGGGGCCATGCCGGGGTCGACCACGTCCACGTCGACGGAGAGGAACACGCCCTCGCACTCGTCGGTCGCGATGCCGAACGCCTCGGTGAGGCAGGTGTCGAGGCCGCGCGCCACGATCTCGGTCATCTCGTACGAGCGCATCCGCTGCTCGGCCATCCACGCCAGCGTGTCCGGGCCGGGCCAGTAGCCGCGCAGCCCGATCTGGAGGAAGCGGTCGCCGCGTACCGCACCGGACTCGATCAGCCGGCGCATCGGCTGGCCGTGACCGTGCAGCGAACCGAACTCGACGTCCCCGGTGTCGGCGTGCGCGTCGAAGTGCACCAGCGACACCCGGCCGAGGCCGTGGTGCCGGGCCACGCCGGTGGCGTCGGACAGCGCGATGGAGTGGTCGCCGCCGAGGACCACCGGGATCGCCCCGGCGGCGGCGACCGCGTGCACGGCGGTCTCCAGCGCGACGAGCGAACGCTCGATGTCGCCGCTGAACATCTCCACGTCGCCGGCGTCGTAGACGCACAGGTCCTTCAGCCCGTCCACGCGCAGCGCCAGCGACGGGCGGGAGCCGTCGTGCGGCAGGTAGCAGGCCTGCCGGATGGCGGACGGCCCGAACCGGGTGCCCGGCCGGTGCGAGGTGCCACCGTCGAACGGCGCCCCGATGATCACCACGTCCGCGTCGGCGTACGTGACCGGCTCCTCGACCGTGCACGGCGGCACGCCGAGGAACGTGATGTCGGGGCCGTACATCGGGCCGTACCGGGTCATCGTTCCTCCATCCCCCACGGCGAACCGTAGCCGGTGAGCAGGTCCAGGAAGGGGGTCGGCGGGAACGCCTCGGGACCGAGCACGCCCGTGCCGGACCAGGCGCCGGTGGCGAGCAGCTCCAGCGCGACGACCGGGTTGACGGCGGTCTGCCAGACCACCGCCTGGTGGCCGTACTCGGCCATCGACCACTCGTTGTCGACCACGTGGTACAGGTAGACCCGGCGCGGCTGCCCGTCCGGGCCGGTGCCTGTGACGTACGTGCCGGCGCAGGTCTTGCCGCTCATCCGGTCGCCGAGCGTGGCCGGGTCGGGCAGCGCGGCGGCCACCAGGTCGCGCGGCGACACGTCGACGCCGCGTACCCGCACCGGCTCGGTCGAGTCGAGCCCGAGCTTGTGCAGCGTGCGCAGCACCTCGATGAACTCGGCGCCGAGGCCGTACTTGAAGGTGACCCGCTTCGCCTGGACCCAGCGCGGGATGAGCAGCACCTCCTCGTGCTCGACGTTGACGCACTCGACCGGGCCGATCCCGTCCGGGAAGTCGAAGACCTCCGGCTCGCTGAACGGTTCGGTGGTGAACCAGCCGCGCCCGGCCTCCCAGATCACCGGCGGGTTGAGGCACTCCTCGATGGTGGTCCAGATGGAGAACGAGGGCGCGAAGTCGTAGCCGGCGACCGTCAGGTTCGCGCCGTCGCGTACCCCGATCTCGTCGATCTCGGCGAAGAGTTCGTCGGCGGCGTAGCGGGCGAAGACGTCGGACAGGCCCGGTTCGACGCCGATGCCGCAGAGCGCGAGCCGCCCCGCGGCGGCCCATTGCTCCGCGACGGCGAACTGCTCGTCGCCGAGCTTGACCCCGGTCTGGGCGTAGGGACGCTCGGGGTGCGGCCGGGACAGCGACATCGCCATGTCCAGGTAGTCGGCCCCGGCGGCGAACGCGCCTTCGAAGATCGGCATGACGAAACGCGGGTCGACCGCGTTCAGGACGTGCGTGATCCGGTGTTCCCGGCACAGCGCGGCCACCGCGTCGGCGGAGGAAGCGTCCACAGTGGCGGCGACGAACCGGTCGCCGTGCCCGGCGACGGCCCGCGCCGCGCGCGCCGGGTCGTGGTCGGCGACCACCATGAGCTCGAAGAAGGTACGGCGGGCGGCGATGGATACGGCTGCGGAGCCGACGCCACCGGCGCCGACGAGGAGGATACGCATCAGGAGTCGAACCCCAGTCCAAGACGGTCGAGAGTACGGAGCCAGAGGTTGCGCCGTCCGTCGCGCGCGTCGGCGCGGGCGAGCGACCAGCGGGTGAGGTTGATGCCCACGGACCGGACCGGTTCCGGCGGGAACGGCAGCGGCTTGCGGCGCACCAGGTCGAGCCGGGTCAGCGGGGTGTCGGTGCCGGAGAGCAGGTCGAGCGTCACGCGGGCGCCGAATCGCGTCGCGCCCACGCCGAGCCCGGTGAACCCGGCCGCGTACGCCAGGCGTCCGGAGTACGCGGTGCCGAAGAACGCGCAGAACCGGGTGCAGGTGTCGATGACGCCACCCCAGCGGTGACTGAAGCGCACATCGGCGAGCTGCGGGAACGTCGTGAAGAAGTGCGAGGCGAGCGTAGTGAAGGTGGCCTCGCGCTGCTCCAGCGCGGGCGCCACCCGGTTGCCGTAGTGGTAGATCGCGTCGTAGCCGCCGAACAGGATCCGGTTGTCGGCGGTGAGCCGGTAGTAGTGGAACTGGTTGCCGGTGTCGGCGAGCCCCTGCCGGTGCCGCCAGCCGATCGCGTCGCGCTGCGCGGCGGTCAGCGGCTCGGTCATCAGCGCGTAGTCGTAGACCGGCACGATCCAGGAACGCAGCCGGCGCAGCAGCGGCGGGAACGCGTTCGTGGCGAGCACGACCTGCCGCGCCCGTACCGCGCCGGGCGCCGCGTCCGCGCCGCCCGCCGTGCTGGCGAGCAGCGCCGCGCCGTCGCCGGCCAGGCCGGTGACGCGGGTGTGCTCGTGCACGCGTACGCCCAGGTCGAGTGCGGCCCGGCGCAGTCCCCAGGCGAGCTTCGCCGGGTCGAGCAGCGCCACCCGGTCGCGGTCCCACATCCCGCCCAGGTACGTCGGCGACGCCACCTCGGCGCGTACCTCGTCGCGGTCGAGCAGCCGCACGTCGTGGCCGTACCGGCGGGCCAGGTCGGCGTCCGCGGCGAGCCCGTCGAGCTGGTACGGCTCGACCGCCACCGCCAGCTCACCGGTGCGTTCGAAGTCGCAGTCGATGTCGTACTTCGCCACCGTGGCGGCGATGGCGTCCAGGTTCTCCCGGCCCAGCCGTTCCAGCTCGCCGATCTCGCCGGGGAACCGCTCGACGCCGTTGGCGAGCCCGTGGGTCAGCGAGGCGGCGCAGAACCCGCCGTTGCGCCCGGACGCCGCCCAGCCGCACGTGCCCGCGTCGACCAGCAGCACGTCCCGGTCCGGGTCGGCCTCCTTTGCGAGCAGCGCGGTCCACAGTCCGGCGTACCCGCCGCCGACCACGAGCAGGTCGGCGGTGTGCGAGCCGGACAGCGGCGGCAGCGGGTCGGGCCGCTCCGGGCGGTCCAGCCAGTACGGCACGGGCGCGGCGTCGGCCAGCGCCCGGCCGGTATGCGGGAGTGTCATGGCTTGCCCGCCGGTGTGGCGACCACCGCGAGGGCGGCCCGTCGCGCCCGCCGCCCGCGCAGCGAGGTGGCCCCGACCAGCAGCAACGCGATCACGAACATGGCCGTGCCGATCACGTTCACCTGCGGCGGGATGCCCCGCTGGGAGGCGCCCCAGACGTACATGGGGAACGTGACTGTGGTGCCGGCGTTGAAGTTCGTGATGATGAAGTCGTCGAAGCTGAGCGAGAAGGCCAGCAGCGCGGCGGCCACGATGCCCGGCAGCACCAGCGGCAGCGTGATCCGCCGGAACGTCTGCCACTCGCTGGCGTACAGGTCCATCGCGGCCTCCTCCAGCCGCCGGTCCATGCCGGAGAGCCGGGCCTTCACGGTGACCACGACGAACGACACGCAGAACATGACGTGCGCGATGACGATGGTCCAGAAGCCCTGCGGCACCCCGGCGGCGACGAAGAGGGCGAGCAGCGAGGTGCCCATCACGAGTTCCGGGGTGGCCATCGGCAGGAAGATCAGCCCGTTGAGCCCGGACCGCCCGCGGAAGCTGTGCCGGACCAGCGCGAACGCCATCAGCGTGCCGAGGAGCGTGGAGACGACTGTGGCGATGAGCCCGATCTGCATGCTGCGCACCACGGCGTCGCACATGTCCGAGGTGGCGCAGGGCTGCTTCCAGTTGTCGAGCGTGAACTCGTTGAAATCGTAGGAGAGCCGGCTGGAGGGCCGGTTGAAGGACAGACCGGCGACCACCATGATCGGCAGCGTCAGGTAGCCGAGGACGAGCAGGGCCACGCCCATCACCCACCGGTCGGCGAGCCAGCGCCTCATCAGAGCCTGCCTCCATTCGCGACTGCGGGGCTCCGCTTCGCTGCGCTCCTCGCGCTCATCACAGCACCTCCTCCGTGCCGGCCTTCCGCAGGTAGACGAAGACGATCGCCAGGATCGCGGCCATCAGCAGGAACGACAGCGCCGCGCCCTGCGGATAGTCCAGCCGGACCAGGAACGCCGAGTCGATGACGTTGCCGATCATGTACTCGTTCGGCGTACCGAGCAGCTCGGCGTTGATGTAGTCACCGGTGGCCGGGATGAAGAACAGCAGCGTGCCGGCGATCAGGCCGGGCATCGACAGCGGCAGCGTGACCTTGGCGAACGCGCGCAGCGGGCTCGCGTACAGGTCGCTGGCCGCCTCCAGCAGCCGGGGATCGAGCCGCTCCAGGCTCGCGTACAGCGGCAGCACCAGGAACGGCAGGAAGTTGTACGTCAGGCCGAGCACCACGGCGATCGGGGTGGCCAGCAGCCGGCCGTCCGGTCCGAGCAGGTGCACGTCGCGCAGCAGCCCGACCAGCGCGCCGTTGTCCGACAGGATGGTCTTCCAGGCCAGCGTGCGCACCAGGAAGCTGGTGAACATCGGCGCGACCACGGCCACCAGCAGCAGGTTCTTCCACCGGCCGGCCTTCTGCGCGATCGCGTACGCCAGCGGGTAGCCCATCAGCAGCGCGAGCACCAGCGCGATGGCCGAGTAGAGGAACGACCGGGAGAACTGCGGCCAGTACGCCTGGAGCGCGTCCGGGTAGTTGCCGAACGCCCAGGTCATCGCGTACCCGGTGGAGAGCGAGCCGGCCGGGTCGTAGAGGCTGGCCGAGGCGAGCTGCACCAGCGGCAGCGCGAAGAAGACGAGCAGCCAGACCGCGCCGGGCAGCAGCAACAGGTACGGCAGGAGCCGGCTGCGCCCGCGCCGCACCGGCGGCGGCGCCGGTTTCCCGGCGGAGGCCGGTACGTGGGCCAGCGCGCTCATGCCGCCACTCCGCTTCGCTCCGTGCCGCCATGAGACACCTTCGCGCTGAGCCAGCCGATTCGCTCGCTGCGCTCGCTCATGCCGACGCACCCACCGGCGGCTCGTCGAGCAGCGGCGCGGTCTGGTCGTCCTCACCGGCGGCCCGGGGCAGCAGGAACGCGTGCCGCGGATCCCAGTGCGCGGTCACCGCCGTGCCGACCGCCAACTGACCGCCCAGCCCGCTGTTCGCGGCGAACGCGGTCAGCTCGCTGCCCCACGCGGTGCGCACCAGGTACTGGGTGCTCACCCCGACGTAGGAGGCGTCGCTGACCACGCCACCGACGTGCTGGTGTCCGGCCGGCACCCGGTCCGGGTCGTCGACCAGGTGCAGCTTCTCCGGACGTACGCCGAGGAAGGCCGGCCCGTCGGTGAGCCGGGCCCGGCCGGCGGGCACCGAGAAGCGCGAGCCGTGCGCCGTGACCAGCACGTCGTCGGCGGCGCGCCCGCCGGCTTCGGCGGCGAGCAGGTTGGACTGGCCGAGGAAGTTCGCCACGAACGCGGTGGCCGGGTACTCGTAGATCTCGGCGGGCGCGCCGAGCTGCTCGATCCGGCCGGCGTTCATCACCGCGACCGTGTCGGCCATCGTCATGGCCTCCTCCTGGTCGTGGGTGACGTGCACGAACGTGATGCCGACCTCGGTCTGGATCCGCTTCAGCTCGATCTGCATCTGCCGGCGCAGCTTCAGGTCGAGCGCGCCGAGCGGCTCGTCGAGCAGCAGCACCTGCGGGTGGTTGATGAGCGCCCGGGCCAGCGCGACGCGCTGCTGCTGGCCGCCGGAGAGCTGGGCCGGGCGGCGCCGGCCGTACCCTTCGAGCTGCACCAGCGCGAGCATCCGCTCGACCTGGTCGCTCACCTTGCGGATGCCGCGGCGGCGCAGCCCGAACGCCACGTTCTCGTGGATGTCCAGATGCGGGAAGAGCGCGTAGCTCTGGAAGACGGTGTTCACCGGCCGCTTGTACGGCCGCAGCCCGGCGATGTCCTGCTCGCCGAGCAGCACCTGCCCGCTGGTCGGCTGCTCCAGCCCGGCGATCATCCGCAGTGTGGTGGTCTTGCCGCAGCCGGACGCGCCGAGCAGGGCGAAGAACGAGCCCTGCGGGATGGTGAGGGTGAGGTCGTCGACGGCGGTGAAGACGCCGAACCGCTTGGTCAGGTCGACCAGGCGCAGGTCGCCGGCCGGGGTCTGCTGCCCCTTCACGCGCCGATCACCTGCTGGAACTTGGTCTCGTACTCCTTCTCCTGCGCCTCGTCGAGCGCCATGAAGACCTTGGCTTTGGACAGCATCGTGTCGTCCGGGAAGATCAGCGGGTTGCTCGCCAGGTCCGGGTCGATCTTCTCCATCTCGGCCTGCGCGCCCTGCACCGGGCAGATGTAGTTGACGTACGCGGCCAGCTTCGCCGCCACCGCCGGGTCGTAGTAGTGGTTCATCAACGCCTCGGCGTTAGCCTTGTGGGTGGCCTTGTTCGGCACCAGCATGTTGTCCGACCAGAGCATCACGCCGGACTCGGGCACCACGAACTTGATCTTCTCGTCGTCGAAGCCGAGCTGGACCACGTCGCCGGACCAGCCGATGCACGCGGCGATGTCGCCCTTGGCCAGATCGGGCGCGTAGTCGTTGCCGGTGAACCGCCGGATCTGCTTGCTGTCCACGGCCTTCTTCAGCTTGTTCAGCGCGTCGTCGAACTGGGCCGAGGTGAACTTGGCCGGGTCGTGGCCGAGCGACTGGAGCAGCAGGCCGATGGTGTCGCGCATCTCCGACAGCACAGTCACCTTGCCCTTGAGATCGGGGCGGGTGAGCAGCTCGTCGACGGTGCGGATCTCCTTGGTGACGTTCGCGTTGTACGCGAGCCCGGCGAGACCGGACTGCCACGGGACGGCGAGCTGGGTCTCGGCGTCGAAGGAGCGACCGCGCAGCGACTGCAGCAGGTTCGCCTCGACGTTCGGCATCTTCGACTTGTCCAGCTTCTGGACCCAGCCGAGGCGGATCACCCGGGCGGCCATCCAGTCGGTGAGCACCATGATGTCCCGGCCGGTGCTCTGACACCCGGCGAGCTGGTTGCGCACCTTGCCGAAGAACTCGTTGTTGTCGTTGACGTCCTCGGTGTACGTCACCTGGATGCCGGTGGCGGCGACGAACGCGTCGAGCGTGGGGCGCTTGGACTCGTCCTTCTCGTCGGTGTCCATGTACTGCGGCCAGTTCGAGAAGGCGACCTTCTTCTCGGTGGCGGACAGATCCTCGCTCTTGCAACCGGCTTCGGTCTGCTGGGCGCCCTTGGTCCCGCAGCCGGCCAGGGCGCCCGCGGTGGCGAGCAGTGCGGCCGAGCCGACGGTCCCGGTGAGCAGACCACGCCGGGTGAGGGTCCGAAGGGGACTACGCATGTGACGACTCCTTGGGGGGCATCGTCGGCGGCGGGACGGGGGGCGGCACGCCGGCGGGAGGGTCAGTGGCGATGGACGACTGATCCTGACATGAGAAAACCTCTCTCACAAGGGATTCCGTTGCTGGAATAGCCAGTCGCCACGAAATACGCCAGACTGCGCGGGGCACTACGCTCGATACGAAGAATCGGATACAAGGAGCGTCGATGGTCAACCGGCACCAGGAGAACGCCAACGGCGGCCGTCGGGTCACCGTGCGTGAAGGCGCCAATCACGTTCTGCTCGACGACGTGGCGAAGCAGATCATCGAGCAGCTCCAGGAGGACGGGCGCCGCCCGTACGCGAGCATCGGCAAGGCGGTGGGCCTCTCCGAGGCGGCGGTACGCCAGCGGGTGCAGCGACTGCTCGACGCGGGCGTCATGCAGATCGTCGCGGTCACCGATCCGCTCCAGCTCGGCTTCCCCCGCCAGGCCATGATCGGGCTGCGCACCGACGGTGACCTGGAGTCGGTGGCCGACCGGCTGGCCGAGTTCGAGGAGATCGACTACGTGGTGATCACCGCCGGCTCGTTCGACCTGCTGGCCGAGGTGGTCTGCCGCAACGACGCGCACCTGCTGGAGATCCTGCAGAAGCTGCGCGGCGTGCCCGGAGTGCTCTCCACCGAGGCGTTCGTCTACCTGAAGCTGCGCAAGCAGACCTACAGTTGGGGCACCGCCTGATGCGGATTCCGTTGACAGCACAGTGCTATGGCGCTGAATCCGTCGCGGTGAAGCTTCTTCGCTTGCCTTATCGGCACCGCCTGTGGGATAACCGTGGGCAGAGCGGCCGGTGTCACCCCTGACCGGCCCGAGACCCGATGGGGCTGACATGGCCAACGCCACCGACCACCTGTGGATGCACTTCACCCGCATGGCGAGCTACCCCGCCGGCGAGGTTCCGACAATCGTCCGGGGCGAGGGCGCGTACGTCTGGGACGCGCAGGGCCGCCGCTACCTGGACGGGCTGGCCGGGCTGTTCGTCGTCAACGCCGGCCACGGCCGCGCCGAGCTGGCCGAGGCCGCCGCCAAGCAGGCCGGCGAGCTGGCCTACTTCCCACTCTGGTCGTACGCCCACCCGAAGGCCGTCGAGCTGGCCGAGAAGATCGCCACGCTCACGCCCGGCGACCTGAACCGGGTCTTCTTCACCACCGGCGGCTCCGAGGCCGTCGAGGCGGCGTGGAAGCTGGCCCGGGCCTACTTCAAGCGCACCGGCAAGCCCACCAAGCACAAGGTGGTCAGCCGCTACATCGCCTACCACGGCACCTCGATGGGCGCGCTGTCGATCACCGGCCTGCCCGGCATCAAGACCGACTTCGAGCCGCTGGTGCCGGGTGGCATCAAGGTGCCGAACACCAACTTCTACCGCGCCCCCGAACACGGCGACGACCCCGAGGCGTTCGGCCGCTGGGCCGCCGAGGAGATCGGCCGCGCGATCGAGCGGGAGGGGCCGGAGACGGTCGCCGCCGTCTTCCTGGAGCCGGTGCAGAACTCCGGCGGCTGCTTCCCGCCGCCGCCCGGATACTTCGAGCGGGTACGCGAGATCTGCGACGCGTACGACGTGCTGCTGGTCAGCGACGAGGTGATCTGCTCCTGGGGCCGGCTCGGCGAGTACTTCGGCGCGGTGCGGTACGGCTACCAGCCGGACATCATCACCACCGCCAAGGGCATCACCTCCGGCTACGCCCCGCTCGGCGCGATGATCGCCAGCGAGCGGCTGATGGAGCCGTTCCTCACCGAGACCGGCATGTTCGCGCACGGCGTGACGTTCGGCGGCCACCCGGTCTCCTGCGCGGTCGCGCTGGCCAACCTGGAGGTGTTCGCCCGGGAGGACCTGATCGGGCACGTCCGGGCCAACGAGGGCGCGTTCCGGTCCACCCTGGAGAAGCTGCACGACCTGCCGATCGTCGGCGACGTCCGCGGTGACGGCTACTTCTACGGCATCGAGCTGGTCAAGGACAAGACCACGCGGGAGACGTTCGACGAGGCCGAGTCGGAGCGGCTGCTGCGCGGCTTCCTGTCCACCGCGCTGTTCGACGCCGGGCTCTACTGCCGGGCCGACGACCGTGGCGACCCGGTGGTGCAGCTCGCCCCGCCGCTGATCGCCGACCAGCAGCACTTCGACGAGATCGAGCAGATCCTGCGCGCGGTGCTGACCGAGGCGTGGTCCCGGCTCTGACGCCGATGACCGGTTACCGGCACCTCTCGTACTGGCTGTCCAGCCTGGACGAGCCGCTGACACCGCGACCCGGGTTGCCCGGCGACACGGACGCCGACGTGGCGATCGTGGGCGCCGGGTACACCGGGCTGTGGACGGCGTACTACCTGGCCGAGGCCGACCCCACGTTGCGCGTCGTCGTGCTGGAGCGGGAGATCGCCGGGTACGGCGCATCCGGGCGCAACGGCGGCTGGTGCTCGGCGCTGTTCCCCACCTCGCTGCCGGCGCTGGCCCGACGCCACGGCCGGGACCGCGCGCTCGCCCTGCAACGGGCCATGCACGACACGGTCGGCGAGGTGGGGCGGGTCGCCGCCGCCGAGGGCATCGACTGCGACTGGCGGGCCGGCGGCACGGTGACGCTGGCGCGCAGCGAGGTCCAGCTCGCCCGGGCCCGCGCCGAGGTCGACCAGGCCCACGCGCACGGGCTCACCGACGACGACCTGACGCTGCTGGACGCCGCCGAGGCCGCCGCGCGGTGCGACGCCGAGGGGGTACGCGGCGGCACGTACACCCCGCACTGCGCCGCCGTGCACCCGGCGAAGCTGGTCCGGGGCCTGGCGCGGGCGGTGGAGCGCCGGGGCGTACGCATCCACGAGCGCACCCCGGTGACCGCGCTGCGGCCGGGCGCGGCGGTGACACCGGCGGGCGTGGTCCGGACGCCGGTGGTGGTCCGCGCGACCGAGGGCTACACGCCCGGGCTACCCGGCCAGCGGCGCACAGTGGCGCCCGTCTACTCGCTGATGGTGGCCACCCCGCCGCTGCCCGAGGAGACGTGGGCGCGGATCGGGCTGGCGGAGCGGGAGACGTTCTCCGACTACCGGCACGTCATCGTGTACGGCCAGCGCACCGCCGACGGCCGGCTCGCGTTCGGCGGGCGGGGCGCGCCCTACCACTACGCCTCCCGGGTGCGGCCGGGCTTCGACCGGGAGCCGCGGGTGTTCGCGGCGCTGCGCCGGACGCTCGGGGAACTGTTCCCGGTGCTCGGGCCGGACGTGCCGGTGACGCACGCCTGGGGCGGGCCGCTCGGCGTGGCCCGGGACTGGGCCGCGTCGGTGGGGCTGGACCGCCGCACCGGGCTCGCCTGGGCCGGCGGGTACGTCGGTGACGGAGTGGGCACGAGCAACCTCGCCGGTCGTACGCTGGCCGACCTGATCCGCGGCGTGGAGACCGACCTCACGGCACTTCCCTGGGTGGGCCACCGCTCCCCGCGCTGGGAACCGGAGCCGCTGCGCTGGCTGGCGATGAACGCCGGCCTGAGGATCATGTCCTCAGCCGACCACACCGAGCACCGTACGTCCCGCACGTCCCGCCGAGCCGACCTCTTCAACCGCTTCCTGGGCCACTGACCCCGGGTTCCCAATCCGTTGATCAAGGAGTTTGTGTCTCCCGGACACGGTTTCCTTGACACAAACTCCTTGATCAACGCGCGGAGGGCGGCGGGGTCGGTCAGTGGTGGGGTGGGATGACCCGGAGGTGGCCCCGGCGGCCCTGCTGGTGGGGGGCCTGGGGCTTGGTGGTGGGTTCGTCCTCGGGGGGACGGGGCGGGGCGGGGCGGGCGGCCTCACGGACCGCCTCGGCCAGCGCCACCAGGTCGTCGGTGGTGGGCGGCGGCGGCTCGAACTCACCCTCGTGCCGCACCACGTCCCAGCCGCGCGGGGCGGTCAGGCTGCGGGCGTGCGGCTCACACAGGTCGTACGTGTGCGGTTCGGCGAACGCGGCGAGCGGGCCCACCACCGCCGTCGACTCGTTGTAGACATAGGTCAATGTGGCGACCGCTTGCCGGGGGCAGCCGTTACGGGAGCAGCGCCGTGGTGACCTCACGGCGGCAGGGTATCCCCATTACCGGGTCCGGCGCACCGCTTCGCGTTACGACACGCCCGTCATGGTGATCACAATTCCTCCGATCGGCTCCCCGGCGCGCCGGACAGCCGCGCGGCGACGGGTGGACCGCCGCCCCGGGCTACCCTGTCCGTCATGACGAGCCCGCAGAACCGCCGCCCCGGCTCCGGCCGGCGCACCCACCGTGACCGGCACGGTCGCGGGCTGCGCGGGCGGCTGGTGCCGGCCACCGTCCCGCTGGCCCGGACGAAGGCCGAGGTCTTCGACGACCTGGTGCTCGACACGGTGGAGACGCTCGAACGCCGGTTCGCCAAGGAGCTGGCCGGGGTGGAGTTCGCGGTCGAGGACGTCCCGCCGGATCTGAACGTCTACGACTCGGACGTGCTGGAGGACGGCGAGGTGCCGCTCGCCCGGCTGCTGCCCGGGCGGCCCGGCCGCCAGGAGGTGCCGCCCCGGATCGTGCTCTACCGGCGGCCGCTGGAGTTCCGCGCGATGGACCGCGAGGATCTCGCCGACCTGGTGCACGACGTGATCATCGAGCAGGTGGCGAATCTGCTCGGGGTGGACCCGGACGAGCTGGCCTGACGCCGCCACCCGGCCGGCCCCCGCCGGCCGGACAGCGACCCGGGCCCGGACGGCCCCCACCGCCCGTCGGCCCGTACGTGGATCAGGCGGCGACCCGCCGCTTGAGCTTGCGCCGCTCCCGCTCGGAGAGGCCACCCCAGATTCCGAACCGCTCGTCGTGGCCGAGCGCGTACTCCAGGCATTCCGTCTTCACTTCGCACCGCGAGCAGATGCGCTTCGCCTCGCGGGTCGAGCCGCCCTTCTCGGGAAAGAACGCCTCCGGGTCGGTCTGCGAGCAGAGCGCCCGCTCCTGCCACTCCGGCGCGTTCCCGAGCAGGTCGGCCACCTCGAGCTGGCCGTCCATCGATTGCCTCCTTGTCGCGCACCGGCGTCATTCGCCGCTGCAACCCCCCACGCGAAAGGCGTGCCTGTCCGTACGGTCACCATTTGTTGCGTTCCGTGCGAACAACCCCATTCAAATTACACGCGTGTAATGCGTGCGCCGTCAAGCCAAACTTGATAATGGAGTCGCCCTCCCGACACGTCCGGGACGACCGCCGCGGTCGCCCGTAGCCTCGCAACCTGCCCTATCGATTCAGACCCCGGACGAGTAACGCCCTCCCCGGCGAGTTGCCGGAAGTTTTCTGCCGTGGCGCACCGCCGGCGGGCCGGCCGGACGCCCCCGCCGGCCGCTCGTACCAAGATCAGAATTGGTGGGCCAAAGGGTAACGCGCTCGTTGCGGTACCGCCCGCCGAGCCGTCCAACGCCGACTGCGCCCCGTCCACCATGTGGACAGGGCGCAGGCGTCGGCGCGGTCGCCGGTTCAGTCCACCCGGGCGGGTGAGCTGGTCGGCCAGACGAATTCGGCGATACACCCACCGGTAACAGAGATCGCGCCGGCCGATGTGTTCTCGTCCCGCCAGACGGTATAGACACCCGCCTCCAGATCCGGGTAGACGGCACTGTGGAAGACCCCGTCCAGGACGTGCCGCTCGCGTACCGCGGAGTGGGTCCGCGGGCTGTCGAGGTCCGCCCGGCTGATCTCGATTTCCCGGCCGTGCAGGTCCCGGCCGGTGTGGATGATCAGCGCGCCGCGGTCGCCGCCGAGGTCGAGCACGACGCTGCCGACCTCCGACGGGCCGAGATCGTGATGGTGTGACATCCGCGTCTCCCGTCAGGACTTCTTCGCCTGCGGGTTGCCGAACCCGTCGTACGGTGTGCCGAGGAACGGGAAGTCGGCCAGGAACGGCGCGGTGACGTCGGCCGCGCTCAGACCCGGCGTGACCGCCGCGGCGGCGGCGTCCGGACGGAACGTCTTGTCGACAAGTGGCACGGTCAGTCCCGCGATGGCACGCAGCGCGATCGTCACCACGTCGTCGGCGACGCGACGGCCGTTCGGGTAACCGGCCAGGTCGCCGCCGAGCACGCCGAACCGGTCCGGTGTGCGGCTGGGCCGGATCGCCGTGTTCAGCCGCAGCATGTCCGCCTGGACGTCGCCGGTGGTGTTGGCGAAGCCGTCGATCAGTCCGGCCGGGATTCCGGTGAGCAGGATCGCCACCAGGTCGGCGCGCGGCTTCTTGGACTTGTTCAGCGCGTCCAGATTTCCGAACACGCCCGGGTACAGCGCCGGCAGCAGCGCGGCCAGCTCGGGCCGCTCGACGAACCCGGCGAAGCGCTTGTCCTCCGACGGCGGCAGCGTGTTCCAGACGTCCTTCCGGGACATCGGCACGATGACCTCGTTGAACAACGGGTTACCGAGCCGCGACACCTGGGTGAACGGACCGGCCGCGGTGTCCGCGGAGACCCGGTCGCCGAGCACCCGGACCTGCTGGCGGGACGCGCTGGTCCACACCCCGATGGTCGAGGCGCGGTCGGCCACGCCGTAGCGGGCGGCCTTACGGCGCACCTGGCTCAGCGGCACCTGCACGGCGAGGCTGTGCACGTTCAGCCGGTCCAGCGCGTTCACCGGCTCGCCCTCGGTCCGGAACAGCTTCTTGCCGGCCACGTGCAACTGCTGGAACGGCCGCAGCGTGCCCAGGTCGAACACCGCGCCCAGGTCGACGAAGAAGCCGTCGGCCCGCTGGCCGGCGAACACCTTCTCGCCGGTGGACAGCTTGAACGTCGCCTGGCGTACCAGGTTCTGGTACTTCGGGGTGGACAGCGGCCCGACGTTGCAGGGCGGGCAGGGCAGCTTGTGCGCCAGCACCCGCGCCCGGCCGTCGGCGATCCGGGTCAGCCGGTAGAACTGCCGCCGGTTCCAGTTCTTGCTCTCCAGCGACTCGATCGGCCCGGTGTTGTAGAGAAAGCTGTTCTGGTTCGTGATCTCGGTGGTGAATTCGAAACGATAGGTGACGTCCGGATTACCGTCGCCGTCGTTGTCGATGTGAATCTCGTACCGGACGTCGTCGCCGAACTCGAAGAAGTTCGGGCCGCCGGAGGGAAGTTGCAGCGGCACGTAGTTGGCGATCAACGTGACCGTGTCCGGCTGGCTCGGCGTGACGAACGCGTACAGGTCGGAACTGTCGGCGACCGGATCCTTGGCGATCTCCGGGGCCTCGCGGTGAGAGGACATGACGGACGCACCTTCGTCGGGGGAACGGAAGACGGAACCGGCGCCGGGAGCCCACGCCGGTGGAGGGGTGGGATCAGCGCCGGCCGGCGGCGCGCACCAGGCGGTCGGCCAGACCGCGGTCGCGGATCTCGACCCTTGTCGTACCGACGAAGACGTCGATCGCGCCGGTGGCGGCGTCGCGGAGGTGAGCCACGATCGGCTCGTCGCGCCGGCTCGCCGTGGGGGAGTTCTGCGCGGCGGACAGGCCCGGCACGGTGAGGGCGGCGGCGCCCAGCGTCGCGCTCGCCGCGGCGGTGAGCGTCTGCCTGCGGGTCAACCGCGGCCAGGTCCGCCGTTTCTTCGGCGCGTCGGTGGTCTCGTCAGTGCTCATCGGCAACCTTTCCGGACCGGCGCCGCAGCGCCGCAACGGGCCCGGGACGCCCGGACACCGCCGGGCCCCGGTTCTGGGGTCACCGGCGGCGGTCCTCGCCGAAACCGCCGCCGGCATCCACAGGTACGGCAGGCGACGGGGAAAGGTTCGACCTCAGGCGCCGGCGTGACCGTACGCGGTCGTCCGCTTGCGGAACGGGCGGCCCGCGGCGGTGGCGATGGCCCGCAACTGCTCCTCGGTACGGGCCGAGCCGTTGCCCGAGCCGGCCATCCGGGAGATGGTCTCCTCCATCAGCGTGCCGCCGAGGTCGTTGCAGCCGCCACGCAGCATCGCCACCGTGCCCTCGTCGCCGAGCTTCACCCAGGAGCACTGGATGTTGCCGATCCGCCCGTGCAGCAGCAACCGGGCCATCGCGTGCACCGCCCGGTTCTCCCGCCACGTCGGACCCGGGCGGGCGATGCCGGCCAGGTAGATCGGCGCGTTCGTGTGCACGAACGGCAGCGCCACGAACTCGGTGAAGCCGCCGGTACGGTCCTGCACCCCGGCCAGCACCCGGAAGTGGGCCAGCCACTGGCCCGGGTGGTCGACGTGGCCGTACATCATCGTGGAGCTGGACCGGATGCCCAGCTCGTGCGCCGTGCTCACCACCTCGACCCAGGCGGCGGCCGGCAGCTTGCCCTTGGTGAGCACCCAGCGCACGTCGTCGTCGAGGATCTCCGCGGCGGTGCCCGGGATGGTGTCCAGCCCGGCCTCGCGGAGCTGGAGCAGCCACTCCCGCACCGGCACGCCGGCCTTCGCGGCGGCGGTGACGATCTCCATCGGGGAGAACGCGTGCACGTGCATGCCCGGCACCCGCTCCTTGATCGCCCGGACGATGTCGGCGTAGCCGGTGACCGGCATCTTCGGGTCGATGCCGCCCTGAAGGCAGACCTCGGTCGCGCCGGCCGTCCACGCCTCCTCGGCCCGGTCGGCGACCTGTTCCAGGGACAGCCGGAACGCGTCGGCGTCGCTCTCCCGCTGGGCGAACGCGCAGAACCGGCACCCCACGTAGCAGACGTTCGTGAAGTTGATGTTCCGGTTCACCACGTACGTCACGTCGTCACCCACCGCGTCCCGGCGCGCGTCGTCGGCGAGCCGGCACAACTCGTCCAGCGCCGGGCCGTCCGCGCCGAACAGCGCCAGCGCCTTCGCCTCGTGCGCCGGCGTCAGCAGCGCGGCCGGGTCGTCCGCGGCCAGCCGCAGGCCCGCGCGCAGGTCGGCGTCCGCGCCACCGGCAAGGGGTACGCCCGCGCGCGCCTGCGGCGCCACCTTGCCGGCCACCTCGGCCCAGTCGCCGTACACGCTGTCGAAGTCGCCCCGCCGGTCCTCGGTGCGGCCGGTGACGTCGATGGTGGCGTGCAGGTCGGTCCGGCCGCCGTAGGTCTCCTCCGGCTCCTGCCAGGGCTGCCCCACCGGGCGGGCCTCCTCGACCGCGAGCCCGGTGGCCGGGTCGGCGAGCGCCGTGACGTGCGGCAGCAGGCGCGGGTCCAGCCACGGGCCGCCCGCGCGGACGTACTCCGGGTAGACGGTCAGCCGCTCGCGCAGCGTGAACCCGGCACTCGCGGTACGCGCCGCCAGCTCCTCCAGGTGCGGCCAGGGGCGCTCCGGGTTGACGTGGTCGGGCGTGACCGGGGAGACGCCGCCCCAGTCGTCGATGCCGGCGCGCAGCAGCAGGTCGTACTCGCCCGCGATCAGGTTCGGCGGAGCCTGGATGCGGGCCTTCGGGCCGAGCAGCACCCGGGCCACCGCCACGGTGGCGGCCAGGTCGTGCAGCTCCGCGTCCGGCATGCCGCGCATCGCCGTGTCCGGCTTGGCGCGGAAGTTCTGCACGATCACCTCCTGGAGGTGGCCGTACTCCCGCATCGCGCGGCGGATCGCGAAGATCGCGTCGACCCGCTCGACCCGGTTCTCGCCGATGCCGATCAGGATGCCGGTGGTGAACGGCACCCCGACCCGGCCGGCGTCGTCGAGCACCCGCAGGCGGACCGCCGGCTCCTTGTCCGGTGAGCCGAAGTGCGGGCCGCCCGGCTCGGACCACAGCCGGGTGGCGGTGGTCTCCAGCATCATGCCCATGCTCGGCGCGACCGGCTTGAGCCGCTGCAGCTCCGACCAGGAGAGCACGCCCGGGTTGAGGTGGGGCAGCAGGCCGGTCTCCTCCAGCACCGCCACCGCGCAGGCGCGCAGGTAGTCCAGCGTCGAGTCGTACCCCCGCTCGTCCAGCCACCGGCGGGCCGCCGGCCACCGCTCCTCCGGCCGGTCGCCGAGCGTGAACAGCGCCTCCTTGCAGCCCTGCGCGGCGCCCTCGCGGGCGATCGCCAGCACCTCGTCGCGCTCCAGGTAGGCGGCGGGCAGCCGGTGCGGCACGGTCGCGAACGTGCAGTAGTGGCAGCGGTCCCGGCAGAGCCGGGTCAGCGGGATGAAGACCTTCTTCGAGTACGTGACCACGCCCGGCCGCCCGGCGTCGCGCAGCCCGGCGTCGCGGATCTCACCGGCGATCCGGAGCAGTTCGTCGAGCATCTGCCCGCGCGCGGCGAGCAGCGCGCCGGCCTCGTCGGCGTCGAGCGCCCGGCCGGTGGCGGCCCGTCCCAGCGCCCGCCGGACGCTCGCCTCGGTCGGTTCGGGGTCGCTGCGATCAACCATCCGCCCAGCCTATGCGCTGCCGGGCGACAGGCCGCCCGCGCCCGCTCGCGGTCCGGGCAACGGGACGGCCCGCGTGGCCCGCCTCACAGCGGGACCGGCGCGGGCCGTCGGGAGCCTGCCGTCGGGCGGGCGACGGCGCTCCGTCGCCCGCCGCGCGGCTCAGCGGGGCTGGTTCGGGTCCTCGCGGTCGAACCGCTGGGTGCGCTCGTCGTCGGCGGCGGGCGTCGACGCGCCCGGTTCGGCGGACTGGCGCGGGATCGCCTGCGTCGGGTCGGCCGACGGCGGCTGGCCGAACGGCGGCGCGGACTGCGGCGAGCCGTACTGCGGCGCCTGCTGCGGACCGGCGAACGGCGAGCCGGACTGCGGGGCCGACTGCGGGTCGGCGAACGGCGGGCCGGACTGCGGGGCGTGCGGCGGCGCGGTGTTGAACGGCGGCGCCGACTGCGGCTGGCCGTACTGGCCGGGCTGCTGCGGCCAGCCGGGCGGCGGCGAGCCGGCCTGCGGGTAGCCCGGGCCGGGCTGCTGCGGGTAGCCACCCGGACCGGGGTAGCCGCCGGGCTGCCCCGGCTGCTGCGGCCAGCCGGGCTGGGCCTGGCCGTACACGCCCGGCTGCGCCTTGGGCTTCGGCACGTAGTAGAGCGTGCGCCAGATCTTGAACACCACGAACGCGGCGACCGCGAAGAGCGCCAGCCAGGCAGCGCGGGTCAGCAGACCGAGGAACGCATCGAGCACCTCACCGTCGGCGAGCCGGCCGACCAGCCAGATCAGGAACGTCAGCGCGCCGAACACGGCGGACACGGCGTACTCGACCAGCGCCACCTGCGTGATCAGCTTGGCCTTCGGCACGACCGGGCGGATCACGGTGGCGATCAGGACGGCGAGCAACGGCAGGACCGTCGCCTCCAGGCCGACGAAGCTGAAGTACGTGCTTCCCGCCCGGCCGCTGAACGTGCTGTAGTCGTCGACCGGCACCAGCAGGCGCAGCAGGCCGACGAAGAGCAGCACGGCGTTGGCGCCGAGAAGGACGAGCGCGGCCAGTTCGCGCAACGGCTTGATCAACTGGCTGGCCTGCGCGGCGTCGCCGGACGCGGGCTCGGCGGGGCTGGTCACGGACTCCCCCAGGGGACGAAAGCGGACAGTTGCCGAAGTGAGCGTAGTCTCTCCGGCCACCGAGCGATCGACGGCGGCACGTGCGGAAGGATGGACGCATGCGCATCGTGGTTCTGACCGGCGGCATCGGGGGCGCCCGTTTCCTGCTCGGCGTACGGGCGTACGCCCGCGAGGTGGGCGCCGAGGTGACCGCCGTGGTGAACGTCGGCGACGATCTGCTGCTGCACGGGCTGAAGGTCTGCCCCGACCTGGACAGCGTGCTCTACACGCTCGGCGGCGGCGCCGACCCGGAACGCGGCTGGGGCCGGGTCGGCGAGACCTGGACGGTGAAGAACGAGCTGGCCGCGTACGGCGCGGAGCCGAGCTGGTTCGGTCTGGGCGACAAGGACATCGCCACCCACCTGGTCCGCACCACGATGCTCAACGCCGGCTATCCGCTGTCCCAGGTCACCGAGGCGCTGGCGGCGCGCTGGCAACCGGGCGTACGGCTGCTGCCGGCCACCGACGAGCGCCTGGAGACCCATGCCGTCGTCACCGACGAGCAGGGGCGGCGCGCGATCCACTTCCAGGAGTGGTGGGTGCGGTACCGCGCCGACGTACCCACCGACCGGTTCGTCTTCGTGGGCGCCGAAGCGGCGAAGCCCGCGCCCGGCGTGGTGGAGGCGATCGCCGCCGCGGACGTGGTGCTGATCGCGCCCAGCAACCCGGTCGTCAGCATCGCCCCGGTGCTGGCCGTGCCCGGCCTGCGCGACACGGTGACCGGCGGGCCGGCCCCGGTGATCGGGGTGTCGCCGATCATCGGCGGCGCGCCGGTACGCGGCATGGCCGACCGCTGCCTCGCCGTGCTCGGCGTGGAGTGCAGCGCGGCCGGGGTGGCCGGCCTCTACGGCGCCCGGTCCACCGGCGGGCTGCTCGACGGCTGGCTGGTGGCGCCGGAGGACGAGGGCACGGCGGTGCCGGACGTGGTGGTCCGCGCGGCGCCGCTGCGGATGACCGACGAGGCGGCGACCGCCGCGATGGTGCGCGCCGCGATGGAGCTGATGTGAGGCTGGAGATTCTGCCGGTGCAGGGCATCGGCGACGTGACCGAGGGCGACGACCTGGCGGCGCTGATCGCCGGCGCGGCGCCGTGGCTGCGTGACGGCGACGTGCTGGTGGTCACCAGCAAGATCGTGTCGAAGGCGGAGGGCCGGCTGGTCGACGTGCCCGCCGACGGCCCGGAACGGCTCGAGGCGCGGGACCGGATCCTGGACGGCGAGACCGCCCGGGTGGTGGCGACGCGGGGCGCCACCCGGATCGTGCAGACCCACCACGGGTTCGTGATGGCCTCCGCCGGCATCGACGCGTCGAACGTGGACAAGACCCGCCTGGTGCTGTTGCCGGCCGACCCGGACGCCTCCGCGCGGACGTTGCGTGCCGCGCTGCGCGACCGGTACGGCCTCGACGTCGCCGTGATCGTCAGCGACACCATGGGCCGCCCGTGGCGCAACGGGCTCACCGACGTGGCGCTCGGGGTGGCGGGCATGCCGGCGATCCGCGACCACCGGGGCGAGGTCGACCCGTACGGCAACGAACTGTTCGTCACCCAGATGGCGGTGGTCGACGAACTGGCCGGCGCCGGCGAGCTGATCAAGGGCAAGTGCGACCAGGTGCCGGTCGCGGTGGTCCGGGGTTATCTCGGCACCCCCCGGGACGACGACGAGGGCGCCCGGGCGCTCGTCCGCGACGCCTCGATGGACCTGTTCTCGCTCGGTACCGCCGAGGCGCGCGCCGCCGGCCTGCGGGCGGCGGCGACGCTGCCGGACCGGGCCGGGCCGGAGCCCGCCGACGCGGACGCGGTGCGGCGGGCGATCGGCTCGGTGGCCGACGTGGTAGCGCCGGGCACGACCTTCACGCACGTCACAGACGACGAGGTACGCGCCGGGCTCGCCGCCACCGTGCCCGGCTGGCCCGCCTCGGCCACCGGCCTGCTGCTCGGCGCGGCGCCGACCCCGCTCGACCCGGCGGACCTGGTCCGGTTCGGCGCGGACGTGCAACGCCTGCGCGCCGCGCTGGCCGCCGAGGGAATCGGTTCCGTCCTGCTCCCGCCCCCGGCCGGCAGCGCCGCCAGCGCCACGCTGGCGCTCTGAGACGGCCCGGCGGAGGTCAGGCGTCGAGGACGGCTCGGCCCAGCGGCGTCAGCGTGTGCAGGACGGTGTTGCGCTCGCGCTGGCTGACCAGCAGCCCGGCGTTGCGCAGCACTGTGGTGTGCTGGCTGGCCGCGGCGGCGGAGATGTGCAGCCGGCGGGCCATCTCGCCGGTCGTGCAGCCCTCGTCGGCGGCATGCAGCACCCGCGACCGGGTGCGGCCGATCAGGGCCGCGAGCGCCTCGCCCTGGGGTGACCCGGCGGCGCCGGACGCCGGTGTCAGGCCGGCCAGCCGGTCCACCGGGTAGACGAGCACCGGCGGCAGGGTCGGGTCGACGAGCGCCACCGGGGTACGCGAGCAGAAGAACGACGGGACGAGCAGCAGCCCGCGCCCGTCCAGGTGCAGTTCCCGGGTGTCCGGATAGTCGAGCACCTCCAGCACGCCGGAGTTCCACCGCATGTTCGGCCGCAGGCTGGCCAGCAGCCCTTCGGCGCCGCCGTCGAGCATGGCGCGGGCACGCCGGGCCCGGTCCGCCTCGACCGCTGCCTGCACCCGGGCCCAGTACGGCGTGACGGCCAGCGACTGGTATCGCGCCATGGAGTCGGTGAGGTGGTGCAGTGTCTCCGGCTCACCCCGGGCGAGCGCCGTCGCCGAGGGCGGCAACGTGGTCTCCTCGGCGAGCCGGGTCAGGTCGCGGCGCAGCATGTCCGTAGGGGTGCCGCGGACCGCGTCCAGCCCCACCTCGAAGCCCTCCCGGCTGGCGAACGGGGTGAGGAAGTCGGGGAAGTAGCCGCGCGGCGGGTTGAGCGCGAGGAGCAGGCGGTACTGCTCGGCGTCGCTGTCGGTGCGCAGCCCGTGCGCCACGGTCCGTCGCCATGTGGTCATCATCGGGTCGCGGCTGCGCCCCTGGAGCAGGTGCAGGCTGAGAACCAGCTCCCAGAGCGGGTCCGCGCGCGGGGCGACCCGGGTCCGCAGGACGTCTTCGCCCGAGAAAACGATCTTCAACATGGAGTGCTCCCGTGCGGACGGCGGGGGTGCCCGCCACGGCTCGACTTTACCCGCCGGCAGTAATCTCCATCTTTAAGCCTGAGGTGAAAGACCTCGACGGTGAGGTGACCGGTTCGGCAAACTCTTCCTTGCCCGCCGACGCCGGGGCGCAGTCTCGACCCGGTCGCCGGCTGACGGGCGTGGCCGGGCGGCACCACGAGGGTCTGCGACATCGTCGCAGGGGTGCCGCCCGGCCTTCGCTCATCCGCAGGTGGGTCGCCGCGCCGGCCTACCGTGGTGGCGCTCGTAGAGTGTCCGGGTGCCCGACACCGATCTCACCACGTACGCCGACCTGCACGCCGACGCCGTCGCGGCGCTGAGCCGCTGGACGGCGACCAGCCCGGCCGCCGGCGCCGCCCGGGACCGGACGCTGGCGCTGCTGGCCGACGGGCCGGCGGCGATGAGCCGGACACACCGGGCGGGGCACGTCACCGCCAGCGCGCTCGTGCTCGACCCGGACGGCCGGGTGCTGCTCTGCCTGCACGGCAAGATCCGCAGGTGGGTGCAGCTCGGCGGGCACTGCGAGCCGGGCGACCGGACGCTGGTGGCGGCCGCGCTGCGCGAGGCCACCGAGGAGTCCGGCATCGCCGGTCTGACGATCGAGCCGGAACCGATCGACGTGGACATCCACCAGGTCGCCTGCCAGGGCGGGTCGTTCCACTACGACGTCCGGTACGCGGTGCTGGCCCCGGCCGGGGCGGTCGAGCAGGTGAGCGCGGAGTCCGAGGCGCTCGGCTGGTTCCCGCCGGACCGGCTGCCCGAGCCGCTCGCCCACGCGACGGCCCAGCTGGTGCCACCGGCGCTCGCCGTGCTGGCCCGTCGCGCCGCCCGCTGACCGGAAGCGGGCGGCCGCACCGGCCGGATCAGACCAGGCCCTCCTCGCCGCGTTCCTTCAGCTCGTCCACGACCTTCTTCACGTCCTGCGCGCGGTCACGCGGGCAGACCAGCAGCGCGTCCGGGGTGTCCACCACGATCAGGTCGTGCACCCCCACGGTGGCGACGAGCCGGCCGGAGTGCGACACCACGACCGTGCCGGTGGTGTCGTGCAGCAGCACGCCCGGCTTGGCGTCGCCGCCCAGCACCACGTTGCCGGCGCCGTCGGCCGGCAGCACCTCGCCGAGCGTGTGGAAGTCACCGACGTCGTTCCAGCCGAAGTCACCCGGCACGGTGCCCACCCGGCCCGCCGTCGCCGCGCCCTCCATGACCGCGTAGTCGACCGAGATCCGGGGCAGCGTCGGCCAGACCCGGCCCAGCACGTCGTCCTGCTCCGGGGTGCCCCACGCCGCCGCGATGGCGGTGATCCCGGCGTGCAGCTCCGGCTCCTGGCGGGCCAGCTCGGCGAGGAAGACGTCCACCCGCCAGACGAACATGCTGGCGTTCCAGAGGTGCCGGCCGGAGTTGACGTAGACCTCGGCCACCTCGGCGGCCGGCTTCTCCTTGAACTCGCGTACCGGGCGCAGCGTGCCGTCCCCCACCGGGTCGCCGGTCTCCAGATAGCCGTAGCCGGTCTCCGGGCGGGTCGGGGTGATGCCCACCGTCATCAGCAGCCCCTGCTCCGCGCCGCGGATGGCCTGCCGTACCACCTCCGCCAGCCGGGCCGGGTCGCCGATCAGGTGATCGGCGGCGAACGAGCCCATCACCGCGTCCGGCGTACGCGCGGCGATCACCGCGGCGGCCAGCGCGATCGCCGCGCAGGAGTCGCGGGGCGACGGCTCGACCAGGATGTTCTCCTCCGGCACGCCGGCCAGCTGCCGGGCCACCGCCGCGGCGTGCGCGGCCCCGGTGACCACGAGCGTGCGCTCCGGTGTGGTCAACGGCGACAACCGGTCGACAGTGGCCTGCAGGAGCGAGGCCGGCGTGCCGGTCAGCGGGTGGAGGAATTTGGGATGGCCGGCACGGGACAGCGGCCACAACCGTGTGCCACTGCCACCCGCCGGGATGACGGCGTAGAACATCAGCACATCATGCCCGAAGCGGGCGAGTCGTCACGGTCGGTCGGCCGGGGCCGTCCCGCCGGCCCTCAGGACCGGGCCCGTCGCCAGGCCGCGATGTGCACGTCCGCGCTGGACTCCCAGGTGAACTCCTTGGCCCGGTCGAACCCGGCCTTTGCCAGCGAGAGCCGCCGCGGCTCGTCGTCCAGCAGAGCGGCCAGGTCGGCGGCGATCTGGTCCGGGTCCTCGCTGGTGTACGCCACCGCGTCGCCGCCCACCTCGGGCAGGGACAGGCGCGGCGTGGTGAGCACCGGGGCCGCGCACGCCATCGCCTCCAGGATCGGCAGGCCGAAGCCCTCGCCGTAGGAGGGGTAGGCGGCCACGAGCGCGCCACCGAGGAAGCCGGGCAGATCGGCGTAACGCAGGTAGCCCGGGCGCAGCAGCCGCAGGTGCGACGGCACCTCGGCCACCGCGCGGTCGATGTCGTCGTCGTGCCCCTGACCGCCCGCGACCACGAGCGCCGGCGGGTTCGGCCGGTCGGCCACCGCCCGCGCCCAGCCGCGGATCAGGTTGGGTACGTTCTTGCGCGGCTCCTTGGCCCCGAGGAACGCGACGTAGCTGCTGTCGCCCAGACCCAGGCGAGCCCGCACACGCGCCTTCTCCTCGTCGCCGGGCGCGTGGAAGGCGTCCTGGTCGACGCCGTGATAGGCGACGTCGATCCGGGTCGGGTCGGCGTCCAGCAGCCGGATCAGCTCGTCCCGGGTGGCCTTGCTCGGCACGATCACCCGGCCGGCCCGCCGCAGCGAGGTCTTGATGGCGCTGCGGAAGAACGTCCGGCGCGACTTGTCGTAGTGCTCCGGCTCGGTGAAGAACGTCGCGTCGTGCACGGTGACCGTCACCGGGCATCCGGCCCGCAGCGGACAGGTGTAGAAGGGCGAGTGCAGCACCTCCGCGCCCACCTGCTGGGCCAGCAGCGGCAGGCCGGTCTGCTCCCAGGCCAGCCGCGCCGGCCGGTGCGCCACCGCCGCCGGGGCGGGGATCACCTCGGCGCCCGGCAGCATCCGGGTGTAGCGCTCCAGGTCGGTGCGGAGGCTCACCACCGCCAGGTCGACGCCGGTGCCGCAGACCCGGCCCAGCGCGCCGAGCAGTCCGTCGACGTATCTACCGACGCCGCCACGGTCGGCGGGGACACTCGTGGCGTCGATGAGAACGCGGGGCGGGCGACCGGCGGTCACGGGGCGGCTCCTCAGATGGCGCAGTTGTGGGGAAGAACACTGTCGGCAAGCGTACGCCGCGCCGGGCGCACAACGCTGACCGCGACCCGACGGTACGCCGACTTGACGTTGTCATCGAGTACGCACGCGGGGCGCGTATCGTTCGCGCCGATGGCCGACAACATTGCCCGGGTGTTCGCCGACGCGATCGCGCCGGACCCCACCCGACCGCTGCTGACCTGGTACGACGACGCCACCGGCGAGCGCACCGAACTGTCCGGCGCGACGCTTGCGAACTGGGTGGCGAAGACCGCGAACCTGCTCACCGACGAGATCGGCGCCGCGCCGGGCGACCCGGTCGGCGTGTTGCTGCCGCCACACTGGCAGACCGCCGCCGTGCTGCTCGGCTGCTGGTCGGCGAAACTGACGGTGACCGACGCGCCGGGGCCGGTGGAGGTGCTGTTCGTGGCCGCCGACCGGGCGGACGGGGCAGCCGGGTGGCCGGCCGGCGAGCGGTACGCGCTGGCGCTCGACCCGTTCGCGCTGCCGATGCGGCAGGTGCCCGCCGGCTACGCCGACTTCGTGACGGCGGTACGCGGACACGGCGACCACTTCACGCCGTACCCCGAGGGTGGCGAGGGGGACGCGGCGCTGCTGGCCCGCGCGACGGCCCGCGCCACCGCGCTGGGCCTGACCCAGGGCGACCGCCTCCTGGTAGACGTGGCCACCCACCCCGACCCGGTCGACTGGCTGCTCACCCCGCTCACGGCAGGAGCCAGCGTGGTGGCGTGCGCCCACCCCGACCCGACCCGCCTGGCTTCCCGCGCCGAAACCGAGAAGACCACCCACACCCTGCCCTGACCCTCGCCCCTCCCCCGTTGATCTTGCAGTTTCGGCCCTCGGGGCGGGTGATTCGCCCCGTTCGCCGGGGCAGAAAGTGCAAGATCAACGGGCGGGTCGACGGGGACGGCGGGATCAGCGAGGCGAGACGGGGCTGTCGGTGGTGGACCGGCGCTGGGCCAGGGCGGCGAACGCCGTCAGGGACTCGGGGTTGGCCAGGGCGCCCTTGGCCGCCGCGCTGTCCACCGGGGTACCCGTGAGGATCTTCTTGACCGGGACCTCCAGCTTCTTGGCGCTCAACGTTCTCGGCACGGCCCGGACCTGGTGGATCTCGTCCGGCACGTGCCGCGGCGACAGCGCGGTACGCAGCTCCCGGCAGATCTTCTTACGCATGTCGTCGTCGAGTTCCAGGCCCTCGGCGAGCACCACGAACAGCAGCAGCTCACCCGCGCCGCCCTCGTCGTCCTCCAGGTGCACGACGACCGAGTCGACCACCTCGTCCAGCCCCTCGACCACCGAGTAGAACTCGGCCGTCCCGAGGCGCACGCCGCCCCGGTTGAGCGTGGCGTCGGACCGGCCGGTGATCACGCACCCGCCGCGCTCGTTCACGGTGATCCAGTCGCCGTGCCGCCACACCCCGGGATAGACCTCGAAGTACGCCTCCCGGTAGCGCGCGCCGTCCCTGTCGTTCCAGAACCCGACCGGCATGCTCGGCATCGGCTCGGTGATCACCAGCTCGCCGAGCTGCCCGATCACCGCGCTGCCGTCGGCCGAGCGGGCCTCCACCTTCGCGCCCAGCGCCCGGCAGGCGATCTCCCCCGCGTACACCGGCAGCAGCGGCACGCCGCCGACGAACCCGGTGCACACATCAGTGCCGCCGGACAGCGACTGGAGCTGGAGGCGGTCGCTGACGTTCTCGTACACCCAGGTGAAGCCCTCGGCCGGCAGCGGCGCGCCGGTCGAGCCGAGGCCGCGCACCGCGGACAGGTCGGCGATCTCACGCGGCACCAGGCCGGCCTTGCGGCAGGCCAGCAGGAACGGCGCGGACGTGCCGAAGTACGTGGTGCCGGTGTCGGCGGCCAGCCGCCACAGCGCGCCCAGGTCGGGGTGGCCCGGGTTGCCGTCGAACAGCACGATCGCCGCGCCCACCGCCGGGCCGGAGACCAGGAAGTTCCACATCATCCAGCCGGTCGTGGTGAACCACAGGAACCGGTCGGACGGACCCAGGTCGTGGTGCAGCGCCAGCATCTTGAGGTGTTCCAGCAGGATGCCGCCGTGGCCGTGCACGATCGGCTTGGGCAGGCCGGTGGTGCCGGAGGAGTAGAGCACGTAGAGCGGGTGGTCGAACGCCACCGGCGTGAACGTCAACGGCTCGTCGGTCGGCGCCGCCAGCTCCGTCCACGGCAGCGCGCCGTCGGGGGCCGGGCCGTCCGGATCGAGGTACGCGATGGCGACCGTGTGCCGCAGCGACGGCAGCGCGGCCCGGATCGCGGCCACCTCGGCGCGCCTGTCGACAGGCTTGTCGCCGTACCGATAGCCGTCCACTGCCACCAGCACCGTCGGTTCGATCTGCTGCCAGCGGTCGGTGACGCTGCGGGTGCCGAACTCGGGCGCGCAGGAGGAGAAGATCGCGCCGAGGCTGGCGGTGGCGAGCAGCAGGACGTACGTCTCCGGGATGTTCGGCGCGTACGCGGCCACCCGGTCGCCCGCACCCACGCCGAGGCGGCGCAGCCCGGCCGCCACCCGGCGGACCCGCTCGCGCAGCTCGGCGGCGGTGAGCGTCTCCGGGGCGCGGGTCTGCCCGTGCGCGATCACCGCCGGGTCGTCGTCGCCCAGCCCCGGCATGCGCAGCACGTTCTCGGCGTAGTTGAGCGTCGCGCCGGGGAACCAGCGGGCGCCGGGCATGGCCCGGTCGGTCAGCGTGGCCGTCGGCGGGGTGTGCGCGACCACGTCGAACCAGTCCCAGATCGAGCGCCAGAACGCCTCCAGGTCGGTCACCGACCACTGCCACAGCGCGTCGTAGTCGGCGAACTCCAGCCCGCGGTGCTCGGCCAGCCAGCGCAGGTAGTCACCGATCCGGGACCGCTCCCGCACGTCCGCCGGCGGCGTCCACAGCACGTCAGCCACTGATCCACCCTCCCTGAGGCCCTGCCACGACGGTGTGCCGGGGCCGTGGCGCCATCTTGCCCTACCTCGTGCCGCCATTGTCCGCGCCGGGCACGGCGCACGGGGCGTGGCCCGCCCACACCCCGCACCCCCACCCCATGTGGCCCGCGTGTAAGGAAGGGCCCCCTGTTAACGCCTCCGGTAGAGGAAGGGCCCCTTGTTAACACCTCGCCCTCCGCGGGTGTCCAGGCGCCGGTGGAGGCGGCGTGTGTCGGCGGGGGTGTTAATAGGGGTCCCCTCCTCTACCGGAGGCGTTAACAAGGGGCCCTTCCTTGCACCTCAGCCGGCGCGGTGGGCCTGGATCGCCCGGCGGCGGGCCAGCCGGTGCGCCCGCCGGATCTCGGCCTCCCGGAAGCGGCGCTCGTCCTCCGGCGTCTCCGGCAGCACCGGCCGGACCGGACGGGGCGTGCCACCCACGTCGACGCCCACGAAGACCAGGTACGCGGTGGCGACCCGGACCGGTTCCTCCTCGGCCGAGTCCCAGCGCTCGGCGACCACCTTCACGCCGACCTCCATCGAGGTGCTGCCGGTCCAGTTGATCTGGGCGTGCGCGTGCACGAGGTCGCCCACCCGGACCGGCTCGGAGAAGACGATCTCATCGATGGAGGCGGTCACCGCGGTGCCGCCACTGTGCCGGGCCGCCGCCGCGCCGGCAACGTCGTCCACGAATTTCATCAGTACCCCACCGTGCACGGTCCCGTACAGATTGACATCGACCGCGGTCATGATGCGACTGAGCGTGACGCGGGAGTACGAGGTCGGTTTACCCGGCGGGACCGCGGGATGATCTGTCATGCCGAAAACGGTACGGTGCGCGGATGCGACATCTCTGGAGCTTCCTCGCCGGGTTGGCGGTGGCGCCCGTCACCTGGGTGCTCGTCACGCTCGGTCAGGACGGATCTGAGCGGACCGTCGACCGCTGGGTGGAGATCGGGACGTACAGCACGCCGAACCTGATCGAGCCGGCCGTCTATCTGGGCGTCGCCGGCATCCTGCTCGGCCTGCTCGGCACGTTGCGCTTCTCGCCGCTCGGCCCGCTCGTGGCCGGCCTGCTGCTCGCGGTCCCGTACCTCGGGCTGTTCGTCGCGCCGTTCAGCGTGCGGGACCGGGTGCCCGGTGACCTGAAGCTGCTCGGTGACCCGCTGCCGCTGCGCGACCCGCTCGACAACGGCACGCTGTTCCTCATCGGCGTGCTGCTGCTGATGGCCGTGTTCAGCACGAGCCGCTGGCGGCGTCCCGCCACACCCGCGCCGGCCGAGGCGGAGCTGACCCCGGCCGCCGCGCCGGTGGAGCACAAGCCGACGCTCACCGACTGGCCTCCGGCGCCGGCGAAGGACCCGGACACGCCACCGCTCACGCTGGCGTACCCCGAGAGCCCGACCGAGCCGCTGCCCCGCCGTACCGGCGGCGAGTCGCCGTGGTCCGCCCCGCCGCGCGGCGCGGGCCGGCCGGAGGGCACCGAGAGCCGTTGAACGAGCGCGGGCGGGCCGGTGTGCACCGGCCCGCCCGCCCGAACGCCTCCGGTCAGCCCTTGAGCAGCTGACGGGCCATGACGATGCGCTGCACCTGGTTGGTGCCCTCGTAGATCTGGGTGATCTTGGCGTCCCGCATCATCCGCTCGACCGGGTAGTCGCGGGTGTAGCCGTAGCCGCCGAGCAGCTGGACCGCGTCCGTGGTGATCTCCATGGCGGCGTCTGACGCGAAGCACTTCGCGGCCGCGCCGAAGTAGGTCAGATCCGCGTCGCCGCGCTCGGACCGGCCGGCGGCGGCGTACGTGAGCTGCCGGGCCGCCTCCAGCTTCATGCCCATGTCGGCGAGCATGAACTGGATGCCCTGGAAGTCGGCGACCGGCTTGCCGAACTGCTTGCGCTCCTGGACGTAGCCCTTGGCGTAGTCCAGCGCGCCCTGGGCGATCCCGACGGCCTGGGCGGCGATGGTGACCCGGGTGTGGTCCAGCGTCTTCATCGCGGTGGCGAAGCCGGTGCCCTCGGCGCCGATCATGCGGTCGGCCGGGATCCGTACGTTGTCGAAGTAGACCTCGCGGGTCGGCGAGCCCTTGATGCCGAGCTTCTTCTCCGGGGCGCCGAAGCTGACGCCCGGGTCGGACTTCTCCACGACGAAGGCGGAGATGCCCTTCGACCGGGCTGTGGGATCGGTCACGGCGAAGACGGTGTAGTACTCGGAGACGCCCGCGTTGGTGATCCACCGCTTCACGCCGTTGAGCACCCAATGGTCGCCGTCGCGTACCGCCTTGGTGGTCATCGCGGCGGCGTCGGAGCCCGCCTCCGGCTCGGAGAGGCAGTAGGAGAACATGCCCTCCCCGGCCGCTACCGGAGTCAGGTACTTGCGCTTCAGCTCCTCGGAGCCGGCCAGCAGCAGCGGCATGGTGCCCAGCTTGTTCACCGCCGGGATCAGCGAGGACGACGCGCAGGCCCGCGCCACCTCCTCGATCACGATGGCCGTGGCCAGCGCGTCCGCGCCGGCGCCGCCGTACTCGACCGGGATGTGCGGGGCGTGGAAGTCGGCGGACCGCAGCGCCTCGTAGGACGCCTTCGGGAACTCACCTGTCTCATCGGCCTCAGCGGCATGCGGTGCCACCTTGGCCGCACAGACCTCACGGACCGCCTCCCGGATCGCCTCGTGCTCCTCCGGCAACCGGTAGACGTCGAACGACTGCTCTGCGGCCATGTCGGCCCTCCCCTTTCACCGCTATCATGCGCAGTCTGTACCGCCCGGGGGCCGAAGACTGCCGCAAACTGAAGGATAGCCACCGGCCCCTGCCGGACCTTACCGGCGGGTAGGCTCGCGCCCGAGCGTCGCCCGCCCGGCCCCACTACCCTCACAGCAGAAATTCAGTTCCCTCGGTGCCCGGCCCAGGCGCCCCCAGCAGAATGCGACGCATGGAAGCGCCGCCAGTGCGAGCGGAGAAGACAGGCGTGACGATTCCGTACCCGAACACCCAGCCGATGCCCGCCATCGCCGCGGTGACCCCGCCGTCCGGCGCCCCCCGCCCCCGGGTGACGTTCCTCGGCACCGGCTACCTCGGTGCGACCTACGCCATCTGCTACGCCGAACTGGGCTACGAGGTGCTCGGCTTCGACGTCGACGCGGACAAGATCGCCAAGCTGAACGCCGGTGAGGTGCCGATCCACGAGCCCGGCCTCGACGAGCTGCTGCGGCGCAACCTGGCCGCGGGCCGGCTGCGATTCAGCACGGACATCAACGAGACCGCCGACTTCGGCGACGTCCACTTCATCTGCGTCGGCACCCCGCAGCGGGCCGACGGCATGGGCGCCGACCTGTCGTACGTCGAGGCGTCCGTGACCAGCCTGGCCCAGCACCTGACCCGTAAGGCGCTGATCGTCGGCAAGTCCACCGTGCCGGTGGGCACCGCCGAGTGGGTGGAGCAGCTCGTCGGCAAGCACAGCCCGGCCGACCTCGGCGTCGAGGTGGCGTGGAGCCCCGAGTTCCTCCAGGAGGGCTTCGCCGTCGACGACGTGCTGCGTCCGAACCGGATCGTGGTCGGCGTCAAGAGCGAGTGGGCCAACGGCATGCTCTACGCCGCGCACAAGGGCGTCTTCGACCTCGCCGCCACCGAGGACCGCGAGGTACCGCTCGTGGTCACCGACTTCGCCACCGCCGAGCTGGTCAAGGTCGCCGCGAACGCGTTCCTCGCCACCAAGATCTCCTTCATCAACGCGATGGCGGAGGTCTGCGAGGCCGCCGGCGGCGACGTCACCCAGCTGGCCCGCTCGATCGGCTACGACCCGCGCATCGGCAACCGCTTCCTCCAGGCCGGACTCGGCTTCGGCGGCGCCTGCCTGCCCAAGGACATCCGCGCCTTCCAGGCCCGCGCGCAGGAGCTGGGCGCCGGTGAGGCGCTGCGCTTCCTGCACGAGGTCGACCTGATCAACCTGCGCCGGCGCAGCCGCGTCGTGCAGCTCGCCGCCGAGCTGCTCGGCCGCCGCTCCGGCCCGGCCGGGCCGGACCTGTCCGGCACCCGCGTCGCGGTGCTCGGCGCCACGTTCAAGCCCAACACCGACGACGTACGCGACGCGCCGGCGCTCGCGGTCGCCGCGCTGCTCGGCAAGGCCGGCGCCGACGTGCACGTGTTCGACCCGCAGGGGATCGAGAACGCGCGCCGCGCGGTGCCCGAGCTGACGTACGAGGAGACCATGAACGACGCCGTCCGCGGCGCCGACCTGGTCTGCGTACTCACCGAGTGGGCCGAGTTCCGCAACGCCGACCCGGTGGCCCTGGGCGAGCTGGCCAACGGCCGCAAGGTGGTCGACGGGCGCAACTGCCTCGACTCCACACTGTGGACGCAGGCCGGCTGGGAGTACCGCGGCATGGGCCGCCCCTGATCCGCTGACCGCGCGGACCGGCCGCCGGGGAACGTCTCCCGGCGGCCGGTCCGCTTTTTGTTGTCCGGAACGCGGCGGCAACTGTCGAAATCCCGGCCCACTCAAGGCATGCTGCCTCTGGGAGGTCCACAGTGCGAGGGCACGGGCGGACGGGAGACTGTCGTGGAGAGCTTCAGGTGCGCCTCGTGCGGGCAGGACATCAAGCCCGCCGTCGTCTGCCCGCACTGCGGCGCGCACCAGCCGCAGTGGGCCGAGCACCTGGCCGACATCGAGCGCTCGATCGCCGAGATGAAGGCCCGCGACGCCGAGATCGCCCGGGAACAGCGGCAGATCGCCGCCAAGATGCAGGCCGCCCTCTTCCAGCGGGACATCCTGGCGCACGCCGGTGAGGAACGGGTCCGGCAGGCCACCCGGCCGCGCCGGGTCCTGCGCCGCCGGCCCGGCCGCCGCCCGCCCACCGCCGCCACCGGCGCGCCGCCCCGGGTGCCCCGCCAGGGCACCTCGCCGCCCGGGCCGCCGGAGGACCTGCCTCCGTCGCCGCCGCGCGGTCGCCCCCGCTGGCTCGATGCGGACGACCCGGAGCACCCGCCCGAGGCGTCCTCGCGCGAGGTGCAGAACATCCCGCTGGGGCTGGGCGCGCTCCTGCTCGGCGTCGCCGCGGTGGTCTTCGCGGCGGTCGCCACCAGCTCGATGGACGCGCTGGCGCGTCTCGGCGTACTGCTGGTGGCGACGGCGCTGATGCTCGTCGCCCCGCCGGTCCTGGCCCGGCGCGGGCTGACCTCCACCGCCGAGACCGTCGCCGCGGTCGGGTTGCTGCTGGTGCCGCTGGCCGGGTACGCGCTCTGGGCCGTGGACCGGATCGGCGGCGACGGATCAGGTGCCGCGTTCGCCGGGACGATCTTCCTGGTCACCACGCTCGTCGCCCTGGGGTACGCGTACGGGACGGGTCTGCGCGCGCCACGCTTCGCCACAGTGCTCGCCGCCCAGCCGGTGCTGCCGCTGCTGGCGTACGAGCGGATCACCGGGCCGGTCGGCTGGGCGCTGGTGCTCACCGTGGTGGCCGTGCTCGACCTCGCGCTCGTCCGTTCCGCTGTGGTACGTGAGCGGCCGGTCCGGCGTGACCTGCCCGCCACCGCGCCGACCCCGCCCGTCCCGCCCCGGCAACGCGCCGACGAGGACCGGCCCGAGTCGGCGCCGGAGGAGGCCGGCGAGGTGCTCGGCGGGGACGCTCCCCCGGAGCCGGCCGCCACCGCCCGGCCGGTGCCGTGGCTGCCCGAGCTGACCTGGCTGCTGCACGGCGTGGCGGTCGCTGTCGCGCTGGCGTACGCGGTCACCGGCCTGCTGCGCGCCGCCACCGTCCCGCCGGCCGCCGCATCGGGCGCGGTGCTGCTGCTCGCCGCCCTGGTCGCGCTGGCCGGCACGCTCGTGCTGCGCCGGCCGCCGCTGCCCGATGTCGGCGCCGGCATCCTCACGCTCGCGGTGATCGGCGCACTCGGCCGGGTCGCCTCGGTGGCCCTGCCGGGCCGGTCCCTGCTGCTGATCTCCGCCGTCATCGCGCTGACCGGGCTCGCCGTCCGGGCAGTACCGGAGGCGGCCCGGCGGGGTCCGCAGCTCGCGTCGGCGGTGGCGCTCACGGTCAGCGGCCTGGTGGTCGCCGGTGGCGCGCTGCGCGCCGGGCTGGCGCCGCTCCGGGCCGCGCTGCCGGCCTGGTCGGCGGACCTGAGCGGATGGCACGCCGAGCTGGCCCGGGCGGTCGGCCCGACCGGCTGGCAGCTCGCCGCCAGCGCGCTGCTGCTCACCGTCGCCGCCGTGATCGCGCTGCCGCCCGAGATCCGGCGTGAGTTCGCGGTGGTCGGCGCGGCGCTCACCGCGCTCGCCGTACCCGCGTCGCTCGGCCTGGGATGGGCGGCGGCCTGCTGGCCGATGCTGCTGACCGCGGTCGTCGTCGGTGTGCTCGGGCTGAGCGCCGGCACCGAACGCGCGGCGGTGACACACGCGGTCACCGCGGCCGGGCTGGGCCTGATCGGCGCCGGCGCCGCGCTCGCCCGGCCGGCGCTGACCGCCGCGGCGCTGACGCTGCTCTTCCTGGCCGGCGCGCTGGTCTCCCTCGCCCCTCGGGTCCGGCTCGCCGCCGCCGCGACCGACACCGTCTGCGCCTGGGCGGCCGGCGGCGCGGCGTTCGCGCTGCCGGGCGCCGTCGCCGCGTTCGTCGCCGCCACCGCGCCGACCCCGCCGATCGCCACTCCGGCGAACCTGCGCGAGATCACCGTGCCGATCCTCGCGGCGAGCTTCCTCGCCGTCTGCGTCACGCTCGGCTACGCCGCCCTGGTGCAGGTGGCGCAGCGGCACCTGAGCATTCCGCACGCGCTGGGCACCGTGCTCGGCACGGTGGCCGTCGCCGCCGCCGCGTTCGGCGCGCCGGGCGCGACCTCGGCGGACGCCTGGGTGGGCAGTCTGCTCCTGGTCGCCGCCGCGCTGCTGGCGCTCGCGCCGCGCATCGACGCGGGACGCCGCGCCGACATGTCCCTGGACGGGTCCGACCTGGCCCTGGCCGCCACCACCGTGGCGCTCGTCGCCACACTGGCCCGGATCGCCGCGGTGCTCGCCCCCGGCGGTCAGCTCGTGGTGGCCTCCGCGCTGGTGCTGCTGGTCGCGGTGGCGGCCCGGGCGCTGCCGGAGGAGTGGCGGCGCGGACCGATCCTCGGCATCGCCGCCGGTGGCCTGCTCCTCGGCCTGATCGCCGCCTGGAGCGCGCTGCGCGGCGGGCTCGGCGTGCTGGCCACCCCCGGCCCGATCTGGGCCGGGGACCTGAGCGGGTGGCCGGCCGCGCCGACGGGCGGGTCGACCTGGCAGGCACCGGTCGCGCTGGTGCTGCTCGCGGTGACCGCCGCCGTCCTGCTGCCCGCGCCGTGGAAGTACGACGTTTCTGGCCTGGCCGTCGTGCTCGCCACGGTGGGCGCGCCGGCCGCGTTCGAGTTGCCCTGGTGGTCCCCGGTGGTGGTGGGCGCAATGGTGGCCACTGTCTACGGCATGGCGGCCGTGGCCGCTGTCGATCCCCGGGCCTCGCTGTCCCGGGCCACGGTGGCCGGTGTGGTCGCGCTGCACGCGGCCGGGGCGGGACTGGTCCGCCCGGGGACCACGGCGCTGGCGCTCGGCAGCATCGCGCTGATCGGGGCGACGGTGGCCGCCCTGGCCCGTACGCTCGCGCCGTCGCTCGTGGACGACGTACGCGCCGAGGGCATGCCGCCGCACCTGGTGCAGGTGGGCGGCGCAGGCGCGGGCGCCGCGGTGGTCGCCCTGCCCGGCGCGGTGGCCGCCCTGGCCGCCGCGTTCGGCCACCCGCCCCAGGTGGTGCTGACCGCCGCGCTGGCCGCCACCAGCATCGGTCTGGCCGCGATCGCGGCCGCGCGCCGGTACGTGCCGCAGTACCTCCCGTTCGCCAGCGTGGCGGTGGTCGGCGCGGCCACCGTCACCGCTGCCGCCGCGCTCGCGGTCGGCCTGCCGGCGGGCGTGTTCGCCGCCGCCGCCGCGCTGCTCGGCGTGCTCGCCGAACTGGTACGGGCCGCCACGGTCCCGCCCGCCGGCTCGGCCCGGCCGGTACGCCGCTGGACCGTCCTGCTGAACGGGGCGATGCGACGTGACCCGGACGATCCGGTGCTGCGCTGGCGGGTCAGCCCGGCCGCCGGCGCGCTCGCCGCCGCGGCGTTGCCCACCGCGCTGGCGCTGGCCACACTGGCACCCGCGCTTGTGGTGGCGTTGTTCTCGCCGTTCGCGGTGCTGAGCCGGGTGTGGCAGGGGCCGCCACCGGAGCTGCTGACCCCGCCGGCGAACGCGGTGAATCCCACCCACGTGCTCACCGCGCTGCTGCTCACAGTGACCGCGGCGCTCGCCGCCACCGGGTTCAGCGGGGGCCGGCGGTCCCGTGCGGTGCCGGTGATCCTGCCCGGGGCGGCGGTCACGCTGCTGATCACGCCGGTGGCGCTCGGCCGAGGCTGGCCGGTGACCGCGCTGGCCGCGCTGGCGGTGTTCACCATCTCGATGCTCGGCCTGGCGCTGACCCCACCGCCGGCGCTGGCCGAGCCGGGCCGGTCGATCCGGGTGGCCCGGGTGCTGGTCTTCGCCCTCGGGCTGGCCGCCGGTGGCGCCGGGCTGGCCGGCAGCCTCGCCACCAGCGACCTGACCGTGTTCACGCTCGGCGGCGCGGTGGGCGTGGGCGCCGTCGCCGCGCTGTTCGGCACCACCCAGCGCGCCCGCATCCTGGGCTGGCTGTTCGGCTCGCTGATGGCGCAACTCTTCGTGCTCACCGTCGGCCTGAAGTCCGGGCTCGCCGCGGTCTGGTCCGCCTTCGGGGTACTCGCGGTCGGCGCGGCGTTGCAGGTCTTCGCCGCCACACTGCCCCGGCTGCGCCGCCCCGAGGCGTACCGGGAGGCGGCCACCGTCGAGTGGAGCGGCTTCGGGGCGGCGCTAATCGCGCTGGCCCTGGCGTACGACTCGCCCCGGCACATCGCCGCGCTGCTGGCCGCGTGGGGCGCGGTCCTCGGGGTGGCGGCCACCCGTCCGGGGCGGCGGCCGATGGAGCGCAACCTGCTGTTCTGGGCGGTCGTGGCCTGCGAGATCAGCGCCTGGTGGATCCTGATGCGGGTGGCCGACGTGGCGCTGCCGGAGGCGTACACGCTGCCGTTCGCGGCGCTCGCCCTGCTGGTCGGGGTGCTGCAACTGCGCCACCGGCCCGACCTGTCGAGCTGGGTGGCGTACGGCCCGGCGCTCGTCACCGCTTTCCTGCCCACGCTTGCGATCGTGATCGCCACCGACTCCAGCATGCTGCGCCAGGTGCTGCTGCTACTCGGCGCCGTCGCGGTGCTCATCTTCGGCTCGACCAGCCGGCAGCAGGCCCCGGTGATCGTGGGCGCCGCGGTGACCGCGATCGCGGCCGTGCACGCGCTGTTCAGCCTCGGCCCGTGGCTGGTGCTGATCCCGGTCGGCATCGTGCTGCTGGCGCTGGGCGCGAGCAACGAGCGTCGCCGCCGCGCCCAGGAGCGCCTGCAGACCGCGCTGCGCGGCATGCGGTGAGCCGATCGGGCCTGGCGGTGCCGGGCCCGCCCGACTCACGCCCGACGCCGGGCCGCGTGCCCGCCGGTCCGCGGCACCTCACCCGGCCGGTCCGCGGCACCCTGCCCGGCCGGTCCGCAGCGCCCTGCCCGGCCGGCTCGCGGCGTCTCCCCGGCCGTTCAGTCCGGTCACACTCCGTGTCGAAGTGCCGGGGCGGGCGGGCACCTCTCTGCCGACTTTGCTCTGCAGCCACGGAGGCAACGGTCGCCCACCGTGACGAGTGCCGCTGCGGAGCCAATTTCGAGGAAACGCAGAACCGCAGGTCAAGGCCGCGCCGCGTCGATGGCTGCAGAGCAAAGTCGGCGGAGGGCACAAACAGGCCCGCCCAGCTGGTCACGCTCAGCAACCAACCGAGTTAAGCACGAAGAGTGACGAACGGTCAGGTGAGGGAGGCGCGCAGCGCGGCTTCCTTCTCGGCGACCAGATCCTCCAGGCTCGCCTGGTAGGCGGCCATCCTGTCGCGCAGCACCGGGTCGGCGGCGCCCAGGATGCGTACCGCCAGCAGGCCGGCGTTGCGGGCGTTGCCGATCGAGACGGTGGCGACCGGCACACCGGCCGGCATCTGCACGATGGACAGCAGCGAGTCCATCCCGTCCAGGTACTTGAGCGGCACCGGGACACCGATCACCGGCAGCGGGGTGACCGAGGCGACCATGCCGGGCAGGTGGGCCGCCCCGCCCGCGCCCGCGATGATCACCTGAACGCCCCGGCCGGCGGCGGCCCGGCCGTACTCGATCATCTTGCCCGGGGTGCGGTGCGCCGAGACCACGCCCACCTCGTACGGCACGCCGAACTCGTCCAGCGCCTCGGCGGCGGCCCGCATGACCGGCCAGTCCGAGTCGCTGCCCATGATCAGCCCGACGGTGCTCATCAGTGCCCCTCCTGGAGCCAGCGGGCGGCACGCGCGGCCCGGGCCCGTACGTCCTCAAGGTCGTTGCCGAGCACGGTGACGTGCCCGATCTTGCGGCCGGGGCGGACCTGCTTGCCGTACAGGTGGACCTTGGCCCCGGGCTCGGCGGCGAACAGGTGGTGCAGCCGCTCGTCGATGGAGATGCCGCCCGGCCCGCCGCCGAGCACGTTCGCCATCACCACGACCGGCGCGGTCAGCGAGGTGTCCCCCATCGGGTAGTCGAGGACCGCCCGCAGGTGCTGCTCGAACTGCGAGGTCCGGGCCCCCTCGATGGTCCAGTGCCCGGAGTTGTGCGGCCGCATGGCCAGCTCGTTGACGACCAGCCCGGACGGCGTGTCGAACAGCTCCACCGCGAGCAGGCCGACCACACCGAGCGCGGTCGCGAGGTCGATGGCGAGCTGCTGCGCGGCGACGGCCTGCTCCTCCGGCAGGTCGGGCGCGGGCGCCAGCACCTCGACGCAGATGCCGTCGCGCTGCACCGTCTCCACCACGGGGTACGCGGCGACCTGCCCGAACGGCGACCGCGCCACCTGCACGGCCAGTTCCCGGCGCAGCGCCACCCGTTCCTCGACCAGCAGCGGGGTGCCACCGGCGAGCAGCGTGGCGGCCAGCTCACCGGCCGCGCCGGCGTCGTCGACCATCCAGACGCCGCGCCCGTCGTAGCCGCCCCGGGCGGCCTTGAGCACCACCGGCCAGCCGGTCTCCTCGCCGAAGGCGATCAGGTCGGCCGGGGACTCCACCGGACGCCAGGCCGGGTTCGGCGCGCCCAGCTCACCGAGCCGTTCCCGCATCACCCGCTTGTCCTGCGCGTGCACCAGCGCCTCGGCCGGCGGGAACAGCTTCACGCCCTCGTCGGTCAACGCGCGGATGTGCTCGTTGGGCACGTGCTCGTGGTCGAAGGTGACCACGTCGCAGCCCTTGGCGAACGTACGCAGCGCGGCCAGGTCGGTGTGGTCGCCGTACTGGACGTCGGCGGCGACCAGCGCGGCGCCGTCGTCCGGGGCGAGCGCCAGCACGCGCAGCGACTGGCCGAGGGCGATGGCGGCCTGGTGGGTCATCCGGGCGAGCTGGCCGCCACCCACCATGCCCACGACGGGGAGACCGGTACGGGAGTCCATAGCGCCGCCAGCCTATAAGGGCCGGTGCCGGGCCGGACCGCGAGGGCGGCCCGGCCCGCTCCGCTCAGCCGAGCTGCGCGACCAGCTCCTCGACGCCGGTCACCGGCCGCTGGCAGACGAAGCCCCGGCAGACGTACGCGGCGGGCCGCCCGTCGACGAACGGTCGTCCGGCCAGCAGCGGCACGCCGGGCTGGTCCGGGGCGCCGGCCACCACCACCGCGCCGGGCGGGGCGTGGCGCCGGGCAGCGGCCACCAGCGGGTCGCCCTCCGGGTCGCCGGTCGCCACCGCGATCTCGTACGGCCCGGACAGCAGCGCCTCGCCGACAGTGGCGGCATAGCCGGTGAACCGGGCGTGCCGGTCGACGATCGGCGCGACAGTCGACAGCGTCTGCTCGGCCGCCTCCCGGTAGCGGGTCTCCCCGGTCAGCGCCGCGTACGCCACGAGCGCCGCGACGATCGCCGAGCGGCCCGACGGGGTCGCGTTGTCGGTCGGGTCGGCGGGCCGGGTGACCAGGCGCTCGGCGTCGTCGGCGGTGTCGTAGAAGGCGCCGTCCGGGCCGGCGAACCGGGCCAGCGCCACATCGAGCAGCTCACCGGCCAGGCTCAGCCACCGCCCCTCGCCGGTGAGCTGGTGCATCGCGCAGAACGCCTCGGCGACGCACCCGTAGTCCTCCAGCACCCCGGCCGGCTCGCCCACGACCTTGTCCCGGGAGACCCGGCGCAGCCGCCCGTCCACCACGTGCACGGTGGCCAGGTGCTCGGCGGCGTCCCGCATCGCGCCGTCGGAGACGATCAGCACGCCGTCCATCAGGTTCGCGTCCTCGTCGTCCGGGGACACGAGCAGCGCGGCGACCTGCTGGAACTCGGCGATGGCGGTGATCGCGAGCCCGTTCCAGGCGGCCACCACCTTGTCGTCGCGGGCCGGCTGCGGGCGGGTGTCCCGGGCGGCGAGCAGCCGGCCCACCACGTCCTGCCACCGGGCCCGCACCGCCGGGTCGGCGTCGTCGACGTCCCGGGCCAGCCGCAGCACGCTGCTGCCGTGCTCGAACGTGCCCTCGGCGGTGACCTCGAACAGGTCGGCGGCGAACCGGCCGTCGTCGGCCCCCAGCACCTCGACGAGCTGGTCGGGCGTCCAGACGTAGGTGAGCCCCTCGACGCCGTCGGTATCCGCGTCCAGCGCCGAGGCGAAGCCTTCACCGGCCCGGTGCAGCTCGTCGGCGACGAACCGGGCGGTGTCCCGGGCCACCCGGCGGGCCAGCCCGTCGCCGGTGAGCCGCCAGAGCTGGGTGTAGACGCGCAGCAGCAGCGCGTTGTCGTAGAGCATCTTCTCGAAGTGCGGCACCGTCCAGTGGCCGTCCACCGAGTAGCGGGCGAACCCACCGGCGAGCTGGTCGTTGAGGCCGCCACGGGCCATCGCCTCGCAGGTGTGCCGGACGATCTCCAGGCTGCGCGCCGAGCCGGTGCGCTGGTGGTGCCGGAGCAGGAAGAGCAGGTTCATGTGCGGCGGGAACTTCGGCGCGCCGCCGAAACCGCCGTTCGTCTCGTCGTACTCCCGGGCGAGCTGGCTCACGGCGGCGTCGAGCAGGTCGGCGGTGAGCGGGGCGGTCACGCCCCCGACCGCCTGCGCGCCGCCGATCGCCTCGACCACGGCGGCGCCCTGGCGCAGCACCGCCTCGCGCTGGTCGCGCCAGGCGGTGGCGACCGAGCCGAGCAGGCGGATGAAGTTGGCGCGCGGGAAGTACGTGCCGCAGAAGAACGGGGTGCCGTCCGGCGTCGCGAAGACGGTCATCGGCCAGCCGCCCTGCCCGGTCATCGCCTGGGTGGCGGTCATGTAGACCGCGTCGACGTCGGGGCGCTCCTCGCGGTCGACCTTCACGCAGACGAAGTCGTCGTTCATCAGCCGGGCCACTGCCTCGTTCTCGAACGACTCGTGAGCCATCACGTGACACCAGTGGCAGGCTGCGTAGCCGACCGAGATCAGCACCGGCACGTCGCGCCGCTTCGCCTCGGCGAACGCCTCGTCGCACCACGGCCACCAGTCGACCGGGTTGTCGGCGTGCTGGAGCAGATAGGGCGAGGTGGCCTTGGCGAGTCGGTTCACCACCCGACCCTATCCACCATCGCCTTCCGACGCCGCCGGTGCGGCAGGGGTCAGGAAGCGCCGTCGGCGCGCAGCGGGAAGACGTTGTCCCGGGCGCCGTCGCGCAGCGACCCGAGCACCGCCGCGATCTTGTCGGCGGGCATCGGCTTGAAGAAGTGGTAGCCCTGGGCGGCTGTGCAGCCCAGCTCGGCCAGCGCGGTGCGCTGCTCGGCGGTCTCGACGCCCTCGGCCACGACCCGCAGCCCCAACTCGTGGGCCAGCCCGACGGTGGTCCGGACGATCGCCGCCGCCTCGGGCGAGTCGGCCATCCGGAGCACGAACGACCGGTCCACCTTCAGCTCGTCCACGGCGATCCGGGTGAGGAACGTCAGCGAGGAGAAACCGGTGCCGAAGTCGTCCACCGCGAGCTGCACGCCCATGGCGCGCAGCGTGGCCAGCACCTCGTCGATGATCTCCAGCTCGCTCATCACCACCGTCTCGGTGATCTCCAGGACCAGCCGGTGCGGCGGGACCTGGTGGCGGCGAAGCGCCTCGTCGATCTCGGCGGGCAGTCGCGGGTCGAGCAGGCTGCGCGCGGACAGGTTCACCGAGATGGGGACGTCCAGCCCGTCCCGCGCCCACGCGGACGCCACGGCCAGCGCCTTGTCCAGCACGTACCGGGTGAAGCTGCCGAGCTGCTCGCTGTTCTCCACCGGGCGGATGAAGTCGGCCGGGCCGAGCCATCCCCGGCGCGGGTGCCGCCACCGGATCAGCGCCTCCACGCCGGTCGGCGCGCCGGTGGCCAGGTCCACCGCCGGCTGCAACGCCAGGACCAGCTGGTCGTCGGCGGCCAGCGCCTCCCGCATCTCCGCGAGCAACGCCAGGTGGTCGGTGCTCGCCGCGTCGCGGGAGCTGTCGTACGCGGCGACGCTGCCGCCGCCCTCCTTCGCCTGGTACATGGCGATGTCGGCGCGCCGCAGCAGCTCGGTCAGGTCGGCCGCGCCCGCGTCGGCCACCACCACGCCCACTGCCACCTCGACGGACATCCGTACCCCGGCCACCTCGGTCGGGGCGGCGAGGCGTTCGGCGACCTCCCGGGCCTGGCGCAGCGCGTACGCCAGCGGGGCCGTCCGGTCCTCGACCATCGGCACCGAGGTCAGCAGCAGCGCGAACTCGTCGCCGCCGAGCCGCCCGAGCAGGTCGCCCGGCCGGGTCAGCGCGGCGAGGCGGCTGGCGGTGAGCCGCAGCAGCTGGTCGCCCGCCGAGTGCCCGAGCGTGTCGTTCACCTCCTTGAACTGGTTCACGTCGAGCAGCAGCAGGGCCACCGGGTGGTCGTGCGGGCGCTGCCGCAACGCCTGGTCCCCCTTGGTGAGCAGCGCCGCCCGGTTCAGCAGGCCGGTGAGCTGGTCGTGCACCGCGTCGTACGACGAGCGGGCGGTGACCAGCCGCAGCTCCCGATGCGTGGCGGCGTCGTGCAGGGCGGCGGCGAGCGCGTCCCCGAAGGCCGCCACGCCGTCGCGTTCCCGGGCGCTCGGCGGGGCGGACCGGGCGAACCGCACCCGCAGCCGGCCGACCTCGGCGGAGCCCACGACGAGCCGCCGCATCAACTCGTGCTCGGCGACGCCGGCGCACCCGGCGGGTTCCACCTCCCGGTCCCGGACCTGCCCGCCACGGTCGGCCCGGTACCGGCGCCAGCGTCCCTCGCCCCGGGCCACGTCGACCTCGACCAGTTCGGCGCCGAACAGCGTGAGCGCGCCGGTCACCGCGGCGGTCGCCACGCCCCGCTCGTCGAGCTGGTTGAGCGCGGCGGCGGCCTCGGCGAACGCCCGCCAGGTCCGGCGCTCCTGGTCGGCCCGCAGCCGGTGCCGGTAGGTCTGCTGGAGCAGCCAGAGCGGCGGCGGCAGGAGCAGCAGCCAGCGCGCGTCGAGTTCGAGAAGCGCGACGACCACCAGGCCGACCGCCACGTTGCCGACGAACATGAGCAGCTTGCCGCGCAGCGCGGCGAACAGCGGCGGCCCCATCGGGATGCCGTGCCGCAGCGCGAGCGTGACGGCGCCCAGGAAGGCGGTGGTGAGCAGGTACGTCACCGCGGCGGCGGTGAGCGTGAGCGCGAGTTCCGGGGTGGGCGCGGCGAGCAGCGGCGGGCCGAGGGCGGTCGCGACGGCCGCCGCGAGCGCGGTGGCGGCGGTGAGCGAGCCGGCGATCCCCGCCAGTTCCAGGGCCGGTCGACGGTCCGACACCACCGACATCACGGTCCAGGCGGTGCCCACGCCCAGCAGGGCGGCGGCCGGAAGCCATCCGGCCGGCACCAGCCAGAGGCAGACCACCAGCGCGGCCTCGCCCCAGGTGATGCTCACCATCCCCGAAGCGGTACGGAAGCGCAGCCGGGCGAGTTGGGCAACCGCGAACGCGACAGTGGCGATGCCGAACCGCGCCGGGCCGGGCAGCGGGTGGTCCACCGGGAGGTGTGGCGGGACGACCAGGCCGAGGACGGCGGCCAGCAGACCGGTGAACGCGACCGCGACGGTCAACACGACGACGCCCGTCGGCGTCCCGCGCAGGCCGACCCGGTCCGGGGGACGGTCGGCCGGCTCGGTGGTCACGGGGCCGCCCCGTCACCGGGCCGGGCGGAGGCATGGCCGGGGGCCGGTGCTGCCTTCGACATCGGCGTCCCCCTTCCGCGCAGGGTCCGGGGCCTGACGGTCCCCCCGGCGGAAGGCTAAGCCAAAGCCGGTGGTCGCAACAGGGGGCGACGACCGGCTTGGGCGTGATTCACGCGGTGTTCAGCTGTTCCGTCGCTGCTGGGAGCCGCTGGGCGTGTTCGTCGGTGAATCCTGCTCGACGAGCCCTTCTGTCGGATCGGCGACTGCGGAATCGGCCCGGCCCGGGGTGCCCTGGTGCGGGAAGCGGTCGGGCAGCCGGCGCAGCCGGGCGTTCATGTTGCGGATCAGCAGGACGGTGACGGTGGCCAGCGCAACGATGAGGAAGAGGCCCATCGGACCGGCCAGACCACCCGTGCGGGTGTCACCGAAGTTGTTCTGTGCGAGCACCTCGACGGTGGTCAGCATGGTGTTCCTCCGATGTGCGACTGCGCACCAGGGTAGACCCCGGCCCGGTCAGTGGGCACGGCACGCCTCCCGTACGCCCGCGAAGAGGTCGGACTCGGGCAGCGGGCTGTCCACCAGCGACCGGGCGAGTTGGAAGTCCTCCGTCGGCCAGGCGCGCTTCTGCAGTTCCATCGGCACCTGGAACCAGAACCCGTCCGGGTCGATCTGGGTGGCGTGGGCGCGCAGGGCGTCGTCGCGGACCGGGAAGTAGTCGGCGCACTCGACCCGGGTGGTGATCCGCGCACCCTTGTCGGGGCGCTCGTCCCAGCGCTTCATCCACTCGCCGTACGGCGATTCGAGCCCGGCTTCGAGCACCGCCTCGTGCAGGCTCATGATCTTGGCCCGGGAGAAGCCCACGTCGTAGTAGAGCTTGAGCGGCTGCCACGGCTCGCCCAGCTCGGGATGGCGCTCCGGGTCACCGGCCGCGTCGAACGCCGCCACGGTGACCTTGTGGGTCATGATGTGGTCGGGGTGCGGGTAGCCGCCCTCCTCGTCGTACGTGGTGACGACGTGCGGGCGGAACTGCCGCATCAGGCGCACCAGCGGCGCGGCGGCGACGTCCACGTCCTGCAGGGCGAAGCAGCCCTCCGGCAGCGGCGGCAGCGGGTCGCCCTCGGGCAGCCCGGAGTCGACGAAGCCGAGCCACGCCTGCTCGACGCCGAGGATCGCCCGGGCGGCGTCCATCTCGGCCCGCCGGATGTCACCGATGTTGGCCCACACGTCGGGGCGGTCCATCTTCGGGTTGAGCACGCTGCCCCGTTCGCCACCGGTCGCGGTGACGACGAGGACGTCCACCCCCTCGGCGACGTATTTCGCCATGGTGGCGGCACCCTTGCTCGACTCGTCGTCGGGATGGGCGTGCACCGCCATGAGACGCAGCTGTTCTGCCACCTTCGGCGCTCCTCGTCTGTGCCCGCCGACCACCCTCCGGTCGGCTGACCTGCCGGAATCTCCCCCCGCGCCCGCGAAAGCCCCCGTGACGGCCGGTCGGGGGCCGCCACCGGAGTGGCCAGGGCCACGCCCGCCGGTCCAGGCCGACCTGCCATCCTTGACTCAGCGCCGGGCTGGGAAGATGGACCTAGCCATTCTTGCCGATGCCGCCGACAACAACGCCAGGAGATACCCGCCGGTGAGCGAGACGCACGCCACAGTCGCCGCGGAGGCGCCGGTCTACCCGCCCGGCCGGTACGGCCGACGCCGGGAGCCGGGGCGCCGCCGGCCGGTCCTGCTCGCCCTGACGGTGGCGGTCCTGCTCGCCGTCCTCGGGCTGGGCGCGGCGAAGCTCTACTACCAGTACGGCGACCCGGAGTACCAGGGCGAGATGATCAGCTACTCCGACATCACCGACTCCCGGGTGACAGTCGACTTCCGGGTCACCGTGCCGCCGGGTGGCTCCGCCACCTGTCTGCTGCGGGCCCGCTCGCACGACGGCGCCCAGGTGGGCAGCATCGAGACCACTGTGAGCGCCGAGCCGGGCCAGCGCCACATCCGGACCCGCCAGGAGGTGCCCACGAGCGCCCGGCCGTTCATCGGTGAGGTGTTGCGCTGCCGGCCGGCCGGCTGAGCCGGAGCGCCGGCGAGCCGCCGGCAACCGCACCCCGGTCCCGTCGCCGGCACCGGGGTGATTGAGCACACCTCGACGTGTGCGGCACTGGTAGCCTTGCAAGTTCACCTGTCAGCCAGTCCGCACCAACCGAGGAGACCGCCTGTGTCCACAAATGGAAACGAGGCGCCCGCCACCTGGCTGTCCCAGGACGCCTACGACCGTCTGCAGGCAGAGCTCGACGAGCTGATCGCCAACCGGCCGGTCATCGCTGCCGAGATCAACGCCCGGCGCGAGGAGGGCGACCTGCGGGAGAACGGTGGCTACCACGCCGCCCGCGAGGAGCAGGGCAAGGCCGAGGGCCGCATTCTCTACCTCAAGGAGCTGCTGCGCACCGCCAAGGTCGGTGAGGCTCCGGACACCGACGCGGTGTCGCCGGGCATGGTCGTGACGATCTACTTCGACGACGACGCGGACGACAGCGAGACGTTCCTGCTCGGCTCCCGGGAGATCGCCTCCACCACCGACCTGACGGTGTACAGCCCCGAGTCCGCGCTCGGCCAGGCCATCCTCGGCGGCAAGGCGGGGCAGACCTGCACCTACACCGCGCCGAGCGGCGCCGATATCAAGGTGACCATCGTCTCCTTCGAGCCGTACAGCGGCTGACCTTCCGGACCCGCGCCGGATGGCTCGGGTCCCGAACCCGACCGAGGCTGACAGGCTCCTCGGACCCGAGCCGCACACCCGAACGCCCCGACCGGATCATCCGGCCGGGGCGTTCGCGTTCCGCTGTGACGTCGGTGTTCCACCGAGGGGCTCAGCCCTCGCCGGTGAAGACCACCTGGTAGCCGCTGGCCCGCAACGCGCTGATCAGGGTGTCCGAGTGCTCCACCCCGCGCGTCTCCACGGACAGGGCCACCTCCACCTCGCCCAGGCGCAGGTGCGGGTTGGCCCGCTGGTGCACCACGTCCACCACGTTGGCGCGGTGCTCGGCGATCTCGCCGAGCAGCGAGGCGAGCTGGCCGGGCCGGTCGACGCAGCGCACCGTGATCCGCAGGAAACGGCCGGCCGCCGCCAGACCGTGCTCGATCACCCGGAGCATGAGCAGCGGATCGATGTTGCCGCCGGAGAGCACCGCGACCACCGGCGCGGTCACCTCCACCGCGCCGGACAGCAGCGCCGCCACCCCTACCGCGCCGGCCGGCTCGACCACCTGCTTGCCGCGTTCCAGCAGCATCAGCAGCGCCCGGGAGATGTCCTCCTCGGAGACCGTGACGACGTCGTCGACGAGCTTGCGGACGTGGGTGAAGGTCAGCTCCCCCGGCCGGCCGACGGCGATCCCGTCGGCGATCGTCGCGAACGAGGGCAGGCGTACCGGCTCGCCGGCCCGCAGCGAGGGCGGGAAGGCGGCGGCGCTCGCCGCCTGGACCCCGATCACCCGTACGTCGGGACGCAGCGCCTTGGCCGCCACCGCCATCCCGGAGACCAGTCCGCCACCGCCCACCCCGGTCACGATGGTGCGCACGTCCGGGCACTGTTCGAGGATCTCCAGCGCGACGGTGCCCTGACCGGCGATCACGTCCGCGTGGTCGAACGGGTGGATGAACACCGCACCGGTCCGCTCGGCGAAGGTCTGCGCCGCGACGAGCGACTCGTCCACCGTGTTGCCGACCAGCTCGACCTGCGCGCCGTACCCCTTGGTCGCGGCGACCTTCGGCAGCGGCGCGTTCACCGGCATGAAGACGGTGGCGTGCGCGCCGACCAGCCCGGCGGCGAGCGCCACCCCCTGGGCGTGGTTGCCGGCGCTCGCCGCGACCACGCCCCGGGCCCGCTCCTCGGCCGAGAGGCGGGAGATCCGCACGTACGCGCCACGCACCTTGTACGACCCGGCGCGTTGCAGGTTCTCGCACTTGAGCCAGACCGGCCCGCCGAGCGCGGCGCTGAGCGGCCGGGACGGCTCCAGCGGGGTGGTACGGGTGACACCGCCGAGCAGTTCCCGCGCAGCTTGAACGTCGGCGAGACCGACCAGTTCCGTCATGCCCCGATCGTGCCACCCGGCCCCGGTGGGATTTGCGCCGACGTGGCCGACGGCGCGGGCGGAACCGACGCGACGGAAGCGGGCCGGTCGGGGTGCCCCGGCCCGCCCGGCTGACCCGGCCACGCCGACTGACCCGGCCACGCCTGCTGACCCGGCCACGCGGGCACGGCCCGGGCGAGCCGGTCCTGCTGGGCGGCGGAGATCCGGCGGATCAGCACGACGAACGCGATCCCGGCGACCAGGCAGGCCAACGCCGGCACCAGCCGGGGCGCGAGCGCCTCCTCGTAGTAGCGCACGTACGTGCCGAACTCCGCGTCGTTGCGGGGCAGCTCGGTCAACCGGTCGTACCGCTGCTGCTGCGCCTGCGCGACGAACCGGTCACCGATCAGGAACACCAGCCAGCTCACCCACCACACCCCGACCAGCCACGACTGGCGGCGCTGCCAGACGCTGTTCCGGAGCAGGTCGGCGAGCACCCGGGCCGGCACCACGAGGTTGGCGAACGGCACCAGCCAGCCGGCGATCGCCCACGCCGGGCTCAGGCTCGGCACGGCGCCCGGGAAGGCGTCCAGGTTCTTGCGCGCCCGCCAGGTCCAGATCACCACGAGCGTCCCCGCGGTCAGCAGGGCGAGCAGGTAGGGCAGGGTGAACAGCACCTCGACCAGCACCGCGCCGAGCAGCACGTCCCGGTCGAGCTGCTCGGCGGCCGAGCGGGCCATCCGCACACCAACCAGCGGGAACAGAGCCGTGAGCAGGTAGCACAGGGTGGCGGCGCCGACCGCGGACGCCCCGGCCACCGCCAGTCCGCGCACGCCGTACGTGGGCACGCCGGGACTCACGGCGGGTTGGCCGACGCGCGTACCGCAGCGCTGGCACTCCTCAAAGGCCGGGGACGTGGCGTCCCCGCAGGTCTGGCAGTTCATCGGGGACCGTCCGAGTTGGTGTGCGCGACAGGGTGCGCACACGCTAGACGATCACGCGGTGGCCGGCGACCCCGTTCCGACGCGGGGGTAGCCGGGGGCGTGCCGCGCCCACGGCGCCTGCATCTCGAACTGACCGGCCACGCCGAGCAGCAGCAGCTCGGAACCGGGCGGGCCGACGAACTGCACGCCCACCGGCAGCCCGTCCGGGCGGCGGCCGACCGGCACCACGATCGACGGCAGCCCGGCGATGTTCCACGGCGCCGCGTACGGGGCGTACCTGATGTTCGCCGACATGTTCGCCAGCCAGGAGCGGCCGGACCAGCCGGCGGCCTCCGGCGGCGGCCCGGCCAGCGCCGGGGTGAGCAGCAGGTCGATCGAGTTGTCCGCGAAGAAGTTCACCGACCGTTCGCGCCAGGCCGCCCGGTCGGCCTCCCGCACGTACCCCCGGCGCTGCGCCCACTCGCCGAGCGTGACGTGCCGGCGGCTGCGGCGCTGGAGCTGGCGCGGGGCGACCCCGGCGGCGCGCACGTCGGCGGCGGCCGCCGCGAACCAGGTGGCGATGCCCTGCAGGCCGAGCCGGGTCGGGTAGACCGGGTCGGTGGGCACGGTGTCGTGACCGGCGGCGGCGAGCAGGCGGCCGGCCGCGGCCACCGCGTCCCGGTTCGGGGCGTCCGGCGAGACGCCGCGCACCGGCGAGCGCAGCGAGACGCCGACCCGTAGCCGCGCCGGCGGGACCAGCTTGTCCGGCCGGCGGCCGGCCAGCACCGAGAAACCGACCACCGCGTCGGCCACGGTGCTGGTGAGCATGCCGTGCTCGGTCAGGCCGAACCAGTCGTCCGCGCCGAGCTGGCAGGGCACCACGCCCCGGCCGGGCTTGAGCCCGACCAGGCCGCAGCAGGCCGCCGGGATGCGGATCGACCCGAGGCCGTCGTTGCCGTGCGCCATCGGCACCAGCCCGGCGGCCACCGCGGCGGCCGCGCCGCCGGAGGAGCCGCCGGGGGTACGCGCCGGATCCCACGGGTTGCGGGTGGCAGCGGTGTCGTCGTCGGTGAGCGCCCACAGGCCCAGTTCCGGCATCCGGGTCACGCCCAGGATCACCGCGCCCGCTCCGCGCAGCCGCCGGACCACCTCGTGGTCGGCCTCCGCCACCGGTGTACGCATGGCGGCCGACCCGTTCCACGTGGGCAGGCCGGCCACCGGCGTGTTCTCCTTGACCGCCACCGGCACGCCGGCGAGCGGGAGGTTCGCCAGTTCCTCCTGCTCGTCGACCTTCTCCGCCTCGGTGATCGCCTCACCGCCGCGTACCGTGCGGAACGCGGCCAGGTCGGCGTCGACCCGGGTGACGTGATCCAGGTGGTCGGCGACGACCTGGGTGGCGGAGACGTCGCCACGGCGTACCGCCCGGGCGATCTGTTTCGCGGTCGCACCGACCCACGTCGTCGGCAAGATCTCCGGCACTGCCACCCTCCCCAGCCAGCGGTCAGCCCAGGGCCTGCTCCAGATCGGCGAGCAGGTCGTCGACCGTCTCGATGCCGACAGACAGTCGCACGAGATCGCCGGGAACTTCAAGCGGCGAGCCCGCAGCGCTTGCGTGTGTCATCCGGCCCGGGTGCTCGATCAGGGACTCGACGCCGCCGAGCGACTCGGCGAGCACGAACAGCCGGGATCGGTTGCAGATGTCCACGGCGTGCTCCTCGCCGCCCGCCGCGCGGAACGAGATCATGCCGCCGAACCGCCGCATCTGCTTGGCGGCCACCTCGTGGCCGGGGTGCGAGGGCAGGCCCGGGTAGATGACCTGCGCGACCTGCGCGTGGCCGTCCAGGTAGGCCGCGATCCGCTCGGCGTTGTCGCAGTGCCGGTCCATCCGTACCCCGAGGGTCTTGATGCCGCGCAGGGTGAGCCAGGCGTCGAACGGGCCGTTGATCGCGCCCATCGCGTTCTGGTGGTAACGCAGCTCCTCGCCGAGCGCCCGGTCCGCCGCGACGAGCGCGCCGCCGACCACGTCGGAGTGTCCGCCGACGTACTTGGTGGTGGAGTGCACCACCACGTCCGCGCCGAACGCGATCGGCTGCTGCAGGTACGGCGAGGCGAACGTGTTGTCGACCACCAGCAGCGCGCCGGCGTCGTGCGCCACGGCGGCCAGCGCCGCGATGTCGGCGATGCCGAGCAGCGGGTTGGTCGGCGTCTCCACCCACACGATCCGGGTGGCGCCCGGGCGGATCGCCGCGCGCACGGCGTCCGGGTCGGAGACCTTCGCCGGGGTGTAGTCAAGCCCCCAGCGCTCGGCCACCTTGGCGAACAGCCGGTAGGTGCCGCCGTACGCGTCGTCCGGGATCACCACGTGGTCGCCCGGCTTGCAGACGGTCCGCAGCAGCGTGTCCTCGGCGGCCAGGCCACTGGCGAAGGCGAGCCCCACCTGGCCGCCCTCCAGCGCGGCCAGGCACTCCTGGAGCGCGTCCCGGGTGGGGTTGCCGGAGCGGCTGTACTCGTAGCCCTCGCGCGGCGCGCCGACGGCGTCCTGGGCGTACGTGCTGGTCTGGTAGATCGGCGGAATCACCGCGCCGGTGCGGGCCTCCGGGGCCTGACCGGCGTGGATGGCGAGTGTGTCGAAGCCGTGCCTCATGCCGCAGACGTTAGTCCGCCCGCTTCCCCTTTGCTCCCGGTAGGCCGGGCGCGCCTGTCACAACCAGGACTCTGTCGGGGTGGTCGGCCATACTGGTCCGGTGAGTACGACCGAGGCGCTCCCCTCCCGCCTGCACGGCGTCGCCGACCGGATCCCCACGTCACTGGACGACCTCAAGGGGCCCGAGCGCGGCCGGGTCACGCTGCCGACCCGCCTCGCGTGGTCCGGGCTCAGCGAGTTCGACGTCGACGACAGCGGACAGCGGCTCACGCTCTACCGCACGCTGATGGACTGCGGGCAGCGCGAGGACATCGTCCGGTACGTCAACCCGGCGCTCCTCCGGCAGGACTGGTCCCGCATCCGCAAGCTGACCGCGCACCGGGTGATCCGACTCTGGGAGAGCAGAATGCCGGGCCTGGCAGCCTAGCCGTGGACGAGTTGCACACGCGCTTGCTGCACGTCGGATTCCGTGCGGGTGACGACCTCGGTCTGGTACTCGCGGGTGGCTACGCACTCGCCGCGCACGATCTCGTGAGCCGACCGTCCCGCGACATCGACTTCGCCACCGCAACCGCGTTGCCGCTGCCCCTCGTGGCGGCGCGGCTGGCCGAGGCGTACCGAGCCGGAGAATTCGGCTGCCGGGTCGTTGAGGCGACGCCGCGGATGGCCCGGTTGCTGGTCGAGGGGCAGGGTTTCGCCTGCGAGGTCGACCTCTTGAAAGAGGCGATCGGGCCGCCGGCGAGGTTGCAGATCGGCCCGGTGCTCGCGCTGGAGGATGCCATCGGCCTCAAGGTCAGGGCGCTTCACGACCGCGCCGCGCATCGCGACTACATCGACGTATGCGCTGCCAGCCGGATCGTGGAGTTCGCGGGACTCGAATCCTTGGGCGCCCAGCACACCGTCGCGTTTTCGCTTCACGAGCTGGCCGACCGACTCGGCGGGGTCGACGAGCTCGACGTGGAGACATTCGCCTCCTACGGTCTCGGCGAGGACGAAATCGGCGGACTCAGGCGCTGGGCCCGTCGGTGGGAGGCGGACATCCGGGCGCGCCTCGCCAACGGCGAGACCGGCCCGACCGGCATCCCCGACGACGACTGGGACGCCTACCTCGATCGCGCCTGACCTACGGCCGGTCTTCTCGTCGATCATGAGGTTGACGGTGGTCGCCGTCCGATTTGTCGCCGCCAACCTCATGATCAACGCTCGCCCGGAGGTGGGGTGGGCGGGCCGGGCCTAGGGTGGGCGGATGAGCGGGTGCGTGTTCTGCGGGATCGTGGCGGGCGAGGTGCCCGCGTTCCGGGTCACCGACGAGCCGGACGGGGTCGCGTTCCTGGACACCCGCCCGGTGTTCAAGGGGCACGTGCTCGTGGTGCCCCGCACCCACCTGGTCGCCCTGTCCGACCTGCCGCCCGACGCACTGCCCGGCTACTTCCGGCTGGTCCAGCGCATCGCCGTGGCGGTGGAGACCGGTCTCGACGCCGGTGGGACGTTCGTGGCGATGAACAACCGGGTGTCCCAGTCCGTACCGCACCTGCACACCCACGTGGTTCCCAGGACGAAGGGCGACGGTCTGCGCGGCTTCTTCTGGCCGCGTACCCGGTACGCAGGTGACGCCGAGGCCGAGGCGTTCGCCGGGCGGATCTCGGCGGCGCTGGCCTGACGTCGCGGTGGGCGGGTAAGGAACCGGGGGGCCACGCTGTTGCACACGCTGGGAAAGCCAAGAGAGGAGTCCCACCGTGTTCCTCCGCCGCATGAAGGCCGAGATGATCTCTCCTGACCAGGCCCTGCCGGGCCGCCCGATCGCGATGCCGATCGCCGACCGGCACGAGGTGCTGCCGTCGACGCTGAAGGGCCCGTTCCCCGAGGGCGCGCAGGTCGCTGTCTTCGGCATGGGCTGCTTCTGGGGCGCCGAGCGGCTGTTCTGGACCCTCCCCGGCGTGATCACCACGTCCGCCGGCTACGCGGGTGGCTACACCACCAACCCGACGTACGAGGAGGTGTGCTCGGGTATGACCGGGCACGCCGAGGTGGTCCAGGTGGTCTACGACCCGTCGAAGATCGCCTACGAGGACCTGCTCAAGGTCTTCTGGGAGAACCACGACCCGACCCAGGGCATGCGCCAGGGCAACGACGTGGGCACCCAGTACCGCTCGGCGATCTACACCATTACCGACGAGCAGGCCGCCGCTGCGAAGGCGTCGCGGGACGCGTTCGCGCCGATCGTGGCCCGGGCCGGCAAGGGTGAGATCACCACCGAGATCGCGCCGCTCGGCGACTACTACTTCGCCGAGGACTACCACCAGCAGTACCTGGCGCCGACGAAGAACCCGAACGGCTACTGCAACCACGGACCGAACGGGCTGAGCTGCCCGGTCGGCGTGGCCCGCACCGCCGGCTAGACCCCTCCACCGATCTTGGAGTTGTGGTGCCTGGCAACCCTCGCGAAACCGGCATCACAGGCACCACAACTCCAAGATCGCGGATTCCGGCTGCGGCTGGACGGGCATGCGGCGTTCCTCACAGCCGGCACGGGCCCGATTTTCCGGCATCCGCGCCCTGGGGGGCAGGAAGCGACGCTGTGCGCGGCAACCACGCTGCGTGACGGCGCATCGTAGCAAGCTGTCACACGTTCGTCATCGTCTCAACAGGCGAACCGAAACAACCTCTGGCAGCATTGGCTCGTATGTGCGGACTTGCGGGAGAGTTCCGCCGTGACGGTTCACGCGCCGATGTCTCGGCCGTGGAGCGGATGGCGGCCACGATGAGTGACCGAGGGCCCGACGACAGCGGCGTCTGGTCGCAAGGGCCGACCGCGCTGGGACACCGGCGCCTGAAGATCATCGACCTGTCCGCGGCGAGCGGCCAACCCATCGTGGACGCCGCCGCCGGGCTCACCGGTGTCTTCAACGGCTGCATCTACAACTACCGGGAACTACGCGCCGAACTGCAGGCCAAGGGCCACCTGTTCTTCTCGTCCGGCGACAGCGAGGTAGTGGTCAAGGCGTACGCCGAGTGGGGGCTCGACTTCGTCGACCACCTGATCGGCATGTTCGCGGTGGCGATCAGCGAGCGCGACACCGGCCGCCTGGTGCTGGCCCGGGACCGCCTCGGCATCAAGCCGCTCTACCTGGCCGAGAGCCCCGGCGTGGTCCGGTTCGCCTCGACCCTGCCGGCGCTGCTCGCCGGTGGCGGCATCGACACCACCATCGACCGGGTGGCGCTCGCCCACTACCTGAGCTTCCACAGCATCGTGCCGCCGCCGCGCACCATCCTCGCCGGCGTCACCAAGCTGCCGCCGGCCACGGTCCGGGTGTACGAGGCGGACGGCTCCACCCACGAGCGGGTCTACTGGGACCCGGCGTTCGGCCGCGCCGCCGAGCGGGCCGGCTGGTCCGAGCGGGACTGGCAGGACGCGCTGCTCGACTCGCTGACCACCGCCGTACGCCGCCGCATGGTGGCCGACGTTCCGGTGGGCGTGCTGCTCTCCGGCGGCCTCGACTCCAGCCTGGTGGTCGCGCTGCTCGCCGGCGAGGGGCAGGCCCGGTCCGGCCTGGCCACGTTCTCCATCGGCTTCGACGCGGTGGGCGGCCGGGAGGGCGACGAGTTCGTCTACTCCGACCTGGTCGCGAAGACGTTCGGCACCGACCACCACCAGATCCGGGTGCCCACCGGTGACCTGCTGCCGCCGCTGGAGGCCGCCGTCTCGGCCATGAGCGAACCGATGGTCAGCCACGACTGCGTCGCGTTCTGGCTGCTCAGCCAGGAGGTCGCGAAGCACGTCAAGGTGGTGCAGTCGGGTCAGGGCGCGGACGAGATCCTGGGCGGCTACCACTGGTACCCGCCGCTCGCCGGGGTGGACCGGGAGCAGGCGCTCGAGACGTACGCGAAGGCGTTCTTCGACCGCGACGCGGCCGGACTGGCCCGGGTGCTCAACCCGGCGTGGCTGGCCGACGGCGACCCGGCGCGGGAGTTCGTCGCCGCGCACCTGGGCCGCCCGGGCGCGCAGACCGCCGTCGACGCCGGCCTGCGGATCGACACCCAGGTCATGCTGACCGACGACCCGGTGAAGCGGGTCGACAACATGACCATGGCGCACGGGCTGGAGGCCCGGGTGCCGTTCCTCGACCACGAGTTCGTCGAGCTGGCCGCGAGCTGCCCGCCGGAGCTGAAGCTGGCCCAGGGCGGCAAGGGCGTGCTCAAGGAGATCGGCCGGCGGGTCCTGCCCCACGAGGTCATCGACCGGCCCAAGGGCTACTTCCCGGTGCCCGGACTCACCCACCTGGAGGGCAAGCTCCTCGACCGGGTACGCGACGCGCTCACCGCGCCCGAGGCGCGCCGTCGCGACCTGTTCCGCGCCGACTACGTCGACGCGCTGCTCGCCGACCCGAACGCCGAACTGACCCCGTTGAACGGAAACAAGCTGTGGCAACTGGGACTCCTGGAAATGTGGCTCCAGAGCCACGGAATCGACTGACCGTGACCGACACCCTCGCCACCGGAACGGCACGTACCGACCGGGAACGGGTGCTGGGGCGCCGCCGGGAACGCATCGGCCCCGGCGGTGACCCGGTCGCACCGGGTACGCCGGAGCAGCGGCAGCCGGAGCCCACGTCCACCGACGCCTCGGGCGTGGTGCTGGACTGCGGCTGGGGCCGGCTGGTGTTCGGGCAGACGTTCGACGACCAGGTGCACGTGGCCGACGTGCTGCGCTCCGAGGCGGTCGGCGCCCGGGACATCTGCATCTACCTGCGCGACCCGCACGTGCTGGTGTCGCGGCTGCCGGACGAGCTGTTCATCGACCCGTCGCTGACGTACCGGCTGCCGCTGGGCGAGAAGCGGCCCGCCGCGACCGAGGGCGGCGAGGTGCCCGGGCTGACCGTCCGGCCGCTGCGTGACGCCGTCGACGCGGAGGCGGTGAACCGGATCTACGCGCGCAACGGCATGGTCACCGCCCCGGTCGAGATCCTCGTGGACAACGCCGGCACGGACCGGTTCCTGCACCTGGTGGCCGAGGACACCACGGGTGAGGTGGTCGGCACCATCACCGGCGTGGACCACGTCGCGGTCTTCGGTGACCCGGAGAACGGCGCCAGCCTGTGGTGCCTGACCGTGGACTTCAACACCGCCCCGCCCGGCACCGGGCAGGCGCTGCTCACCGCGCTCGCCGACCGGCTCGACGGGCGCGGCCGGGCGTTCGTGGACCTGTCCGTGCTGGCCGAGAACTCGGGCGCGATCCGGCTGTACGAGCGCCTCGGCTTCCACCGCACCGGCACGCTCTGCGTGAAGCGGAAGAACCCGATCAACGAGCGCCTGTTCCTGCCCGCCATGCCCGAGGGGTACGACGAGCTGAACCCGTACGCGAAGATCGTCGCGGACGAGGCGATGCGCCGCGGCATCCGGGTGGAGGTGACCGACCCGCACTGGGGTGAGCTGAAGCTGACCACCGGCGGCCGGACCATCCACACCCGCGAGTCGCTGTCGGAGCTGACCTCGGCGGTGGCGATGAGCCGCTGCGACGACAAGCGGGTGACCCGGCGCATCCTCACCGAGGCGGGCCTGTCGGTGCCGCGCGGGCGTACCGCCACCGGTGAGCCCGACGACGTGGCGTTCCTGAACGACGTGGGTCCGGTGGTGGTCAAGCCGGCGCGGGGCGAGCAGGGCAACGGCATCACCGTCGGCGTGCGTACGCCCGAGGCGCTGACCGCGGCCGTCGAGCTGGCCCGCCGGTTCTGCCCGGACGTACTGATCGAGGAGCTGCGCGCGGGCGAGGACCTGCGGGTCGTGGTGATCGACCACGAGGTGGTCGCCGCCGCGGTACGCCGCCCGGCGCAGATCACCGGCGACGGGGTGCACGACATCACCGAGCTGATCGAGCGGCAGAGCCGCCGCCGGGCCGCCGCCACCGGGGGCGAGTCCCGCATCCCGATCGACGACATGACCCGCGAGGTGGTGGCCGAGGCCGGGTACCGGATGCACGACGTGCTCCCGGAGGGCGAGGTGCTCGCGGTACGCCGGACGGCCAACCTGCACACCGGCGGCACGATCCACGACGTGACCGCCGAGCTGCACCCGGCGATCGCCGAGGCGTGCGTGACCGCGAGCCGGGCGCTGGACATCCCGGTCACCGGGCTGGACCTGCTGGTCCCCGCCCCGGACCGGCCGGAACACGTGTTCATCGAGGCGAACGAGCGGCCCGGACTGGCCAACCACGAACCGCAGCCCACCGCCGAGCGCTTCGTCGACCTGCTCTTCCCGGGTACCCGGGCACCGCAGCGACTCTGGTCGCCGGCCGGTGCGGCAAGCTCTGGGGCATGACCGCACGCAAGCCCCAACCGCTCAAGCTCGACCTCGACTACCTCCGCCAGGTGCTGGTGGAGCTGCTGGAGATCCCCAGCCCGTCGGGGCGCACCGACCACATCCAGCAGTACGTGGGCGAGAGGCTCTCCGCGATCGGGATCAGCTCCACGCTGACCCGTCGCGGGGCGCTGAGCGCCTGTCTGCCCGGTCCCCGGGAGACCGGCGCCGACCGGGCGATCGTGGTGCACACCGACACCATCGGCGGCATGGTGAAGCGGCTCAAGGAGAACGGCCGGCTGGAGGTCAACCCGATCGGCACGCACAGCGCCCGCTTCGCCGAGGGCGCCCACGTGCGGATCTTCACCGACGACCTGGAGCGGGTCGTCACCGGCCAGGTGCTGCCGCTGAAGGCGAGCGGGCACCGCTACAACGAGGCGGTCGACCTGCAGGGCGTCGGCTGGGAACTGGTCGAGGTGCGGGTGGACGAGCCGGTGCACGACGAGGCCGGGCTGCGGGCGCTCGGCATCGACGCCGGGGACTTCGTCGCGTTCCTGCCCAACCCCACCATCACCCCGAACGGGTACGTCAAGTCCCGCCACCTGGACGACAAGGCGGGCGTGGCGGCGGTGCTGACCGCGTTCAAGGCGATGGTCGACGCCGGTGTCACCCCGGCGGTCACCGCGCACCTGCTGGTCACCGTCACCGAGGAGATCGGCCACGGCGCGAGCCACGGGCTGGACCCGGACGTCGCGGAGATCGTGTCGGTGGACGCGGCGGTGGTCGCGCCGGGCCAGCAGTCCCGGGAGACCGCGGCGACGCTCGCCATGGGCGACGGGGTCGGCCCGTTCGACTACCACCTGACCCGCAACCTCGCCTCGATCGCCAAGGAACACGGCGTCGACCTGGTCCGGGACGTGTTCGACTACTACCGCTCGGACGTGGCCGCCGCGGTCGAGGCCGGGGCGCACGCCCGGGTGGCGCTGCTCGGGTTCGGCGTGGACGCCACCCACGGCCACGAGCGCACCCACCTCGACGGCCTGCACCAGCTCACCCAGCTGCTCTGCCTCTACCTGCAGAGCCCGCTGGTGTTCCCCGAGTGGGACGCCGAGCCGGAGGGCGACCTGGCCGACTTCCCGTCGCTCGCCGTGCAGCCGGCGAACGAGGACGGCCCGCGCGAGGGCCCGATCGGCCTGGACTGACCGGGCCTGTGATCGAAATCCGTTGCCGCGGCCGCCGCGAAGTGGATAGCGTGGCGGTACACGGGAAAGGAGGTGGTCCAGACTTGTATAGCAATCGGACTCGTGAGGTGGCTGTCCGCTAGCCGCTGTCCTCGACAGTGAAATCTCGCCCGCCGCGAGGCGGGCACCTGCAGGATCGTCGAGACCGTGTGGCAGCGGTGCGGCGAAACCACGACAGCCACCCGACCCCCGGGGTGTCGGCCCAGTCCAGCCGGCCCGCGCGCGAGCGCGGAAGCCCCGGGGGTCGCTTTTTGCGCTCGGGAGGGTGCGGTGTCCATGCGTGAGCTGGTGGTGCTCGGTACGGCCAGCCAGGCCCCGACCCGGCAGCGCAACCACAACGGCTACCTGCTGCGCTGGGACGACGAGGTGATCCTCTTCGACCCGGGCGAGGGCAGCCAGCGGCAGATGCTGCACACCGGGGTCACCGCCACCGACCTGACCCGGATCTGCGTCACCCACTTCCACGGCGACCACTGCCTCGGGCTGCCCGGCATGATCCAGCGGCTCTCGCTGGACCGCGTACCGCGCCCGGTGGCGGTGCACTTCCCGGCCGGCGGCGCCGAGTACTTCGCCCGGCTGCGGCACGCCTCCAGCTTCTACGAGACCGCCGAACTGGCAGTCGAGCCGATCGACGCCGACGGGCAGCGGATCACCCTGGGCATCGGCACGCTGGAGGCCCGCCGGCTGCGGCACCCGATCGAGACGTACGGATACCGGCTGGTCGAGCCGGACGGCTGCCGGATGCTTCCGGAGCGGCTGGCCGCGTACGGCATCGCCGGTCCGGACACCGGAAGGCTGCTGCGCGACGGCCACCTGGACCGCGACGGGCGCCGCGTCACCCGGGACGAGGTGAGCGTGACCCGGCCGGGGCAGCGGTTCGCGTTCGTGATGGACACCGGGCTCTGCGACGGCGTGTACGCGCTCGCCGAGCACGCCGACCTGCTCGTGATCGAGTCGACGTTCCTGGAGTCGGAGGCGGCGCTCGCCGCCGAGGTCGGGCACCTCACCGCCGGCCAGGCCGCGCGGGTCGCGGCCGAGTCGGGGGTACGCACGCTCGTGCTCACCCACTTCTCTCAGCGGTACGCCGACCCGCGCCGCTTCCACGACGAGGCCCGCGAGCACTTCTCCGGTGATCTGGTGATCGCCGAGGATCTTCAGACGGTACAGGTGCCGCCCCGGCGGGTACCGTCGCCCGGGTGACGATCTCCCTACGTTCCGCGACCGAGGCCGACCTGATGGCGGTCGGCGCCCTGCACCAGCGTTCCCGGGTGGCGGCGTACTCGTCGTTCCTGCCGCCCGAGGCGCTGGCCGACCCGACGCCGGAGGCGATGGGCCGCTACTGGGTGGAACGGCTGACCTGGGAGGGCGCGGACCACCGGATGACGGTGGCCGAGCGGGACGGGAAGCTGGTGGGCTTCAGCTACCTCGGGCCCGACGACGAGGGCGACCCGGCGACCGGGCTGCTCAACGCGATCCACCTGGAGCCGACCGAGCGGGGCCGGGGCACCGGACGGGCGCTGATGGTGGACGCGCTCGACGCGATGCGGGCCCGGGGCTGGACGCGCGCGGTGCTGTGGGTGCTGCGGGACAACGCCCACGCGCGCCGTTTCTACGAGCGCGGCGGCTGGACCGCCACCGGTGATGAGCGGGACGAACACATCGGCCGGGTGCTGGTCCCCCAACTCCGCTACGCCCGCCGCTTGTAAGGAAGGGCCCCTTATTAACGCCTCCGGTAGAGGAAGGGGCCCCTTTTAACACCGCGGTGTTAAAAGGGGCCCCTTCCTTACAAGCAGGGTCAGCGGGCGCCGAGGTGGGCCAGCAGGTCCTGGCGGGTCAGCACGCCCTTGGGCTTGCCGTCGACCAGCACCAGCGCCGCGTCCGCCTTCTCCAGCAGCCCGACCGCCTCGCTCACCGGCTGGCCGCCGCCGATCATCGGCAGCGGCTCGCCCATGTGCCGCTCGATCGTGTCGTGCAGGTGGGCCTGGCCGGTGAACAGCGCGTCGAGCAGGTCCTTCTCGGCGATCGAACCGGCCACCTCACCGGTCACCACCGGCGGCTCGGCCTTGAGTACCGGGAGCTGCGAGACGCCGTACTCGCGCATGTAGTCGATCGCGTCGCGGACCGTCTCGGTCGGGTGCACGTGCACCAGCTCGGGCAAGCCACCGGGCTTGCCGGCGAGCGCGTCGGCGACCGTCGGCTCGGTGCCCGAGTCGTCCAGGAAGCCGTACCGGGCCATCCACTTGTCGTTGAAGATCTTCGACAGGTAGCCCCGGCCGCCGTCCGGCAGCAGCACCACGATCACGTCGTCCGGGCCGGCCTTGCGGGCCACCTCCAGCGCGCCCACCACCGCCATGCCGCAGGAGCCGCCGACCAGCAGACCCTCCTCGCGGGCGAGCCGGCGGGTCATCTCGAAGGACTCCTTGTCCGACACCTCGACGATCTCGTCGGCGATCTTCCGGTCGTACGTCTCCGGCCAGAAGTCCTCACCGACGCCCTCGACCAGGTACGGCCGGCCGGTGCCGCCCGAGTAGACCGAGCCCTCCGGGTCCGCGCCGATCACCTTGACCCGGCCCTCGGACGCCTCCTTGAGGTAGCGGCCGATGCCGGAGATGGTGCCGCCGGTGCCGACGCCCGCCACGAAGTGGGTGATCTTGCCTTCGGTCTGCTTCCACAGCTCCGGGCCGGTGGTCTCGTAGTGCGAGCGCGGGTTGGCCGGGTTGCTGTACTGGTTGGGCTTCCACGCGCCGGGGATCTCCCGGGCCAGCCGGTCGGACACGTTGTAATAGGAGCGCGGGTCCTCCGGCGCGACGGCGGTCGGGCAGACCACCACCTCGGCGCCGTACGCGCGCAGCACGTCCTGCTTGTCCTGGCTGACCTTGTCCGGGCAGACGAAGACGCAGCGGTAGCCCTTGAGCTGGGCCACCAGGGCCAGCCCGACGCCGGTGTTGCCGCTGGTCGGCTCCACGATCGTGCCGCCCGGCCGCAGGATGCCCGCCTTCTCGGCGTCCTCCACCATGCGCATCGCGATCCGGTCCTTGACCGAGCCGCCCGGGTTGACGTACTCCACCTTCGCCAGCACGGTGGCCTGGATGCCCTCGGTGACGTTGCGCAGGCGGACCAGCGGGGTGTTGCCGATCAGCTCGACGACGTTGTCGTAGTACTGCACCTCGTTGTGCCCTTCGTCGCGCCGCCGTCGTGGGGCGGTCGGTCAGCCGTCAGTTCGCCGACCAGCGTACGTGCCGTCAGGGCACCACATGCCCCGGGATGACCGAGCTGCGACGTGCCTCCCACTCCAGGAACCGTTCGGTCTCGGCGAGCACGCTGCCGGCCAGCCAGGTGACCATCACCGCGTCGTCGGCCAGCCCGAAGATCGCCAGCGGGATCTCCGGCAGCAGGTCGATCGGGCTGACGATGTACGCGGTCGCGCCGGCCATCAGCGCCAGGCGCAGGCCGCCGTCGTACTCGCCCCTGGTGGTGGCGCGGATCATCCTCGGCAGCGCCGCCAGCCGGGCCCCGAGCGACGGCCCGCCCCGCGTACCGGCCGCCAGCGCCCGGGCCAGCGCGGCGAACGCGGCGCTGCGCTTCAACGTCTTCCCCATGTCTTCGCCCCTCTCCGCCCGACCATGGTGCGGCCCGGGGGCAAGCCCGCGTCCGCCACCCCCATCGGTACCCAGTCCGGGCGCCGCCCAGCCATCCGATCAAGGACAGCAGTGGTCGTACCGGCGCGATACTGTCGGTTCATGGGGGACGCTGGTTCCGTCGCGCCGGTCCACTGGCAGCGCGTCCGGCAGATCGCCCGCCTCGCGGCGATCGGCACGGGCGCCACGGTGGCGGCCACCGCCGCCACCGGCGGGGTGCTGCTCGGCCAGGCCCGGCAGGCCCGGCGCACCATCCCGATGGCGCAGGCCCCGCCACCGCGCTGCGACGGCGTGTACGGCGCGAAGCTGCCCGGCCCGCCGGTCACCATGGTCATCCTGGGCGACTCCTCAGCAGCCGGCTACGGCGTGCACAGGCGCCGGGAGACACCGGGCTCGCTGCTGGCCACCGGGCTGTCCCGCCGCCTGCACCGGCCGGTACGCCTGCACCGGTTCGCCGTGGTGGGCGCGCTCTCGTCCGGGCTGAAACCGCAGGTCGAGTCCGCCCTGGAGGTCGAGCCGGACGTGGCGGTGATCCTGGTGGGCGGCAACGACGTCACCAACCGCACCCCGCCGGGGCTGGCCGTGCGCTACCTGGTGGACGCGGTCCGCACGCTGCGGGCGGCCGGCTGCGAGGTGGTCGTCGGCACCTGTCCCGACCTGGGCACCATCCGGCCGATCCAGCCGCCGCTGCGCTGGCTGGCCCGGCGCTGGAGCCGCCAGCTCGCGGCCGCGCAGACGGTGGGCGTGGTCGAGGCCGGCGGCCGGGCCGTCTCACTCGGCGACATGCTCGGGCCGCGGTTCGCCGCCGAGCCCGCCCGGATGTTCGCCTGGGACCGGTTCCACCCCTCCGCAGAGGGGTACGCGATAGCCGCGGCGGCGTTGCTGCCCACCGTGCTGTCCGCGCTGGGCGCGGTCCCGGAACGCAGGCCTGTCCTGCCCGGCGTGGAAGGCGTACGGTCGCTCCCGGAGGCGGCTCACGAGGCGGCCCGGCACGCCGGCACGGAGGTCAGCGGCGCCCAGCTCCGGGGTCGCGACCGCGGGCCCGGCGGACGCTGGGCGCAGCTTCGCCGACGGGCCTTCTTCGGCGTCGGCGCGCTGCCCCCGACCGGCAGCGCCGCCGACTCGGCCACCCTGGAGGAAACGGCATGAGCGAGCGAAGCGGAGTGCTGTCATGAGCGAGCGCAGCGAGCGAATCGGCCAGCTCAGCGCAAACGTGCCTCATGACGGCACGGAGCGAAGCGGAGTGCTGTCATGAGCGAGCGGAACGAGGTGGCCCGGTGGGGCCGGGCGGCGGCCCTGTCGCTGCTGGCCGGCACGGTGGGCGGCGCGGCGGTCCTCGCCGGGCAGGCCATCGCCGCCCGCAGCCGGGAGTACGCCCAGCCCGAGCTGGGTCTGGTGTTGCGCGCGACGGTCGGCCGGGCGGACGCGCCGCCGCTGCGGCTGGTGCTGCTCGGTGACTCGTCGGCGCTCGGTGTCGGCGTCGACCGCTTCGAGGAGACGATCGGCGGTCAGCTCGCGAACCTGCTCGCCGAGGGGCCGCACGGCCGCCGGGTGCATCTGTCCAGCGTCGGGGTCTCCGGCTCCCGCGCCACCGACCTGGCCACCCAGGTGGCCCGGGCGCTGCTCGGCGAGCGGCCCGACGTGGCGGTGGTGCTGATCGGGGCGAATGACGCGACGGCGCTGAGCCGCCCGGGTGACGCGGCCGCCTATCTCGGCTCGGCGGTGCGCCGGCTGCGGGAAGCGCACGTCGAGGTGGTGGTGGGCACCTGCCCCGACCTCGGCGCGGTACGCGCGGTCGCCGCCCCGCTGCGTCAGGTGCTCGGCTGGTCCGGCCGGCGGATGGCACGGGCCCAGACGGCGGCCGTGCTGGACGCCGGTGGCACGGTTGTCGACCTGGGCACCGAGACGGGCCCGGTGTTCCGCGCGGATGCCGGCACGCTCTGCCGCGACGGCTTCCACCCGTCCGCCGACGGCTACCGGGTCTGGGCGCACGCCCTGCTGCCGGCGGTCGAGGCGGCGGCGACTGTCGCGTTCCGGCACCACCGCCGACCGCCCACGGGGTGACATTTCCCGCCCGCCGCACACCTTCCCGCGCATGTTACCGGCGCGTTAACGTTGGCTCATGCCGATTGAGTCGCCCCGCGACGCCGTCATCGTCGCCACCGCCCGGTCCCCCATCGGCCGCGCGTTCAAGGGTTCCCTCCGCGAGGTCCGCCCGGACGACCTCGCCGCCACCATCGTCCAGGCCGCCCTCGACAAGGTTCCGGCGCTCGATCCCACCACCATCGACGATCTCTACCTCGGGTGCGGCCTGCCCGGCGGCGAGCAGGGCTTCAACATGGCCCGGGTGGTCGCCACGCTGATGGGCCTGGACGGCCTGCCGGGCGCCACGCTGACCCGCTACTGCGCGTCCTCGCTCCAGACCACGCGGATGGCGATGCACGCGATCCGGGCCGGTGAGGGCGACGTGTTCATCTCCGCCGGTGTGGAGATGGTCTCCCGGTACGCCCGGGGCAACTCGGACACGCTGCCGCCGGAGGCGCAGGCGCTGGTCGGCGGCGGCTGGGAGAACCCCCGCTTCGCCGAGGCCCGGGAGCGTTCCGCGGCCCGCGCCCAGGGCGGCGCCGAGGTGTGGGCCGACCCGCGCGAGGCCGGGCAGCTCCCCGACATCTACCTCGCCATGGGGCAGACCGCGGAGAACCTGGCCCAGGTGTACGACGTGACCCGCGAGGACATGGACGCGTTCGGCGTCCGCAGCCAGAACCTCGCGGAGAAGGCGATCGCGGACGGCTTCTGGGCCCGCGAGATCACCCCGGTCACCACGCCGGACGGCACGGTGGTCAGCACCGACGACGGCCCGCGTGCCGGGGTGACCCTGGAGGCCGTGGCCGGTCTGAAGCCGGTGTTCCGCCCGGACGGCCGGATCACCGCCGGCAACTGCTGCCCGCTCAACGACGGCGCCGCCGCAGTAGTGATCATGAGCGCCGAGCGGGCGTCCGAGCTGGGTCTCACCCCGCTGGCCCGGATCGTCTCCACCGGCGTCAGCGCGCTCTCTCCCGAGATCATGGGCCTGGGCCCGGTCGAGGCGTCGAAGCAGGCGCTGAAGCGGGCCGGCATGACCATCGACGACGTCGACCTGGTCGAGATCAACGAGGCGTTCGCCGCGCAGGTGATCCCCTCGTACCGGCAGCTCGGCATCCCGGAGGAGAAGCTGAACGTCGCCGGTGGCGCGATCGCCGTCGGCCACCCGTTCGGCATGACCGGCGCCCGGATCACCGGCACGCTGCTCAACGCGCTGGAGTGGCACGACAAGACCATCGGTCTGGAGACCATGTGCGTCGGCGGCGGCCAGGGCATGGCGATGGTGCTGGAGCGACTGAGCTGAGACCGGTTCGCCGGCGCGCGGGCCGGGTACGGGAGGCCGTATGGCGACCGTCGTGGAACGTGAGCGCAAGTACTCCGGCGACGAGGGTTTCCAGCTGCCCGACCTGACCGGGTGCGGTGGCGTCGTGACCATGTCCGACGCCACCGTCTCGGATCTGGACGCCGTCTACTGGGACACCGATGACCTGCTCCTGCTGCGCAGCGGGCACGCGCTGCGCCGGCGTACCGGGGGGCACGACGCGGGCTGGCATCTCAAGGTGGGCGCGGTCGGCGGCGCGCGGGTCGAGCACCAGTTCCCGGCCGGGGCGTCCGACGACGGCCCGCCGGCCGAGATGGTCGCGCTGATCCGGGGCGCGTCGCGGGGCCGTACCGTCGCTCCGGCCGCCCGGGTGGTCAACCGCCGCCGGGAACGGCGGCTGCTGGACGCGGACGGCCGGGTGCTGGCCGAGGTGGCCGAGGACGACGTCCGGTCCGGGGATCTGGTGGACGGCGCCGCGCGGACCTGGCACGAGATTGAGATCGAGCTGGTCGACGGCGACGAGGCGCTGCTCGACGCGCTGGGCGAGCGGCTGCGCGCGGCAGGTGCCCGGGAGGTGGCGGTCAGCAAGTCGCACCGGGCCGTCGCGGGCCGGATCGAGCGCTTCGACGACCGGGAACCGGACGGCCCGGCGGGGCCGGTCCTCACGTACGCCAGGGCGCAGCGGGACGCGATCGTCGGCAACCACGCGGCCGCGTACCAGGGTGACGAGGACGCGGTCCACGACATGCGCGTCGCGGCCCGCCGGTTGCGGGCGACGCTGCGTACGTTCCGGGGGTTGTGGGACCGCCGGGAGAGCGAGGCGGTCCGGGCCGAGCTGCGCTGGCTCGGCGGCGAGCTGGGCCGGGTCCGCGACACCCAGGTGATGGCGGCCCGGCTCACCGAGGCGGTGCACGAGCTGCCGGACGAGCTGGTGCTCGGCCCGGTGGCCGCGCGGATCGGCGAGCGGTTCGCGGCCGACCTGGCCGGGACGACGGTGGCGCTGCGGTCCGCGTTGGACTCCGACCGCTATGCCGAGCTGCTGGCCCGCCTGGATCGGCTGGTCGACGGCGCACCTGCCGACGTGGGCCGGCGCTGGGTGGACCGGCGGATCCGCAAGGCGGTACGCCGTGCTGACGAACGGCTGGACCGGGCGCTCACGCTCGAAGGGACGGCCGGGGACGCGGCGCTGCACGAGGCGCGTAAGAAGCACAAGGCGGCCCGGTACGCGGTGGAGGTGCGGGAGCCGAGCGCCGGCAAACCGGCCGCCCGCCTGGTGAAGCGGTTCAAGGCGCTCCAGGATCTGCTCGGCGCCCACCAGGATTCGGTGGTGACCCGGGAGACGCTGCGGCGGCAGGCGCTCCAGGCGTACGCCGACGGCGAGAACACGTTCACCTACGGCCTGCTGCACGGGAGGCAGGCGGAGGCCGCCGGCCACGACCGCCCGGCGGTCCTGCGGGCACGCGACCGGGCCCGACGCCGCAAGGCACGCCGCTGGCTCAACCCCTGACCGCCCCCGCCACCCGGTCGATCATGAAGTTAGCGGGGATCCGCGTCCGTTTTGTCGCCGCCAACTTCATGATCAACGCGACGAAAGGGCAGGGGGCGGGTCAGAGGGCGGCGCGGGTTCGGGTTATCGCCTCGGCGGCCTCGGCCAGGACGGGGGCGGGGGGATCGGCCAGCGTCAGGTCGGCGGTTACCACGCGGAGCTGGTCTGGGAGGGCCTGGTCGCTGGGGAGCCGGGGCACCTCGCGGCGCGGCTCGCCCGCCGCGTCGGCGGCCAGGTTGGCGATCTCCTGGACCAGCTTGTGCACCAGGTCGGCCCGGGACACGTTGCCGCCCTCGGCCTTGGCCGACCAGCGCGGCTGCTGCCAGTGCCCCACCTGTCGGACCAGCAGGGTCACCGCCCGGTCCAGTTCCGCTGCGCTCATCGCCCCCGAGTCTACGGCGACGCCGGGCCGGAGCGTGCTCAGCGGCGTACGTAGCTGAGCAGGCGCAGGATCTGCCAGTACAGGAAGATCAGCCCGACGAGCAGCCCGAACGCGCAGTACCAGGCGTAGCGGCGGGGCAGCCGATTCGCGGCCGACCGCTCGACCAGGTCGAAGTCGAGGATGAAGCTGAGCGCGCCGGCGATGATCGCCACCACCGAGAACACGTACGCCAGCCAGCCCACCCGGTCGCTGAGGCTGTAGACGGCCACGCCCTGCCGCCCGGTGAACAGGTACGCGAACAGGTTGACCAGGCCGATCGCCACGATCCCGACGAGCGTGCCGATGACCAGGCGGGCCAGGCGCGGCGTGGCGCGTACCAGCCGGGCCCGGTAGAGCACCGCCATGCCGAGGAAGACGCCGAACGTGCCGACCACCGCCTGCGCCACGATGCCCGGGTAGACCAGTTCGAAGGCACGGCTGGCCACCCCGAGCAGCAGCCCCTGCAACATGGCGTACCCGACGATGACCGGCGGACTGGTGATCTGCTTCAGCGAGATGACGAGCACCAGGGCGAGGCTGGCCAGCGCGCTTCCGGCCAGCGCGGCGGAGATCCACGCGGCCTGCGGCACCAGCACCCAGGACAGCGCCGCCGTGACGCCGGTGACCAGCAGCAGGCCCACGGTGCGGCTCACCACGTCGGCCACTGTCATCGCGTCGGCGGTTCCGACCCCGAGCACCTGCCGTTCGGCGCGGCCGACGTCGTCCAGCCGGTCCAGCACCGGATTGGCACTGCGCACCGTGACCACCTCCCGCCCACGTACCCGAGTCCCACTCTGCCCCGGGCGGCCCGGAAGAGGCGGGAAAACGGCGACGCCCGCCGCCGCGGATGCGGCAGGCGGGCGTCGGCGGAAAGCGAGACGTCAGTCGTCGCCCTGGAAGTAGCTGAGCAGCCGCAGGATCTCGATGTAGAGCCAGACCAGGCCGACCACGATGCCGAAGGCGGCCGTCCACGAGTAGCGCTGCGGGAGTCCCATCCGGACCCCCTCCTCGATGTCGGCGAAGTTGAGCACGAAGCTCAGCGACGCCACCACGATGCAGACCAGGCTGAAGCCGATGGCCAGCGGGCTGCCGTCGCGCAGGTGCGTGTTCACGCCGAACAGCGCCAGCACCAGGTTGACCATCATCACGCCGAACAGGCCGGCCATGATCGCCACCATGATCCGGGCGAACTTCGGGGTGGCCCGGATGATCCGCGCCTTGTAGATCATCGCCATCAGGAAGAACACGCCGAACGTGCCCGCGACCGCCTGGAGCACGATGCCGTCGTAGAGCGACTCGAACGCCTTGCTGACCATGCCGACGAAGACGCCCTCGATGATCGAGTACGCCACCACGAGCGCCGGGTTGGCCATCCGGGAGAACGAGATGATCAGACCCAGCACCAGGCCAACCACCGCGGCGCCGATCCACGCCACGCCGACGAGCGAGTCCGGCACGAGCACCCAGGCCGCAGCGGCCGAGGCGCCGAGGATGGCGAGCATGAGGACCGTCTTGACGACCACGTCGTCGAGCGTCATCGGGGTCACGGTGGGCGGTGCCACCGGCTGGCCGTAGCCGCCCGGGTACTGCTGCTGGGGGTACTGCTGGGGGTATCCGGGCTGACCGTAAGGCCCGGGCTGGGCGTACCCGGCCGCCCGCTCACGCTCTGCCGCCTGGCCGAGCCGGGCGAGCACCGGGTTCGAGGTCTTCACTTCTCAGGCCTCCCTCAGGGGGTCGATCGCACGTAGACGTGCTACTCCAGGGTAGACGTGGCCGCAATCGCGCGTGCGACGGCTAGCTGTGGGAAACCTGAGAGTTCGTGTGCCCGGGGCGGGGGTCGAACCCGCACGCCTTGCGGCAGCCGCTTTTAAGGCGGCCGTGTCTGCCGTTCCACCACCCGGGCGGGTGACACCGGCGCGCCGACACGCGCGGTGCAGATCTCACCGTAGCGGCTCGGCCGCGACCCGGCGTACCCCGACGGCTGCGGCCGTTATGGTCGAGGCCGTGACCAGCGCCGCCCGCACGGCCTCCGGGCCCGACCAGGTCCGGGCGGCCCGCCCGGCGACGGTCACGCGGCGGATGACGGCCGCCGTCCGGCGGCGCCGCGCCGACCTGCTCGTGGGGCTGGCGTTCGCCGCGTTCGCCGCCTGGCTCACCCACGGCCTCTGGCCGGCGCCGGGCACGCGGGTACTCGCGCTCAACCCGGCCGACCAGACGCTGTACGAGTGGTTCCTGGCGCTCGACGCGCGTGCCCTGCGCGGCGAGCTGAGCCTGGTCAGCGACCGCCTGAACGCGCCGGACGGGGTCAACCTGATGGCGAACACCTCGGTCGTCGCGCTCGGCGTGCTGCTCGCCCCGGTCACGCTGGCGTTCGGCGCGCCGGTCACGTTCGCGCTGCTGGTCGCGCTCAACCTGGCCGGTACCGCGCTGGCCTGGTACCTGCTGTTCACCCGCGTCCTACGGGCCCGTCCACTCGCGGCCGGGCTGGGCGCATCACTGTGCGGCTTCGGGCCGGGCATGGTCTCGCAGAGCAACGGCCACCTGCACATGACCGCGCAGTGGCTGATCCCGGCGCTGGTCTGGCTGGTCGTCCGGCTGCTACGCGCCGCCGACCCGGCCGGGCGCCCGGACGGCCCGGACCGCCGCCGGATGATCTCGTCGGCGGCCGGGCTCGCCGCCGTCGTCACCGTGCAGGTGTTCGTCGGCGAGGAGGTGCTCTTCCTCACCGCGCTCACGCTGGCGGTGATGACGCTCGCGTACGGGCTGGCCGACCGGGAACTGCTGCGCCGGGCCGGTCCCGGCTTCGCCCGCGGGCTGCTGGGCGCGGCCGGGCTGGCGCTGCTCGTGCTGGCGTACCCGCTCTGGGTGCAGTTCGCCGGTCCGCAGGGCGTCGCCGACGGGATGTTCCCGCCCGCCTACTTCTCCGCCGACCTGGCCGGCTGGACCCGCCTCTCCGCGCTGACCGTGTTCGGCAGCCCGGAGGCGGTCCGGCTGACCACCGGTCCGGCCGAGTTCACCACGTTCCTCGGCTGGCCGCTGCTGCTGGTCGCGGTCGGCTGCGCGGCCTGGCTGGGCCGGCGGCCGCTGGTGGTGGCGCTGGTGGCAGGCGCGCTGGTGACGGCCGCGCTCGCGCTCGGCCCCGAGGTCGTGGTCGGCGGCGAACGGACCGGGCTTCCCGGCCCGTACCGGCTGCTGGCCGGGCTGCCGGTGGTGGACGGCGCGCTGCCGATGCGCTTCGCGCTGGCGGTGCTGCCGCTGGTCGGTACCGTGCTCACGCTCGCCGTGCACCGGGCGCTCGGCGAATCCGGCCGGGCCCGCCGGGGCGTCCCGATCGCGGTCGGCGCGGCGGTGCTCAGCGTCCTGCCGACGCCGCTGCCCACGATGGACCGGCCGCCGCTGCCCGAGTTCGTCACCGGCGGCCACTGGCGGCAGTGCGTACGCCCCGGTGGGGTGCTGGTGCCGGTGCCCACCGCCACCCCGCAGGACCCCTGGCCGATGCGCTGGGCCACCGCCACCGGCGTCGGCTTCGGCATGCCGGAGGGCTTCTTCATCGGCCCGTACGGGCGGGGCGGCTCGGCCACCATGGGCACCTGGCAACGTCCCACCTCGGCCCTGCTCGCCGACGTGGCCCGCCGGGGCGTGGCGCCGGCGGTCGGTGACCGGCAGCGCCGCCAGGCCGCCCGGGACGTCGAGTTCTGGCGCGCGTCCTGCGTCGCGGTGACCGACGACGCGCCGCACGCGGAGATGCTGCGCCGCACCCTGGAACAGCTCTACGGCCCGGGCGTCCGGCTCGCCGACGCCTGGACCTGGCGGTTCTGACCACGAAAACGGCGCAGGGACTTTCCAAACGGAAAGTCCCTGCGCCGGATCTGTCAGACGCGCGCGGCGACCGGCGGGGCGGACGCCTCGGCGAACTCCTCACGCGGGTCGTGCAGCTGACCCAGCGCCACCACCTCACGCTTGAGGAAGAACGCCAGCGTCCAGTCGACCACCACGCGCACCTTGCGGTTGAACGAGGGGATCCGCGACATGTGGTACGTCCGGTGCATGAACCAGGCCGGCCAGCCGGTCATCTTGATGCCGTAGACCTGCGCCACGCCCTTGTGCAGGCCGAGGCTCGCCACGCTGCCGGCGTGCTTGTGCTTGTAGTCGACCGGCTCGCGCCCGCGGATCACGTTGGCGATGTTGTCGGCCATCCGCGCCGCCTGCCGCACCGCGTGCTGGGCGCTCGGCGAGCAGAAGTTGCCCGGCTCCTTGGTCAGGTCCGGCACGGCGGCGCAGTCGCCGGCGCTCCACGCGCCCTCGATCACCCGGTCGCCGTCCACGATCTGCAGCGTGGGCCGGCAGGTGACCCGGCGGCGCTCGTCGCGCGGGAAGTCCGTGGCGTCGAGCATCGGCGACGGCTTCACACCGGCGGTCCAGACGATGGTGTCGGACGGGAAGCTGTCCCCGTCGGAGAGCTTCACCACACCGTCGACGCAGGACTCCAGCCGGGTGTCCAGGCGGATGTCCATGTCCCGCTTCATCAGCTGCTGCACCGTGTAGGCGCCCATGTCCCGGTCGACCTCGGGCAGCACCCGCTGGGTCGCCTCGACCAGCACCCAGCGCATCTCCTCCGGCTTCAGCTCCGGGTAGTAGCGCAGCGCGTCGCGGGCCATGTCCTCCATCTCGGCGAGCGCCTCGATGCCGGCGTAGCCGCCACCGACGAAGGTGAACGTCAGCGCGCGGCTGCGTACCGCCGGGTCGGTGGTGGAAGCCGCCACGTCGAGCCGGTCCAGCACGTGGTTGCGCAGGTAGATGGCCTCACCGATGGTCTTGAACCCGATGCCGTGCTCGTGCAGGCCGGGAATCGGCAGGGTGCGGGAGACCGAGCCGGGCGCGACCACCACGTGGTCGTACTGGATCTCCCGGGCCGGGCCGCTGATCGGCTGCACCACTGCGGTCATGCGGTCGTGGTCGATCCGGGTGACGGTGCCCGCCACCACGGTGCACTTGCGCAACTCCCGCCGCAGCGGCACGACGGCGTGCCGCGGGGAGATGTTGCCCGCCGATGCCTCCGGGAGGAACGGCTGGTACGTCATGTGCGGCTGCGGGTCGACGACGATGACCTCGGCCTCACGCCTGCTCAGCTTCTTGGACAGGCGCAGAGCGGCGTACAGGCCCACGTGACCGGCACCCACGACAAGGATCCGCTTCGGGTTCACGTCATCTATCTTTCCCCGGCGGCCCCCGGTAATCCCGCGCGAGACCCCCTTCTGTGACGGAGCACAACCCATGTGACCTGCGCAACGTCACCGGAACGCTGCGTCACTTGCGACGCAGCAACCAGCCCAGCAGCGCGCTCAGCCCCACCGCCACCAGCAGCCCCACCACTGTCGCCGCCTGCGAGCCGTCCGTCCCGCCGACGCCACCCAGCCACGCCAGCACCACGCCGAGCACAGCGCTGGCGAGCACCACCCCGCCCGCCCGGCTCAACCACCGGAACACCACGTCCGGGTCGATCAGCCCGTCGTAGGGCAGCAGCGCGGCGAGCGCGCAGAGCGAGTGCGCCAGATAGAGCAGCGTCGCCACGGCGAGCAGCCGCCACAGCGCCGGCGGCCGGTCGAAGCCGAGCGTGGCCAGCAGCCAACCGCCGACCGTCACCAGCGCGGCGAACGTCGGCCAGATCCGGCGCGGACCGAACGCCGGCAGCACCGCGGCCACCGCCAGGGCCAGCAGCGAGCGCGCGGTGAGGGCCTGCACCGGGTACGCGAGCAGGAAACCGGCCAGCACGGTGAGGAAGATGCCGCCGCGTACCAGCAGCGGCAGCGGGCTGACCCGGGCGGCCGCGTACCGCAGCGCCCGCACCCGCTCGACCAGGGCGTCCGTCACTGAGCCGGCCTTTCGTTCGCGACTGCGGGACTCCGCTTCGCTGCGTTCCTCGCGCTCACCGCAACCCTGCCTTCGGGGCGGTCGCCAGCCGGGCCACGTCGCGGAGCACCTCGTCCAGGCTGCCCGCGCCGGCCCAGCGCACCACCGGCACGCCGTGCTCGCGGAGCTGGCCGATCATCGTGTCCCGGTCCAGCCGCCACAGCCGGTACGCCACCTCGGCCCAGCCCCGCTCCTTCGGCACCGGCAGTTCGGCCGGCAGCGTGTCCACCGCCACCACGAACCGGCCGCCGCGGGCCAGCCGGGCCAGCATCTGCGCGGACCGCTCGTCGAGCAGCGGGGTGAGCACCACCACGAGCGCGTCCGAGGAGAGCAGTTGCGGGCCGAAGACCTGGTCGTACGGCTCGTGCGGGGACGACTCGGCGTGCACGTCGAGCAGCCACTCCAGCACGGTCAGGTACTGCCGCCGCCCGGTGGCCGGACGCAGCCGGCGCGCGGCCGGGCCGTACTCCAGCATCGACACCCGGTCACCGCGGTGCAGGTAGTGCTCGGCGATAGCGGCGGCGGCCCGAACCGTGGTGTCCAGCACCGACGCCGGGCCGTTCACGCCACCGGAGCGGCCCGCCTCGGCGAGCACGTCCAGCAGCACCACCACCTCGGCGTCCCGGTCCGAGAGCGTCGCCGCCACGTGCAGTTGGCGGGCCCGCAGCGACACCCGCCAGTCGATGCGGCGCAGCCGGTCGCCGGGCGCGAACACGCGTACCCCGGCCAGCTCGCCGCCCTCCCCCGGCCGCCGCGACCGGTGCGCGCCGACCAGCCCGGCGGCCCGGGGCATCGCCTCGACCGCGTCGAACGGCTCGGTACGCGGATAGACCCGGGCCCGGATCGAGTCGGTGATCACCGCGCGGGAGACCAGCAGCCCGTCGGCGACGGCGACCCGCACCCCGGCCGGGCCGATCGGGTGCCGCCCCCACCGCAGCGCCGTGCCGGTCAACTCCAGGTCGACGGCGCTGCCCCGGGGTACGGAGGTGACGAACGGGCGGTCCGCCCCGCCGGAGCGGCTCACGTCCAGCCCGGTGCCGCCGAAGCCGACCTGCTCCACGCGCAGCCAGCGCGACATCCGGGTCCGCACCACCGCCAGGTCGTACCCGACCAGGTCCGGGTTGGCGACGGCGACGGTCGCGGCCAGCGGCGCGCCCTCGACCAGGTGGGTGTCCCCGACGCCCAGCTCCAGTTCCGGCAGGCCCGCGGGGCGGCGGCGCAGCGCGTACGCGGTGCCCAGCGCGAACGGCGTGGCGAGCACCACCAGGTCGATGCGGCCGAGCAGGACCGCCGCGACGAGCAGCACGCCGGTGAGCAGCACGGCCCGGCCGAGCGCCCAGGTGGGCGCCCAGCCGCTCGCCGCCTCGGCCCGATCCATCAGCGCCCGGCGGCGTAGCTGGGCAGCGCGCCGCTGGCCGGGGCGGGCGTGGACTCCAGCACCTCGCCGACCACGAACGCCGGGTCCACCCGGCGCAGCCACATCTCCGGCCGCAGCGTGATCCGGTGCGCCAGCGCGGGCGCCGCCACCGCCTTGACGTCCTCCGGCACCACGTAGTCGCGGTTGGCGAGCACCGCCCGGACCCGGGACAGCAGGAGCAGCGCCAGCGAGCCGCGCGGGGACGCGCCGACGAGCACCGACGGGTGCTCCCGGGTGGCGGCGGTGAGCGCCACGATGTACCGGCCGACCGAGTCCTCGACCACCACGTCCTCCAGCGCTGCCTGCATGGCGCGCAGCGTCGCGGCGTCCACCACCGGCTTGATCTCCGCCTCCTCGCGGCGGCGGGCGATCCGGCGGCGCAGCACGTCCCACTCCTCGTCGTGGCTGGGGTAGCCGAACGACACCCGCAGCAGGAAGCGGTCGAGCTGCGCCTCCGGCAGCGGGTACGTGCCCTCGTACTCGATGGGGTTCGCGGTGGCCAGCACGTGGAACGGCTCGTCCAGGCGGTAGGTCACGCCCTCCACCGAGACCTGCTTCTCCTGCATCGCCTCCAGCAGCGCCGACTGCGTCTTCGGCGGCGTCCGGTTGATCTCGTCGGCGAGCAGCAGGTTGGTGAACACCGGCCCGGCCCGGAAGGCGAAGTCGCCGCTGCTCTGGTCGTAGAGGAACGAGCCGGTCACGTCGGCGGGCAGCAGGTCCGGCGTGAACTGGAGCCGCCGGAAGTCCAGCCCGAGCGCCTGCGCGAAACAGCGCGCGGTGAGCGTCTTGCCCAGGCCGGGCAGGTCCTCCAGCAGCACGTGACCACCGGCGAGGATGCCGGCCAGCACCAGCTCCAGCGCGTCCCGCTTGCCGACCACGACGGTGCCGACCGCCTCCAGGACGGCCCGGGCGAGCCGGCCCACCTCGGCGGGGGCCATGCTCCGGTCCACGTCGTTCATCAGATCTTCTCCAGTTCGGCGACGATCGCCGCGAGGTCGCGCGGCGACGGAGGGCGGCGGGCGGGGGTGGTGAGGAACGTCCACAGAGGCTCGCCGAGCACCGACCGGGCGCGGGCCGGATCGGACTCGCGGGTGACGCCGTGGCGCTGGCGCAGCCGCTCGTCGGCCAGCTCGCCGAGGCGGGGCAGGATGCGTTCGGTGAACCGCTCCCGGTTGTCGGCGGACCAGTCCAGCGGGCGCTCCCAGCCGTTGATCGCGGTGCGCAGCGCGTCCCGGGCGGACCAGTTCCAGGTGCCGGGCTCCTCACCGGCGGGCGTCCGGGCGCCGGCGCGGGGCGGCGGCGGGGGCGACAGCGCGGCGGTGACCCGGCGTACGGCGAGCACGGCGAGCACCCCGGCCACGATGATCCAGATCGGCACCTTCAGGCCGACCGCGCGCAGCCCGACCACTACCACCACCACGACGGCGGCGGTGACCGCGGCGGTACGCAGCAACGCGCGCCCCCGGCCGCCACGGGACGGACGCTCGGCCTCCCCGGCGGGCTCCTCGCCGAACGAGAGCAGGTCGTCGATGCTGGTGCTCACGACGCCTCCCCCGCCAGGCTGGTCAGCTCACCGCGCAGCCGGCGCAGCGCGGCGCGGGCCTGATCCCGGGTGTGCTCGTCGACCGGGTGCGTGGCGTACCGGGCCTCCCGGTAGACGTGCGCGAACCCGTCGAGCACGTCGGCGCTGGCGATCGCCGGGATGCCGGCCTCCGGGTCGCCGCGCAGCAACCGGGCCACCAGGTCGGTCGGGGTGTCGCCGGTGTGCCGGGGCACGCCCGCGTCCTCGGCGGCCTCCTCCAGGCGTACCCAGCAGGCGATGACGGCGGTACGCGGGTCGGTGGAGCGGTCGTCCAGTTCGACGAGCCCGGCGTCGAGCGCGGCCACCACCTCACGCGCGGTCCCCTCGGCGGTACGCCGGGTGCGCCGCACCGGCACCGCGCGAGTCGTCCGCCGCAGCGCGCCCCGGAGCACGTTCCACAGCACGTACCCGATGGCGCCCAGCACCGCCGCGGACAGCAACGCCACGGCGGCGGTGGCCAGCCAGCCGGGCACACCGCCCGACGTGGACTCACCCACGTCGCGGGGTTCCACCGGGTACGACGGCACCGCCTCCGGCGACGGGTAGTCCGGCACGTACGGGATGGTGTCGGCAGCGGGCGGGATCCGGCTGGCCCCGATTGCGGAGTGACCGGCGGCGAACGCGGCGAGCGCGAGCAGCACCGTCACCGCGGCGACCGGCCACCACCTGCGCAGTACGCCGAAATCCATCCCACCGCCTCAGGTGTTCCTCAGTCCACCCCGGCCAGGTCCTTCGCCCGGGTGAACACGTCGTCCAGCATCGCCGGTGTGAGCCGGCCGGTGAACGTGTTCTGCTGGCTGACGTGGTAACAGCCCAGCAGGTCCGGCACGGACTCGCCGGACCAGTGTGCCCCATGACCGAACGCCGGTCGCGGCGTGGGCGGCCGCTGCCCGTACACCTGACGGAGCACCGGCCACCACGCGGCCCACGCGAACGCCCCCAGCGCGACCACGACGCGCACCGTTGGCCGGATCAACTGGACCTCACGGTGCAGCCACGGCGCGCAGGTGTCCCGCTCGGCCGGGGTGGGCTTGTTGTCCGGAGGCGCGCACCGCACAGCCGCGAAGATGCGGGTCTCGCGCAGCGTCAGGCCGTCGTCGGCGGAGACGCTCGTCGGCTGGTTGGCCAGCCCGGCGCGGTGCAGCGCGGCGAACAGCACGTCACCGGACCGGTCCCCGGTGAAGATCCGGCCGGTGCGGTTACCGCCGTGCGCCGCCGGCGCCAGGCCGAGGATGGCGATGCGCGCGTCCTGCGGACCGAGGCCGGGCACCGGCCGTCCCCAGTAGTCCTGGTCGCGGAACGCCGCGCGCTTGACCCGCGCCACCTCCTCCCGCCACGCCACCAGGCGCGGGCAGGCGAAGCAGTCGCTGACCGCGCCGTCGAGGTCGGCCAGGTCGGCCGCCCGCGCGGCGCGGGCGACCACGTCCTGCGGGGTACGCGACTCAGCCAAGCTTCGCCCGGAACAGTTCCAGCGTGCGGGCCCAGGCGGTGGCGGCAGCCCGCTGGTCGAAGTGCTCCGGCCGGTCCTCGTTGAAGAACGCGTGCGCGGTGCCCGGGTAGTCGAACGTCTGGCAGGTGCCACCGGCCGACTCGATGGACCGGCGGACGCTCTGCACCCCGTCGGCGGCGGACAGGCCGTCCGCCTCGGAGCAGTGGATGAGGGCTGCCTTCCCCGCGTAGTCAGCCCAGTCGGCGGCCATGCCCTCCCAGGGCAGGCGCGGGTAGAACCCGGCGGTGGCCACGATGCGCTCGGAGAACGTGCCCGACCACAGGGCCAGGCTGGCGCCCGCGCAGAACCCGGCGCAGCCCACCTTGCCGGCGACCTCGGGCCGGCTTGCCAGGTATTCGGCGGCAGCGGCGATGTCGCTCGCCGCCTCGTCCATCTGGGAGCTGTTGAGCATCAGCCGCGGCTCGGTCGGCTTGACGGCCGGGCCGCCGTGCCGGAAGTCGGGCGCGAGCGCGACGAAGCCGGCCTCCGCGAAGCGGTCGACCACGGCCCGTACGTGGGGTACGAGACCCCACCAGTCCTGGATGACGATGACCGCCGGGCTCGCCGCACCGCCGGAGGGTATCGCGAGATACCCCTCGCTCGTCCCCCCGTTGCCGGTGAAGCTCACCATCTCGCCCATGGGCCTGTCCTCCTTGCGGTCAGTCAACGTTGGCTGGTCGCACAGTTGGCTGTTATGTGCCGGTAGCGTGCCACGCGGTCAGCGGCCCGGGGAAGACAGAACAACAGTGGCATTCACCTCCTGTTGAACCGCCCCACAGGTATAGCGATCGCTAAACTGGTCGCATGGTGCCGGACGCGAGAGGAGGGGAAGGCATGAGCGACTACTCCCGATGGCAGGACATCCGCGTCGACCACGTCGCCCGGGCCGGAGGCGAAGAGGCGGTCGACGCGGGCAAGCAGCAACTCCTCGCCGAGGTCATCGGTCACCGACTCGCGGAAGTGCGCCGAGCGCGGGGGTTGACCCAACAGCAGGTGGCTGACCGCATGGGCGTCACCAAGGGACGGATCTCCCAGATCGAGCAGGGAAAGATCTCCGGTCAGGACGTGGTGGCCCGGTTCGCCGCCGCCCTGGGTGGCCGACTCCATCAGGCGATCTACTTCGACGACGGCGACATCGCCGCCATCGCCTAACAGCGGCTCCGCGCGAGATCTTGGAAGATTGCGGCCCCTATGAGGGCCGTTTCCTTCCAAGATCTCGCGCGGTCGAGCGCGCTCAGGGGGTTGACGTGGGTTCCGGGGAAGCGCTGGTGGTGGGCGCGGTCGGGGTGGCGCTGTCCGTGGGCGCGAATGCGGGCGGGGCGATCGACGGTGAGACCGGCGGGCCGAACGGGGCCCGCTCCGGACAGTACGGGTAGGTGTTACGCATCTCCGGCACCGCGCCCGTGTCGGCCATGCAGCTCGGCCAGCCGAGCGTGATCGGCACGCCGTTCTGGTCGAAGAGCCGCGCGTCGCGGATCAGCCGCCCCTGCTGGTCGTAGACGAAGACGTCCTCGATCCGCTCGTACCGGTGGTCCACCGACGTCTGCTCGTAACTGCCGTAGACGTCGGTGTCGGCGCGCTCGTCCACCTGGGCCAGCACGGCGATGGAGAACAACAGCAGCGCGGCGGTGGCGATCTGGTGCAGTTGTCGCCGCCACCCGGTGATCCCGGCCGAGCGACGACCCCACCACATGGACGCGACGATCGCGCCGATGAGCAGCAGCATCCCCATCGAGCTGTTGCCGTCCAGCCGGGGCACCAGGCCGGACCGGCCGTCCACCATCCAGGCCACGATCAGCGCGGCCAGCCAGCCGCGCACCAGCCACCAGGCCGGGCGCAGCGGACGCAGGAAGTCGCTCACCGTCTCGTGCCCGAGCACCGGGCCGAGTTGGCGGTCCAGCAGGCGGAGCTGCGTGGCCGCCTGCTCCCGCGCCTCGGCCAGCCGGTGGAAGCGCGCCGGTCGCCGCCCCTCCCCGGCGCCGGCGGCGGCGCGCAGCTCGGCCGCGTACGCCTCGGGCGTGCCCAACCGGTCCACGAGCGCGCCCTCGCCCTCGGCGGCCACCTCGGCGAGGTGTTCCGGCAGGTCCTCGGTCAGCTCGTCACGGACCCCGGGCGGCAGGTCGACGAGCGCCGCGCGAACCCGGTCGACGTAGTCCGTGATCTCCTGCCCAGTGACGGTCATGCCGCCATCCCCCGATCGTCGAGCAGTGCGTCCATGGTGGTGGCGAACGAGCGCCAGGTCTTGCCGGAGCGGGTGAGCTGGTCACGCCCGGCGGCGTTGAGCGAGTAGTACTTGCGGTGCGGCCCGGACTCGCTCGGCACCACGTACGTGGTGAGCAGACCGGCCGCGAACAGCCGGCGCAGCGTGCCGTAGACCGAGGCGTCGCCGACCTCGGCGAGACCGGCCTCGCGCAGGCGCCGCAGGATGTCGTAGCCGTACCCGTCCTCGTCCTTGAGCACGGCGAGCACCGCCAGGTCGAGCACGCCCTTGAGGAGCTGCGTGGTATCCACGCTCCGCACACTAGTGCGCAATCCGCACTACCGTCAACGACACAGCACCATGTCGCCCACCGGGGCCGGTGATCAAGGAGTTGGCGTCCTCAGAGGCGCCCGGATCGGACACAAACTCCTTGATCACCGCCGGAAGGGCAACCTTCCGTCGACGGCTCAGACGTAGAGCTTGCGGAGTTCGCGGGCGATGTCCGAGACCTCGGTCAGGGTGCCGCTCGCCACCGACATCACGAGAGCCTCGGCCTGATCAACGTCGACATCCTGGATCGGCACCTCGTTGAGGGCCAGAAACACCCGCCCCGCCGCCCAGGCGAGACGCTTGTTCCCATCAATCAGCGCGTGGTTCATGCAGACCGAGTGCAGCAGCGCGGCGGCCTTGGTCCAGAGATCGGGATAAGCCTCCTGGCCGAACGCCACGGTGGCCGGGCGGACCACCGCCGAAGAGAGCAGACCGAAATCACGGACCTGCGGCGTCCCACCCAACACGATCGAGGCGATCTCCACGAGGTCGTCGACCTCGAGATAGTGGATCACTCCGCCAACCGCCGCAGCAGCTCGGCGTCACGCTCGGCAACCTCCCGCGCGAGATCCCGCACGCGGGCACGATGACTGCGCGCCGAGACGTACTCCTCGACTGCGACAACGATGGTGGCGTTCATCGACCGGTGCTCCTGCTCGGCAAGCTGCTTGAGCCGTTCGTGCAGTCCGTCGGGAAGATTGACAGTGGTGACCATATGGAAATCATACCGGCCGCACGCAGGGGAACCACCTATCTCGAGATCGCCCCCAGGCTCCAGGCGATGCCGTCGAGGATGTCGTGCTCGGAGGCGACCACCGACGGCATCCCGGCCCGCTCCATGATCACTCGCAGCACCAGCGCGCCCGCGCCGATCACGTCGGCCCGCCCCGGGTGCATCACCGGGTACGCCAGCCGCTGCTCACTGCTCTTGCCCAGCAGGTCGGCGGTCACCTCGGCCACCTGCTCGTACGAGACGCGGGCGTGGTGGATGCGGCTCGGGTCGTACTCCTGGAGCCCTTGCGCCAGCGCGACCACGGTGGTGACCGAACCGGCCAGCCCGACCAGCGTGGCGGCCTCGCGGCCGGGCACGGCGGCGAGCGCGCGGTCGACGGCGGCGGCGATGTCGGCCTCGGCGGCGGCGATCTGTGCCGCGGTCGGCGGGTCGCCGTGCAGGTGGCGTTCGGTCATCCGGACGCAGCCGATGTCCACCGAGATCGCGCCTCGGACGCCGTCGGCGCGGGTGCCGACGACGAACTCGGTCGAGCCGCCGCCGATGTCGACCACCAGGTACGGCGGTTCGGCGTCGGCGGGCAGGCCGCGCACCGCGCCGGTGAACGACAGGCGTGCCTCCTCGTCGCCGGTCACGACCTCGGGCGGTACGCCGAGCGTGCGCTCGACCATCGTCCGGAAGTCGGCGGCGTTGGAGGCGTCCCGGGAGGCCGACGTGGCGCACATGCGGACCCGGTCGGCACCGGACTTCTCGATCTCGGCCGCGTAGTCGGCGAGCGCCACCCGGGTCCGCTCGATGGCCTCCGGGGCGAGCATGCCGGTCTGGTCGACGCCCTGCCCCAGGCGGACGATCTCCATCCGCCGGCTGACGTCCACGAGCGGCGCGGCCTCCCCGTCCGACGCCTCGGGCAGGTCGGCGATCAGCAGTCGGATCGAGTTGGTCCCGCAGTCGATGGCTGCCACACGCGCACTCACGGCGCCCACCCTACGGCAGCCCGCCCGGGGCAGCTCAGAGGCGCAACAGCATGCGGGAGTTGCCCAGGGTGTTGGGCTTGACCCGTTCCAGGTCCAGGAACTCCGCGACACCCTCGTCGTACGAGCGCAGGAGCTGCTCGTAGACCGGCTGCGGCACGGGCGCGCCGTCGATCTCGCGGAAGCCGAACGAGCCGAAGAAGCCGGTCTCGAACGTGAGCACGAAGATCCGGGCGATGCCCAGGTCGCGCGCCGAGTCGATCAGCTCACCGACGATCCGGTGCCCGATCCGGTGGCCCCGGCAGGACGGGTCGACCGCCACCGTCCGGATCTCGGCCAGGTCCTCCCACATGACGTGCAGCGCGCCGCACCCGACGACTGTGCCGTCCGGCGTCACCGCGACCCGGAACTCCTGCACGTCCTCGTACAGGGTCACAGTCGCCTTGCTGAGCAGCCGCCGGTCGTCGGTGTAGGTGTCCACCAGCCGCCGGATGCCGCGCACGTCAGCGGTGCGGGCCCGGCGCACAGTGATCTGGTCGGCGCTCATCTCACTCCGCCGGCACGTCCACGCAGGGGCCGGCGGCCCACCACTTCTCCACCAGCGCCAGCGTCTCGTCGCCGAACGGGTTGACCCCCGGCCCGGCCGCGAGCGCGTGCCCCAGGTGCACGTGCAGGCACTTCACCCGCCCCGGCATGCCACCGGCCGAGATGCCGGCGATCTCCGGCACCTCGCCGATCGCCTCCCGGCGGGTCAGGTAGTCCTCGTGCGCCGCCCGGTAGCGCGCGGCCAGCTCCGGATCCTCGGCGAGCCGCTCGGCCATCTCCTTCATCAGCCCGGCCGACTCCAGCCGGCTGCACGCCGCGGTGGCACGCGGGCAGGTCAGGTAGAACAGCGTCGGGAACGGCGTGCCGTCGGCCAGTCGCGGCGTCGTCTCCACCACGTCGGGCAGGCCGCACGGACACCTGTGGGCCACCGCGCGGGTGCCGCGCGGCGGGCGTCCGAGCTGCGCGGCCACCGCGGCCAGGTCGGCCTCGGTGGCCGGCTGGCGTTCCGGCAGGGGTACGGAGTCCGCCGCCGGCTCCGACGGTGGTACGACGCTCAAGATGGTGCCTTTCGTGTGGTGCTCACTTGTCCCCGCGCTCGGCGTTCGCCGCCCGCACGCTCGACCACAGGGTGTCGTACCAGGGCTCCGGCGCGGTCGGCGCCCCCGGCTTCGCGTCCTTGCCGGCGTCCTTGGCCGCGCCCTCCGGGTCGGAGAGCACCACCAGCAGCGTCTCGCCCGGCTTGCCCATGAAGAAGCGCTCCCGGGCCTGCGTCTTGACGTACTCCGGGTCCTTCCACTTGGCCGCCTCGGCGGTGAGCCGCTCGATCTCGTCGCGCTGGGCGGCCTGCGCGGCCTCCATCCGCTCGATGTCGGCCTGCTGGTCCAGGTAGACCCGGACCGGGTAGGTGTACGCCAGGGCGAGCGCGATCAGCACCGCGAACAGCACTGTGGCGCGCCCGGTGATGCGCCGGGGTTGGGGTGCGGTGAGCCGCTTGACCGGAGCACCGGCGGCGGTACGCCGGGCCGCGGCGGGGCGGCTGGCGGAGCGTACGCCGTCGCTGGCCCGGGACGCGCCGGGTGACCGGCCGGCGGCGCGCGTGTCCGCGCGGACGCCGTTGTCGCGAGCCGTGGACCGGACCCGGGCGCCGCCCGTCCGGCCGGGCTGTCCCGGCCGACGGGCGGGCCGCTGGCCACCCGGTGTGCGGCGCTGCTGCATCGTCACACCCCTCCCCCGGAGCGCTCGCTCAGGCCGAACGGTAGCGCGGGAACGCGCCGGCGCCGGCGTACCGCGCCGCGTCGGCCAGCTCCTCCTCGATCCGCAGGAGCTGGTTGTACTTGGCCACCCGGTCCGAGCGGGCCGGGGCGCCGGTCTTGATCTGCCCGCAGCCGGTGGCGACGGCCAGGTCGGCGATGGTGGTGTCCTCGGTCTCGCCGGAGCGGTGGCTCATCATGCACTTGAAGCCGGCCCGGTGGGCCAGGTCGACGGCGTCGAGCGTCTCGGTGAGCGAACCGATCTGGTTGACCTTGACCAGCACCGCGTTGGCGGCCTGCTCCGCGATGCCCCGGGCGATGCGCTGCGGGTTCGTCACGAACAGGTCGTCGCCGACGATCTGGATCCGGTCGCCGAGCGCGGCGGTCAGGGTGGCCCAGCCGCTCCAGTCGTCCTCGGCCAGCGGGTCCTCGATCGACACGATCGGGTAGTCGCCGGCGAGCTTGGTGTAGTAGTTGCTCATCTCCTCGGCGCTCTTCGCGGTGCCCTCGAACGTGTACGTGCCGTTGTCGAAGAACTCGGTGGCGGCCACGTCGAGCGCGAAGACGATGTCGGTGCCGAGCCGGTAACCGGCCTTCTCCACCGCCTCGGCGATCAGGTCCAGCGCGGCGGCGTTGGTGGGCAGGTTCGGGGCGAAACCGCCCTCGTCGCCCAGGCCGGTGGACAGGTCCTTCTTCTTCAGCACCGACTTCAGCGCGTGGTAGACCTCGGCACCCGAGCGCAGCGCGTCCCGGAACGTCGGCGCGCCGATCGGCGCGATCATGAACTCCTGGATGTCGACGTTCGAGTCGGCGTGCGCGCCACCGTTGAGGATGTTCATCATCGGCACCGGGAGCAGGTGCGCGTTCGGTCCGCCCAGGTAGCGGAACAGGCTCAGCTCGGCGCTGCCCGCGGCGGCCTTGGCCACGGCCAGGGAGACGCCGAGGATGGCGTTCGCGCCCAGCTCGCCCTTGTTGTCCGAGCCGTCGATGTCGATCATCTTCTGGTCGATCAGCCGCTGCTCGCTGGCCTCGTAGCCGATGAGCTGGTCGACGATCCGGTCCTCGATGTTGGCGACCGCCTTCTCGACACCCTTGCCCAGGTAGCGGTCCTTGTCACCGTCGCGCAGCTCGACCGCCTCGAAGGCGCCGGTGGAGGCGCCGGACGGCACCGCGGCGCGGGCGATCGTGCCGTCGTCGAGCCCGACCTCGACCTCGACCGTCGGGTTGCCCCGCGAGTCCAGGATCTCCCGGGCGACGATTCCCTCGATGGTTGCCACTGAGTCGCTCCTCGTTTGTGTGGTTCCGGTCCGTATGGGCCGCGACGGTGCGGCTGAGGCAGGTGTTGAACGCAGCGTATCGGTCCCCGCCCCGCCGTACGCCGCTCGGGGCGGCCCCCGAGGCGCTTGCTGAGACGGACATTCCCGGATTACCGGTCGTCAACCGGCAACCGGTTTGCGAGAGGTTGCGTCGATCGACAAGGCTGGGCATCATGCCTGCCGCCTCGACGACTCTCCGCGTGCTCGCCGCCTCGGTCATCGCGTCGCTCTCGGTCACCGGCTGCCAGGCCCTGGACGACGCGGGCGTCGCGCTCGGTCGGGCCGACCTGGTCAACGACCTCGCCGCGCGGATGGACCGGGCGCTGGAGCAGACCTGGGCCGCCGACTACCAGCTCGACGGCGGTCGCACCGCCTCGATCGCGCAGACCAAGAAGCCGCTGCGCTCCACGTACACCTGGCCCGGCGGCAAGATCACGGTGACCCAGGAGTCGGTGACCCGGTGCGCGAGCACCGCCGCCCGCACCTCCTGCACCGTGTCTCCGCCCGTGCTCACCGCCGGAAAGCCCTCGGTGATCGTCTACGACGAGGCACGCAAGCAGGGCCTGGTCACCCCGCCCGCGGTGATCCGGCTGCTCACCGAGGCCGCGCTCGCGCCGGACGCGGTCATCGAGCAGAGCGACACCACGCTGGCCGGGCACCATGCCACCTGCGTGAACGTCACCCACGACGGTGAGCGCTTCAGCACCTGCGTGACGAACGAAGGCGTGCTGGGCAGCTTCTCCGGCACGATCGACGGCAAGCCGGCCGAGGTGACGCTGAGCCGCTACACCGAGAGCGTCGAGGCCGCCGCGTTCGCCGTACCGGCCGGCGCGGGTGTGGTGGACCGCCGCCCCGCCACGTCGTGACCCCGCCCGACGGCGCCGGGTTCCGGCCCGCCGCCGATCACGGGCGGCCGCCGCAGCCGGGCGACCTGGCGCTGCCGGTCGCCGGCCGGAAACTGCTGACCGGCCCGGACGCCGCGCAGCCGCTGCGCATCGGCGCGCTGCCCGGCGACCTCGCCTGGACACCCGTCGGCACGCTCGACGGCACCCCGGCATGGGCGGCCGAGGTCACCGACCCCGAGTCGCTGCCCGGCCGGTGGCGCGGCTGGCGCGGCCTCGCCGCCGAACTGCCCGCACCCCACGCCGACCTGGCCGGACGGGCGCTCGCCGTGGTCACCTGGCGGCGTACGCACAGGTGGTGCGGGGCGTGCCGGGCCGAACTGGCCGACGTGCCGGGCGAGACCGCGCGGCGCTGCCCGGACTGCGGGCTGACCGTGTTCGTGCCGCTGTCCGTGGCGGTACTGACCGCGGTCACCCGCCCCGGCCCGGCCGACGGAGCGGGCGAACTCCTGCTGGTCCGGCACGCGCAAGGGCCGACCGGGTTGTGGGCGCTCGTCGCCGGGTTCGTCGAGGCCGGCGAGTCGCTGGAGGCGGCGGTGCACCGCGAGATCGCCGAGGAGGTCGGCCTGGCCCTGCGCCGCCCCGCGTACGTGGACAGCCAGCCGTGGGCGCTGACCGGACCGGGCACACTGCTCGCCGGGTTCACCGCCGAGGTGACCGACCCGGCCGCACAACCGGTGGCCGACGGCACGGAGCTGACCGAGGCGCGCTGGTTCCCGGTCGACGCGCTGCCCGCCGAGCTGCCGCCCGCGTACTCCCTGTCGCGCTGGCTGATCGACGCGGTCGCCGCCCGCCGGTGAGCCCTCACACCCCCAGCAGGGTGCGCAGGTGGCGCGGCGGCGGGCAGTCGTACGCCAGCATGGCGTCGTGCCAGTCGCGCACCGGCACGCCGTCCGGACGGGCGGCGGCGATGTCGGCCATCTCGCTGTAGCCGACGAAGTACGTCGACAGCTGCGTGGAGGTGAGCAGCGCCCGCCGCCACTTGCCGGCCGCCTCCCCCTCCTCCTGGAAGCCGCGCCCGGTCATCAGCGCCATCGCCTCGGACTCGGGCAGATCGTCGCAGTGCACTAGCTGGTCGAGCAGCGCGTTGATGGTCATCCGCAACTGCATCTTGAGCTGCTGCAACCGCACCGGCAGCCCGCCGAAGCCGAGCCCGGCCATCAGCTCCTCGGTGTAGACCGCCCAGCCCTCGATGAACACGCCCGACTCGGTGAGCGCGCGTACCCGCGTCGGCCCGTCGTAGCGGCGGGCGTGGGCGAGTTGGAGGAAGTGGCCGGGCATCGCCTCGTGCACGGTCAGGTTGCGGATCATGTGGTCGTTGTATTCCCGGTAGAACGACTCGACCCGCTGCGCCGGCCAGTCCGCCGGGGTGGGCGCGATGCAGTAGAACGTCGGCACGTCGGCCGTCTCCAGCGGCCCCGGCGAATCGCAGTAGGCGACCGCCACACCCCGCGCGAACTCCGGCATCTCCTGGATGACACACGGGTCACCGACCATGCTGACCAGGTCGTGGTGGCGCACGAAGTCACTCGCCTCGTCCAGCGTCACCGAGGCGAGGTCGACGATGGCGGCGTCGTCCGGGTGCTCGGCGGCCAGCAGGTCCAGCGCCCGGCGTACCGTCTCGTCGTCGGCCGGGCCACCGACCAGCTCGACGGCCGCCGCGCGGATCTCCTCGGTGACCCGTTCCAGGTTGGCCCAGGCGCGGCGCTGCACCTCGGCGGCGCTTAGCTCGGTGTCGAGCGTGTGCCACAGCCGCGCCTCCCAGCGCCGCCGGCCCAGCCGCGGGTCACGCCCCGGGCCCGCGTCGGCCGCCAGACCCTGCCGCAGCCACGCCACGAACTCCTCCAGCGCGGCGATCGCCTCCGTGGCCGCCGGGCCGACCCGGTCACGCAGCGCCGGCGCCTGGGCGAGCAACGCCGGCACCTCGTCGCGGATCAGCGCCGCCGTGCCGGTGAACTGCCCGACCGCCGTCTCCGCGTGGATGCGCGGCATGTCCCGCAGCGTCGCGCGCGCCGTCGCAAGCGCATCCGGTACGGCCGACAGGCGCCCGGCGAGGCTGGTCAGGCGCTCCTCGGCCGGGGCGAAGGGACGGGCCAGCAGGGCGTGCAGCAGCGGCCCCGGATTGTGGCGCAGCGGATCCCACTCGTGGGCGCGAATCTCGGTGGCCTCGAACAGCCCTCTGTCGATCATGCTGGTGAGCAGCGCGTGGTCGACGCTCTCCGCCACGTCGAGCGCGTCCGGGTCGATCTCGGCGAGCGCGTCCGCCGCGTCCTTCAGCATCGCCTGATCGGCGGCGAGCGCGTCCGCGGACAGATCGGGCAGCCGGTCGTCGTAGCGGTGGTCCCCGGCGGAGGTGGCCAGCCCGGGCCGGCTCTCCAGCAACGCCTCCACGATCCGCTCCGCCAGCGGTACGAACGACTCCATACCCGGCACCCTACCGATCACCCCCGACCCCTTCCGCGACCCAGCTCCCGCCCGCCGGGCCACCCTCCGCGTTGATCAAGGAGTTCGCGCCCGCCGCGACCCCAAACTCCTTGATCACCGACACGGCCCGCCGGGTGGCTGGGCAGATCTTGGTACGGAACGGCCCCTATGAGGGCCCTTTCGTACCAAGATCTACCGCCGATCCCGAGATGCGGTCTACGAGTCTCGGGAAGCGAGAGGGCTCAACTCGGGCCGGCAGCGCGCTGGGTCCCGACCGGGCGGACAAGGGCCCTCCGCGATCTTGCACTTCCTGCCCGGACGGAAGGGACATTTGCGATGCCCAGGGGGCCGCAAGTGCAAGATCGCGGGGGCTGGAGGGCGGGAGGGGTGCGCGGGGTCAGGTGGGGCGTTCGGCGGCTCGGACCGCCTCGGCGTACGCCAAGGTGGCACGACGCAGGGCGGCCTCCGGGTCGATGCCGGCCTGCCGGGCGGCGGCGACAGTTGCCAGCAGGCTCGCCCCCAGCCGCGCTTCCGGGTCCACCTGCGACTCGGCCAGCGGGGGCGGTACGGCCAGGCCGACCCGGCCGGCGCGGTCCAGGATCTTCGCGGCCAGCGCGAGCGCGGGCTGGCTCAGCGCGATGCCGTCCAGCACCGATTCGCGGGTCTTCTCGGCCCGCTTGATCCGTTCCCAGTTCGCCTCGATCTCCTCGATCGAGCCGGCCGGCTCGCCGGAGAACACGTGCGGGTTGCGCCGCACCATCTTGTCGACGAGCGTTCCGGCCACGTCGTCGACGGTCCAGCTCTTGCCGTCCGGTAGGTCCTCGGCCAGCCGGGCGTGCAGCAGCACCTGGAGCAACACGTCGCCCAGTTCCTCGCGGAGCGCGTCGGTGTCGTCGGCGCTGATCGCGTCGTACGCCTCGTAGCACTCCTCCAGCAGGAACCCGGCCAGGCTGCGGTGGGTCTGCGCCCGCTTCCACGGGTCTCCGCCCGGGGAGGCCAGCCGGTCCATCACCTCGACCGCGTCGAGCAGCCGGGCGCCGGGTGGGTCCCACGAGCCGTACATCAGTTCCAGCTCGGCCAGCCCGGGCTCGCGGGCCAGCCGCAGCCCCAGCTCACGGGCCAGCGTCTCGTCGCCGGCCGGGCCGGCCAGCCACACCGCCCCGCCGTGCGTGGCGGCGGCGTCGAGCAGCGCCTGGGTCGCGCCCTCGGTCACCACGCTCACCTCGGCGCCGGCCGTCCGGACCGCCCGGGTCAGCTCGCTCTCCGCACCGGCGAGGACCGGCGCGGAGCGTACGGCGTCCCAGGCGGCCGAGGTCAGCAGGCCGGCGGGCAGCCGGGGTGAGGTGACGAGCAGGACGATGCGGGCGGTCATGCGGTTCCGGGAGCCGGCGAACCACCGGCCGGTGCCTCCGGCGTCGAGATGTCGGTGACCGGGCCGTCCTGGCTGACGTAGGGCAGCGAGTAGAAGACGAGCGACTGGCCGGTGTTGACGAGCGACGGCACGGCGCTCACGCCGAACCGGGGGTTGACGCTGACGTCCACCTTCTCGGCCTGCTGCTGCAGCGCGTTGCTGAGCGCGGTGGCGCTGCGCACGAACCCGGCCTCGCCGAACGCCTGCCGGACCTGGTCGACGGTCAGGCCCGGCTGGATCGCCCCGGTCTTCTCGATGGCGCGGTAGACGGCCATCAGGGACTCGTCGCTGAGGTCGGCCGGGGGCAGGCTCTGCTGGAGGGTGGCGGAGAGGTCCACCCACTCGCCCCACAGCTTCGTGTACTCGGTGGTCGCCGGCATCCGCAGCGGCTGCTGAAGCTGCTCCGGGGACACCTCGTCGGTGACCTGGAGGCCCTTCTCGGCCGCGACGCGCTTGCCGAGGTCGAGCGCGACGAGCAGGTTCAGCACGTCCTGCCGGGTCACCGGGGACCGCAGCTCCTCCGGCGAGGGCGTCTGCGGCGCCTGGTTCCGGACGGCGTCCGCGTACTGCCGCTGCGCGTCGTCGTAGATCGCATCGACCCGCTCGACGGAGTAACGGGTGTCTCCGACGTAGGCGGCGACGTCCGGGGCGGACCGGCCACAGGCGGCGAGAGAGAGCGCGGCAAGGGCCGCGACGCTGACGGCGACGAGGGAACGACGTGCACGCATGTGGCTCACTCTCTCACGCCCCGTACCGGCCTGTGACTCCACCCACCTCATCGCGCACCCGCCGGGACCGCACGAGCCAGCTCCTCGGGCTTGCCCAGGACATCCGCCAGGAGCTGCTCGCACCACTCCAGCAACGCCTGGTCGCGCAGCGGCTCGCCGCCGATCCGCCGGGTGCTGGGCCGGGGCACGCTGACCTGGTCGAGCGCCTGCTTGTAGACCGAGTCCGGGTGGTAGCGCTTGAGCCGCATCTGCTTCGAGTCGGGCAGCGGCAGCGGGCCGAACCGGATGTGCTTGCCCTGCATCGACACGTCGGTGAGCCCGTAGCGGCGGGCCAGCAGCCGGAACCGTGCCACCGCGACCAGGTTCTGCACCGGCGCGGGCGGCTCGCCGTACCTGTCGGTCATCTCGGCGACCACCTCGCGCAGCCGCTCGGCGTCGCGGGCCTCGGCGAGCTTGCGGTACATCTCCAGGCGCAGCCGCTCCACTCCGACGTAGTCGTGCGGCAGGTGCGCGTCGATCGGCAGGTCGACCTTGACCTCCGTCTCCTCCTCGGTGCTCTCGCCCTTGAACGCGGACACCGCCTCGCCGACCATCCGGACGTACAGGTCGAAGCCGACGCCCTCGATGTGGCCGGACTGCTCGCCGCCGAGCAAATTGCCGGCGCCGCGGATCTCCAGGTCCTTCATCGCCACGTACATGCCCGCGCCGAGTTCGGTGTGCTGGGCGATGGTGGCCAGCCGCTCGTGCGCGTTCTCGGTGAGCGGCTTCTCCGGCGGGTAGAGGAAGTACGCGTACGCCCGCTCGCGGCCCCGGCCGACCCGGCCGCGGATCTGGTGCAGCTGGGCCAGGCCGAGCAGGTCGGCCCGCTCCACGATGAGCGTGTTGGCGTTCGGGATGTCGATGCCGGACTCGACGATGGTGGTGCAGACCAGGACGTCGAACTCCTTCTCCCAGAAGCCGACCATCACCTTCTCCAGCGCCTCCTCGCCCATCTGGCCGTGCGCCACCGCGACCCGGGCCTCCGGCACCAGCTCCCGCAACTTGCGGGCCGTCTTCTCGATCGACTCGACCCGGTTGTGCAGGTAGAAGACCTGACCGTCGCGGAGCAGCTCGCGGTGGATGGAGGCGGCCACCTGCCGGTCGTCGTACGCGCCGACGAACGTGAGCACCGGGTGCCGCTCCTCCGGCGGGGTGGCGATGGTGGACATCTCCCGGATGCCGGTGATCGCCATCTCCAGCGTGCGCGGGATCGGGGTGGCCGACATGGCGAGCACGTCGACCGAGGCGCGCAGCGTCTTCAGGTGCTCCTTGTGCTCGACGCCGAACCGCTGCTCCTCGTCGATGATCACAAGGCCCAACTGCTTGAACCGGGTGGACGCCTGGAGCAGCCGGTGGGTGCCGATGACGATGTCGACGGTGCCGGCGGCGACCATCTCCAGCGTCTGCTCGGTCTCCTTCGGCGTCTGGAACCGGGACAGCTGCCGGATCGAGACGGGGAACTGGCTCATCCGCTCGGCGAACGTATTGTAGTGCTGCTGCACCAGCAGCGTGGTCGGCACCAGCACCGCCACCTGCTTGCCGTCCTGCACCGCCTTGAACGCCGCCCGTACCGCGATCTCGGTCTTGCCGTAGCCGACGTCGCCGCAGATCAGCCGGTCCATCGGGACGGTTTGTTCCATGTCCCGCTTGACCTCCTCGATGGCGGCCAGCTGGTCCGGCGTCTCCTGCCAGGGGAAGGCGTCCTCCAGCTCCCGCTGCCACGGGGTGTCGGGGGCGAAGTTGTGCCCCTTGGACGCCTTGCGCGCGGCGTAGAGCTGGATGAGCTGCGCGGCGATCTCGCGGACCGCCTTGCGCGCCCGCGCCTTGGACTTCTGCCAGTCCGAGCCGCCCATCTTGTGCAGCGTGGGCTGCTCGCCGCCGACGTAGCGGGAGAGCTGATCGAGCTGGTCGGTCGGGACGAAGAGGCGGTCGCCGGGCTGGCCGCGCTTGCTCGGCGCGTACTCGATGACCAGGTATTCGCGGCTGGCGCCGTTGACCGTGCGCTGCACCAGCTCGACGTACCGGCCGATGCCGTGCTGCTCGTGCACCACGAAGTCGCCGGCCTTCAGCTCCAGCGGGTCGATGGTGTTGCGCCGCCGGCTGGGCATCTTGCGCATGTCGCGGGTGGAGGTGCCCCGGCCGCCGGTGACGTCGTTGCCGGTGAGCAGCACGAACTTCGACGCCTCGTCGACGAAGCCGGCGGTCAGGCAGCCGCACGACACGAGCAGCTCGCCCGGTGCGGGCGCGGTGGGCACCTCCTCGGTGAGCCGGGCGCCGAGACCGGCGTCACGGAGCACCTCGACGGCCCGCTGGGCGGGGCCGTGCCCCTCGAAGACCAGCGCGATCGACCAGCCCTCGCCGGCCCAGCGCTTCAGGTCCTCGACCACCCGGGCCGTCTCGCCGTGGTAGAGCGGGGCCGGCTGGGCGGCCAGGCTCACCGCGATGGCGTCGTCGGGGGTGACGTCGACCTCGGCCGGCGCGTCCTCCCAGGGCTGCCGGGCCGGTGCCGCGTCCGCCTCCACCAGGCCGAACGGCGCGAGCGTCCACCAGGGCTGGCGCAGGGCGCGGGCTGCCGTGCGTACCTCGGCCAGGGTCTTGAAGGCGGCGGCGCCGAGGTCGACCGGGGCCTGGCCGCCGACGGCGGCTGCGGCCCAGCTGGCCTGGAGGAACTCCTCCGAGGTACGCACCAGGTCGTGCGCGCGGGTGCGGATGCGCTCGGGGTCGCAGAGGAGTACGTGGGTGCCGGCCGGCATGCAGTCGACGAGCAGTTCCAGCGCGTCGGCGCCGATCAGCACCGGCGCGAGGGACTCCATGCCCTCCACCGGGATGCCCTCGGCGAGCTTGTCCAGGATCTCGGCCAGCTCGGGGTGCTCGGCGGCGAGCGCGGCGGCCCGCTCCCGCACGTCCGGGGTGAGCAGCAGCTCGCGGCACGGCGGCGCCCACATCTGCGCGACGCCCTCGATGGTGCGCTGGTCGGCGACCGCGAACGTGCGGATCTCCTCCACCTCGTCGCCCCAGAACTCGACCCGGGACGGGTGCTCGTCGGTGGGCGGGAAGACGTCCAGGATGCCGCCGCGTACCGCGAACTCGCCGCGCTTGGTGACCAGGTCGACCCGGGCGTACGCCATGTCGGTGAGCCGGCGGGCGACCTCTTCCAGGTCGGCCTCGTCACCGGCGGCGAGCTGGACGGGTTCCAGGTCGCCGAGGCCCTTGAGCTGCGGCTGGAGCAATGACCGGACCGGCGCGACGACGACCCGCAGCGGCCCGGTGCGGCCGTGCGCGTCGGCGGCCTCCGGGTGGGCGAGGCGGCGCAGCACGGCGAGGCGCCGCCCGACCGTGTCGGAGCGGGGCGACAGGCGCTCGTGCGGCAGCGTCTCCCAGGACGGGAAGACCGCCACCTGCTCCGGCGGCAGCAGGCTGCCCAGCGCGGAGGCCAGGTCGTCGGCCTCCCGGGTGGTGGCGGTGACGGCGAGCACGGGACGGCCCGCGCCGCCGGCCGGCTCGTCGGAGGCGACCGCTGCCACCGCGAACGGGCGCAGCGCGGCGGGGGCGGTGAGGTCGAGCCCGTCGACCTGCGCGGCACCGGAGCGCGCCAGGTCACGCGCCCGGGCCAGCCCCGGGTCGGCCAGGGCGGCGGAGAAGAGTCCGGTGAGCATCAGTGATCACTTCCAGCGGATCGACACACGACGACGACCCCGCGTCCAGCCGGACGGGGGGTGCACCGTTCGAGCCTATCCCCCTCCACCGACGATCCGGGCCCGCCCGATCTTCGATCTTGACCGGCCGTGACCGGGCGTGGTGCGGTGGGCGGATGGTCGAGTATCGGGCGGTCTTCGACGCCCAGGTGGATTTCGCAAACGGTGGTGGCCTGCGCACGGACGGGTTCCGGTTGGACGTGCCGCACCCGGACGTCACCGACGACGAGGTGGCCGCGCTTCTGGTCCGGCACCTCGGGCTGCTCATGGTCGGCGAGGTGCGGATCACCAACCGGACCGTGGTCGAGGAGCCGCACAAGGGCGGACGGGGCCTCGATGTGCCGGCCTCGGGTGGGCGGAAGCTCGTCGAACTGAGTCACGTGATCGCCGAAGGGCTGGTCACGCTGCCCGGCTGGCCCGGCCCGGCGATCAGCGACTGGCTGACCCGGGAGGAGTCCCGGAATCGGTACGCGCCGGGCGTCGAGTTCCACGTCGCCCGGATCGACATGATCGCCAACACCGGCACGTACGTGGACACGCCGTCGCACCGCTTCGCCGACGGCCCGGACCTGACCGGGGTGCCGCTGGACCGCCTCGCCGACCTGCCCGGCCTGGTGGTGCGGGTGCCCGCCGGTACCCGGGCGGTGGACCGGCTGATGCTCGCCCCGTACGACGTGGCCGGGTGCGCGGTGCTGCTGCACACCGGCTGGGACGCGCACTTCGGCACCGACAGGTACGCCGCGCCGGAGGCGCCCTTCCTGACCGGTGACGGCGCGCAGTGGCTGGCCGAGGCGGGCGCGGCGCTGGTCGGCATCGACTCGATCAACATCGACGACATGACTCCGGCGGCGGAGGGCCGGCGCCCGGCGCACACCGGTCTGCTGGCCGCCGGGGTGCCGATCGTGGAGCACCTGACCGGCCTGGACGCGCTGCCGCCGACCGGCTTCCGGTTCACCGCCGCCCCGCCACGGGTCGCCGGCATGGGCACGTTCCCGGTGCGGGCCTTCGCCGTCGTCAACGCCTGACCCACGCCGCCGCCCGCCGCCAACCGCCGCCCGCCAAGCGCCGGGTGGAACGCCATGGGTGTCAAAAGGGCGCTGAGACACCCATAACGTTCCACTGACCGCCACTTCGAGGCGTGAGTGGAACGGCGTGGGTGTCAAACGGCGACGTAGACACCCATGCCGTTCCACCGAGCAGGCGGGCGGCGAGGTCAGTAGCGGACCGCGATGCGGCGCTCCACCGCGTCCACGCGGATCTCGCCGCCGTACGGGATGATCAGCTGCGGGTCGGTGTGGCCCAGGTCGACGTCGAAGACCACCACCGGGTCGCCCGCGTAGGGGGCAAGAGCCGACAGGATCGCCGCCCGCTGGTCGGCGGCCCAGGCCAGCCGCTCCGCGACCGTGTGGGGCCGGTCGAAGTCCCACGCCTTGGGCCGGCCCACCACAATCGCCGGGAAGCCGGCGAGCAACCCGCGCTCGCCCAGGTTCCGCACGATCCGGAAGACCTCCTGCGCGGACGGCATCTCCTCCGAGGTCTCCAGCACCAGCACCGAGCCGGCCAGGTCGGCCGCGCGCGGAACGCGGTCGGTCGCCATCAGCCAGTGCAGGATCTCCAGATTGCCGCCCCACGTGCGGCCCTGCACCACCTCGGCCGGGCCGTGCCAGCGCCAGCCCTCGGACGGGTACATCGGCGGCTCCTCGGCCAGCGTGGCCGGGTCGCGCCAGTCGCACGGCTCGTCGCCCCACTCGGGGGCGGCGGTCAGCTCGTACCAGCCGGAGGTGAACAGCGCGGCGCGCAGCGAGTCGAACGTCAGCGGGTGCGGCTTGCCGGAGCGCCCGAGGTGCACCAGCACGGACCCGCCGTGGTAGCCGACGAGATCCAGCCGGTAGAGGTGGTTGAGCACGTTGGTGTTGTCCGAGTAGCCGAAGTACGGCTTCGGGTTGGCCCACAGCTCCTCGTCGTTCAGGTACGGGGTGACAGTGATCAGGTCGTCCCCGCCGACGGTGGCCAGCACGGCGGTGATCGTCGGGTCGGTGAACGCGGCCATCAGGTCACGTGCCCGGTCGCGCGGGTCGGCGCCCATGACGCGGGTGGTCGGGTACTCCACCGGTTCCAGCCCCAGCTCGTCGCGGAGCCGGCGCAGCCCCAGCTCGTACACGTGGGGGAAGAGACCCGGCAGGCCGGCGGAGGGTGAGACGACCGCGACGCGGTCGCCCGGCTTCGGTTTGGGGGGATAGACGGGTGCCTGCATGGCCCGACGCTATCGGCCCGGACCAGCGGTTTTCGCCCTGACGAAACCGCCTCAGCCAGGCAAATGCCGCCAATAGGCTGAGCGCGTGGACGACGCGCCGGAACTGCGTACCCGGGACTGGCTGCCGCGCACGGCGGCGCTGATCCTCGGCACCCTGGCGCTGGCCAGCGCGTTCATCGCCGCCTACGTCGGCGCGCTGCACAAGCCCGACCCGCGCGACATCCCGGTCGCCGTCGTCACCAGCGACCAGCAGGCCCAGGCCGTGATGTCCGCCGTCCGCGCCCGCACCGACACGATCAAACCCGTCGGGTACGACAGCCGCGGCGCCGCCCAGGACGGCCTCACCGACAGATCGGTGTACGCGGTGCTCAGCTCCGCCCCGGACGGCGGCCTGACGCTCGCCACCGCCAGCGCCGGAGCGCCCGCCGCCACCGAACTCGTCACCGACGTGTTCACCGAGGCGGCCCGGCAGGCCGGGGTGCCGCTTCAGGTCACCGACGACGTGCCGGTCTCCGCCGACGACCCGCGCGGCCTGGTCCCGTTCTACCTGGCCGTCGGCGTGGTGCTCGGCGGCTACCTGGCGTCCACGGCGCTCGGCATCTCACTCGGCACCAGCCCCCGCGACCTGCGCCGGGCCGGGCTGCGGATCGCCACGCTCGCGGTGCACGCGATCCTGCTCGGCGTCATCGGGGCGATCCTGGTCGGACCGGTGCTCGGCGTGTTCGCCGGTCACGTGGCGGCGGTGGCGGTGGTCGGCGCGCTCGCCGCTTTCGCGGCCGGGATGGTCGCCGCCGCCGTCCAGGGCTGGCTCGGACTGCTCGGCACCGGCATCGTGATCCTGCTGCTCGTGGTGCTCGGCAACCCCGGGTCCGGCGGCATCTACGCGCCCGAGTTCCTGCCGCCGCTCCTGCGCGGCATGCACCGCTGGAACGTTCCAGGCCTCGCCACCGACCTGTTCAAATCGGCCATCTACTTCGGCTGGCGCGGCGGCGGCTGGGCGCTGACCGGCCTGCTGATCTGGGTCGTCGCCGGCCTGGCCGGGCTGCTCACCGCGACCATGTTCCGCGCCCGACAGCGCCCGGCGCCGGGCCGGCACGCCGTCGACCGGGGCTGACCGGCGGGCCGTCCCAGAGTGCAGATCATCACGCGGTCCCCCTCCTGTCCCCCGGGGGTACGCGGATACGATCCAGGGGAGTCGGACAGCGCTGTCCTTCGTCCTCGCGTAAGGAGCGCAACCGTGACCGACCAGCACGACCACGACGGCCCCGACGCCGCTCTCCGGGCCGACATCCGCCGCCTCGGCACGCTGCTCGGGCAGACCCTCGCCCGGCAGGAGGGCCGCCCGCTGCTCGACCTGGTCGAGGAGATCCGCGCCCAGGTCCGCTCCGACGCGCCGGCCGCCGCCCAGCGCCTCGCCGGGCTCGACGTCACCACCGGCACGAAGCTCGCCCGTGCCTTCTCCACCTACTTCCACCTGGCGAACATCACCGAGCAGGTGCACCGCGCCCGGGACCTGCGCCGCCGCCGCGCCACCGACGGAGGCTGGCTGGACCAGGCCGCCAAGATGATCGCCGAGCGGGGCGTACCGGCCGAGGAGATCGCCGCCGCGGCCCGCCGGCTGGCCGTACGCCCGGTCTTCACCGCGCACCCGACCGAGGCGGCCCGCCGGTCCATCCTGTCCAAGCTGCGCGCGGTCGCCGACGAGCTGGACACCGAGACCGCGAACGCGATCCTGTACGGCGCCAGCGACGAGGGCCCGGCGAACCGCCGCCTGGCCGAACTGCTCGACCTGATGTGGCAGACCGACGAGCTGCGGCTGGACCGGCCGGACCCGACCGACGAGGCGCGCAACGCGATCTACTACCTGCGCGACCTGTACGCCGAGGCCGCGCCGCAGGTCCTCGACGACCTCGCCGACACGCTGCGCACGCTCGGCGTGGAGACGTCACCGACGTCCCGCCCGCTGAGCTTCGGCACCTGGATCGGCGGCGACCGCGACGGCAACCCGTTCGTCACGCCGGTGGTCACCCGCGAGGTGCTGCGCATCCAGCACGAGCACGGCATCGCCGCCACCGAGAAGGCGATGGACGAGCTGATCACCGAGGTCAGCGTGTCCCGGCGGCTGCGCGCGGTGTCGCTCGACCTGTCCGCCAGCCTGGCCAAGGACCTGGACGCGCTACCCGAGGTGGCGCCCCGGTTCCGCCGGGTCAACGCGGAGGAGCCGTACCGGCTCAAGGCGCGGTGCGTGAAGGCGAAGCTCGCCAACACCCGGGAGCGGCTGCGCGCCGACACCCCGCACGTGCCGGGGCGCGACTACCGGGGCTCGGCCGAGCTGATCGCCGACCTGGAGCTGCTGCGCGCGTCGCTGGCCCGCAACTCCGGCCAGCTCACCGCCGTCGGGCGGCTCGCCTCGACCATCCGTACGGTGTCCGCGTTCGGGCTGCACCTGGCCACCATGGACATCCGGGAGCACGCGGAGAAGCACCACGAGGTGCTGGCCCAGCTCTACGAGGCCGTCGGCGAGGTGTCCGACTACCCGGCGCTGACCCGGCTGGAGCGCACCAAGCTGCTCGCCGACGAGCTGACCGGCCGCCGGCCGCTCTCCACCCAGGACAGCCCGCTCACCGAGTCGGCCCGCAAGACGTTCGACGTGTTCGCGGCCATCCGCGAGGCGCAGGACCGGTTCGGCCCCGAGGTGATCGAGTCGTACATCATCTCGATGACGCTCGGCGTGGACGACGTGCTCGCCGCCGTGGTGCTGGCCCGCGAGGCCGGCCTGGTGGACGTGCACTCCGGGCGGGCCCGCATCGGCATCGTGCCGCTGCTGGAGACCCCGGCCGAGCTGAACGCCGGCGGCGAGCTGCTGGACGAGCTGCTGTCGCTGCCCGCGTACCGGGCGCTGGTGGCGGCGCGGGGCGACGTGCAGGAGGTGATGCTCGGCTACTCGGACTCCAACAAGGAGGCGGGCATCACCACCAGCCAGTGGTCCATCCACCGGGCGCAGCGCGCGCTGCGGGACGTGGCCGCGCGGCACGGCGTACACCTGCGGTTGTTCCACGGCCGGGGCGGCACCGTCGGCCGTGGCGGCGGTCCCACGCACGACGCGATCCTGGCCCAGCCGTACGGCACGCTGGACGGCGCGATCAAGGTGACCGAGCAGGGCGAGGTCATCTCCGACAAGTACACGCTGCCGGCGCTGGCCCGGGAGAACCTGGAGCTGACTGTCGCGGCGGTGCTTCAGGCGACGCTGCTGCACACCGCGCCCCGGCAGCCGGCCGAGATGCTGGAGCGCTGGGACGCGGCCATGGACGTGGTGTCCGAGTCGGCGTTCCGGTCGTACCGGTCGCTGGTCGAGGACCCGGACCTGCCCGCGTACTTCTGGGCCTCCACGCCGACCGAGCTGCTCGGCGCGCTGAACATCGGCTCCCGGCCGGCGAAGCGCCCGAACACCGGCGCCGGCCTGTCCGGCCTGCGGGCCATCCCGTGGGTGTTCGGCTGGACGCAGACCCGGCAGATCGTGCCGGGCTGGTTCGGCGTGGGCTCCGGGCTGGCCGCCGCGCGGGCGGCCGGGCTGGCCGACGTGCTCGCCGAGATGAACCGGAACTGGCACTTCTTCCGCACGTTCCTGTCGAACGTCGAGATGATGCTGACCAAGACCGACCTGACCATCGCCCGGCGGTACGTGGAGACGCTGGTGCCGAAGAAGCTGCACCCGATCTTCGACAAGATCGAGCAGGAGTACGAGCTGACCAAGCAGGAGGTGCTGGCCGTCACCGGCTCACCGGCGCTGCTGGAGAACTCCCCCGTGCTGCAGCGCACGCTCGCCGTGCGGGACACCTACCTGGAGCCGCTGCACCACCTCCAGGTGGCGTTGCTGCGGCAGTACCGCGAATCAGGTGCGGCCGGGCGGGCGGTGGCGACCGCGCCGGGTGGGCGGCGTGCCCCGAACGACGGTACGGCGCTGGAGCGGGCGCTGCTGACCACCGTCAACGGCATCGCCGCCGGCATGCGCAACACCGGCTGAGGTGTAAGGAAGGGCCCCCTCTTAACGCCTCGTGCATAAGAGGGGGCCCTTCTTAACGCCTGCGCGCGGCGCGTCGCGAGCAGCGCCCGACGCGCGGCACCGCCGCGCCCGGCGCGGCGGTGCCGGCTAGAAGTCGCCGCCGCCGAAGTCACCGCCGAAATCTCCGCCGCCGAAGCCACCGAAGTCGCCACCGGCGTAGTCACCGCCGCCGAAGTCGCCACCGGCGTAGTCACCACCGCCGCCCATGTCTCCGCCCTGGTCGCCGAAGTCCTGGCCGTCGCCGAAGCCCTCCTGGTAGCCGGCGTCGTAGCCGTACCCGGGGTCGGCGAACGCGGGCGAGAACAGCGCGTCGGCGATCAGCAGACCGCCGACCACACCGACGCCGGCGCCGAGCGCGGTCTTCCACCACGGCGTGGAGTACCAGCCGGCCGGCACCGGCCGCCCCTGGAACCGGCCACCCGGGTAGTAGTAGGGCGTCGCGTTGCCCGGCTGCGGTCCGGCCCGGAACGTCTGCCCCTGCACGTCGACCTGACGCTCCTTGGTGAGCGCGCCCGCGCCCTGGGCGGCGGCGAGCGGCGGCAGCTCCGGGCCCGGGTCGATGCCCATCGCGGTACGCGCCGCCCGGATGTACGCCAGCCCTTCCAGCGCGGTCTCCCGGGCCAGCCCGAACTGGCGCGGCGTGCTCGCCTGCTCCAGCTGCGAACCGGCCGCGTTGTAGCGCTCACCCGCGTCGGCGAGCGCCTGGCGGACCGCCGGGGCGTCGCCGTGCAGGTTCATCAGCTGGCCGCCGAGCCGCTCGTACCACCGCTGCGCCTCGGCGCGGGCGTCGGCCAGTTCGTTCGAGCGACGCGATCTGCTCCCCCTCCGCCAGAACATGAACGCACCTCCGAGCAGCAGGATCAGGAACAGCCACAACGCGAACTCCATGACTCGAACGTACCCACCGGGCGCACGTCGTACCCGTTTGGCAAGCTCTTGGCCATGAGCTTTGCGACGCTGGCCGTGGTGGTGCTCTGCCTCGCCGCGGGCGGCGCGGTGGGCTGGCTGGCCGCGCGGGCGCGCGCGGCGGCCGACATCGCCCGCCTGGAGGCGACTCTCGCCGCGACCAAGGCGGGCGAGGGCCGGCTGGAGCAGTCCATGCGGGCGCTGAGCTACGAGGCCACGGCGCAGTCGCAGGAGGCGGTGGCCCGCGCGGTCGCGCCGCTGCACGACACGCTGCGCCGCTACGAGCAGCGGGTGGCCGAGCTGGAGCGGGACCGGGTCGACGCGTACGCCGAGCTGCGCGAGCAGGTGCGGTCCATGAGCGCGGTCTCCGGCGAGCTGCGCACCGAGACCAAGCAGCTGGTGGCCGCGCTGCGCGCGCCGCAGGTGCGGGGCCGCTGGGGCGAGCACCAGCTCCGCCGGATCGTCGAGGCCGCCGGCATGCTGGAGCACTGCGACTTCAGCGAGCAGGTCACCGCCGCGACCGACCACCAGGGGGTACGCCCCGACCTGGTGGTCCGGCTGCACGGCGGCCGGACGGTGGTGGTGGACGCGAAGGCGCCGTTCGACGCGTACCTGACCGCGATGGAGGCACGCGACGAGCGGGGGCGTGACACCCACCTGGACGCGCACGCCCGGCACCTGCGCGCGCACGTGGACGGCCTGGCCGCCAAGTCCTACTGGTCGGCGTTCGACCAGACTCCGGAGTTCGTGGTGCTGTTCGTGCCGGCCGACCCGTTCCTCGATGTGGCCCTGCAACGCGACCCGTCCCTGCTGGAGCATGCGTTCGCCCGCAACGTGGTGCTGGCCACCCCGGCGACGCTGGTGGCGCTGCTGCGCACGGTGGCCTACTCGTGGCGGCAGGAGGCGCTGGCGCGCAACGCGGCGACCGTCCACTCGCTGGCCCGCGAGCTGTACGGGCGGCTGTCCACGCTGGGCGACCACGTCGGCAAGCTGGGTAGTTCGCTGGGCGGGGCGGTGACGGCGTACAACCGGGCGGTGGGTTCGCTGGAGGCCCGGGTGCTGGTGAGCGCGCGGAAGCTGGCCGAGCTGGGCGTCTCCGACGACGAGCTGGCCGCCCCGGCGCAGGTCGAGCTGGCGCCGAGGCAGCCGCAGGCGCCCGAGCTTCGCCACCACGAATTCTGAGCCACAGCGCGGCTCGCCGAAGCGCATGCGGCAGCTGCGCCTGCCCGCCCAAGTCGAGACAGAATCGCATTCTGCCAGACTGCCGCATTGCACGATGCCCCCTTTGGCATAACGGACATTAAGGCAATTAAGCCCGGCCACTCTTAGCCGCTTGCCGATACTTCGATGTCTATGTACGGTGTCCGCAACACCCCTTCCAGAGAACGAGGTGCACATGCGGGGAATCCGTCGCGCATTGTTGGCGACATTGGGCGCGCTGGCCATTTCAATTGGCGGCCTGACTCTTCCGAACAGCGGCGCAGCATGGGCTGACGAACCAGAAGAAACCATCATCATCGTCGAGCTCGGCACGACTCAGGAAGAGATCGACGCCGCAGGGCTCGACCTCGACGTGGCCGAGGCGAAGCTGGCCATCCCGTCGCTGGCCTGCGAGGAGGGCGGTGGCGCGTTCAGGACTCTCGCACCGCCGCCGGACTGCACCAACGGCACTTCGTGCAACGTGTTCTGTGGGGTTGTGCACAACCGGAGCGGAAAGACACTCAACCTGAGCCGCGATTCGTCGAGCCACACCTCATGCTCGGTGACCGGGCCGTACGGCAACCTTCCCAGCGGAAAGAGCTCGAATTCCTACTTCGGCTGGCGCGACACCGACTGCTTCAGGTCGACCACCCATCGCATCTTCTACCGTGGATGGTTCTACGGTAAGGGAAGCTGGATCCGCATCTACAACGGCGTCTGGATCTACTAAGCGAACCAAAGCGTGAAATGAATTGGTGCGGGCGCTTGGCGCCCACACCAATTCATTTCATATCCATTAATTCTCAACCGCATTCCAATGGGCTCAGGGTGTTAAGGTGAGCAGCGCCCTGACCGCGTCAGCGCCACCGCTTAAGGGGAAATCATGACCCGACCGCCATCAGCTCGGCCACGACGGGTGGTCGCGGCGTTCATCGGCACGGCCCGTGAGAAGCTGGCTGTTCGGGGAAGGTGGGAGCTTTCGGCGGCATTCGTGGCGGCCTTGCTCTGCGCCGTCGCCGCGGCTTCCTTCCTGTCTTTCTTGACCTGGCAGACTGCGCCTGCGCTGCCGACCGACGGGGAAGCGCAAAGGATGATCGAACCGGCTCTGCCGGCAAACTCCGAGGGGCCTCATCGGCTCGAGGCGGTCTTCGCTGCGGACGCCGAGCGAGGTTGGAAAGATCTACTACTCGGGACCGACGGCTACCGTACCGGCTCGGTGAGCTGGTTGAGCACCTGGCCGGACCGGTCCGCCGCAGTCTCTGCCGTCAACAACGCCCGCGATCCGCTGCGGCGGGCGGGATGGGACGTCGGGCCCGTCCTGGACGAGACATGCTGCCCGACCTTCGTGGCGTATCGCGATGGTTGGCGGATCGAGGTGGGCTCACAGGGCGTCGTCGACGCTGATCGCGTGGGCGTTCAAGCCTCGGTAACTCGCACCGCCCCCGCGCTGGCGTCGCCCGCGGCCCTGGCCGGTGCGGCGTTGGGGGCGATTGCGGGCTGGTGGATGATCGCCGGCATCGCACATCACATACGGCGTCGGCCGGCCGCTGAAAGCCAGCCGGTCGTGGTGCTCTTCATCACCGGCAGCGTCGCGTTGCTACCGGCCGCGGCAGTGAGCGCACTGGCCCTTGGCCAGGCCCTCAGCGCGCCGGCGGAGCCGATCCCGGTCTGGCTTGGATTTGGATTCGTCTTTCTGCGGCTCGGTGCATGGATCGGCGCTGCGCTTCTCACGATTGCCGTTCTGACGTTGTGGAGACGTCCAGGGCTGGACGACGCCCGGCAGGTGACGCAGAGCCGCCCAGTCTGACAACAGATGGTTCGACGCTTCGTCGGCCTGCCGGCCGGGACTTCAGTAGCCAGGTCAGGCGGGGCGGGCGGACTCGACCACGAACGGGGTGCCCTGCTGGCAGGTGGTCATCATGCCCGGTTCGGGACGGCCGGTGACCTCGACCCGGGCGCCGGCCTTGAGCACGTCGCGGGGGCCGCCGACGAGCAGGTGGCCGTCGAGCAGCAGGCAGTTCGGCTCGACCCCGGCCTGCACGGTGCCGGTGATGACGGTGCCGCCGACGCCCGGCGGCGTCGACGGGCCGCCCTTCCAGGAGGGGTCCGGCCGGCTCGGGCCGGTGCCGGGATCGGGCTGGCTGGTCACCGGGGCGGCTCCCGTCGTACTCGGGCTGGGGCTGGGATCGGCGGACCCGTCGCCGGGTGCGGCGCAGGCGGTCAGCGCGAGGCCGGCGAGCAGTGCGACGAGCACCGTACGAGGAGTCTTCATGGTCGGTTGGACGCGGCGGACGGCCGTTGCGTTCCCGTCAGCCGCGCGCCGCGGCGGCGGCCTTCATGTCGCGCTTGAGTTCCTGCGGCAGCGAGAACGTCAGCCGCTCGTCGGCGGTGGTGATCTCCTCGACGTCGCCGAAGCCGCGCTCGGCCAGGTGCGCGAGCACCTGCTGGACCAGCTCGTCCGGGACGCTCGCGCCGGAGGTCACACCCACAGTGCTCGCCCCGGCCAGCCAGGCGTCGTCGATCTCGTGCGCGAAGTCGACCAGGTGCCCGGCGCGGGCGCCGGCGTCCAGCGCCACCTCGACCAGCCGGACCGAGTTCGAGGAGTTGCGCGAGCCGACCACGATCACCACGTCGCACTCGGGGGCGATCTCCTTGACCACGTGCTGGCGGTTGGAGGTGGCGTAGCAGATGTCGTCGCTGGGCGGCGACTGGAGCAACGGCAGGCGCTTCTTGAGCCGGGCCACGGTCTCCAGCGTCTCGTCCACCGACAGCGTGGTCTGGGACAGCCAGACCACCTTCTCCGGGTCGCGCACGGTGACCTTGTCGACGCCGTCGGGGCCGTCGACGAGCTGGATGTGGGCGGGCGCCTCACCGGCGGTGCCGATGACCTCCTCGTGCCCCTCGTGCCCGATGAGCAGGATGTCGTAGTCCTGCGCGGCGAACCGCCGGGCCTCGTGGTGCACCTTCGTGACCAGCGGGCAGGTGGCGTCGATCGCCCGCAGCGAGCGCTCCTTGGCCTGCTCGTACACCTCGGGGGCGACGCCGTGGGCGGAGAAGATGACGGTGGCGCCCTCCGGCACCTCCTCGTTCTCCTCCACGAAGATCGCGCCCTGGGCCTCCAGCGTGCGCACCACGTGCTTGTTGTGCACGATCTGCTTACGCACGTAGATCGGCGCGCCGTAGAGCTTCAGCGCCTCCTCGACGGTCTGCACCGCCCGGTCCACGCCCGCGCAGTAGCCGCGGGGGTTGGCCAGGAGCACGCGCTTGCCGGTCCGGGGAGTCGTCTCAGCGTCAGTCACCCGCCCATCGTACGTGGCGCTCTCCCGTGCGGCAGCGGCCGCGAGGCGCGCGCGGGCGCTGTCGGTCCCGGGCCGTAGGGTGGGCTGGTGAGCGCGGGAGAGGACGGGCAGAGCAAGCCGGACGGGCAGAGCAAGCCGGACGGGCGGAGCACGGCCGAGGAGCCGTGGCCGGTCCGGGTGGTCAGCCAGAAGGTCGGCGCCTGGATCGCCCGCCTCGGCTGGGTGTGGGTCGACGGCCAGGTGGCGCAGATCAGCCGCCGTCCCGGCGCGAGCACCGTCTTCCTCACGCTGCGCGACCCGTCGGCCGATCTGAGCCTCACCGTCACCACGAACCGCGACGTGCTGGACGCCGGCGCGCCGGAGCTGCGCGAGGGCGCCCGGGTGGTGCTGCACGCCAAGCCCGAGTTCTACGCCGCGCGGGGCACGCTCAGCCTGCGCGCCGACGAGATCCGCCAGGTCGGCCTCGGTGAGCTGCTGGCCCGGCTGGAAAAGCTCAAGAAGCTGCTCGCCGCCGAGGGCCTGTTCGACCGGTCCCGCAAGCGGCGGCTGCCGTTCCTGCCGGGCCGGGTCGGCCTGATCACCGGCCGCGCCTCGGCGGCCGAGCGGGACGTGCTGACGAACGCCCGCCGCCGCTGGCCCGCCGTCGACTTCCGCACGATCAACGTGGCGGTGCAGGGGCCGAGCGCGGTGCCGGACATCGTCGGCGCACTGAAGGTGCTCGACGCCGATCCGGCGGTCGACGTGATCGTCATCGCCCGGGGCGGTGGCGGCATCGAGGATCTGCTGCCCTTCTCCGACGAGACGCTGTGCCGGGCGGTCTTCGCCTGCCGCACGCCGGTGGTCAGCGCGATCGGCCACGAGACCGACGCGCCGCTGCTGGACTACGTGGCCGACGTGCGCGCCTCCACCCCGACCGACGCGGCCAAGCGCATCGTGCCGGACCTGACCGAGGAGGTCCGGTTGATCGGCCAGGCCCGGTCCCGGCTGGAACGGGCCGTTCGCCACCTGGTCGACCGGGAGCAGCACCGGATCGACCTGCTGCGCTCCCGCCCGGTGCTGGCCCGGCCGCAGGTGATGGTCGAGCAGCGGGCGGTGGACGTGTCGGCGCTGCGTGACCGCGCCGGCCGGTCCCTGGAGCACCGGCTGCGGGGGGCCACCGACGACCTGCGGCACACGCTGGCCCGGCTGCGCGCGCTGTCCCCGGCCGCGACGCTGGAGCGCGGCTACGCGATCGTGCAGCGCGCCGACGGCCACGTCGTCCGCGCGGCCTCCGAGGTCGCCAAGGGCGATCCACTGCGGGTACGCCTCGCCGAGGGCGAGCTGACCGCCACCGTCGACGGCTGAGGAAAGAGAGACGATGACCGGGACGAAGGACGAGCAGCTCAGCTACGAGCAGGCCCGCGCCGAGCTGGCCTCGGTGGTGGAGAAGCTGGAGGCCGGTGGTACCTCGCTGGAGGAGTCGCTGGCCCTCTGGGAGCGCGGCGAGCAACTCGCCGGGGTGTGCCAGCGCTGGCTGGACGGCGCGCGCGCCCGTATCGACGCCGCGCGGCAGCGCGCCGAGGACTGACGGTGGGGTCCGGCGTGATCGCCGAACCCCACCGCGGAGGTCAGTTGAACAGGTTGTACAGCTCGGCGGGCGCCTCGACGACCTGGTCGGCCGGGGGCTTCTGGGCCGCCGACGCGTTGCCGTAGTCGGTGTAGGTGATCTTCAGGTCCTGCGCGGCGTTCTGCCCGGCCGCCGGGATCTTGAGCACCATCTCGCTGAGCCGGCCCTGCGTGTCGACCTTGGCGGTGAACGGCACGGACTGGGCCTGCGCGCCGAGCGCGGTGATCACGGCCGGGTCGAGCGAGCCCGCCTCGGCGGCCTTGGACACGTCGACGGTGCCCTCGTACGTGCCCTCGCCGGTCTGCCGTACCTCGGTGATGCCCTGGGTGAGCACGGCGCTGCCGGCCGGGTCGAGCTTCTCGAAGTCGAAGCCCAGCGCCCGGTTGCCCTTGATCCGGTTCTGGTCGAGGTGGTGGTACTTGCCGGTGTTGAGGTTCTTCACGCCGGGGATCTGGGTCGCCGCCGTGCCGCCCAGCTCCAGCTTCACCCAGCTGTCCGGCTTGGCGTGGATCAGGTCCAGCTTCATCATCAGGTCTGACGACGGGTCGCCGATGGTCATCCGCATGTCGGCGCTCTGGCTCGGCTCGTGCACCTGCCCTTCGGCGGTGGAGCCCGCGCCGGTCATGGTGAACTTGAAGTTCCCTTCACGGATCGCGTTCGTGGAGTCGAGCAGGGCCTGCTTGGCCGCGCTGCTGGACGCCGTGGCGCTCGGTGCGACGCTGCCGGAGGCGCTCGGGGTCGAGGAGGCGCCGGAGGTCGTCGCGTCGCCGTTGCAGGCCGCCAGGCCGGGAATGAGCAGCGCCGCGGCGAACGCGGTGGCGCTGAAGCGTCGTATCTTCACGTCAACCTCTCCAGGTGGGTCGTCCGGGCTCGATGTCCCTTCTGTTCCCGGAAGCGGGGATCCGCAATCCCGCCTCACCCGGAGGGAGGACGTCAGCGCAGTGACGTGGCGAGCCTGCGCAGCTCCGTCTCCCCGGCGTCGCCGACCACGATCACGGTGCGGTTCGGCTCCAGCAGGACGAGCGCCTGCTCGTTGCCGCGGGCGGTGTAGCGCTGCCAGCTCAGCCCGTCGGGCAGGTCGGCCGCCCCCTGCGGCCGGCCCTCACTCAGCTCGGCCGGGAGGAGCTTCTCCGCCGGGACGTTGCTCTCCACGAGCTGCGCGCCGCGGCCCTCCGGGGTCACGTACCCGATCCGCAGCGTCGAGCCGTCGGCCTCGGTCCGGAAGCGGGCGTTCACCGTACGCCAGTCGTCGCCCAGACCGGTCGGCGCGCTGACCGGGAAGACGTTCGCGGAGCGGGCCTGTTCCAGCGCGGGCGCCGGGTCGACGGTGACCGGCGAGTCGCCGCCGAGGAAGCCGCGGTAGAAGGCGAGCAGCAGCGCGATCGGGACCAGCAGGATCAGCAGGGACAGCGCCATGTCCTTCGGCGACCGCTCGGAGCGGGCCTTCTCCTTACCGGCGGGCGGCGCGGGCGTGTCGCCCGCGGCGGCCGGTTCGCCCTGCTCCGCGACGAGTGCGGGCTGGCCCTCGGGCGGGGTCGGGCCGCCACCCGGTCGGACCGGTGGCTGGCCGTCCGGCGGGGTGGCGTCGGTCGGTGCGCGGTCGGCAGGCTGTGCGGCTTCCACCCGGCCATTGTCGCAGCCCGCCGGGAGGCGTGATCCTGGCCTCCTCCGCCCCGCCGGGACCGCGAACCTGAGATCGTGTGAGGATCAGCGACAAAACCGGCGGCGACGACCGCCGGTCCCACCCCGCAACGTCGCGAGGAGGCCGCCATGACAACCACCAGGACGCGGACGCCCCAGGATCTCGACCGCAACCTCGCCCTCGATCTGGTACGGGTGACCGAGGCCGCGGCGATGGCCGCCGGCCGCTGGGTCGGCCGGGGCGACAAGGAGGGCGGCGACGGCGCAGCGGTCGACGCCATGCGCAAGCTGATCAACTCCATCCCGATGCGCGGCGTCGTGGTGATCGGCGAGGGCGAGAAGGACAACGCGCCGATGCTGTTCAACGGCGAGGAGGTCGGCGACGGGACCGGCCCCGAGGTGGACGTGGCGGTCGACCCGATCGACGGCACCACGCTGATGAGCAAGGGCATGCCGAACGCGCTCGCCGTGCTCGCGGTGGCCGAGCGCGGCGCGATGTTCGACCCGAGCGCCGTCTTCTACATGGAGAAGCTCGCCGTCGGCCCGATGTACGCCGACGTGGTCGACATCAACGCCGGGGTGGCCGAGAACATCCACCGGATCGCGAAGGTCAAGGGCACCGACGCCGCCGAGGTGACCGTGTGCGTGCTGGACCGGTCGCGCCACGACGACCTGGTCAAGCAGATCCGGCGTACCGGGGCCGGGATCCGGTTCATCTCCGACGGCGACATCGCCGGGGCCATCGCGGCGGCCCGCGGCGAGTCGGACGTGGACGTGCTGATGGGCATCGGTGGCACCCCGGAGGGCATCACCGCCGCGTGCGCGCTGAAGTGCATGGGCGGCATGATGCAGGCCAAGCTCTGGCCGAAGGACGCCGAGGAACGCCGCAAGGCGCTGGACGCCGGGCACGACCTGGACCGGGTGCTGTTCACCGACGACCTGGTCACCGGCGACAACTGCTTCTTCGTGGCCACCGGCGTCACCTCCGGCGACCTGCTGCGCGGCGTGCGTTACCGCTCCGGTGGCGCGTACACCCAGTCGATCGTGATGCGCTCCAAGAGCGGCACGATCCGGGTGATCGACTCGTACCACCGCCTGGAGAAGCTCGCCCTCTACTCGGCCGTCGACTTCGACGGCCGCCCGCTGGCCGAGCAGGAGTGAGCCCGGCGGCGTCCCGCCCCCGCCCCTAACGGGCGGCGGGGGCCGGGGCGCGCAGGCCGGAGACCATCTCGTCGACGACGCGGTCCAGCGGCGTCGCCTCGATCCCGAACGTGCTGGTGGCGGCGCTGGAGTCCATCACGAACGGCGCGGCGAACTGGTGCGCGGTCTCCCGCATCTCGCGGGCGAACGGGTCGGCCAGGCCACCGAGCCAGAGCACCGGGTAGGGCATCCGGGCCAGCCGTGGCGACGCCACGCCGGCCCGCTGCGCCGCCCGCTCGGCCAGGTGCCGCATGGGCACCGGCGGCGGGCTCGGCACGTGCCAGGCCCGTCCCCAGGCGCGCGGGTCGGTCGCGGCCGTGACGAGGGTACGGGCGACGTCCGGCACGTACGTCCAGGTGTGCGGGGCGTCCCAGTCGACAGGCAGGAACACCCGCTGCCCGGCGAGCACCTTGGGCAGCACCATCATGGGCAGCGAGTTGCCGCCGAGCCCGATGTAGTCGGAGCCGCGTACCTCGGTGACCCGGGCCCGGCCGGCGCGGTGTGCGTCCAGCGCGTCGGCCCACATCCGGTTGCGGACGCGGCCCTTGACGCCGGTGGCGGCGAGCGGGGTCGCCTCGGTCATCGGCGCGTCGACCGGGCCGTACCCGTAGAGGTTGCCGACCGTGGCGAGCACGGCGTCGCTGCGCTCCGCGGCGGTGAGCAGGGCGGCGGCCAGCGGCGGCCAGTCCGTCGCCCACCTGTGGTAGGCCGGGTTGGCGCAGTTGTAGAGCGCGACCGCGCCCGTGGTCAGCTCGGTGAGCCGGTCCGCGTCGGCGGCGTCGGCGGCCACCCGCTCGACCGCCGGGTGTTCCGGGCCGGTGCCGCGCCGGGTGACCACCCGCACCTGCTCGCCGCGCTCGGCGAGCAGGTCGGCGGTGGCGGTGCCGACGGGGCCGGCGCCGACGATCACATGCAGGGCCATGACAGATCCACCTTTTCTGAAGCAGTTGTCCGAAGCGAGAGCACCGCTCTCGAAACAGAGCATGACTCAAACGCAGGTCGACTGTCAAGAGCAGTGCTCTCTCTTTTGATTGCTGCTCTCATCCGTGGCAGAGTGAGGGCATGGTCGCTCCCTCACTGCGCGCCCGGGTCCGCGCCGGGATGATCGAAGAGATCAAGACGGTGGCCCGCCGCCACCTGGACACCGACGGCGCGAACCTCTCGCTGCGCGCGGTCGCCCGGGACCTCGGCATGGTCTCCTCGGCGATCTACCGCTACTTCCCCAGCCGCGACGACCTGCTCACCGCGCTGATCCTGGAGGCGTACGACGCGCTCGGCGACGCGGTGGAGGCGGCCGACGCCGCCGCCGACCAGGCCGACCTGCGCGGACGCTGGCTCGCCGCCTGCCGGGCCGCGCGCGCCTGGGCGCTGGCCCACCCCGCCGAGTACGCGCTGCTCTACGGCAGCCCGGTGCCCGGGTACGCGGCCCCCGACGAAACCATCGTGCCGGCCCAGCGTCCACCGCTGACGCTGATCGGCATCCTGCGCGACGGGCTGGCCACCGGCCGGCTCGCCCCGCCCGACCAGGAACTGCCCGAGCCGCTGCGCGGCGACGTGACCGAACTGGTCGAGCAGATCGGCATGGACGTACCGCCCGCGCTGCTGGCCCGCGGCATGGCCGGCTGGACCCAGCTGTTCGGGCTGATCAGCTTCGAGCTGTTCGGCCGGATCAACCGGGCGCTGCCGCACCGCGACGAGTACTTCGACCACCAGATCGGCCTGATGGCAGACCTCATCGGCCTGCCCTGACGCCGGGTCAGCCGGGCCGCGAGCGGTCCACCGGGACCGCCGGCGGGTACGGCGGCTCGTACGGCGGTCGCCACGGCCCGATCAGCCGGGCCGCCCGCCAGCCGAGCAGCAGCCCTGGCACCGTGCCGAGCACGGCGAGCACGACGGCTGTCCCGGCGTACACCGGTCGGCCGTGCAGCCATCCCACCATCGCCGCCCCGGCCAGCGCCGCGGTGAGGCCCGCGGCGGCCAGCACCTCGGCGACCCACCGGCCGGGCGCCGCCCGCAGATCGCGCGAGACGAGGGTGAGCACCGCGGCGCCCAGCAACAGCGGCACGACGACCAGCGGAGCCAGTCTGACCAGCGTGGTGTTCTCGCTCGTCCAGACCGCGAACAGCAGCATCGCGATCAGGACCTGGAGCGCGCCCTGGAGGACAGGCAGCGACGAGCCGTGACCGGACGCCCGTCCGGCCCGTGTCCGGGCGACCAGAAGCACCAGCACGACCAACGCCGGCACCAGCAGCAGCGCACGGACCGTGTCGTCGTACCGGTCCCCCGGCGAGATCATGCCCAGCGGCGGCGGCTCCCCTTCCCACCGGCCACCCGGGAACCCGATCCGCTGCCACCTGCCGGCGACGTCACGCAACGCGAAACCGTCCCGGGCGTTCGCCACCAGCACCACGTGTGCGCCACCGGGGACGTCGAGCACGGCGAGGTCCTGACCGGTGATCCGTTTCCCGTCCGGCCCGGCCTCCTCGTAGCGGGCCTTCAACAACTCCCGCTGCTTCTCGGGGATCTCCCAGGACAGTCGCCAGGTCCGTCCGGCGTCGTCGCTCTCCTCCACGCGGATCCGGCCCGACGCCACCCGGTAGCAACGCTGGGGCGTGGCGGCAACGCACACCGGGTGGTCCGGTCCGATCCTGGTCGGCACGCGCTTCCACAGGGCCTCCTGCTCGGCGTCCACCGGGTCGCGCCACGTGACGCCGGCGTCGTCGCTGATCCGCCACCAGGTGGGGATGCCCTCCTCCGCCGACATCGGGCCGGTGGCGGCGCCGGCGGCCAGCCGACCGTCGACCACCTTGGTGGCGACCGCGTCGGGGCGCTCGATCGGGCTCGTGGCCGCCACCGCGACGAGCGCCGCCGGCAGCAGCACGACCAGCCGGACCAGCCGGGCGGCCCGGTGCCCCACCGGGTCCCGCCGTGCCGCCTTCCACGTCCACGCGGCCACCGCGAGCGCCGGCAGGGTGAGCAGGTCGGTCCGGTCGGCCCGGATCAGCGACGGCCCGCTCACCACGCTCCACAGGCCGGAGGCGGCCGTCGCGGCGTACCCACTGCTCTTGACCAGCGCGAAACCGGCACCGACCGAACCCAGCGCGAAACCGGCGACGGCCCGGGGCCGGAGCCCGGGCACGGCCAGCGTCACCAGCACCGCCACCAGCGGCGGCGCGAGCACCAGCCCGGCGACGTCGCTCAGCTTGCCGGTCACCAGGCCCGGAAAGGCCGCCTTGAACACATGGTCGTTGAGCACCAGCACGATCAACGAGAGCACGGTTCCCGGATGACCCAGCCAGGCGAGCGAAATCCGGGCACCGTCGGGTGCTGTCGACTCGGAGGGGCGCATCCGTCCATCGTGGGCGCGGACAGTCGCGCTCCGGCCACGGAACGGTGAGGATGCGGCGTCAGGTGCCGTCGGAGGAGTGACCGGGGAACAGGTGCGCGGTCGGGTCGATGACGACAGCCGCGTTGTTCACAGCCGTGGCCGCCTCGCCGAAGCCGGTGGCGATCAGGCGGACCTTGCCCGGATATTCGGTGATGTCGCCGGCGGCGAACACCCGGGGCAGGTTGGTGGCCATCGCGCTGTCCACCACGATGTGCCGCCGGTCGATGTTCAGCCCCCACTCGGCGAGCGGGCCGAGGTCGGCGGTGAAGCCGAGCGCGGCCACCACCGTGTCGACCGGCAGCGTCTCCGCCTCGCCGCCGCGTACGGTCAGCTCGGCGCCGGTGACCGTCTCCTCGCCGTACAGGCGGCTCACCTCGGCGTTGACGACGATCCGCACCGGCAGCGCGCGGACCCGCTCGATGGTGGCGGCGTGCGCCCGGAAGCGGTCCCGCCGGTGCACGAGCGTCACCGACCGGGCCAGCGGCGCGAGCGTGGCGGCCCAGTCGAACGCCGAGTCGCCGCCACCGACGATGAGCACGTGCCGGTCGGTCAGCTCGGCCGGCTGCGGCACGAAGTAGACGATGCCGCCGCCGGTGAAGCTCTCCGCGACCGGCAACGGCCGGGGCGTGAAGCTGCCGAGCCCGCCGGTGACCAGCACCGCGCCGCAGCTCAGCTGCTCGCCGCCGGCCAGGCCGAGCACCGGCCGGCCGTCGAGGTAGGACAGCTTTTCCGCGCGTACGCCGAGCTGGTAGTCGGGGTGGAACGGCGCGGCCTGGGCGACCAGGTTCGCGACCAGCTCGCGGCCCTTGATCGCGGGGAAGCCGGCGACGTCGAGGATCAGCTTCTCCGGGTACATGGCGGTGATCTGACCGCCCGGCTCGGGCAGCGCGTCGATGACCGACACGGAGAGCCCGCGGAATCCGGCGTAGTAGGCGGCGAAGAGCCCTGCGGGACCGGCCCCGATCACGGCGACATCGACCTCGCGCATGGCTCACCGTCACTTTCCGTTTCGGGATCAACCCTCGCTGATGCCGAAACGGTAGGCGGGCGGGTGGCCGCGGGCAAGCATGTCCCGGGGTCTGATCAACGCGCCGTCAGGGCAGCGTCATCCTCGGTGAGCCGAGGTGGTCGGTGTCGCCGGTGTCCCTGCGGCGGCGGAACAGGATCGCCGCCACGACGCCGCCGAGCAGCCCGAACAGGTGGCCCTGCCAGGAGACGCGCTCGTCGGTGGGGAGGATGCCGAGCAGCTGCCAGCCGTAGAGCAACCCGACGAGCAGGCCGACGGCGAAGTTCCACCAGCTCCGCTCGACGACGCCCCGGGTGAGCAGGATGCCGAGGTAGCCGAAGATGACGCCGCTGGCGCCGACCACCACCGAGTTGGGTGAGCCGGTGAACCAGACGCCCAGGCCGCTGACCAGGATGATGACGGCGGTGGACCAGAGGAACCGGCGGGTGCCCGCGGCGAGCACGAACGTGCCCAGCAGGATCAGCGGGATGCTGTTGCTGTAGAGGTGGTTCCAACCGGCGTGCAGGAACGGCGAGAAGAAGACACCGTCCAGGCCCTGGATCCGCTGCGGGATGATGCCGGCGGTGTAGTCGAGGCCGAGTCGCAGGCCGACGTCGAGCGCCTCGATGAGGAACAGCACCGGCACGACCGCGCACATGGCGACGAAGGCCCGGCCGAGCGCCGCGTAGAACGCATCGGTGCCGAACCGGTGAGGGTCGCCGCCGCGTGGGCTGTCAGGCCAGGTCACCTACCAAGAGCTATCAGTAAAAGTGGCGGGCCGCCAGTCGGGGCCGGGTACGACGACGGCGGGGCACCCGGTTCCGCCCGGGTGTCCCGCCGTCGTCACGACGTCAGTACCAGCCTGAACTCTGCGACTTCTGCCAGGCGCCGCACGGGGTGTCGTACCGGCCCTTGATGTAGCCGAGACCCCACGTGATCTGGGTCGCCGGGTTCGTCTTCCAGTCGTCCGCGACCGAGGCCATCTTGCTGCCCGGCACGGCCTGCGGGATGCCGTAGGCCCCGGAGGAGCTGTTGGACGCCTTCGGGTTCCAGCCGCTCTCCTTGGTCCAGAGCTTGTCCAGACACGGGAACTGGTCGATGCCGAAGCCCTTGTCGAGCATGACGGCGCAACCGATCTTCCGGTTGCCGCTGTACTCCGCGCACGAGGACGGGATCGGGCCGTCGTACGGCTTGATCTTCGTCTCGCTCTCCGCCGCCTCCCGTTCCTTCTTGCGGGTGGCGGCGGCCGCCTCGGCCTTCTTGGCCCGCTCGGCGGCCTCCTTCGCCGCCGCGGCGGCACGCAGCTTCGCCTGGTACTCGGCGGCACGCTGCCGGGACGAGTCCACGCGGTGGTCGGACAGCCGTTCGCGCTGGTACGCGTACTCCGCCTGGTCGACCTCCAGGCCGACCTGCGCGGTCAGGCCCTGCTGCTGGGTCTGGCGATCCTCGCCCAGATAGAAGCCGCCGGCCACGCCCACGGAGAGCAGTGCCACAGCGGCGGTGCGGGCGCCGAACCGGCTCCACAGCCGACTCACGAAGTTTCCCTTCGTCGGGGGCAGGGACGCGGCACGCGTGGCCTACCGGGCCGCGCCGAGGTGCCGCGAGCGCTCCGGTACCGGTGTGACTGCGGGGCGTACATGGCTCCCGAGTGGTCGGTGACGCTCGATGGACACCATTGCGCACAGTGAGGCCGGTGGGAAATGGCCCGGCCTAAAAGTGATCTGCGTCACCCTAAAAATCAGGACAAATTAGGGCAAAAGCGGCGGTCAGCCGGGGATGTCCTCCAGTAGATCGGTGACCATAGCGGCGATCGGAGAACGCTCCGATCGGCTGAGCGTGACGTGCGCGAAGAGGGGATGCCCCTTCAGCGCCTCGATCACCGCCGTCACCCCGTCGTGCCGGCCGACCCGCAGATTGTCCCGCTGCGCCACGTCGTGGGTGAGCACCACCCGCGACCCCTGACCGATCCGGGACAGCACGGTGAGCAGGACGCCCCGCTCCAGCGACTGCGCCTCGTCGACGATGACGAACGCGTCGTGCAGGCTCCGGCCGCGGATGTGGGTCAGCGGCAGCACCTCCAGCAGCCCGCGCGAGGTGACCTCCTCCAGCACGTTCTCGTGCACCACCGAGCCGAGCGTGTCGAAGACGGCCTGCGCCCACGGCGACATCTTCTCCGACTCCGACCCGGGCAGGTAGCCGAGTTCCTGGCCGCCGACCGCGTACAGCGGACGGAACACGATCACCTTCTTGTGTCGGCGTCGCTCCATCACCGCCTCCAGGCCGGCGCAGAGCGCCAGCGCGGACTTGCCGGTGCCGGCCCGGCCACCGAGCGAGACGATGCCGATCGACTCGTCCAGCAGCAGGTCGAGCGCGACCCGCTGCTCCGCCGAGCGGCCGTGCACGCCGAACGCCTCCCGGTCGCCCCGGACCAGCCGGACCGTCTTGTCCGGCAGCACCCGGCCCAGCGCCGAGCCGCGCCCCGAGTGCAGCACCAGACCGGTGTGGCAGGGCAGGCCCGCCGCGGCGTCGACGTCGAGCGTCTCGCCCGCGTACAGCCGGCCGATCTCCTCCTCGGACAGGTCCAGGTCGGCCATGCCGGTCCAGGTCGGATCGCTGGCCTGGCCGTGGCGGTACTCGTCGGCGCGCAGGCCGACCGAGGCCGCCTTCACCCGCAGCGGCATGTCCTTGCTGACGAGCGTGACCTCACGCCCCTCGGCGGCCAGGTTGAGCGCCACGGACAGGATGCGCGCGTCGTTCGACTCGTTGCGGAAGCCGGGCGGCAGCACCCCGTCGTCGGTGTGGTTCAGCTCCACCCGCAGCGTGCCGCCCTGCTCGTTGGCGGGCACCGGCCGGTCCAGCCGGCCGTGCCGTACCCGCAGCTCGTCGAGCATGCGCAGCGACTGACGGGCGAACCAGCCCAGCTCGGGGTGGTGCCGCTTGCCCTCCAGTTCGGAGATGACCACCAGCGGCAGCACCACCTCGTGCTCGGCGAAGCGGTGGAACGCCGCCGGGTCGGAGAGGAGGACCGAGGTGTCCAGGACGAAGGCCGGGCCGGCTGGTCGGGGCTCCTCGGCCTCGACGGCGGCGCTGCGGCGGCTGCGGGTGGTCCGGCGGGTCTGGGCGGTCGAGGCCGGGGTCTGCTGCTCGGCTCCGGCGGGGGTACGGCGAGTGGTCACAGGCCTGCTCCGCGGATGGGCACCCGGCCACCCGAGTTCCGCCTCTTCCGGTGCCCGGAGGACACGGGGTCGGATGCGGGCCCCGTGTGCGAGGACGCAGGTCCGGGCTGTCCGGCTGGCCCGGGAAAACCCCGCGCCATGCCTAGACGCTAATCGCCGCGGGGCCGCGGGGCTAGAGGTGCGCGTGGATCATCGCGTGCCAGTCGCCGGACGTACACCTGTTCGGGTGACGGGCGGACCGGAACCGGCCGGGATGCATGCCCCCTGCGCGCATCCCGGCCGGTCGCCCACGGGCGGCACCGCGTCGCGGTGCGGGCCTCAGCCCGGCCGCCGCGCCAGCGTGCCGGCCCTCGGCCCGGCGCCGGCCGCGCCGAACGACGATCCGGTGTACGTGGTGCCCGCCCGCCCCACCGCGCCGAGCTGGGCGGTGGCGGTGACCCGGACGGCCGGGGCGGAGCCGGACCGCACGGCGACAGCGGCCGGTACGGCGGTGCCGGCGAACGGCACGGCCGAGCGCCCGGCCGACGTCACCACTGTCGCGCCGGGGGCGGACAGCGCCGAGGCGATCGCGGCCTGGGCATCTCGACGGCGACGGTTCCAGGCGCCCCGGTCACCGTCGAAGTAGCCCTGCCGGTAGCCGAACCGGTAGCCGATGCGGTAGCTCAGCTGCCCGTGCAGGCGACCGGCCGCGTAGCAGGTGGAGCCGAGCACCAGGACGAGCACCACGGCGAGAAAAGGGGTCATCGCTCGTCCGTCCCGGGGAGTGGGTCGACCACCAGCAGGCGTTCCAGGTCGTCGGTGCTGACCTCCTCGACCAGCTCGACGCTGATCCGGCAGCCGTCGAGGATCACCTCGGCCACCGACGCCCGGCGGATCTCGCCGCCGGAGTCGTAGACCCGCACGCTCAGCTCGGGGCAGCCGAGGTGGGTACGCCAGGCGTCCCACTCCCCCCGGTCGCCGACGCTGAGCGAGAGATACCGGCACCCGCGGGCGAGATAGAGACGCCAGGGGGCGCTCAGCCCTGCGGACACGCCGTCCGCGATCAGCCCGAAGGCCTGGGCACGGGTCGCGAGCTCGGTCACGAGACCCCCTCGGCACCCGCGGAGTGACGCATGTGAGCACTCGTCGTCTCAAGCACGTGACACACCGTAAGTTGTCTCATGAGCGTGACAGTATCAGCTTTTCAGACCTTTGCCGCCGTACTCGTGTCCATCTATTCTGCCCAGGTGACACCCCTCAGGAGCAGCACTGGATCGTTTACCGGAAAACCTCGATCACCGTCACGTCAGCGTGACAGCAGCGTGCCGAGACCGCCCGACGGGACCGACTGGCCGTACCGTCACGGGGTGACCGAGACGGCCAACGCGCGGAAGATCGCCTTCGCCACCTTCGTCCGACGTGCGCTCGACGACGCGCGAGCGCTGCGGGCCTGGAGCGGAACCGAGGTCTCCCGGCGCACAGGCGTCTCCCGCCAGACCATCAACCGCTGGGTCCGCGGCGACTGGGCCAGCGACCCGGAGGCCGAGCGGGTGGTCGCCTTCTGCGAGGGCCTCGGGCTCGATCCGGCCGCCGCCTTCACCGCGCTCGGCTGGGACCGCGCCGCCGGCCCACGGGCCACGCCCACCCCGCCTCCGATGGACCCGGACGTGGAGGCGCTGCTGCGCCGGCTGGTCGACCCGACCGTGTCGGACGCGGAGAAGTTCCACATTCGAGAAACCATTCGTTACCTCGCATATCGCCCGACACTGCCGGGCGGTGTCCGAAATAGGGGGAAACAGGCCGGGTAGTTCCTCAGATGGCGAAAGAACGGAAGGTCAGACCCGATCGTTTCGCCTCGGGGACGGATCGGACCCGCTAGCGTCCACGTTTGTACTGCTAGGGGCTCGTCATCGGCGGGGGGACGGGACACAGCCGAACCCAGCCCTGCGGGACAGAAGGAGGGGTCTGTCCATGACCCTGAAATGGTTGGCAGTCGTGGTCGCGGTGGTGTCGCTGACATCGTGCGTGACCGGCAACGTGGTGGTCGGCGTACTGGACGGCGGGCAGCTTCCCCTGGTCGTCAACCTCTTCGCGCTCACCACGGCCGGCACCGCGGTGATCCTCGCCGTCGTCGCCGAACTGCACGATCGTCTCAACGACCGGGTCAGCGCGCTCACCGAGTTCCTGGTGGCGCGGCTGAACGAGATCGAGGCGCACACCGGCGACCGCAACACCGGCTTCGTGGAGGGCTACCTGCTCAGCCACGGGCAGGAGGCGGCAGTGGTGCCGTTCGGGCGCCGGGGACGGGGAGCCGCCGAACGCTGATCCCCACGACGTTCCCACGTCACATCTCGGCCACGAATACGCCGCCCGGCGCGGGGTACGCTGACGCGCGTGCCGCCGTTGAATCTGGGCAACCAGCAGCCGAAGACCCCGTTGAACGCGGAGCACGCCTGGCGTGCGACCGCCGATCGCGCACGGGACGTCGTTCTCTTCTTCGACTTCGACGGCACGTTGGCGCCGGTCGACGACGACCCCACGGCCGTCCGGCCCGCGCCCAACGTGCTCACCGCGCTGGAGGCGCTCGCCCCGCACGTGCGGCGGATCGCCATCGTCTCCGCCCGGCCGGTGGACTTCCTCCGCGACCACCTCGGCGGCCTCGCCGGGATCGACCTGTACGGGCTGTACGGCCTGGAGCACAGCCACTCCGGCGGCGAGACGGTCACCGAGCCGGCCGCTCTGCCGTGGGTGCCCACCATGTCCGAGCTGGCCGAGCAGGCCCGCGCCGAGCTGCCGCCGGGCGCGCTGGTCGAGTTCAAGCGGCTCTCCGTCGCGCTGCACTGGCGTACCGCCCCGCAGCTCGGTGAGCTGGTGCAGGAGTGGGGCCGGGCCCAGGCCGAGCGGCTTGGCCTGCGCGCCCAGCCGGGCCGGATGGTGCTGGAACTCAAGCCCCCCGTCGACCGGGACAAGGGCATGGTGATCGGCGAGACGGTCCGGGACGCCGGCGGCGCCTGGTACTTCGGTGACGACGTCTCCGACATCAAGGCGTTCGCCGCGCTGCGCGCCCGCGCCGCCGCCGACCCCGGCTTCCTCGGGGTCTGCGTCGCCGTGGCCAACCCGGAGACCGGGCACGAGGTGGCCGACGCCGCCGACCTGACCCTGGACTCCCCCGCCGCCCTGGCCGAGTTCCTCACCGACGCCCTGCGCCACCTGACCTGACCCAGCTCTTCCGCGTCGATCTTGCACTTGCCGCCCCGACAAACGGGGACGAAAGCCGCGCACGCGGGGCCGGAAGTGCAAGATCGACGGGGAGGCGGCGGTCAGGTGCCGAATCGGCGCTGGCGGGTGGCGTAGGAGCGCAGGGCACGCAGGAAGTCGACCTTGCGGAAGTCGGGCCAGTTCAGCTCGCAGAAGTAGAACTCCGAGTGCGCGCTCTGCCAGAGCATGAAACCGGAGAGTCGCTGCTCGCCACTGGTCCGGATGATCAGATCCGGGTCCGGCAGCCCCTTGGTGTAGAGGTGCTCGGAGATGTGGTCGACGTCGAGCGAGGTGGCCAGCTCCTCGAGCGTGCCGCCGTTCGCGGCGTGCTCCGCCAGCAGCGAGCGGACCGCGTCGGCGATCTCGCGCCGCCCGCCGTACCCGACCGCGATGTTGACCTGAGCCCCGCCGTCGCGGTCCCGGGTGCGTTCCTCGGCGGCCTTGAGCGCGGCGGCGTGCTGCGCCGGCAACACGTCGAGCGCGCCGACCATCCGCAGCCGCCAGGGGTTGCCCTCCTCGGCCAGCTCGGTGGTGAGGTCCTCGATGATCTGGAGCAGTGGGTCCAGCTCGGCGGCCGGGCGGGAGAGGTTGTCGGTGGAGAGCAGCCACAGCGTGACGTGCCCGACACCGGCCGCGTCGCACCAGCGGAGCAGCTCCTTGATCCGCTCGGCGCCCATCCGGTGGCCGTCGTTCGGGTCGACGAAGCCCATCTCCCGGGCCCATCTGCGGTTGCCGTCGCACATCACGCCGACATGCGCGGGTACGGGCTTGCCCGCGAGCTTCGCCGTCAGCCGGCGCTCGTACACGGAGTAGAGGAGTTTCCGCAGAGTCATCACCTTGCAGGGTAGCGACCCGTGAGAAAGATCAGTGTCTCGGTGGCGTATCAGCCGACGGCGAGCCGGTCCGGCGCGGTCGCGGCACGTCAGCGGCGATCGCCGCGAGCGTGCGGGCGTCCAGCCGCCCGTCGCCGAGCCCCAGCTCCACCACGGTGCGGTAGACCCGCTCGTCGCGCCCGGCCGCGCCGACCACCGCGTCGACCACCCAGCGCCGACGCGCCAGCCAGGCCGCCGCCGAGCTGTGCCGCAGGTGGGTGCCGAGCCGGGCGCGCAGCGCGGCGGCGTACCCCCGGGCGGCCTCGGCCGGACTGCCGGCCGCCGCCGCGCCGGCCAGCGCCCCCGAGCGCAGCGCGTAGAAGATGCCCTCGCCGGTGAACGGGTTGATCAGCGACAGCGCGTCCCCGGCCAGCACCACCCGGCCCCGCCCGGGCGCCGGCCGGTGGGTGGACAGCGGCAGGTGGTGCGCGCGCAGGCCGGTCACCGTGACCGGGTCGACGCCGGGCAGCAGCGCGGCCATCCGGTCCAGCAGGTGCGCGCGGCTGAGCGGCTCGCCGCGCAGCACCTCCCCGTACCCGACGTTCGCGCGACCGTCACCGATCGGAAAGACCCAGGCGTACGCGGGCCAGCGCGCCGCCGAGGTGACGATGAGCTGTTCGGGCGGCCCGGGCGGGGCCGGCGCGTAGCCCCGGATGGCGAGCGCCAGGTGCCGGTCCGGGTTGACCGGGTGCCCGAGCGCGCGCCGGACCACCGAACCGGCGCCGTCCGCGCCCACCAGCGCCCGCGCGGACAGCTCACCGTCGAGCACCACCCGGTCGGGAGCGATCTCCACCCGGCGTACGGTGTGCCGCCGCAACTCCGCGCCGGCCGCCACCGCCGCCGCCACCAGGCGTGCGTCGAACACCTGGCGGGGCACCGTGTACGCGGGCCGGGGCAGCGGCCGGGCGACGGTGCCGCCACCGGGTGCGACCAGGCGCAGCGCGGGCAGGGGCGGGTAGCCGTCGACGGCCCCGGTCACGCCCAGCTCGTCGAGGACGTCCAGCGCGTGCGCGGCGATGCCGTCCCCGCACGCCTTGTCGCGGGGGAAGTCGGACCGGTCCAGCAGCAGCACCCGCGCCGCCCCGGCCCGTCGTGCGCCGAGCGCGGCGGCCGCTCCCGCCGGCCCCGCCCCCACCACCACGACGTCCCACACCCCCTCATCCTCCCCCGCCGGCCCCCACCCCGGGCATCAACGGGACCGGGTGGCCCGGTACAGCGACCAGACGCAGAGGGCTGCCGCCGTGACCAGCGGGGCGCCGTCGCGGATCAGGCCGTCGGCGCCGAGCAGCCACCAGCACAGGGGCAGGTCGATCGCGAGGACGCCGAGGGTGACGGCCACCAGGCCCTTCCGCGCCCACGCCTTGTCGCGCAGCAGGAACGCGGTGCAGAACAGGACGGCGTAGCTGACCGCGATGCCGGCGCCGAACCAGAAGATCAATGCCGGTACGGCGGCGAGCCGCCCGTCCAGCACGGCGCCGGTCGCCACCAGCGCCGGCACGAGCATCAGCGGGCTGTAGGTGAACGCCGCGACCCGGGCGGTGAGCAGCCAGCCGTTCGCCTGCGGACGCTTCGGCGTCATCTCCCGCCAGGCGATCGTCCCGCCCTCGACGACCAGGCCCTTGCGGTGCCGGACCAGGTGCGCGCGGATCGCCTCGGAACGGTAGAGCAGCACCACCACGGCGACGCAGAGCGCGGTGAGCACGGCGAATCCGATCAGGCCGGGCAGCGCGGGCACCCCCTGCCGGGGCACGATCAGCCGCCCGACCGCGAAGATCGTGGTCACCGCCAGGATCAGCCCGAACGGCCGGGCGCCCACCCGGCCCTTGTTCACCTGCCCGATCAGCAGCAGGAAGCCGAGCGATCGGAGCATCGCCCAGCCGGTGCGTACGGCCAGACCGAACTCCTGCTCCGGGGCGTACCAGTAGTTGAGCAGCTCGACCACGACGGTGGCCGCCGCGGTCACGGCGAGCAGCGTGGTCAGCGCCCGGACGGCGGACGGCCGCCGGACCTCGACAGGTTCAGCGGCCGTCCTCATGGCATCCGATGTTGCCCGGCGCGGGCAACAGGCACACCTGTTACTTCTGCGGCTCCGCGTCGAGGCGGGCGCGCAGCGCGTCCAGCTCGGCCCAGAGCACGCCGGGGAGCTTGTCCCCGAACTTCTCGAACCACTCGGTGACCAGCGGCAGCTCGTTGCGCCACTCGTCCGCGTCGACCTTCAGCGCGATCCGGACGTCCTCCGGGGTCATGTCCAGACCCTCGACGTCGAGCGCGTCCGGCGCCGGGACCATGCCGATCGGCGTCTCCACCGCCTCGGCCCGGCCCTCCAACCGCTCGATGACCCACTTGAGCACGCGGGAGTTCTCGCCGAAGCCCGGCCAGAGGAAGTTGCCCTCGGCGTCCTTGCGGAACCAGTTGACGTAGTAGATCTTGGGCAGCTTGGCCTCGTCGCCGTCCGCGCCCTTGCCCATCTCGATCCAGTGCCGGAAGTAGTCGCCGGCGTTGTAACCGATGAACGGCAGCATGGCCATCGGGTCACGACGCACCACGCCGACCGCGCCGGAGGCGGCGGCGGTGGTCTCCGAGGAGAGCGTGGCGCCCATGTAGACGCCGTGCACCCAGTCGCGGGCCTCGGTGACCAGCGGGATGGTGTCCCGCCGACGGCCGCCGAACAGGATCGCGTCGATCGGCACGCCGTTCGGGTCGTAGTAGTCGTCGGCCAGGATCGGGCACTGGGTGATCGGGGTGCAGAAGCGGCTGTTCGCGTGCGAGGAGAGGTTCTCGCTCTCCGGCGTCCAGTCGTTGCCCTTCCAGTCGATCAGGTGCGCCGGCGGCTCACCCATGCCCTCCCACCAGATGTCGCCGTCGTCGGTCAGCGCCACGTTGGTGAAGATGGAGTTGCCGCGGTCCAGCGTCCGCATGGCGTTGGCGTTGGTCTTCCAGTCGGTGCCGGGGGCGACACCGAACAGGCCGTACTCCGGGTTGATCGCGTAGAGGCGGCCGTCCTGGCCGAACCGCATCCAGGCGATGTCGTCGCCGATGGTCTCGACCTTCCAGCCCGGGATGGTCGGCTCCAGCATGGCGAGGTTGGTCTTGCCACAGGCGGACGGGAAGGCGCCGGCGATGTGGTAGACCTTGCCCTCCGGCGAGGTGATCTTGAGGATCAGCATGTGCTCGGCCAGCCAGCCCTCGTCGCGCCCCATCACGCTGGCGATACGCAGCGAGTAGCACTTCTTGCCCAGCAGCGAGTTGCCGCCGTAGCCGGAGCCGAAGGACCAGATCTCCCGGGTCTCCGGGAAGTGCGAGATGTACTTCGTCTCGTTGCACGGCCAGGCCACGTCCTGCTGACCCGGGGCGAGCGGCGCGCCGATCGAGTGCAGCGCGTGCACGAAGTCGGCGTCGTCGCCCATCGCCTCCAGGATCGCCGACCCCATCCGGGTCATGATCCGCATGGAGGCGACCACGTACGGACTGTCGGTGATCTCCACGCCGAACATGGGGTTCTCGGCCTCGATCGGACCCATGCAGAACGGGATGACGTACATGGTGCGCCCGCGCATGCTGCCGCGGTACAGCTCCGTCATCGTCCGCTTCATCTCGGCCGGCGCCATCCAGTTGTTGGTGGGGCCGGCGTCCGCCTCGTCGACGGAGCAGATGAAGGTGCGCTCCTCCACCCGGGCGACGTCCGTGGGGTCGGTACGCGCGTAGAACGAGTTGGGCTTCTTCTCGGGATTCAGCCGGATGAGGGTGCCGTTTGAGACGAGCTCGTCGGTGAGGCGGCGCCACTCCTCATCAGACCCGTCCACCCAGACCACGCGGTCGGGGGTGGTCAGTTCCGCGACCTCACGTACCCAGGCCAGCAGCTTGGGGTGGGACGTCGGGGCCTGATCGATACCCCGAACAGCAGCCGGAGCAACCATGTCACTTCTCCTTGTGGTCGACGCTGACCGATCTATGGGGTGCACGAGTTCTGGCGGGCAAGTACGCCGCCTCGTGGAAACCTGGGATTGGGCTCAGCGTAAACCGGACTGCCTCGCCAGTCAGTGGGACTGGTTGTGAAGAACTGCACAAGGTACGGCCACGCTGCGGCTTCACGATCTGATACCCGCTTTCGCGCGCAGTTTCACGCAAATCCTGCGGTGAACCTTCGACGGCCCGCTCCGTCCCCGGAGTGACCGCGACGCCCGATCGCGGGGAAGCGTACGAACATGTCGTGAAAGACGATTCCGTGATGGGCTCCACAGATTCACACAGCGGGTTACCCTCTGCTCACGGACATCGAGAACGGGCGACAGATCCCCGACCCGGGCGGCCCGGCCGCGAGGGCCACGACGAAGCCGTCGTGGCCGACTCGCCGTTGCGGTCCGCCCGTGTACCCCACAACCGGTACTCTCGGCGGGTGGCCGCGACGATGACCGGGGACCAACCGGGGGCTCCGCAGACCCGTCGGGGTCCGATCGGAGCACTACTCGACCGTTTCGGTCACCTGATCCACGAGTTGAGCAAGTTCGCCACCGTCGGCGGCTTCGCCTTCGTGGTCGACTTCGTCCTCTTCAACTTCCTGTCCAGTGGCCGTGACATGCCGCCGCTCGCCGCGAAGACCATCTCCACGGTGATCGCGGCGACCGTCGCCTTCCTCGGCAACCGGTTCTGGACCTGGCGGCACCGGCAGCGCTCCAACCCGGCCCGGGAGTACGCGCTGTTCTTCTTCTTCAACGCGGTCGGTCTCGGTATCGCGGTGGCAAGTCTCGCGGTCAGCCACTACGGGCTGGGCGCGGTCTGGCCGGCGGTGTTCCAGACCCCGCTGGCCGACAACATCGCCAGCTTCATCGTCGGCACCGGCCTCGGGACGCTCTTCCGGTTCTGGTCGTACCGACGGTTCGTCTTCGTCGACGCGGGAACACCACCCGTTCCGGCAACGAGCCACGACCGAGAGTCCGGGGCGTGACGAACCGCCCATCCCGACCCGCCGGGCCGAGCCGGCCCAGCCCACTGCCTAAGGTGTTCCGCATGCCTGGAGTCCGTCTGCTGCCCGAGCGCTGGCAGAAGTTCATCCACGAGGCGCTCAAATTCGGCATCGTCGGCGGCATCAACACCGTCATCAATTACGCGGTGTTCAATGCCCTGGCACTCACGGTTTTCCGCGACGGTCAGCTGAAAGCGACTGTGATCGCGACGATTGTCGCCACGATCACGTCGTATCTGATGAATCGTCACTGGACGTACCGGGATCGGCCGAAATCGGCACTCCGGCGGGAATACGTCCTGTTCTTCCTTTTCAACGGCGCCGGCCTGGTCATCGAACTCGGCGTCCTGGCCCTGGCCAAGTACGGCCTCGGCGTACACGGACTGCTGGCGCTGAACGTCGCCAAGACCATCGGTGTCCTGCTGGCGACGCTGTTCCGCTTCTGGTCCTACCGCACGTTCGTCTTCCAGCCGGTGCCCAAGCACGCCGAGGAGACCTGGCACTCGGTGCCGCGTGACGAGTGGGACAACGTCGCCGAGATGGACCCGGTGGCCGAGCTGGCCGAGTCGGTGAGCGAGCTGGAGGAGGAGGGACCTCCCCCGGGCGCCGGGCGACCTGACTACGCGCCGCCCCGGGGCCGTCCGGCACCTGCTGACGCCGGGCTCGGGGGCGCGCTCGGCGCCGACCTGGACGCCGAATTCGCCGCCGAACTCCAGCCCCGCCGCGCGCGCCGCTGACCGACGAAGAGGGCCGGCACCTCCGCTTCCGGGGGTGTCGGCCCTCTTCGGTCGGCGGCGCGGTCAGGGCTGGTCGCGCAGGGACTTGCCCTCGGCCATGTCGGCGAGGATCTCGCGCATCTCGTCGTCGCCCAGGCTGTGCTTGTCGTGGTGCGCCTCGACCAGCTCGTACAGCTTCGTCTGCACCCGGTCCACGCCCGGCACGTCGTGCAGCACCGACTGGCCGCGCTCACCCGCCGACTCGATGGTCAGCGTGCCGCAGCCGAGCAGCCGCTCCACGAAGCGCTGGTTCATGGCGTGGTCGTTGATCCGGGTCAACGGCAGGTCCCGCCGGTTGCGCGACAGCACCCCCTGCTGGAGCAGCACGCGCTCGTTTGTGAACAGGTAGTGCGTGGTGCGCCAGACCAGGAACGGCCACAGAGCCAGCCACAGCACCAGCGCCAGGGCGACCACCGCGAGGGCGTAGAGCGCGATGGTGCCGCCGCTGCCGTCGGGCAGCAGAATCCAGCCGGCGACGACTGCCGCGACGGCGAGCACGAGCACCAGGACCGGCCGGATCAGGGCCTTCCAGTGCGGGTGCAGGTGCAACACGACGTGCTCGTCCTCGGTGAGCACGTCTTCGGGGAACGCCACGGGGGAACCTCCTCGCAGAACAGGACGCGCTGACCGTAACCGGTCGGCGCATCCCGTCGGCATCGGCCGCGCGGGCGGCTGCCCGTGGTTGTTAAGAGGGGGCCCTTCCTTTCACCGCAGGTGCAGCACGTCTCCCGCGGCCAGCCGCAGCGTCTCGGCATTCGTCTCCACCAGGAGCTGCCCGTCGGCGTCCACCCCGGTCGCGGTGCCGTGCGCCTCGCTGTCGTCGGGCAGCAACACCCGCACCTGGCGACCGATGGTGGCGCACCCGGCCAGGTACGCCTCGCGCAGCCCACTGGCCTCCGCATCGCCTCCGGCGTCACGCCAGCGCTCGTACCAGTCGGCGAGCGAGCGCAGCAGCGCCCGCAGCAGCGGGTCCCGGTCGGTGGCGGTGGCGCCGGCGAGCTGGAGCGAGGTGGCGGGCAGCCCGGTCGGGTTCTCCGGCAGCTCGTCGGCGCGCAGCGTCACGTTCAGCCCCACACCGACCACGATCGCGGGCGGCCTGTCGTTCTCCCCCGGCACCGCCTCGGCCAGCACGCCGGCGCACTTCGCGCCGTCCACCAGCAGGTCGTTGGGCCACTTCAGCCGCGCGTCCAGCTCGGCCAGCAGGCGTACCGCCTCGACCAGCGCGACACCGGCGAGCAGCGGCAGCCACCCGTACCCGGTGACCGGCACCGGCGCCCAGCCGCGCTCGGGGACCGCCTCGCCGGGCCGCAGCAGCACGCTCGTGGCGAGACCGGCGCGCGGCGGCGACTGCCAGACACGGCCCCGACGGCCCCGGCCGGAGGTCTGCCGCTCGGCGACCACCACCAGGCCCTCCGGCTCGCCGCCCCGCGCCGCGGCCACCGTGTCGGCGTTCGTCGAGCCGGTCTCGGCCAGCAACTCCAAGCGTCGCCAGGGCCCGTTCGGCGCGACCAGCGCGCGCCGCAGCCGGGCCGCGGAGAGCGGCGGTCGGTCCAGATCCGTGTACGGCGAGCCGGGCATCACGCCAGCCTACGGCCCGGATGAGGCGTACTGCACAGCCTCAGACACCTGAACCATCGTTATATTCCACGGGTGACTACCGAGACCGGGTTCAACATCCACACGACCGCCGGCAAGCTGGCGGACCTGGAGCGACGGCTCGACGAGGCGGTGCACGCCGGGTCGGCACGCGCGGTCGAGAAGCAGCACGCGCGGGGCAAGAAGACCGCCCGCGAGCGGATCGAGATGCTCCTCGACGAGGGATCGTTCGTCGAGCTGGACGAGTTCGCCCGGCACCGCTCGACCAACTTCGGGCTGGAGAAGACCCGCCCGTACGGGGACGGCGTGGTGACCGGCTACGGCACCGTGGACGGCCGGCAGGTCTGCGTCTTCTCGCAGGACTTCACCGTCTTCGGCGGCTCCCTCGGCGAGGTCTTCGGCGAGAAGATCGTCAAGCTGATGGACCTCGCGATGAAGATCGGGTGCCCGGTCGTCGGCATCAACGACTCCGGCGGCGCGCGGATCCAGGAGGGCGTCACGTCCCTCGGGCTCTACGGCGAGATCTTCTTCCGCAACGTGCGGGCCAGCGGCGTCATCCCGCAGATCTCGCTGATCATGGGCCCGTGCGCGGGCGGCGCCGTCTACTCCCCGGCGGTCACCGACTTCACCGTCATGGTCGATCAGACCTCGCACATGTTCATCACCGGCCCCGACGTGATCAAGACGGTCACCGGCGAGGACGTCGGCATGGAGGAGCTGGGCGGCGCCCGTACCCACAACACCCGCAGCGGCAACGCGCACTACCTCGGCACCGACGAGGAGGACGCGATCGAGTACGTCAAGGCGCTGCTGTCGTACCTGCCGTCGAACAACCTGGACGAGCCGCCGGTGTTCGACGCGCCCGCGATCCTCGACGTCACGGATGAGGACCGGGAGCTGGACACGCTGATCCCGGACTCGGCCAACCAGCCGTACGACATGCACCGGGTCATCGAGCACGTGCTCGACGACGGCGAATTCCTCGAGGTGCAGCCGCTGTACGCGCAGAACATGGTGGTCGGTTTCGGTCGCGTCGAGGGGCGCCCGGTGGGCGTGGTGGCGAACCAGCCGATGCAGTTCGCCGGCACGCTCGACATCGCCGCGTCGGAGAAGGCGGCCCGGTTCGTACGCACCTGCGACGCGTTCAACATCCCGGTGCTCACCTTCGTGGACGTGCCCGGCTTCCTGCCCGGCACCGGCCAGGAGTGGGACGGCATCATCCGGCGCGGCGCGAAGCTCATCTACGCGTACGCCGAGGCCACCGTCCCGAAGGTCACAGTCATCACCCGCAAGGCGTACGGCGGCGCGTACGACGTGATGGGCTCCAAGCACCTCGGCGCCGACCTGAACTTCGCCTGGCCGACCGCACAGATCGCGGTGATGGGCGCGCAGGGCGCGGTGAACATCCTCTACCGCTCGGAGCTGGCGAACGCCGAGGACCCGGCCGCGGTCCGGGCCGAGAAGATCGCCGAGTACGAGGACACGCTCGCCAACCCGTACATCGCCGCCGAGCGCGGCTACGTGGACGGCGTGATCCCGCCGCACGAGACGCGTACCCAGATCGTGCGGGCGCTGCGGGTGCTGCGGACCAAGCGCGAGACGCTGCCGCCGAAGAAGCACGGCAACATCCCGCTGTAGTACGTCGGGTGCCCCCGCCGCCTCGGTGGCGGGGGCACCGGCGTCAGCAGCCCGGGTTCGTGGCGCGGCACAGCCGCTCGGCCGCGACCCGGGCCAGGTCCCGCAGTGTCACCTCGTCGCCGCCCGGTCCGGTGCTCAGCACCGTGACGAGGTCACCGACCCGCACCACCACCTGCTCCTTCGGCGGGGTCCCGTCACCGAGCCGCGCCCCGGTGTCCAGCCGCCGGCCCTGCCCGACGGCGTGCCGCACGAGCACCGACTCGTCGCCGGCGAAGCCGCTGTCGACCGTCTGCCAGGAGTGGACGACCTCCGCCTGGACCCGCTTGCCCTTCAACTCCACCGGGCCGGTGAACCGCCACGTGCGGCAGGGCGCGAGCAGCGCGGGCAGCTCGTCGAAGAGCCGCTCGCCGTCCCGCGGCGCCAGCCGGTGCACATCCTGCAGGACCACCGCCTGCGGGGCCGACTGGTCACCGGCGCCCGGCCGCTTCCGCAGGAGGGTCACCGACCGCGAGTAGCGGGACTTCACCCACTCCGTCCGCAGGCCCTGCTCCTGCCGGCAGACCTCCAGCATCTTGTCCAGCTGGATCTCCTCGTCGAGGCCGGAGTCGTTCCACGGCGTGGTGCCGGCCGGCCGCACGTCGGACGGTTGCAGCAGCGCCTCGGCGGGCACCTCCGTGGCGCTCCACGGCGTCGCCGACGGATTGGCGGCGACCGGGGCCCGCGCTGGTGAGGCGGCACGCCCGGAGGCCACGAACGCGGCCCCGGAGGAGAGTGCGAGCACCGCCACCGCCGCGGCGGCCACCGTGCGGCGGCTGCGGCGCCGGGCACGTGCCCGCAGCTCGGCCGGTTCCGCCCAGCGGACGTTGCGCAGGTCCCGCTGCATCACGTCGATGAACGCCAGGTCGTCGTCACGCATCGGCGGGCTCCTCCAGATCCACTACCGCGAGCAGTTCGGCCAGGGCGGCTCGGCCCCGGGACAGCCGGGCCTTGACGGTGCCGACCGGGGCCTCGGTCTCCCGGGCCACCTCGGCGACCGGCATGCCGAGCAGGTAGTACAGCGCGAGAGCGACGCGTTGTTCCTCGGGCAGCCGCCGCAACGCGGCCACCACCTCGACCGTGTCGGTACTCGGCGCCGGCATGCTCTCCTCGGCGCCATGGCGCAGATAGGCGCGCGCCCGGCTGCGCAGGCTGCGCCAGCGGCTCACCGCGATCCGGCTCGCCACCACCCGCACCCATGCCTCCGGGTCGTCGTATCCGCGCACTGTGGACCACCGCTGCCAGGCCCGGATGTACGCCTCCTGCACGGCGTCCTGCGCCTCGGCGAGGTCGCCGGTGAGCACGTAGACGAAGCCGAGCAGCCGCTGTCGGCTGCCCCGGTAGAACTCGTCGAATCCGTCGACGTCCGGCACCTGCTACCTCCCGAGTGACGGTCGCAGGGGACACGCCTGGCGTGCCTGGTGCGGTTGCCCGCTCAGCCGATCATTTTCTCGAGTTCGCCGAGCGGGAAGCCGCCGGCCGGGATCCGGTCGCGGACGGCCCGGCGGACGGCGGTCTGCACCACCGCGTTGGCCGGGGTGGGTACGCCGTGCAGGCGCCCGAGCAGCACGATCTCGCCGTTGAGGTGGTCGGTCTCGACCGAGCCCGCGCCCCGGGCCAGGCTCTGCCAGGTGGAACCGCCGGAGCGCTCCTCGCCGCCGACGGGCCGGTGCGACACCAGGTCACCGCGCTCGGCGGCCTCCTCCTCGACGGTGGTGTGCGCGATGCCGGCGGCGGCGAGCGCCGCCTCGCCCTCGGCGCGTACCCGCTTCGACAGGGCCTCGGGCACGTCCCGGCCGAGCAGCGCCTGGAGGCCGTTGCCGAGGTTGGCGAGCAGCTTGCCGTACTTCCAGCGCATCACGTCGTCGCGCACCGGCGCGACGAACCCGGCGGAGGTCAGGTCGGCGGCGACCGCCCGGCTGGTGTCGTCGGCGCCGCTCGGGTAGCGGCCGATGTGCAGCATGCCCGGGTGCGGATGCCCGTTGGCGACCACCAGGCCCGGTTCCAGGTGGGTGGCGGGCAGCCACACGCACACCGGGTGTACGCGGGCGAAGCGCCGCAGCGCGGCCGGCTCGTTCGCCACGCCGTTCTGGGCCAGCACGACCGGCAGCCGTTCGCCCGCCGTTCCGCCGCCCTCGACCGGCGCGTCCGCCCACGCCGTCAGCGCCGCCACGGTGTCCTGCGACTTCACGGTGAGCACCAGCACGGTGTCGGCCGGCAGGGGCGGGCCGTCCGGCCCGGCCACCGCCGGCAGCCGGCCGATGACCTCACGCTCCGGCGTGCGCAGCGTCAGACCCCGCTCCCGCAGCGCGTCCAGATGCGCGCCGCGGGCCACGAGCGTCACGTCGTGGCCGGCGTCGGCCAGGAGTACGCCGATGGTGCCGCCGACCGCGCCCGCTCCGATGATCACATATCGCACGGGTCCGATTCTGCCCCTATGTGGCCTCGCCCGCCGGATACGCCGCTTGTCAGGCGGTGAGCCCCGCGTCGGCCAGGATCGGACCGGCCAGCAGCAGCGCGCCGACCACCAGCGCGCCCACGCTCACCAGCAGGAACACGCCCACCCATAACAGCGCCGGGAACGGCGTGAGCCGGGCGAGCTGGTCGGCGTCGGACTGCGGCATCCGGCCCCGGGCGCGTTGCCGGTGCAGCTCGAACACCGGTCGTACGCCGCCGAGCAGCAGGAACCAGACCGACGTCCAGGCGAACGCGGCCTGCACCTCGGGCGAGGTGTACCAGGAGACGGCGAGCACCACCCCGCCGGTGACAAGCAGCGAGAGCACGCCGAACAGGTTGCGGATCATCACCAGCATGGCGAGCAGCAGCGCCACCGCCAGCCACAGCAGCAGCGTGATCCGGTTCCCGGCCAGCAGCCACGCGCCGCCGAGGCCGAGCAGCGACGGCGCGACGTACCCGGCGAGCAGCGTGAGGATCATCCCGGGCCCGGTGGGGCGGCCGGCGGAGAGCGTCAGCCCGGAGGTGTCCGAGTGCAGCCGGATGCCGTGCAGCCGGCGGCCGGTGAGCAGCGCGACGAGCGCGTGGCCGCCCTCGTGCGCGATGGTGACCGCGTTCCGGGCGATCCGCCACGGCAGCCGGGTGGCGACCACGGCGAGCGCGACCACGGCGGTGAGCACCACCAGCAGCGGCGGCGGGTCCGGCTGGGCGCTCGTCAGCGTGTCCCAGAGCGTGGTGAGGCCGTCGATCAGGGGCATGGGCGGGGAGCCTACCGGCCCGAGCCGTGTCGTTCGACCGGCCGAGTCTCATAGAGTGTGAGACTGATCGGACGAGGCGCCGGAGCGGAGGTGAGGTCGGTGAGCGCAGCTCCCTTGGAGCCCTACAGCTCGCACGAGCAGGACGGCGACAGCCACTCGCTGCGGCTGCACCGGCTCGACGGCGCGCACTACGTCGAGGACGCGGTGGCCAAGGCGGGTGAGACGCTCAGTGTCACCGAGCCGTTCCGCTGGGCGATGGACCCGAGCGCGCTCCGCTGATCCGCAAACGACGCGCCACCTGGGCGAACGATGGGCGTCGATGAAAATTTCCTTGCTCCCTATTGCGATCTAGGGCACTAAGCTCCAAAGATGGGCGTCAATAAACGGACGTTCCTCTGGAGGCAACCATGGCCCGTACCAGACTCTCCGTACGCCGGCTCCTCGCTGCCGGCCTGGCCGCCGCCGCCACCGCGGCCGTGGCCCTCGTGGCGACCGCCGGACCGGCCGCCGCCGCGACCACGCCCGGGATCGACGTCTCCCGTTACCAGGGCAGCATCAACTGGACCAGCGTGCGCAACGCGGGCATCCAGTTCGCCTTCATCAAGGCCACCGAGGGCACGAGCTACAAGGACCCGAACTTCAACGCGAACTACGTCAACGCGTACAACGCCGGGGTGATCCGCGGGGCATACCACTTCGCCCGGCCGAACATCTCCGCCGGTTCCACCCAGGCCAACTACCTGGCCAGCAACGGCGGCGCCTGGTCGGCCGACAGCCGCACGCTGCCCGCCGCGCTGGACCTGGAGGGCAACCCGTACAGCGGCGGCTACTGCTACGGCCTGAGCACCACCGGCATGCGCAACTGGGTCCAGGACTTCCTCAACACCTACCGCTCCCGCACCGGCCGGTACGCGGTCATCTACACCACGACGAGCTGGTGGAACCAGTGCACCGGCAGCTGGAGCGGCCCGTGGGCCAACCACCCGCTGTGGATCGCCCGCTGGGCCAGCTCGCCCGGCACCCTGCCGGCCGGCGCTCCGTTCTACAGCTTCTGGCAGTACACGAGCACCGGCTCCGTCTCCGGGATCAGCGGCAACGTGGACCGCAACTACTGGAACGGCGACCGCAGCCGGCTGATCGCCCTGGCCAACAACACCTGATCCACCGGCTTACGACAGTGGGACCGCCTCCGTGCGAGGCGGTCCCACTGTCGCGTCGTACGTGGCTCAGGCTCTGCGGCGCGCGGAGGCCGGCACGGGCGTCCGGCGCATCCAGCGCCACGCCGCCACACCCGCGATCGTGAGGGTCAGCACACCGAGGACCGCGACCGGCGCGGACAGGCCGGCGGCGATCAGGAGCAGCACGACGTCGCCGAGCGCAACGAGCATCCACAGTGCCAGCCGCGGGCCGGTGTCCCTGCGTCGGTAACCCATGTCGCGCCTCCTTCCGTCGTCGGAGGGATTCATACCCCCGAGGACGGAAAGCCATGCGAGCGAGTTTCGTGACCGGCGGGATTCCCGGTCAGTTCTGACGGTCCGGCACGAAGCCCTTGGTGATGATCTCCCAGTTGGCCAGGTTGGCGTCCCAGTCCTTCGCGGGCACCTCCCAGCGCAGCGCGAAGCCCCGGTTGCTGGCGGTCGCCACACCACGGTTGCGGACGTGGAAGCGGGTGTCGCCGTTGCGCGTCTCCAGCCAGTCCCAGTCGGCGCAGGTGCGGAAGTAGGGGTCGCACTTGGTGATGCCGACCAGTTTGTAGTTGCGCACGAAGTTGCGCCGGCTCGACTCCTGGCTCTTCCAGTCCGCGTACGCGTCCTTCTTCGGGTTCGGCGTCCACTGGATGAACAGCACCCGCCGAGCGCCGCCGACCTCATAGAGCACGACGTTGTCGCTGCGGACCCGCGCCTCGAAACCGTTCGGGATCGGCACCTTGAAGCCGTTCGGGCCGGTGTAGAGACGCCAGCCGGCCGGCAACGCGGCCCCGGACGCCGACGGGCTGGCCGACGGCGTGGGGCTGGCCGACGCGCTGGTCGCCGGGGCGCTCGGGGACGCGCTCTCGCTCGCCGCGGGCGGCGGCGCCGCCGACGCCGAGGTGCCGGCCGTCGGCTCACCGCCGTCGCCGTCGTCACCGTTGTTCAGCAGCGGCACGGCCACCACCAGACCGACGAGCAGCAGCAGGACCAGCGCGCCGATCAGCAGGTTGCGCCGGTTGGGCGCGGACTTCTCGACCGGCAGCACCGTGGCCCGGCCGGTCGACTGCGCCTCCTGCACCGGAGCCGGGCTGACCGGTGCGGAGCCGGTCACGGCCGGGCTGACCGGCGCCGGGGCGTGGGTGACCGGCTCGCCGTCGAGCCGCGTCTCGTCCAGCGCCGGGTCGACGCCGTCGACAGGGGCCTCGTCGTCCACCCGGGTCTCGTCGGTGGAGGGCGCCGGGTCGAGCTTGGTGGTCGGATCGGCGGCCGGCGGAGCCACCTTCGCCGTCGGGCCGGCGTCCGAGGTGGGCGCCGCCACCTTCGCCGTCGGGTCGACGGCTGCGGCCGTACCCCCGGTGGCGGCCCCGGAGACCGAGGTCGCCGCGCGCTCGGCCTGGTCGGCCGGGCGCGGCGCCGGTACCAGCGGCGGGCGCGGCACGCGCGGACCGTTCGGCCCCGGCCGGCGTACGCCGTCCAGCAGTGAAATGCCCTTGGCCCGGCGACCGGCGGCCTTGCGCAGCATGCGCTCCGCCACCTCGGCGGTGATCCGCTCATCCGGGTCCTTGCGCAGCAGCCCCTGGAGCACCGGCTTGAGCGGCCCGGCGTTGCGCGGCGGCGGCAACGGCTCGGTGGCGAGCGCCGCCAGCGTGGCGATCGCCGACGGACGCGCGTACGGCGACTTGCCCTCGACCGCCGCGTAGAGCGTGGCGCCGAGCGACCAGAGGTCGGCCTCCGGCCCGGCCGTGCCGTCCCGCGCCCGCTCCGGCGAGATGTACGCGGGCGAACCGAGCACCATGCCGGTGCGCGTCACGTTCGGGTCGCCGGGGATCGTAGCCAGGCCGAAGTCGGTGAGCACCACGCGGCCGTCCTCGCCGAGCAGCACGTTGCCCGGCTTGACGTCGCGGTGCATGATGCCCGCCTTGTGCGCGGCCTTCAGCGCGTTCAGCACGCCGAGGCCGATCTCGACCGCCTTGGCCGACGAGACCGGACCGTCCTCGGCGATGGTGTCCTGCAACGACTTCGACGCCACGTACTCCATGACGATCCACGGATCGCCGTCGGTGCGCAGCACGTCGAAGATGCGGACCACGTTGACGTTGTTGAGCCGGGCGATCGCCCGCGCCTCCCGCAGCGAGCGCTCGCGCATCTCGCGGCGCTCCTCGGGGGTGAGGCCGGGCGGCGGGACCAGTTCCTTGATGGCCACGTCCCGGTGCAGCACCTCGTCCCGCGCCTTCCAGACGCGGCCCATGCCGCCCTGACCGAGCGGCGTGATAAGCCGGTACCGGTCGGCGACGAGTTGGGGGAGCGCGTTCGACATCGCAGAAACCGTACCCGGCCGCTGCGACGCCTACACCGTCGGCACGCCACTGTACGGCGAAGGTCGAATTCGTGACGGTTACCCTTGGGGCATGTCTGCCGAAGAGCCGCTGTTCCGGATCGTCCGCGGCGTGCCCACCGCCGAGGAGCTGGCCGCTCTGGTCGGCGCGATCATGGTGCGTCCCCGCCCGGCCCAGGCCGCCACGCCGGCCCCCGTGTCGCAGTGGGCGCGCAGCACACGTCCCGCCCTCGCCGGCCCGGTCGCCGGCGCCGGCGCGTGGCGGGCCTCCGGCCTGCCCCGCTGACGTCTGGTTCCACCCGCGGCGCCGGGCGGGGCTGCCGGGATCCACGTTGAGCCACTAACCTCACTCAGGGAAACCGTGTGGTGACGGGCAGGAGGCTCCGATGATCCCGGAGGACAACCAGCCAGCCGGCTGGCTGCGCGGCTACGGCGGCATCGAGGCCGACATCCGACAGATGCGGGAGTTCGCCGACCGCCTCCAGGACGAGGTGACGCGCAACTACTCGCCGCATTTGTCGTACATCGCCGACGACATGAAGGCCCCGGTACCCAATCCGGCCGACGCCTTCATCGAGCTGGTCCATTTCCTCCAGGCCCACCACGACACCCAGACGGCAGCGGTCAGCGCCGTGTGGGACCTGGCACCCGCCACCGGCCGGCTCGCCGACGCCGCCGGCCGGATCGCCAACCACTACGGCGACGCCGACGCGTTCTCCTCCGCACGGGTCACCGACGTCGAACGGGCACTCGCCGGGCCGTCGAGCACCGTCGCCCGCCCGCTGCCGCCACTGGCCGACCCCACCGCCCCCGAACAGAGCCGGGTGATCCTGCCGTGATCGAACGGGGCAGCGGACGCACCTCCGGGCTGACCGACTGGCGGCTGATGGACGTCCTCAGCATGTGGGCGTGCCTCCAGGACCAGGACACCGCCGGCCAGTGGAAGCAGGTCGCCGGTTGGCGCAAGGTCTGTGACCTCGCGCTGACCCACCTCAGCCGGCTGCGGGAATACCGGCGCGGCCTCGCCGAGGCCTGGCCGCCCGAGACCAACGCCGCCGCGCGGGCGTACATCGCCGAACTCGACCAGCTCATCGACCGCGTGCAGCGCACCCACGACGCCGCCGCCGCGAACTACGACGCGCTCGCCGCCGCCACCCGCGCCATCGGCAGCGCGCGGGCCGAGCTGCAACCCCTGCACGAGGAGTACGAGAAGAAGCTGCGGCAGAAGCGGGCGTACGAGGCGACGATCGCCGACCCGAAGGCGGTGGCGGGTAGCCGGTTGCCGGAACGGCCCCCGGTCACTGACGACGACTTGGAGCAGTTGAACGTACGGGCGCGCGGGTTGATGACGGGGTTGAGCGGCGAGCTGCAGCACGCCCAGGTCATGCTCCAGCGCCCGCCGGCTGCTCCTCGGCCTGGCATCGAGACGAATAACCCAGATGTCTACGGGGCCAGCGGGGCAGCACCAGTTATTCCACCAATCGTTCCGGTTACTGTCACAAGTCCAGGCCCAAGGTCAAAGCCAGCGCCGCTCGGCGGCACCTCCGGCCAAGGACCACAAAATCCCCCCACCGTGGGCGTCGGACCAATCCTTGGCGGCGCCGGTTCCACCTTGACGCCTCCTCCAAGCATCACCACACCAAACGTTTCATCGACTCCCCCATCGTTGCCGAGTGCGACTCCCCTTCCCCCAACCGTTCCTGGCGCTCTAGGTGCTAGCCCGCCTCCGCGAGATGCTCGACCTCACCCCTTCACTGGCAGCCCGGTTTCAGGCGAGGCGCCGAAGAACTTCCTCCCTCGCACGCAGCCGAACGGGTTGATCGGTCAACCATTCGGCCCGGGTCTCGTCCAGCCGTCTTCTCCGAATACCACCCCGCGCAGGGTAAATCCCGTCGGCGGTGTCATAGGAGGTGGCGGCGCGGGTACCGCGCCCGCTGGCAATGCTGGATCGCGTCCCGGGATTGGAAGAAACCCCGTGATGGGCCCGATGGGCGGATCACCTCTCGGCGGCTACCCCTCCACGACTAACCGACCCGGTCGTCGGGACGAGACGAGTGGAGTTTCTCGACCATGGGATCAAGACAACCCCTGGGAGACCGACAAGGGGGTTAGTCCAGTGGTGCTACCTCCGACCGATGATGGTCCGATCGATCCGGGACCAGCCATCGGGCGAGATCGCTGACTGATTCAACATGCGCATCGCCCTCTCGATTTTGGCCGTCGTCAGCTTCATCTCAGCCCAAGCAGCGCAGCCAGCCGCGCCAGAGGATGCATTGCGAGTCCGGAAAGATCAGTGGCATCTGGACTTCCTCAGGGTGAATGAAGCTCATAAGATCTCTCGCGGAGCCGGGGTACTGGTAGCCGTCCCCGACACTGGAGTTGACCCTCATCCGGACCTCTCCCAAAATCTGCTTGAAGGAAGGAATGTTCTGACGGGAAGCGGCGATGGTTTGCGCGACGCGAACAGTCACGGAACCGCCATGGCGGGACTTATCGCCGCCCACGGATCTGGCAGGGAAATCGGCGCACTCGGCATAGCACCGGAAGCCAAGGTTCTCCCAATAATCTCCTCCACCTCGGACAACTATGGCGAGGCGGACAAGCTCGCCGAGGCAATAGATTATGCAGTCACGCAGCATGCCGGAGTCATAAGCATCTCGAGCGCCGGCGTCGCGAGCGAGAGGCTGATTCGATCAGTAAAGAGCGCACTCGCTGCAGACATAGTCGTTATCGCAGGCGTCGGCAACCTCCCGGAAGCTGCGACGATCGGCTATCCAGCTGCAGAGGAAGGTGTGATCGCCGTAGGCGGGACCGATCAGGCCGGGAACCACGCCCAAATTTCCGTCACAGGATCCAAGATCGAGGTCGCTGCCCCAGCCGTTGATATCTACAGCACCAGCTACGGCGGCAAATATTCGAAGGGCACGGGGACATCCAGTGCTACCGCGATCGTTGCCGGCGCTGCTGCACTCATCCGCTCCAAGTACCCCAACCTCCCCGCGCAGGAAGTCGCCCACCGGCTGACCGCCACCGCCGTCGACAAGGGACCACCAGGCCGCGACGACCAGTACGGCTACGGCGTCATCGACCTGGTAGCGGCGCTCACCGCCGATGTCCCCCCGCTCGGCTTCGAGTCCTCGAACGTCACGCCACCGGCGTCGGCGGAGGCAGCCCCGGAAAAGGGCGACGACAGCAGCGCGACCGTACGCGGGCTCGCCACCCTGGGTGTGCTGGTGGCGGCGGGCGGCGGATACCTGTTCTGGCGTCGGCGCCGACGTGCCGACGACCCGCCGCCGAGGGTCAGCCGGTAGCGTCGGCGGGGTGTCGACCTCCGTACCGGTGCGCCTCGTGCTCGCCTCGCAGTCTCCCGCCCGCCGCAAGTTGCTCCAGGCCGCTGGCATCGAGCCCGACGTGCTGGTCAGCGGCGTGGACGAGTCGCAGGTGGTCAGCGAGCGCGCCGAGGATCTGTGTCTGGAGTTGGCCCGGTTGAAGGCGCAGGCCGTACGCGATCGGCTGCGGCCGTCGCCGGATGAGCGCACTCTCGTGCTCGGCTGTGACTCGGTGCTGGCCTTCGACGGTGAGATCCTCGGCAAGCCTGATGACGCGGCGGACGCCACCCGGCGGTGGCAGCGGATGCGCGGGCGCAGCGGTGTCCTGCACACCGGGCACAGTCTGATCGACGTGACGCACGAGTCGCGGGCCGAGGCCGTCGCGTCGACCACTGTGCATTTCGCCGACATCAGCGACGAGGAGATCGCCGCGTACGTGGCGACGGGCGAGCCGCTGGCCGTTGCCGGCGCGTTCACCATCGACGGGCTGGGCGGCGCGTTCCTGACCGGGATCGAGGGTGACCCGGGCACAGTGGTGGGGTTGTCCCTGCCGTTGCTGCGCCGGCTGCTCGCCGAGGTGGAGCTGAGCATCGTCGACCTGTGGACGAAGGTCGCGCCCGGGGGCCAGGAGATCGAGCATCTCGGCTAACGTCCGGACATGACCACGAAGCCTCTGCCGCTCACCCCGGAACTGCACGCCTATCTGGTGGCCCATGGGTCCGCGCCGGACGAGATCGTCCGGGAGCTGGCCGAGGAGACCCGGGCGGCCCTGCCCGCCGAGGCGGTCATGCAGGTCGCGCCGGAGCAGGCGGCGTTCCTGACGTTCCTGACCCGGCTGCTCGACGTACGGCAGGCGGTCGAGGTGGGCACGTTCACCGGCCTCTCCTCGCTGGCGATCGCCCGAGGGCTCGCCGATGGCGGGCGGCTGACCTGCTTCGACATCTCCGAGGAGTACACGGGCGTGGCCCGGCGCTACTGGGAGCGCGCCGGTGTGCAGGACCGGATCGAGCTACGCATCGGCCCGGCCGCCCAGACGCTGCGCGAGCTGCCCCGCGAGCGTTACCTGGACTTCGCGTTCATCGACGCGGACAAGGTCGGCTACCCGATCTACTGGGACGAGCTGGTGCCGCGCATGCGCCCCGGCGCGGTGGTCGCCGTCGACAACACGCTGCGCGACGGCCGGGTGCTCGCCCCGCGAAACGCCGACGACCGGGCGATCGCCGCCTTCAACGACGCGGTGATCGCGGACGTGCGCGTCGAGGCGGTCATGCTGCCGATCGCCGACGGCGTCACGCTCGCCCGAGTGCTCTGAGCCGGCCCGAACACAACCTCGCCGAAACGGAGTCGATCAAGTCGCGCGGACCGGCGCGGGCAAGGCACGCCCCAGCCGCACCGTCAGCAGCACCGCCACTGCGATGAACGCGGGCAGCAGCAGGAACGCCGGGTGCGGGCCGGCGCCGTCGGCCACCCACCCGAGCGCGACCGGCGCGATCCCGAAACCCACACCCATCGAGTACGCCGACCAGCCCGCCGCCTTGTCGGCGGCCGGACCGGCGACTGCGAGCGCGATGGAGATCGCCAGCGGGTAGTGCAGCGCGTTGCCCAGGCCGAGCACGACCAGGCCGGTGACGGCGAGCCAGCCGACCGTACTGCCCCAGAACAGCGCGAACCCGGCCAGCGAGACGGTGAGCGCGCCGAGCAGCAGCGGCACCGGCGGCCAGCGCAGCGCGGCCCGGCCACCGGCGATCCGGCCGGCGAACATGCCGCAGACGATCGCGGCCACCGCCGCCGACGCCCCGCCCGCGCTCAGCCCGGCGTGGGTCCGCAGCACGTCGGCGGTCCAGAGCGACAGGCAGACCTCGATCGACCCGGTGACGGACATCAGAACCCAGGCGATCCAGTACGCACGCGGCAGCCTCCCCGCTGCCCCACGCACCCCGGAGGCGGGCACCTCCGACGCCGGCATCCCCGGCGCGGGCACGGCCGAAGCGGGCACAGGCACGGCACCCCCGGACGACACGGTGACGGGAGCGCCCGAAGCGGGCACGGCGGCGTCGGATGCGCCGACGGCGGGGCCTGCCGGAGCGGGCGCGGCGGCCTCGGCCACCCCGGACGTGGGGACGGCGGGCCCCCGGGTGGATGCGGCCACGGCGACCGGTGTGCCGGCAGCCGCGACAGCGGGGGCGCGGTTCGGCCCGCGTACCCGGAAGGTCAGAGCCGCGAGCGCGACAAGCGTGATCAGCCCGACCTCGACGGCCATCAGCGGTCGCCAGCCGAGGCCGGCGTCGACGCTGGCGCCGATGGTCAGCGGCGCCAGGATGCCCATGCCGGCGCACGCGGCGTTGGCCTCGGTGAGCGCGGCGGGGGCGGCGGGTCCGTGCCGGGCGGTGAGCACCACGCTGACGCCACTGACGATCATCATGCCGAAGGTGGCGATGACCGCGACGGCGGCGAGCGTGGCCGGTAGCGGGCGGAGCAGGCCGAGCGCGGTGACGCCGGCGGCGACGCCGGCGAGGCCGAGCCAGATGGCGGGGCCGCGGCCGAGGCGGCGGGCGATCGGGGCGAACAGCGCTCCGCCGGCAAGCGCGCCGACGGCGATGCCGGTGCTGTGCAGGCCGGCGACGGCGGCGCTGGTGCCCTGTTCGTCGCGGAGCAGCGGTACGACCGGGCCGAATCCGTAGAGGAAGAAGCCCCAGAGACCGAGCTGGGCGTAGGTCAGCCAGGTGATCCGGTCACGGGCGAGGCGGGGCACCGGCCCACGCTACGCGCGTGGCGCCGGTGCCCCCTGCCTCCTGAGAGGTACGTCTCCCCTGGTCAGCGGACACTGCGGGCGAACTGGCGGGCGGCCCAGAAAACGCCTGCGGCGGCGAGCACCGCGATGATGCCGAGGCCCTGCCAGACGCGGTCGTTGCCGAGGTCGCCGTTGAACAGCGCGCGCGTGCCCTCGACCGCCCAGGAGAACGGGTTCCACTTGGCCACGCCCTGGAGCCAGCCGGGGGCGAAGGTGAGCGGCAGCAGGATGCCGGAGAGCAGCAGGACCGGCTGCGCGACGGTGTTCATGAGCGGGGCGAGCGCGTCCTCGCTCTTGACCTTGAGCGCGATGCCGTAGGAGACGGCCGAGGTCATCAGCGCGATGAGGGCGAGCATCAGGTACGCCAGGAGCAGGTTGCCGATGAAGACGCGCAGGTCGAACGCGAGCGCCAGCAGCGTGATGATGATCGCCTGCGCGATGAGCGAGACCACGTCACGCAGGGACCGGCCGAGCAGCAGCGCGAGCCGGCTGACCGGGGTGACCCGGGAGCGTTCGATGACGCCGGCGCGCAACTCGGCGATCAGGCCGAAGCCCTGGAACAGGCCGCCGAAGATGGCCAGCAGCACGAGCAGGCCGGGCACGAAGATCTTGTACGCGGCGGCCTGCGTCGGGGCGTTCAGCGCGGGCTTGAGCAGCGGGGCGAACAGGAGCAGGTACATCACCGGCTGGAAGACGCCGACGAAGATCCACACCGGGTTGCGCAGCAGCAGTTGCGTCTGGCGCTGGAAGATCAGCCAGGTGTCGCGGGCGAGTTTCATGACAGCTTCTCCGGGGTTCAGGACTCGCGCAGCGAGCGGCCGGTCTTGGTGAGGAAGACGTCGTCGAGGCTGGGCCGATGCAGCTCGATCGAGCGCAGGTCCAGCCCGGCGTGGTCGAGGCGGCGCAGCACCTGCGGGATGGCGGTGGCGCCCTCGTCGACGTAGAGGCGCAGGCCGCCCTCGTCGACGGTCTCCAGCTTGCTCACGTACGCCTCGGTGTCGAGCAGTTCGGCGGCGCGCGGGGTGCTCGGGGCGTCCAGTCCGACGATCACCACCTCGCCGGAGATCTCCCGCTTCAGCTCGGCCGGCGTGCCCTCGGCGACGATCTCGCCGTGATCCATGATCGCGATGCGGTCGCAGAGCGCGTCCGCCTCGTCCAGGTAGTGCGTGGTGATGAAGACGGTCATCCCCTCGGTACGCAGCCGGCGGATCTCGTCCCACATGTGCGCGCGGCTCTGCGGGTCGAGGCCGGTGGTCGGCTCGTCCAGGAAGACGATCTTCGGCTCGTGGATGATGCCGAGCGCGATCTCGACCCGCCGGCGCTGGCCGCCGGAGTAGGTCTTGCACTTGCGGTCGGCGTACTCGGTGAGCTGGAAGGCTTCGAGCGCGCGCTCGGCGCGTCGGTGCGCCTCGGCCTTGCTGATGCCGTAGAGGCGGGCCTGGAGCACCAGCTCCTCGCGGGCGCTCGACTCGTCCCAGGTGCTGCCGCCCTGGGCCACGTACCCGATCCGGCGGCGCACCTCGGCCGGGTCCTTGCGCAGGTCGGCGCCGGCCACGGTGGCCTCGCCGCCGTCCGGCTCGATGAGCGTGGCGAGCATCCGCAGCGTGGTGGTCTTGCCGGCGCCGTTGGGCCCGAGGAAGCCGAAGATCTCCCCCTCGGCGACGTCGAGGTTGACGCCGCGGACGGCGTCCACGGTCTTCGTCTCGCGACCCTCGCGGGAGCGGTACGACTTCCGCAACCCCCTGGTCTCGATCATTTCTGCTCCTGGTCGTCCGGGCGGGCCTGACCGGCCGCCGATCGTCCGCGAGGACGCACGAATCCCCCGCGATTCCTACCGAGGCTAACGCGATATAGCTTCTTTGGTCAACGTTGATTATGTCGTGTCATCGGGAGCCGTCGGTCCAGCCCGACCAGCCCTCGGCCCGCTCCATCCCATCCGGCAGGTACGACACTCCCGACTCGATCCGCTCCGCGATCCGCTCGCACCACGCCGTCTCCGCCTCGGCGCGGGCCAGCCACAGCTCGAACATCCACCCGACGTGCACCGGCTTGCGGGTGCGTACCCAGTCCGAGTCGAGCGAGGCGCGCATCGACTCGACCCCGGCGCGAAGGAGGTTCGCCCGGTTGCGCAGCGCCGCCGCGGCCTCCTCGCGCGGCATCGCCGGCAGGAAGGAGAACGCCGCCACGAACGGGTCCGGCGGCTCCTGCACCTGCCACCACTGCGCGCGCAGCAGCGTCTCGAACTCGTCCTCCCCCTTCGCCGTCACCTCGTACGTGGTGCGGGCCGGGCGGGCGCCCACCTGCTCGACCGAGACGGTCCGCAGCAGGCCCTCGTCGGTGAGTTTGCGCAGCGCGTGGTAGATCGAGCCGGGCTGCACGTTGGCCCACTTGTCCGCGCTCCAGCTCAGCAGCTCACGGCGCACGTCGTAGCCGTGCACCGGCTGCATCCACCGGACCAGGCCCAGAATCATCATCCTCGTTGCCGACACCCGACAAGCGTAATAGGCAAATTTGACTACAGTGCCGCATCCCACACTGAGCGATCGTTAGGCTCCGCAGGTAGGCCGCTAAACTCCCGGCAACGACCTCCCGGGAGGAGCCTCAAGGTGCGCAAGGTTCTCATCGCCAACCGCGGCGAGATCGCCGTCCGCGTCATTCGCGCCTGTCGCGACGCCGGCCTGGCGAGCGTCGCCGTCTACGCGGACTCCGACCGGGACGCCCTGCACGCCACGCTCGCCGACGAGGCGTACGCGCTCGGCGGCGACACCGCCGCGGACAGCTACCTGCGCATCGACAAGCTGATCGACGTCGCGGCCCGGTCCGGCGCGGACGCGGTGCACCCCGGCTACGGCTTCCTCTCCGAGAACGCCGACTTCGCCCAAGCCGTCATCGACGCCGGGCTCACCTGGATCGGCCCCACCCCGCAGGCGATCCGCGACCTCGGCGACAAGGTGACCGCCCGGCACATCGCGCAGCGGGCCGGCGCGCCGCTGGTGCCCGGCACCCCGGACCCGGTGGGCAACGCGGACGAGGTGATGGCGTTCGCCGTCGACCACGGCCTGCCGGTCGCCATCAAGGCCGCCTTCGGCGGTGGCGGGCGTGGCCTCAAGGTCGCCCGCACCATGGAGGAGATCCCGCACCTGTTCGAGTCGGCCACCCGCGAGGCGGTCGCCGCGTTCGGCCGGGGCGAGTGCTTCGTCGAGCGCTACCTCGACAAGCCGCGCCACGTCGAGGCGCAGGTGCTGGCCGACCAGCACGGCAACGTGATCGTGGTGGGCACCCGGGACTGCTCGTTGCAGCGCCGGCACCAGAAGCTGGTCGAGGAGGCGCCCGCGCCGTTCCTCACCGACGCCCAGCGCGCCCAGATCCACGACAGCGCCAAGGCCATCTGCCGCGAGGCCGGCTACCACGGCGCCGGCACCGTGGAATACCTGGTCGGCGCGGACGGCACGATCTCCTTCCTGGAGGTCAACACCCGGCTGCAGGTCGAGCACCCGGTGACCGAGGAGACCGCCGGCATCGACCTGGTACGCGAGCAGTTCCGCATCGCCGACGGGGAGAAGCTGCGCTTCACCGAGGACCCGACGCCGCGCGGACACGCCATCGAGTTCCGGATCAACGGCGAGGACCCGGGCCGCAACTTCCTGCCCGCCCCGGGCACCGTCACCGCGCTGCGCCTGCCCTCCGGGCCGGGCGTGCGGGTGGACACCGGCATCTCGGCCGGCGACGTGATCGGCGGCAACTTCGACTCGCTGCTCGCCAAGGTGATCATCGTCGGCGAGACGCGCGCCGAGGCGCTGGAGCGGGCCCGCCGGGCGCTCGACGAGATGGTGGTCGACGGCATGGCCACCGCGCTGCCCTTCCACCGCCTGGTGATCCGCGACGAGGCGTTCACCGCCGAACCGTTCACCGTGCACACCCGGTGGATCGAGACCGAGTGGGACAACACCGTACCGGCGTTCACCGCCGCCGCCGGCGCCGCCGACGAGCCGGCCGAGCGCGAGACCGTCGTGGTCGAGGTGGGCGGCAAGCGGCTGGAGGTCGTCCTCCCCGCCGGGCTCGGCGCGGGTACGGCGGCAGCCGCGCCCGCCGCGAAGAAGCCGGCCCGCCGGGGCGGCGGAGGCAAGGCGGGTGCCGCGGTCAGCGGCGACACGCTCACCTCGCCGATGCAGGGCACGATCGTGAAGATCGCGGTCGCCGACGGCGACGAGGTGGCCGAGGGCGACCTGGTCGTGGTGCTGGAGGCGATGAAGATGGAGCAGCCGCTGCACGCGCACAAGGCCGGCACGGTCAGCGGGCTCGCCGCCGAGGTCGGCGCGGTGATCACGTCCGGCGCCGCGATCTGCACCATCGCCTGAGGTGTAAGGAAGGGCCCCTTCTTAACGCCTGAGGTAGTGAAGGGGCCCCTTCTTAACAGCGCGAGGCCGGGTGGTGTGAGCCACCACCGGGGGCGGGCACGGCCCGGGGCGGGAATGATGGCCGGGTGCGGTTCCTTCACGGCGCGGTCCCCGCGCACGACCTGACCTACAACGACGTCTTCATGGCGCCCAACCGGTCCGAGGTGGGCTCCCGGCTCGACGTCGACCTGGCCACCACCGACGGGACCGGCACCACGATCCCGCTCGTGGTGGCGAACATGACGGCCGTCGCGGGCCGGCGGATGGCCGAGACGGTGGCCCGGCGCGGCGCGGTGGCGGTGATCCCGCAGGACATCCCGATCGAGGTCGTCGCCGACGTGGTGGGCTGGGTCAAGCAGCGGCACCTGGTGCACGACACGGCGATCGCCCTCGGCCCGACCGACACCGTCGGCGACGCCATCCACCTGCTGCCGAAGCGGTCGCACGGCGCGGTGGTGGTGGTCGACGGGGACGGCCGGCCGATGGGCGTGGTGACCGAGGCGGACACCGTCGGGGTGGACCGCTTCGCCCAGCTCCGGCACGTGATGTCGACCGAGCTGCACACCGTGCCGGCGGACGCGGACCCGCGTACCGGATTCGACCGGCTGTCGGCGGGCCGGCGGCGGATCGCGCCGGTGGTGGACGGCGACGGCCGCCTGGTCGGGGTGCTGACCCGGCAGGGCGCGCTGCGCGCCACGCTGTACAAGCCCGCGGTGGACGACCGGGGGCGGTTGCGGATCGCCGCCGCGGTGGGCATCAACGGCGACGTCACCGGCAAGGCCGCCGCGCTGCTGGAGGCCGGGGTGGACACGCTCGTCGTGGACACCGCGCACGGGCACCAGGAGCGGATGCTCCAGGCGCTGCGGGCGGTCCGCCGGCTGGACCCGCCGGTGCCGGTGGCGGCGGGGAACGTGGTCACCGCTGATGGCGTACGCGACCTGGTCGACGCCGGTGCGGACATCGTGAAGGTGGGTGTCGGGCCGGGCGCGATGTGCACCACCCGGATGATGACCGGCGTGGGCCGTCCGCAGTTCTCCGCGGTGCTCGACTGCGCCGCGGCGGCCCGCTCGCTGGGGCGGCACGTGTGGGCCGACGGCGGCGTACGCCACCCGCGCGACGTGGCGCTGGCGCTGGCCGCGGGCGCGTCGAACGTGATGATCGGCTCCTGGTTCGCCGGCACCTACGAGTCCCCCGGCGACCTCTACACCGACGCCGACGGGCGGCGCTACAAGGAGAGCTTCGGCATGGCGTCCTCGCGTGCGGTGAGCGCCCGTACGGCCGAGGACAGCGCGTTCGACAGGGCCCGGAAGGCGATCTTCGAGGAGGGCATCTCCTCGGCCCGGATGTACCTGGACCCGAACCGGCCCGGCGTCGAGGACCTCATCGACGAGATCATCTCGGGGGTGCGCAGCGCGTTCACGTACGCGGGCGCGCGCAGCCTGGAGGAGTTCCACGAGCGGGCGCTCGTCGGTGTGCAGAGCGCCGCCGGCTACACCGAGGGGATGCCGCTGCCGACGAGCTGGTGATGTTCGGTCCCGCTCAGTCGAACAACCGCCTGATCACGGTACGGGCGGCAGCCTCCGGGTCGTCGCCCACCCGTGGCGGCAGCGCGCCGGAGAGCCAGAGCGTGGCGAAGCCGTGCACGATCGACCAGGCGGCGAGCGCGTCGGCGTCCGGCTCCCGCCCGGTGTGCCGGGCCACCCCCTCGCGCAGCACGTCGCCGGAGCGGGCGCGGGCGGCGACCAGCTCCGGGTCGTCGGCCCGGTACAGCTCGGGCCGGAACATGACGTCGAAGTGCGCCCGGTGCCGCACCGCGAACCCGACGTAGGCCACGCCGGTGTCGAGCAGGTCGTCCCCGGCCTGCCGCAACGCGTCGGCGAGCAGTTCGAAGCCCTGGGTGGCGAACGCGGTGAGCAGCCCGGCCTTGTCACCGAAGTGGTGCGCCGGCGCGGCGTGCGAGACCCCGGCGCGCCGAGCCAGCTCACGCAGGCTCAGCGCGGCCGGTCCGGACTCGGCGATCGCCTCGGCGGCGGTGCTCAGCAGGACGCGGCGGAGGTCGCCGTGGTGGTACGAGGCCATGCAGTCACCCTAACTTGTCATTGACAAGATGGCACCATCGCCGCAATCTTGTCAGCGACAAGATGCTCGTCGGAGGGATCGACAATGGCACCCCTGATCGCACTGCTCGCCGGCACCGCGCTGGCCCGGATCGCCGGCCTGCTCGGCGTGGACGCCCTGGACGGGTGGCACCCCGCGCTGCGGGTCGGGCTGGCGCTGATGTTCGTGCTGACCGGCGTGGCCCACTTCGCGTCCCGCCGCGCCGGCCTCATCGCGATGGTCCCGCCGTCGCTGCCCCGGCCGGACCTGCTGGTCACAGTGACCGGCGTGCTGGAACTCGCCGGCGCGCTCGCGCTGCTGTTCCCGGCCACCGCGCGCCCGGCGGCGGCCGGGCTGGCACTGCTGATGCTCGCCATGTTCCCGGCCAACGTGTCAGCCGCACGGCGACGCCTCACGCTCGCCGGGCGCCCGGTGACGCCGCTCGGCGTCCGTACCGTGCTCCAGGTCGTCTTCGTGGCCGCGGCGCTGGCGGTGACCCTCGGCGGATGACCCGCCGCGGGCCCGGCGACCCCGCCCGCCCACGCCGACCGGCGGAACCCGGCTCAGGCCCGGGACGGCTCCGCTTCGGCGGGCTGGGACTCCCCGGTCTCCCCGTGGCGAACTGTCGGCAGGCGCAGGCAGGCGACCAGACCGATCAGCAGGAAGCCGGCGCCCGCGAACGCCGCGTACCGGGTGGCGTCGGAGAACGCCGCCTTCGCCTCCTCGGCGATCGGCGCGGTACGCGGGTCCGCCTCCAGCCCGCCGATCGCCGCGCCGGCGCTCTCCTTGACCGCGCTGACCACCTGGTCCCGCTGGGCCGGGTCGAGGCCGGGCTGGTCGGCCAGGCGGTCGCCGAGCAGCCCGCCGAGGCCGGCGAAGAGCACGGTGCCGAGCACCGCGATGCCGAGCGCGGAGCCGACCTGCCGGGCGGTGCTCTGCAGGCCCGAGCCCTGGCCGCTGCGGCGTACCGGCACCTCGGACAGCGAGACGCCGGTGAGCTGGGCGGTGGCCAGGCCGACGCCGACGCCGTAGACGAACAGGAAGCCCACCGGCGCCCACCAGCTGGTGTCCGGCGCGACCACGAATCCGAGCCCGGCCACGCCGACCAGTTCGGCGGCGACACCGAGCTGGACCACCCGGGCCGCGCCCCAGCGCTGGGTCAGCGGCGCACCGATGCCGCTGGCCAGGAAGCTGCCGACGGCGAGCGGCAGCAGCGCCAGGCCGGTCCGGAAGGCGCTGTAGCCGAGCACGTTCTGGAACCACAGCGGCAGCGCGAACAGCAGGCCGAACTCGCCCAGGCTGACGATCGCGGCGGCCAGGATGCCGTTGCGGAACGAGCCGATGCCGAACAGCGACAGGTCGAGCAGCGCCGGACGGCCGGCCCGGTTGCGGCGTACCTGCTGGGTCAGGAAGAGCCCGAGCGCGGCGAGCCCGAGGAGCGCGGCCACCGGCACCGGTGAGATCGACGCGGTCCACTCCAGCCCGAAGAGGCTGAACGGCCGTTCCCGCTCCCACCAGCCGTAGGTGCGGCCCTCGATCAGCGCGAAGACCACGCCGGTCATGCCGATCACGGAGAGCAGCGCGCCGGTGAGGTCCAGGCCGCGTTCGGCCCGGTCGTCGCGGGACTCGGCCACCAGCACGAGCGTCGCCACGATCACGGCGAGGCTGACCGGGACGTTGATGCCGAAGGCCCACCGCCAGGAGTACGTGGTGGTGAGCCAGCCGCCGAGCAGCGGCCCGAGCGCTGCTGCGCCACCGATGGTGGAGCCCCAGACGGCGAACGCGATGCCCTTCTCCCGGCCGGTGAAGTTGGCGTTGAGCAGGGAGAGCGAGGTGGGCAGCATCATCGCCCCGCCGACGCCCTGGAGCACCCGGGCGGCGATGAGCGTCTCGCCGGAGCCGGCGAGCGCGGCGAGGACGCTGGCGACCACGAACACTGTGACGCCGACGAGAAACATCCGCCGCCGTCCGGACCGGTCGGCGAAGCGGCCGGCGACCAGCAGCAACGCGGCGAAGACCAGGGTGTACGCCTCCTGCACCCACTGCGCGTCGGTGGAGGTGATGTCGAGGTCCCGGATGATCTGCGGCACCGCGACGTTCACGATGGTGGCGTCCACGATGATCATCGCTACGCCGAGGCTGATGGCCAGCAGCCCGAACCAGCGTCCGCGCCCGTCGCCGCGCATGGTGCCCTCCCTTTAGCTAGATTTTCTAGCTACCCGAAGTGCTAGCTTTATCCCATGGAGGGGGTGCCGTCAACCGGGGAGCCTGCACCGGGTCCGCCGCCGAGCAGCGAGACCTCCCGGGCGCTGCGCGAGGTGCTGCGGATCGCCGGTGACACCCGGGCCGCGCTGGCCCGCCGCCTGGGCCTCAACGCGACCGACGCCGCCGCGATCCATCACCTGATCTCCAGCCCGGAGCCACTGGGCCCGGTCGAACTGGGCAACCGGCTCGGCATCCGGTCCGCCTCGGCGACCACGCTCGTGGACCGGCTGGTGCAGGCCGGTCACGTCGCCCGGGCCCCGCACCCGCACGACCGGCGTCGGCTCAGCCTCCAGGTGACCGAGAGCGGCGTGGGTGAGGTGCTGGAGGCGCTGCGCCCGATGCTCGTCGGCGTCGACCGGGCGGTCTCCCGGCTCACCCCCGAGCAGGCCGAGGCCACCACGGCGTTCCTGCGCGAGGTCACCGAGGTGATGCGCGAGTACGTCGCCACCGCCCCGGACGAGCCTCCGCGCGCCCGCGCCGACCGCGGCTGAGGAGATTCTCAGAAATAGTTTGGGCCCTGATGGTTCGGGAGCTAATCTGACGCTCGTGAACATGGGCCCGCTCGTCCGCTTCCCCGACGCCCTGCACCACGCGCCACTCGGCCGGCTGGTCTCCATCGCCGGCCACGTCGTCGAGCAGCACTGGGGGCGTTACCTCGCCGAACACCACGGGCTCACGTCCGCCGGCATGCGGGTCCTGATGATCCTCCTCCGATCCGGCGACGTGAGCCACCGGGAAATGGCCGAGCTGTGCTTCGTCCGGCCCGCCACGCTCACCGGCATCGTGGACACCCTCGAACGCGACGGCTTCGTCACCAGGCGCCGCGCGCCCGAGGACCGCCGCACCGTCCGGCTCGCCCTCACCGACAAGGGCGGCGAGCACGCCCGCACCATCATCGACATGATCCACAGCGACCGGCCACTGACGTCCGTCGACGCCGACCCGGACAAGCGGGCGGTCATCCGCGAGTTCCTGATCGAAATCATCACCGGCATGTCCGACGGAGACCTCCGTCGGTTGAACCGGGACAGCGAGTCCGACACCGAGCCGCCAACGGGGAGCCATCCGTGTTGATCCGCCTGCTCCGCACACATCTACGCCCGTACCGACGATGGCTGGTCGCCGTGGTGGCGTTCCAGTTCGTCGGCACCATCGCCTCGCTCTACCTGCCCAGCCTCAACGCCGACATCATCGACCGCGGCGTCGCCGTCGGCGACACCGACCAGATCCTGCGTACGGGCGGCTGGATGCTGCTGGTCAGCCTGCTCCAGATCGCCTGCTCGATCGCCGCCGTCTACTTCGGGGCGAAGACCGCGATGGGCTTCGGCCGCGACGTGCGGGGCGCCATCTTCCGGCGGGTGAACAGCTTCTCCGCCCGCGAGGTGGCCCGGTTCGGCGCGCCGTCCCTGATCACCCGCAACACCAACGACGTCCAGCAGGTGCAGATGCTGGTGCTGCTGAGCTGCACCATGCTGGTCGCCGCGCCGATCATGAGCGTCGGCGGCGTGGTGATGGCGCTGCGCGAGGACGTCGGGCTCTCCTGGCTGATGCTGGTCTGCGTACCGGTGCTCGCCGTCGCGCTGGGCCTGATCATCCGCCGGATGGTGCCGGGCTTCCGGCTCATGCAGACCCGGATCGACACCGTCAACCGGGTGATGCGCGAGCAGATCACCGGCATCCGGGTGGTCCGGGCCTTCGTCCGGGAGCCGTACGAGACCGACCGGTTCCGGGCGGCGAACACCGACCTGACCGCCACCGCGCTGCGGATCGGACGGCTCCAGGCGCTGATCTTCCCGATCGTGATGCTGGTCCTGAACGTCTCCAGCGTCGCGGTGCTCTGGTTCGGCGCGGCGCGCGTCGACTCCGGCCAGATCCAGGTCGGCGCGCTGACCGCGTTCCTGCAGTACCTGATGCAGATCCTGATGGCGGTCATGATGGCCACCTTCATGCTGATGATGGTGCCCCGGGCCGCGGTCTGCGCCGAACGCATCGAGGAGGTGCTGGACACCGACTCGTCGGTGGTGCCGGCGCCCGACCCGGTCACCGAGGTCACCGGCCACGGCGAGCTGGAGCTGCGCGGCGCCGGATTCCAGTACCCGGGGGCGAGCGCGCCGGTGCTGCACGACATCTCGTTCCGCGCCGAACCGGGCCGCACCACCGCGATCATCGGCTCCACCGGCGCCGGCAAGACGACGCTGCTGACCCTGATCCCCCGGCTCGTCGACCCGACCGCCGGCGCCGTCCTGGTCGACGGCGTGGACGTCCGGGAACTCGCCCCGGAGGAGCTGTGGCGGCGGATCGGGCTGGTACCCCAGCGGCCGTACCTGTTCAGCGGCACCGTCGCCAGCAACCTGCGGTACGGCAACCCGGACGCCACCGACGCCGACCTGTGGGCCGCACTGGAGATCGCCCAGGCGCGTGACTTCGTCGCCGAGATGGCGGGCGGACTGGACGCGCCGATCGCGCAGGGCGGCACGAACGTCTCCGGTGGCCAGCGGCAACGGCTGGCGATCGCCCGTGCGCTCGTACGCAAACCGGAGATCTATCTCTTCGACGACTCCTTCTCCGCGCTCGACCTCGGCACGGACGCCCGGCTGCGGGCCGCCCTCAAGCCGGTCACCGCGGACGCGGCGGTGGTGATCGTGGCCCAGCGGGTCTCCACGATCGTCGACGCCGACCAGATCATCGTGCTCGAGGACGGGGGTGTCGTCGGGATGGGACGACATGAGGAACTGCTGGAGAGCTGCCCCACGTACGCCGAGATCGTGGCGTCGCAGCAGACGGCGGAGGTGGCCGCGTGAGCGCGCCGGTTCCGCAGCAGAAGAACGAACCGAAGCGGCTGCCTCCGGCCGGACGCCGGCCCGCCGGTGGACCGCCGCACATGAACATGGGCATGCCGGCCGAGAAGGCGATGAACTTCGGGCCGTCGGCGCGCCGCCTGCTGGGGCGGCTGCGGCCGTACCGGCTCCAGCTCACCGGCGTGCTCGCGCTGGCCCTGGGCAGCGTCGGGCTCAGCGTCGTCGGACCGAAGGTGCTCGGCCACGCCACCGACATCATCTTCAGCGGGGTGATCGGGCGGCAGCTCCCGCCCGGCACCACCACCGAGGCGGCGGCGGAGGCGGCCCGCGCCGAGGGCAACGGCAACTTCGCCGACATGCTGGCACGGATGGACGTCATCCCCGGCGCCGGCATCGACTTCGACGCGCTGGGCCGGGTGCTGGCGTTCGCGGTGGTGCTCTACATCGGCGCGAGCATCCTGCAGTGGGCGCAGGGCTGGGTGCTCAACGGGGTGGTGCAGCGCACCGTGCTCAAGCTGCGCGCCGACGTGGAGGACAAGCTCAACCGGCTGCCGCTGCCGTACTTCGACAAGCAGCCCCGGGGTGAGCTGCTGAGCCGGGTCACGAACGACATCGACAACGTGTCGCAGACGCTGCAGCAGACGCTGAGCCAGTTGCTCACGTCGCTGCTCACAGTCGTCGGCGTACTCGGGATGATGTTCTGGATCTCGCCGTTGCTGGCGCTGGTCGCGCTGGTCGCGGTGCCGCTGTCGGTGGTGGTCACCGGCCAGATCGCGAAGCGGTCCCAGGGCAAGTTCATCGCGCAGTGGAAGCACACCGGCGAGCTGAACGGCCAGATCGAGGAGGCGTACACCGGGCACGAGCTGGTCAAGGTCTTCGGCCGGCAGAAGGAGGTCGAGGCCGCCTTCCACACCAAGAACGAGGAGTTGTTCCGGGCCAGCTTCGGCGCGCAGTTCGTCTCCGGCATCATCATGCCGGCGATGTTCTTCATCGGGAACCTCAGCTACGTCGCGATCGCGGTGGTCGGCGGGCTGCGGGTGGCGTCGGGCTCGATGAGCCTCGGTGACGTGCAGGCGTTCATCCAGTACTCGCGGCAGTTCACCCAGCCACTCACCCAGGTCGCCTCGATGGCCAACCTGCTGCAGTCCGGCGTGGCCTCGGCCGAGCGGGTCTTCGCCGTGCTCGACGCCGACGAGCAGAGCCCCGACCCGGCCGAGCCGGCCCGGATCGCCGACCCGCACGGGCGGGTCGAGTTCGAGCACGTCTCCTTCCGGTACGACCCGGAGAAGCCGCTCATCGACGACCTGTCCCTGGTCGCCGAGCCGGGCCACACGGTCGCCATCGTCGGTCCCACCGGCGCGGGCAAGACCACGCTGGTCAACCTGGTCATGCGGTTCTACGAGCTGGACGCCGGCCGGATCACGCTGGACGGGGTGGACATCTCCACGATGCGCCGCGACGACCTGCGCGGCCGGATCGGCATGGTGCTGCAGGACACCTGGCTGTTCGGCGGCACCATCCGGGACAACATCGCCTACGGCCGCCCGGACGCCACCGAGGAGGAGATCCTCGCCGCCGCGCGGGCCACGTTCGTGGACCGGTTCGTCCGCAGCCTGCCGGACGGCTACGACACCGTGATCGACGAGGAGGGCAGCAACGTCAGCGCCGGCGAGAAGCAGCTCATCACCATCGCCCGCGCGTTCCTGGCCGAGCCGTCGCTGCTGATCCTGGACGAGGCGACAAGCTCGGTGGACACCCGCACCGAGGTGCTGCTCCAGCGCGCCATGGCGGCGCTGCGCTCGGACCGGACGAGCTTCGTCATCGCGCACCGGCTCTCCACCATCCGCGACGCCGACCTGATCCTGATGATGGAGCAGGGCCGGATCGTGGAGCAGGGCACCCACGAGCAGCTCGTCGCCGCCGGTGGCGCGTACGCCCGGCTCTACCGGGCGCAGTTCACCGGCGCGGTGATCACCGACGAGGTTCCGGCGCCGGCACCGGCCGGCCCGCCGAACGGAATGCGTGCCGGCGCCGGCACGCCGGTCGGGAACTGACGTGGACCCGGCCACAGGTCCGACACCGGTCCCCGTCCGGGTGCCTTCCCGGCACCCGGACGGGCCGGGGTCAGACCGGGAGCAGCGCCGCCGACCGGCTCGCGACCACCGCGCCGATCAGGCCCAGCGCCTGCACGGCGGGCATCGGGTCGAGCACCCGGCCGTCGCGCAGACGCAGCGAGAGCGACCCGTCGGCCGCCTCCCGGGGGCCGACCACCCCGGTGTACGGGATGCGCCTGCGGGCCGCGTCGCGGATGCGGGCGCCGAGCGAGCCGGCATGGTCCACCTCGGCCCGCAGCCCGGCCGCCTCGGCCCGGCGGGCCAGCCCGGCGGCCGCGTCGGCCTGCGCCGCGTCGAGCGGGAGCAGCAGCAACTGCACCGGGGCGTACCAGGCCGGGAACGCGCCCTCGTGCACCTCGATCAGGTACGCGAACAGCCGCTCCATGCTGCCCACGAGGCTGCGGTGCACCATCACCGGCCGTTTCCGGCGGCCGTCCGAGTCGGTGTACGACAGGTCGAACCGCTCCGGCTTGTCGAAGTCGAGCTGGACGGTGGAGATGGTCGACTCCCGGCCGGCCGCGTCCACGATCTGAATGTCGATCTTCGGGCCGTAGAACGCGGCCTCGCCCGGCGCCTCCACGACGTCCACCCCGTCGAGCGCCGCGCGGAGCAGGTCCTCGGCCCGCGCCCAGCTCGCGTCGTCGCCCACGTACCGCTGGCCCGGCCCGCGCAACGACAGCCGCAACCCGGCGGGACGCACGCCGAGCGCGGCGTGCGCCTCGCCGATCAGCCGCAGGACCTCGCGGACCTCGTCACCGACCTGGTCCAGCGCGCAGAAGGTGTGCGCGTCGTTGAGCGAGATGGCGCGCACCCGGGACAGCCCGCCGAGCACCCCGGAACGCTCCGCCCGGTACATACCGCCCAGCTCGGCGATCCGCAGCGGCAGCTCCCGGTAGGAGCGCCCACGGGCGCGGAACACCAGCGCGTGATGCGGGCACAGCGCCGGGCGCAGCACGAACTCGTCGTCGGCGCTCAGCCGCATCGGCGGGAACATGTCGTCGGCGAAGTAGCCGAGGTGCCCGGACAGCTCGAACAGCTCCCGTTTGCCCAGCGGCGGCGAGTAGACGTGCCGGTAGCCGGCCCGCCGCTCCAGCTCCCGCACGTACTCCTCGACGGCGTGCCGGGCGGCGGCGCCGTCCGGCAGCCAGATCGGCAGCCCGGCGCCCGCGAGCGGGTCGGAGACGAACAGCTCCAGGTCCCGGCCGAGCCTGCGGTGGTCGATCATGTCGCTCTCCTTGATCGGGTACGACCCGGAGGCGAGCAGGCCCGGAACGCCGCGAGGCCCCGGAGCGGATCGCCCCGGGGCCTCGTCGACGGAAACGTCAGTGCGGCGCGCCGGGAACACCCGGCGTCGTGGTCACTACCGCGCTGCGCATGCCCCGACCGTAGACGCGCGGACGGCACCGGCGCACCTGGATTTCGGAGAGAGGGTGCGGGTCGCCGACACGGGACCTGCCGGCGACCCGCGGCGGCCCGGACATCGGGAACGGGGGACCCGACGGCTCCGGTGCCGCGTCCCGCCAACGGTACGCCGCGATCCGTCGATCCGCCGCCCCGCTCCGCGGCCCCGCCCATCCGTCACTTCCGGCCGGGTCGGCTCGTTCCACACCTACGGCCCGTCGGTGTCGCTGGTCACCGCCAGGTGGGGCCGGTGGTGGTGACGCCGGACATGGCGTCACCCTCGATCCGGTCGAACGGAGAACTCCGGCGAGGTGGCGGTCGTGGCCGAGCTCATCTCTGACGTCGCGTCGCCCATGTGGGCGTACGCGCTGCTGCTGACCCTGCTGATCGCCGACGCCTTCGTCCCGGTGGTGCCGACCCAGCTCGTCATGATCACGAGTGGGGCGCTGACCGTCTACGGCGGGCTCAGCCTGCCGGTCACCATCGCTGTCGGCGCGGCCGGCGTCTTCATCGGCGACCTGACCTGCTACCTGATCGGCCGCACCACGCCGACCCGCCGGCCGGCACGGGCCACGCCACGCGGACGGGCACGCCGGGCCGTCACCCGGGTCACCCGCGGGCTGCGCGAGCCGGGGCCGCTGGTGATCCTGCTCTGCCGGTTCGTGCCCGGCGGCCGGATGGCGGCCTGCTTCTCGGCCGGCCGCAGCCGCTACCCGTACCGCCTCTTCCTGCCCTACGAGGCGGCGGCGGCGCTCGCCTGGTCCAGTTACGGCGCACTCGTCGGCCATCTGGGCGGTACGGCGCTGACCCACTCGGCGTGGCGGCTGCTGCTGATCGGTGGGGTGGCGGCGGCCGGGTTCGCGCTGGCCGGGTGGGCGATGACCTGGATCAGCAGCGCCCGGCAGACCCGCGCCGAGGCCACCGCCGACTCGACCGGCAGCTGACCCCCGAGCACCTGATCGACGTGAAGGAAGAACAGGCCATGAGCGACGCGGCGGTGTGGCACGACGTCAAGGCCAGGGCTCGGCGAATCGATCCCTCATGGGATGACGCCGAGCGCGTGACCCGGCGCGGGCAGCTCAGAGAACAGATGCTGGCCTCGATCAACGGCGCGCAGTCGACGGGAGACCCGGCAGACGATGCGCCTTCACCCGACGGGACCTGACGCCGTTCTCGGGGGTCCGGTAGGGGACGACCCGGGTAGCGAAGTGGGTGGTGGTCCCGGATCCGTCTGGGGCGGTTCCGGCGACAGGCTGGCCGTATGCCTGGAACGCGGAGCAGCGGCCTGTTGGCCCTCGGCGGGATCGTCCTGGCGGCGGTGCTCGCGGTGATGGGTCACGTCGGGGTGAGCGACGATCTGGATCCCTGGTCGCTGACCGTCAGCGACTTCGCCGTCTCCGATCGGGGCGGCGTCATCGACACCGCGATGGCGGTGCTCGCGGCGGCCAGCGTGGTGCTGCTGCCGGCGCTGCGCCGGGCCGGTGCGGGCCGGGTGCCGCTCGCGCTACTCACCGCCTGGTCGGCCGGGTTGCTGGCCGCGGCGGTGGTGCCCACTAACGAGCCGGGTACGCCGATGGACACCGCCGCGTACGTGCACCGGTACGCCTCGGTGCTGTCGTTCCTGGCCCTGCCCGTGGCCGCCTGGCTGCTGGCCCGCAACCCGGTCGCGGGAGCCGCGGCCTGGCTGCGCGGCCTGACCGTGGCCAGCCTGCTGCTGGCGGGCGCGATGATCTGGTCCGCCTACCCCGGCGACCGGGCCCTGCTGGGCCTGATCGAGCGCGCGCTCATCCTCACGGAGACGGCAGTCATCACCACCCTGGCCCTGCACCTCACCCTGACCAAAGTCGTCGATCATGCAGTTGTGACCCCGCATAGACCGGGCATACCGGTCGGATCGGGGGCCGCAACTCCATGATCGACGAAAGAAAGGGGCTACTCCAGCTCGTGGAGCATGAGCTGGCGGGCGGCCTCGGTGATGGAGCCGGACAGGCTCGGGTAGATGGTGATGGTGTGGGCCAGCTCGTTGACGGTGAGGTTGTTCTCCACCGCCATCGTGATCGGCAGGATCAGCTCGCTGGCCTTCGGCGCCACCACCACGCCGCCGATCACCTGGCCGCTCGCGGGCCGGCAGAACAGCTTGACGAAGCCGTCGGCCAGGTCGTCCATCTTCGCCCGCGCGTTGCCGGACAGCGGCAGCATCACCTGGCGGGCCGGGGTCTTGCCGGCGTCCACCTCGTCCTGGGAGACGCCGACGGTGGCCAGCTCCGGGTCGGTGAAGACGTTCGCCGCGACGGTACGCAGCCGCAGCGGCCGGACCGCCTCGCCCAGCGCGTGCCACATGGCGATCCGGCCCTGCATGGCCGCGACGCTCGCGAGCGGCAGCACGCCGGTGCAGTCGCCGGCCGCGTAGATGCCCGGCACGTTGGTACGGGACACCCGGTCGACAGTCACGTAACCGCCCCGGGCCAGCTCCACGCCGTACTCGGCCAGGCCCAGGTCGGCGGTGTTCGGGATCGAGCCGACGGCGATCAGCGCGTGCGAGCCGGTGACCTGGCGGCCGTCGGAGAGCACCACCTCCACCCCGTCGCCGACGCGGCGGACCGCCTCGGCGCGGGAGTTGTTCAGGATGCTCATGCCCCGGTTGCGGAACACCCGCTCGATCGCCATCGCGGCGTCGGCGTCCTCGTGCGGCATGACCCGGTCCCGGCTGGAGACCAGCGTGACCTTGACGCCCATGGCCAGGTACGCGCTGGCGAACTCGGCGCCGGTCACGCCGGAGCCGACCACGATCAGGTGCTCGGGCAGGTCGGGCAGGTCGTACACCTGACGCCAGGTCAGGATGCGCTCGCCGTCCGGTACGGCGGTGGGCAACTGGCGCGGGGTCGCGCCGGTCGCGACGAGCACCGTCGACGCGGCGATGGAGTACTCCTCGCCGCCGCCGGCCGGGGTGACGATCACGCGGTGGGTGTGGCCGAGCGTGTCCTCGCCCAGCCGGGCGGTGCCGGCCACGAACTCGACGCCGGCCTTGACCAGCTTGGTGTGGATGTCGGCGGACTGCGCCAGCGCGAGCCGCTTGACCCGCTCGTGCACCGCCCGGGCGTCGACGGTGACCGCCTCCAGGCCGTCGGAGTGCACGCCGAACTCCTCGGTGTCCCGGTAGCCGGTGACCACCTCGGAGCTGGCGATGAACGTCTTGGAGGGCACGCAGTCGGAGAGCACGCAGGCGCCGCCGGCCCCCTCCGCCTCGACCACTGTGACCTCGGCGTCCAACTGCGCGGCGACCAGGGCCGCCTCGTACCCGGCCGGCCCGCCGCCGATGATCACGATCTGGCTCACAGCATTAGCCCCTCGTCTGTGCTCACAGTGACTTTCTTCTCCCCGTCGGGTTCGACACGCACTGTCGTATTCTCCCCCACCCGCCAGCCGGGCTATCGTCGTCGCCGTGCGTCTCTACGCTGCTTACGGCTCAAACCTGGACCCGGCCCGCATGCGCGCCTACTGCCCGCATTCGCCGATGGTGGGTACCGGCTGGCTGGAGGGGTGGCGGCTCACCTTCGCCGGCGAGGACGTCATCGGATGGGAGGGCTCGGTCAGCACCGTTGTCGAGTCCCCGGGTGACCGGGTCTTCGTGGCGCTCTACGACATCCACCCGTACGACGCCGCGCAGCTCGACGAGATCGAGGGCGTGACCGCCGAGACGTACCGCAGGCTGACCGTGCGCGTGTCGACGCTCGACGGCGACGTGACCGCGTGGGTCTACGTGTTCGACGGTTACGAGGGCGGTCTGCCCACCGCGTGGTACCTGTCGGAGCTGGCGAACGCCGCGGAGAAGGCGGGCGCGCCGGACGACTACGTCACCGAGCTGCGGTCCCGCCCCACCGGCACCGCGTCCGCGTAGCGCGTCTCCCACACCCACAGTGTGCGCCGTGCGGCCGCACCCGCGCTCGGCGACCCCGGTACGAGGGGTGCCGGGTCACACCCGCGAGGCGGGCACGCTCCGCTCGTACATGTCGACCCAACGCTCCTCCACCAGCCCGACGGAGCGGTAGAGCGTGACCGGTGCGGTCGGGTTGGCCAGGTCGACGCCGAGCCCGGCCCCTTCGCGGCCCTTCGCCGCGTAGACCGCGAAGGCCCGGCGCAGCAGCGCCGCACCCACCCCGCGCCGCCGGTACGCGGGCAGCACCGACAGCGTCCGCACCCACCCCCGGTCCTGGTCGAGCGCCTGGTCGGAGGACTGGAGCGCGCCGGCCGGCTCGCCGTCGACCTCGGCCAGGAACCACTCGTCCCAGACCTTCCCGTACGAGGGCAGCAGGTCCCGCCACTGCTCGAAGTCGAGCGGGTCGTGGTCGGGCGTGTCCCGGAACGCGGTGTCGTAGATCCGGTGGAACAGCCGCAGGTCGTTCTCGTCGTCGGCGCGCAGCGGCCGCACCGTCACCCCGGGCGGGGGCGCCGGTTCGGCGGGCAGGTCGGCCAGCGAGCGGCTCATCCGGATGTAGCGCTTGATCCGGGTGAACCCGGCCTCGGCCAGCTCACCGGCCCAGCGGGTCTCCGGCGCGTACACGCCGGCGCGGGCGGTGAGCGCGGGCAGGCCGCGCTCGGCGGCACGTTCGGCGACCCGCTCCAGCAGCCGCGCCAGCAGCGGCGCGCGCAGGTCGGCGCCACGGTCGGGGTCGACCAGGACGTCCACCCATTCCCGGCCGGCACCGCTGGGGTTGGCCAGGATCGACCAGGCCACCGCCGTACCGTCCGGGTCGGTGACCAGCCAGGAGTCCCGCGCCGGGTCGACGAACGGCGCGATCAGCGCGGACCGCACATCCTCGGCGTCGAAGTCGGGGTAGCCCACGGCGAACGTGTCGGAGGCGTGCACCACAGCCAGGATCGCGGGCACGTCGTCGAGGGTCGGGCGGCGGGCCGACCAGCCGGCGGGGAGCGTCACGGGCCAGATCCTGGCAGCCGGACCAGCGGGGCCGCCTCCCATTTATCCGCGCCGGGCGCGCTTCCGCGCGGCGCCGAGCAGACCCAGCAGCTCCGCCCCCTCGGCGGTGCTGAGCGCGCGGAACGCCGCCGACGCCAGCCGGTCGGTCACCGCCTCGGCCCACAGCCGGCGTCGCACCAGCGGCCCGACCGGCGGGTACGGGGGCGCCCAGCCGCACGCCGCCGCGCCCGCCTCGCCCTCCGGCCCGGCCAGCACCGCCTCCAGCGGGGTCAGCCCGGCCGCGCGTACCGCCAGCAGGTACGCCCCGGCGAAGTGCTCGCGCAGCAGCAGCATGCCGACCGCCGCCCGGGCGCCCGGCGACGGATCGGGCACCGGCATGGCCCGCCAGGCGGCGAACAGCGGCATGCCGCTGCCGTCCGCCGCCTCGACCGCCCGGCCCAGCAGCGCGGCGAGCCGGGACGACTCGGCGCCGTCACCGAGCCGGGCGGTGCCCCACCGGCAGCACTCGGCCAGGTTGGCGGCGGCCACCTCCAGCGGCGGGACGGTGCGCGCGGCGGCGTCCCAGCCGTCGGTGACCGCCTCGGGGGCGATGAAGCCCAGCGCCGCGGCGACCGTCTCGGCGCGGACGTCACCGAGCGCACCGGCCCGTCCGGTGATGTAGAAGGCCCACCCGGAGATGCCCAGCAGCCGCGCCCGGCGCAGCGTGGACGGGCAGCGCGCGAACGCCTCCCCGAGTTCGAGCACCAGCGGTTTGCAGGCGGCGGCGAGCTGTTCCGGAGTCATCGGCCGCCCGTCACTCCACCGTAGCCATTCATCACGCTCAGTCTGCCCGGTCGTCACCGATGTCGGCATCCCCCTCTTCGGCGTCGAGCGCCTCCAACACGGCCTCCACCTCACCGGCCCGGCGCCGGGCCGCGGTGACCGCCCGTTCCGCGCCCCGCCGGGCCAGCCGGGCCCGGCTCAGCTCCTGCTCGGCCACGGCCCGGCGACGCTCCAGCTCGGCCAGTTCGGTCTCGATCCGGTCCAGCGTCGCGGCGCCGTCCCGCTCGGCCGCGTCGGCCGCCGCCAGCTCCTTCTCGGCCCGGTCCAGGTCCGTCCGGGCCCGGGTCAGCTCCCGGGTCGCGGTCCGCCGCCGCCCGGCCCGTTCGGCCCGCGCCGCCCGCTCGTCGCGGGCCCGGCGCGCGTCGGCCCGCTCGGCCGCCCGATCCGGTACGACAGGCGCCTCCTCGCCCCCTGTCACGAGCCGCAGCTGGGGGCGGGGCACCTCGCCGAACCCGGCGTAGTGGCTGGCCCGCAGCAGGCGTCCGGCGCGTACCTGTTCGGCCACCTCGGTGTCCGACAGCGCGGCGTTGAGTGTCGCCTCCACCTCGCCCAGCGGCAGCCGCCCGGCCGGTGGCGCGGCGGGTTCGGTGGCGGCGAGACGGCGTACCTCCGCCACCAGCACGCCCACGACGGCGCGCCGCTGCGCGGACAGTTCCCGCAGCGTGCCGCCGCGCAGGTCGCGTTGCGCGGCGCGTAGCGACTCGGCCAGCTGGCTCAGGTCGGCGACCAGCTCGGGCCGGCGGATGGCGAGCAGGTTGACCAGCCAGGCCGCCACCGTGGGCCGGCGCAGCTTGGCGATCTCGCGGGCGGTACGCGGGTCGCCGGACTGCCGCGCCTGCGCGACGGCGGCGTCCCGGGCCGCGACGAACCGGTCCGGCGGCGTGGCGTAGAGCTGCCGGATCACCTCCGCGGGCACCTCGGCCATGCTCAGACGTCGATCCGGGTGCCCGGCTCCAGACGGCGGTAGTCGGTCTTGGACAACGCGGTGTACTGCCGGTCCAGCACGCCGAGGCCGTTGCCGTTGAGCAGCGCGTCGTGCAGCGCGTACGCCCGGCGCGGGGCGACCGCGCGGATGAAGTCGACCACCTCGGAGAACTTCGACCAGGGCGCGTGGATCGGGGCGAACAGCGTGTCCACCTGCACGTCGTCGGGGACGAACAGCGCGTCGCCCGGGTGGTAGAGGACGTCGGCGAACAGGTAGCCGATGTTCGGGATCACCGGGATGTCCGGGTGGATGACCGCGTGCTGCCCGCCGTACGTCCGCACCGGCACTCCGGCGACGGTGAGCGACTGCCCCGGCGAGACGGTGACGAGCGCCTCGGCGGCGTCGCCGAGCACCCCGGCGAGCGAGGCCGGGCCGTGCACCGGCACCGGCCGCCGCTCCAGCGCCCGGGTGAGCGCGGCGACGTCCACATGGTCCGGGTGTTCGTGGGTGACGAGCACCGCGTCCGCCCCGTCCAGCGCCTCCGGCTCGCTGAAGCCACCCGGGTCGACGACCAGCACCGCCCCGTCGTGCTCCAGCCGGAGACAGGAGTGCGAGTACTTGGTGACGTGCATCGTGACTCCTCGCATACCGAATCGTGATGTCCTCAGCGCAGTCTGCCGGAACCGGCGCGACCACGCGCCACGTCCGAGGTATCGGTCCCGGTGGGCGGGGCCGCCGACGATCGGAGTACGGGGAATGGGTGGACGACGGTTCCGGGGCCTTGCCCTGGTGGCGGTGGGCCTGGTCGCGGCGCTCGCCGTGGGCGCCTGCGGCGCGGACGAGGACAGCGGCGGCGACGCGGCCGCGCCGGCCATGGACGGAGGCGCGGCGCGCGAGCAGCCCGCCGAGGGCGGCGCGGATCGCGACCAGGCGGCTCCCGGCGGCACCGGCGGCGCGGACCTGCGGGTCGACCAGCGGTCCATCATCTACACCGGGACGATGCAGATCCGGGTGGACGATGTGGAGGCCGCGTCGCGGGAGGCGGTCACCGCGGTGACAGCGGCCGGTGGGTTCGTCGGCGGCGACCGGCGGTCGAGCCGCTCCGCCGAGGCCCGGGCGGTGCTGACCCTGCGGGTGCCGGCGGACAAGTTCGCGGGTGTGATCGACCAGCTCGCCGGCCTCGGCCGCCAGGAGCGCCGGGAGATCCGCACCGAGGACGTCACCGAGCAGGTGGTCGACCTGGACGCCCGGATCGCCACCCAGCGGGCGCGGGTGGAGAGCGCCCGCAAGCTGCTCGCCCAGGCGAGTTCGGTGGACGAGCTGGTCCGGCTGGAGAACGAGGTGGGCAGCCGTCAGGCGGACCTGGCCGCGCTGGAGGCGCGCAAGCGCCGGCTGGCGGACCTGACCGCGCTCTCCACCATCACCGTGACGTTGCTCGGGCAGGACGCCAGCACCGCCGAGGAGGAGGCGGATCTGGGCTTCCGCAGCGGGCTGGACGGCGGGTGGACGGCGTTCCGGGCCTCGGCCCGCATCGCGCTGACCGTGCTCGGGGCGGTGCTGCCCTTCGCGGTGGTGATCGGCGTACCGCTGTGGTTGCTGCTCCTGTGGCGGCGCCGGCGGGCCCGGCGTACGCCGCCGCCCGGCCCGGGCGCGATGCCGCAGCCGGGCCTGGGCCCGATGCCGCCGGGCCCGGCCGGTCCGGCCGACGCTCCGGTCAGCGCGCCGCCGCCAGTGCCCGCAGCGCGGTCTGGACCATGAGGCGTACGCCCGCCTCGATGGCGCGCTCGTCCACGTCGAACGAGGCCCGGTGCAGGTCCACATTGGGCCCGGTGCGGCCCACGCCGAGGCGGGCGAGCGCGCCGGGGACGTGCTCCAGGTACCAGGAGAAGTCCTCGCCGCCCATGCTCTGCGGCGTCTCGGCGATGCCGTCGGGGCCGAGCGCGGCGGCGGTGGCGGCGGTGAGCACGCCGATCGCGCCGGCGTCGTTCGTCACCGGCGGCCGGCCGCGCAGGTATTCCAGATCGACAGTGGCGCCGGTGGGCGCGAGAACGTCCCGCACCACCTGAGCCACGATCTTGGGCGCCTCGTCCCAGGTGTCGCGGTCCATCACCCGCAGCGTGCCGGCCGCGCACGCCTCGGAGGGGATGACGTTGTAACGGGTGCCGGCCGAGGCGTGGCCGAACACCAGCAGCAGCCCGCTGTTGGCCGGCACCCGGCGGCTGATCAGGGTCGGGACCTCGGTCACCAGCCGGCCGAGCGCGTCCACCAGGTCGACTGTCAGGTGCGGGCGGGCGGTGTGTCCGCCCGGCCCGGTGAGCCGGACGGTGACGTTGTCGGCGGCGGCGGTGATCGGGCCGACCCGCAGGCCGACCTTGCCCACCGGCAGGTTCGGGTCGCAGTGCAGCGCGAAGATCTGCACCACGTCCTCCAGACCGCCGGCCTCGATGACCTCCAGCGAGCCGCAGGGCAGGATCTCCTCGGCCGGCTGGAAGATCAGCCGTACCCGGCCGTCGAGCTGGCCGATGTCGGCGAGTTGGGCCAGCAGCATGCCGACGCCGAGCATCACCGACGTGTGCACGTCGTGGCCGCAGGCGTGGCAGACGCCCTCCACCGTCGAGCGGTACGGCACGTCCTTCGGGTCGTCCAGCGGGAGCGCGTCGATGTCGGCGCGCAGCGCGATCACCGGGCCGTCCGGGCGTCCGTCGATGTCGCAGATGACGCCGTTGCCCTTCGGCAGCAGGCGCGGCTTCAGCCCGGCGAGGGACAGCTCGCGGTGCACCAGGGCGGCGGTCTCGAACTCCTCGCCGGACAGTTCCGGGTGGGAGTGGAGGTGCCGGCGGGTCGCGATCAGGCCGGGCACGCGCAGCGCGAGGAGATGGTCGAGCTCGAAGGGCAGGGGCTGGGAACCGGTCGGCGCCTCGGGCCGGGACGACGCCAGCGGGCCGCCGGAAGGCAGCGTCAACGCACTCGTCACGTCGAATTCTCGATCACTAGAGATGGATGGATCATCGGGTAGAACAGCAGACAGCCTAGACCTCCGGCGGTGACGCTGCGCAACATCTTTCGCGTAGCGGTCGGACCGCGCAGCGTCACGAATGCCCTGGTGAGAGTGCTCGAATATCTGCGGGACAGCAGGTAGATCACGGTCGGAGCCCGTCATCCGCCTCCCACCTCCTACAACGCGTAACCGTTTCAACGGCCACTAATATCCGGGCCGCTGTTCCGAATTGTCGCATTAGTCGCGGCAATTAACTGCCGCTCGGACAATTGCGCGACAACTGTCGGCTGCCGGAAGACTCCCGACGGTGACATGACCGCCCGGCCGTCGACCGCACAGGCTGTCCGTCCCGTTCATCCGATCCGGTTACCCGAATCGCCGAATCGCACACGCGCGGCACCGGGCGCCACCGCCCGGCCACCCGCCGGGACCGGCCGGGCGCCGTCGCCCGGGAGGGGACCAACGGTACGCCTCAGCGGCCTCGTTTGCCCAGTTCAGACCACTACCGGACGCACGACGGCGGCCCGCGCCGGGCACCTGCGTGCGCCGACGGGACCGCCGCCTGAAAACGTCAGAACCGATCGCTCGGCCGGTAGATCCCCCACACCTCGCGCAGCGTGCCGCACACCTCGCCGACGGTGGCCCGGGCGCGCAGCGCCTCCTTCATCGGATAGAGCACGTTGGCGTCGCCCTCGGCTGCGGAACGCAGCTCGGCCAGTGCGCGCTCCACCGCGCCGGAGTCCCGCTCGGCGCGCAGCCGGGCCAGCCGCTCCCCCTGCGCCGCCTCGATCGCCGGGTCCACCCGCAGCGGCTCGTACGGCTCCTCCTCGTCGATCTGGAACCGGTTGAGGCCGACCACCACCCGCTCACCCGAGTCGATCTCCTGGGCGATCCGGTACGCCGACTGCTCGATCTCGCGCTTCTGGAAACCGGCCTCGATCGCGTCCACCGCCGAACCGTGGTCGAACACGCGGTCCATCAGCTCGGTGGCCGCCGCCTCCACCTCGGCGGTCATCGCCTCCACCACGTACGACCCGGCGAACGGGTCGACGGTGGCGGTCAGGTCCGTCTCGTACGCCAGCACCTGCTGGGTGCGCAGCGCCAGCCGGGCCGCCTTCTCGGTGGGCAGCGCGATCGCCTCGTCGAAGCTGTTCGTGTGCAGCGACTGGGTGCCACCGAGCACCGCGCCGAGGCCCTGCACCGCCACCCGGACCAGGTTCACCTCCGGCTGCTGGGCGGTGAGCTGCACGCCGGCGGTCTGGGTGTGGAACCGCAGCATCATCGACTTCGGGTTCTTCGCGCCGAACTCGTCACGCATCAGCCGGGCCCAGATGCGCCGGGCCGCGCGGAACTTCGCGACCTCCTCCAGCAGCGTGGTGCGGGCCACGAAGAAGAACGACAGGCGGGGCGCGAAGTCGTCCACTGCGAGCCCGGCGGCGAGCGCCGCGCGGACGTACTCCACGCCGTTCGCCAGCGTGAACGCGACCTCCTGCGCGGGCGAGGCGCCGGCCTCGGCCATGTGGTAGCCGGAGATCGAGATGGTGTTCCACTTGGGCACCTCGGCCCGGCAGTAGGCGAACGTGTCGGCGACCAGCCGCAGCGAGGGCTTCGGCGGGAAGATGTACGTCCCCCGGGCGATGTACTCCTTGAGGATGTCGTTCTGGATGGTGCCGTTGAGCGCCGCCCCCGGCACGCCGTTCTCCTCGGCCACGAGCTGGTAGAGCAGCAGCAGCACCGAGCCGGGCGCGTTGATCGTCATCGAGGTGGAGACCTTGTCCAGCGGGATGCCGCCGAACAGCGTGCGCATGTCCTCGATGGAGTCGATGGCGACCCCGACCTTGCCCACCTCGCCGTGCGCGATCGGGTCGTCCGAGTCGTACCCCATCTGGGTGGGCAGGTCGAACGCGACGGACAGGCCCATCGTCCCGGCGCGCAGCAACTGGTGGTACCGCGCGTTGCTCTCGGTCGCGGTGCCGAAGCCGGCGTACTGTCGCATCGTCCAGGGCCGGGAGGTGTACATCGTCGGGTAGACCCCGCGGGTGTACGGGAATTCGCCCGGCTCGCCCAGCCGGGCCTCCAGGTCCGCCGGAAGGTCTGCCGCCGTGTAGACGCCCTGGATCGGGAAACCCGACTCGCTTGACCGCGCATCGCTCATTACCGGATGGTAGGACGCGCTGACCGCCTGGTGGGTGAGGGATACCGCACACCTGGCCACGGCACACCACCGGAGGTGAGCAACCGGCCACATACCGTCGAGTAGGTAAACGCCCGCCGCGTCGGGTTTCGCATCGGGCGTCGGAACCAGCAAGATAGAGGGGTTGTGTCCCAGCCCCCTCGATATCCCCCGGTGGCTTTTCTGTGACTCAGATTCCGACGTGGAGCGGCGGACCGGCCAGTCCCCCCACTGGACGCGCGGCGCCCGGCACCACCATCGGTGGTCGCTACTCGCTGCGCTCCCCGGTGGGCAACGGAGGCATGGGCACGGTCTGGCGGGCCACAGACACATTGCTGCGCCGCGACGTGGCGGTCAAGGAGGTCGTCCTCCCGCCGGGGCTCGCCCCGAGCGACCGCGACGCGCTCTACGAACGGACGCTGCGGGAGGCCCGCGCCGCCGCCGCGATCCAGCACCCGGCCGTGGTGCAGGTCTACGACGTGGTCACCGAGGGCGGCCGGCCGTGGATCGTGATGGAACTGCTGGACGCCCGCAGCCTCGCCGACATGGTGATCGAGGACGGGCCGGTCGCGCCGCGCGCCGTCGCCAAGATCGGCATCGCGTTGCTCGGCGCGCTGGAGGTGGCGCACGCCATCGGTGTGCTGCACCGCGACGTCAAGCCGGCCAACGTGCTGATCTGCTCCGACGGCCGCTGCGTGCTCACCGACTTCGGCGTCGCCCGGATGCCCACCGACGTGCAGCTCACCACGCCGGGCATGGTGCTCGGCTCGCCGCACTTCATCTCCCCCGAGCGGGCCATGGGCCAGGAGTTCGGGCCGCCCAGCGATCTGTTCTCGCTCGGCGTGACGCTCTACACAGCGGTCGAGGGCCGTCCCCCGTTCGACAAGGGCGACCCGATCGAGACCATGCACGCCGTGGTCGAGGACCCGCCCGCCACGCCGCAGCGCAGCGGCCCGCTCACCGGCGTGCTGATGGGGCTGCTGGAGAAGGACCCGGCCCGCCGGATGGACGTGCACCGGGCCCGCGCCAACCTGCGCGAACTGCTCGCCGGGCCGCTGACCAGCACCGCCACCGCGGTCAACTCGGTCACCGACCCGTACGCGGTGGTGCCGGTGCCGCGCCCGACCACGCCGCCGGCCATCGCGGCCGAGCCGAAGCCGAGCGGCCAGATCGGCGGTCGGGCCATGATCGGTCCGGACGAGTCGCTGACCGACCGGCTCGCCGCGCTGCGCCGCGGGGAGCGGCCCGTCGGCGAGAAGCCGGCGGCGGGCGACGCCGCGCTGGACGAGACCAGCGCGGACGCGCTGGCCGGACCGCTGCACACCCCGACCGGCGCGATGTCCGGGCCCGCGCCCGAGGCCACCCAGCGCATTTCGCCGGACGCCACGGTCCGGCTCGGCCAGGGCGCCGGCGCGGACGCCACCCAGCAGGTGCCGACCACCCAGCCGGTCTACGGCCGTGCCGCCGACGCCACCCAGCCGGTGTACGGCGGCGGCAACCAGTGGTCGGTGCCCGGCACCGGCCAGCCGTGGACCACGCCGGCCACCGCTCCGGCCGCCGGTGGTGGCGGCGCGCTCGGCTCGGCCAAGGGCCTGCTCGGCCGGATCAAGGCGTGGCCGCGCAAGGTCCAGCTCGCCGCCGCCGGTGGCCTCGCCGTGGTGCTGCTGGTGAGCGTGATCGCGCTGACCAGCGGCGGCGACGACACGCCACCGCCGATCGTGGGCACGCTGCCGTCGAACTCGGCTGCCGCCGCGCCCGAGATGCAGGAGCAGACCGTCAAGGGCGTGACCATCCAGGTGCCGAAGGGCTGGCAGCGGCAGACCGGCGGCCTCTACGTCGACTACGTCGACCCCGAGGACGAGGGCCGCAAGGTGCGGGTGATCGCCGAGCCGTGGGGCGGCACCTCGATCAGCTGGGCCGAGTTCGCCTCGCGGAACCTGAACAAGAACAGCGCCAAGAGCAAGACCTGTCCCGCCCCCTACACCGAGGTGTCGGTTTCCGAGCAGCCGCTCGCCGGGCAGACCGCGGGCCAGCTCGAATACACCTGCGGCGAGGGTGAGTCCATGCGTCACGGCATCTGGCGGGGCGTGGTCAAGGACGGCAAGGTCTACTCGTTCTACCTCTCCTCGACCGACGCGCGGTTCGCGGAGAGCAAGCCGATCTTCGACGCGATGGTCGGCTCGTTCCAGCTCACCGAGGCGAACTGAGTCGAGGCCGACGGCCAGTGGTGATCCGCCGCCGTGCTATCAAGAGGCAATGGCGGCGGAAACCACTGACCTAGACGACCTTCGCGTCCGAGCCGAGCGCTGGCTCGCCGACGACCCGGACCCGGCCGACCGCGACGAGCTGCGCGCCGTCCTGGACGGGCTGCCCGGCACGGCGACCGACCTGGCCGACCGGTTCGCCGGCCCGCTGACGTTCGGCACCGCCGGACTGCGCGGCCCGCTGCGCGCCGGGCCGAACGGCATGAACCTCGCCGTGGTCACCCAGGCCGCCGCCGGGCTCGTGCGCTGGCTCGCCGCCCAGGGCGGCGAGGGCCCGCTGGTGATCGGGTACGACGCCCGGCGCGGCTCGCTGGCCTTCGCCGAGCGCACCGCCCAGGTGGCCACCGGCGCGGGCCGTCCGGCGCTGCTGCTGCCCCGGCCGTTGCCCACGCCGGTGCTGGCGTTCGCGGTCCGGCAGCTCGGCGCGGTCGCCGGGGTGATGGTGACCGCCAGCCACAACCCGCCGCAGGACAACGGCTACAAGGTCTACCTGGGCGCGCAGCTCGGCGGTGAGCCGGGCGCCGGCGCGCAGATCGTGCCGCCCGCCGACGCCGGCATCGAGGCGGCCATCCGGGCCGTCGGCCCGCTCGCCGAGGTGCCGCTCGGCCCGGTCGGGCAGGTGCTCGGCGACGACCTGGTGGCCGCGTACGTGGAACAGGCCGCCGCCGTGGTGGACCCGACCGGGCCGCGCGACCTGAAGGTGGCGTACACGCCGCTGCACGGGGTGGGCGGCGCGGTGCTGACCGCCGCGTTCGCGCACGCCGGGTTCGGCGTGCCGGGCGTGGTGCCGGAGCAGGCCGAGCCGGACCCGGCGTTCCCGACCGTCAGCTTCCCCAACCCGGAGGAGCCGGGCGCGGTGGACCTGCTCGTCGCGCTCGCCGACCGCACCGGCGCGGATCTCGCCATCGCCAACGACCCGGATGCGGACCGCTGCGCGGTGGCCGTACGCGACGCCGGGTCCTGGCGGATGCTGCGCGGCGACGAGGTGGGCGCGCTGCTCGCCGACCACCTGATGCGACGTGGCGTGACCGGCCTGTACGCCACCACGATCGTGTCCTCGGCGCTGCTGCGGGCCATGGCGGCGGCCCGGGGTCTGCCCTACGACGAGACGCTCACCGGGTTCAAGTGGATCGTCCGGGCCGGCGGCGGCCGGGAGCCGCTCGTGTACGGCTACGAGGAGGCGCTCGGCTACTGCGTCGCGCCGGAGCACGTACGCGACAAGGACGGCATCACCGCCGCGCTGACCGTCGCCGAGCTGGCCGCCGGTCTGAAGGCCGAGGGCCGTACGCTCCTCGACCGGCTGGACGAGCTGGCCGCCGAGTTCGGCGTGCACCACACCGAGCAGCTCTCGGTCCGGGTGGAGGACCTGCGCGTCATCGCGGACTCGATGGCGCGGATCCGGGCGGCCACCCCGACCGCGCTGCTCGGGCAGCCGGTGACCGAGGCGACCGACCTGCTCCCCGACGCGGACGTGGTGATCCTGCGCACCGGCGCGGCCCGGGTGGTGATCCGGCCGTCCGGCACCGAGCCGAAGCTCAAGGCGTACCTGGAGGTGGTGGAGCCGGTGACCGGCGGCGACGTGCCGGCGGCCCGGCAGCGCGCGCGTGCCGCCGTGACCGAGCTGCGCAACGAGATCGCCGCCGCCCTCGGCCTCTGACCGGGTGTAAGGAAGGGCCCCTTATTAACGCCTCGCGTTAATAAGGGGCCCTTCCTCTACCGGAGGCGTTAAGAGGGGGCCCTTCCTTACCGCTTGCCCAGGGCGGCGTCGACGGCCTGGCCCAGCGCGGCGATGACCAGACTGATCGACGGGCGCACCACGCTGTCGTCCAGGCTCACCGTGCCGGAGAACCCGGCGCCGGCGGCGATCTCCTCCAGGCGGCGCCCGGCGTCCTCGGCGGCCGGGCCGGTGAGCCCGAGCGCCGGCTCCATCCGCAGCACCGCGACGAGCGTGGCGAGCGCGGCGGTCCGCTCGTCGGGAAGTTGCCCGCTGGTCAGCGCGTCGGCCAGGCGCTGCCGGATGTCCGCCTCGACCGAGGGGTCCGCCACCGGGTAGCGGTGCACGTGGATGAAGTCCAGCTCGGTCTCCTCCACGTCCCGGACCACGCCCCGCCCGCACAGGTCGGTGAGGATCCGGTCGCGCAGCCCGTGCCGCAGCCGCTGCACCCAGGACGAGGGCGTGTGCGGGGTCTCCGCGGCGATCTTGGCGAGTACGGCGTCGGCGATCGGCTCACCGGTCGGCGCCGGATCGATCACCGCCAGGTTCCCGTCCGCGTACGCGAGCCGTCCGGCCAGGGCCAGCTCGACCAGCACCGCCGCGGCCATGCCCAGGTCAAGGCTGATCCGCGGCATGGTGGCCTTGCCGGTTTCGTCGTCGTACGCGAGGAGCAGCAGCTCTTCGGCGAGCGCAACACCAGTCATGGCCCGGAACGCTAGCGCCTCCCCGCACCCCCGCGCACCAACTCGCCGGGGCAGTCCGGTTCCCGGTGCGGAGGGCCGACCCTCCGCACCGGGACCGGCCTCAGAAACGGGGCATGCCGCCGAACTGGCGGTCGCCGGCGTCACCCAGGCCGGGGACGATGAACTTCGAGTCGTTCAGGCCCTCGTCGATCGAGGCGGTGACCAGGCGCAACGGCAGGCCGGAGCGCTCCAGCCGCTCGATGCCGACCGGCGCGGCCAGCACGCAGAGCACGGTGATGTCGGTGCAGCCGCGGTCGGCGAGCAGCCGGCAGCAGTGCTCCAGCGAGCCGCCGGTGGCGAGCATCGGGTCGAGCACCAGCACCGGCAGGCCGCTGAGGTCGCGCGGCAGCGACTCCATGTACGCGCGGGGCTCGTACGTCTCCTCGTCGCGGGCCAGGCCGACGAAGCCCATCGACGACTCGGGCAGCAGGCCGAGCGCGGCGTCGGCCATGCCGAGGCCGGCCCGCAGCACCGGCACCAGCAGCGGCGGGTTCGCCAGCCGGCTGCCTTCGGTGGCGGTGACCGGGGTCTGGATCGAGTACTTCTCGACCGGGAAGGAGCGCGCGGCCTCGTACACCAGCATGGTGGTGAGTTCGCGCAGCGCCGCCCGGAACGACGACGAGTCGGTCCGGGCGTCCCGCATGGCGGTCAGCCGCGTCTGGGCGAGCGGATGGTCAATGACGGTTACGTCCACGATCGCTCAACCTACCGCTCCGTGGACCGGCGCACGGTGGGTGCGGCCCGACCAGCGACCCCGCTCACGTACGACGCTCGCAACCCGTTCACCGTGACCAAGATCACAGGACTCGCGAGTGCGTACTATTCGGGGCATGACGGCGACAACGACGTCGGCCCGGTCGGATCTCTCCGAGCTGGGACGATCCGAGACCGCTCTGCGGACCTTCCTGCACGGCCTGCCCGGCGTGGACCAGGTCGGCGCGGAGCAGCGGGCGGCGCAGCTCGGCACCCGCTCCATCAAGACCACGGCGAAGGCCGAGGCGATCGACCTGGCGATCCGGATGGTCGACCTGACCACCCTGGAAGGCGCGGACACGCCCGGCAAGGTGCGGGCGCTGGCCGCGAAGGCGCTGCGCCCCGACCCGGCCGATCCGAGTTGCCCGCACGTGGGCGCCGTCTGCGTCTACCCGTCGATGGTCCCGTACGTGGCCGAGGTGCTGCGCGGCAGCGGCGTGCACCTGGCCAGCGTGGCGACCGCGTTCCCGTCCGGTCAGGCCCCGCTGGAGATCAAGCTCGCCGACGTGCGGGCGGCGGTCGAGGCCGGCGCGGACGAGATCGACATGGTGATCAACCGGGGCGCGTTCCTGGCCGGGCGCTACGCCGAGGTCTACGACGAGATCGTGGCCACCAAGGAAGCCTGCGGGGACGCCCACCTCAAGGTGATCCTGGAGACCGGCGAGCTGGCCACGTACGACAACGTGCGGCGGGCGTCCTGGCTCGCCATGCTCGCGGGCGGCGACTTCATCAAGACCTCCACCGGCAAGGTCCCGGTCGCGGCCACCCTGCCGGTGACGCTGGTGATGCTGGAGGCGGTCCGCGACTTCCGCGCCGCCACCGGGCGTCAGGTCGGCGTCAAGCCGGCCGGTGGCATCAAGACCACCAAGGACGCGATCAAGTACCTGGTCATGGTCAACGAGACGGTCGGCGCCGACTGGCTGAGCCCGGACTGGTTCCGGTTCGGCGCGTCGAGCCTGCTCAACGACCTGCTCATGCAGCGCACCAAGCTGACGACCGGCGTCTACGCCGGCCCCGACTACTTCACCCTGGACTGAACGCGATGTTCGAATACGCACCCGCCCCCGAGTCCCGCTCGGTGGTGGACATCAAGCCCTCGTACGGGCTCTTCGTCGACGGCGCGTTCGTCGACCCGGCCTCCGGCGGCAGCTTCAAGTCGGTGAACCCGGCCTCCGAGGAGGTGCTGGCCGAGATCGCCGAGGCCGGCGCCGACGACGTGGACCGCGCCGTGCGCGCCGCCCGGACCGCGTACGAGAAGGTCTGGGGTCCGATGCCGGGCCGGGACCGGGCCAAGTACCTGTTCCGGATCGCCCGGCTCATCCAGGAACGCTCGCGCGAGCTAGCGGTGCTGGAGTCGCTGGACAACGGCAAGCCGATCAAGGAGTCCCGCGACGTCGACCTGCCGCTGGTCGCCGCGCACTTCTTCTACTACGCGGGCTGGGCCGACAAGCTTCCGCACGCGGGCTTCGGCCCGGACCCGAAGCCGCTCGGCGTGGCGGCGCAGGTCATCCCGTGGAACTTCCCGCTGCTCATGCTGGCGTGGAAGATCGCCCCGGCGCTGGCCGCCGGCAACACGGTCGTGCTCAAGCCCGCCGAGACCACCCCGCTGACCGCGCTGCTGTTCGCCGAGATCTGCCAGCAGGCCGACCTGCCCGCCGGCGTGGTCAACATCGTCACCGGTGCCGGCGACACCGGCCGGGCGCTGGTCGAGCACCCGGGCGTGGACAAGGTCGCGTTCACCGGCTCCACCGAGGTGGGCCGGGCCATCGCCCGCTCGGTCGCCGGCACCCGCAAGAAGCTCACGCTGGAACTGGGCGGCAAGGCCGCGAACATCGTCTTCGACGACGCGCCGATCGACCAGGCCGTCGAGGGCATCGTCAACGGCATCTTCTTCAACCAGGGCCACGTCTGCTGCGCCGGGTCCCGGCTGCTGGTCCAGGAGTCGGTGGCCGACCGGGTGCTGGAGTCGCTCAAGCGCCGGATGGCCCAGCTCCGGGTCGGTGACCCGCTGGACAAGAACACCGACATCGGCGCGATCAACTCGGCCGAGCAGCTCGCCCGCATCCGGGAGCTGTCCGACGCCGGGTCCGCCGAGGGTGCGGAGCGCTGGTCGCCGCCGTGCGAGCTGCCCGAGCGCGGCTTCTGGTTCGCGCCGACCATCTTCACCGGCGTCACCCAGGCCCACCGGATCGCCCGCGAGGAGATCTTCGGCCCGGTGCTGTCCGTGCTCACGTTCCGCACCCCGGCGGAGGCCGTCGAAAAGGCCAACAACACGCCGTACGGGCTGTCGGCCGGAATCTGGACCGACAAGGGTTCCCGGATCCTGTGGCTGGCCGACCGGCTGCGCGCAGGCGTGGTGTGGGCGAACACGTTCAACAAGTTCGACCCGACGTCGCCGTTCGGCGGCTACAAGGAGTCGGGCTACGGTCGCGAGGGCGGCCGGCACGGGCTGGAGGGGTACCTCAATGTCTGAGCGGGTCGCGGTACGCAAGACGTACAAGCTCTTCATCGGCGGGAAGTTCCCGCGCAGCGAGTCGGGACGGTCGTATCTCGTGCAATCCGCGAACGTGTCTCTTGCCTCCCGGAAGGACGCGCGGGACGCGGTAGTGGCCGCCCGCGCCGCGGTGAAGGGCTGGGCCGGGGCGACCGCGTACAACAGGGGTCAGATCCTCTACCGGGTCGCCGAGATGCTGGAGGGCCGGCGCGAGCAGTTCGTCGCCCTGGGCGTACCGGCCGACGAGGTGGACGCCGCGATCGACCGCTGGGTCTGGTACGCGGGCTGGTCCGACAAGCTGTCCCAGGTGTACGGCGGCGCGAACCCGGTGGCCGGCCCGTACTTCAACCTGTCCGCGCCGGAGCCCACCGGCGTGGTGGCGGTGGCCGCCCCCGAGGAGCCCGCGCTGCTCGGCCTGGTGAGCGTGATCGCCCCGGCGATCGTCACCGGCAACACGGTCGTGGTGGCCGCCTCCCCGGCGGCGCCGCTGGCGGCGGTGACGCTGGCCGAGGTGCTCGCCACCTCCGACCTGCCCGGCGGGGTGGTCAACATCCTCACCGGCCGGCTGACCGAGACCGTGCCGACGCTCGCCGCGCACATGGACGTCAACGCGATCGACCTGACCGGCGTCACCGACGCCGAGCTGGCCGCCGACCTGGAGATCAAGGCCGCGGAGAACCTCAAGCGGGTGCTCCGGCCGGCCCCGGCCGACCACGACTGGTACGCCGATCCCGGCATCACCCGGATGACCACGCTGCTGGAGACCAAGACGGTCTGGCACCCCAAGGGCGTCTGACAGACGGCAGTCCGGTCCCGGCCCGAAGTGGCGGCACACCCTCCCGGGTTGCCGCCACTTCCCGTCCCCGCTCTTCCCGCGAACGGTCGTCGACCGCACCCGCAGCCGAGCAAGATCGACACCAGCACGGCGAAGTGGGCCGATCAACCCGCCTCGGATGCCACCACCTCCCCGAACTGGCGTTGATCTTGTCGAAGGCCCCGCAGGAGGCCGACAGGATCAACACCAAAACCTCCGAAGTGACCCGAGCCGCGCCCCGACACTCACCCGGCCGCCCAGCAAGATCAACACCACTTCCTCGGAGTGGCCACATCGACCGACCCGGGACTGCACCACTTCCCCGAGGCAGAGTGGATCTTGGCAGGGTCGTCCGAGGAGAGCTAGATCGACACCAGTACGGCGAGGTGGCTGCATCGAGCCGCCTCGGACCACACCACCTCCCCGAGCTGGTGTTGATCTTCGGGAGGGAGGGGCGGGGACCGGAACCGGGGACCGGGGCGGCGGAGAGGGTCTACTACCGGGGGTAGGATTGGTGGGTGACTCGGCTGGGGGACCTTGAGCGTGCGGTGATGGACGTGCTGTGGGACGCGGCACCAGCCGCCTCGGGCGGTGTGACGGTGCGCGAGGTCGCCGACGCCCTGGACGGCCGCGAACTGGCCTACACCACCGTCATGACCGTGCTCGACCGGCTCGCCGGCAAGGGCATGGTGCAGCGCGAGCGGGAGGGCCGCGCCTGGCGTTACCGCCCCGCCGCCACCCGCGAGGCGCACATCGCCCAGCTCATGCTCGAAGCCCTCGATCTCGGCGGCAGCCGGGACGCCGCGCTGGTGCGCTTCGCCCGGTCGGTGACCGGCACGGAGGCGGACGTGCTCCGCGCCGCGCTCAGCGCCGAGGCCGGAGCGACCGGGCCCACGATCGTCGAGACCGGGGCAACCGGGCCAGCGACCACCGAGACCGGAGCGACCAGGCCAGCGACCGCCGAGGACGGACCGACCGGCCGGATCGAGGACCCCCGGCCCGGTCGGCCGGCGCTCGACGAGGCGACGGACCGGTAGGCGGCCGCCGTGGCGTACGCCCTGCACTTCGCCGCGACCATTCTGGCCTGCTGGCTGACCGCGCAGGTCCTCGCCGCCGCGCGCTGGACGTGGCGCGCGCCCCGGGTGGCGATCCTGTGCTGGCAGGCGGTCGGGCTGGCGCTCGGCCTGTCGGCCATGGGGTTGCCGATGGCGCTGGGCCTCGACGTCTACGACCGGGCGACCGGGTGGGCGCTGCTGGCGCTGGCCGACGACCTGGCCCACGGCACGCTTCCGGCCGGTGTGGGCGCGGTGCACCTCAGCCTGGTCGGCGTCGGTCTCGGCATCGGCGTGGTGCTGCTCACCACGACGGTACGCAGCCTGCACGGCGCGGTACGCGCCCAGCGCCGGCACCGGGAGCTGTTGCACCTGGTGGCCCGGCGTGACCCGACGGTGCCCGGCGCGCTGGTGCTGGACCACCCGAGCGCTGCGGCGTACTGCCTGCCGGGGGTGCGGCCCCGGGTGGTGGTGAGCGCGGGCACGCTCGACCTGCTCGACCCGGCCGAGCTGGCGGCGGTGCTCACCCACGAGCGGGCGCACGCCCAGGAGCGGCACGATCTGGTGCTGCTGCCGTTCACCGCGTTGTGCCGGGCGCTGCCCTGGTTCCAGTGGGTGCGGGACGCGCACGCGCGGGTGGCGCTGCTGGTCGAGATGCGCGCCGACGACAAGGCCCGGGAGCTGCACGCGGACGCGCCGCTCGCCGGTGCGCTGCGACGGTTCGCCGCCGCCGAGCACCGGGTGCAACCGGCGGGCACGCTCGGACTCGGCGACCGCGATCTGGACGTACGGGTGCAGCGGCTGCTCGTCGCGGACCGCCCGCCGCGGGTGCTCGGCGCGATGGCGCTCGCCGTCGCGGGCACGCTCGTCTCCCTGCCGTTCGCCCTGTTCCTGAGCTGATCTCGCCCCCCTAAGGGACTTCTCCGGGTTCGCACACCCCTATAGGTAGTGAAGCTACGTGTAGGTTGGCTACGACAAGAGAGTCGACCCATGGGAGGACGACAGTGGATCCGCTGCTCCTCGCCCGCCTCCAGTTCGCCACCACCACCTCGATCCATTTCCTGTTCGTGGCGGTCACGCTCGGCCTGGTCACGCTGCTGGTCGGGTTGCAGACGGCCGGCTTCCTCACCGGCAAACCGGTGTACGAGCGGCTGACCCGGTTCTGGGGCCAGCTCTACGTGATCAACTACGTGCTCGGCATCGCCACCGGCATCGTGATGGAGTTCCAGTTCGGGCTGAACTGGAGCGGGCTGTCGCGCTACGTCGGCAACGTGTTCGGGGCGCCGCTGGCCATCGAGACGCTCGTGGCGTTCTTCCTGGAGTCCACGTTCCTCGGCATGTGGATCTTCGGGTGGCACCGGCTGCGGCGCGGCGTACACCTGGCGCTGCTCTGGGGCGTGGCGATCACCGCGTACGCCTCGGCGTTCTGGATCATGGTGGCGAACGCCTGGCTGCAGAACCCGGTCGGGTACGAGGTCCGCGACGGCATCGCCCACCTCACCGACTTCGGCGCGCTGCTCACCAATCCCACGTTCGGCATGGCGTTCGGCCACGTGATCTCGGCGAGCCTGGTCACCGGCGGCCTGCTGATGGCCGCGGTGAGCGCGTGGCACCTGCTGCGGCGTACCAGCGACTACGCGCTGTTCCGCACCTCGCTGCGCCTCGGCCTGGTCACCGCGGCGCTAGCGGTCAGCACGCTCCAGGGCTTCGGCTTCGCCCAGTTCGGCCCGGTCGCGCAGCTCCAGCCGACGAAGTTCGGCGGCGGGCCGGAGCGCGACGCGCTCGTCGCCGACTGGACCGCGCGGTTCGGCCCCGGCGACTGGGATCCGCCGGTGCTCTCCAACGTCGGCCTCGGCTTCATGATCCTGATCGGCTTCACGCTCGGCGCCCTCTGGCTCCTGCTGCCGCTGCTCTGGCGCGACTGGATCATCCGGTTGCGGTTCCCGCTCTGGCTGATCCTGCTCGGCCTGCCGCTGCCGTTCGTGGCGATGCTGCTCGGCTGGATCGCCCGCGAGGTCGGCCGCCAGCCCTGGGCCGCGTACGGGCTGCTGCCCACCGCGCAGGCCGTCTCCCCGGTCTCGCCGGGGCTGATGCTCGCCTCGCTGATCGGGTTCAGCCTGCTGCTCGGCGCGCTCGCGGTGACCAACTGGACGCTGCTGGCCCGGCACGCCGCGCGCGGCGCGCACGACCCCGCCCTCGGCCGACCGCCCGCGCCCGACACCGACCCCCACCACCAGCCCGTGCTCGTCTGAGGGAGCCCACCGTGGAACTCGCCTGGTACGCCCTGCTCGGCCTCTTCTTCGCCACCTACCTCGTGCTCGGCGGCTACGACTACGGCGTCGGCCTGCTGCTGGCCCGGCGCGGCCCGACGCCGGGCAGCCGGGCCACGCTCGCCGCGCTCGGGCCGTTCTTCCTCGGCAACGAGGTCTGGCTGGTGGCGGCCGTCGGCATCCTGTTCGGCGCGTTCCCCCGGCTGGAGGGCGAGCTGCTCTCCGGCTTCTACCCGGCGGTGCTCGCCGCGCTGGCCGGGGTGGTGCTGGTGACCGCCGGGGTGCAGTTGCGCAGCCGCCCAGTCTCCGGAACGGCGCGCGCCGGCTGGGACCGGGGGGTGGTGGTCGGCAGCGTGCTCGCCGCGCTGGGCTGGGGCGCGGTGCTCGGCGGGCTGCTCCAGGGCGTGCCGCTGAGCGCCGACGGGCATGTGGTCGGTGTCGGTCATCTCGCCACCCCGTTCGTCGCCGCCGCAGGGCTGGCCCTGCTGGCGCTGGTGGCGGTGCACGGTGCGACGTTCCTCACGCTCCGGCTGCCCTCCGCCGACGCCCCGGCGCTCGCCCGGCTGGCGAGTGCCCTGGTGCCCGCCGCACTCGTCGCCGTCGGCGCGGCCACCGTCCTGGGCGTGCTCTCCGATCGGGTACGCGCCGCGGTGGCGCGCCCGGCTGTGGCCGTACTCCTGCCGTTGGCGCTCGTGGCCGCGCTGCTAACGGCCCGCGCGGCGCTGCGGCGGGCCCGGGCCGGTGTGGCCTTCGCCGCGACCGCGACGGCGCTGGCGCTGCCCGCGCCGCTGGTCGGGGCCGCGCTCTGGCCCCGGATCCTGGTCTCCACGGCCGACCCGGCAGCCTCGCTGACGGTGGCCGAGGCGGCCGCCGGCCGTCCGACGCTGGCACTGTTGGGATGGCTCGCGTTACCGCTCGTGCCGGCCCTACTAGGCTTTCAGGCGATGTGCTGGTGGGTGTTCCGGGGACGGATCGACGGCAGGGCACCGGTGTACTGGTGAACCGCCGCCCGTTCGACCCGCGTCTGCTGCGTCGGGTCCCCGCGGCCCGGCGCGACCTCGCCGTGCTCGCGGCGCTGGGCGGGCTGACCGCGCTGCTGGTGATCGCCCAGGCGACCGCGCTGGCGACGCTGCTGGCCACCGCGTTCGACGGGCGGCTGCACCGGCCGGCGCTGGCCGGTCTCGTGGCGGCGGTCGCCGGGCGGGCGCTGGTGAGCTGGGCGCAGGGCACAGTGGCGGCGCGGGCCGCCGCGACGGTCAAGGCGGCGCTGCGCGCCGACCTGCTGGGCGCGGTCGGCCGGCACGGACCCACCTGGGTCGCCGGGCAGCGGGCCGGGCAGCTCGCCACGCTGGCCGGGCGCGGGCTGGACGCGCTGGACCCCTACTTCACCGGCTACCTGCCGCAGCTCGTGCTGAGCGTCACGGTGCCGGTCGCGGTGCTGGCCCGGATCGTGTTCGCCGACTGGAGCTCGGCGCTGATCATCGCGCTCACCATCCCGCTCATCCCGATCTTCGGCGCGCTGCTCGGCTGGCAGGCGCAGGCCGCCACCGAACGGCAGTGGCGGCGGCTGTCACTGCTCGGCGGGCACTTCCTCGACATGGTCGCCGGGCTGCCCACGCTGCGCGCGTTCGGCCGGTCCAAGGGGCAGGTCGACGTGGTCCGCCGGATGGCCGACGGCCACCGCCAGGCCACCATGAAGACGCTGCGCATCGCGTTCCTGTCCGCGCTGGTGCTGGAACTGGTCGCCACGCTCTCCGTCGCGCTCGTCGCGGTGCCGGTCGGCATCCGGCTGCTCGGCGGCGGCCTCACGCTCTCCACCGCGCTGCTGGTGCTGCTGCTCACCCCGGAGGCGTACCTGCCGTTGCGTGCGGCGGGCAGCCGGTTCCACGCCAGCATGGAAGGGCTCACCGCGCTGGACGAGGCGCTCACGCTCTCCGCCACCGACGCGCCCGCCACCACCGAACCCCGCCGTCCCACGCCGGGCGGCCGGGGCGAGATCCGCTTCGAGGGCGTGAGCGTCGCGTACGACCGGACCACAGCGCTGCGCGACGTCACGCTGACCATCCGGCCCGGCGACCGGATCGCCGTCATCGGGCCCAGCGGCGCGGGCAAGAGCACGCTGCTCAACCTGCTCCTCGGCTTCGTCGCACCGACCTCCGGCCGGGTCACCGTCGACGACGTGGACCTGGCCGGAGTCGACCTGGACGCCTGGCGGCGCGAACTGGCGTGGGTGCCGCAGCGGGCGCACCTGTTCGCCGGGTCGCTCGCCGACAACATCCGCCTCGGCGCGCCGGACACCCCGGACGACGTGCTCGCCGCCGCGGTCGCCGACGCCGCGCTGGACGAGGTGGTCGACGCCCTGCCCGACGGGCTGGACACCCGCCTCGGCGAACGCGGCCACGGCCTGTCCAGCGGTCAACGGCAGCGGGTCGCGCTCGCCCGCGCGTTCCTGCGGGACGCGCCGATCGTGCTGCTCGACGAGCCGACCGCGCGACTGGACTCCGCCAGCGAGGCGGTCGTGCTGGACGCCACCCGGCGGCTGGTCGCCGGACGTACCGCGCTGCTCGTCGCGCACCGGCCCGCGCTGCTCGCCGACGCCGACCGGATCCTGCGCGTCGAGGACGGCCGGGTCACCGAGCTGCACCCGACCGCCACCGGGCCGGGAGTGGCCCGATGATCCCCGGCGCGGAACGGGCGGTGCTGCGCCTGGCCCGGCCGTACCTGAGCCGGCTGCTCGGCGCCGGGCTGCTCGCCGCCGCCACCGAGTTCGCCGGCCTGGCGCTGATGGCCACCGCCACCTGGCTGCTGATGAGCGCGGCGGGCCGCCCGCCGCTGGACCGGCTGACGGTGGCCATCGTCGCGGTCCGGGCGCTGGCGGTCAGCCGGGGCGTGCTGCGGTACACCGAACGGCTCGCCGGGCACGACGCCGTGCTCCGCATGATCACCGACGTACGGGCCCGGGTGTTCGCCACGCTCGCCGCCCGGCGCGACGCCGGCCGGCGTACCGGGGACGCGCTGAGCCGCCTGGTGTCGGACGTGGAGGCGGCCCAGGACCTGCTCCTGCGCGTGCTCGTACCGGGCGCGGCTGCGGCGGTGGTCAGCGTGCTCGCGGTCGGCGTCGCCGCGCTGATCTCACCGCCGGCCGCCGGTGTGCTCGCGATCGGCCTGCTGGTGGCCGGCGTGGCGCTGCCCGCGCTGGCCACCCGGCTCACCCGCCGCGCCGCCGACGAGGTCGCCCCGCTGCGCGGCGCGCTCGCGGTGGACGCGGTCGACCTCACCCACGGCGCCGCCGACCTGGCCGCGTTCGGGGCCACCGGCGCCGCGCTCGCCGCCGCCGAGAACCGGGGCGCGCGGCTGGCGAAGCTGGAACGCCGGCTCGCCGCTACCGGCTTCGCGGTGGACGCGACGGGCGTACTCGTGGGTGGCCTCACCGCCGCCGCGGTGGTGGCCGTGGCGCTGCGGGCCGGGGTCGGCGGGGTGCTCGTCGGCGTCCTCGCGGTCGGGTCGCTCGCCGCCGTGGAGGTGGCTCTCGCGCTGGTCGCGGCGGCCCGCCAGCGCGCCCAGCTCCGGACCGGGCTGGCCCGGGTGGCCGACCTGCTGGCCGAGCCCGCCGCCACGGCGCCGCCGGCGAGCGCGCCGGAGCCCGCGATCGACGGCCACGACGTACGGTTCGCCGACGTGACTGTGCGCTACCGGACCGGGGCCGCCCCCGCGCTGGCCGATTTCGACCTCGACCTGCCGGCCGGCCGCCGGGTGGCGGTGGTCGGGCCGAGCGGCGCCGGCAAGAGCACGCTCGCCGCCGTGCTCACCGGCGCGGTACGCCCCGACACCGGCCGGGTCACCGTAGGCGGCGTGCCGGTGGCCGGGATCCCGGACGAGCACCTGCCCCGGGTGGTCGGCGGCCTGCTCGCCGAGGCGTACGTCTTCCACGCCACGGTCAAGGAGAACCTGCTCCTCGGCCGTCCGGACGCCACCGAGGCGGACCTGGTCGCCGCGACCCGGGCGGCCGGCCTGCTCGACTGGGTACGCGAACAGCCCGACGGCTGGGACACAGTGGTCGGCGAGCAGGGCGGGCAGCTCTCCGGCGGGCAGCGGCAGCGCCTCGCGCTGGCCCGCGCGCTGCTGGCCGCCCCGCCGGTGCTGGTGCTCGACGAGCCGACCGAAGGGCTCGACCCGGCCGCCGCCGACGCGGTGCTGGACTCCACGCTCGCCGCCACCCCGGCCGGGCACTCGGTGCTGCTGATCAGCCACCGGCTCAGCGGCCTGGCCGGACTGGACGAGATCGTGGTGCTCGACGGCGGCCGGGTGGTACAGCGCGGCCGGCACGACGAACTGGTGGCACACCCCGGCTGGTACCGGGAGCAGTGGCTGCGGCAGCAGACGGCCGAACGCGGCTACCTGGCGGTCACGCCGTAGCGCGCACTGAATCCGATCGGGGTTTTCCCTGACGCGGTAGCCCGTCCCCCGATGGCAGGCTTGTGCGCATGCGGGTCCATGACGAGGCGGTGGTCGACCGCCGGCTGCGCGAGCTGTCCGGACGCCTGTACGGGCCGGACCGGCTCAAGGCCGACCTGCTGACCGAGACGCGGCACGCGCTGGAGGACGCCGTCGAGGCGTACCGGGAGGAGGGCCTGCCGCGCGCGGAGGCGGAGCGGCGGGCGGTCGCCGAGTTCGGCAGCGACCGGCAGCTCGTGCCGGAGTTCCAGGCCGAGCTGGCCACCGGCGCGCTGCGCGGGCTGGCGCTGCGCACGCTCCTGATCTCGGTGGTGCTGATCGCCGCCGGTGACCTGACCTGGCAGGGGTCGAGCTGGAGCGGCGGTCCCCCGCCGCCGGCGAGCTACCTGCTGCTCTCCGCCGGGCTGAACGTCATCTGGGGCGTGATCGCCGCGCTGGCGCTGGCCGCGTTGCTCGTCGGCCCGCTCACCGCCCGGTGGGGGTCGCCCCGGCTCGCCCGTCCGGCCCGGCTGATCGGTTTCGGTCTGACCGGCGCCCTGGCGCTCGGCGTGACCGCCGGCGGCGCGCTGTTCGGCTGGTCGGTCGGGCTGTGGGACGCCGCGCTCACCTGGCCCCCGATGATCATCGGGGCGACGGTGGTGTCCGCGGCCTGGTTCGCACTGGTCCGGGCCGCCCGCTGCTGGGTGCTCGCCGAGCGGCGGTTGGCCGGCTGAGCCGGTCGGCCGCCCGAGCGGCCGGCCCACCGGTCCGGCCGGCGGGGTTCAGGCCGGGGCCGTGGGCGGCTCGTCCGCCCCGAGGAACCGGCCGACGGTGGCGCTGAACTCGCGCCAGCCGGCCCGCTCCCCCACCAGCGCCCGGCCACCGGCCTCGGTCAGCTCATAGGTGCGGCGCTCCCGGCCGTTGACTGTGCTCCACGTGCTCGCCACCAGCCCGGCCCGCTCCAGCCGACGCAGCGCCGGATAGATGGTGCCGGTGGGCAGATCCAGCGTCCCGCCGCTGCGGGCACGCAACGCCTCGATGATCGCGTAGCCGTGTCGCGGGCCCTGTTCCAGCACGGCGAGCAGCAGCGCGTCGAGGTGTCCGTGCAGCGCCTGCGCCTTCATGCGTAGCAACGCTACTTGTCGATCCTCCGGAACGCCAAGGGGTGCGGCTCCCGGCCGCAACGGTTCGCCCACTAGGGTATGTGCGCAGAGTCACTCGGCGGCGCGACGCCGCCGGGTGGGCAACCGAACGCACACGGAGGTCAGCGTGGCCCGCCAGTCGCCCCAACGGCCCGACGCCGACGAGCCCGAGCTCGACGACACCGACGCGCCCGCCGCAGCCGACGAGGTCGAGGCGGACCGCCCGCCGGCGGACCGCGCGCTCTGGGACGAGGTGCGGATCGACCCGGTGGAGATCGCGCTGCCCGCCGGCACCGGCTTCACGCTGCGGGCGTACCGGCCGGCGCGCGAGCTGACCCCGACCGACGTCGCCGAGCGCGACCAGGACGACCCCTTCCTGGCCCGCCGCCAGGTCGTCGAGACCGAGGACGACGAGGAGGTGGTGATCCTCGACGAGGAGTTCGCCGCCCTCTCCGCCGAGGAGGACGACGAGGACGACGACAAGGCCGAGAAGGCCGCCAAGGGGCGCCGCAAGGGCGAGGCGGACGACGACGCGACCGAGGACAAGGCCGAGTCCGAGGACGAAGAGGACGACGACGAGGACGAGGACGCCGCGGGCGACGAGGAGGTGCCGGTCTTCCTCACCCACAAGGGCCGGCTCCTGCTGTTCAAGACCCCGGAGTCATTGGTCTCTTTCATCCGTTCCGGCGCGCCCAACGACCTGTCCCAACTGGACAGCTGGAATGAATTGTCCGAACGGCTGGAACCGGCCGACATCGCCCCGCTGGACGAGGACACCTACGAACTCGACCTGGTGGTGGAGAACCTGCGCGGCGGCCACGACGCATGGGACCACGAGCTACTCATCGAAGCTGGTGAGATCGCCCGTGACCTGGCGTACGCGCTGCGGCTACCAGCCGTGCTGGACATGCTCTCCGCCGGCTCGAGCCTGGACGATCTGGACGAGGCGCTGCGGGCTTCCGTCAACGGCGGAATCGGTGGTTTCCTGGGTCGGCGCCGGCTGAAGAAAATCGGGGCACAAACCGCAAGTTTGGGTTGGCGCACCATTGTCGGCAAGATCTCTGCGGTTGTGGACTGGCGCGACTGACCCGGAGCGGGGAGCATCAGTCTCTGGCAGAGCAAGACCTGTGTCCCGGGAGGAGGACGACGCCGTGGCGCTCGTGCGCGTGTACTGCGGTCTGGCCTCGGCAGATCCGGCCGACCGAACGGCTTCGGCCGGAACGACGCTGACGTCCGCTGTGGTCGACGACGCAGGCCGTCTGCTGCACGTCTGTGAGATCGCCGACGAGGCCGCCGGGTACGCCCAGCTGGTCGCGCTGCTGGTGGAGCGGTCCGGCGGTCCGAGCGGCGCGGCCATCGCCGCGGACAGCGACGACCACATCGTCACCTCGCTGCTGAGCGCCGCCGGCCGTCCGCTGGCGATCGCCGACGACGACTCGGTCGACGACTTCGCCGAGCGCTTCGCCGACGACGACTCCCTGGAGGAGATGCAGTCCCCGCCCGCCGAGCGCCGCGCGGTCGGGCTGGCCCGCGCGCTGCAGGCCGGCGCGCTCTCCGCGGTGACCCTCCCGGCGCCGCGTGAGCTAGCCGGATACACGCAGGTCCTGGCCGCGCACGCGGCGCTGGCGAGCGGCCGGCACTCGGCCGCGGTGACGCTGCGCGAGGTGCTCCGCGAGCTCTACCCGGCCGCGCTGCGCGCGTATCCGGACCCGGCGGACCGGGTCGCCCTCGCGGTTCTCGACGCGCTGCCCGAGCCGGGGATGCTCACCGGTTCCGCGGCCCGTGGCCGCGACGGCGGGCTGACCGCCGACGCGGTGGTCGCGCAGCTGGCCGCCGAGGGTCTGGCGGACGCGGGCGACATCTCCGACGCGGTGACCGCGCTGCGGGTCGCCATCTCCGAGACACCCCGGCGGGCCACCGTCAACCGGACGCTCACCGCCGCCGTCGCCGAGACGGTACGGCAGGCGGTCGCCTCGGTCCGGACCTGTGACGCCGGATGCGACGCGCTCGTGGGCGCGCTCGCCGAACGCACCGCTCCCGCGCCCGCCACCGGCCGCCGGGCCGCCGCCCGACGCGGTGAGCAGGTCGACGAGCTGGCCCCGGCCACCGACCTGCGCGCGGTGCGGCCGGTCCAGCCGGAGCCGGCCGCCGAGCCGGCACACCGTGGTCGTCCCGAGCCGGCCGGCGCACCCGAGCCGGCCGGACGGCGCAGCCGCCCGGAGCCGATTCCCGGCGGGCGCCGCGGCCGGCCCGAGCCGGTCTCCGGCCCGGCCGCCACGACGACGCCCCGGCCGCTCGCCCCGCCACCCGTCGCTCCCGCCCCGGTCACGCCTCCGCCGGTCGCTCCGGCCCCGGTGACTCCCGTGGCTCCGGCTGCCTCGCTGGGCCGTCCGGCCTCCGCGCCGCCGTCCCGGCCCGAGCCGACCGGCGCGCCGCTGCCGTCGCGGGTGGACGGACCCACCAACCGGCCCATCTCCGCGCCTCCGCCGCCGCCGCCCGGCATCACCCCGATCGCCCCGTCGCCGCGCGGCGCCGTGCCGCCGGCCGAGGCCGGCGAGCCGTTCCGGCCGACGCTGACCACCGCGGCGATCAACAAGGCGCGGGCGGAGCGGCAGCGCACCGTCATCCCGCCCCGCCCGAAGACCAATCCGCACCAGGAACCGCCGACCGGCGGGTTCAGCGCCACCGACCTGAGCATCCCGGTGCCGGCCCCGCGCCCGCCGGCGCCGGAGGCAGCCCCGCCGGGTTCCCGGGCGAACTGGCCGCTCGTGAACAACGAGGACGACACCGCCCGGGAGCGGGAGGGCACCACCTACCCGTATGGACGGGGCGTGGACGCGCCGAGCGACCCGGGCCGGGTCACGCCGCCGTGGCTCGCCGACGACCTTCCGCAGGAGCCGCCGATGCTGCGGCTGGTGGAGCCTCCGCCGCTGGCCGACCGGGCGCTGCGCGACGAGATGAGCCGGTCGGCCGCCGATCCCGGGCTGGACACGCCGCCGCTGCGTCTGGTCGACCAGGGCGACCCGGGCCGCGTGCCCATGACCGCCCCGCCCGAGCGGCGTCCCGCGCCGAAGGAGCACCGGCCGCCGCCGGTCTCCGACGACGGCGACGGTGACCTGCTGATCTTCGCGCAGGCCAAGTCCGCCTGGTTCGTCGGGCACGGGGACGAGGCCGACCTGGAGTGGTCCAGCACCGCTGACACCGGCTGGCAGGCGGCCGAGCAGGCCGCCCGCCCGTCCGTCGGCGCGGAGACCAAGGCCGGCCTGCCGAAGCGGGTGCCGCAGGCCAACCTGGTGCCGGGCTCCCCGCTGCGCGAGGAGCGTCCCCTGCGGATCGTCCGGAACGCGGCGAGCCTGGCCGAGAACACCACCGGATACTTCCGGGGCTGGCGGCGTGGCCAGGAGATCGGCGGCTTCGCCGTGGGCGGCCGTCCGGGCCGTGAGGCGGCCGGCGGCTGGGACTTCACCCGCGACACCGGGGACCGCGAGGACGACCGGGAGTACGAGTACCGCTCGGCCGGTTACCGCTCCTGATCAGAGTCCGCCAGGCCCACGAGTGGGGTGTTTCATCCCACACCTGGGCGATTTGACGCTGAGCTGGACCGGCCGGGAACATACCCGGCGGACCAGCGGCGGCGCCTGTTCGCCGGGGTGGGAAGGCGATTCCAATGGCGACACCGGCGTTCGACTCCACTGTGCTCACCCGGCGGGGCGTCCTCGCCGCCGCGGCCGGGAGCGTGCTGCTGGCAGGCTGCGCGCCGCAGGGCCAGCGGCCGGAGGACGGCCCGTCCAGCAGCGCGCCGAGCGACCAGGATCTGATCGTCGGGGCGAGCCTGGAGCTGACCGGCGCGGGATCGGTGCTCGGCGTCGCCCAGCGGCAGGCCCTGCAGCTCACCGCCGACTCGCTCAACCGCACCGGCATCCCGGTCGGGAACCTGGTCCGGTCGGTCCGGCTCCAGATCCTGGACAACGGCAGCAACCCGCAGGTCGCCGCCCGGCATGCCGCCGAGCTGACCCGGGCCGGCGCGCAGGCCCTGATCGGCGGCGTGCTCGGCGAGACCTCCGTCGCCCTGGCGACGGCCGCCCAGCAGGTCAAGACGCCGTTCCTCTCGCTCGGTTACGGTGACCGCATCGTGCTGCCGCTCGACGAGCGCACGTTCACCTACAAGCTCACGCCGGACGCCGTGGACATGGCACGCCGCCTGGTGGAGCTGTTCGAGTCCATGAAGGTCCGGAAGGTGTCCCTGCTGGCCGCCGACGGGCTGCACGGCGACTCGGGTGTGCGGGCGATGCGGGAGGCGCTCGCGGACAGCAGCACCGACCTGGCCCGCACGGTGCGCCTGCCGGCGACCGGCCGGCGCTTCCGTGCCGCCGCCGAGCGCGTCGCGGGTGGCGAGCGGGACGGCGTGGTCGTCTGGGCCACCGCGCCGGACTCCGGTGCCGCGGCACGGGAGCTGCGCGCCGCCGGGCACCGCGGCCCGATCTTCTTCGACGCCGGCGCGGTCGCCGACGACACCGTGCAGGGGGCCAACGCCGCCGCCGTGGAGGGCGCATACGCCGTGCACCCGGCCTGCCTGGACATCTCCGCGGTGACCGCCACCACCACGGCGCAGCTGGCCCGGCGGGACTTCGCCACCCGCTACACCCAGCGGCACGGCGGCAGCCCCGGCTTCGCCCCGTACGCCTCGGACGCCCTCCAGCTCCTCGCGTGGTCGGCGCGGATGGCGACGAGCCTGGACCGGGGCCGCCTGCGGGCGCTGCTCCAGGCGCAGGCGGTCCAGGGCATCGCGGGCGGGTACGCGTTCACCGCCGCGCGGCACGGTGGCATGGAACCCGACTCGCTCGCCGTCTACCAGGTCTACCGGGGCGGCTGGACGCGTCTCGGCTGACCCGGAGCGCCGCCCGGCGATTCCTTCCTGGAGGTCACCGGGCGACCGCGTACCGTGTCCGTCCCCGGACGGCAAGAAGCGCCCGGTGGCCTCAGGCCGCCGGGCGCTTCCGCGCGTCGGTCAGGCGGGTGCGACGGCCCGCGAGCGCCGCATGGTGAGCACGTACTCGACCAGCGAGATCAGCACGTGCTTCGTGGACTCCCGGTTACGGGCGTCGCACGGCACCACCGGCACGTCGCGGGAGATCGCCAGCGCGTCCCGGACGTCCTGCGGATCGTGGTACTGCATGCCGTCGAAGCAGTTGATGGCCACCAGGTACGGCAGCCGCCGGTGCTCGAAGAAGTCGATGGCGGCGAAGCAGTCGGCGAGCCGCCGGGTGTCGACCAGCACCACAGCGCCGATCGCACCCCGGACCAACTCGTCCCACATGAACCAGAACCGCGTCTGACCCGGCGTACCGAACAGGTACAGGATCAGATCCCGGTCGATCGAGATACGACCGAAGTCCATCGCCACCGTGGTCGTCGTCTTGCCCGGCACCTGCCGGGTGTCGTCGACGCCGACACCGGCGGAGGTCATGATCGCCTCGGTGGTCAGCGGCGTGATCTCGGAGACCGAGCCGACCAGCGTCGTCTTGCCGACGCCGAACCCACCGGCGATAACGATCTTCGCCGACGTCACTCGGCCGCTCGGGGCCGGCGGCCGGTGCGACATGTCAGAGCCTGCGAAGTCCACTCAGCACCCTCTCCAGCAGTTCAGTGCCCACCGCGTCGTCGGAGTCGTCCAAAATGGTCGGCTCGTGGACCGCGACCAGGCCGTCCGTCGCCATGTCGGCGATGAGCACCCGGGCCACGCCGAGCGGAAGCTGCATCCGCGCCGCGATTTCGGCGAGCGACTGCACACGTCCGTCACACAACGCGGCGATGTACTGGTGTTCACGACCGTGGCCACCATTGCCAGTGGCAACCGCTCGGCCGCGCACCGTCGTCTCGACGAGCGCCTCCAGGGCGATGTCGAGCCGGGGACGGGTACGACCACGGGTGACGGCGTACGGCCGGACCAATGCGCCGGTCGGCTCGTCACGATCCGCCATGTCGCCGCTCACCTCCCTCGTACCCGGCACCGGCTCGCCCCGGTGACATCCGTCGCTGTCGTTGTTGTTCCCGCACCTGACCCACCGGCCAGCGCGTCATTCAGCCCATCATCCCCACAGCCGTGCGCGGCTGCGGCGTCAGGGCATCGCCCACCCGGTCCACGAGCAGGGCCATCTCGTACCCGACCTGACCCACGTCGCAGCTCCGCGCCGCCAGCACCGCGAACGACGAACCGTCGGAGATGGACATCAGGAACAGGAATCCGTTGTCCATCTCGACGACTGTCTGCAACACCGCTCCGCCCTCGAAGCAGCGGGCCGCGCCCTGGGTCAGGCTGACCAGACCGGACGCGATCGCGGCGAGCTGGTCGGCGCGGTCCCGCGGAAGGTCACGGGACGAGGCGAGAAGCAGGCCGTCGGCCGAGACCGCGACCGCGTGCGCCACACCGGGCACCCGGTCGGCGAAGTTGGCGAGCAGCCATCCGAGATCCTGCGTAGTAGTCATCCTTGTTGCTCCTTCTGCCCGCTCCCGGCCACCGGGCCTGAGCCAGACTGCGAGGACTGCTGCCCGCCCGGAGTGCCCTCCGGGCCGGTCGTGTTGCTGTCGGTGTTACGCCCGCGCTGCACGCCCCGATGGTAGGCCGACAGCAGGCCCCGGACGCCTTCCGGCGTCCGCCGCTGCACCGAGGCAGAAGGCTTGTCGATGCTGCCGGGCACGAGCTGCGCCATCGGCTTCCGCTTCGGCAGGCCCTTCTGGGTGGTCTCCGCGACCGGCACCTCGGTGGCCGCCGAGGCGGCGCGCCAGCCGTCGTCGGCCGCGGTCTGCCAGGGCGAGGACTGCGGCGACGCGGTCGGCTGCCGGGTGGGCAGCCCTCCGCCGTACGCGGGACGGGTGTTCCCGTTCGCCGCGCCGTTGTCACGCGGTGCTCCGCCGGCCGTCGGAGTGTGTGCCATCGGTGCGTTACCTGTCGTCGCGGGTGTCGGCTGCGGCACGGGCCGGCCGGCGGTGTCCACCTTGGCGAACTGCTGGGTGGCGTCGCCGCCGTTCGTCGTCGGGGCCGGGGCCGCCGCCTCCTCGTGGGGCCCGGGCCGGCGGGTACGGAACCACGCCGACTCGAGCTCCCGGAAGATCGGCAGCTCCATCGTCTCGTCGGCGTACCGCTGGCGGTTGCCCTGCTGCTGCGCTGCCGGGCCCGGTCGCGCCGCCGGGGCGGCAGCCGGCCGGTTGGTCGCCGGGGTGGCAGCCGGCTGGTTCGTCGCCGGGCCGGCGGCCGACGGCTGGCCGGTCGCGGGCTGCGCGGTGGCCGGCATCTCCGTGCGCGGCACCCGGGGCAGCTCGGTGGTCATGTCCATGCCGCTGGTGGGCCGTTCCGGCGCCGCGGGGGCCGGGGCCGGAGTGACCGGCGGCCAGACCGGCGGCGCACCGACGCCCGGCCCAGGCGTCACCGGTCGCGCCGGCAGCTGGTTCGCCGGCGGCGCGGAGACCTGGTAACCGGCGGCCGGCTGGCCGGAGACCGGCGCGGCCGACGTGGGCTGCCCGGAGACCGGCGTGGCGGAGACCGGACGGCCCGTGTACGGGTCGCCGGAGACCGGCGCCGCGGAGACCGGACGGCCGGAGAACGGGTCGCCGGAGACCGGGGCGGCCGAGACCGGACGGTACGGCAGCGGGTTGCCGGCGGCCGGGGCGCCGGAGACCGGCGGCAGCGGCGGCGCCGACACCGGCGGGACCGGCGGCGCGGAGACCGGCGGCGGGCTGTAGGGCCGCGCCTCGGGGCTGCTCGGCAGCTGGCGCGGGATCGCCGGCTGCTGGCCGCTGGTGCCCGGGTCGCCCTCGGCCGGGTTGCGCCGCTGGGGCAGCGGCTCGAACCCGGAACCGGACGAGGGCCGGGAGCCGAACCCGCCGTCCCCGTCGCCCGGGTTGGCGCCGGTCAGGTCGGACCAGGCCGGCATGGCGCGAGCGCCACCGGCGTTCGCCGGGGTGCCCGAGCCGTTGCGCGGCGCCGGGTCGAAGGCGCGTCCGCCGAGCGTGACCTGGTTGCCGGAGGCGCCCGGGTGCGGGGCCGGCGGCAGGCTCTGCGGGTTGTTGTTGCCGAAAGCGGCCAGGGCGCCGAAGGCGGGCGTCGGTCCGCTCTGCTGCGGGGCGGCGGGCGGCAGGGCCGGCGCGCCCGGACCACGGCCGGCCAGGGCACGCGGCACCAGGACCGTGGTGGGCAGCGTCACGTCGGCGACGGTGCCCCGGTCGGTGCCCGGTCGCAGCTCGACCCGGACGCCGTGGCGGGCGGCCAGCCGCGCCACCACGACCAGGCCCATCATCCGGGAGACCGCGACGTCCACCTGCGGCGGCGTGGCCAGCCGCTCGTTGAGGTCCCGGAGCTGCTCCGGGCTGATGCCGATGCCCCGGTCCTCCACGTAGAGGGAGGCACGGTCGCCGACCCGGCGGGCCTCCACCATGACCTGGGAGTCGGGCGGGGAGAACGCGGTCGCGTTGTCGAACAGCTCGGCGACCAGGTGCACGAGGTCGTTCACCGCGTGGGCGGCGACCTCGATGTCCCGGTCGATCACCCCGAACTCGATCCGGGTGTAGTGCTCGACCTCGGACTGGGCGGCGCGGAGCACGTCGATCAGGGCGGCGGGCTCGCGCTGCACACGCGTGGAGTCCGCGCCGGCGAGCACCAGCAGGTTCTCGTCGTTGCGGCGCATCCGGGTGGCGAGGTGGTCGAGCTGGAACAGCTCGGCCAGCCGGTCCGGGTCCTCCTCGCCGCGCTCCAGCCGGTCGAGGTGGCCGATCAGCCGGTCGACCAGGATCTGCGAGCGGCGGGCCAGGTTGACGAACATGGTCGCGACGGACGCCCGCAGGGCGGCCTGCTCGGCGGCGGTCCGGACGGCCTCCAGGTGGACGGCGTTGAACGCCTCGGTCACCTGGCCGAACTCGTCCTTGCTGCGCACCGGCAGCGGCTCGGCGATCTGGTTGGCCAGCTGCACCGGGGTGAGCTGGCCGGTCACCTGCGGGTCACGCAGCCGGGCGACGGCCTGCGGCAGCCCGTACTGGGCCACCGCCAGGGCGCCCTGGCGCAGGTCGCGCAGCGAGCGGGCCATCGAGCGGGCGACCAGGTACGCGAACAGGATGGCCAGCAGCAGCATGGTGAGCAGCAGGCCGGTCTCCAGGAACACCTGGCGCTGGGTGTCCGAGCGCAGCGCGTCGGCCTGCCGGACCACGTTGCCGTCGAGGCGGGACTCCACCGTCCGCATCAGCTTCGCGTTGGCGACCATGGCCTGGTCCCACTGGTCCGCGCCGAACTGGGCGTTCTCCATCGAGCCGCTGTTGTTGCCCGAGATGAAACTCGTGTAGAGCTCCGCCCGGCGCAGGTCCGGCCCGGAGACGGTCTGGTCGTAGAACAGCTTGTCCGGGTCGGTGGCTACCGCCTGGAACGTCGCGAACGCCTGCGACTGGCCGGTGCCGCTGGCGATGAACTGCTCGCGCAGCGCGGGGGTGTACTGGTTCTGGGTGATCGCCTGGTGGACGACCACGCGGCGCTGGGTCAGGAATTCCTTCTGCCGGGCGACAGCGGCCGCCGCGCGCATCCGGTCACTCAGGTCGTTGTCGCCGGCGAGCTGGGTGGCGGAGTCGCGGATCGCGAGCAGGTCCTCGATCAGCTGCCGGTAGGTCAGGTCGGCGTCATTGATCTTGAGCTTGCCGTTCAGCACCTGGCTGCGCGTCGCCGGGAGGTCCTTCAGCTGGGTGTCGATCGCGTCCAGCAGCCCGACGAAGTTGCGCGGCAGGTCGTCGATCTCGCCACGCTGCCGCAGGTACGGCGACTTCGCCTGGTCCACCCGCTGGTTGGCCCGGTTGTAGCCCTCCTGGTACTGCGCCCGGGTCTGGAACTCCTTCGCGCCGAGGAAGAGCACGGCGCCGACCCGCTCGTCCTGCACCGTGTCGATCAGGTCACCCGAGTAGCCGATCAGATTGGCCAGGTCCCCCGCACGGTTGGCATTGTTGAGCGTCTCCAGGTGGTCGACCAGACCACTGGTGCCCACCACGACCGTGGCGATGGTCGGCACGATCATGATCAGACCGAGCTTGGACCAGATCGGCATGTCGCGCAGCCGACTCATCGGCCGGCGCAGCCGCGACAGGAAGGAGCCCGCCGTCGTTGGCCGTTTGCTCACGTCACCGCCCTCGCATTACCGCGCCCGACGTCACCTGAGGGCAACGCCGAGCGACCGACCCGGCGGGTCGGACCTCCGAGATTCCATCACGCCGCCCCGCAAAGAGAAAGACCAGGTTGTCCCTCACCGGAGGTGTGATGAGATGTTGATGCAATTTGATAGCTATCCGTCTGGCCGGAGTCACTGAAGGTAATGGAACACCCGCATCGCGTTGTCCTGCTCGCTGGCCCCTCCGGGTCAGGAAAGTCATACATAGCGCAGCGAACCGGACTTCCGGTGCTCTGCCTGGACGACTTCTACAAGGACGGCGACGACCCTACGTGTCCGCGTCGGAACGGACAGGTGGATTGGGAGTCCCCACTGTCCTGGGATGCGGACATGGCGGTGCAAACAATCACCCGACTGGCTCGGGAGGGCAAGGCCGAAGTGCCGGTTTATGCGATCGGCGCGGACCGCAGGGTGGCCACCCGGCCATTCGACATCGACGGATCGCCAATCTTTGTCGCCGAGGGGATCTTCGCCGCCGAGATCGTGGCCGAGTGCCGCCGGCAGGGCGTGCTCGCCGGCGCGTACGCGCTGCGCCGCCCACGCGGCGCGACGTTCCTGCGCCGCCTCGCCCGGGACCTCGCCGAGCAGCGCAAGGCGCCCCGGGTGCTGCTCCGGCGCGGGGTCGCGCTGCTGCGCGCCGAGCCGGCCGTGCTGCGCCGGCAGACCGGGCTCGGTGCCGAGGCGGCCCGGGCCGGTCAGGTGCTGCGCGGGGTGGCCGCACTGCTCTCCGGCCACCCCCGCCAGTCGTGATCAGCCGATCAGCTCGGCGTACGCCGGCTTGATCACCTCGTCGATGATCCGCAGCCGCTCGTCGAACGGGATGAACGCGCTCTTCATCGCGTTGATGGTGAACCACTGGAGTTCCTTCCAGCCGTAGCCGAAGGCCTCCACCAGCAGCGCCATCTCCCGCGACATCGAGGTGCCGCTCATCAGCCGGTTGTCCGTGTTCACAGTCACCCGGAACCGCAGGTCGCGCAGCAGCCCGATCGGGTGGTCGGCGATCGAGGCCGCGGCACCGGTCTGCACGTTCGACGACGGGCACAGCTCCAGCGGGATGCGCTTGTCCCGCACGTACGCGGCCAGCCGGCCCAGCACCGGCGGGTTGCCGGGGGTGATGTCGTCGACGATGCGTACGCCGTGGCCGAGCCGGTCGGCGCCGCACCACTGGATCGCCTGCCAGATGGACGGCAGGCCGAACGCCTCACCGGCGTGGATGGTGAAGTGGAAGTTCTCCCGCTGGAGGTACTCGAACGCGTCCAGGTGCCGGGTGGGCGGGAAGCCCGCCTCGGCGCCGGCGATGTCGAAGCCGACCACCCCGGTGTCGCGGTGCCGCACGGCCAGCTCGGCGATTTCCTGCGACCGGGCGGCGTGCCGCATCGCGGTGAGCAGCGTGCCGATCCGGATCGGGGTGCCCGCCTCGGCGGCCAGCGCGCTGCCCTCCCGGAACCCGGTGACCACCGCGTCAACCACCTCGTCCAGCGTCAGGTTCTGCTCCAGGTGCTGTTCCGGGGCGAACCGCACCTCGGCGTAGACCACACCGTCGGCGGCCAGGTCCAGCGCGCACTCGCGGGCGACCCGGCGCAACGCGCCGGCGGTCTGCATGACCGCCACCGTGTGCGCGAACGTCTCCAGGTAGCGCTCCAGCGAGCCGGAGTTCGCCGCCTCGGTGAACCAGACGCCGAGCGCCGCCGGGTCGGTGGTGGGCAGTTCGTGGCCGACCTCGGCGGCCAGCTCGACGATCGTCGCGGGCCGCAGGCCGCCGTCGAGGTGATCGTGCAGCAGCGCCTTCGGGACCTTGACGATGTCCTCGTACGAGATTGCGACCATGCTCCGACCCTAGTCACCCCCGGTACGGGCGCGGCGGTGGACCGGGCCGGTTCAGGGCCGCCAGCCGTACACCCGCTCCACCGCCAGCCGCAGGACCACCCGCCCGTCGGCCACCATGGCGTCCCGGTACTCGGCCCAGTCCGGGTGCTCGCCGCGGATGCGCCGGTACACCTCGACCAGCTCGTCGACCGTCGCGTCGTCGATGGCGGCGGCCGGCGGGGTGAGCGTCACGGTGCCCTCGGCCACGGCGTACGCCCCGCCGTCGTCGGTGGTCACGTGGAAGCTGGCCCGGGGATCGCGGCGCAGGTTGCGCACCTTCGCCCGGCCGTCGGTGGTGGAGCAGCGGATCAGGCCGGGCTCGGCCAGGTAGTCGAGGTTGGACAGCTGGGGCCGGCCGTCGCGGCGCAGGGTGACGAGCACCCCGCGCCCGCGCTCGCCGAACAGCTCCCACAGCCGGGCGCTCATGCGGTCACCCGCAGCGGGGCGAGCGCGGCGGCCAGCCGGGCGAGCTGATCCAGCATCAGCGCGGCGGCCTCCTCGCGGCCGGGGTCGGGTCGCAGCTCGCCCGACTCGTCCAGCGCCTGCCGGAGGAAGACGACCACCTGGTCGTTGACCGGGGTCATGTTCAGCGTGGTCACCACCTGCTTGATCATCTGCACCGCGCGCAGGCCCCCGGAGGTCATGCCGTAGCTGACGAAGCCCACCGGCTTGTGCTGCCACTCGTGGTAGAGGTAGTCGATCGCGTTCTTCAGCGGCGCGCTGAAGCCGTAGTTGTACTCCGGCATCACCAGCACGAAGGCGTCCCCGGCGTCGATCTCGGCGCTCCAGGCGCGGGTGTGCTCGTGCACGTAGTTCCGCTCGGACGGGTGGTGCGGCTCGTCGTGGAAGGGCAGCCCGACCTCGGCCAGGTCGAGCAGGCGCACCTCGTCGAAGCCGGCGTGGCGGACGGCGGCGGCGGTGAACCAGTCACCGATGCGACGGCCGACCCGGCCGGGGCGGGTGCTGGCGACGACGACGTTCAGGCGGGGCATGGTGAGGTCACTCCTGTCGGGGCGGCGGCCGGGGCCGGCGCGGTGAGCCGGGGAACGAGCCAGGCGACGATCGGCCCGATGCCGATCGCGTAGAGCAGGGTGCCGGGGCCGACGACGCCGCCGAGCAGCCAGCCGACGGCCAGCACCGTCACCTCGATCGCGGTGCGGGCCGGGCCGAGCGGCAGGCCGCGGGCGGCCAGGCCGGTCATCAGCCCGTCCCGCGGGCCGGGGCCGAGGCGGGCGCCGAGGTAGAGCGCGGTGGCGAGGCCGTTGAGCAGGACGCCCGCGACCAGCAGACCGATCCGGCCGGCGAGCGGGGCGACCGGCGGCAGGAGCGCCAGCGTCGCGTCGAGGGCCAGGCCGACGAGCGCGACGTTCGCCACGGTGCCGACCCCCGGGCGCTGCCGCAGCGGGATCCACAGCAGCAGCACCAGCAGCGCCACGCCGTTGACCAGCACGCCCATCGGCAGGCCGGTGCGCTCGGCGAGCCCCTGGTGCAGCACGTCCCAGGACGCGAGCCCGAGGTCGGCGCGGACCATCAGCGCGACGCTGACGCCGAACAGGCCCAGGCCGGCGAACAGCCGCACCAGCCGCGACGGCAGTTTGGTTGACATGTCATCAAGCTAGACCGCAACTTGGTGACATGTCAACAACACCGGTAGGATCGGTCCGTGGACGAACCGCGTTGGCTGGACGAGCAGGAGGACCGCGCGTGGCGCGGCTACCGCCGCATGCGACGCCTGCTCGACCTGGAACTGGCCCGGGAACTGATGCAGGACGCCGGCCTCTCCGAGCCGGACTACGACGTCCTGAGCGACCTGTCCGAGACCCCGGAGCAGCGGCTGCGGCTCAGCGAGCTGGCCGACCGCATGCTCTGGTCCCGCAGCCGCCTGTCCCACCACATCTCCCGGATGCAGCAGCGTGGCCTGGTCACCCGGGAGGAGTGCGCCACCGACGGCCGCGGCTCGGTCGTCACGCTCACCCCGGCCGGGCGCCAGGCCGTCGAGGCCGCCGCGCCCGGGCACGTCGCCGCCGTACGCCGGCACCTGATCGACCTGCTCACCCCGGCGGAGCTGGCCGCGCTCGGCACGCTCAGCCACCGGGTGGTCGACCACCTCACCGGCCGCCCCACCGGCCGCCCGGAAGCGAAGGACTGAGGCGTGGACGACCGCATCCTCGCCCGGCTGCGCTGCCCGGTCTGCGCCGAACCGCTGACCGCCGCCACCGCCGGCACCACCCGCGCCCTGCGCTGCCCCCGCGGGCACAGCTTCGACACCGCCCGGCAGGGGTACGTCAACCTGCTCGCCGGCCGCTCCCCGCACACCGGGGACAGCGCCGAGATGGTCGCCGCCCGCGCCGACTTCCTCGCCGCCGGCCACTACGACGCCGTCGCCGCCGCGCTCGCGACCACAGCGGTACGCGTCGCGGGCGTCGACCCGTACCCCCTGGTGGTCGAGCCCGGCGCCGGGACCGGGCATTACCTCGCGGCGGTGCTGGCGGCGCTGCCGGAGGCCGCCGGCCTGGCCCTGGACGTCTCCAAGCCGGCGCTGCGCCGCGCGGCCCGCGCCCACCCGCGGGCCGCCGCCGCGCTCGCCGACACCTGGCAGCGCCTGCCGCTGGCCGACCGGTCGGTGGCCGTGCTGCTGAACGTGTTCGCGCCGCGCAACGGCCCGGAGTTCCACCGGGTGCTCGACCCCGGCGGCGCGTTGCTCGTCGTCACCCCGGCCGCCGACCACCTGGCCGAACTGGTCGAGGCGCTGGACCTGCTGCGGGTGGACCCGGCCAAAGCCGACCGGGTCGCGGGCAGCCTCGGCGCCCACTTCGCCGAGGAGTCCGCGACCGGGCACCGGGCCCGCCTCGCGCTGACCCGCGCCGAGGTCACCACGCTCGTCGGGATGGGACCGAGCGCCTGGCACGCCGAACCGGAACGGCTCGCCGCGCGCATCGCCGCGCTGCCCGAGCCGGTCCCGGTCACGCTCTCGGTCCGGCTCGGCGTGCACCGCCCGCGCTGACCCGGCTCAGGTGGAGAGGTCGACCTCTTCCCAGCCCGGCGGCTCGTCGTGGTACGGCCCGCGCAGCACCACCGCCCACTCCAGCGCCCACCGGCGCTGACCGATCGCGTTGGCGTCCACCAGGCCCGGCAGCGCGCCGCCGGCCTTCTCCGTCTCCAGGTACGCCCAGTCCAGGCAGTAGTGCAGGTCGAGCAGCGCCGCGGCGTCCCCGGGGTGCTGCGGCGCGGCCAGGATCCGGGCCTGCCACTGGGCGAACGTCTCCCCCGCCACCAGGTTCGGCATCCGCTCGACCAGCCGCTCGTCCACCGGCACCGTCGGGTCCAGCTCCTTCGCCAGCCCGAGCACCCAGGCCAGCGAGAACAGCGCGTCGTGGTGCAGCACGAACGACCTGTGGTCACCCCGGCCGCCCATCACGAACTGCCACTCCGGCGGCGTCACCGAATCGACCAGGTGCGACTCCAGCAGCCAGCTCATCGCCGCCTGCGCGGGCATGCCGAAGCAGCGGGCCAGGATCACGTGCAGCACCGCGATCCGGGCCTCGACCTCCGGCGTCGGACGCAGCTCGATCTCGTCGCCCGGCTCCCAGACCAGCGGGAACTGCGGCGGGGGCAGCGGCAGGCCCAGCCGGGACAGCTCGTCCAGGCTCGCCTCCCGGACGGCCCGGGGGTCGGGGGCGGATACGCGCACGGTCAGTCCCTGTCTGTTCGGGTCCTCGCCGGTCGGTCCCCCCTGGCCTGGGAGGATAGCGACTCCGACCGGCCCGGCACCATGGCCCTCAGCCGATCCGCTCGATGACGAGCGGCGTCGCCTCCGGCGCGTCCGGCGCGATCCGCACCGCCTCGCGCGCCTCGGCCAGCGCGGCCGGGATCCGCTCGGCGTGCTCGGCGCGCAGCTCGAACAACGGGTCGCCGACACGCACCCGGTCACCCCGTCGCTTGTGCAGCACCACGCCGGACGGGATGCTCACCGGGTCCTCCTTGCGGGCCCGGCCCGCGCCCAGCCGCCAGGCGGCCACCCCGATCGCGTACGCGTCCAGCTCCGCGACCCAGCCGTCCTCGGCCGCGGTGACCACCTCGACCTCGTTCGCGGTGGGCATCGGCGCGTCCGGGTCGCCGCCCTGCGCCCGGATCATCGTCCGCCAGGCGTCCATCGCCCGGCCGTCGCGCAGCGCCGCCTCCGGGTCGGCGTCGGGCAGCCCGGCCGCGTGGAGCATCTCCCGGGCCAGCGCCAGCGTCAGCTCCACCACGTCGGCCGGGCCGCCACCGGCCAGCACCTCCACCGACTCGGTCACCTCGACCGCGTTGCCGACGGCCAGGCCGAGCGGCGTGGACATGTCGGTGAGCAGGGCGACGGTCCGTACGCCGTGCGCGCCGCCCAGCTCGACCATGGTGCGGGCCAGCTCGCGGGCGTCGTCGGCGTTCTTCATGAACGCGCCGGAGCCGACCTTCACGTCGAGCACCAGCGCGCCCGTGCCCTCGGCGATCTTCTTGCTCATGATCGAGCTGGCGATCAACGGGATCGCCTCGACGGTGCCGGTGACGTCGCGCAGCGCGTACAGCTTGCGGTCGGCCGGGGCGAGCCCGTCGCCGGCCGCGCAGATCACCGCGCCCACGTCGCGGAGCTGCGCGATGAACTCGTCGTTCGTGAGCGCCGCCCGCCAGCCCGGGATCGACTCCAGCTTGTCCAGCGTGCCGCCGGTGTGGCCCAGGCCCCGGCCGGACAGTTGCGGGACGGCCGCGCCGCAGGCGGCGACCAGCGGGGTCAACGGCAGGGTGATCTTGTCACCGACACCGCCGGTGGAGTGCTTGTCCACTGTCGGGCGGGCCACCGGCGACAGGTCGAGCCGCTCGCCGCTGGCGATCATGGCGGCGGTCCACCGGGCGATCTCCGGCGCGGTCATGCCGCGCAGCAGGATCGCCATGGCCAGCGCGGACATCTGCTCGTCGGCGACCAGACCCTTCGTGTACGCGTCGACCACCCAGTCGATCTGCCCCTCGCTCAGCACACCCCCGTCCCGCTTGGCCCGAATGACGTCAACCGCCGTAAAAGCACTCACTTACAAGATCCAATCAGTTTGATCGCGCGTGGCCACACCGACCCGCGAACGGTGACCAGGTCCGGCCGGGGCCGACCGTGCCCGGCGGAGGGATCAAGCCTGACCGCCCGGAGCCGGGCACGGTCGGCCCCGGCCCACAACCTCAACCCCAGCGAACCGGAATCTCCGTAGGAGGCTCACCCTCACCGGCCCAGAAGACAGTGCCCGAAGCATCCACCACCACCACGCGCGGCGTACGCGCCAACCCCCACTCGATCGCGCTCGCCGGGTCGTCCCAGGTCGAGCCCTCCTCCAGCACGCCGGTCTCGGCGTCCTCGGCGCCGCCGGAGGACCGCTCCCAGTACGCCGTCCAGACCTGCTGCCCGGCCGAGAGGTCGGGGTGCACGAACACGGTGCCCCGGCCCCGCCAGGCGGCCAGCCGGTCCGGCACCACCGGCACCGGGTGCTCGCCGGTCACCGCCTCGATGTCGGCCACGTCGAAGGCGTGCGGCAGAAGCTCGGCCATCCGCAGCGGCCCGCCCTTCGACTCGACCAGGCACTCCGGCCCGCCCTGCTCCCACAGCAACTGCCGGCACCTGCCGCACGGCATCAGCGGCTCGCCGGTGGCGTCGACGCAGGACAGCGCCACGATCCGGCCCCCGCCGGTCGCGTGCAGCTGCGACACCACGCCGCACTCGGCGCAGAGCGTCACGCCGTATCCGGCGTTCTCCACGTTGCAGCCGACCACGACGCGGCCGTCGTCGACGAGCGCGGCGGCGCCCACCGGGAACTTCGAGTACGGCACGTAGGCATGCCGCATGACCTCGGTGGCGGCGGCCCGCAGCCGCTCCCAGTCGATCTCCATCACGACCCCCATTCTGCCCAATTTGCGCCGATCGGTCGCGGCGCGGCCGGAGACGACGATGCCCGGCGGGTCGCCCCGCCGGGCACGGTGTCGCGGCGGGCGGTCAGCCCTTGATGTACGGCTTGCCGTCGGCGGCCGGCGCCCGGACCTTGCCGACCAGCCCGGCCACGGCCAGGATCGTCGCCAGGTACGGCAGCATCGCCAGGAACTGGCTCGGGATGCTGCTGCCGATCGCGCCCAGGTAGGTGGCGAGCTGGTCGGCGAAGCCGAAGAAGAGCGCCGCGAGCAGCGCGCCGGTCGGGCTCCACCGGCCGAAGATCAGCGCGGCCAGGGCGATGAAGCCCTTACCGCCGATCATGTTCTTGGTGAACGAGTAGAGCGCGAGCGTGTACGAGGCGCCGCCGACACCGGCCACCAGACCGGCCAGGATCACGTTGCGGTAGCGCAGCCGCAGCACCTTCACGCCCAGCGTGTCGGCGGCGGTCGGGTGCTCGCCGACCGAGCGGGTCCGCAGGCCCCACCGGGTACGGAACAGCGCCAGGTGGATGACCAGCACCAGCAGCAGGCCGAGGTAGAGGAAGATGTTGCCCCGGAACAGCGCCGGACCGATCAGCGGGATGTCGGACAGCAGCGGGATCTCCCAGTTGCCGAACCGGGGCGCGCTGTTGTACTTCGCCGCGTCGGTCTGCATCAGTCGCTCGTAGAGGAAGCCGGTGATGCCGACCGCGAGCAGGTTGAGCACGATGCCCATGACCACCTGGTCGACCAGGTAGCGGATGGAGAACACGGCCAGCAGGAACGAGATGAACGCGCCACCGATGGCGGCGGCCACCAGGCCGACCCAGACGCTGCCGGACATGCTGCCGAACAGCGCGCCGGAGAACGCGCCCATCAGGAGCTGGCCCTCGATCGCCACGTTCACCACGCCGGAGCGCTCGCAGAGCACACCGGCGAGCGCGCCGAAGATCAGCGGCAGGGCCAGGATGAACGTGCCGCGCACGACGTTCACCAGCGGCATGAAGTTGCGGCCCTCGGGCGCGGCGGAGACCTGCCAGCACAGGAAGCTCAGCACGAAGGCGACCAGCCCGGCGCCGAGCAGCAGCGCGAACCAGCGCTTCGGCACACCGGCCAGCAGCGCGCCTCCGGCCGCGGCGGTGATCAGCCCGAACAGGATCGCGCCGACCGTACCGTTGATCTCCAGGGCGGCGCCGCCCTCGGTCTCGCTGAGCGTGAACCGGGCGTGCTGGTCGGTCGCGAGCGCGCCGAACAGCACCGCCGCGAGCACGCCGAGCGCCAGCAGGACCACGCCGATCTTCCGGTTACGGGTCCAGAAACCCTCGTCGACCGCGGTAACGGCGACCTCGGGGACAGCGGTGGTGGACATGCTCACCAGCCCTTCGCGAGGCTCGTCTGCAACCGGGCGGCGCGGGCCGCCCGGAGCTGGAAGATCGTCTTCACCAGGGCAGGCGCGGCGATGAAGATGACGATGAGCGCCTGGAGCACGGTGACCAGTTCCAGCGAGATGCCGGAGTACGACTGCATCCGGTTGCCACCGGCCTGGAGCGCGCCGAACAGCAGCGCGGCCAGCAGCACGCCCCACGGCTTCACGCGCCCGAGCAGCGCGACCAGGATGCCGTCGAAGCCGATCTGCGCGATCACCAGCGGGGTCAGCGCGGTAGCGGTGGTGCCGAGCACCATGGTCGAGCCGCCCAGCCCGGCCAGCATGCCCGCGAGCACCATCACCAGCACGTACGTCTTGGTCACGCTGATGCCGGCGGTGCGGGCCGCGTCCGGGTTCGCGCCCACCGCCCGCAGCTCGAAGCCGAGCGTGGAGCGGTTGAGCAGCCAGGCGATGAACCAGGTGGCCGCCACCGCGAGCAGGATGCCGGCGTGCACCCGCAGGTCGTCGCCGAGCAGGCGGGGCAGCTGCGCGGAGGACTCGACCGGCTTGCTGATCGCGTCCGACCGGTTCGGGTTCTGCACCCCGTTCTGCACGATGATCCAGGACAGGAAGTAGACCGCCACGTAGTTGAGCATGATCGTGTTGATCACCTCGTGCGCGCCGGCCCGGGCCTTGAGGATGCCGGGGATGAAGCCCCAGAGCGCGCCGCCGAGCGCGCCCGCGATCAGCGCCACCAGCAGGTGCACGACGGGCGGCAGCGGCAGCGCGAAGCCGGCCACGGCGGCCAGGATGACGGCGATCGTCGCCTGGCCCTGGGCGCCGATGTTGAACAGGCCGCCGCGGAAGGCCAGCGCCACCGACAGGCCGGTGAAGACGAGCGGCGCGGCGTAGGTGAGCGTCTCCGAGATCGGGCTCATGACGGCGGTGAAGCCGACCGCGTCCGGGTCGAAGATCGCGCCCTTGAACAGGTTCGCGTACGCCTCGCTGACCACAGTCCAGCTGGCGTTCAGCGCGTCCGTGGGGCGAGCCGTGATGTAGCTGTAGGTGGCCAGCACCTCCGGGTCGGACACGATGATCAGCACCGCGCCGACCACCATGGCCAGCAGCACCGCGAGCACCGTCACGGTGACCGTGTTGGCCGCCCAGAGGTTGTCCAGGAACATCCGGCCCATGCCGGGACGGGACTCCCCGGCCGGGTCCGGCCTCTTCGCGGTCGCAGTCGCGGGCACCGTCTGCTCGGTGTCACCGGCCGGCTGCGTCGGCGTCGCCCGGGCCTCGCTCAGCGACTCCTGCGCCTCGGTCGCCGGTTCCTTGTCCGGCGAGCCCGAGACGGGGTTCGGGTTGGTCATGCCTCGTCCTCGTTGCCAGGGCCGCCCTCGGTCGCGGTGGCGGCGTCCGGGGTGGCGGCGTCCGGGGTGATGCCGGCCATCAGCAGGCCGATCTCCTCGCGCGGGGTGTCCGGGCCGACGATGCCGATGATCCGGCCGCGGTACATGACCGCGATCCGGTCGGCCAGGCCGATCACCTCGTCCAGTTCGCTGGAGACCACCATCACCGCGGTGCCGATGTCCCGCTCGCGGATGACCCGGCTGTGGATGAACTCGATCGAGCCGACGTCCACGCCCCGGGTGGGCTGGGCCGCGATGAAGAGCTTCAGCGGCCGGGACAGCTCCCGGGCCACGATCACCTTCTGCTGGTTGCCGCCGGAGAGCGTGCCGACCGCGGCGTCGGCCGAGGAGGTACGGACGTCGAACTGCTCGATCCGCTCCCGGGCCGACTTCGCGATGGCCTCGGGCTTCAGCGACAGGCCCTTGCCGAAGGGCGGCCGGTCGTAGATGTCCAGCACCAGGTTCTCCGCCACGGAGAACTCCTTGACCAGGCCGTCCACGCTGCGGTCCTCCGGCACGTAGCCGACGCCGGCGTGGAGCACCTTCTTGGTCGACCAGCCGTGCGTCGGCTCGCCGTCCAGGCTGATCGTGCCGGCGAGCACCGGGCGCAGGCCCATGATCGCCTCGATCAGCTCGGTCTGGCCGTTGCCCTGCACGCCCGCGACACCGAGCACCTCACCGGCGTGCACGGTCAGGTCGACGCCGTCGACCGCGCGTACCTGCCGGTCGTCGTCCACGACCAGGCCGGAGACCTCCAGGACCGGCTTGCCGGGGGTGGCCGGCTTCTTGTCCACGGTCAGCCGGACGCTGCGGCCCACCATCAGCGCGGCCAGTTCGTCCCGGCTGGCGCTCGGCTCGGCGGTGCCGACCGTCTTCCCGCGCCGGATCACGGTGATCCGGTCGGCGATGGCCTTCACCTCGCCCAGCTTGTGGGTGATGAACACGATCGACTTGCCGGCGGCCTTGAGCGACCGCATGACCGCGAGCAGCTCCTCGGTCTCCTGCGGGGTGAGCACGGCGGTCGGCTCGTCGAGGATCAGCAGGTCGACGTCGCGGGTGAGGGCCTTGACGATCTCCACCCGCTGCTGGATGCCGACCGGCAGGTCCTCGATCACCGCGTCCGGGTCGACCCGCAGGTTGTACCGCTCGGACACCTCGGCGACCTCGCGGCGGGCCCGTCGCCGGTCGAGGATGCCGGCGAACGGCCCCCGGACCTGCTCGGCGCCGAGCATCACGTTCTCCGCCACGGTGAAGACCGGCACCAGCATGAAGTGCTGGTGCACCATGCCGATCCCGGCGGCGATCGCGTCCGACGGGCCCTTCAGCTTCAGCGGCTTGCCGTCGACCAGGATCTCGCCCTCGTCCGGCTGGTAGAGGCCGTAGAGCACGTTCATCAGGGTCGACTTGCCGGCACCGTTCTCGCCGAGCAGGGCGTGGATCTCTCCAGGCTCCACCGTCAGGTCGATGTGGTCGTTGGCGACCAGATCACCGAACCGTTTGGTGATGCCGCGCAGTTCGAGTCTCAGCGCAACCTCCTGGAGTGCGAGCGATGGTGCAGCGTAGCGACCTGCCGCGCCGCCACCACGCCGGGTGGGGATGTCGGGGGGAGTCAAGCTGATCGGCCGCCCCGGCGCTCGGGGTACCTTCCCCGTTGCGCCGGGACGGCCGGATCGTCAAACCTGGTGGCCGCCGGCCCCCGCTGCCGATGATCGCACCGCGGCGGCCGGCGGGACCGTCACTTGGTCGGCTGGGCCTTCGAGGTGACGGTGATGGTGCCGGCGGCGATGTCCGCCTTGATCTTGTCGACCTCGGCCTTCAGGTCCGCCGGGACCTTGCTGTCGAAGTCGTGGTACGGGGCGATCGAGACGCCGTTGTTGGCGAGCGTGCCCACGAAGCCCGGCGTGGCCTGGAGTTTCTCGCCACTGGCGGCCTTCAGCGCGGCCTCCTTGACGGCGTCCGGGATGTTCTTGACGACGGTGGTCAGGATCGCCGAGCAGTCCGGGGTGCTCTCGCAGCCGTCGATGTCCACCCAGACGACCGAGTACTTGCCGCCCGAGGCCTTGGCCGCGGAGGTGGTGCCGAGACCGGCGCCACCGGCGACCGGCATCACGATGTCGGCACCCTGCGCGACGAGCGCGTCGGAGACCTTCTTGCCCTCGTCCTGCTTCTCGAACGAGTTGGCGAAGGAGCCCTTCTGGGTGGCCTTGTCCCAGCCCAGCACCTGGACGTTCTTGCTCTTGGCCTTGTTGAAGTACGCCACGCCGTCGGCGAAGCCGTCCATGAAGATGGTGACCGGCGGGATCGGCAGGCCGCCGTAGGTGCCGACCTTGCCGGACTTGCTCATCCCGGCGGCCAGGTAGCCGGCCTGGAACCCGGCCTGCGCGGTGTCGAACTGCATCGGGTAGACGTTCGACACACCCGGGTTGGCGTCGACGATCGCGAACTGCTGGTTCGGGTTCTTCTCAGCCGCCGCCTTGGTGGCGTCCGACATCAGGCCACCGACGGCCAGGATGAAGTCGCACTTCTGGTTGACGAACCCGGTCAGGTTGACCTCGTAGTCCGCCTCAGCCTTCGACTGGACGTACTTGATGTCGATCTTGTCGTTCTGCTTCTGCGCCTCCTGCAGGCCCTTCCAGGCCGAGGCGTTGAACGACTTGTCGTCGACGCCGCCGACGTCGGTCACCATGCAGGCGCTGAACTTCTTGCCACCGTCGCCGCCGGCATTGTTGTCGTCGTCCGGAGCCTCACCACACGCGGCAGCGCCCAGCACGAGTCCACCCGCCACGATGGCGGAGGCGATCCGCATCCCACGCACAGAGCGCAAGACGTCTCCTTCCCCTTGCACACCGCGTTGTGCGCGGTGTGCAGCCCTTGCGCCGGCCTGCGATGTGCCGCCGGCGTCCCACGTTACGGACGGGAGCGTACGCCCGCGCCCACCCACCGGCCGACAATCGTGCACGACTGTTGAGCGTCCGTTACCCCGGTGTAACCCTTGGGTGGGGCACGTCACTACTTCGGGCGGTAGGGCGTGCGCGGTGGTGTCGCGAACGTCCGTTTCCCGAGCTTCCCCGACTCGCGGCGAACTAACGCCAGAACACCGCGACGGCCGCGTTGACCAGCGTCAACCCGACGATCGCGAGGAAGTGGCCACGGTTGACGGTCTCCCGCTTACGGGAGAAGAAGACCATGACGAAGATGAGCAGCGCGAGCACCAACTTGGTAACAAGTTTCGCCGGGGCCGGCTCGTCCCCGTCCCGCAGCGGGGCGGACAGCCCGATGCCGGTGAGGACCTGGATGATCGCGCCCCAGAGCATGGCCGCGTTGATGCGCAGCTTGCCGGAGACGTACTGGGCGATCCCGCCGCCGAGCAGCAGCGCGAAACCGATCAGATGGACGTAGAGAAGAATCAGTCGAAGAGCTTCCACGCCGCCCATCCTCCCCCATCAACGACGCTTTGTAGTAATGACCTGGCCGACCTGCCGTCATACCGTGACCCCTCCCCCGCGATCTTGCGGTTACCGCCCCGGCACAACGGGACGAAAGGCGCGGCACACGGGCCGAAACCGCAAGATCGCGAGGGTCCAGGGTCAGCGGAGGCGCCAGACCTGGAACGTGGGGCCGTCGGCGGGGAGAGTTACCGTGCCCTCGGCGTCCTGGTGGAGGGCGGGGGCGTCGCCGTAGACGTTGTCGGCGGCGCCCACGCCGGCCAGGCGGACCGGGGTGCCTGCGGCGCGCCTCGCCAGCACCAGCACCGTCGACGTGGGCGCCTCGCGCAGGAAGACGAGCGTGTCCGCGTCCGCGTGCACCCAGCGCAGGCCGCCGTGCCGCAGTGCCGGCTCGTCGCGGCGCAGCGTCAGCAACGACCGGTACGCCTCGAACGTGCGCCGGTCCCAGCTCTCCGGTCGGTGCCACGGCATCGGGGTACGCGAGCCCTCCCCGTTGGTGCCGGTCAGGCCCAGCTCGTCCCCGGCGAACACCACGGGCGTGCCGGGCATGGTAGCGAGCAGTCCGGCCGCCACCTCCTGCCGGGCCGCGTCGCCGACCACGGTGCGGATCCGGGCCGAGTCGTGCGAGCCGAGCAGCTGCCACGAGTGCGTGTACGACCGCCAGGACACCAGCGACCGGTACGTGTTCATGGTGGCGAGCACCGCGTCCGCGTCGCGCCGCCGCACCCCGCCCGGGGTGCCGAGGAAGTTCGGCACCGGGTCGTCGCCGTGCCGCAGCCAGGACCAGACCGGGTCGGTGAAGCCGACATAGTTCATCGTCCCGTGCCAGCCGTCGCGGTCCAGGTCACCGGTGTGGTCGTGGCCGTGCTCGGCGAGCAGCAGCCCGTCCGGCCGGGTTTCGGCGACCACCTCGCGCAGCAGCCGCGCCACCTCGTGGGTGTACGCGTCAGCGCCCCGCCGCCCGGTCATGTTCGCCACGTCGACCCGCCAGCCGTCCAGCCCGTACGGCGGGCGCAGCCAGCGGCGCAACAGCGAGTCCTCGGCGGTGGCGAACCGGCGGCGCAGCTCGGCGCTGCCCCAGTTCAGCTTCGGCAGCGACTTCACCCCGTTCCACGACTCGTAGTCCGAGCCGGGCAGGTCGAAGTAGTACAGCTCGCGTTCCGGGGCGTTGACGTCGGAGACGGCGGCGGTGAACCAGTCGTGGGCGTCGCCGGTGTGGTTGCTGGTGATGTCGCCGAGCAGACGCCAGCCCCGGGCGTGCACCGCGTCGGCGAGCCGGGCCAGCGCCGCGTCGCCGCCGAGCAGCGGGTCGACGGTGTCGAAGCTCGACGCGTCGTACCTGTGGTTGGAGCGCGCCGGGAACACCGGCGTCAGGTAGACGGTGTTGACGCCGAGCCGGTCCAGGTGGTCCAGGTGTTCGGTGACGCCGTCGAGGTCGCCGCCGTAGAACTGGCGGGGCGTCTCCGGGCCGCGGCCGATGACCGGGGTGTCCCAGTCGCACGGAATCGCCCAGTCCGGCGTGGTCCGGCCGTCGGCGGCGGCCGAGCGGGCGAACCGGTCCGGGAAGATCTGGTAGATCACCGCGTCGCGGGCCCAGGCCGGCGGCGGGGCGTAGCTGACCAGCTTGAAGTCGCCGTTGTCCGGCACGTCGTGGCCGGCCAGCCCGGCCGCGTTGAGCCAGCGGGTGCCGCTTTCGCCGTCGAGCAGGAAGCGGTAGTTGCTGACCGGGTTGCGGACCTCGACGTCGGCCCGCCACCACACGTCGCCGTTCTCGGTGCGGTCGATCCGCGCCTCGGCGAAGCGCGGCTCGCCGTCGCCGGTGGTGCGCACGTGCACCTGGGAGACGCCGGTTCCGGCCGGTACCCGGACGAAGACCGGCACGGTCTGCCCGAGCGCGGGCTCCTGCTCCGGGACGTAGGTTGCGGAGCCGTCGTGGTGCGGCTGAAGGGACATGGTGCTGCCTTTCGCGTCGTACCGACAGGGAGAGGGGGCGGGCACCCGCCGCGGTCGGTTCACCCGACCGCGGCGGTCCGCCCGAGAACCGCTCCGGTGTACGCCGACACGACGCCCTTGCCGCAGCGTGAGCCGAGGAGGCTCAGCCCTTGACCGCTCCGGAGGTGAGTCCGGAGACGATGTAGCGCTGGAGCAGCTGGAACACCAGCACCGTCGGGATCGCGGTGAGCAGCGTGCCCGCCGCGAACATCCCGAAGTTGTTGTTGCGCTCGCCCGCGACCAGGCCGAACATGCCGACCGCGAGGGTCTTCGACTCGGGTTCGGTAAGGAACACGTTGGCGATGATGAACTCGTTGATCGACCCGATGAACGCGAGCAGGCCGGTCACCGCCAGGATCGGCGCCACCAGCGGCAGCATGATCCGGAAGAAGACCTGCACGTGCGACGCGCCGTCCATGGTCGCCGACTCGTCCAGCTCCTTCGGCAGCGTGTCGAAGAAGCCCTTCATCAGCCAGGTGTTCGCGCCGAGTGCGCCACCCATGTAGAGCAGGAACAGGCCCCACGGGGTGTTGAACCCGATCGACGGGTAGAGATCGGTGAGCGTGGTGAAGATCAGGAAGATCGCCACGATCGCCAGGAACTGCGGGAACATCTGGATCAGCAGCAGCGCGAGCAGGCCGACCCGGCGTCCGGCGAAGCGCATCCGGGAGAACGCGTACGCCGCGAGCGACGACAGGAAGATCGACGCGAAGCTGGCCACGCCCGCCAGCAGCAGCGAGTTGAGGAACCAGTGGCCGAACGCGGTCCGGTCGAACAGGTTCGTGAAGTTCTCCAGCGACGCGCCGGTCGGCAGCAGCTCGGTGGAGGAGAGCGTGCCGAGCGGGTTGAGCGCCGCCGAGATCACGAACAGGATCGGGAAGAGGCTGAACGCCACCGCCAGCACTCCGACCATGTGCCGCCAGCCCACCTGTGCGAACCAGCGGCCGCGCGAGCGGCGGGCCGGCCGGCGGGTGGTCGTGGGCGTCTCCGCGATGGTGGTCACGAGTACACCTCCTCCTGCTTGCGGGTCCGCCGGAAGCTGATCGCCGACACCGTCGCCACGATCGCGAAGATGAAGATCGAGACGGTGGCGGCCAGGCCGAACTCGGCGCCCTGTGCGCCGAACGCGAGCCGGTACGTGTAGGTGATCAGCAGGTCGGTGGCGCCGTTCGTCGGGTTGTCCGGCGCGAACGGGCCGCCCTCGGTGGTGAACAGGATCGCGTTGACGTTGTTGAAGTTGTACGCGAACGACGCGATCAGCAGCGGCGAGAGCGCCACCAGCAGCAGCGGCAGGGTGACCGACCGGAACGACTGCCAGGGTGACGCGCCGTCGACAGAGGTCGCCTCGGTCAGCTCCCGCGGGATGGCCTGCAACGCGCCGGTGGCCACCAGGAACATGTACGGGTAGCCGAGCCAGAGCTGCACCAGCAGCACCGCGATCCGGGCCGACCAGTTGCCGCCGAACCAATCGACGTCCAGCCCGAACAGGTTGTTGAGCAGGCCGAAGTCGGTGTTGAACATGTCCCGCCAGATCAGCAGCATCGCGAACGACGGCATGGCGTACGGCAGGATCAGCAGCACCCGGTAGAAGTTGGTGCCGCGCATCCGGGGTGAGTGCAGCGCGAGCGCAATGGCCATGCCGAGCAGGAACGTCAGGCCGGTGGACCCGATCGCGAACGCGAAGTTCCAGGCCAGCGTGCCGAAGAACGGACCGGAGATGTTCGGGTCGGTGAGCACGGTGCTGAAGTTCTTCAGCCCGACGTTGACCTTCCAGCCCTGGGCGAGACGCTCGCCGTCGGCGGCGACGAAGGAGCCGGACTCCCCGTCGGCGGTCCACGTCTTGCCGGTCTCGCTGTCCTTGACGCAGTCGCACGCGGCGTCGTACGCCCGGATCGCCTTGCCCTCGTAGGCCCGAGTGAGGCCGTTGGAGCGGATGGCGCCCTCGTCGGTGGGCACGATGAGCGCGGTGACGGCGTCGCTGCGGCTGCTGGCCTGCCCGATGTTCAGCAGGGTGTAGCCGTCCGCGGCGGTGATCTTGCCGCTGAGGCTGCTCACCTCGACGTCGGCGGCGTCCAGCTTGCGCAGCCCGTCCGCGTCGCCGGCGAAGACGTCCTTGGTCTTCGGGTCGCTGAGCAGGAAGACCAGGGAGCCGGTCGCCGGGTCGCCCTTCGTGGCGATGGTGAGGTTGTACTCGGTCGAGCCGGGGACCTGCTTCACCGAGGAGGTCTGCACGGCGACGATCGCGTCGTCCTTGCTGCCGCGGTGGCCGTCGCCGAAGTTCGTGAACGCGGTGCTCGCGGTGTAGAGCACCGGGAAGACCTGGAACGCGATCAGGAAGAGCGTGCCGGGGACCAGGTACTTGGCCGGGATGTGCCGGCGGCTCAGGTAGAGGTAGAACAGGCCGGCGGTGGTGACCGCCAGGACGCCCAGCGCGATCCAGTGTTCGGCCTCGATGAGCGGGAAGGCCGCCCAGATCGCGATCCCGGCCACCAGGCCGAGCAGGACCACCTTGACGACGAGGCCGGTCGCGGTGATCGGCGCGTGTTGCCGCGCGGTACGGGACGTGCGCGGGAGCCCACGGCGTACGGGCTCCCGGCCCGGGGCCTGCGGTGCAGACCCCGGGCCGGACAGCGGCGCGCTCATTACTTGATCTGACCCTGGATGGTCTTGCCGGCGGCCGTGATCGTCTTGGCCGGGTCGGCGCCGCCGATGATGGCGGCCTCCGCCTTGCCGAACGGATCCCAGATCGCGGCCATGGCCGGGATCGCCGGGAGCACCTGGCCGTTCTTGCCGGCCTCGGAGAACTTGGCCAGGTCCGCGTCCTCGCCCTTGACCTGGTCGAAGGCGGCGGTCAGCGCCGGCGGGCGCGGCTCGGCCTTGTACAGCGCGACGGCCAGCTCGGGCTTGGTCACGTAGTTGGTGACGAACTCCTGGGCCAGGGCCTTGTTCTTGCCCTTGGCAGCCACGTAGAACGCCTGGACGCCCACGAACGGCTGGGCCTCCTTGCCACCGGCGAAGCCGGGGACCGCGGAGATGTCGTACTTGATGCCGGCCTTCTTGGCGTCGGCCACGGCCCACGGGCCGGAGACCAGGAAGGCGCACTTCTTGCCGGTGAAGGTGGAGATGGCGTTCTCCGGGGTGATGGAACGCTTCAGCGCGCCGTCGCCCTTCTCACCGAGCTTCGCGATCTTCTGGAAGGCAGCGATCGACTCCGGCTTGCCCACGCCCAGGTCCTTGGGGTCGTAGTCGCCGTTCGCCGCGGTGCCGAACAGGTAGCCGCCGCCCGAGGTGTAGAGCGGGTAGATGTGGTACGCGTCGCCGTTCTGGCCGGACTGGAGGCACAGGATCTCGCTGGCCTTCTTCTCGGCCTTGAGCTTCTTGCCGGCGGCGACCAGGTCCTCGATCGTCTTCGGCGCCTCGGGGGCCAGCTCGGTGTTGCGGATCAGCGCGATGTTCTCGGTGGCGTAGGGCACGCCGTAGAGCTGGCCGTTGAACGTGACGGCCTTGACGGCGGTCTCGTTGAAGCCGGCCTTCTGCTCGGCCGGGAGCTGCACCGGGTCGATGGCGCCGTTCTGGACCAGGTTGCCGATCCAGTCGTGCGCGCCGACCACGACGTCCGGGCCGCTGCCCTGCTGCGAGGCGGTGACGAAGTTGGTCTGCAGGTCCTTGGAGACGGCCTGGACCTCGACGGTCACGCCGTTCTCCTTGCCGAACTCCTCGGCGAACGGCTTGAGGGCGGCCGTGCGCTTGTCGTCGGCCCAGATGACCAGCTTGCCGCCGGTCGCCTTGGCGGACTCGCCGGCGGCCGGCTTGTCGTCGCTGCCGCTGTCACCACAGCCGGAGGCGGCGAGCGCCAGGCCGAGGACGGCGACCACACCCGCGGTACGGATGCGCATCGGTACTCCTGTCGTCATGGCGGCCCGCCGGGGGAAGGGCGGCCCACCAGTGGAAACCTCTGAAATTTCTTGCTGACCGACGCAGGGGTGCTGCGCCGCTGCTCTCGCATGTTGCGGGGACGTTAGCAAGAGGTTGCAGAGAATGGAAGGGCTTGCAGAAGTGTACGCAAGACTTTGCCGTTGGGCTAAAGTGCCGCACATGCGCGCTCGACTGTCCGACATCGCCCAACAGGCCGAAGTCAGCGAGGCCACGGTGTCGCGGGTGCTCAACGACCGCCCCGGCGTGGCCCCCGAGACCCGGCAGGCCGTCCTCACCGCCCTCGATGTGCTCGGCTACGAACGCCCGGCCCGGCTGCGCAAGCGCAGCGCCGGGCTGGTCGGCCTGGTCGTGCCGGAGCTGGACAACCCGATCTTCCCGGCGTTCGCCCAGATCATCGAGTCCGCGCTCGCCCCGACCGGCTACACCCCGGTGCTCTGCACGCAGACCCCGGGCGGCGTCCGCGAGGACGAGTACGTGGAGATGCTGCTGGACCGGCAGGTCTCCGGCATCGTGTTCGTCTCCGGCCTGCACGCCGACACCGCCGCGGACCACGACCGCTACCGCACGCTGCTGGCCCGGCCGCTGCCGATCGTCATGATCAACGGTTACGCGCCGGGCATCCCCGCGCCGTTCGTCTCCTGCGACGACCGGGAGTCGGCCGAACTCGCCGTCGCTCACCTGGTGGCGCTCGGGCACCGCCGGATCGGCCTGATCACCGGCCCGGACCGGTTCGTGCCGGTGCAGCGCAAGGTCGCCGGCTACAAGGCCGCGATGGGGCGCCTCACCGACATCACCACCGACGAGCTGACGGAGCTGACCGAGCTGTCGCTGTTCGGCGTCGAGGGCGGCGAGGCGGCCGCCGGCCGGCTCATCGAACGCGGCGTAACAGGACTGGTCTGCGGCTCGGACCTGATGGCGCTCGGCGCGATCCGGGCCGCCCGCCAGCGCGGCCTGTCGGTGCCCGGCGACGTCTCCGTGGTCGGGTACGACGACTCCCCGCTGATGGCGTTCACCGACCCGCCGCTGACCACCGTGCGCCAGCCGGTGGCCGCCATGGCGGTGGCAGCGGTGCGGGCCCTGGTCGACGAGATCAACGGCCACCCCTCCCCGAACTCCGAGTACCTCTTCCGGCCCGAGCTGGTGGTCCGCGGCTCGACCGCGGTGACCCGCCCCGCCGACCCCCCGAAGCGCCAGCGCCCCGCCAGCCCGTCCTCCCCTTCCCTCCCCATCCCCGCCTGACGCCCCGCACTCCCCTCCCTCCCTCCCCCCTCCCTCCCCCTTCCCTCCAGCCCCGGCTCAGGGCGCGGCGATCATGAAGTTGGCGGGGACAAAGCGGGCAGAGACTGCCGTCAACCTCATGATCGACCGGATCGGCGGCAGTGGGGGTGGTGGGCGTCCCGGGATGCGGGAGACGGGGGCAGGGTCGGCGCGGGTGATGGCTGTCATTTCTTGCGCAAGGAATGCTTGACTCTTGCAGGGCTGTGGCGGCATTCTGCTCTGACACCCTGCGCCACCACAGAACGGGAATCGACAGCGATGACCTCCGCCACCACCCCCACGCCACGGACCGCCGACGACGACTGGTGGCGGTCCGCGGTCGTCTACCAGGTGTACGTCCGCAGCTTCGCCGACGCGAACGCCGACGGGGTCGGTGACCTCCAGGGCATCCGGCAGCGCCTTCCCTACCTGCGCGACCTCGGCGTGGACGCGCTCTGGCTGACGCCGTTCTACACCTCGCCGCAGGTCGACGCCGGCTACGACGTGGCCGACTACCGCGACGTCGACCCGCTGTTCGGCAACCTGACCGACTTCGACGAGATGATCACCGACGCGCACGCGCTCGGCCTGCGGATCATCGTCGACATGGTGCCCAACCACACCTCCAGCGCGCACCCGTGGTTCGCCGCCGCGCTCGCCGCCGGCCCCGGTTCGCCGGAGCGTGAGCGCTACCTGTTCGCCGACGGCAAGGGCGAGCAGGGCGAGCTGCCCCCGAACGACTGGGAGAGCATCTTCGGCGGCCCGGCCTGGACGCGCGTGGTCGACGGCCAGTGGTACCTGCACCTGTTCGACCCGGCCCAGCCCGACCTGAACTGGCGTCACCCCGAGGTACGGGCCGAGTTCGAGGACGTCCTGCGCTTCTGGCTGGACCGGGGCGTGGACGGCTTCCGGATCGACGTGGCCCACGGAATGATCAAGGCCGAGGGCCTGCCGGACGTCGGTTTCAACTCGATGACCACCGGCCGGCGCCAGTCCGAGCTGCTGGGCAAGGGCCGGCTGCCGTACTTCGACCAGGACGAGGTGCACGACATCTACCGCGCCTGGCGGCCGATCCTGGACAGCTACCCGGGCGGCCGGATGGCGGTGGCCGAGGCGTGGGCCGAGACCCCGCAGCGACTGGCCCGTTACATCGGCCCGGACGAGCTGCACCAGGCGTTCAGCTTCGACTTCCTCGACGCCACCTGGTCGGCCGACTCGTTCCGCAAGGTGATCGACACGGCGCTGGCCGAGTCCACGATCGTGGGCGCGCCGACCACCTGGGTGCTGTCCAACCACGACCGGCAGCGGCACGTCACCCGGTACGGCGACGGCGAGGTCGGCCTGCGCCGCGCCCGCGCCGCCGCGCTGCTGATGTTCGCGCTGCCCGGCTGCGCGTACGTCTACCAGGGCGAGGAACTGGGCCTGCCGGAGGTGCTGGACCTCCCCGACGAGCTGCGCCAGGACCCGGCGTTCCGGCGTACCGGGGAGAGCCGCGACGGCTGCCGGGTGCCGATCCCGTGGGGCGGCGACCTGCCCCCGTACGGCTTCGGGCCCGACGGCAGCGAGCTGAGCTGGCTGCCGGCGCCGGCGACCTGGCGGGAGCTGTCGGTGGCCGCCCAGGCCGGTGCGCCCGGCTCGACGCTGGAGCTGTACCGGACCGCGCTGCGGATCCGGCACGAGCACCCGGCGCTCGCCGGGGTCGGCGGCATCACCTGGCTGGAGACCGAGCCCGGCGTACTCGCGTTCCGCCGCGCCGCCGCGGACGTCGAGCTGACCTGTGTGGTCAACATCAGCGGCGCCGACGTGACGGTGAGCGGCCACGGCCGCCCGCTCGTCGCGAGCGCCGACCTCACCGAGCGGGGCGACGGGCACGTCCTGCCGGTGGACGCGGCTGCGTGGTTCGAACGGCGCTGAGCCGGGTAACCCGCCAACGACCTGGCCGTCCGTTGTGCTCCGCGCCGACGGGCGGCTGGGCTGCCGACCCCTTGTGGTGGGGGGTGAGGTGGTCCCGGCCCCTCGGGAGTCCGCTCCCGGGGGGCCGGTGTCCATCCCGGCAGCCCGGGGTACCACCGGGGGATGACCGCACGCGTGGCGCAGTACACCCTCGATGTCAGCGACCTGGACCGGATGGCCCGGTTCTGGTCCGCCGCCCTCGGCTACACCGTCTCGCAGGGCGACGACGGCAACGCGAAGCTCTACCCGCCGCCCGGCCGGCCCGGCCCGACCGTCTGGTTGCAGGGCAGCGGCACCCCGAAGCGCGGCAAGAACCGGCTCCACCTGGACCTGGTCGCCGACGAGGGGCAGACGGCGGAGGTCGAGCGACTGATCGGGCTCGGCGCCCGGCGCGCCGACGTCGGGCAGACCGGCGCGGAGGGCTTCGTGGTGCTCGTCGACCCGGAGGACAACGAGTTCTGCGTGCTCGACGGGCCGCCGCGCTGAGCGTCCTCAGCCGCCCTTGGCGGTGAGCAGCGCGGCGATCCGGGCGAACCCGGCCCGGATCTCCTCCCGGTCGGGCGCCTTCGCCGGCTCGGGCTCCGGCTCGCGCTCGGCGGCCCGTTCCAGCTCCTCGTCGATGACGTCCTCGAAGTCGCCGTACAGGTCAGCCTGGTCGATCTCGGCCGCCTCGTCCTCGGCGGCGATCTGCGCGGCGGCGATCTCACCCCGGATCTCCTCCGGCGTGAGCGCGGGCAGCAGCGGCTCCACCACCGCCATCAACTGCTCCTCGGCCACCACCGCCTCGGCCAGCGCCAGCGCGTGCGCCCGCTCGTACGGGCCGCAGACCACCGGCTCCCACTCGTCGTCCGCGCCGAGCGGGCCGAACGTGATGATCCACGGCAGGCCGAGCATCGGCGAGTCGTCCGGCAGGTCGAGTGTCACGAGTGCGCCCACCGGCCCATCATCGTCGGACGGGATCCGCCCGGGGAACGCATCGGCTCGACTCTCCCCGCTCAGGGGACCACGCTCAGCCACGCGTGCCGGCGTCCAGCGCCGCGCGGACCAGGGCGACCGCCCGCTCCGGCGGGACGCCCAGGCGGCGCGCCTCGGCGGCGTACCCGGCGGCGGCCTGCTGCAACCGGTCGACGGCGTCGTCCCGCCCCGGCGCGACCACCGTGCCGTGCCGGCCGCGCGTCTGGACCAGCCCGGCGGCCTCCAGCTCCCGGTAGGCCCGCGCCACCGTGTTCACCGCCAGCCCCAGGTCCGCCGCGAGCTGCCGGACCGCGGGCAGCCGGGTCCCCACCGGCAGCCGCCCGTCGCCGATCCGCGCCGCGAACTGCGCGCGCACCTGCTCGTACGGCGGCACCGCCGACGCCGCGTCGATCCGGATCCGCGCGCTCATCCCGCCCCTCCCGGCGTTCCCGGTTCGGTTTCCTCGTCGAGCACGTCCGCCTCCACGTCCACCTCCCGGGCGCCGCCCTCGGCCAGGTCCACCACCCGGCCGTACGGGCTGGTGGCGGCGAGCGCCGCGCCGAAGAGCACCAACTGGTTGAGCAGGTAGAGGTAGAGCAGCAGGCCCACGGCGGTGGCGACCACCGTGTACGCCGGGTTCCGCTCGGTGCGTACCACGTAGTAGCGCCCCACCGTGTTGAGCAGGGTGATGCCGATCGCGACGGCGAGCACCGCCGGTCGCAGCCGGCGCCGGCTCATCCGCAGCCGGGGCACTGCGAGCAGCAGCGCGGCGGCCAGCACGGCGTTGACGAGCACGCTCAGCACCGCGCTGACCGTGGTCAGGCCCACCGAGCCGGTGCTGCGCAGCAGGAAACGCAGCAGCGACTCCAGCGCGTCCACGGCGGCGACCGAGACGAACAGCAGCACGAAGACCGCGACCAGCACGCCCAGGTCGACCAGCCGCCGCATCACCAGGTTGCCGGGCTGCTGGTTGAAGCCGTACATCAGCCGCTGCGAGGAGCGGATCGCCTCCACCCAGCCGATGCCGGTGAACACCAGGATGACCAGGCCGACCACGCCGACGGTGTTGCTGCTCTCGGCGATCTGCGCCGGGTCGAGAAAGGGCAGGTTCTCTTCGAGGAAGTGGGCGGCCGCGCGGCTGACCTCCTCGTTGTCGCGCAGCACCGCGCCGAACACCCAGTACGCGACGAGCGCGAGCGCGAACACGGCGAAGAAGCCGTAGTACGCGATGGCGGCGGCGAGCCGCCCGGCGAGCAGGTCGGCGTAGAGCGTCCCGGCCCGCCACACGTGGTCGAAGACCGACGACCGGCCCCGGGCCGCGTCGATGCGGCGCCCGACCGCCGCCTCGATCCGGCCGAAGACGTTCACCCCGTCATCCTCGCTGATCTCCGCCCGTGGCGGAGGAGCCCCGGCCGGTCGAATGTTCAGCTCGCCCCGCCGAGCCGGAAGTCGCGCCGGGGCTGCCACCGGGTAGCCCCGCTGTGCGAGAACAGCGTGAACGCCTCCACCTGGAACAGCGCGGAGAAGTCGGCCAGATCCTCGTACGCCTTGTCGAGCACCTCGGGTGGCACGTCCTGCGCCACTGTGACGTGCGGGTGGTACGGGAAACGCAGCTCGCGGCGCAGCTCGGGAGCGGAGTTGATGGCGGCGGCCAGCAGTTCGCACTCGCTGATCCCGGCCGCCACCGCCACGAAGACCACCTGGGTGACCGGACGGAACGTGCCGGTGCCGCGCAGGTGCAGCGTGAACGGCAGGTGCGCGGCGGCGACCCGGTCCAGGTGCTCCTCGACGGCGGGCAGCGCGCGTACCGGAATCTCGGTGGGCCCGAGCAGGGTGACGTGCGCGGGGACGGCCGCCGGGTCGCCGGCCTCGACCCGGCGGCGGGTGAGCATCCCGCCCCACGGCTCGGGGATGTCGACGGCGATCCCGATCTGGATCGTGTCCGCGCCGCCCGGCGCCGCGTCATTGCCCGCCACGTCGCGCGCCACCCCTCCGGCCTCCGGCTGCGTCACCCGTCCCGCCCGGGCCGCTACTCGAACCGCACCGGCGGGAAGAAACCGACCCGCTCGTACGCCGCACGCAGCGTCGCGTCGGCCACCACGCGGGCCTTCTCCGCGCCCCGCGCGAGCAGCTTGTCCAGTTGGGCCGGGTCGTTCAGGTAGCCGTTCGTGCGTTCCTGGATCGGGGTGACGAACTCGCGCACCACCTCGGCCAGGTCCTTCTTGAGGTCGCCGTAGCCCTTGCCGTCGTACGCGGCCACCAGGTCGTCGATGGACCGGCCGGACAGCGCCGAGTAGATGGTGAGCAGGTTGCTGATGCCCGGCTTGCCCTCGGCGTCGAAGACGATCTCGCGGCCGGTGTCGGTGACCGCCGAGCGGATCTTCTTGGCCGAGCGGGCCGGGTCCTCCAGCAGGTCGATGATGCCGGCCGGGGAGGACGACGACTTCGACATCTTCGCCGTCGGGTCCTGCAGGTCGGTGATCTTCGCGGTGTCCTTCACGATGTGCGGCGCGGGCACCGTGAAGGTGCGCCCGAACAGCGAGTTGAACCGCTGCGCCAGGTCGCGGGACAGCTCCAGGTGCTGCCGCTGGTCCTCGCCGACCGGCACCGCGTTCGCCTGGTAGAGCAGGATGTCGGCGGCCTGCAGGATCGGGTACGTGAACAGGCCGACGCTGGCCCGCTCGCTGCCCTGCTTCTGCGACTTGTCCTTGAACTGGGTCATCCGGCCGGCCTCGCCGAACCCGGTGATGCAGCCGAGCACCCAGGCCAGCTGCGGGTGCTCGGGCACCTGCGACTGGACGAACAGCGTGCTGCGCTCCGGGTCGAGGCCGAGCGCGAACAGCTGCGCGGCGGCCACCCGGCTGCGGTGCTTGAGCACCTTGGGGTCGTGCCCGGCGGTGATCGCGTGCAGGTCGACCACGCAGTAGTAGGCGTCGTGGCTGTCCTGCAACGCCACCCAGTGCCGCAGCGCGCCCAGGTAGTTGCCGAGGTGGAACGAGTCGGCCGTCGGCTGGATGCCGGAGAAGACGCGCGGGCGGGCGGGTACGTCGGACATGGCGGCAATTCTGTCAGCAAGCCCCGGCGTCCGTCATGACGGGCCGGTGGATCGGGCGGGTACGGGCGGAAGCGGACCGTTCACCTCACGCCGGGGCTCGGGCAGCCGCGCGGCGGAGACCGCCAGGCGGGACACCCGCCGGCCGTCGAGCGCCAGCACCCGCAGCAGCCAGCCGGCCGGATCGGCGGGGACCGATCCGCCGTCCGGGTCGAGCGCCACCGGCACCTCGTCCCCGGCCACCGGCAGCCGGCCCAGCGCGGCCATCACGAACCCGCCCACCGTCTCGTACGGGCCGGCGGGCAGCGGCACCCCGGTACGTTCGGCGAAGTCGGTCAGGTTGAGCCGGCCGTCCACGACGGCGGGCAGCCCGGTGGATTCCGGCTCGGGCGGGCCGTGCTCCTCGTCGCGGATCTCCCCGACCAGTTCCTCGACCAGGTCCTCGCAGGTGACGATGCCGGCGGTGCCGCCGTACTCGTCGATGACCACGGCCAGGTGGTGGCCCTCCCGGCGCATCTCGGTCAGCGCCGCGAGCACGCGCTTGCTGTCCGGCAGGCGTTTCACCTCGCGGGTCAGCTCGCCGACCACCAGCGGCCGGTCCGGTTCCGGGCGCAGCAGCACGTCCCGCAGGTGCACCATGCCGACCACGTCGTCGTGGGTGCCGTCGACCACCGGGTAGCGGGTGTGCGGGTCGTCCCGGACCAGTCGCCGCGCCTGGGCCAGCGGCAGCGCCGCGCTGAGGAAGACCACCTCGGTGCGGGGCACCATGACCTCGCGGACGAGCCGGGCGCCGGCCAGCAGCACCTCGTCGATGATCCGGCGCTCGTCGGCGTCGAGCAGCGTGTTCGCCGCGACCAGGTCCCGCAGCTCGGCCTCGCTGATCCGCTCCCGGCCGGCGACCGGGCTGGCGCCGAGCAGGTCGGTCACCAGGCGGGTGGCGCCGTCGGCGGCCCGCACCACGAGGCGGGCCACGGTGCGGGCCAGCGGGCCGGGTTCGCGTCGGAGCCGCCCCGGCGGACGCCGCCGGGGCCCGGGACCACCACCCTCCCGCATGAGAAGGATGGTAGACAGCGGCCACCGTACGCTCGGGTCAATGTTCGGATCTGTTCAGTCATGAAGGATTGTGATGGAATGGAGGCGGGCTCAACTCGACAGCCGCGACACCGCCCCCGGCCGTAGGGTGATCGCGGGAAGGCCGCGGGACGCGGCCCAGGCAGGAGGACGACCGACGTGAAACTGCTCGTCACCGGCGGCGCCGGCTACATCGGCAGCGTGGTGACCCGGATGCTGCTCGACCACGGCCACCAGGTGACCGTGCTGGACGACCTGCGCACCGGTCACCGGGAAGCCCTCGCCCCCGAGGCGACCCACGTCGACCTGCCGGTGCACGAGGCCGCCCGGGTGCTCACCCCCGACGCCGGGTACGACGGCGTGCTGCACTTCGCCGCCCTCATCGCCGCCGGCGAGTCGATGATCCGGCCCGAGCTGTACTGGCACACCAACACCGTCGGCTCGATCGCGCTCATCGACGCGGTCCGCGCCGCCCGGGTGCCCCGGATGGTCTTCTCCTCCACCGCCGCCGTCTACGGCAACCCCACCGAACTGCCCATCCCGGAAACGGCCGTCAAGGCCCCCACCAGCACCTACGGCGCGACCAAGCTGGCCGTCGACATGGCGCTCACCTCCGAGGCGATCGCGCACGACCTGGCCGCCGTCTCGCTGCGCTACTTCAACGTCGCCGGGGCGTACCTGCGCGACGGGCTGGCCATCGGCGAACGGCACGCCCCGGAGACGCACCTCATCCCGATCGCGCTCGACGTGGCCGCCGGGCGGCGGGAGAAGCTCCAGCTCTTCGGCGACGACTACCCCACTGTCGACGGCACCTGCGTACGCGACTACATCCACGTGGAGGACCTGGCCCGCGCCCACCTGCTCGCGCTCGACGCGGCCACCCCGGGCCGGCACCGCATCTACAACCTGGGCAACGGCAACGGCTTCACCAACCGGCAGGTCGTCGACGTGGTCCGCGAGGTCACCGGCCACCCGGTGCCGGTCGAGGTCGCCCCACGCCGCGAGGGCGACCCGGCCGAACTGGTCGCGTCCTCCGCGCTCGCCCGCGACGAGCTGGGCTGGACGCCGGCCAAGCCCACCCTGCACGACATGGTCGGCGACGCCTGGGCGTTCTACCGGGCCCACGTCGCGGGGCAGCCCTCATGACCGTTGCCGACCGCGCCGCCGCCGGCTTCCGGCAGCGGTACGGCACCGAGCCGGCCGGCCGCTGGGCGGCACCCGGACGGGTCAACCTGATCGGCGAGCACACCGACTACAACGACGGCTTCGTGCTGCCCTTCGCGCTGCCACTGCGTACCGTGGTCGCCGCCGCGCCCGCCCCCGACGGACGCTGGACGGTCTGGTCGGAGCTGGACGACGAGCCGGTCGAGTTCGGCGCGGCGGAGGCCGACGAGCCCGGCGGCGTCGACGGCTGGGCCGCCTACGTGGCCGGGGTGGTGTGGGCGCTGCGCGCCGCCGGCCACGACGTGCCGGGCGCGCGGCTCGCCGTCGCCTCCGACGTGCCGGTCGGCTCCGGGCTCTCCTCGTCGGCCGCGATCGAGTCGGCGGTGCTGGCCGCGCTGGTCGACCTCGGCGGCCTCGACCTGCCCGCGCAGGCGTGGCCCCGGCTGGCCCAGCGGGCCGAGAACGACTACGTCGGCGCGCCCACCGGGATCATGGACCAGTCCGCCGTGATCCGCGGCCGGGCCGGGCACGCCCTGTTCCTCGACTGCCGCACCGAGGAGGTCGAGCAGATCCCGTTCGACCTGGACGCCGCCGGGCTGGCCGTGCTGGTGATCGACAGCCGGGCGCCGCACCGGCACGCGGACGGCGAGTACGCCGCCCGGCGCCGCAGTTGCGAGCGGGCCGCCGCGACGCTCGGGGTGACCGCGCTGCGCGACGTCGACGTGGCCGACCTCGACGCCGCGCTGGCCCGCCTCGACGACGACGAGACCCGCCGCCGGGTCCGGCACGTCGTCACCGAGAACCAGCGGGTGCTCGACACCGTCGCGCTGCTGCGCACCGGCCGGGTGCGCGACACCGGTCCGCTGCTGACCGCCTCGCACGCCTCCATGCGCGACGACTTCGAGATCACCGTGCCGGAGATCGACACCGCGGTCGAGGCGGCGCTGTCCGCCGGGGCGTACGGCGCGCGGATGACCGGCGGCGGTTTCGGCGGCTGCGTGCTCGCCCTGATCGACGCCGAGGCCGCCGACCCGGTGGCCGCCGCCGTCACCGAGGCGTACGCGAAGCGCGGCTTCACCGCCCCCGGCACCCTCACGGTGCTCCCGGCCGACGGCGTCACCCGCCTGGGCTGAGGGTGTAAGGAAGGGCCCCTTATTAACGCCTGCGGTAGAGGAAGGGCCCCTTGTTAACAGCGCGCTGTTAACAAGGGGCCCTTCCTTACGAAGCAGGGGGTCAGCCGGCCTCGACGATCATGCCGGCGCCGACCGTACGGTTGGTGGCCTCGTCGATGATCACGAAGCCGCCGGTGGTGCGGTTGCGGCGGTACTCGTCGGCCAGCAGCGGCACCGTGGTGCGCAGCCGGACCCGGCCGATCTCGTTGAGCTTCAACTCGCCCACCGTCTCGTCCCGGTGCAGCGAGTTGATGTCCAGCCGGTAGTGCAGGCCACGCACGATCGCCCGCGCCGAGCGGGTGGTGTGCTTGATCGCGTACCTGCCGCCGACCTGCAACGGGCGGGTCTCGTCCATCCAGCAGACCATCGCCTCAATGTCCTGCACGGCCATCGGGGCGTTGTTCGGCCGGCAGATCATGTCGCCGCGGGAGATGTCCAGCTCGTCGGTCAGCCGGACCGTCACCGACATCGGCGGGAACGCCTCGTCCACCGGGCCGTCGGCGGTCTCCACCGCCGCGATCCGGCTGGTGAAGCCGGACGGCAGCACCATGATCTCGTCGCCCGGCTTGAGCACACCGGAGGCCACCTGCCCGGCGTAGCCCCGGTAGTCGGTGACGGTGGTGGACTGCGGCCGGATCACGTACTGCACCGGGAACCGCACGTCGACCAGGTTGCGGTCGGAGGCGATGTGCACCCGCTCCAGGTGGTGCAGCAGCGACGGGCCCTCGTACCACGGCATGTTCTCCGAGCGGGTGACGATGTTGTCGCCCTTGAGCGCGGAGACCGGCACCACAGTCAGGTCCGGCACGTCGAGCTTCGCCGCGAACGCGGTGAACTCGTCGGCGATCCGCTCGTAGACCTCCTGCGACCAGTCCACCAGGTCCATCTTGTTCACACAGAGAACCAGGTGCGGCACCCGCAGCAGCGAGCAGAGGAACGCGTGCCGGCGGGACTGCTCCACCAGGCCCTTACGCGCGTCCACCAGGATCAGCGCCAGGTCGGCGGTGGAGGCGCCGGTGACCATGTTCCGGGTGTACTGGATGTGCCCGGGGGTGTCGGCGATGATGAACTTGCGCCGCGGCGTGGCGAAGTAGCGGTACGCCACGTCGATGGTGATGCCCTGCTCCCGCTCGGCGCGCAGGCCGTCGGTGAGCAGCGCCAGGTTGGTGTACTCGTCGCCACGCGCCGCGCTGACCGCCTCGACGGCGGCGAGCTGGTCGGTGAACAGCGACTTGGTGTCGTAGAGCAGACGGCCGATGAGCGTCGACTTGCCGTCGTCGACGCTGCCCGCGGTGGCGAACCGCAGCAGGTCCATCGGCCGCGCGGTGTCGCTCTCGGCCGGCGCCAGGGTCTCGACGCTCATCAGAAGTAGCCCTCTCGCTTGCGGTCCTCCATGGCGGCCTCGCTGACCCGGTCGTCACCACGGGTCGCGCCGCGCTCGGTGATCCGCGTGGCGGCCACCTCCTCGATCACCTTCTCCACCGTGTCGGCGTCCGACCGGACCGCCGCGGTGCAGGAGGCGTCACCCACGGTCCGGTACCGCACCTGGGCCTTGAACGGCTGCTCACCGGCGCGGGCCCGGAAGAACTCGTTCACCGCGTAGAGCATGCCGTCGCGCTCGATCACCTCGCGCTCGTGCGCGTAGTAGATCGACGGCAGCGGAATCCGCTCCCGCGCGATGTAGTGCCACACGTCCAGCTCGGTCCAGTTCGACAGCGGGAACACCCGGATCGACTCGCCCGGGTGGTGCCGGCCGTTGTACAGCGCCCACAGCTCCGGACGCTGGTTCTTCGGGTCCCACTGGCCGAACTCGTCGCGGAAGCTGAACACCCGCTCCTTGGCCCGCGCCTTCTCCTCGTCGCGCCGGGCGCCGCCGAACAGCGCGTCGAAGCGGTGCTTCTCCACCGCCTCCAGCAGCACCGGCGTCTGGATCCGGTTGCGCATGCCGTCGGCGGACTCGCGGACCAGGCCCTTGTTCAGCGCCTCCGGCACGCTCGCCACGATCAGCTGCAGGCCCAGCTCGGCCACCCGCTGGTCGCGGTAGTCGAGCACCTCGGGGAAGTTGTGCCCGGTGTCCACGTGCATCACCGGGAAGGGGATGTTGGCCGGCGCGAACGCCTTCTGGGCCAACCGGAGCATCACGATCGAGTCCTTGCCGCCGGAGAAGAGCAGCACCGGCCGCTCCATCTCGGCGACCACCTCGCGCATCACGAAGATGCTCTCCGCCTCAAGGGCGTCGAGGTGCGACACCTGGTACGCGGCGGGGGACGTCATGACACGAACTCGATTCGCACGGATCCGTACATCGGATTCCAGACCTTTCAGGTCGGACTCGTGAAGAAGAACGCTCAGGTTACCCGGAATGCCGCTGCAACGCTGCAAGCAACCGACTCGCGAGATCCTTGCGGCAGACCAGCAGATCCGGTAGACGCGGGTCGGCCCCGTTGTATTTCAGCGCAGAACCGTCGATCCGGGAAGCATGCAGACCGGTGGCCGTCGCCACAGCGACCGGAGCGGCCGAATCCCACTCGTACTGACCGCCCGCGTGGATGTACGCGTCGACCTCACCGGTGACCACGGCGGCGATCTTCGCGCCCGCCGAGCCCATCGGGACCAGATGAGCGCCGACGTCCTCTGCCAGATCGGTCAGGAAAACCGGCGGACGGCTACGACTGGCCGCCAACCGGATGACCCGGCGGCCGCCGCCCACGGCCGCCTCCACTGTCATCGGCGGATACGCCGGCGGATGGTCCGTGCCGAGCACCCGGTGCTGGGCCGGCAGGCCCACCGCGCCCGCCACCAGACCGTGCGGCGTCGACGCGTGACGCGACCAGAGCGCCACGTGCACCGCCCAGTCCGAGCGCCCCTCCTCCGCGTACTCCCGGGTGCCGTCCAGCGGATCGATGATCCAGACCCGGTCCGCGTTCAGGCGCGACAACGCCGCGTCCGTCACCTCCGCCGTCCAGGCCAGCCGCGAACCCTCGTCCTCCTCCGACAGCACCGCGTCCGCCGGCCGCCACTTCGCCAGCTCGGTGCGGATCAGATCGTGCGAGACCTTGTCCCCGGCCGACCGGAGCGCGCCCGCGTCGGCGAACCCCATCTCCGTCCGCAACGCCGTCAGCGCCTGACCGGCCCGCGACGCCAGCCACCGGGCGAAGCCGCCGTCGATCATCGGAGGACTGCCCATGATGCTCCCGTCGCCCGCCCTTCGGTCCCCGGCCACTGCTCAGCCCCCGTGGTACAGGTTCTGCGTCGGCTCCACGCCCTTGAGAACCACCGACTCCACCACGTCCGCCGCGCGGTCCACCAGGAACTCCAACTCCTTGCGCTCCGACGGGGAGAAATCCGAGAGTACGTAGTCAGCCGGGTCCTGCCGCCCCGGCGGCCGGCCGATGCCGAACCGCACCCGCACGTAGTCCTTCGTGCCGAGCGACTTCGACATCGAACGCAGACCGTTGTGGCCGCCCTCGCCGCCGCCGCACTTCACCCGCACCTGCCCGTACGGGATGTCCAGCTCGTCGTGCACCGCGATCACGTGCGCCGGCGGGATCTTGTGGAACTGCGCCAGCCCGGCCACCGGGCCGCCGGAGAGGTTCATGTACGTCAACGGCTTGAGCAGCACCAGCTTCGGCCCGCCGAACCCCAGCCGCCCCTCCGCGGCCTCGGCCATCGCGCGCTTGTGCCGCCCGAACTTCGCGCCCACCCGGGCCGCCAGCAGGTCGGCCACCATGAACCCGACGTTGTGCCGGTTGTTCGCGTACTCCCGGCCGGGGTTGCCCAGGCCGACCACCAGCCACGGCCCCGCCTCGTCCGTCACCCGACGCCCCTTCCCGCTCGCTTCCCCGACCAGCCGTCCCGATACGCCGACAGGCGCCCCCGGGAACCGGGGACGCCTGTCGCACAGCCTTGCGGACCGGTCAGGCCTCGGTCTTCGCCTCGGCCGGGGCCTCCTCGCCCTCGGCGGCCGGAGCGCCCTCGGCACCCTCGGCGGTCTCCTCGCCGACCTCGGCCTCGGCCTCCTCGGTGGCCTCCTCGACCTCGGGGAGGGTGGCCTCGAGCTGCTCGGCGGTCGGAGCGGCGGTCACCGAGGCGACAGCGGTCTCCTCGTCGGTGGCCAGCTCGACGCCGGCCGGCAGCTCGACGTCGGCGGCGGTGATCGTGGTGCCCGGCTCGGCGCCCTCGATCGACGCCTCCAGGTGGTCCGGCACCTTGGTCGCGTCGGCGGTCACCGACAGCGTGTCGTGGTCGTGCACGATCAGCGTGTCCTTGGCGGCCTCACCGGTCAGCTGGACCGGGACCTCGACGGTGACCTTCTCGCCCCGGCGGACCAGCAGCAGGTCCACGTGCTCGAAGGTGTCCTTGATCGGGTCACGCTGGATCGCCTTCGGCAGCGCCAGCACCTGGGTGCCGTCGCTGACCTCGATCGCGAAGAGCTGGTTCGCGCCGCCCTTACGGATCGCGGCGGCGAACTCCCGCGCCGGAAGCGCGATGTGCTTGGGCTTCTCGCCGTGGCCGTACAGCACGGCGGGCACCTTGCCGGCCCGGCGGGTACGACGGGCACCACCCTTGCCGAACTCGGTACGGGGCTCGGCGCTGATCTTTACCTCGGACACGGGGAAACTCCTGATGCTTCGCTGCGGCGGCTTGTCGTCTGGCGGTGCTGGGGCGAGGGGCTCGCTGGGGCTAGGGTCATGAACGACCGCCCGGAGCACCGCGTCGATGACGGCGCCTCCGTGCGGTGCTTGTCAGCAGCCCGCCGGGCACCCTCGCCGTGGCAACCGCACCAGTCTACCCGAGGGAATTCCCGGCTCTCCGGCAGTCCCCCATATCACCGCGCCGCCGGTTCCGCAGGGCATCGGCCCGGCCGCCGGAACACCGGCGACCGGACCGGCACTCCTCAGCTCAGGCCACCGAACAGGGTGGTCACCGAACCGTCGTCGAAGACCTCCCGGATCGCCCGCGCCAGCAGCGGGGCGATCGACAGCACGGTCAGCTTGTCCAACTGCTTCTCCGACGGCAGCGGCAGCGTGTTCGTCACCACGACCTCGCTGATCGGGCTGTTCTTCAGCCGCTCCGTCGCCGGGTCGGACAGCAGCGCGTGGGTCGAGGCGACCACGATCTCCGCCGCGCCCTGCTCCTTGAGGATGTCCGCCGCCTTGGTGATCGTGCCGCCGGTGTCGATCATGTCGTCCACGATCAGGCACACCCGGCCCTCGACCTCACCGACCACCCGGTTCGCCACGACCTGGTTCGGCTTGAGCGGATCGCGGGTCTTGTGGATGAACGCCAGCGGGCAGCCGCCCAGCCGGTCGGTCCAGCGCTCCGCCACACGTACCCGGCCCGAGTCCGGCGCCACCACCGTCATCGGGCGGCCCGCGTACTTGTGCTCCACGTACTCGGCCAGCACGTCCATGGCGAACAGGTGGTCCACCGGGCCGTCGAAGAAGCCCTGGATCTGCGCGGTGTGCAGGTCGACGGTCAGGATGCGGTTCGCGCCCGCCGTCTTGAGCAGGTCGGCGATCAGCCGCGCCGAGATCGGCTCCCGGCCGCGGTGCTTCTTGTCCTGCCGCGCGTACGGGTAGAACGGCAGCACCACGGTGATCCGCTTGGCCGAACCGCGCTTCAGCGCGTCGACCATGATCAGGGTCTCCATGACCCAGGTGTTCACGCCGTGCGTCACGGACTGCACCACGAAGGCGTCCGAACCACGAACCGAGTCCTTGTACCGGACGAAGATCTCGCCGTTGGCGAAGTCGTACGCGTCGGCCGGCGTCGGCGCGACGCCGAGCACCTCACCGATCTCCTTGGCCAGCTCCGGAAAACCCCTCCCGGAGAAGAGCATCAGGCTCTTGCGGTTTTCGGCGACGATGCTGCCCATGGGCCCGTCTGCTCCCGTATGTCGGTGGTGCCCGGCGGCGGTGAGGCCGGGGAGTGTTCGGTTGCAGTATGCCCCCGGTTCAGCGATCCACCCACGGCCCGCCGATCCCCGTGGAGTCAGTCACCTTCCCTTGCGGCTGCGCCCGACTCCGGCGCATCCTCACCGGCCCGCCGCGCCGCCTCCGCGGCCTCCGTGCCGGCCCGCTTGCGCAGCACCCAGCCCTCCACGTTGCGCTGCTGGCCCCGCGCCACCGCCATCGCGCCCGGCGGCACGTCCCCGGTGATCACCGAACCCGCAGCCGTGTACGCGCCGTCGCCGACCCGCACCGGCGCCACGAACATGTTGTCCGCTCCGGTACGCGCGTGGCTGCCGATGGTGGTGTGGTGCTTGCGTACCCCGTCGTAGTTGACGAAGACGGTGGCCGCGCCGATGTTGCTGTGGTCGCCGATCGTCGCGTCCCCCACGTACGACAGGTGCGGCACCTTCGAGCCCTCACCGATCGACGTCTTCTTGGTCTCCACGAACGTGCCGACCTTCGCCTTGCGGCCCAGCCGCGACTCCGGCCGCAGGTACGCGTACGGCCCCACGCTGGCCTCCGGCCCCACCTCGGCGCCGAGCGCGTGGGAGCGCACCACGCTCGCGCCCGCGCCCACCACCGTGTCCACGAGCGTGGTGTCCGGGCCGACGAGCGCGCCCGCGCCGACCACCGTGGCGCCCTGGAGCTGCGTGTTCTGGTCGATCACCGCGTCCCGTTCCACGGTCACCGTCACGTCGATCCACGTCGTGTGCGGGTCGAGGATGCTGACCCCGGTACGCATCCAGCCCTCGTTCACCCGGTCCCGCAGCAGCCGCCGCAGCGCGGACAGCTCCACCCGGTCGTTGCAGCCGAGCGTCTCCACGTGGTCGGCGGCGCAGTGCACCGCCACCGGTTCCCCGGCGTCGCGCAGCAGCGCGAAGACGTCGGTCAGGTACTCCTCGCCCTGGTCGTTGTCGGTGGAGAGCTTGCCCAGCGCCTCCCGCAGGCGGGCCGCGTCGAACGCGTAGATGCCCGCGTTGATCTCCCGCAGCGCGCGCTGCTGGGGCGAGGCGTCCCGCTCCTCCACGATCTGCTCCAGGTGCCCCTGCACGTCCCGCACGATCCGGCCCAGGCCGGTCGGGTCCGGCACCTCGGCCGCCAGCACCGTCGCCGCCGCGGCGGCTTCCTCGTGCGCCTCGACGAGCGCCCGAACCGTCTCCGGCCGCAGCAGCGGCACATCCCCGTTGATCACCACGACGGTGCCGGTCGCGTCCGGCACCGCGTCCAGCGCGATGCGGACCGCGTGCCCGGTGCCGAGCTGGCGCTCCTGGAGCACCGGCGTCGCCGCCGGGGCCACGTCGGTCAGATGCGCCCGGACCTGGTCGGCGCCGTGGCCGACCACCACCACGGTGCGGTCCGCGCGCAGCGGCCCGGCCGCGGCGAGGACGTGACCGAGCAGGGTACGGCCGAGCAGTGGGTGCAGCACCTTGGGCAGGGACGACTTCATCCGCTTGCCCTCACCGGCGGCGAGCACGACAACGGTGCGGAGGTGGGGCTGGGACACGACGTGGCTCTCCCGTCGGGACGGCGACAGTCTCGCGGTCATGCTAACCACGCGGCTCGCCACAATTCGCATCCGGCCACACAAACGTCGTTCGCCCGGGAGCGATCCGACGAATGAGCTGGGGTGCCTGGATTCGAACCAGGAGCTCAAGGCTCCAAAGGCCTGCGGGTTGCCGTTACCCCACACCCCATTGCCATGTCAAGACCTACGGGTCAGCGACTTTTCCTTGCGCCTCGTCCGTGATCCGGAACAGCTCGGCGATCATACCTTCGATCCGCCAGTAGAGCTCGCGACTGCGGGGCACCGTGATCACGAGGCATCCGTGATAGGTCTCGCCTGTGTTCCGCCGCGGCGTGGTCGGGTTGTGCCGCTTGAGCACCGTGCGGCGAAACCGCTCGGCGGGCAGTCGCAGCCGCCGCACCCACCAACGCACAGCCGCCTCCGCGTCCGCTGACTCGTGGATGCTCACCCGGTAGGTCGGCACGGTCCGGTCCACGCCGCACACTTCGAGGAAGCGGAGGAAGAGGGCCAGCAATCCCGGATCGGTGTTGACGAACTGGACCGTCACCGGTCGACGCCAGGGCTTCGACTTGGCGCCCTCGCACCAGTAGATCGCGGCGCCCAACATCAGCAGATCCCGCTCACCGAGCCCGCCGACCACCCCGGCGGACCTGGCGTGTTCCGCGGCCTGCGCGGCGTCCCGCGACTCCCGGTACGCGCTCCAGCGCGCCTCCGTCATCGCTCGTGAATGGGCACGTCGCCGCTCGGCCGTCGCGTCGTCCGGGTTCAACGGCAGGTGCCGCACCCACTGGTACGCGGTCGACTTCGCCACGCCGAGCTGCTCCGCGATCTGGTTGACGGATCGGCCGGCCGCCCGCAGCCGCAGCGCCTCGGCGCGGTCGTCGTCACGGGCACGGGGCCGGCGGGTCCACTCCGGCGGCGGGACGCCGCGCAGCAGCGCGTACACCCGATCGCGGCCGATGCCGAGGCGGGCCCGGATGTCGGCGACGGAGAGCTGCTCCTGGACGCGCAGGCGGCGCGCCTCGGCGGCGAGTGGGTCGACCATGGACAGAACTTAGAACGTACGTACGACAACGAGGCGTCCGGTCGGACCGCGTACGCCTCGCCTGGCAGGATGGGGCGGGTGACCGACGTTCCCGGCAGTGACCGCGCCCGGCGGCGGCCCGCGCCGGCGGCGAAGCCGTCCCGGGTGCGGATGTCCGCGACGCAGCGGCGCGAGCAGTTGATCTCGATCGCCCGGCAGATCTTCGCCGAGCGCGGCTTCGACGCGACCTCGATCGAAGAGGTGGCGGCGCGCGCCAAGGTGTCCAAGCCGGTGGTCTACGAGCACTTCGGCGGCAAGGAAGGGCTCTACGCGGTGGTGGTGGACCGGGAGGTCCGGGCCCTGCTGGACCGGATCACCACGGCGCTGACCGCGGGCAATCCGCGGGAGCTGCTGGAGCAGGCCGCGTTGACGCTGCTGACCTACATCGAGGAGGAGACCAGCGGGTTCCGGGTGCTGGTCCGGGAGTCGCCGCTGATGTCGGCGACCGGCAATTTCAGCAGCGTGATGAACGACGTGGCACACCAGGTGGAGCACATCCTGGCGGGCGAGTTCTCCATCCGGGGGTACGACCCGAAGCTCGCCGAGCTCTACTCCCAGGCGCTCGTCGGCATGGTGGCGTTGACCGGGCGCTGGTGGCTGGAGGTGCGCAAGCCGCGCAAGGAGACGGTGGCGGCGCACCTGGTGAACCTGGCCTGGAACGGGTTGTCGCACCTGGAGTCGAAGCCCGGGCCGATCCCCCGGGGCTGACGCCGCGTCAGCGCAACAGCCGCGTCAGCGCTCGCCGATCGGGTGGTAGCGGCGCTGCCGTTCCTCCTCGGCGTGCTCGGCGGTGCCGACCTTGTCGTACAGGCCGGTGGCGAGCAGGATCAGCCCGAACAGCAGCGACACGATGACCGTGGACATCGAGAAGTTGAGGAAGTTCGCCGAGGTCTGCAGCACCGACATCATCAGGATGCCGGTGACCAGGAAGACCACGCCGGCGGTGAGGTTCATGTAGTGGCCGAGATTGGTGCGGCGGGACGCGCCGACCAGCAGGACCGCGCCGAAGACGACCGAGACCAGCGAGAAGGCCAGGTTGGTGCGCAGGCCCAGCGCCCAGTTGCTGCCCCGGCCGAACAGCCCTTCGCCCCAGGTCAGGAAGACGCCGTAGACGCCGAAGACGAGGATGTAGAGGCCGATGAGCCCGGACAGCACCCGGTAGAGGGGCCGCGCGGGGTGGTTCACCGGGAAGTGCGCCATGGTGCCCTCCAGTCGTGCGACTGATTCGGGGCAATTGTCGCCTGGGTTGTCCGTTCGCGTCCGGAAAACACCGAAGGCCCGGCGCGCGGCGCGCCGGGCCTTCGTACGAGGAGGGGATCAGAGCACCAGGCGGGCCTTCTGCCATGCCTCGTGCTCCTCGTCGGAGCCGACCTTGCTGTACATGCCGGCCATCAGGAGCACCAGCGCCAGGGTCAGGACCACGACGTCGGTCATGATCGAGAAGTTGAAGATGTTGACGTCGGTCTGCAGGAACGCCAGCGAGCCCAGGCCGATCACCATCAGGGTGTAGGCCAGCCACTGGTTGATCGCCACGTCGAGGTTGCGGCCGATCGCGGTGCCGACCAGGATCACGACGCCGACGAGCACCGACACCAGCGAGAACGCCATGTTGGTGCCCTGGCCGAGAACCTTGGTGTCGTCCTGGGCGAAGAAATCGCCACCGGCGCTGGCGATGACGCCGAGGCCGCCGAAGACGACGAAGTACAGACCAACGATCCCGCCGATCGCCCGGTAGATCGGCCGCGCGGGGTGGTTGACGGGGGTGTGGGCCATCTCTGCGTCTCCAAAAGACCGTTCGGACGAGGGTTCCACCGGTGATTGTCCCGTACGCCGGTCAGTGACGCCGCACACCCCCCACCCCGGCGGCAGGTCAGCCGCCCGGCAGCTCCTCGGCCAGGGCCAGCCAGGTCTCCTCGGTGCGGTCCCGCTCGGCCCGTACCTCCTTGAGCTGTGCGTCCAGCTCGGCGACCCGGGTGTAGTCGGTGGCGTTCGCGGCGAGCTGCTCGTGCAGGGCCGCCTCCTTCTGTTCCAGCTTGGCGATCTGCCGTTCCAGCCGGTTGAGTTCCTTCTTCGCGGTGCGTACCTCGGCGGCGGACATGCCCTCGCGGGCCGGCGCCGTGGTGGCCGGGGTGAGGTCGGCGGGCGCCGGGCCGCCGGCCGCGGCGGCGCGCGCCAGGTACTCGTCGACGCCGCCGGGCAAGTGCACCAGCCGGCCGTCGCCGAACATGCCGTACGCGACGTCGGTGACCCGCTCGATCAGGTAGCGGTCGTGGCTGGCCACCACGATCGTGCCGGGCCAGGAGTCGAGCAGGTCCTCCAGCGCGGCGAGCGTGTCGGTGTCCAGGTCGTTGGTGGGCTCGTCGAGCAGGAGCACGTTGGGTTCCCCGGCGAGCAGGCGCAGCATCTGCAGGCGGCGGCGTTCCCCGCCGGACAGGTCGCTCACCGGGGTCCAGAGCCGCCGGTCGTCGAAGCCGAAGATCTCGGCGAGCTGGGCGGCGCTGATCTCCCGGTCGCCGAACTGCACGCGCCGGGCCACCTCTTCGACGGCTTCCAGCACGCGCAGGTGGCCGGGGAGTTCGGCGAGTTCCTGGGAGAGGAACGCGGGCCGGACGGTCTGCCCGGCGGCGAAGCGCCCGCCGTCGGGGCCGGTCACCCCGGCGAGCATCCGCAGCAGGGTGGTCTTGCCGGCGCCGTTGCGCCCGAGGATGGCCACCCGGTCGCCGGGCCCGACCTGCCAGGTGGTGTCGTGCAGGATCTCCTTCGGGCCGGCGTGCAGCCGCACGTGTTCGAGGTCGTACACCTGCTTGCCGAGCCGGGCGGTGGCGAGCCGTTGCAGCGACATGGTGTCGCGGGGTTCCGGGACGTCGGCGATGAGCGCGTTCGCCGCGTCGATGCGGAACTTGGGCTTGGAGGTGCGCGCCGGGGCACCGCGGCGCAGCCAGGCGATCTCCTTGCGGAGCAGGTTCTGCCGGCGGGCCTCGGTGGCGGCGGCCACGCGCTGCCGTTCGACGCGGGCGAGCGTCCACGCGGCGAAGCCGCCCTCGTACGCCCGGACGGTCTGGTCGGCGACCTCCCAGGTGGTGGTGCAGACGGCGTCGAGGAACCAGCGGTCGTGGGTGACCACGACGAGCGCGCCCTTGCGGGTGACGAGGTGGCGGGCCAGCCAGTCGACGCCACCGACGTCGAGGTGGTTGGTGGGCTCGTCGAGGACGAGCAGGTCGGCGTCGCGGACCAGCAGCGCGGCGAGCGCGACCCGGCGGCGTTCCCCGCCGGACATCGGGCCGACCGGCGTGTCCAGGCCGAGGTGGGGCATGCCGAGGCCGTCGAGGATGGCGCGCACGCCCGCGTCGCCGGCCCACTCGTGCTCGGCGCCCATGCTCTCGCCGAGCCAGGCGGTGCCGAGCACGACGTCCCGCACGGTGAGGTCGGGGGCCAGGTCCAGGCGCTGCGGCAGCCAGGCGACGCGCAGGTCGCGGCGGTGGGTGACGCGGCCGTCGTCGGGTTCCTCGGTGCGGGTGAGCAGCCGCAGCAGCGTCGACTTGCCGGCGCCGTTGAGGCCCACCACGCCGACCCGGTCGGCGTCGTCGAGGCCGAGCGAGACGTCGGTGAGCAGCGGCCCGGCGGCGCCGTACCCCTTGGACACCCGGTCCAGGTTGACGATGTTGGCCATTCCCCACCTTTCACGACTCAGGCGTCCCGGGGCCCGGAACGCCTGAGTCAAGGGTACGGGGCGTCAGACCACGCGGGCGCCGGCGACCGGTCCGTGCGCGACGCGGGCCTCCCGGCACACCCCGGCGGCGGTCAGCTCGGCGGCGATCCGCCCCGCGTCGGACTCGCCGGCGGCGAGGAAGACGCAGGTGGGTCCGGAGCCGGAGACGATGCCGGCGAGCGCGCCGGCGGCCTCGCCGGCCTTGAGCGTCTCGGCCAGCGACGGGCGCATGGTCAGCGCGGCGGCCTGGAGGTCGTTGCCGAGCGTGGCGGCGAGGACCCGCGGGTCGCGTTGGCGCAGCGCGGCGAGCAGCGCGTCGGTGCTGCCCAGCGGCGTCCCGGCGGCCCCGGCGTCGCGTAGCCGGTCCAGTTCCCGGTAGGCGGCCGGGGTGGACAGGCCGCCGTCGGCGATCGCCACCACCCAGTGCCAGGAGGTGGGGCGGGCGAGCACCGGGCTGACCGTCTCGCCGCGGCCGGTGCCGAGCGCGGTGCCGCCGTGGATGAGGAACGGCACGTCGGAGCCGAGGTCGGCGGCGATGCCGGCCAGTTCGTCGCGGGACAGCCCGGTGCCCCAGAGCGTGTCGCAGGCGACGAGCGCGGCGGCGGCGTCGGCGCTGCCGCCGGCGAGCCCGCCCGCGAGCGGGATCTGCTTGCGCAGGTGCAGCCGGGCGTGCGGGGCGACGCCCGCGTAGCCGGCGAGCGCGTGCGCGGCGCGCAGCGCCAGGTTGGTGTCGTCCAGCGCCAGCTCCCCGGCGCCCTCGCCCTCCATGGTGAGGGTGAGGGTGTCGCCGCGCCGGGCGGTCAGCTCGTCGTAGATGGAGATCGCGTGGTAGACGGTGTTCAGCTCGTGGTAGCCGTCACGGCGCAGCGGTCCCACCCCGAGATGCAGGTTGACCTTGGCGGGCACCCGCACCTTGACCGGGCCGCTGGCCCCGCGCCGCTGCCCGTCCTCGTCCTCCGGTCGCCATGCCTCGGTCACCGGGTGCGCTCCCCTGGACGCGGGCGGATGTCGAACGGCTTCTGCACGGTCAGCTCCTCGGCGGGGTCGGGCAACGGCGCCAGCCTACTGCTCGGCGGCGGAGCCGTCGGGGGCCGACGCGGCGATGGCGGCGAACTGCTCCACGGTGAGCGATTCGCCGCGTGCGGACGGGTCCACGCCGGCCGCGGCGAGCGCCGCGGCGGCCCGGTCCGCGCCGCCGGCCCAGCCGGCCAGGGCGGCGCGCAGCGTCTTGCGGCGCTGCGCGAACGCGGCGTCGACGACGGCGAAGACGGCCTTCCGGGGTACGTCCGGCCGGGGCGGTTCGCGCCTGGTGAACGCGACCAGACCGGAGTCGACGTTCGGCACCGGCCAGAACACGTTCGGCGGGACCTTGCCGGCGGCCCGGGAGCGGGCGTACCAGGCGAGTTTGACCGACGGGATGCCGTACACCTTGGAGCCGGGACCGGCGACGAGCCGGTCGGCGACCTCCTTCTGCACCATCACCAGGCCGTGCCGCAGTGTGGGCAGCTCGGCGAGCAGGTGCAGCACGACCGGCACGGCGACGTTGTAGGGCAGGTTCGCCACCAGCGCGGTCGGCGCCGGGTCGGCCAGGTCGGCGGCGGTGACCCGCAGCGCGTCGGCCGGGTGGACGGTGAGCCGCCCGGCGGCCTCGCCGGCGAAGCGTGCGGCGGTCTCCGGCAGCGCGGCGGCGAGCGCCGGGTCGAGTTCCACGGCGTGCACGTGCGCGGCGACCGGGAGCAGGGCGAGCGTGAGCGAGCCGAGGCCGGGGCCGACCTCCAGTGCCACGTCGTCCGGGGTCAGCCCGGCGGTGGTGACGATGCGGCGCACCGTGTTCGGGTCGTGCACGAAGTTCTGGCCGAGCTTCTTTGTCGGCGTGACGCCGAGGCGCGCGGCGAGTTCCCGGATCTCCGCCGGGCCGAGGAGTCCGGTCACGCCCCGTAGCGTAAGCGCCCCCGCCCGAGGGGAAGGAAGGGCCCCTTCTTAACGCCTCGCGATATGGAGGGGCCCCTTCTTAACGCCACGGGCCGAACGCGCGCTCACCGTTGGTGGAGATGGCGGCGCAGAGGGTGTCCAGGTCGGCGCCGGTGGTCTCGGCGAGGAAGCGGACGGTCAGCGGGATCAGGTACGAGGCGTTGGGCCGTCCCCGGTGCGGCATCGGGGTGAGGTACGGCGCGTCGGTCTCCACCAGCATCTGCTCGGGCGGGGTGACGGCGGCGGCCTCGCGCAGCGCGGCGGCGCTGCCGAACGTGACGGTGCCGGCGAAGCTGAGCAGGAAGCCGCGCCGGACGCACTCGCGGGCGAAGTCGGCGTCGCCGGAGAAGCAGTGCATGACCACGGTGTCCGGGGCGCCCTCGTCGTCGACGACGCGCAGCACGTCGACGTGCGCGTCGCGGTCGTGGATGACCAGCGCCTTGCCGTGCCGCTTCGCGATGGCGATGTGTGCCCGGAAGCTCTCCTCCTGCGCGGCCCGCCCCTCCTCGCCGGTACGGAAGAAGTCCATCCCGGTCTCGCCGACGCCCCGGACCCGGTCCCGGCCGGCGAGCGTCTCGATCTCGCGCAGCGCCTCGTCCAGGTCGGCCAGCCGGGGCGCCTCGTTCGGGTGCAGCGCGACGGTGGCGAGCACCGCTGCGTACCGGTCGGCGACGTCGGCGCCCCACCGGGACGAGTCGACGTCCACGCCGACCTGCACGAGCCGGTCCACGCCGGCCCGGGCGGCGACGGCGATCGCGGCGGCCACCGGGTCGTCGCCGGAGGCGCCGCCCGGGGGTGTGCCGAACTCGCCGACGGTGATGTCGAGGTGGGTGTGGCTGTCCGGCACGGGTACGGGCAGCGGCTCGGGTGCGGGCGGGAACTCCCCGGCCCGGCGGGCGGCGCGCTGCTTGCGGGTCTCGGTCTGCTCGGTCATCGCGGCCAGCATCACACACCGGCGCGGGCCGGCGTTCCCGGACCGCCACCGGCCGTTCACACGCCCCACATCTGGCGGGCTTAGCGTCCCGGAGTGACAGTCACCGACCATGCCGGTGGGCCCGCCTCCGACCGGGCCGGGTTGCGCGTGACGTACGCCGGCCGGGTGCACCCGGCCGAGGAGATCGCCCGGGGCGCGGCGTACGAGCTGTTCAGCGCCGACGAGGCGCCCGGGTTCGAGTGGTGTCCCCGGCCCGGGGGCGGCTATCCGTGGCGCCGGTTCGTGCACGCGACCGAGGTGGACGCGGTGCACGGGGGCCCCGGGACGGCCGACGAGACGGACGCGCCGCTGCTGATGCCGGTGCACCGGGACCGGGGTTGGGCGTACGTACACCGGCTCAGCCAGCAGCCGGGGGCGGCGGGTGACCCGACGTTGGCCGCGGTGCGGGCCTCGGCGGTGATCCGGCCGGGCACCCGGATGGTGAAGGTGCTCTCCGCCCGGCAGCTCGCCGGCTACGTGCGGGGGTGGCTGCCGCACGGCTTCTGCTACCGGGAGCACGACGTGGCGCACCTGCGGACACCGGCCGGGATGGCGGTGCTGCGGGGCGACTCCGAGGGCGGTGACGTGGCGTACGCGCTGCGCTGGCGGGCCGCCGACCCGGCCGACTACGACGTGCCGGTGGGCGAGGCGCACCGGGGGCTCATGGCGTTGCCGCCCCGGGACCGGCTCGGGCCGCCGGTGCTGGGCACCGGGTTCGTGCCGAGCAGCGCGCAGCTCGTGCCGGAGTTCGTCACCCGGGAGTTCGCCGACCTGCCGATGCCGGCGAACGCCACGCTGCTGGCCTATCCGGCCGAGGGGGTGGAGGTGGTGCTCTACACCTACCAGGCGGAGCAGCGGGGCTGGCTGCGCCTGGCGGGTCCGCAGTGGCGGCACCTGCTCGCCGCGGTGCCCGGCCTGGCCGCCGATCAGGAGTACGTGCCGACCGGCGAGGCGCCGCGCTCGACCCGGCTCGTCGGCACGTACGCGGGTTCGGAGTACGAGGCGGTGGCCGACCAGCCGGGCGGGTTCCGGGTGCTGGCGATGACCCGGGCGGCCCGCTACCCGGTGGACACGGCGGCCCGGCGGCTGCGCACGGCGACCTGGCGCGGGACGCCGTGCCTGGTGCTGCGGGAGGAGGGTGGCTGGCTGCGGTTGCGGCTGCGCCGCCCGGATCCGGACGCGGTGGCCGCGACCGGCGCGCAGTGTCTGGAACGCGGCGTGTACGAGGTCTGGGCGCCGGGCGGCGAGCTGACCGACGACCGGGTGGTGGACCTGCCCTATCCGGCCCGGCACGCATAGACGGGGGCAGGTCGGGAAGCCGTTGGGGTCCGAGAAGCCCGCGCTGAGGGGGAATCCCGACATGCCTTTCGTCACCGTCGGTACGGAGAACTCCGCACCCATCGACCTGTACTACGAGGATCACGGTTCCGGTCAGCCGATCGTGCTGATCCACGGTTTCCCGTTCAACGGGGCGACCTGGGAGAAGATGAGCGGTCCGCTGCTGAACGCCGGGTACCGGGTGATCACGTACGACCGGCGTGGGTTCGGCAACTCCGCGCAGCCGGCCATGGGCTACGACTACGACACGTTCGCCGCCGACCTGGACGTGTTGATGACCGAGCTGGACCTGCGCAACGCGATCCTGGTCGGGCACTCCATGGGCACCGGTGAGGTGACCCGCTACCTGGGCGCGTACGGGTCGGACCGGGTGGACCGGGCGGTCCTGCTGGCCCCGTTGGCGCCGTACCTGCTGAAGACGCCCGACGACCCGGAGGGCGTCGACAAGAGCATGTTCGAGGGGTTCCAGAAGGCGATCATCCAGGACCGGTTCGCCTACCTGACCCAGTTCTGCGACGCGTTCTTCAACGCCAGCGAGAACCGGGGGAAGCTGGTCAGCGACGAGGCGTACCACGCGCACTGGCAGATCGGCGCGCAGGCGTCGGCCAAGGGCACCCACGACTCGGTGGACGCCTGGCAGACCGACTTCCGCGGTGACCTGCCGAACATCGACGTGCCGGTGCTGATCATCCAGGGCGACAAGGACAACGTGCTGCCGTTCCCGGTGACGGGCCAGCGGCTGGTGAACATGCTGTCCGACGCCAAGCTGGTCACGTTGAAGGGTGCGCCGCACGGCACGCCGTGGACCCATCCCACCGAGGTCAACAAGGCCATCATGGAGTTCATCGGCAAGCCGAGCATGGCGACCGCCTGACCCGGCGGACGATCGCGGCCCCGGGGAGATCCCCGGGGCCGCGGTTCGCGCGCGTGCTCAGCCGGCCAGCCGGGCCAGCTCCTCCTCGACGATGGACGGGTCGAGCTTGCGGAACACCGGCTTCGGCGCCGCGAGCGGCCGGCCCACCTCCAGGGGTACGGACTCCCAGCGCGCCCCGACCGTGTAGTCACCGGTCAGCACCGGGTACGACGGCCCGCCGTCGAGGTCGTCGACCTCCTCGATCACCGGCATCGGGGCGTGCGTGCCGGTGCCGCCGAGCAGCTCGTGGATCTTCTGGGCGGAGTGCGGCAGGAACGGGGTGAGCAGCGTGTTGGCGTCGCTGACCACCTGGAGCGCGACGTGCAGGATGGTGCCCATGCGGGGCTTGTCGTCCTCGCCCTTGAGCTTCCAGGGCGCCTGCTCGGAGAGGTACTTGTTGGCCTCGGCGACGACCTTCATGGCCTCGCCGATGGCCTGCTTCTGCCGGTGCCGGGCGATCAGGTCGCCGACGGTGGCGAAGCCCGCCTTCGCGGTGTCCAGCAGCGCCTGGTCGGCCTCGGTGAGCCCGGCCGGGTCGACCGGCGGGACGGCGCCGAAGTTCTTCGCCGCCATCGACACCGACCGGTTGACCAGGTTGCCCCAGCCGGCGACCAGTTCGTCGTTGTTGCGGCGCAGGAACTCGGCCCAGGTGAAGTCGGTGTCGTTGCTCTCCGGGCCGGCCACCGCGATGAAGTAGCGCAGCGCGTCGGCGTCGTAGCGCTCCAGGAAGTCCCGGACGTAGATGACCACCTTGCGGGAGGAGGAGAACTTCCGCCCCTCCATGGTGAGGTATTCGCTGGAGACGACCTCGGTGGGCAGGTTGAGCCGGCCCAGCTCGCCCGGCTCGCCGTCGCGGGCCCCCTCACCGGAGTAGCCGCCGAGCAGCGCCGGCCAGATCACCGAGTGGAAGACGATGTTGTCCTTGCCCATGAAGTAGTAGGAGCGGGCGTCCTTCCCTTCCCCGTCCGCCGACCACCACTTGCGCCAGGCCTCCGGGTCGCCGGTGCGGCGGGCCCACTCGATGGACGCGGACAGGTAGCCGATGACCGCGTCGAACCAGACGTAGATCCGCTTGTCCGGCCGGTCGCGCCAGTCGTCCAGCGGGATCGGCACGCCCCACTCCAGGTCGCGGGTGATGGCCCGGGGCTGGAGGTCGTCGAGCAGGTTGCGGGAGAACCGCAGCACGTTGGGGCGCCAGCCCTCGCGGTTGTCCAGCCACTGCCGCAGCGCGTCGGCCAGGGCGGGCAGGTCGAGGAAGAAGTGCTCGGTCTCGACGAACTCCGGCGTCTCCCCGTTGATCTTCGACTTGGGGTCGATCAGGTCGATCGGGTCGAGCTGGTTGCCGCAGTTGTCGCACTGGTCGCCGCGCGCGCTGTCGTAGCCGCAGATCGGGCAGGTGCCCTCGATGTAGCGGTCGGGCAGCGTCCGGCCGGTGGACGGGGAGATCGCGCCGGTGGTGACCTTCGGGACGATGTAGCCGTTGCGGTACAGGCCGGTGAACAGCTCCTGCACCACAGCGTAGTGGTTGCGCGTGGTGGTGCGGGTGAACAGGTCGTACGACAGGCCCAGCGCCCGCAGGTCCTCGGCGATCACCCGGTTGTAGCGGTCGGCCAGTTCGCGCGGGGTGACTCCCTCGGCGTCGGCCTGCACCTGGATCGGGGTGCCGTGTTCGTCGGTGCCGGAGACCATGAGCACGTCGTGGCCGGCCATCCGCATGTACCGGGCGAAGACGTCGGAGGGAACGCCGAATCCGGATACGTGGCCGATGTGGCGCGGGCCGTTGGCGTAGGGCCAGGCGACCGCGGCGAGAACGTGACTCATGAGCAGCAAGCCTAGTGATTGCGGTGGGCGGGCCGCGAACCAATGGGCGGCAGGCGCCGGCCGTACGTCCGATTTGTCGCCGACACGCGGCGTGAGCTTCACCGCAAGCCGGGCGTACCGGTGTGAAATGAACATCGTGACCAACAGACCAGCGGCGCCGGAGCCGTCGGCGGCCACCACCCGGCGGGCGCGACCCGCCCCGGCGGGCGCGCCCGTCGCGCCGCAGCCCCGGCTCGACCCGGCGGACCCGCCGGTCGAGGTGGAGCCGACCACCGGCGCGCCGGTGGACGCGGTGCCGAGCCGGGTGCCGGTGCGGCAGCCCCGCTGGCAGCGCAGGGCCGCGCAGGCGGGCGGCTGGGCGCCGATCGAGGAGGTGCACTGGGACGGCACGCCGCTGCGCGACGAGCCGCACCCGCTCCCCGCCCGGCCACCGGGCCGGCGGGCGCCGGCCCGCCCGGTCCTCCCGCCGACCCCGCCCGTCGGCCTCGCCGTGCTGCTGGCGTTGAGCCTGCTCGCCGCGTTCTTCGCCTGGGTGAGCGCGGGGCCGTTCTGGCTGGCCGCGGGGCATTCGACAGGCGGCACCGTGATGATCACCGAGTGCGCGGGCGGCGGGCTCACCCAACGTTGCCGGGGGATCTTCCTGGCCGACGGCGACCGGTTCCAGGCCCACGGCGTACGGGTCAGTGGCGTACCGGCCGGGCGGACCGCCACCGGCACCCTGCTGCCGGCCCGGATGACCGGGCCGGACGGGTCGACCGCCTACACGGACACCGGCCCCGGACAGCACCTGCGCTGGCTGCTCGGGCTGGCGCTGGTGGCCGGGTGCGCCGCCGGGATCGCCCGGTGGACCGGCGCGACCCGGCTCGCGGACGAGCGGCAGCGGCGCTGGGCGGTCGGCCTGGGGCTGGCCGGGCCGGCGCTGATCACCGTCGGGTTCCTGGCCGCCGCCTGGTGAGGTGAGGTGTTAAGAGGGGGCCCTTCCTCTACCGCAGGCGTTAAGAAGGGGCCCTTCCTTTCAGCTGTGCACCACCGCGTACACCTCGCGCCGTCGCAGCCCGTACGCGGTGGCGACCTCGGTGATCGCGTCGCGCCGGGACAGCCCGGCCGCCTCGCGCTCGGCCACCGCGGCGCGCAGCGTGTCGTCGTCGGGCCGGACCGCGGGCGTGGCCGGCGCGCCCGCCACGACGAGCGTGATCTCACCCCGGGGATCGCCGTCGGCGGCCCACTCGGCCAGCTCGCCGAGCGGACGGCGGACCACCTCCTCGTACGTCTTGGTCAGCTCGCGGCAGAGCGCGGCGGGCCGGTCGGCGCCGAACGCCTCGGCCAGGTCGGCCAGCGCGCCGGCGATGCGGTGCGGCGCCTCGAAGAACACCAGCGTGCGGTCCTCGGCGGCGAGCGTCCGCAGGCGGGAGCGGCGGGCGCCGGGGGTACGGGGCAGGAAGCCCTCGAAGCAGAACCTGTCGCAGGGCAGCCCGGACAGCGCCAGCGCGGTGGTGACGGCGCTCGGCCCGGGCGCGGCGGTGACCGGCACGCCCGCGTCCAGGGCGGCCCGGACCAGCCGGTATCCGGGGTCGGAGACGCTCGGCATGCCTCCGTCGGTGACCAGCGCGACCGTGTAGCCGGCGACGAGCACCTCGGCCAGCTCCGGGGTGCGCCGCTCCTCGTTGCCCTCGAAGTAGGAGACGATCCGGCCGGGCACCGTCACGTCGAGGTCGCGGGCGAGCCGGGTGAGCCGCCGGGTGTCCTCGGCGGCGACCACGTCGGCGACGGCCAGCACCTCCCGGAACCGGGCGGACGCGTCGGCCGGGTTGCCCAGCGGCGCGCCGAGCAACACCAGCCGTCCGACCTCGGACATTTCCCCCACGGCGCGTGCTCCCTCATCGATGGTCGTACCAATTTCGGAGACGATGGACGCCACCGGGCACCCTCGCAGCCTACGATCGCCGGGTGACGAGTGCGTCGACAGCACAGAGCGCGAACCCGGACCCTTCCACCGCCGAGCGCGGCGACGGCAACGGGGGCGGGCTGCCCGCCGCCGTGCGGCGCCGGCTCGCCACCGTCGACGACCGCATCGGTCGGGGGCAGGCGTGGCTGGCCACAGCCGTGGTGGTGGCGATCGCGGCGATCCTGCGCTTCGTGGGGCTCAGTTTCCCGCCCGGCAAGGTCTTCGACGAGACCTACTACGCCAAGGACGCGTACGGGCTGATCGACCGCGGCGTCGAGTGGAACTACAAGGACAACGGCCCCTCGTACGTGGTGCATCCGCCGCTGGGCAAGTGGATGATCGGGATCGGCGAGTGGGCCTTCGGCTACCAGGACGCGGACAGCGGCGTCTCGGTGCCGGGCCACCTGATCACGACGTCGCCGGAGTTCGGCTGGCGGTTCGGCGCGGCGGTGGCCGGCACACTGTCGGTGCTGCTGCTGGTCCGCATCGGCCGGCGGATGTTCCGGTCCACGGTGCTGGGCTGCGCGGCGGGCCTGCTGCTCGCGCTCGACGGGTTCCACCTGGTGCTGTCCCGCACGGCCATCCTCGACATCTTCCTGCTGCTGTTCGTGCTGGCCGCGTTCGGCGCGCTGGTGCTCGACCGGGACGCCCGGCGACGGCGCTGGACGCGGGCCCTGGAGGCCGGGCTCGACCCGACCCGGCCGGGGCGGGCCGGGCGGCCTCCGTCCGGTTGGCGGAACTGGCCGTGGTGGCGGCTGGCGGCCGGGGTGCTGCTCGGCTGCGCCTGCTCGGTCAAGTGGAGCGCGATCTACTTCGTGCCGGCGTTCGCGCTGCTGGTGCTGTTCTGGGAGGTGGGCGTCCGCCGTTCGGCCGGGGTTCGCCGCCCGTGGCGTGACGCGGTGCTGGACGAGCTGCCCTGGCTGCTCGCGGCCGGCGTGCTGATGGTGGTCACCTACGTCGCGACCTGGTCGGGCTGGCTGCTCAGCGACGAGGGCTACTACCGCCTGGCCGAGCGCTACCCGAACAACCCGGAGCTGAGCGACACCCCGTTCATCGGGGCGCTGAACAACCTGTGGGAATACCACAAGGCCTCGTACGGCTTCCACACCCAGCTCGACGACCCGCACAAGTACCAGTCCTGGCCGTGGCAGTGGCTGCTGCTCGGCCGCCCGGTGGCGTTCCACTGGTCCGGGGACGGCAGTTGTGGCGCGCCGAGCTGCGCGTCGGAGGTGCTGCTGCTGGGCACGCCGCTGCTGTGGTGGTCGTTCCTGCCGGCGATCGCCGCGACCGCCTGGCTCGGCCTGGCCCGGCGGGACTGGCGGGCGGGCGCGATCCTGCTCAGCATCGCCGCCGGCCTGCTGCCGTGGTTCTGGTTCGCGCTCGACGGCCGGACGATGTTCTCCTTCTACGCCGCGCCCGCGGTGCCGTTCCTGGTGCTGGCGGTGGTCTATGTGCTCGGCGCGATCACCACTCCGGCGCCGGTAACCGCGACGACCGCTACGGCCGCGCCACCCGATCCGCAGCAGCTGCGGGATCGGCGGATGGTGGGCGGGATCATCGCGGGCGCCTATGTGTTGCTGGTGGCGCTCTGTTTCGCGTACTTCTACCCGATCTTCGTGGGCCGGGTGCTGCCGTACGCGGAGTGGTCGGCGCGGATGTGGCTGGACGGCCGCTGGATCTAGAGGCGCGGGCGCCGGCACAAAGAAGCGCGCCCCGATCGCCTGCCACGGGGGAAGCGGGCGATTGGGGCGCGCAAGACAGAGCTTAACCACACTCCGGCACGGGCACAACGGGTGCGGGCCGGTCAGATTTGCGACGGGCACGCCACTGCCGAAAGGTTCACCTCCGGCATCTAACAGTGGGTCATCCTGCGGGAACATAACGGGTTCGATCTCCGGCGCCAGGCAGGAGCGGAGGGACGCCGGACCCGGATGATCTTCCAAAGTGGATCTCACTACACTTCGCCCGGTGATCAACAAGAGACGATCGACGATTGTCCTCTTCGGACTGCTGACGGCCGCCGCGCTGATCGGACCGAGCCCCGCCGGGGCCGACGACGAGACCTCCGAGCCCGTCGCCGAGCCACCCAAGGTGGAGCTGGTCCTCGACGTCAGTGGCTCGATGCGGGCCCGGGACATCGACGGGCGCAGCCGGATCTCCGTCGCGCAGCAGGCGTTCAACGAGGTGGTCGACGCCCTGCCGGACGAGACACAGCTCGGCATCCGGGTGCTCGGCGCCACCTACCAGGGCAAGGACAAGAAGCAGGGCTGCCTGGACACCCAGCAGATCGTGCCGGTCGGCCCGGTGGACCGTACCCAGGCCAAGGCCGCCGTCGCCGGGCTGCGACCGACCGGTTTCACACCGGTCGGGCTGGCGCTGCGCTCCGCCGCGCAGGACCTGGGCACCGGCAGCACCGCCCGCCGGATCGTGCTGATCACCGACGGTGAGGACACCTGCGCCCCGCCCGACCCGTGCGAGGTGGCGCGCGAGCTGGCCGCCCAGGGCACCCGGCTCGTCGTGGACACGCTCGGCCTCGCCCCGGACGAGAAGGTACGCAAGCAGTTGCTCTGCATCGCCGGCGCGACCGGCGGCACCTACACGGCGGCGCAGAGCGCCGACGAGCTGACCGGCCGGATCAAGCAGCTCGTCGACCGGGCCCGGGACACGTACACGGCCACCCCGGCGGTGGTCGGCGGCGGCGCGGCGTGCCAGGGCGCGCCGCTGCTCGCTCCCGGCGTCTACAGCGACCGGGAGGCGTTCTCCGAGCACCGTTGGTACCGGGTGCCGGTGCGGCCCGGCCAGGAGCTGCGCGCCTCGGTGAGCGTCGCGCTGGACCGGCCGGTCAACCCGGACTACGGCGTGCTGCTGCGCGCCACCGCGCCGGACGGGCGGGAACTGGTCCGCGGCGTCGACGCCGGAAGCGGGCGCACCGACGTGGTCTCCGCCGGACTGCGCTGGTCGGCCGCCGAGGAGGAGGACGACGACGGCCCGGGCCCGGAGCCGAGTCCCGGCGCGGAGCAGGCCGTGCGAACCGTCTGCCTGGTGGTCAGCAACTCCTTCGCGGCCAAGCCCGGCACGCAGACCCAGCCGGGTATGCCGGTGGAGCTCACGGTCGACGTGGTCGCCGCCTCCCCCGCCCCGGACGGGCCGGACCTCGGCCGCGGCTGGGTGCTGCTGCTCCTGCTCACGCTGGCCGGACTGCTCACCGGGCTGGTCGCCGGACTGCTCACCCGCTGGTGGGTGCACACGTGGAGGGTGAACTGAGCATGCGTACGCTGATCCGCGCCGCGGCGGCGACCACCGCCGTCGGTCTCGCGCTCACCCCGGCGGCGGCCCTGGCCGCGCCCAGTCCGTCACCGGGCGCGACCACTGTGACCAAGGCCGGCACCTCGTTCCTCACCGCCACCACCGTCACCGCCGGGCAGCCGGTGCAGGTGGGCGCGTCGACCGGCGACCACCTGTACTGGTCGTTCCGGGCCGACGCCGGGCAGGTGCACGAGATCACCGCCACCGTCACGTTCCCGAAGCGACGCACCGGCGCGTCCACCTGGACCGTCGACGTCTTCGACGGGCTGCGCCGCCGGCAGGCGTGCACGGCCGGCGCGCAGACGCCGACAGCGGACGCGGCGGCCACGAGCGTGGCGCTCGGCTGCACGCTGCGCCGGGTACGGCCGTGGGCCGAGCCGTGGTCGGGCGACCCGCTGCCCGGCACCTACTACGTCCGGCTCTCCGTCACCGACCTGCCCGAGCCCGACCTCGGCCTGCCGGTCGAGGTGGAGATGCTCGTCGGCGCCACCGACGAGGGCGGCGCGTCCGGCGACGACGGCGAGCTGGCCGCGCCGCTGGTGCCGAACACGAGGGCCGGCACGGTGCTGGCCGCCGAGCCGACCCCCGAGCCGGTGGCCGAGGAGGAGACCGACCTGACCGGCTGGCTCCCCGACGCGGGCTCGCGCTGGGTGTGGACCGGCGTGGGCGGCGTGCTCGCCGCCGTGGCCGGCGTGGTGGGCTTCGCGCTCACCCGGCGGCCCCGCCGCGGCTGAAGGACCACTCCCGGTGGCCGTCGTGAACCCGACACGACGGCCACCGGGAGCTCAGATCGTCCTCGAGCCGCGCGGCACCCAGCCGATGAACCGGTCCTGGAGCGCGGTGACCGGCACGGAGCGCAGATCCTGCGTGGCCGCGGCCAGGCAGGAGCCGAGATAGACGCTCAACGACGCCCGATCCACCTGGTACTCGCTCAGCAGGTGGTGACGTTTCGTGGCGCAGGGCCATTCGTCACCGCACGAGCCGCAGGTCCAGTCGGGGGTCACCGGCACGTGCTCGCCGTCCCGCCTCCCCGGTGCCTCCGCGCCACGCGTCATCCGCCGCTCCTTCCCTGTTCGGAATCGTGGTCGTGATGGGCCGGTTGCCTCCCCGCAACACACCTTCAGCGCCACCGCACGCCCCAGCGTTACGGTACGTTCACCGCGTGCCTCCGTCATCCGTCGCACGTGCGTGATCTGCTGCCGGCCGTGGTCGCCGTGTCGGTGGCCGGCCCGGCCGACTGGTCCGGCGAGCTGCTCCCGGCCGAACGAGCCGCCCTGGGCGAGCGCGCGGTGCTCCACCGCCGCCGCGACTTCACCGCCGGCCGGGTCTGCGCCCGCCGGGCACTCGCCACGCTCGGCCTGACCGGCACGCCGGTGCCGGCCGGCGCGGACCGGGCCCCGGTCTGGCCGCCCGGCGTCGTCGGCGCGATCACCCACACCCGGGACTACTGCGCGGCCGCCGCCGCCCGCGCCGCCGACGTGCGCGCCGTCGGCATCGACGCCGAGCGGCACCGCCCGCTCTCCCCCGGGGTACGGCGGAAGGTGTGCCGCCCCGACGAGGAGGCGGACCTGGCCCGGCTGCCGGCCGGGATGCCCTGGCCGACCGTGTTGTTCAGCGCCAAGGAGACCGTCTACAAGGTCTGGCACCCGCTCGTCGGGACCTGGCTGGGCTTCGCCGACGCGCGCGTCACGCTCGACCCGAAGGCGGGCACGTTCCACGCCGAGATCGAGCCGGCCCGGCTCGCCGCCGCTCCGGTGGCCGATCCGCCGTCGCGCGTGACCGGACGGTTCGCGGTGGACGACGATCTGGTCCGCACCGCCGCCGTCCTGCCACATCGATGACGCCCTGTCGGCCGGGTTGACCCCGGCTTGTACCGTCGTTCCGACTGAAATCCCGAAGGCGCCCCAAGGAGTACGGTGAGCCACCCTCAGCCTCCGTCCGGGTCACCGGACCCGAACCAGCAGCCGCCGGAACCGCCGACGCAGGCGTTCCCCACCGCGCCGATGCCGCCGAGCGACCCCTACGAGCCGCCGCCCGCCCCGGACGCGCCGACGGCCCCGATCTCGGGCGCGCCCTACCCGCCGCCTCCGGGCACGCCGCAGCCGCCGGTGTCGGGAGCGCCGTATCCGCCGGTGTCGGGAGCGCCGTATCCGCCGGCCTCCGGGGCGCCGTACCCGCCGCAGCCGGGGCCGGGTGAGCAGTACCCGCCGCCCGCTCCCACCCAGGCGTTCCCGCCGGCGCCGCCGACCTCGGGCGCGCCGTACCCGCCGCCCGGCAGTGAGTATCAGCCCCCGGGCGCGGCGTATCAGCCCCCGGGCGGTGAGTACCAGCAGCCGGGCGCGGCGTATCAGCCGCCGGGAGGCGAGTACCAGCAGCCGGGCACCGCGTACCCGCCCCCGGGCGGTGAGTACCAGCCGCCGGGCGCGGCGTATCAGCAGCCGGGGGGCTACCCGCCGCCGGGCGGTGGGCAGCCGTACCCGCCCACCGGCGCGCCGTATCAGCCGGGAGCGCCGTTCGGACCGCCGGCCAAGAAGTCGAACAAGAACGTCTGGATCACGATCGGCATCGTCGCGGCGCTCCTGCTGCTGCTCTGCTGCGGTGGCGGCATCTTCGCCGTCTACAGCGGCGTGAACAAGGCCCAGGAGGCGGTTGACTCGCTGCCCACGCCGGGCGTCACCTACGGCGTCCCGGACGAGCAGACCCCGACCGGCGGCCCCACCGGCACGCCGCAGCCGGGCACCACCGACGACAAGACCTTCAACATGCCGGCCGGCGACAAGCTGATCGTCAACGACACCGACGGCACCATCGAGATCACCGTCGGCAACTTCCGGACCCGGAACTCCGCCTGCAACGAGATCATGCCCGGCCCGAAGAAGGGCATGTTCCTGATCGCCGACGTGACCGCCGAGATCACCAAGGGCACCGGTTCGATCAACCCGTTCTACTTCTCCTGGGTGGCCGAGGACGGCACCGAGGAGAACGGCATCGGCGGCGCCTTCTCGGGGTGCGGCAAACTGATGACCTCGGGCAACAACCTGCCCGCCGGCTCCAAGCGCAGCGGTCAGCTCATCTTCGACGTCAAGGACCAGAACGGCGTCGTCGAGTACAAGCACCGCTTCCGTACCGCCGGGTCCTGGAAGCCCTGACCCGCGCCTGACCCCGCACCGGGGCCGGTCCGTCTCGGACCGGCCCCGGTGCCCGTTCGGACAATGCCCGTCGGCCGTTCGGGCCTTTCCATGTGCGCGTGGGCGCTCCCGGTGGCCAGGCTCGGAGCATGGCGAACGAGACGACCATCCCGCTGCTGCCCTGCCGCTCACTTGACGACGTGGCGCCCTTCTACCAGGCGCTCGGCTTCGAGGTGACGCACCGGCAGGAGCGCCCCAACCCGTACCTGGCCCTGCGCCGGGAGGACCTCAACCTGCACTTCTTCGGGATGCCCGGGTTCGACCCCGCCGACTCGTACGGCTCCTGCCTGGTGGTGGTCGACGACCTGACCGTCCTGCACCGCGCCTTCGCCGACGGCATGCGCGCCACGTACGGCAAGGTGCTGGTCGCCGGTGTACCCCGGATGACCCGGCCCCGGCCCCGCCGCAACCAGGACGGGCATTCCGGGTTCAGCATCGTCGACCCGGGCGGCAACTGGATCCGGTTCGTGGCCCGGGCCTCGACGCCGGACGCCGACGACGACCGGGGCGGGCTCGCCCGCACGCTGCGCAACGCCGTGGTGCAGGGCGACTCGCGCGGCGACGCCGGTCAGGCCGCGCGCATCCTCGACGGCGCGCTGGCCCGGCCCGACGCGGCCGACGACCCCGCCGTCCTGGTGGAGGCGCTGGTCTACCGGGCCGAGATGGCGCTGCAACTCGGGGAGCCGGAGGCCGCCCGGGAACGGGTACGGCAGGCCCGGTCGGTCCCACTGGACGACGAGTCGCGCGTCCGGCTGGGCGACACGCTGCGGCACGCCGAGGACATGATCCCGGCCCTGCCGACCGCATGACCGCCGGCCGGATGCGGGCTGACGCCGATCCGGTGGCGGCGGTTTGCCGTGCGGGTCAGCGGGGACGCGACGTGACAGGCGGCGAGGGCCGCCACGCGACGATCCGGGGAGGCGGCATGAGCGTCGAACGGGCGAACAACGACCTGGAGAACCTGGCCGGTCCGGCCCGGGCCCGTCTGGGTGACCTGAACCAGGACGAACACGCCGAGGCCGACCGGGTGCGGGAACTGGACGAGGTCCGCGGCAAGCGCCCCGGCGAGCACATCCAGGAGGACGCCCGCGACGCCGACGACAACTTCACCGCCTAGCTCCCCGTACCGCAGATCTTGGAAGCAAACGGCTGCCATAGGGGCCGAAATCTTCCAAGATCTCTCGGCGTCCGGTCATCCACGATGATCGGCTTGTGTGTCTCGACGGATCGGCGGCACGGGTCGCCGAGCGTCGATGCGAAACGCGCCAGTTGACCAATCGCAATCATTGATGACGCAAGCAGACTGAGTTGCGTGACCAAGCCATCACCGCAGAGATCATGGCCGATACCGAATCAGTCCTGGTGGCGCCGGCTTTCCGGCGGCACGAAAGCCGTGCTCGTGTCCGGCGGCGTGCTGGTGCTGTGCTGCTGCGGCGGCGGGATCGCCGCCGTCGGCGGCGCGACGGACGAGAAGCCCGCGTCGATCAGCGCCGCCTCGACCGCGACCGCGCGCAGCGCCGATCCGCCCCCTGCCGCCCACTCGTCCGGCTCGCCCTCGAACGTCGCCGCACCGACCGACTCGCCGTCCGCTCCGCCGACGACGCGGGCCGCCGAGCCGTCGCCGCAGACCGCGACCGCGCGTCCGGCGCCCCGGCCGAAGCCGAAGCGGACCACGCCCAAGCCGACACCGAAGCGGACCACGAGCGCGCCCCGGACCACCAAGCCGTCCACCGGCACCGTCCAGGGCGCCGTCCACCCTGGCGCTTTCTGCTCGCCGGTCGGCGCGACCGGCCGTACCGCCAAGGGCACGCTGATGCGGTGCACGCGCAAGGCCGGCGAGGACCGGGCCCGGTGGCGCGCCGCGTGATCCGCATCGGCGGGCGGTGTCGGGGGTGGTTCCTATCCTGTGGCGATGGTTCTCACTGACGTCACCGGGTCCTGGGCCGGCACCAGCGGTTTCCGTCTGATGCCCGCCGATCCGCTCGCCGAGTCGCCGGCCACCGCCATTGTCGCGACCGCCGCCGGTGGCCACCTGACCACCGTGTCGTACTCGTGGGCCCATCCGGACGACGGGCCGCAGGACGGTCTGCTGGTGCTCGCCGCCGGCGAGGAGCCGGGCTCGCTCGTCGCCTGGTGGGGCGACTCGTGGCACCAGCAGCCGACGCCGATGACGCTGACCGGCACGGCGGGCGGCGCGGCGGCGGTCGAGCTGAGCGCCGGGTACGGCGGCGGATGGGAGTGGCGGATCACGGTGGACACCGCCGACCCGGCCACCCTGCGGCTGCGGATGGAGAACGTGGTTCCCGCCGACCAGGCGGGGGCCGACATGCCGGCCGGCCCCTACCCGGTCATGGTCACCGACGTGCGCCGCGCCTGAGTCCGGTCAGGCGGCGCCGTCGAGGATCTCCCGCAGCCGGCGCGCGAACGCCTCCGGCTGCCCGGCGTGGCCCATCTCCTCACCCAGGAATCCGCCGTGGTGGCTGGGAAAGACCGCGGCCTTGCCGCCGAGCAGCTCGGCCGCGGCCACCGACGTGCGTCCGGTGAAGGTGTCCGCCGACTCCTCGCCCACCGCGACGACGACCCGGGTACGCGCCGCGCGCAGCGCGTCCACGTCCGGCCGGAAGCGGGTGACCGCCGCGGCGCGGTCGGAGAGCAGCGGGTCGTCCCGGCTGCCGTCGTCCTCGGTCGGCATGCCGAACGCGGCGGGGTCGGGCAGCGGCTGGGCGAAGTACTCGTCGGTGAACTCGCCCCGCCACGACGTCATGGCGATGAACGCCGCCATACCCGCGCCCCAGCCGCTCTTCTGGTACGCCTCCTGGCAGGCGGCCATGGCTCGCCGGGCGGCGTCGGCGTCGGGAAGCACCTGGACCAGCGGCGGCTCGTGCGCCACGAGCGTGGCCACCGCGTCCGGGTACGCGGCCACCAGGGCGAGCGCGGTCACCGCGCCGCCGCTGCTGGCGAACATGTCCACCGGTCCCGTGCCGAGGGCGTCGATGATGTCGCGTACGTCCCGGGCCTGGACCTCGGGCACGTCGTCGCCGCGGCCGTCCTTGCGGACGCTGCGCCCGAGCCCGCGCGGGTCGTACGTGACGACGGTCCGGTCCGGGAAGTACGAGGCCAGCGTGGCGAAGCCGTCGGCGCACATGGGCTGGCCGATCATGAACAGCGGGCGGTGTCCGGCGTCGGCGGCGCTCGGCGTGCGAATGTCGTAGACGAGGTCGACCTCGGGCGTCTGCAGAGTAAGCGTGTTCATGCCTCTGTCGACCGTCGCCGGCCCGGGAACTCATCGGTCCGGCGGGGAACTCCGCCGGGACCGGCTCGCGGCGGTGTCGACGCCCACCGCCGCGAGCCGTGCCGTCGCCGTCAGCTCACCGTGCCGGTGACGGTGCTGCCGGACTTCGTCACGTAGTAGGTCAGCTTCGTGCCGCTCCAGAAGTGGAACGTCAGGGTGACCCGCTGACCGTCGTTGACCTCGGCGAAGAACTCCGGCTTCAGCGCGATCGTGTTGCCGGTGTAGTTCGGCGCGAACGTCACGTCGAACTCCTTGTACGAGGTCCAGTTGTGCGGGCCGGCGTTGCTGCCGTCCGCGTACTTGGCCTCCATGGTGGCGAGCTGGTCGCCGCGGAACTGCGCCGGGAGCGTGAACGCGGCGGTGGTGCCGGTCGCGTTGGAGAGCACCGGCGGGTCGTACGTGATGATGCTGATCCGCCACGGCACGCCCGCGGAGAAGCGTGCCTGGAGGTTGGCGTTCACGCCGTACGCGCGGGAGCCGACCAGCCGGGTGAGCGCCGACGCGGTGAGCGTCAGCGTGCTGCCGGAGACCGTGTAGTCGGTGCCGTTGACCAGGTCGGTGGTGCCCTGGCGCAGCCCCTGGAACGTGGTGCCGTTCAGGTTGAGCGTCAGGCTCTTGGCGGTGATCGTGCCGGTGCGCGGCACGTACACCTGGTCGCTGGACGCGGTGCCGGAGCGGGTGGTCCAGCTCGACTTGATCTGCGCGAACAGCTCGGGGTCCTTCCACACGAACGACGTGCGGTCGAAGTGCTGGCCGTTGTCCCAGAGCTGGGTGGTCAGCTTGCGGCTGCGCGCGTAGTGGCCGAGGAACTCGAAGAACTTCAGCTTCTCGCCCTGCTCGATGGTGCCGGTGTGCCGGTCGAAGCCGAGCAGCCCGTACTCGCCGATGATCACCGGGATGTTGCGGGTGACGAAGGCGTTGTAGACGCGGTCGAACTGGTCGGTCAGGTCCTGCTGGACCGTCGCGTCGAACTTGGTGCCGCCGGCGACGTTCACGCTGAACGGCCAGTACCCGTAGAAGTGCACGGTGGCGATCAGGTTCGGGTCGTTGAGCGTGTTGAACGTGCTGACCAGCTCGTCCACCCGGGCCTGCTCGGCGGAGGTGTGCAGGGTCGGCAGGACGAGCAACCGGGTGGCGTTGTTCCCGCCGGACTGGCGGACGATGCGGTGGAACGACGTGTTCAGCTCGTTGAGCAGCGTGGCGTTCTGCGCGTCGCCGGAGCTGCCGGTGAACTGCGGCTCGTTGACGCTCTCGAAGGTCAGCTTCGGCGAGGAGTCCTTGAACGCGGCGGCGATCTGGGTCCAGAGCGCGTTGTAGCGGTTCAGCACGTTTGTGCGGTCGGTGGGCATCGTGTTGATCCACTGCCACGAGTCGTGGTGGATGTTGAGCACCACGTAGAAGCCGTCGGCGAGCGCCCAGCCGACCACCTCGCGTACGCGGTTGAGCCAGGCGGAGTCGATCGTGTAGTTCGGCGCGGCGCCGTGGTGGTTGCTCCAGGTCACCGGGATGCGGATGCTGTTGAAGCCCTGCGCCCGGACGTTGTCCAGCAACGCCTCGGTGACCCGCGGGTTGCCCCAGGCGGTCTCGTCCGCGCCGACCGCGTCGAAGGAGTTGCCGAGGTTCCAGCCGGGCTGCATGGCGGCGACGGCGGCCATGGCGTTGCCGGCCGGCGGCGGGGTGGTGGGCGGCGGCGTGGTCGGGGGCGGCGTCGTGGTCGGCGGTGGCGTCGTGGTCGGCGGCGGGGTGGTTCCGCCGACGCCGCCGGTGCAGGCCACGCCGTTGAGCGTGAACGCGGTGGGCGCGGTGTTCGCGCCGGTCCAGGAGCCGTTGAAGCCGAACGAGACGGTGCCGTTCGTGGCGATCGCGCCGTTGTAACCGACGTTCGTGGCGGTGACGTCGGCGCCGGAGGAGGTGACCGTGGCGCTCCACGCCTGGGTGACCCGCTGGCCGGACGGGAACGTCCAGCGCAGGTTCCAGCCGTTGACCGGGTCACCCAGGTTCGTCACGTCGACGTTCGCGGTGAAGCCGCCGGGCCACTGGCTGGCGGTCGTGTAGGTGACGCGGCAGCCGGCCGCCGCCTGGGCGTTCGTCGCCAGCAGTGCGGTGCCGGCCACGAGTGTGGCGGCGGTCGCCGCGACCAGGCCGACCCGCAATCGGGCGGTACGGAAAGAGCGGAACATGGTGGTTCCTTCGTGGTGGGGTGGGCGCGTGGACGGGGAGGGCGGGGCGCGCACCCGCCCAGCGCGAGAATAAGTTTGGATTCCAAACATTGTCAATCGGCGCATGTGGATGCGTAACCGTTCCGGCGTCCCGGCCTCACCCCACCGACCGGGCCGGTTCGACGACCGGCCACACCGGACCCGCCAGCCGGTCCGAAACCCGCCGGACACGCCTCGTGGGAACAATTTCGGCCGGGAATCCTCGCTACGCTCTCGCCCGCCAACACCGCTCTGACCTCAAGGGGACATCGTGCGCAGAAGGCTTCTCGGCATCGCGTCGGCGATCACCATCGCCCTCGCCGGCACGTTCGCCGCCGCCGCTCCGGCCCAGGCCGCCACGCCGCCTTTCATGATCACCAAGGTGTACTACGACTCCCCCGGCAAGGACACCCGCTCGAACGCGAGCCTGAACGCCGAGTACGTCCAGCTGACCAACAAGCGCAAGACGGTCCAGAACCTCAAGGGCTACTACGTGCGCGACAAGGCCGGCCACGTCTACTCGTTCACCGGCGACTTCAAGGTGGCCGCCGGGAACAGCATCGTCATCCACACCGGCAAGGGCACCAACAAGGGCACCCACCGCTACTGGGGCCGCGCCGCGTACGTCTGGAACAACGACGGCGACACCGCCTACCTGCGCAACCCCTCCGGCAGCCTGGTCGACAGCTGCAGCTGGGGCAAGGGCGGACGCGGCTACACCAGCTGCTGACCACCCGCGAAACGGCCGGCCCACCCGATCCGGGGGGCCGGCCGTCTCCGTCCGTCACGCCGCGAGCGATCGCACGGTGAGGTGGTCCGACAGCGCGCGCAGGAAGTCCGGCGCGTCGAAGATCCGGCCGGCCGAGGCGACACCCTTGGCCCGGGCACGCCCGGTGAGCAAACGGTGCACCGCCTCGACCGCGAGCGGCGCGCTGATCGCATAGATGTCCCGCCCGTGCGCGACCACCCGCCGCCGGACGTCACCGGCACGCACGACCACGTCGACGGCGAACGTCTGCGCGGACCGGCCCCGCTCGTCCACAGCGGCCGGAGCGTCCCCCGCCGCCAGGTCGCGGGCCGCGTCGGCGGTCATGTACGTGCACACCTCCGGGATGTCCAGGTGGCTCGGCACGGTCACCACGTCGGCCATGGTGAACTCGCCCAGCACCGGCCGGACACCCAGCGGCGCCGGGAACTCCCAGTCCCGCCGGGGCAGGTCGCCGTCGGCGTACACCAGGCGCCCGCCGGTGAAGCGGACCCGCCGGCCGTCGCGGCGCTCGCGCGAGACGACGCCGGAGGCGACCGTCCCGGCCGTCGGGTGCCAGCTGCTCAGCCCGTACGCGACGTGCGCCTCGTCGGCCGCCGTCCAGTCCCCCGTCGCGGCGGTGACCAGCAGGTCGCCGAGTCCGCCGAAGAACGCCATGGCGGGCACCACGGCGACTCCCGCGGCCTCGGCACGCTCCGCGTAGTGGGCGAACGTGTCCCGGTTCGCCTCGATCTCGGCCGCCACGTCGACGTAGGGGACTCCGGCCCGCAACGCGGCCTCGATCAACGGGCCGGCGGTCGAGGCGAACGGCCCGGCGCAGTTGACCACAGCCGCCGCCCCGGCCAGCGCCCGGTCCAGCGAGCCCGGGTCGTCGACCGACGCCACCCGCTGCGCCACCGCCGGGAATGCGGCCGCGAGCCTCCCGGCGTCGCGTCCCACCGGCAGCGGCTCGTAGCCCCGCTCGCGCAGCTCCGCCACCACGAACCGTCCGGTGTGCCCGTACGCCCCGAACACCGCCACCTGCATGACGTTCCCCCTCGAAGATCGATTGGATTGATCCTCGCCGGGATCCGACGACCGGGACAGTGGCGCAAACGCCAATGCCCGTACAGTTTCGGACATGACCCTGATCGCGCTCGCCGCCACCGACGGGATGCTGCACTTCGAGCTGGCGGCGGCCTGCGAGATCTTCGTGCGCGACCCGACCGGCCTGGCCGACCCCTGGTACGACCTGGTGGTCTGCGGTCCCGGCCCGGTCGGCGTCGGCCGGTTCGCGGTCACGCCCGACCACGGGCTGGACCACCTCGCCCGCGCCCACACGGTGATCGTCCCGGCGATCGAGGACACCGACGCCGAGCCGCCGTCCGACCTGGTCGACGCGGTCCGCGCCGCGCACGAGGCAGGCGCCCGGATGGTCTCGTTCTGCACCGGCGCGTTCGTGCTCGCCGCCGCCGGCATCCTCGACGGGCTGCGCGCCACCACCCACTGGGCGCACACCGAGGCGCTCGCTGCCCGCTACCCGCGCGTCCAGGTCGACCCGGACGTGCTCTACGTGGACAACGGCGACGTGCTCGCCTCCGCCGGCAAGGCCGCCGCCATCGACCTGTGCCTGCACCTGATCCGCCGCGACCACGGCTCCACAGTCGCCAACGCCGTCGCCCGCCGCCTGGTGGTGCCGCCGCACCGCGCGGGCGGCCAGGCCCAGTACGTCACCACCCCGGTCCCGGCCCGCGAGGACCACCCGCTCGCCGCACTGCTCCCCTGGGCGCTGGCGCGGCTGGACCGCCCGCTGACGGTCACCGACCTCGCCCGCCAGGCCACCATGAGCACCCGCAACCTGGTCCGGCACTTCACCGCCGCGACCGGCGCCACCCCGTCGCAGTGGCTGGCCACGCAGCGCATCCGACGGGCGCAGGAGCTGCTGGAGAACACCGACGACAGCATCGACGCCGTCGCCGAGGCATCAGGCATGGGTACGGCGACGACGCTGCGCCGGCACTTCCACCGCACAGTTGGCGTGCCGCCGGACACCTACCGCCGGACGTTCCGCCGAGGCTGACCGGCACAACGGCTATGGTCGGTTCGTGCCGCCCGAGGGGACGGTCGCCCGACAATCGGCACGGGGGAAGCTGTGTTCGACGTGATCGTGGTCGGCGGCGGGCCGACCGGCATGATGCTGGCGAGCGAGTTGCGCCTCCAGGGCGTCGGCGTGCTCGTGCTGGAGCGGGACCCCGAACCGCCGCCGTACGTGCGCTCGCTCGGACTGCACGTCCGCAGCATCGAGGTGATGGACCAGCGAGGGCTGCTGGAACGGTTCCTCGACAACGGCGGCAAGCACCCGATCCGGGGCTTCTTCGCCGGCATCGACAAGCCCGCCCCCGCCGACCTGGACACCGCCCACCCGTACGTGCTCGGCATCCCGCAGACGCTCACCGACCGGCTGCTCGCCGACCACGCGGCCGAGGTCGGGGCCGAGATCCGGCGCGGCAGTGCGGTGACCGGGCTGGAGCAGGACGACGACGGCGTGACCGTCCACCTCGACTCCGCGAGCGCGCCGTCGCTGCGGGCGCGGTTCGTCGTCGGCTGCGACGGTGGGCGCAGCACCGTCCGGAAGCTGCTCGGCGTCGGATTCCCCGGCGAGCCGTCGACAGTCGACACGCTGCTGGGCGAGATGGAGGTGACCGCCTCCCCGGACGAGATCACCACGATCATGACCGAGGTACGCCGCACCGAGAAGCGGTTCGGGCTCGGCCCGTCGGGCACGCCCGGCGTGTTCCGGGTGGTCGTGCCGGCGGCCGACGTGACCTCGGCACCGCCGACGCTGGAGGACTTCAAACGGCAACTGACCGCGTACGCCGGCACCGACTTCGGCGTGCACTCGCCCCGCTGGCTGTCCCGCTTCGGCGACGCGACCCGGCTGGACGAGCGCTACCGGGTCGGGCGGGTGTTCCTGGCCGGCGACGCCGCGCACGTCCACCCGCCGCTGGGCGGGCAGGGGCTCAACCTGGGCATCCAGGACGCGTTCAACCTGGGCTGGAAGCTGGCAGCGGCGGTGCACGGGTGGGCGCCGGACGATCTGCTCGACACCTACGAGTCCGAGCGGCGCCCGGTGGCCGCCGACGTGCTGACGAACACGCGCGCGCAGATGCTGCTGACCACGAACGAGCCCGGACCGCAGGCGGTACGGCAGGTGCTGACGCAGCTCATGGACTTCGACGAGGTCAACCGCTACATGATCGAGAAGGTCACCGCGATCAGCATCAGGTACGACGTCGGCGAGGGTCATCCTCTGCTCGGGCGGCGGCTGCGCGACGTACCGCTGCCGCAGGGACGCCTGTACGAGCTGATGCGTACCGGCAGGGGGTTGTTGCTGGACGGGACCGGGAAGCTGTCGGTGGACGGCTGGGCCGACCGGGTCGGGCTCGTCGCCGGCACCGGCGACGAGCTGGACGTGCCCGCGGCGCTGCTGCGGCCGGACGGTCACGTGGTCTGGGTGGGCGACGACCAGCGGACGCTGGAGGGCGCGCTGACCAGATGGTTCGGCGGCGGGACGGTTCGCGGGTAGCGACGGCGCACGGACTCGGCAATGATCAGCTTCATGTCCGACGACAACCTGGCCGACACCTGGCGTCGCATCATCCTGGGAGACGGCAAGTCCTGGGTCGTGTTCGCGCACGGCACGTGCGTCGTCCTGCCGGACCCCGCGCCGGGCGTCGACCTCGCCGCACAGGCCGTCGAGATCCTGCGCGAGTACGGCCCCGTCCACGTCGGCTCGCCGTCCGCGGACTTCGGTACCGTCACGCTCGATCCCGGCCCCGGCTGGGCGGTCTACGGCCATCACCACGACGTGTTGACCTACGTCGGCCCGGACGAGGTCTCGGACGACAGCGACCTTGCTGTCGGTCTGTACGGGCGCCACAAGCGAGATCGAGACGGCCATGAGCTGACCGTCGTCCACGTCGAGGACAAGCGGCCCCGCTGACGCGCGTCGGCGCTGCGGGTTCAACCGACAGCGGCGAAATAGGCTCCAGTCCGTGCACGGATTCACCGATGTCGACCGGCAGCCGGACCCGAAATCGTGGGTGGGCGTGCTCGACCGCCTGAGCGGCGAGCCCTTCTACCAGGCATACCAGCAGCGGGTACGCGAGTTGCTCCGCCCGTCGCCCGGCCGGCGCTACCTCGACGTCGGTGCGGGCACCGGGGCGAGCGCGGTCCGCCTGAGGGACGATCACGACGTCACCGTGCTGACGGTGGATCGTTCCCTGACCATGGCCGTCGCCATGCGAGCCCGTGGCTTGACCCGGTGCGCCGTCGCCGACGCCCACCGGCTGCCGTTCCTCGACGACTCGATCGACGGTGCCTGGGCCGACCGCACCGTGCAGCACCTCGCCGATCCCCGCGCCGCGATCAGGGAACTCGCCAGAGTCGTCCGCCCGGGTGGCCGGATAGTTCTCGCCGACCCCGACTACGACACGCAGGTACTCGACATCGCCGACCAGGATCTGGCCCGGCGCGTGCTGAGATTCCGGGCCGACGTCATGCTCCGCAACGGCACCCTGGCTCACCAGCACGCCGGCATTCTCGCCACGCTCGGCCTGGCCGAGGTCACCGTCGAGCCCCGGACGCTGCTGGTTCGGGACCCGAACGCCGCCGACAACGTTCTCGGCCTGCGCAGCTGGGCCGGTACGGCGGCTCAGCGCGGCGTACTCGACCCCGCCGAAGCTCGCGCGTTCGAGGAGCAGTTCGACGAGGCGGTCGAGGCAGGCCGGTTCACGTACGCGGTCACGTTCTTCCTCACCGCGGCCACCGTCTACTTCCACGAGCCGTCGCCGTAGCGCATCCCCGTTGACGTCGGTGCTTAGCATCGCGACGTGGACGAAAGTTGGGAACAACTTCACCCGCGACAACGCAAGCTGATTGGCGCGTTGATCATCCTCACCGCTTCTTCCGCCTTCATGTGCTGCGCCGCCTTCTATAACGGCACGACCGCGATTGGCCTCGCGAACCGCGGCCTCACCACAGACGCCACAGTCGTCGACGTCGACCGTCATGGACGCGCCAGCAAGGTCACCGTGGAGTTCACACCTCGTAGCGGCGAACCCCTGAGCGCGGAGTGCACGAGCTGCAGCCCCGAGCTCGACGAGGGCGACCGAGTACGCATCCGATACAACCCCGACGACCTCGCGCCGGGGGTGGAGGACGCCGAGAACCACGGCGCGCAGCGCGTCGCGGTATTCAACCTCGTGGCCGCCACCGCCCTGCTGTCGGGCGCTGGGTTTGCCGGGTGGCGCCTTCACCGAGACCGCCCAGTCTGATTCTGGGCACCGCCGGCTTGTGGCCGGTGTCAGCCGCCACACGGACGTCCCTGCCGGGTGTAGGCAGGCGGGATGCCGGGTACCTCGCGCCCCAACCCCGCACCCCTGCACAGGAGGACCCCATGACCGTCGTACTCGCCGTTGTCTGCAGCGACGGGGTGGTGATCGGCGCGGACTCCCAGATCACCGAGAGCGACCGCGGTCTGAGCTTCCCCGCGCAGAAGCTGCACCCGCTCGGCGACTGCGCCGCCTGGGGCGGCAGCGGCGCGCGCGGAGTGCTGAACGACCTGCGCCCCCTCCTCCAGGACTCGGCCACCGCCATCCTCGAAGCGCCGGACATCGGCGGCGAGCTGCAGGAGCGCGTCCTGCCCGTCTTCAAGAAGCACTACGAGAACTACATCCCGGACGTGCCCGGCGAGGGCTCCGGCGGCGGAGTGTCGGCCTACCTGCTCGCGGCCGGCTTCAGCCAGGGCGGGCCGTGGATCGTGGAGATCAACCCGAACGGGCTCATCGGCCGCTACGAGGACGTTGGCTTCCACGCCATCGGCTCCGGCGCGCCGATGGCTCAGCAGGCCGGCGCGCTGCTGTCCCACTTCCGGATGACCACGCGCACCGTCGAGTACGGCGTGGTGGGCGTGGTGCGGGTGCTGGAGGCGCTGGAGCAGACCTCGCCGTCGGTCGGCAGGCCGTTCAGCGTCGCGTGCATCCGGGAGGAAGGCGCCCACCATCTCGACGAGAAGGAGATCGCCAAGGCGCTGAAGGACGTCCAGCGCTGGCGTGACCTCGAACAGAAAGCGCTCGACCAGCTGTTCGACTGACGCGAGCGGGTTCGAAAAAGGCCGCCTCCCACCAGGGAGACGGCCTTTGAACCGGGTGGAGCTGAGGGGAGTTGAACCCCTTACACCTTCTCCGGGCAGAGATCATCGCGAGTCGGGCACTCCTGCGGCGCGACCTGCACAACCGTCCTCAAGACCTCTCGACGTTTTACACGGTTTGTCGCTCTGATTTGTGCCGGATCTGGGCCCGATGATCTTCACGACAGGGGCTCGCCTCAGCTCTGCCATCGGCGGCCACCACGACCGCTTGACCCCCAGAGATCGGCAGCCAGGTCCCGTCCGATGGCCACCGCTGGCCGGTGGTCCGGTACCGCTCCTAGCCGCTCTGCTTAGTCCGGTCGGTTGCTGTACTTCGCTGCTGTACCGCTCCGCCGACCTGCGGTCATGCTGGCCGGCTATTTCTTAAAGAGCCCGATGATGCTGACCACAGTGCCAACCACGAAGCTCAGGGTGGCGATCTTTGCTTGACCTCCGGTCCAAAGTCCTTCGGTCTTCTGACGCCACCCCAGGGACCACCACTCGCGCCCCAGCTTCTGCCACTTGTGCTGCCGGAGGTGGCACCCCAGGACCAACCCAGTTGAGTTGTTGCGGCAGAACTCAACGACGCTGCCGCGCTTCCGGTTGATCGCGCCGCAGTACACCGGAGCCTGGAAGAGGACGAAGAAGAGCAGAAGGCCCAAAAGCACCCCGTATGTGGCCGGACCAAACTTGGCGTTGCCCAGGGATAGGAGGAGCACGGCCAAGACCGCGTAACCCCAGTACTGCCAAAGCTTTGACTTACCGCGGGACGCCATGTCGCAGACGGTACTGACGTCTGCGCGGAACGTGAAGATCTTCCAAGCGTCGATGATCTGACAGACACAACCACTTCCAGCGGTATTGATCGCGTTGGCAGGCAGAAGCGATCAACGGGGCTTCACGCCTCCCGACCCGGGACTCAGGCAGCCAGCGTTGGTCAACCTCTGTCGCTACTGGTTTTCCTTCAACGGCCTGGCAACGGCATGATCTTGGCGCAAGGAAAAGTAGGTGCCGCCAGACAGCCTGGCGGCACGGTCGGCCAGCGGCAGCAGCGGCGATCACTTGCGCCAGGCCGCCGCTGCCGCCTGAACAGCCAGCGTGGCCCCACTCCCCTGTGCCTGTCGATGTGCTCACACAGATTGCCGATGTCATGGGCCGCCTTGCGCCCGAAGATCTTGTCTAGCCATCGTGCGTTGTCCACGTCCCGTCCGCCTGATAGGCAAGGCTGACGGCCCGATCGGGCACGGATCGGGCACGCCTTCCCGGGAGTACCCCATGACTGGCGCACGCGCAGTAGAGTCGGGGTGTGACCGAGCCCGCACCCTTCGTCGAGCTGCGCATGAAAGGACAGCGGTTCGATCACCCTGGCATGCCCGTGGAAGCCCTCTCCGAGCTGGTCGCATACAGAGAGCTTCTCGTCGAGGTGGCAAAAGCCTTGTTCCTCCGCAACAATCCCGGCAGGCAACGCGTCCCGAAGGGATTTGTTGAGCGACTGCGTCTGCGCTTGAGGCGGGTGGACGAGGGCAGCGCGCTACCGGTGCTCGAACGACTTGATACCGACGCTGAGGGATTTTTCCCAAGGGAGGACGAGTTCGTAGTTGCACGCCGTCTGATAGAGGCTGCAATTTCATCCGTCGCAAGTGAGGACACTCTCCCATCGGACTTTCCCGAGGATGTTGTCGGATACTTCAACAGATTCGGGCGCAGTCTGCTGCCTGGCGATTCCATCGAACTGCGAGAGCCCGGACACGAGCGGGGCGCGGTCTACACCGCCAATGTTAGGCGCCGCTTGCTGTTGTCGCGCTCCAGCACTTATCGCGTCAATGCAAACCTCCTGGGCCGGATCGTTGAAATAGACGCCGAAGACTCGGCCTTCAACCTTCGCACGCTGACAAATAACGTGGTCCGGTGTCATTTCGAGTCGGAACTATTCCCGTTCATTCGTAATGCACTGCTACCCGATGGCGCGGGGCCCGCAGTTAGAGTTAGCGGTGAAGCGGTCCTCGATAGGATCGATAAAGTCGTTCGCATGGAGGTCACGGAAGCGGGATACGCGGATGAGGCCGACGAAGCATCGGATACGTTGGACTTCGATGGCGATGCGGAGGGCATACCCCCGCAGCGGACCTTCCGTGCTATCCCGCGTCAAAGCGACCCCGCAGCTAAGGTAAACCGGCGGATCGATGAGCTCGAGTCGTTGGGGCCGGGATGGCTGGATGGCGAAGGAGAGCCCCCGGCACAAGAGGTGCTAGCCCATCTCCGTCAGCTCGCCCTCGTGCTGGCTGCCCCAACCCACCCGCCGGTACGCATCTATCCCACCCCGGAGGGCGGAGTCCAGCTGGAGTGGACGAACGGAACACACGAGTACAGCATTGAGGTCCACGCAGACCTAAGCGCATACGTCGTCCAGGTTGATACGGCAACGGACGACTTGCGCGAACGACTGTACAAGTCGCTAAATGAAGAATCCCTCACCAACATTCTCCTCGGCGGTGTGACCGTATGACTCAACCCGGCCCCTCAGTTCGGCTGGACGACGACGAACTTCTCGTGGAGGACGCTGCCGAGTTTGTTTGGAGACAGGTTCACCCGCAGTTTCTGTCGGACGGCCAGCCGTCGAGCCAAGCCTTCAAACCCACTCCGAAGGATGAGGGCAAGCTCTCGGTGAGTCGGCAGTCGGTGACCGCGGAAGAGGCCTTCGAGCAGTACGAGCACTCTTCCGCTGGCACATGGGGCGTTCGAGTCGGCGAGGTAGCGGAGGCTGGGACCCGTGTAGTAGATGACTCTGCGAAGCCTGAAACACCGAAGGCCCATGCCTATATCGACTTTCGCGGCTTCACAAGGGGTCAGGTCGAACGGATCGCAAAGACGCTGAGGTCAGCTGCCAACGCACACGGCTGCCGGTACTCACCGCCAGCCAGGACCACTATTGACGGGTGAGTCCCCTCCCACCTGATCTGCGCAGGTAGCCGAGAATCTGGTTCGCTCCCGCCATCGACGGTCGTGCCTTGATTACTGTCTGGGCTCCCGCTCGCGCTCGTTCTCTTCCCCTTCATCGGCCTGCTAGCCATCCCGTCGGCCTTCGTCCGCACCTCGGTGGAGTGGGTGGGGCCTGCCCGGTCAAGGTGGAGCACCCCACTGTCTGACCGACCTTGACCGGGCAGGCCCCACCTGCTCGGCTTGCCCGGACGAAGGTTGTCGGGATGGCGCCACCATCCCAGAGCGCCTGAGCGCCCCGCCGGAGGCACTGTCTGTGTCTCGTTCAACGTGAAGCCCCGGAACTGCCATCGATCATGGCGGCCCGGGGCTTCTTCGTATGTCGCGCCGCCGGCGGGCTGTCACCGTCGCGCTGGCGGCCGAAGGCCAGAGGCGCGGCGGCGGGCCATCGGCCCGGCCCAGGTTCGGGGGCGCGAGCGGCCTGCGAAGCGGGCCGCCTTGATCCCGTAAAGAAAGTTCTCACACCTGCTCAACACCGCTCAGCACTCAGCAGCACTCAGCACTGATGGTCTGAACCAGCCCCAGGTCCGCTACATCAACCTCGCTGGTCAGTAATCCATGTTGTCAATCACGGCCTGCCGGTATTCGTGGTACTCCAGGAAGCCCCCGAAGTCGTTCTCCTGCTGAGCTTCTGCCAACACCGTGCGGAACACCTCGTCGAAGCGGACGTCTAGGCCTGAATCGATCCATCGCATTGCGTCCGGGAGTTCGGAGGCCAGCCATGCATCGAATTCGTCAAACAAGTCGAAGACATCCGCGATCTCGGTTTCGGTCACCGGAAGGAACGAGAACATCGGACTACTGCGCACCTTGGTCAGCCCGACCGGGACAGCTCCTAGGCCAGGCGTATGGAGGTATATCGTCGCACCATGGCCCTTCTCGAATCCCCCGTGTGAGTATGGATTTCGCCACCTCTCGACAACATCGGTGAGGCGCTGTCGGAAACGAGCCGCTTCACCCTGCGTGCCCAGCAGACGCTCGAACTTCTCACCCCACCGCGAGCCGATTACGTGCGTAAGGTCGTCTGCAGCGGGGTCAAACCCGCTGAATGCCAACGCAAGTACGAGGTCGTGCTCTAGCCGACTGAGATACGCAGTAATCGCGGCGACCATGTCGTGAAACGCGTTCATTTGCATCTGGAACTTGCCGCTCTTGAACGTTATGGCTGCGCCCAGGAGCGAACCTTCGACCGGCCCGTGCACAATCCGCTCGTCCTCGATGACGGCCGGCTCAATCGCGCGCTCACGGAAGTACCTATACGCCCGGTCAAGCGACATGTGCTGGTTCACCACCGTGGCGTCACCCTTGCCCAGCAGCTGCGGCGCTGCATCTAGGATCAGCGTCTCGACGGTACGCATCGATGACCGAAGCTGCTTGATAATTTGGGCCTGAGTCTTCCGCGCTTCCTCCTTTCGGGCCTCCGTCTGAAGGTAGAGCCGCAGGCCAAACTTTTGGTGCGCCAGCTCGCACCACTCACCGCGGTACGTAAAGTTCACCCACCACGCGACCTTCTCCGCGGGCCCGTGCGCCTCGATGCCGATGAGGTTGAGTGCAAATTTGAGCAATGCTGGGAGCGGCGCCTCGTGCGGGTCAAGCGTGACTTTGTAGGACGTCCCTTGCCGCACGTGGTGGTCGGCAACCGGACCGAAGTCTCGCAACGCGGTCCTTTTCAGCCGTTCTCCTGCTTGTGCAGCCCCTGGCAGTGAATCCACCCCGACAGTATCTCGACGCTTCGCAACCCTGTTTCCGATGACCCGGACTGCCCAAGTGAGGGGAAGGTCCTCCGTGGCGGAGAGCCCTGGTCCTCAACGTCGGCAGAGATCCGCCCGGGCGTGCACCCACACCCAAGCGCCGGTTGGTGCCGCTGCTGTTCACCGACGAGCTGGGCCGGCCGATCCATGACCAGCGCTGGTCCACGATGTGGCGGAGGTGGTGCAGGGCGGCAGGCTGACCCGATGAGGGCACCTTCCACTCGCTGCGGCACTACTTCGCCACCCGCCTGATCACCTCGGGTGCCGACCCCACGGACGTGCAGAACGCGCTACGGCACTCCAGCCTGCGGATCATGCTGGAGACCTACGTCCACTGGTGGCCGAAGAAGGACCGCCGCCGCAACATCATCAGCGGCGCGCTGCGGGAGGCGAGCGCCAAACGAAAGCGGGGCCCGAAGGCCCCGGATTCTCGCTGAGTTGTGCCGGATCTGTGCCCGCTGATCTTGCTAGCGGCATTTCCCCTGGTCAACGGTGTTACTGGTGGAGCTGAGGGGATTTGAACCCCTGACCCCCTCGATGCGAACGAGGTGCGCTACCGGTCTGCGCCACAGCCCCTCCGCCGGCGAACCGGCGTCGGTCCCACCCAGCTTTCACCGGGTGGGCCGGCGACAAGGCTAACAGGTAGCGCCCCCACGACGCGAACCGCCCCACCGCCCACGTAGATCTTGGAAGAAAGCGGCTCCCAGAGCGACCCATTTCTTCCAAGATCGCCCGCCGCGGGCGACGAGGGCCGCGCCGGGCGAGGGCGTCAGGCGCCTCGGCCGGACTGGTAGGGGCGTCCGCGCAGGCCACCCGCCCGCCGGTAGGACACCGAGCCGCCGCTCGCCGCGGGCGGCAGGTCCGCGGGACGGTCCAGCCCCATCGCCGTACGCCGGACCGCCTCGCGCTGGGCGGCCAGCCGGCGCTGCGCCTCCCGCCGGGCCGCCGCGCGCCGGGCCTGCTCGCGGCGCACCTCGGCCTGGCGGGCGGCCAGCCAGGCCGCCTCCCGGGCGTCCGCGCGCCGCCGCCGACGTTCGGCGAGGGCACGCTGCCGCAGGTGTACGACGTACGCAACGAGCAGCGTGCCGGTGACCGAGACGCTGATCCAGAACCCGGGTCCGACAAGTACCACGCCGCCCAGTTCCACCAGGTTGAGCAGCAGCAGCGCGGCGAGCACCCGGCGCCGGCGGTAGATCGCCGGGGTGTGCCGCCGCCGGGGCGAGTTCCGTCGGCGGGACTGGGCCGGGACGGCGGAGACGGGCCGGAGCCGGCCGGAACGGCGGCGCAGCGGTGGCGCGGAGACCGGGCGGGCGAGACTACCCGTGTCGGAGTCTTCACTGAGGGTCACCACGAGGGAGCGGGGCGGGTGCAGCGGCCGTCGCCCGGGCACGGTGCGCCGTCGACGCTGGCGCTGGAGCACCCGCGCCGTCGACTGCGCCCGCTCCGCCACCAGCCGCTCGGTGGCGTCGTACCGGCGGACCAGCGCCGGAGCGAGGGCGAGCAGACCGGCGGCGGCGAGGACGGCGAGGAGCACCGACGTGGGCACCCTCACCCCTCCCGTCACCAAAGTTCTCCGGCGAGCGCCGCCCGCCGCAACTTGTTCCGTCGACCGTCGTTTACGGCGCACTTCATGCGGGCGGGCAGCGCTTGCCGCAGCTTGCAGTTACTTGAGGTTACGGGCCGTCGACCCAGTTCACAGTGCGCCGCGCCGTGCGGGCGCGTCAGCGGCGGTTGTCACGTACGCGGTGCCACCGCGCCAGCAAGCCGCCCTCGGCGACTACTTCCTCGCCGGTCATCGCGTATCCGATGTGGTCGCGCCACGCGCCGTCGATGTGCATGTAGCGCACGTGATAGGCCTCCTCGCGGAAGCCGAGCTTCTCCACCACCCGGCGGGACGGCATGTTCTCCGGCCGGATGTTCACCTCGATCCGGTGCAGGCCACCGGGACCGAAGGCGTGGTCCACGGCGAGCGCGACAGCGGTCGGGATCACGCCCCGGCCGGCCACCCGGGAGTCCACCCAGTAGCCCACGTACCCGGAACAGAACGCCCGCCGCACGATGCTGCCGATGTTGACGTGGCCGACCAGCCGCTCGCTGCCGTCCTCCCGCAGGCACACCGCGAACGGCATGCCCTCACCGCTGCGCGCGGACTTGCGCTGGTCCGCGTGGACCAGCCGGAACGCCGCCGGCGAGTTGGTCTCGTACCAGCCGCCGGGCACGTGCGACTCCCACGGCGCCAGCCACTCGCGGTTCGCGCGCCGGATCTCCGACCAGGCGCCGGCGTCCGATCGCCGGTACGGCCGCAGCACCACCGGGCCGTCCACGAGCACCGCCGGCCACCCCGGAGCCCGCCAGAACCTCACCGGGCTTGCCTTTCGCTCGCGACTACGGGGCTCGCAAGCTCACTCCTCGCGCTCACCGGCGCCGGTCCAGCAGGAGCACGTCGACGGTGGACCCCGCGGCGGCGGTGGTGACCCGCTCGCCCAGCACCAGCAGACCGTTCGCGTCGGACAGGCCGGAGAGCGTGTACGGGCCACCGGCGAGCGGCTGCACCGTGTACCCGCCGCCACGCCGCTCGGCCACGTGCGCGGGCCGGAACTCGCGCAGCCCCACCGGGGACGAGACCGTCTCCAGCAGGTGCGCGCGGACGCTCGGCCGGAACACCGGCTCGGCGCCGGCCAGCAGCTGGATCGCCGGGCGGGCCAGCACCTCGAAGCCGATCAGCGCCGCGCCGGGCTCACCGGGAAGACACACCACCGGCACCTCCTCGGCGCCGACCGTACCGAACCCGAGAGCCGTTCCCGGATAGAGGGCCACCTCTGTGAAGGTGACCGGCCCGGCCCGGCCGCCCTCGCGGCGGGACAGGATGCGGCGCACCATGTCGCCCGGGCCGGTACCGGTGCCGCCGGTGGTGATGATCAGGTCGGCCCGCAGCGTCTGGTCGTCCAGCAGGCCGCGCAGCGCCTCCGGGTCGTCGTCGCAGATCCCCACCCGGTACGCGAGCCCGCCCGCCTCGGCCGCCGCAGCGGTGAGCGCGTGCGAGTTGGTGTCGACCACCTGCCCGGGCTGGCTGCCCCGGCCCACGTCGACCAGCTCGTCGCCGGTGGCCACGATGACCACGCGCGGACTGGGCCGCACCACGACGTGCCCGATGCCGGTGGCGGCGAACACCGCCACCAGCGCCGGTGAGACGTACGCGCCGGCGCGGGCGAGCAGTGTGCCGGCGACCAGTTCCTCCCCGGCGCGGCGCAGCCCGTACCCCCGTTTGGGGGCGCGGAAGATCTCGACGGCGGCCATGCCCTGGTCGGTCCACTCCACCGGGACGACCACGTCGGCGCCGATCGGCAGCGGCGCGCCCGCCGCGACCGAGAAGCACGATCCGGGGGTGAGCCGAACCGGCCGCCAGCTCGCCGCGCCCAGGTCACCGACGACGTTGAGCCGGATGCTGCGGCCACCGGGCATACCGGAGGGGCCGGGACGTAGCCCGGCCCCCGACTCCCACCGGAGATGTCCTCCCAGCGCGCGGCGTACCCGTCCACCGCCGCCTGGTCGAAGGCGGGGTACGAGTGCGGGGCGACCACGTCCTCGGCGAGCACGTTGCCGTACGCCTGGGTCAGGTCGAGGTCGAGTGGAGGCAGCGCGCGTAACCTGCGCAGCACACTGCCCAGGTAGTCGGCGAGCGGCGTCAACTCGTTCGCGGCCGCCTCGGCGTCGGCCGTCGCGGTCATGTATCGGCACCGCCGGACGCGTCACGCATGCCGTTGAGGATCGCCGCCGTGACCGTCTCGTCGCCGTTGTTGACGAACTCGGCCAGCCACTTGCGGAACTCGGCGCCCAGGTCCTCCCGCTCGGCCGCGATCTGCACCACAGTCTGCAGGTAGCCCAGCGGCATGCCGGTGTCGTAGCGGGTGCCCCGGTAGACGATGGCGTGTACCGGCACCCCCTCGGTACGCAGCAGCTCCATCGCGTCGGTCAGCTGGATCTCGCCGCCGCTGCCCGGGTCGGTACGCCGGATCGCGTCGAAGATCTTCCCCGGGAGCACGTACCGCCCGAGGACCGCCAGGTTGCTGGGCGCTTCCTCCGGACTGGGCTTCTCCACCATGCCGGTGACCTTGACGACCTCGGCGATGTCGCCGTACTCCGACTCGGCGGGCTCGACCGACGCGATGCCGTAACGGCTGGTCTCGGCCGGGTCGACCTCGAAGAAGGCGAGCACCACGCCACCGGTGCGGGCCTGGAGCTCCAGCATGGCCGGCAGCAGCGGCTCGGAGGGCTTGACGAACTCGTCGCCGAGCAGCACCGCGAAGGGCGCGTCGCCGACGTGCGACTCGGCGTACCCGACGGCGTGGCCGAGGCCGAGCTGCTCCGGCTGGCGGACCGTGTAGATCGCTGCGAGTTCCTCGGTGCGCTTGACCTCGGCCAGCAGCTCGGGCTTCTTGGCGAGCCGTTCCTCCAGGTCGGGCCGGCGGTCGAAGTGGTCGACCATCGAGGTCTTGCCGCGACCGGTGATCAGCAGGATGTCGTCGATGCCGGCCTGCGCGGCCTCCTCGACGATGTACTGCAGCACCGGCCGGTCGACGACCGGCAGCAGTTCCTTGGGAACCGCCTTGGTGGCCGGCAGGAACCGGGTGGCCAGGCCGGCGGCCGGGATCACGGCCTTGACCGCGCGGGAGCGACCGCGGGTCGCTGAGGGGTTCGCTGAGTGCTCCGACATGTCGCGAGACTATCGGCCACGGCTCTGCCGCGGCGGGTGAGGACCGGAAGACGCGCCGCCCTGGACGGTGCCCGGCGCGTCCGCCGTGCCCGCCCGGGGCAGCCCGTCCGGCGGGCTGACGGTCACGGCCACCACCGGGATCTCCTGGGTGGGAACCGGATCGGGCGCGGGGGCCAGCCGGTAGCCGTCGCGTCCGGCGGCCTTCGCCGCGTACAGCGCGTCGTCGGCGGCGTCGAGCACCTGCTGGCCGTCGACGGCGTGGTCCGGGTAGACGGCGATGCCGATGGAGACGGTCACCGGCACGTGCACCGGTTCGTCGGTGCTTCCCTCGACAGTCACCGGCTGGTCCCGTACGACCGCGCCGAGCCGCTCGGCGACGATCGTGGCGCCCCGCGCGTCGGTCTCCGGCAGCAGCACCACGAACTCCTCGCCGCCCTGCCGGAACGCCAGGTCCACCTCGCGGATCACGCCGCGTACCCGGCGCGCGAACTCGACCAGCACGGCGTCCCCGGCGGCGTGCCCCCAGGTGTCGTTGACGCGCTTGAACCGGTCGAGGTCGAGCGCGAGCACGCTGAGCATCCGGCCGAACCGGTTCGCCCGCTCCACCTCCCGGCGGATCGACTCGCGCAGGTAGCGGTAGTTCCACAACCCGGTCAGCGGGTCGGTGAGGGAGAGCCGCTGGGCCTCCTCGTGCACCCGGACGTTCTCCACCGCGACCGCCGCGTGCCCGGCGAACGTCCGCAGCGTCACCACGTCGTCGTCGTGGAACTCGGGACCGCCGAGCCGGTCGTAGAGCACGAGCACGCCGAGCGCGGCGCAGGCCGAGCCGGGCGGGTCGCCGTCGGCGGGCGGGTGGCCGGGACGGTCCGGGCCGCGCGACTCGGCGCCGCCGGGCGTGGCGAACGGCACCGCCACGTACGTCTCGCAGGACGGCTCCCCGGTCGGGGCGTCGGGTGGGGTCCACCGGCCGCGCAGCGGCTCACCGGTGGCGGCGACCGCGCCGAGCACCCCGGCGCCGACCGCGACCCGCAGCGTCGCCGGGTCGGCCGGGTCGCTCGTGGGCCAGCGTCCCGTCAGCCCTTCGACGCACCGGCCGACGAGCACGCCCTCGGCGTCGACGAGCAGCACCGCGCCGGCCCGGGCGCCGGTGGCGGCGATCGCGCTGTCCAGGATCACCCGCAGGATGCGTTGCAGGTCGTGCGTGCTGGCGAGCGTGTCGCCGAGCACGGCGAGGTGGTTGCGCAGCTGGTCCCGGCTGCTGGTCAGCGCCGCCACGTAACTGCCGGTCTCCCGGGCCATCCGGTTGAACGCGCTGGCCAGCCGCCCGATCTCGTCCCGGCTGCGCACCGGCACCCGGGCGCTCAGGTCGCCCTGCGCCACCCGGTCCACCGCCCCGGCCAGCTCGCCCAGCGGCCGGGTGGTCACCCGGGCGAGCCGCCACGCGGTCAGCACGGCCAGCAGGGCGGCCAGCGCCACCGCCGCGATCAGCGCGCCGTACAGGCCGGGTGGGCGCTCGCCGGGAATCGAGAGCACCAGCGGCAGCGGTTGACCGGGCATCGGGCCCACCCGGCGCACGTACCGGCCGTCGCCCGTCCCGGCCACGCCGTTCCCGCGCGCCTTGCCGGCGGCGGCCAGCACCGCTGCGCGTACCCCCTGCTCTTCGGTCGTGTGGGTGATCTGCCCGGGGGCGTCGAGGAGGGTGACCGCGACGCCGGTGACGGCGGCGAGCCGCGCCACGAAGGCCCGGTCGACGGGCTGCGCGGCGGCGACCGCGCCGAGGTCGGCGCCGGCCGGGTCGCGCAGCCGCACCTGGGCGGAGAGCGCGCCGATCGGGGTGGCGGGGGCACCGGCGCAGTCCTGCCAGCGCCCGGGCGGACCGCCCGCCGTGGCGTAGCTGGTGCGGCCGGCGGCGTCGGCGATCAGCACGCCGGCGGCGAGCCCCCGGCCGACCACCTGGTCGGCCGCACGCGGCCGGGCGACCGGGTCGGCCACCAGCGCGACCGCGTCGGCCGCCGCGCGCAGTTGCTGGCAGAGCGCGTCGATCGAGGTACGCACACCGGCCGCGGCCAGACCCAGTCGCTCGGTGGCGCGGCTCCGGTCGACGGCGCTCAACGTCGCCCCGACGAAGAGCGCGCCGAGCAGGACGGGGCCGAGCACCACCGCGAGGAAGGCTGCCGTCAACCGCCCGCGTAGCGTCAAGCTTCCCCCCGGAAGTTCCGCGCCCCTTGGTGCGATGCTGACACAGAGCGACCATTAGGCAAGCGTTGCGTCAGGAGTGTTGCGTGCCGGAATTTTCGGATGAAGCGCACGATGCGAAGCAGAAGATGCGCGTCGCGCTGCTCGCCGCCCGCCGGTCGCTGTCCGCGCCCGAGCGCGCGGTCGCGGCGGCCGCCGTCCAGGCCGAGCTGGTGACCCTGGTACGCCGGCTGCGACCGGCCAGGATGAGCGCGTACGTGCCGGTCGCCTCCGAGCCCGGCGGGGACGACCTGCCCGAGGTGCTGCGGGCCGCGCTGCCGCCCGACGCCGAGCTGCTGCTGCCGGTGCTCTGCGACGACCTGGACCTGGACTGGGCCCCCTACACCGGGCGGGAGTCGCTGCGCGCCGCCGGCCGGGGCATGCGCGAGCCGACCGCGCCGACCCGGGGCCGCGCCGCAGTGGCCGCGGCGGGACTCGTAGTGGTGCCGGCGGTAGCGGTGGACCGCCGGGGCATCCGGCTGGGCCGCGGCGGCGGCTCGTACGACCGGGCGCTCGCCCGGGTGCCCGCCACCGTGCCGACGGTGGCTCTCCTGCACGACGGCGAGCTGGTCGAGGCGGTCCCCGCCCAGCCGCACGACCGCCCGGTGCACTGTGTGATCACTCCGGCGGACGGGTTGGTGGCCGTCCCGGGTGTGGGCCCGGGCGCTTCCGCTGGACGAACCCGGGGGTCATGACGCACCATTGGCACTCGAATACCACGAGTGCCAACAGGCCGTGCCAAGATCCGGAGGAGAACGTGCCCACGTACCAGTACGCCTGCACCGCGTGCGGCCACCAGCTCGAGGCGGTGCAGTCCTTCTCGGACGACCCGCTGACCGAGTGCCCGGCGTGTGAGGGGCGGCTGCGAAAGCTCTTCAACTCGGTGGGCATCGTGTTCAAGGGCTCCGGCTTCTACCGCACGGACTCCCGTACGTCCGGGTCCGACAACGGGAGCAGCGCCGCGAACAAGCCGGCCAAGTCCGAGTCGTCCTCGTCGTCCGGTTCGACGTCGTCTGGTTCGTCCTCGTCCGGTTCGTCGTCGTCCTCTTCTTCGGGGTCGTCGTCCGGTTCGGGTTCCGGCTCTGGTTCGGGTTCCGGCTCGGGTTCGGGGTCGACGGCGAGCAAGGCGCCGGCGGCTTCCAGCTCTTCCTGACCAACGCTTTCGCGCTCGTGGCCGTCCCGTTTCCGGGGCGGCCACGTTGCGTATGGCCGCCGTGTCCGTGCCAGGGCTCACCACCTCGGCGAAGTGGCTGCATCAACCCGCCCGGAAAACACCACTTCCCCGAACTGGCGGCCCCGGCCGCCCCGGATGCGACCACCTCCCCGAAGTGGTGAGGTCTGGCACCGCCCGGGCGGCGGGTTATCCACAGGGGCAGACGACGGGGCGGCGGGAGACTGCGGCCCGGTTCTAGCCTGCGGGTCGGATGGTCGGCTGACAGCGGGAGGCAGCGGTGGCGGGTGGCGAGGCGACGTTGCGTCCGGTCCGCTGGCGCGGATTGCCGCGACGCCGGACGCTACTGCGGGTGGCACTCGTCGCGGTGCTGCTGGGACTGGCCGCGGCGGTGCTCCAGACACCTCCGTCCTGCCAACCCGGGGCTCCCCCGGCCGCCTCGACGACGCCGGCCGGTCCGCCGCCCGACGGGCCACGCGCGTTGCCGGCCGGTGCGGTCGGTGTGCCGATCCGGCTGGCCGAGCCGGCCGCCCTCGCGGTGCTGCGTCCAGGTGCCCGGGTCGACCTGATGGTGGTGCCCGCCGGCGGGTCGGCTGACCCCACGCTGCTGGCGCCGCGTGCGCTGGTGCTCGACGTGGTCGGCGCCGCCGGGGCGGTCGACGGGTCCTCCGCGCTCTACCTGGCGCTGCCGCCCGAGCAGGCGCGCCGGGCGGTCGGGTTGCCGGAGGGCAGCCGCTTCGCCGTGGTCGTACGCGGGTGACGCGGAGCCGCGGTCAGTCCCAGTGCGGCGGGCGCTCGGCGAGCAGCCAGTCGTCGTTGCCGCCGGGGCGCTCGCCCCAGCCGCGGTCGGTGTCGTCGGTGGTCTGTTCGGGCAGCACCACGAAGTCTTCGCTGAGGTCGACCACGCGGTCGTCGTCGCCGCGCGGTGCCCGGATGCCGGGGTCGGTCACGAGCAGCAACGATACCGCCGGAACGGCGGCCACCTCGACCCCGCGACGTCCGGCGCCGCCAGGGCTGCGATCGGGAACAGCCCGGCGCGGACTGCACCATGATCCCGAACAGCCAGACAAAGACCGGGCGCGACCCTGAACGGCCACTCGATCCCGTCGGGCCCGGCAGCGGGTCGGAGCCCCGCCGCCAAGAGGTACGCGCCGAGGTGTCGGTGTCGGGCGGCCGACCGGCCGGGGCGTTGGTAGCGTCGGACGGCGTGACGACGCCGAGCGGTGGCAGCCCCGACGACGAGACCTGGCGACGCCCGGAGCAACAGGCCACGGGCGAGGAGAACGACGCCGGGGCGTCCCGCCCGGGCGGGTCGGGCTCCGGCCAGGCCGCCCCAGGGCCTGTGGGCGACCCAGGGCCTGTGGGCGACCCCGCCGATTCCGGACCCGTGGGCCGCCCGGCCGACCACGGACCCGTGAGCCACCCCGCCGACCACGCCGGGTGGGACGCGCCCGGACCCGGCGAAGCCGGGAGCCAGCCGGCCGGGGTCGGCGCCGCTGGAACGGGAGTCACCGCCGCCGACACCTCCGGGGCGTCCGGGCCGAACAGCCCGTGGTCGCGCGAGGCGGCCACCGAGAGCCCGTGGGCCAAGCCGGAGTCGGCCGGCGGCTGGACGGTGGCCGGCGGGCCCTGGCCGGGCCGGTCCGCCGGTGACCCGGCTGCCGGTGGCTACGCCGGACCGCCGCCGAGCACGCCTCCGCCGCCCGGCTGGCGGCCACCGGTGCACGTCCAGCCGGCGCCGCCCCGCCGGCTTCCGCCGCAGGACATGGCCGCGATGGATCAGGCGGAGCAGCGCGCGCAGCGGCTCACCTACGGCGTCGGGGCAGTCGTCGCCGTGGTGCTGGTGCTGCTCACCTGCCTGCTCTGCTCGCGGCTGCTGTTCTGAGCGGCAACGCTCAGACGATGCCGTCCCACACCATCTTGGCGCCGCTGTCACCGGTCAGGTAGACGTACACGAGCGCGAAGCCCGCCAGCACCGCCACCGCGACGGTGAGCACGATCGGCAGCCAGCGGGGCAGGTTCCGGGCGCGGGCGAACCTGCTCGCCGACAGCACCAGCAGCAGCGCCGCGGCGCCGAGACCGAGCGAGAACCAGAACAGGGTGTCGCCGTACTCGGCGTGCTCACTGATCTGCTGGAGCCGGTCCGGCGGGTAGCCCTTCGCGCGCAGGATCCCCTCCAGCTCCTCGCCGGACTCCGTCGCGACCCAGGCGACCGCCGGGGTGATCACGGCCAGCGCGGCGACCGCCCAGTCCAGCCGGTGCCGCCAGCGCGGCAGCAATCCGTACGCGATGGCGAACAGCGCCAGCAGCGGCACGAGCACCACCACCGCGTGAATGACGAGCACGTGCAGCGGCAGACCGTTGAATTCCCTGAACACCGACACCTCCGGCGAGTGGGTGGTTAGGCGCGCACAGCGTACGTCGCGAGGCTGTGTAACCCCACACACGCAGACGCGGCCCCGCCGGTTCACCTGTGGCCCCGGCCACCCGCGAGCACGCTCGCTTGTCGGCCTGTCACCTGCGTGCTGTCATGGATTCATGTCCACGGGTGAGGAACTGCTCCGGTCGAGGGGCCTACGGGTCACGCGACCGCGTCTCGCCGTGCTGGACGTGCTCTCCGCCGGTGGGCACCTGGAGGTCGACGAGATCACCCGCCGGGTCCGTCAGCGGATCGACTCCGTTTCCACCCAGGCCGTCTACGACGTGCTCGGCGCGCTGTCCCGGGCCGGGCTGTCCCGCCGGATCGAGCCGGCCGGCAGCCCCGCGCGGTACGAGGCGCGGGTCGGCGACAACCACCACCACGTGGTGTGCCGGGGCTGCGGCGAGATCGCCGACGTCGACTGCGCGGTGGGCAGCGCGCCCTGCCTCGACCCGAACGTGGCGCACGGCTTCGAGCTGGACGAGGCCGAGGTGACCTTCTGGGGTCTCTGCCCGGCCTGCCAGTCGCGCCGCTCCGCCGACGACTGAGCGAGCACCGAGGGCGCCGCACCGAGGACACCGACCCGGGGGTGACCGGCGAAGACCGTGGCACTCTTGATCGGTGGACACTGACGACCTCGGCCTGTTCGGTCCGGGTTCGGTCACGTGGAAGGTGCACGAGGAACCGATCCTGATCGTCGCCGGCCTGCGCTCGCTCTACCTCCAGGCGCTGCATCCGCGTGCGATGGCGGGCGTCGCGCAGAACAGCAACTACCGCTCGGACGCCTGGGGCCGGCTGGTCCGCACGGCGACGTACGTGGGGACGACGATCTACGGCACCACGGCCGAGGCGCAGGCGGCCGGGCGGCGGGTGCGTGCGCGGCACGCCCGGATGCGCGCCACCGACCCGTTCACCGGCGAGGAGTTCCGCGTCGACGAGCCGGAGCTGCTGCGCTGGGTGCACGTCACCGAGATCGAGTCGTTCGTGAGCACCGCCCGGCGTGCCGGTCTGGCGCTCACCGACGACGAGGTGGACGGCTACTACACCGAGCAGCGCCGGTCGGCGGCCCTGGTGGGGCTGGACCCGGACGACGTGCCGGGCACCGCCGCCGAGGTGGCCGACTACTACCGGGACGTACGCCCGCAGTTGCGGATGACCCGGGAGGCGGCCGAGACGGCGCTGTTCCTGACCGCGCCGCCGATCCCGTGGAAGCTCAGCCTGCCGGCGCGGGTCGGTCTGAATCTGGGGCCGCCGCGCTGGGCGTACCTGGGTATCGCCGCCACCGCGCTGGGGATGCTGCCGCCGTGGGCGTTGCGGCTCTACGGCGGGCTGGGCCTGCCCACCACCGCGCTGTCGGCGGACCTGAGCGCGCGGGCGCTGCGGCTGGCGCTGGCCGCCGTGCCCCGGCGCTACCGCGAGGGCCCGTTGCAGCAGGCCGCGAAGGAACGCGCCGCGCGCCTGGCCGCGGCCTAAAGGCGACCCGCGTTCAGGCCGGGTCGGCGAATCGCTCGACGGCGGACCAGGGCTCCTTGCCGGGGGTCTGCGCGCCGGTCGGGCAGGTGCGCCGGTAGTCGCACCAGCCGCACCGCGGCCCCGGCTCGGTGGGGAACGCCGCGTCGGGGTCGGTGCCGTCGGCCACCGCGCGTTCGGCGGCCATGATGTCGCGGGCGGTGTCCTCGGCGCGGGTGAGCTGCCGATGCAGGGACTCCGGCGTGTGCTCGTGCGCGGCGACGGTGCCGGTGGGCAGGTGGTGCAGCTCGACCCGGCGGCACGGCTTGCGGAATACCCGCTCGGCCGCGTATGCGTAGAGCGCGAGCGCCTGCGAGCCGCGCGCGTCGTCGGTGTCGAGGCCGGTGCGACCGGTCTTGTAGTCGACGATGACCAGCTCGGGCCGCCCGTCCGGGCCGGGGCGCGAGTCGATCCGGTCGGTGCGGCCGTTGAACGCGAGCACCGCGGTCTTCACCGCGACGACCCGTTCCACGCCGACCGGCTCGTCGGCCGGGTCGAGGCCCGCCACGTAGCTCTCCAGCCAGGTCAGCGCCCGCCGGAAGGCGTCGCGTTCCTGCTCGTCGTCGCGGTAGCCCTCGCGGACCCAGGTGCCCTTGAGCAGCGTGCCGAGCACCTCGGGGCGGCGGCGGTCGGGGGCCAGCGCGTACCAGTTCTTCAGCGCGGTGTGGACGCTCGCGCCGAGCGAGTTGTGCGCCCACGGCGGGCCCTTGGGCGGCGCGGGCCGGTCCACGTAGGCGTAGCGGTAGCGGCGGGGACAGTCCGCGTACGCGCCGAGTTTGCTCGGTGTGCAGACGAACAGGCGCTCCGGCATGCCCTCGAAGCCGAGCTGCTCGGACTGCTCGGCGCGCGGTCGGGGAGCCCGGGAGCCACTGGCTGCTGACTGTCGTCGCACCCCTGAGATCCTGCCACCCCGGTACGACAGCGGACGAAGCGCTCAGGCGTTGTTGAGGTACTGGGTCACGAACGCGGCGATCGCGTCGGCGATGAGCTGCACGGCGATGGCGGCCAGCAGCAGGCCGGCGATGCGGGTCAGCACCTCGATGCCGCCGGGGCGCAGCACCTTGACGATCCCGCCGGAGAAGCGCAGCACCACCCAGACGGTGACCATCACCGCGACGATGGCCAGCCCGATGGCCAGGTAGTCGACGCCGCCGCCGGCCTGCTGGACGAAGAGCATGGTGGCCACGATGGCGCCCGGCCCGGCCAGCAGCGGGGTGCCGAGCGGCACCAGCGCGATGTTGGAGGTGACCTGCTGGCTCGGGTCGTCCGACTTGCCGGTCAGCAGTTCCAGCGCGACCAGGATCAGCAGCAGGCCGCCCGCGGCCTGGAGCGCGGGCAGGTCGACGTGCAGGTACGCCAGGATCGTCTGCCCCGCCACCGCGAAGATCACGATGACCCCGAGCGCCAGCGCCACGGCCTGCCAGGCGGCCCGGTTCCGGTCGCGCGCCGTCAACGGCCCGGTGAGCGCGAGGAAGATGGGCATCATTCCGGGCGGGTCGACGATCACCAGCAGGGTCACGAAGACCTCGCCGAAGAGCTTGAGATCCACGCGGACACGGTAGCCGTGCCGCCGGAGCGCTTCAGCTCGAAGCGACAGGGGTCACCCCGCGGGCCAGCGCGACGATCCGCTCGTACGCCTCGGGTCCGGTGGTGTGCGCGCCGAGCCGGACGGTCTTGTGCGTGCCGTGGAAGTCGGACGAGCCGGTGACCAGCAGCCCGAGCTCGGCGGCGAGCCGGCGGACGTGCTCCCGCTCGGCCGCGTCGTGATCCTCGTGGTCGGCCTCCAGGCCGGCCAGGCCGGCCGCGGCCAGGTCCGCGATCAGCTCGTCCGGCACGATCCGGCCGCGCCGGCTGGCTCTCGGGTGGGCGAAGACGGGCACGCCGCCGGCCGCCCGCACCAGCGCCACCGCGCGGAACACCTCGATGTCGTCCTTGGGCAGCCGGTACCGCTCGCCGAGCCAGTCCGGCCCGAACGCCTCGCTCGTGGTGGCGACCAGTCCGGCCCGGATCAGCGCCTGCGCGATGTGCGGGCGGCCCACGGTGCCGCCGTCCGCGCCGGCCAGGATCTCCGTCCAGCTCACCTGGATGCCGTCGGCCTGGAGCAGCCGCACGATGCGCTCGCCGCGTTCCTCGCGGGCCTGCCGGACCCGGGCCAGCTCCGCGGCCAGTTCCGGCTCGGCCGGGTCGAAGAGGTACGCGAGCAGGTGCAGCGGGATCGCCGGCTCGACGCCGAACCAGCGGCAGGAGATCTCCGCGCCGCGGATCAGGGTGAGGCCGGGCGGCAGCGCGGCGACAGCCGGCGCCCAGCCGGCGGTGGTGTCGTGGTCGGTGAGCGCCACCACGTCGAGCCCGGCGTCGGCGGCGGCCCGGACCAGCTCGGGCGGGGTCAGCGTGCCGTCGCTGGCGGTGGAGTGGGTGTGCAGGTCGATGCGGGCCGGATCGCTCACCCGCCCGACGCTACGCGCCTTCCGGAGCGGCGGGGACGTCGGCCACCACCACCGGCCGGTCCCCCGGCGCCAGCCCTTCGACAGGCGACGCCGTGGGCCGGTCCCCGGCCAGCACCCGCTCCGGCTTGACCCGGACCAGCCCGCCGGTCGCGTCCACGTGCAGCGCCACGCCCGCGTGGGTCCAGGCCACGTCGCCGGCCAGCACCGGGCCGGCCGGGTGCGCGGCCGGGGAGGCGCCCGGGTCGGCCAGGTCGACCAGCAGGGCGGAGCGGGCGTTGCCGTTCGCGAGCAGCCACCGGCCGTCGGCGGACACCCCGCCGAGTCCGTCGGCGGCCAGCTTCACCCCGCATCCGGTACGCACCGGCGCGAGGTCGCGGGCCGGGTCGAGCAGGGCCAGGCAGTGCTGCCCGGGCCGGTCGGCGGTGATCAGGCCGACCAGGCGGCCGTCGGGCCGGGTGCCGTAGACGGCGCGCACGTCCGGGTTCGCGGGCGCCGGCTGCCCACCGAGCGCGCGTTCCCAGACGCTCACCCCGCCCTCGCCGGGCTGCTGGATCAGCACGGCGTCGCCGGCGAACCCGACCGGCACGGCGCCGTCGGGCGCGGGGGTCCGGACCGGCGCGATGAGCTGCCCGGCGACCACCCCGGCGGCGATCACCTCGGGGCCGTCCCGCCAGGCGACCTGCCGCCCGTCCGGGGAGATCGCGACCGCCTCCGCGGCGGCGAGCATGACCTGCGGCGCGGTGCCGTTGGCCGGCACCCACCAGAGGGTACGACCGGCGGCGGTGGCGGCCGAGGTCATCAGCCAGCCCTCGCGGTCGTGGACGCGCTGCGCCCGTTCGACGCCGCTGACCCCGGTCAGCTGCCGCCGTTCGCCGCCACTGGTGTCCAGCCGGTCGCCGACGAGCAGGTCGAGTTCGGCGCGGACCGGCCCGAAGCGGGTGATCGGGGGCCCCGAGGCCAGCGGGGACGGGGTGAGCCCGGGCGGGTCGCCGAGCACGACTGTGGGGGTGCCGCCGTCGCCGCCGGAGGCGCTGAACTGGGCCACGCCGGTGGTGACGAACACGGTGGCGACGCCGGCCAGGGCCAGGCCGGTGAGCGTACGCCGCCGGCCGGTGCGGCGTGCCCGGCGCAGCACCTCTCCGGCCGGGTCGACTGGTAGCGGCCGGGACGTGGCAACGCGGCGGGACAGCGTCTCCCGCAGCGCCCGCTCCAGCTCGTCGTCGCTCACGGCCAATGGACGCTCCGGGCCACCGGTCCGGTTGTCACAGTCGTGCCGGATGCCGGTCATCGGCTCTCCGCCGGGATCGGAACGGCGGGGCGGACCGGGGCCGCCGGTGGCGGTACCGGCCGCGGCACCCGGGCTGCGGGTCGCGGCGCCGGGGTCCTTGGCACGGACTGCTCGTTTCCGCGCGCGGGCGGCCCCGGCCGGCCGGCCGGGGCGGGCGGCGGAGACGCGGGCTCGGGCAGGCTCAGGGCCGCCTCGGAGCCCAGGCGGCGACGCAGCGTGTTGAGCGCCCGGGAGGTCTGGCTCTTGACGGTGCCCGGGGAGATCTCCAGCAGCGCGGCGGTCTGCGCCTCGGACATGTCCTCGTAGAAGCGCAGCACCAGTACGGCCCGCTGCCGGGCGGGCAGCGCCTGCAGGTGCCGCCAGAGCGCGTCCCGGTCGAGTTGCTGCTCGATCTCGTCGACGCCGGCGTGCTCCGGCAGCACCTCGGTGGGGCGCTCGCCGTGCCAGCGGCGCCGCCACCAGCTGGTGGACGTGTTGACCAGGACCCGGCGGGCGTACGGCTCGATGGCCTCGATCCCGCCGAGCCGCTTCCAGGCCAGGTAGGTCTTCGTGAGCGCGGTCTGGAGCAGGTCCTCGGCGGTGGCCCAGTCACCGGCGAGCAGGTAGGCGGTGCGCAGCAGCGCGCCGGACCGGGCCGCGACGAATTCGCGGAACTCCTCCTCCAGCGGATCTCTGCTCACCACGCTCATCTCCCCCCGTCCTGCCTGGCAGGATGCCACGGCCCGGTCGGTCAGGTCGATGGCGGAAGGTGTGCAGTTCATCCGATGTTCGGACGAAAACTTTCAAGCTCCGTCGTCGGCCTTCGCCTCGTCGGCCTCCTTGCCCAGCCGTGCCTCGACCGCCTGCGGCTCGTACATCTCCTCGACCACGCGCAGGTAGAGCTCGTTCGGGTTGGGCAAGTTCTTGATCACCCGGAGTGCCTGTTCCTGGCCGGCGGACTCCAGCACGAACGTGCCGTAGTTGAGCGCGCGGCCGGTCGGGCTCTGCTCGTACTTCATGTCGGTGACCCGGGTGAGCGGCATCATCGCGACCTGGCGGGTGATGATCCCGTTGACCACCATCACCCGCTTGTTGGTGAGGATGAACCGGTCGTACCACCAGTCGGCGACCTTCCAGGCGACCCAGCCCATCACGCCGAACCAGAGCAGCACGGCGACGGTGGTCAGCGCGCCGACGTCCCGCCCGGCGAGGAAGCCGGAGAGGTAGCCGAGCACGAACGTGGCCGCCACGCCGACGATGATCGGGGTGGTGAGGTGGATCCAGTGCCGCTTCCACTCGCCCCGGTAGCGCTCGGTGGGGAAGAGGTAACGCGCCACGAGCGAGCTGGGCTCGTCCTCCAACGGCAGCACCCGGCGGGGTGCCATGCCGGTGGCGTCGGACCGCAGCCCGGCCAGCTCCTCCTCGGAGATCGGCTGGTCCGGGAAGCCGTCCGGATCCCGTGCCCAGGCCCGGCCGGACCGCCCCTCACCGGTGTACGCGCTGCCGTAGCCGGCGTCGTCCGCGTCCGCGTACGGGCCGGGGCCGTAGGCGCTGGGCGGCTCGTCCGGGTCGATCCGGGGGATCGGCTCGGTGTCGCGCTCCCGGCGTGCCCGGTCGGGGTCGTCCGGGTCGAAGGGTGGACCGGAGGGGCTTCCCATGGGCGGCTAGGCGACGAGGTTGGTGAAGAAGTCGCCGAAGCCCTGCGCGATGTCCATGATGCCGCCGCCGAGAGACTTGAAGACGTCGGCGGCGGAGTTGGGCCGGTACGCAACGAAGAAGATCAAGAATGCGATGCCGGCCCAGGTGAGGACCTTCTTGACCATAGCGGGCCATCCTCTCGCGCGGCGCCGGGTCCGTTTACCGCAGCGGCACCCAGAGTATCAGCATGGTGTCTTACCGTGAATATCTGCGTCCGCTCTCCGACTCACCGGTGCGGGCGGTCAGGCCCGTCCGTGCAGGTACGGAGACGGTGCGCCGTACACGAGTTCGGGCGGTGTCCACTCGGTGAGGTCGTGCAGCACGACTTCTTCCGCGAGGAGGTGACCCGCACTCGCCGGCCAGGCTATCGCATGGAGCCACATTCCCCGAGCCTCGCCGGCGTACGCGCTTCGATCCGTTTCGGAGCGTACGAGCCACAGTGGAGTCGGATGGCCGCCCACGCGGATCTTCGCGTGCGGCAGCCGCTCGGGATGACCAGGGCCGGGATCGGTCAACGCCTCCTCCACCTGGGGACCGGGATCGGGGCCGGGCAGTCCCGCGAAGCGGGAACCGAGACCGATGCCGGGTTCCTCGGCGACGAAGATCAGGTCGGCCGGTCCACCGTCCAGCGGGGCCGGTCCGGCGCAGGCGACCAGCGTGGCCCGGACTCCAGCGCGTTCGTCGCCCGCCCAGGCCACGCCGGTGAGCGTCCAACCCGGTGGGAGCGGCCACGGGCACCACAGCGGCATCCGGAGCCGGCCGGTCGGGTCGGGGTCGGCCGCCATCCGCTCGACCACGCTGGCCATGATCTCGTCGTTGATGCGCTCGGGCACGTGCAGCGGCGCGACCGGGCCGCAGCGCAGGCACCGGTGCTCGGCGTGCATCAGGTCCGGCTCGCGTACCGGCCCGGCGCATCTCGGACAACTCACCGCGACAGTCACACCCTCACCGTCGCCCCCGCACGGCGGGGCGTCAAGCGGGGCGGGCCGACCGGCGTGGGATTTCCGTCCGGTGGTGGAACCGCGGCGTCAGTCCGGCGGCGGCCCGGCGTACGACCGGATCCAGGCGTGCATGGCGATGCCGCTGGCCACGCCCGCGTTGATGGACCGGGTCGAGCCGTACTGGGCGATCGAGAAGAGCGCGTCGCAGGCCGACCGCGCCACCGGGGACAGGCCGGGTCCCTCCTGACCGAAGAGGAGCACGCAGCGGCGCGGCAGCACGGCGGTCTCCATCGGCCGTGAGCCGGGCAGGTTGTCGATCCCGACCACCGGCAGGCTCTCGTCCCGCGCCCAGGCGACGAACTCCTCGATCGTCGGGTGGTGCCGGACGTGCTGGTAGCGGTCGGTCACCATGGCGCCCCGGCGGTTCCACCGCCGCCGCCCGACGATGTGCACCTCGGCGGCGAGGAAGGCGTTGGCGTTGCGGACCACGGTCCCGATGTTGAAGTCGTGCTGCCAGTTCTCGATCGCCACGTGGAACTCGTGCCGCCGCCGGTCCAGATCGGCCACGACCGCCTCGCGCCGCCAGTAGCGGTACCGGTCCACCACGTTGCGCCGGTCACCGGCGACGAGCAACTCCGGGTCGTAGCGCGGGTCGTCCGGCGGGTCACCGGGCCACGGTCCCACACCCACGTCGAGCTGGTCGTCGGTCACGGTTGCCGAGGGTACGGCCCGGCGGCGCCGCGCGTCAGCGCAGGTCGAGCGCGCCGCCCAGCCGGTCGAGGAAACGCCGGTCGGCGGGACTCGGCGTGGTCTGCCCGGCGCGGCACACGCGGGCGGCGACCGACTCCACCCACTGCCGGTACGCCGCCGAGTCGGCCGGATCGGCGCGGCGGCGCAGCACCCGTACCGCGGCCCGGGCGGCGGCCAGCAGGTCGACCAGGTCGGTCAGGCGCTCGTCCCGCTCGGTTGCGCCGTCGTGGCGGGCGTAGATGGCGGCCACCACGGCGCGGACGAGATCACTGTCGAAGGCGCGTCCGGCGGCCACCGCGTCCAGACCGGCGAGGCCGGCGGCGACACCGCGCGGCGGACGCCCGGGCCCGGGCGCCGCGGCGGCGACCAGCACGCGGCCGGGCAGGTCGGTGAGCAGGTCCCACTCCGTCGCGGAGTACGCGGCGGTGGTGAGCGGCGCGGCGCGGCGACCGGCGGAAGGCGGCTCTACGGCTTCGGAGTGGCTCATGGGCACCTCCAGCCCGAGCATATGCCTCCGGACGAGATCCGGGCCCCGTCCCCGCCGAACGGAGAACGAGGCCCGGTGAGCCGGACGGACGCGGGTCAGCGCGGCTCGGGGAAGCTGGGACGCTCCGGGTCGACGCCGTCCGGGACGGCGGCGGCCGCGTACTCCTTCTTGGGGACCATGACCTTGCGGCGGAACACGCAGACCAGCGTGCCGTCCTGGTTGTAGCCGCGGGTCTCGACGGCGACCACGCCCCGGTCGGGCTTGGAGGCCGACTCCCGCTTGTCCAGGACCGTCGTCTCGCCGTAGATGGTGTCGCCGTGGAACGTCGGCGCGACGTGCCGCAGCGACTCGATCTCCAGGTTGGCGATCGCCTTGCCGCTGACGTCCGGCACGGACATGCCGAGCAGCAGCGAGTAGATGTAGTTGCCGACCACCACGTTGCGCTTGAACTGCGAGGCGGACTCGGCGTAGTGCGCGTCCATGTGCAGCGGGTGGTGGTTCATGGTGAGCAGGCAGAAGAGGTGGTCGTCGTACTCGGTGACCGTCTTGCCCGGCCAGTGCCGGTAGACCGCGCCGACCTCGAACTCCTCGTAGTAGCGGCCGAACTGCATCCTTGTCCCCTTCGACAGGCGGCGATGGAGTTCGGCACAGCATGCCTTATCGCTTGTTAAGGCGAGGTGCGGGGCGCTCACGCGGCGGAAATGTCACACCGGGGGCCACCGAGGTCCGGACGCAATGAGCGGCGGGGCCCTCCCCGGCACCCGCCGCCCACGCTCTGATGCGAAGAATTCTGCCGTACGGCGCACCACATCAACAGAGACGGAGGTCACATTTACCTTTTCGTAACACTACGGAAAGTCACCGACGCACTGTCGGTAAGCGATCTCCGCAGGCTGGATAGATGCTCGTCAAGCCCGAAGTTACTGATTCGTAGCCAGAACTGTGCGTGATCTCCTTGGAAACGCTCCCATCACGTCCCGTCACGCAAGTGCGGCATGCATTTGCGTTCCGCACGAGCGGCCCGCACAGATAGAGTTCGATGTGCCCAGGGTCACCGTCCGGGCGCTGTGCGTTTCGCCCCCACCGTGCCGGGAATTCGGACGGACTGACCCTGGTTCCACCGGGCGTACGACAATCCGCGGTGATCGGAGAGAGCAATGGCAACGGTTGAGCTGACCACGGCCAACTTTGACGAGGTGACCGGCCAGGACGGGATCGTCCTGCTCGACTTCTGGGCGGACTGGTGCGGCCCGTGCAAGCGCTTCGCCCCGGTCTACGAGCGGTCCTCGGAGAAGCACCCGGACATCGCCTTCGGCAAGGTCGACACCGAGGCGCAGCAGGAGCTGGCGGCGAAGTTCAACATCAGCTCCATCCCGACGATCATGGCGATCCGTGACGGCGTGATCGTGTTCGCCCAGCCGGGCGCGCTGCCGGAGTCCGCGCTGGAGAACCTGATCGAGCAGGTCCAGGCGCTGGACATGGACGACGTCCGCAAGAAGCTGGCCGAGCACAACCACTGACGTACCCGACGCCGCCGGACGACCCCGCCAGGGGCCGGCCGGCGGCGTTTCCACGCCCGCCGCACCGCCGGGACGGACAGTGAGGAATGGCCGACTGAGGGACACTTTCGGCCGCTTCACTCCCGTATCGTCACCATGCGATGGAGACCTTGACCGCCCGCGGGCGCGCGGTCCGAGTGGGCGCCACCCTGCTCGGCCTGGCGCTGCTGCTCCTGGGCACCGTGCGCGGCACCGACGACGACTTCCCGTTCGGGCCGTTCCGGATGTACTCCACCTCCGACCCGCCGAACGCGCCCGCCCCGGACACCCGGGTCGAGGGCGTGGACCGCACCGGCGCGGTGGTCCCGCTCGGCCAGGACGCCACCGGCATCCGCCGCGCCGAGATAGAGGGCCAGCAGAACCGCTACGCCGCCGACCCGAGCCTGCTGCGGACCGTCGCCGACGCGTACGCCGAACGCCACCCCGACGCCCCCGACCTGGTCGAGGTGCGCATCGTGGTCCGCTGGTTCGACATCCAGGGCGGCCGCCCGACCGGCAGGTGGACCGACGAGACGGCCGTGCGCTGGGAGACCGGCGGATGACCGCCTGGCTGACCGAGGCGGTCCCGCGCGGCCGGATCGCCGCGTTCCGCACCCTGGTCTACCTCTTCGTCGCCGCCGACCTGGTGGTGTTCACACCCTGGGTACGCACCCGGGTCGACGTGCCCGGCGACCTCTACCAGCCGCTGCTCGTCGGCCGGCTGCTCCCGCTGCCCACCCCCACCCCCGCCCTGGTCGGCGTGGTGTTCTGGGCGCTGCTGGTCACCGCGCTGCTCGCCGCCACCGGCCGGGCGCACCGGCTGCTCGGCTGGACGGTCTTCGCGCTGTACTTCGAGTGGATGATCGTGGCGATGAGCTACGGCAAGGTCGACCACGACCGCTTCGCGCTCCTCGTGGCGCTGGCCGTGCTGCCCACCGCCGGCCGCGCCCGGCACGGCGACCCGACCCGTACCGAGGCGGGCGGCTGGGCGCTGCGGGTCACCCAGATCTCGGTCATCTGCACGTACTTCCTCGCCGCCTGGGCCAAGTTCCGCTTCGGCGGCCTGGACTGGGCGAACGGTTCGGTGCTGGCCCGCGCGATCATCCGGCGCGGCACCGACCTCGCCGACCTGATCGCGCAGGTGCCGCACCTGCTGATCGTGGCGCAGTTCGGCATCCTGGCGTTCGAGCTGCTCAGCCCGCTGGTGTTCGTGCTGCCGGCGCGGTGGCGGACGATGACCGTCGGCTTCTTCTACTCGTTCCACCTGGTGACCATCGCGACGATCACCATCTCGTTCGCGCCGCACCTGGTGGCGATGACCAGCTTCCTGGCGCTGGAGAAGGTCCGTCCGGTGGTGTTCGTCCGGCGCCTGCTCGGCCGTCCGCCGCCCGCCGCGCCGACGGCGCCCGCGACGGCGCCCCTCTCGCCGGCACCGGCCCCCGACCCGTCCTCGACCGCGCCCGCCTGACCACGGCCACCCGGCCGGTCAGGCGGTCGGGCCCGGGCGTCCGGTCGGGCCGTACAGCCGTTCCCGGGCCTCCTGCGGCAGCGCGCACGCGGCCGTGCCGCCCGGCAGCCGGTGCCGGTTGCGGGCCACCCAGCGGTACGCGGGCCAGGCCGCCGCGCGTACCGGGGGAAGGCGCAGTCCGGCCCCGGCGAACCGCCAGAGCGGGCCGCTGTCGCCGAGCAGCCGGGCGATGGCGTCCGGCCCGGCGGCGCGGGAGCCGTCGGCGCCCACCCACTGGACCGCCTCCTCGCACTCGGCCTCCGTCAGGCCCAGCGCCGCCAGGTCGGCGAACTGCCACGGGACCACCCGGGCGCCGGTCGGGATCCGACGCTCGATGAACTGCGCGCACCGGGTGCAGAAGGCGCAGTCGCCGTCGTAGACGAAGGTCGACGTCTCCATGCCCCCATCCTGCCCCGCCCCGGGGCGCGGCGGCGCGCGGTGTCCGCAGCGTCACTTGCGCTTTGTTCGTACACGTGTTCGAATGAGCTCCATGCGCTGGGACAACCTCTCCGCTCCCCCGGACGAGGGGACTCCCGATCGGGCGGCGCCGGCGGCTCCACCCCTGCCGCTGGCGCTGCCCGGCGCCGTCGCCCGCACCTTCGACACCCCGGGCTTCGCCGGCATGACGTTCTACGAGGTACGCGCCAAGTCGATCATCAACCGGGTGCCCGGCCAGTCGCGTGTGCCGTTCGAGTGGACGATCAACCCCTACCGGGGCTGCTCACACGCCTGCGTCTACTGCCTGGGCGGGGACACGCCGATCCTGATGGCCGACGGGCGCACCAGGGCGATCAGCGAACTGGAGCCCGGCGACCGGATCTACGGCACCCGGCGGCGCGGCGCCTACCGCCACTACGTCGTCACCACGGTGCTCGACAAGTGGTCCACTGTGAAGCGCGCCTACCGGGTCACCCTGGCCGACGGCACCACGCTCGTCGCCAGCGGCGACCACCGGTTCCTGACCGAACGCGGCTGGAAACACGTCACCGGGAGCATGCGGGGCGGCGGCCGCCGTCCCCACCTGACCACCCGCAACCGCCTGCTGGGCACCGGCCGGTTCGCGGTGGCGCCGAAGCGCTCGGCCGACTACCGCCGGGGTTACCTGCACGCCCTGATCCGCGACGACGACCGGGCCGCCGCCCGGTTCCGGCTGGCCACCGCCGAGGCGGAGGCGCTGGAGCGGGCCGAACGCTACCTGGCCGACGCGGGGGTCACCGTCGAGCGGGCCACAGTCACCCGGGTCGGCCGCCGCCCGACGACCACAGTGGTACGCACGTCCGGGCCGGCCGAGGTCGTCACCGGCCTGCTGCGCCCGCCGGGCGAGACGACAGACGACTGGTCGCTGGGCTACCTGGCCGGCATGTTCGACGCCACCGGCACCTGCCACCGGGGCGTGTTCCGGATCAGCGTCGCGGACGACGGGAGCCAGGCCCGCACGTCCGGCGCGCTGGAGCGTTTCGGCTTCCGGTGGGCGCTCGACGTGCCGGGCATGCCGGGCGCAGCGCGTCAGCTCCGGCTGACCGGCGGGCTGCCCGAGCGGCTGCGCTTCTTCCACCTCACCGATCCGGCCGTCACGGCCCGGCGCTCGATCGAGGGCATGGCGCTCAAGTGCGGGGCGCACCTCCAGGTGACCACCGTCGAGGATCTCGGCCTGGAGCTTCCGCTGTGGGACATCACCACCGGCACCGGCGACTTCATCGCCAACGGCGTGGTCAGCCACAACTGCTTCGCCCGCAACACGCACACCTACCTCGACCTGGACGCGGGCGCCGACTTCGACCGCAAGGTGATCGTCAAGGTCAACGCGGGCGAGTTGGTCCGCCGCGAGCTGGCCGCCCCGCGCTGGCGCGGCGCGCACGTCGCCATGGGCACCAACGTGGACTGTTACCAGCGGGCCGAGGGGCGCTATCGCCTGATGCCGCCGATCATCGAGGCGCTGCGGGACTTCGCGAACCCGTTCTCGATCCTGACCAAGGGCACGCTGCTGCTGCGCGACCTGCCGCTGCTGCGCCAGGCGGCGGAGGTGACCCGGGTCGGGGTGTCGTACTCGGTGGGATTCGTGGACGAGGCGCTCTGGCGGGCGGCCGAGCCTGGTACGCCGAGCCCCCGCCGCCGCCTCGACGCGGTCCGTCAGCTCGCCGACGCCGGCTTCGAGGTGGGTGTGCTGATGGCGCCGATCCTGCCGGGCCTCAGCGACGACGAGGAGTCGATCGACGCCACCGTCGCGGCCGTCGCCGCCTCCGGCGCGGCAAGTGTGACGCCGTTGCCGCTGCACCTGCGGCCCGGCGCCAGGGAGTGGTACGCCCGCTGGCTGGCTCGGGAGTTCCCCCACCTGGTGCCCCGCTACCGGCGGCTCTACCAGGCCGGCTCGTACGCGCCGCAGGCGTACCAGCGGGAGGTGACCGCGCGGGTGCGGATGGCGGCACGCCGGCACGGGCTGCACCGGGGCGAGACCGGCGACAACAGGCGGCTGCCCGAGACCCCGCCGCCCGCGCCGGCCGCCGAACAGCTCTCCCTGCTCTAGCGGTAATGCCCCTGAGGTTGACCCCTGAACTTCCGTGTGTTGACCCACTCCAGCGCCAAGTGTGCGATTATCGCACCATGGCTGATGGTTGGGTCTGGCCCCTCGTCGGTGAGCAGGTACGGCGAGCCCGGTTGTCGCTGGGGATCTCGCAGCAGGATCTCGCGGCGATGGTGGGGCTGGACCGCACAATGCTGGCCAAGGTTGAGGCTGGCAGCCGCCGTTTGGACGGCATGGAGCTGGCTCGGCTTTCCAGGGCACTAAGAGTGTCGATGGAGTACTTGATTCAGCCGCCGCCGGCGGTGTTGTCCCGACGAGCGGCCCCGTTGACCGAGGAAACGGACACTCAGGCAGCACGATCGTCGGAACGCCTCGAAATCGCCATGGTTGAGTGGCTGCGCAACGTCCAGCAGTTGCTGGATCTTGGCGTATTGCTTACCCGTCCGCTGCTTCGCTACCCGCACTCAGTGGAATCCGAGGATGATGCGCGTCAGACAGCCCGGTGGCTGCGACAGCGGTTCGGGCTCGGCGATGCACCGATCGGCAGCATCATGGACGTCTGTGAGCGCGCAGGTCAGTGGGTACTGGTCACCGACCTTCCAGGCGACGGAGCATCGCTCGTCGAGGGCGACATCGCGGTTGCTGTCGTAAGCACTACGGGCGACCCTGGCCGCCGTCGGGCTACCGCTGCACACGAGTTGGGGCATCTCATCATTGGTGATGAGTATTCTGCCGACCTCGGCGTGAGTGCCTCGCGTGCAGAACGGGAGGCGGTGATTGATGCCTTCGCCGCAGAACTGCTGCTGCCCGTGCAAGCGATTGCCGCAGCCGGAGCCCCCGGGACGGTGAGCCGGGACCAGATCGTGAGCTATGCGGCTCGATACCGTACCTCTTGGTTGCTGGCGTTGCGGCAGGCTGAGCAGGCAGGGACCATCGACGCAGAGACGCGTAGATCCTGGAGCCAGGTTCGGCCCACGCATGTGGAGTTCATGGAGGCATTGGGCTGGGCGCCGCAGCCCGACCTTGTGTCGGTGCGGGTACCGCCCGCCTACGCACAGGCCGTGATGGACGCGTGGCGGAACAGGCGCATCACCCGGGCGAGGGCTCTGGAGTTGATGCATGGCCACATCGCCGACGAGGATCTGCCGCAGGAGGACGACCTGGAGGTCGCGCCGTGAGCCTGTCGGCGCAAGCCAACCCCGTCCTTGTACTCGACACGATGGTTCTCAGCCACTTCACTCTCGCTGACCGGCTGGACGTCTTGCAGGACCTGCTGCTCGATGCCGATTGTTGGACGACTCAGGTGGTTCGGGAGGAGTTGCGGGCGGGATCTGCGGATCATCGTGAACTGGCCGTCGCTTGCGAGGCGGATTGGCTGACCACTGCCCAGTTAGACACCCTCGATGAGGTGCGGTGCTTCACCAAATGGGCCGCGCGGCTCGGCTCGGGTGAGCGCGACCTTGGGGAGGCGTCCGTCCTCGCTGCCGCCGAACTGCGATGCTCGTCTGCCCTGCTCGGGAGCTGAGTTTCCCGCCTTCGCCCGTAAGCACAACCTCCTATAGTCACTACTGAAAGCTTCTTGACCTAACGGGAGGGTAGCGACTCGCGCGACGCGGCGGCTTCGGACTCCTTGTAGAACAACGTCCTGAACCGCCGATCATGGGCCACCCGCCAACAACTACGGATCGCGATCGTGACCTGGATCGAACGGACCTATCACCGCCGCCGACGCCAGCGGTCGCTGTCCGGGTTGACCCCGTTGAATTCGAGGCCATCATGCACCCACCGGCCAGTCAGGCCGCGTGACTACACCTGTCACCTGCCGGTGCAGACCCACAACGCTGCTGAGCATTACCTCTAGCGGGGAGGACCCGCGCCGGCGGGGCTAGGCTCGGGGAATGCGTTCCGCTCAGCAGATCCTCGCCGACTCCGCCGTGATCGCCGTCGTGGGCGCCTCCCGCGATCCGGGCAAGGCCGCGCACCGCGTACCGCTGGAGATGCAGCGGCACGGCTGGCGGATCATTCCGGTCAACCCGACTGTGGACGAGCTGTTCGGCGAGAAGGCGTACCCGACGCTGGCCGACATCCCGCACCCGGTCGACCTGGTCGACGTGTTCCGCCCGGCGCGGGACGCGGTCGACGTGGTCCGGCAGGCGGTGGCGATCGGCGCCCCGGCGGTGTGGTTGCAGCTCGGCATCTTCTCGGACGAGGCGCGCCGGATCGCCGAGGAGGCGGGCCTCGACTACGTCGAGGACAGGTGCCTCATCGTGGAGCGGGCCGCCGCCGGACTGACCCGTACCTCCGGCCCGACGGCCGACTGACGGCGCGGCACGCGGCGCGTACCCTTCCGGGCATGTCCGGTCCCGGCCCGATGGCTGCGGCGGTGCCCGACCGCGACGGGTTGTGGTCCCGCCGGTTGTTCGCGCTCCTGGCCGGTACGGCGGTGGCCGCGGTGAGCGGCCGGGTTCTCCTCGCGCTGGATCCGTCGCACCTCGACGCGGCTCGTGGCGTGGTGTGGCTGGTGATGCTGGGGCACCTGGCGCAGCGGTACTGGCGGCCACGGCGGACCGGCCGGCTGATCTGGCGGCCCCGGGTGGCCGGGCCGCACGGCGCCGAACCGGGGCTGGTCGCCCGGCGGTCGGCGGCGGGATGGCTGGGGCTGACCGCGGACGTGACAGCGGGTGTCGTGGTGGCCCTCGGCGGTTTCTCGGTCCTGACCGAGCGCTGGCCGCAGGTCGAGGCGGGGCGACCGCCGGTGCTGGCCGCGGTGGCTCTCGGCCTGGGCTGGGTGGTCTACGCGGAGACGCGGTTCACCGGCCGGCTGGCGTTGACCGGCGGCGGGCTCCGGTACGGCGGGGACTGGTACCCGTGGTCGGAGATCCGGGGCGTCCGGCGCTCCGGCGAGCGCGCCGGCGGTGTGCACCTCCGGCTGGAACCGGAGCGGCTGCCCCGGACGGTGGTCGGCGGACGCGACCTGGCCGTGCCGGACGAACGGCTCATCGCCGCGATCGAGGCGTTCCGGACCACGCCGGAGGCGCTGGCGGTGGGGTTGCCGGTGACACCCCCGGCGCCGGCCCCCGGCGTGGCGGAACGCTGAACGCTACTGCTTGTACTGCTTGAGCAGGCCGCGCGAGATGATCGTCTTCTGGATCTCCGAGGTGCCCTCGCCGATCAGCAGGAACGGCGCCTCGCGCATCAGGCGCTCGATCTCGTACTCCTTGGAGTAGCCGTAGCCGCCGTGGATCCGGAACGCCTCCTGGACCACCTCGGCGCAGTACTCGGAGGCGAGCAGCTTGGCCATGCCGGCCTCGACGTCGTTGCGCTGGCCGGCGTCCTTGAGCCGGGCCGCGTTGACCATGAGCGCGTGCGCGGCCTCGATCTTCGTACCCATCTCGGCGAGCTTGAACGCGACGGCCTGGTGCCGGGCGAGCGGCTGGCCGAAGGTGTGGCGCTGCTGGGCGTACGCGACGGCCAGCTCGAACGCCCGGATCGAGATGCCGCAGGCGCGGGCCGCGACGTTGACCCGGCCGACCTCGATGCCGTCCATCATCTGGTAGAAGCCGCGGCCGACCTTCTCCTCGCCGCCGAGCACGGCGGAGGCGGGCACGGTGACGCCGTCGAGCACCATCTCGGTGGTCTCGACGCCCTTGTAGCCCATCTTGTCGATCTTGCCGGGGATGGTGAGGCCGGGCGCGGTCTCACCGAAGCCGGGCTCCTTCTCCAGCAGGAAGGTGCTCATGTTGCCGTAGACCGAGTCGGCCCCGGTGTCGGTCTTGACCAGGGTGGCCACCACCGACGAGTACGCGCCGTTGGTCAGCCACATCTTCTGGCCGTTGAGGACGTAGTTGTCGCCGTCGCGGACGGCCTTCGACTTGATCGCCGAGACGTCCGAGCCGCACTCGGGCTCGGACATCGAGAACGCGCCGCGCACCTCGCCGGTGGCCATCCGGGGCAGCAGCCGGGCCTTCTGGTCGGCGGAGCCGTGCTGCGAGATCAGGTACGCCACGATGAAGTGCGTGTTGACGATGCCGGAGATCGACATCCAGCCCCGGGACAGCTCCTCGACCACGAGCGCGTAGGTCAGCAGGGACTCGCCCAGCCCGCCGTACTCCTCGTCGATGGTGAGGCCGAACAGCCCCATCTCGCGCATGCCGTCGAGGATGTCGCTCGGGTACTCGTCGGCGTGCTCCAGCCGCTGCGCGTGCGGAATGATCTCTTTGTCGGCGAACTCCCGGACAGTTTCCAGAATCGACCGCTGCACGTCGGTCAGTCCGGGCGTCTGGGCGAGTCGGGCCATCTCAGCCTCCGGGGTCGTCGGCGCATTACTCAGGGGTAACTGAACGCTCGGTCAGTATCGGCCCCGGGACCGGCGCAGCCAAGGTGACCAGTCCCTACAACCGCTGTGAAAAGGTTCACCGCTACGGGTAGCGTCCGCAAGAGAGAGGGCCCGTTCACCTGGGGAAAAGGGGCGCGCGTGACTGACGAGCAGCCACCCTCACCGTACGAGCCGCCGCCGCACGGCCAGCCGTACGGGCAGCCGCAGTACGGCCAGCAGCATCCGCAGTGGGGCCAGCAGCCCCCGTACGCCCCGCAGCCGCCCTACGGCCAGTACGGCCCACCCGGGCCGGGGCCACGCCCCGGCGGCACGAACGTGCTCGCCATCCTGTCACTGGTCTTCGCGTTCGTCTTCGCGCCCGCCGGCATCGTCTGCGGCCACCTGGCGAAGCGGCAGATCCGGCAGACCGGCGAGGACGGCGACCAGCTCGCCACCTGGGGACTGATCCTCAGCTACATCTTCACCGCGATCGGCCTGGTGGCCTGCTGCGGCTGGATCGGGCTGGCGATCTGGGCCAACTCCGACAACGGCACCTACTGAGGCTCAGCGGAACTGCGCCTCCCGGACGCTGTTGCCACCGTCGACCACGAGCATCTGCCCGGTGATGTACGACGCGGCCGGCGAGCAGAGGAACGCGATCGCCGCGGCCACCTCGTCCGGCGTGCCGGGACGGCCGACCGGCGTACCCAGGCCCTGCTTGATCTCGGCCATGGTGGACGCCGCGGTGTGGATGATGCCCGGCGCCACCGCGTTCACAGTCACCCCGTCGGCGATCATCTCCATCGCCAGCGCCCGGGTCAGCCCGACCACGCCGGCCTTGGCCGCCGCGTAGGCCGCCTCGGTGGGCAGCGCGTTGACCGGCCCGGCGGTGGCGGCCAGGTTGACGATCCGGCCCCAGCCCCGCTCGGCCATGCCACCGATGAACGCCCGGCTGCACAGGAACGCGGTGGTCAGGTTCCTGTCGATCTCGCCGCGCCACTCGTCGTACGTCAGCTGGGCCACCGGCCGCAGCACCTCCGGGCTGGCCCGGCTGGCCAGGCCCGCGTTGTTCACCAGCACCTCGACGTCGCCGAGCTGCTCGGCCACCGCGTCGGCGAGCGCGCCCACCTCCGACTCGTCGGTGAGGTCGGCGACGAAGCCGGTGACGCCCAGCTCGCCCGCGCGCTCGTGGATGCGCCGGGTGGTGGAGACGATCGCCACCCGGGCGCCCAGGTCGGACAGCCGGCGCGCGGTCGCGTACCCGATGCCGTCGGCGCTGCCCGCGCCGGTGACCAGCGCGACCCGGCCGTCCAGCCGCATGGTGGCCGGTTCCGGCAGCGGCGCCGACCGTTCGGAGTCGGCGGCGCCGACCGGCTCGCCGCCACGCGGGCGCCGCACCGACCCCGGCCGGCTCATGTCCCGTCGCGACCGACCCCCACGCGCGTCAAGTGCCATGCCGAGGATCCTGCCCGGTACCGACCCGCCGGGCAACGCGCGCCCGGAAAGAGGGTGCTCCGTGTCGCGAGCCGGTGGCTACCCTGAGCCGACCACGTACCTGGAGATGATCAGATGAGCTATCCCCCACCGCCCGGTGGTTGGCAGGACCCCTCGGCGGCCGGGCCGCACTCGGCGCCGCCGGCCGACCCGATCATGCCCGCGATCCCGAACCAGCCGGGCCAGGCCGACCCGTACGCGCCGGTCGCCGATCCCTACGCGCCGGTCGCCGACCCGTACGCGGGCGTGAAGTCCCCGTACGCCCCACCCGGCGGCGACCCGTACGCCGCCGCGATGCCCGGCTACCCGCCCCCGGGCACCTACCCGCCGCCGGGGGCCTATCCCGGCTACGCGATGCCGCCGGCCCGCACCAACACGATGGCCATCGTGGCGCTGGTCCTGTCGCTCGTCGGCTTCGCCTCGTGCATCACCGCGCCGATCGGCGCGATCATGGGCCACGTCGCGCGCAAGCAGATCCGGGAGACCGGTGAGCAGGGCGAGGGCATGGCCACGGCGGCCATCATCGTGGGCTGGATCCTGACCGCTCTGCTGGTCGCCGGCATCATCTTCTACATCGTGATGATCGTGATCGCGATCGGCGCGTCCAGCGCCAGCAGCAGCTACTGACGCCACCGGGCCGCCCCCGGGCGCGGGGGCGGCCCGACGCGCGATCAGGCCGAGGGCGGCGTGAACGAGGACGTACGGGACATACCGGCGGCGCGGCCCTTGGCGGCGATCACCAGGGCCATCTTGCGGGACGCCTCGTCGATCATCTCGTCGCCGAGCATCACCGCGCCGAGCTTCCCGCCCGCCTCCGAGGTGTAGTAGTCGTAGGCGTCGAGGATCAGCTCGGCGTGGTCGTAGTCGGCCTGCGCCGGCGAGTAGACCTCGTTCGCCGCGTCGATCTGGCCGGGGTGCAGCACCCACTTGCCGTCGAAGCCCAGCGCCGCCGAGCGCTTCGCCACCTCGCGGAACGCGTCCACGTCGCGGATCTGCAGGAACGGGCCGTCGATGGCCTGCTTGTCGTGCATCCGCGCGGCCATCAGGATGCGCATCAGGATGTAGTGGTACGGGTCGCCCGGGTAGTCCGGGATCAGCGCGCCGACCACCAGGGACTTCATGTTGATCGAGGCCATGAAGTCGGCCGGGCCGAAGATGATCGTCTCGACCCGGGGCGAGGCGCCGGCGATGGCGTCCACGTTCACCAGCCCGGCCGCGTTCTCGATCTGCGCCTCGATGCCGATCCGGCCCACCTCCAGGCCGAGCGTCTTCTCGATCTGGGTGAGCAGCAGGTCCAGCCAGTGCACCTGCTCGGCGTTCTGCACCTTCGGCAGCATGATGCAGTCCAGGTTCGCCCCGGCGCCCTCGACCACCTCGATGACGTCCCGGTAGGTCCACGGCGTGGTCAGGTCGTTCACCCGGACCACGCGGGTCTTGCCCGCCCAGTCGCCCTCGTTCAGCGTCGCCACGATGTTCTTGCGCGCGTCCGGCTTGGCCAGCGGGGCGACCGCGTCCTCCAGGTCCAGGAAGACCTGGTCGGCGGGAAGGCCCTGGGCCTTGCCGAGCATCTTGACGCTGGAGCCGGGCACCGCCAGGCAGGATCGGCGGGGACGACCGACAGCGGTCATGGGTGCGCTCCTTCCAGCGTCCGGCGCAGGCGCCGGCGCAGCGGTGGATTTCGAGAACTTAACGATCCCAAAGGGCGTGGTGACGCCACGGTAACCTCGTGCCGTGACCGGGGTGAATGGACCTGTGGAAGATCTCACTGAGCGTCGGATCGTGGTGCTGACCGGGGCGAGCTCCGGCATCGGCCTGGCCGCCGCGGAGGAGCTGGCGCGCCGCGGTGACCAGGTGGTGCTGGTCGGCCGGGACCCGGCCCGGCTGCGCGCCGCGGGCGAGCGGGTCCGCGAGTGCTGCGGCGAGCAGCCGGAGCTGTTCCGCGCCGACTTCGCGGTGCTCGACGACGTACGCGGGCTCGCCGAACGCCTGCGCGAGCGCTACGACCGGATCGACGTGCTCGCCAACAACGCCGGCGCGATCGTGCTGGAGCCGATCACCACGGTCGACGGTTTCGAGCTGAGCATGCAGGCCAACCACCTCGCCCCGTTCCTGCTCAGCAACCTGCTGCGGGACCGGATCGGGCGGATGGTGGTCACCGGCTCGGACGCGCACCGCAGCGGCGTGCTCGACCCCGACGACCTCAACTCCGCGCTGCGCTCGTACCGGCCGTTCCGCGCGTACGGCACCAGCAAGCAGGCGAACATCCTGTTCACCGCCGAGGCGGCCCGGCGCTGGCCGGAGGTGCCCGCGCACGTGTTCCACCCGGGCGTGGTGCGGACCCGCTTCGGCAACGAGAGCCGGATCGTGGCGCTCGGCATGCGGCTGCTGCCGTTCCGCAGCCCGGAGAAGGGTGCCGAGACGCTGGTCTGGCTCGCTTGCCAGGATCCGTCCCGGCTGACGAACGGCGGCTACTACGCCGACCGCATGCCGCACCGGCCCCGGCCCAAGGCGGCCGACCCGGCGCTGGCCGCGCGGCTCTGGACGGCCAGCGCGAAGGCCGTCGGCGTCGACGCCTGAGCGGGTCACCACGACCGCCGGTCCGCTGGGACACTCGACGCCATGACGACGGGAAACGAGGTCCTGCTGGTCGCGCTGGTCGACCTGAGCGCCGACGCGGACGCCGGGCGGCGGTACGAGGACGCGGTGCTGGCGCTGCTCGGCCGGCACGGCGGCGAGTTGCAACGGCGGCTGCGTACCGGCGACGGGGAGACCGAGGTGCACGTGATCCGGTTCGCCGCCCGCGCCGGGCTGGACGCGTTCCTGGTCGACCCGGACCGCGTCGCGCTGCGCGCCGAGCTGGGCGACGCCGCGCCCGCCACCCGCGTGCTTGAGGTACGCGACGTCTGAGCTGCGCCTTCTCCCTCACTTCATCACGCGGGGACGCCGAGAACAAGACTTGATCTTGGGGCTGGCGAGGCGCAGTGTCGGGGCATGGACTTCGATCCTCTGGCCACCGCCCGCCGCGCACTCTGGATCGGCGGCGCGCAGTGGGCCGGCAAGACGACACTCGCGGTCACGTTGGCACTGCGGTACGGGCTGACCGCGTACCTCTACGACCGCCACGACGCGCGAGGGCACGACGACCGGCGGATCGCCGACCGGATCCGACGGGGTGAGCCGCCGGACGGCCCGGACGCGGAGGCCACCTGGGTGACGACCGACCCCAAGCGGATGGCAGCCGAGACCCTCGCCGGATTTCCGCGCCGCTTCGAGTGGGTGCTCGACGACCTGAGCGCGCTGGTGAGCGGTCGCCGGGTGGTCGCCGAGGGCTGGGGGCTGCGGCCCGAACTGGTTGCCCCGATCGTCGAGTCGACAGGGCAGATGGTGGTGCTGGTGCCGACGCCGGAGTTCCGCGCGTACCAGGTGGAACGGCTGCCGCGGGCGATGGCCCGGCATCCCGGCGTGAGCGACCCGGAGCGGGCGTGGCGTCATCGGATCGCGCGCGACGAGCTGGTCGCCGCCGACGCGGTCGCCGCCGCCCGGGCGCTCGGGGTACGCGTGATCGAGGTGGACCTCGACCGGGACGCCGAGGCGGTTGCAGCGCTGGTCGCCGACCACTTCGCCGGATACCTCTGAGCGTCACCGCGACACGTGCACCGGAACGCTCGTCACCACCACGCCGGGCAGCGCCCGCAACGCGGTCCGCAGCCGCTGCTCGGCGCGGCTGTGCAGCAGCCGGTACCGACGTCGGCGCAGCACCACCTCCGGCACGATCACGGTGAGCGTCAGGTCCGGGCTCGCGGCGTGCAGCGCCTCCAGGTAGTGCGCCAGCGGGCCGATCACCGACCGGTACGGCGACACGATCGTCTCCAGCTTCAGGTGGTCGCCCCAGGCCCGCCACTGGTCCCGGAACCGGTCCGCCTCGTCCTGCGCCGGAGCGAGGTGCACGGCGAGCGTCGGCCGCCCGAGCGAGGTCGCGTACGCCAGCGCGCGCAGCGACGCCCGGTTCAGCCGGGCCACCGGCACCACCACCAGGTGGCGTACCTGCTGGGGCAGCTCGTCGCACTCGGCGGGCGGCGCGGACGGCGGCGAGTGCAGCACCAGCGCGCGGTGCAGCCGGTCGTAGTGCCCGTGGATCCGGCGGAACAGCAACACCAGCAGTGGCACCGCGAGCACCACCACCCAGGCGCCCTCGGCGAACTTGGCTACCGCCGCGGTCAGCAGCACCAGGCCGGACAGCGTCGCGCCGACCGCGTTGACCGCTAGCCGGCGACGCCAGCCCGGCCCCCGGCGGCGCCGCCAGTGCACCACCATGCCGGTCTGGGACAGCGTGAAGGCGAGGAAGACGCCCACCGCGTAGAGCGGGATCAGCCGCTCGGTGTGCCCGCCGAACGCGACGAACACCACCGCTGCGGTCAGCGCCAGCGCCACCAGCCCGTTGCTGAACGCCAGCCGGTCGCCCATGTGCAGGAACCGGCGCGGCGCGTGCCCGTCCCGGGCCATGAAGAACAGCAGCCGGGGAAAGTCGTTGAACGCCGTGTTCGCCGCGAGCAGCAGGATCAGCGCGGTCGTGGCCTGCAGGATCGCGTACCCGGGACCGCTGGGGAACGTGACCCGGCCGAGCTGGGACAGCAGCGTCTCGTCCGCGCGGGGCGCCAGACCGTCGAGGTGGATCAGCCCGATCAGGCCGGCGAACAGCGTCACCAGCATGGCGACCATCCAGCCCAGCGTGGTGCGGGCGTTGCGCCACTCCGTCGGGCGGAACGCGGGCACCGCGTTCGAGACCGCCTCGATGCCGGTCATCGACACCGCCCCGGAGGAGAACGCCCGCAGCACCAGCAGCAGGCCCAGCCCCTCGGCCGCGGGCGCCGAGGGCGGCGGCAGCGGCGCGAAACCCCGCGAGGCGGCCTTCGCGTACCCGACCGCCAGCACCACGAGCAGCACCACCACGAACGCGTACGTGGGCAGCACGAAGATGTTCCCGGCGGTGCGTACGCCACGCAGGTTGCCGGCGAGCAGCACGGCGATCACCAGCACCCCGAGCGGCACGGTCCACCGGCCGAGGCCGGGCAGCGCCGACGTGACCGCGTGCACCCCGGCCGCGATCGACACCGACACGGTCAGCACGTAGTCGAGCATCAGCCCGGCCGCGGCGGCGAGTCCCGGCGTACGCCCGAGGTTGTCCCCCGCGACGATGTACGAGCCGGCGCCGTGCGGATAGGCCGGGATGGTCTGCCGGTAGGACAGGCCGACCGCGACCATCAGCACCACCAGCACGGCGGCCAGCGGCAGGGCCAGCCCGAGCGCGGCGCTCCCGGCCAGCACCAGCACCGCGAGCATCGCCTCCGGCCCGTACGCGACGGAGCTGAGCAGATCCGAGGAGAGCACAGGCAGCGCGACCAGCTTGCGCATCCGCTCGTAGAGCACCGACGCGCTGGACAACGGCGGACCGATCAGGGTCCGGCGGACCCGGGCGACCGACCGGCCGGCCCGGTTGCCGGGCAGGTCCGCCGCGCCGGTGGCGACCAGTTCCCCCGGCTGCGCCACGGTGAACATGTCGATCGGCGCCAGCCGGCCGAAGCGGGTGGGCGCCGGATGGTGGTCGTGCCGGCCCAGCGTCGGGTCGACCGGCAGGTCGTCGGCGCGGCGCGGGCCGCGCCACCGCTCGCCGATCCGGCCGAGGGCCGCCCGTTCCTCGTCGCCGAGCGGCGGGAACTCGGCCGAGGGCGTGACGACCGTGCCCGCCTGTGCCGCGTCGTCCCGCTCCGCCCCCACCCTGAGCACTTTCGTGCAAACGGGACCGTCCAGGGGCCGGAACGGCGCGACTTCGCCCCGACCGGCTCAGTCGGGCGCGTCGCCGGGTCGCCGCGCCCGCTCCGCGTCGCCCAGCGGGTCCGGGTCGGCGGGCGCCGCGACCGGCGTGGCACGGCGACCGGCCCGCGCCCCGCCGAGCACCACCACCGCCACGCCGGCCAGCAGCAACGCCAGGCCGGGCAGGGCCAGCGGCCGGGGCAGCTGGCCCAGCCACACCCAGCCGATCACTGCCGCGCCGGGCGCCTCCAGCAGGATCAGCACGCTCACAGTGGTCGCGGAGACCCGGTGCAGGGCGTAGTTGAACATCGAGTGGCCGAGCAGTTGGGCGCCGGCCACCAGTCCGAGGATCGCCAGCCAGGTCGTGCCCTCGAAGCCGTGCAGGCGTACCCCTCCGACCAGGCACACCACCAGCAGGACCAGCGCGCACACGCCGTAGCAGACGGTGGTGTAGGTGGTGGTGCTGATGCTGGCCCGGGCCCGCTCACCGAAGGCGGTGTAGACGGCCGCGAACAGGCCGCCGACCACCGCGAGCAGGTCACCGGCGAACGCCCGGCCCGAGACGCCGAAGTCCGCGCCGGTGGCGAGCGCCGCGCCGAGCACGGCCACCGCGATGCCGGCCCACACCGCCGCCGGCAGCCGCCGCCCCTGCCAGCGGGCGATCAGGCCCTGCCAGACCGGCTGCGTCGCGCCGAGCGCGGTAGCGGCCGCGACCGAGGTGAGCTGCGCGCTCGGCATCCAGGTGGCGAAGTGGGCAGCCAGCGCGACCCCGGCGAGTACGCAGTAGAGGCCCTCACGCCGGCCCGGCCCGACCGTCAGGGCGCGCAGCTCGGCCCGTCGACGGGTCAGCGCCACCGGCCCGAGGACCGCAGCCGACAACGCGGTACGCCAGAACGCGACAGCGAGCGCCGAGGCGGCGGCGAACGCCACGAGCGGTGCCGAGGACGACACCGAGGCGACAGCCAGGGCGAGCGCGCCCACCGTCAACACGTCGAGCGGCGGGCGATGCGGAACGGTCGGCACGAGCGGTAATCCTCACACGAACACCCGACCGACACGGAAAGTCAGCACTCCGTTACGATCATGCGTCCCGGCGATCTCCCCCCTCGACGTCCGGAGGCGTTCCCTCATGCCCAGATTCCAGGCCGTGCTGTTCGATTTCTTCGGCACCCTGACCCACGGCGCGCGGCGTGGAGCCGCCCACATCGCCACCGCCGAACTGCTCGGCTGCTCCCCCGAGGCCCTGATGGAGGTGCTGGACAGCAGCTTCTACGAACGGGCCAGCGGCTCCTTCGGTAACGCCGAGTCCACCATGCGCCGGGTGTGCGCCCGGCTCGGCGTCCACCCGTCCGACGCGGCGGTACGCGCCGCCGTCGCCTCCCGGCACCTTGCGGTACGCGCCGACACCCGGCTGCGCGCCGAGGCGGTCCCGGTGCTGGCCGCGCTGCGTCGCCGGGGCGTCGGCACCGGGCTGGTCAGCGACTGCACGCACGAGCTGCCGGCGTTCCTGCCGCAGCTCCCGGTCGCGCCGCTGCTCGACGCCCAGATCTTCTCGGTACGCCTCGGGCGCTGCAAACCGGACCCGGAGCTCTACCTCGCCGCGTGTTACCGGCTCGGCCAGGCGCCGGCCGACTGCCTCTACGTCGGCGACGGCGACAGCCAGGAACTGACCGGCGCGGAACGGGCCGGGCTGAGCGCGGTCCGGCTGGCCGCGCCGGATCTGGCCGGCCATGTGGTCCTCAACGCCGACCACGGCTTCGACGGGCCGTCGCTGACCTCGCTGACGGACGTGCTCGGCCTGCTCGACCCGGTCCCCGTCGCCTGACCGGGCCCGTCGGACGCGGGGCGTCGGACGTGGCCGGGTCGGATCGGGCGGCCGCCTGACGCCCCGGCGGTTCGCGGTCAGCGGCGGCGGACGCGGTGCAGGCGGAACGGCTTGCGGACGGCCCGCACCACGGGGGCCGGCCGGGGCTGCTCACTCAGCGAGCTGTCCGGCAGGTCGGCGCCGGTCACGACGGCGCCGACGGGCGCGAGCCGGTTGAGCGCGCATCCCTGCGCCACCCATCGCTCCACCAGCTCGGCGGCGGCCCCTGAGGCGTTGAGCCGCTTCGCCGCGACCAGCGGCGCGGCCGTGTCCCACTCCTCGGTGCCGGGTCGCAGCCGGGTCACCCGCGCCGACCAGGTGACGATCCGTCCGCCGTGGTCGCCGCGCAACGTGACCTCGGCGGTCTCGCTGTCGGCCAGCCCGGGGGCGGCCTGCTCACCGGGGCCGGTGACCACCAGCAGCGTGCCGTCCAGCGGGAGGCACCACAGCGCGTACGCCGGGCCGCCGCCACTGCTCACCCAGCAGACAGCGGCCTTCTTCACCGCCTCGTCCACCAGCGGAGGAGTCACCCGCTCGTCCACCTCGTCACTCACCCCGCCATCCTCCCCCATCCCGGCCCGTCCCACCCCATCCCGCCTTGTTGATCAAGGAGTTCGTGTCCTCCAGAGGCCCGTTCGCCGACACGAACTCCTTGATCAACAAGGCGGGATGGGGTGGGGTGGGGTGGGGTCAGCCGATGAACGGGGGGACGGTGATCTCGCCTCGGGCCACCGGCATCACCTGGCCGGAGACGGTCGCTCCCAGCGCCAGCCCGCCGGAGGCGGTCACCGTGCAGGTCAGCGTGGAGGGGCGGTGGATCTCGATGCCCTGCCGAACGGTGTACTCCGCGCGCCCCTCGCCGGGCAGCAGCCCGCTCGCGACCAGCCACACGCCCAGCCCGAGAGCGGCCGAGCCGGTCGCCGGGTCCTCGGGCACGCCGAGCCCCGGCACGAAGACCCGGGCGTGCGCGGTTTGCGAATCGGCGTCCCAGGAGAAGAGGCTGACGTGCTCAACGCCGTACCGCTCCGCCGCCGTCGTGTTCAACCGTGCCCGGGCCACCGCGTCCGGGCGTACCGGAAGGTAGGGGAACTCCAGGCCGCACCCGGCGACGCGCGGCGGCGGGCCGACGTGGTCGGGGCCGGTGAGGCCGACCATCTCCAGCAGCGGTTCCGGGTCGAGTTCCGGGCCGAGCGTGGGCGTGCCGCCGGTGAGCGTCGCGCCGGTGGCAGTCACCTCGATCGGCAGGACGCCGGCGCCGCACTCCTGGGTGACCCGGCCCGCGCCGAAGACGCCACGCCGGCTCGCGGTCACCGCGGCGCCGACGCTCGGGTGCCCGGCGAAGGGCAGTTCGTCGGCGGGGGTGAAGATCCGCGCCCGGTAGGTGGCGCCGACCTGTGTCGGCGGGAGCACGAAGACCGTCTCGGACAGGTTGAACTCCAGCGCGAGCGCCTGCATCTGCTCGGTGGCCAGCCCTTCCGCGCCGAACACCACAGCCAGCGGGTTGCCGGCGAAGGGGCGGTCGGTGAAGACGTCCACGATCTCGTAGCCCAAGGTCGACATGCTGTTAGAGAGTAGGCCCTTAGGCTGGTGCCCGTGAGCACGCCGAACCGGGTCTACCTCGCTCGACTCGCCGGAGTCGCCGTTTTCGACCCGAACGGCGATCAGGTCGGCCGCGTCCGGGACGCGGTGGCGCGGATGCGCGCGACCCAGCGACCGCCGGAGGTGGTCGGCCTGGTCGCGGAGATGCCGATGCGACGGCGCATCTTCCTGTCCATCAACCGGATCACCTCCATCGATCCCGACGGGGTGGTGCTCGGCAGCGGCACGCTCAACCTGCGCCGGTTCGAGAAGCGCCCGAACGAGCTGCTGGTGCTCCAGGAACTGCTCGACCGCCGGGTCCAGGTCGAGGGCGGCCGGGCCGGCTCCGTGGTGGACGTGGCCATGGAGTGCAGCCGCGGCGGCGAGTGGACGCTGAGCCGGGTCGCCGTGCGCGAGCACACCGGCCGGCTCACCCGGCGCGGCCACCTCCACCAGGTCGAGTGGGACCGGGTGCACGGCCTCGGCGCGGTCGGCGACAACCGGGGTACGGCGAACCTGCTCGCCGTCCTGGAGGACATGCGCCCCGCCGACCTCGCCAACGCCCTCCAGGACCTGCCCGACGCCCGGCGCAACGAGGTGGCCGCAGCGCTCGACGACGAGCGCCTGGCCGATGTGCTCAGCGAGCTGCCCGAGCACGACCAGGTGGAGATCCTGGCCGCGCTGGACCGCCAGCGCGCCGCCGACGTGCTGGAGGAGATGGAGCCGGACGACGCCGCCGACCTGCTCAACGAGCTGCCCCCGCCGGAGCAGGACGTGCTGCTCGACCTGATGGAGCCGGACGAGGCCGACCCGGTACGCCAGTTGCTGCGCTACGCCTCCGGCACCGCCGGCAGCGTGATGACCTCGGAGCCGGTGATCCTGCCGCCAGACGCCACGGTGGCCGAGGCGCTGGCCCGGATCCGGGAGCCGCAGCTCTCGCCGGCGGTGGCCGCCCAGGTCTTCGTGACCCGCGCCCCGCTGACCACGCCCACCGGCCGCTACCTGGGCATGGTGCACTTCCAGCGGCTGCTGCGGGAACCGCCGGCGGATCTGCTCGGCGGGATCGTGGTGAACGACATCGACCCGCTGCGGACATCGACCCCGCTGCCCGAGATCACCCGCCGGATGGCCACGTACGACATGGTCGGCATGCCGGTGGTGGACCGGAACAACCGCCTGGTCGGCGCGGTGACAGTGGACGACGTGCTCGACCACTCCCTGCCGCGGGACTGGCGGGACCGGGACGCGGTATCCCCCTCGTCCGCCACCGACGACGGCCCCCTGGACGGCGACGATGAGTGATCAGCGACGGGGCGACCGGCTGGACCAGCCGCGCACCCCACGGAACCTGCGCCTGCGCCGAGTCGACGCGGAGACGTTCGGCCGCTGGGCCGAGGGCATCGCCCGGGGCATGGGCACGGCGAACTTCCTCGTCTACATGACGCTGATCCTGGTGGCCTGGTTCCTGTGGAACACGCTGGCCCCGGCGAACCTGCGCTTCGACCCGTACACCTTCACGTTCTTGACCTTGGTCCTGTCCCTGCAGGCGTCCTACGCGGCGCCGTTGATCCTGCTCGCGCAGAACCGGCAGGCGGACCGGGACCGGATCGCGCTGGACGAGGACCGGCGGCGGGCCACGCTGCAGAAGGCCGACACGGAGTACCTGGCGCGGGAAATCGCCGCGCTGCGGATCGCGATGGGTGACGTGGCGACCCGGGACTTCCTCCGCTCGGAGCTGACCCGGCTGGGCGAGGAACTGGACGAGGCGGCCGAGCGGCGGCGCAAGCTGGAGCGGCGGCAGCAGGAGCGGGAGGCCCGCAGGACGGCCGGCACCGAGCGGCTGGACGAGCCCCGGGACGAGCTGGACGGGGACTTCGCGCGGGACGGTCGCTACGAGGGCTGACCGGCCATCGAATCGCTCACACCGCCCCCGCCAGCGGCGGTGGCCGATGACCCGCGACGTAGCATTGCGGGCATGTCAGCACCCGTCAGCACCGTCTCCGACGCGATCCAGGCCGCCCTGGCCACCGTCAACGACCCGGAGATCCGCCGGCCGATCACCGAACTCGGCATGGTCCAGTCCGCCGAGCGGGACGACGACGGCGTGGTCCGGGTGGAGCTGCTGCTCACCGTGGCCGGCTGCCCGCTGAAGGACAAGCTGCGCAGCGACATCACCGCCGCCGTGGGCGCGGTGCCCGGCGTGAGCGGCGTGGAGATCGTCTTCGGGGTGATGAGCCCGGAGCAGCGCCAGGAGCTGCAGTCGAAGCTGCGCGGCGGTGGCGCCACTGCCGAGCCGGTGATCCCGTTCGCCCAGCCCGGCTCGCGGACCCGCGTCTACGCGGTGGCCAGCGGCAAGGGCGGTGTCGGCAAGTCGAGCGTGACCGTCAACCTGGCCGCCGCGCTGGCGTCGCGGGGACTGTCGGTGGGTGTGGTGGACGCGGACATCTACGGCCACTCGGTGCCCCGGATGCTCGGCGCCGACGGCGCGCCGACCCGCGTCGAAGACATGATCATGCCGCCGCAGTCGCACGGCGTGAAGGTCATCTCGATCGGCATGTTCACCCCCGGCAACGCCGCCGTGGTCTGGCGCGGGCCGATGCTGCACCGGGCGCTCCAGCAGTTCCTCGCCGACGTCTACTGGGGCGACCTGGACGTCCTCCTGCTCGACCTGCCGCCGGGCACCGGCGACATCGCGATCTCGGTGGCCCAGTTGCTGCCGAACGCGGAGATCCTGGTGGTCACCACGCCGCAGGCGGCCGCCGCGGAGGTGGCCGAGCGGGCCGGCGCGATCGCGTTGCAGACCCACCAGCGGGTGGTCGGCGTCATCGAGAACATGTCGTGGCTGGAGATGCCGGACGGCTCCCGGATGGAGGTCTTCGGGGCCGGTGGCGGCGCGGCGGTGGCCGAGTCGCTGACCCGGACCATCGGCGCGCAGGTGCCGGTGCTGGGGCAGATCCCGCTGGACACCCGGGTACGCGAGGGCGGCGACGCCGGTCAGCCGATCGTGCTGGCGCAGCCGGACGCTCCCGCCGCGAAGGCCCTGTTCCAGGTCGCCGACCGCCTGGCCGTACGCCGCGAGTCCCTGCTCGGCAAGCCCCTGGGCCTGAAGCCCGCCGGCCGCTAGCTCCCACCGCTCCCCAACCGCCCCTTCCCGCCGCACGCGAGAGGGGGCGGTCCCTTTTCCGGCTCAGGTGGCGTCGTCGTAGGACGGGCGGGGGGCCGGCGGGGTGGGGGTGCTGGTCGCGACGCTGGGGGTACGCAGGTCGGCGGCCTTCGCGACGTCCTTCAGCTCGTCGTGCACGCCGGTGACGTCCGAGCGCAGGTTGTCGTACATGCTCTGCAGCGGCTTGCGGATCGCCTGCTCGTCGTCCTCGCTGAGCAGGTGCTTGCGGATGAACGCCTTGGGGTGCAGGTCCTCCAGCTGGATGTCCGTACCCAGCTCGCGGCTCAGGTCGCCGGTGGCGTTGCGCGCCATGCTGCGCAGGTTGCGGACCATCCGGAGACCGTCGTTGATGACGTTGGGCAGCCGGTCCCCGAAGATCAACAGCGCCAGGAGCAGCAGGACGCCGATCTCCCACCAGTTCAGGTTCTCGAACACCGCGGCCTCCTCGTCCGTGTCCACGGCAAGACTACGCACGTCAGGTGACCATCCGGGAGGGGGTGACCGGTGCTCACTTCGCGTCGGCGGCGAGCGTCACCGAGGCGTTCTGCCGCGCCGACCCCCGCCGGTACTCGACAGTCACCACCGACCCGGGCGCGTACTTGCGCACCAGCGCCACCAGATCGGTCGGGTCGGTCATCGGATGGCCGTCCAGCCGCAGCACCACGTCCCCGGTGCGCAGCCCGGCGGCCGCCGCCGGACCGGCCGGCTCGACCGCGTTGAGGCGTACCCCGCCGCCGGTGGCGCCGGTGCCGCCGACCTGGGCGCCGATCACCGTACGCCGGGCCTTGCCGGTGCCGATGATGTCCTCGGTGATCCGCTTCGCCTGGTTGATCGGGATGGCGAAGGCGAGACCGATGTTGCCGGCCTCCTGCCCGTCGGCCACCAGTGACTTGATCGTCGAGTTCACCCCGACCACCCGGCCGGCGCCGTCCACGAGCGGGCCGCCGGAGTTGCCGTGGTTGACCGCGGCGTCGGTCTGGATCGCCGCGTAGTAGCGGGTCGGCCCGCCCGGCTCGCCGGCCTGCATCGTCCGGTCCAGCGCGCTCACGATGCCGGCGGTGACGGTGTTGGCGAGCGACAGCGGCGAGCCGATCGCGAGCACCGGGTCACCGACAGCGAGCGCGTCGGAGTCGCCGAACTGCACCGGCGTCAGCCCGGAGCGGGAGACCTTGATCACTGCGATGTCCGACTCCGGGTCCTGCCCGACCACGGTGCCCGCGGCGGTGCTGCCGTCGTTGAACACGACCGTCGCCTTTCCGGGGCCGTCGGCGACCACGTGGTCGTTCGTGACGATGTGCCCCTCGGCGCTGACCACGAAGCCGGAGCCCTCGCTGGTGCCGCCGAGACTGACCACCCGGATGGTGACCACGCTGGGCAGGACCCGCTCGGCGACGCCCGCGAGCGACTCGGGCTTGCGCTGGGCCAGCGCCGGGGCCTGCCCCGACTGCGCGCCGAGCGTCGGCACGTCACCGCCGCGCAGGAGGGCGTACGTCAGGGCGCTGCCCAGGGAACCGGCCAGCAACGCGGTGACCAGGGAAATCAGCACCATCTGGCGCAGTCCCGGCCGGGTCGGCAGGTCCGGATCGGTGACCGGCTCCGGCTCACCCGCGCCCGGTGTCGGTGCCGCCGGAACGACCACGGCGGCCGGCGCGTACGGGTCCCGCCACGGGTCGGCGAGCGCGTCCGACCACCACGGCGACGTCGCCTGACCCGGGGCGTCCTGCGCGGGTCGTCCCGGCGCCGGTCCACCCGGTGCCGGTGATCCGCCGGGCCGGCGCCAGTCCCAGCCGTCGGTCACGTCGGTGCCTCCCACTCCGTCCCCCTCGCCCCGCGCCGGAGACCGGCGGAGCCGGACGACCGTGACGCGCGGGACGCATCCAGGATTACACGGATGACGCGAATGGAGTCAGGGGTTGCCCTCCGTGACCGCTTCACAGCGGACTCGCGGCTGCGCGGGTACCGGCCCGCCTCTACGCTCACAGTGCATACCGCCCCTCGCACCAGTCCGCCCCCGGAGGTGTCCCATCGCCACGGTCGCCGGTCACGGCAGTTCGACGGCCCAGGCGCTTCACTTCGCCGAGTCGTACGTCACCGAGGACCTCGTGCTGCGCACGGCCCGCGCCCTCGCCCACGAGGTGGGCCTGGAGGCGGTCACGCCCGGGTCGGGAGCCGCCCTGCGGCTGCTCGCCGCCGCCGGCAACGCCCGGGCGGTGGTGGAGATCGGCACCGGCACCGGGGTGAGCGGCATCTGGCTGCTGCGCGGCATGCGCCCGGACGGGGTGCTCACCACGATCGACGTCGAGGTGGAGTACCAGCGCATCGCCCGGCGGCTGTTCCAGGAGGCGGGTTTCCCGTCGGGGCGTACCCGGATCATCACCGGCCGGGCCCTCGACGTGCTGCCCCGCCTCGCGGACGGCGCCTACGACCTGGTCTTCGTGGACGCGGCGGCCACCGGCTTCGCCGCGTACGTGGACGCGGCGCTGCGGCTGCTGCGCCCCGGCGGGGTGCTCGCGCTCAACGGCGCGCTCGCGGCCGGCCGGGTCGGCGATCCGGCCGCGCGGGACGTCGAGACGGTCACCGTGCGGGAGGCCATCAAGGCGATCCGCGAGTCGGAGAACTGGGTGCCCGCGCTGCTGCCGGTCGGCCACGGCCTGCTCGCCGCCGTGAAGAGCTGAATCATGCCCCGGCACGCCTGATTCAGCCCAGCGTCGCCAGCCAGCGCAGCAACCCGCGTACGCCCCAGCCGGTGGCGCCCTTGACCAGTTCGCCGTGCGTGTCGTCGGACCACGACGGCGCGGACATGTCCAGGTGCGCCCACCGGTCCCGCAGGTCACCGGTGAACTCCCGCAGGTACAGCGCGGCCACCACCGAGCCGGCGCCCTGCGCCGGTGAGCTGTGCAGGTCGGCGACGTCGCTGGCCAGGTGTTCGACGTAGTCGTCGGCGAGCGGCATCCGCCAGGCCCGCTCACCGGCCGCGGTGATCGCGTCGAGCAGGTCGCCGGCCAGGGCGTCGTTCTCGCTGTAGAGCGCCGCGTGCCGCTTGCCGAGGGCCACCGCGTTCGCGCCGGTCAGCGTGGCCAGGTCGATCAGCAGGTCGGGCTTCAGCTCGCGGACCGCGTACGCCATCGCGTCGGCGAGGACCAGCCGGCCCTCCGCGTCGGAGTTGGTGCTCTCGCTGGTCAGCCCGCCGTAGTGCCGGATCACGTCGCCGGGGCGGAACGCCGACCCGCTGACCATGTTCTCGGCGAGCGGGGCCAGCGTGGTGACCCGTACCGGAAGCCCCAGTTCGGCGGCGCCGAGCGTCGCGGCGATCACCGCGGCGGCGCCGGCCATGTCCTTGCGCATGAGCTTCATGGCGGGCACCGGTTTGATCGAGATGCCGCCGGTGTCGAACGTGATGCCCTTGCCGACGAGGACCACGTGGGTGCGCGCGCCGTCGGGCCGCCAGTCCAGCTCGACCAGGCGGGGGCCGCTGGCGGAGCCGCCGCCGACGGCCAGGATGCCGCCGAAGCCCTCGGCCGCCAGCTCCTGCGGACCGCGTACCCGCAGGTGCAGGCCGGTCCGGCCGGACGCGGCGCCGGCCACCTGCTCGGCGAACCACTCCGGGTTCTTGGTGGACGAGGGCGTGTTCGTGAGGTCCCGGGCCAGGCGGGTCATCTCGGCGGTGGTCCGGGCGGCGTCGAGCGTGCCCGCGAGCGCCTCCGGGTCGTCGACGAGCACCAGCGCCTCGGCCAGGGCCGGGCGTCCGCCGGACTCGGTGAGGCGGAAGCGGTACGAGCCGAGCAGCAGGCCCTCGGCCAGGCCGCGCAGCGCCTCGGTCGCCTCGCCGGGAAGCGCGATGGTGATCTGCGTCTCATCCTTCGCCGCGCGGGCCAGCGCGGCGCCCGCGGTGCGCCAGTCGCGCTCGTCGCCGGACCCGACGCCGAGCAGCCACAGCCGTGCCGGAGCGCCGCCGGGACGCAGGTGCTCGCGTACCTCACCGGCGGCGCCGGTGAGCCGGGTGGCGGGCAGCAGGGCGGCGGCCTCGGCCCGGACGTCGTCGCCGGGCGCGACGGCGGTCGGGACCAGTTCGGCCGGAGAGCCGGACGAGTCCACGGAGTCGGGCTTCCCGGGACGGACGGGCAGGACGAGAGCGTCGGACCCCGCGGGCCCACTCACCAGACGAATGACCAGCACGCTGGACCGTACCTCCGAAATGGTTTCAACGGGGACGTTTCATCGCTCACCCGCAGAGAAGGCCCTGAGCCACCGGCGGTGCCGGTGGCTCAGGGTATGACGAACCGCCCGCGCGGCGGACGCCACGCGGACACTCCTCGAATCAGCCCGCTGCCGCCTTCAGCGCGTCACCCAGCGCGGTGGCCTCGTCGGGAGTCATCTCGACGACGAGCCGGCCACCACCCTCCAGCGGGACACGCATGACGATGCCCCGGCCCTCCTTGGTGACTTCCAGCGGACCGTCGCCCGTCCGCGGCTTCATCGCCGCCATGTTGTCTCCCCTCAGACCTACACCAGGGTCGGTGAGTTGCCCCACAGCCACTTCGCCAACGCCAACCGCAACCATCACGGGAGGCTCGACCAACGATTTTCCCTGATGAACACCGCCGGACCCAAACCGAAGCAGCATTGATGTAACAGCATCTAGCTTATCTTGGATAGGCCTGTCACAATGTGCGGTCATGCAGGCACGGTCGGCACTCTTCGACCTGTACGGCGACCACCTCCGGGCCCGAGGTGGCCGCGCACCCGTCGCCGCCCTGGTCAAGCTGCTCGCCCCGCTCGGGATCGCCCCACCGGCGGTGCGCACCGCGGTCAGCCGGATGGTCCGCCAGGGCTGGCTGGAACCACTCCGGCTCGCCTCCGGACCCGGGTATTCGATCACCCCGAAGGCGGCCCGTCGACTCGACGAGGCGGCGTCGCGGATCTACCGGACCGGACGGCACAGCTGGGACGGACGGTTCGACCTCCTGGTGCTCACCCCGCCCGCGTCCCGCCGCGACCGGCAGCGGCTCGCCGCCAACCTCAGCTTCCTCGGCTACGGCACGCTCGACGACTGCACCTGGGTCGCCACCCGCGCCGGCGAGGACGTCGACCTGCTGCTCGACGAGGCGGGCGTGCGCTACGAGCGCTTCACCGCCGCCCACACCTCCGGCACGCCCGGCGCGATGGGCGTGGTCCGCCGCGCCTGGGACCTGGCCGAGATCGGCCGGGCGTACGAGCGTTTCGTCGCCGAGCAGAAGCCGCTCCTGTCCGGCGTCACGGTGCGCAGCAGCGACGAGGACGCGTACGCGGCCCGGTTCCGGCTCGTGCACGCGTGGCGTACGTTCCTGTTCCGGGACCCGCAGCTGCCACCGGCGCTGCTACCCGAGCGGTGGCCGGGCACCAGCGCGGCCAGCTTCTTCGACCGGCACGCCGCCCGGCTCCGGCCGGCCGCCGACCGGTACGTCGAGCAGTGCCTCGACGCGAGCAACCGCCTGGCACGACAGAAGGGTCGTTAGAAACGTGACCGAGCCGCTGCTCGTCGACCGCACCGACGCCGTCGTCACCCTGACGCTGAACCGCCCGACGGCGATGAACTCGCTCGACGTGGCGCTCAAGGAGGCGCTCCGGGACACCCTGGCCGAGCTGGAGACCGACCGCTCCTGCCGGGCCGTGGTGCTGACCGGCGCGGGCGGCTCGTTCAGCGCCGGGCAGGACCTGCGCGAGCACGTGCAGACGCTGGACTCGGCCGACGCCGACCCGCTGGGCACGGTCCGGGCGCACTACAACCCGATCGCCGCCCGGCTGGCCAACCTGCCCAAGCCGGTGGTCGCCGCGGTGCGCGGCATGGCCGCCGGGGCGGGCGCCTCACTGGCCCTGCTCGCCGACTTCCGCATCGGCGGCCCGAAGACCCGTTTCCTGATGGCCTTCGCCGGGGTGGGGCTGGCCGCCGACACCGGCGCGTCCTGGACGCTGCCCCGGCTGGTCGGCCACGCCAAGGCCGTCGAGCTGCTGATGCTCGCCGAGCCGGTGAGCGCCGACGACGCCTGCCGGCTGGGCCTGCTGAACCGGCTGGTGGACGACGACGAGCAGGTGCTCCCGGCCGCGCAGGAGCTGGCCGCGCGGCTCGCCGCCGGCCCGACCGTCGCGTACGGGGCGATCAAGCGCCAGCTCTCCATCGCCGACGCCGGCACGCTCGCCGACGCGCTGGCCGCCGAGGCGCAGGCGCAGGCGATCTGCGGCGCCACCGCCGACCACCACGCCGCCACCAAGGCGTTCGTCAACAAGCAGAAGCCGGTCTTCGAGGGCCGCTGAACCGGGCCGGGGCGGGCGCCGGGCACCCCTCGCGCGCCCGCTCAGCGGGCCACGTAGCCGCCGTCGATGGGGATCGTGTGCCCGGTGACCCAGGCCGCGTCGTCGGAGGCGAGGAAGAGCACCACGCCCGCCACGTCGTCGGCGGTCGGGATGCCGGGCTTCGGGTTGAACGACTCCATCTGCCGGCGCATCTGCTCCGGGTCCGGCGCGTTCGCGATGAAGTGCTCCACGAGCGGGGTCATCACCACTGTCGGGGCGACCGCGTTGACGCGTACGCCCCGGGCGGCGTACTCGACGGCCGCGGACCGGGTCAGCCCGACGATGCCGGCCTTGGTGAACGTGTACGGCGAGATGTTGTCCTGCGCGGTCAGCCCGGCCGTGGACGAGGTGTTGACGATCGCGCCGCCGCCGGAGCGCAGCATCGCGTCGATGCCGTACCGCAGCACGTAGAACACGCCGTCGCCGTTGATCCGGCGGACCTTCTCCCAGTTCGCCAGGTCCATCTCGTGCAGCGCCTGCTGCTGCCCGTCGATGCCGGCGTTGTTGAAGATCACGTCGAGCCGGCCGTACCGCGCGACCGCCTCGGCGATGCCGCGCTCGACGGAGGTGGCGTCGCCGGTGTCCATGGTCACCGCGAGCGCGTCCGGCAGGCTCGACGCCACCCGTTCGGCGCCCTCGGTGTTGATGTCCGCGATCACCAGCTTGCCGCCCTCGGCGGCGAACCGGCGCGCCGTCGCCTCGCCCAGGCCGGACGCTCCGCCGGTCACCAGCACGACCCTGTCCCGGAACCGCATGGCACCCCCTTGACCACGCCGGCCGGCGCCGGCCCTCGTCCCGGACGCTACCGCCCGGGACGGGGGGTCAGTCGTCCTCTTCCGGATCCTGGTTGGCCTCGACGCCGAGCACGAACGCCTGCATGGCCAGCTCGTCGCCGTAGGGCGAGACGAACGCCGGCAGCTCCCGCGGGCCCAGCTCCTGCACGTAGGACCAGAAGATCCGGACCGCCTCGGCCCGCGACGCCGCCTCGATCGGCAGGTCCAGGCTGACCAGCCAGGTGCTGCGGGCCGGCGGCGGGCCGAGCCGGTCGGCCAGCGCCCGCCAGCGGGCCGGGTCGAGCGCGACCACCGGTCCGTCCGGCGCCGGGCCGTCGACCGGAACCGGCTCGTCCAGCGCCCGCCGGGTGTACGCGACCACGAGCGGCCCGGCCGCCAGGTCGGACTGCGGATCGTCCGGGTCCTCCCGGGTCCCGGACGCCGCGAGCGCGACCCGGCCGAGCGCGACCAGCCGCAGCGGCTCGTCGACCAGCACCGCCACCCGGTCGCCGGGGCGCGGGCGAGCCGCTGCGGCCGGCCCGGTCAGCTCCAGCACGTCGTGGTGCACCAGCCGCTCGGCCTCGAAGCGCTCGGCGGGCAGCAGCACCGCCCAGGCGCCGGTAGTGGTCTCACCGTCGGTCGTCCCGCTCGTACGCGGCTCGGTGTCGGTCATGTCCCAATCCCATCACGCCGGAGGTGGCGCGCTCGGTCACACCCCGGCCCGGTCACCGCTCACGTGACAGTCGGCCAGGTGGTCGTCGACCATGCCGGTGGCCTGCATCAGCGCGTAGGCGGTGGTGGGGCCGACGAACCGGAAGCCCCGCTTCTTGAGCGCCTTGGCCATCGCGGCGGACTCCGGGCTGGTGGCCGGCACCTCGGCGAAGGACCGGGGGCGCGCCGCCCGGGGCGGCGGCGCGAACGACCAGAGCAGCGCGGAGAGGCCCTCGGGCAGCTCCGACGCGGCCCGGGCGTTGGCGATCGCCGCCTCGATCTTGGCCCGGTTGCGGACGATCCCCGCGTCGGCCATCAGCCGGGCCACGTCGGACTCGCCGTAGCGGGCCACCGACTCGATCCGGAACCCGGCGAAGGCGTCCCGGAACGCCTGCCGCTTGCGCAGGATGGTCAGCCAGGACAGGCCGGACTGGAACGCCTCCAGCGTCAGCCGCTCGTAGAGCGCGTCGTCGCCGCGCAGCGGCCGGCCCCACTCCTCGTCGTGGTAGACGGCGTAGTCGGGGGTGCTCGCTCCCCACGCGCAGCGCGGCAGCCCGTCGGGGCCGTTCACCAGGTCAGTCACGGCGTCCACGATAGGCCGGGCCACCGACAGCCCCGCCGCGCCGACCGCCGGTCAGGGCAGCCGGCCCTGCTCGACCAGCCGGGCGAACTTCTTCAACGCCTGGGTGAGGCTGAACTTCGAGCCGGGCCAGAGCACCGGCCAGGCCACCCGCCCGGCCGGGCCACCCGGCAGGTGGAACCACTCGTGCCAGACCACCTGGGTGCGGTCGCGGTCCATCGGGGTGCAGCGCAGCACGCCGGGGCCGCGCAGCAGCTTGCCGCAGTGCACCACGCCGACCTCGTACGGGGCGTCGACCCGGACCACACGCATCTCGTCCCGGAGCACGGCCGGGCCGAGCGCGGTGACCGCCTCGACCAGGCTGCCCTCACCGCCGTCACCCTCGACCACCCGGACCCGGGTCAGCGGGATCCAGTCCGACTGGCGTTCCCAGGCGGTGAGCGCGGCGAAGACGCGATCGGCCGGCGCGTCGACGATCACGGTGGCGGTGACCTCGCCGGCGCCGCGCCGGGACGCCTCGGTGAAGTCGTCGGCCGGGCGGCCGGCGCCGGTCACGCGGACTCCGACCGGACCACCGAACCGCGCTCCCGGTCGTCGTCGGCCGAGCCGGCAGCGATCCCGTTCGCCGGGGAGACGGTGTCCTCGGTCGCCGCGGCGGCGGGGGCCTCCGCCACGCCCGGCTCGGCCGGGGTGCCTCCCGGCTGTCCGTCGGCGTCGGTACGGGACGGCTGCTCGGGCGCGGACAGGTCGATCACCACCGGCTCCGGGTCGGACGGGTCGACCGCCTGCTCGGTCTCGGGCCGGGTCGCGGCGGCCTCCTCGCGCGCCCGGCGCAGCGCGTCGGCGTCCTCGGTGCGGCCGTCGCGCAGGGCCGCGTTCTCCGCCTCCAACACGCTGATCAGCTCGGACTTGTAGCCGATGTCGTACGCCGCGCGGCGCAGCGCGGAGTCGACCTGGGCCATCCGGTAGCCGCGCAGCGCCGTGTCGAAGCGGACGCCTGTCACGTCCGACTCGTCGAGCGGACGGCTGCCCGGCAGGGGCACGGCCCGCCCGTCCGGCTCGGCCGGTGTCAGGCCCGGATCCTTGCCGGAGACCAGCACCGTCACGCCGAACACCACCGCCGCGACTGTCAGCGCGACGACCAAGAGGAGCAGAACCTCACCCATGCACAGATCGTGGCATGCGGGCCGGGATCGGGCGAGCCCTCCGGGACGTCCGGTCGGTAAATGCGTCCGACGCACGGGACCGGCAGGGGTGGCGCACACGGGACCGGATAGCGTCGGACCGGCCGGCGAGCGCGGGCGACGAGGAGGCGGGCATGACCGGGGCGTTGCGGCTGGGCGGACGGACGTTCGGCCCCGGTGAGCTGGTGGTGATGGCGATCGTCAACCGCACGCCCGACTCGTTCTTCGACCGGGGCGCCACGTTCGCCCAGGACAGCGCGCTGCGCGCGGTGGAGCGCGCGGTCGACGAGGGCGCCGAGATCATCGACATCGGCGGGGTGAAGGCCGGCCCGGGCGACGAGGTGGACGTGGCCGAGGAGATCCGGCGGACGGTGGACACCATCGCCGCGGTCCGGTCCGCCTTCCCCGAGGTGGTCGTCTCCATCGACACCTGGCGGGCCGAGGTGGCGGTGGAGGCGGTGGCGGCCGGCGCGGACCTGCTCAACGACACCTGGTCGGGGGCGGATCCGGCGCTGGCCCGGGTCGCCGCGGCGACCGGCGCCGGGCTGGTCTGCTCGCACGCCGGCGGGCTCGCGCCGCGTACCCGGCCGCACCGGGCCCACTTCGACGACGTGGTGGCCGACGTGCTCACCACGGTGACCGGGCTGGCCGAACGCGCGGCCGGGCTGGGCGTACGCCGGGACGGCATCCTGATCGACCCGGCGCACGACTTCGGCAAGAACACCCGGCACTCGCTGGAGATCACCCGGCGGCTGGCGGAGCTGTCCGACACCGGCTGGCCGCTGCTGGTGGCCCTGTCGAACAAGGACTTCATCGGCGAGACGCTCGACCTGCCGGTGCCCGAGCGGTTGGAGGGGACGCTCGCCGCCACCGCGGTCTCGGCCTGGCTCGGCGCCCGGGTGTTCCGCGCCCACCAGGTCCGCGAGACCCGCCGGGTGCTGGACATGGTGGCCTCGATCCGGGGCGACCGGCCGCCGGCGGCGACCCGGCGCGGGCTGGCCTAGGAGGTCAGGTGACGCGCGGCGCCTGACGGGTCAGGTCCAGCGCAGGACGCCGCGCCGCCAGGCGTAGAGGATGCCGAGCGCGACGATCGCCACGAAGACGCCCATCTCGACCACGGTGGTGGCGCCGAAGCCGGGCCGGTCGAACACCAGCGCCCAGGGGAACAGGAAGACCGCCTCGACCGCGAAGAGCACGTACAGGTAGGCGTAGACGTAGTAGCGGATCTGCATCTGGGCCCAGTCGCCGCCGACCGGGTCGATGCCGCACTCGTACGTGGCCCGTTTGCCCCACGGCTCGGCCGGGCGGCTCGGACGTAACACCCGGTTCGCGGAGAACGCCGTCACGAAGAAGAGCACGGCGGCGAGCAGTAGCAGACCGAGCGTGGCGTACGAGCCGAGATATCCGGTCACGAGCGGAGCGTACCGGTCCCGTCCAGATGTCCCGGACACGTTACGAATTCGTTTCCTGGCAGGACTAGTGCCTGAAGGCAAGCATCACCGAATAATGGGACACCTTGACCCGCCCCGGAGGACAGATGGCCCGCCTGCGCGTTCGACCCGTTCGGCGGGCCGCGCTCCGTCGTACCCTCGCACTGCTGGTGCCCGCGTTGGTCGCGGCGGCGGTGGCGGTGGCGCCGGCCGGAGCCACGGCCGCCGCCGGAGGTCCGGCCGGCCTGGCCCGGGTGATCGAACCCGCCGATCCAGCCGGCGAGCCGACCGAACCGGTCCCCACCGCGGACCCGGGAACCAGCTCGCCCGCACCGCCGCCCACCGAGGCGCCGCCACCCCCGAGCACGCCTCCGCCGCCGGTCACCACCGCGCCGGCCCCGCCGGTCAGCAGCCCGCCCGCCGAACCGGCGCCGACCAGCGCGGCCCCGAACACCACCAGCGCGCCGCCGCCGGTCGTGCCGCCGGTCCAGCCCCCGCCGCCACCCTCGGCCCAGCCGCCCGGCGGGCCGCTCGGGGTACGGGTGAACACCGAGGACGTGGTGCTCACCCCCGACTACTGGAATGCCGACAGCACGGTTGCCACGCTGCGGGTGACGGTGACGAACACCGGCGGCCGGGCGGAGCGGATCACGCTCGCCTACACGCTGCCGCCCGGGCTGACCGACGCGGGCACGCCGGGCTGCCAGCCGACCGGCGGCGCCAACCACAGCTGCGTCGGGTGGGACGCCGAGCCGGGCGCCCGGTTCAGCGCGACCATCCGGGTACGGGTCGACGGCGACGCCTGGCGGACCATGCCGCTGACCGGTTCCGTGCAGGTCACCGCCGTCGCGCCGGGGGTCAGCGGAGCGGCGTACGACGACGAGGGCTTCCCGGTGCTCTTCCCGCCCGGGCCGCCGGTGCCCGGGATCTCGCTGCGCGCCGACGAGGTGCTGTTCGACATCAGTGGCGCGCCCAGCACGCTCACCGTCCGGCTCGGCAACACCGGCGAGGTCGACGCCGCGGGCCGTGTCGAGGTGCTCCTGCCGGCCGGTGTGACTGCCGGCGACACCGGGAGCGGCTGCGCCGCGGTGACGCCCGACCGGACCCGGTGCGAGCTGGGCGTCCTGCCGGCCGGGCGGACCGCGACCCTGCGGTTGACGCTCGCCGCCTCGGCCGAGGCGCAGCGCCGTGCCCCGCTGGCCGGCGCGGTGATCGGCCGGCTGGACCCGCGCAGCGGGCGGGAGCGGCAGGTGCAGATGAGCTTCCGGATCAGCGCCGCCGCGGCGGACGCCACCCCGCCGGTGGGCGTGCCGGGTCCGACCGCCTCGCAGGGCGTGCTCGCCGCCGGTGGCGGGCCGGCCGACGACGACGCCTCGACCCGGCGGACCGCGATCGCGCTGATCGCCGTGTCCGGCCTCCTGGTCGTGCTCGCGCTGACGCTGGCGACCCGCTCGCTGCGCCGCCGCAGTGACATCACGGTGCCGGAGCGGCCGGCAACCGACCGGTGATCATGAATACGTGGTGATCTGGGTTACGGACCCAGGTACTAAACGCTGCAAAGCGGGGCATACAGCGGCCCGAACCAGTCCCATACGTCGGACCTCGACCAAGGTGGCCCTAACGTGGCGACGTAGGCTCTGACGTGAGAATCGGAGCGGGCCGGGCCGGCAGGGGCGACGGCGCTCAGCGAAGCGAGGTGCGGGTGTGACCAAGCAGATCCGTCAACTGGACCGGGTGGTCATCCGGTTCGCCGGGGACTCCGGCGACGGCATGCAGCTCACCGGCGACCGGTTCACGTCGGAGACGGCGCAGCTGGGCAACGACATCTCCACGTTGCCCAACTTCCCGGCCGAGATCCGCGCCCCCGCCGGCACCCTCCCCGGCGTCTCCAGCTTCCAGGTGCACTTCGCCGACTACGACATCCTGACCCCGGGTGACGCGCCGAACGTGCTGGTGGCGATGAACCCGGCCGCGCTCAAGGCCAACCTGGCCGACCTGCCGCGCGGGGCGGACATCATCGTCAACACCGACGAGTTCACCCGGCGCAACCTGGCGAAGGTCGGCTACGCGACCAGCCCGCTGGACGACGACTCGCTCGACGGGTACGCGGTGCACCCGGTGGCGCTCACCTCGATGACGATCGGCGCGCTGGCCGAGCACGACGTCTCCAAGAAGGACGCCGAGCGCGCCAAGAACATGTTCGCGCTCGGGCTGCTGAGCTGGATGTACTCCCGCCCGTACGAGTCCACGCTGCGCTTCCTGGAGCGCAAGTTCGCGGCCCGCCCCGAGCTGGTGGCGGCGAACGTGGCCGCGTTCCGGGCCGGCTGGAACTTCGGCGAGACCACCGAGGACTTCTCCGTCCGGTACGAGGTCAAGCCGGCCAAGATGCTGCCCGGCACCTACCGGAACATCACCGGCAACGCGGCGCTGTCGCTGGGCCTGGTCGCCGCCGGGGTGCGCTCCGGGCTGCCGGTGTTCCTCGGCGCGTACCCGATCACGCCGGCCTCGGACATCCTGCACGAGCTGAGCAAGCACAAGAAGTTCGGCGTGGTCACCATGCAGGCCGAGGACGAGATCGCCGCGGTCGGCGCGGCGCTCGGCGCGTCGTACGGCGGCTCGCTCGGCGTCACCACGACGAGCGGTCCCGGTGTGGCGCTGAAGAGCGAGACGATCTCCCTCGCGGTGGCGCTGGAGCTGCCGCTGGTCATCGTCGACGTGCAGCGGGCCGGGCCGTCCACCGGCATGCCGACCAAGACCGAGCAGGCCGACCTGAACATGGCCCTGTACGGCCGGCACGGCGAGGCGCCGGTCGCGGTGATCGCGCCGAAGTCGCCGTCGGACTGCTTCCACGCGGCGCTGGAGGCGGCCCGGATCGCGCTGACCTACCGCACGCCGGTGATCCTGCTGTCGGACAACTACGTCGCCAACGGCTCCGAGCCGTGGCTGCTGCCGGACGTGGAGTCGCTGCCCGACCTGCGGGTCGAGTTCGCCACGAAGCCCAACGGCGAGGACGGCACCACCTTCCTGCCGTACCTGCGCGACCCGCAGACGCTGGCCCGCCCGTGGGCGGTGCCCGGCACGGCCGGTCTGGAGCACCGGATCGGCGGCCTGGAGAAGGCCGACAAGACCGGCGACATCTCGTACGACCCGGCCAACCACGACTTCATGGTGCGGACCCGCGCGGCCCGGATCGAGACCATCCCGGTGCCGGCCGTCGAGGTGGAGGACCCGGACGGCGACGCCCGGGTGCTGGTGCTGGGCTGGGGCTCCACGTACGGCCCGATCGGCGCGGCCTGCCGTGGCCTGCGCCAGCGCGGGCACTCGGTGGCCCAGGCGCACCTGCGGCACCTGGCCCCGATGCCGGCCAACCTCGGTGAGGTGCTGGCCCGGTACGACAAGGTGGTCGTGCCGGAGATGAACCTCGGCCAGCTCGCCCACGTGATCCGGGCGAAGTACCTGGTCGACGCGATCGGCTACAACCAGGTCCGCGGTCTGCCGTTCACCGCCGCCGAGCTGGAGACGATGCTGGAAGAGGTCCTGAAGAATGTCTGAGCCCGTCGCCCTCAAGCTCACCGCCAAGGACTTCAAGTCCGACCAGGAGGTGCGCTGGTGCCCCGGCTGCGGCGACTACGCCATCCTGGCGGCCGTGCAGGGCTTCATGCCGGAGCTGAACATCCCCCGGGAGAACATCGTCTTCGTCTCGGGCATCGGCTGCTCGTCGCGCTTCCCGTACTACATGAACACGTACGGGATGCACTCGATCCACGGGCGCGCCCCGGCGATCGCCACCGGCCTGTCGGTGTCCCGGCCGGACCTGTCGGTCTGGGTGGTCACCGGTGACGGCGACGCGCTCTCCATCGGCGGCAACCACCTGATCCACGCGCTGCGCCGCAACGTCAACCTGAAGATCCTGCTGTTCAACAACCGGATCTACGGGTTGACCAAGGGCCAGTACTCGCCGACTTCCGAGGTCGGCAAGATCACCAAGTCGACGCCGGTCGGTTCGGCGGACGCGCCGTTCAACCCGCTGTCGCTGGCGCTCGGCGCCGAGGCCACGTTCGTGGCCCGGACGATCGACTCGGACCGCAAGCACCTCCAGTCGGTGCTGCGGGCCGCCGCCCAGCACGAGGGCTCCGCGTTCGTGGAGATCTACCAGAACTGCAACATCTTCAACGACGGCGCGTTCGACACGCTGAAGGAGCCGGCCACCCGGGACGACTTCCTGATCCGGCTGGAGCACGGGCAGCCGATCACGTTCGGCAAGGACGGGCAGTTCTGCGTCGTCCACCCGCCGGGCGGCTTCGGCCTGGAGGTCCGGGAGACCGCGAACACGCCGGCCGAGGAGATCGTGGTGCACGACGCGGGCGTGGCCGACCCGGCGTACGCGTTCGCGCTGTCCCGGCTGCCCGGCCTGGATCTGAGCAACACCCCGATCGGCGTGTTCCGGTCGGTGGGCCGCCCCTCCTACGACAGCGTGGTGCAGGAGCAGGTCGCGGCCGCCAAGGCGAGCGTGGACAAGACCCCGGAGCAGCAGCTCGCCGCGCTGCTCGGCAGCGGCGACACTTGGACGATCCTCTGATCCGCCGCTGACGCGTCACGCGAGAGGGCGGGCCGTTCCCCCGTGGAGCGGCCCGCCCTCTCGCGTGTGACGCAGCCCGGTCAGGCGGCCGCCGAGGCGGGCACCCACAGGTCGTCGACGGCCCGCTCGGCCGCGGCGAGGCTCTGCTCGAACAGCGGGATCAGCTCGGCCATCGCCGGGTTGACCGGGGCCAGGGTCAGCTCGGCGCAGATGAACCGCGGCTCCAGGCCGGTCAGGGACAGGCCGTGCGGCAGCCACGGCTCGGCGTGGTCCCAGCCCTCGCGCGGGGTGCCCGGGCCGTACCCGCCGCCGCGGCTGACCAGGACGACGAACTGGCGGTCGCCGAGCAGCCCGGCGTTCGTCACCGGGTCGTAGGCGATGCCGGGGGCGATCAGGTGGTCGACCCAGGACTTCACGCTGCTGGGCGCGCCGTAGTTGTAGAGCGGGAGCCCGAGCAGGACCGTGTCGGCCTGCTTCACCTCGGCCACGACCTCCTCGGTCAGCCGCCAGGACGCCGCCTGATCGGGGGTGTGCTGATCCGGTGGCACCATGCGCGCGAGGCCGCTCGCGGTGTTCAGGTGCGGCAGCGGGTTCTGTCCCAGGTCCCGGTAGGTGACGGTGCCGTCCGGGTGGGCGGCGCGCCAGGCGGCGGCCGCGCGGGCGGTGAGCCGCCGGCTGATCGACCGCTCCCCGGTGATGCTGGAGTCGATGTGCAGCAGGTGTGCCATTGGTGATTCCTCCTCCGACGATCGTTCGTGTAGAACCAACTATTTATAGCAGGTCGATGTTCCTCGGAGCGCGTAAACTGGGTCACATGTCCGCCGCACCGGTCGAGGAGTCCGAGCGCCGCTCCGGGCCCCTGCTCGACCACCTGGCCCGGCGGATGCGGCTGCGCTCGGAGTCGGTGCTGGCCCCACTGGGCCTGCGCCCCCGCCACCTGGTGGCGCTCACCGTGCTGCGCGACTCCGGCGGCATCAGCCAGCAGGCGCTCGCCGGCACGCTCCAGCTCGACAGCACGAACGTGGTCGGGCTGCTCAACGACCTGGAGGCGGACGGCCTGGCCGAGCGCCGCCGCTCCCCGGAGGACCGCCGCCGGCACGAGGTACGCCTCACCGAGGCGGGCACGAAGCGACTGCGCGAGGCCGAGTGCGCGCTCGCCGGAGCCGAGGAGGAAGTTCTCGGCGCGCTGGCGCCCGGCGAGCGGGACCTGCTCTACGACCTGCTGCGACGGGCCACCCAGGGCCGGTCGTCGACCTGCGGCGAAGTGATGGCGGAGGGCGGCCCGGGCGCCTGCTGACCGCCGGCGCTCAGCGGAACCGGGTCAGAGCGCCGTGGTGGCCTGCGGCCGGTCGTCGCGGACGTGGACCAGCATGTCGCCGGTCTCGATCACCGCTCCGGCACGGTCGTTGAGCGTAACCACCTTGCCCCGGCGGACCAGCGCGATGACCAGCGACTCCAGCTCACGCGGAGAACGGCCCACCTCGTCGCGCTCGGCCGACCGCATCGCCAGCGCCATGCCCTGCCCCGGGGTGAGCAGGTCCTCCACCACGTCGATCAGGGGCGGGGCCGAGGTGGACAGGCCGAGCAGCCGCCCGGCCGTGGCCGACGAGACGATCACGTGGTGCGCGCCGCTCTGCTTGAGCAGCGGCGCGTTCTCCGCCTCGCGTACCGCCGCGATGATCCGCACCTGACCGGCGGTGAGCTGCCGGACCGTGAGCGCCACCAGCACCGAGGCGTCGTCGCTGTCGGTCGCGATGATGACCGACTTCGCGGTACGCACGTGCGCCTGCTCCAGCACCGACGAGCGGGTCGCCGAGCCCTCGATCGTCACCAGGCCGTTCGAGGTGGCCTGCCGAAGCGCTGGGCCACTGCGCTCGACCACCACGATCTTGGACTTGTCCGTGCCGTTCTCCAGCAGGGCGGAGACCGCGCTGCGGCCCTTGGTGCCGTAGCCGCAGATGATGACGTGGTCCTTCACGGTTCTCCTCCACCGCGACAGGCGACGCCCGGTGCGGTACTGCTCGGTCAGGACTTCCAGGGTGGTGCCGACCAGGATGATCAGGAAGAGCACCCGGGCGGGGGTGACGAACAGGACGTTCGCCAGTCGCGCCGACGAGCTGACCGGCGTGATGTCGCCGTACCCGGTGGTGGAGAGCGAGACCACCACGTAGTAGAAGCAGTCGAGCAGGCTCAGGCCGCTGTCGTCGACGTCGCGGTAGCCGTCGCGGTCGAGCCACACCACGAACACCGTGGCGAAGACCAGGCCGAGAGCGGCGAGCAGGCGCAGGCTCAGCGCGCTCAGCGGCCCTCGCCGCTGCGCGGGAAAATGGATCACCGTCGGTCCTGCTCCGCCACCTGCACGCCCACAAGATAACGGGTACGCGGGGACGCGGCCCGCCGGGTGACGATCGGAACCCGTCGGGGCCGCTGCCGGAGGCGTGGAGAGGGCATGATGGGTAAGTCCGGGGCGCCCGACCGCGAGGAGGCCGGTATGTCGTTGCTGCGACGGGTGATCGGTGGGGTGCTCCGGCGCATCCGCCTGCGCCAGGGCCGCACGCTGCGCGAGGTGGCCCAGGCCGCCGGCGTCTCCCTGCCCTACCTCTCCGAGGTCGAGCGCGGACGCAAGGAGGCCTCCTCCGAGGTGCTCGCCGCGATCTGCCGGGCGCTCGGGATCCACCTCGCCGACCTGCTCGAAGAAGCCCGTGACGAGCTGCGCCGCGAGCGGCCGACGCCGGTCGTCCCCGGAGTCTCGGCGGCCCGGTTCGACCGGGTGCCGGTCGCCCGCACCGGGCCGCAGCTGCGGGTCGGCCCGCCCCGGCTGTCCGTCACGCGCCGTCCGGCCGTGTCGTCCCGGCCGCCCGTGTCCCGCCGGCCCGCCGTCTCGCTCCGGCCGCACGTCGCCCGTCGGCCGGTCACCGCCACGCCGCTGCTCGGCGGCACGCTGCGGCCCCTGGGCCCCGGGCCGGCGCCGCTCGGCGCGCCCCTCGGCGCCGCCACGCCGATCGGGTTCGGTGGCGGCATCCGGATCTGGCCGGCCCCCTCCGCCCCGACCGCCCGCCCCCGTCCGCGTACCTCCGTCACGCTGGCCCGGCGGCGGGCCCGCGCGGGCCGGCGGCGGCCGGTCGCCGCGTAGCTTCTGCCGAGGGCGGATCTGCCCCGGGCAGAAAGCCTGGGCCGCGACCGTGCGCCCGGCGGACGCTGGAGACCGCCGGGTTCCCGGGCGGTCCACCGTCCACCGGCGGTACGGAGGTGCGCGGTGATGGGTGGCATCTGGATGCTCGACGATCGGCAGGCGGTGTTCGACGACCGGGTCTTCGAGCGGCTGCTGAAGGAACGGATCATCTTCCTCGGCACCGAGGTCACCGAGGCGTCGGCGAATCAGATCTGCGCGCAGATCCTGCTCCTCGCGGCCGAGGACCCGGAGCGCGACATCTTCCTCTACATCAACTCGCCCGGCGGCTCGGTGAGCGCCGGCATGGCCATCTACGACACCATGCGGTACGTCAAGAACGACGTCGCGACGCTGGCGCTCGGGATCGCCGGCTCGATGGGGCAGTTCCTGCTCTGCGCCGGGACGGCCGGCAAGCGGTTCGCGCTGCCGCACACCCGGATCCTGATGCACCAGCCCTCCGGCGGGATGGGCGGCACGGCCTCCGACATCACCATCCAGGCCGAGAACATGCTGCACGTGAAGCGGACCATGCAGGAGCTCATCGCGCGGCACAGCGGGCGCACGCTGGAGCAGATCCAGCGCGACTGGGACCGGGACCGCTGGTTCACCGCCGAGGAGGCCCGCGAGTACGGCCTGATCGACCAGGTGCTCTCCCGCGTCGACCAGCTCGCCGGGTGAGCCGGGCGGCCCGGCCGGATCACCGGCCGGGCCGCCGCTGACGTCACGGGTAGCTGACCACGGTGCTGGTGCCGTACGAGCCGACGACCGGGGTGCCGACGTCGTTTATCGTGCGCTCGATCCCGCCGCTGCCGTCGAGGAACACGGTGATCGCGTCGTGGAACCGCACCCCGGCCCGGCGCGGCGCCTCGATCCCCCTGTCACAGCGGATGTCCACGCCCTGGTTGAAGTACGAGTAGACGCCCAGTCCCCACGCCTCGTGCGTGCGGACGTGGTCGGCCACCTTGTACGAGGCCCAGCCGTTGCCGGTCGGGCTGCGCCAGGCCGCCTGGCTCGGCGGGTCGTAGGGCAGCTCGCTCTGGTAGAACACGGTCCGGCCGCGCTCGCCGTTCCAGATGGTCTGCCAGCGCTGGTAGTGCTCGACGAAGAGCCCGTACGCGGTCACGTCGTCGCCGTTGACGATCACGCCGGTGGCGGCGGTGTTCACGGTCCAGCCGATCGTCCCGGCCCGGCCGTGGTCGCCGCGCCAGGCCCAGATGTTGTCGATCAGCGTGTGCCGGCTGTGCACCACCAGGCTGGTCACCGCCCGCCCGGCGTACGGGCCGCCGATGCGGAAGAAGACGTCCTGCAGCGAGATCGGGTTCGTGGCGTGCGACCGGTGGCAGTGCCGCGTACCGACCTCGACCAGCACCGGCGACTCGACCGGCCCGGCGTCCACCAGCACCCCGGCGATGCGGACCCCGTCCACGTCCTCGATCCGCAGCGCCGCGTCCCCGCGGTCCGGCACCAGGCTCGGCATGCCGAGGCCGAGCACGACGGTGTCCGGACGGCGTACCCGCAGGGCCCGGTCCAGGTGGTAGACGCCGGGGGTGAGCAGCAGGTGCCGGCCCCGGGCCAGTTCCGCGTTGATCCGCTTCGCCGAGTCGGTGGGCCGGGCCAGGAAGAACGCGGACAGCGGCAGCGACGGCACCGGCGCGCCGCCGGTGGCCCAGGTGGTGCCGGCGGTGTTCCGGCGCAGACGCGGTACGGCGACTCGCCAGGCGCCCCGGGCGTCGACGAACAGGTACGGCTTCTCCCGGGTCACCGGGCTGGTCGGCAGCGTCGTGTACGGCGGGTCGGGGAAGCCCTGGGCGGGCGCGCCGATCACGCCGGAGAAGACCTGGTTCCACACGCCGTTGGTCCACTCGCCGCCGAGTTCGCTGTCGCGGGTGAGCCACTGCTGCTGGGAGCCGTTGATGGTGATGCCGTCCACCTTGGAGTCGGCGATGTAGCCGCCGCTGGAGTAGCCGCCGTTGCCGGGTTCCAGCCACAGCACACCCTTGACGTGCACCCGGCGCATCGGCGACGCCTGGGAGACGGCCCATTGGTTCGACCAGTCGGTCGGGGTGACCGCGAGGTTCTCCGCCGAGCGCCAGAAGTTGGTGAGCGCGGAGATGCCGGCGGGCGAGTTCGGGTCCGGCTGCCCGACCACCCGGACCGCGCCGTGGATCTCCACGTCGTCCGGGTGGGCGCCGAGACCAGCGACAGTCGTGTAGTAGCCGAGCCGGGCGTCCACCTCGTAGCGGCCGGGCTTGAACAGCACGGCGTACCTGTCGAAGCCCATCTCGTTGCGTTCCTGGGCGGTGAAGAGCCGGTCCAGCGTGGACTGGATCTCCTCCACCGGCGTGCCGGGGTCGTACACGAAGACGTTGGGGCCGAAGTCGGGCTCGCGTGCCGGGCGCGCGGCCGGGGACGCGGCGGCGGCGCCGGCCGGGAGGCCGAGGGCGGTGAGCGAGGCCGCGGAGGCGGTGAGCGTGAGGAAACGGCGGCGGGAGGGGTCGGGTGATCGCATCTGCCTGCCTGTTCGGTGGATGGGACGGGAGAGCGCTCTCTCGGCTGTTCCTACCTCATCACCGTCGATACCGCCAGAGCCCCGCCGGTTCCGGAACCGGCGGGGCTCTGCGTCGTACGTCGGTCAGGCGCGCCCGGCGCGCTGCTTCACCAGGTCGTCGACGAGCCGCTCCACGTAGTCGGCGGTGTCCTCCCACCGGGTGACCGCGTGGCAGCGGATGTCCATGGCCTTGACCGGGTAGTCGTTGCCGCCCACGTCCAGCCGGTCCCCCACGAAGAGCACGTTGTCGATGGTCAGGTCCAGGTGCTCCAGCAGCTTCCGCATGCCGTACGCCTTGTCCACACCCTTGCGGGTGACGTCGATCGAGGTCGAGCCGCCGCCACGGACCTCCAGGTCGGGCAGCTTCGCCGCGACCGCGTCCCGCAGCCGCCGCTTCTTGTCGCCGTCCGGGTCCCAGCCGTACTTCTCGGCCGGCGGCGCGGACTGACCCAGCGCGGAGAACGTGATCTGGCTGCCCCGGTCCTCGATGATGTCGCCCCAGGTCTTTGTTTCCCACAGACCCAGCGCCTGCGCCGACTCGGTCAGCGCGGCAACGACACGTGCCTTGTCGGCCTCGCTCAGATCCTCGGCGTAGACCTGCCGCCAGTCCCCGTCGGACCAGCGGTAGTACCGGGTACCGCAGGTGGGCATCAGGTGCAGCCGCTCGCGCTGCTGCTCGGTGAGGTCGAGGTGGGCCAGCACCTGCGACTGGAACTGCTCGAACCGACCACCGGAGATGATGAGTACGTCCACCTCGGTGAGCAGGTGGCCGAGCAGCTCCGCCATCCGACGATCGATCTGGGACTTGGAAATCGCCAGGGTGTCGTCCAGGTCGAACGCCACCACTCGAAGATCGTTCACGAATACCTCATGTCGTCGCGGACAGGCCAGAACTAGCAGGGTACCGACGCACCCTGGCGCCGACCTGGAGGGCCCGGACCGGAGGGCTCACCAGACCACGCGGCCCTCATGACGGAGCGTAACAGCGGCTCCGCAGCGGGTTCGGGCCTTCCGGAACCGGGCTCGACGGTGAAATGCGGTCGACAGCGTCCGGCGCCGATCGCCATGGTGAGCGGATGCGCCAGGACGAGATCTGGAACGGCGAGACCGCCGAGCGGTACGACACACCGGGCACGGGGATGTTCGCGCCGGAGGTGCTCGACCCGGCCGTGGACCGGCTCGCCGCGCTCGCCGGCGACGGGCCGGTGCTGGAGTTCGCCATCGGCACGGGCCGGGTGGCAGTCCCCCTGGCCGGACGCGGCGTGCGGGTCAGCGGCATCGAACTCTCCGCACCGATGGTGGAGCGACTGCGGACGAAGGCCGATGCGGCGACGATCCCGGTGGTGATCGGCGACATGGCCACCGCCACCTCACCCGGGGAGTACAGCCTGGTCTACCTCGTCTACAACACCATCTCCAACCTGCTCGAACAGGCCGAACAGGTGGCGTGCTTCCGCAACGCCGCCCGCCACCTCAAGCCCGGCGGCCGGTTCGTGATCGAGCTGGAGGTGCCGGAGCTGCGCGTACTGCCGCCCGGGCAGCGGGCGGCGGTCTTCGCGAGCGAGCCCGGATACGTCGGCGTGGACACCTACGACGTGCTGCGGCAACACCTCGTCTCGCACCACTTCGAGTTCGGCGACGGCCGCGAGGCGCGCGTCTTCCGCAGCCCGCACCGCTACGTCTGGCCGTCCGAGCTGGACCTGATGGGCGAGTTGGCCGGCTTCACCCTGGAGCATCGGTACGCGGACTGGTCCGGCACGGAGTTCACCGCCGAATCGCGCTCCCACGTGTCGATCTACCGGCTCCCGGCCCGACCCACGCACCTCGCGTCGCATTGATTCATTGACTTCGATCACTCACCGTCGATAGCCTCGCGTCGACAATTACCTTCATCGATGGAGGCTGAGCGGTGAGAATTTTACGACTGCGCGAGGCGCTCGTCGCGCTCGTGACGACCGCCCTGGTGACCACCACAGCGGCAACACCCGCCACGGCCGCGCCCGGCAGCGGCCTGTCCACGCTGGCGAGTTCGTCCACCTTCCCGCTGGCCGACCCGGACACCCTGCTGGCGAAGGACGGCTCCTACGTCACCTACGGCACCACAGTCGGCGCCGGCACCGGCGCGCGCTGCGGCGCGACCGGCAGACTGTACGTACCCGTCCTCGTCCACGGCTCCGGCAGCAGCGTCGGCATGGCCGACTGCGCCTCGCACGACGCGCTGCCCTCCGGCCCGGGCGCCTGGGCCGAGCCCGGCGGCGCGGTCTGGGCACCCGGCGTCGCCCGCTTCGGCAACCGGTTCTTCATGTTCTACACCGCCTCCCGCAAGGGCTCCGGCCAGAAGTGCATCGGACGGGCCGTCTCCGACAGCGCCCGCGGCCCCTTCCAGAACCAGGGCGAGTGGGCCTGCCCGGACGCCGGGCGGTGGGCACTCGACGCGAACCCCTTCGTGGCCGGCGGGAACCTGTACGTGACCTACCGGGACGACGCCATCGCCTCCGGCGCCGAGACCGGCATCTCCACGGTCCGCACCGATAGTGAGGGCCGCGCGATCTGGGACACCCGCCGGGACATGCTCAAGAGCACCGACATCACCTGGGACACCGCCAAGATCAGCGGCGGTACGCACGTGGTGGAGAACCCGGCGATGTGGAAGGCCGCCGACGGCGACTGGTACCTGATGTACTCGGGCAACAACTGGGACAGCGCGCGCTACTCCACCGGCATCGCCCGCTGCGGCGCGACTCCCCTGCCCGGCTCCCGCTGCACCCCCATCCGCGAAGGCGTGTCCCGGCCCTTCTTCGGCTACACCGGCAGCGCCGGACTCAACCCGATCCGCGGCCTGCCCGGCAACCACCAGGGCCCCGGCGGGATGGACGTCTTCGACGCCGCCGATGGCACCGCGCGCGTCGTGTGGCACTGGTGGAACGGCTCCACCCGCTTCCCGATGACCGGCGTCCTGACCCGCCCCTCCACCGGCTTCCTCGTCTCGTAGTCGGCGCGCTTGCCGACACGACTGCTCACCGTAAGCTTCGGGATGGTCACGTTCGGTAGAACTCGTTCACGGAAAATTGCATTTGGCAAGAGGTGGCACCGAAATTTTCTCGATGCGATGCATCTGCTTGTCAGGTACCCGACAGTGAATTGCCCGCTCTTGTGCTAGCTGTCCGGCGAGAGGATGCTCGAACCGTCGAACGGCACTGCGTCGCCTCACACAGAGGGCGGCGCCCGGCTGCCACCGGACGCCGCATTCGACTCCACCGCTGCAACGGAAGGAGTCACGTTGACTGTAATCCCTCACGGGTCAGACTTCGAGACACCAGAGGACGAGGACGAAACCGTTGCCGAGCCGACCGACCGGCACCGGCTCATCCTGGCGTACATCAAGACGCTCAGTCCGATCATCGCCGCCGTCGTCGCCTGCATCGGGACGCTGGTGGCAGCGCTGGTCCGCTGACCCGCCGGCCCCGCGCTCCGGCTCCGGCCGGACGCGGGGCCGTCCGCGTCACCGCCTCGTCGCCGGTTCGTCGTCCAATGTCGCCGGCGCGCCGCGTCGCGGCCACTGTCACCGGCGGGCTGCGTCGCCGTCCGGCAGCCGCCGGGACCTGACCTCCGCCAGGATCAGGACCGCCAGGAGCACCACGAACAGCCCTGCCGACCCGGCCACCAGGGGATTGACGTAACCGGGCACCAGGTCGGGGCCGCACGTGGTGTCGCGCAGCGGCCACATGCTCGACGACCCGTCAGCCGACGCGCCGATGCGGTGGCTGTAGCCTTCCGGCCGCCGCAGCATGCAAGCGTCATCGGGATCCAGGATCCCGAAGGTCGTCGCCGCCAACCCGCGACCGTAAGCGGCGGCCCCGGTGAACGCCGCACCGGCGGCCAGGAACCATCCCGCCCGCCTCAGCGCCCATGCCCTGCCCCGGAGGTGCGGGTCGCGACGGAGCGCCAACAGTGCGACCACCACGAACACGAGGGCAGCGGCCGCGAACACCGGCCAGGCCAGAGCGAGCAGCACAAGTGCGAAGAAGACGAGAAACATCGACGTGCAACCTACCGCTCCAGGCGTCGTCGTACCGGCCCCGATCACCTCGCCGGATGGTCAGCATGCGCAACTCTTGTCGCCGGGCTCGGACTTGACCGTGTGCGCATCGGCTATCTGGCCGCCCACCTCACCTGGCACCTCGCGACGGGCACTGTCACCTTGCTCGTTTGTGGCCCGGGAGAGTCGCCTACTCGCCGCTGGAACCCCGGGTGAGCACGTGAGCCGGGACGGCCGAACAGAGCGTGCCCCGCCGCCCCGGCCATGATCAGAACCGCGACGAACGGTCGGGAAATGAGTGAATGCAGGCACCGCCGGCAGGGTTTTCACCCGCTTCCGCACTGACCGGCAACGATTCCGAGACGGAGCCCCTTCGCGCGTCCTCTACACGGGTGGACGCTGCCGTCCCGTCGGGAACGAAGTGACGTACGGCAATCGCAACCGCACGTCCCGCGCCGGCCAACTCATGCAGCAGAACGCGTCAGCGGTCGGACGACATTCCACCAGCAACGGCTGAGGAGATCATCGGCTGAAGCGGGGATGGTTATAGATGGCCCGGCTGAGCAGACTCGCCGTATACGCGGTTACGCACAGTCTCCCGAAGGGTCCCATCAGTGAGCTACAGCGCTCCGCCGCCCCCCGGTTACCCAGCTACGCATTTGCAGCAGCCTCCGAAGAAGCGCCCCGTGCGGCTCATCATCGCAGCGGCCGTCGGCGGTGTCTTGGTGCTCTGCTGCGGCGGAGTGACCATCGCTGCGGCAGTCGGCGGTGGCGACTCACCCCCCGCAAGGAGCGCCGCCGCGGAGGCGACCGCTGCCGCGTCCGTCCCGGCAGAAAGCCCTACAGCAGCACCGTCGGTGGAGATCACCACCGCAGCACCCACTACCCCAACACCCACCACCGCAGCTCCTACGACAACAACACCGAAGCCGAAGCCGAAGGCCACCACCAAGGCGCCGACCGAGCCGAAGGTGTCCGTAGAGCAGGAGAACGCCATCAGGGCCGCCTCCGACTACCTGCAATATCAAGCGTTCTCCCGCTCCGGCCTGATCAAGCAGTTGGAGTTCGAGGGCTACCCGAGGAAGATCGCAACCCAGGCCGTGGATTCTCTGAAGGTTGACTACAAGAAACAGGCTGCCAAGATGGCGAAGGACTACCTCGACACCCAGCCGTTCTCTCGTTCGGGCCTGATCAAGCAGTTGGAATTCGAGGGGTACACGCACGCACAGGCCGTCTACGGTGTCGATCAGGTGATGTGAGAAGGGCATGCGGGTGCCTGTTGCGGCTTTGTCCATGGCGGGTGGCAGGCTCTGGCATGGCTCGCCGTGTCACCTACGGTCGACCGCAGACCATGTCAGTCGGTCGTAGGAGCGCCCCGCATCCGGCGCCTGCCTCGCGCCTCCGGCCAGTTCAAGGCCAGGTTCATCTAGTGGCGGCCGTTGGCGTCTGTGCGGAATTCGGGGTCAGCAAGGACGACCTGTTGCAGTTCTTCGAACGGGTCAGCGACGAGCGAGGGTGGCCGCTGCTGTCAGTCCCGCTCACACAACCGCGTTGCTGCAGCAGATCTCGGCGAGGCGATCGGGCACGCAAGCTCCGGAAGGCGGCACAGTGATCGTTGATCAAACACCTGACCTGGTGCCCCCGGCAGGATTCGAACCTGCGACACACGGTTTAGGAAACCGATGCTCTATCCCCTGAGCTACGAGGGCGCGAGGGCCTAGTCTAGCGACCTGGGGGTTCACCTGGGGTGGCAGGGAGTGGCCCGCGTTCACCCACGTTCCCCAGAACCCCGTTCGCCCAGCCCAGGACCACACCCGGAGTCTCAATGTGACTCCGGTTGATCTTGGCGGGCACGGTGGAGTAGCCGGCGGGATCACGGTCTCGCCGACGGGGAGCAGTCTGGTTCAGGCAGCCGCGCGGATCGCTAGTGCCGGTCGGATGAAGGTTTTGCGGTCGCGGATGAGTGCCCAGAGAACGTCGACACGTCGTCGCGCGAGGGCGAGTATGGCTTGACGGTGGTTCTTGCCTTCGGCGCGTTTCTTTTCGTAGTAGGAGCGCGATGTGGGGCATTCTCGAGCAGCGGTGAATGCGGCCATCCAGAGAATGTGCCGCAACCTGCGGTGGTAGCGGCGGGGCTGCCGATGGTTGCCGGAGACCGTTCCGGAGTCGCGGGAGACGGGTGCCAGGCCGGCGTGGGCGGCGAGTTTGGTGGGGCTGTCGTATTCGGTCATGCCGGCGGTGTGGACGAGTAGTTCGGCGGTCAGTAGTGGGCCCATGCCGGGCAGGCTCCCGATGATCGGCGCGAGGGGGTGCTGGTCGAGCTGTTCGGCGATGAGGTCGTCGACGGCGGCGATGCGTTGGTCGATGGCGAGGATCTCGGTGGCCATCTGCCCGACGACCACGGCGGCGGCACGCTGGCCGGGCAGGGTGACGGTTTGCTGCCGGGCGGCGGCGACCATCGCCTCGGCGACTTGGACTGCGTTCTTGACGTGCCCGCGCCGGAGCAGGGCGGTGATCCGGTCGACGCCGGCATGGCGGATCGCGGCCGGTGTCTGCCAGCAGGCGAGGACCATCATCGGGGCTTTGCGGTTCAGGTCCACCGCCCGCTCCAGGGCAGGGCTGATCCCGGTGAGCAGCTCCTGCAACCGGAACAGGGTGGCGACACGCTGCCCGACGAGGTCGGCGCGGTAGCTGGTCAGGACGGTGAGTTCGGCGAGGAGCCGGTCGGAGGGTTCCAGGATCGGAATGTCGGGGCGCATACGGATGGTCTGGGCGATGACGACCGCGTCGCGGGCGTCGGTCTTGTTCTCTCCGGCGAACGCCGCGGCCATGTGGAACGCGACGGTGCCGGAGACGTAGCGGACCTGGACCTGCCGCCGCCACAGCAGGGTCAACAGCAGGGCGGACAGGCCGGTGGTGACGTCGACCGCCCAGCACACCGGCCGGCCGTGCGTCGACACCTCCGCCATGACCGCCAGGAGGGCGGTTTCGTCGTTGGCGACCCGGCGGGAGTAGACGAGCTGGCCGTCGCCGTCGACGGCGGCTACATGGTGGTGGGTCTTGCCGATGTCCACGCCGATCCACAGCTTCGCCACCGTCGTGCTCTCCTTCGTCGGTCGGTTTGCTCGAATGTGCCTCGTCTGGGATTCGGGTTTGCCGGCATCTTCTAACGATGCGAACGCAGGTCGCGGGTCTCCATCAGCGGTCTACCGAATCTCGCAGACGACGAAGCGGCGGGTGGCATCTCCTACCGTGAGCCAAGCGATCTGGGCGAAACACACGCAGCCATACCCACCGCCTCCGGGCATCAGGGTCTACGGCCACCAGGGCCGCGCCCGTTCAACCAGCCCGTCCGCAAGGCGAGAGCGGGCGGCACCTCGAAGTTCAGCCACGATCACGGCGGAACACACACAGCCATACCCACTCCCGGCCCCTGCGGGCACGGCGACCCCAGCCTCCCGCCGTCGCCAGCCTGCGCCTCGGACACGATGTGCGAGACCTGCGAGCATCAGCGCTCCATCGAGCGCTGGGCAGGCGTACAGCATGGCTGCCCATGGTCGCCGGTCCACCGGCCGCCGATCCCGCGACCAGGCTGATTCCCACGCCAGCCGTCGTTGCAGCGGCTTGAATAGCGGTGTGCAGATCAGCAAGGACGGGCGGGACTGGCGCATCGGGACCGCCGCCGACGTGGGTTGGATCGCTGGTAACACGACTGCCGGCGTCTCGATCACCACCGCCATCCCGCCGGTCTTCGACGCCTATGCCGCCACGTACCAGACCGACGAAGTCACCGCCGCCGCCTACGAGCACGCCCTGGTCGAGGACCTCGGCGCGCACACCCCCGACCAGCCGTGGTGGTTGGCATACCTCGACACCGGCGCCCACGACGTCGTCTTCCCGCACGCTCGGAGGGTGTTCCTCTACTGGAACTGGCCGTACGTGCTGGTCGAGGCCGGCCCCGAGCAAGCCCTCACCTGGCGCACCGGTGGGCACATCCGCCATCCGCACGGCGCGCTACCCGACCTGTTCTTCCCGGCCGACCGGTCATGGCTGGTCTCTGCCCTCTGGGACGACACCTGGACCTGCCTCGGCGGCCCGGAACAACTGATCCGCACCCTCGAACGTGACCCCCTGGCCAACGCCCGTCAGGTCCGACTCGACGAAGACGCGCTGCCACCGGGGCTGACCCGCGAGTGAGACCCAACGCCCAACCCGATTGCGCCACCCTCTCTGCCTTATCGCCCCAGCCATCTGCCGAAGCCGCACGTGTCGCCGCGAGGGGCCGACACGCCGGCAGTCGTCTACATTCAGGTGAGCTGTATATAAAGATGGTCTATAGTTCCGGTCATGGCGATGCAGGAACCGACGTTTTTCATCCTGACCGCGCTGGTGCGCGCCACCCCGCTGCACGGCTACGGGATCATCCAGGCCGTCGATCAGCTGTCGGACGGGCGGGTGAAGCTGAAGGCCGGGACGCTGTACGCGGCGCTGGACCGGCTCAGTGCGGAGGGCCTGATCGCCGTCGACCGGGAAGAGGCCGTGGGTGGGCGGCTGCGTCGCTACTACGTGCTGTCCGACGACGGCCGGGCGGCGCTCGAAGCCGCGGTGGCACGGCTTGAGTCGAACGCCCAGGTGGCCACGTCCCGGCTGCGCGAGGCGTTCGGCTTCACCGGGGGTGTTCGGCATGCGTGACCTGGAGCGCGCCTACCGTCGTCTGCTCTGGGCGTACCCCGGCTTCTACCGGCGCGAACGCGGACCGGAAATCCTCACCACTCTGCTCGACGCGGCCGAACCGGGGCAGGTCCGGCCATCGCGCGGCGAGGCGGCCCACCTGTTGGTGAACGGTCTGCGGTACCGGTTCGTGCCGCCCACCTGGATCGGCCGGCTCGCGACCGGCCTCGTCGCGATCTGGGCGGCCGTGGTGCTCAGCGGGGCCGGCGCCCTCGCCGTCTGGGCGCTCGCCAACCCCGAGGAACCCGACCTTGCCGCCTTCAGCGACGAGTTGGTCGGCCGCCCGGCCTCGTCCGCTTACGAGCTCCCGGGCGGCAACCTCCTCGACATGGCCTACGCCTACCGCACGTACGGCGAGTTCCAGGATTTCGCGATGGAGGGCTGGGGCGGCGGGCGGCCGGCGCCGATGGGCCGGAGCCGGATCTACGAGCAGGTCACCGACACATCGGCCGTCCTGGCCGACGTTCACCAGCAACTGACGAGCGCGGGCTGGCGCACCGGCGCCCTCAACCAGGTCGGAGCCAGCAGCCAGGACGACGTGAACAGCGCGCGCGGAGTCTTCTGGGCCTCTCGAGACGGGGTGCTGTTGCGCGTGTCCGGATACGACAACCAGACTGGTGTCACGGTCGGCGCCTACCCGGTCGAGCCTCGCGGCGTGCTCGCCGGCGCGGTCACCGGGTTTCTCATCGGACTGATCGTGGTGTGGCAGGCGATGACCTGGATGGCTCACCGGATCGCCCGCACCTCACGGCCGGCACGGCGGCTGATCCTGCTGCTCGGCCTACCGGCCCTCCTGGCCTGCACGGTGAACACCCTGGACAACGTGCTGAGCACGCTCCCCGATCCGGGCAGCGCCAACGTGCTGTTCGCGGCCGATCACATGTACCCGCTGGCCAACCAGATCGCTAACCCACTGGCGGCCACCGTCATCGCGCTCGCGCTGACCGGCATCCTCAGCGTGATTGCTGCGGCAGCCCGAATCAACCAGCTTCGACCCGCGAGCACAGCAACGTGACCGCTGAGGTCACCGAAAGCTGAGCCAAACTTCCCGCTGTCCAACCGCCCGATTGCCTGATTCGGGTTCGACCACGATCTGGTGGGGCCACGAGTCGTTCGAACTTCGCGCGTAGCGCGTCGGCGTGCTTGGCGGTGGCGCCGTCGCCGATGCCCTCGACGCGCCTCCCGCCGATGGTGGTATTTGCCTGCGGCAAGGATCGGCCGGTCTGCGGGGCAGAAGACAGTCTTGGTCATGCCCAGCGTCCTGCGTCTAATCAGGACGGGGTGGTAGTGCCGGTCAGCCGTCAGAATCGCAGGTACCGTCGTGCCCACGGTTCCTCAGGCGGTCACTTCTCGCAGCACGTTCCGGGTGAGCCGTACGTATTCCGGGCTGCACGCCCCGTCGATGCCGGCGGTATCAGCGCGCCGGCTGAGTTCGGCGAGGAAGTCGTCGATCGAGGCGAACCCGGGCGGCGGCTTCAGCAGCCACAGCCGGCCCCGAGGCCGGCCGGTGATGCCCGCGTCGGCCAGCAGGGCATCGTTGTCGTTCTCGACCTCGTTGCGGGACTCCCAGCTTGACCGCACGGTCCGCTCCCGCAGCACCTCGTACGTCTTCGGGTCCAGCTCAGTCCAGGTCTCGTAGCGGCTTGCCCGGTCCGGCACCCAGGTGCGCAGCTGCGGGGGCCACACCGCGGGAAGGAAGACCAGCATCGGAGCATCGGGGGCCAACTGCCAGCCCCGCGCGGTCAGTTCGCGTACCTCCGGCAGCTGCTCCGGTGTCAAGCCATCCGCGTCCGTGTCGGCGGCCCTGGCCACAGCGGGATCAGGCGGTTGGTCGATGCCCCAGGCGTATCCGGTGTCCATTTTCGCAGCGTACGGCCGTGCCTGCGCCACCACGGCCGACGTCCGATGAGGCCAGTTCCGTAACGGCGACGGGCTGCCTTCGTACGGCGGCGAGAACCTCGGTGGTCATGTCCTGGCGGCTCAGACTCCGTGCTGACGCAAGGCGGGGCCCCCGATCAGCGTCTCGGACGGTGGCGGCGGCCAGCCGAGGCACGGGACCCTCGGTGCAGGTATGCGGCGACACCGATGACGAAGATCGTGGCAGCGGCGAGCCAGGACGTTGTGGAGGTTGAGGGTTGAATCGGCCAGGCCCACGCAGCAACGGCGGTGCCGGTCTGACGCGGAGCGGCGGCGTAGACGGCGCACACGTAGACGAAGGCGGGCAGCCACGCCAGCCGCGCGCCGAGCAGCACCGCCCCGCCGGCGACCAGTCCGATACAACCGAGAGCATTGCGCACCAGTGCATGTGCACCGTACGTGTCGGGTGCCCGCAGTCCGGCAAGGCTGAGCACCGTGGCGGTGACGAAGGCGGCGACGAGTAGGTGACCGGCTCGCCAGGCCCGCCACGGCAGGGGTGTGCTGCGTTCGAGGTCCTCGTCGGCGCCGGCGAGGGTGGGGCCGAGCAGGAGTGCGGCCAGCAGCGGTGCGAGTGCGACCACGGGGACGCGGGCGGCGGGCCCGTCGAAGTAGGGCCGGCTGGCGAGCCATGTTCCGGCGGCCCAGGCGAGCAGCGCGATGACGCCGACATCGACCACGAACGTGGTCGCGCCGCGGGAGCGCAGATGAAGCGTGAGCAGGCGGCTGGTCACGGCTGCTCGCCGAGGCGAATCAGCGCCGGGATGTCGCATCGGTGGGCGGCGTCGAGGTAGGCGGCGAACCAGGAACGCTGCGCCGGCTCCGGCAGTGCGCGGAGCACGGTGAGGGGCACGTCGTCCGGGGTGGCTGCCTCGTCGAGCATCCAGTCGGTGGCCAGGGTGTCGGTCCGGTACACCCGCATGTCGATGTTGCGTGTCCCGGAGGGGTCCTCGCATCTGGTCCGGGTCACCTGCCGGAAGTCCGCCCGCAGGTTCTTGCGGCTGGCCAGGCCGCCCAGGGCGGTGGACTGGTAGTCGAGGTTGAGCCAGACCGTGCCGTCGTCCCGTTCGATGGACTGACCGGCCGGCTGCGCGGCCTGGTCGGCTGCCCGCCGGGGTGCTCCGGGTATCCCGTCGAGACGTCCCAGGATCGGCTGCACGACTGTGGCGACGTCGTCGATCAGGAACGCGTTGATCCGGGAGAGGCACATCTGCGGGCCGCTGCTCGTGCACACTAGCTCGACCGCGGCCGGGTCGGCCGGGAGGCGGTGGGTGCCCGGGCCGGTGGTGATCGGCACGGCGACGGCGAGTCCGCCGGCCAGCAGGGCTGCTCGCTGCTGCCGTGCGGCGGCGGCGAGCAGCAGGACCGTCAGGGCCACCAGCCAGGCTGCCTGCAACGCGGTGATCCGGCCGGGGACGCGCGAGTACACCGCCCAGCCGCCGTAGACGGGCGAGAGCCACGCGCCGGGCGTGCCGTCCCAGTAGGTGATGATGGCCAGGCCCAGGTAGGTGGCGAGGCCGGCGATCGGGGCCGCCACCCGAAGCGGTACGAGCCGCCCGACGAGGACGCCAATCGCGGCGGCGGCGGCCAGGGCGAGGACACCGACGGTCAACGTCCACCACCAGCCTCCGCCGGCGTAGGTCGCGACCCGGGCGACCAGCACCGCCGCCCCGGCGAACGCGACCAGCAGCCCGGCGACACCGGCCACGGTGACGGCGAACCAGGCCATCACCAGTGGTTGCCAGCCCGGGCGGGGGGTGGAGGCGATCAGCTCGTCGATGTCGCGCCGCCGTTCCCTGCCGGACTGCCACGCCCCGGCAGCGATCATGAGAGCGCACAGGATCAGCAGCGACACCCGCAGGTAGTTGGCAAGGCCCGCCCACCGGCCGGCCCAGTCGTCCGGGTGCACGGCCAGCATCCACACTCCGGCACCGAACATCGCCACCGCAGCAAGTGGTGCAGTACCCCGGCGTAGCTCCACCCTCAGCGCGCGCCTCACCGCGGTGCCGTCCGCGCGCCACGCAGCACCGCCGTGTAACCGCGCTCAATCGGGGAGTCGCCGCTGTCGCCGTCCCCACCGGCGGCGATCAGCTCGTCGGGGAGGCCGGTGAAGACCAGCCGTCCCCTGTCGACCAGGTTGACCCGGGTGCACGCCGCCACGACGTCCTCGACCAGGTGCGTGCTGACCAGGACCACGGCATCCAGGCCCAGCTCCCGCAGCAGCGCCCGGAACTGCACCCGCTGCTCCGGGTCCAGACCGGCGGTCGGCTCGTCCAACAGCAGCAGCCGAGGGTCGTTCACGATGGCCTGGGCGATGCCAGCGCGGCGCAGCATCCCGCCGGAGAGGTGCTTCATCCGGTCGTCGGCGCGCTCCAGCAGACCGACCCGCTCGATCACCCGGTCCACCGCCAGTGGAATCCGCGCCGGCGGCATCTCCTTGAGCCAGGCGAAGTACTCAACGAACTCCCGCACGGTGAAGCGCGGGTAGAACCCGAATGCCTGCGGCAGGTAACCCAACTGGCGGCGCGCCTGCCGCAACGCCGATGGGTCGCCGAGGTGGTGGCCCAGCAGCCGCACCTCGCCTCGATCGGGGCGCAGGACCGTGGCCAGGACCCGCATCAGGGTGGTCTTCCCGGCGCCGTTCGGGCCGAGCAACCCGTGCACCCCCACACCGAGATCGAGGTCCAGGTCGTCGAGGACGATCCGCTTGCCGTAGCTGACCCGCAGGCCGTCGACGCTCACCGTCGTCATGCCGGTTGCCTTCCCACGCGTTCCCGACGCACGTACACCACCGCCGCGGCCGCCGCGGTGACGCCCAGCCAGCCCGGGCCGGCCGACACCAGGACCGCCAGACCGCCGACCGGCGGCGCCAGCACCACCACCGCCCACGCCCCCGCCACCACCAGCGCGGCGTACGCGGGCTCGACCAACGAGCCGAGCGCCAACGTCAGTGCGGTCAACGCGACACAGGGAAGCAGCCACCACCCCGGCGTACCGATACCCGTCACCGCGCCGGCCAGGACCGCGACGGGCGCGGCGACCGCGAGGACCGCCAGCGTGCGCCACAGCACGATCCGCAGGCCGCCCTGCGGTGTCCCCGCGATCAGCTCATGCAGCGGATCCGTTCGCGGCCCGTACGACAGGGCCGTACCGACAGCGGGCAGTGCCGGCGCGATCAGCAGGAGCAACCACGGCGGAACCACCGTCGGGCTGACCGCCAACCCCGCGGTGAGCACCCCGGTGACCGCCACCGACAGCAACCACGCCGCCCGCGCTGCGGGCCCCGCACCCACCAACACCCTGATCCGCCGCCACCCGGTCGCCCGTCGCACCCGCCCCTGCCGCGGCAACCGGCCGCCCAGCGACACCGCGACCGCCTCCACCACAGAAGCCGTCGACGCGTCCGAGGCGATGCTCGTCCGGCAGGCCGCACAGCGGTCGAGGTGCGCCTCCACCGACCACGCGTCCACGTCAGCGAGACGTCCCTCGACGTACGCCGCCAGCACCCCGGCGTCAACGTGAAACCCGGTCATGACAGGGCCGCCCTCAACTCGCGGCGCGCCCGCATCGCCCGGGTCTTCACCGTGCCCTCCGGCACACCCAGCAACACCGCGGCCTCCCGCACCGTCAGACCGTCCAGCACCGTCGCCTGCAACACCGCCCGCAACTCCGGAGCCAGCCGATGCAGCGCACGCTCCAACTCGGCGTCGTACGCGCCCGCCAAGACCTCGTCCTCCGCCGACGGAGACCACGCCAACACGTCGTCGCCCGGCACCCCCACACTCTGCGGACGGGCCAACGCGCGACGCCGCGCGTCGATCAACCGACCGGCGGCCACCGACCACAGCCAGCCCACCGCCGCACCGTCCCCGCGGTAGCCGGCCGCGGCCCGCCACACCGTCAGGAACGTCTCCTGCACCACCTCCCGGACCAACTCCGGATCCCGGCACCGGCGGCGCAGACGCAGCACCAACCACGGCGCGTTACGCGCATACAGCACGTCGAACGCCCCACGGTCACCCTTCCCGACGAGACGCAACAGCTCCTCGTCGTCCACGTCCATCACGCAAGGTTAGGACGCATCACCCGGCGAAACGGTTCTCTCCACCGCGCCACACCCATCGCGGACACCCATGACGGTCTGCGTTCTCTACGCTGCTCCCATGGCAGCGTGTCCCGAGCTGACCAGGCCGCTCCCCCACGCGGGGTCCGGTCACGGTCTCTCCGGGGCAACCCCGGGGACGCGACACTCACCTCGGCAGCACACCACAGGTGCGTCGGCACGCTCCGCGAGCCTGTGCACCCGCACGACCGGGCATCGTCGGGACACGCTGCCACCATCGGCCCGATCGTGACCACCAATCACGCCCTGGCCACCGCGCTCGCCGACGCGTTCCTCGCCGGCAAGGGCTGGCGCCGTGCCGATCTCGTCGACCAGGGTGGGCTCGTCCTCGGCGTGCGACGCCGCTGGCTGTGGCCGGTCGCCGACGCGGTGCTGGCCGCCTACCCACGCCCACCCACCGACCGGCCACGCGAGCTCGCCACGTTCCTGAGCACCCTCGACCCGCTGCGCGCGGCAGTCGCCGCCGCCCGCCAGCACCAGCGGCCGATCGTCCTCCACACGCGCCCAGTGACGCCGACCCGCACCGTCCGCCGTCCCTGGCACAATCCGGTCATCGACACGGTCGGCGACCTGGCCGCGACGCTCGACCTGAGCATTGAGTACCTCGACTGGTACGCCGACCGACGCGCCATGAACCGACGCGCCACCGCCCACCGGCTGCACCACTACCACTACCGCTGGACCGCGGGTGGCCGGCTCATCGAGGCACCGAAGTCCCGGCTGCGCGCCCTGCAACGCCGGCTCCTCACCGAGGTCCTCGGCCCCATCCCGGTCCACCCCGCCGCCCACGGCTTCGTACCCGGCCGCTCCGCCCACACCTTCGCCGCCGCCCACACCGCACAGCCGGTCGTCGTCCGGATCGACCTGCTCGCCTTCTTCACCCACATCCCCGCCACCCGCGCCTACGGACTGTTCCGCACCGCCGGCTACCCCGAACCCGTCGCCCACACCCTCACCGGACTCTGCACCACCCGCACCCCGAACCCCGTCCTGCGCCGCGCACCCACCGACCTACCGGAGCGGGCGGCGCGGCTCGCCGCGCTGCGCACCGGTCACCTGCCCCAAGGCGCGCCCACCTCACCCGCGCTGGCGAACCTGTGTGCCTACCGACTCGACCGACGCCTCACCGGCCTCGCCGACGCCTTCGAGATCACCTACACCCGCTACGCCGACGACCTCGCCTTCTCCGGCGACCTCACCACCCGCCGCATCCACGACCTGATCGCCGCCGTCACCCACATCGCCCGCGACGAGGGCTTCGAAGTCCACACAGGTAAGACCCGTGTCCGTGGCCGAGCCGACCGGCAACTCCTCGCCGGACTCGTCGTCAACCACCACCCCGCCACACCACGCGACGACTACGACCGGCTCCGCGCCATCCTCCACAACGCCGCCCGCACCGGCCTCGCCGCGCAGAACAGGACCGGCCACCCCGACTTCGCCCAATACCTCATCGGGCGAGTTGCCTGGGTCGGTCATCACCACCCGGCACGCGCAGCCAAACTCACCGCGCTACTGGCCCAGGCACTCGCGGCACCGTAGACTGACGCGGCGCGGCAACTTCGCGAGATTTGGCAAGGACGCGTCGAACCGACCGAGGCAGGACCTGAGCAGGACTTACGCCTATTCTGCTGATCTTCAGCAAGCGAGCACAGCAAGGACCGCGTGCGACCCATTAATATGCAAGAAGAATAGGAACCGGCAGGTAGTCAGCCTCCGGGTACAGATAGAGCGTCGTCTTAGGAAACCGATGCTCTATCCCCTGAGCTACGAGGGCGCGAGTGCCCAGTCTAGCGGCCTGCCGGTTCACCCGGGGTGGCAGGGAGTGGCCCACGTTCACCCACGTCGTCGCCCTGGTCAGGGCCGACCGATGACCACACCCCGAGCACACGGACCCCGGCAGCGACCCGGCCCGTTGACCCGCCGTGGCATCCGGTGGCACCGGTTGCCCCACGGTGGCATCCGCTCTCGAGCACACACCGCGCACATCATCGAAGGTCCGGAGTCGGGTCTCGGGTCGCCCGCCGATAGACGTTGCTCGGCGCGGACAAGGACGTCGGCGCCGGGGTTGTTGAGGCGCTGGCCGGTTCTGGCGGAGATCGGTTACGGTAACGTCGCTTTGCGTCAATGCAGCCGTCGTGTCCGTACGGGGTTGTGAAGGGACGGGCGTCATGATCGATCCGCAGCGGGTAGACGATGCGAAGCGGGCACTGGGTGCAAGGCTTGCCGCCTGGCGCAACGTGCGTGGGCTGACCCAGTTGGCATTGGCGAGGCGGGTGCCGGTTTCCCGGACCACGATCGCGGGCGTCGAGCGCGGGCAGCAATGCCCGGACCGGATCTTCTGGCAGCGCTGTGAAGCGGCCCTAGCCGCTGGTGGAGAGTTGCTGGCCGACTACGACGACTATCGGCGCCTGAAGCAGCAGCTTGATCAGGAGAAAGTCGAAGCGGCACAACGCATGCGGTGGGGCGAAGTCGAGGACCGCTCACTACCGGCTGGCACTCACGGTGTCCCGGTGACGGATCCGGCACGGGAGTCGTTGCGCGACCTCGCCGCCACGGATCTGACGGCCGGTGGTCCGAACGGCCTGACGGCACCACTCGCGCGGGTCGCCGGTGCCGCGGTGGCAGGTGAGACGGACTTTCACGATGGTGACGCGGTTACGCTTGCGGTCATGTCCGATGGGCAGGCGATGTCATTGCGGGTAAGCCGGAGGGCTCTGCTGGAACTGGCCGCTGGCCTCACCGCCGTGCCGGTTGTCACCACCACAGGCGTTTCTCACCCACGGTCCGTCGACCCTGCCGTTGTCGATCACTTCGCGGAGCTTCGCGCGCTCCTCGTACAAGCGGACGACCTGCTGGGTGGCCTCACCATCCTGTCGACCGTCGAACAGCAGATCGCGCTGATCGCCGCCCTGCGTCGGCAGACACGTGGACAGCTTCGTAACCGGCTTCTCAGCACCGAGGCACGGTGGAGCGAGTTCGCGGGTTGGCTCAGCGACGATCTCGGCGACCGGGCCGCGGGCGACCGCTGGCTGGACCGCGCGGGAAGCATGGCGCAGGAAGCCGACGATCAGGAGTTCTGGGCGTACGTCCTGACCCGTAAGGCACAGCGGATGGTGGGAACCGGGGACGAGGACTGTGTCGTCGGGCTGGCCCGTGCCGCTTCCCGCCTGCCCGACACGCCCCCGCTCCTGCACGCCTTCGCCGCCATCCAGCAGGCGCACGGCAGCGCCATCGCGCAGGACGCCTCCGCTTTCCAGGCCGCGGTCGAGCGTGCCCACACACTCGTGGCGACCGCCAGGCCGCCGAGCGGGGGAAGCAGTGCCCTCGGTTCGTTCTGCACCCGGCCGTACCTTGCGGCGCAGGAGGGCGAGGGATGGCTCCGCCTCAACCAACCGCGTCGGGCCATCGACAGCTTCACCAACGCCGTCAACACGTGGCCCGACCGCTACCGACGCGAACGGGGCGTGTACCTCTCCCGCACGGCGCACGCCTACCTGGCGGCTTCGGAACCAGGCCAGGCCGCCACCGTCGCGGCTGAAGCGTTGACCACGGCTACCACGACGGGCTCGGTTCGGGTCCGCCGAAACGTCACCACCCTGGCCCGGCGACTCGAACCCTTCTCCAGCCAGCCGGAAGTGCGACAGCTCCTCGACCAGCTGGCCACCAGCGGATGAGTCACCAACTACCCGATCAGGTCCGTACGCCGCATGTCGCCTTCGTCGGCCGCGCCAACATCGACATCACCGTGCGGATCCCCCAACGGCCCGTCGCTGGCCGGACGACGTTCGCCTCGTCACCCGCGACGACCACACCGGGCGGCAAGAGCCTCAACCAGGCTTTGGCCGCACGACAAGCGGGCGTCCGCGCCAGCCTGATCACCAACGTCGGCGACGACGAATGGGGCGCCTCCCTGAGCCGAGCCCTCACCAACGCGGCCATCGACATGTCCTTCCTTCAAGTCGTGCCATCGGCTCCGACCGGTACCGCGATCATCGAGATCACCCCCGACGGCGAGAACTACATCGTCCTCGCACACTCCACAGAGACTGAGCTCGCCAGCGAGCATGTGCGCAACGCACTTCAGCAGCTACGAGCTCCGATCGTGGTAACCCAGCTCGATCTCCAGCCCGATGCCGTTGACGCCGTCTTCCGGCATCACCACGCAGAGACGCTCATCGGCAACCTCGTGCCACATCCCTCGCTCGGTCTGACCGCCCTGGCCCCACTCGACCTGTTCGTTTCGAACGAGGCCGAAGCGGCAGCGATACTGGGCCGCCACCATGCCAATCCGTCGATCGCAGCGCAGGAACTCCGCAAGCTGGGCCCACGAGCGGTGGTGGTGACCGCTGGCGCTCGCGGCGCCGCCTACAGCGATGCCGACCACACCGCACTCGTCCCCGCATCACACGTCAAGGCCATCAACACCAGCGGGGCCGGTGACGCCTTCCTCGGCACCCTCGCCGCACGACTCGCTCACAACGTGCCGCTACCCCACGCAGTCGCCAAAGGCGTCGCCGCCGCAACAACCTTCGTGCAGGTCGACAGACGCTAGGCGACTAGGTCGGGACGACGGTGACATCGCTGGCCTTCATGGTTGCCAGACGCCCGCACTGATCCGAGTCTCCACAAGATCGCGAGGGACGATCGGTTCGAACTCGAGTGCGTATCCGACAAGGCCTCTGGCAGCGGCATGCCTGGCACACCGACTGCGGTCAGCAGAACGGCCAGCCTCCCAGGGTCCTGCTCGAAGAGGATGTCGCTGAAGGCATCGAGGCTTCCGCTCGGGTTGCGTGACAGAGCAGCTGCGAGAACTCGTAGACGAAGCCGGCAAAGTCGACGAGCGACGCTCCGTCGATTACGAGCACAGGGGTTTACAACGATGCCGCAAGGGGTCTCGCCGGCAAGAGGGCCTCCAAGGCAGGATAATGCAGCGCTGCGCGCGGCCACGACTACAACGGACAGACGGAATGGACTTTCCCCAGCAGCCGTGTCGCCAATGGCCGCCGCCGCGAGATGGTCAGCCCTGCCTACTTTCTATACCCGGCGGTGACTGCTCCTGCTCTACCCTTGGGAAGAATTGGTGCCATTCAAGTCCAACATCTGCCCGAATGCGTTAAGAGCCGAGCGGCTAGTCACATCATTAGCAGGCGCTCGCATTCGCCATTCGGATACTTGATCAGCAGGCTTCGGCCATCGCCGCGCTTTAGGACATCTTGCACTAGATCATATACTTGAATTGCGCGGTTGATGGTGTCCGTTCTGGTATCTCCCGACTTCCGGACGGCACTATCGAGCGCCAACATTGACCTTTGAGTAAAATTGACGGTTACACGGGTTAGCGGCCCGCTGCTCCCACTCGCACCTCCAGACGCAACTGCCGGAGGGGTGATGCCGCCATCGGACTCACGCCGTTTCGGAACGCCGCCATTGCCCGCTTCAACAGACCCCTTCGCTGGCATATATATCCCCTTCTCCCATGCCCGGTACTCTTTATCGCTGCTGACAGTTCCCAGGAAAATTTAAGACACTTCGCGTTACCAATGGGCGCCCGTCAACAGACTCACGGGTTCAGGGCTGCTAGTCAACCGTCCCTCCAAGCTGGAACATCGCACACCATGTGCGACGGGTCTTGCGATGCACGTTGAGACCATGACAATGGGCCTAGGAGTCTCGTCCTACGACCCATGTCGGTCAGTCTTTATGCACAGCGACCGCACCCGATCCAACACGCAGGAAGGAAGTGAAGCTTGTTCGCTTGCACGATTGGGGTTATGCAGTGAACCAGGGGCGTTGCCCGTCCCAGCAGATTGACCAAGAGCTCAACCTGGCCGATCACACTGACCCCATCGAGTCCGAACCGTCGGACAAGGCACGCGTCTGGGCGCATCACCGAACAGAAAGATCAACGGAAGGGAATTTCTTCGCAACCTGGTGGCGATTCGCCATTGAGATAAAGTTTCTGCCTTCGAAGCGAACGGCTCGACACGCCCTAACCCTATCCGGGCTACTGGTAGCCGCAATCGCCGCAGCGGTTACATGGGTTGCCGCTTCGGTGAATGAAATTCCCGACGCCATTTCCGTGCCTACACCGATACTGGTCCCGTTGATCCTTCTAGCAGTTAGGGCAATCGTGACGAAAGGTCGGCGATAACTGGCCCGACTGCACACTTCGGACGCCAAGGCCAGGATCGACCGAAGCGGTTCAACCATCACGCACCAGCACTTTACTTGGGGCCGGACGATGTGTCCGGCCCCGCCAGCGCTTCACGACCATTGGGCACTAGCCCCCTCTGTGAGGAGTCTGCTGTGTCTTGAACTTGCAAGCGCCGCGCGACTGGGCGCATCGACCTCTGTTGGCGGTACCGCAGATGGTGGTACGGGTTCGACCGGGCGTGGCCACTGCTCGCCTGGCGGCACGGGGGCACGGCCGAAGATGGCTTCCGCGGCTGCTTGGGCGAGGACGGCCTGGGTTGTGGCGGGTATCCCGATCCGGTTCCAGTGGAAGATCACGTGCTCTGCGATCACGGCGCGTAGCCCACGGGTGAGTTTTCCTGTGTCGCGTAGGTGGCGGAGGGCTGTGCCGGCGTTCTCGAAGGCGGTCTGCCAGTCGCTGGTGGTGCGGGTGGTGCCGAGTTGCAGGTGACGGACCTTGCCGGTGAAGGCTTCCCAGGTGGCGGGGTCGGCGGCGGGGGGCCAGGTGCGGTGTTCCAGGCGGTGTCGGGCGACTCGCGCCCATACGTCGCCTTGTTCGTTGAGGTCGAGTCCGGTGGCGCGCATGAGTGCCGTGCACAGGATGAGGGAGCGTTCCCGTCGGTCTGCCGGCTGATGGTGAAGGTAGGTGAGGAGGTGGCGGCTGTCGTGGTGGAACAGGGTGTGTGCGGTGTCCATCGCGTCGGGGCCGCCGAAGGCGTGGATCTCGGGTTCGTAGATGTCGCTGGTCCAGGCGCGCGTTCCGGTGAGCAGGTCGTGTACCGGGCCGGGGTCGGTGTCGGGCGTGGTGGGCAGGTAGCGGATGCGCCACGGTCCTTTGCGGATGAACCACCAGGAGGTGATGAGGCCGGCGGTCTCGGCGGCGGGTAGGACGCGGTGGAGGTGGGGTATCGCGTGTTGTTCGCGTTCGTGGCGGCTCTGGCCAGGGTAGGTGATGTTCACCTGTTGCCAGGGGGTCTCCTTCATGGCGGGCCTTTCGTCAGCTGAGTAGGAGGCAGGCGTCCCACGAGGTTGAGGTTGTGGAGGCTGCGGCCAGGGCGTGACCGGCTGTGCCGTCAAGTAGTCCGGTGGGTTCGTCCGCGGCGGGGGTGGCGTGCAGGTGGAGGCGGGTCAGTGGGGCGAGGGGTGTCGGGGTGAGTGCGTCGGCGGCGATGCGCCGGCCGGTGGCGAGGAGGCCGGCGGTGCCGTGGCAGAGGCTGCGGTCGGTGAGACGGCGGATCTGTGCGGGGTCGTTCACGCAGGTGGTGAACGCCGTCTCGGCGAGGAGCTGCCGGGCGGTGTCGTGCAGGGCGAGGGCGGCCAGTTGTTGGGCGCGGGCGATTCCGGGGGTGCCGTAGCACCAGGAGGGGCGTAGTGGGTGTTGTTGTGCGGGTGCGCCGTGGTGCAGGTCGTCGAGGGTGAGGGTCTGCGGCCACCAGATGGTGTCGGCGGTGTGCTGCTGCCAGGTGTCCAGCCATCGGCATATCCGCAGGATCGCCTCGGTGTGTCCGTCGACGGTGATGCCGGCGCGGTGGGTGAGGGCGAGTAGCGCGAGTGGGCCGGTGATGCCGTGGGCGATCCCGTGGTTGGCGTGGCCTCCTGGTGGTGGTGGCTGGTGTCGGTCGGGTCCGTTCGCGCACCACCAGCCGGGGAGGTCGTTGACCGGTTCGGTGAGCCGGACCAGGTAGGTGAGTACCTGGCGGAGCAGGTCGTGGTCGCCGAGGCGGTGCAGGGCGACGCCGAGGCCGGTCAGGCCGCGGATGAGGTCGTACTCGGCGTAGTGGGGCCGCTGGTGGGAGTCGATGCGGCGGTGGGCGGCGTGCAGCCGTCGGCGGGTGACCGTGGCGGTCCCGGTGGCGGCGATCGATCGTGCTCGGGTGAGGCCGGGTTGGTTGGGGGTGGCGAGGACGAAGGCGAGTGCGGGTGCGCCGTAGAAGAGGCTGGCGCCTGCGGCGATGCTGACGCCGTTGGCGGTGGCGGCCCGCAGTGCCGCGTGGGCGGCGGGCCGGTTGCCGGTTTCCAGGTGTAGAAGGGCGACGCCGGCCGCCCCTTCGGCGAGGGACTGTGCTGCGGTCACGGCGTCGCCTGGCGGGTGCGGGCGACGGCGCGGGCCAGGCGGAGGCAGTGCCGTTCGGAGGCGGGGTCGACGCCGATCATGCGGGCGTGGTGCAGGTGCAGAATGTCGGTCAGTACCTGGTCGAGGTCGAGGTTGTCGGCGTGGGCCAGTGTCCGGTAGGTGGCCAGTGCCTTGTCCAGGTCGTCGTCGCGGTAGGGGGTGCGGGCGAGGTCGAGCTGGACGGGTTCGAGTCGGGGGCCGCGGTGGTGGGGGACGTGTTCGGCGAGCCAACGCGGCCCGTCGCCGGTGAAGGCGTCCGCGATGGCGATCATCGTGGCGGCGGTGCTGGCCTGGCGGTCGCCGGTCAGCCGCTGCAGGGTGGCGCGGGAGTCAGCGGCGAAGACCGCTTCGGCGGCGGTGAGGGTGGGGCCGGTGCCGTGGCGGGTCTCGGGCCGGTAGGTGCGCAGGCTGTAGTCGTGCAGGACGCGTTTGTGCTCCAGTTGTTGCGCCCATTCGGCGAGGCATGCGGCGGTGGCAGCGAAGGTGGTGTCCTGGAGTGGGATGCGTAGCCGCAGGTGGGGCTCGGGGTCCGGGTACCGGAGGAACCACCAGCCCGCCGCCGGGAGGTTGCCGGTCCGGTGGGCGAGGTCGGTGAGGATGTCGTCGGCCCGGCCGTACAGGCGGGCCTCCAACCACGGTGACTGGCCGGGCCGATGCTGTTGTGCGGTCACGGCCCGCGCTGGTCGGCTCGGGTGGGTGGCCGGACGGGTGTGCGCGAGGGTGAGGAGGAGTTCGGCGGGTCGGCCGCCGATCCAGCCGGCCGGGCCGGGAGCCTCGGTGAGGGTGGTGCGGGCGTGCCGGTCGACGTGCCGGCGCAGCACTGCCAGGTGGGTGTTGTCGTTCAGGTCCAGACGTACCTGCACGTCGTCGGCGCCGACCAGGACCTCGTCCGGGAGCCGGTGCTGTTCACGGTATCGCTGCCAGGCGTCGCGCCAGTGGGACCATGCCAGGGTGCGGGCGGGGAGCGCGGTCCGGTCGATGGTCCAGCGGGCGGGGTGCACGATGCTGCGTCCGCGTCGCAGGCGTGGCAGGAACGGCAGGCTACGCGCGTGCCCCCAGTCGAATCGGCTGCACGGAGCCGTCCACGCCGTCCAGATCTCGGTCAGGAACCGCATCAGGGGCTGCTGGAGGTCGGGTAGCAGCACGCTGTTGAGCAGCAGCGGCTCGACCGGTCGCCCGGAGGTCCGCGACACCAGCCACAGCCGCTGGCCGTCGCCGGTCACCGCGAGGTCCGCGAGCGTCCACGGCGGGTCCGGGTGGAAGTCGCCGACGGGCAGGACGGGCAGCACCGCAGGTGTCCGGGCGACCGCGGCCAAGCGGGCATCCAGCGGCGGGCCGGACAGTTGCACCGTGTCCGCGCCGGGCAGGGCGGTCGGCAGGTTCCGGTAGACGTGCCGGAACGACGCCAGCTCGGCGGGAGAAAGCAGGTGCAGGAACCGGCCGGCGGCGACCCCGGCGTGGCGGGCTCCGCTGACCACCGTCAACGTGAACGCGCCTCGGTCCAGGTCCTGTGGGGTCGCGGCGGCGAGGGTGAACCGTAGTTCGGTGTGTGGGATCGGCGGCCGGTCGTCATCTCCTCGTAGGCGGCCTGTCAGCTCGTCGTCGAGGATCACCTCCGTACAGTCGTTCAGCGCCGACTGCTGGGCGAGCTGCGCGAGGAGCCGGTCGCGGGCGGTGAACACCGCAGGTACACGCCGGGTGGAACCCCGGTATCCGGCGGGAAAGCCCAGAACGTTCAGGACGTCGCGTAACGGCACGGCCGCGCCCGGGCCCCACCGCTGAATGAACGCGCCGTGGTATTCCGCCCATCCCGGCAGGGGCGCTGCCACCGCCACCAGCGTCGACGCGGCACGGGCCGCCTCGTGGAGCACCGCCGGTGGCAGCGTCACCGAGGCGTCGACACGCAGGTCGACCGCGACCCGGTCGCCGGGATCGGGCATCGGGACGTGACGGGCCAGGTGGGAGGCCGGGTCGGTGACAGTCGTCGCCGGCCGCAGCGCCGACAGCAGGACACCCGCCTGGACGAGCGACGCCAACATCCGTTCGGCCGCCCCGGTAGCGGCGGGCAGCGGCCCGGCGACCCGGGCGGCGAGGTCACCGAACATGACCGGGGAACGCGCCGCGCGGATCGCCGCCCGCACCGGCCTGGTCAGACGGATCTCTATGTCCCACCTGCGGTCGCCGTCGCCGCGCAGGCAGGGCAGCACCCACACCTCGCCGCGCTGGTACCCCACCGAGTTCGTCACCACCGCGACGTCGCGCAGCGCCGCCAGGTCCTGCTCGGCGCGCCCGGTGTGCTCGGCGACGAACGTCCCGTCAGGGCGGGTCACCACCTGATGCGCCTCGCCCCACCGAACCGATGCGCGGGCGCCGAACTCGACCGGAGCCACCCCGGCGAAGGTGCCGAACGGTGTCGCCCGGGTGGTCCACCTCAGCAGGTACCGGACCGTCGAGTCGACCATGCGCCCGAACCGGCGGTCGGTGGTCGGCGCACTGGCCACGGTCCGGGTGATCTGTTCGGCCAACTGGGGTGTGGCAGCGGCGACGGCGGTGGCGAATCCCGGCAGCGCCCACACTGCGGCCAGCCACTGCCGCCACTGCTCGGGCTGATCCGTCGTCAGGTCGGGCCACGCGGGCAGGGTCAGACCGCTGGGGTAGGCGGCAACTCTGATCAGCGCCGCACCGGCCGTGGGGAACATGAACGCACCCTCGAAGACGGGGGCCCGGCGCTGGAGACGCCGGGCCCGGGGTGGATCGTCAGGGACGGTTACTTGCTGCCGCCGGAACAGGCGTTCGAGCCCGTGTTGCCCGAGCCGCAGCCGTCGTCGGTGCTGGTGGCGTACCCGCTGGCAGCGGGGCCGGCGTCCACCAGGGTGATGTCCAGGTCGAACTCCTCGAGTTCCATGGTCTCCACTCGCGTGTTCCTTCCTATGCGGAGGTGAAGGTGAGGACGAGGCGACTGTGTCGCTTGTCCAGCACCGTCCCGGCCGGCAGGGCGCCGTCGGGAGTACCTGCGGGTAGGACGTGCAGCACCGGAGAGGGCTCGCCAGCGTCCACCCACGCGCGCATGTGCCCGGCCATCCGTCCCGCCGCCGCGGCGGCGTCGGGCCTGTGAGCGCAGGCGCCGAGGTCGAACGTGTCGTCGGTCCAGCGCAGCGTCGACCGGTAGGAGAACGTCCCCTCGTGCAGGGCGGCGGGCGTACCGAACCGCCAGGCAGGGGCGACGATGCCGGCGTCGACGGCCTCCTGCTGCGCCGAGAGCACCACGAACTGGTCGACCTCATCGGCGAGGCGGGCCGCCAGCCACAGGTCCAGGTCGGCCAGGACGCTACGAGGCGGCAGGCCCACCCCTGCCCATGCCTGCTCCTGCGGCTGCGACAGCAGCCCACCGACCGATTCCGGGTCGACCTGCTGGCCCTCATCCAGCCGCAGGTGGACACCGGCGGCGATGTCGACATACCGCATCTCGTGGGCTCCGGTGCCCCGCATCGCCACGAACCCGCAGAGGCGCTGGCTGTGGCTGACCAGCCGGTCACCGACCCGGCGCAGCGCCCACGACCGGGTCATCCCGAACGTCCGTAGCGGCACCACCAGCACGCCGTCCTCGGCGAGCTGCGCGATCCACGCCGCGGGGATGTCCCACGCCCCGGCCGTCACGATGATCAGGTCGTAGCAGCGCCCCAGGTCGATCGGCTGCTCCGCGTCCGCGCACACCACGCTGACATCGCCGTAACCTGCCACCGCCAGACACGCCACCGCCCGCTCGGTCACCTCCGGGTCGATGTCCACGGTCGTGACCGAACCCGACGGCCCGACCAGCTCGCGCAGCAGCGACGCGTTGTAGCCGCCCGATCCGATCTCCAGCACGTGCCGGCCGTGCAGGCCACCGGTGAGGGCGTCAGCCGCCTGCCCGAGCATCTCCGCGATCAGCCACGGCGCGGACACCGAACTGACGGTCTCATCACCGAGCCGCTTGGTGACGACCGCGGTGTCGCTGCGGTACGCCTCCTCCATCGGGACACCCGGCGTGTACAGCTCGCGGGGAACCACCCGCAGTGCCGCCTCGACCTCGGGCCGCATCGTCAGCCCCTTGGCCGCATGGTCAGCGACCAGCTGGTCGACCATCGCGTCACGGAGGTCGTCGCTGCTCATCGTGTCGACGCTCATGTGCGCGTCACTCTCCTGTTCGTCAGGACCGCCGCCGTTGCGGACGGCCCGCACTTTCCGTTATCCGCCAAGGACGAACACGGCCTCAGACGCCCGAGGACTGTTCCCCTGCTGGGCAGGACGCAGGCCGAACTCACCGGGTGCCCAACCGGCAAGGCGACGCAAGGCGGCCCGGGTTCGATCAAGCCGCAGTCAACGTGAGGTCCGAGCCGTCCCGGCCACCAGCGGTCCCGGATTCCTCGGCAGCGGCGAGAAACTGCGGTACAGGGTCACACGGATCAACTCCCCTCGGGTTGGGCGGTGCCGGGGACCCCTGAGCGGCGGGCGCCGAGCGGTCATGTCCACCACTCAACGCCGGTCTGACCGTGTCGAACACCCTCGACACGGGATTTCGACACGGTCAGACCGGCCCCAGCGCCTCTCGGGGGCCGACTACGACAGGCGGGCGGACAGCCTGTGGAGTTCGTCGAGGATCACGTTCCAGCGGAAGGGCTGATCGTCGTGAGCTGGTCGCAGCGCCTCGGTGGCGGTGAGGCGTACGCCGTGGTCGGCGAGGAGCCGCAGGTGGGCGTCGAACGCGGGGTGGCGGGCGAGGGTGGGTTTGACGTACGGGGAGACGATGATCGGCATGCCTGCGCCGAGAGCTTCGTTGAGGATGCCGAGGGCCAGACTGTCGTTGATGCCGGTGGCCCACTTGTTGATGGTGTTGAACGTCGCCGGAACGACCGCGACGGCATCGGCGCGTGGCAGGACGCTCGGTTCGTCAGGATGCCGCTGCCGGTAGCTGACGGGCCTGCCCGTAACGGCGGCCAGCCGATCGTTGGGAAGCCAGGTGTGCGCGGTTTCGGTCGCGATGACGTACACATCCCAGCCGTCGCGCCGCACCGCCTCGACCAGCTCGACGATGCGGCGGGCCGGTGGCGCGGCACAGACCACCAGGTAGAGCAGACGGGCATTCGCGGATCCGGACGTCACGCGGCGATTCCGGCGCGTTCGGCGAGTGCCCGCAGGCCGGGGGTGACGGCGCGCCGCTCACGGGTGAGCAGGTCGCCGATCAGATGGCGCGTCCGGCCGTGCACGTGCACCGTCTGCGGCGCGATGCGTTCGGCTTCGAGCAGGTGCAGCACGGCTGCGGGATCGTTGCCGGGCGAGCAGGCGTAGGCGGCGGCGAGGTCGAGGTGGACCCGGGCGCGGCGGCTCACCAGGGCCGCCGGCAGCGACGAGGTGTCGAGCTGTTCTCCAAGGTGGATCGCCAGCTGAGGCTGGTCCGTTCGGGCGGCGATGCTGATGCGGTGGATCATCACGTTCGTCGGACCGAACCCGGTCCACAGGTCGTTACGATCGGCGCCGAGCCGCCGGGCCAGGGCGTTCGCGTCGTCGAGGTGCCGCTCGACAGCGGCGGGCTGGGCCTGCCGGGCGGCGATCAGCGCCGCGAGCAGAGTCAACGCCCCGTGGGCCGACAGGACACGCGGACCCGTCGACGCGGAGTCCCTCGTGTCCGTCACACCATCGAGAGCGGCCAGCACCACCTCCTCGGCATCGCCGACGCGGTCCGGCATCGCCAGCAGCGCAGTACCCACCGAGAACGCCGCCGCAGCGACGAGCGCAACATCCTCGGCCTGCTCGGCGGCGACACGAGCGGCACGGTCCGCCGCCACCCAGGCAAGGCTGGGATCGCCGAGTTTCACGGTGAGTTTGGCGGCGGCGAGATTCGCCGCCGCCAGCGACCCGACGGCCAGGGCGCGCTGCGTGCCGGTGCAGGTCCGGGTCAACAGGTTCGCCTGCTCGAACGTGTCGGGCAACGCCCGGACCGCCTCGGCATAGTTGCCACGCTGGTAAAGGCTATGGAGATGGGCCACCCGCTGACGGACCTCCGAAAGCGTGAGAGGCTCGACCGGCTGTTTCGGTGCGGCAGGTGCGAGCAGGTGCCGGCGCAGCTCGGCCAGCAGTCGCGACCTGGCATCGTGGTCGGCTTCCTCGCCACGGCCTGCTACCGCGTTGACGACTGAGACCTGCCCGGTTCGTGTGGTGCGGCCCGCCTCCGGGCGCTCGCCGTGGAACCGGTCCGGCGGGCGTCGATTGTCGCCGACTTCGCCGTACCTTTCGCCTGTGGCCTCGCCGGCTGCCATCACCGCCTCGGGTACCGCTCCCCACCGCGCCCGCTGTGCCGCCTCGGCCTGCTGTGCCTGGAACCGGGACTGGAGGTGTCGGTAGGCGTCGTAGGCGGCGAGTAGCTCGCCCTGGGCGTCCAGCAGGGTGTCGCACTGCAGCCAGAAGATCCGGTCCACGACCTGCCGGCCCCGCTCGACCATTCCCAGGGTGCTGCGCGTCGTGTGCACCTGGCGTGCGAGGGCTTCCTGAATGAGTCCCCTCGACCTACGCAGGGCGGCGAGCTTACGGCCGAGATCGTCCCTGGCCTGTTGAAGATCCTGGCGATCAATCATGGGCTCGCCTTTCCGTTCGCATCGACCTGCGTCGAGCCGACTGTTGCGGCGCCCCGACGCACGGCGATTCGACGTTAGCGGATCGCACGCGACCTGGGCGTGGAGCTGGTGCGAATGGCGTGCTGGCCTGGCAGAGAGGGCGCCTGTGTCGAAAACCGGGGAGCGGGGTTGGCACCTCGAACGTCAGCCACGATCACGGCGGAACACACTTCAGCCATCCCCACTCCCGGCCCAACGGGCACGGCAACCTCAGCCTGCCGCCGTCACCGACAGACACCCCGGACACGATGTGCGAGTTCGGTGGGCATCGGCCCTCTTCGACGAGCGCGGAAGAGCGTGCGGTGATGCCCATAAAGGGCGCGCGGCGCCAGCCCTGCCGCAGGGGCTTTCGGCGGTTCAGTAGCCCCACCGGTGCCGGACGCGGGTTTCGCGTACCGGGATTTCGGGGTGGGGACTTCGGGTTCGTCGCCTACGCCGACACCGACACCGCCCAGGACGTTCTGGCCCGCGTTGTCGGCGGCGACACCGACCCGGCCGCCCAGACGACCCCCTCGCACGCGCCGGCGAGTTGTGGTGGCTTTCCCGCGCCGTACGGGCCAAGTACGCCGCCATCTCCCGCGCCGTGCCGCTGCTGCTCGCCGGGTATGCCGGTGCCGCCGCCACCGCAGCCTGGCATCTGGGCCCGGTGACCGCGATGACCGTGACCACCACCCTCGTCGTGCAGGACCCCGTCGACGCCTACGAACTGTTCGCCCACGCCCGCACCACGCTCGGGCTGCCCCTGGACGGCCGATGGCACCTGGTCGACCACGGCCATGTCCACATGCTGCAGACTCTGCCCGGACAGGGCGCACCGGCCCTGGCTAGCGTGCACTTCTCCGTCGACGGCAGCCGGCACCCCGGCGAGCCCGACGCCGGGATCCCCGGCGGCTACGCCCTGCTCGCCTTCACCACCGACAGCGCTGACACCAACAGGACCCAGCGCCGGCACCGCGACCTCGCCGGCCAGACCGGCGCGTGGCTGACCCACCGACGGCTTCGCTGGACCTGGTCACACGCCGACGGGCCCTTCACGACCAACCACGCCGGCCCCATCCGCAGGGGCTTTAGTAACGATCTTGCGACCAGGGGCCAAATAGTTGATCTTTTTGGGGGTCTGCGCGGTCCCTGATCGCTGCCACGATGGTTGACCGCTGTGAGTCGATCTCCTCTGAGCATCGGCGAGCTGGTCGAGCACTGGACCCTTGTCCCTGCTGAGCTGGACCTGGTTGCGTCCAAGCATGGCGAGATACGGCCGGGTTCGCGCTGTTGCGGAGGTTCTACGACCGGTACGGCCGCTTCCCGCGAGGTTGGGCAGATCTGCGCCCGGAGGCGATGGACTTCGCCTCTCGCCAGGTCAAGGCGGAGCCGGGTTACTTGGCGTTCTACGGAGACCAGGGCCAGCGGATCCATCACACCCCCAATCGGCTAGATCAACCCGACAACGCACCCAGAATCCAATCCACGGATTCAGGCTAAGGTCCGGTCCGGCAGCGGAACAGGGGCGCAGGACCTGCGGCAGGGTGGGGCGAGCGCCCCACCCTGCCGTTGAACTCAGCCGATCTGCAGGGTCACGTCGTCCAGCACGAAGCTGGTCTGCAGGTAGGCGTCCTCGGTGCCGGTGAAGGTCAGCGTGACCGTCTGGCCGGCGTACGCGCCGAGGTTGACGGTGCGCTGCGTGTAGCCCGTGGCAGCGTTCATGTTGGACAGCGACGCCACGGTGGTGCCGTTGGCCTTGATCGTGAACACGTCGTAGGCGAGCGCCCAGTACTCGCTCGTGTCGATGTGCAGCCAGTAGGTCAGTACCGCACTGGTGCAGCCCGACGGGATGGTGACGGTCTGGCTGATGGCCTCGGTCGCGGTGTAGCCGTTTCCGCCGAGCCACGCGTACCGGGTGCCGCTGCGCGGCACCTGCCCGATAGAGGTGCCGATCACGCCGGTGGAGCCGGTCCACGGCGAGGTGCCGCTTTCGAAACCGCCGTTGAGGATCAGCTGGGCGGCGGTGCAGCCGCCCGGCCCGCCGGTCACGGTCAGCGTGTACGTGGTGCTGTGCGACACCGAACCCGCGCCGGTGATGGTGATGGTGTAGGTGCCGCCGGCCACCGACGAGCCGACCGCGATGGTGGCGGTCGACGAGCTGCCGGAGGTGACCGACGACGGGCTGAACGAGACCGTTACGCCCGTGGGGGCGCCGCTGGCGGTCAGGGTAACCGTCTGGGCGCTGCCCGAGGTGGTGGCGGTGCCGACGGTGGTCGTGGTGCTGGACCCCGCGTTCACGGTGCCCGACGCGGGGCTGGCCGAGATCGAGAAGTCGTTGGTCGGCGTCGAGGTGCCGACCGCCCGGTTCCACAGCGTGTAGGCGATGCCGTCGGCAGCCCGGTTCAGCGCGGTGGCGTCGATGTTGCTGAGGGTGTCGCACGAGGAGTGGTAGCAGGAGTCGTAGGACTGACCGGCCGTGCCGCCCCACTTCGACGCCTGGGCCGACGTCTTGGTGGCGCTGGCGCCCATCGCGTAACCGGAGGTCGGGATGCCCGCGTTCTGGAACGAGTAGTCGTCGGAACGGCCCTGGCCCTCGACGTTCTCCTCCGGCTGCAGGCTGAGGGAGTCCCAGTACGCCTTCATCGGCTGCGACGCGGTCGAGGTGATGTTGTTGATGAAGTAGCCGCCGTTCTTCGACGCGATCATGTCGAAGTTGTAGTAGGCCTTGATCGCCGTTCGCTGGGTACTGGTCAGCGAGTTGACGTAGAACTTGGAGCCGTTGAGGCCCTGTTCCTCGTCGGTCCACCAGCCGAAGCGGACCTTGTTCAGCATGGTCGGGTTCTGCGCGGCCAGCGCGAGGGCGACCTCGAGCAGCGCCGCCGAGCCGGAGCCGTTGTCGTTCATGCCCGGACCGGCCGAGACGCCGTCCAGGTGGGCGCCGAACATGTAGACGTTGCTCGCGTTACCGCCCGGCCACTCGGCGATCAGGTTCGGGCCTGCACCGCTGGTGCAGCCGGAGGTGCAGGGCTGCTCGGTGACGGTGAAGCCGGCGGCCTGCAGCTTGCCCTTGACGTACGCCACCGACTGCAGGTAGCCCTGGCCGGTCGAGCGGCGGGTGCCGCCGTTGTTGGTGGCGATGGTGCTGAGCTGTGTCAGGTGCGCCTGCACGTTGGCGACGTCGATGTCCGGCGCGGTGCCACCGGGGGTGCCGCCGTTGACCGTCAGCGTGTACTGGGCCGTGTGGGTGACCGACCCGGTGCCGGTCACGGTGATGGTGTACGTGCCCGCGGCCGCGCCGGACGTGGTCGCCACCGTCATCGTGGAGCTGCCGCCCGAGGTGACCGACGACGGGCTGAACGACACGGTGACCCCCGACGGGGCACCCGAGGAGGTCAGCGACACGGTCTGCGCGCTGCCGGAGACGGTGGCGGTGTTGACCGTCGCGGTCACCGAGGAGCCCGCGTTGACGCCGCCCGAGGTGGGGCTGATCGACATCGAGAAGTCGGTGCTGGTCGCGGTGCAGGTCGGGTCGCCGGTCTGGGCCGGGACCGCGACCGCGTTCCACGCGTCCTTGGTCCGGTTGAACAGGACGCACGAGGAGTCCAGGTTCTTCGCGGCGGTCAGGGTCGCGGTGCGGTACTTCTTGTGGGTCATGCCGGAGGTCTTGAGCAGCATGCCGCCGTAGAAGATCTTTCCGGCGGACTGGATGCCGACGCCGGTGACCGACGACGGGCCGCCCGAGCAGATGGGGCTGTTCGGCTTGCCGCCGCCCGGCGCGCTGCCCTCGGCGAGCAGGTAGAACCAGTGGTTGAGCGGGCCGGCGGCCGCGTGTACCTCGGTGTTCGGGATCGACGAGGAGTAGCAGTTCGGGTGGCCACCGACCAGCGAAGGGTTGTACATGTTGCGGATCGGGCCGCTGCCGACGAGGTCGATCTCCTCACCGACCAGGTAGTCCGGGTCGTCGTAGGTGGCGGACTGGTTGGCGTATGCCTCGGTCAGGGCGCCGAAGATGTCGCCGGTGGCTTCGCCGAGGCCGGCTTCGGAGCTGGTGCCGCCGGGGGTGTTCTGGTCGAGGCCGTGGCCGAACTCGTGGCCGACCACGTCCATCGACGAGATCCAGTTGCCTGCCGAGTTCTTGCCGATCGTGATCGTGGAGCCGTCCCAGTAGGCGTTCTGCTCGTTCAGGCCGACCTTGATCGGCCAGCTGCCACCGTTGCCGTTGTGCCCGTTGCGGCCCAGCCAGGCCGACAGCATGTCCCATTCCTTCTGCGCCGAGTACAGTGCGTCGACGCAGCCGGTCTCCTTGCTGGTGCCCACCCCGTTGCCCCAGCTGTCGTCCGCGCCGGAGAAGACGGTACTGGTGCTGTAGTCCTGGCAGTTCAGGCCGGTGCGCGTGGTGTCGCGCAGGTAGTACGTGCTGCCCGACTGCGACGTGGTGATCGACAACGGGCTGGGCCCGTTCCACTTGCCGGTGCCGGAACCGGCCGCGGCGTCCTCCTGCTTGGCCAGCACCTGGCCGGTGCGCGCGTCCACGAAGACATGCAGGTGGCTGGGCGCCGAGGCGGTGCGCCCGGCGACGACGACCTCCCACGCGAGGCGGGCGGTGCTGTCCTTGACGTGCACCACCAGGGTGCGCGACTCGACCCGGTCGACCTTCGCGAGCAGGCTCTTGGCGGTCTGCTCGGCACGGTCGACGGCGACCGTCGGCACCACCGACACGTTGATCTTCGTCTTGGTGGCGGCCGAGATCGCCCGGATCGCGCCCTTGCCGTCGGCGAGCACGGCGGCGTCGCCGCCGACCACCGGCAGGCCCCGGTAGGTGCGTGTGTAGGCGATGGAGAACAGCCCGTCGACCCACGGGATCACCATGCGCCGGTCGTACTGCTCGAAGGGGCCTTTCGCCAGCGCGTCGTGACCGCCGTCGGCGGCCCGGTCGGCCGCGGAGATCGCCAGCGACAGCGGGCTCTGCGCAACCGTGGGTGTAGGGGGCGGGGTGGCTGCGGTCGACTGGGTGGCCACCCCGGTCACGGTGCCCAGGGTAAGCGCAACCGCGACAGCGGCCGCCATGGCAGTTCTTCGATACATCGCAATCCTCCCGCCGAGATGGGTTGAGGGGTGTGGCAGCAGGGCCCGTGTTGATGGGATCTCCGGCAACCGGTGACAGCTCGGCTTTGGCGATGACACTAGGAACGGCGGAGGCTGGCCGAAATCAGGGCAACCCCTTGCTCTGGTGCGCGAAGGACCGTCGGGCGCACTATGATCCGGTGCCAGATTCTGCGACGGCAGTGAATGCGCATCAGGGGGCCACCGGCACCATGCTGCCGGTGGTACCGGGCGTCGTGCGCGGCGCCCGTCGGGTGGTGCTGTTCGGTCCGCCCGGGATCGGCAAGACCGCTGCGGCCGGTGTACTCGGGCAGCAGCTGGGCATGCCTGTCCTAAGGCTGGCTCCGAGCCCACAGGACGCCCAGGTCCCCTACACCGGACTGCTCGAACTCGCACTGGCCCTCCAACCGCTGCCGGCCGCGCGGGAACTCGCGACCGGAATCGACAAGGCCGTCGGAGTGCCGGGCTCTGCCGATCCCGCCGGGACCGCTCTACGGCTGCGCCGGTTGACCGCCACCCTGCTGCTGGACACCCCGCCTCTGACACTGGTGGTGGACAACGCCCAGTGGCTGGATACGGCCAGCGCGGCCGTCTTGCGTTGGGCACTGCGCCTGGCTCCCGACCTTCCCGTCATAGCCGCAGAGCGAATCTGGCGCCCGGGGAGCGAAGGCCACTGGTGCGGCGAGGACCCCTGTGCGGTACGCATCCCGGCGCTGACACCCGATCAGGTCGCAACCCTGCTGTCGCCGTACCGGCTAACCCCCTACGAGGTCACGCAGACCCACATCCGCAGCGGAGGGAACCCGGCCCTAGCCCTCGCATTCGCCGGGGCCCGCAGCCGCGCCACCGACCTGCCGGCCGCTCAGGGTCTCGTAGACGACCTGGTCCTGCCGCCGGCCGCCCGCCGACTGGTGAACGAATGGCTGGGCACTGTGTCGGCCGAAGTTCAGGAACTGTTGACGGTCGCCGCACTCGACGACCGGCCCGACCGCGAACTGCTGAGCCGCCTCGCCGGCCCGCCCGCCGACAACCTTCTCGCAGAGGCCGAGGCAGCCGGACTGATCAACATCGGGCAGGTCGACGGGAAGATCCGGTTCGCCGCCTCCGCGATCGGTGCCGAACTCGCGGCCCGACCGCCGGTCGCCACACGCAGGCTCCTGCACGCCCGCCTGGCCGAAGCCAGCCGCGACAGCATCCGCCGCGACCGTCACACCACGCTGGCGGCCGACACCAACGACCCGCAGTCGGCCGACTGCGCCGACCGCGCCGCCGCCCGCGCCCGGCTGCGCGGAGAACCCGCACTAGCGGCCGAGCTCTCCCTGCTCGCCGCCGAACGTACCCCGGAGACCGACGCCGACCTGCTCACCGAACGGGCGCTGACCGCCGTACGCGACGCCGCCCACAACGGCGACCTGCCCCGCGGCCAGGCTGCCGTCCGCCTCGTCCTGCACCACGACAGCAGCCCCGCCAACCGCGTCAACGCCCTCATCTCCCTGATCGACTCAGGCGGACAGCACCTGCACAACGGCGACAAGCTGTTCGCCGACGCACTTCACGAAGCGGCCGGACATCCGGACCTGACCGCGCAGATCCTCGTCCGCCAGGCGATCTGGGCCAACGTCAACGGCGATCCCGACCGGGCGTGCGCCCAGGCTGCCCGGGCCGCCAGCCTCGCCCGGAGCGCTGGCGACACCGCCACCACCGCCATGGCCCTCACGATGCAGGCCCGCATCCAACGCATCCTCGGCCGCCCCCAAGCCGAGACCACGCTCGGCCACGCCCTGTCCCTGCCACGCAGCACTCACATCCCCGTCAACGCCAGGCCCGAACAGCTCTCCGCCCGGCACGCCATCTTCGACGACCGTCTGGACGAAGCCCGCAGCGCACTGCTGCCTCTGCTCGTCGAAGCCGAGCGGACCGGAGACGCCGAAGCCACCGTGGATGTCCTGCGCAGCCTCGCCGAAGTCGAGATCCGCGCCGGACGGTGCGGACTGGCCCTCGACTACGCCGGCCGCGCCCTGTCGCTTACCGACAGAGCCGCCTTGGACCCCGCCCCAACGTGCTACACCTCCGCCCTGGTCGAGGGCACCGCCTCGTGCACCGACTCCGCCCTCGCTCACGCACGCCGCGGGGCGGACACCTCCCGCCGGGAGGACAACAAAGTCTTCCTCTCCCGAAACCTCTTCGTCCTCGGACATCTTCTCCTGGTCACCGGGCGTCCGAAAGAAGCCCTGGAGGCGCTGGAAGAGGTCCGTACGCTTGAGAAGCGCCAGCAGGTCCGCGACCCGTCCGTCCTGCGCTGGCACGCCGACCTCGCCCAAGCCCTCATCTCCCTCGGCTACCTCGACCAAGCCCGCAAACTGCTGACCGATACCCGTCGCACCGCGACTGATCTAGATAGAAGCTGCGTCCTCCCCGTGCTCGACCGCTCCCAGGCACTCCTGGAAGCCACCCTGGGCAACTACGATGCGGCCGCCGACCTCCTCACCGCAGCAGCCGACCACCTCCGCCACCTGCCCATCGAACACGGTCGAACCCTCCTGGCCCTCAGCCACACCGAACGACGCGGACGCCGACGCGCCAGCGCCCGCACCGCGGCGCAGAGCGCCGCCGACCTCTTCAGCACGCACCAGGCACACCCCTGGATCGAAGCCGCCACCCGCACCCTCCACCAACTGGAGCCCGTCCCCGCGCACAGCAGTACGCTCCCCTGCCTCACCTCCGCCGAACAGCGCTGCGTCGAGCTCGCCGCCAGCGGAGCGACCAACCGCGACATCGCCACCGCCCTCACCATCAGTGTCAAAACAGTCGAAGCAAACCTCACCCGCGTCTACCGGAAGCTCGGCATCCACTCACGCGTCCAACTCGCGCACCTTGCAGCCCTGACGGCAGCGCCGGCAGAAGCCCTGCAGCCCGGCCTGGCGCATCAGCCTGGCAACGCGTTTGCGCCCACTTCCGACTCCGGTGCCCAGGCGTAACTCGGCGTGCGGCGTAAAGGAGCGGGTTGGGCGAGGATCGCACGTGCTTCCCCGGACAGCATCCTCGCTACGTCAAGTCGCAAAATGCCGTGACGAGGATTTAGAATCGAGAAAGTTGACACAAAAAGCAACAGAGGCGGCCGGTTTGCTACTGTAACCGCCAGCAACGGAGCGCAGCAGCTATCCAATGCGACCAACAAACAGAGGTAATGAACGGCTGAATCGCAGGCAGTCGGCCTACCGACATGCATAGATGACGGTCTTAGGAAACCGATGCTCTATCCCCTGAGCTACGAGGGCGCGAGGGCACAGTCTAGCGACCTGGGGTTCACCTGGGGTGGCAGGGAGTGGCCCCCGTTCACCCACGTTCCCCGGACCGCCGTTCTCCCAGCCCAGGAGCACACCTGAGCACACGAACCCCGGTTTGCGGCCGGCGGTCGGCCATGGTGACCCTCGTTGGCACCGGTCCACCCCGGTCGGCATCCGCTGGAGGAGTCTCCAGGTGACTCTGGTTGATCTTGGCGGGCAGGATGAAGTGGCCGGCGTCGACTGTCTGGGGCGTCACGCTGACACGCCGCACCGGCCCTCCACGATCCTTGCCACACCTTGGCGACGGTCAGCGAAGAACCATGCGTCAGGTGTCGAGGCCTGCGAGGTTGAGGCGTTCGAGCAAACTGGGCTTGCGGGCATGCGCCGCCCGGAGCTCGGCCAGCCGGTGCTGGAACGACGAACTGTCCCCGTCGCGTTCGCTGAGTTCGCGCAGGTCGATGAGGAGTTGCACGGCGGTGTCGTACTCGCGGGGTTTCTTGGTGGCGATGAGCTCGTCGACTCGCTGCCAGGCGGCGGGTTGGTCGACTGCGAGGGTGTCGAGGTGCCGTTGCCGGGCTGCTGCGGCGGACCGTTCGCGGCGGATCCGGTCGCGTTCGCGTTGCTCAGCGTCCCGTCGTTCCCGTTCGGCGCGCAACCCCGCGGCGGTGGAGAGCAGTTCCCCGGCGGTACGGGCGGCTGCCGGGGTGGGCGTATCAGTGCGGTGTGCGTCGCGGTAGCGGCGCAGCAGTCGGTTGCGCAGGTGGCTGTCGCCGCCGGTGATCAGGTCGGTCAGGATGGCGTCCTTGTCCCGAGCGGGCAGCCCGACGACCCAGGTGCGTAGTTGCGCAGCGGTCGGTTCGCCGGAGGTGGCCGGCGGCGGTCCGGCCGCCGCGGCCGCGATCAGGTCGGGGTCGATGCGTAGGAACTCGGCGACGGCGGTGAGGGACGCGTCGAGGGTCCCCAGCCGGGCGGGGACGGGCGGTTCAGGCTCGTCGTCGGCGATCTCGGCGGACTGTACGCAGCGCAGCCAGGCCAGGTACAGCAGGCGCAGGTCGCCGGCGGCGAGGCGGGCCCGGACCGGGATGACGGAGGCGAGGAGGCCGTGGCCGTCGAGGTCCCACTCGTCGGTGCCGTCCTCGTCCTCGTCGTGCAGGTCGATGATGACGTGCTTGCCGGTGGTCCACGCGGATGCGCTGTCCCCTTGGCAGTACTGGGAGACGGTGTCGGGGTCGAGCACGTGTTTCGGTAGCCGCAGCATGAGCTGGCGGGTGCCCCAGTTCGTCAGGTACAGGTGCGCGTCGAAGTACCGCTCCATCAGCGTGCGCGGGTCGCCCTTGAAGTCGCCCCACTCGTAGGTGTTGACGAAGCTGGTGGCGGTGATGTCGGCCCGGGTCGACAGCGACCGAAGCTCGGCCCGCTCCCGGCCGGTGAGGGGCCGGTCGACGGCGGTGAACTCGTAGTACTGGTACTCGCTCACCGTGGCCTACCGTCCGGCCCAGTGCCGGTAGGCGTCGATCCACGCGGCGCCGTCCGGCGCGGGGGTGAGCAACGGCAGGTCGAGGAGATCGATCCTCTGCCGGTGGCGACCTCGGGCGCAGACCGCGACGATGTTGTCCGCCGCCAGCTCGGCCTTCCGTACGGTGGCCTCGACGCCGAGGACGGTGGTGGTGAACGGCACCGCCAGATGCTCCTCGATCATGGTGAACAGGCCGGCGCGCTCGTCCTCATGACCGTCCGTGTCGGCGGTGGCTTCCTCGATCATCGCCTCCAGCGCGGCGTTGTCCTTCGATGCCATCGGCGGAGGATAGCGGACCGGTGCCGGGATGTTCGACGCCCGATGCGCGAGGATGGTCGGCATGGGTTCGGTGGCCGAGTTCGTCGATCTTCGGCGGGAGGTGGAGCGGTTACGGGCAGAGAACGCCCGACTGGGACGTCTGCTGGAGCTGCGCGGCCAGGACACGACTGCGGCGCCGGAGCAGTTGTCCGCGCCGGTTGAGCCGCCAGGGCTGGTCACCATGGCTTCGCCGACTCGGGACAAGCTGGCGTTGTTCGCCGACCGGTTCCGGGCCCGGGCCGACGTGTACGCCGTGCGGTGGGACAACGCCCGTACCGGCGCTGCCGGGTGGATGCCCGCAGTCGCCGGTGGCTGGCGTAAGGGTATGGACCGGCGCGGTGCCACCTACCTGCCCCGCACGACGGAGGTCGTCGCGGCGCATCTGGTCGGCGACGTGTTCATGGGCCTATACCCGCTGATGCCCGGCAACACCTGCCACTTCGTCGTGGCCGACTTCGACGGGCCGACGGCGATGCTCGACGCCCTCGCGTACGTGAAGGCGGCGCGAGCCAGCGCGGTGCCGGCCGCGTTGGAGGTCTCCCAGTCAGGCCGTGGTGCCCACGTGTGGGTCTTCTTCACCGGTGCTGTTGCCGCGGCCACCGCGCGGGCCGTCGGCACGGTCCTGCTGCGGGAGGCGATGGTGCTGCGCGGGTCGATGGACCTCCGCTCGTACGACCGGCGCTTGTGCTCCAAGGCGCGATGAGCACCCGCGAACGGCGGACAGTCGTTGACCGGCTCGACGGCGCCAAGGCCGGCCTGCTCGTCATCGGCACCACGCCGTTCATCGGTGAGGGCTTCGACGCCCCCGCCCTCGACACCCTCTTCCTCGCCGGCCCGATCTCCTACGACGGCCTACTCGTCCAATGCGCCGGCCGCGTCATCCGCGCCGCGCCCGGCAAGGACCTCGCCGAGGTCCACGACTACCACGACCCGGCCACTCCCATCCTCGCCGCCTCACTCCCACGCCGCATGCCCGGATACCGGGCCCTCGGCTTCACCAGAACATGAGTACATCCCCTCGCGATCATCATGACTGGTCCGCCGGCTTCCGAAGAATGACGTACGCCAAGCGTGCTGGGCCTAGCCTGGTAGGCTAAAGGCCATGGGCCGGTTCTCCGAGGATGAGCTGCAGGCGGTTGTCTCCCGGTATGAGGCGACGCGGGCCGCCGCGCTGACCGAGCGGGACGAGCAGCTGCGGGCGTTTCACGCGGCCGGATGGCGGCCGGTGGATCTGCAGCGCGTCACCGGGTACAGCCGGGAGACGATCCGTCAGGCGCTACGACCGGAAGTCCGGCGGGCGACGAACCTCAGCCGGCGCAGGATGTCACCCCAGCCGCCAGCGGACTACCAGCCCTACGGCGACCGGAAGCCCTACGTGGTGGCCGAAACCCTCGCCGATCTGCACGGCCCGACCGACGGCTCCGTGACGCTTCCGCGTCACCTCGACTGGTCCGGGCATGCCGAGTACGACCTGAACCGGCCCGCACGCCTGGCCAGCATGTACAAGGTGGTGCTCACCGAAGCCAGCACCGTCGAGGACCTGCACACCTGGCTCGATGCCGACCTCCTCCGGCGGCTCTGGCCCACTCTCTGGCTGCCATCCCAGCTCCGCCAACGCTGGGAGGACGCCTTCCCCGAACTCGCCGCCACACGCAGCAACGCGGCATAGCGGTGGACCCCTTCCACGAACGCCTCGCCCGTACCGGGCTCGCGGCGGCCGACCGATACGGCTTCGCGCTGGCCGGCGGTTACGCGGTCCAGGCCGCTGGGCTCCTGGAGCGGCCCAGCGAGGACGTCGACCTGTTCACCGCCTGGGACCGCCGCGACGAATTCACCGCCGCAGTCGCCGCCGTCGTACACGCCTACCGAGACGACGGCCTCACCGTCGAGACCGAGCGGCAGTACGACACCTTCGCCCGGCTCACAGTCACCGATGGCGCGCGGGTTTCCAAGGTCGAACTCGGCGTGGACTGGCGCGCCAACGAACCGATCCTCATGGCGATCGGACCCGTCCTCCACCCCGACGACGCGGTCGCGAACAAGATGAGCGCCCTCTACGGACGAGCGTTCGCCCGCGACTTCATCGACATCGACGCCACGCTCCGATCCGGCCGCTACACCCGCGACGCCCTCCTCGCCCTCGCGCAGCGCGCCGACCGTGGGTTCGACCCGCGCATCTTCGCCGACGCCCTCGCACAAGCCACCCAGCTCGATTCCGACGACTTCGCCCAGTACGGCGTCACCGGCCCAGCGCTGGACGATCTCTTAAGCCGATTCGCGGAGTGGCGCCGCGAACTGCTCGACTACGAGGAAGGGTGACTCGGCTTCCGACTCACGGCAACGTTGAGCCTGCACCCGCAGTACCCACACGTTCACCTACGTTCCTCGGACCGTCGTTCGCCCAGCCCAGGACCACCCGCGGAGCACACGAACCCCGGGTTGCGACCGGCGGTCGGTCGCGGTGACCCGCGTCGGCACCGGTTGACCCGGGTTGGCATCCGCTTGAGCAGTCTCCATGTGACTTCAATTGATCTCGGCGGGCAGGGTGGGCCGGCTGGCGCGGATGGGGTTGCGTCGGCGGCGAGCAGCCTGGTTCAGGCTGCGGCGCGGATCACCGGTGCCGGTCGAGTGAATTCTTAAGGTCGCGGATGAGTGCCCGGACAACGTCAACGCGCGTCACCAGGCGAGAGCGAGGATGGCTTGCCGATGGTTTCTTTCCTTGCTCGCGCGGTCCGCCCATCAACACCGAGAGATCGGAGTGTGCAATCGCCGAAATGCCCGGCCCGTTGGGTTGTCCCGCGACCGGCCGGGCTGGCTGCGCGACCGGCAGCCTGGCCGATGGCGGTTACCGCATCGGACTCGAGGCCCGGGACACCGTCACCGGCCAGATCCTCGGCCGGGCCGACGTTACGCACGGGCGGGAACAGCGGGCCCACACCACCTCAAGGTGATCAACCAGCGCGCGTACTCCGGCGGTATCTACCGTGGCGCGGGCGCAAAGTGCGCTGGGCACGGCGACCTCCAGGTCGCCGTGCCCGCGGGTCTGCGCGCCGTGGAACAGATCCACCACCTGGCCAGCCGTGACGTACCACGGAACTGCGGAGGCGTTCGGCCAGAACGGCGCGGATGTCAAGCCCTCACGCGTCGACATCAGGAGGGCGCACGACCACCAGCCTGAAGCGGACGAGGGATCCGGCCAGACAAGAGAGTCGTCTGCTCGTCGAGGGACGGGCGGTCGCCCTCACCCACCCGCGCCGAACCATCCGTCGGAACCTCGGGGACCGGCGTTCCCTCGCACTCCGCTCCCCGTTTCGGCAGCTTTCCGTTCAGCAGGTAGTCGTCGATGGCGGCGTCGACGCAGGCGTTGGTGCCGTGGACGACGTGGTAGCCATCGCGCGGAACGCTGAGGAGCCGGTGCCCGAGCAGGTCCGCCATCGCCCGACCGCCCTCGTACGGCGTCTGCGGGTCGAACTCCTCCTGCACGACCAGCCCTGTCGGGTAGCCGCTGCGGCGCAGCTTCACCAGCGGCTCGACACGCTCCACCGAGCCGAAGGTGCACTCACGCGGAGAAACCGCCGAAGCACCCCAGCCGTAGGGGAAGTGCTCGGAGAAGTAGCGCATGTCCGCGTAGTACACCTTGAGGTCGGCGGGCCATTCGGCCTCGCAGTTGACTGCCTCCCAGACGCCGTTGCTGGTCGGCGGCGGGTCGGCCTGGATCTCTTGCTGAAGAGCCAACGCCCGGCCCAGGTCACCCGGCACGTCCGAGGGTGTCTCGACCTGCTGACGCAGCCGGCTCGCCGTCGCTGCGAAGAAGTCCCAGTACGCCACCTCGTTGGTGGCCCCGATGAGGCCGTCGAACTCGGTGCCGTCGTACACGAAATCACCCTGGTCGATCGGGCGTTGCTCCAGCTTCGCCCGGGTCCGTTCGATCGTGGCGCGCACCTGCGACCGGGTGGTTCCCAGCCCGTAGATTCCGTTGCGCTCGGCCACCCACGTCATCCAGGCGTCGGCGGTCCTACGTTGGGCGATTGCCTGTTGCTTCCACGCCTCCCGCCATATCCATTGCGGGTGGATCGCGGAGTCCAGGACGTTGCGGTTCAGTCGCTTCGGAAAAAGCGTGCCGTAGACGGCCGACACGTACGTGCCGTAGGACTTCCCCATCAGGTTCAGCTGACGCTCACCCAGGACCGCGCGGACGATGTCGAGATCTCTGGCGTTGTTGGCGGTGGTGAAGTAGGGACGCCGGGCACCGTCCGCGCGTTCGCATTGCTGATCACGCCTGCGGAACTCCTCGGTGTACGCCCGCATCTGCGCGTCGGTGAAGCGCGTCCTGCCGGACAACTGCACGCTCGTGCCCTCGCACAGCAGAGGCTGTGACTGCCCGACACCGCGCGGGTTGTACCCGATGATGTCGTACCGCGTTGACAGCGCCTCGTACGCCGGGTCCTCCGGCGCGTAGATTCCCTGCCCGCCCGGCCCGCCGGGGACCTCGACCAGTACGCCGAGCCGGTTCGGCTGATCGCTCGCCAGGCGCCGGGAGAGCTCGACGGTCTCCCGGGGGCCGTCCGGCCGCCGGTAGTCCAACGGCACCCGCACAGTCGTGCACTCCACCGCCGGGGACGCGCTCCCGGCACGGGGAAGCGCAGACGCCGAAGCATCCGGTGACCGCCTCGGTGGCACCGGCGGGCGGGGGCAGGGTCCCCACGCAGGACGCTGCGCGTAGAACTCCGCCAGTCCGACCGGCACCGCGTCGGACTTCGGCGCGGTGTTCGCCTCGGCGAGAGGCACCACCTGTACGCACAGAGCCGCTGTCGCCGTGGCAATCAGACCGGCCTTTGCTCTCCGTCTCATCCCAAGCCCTCATTCTTCGCGGCAGGAGCCGCTGAAGCGGCCCTGCGGAACAGCACCGTCGTGGTGCCGGCGCTGGCCGTCATGGCCGCAGCGCGGTCGCGGCCGGAGTCCAGGTCGACTCGTCCTCGACGTCGGCGACCGTGATCCCCTTGGCGATCTTCTCCAGCTCGACCTGCGGCAGCGTGTTACCGGCACTATCGGGGCTGACCTCGACTACGACTGCGCCGTCGGCGCTCCGGAACTGGCACCAGATGCCGACCTGCGGGCCGTCCCACCCAGGCCGGTCGGGTACGTCGTAGCACTTCGTCACACCGGGCTCCGGCGTCTGGTTCGCGCTGCTGCTCGGGATGACCGAGATGTGGAACCCGTCTTTGATGCCACCCTCGCTCGCCTCGTACGGTGCGGTCAGCCCGGTGGTGGGCGCGGCGGACCTGGTGTACGTCGCGCCGCCGTAGTCGCCGCCGCGGGCCGAGGCGATGCCGCCGAGGCCCGCCGTGGCGTGGGTGCCGATCTGCAACGGCACGTAACCGTCCGGCAGGTAGCCCACCGTGAAGGGCACCAGGGCCGGCGTCGGCCTGCTGGGCTTCAGGCCTTCGACCAGGCCGCCCAGCTCCTCGAAGCTCGGCGTGGCCTTGTCGCCGGAGTACGACGTGACAGCCGCCCAGGCGTTGTCGGCGTACTCCCAGGCGAAGAGCTTGTTGCCGCCATCCACCGGGCGCTGCGGGTCAAGGCCGACCGGCAGCGTCGCCTGCACGGCCCTGCGCCCGGCCACGGTGACGTTCGCGCCGTCCTTGATCCCGGCCGGGTCGAAGGCACCGGGCCGGTAGACGGTCAGGTACGCCAAGAGGGCCGGCTTCCCGTTTTCCTTGTTCCGCAAGAACGCGTCGCCCTGCTCCTCCACCTCCTGGCGGGTCATGGGCTTGTCGTTCGAGGTGTGACCGTCGGAGTAGACGGGAGCGATCTGGTACGCGGTGGACGCGACGATCGGGTCCTGCACATGCAGCGTGCCGGCGTCGTACCCGGTGAAGGTGAAGGTGAACGACGCGGCGTCGGGCCACTCGGCCCCGGCCGGCTCGGACGCCGCCGCACCGGCCACGAACGGCGCGGCCGGGGGGCTCTGCTGCGCACCCAGAGCCGGTACCACGAACGCACCGGCGACCACGGCCACGACGAGGCCCGCCGCGCCGGCTGACGCGAATCCGGCCCGACGGCGGCGCTGCGCCCGCCGCCCTGCCGTGATGATGTCGTCGACGGTGCGGGACATCGGCGGCTCATCGCCCGTTACCGCGTCCACGAGATCATGCAACCGCATGGGTCCACTCCTTTATCGATGGTCCGTTGAGATCGGTACGGTCGCCGCCGAGTGACTCGCGCAGCTTCGCCAGGCCACGGGACACCTGACTCTTGGCCGTGCCCACCGTGCAGTTCAGGACGCTGGCGGTGTCCTCCAGGCTCAGATCCAGGTAGTGCCGGAGAACGACCGCGGCTCGCTGCCGGGGTGGCACCGAGTCGAGCGCCGCCCGCAGGCGCATCCGCTCGTCGCTCGCGCCAGCGGGGTCGCGCAGCGCGATGTCCGGCATGGCGTCACCGGCCGACCGCTCGCGCCGCCACGGCCGACGGGTCTCGTCGACCGCGGCCCGGTAGACCATGGTCTTGACGTAGAGATCGGGCCGGTCCAGCTTCCGCCAGCGGGGATAGAGCTTGACCAGAGCATTGGCCACGGCGTCCTCCGCCGCGTGCCAGTCGCCGCAGGTCACGTACGCCAGCTTGCGCAGTGACGCCATTTCTGACGTCACGAACTCGCGGAATGCTTGCTCGTCTTCGGCTATCAAGTGCGCTGCCTCCTCGTGACGGAGGTAGAACGGAACCGCCCACCCGGAAAGTTGCACCGCTCGAAGAAGTTGGCGGATCGACAGGATGATCGAGCGGGTTCTACGGTCGCGCCGACGCGCTCTGAAGAGAGCATCGTCGCGGTCGAGCAGGTAGTGGTACGGGGCACTCCGAGGACCGAGAGGGCGTGGTCTGCTGATCTTCAGCACCGGGCGCGAGGTGCCGGTTCGGGGTCCGGCCGACGGCGCTGGTTCAGTGGCTCCGAACGCGACATCAATACCTGCGTGGCGAGTAGCTTGCGTATGCGGGTGAGGGCGACTGTCCCCACCCGGTCGTAGGGCAACTCCAATCGCAGCCCCTGGTCTGCGCTGCGAAGGTCTGCCGTGATCTCGTCTGGACGGAACGTGCCGCCCCAGCCGTTGAGTCCTCCGCGCTGGTTGGTGCTGAGGGAAGCCATGCCGGAGATGCAGGCGCCGTCGGCCAGGATCAGCCTCGCAGGACCGGAGTCACTGAGCTTGCTTCCCTGCGGAGGCGTGCCCGGATCCACGCCGTGCTCGGCCACCGGCGGCCGACAGCCGCCTCGACCGCCGGTTACGAACAGCAACATCCCGGCCGATGGCCGGGATACGAAGAGGCGCGCAAGCAGGAGTACGTGCTACCAGGACCGAGCCGGGAGCGGGCCGGCCAGTCTGCCGCCGTGGCCCACGCTACTGCTTCTCGTTCTGCCGCAGGGCTTCCTCAAGCTGGTCTTCCAGGATGATGATCCGACAGGCGGCTTCCAGTGCGGTGCCCTGATCCACCATCTCGCGGGCCCGGGCGGCCAGGCGCAACTGGTAGCGGGAGTAGCGGCGGTGCCCGCCGGCAGAGCGGTGCGGGTTGATCAGTTTCGCCTCGTCCAGGCGGCGCAGGAAGTCCTGCGTGGTGCCGAGCATCTCTGCGGCCTGACCGATGGTGTAGGCCGGAGTGTTCTCGTCGCCGAACATGTCGTCGGGGTTTCGCCCCATGTCACCTCCACATCGAGGGCCCCGGCGCATAAGCGCCGGGGCCCAGGGTTAACGGGTCAGAACACCATCTACCGACAGGAAAGTCGGCTTGTCGTATCCGCACCAGCCATCGAAGGCTTCGGGTGCGAGGATCGCATATGCGTGACCGGAGACCACCTCTCGTTCGATGGAAACTGCGGTGTCCGCCGAGCCTGGAATGACAGCTGCTGGCGGGCGATCCAACGGTGTACGGCCCTCCCTTTCCTCTGCTACTTCTCACCCTTGCGGTCGTACGGTCCGCCGGCGCCGGAACCCACGCGACTTCATGGCCCCGACACGTGCGGCGAACATCAGCTGGAGCCCTGAGCAAGCCTTGGCCCCACCTGCGTGCCCCATCGTGCGTCACACGTTGGGGCTGACGTGCTCCTACTGCCGTTCCAGGCGGAACGAATTCCGCTTCTCACCGTCCGTCGTGACCTCACGGCCGGGCGGCCCCGTCTGCGTCTTGACGGATCTTCTCTCTCGACTCGAAGAAGATTATTCCACGCTGCAGAGGATGTCTAGTCGTTCCGACCCAGATTTTCTGGTCGACCGCCGTCAGGGTCAGCGGTGTGTCCCAGCAGGCACGTGCGGGCCGCGCCGGCGGCTGAGCCCACCGCGCACCTCATCGAAGACCACAACGGTCCCGGAAGTGTCGGCGTCGGCCGCTAGCCTGCCGGCGTGACGAAGATCGATACAGAGAAGGCCACGCTGTGCGAGTTCCTCGGATATCAGCGAGCCAGCGTCCGAGCCATCCTGGCTGATCTGGACCCGACCGCGCTGCGGACGTCCGTCCTGCCCTCCGGCTGGTCGCCGCTCGGCCTGGTGGAGCACCTCGGTCACGCGGAGCGCCACTGGTTCCAGGAGGTCTTTCGCGGTTCGGTGGAGCCACTGCCCTGGCCGGACGAGAACACACCGCTGCGCACGTCTCGATCGCCGGACCAGGTCTTCGACTTCTATCGCGACCAGTGCCGGATCTCCGACGCGATCATCGCCGCGGCGCCGTTGACGGCGGAACCAGTCGGCCGGCACCCGGAGGAGCCGCTGGCGTCGCAGACCACTGACCTGCGTCGGATTGTTCTGCACGTCATCGAGGAGACCGCCCGACATGCCGGCCACCTGGATGTCGTGCGCGAACTCGTCGACGGGCGAACCGGGCTGGGCCCGCGCTGAGCCGGGCGAGCACCGGCTCAGGTCACGACGCGGACGCCGGGCCAGCGTTCGGCGGGGCGGTGACGGGCCAGTCGCTGCCGGGAGATCTCCGGGCTGACCCGGGCCCGGTTGCGTCGCCACACGCCGTCGAGCAGGTCGTCGAGGCCGTGCGGCGCACACACCGCGATCTCGTCGTACGTGTCGAGGCGTACAGCCACGGCGGTGGCGTACTCGGGCCAGGTGGCGACCGCGTCGGCGACGGTGCGCAGCGGTGCCACCGGGCCACCGCCGAACTTGGCGGGATACCAGGTGTGCACGGCGGCCTGGTTCTTCGCCTCCCACGGCGGATCCGACCAGCCCACCACCAGTCGCCGGGTGGCCCGGTCGTCGTTGTCGCGGCTCAGGTCCGCCGGGTCGAGGAAGACCACGTCGACGTCGCGCACGGACGAGGGGTCGAACCCGTGGCCGTACCGCTCGCCCCAGACGAGGTCGCGGATGACGCCCGCGCCGATCCAGGCCTCCGGGAGGCCGCAGTCCCGAACGACGCCCAGCGCCCGGATCAGCCAGGGGCTGCGCCGCACCAGGTCCCGCAGTTCGTCCTCCCGCATCGGTTCTCCTGAGATCAGGTGGGGGTCGCCGGGCCGGGTACGAGGTTGAGCACCCGCATCGCGACGTCGACCGAGGCCTGGAGGTCTTCGCGGCTCGCGCCGGCTGCGGCGTGCACGGCGTGGCCCTCGCTGAGCGCCATCACGAACCGGGCGAGCGCCCGGCTGTCGACGCCTTCCGGGAGGTCGCCTTCCTTCGCCGCGCGGGACAGCCGTTCCTCCAGAGCGGTCTCGGTGGCGGCCCGGCCGGCGGCCAGCATCTCGGAGATGCGGGTGTTCTCCGGGGAACAGGAGAGCCCTCCTTGGATGGAGAGGCAGCCGGCGGGGTGGTCGTCGGCGGTGAGCGCGTCGGCGCTGGCGCGCAGGAAGCTCTCCACGGCGGCGTACGCGGTGGGTTGTTCTAGTGCGGCGCGGGCGTTGGCCAGGTTGGTCTCGTGGTAGCGGGCGAAGGCACGCCGGAACAGCTCCTCCTTGCTGCCGAAGGTGGCGTACAGGCTCGGCCGGTTGATGCCCATGGCGCTGGTGAGGGAGCTGAGCGACGCGCCTTCGTAACCGTGCCGCCAGAAGACCTCGGCGGCCCGGTCGAGGACCGTCTGCTCGTCGAAGGCTCGCGGCCGTCCCGGTGTCGAAGTGCCCATGCACCTACTCTACCGCTCGGTACAGAAGTGACGCAGCGCACCAACCGATCGGTACAGAACCTTGCTACGGTGACGTCACAACCGATCAGTACAAAAGACCGAGGGAGACGCATGACCGTCACGTTGATCACCGGCGCGAACAAGGGCATCGGTTTCGCGACCGCCAGGCAGCTTCTGGACCTGGGGCACATCGTCTACGTCGGGGCGCGCGACAAGCGCAAGGGCGAGGAAGCGGCGGCGGCGTCGGGCGCGCGGTTCCTGCACCTGGACGTGACCGACGACGCCTCGGTGACCGAGGCCCTGTCGACCATCGACGCGGGCCACGGCCGGCTCGACGTCCTGGTGAACAACGCGGGCGTCGCCGAGGACGGCACCGTGGACGGACCCACAGCGCTGCGGGTGTTCGACACCAACGTGGTCGGGATCATCCGGGTCACCGAGGCGGCACTGCCCCTGCTGCGCAGATCCGCCAACCCCACGGTGGTCACGGTGTCGAGCAGCGCGGGCTCCTTCTGGGCGACGAACAATCCCGACCGGCCGGAGTTCGATCTCGGGTTCCCGCTCTACTCGGCGTCCAAGGCGGCCGCCACCATGATCACCCTCAAGTACGCCCGGTCCCAGCCGGGCATCAAGTTCAACGCGGTCGAGCCGGGCTTCACCGCCACCGACATGACCGCCGCGCTCGGCGGCGGCAGGTCACCGGCCGAGAGCGCCCGGATCGTCGTACGTCTGGCGACGCTGCCCACGGACGGCCCGACCGGGACGCTCCAGGACGAGTTCGGGCACCTGAACTGGTAGCCGCGACCGACAGCCGGGAGGGGAACCCATGACAACCATCGGCATCATCGGCGCGGGCGAGGTCGGCAGCCAGATCGCACGGGCGGCGATCGCGGCCGGGTACTCGGTCGTCATCGCCAACTCGCGCGGGCCCGAGACGTTGGCGGGCCTCGTCACCGAGCTGGGTCCGTCGGCGCGGGCGGCGTACGCCAGGGAGGCCGCGGCGGCGGGCGACTTCGCCGTCGTCGCCGTACCTCTGAAGGTCGTCAACGACATGCCGGCCGAGGAACTCGCGGGCAAGATCGTCCTGGACACGAACAACTACATGGTCTGGCGCGACGGGAACATCCCGGTCCTCGACTCGGGCGAGAAGACGGTCCACGAGCTACGCCAGGAACAGCTTCCCGCGTCGAAGGTCGCCAAGGCATTCACCCACATCCAGGCGCCCCGCCTGCTCACCTCCGCCCGGCCCGCGGGCGCCAGTGACCGGCTGGCGCTCTCCGTCTCCAGCAACTTCCCGGAGGCGGTTGCTCTGGTGACGCGGCTGTACGACCAGTTCGGCTTCGACACCGTGGACAACAGCCCGCTGAGCGAATCGTGGCGCACCGGCCCGGGTCAGCCCGCGTGGATCCGGCACGCGCACCAGAACCGTGAGGAGCTGGCCCTCAACCTGAGGAGAGCGCGGCGCCACGCGCCGGCGTGACTCTCGTCGTCAGCGCGCGGTGGACTCCAGGCCCCGCTCGCGGGCGGGCTCCTCCGCGGCGAACGGGCTGCGCAGGCGGGTCATGGAGGCGGCGCTGATGTCCGCGGCCGGACTGCGCTCCTCGTCGGTGACCCTGCCCCCCTCGATGCTGAAGGGATTCAGGGCGAACGTCTTGTCGGGCACGTCGTGCTCCAAGGGAATCTGCACGGCAGCACTCGACTCAGTCGTCGCGGCTGGGAAACCGTGGGAAGGGCAGGGGGTCGGCGATCAGCCGTCGACATCCCGCATCGACAGCCTAACCCCCGTCGGCCGCCTGGGCGAGCCACGTCGACCAGGAGCACGGGGACGGGCCCGGCGCGGAGGAGTGTTCCTCCGTGCCGGGCCCGCAGGTGTCGTGCGGGTCAGGCGGCGCAGGTGGCCGTCGCGCCCTGACCGGTGCCGGTGCCCTGGAAGCCGAAGTTGGTCGTCTGCCCGGCGCCGACCTGGCCGTTGTAGCCGACGTTCGTGAACCGGACGGTGCCGCTGGTGCCGCTGGCCTGGGCGTTCCAGGTGCCGGTGATCGCCGCGCCGCCGGGCAGCGCGACGGTCACGGTCCAGCCGTTGATGCTCGCCGAGCCGGCGGTGACGTTCACGCTCGCGGTGAAGCCGCCGTTCCACTGGTTGATCGCGACCGACGCGGAGCAGCCGTTACCGCCCGGCGGCGGCGTGGTCGGGGGCGCCGTGGTCGGCGGCGCGGTCGTCGGCGGCGCGGTGGTGGGCGGAGCAGTGGTCGGCGGGTTGGTCGTCGGCGGCGCGGTGGTGGGCGGGTTGGGCGCGCCGTTGGCCAGGCTGAAGGCCAGGTCCGGCTGGAACGAACCGGCCGTGTAGCGGCAGCCGTCCGCCTCACCCGGCGGCTTCACCCAGAGGTACGCATCGATGTTGGCGTCGCCGGTGTTCGTCGTGGGGTACTGCCCGATGCGCCGGTCGGTGTTGTCGTCGGCGCACCAGTCCCCGGCCGCTCCGCCGTTGCGGCTGGTGTCGATGACCTGCCGCTTGCCGGAGATGCCCATGCCGTTGAGGGCGGAGATGACGGCCCGGCCGAAGTTCGCCTCGCTGGACGTGGGGTTGAAGTTCGACACGTTGGTGAAGAAGCCGTCGGCGTACTGCACGCCGGCCGCGCGGAGCCGGTTGGCCGTGTCGTTCGCGCTGTTCCAGGTGGAGTGGCCGCCGTCGAGGTACACCTTGGCGTTGGGGTTGGCCGACTTGATGGTCTGGGTCGCCGTGGTGAGCGCCTGGTTGCGGGCGTTCAGCTCGCTGGTGCTCAGGCAGGTCTGCAGGGCCAGCGAGTCGGTCTCCAGGATGATCAGGACCGTCTGGTTGCCGAGCCCGCGGGCGAAGTTGGACACCCAGGTCTGGTACTGGTTGAGGTCCGGCGCTCCACCGGCGCTGGCGCCGCCGCAGTCGCGGTTGGTGATCTCGTACACCGACAGCACCGGGATCTGCTGCGCCGAGTTGGCGGCGCCGATGAAGCTGGAGACCTCGGACTGGATGGTCGACGGGTTGAAGTTGGCGTACCAGCGGGCCTGCGGCTGGCTGGCGATCTTGTCGCGGATGACGGCGGCGCGGGAGTCGCCCGGGTTGGCGGCGACCCAGCGGACGACTGCCGAGGACGGGTCGCGGTAGAGCGATCCGGACACGGTGCCGGCGGACGCGCCGCCGACGGCGAGGCCGACGCCGGCGGCGGCGAGACCCGCTACGGCCGCCACGCTGATGGCCGCTGACCTGCGGCGGGCGGAGAGGATAGCCACGACGTGTTTCCTCCTGATCACATCGACGTATCTAAGTTCGTGGGAGCGTTCCCACGACGGTAACGGAGGCGGACGTCGATGCCAAGATGTGAACGTCGGTCACTGACCCGTAATCTTGCGACGGTCGACGAAGCGGCGGGAGGAAGACCAGGCATGACGGCGCTATCAGGCCAGGACCTACCCAGGCCGGCGGACGAGGACCTGCGGACGCTGTTCGGCAAGTCCATCGCCGTCTTCGCGGCGCTCGCCGGGCCGACGCACGTGGTGGAGGCGGCGAACCCGGCATTCTTCGCCGCCATCGGTGAGGAACGCGCACGTACCGGAGTTCCGCTCGCCGAGTTGATGCCGGAACTGGACGGCCAGGGCTTCATCGCCCTGCTGGACGAGGTCTACCGGACGGGCGAGTCCTACACCGGTCACGACGCCCGGATCATGCTGGGCACCGGCTCGCACGCGCGGGAGGCGTTCTTCGACTTCACCTACGAGGCGCGCCGCGACCCCGCCGGCACGGTGACCGGGATCCGCGTGATCGGAGTGGAGACCACGCAGGTCAAGCACGCGCAACGGCTGATGGCCGAACACCGCGCCATGCTGGAGCAGATCGCCCGGCAGGCGCCCCTGACCGAGGTGCTCGACGGGATGGCCCGCTGCATCGAGAACCTCGCGCCGCAGGAGGTGCTCGTCTCCGTCCTGCTCGCCGACGCCGACGGCCGGCACCTGCGCCACGGCGCCGCGCCCAGCCTGCCCGACTTCTACAACGAGGCCATCGACGGGATCGCCACCGGTGAGGGCGTCGGATCGTGCGGCACCGCCGCGCACCGGCGGGAGCCGGTCGTCGTCACCGACATCGCCACCGACCCGTTCTGGGCCGACTTCCGCGATCTGGCCGAGCGGGCCGGACTCGCCGCCTGCTGGTCCACGCCGATCCTGGCCCGCGACGGCAGCCTGCTCGGCACGTTCGCCATGTACCACCGCACCCCGCGCGTCCCGCGGGACACCGATCTGGCCCTCGCCCGGGTCTTCACCGGCACCGCCGCCCTGGCCATCGAACGTCACCACATCGAACAGGCGAAGTCCGAAGCGGACGCCCGCGCGCGAGCCGCCCACGACGAGCTGGCCCGGGTGGTGCGGGCGGAGCGGGAGCTACGGGCCGAGGCGGAACAGCGCGCCGCCGCAGCGGCGGAACTCACCGCCCGGCTGCGCGCCGCCGCCGCCGCGCAGGCCGCCACTCCCCGCCCCGAGCGGTGTCAGCTCGGCGGCAGCGACGGCTGCGCCGCGCCCGCCGAGATCAAGGTCGCCGACTCGTGGGGCGACTCGGCGTGGGGCTGCCCGGTGCACGTCGAGGAAGCCGTCATCAACGTCCGTTCGGTCTTCATCGCCAACGAGGAGCTCGGCGGCCTGTCCGCCTACCTCGACCGCTGACGCTCTCAGAGCTGCACGACGTGGCCCACCCGGGGCGGCGTACGGCCGGCGAGGACGTCGAGCCAGGCGTCCCGCAGCGCCTCCGGACCGGCGCCGGCCCGCACGTCGAGCCATCCGCTCACCACCTGCGAGAACCGCTGCCAGGCGTCGGCGAACCGGACGTCGAGGCCGTCGCGGCCCCAGTCCCGGCTGCGCTTGCGCATCTGGACCGGCGCGAAGAAGACCTCCTCGGCGGCGTCGGCGTTCGGCGTCTGCCGGGTCAGGCCGACGGCGATGTCCCGGACGAGCCGGTCGCCGAGGTGGGCCCGCAGGGCGGCCCGGTGCGCGGGCGCGCCGGACAGGTCGAGGTAGACCGTCGGCACGACGTCGAGCGCCGCGATGTCGTCGTACGCGAGGACATCGTCGTAGCAGCCGAGCGACCTGGTGAAGGCGAGGTTGCCGGGTGAGGTGAGCCCGATCAGGCGATGGCCGCGGCCGTGCAGCTCGAACGCGGCGGCGTACGCCGTCTTGCTCGACGCCGACGACAGCACCAGCGATTCCGCGCCGTACCAGTCGTTGTCGACGACCTGGTCGGCGAGCATGAACGAGGTGAAGAACAGCGGCCGGAACAGGATCAGCAGGTCCTCCTGCTCCGCCCGGTACGCGGGGTCGCCGGTGGTCGACCGGTAGGAGTTGTACGGCGAGGGCAGCCCGGCCCGGTGCGGGCTGGCGTCCCGGAAGCCGGTCCCGTCCACCCGCTCCGGGCGTACCACCAGGTGGCCGGCGGGCGGCAGGTAGCCGTAGACCCGCACGCCCGGCTCAACTCCTGACACTGTGGATGCAACCACCTCGGCGAAGCCCCACAGCGGCGGCAGTCCCCACCGCCGGTCGAGCCCGCGCGGCTCGGGCGGGAAGAACTCCCAGTAGCGCATCGCCTCGCCGAGCACCGCGTACGTCACGTTGTTGGCGGTCAGGCCGACCCGGTCCACGCGCAGCAGCGCCTCCCCGTCGGCGAGGGCGGGCGCCGCGCCGTCGGCGAGCGTGGTGCGGGAGAGGTCGTCACGGGCCACAGCGAACGTCCACGAGTCAGCCATGGCCTGACGCTAGGCAGCAGCGAAACCGGAGACAAGTGCACTGGGAGTGCAAAATCCCACTCGGCGGGGTGCGCCGGCCCGACCGGCGCTCGGGTCACCGCGTCGGCCGGGCCGGGGCCGGGAGCTGGTGCCGGCGGATCAGCCGCTGCCCGATGAACGTGCGCCAGACCCGGTCGGCGACCGCCGGTTCGACGATCCAGAGCCGACGCTGCGCCTCGGCGAGCGTGAGCGGCGTGCTGAACAGGTCCAGGAACAGACGGCTGCTGCGGTTGAGCGCGAACACCTGGCCGTCGGTGCGGCGGAACAGGTGCCGGTTCGCCGGCAGGTCGCCGGGGACGCCCTCCTGCTCGTCGGACCGGATCCGCCGGTACGCGTCCCAGACCTGCTCGTCGTCGCGGTCCACGAACGCGCCGTTGGCGAGGAACTCGGTCCGGTCGTCGGTGTCGTGCCGCACCCGGTCGTGGGCGAGCACACCACGTACCGCGGTGCCGTACCGGTCGTGGTAGAAGAACGTGTGCGGGGTGTCGGTGCTGCCCAGCCAGGGACGGTGGAAGTGTCCCGGGTTGAGGTCGGCCTTGGCCCGGGCGACCTCGGCCTGCGCCGCCTCGGTCACCGGCTCGTCGTACCGGAGCATCCGGACGATGTCCGAACCCTCCACCGGCCGTACGTTCGTGATGCCGAACCGGTCCGGCTCCTTGGCGACGATGGCGCCCGGGGTCAGCATGAAGTCGCCGAGCCCGCCGAGGGTCCACAGGTCGGGGTTGTCGCGCAGGAACGCGATGCTGTCCAGCGCCTCCTCGCGGGTCTCGGTGGGAAAGCCGGTGAAGCCCATCATCTGCACGCCGATGTTGGCCTTCGTCATCGCGGTCATGGTGCGCCGTACCTGCTCCGGTCTGGTGCCCTTGTCGATCAGGTCGAGGATGCGCTGGTTGCCGGACTCGAAACCGACCGACACGGCCACGCATCCGCTGCGCCGCAGCAGCTCGCAGCGCTCGTCCGACCAGTACTTCTCCAGCCGGATCTCGGCGCCCCAGCGGAAGTCGAGCCCGCGCTCCACGACCTGCTCGGCGAAGCGCAGGATGGTCGCGGGAGCGAGCACGTCCACGGAGAAGTAGATGAACTTGGCGAACTTCGACAGCTCGGTGACGTCCGTGATCATCTTGCCGACCGTGTCCTGCCGCCACGGGCTCGTCGGGCCGTCGGTGTTCAGGCCGTAGTCGCAGAACGTGCACTTGTTCCAGTAGCAGCCGCGGGTCGGCGAGTAGTAGACGAACCGTTCCGGGCTGAGGTAGAGGTCCCAGGGCAGACCGGAGAAGTCCGGGACCGGCACCTGCGCCAGACGCTCGTAGCGCAGGGGCAGCTGGCGCTGGCGGCCGTACTTGGGGTGCAGGCGGACGTTGGGGTGCCCGGCCGGCAGGGTGCCGGTCGCCACCGCGTCCAGGATCTCCGTGTACGCGCTCTCCCCCTCCCCGACCACGATCGCGTCGAAGTCGGCGAGCACCTGGAAGACGTACTCGGGTCTGCTGGCGCACTTCCAGACGTCGGAGATCTCCGTGCCACCCGCGACGAGGAAGACGTCCGGGCAGGCCCGGCGGACGAGCCGGGCGATCCAGAGCGCGAACGGAAGCTGCCACTGATAGGTGGCGCTGATCCCGATCACCTGGTGGCCACCGGCGGCCAGCCGCGGGATCAGCACGTCCTCGTAGTACGGCTGGAAGGGCTTGTTGAGCCGGCCGAGCAGCGCCTCGTCGGTCAGCGCGGCCACCGAGCCGATCGAGATCATCGGCGGTGGCTGCAGCCGGAAGCCGGCGCGGAACTGCCCGGGGAACCCGACCGCGCCGAGCGCGTCCATCCAGGAGATCACGCCTTCGACCGCGTCCTGGTAGTGCCGGTAGTCGTAGAACAGGTTCGGATCCTGCAACACCCCGATCGACCGGCGCAGCCGCTCCGGATCGGGGCCGGGCAGGCCGAGGTGGTTCGCCCGGGCCATCAGCGCGTCCGGGCCGCTGAGGTCGTCGGTCGAGGACCGGGACAGCTCCCGTCGCAGCCACTCGTACGCCGACGGCGTGTACGAGTGGTGGAACGCCTCGATGTTGGCGTCGATGATCTCCGCCGGCCGGTGCCCCTGTGCCCGGGCGTACGAGTCGAGGTAGTTCAGGGAGTGGTACCCCGAGGTGGGGTCGGTCAGCGGGGGGTAGACCAGTGCCGCCTTCACCGTTCCGCTCATCGACGCCTCCTCAGCCGACCTGGGCCGTGCAACCGGCCGGAATGTCCTCCTGCGCGCCCTGCGCCACCGCCGGCAGTCGCGGGGCGCCGAACGCCTTGACGTACGCCACGAGCGGCTCGGCGGCGTACCGGAACGACGCCAGGCCGTCGAAGCCCCGGTCCCACGCCGCCGACTCCAGCCCGTCGGCGTCGCAGCCCCACAACCGCGCGAAGCACTCGTCGACCACCTCGGTGCGGAAGTGGAGCCGGCCGCCCGGGCGGCGGTGTCCCGTCGTACGCGGGACGAGCGTCTCGTTCAGCGACGCCGCGGTCGCCGCGACCTGCCGCGCCGCGGCGAGCAACGCGGGGGTACGCAGCGGCGCCGCGACCATCCACAGCGCCAGGCTGCGGTACGGCGTGGTGCCGAACGCCCGCACCAGCACCCGCAGCACCGCCTCGCGGTCGCCGATGCCCCGTTCCCGGTCGGTGAGCCAGTCCCACCCACCCGGCGCCGTGCCGGTCAGGCCGCGCTCGCACGCCGCCTGGTGGGCGCGTTCCTCGACCGCCGGGTCGGCGATGTCGACCTCGGCCAGCCCGGCCAGCACCCCACGCCGGTGCCAGGCCGGCGCCTCGGGGTGCAGCAGCATCAGCACCGCCGCGGCGTCCCGGTCGCTGACCCAGTGCCCACCGACCGACTTCCCGGCGAACCGCGACCGCCAGCTGTCGAGGAAGCGGGTGTGGAGGTTGTCGATCGGCTGGTCGCCGGCGTGCGCCGGGCACAGCTCCGGCGCGTCTGCCGCCGCCATCGACAGCAGCAGCCGCGCATCGGCGCCCTTGGCGTCCCAGGGGTCGTGCCGGCGCCAGGTCAGGAACCGGTCCACCACGGCCGCGGCCCCGGGTGGCGCGGAGCGCTCCAGCGCGCGGTACGACCGCCGCCGGAACGGCAGGTCCCGGGCGACGTCGAGCAACAGCGTGGCCTCGGCCTGGCCGAGCACCCCGGCGGCGACGGCGCGGCGCAGCTCGACCCGGATGTTCACGAGCGGCTCGCTCAACGTGCGGTGGCCCTCCTCGGCGGGCCCGTGCACCACCGCCACCTCGTCGTCGCCGGTGACGACACCGTCGCGGTAGAGCTGGAACACCTCGCCCACGCCACGCATGCCGAACGGCCACAGCTCGGCGGCGCGCAGCGCACCCATGCTGGCCGCGCCGGCCACTGTCACCCCGCGGTCGAGCAGGTCGAGGATCTCCCGGTGGCGTACGGGCGGGTGTTGCAGGAAGAACCCGTCGACGACGAGGACCCGGTCGCCGGGGCCGACGTCCAGGCGGAGCAGGTCGCCGTGCGCGACGGGCGGCAGCACCACCGCGTCGGGCAGCAGCCGGCCGACCTCGTCGGCCGGCAGGCTCGGACCGATGAAGACGACGTCAGTCACGGGGCACTCCTGGTCGGGTACTCAGGGCCCGCTCGTCGAACATCCGCAGGCCGGGGGCGAACACCTTGCTCACCGGGATGCCGATGTCGTCGTGCGTCAGGTCGACGCTGAACGGCTCGACGCCGGTTATCCGCTGCACCCGCGACGCGAGCTCGCGCAGCACCTGGGTCACGTCCCCGGCGGGCGGGGGGTCGCGGCGGACCGGCCGGACCGGCCGGTCGACGGTGGGTGGCGGCACCGGCGGCGCGCCGACGTCGTGGTACGCGGTGGCGTCGATGTCGTCCCGGGCCCCGGAGACCATGACCAGCCGCGACTGTGCCGCCTCCGACATGGCCCGGCCGACAGCGATCTCCGGATCCACGTGGCAGCCGAAGCCGCCGAAGGTGACCGGCAGGTCGGGGGACCAGATCGAGGCGGCGTAGCAGGGCACGCCGACCGCGTTCGTGATGTCGCAGACCTCCACCCAGCAGCCGGCCCGCACCAGCGCCTCGTGCACGGTGCGGGTCATCGCGTTCGTGGCGGTGCCCGGGTCGGTGTAGGTGCGCTCGGCGAGCGGCGAGGTGCAGTACGGGGCGATGCAGTCGCGCTCGACGACCTCCAGCAGGGCGTGCAGGCTGGCCTCGGCGAAGGTGTTGCCGGTGGCCAGCCCGTTGCTGCTGGGGGTGAACAGGGCGCGGTCCCAGCCCCGCCGGACGGTGAAGTCGAGTTCGATCGTGGCGCGCGGCACCAGGCAGGGCGCTCCGGTCACCAGCCCACGGCCGGCCACCCAGTCGAGTTCGACGGCGGGGGTCAGGGGCGACCGCTCCGCCAGGTGCAGCCACCGGACGTCGTACGGCAGGTCGAGCGCCTCGGCCGGGGACCGGACGGCGGTCCCCGGCCGGAGGTTCTCGGCATGCCAGGACTCGATGCTCTCCATCACCGCGCTGACCCGGGACTGCGTCGCCGTGGCGCCGGTGCCGACGCTCACCGCCATGGTGGCTCCGACCGGCCGGTAGGCGACGTGCACCGGTAGGCCGATCTCGTCGAGCCGGGTGATGTCGGCGACCCGGGTGATCCGGAACCGGTCGAGCATGCCGCCGACCCGTGCCCAGGTCTGCTCCACAGTGGCCGTCCGGTAGGTGCCGGATCGGAACGCGATGGTCTCGGTCGTGTCAGTCATCGAGGCTCCCGGCGGGGTGCGGAGGGGAACTCAGACGATGAGGACGGCGATGATGTTGACGTTGTTGTCGGCCGCCGGCGCCACGCCACCGGCGACGGTCTCCAGCTCGGCCTCGGTCAGCTCGTTGAGGTCGACCAGCGGCACCTCGGGCACGTGCAGCACGTGCCGGCCGGGCGTACCGGACCAGTCGGCGACGATCTGCTCCTTGGTGTAGAGCGTGGCGGGCTGGGCGCGGTCGACCTCGACGGTGGCGCCGGGGGCGACCGGTAGGCCGGCCGCCGTCGCGTAGCCGGTCGGGTCGGCGAGGAGCCGCTGCAGTTCCTCGTCGCTGCGCCACACCGCGGTGACCAGTTCCGAGTACTTGGTCACGAATCTCGCGCCGTATTCCTGCTCGTCGTTGCTCATCGTTCGGTCCTTTCCTGGGGCTGCGGGCCGGGCGGTTAATTGCTGTGGCGAGAACGCTAGGAAGATCGAGGTTCGGCAATCAAGGATTTCCGCTGACTGCCATCAGAATCTGCCGTGCCGGCCGGCGGGCGGCAGACATCGGTGTCAGGTGCAGCAGCACGGGCAGCAGCACGCGCAGCTGGAGTCCAGGCCGGCGACGACGCTGTCCAGCTCGTCCTCGGCCAGCTCCGCCTCGGCCACCGGCAGCAGCGAGGGCACGAAGAGCACGAAGGCGCCGCTGGACTCCGCCAGCTCCCACGACTTGACCTGCACCTCGAGGTCCGGATCGGCGTCGGCGACGTCCCGGACCACCCGGACCTGCACCTCTTCGGGCAGGTGAAGGCCGTAGCCGGCGAGGAACCCCCGCGGGTCCCGGTCGAGCGCCTGCTCCTTGGCCGGGTCGGCCCAGACGTCGGCGACCAGCCGGCTGTACGCGGCCACGAAGACCGCTCGATCGACATTTGTCACACCCCTGCTCCCTTCGACGGTCGGCCGCCCACGACGACACCGGGGGCGGCGACAGGCAGCGCGGGAGGGTCCGGGCCGCCGGTTCCGATTCATCGTGGGCCACCGGCCGTTCCGGCCCGCCCGACGAGTGGGAATTTCATCGAATGCGGCCGCGACAGGTCCGCGCCGCGGCGAAAGCCGGGTAATGGAAATCAACGGCGTGACGCGGATTGGCGATTCTAATGATTGTCATCAGTGTGAACAAGTAGTAATTCCTCGCCTGTCACCCGCGCGGCGCCCGCACCTACGCTGCGATCGTCGGATCGCCCACCGTGACAGCGGTCCGGCGGCTGCCGTGTTCCGTCACCGAGTGCTGCCGGAGGCCACCGTGACCATCGACGAGGTGACGACGACACCCGGCGGCCCGGCCGGGTACAGCGTGGACGAACTCGCCCGCAAGGTCGGCATGTCGCCGCGCAACATCCGCGCCCACCAGGCCCGGCGGCTGCTGCCCCCACCGGTTCGGCACGGCCGGGCCGCGCTCTACGACGACTCCCACGTCCGCCGGCTGGACGCGATCCTCGCCCTGCAGCGGCAGGGCTTCAACCTGGTCTCCATCGAGGCCATGCTCGGGGTCCGGGCCGGTGACGAGGCGCCGGACGGGCTGACCGCGATGCTGCAGCGCCTGGCCGCCGACCGTCCCGCGCTGGCCCATGCGCTGAGCCGGCACGGCGTGATCGGACGAGCCGACGACGGCACCGTCCGCACCTCCCGGCCACGTCCGCTGCGCGCCGCCCTGGACCTGCATCGGGTACGGGTGGGCACGGTGCCGGCGTTGCAGACCCTCAGCGAGGTGCTGGACAGCCTCCGGCCGGTCGCCGACGATCTGGTCGCCGCCGTCACCGCCCGGCTGCTGGCCCTCGCGCCGGAGCTGGTGCGCAGCGGCAACCGATCGTCCTGGGCCGACCTCGACCGGGAGACCCTGCTGTTGACCCAGGGCGTGGTCGGCGTGCTCACCGAGGCGTTCCGGCTGGCCGTGGAGAACCAGGCCGAGGCGCACATCGCGGAACTGCTGGAGAACCACCTCGGCACGGACGTGTGCGTGGAGGACGGCGCGGTCATCGACAACGGCTGACCGGCCCTCAGCCCGTCGCGGGCTGCCCGTCCGGCTGCCGGCTCTCCACCACGGCGTCGGACCGTTCCGGCTGGTCCACGAGTTGCCGTCGCGCCAGCCGGTGGAACAGCCCGTCGGGCTGGTCCATCAACTCGTCGTAGGTGCCCCGCTGGACGATCCGCCCCGCTTCGAGCACCACGATGGTGTCCGCCGCGCGGACCGTGGACAGCCGGTGGGCGATCACCAGCCGGGTCGCGGCCAGGTCCGCGGTGCTCCTGGTGACCACCTCCTGGGTCCGGTTGTCCAGCGCGCTCGTCGCCTCGTCGAGGAAGATGATCCGGGGCCGGGGAGCCAGCGCGCGGGCGATCAGCACCCGCTGACGCTGCCCGACGGAGAGCGTCCCGCCGCCGAACGGCACCATGGTGCTCATCCCCATCGGCAGCGCCTCCAGGTCGTCGGCGAGGCCGGCCATCCGCGCCGCCTCCCAGACCTGGTCCAGCGGGAAGCTGCCGGCGCCGCAGATGTTGTCCCGCACCGAGCCGGCGAAGAGCTGGCCGTCCTGCAGGACCACCCCGCACTGCCGGCGGACCGCGTGCACGTCGAGTTCGGCGAGGTCCTGGCCGTCGTAGAGCACCGCGCCCTGCTGCTGGCGTTCGAAACCGAGCAGCAACCGGAGCAGTGTGGACTTCCCGCAGCCGCTCGGCCCGACGATGGCGACGAACTCACCCGGGCGCACGTGCAGGTCGATGTCGACGAGCACCGGCGGCTCGTCCGGCTGGTAGGCGAAGGTGACCCGGTGCAGTGCGACCTCACCGCGCAGCTCGCCCGGGTCCACCCGGTCCGGCCGGGCCTCGGGGTCGGCGCGCAGGATGTCCCGCAGGCCGCCCAGGCGGGGCACCGCCGCGATCACTTCGACCCCGGCCGACACCAGCACGAGCAGCGCGCCGAGCAGCATCGCGAAGCTGACGTTGAGGACGAAGAAGTCGGCCGGCGTGACCCGGCCGGCGAGCGGTCCCATCAGCACGGCGAACAGGACCAGTTGACCGGCGACCGGGAGCACCGTGGCGAACGCGACCAGGCCCGCCTGGCTCTGCCGGACCCGTTGCAGCGCCGCCCGGGCCACCGCGGCCACCTCCGACCAGCGGGCGTGCGCCCGGGCCTCGGCGGCCGCCACCTTGATCTTGACGATTCCCCCGAGCAACTGGTTGGTCATCGCCGCCGCCCGGTGCTCGGCCGGAAGCGCGATCCGTTGCCGGCGGACGATCAGGACGGCGAACGCGCCGAAGGCCAGCATGGTGACGGCGACGATCCCCGCCCCCCACAGCCCGAGCACGGGCTCGACCACCAGGAGCAGGCCGAGGGTCACCGCGACGGTCGCGGCCGCGGAGACGAGCTGCGGCAGCAGCGCGCTCAGCGCCTCGCCGACGAACGAGATCCCCAACATCGAGTTGGCGATCTCACCACTGCTGCGACCGGTGAAGAACCGGGCGGGCAGCCGCATGAGCCGGTCCCAGAGCGCCAGGTGCGCGCCGGACTGCAACCGGCCCTCCAACCGCAGCAGCCGCAGGTTCTGCACCACGCCGACCAGTCCCGCGACCACAGCGGCGCTGAGCATCAGCGCGAGGAAACCGAACAGGCCGTCCACCTCGCCCTGCCGGGCCAACTGGCCCAGCACCTCGCCGGTGGCCAGCGGCACGCCCAGGCCCAGCAGCGCCACGCAGGCGGCGGCGACGAGCAGCCCGCGCACGTCGCGGGCCGCACCGACGAGCCCGGCCCGCAGCAGGTGGCGCATCCGGGCGGCCTGCGGCAGCGGCGCCTGCACCTGGGTCGCCTCGGCGGCGAACGTCGCGGCGACCGTCGCGTCGATCGGCCCGTACGCCCGGGTCTCCGGGTCGACGTGGTGGTAGCGGCCCCGGCGGAACACCAGCGGCACCGCGACGGCACGGGACGGGTCGTCGCCGGTCCGCCACCCCACGAGCGGCCCCAGGTCCCGCCGCCACCACCGGTCCGGAAGCCGCACCTCGCGCAGGAACAGGCTGGACGCCCGGGACACCGCACGCACCGCCACCCGGTCGTCAAGTGGCGCGCCGCTGCGGTCGGCCGGCTCGTTGACCGGGCTGCCCATCCCCTCGGTGACCACCCGGACCACCGAGGCCGCCCGCCCGTACCTGTCGAAGCCGGCCTCGGTGTCCGGAACCGGGAGCGCACCGCCCGCGCCGATCACCCCGAGCGACCGGCGGGCCGCCGCGGCGAGCACCTCGGCGTCGATCTGCCGGCGCCGCTCCACGCCGCTCAGCAGGGCCGCGTCGGCCTCCTCGACGCGGGTCTCCACCATCCGCAGCAGCCGCACCACGTGCTGGTCGACCGCCGACCGGAGCTGACCGCTGACCAGCAGGTCCCAGCTGCCGTGGCTCTCCACCGCGCACGGCGACTCGGCCACCACCCAGTCCCGCTCGGCGACCAGCAACAGCTCCCGCTCCCCCGACATCTCCGCCGGACCGCCGTCGTTGCGGCGCAACTGCCCGCCGGCGCTGCGCAGCCACCAGGCACCGCCGGTGGAGACGAGGGCGCTCCCCTGTGCCAGCGACACGATCTCGCGCCCGCTCAGGGTGGACGCCTCCCGGGGCGCCTGCCCGCGGCGCAGCGCGTCGGCGACGGCCACCAGCACCAGGTCCACCGCCGCGACCAGCTCCGCCGCGGCGCGCCGCGCCCGCGGCGACACCTCCTCGTCCGCCGGGAGGCCGGGCCGTACCTGCCGCTCCAGCAGCGACAGGTGGGGCCGGGACAGCCCGCGCAGGTCCGTGCCGGGCAGCGGCACCAGGATCAGCTGCCACACACCGATCGCGGTGGACGTCGGCACCAGGCCACCCGCCGGCAGCCGGGCCACGTGGTGCCGGCGCGACGGGTTCGTCCCGGCCCGGCGCACCGCGAACAGGTCGGCCTCGCCGCCGGTCACCAGCCAGCCCGCCACCGTGTCGTCGAGCCGGCAGACCTGGCGTACGCCGTCGGCGCAGAAGCCGATCAGATTGCCGGGCGAGGGATTCTCCACCGCGCCGCTCATCAGCGTCTCCTCGGGTCGTCGTGGTCAGTGGTCCCGGACCAGGCGCGCGTACGCGCCGTCGCGGGCGACCAGTTGCTCGTGGGTGCCGCGCTCCACCTCCCGGCCGCCGTCCAGCACGACGATCAGGTCGCAGTCGCGGACCGTGGACAGGCGGTGGGCCACGATCAGGCAGGTCGCCCCCCGCCGCCGCAGGTGCCTGTCGATCTGGCGTTCGGTCTCGGCGTCCAGCGCGCTGGTCGCCTCGTCGAGCACGAGAACCCGGGGATTGCGGACGAGCGCGCGGGCGATCTCGAGCCGCTGCCGCTGCCCGCCGGAGAAGTTGCGGGCGTTCTCCCGTACCGGGCTGGCCAGGCCGCCCGGCCGGGCCGCCACCTCGTCGTAGAGGCAGGCGTCGGTCAGCGCGGTGACGACGTCCTCGTCCGCGACTGTGAGGTCCCACATGGTGACGTTGTCCCGCACCGTGCCCTCGAACAGCCGCTGGTCCTGGTCCACCATGGCCACCGTGGCCGCCCAGAGGCCGTCGTCGGTCCCCGGCCGTTCGAGGCCGTCCACGGTGACCCGCCCGGTCCACGGGCGGTAGAGCCCGGCCACCAGCCGGCCCACTGTCGACTTGCCGCTGCCCGACCGCCCGACGAGCGCCACCCGGGCACCCGGCGGCAGGTCCAGGCTGAAGTTCTCCAGCAGCGGCCGGCCCAGCGGGTTGTAGCCGAAGGTCACGTCCTCGATGCGCAGGTGCCCCTCCATCGGCGCCAACGGCCCCGCGGGCCGGTCCCCGGCCGACGGCAGCGGGTACCGCTCCACGTCCCGCAGCCGGTTGAGGTCGGCGCTCATGTCCTGCAGCCGCGAGCCCAGCGCGGTCAGGTTGCCCAACGGCCGGTTCATCGCGGCGGCCAGGCTCTGCATGCCGACCAGCACGCCGACGCTCATCGCCTCCGCCACCACCTGCCGGCTGCCCAGCCCCAGCAGCACGGCGGTGGTCCCGGAGGCGAGGAACGCGGGCAGGACGGAGAGCACAGCGGTGGGCACCCCCAGCCGCTGCTGGCGGGTGGCGACTGTGGCGTGGCGCGCCGCGAACCGGGCCACGGCGCGTTCCTCCTCGCCGCCGGCCTTCACCGTCTCGATCATCTGGACCGTGGTGTAGACGGTGGTCACCAGCTTGCTGCGGTCCGCCTGGAGTCCGGCGACGGCTGTCGACCGGGTCGAGGCGACGTAACGCAGCACGCTCACGTTCAGCCCGGCGAGGACCGCCGCGCAGAGTCCGAGCAGCAGGTCGTACTGGCAGAGCAGCGCCCCGTACGCCAGCACCAGGCCGGTGTCCACCACCGTGGTGGCCGCGCGGCGGGTGAGCACCTCGGCGACCACCTCGTTGCCCCGGACCCGCTGGCTGAGGTCGGCGGCCTGCCGCTGGTCGAAGAAGGCCGGCGGCAGCCGCAGCAGATGTCGGAAGAACCGGGCCGCGCTGCTCAGGGCGAGCGCCGTCTCCGCGCGTACGGTCAGGCGTTGCTGGAGCAGGCCGGCCAGGAAGGTCAGCACGGTGGCCACCGCCACCGCCGCCACCAGGCCGGCGAACGCGGCCCGGTCCTCCTGGAGCAGCACCCGGTCGACGAAGACCTTCGCCATCACCGGGATGGTCAAGCCGACCACGGCGATCAGCAGGCCGAGCAGCAGCATCTGCGCGATCGCCGAGCCCGGGCCGCGCCACCGTTCGGCCAGCGCCCGCACCAGCCGGTAGCGGGTGCCGCCCGGCCGGAACTCCGGGCCGGGCTCCATGGTGAGCACGATGCCGGTGAAGGCGCCGTCGAACTCCTCCCAGCTCACCGCGCGGGGGCCGGTGGCCGGATCGTTTATGAAGACCTTGCGGCCGAGCCCCTCCAGCACCACGAAGTGCTCGAACCGCCAGAACAGCACCGCCGGCAGCGCCACCGTGGCCAGGCCGGCCAGGTCCATCTGGAAGCCCTTCGCCACCATCCCGTACCGGCGGGCGCCCCGGAGCACAGTGGCCGCTGTGGAGCCGTCCCGGCTCACCCCGCACACCCGGCGCAGCTCCTCCAGGGGTACGTGCCGGCCGTGGTGGGCGAGCAGGATGCCGAGCGCGGCGGCGCCGCACTCCACCGCCTCCATCTGGATCAGGGTGGGCGTACGGACCCGTCGACGCCGGATGCGGGGAGGCTCCGGCGTTCCGGTGGCGGCGGTCGGGGGCGCGCTCATCGTCCCAGCAACCAGTCGATCGGGTGTTCCTGGTCCACTGTGAACCAGGCGGTGACCTCGCTGGCCGAGTTGAGCTGGAACGGCGGCGGGGACTTGGTCCAGCGCAGGCCACCCGGGGCCGCCGGGTCGGGCTCCAGGGTGACTGTCACCCGGACCACGCTGCCCCGGGCGAGCAGCCGCCGGACGTCCGGCCCGGTGCCCAGGAAGGCGCGCAGCGAGGCCTCGGTCTCCGGGAAGGCGCCGATGGTGGTCACCCGGCCGGCCAGGGTGCCGAACACGTTGCGGGGCGCCGCCGCGGCGGCCACCTCGACGGGTACGCCCGGTTGCAGCAGGGGCGCGGCGACGGCGGGAGCGTAGACGACGGCCTGCAACGCGTCCCCGGCGGTGTCGAGCCGTTCCAGGTCGGCCAGGTGCGTGCCGGGGGTGACGATCTCGCCCTCCGAGACCAGCCAGGCCACGACGTACGCGTCACCCGGCGCGTTCTCCACCCGCACCTTGCCGTCCATGGTGCGCAGGCTGTAGAGGGGCGTGCCCTTCGTGACCCGCTGGTGCGGCGACGCCCACACCTTGGTGACCTGGCCGCTGTCGAGCGCGTCGAGGGCGGAGATCCCGTTGGAGTGGATCAGCACCCCGGCGGCCTCGACGGTCCGGGGCACCACGGTACGCACCGACCAGACCCCGGCGGCCACCACGACGATGACCAGCGCCACGGTGGCCAGCCAGTTCGGCACCGTGGTCAGCCGGACCGCGCGGTCGAGCTGCTCGGGCGCCTCCAGCTGACGCAGCGCCTGCCGCCGGAACTTCACGGCCGGGCCCCCGTGTCGGCGGGACGGCGGGAGCCGAGCAGGAAGTCGGCCACGCTCGGTTCGACGAGCGGATCGAGCCCGGACAACTCGGCGAAGGCCTGGGAGTCCCCGGCGCCGAGGGCGCACGGCGCCAGCCCCATGGCGGTGGCGACGAGGTACATCTGCTGGGTCAGCACACCCGCGTCCTTGAGAATCATGGCGTAGCTCATCCCTTCGTACTTCCACATCAGCCGCTGGACCCGGGCGGTGACCACCAGGACCGTCTGCGGCGGCCGGGGCATGGCGCCGGCCGCCCGGGCGTACGCCAGCAGCCGGTCGGCGGCCGCGCCCCAGCCGGCGACCGGCTCCAGCCGGTGCCCGACGCCGTCGTAGTGGTAGAGCCCGGGGTCGAGCCCGGCGCAGCGTGCGACAAGCGGATAGATCTCCAGCTCGTAGACGCCGCCGCCGCCCGGGTAGGGCCGGTGGCCCACCTCCTGTCCACCGGCCTCGCCGACGACCGTGGTGTGCTGCGACCGGTACAGGAACTCGGCCAGCCGCTCCAGGGGCAGCGGCGAGGTGTCGTCGTGTTCGCGCACGCTGCGCCGGTCCGCGACGACCTGGCTGAACGCGGGATCCGCCTTGGCGATCGTCGCCAGGTCGGGCAGCGGCAGCTCGACCGCCCGGCCCCCGTCGTACGGGCGGCGCAGCGGCTGCGGCGCGAAGCGTTCCCGCATCCGGTAGGTGCCGCCCACCGGCAGCGCGTGCCGGCCGGCCCGGGAGCGGTGGTGCAGCCGCAGCTCCTCCGGCGACCAGTAGGCGAGCGGCGCGTCGTCGTGCTCCGCCTCGTACTCGGCGTCGGTGACCAGGATCCGGGCGGTGGCCAGCTCGTCGAGCACCCGCCCGGCGGCCTCCGGCTGCACGCCGAGCATGCGGGCCACCGTGTCGGGTCCGAGGCCCGGCACGGCGGCGGCCAGCACCGCGCCGAGGGCGGCGTCGGCGCAACCGACGGTGAGGGTGCTCAGCGACGACGCGGCCACCAGCATCCCCCGATCGTGCTGGAGGGTGGCGAAGCGGGAGAGCCGGTAGCGGACCCCCGGGGTGTGCGGGCGGCTCTCCGGCAGGCTGCCCCGGCCCAGCCCGGTGGGCACGAGGTCGAGCAGCGCCCGGTCGTCGACCTGGACGCGGCGCTCCAGCCAGGAGTGGGCGAGCAGCCGGCGCAGCAGCAACTGCGCCGGCAGCACCCGGCTCTCCCCCTCCAGGCCGCTGATCAGCCGGCCGACCTCGACGTCGCCGACCCAGTCGGCGGCGAGGCGCAGCAGCAGCGCCCGCCGGCCCATGCCGGGTCGCTCCAGGGTGAGCCGGAAGCGGGTCTGCCGCAGCAGCAGCGAGCCGTCCTCACCGAGCCGCAGCTCCGCGTCACGGCGCAGCCGGTACGACTCCTGGACCGGAGGACCGCCGCCGGCGCCGTTCACGACGACCGCCGCCGACCGGTCGGGTCCGCCACTGTGGTCATCCCCCACCATCCCTTCCACGTTCACCGGCGGGCCGGGAGCGCCGGCTAGAAGAACACGTTCAGCGGGTTGGCCGACGTCTCGTCGGCGGCCAGCGGGTCCCGGCCGAGGCGGCCCGGCACGTCCCACAGCCGGCCGGGGCCGAGCCGGCGCCAGAAGTGCCGCAGGCCCGGCACGACGACCTTCACCACGGCCAGGTCGACGTCCGGGCGGGACTGGTCGACGACGATCACCTCCAGGCCGGCCCGCTCCGCCCGGCGTACGCACCGGCGCACGTCGTCGCCCACGTCGCCGGTGGTCAGCGTCGGGTGGTCGGCGGCGGTGCGCGGCGGCCGGGTCGGATCCGGGGACAGCCACTGCTGTTCGGCGACCCGCACCGTGCCGAACCAGCGCGCGGTGTCCGGGTCGTCGCCGCCGTACCGGTTGCGCTCGGAGGTGGGTCCGGGCACGGCGGGCAGGAACTGGTTCACCTCGGTGAGCGCCCGGGTCAGCGCGACCCGCGCGTCCAGGTGCGCGCCGAAGCCGACCAGGACGTCCTCCGTCCCGCCGTCGGCCCGCCGGGACACCGCGGCGAACGTGGGTACGCCGAGGTCGGCGGTCAGATCGAGGGCCCACAGCTCGCGGCTCAGGGCGGTGGCGTGGTGGTCGACGCAGGCGGTGGTCCACGGGTCGGCGAACGAGGCGAGGTCCACGCCGGGCATCCGGGAGCGGTGGTACCACCACAGGGCGACGCTGTCCCGCTCCACGAGTTCGCAGAAGCCCTGCAGGATCGCCTCGGACAGGTTGCCGCCTGCCGCGCAGCCGTTCGAGTCGGCCGAGCACACCCCCAGCCCGGTCAGCTCCGGGTGGCCGTACCAGCAGTACGCGGCGGGCAGCTCGCGCGGCGTCTGCCGGGTCAGCGACCAGCCCGTCGTCCAGTCCAGCTCCACGTCGTCGGGCAACGGGCGGGGAACGCGGTGCAGATGGCCGAGGTCGCGGTTGAGCCGGTCCCGGTCGGCGTACTGGCGGTCCGAGAACAGCAGCAGCTCGCGCAGGTGCACCGCGCGGTCCGGACCGAGCTGCCGGTAGGTCGCCCGGTGCACCGGTCGGTCGCCACGCCACACCCCGCAGTAGCGCTCCACCGCCTCCCCGATCGCGCTCATCCGGGCCTGGAGGTCGGTCCGGCCCTTGCCGCCGCTCTGCCCGCGCAGGTTGCGGCGCAGCCCGGCGAGCTCGCGGGGCTGGGCGAAGTTGTGCCCGGCGGAGTAGGTGTGGGTGACGCCGTTGTCGGTCGCCTCCAGCGGGGTCAGCCGGCTCACCACGCCCAGGTACCGGCTGACGTGGTGGGCGAGTGCCGCGTACGTCTCGGCGGGTTCCCGGGTACGGGAGTCTCCGGCCCGGCTGGGCTGGGCGCCGCTCGGTGGCAGGTCGATCCGGGGCTCGGCCTTGCGGACGAGGTCCGGGTCGCCGCACGCGGGGCACTGCGGTTGGCGTACGAGCTGGTGGCTCTCCGTGCTCAGGTCCCGGGTGTCCAGGGCCACCATCCGGCCGGTGAGGCGGGGCGACGTACCCCGCACGGCGAGCACGGCGAGTTCGGCGGCGAGCAGGCCGGCGGCGGTGGTGGCCAGTCCGGGCAGGACCGCCCGTCCGGGCTGCGGCAGCGGACCGGCCAGGTCCTGCCCGCCGAGGAACGCGTTCACCTGCTCGTTCTCCTGCCAGCGTTGCCGCAGGCAGGCCCAGCAGCCGGTACGGCCCGGCACCAGGTGCGGGCCGAGGAAGACGACGTTGCCGTGCGGCCGGGCCAGGGTCCAGGCGCGACCGGCGGCCAGGTGGCGGTCGTTCATCGACGCCAGCGGGGGGTCGAGCATCGACGACGGCAGCACCAGCACCTGGGCGTCGTCCGGGCCGGGGTCCGGTCCGTCCGGCCCGACCACTGTCACGGCGAGTCCGAGGGCGCGCAGCGCGTCGGCGGTCTCGGCCACCCGGGGCGCCCCGAGGTCCACGACGGTGACCGGGCCACCGGCCATCCACCGCCGCCCCGCCTCGGGCGGGACGCCCCGGGCGTCCCAGCCGGCGGCCTCGGCCGGCGAGGTGTGCGCCGGGCCGGACGTGAGCAGGCCGTGGTCACGCAGCCGGGCGAGGGCGGTGGCGACGGCGGCGACCGGGTGCCGGGTGGCCAGCCGGGCCACCACGTCGGCCAGCGGCGCGGCGCCGTCGAGCTGGTCGGCCAGGTCCGCGGCGACCGGATCGTCGACGAGCAGGCTGCGGGTCTCCCCCAGCACCACGAGCGGGCCGTCGGGCAGCCGCACCGGCACGTAGTCCGATCGGAAGCGCGGACGCCACATGGTTCCTCCCGAGCCTGGTGGCCGGGCCGCGGGTACCACCGGCCCCGCCGGCGATCACGGCTGCTGTCATCGTCGCGGTCCGCGGCCTCCGATCCCGAGTGATGCCACCGGTTTCTGCCGTCGGCGGGGTCGGTGCGCGGTCAGCCGGCGGTGACCGTCAACGCGGTGTCGTTGAGTCCCAGCACCGACGTGCCGGTGGTCTGCTCCGGTACGAGCAGCAGGAATGTCTCCACCCGGTTGACCCGGATGGATTTTCCGCTCACCGCCGTGCGATGACCGGTGGCGATCAGGTCCGGGCTCTGCGGCACCATCCGGACGGTGGCCGGACCGCCGGGCGCCGGGCGCAGCGTGTCGGTGGCGTGGACGGTCAGGAAGGTCAGCGTGCCGGTCGGCGTCGTGACCGCGCAGTCCGACCACTCCGCCCGGTCCAGGGTTCGCCGGACCTCCGCGCCGACGCCGGCGAGTTGCTGCCCGTAGACCTCCCAGCCGCCGGCGAACTGGCCGTCGAGCAGCGGGCTGGACGCGATCAGGGACCGGTTGCCGGTGGTCGACCCGATGCTGCGGGCGAACACCTCGGCGGCGAGCGCCCGGCGGCTGGTCTCGTCCAGGGCGGTGCCGCCCTCGGTGGCCGGCCGGCCGTCGATGCTCCGGGCGGCCACCAGCGCAGGCTGGGTGACCTGGACGTTGTGGCTGAGCTTCCACTGGCCGTCCGTGCCGAGCACGAACTGGCTGACGTCGGTGGGGGCCAGCTCTGAGCCGGCCAGCTTGAGGGTGGCCGTGACGAGGAAGCACGCCGGGTCGCCGGGCGGCACCGCGAACGCCGGGTTGATGTGCTGGAACGACGGTTGCGCCTGCTGGTTGTAGGCGGCCCGGCGGACCGCGGCGACGCTGAGGTCCAGCGAGGGCGGAACCTCCTGGGTCCGCAGCGTCTCGATGTCGCCGGCCACCGAGGCGGCCGAGTCGGCCTGGTCGAAGGCGGTGAGCACCAGCGCGGCCCGGTCCCGGCCGAAGCCGGCCGAGCCCTCGGGCGCGGGGGTGGCCGCGTCCACCGGTTCGCCGCCACAGCCGGTCAGCATCAGCAGCGCCGCAGCGGCGGCGGCGAACGGCATCGCCGGCACCGGCGCGGCGAGGGTACGCGGGCTCCTGACGGATCTTCTGCCCAGCATCTCGTCCTCCATCCACAGCCGGTGCGCGGGAATCGCGCCCGATGCAGTCGAGTATGTGAGCGACCGTCGGCCCGGGCCGGTGGCGGCGCGGCCTCGTGCTACCCGGTCCGCGGGCGTTGCACGGAACGATGTCATCCGGCCCGGACAGCGGTCACCGATCGGTGTCGTCGAGCCGGGCGACCCAGGCGACCAGGCCCGACCGGGACGCGACGCCCGCTTTGCGATAGATCCGGGTCAGGTGCGCTTCCACCGTGCGCGGGCTGATGTTGAGCTGCCGCCCGATCAGCCGGCTGGTGACTCCGGTCGTCGCCAGCCGCGCGATGTGCCATTCCCGGTCGGTCAGCGCGGCGGCCTCGCGCGGGCCGACCGGACGCGCCAGTCGCAGGGCGACCCGTTCCGTACCGCACCACCCGGCCAGTTCCAGCGCCCGGCGGCGGGCCCGCGCCGCCGGGCCGGGCTGGTCCGCGGCTTCGGCCGCCCGGGCCAGGGAGGCCAGCGCGAGGCTGCGCCGCAGCGCCATGCCGCCGGAGCGGAACAGGTCGGCAGCGGTCTCCAGGTGGAGCTGCGCCGCCGGGACCTCGCCGCGGGCGAGCAGCACCTCGCCGTACGCCGACTCGGCGAAGCCCCGCTGCCCCGGCAGGCCCACCTGCTCCGCCTCGGCCATCGCCTGCCGGGCCTGCCGCTCGGCGTCGTCCACCTCGCCCGCGGCGAGCGCGGCGGCGCAGAGCAGCTCGTGCCACATCGGACGGAGGGTTGTCTGGAGGCGGCTGAGCCGGCTGTCGCCGCCGGCCGAGCGCACCAGTTCGGCACAGGTCGCCGGATCACCGGCCAGCAGCGCCGCCGTCGCCAGCGCGGTCGCGGCGGTACGACCGCACCAGGTGGCGGGGTCGGTGGCGATTCCGACGGCGCTGCGGGCCAGCGCCACCGCCCGGTCGTCGTCCCGAGGACCGCCACGCCAGGCGGTCGCCTCCGCCTCGAACGCCAGGGCGAAGCTCAGCAGGTGGCGGCTGCCGATGCGCCGGGCGACGATGCCGGCCTCGGTGGCCAGTCCGATGGCCGTGCTCAGCCGGCCGGCGTGGTACGCCACCTCGGTGCGCGCGAGCAGAAGCTGACACAACCCGTCGTCGCGGTGCGAGGCGCGGACGAGCGTCAGCCCGCGGTCGAGGTGCCGCACCGCGTCGGCCTGCCGTTCGAGGTACAGCTCGGTCAGGCCGAGCGCGGTGAGGCAGTCGGGATGGTCCCGCAGGTCCCGGTCCGGCAGCGAGTCGACGATCCGGGCGCCGGCGTCGAGCAGCCCACGGGCGTCGTCGAGCGCGCCGTCGTGCACGGCGGCCAGGCCGCGTACGGCCAGGAGGCCGGCCCGGTCCACGCCCGGGCCGCCGGGATCCGCGGTGAGCGCGTCGGGCAGCCCGGCCACGGGGCGGCCGGCCAGGATGCCGGCGACGCCGATCTCGGTGGCGAGCCGGTAGCCGCCGGCGGGCCCGGTGCCGGCCGGCAGCGCGGCCAGCTCGCGCCGGCTGATCGCCACCGCCTCCGCGTAGTTGCCGAGCAGGCGTTCCACGCGCGCCCACAGGGCTACCGCCTGGGCCCGTCGTCCCTCCGGGTCGGCGGGGAACAGCGGCACGATCTCCTGGAGCAGTGCCCGGCTCTCGGCCAGGTCGCCCGCCTCGCCGGTGACCTGGGCCAGCGCGAGTGACACGTCGCGGCGACGTTGGGCTTCACCGGCCGTTGGCCGCAGCGCCCGCAACGCCAGCCGCAGCCAGCGGATGGCCAGGTCCGGTGTCTCGCGCCGGATCTCCTGGGCGGCCCGGGAGAGCACGTCGACGCAACGTCCGGCCCAGCGGCCGTTCGGCAGGGCAAGCAGGCGCTCGGCGTAGCGGGCCCGGTCCGCGGCTGGCGCGCCCAGGTCGACGAGCGCGGTGAGCGCTCGCGCGCAGGCGTCCACCCGCCACGCCGGGTCGGTGTCCTGGGCGACCGCCATCCGCAGCACCGGGTGCCGGAAGGCGAAGCGTCCGGTGCCGGGGACGCGGCGGATCAGGTCGAGCCGGGCCAACCGCCAGCCGGCCGCGACCGCCAGTGCCGCCGGCACCTGCGCGACCTCGGCCAGCAGGTCCGGGGCGAAGGGCGCATCCACTATCGCTCCGGCTCGCAGGCAGGCCAGTTCGACGGACGGCAGGTCGGCCCACTCGCGGCGCAGCACGGCCACCGCCGCGTCGGGCAGCCGAACACCAGGCGCCTCCCGGAGCGGGTCGGCGGCGGCCGGAGCGGGGCCGGCCGGGAGCGCCGCCAGGTAACCGGGGTTGCCGCCGGTCAGGTCGTACCGGGCTCGCAGCTCCGCCTGGTCGACGTGGGGGTGCAGGAGCGCGACCTCGGCGAGGCCGAGCGGGCGGAGTTCGATCCGGTCGCGGGACGTCGGTTCCGGATCGGCGTTCTCGTCGGATTCCGGTGGGCCGAACGGCATCGGGGTCGCCATCTGGCGCGGGCGGTAGACGAGCACGAGCAGCAGCGGCGCGGGCACCGGATACCTCAGGAGGTGGGCGATCAGGCCGGTGGAGGGGGCGTCCGCCCAGTGCAGGTCGTCGAGGACCAGCACCAGTCCGTCCCGGGCGGCCAGGCCGATCAGCCGGCGGGCCGCCTGGTAGGTCCGGAACCGCCGGGCGTCCGACGCCGGTGGCACCGCGCCAGCGGGCTCCGCCCAGGTCGGCGCGGGTCGCCCGGCACGCAGTCCGCGGCGGGGTGGCTGGCCCTTCGTGAGGGCGTGCCGGAACACATGGAAGGGAACTCCTCGCTCGTCCGGCGCGCACGTCCCGACGGCCCACGGGACCGTGGGGGCGCATCGTTCCAGGGCCTCGCGGACGAAGCGGGTCTTGCCGATGCCCGGCTCTCCGACCACTTCGCAGACCATCTGCCGGCCGTGGCCGAGCGCGGCGGCCTGGGCTTTTCCGATACGCGCCAACTGTGCTCCCCGCCCGACGAAGCACGGGCCCGTTGGCGCATTTTCCAGCCCAGGTGTCATCACGCAGATCAGACGCTTTCCGGCACTCCATAGGGGATGGTCGCACTATACCGTCGGAGCATCGGGAGATGTCGAAGATCTCGAATACGGCAGGCCTTTGTTTCACCGGATGTCGGAACGCCGATTCTTTCCGACATCGCACCACAACCCACAGAAAGGGACTGGTCACCACAATGACGGAACGATACCGACATCACTACGATTACGTGCGGCCGCATGAACCACCCGAAGCGGTCAAATCTCTACTCCACCGTCGGCCGACATTGTCACTTCCGCCAATCTTTGAAGGCGGATCAGAAATGGCGACCGGAAACGGATGCCGCGCCGTCGAGCCGCGCGCGACAGCGCCGGCCTCGGAACCCCGCCACCCGGAAGATCCACTTCCGGGTACCCCCGATGCATAGATCCTTCACCGTCGCATCGATAGTCGTAGACAACTTTCACCGCCGTCGATAGCCTCCATTCAGTGACACATGTCGATAAGGAGGCTCCATGCGACGGCTCATGCTCTCCTGCGCCCTGGCGGCCATCGGCGCCTGGGCAACAGCCCCGGCACCCGCGACCGCCGCTCCCCGCCCGGCACCCGGCCCCGTCGCCGACGCCGTGACCGCGAAGCTTCTCGGCTCGGCCGACGCCGCCGCCCGTACGGCGGACGCGCAGCAGGCCCGGATCAGCGTCACCCGCACGAACGGCCGGTGGGCCTTCGGCACCGCGGTGCTGCCGGCGGACCGGTCCGCCGACGCGCACCCCACCGGCTCGGTCTTCCTCGCCCGGGCCGACGCCAGGGGCTGGACCGTCGCGTTCGACGGGGAGGCCGCGTTCGGCGACCTGGCCGCCGCGTCGCCGCTGGTGAGCGAGACCGAGAAGGCCGTCTTCACCACGCCCGTCACACCGACGTACGCGGGCAGCGACTTCCGTACCGGCATGGCGCTGCCGTTCGCGGTCGGGCAGACGTGGACGCTCACCTCCGGGCCGCACGGCTGGGGCGGCGCCGCCGCGCCGTGGAGTTCGGTCGACCTCGCCGGCGGCGACCAGGTCGTCCGCGCCGCGCGGGCCGGCACCGCGTACACGATGTGCACCGGCTGGATCCGGGTCATCCACGACCGGGGCTACTCGACGGACTACTACCACCTGTGGAACAGCATCTCCGTCAACGGCGCGGGCGTCGCCCAGGGCGCGTTCCTGGGCAACACCGGCACCGATGTCACCTGCGGCGGCTCCGCCACCGGCCGGCACGTGCACTTCGGACTGCGGCAGAACTCGGCGTACGTCCCGATCGCCGGGCACGGCATCGGCAAGTGGGACTTCGTCAGCGGCGCGGCGGCGTACCAGGGCGGCGCCCGGCACGGGTCCGCCTACGTCGGCGCGGGCGGCGGCGTCTACAACTACGGCGCGCTCGGCTTCAACCAGGGCGTCGTCGACGCCAACGGCGGCGGCACGCTGACCCGGCGCTCCGGACCGGGCACCGGGTACGGCGTCCTCGGGTCGGTCGCCGACGGCGCCACCGTCACCGTCTCCTGCTCTGCCAACGGCACCTCGCACACCGGCCGCTACGGCACCACGGCGCTGTGGGACCGGCTCAGCGACGGCAGCTGGGTGTCCGACGCCTACCTCTCCACCGGTGTCAACGGGCCGGTAAACGGCTGGTGCTGATCGTGCGCGTGGATCATGGCACTGCTACCTTCCGGACGCATGGACGACTCCCCTCGCTGGTACCGCCCGGTCCCTGACCTGCTGCTCACGGTCGGCAGCGCCACCGCGCTGCTCGGCTACCTGATCCCGTGGTTCCGCGCCAGCCGCATGCACCAGTGGTCGTACTCGGGCTGGGCCTATCTGGAGACCGAGGGCGGCTGGACCTGGCTGGTCGTGGTGGCCCTGGCGATTGCCGTCCTGGCCGGCTTCTGGGCCGGGCGGAGCGTGGCGTGCGCCAAGCTCTCGGTCGGCGCGGCGGTGGCCGGGATGTTCCTCGCCGGCGCGGTGGTCGCGGTGAGCCTGGGCGCGCTGCCGGAGCGCGACAGCATCAACTGGGTCGGTGAGCTGCCGTTCGAGATGGGGATGCCGCTCATGGCGGTCGGATTCGGGACCGTCGTCGCCGGGGCGCTGGGCACCGTACGCCGCCCGGTTCAGGAGTGACGCGACGTCACGCCGCCGGCAGGTCCACCACCCGGGTGGCCCAGCGGGCCATGAGCGCCGGGTCGTGGGTGATGACCAGGACCCCGGCGCCCTGCCGGCGCTGGTAGTCGCCGATGACGGCGGCGACGTGCGCCTGGGTGGAGGCGTCGAGCATCGCGGTGGCCTCGTCGCAGAGCAGGTAGTCCGGCCGGTGCACCAGGGCGCGGGCGAGGCAGGCGCGCTGCAGCTGCCCGTCGCTGACCGCGTGCGGGCGGCGGGTCAGCAGGTCGGCTGTCAGCCCGACCAGGTCGGCCAGTTCCGCCGTACGGGCGGCGGCCTGCTCGCGCGGCGTGCCGGTGGCACGTAGCGGCTCGGCGACGATGTCGGCGAGGCTGAGCCGCGGGTCGGTGGCGGCGCGCGGGCTCTGGAACAGGATCGCGACACGCGTGCGGACGGAGGCGGGCAGCCGGTGCCGGGCGCCCGGGACGGGACTCCCGTCGAGCGTGAGGTGCCCGCTGTCCGGTGCGTGCAGCAGGGCGAAGACGCGGGCGAGTGTGGACTTGCCGCTGCCAGACGGTCCACGTAGCCCGACCGTCTCGCCGGGGGCGATGCGCAGGTCGACCCGGTCGAGGACGCGCTGCCGGCCGTACGCGACGGAGACCTGGTGCGCGGCGAGCCCGGCGGCCGGCGCGGCGCCCGGGGCGACGGCGTCGGTGGCGTCCGGAACCGTGACCGTCATGCCGGTACCTCCTCGCGCAGCGGATGGTGGCAGGCGACCCGGCCCGCGCCCTCGGCGTCGAGGCGGGGCACTGTCGCGCAGGTGTCGGTGGCGCGGGCGCAGCGCGGGGCGAAGGCGCAGCCGCCGGGCAGGTCGGTGAGCGCCGGCGGGTGGCCGGGTACCGGCACGAACGCGCGGTCGGGCAGCGCGTCGAGCAGCCCGGCGGTGTACGGGTGGGCCGGGGCGTCGAACAGCGCCCCGGTGGGGCGGTGCTCGACGATCCGGCTGGCGTACATCACGGCCACGGTGTCCGCGACGCGGCGCGCGGCGGCCAGGTCGTGCGTGATGAGCAGGACGGCCGCGCCGGTGTCGCAGCGGCGGCGCAGCAGGTCCAGCGTGTGGTCGACGAGCGGCCGGTCCAGGCCGGTGGTGGGTTCGTCGGCGAGCAGCACCGGCGGGTCGGGTGCGAGCGCCAGCGCGGTGGCGAGCCGCTGGGCCATGCCGCCGGACAGTTCGTGCGGGTACCGGTCCAGATCGGCCGGGTCGAGGCCGACGTCGGCGGCGATCCGGTCGGCGGCGGCCGGCGCGTCGCGGCGGGTGTGCCCGTGCGCGCGCAGCGTCTCCTCCAGCAGCTTCCGCCCGGTACGCACCGGGGTGAGCGCGGTGGCGGGACTCTGCGGGACCAGCCCGACGCCCCGGCCGCGTACGTGCCGGGCGAGGTGCCGCTCCCCCGCGCCGATCAGGTCGACGTCGTCGCGTCCCGGCGCGCGCAGGCGGGCGTGCCCGGTGACTGCGGCGTTGCGCGGCAGCAGGCCGAGCAGGGCGTGCGCGAGGACGGACTTGCCGCACCCGGACTCGCCGACCACCGCCAGCAGCTCGCCGGGCCGCAGCGTGAGGCTGAGGTCGGTGACGGCGTGCACGAGCGCGTCACGCAGCCGGAAGCGGACGGTCAGCCCGTCGACGGTCAGCAGCGCCGGGGCGGTCACAGCTGCAGCTCCGCCCGTACGCGCGGGTCGAGGCGGTCGCGCCACCGGCCGGTGAGCACGGCGAGCGCCAGCGTGGCCGCCACGAGCAGGAGGCCGGGGACGATGCTGGCCCACCAGGCGCCGGTGAGCAGCGACCGCTGCCCGTCGTTGATCATGTTACCGATCGAGGCGAGGTGCGGCGGCAGGCCGAGGCCGAGGAAGGACAGCGCGGTCTCGTGCCAGACGGCGTGCGGCACCATCAGCGTTGTCGCCAGCGCCAGGCGCGGCAGCACGTGCGGCAGCAGGTGCCGGGTGAGCACCCGGGCCCGGTTCGCGCCGCCGGAGATGGCGGCGTCCACGAACGGCCGGTTGCGCAGGCTGAGCAGCTCGGAGCGGACGATCCGGGCGGTGGACAGCCAGTGTGTCAACGCGATGGACGCGATCACCGCGCCCAGGCTGGGGCGCAGCATCGCCACGATGAAGATGCCCAGCAGCAGGTGCGGCAGCGCGGCGACGGTGTCCACGACGCGCATGAGCGCCCGGTCGACCCAGCCGCCGACGCTGCCGGCGAGCGCGCCGACCAGCCCGCCGATGACCGCGGCGACGAGCGCCGCGACCGCGCCGACAAGCAGCGAGACGCGCAGGCCGTAGAGGCTGCGCAACGCCACGTCGCGGCCGAGGTCGTCGGTGCCGGCCAGGTTGTCGGCCGACGGCGCGAGCCGGGTACGGGAGAGGTCGACGGCGCTCTGGTCCAGCGGCCACAGGACCGGGGCGAGCAGCGCGGCGGCCACCACACCGGCGAGCACCACGACGGCGACAGTCGTGCCCGCGCTGCCGGGGCGGCGCAGGCGCCGGACGCGCGCGGGGAGGGCGAGGTCAGTCATCGAGGCGTACCCGGGGGTCGGCGGCGGCGTAGGCGAGGTCGGTGAGCAAATTCGCGGTCAGCACCACGACGGCGGTGGCCAGGGTGGTGGCCGCGAGCAGCGGGAAGTCGGCGCCCAGCGCCGCCTCGACGGTGACCGCGCCGAGGCCGGGCAGCGAGAACACGGTCTCCACCAGGACCGCGCCGCCGACGAGTTCGGGCAGGTGCGTGCCGACCAGGGTGAGGAACGGCAGCAGTGCGGTCCGCAGCGCGTGTCCGAACAGGACGACCCGGCCGGGCAGTCCCCGGGCGCGGGCGGCCAGGACGTGGTCGTCGCGCAGGCTCTCGGCGACCGCGTCACGGACGAACAGGACGAACCACGGGGCCTGGGAGATCGCCAGCACCGTCACCGGCAGCACCAGGTGCCGGGCCACGTCGGCCGGGTCGGTGCTCGTGGCGGTGATGTCGGTGAGCCCGCCGGCGGGCAGCCAGCCGAGGCTGAGGGCGAACACGGCGATCGCCGCGAGGCCGATCCAGAACACCGGCATGGACTGCACGGCGTACGAGACGGCGCGCAGCGCCCGGTCGAACCAGCCGCCACGGCGGTACGCGGCCAGCGTGCCCAGCAGCACGCTCGCCACCAGCACCAGGGCCAGCGCGGTGCCGACGAGCAGCAGCGTCCATCCGGCCCGGGAGGCCAGCACCGAGGTGACCGGCTCGTGCCGGCTCGTCGACCAGCCCAGGTCGCCGCGCAGCAGGTTGCCGACCCAGCGGGCGTACTGCACCGGCAGCGGGTCGTCGACACCCCAGTTGGCGCGGATCTGCGCCAGGTTCTCCTCGCTGGTGGTGAACGCCGCCGCGCCCGCGTACTGCTGGGCCGGGTCGATCGGGGAGGCGGCGCCCAGGGCGAACATGCCCATGCTGGTGGCGGCCAGCACCGGCACGGCGACCAGCAGCCGCCGCCGGACCACAGTGCCCGCCCCGGCCAGCCGCCGCCGTCCGGTCACGATTCTCTCGTCCAGGTGTGCACGTTCCACCAGATGCTGTTGGCGACGTCGTGCTCGTGCGGCTCGACCCGCGGCGTCACCCCGGTCACGGCGTCCTTCAGCACGTAGGTGTGCTGGAGGTAGGTGAGGAACACCCACGGCACGTCGGCGGCGAGCTGCTTCTGGAACGTGGCGTACGCGGCCTTGCGGGCGGCCGGGTCGGCGTTGTCCCGGCCGGCCTGCAACGCGGCGTCGGTGACCGCCGAGCGGTACGAGCCGGGGTTGAAGAAGCCCTGCCCGGCGAAGGCCGAGCTGAACAGCTTGTAGGAGACGAAGTCCGGATCGTACGGCGTGCCGTAGCCCATGATCAGCGCGTCGCGCTTCATCCGCGGGGTGATCGCGTCCCAGGTCAGGCCCTCCGGGGTGACAGTGATCCCGACCTTCTTCGCGTCGGCGGTGACGGCCAGTGCGAGTTCCTTGCGCAGGCTGTCGGTGGCCGGGTAAAGGATCGTGAATGCGGCCTGCCGCCCGTCCTTGACCCGGATGCCGTCCGGGCCGGGCTTCCACCCGGCGGCGTCCAGCTCCGCCGTGGCGGCGGCGACGTCGGCGCCGGGCTTGCCGGCGATCGTCGGCTCGGCGTACTCCGACGTGGGCGGCACCGGCCCGAACGCGGGCTCCCCCGCGCCGCCGAGCACGCCGGTCACCATGGCCTGCCGGTCCACCGCGACGTTCAGCGCCTTCCGGATCGCGGGGTCGCCGGTGACCGGGTTGCCCATCGGCAGCATGACGCCCCGGTAGTCGGCGGTCGGCACCTTGTGCACCCGGTAGCCGTCGCGGCTCTCGAAGCCGGAGGCGAGCTTCGGCGCCAGCTCCGCCGCGTCGAACTCGCCGGCCCGCATCCGCTGGGCCCGGACGTTGTCGTCGGCGACGAACGCCACCACCACGCCCGAGTTCGCCGGTTTGCCGTCCCAGTACGTCTCGTTCGCCGCGAGCACGAGCCGGTCACCCGGGGTCCAGGAGGTGAACCGGTACGGGCCGGTGCCGACCGGCTTGCGGTTGAAGGCCGCCTTGTTGATGTCCTGCCCGGCGAAGGCCTTCGCCGGGACGATCCCCAGCGCCAGCCGCTGCAGGAACGGCGCGTACGCGTACTTCAGCGTGAACACGACCGTCGCCGGGTCGGGCGCGGTGACGGAGGCGAGCATGTCCAGATCGGACCGCAGCGTGGAGTCGACGGCCGGGTCGAGCACCGCCTGGTAGGTGAACACCACGTCCTGTGCGGTCAGCGGGCTGCCGTCGTGGAACAGCACGCCTTCGCGCAGCTTCGCGGTGACTGTCTTCCCGTCCGCCGAGACGGTGGGCAGCTCGCGGGCCAGGGCGGGCACCAGCTCGTTGCGGGCGTCCCGGGCGACCAGCCCGTCGAAGATCAGCGACGCGCCGTCGACGCCGTAGTTGAGCACCGGGTTGAGCGTGTCCGGCTCGCCCGCGGTGGCGACCACGAGCGTGCCGGAGTTGCCCGGGCCGCCGGTCGACGCCGTGGGTGACGAGCAGCCGGCGGCGACGAGCAGGGCGGCGGCGAGCACCGCTGCCACGCGTACGGGCTTGGGTCTGATCGCCACCGGCAACCCCTCGAACACTCGTCTGCGGATGGCAGCCGGGCGGGCGCTCCGGCGAGGATCGATCATCGCGTGCCCGAGCGCCCGCTACCGCCACTCTTCTGTAGTTGCCAACTATATGCAATACCGGCCGGTCGATGGCGGTGACCCGCCGGCCCCCGGTCTCGCTCACAAGGCGGCCGCGCTGCCCGCTGAATATGCTCAAGGGGTGGAGGACAGCGAGCAGGCGGTGCTGACCGGGATGTTGCAGTCGGCGGAGGACGCCGCCCCGGTGCAGGCGGTCGAGGCCGTCACCGGCGTCATCGCCACGGCGCTGAACGCGCGCGGCGTCTCGCTGCTGATCGCCGACCTCAGCGGTCGCGCGCTGGTGCGGCTGACCCACCAGCCGGACGGCGGCGGCGCCGGGCGACGCCACGGCGAGGAGGAGGCCGAGGTCCTCCCGTTCGACGGCGGGCCCTACGAACGCGCCCTCCGTCAGCAGGCCCCCGAGGTCGTCCCCGGCGACGGCACGTGGACCGTGCTGGCGCCGGTCACCGACCGCGGTGAGGCGATCGGCCTGCTGGAGATCGACCTGCCCGACGAGCCGGACGGCGACGTGGTGAACTGGGTCGCCCGGACCGCGCACGCGCTGGCGTTCGTGGTCATCGCCAACCGCAGGCACACCGACCTGTTCGAGTGGGGACAGCGCACCACCCCCTTCACCCTCTCCGCCGAGATCCAGCGCCGGCTGCTGCCCGCCTCGTTCACCTGCGAGGCCGGCGCCTTCGCTCTCTCCGGCTGGCTGGAACCCGCCGCGAGCGTCGGCGGCGACACCTTCGACTACAGCCTGGCCCGGGACCTGCTGCACCTCAGCGTCACCGACGCGATGGGCCACGGCGTGGCGAGCGCGCTCACCGCCACCCTCGGCGTGGGCAGCCTGCGCAACACCCGCCGGCGCGGCCTCGGTCTCGTCGCGCAGGCCGAGGAGGCCAACCGGGCGGTCGCGGAGCACGCCAACGTACGCGGCGCGTACGTCACCGCCGTGCTGGGCCGTATCGACCTGACCACCGGGCGCTGCGAGCTGCTGAACGCGGGGCACGTCCCGCCGCTGCTGGTCCGGGACGGCCGGGTCGTACCCGTGGAACTGCCGGGCAACTTCCCGTTCGGGATGTTCCCCGGCGAGAGCTACCGCAGCGCGGAGCTACCGCTGCTGCCCGGCGACCGGCTGGTGGTGGTCACCGACGGCATGCGCGAACGCAACGCCGCGGACCTCGACCTGGCCGCCGCCCTGCTCCGCCTCGCCCACCTGCATCCCCGCGAGGCGGTCCGGGCACTGTCCGACGCGATGCTGGAGATCGCCGGGCCGGCTCTGGCCGACGACGCCACACTGCTCGTCGTCGACTGGTACGGCGGCCACGGGCCACGCCGCAGCACCGCCGGCGCGGACAGCGCCCGCGTCAGCCCGGACTAGGAGCGCTCAGCGCACCGCCGTCGGTGAGCCGTCCTCGGCCTCGCGGACCGTGCCGAAGAGCGGGATGACGCGGTCCACCGAGGTGATCGAGAAGACGTTGCGGATCGACTGGCGTACGACGGCCAGACCGAGCCAGCCGTCGCGCTCCCGCAGGTTCTTGTAGACGAGCACCAGCGCGCCCAAGCCGCTGGAATCCACGAATCCGACCTGGGTCAGGTCGACGACCACCGTCCGCGCACCGGTCTCCACCACCTCGAGCAGCCGGTCACGCAACTGAGGCGCACTGGCCATGTCCAGATCGCCGACGACCTCGATCACCGGGCCGACGCGCCCCTGCCGGGTCGTCACCGAGAACTCCACCACGCCCCCTCAACCGCGCCACCGACGGCACCACACTTCTACCCACCGTGCCAGATATCCGCCCTGATCGCCTCCCGTAGGTGCGCGACGGCTCAGCGGCCGCGCCGCGACGTGGTGGAGGACACCTCAGTGCCGGTCGAGCCCGGTACCGGAGCGGGGATCCACACCTCGGCGGCGGCCCGGCGGCGCTCGGCGAGGCGTACCGCCGGCCGCATCGCCAGGCCGGCGAGCACGAACAGCCCGCCGAGCACCAGCCAGCCCGGGGTGCCCCAGCCGAGCAGCAGCGAGGTCAGCAGCACCGGGCCGAGCATCCGGGCGAGCTGCGGCGCCATGCCGAAGAAGCCCTGGTACTGCCCCTGCCGGTCGGGTCGGGCCAGGGTGAAGCCGACCTCCCAGCCGCTGGCCGCCTGCACCATCTCGCCGAACACCTGCACCAGTGCCGCGCCCAGCAGCACCGCCGAGGCCACCCACGCGCCGCCGACCATCCCGGAGACCGCGTACGCGCCGCAAGCGACAAGCAGCACCCAACCGGCGTGCCCGCTGGCCCGCGCCGCCGTGCCCGGATCGGTCACCCGGCGGGCCACCCGGACCTGCCACAGCACCACGCACAGCATGTTCACGGTGAGCACGATCGCGCCCATCGGCGCCGGGGCGTCGGTCCGTTCCGCGATCCACAGTGGCAACGCCAGGCTGAGCAGCGGCATGTTCAGGCACATCACCGCGTTCAGCAGGGTGATCAGCGCGTACGGGCGGTCGCGCAGCACAGCCAGCCGGCCCGGCTCGGGTCCGGCCGGGACCGGTGCCGCCGCCTCGGGCAGCCGGCGCACCAGCAGGGCCGCGGCCAGGAAGCTCGCCGCGTCGAGCGCGAAGGCGGACAGGTACGCCGGGCGGCTGTCCGCCCAGAGCACGAGCGCGCCCAGCCCGGCCCCGGCGGCCAGGCCGGCGTTCGAGACCGACTGCAACCGGGCCCGTACCGCGGTGCGCCGCGCGGGCTCGATCAGCCCGACCAGCAGCGCCTGCCGGCTGGCGGTGAGCCCGGCTTGGCAGGCGGCGTAGCAACATGCGAGCAGCACGAACAGCGGGAAGGAACGGATCACGAGGAAGCCGCTGAGTGCGGCGGCGGTGGCGACGGCGAAGACGACTGTCATCCGCCGCGCGCCGTAGCGGTCTGCCAGCTGGCCGGCGGGCACCCCGGCGAGGATGCCCGTCGACCAGCCCACGGTGAGGGCGATCCCGACCTGCGCCGGGGACAACCCGACCACCCGGATGAAGAACAGCGCCGAGCAGGCGTAGAACGCGCCGTCACCCACCGAGTTGGCGAGCTGGGCCAGGGCCAGCACCCGGACCCGGCGGCCGGTGTCGACATCGGTCATTGCTCGTCCCCCGTTCGCCGTGCTCCTTCCTCCATCCAAGACCTGCGGATTGGCTCACAGAAGCGCCGATTCCAGGCGATTCGATTGGGCCAATGTAGGGTCGTCGCGGTGGACGTACACGTGAGCCTGGCCGGCCCCGGCGACCGCGCCACCCGGATCCACAGGCAGTTGCTGGAGGCGATCCTGGACGGCCGGCTGCGGCCCGGCGAACGACTGCCACCGACCCGCGAGCTGGCCCGGCGGCTCGACGTCTCCCGCAACACGGTCGCCGTCGCCTACGAGCGGCTGACCGCCGAGGGCCTGCTCACCGCCCGGGTCGGCGCGGGGACGTTCGTCGCCGGCGAGCCGGTCGCCCGCGCCCGGCCCCGTCCGGCGCCGGCCGGTGGCGTACGCCCCCGGGGGTTCTGGGCGTCCGCCGCGCCGGCCCCCACCGCCGCGCCCCGACCGGGCCACGACTTCCGGGCCGGCACCCCTGACACCGGGCTGTTCCCGCTGGCCACCTGGCGGCGGCTGGTCGCCGGGGAACTGCGCACCGCGACGATCCGGGGCGGATACGCCGACCCGGCCGGGCACCAGGGCCTGCGTACCGCCGTCGCCCGTTACGTGGGACTCGCCCGCGCGGTACGGGCCGCGCCCGAGGACGTCGTCGTCACCCACGGCGCCCAGCAGGCGTTGGACCTGATCGCCCGGGTGGTGCTCGAACCGGGCGACCGGGTGGCGGTGGAGGAGCCCGGCTATCCCCCCGCCCGGCGGCTGTTCGCCGGCCACGGCGCGCGGGTCGTGCCGGTGCCCGTCGACGACCAGGGCCTCGACGTTCGCGCGCTACCAGGCGACGCGCGGCTGGTCTACGTCACCCCGTCCCACCAGTTCCCGCTGGGCGTCCGGATGTCCCCGGCCCGCCGGGCGGCGCTGCTGGACTGGGCGGCGGCCCGGGACGCGGTGGTCGTGGAGGACGACTACGACACCGAGTTCCGCTTCTCGGCCCGCCCGCTGGACCCGTTGCAGACGCTGGACCGGGCCGGGAAGGTCGTCTACGTCGGCACGTTCTCCAAGACCCTGCTGCCCATGCTGCGCCTCGGTTTCCTGGTCGCCCCGGCGTCGCTTCGCCCGGCGCTGCTGGCCGCCCGGCAGCTCACCGACTGGCACGGCGACCACACCACTCAGGCCGCGCTGGCCCGGTTCATCGACTCCGGCGAACTGGCCCGGCACATCCGCAAGGCGACCCGGGTGTACGCCGAGCGGCGCGACCTGATCGACGCCGCGTTGCGATCCGACCTCGCCGACTGGCTCGACCCGGTGCCGTCGACGGCGGGCCTGCACCTGTGCGCGCGGCTGCGCCCGGAGACCGGCGTCGACCTGCCGGAAGTCGTCGCCCGGGCGGCGGAGGCCGGCGTCACGGTACGCGAGATCGCCGGTTACCGGGCGGGCCCGCCCGGCCCGACCGGTCTGGTGCTCGGCTACGGCGCCGTCGGCACCGCCGACGTGCCCGACGGGCTCCGGTTGCTCGCGCGCAGCTTCCGCGGCTGACCGTCGGCGACGCGGATTCCTCCGGGCTTCGAGCAACCCCGGGAGCCTCACCTGGCGTGACTATCCCGAATCTGATCGGAGGTCCGGATGAGTGATCGCGACACGGCGTTCGCGGAGTACTTCTCGGCGAGGCACCGCGCCATGCGCGCCACCGCGTATCTGCTCTGCGGTGACTGGCACCGCGCGGAGGACCTGGTCCAGACCGGGTTCACCAAGCTGTACCTGGTCTGGAACCGGGTCGACCGGCACGACGCGCTCGACTCCTACGTGCGCCAGATCATCGTCCGGTCCTTCCTCGACGAACGGCGGCGGGGCTGGTGGCGGCGGGAACGGGTGGGCACGCCCGACGCCGATCCACCGGCGCCCGCGAGTCCGTCCGAGGACCGGCTCGTGGTGCTCCAGGCGCTCGCCGCCGTACCGCCCCGGCAGCGCGCCGTCCTGGTCCTCCGCTACTGGGAGGACCTGCCGGTCGACGAGGTGGCGGCGCTGCTGAACTGCTCGCCGGGAACGGTGAAGAGCCAGTCCGCCCGGGGCCTGGACACGTTGCGCGGCCTCCTGTCACCCATGCACTCATCGAGCGAGAAGGGGCAACGATGAACGGAGACCAGCTGCGCGAGGCGCTTCGCGACGAGATGCTCGGCGTCGCCGCGCCGCCGCGACCGAGCACGGACGGCATGCTGCGCTCCGCCCGCCGGGCACGCAACCGGCGCCGGGTCATCCGGGCGTGTGCCGGATCGGCGACGGCGGTACTCGCCGTCGCGGGTGTCGTGGCCCTCGCCACCCCGGACGGCGGCGACCGGCGCCCGCCCGCCGCGCTGCCGCAGACCGCCCCGTCGCCGGACGACAGCGCCGAGCCGATGCCGACCGGGCCCGACGGCCTGCCCCAGGAGGACCGCACCGCGCGGGCGGGCACCCGGTACCACAAGGCCGTCCTGCTGCTCGACCAGCTCGTCACAGTGGTGCCCGCCGGCTACACCGCTGAGAAGACCGTCTCCAGCAAGACCGGGAAGGAGACGCTGGGCACGCACGAGGCCAACTTCATCGGACGGGCCGACGGCGCCGAGCTGTGGAGCTACACGGCCTCGGTCGACGTGGCGAAGGGGACGTGGAGGGGACGCCTGCTCACCGAGGTGCACACACCGGGGAACCCGCTGCCGACCGAACCGTGTGGCCTGGCGCGCGCGTTCTGGGGCATGGGGGGCATGGGGGGCGAGTGCCAGCCGATGACCGTCGGCGACGCGACTGTGGGTGTGGTGGTTCGTCCCGGCGCGGACGACCGGTTCGACCAGTGGGCGGCCTACCGGCACCCCGACGGCATGGTGGTCTTCGTGGCGCAGGGCGCGTACGACAGGCAGACATCCGCGTCCCCGCTGCCGTTCACCGCGCGCGAACTGGCGACGCTCGCCGTCGACCAGCGGCTGCACCTTGGGTAGCCCCGAGGTGGGCGCGGCTGAACTACCCTCGCGCCGGTGAACACTGTGGAGATCGATGCGCCAGTCGTCGGTGTGACCGTCTACCCGGACCGCGCGCGGGTCACCCGCCGGGGTGGCCTCCGGCTCGCCGCAGGGGAACATCGGGTACGCGTCGCGCCGCTCCCGCTGGGCCTGCGGCGGGACTCGATCCGGGTGGGCGGTCACGGCCCGGCCACCGTGCTCGGTGTCGACGTGACCGCCCACCGGCAGGCCCGCAGCACCGACGCGCAGGTCGTCGAGCTGGAACGGCGGCGGCGGGAACTCGCCGACGAGGTGGCCGAGGTCGAGGACACGGACGCGATCGAGGCCCAGCGCGGCGAGTTCCTCACCCGGCTGGCCGAGCGCGCCGGTGGCACGTACGCCCGGGCCCTGGCCGCCGGCGACGCGGCCCCGGCCGACGTCGCGGCCTTCACCGAGTCGGTGTCCGGTCAGCTCGCCGAGTCCCGGGCCCGGCGGCGCGGGCTGGCCCGGCGGCGCACCGACCTGGCGGAGGAGCTGGCCGCCGTCGACCGCGAGCTGGCGGCGGCGCGCGGCAAGCGGACGCCGGACCGGCTGGCCGCCGAGGTGTCGGTCTCGGTGGACGCCGACGACGCCGAGGTGGAGCTGGAGCTGACCTACCTGGTGGACGGCGCCCGCTGGACCCCCTCCTACGACCTGCGGCTGGTCGGCGACACCATGACCGTCACCTGGTTCGGGCTGATCAGCCAGGGCACCGGGGAGGACTGGCCGGAGTGCGAACTCCTGCTCTCCACCGCCCGCCCGGCGGCGGCGAGCGGCGTACCCGAACTGTCGCCCTGGTATCTCGACCGGCTCCGCCCGCAGCCGCCGATGGCCGTGTCGGCCGCGTCGTTCGACGGGACGTTGCCACCCCCGGCGCCCGGCGCCGCGCCGCCGCCGGGCCGGGCCGGCGCGGCCCGGTCGGCGGCGGTCCGGCCGGCCGTGCGGGAGAACGTGGCCGAGGTCGAGCAGGGCGTCACGGCGGCGACCTACCGGCCCGCCCGGCCGGTGGCGGTGCCGGCCGACGGCAGCGCGCACCGGGTGACGGTCGCGGCGCTGGAGCTGCCGGCCCGGCTGGACCACGTCAGCGTGCCGGTACGCGCCGCCGAGGCGCACCTGCGGGCGACGGTACGCAACACGTCCGACCACACGCTGCTGCCCGGCCCGGCGTCGGTGTTCCACGGCGCGGACTTCGTCGCGGCGACGCGGTTGACCATGTGGGCGCCGGGCGAGGAGACCGAGCTGGCGCTGGGGGTCGACGACCGGGTACGGGTGGAGCGGAAGCTGCACCGGCGCACCGAGAGCAGGGCGACGCTCGGGTCGACGCGGCGGCGGGAGGTGGAGTACCGGATGACTGTCGCGAACCACACGCCCCGCCCGGCCACTGTCGAGGTGCGCGACCAGTTGCCGGTTTCCCGGGACGAGTCCGTGGTGGTACGCGAGACGACGCTGACGCCGCCGCCCGCCGAGCGTACGGAGCTGGGCGAGCTGACCTGGCGGCTGTCGCTCGCGCCGGGCGAGAGCGGCGAGATCGCGCTGGGCTTCCGGGTGGAGCTGGCCAAGGGCGTCGAGCTGACCGGCTGGCGGGAGTAGCCGCACGCAGGCGTTAGGAAGGGCCCCTTCTTATGCAGAATGCGTTAAGAAGGGGCCCTTCCTTCGGTCCGGTCAGACGCGGCGACGACCGTACAGGCCGGCGAAGATCGCGACGCCGATGGCCGCGAAGCCGACCTGGAGCGCCAGCTCGATCCAGTCGATGCCGGGAGTGTCGGCGACGCCGAACGCGCCGGCCACCAGGGTGCCGACGAGCGCGGCGACCACACCGATGAGCAGGGTCAGCCAGATCGGGATGTTCTGCTTGCCCGGCACCACCAGGCGCCCGAGCGCACCGATGACCAGGCCGATGATGAGCGCGGTGAAGAAGCCCGTGATCTCCACGAGAGGCGTCCCTTCCCTCGGATGTGTTGGCGCCTCGCTGGTTGCCCCGATCAACCGTCCGGCCAAACGTACGGTCCGATTTCGTCACAGAACTGTCATGACCGGGCCGGTCAGTGCTCCGAGTGCTGGCGGCGGCGCGGCGCGCCGGGCGGCTCGTCCCGGTCGATGCGCAGTTCCCGCTCCAACTCGGCGATGACCATGCGCAGGTCGTCCAGGCGCTGACTGATCGCGATCCGGTCCACCTCGTCCGGTATCCCGTCGCCGTCTTCGTCGTAGTCCGGCGCCAGCCCTTCGGTCATCTCCAGCCGGCGCGCCTCCTCCATCGAGTTGACGATGACCGCGATGAGGATGTTCAGCAGCAGGTTGACCGCGATCATCACGAAGCTGACGTAGTAGAGAAGCGTCCACGGTGACACCTCAAGGCCCTGTTCCAGCAGGTCCGGCAACGTCTCCAGGGACAGCAGCACGAACAGCGTGACGAGGGAACGGCCGATGTCGCCGTACTGCTCGGGGTAACGGTCGCCGAAGATCAGCCAGCCGGCCATGCCGTACACGTAGAGCGTGACGGCGGCGAGCGCGAGGAACCCGGCGACGCCGGGCAGGCTGCGCCACAGCGCCGTGACGATGGTCCGCAGGCCGGGCGAGAAGCGGACCAGCCGCAGCACCCGGGCGACCCGGATGAACCGCAGCACGCCCGAGTCGCCGTGCAGTCCCGGGATGAAGATGGCCGCGGTGACCAGCAGGTCGAAGACGTTCCAGCCGTGCCGGAAGAAGTCCTGCGGACGGCGGCCGTACGCGAGGATCCGGATGGTGATCTCCAGGACGAAGGCCGCCCGGAACATCAGCTCCGTCCACCGCAGCACCGGCCCGGCGGCGCCCAGGTTCGGGTACGTCTCGATACCCAGCACCACTCCGTTGGCCATGATGAGCACCACGATGGCCACCTCGAACGGCCGGGACGCGACGAGCCGGGCACAGTGGCCCGCCAGCCCTCGCCTCCCCGTGCTCGTCCGGCGACCGCCGCGCGGGGTCGGCACCGTGTCCCCGATCAGCGCCTACCTCCACGACACGAGGTCCGGGCAACGTACGGACGACGGGGGGTAGTCACCCGGACACTTTAGTGGATCACCGACGGCGCGCGGTCACGGCCGAGGCCCGGCCGGCCCGGCTCACAGCCAGCCGCGGCGCTTGAACAGCAGATAGAGCGCGCCGCAGACGGCGAGCATCAGGGCGAGCGCGAACAGATAGCCGTACCGCCAGCCCAGCTCCGGCATGTGCCCGAAGTTCATCCCGTACACGGTGCCGATCAGGGTCGGCGCGAACAGGATGGCGGCCCAGGCGGAGACCCGCTTGATCTCCTCGTTCTGCTCGAAGCTGGCGGCGGTCAGGCTGCGCATCTCCTCGTTCTGCGCCTGTGAGACCAGTGTGGCGTTGACGGTGAGGATGTTCTGGAGCAGGTGCCGGAACCCGTCCACCCGCTCCACCACCTGGGTGAGGTGGTCGGCCACGTCGCGCAGCCGACGGCGCAGCTCCTCGTCCGTGCCGTACTTGTCGAACCCGTGTGCCAGCTCGTCCACCACCTTCAGCAGCGGGCGGGCGGCCCGCTGGAACTGGATCACCTCGCGGCTCAGCTCGTAGATGCGGCGGCTGGCGTTCGGGTCGCCGCCGAACACCTCGGTCTCGACCTCGTCGATGTCGTTCTCCAGCCCGGCCACCACCGGCGCGTAGCCGTCCACCACCCGGTCGAGCACGGCGTAGAGCACCGCTTCCGGGCCGAGCGCGAGCACGTTCGGCTCGGCCTCCAGCCGCCGTCGTACGCCGGCCAGGTCGGGCGTGCCGCCGTGCCGCACGGTGATCACGAATCCGGGCCCGAGGAACAGGTGCAGCTCGGCGAACTCGACCGCGTCCCGCTCGTCCAGGTATCGGGCGGCGCGCAGCACCACGAACAGGGTGTCGCCGTAGCGTTCCAGCTTGGGGCGCTGATGGGCGTTGATCGCGTCCTCGACGGCCAGGTCGGGGAGCTGGAACTCGGCGGCGAGCGAGGCGATCTGCTCGCGGCCCGGCCGGAGCAGCCCGATCCAGGCCATCGCGTCGTCGAGCTGCTGCAGGCAGCGGTACGTGTCGGCGAGGCTGACCGGCGACGCCCGCCGTACCCCGCCGACGTAGACGCCGCTGTCGACCAGCCCGTCGGGGCGCTCCGGCTCCGCCGCGCCGGCGTCGATGGCGTGTTCGTCCAGTTGCCGGCCGAACCCCTCCGAGGACCGGTTGCCCGCCATGCCCCTCCCCCGCAGCCCGACCGGCTCGCCGAGTCCCCCGCCGAGGCGGTCGCAAACGTCAGGGGCGGTAGCGGTAGCCCATCCCCGGCTCGGTGATCAGGTGCCGGGGCCGGGCCGGGTCGTCCTCCAGCTTGCGCCGCAACTGGGCCATGTACTGCCGCAGGTAGTTCGTCTCCTGGTGGTACTCCGGCCCCCACACGTCGTGCAGCAGCTGGCGCTGGCTGACCAGCTTGCCCGGGTTGCGCAGCAGCTTCTCCAGCATCGCCCACTGGGTGGGGGTCAGCTTGACCTCGACGCCGTCGTCCCGGGTGACGGTCCGGTCGGCCAGGTCGACCGTGTTGCGGCCGATCCGCAGCGCTGGCACGGCGGGCGTGGCCGGGGCGAGCCGCCGGGTCACCGCCCTGATGCGGGCCAGCAGCTCGTCCACCCCGAACGGCTTGGTGACGTAGTCGTCGGCGCCCGCGTCGAGCGCGGCCACCTTGTCCTCGCTGCCGGCCCGGCCGGAGAGCACGATGATCGGCACGGCGGTCCAGCCGCGCAGGCCCCGGATCACCTCGGTGCCGTCCAGATCCGGCAGGCCCAGGTCGAGCACCACCAGGTCCGGCGGGTGCCCGGCGGCGGCCTTGAGCGCGGCGGCGCCGCTGCCTGCGACCTCCACGTCGTAGCCCCGGGCGCGCAGGTTGATCCGCAGGGCGCGCAGGATCTGCGGCTCGTCGTCGACGACCAGGATCCGGGTCATTCCTGCGGCCCTTCCGCGTGCGGGGCGGCCGGCAGCCGCAACACCATGGTGAGTCCGCCGCCGGGCGTGGTCTCCGGGGTGATGCTGCCACCCATCGCCTCGGCGAGGCCCCGGGACAGCGCCAGCCCGAGGCCGACGCCGGTCTGGTTGTCCCGGTCGCCGAGGCGCTGGAACGGCAGGAAGACGTGCTCCCACTGGTCCTCCGGGATGCCCGGCCCGGTGTCGATCACCCGCAGCTCGACCTGCCCGGCGTGCGCGCTGCCGGTGATCGTCGGCGGGCGGCCGGGCGGGCTGTGCCGCAGCGCGTTCGACACCACGTTTACGAGCACGCGCTCCAGCAGGCCCGGGTCGGCCAGCGCCGCCGGCAGGTCGGCCGGGATGTCCGTGGTCACCTCGGCCGCCGCCGGGCCCAGTTCGTCGAGGGCCCGGGGTACGGCGTCCTCCAGCCCGATCGCGGTGGTGGTGACGCCCAGCGCGCCGGCCTGCAGGCGGCTCATGTCGAGCAGGTTCGCCACCAGCCGGCCCAGCCGGTCCAGCGACTCGTCGGCGGTGGCCAGCAGTTCCTCCCGGTCGTCCGGGTCGAACTCGACGTCGTGGCTGCGCAGGCTGCTCACCGCGGCCTTGGCCGACGCCAGCGGCGTACGCAGGTCGTGGCTGACCGCCGCGAGCAGCGCGGTGCGCATCCGGTCGGCGGCGGCCAGCGGGCGGGCGGTGGCGGCCTCCTCGGCCAGCCGTTCCTGGCGCAGCGCGACGGCGGCCTGCGCGGCGAACGCCTCCACCACCCGGCGGTCGGCCGCCTCCAGCCGCCGGCCGGCGAGCACCACGCTGAGCCGGTCGTCGACCGGCACCACCGTCTCGCCCGCGCCCGGGCTACCGGGCGGCCGCTCGCCGACGCTCGCCACCACCCGCCAGGCGTCCGCGTCCCGGGCGCGCGCCGGGCGTCCGCCGGCCTCGTCGGTCAGCTCCAGCACGCTCACCGCGCGCAACCCGAACGTCTCCCGCAGCCGGTCCAGCAGGGCGGGCAGCGGCCGCTCGCCGCGCAGCACGCTGCCCGCGACGGTGGCCAGGGTCTGCGCGTCGGCGGAGGCCCGGGCCGCCTCCCGGGTACGCCGGGCCGCCACGTCGACCACCCAGCTCACCGCGATGGCGACACCGACGAACACACCGAGGGCGAGCAGGTTGTCCGCCTCGGCGATGGTCAGCGTCCGGTACGGCGGGGTGAAGAACCAGTTGAGCAGCAGCGAGCCGCCGAGCGCGGCGACCAGCGCCGGCCAGAGCCCGCCGACCAGCGCCACGCCCACCACACCGGCGAGGAACAGCAGGATGTCGTTTGTGAGCGTGAGGTCGGGCAGCGTCCGCAGCAGCAGCGTGAGCAGGGGCATGCCGAGCAACGCGAGCGCGTACCCGATCAGTCGCCGGCGTCGCGACAGCGCGGCGGGCACCGACGTGCCCCGGCGCCCACGGCCCGCCTCGGGGTGGGTGACCAGGTGCACGTCGATCGGGCCGGACAGCGCGGTGGTGGTTACGCCGACGCCCCGGGCGAACACCTGCGCGAACCGGCCCCGGCGGCTCGCGCCGAGCACGAGCTGGGTGGCGTTGACGCCCCGGGCGAAGTCCAGCAGTGACGCCGGGATGTCGGTGCCGAGCACCTGGTGGTACGTGCCGCCGAGGCTCTCCACCAGCACCCGCTGCCGGGCCAGCTGGGCCGGGTCGGCGCCGGCCAGCCCGTCGCTGCGGGCGACGTGCACGGCGAGCAGGTCGGCGCCCTTGCTGCGGGCGGCGATCCGGGCCGCCCGGCGGATCAGCGTCTCGCCCTCCGGGCCGCCGGTCAGCGCGACGACCACCCGTTCCCGCGCCTCCCAGGTGTCGGAGATGCCCTGCTGGGCCCGGTACGCGTCGAGCTGCTCGTCGACCTTGTCGGCCAGCCAGAGCAGCGCCAGTTCGCGCAGCGCGGTGAGGTTGCCGACCCGGAAGTAGTTGCCGAGCGCGGCGTCGATCTTGTCGGGCCGGTAGATGTTGCCGTGCGCCATCCGGCGGCGCAGCGCCTCCGGCGTCATGTCCACCAGCTCGACCTGCTCGGCGGCGCGGACCACCTGGTCCGGCACGGTCTCGCGCTGGGTGGTGCCGGTGATCTGCGCGACCACGTCGTTGAGCGACTCCAGGTGCTGCACGTTGACCGTGGACAGCACGCTGATGCCGGCGTCGAGCAGCTCCTGCACGTCCTGCCAGCGCTTCTCGTGCCGGGAGCCGGGCACGTTGGTGTGGGCCAGCTCGTCCACCACGACGACCTCGGGCCGCCGGGCCAGCACGGCGTCCAGGTCCATCTCGGTGAACTCGACGCCCCGGTACGTCATCGGGCGGCGCGGCACCACCTCCAGGTCGCCGATCATCTCGGCGGTGTGCCGGCGCCCGTGCGTCTCGACCAGGCCGATCACCACGTCGGTGCCGCGCTCGGCCCGGCGCTGGGCCTCCTCCAGCATCGCGTACGTCTTGCCGACGCCCGGGGCGGCCCCGAGATAGATCCGCAGTTCACCCCTGCCCACGCCCCCATCCTCCCTGAGTGCAAGGAAGGGCCCCCTGTTAACGCCTCGCGAGGTGAAGGGGGCCCTTCTTAACACTTCCGTCAGCGCGCCGGGAACGCCTCGTCCAGCGCGAGGTTGAGTTCCAGCACGTTCACCCCCGGCTCGCCCATGAAGCCCAGCGCCCGACCGGTGGTGTGCTCGGCGACCAGCCGCCGTACCGCCGCCGGGTCCGCACCGCGCTCCCGCGCCACCCGGGCCACCTGGAGCCGGGCGTACGCCGGGGAGATGTGCGGGTCGAGGCCGCTGCCGCTGGCGGTGACCGCGTCGGCCGGTACGGCGGGCCGGGCCGGGGCGTCCCCGCGGACCGGGGTGACGATGCCGCCCTCGGCCACGTAGTCGTGACCGGGCCGCGCCGCCTCCACCGGTACGCCCTGCCAGGTGGTGACGAACGGCGTCGCGGGCGCGGCCTGGTTGACGCTCACCACGCGGGTGATCCGGCCAGTGAGTCCGTCGGCGCGGAACACGGCGAGCACCGCGCCCACCCCGTCCGGCGTGCAGTACGGGCGCCGCCCGTCCACGCCGTCCAGTTCGCCGACCGCCTTGCTGCGGGCGCAGACCTGGGTGAGCAGGCTCGACGTGGAGTCGGCGGGGTCGGCGGAGAGCGTGTCCACCACGCTCTCCGGGCCGAGGTTGCCGGCCGCGGTGGCGGTCGGGTCGTAGCCGTCCCCGGCGGCCGACGGGCGGGACTGGAAGTAGCGCGGGATCGGGTTGCCGTCCGCGTCGGTGAACGACTGGCCGATCAGCGAGCTGCCGACGGTACGGCCGTCGACGGTGAGCAGTGACCCGTCGGCCCTGCCGTCGAGGCCTGGGAGCCGGCCGGCGGCGACCAGGGCGAGCGGGTAGAGCAGGCCGAGCAGCACGGTGAAGACGAGCACCGCGCGCAAGGCGGCCAGGTGCTGGGAGAGCCAACTGGGAAGGCGCATCACGAGATCCCCGGGACGAACTGGACGAGCAGGTCGATGAGCTTGATGCCGACGAACGGCACCACGATGCCGCCGAGGCCGTAGAGCCACAGGTTGCGGCGCAGCAGCGCGGACGCGCTGGCCGGGCGGTACCGCACACCGCGCAGGGCCAGCGGGATCAGCGCCACGATGACTATCGCGTTGAAGACGACGGCGGAGAGGATCGCCGACTCGGGGCTGGCCAGGCGCATGATGTTCAGCCGGTCCAGCGACGGGTAGATGCCGGCGAACATGGCCGGGATGATCGCGAAGTACTTCGCGATGTCGTTGGCGATGCTGAACGTCGTCAGCGCGCCCCGGGTGATCAGCAACTGCTTGCCGATCTCCACGATCTCGATCAGCTTGGTCGGGTCGGAGTCGAGGTCGACCATGTTGCCGGCCTCCTTCGCGGCCGACGTGCCGGTGTTCATGGCGACGCCGACGTCCGCCTGGGCCAGCGCGGGCGCGTCGTTCGTGCCGTCGCCGGTCATGGCGACGAGCCGGCCGCCCTCCTGCTCCTTCTTGATCAGGGCGAGCTTGTCCTCCGGCGTGGCCTCGGCGAGGAAGTCGTCCACGCCCGCCTCGTCGGCGATCGCCTTCGCGGTACGCGGGTTGTCGCCGGTGATCATCACGGTCCGGATGCCCATCCGGCGCATCTCGTCGAAGCGCTCCCGCATGCCGGCCTTCACCACGTCCTTGAGGTGGATGACGCCGAGCGCCCGGGCCGGTTCGCCCGTCACGTGCTCGGCCACCACCAGCGGCGTACCGCCGGTGCCGCTGATCGCGTCGACCAGTTCACCGACCTGTTCGGTCGGGTGACCGCCGTTGTCGCGTACCCACTTCATCACCGCGGCGGCGGCGCCCTTGCGGACGTGCCGGACGCCGCCGCCGGCGTCGAGGTCGACGCCGCTCATCCGGGTCTGCGCGGTGAACGGCACGAACGTGGCGTGCGGGATGAGGCCGGGCTCGCGCTCGCGCAGCCCGTACTCGTTCTTCGCGAGCACCACCACCGAGCGGCCCTCGGGGGTCTCGTCGGCCAGGCTGGACAGCTGCGCCGCGTCGGCGAGCGTGGCCGCGTCGACCCCGGTGACCGGCAGGAACTCGGCGGCCTGCCGGTTGCCGAGCGTGATCGTGCCGGTCTTGTCCAGCAGCAGCGTGTTGACGTCGCCCGCCGCCTCGACCGCCCGGCCGCTCATCGCCAGCACGTTGCGCTGCACGAGCCGGTCCATGCCGGCGATGCCGATAGCGGACAGCAGCGCGCCGATGGTGGTCGGGATGAGACAGACCAGCAGCGACACGAGGACGACGCCGGTGACGCCGGAGTCGGTGATCGCCGCGGTGTCCGGCGCGGCGGCCTGGTAGCCCTTCGCGAAGATCGCCATGGGCTGGAGCGTGACGACGGCGAGCAGGAAGACGATCGTCAGCGCGGCCAGCAGGATGTTCAGCGCGATCTCGTTCGGCGTCTTCTGCCGGTTGGCGCCCTCGACCAGCGCGATCATCCGGTCGATGAAGCTCTCGCCCGGCTTCTGGGTGATCCGCACGACGATCCGGTCGGAGAGCACCCGGGTGCCGCCGGTGACCGCGCTGCGGTCGCCGCCGGACTCCCGGATCACCGGGGCGGACTCGCCGGTGATCGCCGACTCGTCGACGCTGGCGATGCCCTCCACCACGTCGCCGTCACCGGGAATGACCTGCCCGGCCTCGACCAGGACGACGTCACCCTGGCGCAGTTGCGGCGCGGGCACCGCCTCGTCCCGGTACGCGTTCGCGGCGGCGCCCGGAGTCCAGCCGACCAACCGGGTGGCGACGGTGTCCTGCTTGGCCCGGCGCAGCGTGTCGGCCTGCGCCTTGCCACGCCCCTCGGCGACCGCCTCGGCCAGGTTCGCGAAGATCACCGTGAGCCAGAGCCAGACCGTGATCGCCACGGCGAACACCGACGGGTCGGTCACCGCGAGCACAGTGGTGAACAGCGCGCCGATCTCCACGATCAGCATCACCGGGTTGCGCCACAGCGTGCGCGGGTCGAGCTTGCGCAGCGCGTCCGGCAGCGACGCGATCAGCTGGCGAGGGTCGAGCAGCCCGCCGCCGACCCGGTCGTCGCGGCGCCCCGGCGTACCGGCCACCGGCGCGTCGGCGGTCTGAACAGGTGCTGTCATGTCCTTGTCTCTCATGGTGGTCACAGCCCTTCGGCCAGCGGGCCGAGCGCGAGCGCGGGAAGGAAGGTGAGCGCGACGAGGACCACCGTGACGCCGACGACCATGCCGACGAACAGCGGCCGGTGGGTCGGCAGGGTGCCCTCGGAGGCGGGTGTGGGTTGCTGGCGGGCCAGCGAGCCGGCCAGCGCGAGCACGAAGATGATCGGCAGGAACCGGCCGAGCAGCATGCAGAGCCCGAGCGCGGTGTTCCACCACTGCGTGTTCACGGTGATGCCGGCGAACGCGGAGCCGTTGTTGTTGCTGGCCGACGTGAACGCGTAGAGCACTTCGGACAGCCCGTGCGGCCCGACGTTCAGCGCTGTCGAGGCGTTGCCGGTGGCGAACGCTGCGGCGGTGCCGGTGAGCACCAGCGCCGGGGTGATCAGGAAGTACATCGAGGCGAACTTGATCTCGCGCGAGCCGATCTTCTTGCCCAGGTACTCCGGGGTGCGCCCGACCATCAGCCCGGCCACGAACACCGTGATCACCGCGAGGATCAGCAGCCCGTACAGGCCCGCGCCGACGCCGCCGGGCGCGACCTCGCCGAGCATCATGTTGCCCAGCGTCATCATGCCGCCCAGCGCGGTGTACGAGTCGTGGAACGAGTTGACCGCGCCGGTCGAGGTGAGCGTGGTGGCCGCCGCGAACGTGGCCGAATTCGACACGTCGAAGCGCACCTCCTTGCCCTCCATCGCCGCGCCGACCGCCTGCGGCACCGTGCCGTCGCCGGTCAGCTCGAAGACGTTGGTGAGGGTGATGCTGGCGAGCGCCAGGATCGCCATCACGGCGACGATCGCGTAGCCCTGCCGCTTCTGCCCAACCATCCGGCCGAAGACCCGGGGCAGGCTGAACGGGATCACCAGGATCAGGAAGATCTCCAGCCAGTTCGTCCACGCGGTCGGGTTCTCGAACGGGTGGGAGCTGTTGACGTTGTAGAAGCCGCCGCCGTTGGTGCCCAGCTCCTTGATGACCTCCTGGCTCGCCACCGGTCCGCCGGTGACGGTCTGGGCGCCGCCGGTCAGCGTGGTCACGTCGGTGCCGCCGGAGAGGTTCTGCACCACGCCGCCGAGCATCAGCGCGAGCGCGCCGAGCACCGCGATCGGCAGCAGGATCCGCAGCGTGACCCGGGTCAGGTCGACCCAGAAGTTGCCCAGCTCGCCGGTGCGGCTACGGGCGAAGCCCCGGACCAGCGCCACCGCCACGGCGATGCCGACGGCGGCCGAGACGAAGTTCTGCACCGCCAGGCCGGCCATCTGCACCAGGTGGCCCATCGTCGACTCACCCGAGTACCACTGCCAGTTCGTGTTGGTCACGAACGACACAGCGGTGTTCCAGGCGCCGTGCGGCACCACCGGGTCGAAGCCCAGCGAGAGCCACAGGTGGTTCTGCAGCCGCTGGAACGCGTACAGGAACAGCAGGGAGACGGCCGAGAAGGCCAGCACCGAGCGGGCGTACACGCCCCAGGTCTGCTCGGCGGCCGGGTCGACCCCGACCAGGCGGTAGATCCCCCGCTCGACGCGGGACGACCGGGTTCCGGCCACCACCCGGTACATGTGGTCGCCGAACGGCCGGTGCACGGCGACCAGCGCCACCACCAGCGACAGGACGAAGAGCACGCCGGCTGTGGTCATGCTCATCAGAAGCGCTCCGGGAACAGCAGGGCGACGACCAGGAACACGCCCAACCCGATCGCCAGCACCAGGCCGACGGCGTTGACGGCGCTCACAGCTTCTCCACGCCCCTCACCACGAGGGCGAGAGCCGCGAACAGCCCCACCGTCAGCAACACGAACAGCACGTCAGACACGGCTGATCTCTCCTAGCGGAAGATGTCCTCGCGACCGCCTCCCGGCCGCGCCGGGCAATCACAACGCCGTATCCGCCGGACCGACAGGGGTCTTGACGCGACCATCACGCGCGACGGCGGTTTCTTGACGCGCTTTTCACGCCGCCTCCGTGGGCGGTGATCCGGGTCACCGGACGGGCCTCGGCCCCGATCGACCGGAGGTGCCGGTAGCCGGTGCCGAGCACCGCGGCGAACCCGATCGGCACGGCCTGGGACCAGGCGTCACCCGGGCCGGTCAGCTCGCCGTAGCGGTGGGCGAGGAACCCGACGAAGACCGCCGCACCCAGCGCGGCCACCGCCGCGACCGCGCGCAGATCGGCCACCACAGCGGCGTACGCCCCGACGACGCCCGCCATCACCAGGACCCGCCCGGGCCGCTCGTCGGGTGTGAACACCCCGGCCGCCACCAGCGCCGCGCCGACCACCACGACGGCGCCGGCGGCCACCCGGAATCCGGTGCACCCGTCCGCCCGTTCTCGTCCCATGTCCGCCTCCCGCGTCGGTACGTCCCTCGCGGGCCATACCAGCCGGGCCGGGTGGGCACGGTCGACGGCTTTGACGGATCCGGTACGGGCGGGCCGGGACTTTTCACGCCGCCTTCACGGACCGCCCGGCGCGGGGACCGTGACGGGCCGGTCCGCCGCCTACGCTGGCCCGGTGACCACCGAACTGACAGTGCTGTCGGACGAGCTGGGCGCCGACCTGATCGTCCGGACCGCCACCGGTTACCGGCTGCCGCTCACCGACGCGCAGGTGGACGTGAAGGCGGTGCTGCGGGTGCTCGACGGCTGCGAGCAGGTGGTGCGAGGCGTCACGGAGCCCGTGACGGCCGGCGGGATCAGCGCGGTTTCACGACGGTTTCACGCCGCCGGGCCACCCGTCGATCGCGCGGTGCACGGGCCTCGTGACTGAGCGCGCGGTCAGCGGGGCATCGCCCGCCAGCCGGAGCCGCTCGCCCGCCACGCCCCGGCGAGGATGCTCGCCGAGCCGCGGCTCGGGCACTGCTGGATGCGGGACCGGCCGCTGGCCCCACCGATCTGCGCCTGGACCTGCCACTGGCTTCCGTCGGTGCGGATGTAGACGTCGCGCCGTCCGCGAGGGTTGCTGACGCCGTTCCACCAGTGTTCCTCGACCACCATGCCGTGACCGTACCGCAGGAGACCCGGAGCAGCACAGACGCAAATTGGTTGCCACCGTCGGCCGTACGGCGGGACGCTCCCCGGATGACAGCACCGGACCTGCCGCGCCAGTTCACCATCCGCGAGGGCGACCTGCGGATCCTCAACCCGTTCGACGACGTCAAGCTGGCCACGCTGGGCCGCGCGATCCGGCTGCGCCCCGGTGACGAGCTGCTCGATCTGTGCAGCGGGAAGGGCGAGCTGCTCTGCACCTGGGCCCGCGACCACGGGATCACCGGCACCGGCGTCGACATCAGCAGAGCCTTCACCGCCGCCGCCCGGGAACGCGCCGCCGAACTCGGCGTCACCGACCGGGTACGTTTCGTGCACGGCGACGCGGCTGCGTACTCGCCGGAGCGGCCGGTCGACGTGGCCGCCTGCGTCGGCGCCACCTGGATCGGCGACGGGGTGCCGGGCACGCTGGAGCTGCTCGGCCGGGCGCTGCGGCCGGGCGGCATGGCGCTCGTCGGGGAGCCCTACTGGCGGCGTGACCCGCCGGACGAGGAGGCCGTCACCGGGTCGCACGCCCGGTCCCGGGACGAGTTCCAGGATCTGCCCGGTCTGGTCCGGCTCTTCGGCGAGTGCGGCTGGGACCTGGTCGAGATGGTCCTCGCCGACCAGGACAGCTGGGACCGGTACGCCGCCGCGCACTGGCTGAACCTGCGTCGCTGGCTGGACGCCAATCCGGACGACGAACTGGCCCCGGAGCTGCGCCGGGAGCTGACCGAGGACCCGCTGCGATACGTCCGTTTCCAGCGCGAGTACCTGGGGTGGGGAGTGTTCGCGCTGCTGCGCCGGTGAGCTGCTTAACGAACGGCTACGCAGGGTAAAGACAGATCATGGGACAGTTGCGCACCTCGCCTCCGCCGCCGGAGGCCACTGAGCTGGAGCAATGGGTGCTGGACAGTCCCGAGGATCTGCGCGGTCTGCGCGCCTCGCTGCGGGACGCGCTGAACCGGCACGGGCTGGTGCAGGGCGAGGACCTGGACGAGGTCCCGCACCTGGTCGTGCTGGTCGCCACCGAGCTGGCCAGCAACGCGCTGCGGCACGGACGGCCGCCGACCATCGTCACGCTGCTCGCCACCGACGACCGGTTCCTGCTGGACGTCGCCGACCACGACGTCAGCTCGGTGCCGGAGCTGACCGACATCAGCCCGACCGACTCGGGCGGGCGCGGACTGTTCCTCGCCCAGTCGGTCTCGCTCGACGTCGGCTGGTACGCCACCGACGCCACCAAGAACATCTGGGCCGCGTTCTCCCGCTGACGGCCCGCCGCCGGTTCAGCGGTCGCCGGCCGGGACGGGGTCGTCGTACTGGCCGGGCGGTCCGGTGAGCGGTTCGGCGCCCACGATCGGCCACGGGTTCGGCGTGCACCCGTGCAGCCCGAGCGTCTGCTGCACCATCACCGGCGCCGGACCGCCGGCCCGGGGGCACAGCTCGTGTCCCCGGCCCAGCCGGTGGCCGACCTCGTGGTTGAGCAGGTACTCCCGGTAGCGGGAGAGGTCGGCCACGTGCGGCACCCCGTACACCCAGCGGGCCACGTTGATCACCACCCGGTCGCCGTTGCGGCAGGACGTGTAGGTGTCGTTCGGGTCGCCGCAGAGCCGTCCCCGGGTCACCGGCGTGGTGAGCAGCACGGTGAAGTCGGCCCGGTCGTCGCGGCCCACCCGTTGCAGCCGCCACCGGCCGTCGCCGGTCCAGCCCCGCCGGTCGGCGAGCGTCGCCGCCACCTCACTGGCGAAGCGTTCCACGTCCACGTTGCGGATGCCGTCCTCGACGGCGACCCGGTAGCGCAGCAGTTCGCCGGAGCGCCCGGCCACCGCGCCGACGGTGTCGGCGGTGCGGAAGGTGCCGCCGCCCCGGGTCGGATAGACGATGCCGGGTACCACCCGCCCGGCCGCCGGGACCGGCGTCGGCACCGTCGTCGGCGCGGGACGCGCGTCCGGCGGGGTCGGTGCCGCCGCCTGCACGGTCCGCCGCACGTCCACGCGGTCCAGCAGGTCCGGGTGCCGGGCGGCGTACCCGCCGGCGGCGAGCGCGGCCCCGACCAGTACCACCGCCAGGATGCGCAGTGATCGCGGCCTCCGCCGTCGCCGGTGCAGCCCTCGGTCGTACCCGCCCACGTCGATCTCCGTCCGTCGCCCCCACGCGCTCGGGCAGGAGTACGGACGGCAGGCCCGGACGGTTGAACGGGCCGGCCGGGTACCGTCGGTGCCGGGGTGAGCGAGAGGCCGCCTGCCGGAGTTCAGGGAGAGCCACCCGTGTCACCAGCCGACCGACTGCTCGACGACGCCGTCGCGACGGCGCGCGGCACCGACGTACGCGCCGCCGAGCGGGCCCTCGACGGGCTGGTGGTGGCCGACGGCGCGGCGGTGGACGCGGCGCTACTCGCCCGGCTCACGCGGGACGTGGGCCGGCTCTGGCCGCGTGGCTGGCAGCCCGCCGACCTGGATCGGCTCGCCGTCCGGCGGCTGACCCCGCGCGGCGCCCGCCTGCTGCGCGACGCCATGGCCGCACAGCGGCGCACGCTGCCCGCGCCGGTCCCGGACTGGTTCGACGCACAGCTCACCGACCTGGGCGCGACCTGGGACGGCGACGCGGGCTGGCTGGACCGGCGCGCCGACGGCGACCGGATCACCACGTTGCGGGACGCGGTCGACGCGCTCGTCCTGGTGGCGGGGCTGCCGCCGATCGCGGCGCTGCGGCCGCCGCCCGGCTCGGCGGGCACCGCACCCGCCGCCGCGACGCCGAGCGGCTCCCGGATGCTCGACCGGGTACGCGCGCTGCTCGCCAAGGCCGAGTCGACCGCCTACCCGGCCGAGGCGGAGGCGTTCACCGCCAAGGCGCAGGAGCTGATGGCCCGGCACAGCATCGACGCGGCGCTGCTCGACGCCGCCGCCGAGCGCTCCGGCGGTCCGGGCGGCGTCCGGATCGGGGTCGACGCCCCGTACGCGGCGGCGAAGGCGCTGCTGGTCCAGGAGGTGGCGGCGGCGAACCGGTGCGAGTCGGTCTGGTCCGACGACCTGGGCTTCGCCACCGTGCTCGGCTTCCCGGCCGACCTGGCGGCGGTGGAGTTGCTGCACACCTCGCTGCTGGTGCAGGCCACCTCCGCGATGCTGCGCGGCCGGCGCGAGCGCGGAAAGGCAGGCGGGCGGCGCACCAAGGGCTACGACGAGTCGTTCCTCAACGCGTTCGCGCTGCGGATCGGCGACCGGCTGCGGGAGGCCAGCGCGGCGGCGGCCGGACAGAGCGACGACGACCGCCTGCTGCCGGTGCTCGCGGCCCGCTCGGACGCCGTCCGGGAGCGGGTCGACCAGCTCTTTCCCGGCACCACGCGGCACCGGCTCCAGGTGCGCGACGAACAGGGCTGGGTCTCCGGCACCAGCGCCGCCGACCGCGCCTCGCTCGATCCGGGCCGCCCGGCACGCCGCCCGGTGCGCGGTTCTCGCTGACTTCCTGGCCGATGATGTCGGTTCGGGCGGACCGGCTCCGACCCGTCTGCGAGGCGCCACCGACGGTGGCCCGAACCCGAGGAGTGCACGGTGAAGTACATGCTGCTGATCTGGAACCGGCCCGGCTTCGTGGAGGAGCTGTCCGAGGCGGAACGCAACGCGATCTTCGGCGAGGTCGACGAGATCATGAAGGAGCTGTCCGAGTCCGGTGAGCTGGTCGGCGGTGAGGCGCTGGCGCACCCGTCGCAGGCCCGTACGGCCCGTCCGGCCGCCGGTGGCGGCACCGAGATCACCGACGGGCCGTTCGTGGAGAGCAAGGAGCAGTTCGCGGGTTACCTGACCGTCGACTGCGAGACACCGGAGCGGGCTGCCGAGATCGCCGCGCGCTGGCCGGACGTGCGGCACGGTTTCGGCGTGCTGGAGGTGCGCGCGGTGATGGAGCAGGCCGGGACGGAGATGTGACCTCACCTGCGGTCGAGGACCTGCTGCGCACGCTCGCGCCGCAGGTCCTCGGCGTGCTCGTGCGCCGGCACGGCCAGTTCTACGCCTGCGAGGACGCGGTCCAGGAGGCGCTGCTGGCTGCCGCCGTCCAGTGGCCGGAGCAGGGCCTGCCGGACCATCCCCGAGCGTGGCTGGTCACCGTCGCCACCCGCCGGCTCACCGACGAGTGGCGCGGTGAGCACGCCCGCCGGGCACGCGAGGTCGCGGTGGCGGTCCGGCAGCCCGCGTACGCGACTGTCGCGCCGCCCGCCGACGAGGAGCCGCCCGGCGGGGACGACACGCTGAAGCTGCTGTTCCTCTGCTGTCATCCGGCGCTGCCGGTCAGCGCGCAGGTGGCGCTCACGCTGCGTGCGGTGGGCGGGTTGAGCACCGCGGAGATCGCCCGCGCGTACCTGGTGCCGGAGGCGACCATGAGCCAGCGGATCCGGCGCGCGAAGCAGCGGATCGAGGCGGCCGGCGCGCGTTTCACGCTGCCCTCGCCGGCCGACCGGGACGAGCGGCTGGGCGCGGTGCTGCGCGTGCTCTACCTGGTCTTCAACGAGGGGTACGCGGCGTCGAGCGGCGAGGCGCTGCACCGGGCGGAGCTGACCGCCGAGGCGATCCGGCTGGCCCGGGAGCTGCGCCGGCTGCTCCCGGACGACGGCGAGGTGGCCGGGCTGCTGGCGCTGATGCTGCTCACCGACGCGCACCGGGCGGCGCGTACCGGGCCGGACGGCGAGCTGGTGCCGCTGGCCGAGCAGGACCGCGGCCGGTGGGACCGGGCTGCGATCGAGGAGGGGGTGGCGCTGGTGACCGAGGCGCTGACCTGGTCGTCGCCGGGCCCGTACCAGGTGCAGGCGGCCATCGCGGCGGTGCACGCGGAGGCGCCCACCGCCGGGACCACCGACTGGCCGCAGATCGTCTCGCTCTACCGGGTGCTGGCCCACCTCGCGCCGAACCCGATGGTCACGCTGAACCAGGCGGTCGCGGTGGCCATGGTGGACGGCCCGCGCGCCGGGCTCGCGCTGCTGGAGCCGCTCGACGCCGACGGCCGGACCGCCGGCCACCACCGGCTCACCGCTGTCCGCGCGCATCTGCTCGACCTGGCCGGGGACCGGGCGGACGCGCGGGCCGCGTACCTGGCCGCCGCCCGGGCCACCACGAGCCTGCCGGAACGGCGGTACCTGCAGGCCCGCGCCGCCCGCCTGGCCGGTGACGGGCCGCGCTGATCCGCGCCCGGACAGCACGCCGGGCCGGCCCGTGGGCCGACCCGGTGGGTGTGCGTCGCGTACGTCAGCTCTTGAAGGCGTCCTTGATCTTCTCGGCGGCCTGCTTGAGCTTGGCGCCGGCCTGGTCGTTGCGGCCCTCGGCCTCCAGGCGCTCGTTGTCCGTGGCGCGGCCGACGCCCTCCTTGACCTTGCCGGAGACGTCCTGCGACGTGTTGTCGATCTTGTCGTCGAGACCCATGATGACCTCCACTGATGCGATTGCCTGACGACAACTGGTTACCCCGTCGACCGCCCGCCCAATCCCCTCACCCGATCGGGCGGAAGCGCCGCAGCCGCAGGCTGTTGCCCACCACGAAGACCGACGAGAAGGCCATCGCCGCCCCGGCGAGCATCGGGTTGAGCAGCCCGGCGGCCGCCAGCGGCAGCGCCGCGACGTTGTAGGCGAACGCCCAGAACAGGTTTCCCTTGATGATCGCCAGCGTGCGCCGGGAGAGCCGGATGGCGTCCGCGGCGGCGGTCAGGTCACCCCGGACCAGCGTCAGGTCGGCGGCCTCGATGGCCGCGTCGGTGCCGGTGCCCATGGCCAGCCCGAGGTCGGCCCGGGCCAGCGCGGCGGCGTCGTTGACCCCGTCGCCGACCATCGCGACCACCCGGCCCTCGCCCTGCAGCCGCTCGACCACCGCGACCTTCTCGGCGGGCAGCACCTCCGCGATCACCTCGTCGATGCCGACCTCGGCGGCCACCGCCTTCGCCACCGTGGCGTTGTCGCCGGTGAGCAGCACCGGGGTGAGCCCCAGTTCGCGCAGCCGCGCGACGGCCGTCCGGCTGGTCGGCTTCACCGCGTCGGCCACCGCGAGCACGCCCCGGGCCCGCCCGTCCCAGCCGGCCAGGATCGCCGTCCGGCCGGCGGCCTCCGCGCCGGTCGCGGCCCGCGCGATCTCCTCGGGTACGTCGAGACCCCGCTCGCGCAGCAGCCGTGCCCGGCCGACCACCACGGTCCGGCCGTCCACGGTGCCGGTCACGCCCAGCCCTTCGGCGTTGGCGAACCCGCCGACCGGCGGCAACGGTCCGGCTTCGGCCGCGGCCTCGGCGACGGCCCGCGCGATCGGGTGCTCGGAGGCGGCCTCCAGCGCGCCGGCCACCCGGAGCAGTTCGTCGGCGTCCTCGCCGTCGGCGGGCAGCACCTCGGCCAGCGCCATCCGGCCGGTGGTGACGGTGCCGGTCTTGTCCAGCACCACGGTGTCGACCCGGCGGGTGGACTCCAGCATCTCCGGCCCCTTGATCAGCACCCCGAGCTGCGCGCCGCGTCCGGTGCCGACGAGCAGCGCGGTCGGCGTGGCCAGGCCGAGCGCGCACGGGCAGGCGATGATCAGCACGGCCACCGCGGCGGTGAACGCGGCGGTCGTACCGGAGCCGGTGCCGAGCCACCAGCCGAGCGTGCCGGCGGCCAGCGCGATCACGATCGGCACGAAGACGCCGGAGATCCGGTCGGCGAGCCGCTGCACCGCCGCCTTGCCGGTCTGCGCCTGCTCCACGAGCCGTGCCATCTGGGCGAGCTGGGTGTCGCCGCCGACCCGGGTGGCCCGGACGACCAGCCGGCCACCGGCGTTCACAGTCGCGCCGGTCACGGTGTCGCCCGTCCCCACCTCCACCGGCACCGACTCGCCGGTGAGCATGCTGGCGTCGACGGCCGAGGTGCCCTCCTCGACCACGCCGTCGGTGGCGATCTTCTCGCCGGGCCGGACCACGAACCGGTCGCCGACCGCGAGCCGGTCGACCGGGACCCGGACCTCCTGGCCGCCGCGCAGCACCGCGACGTCCTTGGCCCCGAGTTCGAGCAGGGCGCGCAGCGCCGCCCCGGCGGTGCGCTTGGAGCGGGCCTCGAAGTACCGCCCGGCCAGGATGAACACCGTCACCCCGGCGGCGGCCTCCAGGTAGATGTTGCCGGCGCCGTCGCCCCGGGTGATGTCGAGGCTGAACGGGTGCTTCATCCCGGGCATGCCGGCGTCGCCGAGGAACAGCGCCCAGAGCGACCAGCCGAACGCGGCGAGCGTGCCCAGCGAGACGAGCGTGTCCATGGTCGCCGCGCCGTGCCGCAGGTTGACCAGCGCGGCGCGGTGGAACGGCAGCCCGCCCCAGACCACCACGGGGGCGGCCAGCGTGAGCGAGGCCCACTGCCAGTAGTCGAACTGCCAGGCCGGGACCATGGCGAGCACGATCACCGGCAGCGTGAGCACGGCGGAGACCCAGAGCCGGGTACGCGCGACGCGCAGCTCGTCCGCCGGCTCCCCGGCCGCTGCGGCCGCCTGCTCGGGCGGGGGCGGCACCACGGCGGTGTAGCCGGTCTTCTCGACGGTGGCGATCAGGTCGGCCGGCGCGATGTCGTCGGCGTACCGGACGGTGGCCTTCTCGGTGGCGTAGTTCACTGTCGCCTCGACGCCGTCCATCCGGTTGAGCTTCTTCTCGATCCGGGCGGCACAGGACGCGCAGGTCATCCCGCCGATCGCCAGTTCGATCAGGTTCGGCGCGGTGGGCAGCGTCTTTCCCGTGGCAGTCATCGCGGCACCTCCGGCGCTCAACTGTGCCCGTGCCCCGGCGTGCCGTGTCCGGCGTCCGGGGTCGGTGCGGTGGTGGATACCGGCGCGGTCCGGTCGCCGGCCAGCACGGTGAATTCGGCGGTGTGCACCGCGTCGCCGTGCCGGAAGTCCAGGTAGAGACGGTACGCCCCGGCCGAGGGCACCTCGGCGGCGAACGTGATCGCCGGACCGGCGGGGGTGCGCCCGTCGCCGGGTGTGCCCTCCGGGTGCACGTGCAGGTACGCCAGGTCGCCCTGCCGCAGCGCCACCAGGTGCCCGTACGCGCCGAGGTAGGGCTGAAGGTCGGTGACCGGTCGCCCGTCGCGGCTGACGGAGAGCGTGAGCCGGCTGGTCCGGCCCGGCTCCGGCGTGCCGGTCAGCATGACTGTGTAGCCGTCGACGGTGGTGCTGGTCACCGGCGCCGGCAGCGGCCGGGCGGCCAGCTCGCCGGGGACCGTGACGTCCAGGCCGAGGGTCAGCGGCTCGCCGCCTTCGGGCGTGAAGTCGGCGAACGCCCGCCACACCCCGGGGCCGTCGAGCGGGGAGGCGACCCGCCAGGTGCCGTCGCCGGCCATCTCCGGGTGGACGTGCCGGAAGCCGGACAGGTCCCGGCGCGCGACGATCAGGTGCATGCGCTTGTCGTGGGCCACCTCGAAGCGGGTGACCGGCGTGCCGTCCGGGCCGGTGATCCGGAAGGCGAACTGCCCGGCCGGCGCGGTGGCGGGCTGGAGCGTGTAGCCGCCTTCGGAGACGAGCAGCCCGCCGGGCAGGTGCGCGTCGGCGCCGTTCTCGTCACCGTGACCGGTGTCGCCGGTCCCGTGGTCGCTGCCGCTGTCGTCGTGGCGGGTCTCGGCGGCCGGGGCGACGGGATCGGCCAGGTTGCCGATCCCGTACGCCGCGCCGAAGACCGCCACGAGGCCGAGCGCGAAGCCGCTGAGCTTCGTCGCCGTGTTCATGGTTTCTCCTCGGTTCTGCGGGTCCCGTGGACCCGTCACGCACCGACGAGGTCGTAGCCGGCCTCGTCGACCGCCGCGCGGACGGCGTCCGTGTCCAGCGGGTTCTGACTGGTGACGGTGACCCGGCCGGTGGCCAGGTCGACCTGGACGCCGGTGACGCCCGGAAGCGCGCTCAGCTCGGTGCTCACCGAGTTGACGCAGTGGCCGCAGGTCATGCCGCTCACCTGGTAGGTGCTCTCCATGTCGCCCTCCGATCTCATACCCCCTGGGGGTACAGCCGGAACGTTAGCATACCCCCGAGGGGTACGCTATCCTCGTTCTCATGACCGCTCCGTCCAGCCCGACCCGGGGCTACACCGCCAGCAAGGACCAGCTCCTCGCCCGGCTCCGCCGGATCGAGGGTCAGGTCCGTGGCATCGAGAAGATGGTCGAGGACGACCGTTACTGCATCGACGTGCTGACCCAGATCTCGGCCATCCAGGCGGCGCTGGACAAGGTCGGCCTCGGCCTGCTCGACGGGCACGCGCGGCACTGCATGCACGAGGGCGCCGCCGAGGGCCGGGCCGACGAGATGGCGACCGAGATGATGGCCGCCGTCGGCCGCCTGATGAAGCGCGGCTGAACGGGACCTCCGCCCCTCCGAGCAGGGCACATCGACCCGCGCCGACGCGCCCGTGCGGCCGTACCGTCGAAGTGGCGGGCAGGCCGGCCCCGGCGGACCCGCAGTGACGGACGGAGGGCGGCCCGATGATGTGGCAGAGCCCGATGATGGGCTGGATGTGGATCTGGTCCCTGGCGGTGCTGGCGGTGCTGGCAGGGCTCCTCTGGCTGGCCGTGCGGTGGACCGGCCCGCAGCGGTCCGGGCCGACGGCGGCCCGGCGCATCCTCGACGAGCGGTACGCCCGCGGCGAGATCGACGAGGACGAGTACCGGCGACGCCGGGCCGGACTGGCCTGACCCGCGCGGGCGCGCGTCACCGGTCACGGTGTCCGGGAGCACCCAGCCGGGCTGCCTACCATGTCGGAGCGACGACCCGGACGTGGTCGACACGTCCGCGCCGGCCCGGTGACCAGACCGGTCCGGCGGACCAGGCGTCGCCGCGACCGTTGGGAGAGACGCCTTGGGTGCCGACCACACCCGCCCCGCACCGCCCACGCCACCGGGCGTACGGCGGCTGCTCGTCGCCGTGGTGGTGCCGCTGTTCGCGCTCACCGTGATCGCCGCGCTGGTGCTCTGGCCCCGGCAGGACCGGGAGCCGGTCGGCGGCGCGGACGTCCCCCGCTACCACGGCACCGTGACCCGGGTGGTCACCGAACCCTGCCCGCCGACGCCGGAGGCCCCGGAGGGCGCGGGCGGCCCCTGCGGCACCGCGACCGTCGCCGCCGAGCAGGGCCCGGACGCGGGACGGCAGGTCGAGACGCCGCTCCCGGCCGGACCGGGCGCGCCCCGGGTCGAGGTCGGCGACAAGATCGTCCTGGTCGAGCTGATCGACCCGGCCGATCCTTCGGTGAAGTCCTACAACATCGCCGAGCACCAGCGCGGCACACCGCTGATCTGGCTGCTGGTGCTCTTCGCCGCCGCGATCGTGGCGTTCGGCCGCTGGCGCGGGCTCGCCGCGCTCGGCGGCCTGGCGGCCAGCTTCGCCATCCTGCTCGGCTTCGTGCTGCCCGGCATCGGTGGCGGCCAGCCGCCGCTGCTGGTGGCGATCGTGGGCGCCGCGTTGATCATGTTCGTGGTGCTCTACCTGACGCACGGGATCACCGCGCAGACGTCGGTGGCGGTGCTCGGCACGCTCGGCAGCCTGGTGATCACCGGCGTGCTCGGCCTGCTCGCCACGTCCGCCACCCACCTGACCGGCTTCGGCAGCGAGGACGCCACCACGCTGTCCATGTTCCAGGGCGACGTGGACCTGCACGGACTGCTGCTGGCGGGCATCATCATCGGCTCGCTGGGCGTGCTGGACGACGTCACCGTCACCCAGGCGGCCACCGTCACCGAACTCGCGCACGCCAACCCGGGGCTGTCCCGGCGGCAGCTCTACCGGGCGGCGACCCGCGTCGGCCGGGCCCACATCGCGTCCACCGTCAACACCATCGTGCTGGCGTACGCGGGCGCGTCGCTGCCACTGCTGCTCCTGCTGGTCGCCGACTCCCGCCCGGTGAGCCAGATCCTCACCAGCGAGTTCCTCGCCCAGGAGATCGTCCGCAGCGCGGTGGCCACGCTCGGCCTGATCGCCGCCGTACCGCTGACGACCGCACTGGCCGCGATCGTGACCACCGCCGGACGGCGCGCGCCCGGTCCGGAGCCGGCGTCGCCCGTGCCCCCGCCGCCCCGTCCGCCGGCCGGACGCGACGACGCGCTGGAGGCGCTCGGCGGCGGAAAGAGTACGGAGGCGACATGGTGACACTCCGCACGGTGACCATCGATTTCAAACGCGACGCTGGTCACGGTGCGCCACGGCGAAATCTCGCTATTGGTCGGCTTCCGGACGTAGATCCGCAGGAGTGCTGTCGGGTAACCTCGCTGCCGGTCACCGCCGAAGGCGCGCACCGGCGCCAGCGGTGCCGCCGCCCAATCGCCTGCGGGCGAGCCGGGGAACCAGGTACATGGGGTGAATCCGCGCGAGCGGTAGGGGCCACTTCCGTCCCGAACCCGTCAGCTAACCCGGTCGGCGGCCGACGGAAGGGAACACTGTGACGCCACCCCTGCGCCGCTGGCTGACACCCCTGGTGGCCGTGCTGGCCTCGCTGGCAGTGCTGGCCGGGCCGAACTCGGCGACGGCGGCCCCCGCCGCGGCGGCCCCGAAGCCGTCCGGGCACGAGGAGGACGGCGAACCACCGCTCATCACCGAGGCGATCGACAGCGCCAACCGGAACTTCCTCCAGGCGAAGGCGAAGCTGGCCAAGTCGCAGGACCGCCAGCGGCGGCTGGCCGCCGAGGTACAGGCGGCACAGGCCGAACTCGAGGCGCTCAGCCCGCAGGTCAACCAGCTCGCCGCCCAGTCCTACCGGACCGGCCGGATGGGCGCGATGGCGATGCTGCTGGAGAGCAACTCGCCCGACTCGTTCGTCCGCCGCGTCAACGCCCTGGACGAGCTGAACCTCCTCAACGCGCAGCGCCTGGCCGCCATCAACGCGGTCAAGAACCGCGCCGAGACGGCCAAGATCGCGCTCGACGCCGAGGTGCGCGAGCAGGAGAAGCAGAAGAACGCGATGGAGCGCGAGAAGGTGCAGGCCGAACGCGCCCTCAAGCTCGTCGGCGGCCTCGGCTTCACCGGCGGCCTGGTCGACGCCACCTCACCGGTCGCCAAGATCGGCCCCGGCCGCACCGCCGACGGCGGCTGGAAGGCCGAGTCGTGCAGCGAGAACGACCCGACCACCTCGGGCTGCATCACGCCGCGGACGCTGCACGCCTACAAGGAGGTCCGGCGCGCCGGCTACACGCGCTTCGTGGGCTGTTACCGGCCGGGCGGGCCATGGGAGCACCCCAAGGGCAAGGCGTGCGACTGGTCGCTGCAGAACAGCGGCTTCTCACCCTGGCACAACAACGACACCCGCAAGTACGGCAACGACGTGGCCGCCTTCCTCATCCGCAACGCCGACCGGCTGGGCATCTACTACGTGATCTGGAACCGGCAGATCTGGTTCCCGGCCACCGGCTGGAGGTCGTACAGCGGGCCGTCGAACCACACCGACCACGTCCACATGTCGATGCTCTGACCTGGACGCAGCAAGAAGGGGCCGCCCCCGTGGGCGGCCCCTTCGTCGTCCGGCGCTCCGGTCAGCCGGCCAGCGCCGCGTCCGCGTCCGCCGGCGACGAGGGAGCGGGCAGTGACGCCGGGACCTGCGCCACTGTCCGCACCTCGCCGCCGGAGAGCCGGTACGACATCCCCGCCACCGTGCACCGGCCCGCCGCGACCCGCTCGGCCAGCACGGAGGACCGGGCCAGCAGCGTCTCCACGGTCTGCGCGATGTGGACGTCGATGATGCCGTCGAGGTCGTCGATGCCCTGCCGGGCGGCGCGCAGCAGGCTGGGCGAGACCGCGTCCACCACCGCTCCCAGGTGCCCGGCCGGAGCGGCGCCGGTCCGGACCCCCTCCCGGGCGGCCTGGACCGCGCCGCAGGAGTCGTGCCCGAGCACCACCACGAGCGGCGTGCCCAGCACGGTGACCGCGTACTCGACGCTGCCGAGCACCTCGGGCCCGGCGGTGTGCCCGGCGGTACGCACCACGAAGAGGTCACCGAGACCCCGATCGAAGATGATCTCCGCGGCGAGCCGCGAGTCGGAGCAGCCGACGATCACCGCGAAGGGGTGCTGGCCGTCGGCCACCGCCGCCCGGTGCCCGGCGTCCTGATTCGGATGCTGCGGCACACCGGTGACGAACCGGTGGTTGCCGGCACGCAGCTCGGCGAGCGCCTGCTCCGGGCTTCTCGGCGTCATCTGCCTCACCTCGTCTACCTGCGGAACGACCAGGCCGGACGGCCTCGCGACTTCACGGTCACACGGCGTCAGGGGCACGTCAAGATTCGTGATACGCATTTCATACTTTCCCGTGCCGGCCCGCGTCCGATTCGGGTCGGCAGCGTCGATGGCCATAGCATGGCCACCATGGCGACGACACCAGGTGAGGACGGGAGCCGCCGCAACTGGACCTTCCTCACCAATCACGGACATGTGCTGCTGGCGATCGCGCGCAACCCCACGGCGCGGCTGCGGGACGTGGCCGACGAGGTGGGCGTCACCGAGCGGGCGGCCCAGGCCATCGTCGCCGACCTGGAAGCCGGGGGATACCTGCGGCGCACCCGCGTGGGGCGGCGCAACGAGTACACGATCAACCCGAAGGGACGCTTCCGGCACCCGGCGGAGGCCGACCAGCAGGTCGGCGCCCTGCTGGCCCTCTTCGCCGCCGAGCCGGCCGGGGACGTCACCGCCGACCGGTGACCGGTTCCCGCTACCGCGTGCGCCCGCGCGGGCCGGCGCGACGGTAATCTCACCGCGTGCGCGACAGCTTGCGGCCGGGCGCGACAAAGAGGCGCGCCCGGGCCGGACACCCGATCCGGACCGTCCTCTCGGCAGCGGCGGCAGCCGCTCTGCTCGGCGGCGCGCTGGCGGTGCCCGCGCCCGCCGTGGCCGCCCCGAAGTGCGGGCCGACCGGCGGCCCCGCGCCCACCGAGACGCCGTGGGCGCTGAGCCGCCTCGACCCGGCCTCCGCCTGGCGGGTCGGCAAGGGCGCGGGGATCACCGTCGCCGTGATCGACTCCGGGGTCTCACCGTCGCATCCCCTGCTGCGCGGGCGGGTGCTCCCCGGCGAGGACTTCAACCAGCTCGTCCGGCTTCAGGGCCAGTGTGACCTGGTCGGGCACGGCACCATGGTGGCCGGCATCATCGCCGGGCGGGAGGGCACCGGCTCGCCGTACACCGGCATCGCGCCGGAGGCCCGCATCCTGCCGCTGCGCGTGCTGGCCGAGAACAAGGAGAACTTCGACCCGGACGTGCCGGGCGAGATCGGCAAGGCGATCCGCTGGGCGGTCGACAACGACGCCGACGTGATCAACCTGTCCCTGGTCACGCTCGACGACCCGCAGCTGAAATCGGCGGTGCAGTACGCGCTCGGCAAGGACGTGGTGGTCGTCGCCTCCGCCGGCAACCGGCAGGAGAACCGGGAGGACCGGCCGGCCTATCCGGCCGCGTACCCGGGGGTCATCGCCGTCGCCGGTGTGGACGAGCAGGGCGGCCACGTCGGCAGCTCGGTCAGCGGGGACTATGTGGACATCGCCGGCCCCGGGCTGAACATCCTCGGGCCCGCGCCGCAGGGGTCCGGCTACCGGGCCGAGCCGCAGGGCGGCACGAGCTTCGCCACCGCGTACGTCTCCGGTGTCGCCGCGCTGGTGCGGGCCGCGCACCCCGACATCAGCGCCGACGAGGTCGCCTACCGGCTGACCCGCACCGCCGACAACCCGCCCGACGGGCACAACGCCGACGTCGGCTACGGGATGGTCAACCCCTACCGGGCGGTGACCAGCCTGCTCGGCACCCGCACGGACCCGCCGCTGGGCGCCATGCCGCCGCCGGCGCCGCCCACCGATCCGCTGGCCTGGCAGCGCACCGTCGCGATCTGGGTCGCCGTCGTCGGCGGCCTGCTCGCCGGGGTCCTGCTGACGCTGCGGCCGATCCTGACCCGCGGCCGGCGACGCGGATGGCGCCCCGGCCGGCGGGACGTCCCGCAGGACGCCTGACCGACCGCCTCGCGCCGCACGGCCGGGCCGGAAATACACGAGACAGGGCCGGAATACACGACGGCTCCGCCCGGCACGAGCCGGAGCGGAGCCGTCGTGGACCGGTCGGGGGTCAGCTGCCCCAGACCTTGGAGTTGCTCATCTCCGTGGTCATGTAGTTCTCGCGCGCGATGCCCACCGCGCCGCCGATCTCGTTCAGGACCTTGTTGATGTCCCGCACGGCGGCGTCCCACTGGGCCTGGTGCTGCTGGTAGGCGGCCCGGTCCTGGCCCTCCCACTCGAGCTTGGTCAGCATCGCCCGCAGCGTGTCCAGCTTCTCGTCGATGATCCGCGAGATGGCCTGCATCTGCTGGTTGCTGCTCTCCAGAACAGCGTAGTCAACCTTGATGCTCATCGATTCCTCCTCTGCCTGTCTTCGCGGATCACGGGTTGAGAGCAGCGTGGAACTTGTCCAGCATCTGCTGCTGCTCTTCGTCGTTGACCTGGTGCGTGGTGCCCGACTTGTCGAGCAGGTCCGCGATGTTGTCCATCGCGGTCAGCAGCTTGTTCGTGTCCTCGGTCCAGCGAGTCATCAGGCTCTGGAAGCCCGTGGACGCCTGGCCCTTCCAGGCCATCGCGAGGTCGTCGACCACGTTCCACAGCTTCTTGAGCTCACCGTCAACCTCGCTGCGCGTGGACCGCACGTCACTCGCGGCGGTGTGCAGAGTCGCTGCACTGACCTCGAACGCCATGCTTCACACCCTTCCGTCTTTTGTGGCGGCGGTTCCGCCGCGCCCTCCCCCGCGGCAAGGCGAACACACCCCACCGACGGACACTTCATCCGAACCGTAGCGGACGATGTCCAACCCGCGCAGCCCTGCCGGCCCATCGACGTACTCCGACAGCCCGGAATCGGCAAGGCGATCCGGCGCTGTCCGTACGAGTTGGACGGTCCGTCCCGAGGTCAGGGCCGCTCACGTGCGGCTTTGACGATCGTCGACACACCGAAGGCCAGCACCGCGACCAGCAGTACCACCACGATCCACAGCAGCGGCTTCTCGAACGCGCGCTCGAACGTCAGCACCAGCAGCGCCGCGCAGGCGCTCAGCGAGACCACCTCGGCGGCCCGCCGCAGCCGCGCCGAGCGGGTCAGCACGGCGAACAGCATCAGGAGCACGAAGACCGGGATGGTCAGCAGGACGTACAGGAACAGTACGAAGATCAGAGTGTCCATGCCCCGCTCCCGTCACCTGTAGAACGCGGAGTCCCGAACCCAGTCGATCTTGATGTCCTTGATGTCCGGGTCGGAGCCGGCGGGCGCCCAGCCGGGCCGGGAGTCCGCGGTGAACGTGAACCGGCTGTCCGTGTGGAACGCGGCCATCAGCGCGTGCAGCAACGCGCTGATCTCGCCGAAGACCAGGACCAGGATCGCGGCGGTGGCGGCCAGGCCGGCGATGCCGATGGCCTGGGCCAGCGCGGTGGTCGCGGGGAAGAACTGGAGCGCGATCGAGGCGATCACCGCGACCAGGATCGGCATGAGCGCCTGCGCCAGGCCGGACACCGCGTCGTTGTACGCGTCCCGGGCCGCGGTGAGCGTGTCGCGGTTGGCGGCGAACGCCTCGGCCAGCGAGTTGATCTCCGCGCCGAGCTTGCGCATGAACTGGTCGAACGCGTCCCGGTCGTCGAAGTCCCACTCCGACGCCTCCGGCGGGACCGCCGCCATCGCCGCGCCGAACTGGTCCGCGCCGAGCAGGCGGGCCGCCTCGTCCCACTTCTTGATGGACTCGTTCACCTGCTGGTTGTCGAAGGACTCCAGGTAGAGGATGGTGCCGATCAGCGCCGCCGAGGCGGCGATCCAGACCAGGTTGCCCCGGGCGATGGCCGCGGCCGACCGCACCGGCGCCGTGGTCTGGGCGACCGACACCGAGCCGGTCACCGTCCCCGAGGCGTTGGCGATGAGGATCTCCGGTGGCATCAGGCGTCCTTCCCCTGGCGGGCCCAGCCGGTCACTTGACCACCCAGGGCTGATCCGACTTCTCCCAGTTCTGCGCGCTCTGTTCGAGCTGCGCGGCGGCCTTGCGCAGATGCTCCGCGCCGGTGCGGACGTTGTCGAGGTGCCCGTCCACGGCCGCGTTGTGCCGCTCCACCGCCCCGGTGCCGAACCAGCTCAGCGCGCCGCCGGGCAGCTTGACCTCGGCCAGCAGCGCCTCGACGTTGCGCAGGTACTGGATCGGCCCGTCCGGGGCGTCGAGTATCCGGCTCGCCTTCCGGATCGCGTCGACGTCGACGGTGTTCGGCATCGTCGTCCCCTCTCGCTCAGCGCCGCAGATTGCGGGTCGGGTCGGACAGATCCACCCCGAACTGACGGAACCAGTCCTCCGGGGTCAGCGTGCCGTCCTGCGCCCGGCGGACCGTCTCGGAGTCGCCGAGCATCTCGCCCAGCATCTCCCGCTGCCGCTCCTCGAAGGCCGCGTACGCGGCGTCGATCGCGGCCTGCATCGACTCGGCCAGGGAGAAGCTGTCCAGCCGCATGGCCCGCGCGTTCAGCTCGATGCCGCCGACCTTCATGTCGCCGTCCACGGTCACCCGCACCAGCCCGTCCGGGCTCTCCCCGGTGACCCGCAGCTCCGCACGCTGCCGCTGGAGCTCGGCCAGCCGCCGCTGCTGCTCCTGCGCCTGCCGCAACAGGCCCTCCAGGGCTCCACCGATACCCGACGGGCTGCTCAACTCCGGCTCTCCCCGTAATCGCGACGATCGATCGGGCCGACGCTACCGGAAGTGACGCCCGCCGTCCGTCCCGTCAGACCGGTTCCGTCCAGGCGGTCTGGATCAGCTGCTGGCCGTCGCGGCGGCGCACCAGCGTGCCCCGGCCCGGCGGCTGCGGGGTCGGCCGCAGGTTGCCGAAGACCGCGCCCTCCTCCCGGCTGCCGGACATGAGCAGTCCCGGCGAGTCCAGCTCACGCAGACGCTGCAGCACCGGCTCGTACAGCGCCCGGGCCACACCACCGACCCGCCGCGTGACGATCAGGTGCAGGCCGATGTCCCGCGCCTGCGGCAGCAGCTCGTGCAGCGCGCTGAGCGGATTGCTGCCGCCGGAGGCGACCAGGTCGTAGTCGTCCACCAGGATGTAGAGGTCCGGCCCCTTCCACCAGCTCCGGTCGCGCAGCTGCGCGGTGGTCACGTCCGGGCCGGGCAGCCGGTTCTGCAACGCGCTGCGGATCGAGCCGAGACCCTGGCTGAACACCTGGTTCGACGGCGCGTAGTCGAGCAGGTGGTCCCCCTCGACCGCGCCGAGCAGGCCGCGCCGGTAGTCGGCGATGACCAGCCGCGCCTGGGCCGGGGTGTACCGCTCGGCGATCCCCCGGGCGATCAGCCGCAGCAGGTTCGTCTTGCCGCACTCGGCGTCGCCGAACACGGTCAGGTGCGGCTCGCTCGCCAGGTCCAGGTGGACCGGGGCGAGCGCCGACTCGTTGACGCCGATCGGGATGCCCGGCACGGACCGGTCGACCACCTTCGCCAGCTCGGTGACCGCCAGCTTGCGCGGCAGCAGCCGGACCTTCGGCGCCGGACGGCCCGGCCAGTTCGCCGCGACGTGCCCGGCCAGCGCCACCGACGCCTCGGTCAGGTCCTCGATGTCGCGCTTGCCGTCGATCCGCGAGATCGCGGTCAGGAAGTGCAGCTTGTCCCGGGTCAGGCCGCGACCCGGCGCGCCGACCGGCACGTTCTGCGCGGCCCGCCGGTCGATCTCCGACTCCGACGGGTCACCGAGCCGCAGCTCCAGCTTGGTGCCGAGCAGGTCCCGCATGTTGATCCGGATCTCCGCCCAGCGCACCGCCGTGATCACCACGTGGACGCCGAAGCCGAGGCCCCGGTTGGCCAGGTTGGTGATGGTCTGCTCCAGCTCCTCGTACTCCTGGCGCAGCGTGTTCCAGCCGTCCACCACGAGGAAGACGTCACCGAACGGGTCGTCGGCGAACTCACCGGCCGCGCGGCGGCGCCGGTAGCTGGCCACCGAGTCGATGCCGTGCTGGGTGAACCGGTTCTCCCGCTCGTCGATAACCGCGACCACCTCGGCGACCGTCCGCCGGACCGCCTCGGTGTCCCGCCGCCCCGCCACGCCCGAGGTGTGCGGCAGCCCGTCCAGGCTGCGCAGCGCGCCACCACCGAAGTCGAGGCAGAAGAACTGCACCTCGCGCGGCGTGTGGGTGAGCGCCAGCGAGGCCAGCATCGAGCGCAACATCGTGCTCTTGCCGCTCAGCGACGCGCCGACGATCACCACGTTGCCGCCGGCCCCGGCCAGGTCGACCATCATCGGGTCGCGGCGCTGCTCGTACGGGCGGTCCACGATGCCGACCGGCACGGCGAGCCGGCCGCGGCCCGGCCAGTCGGCGGTGGTCAGGCCGTACGTCGGGTGCACGCTCAGCTTCGGCAGCAGCTCGGCCAGCCCGGACGGCTCGGCCAGCGGCGGCAGCCAGACCTGGTGTGCCGGCTTGCCGCGGCCCTTGAGCTGGTCGATCAGCACGTCCAGCATGGCCACCGCCTTGCCGTCGCCCGACTGCTCCGGCTCCGGCGTGGCCTCCGCCGGACTCGGCAGCGCCGGCGCCGGCACGTAGTCGATGCCGTACGGGACGATCCGCCGCTGCACCTGCGCCCGGGTGGAGCGCTGCGCCTGCCCCGGCGCCTGGTACGGGCCGGACACGTACGCCGCACGGAACCGCAGCATCGTGGCGGTGTCGGTCTTCAGGTAACCGTGACCCGGCGCGCTGGGCAGCTCGTACGCGTCCGGCACGCCCAGCACGATCCGGCTCTCCACCGCCGAGAACGTGCGCAGACCGATCCGGTACGACAGGTGCGTGTCCAGGCCGCGCAGCTTGCCCTCCTCCAGCCGCTGCGAGGCGAGCAGCAGGTGCACGCCGAGCGACCGGCCGAGGCGGCCGATCATCACGAACAGGTCGATGAAGTCCGGCTTGGCGGCCAGCAGCTCGGAGAACTCGTCACAGATGATCAGCAGGCTCGGCATCGGCTCCAGCGGCTCACCGGCCGCCCGCGCCTTCTCGTAGTCGTAACGGGAGACGTAGTTGCCGGCCGCCCGCAGCACCTCCTGCCGGCGGTTCATCTCACCGGCGAGCGCGTCCCGCATGCGGTCCACCAGCGGCAGCTCGTCCGAGAGGTTGGTGATCACCGCGCTGGTGTGCGGCAGCGCGTCCAGCGAGGCGAACGTCGCACCGCCCTTGAAGTCGACCAGGACGAAGTTCAGCTCCTCCGAGGAGTGCGTCACGGCCAGCGCGGCGACCACCGTACGCAGCAGTTCGCTCTTGCCGGAGCCGGTCGCGCCGATCACCAGACCGTGCGGGCCCATGCCCTCGTGCGCGGACTCCTTGAAGTCCAGCTCGACCACGTTGCCGTCCGGGCCCAGGCCGAGCGGGATGCGCAGCCGGTCGCGGTGGCTGCGCGGCCGCCAGGTCTGCCGGACGTCCACGGTGGCCGCGTCGCCGACACCGAGCAGGTCGGGCAGCTCCATGCTGCGGGCCAGCGGCTCCTCGGTGCTCGCGCCCTGCTGCTGGGAGAGCCGGAACGGGGCGATCTGCCGGGCCAGCCCCTCGGCGGCGGACAGGGACAGCCGGTCCGGGCTGCCGAGCCGGGACGTGGCGGTGCCGCGGACCAGGTCCAGGCCGGTGCCGTCGCCGGCGTCCAGGCAGAGCAGCCAGCGCCCGGCGTCGCGGGGCACCGTGCCGGACAGGTCGACCACTGTGGTGCCGAGCAGGCCCGGCCCGGTCAGCGCGCAGGTCGCCGAGACCTCGCCGCCGTCCAGCACCACCACCACGTGCGGCGCGGTGGTCAGCGGCTTCGCCTCCGGCGCGAACCGGGGCCGCCCGCCCAGCTCCTGGGCCAGCGCGGTCTCCGCCTCGTCCAGCGCGGCGAACACCATCCGGCGCGCGCCCGCCGCGTCGGTACGCCCCGGGTGCTGGGCGTGCGGCAGCCACTTCACCCAGTCCCAGACCGGCTGCCGGTCCGGCGCGGCCACGACGACGACCAGCAGGTCCTCCGGGGCGTGGAACGTGACGAGCTGCCCCAGCGCGGCCCGGGCCAGGTCGAGCACCGGCTCCCGGTCGCCGCGCAACGCGATCCGGCTGAACGCGCGCAGCGACAACGCGGTCGGCAGGTCCGGCACGCTGGAGTGGGCCCGGACGAACCGGCGCAGCGCGATCGCGCTCATCGGCTCCAGGTCCTCCACCGGCTTGGTCTCCGGCGGCACGATCTCCACCGCCAGCCGCTGCGGGCCGAGCGCGATCCGCACCTCGCCGAAGTCGTCCTCGGTGATCCGCCGCTCCCACAGCCGGCGGGAGGCGGCGATCGACCAGAGCGCGTCCGGCTCCGGGTGCCGCCAGGTCATCGCGGCGCGCTGCTGCTCGGCGGCCCGGCGGGTGCGCTTGCGCATCTGCGCCAGGTAGCGCATGTAGTCGCGCCGCTGCGCGTTCAGCTCGGCCTTGTCGTTGCCGCCATTGCCGAGCGTGCCGATCGCCATGCCCAACATGGACACACCGAACAGGCCACCCGCGACGTACGTCATCATGCCGCCGCCGCGGCCGGCGTAGAGGAAGGCCATCGCGCCGACGCCGCAGAGCATCGGCAGGATCATCAGCACCTGCCCCATGCCCTTGGCCTTCGGCTCCGGCAGCTCGGGCGGGGACTCCAGCAGCACCTCGCCGCGCGGCAGCGCGGGCCCCGGTTGACGCGGAAGCCGGCGGAACACCACCGTACTCACGGCTCTCCCCTCCCCAGAAGCGGCCCTGATCGTGGTCTGCCACCGCCGGTGAGCGTCGGGTGGGCAACCTGTGCGACCGCCATCGTAGGTAATCTCCCGGAGGCGTCGTGGACCCGTGGGGGCGGCGCCGTGGGCCGAGCGGATCGTTTGCGAGCAACGAGGAGGCCACTGTGGCGACGAAGACGGCGACCGGTGGGCTGAGCCGGATCACCATCGTGGCGCCACGTACCAGGATGGATCTGGCGCTGCCGTCCGACGTGCCGCTCGCCGACCTGCTGCCCACGCTGCTGCGCTACGCGGGCGAGGACCTGGCCGACGAGGGTGTGCGGCACGGCGGCTGGGCCCTGTCCCGGCTCGGCGGCCAGCCGCTCGACGGTGGCCGTACCGCCGCCCAGCTCGGGGTCCGCGACGGCGAGGTGCTCTACTTCAACCCCCGTGCCGCGACCGCCCCGGAGATCGTCTTCGACGACGTGGTGGACGCGGTCGCCACCTCCACCACCCAGCGGGCGGGCGCCTGGCAGGTGGGCACCACGCGGGCGTTCGCGGTCCTCCTGGCCGCCTCCGCGCTTGCCGGCGGCGCGGTGGCGGCGCTGTTCACCGGCCCGCCGCACCTGCCCGGCGCGGCGGCCGCCTTCGTGGTCGCGGTGGCGCTGCTGGTCGGCGCCGCGGTGCTGTCCCGGGCGGCCGGAGACAGTCGCACCGGCGCGGTGCTGGCCCTGGTCGGGATCGGCTACGCGGGCGTCGGCGGCCTGCTGGTGCTCGCCGGTGAGCGGACGCTCGGCGAACTGGCCGCCCCGCACGTCCTGCTCGCCGGCACCGCCGTGGTGGTGTTCGGCGCGATCGCCGCGCTCGCCGTCGGCGACCGCCTGCCGCTGTTCCTCGGCGCGGTCGGCGTGGGGGCGGCGGTCGGGCTCGGCGCGGTGCTCAGCCTGGCCTTCGGCATCGGCGCGGCGGCGTCGGCGGCAGTGGTGGCGACAGTCGCCTTCGGCGCGCTGCCGGCGCTGCCGATGCTCGCCTACCGCCTCGCCCGGCTGCCGGTGCCGTCCATCCCCACCGGGCCGGACGACCTGAAGACCGACACCGAGTCGGTGGACGGGCCGTCGGTGCTGCGCAACAGCGAGCGCGCCGACGGTTTCCTCACCGGCCTGCTCTGGACCGTCTCGCTGCTGGTGCTCGGCGGCGAGGTGGTGCTGGCCGAGGACGGCCGCCTGCCGGCGGTCCTGCTCTGCCTGGTCCTGGCGCTGCTGTCGCTGCTGCGGGCGCGCCCGTTCCTCGGCCGCGGGCAGCGTACGCCGGTGCTGCTGTCCGGCACCGTCGGCCTGGGACTGGTCGCCGCCGCCACGTTCGCCGCCGGCTCGCTGGCGGTCCGGCTCGGGCTGGTCCTCGGCGGCCTGGCCGTGGTGGCCGTGATCAGCCTGGTCTACGGCCTGACCGTGGCCGGCAAGCGGATCTCGCCGGTCTGGGGCCGGACCCTGGACATCGTCGAGATCCTGCTGATCATCGCGCTGGTGCCGCTCGCCGTGTGGGTGTGCGGGATGTACGGCTGGATCGTCAACCTTCGACCGTGACGGTCCCCATCGCCGTGCCGACCGGCGCGGTGGCGTAGACGCCGGGACCGTGCTGGCCGTCCAGCGGGCGGGCCGGCACACCCGCGCGCCCGGCCATGTCCCGGACCGCCTTCACCAGCGCCTCGGCGTGCCCGTCCATGGCCGCCACCCGCAGCAGCGGCGGAACCCGCCGGCCGCCCGGGAGCACCACGGCGGCGACCGTGTGCGACGGCGCCGAGGTGGCGGTGACCGCGTCCACGAGCGCGCCGAGCGAGCCGTTGGGGCGTACCCGCAGGGCCAGGCAGCGCTGCGTCCAGCCGCCCCCGCGCACGCTGGTCCACGTCTCCACCGGCGCCTCCGGCGCCAGGTCGAGCCCGGCGCCGGACACCACCGCCGCGTGCAGCTCGTCCCGCCCGAGCACGCGGTGGCCGAGACCGGCGGCGTTGAGCGCCTTGCCGAGCCGGCCCACCCCGGCCGCCACCGTCCGGTGCACGCCGCGCAGGCCGCCGCCCCGGCTCACCGTTTCGGCCCGCGCGTCGGCCACCGACAGTCGCAGCGCCACCCACACGGTCCGGTACGCCGACGGCGGCGCGCCGGGGGCCGGGTACCAGACCAGCGTGTGCGAGACGACCTGGGTCTGGGTGACCGGGCCGGAGAAGTCGGCGAGCACGGCGAGCGCGCGGTCCACCACGGCGGCCTCGATCGAGCCCGCGGGCGCGCCGGGCCGGCCGGTGAGCGCCAGCGCGGCGAACCAGCCCCGGTCGTCCTGCCCGATGCCGAGGCGGGTGCCGCGCTCAGTCAGCTCCACCACTGTCAGTTCCGGGGCGAGCGCGGCCAGCCGGGGGTCGCCGCCCGGCGTCGCGCCCCGGGCCCGGTCGCGGCGGCGGCGCAGCCGGCGGCGGAGCATCAGGTCCTCGTACCACCATCGGCCGCCCCGGCGCGCGAACGCCGCGACCACTGCCAGCAGCGCCAGCCCGCCCACCACCCCGAGCAGCCAGGGCGGGCCGGCGGTGGCGAACCAGACCGCCAGCGCGGCGCACTCCACCACGACGAGCTGCCCGACCACGACCGGGCCGAGCCGGCCCCGGCGGCGCTTGTCGGCCGGGGTGACCGGCCGGTCCACCGGTACGGCGGGGGCGGTGGCCGTACGACCGGGTGGCGCCTGCAGCTGCGTCATCGGTGAGCGTCCCTTCTGGACATCCTGGACATCCGCCGGCGGGGTGCGGCGTTCGGGCGGCGGACGGGGTCCGGCGCACCCCCGGTGGCCCCTTATCGTAGGGAAGCCCGCGACGCCGCTCGGCCCTGTCGTCGTTGGACCCACCCCGCCGGAGGTTAGTCATGCGGACCCGCCGCGATCAGGTCCAGGCGTACCGCTTCGTCACCCGCCGCATCGTCTCGGCGCTGCTGTCGGGCGACCCGGAGACCAACGACCTGCCGATGCGCCGCCTCGGCATGGCGGTGTTCGGCAGCGTGATCGCGGCCGCCGTGGTGCTCGGCGGGGTGGGCGCGTACGGGCAGCTCACCAGCAACTCGGCGCCGCTGGAGCCGAACACGCTGGTGATCGAGCGGGAGACCGGCGCGACGTACTACTTCGGCGAGGACCGGGTGCTGCGCCCGACGCTCAACTACGCCTCGGCGCGGCTGATCGTCAACGACGCGGCGGCGAAGCCCCGCACCATGTCCCAGGCGTCCATCAAGGACCGGCCGCGCGGCCGGCTGGTCGGCATCGTGGGCGCCCCCGACGACTTGCCGGACCGCAAGTCCCTGGTCGGGCTCCCCTGGTCGGTGTGCGACGTGCCCGACCCGAACGACACGCAGCGCTCCACCACGCACCTGGTGATCGACCGGACGCTGCCCGGCGGCACCGCGCTCACCGACCGGGCCGTCGTGGTGCGCACCGGCGACGCCCGCTACCTGCTCACCGGCGGCTCGCGGCTGCGTGTCGCCGGCGACGACCAGGCGCTGGTGGCGTTGAAGATGGCCGGCGTCACGAATCTCACCGTCGGGCAGCAGCTGCTGAACGCGGTGCCGGTGGGCCCGGTGCTGCGTAAGCCCACGATCGACGGGGACGGCGGCGCGAGCGGGCTCACGGTGGGCGGCCGGCCGGCCCGGATCGGCCAGGTCTACCAGGCGGCCGGCCAGTACTACGTGCTCACCCGGCAGGGCCTGGCCACGGTCCGGGAGGTGACCGCGCTGCTGCTGCTCGGCCGGGGTGGCGAGGTGGCGCAGATCACGCCGGACGAGGCGGGTCGGCTCCTCACCGACCAGCGGCTGGAGCCGGACGGCCTGCCCGCCCGGCTGCCGACGCCGCACGAGGTCCGCCCGGGGCGCACGGTGCTCTGCGCCACCTACCGGCCCGGCCCGCCCGGCCAGCCGCCGACCACCACGCTTGAGGTCTTCGACTCCCCGCCGGCCGAGCTGACCGAGGCGACCGCGATGCCCTCGCGGCAGGGCGGCCGGGACGCGGTACGCACCGCCGAGAACGTGCTGCTGCCCGGCGGCAAGGGCGTGCTGGCGCAGGCCACGGCCGGAGAGAGCGGCAAGCCGGCGGCCGGGTCGACGGTCTACCTGATCACCGCCCAGGGCATCCGCTTTCCGCTCGGCACCGCCGGGGGCGACGCGAAGAGCGCCCTCGGGTACGGCGACGTGACCCCGCTGGCCGTACCCGCCTCGCTGCTGGCGCTGGTGCCGACCGGCCCGACGCTGTCGCGCCAGGACGCGATGGCGTACTTCGATGCCTCGACCCCGGCGGCGCCCACCGCGACCCCCTCCACCGGCGGCGCCGCGGCCCAGGTCCAGGGCGGTTGACCGGCCCCGCCCGGGTCCGATGTGGATGGGGCCTGTCACGGGTCGCCCGGGTTGGCGCGTTTCGACTAACCTGAGTGCGGCGAAGGTTATCGACGATGACTACGGGGATGCAGCCATGACGGGGCGCACGACAGTAGACGTACTGTCCCTGGAGGACTTCCACCAGCGACTTGAGCGGCGGCTGGACGAGGCGGAGTCGGTGTTGCGCAAGCTGAACACCCAGATGCAGTGCCGCCCGCCCGCGCTCGGCACGTTCACCGACGCGACCGACAACGCACGTCGCTACTCCGAGACGCACCAGAGCTACGTCAACCACGTCGACCGGCTGCGCCGGGCGATCCTGGCCGCCCGCGAGGCGACCCACAAGATCATGACGAACTACAAGACCGCCGAGGCCCGCAACGCCGCCGCCGCGGCCGACATCGCCGCCGCCCTCTCGGGGCTGAACGAGGCGATGAAGCAGCCGAAGGAGGACCCGCGTGTCTGAGTACACCCGGCGCTACGAGCACGTCAGCCACGAGGAGCTCTACCAGGGCGTCAACGCCGGCGACCCGAAGCAGATCGAGGCGCTCAGCGCCCAGTGGACCTCCCTCAAGAGCACGCTCGACGACCTCGGCCGCGACCTCACCGCCGACCTGGAGGCGCTGTCCAAGAGCTGGACCGGCGACGCCGCGCGCGAGTTCACCAGGCGGCTGGACATGGTCGTGCGCTACTCCGGCAACCTCGCCGAGGGCATGACGGGCATCCGGCAGGGCCTCGACATGATGTCCAGCGAGCTGCGGGCCGCGCAGTCCAAGGCGGAGAGCCCGGAGAAGACCGACGACAACGACAAGCTGCTCTCCGGCGCCGGCAAGGGCTTCCTGCTCGGCGGCGCCCCCGGCGCGGTGATCGGCGGGATCGTCGGCCACCAGCAGGACAAGGCCGAGCAGGAGAAGGCGCACCAGCGGATGGTGCAGGTCGTGGCGAAGCTCGCCGAGGGCTACGACTTCTCGGCGTACGGCCGGATCGTCGTGCCGGACCCGCCCGAGGTCGAACTGCCCGGCAACACCAGCAACGGCGACCCGACGCTGCAGAACGGTCCCTCGGTCAAGACGCCGTCGTCCGGCCCGAACCTGGGCAGTTTCGGCCCGGGAGCGAGCGCCACCGCCACCACGTCGGGCGTGCACCACACGGCGCCGACCAGCGGCACGCCCGGTGCGGGCGCCCCGGGCGCGGGCACACCGGGCGGCAACCCCGGCGCGGGCGCTCCGGGCTCGGTCACCACCGGCGGAACCGTCGACCCGGGCGGCACCTCGCTGGCCGGCGCCGGCCCGTTGACCGGCACCACCGGCGGCCCGACGATCGGCGGCAGCGCGGGCTTCGGCTCCGGCGGCGGCCCCGCCACGATGACGGCCGGCGGGGGCAGCGGCGGGCTCTACGGCGCCCCCGGCGTGCTCAGCACCGGGTCGCTCGCGGGCACCGGTCCCAACTCTGCGTCCTCGGCCCGGTTCGGCGGCGCGCCCGGCGCGGAGAACCGCGCGGCGGCCGGCACCGGCCGGCTCACCTCCGGTCGCGGCCTGGTGGTCGAGGCCGGGGGCAGGTCCGGCGAGCGGGCCGGCGGCACCGGGCGGCCCGCGATGGCCGGCCGTGGCGGCGTGCTCGGTGGTCGCGGCAGCCACGGCGACGACGAGTCCGACGGCCGGCTGACCTGGCTCACCGAGGACGAGATGGTCTGGGGCGACGGCGACGGCGCTCCGCCGCCGGTGCTCGGCGGCAACTGACAGCGGCATCGAGGCAGCGGTCCGTCCACAGCGACCCGTGGGACGGCTCACGTAACCAGCAAGATCTTTGAGCTGCGAAATCGTCCGCTGACCGATAGGTTGAATTGGTGCTGCCCGTAGCGTTCGCCCCGTCCACCTGGACGGCGACGCTGCGCCGGATCGCCCGCACGGCCGTGGCCGGCCTGGTGCTGATCGTCGGCCTCCAGGGCATCGCCGCCGCACCCGCCCATGCCACCGTGACCGAGCAGTCCGTCGCGGTCACTGTCGCCTCCGCCGCCGCGCCGAGCGTGATCGCGTCTCCGGTTCCGGCCGAGGTCGGCCTGACGACGGTCGCGGCGGGCGGCACGACGGCCGACGGCGCGCCGCGGTCCACCTCCGGTCCCGCCGCCGACGCGGCCGGCACCGAATCCACAGCCGCCGGGCGGGTGCCCGGCGTCGAGGCCGTCGCCGTCGCCGACCCGGCTCGGGCAGCCATCGCCCGCCGCGGTCCGCCGCGCGCCTGACCGGGCCACCTTTCCGGTACGCCCCGGCGCGGCCACACCTGCCGCACCCGCGCGCCCTGCCGCGTCTCCGTAGCGAGACGCACCCACCCGGATGACCGGGCCACAAACCGTTGTTCGTCAGTCGTTCCACCTTGAGGTGCTGGTGATGCAGACCGTCTTCTCCACCGTCCTGCCCGACGTCCCCGCTGCCGCCGTGATCTGGCTGGCTCTGCTCGCCGTGGCCGCCACAGTGGTCGCCGCCCTGATCGTCCGCCCGTCCCGGTTCCGCTCGGAGCTTGTCGACCGGATCAGTGACGCCGCCCGGCCGAGCAGCATCGATCAGGCCGAGCGGGCCCGCGTACAGGATCGGGAGCGGGACCGGTACGCCGACGAGGTGGCGGTGGCCGCCGCCCGCGCGGCGGCGACCGCCGAGCGGAGCCGGACGGAGTGGCTGACCGCCCAGGAGGAGGCCGAGGCGGCCTGGCAGGCGTACCAGGCGGCGGAGGACGACGTGCGGCGCCTGGCCGCCGCCGCGGCGCTGCCGCTGCCCCGGACCGCCCGGACCCCGGCCGAGTACGCGGACCGGGAGCGCTGGCTGCACCGGGCGGCGATGGACGCCCAGTGGCGCAACGAGATCACGGTGCGGCAGCTCAGCGACATCCTCGGCGGGAACGGCTGGGACCCGAGCCGGCACCCGGTGGAGCAGGAGCTGCTGCTGCGCCGGCTGGTTCGGGACAACCTCGCCGCCCGGCACCGGGCCGCCACGCAGCGGGAACAGGCCGCCTGGCAGGCCGCCGAGCGGGCCGCGGCGGCGGCGCAGAGCCTGCGCGACGAGGCGTTCGCGGCGCTGCACCCGGCCCCTGAGCCGCAGGCGGAGCTGTCCATCGTCGGGTTCGCCGGGCCGGAGACCACCCGGGAACTGCCGACCGGTTCGGCCGCCGTCGACATCACCCGCGAGCTGACCCCGGTTGCCCGGGGACGGGCGGCCGTGGCGGCCTGAGCGCCCCGGGCCACGACCCGGGGCGTCACGGCCACGACCCGCGGGCGGCATCGACCCGGCTCGGCTAGCGTGAGGGCGTGTCCCGTGAAGCCTGGGTGCTCGTCGTACTCGCCGCCGTCGTCGCGGCGGCCATGCTGGCCGGGGCGGTCGTGCTCGCCGTCCGGCTGGTCCGCACCCGCCGCATGCTCGGCGCGCTCGGCGCCGGCGGCAAGGTCGCGTTCTACGGCGCGCTGATCTACACGATCCTGCCGGTGGACCTGCTGCCCGACCCGATCTACCTGGACGACATGGGCGTGCTGGCCGGCGCGCTGTTCTACCTGGGCCGGCTGGCCGTCAAGCATCGTGCCGCCCAGGTGGAACAGCGGGCCACCGGGAAGTCCCCGGCGCTGCCGCCCGGCGCGGCGCCCCGCCGATGAGACACGCGAACGAGGAGACGGCATGGCGGGACGGCACCGGTTGGATCCGCACGACGGGCGGGTGGCCCGCTTCTTCGCGGACCGGCATCTCGCCACGCTGACCACGCTGCGCGCCGACGGCACCCCGCACGTCGTACCGGTGGGGGTGACCTTCGACCCGGAGGCCGGCCTGGCCCGGGTGATCACCTCCGCGGGGTCGGCCAAGGCGCGGCACGTCGCCGCGGCCGGACCGGACGGCACTCCGGTGGCGGTCTGCCAGGTCGACGGCCGCTGGTGGCTGACCGTGGAGGGCCGGGCGGCGCTGCGCGGCGACCCGGCTTCGGTGGCCGAGGCCGAACGGCGGTACGCCGAGCGTTATCGCACCCCGCGTCCGAATCCGGAGCGGGTGGTCATCGAGATCGCGGTGACCCGGCTCCTGGGCAGCCTGCCCGACTGAGGCGCTCTGTCCGGTTTCGCGGTGGCCCCGGTCACGCCCGGAAATGAGGCCCGGAAGCAGGGCGGTTGAACTCTCCGTACGCCGAGCGCCACTCCTGGTGCCGCGTCTCCCGCACGGAGCCGTCGACCCCCGAATGGAGCCTCGACATGAACCCGATCATCCGCAAGTGCCTGCTCTCCGTCGCCGGTCTCGCCGCTGCCGGCGGTGCCGTCGCCGGCCCGGCCGCCGCCCACGCGGCCCCGGTCAAGGGCAAGGGTGACCGCACCGCCGACTACGAGTACCAGGCTCAGCCGAACTTCTTCTACTGTGGTCCCGCCTCGGCCCGCATCGCGCTCTCGGCCGAGGGCAAGGACGTGAGCCAGGACGAGCTGGCCGCGAAGCTGGGCACCACCCAGAACGGCACCGACTCCGCCATCGACATCACCCGCGTGCTCAACGAGTACACCGGCGGCAAGTACCGGACCACCGAGATCCGCGACGACGTGGCCACCCCGGAGCAGGTGGCACGCCTGCGCGCGGACATCCGGACCGCCGTGGACGACGACCGGCCGGTGGTGGCGAACATCCTGGGCGGCGCCCGGGACATCGACGGGGTGGAGCACAGCTACCCCGGCCACTACCTGACCGTGGTGCGGTACGAGGGCGACGCCGACACCGTCCTCATCGCCGACCCCGCCCGGCCGGACACGCCGACGTACTGGATGGACGTGACCGAGCTGGCCAACTGGATCGCTGGACGCGGCTACAGCTCCTGACCCCGACGCCACGGCGGCCACGCTCCCTGAGGGGGCGTGGCCGCCGTCGTGTCCGGCGCCGGTGCGGGTGTACGGGGTCAGCGCCCGGTGTCACCCTCGCCGGTCCGCTGCTGCGCCATGTCGACGCCCTTGTCGATCTGGGCGTCGTACTTGCCGCCGGTGCGCTTGTCGGCCGCGTCACCCGCCTTCTCGATGCCCTGGTCGACCTGCTTGTCATGCTTGTCGGCGAAGTCCTTGGCCTTGTCCATGAAGTCGCTCATGTCGGATCTCCCTTCGATACGTTGGAAGCCTTCCCTGGGGCTGGGGGCACAAACACCGGGTGGGCGATTCCCGCCGGGGTGTCGGATCGACGTGCGTCGGGTACCAACGGCCACGATCGAGGAGGCGACGTGGACGCTGATGGATCCGAGCCGACGCGGCCGGCACCGACGACCGGCCCCCGGCAGACCTGGGCGGGGCTGCCCTGGCCGGTACGGACCGCTGTCACCTGGAGCGCCTGTCTCCTCGTGGTGACGGCCGGGTTGTGGCTGCTGGGGCAGATCGCGGTGCTGCTCGCGCCGCTGGCGGTGGCGCTGGCCGGCACGCTCTTCCTCACCGCGCTGCTCGATCCGGTCCTGGTACGCCTGCGCCGGCTGCGGGCGCCGGCCGGGCTCGCCGCGCTGCTCACCGTCCTGCTGTTGCTCGGCATCCTGGGTGGTGCCGGCGTCCTGGTCTGGAATCTCACCGCGAGCCAGTTCGGCGAGCTGAGCCAGCAACTCGATGAGGGGCTGCAACGCACCCGCGACTTCGTCACCTCCAGCCTGCCGGTCACCGATCAGCAGCTCGACCGGCTGGTGGAGCAGATCCGGCAGGGCCTGAGCAGCGGGACGCCCGACCCGGTGGCCGGGGCGCGCAAGGCAGCCGAGGTGGCCGGCGCGATCCTGCTCGCGCTGGTGCTGCTGTTCTTCCTGCTCAAGGACGGCCGTTCGATGTGGCACTGGGTGTTGCGCCGGCTGACCGGTCCGCGCCGGGAGCTGACCGCCGAGGCGGGCCGGGCCGGCTGGCGCACGCTCGGCGCGTACAGCCGGGGCACGATGATCATCGCGGCCATCGACGCCATCGGCATCGGACTGGCGCTTGTCGTGTTGCGGGTCCCGCTGGCCCTGCCGCTCGCCCTGATCACGTTCCTCGGCGGCTTCGTGCCGATCATCGGTGCCACGGTGGCCGGCGCGGTGGCGGTGCTCGTCGCGCTCGCCGCGAACGGTCCCACCACGGCTCTGCTCACGCTCGCCGCGGTGATCGCCGTCCAGCAGATCGAGGGCAACCTGCTGGAGCCACTGGTGATGCGGCGGCAGGTGCAACTGCATCCGGCGGTCATCCTGGTGGTGGTCACCGCCGGCACGCTGGTCGCCGGGGTGGCCGGCGCGTTCGTGTCGGTGCCGATCGCGGCGGTGCTCTGGCGGGTGCTGGACACCGTGCAGCGGCACCGCGCCGAAACCGGCCGCGCCGCCGGGCCGGACCCGGCCGTCGAAGCCGCGGGCTGACGGGCTGCCGCTCAGGCGGGGTGCGGCTGGCGCAGGTGGGTGGTGAACCAGGTACCTGCCTGGTCGGCCACCTGCTCCAGCGTGCCGGGCTCCTCGAACAGGTGGGTGGCGCCGGGCACGATCCGCAGCTCCGCCACCTCGCCGAGCGCGTCCCGGGCCTGCTCGTTGAGCACGATCACCTGCTCGTCCAGGCCGCCGACGAGCAGCAGCGTCGGTGCGCGTACCGCGGTCAGTGAGCTGCCGGCCAGGTCGGGCCGGCCGCCCCGGGAGACCACCGCGGCCACCCGGTCCGGCCGGGCCGCCGCGGCGACCAGGGCGGCGGCGGCGCCGGTGCTGGCGCCGAACAGCCCGATCGGGAGCCGCCCCAGCTCCGGGTCGGCGCCCATCCAGTCGACGATTCCGGCCAGGCGCTCGGCCAGCATCCCGATGTCGAAGCGCAGTTCGGCGGTGACCTCGTCCCGCGCCTCCTCGTCGGCGGTCAGCAGGTCGACCAGCACGGTGGCCAGCCCACGGTCGTTGAGCGCGCGCCCGACGGCCGTGTTGCGCGGGCTGTGCCGCGAGCTGCCGCTCCCGTGCGCGAACAGCACCACCCCACCGGCCCCGCCGGGCACACTGACATCCCCGACGAGCCCTCCGTCGACAACAGGCACCGAAACCTCACGCATATCCCTCCACCCCCCCGCCCACCCGATACCCCCCAACCGCACGATCATGAAGTTGACGGCCCAGAAAGCGCTTCCCCACGCCGCCAACTTCATGATCACGCCCATCCGGGCAAGACCACGGGAGATCTTGGTACGAAACGGCCCCTGGAGGGGCCGTTTCGTACCAAGATCCACGGGGACGCCACCCCAGCCCCACCGGACCCCGCCCCGACGGGGTCGATCATGAAGTTGGCGGCAGATTTGGAGATCCACAACGCCGTCAACCTCATGATCGACGGGGACAGCCAGCGGGGATCCCGGCGGGGAACGCCGCGCGGGGACGCCGCGCGGGGAACGCCGCGCGGGGAGGCCGCGCGTGCGGGGTTGCGTTGACGTCGGCGGCAAGGTTTAGCGTCGATTCACCAGGCAGGGACGGGGGCGGCGGATGCGGATCGGGGAGCTGGCGCGGCGGGCCGGTACGAGCACCCGCACCCTGCGCTACTACGAGACCCACGGCCTGGTCCGGCCGGGCCGGTCCGCCAACGGGTACCGGGTCTACGACGAGGCGGAACTGCGCGTCGTCCGCGAGATCCGCTCCCTGCTGGCGATCGGGTTCGGCCTGGACGACATCCGCCCGTTCGTCGCCTGCCTGCGCGCGGGGAACGACTCCGGTGACGTCTGCCCCGATTCGGTGGCGGTGCTGCGGCGCAAGCTCGCCGAGGTGGACGACTACCTCGACCGGCTCGGCGACGTCCGCCGCCGCCTGCACGACCAGCTCGCCCACGCGATCGCCCAACGGGAGGAAACATGCCTCAGGACACGGGGACCGGCCGGCTGACCCCGGTCACCGACGACACCTTTACGGCCACCGTGCTGGCCGCCGACCGGCCCGTGGTGGTCGACTTCTGGGCCGAGTGGTGCCCGCCGTGCCGGGTGGTGTCGAAGCACCTGGCCGAGCTGGCCGAGGAGTTCGGCGACGCGCTGCGCTTCGTCACCCTCAACACCGACGAGAACCCGGCCACCACCCGCGCCCACCGGATCATGTCCGCGCCGACCATGCTGGTGTTCCGGGACGGCGAGGTGGTCGGCTCGATCGTCGGCTCCCGCCCCAAGGACCACCTGCGGCGCAGCTTCGCCCGCCACCTGGACGGTTGAGCCGCCGCCGGGCGGGAACGCGCGGGGTGACCACGGACCCCGACGGATCGCGAGGATCGTCATGGCGAAACAGGACAGGTCCCGGGAACAGGAACTCACCGACCAGGAGCGCCGCAAGCGGGAGCTTGAGGGCTCGCCGGACTGGGCCGACCGCGCCTCGACGGCGCGGACATCCGACGATCCGCGGGCCACGGCGCCGCGCGACGCCGGCGGGCGCCCGTCCAACGGCCGCCAGTTCTGAGGGTACGCGTACCGAGCGGTCCCGCCTCTTTCGGGCGGGACCGCTACATGCGTTCCGGCAGGTGCATCAGCGGCGCGCGGCCCTGCGGCTGCTCCGGCTGCGGCTCGGTCGGGTGCTCGGGCGGGATCGGCACGGTGACCGGCTGCGCCGAGGTGACCCGCAGCGGCTCGCCGTGGTGCCGCAGCTCCACCACCGTGTCCGGGCCGCCGTTGCGCAGCGAGTACGTGGTCTGGTGCGGCCGCACGTCGACGCGCAGTCGCATCCCGCGCCACTGGAGCGAGAACTCCAGTCGGCTGAGGCGGCTGGAGAGCCGGGGCGCGAAGGAGAGCGTCCCGTCGTGGTCCCGCAGGCCGCCGAATCCGGCGACGAGCGCGATCCAGGCGCCGGCCAGGGACGCCATGTGCACGCCGTCGCGGGTGTTCTCGTTCAGGTCGTGCAGGTCCATCAGCGCGGCCTCGCGCAGGTAGCGGTGGGCCAGTTCGAGGAAGCCGACCTCGGCCGCGAGCACCGCCTGGGTGCAGGCGCTCAACGACGAGTCGCGTACGGTGCGCCGCTCGTAGTAGACGAAGTTGCGCAGTTTCTCGGCGGCGCTGAACGCGTCGCCCCGCCAGTGCATGGCCAACACCAGGTCGGCCTGCTTGACGACCTGCTTGCGGTAGAGGTCGAAGTACGGGTAGTGCAGCAGCAGCGGGTACTTCTCCGGTGGCGTGTGCTCGAAGTCCCACTCCTGGAACCGGGTGAACCCCTCGACCTGCTCGTGCACCTCGGTCTCGGCGTCGTACGGGACGTGCATGTCGTTCGCGGCGTCCCGCCACGCGGCGGCTTCCTCCTCGGTGACGCCGAGGTCGAGGGCCTGGTCCCGGTAGCGCATCGCGCAGTCCGCGGCGGTACGCAGGTTCCGCTGCGCCATCAGGTTGGTGTAGACGTTGTCGTTCTTCACGGCTGTGTACTCGTCGGGGCCGGTCACGCCGTCGATGTGGAACTGCCCGGCCCGGTCGTGGTGGCCGAGGGATCGCCACAGCCGGGCGGTCTCGACAAGCAGTTCCAGTCCGATCTCGCGTTCCAGTGTCTCGTCGCCGGTGACCAGCACGTAGCGGCGCAGCGCGTCGGCGACGTCGGCGGCGATGTGGAACGCGGCGGTTCCGGCCGGCCAGTACGCCGACGACTCGGGTCCTTCGATGGTGCGCCACGGGAAGGCGGCGCCTTCGAGGTTCAGCGTGCGGGCCCGCTCCTGGGCCTGGGCGAGCGTGGCGTGCCGCCACTGCAGCGCGTCGCGGACCGCGCCGGGCTGGGTGTACGTGAGCACCGGCAGCACGAACATCTCGGTGTCCCAGAATGCGTGGCCGTCGTACCCGGGGCCGGTGAGGCCCTTGGCGGAGATCGGCCGCCGTTCCCCGCGGGCGCCGGCCTGGAGCACGTGGAAGAGGCCGAAGCGGACGGCCTGCTGGACCTCCGGGTCGCCTTCGACGCGCACGTCGGCGGCGTCCCAGAACGCGTCGAGGTATTCCCGCTGCGCCCGGCGCAGCCCGTCCCAGCCGTCGAGCCGGGCCGCGGCGAGCGCCGCGCCGACCTGGTCGCGCAGCGCCGGCAGCGACCGGCGGCTGGACCAGCCGTACGTGAGGTACTTGATCACGTGCAGCTTCTCGCCGGGCTTGAGCACGCAGCCGATGGTGGTGCGGACCCAGTCCTCGTACCCTTCGCTCTCGATCGTGGTGCGTTCGGGGCCGTGCACGTCGTGGCCCATGGCGGCGGCGACCCGCAGGCCGCTGACCTTGGTCCGGTGGATGAGCAGGCCGCCGTCGTCGGTGGTGAGTTCCTCCTCGGCCTGCAGCGGTGACTCCAGTACGGCGGCCACCCGGGGGTCGCGGCTCTGCGGCGGCAGCGTCTCGTTGGCCACCAGCTCGGACTGGAGGATCAGCCGCAGCGGCCCGTCGACCGGCTCCACCTCGTAGTGGATGGCGGCGACCGAGCGCTGGGTGAACGACACCAGCCGGGTGGTGCGGACCTTGACCTCGCGCCCGGCCGGGGAACGCCAGTGCAGGTCGCGTTGGAGCGTTCCGGCGCGCATGTCGAGGACCCGCTCGTGGGCGAGCACCTCGCCGTAGCGGACGTCGAGCGGTTCGTCGTCCACGAGCAGCCGGATCAGTTTGCCGTTGGTGACGTTGACGATGGTCTGCCCGGACTCGGGGAAGCCGAAGCCGGCTTCCGCGTACGGCAGCGGGCGCAGCTCGTAGAAGGAGTTCAGGTAGGTGCCGGGCAGGCCGTGCGGCTCGCCCTCGTCGAGGTTGCCGCGCAGCCCGATGTGCCCGTTGGAGAGCGCGAACACCGACTCGGACTGGGCCAGCACGTCCATGTCGAGGCGTACCTCCCGGACATGCCAGGGCTCGACCGGATACGCCCGTTCCCGGATCACGCGGCCGGCTCCGCCGCGAGCAGTTCGGCGAGGTCGGTGACCACCACGTCGGCGCCGTGCGCCAGCAGTTCGTCGGCCTGGCCGACCCGGTCGACGCCGATCACGTACCCGAATCCGCCGGCCCGTCCGGCGGCCACGCCGGCGAGGGCGTCCTCGAAGACGGCGGCCTGCGCCGGTTCGACGCCGAGCAGCCGCGCGCCTTCCAGGAACGTGTCCGGGTCCGGTTTGCCGCGCAGCCCGTTCGCGCGGGCGACCACGCCGTCGACCCGCGCCTCCAGCCAGCGGTCCAGCCCGGCGGCGTGCACCACGGCGGCGCAGTTGGCGCTGGCCGAGACGACCGCCCGCCGCAGCCCGGCCGCGGTGGCGGCCTCCAGGTAGCGAACCGAACCTTCGTACGCCTCGACGCCGTACTGCTCGATCCGCTGGAGCAGGACGACGTTCTTGCGGTTGCCGAGGCCGTTGACCGTGTCCGCCTCGGGTGGGTCGTCGGGTGAGCCCTCGGGCAGGGTGATGCCGCGCGAGGCCAGGAACGTGCGCACCCCGTCGGCGCGCGGTCTGCCGTCCACGTAACGGTTGTAGTCCGGTCCGGGGTCGAACGGTTGGAACGGCTCGCCGGTTTCGACGGACCGTCGCCGCAGGTAGGCGTCGAACGTCTCCGCCCAGGCGGCGTTGTGCACCTTGGCGGTCTGCGTCAGCACACCGTCCAGATCGAAGAGACACGCGCTCACGTGCGCGGGGAGGCCCAGCATCGCTTGAATCTATCCGGCGCTCGCCCCGGGCAAACCCGTTCAGGGCTCAGCGGTTCGGGCGCAGCGTCCAGATCACGGTGAGCGAGGAGGTGAGCGTGCCGTCCTCGGTGCGCACCTCCACCTCGACCGGGAACTCGGGCCGTCGCCCGGCGTCCAGCTCGGCCAGCACCTCGGCGGGGACACCGCCGAGCCGCGCCGTCGCCAGCACCGGCCCCACCGCCACCTTGAGGTAGCGGATGGTCGCGGTCACGGCCAGGGGTACGGCCCGGTCGAGCACCTGCCCGAACGCGGCCAGGACAACCGCGCCCGAGGCGCTCTCCCCCAGCGTGAACATGGCCCCGGCATGCGGGCCGCCCACGTGGTTGTGGTGCGCCGGGTCGTCGGGGAGCCGGACCACGGCCCGGACCCCGCCCTCGGCCTCGGGCGCCACCTCGACGAACTCGATCCCGAGCGTGCGGGCGAACGGCACGGCGTCGAGGAGACCGGCCGCGACCTGGCGAGAGTCGATGCTCATGCCCGAACGCTACTCGCCGGTAACTTTTCCGGCAAGACACCGGAACACGTTGGCCGAATGTCACTAAATAAGTGACATCCACATCGCCTGACGCTAGCCTTGTCTCTTATTAAGAGACATTGGGACATGAGATGATCTACGCCACCCCAGAACTCAACGATCGCGACGAGACCGTCCTGGCCGAGGTGCATGACATGCGCCGCATGCTCGCCGATGTCCTGCGCACTCCTCGCCGGTGGACCGGTGGCCTCCGGCGCACGATGTTGGCCCGCGCGATTCTCGGCTCCAACAGCATCGAGGGCTACGTGGTCGCCGAGGACGACGCCGCCGCCGCGCTAGACGGCGAGGAGCCGCTGAGCGCCGACCACCGGACCTTCGCCGAGATCCGGGGCTATCGGCAGGCTCTGGGATACGTGCTGCAAACCGCCGGGGATCCGCACTTCCGGTTCGACACGTCGGTGATCCGCAGCATGCACTACATGATGCTCTCGCACGATCTGGGCAAGAGCCCGGGGCAATATCGCAAGGGCCCGATCTACGTCCACGATGAGCGAACCGATGAGCGGGTGTACGAGGGCGCGGACGCCGACCACGTGCCTCACCTCATGGAGGAGCTAACCGAAGATCTACGGTCGGATGTCACCGCCTCTCCGCTCGTCAAAGCAGCCATGGCGCATCTGAACCTGGTGATGATCCATCCGTTCCGTGATGGCAACGGGCGAATGGCACGCGCCCTTCAGACGTTGGTGCTCTCCCGACGCGCGATCGTCGAGCCTGCTTTCTCCAGCATTGAGGAATGGCTGGGCAGCAACACCGAGGACTACTACCGGGTGTTGGCGGTTACCGGACGTGGCCGCTGGAACCCCGAAGGTTCGGCGCACCTCTGGGTGTCGTTCAACCTGCGCGCCCATCACATGCAGGCGCAGACCGTCGCTCGCCGCTTCGAGGAGGCGTCCGGCATCTGGTCGGAGTTGGACGCGATCGTTGCCGAGAACAGGCTCCCTGAGCGGGTGACCGATCTCCTCTACGAGGCAGTCCTGGGCTATCGCATCCGTCGCTCCGGGTACGTCAAACTTGCCGATGTCGAGGACAGGACCGCATCTCGGGATCTGGCCAGCCTTGTCGAGCAGGGCCTTCTGGAAGCACGAGGTGAGCGGCGGGGCAGGCATTACGTCGCCGGCCCCACGCTGGTGACGGTGCGGGAAAGAGTCCATGCTCAGCGCAAACCGATCAGCGACCCCTATCCGGCCATGCCGGTCGTTCTCGCAACCGAGGCTGCCAATACGACCGGCTCAGGTGAACGCTTGTAACCACGGCTTATTTCACGGCGCTGTCGCGGCGTTTCGGCGGCTGTCGACTCCGGGTAGCGAATGGCCCATGAACCGCGATCTCGCGCGCGGGCTGACGGTGGCGTGGGCGCTCCCGGAGTTCCGCGACGGGCTGCGTCACCTCGTCGACCTCGACGAGGTGACAGTGCTGCTGGCCGCACTGTCCCTTCCGGACCGCGACCGCGAGGTCGAGCGCAGCGCGCTGGGCCTGCTGCGGTCCGGGCTCGACAGCACCGAGGTCCGGGAGGCGGTGTTGCTGCTGCTGGAGCGGGACACCGTACGCCGGCCGCTCGTCGCCGCGTCAGTGGAGCCGCTCGCCGACCGTCCCGGCCTGGTCACCGCCGTCACGTCCGCGGCCGAGGACCCCCGGGTACGCCACGAGGTAAGGGCGATGCTGGACAGCCCCGGCGTCCGCGAGCTGATCTGGCGGGCGGCCGACGACCAGGTGAGCGACAACCGGTTCGGGCTGGTCCGCCGGGCGGCGGTGCTGTTCGTCCGGCACCCGAGCGCGCGGCGACTGGCGTGGGCGCTCCGCCGGCACGGCGTGCTCCGCGAACTGCGCCGCAAGGCGTGATCCGGAGCCGCATCACCTGATCGGGCCGGTCAGCTCCGCACAGCGGGGCCGGCCCTCGACAGCTCGGCCGTCACTCGTAGCCCATGGCGGGGATGATCTCGCCCAGTTCCCGCTCGACGTACGCGCGGGTGCCGGCGTCGAACTGGTCGTCGCGGTGCGCGAGCCTGCCCGCCTGGAACGTCGACGCGGTGACGGCGTCCTCGACGCCGAGCCGTTCGAACAGGGCGCGCCGCTGCCCGGCCCAGTCGGCCGCGAGGTCTTCCGCCTTCACCTCGACGTACCGCCGGCTCGTCAGGTCGGCGGCGTTCCTCCTGGCCAGCCATCGCTGGTAGACAGGCACGAGGTAGGCCAGCGCCCCGTCGACTGTTGACGGCGCCCACGGCTGGGCCAGGTGGGAGGCGAGCACGGAGACCGGGTGCCGCGTGATGTGCACGATCGTCGCCTCGGGAAACAGCTCCCAGAGGAAGTCCATGGCGAAGAGGTTGAACGGCGTCTTCTCGCACCACGTCGGCTTGCCCGCGTCGGCCGCCGCGCCGCCGAACAGCGTCTCGACCAGGCCGCGCAGGACGGCGATCAGCTCGGCCCGGTCGCGGAAGTACCTCGGCACGACCCGTCGTCGGCCCGTCGGCCCGAACGGCCCGGTGGGCCGGTCGCCGTCGCCGAAGCCCGCCGCGGGCGCGGGCTCCTCGAAGGCGTCCGCGATCAACAGCGGCCAGAGCTGGTGTACGGCATCCCGGTAGCGCCGTTCGCCGACCAGCTCGGGCACGGTCTTGCCACGATCGTCACGCCGTCCGGGCACCCGTACGGTGAGGAAGTCGCTGAGCCGCTGCAGGGCGTCCTCGCCGACGATGGGGTCGTACCGTTCGGTGAGCGCGTCGGCCAGGTCCCGCAGGCCGCCGGGTTCGACGATGAACTTGGTTTCCATCGGGATCCGGTGGATCAGCGGGTGCTGGCCGATGACGTCGGCGATCCGCGAGGTGCCCGAACGACCTGTGCCCGCGACGAAGACCGGTGAGGGGGACGGCATGGGCGGCAGTGAAACTCCCGGCCGGGCGCAGGGGCAATCCATTTATCCCCGCCGGGAGCTGATCGGCCTCCTGGCCGACGCGGTCGGGTCCGTCACCGTGCCGTACCCGACCCGGGTCGCGGTCGACGGGCCGCCCGCTGCCGGCAAGACCACGCTCGCCGACGAGCTGGCCGCCGTCCTGCGCGCCCGGGGCCGGTACGTCATCCGCGCGACGGTGGACGACTTCCTCTTCCCCCGCGCCCGGCGTTACCGGCGAGGCGAGTTCTCGGCCGAGGGCTGCTACGTCGACACCCACGATCACGGGTCGCTGAACCGGGTGCTGCTCGATCCGCTCGGCCCGGGCGGAGATCGACGCTTCCGGCACACGGTCTACGACCACGCGACGGATACGGTGCTGTCCCCGCCGCCCACGACCGCTCCGGCGGACGCCGTGCTGGTGTTCGACGGTGTCTTCCTCCTGCGCCCGGAACTGGTCGACCGGTGGGAGCTGCGCGTCTTCGTGTCCACCGCGCTCGACAAGACGGTGGACCGTGCCGTGATCCGCGAGAGCCGCGTGTCGACGAGAGCCGACGTCGAGCGGCGCTGGCACGAGCGGTACCTTCCCGCCCAGCGGCTCTACTTCGCCACTGCCCGCCCGGCCGAGCACGCCGACGTCGTCGTGCACAACGACGACCCCGGGCGGCCGATGTGGGAGATCCGGGCGGGCGGGGATGGCAGGCTGGCAGCCATGGACAGGAATCGGGTGGCCGCCTGGATCGCGGCGTACGAGCAGGCGTGGCGCACACCGGGCACTGCGGCGCTCGGCACGATGTTCACGCCCGACGCGACCTACCAGCAGGGGCCGTACCGGGATCCGGTGGTCGGCCTGCCCGCCATCGTCCGCATGTGGGACAGCGAACGCGACGGACCCGACGAGGTCTTCCAGATGACCTCGGAGGTCGTCGCGGTCGACGGCGACACCGCTGTGGCCCGGGTGCAGGTCCGGTACGGCGACCCGGTCCACCAGGAGTGGCGCGACCTCTGGATCATGCGGTTCGCCGAGGACGGCCGCTGCCAGTCGTTCGAGGAGTGGCCGTTCGCGCCGGAACGGCGGACCACCGCCGCCGGGTGACGACGGCGGTCGCTGCCTAACCCCGCTTCGCGTACGCGACGAACGCCGCCCAGCTCGACGACGTGAACCTCAGCGCCGGCCCCTGCCGGTCCTTGCTGTCCCGCACCCCCACCACGCCGGGCAGATTGTCCGCCACCTCCACGCAGTCGCCGCCATTACCGCTGCTGCGGGTGCTCTTGCGCCAGATCGCGCCGGTCAACTCCATCGCTTCGCCGCCTCCGAGATCGCCGCCAGAGTCTCCCCGTGCGGCATCGCCTCCGCACGGCACGACGTCCAGCTCTGCCACTCATTGATGAGCCGAGCACGAACGCTGATCGTCGGGCCAGCGTTCGCGACCCGGCTGCCGGTTGACCGCTACGGGTCAGGCGCGCTTGGCGTACGCGACGAACGCCGCCCAGCTCGACGACGTGAACGTCAGCGCCGGCCCCTGCCGGTCCTTGCTGTCCCGCACCCCCACCACGCCGGGCAGGTTGTCCGCCACCTCCACGCAGTTGCCGGAATTGCCGCTGCTGCGGGTGCTCTTGCGCCAGATCGCGCCGGTCAACTCCATCGCTTCGCCGCCTCCGAAATCGCCGCCAGAGTCGCCCCGTGCGGCATCGCCTCCGCGCGGACGGACTCCCAGGTCTGTCGCAGTAAGTTCACGTCCACCGTCCGCTCCACGATTGTGCCGTGCAACTGGTTATCGAGGTAGCCCACGTCGTCGCCGTCGGCGGGGGTGGCGAGCACGAACGCACCGTTGAGCCCGGGATAGGCGCCGACCGTCTCCGGGACCAGGTGTAGGTGCACACGCGGCCGGCGGCCCATCTCGACCAGATGCTCCAACTGCTCGCGCATCACCTTCGGCCCGCCGACCGCCCGGCTCAGCACCGAGTGGTCGAGCACCGCCACGAACTGCGGCGGCGCGGGCCGATCCAGCACCGGCTGGCGGGCCAGCCGCGCGGCTACCTGCTGCTCCATCGCTTCACCGACGAGTGGACTCGCGCCCTCGTGCAACGCACGGATGTACTCCTCGGTCTGCAACAACCCGGGAACAACCAGCGGCTCGAAGCTACGCAGTGAGGCAGCTTCCTGCTCGATGCTCACCCACTCGCGGAACCACGGCATCAGCGCCTCCTGCATCAGCGCGTCCCGGATCCGCACCAGCAGGCCGCCGCCGTTCAGCACCTCGTCGCAGCGCTCGGTGAACTCGGCGCGCGGCGCGCGGCGGCACTGCTCGACGGCCGCCACCAGCGACGCCGAATAGCTCACCCGCTCGCCCAGCGCCTCCTGGGTAAGCCCCGCATCGGTACGTAACCGACGTAGCTCACCGGCGAACAGTTCCCACAACGGCACACGGATCATCTGCACACCTCTGCACACGGCTGCACACGGAAATCGGCCGGTCGGACGGCCGGGAAGGTGGGGGTGGAACGCCTTCCGACCCTAGCGGCGCGGTGACGAGACTGTCACGCAGTGGAATCGAATTCGTCCGATTCCCGCTACCGAGAGGAGTTGCGCCGTGCGACTGCGCTGGTTCCGCTGCCGGGGTGCGTCGGCACCGACACTGCCCCAGCGGGTACGGGGCGACAATCTGCCGGACTGGATGCGGCAGCCCACCCGTCCACTCCCGACGATGGGTCCCGGCCGGGTCGGCAACCTCACCCCGGCCCAGCAGTGGCGGGCGAACGGCGGTCGCTGGCCGGTCCCGGAGCAGCGCGGCGGCGACGCCGGCAACCGGCGGGACGGCCACCACGAGGAGCCTCGGTGATCAGCCACCAGCTCGGGCAGCCGCCGGACGGACCCAAGCCGGATCGACCTCGGCCGTACCCGTTGCACGCCACCCCGCACACGCCGCTGCGTCCGATGTGGTGCTGCCGGGCCTGCGGCCAGCCGTGGCCGTGCCCGACGGCCCGTCTGCTGCTGCGCAGCGAGTACGAGGACAACCGGATCGGGCTGTCCATCTACCTGTGCGGGCTGCTGTACGAGGCGACGCGCGACCTCTACCGGCTGAACCCGAACGACGCGCCCGCCCCGGCCGACATGTTCGCCCGCTTCGTCGGCTGGGGCCCGTACCGCCGTCACCCGCCCGTCCCTCCGGGCGGCGGCTGTTAATAAGGGGCCCTTCCTCTACCGGAGGCGTTAACAGGGTGCCCTTCCTTTCACCGCCAGCCGACGTCGATGCGGTCGCCTCGCTCGTCGAAGAAGTGCAGCGCGTCCATCCGCACCTGCACGGCGAGCGGGTGCCCGGGCGACACCTGCGGGTACGGCGCGAGCCGTACCGCCAGTTCCGCCGGACGACGGTGGTGGCGGCCCGGGTCGGGCAGCACGCTCGTGCGGTTGCCGCCACCCCCGCCGGCCTCCGGTGCCGGGGCTGACGCCTCCGTCGCGCGGCCGGTGAGCCGCTGCATCACCTGGTTGAACCGGCGCAGGCCGCGCTGGCCCGGTGCGGCCTGCTCCACCTGGGTGCCCATCTCGTCGACCACGATCGCGGTGGCGCCGATGTCGAGGAACGCGAGTGACTCGTGGCCGTGGTGCTCCAGGTAGCGGATGCGCCCGTGCAGCACGTCACCGGCGGTGTCCGGGGCGACCGGGGTGAGCGCCTCGGCCCGCATGCCGACCACGATCCGCTCGCCGTGGTAGTGCGCCACCGCCCGGCTGCGGATGTCGTCCCAGGGCAGGTAGAGCGACTGCTCGCCGAGGTTCAGCGCGACGTACCGGTCGAGGTGCACGTAGACCGACGCCTCCAGCAGGTTCATCCGGGGGCTGCCCAGGAACGCGGCGACGTAGAGCGTGGCCGGCCGCCCGTACACCTGGGTGGGGGTGCCCACGTCCTGGAGCACGCCCTTGCGCATGATCGCGACGCGGTCGGCCATGGTCAGCGCCTCGGCCTGGTCGTGGGTGACGTAGATGGTGGTGACGCCGAGTTCGCGGGTGAGGCCGGAGATCTCCGCCCGCAGTTCGGCGCGCAGCCCGCTGTCCAGGTTCGACAGCGGCTCGTCCATGAGGAACAGGCCGGGCCGGCGCACTATCGCCCGCCCCATGGCGACCCGCTGCCGCTGGCCGCCGGAGAGCTGGCTGGGTTTGCGCGCGAGTACGTCGCCGATGCCGAGCGCGCTCGCCACGTCCTGGATCCGCTCGCCGCGCGGGCCGGGCTCGATGCCGGAGAGCCGCAGCGGGAAGCCGATGTTGTCGCCGACCGTCATGTGCGGATAGAGCGCGAAGTCCTGGAAGACCATGGCGATCTTCCGGTCGCGTGGCGGCAGGTCGTTGGCCAGCTCACCGCCGAGCAGGATCGCGCCGGAGGACGGGTCCTCCAGCCCGGCGACCATGCGCAGCACCGTCGACTTCCCGCAGCCCGACGGGCCGAGCAGCACCATGAACTCGCCGTCGTTGACGTCCAGATTGATGGTGTCGACCGCGACTGTTCCATCCGGGAACACCTTGGTGACATCCTTGAGCGCGACGGTCGCCACCGCCACCTCCCCAGTTTTCTCTCCCCAAACCCGGGAATGACTGTGACCAGGATCATCTGATTCGCACATCGGGTAAACGTGCCATGTTCGGCTCGTGACAGTCCTATTAAGCGGTATTCGCCGGGCTCCGCAGTTAAGTGACCTGCCGGTAACCACTTTTACGGCATTTCGCCGAGGAACACGCGGCGTACCACGCGCTCGGCGGCGTGCCCGTCGTCCAGCGCGCAGAACCGCGACCGGAACGCCGCCCGGGCCCGCTCGGCCGCCTCGTCGTCGACCGCGCCGGACCGGAACACGTCGAGCAGCCCGGGGAAGTCCAGCGCGACGGTGCCCGGCGGCTCGGCCAGCAGGTCGAAGTAGACGCCCCGGGCCACCCGGTAGGCGTCCCAGTCCGGCGCGTAGACCACTATCGGCCGGTCCAGCACCGCGTAGTCGAACATCGCCGAGGAATAGTCGGTGATCAGTACGTCCGCCGCCAGGTAGAGGTCCTCCACCCGGTCGTACGCGCTCACGTCCAGCACGCCGTCCGCCGCCGGTCCCCGGGGATGCCGCTCCCGGTCGTGGAAGTAGTGGCTGCGCATCAGCAGCCGGCCCCGGGGCCCGAGCACGTCGAGCATCCGGTCCGGGTCGAACGGTGGCCGCCACCCGGGCAGGTGCTCGCGGTGCGTCGGCGCGTAGAGCACCACGTACTCGTCGGGTGCGATGCCCAGCGCGGCGCGGACCTGGCCGCGGTCCTCGGCGGTGGCCAGCGCCAGCCGGTCGTTGCGCGGGTAGCCGACCTCGAGCGTGGTGTAGTCCGCCGGGTACGCCCGCTCCCACATCTGCGTGGAGAAGCTGTTCGACGTGATGCTGTAGTCCCAGCGGTCGACCCGGCGCAGCAGGCCGGCGAAGTCCATCCCCATCGCGCCCACCGGGTAGCGCTGCTGGTCCAGCCCCATCACCTTGACCGGCGTGCCGTGGTGGGTCTGCACGTGCACCGAGCCCGGCCGCTTGCGGACGAAGTCCGGGAAGTTGACGTTGTTGACCAGCCAGCGGGCACGCGCCAGCACGCGGTGGTACTCGCGGGTGCCGGCCACCACGTACTCGACACCAGGCGGCAGCGCGGCCACCCGGTCGCGGCGGACGATCCAGACGCCGCGCACCTGCGGCGCGAGCCGGCGGGCCGCCTCGTAGATCGCCGCCGGGTTGCACGAGTAGCCCCGGTACCAGTAGGCCGCGTACACGGCGAGCGTCGGGTCGACCGGCCGGTGCAGCTCGGCCCGGTAGTACTCGCCCAGCGCCAGGTCACGGGCCCGCCGGGCGGCACGCCGCACCACCGGCGTGACCCGTCGCCGGGCCCGCCGCGCGGTCCGCCGGGCCGTCTCCGTCGCCTGGTGCGCCTCGCGCAACGCGCTGAACGTCCGCCATCGGCCGGCCGCCACCAGCCGGTGCTTGAGCCCTTCCGGGCCGGGCGGGACCGGGTAGCCCTCGGGCGGCAGGAACCGCACGTAGTCGGCGTGCATCTGGGCGAAGAACGGCGCGCGCAGCTCGGGGGCGATCCGGTCGCCGTTGCCGAGCACCGTCAGGTAGTGCCAGATCATCCGCTCGAAGACCGCCGGTCGCAGCCCGGTCACCCGCCAGCGGTCCATCAGCCCGAACACCCGGTGCCACTGGGCGAAGACCTCGAAGTGCCGGTCCCCCCGGGTCTTCGTGATCGCGCCGGTGCGGCGCTGCCGGTAGTTCAGGCAGATCCGGTCGAGTACGCCGATCCGCCCGGCGGCCATCAGCGCCGGATAGCTGAACGAGACGTCCTCGTACCAGCCCGGCTCGAAGCGCAGGCCGCGCTCGATCAGGAACTCCCGCCGTACCACCCGGTTCCACGCGGTGTGCAGCAGCTTCAGCGTCTCCGGCCGGTCCCGCAGCGTGAACGTCGTCGCGCCGGGCGGCACCGGGAACACCTCGCGCATCGCGCTGCGGGTGCCGATGTTGTTCCAGTGCGCCCGGACGTGGTCCACGATCAGCACGTCCGGCGCGGTGTCGCGGAGCCGGTCCGCGACGTGCGGCAGGCAGCCGGGCACCAGCCAGTCGTCCCCGTCGACGAACCACACGTACTCGCCGACGGCCCGGTCCAGCCCGATGTTGCGGGCCGGACCGAGCCCCACGTTCTCGGCGAGGCGCACCGGGCGGACCCGGGGGTCGCGCAGCGCGTACTCGGCCAGGATCTCGCCGCTGTCGTCGGGGGAGGCGTCGTCGACGCCGATCACCTCGATGTCGGCGAACGGCTGGTCGAGGATCGAGTCGAGACATTCCCGCAGGTAGCCCTGCACCTTGAAGGCCGGCACGACGAAGCTGATCAAGGTCACCCCGGCCCGCCCTCCGTCAGCCCGGCGAGCGCACACCCCCACGGGCGCGGGCCGGCAGGACCACCCAGGCGAGGACCACGCTCGCGACAAAAACCACGAGAAGGTACGCACCGAGTGTAGCCAGAGCGATACTCGCATATCCGGCGATCAGCCCGATTGCCAGCAGCAGGGAACGCCCCGGCCAGCCCAGCGTGGCGGCGTGCAGCGGCGGAGCCGACTGCCGCTTCTCCAGCCGGGCGGTCAGGTCGTAGTGGTGCAGCGTCAGCACCAGCACGTACCCGAAGATCAGCCAGGCCGGTGCCCGGCCCGCCACCCCGACCGCGATGGCGAACAGATACTCGGCGGCCCGCAACGCAGCCGGCACCAGCCAGTCCAGCGACCCGTCGTGCGGCGCCCGCGAAGCCTGCGCGGCGCCCAGCAGCAGCACCAGCGCGAGCACCGGCACCCAGACCGGCAGGTCGCCGCCGCCGTGCACCGCGAGCAGCGCCCACACCAGCGTCCCCGCCGAGCCGAGCGCGCCGAGCACCGCCAGCAGCAGCGGCCGCCGCGTGGTCGGCAGCGTCCGCGCCAGCACGCCGTCGTCACGGTGCAGACCCGCGTCCACAGTGGCCATCACCGGCACCCGCATCCACCGCGCCCGCAAGGTCCGCAACCCCCCGGTGTACGCGAACGCCAGCGTCCCCCAGACCAGCACCGCGACCAGCGCCACCAGCGGCCCGAACAGCGCGGCGGCGATCGCGATCAGCGCCCACCGCTCCCCGATCGGGAACACCACAGTGCGCTTCAGCCAGTACGACACCGAGCCGGTGTCCGCCTGCACCCGCGTCGACGCGGCGTTCAGCTTCCCGCCGATGCCGCCCGCGTCGGCGGTCACCACCTTCGGCCGCCGGGCCGCCTCGTCGTGCAACGCCCCGTACCAGGTGTCGGTCATGTGCCGCACGGTCTGCAACGTCATCGCGGCCAGCGCCAGCGCCCAGCCGTACCGGAACCCGGCATGCGTGGCCCCGAAGCCGAGCCCGGCGTAGACCACGTACTCCTTGAAGCGGTCGGCCATCGTGTCCAGCCAGCCGCCCCAGGCGCTGAAGTGCCGGGTGTAGCGGGCCAGTTGCCCGTCCACGCAGTCGAGCACGAACCCCAGGTAGAGCAGGACCGCCCCGGCCACCAGCGCGGGCCGTCCACCGACGCCGAACAGCACCGCCGCGGCCACCGCGAACGCCACCGAGACCATGGTGACCCCGGTCGGGCCGATCCCGATGCGCGCCGCCGCCTTCGTGACGTACGGGGACCAGGTGCTGACGAAGAACGTGGTGAAGAAGTCGTCCCGCTCCTTCACCGACAGCTTCAACTCGGCCCGGTCCTCGTCGACAGCGGCCACCGCCGCCTCGGCCGCATCCCGCTGCGCCTCGTCGCCGACCCGGTGCGCCACGAGCAGACGTACCCGCTGGGCGAAGATCAGCGTGCCGCGGGCGGCGAGGTCGGCCACGAGCCGGTCCACCGCGTTCCGCGGCCCGCCGTCCGTTGCGCCGACGCCCGGCGCGGACGCCGGGTCGGTCAGGCGCGCGTCCGGCGCATCCGGCGCGGCGCCTGCGGCGCGGCGGGCGGCGTCGGCGACCGCCGGCAGGTCGGCCGCGCCCACCCGCAGCGCGCCGCCGAACACGCCGGTCGCGTCGGCGGCGTCGACCTCGACCACCTGGCCGCGCTCCTCGCGCACGGTGGCCTGCCCGGGAGCGGGCGGATCGGTGAGCACCAGCGCCACCGTCGGCCCCACCGGGCTGGTCGCGAGATGCTTGAGTACGGCGGTGTGCGCCACCAGGTCCGCGCCGCTCACCAGCACCGGGCCGGTCGCGGCGGCCACCAGGTCGGCCAGCTCGGTCAGGTCGGCGGCGATACGCACGTCGTCCGCCCCGGCCCGGCGCCACTGCGCGGCCAGGCGCTCGGTGAGCGGTTCCCCGGCGGGCCGGCCAGGCTCGGTGAGGTGGCCCGCCGCCGGGTCGGCGGCGAGCACGATCGCGAGCGTCACCGCTTCGCCGCGTCGGCGTAGGCGGCCAGCGCCTCGTCGATCGTCCCGTCGACGATCAGCCGTCCGGCGTCGAGGTAGAGCCCCCGACGGCAGAACCGGGTGAGGTCCTTGTCGTTGTGTGACACCAGCACCAGCGTGCGCCCTTCCGCGAGAAGTCGCTCGATGGTCGCATAGCACTTCGCGCGGAACTCCGCGTCCCCGACCGCTGTCACCTCGTCCACAAGCAGCACCGGGTGCGGCAGGTGCGCGATCACCGCGAAGCCCAGCCGCACCTTCATCCCCGACGAGTAGTGCCGCACCGACGTGTCGATGGCGCGTTCCACCTGCTCACCGGCGAACGAGACGATCTCGTCGAAGTGTTCCCGCAGGTACGCCGACGACAGTCCGTGCAGCCCGCCCACCAGGTACAGGTTCTCCCGGCCGGTCAGGTCCCCGGAGAACCCGGCGGACAGTTCGAGCAGCGGCGCCACCCGGCCGTGCACCCGGATCGAACCCTCGTCCGGGATGAGCACACCGGCGATCAGCCGCAGCAGCGTGCTCTTGCCGGTGCCGTTGCGCCCCACCACGCCCACCGTCTCGCCCGGTTCGATCCGGAACGACAGGTCACGCAGCGGCCAGAACCGGCCCGCGTCCGGGTCGCGGGCGCCCCGGTGCACGATCAGCTCCCGCAGCCGCAGCTGGCGGCGCCGGTTGCGGACGAACCGGATGCCGAGCCCGTCCGCCTCGATGATCGGGGCCATTCAGAGTTCCTTCAGCACTGCCGGTTCGAGGCGGTGGAACGCCCACCAGCCGAGCGCCAGCACCAACACGCTGCCGGTCACCGTGATGATGAGCAGCCGGGCGTCCGGGAACTCGTCCGGGTACCAGACCGCGTGGTGCAGCTGGAAAATCCCGACCAGCGGGTTCAGCTCGTACCCGATCTTGAGCCAGCCCGGCATGCCCGACTCCCGCACCAGGTCGAGCGGATAGATGATCGGCGTCGCGTAGAACAGCAGCCGGATGATCAGCCGCATGGTGCGTTCGATGTCGCGCATCAGCACGTTGCCCGCCGACAGCAGCAGCGCCAGGCCCACCAGCAGCACGAACTGCACCGCCACCGCCAGCGGCAGGGCGAGCAGGCTCCAGCCGGGGCGGATCTTCCCCTGGCTCGCGTAGATCGCCGCGACGGCGACCAGGATCGGCAGCCCGGCCAGGTACTCGGCGAAGCGCCCGGTGACCCGCCCGATCGGGAAGATCGGCCGGGGCAGGTTCATCGTGGTGATCAGCCGGGCCTGCCCGGTGAGCGCGTTCGCGGCCTCGGTCAGCGCCGAACTCGCCCACATCCAGGCGAAGATCCCGGTGATCAGGAACAGCGGGTACGACCCGGCCGCCTCGCCCAGGTGCCGCCGGGTCGCGCCGGAGTAGAGCACGCCGAAGACGAACCAGTAGATCAGGCCCATGCCGAGCGGTTCGATCAGCGACCAGAAGTAGCCCAGCACCGACTGCTGGTACTTCACCGCGAGGTCCCGGCGGACCAGGATGCGCAGCGAGGTGCGGGCGGACCAGAGCGCCGCGACGCCTGACGTCACCGCATGATGGTCGCTTTGTCAGTAGCGCTCCCGGGCCGGGTGCGGGCCGGGGTCACCCCAACGGGGTCAGCATTCGATGACGTTGACGGCGAGCCCGCCCCGCGCGGTCTCCTTGTACTTGACCTTCATGTCCGCGCCGGTCTCCCGCATGGTCTTGATGACCTTGTCCAGCGACACGTGGTGCACCCCGTCCCCGCGCAACGCCAGCCGGGCCGCGGTGATCGCCTTGATGCTCGCCACCGCGTTGCGCTCGATGCACGGAATCTGCACCAGGCCACCCACCGGGTCGCAGGTCAGCCCCAGGTTGTGCTCCATGCCGATCTCGGCGGCGTTCTCCACCTGCTCCGGCGTACCGCCCAACGCCTCGGCCAGCCCGGCCGCCGCCATCGAACACGCCGAACCCACCTCACCCTGGCAGCCCACCTCGGCACCCGAGATCGACGCGTTCTCCTTGAACAACACACCGATCGCGCCCGCCGCCAGCAGGAACCGCACCACCCCCTCCTCGGACGCGCCCGGCACGAACCGGGTGTAGTAGTGCAGCACCGCCGGGATGATCCCGGCAGCGCCGTTCGTCGGCGCGGTGACCACCCGCCCGCCCGCCGCGTTCTCCTCGTTGACCGCCAACGCGAACAACGTCACCCAGTCCATCGCACGCAACGGATCCCCGCTACCGGTCTCCGCCTCCAGGCCGCGCCGCATCTCCGCCGCGCGCCGCCGGACCTTCAACCCACCCGGCAGTACGCCGTCACGGGTGCAGCCGCTCTCCACGCACTCGCGCATCACCCGCCAGATCTCCAGCAACCCCGCCCGCACGTCCGCCTCGCTACGCCAGGACACCTCGTTGGCGAGCATCACCTCACTGATCGACAGCCCGGTGCCGGTGGTGACGGTCAGCAGTTCCGCGCCGGTGAGGAAGGGGTGCTTCACACGGGTGCTGTCCGCCTTGATCCGGTCCGCCCCGGCGGCCGCCTCGTCCACCACGAACCCGCCACCCACCGAGTAGTACGTGCGCGCCCGCACCTCGTTCCCGGCCACGTCGTACGCCGCGAACGTCATCCCGTTCGGGTGGTACGGCAACGACCGCCGGCGGTGCAGCACCAGATCCGTGTCCGGGTCGAAGTCGACCCCCTGACTGCCGAACAGGTCGAGCCGCCGCTGGGTGCGGATCCGCTCGACGCGCGGCCCCACCGAGTCGGTGTCGACGGTCTCCGGAACCTCACCCTCCAGCCCCAGCAGCACCGCCCGGTCACTGCCGTGCCCGTGCCCGGTCGCGCCGAGCGAGCCGAACAGCTCCGCCCGTACCCGCGCCACGTCGGCGAGCTGCCCGTCGGCCTTCAGGCCCGCCACGAACGTACGAGCCGCCCGCATCGGCCCGACCGTGTGCGAGCTGGACGGCCCGATACCGACACTGAAAAGATCGAAAACACTGATCATTTGCTGCTTTCCTCGCCGTCGTCCCCGTTGTGCGGATCCGAGCCGGTGCGTGGGGTTGCCGCCCCCGCCAGGCGGGACGGCCGGCGCCCGGGGTGGGGGCGCCCGACCGGCGAGCCTACCCCGCCCTCATGAATACCCGCCCCCACTCCGCCCCATGCCCGCCCGCGAGCGAGCGCTGCCCCCTCCGGCCCCCACTCCCCCCGTCGATCTTGGAGTTGTGGCGCCCGGATGGCGGCATTTACGACCTTCGTGAACCGCCACAACTCCAAGATCGCCGCACAGCGCGGCGGGAGGCCGGCTCCCGGCTCCCGGCTCCCGGCTCCCGGCTCCCGGCTCCCGGCTCCCGGCTCCCGGCTCCCGGCTCCCGGCTCCCGGCTCCCGGCTCCCGGCTCCCGGCTCCCGGCTCCCGGCTCCCGGCTCCCGGCTCCCGGCTCCCGGCTCCCGGCTCCCGGCTCCCGGCTCCCGGCTCCCGGCTCCCGGCTCCCGGCTCCCGGCTCCCGGCTCCCGGCAGATCTTGGAACCAAACGGCCCCCATAGGGACCCTTTCCTTCCAAGATCTCCACGAATCCCACTCGACGGAACGCCGGTCCCGCACTACGGAACGCACTCGCCGCAACACGCGACCGAGCGCGGCTCCCACCGCACGCCACCCCGTCAACTGCCGCGACCTTGCACTTCCCGCCCCGTCAATCCAGAGCAAATAGGGCACGTCGAGGGCCTCAAGTGCAAGATCGCGGAAGGCGGGAGACGGAAGGCGGGAGACGAAAGCGGGAGCGGGAGGGGGCGGGAGGGGGCGGGAGGTAGGGCTGATGGTGTGGCCAGCAGTGCGGAAGCGCTGAGCAGGAACCGCAGTTCCCCGACCCGTGACTGCGGGACCACCTCGGACCGGAAACCGCGGCGGCGACCCGGGAGTCTCCGCGGTGAGTCGGTGGGGACGGTCCGGGGTATGCACCTACGGGTGCCCGGGTCGCCGATCATCCTCGGGGCCGAGGGCGCGGCGCGCACCCCTCTCTACCGTGGAATCAGCGCGGCGGATCGCCGCAGAAGTGGGAGACGACGATGAGTCGCAAACTGGTCCGGCCCCGCCAGGGGCGCATGATCGCCGGTGTCTGCGCCGGCCTGGGGCAGCGGTTCGGCATGTCGGCCGGCCTGGTCCGGCTGCTGTTCCTGCTGTCGCTGCTGCTGCCCGGCACGCAGGTGATCATCTACCTGATCCTGTGGGTTCTGATGCCGAACGAGGACCGCTACCTCGCCACCCGCTGACGCGACACGAAGCCGGGACACCGGCACACACGCGACGCGCCCGCCCCGGACCATCGGGGCGGGCGCGCGGCGTCAGCGCACGAAGATCAGGGCGCGGTGTAGGTGACAGTCACCTTCTCGTAGCCGAGCGAGCGCAGCAGCCCTTCCAGCATCTTGCGGGTGTTCTCCTCGGCGCGGGCGGCGAGCCCACTGTCGCGGGCCGCCGCGGTGATCCGGTCCTCGGCGAGCTTGTAGATCTGCTGCTGCCGGTTGGGGTCGCCGGCCACCAGGTCGTTGAGCCGGTTGATCAGTCCCCGCTGCTGGGCGAACACGTAGCTCTTGTCCATGTCCAGGTCGGTCTCGCCGAGCTGCGGCGCGGGCAGCTTGATCTCGGCGGACTTGCCGTCTTCGGAGACCGTCACCGCGCCGTCGGCGATCTTCGCGAAGTCGACGTACGCCTCGACGCGGCCCGCCCCGACGAACAGCGTGCGCTCGTTGAGCAGGAAGTCGGGCACGTTGCGCCGGTCGTTCTGCACGTCCACCACGACCTGGAAGTTGCCCTCGGCGGCGACGTAGCGGCTCAGGTCGCGGATCGACTTGAGCAGCGGCGGCTGGCTGCGGTCGGTCTGCTCCTTGGCGAACGGGTTGCGGAAGTCGGGCAGCAGACCGGTGGCCTGCACGCCGAGCAGCACCACCACCGCCAGCGCCGCCGCGCCGAGCACCCAGAGCAGGCCACGAGCCGCGCCGCCGCCCGACGCCGGGGCGCCCGGACCGGGCTCGCGATCGGGATCGCGGCCCGGGTCGGGCGAGCCTTCCGCCCGGTCGCGAAGGGACTCGCTGGTGGGGTAGTCCGGGAACTCCCGGGTGGGCTCGTTGATGTCACCGTCGCGGGCCATCGCCCTCACCGTCCTCGTCCGACACATCGACTGACAAAGACGGTACGGCCACCGTGCGACAGTCGCTCGCCGAGCGTCCCGATCGGGTGAAACCGCAGGTCAGGCGAACGCGGACAGGCCCGTCAGCCGCTGGCCGATGACGAGCTGGTGGATCTCGGAGGTGCCCTCGTAGGTGAGCACGCTCTCCAGGTTGTTGGCGTGCCGCATCACCGGGTACTCGCCGGAGACGCCGTTCGCGCCGAGGATCGTGCGGCACTGCCGCGCGATGGCGAGCGCCTCCCGGACGTTGTTCAGCTTGCCCACGCTCACCTGATGGGGCCGCAGCGAGCCGGCGTCGGCGAGACGGCCCAGGTGCAGCGCGAGCAGCATCCCCTTGTTCCACTCCACCGCCATGTCGGCAAGCTTGGCCTGGGTGAGCTGGAAACCGGCGAGCGGGCGGCCGAACTGGGTGCGCGTGGTCGCGTACTCCAATGCGGTTTCCAGGCAGTCGCGGGCCGCGCCGAGCGCGCCCCAGACGATGCCGTGCCGGGCCTCGGTCAGGCACCCCAGCGGCGCCTTCAGCCCGATCGCCTCGGGCAGTCGCGCGTCGGCCGGCAGCCGGACGTCGTCGAGCGCGATCTCGCCGGTCAGTGACGCGCGCAGCGACATCTTGTGCCGGATCTCGCGCGCCGTCACCCCCGGCGTGTCCATGGGTACGGCGAAGCCGCGCACGCCTTCGTCGGTGCGCGCCCAGATCACGCCCACGTCGGCGATCGGCGCGTTGGTGATCCACAGTTTGCTGCCGTTGAGGATCCAGTCGTCGCCGTCGCGGCGGGCCCGGGTGGCCATCGAGCCGGGGTCGGAGCCGTGGTCGGGCTCGGTGAGCCCGAAACAGCCGATCGCCTCGCCGGCCGCCATGGCGGGCAGCCAGCGCTGCTTCTGCTCCTCGCTGCCGAAGCGCCAGATGGCGTACATGGCCAGCGATCCCTGCACCGACACCAGCGAGCGGACGCCGGAGTCGCCGGCCTCCAGTTCCAGGCAGGCCAGCCCGTACGCGACGGCGGACGCGCCGGCGCAGCCGTACCCGGTCAGGTGCATGCCGAGCAGGCCGAGCTTGCCGAACTCGCGGGCCAGCTCACGGGCCGGCACCTGGCCGTCCTCGTACCAGCCGGCGACGTGCGGGCGTACCCGGTCGGTCACGAGCTGGCGCACGACGGCGCGGATCTGCCGCTCCTCCTCGCTGAGCGACGCATCGATGTCGAGCAGGTCCAGAGGAGTCATGGCGTCACCTTAACCAAGGCTCAGCCGGGCGTCACTCGCCCTGGTCGCCGAGGACCAGCACGCGCGCGTGGATCTGGTTGCGCTGCTGCAGCGCCGCGCGCAGCGCCCGGTGCAGGCCGTCCTCCAGGTAGAGGCCGCCGTTCCACTGGACCACGTGCGGGAAGAGGTCGCCGTAGAAGGTGGAGTCCTCCGCGAGCAGCTTGTCCAGCGCCAGTTCGCGCTTGGTGGTGATGAGCTGGTCCAGCCGCAGCGGGCGCGGCGGGATCTCGGCCCACTGCTTCAGCGTGAGGTTGTGCTCCGGGTAGGGACGCCCGTCCCGGACCGCCCTGAAGATCACGGCGTGCTCTCCTCCCCCAGGCCCGGCTGACGATGTGGATGTCAGCCTAACCGCTCAGGTCCACCGTCCCCGCCGCACCACATCCTGCACCGGACGCCGCCCTCTACGCAGCGACGGTGACCGATGGTCGACGGCCCGATAACCCACTGTGATGGCTCCGACGGGGCTGAGTTCCGGCGGTACCCCGAACGCCTCCCGGTACGCCTCGATCCGCTGCGGCGGAATGCCGAAGAAGCAGGCGCCCAGCCCTTCGTCCACGGCGGTGAGCAGCATCAGCAGCGCCGCGAAGCCGGTGTCCACGTACCAGTAGGGCACCGGCCAGCGGTCCTCGGCGCGGTCCGCCCAGCCCTTGTCCGGCTCGGCGTAGCGGTCCAGGTAGGCGTCACGGTTGGCGTGCGGCACCACGATCAGCGGCGCCCGGCGCATCCCGGCCAGCCAGCGTTCCCGGCCGCCGCCACCGGGCGTGGTCGCCGCCCAGAACCGTTCCCGGTCCTCGGGTTCCTCCAGCACCAGGAAGCCCCAGCCCTGGGCGAACCCGGCCGACGGCGCGCGGACCGCATGGTCCAGCAGGCGGTCCACCACCTCCGGCGGCACCGGGCGGTCGGGGTCGTAGTTGCGCACCATCCGGCGGCGGCGGACTACCTCGGCGAACTCCACGCTCATACCTCCGGCCGGACGCCCCAGGCGCCCCGCCAGGTCTGCCCCGGCTCCAGCGTGATGACGTCCCTGCCGGAGCGGAACGCATCAGGCGGGCAGGTCATCGGCTCGACCGCCACCGACCGGCGGTGCCGTTCCCCGCCGAGCGTGTCGCCGGTGAACACCTGCCACCAGCCGAACTCGCGGTCCGCCCAGATCCGCAGCACGGACGAGCCGTCCGGCGAGCCGAGCGTCACCGCCGAGCCGCCGTCGGCGTCCCGCTCGACGTCACCGAAGGCGGTGTCGAGGACCAGGTCGCCGATCGGGCGCGGGCTGGTGAAGTCGAACTCGGAGCCGGTCACCTCGGTCGCACCGACCGGAAGCAGGCGGCCGTCCACCAGCACCCGCCGCCGGGCCGGCAGGTGCAGCCGAATCCCGTCCACGCCGGCCTTCGGCAGTTGCAGGTAGGGGTGCACGGAGAAGCCGAACGGCGCCGGCTCGCCGGACAGGTTCGTCGCCTCGTGCTCGGCCCGCAGCCCGTCCGGGCCGACGCTCCACCGGGCCCGCAGCCGCAGCGCCCACGGGTAGCCGGGGCTGGGCGGCAGGTCGTAGCCGATCGTCACGCTCTGGGCCGACTGCTCGATCAGCTGCCACCGCGCCCAGTTCACCAGGCCGTGCAGCGCGTTGTGCCGCTCCGGCTCGGTGAGGTCGAGCTGGAACGACCGCTCCCCGAACGAGTAGACGCCGTCCCGGATCCGGTTCGGCCAGGGCGCGAGCACCTGACCGGCCGAGCCGGGGCAGACCTCGTCCTCGGCGTACCCGTCGAGGTAGTCCACGCCGTCGTGCCGGTAGGCCCGCAGCCCGCCGCCCACCTCGACCACGACGGCCTCGTGGCCGTCGGCGGAAATGGTCCACTGTGTACCGGACGGTGGCTGCACGTCGATCCCCATGTCGGCGACCCTACCGTCAGTGGCGCTCCTCGGCGGGGGTGGTCGAGCGATAGCGCAGCAGCGCCGGGAACGCCACCACCAGCAACACCGCGAGTACGGCGGCGGCCAGGCCACCACCGACCATGGCGACGCCGGTGCCGAACCCGGCGGCCGTCGCGCCGGCCCGCAGATCGCCCAGACGCGGGCCACCGGCCACCACGACGGTGTTCACGCCCTGGAGGCGGCCCCGCATCCGGTCCGGCGCGTAGACCAGCAGCATCGACTGGCGCAGCGTGGCGCTGACCAGGTCGGCGGCGCCGGCGACGCCCAGCAGCACCACCGCCACCCACAACTGCCCGGCCAGCCCGGCGAGCGCGATCGCGACGCCCCAGCCGACCACCGCCACGGTGAGCGCGAGGCCCTGTCGGCGTACCCGGCCGATCCACCCGGAGGTCAGGCCGCCCAGCATCGCGCCGATGGCGATCGAGCTGTAGAGCCAGCCCACCGCCGAGGCGCCGCCGAAGCGTTCCTGCGCCAGCTCGGGGAAGAGCGCCCGCGGCATGGCCAGGATCATCGCGATCAGGTCGATGGCGAAGGACAGCAGCAGCACCCGCGTGGTGGCCAGGTAGCGGAAACCGTCGACGATGCTGGCCAGCCCGGCCTTGCGGACGCCGCCGTCCGGGTCCGGCGCGGGCGGCATCGCGGGCAGCCGCAGCGTGGCCCAGAGCGCCGCCGTGTACAGCAGCGCGTCCGCCGCGTACGCGATGGGCAGCGCCGTCCCCACCTCCCACCCGGCGAAGATCAGGCCGGCGGCGAGCGGGCCGAAGACGGCGGCGGCGGTGAACGTGGTGAAGTTCAGCGTGGTCGCGGCCGGGACCAGCTCGGCCGGCACGAGCCGGGGCAGGATCGCGCTGCGGGCCGGTGAGGTGATCGCGAAAGCCGTCGACTGGAGGCCGACGAGCAGCAGGAGCAGCAGCGGGCTGCGCACGCCGGCCAGCGACTGCACCAGCAGCCCCAGCGTCGACGCCCAGAGCACGCAACCGCCGACGAGCAGCACCCGGCGGCGGTCCCGGGCGTCGGCGATCGCGCCGCCCCACAACCCGAACAGCAGCAGCGGCACGAAACCGGCGATGCCCAGCAGGCCGACCCAGAGCGAGCCGCCGGTCAGGTCGAACATCTCCACCGGCACCGCCACGGCGGTGAACTGGAAGCCGAACATCGCGATCGCGTTGCCGGTCCAGACCCGCCGGTACGCGGGCACGCGCAGCGGGCGCAGGTCGATCGCCCAGCGGCGCGCACCCCGCCGCCGGGCCTGCGTGACGTCGGTCACGGCGCGAGCCGCTCGACGACGAAGACCCCGTTCCCGGTACGCCGGAAGCGCAGCCGGTCGTGCAGCCGGCTGGCCCGGCCCTGCCAGAACTCGACCGTCTCGGGCCGGACCCGGAACCCGCCCCAGTGCGGCGGCGCGGGGATCGGGTCCACGTCGGCGAACCGTTCCGCCGCCGCCCGGTACGCCTCGTCGAGCGCGGCGCGGTCCGGCACCACCGTCGACTGGGCGCTGGCCCACGCCCCGAGCTGCGAGCCGCGCGGCCGGCTGGCGAAGTACGCCTCGGTCTCGGCCCGGTCCACCGGCTCGACCCGGCCGGTCACCGTCACCTGCCGCTGCATCGGGAACCAGGGGAACACCAGGCTGGCCCACGGGTTCCCGGTCACCTCGGCACCCTTGCGCGAGCCGTGGTTGGTGTAGAAGACGAAGCCCTCCGGGTCGTACCCCTTGAGCAGCACGGTGCGCCCGCTGGGCCGGCCCCGGGCGTCGGCGGTGCCGAGCACCATCGCGTTCGGCTCGGGCAGCGGATGTGCCACCGCGTCGGCGAACCAGCGGGCGAACTGGGTGTGCCAGTCCGGCGCCAGGTCCGCCTCGGTCAGGCCCAGGTCGGCGGCGTACTCGTTACGCATACCGGCCGGTGCGGGTGTGTCGCCTGTCACTGTGCTCGTCCCTCTCCCGGGCGTGCCGGCGTCCCCCGACGCTGGCCAGGCCCCGGTACCCAGTCTTCTCCCTCTCTCACCGACGGCCAGCGGCGGGGATGTCGTGTGGCGCACAGTGGCTGTGGGTCGCGCAGCCGGTTACCCACCGGGCAAGATGTTCCGAACCACATCCCTGAAGGGTCGCCTGAGCTGCGGGGCTCGATCAGCCCGCCCGGGCGCGCCGAGCCGAAGCCAGGAGACGACATGTCCGATTTCAAACCGGGCCTGGAGGGCGTCGTAGCCTTCGAGACCGAGATCGCCGAACCCGACCGCGCGGGGGGTTCACTGCGCTACCGGGGCGTGGACATCGAGGACCTGATCGGCCAGGTCTCGTTCGGCAACGTCTGGGCGCTGCTGGTGGACGGCCGGTTCGGCCCGGGCCTGCCGCCGGCCGAGCCGTTCCCGGTGCCGGTGCACTCCGGTGACATCCGCGTCGACGTGCAGTCCGCGGTCGCCATGCTGGCGCCGTACTGGGGGCTCAGCCAGCTTCTCGACATCTCCGACGAGCAGGCCCGCGAGGACCTGGCCCGGGTGTCGGTCACCGCGCTGTCCTTCGTCGCCCAGTCGGCGCGCGGCCTGGGCCTGCCGGCCGTGCCGCAGAAGGAGATCGACAAGGCGGAGACCATCGTCGAGCGGTTCATGAAGCGCTGGCGGGGTGAGCCCGACCCGCGGCACGTCAAGGCCGTCGACGCGTACTTCATCTCGGCCGCCGAGCACGGCCTGAACGCCTCCACCTTCACCGCCCGGATCGTCGCCTCCACCGGCGCGGACGCCGCGGCCTGCATCTCCTCCGGCATCGGCGCGCTCTCCGGCCCGCTGCACGGCGGCGCCCCGTCCCGGGTGCTCAGCATGCTGGAGGCGGTCGAGCGCAGCGGCGACGCCGACGGGTACGTCAAGGGCGTGCTCGACCGGGGCGAGCGGCTGATGGGCTTCGGCCACCGGGTCTACCGGGCCGAGGACCCCCGCGCCCGCGTGCTGCGGCGTACCGCCAAGGAGCTGGGCGCGCCGCGCTTCGAGGTCGCCGAGGCGCTGGAGAAGGCCGCGCTGGCCGAGCTGCAGGCCCGCCGCCCGGACCGCGTCCTCGCCACCAACGTCGAGTTCTGGTCGGCGGTGGTGCTGGACTTCGCCGAGGTGCCGGCGCACATGTTCACCTCGATGTTCACCTGCGCGCGGATGGGCGGCTGGTCGGCGCACATCCTGGAGCAGAAGAAGCTCCAGCGGCTGGTGCGCCCGTCGGCGACGTACGTCGGCCACGGCTCGCGCAAGCCGCAGGAGGTCGAGGGCTGGGACGCCATCCCGCACGGCGTCTGACGTCTCGCCCGGGGCCCCGCTCCACCCGCGGGTGGAGCGGGGCTCCGGCATTTCCGGGACCGGCTCGCGGCCCGTGTGGCGGACGCCTCACCGACCGGCGTGGGACTGGCCGCCGGACGGCCCGGAGCAGGTGCGAGGATTGCCGTGGCAGTGTCGCCGGAACGGGCTCGGACGCCGCCCGCCGCCACGCGGCAGCACATCGTCCGCGCCTGCCAGCTCACCTCTCGCCCATGCGGAAGGATCTTCAAGACCGTGGCTGACGCACCGACCATCCGGATTCCCGACGAGATCAGGCCCGCCGACGGACGATTCGGCTGCGGCCCGTCCAAGGTCCGTCCGGCCGCGGTCTCCGCCCTCGCCGACGTCGCCACCAGCTACCTGGGCACGTCGCACCGGCAGAAGACGGTCCGCGACCAGGTCGCCCGGCTGCGCCGCGGCCTGGCCGAGTTCTACTCCCTCCCCGAGGGGTACGAGGTGGTGCTCGGCAACGGCGGCACCACCGCGTTCTGGGAGGTCGCCACGTTCGGCCTGATCCGGGACCGGGCCCAGTTCGCCAGCTTCGGCGAGTTCGGCGCCAAGTTCGCCAAGTCGGTCAAGGACGCACCGTTCCTCGGTGAGCCGACGGTGCGCAAGTCCGACGCGGGCAGCGCCCCGACGCTGGTCGCCGAGGCCGGCGTGGACGTCTACGCCACCCCGCACAACGAGACCTCCACCGGTGTCGCGGTGCCGATCAGCCGGGTGGCGGGCGCCGACGAGGGCTCGCTGCTGCTGGTCGACGCCACCTCCGGCGCGGGCGGCCTGGACGTGGACGTCGCCCAGACCGACGTCTACTACTTCGCGCCGCAGAAGTGCTTCGGCTCCGACGGTGGCCTCTGGCTGGCCCTGATGTCGCCGGCCGCGCTGGCCCGGGCCACCGAGATCAAGGAGTCGGGCCGCTACATCCCGGCCTTCCTCGACCTGGTCACCGCGATCGACAACTCGCGGCTGGAGCAGACGTACAACACCCCGGCGCTGGCGACCATCTTCCTGGCCGCCGAGCAGACCGACTGGATGAACTCCCAGGGCGGGCTGGCCTGGGCGGCCAAGCGCACCGCCGAGAGCGCCGGCATCGTGTACGGCTGGGCCGAGCGCTCGTCGTTCGCCACCCCGTTCGTGGCGGACCCGGCGCTGCGGTCCAACGTGGTCGCCACCGTCGACTTCGCCGACGGGGTGGACGCCACGGCGATCGCCAAGGTGCTGCGCGCCAACGGCATCGTCGACACCGAGCCGTACCGCAAGCTGGGCCGCAACCAGCTGCGGGTGGCGCTGTTCCCGGCCGTCGAGCCGGCCGACGTCGAGGCGCTCACCGCGTCCATCGACTACGTGGTCGAGCGACTCTGATCACGCCGTCACGGTGCGTGGCCGTCAGGGCTCCGGCGGCCACCCACCGTGATCATTACCGCAGCTCAGTCACGACATGCCGGGGTGTCGCAGTCCCCATCGGCGGGTAGATGAGCGTACGGTGGTGCGAGACGCCCGGGTGGCCGGCTCCCGTGGCGTGACGGCCAGCGAAGCGGGACGGAGGCAAGCCCATGCGCCCAGTACGCTTCGTCGCCCTCTCCGAGGACGGCCAGGCCCTGGTGCTCGCCGACGAGGTGGGGCGCCTGCTGGCGCTGCCCATCGACGAGCGGATCGCGTCGGCGCTGCACGCCGAGCCGGGCGCCCCGCCACTCGCTGTGGTGCCGAGCGCCACCGACCCGACGCCGTCGCTGTCCCCACGGGACATCCAGGCCCGCATCCGCTCCGGTGAGTCCGCCGAGGACGTCGCCCGCATCGCCGGCGTGCCGGTCGACCGGGTGCTGCGCTACGCCGGCCCGGTGCTCCAGGAGCGGGCCATGCTCGCCCAGCACGCCCGCCGCACCCGGCTGAAGGGCGCGGAGAAGCCGACCCCGCTGGCCGAGGTCGTCAACGGCCGGCTGGCCCAGCACGGCATCGACACCGAGAAGATCTCGTGGGACGCCTACCGCCGCGACGACGGCACCTGGCGGATCATCGCGACCTGGCCGTCCGGCAAGGCCACCGCGCAGGCGGTGTGGGACCTGGACAAGACCCGGCAGAACGTCGCCCCGCACGACGACATGGCGCAATACCTCTGCGCCGAGCGGCCCACGCCGATCCTCGGCCAGGAGCCGGCGCCGGAGCGGGGCGGTCACGCGCTGCCCGGTCCGTCGCGTGGCGAGCCGAGCCGGGGCGGGCACGGCCTGCCGGCCGCCTCCGAGCACGCCCGTCCGGGGCGTGACCCGATCCGCGCCGGCCGGGACGCGCTGCTCGCCTCGCTGGACCGGCCGCTCGGCGGCACGTCCGGGCGCGGCCTCGACACCCGCTCCCCGGCCGCGCAGGAGGCGCCCCGCCAGCGGGCCGTCGCCGGTGGTGCCGCCGCGCTGCTCGGGGGTGGGCAGGGCTCGGCCTTCGACGACGACTCGGACGCGCCGAAGGAGATCCCGGCCGTACCCTCGCTGGCAGTGCTGCGGCCGCGGCGCACCGGTGCCGCGGCGGCGACCGGCGGCGCGGGCGGCGAGTCCACCGAGGCCGGCGGCAAGCCGCGCAAGCGGCTGCCGAGCTGGGACGACGTGCTCTTCGGCACCGGCCCGGCGGCCCGCGAATCCTCCTGATCCGCAAGCTCCACCCTGGCTCGTTGAGAGGGCACTCCAGGTGCCGGCGTGCCAGGGTGGAGTCATGGAGTACACGAACCTGGGACGCACCGGCCTGTCCGTGAGCCGACTCTGCCTCGGCACGATGAACTTCGGTCCGCAGACCGACGAGCCGGACAGCTTCGCCATCATGGACCGGGCGCTCGAACACGGGATCAACTTCTTCGACACCGCGAACGTCTACGGCTGGAAGCTCGGTGAGGGCGTCACCGAGCACATCGTCGGCCGCTGGTTCGCGCAGGGCGGCGGGCGCCGCGACAAGGTCGTCCTCGCCACCAAGGTGTACGGCAAGATGGGCGAGTGGCCCAACGAGCAGGGCCTGAGCGCCCGGCACATCATCCGGGCCTGCGAGGACTCGCTGCGCCGCCTCCAGACCGACACGATCGACCTCTACCAGATGCACCACATCTCCCGGACCACGCCGTGGGAGGAGATCTGGCAGGCGATGGAGACGCTCGTCGCGCAGGGCAAGGTGCTCTACGTCGGCTCGTCCAACTTCGCCGGCTGGCACATCGCGCAGGCGCAGGCCGCAGCCGGCAAGCGCAACTTCCTCGGCCTCGTCTCCGAGCAGTGCATCTACAACCTGCTGACCCGGTACGTCGAGCTGGAGGTCGTGCCGGCCGCGCAGCACTACGGGCTGGGCATCATCCCGTGGTCGCCGCTGCACGGCGGGCTGCTCTCCGGCATCATCCGCAAGATGGCCGAGGGCAGCGCGGCGCGCGGCACCACGGGCCGCTCGGCCGACGCGCTGGCCGAGCACCGCAGCACGATCGAGGCGTACGAGAAGCTCTGCGCCGACCTGGGCCACGACCCGGCGGATGTGGCGCTGGCGTGGCTGCTGTCCCGTCCGGGCGTGACCGCCCCGATCGTCGGCCCGCGCACCATGGACCAGCTCGACCGCAACCTCGGCGCGCTCGACGTCCACCTGGACGAGCCCACGCTGACCCGCCTGGACGAGCTGTTCCCGCCCGTAGGCAACGGCGGCCCCGGCCCCGAGGCCTGGGCCTGGTAGGTGAAAGGAAGGGCCCCTTCTTAACGCCTCAGGTAGAGAAGGGGCCCCTTCTTAACACGCCGCCGAATTAACGCGCCGCCCGCATCAACGCGCCGGCGCGAGCGCCCACGCGGCGATGCGCGTGTGGCGGGGCGTACGGCCCGGGTGGCTGCGGGTCAGCATCACCTCACCGGCCGACCACTGTGGGCCGGCGTACCCGTTGAGGGTGTCCCGGTCGGCGTGGAGGTCGGCCTCGGGCACCCGGTCGCCGGGGCGGGCGATGGTCAGGTGCGCCCGGAACGGCTTGTCGTCGCAGGGCAGCCCGGCCTCGCGCAGCCCGCCGCGAATCGAGCGGGCGAGCGCGTCGAGCGCCTCGACGTCGCCGCGTACGTCGACCCAGAGCACAGTGGACCGGCCCTGACCGAAGCAGCCTCCGCCCGCGAGGCGCAGCAGTGGCGAGCGTGCCGTCCGGGCGGCCGAGGCGAGCGCGTGCTTCACGTCGGGGAGCCGGACGTCCGGCACCTCGCCGAGGAAGGCCAGCGTGAGGTGCAGGTTCGCCGGGTCGGCCAGCCGGGCGTGGCGGGCGGACGCGACCCGCAGGCCCTTGATCCGGGCGGTCAGGTCCTCGACCGCCACAGCAGGTGGGTAGATCGCCGCGAAGAGACGCACCAGGTCAGCGGTGCCGCTGGTGGTGCGCGGCGCGGGCGGCCGGCAACGTCAGCCCGGCGGCGTGCAGCAGCCCTTCGACGCGTACCCGTTCGATCTCCCGGTCGACGCCGTCCAGTTCGGCCAGGTGCTCGTCGATGCCGAGCGCCCGGCAGGCGGCGCGCAGCCGTTCGTCGTACGCCTCGATGACCGCGCCGTGCCACACCACGCTGCGGTCGTTGGCGGCGAGCCGGTGGCCGCCGAGGCGGCGCAGGTCGGTGGCGAGCTGGTCCAGCGGCCGTCGGCCGTCCCGGTCGAACTCGGTGAGGTCGATGTCGCGGGTCAGCGCCTCGGCCTCGATGGCCCGGTCGAGCCGCGCGATGGTACGGCGTTCCCGGCGCTGCTCCCGCCACTCGGCCCACCCGCACGCGACCCGGTCGATGATCTCGTCAGTGCAGAACAGCAGCGCGAACAGGGCGGGCAGGCAGCAGACGGCGAGGATCGCCAGCGCCAGCAGCAGTCCCTGCCCCACTTCCACACATCGACGCTAAGCCCTGCCGCACCGGCCCGCCACCCGTTTGGGTAATCGGGCCGGTACGACCGGCTATCGGGGCTACTTGGCTCCGGGCGACACGACGTAGAAGCGGGGCATCGGGAGCACCCGCATCCGCAGCCGGGCGCCGGAGCGGCGCAGCTGCCAGGTGAGCGCCAGCAGCGCGGCGGTCAGCGAGATCAGGCCGCCGGCCCAGATGCTCGCGCCCGCGCCGTAGTGCTCGGCGACCCAGCCGATCAGGGGCGCGCCGACCGGGTTGGTGCCCAGGAACACCAGCACCCACAGCGCCATCACCCGTCCCCGGAAGGAGGCGTCGACACCGAGCTGGACACGCTGGTTGGCGGCCTGGGCGAAGTAGATCATGAAGAACCCGGCGGGCAGCAGCAGCGCCACGACCAGCCAGTACGCCGGGGCGAGCCCGACGAGCGTGCCGAAGACCGCGCAGCCGATCGCGGCACCGAGCACGAGCCAGACCGAGGGCCGGCTGCGCCGTCCGGTGCCGGCCAACGCCCCGACCAGCGCACCGGCCGCGAGCGCGGTGCTGAACAGGCCGAACGAGGCGGCGCCGGTGTTGAACACGGTCTTCGCGAGCGCGGCGAGGGTGAGCTGGAAGTTGAACAGGCTCATCCCGATCACCGACATGAGGACCATCGGCAGCAGGATGTCGGGGCGGCGTGCCACGTACCGGAGGCCGTCGACCACCCGGGCCTGGTCCCGCTCGCCGACCGGCGGCAGGTCCTTGCGGTGCAGTTCCTCGGTACGCATCCGGACCACGTTGACCAGCGGGGCGATCGAGCTGAGCGCGGTGACCAGGAAGACCGGGCCGACGTCGACGGCGGCGATGGCCAGGCCGGCGACGGCGGGGCCGACGATCCGGGCGGAGTTGAACACTGCCGCGTTGAGCGAGAGCGCGTTCGGCAGCAGCGGCATGCCGACCAGCTCGGAGACGAACGCCTGACGGACCGGTGTCTCGACCGCGTTGGAGACGCCGAGCAGGGCGGCGAACGTGAAGACGTGCCAGAGCTGCACCAGGCCGGTCAGGACCAGGACGCTCATGGCCAGCGCGAGCACGGTCCAGAACGCGTTGGCGACGAAGAGCAGCATCCGCTTGTCGTAGCGGTCGGCGAGCCGTCCGGAGAGCAGCGTGAGCAGGAGTACGGGCGTGAACTGCAACGCGGTGACCACGCCGAGCGCGGTCGCCGAGTTGTCGCTGAGCTCGAGCACGAGCCAGTCCTGGGCGATGAACATCATCCAGACGCCGATCAGTTTGATCAGCTGCCCGGTGGCGAAGAGTCGGTAGTTACGGACCCGTAGGGACTGGAACATCGTGCTCAATTTGGCCTGCACTCTAGGTGCGCCTCCTTGCGTCGGTACGCTTCATCCACAGCTGACGAAGCGAACCGCGGGCGGCGGTGTCAGGCGCGAGCGATGCCCTGGAGGATGTCCGCGGCGCGCCGTAGCGTTTCGCGTTCGTCCTCGGTGAGCTCGGCCAGCCGGGTGGCCAGCCACTCGTTGCGGGCCCGCTCGAACTGGTCGAGTACGGCCCGTCCCCCTTCGGTAGCCGCCAGGATGACCTGCCGTCCGTCGGTCGGGTGGGGGGTGCGTTGCACGAGGCCCCGCTCCTCCAGCTTCGCGACGATCTTCGTCATCGTGGGCGGCTGCACCCGTTCGACATCAGCGAGTTCCCGTGGTGTGAGGGCGCCCGCCAGGTTGAGGCTGGTGAGCGCCGACAGCTGGGTGACTGTGAGGTCGCCGACCGGCCGGGCCTGTCGGACCCGCCGGTTGAGCCGGGTGATCGCATCTCGCAGCTGAGGGGCCAGCTGCGCCGGTGGCACGCGTTTCGCCGTCACCGTCCGCTCCGTCACGGTAGTTAGCTTAACTAATGAGCCTGGCTAACGACACGCGTTATGACCAGGCTCACCAGCGTCAGAGCAACACGGACTCGACCGGCCCGCGCAGGAAGTACACGATGAACAGCGCGGCGACCCCGTACAGGAGCGGGTGGACCTCCCGGGCCTTGCCCTTCGCCACCTTCAGCAGCACGAAGCTGATCACGCCGGCCCCGATGCCGTTGGAGATCGAATAGGTGAACGGCATCAGCGCGATGGTGAGGAACGCCGGGATGGCGATCTCGTAGTCGGTCCAGTCGATCGTGCGGACCGCCGTCATCATCAGGAAGCCGACCACCACCAGGGCCGTCGACGCGGCCTCGAACGGCACGATCAACGACAGCGGCGCGAGGAACATGGCCAGCAGGAACAGGCTGCCGGTGACCAGGTTGGCCACGCCGGTCCGGGCGCCCTCCGCGACACCTGCGGCGCTCTCGATGTACGACGTGTTGCTGGACACCGAGGCGGCGCCACCGGCCGCGGCGGCGATCGAGTCGACGAGCAGGATCTCCTTGGCCTTCGGCGGGGTGCCCGTCTCGTCGAGCATGTCCCCTTCCTGGCCGATCGCGACCATCGTGCCCATGGTGTCGAAGAAGTCCGTGATCAGCAGCGTGAAGATGAACATCAGCGGCACCAGCCAGCCGACCCGGCTCCACGAGTTCAGCACGTTGAACTGGCCCAGCAGCGACAGGTCGGGCACGTCCACGATCTGCTTCGGCAGCTCGGGCACGTTCAGCGCCCAGCCCTTCGGGTTCGGCTTGCCGTCGACGAAGGACGGGCCGACGTTGGCGATCGCCTCGACCACGATGGCCAGCACGGTGGAGGCGAGGATGCCGATCAGGATCGCGCCGCGGACCCGGCGTACCACCAGGACCAGCGTGATCAGCAGGCCGACCACGAAGACGAGCATCGGCCAGCTGACGATCTTGCCGTTGATGCCCAGGCCGACCGGCACAGTGGAGTTCGCGGCGTCCGGCACGCGCCGGACGAAGCCGGCGTCGACCAGGCCGATGATGGTCAGGAACAGACCGATGCCGACGCCGATCGCGGTCTTGAGCTGCGTCGGCACCGACCGGAACACCGCGGTACGCAGTCCGGTGAGCACCAGGATGCCGATCAGCACACCCTCGATGACCACCAGGCCCATCGCGTCCGCCCAGGTCATCTGGGGCGCGATCTCGTACGCGACGAGCGCGTTCACACCCAGGCCGGCCGCGAGCGCGATCGGGAACCGGGCCACCACGCCCATCAGGATGGTCATCAGGCCGGCGACCAGCGCGGTCGCCGCGGCGAGCGCCGGAATGGCCAGCGAACGGCCGTCGCCGTCCTTCCCGCTGCCGAGGATCAGCGGGTTCAACACCACGATGTACGCCATCGTGAAGAACGTGGCGAAACCGCCCCGAAGCTCCCGGCTCAGCGTGGACCCGCGTGCCGAGATCAGGAAGAAGCGGTCGAAGCCGTTACGTGGATGCGCGGGATCGGGCGGAGTGCCGTGATCGGGCGGTGGAGCAATGGACATGGTTCCTCATCTGGTCATCGGCCGGGTTTTGTCGCGCGCATCGTCCCAGATCACCTGGCGGGCAGGGAAGAACGATCACGTAGGCTGGGCCGGTGTCACAGGAGCAACAGCCGCGGCCGGAGCCGCTCGACCCGCCGATGGTGCCGTTCGCCGTCGCCGGGCTGATCGCCTGGGCGGTGGCCGGTCTGGTGCTACTGATCTTCTTCCGGGACTGGCTCACCGAGTCCGGGCGTCAGAACTGGCTCTGGACCTGCCTGGCCGGTTTTCTGTGGGGCTTTCCCGGCCTGGCGGTGATGATGCGGCACGACGCCAACCGGCGTCGCCGACGCGCGGCCGCCGCGCAGCGGCCGCGCTGACCGGTCAGGGGTGGCCGTACGGCTCCGCCGGCTCGGACGCCTCGACCGACCCGGGGGCCCGGCTGACCGTCATGGCCTCGACCGCGCTGTCGTCGTAGACGGTGGGCAGCTCCTCGACCGGCGTCTCGGGCGTCTCCACAAGCGTCTCCGAGTGCGCGCCGCACCCGTGGTCGGCGCTGACCACCCGGCCGTCGTCGGGCGCGTAGAAGTTGCCGCACGCGCCGAAGGCCAGTCGCAGCGCCCCGGCCAGCGGCAGGTAGAAACCGCAGGTGCCGCAGCGGGCGGCGGCCGGCGCGGCCGTCGAGATCGCGGCGTCCGGGCCGTGGTCACCGTCGTACCAGCGCTGGGCGGTCTCGGCGCGCCCCTCCCGGGACAGCACCCGGGCCCGGCCCAGCCCCAGCTCCCAGGCGGTCTCCTCGACCGCCGGGTCGTCGGAGAGCAGGTAGCCGGGCGCGAGCCGCTCGTCGTCGGCCGGGGTGGGCAGCAGGTCGCCCGGGCCCAGGTCGCCCGGCTTGAGCCGCTCCTGCCAGGGCAACCAGCCCGGGGCGAGCAGCGCGTCCGGGCCGGGCAGCAGCACCGTCTCGCAGATGGTGACGTGCCGGCTGCGCGGCACCCGGGTCACCGTGACGGCCCAGCGCCAGCCGCGGTAACCGGCCATCCGGCATTCGAAGTAGTGGGTGACGACCCGGTCGCCCTCGGCGACGGCCTGGAGATGGTCGCCGATGTCTGTCGGCTCCACCTCGGTGATGGCGTCGCGGGCCACCTCGACGGCGGCGGCGCAGACCTGGTCGAGCCGGGGAGCGCGGGCGGAGGCGGGCCTGGTCACCGGACCATTGTTCCCCATGCCGGTCCACGGGTGACAGGCACTCCCCGGAGTCGTTCTCCGCGGGTGATGCGGCGCGCGTGGATCGAATGGGCGAGGATGGGACGCATGGCGCTGTCCTCCCGCTCCGGCCGCTCCTTTCTGGGGCGGACCGTCGGCACCGGCATCCGCGCCACCCGGCTGCTGTTGCGCGGGTCTCTGCACGGCGGGCGCTGGATGACCCGCCGCGCCGGCACCGCCCGGGCCCGCAGCGCCGGCAACGAGGTGGGCATGGTCCGGCTGTTCGACCTGCACGCCCTCTCCTGCGCCGGCGACACGCTCATCGCCATCGGCCTGGCCGGGACGATCTTCTTCGACGTGCCGCTGGGCGAGGCACGCAACAAGGTCGCCCTCTACCTGCTGGTGACCATGGTCCCGTTCGCCATGCTCGCCCCGGTGGTCGGCCCGCTGCTCGACCACTTCCGCCACGGCCGGCGGTACGCGCTGGCCACCACCATGCTCGGCCGCGCGTTCCTGGCCTGGCTGATCTCCGACTACATCGGCGGCTTCGGGCTCTACCCGGCGGCGTTCGGCGTGCTCGCGCTCTCCCGGGCGTACGGCGTGGCCCGCTCGGCAGCGGTCCCCCGGCTGCTGCCCGAGGGCCTGGGACTGTCCCAGGTCGGGGCGCGGGCGAGCGTCTACGGCACGGTGGCGGGCGCGCTCGTCGCGCCGATCGGGCTGGCCGCGTTCTGGTTCGGGCCGCAGTGGCCGCTGCGGGTCGCGTCGGTGATCTTCCTGGTCGGCATGGTGATCTCCCTGCGGCTGCCGCCGAAGGCCGACTCCGAGCCGCCGGAGCGGATGCCGCACCCGCTGCGCGCGATGCGCCGCCGTGACGGCGAGCGCCCGCTGGGCCGGGGCCGCCCGGCCGGCCGCCTGGTGATCGCCACGCTCATCGGCGCGGCGGCGCTGCGCGGGCTCTACGGCTTCCTGCTGCTCTTCCTGGCCTTCGCCATCAAGGCCGGCGACCTGACCACCGACTTCTTCGGCCGTGACCTCGGCGCCCAGGGCGCGCTGGGCCTGGTCGGCGGCGCGCTGGCCGTCGGCACGTTCCTGGCCACCGCGATCGGCACCCGGCTGCGCATCCACCGGCCGACCGCGCTCCAGTCCAGCGGCACGATAGTGGTGGCCGGCGTGGCGGTGCTCGCCGCGCTGAAGTTCTCCCTGCCCATGGTGGCGCTGCTCTGCCTGGTGGCGGCGATGATGAGCGGGATCGCCAAGCTGACGGTGGACGCCTCGATCCAGGAACGCATCCCGGAGCGGCTGCGGGCCAGTTCGTTCGCGCACTCGGAGACCGCGCTGATGCTCGCGTTCGTAGCCGGGGGCGGGCTCGGGCTGGTGCCGTTCACCGGGCTGATCGGGGTGACCGTCGCCGCCGTGGTGGCCGCGCTGGTGGCCGTACGCGGCGTGCTGGTCGCCGGCAAGCTGCGGGGTGAGCACCTGGTCGGCCGGCCGCTCGGCGACGAGGAACTGGCGGCGGAGCAGGCCACCCGAGCCGCGGAACCGGCCACCACCTCGTTCGACGACCCGGCGCCCACGTCACCGGCGCCTCAGCGTGCCGGCCCGCCCGACGACGACGGGCTCGCGCCGCCCGGCTTCCACATCTACCGGCCCTCCTCATCGGTGGGCGGTTCCGGCGGCGTCGAGGACACCGAGCGGCGCGACCCCCGGGGGCCGGTGGCGTGACCGGGCTGCTCGTGGTCACGGCGGTACCCGCCGAGGCCGAGGCGATCCGCGCCGGCCTGACCGCATCCGCCGCGCCGGACGGGACGGCACCGCCGGACGTGACGGTGCTGCCGGTCGGTGTCGGCCCGGCTGTCGCCGCTGCCGCCACGGCACGGCTGCTGGCGCTGGCCGAGGCGGCCGGGCGGCCGTACCGGGCGGTGGTCAGCGCCGGCATCGCCGGTGGCTTCGTCGGCCGGGTCGCGGTGGGCGGCACGGTGCTCGCCGACCGCAGTGTCGCCGCCGACCTGGGCGCCGAGTCGCCCGGCGGGTTCATCCCGGTCGAGGACCTGGGGATGCCCCCCGAGCTGCTGGGCGGCGGCCGGATCGTGCCCGCCGATCCGGGCCTGCTGGCCGGGCTGCGGGCCGCCCTGCCGGGGGCGGCTGTCGGCACGGTACTCACCGTGAGCACGGTGACCGGCACCGCCGCGAGCACGGCGGCGCTCGCGCAACGGCACCCGGACGCGGTGGCCGAGGCCATGGAGGGGTACGGCGTGGCGGTCGCCGCCGCCCAGGCCGGTGTGCCCTTCGCCGAGCTGCGTACGGTCTCCAACCCGATCGGTCCGCGCGACCGGAGCGCGTGGCGGATGCGCGAGGCGTTCGCCGCGCTGACCAGCGCCGCAGCCGCCCTCCACTGATCTTGTCCACCTGTGGACAACCCTGTGGACAACTCGCCGGGCTGGGGACGACGGCCTCAGATGGTGACGACGACCTTCGCCCGCGCGTGCTCGGTTTCGAGGTAGCGGATGGCGTCGGGCACCTCGTGGAGCGAATAGGTACGGTCGATGGCCACGGTGAGCCGGCCGGCCTCGGCGTGCTCGCGGAGCGCGTCCAGGTGCGCCCGGCCGGGTGAGGTGGCGAGCGCGACGATGCGCTGCCGGACGAAGGGCGCCGTCAGCCGTCCGCGGGCGAGCAGCCCGACCGGTCCGATGAGGCTGCCGCCGCGGTAGACGCCGCCGCCGGAGAGCACGAGCGTCCCGGTCGGCGTCAACGCGCGCCGCAGCGCGCGCAGCGAACGGTTGCCGACCAGGTCGAACACCACGTCGTACCGGCGCCCGGCGCGGGTGAAGTCGTCGCGGGTGTAGTCGACCACGTGGTCGGCGCCGAGCGAACGGACCAGGTCGACGTTGCGGGTGCGGCACACGCCCGTCACCGTCGCGCCGAGCGCCTTGGCCAGCTGGACGGCGAGCGTGCCGACGCCGCCGGATGCCCCGTTGATCAGGACCCGGTGGCCGGGCCGGACCTGCCCGGCGTCGCGCAGCCCCTGGAGCGCGGTGACGCCCGCGAGCGGCAGGGCGGCGGCCTGCTCCGGGGACAGGTTCGCCGGCTGGGGCGCGACCAGGCGTTCGGGTACGCACACGTACTCGGCGAACGCGCCGTCGGCCTCGCCGAGGTCGGCGAAGACGGCGTCGCCGGGACGTATCTGCCGTACCCCGGCGCCGACGGCCTCGACCCGCCCGGCCACGTCGCGGCCACGGATGCGCGCCCGGGGCCGCGTGAGGCCGAGCGCCAGCCGCGATAGCCGGGGATCGCCACGCATGACGTGCCAGTCGTACGCGTTGAGCGCGGCCGCCTCGACCCGGATCAGCACCTCGTCAACGGCGGGTACGGGCGTGTCGACGTCGGCCAGCGTGAGTGTCTCAGGTGGGCCGTACCGGTCCTGGACGATCGCTCTCATGGTCCCGCTCCCTCCCAGGTGTACGGCGTACACCTCGATGGGACCAGGCTAGGTGTACGCCGTACACCAGTCAAGGCGGATACTGTGACAACCGCCCCCGGGAAGGCGAGGAACCACATGCCGAAGCAGGCGGAGAAGGTGCGCCGGGCACCGCTGAGCAGGGACCGGATCCTGCGTGCCGCCGTCGCGCTCGCCGACGGGACCGGCATCGAGTCGCTCAGCATGCGCAACCTCGCCCAAGACCTGGGCGTCGTGCCGATGGCGCTCTACAAGCACGTGGCGAACAAAGACGAACTGGTCGACGGCATGATCGACGTCGTGGTCGCGGAGATCGATCCGCCGGAGCCCGGCGACTGGAAGCAGGCGATCCGGCGGCGCATCCTCTCGGCGCGACAGGTGCTGCTGCGCCACCCCTGGGCGCCGCTGGCGATCGAGTCCCGCAGCACGGCGACGCCGGCCGTGCTGGCGTACCTGGACTCGACGGTCGGGGCGCTCCGCGCCGGAGGGTTCTCCACCGACCTCGCCCACCACGTGATGCACGCGATGGGCAGCCGGCTGCTGGGCTTCAGCCAGGAACTGTTCGACGCCACCCGGCAGGCCGGCCGGTCCGGCGCTACAGTGCCCGAGCCACCGGCCGACCTGCCGCCGGAGATGGCCGCCCGGTTCCCCAACCTCGCGGCGATCGCCACCGCGGCGTCGCACGACGGCGACTCGGTCGTCGGGCCGGGCTGCGACGACCAGTTCGAGTTCGAGTTCGCGCTGGACCTGCTGCTCGACGGCATCGAACGGCTGCACCGGAACGGCTGGATGTCACACCGGACGCTGTGACGGGCGGCCCGGCCCCCGGGGTTACGGTGGGGACGTGGCGCTCTCCCTGGCGATCTCCCCCTGCCCCAACGACACGTTCGTCTTCGACGCCCTGGTGCACGGCCGGGTGCCCGGCGCGCCGCCGGTCGAGGTGACCTACGCGGACGTCGACGTGACCAACACGGCCGCCGAGCGGGGCGCGTTCGACCTGGTGAAGGTCAGCTACGCGGCGCTGCCCTGGCTGCTGGACGACTACCACCTGCTGCCCTGCGGCGGCGCGCTCGGCCGGGGCTGCGGCCCGCTGGTGCTGACCCGCGGCGACCGGACCGACCTGTCCGGCGCGACGGTGGCGGTGCCCGGCGAGCGGACCACCGCGTACCTGCTGTTCCGGCTCTGGGCGGCCGACCAGGCGCCGGCGCGCATCGAGGTGGTGCCGTTCCACGAGATCATGCCGGGCGTGGCCGCCGGCCGGTACGACGCCGGCCTGGTGATCCACGAGGCGCGCTTCACCTACCCGCGGCACGGGCTGACCGCGCTCGTCGACCTGGGCGAGTGGTGGGAGGGCGACACCGGGCTGCCGATCCCGCTGGGCGCGATCCTGGCCCGCCGGGGCGCTGTCGACCCGGCCGATGCCGCCGCCTGGATCCGCGAGTCGGTACGCCAGGCGTGGGCCGACCCGGCTGCGAGCCGCGAGTACGTCCTCGCGCACGCGCAGGAGATGGAGCCCGACGTGGTGGACCGGCACATCGGCCTCTACGTCAACGAATTCACCGCCGACCTGGGTGAGGCCGGCTTCGCCGCCGTGGAGGCGCTGCTGGGCCGGGCCGCCGACGCCGGGCTCGTCCCTCAGACCTCCAGCTCGCGCGCCACCGCGTGGACCAGCTGAGCGATCTTCTGGGAGGTCTTCCGATCCGGGAAGCGACCCCGGCGCAGGTCCGGCTGGACCTTCGCCTCCAGCACCTTGATCATGTCTTCGACCAGGCCGTGCAGCTCCTCGGCCGGCCGGCGGCGCAGCTCCGCCACCGAAGGCGGCGCCTCCAGCAGCTTGACCCCCATCGCCTGGGCGCCCCGCCGGCTGTCCACGACGCTGAAATCGACCCGCTGGCCACCCTTCAGGTCGGCGACACCCGCCGGTAGCGCGCCCTTCGGCAGGAACACGTCGCCACCCTCGTCACTGGTGACGAACCCGTACCCCTTGGCGGCGTCGTACCACTTCACTCGACCCGTCGGCACCTGTTGAACCCCGCTCCACTCGAACCGTCTACCCCTCCAAGGCTAGCCCGATGATCCGGTCCAGCGCCCTCGGGAATTCGACGAGATCATCAAGCACCAGGTACGCCCCGGCCTCGGTCAGTTCGTCGACCGAGCAGGGACCGGTCGCCACTGCCACGCCTGGGATTCCCGCAGCTCGCGCGGCGGCCATGTCGGCCACGTGGTCACCCACGTAGAGCGTCGCGCCGTGCTCGCGCAACGCGACCGCCTTCTGCTCGGCGAACACGTCCCCGGCCAGCTCGTCCACCGGTAGCCCGAGGTGGTCCAGGTGCAGCTTCGCCAGCCGGCCGATCTTCGCGGTCACCACCATCGTCCGGCCGCCGCGCGCCTGCACCGCGCGCAGCGCGGCCTCCGCGCCCGGCATCGGCACCGTCGGAGTGATCGCGTACGCCGGATACAGCTCCCGGTAGAGCGTCACCGCCTCCTCGATGCGCTCCGGCGGGAACCAGTGCGCCAGCTCGGTGCGCAGCGGCGGGCCCAGCCGCGACACCGCCAGATCCCCGTCCACGTGCACGCCGGTCCGCGCGGTGAGCGCCCGGAACGCGGCGGCGATCCCGGGGCGGGAGTCGACCAGTGTCATGTCGAGGTCGAAGCCGACCATCAGCGGAGGCATGCCGAGAACCTACCCAGCGGGCTAGCGTGGTACGACGATGACCACCTCACTCGCCGACCACCTGCGGGCCCTCCCCGACGAGTCCCTCGCCGCGCTGCTCCAGCTGCGGCCGGACCTCGTCGTACCGGTGCCGGCCGACGTGTCCGCCCTCGCCCTGCGCGCCCAGTCCCGGGTCTCCGTGGCCCGGGCGCTCGACGGGCTGGACCAGTTCACCCTCCAGATCCTCGACGCCGCCCGCCTCACCCGCGGCCCCGAGGGCGCCACCTCCACCGACCAGATCCTGGCCATGGCCACCGCCGGGCCACGACCCCCCGCGCCCACCGCGGTCCGCGCCGCCGTCGACCGGCTCCGGGCCCGGTTCCTGCTGTACGGCCCCGAGCACGACCTGTGCGTGGCCGGGGGCATCGACGAGGTGTCCCCGTACCCGGCGGGGCTGGGCCGGCCGGCGGCGGAGCTGGACCCGCGCGTGGCGGCCCTCTGCGCGGACCCGGCGAAGCTGCGGCGGACGCTGCTGTCCGCCCCGCCCTCGGCCCGCGCCGTCCTGGACCGGCTCGCCGCCGGACCGCCGGTCGGCACCGTCGCGCCGGGCGCGTTGGAGGCCCCCGCGACCGGCGCCGAGGACGTGCTCCCGCCGGACCTGGTGAACGGCGGCGCGCCGACCGGGTCCCCGATCCGCTGGCTGGTCGAGCACCGGCTGCTGGTGCGGATGTCCGGCGGCCGCAACGGCACCGTCGAGCTGCCCCGCGAGGTGGGGCTGGTGCTGCGCCGCGACTCCGGCCCGCTCGGCCCGCTGCGCACCAGCCCACCCGTGGTGTCCGGCCCGCCCCGCGAGGTCAAGTCCGTCGACTCGGCCGGGGCCGGGCAGACCATGGAGGTGGTCCGGCACACCGAGGCGCTGCTGGAGGCGCTGATCGTGGAGCCGGCCCCGGTGCTGCGCTCCGGCGGCGTCGGCGTCCGCGACCTGCGCCGGCTCGCCCGTGGACTCGGACTGGACGAGACGACCACCGCGCTGCTGTTCGAGGTCGCGTACGCGGCCGGGCTGACCGGTGAGATGGAACTGACCGGCGCGGCCACCACCCGCTACGGCGGCGACCAGCAGATCCTGCCCACCGGCGGGTACGAGGTGTGGCGCGCGGCGTCGCTGGCCCAGCGTTGGGAGCAGCTCGCCCGCGCCTGGATGTCGATGCCCCGCCAGGCCGGCCTGATCGGGCAGCGCGACGACCGGGACCGGCCCATCTCGGTGCTCTCCGCCGAGGCGGAACGAGCCGGCGCGCCCGCCGCCCGGCGTGCGGTGCTCGCCGTGCTCGCCGACCTGCCGGCCGGCACCGCGCCCACCCCGGACGAAGTGCTGGAACTGCTGGACTGGCGCGCGCCCCGGCGGGCCCGGGGGCGGGAGACGGCGCACCGGGAGGTGCTGGCCGAGGCGGCCTCGCTGGGCGTGACCGGGCTCGGCGCGCTCACCACGTACGGGCGGCTGCTGCTCGCCGAGCTGACCGACGCCGACGAACGCGGCGACGACCCGCTCGGGCTGCGCTCCGACGCCGAGTCGGGCGACCCGTCGACCACCGTCCGCGCGCTGGACGGGCTGCTGCCCGCCCCGGTCGACCACGTGCTGGTGCAGGCCGACCTGACAGTGGTGGTGCCCGGCCCGCCCGACCCGGCGCTCGCCGCCGAACTGGACGTGGTGGCCGAGCACGAGTCGGCGGGCGGGGCGAGCGTGCACCGGGTCACCACGGGCAGCATCCGACGGGCGCTGGACGCCGGCTACACCGCGGAGGACCTGCACGCGTTGTTCCGCCGCCGGTCCCGTACCCCGGTGCCGCAGGGCCTGACCTATCTGGTCGACGACGTGGCCCGCAAGCACGGCGGGCTGCGCGTCGGGTCGGCCGGCGCATACGTGCGCAGCGACGACGAGGCGCTGCTCACCGAGGTGCAGGCCGACCGACGCCTGGAGCCGCTGGCGTTCCGCCGGCTCGCACCCACCGTGCTGGTCACGCCGTACCAGGTCAACCGGATGCTCACCGCGTTGCGCGACGCCGGGTACGCCCCGGTGCCCGAGGACGCCAGCGGAGCGACGGTGCTGGCCCGGCCGAAGACCCGGCGGGCGCCGGCCCGTACCGGGATCGGCCGCGCGGTGGACCCGCTCGCCACGCCGAAGCTGCCGATGCCCCGTCTGCTCGGCGTGGTGGAGCAGATCCGCCGGGGCGACGCGGCGGCCCGGGCGGCGCGGCGGGCCCCGGCGGTGGTCCGGGGCGGCGCGGCGGCGGGCGGTCCCGCCCCGGTGCCCGGTCACGGTGACGCGCTGGCGGTGCTTCAGCAGGCGGTACGGGACAAGGCGCTGGTCTGGGTCGGCTACGTCGACGCGCACGGGGCGACCGCGTCCCGGCTGGTCCGGCCGGTGTCTATCGGCGCCGGCTACCTGCGCGCCGAGGACGACCGGACGGAGATGCTGCACACGTTCGCGCTGCACCGGATCACCGCAGCCGTGCTGGAGGAGTGAGGCGTCACTCCCCGTTGCGGCGCAACGTGCCCACCACCGACACGGCCAGCAGCAACGCGAACGCCGCGCCGGCCGACTCGCCGACCGAGTCCACGAAGCCCTGCTGCTGCACCAGCAGCCCGAACAGGAACCAGCCGAACACCCCGACGGCGGCGGCCGCGTAGCCGAACAGGACCGCCGTGGGCACCTCCTGCTGCTGCGTCCGCTCCTCGTCGGGAAGCACGTCCTGGTCAACGGTCATGGCAGTCCCTCCCCGTCCCGGCTTGGACCCGGCTTCCAGAGTGGCACCTGCCGGACCGGGCGGACAGGGGTTAAAACCCTGATCCGGGCCGTCCGGTCACGGGTGAGGGCGGGTTCCGGGCCGGTTCAGGTGCCGGGGCGGCGGCCGATCACCACCACGCGGGTGCCGACCGAGCCCAGCTCCCACAGGCGTACCGCGTCGCGGTGCAGCAGGTTCACGCAGCCGTGCGAGCCGATCGCGCCGTTGTGCAGGTATGTCGTGGTCTCGTGGAAGCCGATCCCGCCGTTGAACTGCTGCCAGTACGGCAGCCACACCTCGTACGGGTTGGACCACTCGCGCGGGTTCTTCCGCCCCACCGTGTACGTGCCGGCCGGGGTGGCGTAGCCGGACATGCCGGTGCGGGTCACGGTCGGGCCCATCACCACCTCGCCGCCGCGCATCGCCCAGACCGTCTGCCGGGTCAGGTCGACGCAGAACGTCAGCCGGGAACCGGCCTTGCACCGCGCGGTGTCGGTGGCGGCCAGCCGCTTCGCCACGTCGTACGTGGTGGGGCCGGCGCGACCCGAGGACGGGCTGATGCCGTACCGGATCTGGAACTTCTTGATCGCGGCGCAGTCGGCGGCGGACTGCTCGCCGTCCACGGTCAGCGTCCCGAAGCCGCCCAGCCGGGTCAGGTACGTCTCCACGGCCCGCTGGTGCTCGCCCTGCGGGCACCCGGCGGACGCGCTCGGCTTCGGCTTGGGTTTCGTCGTCTTCGTCGCCTCCGGCGATCGGGAGGGTTTCGGCGAGGCCGTCCGGCTCGGCTGCGCCGACGGGGACGTGACCGGCTGCTCCGGCGTGGGCGACGCGCTCGCCCCCGATGCTCCCTCCGTCAGCCCGACCGGGCCGGGGGTGCTCCCCCCGGCGCCGTCCGCCTGCGGATCGAGCGCGCAGGCGCCGACACCGACCAGCACGACCACCGCCAGGGCGGTGACCCGGGCGAGAAACCGGACACGCTGCATGGGCCCTCCCTGGACAGTCGTCCCGCTTGCTAGACGTGTGGGACGAGTATGACGTTGCCTGTCCAGCCGGACTTTTTTGCGCAGCCCTCCGGCGTGCAACACTGGTTGGTCGGCCTCCGGCAGGTCAGCCGGGGTGCGGCGGGGTTCCGGGCAGCGGGGTTCCGGGCGATGCGAGAGGACGCTGGCGTGAGCGGTGGACCACTGATCGTGCAGTCGGACAAGACGCTGCTACTGGAGATCGACCACCCCGACGCGCAGGCGTGCCGGATGGCCATCGCGCCCTTCGCCGAGCTGGAACGCTCCCCCGAGCACGTGCACACGTACCGGCTGACGCCGCTGGGCCTGTGGAACGCGCGGGCCGCCGGCCACGACGCCGAGGGCGTGGTCGACTCGCTGATCAAGTACTCCCGCTACCCGGTGCCGCACGCGCTGCTGGTTGACGTGGCCGAGACGATGGACCGGTACGGCCGGCTCCAGCTCGCCAACGATCCGGTGCACGGCCTGGTGCTGCGCGCGCTGGACCGGGTGGTGCTGATCGAGGTCGCCAAGAGCAAGAAGCTCGCCGGCATGCTCGGCGCGAAGCTCGACGACGACACCATCGCGGTGCACCCGTCCGAGCGGGGCCGGCTCAAGCAGGCGCTGCTCAAGCTGGGCTGGCCGGCCGAGGACCTGGCCGGGTACGTGGACGGCGAGGCGCACCCGATCGAGCTGGCCGAGGCCGGCCAGGACGGCGGCAAGCCGTGGACGCTGCGGTCGTACCAGCGGGAAGCCGTCGAGGCGTTCTGGGCCGGCGGCTCCGGCGTGGTGGTGCTGCCCTGTGGCGCCGGCAAGACGCTGGTCGGCGCGGCGGCCATGGCCGAGGCGAAGGCGACCACGCTGATCCTGGTCACCAACACGGTGGCGGGACGGCAGTGGAAGCGGGAGCTGATCGCCCGCACGTCGCTGACCGAGGAGGAGATCGGCGAGTACTCGGGCGAGCGCAAGGAGATCCGCCCGGTCACCATCGCCACGTACCAGGTGCTCACCTCGCGGCGCGGCGGCGCGTTCACCCACCTGGACCTGTTCGGCGCCCGCGACTGGGGCCTGGTCGTCTACGACGAGGTGCACCTGCTGCCCGCGCCGATCTTCCGCTTCACGGCGGACCTCCAGGCCCGTCGCCGGCTCGGCCTCACCGCGACTCTGGTACGCGAGGACGGCCGCGAGGGCGACGTGTTCAGCCTGATCGGCCCGAAGCGGTACGACGCGCCGTGGAAGGACATCGAGCAGCAGGGCTGGATCGCCCCGGCGGAGTGCACCGAGGTACGGGTGACGCTCACCGACGCCGAGCGCATGGCGTACGCGACGGCGGAGGCCGAGGAGCGCTACCGGATGGCGGCGACCGCCCACACGAAGCTGCCCGTGGTGCGGGCGCTGGTGGACCGGCACCCGGACGAGCAGGTCCTCGTCATCGGTGGGTTCCTCGACCAGCTGCACCAGTTGGGCGAATACCTGGACGCGCCGATCGTGCAGGGCTCCACCACGAACAAGGAACGCGAGCGGCTGTTCGACGCGTTCCGCTCCGGCTCGTTGCGGACGCTGGTGCTCTCGAAGGTCGGCAACTTCTCCATCGACCTGCCCGAGGCGGCGGTGGCGATCCAGGTGTCCGGCACGTTCGGCTCCCGGCAGGAGGAGGCGCAGCGGCTCGGGCGGGTGCTGCGCCCGAAGGCCGACGGGCGGCAGGCGCACTTCTACACGGTGGTCTCCCGGGACACCATCGACACCGAGTACGCCGCGCACCGGCAGCGCTTCCTGGCCGAGCAGGGGTACGCGTACACCATCGTGGACGCCGACGACGTGCTCGGGCCGACGCTGCCGACTGTCGACTGACCGGCGCGCGGCCGGGCGGGCCGCCGTGGTGCGGCCCGCCCGGTCTCGCGGTCAGCCCTTGCCGCTGGCCCGGAACGCGACCCAGGCGTCGCTCATCCGGTCGGCCTGGCCCGGGGTGAACATGTTCATGCAGGAGTCCTGCGTGTAGTCCATGAAGTTGTGGATCGGGTCCAGCCCCGGCGCGGTGCAGGTGTCCGCGCCGATCGGGCAGTTGAACTGCGGCGCCGCCTCACGCGGCGTGTCCGCCACGAAGTCGCCGGACGCGGAGCAGCCGTGCGCGAACGTGTGCTCCAGCATCAGCCAGTGCCCCACCTCGTGCGTGAGCGTGTCACCGAGCGCGTACTTGCCGGCCGTACCGCCCGGCATCGACTCGTCCAGCATCACCACGCCGTCGATGTAGTCGCGGCCGTTGTTGTAGCCCTTCGGGAAGTACGCCCAGCCGAGCAGCCCGTCACCGATGTTCGCCGCGTAGACGTTCAGGGTGCGGGAGTCGCCGGTGTAGAGCGCCTTCTTCATGTCCCGCTCGTTCTTGCCCGGCACCACCGTGTACCAGGTGCTGTTGACGGTCCACGTGGTGTCGACCAGCGAGAAGCGGAACGGCGTGTCCGACGCGTCGGCCGCGGTACGACCCGCGAACGAGTCGTTGAGCACCGTCATCTGCGCCGAGATGAGCGTGTTCCAGCGGGCCTTCTCGGCCGCGCTCAGCTCGTGGTCGGAGATCATGTGGAAGACCGTCGGCACGGTGACGCTGCCGTTGGCGAGGCGCGGCGAGTCCTTGATGACGCCGTACGCCTTGGCCTCGTTCGTCGAGTAGAGCGCGGGCTCCTTTGCGGTGGCGCCCTCACGTACCCGGGCGGCGCTGTGGCTGTCCGCGCCCGGCTCGCACTCGGCGGCGGCGGGAGAGGCGGCCGTGGCCGCGACGGGGGCTCCGCCGGCGGTCAGGAAGGTGGCGGCGGCAGCGACGAGCACTGCCAGGTGAATCGTCGGTTTCCTGTGCATCGTTGCACCTTTCGGAAGGCATGAAAGGAGTACCGACGCGGGGTTGTCAAAGCTGCGGATCGATGACGTCGTCGTCCCGCCATAAGACCACGTCAATGGGCATCGGCAACAGTCCCCGGCAGGGACCGCTCCGGACGGGTCAGGCGGCGCTCAGCTTCCTCAGCAAGTACTGGTTCAGGCTCATGCCTTCCTCGGCGGCGTGGATGGCCAACTCTCGGTGCAGGCTCTCGCCGACCCGCAGGTTGAACTTGCCCGAGTGCCTGCGCTCGGACAGCGGCTCAGCGCCGCCAGCCCGCGCAGGAATCGCCTCCCGCGTCGGGTCAGCCACGCAGGTAGCGGGCGCGGCGGCCGAAGTCGCGGAAGCCGAGCCGCCGGTATAGCCCGGCGGCCGGGTTGTCGTCGTTGACGCAGAGCCACGCGCCGTCCGCGCCCGCGTCGGCGAGGCCGCGGAGCACGCGCGCCACCAGGTACGCGCCGACCCGCCGCCCGCGCCAGCCCGGCACCACGCCGACCTGGTCGATCCAGTTGTCGAGCACGGTGACGAAACCGGCCGCATCCCCGTCCGGGCCGCGCGCGAGCAGCGTCAACTCCGGCCGGAAGTCCTCGTCGTCGCGCAGGTCGCCCAGCCACTCGTCGGCCTCCGGCTCCACGAAGCCGTGCCGGTCGGCGAACGACGCGCGGTAGGTGGCGAACAGCTCCAGTCCCAGCGTGGCGGGCTCCACCGTGACGCCGTCCGGCGCGGTGACCTCGGGCAGCGCGTCGAGGTCGTGCCGCAGCACCCACTCCAGGAACGTCCGCGTGTAGCCGCGCTTGGCGAACAACTCCTCCGCGCCCGCGTTCCACGTCTCCGTGGTGACCAGCAGTCCAGCGTCGCCGGCGTGCTTCTCCGCCCAGTCGAGCAGCGCGCCGCCGAGCCCGCGCCCGCGCCACGCGGGGTGCACGAGGCCGGTGGCGGTGGCCGGCGTCCGCCCGGCGCCGACCCCGACGGCCGCGACCAGGTCGCCGCCGGACCACGCCCCATGGGTACGCGACTGAAGCAGCCGCGCCCGCACCAACGGGGTACGCCCGAACAAAGGCAACCCGCCGTCAGTGGCGAGACACGCCTGCGCCAAGCCGGTCAACGCGGCCAGGTCGTCCTCGCCGAACTCCCGCCACACAAGCGCACCCGTCCCGCCCACGCCCACTCCCGTCACCCGCCCGACCCCACGGCCCGACTCACCGACGCAGTAGGCCCCACCCCGTCCCCCACGGTCAACCGCTTTCCTCACCCCCTCACCCCCACTCACTCCGTCGATCTTGGAGTTGTGGCGCCTCAGATGCCCGCTTCACGGCTTACGCGAGGCACCACAACTCCAAGATCGGCGCGAGTGAGTGAGCAGCGCGAACGAGGGCCGTGCGCGACTACCCCGCGCGCCCGCAACATGAGACGAGCGTTTCGCTCACTGGGACTCGCGGAGATCTTGGAAGGAGAGGGCCCTCATGGCGACCGTTTTCTTCCAAGATCTCTGCGTGGATCGACGCGAAAACCAGCAACGTCGTTGATCTTGCAGGTGCGGCCCGGGCAAGAGCCGCAAAACCGGCACCCGAGGGGCCGCTACTGCAAGATCAGCGAGGCGAGGAGGCGGGGGCGGAGGTGGCGTGGATCAGGACCGTGGCTCGGGCGGACAGGGGGGCCAGCAGCCACTTCAAGGGCTGCTCGTCCTCGGTCGGGTCCACCCGGAGGCGGTCGCCGGGGTGCAGATCGAGCTGGGTGGCGATCTCGGCGGCCAGGCGACGCCACGCCCCGAAGCTGGTGCCGTCCGCCGTGGCCGGCCCGGACGGGTCGACTGCCGTGTAGTCCGGCGGGTCGGTGGGGTGCCGCAGCACCTCGGCCGACCAGTCCAGCCAGCCCGGCGGCACCTCGCCGAGCGGCCCCGGACCGGTGCCCACCAGATAGCGGTGCGTCCCCTCGGGTACGTCCTCCAGCCAGTCGTCGAGGCGTTCCGGCGTCACGAACACCGCGTCGTACGGCCGGTCCGCGCCCGGTTCCAGCACCGGCAGGCCGGCCAGCGCGCGGGGACGGAACGACACCGTCAACCCGACCGACCAGGCCCCGAGCAGCACCGCCGCGGTACGCCAGTGCGGCGGCAGCAGCACCGCCACCCGGTCACCGGGGCGCAGCCCGCACCCGTCGCGGAGCAGCCCGGCGCTGCGGGCCGTCCACTCGCCGAGCTGCGCGGCGGTCAGGTCGGTGCGTTCGCCCGTCCCGTCGTCGTGGTAGCTGAGCAGCGGGTACCCGACCGCGTCGGGCGCGACGGCGACGGCTGCCTGGTGGGCCATGCGCGAAACTCCTGTCTGCCGGTCCGCTCACCCTAACCGTCCGAGCCGCCCCGTCCGGAGCAACCGAAGCGGCCCGGATCAGCGCACGGGCAGCTCGGGACCGCCGTCGAGCAGCGGCGCCAGCAGGTCGCCCTGCTTCTCCACCCGCTTGAGCACCTCCCCGGCGGTGTACGGCCGCGTCGACGGCCGCTTCCCGGCCGCCCCGGCCTCCACCTCGTCCCAGGTCAGCGGCGTCGACACGGCCGGCACCGGCTGGGCCCGCAGCGAGTACGGCGCCACTGTCGTCTTCGCCGCGTTGTTCTGGCTCCAGTCGATGAAGACCTTGCCGGGCCGAAGGTTCTTCGCCATCTTCGACACGACCAGCTTCGGGTGCGCCTGCTCCAGTTCCTGCGCGATCCGCTTGGCGTAGTCGGAGACGATCTCGGCGTCCTGCGTACCGGCGATCGGGCAGCACAGCTGCATGCCCTTCTTCCCGGATGTCTTCGGGAACGAGGAGATCCCGTCGGAAGCCAGCCGGTCGCGCATCAGCAGCGCCACCTGGCAGCACTGCTTGAGCGCGGCCGGGGCGCCCGGATCCAGGTCGACCACCATCATGTCCGGGTGCGCGCCGATCTTCCACTGCGGAGTGTGCAGCTCCAACGCGGCCAGGTTGGCCAGCCACACCAGCGTGGGCAGCTCGTCGCAGACCACGTAGTCGATGGTTTCCCGCCCCTTCGTGGAGCCGGGGGCGGGCAGGTTCTCGGTGCGTACCCAGCCGGGGGTCGCGGCGGGCGCGTTCTTCTCGAAGAACGAGCCGCCGTCGACGCCGTTGGGAAACCGGATCCGGGTGAGCGCGCGGTCGTTCAGGTGCGGCAGCAGCACCGGGGCGATCCGGGTGTAGTAGTCGATCACCTCGCCCTTGGTGAAGCCGGCCTGCGGGAAGAGCACCTTGTCCAGGTTGGACAGCTCCAGCGAGCGCCCCTCGACCTCGACCTTGAGCCGATCAGCCGGCATCGTCGACCTCCTCGGGCGGCTTGTCCGGGCGCAGGCGCAGGATGCGCGGGAAGCGCAGCCTCCCGTCCGGCGTGCGCTGGCCGTACTTGACCTCCACCACGATCCGGGGAGTTACCCAGATCGCGCCGCGGGCATCCTCGCGCGGCACCCCGGCGGCGAACGGCGACGCGGTGGCCCGCAGCGGTTCCAGCTCACGCAGCAGTTCCCGTTCGATGGCCGCGCCGATCCCGCCGCCGACCCGCCCCCGGTAGATCAGCCGCCCGTCCGGGCCGGGCACGCCGACGAGCAGACCGCCGACGCGCCGCGCGCCGGGCCGCCAGCCGCCGACCACGAAGTCGCCGGTGACCTCCAGCTTGACCTTCACCCAGTCCGGGGAGCGCACGCCGGGCCGGTAGAGCGAGTCGACCCGCTTGGCCATCACCCCCTCCAGCCCGTGCTCGCCGGCCGCCGCGTAGGTGGCCGGGCCGTCGCCGAAGACCGGCGGCACCGCCCACCGGGCGGCGCCGAGCCCGAGCGACTCCAGCGCCGCCCGCCGCTCCCGCCACGGCCGGGCGGTCAGGTCCTCGCCGTCGAGCCGCAACAGGTCGAAGATCATGTACGTGACGGGTACGGTCGCCGCCAGCCGAGCCGCCTTGGCCGGGTTGCGCACGTGCATTCGTTCGGCGAGCGCGGTGAACGAGGGCTGCCCGTCGGTGAAGAGGACCACCTCGCCGTCGAGCAGCGCGTCACCGACCTGCTCGGCCAGGTTGAGCAGTTCCGGGTACGCGGTGGTGATCTCGACGCCGGAGCGGGCGTAGAAGTGCCGGTCGCCGCGGGAGATGTCGGCGAGCGCGCGGACGCCGTCCCACTTGAACTCGTACGACCAGGCGGCGCCGGCCGGGAGCTGCCCGGTCGTCGCGAGCATCGGCTTCAACGGCGCGCCGGGCACGTTCCGACTGTAGTTGGGTGCGGAAGCGCGTGCGTCCCGTTCGATCGTTTGCGATTCTGGTGGTCAACCGGGGAGAGGAGCGCGGGTATGCGGGCGATCTGGAAAGGAGCGGTGTCGTTCGGCCTGGTGTCGATCGGGGTGAAGGTCTACTCGGCCACCGAGGAGAAGGACATCCGTTTCCACCAGGTGCACCGTGAGGACGGCGGCCGGATCCGCTACAAGCGCACCTGCTCGGTCTGCGGCGAGGAGGTCACCTACGACGACATCGCCAAGGGGTACGACATCGGTGGTGGCGAGATGGTCATCCTCACCGACGAGGACTTCGCCGACCTGCCGTTGAGCACCTCGCACGCGATCGACGTGCTGGAGTTCGTACCGGCCGAGCAGGTCGATCCGATCCTCTACAACAAGGCGTACTTCCTGGAGCCGGAGGGCTCGGCGACGAAGCCGTACGTGCTGCTGCGCGACGCGCTGTCCGACTCGGAGCGGGTGGCGATCGTCAAGGTGGCGCTGCGCCAGCGGGAGCAGCTCGCGACGCTGCGGGTCCGCGAGGGCGTGCTGCTGCTCAACACCATGCTGTGGCCGGACGAGATCCGCCGGCCCGACTTCGGTTTCCTGGACGAGGACCTGAAGGTACGCCCGCCGGAGCTGGCGATGGCCAGTTCACTGATCGACTCGATGGCCGGCGAGTTCGAGCCGGACGCCTTCACCGACGACTACCGGGCGGCGTTGCAGGAGGTCATCGACGCGAAGGTCGAGGGCCGCGAGGTGGTGCAGCCGGAGGAGGAAGAGGCCGCGCCGGCCGCCGCGGTGGACCTGATGGCCGCGCTGAAGGCGTCCGTGGAGCGGGCCCGGGCGGCCCGGGGCGAGGCGCCGTCCGGCGGTGGGGCCGAGCCGACGCCGATCTCGTCGGCCCGATCGGCGAAGAAGGCCGCGAAGAAGGCCCCGGCCCGGAAGCCGGCCGAGAAGAAGGCCGAGCCGGCGAAGAAGACGGCCGCCAAGAAGACCCCCGCGAAGAAGACGGCGGAGAAGAAGACCGAACCGGCCAAGAAGACCGCCGCCAAGAAGACGACGGCGAAGAAGGCCGCCGCGAAGAAGAGCGCCTGACGCGCGTACGGCCGGGGCCCCGCCCTCGGTGGAGGGCGGGGCCGGACCGCTCAGCCTCGCCCGAGCTTCTCGGTCGGGGTGACCCGGACGATGACGCGCTCCTCGCCGGGGCGCCGCCACGGGTACGTGTCCTGGCCGAGGTACTTCTTCGCCAGCCGGTCGATGTGCTCGTCGGCGCCCTCGGTGACGAACTCGACGGTGCCCTTGATCCAGAGCGTGCGGAAGTCGTCGGCCCTGTCCGCCACCGACACCGCGACCACCGGGTTGCGGGCCATGTTCAGGTACTTCTGCCGCCCCTTGGCCGTGTTGAACACGATGTGCTCGCCGTCGGTGTCGACCCAGACCGGGGTGACGTGCGGGGTGCCGTCGGCCTCGATCGTCGCCACGTGCGCGAGCTGCGGCTCGCCGAGCAGGGCCAGGTCTTCTTCACTGAGGATCGCCATGCCCGAAACGTACCCTGTGCGGTGCCCCCGTATCGGTCTCCGTGTCCTGATCGGTGCGGGCGTATGGGCACGCTGGGGCTCCGGGCGGGTACCGTGTGCGCTGGCCTCGGCGGCGGCCCGCCGGGGGCGCACCCACCCACCCTGCAGGGAGTCGACGTGAGCGAGCGTGTGGAGAACCGGTCGGAGGGCCAGGCCGCCCCGGCCACCAAGGCAGGGCGGCGGCTGGCCGCCCAGCTGGCCGAGAAGAAGGCCGCCGAGGCGCGTCGCCGCCGGCAGTCGATGCTCGGCGCGGCTGTCGGCGTGCTCGCCGTGGTGGCCCTGGTCGGTGGCCTGGTCTGGCTGAACGGCGGGGACGACGACAAGGCGGCCACCGCCGGCTCCTCGGCCAGCCCCACCGCCCCGGTCGAGCCCACCGAGATGCCCGCTCCGGAGCTGCCCGCCGGCATCGACCCGGCGCTGAAGACCAAGCCGACAGTGCAGGCCGGCACCGGCGAGCTGACCAAGCTCACCGTCACCACGCTGGTGAAGGGCACCGGGCCGGCGGTGAAGGCCGGGCAGAACATCACCACCAACTACGTGGGCGTGTTCTACTCCGACGGCAAGCAGTTCGACGCGTCCTGGGACAACGGCCAGCCGGCCACCTTCCAGATCGGCGTGGGCCAGGTCATCAAGGGCTGGGACCAGGGCCTGGTCGGCGTGCCGGTGGGCAGCCGGGTGCAGCTGGACCTGCCGGCCGATCTGGCGTACGGCAACGACGCCGCCGGTGGCCGCCCGGCCGGGCCGCTGCGCTTCGTCGTCGACGTGCTGGCTGCGCAGTAGCTCACTCCAGGCTTCCGTCCGGTCACCCTGCGGCAGTAGGTTCATGGTCACCGCGGGCGGTACGTCCGTCCGCGGTGATCTGCTCACCGACGCGGAGGTGCACGTGGCGGCGCTGGACGGGGCCGGGGCGACCCGGCAGATGTGGACGCTGTACGAGCCGGTCCACGCGGTGACCTACTTCCATCCGCGGGCCCGCGCCGCGTTCGAGGCGGTCGGGCTGCGCGGCTACTGGCGCGGATACTTCGCGGGGCGGGCCGCGCCGCTCGGCGCGGTCGACGCGCCCGCCGTGACCGCGGCGTTCTTCAGCTTCGCGCCGGCCATGGTGGCCCGCGCGCTGCCGTCGGTGTGGCGTCTGGCCACCCCGGAGGAGGCGCTGCGGGCGCGGCTCACCGGTGGTGTGCAGGCGCTCGCCGAGTTCACCTACGAGCTGCCCGAGTCGCATCTGGTCGAGGCCGCCGACCTGCTGGAGGAGGCGGCCGGGCGGGTGGACACGGCCGGGCGGGTGCTCGGCGCGGTGAACGCCGCACTGCCCCGGGGCGAGTACCCGCTGGCCCGGCTCTGGCAGGCCGCCACCACGCTGCGCGAGCACCGCGGTGACGGCCACGTGGCGGCGCTGGTGACGACCGGGCTGGAACCGGCCGAGGTGGTGGCCTGGCGGTGCCGGGTCGACCAGTCCCGCGAGTTCCACCAGCCCGCCCGGGGCTGGACCGACGAGCAGTGGGCCGCGGCCGAGGAGCGGCTGGTGGAGAAGGGCTGGCTGACCGCCGACCGGACGGCCACGCCGTACGCCACGGAGACGTTCCGCGTGGTCGAGGAGGCCACCGACCGGGCCGCTGCCGGGCCGTGGCGGGCGCTGGGCGCGGAACGTACCGCCCGGCTGCGGGACCTGCTGGAGCCGATCGCTACCCGCTGCCGCACGATCATCCCGGCCAAGGCGCCGATCGGCCTGCCGGCGCAGCGGTCGGTCGGAGCCGCGCTGCCACGGTGAGCCGGGCCGCCGGCTGGGGCAGGATGGCGGCATGGTGGACGCGGTGCTCTTCGACCTGGACGGCGTGATCGTGGACTCCGAGCCGGTCTGGGAGGAGGTCCGGCGCGCGTACGTGGCCGAGCACGGCGGCCTCTGGCAGCCGGACACGCAGCGCCGGCTGATGGGCATGAGCACCGGCGAGTGGGCCGAGTACCTCAGCGGTGAGCTGGGCGTCGACAGGTCGCCCGAGCAGGTCGCCACCGAGGTGGTGACCGAGATGGCCCGCCGGTACGCGCAGCGCGTACCCGTGATCGACGGGGCGGAGGAGGTCGTGCGCCGCATCGCCGCGCGGTGGCCGCTCGGGCTGGCCAGCTCCTCCCCGACCCGGCTGATCGCGGCGGCGCTGGACGCGACGGGCCTGGCCGGCTCGTTCGGCGCGACCCTGTCGACGGAGGAGACCGCCCGGGGCAAGCCCGCGCCGGACGTGTGGCTCGCGGTGGCCGGGCGGCTGGGAGTCGACCCGGCCCGCTGCGTGGCCGTGGAGGACTCGTCGAACGGGGTCCGTTCGGCAGCTGCCGCCGGGTGCCGGGTGGTGGCGGTGCCGCACGGGTCGTACCCGCTCGATCCGGACGCCGAGGCGCTCGCGACCGTGCTGCTCCCCTCGATCGGCGCGCTCACGCCCGCTGTGGTGGCGGGGATCGACTGAACCACCCACCCGCCGCCACCACCCGGCCTACGGTCGGTGACATGAGGGCTGTGGTGTACGAGGGGCCGCACGAGGTGGCCGTCAACGAGGTCGACGACCCGCGGATCGAGGATCCGAACGACGTGGTCGTCCAGGTCACGACGACCGCAATCTGCGGTTCGGACCTGCACATGTACGAGGGACGGACGGCCGCCGAACCGGGCATCGTGTTCGGCCACGAGAACATGGGCGTGATCGTCGAGACCGGGCCGGGCGTGACGAGCCTGCGCGTGGGTGACCGGGTCTCGATGCCGTTCAATGTGGCGTGCGGGTTCTGCCGCAACTGCCGGGAGCAGCGCACCGGGTTCTGCCTGACGGTGAACCCGGGCTTCGCCGGCGGCGCGTACGGCTATGTGTCGATGGGGCCGTACCGGGGTGGGCAGGCGGAGTACCTGCGGGTGCCGTTCGCCGACTTCAACTGCCTGAAGCTGCCGCCGGGCACCGAACACGAGAAGGACTACGCGATGCTCGCCGACATCTTCCCGACCGGCTACCACGGGGTGGCGATGACCGGGCTGCGGCCGGGCGAGAACCTGACGGTGATGGGCGGCGGGCCGGTCGGGCTGATGGCGGCGTATTCGGCGGTGCTGATCGGGGCGTCCGAGGTGTTCGTGGTGGACCGGGTGCCGGACCGGCTGCGGCTGGCCGAGTCGATCGGCGCCACCCCGATCGACTTCAGCGCGGGCGACCCGGTCGAGCAGATCCGGGACCGGACCGCCGGGGTGGGGACCGATCACGGCGTGGACGCGGTGGGATACCAGGCGTCCGCGCCCAGCGGCGAGGAGCAGCCGGCGCTGGTGCTGAACACGCTCGTGGAGGTGGTGCGCGCGACCGGGGCGATCGGCGTGGTCGGGCTCTACCTCTCGGCGGACCCGGGCGCCCCGGACGAGCACTCCGCCCGGGGTGAGCTGCTGTTCAAGGTGGGCAAGCTGTTCGAGAAGGGCCTGCGGATCGGCACCGGGCAGGCGAACGTGAAGACCTACAATGCGCACCTGCGAAACCTGATCATGGCGGGGCGGGCGACCCCGAGCTTCGTGGTGAGCAAGGAGTTGCCGCTGGACGCGGCGCCGGAGGCGTACCAGCGCTTCGACCGCCGCGAGCCGGGCTACTCGAAGGTCGTGCTCAAGCCGGCCGCCTGACGAGCCGTCGTACGGTGGCCGGGTGCGCCCGGGGCCGCATGTTCGGGCGGCTGCCGGGTAGCGCACCCGGAAGGACGGCGGAGGGACGGCGATGAAGGCGATCGTGTACGAGCGCAGCGGGGACGCCTCGGTGCTCCAGGTGGTGGACCGGCCGGTGCCGGAACCCGGGCCGGGCGAGGTGCTGGTGCGGATGGCCGTGTCGGGGGTGAACCCGACCGACTGGAAGGCCCGCCAGGCGTGGCCGCTGCCGAGCGGCTGGCAGATACCGCACCAGGACGGCGCCGGGGTGGTCGAGGCGGTCGGTGAGGGCGTGGACCGGACGCTGATCGGCGAGCGGGTCTGGGTGTGGGAGGCGGCGTGGCAGCGGCCGTGGGGCACCGCCGCGGAGTACACGCTGGTTCCGGTCCGGCACGCGGTGCCGCTCGGTCCGGCGTCGTTCGACCTGGGGGCGGCGCTCGGCATCCCGTTCATGACCGCGCACCGCTGCCTGACCGCCGGTGAGTACATGCCGGACAAGCTGCACGCGGGCGCGCTGAGCGACCACGTGGTGCTGGTGCAGGGCGGCGCGGGCGCGGTGGGCAACGCGGCGATCCAGCTCGCGAGCTGGGCCGACGCGTGCGTCATCGCGACTGTGAGCAGCCCGGAGAAGGCGCAGCTCGCGGCGGCGGCCGGGGCCGACTTCGTGATCAACTATCGCGAGCAGGACGTGGTCGAGGAGGTCCGCAAGGTCGCGCCCGACGGGGTGCACACGATCGTCGAGGTCTCCGCCGCCCGCAACGCCGCCGCCGACGTGCGGATGCTGCGTACCGGCGGGGCGGTCTGCGTGTACGCCGACGACGGCGGCGACGAGATCACGTTGCCGATCCGGCCGCTGATGGTTCCGAACGCGCGCTGGCAGTTCGTGCTGATCTACACCGCGCCGAAGGTCGCCAAGGCGCAGGCGGTCACCGACATCGCGGCGGCGGTGGCGCAGGGCGCGATCCGGGTCGGTGAGGACGCCGGGCTGCCACTGCACCGGTATCCGCTGGCGGACGCCGCTGCCGCGCAGCAGGCGGTGCAGGACAGCGTGGTGGGCAAGGTGCTGGTCACCACCGCGGACGAGTAGGTGACCGGATTTCCCCGACAGCCGGACAGACGCGAACAAGTTTCGCAACAATGACGGTGCGGGTCAGCCCGTAACGGACGGGCGGCCCCGGCGCGGTGCGAACGCCGGGGCCGCCCTCTGGGAGGAATGCCCGTTGGAAACGTGTTCCTGCCCGTGTAGGCGACGGTACGCCCCGAAACGTTACGACGCGGTCAGTTCCCGTACGTCGAGCCCGCCGTCGGCGTACCGCGAGCGCACCACCTTCTTGTCGAACTTGCCGACGCTGGTCTTGGGCACGGCGTCGATGAACGCCCAGCGTTCCGGCAACTGCCAGCGGGCCACCGAGCCGGCCAGGAAGTCCCGCAGCTCCTCGGCGGTCACCGAGGCGCCCTCGCGAACCACGACGGTGGCCAGCGGGCGCTCGTCCCAGCGCTCGTCCGGTACGCCCACCACGCACGCCTCCAGCACCGCCGGGTGCGCCATCAGGGCGTTCTCCAGCTCGACCGAGGAGATCCACTCCCCGCCCGACTTGATCACGTCCTTGGCGCGGTCGGTGAGCGTGATGTAGCCGTCCGGCGAGAGCGTGCCGACGTCACCGGTCCGCAGCCAGCCGTCCCGGAACTTCTCCTCCTCCGGCACGTCGTCGCCGATGTACCGGGCGGTCACCCACGGCCCGCGCACCTCCAGCTCGCCCACCGACGTCCCGTCCGCGGGCAGCGGCTCACCGGCCGGGCCGACGATCCGCGCGGTCACGCCCGCCGGTACGCGGCCCTGCGTGTAGCGGTAGCGCCAGGCGTCGTCGCCGGTCGCGCCGGCCGGCGCCCGGGACACCGAGCCCAGCGGCGACATCTCGGTCATGCCCCAGGCGTGGATGACGTCGATGCCGTAGCGGTCGTGGAAGGCGTGCATCAGCGCCGGCGGGCACGCCGACCCGCCCACGATGACCTCCTTCAGTGAGGAGAGGTCCACCTCGTGCGCGTCCAGGTAGGCCAGCAGGTCGGTCCAGATGGTCGGCACCGCCCCGGCCAGCGTGGGGCGCTCGGCGGCGATCATCGCGGCGATCGGCTCGGCCTGGAGGAACCGGTCCGGCATGATCAGCGAGGCGCCGGAGAGGAAGGCCGCGTACGGCAGGCCCCAGGACATGGCGTGGAACATCGGCACGATGGCCAGCTCGCGGTCGTTCGGCCCGAGCCCGAAGCCCTCCGGCATGCAGACCTGGAGCGAGTGCAGGTAGATCGAGCGGTGCGAGTAGGCGACGCCCTTTGGGTGGCCGGTGGTGCCCGAGGTGTAGCAGAGCGCGGCCGCGTCCCGCTCGTCCACCTCCGGCCAGTCGAAGTGGTCGGGGCGGTCGGCCAGCAGCGCGTCCCAGTGGTGCACGGTGATCCGGTCGCCGGCGGCGGCCAGCAGCGGGGCCGGGTCGCCGCCGCCGACCACCACCACGTGCGCCACGGTGGTCATCTCGCCGATCACCCGGGCGAGCAGCGGGATGAGCGTGGTGTCGACGAGCACCACGCGGTCCTCGGCGTGGTTGGCGATGTAGGCGACCTGGTCGGGGAAGAGCCGGATGTTGAGCGTGTGCAGCACCGCCCCCATGCTCGGCACGGCGAAGTACGCCACCAGGTGCTCGTTGTTGTTCCACATGAACGTCGCGACCCGCTCGTCGCCGGTCACGCCGCACTCGTCGCGCAGCGCGTGGGCCAGCCGGGCGGCGGCGCGGCCGACCTCCGCGTACGTCATCCGGCGCGGTTCGGCGCCGGTCCAGGTGACCACCTCCGCCGCGCCGTGCACGGTGGAGCCGTGTTCGAGGATCCGGGCGACCTGGAGGGGGGCGTCCATCATCGTGCTACGCATGGGTAACAACGTAGTGGCGGCGGTCACATCTACGGAACCCCCCGGAACCACCGAGGTGATCACGGATGATGCGTAGATTGTCCGGGTGAGCATCTCGTGGGCCGACTCGTACGTGGGGCAGCTCCGCGCCCTGGCCGGTGACCGCACCCTGATGTTCGTCGGCGCCCGCGCCGTGGTGCGCGACAACGCCGCCCGGGTGCTGCTGATCCAGCGCTCCGACAACGGCCAGTGGGCGCTGCCGGCCGGCGCCATGGAACTGGGCGAGTCGATCGCAGACTGCGCGGTCCGCGAGGTGCGGGAGGAGACCGGCCTGCGGGCGCTGCGGGTCAGCGCGTTCGCGCTCTACACCGGCCCGGACCGCACCCACACCAACATGTACGGGCACACGTACCAGGTCTTCACCACCGCGTTCCGGGTCGACGAGTGGGACGGCGAGCTGGACCGGTTCACCGACGAGACCACCGACGCCGCCTTCTTCCGTCCGGCGGACTTCCCGCACCCGCTCTCGTCGAGCGTCCACGAGACGCTCGCCGACCTGGACGTGTTCGAGCAGACCAACCGGCTGATCCTCAAGTAGCCGCCGGTCACAGCATCGTCTGCGACTTCGCCTCCATGTCGGCGGCGGCCTCCTCCTTCGACTCCTTCGTCAGCGGCTTGCCGCCGGGCGCCGGGGCCTTGCCGCCGATCGGGTCGGCGCCTCCGGTGGCGCCCTGCGGGCCCGTGCCGCGCAACTGGTGGTTCGGCATGGCCAGCGTGACCAGCACCGCGACGATCGCGATCAGCCCGGTGGTCAGGAAGACCAGGTGCAGCGACTCGACGAACGAGGCCTGGACGGCAGCGCGTACCGGGGCGGGCAGGGCCAGGATGGCCGCCGGGTCGTTGATCGAGAAGTTCCCGCCTGCAGACACCGCGGCCCGCTGCTCCGGTGGGAGCTGCGCGAGCGCGCCCGGCAGCCGGCCGGCCAGCTCGGTGGTGAGCCGGGACGACAGCACCGCGCCCAGGATGGCCACGCCGAACGAGCCGCCGAGCGACCGGAAGAACGTGGCCGAGGACGTGCCCGCCCCCAGGTCGCGCACGCTCACCGCGTTCTGCACGGCGAGGATCAGCGACTGCATGCACAGGCCCAGCCCGATCCCGATCACCACCATGTAGCCGAACGCGGCCCAGAGCGAGGTGGCCACCCGCAGCTGCTGGAACAGCAGCATGCCGACCACCAGCACGGCCGCGCCCGCCACCGGGAACCACTTGTACCTGCCGATCCGGCTCATCGCCCGGCCGGTGACGATCGAGGTGATGATGACGCCCGCCATCATCGGCAGCATCAGCAGACCGCTGCGCGTCGGCGAGGCGCCCTTGACGATCTGGAGGTAGAGCGGGATGAAGATGATCGACCCGAACATCACCAGACCGAGGACGAAACCCGCCGCGTTCGCCAGCGCGAACGTGGCGCTGCGGAACAGCCGCAGCGGCAGGATCGGCTCCTTGGTCCGCGCCTCCTGGACGACGAACAGCACGCCCAGCACCGCGCCCGCGGCGAACAGGCCGACGATCACGCCGGAGCCCCAGGCGTACTCGGCGCCGCCCCAGCTCAGCGCCAGCAGCAGGCAGCTCACGCCGGCCACCAGCAGCGCCGCGCCGATCCAGTCGACCGTGTGCTCCCGCCGCTCGAACGGCACCAGCCGCATCACGTGCCAGCAGACCACGATGGCGAGGATCGCCAGCGGCACGTTGATGTAGAAGATCCACCGCCAGTTGGTCTCCGCGAAGTAACCGCCGACGAGCGGCCCGGCCACCGAGGAGACGCCGAACACCGCGCCGAACAACCCCTGGTAGCGCCCGCGCTCCCGGGGCGAGACCACGTCCGAGATGATGGTGAACGCCAGCGTCATCAGCCCACCCGCGCCGAGACCCTGCACGCCGCGCGTGACGATCAGCTGGGTCATGTCCTGCGACAGCCCGGCCAGCAACGAGCCGAGCAGGAACATGCCGATCGAGAACAGGAAGACCGGCCGGCGTCCGTACAGGTCGGCCATCTTGCCGTACAGCGGCGTCGAGGCGGTCGACGCCAGCAGGTACGCGGTGACCACCCACGAGTAGTGGTTGATGCCGCCCAGCTCCCCCACGATCGTCGGCAGGGCGGTGCCGACGATGGTCTGGTCGAGCGCCGCCAGCAGCATCCCGGTCATCAGACCGAACATCAGCAGGCGGATCTGGCGGGCGGGCAGCGCGGGCGGGGCGGTCTGGGCGGTCATCCCGCTTCCTATCCCACCGGGGGCGGATCATGCCCCCGGTGGGCCTGTGACTTTCCTCAGGCGGCGTGCCGGCCCTCGGCGAACTCCTCCACGATCTTGGCGCAGAACGCCGGCAGGTCGTCCGGCTTGCGGCTGCTGACCAGCCCGTTGTCGGTGACGACCTCCTTGTCGACCCAGTTCGCGCCGGCGTTTGTGAGGTCGGTGCGCAGGCTCGGCCAGGAGGTGATGGTCCGGCCCCGCACCACGTCCGCCTCGACCAGCGTCCACGGGCCGTGGCAGATCACGCCGACCGGCTTGCCGGCGTCGAAGAACGACTTCACGAACCGGACCGCGTCCGGGTCCGCGCGCAGGAAGTCCGGGTTCGCCACGCCACCGGGCAGGACCAGACCGTCGTACGCGCCGGCGTCCGCCTCCTTGACGGTGACGTCGACCCGGTACTGCTTGCCGTGGTCCAGGTGGTTGAAGGCCTGGATCGAGCCGGAGTCGAGGGAGACCAGCTCGACCTGCGCGCCGGCGTTCTCCACCGCCTCCCGGGGCTGGGTGTACTCGACCTCCTCGACGCCGTCGGCGGCCAGGAAGGCGATGCGCTTGCCCTGAAGTGTCGCTGCCATGCTCTTCTCTCCTCTCCGAGGTATGTCTGCACCGTTCCCCCGGCCGATGCGGCGAAACCGGGCGCACCGGGTGGCCCGCGTCGCGTTTGGCCCGACGGCGCGGGGGGATCCGCAGAGGCATGGCAGGAGCAGCAGCGGAAGAGCGCCGGCTGGCCACCGTGGTGGCGAGCTGGCAGCAGCGTCCCGTGCTGGTCGTCGGGGACGCCATGCTGGACGAGTGGCGGTTCGCCGAGTCGGAGCGGCTCTGCCGTGAGGCGCCCGCGCCGGTCCTCACCCTGCGGCGGCGGATCTCCGCGGCCGGGGGCGCCGCCAACACGGCGGTCAACGTGGCGGCGCTCGGTGGACGGGCGGCGCTCGTCGCCCCGGTCGGCGCCGACGTGGCCGGTGACGAGCTGCACGACTGCCTGGACCGCGCGGCGGTCTGGGACCGTACGGTGAGCCAGCCCGGCCGGCCCACGCCGGTCAAGCGGCGGATGCTCGCCGGCAACCAGATCCTGCTCCGTGAGGACTCCGGCGGCCCGGAGGACGCGCTGGACGACGACGGGGTGGCACGGCTGCTGACCGCCCTGCACTGCGCCACCGAGGAGCTGCGCGCGGTGGCCCCGGGACAGCCGCTCACGCTCGTGGTCTGCGACTACGGCCTGGGCGCCCTGCCCTCGGCGGTACGCGCCTGGCTGGTCGCCAACCGGGACCGCTACGGCACCGTGGCGCTGGACGCGCACGACCTGGCCGACTGGCGTGGACTGAACCCGACTGTGGTGACGCCGAGCTTCGCCGAGGCCACCCGGCTGCTGGCCCGCGCCGCCGCCGGTTTCGCACACGGCGAGCGCAACGCCGTACCCAATGGGGGTGACCTGCACCTGGACCACCCGGCGGAGGCCGACGGCCCGTCCGAGCTGATGGTCGGCGCGGCGCCCGGCGGGTCCGGCGACCGTGCGCCGGGCAGCCCGCACCCGACCTCGGGCGCGCCCGCCGCAGCGACGTCCGGCGGCTCGACCGGCCCGACCGGCGAGCCGACGCCCGGCGAGGAGCGGGTGGCGCTGACCGGGGACGGGCTGAGCGTCACCGGCACCGGCGTGACGGTGAGCGCGACCGCCGGCACCGGCGTGGACCGGGCCGTGCTGGCCGAGTCGCGCCTGCCCGAGCTGCGCGCGCACACCGGCGCGGACGTGGTGGCGGTGACCCTGGACACCGAGGGCGCGGTGGTCGGCGGCGCCGAGGGCGAGCCCCGGCGCAGCCACAGCACCCCGGTCCCGGCCAGTCACGCGGTGGGCGCCGGGGACGCGTACCTGGCGGCCATGACGCTGGCGCTCGCCGCCGACGCGGGCCTGCCCACCGCCGCCCAGCTCGCGCAGCTCGCCGCCACCATCACGGTCGCCGACACCGGCACCTGCGTGTGCCGCCGCGAGGACCTCCTCGCCGCGCTCGGCACCGGCCCGGACGACGGCGGGCACCCGGCGCTGGTCGGCGCCGACGAACTGGCCGCGCTGGTGGACGAGCACCGGCAGGCCGGGCGGTCGGTGGTGTTCACAAACGGCTGCTTCGACGTGCTGCACCCGGGGCACGTCCGCTACCTGACCCAGGCCCGCGCGCTCGGTGACCTGCTGATCGTGGCGGTCAACTCGGACGGCAGCGTCCGCCGGCTCAAGGGCGCGGACCGGCCGGTCAACCCGGTCGAGGACCGGATCGCGCTGCTGGCGGCGCTGGCCTGCGTCGACCACGTGGTGGTCTTCGAGGAGGACTCGCCGGCCCGGCTGATCGAGGCGGTCCGCCCCGACGTCTACGTCAAGGGCGGCGACTACCCGCCGGAGATGGTGCCGGAGGCGCCGCTGGTACGCCGGCTGGGCGGGCAGGTACGCACGCTCGGGTACGTGCCGGACCGCTCCACCTCGGCGATCATCGACCGCATCCGCGCCCAGTCGCTCATGAGCGAACGCACCGAGCGGAGCGAGGACAGTCCCGTGGGCGAAGGCAGGCCGGCGTGACGCGACCGCTCGACCCGGGCACGCCCGGGCAGTTCCGGCAGTGCCGCCGCCTCGACGTGCTCATTCCCACCCGCAATCGGCCCGCCGAACTGGCTGTCACGCTGTCCGGGCTGGCCGCGCAGGAGGGCGTACCCGGGTTCGGGGTGGTGGTCAGCGACCAGTCCGACGGCGAGCCCGCGTACGCGCATCCGGCCGCCGCCACGATGGTCCGGGCGCTGCGGCACCGGGGGCATCCGGTGCTGCTGACCCGGCGGCTGCCCCGTCGCGGCCTGGCCGAACACCGGTGCTACCTGCTGGCCCAGTCGGCCGCCGACGCGGTGCTCTGCCTCGACGACGACGTGTGGCTGGAGCCGGGCACGCTGTCCCGGCTGATGACCGCGCTGGACGAGCTGGGCTGCGGGTTCGTCGGCAACGCGGTGCACGGGCTCTCCTACGCCGACGACGTCCGCCCGGAGACGCACCAGCACTACGAGGAGTGGGCCGGGCGGCCGGTGCCGGAACGCATCATGCCGGGCACGCCGGAGTGGCACCGGGCGTCGATCCACCCGGCCGCGAACCTGCTGCACGTCACCGAGAAGCTGAACCTGCCGCCCGGGCAGTGGCGGGCGTACAAGGTCTCCTGGATCGGCGGCTGCGTGCTCTACGACCGGACGAAGCTGGTCGAGTCCGGTGGCTTCGACTTCTGGGAGCGGCTGCCCGACCGGCACCAGGGCGAGGACGTCGCCGCCCAGCTCGCCGTGCTGGAGCGCCACGGCGGCGCCGGCGTGCTGCCCAGCGGGGCCTACCACCTGGAGTCGCCGACCACAGTCACCGAGCGGGACGTGGAGGCGTGGGAAGTGGTGCTCAGCGAGTCGACGGCGGAGGTGTGAGCAGCTCGCGGGCCGCCTCGATCACCTCGGCCGCCGGCACGTCGGCCACGAACGACACCCGGTGCGGGCACTCCCCGTCGCCGGGCCGGTGCGGGTAGATCCCGGGTGTGCAGTCGACGCCGCAGACCGGGCAGTGGGTGGTCCAGGCGGCGATCGGGCGGTGCCGCCCACGCAGCGGCGACGCCCCGTTGATCAGGTTGCCGACCCAGAACACCCCGACGGTCGGCGCGCCCACGGCGGCGGCCAGGTGCAGCGGGCCGGTGTCGTTGGAGACCACGAGCGCGCAGTCCGCGTACGCGGCGGCCAGCGCGCCGAGGCTGAGCGTGCCGACCTGCGGACGCACCGGCACGCCGGCCGCCGCCACCACAGCGTCCACCGTCTCCTGCTCGGCGGGGGTGCCGGTGACAAGCACCTCGTACCCGTCGCCGACGAGCGTGCGGGCGACCTCGGCGAAGCATTCCGGCGGCCAGCGTCGCCGCGTGTCGGTGGCGCCCGGGTGCAGCGCCGCCCGGGGCCGGGTGGGCGGGCCGAGCACGGCGGCGGCCTCGGCCCGGTCGGCGGCGGTGACCGCCAGCGACGGGGTGATCGTGGTGGCGGGCGCGCCGACCAGCGCGGCGACCTCCAGGTAGCGGATCACCTCGTGCTGGTAGTAGACGTAGCGCAGCCAGCGGTCGAGCGGCGGCGCGCCCTCGGCCCGCAGGCCGGCGGTGACCCGCGCGCCCAGGCCCGCCACCAGCGGGTTGGAGTTCGCGCCACCGCCGTGCACCTGCAACGCCAGGTCGAACCGCTCGGCGCGGGCCGCGGCGAGGAAGCCCGGCACGTCGCCCGGCGACTCGCCCGGGCCCGGATCGCGGATGCCGGGCGCCGCCGGCACCACCAGCACCCGGTCCACCGGGCCGGGCCGGTCGCGCCAGAGCGCCGCGTGCCACGGTGCGCCGAGCAGCACGATCTCCGCCGACGGGTACGCCGACCGCAGCGCGTCCAGCGCCGGCAGTACGAAGATGAAGTCGCCGAGCGCGTTGGCGCGCAGCACGGCGATCCGCTCGACGTCGGGCACACGCTCGCCGACCGGGCCGAGCAGCGACGGCTCCGGGTCGCGGCGCGGCGGGTCGGAGTCACCCGACGGGCTGGTCACGCGGCCCCTACGGCCTGTCGATCTCGTCGAGCGCGGTGTCCGGGTGGTGCAGCTCCCGGTCCGCGGCCGGGTCGGCCGGCATCGGCGTACGGTCGACGCCCGCGCGCGGGCCGGTGCGGCCGACGGTGATGGTGCGCGGCGCGGGCCGGGCCGCCCGGGGCAGCCGCACCCGGAGCAGGCCGTGGTCCATCACCGCGTCGATCCGGTCCGGGTCCACCCGGGACGGCAGGTCGACGCGGTACTCGAAGCCGCGCGTGGTGAACCCGCCCGGGATGCCGTGGTCGGCATTGACCTCGGCTTCCGACCGGGCGCGTACGCACAGCTCCCGGTCGTCCAGCTCGACGGCCACCTCCTCCGGCGCCACACCGGGGAGCCGGACGACCACTTCCCAGCCGTCCGCCGTCTCGGCCAGATCCACGTCCTGGCTGCCGGAGCGTCCGCCGACCAGCCGGCTCAGCTCGGAGCGCAGCGACTGGAGCTCGCCCATCGGGTCCCAGCCCTGCTGGCGGCCACGCCAGCCCCGTCCGCTGCCCTGTTCCGTCATCGCGCGTCTCCGATCCGCTGGGTCGCCGAGGGGGGTCGCAGCGAGCTGGGCGCGTTGAGATCGTGCTCCGGGTCGACGCCGACGCCGAGGCGGTCCACCAGTTCACCGCCGAGCCACGCGCTGACGCCGAGGATCGCCAGGGCGACCACCTCGATGGCGACGAGCGCGCCCCCGGCCGCCCGCGAGTCGGCGTTGAGCCGGACCACCCAGACCGCGGCGAACAGCAGGATCACCGCCACGTTGGCGGCGGCGTGGGTGACACCGACCCGCTTGGCGCGGGTGCCGGCCGGCAGGGCGAGCAGGTCGAACGCCCCGGCCGCCGCGGCCAGCAGGCCGCCGATCAGACCGACGGTGATGTTCCAGTACGCGACTTCGGCCAGGAAGCCGGGCCCGCCCACGGTGTCCACCACGTCGAAGATCACGGCGGTCACGAAGAGCGCCACCGGAAACATCACGAGCATCGGGTGCACGGGATGGCCGAGCACCTTGAGCCGGCTCTCCATCTCGGCCTCCATCCGTCACGTCCGGCCGCACGCTGCGAACCGGTCCCTACCCGCCGGCCTCGGGGGCAAACCCGACACTCGACGCGCTCTCCTAGGCTGACCATGGCGGAACGCGGCCCGTCGCGGGCCGGAACCGTCGTGACGATCAACGGACGGGGGAGGAAGACGTGACGACCCGGGAGATCACCAGCGAGGCCGAACTACGCGAGCTGATCGGCACGCCGATGCCGCGCGCTGCCGCCAAGGACCGCCGTACGCTGCACGAACGCGACCGGGAGTGGCTCGCCGCGTCACCGTTCTGCCTGATCGCCACCGCTGGCGCGGACGGCACCTGCGACGTCTCCCCCAAGGGCGACCCGCCCGGCTTCGCGCTGGTGCTCGACGACACCACGATCGCGATTCCGGAGCGGCCCGGCAACCGGCGGGCCGACGGCTACCGCAACATCCTGGCCAACCCGCACGTCGGGTTGATCTTCCTGATTCCCGGCCGCACCGACACGCTGCGGATCAACGGGCGCGCCCGGCTGATCGCCGACGCGCCGTGGTTCGCCGACATGGAGGTCAAGGGCCACCGGCCGGTGCTGGCCGTCGAGGTCGCGATCGAGCAGATCTTCTACCACTGCGCGAAGGCGTTCCTGCGCTCCGAGCTGTGGCAGCCGGAGACCTGGCAGCCGGACGTGCTGCCGACCCGGGCCCGGCTGATCAAGGAGGTGGAGGCGCCGGCGGAGAGCCTGGCCGACCTGGAACGCCACTACGGCCCGGCGTACCTGGAGACCCTGTACCGCTGAGTCCCGTGGTCAGGGCCGGACGTTGCGCTTGCGCTTGCCCCGGCCCACGTACCCGCGACCGCCCGTCGCCGGCTCCACCCGGCGCGGCCGGTCGCGGCGCGGCGGGGTGACACGCCGACGCCTGATACCGGACAGGGCCAGCACCACCCCGACGCCCAGGGCGGCCAGCCCGACCACGCCGAGGACGCCCTGCACCCGGCCGCGGTGGCCGCTGAGCTGACCGAAGTCGGTGACGAAGTCACCCGGGTCCGCCGGGTTCACCCAGATCGACACCTCCGCTCCGGCGGCCCGGCACACCTCGAAGCAGGCCACCTCCTGCGCGTGCGTCCGGCCGTCCACCTCGTAGCTGAAGTACATGGTGCTCGACGAGGGACTCCGGTTGCCGCCGCTCTCCGTCACCTGGTCGACGACGACCGCCCGCGCGGGCGTACCCCGCTCGCGCAGCGTCACCGCCCAGTCGTCCAGCTCCATCTGGGTGTGGAACGGCAGCCACAGCAACGCGCCGCCGCCGACCACCAGCAGTACGCACGCGAGGCGGATCAGGAACGACCGGCGGATGATCACCCGGCCATCGTCGCCGGGGCCCGCAACCCCGGGACCGACACCGGATGGGGTTGAATCGGCTGCGTGGCGAAGACCTTGACGATCACCACCCGGAACGCGAGCTTCCAGCAGTGGCAGGCGCTGCTGACCAACCGCAACAAGCGCCAGCGTGCCGGGGAGTTCCTGGTCCAGGGGGTACGCCCGATCACCGTCGCCCTGGAACAGGGCTGGGAGATCCGGGCGCTGCTGTACCCGGACCGGCAACAGTTGTCCCGCTGGTGCCGGGAACTGCTCGACCGCACCGACGCCCGGCGGGTGGCCCTCGCGCCCGAGCTGATGCGGGAACTCAGCGGCAAGGAGGAGGAGTCCCCCGAACTGCTGGCCGTGGTGGCGCAGCCCGATGACGACCTGGCCCGCATCCCGGTCGGGCCCGACATGCTCGTGGTGGTCTTCGACCGCCCCAAGACCCCGGGCAACATCGGCACGCTGATCCGGTCCGCCGACGCCTTCGGCGCGTCCGGCGTGGTGGTCACCGGTCACGCCGCCGACCCGTACGACCCGAAGGCGGTACGGGCCAGCACCGGGTCGCTGTTCGCCGTACCGGCCGTGCGCGTCCCCAGCCACCACGCAGTCCTCGACTGGGTCGCCGCGGTGCGGAAGGCGGGACCACAGATCCAGATCATCGGTACGGACGAACACGGCGACGTGGACGTAGCGGAGCACGACCTGACCGGGCCCACTCTCCTGCTCGTCGGCAACGAGACGCACGGACTCAGCAAGGGCTGGCAGGAGGCGGCCGACCGGATGGTACGCATCCCGATCGTCGGGGCGGCCAGTTCGCTGAACGCGGCGGCGGCCGGGACGGTGGCGCTGTACGAGGCCGCCCGCCAGCGCGCGAAGCAGCGGTGACGCCTGGGCCCGCCGCTACGAGGCGGCCGTGCCGGTTGCGGTCCTCGACGGCCGCTCGCGTCCCCACGCGGCCAGCGGTTCGAGCGCATCGTTGAGGCGTACGCCGTCCTCGGTCAGCGAGTACTCGACGCGGGGCGGTACCTCGTCGTAGGAGACGCGGCGCACGACGCCGTCCGCCTCCATCTCGCGCAGGTGGGCGGCCAGCACCTTCTCGGTGATCCCCGGCAGCAGCCGGCGCAACTCGCCGAAGCGGCGGTACGGGTGCTCGTGGAGTGCCCAGAGGATCAGCACCTTCCACTTGCCCCCGATCACCTCCATCGCGGCGTCGATCCCGCAGACATGGCCGTCCGGTGCGCCCGGCCGGTTCAACGTCGTCATGCCCCACCCTTCCGACCTGCTCGCTCACCTCAGAGTAACCACCTACTCCGAAGTGCGTACTTGTTCACCTGCGGGCCTGCGACCAGCCTTTTCGGCATGGCACACGACACTGTGGAGAAGACGCCCGTGACGCTGCTGGGCCTCGGCGCGATGGGCGCCGCGCTGGCCCGCGCCTGGCTCGCCGCCCGCCACCCGATCACCGTCTGGAACCGCACCCCGGCCCGCGCCGCGGCGATCTCCGCCGAGGGAGCGACGGTCGCGAACAGCGCCGCCGAGGCCGTCGCCGCGAACACCCTTGTCGTCGTCTGCCTGCTGGACGACGCCTCGGTCGAGGAGGTGCTGGCCGGCGCCGACCTGGCCGGCAGGGACCTGGTCAACCTGACCACGGGTACGCCCGCCCAGGCCCGCGCCCGAGCCGACTGGGCCCGCGAGCGCGGCGCCCGCTACCTGGACGGCGGAATCATGGCCGTCCCTCCGATGATCGGCGTGCCGGACGCCGGCGGCTACGTCTTCTACAGCGGCTCCCGCGAGCTGTTCGAACGGCACCGGGAGACGCTCGCCGTCCCCGCCGGCACCACCTACGTCGGCCGGGACGCGGGCTTCGCCGCCCTGCACGACATCGCCCTGCTCAGCGCCATGTACGGCATGTTCGCCGGGGCAGCGCACGCCTTCGCCCTGATCCGCCGGGAGGACATCGACCCCGCGTCGCTGGCCCCGCTGCTCGCCGACTGGCTCGTCGCGATGGCCCCGACCGTTCACCAGACCGCCGACCAGCTGCGCAGCGGCGACTACACGAAGGGCGTCGTTTCCAATCTCGCCATGCAGGTGGCCGGCACACCGACGTTCCTGCGCACCGCGGCAGAGCAGGGCGTCAGCCCGGAACTGCTCAGCCCCTACTTCGAGCTGATGCGCCGCCGCCTGGCCGAGGGCAGCGGCGAGGAGGACCTGACGGGCGTCATCGACCTGCTGGTGCGCTGACCGCCGCGGACCGAGACAACCCACGTGGACCGCCGATACGCCGATGGTGATCCCGGCTGTTCCCCTGATGAGAATTCCCAGCGACGCAATGACGATCGTGCGATGCGACAGAAGCATCCGCAGCGCGTACCCGATCGTGCCGGCCCGACCGGCGTCGAGGGCAAGTTGCCGGTCGCCCGCTGGCGGCGCGTCCTGGCGGTTCTCGCGCCGGTGATCGCGGCAGTGCTCGGCGCCGCGATGGCCACGCAGTGGGAGGTCGGCGGCGGCCGAGCCGTCAGCTCCCTACCCGCTCCGTCGCGATGGATGGCCGAGAACCTGCCGTTGTTCGACGGTGGGGAGCCGGCGTGGATCTGGCGCGGGCCCTTCTTCGTGTCCGTGCTGCTGGCGCTGCCGCTCGTCCGGACGGTCACCGGCCACGCCACCGCGATGCCCCGCCGCCTCACGAGGTACGGGCTCCTCACCGCAGGCATCGCTATCGGCCTGGAATACAGCACCCCCGGGTACGGGTGGTTGTTCGACCTCGTGGCCCTGTTGACGGCGCTGGTGGGCACCGTCTGGTGCGGGCTGCAGGGGCTGCGTCGCGGCGTGCTGCCGCGCCGCGTCGCATGGGCGCTCGTCGCGGCACTGCCGTTGACGCCACCAGCCGGCTTCCTCACGTTCTGGTACCTGCCGCCCGGCCTGACCATGGGCTTGCTGCTGGCCTGGGCCGCTGCCGCCGTCTTGTCCGGCTCCCCCGCACCATCACTTGGAGGTGTACGTGGCTCTGTTCGGTGACGACCTGGACGCCGTCGCCAACCGGCTGGGCAAGGCGGTCGCAACGCGAGATGCGGATTGGATGCGGGCCGCTCACCTCGGGCTCGTGGGTCTGCGTGGGGTTGCTCTGACCGGCCAACTGCGGCGCACCGTAACAGGCGGTTACGACATGGGTCGGGTGCCGTCAGCGCCTGCGGCTTTCCTTGGCTGCACGGATGGCTAGGGAGCCATCGGCCGCCGCAACGATCCGCTGACACGTTGTCGCTCCCTCCCCGTAGCCTGCCCGGCAGAGTCCGTACGACGGAGGGTGCGTTGTCTGCTGTCGCGTCACTGACCCTGGTTCCCAGGAGAAGCATCCCCGAGTTGGCCCACCTCGCCCGCACATCGTCGTCGTCACTCGGCTCCTACCTCGCCGAACACGGACGCGAGCCGCGGGAGGAGTACGACTGGTCCGGGTACTGCATGCTGCACGTCTTGAGCTATCTGGAGGAGCGCGACGTAGACCTGGAGCAGTCGGAGTTCGATGCCGAGTCGGCGGCCATCAACAAGGTGCACGACCTGACCGTGCTCATCACTCCCGCACACAAGCGGTTCCTGGATCAGCTCGACCCCGCCGGGCACGGCGAGGCGGAGTTGGCCGCCCACTTCGAGGAAATGGGGCTGGACTTCGAGGAGAGCGGCACGGCCGGTTTGGATGGGCTGAGGCTGTTGCGCGACAGCATCTCCGAACTCCGCGACGACCAGGTGTTGCTGCTGCGCATCGGCTGAGGCCAGAGGCGCCAGATCTGGTCGAACCACCCGTGACGGTGATCACCTGTAGCACTTGACGCGGTGCTGCACATGTCTGTCCTGGATGCAGTCGTGTGTCCAGGACAGGAGCAGAGTATGACGACCGCGGTGCTCGACCGCGCGCCGACGACGCCGCCCGTCAGCAGCCCTCCCGGGCGGGCGCCCCGGTTGTACGTGCTGGACGGGTTGCGGCTGATCTGTGCTCTTGCGGTGGCCGGATACCACTTCGGCGACTCATGGAGGTTGGACGGCGTGCGCCCGCCGGCATACTTCCTGCCGGACGCGGCACCGGTGCTGATCTATGGCTTCCTCGGTGTCGAGACGTTCTTTCTGATCAGCGGATTTGTGATCCTCATGAGCGGCTGGGGGCGCACCGTTCGCGAGTTCGCTGCCTCCCGCGTCGCGCGACTCTATCCGGCGTTCTGGGTGTGCGTGCTGACCACGACAGCCGTATCGGCAGTGCTGCCGATCAGCGGCGGGCTGCCTTTCCCACCTCTGCCGGACGGGTGGGGCGTGCTGGTCAACCTGACCATGTTGGCGGAGCCCCTCAACACGCCGCTTGTCGACACCGTGTACTGGACCCTCTGGATCGAGCTCCGGTTCTATCTGATCGCGGCGTGCATTCTTGCGGCCAAGCCGACCGAGCGGGGAGTAAAAATATTCGCTGCCGTGTGGCTGGCAGTCGCCGTGGTCATGCCCGTCTTCCGGGGTGCCGCCCTGGACGAGGTCGTGATGTCCGACTTCGCGCCGTACTTCATCGCCGGAATCACCCTGTTCCTGCTTCGCCGCAACCGATCCGATCCATGGCTGTGGGTGCTGCTACTCGCCACGTGGCTGGTCAGCCTGCAGCGCGTGTACGGGCGGACCCTGGAGTTGAAGCCCGGCTTCGAGGTGCCCGTCTGGCCGGCACCGGTACTGCTCACCGGGGTGTACCTTCTGATGCTCGTCATCGCGCTCGGCTACACCGACCGGGTGAGAATGCGCTGGCTGGCCATTGCGGGTGCCATCAGCTACCCCTTCTACCTCTTGCACCCGCGCATTGGATACAGCGTGATCCGCAACGTGTACGAGGAAACCAACCTTCCCGCGTCGATACTGATCGGCGGCACCGTGCTTGGGCTGCTGGCGGCAGCCTGGCTTGTCCATCGCTTCGTCGAGCGCCCACTCGCACCCTTGATCCGCGGCTTCGTATTGGACCGGCGACGACTATGAGCACCAGACGCCACGCGCCGAACACGAGGAAGGGTGTGGATCCGACGACCGCGGAGGCCGATTCCGCCTTCCGCGAGCTGTTCGAGGCCGCGTATGACGATTTGCTGCTCTTCGTCGAACGCCGTGCACACCTCGCCGTTGCCGAAGACGTGGTCGCCGAGACGTTCTTGATAGCGTGGCGCCGCTTGGACGAAGTACCGAAGTCACTCGGCGAGGCCCGCGCCTGGCTGTTCACCGTCGCCCGCAATGTTCTGCACAATCGGCAGCGCAGCGACCAGCGGCAGCAGAGCCTCGCGCTTCGCGTCCTCCAGGAACCCGATGCTCCGAGCAGCGCCGAGGCCGACCTCGCGGCTACCCGCGTCGACCTGGTGAAGGCTTGGCAGCGCCTGTCATCGGCCGATCAGGAAGTGCTGACGCTGACCGCGATCGAAGACCTCACCGGGCCGCAGGCAGCACACGTACTGGGCATTTCCCGGCCCGCGTTCAGTTTGCGCCTGCTGCGCGCCCGTCGCCGCCTGCGTCAGCATCTTGGTCAGCGGCCGATCAGCGAACCCACAAACGTCCCTGCACCGGCCGGCCCTTCACGACGCGGAGGCTCCGCATGACCCACGACGACGTCCTCGCCCGGACAATCCGCTCTGCCGCCGTCCCGGTGCCCGCACGCGTCGCGCAGGAACCCGCGCGAGAATTGCTCGAGCGGATCGTCGCCACTGATCGGCGACCGCGCCCGGCACCAGCGCGCACACCGCACCGTCGGCCTCGCCTGGCGATCGCGGGCGCAGCCGGAGCGCTCGCCGCCGCTGTCGCCTTCACCCTGACATTTCTCAACGCTGGTCCCGCGTTTGCGTCGTGGACGCCCGAGCCGAGTCCGATCTCGGATACCGAGGCCCGCGACATCGCCGGCAAATGCCTGCCTGCCCAGGACGCGAGCGTCGCAAGGGTGGTCATCGGTGAAAAACGCGGCGAGTACGCATACGTGAACGCCGTGTCGCCGGCTGGAAGCCAGACATGCTTCCGCGATCGCAACGGGGACGTGACGAATACCAGCATCCTGACCGTGCTGACCAGCACCGAGCGGCTCGGCGCCGGGGGTGTCGAGCTGTACTCGTGGGGTCAGCTACGCACCGACGAAGGCTACGTCCGGATCATGGCGGGACACGTCGGCTCACAGGTGACGAGCGTGGAGATCAACTTGCGGACCGAGGATGGCGATTCGTCACGGACGGCGCGGGCAACCGTTCGCGACGGTTACTTCGGCGCCTGGTACCCCGAAGGCCTCGATGAGTCGAGCAGCAACACCACCACACTGACCGTCCACCTCGCAGACGGCAGCGCGGTGATCCTGTCCGCCCGCGAACTGTACGAACAACCGAAGCTGGACTGAGGGTGGCTCGGCAGGCCCCGCCCGCCGGGATGCCGGCTGGCGGCATGTCCTCGCACCGTCACCGGCCCGACCTGTGCGGGTAGGCCCGGGACCTGCCTGTCGTACCCCGTGGCGACCACCCGACGTACCACGTACTGGCCGGTTTGCTATCGATCAGCGGCGTCACGGCCGGATAGATGGCCTCGTGCGCCTGGCGCAATGCCTCAACATCCCCGGAGTTCACGGCCTCGATCCATGCCACGAAAATCGGTCGCAGTGGTTGGAATGCAGGCTCTGGCCGAAAGCGCGGATCCAGGGGAAGTCGAGCTCTCGCTCATCGACCTCACCGACGCCTCGAGAAACGGCGAAGCCCAGGCCGATGACCTGGGCTTCTGTACCGAGCCGCCTGACGGAATCGAACCGTCGACCTACGCATTACGAGTCGGTCCCCCGGTGCTGGTCCGCCGCTTGGTCCTCTCCTCGGCCTAGTACTCCAGCCGGGGATGTTGACCTCGGCTGAGCTGCGGTTCGGTGCGGTGGGGGTACGAGGGCAGCCACCGTCGATCATGGGCGGTTGTGTGGACTGACCATGATGCAGCGGTGGCTGCCGGATACAGGGTAGACGCCCAGCGGTGGCGGGTGTTGTTCGACGACCTGATGTTGACGGTCGGGCAGCGTTTCCGCAGGCCCGAGCCGCGTCGGCGGGTGTGTGACTTCGTTCGGGGGCTGTTGGCGCCGCTACCGCGGAAGAACTGCTGGAGCATCGCCGAACACGCCGGGGACGCCGGCCCGGACGGGATGCAGGACCTGCTGACCCGGGTGACGTGGGACGACGCCGAGGTTCGTGCCGATGTCCGCGAGTTCGTCGGTGAGCATCTCGGTGATGGTGAGGCCGTGCTGGTCATCGATGAGACGGGTGATCTGAAGAAGGGTCGGCACACCGTCGGGGTGCAGCGGCAGTATTCGGGCACCGCCGGGAAGATCGAGAACTGCCAGCTCGCCGTGCACCTGGTCTATGCCACCGAGGCTGCTCACGCGATGCTCGACACGGCCCTCTACCTGCCGAAGTCGTGGTGCGACGACCCCGAACGACGTGCCGAGGCCGGTGTCCCTGAGCAGGTGCGCTTCGCGACGAAACCACAGCTGGCGGCCCGCATGATCGCCGCCGCGGTCACCGCTGGGCTGCCGTGCCGGTGGGCGGCCGGCGACGAGGCCTACGGCAACGACCCGCGGCTGGCCGCCCGGCTGCGTCAACTACGACTGGGCTATGTCCTGGCCGTGGCCTGCTCACATCAGGTGATCACCGGCCTCGGCGTCTACCGCGTCGACGCCCTCGCCGCCGAGCTTCCCGACACCGCCTGGCAGCGAATTTCCGCCGGCCGGGGCGCAAAAGGCCACCGCTACTACGACTGGGCCTTCATCGCCCTGCCCCACGCCATCGATGACCAGAGCGGGCACCACTGGCTGCTGATCCGCCGCAGCCGTCGCACCGGTGAGCTGGCCTTCTACCGCTGCTGGTCACCCGAGGTCGTCGCGCTCGGCACTCTCGTCGCGATCGCCGGCCGCCGCTGGAAGATCGAGGAATCGTTCCAGGCCGCGAAGACCGGCCTCGGCCTCGACCAGCACCAACACCGCCGCTGGACCTCCTGGCACCGCTGGAACACCCTGGCGATCCTCGCCCACGCGTTCCTCGCCGCCGCGACCGCCGAGCACCGCAACCACTACCAGCCGGTCGGGCTGATCCCGCTGACCGTCAACGAGCTACGCCACCTGTTCCACATCCTGATCATCGAGCCCACCCGCCGGCGCTGCGACCCGCTGCTCTGGTCAATCCGCCGACGTCGCCACCAAGCCAAAGCCATGACCAGCCACTACGCCCGGCAAGCCCTCATCGAGCCGTGATCACGATCCCCGGCTGGAGTACTAGTGCTGGAGTCCGCGATTGTCCGCTGTCGTTCGCTGGGTTGGCTGCTCGACGTGACCGTCTGATCGGCGTCGGGCCGGGCTGGCGGGTCACTAGCCGGTCCGGCGGATCGCTCACCGCAGCCGGACCGTTCGGGTCAGCTGGCGGCGCCGCGAGCGAGGCCAACCCGCCAACCGGGTACGGTGAAGCTGTCGGCGATGACCGTGACCGTGACCCGTTGCCCGGTCCGGGCAGGCACCTTGAACCTGGGCGGCAGGTCGTATTCAACGGCCAACGCGCCACCCGTCGAGCACTCGCCGCTCCAGTCGTAGAACGCTCGCCGCTCAACCTCCTTTCCGTCGACCAGTACGCGGATCCGGCCGGGCGCCACGGCGCAGATGAAGATGTCGAGCTGCAACGGCATGGCCAAGTCGAGGTGGTGGGATCCGTTCGGAGATGCAAGGGCGCGGGCGTCGAGCTCACCGAGTTGATCAGGGAATGGCTGAGCCGGATTGCCAGTCACCAACTCCCCTGCCGTGTCCAGATCGACCAACTCCGCGGGCCGAGGCGGTATCGGGAATTGCTCGAACGGCACCGGCGTGTAGACACCGACCGCCATCGTGCCGGTGAGGCGGCTCGGGTCACCCGGCCGCGCGTCCCTGTTGTCGGCGACCAGCGGCTTGCCGATCTTGACGGTGACCGTCACCGGTTTTCCCGCCCGAACGCCAAGATCGCTCCACTGTTCATAATGCCCATTCATCCCGGCGCCGACCAGCACTGTGCCGGGCTGCGGCGACGAGCTGCAGTCACCAGTGCCGATCACGGCCTTGCTGACCGTGACCTGAATCAGGTGGTCGGATCGGCCCGGAGCCGAGCCCGCGCCCAATCGATCGTCGCATCGGATGCCCAGCTGGAAGTCTGCCGTCTGGGGGGTGAAGGTGAAGGTGATGCTTGACTGCCGTGGCAGCGTCATCTCGCGCGCCAGGATCCGGCGATATCCGCGGAGATACTCGGGCAGCAGTTCGTCGGCCGGTGGAGGCACCGGGCTGGCCGTGGCCGTTGGAGCCGGGGCGGCCGAGGTGATGCTGGCCATGGGCGACGGCGTCGAGTCGGCGGGTTGACGTGTGACCAGGCCGACCGACGTCCCGGTGGTCACCAGCAGTACGGCGGCGACGACGCCCGCGGCGCGGACCCGTCGCTGCCGGGCAATGCGACGGTGCAGCATGCCCACACGGTCCACGCCGGTCGGAATTTCAGCGCTCTGCGTCGTCAGGAGACGGCGCAGGCGCTCCTCTTCGACGGTCAAGGGAGGAGCTCCTTCTGGTCTGGGCTATCGACTAGCGCGGGATGCGTGCGGAGCTTCGCCAAACCCTTGCTGGCCTGGCTCTTGACGGTGCCCACGCTGATGCCGAGCGTCTCGGCGATTTGGGCCTCGGTGAGGTCCTCGAAGTACCGCAGCACGATGACTGCCCGCTGCCGTCGCGGGAGTTCGGCGAGCATCCGCCACAACGCATCTCGTTCGACGTACTCCGTCACTCGGTCGGCTGCTTCGATGCGTTCGGGCAGCGCCTGCGGGATCTCGCCGGTCCAGCGGCGACGGCGCCAGGAGACGTAGGTGTTGACGATGGTCCGGCGGATGTACGCCTCGGCGTCGCCGTGCACCCGATGCCACGCGAACCAGGCCTTCACCAGAGCCGTCTGCAGCAAGTCCTCGGCCGCCGCCCAGTCGCAGGTCAGCAGGTAGGCGACCCGCAGCAATCGGGGCGATCGGTCGACCACAAATTGGTCGTATTCGGTTCGGTCGGCCAACCGTCCTCCTCCGTCGGGCCTGCCCCTCATCTACGCCTTGACTCGATGCGACGGTTGCCCCGGCGTCAACGCCCAGGTCATCACCGACTCAGCAGCCGGCTTGCGTGGATCTCACCCGCAGCGCCCGCCCAGCATCCTCCGTCGGACATGACCCCGGCGGGGGATGCGGACTCGAACTCTTGACGGCTCCCGAACCGTGCTGACTGGCATCGGCAAGCAGCTGAAGGCCGGCGCCTCTTGATGCTCCTGGTCATCCCTGCTCAGGCTTCGTGCTGTCTTCTTGCTGCCTCGCCGCTGCGGACGTCTCGCCGTGCTGCGCCACCATGCTCACGACCGGCATTGATCGCCCAAGCTGGGGCAGCACGGCCAGCACAACCAATGCTTCACCAGGCCCAAGGCGGCGGAACGGTTCGACGCTGACAGCTGGGCTGATCCGGCTCTGGTCTTCGCGACAGCCGTTGGCACGCCCATCCATCCGCGCAACGACCACCGGTCGTTCCGGGAGATCATCCGGCCGGCGGGCCTACGTCACCCTCAACATCTACGCCCACGTTGCTCCGGAGATCGCACGGGAAGCGGCTTCGCGGCTGGAGGGGCGCGGTGGTCGGATGAATAGGTCGGCTGCTCGCTTGGCTGCTCGGCCCTGCGACGGTAGGCGAAAGGCCCAGGTCATGATCGGCGATCAAGCCGGTGACCTGGGCCTTTCCGTGGAGCCGCCTGACGGAATCGAACCGTCGACCTACGCATTACGAGTGCGTCGCTCTAGCCGACTGAGCTAAGGCGGCAACGATCGTAAAGTGTACGGCACTCCCCGGCCGAAGCCGAACCGGATCCCCCCGCCTCCGAACCCGGACACCGAGCCACGTCCGCCCCGTCACGGGAGAGACTTCGCGCCGCGTCCCGACTACCCTGCGGCGGGTGACCGACGAACCGCCGCGGCCAGCGGCCCCCGAGGCGCATCCCGGCGAGCGCGCCACCCGCCGCCCCCGCAAGATCGACCCGCAGGAGTTGGGCTTCACCCCGCGCCGGCCGGTGCCCTGGCTCGCGCCGCTGCTGTTGATCAGCACCGGCCTGCGTACGCTGCTGGCGATGCTGTTCGGGGCGTACCTGGACAAGCGCGAGCTGCAGAACGCGTTCGGCGACGGCACGTTCCGGCAGGTCGGGCCGGACGGCGGGCTCTGGCTCGACTACGTGGCCGACCTGGGTGACGGCTTCGACGCCACGTACTCGGTGGCGTACCTGCTCGCCCAGCCGGAGCTGACGGTGGACGGGCACCGGCTTCCGCGGGCGCAGACGCTGGTGATGGGTGGTGACCAGGTCTACCCGGCGGCGGGCTACGAGGCGTACGAGGACCGCTGCAAGGGCCCGTACCAGTCCGCGCTGCCGGTCGCTCCGCCGGAGAAGCCGACGCTGTTCGCGGTGCCGGGCAACCACGACTGGTACGACGGGCTGACCGCGTTCCTGCGGCTGTTCGTGCGCACCCGGGACCGGCACTTCGGCGGCTGGGGCACCGGCCAGTCCCGCTCGTACTTCGCGGTCGAGCTGCCGGCCGGCTGGTGGCTGCTCGGCCTCGACGACCAGTCCGGGTCGTACCTGGACGACCCGCAGCTCACCTACTTCGACGAGGTGGCCCGCAAGCTCACCCCGGAATCCAAGGTGATCCTGGCGGTGCCGGCGCCGACGTGGGTCAAGGCCGTGGACCACCCCAACGCGTACGACTCAATCGACTACTTCATCCGTACCCTCGTCGCGCCGACCGGCGCGCAGGTGCGGGTGCTGGTCTCCGGCGACCTGCACCACTACGCCCGTTACGCCGGGACGGACCGGCAGCTCGTCACGTGCGGCGGTGGCGGCGCCTACCTCTACCCCACGCACCGGCTGCCGGAGAAGCTGGAGGTGCCGCCGCGTGACACGCTGACCCGGCGGGCCAGCAACACCCGGGAGTACGACCTGGCCGCGCGCTACCCGGACAAGGCCCGCTCCCGCCGGTACGGCTGGGGCATCTTCGCCCGGCTGCCGTTCCGCAACCCGGGCTTCACCACGCTGCTCGGCACCCTGCAGACGCTGCTGATGCTGGCCATGGCCGGCGTGGCGGTGCAGCGGGTGGGCACCACCGAGCAGCGGCTGTTCAGCGTGCCGCTGGCGATCATGCTGGTGGTGGCGATGATGGGCGCTGTGTTCTTCGCCAAGCCGCCGACGGCGGGCGGGAAGCGGCACGCCCGCCACTGGATCCTCGGGGTGGCGCACGGACTGGCCCAGATAGCTCTCGCCGCCGGCGGCACGTGGGTCTGGTTGCAGCTGCCGTTCTACGACTGGCCGTGGCCGCTGCCGGCGGTCGCCGCAGCGGTGCTCTACGGGCCGGTGAGCGGTCTGGTCGCCAGCCAGCTCGTCGCGCTGTACCTGCTGGTGGCCGGCGCGTTCGGGGTCAACCTGAACGAGTTGTTCGCCGCCCAGGGCATCGAGGACTCGAAGGCGTTCCTGCGGTTCCGGATCGACCCGGACGGCACGTTGACGATCTACCCGATCGCCGTGGACAAGGTGTCCCACGACTGGCAGCTCAACCCCGACCAGTCCCCCACCGCCTCCTGGCTGACCCCGAAGACCCCGCTGACCCCCCGCCTGGCCGAACCCCCGATCGTCATCCGCTGACCCCTGATCGCCGCCGAAGGGGCGGGAGGGTCAGGGCTGGGGGTAGTGCTGGTCGTGGGCCTGTCTGGGGCCGCAGACCGACGCGCGGGAGCACATCGAGCGGGAGCCGTCGGCGTCCAGGCGGACCGTCACCGCGTCGCGCGGGACGCTGTGGCCGACCACCTTGCCCTCACCCTGCGGCGTGGACACCCGGCTGCCGACCGCGGGGGCCGTCTCCTGGAACTTCTGGTACAGCGGGTGCTCGTACTTCAGGCAGCACATCAGCCGCCCGCACGCGCCGGAGATGCGCAGCGGGTTGAGCGGCAGGTCCTGGTCCTTCGCCATCCGGATGGTCACCGGCTCGAAGTCGGTCAGGAACGTGGCGCAGCACAGGTCACGCCCGCAGGAGCCGATGCCGCCCTGCACCCGTGCCGAGTCGCGGGCGGACAGCTGCCGCAGCTCGACCCGGCAGTGCAGGGTGGCGCCCAGGTCCCGGACCAGGGAACGGAAGTCGACCCGGTGCGGCGCGGTGAAGTAGATGGTGGTGCGGTCGCTGCCGTTCTCCGGCGTGGCCAGGACGTGGTCGACGGCTACCACCTTCATCGGCAGGCCGTGTTCGCGGATCAGCCGCTTGGCGGCCACCTTCGCCTCGGCCTTGCGCCGGCGCAGCATCTCGTCGCGGCGCAGATCGTCGTCCTCGGCGAGCCCGGCGAGTTTCGGGAATCCGTCGGTGTCCTCGGTGACCCACTGGGCCGCCCAGACGCACTCGGCCACCTCGGGTCCCTCGTCGGTGGGCACCAGCACCCGGTCGCCCACCTGCGGGCGCAGCTCGCCCGGGTCGAGGTAGTAGAGGCGCCCGTACCGGTTGAAACTGACCGCGCAGAGCATGCCCATGCGCCCCACCCTACGCGGATCGGGGCCCGCCGTACGGCGGCCGGTCGCCGTACGGTCACCGACAGCGGCGATCGGCTCCGTCGACCCGGCCGAATCGCCCCTTCGCCTCGCCCGGACGGCTGAAACCTCGCCCGCCGCCGGGACAAGCGTCTGCCGACAGCGTTGAGTGAAGACATACCTGCGGGGGGTGCAGGGGAAGTCCACGGCGTCGCCGCCGTTGCCCGGCCACGGCCGGTCCGGCGCGCGGCGCCGTGGACCGTCAGTAGCCGATTCGGGTGGTGCCGCCGTAGTGCGGCGCGACCGCCGGCCGATCCCGCCAGACCGTCTCCGCGAGGCTCGGCCCCCACTGACGCAGCAGCGTCTCGGCGCCGTCGTAGGCGACTCCGAGCACGCCCAGGATCCGGGTGGCGATCTCGGCCGCGGCCGACGCCCCGGCCGGTCCGGCGTGGACGCCGGGCCGGGTCGCCGCGTGCACGGCGACCGCTTCGGACGAACCCAGCACCTCGGCCAGCGCGCGGGCCAGCGCGACCCGGCTGCCCTCCACCCAGCCGGCCAGCGCGTCCGCGTAACTCGCCGTCGACTCCAGCCGCCCGACCAGGCTCTCCGGCCCCTCGTCCAGGTGCCGGAGCAGTGTTGCGCGCGCCTCGTCGTACGCCGACGCGGCGGCGCCGGACCAGGCGACCTGGTCGCCGAGCAGGGCGCAGGTGTCGTCGTACCCCCGGACGAGCCGGCGCACGGCGTGGCCGGCGTCGGTCAGCGGCGCGGGGTGCAGGTCGAGGAACTCGCGCACGGCCGCGCCGGGGAGCACCTGCATGCGGCGCAGCAGCGGCCAGAGGCGGTGGCCCTCGGGTGCGCCGGCGGCGAGCAGCGTGTCGACGCGGGCGAGCAGGTCGAGCCCCGGCTCCGCGAGGCGGTCGAGCGCGTCCATCAGGCCTCCCGGGCCAGCCGCCGGGCCACGCCGTCGTCGGCGGCGGCATAGCGGTCGGCGGCGCGGCGCAGCGCCGCCGCGGCGGCGGCCAGCCGGACGGCGGCAGCCTGTGCCTCGCGCGCTCGGTCGGCGGTGGCGGCGGTCCACTGCCGGTGCAGCGCGCGGCCCACCTCACCGGGCCGGCCGGCGGCGTGCGCGCCGAACGCGGGGTGCGGCGGGTCGGTGGCGGTGACCGTGCGGGCCAGCGTGGCGAGGGTCGCGCCGGCCTCGTCGAGGCGGGCGGCCAGGGCGCGCAGCGTCTCCATGTCAGGCTCCCGCCAGCGGCCGGTAGGCCGCGAACGTCTCGTTGTGCAGCTTCTCCCGCGCCCACTGCGCCGCGTCGGCGGCGGCGGTGACCGCCGCCTGCACCGACCCGGCCACGTCACGTGGGCTGCGGTGGTGCAGCGGCCCGAGGAAACGCACGTCGGTGATGCGCCCACCGGCTGTCACCACCACCTCGACAAGGCCGTCGGGCGAGCGGACGGTGACCTCGACAGTGGCCACCGCCTGGTCGAACTCGGCCTGCAGGTTCTCGATGCGGCGGTAGCGCCGCACCGCCTCCTCGATCCAGGCCTCGTCGATCTCGCCCCGCGGCATCGGCGGACTCCTCCCGGCCGGTCGGCCCCAACATCACTGAGCGTGCCGCCTCGATCACGGCGGCATCACCGGGGACCGTACCGCACGCCAATCGCGCGTGTCGATGCCCTGTGGACAGCGTGGAGCGGGCGTGGGTCAGCCGCGCCAGAGGGCGAGCATCATCGCCTCCACCGCGATTCGCGGCTTGACGTTCGCCTCGATCGCCGCCCGGCACTCCAGCACCGCCTCCAGGCGGCGCAGCGAGCCCTCGGCGTCCCACTTCTGCGCGCCCGCGCCGGCCAGCGCCGCGGTGTCGGTGTGCACCGGGGCGACCGGCGCCCGCAACGCCATGGTGAGCGCATCGCGGTAGAACCCGGCCAGGTCGACCAGCGCCCGGTCGAGCGCGTCCCGCTGGGCACGGGTGGCCCGCGACTTCTGCCGCTTCTCCAGATCCTTGAGCTGGCCGGCCGCGCCGCGCATGGCGCCGGCCGCGCCCCGGCCGGTGCCGCCCGCACCGAGCGCGGTCTGCAACGCCGTACGCTCCGCCTCGTCGATCTCGACGACCGAGGCGGCGGCCTCCGCCTCGGCGGCCTCGATCAGCGCCGAGGCGGCGTCGAACGCCGCGCCCACGCCGGTCAGCCGGCGCGGCACGGCCAGCACCGCGTCGCGCCGCTGCCGGGCCTCCGGGTCGCGGGCCAGCCGCCGAGCCCGGCCCACGTGCCCCTGCGCGGCCGCCGCGGCCCACTCGGCCACGTCCGGCGCGATGCCGTCCCGGCGGACCAGCACCTCGGCCACCGCGGCCGGCGGCGGCTGGCGCAACGGTACGACGCGGCAGCGCGACCGGATGGTCACGGAGATGTCGTCGGGGTGGGTGGACGGGGCGCAGAGCAGGAAGACGGTACGCGGCGGCGGCTCCTCGATCGCCTTGAGCAGCGCGTTGCCGGCGGCCTCGGTGAGCCGGTCGGCGTCCTCGATGATCACTACCTGCCACCGGCCGCCGGACGGCGTGCTCGCCGCCCTGAGCACCAGCGCGCGCATCTCGCCGACACCGATGGAGAGCCCGTCCGGAACGACGAGGCGCACGTCGGCGTGCGTGCCGGTGAGCGTGGTGTGGCAGCCGGGGCAGCTGCCGCATCCGGTGCCGTGCACGCACTGCAGGGCGGCGGCGAACGCGCGGGCGGCCACCGACCGGCCGGATCCGGGCGGCCCGGTGAAGATCCAGGCGTGGGTCATACCGGCGCCGGGATCGGCTTCAGCGGCGGGTGCCGGAGGCGGGTCGGCGTCGGTGCCGTCGAGCTCCTCGGCGAGCGCGTCGAGGTCGTCGTACCCGCCCGCCGGCGCGCCGGCCGCGACGGGCACGGCGGCGCGCAGCAGCGCGGCGGCCGAGGCGGCGGCCCGCCGCAGCGTGTCCACCGCCTCGTCCTGCCCGACCAGATCGCCGAAGACGTCGGTCATCTTCGGGGTTGCTCCATCGTCACCAGCTCCGCGTCGGATAACTCAGGCTGGACCGAGGTGTCCGGGCCCTGCGCCGGACGCGGGTGCACGATCCCGCCCGGGTCGGCGAGGAGCTCACCCACCCGGCGGGCCACCGCGTCGGCGATCTCGTCCACCGGCCGGGACGCGTCGAGCACGAGGTAACGCTTCGGGTCACCGGCGGCCAGGTCGAGGAAGGCGTACCGGACGCGCTCGTGGAACGTCAGCGACTCGGCCTCCAGCCGGTCGGCCCCCTCGTTGCGCGTCTCCACCCGGCTCAGGCCGGTACGCGGCTCGACGTCGAGCAGCACCACCAGGTCGGGCTTGAGGCCGCCGGTGGCCCAGGACGAGAGCCAGGAGACCTCGTCCACCGGCAGCGTCCGGCCGGCGCCCTGGTAGGCCAGTGACGAGTCGACGTACCTGTCGCTGATCACCACCGCGCCGCGCACGAGCGCCGGGCGGACGACAGTCGCGACGTGGTGCGCCCGGTCGGCGGCGTAGAGCAGCGCCTCGGCGCGCGGCGACGGCGCCTCGTCCGTGCCGGTGTCAAGCACCAGCGAGCGGATCCGCTCACCGACCGGTGTGGCGCCCGGCTCGCGGGTGACCACCACGTCCCGCCCCTGCGCGCGCAGGCGCTCGGCGAGCACGGCGAGCTGGGTGGACTTGCCGGCGCCCTCGCCGCCCTCGAAGACCACGAAGAGACCGCTGGAGACGAACGGCTCGGCCGGCATCAGCGGGCGGCCCCGGATCGAGCCCCACAGGTCGGCGAGGACCGGCACGCCCTTCTTGTCGTCCATCTGGCCGAACGCGCTGATGCCGGCGATGATGCCGGCCGCGCCGGCGGCGAGCAGCAGCAGGCGCGTCGAGGAGATGGAGATGCCCAGGTCGGCGATGGTGAGCTGGCGGGAGCCGCCGACGCCGACCAGGAGGCTGCTGAGCGCGATGGCGAGGATCAGCACCAGCCGGGTGCCGATCTGCACCACCGCGAAGACGCGCCCGCGTACCTCGTCGGCGACCTCGCCGCCGAGCAGCGTGGTGCCGGCCAGGAACGCCATGCCGGCGCCCGCGCCGACCAGGATCGCGCCGAGGATGGCCATCGACAGGTGGATGGCGAACGCGAGCACCAGCACCGAGGCGCTGGCGAGCACGATGCTCATGCCGAACCAGCGGCGGCGGGACATGTCCCGCACGATCATCGGACCGAGGCCGATGCCGAGCGCCAGGCCGACGAAGATCGCGCCGAAGAGCAGCGAGAACGCGGCGTCACCGGCGCCGAGCGAGTTGGCGAAGAACTTGGCCGTGCCGACCACGATGCCGCCGCCGGCGAACGCGCCGAAGATGCCCAGCACCAGGCCGCGGACGAGCGGGGTCTGGCCGATGTACTTCCAGCCCTCGGAGAACTGCCGGAACATGCTCTGCTCGGAGCGCTCGGCCTCGCCGCGCTGGGCGTGGCTGATCTCCTTGATCCCGAACGCCACCACGAGCGCGGTGGCCAGCCGGGAGAACGCGTTGAACCAGAGCGCGAGCTGGGCCGGCTCGGCCCAGTTCGGCAGGTCGCCGCCGACCGCGCCGCGGACGCCGCGGTCCAGCACGGCCAGCGCGATGGCCGCCGCAACCGGCGTGAGGCCGTACGTGGTGATCAGCGTGAGCTGGTTCGCCGCTTCCAGCCGGGTACGCGGGATGAGGTTGGGGACCGCCGCTTCCTTGGCCGGGATCCACATCAGCGTGATCGACTCGATCAGGAACGTGGCGATCAGCGCCCAGCCGACCACCAGCCCGCCCGCGGCGCCGGTCAGCGCGTAGAGCGGGATCGAGGCGAACAGCACGAAGCGCAGCAGGTCGCAGATGACCATCGTCCACCGGCGGTCGAACCGGTCGGCGAACACGCCCGCCACCGGGCCGAGCACCAGCGCCGGGAGCAGCCGGATCGCTGTCACACCGCCGAACGCGGCGCCCTGGGCGGTGCTGCCGGAGACCTGGGAGGCGGCGAACAGCGCGGTGGCGAGCAGACCGAGCCAGTCGCCGAAGGAGGCGGCGCTGAGTACGATCCACAGCCTGCGGAACGGCCGGATGCGCAGCACCGAGCGGATGGCGGCGACGCCGGAGTGGTCGGCGGCTGTCCCGGGCGACGACACGCCGGGCGACTCGCCGTTGTTCTGGCTTTCGATGGCCGTACCTCCACGTGCCGGCCCAGGTTTGGGCATCCCCGGTGGAACACTCTAGTCGCGTGGGAGGAGTGGTCCTGCGCGACATTCACCTGCTCGCTGAGCCTAGGCCGCCGGGACCACCGCCCGCAGCCCGGACAGACGCGAGGGTATTTCGCATTCTCGCCCAGACAGTTAGCGTGCAGACGTGGCCATCGACCGTGACAAACTTCGCGAGCGTCTCGACCGGGCGACCGCTCACCTCGACCCGCCGTACGCGGTGGTCGACCTCTCCGCGTTCGACGCCAACGCCGGCGCGCTGACCGGCCGGGCCGACGGCAAGCCGCTGCGCGTGGCGAGCAAGTCGGTACGGGTCCGCGAGCTGCTGACCCGCGTGCTCGGCCGCCCCGGCTGGCAGGGCGTGATGGCCTTCACCCTGCCCGAGGCGGTCTGGCTCGCCCGCTCCGGCGTCAGCGACGACGTGCTGGTGGCGTACCCGACGGCGCACCGGGCCGGCCTGGCAGAACTGGCCGCCGACCCGGCGCTCGCCGACGCGGTGACGCTGATGGTCGACGACCCCGCCCAGCTCGACCTGATCGACCAGGTCTGCCCGCCCGCGCGCCGCCCCGCGCTGCGGGTCTGCCTCGACCTGGACGCCTCCTGGCGGCCGCTGCGGGGCCGGGTGCACGTCGGCGTGCGCCGCTCCCCGGTGCACAGCGCCACGGCGGCCGGCGCGCTCGCCGCCGCCGTCGCCGCCCGGCCGGGCTTCCGGCTGGTCGGCCTGATGTCGTACGAGGCGCAGATCGCCGGTCTGGGCGACGCGCCACCCGGGCAGGCGGTGCTCGGCTCGGCGATCCGGGTCGCGCAGCGCGGGTCGTACCGGGAACTGCTGGCCCGCCGCTCGGACGCGGTCGCCGCGGTACGCGAACACGCCGACCTGGAGTTCGTCAACGGCGGCGGCACCGGCAGCGTGGCCGCCACCAGCGCCGACCCCGCGGTCACCGAGGTCACCGCGGGCTCCGGCCTGTACGGGCCGACGCTGTTCGACGCGTACCGTGCCTGGCGGCCGACCCCGGCGGCGTTCTTCGCCTGCGCGGTGGTCCGCCGCCCGGCGCCCGGGCTGGCGACGGTGCTCGGCGGCGGCTGGATCGCCTCCGGCCAGGCGGCGAGCAGTCGGCTGCCCCGGCCCTGGCTGCCGGACGGCCTGAAGCTGCTCGGCGCGGAGGGCGCCGGTGAGGTGCAGACGCCGCTCGCCGGGGACGCCGCGGACGACCTGCGGGTCGGTGACCGGGTGTGGTTCCGCCACGCCAAGGCCGGCGAGATGTGCGAGCACGTCAACGAGGTGCACCTGGTCGACGGGGACGCGGTGGTCGCGACGGTGCCCACCTACCGGGGCGAGGGCCACGCCTTCCTCTGACCCGCCGCCGGCGTGACGACGGCGGGCCCCGGCGCACCCGGGAACCCGCCGCTCGGCGTGCCGCTCAGCCCTGGGACACGGCCTCGGCCGGGGCGTTGACCTGCCGGTGCAGGTACTCCCGGATGAGGGCCTTCGCCTCGACCAGCACCCGCTCGTCGCCGTCGGTGCGGCGGCGGAAGGCCAGCTTGATCAGGGCGTCGGCCGCCTCGACCGCGACCTCCAGGTGGAACCGCAGGTCGGGCACCCCGGCCAGGCCGAAACGCTCGGTGAGTACGCGGGCGAGCTGCTCCGCGATGACCCCGTTGTTGTCCCGCTGGTCGTCCAGCAGATGCAGGTCGACCACGTCGCCGAAGTGCAGGGTACGGAAACCGGGGACGGTGCGGTGCATCGAGATGTACTCGTCGATCGCCGCGTCGACGCCGTCCCACCAGTGCGTCAGATCGTCCGACGCGAACCGCTCGTCGAGCCGCTGGAGGTAGGACTCCATGGTCCGCAGCGTCAGCGCCTGCACGATGGCCCGTTTGTCCGGAAAGAACTGGTACACCGACCCGATCGCCACCTCGGCGCGCTCGGCGAGCAGGGTCGTGGTCAGCCCTTCGTACCCCACCTCGTCGACGAGCTCGGCGCAGGCGTCCAGCATCCGCTGGACCCGCGCGACACTTCGACCCTGCACCGGTACCCGACGCAGCGGCCCGGTCGTGGCGGCTGGTGTGGACACTCGGCGCCACCCCCCTTCGACGGATGAACATATCTGCACGTCACGAGTCTGTGACTACCGGTACAACGAGCCGGGCTCGATTGCGGTATTTACCAGGCACAACGTTCCTGATATGAATTCAGTTCATATTCATGTCGAGGAGTGGCCGCGATGACCGGTACCACCGCCACCTGGTCCAACTGGGCCGGCAACCAGCACAGCTCCGCGCTCCTCACCGTGCGCCCGCGTAGCGTCTCCGACGTCGTCGAGGCGGTCCGTCAGGCCGCCGCGGCGGGCCGGACCGTCCGGGCCACCGGCAGCGGCCACTCCTTCACCGCCACGGCTGTGGCCGACGGGCACCGCATCGACCTCGCCGAACTGGAGACAGACGTCACCGTCGATGTGGCGCGCCGCCTGGTCACCGTACCGGCTGGAATGACGTTGCACACGCTCAACGAACTGCTCGCCGGGCACGGCCTGGCGATGCCGAATCTCGGCGACATCGACGCCCAGACCATCGCCGGCGCGCTCTCCACCGGCACCCACGGCACCGGGGCGAAACTGGGCTGCCTGTCCACCTTCGTGGCCGGGCTGACGCTCGTCACCGGCACCGGCGAGGTGCTGCGCTGCTCGGCCGAGGAGAACCGCGACGTCTTCGACGCCGCCCGGGTCGGGCTCGGCGCGGTCGGCGTACTGGTCGAGGTCACGCTGCGCTGCGTCGACGCCTTCGTGCTGCGCGCGCACGAACGCCCCGCCCCGCTCGCCGAGGTACTCGACGACCTGCCCGGCCTGTACGAGGCGCACGACCACGCCGAGTTCTACTGGTTCCCGTACACCGACCGGGTGCAGGTCAAGACCAACGACCGGGTACCCGCCGACGACCAGCCGCTGCCCGGCTGGCGCGGCTGGCTCGACGACGAGTTCCTCTCCAACACCGTCTTCGCCGGCGCCTGCCGCCTCGGCCGCGCCGTACCCGCCCTCGCCCCCACGATCAGTGCCGTCTCCGCCCGCGCGCTCACCGAACGCACCTACACCGGCCGCTCCGACCAGGTCTTCTGCACACCACGCCGGGTCCGCTTCGTGGAGATGGAGTACGGCCTGCCGCGCGAGACGCTGCCGACGGCGCTCGCCGAGCTGCGCCGGATCGTGGAGCGGCTGCCGTTCAAGGTGCTGTTCCCGGTCGAGGTGCGGTTCACCGCCGCCGACGACATCTGGCTGTCCCACTCGTACGGGCGGGACTCCGCGTACATCGCCGTGCACCAGTACGTGGGCATGCCGTACGAGCCTTATTTTCGCGCGTTCGAGCAGGTGGCGACGGAACTGGGTGGTCGCCCGCACTGGGGCAAGCTGCACTGGCGCGATGCGGAGTCGCTGGCCACCGCCTACCCGAGATTCGAAGACTTCCGATCCGTCCGCACCCGCCTGGACCCCCACAACCTTTTCCAGAACCCGTACTTGACCCAGGTCCTGGGCTCCTGAAGATCTTGGTACGAAGACGCCCATCGAGGGGCGTCTTCGTACCAAGATCTCGGCGGTTGTCCACAGGGGCAGCGTGACGGGTGCTGTTCGGGTGGGGTTGCCGGTGTGGAGATGCCGGGGGACGACGCGGGGGAACTGAGCTGGTTGCTCTTCCGTCAGGCGCGAGTGCTGGGTGCGGCGCAGGCTCGGCGGTTCCTGTCCGAGAAGACGATCCGGCACCGCATCGCCAGCGGGCGCTGGCGGCAGGTGCACCCCCGGGTCTACGTCACGCACGACGGTCCCGTCGGCCCGGATGAGCGGCGCTGGATCGCGGTGCTGGCGGCTGGACCGGCCGCGACATTGGGCGGGCTCACCGCAGCCCAGTGCTGGGGGCTCAGGCGCTACGAGAGCCGACTCATCCATCTGCTGCTGCCGGCCCGGCACCAGACCCGGGCGATACCACCTGGCGTACGGGTCCACCGCACCACAGTGCTACCGCCGGAGGATGTGCTCGCGATCGGCCGGCCCCGCCGGACCATGCCGGCCCGCTCGCTCGTCGACGCGGCGCAGTGGGCAGCGACCGACGAGGAGGCACGGGCCGTCATCGCGGCGGGCTTCCAGCAACGCCTGGTCTGGGGCGACGACCTGCACCGGGTGCTGGAACGGCTTCCCCGGGCGCGTCGCCACCGCCTGATCCTGACGACCGCCACCGACGCGGCGGGCGGCGCCCACTCCCTCGCCGAACTCGACTTCCTCGATCTAGTCCGGCGGGCCGGGCTACCCGAACCGTCTCTCCAGGTCGTGCGGCGAGACGCCACCGGGCGGCGGCGCTACCTCGACGTCTGGTTCGAGCGGTGGCGTGTGCACGTCGAGATCGACGGCGGGCAGCACTTCGACCCGAGGACCGCCTGGGCGGACATGCAGCGGCAGAACGACGTCTGGTCCACCGGTGACCGGGTGCTCCGCTTCCCCGCCTGGGCCGTCCGCAACGACCCCACCCGTGTGATCACCCAGTTGCGTGCCGCCCTGCGATCCGCAGGCTGGCCCGGCTGAGATCTTGGTACGGAAACGCCCTTCCAGGGGCGACTCCGTACCAAGATCACTCGTTCGGGGTTGAGGTCGCCTTCTTGGGGGCCGCCTTTTTCGCGGGGGCCTTCTTCGCCGCGGTCGTCTTCTTGGCGGCCGTTGTCTTCTTGGCGGCCGTCGTCTTCTTGGCCGGGGCGGCCTTCTTCGCGGCCTTCTTCTTCGGGGCCGGGCCCTTCGCGCGCTTCTCGGCGAGCATCTCCGACGCCTGCTCCAGCGTCAGCTCCTCCGGCGTCTGCCCGCGCCGCAGCGACGCGTTGAACTCGCCGTCCGTGACGTACGGCCCGAAGCGCCCGTCCTTGATCACCAGCGGCTTCTCGGTGAGCGGGTCGTTGCCCATCTCCCGCAGCGGCGGCGCGGCGGCCCGGCGCTGGCGCGTCTTCGGGGCGGCCAGCAACGCCAGCGCCTCGTCCAGCGTGACGGTGAACATCTTGTCTTCCGAGTCCAGCGAGCGGAACTCGTCACCGCGCTTGACGTACGGGCCGTAGCGGCCGTTGTTGGCGAACACCTCGGTGCCGTCCGGGGCCACGCCGATGAGCCGGGGCAGGCGCAGCAGCTGCAACGCCTGCTCCAGGGTGAGGCTGTCCGGCGACTGCGAGCGCAGCAGCGACGACTTGCGCTCACCGCTGGCCACGTACGGGCCGAACCGGCCGGACTTGAGCAGGATCGGCTCGCCGGTCGACGGGTCGTCGCCGAGCTTGCGCTCACCGCCGCCGCCGAGGAACAGCTCGTGCACCTTCTCCGGGGTCAGCTCGTCCGGCGCGAGGCCCTCCGGGATCGGCGCCCGGTCGCCCTGCGAACCGCCCTCCTCGCCCTCGCCCTCACCCGAGGCCGTGCCCGAAACCGAGGCCGTGCCCGAAACCGAGCCGGGGAGCGCCCGCTGCAGGTACGGCCCGTACCGGCCGACCCGGACGACGACCTCGCGGCCCTCGTCGTCGGTGAACAGCGGGATGGAGTTGACGCTACGCGCGTCGATCTCGCTGAGGTTCTCGGTGACCAGCTTCTTCAGGCCACCGGCGTGCGCGATGGCCTGGTCGCCGGCGCCGTTGGTGCTGCCGAAGTAGAAGGAGGTGAGGAAGTCGACGGCGGCGTGGTCGCCTCCGGCGATCTCGTCCAGCTCGTTCTCCATGCTGGCCGTGAAGTCGTAGTCGATCAGGCGCGGGTAGTGCCGCTCCATCAGCCCGATCACCGCGAACGCCAGGAACGTGGGGATCATGGCCTGGCCGCGCTTGGTCACGTACCCGCGGTCCTGGATCGTCTGCATGATCGACGCGTACGTGGAGGGGCGGCCGATGCCCAGCTCCTCCAGGGCCTTCACCAGCGACGCCTCGGTGTAGCGCGACGGCGGCTGGGTGTGGTGGCCCTGCGCGGCCAGCTCGTCGGCGGTCAGCGGCTGGTCCTTGACCAGCGTGGGCAGCCGCCGCTCGGCGTCCTCGGCCTCGGCGTTCTCGTCGTCGCTGGACTCGACGTACGCGCGCAGGAAGCCCGGGTCGGTGATGGTCTTGCCGGTCGCCCCGAAGTCGGCCTCCTCCTGGGCGGAGGAGACGGCACGGATGCGCACCGACACGCTGGAGCCGACCGCGTCGGTCATCTGCGAGGCGATGGTGCGCCGCCAGATCAGCTCGTAGAGCTTGTACTCCTCGGCGGACAGTTCCTTGGCCACCTCGCCCGGGGTGCGGAAGTTGTCGCCCGCCGGGCGGATCGCCTCGTGCGCCTCCTGCGCGTTCTTCACCTTGCCGGTGTAGCGGCGCGGCTCCGGCGGCACGCTGCGCTCGCCGTACAGCTCGACGATCTGCCGGCGGGCCGCCGCGATGGCCGTCTCGGACAGGTTCACCGAGTCGGTACGCATGTAGGTGATGTAGCCGTTCTCGTACAGGCGCTGCGCGGTGCGCATCGTCTGCTGCGACGAGAACCGCAGCTTGCGGGCCGCCTCCTGCTGGAGCGTGGAGGTGATGAACGGCGCGTACGGGCGGCGGCGGTAGGGCTTCTCCTCGACCCGGGTGACGGTGAACGGCCGGTCGGCCAGGCGGGCGGCCAGTCCCCGGGCCCCGCCCTCGTCGAGGTGGACGACACCCGCTCCGGCGCGAACACGACCCGTGGTCGGCTCGAAGTCCTTGCCGGTGGCGATCCGGTCACCGTTCAGCGCGACCAGCGTGGCGTTGAACGTACGCGGGCCCTCGCCCGGCTTCGCCACCGCGAGCGTGGCCAGGATGTCCCAGTACTCGGCGGTGCGGAACGCCATCCGCTGGCGCTCCCGCTCGACCACGATCCGGGTCGCCACGGACTGCACCCGGCCCGCCGACAGCTTCGGCATGACCTTCTTCCACAGCACCGGCGATACCTCGTACCCGTAGAGCCGGTCGAGGATGCGCCGTGCCTCCTGGGCGTCGACCAGGTCGCGGTCGATCTCCCGGGGGTTGGCCACCGCGGCCTGGATGGCCGGCTTGGTGATCTCGTGGAAGACCATCCGCTTGACCGGCACCTTGGGCTTGAGCGTCTCCACCAGGTGCCAGGCGATGGCCTCGCCCTCGCGGTCCTCATCCGTCGCCAGGAAGATCTCGTCGACCTCCTTGGCCAGCTTCACCAGCTTGCTGATCTGCTGCTTACGGTCGGGCGAGACCACGTAGAGCGCGTGGAAGCCGTTGTCGACGTCGACGCCGAGGCGCGCCCAGGGCTCACCCTTGTACTTCGCCGGGACGTCGGCGGCGTTGCGGGGCAGGTCCCGGACGTGGCCGAAGCTGGCCTCCACGACGTACCCCGGGCCGAGGTAGCCCGAGATCGTCTTGGCCTTCGCCGGAGACTCGACGATGACCAGACGGGTGGTTCCAGCGTTGCTCGGCACGTCTCTCCCCGACCTCACTCCTACGCCATGCCCGCTTCGGGCCGTGTTGCGCCACCCGGACCACGGGCGGTCCGGATGTCCAACGTAACGCGCCGTCCGCGTTCCGGGTTTCGTGGGCGGCAAACGGGCCGCTCTCCCGGCGACCGCCGGCCGCACCCTGCCGGACGGCGTCACGGTACACCGTGGGTAGGGCGGCAGGCGTGTCACTGTGACGATCGCGTACACCCGGCGGAGCCGTCGCCGGGTGTCCGGGTTCGGACACCGGACGGTCAGCCGGACGCGCCCGGCCACTCCGCCGCCGGCGCCGTGACCGGCCGTTCCCCCACCAACTCGGCCAGCCGCGACATGCGCCGCCCGCCGATCCGGAACGCGGGCCCGCCCTCGTCCGGCTCCACGAACGCGGCCGGCAGGCCGACCGCCGCCAGCGCGGCGCGCACCACCGGCCAGCACGGCTCGTCGGCCGGTCCGAGCCGCAGCCGGAACCCGGCCGGCTCGGCCGTCCCGGCCGCGGCCGCCCAGAGCCGCAGCCGCCGCCCGTCCAGGTGGAATCGGGCCGGTGGCCGCTTCACCGCCCCGCGCAGCCAGGCCCGCGCGAGCGGCGCCAGCATGCTCGTGTACGCGGTGCGCACCCGGTGCCGCCCGTCCTCGGTCGGCTCCCAGCTCGCCGGCACGCCCCGGGCGCCCAGCTCCGCCACCAGCACGTGCACCCGCCAGGCGGCGTCCACCACCATGGAGATCCGGGCCGTGCCGCCCATCCGCCCCACCTCACCGGGCCCGGCGAGCAGGCCGGCGAGATCCGCCAGCACGGGATCGGCCGCCTCGGTGGAGAACAGCGAGGGCTGGCGGGCCGGTTTCGGGGTGGGAGGGGTCAGCGACACTCCGGGACCTCGTCGAAGGCCTCTTTCAGCTCGGTCGAGTTGAGCTTGCTGGTGTCCAGCGCGCTCGCGTCGTACTCCTTGTTGAGCGTGTCCACGGCGGCGCGCACGCCGTCGTAGAACGGGCCGGCCTGGGCGGTGTCGAGCCCGTCGATGGCGGACCGGGCCCTGCCGTACGCGTCGCGCATCTTGCTCAGCGACCCCAGGAACCCGGCGGACACCTCGGCGCCGCGCTCGGCCTCGGGCACGCCCGCCTCCTCGACCTTGCGCCGGGCCGTCTCGCTGGCCTGCTCGGCGCCGGCGAAGAGCCGGACCAGGTTCTCCTTGGCCTGCGCCGGAGTGGTCTGCGCGGTCATCTGCTGCTGGGTGCTGCTGGTCAGCTTGGAGATCTCCGCGCGCCACGGGGTGAGCGCCTGGCACACCGACGCGGCCCAGACCCGGGGGCTCGGGCCGCCGCCGCACCCGGCGACGACGAGGACCAGCGTGGCCAGGACCACCGTGAGCTTTCCGGCGGTTGCCGCCCGGCGCGTACGCATGCGTTGCAGCGTACGACCTCCGGGCGGAACCGCCACCGCTCAGGTTTGCCGGGCACGGGGCTCCCGGCCGGCCGGGACCGGCCGGGAGCCGTCGCGTGGACCTCAGGCGTTGACCGTCTCCGGGCGCTGGTCCGGCTTGCCGGCGTCGCTGTCCGAGTCGGTCATCGCCACGCCCTTGCGCTTGCTGAACACCACGGCCCCCGCGATGATCAGCGCGGCGACCACGGCGATCGTGATGCGCAGCGGGTTGTTCTGGTCGTTGCCCACGCTCCAGGCCACCACGGCCGGCGCGATCAGCAACGAGACCAGGTTCATCACCTTGATCAGCGGGTTGATCGCCGGGCCGGCGGTGTCCTTGAACGGGTCGCCGACGGTGTCGCCGATGACGGTGGCGGCGTGCGCGTCGGAGCCCTTGCCGCCGTACGCGCCGTCCTCCACCAGCTTCTTGGCGTTGTCCCAGGCGCCACCGGAGTTGGCCAGGAACACCGCCATCAGCGTGCCCGCGCCGATCGCGCCGGCCAGGTACGCGGCCAGCGCGCCCGGGCCGAGGCCGAAGCCGACAGCGATCGGGGCCAGGATGGCCAGCAGGCCGGGGGTAAGCAGCTCGCGCTGCGCGTCCCGGGTGCAGATGTCCACGACCTTGCCGTACTCGGGCCGCTGGGTGCGGTCCATGATGCCGGGCAGCTCACGGAACTGGCGGCGTACCTCCATCACCACGGCGCCGGCCGAGCGGGACACCGCGTTGATGGCCAGGCCGGAGAAGAGGAAGACCACCGCGGCGCCGATGATGAGGCCGACCAGGTTGCGGGGGTTGGCGACGTTGAGCGAGTTGAGGATCTCGTTGCCGACGTCGTTCACGCCCGCGTCCTCGTACGAGGAGCGCAGCGTGTCGGTGTACGAGCCGAACAGCGCGGTGGCGGCCAGCACGGCGGTGGCGATAGCGATGCCCTTGGTGATCGCCTTGGTGGTGTTGCCGACGGCGTCCAGCTCGGTGAGCGTCCGCGCGCCGTGCTCGTCGATGTCGCCGGACATCTCGGCCACGCCCTGCGCGTTGTCGGAGATCGGGCCGAACGTGTCCATGGCGACGATGACGCCGACGGTGGTGAGCAGGCCGGTGCCGGCCAGCGCGACGGCGAACAGCGACAGCGTGATCGAGCTGCCGCCGAGCAGGAACGCGCCGAACACGCCGGCGCCGATCAGCAGCGCCGAGTAGACGGCCGACTCCAGACCGACGCTGATGCCGGCGAGGATGACGGTGGCCGGGCCGGTCTGCGAGCTCTTGCCGATGTCCTGCACCGGGCGCCTGTTGGTCTCGGTGAAGTAGCCGGTCAGCGCCTGGATCGCGGCGGCCAGCACGATACCGATCACGACCGCGCCGATGGCCACCAGCCGCGGGTTGCGGTCGACGTCGGTCAGCCCGCCCTCCAGCTCGGCGAACGTGGCCGGCAGGTACGCGAACGCGGCGATCGCGACGAGCACCGCGGCGATGAGCGCGGAGAGGTAGAAGGCCCGGTTGATGGCGGTCAGGCCGTTGCGGTCGCTGGCGCGCAGCCGGGTGATGAAGACGCCGACGATCGCGACGAGCACGCCGATGGTGGAGATGATCAGCGGGAAGACCAGGCCGGTCTCACCGAACGCGGCCCGGCCCAGGATCAGCGCCGCGACGAGCGTGACCGCGTACGACTCGAACAGGTCGGCGGCCATGCCGGCGCAGTCGCCGACGTTGTCGCCCACGTTGTCGGCGATGGTGGCGGCGTTGCGCGGGTCGTCCTCCGGGATGCCCTGCTCGACCTTGCCGACCAGGTCGGCGCCGACGTCGGCGGCCTTGGTGAAGATGCCGCCGCCGACCCGCATGAACATGGCGAGCAGCGCGGCGCCGAAACCGAAGCCCTCCAGCACGGTCGGGGCGTCACCCCGGTAGATCAGCACGACGAGCGCCGCGCCGAACAGACCGAGGCCGACGGTGAGGAAGCCGACCACGCCGCCGGTGCGGAAGGCGATCTTCATGGCGCCTTCGCGTCCGCCTTCGCGCTCCCGCGCGGCCGCTGCCACCCGCAGGTTGGCGCGGGTGGCCAGCCACATGCCGGCGCCGCCGATGAACGCGCTGAACAGCGCACCCACCACGAAGAACGCCGAGCGGCCGAGCTTCACCAGCGTTTCGTTGCCGTCGGTGTCGTGCACCGGCAGCAGGAACAGCAGCACGACGGCGATCACGACGAAGATCGCCAGCGTGCGGAACTGCCGCAGCAGGTACGCCGACGCGCCCTCCTGCACCGCGCCGGAGATCTCCTGCATGTTTGTGGTTCCCTTACCGGCCGCCAGGACCGCCCTGGTGAGGGCGGCCGCGAAGACGAGCGCCACCAGCGCGATGACCGCGGCGATGACGACGTACGTCACGTTGGCTCCGGTAAGGGACAGTGCGCCGCCGTCAGCGGCCAAGGTCCCGGACATCTATGTCCTCCTGTACCGAACAACTCGCGCCGGCCGGTGGAGACGCACGGGCCGACGCCTGGATGCGGACTCGCAAGCGCGCGCCAACCCACTCCGGCGGACCGTTCCCGCTGGCTACGGGACGGGATCACTTGCTGACAACCCGGGTACTGTAGCCCTCCGGCGTGGCGAGGGTCACAGGCAGGGGGCACCGTGTCTCGATGATCTTCGTAACTGTGTTATACGAAGAAATCTGATATATGGCCCGGTCAACACGACGAGGCCGCGCTCCCCGTGCGGGGAACGCGGCCTACGTGAACGGGAAGGTCAGGCGCGTCCGGCCGGCCAGGTCATCCGGACCTCGGTGCCGACGCCCTCGTCGACCGGGCGGACCTGGAGGTCCTCCACGAAACCGGCGAGCAGCGCGAAGCCCACCCCGGTGGTGAGCGCGTCCTCGCTCAGCGACTCCTTGGCCAGCTCGTCCGGCCCGAGCGCGGCCAGGCCGAGGCCCGCCTCGATCGGCGCCCGGTCCACCACCCGGACCGTGTAGCCACCGGTGTCGGACATCTCCACGTACACCGGATCCGCCAGGCCGTACTGCCGGTGCAGCGCGACCGCCCGCGTGCACGCCTCACCGATGGCCAGGCGCACCTCGTCCAGCAGGTCCTCGCGTACGCCGGCCCGCCGGGCCACCGCGACGCCGACCAGGCGTGCGGTACGCACGTGCACCGGGGCCGGAGAGAAGGAAAGCTTGACGGTGGCCATCACGCGCCGGTGGAGTCGGCGGCGATGGCCGCGTCGACCGTCGGATGCAGCGGGAAGACCTGGTCCAGGGCGGTGATCCGGAAAATCTTGAGCAGCGGCTCCTTGTCGCAGACCAGGGCGAACGAGCCGCCGGCCGAGCGCAGCCGCTTGAGCGCGCCGACCAGCACGCCCAGTCCGGTCGAGTCGAGGAAGTCCACCCGGCCCAGGTCGACCACCACGTGGCGGGCCCCGCCGTCGATCAGCTCAAGAAGCCGTTCCCGCAGGCGGGGGGCGGTGTAGACGTCCACCTCACCACCGACCTCGAGCACCGTGTGCTCCCCCACGGCGCGGGTCGCCAGCGACAGCTCCATCGGCCCCTCCTCGGTAAACTCTCCAGGGCATCTAACCATCCCCCGTGCGGCCCTCTCGGATCACCGGCCACGCCCCTCCCTTACCCCCACCCTGCGGTTCCCAATTCCGAACACCAGTGCGAGAGTGCAGGACGTGACCGACCACAGCCCCGGCCCGCGGCGTGCTCCGGGTGAGCTGCTGCGCCGGCTGCGGCTGCGGCACCCCACCGACCCGGTCACCCACGTCGAGCGCGTCCCGGCGCGGGCCGGCGAGCCGGTCGGGTGGCCCGGCTGGGCGCCGGAGGAACTGCGGGCGGCGTTCGCGCGGCGCGGCGTCACCGCCCCGTGGCGGCACCAGGCCGAGGCCGCCGAGCTGGCGTACGCCGGCAATCACGTCGTGGTGGCCACCGGCACGGCGTCCGGCAAGTCCCTGGCGTACCAGCTGCCCGCGCTGAGCACGCTGCTCGCCGACCCGCGCGCCACTGTGCTCTACCTGGCGCCGACCAAGGCGCTCGCCGCCGACCAGCTCCGCGCCGTCGCCGGTCTCGACCTCGACGGGGTACGCCCCGCCACCTACGACGGGGACACGCCGCGCGCCGAGCGGGAGTGGATTCGGCGACACTCCCGGTTCGTGCTGACCAACCCGGACATGCTGCACCACGGCATCCTGCCCGGTCACGCCCACTGGTCCGGGTTCCTGCGCCGCCTCGCGTACGTGGTGGTCGACGAGTGCCACACCTACCGGGGCGTCTTCGGCTCACACGTCGCGCACGTACTGCGGCGGTTGCGGCGGCAGTGCGCGCGCTTCGGGCGTACCCCCGTGTTTCTGCTGGCCTCGGCCACGTCGGGTGACCCGGCGACGGCGGCCGGGCGGCTCACCGGTCTAGCAGTCACCGCCGTCACCGAGGACACGTCGCCGCGCGGCGGCGTGACGTTCGCGCTCTGGGAGCCGCCGCTGCTGCCGCCCTCCGACTCGGCTCCCGACGCCGACCTCGTCCAGGTCCGGCGCTCCGCGCTGCGGGAGACCGCCGACCTGCTCGCCGACAGCGTGGTCGAGGGGGTACGCACGCTCGCGTTCGTGCGGTCCCGCCGGGGCGCCGAGGTGGTCGCCGCGAACGCCCGGCGGTCGCTGGACGAGGCGGTGCCCGGCCTCGGCGAGCGGGTGGCCGCCTACCGGGCCGGCTACCTGCGCGAGGAACGCCGCGAGCTGGAACGGGCGCTACTGCACGGCGACCTGCTCGGGCTCGCCTCCACGAACGCGCTCGAACTCGGCGTCGACCTGGTCGGGCTGGACGCGGTGCTGATCTGCGGCTGGCCCGGCACCCGCGCGTCGCTGTGGCAGCAGGCCGGGCGGGCCGGGCGTTCCGGCGACGAGGCGCTCGCCGTGCTGGTGGCCCGCGACGACCCGCTCGACACCTATCTGGTGCACCACCCGGAGGCGCTGTTCGGGCGGCCGGTCGAGGCGACGGTGCTCGACCCGGCCAACCCGTACGTCCTCGCGCCGCAGCTCGCCTGCGCCGCCCACGAGTCCCCGCTCACCCCCGCCGACCTTGACCTGTTCGGTGAGGGCGCGAAGGAGGCGGTGGACTCGCTGGTCGAGGCGGGAGCGCTGCGGCAGCGGCCCACCGGCTGGTACTGGCGGCACCGGGAACGCCCCGAGGTCGACCTGCGCGGCGAGGGCGGCGCCCCGGTGTGCGTGGTGGAGGAGTCCACCGGCCGGCTGCTCGGCACTGTCGACGGCGGATCGTCGCACTTCCTGCTGCACACCGGCGCGGTCTACCTGCACCAGGGCGTCTCGTACGTGGTCGACTCACTCGACCTGGCCGACGGGTGCGCGCTCGTGCACGCCGAGGAGCCGGACTGGTCCACCCACGCCCGCGACGTCACCTCGCTGTCGGTGGTGTCGGTCCGCTCGTACTTGGACGCCGGCCCGGTCGGGCTCTTCCTCGGCGAGGTGGACGTGACCAGCCAGGTGGTGTCGTACCAGCGGCGGCGCATCGCCACCGGCGAGGTGATCGACACCCGCCCGCTCGACCTGCCGGCCCGGGAGCTGCGCACCGTCGCGGTGTGGTTCACGCTCTCCCCCGAGTCGCTGACCGCCGCCGGTGTCGAGGCGGCCGACGTGCCGGGCGCGCTGCACGCCGCCGAGCACGCCGCCATCGGCCTGCTGCCGCTGATGGCGACCTGCGATCGCTGGGACATCGGTGGGCTGTCCACCGCCCTGCACCCGGACACCGAGGCGCCCACGGTCTTCGTCTACGACGGGCATCCCGGCGGGGCGGGTTTCGCCGAGCGGGCGTACGGCACCGCCGCCGCCTGGCTGCGCGCCACTCGGGACGCGATCGCCGAATGCGGGTGCGAGACCGGGTGCCCGTCCTGCGTCCAGTCCCCGAAGTGCGGAAACGGCAACAACCCGCTGGCGAAGGCAGAGGCGGTGAAGGTCCTCGACGTGGTGCTGGCGAATCTCGCCACGGTCGGCGGCCCGGACGCGGTGTCTGACCCGGACCCGCCCACCTCTGGCCCGGAGGCGGACGGCCCGGAGGCGGGTGCCGGCCCGGAGGCGGGCGGCCCGGGGAGCGGCGAGGTGTTGCCCCGGCAAGGCGACCGGGTGGCCCGCCCAGCTCAGACGGCCGGTGGCCCACCCGCCTGACCTGGTCCGCACCCGTCGGGTGGGGCCTCCCGCCAGATCGGGGTGGTTGCTGTATAGGCGGGTGCTGGACCCCGCCACTTCGCCGAACTGGTGTCGATCAAGATGGGCCGTGCCCCGGGGGTCTGGTTGGTGGGACGGGTGCATGAGGGCAGGGCTCTCGGGGCATTGATGTATGGGAGCGCTTCCATGCATCATTTCCAGTAGCGCAGGTGACCCCAGACCCGTCCCGCCGGAGGTGCCGCCGTGGCCGACACGATCGCCGAGACCGTCGAGTTGCTCTACACCATCGACCAGGAAAACCTAACCCCCGACCAGCAGATCGCGCTGGGCACCGCGCTGGCCACGCTCGCCCAGGCGGAGCGGCTGGAGCAGATCAACGAGCGCCTGCGCGGCATTCACCAGGTGCTGAACAGTTGGGCGATGAAGGCCACGGTCGACGGCGGTCGTTGACCTTTCGTCGTCGTTCGCCTTGTGGGGTGGGTGGGTGCCCGGACGCCGGAGGCCCTCGCGAGCGGTGATCCTGGCGCGAGCGGGGGCAAGCGGCGGCGGGCCTGCTGTGCGAGACTCCGGCGACCCCTCGAAGGAGATCTGATGTCGCTCGACAACCTGCAGGCCCATAACCGGTTCATCGTCCGACAGCGGATCCGGATGATGGTCAACCAGTACGAGGTGCACGCCGCGGCACCCGACGGCTCCGAGGCCGGGCTGCTCGCGTTCGCGCAGCAGAAGCGGCTCGCCTTTAAGGAGCAGGTGACCATCTACACCGACGACTCCAAGCAGTACCCCCTTCTCGGGTTCAAGGCCCGGCAGCGGCTCGACCTCGGCGCCACATACGACGTGACCGACCACGCCGGCAACCCGATCGGGCTGTTCCGCAAGGACTTCGCGCAGTCGCTGCTGCGCTCGACGTGGCACGTCGAGCAGCCCGGGCTGCCGCCGGCCACCGGGCAGGAGCGCAGCCTGCCGGTCGCGCTGCTGCGCCGGTTCGTCGACTCGCTCTCCTGGCTGCCGTACCACTTCGACTTCGTGGCCGGTGGCCAGCCGGTGTTCTCGGTCGACAAGAAGTGGGGCCTGCGCGACCGGTACGTCGTCGACATCCACCACCCGCAGATCGACCGGCGCCTGGTCATCGCGATGGCCGTCGGGTTGGACGCGCTCCAGTCCCGCTGACCCCGCGCCACCTTTTCCACCACCCGCCGGCCGAGCCGGGAGCGCCAGCGATCGACGCCCCCGGCTCGGCCGCCTCAACCGTCGGTGTCCCGGGCCGGCCCGGCCCGGGACGTCGCGGTGGCGTCCCGGGTCAGCCCGGGCAGCGGCTCGACACGTACCCGCGCCGTGACGATCAGATCGAGCCCGTCGATCCGGCAGCCGGTCATCCGGCCGCCGTTGGCCGCCACCAGCTCGGCCGCGCGAGCGCACGCGCCCTCGACGCCGTCGAGCACCCGCCCGGCACCGGCGAGCGCCCCGAAGTCCGCCGCGTTGCGGGCCTGGTGCCGAGCACAGCGGGCGGCCCCGAGCGCCGCGCCGAACATCCCGACCAGCACGAACACCAGCCCGATCGCGAGCAGGCACACAGTGGCTCCGCCCCGCTCGGCGGCGGTTCGGCGCGACGCCCGGACGGCCGTCACGGCACCGGCCCCGGCGCGCCGGGTTCCACAGCCGCCGCCGCCTGCCCCGACACGCTCAGTCGCGGCAGCAGCGCGCCGAACGTCCGGACCGGCGCCCGAACCGTCGCCGTGACCCGGTCGCCTGCCACAGACACCGACACCTCGGCGCCGTCGGGCGCGTACCGCTGGCCGGCGACCTCGCCGGACTCGCCCCGGGCCGCAGCGAGCGCCGCCTCCCGGGCTGCGTCGACGCAGCCGACCCGGGTACCGACCGCGTTCACCGCCGTCAGCCCCGCGACGAGCAGCAGCATGAGCGCCGGCAGGCCGGCCGCCAGTTCGGCGGTGAAGGAGCCCCGCTCGCACGCTGCCCACGAACGTCCCCGGCGGAGCAGGCGGACGAGGGCACGCCCGACCGCCCCGGCCCGGATGCCGGCAGCGCCGCGGATCGGGCCCGCTTCGGCCGGGACGCCCAGCGGGTGCGCCGGAGTGGGAAACCAGCGGTCGGCCCACCGGCGCCGGATCACTTCAGGGCCCGGTCGATGACGGCGGTCAGCGCGGACTGCACGTTGCCGGAGGTCAGCACCTTCAACAGGATGCCGGCGAAGGCGACCGCGGCGAGCGTGCCCACGGCGTACTCGGCGGTGTTCATGCCGGCGTCACCCCGCAGGCGGGTGAGGAGTTTGCGCATGTCGTAGTCCCTTCTCGATGGTTCACAGCACGTCGCCGAGAACAGCGACGATCACCGGCACCAGACCGGCGAGAATGAAGGCGGGCAGGAAGCAGAGCCCGAGCGGCAGCACGATGAGCACACCCGCGCGCCGGGCGGCCGCCTCCGCGGCGGTCGACCGTTCGGCGCGGAGGTCGTCGGCGAGCCGGGTCAACGCGCGAGCCAGCGCGGCACCACTGTTCGACGACCGGACCGCCGCCGCGACCACGGGTTCGGCCCCGGCCACGCAGCTCAGGTGCGCCCATGCCTCGGTTGCCGTACCGCCCAGGCCCAGCGTGCGGCCCACCCGGCCGAGCCGGTCAGCGAGCGGACCGCCGAGCGCCTCGGCGACCGCCAGCGCCGAACGGTCGACCGGCGCGCCCGCCCGCAGCGCGGCGGCCAGCAGGTCCGCGGCCAGCGGCAGATCGGCCGTCTCCCGCAGCCGTCGGTCCCGGACGACGCGCGGCTCGATCCGCCGGAGCAGGCGATCGGCGGCGACACCGGCCAGCAGCCCGAGGAACAGACCGGTCCAGCCGCCGACCACCACCGGCACGGCCAGCCCGGCCAGCGCCGCGCCCAGCCGTACCCGATCCGGCCACCACGCCGGGCGGGGCCGCCGGGGAGCCGGGGCGAGCCGGCGCAACCGCCGGGCCGGGCGGGCCGCCGGAACGGCGACGACCAGGAGCGACGCGGCGCCACCGAGGCACACGGCGGCCAGCACCTGGCGGGACATCAGACGGCCCGCCCGGGTGTGACGCCGAGCCGCTCCGCCCAGAGCAGCCCGCCGACCTGCAACGCGACGGCCGCCAGCGCGCTGCCGCCACCTACCGGCGTGTGCAGGAGCACCGCCACCGGGTCCACCCCGATGCCGTAGCCCAGGCCGATCCCGCCCAGGGGCAGCGCGGCGAGCAGCCAGGCGGTCGCCCGGGCCCCGGCGGCCTGGGCGGCGGCAGCGGCGAGCCCCCGGTCGGCGGCGCGGGCGTCGGCCTCGATCCGTTCCAGCAGGTCGGCCAGGGGCGCTCCGGTGCGGTCGGCCAGCTTCCCGGCGGCCCGGGCCAGGCGCGCGACCCGGCCCGGCCCGTCGTCCAGGTCGGCCGGCAGCCCGGCCCGCAGGTCGGCGGCGACGGCGGCGAGCCGGTCGAGGTCGCGGCGGTGCGCGAGCGCGGCCGCCCTTCGGGTACGCCGACGCAGCACCGCCCGGGCCGCGAGGACGCCGTAGGTGGCCAGCGCCAGGGCCGCCACCGGACCGCCGAGCAGCGCCCCGGACACGGCGCCGAGCAGCGCCGCCACGGGTAGCGCGCGTCGAGGCGTGAACAGCGTCGGCGGACCGGCGGCCCGGTCTCCGTCCGCCGCGAGCGTCCCCGGGCCGAGGCCGACCCACCGCCGTGCCCGATGCGCCAGCGCGGACGCAGGCCCGAGGCCGGCCCGCTTCCCTGCCCGTTGCGCCGGCTCGGGAGCAGGCCCGACGCCGGTCCACTGCCCTGCCCGGTCTGCGGCAGGGCCGGGCTTGATCCACTGATGTGCCGGGTGCCCGGCTCCGGGCCGACGTGGTTCCCGAGCGCGGCCCGGTGGCTGGCCGGACGACTGCGGTCCGGCGTCGAGCGGACCTCGCGAGCCCTTTCCCGGCTGGGTTGGGCCGCCGCCCAGGACCGCCAGTCGCCGGGCGCGACCCGCGCGTACCGGCCAGGCGACGGCCGCTGCCGCGACCGCGAGAAGCAGCGCCACCAGCCCGAGCTGCGCGGTCACGACGGTTCCGCCCCGGGCACCTGGAGGACCGGCGGCACCGGCACACCCCGCTGCCCCAGCAGGGCGCCGAGCGCACGGGCCGCCGGACCGGGTCCCCGTCCTCGTACCCAGGCCGGAACCACTGTCACCACGCGGTCGGGGCCGTCGGGCAGCAGCAGGCCGATGGAGTCCAGCACCCGTCCCTCGCCGGTCCGGCGGAGCTGGAGGACGACCTGCAGCGCGGCGGCGACCTGCGCGTGCAGTGCGAGGCGCGGCAGACCGCCGAGCATCCCGAGCGCTTCCAGCCGGGCCGGGACGTCGGCCGGAGCGTTCGCGTGCAGCGTCCCCGCCCCGCCGTCGTGGCCGGTGTTCAACGCGGCGAGCAGGTCCACCACCTCGGCGCCCCGGCACTCGCCCACGACCAGCCGGTCCGGCCGCATCCGCAGTGCCTGCCGGACCAGGTCACCGAGCCCTACCGCCCCGGCGCCCTCGACGTTCGCGGTGCGCGCCTGCAACCCGATCACGTGCGGGTGCACCGGCCGCAGCTCGGCGGCGTCCTCCACCAGCACGATCCGCTCGGTGCCGGGCACCAGCCCGAGCAGCGTGTTGAGCAGCGTCGTCTTGCCGGAGCCGGTGCCGCCGCTGACCAGGTACGCGAGGCGGCCGGCCACCACTGCGGCGAGCAGCGGGGCGGCCGGCCGGGCAACCGTGCCCCGATCCACCAGCTCGTCGAGGGTGAACGGCCGCTGCCGGAAGGTACGCAGCGACAGGTACGGCCCGTCGGTCGCCACCGGTGGCAGCACGGCGTGCAACCGGGTGCCGTCGGGCAGCCGCGCGTCGGCGTACGGCGCGGCGTCGTCCAGCCTGCGTCCGGCAGCGGCTGTGAGGCGCTGCGCCAACCGGCGTACGTCGTCGAGCGTGCCCAGCGGCACCGCCACCTGACGCAGCCCCTGCCCCCTGTCGACCCAGACCCGTACCCCGTTCACCAGCACGTCGGTGACCTGCGGGTCGGCGAGCAGCGGCGCGAGCGGACCGGCGCCGATCAGGTCGTCGTGGACCCGGTCGGCGATCCGCAGCAACGTGGTGTCGCCGAGCACCGCGGTCGCCGGTTCGGCGCGTACGGCCGAGACGATCGCCGCCGGGGTGACCGGCGTCGCCTCGGCGGCGAACCGGTGCCGGACCCGGACGGCCAGCTCCCCGGGGTCGGCCGGCCCGGTCATGCCGCACCCGCCGCCGACGACCCGACCAGCTCTTCCACGAGCCGCTGACACAGGACGGCGAGTGGGCCCTTGCCGCTCGCGCCCGGCGCCTCGCCCCGCTCCAGTCCTCGGCACAGCCCCGGCTCGGGCCGCAGCGTGCCGGCGAGCGGTAGGCCCAGCGCCCGGGACACCTCGGCCGCGCGGAGCCGGCCGGGCGCCGGGCCGCGCACGATCACCGACAGGTCGACGCAGTGTGGCGCGGCGAGGGCGGCGACCCGGGCCGCCGCGGCTGCCGCCCGCAGCTCGGCCGGTACGACGAGCAGCGCGCGGTCGGCGGCCTGGAGCGCGATCACCGCCGCGTCGTCGAGGTGCCGAGGCAGGTCTAGCACGACCAGGTCCCGCCCGCGACGGCCGGCGTCGACAGTGGCGGCCATCGCCTCGGCCGGCAGGTGCCGCAGGTCCCCGCGATCCCAGGAGAGCACCACCAGGTCGCCTCGGCTGGGCAGCGCGCGGACCAGCGACGGCGGGTCGACGCGACCGTCCGTGCCGGCCAGCTCAGGCCAGCGCAACCCGTCGAGCTGCTCCCACCCGAGTACGAGATCGAGGCCTCCGCCGAGCGGGTCGGCGTCCACAAGCAGCGTGCGCAGGCGTGACCGGGCCGCGGTGACGGCGAGCCCGCCGGCGAGCACGCTGGCCCCGGCGCCGCCCCGCCCGCCGAGCACCGCCACCACCCGCCCCGACGGCGGACCCGCCGGGCCGGCCCCGCATTCGGCGAACCGGTCGATCAGCCAGGGCTCGGCCGCCGGCAGTGTCGCGACGTGCTCCGCGCCGATCAGCTCGGCCAACTCCGTACCCGGATCGAGTTCTCCGGAGCGACCGACCAGGACCGTGCGGGCGCGGCGGGGAAGGCGTGCCCGCAGGCAGGCCGCCGCCTGGTCGGCGCCGATGAGGACCAGCGGCGCCGGCGCCCAGCGGGCCCGGGCGGCCGCCGGGTCGGCGGCCAGTTCGACCTCGGTGCCACCGGCGGCCGCGAGTCGCAACAGCTCGTCGAGAAGGTCGCCGTCGGAGGTGACGAGCAGAGGCAGGCGACGGTACGGCGGGAGCGGAGTGCGGGGCGGCATGGCTGTCTCCCTCGGTCGGACTCGGACGTGCCCGGCAGCCTGCCCGGCCGATGAGCCGAATGTGGGAGATGTGGACTCCCCTGTGGACGGCGGAACGCGATGTGGACAGACCTCGGCGGAGGAGTGGATCTGCTATGTGGCGCGAGGGTTGAGCAGCGAACGCACGGTCAGCCATTGACTACGGGGATGATCAGTAACGGATAATCGGGGACCCCTCGCCGCTCCATGGACGGCACCGGCTTTGCGGATTCGAGGCCATGACCGATTCATCGCACCCCCTCGCGATTCCCCCACCTCCGCGCCACGCGCTGCCCGACGGACCGACCGGCGGCGAGGCCTGGCTGCGCGATCCGTCACCGGCAGCGCTCGCCGCGATCGCGGTCGGACTCGTGGTAGTGGTGCTCGCCAGCATCGTCAGCGCCTTCGCGACGCCCCGCCGCCCCGACCTTCCACCGCCGATCGAGGGGCAGGCGATCCTGGCATCCCCGGCGCTGTCCAAGGGGGCCGCGGAACCACCGGAGGCGTCCTGGTCGCCGCCGCCGGTGTCGCTCTCCAGCCGCTCCGTCCTGCCCACCCGGACGGCCGAGCCGAGCCGGGCGGCCGCTCCGAGCCGGGCCGCCGCTCCGACCAGTCAGCCGGCGTCGCCGAAGCCCTCCCGTTCCAGGTCTTCGAAACCGCCTGTCGCCGGGCCCGACGAGCTCAGACCGCTGTCGCCGACACACGAACGGAGGCTGCGTTCACACGGCGGCGGGCCGGAGACGTTCATCGACTTCGTCAACACCCGGCGGGAGCGCGTCGCCGTCTACTGGCTCAACTACGAGGGCCGGCGCCAGCGGTACGCGCTGCTCGAGCCTGGGCAGTCCTACCGGCAGCAGACGTACGTCGGTCATCCCTGGGTGGTCACCGACGAGCGCGGCGGAGCGCTGGTGTGTTTCGAGCCGGCCAGGCACACCTCGCGCGCGGTGATCCGCTGACCCGACCACAACTCGCTTGCCGGCCGGGACCCCGGCTGCGACGCTCCGGCCGTGATCGACAGACCTGGCGTCGACGAGCCGCTGCTGGCCGCCGAGGTGGCCGCCGCCTGGGCCCTGAGCGTCGCCGACCTCGTGTTCCTGCCGGTGGGGCTCGACGGGAACGCCTGGGCGTACCGGGTGGACACGACCGGCGGTGCGCGGTACTTCCTGAAGCTGCGCCGCGGCGAGTTCACAGGGGCCGCCGTCGCGCTGCCCGGATTCCTCCGCGCGCGAGGCCTCCGGCAGGTCGTCGCGCCGATCGACCTGCCGGACGGCGGCGCCGCACACGGCTTCGAGGGCTACCGGCTGCTGCTCTACCCGTTCCATGAGGGCGGCAGTCTGTGGGCTCGCGGTCTAACCGACCGCCAGTGGATCGGGTACGGCGAGTTCCTGGGCCGGCTGCACCAGGTCACGCCGAGCGCCGAACTCGCCGCCGTCCTGCCGGTGGAGACCTACCGGTCGACCGCGGGCGACCGGCTGCGAACGCTCGGCGATCAGGCCGCGGCGAGCGACGCCCTCGGCGCGTTCTGGAAACGGTACGGCACCGCGCTGCACCGATTGGCGGACACGGTGGATGAGCTTGCGTCCGGTGTCACGCGCGCTCGGCACGTCATCGCCCACGCCGACATCCACCCGGGCAACCTGATCGCCGACGGCGACGGTCCGCTACACGTCGTGGACTGGGACGCGCCGATGCTCGCGCCGCGCGAGCGGGACCTGATGTTCGTCTACAGCCGGGACTTCGGCGACCACCCGGCCGACGCGCGCCGGGCCGAGCTCTTCCGGCGGGGCTACGGCCCGGTCGAGCCGGATCAGAGGTTGCTGAGTTACTACCGCGGCGAGCGGCACCTCGACGATGCCGCCGAGTTCCTTCGCAGCATCTTGAGGCCCGGGGCCAGTCCGGAGTCCCGGGCCAACGACCTGCATTGGCTCACCCGCATCGCCGAGGCCGTCGCCGACCCCGCCTACGCGCCGTGAACAGCTACTCTGGCCGCCCTGCCGGACATCTGACGTTGCGAGGTGACGTGCACAAGAGCCCTCGTCCACAGGATTGGACGGTCCGAGGTCTCCCCCTGCCCACCACGCTGGCCACCTTGCTGGAACAGGACCGTTGGCGGCACCCCGGAGACCACGTGCTCCGGAGCGTCATGCCGTGGTTCGAATACCCACTGATGTTCCCCACCAGTCTTGACGGAATGCGGTTCGAGAACAATGCCCTGGACCTCTTCGCCGACGACGCCCCGTTGTCGCAGCTGTTTCGAGTGACCCGCGGCAGCCGCATGAATCGTCCGGTCGCCCTGCCGTGGCTCGATGCCGATCGCGCGGTGTTCATCGCGGTCAACCGGGACCCTGGAGACGACGTAGCCCTCGCGCTCGACTACCGCACCGACGTCGCCGACCCGAGGGTCGTCGCCAGTGACTTCTGGACCGACCCCACCCGATGCTCCTGGCGGCTGGTGGCGCCCAGGTTCACGCAACTCCTCACGGCGCTCGGCCTCACCTGACCGGGCACGCGCCTGCTGGTCCGCCCGTCGGCGGGTCAGGAGCTGATCTCGTGCATCGTTCCGTCCGGTCCCATGCGGTACCTCCGCGGCGGTCCCATGGCTCGCAGTGCCTCCGCATATGCGGCCTGACGGGCGGCCTGTTCCTCGCCGGACGGGTCGCTCACGCGGAAGCCGTGCAGATGAACATCGTCGGGGTCGATGTCGTCGGGGGACGGACGGCCCTCGACGACGAAGCCGAACAGCGCACGCAACGCTTCCTCGCCGAGGTCGAGGGGATGAAACGGCAACGGGTACGGGCCCGGCTCGACGCGATGCTCACCGGCCCAGTACGGCAGCTCGAAGTCGTACGGCTCGCCGATGTTCTCCTGGATGCCGCCGTCGGGCGACAGGCTCAGTGATCGGACCAGCACGCCGTCCTCCCACACCGCGAAGCCGAGCCAGTCCACTGCCGAGTGCATCCCGTGCATGATGATTCGCCGCCCTGCTCCGGCCAGGCGCAGGTGCTCCGGCAGCTCGGACGGGCGGTCGACCACGAGCCGTCGGTCGCAGTACAGCTCCGCCCCGGCCAGCACGGTGGCGTACGTGACGCCGTCCGGCGGGTAGACGCCGTCGAGCAGGGTGTCGTCGTCGGCTGGTTCGACGACGTGGCCGGGGTGGACTCGACGTATCAACGCCTCGACTTCGGCTCGCGCCGATCGCCCGGCGCCACGCAGCGCCGGACGAATGTCGCCGTCAGTAAACGCCAGCAGTGCCGTCTTCGCGCCCACGCCGTTCCTCCCCGTACCGCAGAAAGCCACCTCGGACGATCATGTCGGCCTGCTGGTTCTGCGACAGGGCCTTGAGACCGATCTGCAACCAGGCCGGAGTCCGGGCATCGCGGGAAGCCGTACGGTTTCAGCCCGCCCGATGCCGGGGACGCCACCCGTAGGCGACGGGGAGGGGCTGTGACCTGCGGCGGAACGCTCCCGGCGCAAAGGGACGACCCCCGTCGGGGGGAGACGGGGGTCGTCTTGTGGTTCGGCTCCGGGGGGGTCGAGCCGAACCGACTCAGCGGTTACGGGGGGTGCAACCGCCGAGGCCTGCGGCGTCGGGAATGTGAACTCCCGTCGCGAGGACAAGCATGCCGCAGCCGACCCTTATACGTCGAGTGGTGTTCAGTCCACGCAAAGCTAATTTCTTGCACATCAGATGTGACCGCCGTCACTCCTGCGGGTGCTCATCCACTTCCATGACCCTGGGCGGACGCCTCCGCGCCGCTGTCGGGCTAGACTTTCGCGCCGTGGGCCGCAGCGCCGCTTTCTTCGATCTCGACAAGACCGTCATCGCCAAGTCAAGCGCACTGGCATTCGGTCGGCCGTTCTACCGGGACGGGCTGATCACTCGGCGTGACGTGGTCAAGTCGGCGTACGCGCAGTTGATGTTCCGGCTGGGCGGCACCGACGAGCAGACCATGGCCCGCACGCGGGACTACCTGGCCACACTCTGCAAGGGCTGGCCGGTGGAACAGGTCCGCCAGATCGTCGCGGAGACGCTGCACGAGCTGATCAACCCCTATGTGTACGCCGAGGCGGCCGCCCTCATCGAGGAGCACCAGGCCGCCGGCCGGGACGTGGTGCTGGTTTCCGCGTCGGGTGACGAGATGGTCCGGCCGATCGGTGAGCTGCTCGGGATCACCGACGTGATCGCCACCCGGATGGGTGTGGTGGACGGCCGCTACAGCGGTGAGGTCGAGTTCTACGCCGCCGGTCCGAGCAAGGTCGAGGCGGTCAGCGAGCTGGCTCTGGAACGCGACTACGACCTCAGCGACTCGTACGCGTACTCCGACTCGTACTCGGATCGGCCGCTGCTGGAGTGCGTGGGGCACCCGACGGTGGTCAACCCGGACCGGGCGCTGCGCAAGCTGGCGGTGGAGAACTCGTGGCCGGTGCTGGAGTTCCGGCACCCGATTCCGCTGGGCCGCCGCCTGCGTGAGCGGCCGGCCGTGCCGGTCGCGGCGGCGGCGCTCGGTGTCGGAGTCGGCGTGGCCATCGGCATCGCCTGGTACGGCCGGCACCGCCGCACCCGCGCCGCCGCGCCGACCGCCTGACACCCGCGACCTCAGGACGCGGCGAGGATCTCGTCGCCGATGAGCGTGATCTGGTCGGCGCCGACCTCGACAGCCGTCATGTAGTGCCGCAGCCAGGAGCGCAGGCCGTCGGGCGTGCCGGTGGCGAACGCGCCGGCCGCGCCCACGTACTCCGGTTCGCGCTCGCGGTGACCGACGTCGACAGCGACCAGCCCGCGGGGGTCGAACCCGGTGGAGATCAGCACCAGCCGGGCGGCGGCGCGGGCCACCACCCCGGACGGGCCGGGGAACGGGCGCAGGTTCAGCAGCTCGCCGTGTACGACGGCGGCCAGCACCAGCGGCGGCACCTTGGTGCCGCCGGCGACCAGGGCGGCCAGGCCGTCGAGGCGGGCCGCGACCACCGGGTCGGCGACCGGCCGGCCCAACTCCTCCTCGGTCACCACGTCGCGGGCGGCGAGCACGTGCAGCCGGGCCAGCACCTGCCGGGGCGCCTTGGGCCAGAGGTCGCTGAGCCCGGGCAGCGCTCCGGCCACCCGCAGCGCGCCCTGCATCACCGGGTCGGTGACGGTGCCGGCGCGCACCTCCTCGCGGTCGTGGACGCGGCCCTCCAGCGCGGCGCTGGCCACGGCGGAGCGGAGGCTGACCTCGGCGGCGACCTGGCCGCCCTGGCGGCGCAGCGCGCGGTGCCGGTGGGCCAGGTCGACCCGCTCGCGGGCCTGCTCGACGGCGGGGGCGACGTCGGCGAGCGCGAGCAGCGGGGCGAGCGGATCGGTGGTCACCCCGTCACGCTAGCGACCGCCGGGCTCCCCCCATGCCCGGGGTTGTTAATAAGGGTCCCTTCCTCTACCGGAGGCGTTAACAAGGGGCCCTTCCTTACACCTCGGCGCGAGGGGAGGGCCGCTGGGCGCGCGGTGCGGGGCCGGGCGGTCGCGACCGGGGTACGGCGGGACTAACCTTCCCCGGAGTAGGAGACGCAGGTCACGCGACGAAGGAGTCACCGCATGAGCGAGGCATTGGCCAACTTGCTGAACGAGACGCGCCAGTTCCCGCCGCCGGCTGAACTCGCCGCGAACGCCAACGTGACCGCCGAGGCGTACGAGGAGGCGGCCGGTGACCGGCTGGCCTTCTGGGCGCGTCAGGCCGGCCGGCTGGCCTGGGCCCAGCCGTGGGAGCAGGTGCTCGACTGGTCGAACGCCCCGTTCGCGAAGTGGTTCACCGGGGGCACGCTGAACGTGGCGTACAACTGCCTGGACCGGCACGTCGAGGCGGGCCTCGGCGACAAGGTGGCGATCCACTGGGAGGGCGAGCCCGGCGACACCCGCACCGTCACCTACGCCGACCTGCACCGGCTCACCTGCCAGGCGGCGAACGCGCTGACCGAGCTGGGCGTGACCGCCGGCGACCGGGTGGCGATCTACATGCCGATGATCCCGGAGGCGGCGGTGGCGATGCTCGCCTGCGCCCGGATCGGCGCCACGCACAGCGTGGTGTTCGGCGGCTTCTCCGCCGACGCGCTCACCAACCGGATCCAGGACGCCAGCGCCAAGGTGGTGATCACCGCGGACGGCGGGTACCGGCGGGGCAAGCCGTCGGCGCTCAAGCCGACCGTGGACGAGGCGGTGGCGAAGTGCCCGTCGGTGGAGCACGTGCTGGTGGTGCGGCGTACCGGTGAGGAGGTCGCCTGGTCGGGCAGGGACCACTGGTGGCACGAGACGGTGGAGACGGCGGCGCCGGAGCACGAGGCGCAGCCGTTCGACGCCGAGCACCCGCTGTTCATCCTCTACACCAGCGGCACGACCGCCCGGCCGAAGGGCATCCTGCACACCACCGGCGGCTACCTGACCCAGGCGTCGTACACCACGCACGCGGTGTTCGACCTGAAGCCGGAGTCGGACGTCTACTGGTGCACGGCCGACATCGGCTGGGTGACCGGGCACTCCTACATCGTGTACGGCCCGCTCTCCAACGGCGCCACCCAGGTCATGTACGAGGGCACGCCGGACACCCCGCACAAGGGCCGGTTCTGGGAGATCGTCGACAAGTACAAGGTGACCATCCTGTACACGGCGCCGACGCTGATCCGCACCATGATGAAGTGGGGCGAGGACATCCCGGCCGGGTACGACCTGTCGTCGCTGCGTCTGCTCGGCAGCGTCGGTGAGCCGATCAACCCGGAGGCGTGGATCTGGTACCGGCAGCACGTCGGCCGCGGTGAGCTGCCGGTGGTGGACACCTGGTGGCAGACCGAGACCGGCGCCATCATGATCTCGCCGCTGCCCGGTGTGACCGAGGCGAAGCCCGGCTCGGCGATGGGCCCGCTGCCCGGCATCGTCGCCGACGTGGTGGACGACCAGGGTGAGTCGGTGCCGAACGGCGGCGGCGGTTACCTGGTGCTGAAGGAGCCGTGGCCGTCGATGCTGCGGACGGTGTGGGGTGACGACAACCGTTTCCTGGAGACGTACTGGTCGCGGTTCGGCGCGGGCGCCAACATCGGCGACGAGTGGGTCTACTTCGCCGGTGACGGGGCGAAGAAGGACGACGACGGGCACATCTGGCTGCTCGGCCGGGTGGACGACGTGATGCTGGTGTCCGGCCACAACATCTCCACCACGGAGGTGGAGTCGGCGCTGGTCAGCCACCCGTCGGTGGCGGAGGCGGCGGTGGTCGGCGCGACCGACCCGACCACCGGGCAGGCGATCGTCGCGTTCGCCATCCCGCGCGGCACCGCGGAAACCGCCGGCGACGCGGGCGAGCAGCTCATCGCCGAGCTGCGCAACCACGTGGCGAAGACGCTCGGCCCGATCGCGAAGCCGCGGCAGATCATGCTGGTGCCGGAGCTGCCGAAGACCCGCTCCGGCAAGATCATGCGCCGGTTGCTGCGGGACGTGGCGGAGAACCGGTCGCTCGGCGACGTGACCACACTCCAGGACTCCTCGGTGATGGAGTTGATCTCGTCGGGGATGAGCAGCGGCAAGTCCGACGAGGACTGACGACAGCCGACCAGGGGGCGGACCGCGGCGCGGTCCGCCCCCTTCGTCGTATCCGGGATCCGCGCCGGTCGATCGGGGGACCCGATCTGACCTGATCGGCCAGAGCACTTTTCCACCACTGTCGATGTCGCTTGTTGTCGGTTACGTTCAGCCGCACCGGCGGATTTCGACGAGCGTCAGTGAGACGGCCGGTTCCCCACCATTCCCTACGAACGGAGTGGCATGCTCCCCATGTCGCAGCACAGGGCACGGCGACGCTTACTCGTCGCGCTGCCCGTCATCGCGCTCGCGGCCACGTCGCTGACCGTGACGGGCAGCGCGGCGGCCCAGCCGTCCCGGTCCGCACCGGTCACGATCGGGGCGGACGAGCACTACATCAACTACGCCGAGCCCGAGGTGCAGCCGGACACCGGCGGCAAGGAGATCAAGGGCCGTGACGGCGTCTTCACCTCGCCCGCGGACGAGGCCCGCGCCTACGACCGCAAGTACGCCGGGGGCAACCCGATCGCGGCCCGTGAGCTGGCCAAGCTGGAGGCCAAGTCCATCCGGACCGGCAAGAGCCCTCGCAAGATCAAGCAGGCAAAGAGTACGCAGACCGCCAAGCTGCTGACGCTGCTCGTCGAGTTCAACGACAACGCCAACGACGACTTCACCGACGTGATGGTCCCGAAGACGGTGTTCGAGGACCGCACCTGCGTTCCCGGCACGGTGCAGAACGGGCCGCGGCACAACACCATCCCGAACCCGGCCACGCTGCCGCACAAGGACAACAACTCGATGTGGGTGCCGGACTTCTCGCCGGCCCACTACGACAAGATGCTCTACAGCAAGAAGGGCATCACCGAGCGGGTCCGCAAGGACCTCAAGGGGCCGGACGGCAAGCCGGGCATCAGCCTCGCCGGGCGGACCATGCACAACATGTACCTGGAGATGTCCAAGGGCGCGTACACGGTGGACGGGCAGGCCACCCCGTGGATCACGGTGCCGCACTCGGAGGGCTGGTACGCCGCGTCGCGCTGTTTCCAGGACGAGAACGGCAACTGGGTCGCCGGGCGTGAGCAGTCGATGAACGGCCACCCGGACAACCCGCAGGGCGCCGGCCGCCTCGCCACCGACGCGATCGACGCGCTGGCCGCGGCCGACCCGAACTTCCCCTGGGCCGACTACGACATCGAGGACCAGAGCGACCGCGACGGCGACGGCAACTACCACGAGCCGGACGGCGTGATCGACCACCTGGTGCTGGTGCACGCCAACCAGGGCAAGTCCCGTGGCGGCGGCGACATCGGCATCTACTCGGTCTGGGCGCACTCCTCGACGGTGGCCGGCGGCTACACGATCCCCGGCACCAACCTGAAGGTGTCGAACTACATCGTGCAGCCGGAGGACGCCGGCGTCGGCGTCTTCGCCCACGAGTTCGGCCACGACCTGGGCCTGCCGGACCTCTACGACACCTCCGGCAACGCCGACTCGGACGTGGACTTCTGGGACCTGATGGCGTCCGGCTCGCACTCCGGCGAGATCTTCCAGGCGCTGCCCACCCACATGGGCCTGTGGGACAAGTGGGTGCTGGGCTGGGCCGAGCCGAAGACGTTCGGGCCGGGTGACCGGTCCAAACTGGTCAAGCTCGGGCAGACGTCGCGTACGCCGGTCGGCACCGAGGACGGCATCAAGATCGACCTGCCGGACAAGGTGATCTCACTGGCGACGCCGCACAGCGGCGGCAACATGTGGTACTCCGGCGCGGACCAGAACTGGGCCGACGTCAAGCTCAGCCGCACGGTGACCGTCCCGAACGCCGCCGACGCGAAGTTCTGGATGTGGAACAACTACGTCATCGAGGCGGACTGGGACTTCGGCTTCGTCGAGGTCTCCACCGACGGCGGCGCCACCTGGAACGAGCAGAAGGTGTACGCCGAGGGCGGCGCGCTGGTCTCCACAAACGACGGCTACCCCGACCCGAACGGCCGGATGGTCGACTTCGGCAACAAGAAGTACGGCCTGAGCGGCAGCACCGGCGGCTGGCGGCACGACTACGTCGACCTGTCGTCGTTCGCCGGGCAGACCGTGCAGGTGCGGCTGCGGTACGCCACCGACGAGGCGTTCGTCGAGCGCGGCTGGTTCGCCGACGACTTCTCGGTGACCGGCGGCGGCGCCACCACCTGGAGCGACGACGTGGAGAGCGGCGCGGCGGGCTGGACCCAGACCGGCGGCACCTTCACCGACACCAGCGGCGCGGGTTGGTACATCGACTCGGGCACGCAGGTCAAGTCGCACTACTACCTGGCCGAGTGGCGTAACTTCGACGGCTTCGACAACGGCCTGAAGTACACCTACGACACCGTCTACTCGCACGAGGCCTGGAAGGTCGACCGGATCGCGTACAACGCGCCGGGCATGCTGGTCTGGTACCGGGACACCCAGCTCGGCGACGTCAACCACGTCACCGCGCAGATGACCGCGCTGCCCAGCTACGGCGCCAAGGGCGGTCTGCTGATCGTCGACTCGCACAACGACCCGCTGCGCCGCAAGGGCACCGCGGCCGAGAAGGACCCGTCGGTGCTGAAGAACCTGCCCAGCCGGCCGCAGTCCTCCAACGCCGCGTTCGGCCTCAAGCCCACGTACCCGTTCAAGGAGTGCCTGGAGGCGGCGGACGAGCCGTACAGCGAGTACTGCACGAAGTTCGGCCCGCAGGCGCCGGTGAAGGGCTTCACCGACGCCAAGGGCTGGTACCCGGGCATCGAGATCCGTGACGGCGCCGCGTACGCGCGGGACAACGACGCCTCGGTGGTCGTCCCGTCGCGGGGCAACCAGCAGTACACGACCCGGGTGGTGAACTCGGACGGCTCTCCGGCGACGGACTACTACGGTTCGACGCTGGGTGGCGGGGCGATCGTGCTCGGCACCGGCAACCCGGGTGACGCGGGCGTCCAGTACGGCGTCTCGATCATCATCAAGCGGGCCGCCAAGGACAACTCGTACGCCCAGGTGTACGTGGTCCCGCCGCGTCCCTGAAACGGGCGCGGTCAAAGCGGAACCGGAATGACCGAAAAATGATCTGATCTAGCTCGATGGGGGAAGGGCCGGGAGCGTGAGCGCTCCCGGCCCTTCCGCTAACCCATTAATCCATGCATGTCTCTGCAATCGCCGCTCCGCGCATCGTCGCTGGTCAACGGCTCGGTGACGGGCAGGTGTGTGACGGTGAAAAGCGTTCTCAACAAAAAGTTGCAACAAATCGACGCACGCGTCTTCCCACCAGTCGCAGCAGTGTCTATGTTCACCCTTGGTCCCACCAGTGGACCGTTCCACCGGCCCGTACCCCCAGTTGGGCCGGTTCCCTCACACCGGAGGTACCACGTGCGCAAAGTCGCAGTGGGTCTGCTCGGGCTTTCGCTGACCGCGACGGGGCTGGTGGCAGGCACGGCCGCCAGCGCCGCGCCGACGCCGAAGCTGCCGGCCGCCGCTCCGTCGGTGGCCGAGCCTGCGCAGGCTGAGCACGACCTGCCCAACCCGCTCGAGGAGAAGCGGCGCGCGCTGCGCCAGGAAGGCCTCAGCGAGGTCCTGTCCGGCAGGGCGAAGGCCCAGAAGATCAACGGCAGCACGGTCGTCAAGGTCGGCGAGCGGGCCGCCGCCGGTCCCGCGGCGGGCAAGGCAGCCAAGAGCACCAAGGCCGGCAAGGGTCCGACCAAGGACCAGTACGTCGAACTCTCCCGCGAGCGGACCGACAGGATCTTCGTCATCCTCGCGGAGTTCGGCGACGAGCGGCACCCGAACTACCCGGACCAGGACACCGACCCGGACACCCCGGGCCCGACCCGGTTCGACGGTCCGCTCCGCAACCAGATCCCCCAGCCCAACCGCGCGGTGGACAACTCCACGGTCTGGCAGGCGGACTACAGCGCCGACTACTACCGGCAGCTGTACTTCGGCACCAACCCGGGCGACGAGTCGCTGAAGCAGTACTACGAGGCCCAGTCCTCGGGTCGGTACAGCGTCGACGGCGAGGTCACCAACTGGGTGAAGGTGCGGTACAACGAGGCTCGCTACGGCCGCTCCGGCGGCTACCCGTGTGCCTCGAACGTCTGCACCAACACCTGGGCCCTGGTCCGCGACGCCGCCAACCAGTGGGTCGCCGACCAGAAGGCGCAGGGCCGCTCCGACGCGGAGATCGCCGCGGACGTCAAGGCGATGGACCAGTGGGACCGGTACGACTTCGACGGCGACGGCGACTTCAACGAGCCGGACGGCTACATCGACCACTTCCAGATCGTCCACGCCGGCGGCGACGAGGCCGACGGTGACCCGTACCAGGGTGAGGACGCCATCTGGAGCCACCGGTGGTACGCCTTCGCCAGCGACCAGGGCAACACCGGCCCGGAGAACTTCCCGGCCGGCGGCACCCAGATCGGCAACACCGGCGTCTGGATCGGTGACTACACGATCCAGCCGGAGAACGGTGGCCGGAGCGTCTTCTACCACGAGTACGGCCACGACCTCGGTCTGCCGGACGACTACAACGTGGTCAGCGGTGGGGACAACAACAACGAGCACTGGACCCTGATGGCCCAGAGCCGGCTCGGCGCCAAGAACGACGGCGGCATCGGCGAGCGCGGTGGCGACCTCGGCGCCTGGAACAAGCTCCAGCTCGGCTGGCTCGACTACGAGGTGATCGTGGCCGGCCAGAAGCGCACCCTGGAACTCGGGCCGCAGGAGTACAACTCCAACAAGGCCCAGGGCGCCGTGGTGGTGCTGCCGCAGCGGGAGTACACGTTCCAGAACGGCAAGCCGTTCGAGGGTACGAAGCAGTTCTTCTCGGGCAACGACGACGACCTGAACAACACGATGACGCGCACTGTCGACCTCACCGGGAAGACCAGCGCCGCGCTGTCGATGAAGGGTCGCTACAGCATCGAGGCGGACTACGACTACCTGTTCTTCGAGGCGTCCACCGACGGTGGCCAGACCTGGACCTCGCTGCCCGGTACGGCCAACGGCACCCCGCTGAAGGAGATCTCCCCCGGGCGCTACGCCCTGGACGGCTCCAGCAACGACCAGTGGGTCGACGTCAACATCCCGATGGACGCGGTCGCCGGCAAGGTCGTGCAGTTCCGGCTCCGCTACCAGACGGACGGCGGCGTGTCCGAGGGCGGCTTCTACGGTGACGCGATCACCGTGACCGCCGACGGTCAGACCCTCCTCACCGACGGCGCCGAGGCCGGTGCCAACGGCTGGACCCTCAGCGGCTTCAGCATCGTCGAGGAGACCTACACCCGTAAGTTCGACAACTACTACATCGCCGGTCACCGGTCGTACGTCTCGTACGACAAGTACCTCAAGACCGGCCCGTACTTCTTCGGCTACGCGAACACCCGCCCGGACTACGTGGACCACTACGCGTACCAGGAGGGTCTGCTGATCTCCTACTGGAACCTGCGGTTCGCGGACAACGACACGTTCGCGCACCCGGGTGAGGGTCGGAACATGATCATCGACGCGCACCCGCGGCCGATCTACAACCTGACCGGCCAGCCCTGGCGGGCCCGTGTCCAGGTCTACGACGCGCCGTTCAGCCTGAAGAAGGCCGACTCGTTCACGCTGCACATCAACAGCCAGCCGCAGTACATCCGCGGTCAGGACGCGCAGCCGCTGTTCGACGACACCAAGCAGTACTGGTACCCGGAGCTGCCGAACCACGGCGTCAAGCTCCCGGCCACCGGCACCAAGATCAAGGTCCTGGAGCAGAACGGCACCTCGCTGAAGGTCCGCTTCTCCTGATCCACTGATCGACGCGCCACGCGATGCCCGGGCGGGCTCACCGCCCGGGCATCGCCCTTTCCGGGAACCCGGCGTACCCCGCCCGCGTCCCATCCGTTCGACACCCGCCCCACGCTGCCGGCCGCCCCACGACGGCGCTGATCGACGGCGCGGCCGAGACGGAGGATCCGTGTCCGACGACCACCAGCCGGCCGCGAGCGGCGCGGGCACGCCCGCCGACCGGCCCACGCCACTGTCCGCCACCGAACTGCCGACGCTGCGGCGTCCCGCCGGCCCGCCGAGGAAGCCGACCGACAACCGCCCGGCCGGCGTCGTCGCCGGATGGATCACCCGGGGCGGCGCCGGACCCTGCTACGGCCTGATGGACGAGAACGGCACGGAGTACGCCGTGTACGGCCCGGACGCCGGGGAGTTGCGCAAGGGCGACTTCGTCTCACTGCGGCTCACCGCGCGGGACCGCTCGGTGGACTGCGGGCCCGGCATCCCCATGCGCGTCGCCGAATCCTGACCCCGCAAGCGGTCGCCGGGCCACATGGGTCACCTCCCGGAGAAATCCCTGATCCTGGTCACCTGCGAGCCCGATGCGCGATCGGCGGCCCTAGGCTGTGCCCCATGACCGACCAGCGCGGCGGACCCGTCGACGAGTCCTGCGTCCTGCCCGAGGGGCCGTGGACGCACCGGTTCGTCGGTGCCAACGGCAGCCGGTTCCACGTCGTCGAGGCGGGCGCCGGTCCGATGGTGCTCTTCCTCCACGGCTTCCCCGAGTACTGGTACGCCTGGCACGAGATGCTGCCGGCGGTCGCGGACGCCGGCTTCCGGGCGGTCGCCGTCGACCTGCGCGGCTACGGCGCGAGCGACAAACCACCCCGGGGGTACGACGGCTACACGCTCGCCGCCGACGTCGCCGGCCTGATCCGCGCACTCGGCGAGCGATCGGCCACGGTGGTCGGCACCGGCGCGGGCGGGCTCATCGGCTGGACCGCCGCCTCCTTCCACCCGACCCTGGTCCGGCGGCTCGTGGTGCTCGGCGCGCCGCACCCGCTGCGGCTGCGGGCCGCCATCTTCGCCGACCCGCGCGGCCAGTTCGCCTCGGCCACCGCGACGCTCAAGTTCCAGCTCCCCCGCTACGAGCACGTCCTGACCCGGGACGACGCCGCCGAGGTGGAGGAGATCCTGCGCCGGTGGGGCGGCCCGCGTTGGGCGGACAGCCCCGACTTCGCCGCCTACGCCCACTGCTGCCGGGTCGCGATGCAGATCCCGCAGGCCGCGTTCTGCGCGATGGAGGGCTACCGCTGGGCGTTCCGCTCGGTGCTGCGGCTGCACGGCTACCGCTTCGTGAAGCTGATGCAGAAGCCGCTCGTCACGCCGACCCTGCAACTGCACGGCGCGCTGGACCGCGCGTCGCTTCCCCGTACCGCCCAGGGCTCCGGCCGCTACGTCAGCGCGCCGTACGAGTGGCGGCTGCTCGACGACGTGGGGCACTTCCCCCACGTGGAGGCCCGTGACCTGGTGCTCGGCGAGGTCCTGCGCTGGGCGAAGTCCTGACTCAGACCCGCTGCTCGCCCAGGTCGGCCACCTCGGTCGCGGGCGCCCAGCCCTGGTAGACGCCGAAGTCGAACGCCTCCAGCCCCATCGCCTCGGCCACCGGCCAGCGCCCACCCGTGTACTCCAGCCGCAGCCAGCCCTCGTGCTCGGCCAGCACGATGAACGGCTGTCCCTGCCAGGTGCAGGTGGTCCGCACGTATGCGAGATCGTCGACCTCGGCCGCCGGAACCACCCGGACGTACCGGCCGGGGCGTACCTCGGTGAACCCCTCGTCCGGGCCGGGCTGGTAGAGGCGGATGTCGTCGCCGTCGGGGCTGGCCTGGTACTCCCGCCCCCGCCAGCGGGCCACGTAGCCGTCGCGGGTCACGCCTCGTCCGCCTTCCGCCAGACCAGCGCGTCGGTGTCCAGGACCGCGACCAGCCGCGTGGCGCCGTCCGCGCCGAGCCGCCACAGCTCGGCGCCGTGCGGCAGGCGGGCGCTGTCCACCTTGAACTCGGCGATCACGTCGCTGCTCTCCCCGGGGGCGAAGCCGTTGCCGCGGAACGGCGGTCGCTCGATCACCCAGCCCTCCATCGCCCGCATCGCGGCCTCGTTCGGCCCGCCGTAGGGAATCCGGTAGAGGCTCGGCCGGTAGGCCGGCCAGCGCAGCAGGTAGATCTCCTCGTCGTCCGGGGAGAACGGCGAACCCGGGTGGCCGAGCCCGAGCGCCCGGTACAGCTCCGCCGGGCTGTTCAGGTGCGCCAGTTCCCCGGCCCGGTGCACGAAGCCGGAGACCCGGTCGTAGCCACGCTCCAGGTAGTACGCGAGCTGGCTCGCCGCGATCGCCTTCTGCATGGTCACCGGCTGGTTCGCGGCGATCGTCGGCGCCTCCGGGCGCTGTCGTTCCGCCGGCTGCGGCGCGGCGGCCGGCTCCGGGTCGTCGCCGAGGCCCACCTCGGCCGCCCAGTTGGCGAGCGCGAGAACCTGCTCCCCCGGGTACGTCGCGCCGACCGGGCTGCCCGGGTTCACCCGGAACGACCAGGACACGTCCGGCCACTTGCGAATGAGCTGGACGAACTTGACCCGTACCGTCTCGACCGCGTCTCCGGCGTGCTCGGCGAGGCGTTCCGGGGAGGTGTAGACCGAGACGGACGTCTCGCCGTCCACCGGCTCGGTGTGCCAGACGAACCCCGGCTCACCCGGCCGGCTGCCCGCGGCCGAGTCGGGCGCGGCCGGCAGCAGCACCCGGGCCAGCAGCAGGGTGGTGAGGAAGCCGTCGGTGCTCCCGCTGCCCGCGGCGGCCAGCAACTCCTCCTCCACGTTGTTCGCCGGCACGAAGTCGGCCGGAGCGGCGGCGCTCACCGGGTCGCCGTCGATCGGCGCCGGCTCCGCCACGGGGGCGGGCGGCGCCGAGGTGTCCGGCGTCTCGTGCGGGGTGGACAGCGCGACGGTCGGCTCACCCGGCGCGAACAGCGACGTGGTGACGGAGTCGTCGAAGGCCGCCGGTTCGGCCTCGGTGGCCGGCTGCGTGGCCGGCTCGGCGTCGGCGGCCGGCTCGAAGAGCGACACGGTGGCCTGTTCCCCGGCGGTGGCCGGCGCGAACAGGGCCGCCGTCTGCTCGGGCGGCGTCGGCGCGAACAGCGAGGTGGTCGGCTCGGCGGCCGGCGTGTGCGCCTCGAACAGGGAAACCGTGGGTTCGGCCGTCGAGGTGAACGACACCGTCGGATCGTCGAGCCGCCCGGCCCGGTCGAACGGCGCCGTCTCGGCCGGCGCAACGGTGTGGGCGGCCTCGGTGAGGTTCATCGTCTCGTCGCCGGTCGTCAGCAGCGGGTCGGCCGGGAGCGGCGCGGTCGGGTCACCGGCCCAGGGTGCCGCCGCGTGATCGGCCGGCGCGGCACGCACCGGGTCGGCGTACTGCGCGGACCAGGGCTGATCGGGCTCGGTCAGGTCGCGGGCCTCGATGACCGTGCCCTCGATGACGATGGGGGTGAAGTCCCGGCGCGGCGCGGGCGGACTCGACACCGGCTCGGCGATCGAGGGCGACAGCGCCTCCGTCGGGTCCTCGGCAGCGTCCCAGGGCGGGGCCTCCCGGTCGGCGCCGACCGGGTCGGCCCACGTGTCCGTCGCGGGGGTGGCAGGGCCGGAGTGACGCCGGGGCAGCGTCCCGATGGCGTCCTCGGGTGGGCGGCTCGGCCGGAACGCCTGGGTCGCCTCGTCGGTCCGGAGCGCCGGAGGCGGCTCGTCCGCCTGTGCCGCGAACGCCTGGGTGGGGTCCTCCCGTACCGGCTCGTTCAGCGGACGGCGACGCGGAAACGGCTGGCCACCGGCGAACCGGGTCGGCGGGGTGGCCCGGTCGGCGGCCCGCCGTGGCGCGTCCAGCGGTGACGGGCGCCGGGCCGAGCGACCGGAGGCGGGCTCGAAGAAGGACCGCGACGGTGGCGGTGGCGTGGGGGTCGACGGCGGCTCGTCGGTCGACGCGGGCTCGGCGGCGAAGGGGTCCGGCTCGTCGGGGCGGCGGCGCAGGTCGGTGAGCCAGCCGTCCAGGGCGTCCGTACCCGGTTCGTCGCCCGGGTCGGCGCGGCCCGGGCTGTCCCGGTCCGGCTCCCGGCGGCGGGGCGGCACGGTCGGCAGCCGCCGCCCCAGCACCGAACCGCCGCGTACCGGCACCGTCGGCGGCTCGTCGTCCGCAGTCCGCCGTCCGCCCCGGTCGCCCGGCACCGCCGGAGGCGGCACCGCGGGAGGCGGAACGGCTGCGGGCGGAACCGCGGGAGCCGGAACGACAGGGGGCGGGACGGCGGCCGGCGGGACGGGTACGGCGGACGGGCGAGGCGCGGAATCGGGTACGCCGTTGCGCGCGCTCCGGGCCGCGCCCTCCACCCGCTCCAGCCGGGCCCGAGCGCCCATGGTCCGCCCCGGCAGCCGGACGTCGCCCCGGGAGAGCTGAGCGACGTACCAGGCGGGCAGGTAGCCCTCGATCGGCAGCCCGGGGTTGACCGCCAGCCACCACTCCGGGTTGGGCCAGCCGTCCGCCAGTTCCGGGTAGGGAACACGGCGGGCCGTGCCGGCGTTCTCCCCCAGGCTGGCCCGCAGCGCGGCGGCGGAGGTGAAGGCGAGCACGTGCGTGCGGCCGCCGGAGGTCCAGGTGCCCCATCCGCCGGCCGGGCCGCCCGCGACCGGCAGGAACAGATCGACGCGCGTCAGCACCCGAAAGTACTGCTGCTGGTCCTGGGCGCGCAGCGCGTCCCGCATCGCCACCTCGGCCTCGGTGGCCGGCTCCCATCCGGTCACGGCCACCTCTCCTTCCGCGAACAGGCCACAGGCATCGCCTACAACCTACAAGGTGGCAGCAAGATCAGGACTTCTGGCCATCGACGGTCCGCCCCGATGTCCACGAGGCGATAACATCCCGTCCCGGAGCCGACACGTTACGGAGGTCGTCGATGTATCGACCTGTCGCGCACCCGGCCGTGGCCGCCCTGGCGACGCTCCTCGCCGTCGGGTCTCCGGTCGCCCCCGCGGCGGCTCGCGCGCCGGCCGGCTGCGCCTCGCCACCCGCCCCGGCGCGGCCGGTCGCGCAACAGCCGTGGCCGCAGCAACGGTACGCCCCGGACCGGCTCGCCCCGCTCGCCACCGGCGCCGGAGTCGTGGTCGCGGTGATCGACTCGGGCGTGGACCGGTCCCATCCGCAGCTCGCCGGGCGCGTCCTGTCCGGCGCCGACTTCCTCGACCCGGGCGGGGACGGCACCCGGGACTGCGCCGGACACGGCACCGGTGTCGCGAGCATCGTCGCCGCCGCCCCGCAGCCCGGCGTCGCGTTCCGCGGCCTCGCGCCGGACGCGCGCATCCTCCCGGTACGGGTGAGCGAGCAGCAGGTGGTCGAGGGGCGGGAGTCGGGGCGTACCGTCGACGCGGCCGGTTTCGCCCGGGCGATCCGGTGGGCGGTGGACCACGACGCCGACGTGCTCAACCTGTCGGTCGTGCTGTACGCGGACGACCCCGACGTGCGCGCCGCCGTCGCGTACGCGCTGCGACAGGACGTGGTGGTGGTGGCCGCCGCCGGGAACCTGCACGACAACGGCGATCCCCGGCCCTACCCGGCCGCGTACGACGGCGTGCTGGGGGTGGGCGCGATCGGCCCGGACGGCACCCGCTCGGCGTTCTCCCAGACCGGCCCGTACGTCGACGTGGTCGCCCCGGGCAGCGAGGTGCTGATGGCGGCGCCCCGCCAGGGACACCACCGGGCGGAGGGCACCAGCTACGCCACTCCGTTCGTGGCCGGCACCGCGGCGCTGCTGCGTCAGTACCGGCCCCGGCTGAGCGCGGACGAGGTGGCCGCCCGGATCGTGGCCGCCGCCGACCCGGCCCCGGGACGGGAGACCGGCTACGGCGCGGGGGTGCTCAACCCGTACCGGGCGGTGACCGAGTCGGCGGGCGTGATGGACTCCCGGCCCCGGCCGGGCGCCGCGCTGCCCGCCGACCGGCCGGATCCGGCCGCGCTGGCCCGCGAGGCTCGCCGCGGGACGGCCCGGGACCGGGCGCTGCTGACCGCCGCCGTCGTGGGCGGGACCGTGGCACTCGTGGCGGCGCTCGCCCTGGTGCTGCCGCGCGGAGCACGGCGCCGCTGGCGGGCGGCCGACCCGGCCTGAACCGCCGTGCGGCCCGGATCGGCAGACCCGGGCCGCACGGGACGCTTCACTGGAACAGGTTGGTGTTGCGCTTCTCGGTGTCGAGGTAGTCGGCCGCGGAATCCTCCACCGCGAGCTTGATGTCGCGCAGCATCGCCTGCAGGTCCTGCGAGGCGGCCCGCCACCGGGACTGCCGCACCTCGTACGCCTCGCGGGCGGCGCCGTTCCAGCTCGCCACCAGCGGGGCGGCGTCGCGTTCCAACTGGCCGAGCTGGCTCTCCAGGGTGGACAACGCCCGTTGGATGTCGGCGCCGGCCTGTTGCAGGGCGGCGAAGTTGACGACCAGCACACCGTGCTCCATGAGTTCGATCCTTCCGGTTGTCAGAGCGGCAGCTGGATGCCGCGGTTGGTGCCCGCCACCCGGCCGGCGGCCTCGGTGTCGGACAGGTCGTACTGCCGGCCGGCGGTGCGGATCGCGGTGGCGGTCTCCCGCAGCGCCCGCTGCAGGGCCGCCTGGTCCTGCGCCCACTGCTGCTTGACCTGCGCGAACGAGCGCCCTCCGGCGCCCCGCCAGGCCTGCTGCAGCACCTCCAGCTCGGCCATCAGGCCGCTGAGCATGGTCTGCAGCGACTGGTCGACCTGCTCGAACTTCGCGGCGGTCTGCTGCATCACCGCGGCTTCTGCCTGGGTCTGGGACATCCCGGACGTCACCTCGTCTCCTCGGTCGTGGCTGGTCACCCCGGTGACCACCGTGGACTCGCCGGGGGCGCCCGGGGCCGGTGGAGGGGAAGACCAGGCGGCGGCGGACACGCGACTCGACGATTTCGTCGCTGACGGTAGCCGCCCCACTCCGGTTCTGCTACCCCCTCGGGCTCCCCTGTGGACAACTCGGCCATTACGATGTGCCACGGTGATGTCACAGCGGGACCCGGGCGAGGAGGTGCGGTGGCCGCGACGACAACGACCCGGCCGGCCGCGTCCGCCCCACTGTGGACACAACGGCCGGGCGCGCGGCAGCGGGCCGGTCAGGTCGTGGCGACACAGGTCGCGGCGGCCGTGCTGGTGGCCGCCGCCGGGCGGGGTTTCGTGGCGACCGCCGCCGCGCTGCTCACCGCCGCGCTCATGCTGCCGGCCGCGTGGATCCGGGTACGCGGCCGCTGGCTGCACGAATGGCTCGTCACCGCCGTCGCGTACCTGACCCGGCGCCGCGCCCTGCCGTCGGCCGCCGATCCGGCGGCGCTGCTGGAACTGGTCCGGCCGGGGGCGGTGGCCGGCTCCACCGAGCTGGCCGGCGGTCCGGCCGCGGTGCTGCACGACGCCGCCGGCCTGACCGCGCTGCTGGAACTCGGCGACCCGGACGAGCTGCTCGGTGACCACGCGCGCCGGCTGCCCGTACCGTCCGACCTGCTCCCGCCGAGCGGCCCGGACGCCCCAGCGGTCCGGTTGCAGCTCGTCTTCTCGTCCTCCCCCGCGCCCGTGCCGGCCGTCGCGGGCGGTCCCGCCGGGACGTCCTACCGGCAGCTCACCGACGGCCGGGTGCCGGGGCGGACGCGCGCGGTCCTGGCCGTCCAGGTGTTGCGGGCGGACGGCTGGCCGGACGAGGAGTTGCTACGGGCGCTCTCCGGCACGCTGCGGCGGATCGTCCGCCGGCTCGGGCCGCTCACCGCCCGGCCGCTCGGCGGGGACGCGGCGCTGCGGGTGATCGCCGAGCTGGCCCATCACGAGCCCGGCGCCCCGGTCCGGGAGGCGTGGCCGCTGCTCACCGTGGGCGGGCTGGCGCAGGCCACCTGGCGACTGCGCCGGTGGCCCGATCCGCGGGGCGAGCCCTCCCCGGGGCTGGTCACCCGGCTGCTCGCGGTGCCCGCCACCGCCACCACCGTCGCGCTGACGGTCGGACCCCGCGCCGGGACGAATCCGGCCCCGGCCGAGTTGGCGGTGCGGGTCGCCGCCGGCAGCGCGGACGAGTTGTCGGCGGTGGATCGGACGCTTCGGCGCGTCGCCGGTGACGTCGGCGGGGAGCTGCGCCGGCTCGACGGGGAGCACCTGGCCGGGCTCGCCGCCACGCTGCCGCTCGGGGTGACCGGTGGGTCCGGGTCGCCGCCGCCCGCACTGGAACTGCCCCCGGCCACCGCCGGCCTGATGGTGGGCGCCAACCGCCACGGCGCCGCGCTCACCGTGCGCCTGTTCCGGCCCGCCCCGACACGGGTGCTGCTGATCGGCGGTGTGCCGGCCGCTCAACTGCTCGTGCTGCGGGCGCTGGCGCTGGGCGCCCGGGTGGCGGTGCAGACCGGCCGTCCCCGGGCCTGGGAGCCGTTCGTCCGCGGCGTCGGGACGCTCGGTGGCGGCGTACCGCTGCTTCCGCCGGGGCGTCCGCCCGGCGGCGCGCCCGCCTCACCGCTGTGCCCGCTGCTGGTGGTGGTCGACGTCGGCCCGGTGCCGCCGGAGGCCGGGCCGGACGCGGCCTGGCAGTCCGTGCTCGTGGTCCGCGACGAGCTGACCGCGGCCGACACGGCGACGCTGGCCCGCGCCGACCTGGCGATCCTGCAGCCACTCGACCCGGACGAGGCGGCGCTGGCCGGAGCGGCGCTCGGGCTCGGCGGATCCGCCGACTGGTTGGCCCGCATCCGCGACGACATGGTGGCGGTGGTCAACCGGCGGGCCCTGCGGTGGGCGCTGCTCTCACCGACGCCTGTGGAGTCGCAACTGGTCGGTCGCCCGGTGCGACGCTGAGGCGCGCGGGGGGCGTCACGCTGCTTTCCCTGGTGGTACGTCCGTGGCACGATCCCGGCCATGGATTTCCTGAAGGGTCTTCTGATTCGTGTGGGCTCGACGGCAGTGGCGTTCTGGCTCGCCACGCTGCTCATCCCCGGCATCTCGCTGGACTCCGGGTCGGCCACCGAGACGGTGATCACGCTGGTTCTCGTCGCGGTGATCTTCGGAGTGGTCAACGCGGTGCTCCAGCCGATCATCAAGACCGTGGGTTGCGGCTTCTACCTGCTCACCCTCGGTTTGATCGCGCTCGTGGTGAACGGCCTGCTCTTCCTGCTCACCAGTTGGATCGCCGGTGAGGCGGGGTTGCCCTTCCACGTGGACGGGTTCTGGCCGGAGGCGGTGCTGGGCGCGCTGTTCGTCGGCATCGTCACCTGGATCCTGGGCGCCGTCCTCGACCGCGACTGACACCCCCGGCCCCGGCCCGGCGCGACGGCGACCGGCCGGGGCCACCAGGAGGGAATTGGCTGGCGAGCGGCCCCTGTGACGGCGCTAGCGTCGGCGGGTGTTCACTGTGACCCGCGCGGACGGCTACCAGATCAGCACCGACCCGGACCGGATCGACCTGGACCGGGTGCACGCCTGGCTCGCCGGCGACGCCTACTGGGCGCGGGGGCGGGAGCGGGAGACGGTCGCGCGCTCGTTCGCCGGCTCGATCGGCTTCGGCGTCTACCGCCCCGGTGACGGCCGGCAGGTCGCTGTCGCCCGGGTGGTCACCGACCGGGCCACGTTCGCCTGGCTCTGCGACGTCTACGTCGACCCGGCCGAGCGCGGTCGCGGGCTGGGCACCTGGCTGGCCGGCGCGGTCCGCGACCACTTGGCCGAGCTGGGCGTACGCCGGATCCTGCTGGCGACGCTCGACGCGCACGGGGTCTACGCGAAGCTCGGCTTCCGCCCGGTCGCGCCGGATCGGTGGATGGAGCTGGATCAGCGGGTGACGCCGGTCACCGATAAGGATCAGCAGACAGATCCACCACTTACGGTGGAGCGGTGAACCAGCTCCGGCTCGGCTACCTGTACGGCGTCGGCGCGTACCTGATCTGGGGTTTCTTCCCGATCTACCTGAAGCTGCTGCGCCCGGCCGGGCCGATGGAGATCCTCGCGCACCGGATCCTCTGGTCGGTGGCGTTCGTGGCGTTGCTGCTGGCCGCCACGCGGCACGCCGGTTTCCTGCGCAGGCTGGCCGGGCGGCCGCGGGCGCTCGCCGGCATCGGGCTCGCCGCCGCGCTGATCGCCGTCAACTGGGGCACGTACATCTACGGCGTGAACTCCGACCGGGTGGTGGAGACGGCGCTCGGGTACTTCATCAACCCGCTGGTGTCGGTGCTGTTCGGCGTCTTCCTGCTGCGCGAACGGCTGCGACCGGCGCAGTGGGCGGCGCTCGGCGTCGGCGGGCTCGCGGTGGCGGTGCTCGCCGTCGACTACGGCCGGCTGCCCTGGCTGGCGCTCACGCTGGCGTTCAGCTTCGCCGGGTACGGCCTGGTCAAGAAGCGCCTCGCGCTGCCCGCCACGGAGGGGCTGTTCGTGGAGTCGGCGGTGCTGGCGCTGCCCGCGCTGGCGTACCTGGGCTGGCTGTCGGCGCGCGGTGACTCGACGTTCGGGCACGTCTCGGCCGGGCACACCGCGCTGCTGGTGCTGGCCGGCGCCGCCACCGCGATCCCGCTGCTGCTGTTCGCCGGGGCGGCGAACCGGCTGCCGCTGTCCACTGTCGGCATGCTGCAATATCTGGCCCCGATCCTCCAGCTCGGCTGCGGCGTGCTGATCTTCCACGAGCCCATGCCCGCGGTCCGGCTGGCCGGCTTCGCGCTGGTGTGGCTGGCCCTGATGGTCTTCACCGCCGACGCCCTGCGTCACTCCCACCGCACCCGCCAGTCCACCCGCACCCCCGCCCCGGCCGCCGCACCCACCCCGTCCCGTTGATCTTGCACTTACCGCCCCGGCGAAAGGGACCAATCACCCGCGCCGAGGGTCGCACCTTCAAGATCAACGGGGAGGGGACGGCGGTCAGCGGAAGTCGTAAGCCAGGACGGGGGAATTGGCGCCTCGGAGGAGCTCCAGGCGGACCAGTTCACCCCTGGTGAACCGGGTTACCCCGGAGAACCGCAGGTCGTCGCCGGGGGCGGCGAGCCAGGAGCCGATCTGCTCCGTCGCGCCGTCCGGGCCGTGCGCCACCAGCCGGAACGTGTACGCCTCCCGGTGCCCGGCCCGCCTGTCGTAGCCGCAGTGCATGGTGACCTCGGTGCCCCACGGCGTCTCGGTCAGCCCCACCTCGGCGTGCACCGGCACCGTCCCGGCCACCGGCCGCATGGAGGTCAACGCCACCTGCGGCGTGGACGGCTCGGCCGGCGGCTGGACCAGCGCCACCCCGACGCCGGCCAGCACCGCGAGCGCGGCGGCGGCGAGCGCGGTCAGCGCGTACCGGCGGCGGGAGCGGGACCGCTCGCGGCGCTTGCGCTCCCGCGCGGCGTCGAGCAGCGCGGGCACCCGCGACGTCTCCGGCCCGACCTCCAGGAACTGCTCCAAGCCGGCCGGGTCGAGCCGGCCCAGCAGGCCGGGCAGCACGGCGATCTCGGCCACCGCCTCCCGGCACTGGGCGCAGCCGGCCAGGTGCCGCTCGTAGGCGACCCGGTCCGCCGGGGCGAGGGCACCAAGCACGTACGCCCCGTCGTCGTGCGCGAACTCGCAGCGTGTCATCCGGTCACCCCCATCTCGGCCAGCGCCAACCGTAGTGAGCGCAGCGCGTAGTGGGTACGCGACTTCACCGTGCCGGGCGGTACGCCCAGCCGCGCCGCCGCCTCCGCCACCGAACGCCCCTGGTAGAAGCACTCGACGAGCACTTCCCGATGGGTCGGGCTGAGCCGGTTGAGCGCCTCGGCCACGGTCCACGCCTCCACCGCGCGCTCCGTCTCGTCGACCGTCTCGGCGGTCTCCGGCAGTTCGTCCGTGTACACCTCGCCGACCCGGGCCGAGCGCCGCCGCCAGGCGTCGATGGCCAGGTTCCGCGCCGTGGTGAACAGCCAGGCGCGTACCGAGCCGCGTCGCGGGTCCAGCGACTCGGGGTGCCGCCAGGCGCGCAGCAGCGTCTCCTGCACCAGGTCCTCGGCGCGGGGCCGATCGCCGTTGACCAGCCGCAGGGCGTGCGCGTACAGCGCGTCGGCATGCTCGTCGTGCAGCGCGCGCAGCAGTTGGGCGTCGTGGTCGCTGATGGCGGTACCTCGCTTCCGGCGGCGGGGAGACCGGCGATGTGTACGCCCTTCCATACGTGCCGTGTCGCCGAACGGTTCAGCCGCAGGTCACGACGGAGCTGTTCACGTCCGGTTCAGCTGCGGGCCGACCGCCGCTCACGGCGCCCTGGCAGCGTCCGGCGGGTGAGCGCGGGCTCCCTCGCCCGTGCGCCTTCCCCCTCGTCCGATCTGGAGGCTCCACCTCATGAGCGACCGGCCTCGCCTGCTTCCGCTGCTCGGTGGCACCCGCCACGGCAGCCGCGACGCGATGACCTGTCTGTACCGGTGCGGCAACGCCTGCGACCACCCGGTGCCCAACCCGACCGACAACCCGTACTTCGGGGACGTGGTCGACACCGAGATCTCCCGGCGCGGCGTGGTCCGGGCCGGCGCGGTCGGCGCGCTGGTGCTCGGCTTCGGCGGCGCCGCGGCGGGCGCGCTGGCCGGGTCCCCGGCGGCCGCCGCCCCCGCCGCTCCGCCGGTGCCCGGCGAGGGCGGGGTGGCCGCCACCGGCCCGGGGCGTCCCGGCAGCGGCGCGCTGACGTTCAAGCCGATCCCGCCGAACAAGCTCGACACGCTCGTGGTGCCGAACGGGTACGACCACTCGGTGGTGATCCGCTGGGGTGACGAGGTCGTGCCCGGCGCGCCCGCGTTCAACCTGGGCCGGCAGACCGCCGCCGCCCAGTCCAAGCAGTTCGGCTACAACAACGACTTCGTCGGCGTGCTGCCGATCGACCGTCGGCGCGCGCTGCTCGTGGTGAACCACGAGTACACAAACGAGGACCTGATGTTCCCCGGCTTCACCAGCCAGGACGCGCTGACCGTGGAGCAGGTGCGGGTGGCGATGGCCGCGCACGGCATGTCAGTGGTCGAGCTGGAGCGGGTGGAGAACACCGGGCAGTGGCAGCCGGTCCGGCGCGGTCGGCGCGAGTACAACCGCCGGGTCACGGCGCTGGCGACGAAGTTCGAGATGACCGGCCCGGCGGCCGGGTCGGCGTGGCTGCGTACCGCCGCCGACCCGAAGGGCCGGACCGTCGTCGGCACGCTCAACAACTGCGCCGGCGGCGTCACCCCGTGGGGCACTGTGCTCTCCGGCGAGGAGAACTTCAACCAGTACTTCGTCGGCGGCGACGCGGTGGCCGAGGAGCAGAAGGCGAAGCTGACCCGCTACGGCATCCCGACCGACGTGCGCTACCCGAGCGGCAGCCGCAAGTGGGACCGGGCGGACGAGCGCTTCGACCTGGCCCGGCACCCCAACGAGGCGAACCGGTTCGGCTGGGTCGTCGAGATCGACCCGTTCGACCCGCAGTCCAAGCCGCGCAAGCACACCGCGCTGGGCCGGTTCAAGCACGAGGGCGCGAACGTCATCGTGGCGCGCGACGGCCGCGTGGTCGCGTACATGGGCGACGACGAGCGCTTCGACTACCTCTACAAGTTCGTGTCGGACAAGAAGTTCATGCCGGGCAAGTCCTCGGTGGCCCGGCGGCACAACCTGACGCTGCTGGAGTCGGGCACGCTCTACGTCGCCAGGATCGAGGGGGACAGCCCGGCCGCCGAGATCGACGGTTCCGGCAAGCTCCCGGCCGACGGCGGTTTCGGCGGCCGGGGGCGCTGGATCAAGCTGGTCAGCGGCAACCGCTCGTACGTCGACGGCATGACCGCCGCCGACGTGCTCACGTTCACCCGGCTGGCCGGGGACAAGGTCGGCGCGACGAAGATGGACCGCCCCGAGGACGTCGAGCCGAGCCTGCTCACCGGCAAGGTGTACGTGGCGCTGACGAACAACAGCGACCGCGGCAAGGCGGGCAAGGCCCCGGCCGACGAGGCGAACCCGCGCAACAGCAACCGGCACGGGCAGATCCTGGAGCTGGTCGAGGACCGCGGCGACAACACGGCCGAGACCTTCGCCTGGTCGCTGCCGATCGTCTGCGGCGACCCGGCCGACGCCTCGACGTACTTCGCCGGGTACGACAAGACCAGGGTCTCGCCGATCTCCTGCCCGGACAACGTCGCCTTCGACGCCACCGGCAACCTGTGGATCTCGACCGACGGCAACGCGCTGGGCAGCAACGACGGCCTGTTCGCCACCGCCGTGGAGGGCCCGGAGCGGGGTCACCTGAAGCAGTTCCTCACCGTGCCGCTCGGCGCGGAGACCTGCGGCCCGTTCATCACCGGTGACAACCGCTCGGTCTTCGTGGCGGTGCAGCACCCGGGCGAGGTGACCGGCGCGTCGGTGGAGAACCCGGCCTCCACCTGGCCGGACGGCGACTTCGCCAAGCCCGGCGTGGTGGTCACCTGGCGCCTCGACGGCGGCCCGGTCGGCAGCTGACCCACCCCGGGAGCGGTCCGGCGCTGGTCCGCTCCGCGAGGGGCCGTCGACCCACCAGGTCGGCGGCCCTTCGTCAGTTCTCGGAGGCGATGCCGTCGGCGATCGACCTGGCGGCGGTGAGCAGCTTCGCGCGGACCACCCGGGCCGAGGTCATCATCTCGCCGGCCGGCAGCGCGCACGCCAGCACCACCCGGCGCTCGATGTCCTTGTCCGGGGCGACGAGCACCGCCGCGCACGCCACGCCCTGCCGGAACTGCCCGAGTTCCAGTTGCATGCCGCGCCGGTCACCGGCGGCCAGGTCGGCCTCGAACGCCTCCACGGTGGTGAGGGTGGCGGTGGTGAACGGGCGCATGCCGTACTCGCGCAGGTAGCGGAAGCGCTGTTCGGTGGTGAGCGTGGCGAGCAGGCTCTTGCCGAGCGCGGTGGCGTGGGCGCCCTCGTCGAAGCCCGGCACCAGGTCTTCCAGGAAGGGCGAGCGTGGCCCCTCGGCGGAGGCGGTCACCGCCACCTGCCCGCCGATGAAACGGCCGAGGTAGTGGCTCCAGCCGGTGTCCGACGCCGCGCGGCGCAGCGCCTCGCCGACCGCGGGCGGCCCGCGGAACGCGGTGACCAGCTCGCGGTAGCGGTCGGCCACCTCCAACCCCACGATGTACGTCCCGTCCTCGCGCCGGATCACGTAGCCCTCGTACGCGAGCGTGCGCACCAGGTGGTAGGTCGTGGCGACTGTCAACTCGCAACGCCGGGCGATCTGCTTCACGGTGAGCCCTCTCGGCGCACGGCCGACCGACTCGAGCACTCGAAGCGCGCGGGACACGCTGCGGATCAGGTCCGAGGGTTCCGCCAAGGGGTCGCGCACAACCACCTCCGCCGCCGGGGACTTACACCATATGAAAAACCGGCCGAGTGCGAAATGCCTGTTCGGATGGAGGATGCCAGATCACCGGACACAGACGGTAGGTCGACGGACACGATGAGCAGCCAAAACGTGCGGGCGTAGGGTGTGCTCGCAATGACTGAAACAGTTTCGCAAGACGCGCCCGCGTCGGCCCGGCGGGCGGTCCGGGCGGGCGCCGGCGCCACCGTCACCACGATCGTGTGCGTCCTGCCCGTCTTCCTCGTCGGCGGGCTCGCCGTGCAACTCGGCGACGAACTCCGGTTCAGCCCGGCCGGCCTGGGCCTGGCCGTCTCGATCTACTTCGGCGTGAGCGCGCTCGCCTCGGTGCCCTCCGGGGCCCTGGTCGAGCGGTACGGCCCGGCCACCGTCGCCCGCGCCGGCATCCTGCTCTCCGCCGCCTCCCTGCTGGCCGTGGCCGGGCTGGCCCGGTCGTACCCGATGCTGGTGACGCTGCTGGCGCTCAGCGCCGCCGCCAACGCCCTCGGACAGCTCGCCAGCAACGCCGCGCTCGCCGAGCACGTGCCCGCCCACCGGCAGGGGCTCTCGTTCGGCGTGAAGCAGGCCGCCGTCCCGGTCGCGACGCTGCTGGCCGGCGTGGCGGTCCCCACCGTCGCGCTCACCGCCGGCTGGCGCTGGGCCTTCGTGGTCGCCGCCGGGGCGGCGCTGGCCGCGCTGCCGGCCGTACCCCGGACCGGACGGGACCGGCACGCCCGGGCCGCCTCCGGGGGCCGCTACGGCGGCACCGCCCCGCTCGTGGTCATCGGGCTGGCCGCGACGCTGGCGGCAGCCGCGGCGAACGCGCTGGGCACGTTCCTGGTCGACTCGGCGGCGACGCGGGGTCTCTCCCCCGGCCTGGCCGGCCTGACGCTCACGCTCGGCAGCGCGGTGTGCGTGCTGGCCCGGGTGGGCGTCGGCTGGCTCGCCGACCGGCGGGCCGACGGGCACGTCGGGCTGATCGCCGGGATGCTGCTAACCGGGTCGGTCGGCCTGATCCTGCTCGCGGTGGCCGGCTCCGCGCCGCTGGTCGCGGGCGTGGTGCTCGGCTTCGGGCTCGGCTGGGCCTGGCCCGGGCTGATGAACTTCGCGGTGGTCCGGCTGCACCCGCAGGCCCCGGCCGCCGCCACCTCGATCACCCAGACCGGCGTGTACGCGGGCGGCTGCCTGGGCCCGCTCGGCCTGGGCGCGCTGGCCGGCGCGGCCGGCTACCCGGCGATGTGGCTGACGGCGGCGGCAGCCATGCTCGTGGCCGCCGTACTGATGCTGCTCGGCGCCCGCCTGCTCCGCCGCGCCCCCGCGCTCGGCTGACCGCCCTCGCCCTGGGTGCGGGGGTCAGCTGGTGCGGTCGGCGATGTAGTCGCAGAGGGACTCCAGCGCGCGGCGCGCCGGGCTCTCGGGCAGCGGGGCCAGCCGGGCCCGCGCGTCCTCGGCGTAGCTGCGTACCGTCTCCCGGGCCCGCTTGAGCGCCGGGGACTCCCGCAGCAGGCCGAGCGCCTCGGCGTGCAGCGCGTCGTCCACCAGCGGGCCGGTGGCCAGGATCTCCCGCAGCCGTACGCTCGCCGCGTCCGCGTCGTCCGAGGCCAGCGCGTAGAGCACCGGCAGGGTGGGCACGCCCTCGCGCAGGTCGGTGCCGGGCGTCTTGCCGGACTGGATCGACTCGCTGGAGATGTCCAGCAGGTCGTCGGAGAGCTGGAACGCGACGCCGATGATCTCGCCGTACCCGGCGAGCGCCTCGATGTGCTCGGGCGACGCGCCGCCGAACATGCCGCCGAAGCGGGCCGACGTGGCGATCAGCGAACCGGTCTTCTCGGCGATCACGTGCAGGTAGTGCGCGACCGGGTCGTCGTCGCGCGGGCCGACCGTCTCGGCGATCTGGCCGTGCACCAGCCGAGCGAACGTGCGCGCCTGCAGGCGTACCGCCTCCGTGCCCAGTTCGGCGGCGATGTCCGCGGCCCGGGCGAAGAGGTAGTCGCCGACCAGGATGGCCACCGAGTTGGTCCAGCGGGAGTTGGCGCTCGGCGCGCCCCGCCGCACGGCGGCCTCGTCCATCACGTCGTCGTGGTAGAGCGTCGCCAGGTGGGTGAGTTCCATCACCACGGCGGCCGGGACGACCTGCGCGGCCTCCGGGTCGCCGAACTGGGCGCTCAGCGCCACCAGCAGCGGGCGGAACCGCTTGCCGCCGGCCTCGACCAGGTGCCGGGACGCCTCGGTCACCAGCGGGTCAGCGCTCGCCACGCTCGCCCGCAGGCTCGTCTCGACCCGGTCGAGCACGCCCAGCACCGAGGCTTCGACGCGCGGGTCCGCGAGGTGCAGGCCGAGCGCGCCGAACTGACCTGAACGCTCGCCAGCCGGATTCGCCACGTCCTCAACCATGCCACACCCGTTCGACCTGCTCGTCGAGGGGGATACGGGCCGGGGGCCGGCACGCCACGGCGTACCGGCCCCCGGTGGGATCACGTCGGTCATCTGACGAATTCGGCAGCACCGGTGGTCAGGTCGAGCAGCGGACCGGGGACCACACCCAGCGCCAGCGTGGCCACCACGCCGATGACCAGCGCCGCCGAGGTGAGCGCGCCCGGCACGGTCACCGTCGGGGTGGACTCGCCCGGCTCGGACAGCCACATCATCACCACGACCCGCAGGTACGGGAAGGCCAGCACCATGCTGGTCAGCACACCGGCGATCACCAGCCACGCCTGGTTCGCCTCCAGGGCCGGGCCGAAGACCGCGAACTTGCTGGTGAAGCCGCTGGTCAGCGGGATGCCGGCGAAGGCCAGCAGGATGAACGTGAAGATCGCCGCGAAGAAGGGCGAGCGGCGGCCCAGCCCGGCCCAGCGGGACAGGTGGGTGGCCTCCCCGTCGGCGTCGCGCACCAGCGTCACCACGGCGAACGCGGCGAGCACCGAGAAGCCGTACGCGGCCAGGTAGAACATCGTGCCGGAGAGCCCCTCACGGCTCGGCGCCAGCACACCGACCAGCAGGTAGCCGGCGTTCGCGATGGACGAGTACGCCAGCAGGCGCTTGATGTCCGTCTGGGTGACCGCGAGCACCGCGCCGACCAGCATGGTCAGCACCGCGATCGCGCCGAGCACCGGGGTGAAGTCCCAGGACGCCCCGGCGAACGCCACGTGGAAGACGCGCAGCAGCGCGCCGAACGCGGCGACCTTGGTGCAGGCGGCCATGAAGCCGGTGACCGGAGTCGGCGCGCCCTGGTAGACGTCCGGCGTCCAGACGTGGAACGGCGCGGCGGCGGCCTTGAACAGCAGGCCGATGGCGAGCAGCGCCATGCCGGCGAAGAGCAGCACCGGGCTGGACGAGGAGTCGGTGACCGCCGCGTGCACGGTGGCGAAGTCCACGCCGGCCCCACGGCCCGGGATGCCGGAGGTGAAGCCGTAGATCAGGGCGACACCGAACAGGAAGAACGCCGAGGCGTACGCGCCGAGCATGAAGTACTTCAGCGCCGCCTCCTGGCTCAGCAGACGCCGGCGGCGGGCCAGCGCGCAGAGCAGGTAGAGCGGCAGCGAGAAGACCTCGAGCGCGATGAACATGGTCAGCAGGTCGTTCGCCGCCACGAAGATCAGCATGCCGGCGATCGCGAACGACATCAGCGGGTAGACCTCGGTGGCGCCACCGACGCCCTCGGCCTGCCGGCGGTCCTCGGCCGACTCGGCGGTGACCGCGGCGTGCGCCACGAACGCGCCGCCCCGCTCCACCGTGCGCTCGCCGACGAGCAGCAGCGCCATGACGGCCAGGACCAGGATCGCGCCCTGGAGGAACAGCGTGGGCCCGTCGACCGCGATGGCCCCGCCGATGGTGATCAGCCGGGCGTCCGCGTTCAGGATCACCATCACGATCGCCGCGAGCATCGCCACCAGGGCGAGCCCGAGCTGCACCGCGTTGCGCAGCCGGCGCGGCACGAACGCCTCGACCAGGATCCCGACCAGGGCCGCGCCCAGCATGATCAGGATCGGAGCGAGCGCCGCGTAGTCGATCGACGGCAGCTTCAGTTCACTCACTTCGCGGCCTCCTGGACGCTGCCGACCTCAGGGGCGGGATCGGACTTGCCGACGTCCTGCATGGTCGCCTGGACGGCGGGGTTGATGACATCGGTGACCGGCTTCGGGTAGAAGCCGAGCAGCACGATCAGCGCGATCAGCGGCGCGACGACGACCTTCTCGCGCAGCGTGAGGTCCCGGCGCATGCCCTCGACCTCGGTCAGCGCCGGGTTCAGCGTGCCCTGCGTGGTGCGCTGCACCATCCACAGCACGTACGCCGCCGCCAGGATGATGCCGAGCGTGGCGATCACCGCGACCGGCTTGTTGACGGTGAACGTGCCGATCAGCACCAGGAACTCGGAGACGAACGGCGCCGTGCCGGGCAGCGCCAGCGAGGCCAGACCGGCGAAGAACAGCACGCCGGCCAGCACCGGCACGAGCTTGCCCGCGCCGCCGAAGTCGCTGATCAGGGCCGAGCCGCGCCGGGCGATCAGCATGCCGACCACCAGGAACAGCAGGCCGGTGGCCAGGCCGTGGTTGAGCATGTAGAGCACCGCGCCGGTGCCGGCCTGGGTGGTGAAGGCGAAGATGCCGATGCCGATGAACCCGAAGTGCGCGATCGAGGTGTACGACACCAGCCGCTTCAGGTCGTTCTGGCCGACCGCCAGCAGCGCGGCGTAGATGATGCCGATGACACCCAGCGCCAGCGCCCACGGCGCGAACCACCGCGACGCCTCCGGGAACAGCGGGAGGCAGTAGCGCAGGATGCCGAACGTTCCGACCTTGTCCAGCACGCCGACCAGCAGCGCGGCGGCACCGGCCGGGGCCGCGCCACCGGCGTCCGGCAGCCAGGTGTGGAACGGGAAGAACGGCGCCTTGATCGCGAAGGCGACGAAGAAGCCGAGGAACAGCCAGCGGGCCGTGTCGGTGGCGAACTCCGCCTGGCTCAGCGCCTGCCAGTCGAAGGTCTTCCCGCCGACCACCCAGAGGCCGATCACCGCGGCCAGCATGAACAGACCGCCGACCAGCGAGTAGAGGAAGAACTTCACCGCCGCGTACTGCCGCTGGTGGCCGCCGTAGCTGCCGATCAGGAAGTACATCGGCACCAGCATGACCTCGAAGAACACGTAGAACAGGAAGACGTCGGCGGCGGCGAAGACGCCGATCATCGTGCACTCGAGGACGAGCAGCAGCGCGAAGTAGGCGGGCACCGAGCGCTTCGACGCCTCGGCGTCGTGCCAGGACGCCAGGATCACCAGCGGCACCAGGATCGCGATCAGCATCAGCATGACCAGCGCGATGCCGTCCACCTCGAAGGTGAAGTTCACGCCCCAGTTCGGGATCCACGGGTACGACTCGCGGAACTGGAACCGGTCACCACCGGCGGAGAAGGCGAACCACATCACCACCGAGAGCACCAGCACCAGCAGCGACCAGCCGAACGCCACCAGCTTGGCCAGGTCCGGACGGCTGCGTGGCAGCAGCGCCACCACCAGGGCGCCGACCAGCGGCGCCACGGTCAGCACCGAGAGGAACGGGAAGTTGGACATTATTCGGCCTTACCTCCGTCGTGACTGCGTGGCCCGCCGGCGGGGGCGGCCGCGTTGAGGTCGATCACGCCAGCCACCCCGCCTGCACCGCCAGGAACGCCGCGACCACGAGGAGCGCGCCGGTCAGGATCGAGGTCGCGTACGACCGCACGAAGCCGGTCTGCAGCCGCCGGAGCCGGCCCGAGCCCCCGCCCACGGCGGCGGCCAGGCCGTTGACCAGCCCGTCCACGCCCCGGTTGTCGAGGAACACCAGCGCCCGGGTGAGGAAGATGCCCGGCTTCTCGAAGACCGCCTCGTTGAAGGCGTCCGTGTAGAGGTTCCGGCGCGCGGCGGTGACCACCACGCCGGCCGGCTGCGGCTCGGTGGCCGTACCGCCCCGGAACAGGAACCAGGCCAGCCCGGCGCCCAGCACGGTGACCAGCAGCGACAGCGCGGTGAGCAGCCAGTGCGCCAGCACCGGCGCGTGCTCCCCGCTCTCGCCGCCGAGCCCGTTGGTGGCGGTGAGCCAGTCCGGCACGGAGGTGGCGAGCAGGAAGCCCGCGCCGACCGAGCCGATCGCCAGCAGGATCAGCGGGATCGTCATCAGCTTCGGCGACTCGTGCGGGTGCTCGATGTCCTCGGTCCAGCGCTTCGGGCCGTGGAACGTGAGCACGAACAGCCGCGTCATGTAGAACGCGGTGAGCCCGGCGCCGAGCAGCGCGGCCAGGCCGAACAGCCAGGCTGTCCAGCCCTCCCGCTCGAACGCGGCCACGATGATCGGCTCCTTGGAGAAGTAGCCGGAGAACGGGAACATGCCGATGATGGCGAGCCAGCCCATCATGAACGTCAGCCAGGTGACCTTCATGTACTTCGACAGCCCGCCGAAGCGGCGGATGTCCACCTGGTCGTTCATGCCGTGCATGACCGAGCCGGCGCCGAGGAACATGTTGGCCTTGAAGAAGCCGTGCGCCAGCAGGTGCACGATGGCCAGCGCGTACGCTCCGCCGCCGAGCCCGACGCCGAGGAACATGTAGCCGATCTGGCTGACCGTCGACCAGGCCAGCACCCGCTTGATGTCGTCCTTGGCCGCGCCGATGATGCAGCCCATCAGCAGCGTGAGCGCGCCGACGCTGACCACCACGAGCTGCAGCGTCTCGTTGGCCGAGAAGATCGCGTTGGAGCGGGCGATCAGGTAGACGCCCGCGGTGACCATGGTGGCCGCGTGGATGAGCGCGGACACCGGGGTCGGGCCCTCCATCGCGTCCGGCAACCACGCCTGCAGCGGGAACTGGCCGGACTTGCCGGCCGCGCCGAGCAGCAGGAGCAGACCGAGCACCAGCACGGTGGTCGAGGTCATCGAGCCGACCCCGTTGAACACCTCGTCGTACTGGGTGGTGCCGAGCATGGCGAACATGATGAAGATGCCGATGGCCAGGCCGGCGTCGCCGACCCGGTTCATCAGGAACGCCTTCTTGCCGGCGGTGGCCGCGCTCGGCCGGCCGTACCAGAAGGAGATCAGCAGGTACGACGCCAGACCGACGCCCTCCCAGCCGAAGTAGAGCATCACGTAGTTGTTGCCGAGCACCAGCAGCAACATCGCGGCGACGAACAGGTTGAAGTACGCGAAGAACAGTCGCCGGCCCGCGTCGTGCGCCATGTACTCCACGGCGTAGAGGTGGATCAGGAAACCCACCCCGGTGATCAGCAGGACGAAGACCGCGGCCAGCGGGTCGAAGAGCAGACCGAAGTCCACCCTCAGGTTGCCGACCGCCATGAAGTCCCAGAGGCTCAGCTCGACCTGCTTGTTCTCCAGGCCGCGAAGCTGGAAGAAGTAGGTGAGACCGAGCAGGAAGGCGGCGCCGATGGCGCCCACGCCGAGCCAGTGGCCCCAGCGGTCGGCCCGCTTGCCGAGCAGCAGCAGGATCGCCGCGCTGACCAGCGGGATCGCCACCAGAAGCCAGACCGAGCCCAGCATCCCGTCCGCCGTGGCGAAGGTGACGGCCTCGGCTGGCTCAGACTGGGCGATCGTCAGAATCTGTTCCACCACGAGCCCCTCAGTACTTCAGCAGGTTGGCGTCGTCGACGCTCGCCGAGCGCCGGGTACGGAAGATCGCCATGATGATCGCGAGACCGACCACGACCTCGGCCGCCGCGACCACCATCACGAAGAACGCCATGATCTGGCCGTTCAGGTCGCCGTTGATCCGGCTGAACGTGACCAGCGTCAGGTTGGCCGCGTTGAGCATCAGCTCGATGCACATGAACAGCACGATCGCGTTGCGCCGGACCAGCACGCCGACGGCGCCGATGGTGAACAGCACCGCCGCGAGGATCAGGTAGTAGTCCGGGGTCATTTGTCCGTCCCCTTCGGTGCGGTCTCCTCGGCCGTCAGCTCGCGCACCGGCAGGATCTCCGGGATGCTGCGGTCGGTCAGCCGGCCGTCGGGCAGGCGGGCCGGGGTGGCCACCGAGGAGGAGGTGGCGTAGACACCCGGGCCGGGCTTCGGGCCGGGGTAGTTGCCGGGGCGGAACCGCGCCTTCATGGTGGCGATCTGGTCCATCCGGTCCGCCTTGCGCCGCTCGACGTGCGCCAGCACCATCGCGCCCACCGCGGCGGTGATCAGCAGCGCCGAGGTCAGCTCGAAGGCGAAGACGTACTTGGTGAACAGCAGCCGGGCGATGCCCTGCACGTTGCCCTCGGCGTTCGCCTCGTCGAGCCCGGCCGCCGGCACGCCGTCGAGCGCGCGGTACAGGCCGCTGCCCACCAGGCCGGCGAAGCCGAGCCCGAGGACGACGGCGGCGACCCGCTGGCCGCGCAGCGTCTCGATGAGCGAGTCGGAGGCGTCCCGGCCGACGAGCATCAGCACGAACAGGAACAGCATCATGATCGCGCCGGTGTAGACGATGATCTGCACCATGCCGATGAACGGCCCCGCCTGGAGCACGTAGAACACGCCCAGGCAGAGCATGGTCAGCACGAGCCAGAGCGCGGAGTGCACCGCGTTGCGGGCCCACACCATGCCGACCGCCCCGAGCAGGGCCAGCGGGGCGAGGATCCAGAAGGTGACCTCCTCACCCCCGGACACCTGGCCCGCAGCGGCGAGCACCGTTGCCGAGGTCATGCCTTGCCTCCCTTGCCCGCCGCGGCGGCGGACCGCTGCTCGGCCTGCTCGGCGCCGGGGAAGGTCACGCCGGGGTGCTCCTCCACCTGGTACCGGCCGGGGCCCATCGGCGAGCGCTCGGCGCCGGCCGAGGTGCCCGGGTTGGTCAGCGCGCCGACGTAGTAGTCCTTCTCGCTGTCGCCCAGCCGCATCGGGTGCGGCGGCTGCTCCATGCCTTCGAGCAGCGGCGCGAGCAGCTGCTCCTTGGTGAAGATCAGGTCCTGCCGGTTGTCCCGGGCCAGCTCGTACTCGTTGCTCATGGTGAGCGAACGGGTCGGGCAGGCCTCGATGCAGAGCCCGCAGAAGATGCACCGGGCGTAGTTGATCTGGTAGATGCTGGCGTACCGCTCACCCGGGGAGAAGCGCTGCTCCTCGGTGTTGTCGCCACCCTCCACGTAGATCGCGTCGGCCGGGCAGGCCCAGGCGCACAGCTCGCAGCCGATGCACTTCTCCAGCCCGTCCGGGTGCCGGTTGAGGATGTGCCGCCCGTGGTAGCGCGGCGCCGAGACCGGCGGCTTGAACGGGTAGTCGGTGGTGACGACCTTCTTGAACATGTGCGAGAAGGTGACACCGAAGCCCTTGAACGTTCCGGTGATCGCGCCCACGTCACACCTCCCTGGAGTCCGGGCCGGCGACGACGTTGGCCGGCTCCCGCTCGGCGAGCACGCGCTTGGTACGCGGGCTCGGCGGAACCTGAAGATCCATCGGCGGCAGCGGGAAGCTGCCGTACGGCCGGCTGTCCGCCTGCTCCTGGGGCGACGGCTTCAGCTCCTTCTTCCGGCTCGGCCAGAAGAGCGTGACCAGCAGCAGCACGCCCGCGCCGACGGCGGTGACGAGCAGCCGGTCCCGGGCCTGCCAGTCCTCGATCGAGCGCAGCCCGGCGAGCACCATGATCCAGACCAGGTTCAGCGGCAGCAGCACCTTCCAGCCGAAGCGCATGAACTGGTCGTAGCGGAGCCGGGGCAGCGTGCCGCGCAGCCAGACGAAGACGAACACCAGCAGGATGACCTTGCCGAAGAACCACAGCATCGGCCACCAGCCCTCGTTGGCGCCCGACCAGATCGTGATCGGCCACGGCGCGTGCCAGCCGCCGAGGAACAGCGTCACCGTGAACGCCGACATGGTCACCATCGCGACGTACTCGCTGAGCATGAACAGCGCGAACTTCAGCGAGCTGTACTCGGTCTGGAAGCCGGCCACCAGCTCCGACTCCGCCTCGGGCAGGTCGAACGGCGCCCGGTTGGTCTCACCGACGATGGCGATGAAGAACATGATGAAGCTGGGCAGCAGCAGGATCGCGTACCAGCCGGGCGCGGCGAGGTCGAAGCCGCCGATGCTCAGCCGGGTGCCGTCGCCCTGCGCGGCGACGATCCCGCTGGTCGACATGGTGCCGGCGGTCATGAAGACCGCGACCACGCTCAGGCCCATGGTGACCTCGTAGGACACCAACTGGGCGGCGGAGCGCAGACCACCGAGCAGCGGGTAGGTGGAGCCGCTGGCCCAGCCGCCGAGCACGATGCCGTACACGGCCAGCGAGGAGAAGGCCAGCACCACCAGCACCGCCACCGACACGTCGGTGACCTGCAGCGGCGTGCGGTGCCCGAAGATGCTCACCATCGGCCCGAACGGGATCACCGACAGCGCGGTGACCGCGCAGACCACGGAGATCACCGGGGCGAAGAAGTAGACCACCTTGTCGGCCTTGCGCGGGAGGATGTCCTCCTTGAAGGCCAGCTTCACGCCGTCGGCGAGCGTCTGGAGCAGACCGAACGGTCCGGCCTGGTTGGGGCCGGGCCGCACCGCCATCCGGCCCACGACCCGGCGCTCGAACCAGACGCCCAGCAGCGTGGCCGCCACGGCGACGACGAACGCGAAGAGGATCTTGCCGAGGACCAGCCACCACGGGTCCTTGCCGAAGTCGGCAAGCGTCGGGTCCTGCGCCGCGAGGTAGAGATTCACTGCACCGACCTTTCGTTCGCGACCGCGAGGCGTACTCGCTCCGCTCGTTGCCTGCGCGCGCTCACTGTGCACTCCCGGTGTTCAGCAGCGGGCCCGGCCGGTCCGCGGCGTCCGCCGCGACCCGCCCCGCCGGGACGGCCGAACCGCCGGCGGCGCCGACGGAGACCTTCACCAGCGAACCGGACGTCGCGCCGAGGCTGCGCCGCACGGTGGAGCCGGGCGAGTTGGTCGGCAGCCAGACGACGCCGTCCGGCATCTCGGTGATCGCCGCCGGCAGCGTGACCGCGCCACGGTCGGTGCCGACGGTGACCGCGTCGCCGTCGGCCACGCCGAGGGACTCGGCGATGCCCTTGCCCAGCCGGACCACCGGCGGGCGGGCGGTGCCGGCGAGGTGCTCGTCGCCGTCGGTGAGGCTGCCCAGGTCGATGAGCTGGTGCCAGGTGGACAGCACGGCCTCGCCCGCGCCCGGCTGCCGGACGGCGGCCGGCTCGACCGAGGGCGCCGACGGCCGCTCGACCCGGGTACGCGGCAGCGTGCCAAGCTCGCGGCGGATGCTCGGCACGTCGCCGGTGCCCAGCCGCACGTCGAGCTGCGCGGCGATCGCGTCCAGGATCCGGGCGTCGGTCATCGCGCCGGTGTCCAGCACCTTCTCGAACGTGCGCAGCCGGCCCTCCCAGTCCAGGAAGCTGCCGGCCTTCTCGACCACCGGCGCGACCGGCAGGACCACGTCGGCCCGGCGCGACACAGCGCTCATCCGCAGTTCCAGGCTGACCAGGAACGGCACCGCGTCCAGGGCCTTCTCGGCCAGCCGCGGGTCGGCCAGGTCGGCCGGGTCGACACCGGCCACCACCAGGGCGCCGAGCTGACCGTTCGCGGCAGCGGTGAGGATGCCGTCGGTGTCGCGGCCGGCCTGGCTCGGGATCACCCCGGCCGGGATGTCCCACGCCTCGCCGAGCTCCGCGCGGGCGGCCGGCTCGGTGACCACACGGCCGCCGGGGAGCAGGTTGGGCAGGCAGCCCGCGTCTACAGCGCCGCGGTCACCCGCGCGCCGCGGCACCCAGACCAGCCGGGCACCGGTACGCCGGGCGACGTCCGCCGCCGCCGACAGCCCGCCCGGCACCTCGGCCAGCCGCTCGCCGACGATCAGGATCGCGCCGGGCTTACCCAGCGCCTCCGCCACCGTGGCGTGCTCGGCCAGCACGCCGGCCTCCTCGCCCGGCACCACGCGGGCGAGCTTCGCCCCGAGCTTCTCCAGGCCGCGCGTCGCGAACGGCGCGATCGCGTACACCGTGAGCTTCTTCTTCAGGTACGCCTTGCGCAGCCGCAGGAAGAGGATCGGGCACTCCTCCTCCGGCTCCAGGCCGACCAGCACCACGGCGGGCGCGTTCTCCACGTCCGTGTAGGTCACGTCGGTGACCCCGGCGACGCTGCTGGCCAGGAAGTCGGCCTCCTCGCGGGAGACCGGGCGGGCCCGGAAGTCGATGTCGTTCGTGTGCAGTGCGATCCGGGCGAACTTCGCGTACGCGTAGGCGTCCTCGACGGTGAGCCGGCCGCCGGTCAGCACCGCCGTGCCGGTCGCGCCGTCACGGGCCTCGCGCAGCCCCTCGGCGGCCCGGGTCAGCGCCTCGCTCCAGGACGCCTCGCGCAGCTCACCGGTCTTCTCGTCGCGCACCATCGGGGTGCTGATCCGGTCGAACGCGCGGGTGTACTGGAAGCCCCAGCGGCCCTTGTCGCAGTTCCACTCCTCGTTCACCGCCGGGTCGTCGCCGGCCAGCCGGCGCAGCACCTTGCCGCGCCGCCAGTCGGTGCGCTGGGCGCAACCGGCCGAGCAGTGCTCGCAGACGCTCGGCGTGGAGACCAGGTCGAACGGGCGGGCCCGGAACCGGTACTGCGCGCCGGTCAGCGCGCCCACCGGGCAGATCTGCACGGTGTTGCCGGAGAAGTACGAGTTGAACGGGACGTTGCCCTCGTCGCCCTCCTCGCCGTACTCCTCGTCCCGGTAGATGTTGATCTCCTCGTGCGAGGAGCGGCCCATCAGGTCGATGAACTTGTCCCCGGCGATCTCCTCGGAGAACCGGGTGCACCGCTGGCAGAGCACGCAGCGCTCGCGGTCGAGCAGCACCTGGGTGCTGATCGGCAGCGGCTTCGGGTACTCCCGCTTGTGCTCGTGGAACCGCGAGTCCGTCCGGCCGGTGGACATCGCCTGGTTCTGCAGCGGGCACTCGCCGCCCTTGTCACACATCGGGCAGTCCAGGGGGTGGTTGAGGAGCAGCAGCTCCATCACCCCCTCCTGGGCCTTCTTGGCGACCGGGGAGGTGAGCTGGGTCCGCACCACCATGCCGTCGGCGACGGTCTGGGTGCAGGAGGCGACCGGCTTGCGCTGGCCCTCCACCTCCACCAGGCACTGCCGGCAGGCGCCGGCCGGGGCCAGCAGCGGGTGGTCGCAGAAGCGGGGGATCTCGGTGCCCAGCTGCTCGGCGACCCGGATCAGCAGCGCCCCCTTGGGGGCGGTGACCTCGACGCCGTCGATGGTCAGCGTGACGGTCTCGGTCTGCTTGGCTACGTCGGTCATCAGTGCGCCCCTACCAGGGTCTTCTCCGACAGCTTCGGAGCGGTACGTCCCTCGATGTAGTCGAGGTAGTCCTGCTTGAAGTACTTCAGCGACGAGGTGACCGAGCTGGTCGCGCCGTCACCCAGACCGCAGAACGAGCGGCCGAGGATGTTGTCGCAGGTGTCGAGCAGGGTGTCCAGGTCCTCGTGGGTGCCCTGGCCGGACAGGATGCGCCGGTAGACCCGGACCATCCAGTAGTTGCCCTCCCGGCACGGGGTGCACTTGCCGCACGACTCGTGGTGGTAGAACTCCAGCCACCGGTAGGTCGCGTACACCGGGCAGTCCTGGTCGGAGAAGATCTGCGTGGCGGTGGTGCCCAGGATCGAGCCGGCCCCCGCCACCCCCTCGAAGTCCAGCGGCACGTCCAGGTGCTCGGCGGTCAGCAGCGGCGTCGACGAGCCACCCGGGGTCCAGAACTTCAGGTTGTGCCCCGGCTTCATCCCGCCGGCCAGCTCGATCAGCTCGCGCAGCGTGATGCCCATCGAGCACTCGTACTGGCCCGGGTTCGCGATCCGGCCGGACAGCGAGTAGATCATCGGGCCGGACGACTTCTCCGTGCCCATCGTCTTCCACCAGTCCGCGCCACCGAGCACGATGTACGGCACGCTGGCGATGGTGCCGACGTTGTTGACCACGGTCGGGCTGGCGTACAGGCCGTGGGTCGCCGGGAACGGCGGGCGCAGCCGGGGCTGGCCGCGGAAGCCCTCCAGCGAGTCCAGCAGCGCGGTCTCCTCACCGCAGATGTACGCCCCGGCGCCGGAGTGCACCACCAGGTCCAGGTCGAACCCGGAGCCGAGGATGTTCCGGCCGAGGTAGCCCTTGGCGTACGCCTCGGCGACCGCGCTGCGCAGCCGCCGCGCGGCGTGCACGGCCTCACCGCGGATGTAGATGTACGCCCGGTTGGCCCGGATCGCGTACGAGGCGATGATGACGCCCTCGACCAGCGAGTGCGGGTCGTAGGTCATCAGCGGCAGGTCCTTGCAGGTGCCCGGCTCGCCCTCGTCGGCGTTCACCACCAGGTAGTGCGGCTTGCCGTCGCCCTGCGGGATGAAGCCCCACTTCAGGCCGGTCGGGAAGCCCGCGCCGCCACGGCCGCGCAGCCCGGAGTCCTTGACCAGCTGGATCAGGTCGTCCGGGTGCGCCTTGAGCGCCTTGCGCAGGGCGGCGTAGCCGTCCAGGTTCTCGTAGGTGCCGATCCGCCAGGCGTCCGGCGACAGCCAGCGCTTGGTGAGCACCGGCGTGAGCTTGGCCAGCGTCTCCGGCCGAGGCGTGGTCACTTGCGGACCCCCGATCCGTTGGCGTCCGCCGGGTCGGCGCCGTCCGCGCCCGTACCGGCCTCCGCTTCCTTGAGGTTGCGCTCCTGCGCGCCGGCCGCGTCGCCGGCGGGCTTGCCGTCGCCGGCCGGCGGGTTCGCCGCCGTGCCGGCCGCCTCCGCCGCCTGCGCGTCGCGCGGCACCGGCGGCGGGCCGTCCACCGGGATCTTGGTGCCCGGCGCGTCCGGTACGGCGGTGGCCGCGTCCGGCTGCCGGGTCTCGGCGGTACGCACCTGCGGCGACTTGGCGTCCGGCGCCTTCACGTCCGGCGCGGTGCTGCCGGTGGCCGCCTCCGGCAAGGCCTGCTCGGCGGCCTTGGCCGGCTCGGGCGCGGGGGCCGGCTTCGCGGCCTCGGCCTTCGCCTTCGCCTCGGCGGCGGCCCGGTCGGCCTCGGCCTTGCTGCGGATCGGGGTCTTCGGGTCGAAGCCCGGCACCGAGACGCCGTGCTGCTCGGCCAGGCGCAGGCCGCGCAAGCTGGGCTCGCCCGGCCCGCCGTCGGCCACCGCGCCGTCGCGCTCGTCGGCGAAACCGGCGAGCTGGACCGCCATCTCCTTGAGCGTGCACAGGCGCGCGCCCCGGGTCGGCATCGGCCGGCCGCCGGCCCGCAGCTCCTCGACCACGTCGAGCGCGCCCTGCGGCTCCACGTTGTCGAAGAAGTCGTAGTTCACGGTCATGACCGGGCCGTAGTCGCACGCCGCCAGGCACTCGGCGTGCTCCAGGGTGATCTTCCCGTCGGCGGTGGTCTCCTCGTGCCCGACGCCGAGGTGCTCGGCCAGGGCGTCGTAGACCTTCTGCCCGCCGAGCACGTCGCACATGGTGTTGGTGCAGACGCTGACCAGGTATTCACCGGTGGGCTTGCGCTTGTACATGGTGTAGAAGGTGGCGACGGCGCCGACCTGGGCCTTGTTCAGCCCGAGCACCTCGGCGCAGAACTCGACACCGGCCGGGGAGACGTACCCCTCCTCGGACTGGACCAGGTGCAGCAGCGGCAGCAGCGCCGAGCGGGACCGGTCGGCCGGGTACCGGGCGATGATCTCCCGCGCCCGGAGCCGGGTCTCTTCAGTGAACGTGCTCATCGGTCACAACCACCCATCACGGGGTCCAGCGAGGCGCCGCCGGCGATCACGTCGGCGATCAGGCCGCCCTCGGCCATCGCCGGGAGGGCCTGGAGGTTGACGAAGCTCGGCTCCCGGTAGTGCACCCGGTAGGGCCGGGTGCCGCCGTCGGACACCGCGTGCACGCCGAGTTCGCCGCGGGGCGACTCGACGGCGACGTACACCTGGCCCGGCGGGACCCGGAAGCCCTCGGTGACGAGCTTGAAGTGGTGGATCAGCGACTCCATCGACTGACCCATGATCTTCGCGACGTGCTCCAGGGAGTTGCCCATGCCGTCGACGCCGATGGCGAGCTGCGCCGGCCAGGCGATCTTCTTGTCGGAGACCATCACCGGGCCCGGCTTCAGACGGTCCAGCGCCTGCTCGACGAGCTTCAGCGACTCCCGAATCTCCGCGACCCGGACCAGGTAGCGGCCCCACACGTCACCGTCGGTGTGGGTCGGCACGTCGAACTCGTACGTCTCGTAGCCGCAGTACGGCATGGTCTTGCGCAGGTCCCAGGCGAGGCCGGCGGAGCGCAGCACCGGGCCGGTGACGCCGAGCGCCATGCAGCCGGTCACGTCGAGGACCGCCACGTTCTGCGTCCGCTCCAGCCAGATCGGCTGACCGGAGAGCAGGTTCTCGTACTCCTTGAGCCGCTTCGGCATCAGCTGGAGGAAGTCGCGGATCTTGCGGATCGCGTCGTCCGGCACGTCCTGCGCCACGCCGCCCGGCCGCACGTACGCGTGGTTCATCCGCAGGCCGGTGATGGTCTCGAAGATGTCGAGGACGTACTCCCGCTCGCGGAAGCCGTACAGCATCATGTTGATCGCGCCCAGCTCCATGGCGGTGGTCGCCAGCCAGACCAGGTGCGACGAGATCCGGTTGAGCTCCATCATCAGCACGCGGATGGTGTTCGCGCGCTCGGTGATGTCGTCGGTGATCCCGAGCAGCTTCTCCACCGCGAGCGCGTACGCCGTCTCGTTGAACAGCGGGGAGAGGTAGTCCATCCGGGTCACGAACGTCGAGCCCTGGACCCAGTTGCGGTACTCCAGGTTCTTCTCGATGCCGGTGTGCAGGTAGCCGACGACCGAGCGGGCCTCGCGGACCGTCTCGCCCTCCAGCTCCAGGACCAGCCGGAGCACGCCGTGGGTGGACGGGTGCTGCGGGCCCATGTTGACGACGATCCGCTCGTCGTTGATCGGGTCCGTGCCGGAGACGACCTCGTCCCAGTCCCCGCCGGTGACGGTGAAGACCTTGCCCTCGGTGGTCTCGCGCTCGGTCGCGTAGTTAGACGTGGTCACTGGTACGACCTCCTACGGTCCGGCGGCGGGATTTCCGCACCCTTGTACTCGACCGGTACGCCGCCGAGCGGGTAGTCCTTGCGCTGCGGGTGACCCTCCCAGTCGTCCGGCATGAGGATCCGGGTCAGGGCGGGGTGGCCGTCGAAGACGACGCCGAACATGTCGTACGTCTCCCGCTCCTGCCAGTCGGCGGTCGGGTAGACGGCGGTGACGCTCGGTACGTGCGGCTGCTCGGCGGAGACCGCCACCTCCAGCCGGACGATGCGGCGGTAGGTCATCGAGGTCAGCTGGTAGACCACGTGCAGGCGCCGTTCCGCGCCCAGGTAGTCCACGCCGGACAGCGACGAGAGCAGCTCGAAGCGCAGCGACAGGTCGTCGCGCATCACCTGGCAGACCTCGGCGATGCGCTCCGGGCGTACGTGCAGCGTCAGTTCGCCCCGGTCGACCACGACCTTCTCGATCGCGTCGTTGAAGTCCGGGTACGCCTCCTCCAGCGCGTCCCGCACCTCGTCGAAGTAGCTCCCGTACGGGCGGGTCGCCTCCTCGATCGGCTTGCGCTGGCGGACCAGCCCGCCGTAGCCGGAGACGTCACCGGTGCCCTGGTTGCCGAACATCCCCCGGCCGGCCGGGCTGGCCGGCGGGTACTCGGCCGGAGCGGTGGAGCTGGCCCCGACCGGGGTGGTCGGCACCGGCACCCCGCCGTCGTTGGTCTTGTCGTTGCTCATTTCGGGCCCCTATGCGACGCCTGAAGGTGGTTCTGCGCCTTCATCCAGTTCTCGATCCGCAGCTGCTCCTCGCGCCCCTCGCGGACGGCCTTCGTCCACTCGGCACGGCGGGCCTTGTCACTGCGGTACGACGAGGGCATCGAGCCGTACGGCACGACCGGCACGTCACCGCGCGCCTGGCGGGCCTCCAGCATCTTGCGGCCGTTCGGGCCCAGCGGCTCGTGCATGATCTTCTCGCGCAGCTTGAGCACGGCGTCGATGAGCATCTCCGGCCGGGGCGGGCAGCCGGGCAGGTACATGTCGACCGGGACGACGTGGTCGACGCCCTGCACGATGGCGTAGTTGTTGAACATGCCGCCGCTGCTGGCGCAGACGCCCATCGAGATGACCCAGCGGGGCTCGGCCATCTGGTCGTAGATCTGGCGCAGCACCGGGGCCATCTTCTGGCTCACCCGGCCGGCCACGATCATCAGGTCCGCCTGGCGGGGCGAGGCCCGGAAGACCTCCATGCCCCAGCGGCCCATGTCGTAGTGCGGGCCGCCCGCCGCCATCATCTCGATGGCGCAGCAGGCCAGACCGAACGTCGCGCCCCAGACCGAGGTCTTCCGCGTCCAGTTGACCAGCTTCTCGACGCTGGTGAGCAGGACGCCGGAGGGGAGTTTCTCCTCGATGCCCATCTGCTACCTCCTCAGTCCCAGTCCAGGCCGCCGCGACGCCAGACATAGGCGTAGGCGACGAAGACCGCGACGATGAACAGGACCATCTCCACGAAGCCGAAGATCGGCAGAGCGTCGAAGGAGACCGCCCAGGGGTAGAGGAAGATGATCTCGATGTCGAAGACGATGAAGAGCATCGCCGTCAGGTAGAACTTGATCGGGAACCGGCCGCCGCCGACGGGCTGCGGGCTCGGCTCGATGCCACACTCGTACGCCTCGAGCTTGGCCTTGTTCAGACGCCGCGGGCCGGCGAGTCGGGCAGCGGCCACGGAGAACAGCGCGAACGCCGCAGCGAGGGCGAACAGCCCGATGATGGGTGCGTAAGGAGAGAGCGTCATCGTTGTCCCCTGCTCGTCCTTCCCTGACCTCGGTGGTTGGCCAAAATCACACTATTCACGTCCCTGAGACCTCGGTCGTCGGGGGGTCGATCTCTGTCCGGCTCGTGGTCGGTCGTCTTCTACACGGCCGGGGCCACCTTCGTCATCGCGTTGATGACCCGGTCCATCGCGTCCCCGCCGCGCGGGTCGGTCAGGTTGGCCAGCAGCTTGAGCACGAAGCGCATGAGCATCGGGTGCGGCATGCCGTGCTTGGTCGCCATCCGCATGATCTCGGGGCGGCCGATGAGCTTCACGAACACGCCGCCGAGCCGGTAGTAGCCGCCGAAGCGGGCCTTCAGCTCCTGCGGGTACGCCATCAGCGCCCGCTCCCGTTCCGCGCCGGCCGGGCGGGCCAGCGCCTGCACCATGACCTCCGCGGCCATCTCGCCGGACTCCATCGCGTACGCGATGCCCTCGCCGTTGAACGGGTTGACCATGCCGCCGGAGTCGCCGACCAGCAGGACCCCGCGGGTGTAGTGCGGGACCCGGTTGAAGCCCATCGGCAGCGCGGCCCCGAGGGTGGGACCCTCCGCGTTGGACTCGTCGGTCATCCCCCACTCCTCGGGGGTGTTCGCGAGCCAGTCGGTGAGCAGCTTGCGGTAGTTCGTCTTGCCGAACGCGGAGGACGAGTTCAGCACGCCGAGGCCGACGTTCACCCGGCCGTCGCCGAGGCCGAAGATCCAGCCGTAGCCGGGCAGCAGCGCGTCGCTGCCCTTGGCCCGCAGCTCCAGCCACGACTCCAGGTAGTCGTCGTCGTGCTTGGCGGGCGAGCGGTAGTAGCGGCGGACCGCCACGCCGATCGGGCGGTCCTCCCGCTTGGCCAGCCCGAGGGCGAGCGGGAAGCGGCCGGAGACGCCGTCGGCGGCGACCACGAGCGGCGCGTGGAAGGTGGCGGGCTCCTTGTCCGGGCCGACCTCGGCCTGCACGCCGATCACCCGGTCGTCGGCACCGAGCACCGGGCCGAGGACGTTGACGCTGGTGCGCAGCTTCGCCCCGGCGGCGACGGCCCGCTGCGCGAGCAGGTCGTCGAAGTCGAGCCGGGTCCGCACGAGGCCGTAGTTGGGGAAGCTCGCCAGGTCGGGCCAGTCCAGCTCCAGGCGCACCCCGCCGCCGATCACCCGCAGGCCCTTGTTGTGCAGCCAGCCGGCCTCGGGCGAGGTGTCCACGCCCATCCGGATGAGCTGGCGCACGGCCCGGGGCGTGAGCCCGTCGCCGCAGACCTTCTCCCGGGGAAACTCCGTCTTCTCCAGCAGCAGCACGCGTACGCCGTGCCGCGCCAGGTGGTACGCCGTGGCCGATCCTCCGGGACCGGCGCCCACGACGATGACGTCGGCGTCGTTCTCCACCGCGGTCATCCGCGCCTCCTCCCGCATGCTCGTGAAATGCTTCACAAGCCCATCCGGATGGAGTCTATGACCGCTGTTACACCAGGACGCGTTGAGGGGGGCCTAACTTCGCGGAAACGGGCCGGTAGGCGGGCCGAAACCGGTCAGGGGCGAGCCGACGCGGCCGGTCCGAGCCCGGCGTCGAGCCGGATCGCCTCGGGCAGGTGGTCACGCAACGCGCCACCTGCCGCACGGTCGAGCGCCGCCAGCACCTCGGCGACGACCTGCCGGACATCAGCGGGATCCGCGCCGGCCAACTCGCGGAGCTGGGCGATCAGCTCGGCGGCGTCGTCGTCGGTGGCGGCCTGGTCTGGTCCCGTCATGCAGGCGAGCCTACGGGGACAAAGTAGACCAGAACCGGATATTCACGAAATGACCGGCTAACGCCTGGTCGGCCGGTCAGTTTCGGACGGCCCGGTGCAGGGCCACCACGCCCCCGGTCAGGTTGCGCCACGCCACCCGGCCCCAGCCGGCCGCGCCGATCCGCGCGGCCAGCGCCGGCTGGTCCGGCCAGGCCCGGATCGACTCCGCCAGATAGACGTAGGCGTCGGGGTTGCTGGACACCGCGCGCGCCACGGCCGGCAACGACCGCATCAGGTACGACAGGTAGACGGTGCGGAACGCCGGGTTGACCGGGGTGCTGAACTCGCAGACCACCAGCCGCCCGCCCGGCCGGGTCACCCGGGCCAGCTCGCGCAGCGCCGCGTCGGTGTCGTTGACGTTGCGCAACGCGAAGGAGATGGTCACCGCGTCGAAGCTGGCGTCGGCGAACGGCAGCCGGAGCGCGTCCCCGGCCAGCAGCGGCACCGACGGGCGGGTGCGCTTGCCCGCGTAGAGCATGCCCAGCGACAGGTCGGCGCCGACCGCGTACGCCCCGGAATGGGCCAGCTCCTCGGTCGAGACACCGGTGCCGGCGCCCACGTCGAGCACCCGCTCGCCCGGCGCCAACCCGAGCGCCGCCCGGGTGGCCCGCCGCCAGGACCGGTCCTGCCCGAAGGAGAGCACGGTGTTGGTCAGGTCGTAGCGGGCCGCGACACCGTCGAACATCGCGGCTACCTCGTGCGGCTGCTTGTCCAGGCTGGCGCGCTGGCCCTGCGGGGTACGGCTCACCCCTCCACTCTGCCAGCCGCGCCCCTTCCGCCCCGCCCCGGGTACGCGAGAGGGCGGGGTGGTCGCCCACCCCGCCCTCGCCGTGTCCACGGTGACGGTGTCAGTCCTCGGTGCGCTCCTCGCCCGGCGTGACGAGCACCACCTTGCGGCGCCGGGACAGCATCATCAGCGCCACACCGGCGGCGACCACCGCAGCGCCGATCCCGCCGATCAGGCCGACCTGCATACCGGTCACCGGCAGGCCACCGCCGCCGGTGCCGCCACCCGCGCCACCACCGGAGGTCGGCGTCGGCACCGCGGTCACGCTACCGGTCGGGGTCGGCTGGGCGGTCGGCGTCGAGGTCGGCTCAGCGCTCGGCGTCGGGCTCGGGGTCGACTGCGGGCTCTGGTCGACGAAGACGTCGAACTGGGCGGTGTTGTCGCCGTCGTCGGCCTCGGAGAACGCGCGACGCTGCGCCGAGGTGGCGGCCTTCGGCTGCTCCTCCGGCGTGCCGGAGGCCGCCTCCAGCCCGGCGGCCCAGACGAAGCCCGGCCGGAGCAGCTTCTCGGTCACGTCCGCGCCGACCTTCACCCGCACGTCGGCGGTGTAGTACTGGCCGGGCTTGAGCACCGCGCCCAGGTCCTCGCAGTACGCGTTGGCGAAGCCGCCCAGGTCCTGCTCGACGCAGCCCTCGGGCAGCTCGGCGAAGGTGACACCGGCCGGCAGCGTGATGCCGTACGCGACGCCCGTGGCGTTCTCGCTTCCGTCGTTGAACACGGCCCAGTCCAGCGGCGCGGTCTGGCCCGGCCGGACCGGGCGCAGGTTCGCCTCACCGGCGTCGTCGCCGTCGACGACCACGTCGGCGTACACGTCCTGGACCCAGGTGGTGAGGTCGTAGCCGGGGTCGGTGACGGTGATGTCGTGCTCGACCGTGTCCAGCACGCCGGCGCCGTTGGCCGCGCTGATCGACACCGTCAGCGTGCCCGCCCCGCCCTTGCCGCCGGTGGAGAACAGCGGGATGCCGAAGTCCTCGGTGGTCCCGGCGGGCACGTCGCCCAGCAGGCAGGAGAAGGCGGTGCCGCGGATGTCGCAGCCCTTCGGCGCCAGCACGCCGACCTTGCCGGGCTTGAGGTCCTTCGTCTCGACGGTGACCCGGACGTCCTTCGCGTCGACGGTCCCGGCGGCGTTGTTCACCTGGAACTTGAACGGCTTGGCCTTCGCCTCGGTGACGCCCTTGGCGAGCTGGTAGCTGAGCGGGATGAGCTGGAGGTCGGCCTTGTCGGCGGCGTACGCCGGGCCGGCGACCGCGCCGAGGCCGGCGGTGGAGAGCAGGGCCACCACGCCGGCGCGCGCCAGCGTGGACCGGTAGCGGAAGGTCATGGTTCCCCCGGGGGTAGGGACGTGCCGATCAACGCACGGAACGAAGGGACGGTACCGGAGCGACGCATCGCCGCGCCAGCGTCGTACGGTGGGAATTCCCATCGATTCGACAGACGGCAGGGGCGGGATGGTCACCCATCCCGCCCCTGCCGCGGTGCGTTATGTGAACGGCCCTCATGGGCCGATGGAGGACGACGGTCCCCGACGGACGCCGCCAGCGTAATGGCGTCGCCGGCTTGCCGGGCGGTGCTCACCCGGGTCGCCGCCGACCTGTTACCTGCCTGCTCGCGGCCCGGATCGGTGGTGTCGCGCGGGCAGGCTAGCCGCCGGTGATCACGCAGGTGAAGACCCCTGGCGGAAGCTTCACCGGAAACGGGCGGAGCTCCGGCCGCACGACGGGAGCCGACCGGCCGAACGGGGGAACGAGGTCAGTTGACCTCGACCAGCGGCAGCGACTTCCCGGCCCCGCCGCCGGGCAGCGCGATCGACGAGAAGTGCGAGACCACGCGGTCGTCGCTCGGGTCGTCGGCGGGCGTGTGGTGCACCGCGAGCCGGTTGTAGAGCGTGTCCCGCTGGGCGGGGATCCGGTCGGCCGACCGGATCATGCCGATCAGCTCGTGCAGGTTGGAGCGGTGCCGGGCCCCGGCGGAGGAGATGACGTTCTCCTCCAACATGATCGAGCCGAGGTCGTCCACGCCCATGTGCAGCGCGAGCTGCCCGACGTCCTTACCGGTGGTCAGCCAGGACGCCTGCAGGTGCGGCACCGTCTCGAAGAACAGCCGGGCCACCGCGACCAGCCGCAGGTATTCCAGCGTGGTCGCCTGGGTGCGGCCCTTCAGGTGGTTGTTCTCCGGCTGGTACGTCCACGGGATGAAGGCCCGGAAGCCGCCGGTGCGGTCCTGCACGTCGCGGATCATCCGCAGGTGCTCGATGCGCTCGGCGTTGGTCTCGCCGGTGCCCATCATCATGGTGGCGGTCGACTCCAGGCCCTGCCGGTGGGCCAGTTCCATGACCTCCAGCCAGCGGGCGCCGGACTCCTTCAGCGGCGCGATCGCCTTGCGCGGCCGGTCCGGCAGCATCTCGGCGCCGGCGCCGGCGATCGAGTCCAGGCCCGCGGCCTTGATCCGGGCGATGGCCTCGTCCAGGCTCACGCCGGAGACCTTCGCCATGTGCAGGATCTCGCTCGGGCCGATTGAGTGGATCGCGAGCTGCGGGTACGCCTTCTTGACCGAGGAGAACAGCTCCTCGTAGTACTCCACGCCGTAGTCCGGGTGGTGGCCGCCCTGGAGCATGACCTGGGTGGCGCCCAACTCGACCGCCTCGCCGCAGCGGCGCAGGATCTCCTCGGTCGGGTGGGTCCAGCCCTCCTTGTGCTTGGGGGCCCGGTAGAACGCGCAGAACTTGCACGCCGTCACGCAGACGTTCGTGTAGTTGATGTTGCGGTCGATCAGGTACGTGACGATGTTGTCCGGGTAGCGGCGCCGCCGTACCGCGTCGGCCGCCTCGCCCAGCGCGTGGAAGGGCGCGTCGGTGTAGAGCAGCAGCGCCTCCTCGGGCGTGATGCGCCCGCCGTCCGCGCCGCGTTGCAGGATGTCGTCGATCTCCCGGTTCGCCGTCACACTCCCGAGCGTACGTCGCGGGCCCGACGGCGGGAAACGCCACTCCTCACCCGGTGACGAGAGACCCACCCGGTCAGGGCATCCCCGGACTGGCCACCGGCAGCCCGATCGCCCTGGCCGCCTCCAGCAGCCGCTTGTCGTACGTGACGAACGCGACGAACTCGGCCGCCGCCTGCCGGGCCAGGACCTCGGCGGTGGCGAGGTGGACGGCGTCCAGGCTGCGCAGCATCGGCTCCGGGTACGCGCCCGCCGTCGCACGGACCGTGGCGTCGATCTCGACCCGGTAGAGACGTCCCAGCACCGAGGGGACACCCACCAGCGCCTGTGGAGCGGCACGACGCAACGCCCGCGGCACCTCCACCTCGACGAGAGCCGACGACACCAGCGCGGTGCCGGCGCGCTCGTTCAGCCAGCCGAGCAGATCCGGCGTCTCCGCCTCCCGCCGCAGCATCTTGATGACCGCCGCCGAGTCGAGGTAGATCACCAACGCTCCTCGTCGCGTGCCTCGACCAGCGCGGCCGCGGCGTCCACCGTGGGATCCCCGAGCACCGGCGGCATCGGGACCGGGCCGGTCGTGGTCGGGGCCGTGGCCCGGCCCTCGGCCACCAACCGGCCGAGAAGCGCGTCGCCGGCCAGCACCGGGACCAGGCGGGCGATCGGCTCACCCCGATCGGTCACCTCGACCGTCTCACCGGCGCGCACCCGCGCCAGCACCCGGCTGGTGTGCTGGTTCAGCTCCCGGACGGCGATCTGCTCCATCAGGCAAGTGTAGAACGTAACGTTCTACCCGTCACGGATGGTGGTCGACCCGAAGCGCCACCGCGGGAAGCGGAGCGCTGGCGTCGCCCGTCTACGCTCTCGGCGTGTCAGTCGTATCGCCCCCGCCCACCCCCGTACGCGTGGCCGGCGCCCGCTCCGCCCTCTGGTCCCTCACGATGACCGCCGTGCTCGTCGGCTTCGGCCTCGCCGTGATCGTCGTGACCGCGGCGGTCGGCCACCTCACCGTGGGACTCCCGATCGCGGTGCCGATCTCCGTCGGCCTGGTCGGCTGCCTCGCCTTCGCGGTCGGCCTGCGCCTGCTGCACCGGGGCTGGTGGCTGACCCTCCTGTCGGTGCTGCCGGCCCTGTTCGTGCTGGTGGGCGCCGTCCAGCTCGCCCCCGAGTCGGTGCTCCGGGAGCGCGGCGTCGCCCAGCAGGTGACCATCACCGACGTGCAGACGGCCGGCAAGCGGCACGAGTTCGCCCTCCAGGGCGACGCCGGCCGGCTGGACGAGCCGCTGGTCTACCGGGGCAGTTCCCCCGGCTACCGGGTGGGCCAGCGGCTGACTGTGCTCGTCGACCCGCGTGGTGAGGTGGAACTGACCGACGCGCGGGACGTGGACCCGGACGGAAAGCGGGGCATGCTCGTGTTCGGCGCGGCGGGATGGACCCTGTTCGCGCTCGTCGGCGGGTGGCGCGGCCACGTCAGCCGGGCCCGTGGCCGCGCCGCCACGGCACCGCCCGTGGTGATCTGAGCGGCGGCGCCGCTAGGCGTCGTAGTCGACGGTCAGCTCGTCGGTTACGGGACTCGACTGACAGGTCAGTACGTAACCGGCGGCCACCTCGTCCGGCTCCAGCGCGTAGTTGCGCGCCATCGTCACCTCGCCGGACGTCACCTTGGCCCGGCAGGTCGAGCACACCCCGCCCTTGCAGGCGTACGGCAGCTCGCCGCGCACCCGCAGTGCCGCGTCCAGCACCCGCTCGTCCCGGCCCATGGTGAAACTGGACGAGCGCCCGTCCAGCACGATCGTCACGTCGGTGCCCGCGCCGGGCCGCTCGACCTCACGCCGGACCGGCTCCGGCGGGGCGTCGACGTGGAACAGCTCGGTGTGCACCGCCGCGTCCGGCACGCCACGACCGGCCAGCACCGCCTTGGCGTCCACCACCATCCCGTACGGGCCGCAGAGGAACCACTCCTCGATCTCGTCCCCCGGTACGACGGTGTCGAGCAGCCGGGTCAGCCGGTCGGCGTCGATCCGCCCCGACAGCAGCGCCGACTCGCCCATCTCCCGGGACAGCACGTGCACCAGGTGCAGCCGGGTCGGATAGCGGTCCTTCAGGTCCGCCAGCTCCTCGGCGAACATCACCGAGTTCGCCGTGCGGTTGCCGTACACCAGCGTGAACGTGCTGCGCGGCTCGGTCGCCAGCGCGGTCGCGGCCAGGCCGAGGACCGGGGTGATGCCGGAACCGGCGACCACCGCGCCGTACCGGCGGACCCGGTCCGGGGTGAACGCGGAGGTGAAGTGGCCCAGCGGCGGCAGCACCTCGACGGTGTCGCCGCCACGCAGCGCGCCGCAGGCGTACGCGGAGAACGCCCCGCCCGGCACCTCACGCACCCCGACCCGCAACCGGCCGTGCCGGGCCAGCTCGTCGGGGGTGGAGCAGATCGAGTACGACCGCCGCACCTCCCCGCCGTCGGCGTCGGCCGGGCGGCGGACGGTGAGGTGCTGCCCGGCGGAGAACGCGAACGTCTCGCGCAGCTCCTCCGGCACCGCGAACGTGATCGACACCGAGTCGTCGGTGAGCCGGTCCACGGCGGCCACGGGCAGCGGGTGGAAGACCGGCCGGCGGCGAACCGGCCGCGTGATGGTGACAGTCACAGCGCCTTCAGGTGGTCGAAGGGTTCGGAACAGGAGCGGCAGCGCCACAGCGCCTTGCACGCGGTCGAGCCGAAGCGGCTGATCTGGGTGGTCTCCGGCGACCCGCAGCGCGGGCAGCGTACGGCCAGCGTCAGCGGCACCACCGTGTCGTCGCCGCGCGGCGCGGGCGGGGCGATGCCGGCGGCGGCGAGCTTGGCCCGCCCGGCGTCGGAGATCCAGTCGGTGCTCCACGCCGGGTGGTAGACCGTGCGGACCTCGGCGTCCGGATGCCCGGCAGCGGCCAGCGCCCGGCGGATGTCCGCCCGGATCACGTCCATGGCCGGGCAGCCGGTGTAGGTGGGGGTGATCGTGACGACGACGCGGCCGGTGCCGGGCTCCTCGTCGACGGCGCGCAGGATGCCCAGCTCGTCGATGGTGATGACCCGGATCTCCGGGTCCACCACCGCCGCCGCGGCGTCCCTCGCGCTTGTCACCAGCTCGCTCCGGGGTGGGCGCGGTGCAGCACCTGCATCTCGGCGAGCAGGTACGAGAGGTGCTCGGTGTGCAGGCCGTCCCGGCCACCACCGGGCGTCCAGCCCGTCTCCGGGCGGGTGAGCGTCGCCTCGTCCAGCACGGCGGACACGGTGGCGTCGAAGTCGGCCCGAAGGGTGGACGGGTCGACCGGCGCCGTCGGATCCGGGTTGAACAGCTCGTGGACGTACGGCCACACCTCGTCGACCGCGTCCTGCATGCGTCGGTGCGACTCCTCCGTGCCGTCGCCGAGCCGCTTCACCCACAGCGCCGCGTGGTCCAGGTGGTACGCCGACTCCTTGCGCGCCTTCGCGCCGACCGCCGCGAGCCGTTCGTCCGCGCAGCCGGCCAGCGCCGTGTAGAGCGGCACCTGGTACGCGGCCAGGAAGAACAGCTTCGCCATGGTCACGCCGAAGTCGCCGTTGGGCAGCTCGACCAGCAGGCAGTTGCGGAACTCGCGGTCGTCGCGCAGGTAGGCCAGGTCGTCCTCGTCGCGGCCGGCGCCCTCCAGCTCGCCCGCGTACGTGAGCAGCAGCCGCGCCGCGCCGAGCTGGTCGAGGGCGATGTTCGCGAGCGCGATGTCCTCTTCCATCTCCGGCGCGCGGGAGGTCCACTCACCGAGGCGCTGCGCCGCGATGAGCGCGTCGTCGCCGATGGCGAGCGTGAAGTCGAACCGGCTCATAGGTGCGCCGCCCCTTCGGGGACCTCGTAGAAGGTGGGGTGCCGGTAGACCTTGTCGGCGGCCGGGTCGAAGAACGAGTCCTTCTCGTCCGGGCTGGACGCGGTGATCGCGCTCGCCGGCACCACCCAGATGGATACGCCCTCCTGGCGGCGGGTGTAGAGGTCCCGGGCGTTGCGCAGGGCCAGCTCGGCGTCGGGGGCGTGCAGGCTGCCGACGTGGGTGTGCGACAGGCCACGGCGGGCCCGCACGAAGACCTCCCAGAGGGGAGAGGACGAGCTGCTCATGCCGTGCCCGCTGGGCATGCCCTCACGGCCCTCGCTGCGCTCGGTGCGTTCGCTCATGCCGCCACCGGCTCCTTTCGATCTGACCGCTTCGCGGCGTACGCCGCGGCGGCCTCCCGTACCCACGCGCCGTCGGCGTGCGCCTTGCGCCGGTGCGCCATGCGCTCCCTGTTGCACGGCCCGTTGCCCTTGATCACCCGCATCAGCTCGTCGTAGTCGGGCTGGGTGTAGTCGTACGCCTGGCGCTCGTCGTTCCAGCGCAGGTCCGGGTCGGGCAGGGTGAGGCCGAGCACCTCCGCCTGGCCGACGCACATGTCGACGAAGCGCTGGCGCAGCTCGTCGTTGGAGAAGCGCTTGATCTTCCAGGCCATCGACTGGGCGCTGTGCGTCGAGTCGCCGTCCGGCGGGCCGAACATGGCAAGTGACGGGTACCACCAGCGGTCCACCGCGTCCTGCGCCATCGCCTTCTGCGCTTCGGTGCCGTGCGCCAGCGTGTGCAGGATCTCGTAGCCCTGCCGCTGGTGGAACGACTCCTCCTTGCAGACCCGGATCATCGCCCGGGCGTACGGGCCGTAGGAGCAGCGGCACAGCGGCACCTGGTTGACGATCGCCGCGCCGTCCACGAGCCAGCCGATCGCGCCCACGTCGGCCCAGGTCAGCGTCGGGTAGTTGAAGATCGAGCTGTACTTCTGCCGCCCGTCGAGCAGCAACTCCACCAGCTCGTCGCGGCTGATGCCGAGCGTCTCGGCCGCCGCGTAGAGGTAGAGGCCGTGGCCGGCCTCGTCCTGCACCTTCGCCAGCAGGATCGCCTTGCGCTTGAGCGACGGCGCCCGGCTGATCCAGTTGCCCTCCGGCTGCATGCCGATGATCTCGGAGTGCGCGTGCTGCGCGATCTGCCGGATCAGCGTCCTGCGGTACGCCTCGGGCATCCAGTCGCGGGGTTCGATCTTCTGGTCCGCGTCGATGACGTCGACGAAGTACGCCTCGACGTCCTCGTCCGGCGCCGGACCGCCGCGCCGCGCCCGCGCCGCCGCTTCGCGCAGCGCCGCCTCCGCGGCCTCCACTTCGCCGAGCAGGCCGCCGCCCGGAGCGTCCTCCGGCGGAGCGAAGTCATTGCCATACATGTAGCTAGTGTTACAGCTCGGCACGATTGACACCAGAGGGTGTAACAGCATTCGCGAGCCGCCTTCCACGACCGGACAAGCGCCTGCCGTCATCGCCAGCAATCGGAGAGTGACTGTGATGTCGATCACTCAATGAAGGTGAAACCTCCCAAGGCTGGCAAAGCACGTCAATAACCCGCCCTTCCCACCAAGTCGGCGGGTGTCGAGACCTGGCATATCGACAGTCCGGAAGTAGACTTCCCCCGGCAAGCCGTTCGGCTCCAAGATCGTCACCGTTCAGGCCAACGTCCCCCGGCCTTGTGGCGACCGGAGCGAAACCTGCGGAAGCGCCGGTCCCCCCGGCCATACATCTGGAGTTCACCACTCATGCGACCTCGCGTGACCATGGTGCTCGCCATCGTGGCGGTCCTCGTCGGTGGCGTCATGCTGGTGCCCGCCGCGTACGCCAAGTTCGCCGGCGGCAGCGGCGAGGGCGGCATCGGCGGCGGTGGACAGGTCCCGGCGCCGAGCCCGACCGCGCCCGCACCGCCGACGCTCGCCGACGCGCCGGTCTCGGTGAAGTTCGAGGGCGAGTTCTTCTCCTGGGCACTGATGGACCGCGAGACGGGCACCGTCTCCGGCGCGAAGAACATGAGCCAGACCAGCTCCACCGAGTCGATGCTCAAGGCCTGGATCGTCGCGGACTACCTGCGCCAGCTCGACGACAAGGAGCCGAGTGACGACCTGAAGAAGGCGGCGATCCTGGCGATCCGGGACAGCGACGACGACGGCGCCAACCGGGTCTACCGGGCGGCGGGCGGCTCCTACCGCCCGCAGCCGGGCGGCAAGCCCGACCCGGTCATCGCGCGCGCGATCCGGATCTGCGGCCTGACCGACACCAGGCCCGGCGACGTGCCCGACTACGAGGGCTGGTGGAGCTTCACCGAGATGTCCCCCCGGGACGCCGTTCGCCTCGGCGACTGCATCGCCGACGGCCGCGCGGCCGGGCCCAAGTGGACGAAGTGGCTGCTCAGCGAGATGACCAAGGTGGCCGGCAGCGTCAAGCAGCAGGAGGAGCGCTCCGGCGGCGGCCGGTGGGGCATCATCGACGGCCTGCCCGCGACGATCAAGGCGCAGGGCCCGGTGCACATGAAGAACGGCTGGACGCGGCTCGCCTACGACGGCAACTGGCACGTCAGCTGCTTGGCGTTCACCGACAAGTGGAGTCTCTCGGTCATGATGCGCTACCCGGCCAGGGCCGGTTTGTCGTACGGCGCGAAGATGTGCGCCAGCGTCGCCACCCAGCTCGTGACGCCGCAGCCCGGCGCCGCGCTCAAGGTGCCGCAACAGCCGGCCGGGAAGCTCTGATGGCCGGCGCCCGGCGTCGACCCGGCAGCCATCGCCGCCCGCTGGCGTTCAGCGCCCTGGCAGTGGTTCTCCTCGGACTGCTCGGCCTCTCCCTGCGGGTGATCCCCGGCTCGCCGCTGGAGGCCACCGCGAACTCGCATCCCGAGCCGACGAGCGAGCGGTCCGCCCGGCAAACCGTCGACCGCAACGCGCCGCGCGTCGCTCCCTCACCGGCGCTCACCCCGCTGCCGTTTCAGGAGAAGAACCTGGACAGCCTGAAGATCAAGGGCTGGTACGCCTGGTCCGTGCTGGACAAGCGCACCGGAAAGATCATCGGCTCGGCGAACATGGACGAGACCAGCACTACCGCTTCGCTGATCAAGTCCTGGGTGGTGGCCGACTACCTGCGCCTGCGCGCCGAGGACGGCAAGACGCCGAGCGAGGCGAAGCTGGCCGACGCCACGAAGATCATTCGCGACAGCGACAACACCCGCGCCCAGGAGTTCTACGAGAGCGTGGGCGGTTCCGACTCGATCGAGCGGCTCATCTCGATCTGCAAGCTCACCGACAGCGCGGTCGCCGACGACGGCGGCTGGAGCCGCACCGAGCTGTCCCCCCGGGACACCGCCCGGCTCGGGCTCTGCATCGACGACGGCCGCGCGGCCGGGCCGAAGTGGACCAAGTGGCTGCTCAACGAGATGCGCCAGGTACGCGCCCCCGGTGACTTCGGCATCCGCAAGGCGTTCCCGGCCGCCCAGCAGAAGAAGATCGCCATCAAGAACGGGTGGATCGACCGGGACAAGGAAAAGGAGTACCACGTCAACTGCCTCGCCATCGGCGACACGTGGACGATGGGCGTGATGGTCCGCAGCCCGTTCGGTGTCGAGGGCGGCTGGGAGTACGGCATGGACGCCTGCGAACGGATCACCAAGGCGCTGCTGCGCCCGGCGACCTGACCCGCCCGGCCGCCTACCGCGGGGTCGGCAGCCGGGCCGCACGCTCAGCCCTGGAAGAACTCCGGACCGTCGGCCGGCAGCGCCGGCACCTCCCCGTACGCGGCCGCCCGGCGGGCGAACTCGCGCAGCCCGGCCACCTGCCGCTCACCGAGCGAGAAGTCCAGCGTCCGGAAGTACGTGGCGAGCGTGTCCGCGTCGAACGTCTCCCAGCGGGCCGCCGCCTCCGCCACCTGGTCCAGCTCGGCGAGGCACAGGTCACGCGAGCGCAGGAACGCCTCGTGCACCTCCTTGACCAGGCCGGGGTGGGCGGCGGCGAAGTCACGGCGTACCGCCCAGACGGCGAAGACCATCGGCAGCCCGGTCCAGTCGTGCCACGCCTGACCCAGGTCGGTCACCTCGAGGCCCTTGGCGGGCGCCTCGTACAGCGCGCGCAGCGCCACGTCGCCGATCAGCACCCCGGCGTCGGCCTCCAGCAGCATCTGGGTCAGGTCCGGCGGGCAGCGGAAGTACTCCGGCCGCACCCCGTGCCGCTCGGCGAGCAGCAGCTGGGCCAGCAGCACCCCGGTACGCGACGTCGAGCCGAGCGCGACCCGGGCGCCGTCCAGCTCACCCAGCGGGCGGGTGGACACCATGTTCACCGAGAGCACCGGCCCGTCGCTGCCGACCGCCAGGTCGGGCAGGAGCAGCAGGTCGTCGGCGTGCTTGAGGAACTCCACGAGCGTGATCGGGCCGATGTCGAGGTCACCGGCGACCAGGTCGGCGCTGAGCCGGTCCGGCGAGTCCTTGTGCAGGTCGACGTCGATGAGCGCGCCGGACCGCATCAGCCCCCAGTAGATGGGCAGGCAGTTGAGGAACTGGATGTGCCCCACCCGGGGGCGGGCGATGCGATCGGCCATGACCCGACCGTATCGCCGCGACCTCTCCCCCGCCGCCGGGGGATCCGATGGAGTGGTGAACCCCGCACCCGGCGGTAAGGAAGGGCCCCTTCTTAACGCCTCCGGTAGAGGAAGGGCCCCTTATTAACACCAGCCAGTCATACCGGCTCCGCCGCCACGGCTGCGGCGGGGACGACGGCGCGCTCGGCGCGTACCGCCCGGCGGACCGGCCCGGCCAGCGCCGCCACCACCAGCAGGCCGGCCACGCCGCAGCCGGCGATCAGCGTGCGCGGGCCGGCCACCTCCAGCAGCAGGCCCCCGACCAGGTAGCCGCCCATCGCGGCACCCTGTGCCGCCGCGCCGAAGACCGCGAACGCCCGGCCCCGGGCCGCCTCCGGCACCCGCCGGGCCAGCAGGAGGTTGTTGAAGACGTTGTCGCCGCCGTTACCGACCCCGCCCAGCAACCAGATCGGCACGAGCAGCCACGCCGAGGGCACCGCCGCCGACACGAGCACCGCCAGGCAGCATCCGCCGAGCAGCACCAGCCCGGCGCCGAGCAGCGCGCCGTCGTCGGCGAGCCGGCGGGCGACCCGGGCGAACAGCCACGCGCCGAGCACGATGCCGAGCGTCCACGAGCCGGTGACCAGCCCGTACACGGTGGCGCTGCTGCCGAGCGTCTCCCGGATGAAGAAGACCTCGATCACGTTCACCGCCCCGACCGCGCCGATCACCGCGGCCACGCTGCCGACCATCACCGTCAGCAGCGGGTCGCGCCGGAACCGCCACGGGGGCGCGACCGCCGCGGCGGCGCCGACGGTCACCCGGCGGCCACCCCTTCGGGTACGGACGAGCAGCCCGGCCGCCACCAGGGAGAGATAGCTGAGCGCGCCGAGGAGCAGCGGTACCCGGGTGCCGAACTGGCCGACCAGGAGCCCGGCCAGCGCCGGTCCGGCGAGCGCGCCGAGTGTGCCGGCGGTCTGGTTGAGCGCGCCGGCCCGGGGCAGGTCCTCCGGCCGCACCATGACCGGTATCAGCGCGGATATCACCGGCTGGGAGACCGCGAGACCGGTGGCCAGCAGCGCCACCAGGGCGATCACCAGCGCCGGGCCCGGGGCGTAGGCGAGCGCCAGGCAGGTCGCCCCCTGACCGAGCCCGGTCGCGATCAGCAGCACCCGGCTGTCCACCCGGTCGGCGAGACGACCGGTCAGCGGCGCGAGCGCGACCAGCGGCAGCGTCGCGGCGAGCAGCAGCCCGGAGACGGCGAGCCCACCGGCCCCGGCGGACTGGAGCGCCAGCGTGAGGGCGCTGGTGACCAGGAAGTTCCCGCAACTGGAGATGCCACGCGCGGTGGCCGCGAGCCAGACGTCCGGCCAGCACGAGGGGCCAGGTGTGAAGGACATACTTCGAAAATAATCCTTCACACCTGGTGCGCACAACCCCTCAGTCGATGGGCATCGCCCGGTACTGCGCCGCCACCGCACGGACCCCGGCGGGTGGATCGGCCCGATGCCGCCGCCGGTACGGCTCCATCAGCGCCTGGATCGCCTGGTTCAACTCGCTCAACTCCTCGGCGGTCACCAGCAGCACGCTGTCGCTGAACCAGGTCGCCGCGTACCACTCCGGCGACTCGTCCGGCGCGCGGCGCAGCCAGTCCCGGACCCGCTGGGCATCGCGGACCATGTGCGCCTCGACCAGGGCCGCCTCGGCGGCGCGTGCCTCCGGTTCGGCATCCGGCCCCACCTCGACGTGGAACGACGGATTCACCGCCTGCCACACCCGCTCCCGCGCGTCCCCCCGGCCGGGCGCCTGCCGGATCAGCCCGAACTTCGCCAGCTCACGCAGGTGGTAGCTGGTCGCGCTCGGCGACAGCCCGGCGATCTCGGCGCACTCGGTGGCCGTCGCACCGCCCTCCAGCGTGCCGAGATGTTCCATGATCGCCATACGGGCCGGGTGAGCCAGCGCCCGCATCACCTGCGGGTCGCTGATCGTCACCCGGCGCTGCTCGGGCCGCGCCTCGGTCATGCCCCAATGATCCCGCGCCGCCGACACCTGGACACGCAGGGTGGAGCCCGTCGACTCAGGCGACCTTGAGCTGCTCGTCGCCGAAATCGGCGATCAGCTTGAGCGTGCCGCCGAGAGCGGCGATGTACCGCGCGAGCACGTCCTGGGTCGCGACACTGCCCGCCTCGATCTGCGACACCCGCGCGACCGACACACCCATCCTCAACGCGACCTGCTCCTGAGTCATCTCGCGCCGCTTGCGCAGCTCCGCGAGACGCCACCCGCGGGCCTCGTCGAGCATGCCACCGATCGCGGCCTCGAATGCCTGCACACCACCGGCGGTCTCCACCGCCCGGCCCAGGTGCGAGGTGTCACGCCACCGCTTGACGCCGCTCATCGAATCTCCTCCTGCCGCTCCTTGAGGTAGGTGTCGTAGAGCTGCTCCGCCTCCGGAATGGCATCCCGGTACCAGCGCGTCCACTGCCCCGACTTGTCGCCGGCGACCAGCAGAACCGCGGAGCGCCACGGGTCGAAGACGAAGAGAATCCTGATCTCGGTGCGCCCGGCAGAGGGAGGCCGCAGCTCCTTGAGGTTACTGAGGCGAGATGCGGTGATGCTGTCGACCAGCGGGCGCCCCTCGATGGGACCGTTGCGTTCCAGCACCAGGATTGCCTGGTTCACCAGGCGGTGCGACTCACGGTCGGCAGCGTAGAGCTCATCGAGGAAGTCCTCGACCTGCCCGGTCATCAGAATCTCCCACTCCACTTCTCACCCCCGAACTTAAGAATATTATTAAGAGCCGGGTCGGTCGAGTGACACGCTCGGCAGGAAAAATCGGTGGTGCGGGCGGCTGGATGGCCGTAGCGTGGATGGCCGCCCGACGGCCGCGGTGAGCATGCACCGCAGCGGACGTCCCCGCGCCGGGAGCAGGCCAACCGCCCCGGACACGCGAGCGAGCCTCAGTTGAGCCATCGGAGTTCACAGTGCCCGCAACCGAACTTGACACCACGCCCGAACGTGACGCCACGCCCGACCTCGACGCCGAACTCGCCGCCGAACGTGCCCACCTCGACGCCTCCCGAGCCGCGCTGAAACGGATGCGGGAACGCGCCGAGGCGCTCTTCGCCACCGGCGACAAGGTGGCCGGTGACTCGTACACCGCCGAGCAGCTCGGCCGGCACATGGCCCGGCGGGTCAAGGAGCTGGCCGACGACCCGACCACGCCGCTGTTCTTCGGCCGCCTCGACTTCGGGGAGACGGACCCGGACCACGCCGGGCGGGACTACCACGTCGGGCGGCGGCACGTCACCGACGAGCTGGGCGAGCCGCTGGTGCTGGACTGGCGGGCCCCGGTCTCCCGGTCGTTCTACCGGGCCAGCGCGCGTGACCCGCAGGGCGTCGCCGTACGCCGCCGGTTCGGGTTCAGCGCGGGCGTGCTGACCAGCTTCGAGGACGAGCACCTGGACCGGGGCGAGGAACTCGGCACCGCCAGCCGCATCCTCACCGCCGAGATCGAGCGCCCCCGCGTCGGCCCGATGCGCGACATCGTCGCCACCATCCAGCCGGAGCAGGACGAACTGGTCCGGGCCGACCTGGCCGACTCGATCTGCGTGCAGGGCGCGCCCGGCACCGGCAAGACGGCGGTCGGGCTGCACCGCGCCGCGTACCTGCTCTACCTGCACCGGGAACGACTGCGCCGCTCGGGAGTGCTGATCGTCGGGCCGAACCGGGCGTTCCTGTCGTACATCGCGGCGGTGCTCCCCGCGCTCGGTGAGGTCGAGGTCGAGCAGGCCACCGTGGAGGACCTGGTCGCGCGGGTCCCGGTCCGCGCTGTCGACGACCCGGCCGCCGCCGCGCTCAAGCACGACGTCCGGATGGCCGAGGTGCTGCGCCGGGCCGTCGAGGCCCACATCGGTACGCCCACCGAGCCGATCATGGTGTCGGACGGCTCGTACCGGTGGCGGATCGGGCTCGACCCGCTGCACCGGCTGGTCACCGAGACGCGCCAGGAAGGGCTGCCCTACGCCACCGGCCGGGAACGGGTCCGGGCGCGGGTGGTGGGGCTGCTGCAACGCCAGGCGGAGGCGCGCCGGGCGGAGTCGCCGAGCGACGCCTGGCTGCGGCGGATGAGCCGGATCAAGCCGGTCACCGACCTGCTCGACGCGGTCTGGCCGGCGCTCACCCCGGACGGGCTGCTGCACCGGCTGCGTACCGATGCCGACGCGCTCGCCGCCGCCGCGGACGGCCTGCTCACGCCCGAGGAGCAGGAGTTGTTCCGGTCCGGCAAGACCGCGCGTACCGCGAAGGCGACCCGGTGGACCGCCGCCGACGCGGTGCTCATCGACGAGGTGGCCGGGCTGCTGGAACGGCCCGCCGGCTTCGGGCACGTGGTGGTGGACGAGGCGCAGGACCTCTCCCCGATGCAGTGCCGCGCCATCGCCCGGCGCAGCGAGCACGGCTCGATCACTCTTCTCGGCGACCTCGCCCAGGGCACCGCGCCGTGGGCCGCGACCGATTGGCGGGAGTCCCTGGCCCACCTGGGCAAGCCGGACGCCGCTGTGGTGCCGCTGAGCGTGGGCTTCCGGGTGCCGGCGGCAGTGGTGGCGTTCGCGAACCGGCTGCTGCCGGCGCTCGCCGTCGACGTACCCCCGGCCCGCTCGCTTCGCCACGACGGCGCGCTGGATGTGCGTACCGCCGAGGACCTGGCGGCCGCGACGGTGGCCGAGGTGCGGGCGGCGCTCGCGCACGACGGCTCGGTCGGTGTGATCGCCGCGGACGACGCGGTGGACCGGCTGCGCGCGGCGCTCGCCGACGCGGGCGTCGCAACCGCGACGGCCGACGACGTCGAGGCCGCGGCGCGCGTCACAGTGGTCCCGGCGACGCTGGTCAAGGGCCTGGAGTACGACCACGTGGTGGTCGTCGAGCCGGCCGCGATCGTGGCCGCGGAGCCGCGTGGGCTGCACCGCCTCTACGTGGTGCTGACCCGGGCGGTCTCCCGCCTGGCCGTGCTGCACCGCGAGCCGCTGCCCGCGCCGCTGGCCACCTGACCTGGGCGGGCTGCTGCGGCCCGGCCCCTGGTCGCGGCCCGGCGAGCGGGCCCGGTCAGGCGCTCAACGCGGCGGCGACCTCGCGCAGCGGCCGGCCGGAGTCGGCGATCGGCACGGTGAACGACAGCCAGGAACCGTCGGTGAAGTCGATCCGCAGCCGCTTCGGGTTGAGCCGGTGCCACCCGACCCGGGCCGAGGCGACCTCCGCACGCGCGGCCGACCACGCCACCGACGTCTCGGCCAGCGCGCGTTCCTCGGCCTCGCGCCCGGCCAGCAGCTTGACCCCGCCGGTACGGCAGACCAGCAGCCGCCGGTCGGTGACCGCGAGCAGCGTCTCCCGGACCTGGAGGTCGGGCCGGGCCGGGCGGAGCGCGCGGTGCAGGCGGGAGGCGGCCGAGCCGGGTTGGCCACGGCCGGCGATCCCCCAGCCGATCGCGTCGACCAGCCGGTCACCGCGGTCCCAGGTGGCCAGCGGCAGGAGGACGTTCAGCAGCACCGAGCCGAGCGTCCGCCGACCCGGCTCGGCAGTGCACTCCGGTTCGGGCGGCGGCGCCGGAGCGAGGCCCTGGCCGACGTCGGCCTTGGCGTGGGCCAGCACGCGCTCGCCCGGCTCGACGAGCCGGTCGATCGGGTCGCGGTATCTGGTCTCGTCCATCGGCTCAGTATCGGCCGTCGCCGTAGCCGTCGTCGGTACGGCGCTCCGCCGCCGGGGCGTTGCCCATCACCTCGCCGACGATCTCGCGTACCCGGGCGGCGGCGGCCTCCTGCGCCCGGTTCGCCGCGGCGGTGATCTCCTCGGCCAGCGTGTACGAGTCGAACCGCATGGCCCGCGCGTTGATGTCGGTGGAGAGGATCTTGCCGTCGGCGGCGGCCACCACGGTGACCAGGCCGGAGTCGCTGACCCCCTGGGCGCTGCTCTGCTCCAGCTCGGCCATCCGCGCGCCGAGTTCGCGCTGCCACCCGTCCAGGTTGCGGGCCAGCGCCTCGATCCGGTCCAGGGCCGGGAACGTCATGGGTGCCTCTCAGTTCACGATCGAGTCGAACACGTTCTGCACGCCCTTTGTGTACGGGCCGAGATCCTCGCGGTACGTGCCGTCCACCAGGTAGTTGCGGTCCTTGCGCCCGTCGGAGATGTCGTGCAGCCCCATGCCGGTGTCGAGCAGGGCGCCGCCGATACCGGGGATGTTCACCGGTGACGCCTGGTTGATGGCGAACTTGCCCGGGAACAGGATGGCGGCGCGCTTGGCCTTGAACAGCACCGCCTCCCTGGTGTAGCCGGCCTTACTGAACGCGCCGTACGCCTTCTTGGCCTTGCGGAGCTCCAGCACCACCTGGCGGTAGCGCATGAGCAACTCGGCGACCTTCTGGAGCTTGGTGGCGAGCTTCGTGAGGATCTCCGCGAACCGCGCCACGATCTTGACCATGCGGCCGACGGTGGTGGCGAGCCGGGCCAGCACCCGGACCACTGTGGCGGCCAGGCTCACCCCGGCGCTCAGCACTGCCGCCACCGCGGCGATGATGACCTCGGTCAGGAACCAGAGCAGGAACTCCAGGATCAGCTCGACCAGCAGGTTGAACGCGTCGACAGCGGCATTGGCGGCGTCGACCAGCACCTCCTTGGTGCCGTCCAGCCCCTTGGCCAGTTCCTCCATCGCCTCCTCGATCGACTCCATCGAGGCGTGGAACTTGTCCGCCGCGTCGCCGTCCCAGGCGCCGCGCAGCCGGGCCCGGTCGGCGACCTGGTCGCCGGCGATCCGCCGGACCGCGTCGCCGGTGGTCAGCGCGAGCTGGGCCGCCCGCATCAGATCGTCCGGCTCGCCGGCGACCAGTTCCAGCAGCTGCTCGAACGGCCACAGCACCGCGTTCGAGAGCGGCTTGAACGGGTCGGGCGTGCCCGACACGATCTGCTCGAAGTAGGTCTTGTTGCGCTGCAGCGCCTCGGTGCTCATCCCGCCCCCTCAGGCGCCCGGCTGGAACATGTCGGTGTTGGCCACGTCCGTGCCGGTGTACGCCTCGGCGGTGTCGCGGAGCCCCTCGGCGATCGTCGCCATCACCTCGGCGCCGTCCTCCAGCCCTGCCAGGCACGCCTCGAACTGCTGCTCGTACGCGGCGGCGAGACTGAACGACGCGGGCATCACGCCGAACGCGTGCCGGGCCACGTGGCCGTCGCGGAACAGTCGGTGCAGCTCACGGAACTGGCCGGCCCGGTCCCGGGAGGCGGCGGCGAACGCCGTCAACGCCTCCGGCTGCACCTCGAGATTCCTGCTCGGACTGGTCACGGACCCTCCCCAGTGTCCGGTCGGAACTTCCACCGTCCTCGACGGCGCCACCAGCCTAGGGGATGTGCGCAGTTCCACAGGGGGCGGCGACGGTTGCCCCGGCACGGTAGACAGGGAGTGCACGAGCACCCTTCCGCCGCCCGAGGAGCCCCGGATGATCCTGGCCCGCGCCGAACAGGTCAGTCGCCGCTACGGCGACGTGCTGGCCCTGGACCGGGTCGACCTGACCGTCCGGGCCGGGGAGCTGGTCGGCCTGCTCGGCCCGAACGGCGCCGGCAAGAGCACCCTGATCAACCTGCTGGTCGGGCTGCGCCGCCCGAGCGGCGGCCGGGTCGAGCTGTGCGGCGGCGACCCGCGTGACCCGGCGAGCCGGCGGCAGCTCGGCGTCACGCCGCAGGAGACCGGCCTGCCCGGCACGCTGCGGGTCGGCGAGGTGGTCGACTTCGTCTCCGCGCACTTCCCCGACCCGGTGCCCCGGGGCGAGCTGCTCGACCGGTTCGGCCTCGCCGACCAGGTACGCCGGCAGACCGGCGGCCTCTCCGGCGGCCAGCGTCGCCGGCTGGCGGTGGCGCTGGCGTTCGTCGGCCGTCCCCGGCTGGTGGTGCTGGACGAGCCGACCACCGGGCTCGACGTGGAGGCGCGGCACGCGCTCTGGGACGCGATCCGCGGCTTCCACGCCGACGGCGGCGCCGTGCTGCTGAGCAGCCACTACCTGGAGGAGGTGGAGGCGCTCGCGCAGCGCGTCGTGGTGATCGGCCACGGGCGGGTGCTGGCCGACGACTCGGTGGCGGCGATCCGCGGGATGGTCGGCGTACGCCGGGTCAGCCTGGTCGCCGACGACCTGCCGACGCTGCCCGGGGTGGTCGCCACCGAACGCGCCGACGGGCGGGTGCACCTGCTCACCACCGACGCCGACCAGCTCGTCCGCGACCTGGTCACCGCCGGGGTGGCGTTCCGCGACCTGGAGGTCCGGCCCACCTCGCTGGAGGAGGCGTTCCTCGCCATCACGGCCGGCGACCGGCCCGCGCCCACCCCCGCCTAGGAGACAGTCGTGCCGCTCGCCCTCGTCCACGCCCGCTACCACCTCCTGGAGATCATCCGGATTCCGGTGGCGGTGGTGGGCAGCGCCTTCTTCCCCGCGGCCGCGATGCTCTTCTTCGTGGTGCCGTTCGCCGGCGACGACCCCACCGGCGCCACCTACGCCACCGCCGCCATGGTGACGTTCGCGGTGATGAGCGCCAACATCTTCCAGTACGGCGTGGGTGTCGCCGAGGACCGCGACCAGCCCTGGAACCCGTACACCCGGACCCTGCCGACCGGACCGGCCCCGCGACTCACCGGGCGGATCCTGGCCGGGCTGGTGCTGACGTACGTGTCGATGATCCCGGTGGTGGTGATCGCCGCGGTGGCCACCGAGGCCCGGGTCAGCGCGCTGCAGTTCCTGCTCGGGCTCGGCGCGGTAGCGGTGATCTCGGTGCCGTTCACGCTGCTCGGCCTGGCGATCGGCTACGCGCTGCCGAGCAAGGCGGCGATCGTGGTGGCGCAGGTGATCTTCTTCCCGCTGGCGTTCGGCGGCGGCCTGCTCTCCGGGCCGGACGACGCGCCCGGCTTCATCAAGGCGATCGCCCCCTACCTGCCGACCCGGGGCGCCGTGGAACTGATCTGGGCCGCGGTCACCGACTTCCGGCCCGGCGCCCTGTCGCTGGTGATGCTGGGAGTCTGGGTGCTGGTGCTCGCCGCGGCCGCCGGCTGGGCGTACCGGCGGGACGAGGGACGCCGCTTCACCTGACCTTTTGTCCGGTTCCGGCCCGGTGGCCGACCCGGCGGTGCCACGATGCCGACAGGGCGGGTCAGCGGGACCGTCCCCGGCGAGAGGGGTCACCGTGAACGGCGTCGAGCCCGGCACACCCTGCTGGACCGACCTGGCCACGCCGGGGCTGGAGGACGCGCGACGGTTCTACCCCGAGCTGTTCGGCTGGACCGGGCAGATCTCCCCCGAGCCGGAAGCGGGCGGCTACACCGTCTTCCAGAAGGACGGCAAGGCCGTCGCCGGGGCCGGCCCGCCGGCCACGCCGGACCAGGTGCCGGTCTGGTCGATGTACGTGGCCACCGACGACGCCGACCTGGTCGCGACCCGGGTGGAGGCGGCCGGTGGGCAGGTGGTGGTCTCCCCGTTCGACGTCGCCACGCAGGGCCGGATGGCGGTGCTCGCCGACCCGGCGGGCGCGGTGTTCAGCGTCTGGCAGCCGATGGCGATGCGCGGCGCCGAACTGTTCAACGCACCCGGCGCGATGTGCTGGAACGAGCTGGTCACCCCCGATCCGGAGAACGCCAAGGAGTTCTACGCGCTGGTCTTCGGCTGGCACCCGGAGGAACGTCCCGCCGGGCCGGTGCCGTACACCGGGTGGCGCTGCGGCGCCCGGATCGTCGCCGGGATGCTGCCCCGGGCCGAGCCGATGCCGGAGGACCTGCCCGCGTATTGGGCCGTCTACTTCGCGGTGGAGGACGCCGACGTCACCGCCGCGCGGGCCGCCGAGCTGGGCGGCACCATCCTGGTCCCGCCGCGCGACAACCCGGCCGGCCGCAGCGCCGCCCTGCGCGACCCGTCCGGCGCCCTCTTCTCCATCTCCACCCTCCGCTGACCCCACCCTCCCTTCCCCGTCGATCTTGCAGTTGCGGCCCTCGTGGCGTTACATTCGCACCTTTTGCCGGGGCCGGAAGTGCAAGATCGACGGCGCGAGAGGGCGGGCGCGCGAAGGCGGGGCGGGTGGGGTCAGGTTGGGCGGACGGGGACCACCAAGGGGCCGTGGTCGCCGGGGATCACCCGGATGTGGGCTCGGTAGTGGCGGGCCAGCAGGGCCTCGGTGAGCACCTCGTCCGGTGGACCGGCGGCGGCCACCCGGCCGTCGGCCAGCAGCACCAGACGGTCGGCGTACTCGCCGGCGATCGAGAGGTCGTGCATGGTGGCCAGCACGGTCAGGCCGTGCTCGCGGCGGAGCTGGTCGACCAGTTCCAGCACCTCCTGCTGGTGCCCGATGTCCAGCGCGCTCGTCGGCTCGTCCAGCAGCAGCAGGGTGGCTCCCTGGGCCAGCGCCCGGGCCAGGAAGACGCGCTGCCGCTCGCCGCCGGAGAGCGTGGCCAGCTCACGGTGTGCGAACGGGCCGAGGTCGAGCCGGTCCAGCACCTCGTGCACGGCGGCCAGGTCGGCGGCGGACTCGCGGCCCAGCGCCGGGATGTACGGGGTACGCCCGAGCAGCGTGTAGTCGAAGACCGACATGCCGGCCGGCACCACCGGGGACTGGGCCACCGTGGCCACCACCCGGGCCCGTTCGCGGCGGCGGAGCGCGCCGATCGGCGTACCGAAGAGTGCGACCTCGCCCGGGCCGGTCAGCAGGCCGCCGACGGCGCGCAGCAGGGTCGACTTGCCGGCGCCGTTGGGTCCAATCACGGTGACCCACTCACCGGCGGAGACCGTGAGGTCGACGCCGGCCAGGATCGGGTTGCCGCCGAGGGCGACCCGCAGGTCGTGCACGCGCACGGCGGGGGCGTTCACATCGCCACCCGGCGGGCGGTACGCAGGACGAGGACGAAGAACGGGCCGCCGAGCAGCGCGGTGACCACGCCGATCGGGATCTCGGCGGGGGCGGCGGCGGTACGGGCGACCACGTCGGTGAGCGCGAGGAACGCGCCGCCGAACAGCATGGACAGCGGCAGGATGATCCGGTGGCTGGAGCCGAAGAGCAGCCGCATGGTGTGCGGCACGATGATGCCGACGAAGCCGATCAGCCCGGACGCGGAGACCGCGGCGGCGGTACCGAGCGACGCGGCGGCGATCAGCAGGTAGCGGGAGCGCTGCGGGTGCAGCCCCAGGCCGGTGGCCTCGTCGTCGCCGACGGAGAGCACGTCCAGCTCACGCCGGTGCAGCAGCACCACAACGGCGGTGAGCACGAAGTACGGCAGGACCAGCCACACGTCGTGCCAGCCGGCGGTGGCGAGCCGCCCGAGCAGCCAGGAGTAGACCTGCTGGATGTTGTCGGAGTGCTGTTGCAGCAGGTACGTCTGCCCGGCGCCGAAGAACGCCGAGACCGCCACCCCGGCCAGGATCAGCGTGGCCGGTGACCGGTCCCGTCCGCCGGCCGCGCCGAGCAGGTACGTCAGCACGACCGCGCCGAGCGAGCCGACGAACGCGGCGAGCGGGATGGTGATCGGCAGCCCGGTCAGCGCCCCGCCGGCTCCGGCGCCGAGCACGATCGCCGTGGTGACCGCGAAGCCGGCGCCGGCCGCCACGCCGAGCAGGTACGGGTCGGCCAGCGGGTTGCGGAAGACGCCCTGGTAGCAGCCGCCGGCCAGGGCGAGGAGCGCGCCGACGAGCAGGCCGAGCACGACCCGGGGCAGCCGCAGCTCGGTGATGATCGCGATTTCCCGCTCGGTGAGCCCGCTGTCGAGGCGTACCCCGGGTAGCAGGTTGAGCAGTTCGGCGGCGACGCTGCCGGGCGGCAGGCTGACCGGGCCGAGTGAGACGCCGGCCACCAGCGCGACGAACACGGCCACGACTCCGGCGAGCAGCCAGCGCTTGCGTAGCCCGGCGGGCCGGACCGGGGCGCCGCCCGCGCCGGGCGCCCCGCGCCGCCCGGGGCGGGACAGCGACCGGATGCCCGGCCGGGACGCCCGAGGCGTTCCGGCCGGGTTCGGGGCGGAGTCCGCCTGTCGTAGGGCCACTGTCAGGCCGGAACCTTGGCGGTGGCGTCGACGATGACCTTGAGAAGGTCGACCACGCGCGGGCCCCAGCGCGAGGCGATGTCGTCGTCCAGCTCCACGATCTGGTTGTTCTTCACCGCGTTGATGCCGGCCCACCCGCTGCGCGCCTTCACCGTGTCGGCGTTCTGCTTGCAGCACTTGGTGTCGGACAGGAAGACGAAGTCGGGGTTCGCCTTGACGATGACCTCCTGGGAGAGCTGCGGGTAGCCGCCGTTCTTCCCGTCGGCGTCGGACGGGTCGGCGATGTTCTCCAGCCCGGCGAGCGCGTAGATGGTGCCGATGAACGTCTTGCTGGTCGCGGTGTACAGCTCCGGACCCAGCTCGTGGAAGTAGGTCAGCTTCTCGGTGCGCTTGGGCAGGTCCTTGGTCAGCGCGGTGATGTCGTCCTTCATCTTCTGCACCACGGCCTCGGCCTCGGACCGGTGGCCGGTGAGCGTGCCCAGGTCGGTGAGCTGCCGGTACGTGTCGTCGAGCGTGGCCGCGGCGGGGATCTGCAGGACCGGGATCTTCAGCGCGACGAGCTGGTCGGCGATCTTGTTGAGGTTGTCCGAGATCACCACCAGGTCGGGGTTGCGGGAGGCGACCGCCTCGGCGTTCGGCTGGTAGCCGGACAGGTCGGTGCGGGGCGCCTCGGCCGGGTAGTTCGACTGGTCGTCGACGGCGGTGACCTGCTTGCCGGCGCCGATGGCGAAGAGCATCTCGGTGGAGGTCGGCGAGAGCGAGACGATCTTCTCGGGCCGCTTCTCCAGCGTCAGCTTGCCGACGGTGGCCGGGAACGCGCCGCCGGAGGCGCCGGCGGCGGGGGTGTCGGTCGAGGTCTTCTCGGCGCAACCGCCGAGAAGCAGCACGCCGGCCGCGAGCGCGGTGGCGAAGAGCCGGGGGGTACGTCGGGACATGAAGCCTCCTGTCGGTCGAGGAGTGTGGTGCTTCGCCGACAGGAAGAGAGGCCCGTCCGCGAGGCGCCCTTCCTCGAGAGCGCGTGTCGCGACCGGGCCGCAGGCGACCTGGCTCGTCCCACGTCCGTCGGCGCCGGCGGGAGGCCGACGCCGCGCGTACGGGGCATCACAGTTGCGGGACAGCGCCGGTTTCGCACCGGCTTCGCTGTGGCACGGTCGGTGCCACGGTAGCGCACGACCAGCGGAGATCGTCCGGACGGTGGGGGTGGGTGGGAACCCCGGCGGGGGTGGAACCGGGGTTCCCACCCGGTGGTGAGGTCAGCAGTACTGGCTCTGCTTGCCGATCGCCCGGTACGGGCAGTCGGCGTACTCGGACAGGATCAGCACGGCTTCCCGGTTGCGTGAGGTCTGCGCCGGGATCACCTCGTCCGGCGGGTAGAAGCCGCCGCCGGAGGCCGAGCCGGGGTACATCTCGAAGGTGTACGCCCAGATCTTGTGGGCGCCCCACATCCAGTCGATGCTGGTGCCGTCGGCGATGTAGAGGTCGCTCGACTGTTCCGGGGTGTAGTTGTTGGTCGCCGCCATCTGCCGTCCGATGGTGGCGAAGGTGTTGTACTGGTCGGTGTTCATCCCGGTGGCGGTGTTGTTGTACGTGTACCCGTACGGCCAGAGCACCAGCTGCGAGTAGGTGTGGAAGTCGATGTTCGCCTTGATCTGCTGCACCCCGCCGACGACCCGGCTGTTGACGAAGTTGCGCAGCGCCGCGGTCTCCGGCGCGGAGAAGGCGGACGGGCCCCGGTAGGTGTCCGACGACTTCGAGCTGGACGAGCCGCCGCAGCAGCCCCACTGGTAGCCCCAGTTGCGGTTCAGGTCGGTGCCGACGGCGGTGGAGCCGCTGTTGGGCTGCCGGTTCTTGCGCCAGGAGCGGTAGGAGCCGGTGGCGATGTCGTATTCGCTGCCGTCGGGGTTGACGGTGGGGACGATCCAGATCTCCCGGGTGTTGACGATGTTTGTGATCCGGGAGTCGCTGCCGTAGTTGTCGGTGAAGAGGTTGAGCAGGTAGATCGCCATTTCGACGGTGAGGTGCTCACGCGCGTGCTGCTGGGCGTTGAACAGGATCTCCGGCTCCGCCTCGTCGGTGGCGACGTTGTCGGAGATCTTCACGGCCATCAGGTCCCGGCCCTGGTAGGACGTGCCGATGCTCAGCTTCCGCGCGATGGTCGGGTGGTCGGCGACCACCTTGTTCACCACCGCTGTCAGCTCGGCGTAGTCGTGGTAGTTCGAGTCGGCGGGCGGGAACGCGTTGGCGGTCATGCCCCCGTCGGCGTGGTCGTGCTCCGGCACGACGTCCTTCTCGAGCCGGAACCCGAGCCGGGTGATCGCGTTCGCCTCGGCCTTGGTGGCCGTGACGTGCAACACACCGTGTTCGGAGTAGTCGATGGCGGCGCCGGTGCCGGCGACCGCGGTGCGGTCCGCGGCGGTGCGGGGGCCGAGCACCCGGTACGCGACGGTGGCCGGCTCGCCGGAGCCCTCCGGCGCGGGCCGGGCGACGGCGGGCGCGGCGGCCGCGCTGACGATGGTCAGGCCGACGGCGGCGGCGAGCGCCAGCCGGCGGCGGAACGGAGAGGTGCGGAAGGCCATGGACAACCTCCTGGGGGTACGGGAGAGCTCCCGTTGTCCGCACACTCCACCAGGAGACACATGGTCATATCAATATCTGTCTCTTCCTTTAGTCATCCCGACCTGATCGTCACTTCGGCAATGATTTTCCATGCCTGAACATCTGGCGAAACTTCCCGCCAGGCGCGACAGTGAACGGCAACGATGCCGTCTCCCCGTGGAGCTGCCATGTTCGGACGACCCATGCGCGCGGCCGCCCTCGCCGGCCTCACCGCGCTCACCCTCCTCGGCACCACCGCACCGGCCCAGGCACAAGCCCCGCGGCCGGGCGTCACACACGACGAACAGATCACGTTCCAGGAGTTCTCCCGCTTCCCCGACTGGCGCAGCGGCTCCCACCAGGGCACCCGCGCCGTACCGGGCCGCCACCCCGCGCTGACCATCGACCGCCCGGTGGGCACCACCGAGTTCACCGACGAGCACACCGGCACGACCCGCACCTGGGAGTACGCCACCTGGACCTCACCCGAGCGGCGGATCGGGTTCGACGCCAGCGAGATGGTCGCGTCCTGGAACGCCGCCACCCCGGCCGGCACCTGGATCCAGGTCGAGCTGCACGGCACGTACAACACCGGGGCGCAGACCCCGTGGTTCGTCATGGGCCGCTGGGCCTCCGGCGACCAGGACATCAAGCGGTCCACGCTGGACGGCCAGGGCGACCCCTGGTCGAGCATCTGGACCGACACGTTCTCGATCGACGACGCCGACGCCGGAGTGCTGCTGCGCTCGTACCAGTTGCGGCTGACGCTCTACCGCGCGCCCGGCCAGACCGCCGCGCCGCAGGTCCGAATGGTCGGCGCGATGGCGTCGAACGTGCCCGACCGGTTCACCGTCACCCCGAGCCGGGGCGGCATCGCCTGGGGCACCGAGCTGGCCGTGCCGCGCTACTCGCAGAACGTCCACATCGGCGAGTACCCCGAGTACAACGGCGGTGGCGAGGCGTGGTGCTCACCCACCTCGACGGAGATGGTGGTCGAGTACTGGGGCCGCAAGCCCTCGGCCGAGGACACCTCCTGGGTCGACCCCGCCTACCCCGACCCGACTGTCGACCACGCCGCCCGGATGACCTACGACTACGAGTACGACGGCGCGGGCAACTGGCCGTTCAACACCGCGTACGCGGCGAGCTTCCCCGGCCTGGAGGGCCGGGTCACCCGGCTGCACTCGCTGGACGAGGCGGAACGCTTCATCAAGGCCGGCATCCCGGTGGTCACCTCGCAGTCGTTCCTCGCCAGCGAACTCGACGGGGCCAACTACGGCACCGCCGGGCACCTGTTCGTGATCGTCGGCTTCACCGCCGAGGGCGACGTGATCGTGAACGACCCCGCGTCCTCCTCGAACGAGGCGGTGCGCAACGTCTACAAGCGGGAGCAGTTCGAGCAGATCTGGCTGCGCACCAAGCGCTACCGGGCCAACGGCACAGTGGCCTCCGGCTCGGGCGGCATCGCGTACCTGATCAAGCCGGTCGACCGGCCGTGGCCGGTCGTCCCGGGCTCGACCAACTGGTGAGCGGCTCGACCATCCGGTGAACCGCTCGACCGGCTGGTGAACGGCGAAGGGCCCGGCGCGACGTCGCGCGCCGGGCCCCGCCGGTCCGCTCAGCTGTCGCGGCGTTCGCCCTCCGGCTCGGCCTGGTCCTCACCGGCCAGCGCGGAGCGCAGCCGGTCCTTCTCCAGGCGACGCCGCTCCGCCGCCTCCGCCATCTCCCCGGCCATCTGGTCCCGCAGGCCCTTGAGCAGGAAGAACGACAGCGTGGCGGAGAAGATCAGCGCCAGCATCAGCCGCAGGAACATGTTCATGTCGACGAACCAGAGGGCCGCCAGCACGACGACGAACAGCCCGATCCGGCCCAGCGTGTACTTGAGCGCCGCGCTCATTCCCGCATTCCCACTCTCTTCGTGCCTCAGCCCGTACGCCGGGCCAGCCAGTGCACGCCATGAAACCAGACGACCGCGTAGACCACGGTGAACACCGCCGCGGCCAACGCTCCCGTGAACAGCGCGGGCAGCCCCGAGGCCAGTCCGGCGGCCAGCAGACCGGCGAGCACGCCGAGCGCGATGCCGGCCAGCGCCGCCACCACCCGGGCGGCGCCGAACTCCCAGGCCCGGAACTCGTCCCAGAACAACCAGAGCGGCAGGATCACCGCCAGCCAGCCGTTCGTGCCCCCGAAGCCGCTGTCGCCGATGGTGGCGAACGCCCATTCGAAGACCAGCAGCGCCAGCACCCCGATGACCAGGCCGGCGAGGCTCACGCCGAGCAGGTCACCGAGGGTCAGGATGCGCCCCTCGGCGTCACGCCGGGGGAAGGCGCGCTGCTGTTCCTCGCCGCTCATCGCCCGCTCAGGCCCAGACCTGCTGCGGCTCGGACCGGCGCTCCGCCAGCGACGGCGGCCCGTCGTACTCACGCACGATCTCGTAGCGGGTGTTCCGCTCGACCGGGCGGAACCCGGCGTCCCAGATCATGTGCAGCAGGTCGTCGCGGTGCATGGTGTTCGGCGTGCCGTACGAGTCGGCGTCGTGGGTGATCTTGTATTCCACGACCGAGCCGTCCAGGTCGTCGACGCCGAAGTTCAGCGAGAGCTGCGCCACCGACAGGCCGTGCATGACCCAGAAGCACTTGACGTGCGGCACGTTGTCGAACAGCAGCCGGGAGACCGCGAACGTCTTCAGCGACTCGGCCGGCGAGGCCATCGTGGTGCGGGCCTGGATCCGGTTACGGATCTTGCCGTCCGCCGAGTCGACGAAGTCGTGCTGGTAGCGCAGCGGGATGAAGACCTGGAAGCCACCGGTCTCGTCCTGCAGCTCGCGCAGCCGCAGCACGTGGTCGACCCGGTGCCGGGGCTCCTCGATGTGGCCGTAGAGCATGGTCGACGGCGTCTTCATGCCCTTGGAGTGGGCCAGCCGGTGGATGCGCGACCAGTCCTCCCAGTGGCAGTTGTGGTCGACGATGTGCTGGCGGATCTCCCAGTCGAAGATCTCCGCGCCGCCGCCGGTCAGCGACTCCAGGCCGGCGTCCATCAGCTCGTCGAGGATCGCGTCGGCGGTGAGCCCGCTGATCTTCTCGAACCACTGCACCTCGGTCGCGGTGAACGCCTTGAGGTTGACGTTCGGCAGCGCGGCCTTCAGCTCCCGCAGCACCTTCGGGTAGTAGCGCCAGGGCAGCGTCGGGTGCAGGCCGTTGACGATGTGCAGCTCGGTGAGCTGCTCGTCCTCCATCTCCTTGGCCTTACGGACCGCCTCGTCGATCCGCATCGTGTAGGCGTCCTTCTCGCCCGGCTTGCGCTGGAACGAGCAGTACGCGCACGACGCCGAGCAGACGTTCGTCAGGTTCAGGTGCCGGTTGACGTTGAACATCACCCGGTCGCCGTTGAGCTCCGTACGCCTGTGGTGGGCCAGCCGGCCCAGCCAGGTCAGGTCGTCGCTGTCGTAGAGGGCGATGCCGTCCTCGCGGGTCAGCCGCTCCCCGGCGTACACCTTCGCTTCGAGTTCGCGCTTGAGTCCGGCGTCCATCCGAAAGCCACGTCCTTCCCCCTGGGTTCCCGATCGAGCGTACGTCGCGGGTCCGACCAGCCGCCGACGTGGTCGAGCCAGTTCACCCGCCGTCACTCTCCGCACATCGACATCGCTGCGACGGTGAGGTAAGACAGGGTGGGGCGGAACACACACCAGTGCCGTCCTGTCCTGACACGCCCCACCTCGCGTGGCGGGCACCAGACCGGACGGGGAGCGGAATGTCCGACAGCACCAAGGCCCGGCGGCGACGAGGCCGGCAGCCGGTGATCTCACCGGTCCTGCGTCCGGCCCTCTGGTCCGCCCTCCTCGGTGCGGTCGCGGCGGCGGCGCTCGCCACCCCGGCCTGGGCCGACCCGCTGCCCGACACCGTGCCCAGCACCGGCTCCCGCCCCCAGGTCACCGGCCCCCTGCAACTGCCCGGCAGCGTCCCCGGCCTGCCCGGCAGCGTTCCGGGCGTGCCCGGAGTAACCGTCCCGGGCCTGCCGGGCGGCACCACCGGCGTCACCAACCCGGCCGACGGCCCGCTGATCGCGCAGATCAACCAGCTCGACGCCCAGGTCGGGCTGCTGGGCGAGGAAATGCTGCGGATCAAGGGCGAGCGGGACGCCGCACAGGCCGAGCTGACCCAGTCCGCCACCCGGCTCAAGGAAGCCGAGGACGCGCTCACCCGGGCCCAGGAGAACGCCAAGAGCGCCGCCGCCGACGCGGTCAAGGCCGACGCGGCGCTGCCGCCGGGCGAGTTCGGCGCCAGCCTGCGTGACTTCGCCAACCTCCAGCGCATCACCCGGGGCGACAAGGCCGAGGGCGCCACCACGTCGGTGACCGGCGAACTCCTCCGGGCCACGAACGCCGAGCGGATCGCCCGGGAGGCGCACGACTCGGCCCAGCGCCGGGCGACCGAGAAGGCCGCCGAGTTCACCCGCGCCGAGACCGACCTGCGCAAGCAGGAGACGACGCTCGTCGCGCTGCGCAAGGAGAACGCCGCCAAGCTGCTCGAGATCGAGCGCCTGGCCGACGCCGCCGAGCAGCAGCTCGGCAGCTCGTACGTCGTCAACCAGAGCATCGACGGTCTCGCGGCGGACCCCAAGGCGCTCGCCGCGGTCCGCTACGCCCTCGCCCAGCTCGGCGACCCGTACCTCTGGGCCGCCGAGGGCCCGGACCGGTTCGACTGCTCCGGCCTGGTGCTCGCCTCCTACCGGTCGGCCGGCTACAAGGGCCTGCCGCGGGTCGCGAAGGACCAGTACTACGCCACCCGCTCCCGCACCGTCTCACCGAACGCGCTGCTCCCCGGCGACCTGCTCTTCTTCGCCTCCAGCAGCAGCTGGACGAGCATCCACCACGTCGCCATGTACATCGGCAACGGCAAGATGGTGGAGGCGCCCCGGACCGGCGACGTCGTCAAGATCTCGGTGGTCCGCTGGTCCCGGCTCTACGCCGCGACCCGGGTGATCGGAGCCGTCGCCGCCCCGGCCACCCCGGCTCCCCCGCCGCCCGTGCCGACCACCCCGCCGCCGTCGTCCCCGACGCCGAAGCCGACGCCCACCACGCCGAAGCCGACGCCGACGACCCCCAGGCCGACGCCGACCACCCCGAGGCCGACCACGCCCACGCCGGACCCGACGACCTCCAGCCCGACGCCCAGCACGCCGCCCAGCCCGCCCGGGGAGCCGACGCCGACGCCGAGCGAGAGCAAGAGCGCCGCGCCGAGCACCAGCGCCGCCCCGAGCAGCAGCAGCGTCGCCCCGTCGCGCAGCACGTCCGCCAGCGCTTCCGCCAGCGCCTCTGCCAGCGCGAGCGGCAGCGCCGACTGACCCAACCCGCACTCCGGCTGTGCGCCCGGGCCGGAATATGGCACGGTGAGATCCAGGCACTTTCGGCCGGCGCCACGGTCGGGGGCGAGCGTAGGTGCGGAGGGGCGAGATGGGCGAGCACGAGGTTCCGGCGGAGAAGGTCCACCCCGGACCGACGCCCGACGCCGCCGACCCTGCCGACGACAGCCCGGCAGCGGCCCGCCCCGGGCCGGTGGCCGTCGCGCGGGCACGGGTGACCGTCGCCGGGGCGGCCGTACCGCCTCCCGCCGGCGACGAGCCGCCGGCGGCGCCGTCGAGCCCCACCACGTACCGCGCGGGCACCCCGGCGGACGCCCCGCCGCTGGACCGGCGTCAGCCCGGCGCGACAGTTCCCCCGTCGACCTGGTCCGCCTTCGCCGTGGCCGAACGCCCGGCGACGCCCGAGGCCCCCATCAGCACACCCGCTGCGGGTACGCCCTCCCCGGCCACGCCGGACGGCCCGGCGGCCGGTATCCCGGCTCCCCGTGTCTCCGGTTCCGCCCGGGTGCCCGTGCCCACTCCGACGGCCCTCGCCGACTCGGCTGCCCCGGCCGTTCCGCCTGCCGTGTCCGCTCCCGCCGTGTCCGCTCCCGCCGACTCGTCCACACCGGCCGCTCCGGCTGGCGTGTCCACTCCGGCTGGCGCGTCGACTTCGGCGGGCGGCGAGACGCCGGGTGAGGACGCCACCGGCGCGGATGCGGTCGCGACCGACGATCGACCGAACCGCGACGCCGCGCCGGGCGGGCCGGAGAACGCGGCCGGAAGCACCGCCACCGATCCCCGGGACGGCGCCCCGGCAGCCGGGTCCGCCGACTCCGGCACCGCGTCCCCCGCCCTCGCCGAGCAACCGGCCGGGCCGGGTGCGGTGCCCTCCGCGAAGCCCGCCGACCTCGATGCGGCGCCGTCCGCGAAGCCCGCCGGGCTCAATGCCGCGCTGTCCGCGAAGCCGGCCGGGCAAGGCGGGACGGCGCACGCCCGGGCCAGCGCCGCGGTACCCGGCCTGAGCCGGGTGTCCGCCGACGAGATCGCCGCCTCGGTGGTGGCCGCTCCCGCCGCCGCGACCGTCTACCGGGCGGGTCCGGTGAACCCGGAGCCGCCCGAGCCCGCCCAGCCGCCGGAGCCCGCGCAGCCCCCGGCCCCGCACGGTCCGGAGCCCGAGCCGGCGCCGACCCCGGTACCGGGTCCGACCCCGCCGTCGCCCGCGCCGCCGGTGCCGGAGCCGGAGCCGCCGTTCCGGCCCACGCCGCCCGCGCCCGCGCCGCCCGCGCCGGCGCCCACCCCACCGGGGCCGGTTCCGCCCGTACCGGGGCCGCCGGTGCCGCCGCCCGGACCCGCGGTGCCCCCGCCGCCGCCCCCACCGGGTCCGATGCCCGCGCCTCCGTTCCCGCCACCACCGGCGATGACGGCCACGGCGAACCCGTTGCCCGCGCCGCTGTTCCCCGCGCCACCGGCCACCGCAGGCCCGTCGTTCGGCACGCCGTCGGCCACCCCAGGCGCGCCGTCGTTCGTCACGCCACCGGTCACCGCGGGCCCGCCGTCGTTCGCCACGCCGTCGGCCGGCTCGGCGGTGCCGCCCGCGCCGGCCACCACGCCCTTCCCGTCCGCGCCGCCGGCCACGACCGGCACTCCGGCGTCCTCCGCCGAGTCGCCTCCGGCGTGGGCCGCCGCGCCCGTCTCCGCCCCGCCGCCGCCCGCGGTCCCGGCGCCGGCGCTGCCGACCTGGCCGCCGCCGGCCACGCCGGCCCGCGACGCCGACGCGACCCGTCCGGTACGTCAGCAGTCCGGCAGCACGGACCTCGCCGGCGCCGTCTACGGCGGCGGGACGGACGGACCCGGTTTCGCCACCGTGTCGTTCCCGCAGGGCAATCCGCTGGAGAACTCCGGCTCGCTGACCGGGCACATCCTGGCCCAGGGCTGGTCCGAGGAGAGCCCGGCGGCCCGGGGCGGCAACGCCAAGGTGATCATCGTGCTGGCGGTCGCGCTCACCATGCTCATCGCGATCAGTCTGCTCGTGGTCTTCCTGGCCAACGACGCGCTCAGCGGCCTGACCGGAGCCATGCCGGTCGAGTGACGGGGGTGAGCCCGCCCACTACCGCCTCGCGCTGCCGTGGCGGAGTGGGCGAAGCGCCGTACACTTGTCTCCGATTACTGACCTGGCGCGCCCCGATTGCGCGCTCATGGGCGATCTTGCGGGCGATTCGGCGGCGTGACAGGCCGCGGCGGGCCATCGCGAAGATGCGCCCCGCTCGAGAGGCATTTCTTGACCACGTTCGCTGAATCCAGCACGTCCCCGTCCGTCGACCCGAACTCCGACGCCGTCGACTTCGCGTCGCTCGGCCTGCCCCGGCAGCTCGTCGAGGCGCTCGCCCGCCAGGGCATCACCACCCCGTTCGAGATCCAGCGGGCCACCCTGCCCGACTCGCTCGCGGGCCGCGACGTACTCGGCCGGGGCCAGACCGGCTCGGGCAAGACGCTCGCCTTCGGCCTGCCGGTGATCGCCCGGGTCGCCGACCGCAACCGGGCCCGGCCGCTGCACCCCCGCGCGCTCGTCCTGGTCCCCACCCGTGAACTCGCCATGCAGGTCAACGACGCCCTCGTGCCGCTCGGCAAGTCGGTGGGCGTCTTCCTGAAGACCGCCGTCGGCGGCGTGCCGTACGACCGGCAGATCGACGCGCTGCGCCGCGGCGTGGAGATCGTCGTGGCCACCCCGGGCCGGCTCGGCGACCTGATCGAGCGCGGCGTCTGCCGGCTCGACGACGTCGAGATCACCGTGCTGGACGAGGCCGACCAGATGGCCGACATGGGCTTCCTGCCCGAGGTCACCCAGCTGCTGTCGAAGACCCCGGCGGACGCGCAGCGGCTGCTGTTCTCGGCCACTCTGGACAACGACGTCGACACGCTCGTCAAGCGGTTCATGACCGACCCGGTCACCCACTCGACCGCGCCGGCCACCGCTGCCGTGTCCACCATGGACCACCACCTGCTGCTGATCCCGCCGCACGACAAGTTCGCGGTCGCCGCGTCCATCGCCGCCCGCGAGGGCCGCACCATGCTGTTCGCCCGTACGCAGCTCGGCGTGGACCGGCTGGTCGAGCAGCTCGCGGCCGTCGGCGTGCGGGCCGGTGGGCTGCACGGCGGCAAGACCCAGCGGATGCGCACCAAGACGCTCGCCGAGTTCCGCGAGGGCCGCACGCCCGTGCTGGTCGCTACCGACGTGGCGGCCCGCGGCATCCACGTCGACGGCGTGTCGCTGGTGCTGCACGTGGACCCGCCGAAGGACCCGAAGGACTACCTGCACCGGGCCGGCCGCACGGCTCGGGCCGGCGAGTCGGGCGCGGTGGCGACGCTCGTGCTGCCCAAGCAGCGCCGCACCACGCTGGCCATGATGGAGAAGGCGGGCGTCGAGCCGGCCGAGACCCGGGTCCGGGCGGGCGACGAGGCACTGGCCGAGCTGACCGGCGCGCGCGAGCCCAGCGGCGTACCCGTGCGGGACGAGCCGGAGCCGCGGCGCGGCGGCCCGCGCCGCTTCGGCGACCGGGACGGCCGGGGCTTCGACCGGGGTGGCCGGGGCGGCTTCTCCGACCGTGGCGAGCGCCGGTTCGGCGACCGCGACGGCCGGAGCGAGCGCCGCTACGGCGACCGGCCCACGGGCGAGCGGTCCGGCGACCGGTTCGCGGACCGTGGCGGTGACCGCCGGTTCGGCGACCGTCCGGCGGGCGAGCGCTACTCGGGCGAGCGGGCCGGTGGCGGCGAGCGCCGCTTCGGGCGGCCGGAGCGTCGCGACGACCGGAGCTTCGGCGACCGGCGGTCCGACGGCCGGAGCTTCGGCGAGCAGCGGTCCGACGACCGTGGCCAGCGCAGCGACCGCTTCGGCGGCCAGCGCGACGACAGGCGTTTCGGCGAGCGCGCCGACCGCCCGTTCGGGGACCGGCACCGGCCGGCGGCCGGGCGCGGGTACGACCGCGACGAGCGGCGGTACGACGACCGGCCGGGTGGCTTCGGTGACCGTCGCCAGGAGGACCGCCCGCACGCCGAGCGGCGTTTCGGTGACCGGGGCGACGCGCGCCCGGCCGAGCGCCGGAGTGGCGGTTTCCGGGCCGAGGGGCGGGGCCGGGACGACCGGCGCGGCTTCGGCGGGCGACCGCCGGCGCGTACCCACTGATCTGAGCGCAGCCACAGCCGCCGCCGAGCACCCGCTCGGCGGCGGCTGTGCGTCTGCGGGTCAACGGGCCGGTGGCGTTCTAGCTGCGCGGTGCGAGGACGGGATACCGCCGGGTCGGCTCGTTCAACATCGACAGGCGATGCCGAGGCTGCCAGTCGGGCGGCGGTGTCGGGATGGTCTGATCGATGGTCTGCCGGAGACTTCGCCGAGCGGACCGGCCCCACGACCAGGCCACCCAGCAGCCGAACGCCTGGGCGATGACGGCGGACAACAGCAGACCGGTGCCGATCGGGTCAGACATCGCGCACCGACCGCAGCCAGCCCATGAATCGAATGTGCATCTCGGCGGGATCCGGCGGCTCGGAGTAGAGCCCGGCCAGGTCATCGGTCGCCTGCCGCATGAGGGCGGCCAGATCGACGGCGAGGTTACGCCGGTCGTGCCTGTAGTCAGCGACCAACTCGACCTTTGCGTTTTCGCACGGCCAGTTGAGCAGGTCTGCCGTGCAGACCCAAAGGGGTTTCAGCGGAGCGTGGCGCTGGGTCACTCGGGGCCTCCTGCCGTGGGTCGGCTTCCAGGTGGCACCCCCGTCCGCCGCGAACTCGCCACCGGGCGGGGGGCCTGATCCATCAGATCGCTCCCTTGCCCCCCTGTCAATGTTGACGGGCCCACGTAGGTGCGATTTCTTGTTCGCGTCAAGATAGTCGGGTCAGCCCGCTCCTACCTTCGAAGTCGTGACCAAGGAGACGGGACCGGGCGAACTCGTCGCGGCCGGTGAGATCTTGAAAATGCTCGGCGTGGGCAGATCGAGATTCCGCGAGATCCGGCGGCATCCCGCATTCCCCGCGCCGTATCAAGAGCTGTCGGTCGGCGCCGTCTGGCTGAAGCGGGACGTGGAGCGGTACATCCGGGAGCACCGGCCGCCCCGGCCGGCGGACGACGACGAGTAGCCCGAAGAGGCACGACCATGACTACCTTCGTCGGGTGAGACGACCACGCCTGTACGGGCCCGGCGAGTTGGCCGCCCTGTTCGGCGTATCGCGTCAGCGGGTCCTGCAGATCACCCGCCGCCCCGGGTTCCCCGAGCCGCTCGCCCGGCTGATCGGCATGAACGTCTGGGACGCGGACGAGGTCGACGAGTGGGCCCGCCACAACCGGCCGCCGCGCCCTACTGAGGGCGACGAGCAGGGGTAGTCAGTGGCCATCCGGCCGGCGGCGGCGTTCGCGCATCCGCTGCCGCCGACGGCCGGGTCGCGTAACGTCCGGACCATGCCGAAGTCGCTCTTCTGGGCCCGGACCGACACCGCCGGCTGCGAGCACGTCGTGCTCGACGGCGGGCAGGGGCTGACCGCGCAGGGCGTGGCACTCGCCGTGGACCCGATCCCGTACACCTGCCGTTACCGCCTGGCGCTCGCGCCCGACTGGTCGACCGACCAGCTGGAGGTCGAGGCAGAGGGCGCGGGCTGGTCGCGGAGCGTACGCCTGGAACGGGGCCGGGACGGGTGGCGCGTGCGTACCGGCGAGGAGGGTGACCTGGACGCGGCGCTGAGCGCGGCGGGCCACCCACCGGCGGGGTTGCCGGGCACCGACGACCCGGGTCGGCTGGACGACGCGCTCGACGTCGACCTGGGCGGGTCCCCGCTGACGAACACGATGCCGATCCGCCGGATCGGGTTGGGGCGGCTGCCCGCCGACATGGCGACGGCGGTGACCGTGGCCTGGGTGCTGCTGCCCGGCCTGGCCGTGATCCCGGCCGAGCAGGTCTACACCTCGCTCGGCCCGGGCCGGGTCCGGTACGCCAGCGGCACGTTCACGGCCGACCTGGAGGTCGACCCGGAGGGTTTCGTGGTGCGCTATCCGGGGCTGGCCGAGCGGGTCGACCCGCGCTGACGTCCGCCGCCGCCAAAGCCGGGGCGCCGGTCAGGCCGGCCAGGCGCCGTCGGTCAGGAACCGGTCGATGGTGGCCAGGTGCGGGGCGAGGTCGAGGCCCTGCGCGGCCACCCACTCGTCGGAGTAGTAGGTGTCGCCGTACCGGTCGCCCGGGTCGCAGATGAGCGTGACCACCGAGCCGGTACGTCCGTCCGCCAGCATCTGGGCGATCAGCCCGAACGCGCCCCACAGGTTGGTGCCGGTGGAGCCGCCCACGCGGCGGCCGAGCACCGCCGAGCCGGCCCGCATGGCGGCGAGCGACGCGGCGTCCGGCACCTGCACCATCCGGTCCACCACGCTGGGCAGGAAGGACGCCTCGACGGTGGGCCGCCCGATGCCTTCGATCCGGGAGCCGCGGCCGGTGCACACCGACCAGTCGCCGGCCTGCCAGGCGGGGTAGAACGCGGAGTTCTCCGGGTCCACCACGCAGAGCTTGGTGGGCAGCCGCCGGTAGCGGGCGTAGCGGCCGATGGTGGCGCTGGTGCCGCCGGTGCCGGCGCCGACGACGATCCAGGCGGGCACCGGGTGCCGTTCCAGCGCGAGCTGGGCGTAGATCGACTCGGCGATGTTGTTGTTGCCCCGCCAGTCGGTGGCCCGCTCGGCGTACGTGAACTGGTCCATGAACCGGCCGCCGCTGTCCTCGGCGAGCCAGCGCGCCTCCACCACCACCTTCGCCGGGTCCTGGACGAGGTGGCAGCGCCCGCCCTGGAACTCGATCTGGGCGATCTTCTCCGGCGAGGTGGAGGCGGGCATGACCGCGATGAACGGCAGCCCGAGCATCCGCGCGAAGTACGCCTCGGAGACCGCCGTCGAGCCGGACGACGCCTCGACGATCGTGGTGTCCGGGCCGATCCAGCCGTTGCAGAGCCCGTAGAGGAACAGCGAGCGGGCGAGCCGGTGCTTGAGCGAGCCGGTGGGGTGCACCGACTCGTCCTTGAGGTAGAGGTCGATCCCCCACTCGCGGGGCAGCGGGAACGGCAGCAGGTGGGTGTCGGCGGAGCGGTTGGCGTCCGCCTCGACAGCGGCGATCGCCTCGGTCACCCAGCGCCGGCTGGCCTCGTCGCACCGGTCGAGATGAGTCACGTCGGCAACGTTACAAGCGAGGTGGGCTCGGGTTTCCCCGGACCCGGCGGGCCTGCCGCCGTTGACCGGCCCGGCCGGTGGCCCGGATCACCGGCGTAAGGGCCAGGGCGAGCCGGGGGAAGGCGTCGAGCAGCCGTACCTGGGCGCCGCGCCAGCGCGGCAGGCTGACCACCGGCCGGGGCCGCCGGGCCAGCCGGACGGCCCGCGCGGCCACCCGCTCCGGCGTCAGCAGCGAACCGGTGAAGGATGCCAGCGCGCCCGGGTCGTCCAGCTTGTCGTGCAGCATCGGCGTCCAGATCCCGTCCGGGCACAGGCACGACACGTGTACGCCCCGGACGCCGGCCATCCGCAGGTCGCTCAGCGTGCCGAGGCTGAACGCGAGCAGGGCGTGCTTGCTGGCCGCGTACACCGTCTCGCCGGGCGCGGCGATCAGCCCGGCCAGCGAGACGACGTTCAGTACGTGGCCGCGGCCCTGCTCGCGCATCACCGCGACGGCGGCGAGCGTGCCGTTCATCGCGCCGAGCGCGTTCACCTCGACCACCGCGCGCCGGGTCGGGGCGTCGTGCGCCCAGGACGGGCCGGTGACCAGGATGCCCGCGTTGTTCACCCAGAGCCCGAGGCCGCCGGGTGCGGCCGCCGCCTCGGCGGCCACGTCCGCGCAGGCGGATTCGTCGCGTACGTCGAGCGGGCGCGACCAGCCACCCAGCGGCGCGGCGGCGGTCGCCACGGCATCGGCGTCGACGTCGGTGAGCAGCACGTTCCAGCCGTCGGCGTGCAGCGCGACGGCGATGGCCCGGCCCAGCCCGCCGGCCGCACCGGTGACCACTGCGGCGCCGCGTCCCGAGATCGTCATCGGCGCACGGTAACCCCAATCCCCGCGCCGGGGCCAGAGTGATCAGGCGGTGGGCGGTTCCAGCGGCTGCGGGCGGTTCTCCCACTTGGTCGACAGGGCGATGCTGGTACGGGTGGATGCCACGCCGGCCGTCCGGTTCAGCCGGACGATCAGCTGCTCCAGCTCGGCGATCGTGCCGACCCGCGCCTTGAGCAGGAAGGACTCGACGCCGGCCATGAAGTAGCAGGACTCGATCTCGGGGATGCGCCGGAACGCCTCCAGCACGTCGTCGGTGTCCGCGTCGGAGTCCTCGATGATGCCGATGAGCGCGGTGACGCCGAGCCCGATCGACTCCGGCTCGACCTCGGCCCGGTACGCACGGATCACGCCGCTGGACTCCAGCTTGCCGACCCGCTCGTGCACGGCCGGGGCGGAGAGGCCGACCTGACGGGCCAGCTCGGCGTACGACAGACGGGCGTTGCCTCGCAACAGCTCCACAAGGCTCAGGTCGATCGTGTCCACGGAGAGTGACCCTATCTCGATCGGGGCCCGGCACTGCGGCCACCGGGCGACGATGAGGTCGGGCCGCGCCTATCACAAACGTGCGCTCACGGGGGTTCTCCGCCGGTACCATTTCCTAACTTCCCAGTGTGTGCGTTTTTCGCGTTTGGCGGACACGTCCGGTAGCCGGTGCTGTAATTGCCATACGTCCCTCATGACGGCTCTGGGCTCGCACCGGCCGGGGGCAGTGTGTTCAGCCGGGGGCTTCGTCGACGCGAGGAGGGGGCTGTGGACACTGGAGATCGCCTGCTGACACCGGGTGAGGTCGCTGCGCTGTTTCGGGTTGACCCGAAAACCGTGACCAGATGGGCAGCGGCCGGCCGGATCGGCAGTATCCGGACTCCAGGAGGGCACCGCCGGTTTCGGGAATCCGAGGTGCGGGCCCTGCTCGAGGGGGAGGGCATGCTGGACGAGGCGGAGGACATGGGCAAGGCCCGCAACATGGGCCCGACCGCTTCCACCGGCCCCGGCCCGGCGAACGCCGGCATGTACTGAACGTGCGGGGCGCGGTCCGATCGAGGCCGCGCCCCGCTCGTCGTACGCCGGGTCCGGTCAGGCCGGGCCGGGCTCCCGGCGACCGGCGGCCAGCTCGCCGGCCCACCGCCGGAACAGCGTGTGCGGGACGCCCAGCGCGTCCAGCACCTTGCCGGCCACGAAGTCCACGAGCTGCCCGGCGGAGGCCGCCGCCCCGGCGCCGTAGAAGCCCGGGCTGGCCGGCAGCACCACGGCTCCGGCGTCGTGCAGCGCGATGAGGTGCTCCAGGTGGCTGCGGGTCACCGGGGTCTCCCGGGGCACCACCACTACCGGGCGGCGCTCCTTGAGGTTCACCTCGGCGGCACGCTGGAGCAGGTCCTTGGAGAGCCCGATGGCGATGCCGGCGCAGGCGGCGGTGCTGGCCGGCACCACCGCCATCCCGCGTACCCGATAGGAGCCGCTGCTCGGGCCGGCGGCCAGGTCACCGGCGGGCCAGTGCCGGATGTCCGCGCCGGTGAGGTCGCGGTCGAGCCAGGCGGCCAGGTCCTCGGCCCAGTGCCCGTCCCGGAAGGGCCGGCCGGTCTCGTCCAGCACCGTCAGCCGGGCCGCCCGGGACACGATCAGGTCCACCGCCTGGCCCGCGTCGAGCAGTGCCCGGACGACCGCCGCCGCGTACGGCGTGCCCGAGGCGCCGGAGACACCCACCACCCATGGTTCGCGCATGCCCTCAAGCGTGCCTGGTCGCCGCGGGCGGCGGACCACGACCCCCGTTCGGGCGGCCCGCCCGGGATGTCCAGAGGGTTCACGGGAGTTCCCTCGGCGTGAAATTCTTCGATCGGCAAATCCACTTCCGTGGGAAGGGCCGGTGATGACTGCGGCGGTGCTGCGGGCGCTGCGCTCCGACTGCCCCATCACGCCCCGCCTCTCCCCGTACGCGGACGACGTGCAGGGCTGGCTGGTGGAACTGGTCGACCGGCTCGGTCTGCCGCCCGACCCGGCCACCCGGCGGCGGCTGGCGCGGGCCGGGTTCGCCCGGTACGCCGGCCGCCTCTACCCGGACGCCACCGAGGCGGACCTGCGGGTGCTGACCGCGCTGTTCACCTGGTTCTTCCTGGTCGACGACGCCTGCGACGGGCGGGACGGGCTGACGCCGGGGCAGATCCGCGCGTTGCGCGACGGCGCGCTCGCGTTGCTGCGCGAGGGTCCGCGAGCCCGCCATCCGGGCTTCTCCGGCCCGCTGCGGCGCCTGCTGGTGCAGGCGTGGCGGGAGCCCCGCCGCCGGATGCCGGCCCGCTGGCGGCTACGTTTCGCCGACGCGGTCGCCGACCACCTCGACGGCGTCCACCGGGAGGCCACCGCCACCGGGTCGGGCCGTCCGCCGGGCGTCGCCGAGTACGTGCGGCTGCGCCGGGCCACCTCGGCGGCGTACGTGTCGTACCCGCTCATCGAGTTCGCGTCCGGACGCCCGCTGCCCGACGCGGTCTACCACCACCCGGCACTGCGGCGGCTCGCGGACCTCGCGAACGACCTGCTGTCCTGGTTCAACGACATCGCCTCGCTGGAGCGCGACCACGCCACCGGCGGCGGGCACAACCTGGTGCTGGCGGTGGCCGCCGAGCGGGGCGTGCCGCTGCCGGCGGCGGTCGACCTGGTGGCCGGGCACTGGCGGGCCGAGATGGCCCGGTTCGCGGCGCTCCGCGCGGCGGCGCCGTCGTTCGGCCCGACGCTCGACGACGCCGTCGCCGTCCACCTCGACGGCCTGGCCGCCGCCGTGCGCGGCACCGTGGACTGGACGCTGGAGAGCGCCCGCTATCCGGTCACCCCGGCGTCCTGACCGCGTTCCGGCGTTGCCGTTACGGCCGCAGGCCGAGCCGGATCACCAGGTCGAGCAGCGCGAGGACGAACAACGCGATGCCGACGAAGCCGTTCGCGGTGAAGAACGCCCGGTTGACCTTGCTCAGGTCGGTCGGGCTGACCACCAGGTGCTGGTACGCGAAGGCGGCAGCGGTCAGCGCCAGCCCGATCCACCACAGCCAGCCGAAGCCGACCCACGCGCCGAACCAGATGAACAGCGCGAACGTCACCACGTGCGCGACGGTGGAGGCGTGCAGCGCGAAGCGCCGGCCGTACCGGGCGGGGACGCTGTGCACGCCGATCTCCCGGTCGATCTCCGAGTCCTGGCAGGCGTAGATCAGGTCGAAGCCGCCGATCCAGAGGCCGACCGCCGCGCCGAGCAGCCAGGCCGGGCCGGAGCCGTCGAGCGTGCCGGTGACCGCCAGCCAGGCGCCGACCGGGCCGACCGCCTGCGCCACCGCGAGGATGGCGTGCGGCCAGTTGGTGAACCGCTTGCCGTACGGGTAGACGATCAGCGGCACCACGGCCAGCGGCGCGAGCACCAGGCAGAGCGGGTTGAGCAGGGCGGCGGCGGCCAGGAACACCACGAGCGCGACGGCCGCGCCGGTCCAGGCCGTCCGCACGCTCACCGCGCCGGTGACCAGTTCCCGGTTCGCCGTACGCGGGTTCCGCGCGTCGATCCGCCGGTCGAGGATGCGGTTCGCGGCCATGGCGAACGTCCGCGCGCCGACCATCGCCACGGTGATCAGCAGCAGGTCGCCCCAGCGCACCCGGCCGCCGTTGAGCTGCATGGCGGTCAGCGCCGACAGGTACGCGAACGGCAGCGCGAAGACCGAGTGCTCGATGGCGACGAGCTTGAGGAAGGACGCGACCCGGCCGGGCCGTTCCTGTACCGCCGCCGTCATCAGATCCCGTATTCCTTCCAGCGCTTGTCCACCAGTGAGACCACCTCGGGCGACATCCGCATCTCCTCCGGCCAACCCCGGGTGTAGCCCTCCTCGGGCAGTTTGCGGGTCGCGTCGATGCCCGCCTTGCCGCCCCAGAACTGCTGGTACGAGGCGTGGTCGAGATGGTCCACCGGGCCTTCGGTGAGCAACAGGTCCCGGGCGTAGTCGACATTGCCGAAGGCGCGGAACGCGACCTCGTTGTAGTCGTGGACGTCGCAGTCCTCGTCCACGATCACGATCAGCTTGGTCAGCGACATCATGTGCGCGCCCCAGATCGCGTTCATCACCTTCTGCGCGTGCTTCGGGTAGCGCTTGCGGATCGACACGATCGCGCAGTTGTGGAAGACACCGGCGGCGGGCAGGTCGTAGTCGACGATGTCCGGGATCAGGAAGCGCAGCAGCGGCGCGAAGATCCGCTCGGTGGCCTTGCCGAGACCGTGGTCCTCCTGCGGCGGCTGGGACGTGACGATCGAGTGGTAGACCGGGTCGCGCTGCATGGTCATGCACTCGATGTGCATCACCGGGAACGGCTCGACCGGCGTGTAGAAGCCGGTGTGGTCGCCGAACGGGCCCTCGGGCAGCCGCTCGCCCGGCTCGATGTAGCCCTCCAGCACGATCTGCGCGTGCGCCGGCACCTGGAGCGGGACGGTCAGGCAGTCGACCATCTCGACCCGCTCACCGGCGAGGAACCCGGCGAACAGGTACTCGTCGATGTCGGCGGGCAGCGGCGCGCTGGCCGAGTACGCCACCACCGGGTCCGCGCCGATGGCGATCGCCACCGGCAACCGCTCGCCCAGCCGCTCCGCGACCGCGTGGTGCGCGGTGGAGTTCTTGTGGATCTGCCAGTGCATGCCGATCGTGTTGTGGCTGTGCTGCTGGAGCCGGTAGAGCCCGAGGTTGCGCTTGCCGGTCTCCGGGTGCTTGGTGTGGGTCAGCCCGAAGTTGTGGAAGATCCCGCCGTCGCCGGGCCACACCTGCAACCCGGGCAGCCGGTTCAGGTCGACGTCGTCGCCCCGGTAGACGACCTGCTGGCAGGGGGCGGTCTTGACCTTCTTCGGCGGCATCGACTTGAGCTGCATGACCTTGCCGAGGCCACCCATCATCCCGGAGAAGCCCTGCGGCAGCTCCGGCTTGAGCATGTCGCCGATCCGCGCGCCGATCTCGTCGAGGTCTTCCACCCCGAGCGCCATCGCCATCCGCTTCTCGGTGCCGAACAGGTTGATCGCCACCGGCATCTCGCCCCGGGTGGGGCGCTCGAACAGCAGCGCCGGCCCGCCGGCCCGGACGGTGCGGGTGACGATCTCGCTGATCTCCAGCGTGGGGTCGACCGGCGCGCTCACCCGCCGCAGCTCGCCCGCGCGCTCCAGCGCCGCGAGGAAGTCCTTGAGATCGGTGTACGGGAAGCCACGAGCCGCCATGCCGCCATCCTCCCGCACGTTCCTGCGAGGTAAGGAAGGGCCCCCTGTTAACGCCTCCGGTAGAGGACGGGCCCCTTCTTAACACCCCGCAGCTCAGGCCGCGGGCGTCCAGGCGTACGCGGCCAGCGGCGCGTCGAGCGGCGCCTCGGTGAGCCGGTTGGCGAACGTGGAGATGGTGTACGTGCCGACGCCGAGCACCACGTCCAGCGCGTGCCGGCGCTGCCACCCGGCGGCGAGCAGCGCGTCGAGGTCGGCGTCGGGGACCGCGCCCCGGTGGTCGAGGACGGCGACGGTGAACCGGCGCAGCGCCTCCAGCCGGGGGTCGGGCAGCGTCGCGCCGGTCCGCAGCGCCTCGATCAGCTCCGGCGCGGCGGCGTGCCGGACGAGCGTAGCGGTGTGCATGGCCACGCAGAGGTGGCAGCCGTTGCGGGTGGCGACGGTGAGCACGACCACCTCCCGGGCGACCGCGTCGAGGTCGGTCGCCTCGAACGCGGCGTTGGCGGCGAGGAAGCCCTTCAATAGTTCGGGTGAGCCCGCCATCAGGCCGACGGCAGCGGGCAGGTGGCCCAGCGAGCGGCGTACCCCGGCCATGACCGGGCGGGCGGCGGCGGGTGCGGTGTCCGGCTCGTACGTGGTGAAGCGGGACATGACTGTGCCCCTCTCGTAAGATGGTCAACGTGGTTGACGAAATAGTAAACGTGGTTGTCGAACGTGGCAACGCCTGACCGCCCCGGCTTCGCGCTGCCGCTGCTCCTGCTCGCCGGCTTCCGTACGCTCGTTGACGACCTGCACGCCGAGCTGGCCCGCCAGGGGCACCCCGAGCTGCGCCCGGCCCACGGGTTCGTCCTCCAGGCCGTAGGCCCGGACGGCACCACCGCCTCCGACCTCGGCCAGCGCCTCGGCGTCTCCAAGCAGGCCGCCGGCAAGACGGTGGACCGGCTGGTCGCGCTCGGCTACCTGGAACGCGTGGACGACCCCGCCGACGCCCGACGCAAGCTGGTCCGGACGACCGCGAAGGGCCGCGACGGGCTGCACCGCTCGGCGGCGGTCTTCGACGAGCTACGCGACCGCTGGGCGGCCACGCTCGGCGCGGACCGGGTCGCCGCCATCGAGGACGACCTGCGCCGGATGGTTCCCGCCGACGTGTTCCGCCTCGACGTCCCCGGCTGGTTCGGCGGATGAATTCGTCACTGACAGGTTCGCCGACGGCGGTTCATCATCGACGGATGGACGACGCATACGTGGTGGGTGACCCGGACGGCCTCAGCCCACTCCAGGCAGAGATCCGCGACGCGGTGGCCCGCGAACTGCACGCCCAGTTCGCGCTCCGGGCCGACCGCCTCGAACTGGCCGACCTGCCGGAGGTGGCCTACCAGGTCACGCGCCGGGTGGACGAGGTGCTGAGCGCGCGCCCGGCCACTACACCCCGGCGTACGAGTGCAGACCGGTGAAGAAGAAGTTCACGCCGAACAGGTTCATCATCACGGTCAGGAAGCCCACGATGGAGATCCAGGTGGCCACGTTGCGCTTCACGCTCGGCGTGGCCCGGGCGTGCAGGTAGCCCGCGTACACCACCCAGGAGATGAACGCCCAGGTCTCCTTGGGGTCCCAGCCCCAGGCGCGGCCCCAGGCCGCCTCGGCCCAGATCGCGCCCGCGATCACCGCGAACGTGAAGATCGGGAACGAGAAGGCGTGCAGCGTGAAGGTCAACCGCTCCAGCCCGGCCGCCGCCGGAAGGCGGCGGGCCAGGGTGTACGGGAAGCTGCGGCGACCCTGCTCCCAGCCGGCCCGCATCAGGTACGCGGCGGCGGGCACCACGCCCAGCAGGAAGAGGCCCGAGGCAAAGATGATCGTCGAGACGTGGATGATGAACCACCACGACTGCAGCGCCGGCATCAGCGGCTCGATCGGCACGTAGAGCTTCAGCTCGGCGAACGCCAGCAGCAGCACCATCACCAGCGTCAGGAACAGCCCGAGCCGGCGCAGCCACGGCTGCTTCCAGAGCACCACGAGCCAGGCCGCCACACCGATCCAGGTGCCGGTCAGCACGAACTCGTACATGTTGCCCCAGGGCATCCGGTCGGCGGCGACGCCCCGCGTGATCACCGCGCCCAGGTGCACGGCGGCGGCGACCGCGGTGAGCCAGCCGGCGATCCGGCCGGCCAGCACGGCCCGGGCGGCGGAGTGGTCCGGGCGCGGCGGCGCGGCCGGCTCGTCGACGGTGCCGCCGGCGCCGCCGACGCCCGCGCCGACCAGTTCCCGCGCGGGCGCGGCCGCGGGGACCTTCCGCGCGTTGCCCAGCGCGAACTCCACGGCGTGGCTGATCATCGCGATCAGGTACACCAGGATCGCGTACGCGACCAGCTGGTCGGAGAGTGCGGACATCACTCGTCTCCTTCTCGCGCCCGCCGCGCGTCCGGCGCGTCGCCGCTCACCGCGGCGACGAGCTGCGCGAACTCGTCGGCGAACCCTGGGTGCTCGGTGCGCGGCAGCCCACCGGCCTCCACCAAACTACTACCGCCCGTCGGAGATACACCCTCCGGGGGCGAAACCCGGAACCACACCCGGCGCCGCCGGGCGAACAGCGAGCCCATCAGGCCCAGCAGCAGCGTGCCGCTGGCCACCAGCAGCAGCGTCTGCCCGGGCGCGTGCCGGACCGCGAGCGTGATGTACGGCTTGGTGCCGACGAACTCCAGCGTGCTGCCGTCGTCGAGGGTCCACTTCTCCCCCGGCCGCAGCAGCTTGGTGCCGATCTCCTTGAGCTTGCCGTCGTCGATCTGCCGCCGGTCCAGCGCGTAGACCGAGCCGGGGATGCCGGCGTCCATCCCGAGGTTCCCGCGGTACGCGGTCAGGTTCACCATCGGGTTGCGCTCGGCCGGGTACTGCGACGCCACGTACGGCGCGCTCTCCGGCCCGGTGGGCAGGTAGAGCCCGTCGAAGGCGATCTGCTGGTCCGGGGACCGCGCGCCGGTCTTCGGGTCGACGTTGGCGTCCGGGAAGATCGCCACGCCCTCCTCGGTCGCGTTGGAGTCGCCGGTACGCAGGAACGGCGCCTCGCTGGTCTGGCTGCGGCCGTACTTGTCGGTGTACTTCAGCAGCGGCGCGTAGCCGTTGCCGAGCAGGTAGACGTTCGCCGAGCCGAGCCGCAGCGGCGAGTTGACCGAGAAGCCGGCGGTCCGCGCCGTGCCGCCCGGCTCGTCCACGGTCACCGTGGCCCAGTAGCGGGACGCCAGCCCGGACGGCAGGTAGTCGGCCTCGAACTTCTCCAGCGTCAGGCAGAACGGCGGCAGGTCGGCGCTGTCCACGCGCGGGCCGAGCGACGCCTCGGCGTACTGCTGACGGGTGTTGCAGAAGGCGTTGTCCTCGCCCGCGACCAGGATGCGGTTGCCGTGCCATCCGTACCAGGAACCGAGCGCGACCCCGAGCAGGACGGCGACCAGCGACACGTGGAAGAGCAGGTTGCCGGTCTCCTTGAGGTAGCCCTTCTCGGCGGAGACCTCGTTGCCGCGCACGGTGACCCGCCACCGGCGGCCGCGCAGCACCGCCGCGATCGCCTCGGGGTCGGCGGCGGCCGGGGCCTCCAGCACCGTGTGCTGGGGCAGCCGTTCGAGCCGCTTCGGCGCGGCCGGCGGCTTCATCCGCAGCGCGCGGACGTGGTCCCGGGCGCGGGGCAGGATGCAGCCGATCAGCGAGGTGAACAGCAGCAGGTAGATCGCGGAGAACCAGACCGAGCCGAAGACCTCGAACGCGCCGATCTGGTCCAGCCGGGGTGCGAGATCGGGGTGGTCCACGAACCACTGGTTGACCCGCTCCGGGTTGACGCCGCGCTGCGGCAGCACCGAGCCGGGGATGGCCGCGACGGCGAGCAGGAACAGCAGGATCAGCGCGGTACGCATGCTGGTGAGCTGCCGCCACGAGTTGCGCAGCAGGGCCAGCACCGGGTTGACCCGCCGTCGGGGTGCCTGCGCCGGAGGGGTCGACGGCCGGTCGTCGACGGTCGTCATCAGATGCTCACCTCGCCCACGCCCACGTTCGTCTGCAGCCAGATCACCACGTTCACCCAGCCGCCGCTGATCAGCGCCAGGCCGATCGCGATCAGCAGGGCCCCGCCGATGCGGGTGACCCAGCGGCTGTTGCGCCGGACGGCGCGGAACACCCCGAGCAGGCGCTGGAAGCCCAGCCCGAAGACGACGAACGGTATCCCCAGCCCGAGGCAGTACGCCACGGCGAGCACCACGGCCCGGTCGGTGCCCCCCTCGGTGGCCGCCATGCCGAGCACCGCGCCGAGCGTCGGGCCGGTGCAGGGCAGCCAGCTGAGCGCGAAGACCGCGCCGAGCACCGGCGCGCCGAGCAGCCCGGCGGAGGGCAGCCAGCGGATGCGGAACTCCCGCTGCATGCCGGGGATCACCCCGAGGTAGCCGAGCCCGAGCACCACCACGAGCGCGCCGATGACGATCTCCAGCGTGCGCTCGTACCGGAAGAAGAGCTTGCCGACGCCGGAGAAGAGGATCGCGGTGGCGACGAACACGACTGTGAAGCCGGCGATGAACAGCAGCGTGCCGGCGAGCACCCGGCCCTTGACGGCCGCGGTGGTCCGGGCCGGCGCCGCCCGCTCGGCGACGCCCACACCGCCCCCGCTCGCGCCGCCGCTGTTAACAAGGGGCCCTTCCTCTACCGGAGGCGTTAACAGGGGGCCCTTCCTTGCACCCTCCAGGTCGGCGCCGGCCAGGCCGGTCACGTACGACAGGTAGCCGGGCATCAGCGGGAGCACGCACGGGGACAGGAAACTCACCAGCCCGGCCAGTGCGGCCGCGCCCACCGCGAACAGCAGCGGGCCGGACTCGGCGAGCTGGCGGAACGTCTCGCCCATCAGCGGGCGCCGTTCGGCGCCGGCGACTCGGCGGCGATCTTCTCGACGATCGGTCGCAGCTCGTCGCGGGTGACGGCCCGGCGGATCACCACGGCGATCCGGCCCTCGCGGTCGAGCACGACGGTGGCCGGGGTGGTGTTCGGCGGGATGTCGAAGTTGAGCGCCTGCCGGCTGGCCGGGTCGAAGATGCTCGGGTACGTGACCCGGCCCTCCTCGAAGGCGAGCGCCTTGTCCTTGCTGTCCTGCACGTTGATGCCGAGGAACGTCACGCCGGAGCCCTTTGTGGCCTGGTAGGTGTCCTCCAGGTCGTCGGCCTCGGCGCGGCAGGGCGCGCACCAGGAGCCCCAGAAGTTGACCACGACGACCTGGCCGCGGTCGCGGGAGATGTCGTAGCCGCCGCCGGTGAGCAGCTCACCGCTGACCTTCGGCGTCTTCGAGCGCTGGTCGGGTGCGCAGGTGACGACGGAGCCGTCGGCCGCGCACCGGCTCTCCTGGTTGCCGGAGGAGCAGCCGACCAGCGCCGTACCGGCGGTGACGGCGGCGAGCAGGGCGGCGGCGAGCCTCCGGGTGAGCATCAGGCCCCCTTGGCCGTCCGGGCGGTCGGCGAGATCGACACCAGGTGGGCGGCCGGCTCGGAGTACCCGATGCCGACGATCTTGGCGCCGTCGAAGTGGAACGAGGTGAGGCTGGCCAGGCCGCACTGGCGGCGGCGCGGGTCGTGCCAGAGGCGCTTGCGCTCGACGTGCCGGCGCAGCGTCCAGATCGGGAGCTGGTGCGACACGAGCACCGCCTCGCGGCCCTCGGCGGCGACGCGGGCGGCGTGCAGCGCGGCGAACATGCGCTCGGCGATGGCCCGGTACGCCTCGCCCCAGGACGGGGTCACCGGGTCGCGCAGCACCCACCAGTTGCGCGGGTCGCGGAACGAGCCGTCACCGGGCGAGACCTTCTTGCCCTCGAACCAGTTCGCGCTCTCGATCAGCCGCTCGTCGACGCCGACGGAGAGGCCGAACTGCGCCGCGATCGGCTCGGCGGTCTGCTGGGCGCGCTCCAGCGGGCTGGCCACCACGTGCACCACGGTCCGGTCGGCGAGCGCCTGCGCGGCCGCCTTCGCCATCTGCACGCCCAGCTCGGAGAGGCGGAACCCGGGCAGGCGGCCGTAGAGGATGCCGTCCGGGTTGTGCACCTCACCGTGCCGCAGCACGTGCACCACGGTCTCCGCCATAGTTACCCCCCGCTTCCCGCCGCTGCCGCCGCCCGCGCCGCCACCGGCAGGGCGGCGGCGATCTGCTCCCACGCCGCGTCGTCGATCGCGGTCGAGACGAACCACGACTCGAACGCGCTCGGCGGCAGGTAGACGCCACCGGCGAGCATCGCGTGGAAGAACGCCTTGAACGCCGGCACCACCTGGGTACGGGCGCTGTCGTAGTCGCGCACGTCCGCGTCGGTGAAGAAGACCGAGAACATGTTGCCGGCGGTGGAGAGGCGGTGCGGCACGCCGGCCGCGGACAGCGCCTCGGTGGTGAGCTTGCCGAGCGCGGCGGAGGTCTCGTCGAGCCGCCGGTAGAGCGCGTCGTCGGCCAGCCGCAGCGTGGCCAGTCCGGCGGCGCAGGCCAGCGGGTTACCGGAGAGCGTCCCGGCCTGGTAGACCGGGCCGGCCGGGGCGAGCTTCGCCATGATCTCCGCGCGCCCGCCGAACGCCGCGGCGGGCAGGCCGCCACCCATGACCTTCCCGTACGTCCACAGGTCCGCGTCCGACGGGTCGAGGCCGTGCCATCCGGCGCGGGACACCCGGAACCCGGTCATCACCTCGTCGACGATGAGCAGCGCGCCGTGCGCGTGCGCGATCCGGGCCAGTTCGGCGTTGAAGCCGTCACGCGGGGCGATCACGCCCATGTTGCCGGCGGCGGCCTCGGTGATGATCGCGGCGATGTGCTGGCCCTGGGCGGCGAACGCCTCCTCGACCGCGCGCAGGTCGTTGTACGGCAGCACGATCGTGTCGCTCGCCGCCGCGCCGGTCACGCCGGGCGAGTCGGGCAGGCCGAACGTGGCCACGCCGGAGCCGGCGGCGGCGAGCAGCGCGTCCGAGTGGCCGTGGTAGCAGCCGGCGAACTTGATGATTTTGGAGCGGCCGGTGAAGCCGCGGGCCAGCCGGATCGCCGACATGGTCGCCTCGGTGCCGGAGTTGACCAGGCGCACCTGCTCGACCGGCGTCCGCGCGATGATCTCCTCGGCGAGGTCCACCTCACCCGGGGTGGGCGTGCCGAAGCTCGTGCCCAGCGTGGCGGCCTCGCGCAGCGCCTCCACCACTGCCGGGTGCGCGTGGCCGAGAATGAGCGGGCCCCAGGAGCAGACCAGGTCGACGTACCGACGACCGTCGGCGTCGAAGAGCCACGGACCCTCCCCCCGGACCATGAAGCGCGGGGTGCCGCCGACGGCACGGAACGCGCGCACGGGAGAGTTCACCCCGCCGGGCACGACGGCCTTGGCGCGGTCGAACAGGGCCTCGGAGGCCGGGGCGTCGGCCGGGTAGCGGCCGGATCCGGCGGAAAGCGTCTCGGTCACGATGGGCCCATTGTGTCAGCGCCGGAGCACTGCCTGGCACGCACCCCGCGACGGGGGTTACCAGGCTCACCCCGGTGAGCGGCGGCAGGCCGCCAGCGATCCGCTCGACAGGCCCGTCGGTCGAGATCGCGATAGGCTGACCGGGTGGATCGTGCCGAACTGTCCATCGCCGTACAGCGGACCGGTGACGAAGCAGTGCTTCGTCTGGCCGGTGAGATCGACATGCTCACGGCCGCCCAGCTCTCGACGGTGGTCAACGAGGTGCTGGCGGATCCGCCCCCGCGCATCGTGCTCGACCTGGCCGGGGTCACGTTCTGCGACTCGCAGGGCCTCGGCACGCTCGTGGTGCTCAGCCGCAAGGCCAGTCATGCCCAGTGCCTGCTGATACTCACCAACGTCGGCGACTTCCTGATCCGCGTCCTGGACATCACCGGTCTCCGCAGCGCCCTGATGATCCGCAACGAAGCCACCCCGTAGCCCCGCCCTCCTTCCTCCGCGATCTTGCACTTGCGGCCCTCCACGAGGGTGATTCACCCCTTTCGCCGGGGCCGCAAGTGCAAGATCAACGCTGCTAGAGGACGGGGAGGTCGCGGCGGCGGAAGGTGAGCAGGCCAGCCGTGGCCAGGGTCACCGCCAGGGCCGTGAGCAGGTAGAGCGGGGTGGGGGTCCAGGCGTCGCGGAGCACCTGCGGAGTGTGCGTGAACGGGGACAGGTCCAGCAGCCACTGGTCCAGCTCCAGCACCGCGCCGAGCTGCCCGAGCAGCACGCAGACCGCCAGCACCGCCCAGGTGACCGGCGCGAGCCGGGGCAGCAGGCCGTAGAGCAGCACGGCGAGCCCGGCCAGCACCCACGCCGCCGGCACCTGAGCCAGGCCCGCGGCGAGCATCCGGCCGAGTTGCCGGGGCACGTCACCGGTGCTCACGCCGTACGTCAGGCCGGTCGCGAGCCCGGTCACCGCGAGCACCACCACCGGGCCGAGCAGCGCGAACGTCACGTGCGAGAGCAGCCAGGTCGAGCGGCGGGTGCCGGTGGCGAGCACCGGCTCGGCGTGCCCGGCGGACTCCTCGGCGCGCATCCGCAGCGCGGCCTGGATGCCGTACCCGGCGGCGGCCAGCCCGGCCAGGCTCAGCGTCACGCCCAGGTACGCGTCGGCCATGCCGGACGCCCCGCCGAGCCGGGCCACGATCTCCTCCATCCGCGGGCTGCCCTCGACGGACCGGCCGGCCGCCTCGGCCGCGCCACCGAGGATCAGGCCGAGCAGGCCGAACCCGACCGACCACCAGAGGACCTGTCCCCGGTGCAGCCGCCAGGCCAGGCCGAACGGACCGGACAGGCCACCACCGGCGGCGGCCGGGCCGAGCCGGGGCGGCAGCACGCCCGCGCCCAGGTCGCGGCGGACCGAGACCGGGTACGCGAACGCGGCGAGCAGTGCCGTGGCGGCAAGCGGCAGCAGCAGCACCCACCACCGCTCCCCCTCGTACGGGCGGACCCGGGCGGCCCAGCCCAGCGGGGACAGCCAGCTCGGCCAGTCGTTGCCCGCCGTGTCCCCGGCCAGGCGCAGCCCGAACGCGGCGCCGAGACCGGCGAGGCCGATGCCCCGCGCCCCACCCGCGGTCTCGGTCAACTGGGCCGCCAGCCCGCCGAGCGTGGCGAACACGACGCCGGTCAGCACGGTGACCAGGCCGTACGCCAGCGAGCCGCCGACCGGCAGCCCGGTCGCGACCAGCCCGGCGGCGGTGAGCAGGCCGAGCAGCAGATCCGCCGCGTACGTGACGAGCAGCGCGGCGGTCAGCCCGGCGTGCCGCCCGAGCACGTTGCCACCGAGCAGTTCCCGCCGGCCGGCCTCCTCCTCGGTGCGGGTGTGCCGGATGACGGTGAGCAGGCTGGCCAGCGCGACGATCAGCAGCAGGAAGCCGCTGCGCTGCGCGGTCAGCCCGCCGATGCTGTCGCCGTAGGCGGGGCCGAGCAGCGCGACGATCGACGGGTTGCGGGCGGTGCCCTCCAGGTACGCGGCCCGCTCGGCGGCGGTCGGGAACAGCCCGGCGAAGCTGGCCGCGTACGTCATCGGCAGCACCGCGAGGATCAGCACCCACAGCGGCAGCAGGAGACGGTCCCGGCGCAGGATCAGCCGGACCAGGTGGCGGGTGCCGGTGAGCGTGCTCATGCCCGGTCCGCCGTCTCGTAGTGCCGCAGGAACAGTTCCTCCAGCGTGGGCGGCGTGCTGACCAGGCTGCGTACGCCCAGCTCGGTGAGCCGGCGCAGCGCGGCGTCGAGCGCGGCGGTGTCGACGTCGAAGCGCACCCGCCGCCCGTCGACCCGCAGGTCGTGTACGCCGGGCAGGTCGGCCAGGCCATCGAGCGGCGCGGTGACCTCGGCGTCGATCGCGGTGCGGTGCAGGTGGCGCAGGTCGCCGAGCGTGCCGGACTCCACCGTCCGGCCGGCCCGGATGATCGTCACCCGGTCGCAGAGCGCCTCCACCTCGGCGAGGATGTGGCTGGACAGCAGCACCGTGCGTCCGTCGTGGACGGCGCGGCGGACCCAGTGCTGGAAGACCTCCTCCATCAGCGGGTCGAGCCCGGAGGTCGGCTCGTCGAGGATGAGCAGTTCGACGTCGGAGGCGAGCGCGGCGACCAGGCCGACCTTCTGCCGGTTGCCCTTGGAGTAGGTGCGGCCCTTTTTGCGCGGGTCCAGCTCGAAGGAGTCCAGCAGTTCGGCGCGGCGTTTCGGGTCGAGCCCGCCGCGCATCCGGCCGAGCAGGTCGATCACCTCGCCGCCGCTGAGGTTGGGCCAGAGCGTGACGTCGCCGGGCACGTACGCGAGGCGGCGGTGCAGCGCGACCGCGTCCCGCCAGGGGTCGCCGCCCAGCAGCCGGGCGGCCCCCGCGTCCGCCCGCAGCAGGCCGAGCAGCACCCGGATGGTGGTCGACTTGCCGGAGCCGTTCGGGCCGAGGAAGCCGTGCACCTCCCCGGTGCGGACGGTCAGGTCGAGCCCGTCGAGGGCCCGGGTGCGGCCGAAGGTCTTCACCAGGCCGGACACATCGATTGCCGTTTCCATAATTCAGAAGCTACGCTCGTTTCACAAACTTGTGAAGACTGTAGGGTCACGGGGTGAGTGTCGAGGAGCCGACCATGAACGAGCCGTTCCGCCACGACGAGGAGGAGATCCACCTCTTCGTGGAGCGGATGGCGATGGCCTTCGCCGACGTGGGCTTCCCCCGGATGGCCGCCCGGGTCCTGTTCACAGTCATGAGCGCCGACGACCCGCTCACCGCGGGCGAGATCGCCGAACGGCTCGGCGTCAGCGCGGCGGCGGTCAGCGGCGCGGTCCGCTACCTGACCCAGTTCGCCATGCTGGTCCGCGAGCCGGTCAAGGGGTCCCGGCGCGACCGCTACCGGATGCCGGACAACCCCTGGTACGAGGCGACGATCACCAAGACCACGCTCTACAAGAACTTCATCGACATCGCCGCCGGCGGGGTCGACGCGCTGCACGGCCGCAGCACCCCGGCCGGTGAACGGGTCGCCGAGATGCGCGACTTCTTCCTCTTCGTACAGGAGGAACTGGAATCGCTCGGCGACCGGTGGCGGGCCCGGCGGACCGCGACCGGGCACGGCGGCCCGGCCGGCGGCTGAACCGTCAGCGGGTGTTGCCCCAGCGCGCCTGCTCCAGCAGCTCGACCGCGCGTTCCCGGGTGGACGGGTCGTCGTCGGCGCGCAGCAACGCCGTCGCCTCGTCCACCGCGTCGGTCAGGTGCCGCCACTGCAGATCCCGCTCCCGCACCAGGTCCGACTGGGCGGCGAGCTGCCGGGTCTTCACCCACAGGTCGACGAAGACGGTCACCTTCGCCCGCAGCACCCACGGATCGAACGGCTTGGTCAGGTAGTCGACCGCACCCGCCGCGTAGCCGCGCAACGCGAGCTGCGCGTCCTTGTCCGCGGCGGTCAGGAAGATGATCGGTACGTGCCGGGTGCGCTCGCGCCGCTTGATGTGCGTCGCCGTCTCGAAGCCGTCCATGTCGGGCATCTGGGCGTCCAGCAGGATCACCGCGAAGTCGTCCACGAGGAGCTGCTTGAGCGCGGCCTCGCCGCTCTCCACCGCGACCGACTGCACCGGGAGACCCTGGAGGATCGCCTCCAGCGCCATCAGGTTCTCCCGCCGGTCGTCCACCAGCAGGGCCTTGGCCGTCTGCGTCACGCGTTCTCCTCGCCTCGGCTGCGGCCGATCCAGGACGCCATCAGCTCGATCAGCTCGTCCAGGTCCACCGGCTTGGTGATGTAGTCGCTGCCGCCGGCGCTGAGCGCCGACTCCCGGTCGCCGGGCATCGCCTTGGCGGTCAGGAAGACGATCGGCAGGTCCGCGAACCGGTGGTTGCGGCGGATCTGCGCGGTCGTCTCGTACCCGTCCTGGTCCGGCATCATGGCGTCCATCAGGACGATGTCCACCTCCGGATGCTCGGCGAGCTGGCGGACGCCGTCCGCCCCGTTGTCCGAGTACAACACGGTCATGCCGTGCAGTTCCAACGCGGACGTCAACGCGAACACGTTCCGCACGTCGTCGTCGATGATCAGCACGGTCACGCCGTCCAGCCGCCGGGTGGCCGGCGTCTCCTGCGGCTGCGGCAGCTCCATCGGCATGAGCAGCGACGACGGCAGGCCCGCGCGGCTCGGCGACGGCGGCGCCGGCGCCACCACCGCGTCCGGCGCCAGCACATCGGGTACGAAGAGGGTGAACGTCGAACCCTGACCGGGCGCGGACGAGACGGTGATCGTGCCGCCGAGCAGACGGGCCAGATCACGGCTGATGGACAGGCCCAGGCCGGTCCCGCCGTACCGCCGGCTGGTGGTGCCGTCCGCCTGCTGGAACGCCTCGAAGATCAGCGACAGCTTGTCGTCGGAGATGCCGATGCCGGTGTCGATCACGGTGAACGCGATCACCCGCTGCGCGTTCGTCAGCGCCGGCACGTCGAAGACGGCGTTCTCGGCCGCCGGCCCGATCCGCAGCGTCACCGCGCCGTTGTCGGTGAACTTCACCGCGTTGGAGAGCAGGTTGCGCAGGATCTGCTGCAACCGTTGGGCGTCGGTCACCAGCGCCGGCGGCAGATCGCTGCTGACCCGTACCTGGAAGTCCAGGCCCTTCTCCTCGGCCTGCGGCGCGAACGCCTGCTCGACGTAGCTCCGGATCTCGGCGAACTGGATCTCGGTGGGCTCCACGTCCATCCGGCCCGCCTCGATCTTCGACAGGTCGAGGATGTCGTCGATCAGCGAGAGCAGGTCCGAGCCGGCGCCGTGGATGGTCCGCGCGAACTCGATCTGCTTCGCGCTGAGGTTGCGCTCCGGGTTCTCGGCCAGCAGCCGGGCCAGCAGGAGCAGCGAGTTCAGCGGCGTACGCAGCTCGTGGCTCATGTTCGCCAGGAACTCCGACTTGTACGCCGACGCCCGGGTGAGCTGCTGCGCCTTCTCCTCCAGGCCGAGTCGGGCCAGCTCGATCTCCCGGTTCTGCGTCTCGATGTTGGCCTTCTGCTCGGACAGCAGCTTCGCCTTGTCCTCGAGCTCGGCGTTGGTGCGCTGCAACTCGGCCGACTGGTCCTGCATCTCGTGCGCCAGCCGCTGCGACTGCGCCAGCAGCTCCTCCGTACGCCGGTTGGCCTGGATGGTGTTGACCGCGACGCCGATGGTGAGCACCAGCCGCTCCAGGAACGCCAGGTGCAGGTCGGAGAACGTGGCCACGCCGGCGAACTCGATCACGGCGAGCAGTTCGCCCTCGAACAGGACCGGGAGCACCACCAGGTCGGCCGGGGGCGTGTCGGCCAGCCCGGAGCGCACCACGAGGCGCCCGTCCGGCTGCGCCTTGACCCGGATGGTCCGGCGGGACAACGCGGCCTGCCCGACCAGCCCCTCACCCGGGCCGAACGTCACGTCGTGCCCCCGGGCCACGTACCCGTAGGAGGCGGTGAGCCGCAGCCGCATGCTGCCCTCGGAGCTGTCCGCCAGGAAGAACGCGCCGAGCTGCGCGTCCACCAGCGGGGTCACCTCCATCATGATCATGCGGCAGACCTCGCCCAGGTCGCGCTGGCCCTGCAGCAGACCACCGATGCGGGCCAGGTTCGAGTCGAGCCAGCCCTGCTCGGCGTTCTTCTTCGTCGTCTCCCGGAGGGTGACGATCATCTGGTTGATGTTGTCCTTCAGCTCGGCGACCTCGCCCTGCGCCTTCACGTTGATCCGCTGGGTCAGGTCGCCGCGGGTCACCGACGTGGAGACCTGCGCGATCGCGCGCAACTGCGTGGTGAGCGTGGAGGCGAGCTGGTTGACGTTCTCGGTGAGGTCGCGCCACGTACCGGAGACGCCCTTGACCTGGGCCTGACCACCCAGCTTGCCCTCGGTGCCCACCTCACGCGCCACGCGTGTCACCTCGTCCGCGAACGACGAGAGCTGGTCCACCATCGTGTTGACGGTGTTCTTCAGCTCCAGGATCTCGCCCTGCGCGTCCACGGTGATCTTCTGACCCAGGTCACCGTTCGCCACCGCTGTGGTGACCGAGGCGATGTTCCGCACCTGGCTGGTCAGGTTCGACGCCATCGAGTTCACGTTGTCGGTCAGGTCCCGCCACGTGCCCGAGACGCCCTTGACCTGGGCCTGACCACCCAGCTTGCCCTCGGTGCCCACCTCACGGGCCACCCGCGTGACCTCGTCCGCGAACGACGACAGCTGGTCCACCATCGTGTTGACAGTCGACTTCAGCTCCAGGATCTCGCCCTGCGCGTCCACGGTGATCTTCTGCGACAGGTCACCCTTCGCCACCGCCGTGGACACCTGGGCGATGTTGCGGACCTGCGCGGTCAGGTTCGACGCCATCGAGTTGACGTTGTCCGTCAGGTCCCGCCAGGTGCCGGCGACGCCGCGTACCTGCGCCTGGCCGCCGAGCTTGCCCTCGGTGCCCACCTCACGGGCCACCCGCGTGACCTCGTCCGCGAACGACGACAGCTGGTCCACCATCGTGTTGACAGTCGACTTCAGCTCCAGGATCTCGCCCCGGGCGTCCACGGTGATCTTCTGCGACAGGTCACCCTTCGCCACCGCAGTGGTGACCGAGGCGATGTTCCGCACCTGGCTGGTCAGGTTCGACGCCATCGAGTTCACGTTGTCGGTCAGGTCCCGCCACGTACCCGAGACGCCCTTGACCTGGGCCTGACCACCCAGCTTGCCCTCGGTGCCCACCTCGCGCGCCACCCGCGTGACCTCGTCGGCGAACGAGGAGAGCTGGTCGACCATCGTGTTGACGGTGTTCTTCAGCTCCAGGATCTCGCCCTGCGCGTCCACGGTGATCTTCTGGCCCAGGTCGCCCTTGGCCACCGCCGTGGAGACCTGGGAGATGTTGCGGACCTGGCTGGTCAGGTTGCCGGCGAGCTGGTTCACGTTCTCGGTGAGGTCCCGCCAGGTGCCGGAGACGCCGCGCACCTGCGCCTGACCACCCAGCTTGCCCTCGATGCCGACCTCGCGCGCCACCCGGGTCACCTCGTCGGCGAACGACGACAGCTGGTCCACCATCGTGTTGACGGTGTCCTTCAGCTCCAGGATCTCGCCCTGCGCGGCCACCGTGATCTTCTGCGACAGGTCACCCTTGGCGACAGCCGTCGACACCTGGGCGATGTTGCGGACCTGCGCGGTCAGGTTCGACGCCATCGAGTTGACGTTGTCGGTCAGGTCCTTCCAGGTGCCGGCCACGCCCGGCACCTCGGCCTGGCCGCCCAGCTTGCCCTCGGTGCCCACCTCGCGGGCCACCCGGGTCACCTGCTCGGCGAACAGCCGCAGCGTGTCGGTGAGCGAGTTCATCGTGTCGGCCAGCTCGGCCACCTCGCCGCGCGCCCCGACCGTGATCTTCTGCGACAGGTCGCCCTTCGCGACGGCGGTGGCCACCTGCGAGATCGACCGCACCTGACCGGTGAGGTTCGACGCCATGGTGTTCACCGAGTCGGTGAGGTCCTTCCAGGTGCCGGCCACGCCACGCACGTCGGCCTGGCCGCCCAGCTTGCCCTCGGTCCCCACCTCACGGGCCACCCGGGTCACCTCGTCGGCGAACGACGACAGCTGGTCCACCATCGTGTTCACCGTGCGGCCGATGCGCAGATACTCACCCCGGAGCGGACGACCGTCTATCTCCAGCGCCATGTGCTGGGAGAGGTCACCGTCGGCGACCGCCACGATCACCCGGGCGATCTCCGTGGTGGGCCGGCCCAGGTCGTCGATGAGCGAGTTGACCGCCCGCTGCCCCTCCGCCCAGGAGCCGTCCAGGCCCTCGTCGTCCAGGCGCTCGGTGAGCCGGCCGTCGCGGCCGACGATCCGGCTGATCCGGCGCAGGTCCAGGTGCTGCCGCTCCTGCAACGACACCACGTCGTTGAAGGCGTCGGCGACCTCACCGGGCAGTCCGGCCCGGCGCGGCAGGCGTACCCGCAGGTCACCGTGCGCCACCCGGCGCAACGCGTCGACCAGCTCGCCGAGGAGCACCTCGTGGTCGGGCGCGGACGGGTCCGCGGTCACCGACTGTTTTGCCGTGGTCATGGTTCCTCGCTCCGCTCGGGCTCGTGCCGTCACGCGGCCATCCCATCATTCTGCCGCGCGATCCGTCGAGGTCACGGCGTGCAACCGCGCGTCACGCGCCGTATCCGCCCGACTGGCCGGTTCGCCGGACCCTTGGCACCCGGGGCCGGACCGGTGGAGGATACGGAGGTGTCAGCGGAGGCGGGGGCCACTCGGAGCGGCGGTGCGGACGAGCACGTCCGCCGCGTCCGCCTCCCCGCAGACCGCCGCACCCCGGCGGCGGCCCGCGCGGTGGTACGCACCATGCTGCTCGAAGCGCGGCTGCCCGAACTGCTGAACGAGGCGCTGCTGCTCACCACCGAGCTGACCACGAACGCCGTCGAGCACGCGCGCACCGAACTGGACATCGAGGTCGAAGCCGACCCGAACGGCCTCACCGTCACCGTCACCGACTTCGCCTCCGGACCCGTCGACGAACTGATCGTCGGCGTGCGCAACACCACCTCCGACATCACCGAAGTGGCCGCGCGGGGACGCGGACTGCTGCTCGTCGACCACTTCTCCAGCCGGTGGGGCACCACGTACCTGCCCACCGGCAAGGGCGTCTGGTTCCGCCTCGACCGGCCCGGCCCCGGCGGCCCCGCCCGCCCGTCGGCCGGCCCACCGCCGGTGACCGAGCCGGAACGGACCGGCGACGGTACGCCCAGCGCCGCCGCGATGAGCGAGTTGATGCAGATCACCCCCGACCCGTACGCCGACGAGCCACTGCCCGAGTTCGCGACCGCCCTGCTGAGCCGGGTCGGCGAAATGGTCGGCGCCGCCGGTGGCACGGTCCGGCTGGACCGGGGCGACGGGCTCGGCACCCAGGTGTTCGCCCGGTACGGCCGGCACCCGCGTGAGGGCAACGAACTGCTGCGCGTACCGCTCGCCGTGCACCGCCCGTACACCGGTGAGCTGGAACTGGACGCGGCACCCTCCACGTACGCGCGGCCGCTGGCGGTGCTGGCCGCCGAGCGGCTGTCGCTGCACCTGGAGAACGACCGGCTGCGCCGCGCCGACGTACGCCGGTCCACCTGGCTGACGTTCCTCGCCGAGGCCAGCGAACTGCTCGCCCAGTCGCTGGACGTCGAACTGACCATGGCGCTCATCCCGCAGCTCGTGGTGCCCCGGCTCGGCCAGTGGTGCGCCGTGCACACCGCCGACGAGTGGGGGCGGCTGCGTCTCGCCGCGTCCAGCCACGCCGACGAGGCCATGCTGCCGCAGCTGCACCGGATCCTCCAGGAGACCGGCCCGGACTCGATCCAGTCCCGGCTGCGCGAGGCGTCCCGCAACGCCGCCCAGGTGCCGCTCGGCGGACCGATGGAGGGTTTCGCCGTACCGCTGATCGCCCGTGGCCAGCGGCTCGGCACCCTCGCCGTGGGCCGGCACCAGCGGCACCGGCACGACCCGGACGAGGTCTCGGTGCTGGAGGACGTGGCCCGCCGCGCCGCCCTCGCCATCGAGAACGCCCGCATCCACGCCGAACGCCGCCGGGTCGCCCAGACGCTCCAGCAGTCGCTGCTGCCGCCGGTGCTCCCGGTGGTCGAGGGCATCGGCTTCGCCGCCGAGTACGTCCCGACCGGCGACGACGCGGAAGTCGGCGGCGACTTCTACGACGTGGTCCCGCTGCCGGACGGCCGCTGGCTCGTGGTGGTCGGCGACGTTTCCGGCAAGGGCGTGCAGGCGGCCGCCGTGACCGGCCTGGTCCGGGACGTGATCCGGGTCCTCGTCGGCGACGGCAAACCGCTGCCCGAGGTGCTCAGCCGGCTCAACGAGACGCTCGTCGAGCGCGGCGGCGGACGCTACTGCACGCTGGCGCTGGCGGCCGTCTCACCCGGCGACGGCGACCAGCTCGACGTCTCGCTGCACCTGGCCGGCCACGACCGCCCGGTGCTGCTGCACGGTGGAGGCGGCGCCACCTTCGTCGGCACCGGCGGTACGGCGCTGGGCCTGCTCGACACGATCACCACGCCGACCGCCGAGCTGGCGCTCAAGCCCGGCGACGCGCTGATCTTCTACACCGACGGGGTCACCGAGCGGCGGCGCGGACGCGAGCTGTTCGGCACCGAACGGCTGCGCGAGTCGGCGGCGCCGCTGGCCGGGTACTCGGCCGACGTGGTGGCCGCCCGGCTGCGCGCGGCGACGATCGCCTTCTCGGTGGAGCCACCGCGCGACGACATAGCCGTCCTGGTCCTCCGAAACGACACCCCGTAGCCCTCTCCCCGCGCCCCGCCCCCGGTTCCGACCCCGGTTCCGACCCGGCGGTGATCAAGGAGTTTGTGGCCTGGGGAGGCGCGAAACGTGACACAAACTCCTTGATCACGACAGTGGTGGGGAGTGCGGGTTGTCGGTGGCGGGTGGGCGGCGCCAGCTCGCCGAAGTGGTGGCATCCGGCGCACGTGGACACAACCACCACCCCGAACTGGTGCCTGCCGGTGCCGCGCCCGCTGGGACGGGCGTCCAGTGTGGAGGCAGGTCGGGGTGCCGGGTGAGCAGGCCGAGGCGGGCCGGATTCAGAGACCACCGGGGAGGCGGCCGGGGGCCAGCCGGTGGTGCGGGTCCAGGTGGGCCTTGGCGCTGCGCAGGCGCGGCAACGCGGGCAGCTCGCCCCAGAGGTCCACGGCACGGCGCACCGCCGGCGGCGCGGCCACCACCACACACCGGCCTCGCCGGGCGATCAGCACGCTGCGGACGGCGGTGAGGATCGAGGCGACCCGCTCCGGCGGCAGCGCGCCGGGCAGGGCGGCGTGCACCGCGCCGCCGCCGGCCGAGCCGCGTACCGGCACGGGGGTGCCGGCGGCGTCGCGCAGCGCGTAGACGGCGGCGTGCAGGTCGTTGATCGGCACCTCGATGCGCAGCGCGGTGTCTCCGGGCGCGAAGGGATAGCGCCCCCACCACTCCGGCGCGTGGTGGCTGACCATCGCCGGGGCGCCGAGCACGGCGGTGAGCCGTTCGGCCCGCTCGGTCACGTCGGCCGGGCCGCCCTCCAGGAGCACCACCAGGTTGCCCGCCGCGGGTCGGCCGGTCACGGCCGGGTGATCGGGGCGGTTGATCACCGACGGGTGCGTGGCCGGAATCCGGCGACGGGGCAACGGCACCGGCACGGGCAGGTCCAGCTCGACGGCGGCCGGGCCGACGCCGGACGCCAGTACGGCACGGACCAGGTCGTGCACCTCCAGCGGGGTCCAGACCGGACGGGACACCCAGACCCGGCTCGCGGGCACGGCCTGCACCCGCATGGTGGCCGAGACCAGCACGCCGAGACCGCCCTGCGAGCCGCAGAGCAGCCGTGCCACGTCCAGCCCGGGCATCCCACCCCGACCGAGGATCGCATCGCCACCACCGCGACCCGGACCTCCGTCGGCACCGGCATCGGCCGCCGGAGCGCGTCCGCCCGGACGGCCACCGCCGACACCCGGGGCGGCCCGGCCGAACGCCTCCGTGCCGGACTCGCCGACGCTCACCAACTCGCCGTCGGCGTCGAGATAGCGCACGCCGATGAGCTGGGCGCACGGGCTGCCGTGCCGGTGCCGCAGCGGACCGGACTCGTCGGCGGCGAGCACCCCGCCGAGCGTCGCGCCCGGCGAGGGCGCGTCGACAGGCAGCCGCCGGTTGGTGCGCGCCAGCGTGGCCTGGACGGCGCGCAGCGGCGTACCGGCGCCGATCTCGGCCACCGCCGCGGCATGCGGCTCGTGCCAGACGCCGGCGAGGCGGCCGGTGTCGAGCATGATGTCCACCTGCGCCGGAGCGGCGCCCCAGTCGATCTTCGTGCCGGCGCCGCGGGGCACCACTGTCAGGTCGTACGCCGCGGCCAGCCGCAACACCTCGGCGGCGGCGTGCGGGCCGCCCGGCACGGCCACCCAGCGGGCGGTACGCCCGGCCACCTCGTCGGCCGGGCCGGCGAAGCGGGCGAACGGCGAACCACAGATCTCCGCCAGCTTCCGGGTGATGTCGAGGGCTCCGGGTCGGTTGGTGGAACGAGCTGCATCCGCCATGGCGCTTATCGTACACATGTTCGAAAGCCCTGGCGGCGAGTCGCCGGATTCGCGCGGCGGGCGGGCCCGGCGGCGGTCCGGCGCCCGGTAACGTGGCGCCGTGACCGAAACCCCACTGCCCGTCGCCAAGCGCGTCCCGACCGAGCGCGTCCATCACGGTGACACAGTCCTCGACGAGTACGCCTGGCTCGCCGCCAAGGACGACCCGGACACGATCGCCTACCTGGACGCCGAGAACGCGTACACCGAGGCGCGCACCGCCCACCTGGCCGAGTTGCGCGCGGAGCTGTTCGAGGAGACGCGCCGGCGCACCCAGGAGACCGACCTGTCGGTGCCGACCCGCAAGGACGGTCACTGGTACTACACCCGCACCGTCGAGGGGCAGCAGTACGGCGTGCACTGCCGCCGCGCGGTCCGCCCCGGCGAGACCGCGCCCCCGGTCAGCGCCGACGGCGCGCCGCTCGACGGCGAGGAGGTGCTGCTCGACGGCAACCAGCTCGCCGAGGGGCACGACTTCTTCTCGCTCGGCGCGTTCGACGTCAGCCCGGACGGCCGCTGGCTGGCCTACTCCACCGACTTCTCCGGCGACGAGCGCTTCACGCTGCGGATCAAGGACCTGACCACCGGCGAGTCGCTGCCGGACGAGGTGCCGGACACGTTCTACGGCACGGCGTGGTCGAGCGACGCCTCGACTCTGTTCTACGTGACGGTGGACGAGGCGTGGCGGCCGAACCGGGTCTGGCGGCACACCGTCGGCACGTCGTCCACCGAGGACGTGGTGGTCTACCAGGAGGACGACGAGCGGTTCTGGGTCGGCGTCGAGCTGACCCGCTCCGAGCGCTTCGTGGTGATCGACATCCACAGCAAGATCACCAGCGAGGTGCGGGTGATCCCGGCCGCCAACCCGACCGGCGAGCCCGCCGTCGTGGCCCCGCGGCGTCAGGGCATCGAGTACGCGGTGGAGCACCACGGCCACCGCTTCCTGATCCTGCACAACGACGGCGCGGAGGACTTCGCGCTCGCGTACACCTCGGCGGACGCGCCGGGCGAGTGGACGCCGCTGATCCCGCACACGCCGGGCACCCGGCTGGAGGCGGTCGACGCGTTCGAGAACCACCTCGTGGTGTCGCTGCGCGCCAACGGGCTGACCGGTCTGCGGGTGCTGCCGGTCGGCAGCGACGACAGCTGGGACATCGACTTCCCCGAACCGATCTACAGCGTCGGGCTGGACGCGAACCCGGAGTACCGCACGAACGAGGTACGGCTGCGCTACACCTCGCTCGTCACCCCGGACTCGGTCTACGACTACGACCTGGTGACCCGGGAGCTGACGCTGCGGCGGCAGAAGCCGGTACGCCCCGGGCCGGACGGGCGGCCGTACGACCCGGCCGACTACGAGCAGCACCGGGACTGGGCGCTCGCCGACGACGGCACCCGGGTACCGATCTCGCTGGTCTGCCGCCGGGACACCCCGCGCGACGGCTCGGCGCCCGCCGTCATCTACGGCTACGGGTCGTACGAGGCGAGCATGGACCCGTGGTTCTCGATCGCCCGGCTGAGCCTGCTCGACCGCGGCGTGATCTTCGCGGTGGCGCACATCCGGGGCGGTGGCGAGCTGGGCCGGCGCTGGTACGACGAGGGCAAGCTGCTGGCCAAGAAGAACACGTTCACCGATTTCGTGGCCTGCGCCCGGCACCTGGTGAAGGCGGGCTGGACGGCGAGCGACCGGCTGGTCGCCCGGGGCGCGTCGGCCGGTGGCCTGCTGATGGGCGCGGTGGCGAACCTCGCCCCGGACGCGTTCACCGGGATCGTCGCGCAGGTGCCGTTCGTGGACGCGCTCACCTCGATCCTCGACCCGTCGCTGCCGTTGACGGTCACCGAGTGGGAGGAGTGGGGCAACCCGCTGGACGACCCCGAGGTTTACGCGTACATGAAGTCGTACACGCCGTACGAGAACGTCACCGCCGCCGACTACCCGGCGATCCTGGCGGTGACCAGCCTCAACGACACCCGCGTGCTCTATCACGAGCCGGCCAAGTGGATCGCCCGGCTGCGCGCGCTCGCGCCGGCCGGCGACTACCTGCTCAAGACCGAGATGGGCGCGGGCCACGGCGGGCCGAGCGGTCGGTACGACTCGTGGCGTGAGGAGGCGTTCGTCAACGCCTGGATCCTGGACCGCGTCGGCCGCGCGTGACGGGGGTCAGGCGGCCAGTGCCGCGGTGAGCACCTGCGGGTCGGCGTTGCCGCCGGTCACCACCGCGACGGTACGGCCGGTGGGCAGCTCGCCACTGTGGAAGAGCCGGGCGGCCAGGGCGACCGCGCCGCTCGGCTCGGCCACCAGTCGCGCGTCCCGGATCAGCCGGCCGGTGGCCGCCATGATCTCGTCCTCGGTGACCGTGACGATGCCGTCGAGCCGGTCCCGCAGGTGGGCCAGCGTCAACGCGGACAGGCTGGTCCGCAGCCCGTCGGCGCACGTCCGGTAGGTGCGTTCGACGTCCCAGACGACCACCTCACCGGCGGCGAGTGACTCCTGGGCGTCGGCGGCCAGCGCCGGCTCCACGCCGATCACGACGGCGGACGGGCGCAGCGCCTTGACCGCAGTGGCCACGCCCGAGCCGAGCCCGCCGCCGCCCACCGGCACCAGCACCACGTCCACGTCCGGCAGGTCGGCGACGATCTCCAGCCCGACGGTGCCCTGACCGGCGATGACAGCTGGATGGTCGAACGGCGGCACCAGCGTCGCGCCGGTCCCGGCCACGATCCGCTCCGCCTCGGCGAGCCGCCGGGCCGGCGGCACCAGCCGTACGTCCGCGCCGAGAGCCCGCATCCGGGCCACCTTGACCTCCGGCGCCCCCTCGGGGACCACCACCGTGCAGGGCGCGCCGAGGGCGCGGGCCGCGTACGCCAGGGCTTGCCCGTGGTTTCCCGACGAGTGGGTGACCACCCCCCGGGCGCGGGTCGCGGGATCGAGCCGGGCCACCGCGTGGGTGGCGCCGCGCAGCTTGAACGACCCCACCGGTTGCAGGTTCTCCGGCTTGAGCCACAGCTGATCGTCCCAGAGCACCGGCACCAACGGGGTCCGCAGCACGGTGCCGGCCACGTCCTCGGCGGCGGCGCGGATGTCGGCGATCGAGATCAGCTCCATCGCACCAACCTAGACTGCCGGCATGAGTGCGGAGGAGCCCTCGGCGGCGCGACGCGGACCGACCTGGCTGATCCTCGTGGTGGTGGCCGCCGCGCTCGTCGTCTGCTGCTGTTCGACGGTGATCGGGCTGGTCGTCGCCGGCTCCGCCGGGCTGCTCGGTCGCTGACCGCCGGGCCGGACGCCGGCCGTCCCGGCCCGGCGGGCGCCGCCGTCCGTGCCGCTCGCCGCCCCGTGCCGGCGAGCAAGCAACGTCAGCGGGTCCAGGCCGGGTTCCGTCCGGCCCGGCCGAGCAGCGCGTCCATGCTGGCCGGCGCCGCCTCGGTGGGCACCGGCGGGCCGAACGCGCCCATCTTCTGCCCCATGTCGCCCATCCGGTCCATGAACTCGTGCCCGGCCGACACCACGGCCGGATCCACTGTCAGCTCCTGGCCGGTGGCCCGAGCCAGGTCCCACCCGTGCACCGTGAGGTCGATCAGCGCCATCGACCCGACGGTCTCCTGTGGTAGTCCCATGCCGGGTGACACGCCCTCCAGCGCGGCCGGGTCGGACCAGGCCTCGGTGAGCCGGGCCGTCTCGGTCGCGAACCGGTCACGCCAGCCCTGGGTCAGGTGATCGGTCTTGCCGGACCAGTCGACCTCTTCCCGGCGGGCCAGCGCCTGGAAGTTGACCACCACGTCGAACAGGTGCCCGAGCAGGTCGCGCACCGTGTAGTCGGGGCACGGGGTGGGCAGGCCGAGCTGGTCGTCGGAGATGCCGCGAACCACAGCGACCGTACGCGGCGCCGCGACGGCGAGCAGCTCACTAGTCTTCGTGCTCATAGGGGCAGCGTATGAGGGCGGTCTTGAAGAAATGCGACACGAACCGCGGCGTGACAACCGGGGCATCCTCGATCCGGGCCGGCTGCGGCAGCAGGTCCGGTTCCGGCGCCGGATGGCCGCCCCGGCGTTGCGCCGGTGGGTGGAGCACTACTGGTTGATCGACTGGGATCTGACCGAGCCGTTCGAGCAGCGGGTGGTGCCGCACCCCACCGTGAACGTGGTGTTCCAGGCGCAGGAGGGCGCGCCCGAACAGGGCGAGATCGCCGGCGTCGACACCGGCCTGTTCGCCGTCACGCTGCACGGCGTCGGCCGGGTCTCCGGCGTCCAGTTCCGCCCGGGCGGCTTCCGGCCGTTCTGGCGGCGCCCGGTCGCCGAACTGACCGGCCGGCGCGTGCCGATCCCCGGCGGGCCGATCTGCCCGGGGACCGACGACGAGCGCTGCGCGAGGCTGGACGAGCTGCTGACCTCGTGGCCGCCGGTCGCGGATCCGCTCGCCGCGGAGGCCACCGCGCTGGTCGAGGAGATCCGCGCCGACCGGACCGTGCTTCGGGTGACCGACTTCGCCCGGCGGCGCGGCGTCTCCGTCCGCCGGCTCCAGCGCCTCTTCCTCGACCACGTGGGCGTCGGTCCGAAGTGGGTGATCCGCCGCTACCGGCTCCAGGAGGCGATCGAACAGGCCGCCGCCGGGCCGCTGGACTGGTCGCGGGTCGCCGCCGATCTGGGGTACGCCGACCAGGCCCACCTGGTGCGCGAGTTCACCGCCGTCGCCGGGGTCTCGCCCGCGGCGTACGCCCGCTCGCTGGCGGCCCTGCGGCCGTGACGCGGGTCAGGCCTGCCGAGCGCGGGCCAACCCTCACTCCGCGCGGTTACGCAAGGTGACAGTCGGCCCGAGCGGCGGGCCTCGCCTCGCGCCGACTTTGCTCTGCAGCCACTGACGCAACGCACACCGACGGTGACGGTGGCGGTGCGACGCCGCCGACCATGGTCAACAGGAAGCGCCTGCTCAGGCTCCTGCTGCACCGATGGCTGCAGAGCAAAGTCGGCAGCAAGCCCACTCACTCGCCCGGCGGCGGCCGTGACGCAGCGTTACAGGCAGCTTGGCTACGGTACGTGACCGGGAACGCGCGTCAGCGGCGGCGGACCGCCACCACCGCAACGTCGTCCTGGATCTCCGGCGGCGCCAACTCGACCAGCAGCCGCTGGCAGAACTGGTCCAGGTCGTCGTCCACCCGGGCGGCGGCCACACCGAGCGCCGCCATGCCGTCGTCGATGGTGGCGTCCCGCCGCTCGATCAGCCCGTCGGTGTAGAGCACGAGCGTCGCCCCGGCGGGAAGCACGAACTCCAGGTCGGGCGGGCGCAGCGCGCGTACCCCGAGCAGCGGCGCGGACTGCGCCACGAACTCGACCCGGCCGTCCCGGCTCAGCAACGCCGGCAGGTGCCCGGCGCTGGCCATCCGGACCAGCCCGGTCGACGGCTGGAGCAGCAGCACGCAGATGGTGGCCAGCTCATTCGGCAGCAGGTTGCGCATCAGCTCGTTGACCCGGTCCAGGATCACCCCGGGCTGATGGCCCTCGACCGCGTACGCCCGTACCGCGTGGCGCAGCTCGGCCATCACGGTGGCCGCGTGCAGCGAGTGCCCGGCCACGTCACCGATCGCCACCAGCAGGTGCCCGTCGAGCATCACCAGCTCGTAGAAGTCGCCGCCCACCTCGGTCTGCGCGCTCGCCGGCTCGTACCGCACGGCCAGGTCCAGGCCCACGACGTCGGGCAGCCGCTGCGGCAGAAGGCTGCGCTGCAACGTCACGGCGATCCGGTGCTCCTCGTCGAAGGAGCGCTGCGCCTCCACCGCCGAGGCGACGGCCTGGGCGAGCTGCACCAGCACCGGCGTACGGACGGTCTGGGTGGCGGTCGGCACCACCACGTACAGCGGGGCGCGGTCCTCCCGCAGCCGGGAGGCGGCCACCGTCACCGTGTCCCCGTCCGGCCAGCCCGTCAGCGCCCAGTTGCCCGGGTCGTCGACCCGTACCCGGGTGCCGATCGGCACACCGGTGTCGTCCACCACCCACGGCACGATCGTGGCCGGCGTGTGCGGGTCGACCGCCACCCCCGCCAGGCAGTCCCCGTCGAACGTCTCGGCGACCACCGCCGCGGGGGCCTTGAAGATCCGCGCCGCGCCGCTCGCTGCCGCCTCCAGCAGCCGGACGAAGTTCGGCGTCGCGTGCATCTCCACCGTGGCGTCGGCGAGCGCGGCGAGCCGCTCGGCGAGCTGCTCGGCACGCAGCCGGGCCTGGTAGTAGCGCAGCACCGCGTGCGCGGTGGCGACCAGTTCCTCCGGCTCGATCGGCTCGGCCAGGTAGGCGTCCGCGCCCCGGGTGAGACCCTGCGCCCGGTCGACCACGTCCACCGCGTGGGCGGAGACGTGGATGACCGGAATGTACGGGTGCGTCTCCTTGATCCGCTCGCACACCTCGAAGCCGCTCATGTCGGGCAGCCGCACGTCGAGCACCACGAGGTCGACGTGCTCACGGGCCACCCGGTCCAGCGCCTCCGTGCCGTTCTCCGCCTCCACGGTGACGAAACCGGCCCGGGTGAGCCAGTTCACCAGCAGGTACCGCTTGGGGCCGCTGTCGTCGACCACCAGCACGGTCACCGGCCCGCTGTCCACCGTCACGCTCCGCCCGCGGGAAGGACCACTGTGAACGTGCTGCCCCGGCCGGTTTCGCTCGTCAGCTCCAGCGTCCCGCCGAGCAGTGTGACCAGCCGCCGCGCGTACGGCAGGCCGAGCCCGGTGCCACCGACCCGCGTCGTGCCGGGCACCTGGTAGAACTCCTCGAAGACCCGCTCGTGCAGTTCGGGCGGGATGCCGACGCCGGTGTCGGTGACCGACAGCGTCCACTGTTCGCCCCGGCGCTCGGCGCGCAGGCGTACCTCGCCGCGCTCGGTGAACTTCAGGCCGTTGTGCAGCAGGTTGCGCAGCACCTGGGCGAGCAGCACCTCGTCCGAGCGGAGCGTCGCCGGGGCCGGGGGCTCCTCGACCACAAGCTCCACATCGGAGCGGACGGTGAGCGCCCGCAGCGTGCCGCGCAGCTGCCCGAACACCGCGCGCAGGTCGACCTCGGACCAGTCCGGCTCGATCCGGCCCGACTCCGCCTTCGCCAGATCGAGCAGCTCGTTGACCAGCCCCAGCAGGTCACCGGCGGAGGACCGGATCAGCCCCACCTGGCGGGCCTGCTCGCCGGTGAGCGGGTCGGAGGCGGAGTCGGCCAGCAGCCGGGCCAGACCGATGATCGCGGTGACCGGCGCGCGCAGCTCGTGGCTGACGTTGGCGAGGAACCGGCTCTTCGACTCGCTCGCGGCCCGCAGCTGCGTGGACTTCTCCTCCAGCTCGGCGTAGAGCGCCACCACGCCCCGGTTGGTCTCCTCCAGCTCCTCGGTGAGCTGGTTGTAGAGCGCCATCACGCCCCGGTTGGTCTCCTGCAGTTCGGAGTTGAGCACCGCCAGCTCGTCGCGCTGACTGCGTACCTCGTCGAGAGCCGCGATGAGCTGGGAGTTCTGCGCGGCCAGCTCGTCCAGCGCGGAGGCCGGAGCACGCTCGGCCAGCTCGGCCCGGAGCCGGCCGGCGCGTTCCGGCGTCAGCTCCTCGGCGTGGTCGGGCACCCGTCTGGACATCCTCACGACGGTATCGCCCTCGACGGCCACGACCTGCAACGTGTCCACCAGACGCGCGACGGCGCCGGACTTCGGCTCGTACCGGCCGCCTGGCAGTGGACGCAACGGCGACAGGTCGACCTGGAGGATCCGGCGGCCCACGGCGTCCCGGTCGAGAGCGAACGTGACGTCCGCGCCGTCGGCGCCGCTCAACAACTCCCGGGCCACCTCGCTGAGCGCGGTGGCGATCCGCACCTGGTCCTGGTGTTCCAGCCCGACCGCCGCGGCCACCTCGCGGCCGCGCTGCCGGACCAGGAAGATGTCCTGCTCGACCCGGAGTGCCAGGTGCAGAAGGGGTTCGGTCATGCCGCCCCCCGCGCGACCAGGACGCAGGCGTCGTCGCGACGGATGGCGGCGTCACGCAGCAGCGTCGCGGCGGCCAGCAACGGGTTGCGCCCGGCCAGCCCGGGGTAGTCGTCCAGGTCCCAGCGATCCACCACCCCGTCACTGTGCATGACCAGGGTGGAGTCACGCGAGAAGGGGTAGTCGTACCCGCGGATCGCCGGACGCTGGTGCCCGGCGATGCCCGGCAGCGAGACGAGCCCGCGCCGCCGCTCGCCCGGCGCGACGATCATCGCGGCGATGTTGCCCAGGCCGGCGAAGCGGAGCAGCCCGGCGGCGGGATCCGGTTCGGCCACCGCGAGCGCCGCGCCCCGGGTGTGCGACATGGCGGCGTGCAGGTGCCGCACCACGACATCCGGCGGCCCGTCCGGCGCCGAGCGGAACGCGGACACGGCGGCCCCGGTCGCGGCGGCGGCCAGTGGCCCGTGGCCGAGGCCGTCGGAGACCAGCACCTGCCGCCGGCCGTCGACCTGGCGGACCGCGTACCCGTCGCCGCTGTCTTGCTCGCCGGTGATCGGCCGGGCCAGCCCGCCGGCCCAGTCCGGCGTGGGCGGTGCGGCGTCCCAGACCTGGACGACCAGGACGGTGCCCCGGCCGGGCGTCGAGTAGCCGTCGAACCGGCTCGACTGCCGGGTGATCGCGCCGAGCCCGATGCCGAGCGTGCCGGCGGTGGAGTGGCCGTCGACCGACGAGAGCGTCAGGTCGGCCATGCCGGGGCCGGAGTCGATGGCCACCAGTTCCACCCCGGCCCGTCCGGCCCGGCGCGCCGGGCGCAGCAGGAGCGTGCCCTCGCGGGCGTGCTTGACCAGGTTGCTGGTGATCTCGGCGGTGACGATGGCCAGGTCCGCGACACGATCGGTGCTCAGTTCGAGCTGCCGGCCGAGACGCTCGGCGGCCCGGCGTACGCCGCCGGCGGTCGCGCCGTTGTCGACCCGGAACCACACCCCGTGGTCGGGGACCACGTCGGCGGTCATCGCGACCACTTGGTGACGGTGATCCTCGTCCCCTCGCCGACAGCCGTCTGGATGTCGAAGTCGTCCACCAGCCGGCGGGCCCCGCTGAGCCCGAGGCCCAGCCCGCCCCCCGTGGTGTAGCCGTCGGTCAGCGCCAGGTCGAGGTCGGGGATGCCCGGCCCTTCGTCGGCGAAGAGGATCCGTACGCCACGCCGGCGGCCGTCCTCCACTGTGCTCACCTCGGCGCTGCCCCCGCCGCCGTAGATCAGCGTGTTGCGGGCCAGCTCGCTGGCGGCGGTCACCAGCTTCGTCTGGTCGACCAGGGAGAGCCGGACCGCGACGGCCGTGGTACGCACCAACTGCCGGACCCGCACCACGTCCTCGTCGCTGCGGATCGCCTGCGTCGCCGGCACGCCGAGGTCGACGCCCGTGGTCATGCCGTCGCCGTCGTCTCGGTGTCCTCGTCGTCGGCGCCCTCGTCCCACTCGTCGGCCCGGCTGGCCGCGATCAGCTCCATGCCGCGCTCGACGTTCAGCGCGGTACGGATGCCGTTGAGCGACAGCCCCAGCTCGACGAGCGTGATGGCGACGGCCGGGCGCATGCCGACCACCACCGTCTCGGCGTCCAGCACCTTCGAGATGGACGCGATGGTGGAGAGCATCCGGCCGACGAAGGAGTCGACGATGTCCAGCGCCGTGATGTCGATGATCACGCCGTGGCAGCCCGTGGCGACGATCCGCTCGGCCAGGTCCTCCTGCAACTGGATCGCCGTCTGGTCGGACATGTCGACCTGGATGGAGACCAGCAGGATGTCGCCGATCTTGAGGATCGGCACCCGTTCCATCAGGACTCCCGCCGCGGGCGGCGAGCGGTGGTCTCGACCCCGGTCAGGCGCAGCACGTGGCGCAGCGCGTCGGCGAGGCTCGCCTTGGTGGCGATGTCGCCGAACTCGATGCCGAGGGCGACGATCGTCTGGGCGATCTGCGGGCGGATGCCGGAGATGATGCAGTCGGCGCCCATCAGCCGGGCGGCCACCACGGTCTTGAGGATGTGCTGCGCGACCTGGGTGTCCACCGCCGGCACGCCGGTGATGTCGATGATCGCGTACGGCGAGCCGGTGTCGACCAGGGTCTGGAGCAGCCGCTCCATCACCACCTGGGCGCGGGCCGAGTCCAGCGTCCCGACCAGCGGGACGGCGACCACGCCCTCCCAGAGCTTGACCACCGGGGTGGACAGCTCCAGCAGCTGCTCCGCCTGGTCGGCGATCAGGCTCTCCCGGGCCCGGACGAACGTCTCGAACGTGAACAGGCCCATCTGGTCGACGAGCGCGGAGAAGGCGACGAAGTCGCGCAGGGTGTCGTCACCCTTCTCCTCTTCCATCAGCTCCAGCAGGGCGTCCTTGCACGCGAACACGCTGATCGCGGTCTCGGTGGCGGAGAACCCCTGCCGGGCCCGGTTGGTGGACAGCTCGGACAGCACCGCCCGCAGCTCACCGCCGTGCTCGTCGGCCAGGTCGGAGACGCCCTGGCGACCGGCGTCGACCAGCGCGCGGTGCAGTTCCTGGACCTGCCGGGCCAGCTCGGCCCGGCTCAGGCGACCGCGCAGCGAACTGGCGACGATCTCCGTCCAGCGGTTGGTCAGCCGGTCCGCGTGCTGACTGAGCAGGTGGGCGAGCCGACCACCCTGTTCGGCGCTCAACGCCATCCTGACCTCCCTGATTTGGACGGGCGGACTCTATCACCGGGGGCTGACGCGGTACTTGTCGCGGAGCAAAGAATGATCGACCGCACCCGTGACCGCTCCCGTTCTGCGCGGCGCGCCCGTCGTGGGATACCGTTTCCCCCGAACACAGGAGGTCGACGAATGTCCTTGACGGTGCACACGGAACAGCGCGGCGACGTGGTCGTCGTGTCGGTCGCGGGCGAGCTGGACATGGCCACGGCACCGCAGCTGCAGGACCAGATCACGGATCTGCTGGACAAGGGGCGCAACCGCCTGGTCTTCGACCTGGCCGAGGTGTCGTTCTGCGACTCCACCGGCCTGTCGGTGTTCGTCCGGGCGAAGAACAACTGCGACGAGGCCGGCGGCGTCGTCCGGCTGGCCGCTCCGCAGCGCGGCGTGCTGCGCATCCTCGAGGTCAGCGGGCTGGTCGAGGTGCTGCACACGTACCCGACCGTGGAACAGGCCGTCGCGGGCGAGCCCACCCCGACCTCCTCCTGACCGGTTCCGCTCAGCGCTCGTCCTCGATGTAGCGGGGACGGGCGATCACCATGCCCGCCGCCGTCTGCACGGCGAGCGCCACCAGCAGGAAGCCGATCGGGGCGGTCCAGCCGCCGGTCGCCTCGTAGAGGATGCCCACCAGCAGCGGCCCGAGCGCCGCGATGACGTACCCGGTGCTCTGCGCGAACGCGGACAACGCCACGGTCCCCTCGGCGGTCCGGGCGCGCAGCCCGATCGTGGTCAGGATGAGCGGGAACGCGCCCTGGCCGAGCGCCAGCAGCAGCACCCACAGCGGCGCCAGGCCGTGCGGGGCCAGCGCCAGACCGGTGTACGCGGCGGCGGAGAACACGGTGAGCGACAGCACCAGCGGCCGGAGCGTGGCCAGCCGGCCGGCCAGCGCCGGCATCATCAGCGCCACCGGCACGCCCAGCGCGGTCACGCCGGCGAGCAGCAGCCCCGCCGCCTCCGGGCGGTACCCGGCGTCCCGGAAGAGCTGGGCCAGCCAGCCCATGATCGCGTACCCGCTGAGCGACTGCGCCCCGAAGTAGACCGCCATGGCCCAGCCGAGCCGGGTCCGGGCGGGTTGCACCCGGGCCGGGGTGGCGACGGCCACCGCCGGGGGCGCGGCCCGTCGCGCCGCGCGGGCCCGCAGCGCCAGCGGCACCCACGGGAGTACGGCCAGCGCGGCCAGCCCGGCCCAGACGCCGAGTCCGGCCCGCCAGGAGCCGAAGGCGTGCGCGACCGGCACCGCCGCGGCGGCGGCCACCGTCGTGCCCACCGTCAGGGCCATCGTGTACGCCCCGGTGACCAGCCCGGTGCGGTGCGGGAAGTGCTGCTTGACGAGCATCGGCAGCAGGATGTTCGCCACCGCGATGCCGGCCAGCGCGAGCGCGCTGGTGGCCACGAAGACCGCCGCCGAGCCGGTGAGCGCGCGCAGCACCTGCCCGACGGTGAGCGCCAGCATGGCGAGCACCAGCACCCGGGGCGCGGCCCAGCGGCGGACCAGCCACGGGGTGAGCGCGCCCAGTCCGGCGAACGCGATGGTGGGCAGCGTGGTGACCAGGCCGGCCATCGCCCCGGAGAGGCCGAGACCGACCCGTACCTCGTCGAGCAGCGCGCCGAGGCTGGTCACCGCCGCGCGCAGGTTCAGCGCGACCAGGAGCATCCCGGTCAGCACGAGCAGTCCGCCTCGGACCGCGCGGGGCGCCGGGGTGGGGAGGGCCGCGGAGCCGGCGCCGGGGGCGGGCACTGTCGCGGCGGGCGCGGGTGGCGGAGTCATGACCTCGAACCTACAATCATGGGATGAATTTCGGCACGAGGTGTAACCGGTGACACCCGCCGTGGATTCCGTCGTCGTGCCGCCGCGCGGTCACCGGGTCCGCCAGACCATCGAGCAGCTCCGGGAGCGCATCCTCGGCGGCGAGTGGCCGGTGGGCGGGCGCATCCCCACCGAGCCGCAACTCGTCGCCGAGCTCGGCGTGGGCCGGAACACGGTCCGCGAGGCGGTCCGGGCGCTCGTGCACGCCGGGGTGCTGGTGTGCCGGCAGGGCTCCGGCACGTACGTGGTGTCGACCGACGAGCTGGCCCCGGTGGTGGCCCGCCGGCTCACCGACGACCGGATGACCGAGGTGATCGAGGTCCGGCGCGCGTTCGAGGTGGAGGCCGCCCGGCTCGCCGCATTGAGGCGTACCCCTGAGGACCTGGTGGCGCTCGACGGCGCGCTCGCGGCCCGCGAGGCCGCGTGGCGCGGCGGCCGGGTGGACGAGTTCGTCGAGGCGGACGCCGCGCTGCACACGGCAGTGGTGGCGGCCGCGCACAACGCCATGCTGGCCGAGCTGTACGCCTCGGTCGGCGCCGCGCTGCGCAGCACCGTGGCCCAGGCGATGGGCGAGGCGCTGACCCCGGAGCGGTACGTGGATCACGGCCGGCTGGTGGAGGCGATCCGGGCCGGCGACCCGCAGCGGGCGGCGATCGAGGCCGGTGCTTTTCTCGAAGGGCCCGCCGGGGCATAGGTTGTCCCCGACGCAGACTCATCAGGGCACGGGAGTACGGATGCTCAAGGGCTTCAAAGACTTCATCATGCGCGGCAACGTCGTCGACCTGGCGGTCGGTGTCGTCATCGGCGCCGCGTTCACCGGCGTGGTCACGGCCTTTACAGGCTCGTTCCTGAAGCCGCTGATCAAGCTGGTCAGTGGTGGCAGTGAACTCAAGTCGGGAACCTGGACGATCGGTGACGTGAAGTTCCCCTGGGTGGACTTCGTCAACGCGGCGATCACCTTCCTACTAACCGCCGCCGTTCTGTACTTCCTGGTGGTCTTCCCGATGAACAAGCTCGCCGAGCGCCGCAAGCGCGGCGAGGAGCCGCCGCCGTCGGCCCCGAGCGAGGAGGTCAAGCTGCTCACCGAGATCCGTGACGCGCTGCTCGCCGGCAACCACGGCACCCCGGGCCAGCGCAGCGCCCTGGACGACGTGCTCGGCCGCCGGCAGGAGCCGCCCGCGCCGCGCTGACGCCATAGCCGATCGGCCCCCGCGACAATCTCGCGGGGGCCGACGTGTATCGAACACATGTTCGATAGAGTCCGGGCATGGAGCAGCGTAGGCACTGGTGGAACGGGAAATGGGGACGCCTCGCCCGGCGTGACGTCTTCCTCCGGGTGGACGGCGACCGCTGGCACGTGGAGCAGCGGGCCGGCGGCGCCGAGGGGGTTTCCCGGTTCTACGAGCACGCCAGCGTCGAGGAGGCGGAGGAGACGGTCCGGGCGCTGCTGGACGGCACCGACACGTGGCGCGAACTGTCCCCCCGCCCGCCGGGCGGCTGGGCCCCGTCCGTTTAGCGCCCGTGCGACCCGGGAACCGCTGCCGTATGAGCCAGCAGCAGGACACCGTCTCCCGGGTCACCACCGGCATGCGGGTGGTCGACTCCGCAGGCGTCGAGGTGGGCACAGTCGATCTCGTCCAGCGCGGCGACCCGGCCGCGGTGACCGTGCAGGCGCCCGCGCCGGTCGACCCCGGCAGCAGCCTGGACGAGCTGATCGAGTCGGCGGCGGTCGAGGAGCCGGACGTGCCGGCCGACCTGGCCGCACGGCTGCTGCGCGACGGCTATCTCAAGGTCTCCACCGACCTGGTCCGCACCGGCGCGGTCTACGTGCTGGCCGACCGGATCGCCGCGGTGCACGACGGCGCGGTACGCCTCACCGTCCCGGCCACGGAGCTGCCCGCCGAGGAGTGACGCCCGCCGAGGTGATGGATTTGTCACCCGCAGTAATAGGTGATCAATGCAAGTTGCCCGGAAAAGCCGCCCGTCAATCCCCTTGCGCAGAGTCTCAATGCCATGACTTTGCGCTTTAATCGCTGATGAACGACTTGATCGTTGATCTTCAAAAACATTGCGCGCGTTCTGGTATCTACATCGGCCTCTCGCCACGGATAGTAATTGGCGAACCAAGGGGGCCGAGGGGGAACAATGAACGAAGCGCTGGCGGAACCGCTCACCGGATATCAGGTGGTGGCCGTGGCCACTGCCGTCGCCGGAGTGGTGGCGGGCCTGGTGCGGGCCTACGTGGCATACCGCGCCCGGATGAACGAGGAACGCGAGGCGACAACACGCACCACAGCGCGGGTCACGTGGCTGATCCGGCTGGCCGAGGCGGACCATGACGTCGTACGGATCGTGGAGCGCGATCGCGACGGGCATCGGGAGGTCGAACTGGGCGGGCGCGCTGCGTCGAAGCCCGGCCCCGTCGAGGAGGCGGCGTGACAGACATCAAGGGCACCGCCGCTCTCACACCGGATCCCGACGACAACGACGCTCTGCGCGAGGCGGAGGCGGCCCGCCTGAAGGCCGTTCACGACCGGGAGTTCGCCGAATTCACCGAAGGCTCGTACCACACCGTGGAACGGATTCTCCGGGCGAGATGCCGGGACCGTCAGGCGGTGGAGGACGCGCTTCACGAAGCCTTTCTGCACGGTCGGGTCGAGTGGTCCAAGCTCCGCGACCACGTCCGGCCGATCGGGTGGATCGTCCGTACGGCGCGGTTCAAGATGCTGAAGGATCACGACCGACGACTGCGGGAGGCCGCGGTGGCGCCGGAGGACCTGCCGCCGTCGTCCCACTCGGACATCGCTGACGCGTGGGAGGCGCAGGAGACGCTGCGCGGCTGGTTGCACCAGTTGCCGGTACGGCACGCCGAGGTGTTCCAGATGTCGAAGGAGGGCTTCTCCAACCAGGAGATCGCCCGCATCCTCGGCCTGACCGAGAACAGCGTCCGCTCCTACAAGGCCGCCGCCAAGAAGGAGCTGTGCGAACTGGCCGAGAAGGCCGGCTTCACCCGCTCGGAGAGCGAGCGGCGGCAGGGGGCCGGCCGTGGATCTCGATGACATCCTGGCGCTCGCCGAGACCACACCCAGCCCGTTGGAGCTCGCGCGCGCCCGCCGGGTGGCGCGGACCGTGCAGAGCCAGCACGACCTGTCCCTCGCCGAGGGCTACAAGATCATCGTGGACACCGACCTCGCCGATCCCCTGACCTGGGACGCCGACGAGGCCGTCCGCGTCACCCGCGCCGCCCAGTTGGCGAAGCAGGGCACCGTCACCTGGCTGCCCGGCGACCACGACGCGGAGCGCTTCGAGCGGCTCTCCTGGTCCGACGAGATGGCGATGATCGTCGGGCACGCGCCGGGAACGCTCCGCCTCACCCCGCGGACGCTCGCCGACCTCGTTCATCCCGCCGATGTCGAGCGCGTCCTCGCCGCGGTGCGGACGGCGTGGGAACAGAGCCGCCCCGACGAGATCGGCTTCCGGGTGGTCCAGCCCGGAGGCAGCGTCCGCCACGTGTACTGCCACCTCGAGATCCTCACCGACGCGGGCCGGCCGGTCGGCGTCATCGCCACCGGCGAGGACATCACCGCGCTCGAACTCGCCCGCCAGGAGCAGCGCCGGCTCGCCGTACGCAGCCGGATGCTCGGCCCCGACCCGGCCGTCCGGGACGTGCTCACCGGGCTCCAGACCCGCGGGTACGTGATCGACGAGGTCGACCGGGCGCGGCGCACCACCGGCGGCGCCCTGATCGTCGTGGCGACCGAACCGGCCACCCGGCTGCCCGACGCGCTGACCGACGAGGACCGCGACCAGGTGACGGCGGAGATCGCCCGGACCCTGCGCGCAGTCGCCGGGGACGGCGTCACCAGCGGGCTGGTGGGTTCCGGCTCGTGGGGCCTACTGCTCGCCCCCCGGGACGACGCGGGGAAGGCCGAGGCCCTGGCCGCCCGGATCGTGGACAAGTTCCGGAACCATCTGTTCAGCGTCCGGCAGAAGCCCCTGCGGCTCAACACCTCGGCCGGCGTGGTCCATTTCGGCAACGACATCCCGGACACCGGCTTCGACCTTCTCGTGGACGGCGAGCACGCGGCCCGCGACGCGCACCGCAACGCCACCGCCGTCAAGGTCCTGGAGCGGCCGGTCGCCGAGCGGGAACGGACGGACCGGTGCCGCCGCCGGATTCACCGCGCCGTCTCGGCCAACCGGTTCGCCCTGTACGCCCAGCCCATCATCGATCTCGGGCTCAATCAGGTGGCCCGTCACGAGATTCTGCTGCGCGTTCGCAGCGACACCGGTGAACCGGTCGCGCCGTGGGCCTTTCTCGACATGGCCGAGCGGGTCGGCGAGATCCTGGCGGTGGACAAGTGGGTCATCGACCACGCTCTGGAACTGATCGGCCGCGGGGCACAGACCTCCCATTACCAGGTGAACATTTCCGGGAAGTCGCTCGCCGACCCGGGACTGCTCGCTTTCGTGACCGGGGCGATCCACCGGCACCACGTCAAGCCGGAATGCCTGACGTTCGAAATCACCGAGACCGCGCTCATCGAGAACCGCAACGAGGCGCTGGCCTTCGCCACCGGAATCAGAGAGGTCGGCTGCCACCTGGCGCTCGACGACTTCGGCACCGGATACGGCGCCCTCGCCCAGCTCAAATACCTGCCGGTGGACCTGGTGAAGATCGACGGCGCGTTCATCGTCGACCTGTGCCGGTCGCCGGCCGACCAGGCTGTGGTGTCGGCGCTCGTCGAGCTGTGCCACACGCTCGGCATCCGGGTCGCCGCCGAGTACGTCCAGGACCAGGAGACCCTGGATCTCCTGCGCGCCGCGGAGGTCGACTTCGCGCAGGGCTACCAGATCGGGCGGCCGGAACCGATAACTGTGAGCCAGGAGGAGGTGCAGAGCATCGAACTCGAACTGCGGCTCCCGCCTCAGCAGACCGCCATGGGATGACCGGTCGTCACCCGGCCCGGCTGGGAACCGGCGGGGCGGGTTCCGCCTCGGGCGACCCGGCCGGCGGGGACGCGGCCGCGCGGCGGCGGAACAGCAGCAGCATCAGCCAGCCCGCGACCAGCCCCCAGAACGCGCCGCCCACCCCGAACAGGCTCACCCCGGAGGCGGTGACCACGAACGTCACCACCGCCGCCTCCCGCGCGTCCGGCTGGGCCACCGCCGCCGCGACCGCCCCGGCGAGCGCGCCGAGCAGGGCGAGCCCGGCGACGGCCTCCACCAGCACCGGCGGGGAGAGCAACACCAGTGTGGTGGCCACGCCCGCGCCGAGCCCGAGCAGCGCCAGCCCGATCCCGGCGGTGACCGAGGCGATCCAGCGCCGTTCCGGGTCCGGGTGGGCGTCCGGCCCGGCCGCCAGCGCGGCGGTGATCGCGGCCAGGTTCACCGCGTGCCCGCCGGCCGGAGCGCCGAGGGCGGTGGCGAGCCCGGTCACCCGCAGCGCCGAGCCCAGCGGGGCCCGATAGCCGTAGCCGGCGAGCACGGCGGTGCCGGGCACGTTCTGGGCGGCCATGGTGACCAGGAACAGCGGCAGGGCGAGCCCGACGACGGCGGGCAGCGTCCAGGCCGGCGCGGTGAACGCGACGACCGGTGCGGCGTCCATCCGGGCCGGGCCGGAGGTGGTGAGCGCGATCGCGACAACTGCCACGGCGAGCGCGCCGGGTACCGCCCAGCGGCGGGCGAACCGGTGCAGCAGGAGCCAGACCAGCACCACCGGCCCGGCCAGCCGGGGCACCTCCACGAGGGCGCGTACGGGCGCCGTACACAGCGGCAGCAGCACCCCGGCGAGCATGGCGGAGGCGATCGGGGCGGGGATCGCGGCGACCGCGCGGCCGAGCGCGGGGATCAGCCCGGCGGCGACGATCAGCAGGCCGGCGAGCAGGAACGCGCCGACCGCGGCGGGCCAGCCGCCGGTGACCGGCCCGGTGGCGACGAGCAGCGCCGCGCCCGGCGTGGACCAGGCGATCGACAGTGGCAGCCGGTGCCGCAGGCCGAGCCAGACCGCGCAGGCGCCACTGGCGACGCAGAGCGCGAGCAGGCCGGAGGCGGCCTGGTCCCGGTCGGCGCCGACGGCGCGCAGCCCGGCCAGGACGACTGTGAACGAGCTGGCGAAGCCGACCAGGGCGGTCACCACGCCGGCCAGGACGGGTTGGAGCCGACCCCCCATGCTCTCCTCCTCCGCCGTTCCGTTTACGGAACGGCACGGTGTAGCACGATAGCCCTCATGACAGCCGCCGCACCACCCGATGACCGGGGCGCCCGGGAGGTCGGCCGGCGCATCCGCTCGCTCCGCACCGAACGGGGCATCTCCCTGTCCGAGCTGGCCCGCCTCGCGGGCGTCGGCAAGGCCACGCTCTCCGGCCTGGAGAACGGCGTACGCAACCCCCGGCTGGAGACCCTGTACGCGATCACCGCGCAGCTCGGCGTGCCGCTGACCGCCGTACTCTCCGCGCCCGAGCAGGCACCGACGGTACGCGGGGCGGCTGTCGGCGCCACCCTGCTGGAGGTCTTCAGTGACCGGGAGGCGACCTACGAGCTGTACCGGATGTGCGTCACCCCGGGTCCGGCTCAGCTCTCCCCCGCCCACTCCAGCGGCGTGACCGAGCACGTCACAGTCTTCTCCGGCGTACTGCGCGCCGGCCCGGTCGACGCCCCGCTCACCGCCGGTCCGGGCGGCTACCTGCGGTGGGTCTCCGACGTGCCGCACACGTACGCGGCGGTGGGTGAGGAGGAGGTCCACGCGAGCCTGCTGCTGCGTTATCCTCGACCGTCCACACCGGACAGTTGACGCATACCCAGGATGCAAGCGGATGACATTTCTTTCAGCAGACCCGCCACCGCGTAGAGACGCGGAGCCGTTCTTCTTGGCAAGCTTGTCCTCATGACGCTCATCCTCCGCTCGGCCATCCTCAACGACGTCGGCCTCGTCCGGACCAACAACGAGGACTCCGCCCTCGCCGGTGACCGCCTCGTGGCGGTGGCCGACGGCATGGGCGGGCTCCCCGCCGGCGAGGTGGCCAGCGAGATCGTCATCCGGATCCTGGACGAGCTGACCCCGCCCACCGGCGCCGACGAGGCGGCCGACGCGCTGCGCGCCGTGGTCAGCACCGCCAACCAGCGCATCCGCGCGGCCATCACCGTCGACCCGGCCCGCGACGGCATGGGTACGACGCTGACCGCCGCCCTGCTCGCCGGGGACACCCTGGTGCTCGCCCAGGTCGGCGACTCCCGCTGCTACCTGCTGCGCGACCACGAGCTGACCCAGCTCACCCGCGACGACACGTTCGTGCAGGCGCTCGTCGACCAGGGCGCGCTCTCCCGCGACCAGGCCCGCCACCACCCGCAGCGTTCGCTGGTCACCCGCGCGGTGCAGGGCTCCGACGCGCCACCCGCCGTCGGGGCGCTCACCGTGTTCCCCGGCGACCGGCTGCTGCTGTGCAGCGACGGCCTCTCCGACTACGTGGAGGACGCCGCCATCGCGGCGGCGCTCGCCACCTACGGCGACCGCCAGCAGTGCGGCGAGCAACTGGTGAAGCTGGCCCACCAGGCCGGCGCGCCGGACAACGTGACAGTGGTCATCTCGGACGTCACCGAGGCGTGAGTCGGCGTCCTTTCCGGTTGCGGAGCGCGCCCGCTGCGGTTGGGATGAACGGATGCACATCCGCCGGCTGGCCGCCGATGAACGACTGACCACCAGCTTCCCGCTCCAGGCGTACGCGTTCGAGGCCTCGCCGATGGGCGCCTCCCGGACCGACCAGTTCCGCGCCTACCTGCCGTACAACGCCGGGAACACGACACTGGTGGCCGAGGAGGACGGCGTCACCGCGGCGGCGGTCTCGGCGATCCCGATGCGGCAGAACCTGCGCGGCGCGGTGCTGCCGATGGCCGGTGTCGCGGGCGTGGCCACCCATCCGCTGGCCCGCCGGCGCGGACACGTCCGCACGCTCATGCACCAGCTCCTCGACGGCATGCGGGACGAGGGGCAGCAGCTCAGCGCGCTGCACCCGTTCCGCGCCTCGTTCTACGAGCGCTTCGGCTACATCGGGCTGCCCCGGCGGCGTACCGCTGTCTTCTCCCCCGCGGACCTGGCGCCGCTGCTGCGCGCCGAACTGCCGGACGAGCTGGTCTGGGAGCGGATCGGCACCGGCTATGCGCGGTGGCGCGCGTACACCGAACGGTGCCTGCGGGAACGGCACGGCTTCGCGGTCTTCCCGGACTTCCGGGCGGTCGGGCTGCGCGACCGCGACGACCGCTGGCTGGTCAGCGTGGTGCGCGGCGGCGAGACGGTCGGCGCTGTCACCTACCGGATCGACGACCACGCCGGCACGCTGCACGCCGACGACCTGCTCGTCGACGACCCGTACGCCCGGGCGTCGGTGCTCCAGTTCTTCGCCCGGCACGTCGACCAGGTGGCCCGGATCAGCGTCCAGATTCCCCCGGACGAACTGCCGGAGCTGTGGCTCACCGACCTCGACGTGCAGGTGGAGGCGAGGGTGGCCCGGCCCGACCCGACCGCGCCGATGGCCCGGCTGCTCAGCCTGGACGCGCTCGCCGACCAGCCGGTCGGGGTGGGCCGGGTGCTGATCGAGGTGGTCGGCGACCGCTGGCTCGCCGGCCGGCACCTGCTCGACGGCACCACCGGCAAGCTGGCGGTGCTGCCCGCGCAGACCACCGCCGAGGGCGGCGTGCCGGCCGCGCGGCTCACCGCCGCCGGGCTGTCCGCCCTGGCGTACGGGGTGCTCGACCCGGCCGAGGTGGTGGTACGCGGCCTGGGCGACGTGCCGGTGGACGCGGCCGGTGAGCTGCGCCGCCTCTTCCCCCGCGAGCTGCCGCACCTGTTCGCCGACTTCTGACCCGGTTGGCGGCACGCGGCCGGGGGTAGGGTCCAGCGCGTGCCGGAATGGCTGGAAGCGGGATTCTGGGGCCTGCTCGCCGGGTCGGCCCTGCTGATCGGGGCGGCCGTCGGGTACTTCGCGCGCGTACCGCGCCGGACGACCGCCTCGGTGATGGCGTTCGGGGCGGGCGTGCTGCTCTCCGCCGTCTCGTTCGAGCTGATCGACGAGGCGCACGAGCAGGGTGGCCTGCGGCCGGTGGTGATCGGTGCGGCGATCGGCGCGCTCGCGTACACCGGGGCGAACGTCCTGCTGGCCCGGCACGGCGCGCGGCACCGCAAGCGCTCCGGCGACGAGCAGCCGTCCGAGCGGGAACAGCCCGGCTCGGGTACGGCCATCGCTGTCGGCGCGCTGCTCGACGGCGTACCCGAATCGGTGGTGATCGGCGCGAGCCTGCTGGCCGGCGGCCCGGTCAGCCTGGTAACCGTCATCGCGGTGTTCCTCAGCAACGTGCCGGAAGGGCTGTCCAGCGCGGCCGGCATGCGCCAGGCCGGGCGCACCCGGCGCTACGTGTTCGGGCTGTGGACGGCCATCGCGTTGATCTCCGGCGCGGCGGCGCTGGCCGGGTACACGCTGCTCGGCGGCGCGCCGCCGGAGGTGCTGGCGACGATCACCGCGCTCGCGGCGGGCGCGATCCTCGCGATGATCACCGACACGATGGTGCCGGAGGCGTTCGCGGACGCGCACCTGCTGGTCGGGCTGATCACCGTGCTCGGCTTCCTGGTCGCGTTCGCGCTGTCGCACGCCTGACCGTCGCGCGGCCGCTCGCTGCGGCTTAGCGGCGGGTTAAGGATCGGCTGTGGAGTCGTGCCGGCGCGGCCGGTCCTCCTAGCATCGGGCGGTGCGCGTGAAGTCGGCTGTCACTCTGCTCGTCCTCGCCCTGGCGACAGCGACGCTGCCCGCCTGCGGCGACGATCCGGCCCCCGCACCCGCCGCCGACCCCGGCTCGCCGGCCGGTCCGGCAGCCGCCCCGTCGCCCTCGCTCTCCCCGAGCGGGCGTTCCGGACTCGGCAGCGCCCGGCCGAGCCCCACCCCCGCCACAGTGGCGTTCCGCGCCGGCAACCCCGCCGGCCGGGCGAGCGTGCCGGCCGAGGCGCGTCCGGTGGACACCTCGCGCCCGACCCGTACCGTCGGCAGCGGCACCCCGGCGAGCTGCACCTCCGAGGCGGTGGTGAAGGCCGTCGCGGCCGGCGGCGTCATCACCTTCGACTGCGGGCCCGCGCCGGTCACCATCACCATGAAGGCCACCGCCAAGGTGGTGAACTCGCACGGCCCGCGCATCGTGCTGGACGGCGGCGGCACTGTCACGCTCAGCGGCGGCGGCAAGCGCCGCATCCTCTACATGAACACGTGCGACCAGGCGCAGGGCTTCACCACCTCGCACTGCCAGAACCAGGACCACCCGCAGCTCACCGTGCAGAACCTGACGTTCGCCGACGGCGACTCCACCGGTGAGCGGACCGAGGGCGGCGGGGGCGGCGCGATCTTCGTCCGGGGCGGGCGGTTCAAGGTGGTCAACTCGCGGTTCGTCGGCAACCGCTGCGACCGTACCGGCCCCGACCTGGGCGGCGCGGCGCTGCGCGTGCTCAGCCAGTTCGAGAACAAACCGGTGTACGTGGTGAGCAGCACCTTCACCGGCGGAGTGTGCGCCAACGGCGGGGCGCTGAGCAGCATCGGCGTCTCCTGGACGGTGCTGAACAGCGTCTTCCGCGACAACCGGGCGGTCGGCACCGGCGCGAACCCGGCCCGGGGCGGTACTCCGGGCGGCGGCAGCGGCGGCGCGATCTACTGCGACGGCAACGAGTTCGCGGTGCGGATCGCCGGCACGGTGATCGAGGACAACAGCGCGAACGAGGGCGGCGGCGCGATCTTCTTCGTCAGCAACAACCGCACCGGCTCGCTGCAGATCGACAGTTCAACGCTGCGCCGCAACCCGAGCAGAGGCTTCGAGACAAAGGGCCACCCCGGCATCTTCTTCCTGGGTGCCCAAATCTCCTGACCCCCTCCCTGCCCTGCCCTGCCTCGTCCCGTCCCGTCCCGTCCCGCCTCGCCCCGCCCCGCCTCGCCCCGCCCCGCCCCGCCTCGCCCCGTCGATCATGAAGTTGGCGGCCTCGCCATCGGCGTGTCGCGCCGTCAACCTCATGATCGCCGCCTGAACAGCCGGCGCATGGACGCTGCCCTCACCCCGCCCCGTCGATCATGAAGTTGACGGTCCCGATATCGGCGTGTCGACCCGCCAACTTCATGATCACCGGCCAGTCCTCCGCCCTACGGCCCCCGCCCCACCCGCCCCACCCTCGCACCCGCCCTTTCAACTCGGTGATCAAGGAGTTTGTGTTCCAGTTGATCTCTGCGCGTGACACAAACTCCTTGATCAACAGGGCGGGGTGGGGCGGGGTGGCGGGGTGGGGCGAGGGCGGGGCCGACGCCGGAGCGGATGGGACAGCGGCGGGCAGCGGCGAAGGGCGGGTCAGTAGGGGTTGGGGTGGCCGGGGAGGTGGCCTCGGGTCAGGGCTGCGGGGCGGCCGGGGAGGGTCGGGTCCGGGGACAGCGGCGGGGAATCCGTGCCGGCTCTCGTGGCCATGCCGTTGAACAGGTCCTTCAGGGCGGTCACCGAGTCGATCGCCGGGGCCCAGCCGAGTTCGGTCTCGGCACGGTGGCTGGACATCAGCGGCACGTTCAGCGCCAGGTCGACCCAGCCGGTGTCGACCGGTTGCAGCCGCGCCCGCCAGGTCAGCGCCGCCGCCGCGCGCAGCACCGGCGTCGCCACCGGCACCGTCCAGCCGTGGAAGTGCCGGGCCACCAGCTCCGGCGTCAGCACCGGGTCGGCCGCCACGTTGAAGGCGCCGCTCGCATCCCCCAGAACCGCCCGGGCGTACGCGTCGGCGACGTCGTCGGCGTGCACCGCCTGCATCCGCAGCCGCTTGTTCGACGGCACCAGCGGAATGCGGCCGAACCGGAGGAGGCGCACCGGCGCCAGCGGGCCGAGGAAGTAGCGGCTGATCTCCGTACCGGCCTCCCGCTGGAAGATAAGCCCCGGACGCAGCCGTACCAGCCGCAGCTTCGGGTGCTCCCGCTGCACGCCGTCGAGCAGCGCCTCCACCTCCGCCTTGTCCCGGCTGTACGACGACGTCTCCACCCCGGTCGCCGGCCAGTTCTCGCTGACCGGATGGTTCTTCGGGCCGGGCGCGTAGGTGCCGACCGATGAGGCGTACACCAGGGCCGGAACGCCGACCCGGACGGCGGCCTCGATCACCGCGCGGCTGCCGCCGACGTTGGTCCGGTAGAGCGTGCGGCGGTCGTGGCTGGGCTGGATCTGCCAGGCCAGATGCACCACCGCCCGCGCCCCGGCGAAGATCCGCACGAGCTGGTCGGCCGCGCCGGGCGCGCCGATGTCGCAGGAATGCCACTCCACGTCGGCGTACGGCTCACCGGCGTCCGGTCCGGGCAGCCGGCGCGCGACGCCCACCAGTTCCGCTCCCGTCTCCCGCCGCAGCCGGCGCAGCACGGCCGTCCCCACGTTGCCGGTTGCTCCCACGATCACGATGCGCATGTCCGGTGCGGTACCCGCTGAACCGGGCAGCAACCGCTCACGGACGGGGGTTCATGCGCACCCAGCCCTTCTCCCGATCGCGGCGACCCGACGTGGCGGCCAGGCAGCGCGGACAGACCCAGCCTTCCGGGTCGGCCTCGGTGAATACGTCGGTGCCGGAGTAGTCGAACGGCACGTGCGGGAAGCGGCGCAGGCGGGTACGGCTCAGCGGCAGCCCGCACAGCGTCTGGTTCTGGCCCGGCAGCCAGGCGTGCACCTCGCCGCCGGGCCGGCGTACGCCGTCGGCGCCCGGGACCTCGCGGGAGGCCGCGACGGCGGCGGTGCTGGTGACTCGCATGGTTGCCCCGGTTCCCCGGGCGGGGAGGTTCACGCCTCGCGCCTGGCGCGTCGCCTGGTTCGGGTCTGAAGATCGACAGGCGGCGGAAGCCGCGAGCTTAGGGCGGGTGGGTTCCGGTAACCTGAGCGGGCGGGCCGCTAGCTCAATGGCAGAGCTGTGGACTTTTAATCCATAGGTTCAGGGTTCGAGTCCCTGGCGGCCCACTCCGTTCCAGCTCAGCGGCCCTTTGCAGGGCCGCTGTCTTTGTCAGCACGCCTCGTACAGCAGGGAAGTACAGCAGTAGCGCCTCACCGGTCTAGTGCGCTGCCAAGCCGCTTGAGGGCGTCGCGGGTGGCCGCCGAGGACACCACCGTGTAGATCTCCATCGTGATGGCGAACTGCGCGTGCCGGAGGATCTGCATCGCCACCCGAGGGTGCACGTCCAGGTCCGCAAGGAGCGAGGCGCAGGTCCGCCGGGCATCCCTGACGGTGATCCGCCGGACTCCGGCCGCGTCACAGCGCCGGTCCCAGAAGCGGTTGAAGTTGCGCGGCTCGACTGGCCGCCCGTAGCGGGTGGTGAAGATCAGGTCTGAGGGCTGCCAGGCCGGACCGGCGGCGTCCCGGGCGGCAGTCTGCGCGGTGCGGCGGCGGTTGAGCGCCACAGTGCAGATGTCCGGCAGCGGCAGGGTGGCGTCCGAGGCAGCCGTCTTCGTCTCCCGGTGCAGCAGCTCGGCACCGACCCGCTGGAGCTGCCGATCGATGGTCAACTCCCCCGTGTCGAGGTCGACGTCAGCCCAGGTGAGCCCCAACATCTCGCCCTTGCGCAGACCGAGCACCAGGACCAGGACGTACGCGGCGTAGAGCGGGTCATCGTCGGCACGGGCCGACTCCAGGAACCGCCGTGCCTCGTCGCTCGTCCACGCCTTCCGCTTACGCCTCCGTACCGGCGGCAGCTTCACCAGGGATGCGACATTGCGGGAGATCAGCCCTTCGGTGATCGCCTGGGACAGCAGCGTCCGGAGCACGGTCCGCAGGTGCGTGACGCTGGTTGCCGAGGGCAGATCCTGGCAGCAGCGGCCGAGGGCGCAGCAGCGACGCTGGGCCGGATTGCGCCGCTCGTCCTTGCCCTGGGCGCAGCACTGGCAGGTCCGCCCGACTTCGTTGATCCAGGTCTGCACGTCGCTGACCCGTAGCTTGTCGAGGCGCTTCCGGCCCAGCCCCGGCACGAGGTAGAGCCGGGCCACCACTTCGTAGGTGACGTAGCTGCCCGGGGCGAGGTTCGGCTTGACGATCTCGCGTAGCCAGTAGCCGGCGTACTCCCCCACGGTCGGAAAGCGGGTCGCCACCGGGCCGGCCTTGGCCTGCCCGTGGAGCTTGATCCACTTGTCGTGGACCTCCTCGCGGGTCTTTCCGTAGACCCACTTCCGGCCCCGCTTGCCGTCGGGCTTCTCGACCCAGACGTACGCGGCGAAGCCGTTGCGGTAGGGGAAGATCGAGCCTTCGCCGTTGGCCCTTACGCGTCCAGGCATCAGGCAGCCTCCTGCCGCTCGGCCTGTTCACGGATGTACTCGTCAACCCATTCGGGGAGGATGCGGCGGTATTTGCCGTCCTTGATGGAGCGCAGCTCGCCGGTGGCGATCTTCATCTTGACCTTGGAGATCCCGAAGCCCAGCAGCACGGCGACCTCGGCCGGCGAGTACCAGCGGGGGCGGAGGTCGTGGCTCATGCGGCGGCTCCGGTGAGCCAAGCTTCGTGGGCAAGTTCTTCCCGGCCGACACGGCTGCTCTCCCGTCGCTGCCTCGCGGCGGTGTTGGCGAGCAGGGCGTCTCCGTCGGAGAGCCAGCCGGACCCGATGTAGGTGAGAGTGCCGACGGTGATCGTTTCGGTGGCTCCGTCGTCCTCAATGCGGCGGTAGGTGGCGCGGGAGTCGCGGAGCTGGCCGAAGGTGACGGAGTAGCGGCGGGCCTTGGTAAGGAAGTGGCCGCCGAAGCCGAGCATGTGCGCCCAGCGACGCAGCCCGCCGTAGACGTTTGATTGTGCGTCAAGGCCGCCTTGACGGTCGCCGGCCGCTGCGGCGCCACCGGTCCCGCTGGTCTGGGTGGGGCGGCCGAGGTGCCAGCAGGCGTCGATGAGCCGGGCGACGTGGTCGCCTTCCGGGTCGGCGTAGTCATCGATCGTTGCCGGGGTGAGCCGGGTCAACGAGTGCCCGGTGGCTTCCGTGGCCTTGGTGGCGTACTTCGCCAGGTAAGCGGCCACCTTGCCGTCGGTCAACTCGTCGCCAGCGGTGTTGATCCGCCGGACGTCGACCTGCTCACCCCAGGCGACCAACCAGCCCTGCGGCCGGTCCGGATGCGCAGGCGTAGTGACCGTGATCCGCGCAGCGGCGGTATGGACCGCCTCCTCCAGGTCGTCAACGGTGATGCCGGCCGGTGGCGGGACGATCGCGTCCGGGTCGTCGGAATCAACGCCGTCGAGGCGCAGCAAGACGTGGAAAGTGCACGGCTGCCCGGCGCTGCATCTCGGCGACCTTGCTGTGGGACACCCGCACGGGCGGCACCCATCGGACCTTGCCAGAGGCTGTGACGACTCGGACGAAGGGGATCCCGCGCTTGCGGCAGAGGGCGGGGAGGTGACGTTCGATGGCCTGCTTGGTGCGCCGCCACAGCTCGCCGGAGAAGTAGTTCCAGACGACCTGGTGGCCGTGGTCGTAGCAGTCCAGGCACAACGGCTGCCCGAGCCGCGGATCGTTGGCGTCGTGGCGGGCGAAGCACGCCGCGGGCTGCCCGTGTGGGCAGGTTCCGGTGTTGCTGCGGGCGCGGCAGGGGGCGGGGCGGCAGTCGCAGCGCTGCCGGGTGCGGCAGGTGTGGTGCGGGACGTGGCGGTGGTGGACCGGGCCGAAGGACGGGGCGGTGAAGGTGGCGAAGACGACCGGGTGCCGGGCGACCGATTCGGGGATGCCCTTGCCGCCGGTCAGTCCGCGACAGACGACTTGGTACGCGTCGCCCTGGTAGACCCAGGCGCAGTCCGGGCACACCGATTCGCGGCGGTTGCCACACGCCTTGTACAGCGTCCGGTCGGGCAGCTCGTCGGTGTGCTGCTCGCTGAGGACTCGGCCGGTGTTCCGGTCGACGGCGGCGATGGTGCCGGTTAGGCGGATCGGGCGAGCACAGCCGCCGGCGGGGCGGGTGTGCTCCAGCCAGCCGGAGAACTCCGGCGTAGCGGCGCGGTGCAGGGCCTGGGCGTCACGACCGGCGGCGAGGCCGGGGCGGTAGGTGGCGAAGATGGCTGTCTCCTCGTGCGGGGGTGGCAGGGACGGGAGACGAAGCACCACCAGCCGTGGACGCCTGTCCGCTGGTGGTGTTCGTCGTGTCTCCTGGCACCGCCGAGAGGGCGGCTGACGCCGGAGGGCGGAATGGCGGTGGTGCCACTTCCCGCCGATGGGTCATGTCCTTTCACGCTCGTGGACGTAATGGGCTGGCACGGGTGGGGAGCCTGGACTGTCGGCATCCGGCGGGTTGCCGCAGGCTGCCCCCACCCGTGGAGGTAAGCGAATCCGGGCCATCGCGGACGGCAGGGAAGGCCGTGCTGGGCCGATCAGCGGATTCGGAGACCGACATGGGAGCCGGTGTAATCGAGGGCCGGCGGGAACGTGGCCCGCATCAGCGGCAGGAAGGCCGCTCGGCATCTCCGACGTCGAGTCCAGCGATCCGGCGGGAAGGCCGCGCTGGCGTGCTCGATGAGCGCCAGAGTAGCACCGGGTACCGACACGTCAACCCGCCGTGATTCCTGCGGCCAGGGTGGGACGGCCGGCTGCCGGCCGATGCTGCCGGCGATGTGGTGCAAAGTTTCTGTACGTCTTCAAGGCGGCCCTGAACGGGCCGCACGCGCCGCCGCCTGGGCGCGCGTCCGTCGCTCCGCTGTCGCTCTGCTCCGGCCACGCAACACGCCCGGCGGCTGGCGCGGATAGCGGGGAGCCCGGAGGGCCGCCGTAGCACGACAGGCTGTTGACCGAGGAAGGGTTGGGCCGGCAGCCGGCCGGGCCGCGCGGCCACGAGCCCGCGCGGCGTAGGAGGAGGGGACGCCGGCCGCGTCGGCGAACTGGCGGCGGTCGCGGGGTTGTGGTTACTGCGCCTCCGGCGGGGGCGCTCCGGCTCCAGGATGGCCGGCGCTCCGCCGGGGGGTCGCGGCCCGTGAGTGGTTGCGGTAGGCCATCCCGCCCGCCGTCGACCCGGGCAAGCCGAGCAGACCACCGCCCGACCCGCCAGCGTCCGAACTTGCGTCAAGGCCGCCTTGACGTGGCGGACCGGGCGGCTGCCCGCTCCACAGCAGTGCGGGTCGATGGCAGACGGGATGGCAGGTAGCCACCGGTAAGGCGCTGCTGTGAGGGATCGACAGCGTGGCTACCAGAACGGCGAGCCAGGCAACCTCACCTGAACGGCTCGTCGAGGATCGGCCCTGCATTTACCGAGACCAGCCGAACAGGCCGGGCATGACGGGTCGACTGACACCGAACCGTTCCGTTAACATCGTTTCCCCGAGTAGTAGGACCATTACGCCGCGTGATTCGGGTTTGGCCCTCGACGTCGCACCAGGTGGGAGTGTCTTTCGGGTGACCGACGCAACGAAGCAAGAACCGACTCCCAGCCTTGGCAACCTCGCCGCGATCGCTAAGGTCACAAACGACCCCACCGGACTCGAAACCTTCGCTCGCTACGTCTGGCAGGCAAAACAAGTAGTGAGACAGTGGCTGACCTGCTTGCGGGAACAAGACGGACCTGCATTCGCCGTATGTGAGCAGATCGAGGACCTTGCTCTTGTCCACTCCGACAAGGTCCGCCTCATCCAGCTCAAGACCCGCGACAAGGGCTCGTGGAGCGTCGTTGCCATGTGCGAAAGCGGACTCGACGCGCTCGTCCGGTCGTACGTGAACGCGCGCAAAGCCAAGTGCCACGAACTGTACAGCTACGAACTCTGGCTTGAAGGAACGACGGCACCGAAAGCGGACACCGCTAGCTTCGTGCGTGACCCCACCACAGCAAGCAACGATGTCCGGGCTCGCCTCGTCGCACACGGCCTCATCAGAGCCTGGGTGGACGACTTCCTACAGCGCCTAGTCATCGAGCCCGGGCAGCCTACCCAGATGTACATCGACAAGGTCGCGATGTGGGAAATGTCTGCCCTGTGGCCCGCACTGTCTCATCAGGAAGTGCAGCACCTCTACGAACGGCTCCTCAGCGCCGCAAGCGCTGCACAAACTGGCGGTGCCGGTCAGCCGGCATCAATCCAGGCGATCTTGGCCGCAGCGCTTCCGCACGTGAGTCACGACCTCCCGCGTCCAGGAGAGCCCGGCTGGTCAGACATCGAGCCTATACACAACCAGACTCTTAGCCGCAGCATGCTCACATCACTCACCCCGCCCTTACCCGGCGAACGACAACACCGACTCCTCGCACGCATGGCTAATGGATCCGCAACATCGCTGATGGAACTGAAGATGAGAGCTGCGGGTGCCAGCACGACACTCATCGAAGATGTTCAGGAACTGCGAGCCACCATGGAAGTCGAGCGTCAACTCCTACTTGCCAGTCGCGACAACGCAGAGTCCGAACTAGAGGACCTGGCCCGTCGCGTGCTGCGGATGGCCCAAGCCACCTCTACTCGCATCAAGCTCTCTGCCGTTGGTAACCCCGTCGCTGCCGGCCGCCCCGCCGAAGCTATCGCCGCTGACTTGCGTGCCCGCCCCCACGATCTCGCCCAATGCGACCGGAAGCCCTTGCTCCACCAGGACGAAGAGCTCATCTTCGGCTACCTCGGCCACCTGTCCGACCTCTGCCGCTTCGACTGGGGTCTCTCGTGATTCCCAGCACGAGGCCAGCGGCCGGCACCCCGCCCAGGCGCGGAGGACCGCCGGCTCTCCACGCAGACCAATCACCGCGAGCCCGGTTCCGGCCCTCACGAGAAGCCGAGGCGCGAATCCTCCTGCTCATCGACGCCTTCAGCCGCAAAGCCCGAGGCCAATCCCGATACCTCGAAGGCCGTGTGAAGCTAGCCAAGCTTGACTTCTTGCTCCGCTACCCGCGCCACCTACGCCGCGTTCTGATTTCCCAGGGCGTCAGCGCTGACAAGATCGAGCAACTCGATCCCAACGAGGCGCCCCTCGACGCCCGCATGATGCGTTACCGCTACGGCCCATGGGACCCCTCCTACTACGCCGTCCTCGGATCCCTCATTGGCCGCGGCCTCGTCGTAGTAGCCCCCCTCGGCAACGGCTTCGGCTACCGCACCACCAACACCGGCGCCGACCTCGCAGCCAACCTACGCGCCGACGGCAGCTTCGACGACATCAATCAGCGCCTAGCACTCCTACGCCGCCACCTCGACAAGTCCGGAAGCACTCTCAAGAGTTACCTGTACGAACTGCCCGAAATTGCCGACGCCGCATGGCACGAGGATCTGACGTGAGCCGACCTACCACGACCCCGCCAGAACCGGTTCATCCACACCGCCTCGAACTACTGCACGTAAGTCTTGTAGGTGGTGGTCGTGAAGTCACCTTCAACGCAGGCCTCAATCACATCGTCGGCGACATCACCACAGGCAAGACCACCTTCATTCGCCTGATCCGAGCGCTGCTCGGCACCATGCCCAAGGACCTACCACCCGAAGTCGACTACGTCGACGCCATCCGTGGGCACGTCATGCTCGGCGATCGCGCATGGAAGATTTACCGACCCCGAACCACTACCAGTGACGCGCTCGTCGAGATCAGCGAAGACGAGAACGAGCCAGGCCGTGAAGCCTTATCGGTACGGCTTCCCGTTGCCCGCTCGACTCACACCTACAGCACTTTTCTGCTCGACCGACTCAACATTCCAGCAATCAGCGTTCCTCAGGCCCGAACCGACCCCACCGGTGTGCAGAGTCCGGTCACCATGACCGACTGGCTTGGATACTGCATCATTACTGGCGACGAGCTCGACACTGAGGTCTTTGGACACAAGCGCCACTACCGCGACGTCAAACGCCGCTGGGTCTTCGAGATCGCCTACGGCTACTACGAACCCGAACTCGCCCGCCTCAACGCCCAGCTGCGCCACGTGCAACGACAGCTCGACTCCCTCGAACACGACGCTGAGGTCCGTGCCCACTTCCTCAAGGACACCCCCTTCGCGGACCTCGCCACCCTTGACTTGCAACTGGCGGCCAGCACGGCCGAGCTGGACCATGTCATCGAACAACGCCGAGCTCTCGCAAGCGCAGTAGCCGACGTTCCGGGCGTCCAGCACGCGCGAGAAGACCTGCTCGCCGCACGCAGCCGTCGTGCCGACATTGCAGATCGCATGTCTCGGCTGCAGGCGCAGATTAGGGACCTTAACGATCTGGTCAGGCAACTGAGCAGTCAGTCCGCCCGCCTCACTCGCGCTATCGTCGCTGGCGAGTGGCTTGTGGATTTCGACTTCGTGGTCTGTCCGCGTTGCGGTAACGATGTCGAACCAGCAAGGACCGATCCGCACCTGTGCTACCTATGCCTGCAACAGCCGCGGCCTGCGCCATCCGAAGCCGAGCTGCTGAGCGAGCAGGACCGCATCGCGAGCCAGATCACCGAGACCAACGAGGTCCTCGAAGGACGCCAACGTGCTCTCGACAGATTGGCATACGAGGCAACCCGGCTCGACCAGCTCATCGCTGGGCTGGCCGACGACCTCGACCAGCGCACCCAAGCCTTCGTTTCCGACCGCGCCGCACAGATCGAGCATCAAGCCACCCGGCAAGCTCAGCTCGAGGCCGACATCAAGCGTCTCCGTGAATACGCCGACCTCCTTCGACGGCACGAGCAACAAATTGCCAGCCGCGATGAGCTTGAAGCGCAGCAAGAAGATCTCAGGCTTCGTATCAGTGAGCGTGAACTGTCTCGATACGATGCGGAAGAAAATATCAAAGCCCTCGAGAAACGGATGCTCGAGTACCTGCAGCAACTGCGTATCCCAGACCTCGGCCAAGAGCTTACGGTTAAAATCAACCGAAAATCGTACCTGCCCGAGGTCTCCGGCCGCAGCTTCGACGAATTATCCAGTCAAGGCCTCAAGACACTTGTCAACATCGCACACGCGCTCGCTCACCACACCGTGGCGATCGATCGAAATCTCCCATTGCCTGGGCTACTCATTTTGGATGGGATTTCAGCGAATAGCGGACAAGAGGGCTTAAGCTTCGACCGCATTCGTGATGCCTACCGACTCCTCAGTAAGGTTGCAGCTGACGACTCCTATCGAGGTGCACTACAAATCATCGCGGTTGACAATGAGCTCTCTCGCGAAATTATCGTTGAACTCGTTGAACGTGTTGCCCTTGAGCTCACCCAAGAGGATCGTCTCATCCGAACCTCGAATCCGTCAGCAACATCCGAGCCGGACGACGTCGAGCCGTGAGCGAGGGTGCTTGCGGGGCACAGATGGGGCACAAGACATCGTGAAACGTCGGCAATCAGCGGCGAAGGACATGAGCCCAGGCGCGGGCTTGGCCGGGGTGCGGCCGTTCCACCGCAGGTCACGCGACCGCCCGTCTAAGTTCCGCATCAACGTATGACCTGTCTACTCGATCGCTCGTAGCCACCAAGGAAGGTCGGTCCGGCCAGACGGATTGGGCAGTGTCTGGGCTTGCCATGTTTGGTCAGCGCGGCTGATGGTCCGCCGTAGGTCCCGGCGAATATGGCTTGGAAGTTGACCCAGGGCGACCTCTATGACGGTGCGGGGATGCTGCCAGTCCTCGTGCCAGTCGTAACACTCGTCATGCCACGGCACGGTGCCACTGTGGCGGATTCTACGAGGCGGACGAATCCACAGCAGCACCGCTTCGGCGGTCCAGTTGTCCGGCCAGCCGAAGTGTTGATCGACCTTCCGGAGGACACCAATCGCGGGGCCTGGCAACCCTGGCACGTTTAGACGGGTTTTCGGCAACCGGCGATGGTGTCGGCGGAGGCTGCGTCGGACGGTGGCAGGCGACCGGCGGGGCATGGGGCTTCCAAGCCTGGAGGTTGCCACTAATAATGCCTGACGGTCAGCCGGAAGCCTGCCGTAGATGTCGACAGCAACGGTGACAGCAACCGGCGTGGACGCAACCACCCAGTAAGGGACGACGCCGGACGGTTGGCCCGAGGCCAGGGACGCCGACGGACCCTGCCGGACAGGACGCCCAGAACTTACAAGCGAGGGGTTGCCGGCGGCGGTGATGGTCGACGCGGGCCGCACCGTGCGACAGGATGGGCCGGTGAGCGACGCGCACGACGCCGACGAGGCCGTCAACCAGGGGTGGTTCTCGGTGCGGTGCGTATTCCAATACGGCAGCGATGCGCCGTTCGTCTATGAGGAACGCATTACGGTTTGGCGGGCGGTGAGCTTCGACGCGGCCGTCGCCCTAGCCGAGGCTGAAGCTGCGGAGTACGCGAACGAGGTTGACCGGAGGTACCTCGGCTTCGCGCAGGCATACCGCATGTTTGATGAGCTTGGCTACGGTGCCGAGGTCTACTCGCTGATGAGAGACAGCGAGCTTCCTCCGGACGCCTACCTGACAGCATTCTTCGACACCGGCGAGGAGCGGCAGGGAACCTTGAAGGAGCCAGCGGCCGGGTCGATGCCTTGCTAGCAATCGATAGATCCAGGACCCAGGGAACAAGATCCGGAACATGTGCGGAATGATCAAGGGCTGTGCTGGAAGCCCTCGGCCGTGTGTCCTGGTAGCACGACGGGTGCCCCAGCGGGCACTACCCCCTTCCTAAACCGTGTGCGTTGAACACCCACCGAGGACGGCCGGCTGCGACGGACCCGCTCGGGGCAGGGGGCACAAGACGTCGTCCAACGTCGGCAACCAGCGAGCAGCGGCGGCAAGCCACGAGGGTCGCGACCAGCGCGCCGACCAGGTCGCCGCAGGTCACGAATGAGCCCGTCCAGGTTCCGCTTCAACGTGTAGACGTCAAGCGGCGCCGGCGCAGCAACGTAACCGAGTCAGACGGGACCTCTACAATGGCCTTATGGCGCGATGCACAGCACCGTCTAGAGGCCACCGCACCGCGAGTGGGGTGGCGAACTGCCCAGCGTGCGGGGGGAGGGGGCAGTCTCGCTCATCCTACGGGTCATACGCGCCCTACTCGTCTCAGCCGTCCTACGGAGGCAGGAGCGGAGGGTCGAGCTACGGCGGCTCTTCCGGCGGCAGCGGCGGAGGCTCCCGTCGGACTAGGACCGGCAGATCAGTGTCGTATACCCCGACGGAGTGGCGCACCGTCGAGCCTTTCACCCAGAAGGCCAGCGAGCAGGCTCAGGCGCACCCTGAACGCCGCGACCTCTTCCTCTGCCACGCATGGGACGACCGAGAGGGCAGTGCGAAGGAGCTGTACGGCCATCTAAAGTCGAATGGCGCCTCGGTGTGGTTTAGCGAAGTAGACCTGCCGCTCGGTTCGCTCATGATTCGCGAAATCGACAAAGGGCTACGGAACTCTCGCGTCGGGATCGTGCTGGTCACGCCCGCGCTGCTCAAGAGCATTGAGGCCCAGGGCGTGGCCGAGAAGGAACTCGCCGTGCTGCTCTCCACTCGTCGCGTCATCCCCGTCCTGCACGAGGTCAGCTTCAACGATCTCAACGATGTCAGCCCGATGCTGGCCTCGCACGCTGGGCTGAGCACAAAGGAATCGTCGCTGGATAGCGTCGCAGCCAAGGTTGCTGCTGCCGCCGCCGCGCTCGCGGCCTGAGTCCGAGGCGGTTCGCCTGCCTTGACCATCGGTGCCGGCGACCATCAGGTCTGCCGAAGGTGCCCGGCACTGATGCCGGTAGATCGTCCGTGGACAGGATCGGCTCACCGTGGCCACGCCCGCAAAAGCCAAGATCTTCTGCTTTGGGGCGTGTTGCTATCGACAGCAATGGTGACAGCAACTGGCCGGGATGAGAACAGCTTCCGGTGTGATGCGCCAGAGGGCGCTTGGCTTCGCGGTCGCCGCCACAGTGTAGGCGGTGGCGGTCGGTCCGTCCGGAGCTAGCCGGGATGGGAACGCCGCCGCAGAGCCGGGCGAAAGCCGCTTCGGAGTGCTTGCTCTAGTCAGTCGGCCGAGGTTTCGCTCGAACTATAGGGACATAAGCCGTCGCCAAAGATTCGTCCTGTGTAAGTGATGCTATACGTGTGTGCATAAGTTAGCAGGCGGTCGCAGAGGAAGGAGCCGTCCTGGAAGGTGATCCGAATCTGGTTACTCCATGCGACATAATCTTTATCGTCGTCGCTCGGCTTGCCTAAGGTTGGATAATCGTCGTAGGGAAAGGCTGACAATACGTAGTCGTAGAAATCAAGGATAAGGCCTGCGTATTGGACAGCCTTCTCGGCCTCAGCGCCGTTCGGATCTCTCTGCACTGTTGCGAATAGGCGCCTAGACATAGGGTCAGCGCCAGGAGCAACTATTTGCCTGAAGAGCACAGGGTTCTCGAGGGCTGTCCTGTCGAGATCAAGAACCTTGGAGAAAATGTCGTGTCGCGCTCCTTGCTCTAGCTGAAATGCGAGGTTCTCATTTTGCTTACGTATCTCACAGCTCTGTACCGTTACACCCACTAGTGCCGCTATGGTCGCGATCATGCTTCCGATCTCCAGGTATGGCTTGGAGGCAAGGACACCGTGTTTCGCAGCTTGGAATTTGGTGCCAGATGCGGGAGGCCCTGCGATGTCAACGTGGACCTCAACTCGCTCTTGCTGGTCACTCGCTGACGCGCTGGCGTGATCGCTTGCATTGGCGGATGCGTCTGGAGATGAACGGGGCTCCTCAGCAGCCCGGTCGTCAGATGCCATGCGGGCGAGCATAGCGGTATGGGCCGGGGTCCGCGACATTCCGAGTTTGGCCCGCGAAACGTGCCATCGCGTCGCCACGGATGGGAAAATGTGGACAACGGCGTCAATGCGATGCGTCTTGCGCAGGTCCTGCCCGAGGTGCCACCTCTTCTGGCGATTGACGTGCTCGATGGCCATCACCGGCGGCTGAAGGCAACCGCCGGAACGACAGCCATACCAGCGATCGACGGCGGACGGTGGCGAACCGGAGCACTAGGCTGGACAGGACAGCCAGGGCATGTTCGGTGCAGCCTCGGCGTCCAGGTCGTGGAGTGAATAGGGCGCGAGCAGAACGCCGCCAAACAGGCGATGCCCATCCGCCATCGCCGCAGACCCCAACCAGCCAGAGGATGGCGGGTGACCTCCGCACGGAGGCGTCAACGACCGCCACGCCGGCAACCTGACAGGTCAGGGCTACGGAGACGACCAGGCCGAGGCTGGAGGCAGCAATGAGGCAGCAAGCCATTTGATCCCCGATGGGCAAGAGGCAGCAGAGGACGCCTAGCGTCAACAGCTCGACTGCCACTGTTCGGCAACGATCGGCACGAGCCGACGGGGTATCTCCGGTTCCCCCTGCCGGGGGTCGCCGAGGTTGCGTCAGCGGCCGACGCGGATGCGGTCGGCGGCGTACAGCTCGCGGGAGCCGTCAGCGCGGAAGATTACGATCACCGGGATGCCCTCGCCCATTTCTAGCTCCCGCCGCTCCACAGGGGTAGGCATCCGAGCAGAGGCAGTGTCGCCCTTGAGGAGTGTCACCGTTTCACTCGGCTCGACAGCGCGGACGAACGTCCCGCGCGGCGGTTCCACGATTACGAGCCCTTCCGACCGGAGCAGTGCTACCGCTTGTCGGACGCTCGTGCGGCTCAGCCCGTACTCCTGAGCCAACCGCAGCTCGCTGGGAAGTGAAGCCCCGGGCGCGAGGTCGCCAGAGGTGATCCGGTCTCGCAGGAGGTCTGCGAGCTGCCGGAACACGGCGCGATCCGCACTCGGGTCGATCACGAAAGTGACGCTACGTGTCCAACAGCTCTACATCTTATTGTATCTACAGTCCTACGTCGTTACGGTGATGCAAGCTGCGGCATTGCGCTGAGCCGGTCTGCGGGAACACCCGCGACCTTGGTCGAGAGCCGAGGGAGGCCCGATGCCTCGTGTCTCGTACGAGGAGTACCTGATCGCCGTCGCGCTCACTCTGGCCAGGCGGCACCGGCCGGTCTGGTCATGGGAGCGATGGCGGAGGGTCTGCCGTTGCGGAAGCGAGCTGCCCTGTCGTACGACGCATCGGATCCCGATCAATCGAGGCCACTGGCCTTCTGAGGACGACCGGCAAGACGCCCGACCAACGAACCAGGCGGCGGCGAAGGAGATGCGGAGATGACGACTCACCTCCCGGTCACACCGGCTTGGAGCTGCGGCGGCTGCGGTGCCGACTGGCCCTGCCAGACGCGGCGACGCGAGCTGCGAGCCGAGTACGACCGCGCCCCGGTGTCGATGGCTCTCTACCTGGCCGCCCAGCTCGTCGACGCCGCCCAGGACCTGGCCCACGTCCCCGCCGGCCACCTGCACCACCGATTCCTCGGCTGGACCCGATGAGCATCCTTCGGCCCGGGGACGAGAAGTTCCACTACAGCGACGGCTCCCACCGGTGGACCCCGCCAGACCTGGACTACGACCAGGAGGTCTGGGAGGAGCAGGTTCGCCAGCACAAGCAAGGCCACCTCAGGAACGAGCGCCCCAAGGTCCGCATCCAGCGGCTTATCTGATGCCAGCAGTACAGCAGCGAAGTACAGCAACCGTGCCAGCCGAACCAAGCCGAGAAGCGCGCCAACAGGCCCGATGACCTCGCACCGCGCCCGACCCAGCCAGTTCGCCGGCAATCCATAGGTTCAGGGTTCGAGTCCCTGGCGGCCCACTCTTCCGCAGGTCAGCAGCCTTCCCGGACGCCTGTCGAACCGCGATCCCGGTGCCGTACAGCAGGCGACCAGGAGTTGGGCCAACATCGCCCGCCTGAGGTACAGTTTTCTGTACCTGCCCTGGAGGTGGCCCATGCGGACCGTGAACTTCACCCAACTGCGCCAGAACCTAGCCGCCGAACTCGACAGCGTCATCAACGACGCCGAGGAAGTGGTGGTGACCCGCTCGGGCCACGAACCGGTGGTCATCGTCCCGCTTGCCGAGTACGAGGCGATGAAGGAAACCGAATACCTCCTGCGCAACCCGGCCAACGCCGCAGCCCTGCGCCGATCGATCGCCGAGCTTGAGCAGGGTGACGCGGCTGAGCGGGACCTCGTCGACCCGGCCACCGTGCGAGACGTCGCGTGAGGCTGGTCTTCACCGCGACGGCCTGGAATCAGTACCTCAGCCACACCGACCGCAAGTTGGTCAAGCGCATCAACGACCTGATCACGGACGTGATGCGCAACGGATACGAGGGCATCGGCAAGCCGGAGCCCTTGCGGGGAGAGCTGTCCGGCTTCTGGTCCCGCCGGATCGATCGCGAACACCGGCTGGTGTACCGGATCACCAAGGACGACGTCGAGATCATCGCCTGCCGCTACCACTACGGCGACCGCTAGCGGACTTGACCGAACCAGGAGCCCTTGCCGTCATGGGTCGAGCGTCTGACCAAGTCGCTTGAGCAAGCCGCGGGTGACCGCCGACGAGACCACCGAGAAGCAGACCGACAGCACGCTTCGCTATGCGTTGGTGCCTTCGATCCAGTGCCACCATGGAGTGCCCCATGAGCGCCGACCAAAGCCCCATACGGGAGTACACCGGCTTGATCTGGATTGACGACAATCCCGGCATCCGCCTACGCATCCTCGCCAGGTCGCTCGATGAGGCGACCACCAACGTGATCAAGGAGTACGGAGACGGGCACGTCATCTCCATCTGGAGCGAAGAAGACGCATCAAAGGGCCCGGTAGCGCTGCCGCATCGCGCCACACCTGACGACACGTCCGACTCATCAGAAGGCAGAAAGAGCGACAGCAGCGACCGACGGCAGACGCATATTGAACCGACAAGACCATCGGGCACAACTGCGGTCGACAAGCGCTGTCAACGGCTGTGAGGGAACGGGATCGTCTCCTTCACCTGGTAGATCGACGACGGACCTAACGGCGGACAGCCAGGGGAAGGCGTCGATCACCTACACGCCGACGCAGAACTACCAGACGTACACATTGTCGGTGACCGGTCACAAGGCGGACGGCACCGACACCGATGTCACCCGCTACTACATCTACGTGACCAACAGCGGCTGACGACGACGCGGTACGCGGCCGGCCGCTCGGGTGCCCCCACGCTAACGCTCGTTAGGTCTATGGTCAGCGACCATGGTGAATGCGAATCGCAATCTGGGGCTGGGGCACGGCAGCGCATTCGGCGAGCGTGGGGTGGCGAAGAGGCTCGGCACATTGGGCCGGCACACATCGCTGACCGGCCGGCGATTACTGGAGATCGGCTGCGGGGACGGCACGTACACGATGCGGCTGGTCGACGCGTTCGCTCAGATCGAGGCCGTGGACATCCAGCAGGATCGGCTGGAGCTGTTCCGGGAGCGGCTGGCCGGCGATCCGGCGGCGGCCCGGAAGATCAACGTACGGGAGTTGTCCGCCACCGAGCTGGACTACCCGGACGGCAGCTTCGACCTGGTCACCGCCATCGAGGTGGTGGAGCACATCGACGACCTGGATGCCGCCCTGCGGCAGGTCCACCGCGTGCTCGTGCCCGGCGGCCGGTTCGCGCTGACGACGCCCAACCGGTGGTTCCCGTTCGAGACGCACGGCTTCCTGATCCGGGGCCGGCGGTACCGGCCGGCGCGGGGCCCGTTCCTGCCGTGGATCGTGCCGCTGCACCGTCGGCTCGCCGACGCCCGTTCCTTCACCGCCCGTGGCTTGTCCGCGCAGCTGCGGCGGGCCGGGCTGGAGCCGGTAGCGGTGGACTACATCATGCCGCCGTTCGACAGGTCCCGCTTCGGGCGTCGCATCCGGCCGGTGACCGACGCGATCGAACGCTCGCCGTTGAAGTTCTTCGGCATGGCCCTGGCGGTTGTCGCCCGCCGCCCGGCATGACGGTCCCAGCACGGGAAGCGCCCCAGGTTTAGCAGCTTGCCGGATGGCTATGAGGGGAATCGATCCGCAGACCGACGATCGAGGAGAGAGCCGATGGCCAGCGGTGCGATCCCGTCCGACGATCCGACCCGTACCCTCGTCCATGCCCGGCCCGACGACCCCGGCCTGGCGCACCTCGCCATCGCGGGCGGCACCTACACGATCCTGGTCACCGGTGAGCAGACGGCCGGCCGGTACTGCCTGATCGACATGCGGGTTCCGCCGGGTGGTGGGCCGCCTCCGCACCGGCACGACTTCGAGGAGATGTTCACGGTGCTCGACGGGGCGGTGGAGTTCACGTTCCGGGGCGAGCAGACCGTCGCGCGGGCCGGGGAGACGGTGAACATTCCGGCGAACGCGCCGCATTTCTTCCGCAACTCCTTCGACCAGCCGGCGCGGCTGCTGTGCATGTGCACGCCGGCCGGGCAGGACGAGTATTTCCTGCAGGTGGGCGACCGGGTGGACGGCCCCACTTCGCCGCCGCCGGCTCTCACCGAGGAGGAGCAGGCCGAGCGCCGGAACCGGGCCGCCGCGCTGGCCGCCGACTACCGCACGGAGTTGCTGATCGGCTGACACCGGCAGCACGCGAGCACCACGAAAGCGGCTCACCGCCGTGGCCGAGACCACGACGGTGAGCCGTTTTCCGTACGCGAAGGTCAGCTCGTCGCGACGAGCTGGAACCGCTGGTTGGCCTGGCCGTTGCAGTCGTAGATCTGCACCTGCTGGCCGTTGCCGGTGCCCCAGACGTCGAGGCAGCGGCCGGACTGGACTCCGGTGATGGTGCCGTTGGAGTTGACGTTCCACTGCTGGTTCGTCTGGCCGTTGCAGCTGTAGATCTGGACCGCCGAGCCGTTGCCGGAGCCGGCGGCGTCCAGGCACATCGAGCCGTACACGGTCAGCTGCCGGCTGGAGGTGTAGGTCCACCGCTGGTTGGTCTGGCCGTGGCAGTCGTAGAGCTGCACCCGGGTGCCGTTGCTCTGCGAGGAGTTCGGCACGTCGATGCACCGGCCGGACTGGTTGCCGACGATCCGGCTCGCGCCGGTGGTCGGCGGCGGCGTGGTCGGTCCGCCGGTCGGCCCGGCGGTCGGGGACACGGTCGGCGAGACGGTCGCGGTCGGCGTGGGGTTGGGCGACGCGGAGTTGAGGACGTTGAGGACCGAGTTGTACGCGGCCTTCTTGTTGCCTCCGCCGTCGAACAGCAGCGGGCTCTCGTTGGAACGCCACGAGTCGCTGTCACGCACGCCCCACACGGTGATGCCGATGCAGCGCGGCACGTTGATGCACGCCTGCGTCAGACCGGCGTACTGGCTGGTCGAGGAGTTGGTGACGTCGACCTCGGTCAGCGCCACGTCCACACCCAGCGCGGCGAAGTTCTGCAGCGTGGTCTGGAAGTTGCCGGGCAGCGAGCTGCCGCCGGTGAAGTGGGTCTGCAGACCGACGCAGTCGATCGGCACACCCCGGGACTTGAAGTCCCGGATCATGTTGTACACACCCTGCGTCTTGCCGTACGACCAGTTCTCGATGTTGTAGTCGTTGTAGCACAGCTTCGTCGACGGGTCGGCCGCCCGCGCGGTGCGGAACGCGACCTCGATCCAGTCGTTGCCGGTGCCCTGCAGGTTCGACTGCCGACGGCTGCCGTCCTCGTTGAACGCCTCGTTCACCACGTCCCACGCGGCCAGCTTGCCCTTGTAGTGGGCCATCACGCCGTTGATGTGGTCGATCATCGCCTGACGCAGGTTGCTGCCGTTCAGGCTCTGCATCCAGCCCGGCTGCTGCGCGTGCCACGCGAGGGTGTGGCCGCGGACCTGGAGACCGCGCTGGGTGGCCCAGTTGTAGATCTGGTCGCCGGAGGAGAAGTTGAACTGGCCCCGGTTGGGCTGGAGCGCTTCCGGCTTCATCTCGTTCTCGGCGGTGATCATATTGAACTCACGCGCCGCGATCGTGCTGTACGTCGAGTCGCCCAGTCGGTTCGCCGCGATGGCGGTGCCGAAGTAGCGGCCCGACTGTGCCGCGGCGGCACCGAGCGTGCTCGCCGCCGCCTGGGCAATGGTGGGCACCACGAGCGCGGCGCCGGCGAGAGCCAGCGCGCTGCTGACGGCGGCCAGCACCACGCGGTGGCTGCGCCTCGGTAGATGTTTCATGACACTCCTCTGCATATCGGACGATGATGCGCTGGCGATGCCCGGCCTGACGCGAGTGGAGTAGGCGGTGCGCCCACCCCCCGCGTCACTGCCCTGAAACTTTTCGAAGATGTACCGGTAACTTCCCTGGGAAGATATCCGCGACGGCACGATCGGTCAATGTCGATGTCGACGCGAACATGGACTCAACCGGCTGATCAGCGCGGGAGTCCATGGATGACCGTGCGAGCGAAGGGCGCCGAGAAGCGCGAGCACGACCGAAAGTTTCGGGGATCCGGTCAGTGACCGGCGGCGTCGTACCGCTCGCGGTTGGCGTGCACCTCGTCCATGTGCGCCTCGGCCCACAGCTTCATGCCGTACATCAGCTGGTGCAGCGACTGACCGAGGTCGGTCAGCTCGTAGGTGACAGTCACCGGCACGCTCGGCGTCACGGTGCGGATGACAAGGCCGTCGCGTTCCAGTGAGCGCAACGTCTGGGTGAGCATCTTCTGGCTGACCCCGGCCAACCGCCGCGACAGCTCGGAGTAGCGCATGACCCGGGGTTCCGCGTTGCGGTCGGGCCCGTCGCGGCCGAGCGCGGCCAGGATCAGCGCCACCCACTTGTCGGAGATCCGGTCCAGGAGTTGCCGGCTCGGGCAGCCGGCGAGGAACGCGTCGTACTCCTCCCGCGCCTGCGCCCGCTTCTCCGCCGCCGTCTGCGTCGGCATCGTCCGCGCCTCCTACCCGGGGGTACCCAACGCACTCCGAAGTGCGTACTTCCCGATGGAAAGTTACCCCTCCATCGTGGAGCAGGGCATCCCTCACGACCAAGGAGACAGAACCATGGGTACGCGTACCTTCCGCACCGCAGTCGTCCGCACCCCGGGCGGACCCGACGCCATCGAGATCATCGACGTCCCGCAGCGCGAGCCGGGACCCGGCGAGGTCCGGGTGGACGTCGCGGCGGCGCCGGTCAACCCGGCCGACCTCGGCGTCGTCAGCGGCTTCTTCCACTCGCTGGGGCTCATCCACCAGCCGCACCACACCGGCCTGGGCTGGGACTTCGCCGGTGTCGTCGCCGCCGCCGGGCCGGGCGTCGACCTCGCCGTCGGCACCCCTGTCGCCGGCCTGGTGGGCGGGTTCGACCGCGACTTCGGCACGTACGCCGAGCAGCTTGTCGTGCCCGCCGCCGACCTGGCCGTCGTACCCGATGATCTGGACCTGGTGGCGGCGGCGACAGTGCCGCTCAACGGCCTGACCGCGGCGCAGATCGTCGACCTGCTCGGCGACCCGCCCGCCGGCGGCCGGCTGCTGGTCACCGGCGCCGCCGGCGCGGTCGGCGGCTACGTCGTGCCGCTCGCCCGGGACCGGGGATGGCGGGTGACCGGCCTGGCGCGGGCCGGGGACGAGAAGTTCGTGCGCGGGCTCGGCGCCGACTTCACCACCGCCGCCGAGCCGGGCTGGGACGCGGTCGCCGACGCCGCGGCGCTCCAGGACCGAGGGCTCGCGCTGGTAGGTGACGGCGGCGTGTTCGTCGGGGTCCGGCCGAACGCCCACCCGGCCGCCGAACGCGGTGTCACGGTGCGCGCGGTCGAGGTGCACGCCGACGGGACACGTCTGGCCGACCTGCTCGCCCGCACCGCCGCCGGTGAGCTGCCGGCTCGGGTGCACGCGGTGGTGCCGCTGGACCGGGTGGCGGACGCCCACCGGGCGGCGGCCGAGGGCGGGGTACGCGGACGCTACGTGCTGCGCCCCTGATCAGCAGCGCACCGCCACCCGAGCGACCGCACGGTCCGCGGCCTCGGGTGGCAGGTCGCTCCGGCCGTCGACGTCCAACGCCAGCAGGCCCTGATCCAGACCGACGAGCAACGTTCCGTCGACAGTGCAGCACGTCAGCGCCGGGTGATAGACGGGGATGGTGTGCAGCGCCCGTCCGGTGGACGGGTCCCAGATCCGCACCGTCCGGTCCCGGCTGGTCGAGGCGAGCAGATCCCGCCCGCCGACCCGCACCAGGCTCAGCCCGGTTACGGCAGCCGTGTGGCCGGTGAACACGTCCACGGGCTCACCCCACTCGGCGTCCCACAGACGGATCGTGTGGTCGGCGCTGGCCGACGCCAGCATCCGGCGACCCGCCACGACCAGGCCGCAGAGCGCGGTGACCGCGTCCTGATGTCCCTGCCGGGTCCAGACCGGCGTGTCACCACCGCCCCACAGCATCACCGTGCCGCTCTTGTCGGCCGAGGCGAGCGCCTCCACCTCGGGCCACCGAACCGTCGCGAGGGCCGTCACCCAGGCACGGGTGACGTGCCCGAGCAGGACCGCCCGCACGGTGCCGGTCTGCGGGTGCCAGAGCCGGATGGCCTGGTCGTCGCCGGCCGACGCGACGAGCGTCTCACCGCCGATGACGATCGGGCAGACCGCGGCCACCGGAGCGTGGTGCTCGGTCATCTCCCCCACCAAGGCGCTGTGCCGCACACTCCAGGTTCCGACCGTGTTGTCGTCCTGGGCGGTGACGAGCAGCGGCTCCTCGACGTCGGCGACCGCGCACATCGCGTTCACCGGCCCGCCGGGTGTCGGGATCTCCCGCAGCCGCTCGCCCGTGGCGGCGTCCCAGATCCGCACCCGGCCGTCGGCACCGCCGGAGGCGACCAGGCCCGGTCGCTCGTCAGGGACCGCGCAGAGGCTGTGCACGGGCCCGAGCCGGTCCCGCTCGGCGACGGTGTCGGGTCGGCCGCCGGCCGGGTCCCACAGCCGCACGGTGCCGTCGTCACCCGCCGTCGCCAGCATCCGGTCCTTCGCCGTACGCAGCTCGCAGACCGCACGGATCCAGCTCGCGTGCCCCCGCAGGCTCGGCCGGCTCGTCCACGTCGGCACGTCCCAGACCCGGATGAGCCCGTCCTCACCCGTCGACACGAGCAGACAGCCCTCGTCGACCTCGACCGTGCACAGATCCGTGACCGGTCCACCGGTGGCAAGGACGTGGACGCATTCGCCGCTCTGCGGGTCCCAGAGCCGGACCGTGCCGTCGTAGCCGGCCGAGGCGAGCAACGTGCCACCCGGCGCTCGAACGGCGTAGAGCGTGGTCACCCAGCCGACGTGTCCGGTGAGGGTCAGCGTCGGGCGCGTGTCGGCCGTCGGCTCCCAGACCCGGACCACGCCGTCGAAGCCGGTGGAGGCGAGCAGGTGCCGGCCGTCCGACGGGACGTACGTCACGGCCGTCACCCAGCCCGAGTGTCCGGTCAACGCGTAGCGCTGCGTCCCGGTCACCGGATCCCAGATCCGGACCGTCCGGTCGTCGCCGGCCGAGGCGAGCAGGTCGCCGTCCGGCAGTGGAATGACGCAGATGTTGCGGACCCAGTCGTCGTGCCCGCTCAGTTCGTGCCGACGCTGGCCGGTCCGGGGATCCCACAGGCCGACGGTCCCGTCGTGGCTGGCGGTGGCGATCAGCGTCTCGCCGCCGCCGGTACGGACAGCGCACAGCCCGCGGATCGTGTCGTTGTGACACGGGAAGACTCCCACGGCCTGGTTGGTCATCGGGTCCCAGAGCCGGACCGTGCCGTCGTCACCGGCGGAGGCGAGCAACCACCGATCGTCCAGCTCGACGGCCGCCACGTCGTAGACGGCCTGCGAGTGCCCGTCCAGCACGCTGCGCTCCTGCCGGGGCGGGGTGTGCGCCCAGCGCGCACGGTACGGCGCGCCGTCGGCCTCGATCCCGCTGCCCAGTCCGTCGAGCCGGTCGACGACCGAGAAGAGGGCGGCGCGCTCGGCCGGTGCCGCCGCGACCGCGAGCGGCGTCCGGTGCAGCAGCCGCACCCGTGATCGGGACAGCGGCTCCAGCGGTCTCTCCATGTCGACGACCGAGAGCAACCGCTCCAGGTGCGCGTGCAGGAGGTAGCCCTCGTCGGCGAGGAGCCGCTCCACGAGCCCGGCGCGGGAGGCGTGCTGGGGCAGGGAGCGCCGTAGGTAGTCGGGCACCGAGGCCCATCCCACCTCGGCCGCCAGGTCCGCCCAGGCGGCGACCAGCCGTCGCTGGTCGTCCCGGCGTGACGCGCCGTCCAACAACGCGTCGTTGAGGGCCTGGTGGAACAGGCGGTACGCGGGCCGGCTGCCGCCACCGGTCTCGACCAGGAAGTTCGCCGCCGACGTACGGGCGAACGCGAGGAGTTCGTCCTCGGTGACCGTGCCGCCGAGCGCGGTCACCGCGATCCGCCAGAGCGACAGCGGCAGACCCGGCGTCTCGGCGTACGCCAGGGCGGTGAGGGCGAGCCGGGCGGAGGCCGAGCCGGCAGCCGGCAGCCCGGCCAGATAGGAGTCGAGCGCATGGGCCACTGTCGCGCTGAACGACACCGAAGCCGGGTCGACGGGCTCGATGTCGCGCAGCGCGTGTGCCCGTGCGACGAGACCGGCCACCAGGAAGTTTCCCTTCGCCAGCTCGGCGATCCGGCGCGCCAGCGGGACAGCCGCCGCCGAGTCGCTGTACGGGTTGCCCGGTCGTTCCGCGCCGAGCAGTCGCAGGGTCGCCAGGGCGTAGTTCACCAGATCGGCCCCGGCGAAGTATTCCGGTGTGTCCAGATCCACCAGCTCGACCGGATCACCGAAGCAGGCGATCAGGTCACCCCGGTCGTCGCCGCGCCGGGTGCCGACAACCACCCGCACGCCGTACCGGCCGCACTCCCGGGCCAGCGGCAGCAGGACGTCGTCGATGACCTGCCGGGCCTGACCGGGGTCGGCCGTCTCGTCCAGCGCATCGATGACGAGCGCGAAGCGAGCCGGACGCCGCGCCAGCCGGTCCCGCACGGCCGGCATCAGATCGGCCGGCGCACCGGGCAGGTCGACGGCGGCCGCCCGGGCGATCTCGAGCGCCACCTCCAGCGCGGTCTTGCCCTTGGCGTGCACGGCGCAGGACACCGAGCCGACAGTGGCCCGTACGGCGGTGTCGCCGCCCGGCAGGCTGTCCCGGATCTGCTGGTCGGCCGTGGTCACCACGCGGCCCAGGACGGCGGACTTGCCGACGCCTGGCGAACCCGTGACGATCAGCGGCCGGGTGGCGGGCGCCTTCCCGTCGATGAAGTCGACGATCCGCCGGAGCGCGGCCGTGCGACCCCGGAACCGCGCGCCGCCCTCGGTGTCCACGGCGACGCCCCGCGCCCGGGGCAGCCAGTGCCGGCCGGCCTCACCGTCGGTGCTCAACGTCCACCCCCAGGCCGATAGCGCGGCATCGTCGGCGTCCTCGACCCGCCAGGCCGACAACGCGCCCAACGTCATCGCCGGCACCTGCTCGTCGACGTGGTGCAGCGTCACCGCCTGCCCCTTGCCCTTGCCGTCGGCCGTGACGACGACGCCGACCACCGCCTGGTACTCCGGGGACCACAACGCGCCGCCGCTGAACCCCTTGCTGAGCGGCCCGGCAGCGCCGCTGTCGATGGTGACGCGGCCGTACCCGCCGTCTTCGACGACGGAACCGGTCGCCTGCAGGCCGCCGACCACCCCGGCCGGGAAGCCGTACGCCCAGAAGGGGCGGTCGAGCAGCGGCTTGGGGGCGAGGCAGCGCAGCCGCGCCGGGGTGACGGTCGCCGGCACCGGCTCGACGAGTTCGAGCACCACCACGTCGACGTGCGCCGCCGGCATGCCGTCGTGCCGGCACCGCCGGACCTTGCGCCGGTCGAAGTAGGCGACCTTGGGCGCGCGCGGAAAGGCGACAGTGAGATCGGGGCGGAGGGTGCCGTCGGCGGCGAACGCCACGTGGTGGCAGGTGAGCACCAGGTTGGCGGCGATGACGATGCCGGTGCCGAGTGCCGTGTGCGGGTCCGCCTCACGGTGCAGGGCAACCGCCCACGCGCTCTCGTCCGGGGCCGTTGTCACGGGCCGAGCCGTCCGTCAGCGCCGTGGACCGGCACCGCGATCGGTGGGGCCGTCCGGCTGCCAGGCGAGGGTGACCTCGAAGTTCGCCTCTCCGGTCGCCTTCGCCACCACCCAGCTCGCCGTGCCGGTGGCCTTGATCCCGAAGCGCACCTCCACCGCGTCGGGAGAGACGGTCTTGACCTGTTCCAGCAATTCCCGGGCGGCGGCGACCGCCGGTGCCGCGGATTCGCGTACCCAGCCGGCGACGTCGCCGAAGCCTGCGGGCTGGAAACCGGGTGTCGGCTCGACTTCGATCAAGGCAACCGTTTCGTCGTCGACCTGGTAGCGGACCACCTCAGACTGCACGGTCACCTCCGTGACGTATTTCTGGAGAACAGGCGGGAGGGTTCGCGGCGGAGCAGAACTCCGGCCCTCGCGCCGGTCTGCCATGCTGCCCGCTGTCCTTGTCATTTCGCAATGGTCGGGTCGACCGACCGCGCCGAAGCCGCCGAACAGGCGTTTCAATCGAGGCGTCCACGCAGGACCGTTGGAGATCCACTACGCGGCCCTGTCGGCTTTCGTCAGCGAGATCGGTGACCTTGCGCGAGTCCGGCGCCGTCGGCAGAATCGGCCCGTGCGCCGGGGCCGTCCCCGTTGCCCACCTCGATCATGGCCACCCCTTCCGAGCCTTCGATCACACCGTCGACGCGGTGGGAGCTCGTGCCGCAGAGGAGCATCCGCATGCCGGAAAAGGAACTGACCCTCGTCGACCGGTGCATTCTTGTCACGCTGATGGTGAAGGCGGCGCCTTTGCCGCAGACCTACTTCACCAATGTCGCCGGTATCGGCCTGAAAGCCGATCACCGCCGTCGACTTGAATCACTCGGCCTGATCGAGGTCACCGAGAAGCCGATCACGCTGGCGCTCACCGACAAGGGATGGGACCGCGCCACCGAGGAGTTGGGCGCGGAACCGCCGAAGGGCGCCGGTACCGCGGGCGGAACGCTCTACGTCGCGCTCGACTTCCTGCGCCGGCTGATCGACCATTCCGGGACCCGCGCCGACGACCTGTTCCGGATGCAGATCAACCGGGACGAGGTCGTCGCGCCGCCGCCGGTGGCGTCGTCGGCGTCCCCGGCCGCGGACGCGGTCACGCTGATCCGGCAGGCGTACCACGAGCTGGCCGCCAAGCCCGGCGACTACGTCATGCTGGCCGATCTTCGCGACGCCCTCTCCGACCTGCCCCGCCCCGAGTTCGACGCCGCGCTCGTGACGCTCAACCGGGAGCGCGGCGTGCACCTGGTGCCCGAGTCCAACCAGAAGGTGCTGAAGCCGCAGGAGCGGGCGGCGGCGGTGACCATCGGCAACCAGGACAAGCATCTGGTCGCCATCTCGTCATGATCGGTGACGAGCAACGCCGTGCCCTGGCGGCGCTGAGGTTCAACTGGGCTCCGACCCCGGACGACGTCTGGAAACCCACACCGTTCCACGTGGAGGGTCTGCACCACGACGTCGTCACGACGGTGCTGGACAGCTTCGCGGAGGCTCAGGCCAGCACCGACTCCAGTCCGGTGGGCGTGGCCATCCTCGGCCAGCGCGGCACCGGCAAGACCCACCTCATCGGCACGGTCCGCCAGCAGGTGCAGGGACGCGGCGGCTTCTTCTTCCTGGTCGAACTGCTCGAAGCCCGGACGTTCTGGCAACGCACCGCGATCTCGATGCTGGAGGGCCTGGTCCGTCCGATGCCGGACGAGACGACCCAGCTACGGGCGTTCCTGCGCCGGCTGGCCGACGCGGTGGGTGCGCCCCGGACGGTACGGCGCGCGGTCGCCGGTGAGACCGAACTCAGCCGTCCGACGCTCGACGCCTTCGTCGACCTGATCCGCAAGAAGGACCGGCAGATCGGCACGGAGTGCCAGGACACCGCGCGCGCCCTGGTGCTCTACGCGGCCGAGCAGTCAGCCGTGCAGGACATCGGCTACGACTTCCTCTCCTCGATGGACGAGGAGGAGCCCGGCCAACGGGCCGGGTGGGGGCTGCGGCGCAATCGTCGTGCGCCCCAGGAGGTGGTCCGGGACATCTCCCGGCTGCTCGCCGTCGTCGGTCCGACCGTGATCGCGGTGGACCAGATCGACCTGATGATCGCCCAGTCCGTGAAGGCCACGAACCAGGACGCCCGGGGCGAGGCGGACTGGCAGACCTCGCTCCTGCTCGAACAGGTCGCCAGCGGTCTGATGGCGCTACGCGAGACCACTCGCCGGACGCTGTCCGTCGTCTCGTGCCTGCCGCAGACGTGGCGCAGCATCCAGCAGCAGGCGACGGACACCGTCCAGGACCGGTTCCGGGAGGCCGCCCCGCTCAAGGAGATCCCCTCCGTCGAGGTGGGCCGCGAGCTGGTCGAGAAGCGGTTCGCGGTGCTTTTCGAGGGCCTCGGGTTCACCCCGCCGCACCCCACCTGGCCGGTCCACCCGGACGCGTTCCAGGAGGTTGTCGGCTTCACCCCTCGTGAGCTGCTACGGCGGATCGACACGCACGTCCGGGCCTGCCTGGCCGACGGCGAGGCGCGGGAACTGCGGCACCTGCTGCACGCGACCGGCGAGCGCGTCGCCGGGGATATCGCGCCCGCCACGGTCACCGGGCCGCCACCGGAGAGCCGGACGAACGGATTCGGCAAGCTCGACGCCCGGTACGCGGAGCTGGTCGCCGCCGCCGACACCGCCCTGTCCCCGCAGACGGAGGACGCCCGCGTCCCGCGCCTGCTCGAAGCCGGCCTGACCGCGTGGATCGCCGCGCAGGGCGCGGCAGTCGACGCGTTCAGCCTCGACCCGATCCCCGCCGGAACCAAGCCGGCGCTGCACGCCCGGCTACGGCACAGCCTGAGCGAGGACAGCGAGGACGAGGAGCACTGGTCGTTCCGGGCGATCTCCGCGCCGCACCACATCGCCGTGCTCAACCGGATCCGCAACGCGATCACGACCGCCGGACTCACCGAGGGGGTCGCCAAACGACGGCTCTTCCTGCTGCGCAGCGCGGAGTGGTCGGCCGGTGCCCGTACCCGTGAGGTGCTTGACGCGTTCGAGCGGGCCGGCGGTCGGCGGCTTCCCCTGGACGCGCCGGACGTCGCCCGGCTGGCCGCGCTCGAACAACTCATCCAGGACTACGGGCGGGAGACGCTGCGGCCCTGGTTCGCCGATCGCCGGCCGGCCTCCGACATCACCTGCCTGCGGGAGGCGCTGGGCGACTGGCCGGGTGCGCCGGAAGCCGTCCGGACCGAGGAGCGGCCAGAGGAGGCGCCGGACCGACCCCCGGTCGGGACGCCACCGCCGGTCACCGCTGCACCGCGCTCTGCCGGTCCCGTCCCGACGCCGCGCTCCGCCGGGCTCGACCCGGCGCCGCCGGTGGTCGCTCCCCTGCCACCGGTGGCGGGCATCGACCCGGAGCGGATGGAGATCGGCACTGTCACCGGGCGGCCCGAACCGGTCGGCCTCGACCTGGAAGCGCTGCGCCGGCACACAGTCATCTTCGCCGGCTCCGGTTCCGGCAAGACCGTACTGATCCGCCGCCTGGTCGAGGAGTGCGCCCTGCGCGGCGTGTCGGCCATCGTGCTCGACCCCAACAATGACCTGGCCCGGCTCGGCGAGACCTGGCCCGCCGCACCGCCGGGCTGGGGCGCGGACGACGCCCGCCGCGCGGCGGAATATCTGGCCGGCACCGACGTGGTCGTCTGGACGCCGGGACGGCAGGCCGGTCGGCCGTTGAGCTTCCAGCCGTTGCCGGCCTTCGCCGACGTGCTCGACGACCCGGACGGGTTCACCTCGGCCGTCAACGCCGCCGTCGCCACGCTCGCCCCGCACGCCCGGGTGGACGGCGGCACCGACAAGGCCCGGCTCGGCCGGGCCGTGCTGCGCGAGGCGCTGATCGGCTACGCCCGCAGCGGCGCGAGTGACCTGCGTGAGTTCACCGACGTCCTCAACGATTTACCGGACGGGGTGAGTCAGCTCGACAGCGCGCCCAAGCTGGCCGCCGGCATGGCCCAGCTGCTCAAGGCCGCCCTGATCAACGATCCGCTCCTGGGCGGCGTCGGAACGCCTGTCGACCCGGGCGAGCTGCTCACCCCGCCCCCCGGTCGCCGCGCCCGGGTCTCGGTGATCAACCTCGCCGGGTTGCCCGAGGACAATCAGCGGCAGAGCTTCGTCAACCAGTTGCAGCTCGCCCTGTTCACCTGGATCAAGCGTCATCCGGCCGGGGACCGTCCACTCGGTGGACTCTTCGTCATGGACGAGGCGCAGACGCTGGCTCCGTCCGGCGCCGTGACCGCCTGCACCCAGAGCACGCTCGCGCTGACCTCGCAGGCCCGCAAGTACGGGCTGGGGCTGGTCTTCGCCACCCAGGCGCCGAAGGCGTTGCACAACCAGATCCCCGGCAACGCCGCCACGCAGTTCTTCGGCCTGCTCACCGTGCCGGTGCAGATCGAGGCGGCCCGGGATGTGGCCAGGGCGAAGGGCACCGACGTCCCGGACATCGGCAAGCTGCGTACCGGCCAGTTCTACGCCGCGGTCGAGGGGGCCCGGTTCGTCAAGATGCAAGCTCCCATGTGCCTGACCCACCATCCCCGCAGCCCGCTGACCGCTGAGGAGATCGTCCGGCTCGCGACGCTCAGGTGATGTCGCGGCGCATCGGGACGACCACGGCGATCGCGGCTGCGGCGAGCGCGTACCCGGTCAGCAGCAGCGCGCCGGCCGCCGGCGGCAGGAGCGCGACGGCGTCGCTGCCGAGCTGCGCGGACATCGCGTCGGCGACGTACGTGAAGTCGGTGAGCGCGGCGGTGGCGCCGCCGGGCAGGAGCGGGTAGAGCGCGTTGACGCCGGGGATCATCATCAGTACGGGCTCGGCCAGGTACAGGTAACCGACCACGACGCACACGGCCGCGACCTGGTTGCGGAGCAGCGCGCCCACGCCGGTGCCGACGAGCAGGTACACCGCCATCGCGACGCCGATGCGGGCGAGCAACGCCAGCACCGTGGGGGCGGGCAGGCCCAGCGACACGCCACGCGCGGCGGCGACTGTGAACAGGGCCGCCGCGGCGGCGACGGCGAGCACGAGGCCGTAGGCGAGGCCGACGATCGCGTGGGTGGCGAGTTTGGCGGCCAGCACCCGCCCTCGGCGCGGCGCGAACATGAACGTGACGGCGGCGGTGCCGTGCCGATGCTCGGAGGTGGCCGCGAGGGCGCCGGCGGCGGCGGGCACGAAGGCGGTGAAGCCGAGGATGCCGAGGATGGACCGCAGGCCCTCCTCGGTGTGCAGGCCGGGCATCGGCGGGTCGAAGTTCTCCGGCCCGACGAGCGCCATGAGCCCGACCAGGCCGCCGCCGAGCGCGACGGCCGCGAGCAGCAGCGCACCCCACATCCGGGTGGCCAGGACCCGGCGTAGTTCCGCTCTGAGCAGGTTCATCGGGCCTCCGCCTTTTCGGTGGTCAGGTCGAGGAAGAGCTGTTCGAGGCTTGTGGTCTCGGTGACCAGTTCGTGGACCCGCAGCCGGTGGTCGGCGGCCAGGTCGGCGACGCGCGGCGCGTCCAGTCCGCGTACCCGCAGGCGGCCGGGCCCGGCGGCCTCGACGGACCCGGCGGCGGCCGCCAGCGCGGCGGCCAGGGCTGTCGCGTCCGGCGAGGTGACGAGCACCGTCGGCGGGCCGGTGAGCCGCGACCACGGCCCGGCGGCGACGAGTTCGCCGCGCCGGATCACCACCACGTCGTCCACCACCTGCTGGACCTCGTGCAGGACATGGCTGGAGACCAGTACGGTGCGGCCCTCGTCGGCGAGGCCGCGCAGCAGCCCGCGCAGCCACGACATGCCTTCCGGGTCCAGGCCGTTCGACGGTTCGTCGAGCAGCAGGACGCGCGGGTCGCCGAGCAGCGCCGTGGCGAGGCTGAGCCGTTGCCGCATGCCGGTGGAGAACCCCCGGGTACGACGGTCGGCGGCCTGCGCGAGGCCGAGCAGATCCAGCAGTTCCGCGACCCGGCTGTCCGGGCAGCCGGCCATCGCGGCGTAGACGCCCAGGTGGTCACGGGCGGTGTGGCCGGGGTGGAACGCGTTGCCGTCGAACACCGCGCCGACGGTCCGTGCCGGCTGGGCCAGCCGGCCGTAGGGCTGCCCGCCGATCGTGGCGGTGCCGCTGGTCGGCGTCACCAGCCCGGTCAGCATGCGCATCGTGGTGGTCTTGCCGGCGCCGTTCGGGCCGAGGAAGCCGGTGACCGCGCCGGGTCGCACGGTGAAGGTCAGGTCGCGTACGGCGGTGACGTCGCCGTAGCGTTTGGTCAGGCCCGACGCCTCGATCGCCAGGTGGTCGCCGGTCATGGCCGGCCCCGCGTCGCGCGCCCGATCGTCTCGGCGAGGCCCGGCGCGGCCGGGTCGGAGACCACCACCTCGTCGAACTCGCCGCCGGCCGCCGCGCGATCCAGCACCAGGTGCAGGCCGGGCTGACCGCGCCGGGCCGCCACGAGCTGCCGGGGGCCGCCGAACAGACCCCAGACGCCGATCTTGGCGAAGCCGGACACGGCGTACCCGCGCCGGGCGCCCCGGGCCAGCCGGATCGGCTCGTCCACCGGGGCGGCGTGCCGCACGGCGGCCAGGCGCAGCGCGAACCGCTCCCGCCCGACCCACATCCGCTCCCATCCGGTGAACCGGATGTCGATCACATCGCCGTTGAGCATTACGGAGGCCATCAGTCGTCGCCCTTCGTCGTGTCGGAGTCGTGCGCTGACGTGTGCGTGTCGCCGGGGGTCGCCGGGCGATCGGCGGGCATCAGGACGGTCGCCAGCAGCCGGGGGATCCGGCCGTCGCCGGGCCCTCTGGCGAGCAACGGGCCGACCAGCGCGTTGAGCCCGGCCGCGAACTCGTGCAGCTCGGCGTCGGTCAGGTGCAGTACGAGCTGCTGGTATCCGACCCCGTCGGCGACGAAGTCGACGCGGTCGCGGGCGAGGTAGCGGGAGAACTCGGAGAGCAGGCTCGACACGAACGCGGTGAAGTAGCGCGCGTGGTCCTCCGGCGTGGCCGTGGCCAGGGCCGCCGGGTCCAGCGCCGCGCCGTGCGCGGGCAGCGCGTACACCCGCTCGACGGCGCCGCGCACCTTGCGCTCCTGCACCACGTCGAGCATCCCGGCCTTCACGAGCGTCGCCAGGTGCCGGTAGAGCGTGGCGTGCGGGACGTCGGGCAGCAGCTCGGCCAGGTCGTGAGTGGTCACCCGGGTGCCCGCCACGGCACGAAGGACGCGGAGCCGCACCGGGTGCAGCGCCACCTCCGCCCACCGCTCCATCGACATCGCCATGGCTGAACCGTATCACTATCGATAGTGATATAGGTAGGGAGTGGGGCGACCGGGCGCGAAAGCCGGACGATCAGACGGGCGGACGGGTGTGGTGGGCCAGCACCCGAGCAAGGAGCCGGGTCAGGTCCGCCCGCTCGTCCGACGTCAGCGGCGCGAGCAGGTCGTCCTGCACCTCGGCGAGTCGCTTCTCCAGCCGCCGCAACTGCCGCCGCCCCGCCGCGGTGATGGTGACGACGTTGCGCCGCCGGTCGGACGGGTCCGGAGCGCGGACCACGAACTCCCGCTCGGCGAGCTCGTTGAGGGCCGCCACCACGTCGCTGACGTGGATGCCGCTGCGCCGGCCGAGCGCCGCCTGACTGGCCGGGCCGAACTCGTCGAGCGTGGCGAGCAGCCGGAAGTGGTAGCCACGCGCGTCGACCGTCGCCAGCCCGTCGCTCACCAGCCGGCCGGCGCGTACGGCGGTCTGGGTGATCAGCCAGCTCGGCAGGCCGGCCAGGCGGGTGGGTACGACGTCCGGCTCCGGGTTCTCCACATGCCCAGCCTATCCAAAAACGTTGGCGCCCCCAACGATCTGCGCTATCGTTCGCCGCACAAACGTTAGTGACACCAACGATCGGAGCTACCGTGATCGAGCCGTTCCGTATCCACATCCCCCAGGCCGACCTCGACGACCTGGCCGACCGCCTGGCCCGCACCCGCTGGCCCGACGAGCTACCAGGCGCCGGGTGGGACTACGGCATCCCGCTGGCCCGCGTACGCGAGCTGGCCGAGCGCTGGCGCACCGCGTACGACTGGCGGCGGGCCGAGGCCGAGCTGAACCGGTATCCGCAGTTCACCACCACCATCGACGGACAGAACATCCATTTCCTGCACGTACGGGCCGCCGACCCGGACGCGCTGCCGCTGATCCTCACGCACGGCTGGCCCGGCTCGGTCGTGGAGTTCCTCGACGTGATCGGCCCGCTGTCCGAACAGTTCCACCTGGTCGTACCGTCGATCCCCGGATTCGGCTTCTCCGGCCCGACCCGGGAACGCGGCTGGGACGTCGACCGCGTCGCCCGCGCCTGGGCCGAGCTGATGCGCCGACTCGGCTACCGGCGGTACGGCGCCCAGGGCGGCGACTGGGGCTCGGTGATCTCCACCCGGCTCGGCGGCATCGACCCGGAACACGTCGTCGGCGTACACCTCAACTACCTGCCCACGCCCCCGCCACCCGGCTGGACCGGCGAGGCCGGACTGTCCGGCGAGGACCGGGACCGGCTCGCCCGGATCATGCGACTCAAGACGCAGCGGCACCCGCACCAGGTGCTCTACGCCAGCCGCCCGCAGACCGTGTCGTACGCGCTCAACGACTCACCCGTCGGGCAGCTCGCGTGGATCGCGGAGAAGTTCACCGAGTGGACCGACCCGGGATCGGCCGTCAGCGTGGACCGCATCCTCACCGACGTCTCGGTCTACTGGTTCACCGGCACCGCCGCCTCGTCCGCGCGGCTGGTGCGGGAGAGCGCGTTCGGTGGCCCGCCCGCGCCCTGCCCGCCCCCGCTCGGAGTCGCCGTGTTCGCGCACGACATCACCCGGTCCGTACGCCCGATCGCCGAGCTGACGTACACGATCCGGCACTGGAGCGAGTTCGACCGGGGCGGTCACTTCGCCGCGCTGGAGGTGCCGGACCTGTTCGTCGACGACGTCCGGTCGTTCTTCTGGAACCTGCGATGACGCCTGGGACGAGTCGCGGAAGTCCCCTGTCCCACCCTCACCGTCGTGGATCTGCACCTGGTGGTGTGCCGTGCCCTGTGCGCCGTCACCTGTGTCCTGTGCTGGGCATGCGTTGTGTGCCGGGGAGTCGAACCCCTGCGCCTGCCCTCGGCGCGCCAGGAGTGAGCCGGATTGCCCGCCGGCTCTCGGGGGCGTGCACGCCTCCACGTCGGCTACCTGCTCCGCGACTCGTCAGTCCAGCAGGTCGACCTCCCAGTTCGTCCGCTGGATCGTGGTGTCCACCTCGCGGATCTGCCGGGCCAGCTCGTCGGCCTGCCGGCGCAGCTCCGCCACCGGCAACGCCGGAACCATCTTCAGCTCCGACCGGAGCTGACGGTAGCCGCGCTGGCCCTCGCCCGCGGCGGCGTCCGCTGCCGCTGTGACCACGCCGTGCCGCAGGCGCAGCACGTCGCGACGCGCGAGCGCGTCGGTCAGGGTGCCACCGTCCACGACAGTCGCGGCGTTCGTCCGGTTGATCCGCCGGATCAGCGTCTCCAGCTCACCGAGCACCCCGGCCGCCTCGACGAGCAGCGCCGAGGCGTCCTCGGCGGGCGTCTCGCCCTCCTGGTAGCGGGCGCTCGCGGTGATGCGGGCACGGAGCTGTTCGGCGCGTCGCGCCGCATCCGCCCGCAGCGCAAGGGCCTCCGCAATCTTCATGGCGAGCAGTATGGCCACAGGGGATCACGGGTGTCGCCGCGTTTTCCGGGGGCGGTCCGGCCCGGGACGACCGGGCCGGACCGCCGCCGCGGCGTTCAGCTCATCGCCGCCGCGAACATCCCCGGCTCGTACGAGCCGCCGCGCTGGTGCACGAGCACCGCGAACCGGTTCGCCGCGTTGATCAGCCCGAGCAGGCACACCAGCGCGGCGATCTGGTCGTCGTCGTAGTGCTCGCGTACCCGCGCCCACGTCTCGTCGGACACGCCCTGATGCGCGTCGGCCAACCGGGTGCCCTCCTCGGCGAACGCCAGCGCCGCGCGCTCGGCCTCGGTGAACACTGTCGACTCGCGCCAGGCGGCGACCAGGTTCAGCCGGACCGCGCTCTCACCCCCGGCCACCGCCTCCTTGGTGTGCATGTCGATGCACCAGCCGCAGCCGTTGATCTGGCTGGCCCGCAGCGACACCAGCTCCTGGACGGTGCGCGGCAACGTCGACTGGTGGATCGCCAGGCCCGCGCCGGCGAAACGCTTCATGAACGCCGCCGAGACCGGGTTCTCGAACAGGTTGAATCGGGTCTGCATGGGTTGCGCCCTCTCTGCTTCGGTGGTGTCGGACGAACACGAGATGCCGGGGACCGCTCCGGCGTGACGGCGCCGGCGGGTGAGGACCACCACAGCGACCCGATGTCACACGGCGGTCGCGGGCGGCGTCTGGTGGGGAGCGCAGCCGGACAGCGGAGGAGCCAGTCATGGCGGACCAGGCCACCGAGGACTTCCTCGCGCACCGCAACCTGCTCTTCACCGTCGCGTACGAGATGCTCGGCTCGGCCGCCGACGCGGAGGACGTGGTGCAGGAGACCTGGCTGCGCTGGGCCGGCGTCGACCTCGGCGAGGTGCGGGACCGGCGCGCCTACCTGGTGCGGATCACCACCCGCCAGGCGCTGACCCGGCTGCGCACGCTCGGGCGGCGCAAGGAGTCGTACGTCGGGTCGTGGCTGCCCGAGCCGCTGCTCACCGCGCCCGACGTGGCGGACGACGTGGCGTTGGCCGAGAGCGTGTCGATGGCGATGCTGCTGGTGCTGGAGACGCTCACGCCGACCGAGCGGGCCGTGTTCGTGCTGCGTGAGGTGTTCGACGTCGGCTACGACGAGATCGCCGAGACGGTCGAGCGGACGCCCGTCGCCGTGCGGCAGATCGCGCACCGGGCGCGCGCCCACGTCGCGGCGCGCCGCCCCCGGCGTACCGTCCCGGCGGCCGAGGCCCGCGACGCCCTCGACGCGTTCCGGCGGGCGGTCGAGACCGGCGACCTGGACGGGCTGCTCCGCGTCCTGGCCCCGGACGCGGTGCTGGTCGGCGACGGCGGCGGGATCAAGCAGGCGCTCGCCCGCCCGGTCACCGGCGGCGACAAGGTGGCCCGGCTGCTGACCGGCGGCTGGTCCCGGATCGCCGCCGTGGCGTCGATGGAACCGGCGCAGGTGAACGGCTACCCGGCGCTGCTGGTACGCCTCGACGGCGAGCTGGACACCGTCGTCGCGGTACGCCTCGACGACGGCCGGATCAGCGGCCTCTACGCGGTGCGCAACCCGGAAAAGCTGTCCCGCATGACCCGGGAAACCACACTGCGCCGGTGAGCGCGTGGTCGTGGGACGATCGCCGGATGAGCAGCGCCGCCTCACCCGACGTCAGCGCCCTCGCCATCAACGTGACGGTGCCGGAGGAGCTGCGCTGGACCGACACCCGGCGCGGCGAGGAGTTCACCCTGACCACGCTCAACGTGCGGCTGCTGCCGGACGGGCGGCTCGCCGCGAAGGCGTACGGCCGGCCCACCGCCGGCGGCCGCGGCGCGTACGTGTCGTTCCGGGTGCCCGACCGGCCCGAACTGGCCGCGCTCGTGGCGGCGGCGGCCGACCGCGCCGCCGCGCTCTGGGCCGCGCACGGCGGCCTGGACTGACTCCCGCCTCAGCGGCGCACGCCCACCCCGCCGTAGCCGTGCGACACCGCGGCCTGCGGCTCGCCGTCGGGCCGCCAGTCCGCCACCTTGACCAGGCCCGGATCGACGAGCTCGTACCCGTCGAGGAAGCGGGCCACCTCGTCGCGGGTGCGGGGCACCAGCGGGGAGCTGCTGCGGCGGTAGATCGCGGTGCCCTGCTCGGTGGGCAGCGTCGGCAGGCCGTCCAGCGTGAGGTGGGACAGCGCGAGCACGCTGCCCGGCACTGTGGCGTCGCGCAGCGTCGCCACCGCCGCGTACGGGTCGTCGGCGTCCGGCACGAAGTGCAGCACCGCCAACAGCAGCACCGCCACCGGCTCGCTCAGGTCGATGGTGGCCCGCAGCGTCGGGTCGGCCAGCAACTCGCCGGGCCGCCGCAGGTCACCCCGGAGCACCACGGTGCGGCCGTCGGTGGGCAGCAACCGCCGGGCGTACGCGACCGCCACCTCGTCGTGGTCGACGTAGACCACCCGGGCGTCGGGGCGGATCGCGCGCACCACCTCGTGCACGTTGCCCTGCGTGGGCAGGCCGGCGCCGATGTCGAGGAACTGGCGAATCCCCTGCTCGGCGGCCCAGCGCACGACCCGGCGCAGGAACGCGCGGTTGCTCTGCGCGGCGACGCCGGTGTCCGGGAAGATCCTCAGGACCTCCTCGGCGGCGGCCCGGTCGGCGGCGAAGTTGTGGCAGCCGCCCAGGTAGTAGTCGTACATCCGGGCGACATTGGGTCGGTTCTCAGCCTCCGTCACGCCTCGATGTCTAGCACTCTGCGCGACACACCGCTGACCCGTCGTGTCGATGATCCGGCCGATCCCGCCGTCCACCTGGTACGACGGTGGGACACGCCGTCGCGAGGAGGTACCGATGACAGGTGGACGGGAGACAGTGGAGGTCGAGCCGGCGGTGTTCCGCGCCGTCTACGACTCGCCCGCGTCGCTGCCCGGGCGGCACCGCTGGACCACCCCGGAGGCGGACGTACGCCGGCTGGAGAAGCTGCTGAACATGCCGGCGCGCAGCATCGGCGCCCCGCTGTGGGTCAGCGGCGACGAGCCGGACTGCCCGAAGTGCGGGCGGCGGCCGACCTGGTACGACATCGTCGCGTCCGCGCTGCACGGCGTGCACGACCGCACGATGATCGCCCGGGTGATCCTCGGCGAACGCAAGTACGTGAACACCGAGGTGCCGGACGCGATCCCGGGCGTCCACTGTGCCGACTGCCGCACCCCGATCACCGGGTTGCGCAGCTTCAAGTGCCACAACTGGGCGTACGCGTTCGAGGCGCTGGAGGAGGTCGTCGCCCGGATGTCCGGCCTGCCGGCTCAGTCGTCGCCGCCCGCCGCCTCCTGAGCGCGCCGTTCCGGACGGCGGCCGGGCGGGGCCTGCGGCTCCGGGCCGGGGTCGGGCACCGGCGGCATCGGCCGGGTGACCGGCCCGTCGCCGGTGACGCGGAGCTGTTCGCCGTGGTGCCACAGCTCGACCGCGTCGCCCGGACCGGCGTCCGGCAGCTCGTAGCGGGCCTCCCGCGGCGTGAGCGTGACCCGCAGCCGGTGCCCGTGCCGGCGCAGGTGGAACACCAGCCGGGTGATCCGCCGCGGTAGCCGCGGCTCGAACGCGAGCACGCCCCGGTCGTCGCGCAGCCCGCCGAAGCCCTGCGCCACCACCAGCCAGGCGCCGGCCAGGGACGCCAGGTGCAGCCCGTCCGCGGTCTTGTCGCCCAGGTCGGCGAGGTCCTGCAACGCCGTCTCGGCGAACAGGTCGTACGCCAGGTCGAGGTGCCCGACCTCGGCGGCGAGGATCGCCTGCGCGGACGCCGACAGCGACGAGTCCCGGACGGTCCGCGCCTCGTAGTAGGCGACGTTGCGCGTCTTCTCCTCGGCGGTGAACTCCCCCGGGCAGCGCAGCATGGCCAGCACCAGATCGGCCTGCTTGACCACCTGCTTGCGGTACAGCTCCTGGTAGGGGAAGTGCAGCAGCAGCGGATAGTCGTCCTCGCCGGTGCCGGCGAAGTCCCACTCCGGCTGCGCGGTGAACCCGGCCGACTGCTCGTGCACGCCGCGCTTGCCGTCGTACGGGACGAACATGGCGTCAGCGGCGGCCCGCCAGCCGGCCACCTCGGCGGCGTCGACACCCAGCCGGGCGGCCACCTCGGGGCAGTCCTCGGCGGCGTCGGCGGCGCCGCGCAGGTTGCGCCGGGCCATCAGGTTCGTGAAGACGTTGTCGTCGACCAGCGCGGAGTACTCGTCCGGGCCGGTGACGCCGGTCAGGTGGAACGCGCCGGCGTCGTCGAAGTGGCCGTAGCCGTGCCACAGCCGGGCGGTCTCGATCAGCACCTCGGCACCGCACTCGGCGAGGAACCCGGTGTCGCCGGTGGCCGCGACGTACCGCAGGATCGCGTCCGCGATGTCCGCGTTGACGTGCAGGCCCGCGCTGCCGGCCGGCCAGTAGCCGGAGCACTCCCGGCCGCTGAGCGTCCGCCACGGATAGGTGGCGCCGGCCAGGCGCAGCTCGGCCGCACGCTCGCGGGCCTCGGGCAGGTGGGCGTGCCGCCAGCGCAGCGCCGAGCGGGCCAGTTCCGGCGCCAGGTACGTCAGCACCGGCAGCACGTAGCCCTCGGTGTCCCAGAGCACGTGCCCGTCGTAGCCGTTGCCGGTCAGCCCCTTCGCCGGGATGGTCCGGGCCCCGTCGGCGCGCCCCGACTGGAGCAGGTGGAACACCGAGAACCGCACCGCGAGCTGCAGCTCCGGGTCACCGTCCAGCTCGACGTCGGCGGTGGCCCACGCGGCATCCAACGCGGCGCGCTGCTCGGCGAGCAGGGCGTCGAACCCGTCGGCCCGGGCCGCGTCCGCCTCCGCGACGACCAGGTCGGCCAGCTCACCGGGCGGGGTGCCGTCGACCTCCGCCCACTCGTACGCGGCGAACCGGGTGACCCGGATCCGCTCGCCCTGGCGTACCGGACCGGACAGCGCCAGCCGGAACCGGTCGGCGGTCAGCTCGGTGCCGGTGGCGATCTCGTCGGGTGCCTCGACCCGGTGCGCGACGGCGACGGCGACCCGCTGGCCGCTGCGCCCGGTCCGGTGCCCGAGCACCCCGTCCAGGCCGTCGTCGCGGCGGATCTCGCCGGTGAGCGGGTCGTGGATCACCGAGGCGGCCCGGGGGTCGTCGGCACGTTCCGGCACACGCTGGTTGGCGAGCAGGTCGGCGCCGATCCGCAGCCGTACCGGCTCGTCCAGCGGTTCGACAGCCCAGTCGACGGCGGCGACCGGACGGCGGGTCAGCGAGACCAGGCGGGTGCTGCGGATCCGGACACCCCGGCCACCCGGCGAGACCCATTCGGTCTCCCGCCGGACCACCCCGGCGCGCAGGTCCAGCTCCTGGTGGTGCCGCCGGATCGTGCCGGTGCCCAGGTCCAGCGGCTCGTCGCCCACCCAGAGCCGGATCAGGGCGGCGCTCGGCGCGCTGATCACGGTGTCGCTGCGCTCCGGGAACGCGTACCCGCTCTCCGGGTAGCTCAGCTCGTGCTGCTCGTGGAACCCGTTGAGGTAGCTGCCCGGCATGCCGCACGGCTCGCCCTCGTCGAGCGTCCCGCGCCAGCCCACCCAGCCGTTGGCGAGCGCGAAGACCGACTCGGTCTCGCCCAGCCGGTCCAGGTCCGCGCTGGTACGCCGGATCCGCCAACCGTCGTCGCCGTGCGACACGTGCCCTCCCGAGTCCGAAGCCTGGACCGCCACCGAACCAGACCCGGCTGGGAGGCGGCTGGGACCCCGATACCCGTGGCGACCCCGCCCGCACCTGCGGGTGGCCGATCACACGGTGACGAGCACCAGCGTGGCGGCGGTGCCGAGCACCAGGAACGGCCCGAACGGCAGGTGCCCGGACCAGCGGACCCGCCGGGCGGCGAGCAGCGCCACCCCGGTCGCCCCGGCGAGGAGGAGCGCGAGCACCAGCCCGGCCACCAGCACCGGCCAGCCGTACCAGCCGAGCAGCGCGCCCGCGCCGAGCGCCAGCTTGGCGTCGCCGAGGCCGAAACCGCGCCGCCCGAGCAGCAGCGTGGTCGCGGCGAAGCCGCCGCCGAGCGCCAGAGCGGCGGCTGTGGCGCGGATCCACGGGTCCGCGCCCGTGCCGGTCAGCGCGGCCACCCCGAGCAGCGCCCACGCGCCGGCCGCGGCCGGCCAGGTGAGCCGGTCGGGCAGCCGGTGCGCCATCGCGTCCACGATCGTCATCGGCACCGCCCAGAGCAGCCACCAGGCGAGCGCCAGGCGCGCGGCGGGCACGCCGCCGGCAAGCACCGGCACGGCGACCGCCACGAGCAGCGCCACCTCGACCACGGCCGGGGCCGCGCCGACCCGGGCCCGGCAGGCCGGGCACCGGGCCGCGGGGCCGAGCGCCGGCAGTGGCCGGTCCAGCCCGATCGGGGCGGCGCAGCCGTCGCACGCCGTCCGGTCCGGACAATCCGGGGGTACGGCGTAACGCGCCACCGCCAGCCGGAGCAGCGGTACGACCGCGAGGGCGGCAAGCAGCCGGACGACCGGACGGCTGACCTCGGCCACCGGTCCGGTACGCCGTACCCGTTCAGTGGTCACGCCGGCTCCCCCGTCCGGTCGCCGTATGTTCCATCGTGAAGCACGCAGAGTGATTTCTCGTTCGCGCTGATGTGACGGGGAAGCCCGCAGCGGCGTGCGGCGCGACGCGCGACCGGCCGGGACCGACCGCGGTGTGAGCCCTATCGAACCGGCGGGACGGATCGGACGAGCGGCACGCTCCCCACCCATACCGGCGGCTCGTCGCCACCGCCACGGCGGGTACGGGTGAGCACACGCCCGCCGGCCCGGAGCCCACCGGAAGCCCGCTCGTCATCGTGACGACACACACCGGCCACCACCTCCCGTCTTCACTCACCGTGTTCACGTGAATTGCCTCTGTTGCATCGGCGGACGTGAGCTTATGCTCGCCCCTTGGGTACGACGCAACCCCCGATCAATTGGCGTCGGAGGAGTCAGGGCACAGAACCCGCAACTATCAGTACAGGTCAATACGAGTGGCGGCGACGGGGACCCGGAGCGACAGTTCCGGGTGCGCTTCCGCATGCCCGGAGCGGGTCGGCGTGATCGCCCCGGGCCGGCACCGAGGAGGGATCGGCGTTGCGCACACGGCAATCCCGCCGATGGGAAATCTGCCTGCTCAGCCTCGCGCTGGCGGTCGGCGCGGCCGGCTGCGGCACCGAGCCGGAGGCGGCCAACCGACCGCTCACCGGCCGCGCCGCCGCCCCCGCCACCCATTCCGCCGAGGCGGAGAAGGAAGCCGAAAAGGCGGCGCTTGCCGCGTATTCCGGCTATCTCGACGCGTCCCGGGCGGCGAGCGCCCGAAGCGATCCGTCCCATCCCGCTCTGGCCCGTTTTCTGGCTGATCCGCTGCTGACCCGGGTGCGAATGGCAATTCTCGACGCGAAGGAGCACGGCGCGATGCGTACCGGGAAACTGGTCTCCGACCCCACAGTGGTCTCGGTCGACCTGACCGCCCGCCCACCCACCGTCGAGATCCAGGACTGCCTGGACGCGAGCGGCTACCGGCTCGTCTACGCCAAGGACCGCAAGGCCGTGCCGGGCACCCGCGGCGGGCGCTACCTCGCCACCGCCACAGCGGCCCGCTTCCCGGACGGCCGGTGGCTGATCAACGGCGGCGCCGCACATCAGGACCAGCCGTGCTGACCTGGGGAGGAAGGGGTGTCCCGGCCCGCCCGCCCCGGGCCGGGACGCTCCGCCGGGTGCTGCTCGCCGCCGGCCTCGCCGCGCTGCTGACGCTCACCGGCGCGCCCGCGCGTGCCGCCGACCCCGGTGGCTCGTGCCCGCCGGAACAGACCGACTGCGACGTGTGGGACGACGACCCCGGCACCCCGGGCGGCCCGGGCGGGCCGGGCGGCGGGGACAACGGCGGCGGCGGCAACGGCGGCGGCGCGCCGAAGTGCCAGTGGAACGGCCGCGTCATCCCCTGCTACAACGAGACGCTCGGCTGGTTCAACAACGCCGACGGCTGCTACTACAAGCTCGCCGAGCCGCAGGACGAGGCGCCCCCCGGTAAGCAGTGGTACCAGCTCACCTGCAACGGCGGCGACACCAGCCCGGGCAGCATGCGCCAGGAGCTCCTGGACGCCCCGCCGCCCGGCTACGGCGCCCCGCCGGACCCGGAGGAGCTGGCCCGGCGCGCGCTGGCCTCGATCTCGCTGCTCCCGCCCCGGGCCTCGGTCGCGCCCCGGCGCAGTCAGGGACCCGGCCTGGTCGGGCTGCCGGTCTGGATGTGGGCCAGCCCGGGCGAGGCGTACTTCGGGCCGCTGAGCGCCTCCGCCTCCGACCGCGGGCTGACCGTGAGGATCACGGCGAAGGTGGACCGGATCGTCTGGCACATGTCCGACGACATCGACGTCACCTGCCACGGACCGGGCACGCCGTACCGGGCCGACGGGCCACGGGCCGGCTTGACCTCGCCCGACTGCGGTCTCGACGCCGGCTATCCGAAGGCCGACACCTACCAGGTCAGCGCCACCACGTTCTGGACCGTCGAGTGGTCCGGCGGCGGGGAGAGCGGCGTGATCGCCCAGAGCCGGTCCAGCGGCGTCATCCCGGTACAGATCAACGAGCTTCAGGTGGTGACCCGATGAGTGTGGTGGCAGCCCGCAACGGAACCCCGATGGAGGCGCCGGTCGCGCCGCCGAAGGTGGTCCGGCAGCGACGTGTCCGGCCCGGCCTGCTCGGCCTGGCGATCCTGCTGATCGCCCTCGGCGGGCTCGGCGCGGCGTTCGCGGTCACCTCGGTGCGCTCCACCGGCACGTACCTGGCCGTGGCCCGGCCGGTCGACGTGGGCCGGCAACTCACAGCCGACGACCTGGTGCCGGTGCGCGTCTCCGGCGGGCGGGAACTCCAGCCGGTGCCGGCCGACCGGATGGACGAGGTGCTGGGACTGCGGGCGGCCGTCCGGCTCACCCCGGGCACGCTGCTCACCGAGGCGCAGCTCACCGAGGCCCCGCTGCTCGGCGCCGGCCAGCAGCAGATCGCTCTCGGGCTGGAACCCGAGCAGGTGCCGGCCCGCAAGCTGAACCCCGGCGACAAGGTGCTGCTGGTCAGCACCCCGAGCAACGCCACGAACGGCTCCGACGCGTCCCGTGCCGGTGGAACCCGGTTCGAGGGCACCGTGATCGACACCGCCACGCCGCAGAACGGCGACGTGGTGGTCTACCTGGCGCTGACCGTGCGGGACGTGCCGGCGGTCGTGGCGCTCGCCGCCGCCGACCGGATCGCGCTCGTGCTCACCGAGGCGGCCTGATGGCGATCATCGCCCTGGTCTCGGCGAAGGGATCGCCGGGCGTCACCACCGCGGCGCTCGCCGCCGCGCTGAGCTGGCACCGGCGGCTCGTGCTGGCCGAGTGCGACCCGGCGGGCGGCTCGATCCTCGCCGGCTACCTCGGCGGGGCCCTGGACGGCCCGCGCGGCATCGGTGAGCTGGCGGTGGGCGAGCTGCGCGACGGCAGCCTGGAGCACACGTTCTGGTCCCAGCTGGTCGACCTCGACGCGCCCCGGCGCGAGCGGCTGCTGCTGCCCGGCGTGGTGGACCCGGCCCAGGCCGGCAGCGTGATCCCGCTGTGGCAGCGCTTCGCCGACTACTTCACCGGGCTGGAGCGCGGCGAACCGCCGTACGACGTGCTCGTCGACTGTGGCCGGCTCGCCGTCGGCGGTCCACCGTGGCCGCTGCTCCGGGCCGCCACCGTGGTGCTGCTGGTCACCCGGGCGACCCTGCCCGACCTCTCCGCCACCCGGGCCACCGCCCGGGCGATCGAACGGGACCTCACCGAGCACCGCGTACCGCCGGGCACGCTGCGGCTGCTCGTGGTCGGGGACGGGCACGGCACCAGCGAGATCAGCAAGGCGCTGCGGCTGCCGGTGATCGCCCGCCTGCCGCACGACCCGCGTACCGCCGAGGTGCTCGCACACGGCGGCACCGTACGCGCGAACCGGCCGCTGATGCGCGCGGCCGGCGCCCTGGAGGTGCCGGTCCGGGCGCTGCTGGACCGGCGGCGGGCCCGGCTCGCCTGGCCGGGCGCGACCACACCGCGCGCGGTGACCGCCCCGAGCGTGCCGGGGGTGTCCGGTGCGGTTTGAGCCGGTCTCCCACGACCCGCGCGGGCAGCAGCCCGGTGTCGTCTCCACGGTTCCGCCGCTGGCGCCGCCGAACGGGCGGCACCACGTGCCCGGCCCGCTCCCCGCCGCGCCCCCGCCACCGCCGCGCCCCCGGATCGACTTCGCCGTGGTCCGCGAGCTGCGCCGGGAACTGAGCGAACGGCTCACCCACTGGCAGCGCGGCCGCGAGTTCGACGCCGACGCCGAGGAGGTCGAGCGCGCCCGGCTGGCGGTCACCGTGGTCTCCGCGTACGCCGACTCGGTACGCCGGTCCGGCACGCCGATGGCGGCGGACGAGGAACGGCTGCTGCTCGACCAGGTGACAGCCGAACTCGTCGGGCTGGGCCGGCTCCAGACGCTGCTCGTCGACGACAGCATCGAGGAGGTGCACATCCTCGGCTGCGACCAGGTACGCATCACCCGGCACGGCGGCGGCGTCGACTGGGCCGAGCCGATCGCCGAGACCGACGACGAGCTGGTGGAGATCCTCCAGGCGGCGGCCCGCCGGGCGGGTGCCACCGAACGGTCGCTGTCCACCTCGAAGCCCACGCTCGACCTGCAACTGCCCGACGGCAGCCGCCTGGCCGCCGTGTTCCTGGTCAGCCACCGCCCGTACGCGGTGATCCGCAAGCACAACACGCTCGCGGTGAGCCTGGAGGACATCGCGGGCGGCCGGCCCGACCTGGACGAGATGATCGACCCGCTGCTGCGCGACTTCCTGCGCGCGTCCATGCGGGCCGGGCTGAACATCATGGTCGCCGGGCTCGCCGGGGCCGGGAAGACCACTGTCATCCGGGCGCTGATGGACGAGATCCCGTCCGACGAGCCGTACGTGCTGCTGGAGGAGAGCCGGGAACTGCTGCCGGCCCGGCGTGGGCACAAGCACCGGGCGGTGATGAGCTTCGAGTCCCGGGAGGGGCACGGCGAGCGCGGCGCGGACGGACGGCCGGCGGGTGAGGTCAGCATCGCCGACCTGATCCCGGTGTCGCTGCGGATGGGCGTGCTGCGGATCATCGTCGGCGAGGTGCGGTCCCGGGAGATCGTGCCGATGCTCCAGGCGATGACCACGAGCCGGGGCTCGATGTGCACCATCCACGCGCGTACCCCCTCGGGGGTGAGCGAACGCATCATCGAGCTGGCGCTGTCGCACGGCCGGGAGATGACAGTCGACCAGGCCCGCCGGATGGCCGGCAACGCGCTCGACCTGATCGTCTACGTGACGGTCGAGGACGAGACCGCGATCGGCGGGCGAAAGCACCGGTTCGTGTCGCACGTCGAGGAGGTCATCGGCGTCGGCGAAGGCAACCGGATCACCACGACGACCGTCTTCGGTCCCGGCCCGGACGGCCGCGCGGTCCCCCGTCACCTGCCCGAACGCATCCGCGAGCAGTTGCTGCGCGTCGGCTACGACGCCCGCCTGCTCACCCGGTTCGTCGAGGCCGGCGTGGGCGCGTGGCGGCGGCCCCGGCACACCCGCCTCGGGGCACGGCCGAACGGAGGCCCGGCGTGACGCAGATCGAACTGATCGCCCTGGTCTCCGGCGCGGCCTGCGTGGCCGGGCTGGTGCTGGCGGTGGTCGCGCTCGTCGGCACCCGCCGCCCACCGGGCCCGGCCCCCGGCGCCGGGCCCGGCCTGAGCCGGCTCTGGACCGGTTCCGGCGCGAGCCGCGCCGACCAGCGCCGCTACCAGCTCCTGCTCGGCGCCGCGGTGGTCGCCGGGGCGGCGGCGTTCCTGCTCACCGGGCTGCCGGTGGTCGGCCTGCTGGTGGCGCTCGCGGTGCCGGGCGTGCCGTGGCTGTTCGCGGTGGGCCGGGCCGAGCAGCGGGCCATCGCCCGGGTCGAAGCCGTAGGCGAGTGGACCCGCCGGCTCAAGGACATCTCGGCCACCGGCCAGGGGCTCCAGCAGGCGATCATCGGCACCATCGCCACCGCGCCGGAGGAGATCCAGGAGGAGGTACGCACGCTCGCCGCCCGCCTGCAGGCCGGCTGGCTGGCCCGCTCCGCGCTGCTCGCCTTCGCCGACGAGATCGCCGACCCGGTCGCCGACCAGGTGGTGGCCGCGCTGATCCTGCACCTCACCGACCGGGGTGAGCGCCTCGGCGACGTGCTCGGCTCGATCGCCACCGCCGCCTCGGCCGAGGTGGCGACGCGGCGCGAGGTCGAGGCCAAACGCACCCAGCCCCGGTTCGCGGTCCGCTTCCTCACCGGCATGACGCTGGCGACCCTGGCGTACGGGCTGGTGAACAGCGACTACATCCGTCCCTACGGGACGCTCACCGGTCAGCTCGTGATGGCGGTGCTCGGCGCGGCGTTCGTCGGCCTGCTGGTCTGGGTGCGGTCGATGAGCCAGCCGCCCCGGCCCGCGCGCTTCCTTTCGGCGCCCGATCCGGAGGAGGCAATCGCGTGATCCTCAACTGGCAGATGGCGATCGCGGTCCTCGGCGGGTGCGCGGTCGGGCTCGGGCTGTTCCTCGTCGTACGCGAGGCGCTGCCGGCCACCCCGGCGCTCGGCCCGGCGCTGCGCCGGCTGCACCAGCCGCCCGGCCAGGCCCCGGCCGCCGGCGCCGGACCGGACTGGCTCGGCGGGTTCGCCCGCTGGCTGCGCCCGCCGCACCGGCAGCTCGCGCTGCTCGACCGCACCCCCGAGCAGTACGCGCTGTCGGTGCTGCTCTCCGCGCTCGTCGGGTTCGCCACCCCGGCGGTCGCCTCGGCGGTGCTCTTCGTCGGCGGGGTGGCGCTGCCGCTGGCCGTGCCGGTGGTGGCCAGCCTGGGTCTGGCGCTCGGCGCCGGACTGCTCGCGCACCGCTCGGTCCTCGCCAAGGCCGACGCCGCCCGGGACGAGTTCCGGCAGGCGGTCTGCACCTACCTCGACCTGGTGGCGCTGCAGCTGTCCGCCGCGCACGGCCCGGTGCAGTCGCTGGAACGCGCGGCGGCGGTCTGCGACGGCTGGGTCTTCGACCGGATCCGGGAGGCGCTGCGGCTCGCCCAGCTCCAGATGCACTCGCCCTGGGACGAGTTGCAGGAGCTGGCCGACCGGATCGGCATCCCGGAGCTGGGCGATGTGGGCGCGATCATGCGCTCCTCCGGCAGCGAGGGCGCCCAGGTGCACGAGACGTTGCGGTCCCGTGCCGACTCGCTGCGCGACCAGATCCGTACCGACAACCTGGCCCGGGCCGAGGGGGTCACCAGCAAGTTGGACATCCCCGGCTCGCTGCTGGTGTTCGTCCTGCTCGGCTTCGCCGTCTATCCGTTCCTCGCCCGTCTGTGAACCCCATCGAGAAGGAGACGACCATGCACCTCTACGCCTACCTGTACGTGGCGGTGAGCACCCGCCTCGCCGAGCTGCGCCGGGACTCCGAGCGCGGCGACAGCCCGGTGCCGACCGCGGTGATCATCTTCGGCCTGGTCGCGGTGGCCATGGCGGTCACCGGGCTCGCCCTGGCCAAGGCGAACAACTGGATGAACGCCATCCCGAACAACACGGCGCCGCAGGCCCCGTGATGCCCCGCCCCGCCCGTACGGTCCGGAGCCGGCCGGCGCCCGCCGGCCGGCCCGCCGGTCCGCCCGGTCCGGGGCGGATCGCCGCTGCTCTGCGCGCCCGTCTGGCCGAGGGCGAGCGGGGCGCCAATCCGGTCGAGCTGGCCGTGGTGATGCCGGTGATCCTGGTGATGCTGTTCGGCTCGATCCAGGTCGCCGTCTGGTTCGTGGCCCGGTCCACGGCGCTCAACGCCGCGCAGACCGGTGTGAACGCCCAGCGCACGATCGACGCCGGGCCGGACGCCGGCCGGGAGCGGGCGATCAGCTTCCTGCAGCAGTCCGGGGACTGGCTGGTCGGCTGGGAGCAGACCGGCCCGACGTGCGTCGAGACCGCCACCGCCGTCACCTGCACGGTGCAGGGGCGCTCCCTGTCGGTCATCCCGGGTGTCTCGTTCGCGGTCACGCAGACCGCGCACGGCCCGGCCGAACGCTGGACCACCGGATGAGCGCCGGGCCGCGGCGGGACCGGGGTTCCGTCTCGATCGAGGTGGCGGTGCTCGCGCCCGCCTTCATCGGGCTGATGGTGCTGGCCGGGGTCGCCGGGCGGACCGCGATCGCGGACGAGGCGGTGGAGTCGGCCGCGCACGACGCCGCCCGGGCCGCCTCGCTCGCCCGCAACGCCGACGACGGCGCGGAGGCCGCCGAGGAGGCGGCCCAGGACCAGCTCGGCTGGGCGGGACTGAACTGCACCGGTCCGCCCCAGATCGACCTCGCGGGCTCGGTGGCCGGTACGACGACGAGCTTCGCCGCCGCGTACGCAAGCGCCGCAGGCGTGCCGGCGACCGTGACGGTCACTGTGACCTGCACCGTCTCCTTCGACGACCTGAGCGCGCCCGGCCTGCCCGGCGTGCCCGGCGGCAAGACCGTCTCGGCGAGGTTCACCTCGCCGCTGGACACCTACCGGAGTCGCGGATGACCGGGCGGCGCGCGGCGGAGAACGGCCGGGTGAGTCTCTTCCTGGCCGTGGCGATGACCGGCGTACTGGCGATCATCAGCCTCGCCTACGACGGCGCCGGCCAGCTGCGCACGCTCCAACGCGCGGACAACCTGGCCGCCGAGGCGGCCCGCGCCGGCGGCCAGATGATCGACCGCGCGCGGGCCATCGAGGGCGGCCCGAAGCAGATCGACCAGGTCGCCGCCCGCGCCGCTGTCGCCGCCTACCTCGACGCGGCGGGCGGCGTCCAGGACCACGAGGTCGACTTCCCCGTGGTCGGCGCCGAGACCCAGATCCGGGTGAGCGTGCAGATCACCTACAGCCGGGACCTGCTGAGTCTGTTCGGCGTGCAGAACACCGCCACCGTCACCGGTGAGGCCACCGCTCGGGCGCTCACCGGCCCACCGTAGGAAGGGAAGGCCGCCATGGGCGCACCCCGACGCTCCCCCGTCCGCCGCGCCGGCCAGGTTCTCACCGGCCTCGGCGCCCTCGTCGTGCTCGTCGGCGTGCTGGCCGGCGGGCCGGTCGCGCTGCTGGCGTTCGCCGGCAACCCGCTGCCGGATAACCTGCCCACGTTCGCCGAGATCGGTACGACGCTGACCAGCCGCGACGACGGTCAACTGTTCCTGCGCGCGCTGGCGGTGGTGGGCTGGTTCGGCTGGGCCACGTTCACGTTCTCCGTCGTGGTGGAGTTGCTCGCGGCTGCGGTACGCCGGCCGGCGCCGAAGCTGCCCGGCATGCACCGCCAGCAGAAGGCCGCAGCCGCGCTCGTCGGTTCGGTCGCGCTGATCCTGGCCGCGAGCCCGGCCGCGGCGAGCGCCGCCGCGCTGACCGCCCCGCAGCCGGCGGTCGCCGCTTCTGCCGTCACCGCGCCGAGCCGGGTCGCGCCGCCGGCCCCGGTCGCGTCGAAGGCGGACGACCCGGCCGTGTACCGGGTGGCGAAGGGCGACTACCTGGGCGAGGTGGCCGACCGCTACCTGGACGACTTCGACAGGTACAAGGAGCTGGCCCGGATGAACCGGCTCGCCGACCCGGACCGGATCCGCCCCGGCCAGCTCATCACGCTGCCGGACGGCGCGACGGACTCCGGCGCCCGGCGGCACGCCACCGGACGGCTGGTGGTCACCAAACCGGCCCAGACCGCACCGGTCAAGCCGGGTGGCGGCGGCGCGTCGTCAAGCGCGCCGAAGGCGAAGCCGAAGCCCACCCCGCGGGACGCGACGCCCACCGTGGAGGCGCCGGTCGGTCAGCCGCCGGCCATGTCGGCGGGCGCGTCCCGGCCCACCGCCGAGGAGGGCATCAACCGTCCGCTCGCCATCTCGGCGGTGCTGGCGGTCGCGAGCATCGTGGGCGCGCAGATCGGCGCGCTGCTGGGGTTGCGCAAGCGGCCGGTGCCCGCCCGCGCGGGTTCCAGCGGGCGGCACCGGCGGGACTGAGTCAGGGCAGCCGGGCCTCGACCTGGCCGGACACCACGCGGGTGGGGAGCACGATCTGGTCGTTCGCGGCCGGGCCGTGCACCACCTCGCCGCCGTTGAGCCGGAACGCGCTGCCGTGCCAGGGGCAGACCACGCAGGCGTGGCCGTCGATCTGCTCCACAGTGCCCTCGCCGAGCGGGCCGCTCTGGTGCGGGCAGCGCTCCAGCATCACCGTGACGTCGTCGCCGTCCCGGTAGAGGATCACCGAGACGTCGTCGATCTTCTTGGTGACCAGTTCGTGCCGGGGCAGGCTGCCCAGGTCGCCGACCCGGTGCCAGCCGTCGCTGATCAGGTGCAGCTCGGAGACGCTCTGGCTGGCCTGGGCGCCCTGCTTGTACGCGAGGTGCCCACCCAGGTACGCGCCACCGCTGGCGGCGGACAGACCGAGGTAGGACAGCGCCCGGCCGAGGCCGTGCCGCCCGTTGAGGCGGGCCGCCAGCGAGCCGGCGTACAGCGCCAGGCCGACCGTGTTGGCGGCGGCGTGCACCAGGCCGATCCGGCGCTGGTCGCGGGAGAGCGTGGCCCAGTCGTTGAGCCCGGCGACCGCTGCGGGCAGCGCGCTGACCGTACCGAGGCCCACCAGCGCGGTGGCGGCCCGGCGTTGGCCGGGCAGCAGGTCCACCACGGCGGCGGAGATCCACGCGCCGACCGGCACCTGCACCATCGCGGGGTGCAGCGGATGGCCGAGCCACACGCCGTGCAGCGCGTCGCGTACCCGCTGGGAACGCAGCGTGCCCTGGACGGCGCGCTGCAACCGGTCACCCACCCGGTCGAGACCGGTGGCCTGTTCGATCTTCGTCAGTAGTTCGCGCACCCGTTCCGACTTCCCGGCAGGAGAGCCCCCAAACCGGACGCCCCGGAATTCCCTCGCACAGCCTCCGCGCTGGATATACTCGGGCGGCTGGTCGTATATAGGGAGCCGCGATGACCAAGATCCTGGTGGACGTCGACGACGAGGCGCTGGCGGATGCCGCCGAGGCGTTCGGCACGAAGACCAAGAAGGACACGGTGAACGTCGCTCTCCGCGAGGGCGCGGCGAGACTGCGCCGCGCCCGGGCACTGGCGGAGCTGGCCGAACGCGGGCAGGCCGGTGACTTCGACGAACTGCTCGACAAGGGTGCCTACCGCTCGTGAAGCTGGCCGACTACCTGATCGACACCAGCGCCCTCGTCCGGCTCCTGCGTGATCCCGACGTGCTGGCGCGCTGGGAACAGCAGGTGACAGCGGGTCTGCTCGCCGTGTGCCCGCTGGTCGAGCTGGAATTCCTCTACACCGCCCGGTCGGTCGCCGACCGGACGCGCCTGACCGAGCAGCTCCGGGCCGCCTTCGGCTGGGTGGTCATGCCGGACCGGATCTACGAACGCGCCGCCGAGATCCAGGGCGAGCTGACCGTGCGGGGGACGCACCGCTCGGCGGGCGCGGTCGACCTGCTCATCGCCGCCACCGCCGAGTACCACGGTCTCTCGCTGCTGCACTACGACCGGGACTTCGACCAGGTCGGCGCCGTCACCGGCCAGCCGATGCGCTGGCTGACCCGACCCGGCTCGATCAAATAGGGCGTAGCCACGGCAGCGCCGTCGCGGGCATGCTGAGCCCATGGGGGTACGCGTCGAGCACGCCGGTGCCGTGACCACTGTGATCCTGGACCGGCCCGAGGCCCGTAACGCCGTGGACGGGCCGACCGCACGAGCGCTGGCCGACGCGTTCCGCGCATTCGACGCCGACCCGGACGCGGCGGTCGCGGTGCTCTGGGGCGCGGGCGGCACGTTCTGCTCCGGCGCCGATCTGAAGGCCGTCGGCACGCCGCGCGGCAACCGCGTCGAGCCCGAGGGGGACGGACCGATGGGCCCCACGCGGATGCGGCTGTCCAAGCCGGTGATCGCGGCGATCTCCGGGTACGCGGTGGCGGGCGGGCTGGAGCTGGCGCTCTGGTGCGACCTGCGTATCGCCGAGTCGGACGCGACGCTCGGCGTGTTCTGCCGCCGGTGGGGCGTACCGCTGATCGACGGCGGGACGGTCCGGCTGCCCCGGCTGATCGGCGAGAGCCGGGCGATGGACCTGATCCTCACCGGACGCCCGGTCGGCGCCGACGAGGCGTACGCGATGGGTCTGGTCAACCGGCTCGTCGCGCCGGGTGCGGCCCGCGCGGCGGCCGAGGAGCTGGCCGCCGCTATCGCCCGGTCGCCGCAGACGTGCCTGCGCAACGACCGGGCGGCGGTGCTGGACGGCACGGGGCGGCCGGAGCCGGAGGCGATGGCCACCGAGCTGGCCTACGGCATGGAGTCGCTGGCGGTGGACGGGGTACGCGGCGCCGGCCGGTTCGCCGCCGGGGCCGGCCGGCACGGCGCGCCGGCCGGCTGACGCGTCACTTCAGCGCGCGCAGCGCGTCGGAGATGGCCCGGTGGAACGTCGGGTACGCGTAGATCATGTGCCGGAGCTGGCTGATCGGCACCGCCGCGTGCACCGCCACGACGAGCGCGGAGAGCACCTCGCCGCCGGCCGGTCCGGCCGAGGTGGCCCCGATGAGCACGCCCTGGTCGGCGTCGGCAACCAGCTTGATGAACCCGGCGTTGCCGGTCTTGTGGATCCAGCCCCGGGCCGACGAGGTGAGATCGGCGTATCCGACCTGGACGTTGACGCCGCGCTCGCGGGCCTGCTGCTCGGTGAGGCCGACCGCGCCGACCTCGGGGTCGGTGAACGTGACCCGGGGCAGCGCCCGGTAGTCGGCGACCGGGACGCTGCCCGGCGCGACGCTCGACCCGCCCGCGCTCATCGCGCCGCCGACCGAGCTGACCACACCGGCCGCGCCGCCGACCACGCTCGCGGTGCCGCTGGCGTCCGGGCCGCCCTTGGTACGCCGCATGTGGTCGAGGACGTCGGCCACCACGATGCCGGCCTGGTACATGGCGATGTGGGTGAACGCGCCCTCGCCGGTGAGGTCACCGACCGCCCAGATCCCCTCGGTGACGTGCATCCGGTCGTTCACCGGCAGGTAGCGCTGCCCGGCGTCCACCCCGACCGTGTCCAGGCCCAACTCCTCCAGGTGCGCCTTGCGGCCGGTCACCACGAGCAGCTTCTCGCCGGTGAACTCGGCGCCGTCGGCGTACACGGTGAACGCGCCGCCGTCGTGGCCGACCCGGCCGGCCTTGACCCCGGTGTGGATCTCCACCCCGTCGGCGCGCAGCGCGTCGGCGGCGAGCGCTGACGCCTCCGGCTCCTCGACGGCGAGCACCCGGTCGGCCGCCTCGATGACCGTCACCCGCACGCCGAACCGGGCGAAGACCTGCGCGAGTTCCAGCCCGATCGCGCCGCCGCCGAGCACCAGCAGCGACGCGGGCAGCTCCTCCACCTCGATGGCCTGGTGATTCGTCCAGTACGGCGTGTCGGCCAGCCCGTCGATCGGCGGGACCGAGGGCCGGGTGCCGGTGCCGAGGACCACGCCGTACCGGGCCTGGAACACCTGGTCGCCGACGCGTACCCGGTTCGGGCCGTCGAGCCGCCCGCTGCCCCGGACGAACCGGCCGCCCTTGCCGGTGAAGCGGTCCACCGCCACCTTGTCGTCCCAGGTGTCGGTGGCCTCGGCGCGGATCCGCTTCGCCACCGGCGCCCAGTCCGGCCGCACCTGGGCGGACCCGGCCAACTCGTTGACCCGGTGCGCCTCGGCCAGCGCGTTCGCCGCCCGGATCATCATCTTGCTCGGCACGCACCCCCAGTAGGGGCACTCGCCGCCGACCAGGTCCCGTTCGATGCCGACCACTGTGAGGCCGGCCTCGGCGAGCCGTCCGGCCACCTCCTCGCCGCCGACGCCGAGCCCGACCACTACTACGTCAACCTGTTCCGGCTCCGCCATTCCGCAAGCATTCCGTACCTTCGGGACACCGGCCACCGCACCGGCCCCGAATTCCCGCGCTCGTCACGAACGCGACCGCCTACCGTGGCCGCATGCACACGCGCTTCACCCCGGTCCGGGACTGCTTCCACGACCTGTTCGTCACCGGCCGGGAGACCGGCGCGTCGCTCGCGGTGTGGCACGACGGCGTACCGGTGATCGAGCTGATGGGCGGCACGGCGGCGGCGGTCCCGCCCAGTGCGGTCGCACCGATGGCAGGGGCGGACCGCGCGTGGCGTCCGGACACGCTCGTGGACGTCTACTCGACCGGCAAGCCGGTGGTGGCGCTCTGTCTACTGCTGCTCGTCGACCGGGGCCGGGTCGACCTGGACACGCCGGTGTCGGCGTACTGGCCGGAGTTCCGCACCCCGGCGACCGTCCGGCAGGTCCTCGCCCACACCGCCGGGCTGCCCGCCTTCCCGGTGCCCCGCCCCGCCGCGGCCATCGCCGACTGGGGCCTGCTCTGCGCCGACCTGGCGACGGCCGAGCCGGAGTGGGACCCGGGCGCCGTCGCGGGCGAGCACGCCTGGACGTACGGGCACCTGGTGGGCGAGTTGGTCCGCCGGGTGGACGGGCGGCCGGTGGGCCGGTTCCTGGCCGAGGAGATCGCCGGTCCGTGGCGCCTGGACCTGGCCTTCGGGCTGGGTGAGACCGACCGGCGGCGGTGCGCCGACCTGTCGTACGCCGATCCGGCCTGGCCGGACGCGATGCGCGGCGAGCCGGGTTCGTTGCGGGCGCGGGCGCTGGACAACCCGCCCGGCGGGCGCGACGTCGCGATGGTGAACAGCGACCTCTGGCGGGCCGCCGAGATCCCGGCGGTGAACCTGCACGCCACCGCCGCCGGGCTCGCCCGGCTGTACGCGGGCCTGCTCGCCAGCGGCACCCTGGACGGGGTACGTCTGTTCAGCCCGGAGCTGGTCGCCGAGGCGACGCGGGTGCAGTATTCCGGGCCGGACCTGCTGCTGGACCGGCCGGTGGACTGGACGCTCGGCATGCAGTGGGAGCCGGACGGCAGCTGGGGCATGGGCGGGATCGGCGGCAGCAGCGCCTGGGCCGACCCGGAGCGGGGCTACACCTTCGCGTACGCGACCGCCCGGCTGGCCGACCACGATCGGGTGGAGGAGCTGGTCGAGGCGCTGCACTCCTGCCTCTGACGGTTAGTCACGTTCTGTGATTCCGGCGCGTCGTCACGCAGCGCATTCGGCCGGCAGTCGCGCCTGGCTTCCCCTTTTCCGACTTTGCTCTGCACCCATTGGCGCAGCACCGAGTTGAGCAGCGGATTTCCGCTAGGTCCGAAATCCGCGAGAGGCCCGCACCGGTCACGTTCCGCAACGGGTGCGGATATGGCTGCAGAGCAAAGTCGGCGGAGGTGGATAGGCGCGGGCTAGAGGTGCAGTCACCCGCAGTAATCGTGGGCGCCGTGCTGCGGCCCGCGCGGGCCGCCAGCGACGTTGGGCTCGTGTGACGTTCGCGCTCGTGCGCGGGCGGCGGGCGGCGGGCGGCGAGGGGGAGGGCGTCAGCGGAGCCAGACCGGGTCGGCGCCGGGCACCTCCAGCGGCGGCGGGTAGTCGAGCGTGCGACGCACAGCGTCGGGCAGCCGCCACGGCTGGTGCACCGCCTTGCCCGCCACCGATTCCAGCTCCGGCACCCACCGCCGCACGTACGCGCCGTCGGGGTCGTAGCGCTCGGCCTGCCGTACCGGGTTGAAGCCGCGGTACGGCCGGGTGTCGTTGCCGGTGCCGGCCACCCACTGCCAGTTGCCGGAGTTGTTGACCCGGTCGCCGTCGAGCAACCACCGGAAGAAGACTTCCAGGCCGGGCCGCCAGTCCAGCCCGAGGTGCTTGGTCAGGTAGCCGGCGGTGATCAGGCGGGCCCGGTTGTGCATCCAGCCCTCGGCGCGCATCTGACGCATGCCGGCGTCCACGATCGGCATGCCGGTCCGTCCCTCGGTCCAGGCGTCGAGCGCGTGCTCGTCGTACCGCCAGTCCTCCCGGGCGCCCCGCCGGTAGGCGGCCGTGGACAGGTCCGGGAATCCGGCGACGACCTGGTGGTAGAAGTCGCGCCAGCAGAGCTGCCGGACGAACGGGCCGTCGCGGTCGCCGGCCCGGGTCGCCACCGCCAGCGGGGAGACGCAGCCGAAGCGCAGGTACGGGCTGAGCCGGGAGGTCTCGTCGCCGGCCATGTCGTCGTGGATGTCGTCGTACCGGTCGAGGGTGGGCAGCCAGGCGGTGAGCCGGCGGCGGGCGGCGTTCTCCCCGCCCACGGCGGCGGCCGGGCTGTCGCCCTTCGGCGGGTCGGGCAGGCGGCCCGGGTCGACGCCGTCGGGCAGCCGGACCCGCTTCGGCGCGGCCAGTTCGTCCCGCAGGCGCACGCCCTGCCAGGCGCGGAAGTAGGGGCTGAACACGCGGTAGTGGTCGCCGCCGCTCGGGCGCAGCGCGCCCGGCTCGACGATCGTCAGGCCGGGGAACAACCGCAGGAACATGCGGTGCCGGTCGCACTCGGCGCGCAGGCGGCGTTCCCGGCGGCGGGCGTAGTGGCTCACGTCGGCGGAGAGCCCGACGCCCTCGGCGCCCACCTTCCGGGCCAGCTTCACCGTCTCGGCCACCGGGTCGCCGCGCCTGATCACCAGGTCGCCGCCGCGCTTGCGCAGCGCCTCGCGCAGGTCGGCCAGGCTCTGGTGCAGGAAGCGGGTGCGGTTCGGCGAGAGCTGCTGCAACTCCGGGTCGAGCACGTAGAGCGGCACCACCCGCTCGAACGCGGAACAGGCGGCCGCCAGCGCCGGGTGGTCGTGCACCCGCAGGTCGCGGGTGAACAGCACGACCGCCGTCCGGCCGGTCATCCGGCCAGGGCCGGTTCCAGCGCCGGGCCGGGCACCTGAACCGGCGTGCCGGGCGGGGTGAGCAGCGCCCGCGCGGCCACCGCCATCCGGCGCCGCTGCGGCACCAGGGCCCGGCGGACGAAGACGTCGTAGTCCTGCGCGGCGACCTCGTCCAGGATGCCGCCGTAGAGCGCGTACGCGGTGCGCATGCACGCCTGCGAGGCGGGGTTGAGCAGCGGGATGCCCGGCGCGGCGGCGAGGTAGTGGGCCTGCGCGCGGGTCACCTCGTACTCGATCAGCTCGCGGATGCGCGGCGTGGTGCGACCGGCGGCCTTGGCCGCGACGAGGTCGGCGCGGGTGACGTCGAACTTGGCCAGATCCTCGTCGGGCAGGTAGGTCCGGCCCCGGTCGAGGTCCTCGGCGACGTCCCGGATGAAGTTGGTGAGCTGGAAGGCGAAGCCGAGCTGGCGGGCGGGCTCCCGGGCGGCGGCCGGGTCGGAGCTGCCCAGGATCGGCAGCATCATGGTGCCGATGACGGCGGCCGAGCCCTCCATGTAGTCGAGCAGGTCGTCGTAGGTCGGGTACGACATCACCGTCAGGTCCATCGCCATGCTGCGCAGGAACGACGCGAAGTCGTCGCGGTCCAGGTCGAACACGGCGATGGTGTGCAGCACGGCGGGGAGCAGCGGGTCGTCGACCGACGCGCCGTGCAGCCCGGCCACGAATCGATCCGACCACTCGCGCAGCCGGGCCGCGCGCTCGGCGGGCGGCAGGTCCTCGGTGCGGTCGACGATCTCGTCCGCGTAGCGGGTGAATCCGTACAAGGCGTGCACATGTCGCCGTTTCCAGGCGGGGAGCAGCCGGGTGGCGAGATAGTAGGTACGGCCGTGACGCCGGTGCAGCTCGCGGCAGCGGTCATAGGCGGCGGCCAGATCCACGTCCATCGGCCCTCCTCAGTTTCGACGCAGCAATCGACGCAACTCGTAACCCTAGGGTACGCTCGCCCACATGGCCAACGACGCAGTTGCGGGTAATGCGCTCCGCGTCGCGCCGGCTCAGGCCGGGGCGACGGACGATCCGGTCCGCGGCGTACTGGCCGCGTTCACGAAAGACCTGATCAAAGGGGTCGATGAGACGCTGGTGGCGTTCCTGGCCGCGGAAGTCGATTCGCTGACCGAGATCGACGCAGCGATGGGTGCATTCGCCGCAACCGCGCGCGACTGCGTGCTGGCCGGCGGCAAACGGGTCCGGCCCACGTTCGCGTACTGGGGATGGCGGGGCGCTGTCGGCGGGGAGGAACCGATGTGTTCGGCGCTCCCGGCCCTGTCCGCCCTCGAACTGCTGCACACGTTCGCACTCGTGCACGACGACGTGATGGACGCCTCCGACACCCGGCGCGGGCTGCCGACCGCGCACCGGGCCGCCGCCGCCCGGCACCGCGCCGCCGGGCACGCGGGCGACCCCGACCGGTACGGCGAAGCGGTCGCCGTACTCATCGGCGACCTCTGCATGGTGTGGGCCGACCGGCTCATGGGCCACGCGGCGGTCCCCGCCGAGCGGCTGCTCGACGTGCGCCGCTGCTACGACCAGATGCGGGTGGAGACGGTCGCCGGGCAGTTCCTGGACGTGCTCGGCGAGAACGACGCGGGGAACTGGACGGTCGACCGGGCGCTACGGGTGGCCCGGTACAAGACCGCCAGCTACACCGTCCAGCGGCCGCTGCTCTTCGGCGCCTGCCTGGCCGGCACCGACCCGGACGACCCGCTCATCGCCGCGTACACCCGGTACGGGCTGGCCGTCGGCGAGGCGTTCCAGCTCCGCGACGACCTGCTCGGCGTCTACGGCGACCCGGAGACCACCGGCAAGCCGGCCGGGGACGACCTGCGTACCGGCAAGCCGACCGCGCTGCTGATGCTGGCCCGGCAACTCGCCGACCCGGCGCAGCGCCGGGCGCTGGACCGGGCCGGCTCGGTCACCACGGCACGCGACGTGGACCGGCTTGCCGACGTGGTCCGCGACACCGGCGCCACCGCCCGGGTGGAACGGATGATCGCCGACCGGGTCACCGAGGCGCTCGCCGCGCTCGGCACCGCACCGATCGACGAGACCGCGCGCACCGCGCTGACGGGTCTCGCCACCGCCGCCACCGCGCGGCGGGCATGATGAGCAACTTCGCGAGCAAGGGGGCCGGAATGCGTACCGTCAAGGGACGGACCGACCGGGTGGTGGTGGTCGGCGCCGGGCTGGGTGGACTGGCGTGCGCGCTGCACCTGGCCGGCAGCGGCCGGCAGGTGACGGTGCTGGAGCGCGAGCCGGTGCCCGGCGGGCGCGCCGGGCGGCTCAGCGTCGACGGGTACGAGTTCGACACCGGCCCGACCGTCCTCACCATGCCCGACCTGATCGCCGAGGCGCTCGGCGCGGTCGGCGAGGAGCTGACCGACTGGCTCGACCTGAGCCCGCTCGACCCGGCGTACCGCGCCTACTACCCGGACGGGTCGACGCTCGACGTCATCACCGACACCACCCGGATGGCGGCCGAGATCGCGCGTGTCTGCGGTCCCCGGGAGGCGGACGGCTACCTGCGTTTCGTCGACTACGCCCGCAACCTGTGGCAGTGGGAACGGGCCGACTTCATCGAGCGCAACCTCGACGCGCCGACCGACCTGCTCACCGGCAACCTGCTGAAGTTGTTCGCCAACGGCGCCTTCCGGCGGCTCCAGACGAAGATCAACCAGTTCTTCCGCGACCCGCGTACCCAGCGGATCTTCTCCTTCCAGGCCATGTACGCGGGCCTGTCGCCGCACGACGCGCTGGCGATCTACGCGGTCATCGCGTACCTCGACTCGGTGGCCGGTGTCTGCTTCCCGCGCGGCGGCATCCACGCGGTCTCCCGCGGGATGGCCGGCGCGGCCGAGAAGCACGGCGTGCAGTTCCGGTACGGCACCACGGTGACCCGGGTGGAGACCGCCAACGGCCGCGCCACCGGCGTGATCACCTCCGACGGCGACTTCGTCACCGCCGACACGGTGGTGCTCAACCCCGACCTGCCGGTCGCCTACGAGGACCTGCTGCCGCCCAGCCGGCAACGCAAGCTCACCTACTCGCCGTCCTGCGTGGTGCTGCACATCGGTTCGACGCAGGGCTATGGCAAGATCGCCCACCACAACATCCACTTCGGGCGCTCCTGGAAGGGGACGTTCGACGAGGTGATCCGCCGAGGCGAGCTGATGACCGACCCGTCGCTGCTGGTGACGAACCCGAGCCGCACCGACCCGTCGGTGGCGCCGGCCGGGAAGCACACCTACTACGTGCTGGCGCCGGTGCCGAACCTGGAGCGGGCGCCGTTCGACTGGACGGGCGACCTCACCCAGCGGTACGCCGACCAGCTCGTAGGCACGCTGGAGGAACGCGGATACGTCGGCTTCGGCGACGGCATCGAGGTGATGCGGGCCGTCACCCCGGCCGACTGGGCGGCGCAGGGCATGGCCGCCGGCACGCCGTTCGCCGCCGCGCACAGCCTCTTCCAGACCGGGCCGTTCCGCCCCTCCAACCTGCACCGGAAGCTGGACAACGTGGTCTTCGTCGGCTCCGGCACGCAGCCGGGCGTGGGGGTACCGATGGTGCTGATCAGCGGCAAGCTCGCGGCGGCCCGGATCACCGGGGCGACGGCATGAGCGAGCGGGAGGAACACCTGGTCGAGCTGGTCGGCGACGACGGGCAGGTGCTCGGCGAGACCACCGTGGCGACCGCCCACCAGCCACCCGGCCGGCTGCACCGGGCCTTCTCGGTGCTCCTGGTCGACCCGCAGGGGCGGGTGCTGCTGCAGCAGCGGGCCGCGGTGAAGACGCGGTTTCCGCTGCGCTGGGCGAACTCCTGCTGCGGGCACCCGCTGCCGGGCCAGTCGCTGGCCGAGGCCGCCAACCGGCGGCTCGGCGAGGAACTCGGCGTCGGCCCGGTCGAGCTCACCGAGGTGGGCGTCTACATCTACTACGCCGAGGACCCGGCGACCGGCCGCGTCGAGTTCGAGTACGACCACGTGCTGCGCGCCGACGTACCCGCCGACCTGGTGACGCGGCCCGATCCGGACGAGGTGGCCGAGCTGCGCTGGGCCGACCCCGGCGCGGTGGTGGCCGACCTGGACGCCGACCCCCGCGCGTACGCCCCGTGGCTGGGCGGCGTGGTCAACCGGCTGCTGCATCCGGCGGGCCCGGCCCGGCCGGGCGTCGCGGCCTCCGAGGCACCGGAGCGGTCGGGTGGCCGATGAGGCGCTGAGCGCGGGGGCCGTGGCACGCCGGTTGGGTGTGGCGGTCACCACGCTGCGCACCTGGCACCAGCGGTACGGCCTCGGTCCCAGCGAGCACGTGCCGGGCCACCACCGGCGCTACACGCCCGCCGACCTCGCCCGCCTGGAGATCATGCGCCGGCTGACCACCGAGGGGGTGGCGCCCGCCGAGGCGGCCCGCTGGGCCCGGCAGGCCCCGGCCGTGCCGCCGCCGGACCGGCTCGCGCTCAAGGCACGGACCTCGGCGGTACGCGACGGCGGCGGCACGACCATCCCGGTCGGCCGGGCCGGCCCCGCCGCACGGGGGCTGGCCCGTGCCGCGATGCGCCTGGACTCGGTGACCATCGCGCGGACCATCGCCGAGGCGCTCGCCGCCGACGGGGTGGTGGCGACCTGGGAGGGGCTGCTCCGGCCGGTGCTCACCGGGATCGGGGAACGGCACGCCGCCACCGCCGGCCTGATCGAGGTGGAACACCTGATGTCCCGGTGCGTCTCGGTGGCGTTCGCCACGGTGATCCGGGCCCACCCGAACGGCGGACCGCCCCGGATCCTGCTCTCCTGCGCCGACGAGGAACAGCACTCGTTGCCGCTGGAGGCGCTCGCCGCCGCGCTCGCGGAGGCCGGTGTGAGCTGTCGCATGCTCGGCGCCCGGGTGCCGTTGCCCGCCCTGGTGGAGGCGGTCAACCGGACCGGGCCGGCGGCCGTGGTCCTCTGGTCGCACACCCGCGCGACCGCCGACCCGTGCCAGCTCACCGCGCTGCTGACCGTCCCCCGCCGGCCGCTGCTGGTGCTCGCCGCCGGGCCCGGCTGGCGGGCCGACTCGCTGCCGGCCGGGGTGGTCCGGCCGGTGGATCTGGCCGAGGCGCTCTCCCTCGCCCTGGCGGTACGGGACTCGCTGGACCAGTCGACGAAGGGCTGACGGCCCTTTTCGCTCCGGGGCGCGTCCACTACGGTCGGAAAGTCCGTCTGACCCCGACCCCTCCGGGAGCGACGAATGCGTCCACGCGCCCTGCCGGCGCTCGCCCTGGGCCTGGTGCTCCTCGTCACCGCCTGCGGCGAAGCCGGCAAGTCACCCGATCAGGCGGCGGCCTCGCCGTCGGTCTCGGCGTCGCCGTCGCCCGTGACGAAGCCCTCACCGACCCCGACCGCCACCCCCAGGAAGCCGAAGCTGCGCCCGGTGCCCAAGAAGCTCCCGGCGGGCCTGCACCGGGCCAGCGGGAGCAGCGGGGTGGCGCTCACCTTCGACGACGGACCGGATCCCCGCTACACCCCGCAGATCCTGGCCCAGCTCCGGGCGGCCCGGGTCACCGCGACGTTCTGCGTGGTCGGCCAGCAGGCCAAGCGCTACCCGGAGCTGGTGGCCCGGATCGTCCGCGAGGGTCACCAGCTCTGCAACCACAGCTGGCACCACGACGTGAACCTCGGCCGGCGGTCGGCCACCGAGATCCGGGCCGACCTGGAACGGACCAACGACGCCATCCGCGCCGCCGCGCCCAAGGCGCCGATCACCTGGTTCCGCCAGCCCGGCGGCCGGTGGACCGCCGAGGAGATCGTGGTGGCCCGGCAGATGGGCCTGCGCCCGCTGCACTGGAGCGTGGACCCGCAGGACTGGGACCACCCGCCGGCGAAGACGATCATCAAGCGGGTGAAGGGCGCCACCCGGAACGGCTCGATCGTGCTGATGCACGACGCGGGCGGTGACCGGGCCCAGACGATGGCCGCGTGCCGGCACCTGATCCCGGACCTGAAGCGGCGGTACGGCATCGCGCGACTACCCTGACCTGCGGTTTTGCCCGGCGTCGCGGCCATGCCCATACCGGTTTGGCCGTCCGTGCAGACATGACATATGCTTCTCCTGCCTCCGGCGGGGCCGGATGGGAGCAAGTCCGCTTGAAGTTGCGAGTGTGCAATGATGGCGGGGCCGCCCTCATCGTCTAGCGGCCCAGGACGCCGCCCTTTCAAGGCGGTAGCACGGGTTCGAATCCCGTTGGGGGCACGGTCCGGCTCGCGCCGGATGCAACACCAGCCAGGTCCTGTGGAGCAGTTGGAGTGCTCGCCGCCCTGTCAAGGCGGAGGTCGCGGGTTCAAGTCCCGTCAGGACCGCAAGCGCTGACGCCGCGCAGCTCAATGCGCGGCGTTCTGCGTATCGGCTCATGCGGTAGCATGTGCCGAGCACCACGGCCAGGTAGCTCAGTTGGTACGAGCGTCCGACTGAAAATCGGAAGGTCGGCGGTTCGACCCCGCCCCTGGCCACATAGCCTTTCGCCGGGCTACAGGAACGCCGACCAGCGGATACGCAGGTCGGCGTTCTGCTTTTCAGCCCAGATGGGCCGCCTCCGCCCGCAGGTGCTCCAGGAAATGCGTGACTGCCGGCGGCGGCGTCCTGCCCCGCACGGTCGCCGCGAATATCTGCCGTACCGACTCGTCGTCCGGGTGCAGGCGGAGCAGGGCGATGTCCGGCGGGGTTCCGCGTACCGCCAGGGCCGGAACCAGGGCCACCCCCAACCCGGCGGCGACGCATCCCAGCTTGCCGGTCCACTCGGCCGCGACGATGTCGATGCGCGGCGAGAAACCGCTGGGCAGGCTTGCGCGGAGCAGGCTGTTCTCCGCGGTGGCCGAGCCCACGACGAACGCTTCCGGGGCGAGGTCCGCCAGGCGCACCGAGCGGCGGCGCGCCAGCCGGTGGTCACGCGCGACCGCGACCAGGAGCCGCTCGTCGAGCAGGTGTCGCAGGTCGAATCGTTCGCGGTCCAGCTCGCCCGTGGGCGAGGTGCTGACCACTGCCACATCCGCCTCCTCGGCGAGCAGGCGCTCCAGCAGCCGCGGCGTCACGCCCTCGACCAGCGAAAGCGAGACCTCCGGGTAGGCCGAGCGGAACGACGCCATCGCCCGGGGTACGAGGGCCGCGACAGCGGTCGGGAAGGCGCCCACACGCAGCCGCCCTCGGCCGAGCCCGCGCAGGTCGTCGAGGTCACGCCGGGCCGCGGCGAGCCGGTCGAGGACCGCCTCGGCGTGCGGGAGCAGCTCTCGTCCCTCCTCGGTGAGGGCGACGCCGCGGGGCAGCCGGTCGAAGAGCCGGGCGCCGATGTCGGCCTCGAGCGCGGCGATCTGCCGGGAGACAGCCGACTGGGTGAAGCGGAGTGCGCGGGCGGCGGTGGTGATCGAGCCGTGCCGCGCGACGGCGCGGAACACCTCCAGCAGCTGAGTCTCCATGGGCAGGCATGGTAATCACGCATGGCAGGCATGCAAGACATTCGTTTGTCGCATTGCTTTCACCGGCCTAGCGTTACCGCGTGAAGATCATCGCGGTCCTCGGGACCGGGCACATGGGTACGCCGATCGCGCGCCGCCTCCTGGCCGGCGGCAACCGGGTCAGAGTGTGGAACCGCAGCCCGGAGCGCTCGGAGCCGCTCGCGGCGGTCGGCGCGACGGTGGCCGCGAGCCCGTCCGCCGCGGTCGACGGAGCCGAGGTCGTCGTCGTCATGCTCGCCGACGCCGGCGCGGTCGAGACGGTGCTGTTCGGGCCGGACGGCGCCGCCACCGCGCTCCGACCCGGGACGGTCGTGGTGCAGATGTCGACGATCGGGCCGGACGAAGTCCGAGCGGTGGCCGGCCGGCTTCCGGCGGGCGTCTACCTCCTCGACGCCCCCGTCGGCGGCAGCGTCAACGCCGCCCGGGCCGGCACGCTGGTGATCTTCGCGGGCGGCACTGCCGATGCCGTGGAGAGGGCGGCTCCGGTGCTGGGGCAGCTCGGGACGGTCCGCCACTGCGGTCCGATCGGCGCAGGTGCCGCCGTCAAACTCGTCGCGAACACGGGTTTGGTGACGGCTGTCGCCGCGCTGCACGACGCGCTGGCTGTCGCCGCGGCGCTCGGTGTCGACAGGCAGACCGCCCTCGACGTGCTCGACCGTGGGGCCCTCGGCGGCGCGGTCGGACGGGCCACCGCCCCGGGCGCCTCGTTCGCAGTCACGATGGCGGCGAAGGACGCGCGGCTGGCGCTGCGCCGCCCGGTGCCGGCCCCCGTGCTGGAGGCCGCCCTCGACCTGATGCGGGCCGCGCCGGACCAGGACGCCGATCTCTCCTCCCTCGTCTCCCCCGACTTCTGCGAAGGGACGCTGATGCGCCTCACCCTGGACAACCCCGAATCCGTCGCGGCCCCGTTCGGCGACCGCTTCGCGCACGTCGCCCGGATCGATGTCGGCGGCGGCGCGCTGCTGATGCTCGCCGGACAGGTCGCCGTCGACGACGACGGCGAGGTGGTGGCCCCCGGAGACGCCGGCGCCCAGGCCGAACGGATCTTCGAGATCGTGGGCGGCGTGCTCGCGGCGCACGGCGCGAGCTTCGACGACGTGCTGCACGTCCGCACGTTCATGACGGACCTGGCTGACCTGTCGGCGTACGCGGCCGTCCGGCGCCGACTCTTCACTGGCACACCGCCGCCGGCGAGCACGACTGTCGAGATCAGCAAGCTCTTCCTGCCCGGTGCCGTGCTCGAGGTCGAGGTCACGGCCGTGGTCCGGTCCCGCTAGGTGTCGCGACGATTGCGCTTCCCGGCCGACGGGCCGTATCCACGGCCGGCACAGGTCGCCACCCTGAGTACCTAACGGGTGTACGGTCCCCGGCAACGGCGGCGGCGCCTACGGTGAGCCCGCTGAGTGACGGACGGAATGAGGCAGGTGAGCACCAGAAGGTCGCGTGTGCGGACGCTGCGTACGGCTCTGACGTCGGTCCTCGTACTGGCCGTGATCCTGGTGGGCGGGTGCGGCCGGATCTCGGGGCTCCTGGATTCCGTCTCCCTGTTCCATCCGGTGTGGGCCGCCGACGGCTGGGTCTACTACCTGCGGGAGGTGACCTCGACCTCGGGCTCGGGAGTAGCCGAGGTGTGGCGGCAGCGGCCCGACGGGAGCGGCGAGGAAGCCGTTCTCACGCGCGCCCCGGCGGTGCCCGCCTGCGAAGCGGGCTTGTTCAGCTTCTTGTTCGCCGACCCCGACGGCGACCTCGGGGTGGCCCTCGAATGCGGCTGGGACGGAACGGAGCTGCTCACCTACTCGCCGGCCGACAAGACGTTCGAGCCTCTGGCGTCGACGCGCTTCCTCGCCGGTGCCGCACTCGTGAACGGTGACGGCAGGGGATATGTGCAGGCGCGCCGGAAGTGCGGGCCGGGGGGAATCCAGCTGCTCGCTGACGGGAAGGCGTCTGAGTTCCCCTCTCCGGTGACGGTCGACGGGACAACCTTCAACCTCAGTGGCAGTGATACGGGTTGCGAGTCCATGGTGCTGGTGCGGTCGCCGGCAACCATGGGTGAGCGGCTGTTCTTCATCACCGCACCCGACACCCTCGGCAGGTTGCCGCTGCCTGTCGAGGTGTATCCGTCTGACTTCACCTGGCACCTGACCGAGTGGGACGTCGGATCGGCCACGGCCAGGTTCCTCGCGGAGCTTCCCGGGCTCGCCGACCTGGCGGTGTCGCCGGACGGCAGGTCGGTGATCGCCGCCGTCGCGTCGGATCACGTGGGCGGCGTGTGGTCGGTCGACGTCGACACCGGGAAGAAGACGCGGATCGCCGACGGTGAGCGCGCGTACCACCCGAGCTTCTCTCCGGACGGCAAGCGGTTCGTCTACGTCGAGGCCTTCAGGCGGCTGAGGTTCGCCGAGGCACGGTAGTCGCCGGCCGGCTCACGCCGCGAGGGACGCCCCGCGCCTCGGCCGCACGATATGTTGCACGCTGTGACAGGGCCTGAGATCACCGTTGCGACGCCGGAAGACCGTGGCAGCGTGGTCACCTCGCTGGTCGCGGCGTTCACCAAGGATCCGGTCCTGCGGCACCTGTTCCCCGACCAGGCGACCTATGCGCGTTATGCGGCCGTCTTCTTCGGGCACCTGTTCGACAAGCGGGTGCACAAGGAGACGATCTGGACGATCGGGCACGGCGCGTCGGTGGCGATCTGGGAGCCGCCGGCATCCGGGAGCGCCCCGCCGGACGACGATCTCGCCGCCCAGCTTCCCGCCGACGTGTTGCACCGCGTCCGCGCCTACGACGAGGCGGTGCACGCCGCGCTGCCGTCGGCGCCGTTCTGGTACCTGGGGGTGCTGGGTACGCACCCGGACCACGCCGGCCGCAGGTGGGGCCACGCCGTGATGCGGGTGGGGCTGGACCGGGCCGCCGCGGACGGCCTGCCGGCGATTCTGGAGACCAGCAACCCGGACAACGTCGAGGTGTACCGGCGCGCCGGCTGGGAGGTGGTGCACGCCTTCGCGGAACCGCTGCCCACCTGGGTCATGCGGAATCGCCGCACCTGACCGTACGACAGAGATCCCCACCGGCGGAGACGCCGGTGGGGATCCGCCGTTCAGACGCCGGCGGGCTGCTCCGCAGTGTCCGAGGCGCAGCAGGCGCTCACGGTCACCTTCTCCAGCTGCGGTGAGTCGGCCTTGACCGTGTAGACCTCCCACGGCTCGTCGCCGGGGCCGCGCACCCAGACCTTGTCCTGGAGCGCGTAGCAGCACTCGGTGTCGTTCTCCTCCAGCGTGATCAGGCCGGACTCGGTGAGCCGGCTGGTCGCGGCGTTCACCTCGCCGGTGGTGGCCACCTCGACCCCGAGGTGGTCCATCACCGTCGGCAGGCCGGGCTCACCTTCGAGGAGTACGAGCTTCAGCGGCGGGTTCTCCACCGCGAAGTTGGCGTAGCCGGGGCGGCGCTTGGCCGGCTCGACGCCGAACAGCTTGCTGTAGAAGGCCACGGAGCCTTCGAGGTCGGACACGCGCAGGGCGAGCTGGACGCGGGACATGTGAACCCCCTGTCTAGATGTTTATCGAAGCAGACCCCACCCTGCCCTCTGCTTTGAAGTCTGTCAACCTAGAGAAATGTCGAAACAAGCGCTGCCGGCGCCTCGGCGTCGGAGATCTGCGTCCGGCTCCGAGCGGCGCGGCACCTGGGCCTGGTACCGGGTACGCCCCGAGGCGTTCCGCCAACTCGGCGCGCCTGTCCCACCACACAGCGCTGTCGTGGAGCGGCGTTCCCGGTGTCCGGAAGCGGGCGCAACGGAAGCTGCGCACCGAGACATGAGCCGGTATGGTCCGGACCTATGGGACAGGAGATGGCCGATCCGGATGAGGTCCGGCAGGAATCCGACCGCTTCTCCCTCCGCAGCAACCTGTTCGTCCCGGCGTCGGCCGAGCGGGCGTACGCCGTGTTCACCGGATCGCTCGCCGACTGGTGGGTACGCGAGTACACCTGGTCCGGCCCGCAGGCGCTCGCCGCGCTCGGCATCGAACCCCGGGCCGGCGGCATGCTCTACGAGATCGGCCCGTACGGCTTCCGCAACGACTGGGGCCGCGTGCTGACCTGGGATCCGCCCCGGCGTCTGGTCTTCACCTGGCAGATCGGCCCGGACCGGGTGCCGGTGCCGGACCCTGCCGGCGCCAGCGAGGTGGAGGTCCTGTTCCACCCCGAGGGCCCGGAACTGACCCGGGTCGAGGTCGAGCACCGCTACTTCGACCGGCACGGCGCCGCGGCCGAGGGCTACCGCGAGGCGCTCACGGCCGGCTGGCACGAGTTGCTCTGCCGCTACCTGGCGACGGTCGCCCGCACCGCCTGACCCGTACCCGATGGGCCCGGTCAGCCGGTGATGCCCGGCGTCGCCGCGGCGCCGGGCACGCCGGTGCCGCCGAGGTCGGCGCGGCGGCCGGCGTCCGCGCCCGGCGCGAAACCACCGCCCGCGAGGCGCCGTCGCGGCGCGGTGCGCAACCTGGGGTACGCCTCGGCGACCCGGCGCTGGACGCGGTCGGAACGGTCGGCGAGTACCAGGGCCGTCGAGGGGCCGCCCGCCTCGGCCACCGCGTTCTCCTCGGCTGCGCGCAGCCGCTGCGCGACGACGTACGCGAAGCCGGCCAGCCAGGTACGCCGGAACGCGGCCGGGTGCTCCCCGTCCGGCACGGCGGCTCCCGCCAGTCCGTGCGCGGCCTGCACCAGCAGCGAGGTGAACAGCAACTCGACGCGTTCCAGGTCGCTGGCGAAGCCGAACAGGTGCATGGCGAAACCGTTGCCCTGCCGTCGGCGTACGCAGCGGCAGCGCAACGGTTCGGCGACCGCGGCCAGCAGTCCGGCCTTGTCCCGGGCGTACGGCGCGACCACCTCGACCGTCCGGTCGCCCACCGGGTCGACGGCCGGGTCGCGTGCCGCGAGCAGCGCCCGGTCGACGCCGTAACGGGCGATCAGCTCGGTGGCCTTGGCCATGAACGCGGCCGACTCGGCGGGCGTGCAGGCCGGGTCCTCGGCCTGGGCGAGCAGCTTGCGCACCTTGCTGAGCATCGCCTCGGACATGACCCAGAGCTATCACAGCCGGCGCGCGTCGCGGCGCGGCGGGCTCAGTCGGACCGGCTGCGCAGCGTGGCGATGGTCGAGCCGGCGAGGGTGAGCAGGCAGTCGGGCAGCAGCCCGTCGGCGGCGGCCGCGCCGAACAGCGCCTCACCGGTGTCGGCGTCGTCGTTGGCGCACGCGCTGACGAAGCGGGCCACCCAGCGGGTGTCGTAGTCGGCCTGGTCGATGCCGGGGAAGTCGAGGGCCGCCCCGCCGGCCGGCGCGTCGTCGCCGAGCATGGTGGCGGCCAGGCACCACGCCACCCCGTACGCCCCGGCCAGGCCGGAGCGGTCCACCACCGCGTCGAACGTGCCCACCACCCCGGCGCCGTCGCCGGCGAGGGCGGAACGGAGCACGGCGGTCGCGTCGTCCAGCGTCTGCTGTGCTTCGTCGTTCACCCGCGGAACAGTAGCGCCGGGGGTCAAGCCGTGACCCGGAAATCGCTCGATGAACACGCAGCGTGATTCCCGCAGTCGGGGTGCCGACGGAGCCGACTCCACAGTCCCGCCTACCGCGTGGGCACGCTAAGGTGCGCAGCGGACCTTCGCCGGAGGAAGGACGACCATGCTGAGAACACGCACGTCGCGCGCGGCCCTGTCCATGGCCTGCGCGGCGCTCCTGCTCGCCACGAGCGCCTGCGGGAGCGACGAGCCGGAAGAAGCGCCCGCCACCCAGGTGCGCCTCTATGGCACCGACGGCAACATGCTCAATTCATACCCAGCCGAGCTGAAGGATCGGGCGGATCTGGTGAACGGGATGAAGGGCACCACGCCCCTCACTCCGCTGCCCGAGAGCTTCAAGGAACGACTACTCGCCGTAGACGCGAAGCTGGGTGACTTCCTCTACTCCGCCGAGTCCTACGACGCGGTCGTGATCAGCGCGCTGGCCGCCCAGCTCGCCGGCACCACCGCGCCGGGCGAGATCGCCAAGCAGATCGTCGGGGTCACCACCGGCGGCGAACGCTGCGACGAGGTGGCGACCTGCCTCCAGCTCGCCCGCGCCGGTCAGGACATCCAGTACCGGGGCGTGTCGCTCACCCGGGCCGGGTTCACCGACAACGGCGAGCCGGCCACCGCCAGCTACGGCACCATGCACTTCGACAACCAGAAGATCGACGACAGCAAGACCGAGTTCGTCGGCGCCGGTGAGGAGTCCGGGGCGAGCAGCAAGACGCCGCCGCGCGGTCGCAAGCTGCGCGACGGGAAGGCGAAGGACGCGCCGCTGGTCCTCGGCGGCCTCCTGCCGAAGACCGGTGACCTGGCGCTGGCGTACCCGCCGTTGGCCGCCGGCGCCGCGCTCGCGCTCCGCGAGGTCAACGCCGCCGGTGGTGTGCTCGGTGAGCCGGTGAGGTGGGTCGAGGGCGACGACGGCACCAACCCGGCGGTCGCGAAGGCCACTGTCGCCTCGCACGTCCGGGAGGGCGTCCACGTCATCATCGGCGCCGGTGGTTCCGGCATCTCCCGGGCGGTGCTGCCGGACGTGGTGGCCGCCGGGCGGATCCTGTTCTCGCCGTCGAACACCGACGCGGGGCTGAGCGCGGTGGACGACAACGGCCTCTACTTCCGTACCGCCCCGCCGGACAGCCTCCAGGGTCGCGCGCTGGCCGACGTGATGCTCCGGGACGGGCCGCGCAAGATCGCGATCCTGGCCCGTAAGGACTCCTACGGCGAGGGCCTCCAGGAGAACGTCCGTTCGGAGCTGGAGAAGGCCGGCATCGGCGCGGACCGGGTCAAGCTGCTGACCTACGAGCCGCCGGAGGACCCGAAGACCCCCGTCGACTTCTCCGGCATCGCCCAGGAGATCAAGGCGTACGGGCCGGAGGCGCTGCTGCTCATCGGCTTCGCCGAGTCCGCGCCGGCGATCCCGGCTCTGGCGGACGCCGGAGTCCAGATCAGACGCTGAGAAGCGCCGACGACGAGGGCCGCACCGGGAACACCGGCGCGGCCCTCGTCGTGTTCCGGCTCAGCGCGCCTTGCGCCGGTCCAGGAACTCGGTCATCCGCCGGTGTTTCTCCTCGTCCTCGAAGAGCACCGCCTGGCTGAGCAGGTCGAGTTGCGGGTGCGCGGCCGCCGGGGCGTCCACCGCCAGCTTGGTCAGCCGCAGGGCCAGCGCGGAGCCCTTCGCCATCTCGTCGAGCAGACCGTGCGCGGTGGGCAGCAGCTCGTCCGGTTCGGCCACCACCCGGTTCACCAGCCCGATCCGCAGCGCCTCCTCGGCGTCCACCCGCCGGCCGGTGAAGAGCAGTTCCTTGGCGCGGGCCTCACCGATCAACGCCGGCAGCCGGTAGGTCGCGCCCGCGCCGGCCAGGATGCCCAGCCGCACCTCGGGCTGACCGAAGACCGCGCGGTCCGTGCACACCCGCAGATCGCAGGCGTACGCGAGTTCGGCGCCGCCGCCCAGCGCCGGCCCGTCGATCGCGGCCACGGTGGGCATCGGGAGCGCCCGGATGCGGGCGAAGACGCCCTGGTTGATGGCGGCCAGCGCGTCCAGCCGGCCGCGCTCGCGCAGCTGGGCGATGTCGGCGCCGCCGGCGAAGATGCCCGCCGTCCCGCCGGTGAGCAGCAGCAGCCGGGGGCGTGCCTCCAGGTCGGCGCAGACCGCGTGCAGCTCGGCCACCAGGTCGGCGTCGATCGCGTTGCGTTTCTCCGGCCGGTCCAGCGTGACGACCAGCCGGTCCGGCAGCTCCTCGATCCGCAGCCCGCTCATTTCTTCTGGCCGTCCTTCCAGGTGTAGAAGCCCTGCCCGGACTTCTTGCCGAGCTTCCCGGCGGCCACCATCTCGACCAGCAGCGGCGGCGGCGCGAAGCGGTCCCCGTACGCGGCCTGGAGCGTACGCGCGATGTCGAGCCGCACGTCCAGTCCGACCAGGTCGGTCAGCTCCAGCGGGCCGATCGGGTGCCGGTAGCCGAGCACCATCGCCTTGTCGATGTCGGCCGGGCTCGCCACCTCGTCGGCCACCATCCGGATCGCCTCCAGGCCGAGCGTGACGCCGAGGCGGGAGGTGGCGAAGCCGGGCATGTCGCGTACGACGACGGGGTCCTTGCCCAGCCGGGCGGCGAGCGCGACGGCCGCCTCGGTGGTCTGCGGCGCGGTGGCCGGGCCGACCACGACCTCCAGCAGCGCCATCGCCCAGACCGGGTTGAAGAAGTGCAGTCCGACGAAGTCGGCCGGGCGGTCCAGCCCGGCGGCCAGTTCGGCGATCGGGATGCTGGACGTGTTGCTGCCCAGCAGCGCGGGGTGGCGGCTCTCCGCCTCGCGCAGCACGGCGCGCTTCAGGTCGAGCCGCTCGGGCACCGCCTCCACGATCACGTCGGCGCCCTCGGGCACCTCGGTGAGCCCGGCCCGCAACGTGACGCGCCCGCGGTTGGCGGTGGCGGCCTCCTCGGTCAGCTTGCCGCGCTGCACGCCCCGGTCCCACAGCTCGCCGAGCCGGCGGACGGCCTCGGCGCCCCGCCCGGGGTCGACCTCGACCAGTTCGACCGCGTACCCGGCGCCGGCCGCCACGTACGCGATGCCGAGGCCCATGGTGCCGGCCCCGACGACCACAAAACGACCACTCATCGATGTCCCCTCGCCGCGGCGGGGGCGCGCGGGGTCTCCGCCGCCGGGCCCGTCCGCTCGCTCGTTCCTGCATGGGACCCTATGCAGGGCCGGGCCGCCGGGATGAGTGGGGGCGGAGCGGACGGGGTAAGGACGGCCGTCAACGTCGAAGGAAGGAACGAGATGAGCCAGGCACCGGAGAGCGCGGAGAACACCGAGACGGTCGAGACCCGCGGCGACGAGCGGGTGGACCTGCTCCGCGCGGACACCAACAACGACGGCAAGACCGACGTGTGGGTGGTGGACACCGACGGCGACGGCAAGGCCGACCTGTTCCAGTTCGACACCGACGGTGACGGCAAGGTGGACATCACCATGGTGGACATCGACGAGGACGGCACGCCGGACGAGGTGGTCGACGGCGACGGCGGACTGCCCCCGGAGCAGACCACCCCCACCGTCCAGGTCTGAGCATGTAAGGAAGGGCCCCTTGTTAACGCCTGGGCGCTTGAAAGGGGCCCTTCCTAACGCCGCAGCTCCAGCGTGGCGAGGTAGTACGGGTGGTCGGTGTCGTCCACGTCGGCCAGTCGCCACGGTGAGCCGTGGACCAGCTCGGCGAACTCCTCGGGCGAGCAGACCAGGTAGTCGAACCACCCGGTGCCGAGCAGCCGGTAGCGCAGCCGCAGCCGCAGTTGCCCGCCGATCCGGCCCCGCTGCCGGTTGCGCTCGTGATAGGCGGTGTGCACCGGGTCGGTGGTGCCGTACGGGTCGGTACCGTGGGCGATCACCCGGGCGCCGGGGCGGGCCAGGGCGGCGAGCGCGGCCAGCATCGCGGGCGCCCGTTCCCGCCCCTCGAACAGCCCGAGGTTGTTGCCGAGCAGCAGGAACGTGTCGTAGCGCGGCTCGTCGGCGGTGTGCTCGTCGACGGTGCCGTGGACGAGGTCGCGTACGCCCCGGTGCCGGCTGACCCGCAGCGCGCCCAGCGAGGTGTCCAGGCCGGTGACGGGCACGCCGCGCTCCTGGAGTTCCAGCGCGATCCGTCCGGCGCCTACGCCGACGTCGAGCACGTGCCCGCGTACCCGGTCCACCGCCCGGTGGTCGTGCGGCTGCCACAGCTGCGGCGGGTCCAGGTAGTGCCCGGCGGGCGCGCCGTTGATCAGCCCGTCGTCCCGCTCGATGATCTCGATGACCGGCCGGGGCAGGCGTCCACCGGCCATCGGCCGGGGTCCGATCCCGGTGGCGACCGCGTACGCGTCGCGGATCATCTCGCCGAACACGTCGCCGATCTCGGGTTCCCCGGTCATGCCCGCAACGCTATCCGGGGGTCGGCGGCGCCGTGGCCGCCGTATCCTGGGCGGCGTGACCGACCTGGACCGCCTGGCGGCGGAGAAGTACGTCCTGCTCACCACGTTCCGCAAGGACGGCCGGGCAGTGGCGACACCGGTGTGGGCGGTACGCGACGGTGACTCGCTGGCGGTGTGGACGGTGTCCGACTCCGGCAAGGTGAAGCGGATCCGGCGCGACGGCCGGGTCACTGTGGCGCCGTGCGACGTGCGCGGGCGACCGCACGGCGATGCGGTGCCGGCACACGCGACGATCGCCGATCCGGAGAGCACCCGGCGGGTGCGGGGCCTGCTCAAGCAGAAGTACCGGCTGATCGGGCGGCTGAGCCTGCTCGGCAGCCGGCTGCGCCGGGGCGAGGGGGGCACGGTGGGGCTGCGGATCGTGCTGGACGGCGCGGCCCCCGGACACGATTGAGCCCGGGCACGATTAAGGGCGGCGCCGCGACGGCACCGCCCCTGATCGGAACGCCGGAGAACGCCGGTTCGTCAGTCTCCCTGGCGCTGCTGGGGGATCTGCCCCTGCAGTAGCGCCCGAACCTCTGACTCACGGTAGCGGCGGTGGCCGCCAAGGGTCCGGATGGCGCTGAGCTTGCCAGCCTTGGCCCACCGGGTCACCGTCTTCGGGTCGACACGGAACATCGACGCCACCTCGGCCGGTGTGAGTAGCGGCTCAGGTTCGTGCGTTCGCGATGCCATCGGGGTCACTCCTCCACATGTATAGACATCGGCCGGGGTCCCGCCGGCCGACGCGTCTCCCATGGTCCGGCTAGTCCCCGATGTCCGACATGGGCCGAACGGCTGAAGGTCCCTAGACGGACGGATGAAGCATGCCCGATTTTTACGACTTTTATGCCGCAGAAACTACCTTATTAGGACTCATGATCACGGTTCGTGACGCATCAACTACGAGACACTCTCGTGTCCAAGACCACTTATCGGGGTAAACCGGGCGTCAGTTGCAGCGCTCCAACAGCTGCACCGCGCGCCAGCGGGCGACCAGCTTGTCGTACGCGGCGGACGCCTCCTCGGCCTCGCCCCGGCCCAGTCCGGACAGTCCGGTGGCCACCAGATCGGTCGAGTCGTCGGCTTCGAGCGTCTCGTCCGGCAGCAGTTGAACCAGGCCGCCGTAGTCCAGCTCGACCACCGAGCGCGGGTGGAACTCCTCCAGCCACCGGGCCGCCTCCTCGACCGCCTCGGTGATCGGCGCCTCGCCGATCGACTTGCGCAGCACCGACAGCGCCCGCGACGCGCGGCGGCGCGCCTTGGAGATCTCGGTGCGGTAGCGCAGCGCGCGCCGCTCCGGCTCGGTGACCAGGTGCCGCTCACCCGCCTCGAACAGCACGAACCAGCGCAGCGGCACGCCCCAGGTGGCGATCTGCTCGTGCACCCGGGGCACGCCGTGCTCCAGCACCCGGGCGCCGCTGCGCCAGTCCTCCACCACGGCCTTGGCCTGCCCGGCGAGCACCGGCGGCACGAACGCGTCGGCCAGCACCGAGGGCACGCCGTCGCGGGCGCTCAGCGCCGCCTCGGCGACCCGGATGCGCAGGTTCCAGGGGCAGACCAGCAACGAGTCGTCCGACTCCAGGACGTACGCCTCGTCGGGCAGGTCGGGCAGCCGGGTCCAGCCCGCGCCCAGCGCCTCGATCACGGCGGTCCGTTGTCGTACCGGCCCTTCCAGCGGGGCGATCGCCCGACCCTCGCTGACGTACCGGCGCCAGTAGGACTGCCGGTCCCGGTCGAAGGCGGTCAGCGGCTCGTACACGCGCAGGTATGAAGCGAAGAGCGACGGCACGGCGCGATCCTCCCACGAGACGGGACCGCCCGTCGCCGCCCGTGAGCCCGTGGCGTGACGTGCGCGACAGTACGGTTCGGGCCGATATTAGGCTCAGAGACACCGGCAGCATCCCGCCGGCGTGCCACCAGGTTCCGCTCCCCACAAGGGCGCTCACCGACACAGGAGTCAGCCATGGGCGTATTCGCCAGCACCGACGACCCCGTTTCCACGGGGCATGAGCAGGTCGTGTTCTGCCAGGACAAGCAGTCCGGCCTGAAGGCGATCATCGGGATCTACTCCACCGCGCTGGGCCCCGCGCTCGGCGGGACCCGGTTCTACCCGTACGCCACTGAGGCCGACGCCCTCGCCGACGTGCTCGACCTCTCCCGCGGCATGGCCTACAAGAACGCGCTGGCGAACCTCGACCTCGGTGGCGGCAAGGCGGTCATCTGGGGCGACCCCGAGCAGATCAAGAGCGAGGCGCTGCTGCGCGCGTACGGCCGCTTCGTCGAGTCGCTCAACGGCCGCTACTACACCGCCTGTGACGTCGGCACGTACGTCGCGGACATGGACGTGATCGCGCGCGAGACCCGGTACGTCACCGGCCGCAGCGTGGAGCACGGCGGCGCGGGCGACTCCTCGATCCTCACCGCGTGGGGCGTGTTCCAGGGCATGCGTGCCGCCGCCGAGCACGTCTGGGGCAGCCCGACGCTGGCCGGCCGCCGGGTCGGCGTGGCCGGGCTGGGCAAGGTCGGCAAGTACCTGACCGCCCACCTGCTCGACGACGGCGCCGAGGTCGTGGCGACCGACGTGAACCCGCGCGCCCTGGAGTGGGCGCGCACCACCCACCCGCAGGTCACCCTGGTCGACGACACCGCGGCGCTGGTCGCCTCCGACATCGACGTGTACGCCCCGTGCGCGCTCGGCGGCGCGCTGAACGACGAGACCGTGCCGGTGCTGCGGGCGAAGGTCGTCACCGGAGCGGCGAACAACCAGCTCGCCCACTCGGGCATCGAGAAGGTGCTCGCCGACCGGGGCATCCTCTACACCCCGGACTACGTGGTGAACGCGGGCGGCGTGATCCAGGTGGCCGACGAGATCGAGGGCTTCAACTTCGAGCGCGCCAAGCTGCGCGCCACCCGGATCTTCGACACCACCCGGCAGATCCTCCAGCTCGCCGACGACGAGGGCGTACCCCCGGCGGTGGCCGCGGACCGGCTCGCCGAGCGGCGGATGGCCGAGGTCGGCCGGCTGCGCGCGATCCATCTGCGGTGAAGCTCACCTCCGGGGGCGGAGCGGCGACTCCACCCCCGGAGGCCGTGCGCGTTAAGCTGAGCCTCGGGCCCGTTCGTACCCATTTGTCCGCTGTCACGGCCAGCCCCGGACCTTACCCCTTACCCGGTACACTTGGTGACGGCTGGACCACTGCGACGCGCAGGTCCGGTCGACGGTGACCCGAGGTGCCGAACGATGGCATCCCCATGTACCGTAAGAGCCACGAGAGATGCCTGACGTCATCGGGGCCCGCCTTCGGGCTGCCCCGCATTCTGTGCGAGGGGGTCGAGCCATGGGGCGCGGCCGTGCTAAGGCCAAGCAGACGAAGGTGGCGCGGGAGTTGAAGTATCACTCCCCGAACACCGACCTAACCGCCTTGCAGCGCGAACTGGCGGGTAGTGGGAAGTCTGAGCACAACTTCGACGACGACTACAAAGAGTATGTCGACGACGATGACGAGGACCACGCGGACGACGACCCGGACACCTGGGCTCGTCCGACCCGCTGACCTCCGGTCACATCTGAGCACGCGGTAACCCCCGCGTGCTCACGCATGTGCTCTGCTGAGCCGGCGTACGACCGACGATCAGGGACCTGCCGTGCCGGGGTGCCGCCCCGACTCGCCGGCAGGTCTCTGATCGCGGAACCGAGCCCTCAGCGCGGCCGGTTGTTCCAGTTGTAGAACGTCGGGATGTTCTCGAAGTGGTTCCAGGCGCAGACCGCGTTGGCGCCGTCGCCGCCCGACACCTCCGCCCGCAGCAGCCGCGCCGCCTCCGCCTCACGGAGCAGAGCGGTAAGCCCCGCAGCGGCGTCCCGCACCCGGTCGGCCACTGCCCCCCGGTCGGTGTCACTGATGGTCTCGGGCATGCTCCAACACTCCCTCCAGTAGGCGGATCTTGCTGTTCCGGCAGTGCTCGGTCTCCGTACCGTCGAAACGCCCCAGCTCGAAGTAGCGGTTGGCGGCGTGCCCACCCCCACAGAAGCCGAAGTACGCGCAGGACGTCCGGCACGCCTCCACGCCGGTGAGGAACTCGCCCACCCAGGGCGTGCCGGCCGCGTCGGCGAGGATCTCGCCCAGCGGGGTGGTGAGCACGTTCCCGCTGGTGAAGTCGCCGTAGTGCGGGTCCGTGAAGCCGGCCAGCTCCGGCGAGAGCACCACCACCGAACCGTCGTGCCCGACCGTCGGGATCGGGTCGAGGCGGCGGGGCAGCAGGTCGTCGGCGGTGCCGGCCAGCACCGCGCCCGCGTACCGCAGCGACCACTCCACCTCGCGCAGGTGGATCCGGGGATCACGCCGCCAGGCCGCGACCAGCTCCGCCCAGAACCCGGTGACCGCGCCCGCGTCCCGGGCGTTGGTCCGGGTGTTGACGCCCTCGGTCTCCTCGATGTTGACGCCGAGCACGTCGCAGCCCAGGTCGAGGAAGTAGTCGTACAGCTCGGTCGCCAGGCCCGGCTCCGGCCGGGACACCACAGCCAGCGCCGAGAACGGCACGCCGTGGCGGCGCAGCGCCGCCACCCCGGCCACGATCCGGTCGTACGCGGGCCGCCCGCCCCGGGTGACCCGCTCGGCGTTGCGGGCCCGTGGCCCGTCCACGCTGACGCTGACCCGCACCCGGTGCTCGGCGAAGAACGCGCACCAGGCGTCGTCGATCAGCGTGGCGTTCGTCTGCACGTGGTGCTCGACGTCCGGCCCGAACGGCGCCAGCAGGGCGGCCAGATGCTCCCGGCCGGCCGCGAGCGGCTCGCCGCCGTGCCAGACCACGGAGAAGCGACCACCCGTCGCCCACGGGTTCACCGACGCCGCCACCGCCTCGGCGACGGCCACCGGCATCCGCCGATCGGCCGCCCGAAGCGGCAGGTAGCAGTAGGCGCAGTCGAGGTTGCACAGGGTGGTCGGCTGCATCACCACGTACGACGGGACGGCGGCGATACCCCGCATCCCTTCGGGCGCACGTGCGGCCATCAGCACCTCCCCCGCCTGCCTGAAAACCGAACCTCCAGGCTAGGCCGCGGCGACCGCTCGGGTGAACCCCCGATCAGGTGCCCGGCCGATCGGCGCAGGGTGATCAGCCCCGGGTGTGCTGCCCGACCATCTGCACGTTGCCGGACCCCTCGATGATCTCGCCCGCCTGCCAGGCGTCCACGCCCCGGCCGGTCAGGGTGGCCAGCGCGCGGTCGGCGTCCTCGGCGGAGACGATCGCGAACATGCCGACGCCCATGTTGAACGTCGCCTCCATCTCCGGGTCCTCGATCCGGCCCTTGGTCTGGATCAGGTCGAAGATCGGCTGCGGCTTCCAGGTGGAGCGGTTGACCACGGCGTCGACGTGCTCGGGTAGCACCCGGACCAGGTTGCCGGGGATGCCGCCGCCGGTGACGTGGGCCAGCGCCCGCACCTCGGCCTCGGCGATCAGCTTGAGGCAGTCCTGCGCGTAGATCTTGGTCGGGGTGAGCAGTTCCTCGCCGAGCGTCCGCTGGCGGCCGAAGTCGTCGATCACCACGTCCAGCCGCATCCGGCCGGCGCCCAGCAGCACGTGCCGGACCAGGGAGTAGCCGTTGGAGTGCAGGCCGGAGGAGCGCATGGCGATCACCACGTCACCCACCTCCACCCGCTCCGGGGTGAGGATCTCGCTCTCCTCCACCACGCCGACGCCGGTGGCGGAGATGTCGTACTCGTCGGGGCGCAGCACGCCCGGGTGCTCGGCGGTCTCGCCACCCAGCAGCGCGCAGCCGGCGTACCGGCAGCCGTCCGCGATGCCCGCGCCGATCTCGGCGACCTTGTCCGGCACGACCTCGCCGGTGGCGATGTAGTCGAGCAGGAACAGCGGCTCGGCGCCGCAGGCGACCAGGTCGTCGACGACCATGGCGACCAGGTCGATGCCGACCGTGTCGTGGATGTCGAGCTGCTGCGCGATCACCAGCTTGGTGCCGACGCCGTCGGTCGAGGAGGCCAGGATCGGATTCTTGTACTTCTTCGTGTCCAGCCGGAACAAGCCGGCGAAGCCGCCCAGGTCACCCAGGACCTCCGGGCGCCGGGTCTCCTTGACCTTGGACTTGAGCAGCTCGACCGCGCGGTCGCCCGCCTCGATCGACACCCCGGCGTCGGCGTACGAGACCGAGCGTTTGCGCTGCGTCCGGCCGGACCCCGCCGACCAGGGCTGGCGGTCGCCGCCGGCGCCCGTCGGGCTGGATCCTGCGCCGCTGCGCTCGGACACGTGCGTCACGGTTCTCCCCTTTGTGGTTCCCGCGAGCCCGGAGCGGCCGGACCCGCGTCGGTGGTGCTACGGGTGGTGGGTCGGTGTGGCGACGAGCGGACCGGTCGGCCCGGCCGCCTCGGCGGCGACCCGGCGTCCCACTCCTTCGAGCACGTGCTTGCCGATCAGGTTCCCGGCCGGCAGTTCGATCGGATACTCCCCATCGAAGCACGCCCGGCAGAGCCGGCTCTTCGGCTGCTCGGTCGCGGCGATGAGACCGGGCAGCGATACGTACCCGAGCGTGTCGGCGCCGATCGAGCGCCGGATGCCCTCGTTGTCCAGCCCGTTGGCCAGCAGTTCGGCCCGGGTGGCGAAGTCGATGCCGTAGAAGCAGGGCCAGCTCACCGGCGGCGAGGAGATCCGGACATGGACCTCCAGGGCGCCCGCCTCGCGCAGCAACCGGACGATCGCCCGCTGGGTGGTGCCCCGGACGATCGAGTCGTCCACCACCACCAGGCGCTTGCCGCGTACGTTCTGCCGCAGCGGGTTCAGCTTCAGCCGGACGCCGAGCGCGCGCAGCGTCTGCGAGGGCTGGATGAAGGTGCGCCCGACGTACGGGTTCTTCATCAGGCCCTGGCCGTAGGTGATGCCTGATTCCTCGGCGTAGCCGATCGCGGCCGGCGTGCCGGACTCCGGCACCGGGATCACCAGGTCGGCCTCGACCGGGTGCTCCTTGGCGAGCTGACGGCCGATCTGCACCCGCGCGGCGTGCACGTTACGGCCGGCGATGGTGGCGTCCGGCCGGGCGATGTACACGTACTCGAAGAGGCAGCCCTTGGGCTCGGGCGCGGCGAACCGGCTGGAGCGCAGCCCGTTCTCGTCGATGGCGATCAGCTCGCCCGGCTCGACCTCGCGGACCACGCTCGCGCCGACGATGTCCAGCGCGGCGGTCTCGCTGGCCACCACCCAGCCGCGTTCGAGCCGGCCGAGCACCAGCGGGCGTACGCCGTGCGCGTCGCGCGCCGCGTAGAGCGTCGACTCGTCCATGAACACGAAGCTGAACGCGCCGCGCAGTTGCGGCAGCACCTCCAGCGCCGCCGCCTCGACCGACAGGTCGGGCCGGCTGGCCAGCAGCATCGTCACCAGCGAGGTGTCGTTCGTCGAGCCGTCCGAGTCGAGCCCGCGCACTGCGGCCTCGCGCTGCAGCTCGGCGGTGTTGACCAGGTTGCCGTTGTGCGCCAGCGCGATGGTGGTGCCGGCGCTGGTGGCGCGGATCGTCGGCTGGGCGTTCTCCCAGGTCGAGCCGCCGGTGGTGGAGTAGCGCGCGTGCCCGATCGCGACGTGCCCGCGCAGGCTCGCCAGCGTCGGCTCGTCGAACACCTGGGCGACCAGGCCGAGATCCTTGTAGACCACGACGCCGGAACCGTCGCTCACTGCGATGCCCGCGGCCTCCTGGCCCCGGTGCTGGAGGGCGTAGAGCCCGAAGTAGGTGAGGTTGGCGACCTCTTCCCCGGGGGCCCAGACGCCGAAGACGCCGCACGCGTCCTGGGGGCCGGGTCGCTCGGGGTCAAGGTCGTGGCTCAGCCGGCCATCGCCTCGGGGCACCTGCCGCTCCCTCTTGGTGGGGTCTGGACTGGCCTGGCGGAGTCGGGGGTCAGCTCCGCACGCTATGGGCCGGGACCGTCGTCGGCTCTCAGTGTACGCGAACAGCAGTCGATACCGACAGTCACGGAGTCCCCGCTCAGGGTGAGTGCAGTTTGCGGCGGTCCGCCGGCTAAATCGGAAGGTACGCGGAAAGGTCGGCCCGGTTGCCCGACACCCGTACGCGACCGTCGGTGACCGCTCGCGCCCAGTCGAGGCGTCCGGTGGCGAGCGCCAGCCACGTCGGCGGGTCCATCTCCACCACGTTCGGGGGCGTGCCGCGGGTGTGTCGTGGACCACTCACGCACTGCACCGCACCGTAGGGTGGGACGCGCACCTCCACCGATCGGCCGGGGGCGCGATCCGTGAGGGCAGCCAAGAGGGTCCGGACCGCCTCCCGGAGGACCGGCCGTTCGGGCGTACGCCCCTCGTCCAGCGCCGCCAGGGCGGCGAGTACCGCTTCGGAATAAGCGTGCGGAGAGGACACGACGGGACGATACGACCCGGCAGAACGCCGCCCTGCGGCGGCCCTGGGTAGAGATGATCCGGTCAGACAAGGCATAGTTGCCGACGGCGTTATTCGTACCGTGAGTGATCAACCTCGGCCGAGCGGCCGGCGGAGAGATCAGACCCGGAAGGCGGTGGACGTGTCAACACACCGACGTGCCTGGAAGCAGCGGGCCGGTGTGGTCGTAGCGCTGGTCTTCGGCGCCCTGCTCACCGTCCCCGCCACCCCCGCCCTCGCGGCGAACCCGGACGTGCAGATCACCAGCCTGTCGAGGGACTCGCTGTCGAGCGGTCAGTCGACGCCCATGAGCTTCACCGTCAAGAACAACAATGACTCGCCCAGCGTTTTCAGCGTCAGCGTCGACACCTTCGACGGTCTGAAGTGCCAGGGCGATTGTCGAGTACCAGCTCGCTCCATCGGCGGCGGCGAGTCGGCGACCTTCAACGTGACCCTCACCGCCGACAATCTTCCGCCGGGCGACAACAAGTCCGGGCAGGTCCGGGTTTCCGCTCGTGCCGGCGGCGGCGACCAGGGCGGCGACTCGCGCGACATGAGGGTGAGCGGTCCGGACGCGCCGCAGCAGCCGCAGACCGTCAAGACGGTGTCCGGCAAGGTGGTCAACGCGGACGGCGACCCGATCGAAGGTGCCCTCGTCATGCTGCGCGACAGCGCGGGCAAGGAGCGCCGTACCAACACCAGCGGCAACGGCAACTTCAGCTTCAGCGGCTCCGACTCCAACCCGATCGCGCCCGGCCGGATCGAGGTGGGTGCCTCGACCGACGGCGCCACCCCGGTCGCCAGGTCGATAAACGCCAGCGCCGGCCAGTCCGTGACCGGCGTCCGGCTCAGCATTCAGCTGCGGGCGTCGGCGAGCCCGAGCGCCACCCCGTCGGCGAGCGAGTCCGCCCCGCCGTCGGACGAGCCGCTCGAGGAGGACCCGGCCGACACCCCGGCCACCGACGCGCCGGCCGCCCAGGAGCCGACCGCGAACGAGGACTCCGGGGGCATGGGCTCCTGGCTGCTGATCCTGCTCGGCGGCCTGTTCGTCGCCGTCGGTGTGGGCACCATCGTGCTGCTCTACATGCGGCGCAAGAACGAGGGCGACGACGGTGACGGCGACGGCCCGGGTGGACCGGTCGGTCCGGGTGGCCCCGGCGGCGCCGCCGCGGCCGGCGCGATCCCCGCGGCCCGGGGCGCCTACCACGGCACCGACGACCAGACCCGCGTCGTGAACGGCATGGGCGCCGGACCGGCGGCGACGATGGTCGGCGGCCCGTCGATCAGCGACGCCCCCACCATGCTCCAGCGGCCGGTCGTGGACGACGTCCCACCGGACCCGTACGGCGCACCGCCCGGACCGGCGTACGGCGTCGGCGCGGGACAGGCCGGGTACGGCTACGGCGACGACGCGCCCGGGCAGGGCGGCTACGGCGCCGGCAACGGCTACGGCGACGCGCCCGCCTCCGGTGGCGGATACGGCACCGCGCCCTCCTCGGGCGGCGGCTACGGCAACGGTCCGTCCTCCGGGGCCGGCTACGGCAGCCCGGACTACGCCGCGGGCGCCGCGGCCGGCGCGGCCGGATACGCGGCCCAGGGCGGCGGCTACGGCAACGAGCGCTTCGACGAGCCCACCGGCCGCTACACCGGCGACAGCACGCAGTACGCGCCGGCGGCCGACCCGTACCCGACCAGCACCTACCAGCCGGAGCAGGACCGCGGGTACGACCAGTCCGGCCCGGCCGGGTACGGCCGCGGCGCGGAGCAGGGTGACGGCTACCGCTCCGGCGGCGGGTACGGCGCCGCCTCGGGTGGCTACGACAACGCGCCCACCGGCGGCTACGACAGCGGCCGCCAGCAGGGCGGTTACGGCGACGCCCCGGCGGGCGGCTACGGCGGCGCCGGTGGCTACGGCGACGCCCCGGCCGGCGGGTACGGCGACGCGGGCTACGGCGGTGGCCGGGCCACCGGTGGATACGGCGACGCCCCGGCTGGTGGCTACGACAGCGCGCCCGCAGGCGGGTACGACGCCCCGGCCGGTGGCTACGACGCCGGCCGCCAGCAGGGCGGCTACGGCGACGCTCCGGCCGGTGGATACGACAGCCCGGCCGGTGGCTACGACGCCGGCCGCCAGCAGGGCGGCTACGACAACGCCCCGGCCGGTGGCGGCTACGGCAGCACCGGCGGATACGACGGCGGGCACCAGGCGGGCGGATACGGCCAGCAGGGCGGCGGATACGGCGACGGCTACGGCCAGTCCCCGCAGGGTGGCTACGGCCAGCAGGGTGGTTACGGCCAGGAGCCGCCGCAGCAGCGCGGTGGCGGCTACGACAACGCCTACCCCAACGACCCGGCGCAGGCCGGTCGCGCCCGCCCGGACGCGCAGGGGGACCGCGGCGGCCGGCGTCTCGACTGGCTGGACGACTGACAGCCACCAGCACGCACGACTGTGGCCGCCCGCGTTCGCGGGCGGCCACAGTCGTTGGTTGATACCCCGTCGAGCGGGTGGTGGAGCCGGTGACTCAGGCGGCGGCGAAGTAGTCCTGGCGCAGCACCGGCACCACGTCGGAGACGCCGACCTCGGTCGCGACGTCGACGTCCTCGGCGAAGCCACCCTCGGCGAGTTCCCGGCCGGACACGCACCCCCGCACCGCCGCCGGCACATCAGGGGTGCTGGCGAGCGCGGCCAGCGCCATCGCTGCCTCCACCGAAAGTCCGCCGGGCACCCCGGCGAGCGCGTCGAGCACGCAGGCCGCGCCGAGCTGGTCCTCCACGCAGGGCCGCAGTGACCCGTCGGGCCAGCGCTCCCCGGCCGCCACCACACCCACGGGAGCGTCGGTCGAGCCGTACCCCTGGGTGCGGAGCCAGCGCCCGACGGCGCGCGCGTTGCGCAGGCAGGCCGCGACCACCGGCACTCCGGTGGCGCTCGCGGCGGCGCTGATTGCCGAGCCGTTCGGCGACGGCAGCACCAGGTCGGCGACGACGGGCGCGGCCCGCAGCGCCGCCGGGGAGAGCGACCACGGGTGCTCCGCTGTCGTCCTCCGGCGGCCCACCGCGGCTACGGCGCCGACCCGGCGGGCGTAGTCGGCGGCCTGCTCGCCCCACGGGAACGGGTGTACCCGCATGCCGCGGCTCACCGCCACCTCCACGGCGGTGGTGAACGACAGCACGTCCACCACCACCAGGGCGGCGCAGACCCGGCCGAGCTCCGCCGCCCCGGTCAGTCCCCAGTCGAAGCGGGCACCGGCGCCGGGCTGGGCGAAAACGGCCAAGGCCGGGGCCTCAGCGCCGGTCCGGCGCCGGCTCACCGGGAGCCGGGCCGTCGGACCCGTCGGCAGGCGCCGAAGCGTCCTGCGCCGGGGTCGCGTCGGCGGCCGGCGCGGTCTCGTCGGAATCCGCGTCGGACGCGGCCGGAGCGGAGTCGGTGGCGGCCGGCGCGGGCGCCTCGGCCGGCGAGGCGTCCGTGCCCGTCTCGGCGATCGGCTCGGAGGCGACCTCGGCCGGGTCCACGCCGACCGGCTGCTCGGCGGTGGCCGGAAGCACGGTGGTGGTCCCGGTACGGGTCGCCGCCACCTCCACCCGCGCCGCCTCGGCCGCGCCGAACAGGCGCGGCAGCGTGCCGCTGTGCGCCTCGCGCAGCTCGTCCAGGCCGATCCGGAACTGGCCGTGCACCTCCAGCGCGCCGGAGGCCGGGTCGGTGACGCCGATGAACTCCCACGGCACGCCACGCTCGGCGCAGAGGGCGGTGAACGCCTTCTCGTGCCCGCGCGGCACCGACACCAGCGCCCGGCCGGCGGACTCGCTGAACAGGAACACGAACGGCATCGAGCCACCGGCGAAGTGCTCCGGCACCACGACCCGGGCGCCGACGCCGCGGCGCAGGGCCGACTCGACCAGGCTCTGCGCCAGGCCGCCGTCGGAGAGGTCGTGCGCCGAGCTGAGGTGACCGACGCGGGCCGCCTCGGCCAGCAGCTCGGCGAGCTGCCGCTCACGGGCCAGGTCGACCTGCGGCGGGATGCCGCCCAGGTGCTCGTGGGTCACCCAGGCCCACTCCGAGCCGGACAGCTCGACGTGCGTCTCGCCCAGCAGGAAGAGCTGGTCGTGGTCGCCGGCCGCGCGGGGCACGAAGCCCATCGGCACCCGGTTCGCCACGTCGTCGAGCACGCCGAGCACGCCGACCACTGGGGTCGGGTGGATGGCCGCGGCGCCGGTCTGGTTGTAGAAGCTGACGTTGCCGCCGGTCACCGGGATGCCCAGCTCCAGGCAGCCGTCCGCCAGGCCGCGTACGGCCTCGGCGAACTGCCACATCACGCCCGGGTCCTCCGGCGAGCCGAAGTTCAGGCAGTTGGTGACCGCGATCGGCTTCGCGCCGGTCACCGCCACGTTCCGGTACGCCTCGGCCAGCGCCAGCTTCGTCCCGTGGTACGGGTCGAGGCGGGCGTACCGGCCGTTGCCGTCGACGGAGAGCGCGACGCCGAGGCCGCTGCGCTCGTCGATCCGGATCACGCCGGAGTCCTCCGGCTGGGCGAGCACGGTGTTGCCGAGCACGTAGCGGTCGTACTGCTCGGTGACCCAGGTCTTGTCGGCCAGGTTGGGCGACGCGATCATGCGCAGCACGGTCTCCCGGAGCGCCTCCGGGGTGTTCGGCCGGGGCAGCGTCTCGGCGCGGTCGGCCTGGAGCAGGATCAGGTCGGCCGGCTCGCGCATCGGCCGGGCGTAGACCGGGCCGTCGTCGACGAGCGAGCCCGGCGGCACGTCCACCACGAGCTGGTCGCGCCAGGTGACGACCAGGCGGCCCGGCTGGCCGTCCGGGGACGGCGCGGTGACCTCGCCGATGGCGGTGGCCCAGACGCCCCACTTCTCGGCGGTCTTGAGGACCGCGTCGAGCTTGTCCGGCGACACGACGAGCAGCATCCGCTCCTGGGACTCGCTGGCCAGGATCTCGTGCGGCTCCATCGACGGCTCGCGCAGCGGCACCCGCTCCAGCCACACCCGCATGCCGGTGCCGGCGGAGGCGGCGGTCTCGGTGAGCGCGCAGGTCAGGCCGGCGCCGCCGAGGTCCTGGATGCCGACGACCAGTTCGGCGTCGTACAGCTCCAGGCACGCCTCGATCAGCAGCTTCTCCATGAACGGGTCGCCGACCTGCACGGACGGGCGGCGCTGCTCGCTGCCCTCGTCGAAGGTGGCGCTGGCCAGCACCGACACGCCGCCGATGCCGTCGCGGCCGGTCTTGGCGCCCATCAGGACCACGATGTTGCCGGGGCCGGTGGCGTCCTTCTTCTGCAGGCGGTCGACCGGCAGCACGCCCAGGCAGAGCGCGTTGACCAGCGGGTTGCCCTGGTAGCAGGGGTCGAAGACGACCTCGCCGCCGATGTTGGGCAGGCCGAGGCAGTTGCCGTAGCCGCCGACGCCGGCGACCACGCCGGGCAGCACCCGGGCGGTGTCCGGGTGGTCGGCCGCGCCGAAGCGCAGCGGGTCCATCACGGCGACCGGGCGCGCGCCCATGGCGAGGATGTCGCGGACGATGCCGCCGACGCCGGTCGCCGCGCCCTGGTACGGCTCGACGAAGCTCGGGTGGTTGTGCGACTCGACCTTGAAGGTCACCGCCAGCTCGTCGGAGACCTGGACCACGCCGGCGTTCTCCCCGATGCCGGCGAGCAGCCGGTCGCTCGGCGGGGCCTTCTCACCGAACTGGCGCAGGTGCACCTTGCTCGACTTGTAGGAGCAGTGCTCGCTCCACATGATCGAGTACATGGCCAGCTCGGCCTGGGTGGGCCGGCGGCCGAGGATGTGCCGGATCCGGTCGTACTCGTCGTCGCGGAGGCCCAGCTCGGCGTACGGCTGAAGCTCTTCCGGCGTCTCGGCGGCCCGGGGGACGGTGTCCACGCCCGGCGCCCACTCGTCGGTCGGGCCGCCCTGCGGCTCCCGCAGGGCCGGGTCCGGATGGGTGGTCATGACGTCTCCTTGTTGCGCTCGCCGCCCGTGCGGCGGGTGAGCCGACCGATGATCACGGCCACCATCACGCCGGCGCTCCCACCAGGTGCTTGAGCACCGAGGTGAAGAAGCCGAGGCCGTCCAGGGACGGGCCGGTGAGCGCCTCCACCGCGTGCTCGGGGTGCGGCATGATGCCGACCACGTTGCCGGCCTCGTTGGTGATCGCGGCGATGTCGCGCAGCGATCCGTTGGGGTTGCCGCCGACGTAGCGGGCGACGACGCGGCCCTCGCCCTCCAGCCGGTCGAGCGTCGCGGCGTCCGCGACGTAGCAGCCCTCGCCGTTCTTGACCGGGACGAGCACCTCCTGGCCCGGCTGGAACGCGTTGGTCCAGGCGGTGCCGGTGGCCTCGATCCGCAGGACCTGGTCCCGGTTGCGGAAGTGCAGGTGCTGGTTGCGGGTGAGCGCGCCGGGCAGCAGGTGCGCCTCGCAGAGGATCTGGAAGCCGTTGCAGATGCCGAGCACCGGCAGGCCACCTCGCGCGGCCTGGACGATCGTCTCCATCACCGGGGCGAACCGGGCGATGGCGCCGCAGCGCAGGTAGTCACCGTAGGAGAAGCCGCCGGGCAGGACGACCGCGTCCACCCCGTGCAGGTCCGGGTCGCCGTGCCAGAGCCGGACCGCCTCGGCGCCGGCGATCCGCACGGCGCGGGCCGCGTCCCCGTCGTCGAGCGAGCCGGGGAAGGTCACCACACCGACCCGGGCGGTCACGACTGCGCGCCCGCGGTCTCGTCGGTGTTTACCACGCGGACGGTGAAGTCCTCGATGACCGGGTTGGCCAGCAACTTGTCGGCGATCTCGCGGGCCCGGTCCAGGTCCGGTTCGCCGGTGAACTCGATCTCGATCCGCCTGCCGATCCGAACCGAGGCGACGTCGCTGACGCCGAGCCGGGGCAGCGCGTTCGCGACGGCCTGGCCCTGCGGATCGAGGATCTCGGGCTTGAGCATGACGTCGACTACGACGCGAGGCACGGGGCACTCCTGACTGTGTACGCAGTTGGGTGCCGGCCCACTATCGGGCGAGCGCAGCCAGCCTACCTGGCAGATACCGCCCGGCCCGAACCGGCCGGGGGCAGTTCCGGCAGTGCCGGGCGGGACCGGCGACGCCGGCCGGGCACCGTTGCCCGTTCGTTGCTGCGTCGATGCGAATTCGTTGCGCTCGGTGCCTGTGGGTGACCCTCCGCACCCCCTTCTACCAGGCATTCTGCTGCGAAACGCCCCAGCTTGGACAGGTATCCGACAGCACGTCGACGCGACACGCGGCGGACGTCACGCCATCGGCGTTTTTCGATTCATCTCTTGTGACACCGCGAGGCACGCCCGTAGCATGCATCGTCAGATGTCGATGCACCCGATCGATGTCTCTCGCCGGCTCCCCCGTCCGGCGGGTGTCATTCTGCCCGGCAACCCCGGGCGTCGCGCAGAAGGAGCCCCGACATGCGCCTCCGTCCCCTGCTCGCCGTGCTGACCACCGCGCTGGCCGGTGTCCTGGCCACCGCCTCCGGCGCCGCCGCCGCGCCGGCCGGCCCGCAGCCGATCATCGGTGGCGGCACCGTCTCGTCCGCGCCCTGGGCCGCCGCCGTCTTCAGCAACGGCTCGTTCACCTGCTCCGGCAGCGTGATCGCGCCCCAGTGGGTGCTCACCGCCCGGCACTGCGTCAGCGGCACCATGTCCGTGCGGGTCGGCAGCGTCTACTACGCCTCGGGTGGCGTCACCCGCACCGTGAGCGCCTCCTACACCCGCTACGACCTGGCCCTGCTGCGCCTGTCCAGCACGGTCAGCACCTCCGCCGTCTCGCTCGCCAGCAGCAACCCGCCGGTCGGCTCCACGAACACCATCTACGGCTGGGGCATGACCTGCTACAGCGGTTGCGGCGCGTCGCCCCAGCTCAAGACCGCGAGCGTACGGGTGACCAGCACCAGCGTCACCGACGCGTACGGCGGCCAGGCGATCCGGAGCACCCGGGTCAACGGCAACGCCTGGCGGGGCGACTCGGGTGGCCCGCAGTTCTACAACGGCCAGCAGGTCGGCGTGGCCTCCACCGCCGACGGCCAGAGCATCCAGAACTACGGCAGTGTCGCGTACAACCGGTCCTGGATCGCCTCGACGGCCGGTGTCTGACGGTTGATGCCGATGCGGCGCGGATCGGCCGGGAGCAGCCCGGCCGTCCGCGCCGCGTCGTTTTTCAGCATGCGATCAGCTGAACACGGCTCCCGAACCACCCGGCCGAGGGCTGACAGCATCGGAAACGTGCTGGTCGTGACGACGGATCAACTGCCTGGCTACGAGATCCGCCAGATCCTCGGCGAAGTGGTCTCGTCGATGGCGAGGACCCGCAACCCGTACCGCGAGGGGGTCAAGAACCTGCGCGGTGGCGCATACGACCCGCTGGCGCCGGACAACCTGACCCGGTGGCGTACCGACTCGGTGGCCCGGCTCGGCGAGGAGGCCCGCCGCCTCGGCGCGAACGCGGTGATCGGCATGCGCTTCGACAGCCGCGACTGCGGCGAGATGTGGATGGAGATCTGCGCGTACGGCACGGCGGTGATCGTCGCGCCCAAGATGCCGGACGTCATGCCGCCGGACCAGCCGGCGATCGCGGCCGAGACCGCCCACGACCCGGAGATCGCCTCCGCCCCGGGCGGCATCGCCGAACCGGCCAGCGCCCCCAACCTGAGTTCCGCAGCCGAAACCCCCACCGGCCCCTGACCCCTCCCACCACCCCGTTGATCAAGGAGTTTGTGTCACTGCGACGCTCCGCGCAGGACACAAACTCCTTGATCACCGAGAAGAGGGCCGGGCCGGGCCGGTCAGAGGATGGGGGGCGGGGAGTAGGTCGCGGCCTGGGGGTGGGTCTGCACTACCCCGGTGATTCGTGCGGTCACGCGGTTGACCTGGTCGGCGGCGGCGCCAACGAAGGCGTTGCGGTCGGCCACCAGGGTGTCGATCTCGGCCCGGGTCAGGCCCAGCCGGCCGTCGGCGGCCAGGCGGTCGAACAGGTCGTTCTCCGCCGCGCCCTTCTCCCGCATGGCCAGCGCCACGGCGACCGCGTGCTCCTTGATCACCTCGTGCGCGACCTCCCGGCCGACACCCCGGCGTACGGCTGCCACCAGGATCTTCGTCGTGGCGAGGAACGGCAGGAAGCGCTCCAGCTCCCGGTTGATCACCGCTGGGTACGGACCGAACTCGTCCAGCACGGTGAGGAACGTCTGGAACAGGCCGTCGGCAGCGAAGAACGCATCAGGCAGCGCCACCCGGCGTACCACCGAGCAGGAGACGTCCCCCTCGTTCCACTGGTCACCGGCCAGCTCGCCGACCATCGACAGGTAACCCCTGATGATCACCGCGAAGCCGTTCACCCGCTCCGACGAGCGCGTGTTCATCTTGTGCGGCATGGCGCTGGACCCGACCTGGCCCGGCTTGAAGCCCTCGGTGACCAGCTCCTGGCCCACCATCAGCCGGATCGTGGTGGCCAGCGACGACGGCGCGGCGGCCACCTGGGCCAGCGCGGAGAGCACGTCGAAGTCCAGCGAACGCGGGTAGACCTGGCCGACGCTGTCCAGCACCCGGCTGAAGCCCAGGTGCCCGGCGACCCGGCGCTCCAGCTCGGCCACCTTCCCGGCGTCGCCGTCGAACAGGTCGAGCTGGTCGGCGGCGGTGCCCACCGGCCCCTTGATCCCCCGCAGCGGGTAGCGGCCGATCAGGTCCTCCAGCCGCTCGTACGCGATCAGCAGCTCCTCCGCGGCGGACGCGAAGCGCTTGCCGAGCGTGGTGGCCTGCGCGGCGACGTTGTGCGACCGGCCGGTCATCACCAGCGCCGAGTACTCGCCCGCGTGCCAGCCCAGCCGGGCCAGCGTGGCGACCACCCGGTCCCGGATCAGCTCCAGCGAGGCACGGATCTGGAGCTGCTCGACGTTCTCGGTGAGGTCCCGGGAGGTCATCCCCTTGTGCACGTGCTCGTGCCCGGCGAGCGCGCTGAACTCCTCGATCCGGGCCTTCACGTCGTGCCGGGTGACCCGCTCCCGCGCCGCGATCGAGGCCAGGTCGACGTCGTCGACCACCCGCTCGTACGCCTCGACCACACCGTCCGGCACCGGCACGCCGAGATCACGCTGGGCCTTGAGCACCGCCAGCCAGAGCCGGCGCTCCATCCGGACCTTCTCCTCGGGCGACCAGAGGGCGACCAGTTCGGGCGATGCGTACCGGTTGGCGAGCACGTTCGGGATCGTCGTCACGGCCCTCATTCTCGCGTACCCGCCGACCGGCGCCCGGTCGGGTTACGTCACACCTGCTTGCACATTACCGGCGCGTCGATCGCCATCGACGGTGGCGCCATCGCCTGACCCGGTTGCCGCCGCGATCGAAGGCCGGGGCAGCGGTCTCGTTCACTACCGCTGCCCCGTGGCGGCTACCTCAGGGGAGCAAGCGCTATCGCGGGGTCGAAAGCGACGGCCTGCTGCTGCGCGGCGGTCAGCGGGTACTTCCCGCTCGGCGGGTCGCCGGCGAGGGTGACCGAAAGCCACGAGCCGTCCTTGCGCCGGACGTCGATCTCCCGCTCGCCCGCAACGCCCGAACCTTCCCGACGCGTACTGGTGACGGTGCGGTACCGCTCACCGTGCGGCCCGACCCCCGCCTCGCAGCTGTAGACCTTGGTCGGCTTCCCGCAGGTCAGATCCCCGAAGAAGCCTGGATCGGTCCGCCAGATCTGGACCGAGAAGAGTCCGGTCGTGCCGCCGACCAGGAGCCGGCCTTGCCCCCAGTAGGCGTCGGCCGTGTTCTCCCCGCCGCCCTCGTCCCAGACCGACGCGAGGTCGGTCGGGGTCTCAGCGGCACCGTCTGCACCCTTGACCCCTGGTGCCTGCCGTCGCAGCGCCGCGAAAACCGCGTTGTCGATGCGGTTCTGCTCGGCCGGGTCGAACTGGCCGCTGGGCGGGGAAGGGCTCGGCGGCGGAGCCGGCGCCTCGGAGAGCAGCGGCGGCGGGGTCAGCACCACGCCGGGCGGCACCGGGGCCAGTGCGAGGGCCGGGTCGAGCGCAATCGTGGTCTGCTGTTCGACGGTGAGCGGCAGCGCGCCGTCGAGCCGCGACCTGTCACTCATCAAGGTCACTGACACCAACATGTCGCCCGGCAGCAGCACCGTCACGAGTCGCGTACTCGAAACGAGCTGCCGGCCGTTCCGATCCTTGTCGGTCCGGCCGCTAGTCGACATCTGGATCCGCTCGCCGTTCGATCCCACACTGTCCTGGCAGCTCTCCTGATGGGAAATGTAGGCACAGGACATGCGGGTTCGTCGACTCGCGAACCGTTCGATCTGCACCATGAGGTGCCCCTCGACCCCGTCGACCGCGATCCCCCCCTGCCCGAAGTAGTGCTCGATCGTGTTCGGCGGCTTGGCCCCTTGCCGCCACCGCGGCGGGGAGCCCACCCACTTCACCTCGGGCGCCTGGCGGGTCACCGCCGCGATGACCGCAGCGTCCAGGCGCGCGACGTCCTCCGGGGTGCCAGCCACGGTGGTGATCCGCGGGCGCTCAGCGGGGGCCGGCTGCCGCCCGGCCGCCGGCAGCACGAGGGCTGCCGTGGCGATCACACCCAGCACCGTCGCCGCCGCGCCGCCGCAGGCCCCCCAGAGGCGCAACCTGCGATTGCGGCGCTGCCGCCCGATCACCTGGTCGACATTGATCGTCGAGGCGGGCGAGTCGCCGATGGCCTCGTCCAGAACCTGACGGTAGCTCATGCCCACTCCTCCATGGGTCGGCCCGAGGCATTGCTGGCGAGGACGCGGAGCGTGTCGAGACCGCGGGCCGCCTGGCTCTTCACCGTGCCGGGGCTGATTCCTAACGCCTCGGCGGTCTCCTCCACGGACAGGTCGCAGTAGAAGCGCAGCACGATCACCGCTCGCCGCCGCGCCGGCAACTGGTCCAGCAGGGCGAGCAGCGCCTGCCGGTCGGCCAGGGCGGCGTACGGCATCGTCAGATCGACCTGCTCCGGAACCTCGTCGGTCGCCCGCTCGCGCCGCCAGGGTCGCCGCCGCTCGTCCAGCCAGGCGTTTGTGAGCATTCCGCGCACGTACGCGTCGATGTTCTCCGCCGCGCGGACCCGGCGCCAGTGCCGGTAGAGCTTGCCGATCGTGATGGAGACCAGGTCGTCGGCGGTGTGCCACTCGCGGCAGAGGAGGTATGCGGTGCGGCGCAACGACTCCAGCCGGGCGGTGACGAACTGCCGGTACTCGTCTTCCTCGGCCCGGTTCACGTCCCGGAGCCTCTCGTACGCCTCATGCCCAGGTGACGCGGCTGAGCCGCCCTCGGGTTGCTCCGGGCGCCGACGGGAACGTGGAGCAGGGCTGCGGCCGGGACCGCAGCCCTGCCGGAAGCCGTCAGCGCTCCAGGATGGCTGTCACGCCCTGCCCACCGGCCGCGCAGATGGAGATCAGGCCGCGCCCGCTCCCCTTCTGATCAAGCAGCTTGGCGAGCGTGGCGACGATCCGGCCGCCGGTGGCGGCGAACGGGTGGCCGGCCGCCAGCGAGGAGCCGTTGACGTTCAGCTTCTCCCGGTCGATCGAGCCGAGCGGCGCGTCCAGGCCGAGGCGCTCCTTGCAGAACTCCGGCGACTCCCAGGCGGCGAGGGTGGCCAGCACCTGGGAGGCGAACGCCTCGTGGATCTCGTAGAAGTCGAAGTCCTGGAGGCTGAGCCCGGCCCGGGCCAGCATCCGGGGCACCGCGTACGTGGGGGCCATCAGCAGCCCCTCGTCGCCGTGCACGAAGTCGACGGCGGCGGTCTCGGACCAGGAGAACCAGGCGAGCACCGGCAGGTTGTGCGCCTTGGCCCACTCCTCGGACGCGAGCAGGACGGTCGACGCGCCGTCGGTGAGCGGCGAGGAGTTGCCGGCGGTCATGGTGGCCCGCTCGGCGTCCGCGCCGGAGGCGCCGAAGACCGGCTTGAGCGAGCCGAGCTTCTCCAGGCTGGTGTCCGGCCGCAGGTTCTGGTCGCGGGTCAGCCCCAGGTAGGGGGTCATCAGGTCGTCGAAGAACCCCTTGTCGTACGCGGCGGCGAGCCGCTGGTGCGAGCGCAGCGCGAGTTCGTCCTGCGCGGTCCGGTCGACGTTCCAGCGCAGCGCCGTCCGGGCCGCGTGCTCACCCATGGACAGTCCGGTACGCGGCTCGGCGTTGCGCGGGATCTCCGGCTTGAACGGCTGGTGCGGGCGCAGCTTCGCCGCGATCTTGAGCCGTTCGCCGAGCGTACGGGCGGAGTTGAGCTGGAGCAGGGTGCGCCGCATGTCCTCGTTGACGGCGAGTGGCGCGTCCGAGGTGGTGTCGACGCCACCGGCGATGCCGACCTCGATCTGCCCGAGGGCGATCTTGTTGGCGACCAGGATGGCGGCTTCCAGGCCGGTGCCGCAGGCCTGCTGGATGTCGTACGCGGGGGTGTGCGGGTCGAGCCGGGAGCCGAGCACCACCTCACGGGTGAGGTTGAAGTCGCGGGAGTGCTTGAGCACCGCGCCGGCCACCACTTCGCCGACCCGCTCGCCGGCCAGCCCGAACCGGGCGACCAGCCCGTCGAGCGCCGCGCCGAGCATGTCGGCGTTCGACGCGTGCGCGTAGCGCGAGTTGGACCGGGCGAAGGGGATGCGGTTGCCCCCGATGACCGCGACCCGCCGGACACTCTGCACGATCGGCCTCCCTCGAAACTGTTGCCCGAACCCTACTCGCCAGTAGGCTACGCCTATGACCGACAGGTACGCGAGCTTCGTCCAGACGGGGGCCGGTCGCGCGCTGGTCAAGCGCCTCGGGCTGCCCGATCCGCCTCGACTGCGCCGGCACACGCCGGGCGACCCGCTCGTTCCCGGGCCGGTCCTGCTCGGCTCCTCGACCGGCGGCCGGATCGCCGAGCCGACCGGCAAGATCCTGACCGCCGCCGGGGTCGAGCTGGCCGATCCGGTCGCCGCCCACGACGCCGACCGCCGCTTCGCGGCCCTGGTGTACGACGCCAGCGGCATCACCGACTCCACCGGGCTGCGCCAGCTGTACGACTTCTTCCACCCGCAGGCCCGCTCGCTGGTGCCGAGCGGCCGGGTGATCGTGCTGGGCACGCCGCCGGCCGAGTGCGGCTCCCCTCGGGAGGCTACCGCCCAGCGCGCGCTGGAGGGCCTGACCCGCAGCATCGGCAAGGAGTTCGGCCGGGGCGTCACCGCCCAACTGGTCTACGTGACACGCGAGGGTGACGCCGGTACCCCGGTGAGCCTGGAGTCCACGCTCCGGTTCCTGCTCTCCGGCCGGTCCGCGTACGTCTCGGGCCAGGTGATCCGGGTCGGCGCCGGCACCGCCGTCGCGCCGGCCGACTGGGACCGGCCGCTGGACGGGCAGGTGGTGCTGGTGACCGGCGCGGCGCGGGGCATCGGCGCGGCGCTGGCGAAGGTGCTGGCCCGCGACGGCGCGCAGGTGGTGGCGCTGGACATCCCCGCGGCCGGGGACGAGCTGGCCGCCGTCGCCAACGACATCGGCGGCAGCGCGGTGCAGCTCGACCTGACCGCGCCGGATGCGCCGACCCGGCTGGCGGAGCACCTGGCGTCCCGGCACGGGCGGGTCGACGTGGTGGTGCACAACGCGGGCATCACCCGGGACAAGACGCTGGGCCGGATGGACGCCGACCGGTGGGACTCGGTGATCGACGTGAACCTGTCCAGTCAGGAGCGCATCAACGACGTGCTGCTGGAACGCGATCTGATCCCGGCCGGCGGCCGGATCGTGTCGGTCTCCTCGATCGCCGGTATCGCCGGCAACCGGGGGCAGACCAACTACGCGACCAGCAAGGCCGGCGTGATCGGTCTTGTCGACTCGCTCTCCCCGGTGCTGCGCGAGCGCGGGATCAGCCTGAACGCCGTGGCGCCGGGCTTCATCGAGACCCGGCTGACCGCGCGTATCCCGCTGACCATCCGCGAGGCGGGCCGCCGGATGAACAGCATGGCCCAGGGCGGCCTGCCGGTGGACGTGGCCGAGACAATCGGCTGGCTCTCCTGGCCGGCGAGCGGCGCGGTCAGCGGCAACGTGGTCCGGGTCTGCGGCCAGAGCCTCCTGGGGGCGTGATGGCACCCCGTGACCACGAGGACGACGACCTGACCCTGCACGACCTGATCGAGGGCCCCACCCGCGACCTCACGGCCGCCCGAGCCGCCGCCCTGGCCCGCACCAACGCCGCCGCCCGCCCCACCTCCGACGATCATGAAGTTGACGGCACTTCTGGAGATCCACAAGGCAGCCAACCTCATGATCGACGGGGTGAAGGAGCGGTGGGGCGGCGGCGGATGGAGTTGGACGGGCTGCCTGCCAGTGGGGCGCTTTATCGGCGGGCGTTACTCGGGGTCGTTCCGGGGGTTGGGGGGCGGCGCGGGGCTGACGTGCCGGGGCTGGAACTCGCCGTTGGCGGGGTCTCGGTGGATCAGCGGCACCTGGCGGACTACGACCGGGTGTGCGGGTTCCGGCTGACCGACCGGCTGCCGGCGACGTACCTGCACGTGCTCGGGTTCCCGCTGTCGCTGCGGCTGATGACGAGCCCCGGCTTCCCGATCCCGCTCACCGGCGTGGTGCACGTGGCCAACCGGATCACCGTGCACCGGCCGGTCGAGGTCGGCGAGCGCGTCGACTTCCACACGTACGCGGAGAACCTGCGCCCGCACGAGCGCGGCCGCCAGCTCGACGTGGTGCTGGTCGGCTCGATCGACGGCGAGGAGGTGTGGCGCGGCGTGTCCACGTACCTCGGGAAGGAGCGCGCGTCCGGCGGCGGCCCGCGGCGCGACCGGGCTGACCGCCCGGAACCGCCGGCCTTCTCCGCGCAGTGGCGGGTGATGCCCCGCGTGGGTACTGACTACGCGCGCGTCTCCGGCGACCACAACCCGATCCACACCTCGAAGCTGGGCGCGCGGCTGTTCGGTTTCCCGCGCCCGATCGCGCACGGCATGTGGAGCAAGGCCCGATGCCTGGCCGCGCTGGAACCCCGGCTACCGGAGGCGTACACGGTGGACGTGGCGTTCAAGCTGCCGGTGCCGCTGCCGTCGACTGTGGCGTTCAGCGCCTCGCCGAACGGCGCGGGCTGGGACTTCGCGCTGCACAGCGCCCGGGACGGGAGGCCGCACCTGACCGGTTCGGTGCGCTGAGGAAAAGAGGGGACTTGCCGTCCCCTCTTTTCGGCGCTAAGTTGTTCTCAGAGTGAGTTGTTCTCAACCTGAGAGAGTGAGTGACCGTGAACGAGCAGGACTTCCTCGCCGGGTACGACCCGCGGGACTACCCGGCGGTCGCGGTCACCGTCGACGTGGTCGCGCTAACCATCCGCGAGGGCGCGCTGCACCTGCTGCTGATCCGCCGCGGCGCGCCGCCCTTCGCGGGGCACTGGGCGCTGCCCGGCGGCTTCGTCCAGCCGGACGAGGACCTGACCGCCGGTGCCCGGCGCGAGCTGGCCGAGGAGACCGGCCTCGGCGGTGAGCGGCTGCGCCGGGTGCACCTGGAACAGCTCGGCAGCTACGGCGCGCCGGACCGCGACCCGCGCATGCGGGTGGTCTCGGTCGCGCACCTGGCGTTCGCCCCCGACCTGCCCGACCCGGTCGCCGACACCGACGCCGACGAGGCGATCTGGCTGCCGGTCACCGCGCTGACCAGCCGGCAGCTCGCCTTCGACCACGGCCGGATCATCGACGACGGCTTGGAGCGCGCCCGTTCCAAGCTGGAGTACACGCCGCTGGCCACCCGCTTCCTCGCCCCCGAGTTCACGATCACCGAGCTGCGGGAGGTCTACGAGACGGTCTGGGGGCACCCGCTGCACGCCGGCAACTTCCACCGCAAGGTGCTCTCGGTGCCCGGCTTCGTGGAGAGCACCGGCGCCAGCACCGAGCGCGGCGGCGCGCGCGGCGGCCCCCGGGCCAAGCTCTACCGCGCCGGAGACGCCCGGCTGCTGCACCCGGCGCTGCTGCGCCCCGCCCGGGAGGAGACGGTGCGGTGAGGACCGAAGAGGCGATCCGGCTGGTCACTGCCGCGCGTACCGACGCCGACCTGTTCGGCGCCGACGAGCCGGCCCGCCGCTACCGCGAGCTGGTCGGCGCGCTGCACCCCGACCGGCTGGGCGCGGCCGACCCCGACGTACGCGCCGCCGCCGCCGAAGCACTCGTCACGGTCACCACCCGGTGGCGCACCCCGGCCCCCGCGTACACCGGCGACGTCGCCACCCTGCACGAACGCAAGGAAGGGCCCCCTGTTAACGCCTCCGGTAGAGGAGGGGCCCCTTCTTATCACCTGGCCAAGGTGGCCCGGCACCCCGGCGACAACGACCTGATGGCCCGCGAGGCGCGCGCGTTGCGCCGCATCGCCGAGCGCGGCGACGCCAGACACCTCGCATACGTGCCGAAGCTGGTCGACTCCTACCCGGCGCGTGACCCGTCGACCGGCGTGCAGCGGCAGGTCAACGAGCTGGTGACCGTACCCGGGCTGCGCAGCCTCGACGACGTGCGCCGCGCGTACCCGGACGGGCTGGACCCGCGCGACGCGGCCTGGATGTGGCGGCGGCTGCTCGTGGCGCTCGGCCTGGCCCACCGCGCGGGCGTGGTGCACGGCGCGGTGCTGCCCCGGCACGTGCTGATCGAGCCGGACGCGCACGGCCTGGTGCTCGTCGACTGGTGCTTCTCGGCCGAGCCGGGCGGGCTCGTGCCGGCGCTGGTGCCCGGCCACGAGGACTGGTATCCGCCGGAGGTCGCCGCGAAGCGGCAGTGCGGCCCCGGCACCGACATCGCGCTGGCCGCCCGCTGCATGACCTGGCTGATGGGCGACCGCGCGCCCCGCGAGCTGCGCGCCTTCGCCGACGGCTGCCAGGGCGCCGCGCTCGCCACCCGGCCCGACGACGCCTGGCGGCTGCTGCGCGAACTGGACGAGGTGCTGCACCGGCTGTACGGGCCGCGCACCTTCCGACCCTTCACCCTCAACCCGTAGGGAGGCTGCCATGGGCAGTGGAATCTGGTCCACCGACGTGTACGACGCCGCCGACCGCTACCGGCGCCGCACCGGCAAGAGCGCGTTCTCGTACAGCGACAGCGGCGCTCGCAAGGTGCACCCGGCGCTCGACCCGCGCGACGCGCTGCGGGAGAGCCGCGACTCCGCCGAGCACCCGCAGTCGACGCCGATCGCCGTGCTGTTCGACGTCACCGGCTCGATGGGGCACGTGCCCCGGGTGCTGCAGAGCAAGCTGCCGCAGCTGCTCGGCCTGCTGCTGCGCCAGGGGTACGCGAGCGACCCGCAGATCATGTTCGGCGCGATCGGCGACGCCACCTGCGACCGGGTGCCGTTGCAGATCGGGCAGTTCGAGTCCGACAACCGGATGGACGACGACCTCGGCCGGATCGTGCTGGAGGGCGGCGGAGGCGGCCAGATGATGGAGTCGTACGAGCTGGCGCTGTACTTCATGGCCCGGCACACGGCCACCGACAGCTGGGACAAGCGCGGCCGGCGCGGCTACCTGTTCATCATCGGCGACGAGCTGGCGTACGCGGGGGTGAAGCGCGCGGAGGTGGCCCGGCTGATCGGCGACGACCTGAGCGAGGACGTGCCGGTCCGGCAGATCGTGGACGAGGTGACCGCGCGCTGGGACACCTACTACCTGCTGCCCGCCGGCAGCCACTACGCGGGCAACCGCAAGGTGCTGGACTTCTGGCGCGGCCTGCTCGGGCAGAACGCGGTCGAGCTGGACGACCTGGACGCGGTCTGCGAGACGATCGCGCTCACCGTCGGGCTCGGCGAGCAGGCCATCGACCTGGACGCCGGGCTGCGCGACCTGGACCGCGCCGGCTCCACCGCCACCCGGACCGTCTCGAAGGCGCTCGCCCGGCTCGGCTCCGGCCGCCGCGCGGTGGCGACGCTGCCGTTCAGCCCGGCCGACGGCGGAAGCGGGGTCACCCGGCTGTGAACCACGTGATGGTGGTCGACCTCGGCTACGGCGACGCCGGCAAGGGCACAGTGGTGGACCTGCTCTGCGCCACCCGGCAGGTGCACACGGTGATCCGGTTCAACGGGGGCGCGCAGGCGGCGCACAACGTCGTCCTGCGCGACGGGCGGCACCACACGTTCGCGCAGTTCGGCGCCGGGACGTTCCGTCCGGGCGTACGGACGCACCTGGCGCGGCACGTGGTGGTGGACCCGCTGGCGCTCGCCGCCGAGGCCGACCACCTCGCGTCGGTCGGCGTACCAGACGCGCTCGACCGTCTGACTGTGGACGGGGAGGCGCTGCTCGCCACCCCGTACCACCGGGCCGCCAACCGCGCCCGGGAGATCGCCCGGGGAGCCGACCGGCACGGCTCCTGCGGGCTCGGGGTGGGCGAGGCGGTCGCGTACGGCCTCGCCCACCCCGACGAGGCACCCCGGGTGGCGGACTGCCGCCGCCCGGCGGTGCTGCGCCGGCGGCTGACCGCGCTGCGGGACCGGCTCACCGCCGAGCTGGGCCCGCTGGACGCGCCGCCGGTCCAGGACTGCCTGCCCGCGTACGCGGCCTTCGCGCGCCGGGTGGCGATCGTCGACCGGACCTGGCTGGCATCCGCGCTGCGCGAGGGCACCTGCGTGTTCGAGGGCGCGCAGGGGGTGCTGCTGGACGAGTGGCACGGCTTCCACCCGTACACGACGTGGAGCACCACGACGTTCGCCAACGCCGAGACGCTGCTCGCCGAGGCGGGGATGGCCGGTACCGCGCAGCGGCTCGGCGTGCTGCGCACGACCACCACGCGGCACGGTCCCGGGCCGCTGGTCACCGAGGACGTGACGCTGCCGTTCCGCGACCGGCACAACGGGACGAACCCCTGGCAGGGCCGGTTCCGGTTCGGGCACTTCGACGCGGTCGCCCACCGGTACGCGCTGGAGGTCGCCGGTGGGGTGGACGGGCTGGCGCTGACCCACCTCGACCTGGCCGGGTCCGAGCTGCGGATCTGCCGCCGGTACGAGGGCCTGGACCGGCTCGTCCCCGGCCCGGCCGGTGACCTGGACCGGCAGGCGGCGCTCACGCAGCGGCTGCTGCGGGCCCGGCCGGTGCTGGACTCGGCGCCCGCCGACTGGGCGGGGGCGGTCTCGGAGGCGCTGGGGGCGCCGGTGGTGCTCACATCGCGCGGGCCCACGGCCGAGGAGAAGGAAGGGCCCCTTGTTAACGCCTTTTGTATGGGAAGGGCCCCTGCTTAACACCGCACCACCGAGCATGGGTGCATGAGGGACGCGCTCGACCTGCTGCACCACACGGTGACCTCACCGTGGGTGTACCTGGTGATCATCGCGGTCACCGCTGTCGACGCGTTCTTCCCGGCGGTGCCCGGCGAGACCGTGGTGATCACGGCAGGGGTCTTCGCGGCGGGCGGCGAGCCGGACCTGGCGCTGGTGATCGTGACCGCCGCGTTCGGCGCGCTCGTCGGCGATCACGTCTCCTACGCGATCGGGCGCGGCGGCGGCGCGCACCGGCTGGCCCGCTTCCCGGCGGACAGCAGGCGGCGGGCCGGCTCCGAGTGGGCCCGCCGGGCCGTCGACAGGCGCGGCGGGATGATCCTGACCACCGCCCGGTACGTCCCCGGCGGCCGCACCGCCGTCACGCTGACCATGGGCGCGGTCCGCTATCCGGTGCGGATGTTCCTGCTGTACGACGCGCTGGCCTGCGCGACCTGGGGGATCTACTGCACGCTGCTCGGCTACTTCGGCGGCCTGGCGTTCGAGCACAACCCCGTCTCCGGGCTCCTCGCCGGGGTCGCCATCTCGCTCGCGGTCACCGGTCTGTTCGAGGCCGCCCGCTGGGGCCGGCGGCGGGCACACCGGCGAGCCGCCGCGCGCCGCGACTGTTAAAAAGGGGCCCTTCCACTACCGGAGGCGTTAAGAAGGGGCCCTTCCTTACACAGCGCCGGGGTGCCAGGTGGCGCCGCGCAACAGTTGGTCGGCGCCGAGCCAGGCCACGTTCATCATCCGGGTCGCGGTCTTGCCGGCATCGGCCTCCGGGTGGTCGGCCAGCCAGTCGGCGAGCGACTCGGAGGCGCCGACGAGCGCGTACGAGACCACCTCCAGGTCGGTGGCGCCGACCTCCCGTCCGGCGGCGCGCAGCGCGTGGTCGAGCATCCCGGCCACCACCTCGACCAGCCGTCCCCGCATGGCGGCGAGTTCGGCGGCGAACGGCTGCGAGCCGCGGGCCTGCCGGTAGAGCACGGCCCAGCCGTCCCGGTGCGCGCCGACGAAGCCGAAGAACGCGCGCAGCCCGCGCCAGAGCCGCTCGTCGGCGGGCAGGTCGGGGGCGGCGGCGCCGGCGATGGCCTCCATCATCCGGGTGCTCTCGCGGTGCAGGCAGGCGATGAAGAGTTCTTCCTTGGTGCCGAGGTAGGCGTAGACCATCGGTTTGGAGATGCCGGCGTCGTCGGCGATCTCGTCCATGCTGGCGGCGTGGAAGCCGCGGCGGGAGAACACCTTCACCGCCGCGTCGAGCATCTGCTGCTCGCGTACGGCTCGGGGGAGGCGCTTGAAGGTCGGCGTGCTGGACACTCTTGCGAGCATACCTACCCGTGCGTAGGGTTACGCCAGAGTAACCAAGCTGGCCCCGCCCGAGAGGTGCATTTCCTGATGACTGACTTCGACCCGGCCAACTTCGCGAACGTCGGCCCCAAGGAGTTCGCGCAGCTGGTCAAGTCCACGCCGGACGCCAAGATCGCCGAGATCATGTCCGGCGAGTCGCGCGGCAAGATCCTCAGCGAGGTCTTCAACCGGATGCCCACGCTGTTCCGCGCCGACCGCGCCGGTGCCACCAACGCGGTCATCCACTGGAACATCACCGGCCGCCCGGACGGTGGCACCGACACGTACGAGATCGTCATCGAGAACGGCGCCTGCACCGTCTCGGAGACCGCCACCCGCGACCCGAAGCTGAGCCTCACCATGGGCCCGGTCGAGTTCCTGAAGATCGTCTCCGGTGGCGCCAACCCGGTGATGATGTTCATGACCGGCAAGCTGAAGGCCAAGGGCGACCTGGGCCTGGCTGCCAACATCGCCAACCTGTTCGACATCCCCAAGGCCTGACATGGCCGAGTTCTCGCTCGACCTGAACGAGGAACAGCGGGATCTACGCGACTGGGTGCACGGCTTCGCAGCCGAGGTCGTGCGCCCGGCCGCGGCCGAGTGGGACGCCCGGGAGGAGACCCCGTGGCCGATCATCCAGGAGGCGGCGAAGGTCGGCCTGTACGGCTTCGAGTTCCTCGCCACCTGCTGGGCCGACCCCACCGGCCTCTCCCTGCCGATCGCCAGCGAGGAACTCTTCTGGGGTGACGCCGGCATCGGCCTGAGCATCTTCGGCACCTCGCTCGCGGTCGCCGCGATCTACGGCGCCGGCACCCCCGACCAGCTCGTCGAATGGGTGCCGCAGTGCTTCGGCGACGTCGACTCCCCGGCCGTCGCCGCGTTCTGCACGAGCGAGCCGGAAGCCGGCTCCGACGTCGGATCGATGCGTACCCGCGCCGTCTACGACGAGGCCACCGACGAGTGGGTGCTCAACGGGCAGAAGGCGTACGCCACGAACGGCGGCATCGCCGGCGTGCACGTGGTCACCGCCTCGATCGACCCCGAGCTGGGCTCGCGCGGGCAGGCCGCGTTCGTCGTACCCCCGGGCACCTCCGGTCTGACCGCCACCCGCAAGCTGCGCAAGCTCGGGCTGCGCGCCTCGCACACCGCGGACGTCTTCCTCGACGACGTCCGGGTGCCGGGCCGCTGCCTGCTCGGCGGCAAGGACGCGCTCGACGAGCGTCTGGCCCGCGCCCGGTCCGGGCAGCGCGCCTCCGGCCAGGCGGCGATGCGGACGTTCGAGCTGTCCCGTCCGACAGTCGGCGCGCAGGCGCTCGGCGTGGCCCGCGCCGCCTACGAGTACGCCCTGGACTACGCCAAGGAACGGGTCCAGTTCGGACGGCCGATCATCACCAACCAGGCGGTCGCGTTCGCGCTCGCCGACATGAAGATGGAGATCGACGCCGCCCGGCTCCTGGTCTGGCGCGCCTCCTGGATGGGCCGCAACAACCGGCCGTTCGCCGCCGGTGAGGGCTCGATGTCCAAGCTCAAGGCCGGTGAGGTGGCCGTCTCGGTGACCGACAAGGCGGTCCAGCTCCTCGGCGGCGCGGGTTTCCTGCGCGACCACCCGGTCGAGCGGTGGTACCGCGACGCCAAGATCTACACCATCTTCGAGGGCACCTCCGAAATCCAGCGGCTGGTCATCTCCCGGGCCATCTCCGGCATGCAGATCCGCTGACCGCCGGCGGCACGCCGCCCGGCCCGTGACGACAGGCAGCGCCGTCGCGGGCCGGGCGCCCCCGCCTGGCCGACCCGACCCGCGATCGGGCGCAAGATCACGCAAAACCGGACGGCCGATCCGTCCGGAGCCTGGTCGACGAACCACGAACGCGAAGGAGTTGCGCCTTGGACCTGCCGTTCATCGCCGCCACGCTGACCCGCCGTGGACTACTCACCCCGGGCCGTCCGATCCGGGTCGTCTCGCAGCTCAACGCGCTGCGCCGGTGGGGCTGGAGCCTCGCCGGGGAGCTGCGCCAGGCCGCCGCCCGCGACCCCGGCCGCGTCGCGGTGGTCGACGAGCGCGGCGCCACCATGACGTACCAGGAACTGCTGGAGCGCTCCGAACGGCTGGCCCGCTCCCTCCGGTCCCACCTCGGCGTCCAGGCCGGCGACCGGGTCGGCGTGCTCTGCCGCAACCACCACGGCCTGATCGAGGCGATAGTCGCCGCGATGCTGCTCGGCGCGGACGCCGTCCTGGTAAACACCGGCCTGTCCGCGGCTCAGCTGGGCACCGTGGCCGAGGAACAGGGCCTGCGCGTCCTGGTCCACGACGGCGAGTTCAACGACCGCGTCCTCGGCCTCCCCGCCGAGGTGCACCGGGTCGACGAGCGGCGGCACGAGGAGCTGATCGCCGCCGCGGTCCCCGGCGAACAGCTCCAGCCGCCCGAGCGGGACGGCCGCACCATAGTGCTGACCTCCGGCACCACCGGCGCGCCCAAGGGCGCCCGCCGCCCCACCCCGCACGGCTTCGGCCCGCTGGTGTCCATCATCGACCGCATCCCGCTGCACGCGCGGAACACCACCATGATCGCCGCGCCGATCTTCCACACCTGGGGGTACGCCGCCCTCCAGGTCTCGTTCGCGCTGCGCGCCACAGTCGTGCTGCACCGCCGATTCGACCCCGCCGCCACGCTGACCGCGCTCGTCGCCCAGCGGTGCGACGCGATGTTCGCCGTACCGGTGATGCTGCAACGACTCATGGAGGTCGAGCCGCCGCTGCCCCGGCCCCCGCTCAAGGTGGTCGCGGTCAGCGGATCCGCCCTGCCCGGCAACCTGGCCACCGCCTTCATGGACCGCTACGGCGACGTGCTGTACAACCTCTACGGCTCGACCGAGGTCTCCTGGGCCTCCATCGCCGGCCCACGCGAACTGCGCGCCGCGCCCACCACCGCGGGCCGGCCGCCGCACGGCACCCGGCTGGCGATCCTGGACGAGAACGGCCGCCCCGTCCGGGACGGCGAGGTCGGGCGGATCTTCGTGGGCAACGAGATGCTCTTCGAGGGCTACACCTCGGGCGTCGGGCGGGAGAGCCGCGACGGCCTGCTGGACACCGGCGACCTCGGCCGGCTCGACGCCGACGGCCTGCTCTTCGTCGACGGCCGGGCGGACGACATGATCGTCTCCGGCGGCGAAAACGTGTTCCCGTCCGAGGTGGAGGACCTGATCGCCCGGCTGCCGCAGGTCCGCGAGGTCGCGGTGATCGGCGTACCGGACCCCGACTACGGCCAGCGGCTGGCCGCGTTCCTGGCGCTGCGGCCGGGCGAGACGCTCGACCCGGACGCGGTCCGCGAGTACGTCCGGCGCTACCTGGCCCGCTTCTCCGTGCCCCGGGACGTGGTGTTCGTCAAGTACCTGCCGCGCAACGCCACCGGCAAGGTGCTGAGCCGGGAGTTGCGCCGCTACTTCGACTGACGGACGGCGCCCCGCGAACCGGTCCCGCCGCCGGGCGCCGTCCGTCAGCCGGGAATCGTGATCCGGCCCTCCACCGCACCCGCCGCGATGTCGGTGCGGTGGTGGGAGCCGGCCAGCTCGACCTCGCGTACCAACTCGTAGGCGGCGTCGCGCGCGGCGGCCAGGTCCGGGCCGGTCGCCGTACCGCAGAGGACCCGGCCGCCCGCGGAGCGCAACGTGCCGTCGGCGTCGCGGCGGGTCCCGGCGTGGATGATCCCGGCGCGGTCCGCGCCGGTGATCACGTCACCGGTACGCGGGCCCGCCGGGTAGCCCTCGGCCGCCACCACGACTGTCACCGCCGCGCCGTCGCGCCACCGCAGCGGCGGGTGCGCGCCGAGCGTGCCGGTGGCGGCGGCGTGCAGCAGCCCACCCAGCGGCGTCTCCAGCAGGGCGAGCACCACCTGGGTCTCCGGGTCGCCGAAGCGCGCGTTGAACTCGATCACGCGCGGGCCGGACGGGGTGATCGCCAGGCCCACGTAGAGCAGGCCGGCGAACGGGGTGCCCCGGTCGCGCAGCTCCGCGAGCGTCGGGTGCACCACGTCGCGCATCACGTCGTCCACCAGGTTCGGCGGGGCCCACGGCAGCGGCGCGTACGCGCCCATCCCGCCCGTGTTCGGGCCGGTGTCGCCGTCGCCGACGCGCTTGAAGTCCTGCGCGGGCAGCAGCGGCACCGCCGCTTCACCATCGGTCACCACGAACAGGGAGACCTCGGGACCGGACAGGTACTCCTCGATCACCACCCGGCCGCACTCCGCGGCGTGCCGCTCGGCGGCGGCCCGGTCGTCGGTGACCACCACGCCCTTGCCGGCGGCCAGCCCGTCGTCCTTCACCACGTACGGCGCGCCGAACTCGTCCAGCGCCCGCGCCACCGCAGCCGCGTCCTCGCAGGTGTACGCGCGCGCGGTCGGGACACCGGCAGCCGTCATCACGTCCTTCGCGAACGTCTTCGAGCCCTCCAGCCGGGCCGCCTGCGCGCTCGGGCCGAACACCGCGATGCCCTTGGCGCGTACCGCGTCGGCGACGCCCGCCACCAGCGGCGCCTCCGGGCCGATGACCACCAGGTCCGCCGCGACCTCGACGGCGAGGGCCGCCACGGCCGCCGGGTCGGTGGGTGTCACCTCCCGAAGCGAGGCGACCTCGCCGATCCCCGGATTCCCCGGCGCTGCGACGAGCGCCTCGACAGCCGGATCCCCGGCGAGTCCGAGCGCGAGAGCGTGCTCCCGCCCACCACCACCCACAAGAAGTACGCGCACGACCCCGCATCCTACTGACCACCCCACCCCACCCCGTTGATCATGAAGTTGGCGGCAGGATGTGAGATCGAAATCGCCGTCAACTTCATGATCGATCCCCGCTCCTCGCGGCCAGTGCCGCGCGGACGACCTGGGGGATGTAGTCGGGGCGGAGGGTGTCGGGCCAGGTGAATCTGAGGACGGTCCAGCCGGCGTTGGTCAGGCGGTTCTGCCGCTGCCGGTCGTCGAAGAGCGCACCGGGCGTGGAGTGCGGATCTCTCCCGTCCGCCTCGGCGATCACCCGGGCCGCCCGCCAGCCCATGTCACCGATGCCGAGCAGGTAACCATCGGCGTCGCGCACCTCGATCTGGAGCGCGTCGGGCGGAACGCCGTCGTCGACGCACCGCAACCGGGTACGCGTCTCCAGCGGAGACTGGGCGCCGCCGTTCGCCTCGGCCAGATGGCGACGCGCGTTCACCACACCCCTCCGGCCCGCGATCAGTGCGGGGATGGCGCCGAACTCACCCTCGTCGATCACTCCCTGGTTGAGCGCCGAGTCGAGCAGGGCTACCGCGTAGTAGCGGCGCACCCGAAGGACGAGTCCCGCGAGCGTGTGCGTGGGAGTTGTCACCGGAATGCCGTCGACAGTCGTCAGCGCCTGCTCGGGATGCTCGAACTGGTGCAACGTCACGGCAGGATCCCTGACGCGGGCCGGCCGGGCGGCCCGACCCGGCAGCGCGACGTGAATCGCACCCGTTCTCGGCAGCCCCGCGATCCCGTGCAGCTCGGCGGCCGTCCCGAGAACGGCGTGCGCTGCCGGGCCCAGCGACAGGACCGCCGCCCTGATCTGACGACGCCGCTCCGAGCCGTCGGGTCCGGAGCGCTCGACGGCGTAGGTCGCACGAGCCAGCCGCCGCCACCGGCGCGAGGTCAGGAGATTGTCGATCTCGTGCCTGCTGTAGCCGGCCCGGAGCGCCTGCACACGGGTGACAACGCCGCCCTGGTCACGCGCGATCTGCCGGATCACCCAAGCCCGTTCCACCCACCGAGCGTCCCCGCGCACCCCACCCACGCGAAGCCCCTGTGGACAACCCACCCCACCCTGTGGATAACCCACCCCCTCGCCCTCGCCCTCGCCCCGTTGATCATGAAGTTAGCGGCGATGTGGATCTACAAAACAGCCGCTAACTTCATGATCAACGGAGTGGTGCAAAGGGCGGGGTTAGGGGAGGAGGGGGTGGCGGAGGACGTTTTCCTCTCGGCCCGGGCCCACACCCACCACGCTCACCCGGGTACCGGTCAGCTCCTCGATGCGGGCGATGTAGCGCCTCGCGTTCTCCGGGAGCTCGTCCTCGGTGCGCGCCTTGGTGATGTCCTCCCACCAGCCGTCGTGCTCTTCGTAGATCGGCGTGGCGTGGTGGAAGTCGGTCTGCGTCATCGGCATGTCGTCGAAGCGCTCGCCGTTGATCTCGTACCCGACGCAGATCGGCACCTTCGCCAGGCCGGTCAGCACGTCCAGCTTCGTGACCACCAGGTCGGTGACGCCGTTGAGGCGGCACGCGTACCGGGCCACCACCGCGTCGAACCAGCCGCAGCGGCGCTCCCGGCCGGTGGTGGTGCCGTACTCGTGGCCGACCTTGCGCAGGTGCTGCCCGTTGTCGTCGAACAGCTCGGTCGGGAACGGGCCGGAGCCCACCCGCGTCGTGTACGCCTTGCTCACCGCGATGACCTTGGTGATCGCGGTCGGCGGGATGCCCGCGCCCACGCACGCCCCGCCGGCCGTCGGGTTCGACGAGGTGACGAACGGGTAGGTGCCGTGGTCCATGTCGAGCATGGTGGCCTGGGCGCCCTCCAGCAGCACGGTCTCGCCGCGGTCGAGCGCGTCCCAGAGCATCACCCGGGTCTCGGCGATGTACGGGCGCAGCCGCTCGGCGTACTGGAGGTACTCCTCGACCGTCTCCTCGACGTCGATCGCCTTGCGGTTGTAGACCTTGAACAGCAGCTGGTTCTTCTCGCGGAGCGCCAGCTCCAGCTTCTTGCGCAGGATGCCCGGGTCGAGCAGGTCCTGCAGGCGGATGCCCATCCGGGCGACCTTGTCGCCGTACGCGGGGCCGATGCCCCGGCCGGTGGTGCCGATGCGGGCGCTGCCGAGGTAGCGCTCGACCACCCGGTCCAGCGCCCGGTGATGCGGCATGATCAGGTGCGCGTCGCCGGAGATGCGCAGGCGGGACACGTCCACGCCGCGCTCGGCGAGCCCGTCGATCTCCTGCAGCAGCACCTTCGGGTCGACCACCACGCCGTTGCCGATCACGATCATCGCGCTCGGTGACAGCGCACCGGACGGCATCAGGTGCAGCGCGTACTTCTGGCCGTCCGGCGTGATCACCGTGTGGCCTGCGTTGTTGCCGCCGGAGTAGCGCACGACGTAGTCGACCCGCTCACCCAGCAGGTCGGTAACCTTGCCCTTGCCCTCGTCGCCCCACTGGGCGCCGAGCAGCACGATCGCTGGCATCTCTTCCGCCTCCAGAAGGCTCGGGTGCCAGGTGGCGACCGGTCTGCGAGCCCGGGGTGTCAGGCTAACAAGTAGTGACGGCGGGACCAGCAGGGGTTGGTCGAGAAGCAGGAGGCTCCTTCGTGTACGACGTGGTGCTGCTCACCCTCGGCTCGGAGCGGGACGCTCCCGGTGGTGGCTGCGGCAGCGGCGGCGCCTGCTGCGGCGGCGCGGACGACACCGCCGCCGAGAGCGGCGAGGAGCGCTGCGAGACGCCGCGCGTACCGGTGCTGGCCTGCGCGGACGAGCTGACCGCCCGAGGTGCCCGGGTGACCACGGTGACCGCCCGGTCGGACGCCGAGATCGACGAGGTGCTGGCCCGGCTCGACGGCCCACCGCGCCCCGACGGCCTCACCTGGCCGGACCCCGACGGCAAGACCCGGCTGATCGTCGCCACGGCCAGTGACGGTCAGTTGCGCGCCGTCCTGCGCCGGCTGGTGCGCCGGTACGCTCCGCCGCCGAGCCGCCGCCCCGCGGACCTGGCCGACAACCGGACGGTGCCCGACCTGCCCCCGGTCGGCGTACTCCCGCTCGATCCGGCCCGGTCCGGGACGGCGCGTGACCTGGCCGCGCAGCTCGGGCTGCCCCGGGATCCGGCCGGGGTGGCCGCGGCGGTGCTGGACGGCACGGCCCGGCGGCTGGACCTGCTGCGCAACGACGGCGGCTCGGTGACGCTCGACGGCGCGCTGCTCGGCGCCGCCGACGACGCCGGCCGGCCGCTGCACTGGCGGGCCCGGGTCGAGGTCGACGGCACGGTGCTCAGCGACGGCGCCGAGCCGATCACCGCGTGCGCGATCGGCAACGCGGGCGGGTACGCGCGCCTCGGCGAGGTGGACCTGCTGGGCGGGCCGGACCCGGCCGACGGACGGGTGACGGTCGGCGTCGCCGTACCAGTGGTGACCCGGTCGGCGTTGGGCCGGAAGAAGGTCCGCCTGGAGGTACGGCGGGCGCGGGGACGTGCGGTGGCGGTGGTGCCCCGCGACGAGAAGGTGCCCTTCCTCGACGACGGCGTCGAGGGCGAGCTGAGCCGCAAGCGCTCCTGGTGGACCGAGCCGGGCGCCTGGGCGGTCTGGACGGGCTGACCTCGGTCGATCCCCGTCCGGCTCGCGCCGCTGGCCGTACCGCCTATCCTCGGCGGAAGGAATGGGGAGGAACCGTGGTGCACGACAACGACGACCGGGCCCACGTGCCGGGTCGAGGGCAGGTGCCGGAGCGGGACGTCGAGCCGCTCTGGCCGCCGGAGGAGACCGACGGCGTGGTCACCGCCCCGCCCTGGGCGGCCGTGCCCTGGCCGCTTCCGCCGGCCGACGCCCCCACGCCGTCGACGTCGGACGTCCCGGGGCCACCGGCGCCCGCGGTCGATCTGGACCTGCCGTTCACGCTCGACCAGCCGCCTGCCGGCGCGACGCCGGCCCAGCCGGGCTCACCGGTCACGGCCGCCACGCCTCCCGCGTCGCAGGCAGCGCCCGGCCCGGATCCGGCCGCCGCATATCCCTCGTTGCAGGGCGCGCCCGCTCCCGACCCGGCCGCCACGCGGACACTGCCGGACCCGGCTGACACGCAGACGGCAGCCGACCCGGAGGACACGCGGACAACGGCGCGCTCGGCCGACGCGCGGGCATCGGCCGACGCGGACGGCGAGGCCGCCGGGAACGGCCGGGCCGTGTCTCCGTGGGCCCAGCCGCCGCAGCGGGCCACTGCCGACTCCGCACCGGACCTCGTTCCCGCTGACGGCGACACGCCGGGGTCCGGCACCGACCCGGCGCGGGCCGTCCACGCCGACGGCGCCGTCTCCGGCCGGGCCTCGGTCGCCGGCACTGCGCTCCCGCCGCCCGACACCGCCCCGGTGACCGGCCGGGCGCAGGTCACCGGAGCGTCGTCGCCGGGCACGGGTGAGCCGGCGCCGGAGCCGCCGCGTCTCGGGCCGTTCCCACCGTCGCCGGGCGTGCCGGCGCCGCCGTCGCCCTACGGCAACGGCTACCCGCAGGCCGGCTATCCCCAGGCCGGCTACCCACAGGCCGGCTACCAGCCGCAACCCGGCCAGCCCGGCTGGTACCCGCCGCCCGGCTGGACGCCACAGCCCGGCCCGGCCCAGACCGGCTCGACCCAGACCAGTCCGGCGCAGGCCAGTCCGGCGCAGGCCGGTCCGACGCAGGCAGTCGCGGCGCCCAACGGACCGGCGCACAACGGCCCAGCGCAGACCGGGCCGGCGCAGACCGGCGCCCCGGTGCCACCGCACGTGCCCGCCCCGCCGGTGTCCGGCCCGGCCGCGCCCCAGCCACCGCAGCAGCCGGCGTACCCGGAGCAGGGCTGGACGCCGCAGCAGGCGGCACCCCCGACCGCCGAGGACTTCGCCCGCCGCCGCCAGGCCCGGCCGGTCGACCCGGTGGCCACCATGGGCGTACGCGCGGTGGTCAACAAGATCGGGCTGGTCCGGCTCGCGCCCGGGCGGCACGAGCAGGAGGTGAAGCGCGACATCGAGATGGTCCGCCGCAACTTCGGCGGGCTGCGCCAGGTGACTGTGGTCAACCCGAAGGGCGGCGCCGGCAAGACGGTGGCGATCCTGCTGCTCGCCATGACGTTCGGCCAGAAGCGCGGCGGATACGTGCTGGCCTGGGACAACAACGAGACCCAGGGCACCCTCGGCATGCGGGCGCAGCAGGACTTCCACGCCCGTACGGTGCGCGACATGCTGCGTGACCTGGCGCAGTTCCAGGGGCCGCACGGCCGGGTCGGCGATCTGTCGCAGTACGTCCGCTCGCAGGGCGAGGGCATGTTCGACGTGCTCGCCTCGGACGAGTCGGCGACCGGCGGCGAGATGCTCACCGCCGCCGCGTTCGCGGAGATCCGCGAGGTGGTCAGCCGCTTCTACAAGCTGATCTTCGTGGACACCGGGAACAACGTCCGGGCGCAGAACTGGCAGGCCGCCATGGACGCCACCGACCAGCTCGTGGTGACCATGTCGGCCCGGAACGACTCGGCCGAGACCGCCGCCCGGATGCTCGACCACCTGGAGCAGAGCGGCCGGCAGCGGCTGGTCCGGCAGGCGGTGACAGTGGTGTCGATGCCGCCGTCGCGCAAGGAGATCGACCTGCCCGCGATCCAGGCCCACTTCGCGGCGCGGACCCGGGCGGTGCTGCTGGCGCCGTACGAGCGGCTCATCGACACCGGCGAGCCGCTGCGGTACGGCCAGCTCTCCTCCGCCACCCGGGACGCCTGGCTGAAGATCGCCGCGTCGGTGGCGGAAGGGCTGTAGGACGGGCGCGACGGCCGGTACCCGGGTGGGGACCGGCCGTCGCGGCAGTGGTCAGTCGCCGGAGAGCGCGTCTCCGGCGGCCGGGTCGCAGTCACGGAGGAACTGGGCGCACCGGGCCGCCTCGTCCGCCTCGCCGATCTCGCCCGCCGCGCGGGACAGCACGTAGAGGCAGCGCAGGAAGCCCTGGTTGGGCGCGTGCGACCAGGGCACCGGGCCGTGGCCCTTCCAGCCGCTGCGGCGCAGCTGGTCGAGGCCCCGGTGGTAGCCGGTGCGGGCGTACGCGTACGCCGTGACGACCTGGCCCGCGGCGAGCGCGCGGCCGGCCAGCGCGGCCCAGGCCGCACTGTAGGTCGGGAAGCGGGCCGCGACCTCGGCGTACGCCTCGTCGGTGCCCTGCTCGGCCGCCGCCGCCAGCGCGGCGTCGGCCTCCTCGTGGGCCGGGAGCAGGGTGGCCGGTGGCTCAGGCAACAGGTTCTGCATCGCCCCATTCAACCCGCTTCGCCATCGGGTACGCGAGGGGCCTCGCCCGTACGGTTGGCTGAACGGCTGAGGGTTTCGTCACGCCTGCGGCGGGAGCACACGTACCCGCGGCCCATGCCGCCGACGTGGTTCTTGCACTACAAATACAGATCCGGAGCCTCCCCAGGACCCGGTTACGCAGGAGCCCGGCGGCGTGCCCGCCGGGCTCCTGTCGTTCCCGCCCCCGGTTTCGGCACTTGCCGTGCGGAGGCAGGATGACGGGGTGCCGACCCCACCACCCGCGGACGTCATCGAGCCGCACGCGCCCCACGTCAACGAGATCGAGACCCGCACCGCGTTCGAGCAGCGGCTGGCCGGGGGGACCCTGGCCGGGCTGACCGTGCAGGGCCTCCGCCTCGACCTCGACCCGGTCCCCGACCTGCGCCACGTCGACGTCACCGGCACGCTCTTCGTGGGCTGCCGGTTCGCCGGCCGCGAGGTGGGCGCGGACCTGGTCCGGCGGGGCGCCAACGTGGTCCCGCCGTTCTCCGGGCTGCCCTACCCGACCCAGCCGTCGCACCTCTACACCGCCGACGAGCTGGCCGCCGGGTTCGCCGAGAGCGGGTTCGCCGGGATGTACGACACCCGGGTGTACGCGCACTTCCGGGCGCACGGCGGCGCGCTGCCGGACGTACGCGAGGCGCTCGGACAGCGACTGCACGACCACGGTGTGGACAACGCGCTGGCCGACGCCACCCGGTCGTGGCTGGCCGCGCACGGCCCGCAGTCGGTGGTGGGCGTGATGGGCGGGCACGCGGTGCCGCGCGGCAGCGTCGCGTACCGGATGGCGGCGGTGCTGGGCTGGGAGCTGGCGCGGGCCGACCGCCTGGTGGTGACCGGCGGCGGTCCGGGCGTGATGGAGGCGGCGAACCTCGGCGCGTTCCTCGCTGCGTGGCCGGCCGAGGAGCTGTCCGCCGCGATCGACACGCTCGCCGTCGCGCCGGACTTCACCGACCACGAGCGATACACGGCGGCGGCGCTGGCGGTGCGCAAGCGGTACGCGGACGGCCCGTCGCTGCCGTCGCCCCGTCCGTCGGCGCCCGGCACCGAGTGGGCCCGGTCCGGCGGGCTGGCCATCCCCACCTGGCTGTACGGCCACGAGCCGGCGAACCTGTTCGCGGGCCGGATCGCGAAGTACTTCTCCAACGCCATCCGGGAGGACACGATCCTGCGGCTGGCCCGGGGCGGGATCGTGTTCGCACCAGGCAAGGCCGGCACCGTGCAGGAGGTGTTCCAGGCGGCCACCAAGACGTTCTACGGCACCGACGGGGCGAGCGGGGCGTACGTGTTCCTGGACCGCGCGTACTGGACCACCGAGCTGCCGGTGGAGTCGCTGCTGCGGCCGCTGTTCGCCGCGTCCCCGTTCGGCGACCTGTCGCACACGATCCACCTGACCGACGACGTACGCGACGCCGTCCGCCTGCTGGTGCAGTGAAAGGAAGGGCCCCTTTTTAACGCCTCCGGTAGAGGAAGGGCCCCTTGTTAACGCACGGCGTTAACAAGGGGCCCTTCCTTACACGCGGAGGGTCACTTCATGGTGGTGCCGGTGGAGCGCAGGTGCTCGCAGGCCTCGACTACGCGGGCGGCCATGCCGGCCTCGGCGGCCTTGCCCCAGACGCGCGGGTCGTACATCTTCTTGTTGCCGACCTCGCCGTCGACCTTCAGCACGCCGTCGTAGTTGCGGAACATGTGGTCCGCGACCGGGCGGGTGAAGGTGTACTGGGTGTCGGTGTCGATGTTCATCTTCACCACGCCGTAGTCCAGCGCCTCCCGGATCTCCGAGAGCAGCGAGCCGGAGCCGCCGTGGAAGACCAGGCTGAGCGGCTTGTCCTTGCCGTACTTGGCGCCGACCGCGTCCTGGATCTGCTTGAGCACCTCGGGGCGCAGCTTGACGTTGCCCGGCTTGTAGACGCCGTGCACGTTGCCGAAGGTCAGCGCCGCCATGTAGCGGCCCTTCTCGCCCAGGCCGAGCGCGTCGACCATGGCCAGGCCGTCCTCGACGGTGGTGTAGAGCTTGTCGTTGATGGCGTTCTCGACGCCGTCCTCCTCGCCGCCGACGACGCCGACCTCGATCTCCAGGACGATCTTGCCCTTGGCGGCCTCGGTGAGGAGCTGCTCGGCGATCTCCAGGTTCTCCGCCACCGGCACGGCCGAGCCGTCCCACATGTGCGACTGGAACAGCGGCTCCTGGCCGGCCTTGACGCGCTCCTGCGAGATGGCCATCAGCGGCCGGACGAACTTGTCCAGCTTGTCCTTCGGGCAGTGGTCGGTGTGCAGCGCGATGTTCACCGGGTACTTCTTGGCGACCTCGTGGGCGTACGCGGCGAACGCCACCGCGCCGGTCACCATGTCCTTCACGGACGGGCCGGACAGGTACTCCGCGCCGCCGGTGGAGACCTGGATGATGCCGTCGCTCTCCGCGTCGGCGAAGCCCTTGAGCGCCGCGTTCAGCGTCTGCGAGGAGGTCACGTTGATCGCGGGGTACGCGTACCGGCCGGCCTTGGCCCGGTCCAGCATCTCCGCGTAAGCCTCAGGGGAAGCGATGGGCATGTCGAACGCTCCTTACTTACCGCTCTCGGCCGTGCAGGCCGCTGTCTTCCATGGGCGCGACCGTTCCGGTCGCTCACGTCCACGGGTGCGCCGGACCGCGCTGTCCACCGCGGGCAGTATCCCGTAGGAGCGCGCACGGGGCACAACCGGCCCGGGCGCTGCTCACCGATTCTCCAGCCGGTCCGGCACGACGACGCTGATCAGCCAGCTCACCACCGCCACCACGATGGCGCCCCAGAAGGCGGCCCAGAACCCGTCCACGTGGAACGGGAGCTTCAGCAGACCGGCGATCCAGTCGGTCAGCATGAACAGCAGCGCGTTCACCACCAGCGCGAACAGGCCGAGCGTGAGCAGGTAGAACACACAGCCGAACACCTTGATGAGCGGCTTGAGCACCGCGTTCACGACACCGAAGACCAGCGCCACCACGATCAGGGTGAGCACGTTGTTGCCGGTGTTACGGCCGCTCACCTCCACCCCGGGCACGATCAGCGTCGCGATCCACAACGCGACCGCCGTGATCGCCAGTCGGATCAGAAAGCCCATGGCAACCATCCTGGCACCGGCCGCGCGCCGGGAGCGGGACAATCGCCGACTCCGCGTTCCGCCCGCCGGCGGGCGGCGGCCCGGACCAGCCCGTACGGTGGTGGGGACGATGCCCGCACGGAGACAGGGAGGGACGATGGGTCAGCCCGACGAGGACTTCGCGCCCAGTGACCACCTCGCCCCGGAGGAGCGGGATCTGGAGGCCGAGCCGGCCGACGCGGTCGAGCAGGCCACCACGGTGACCGACGACAGCGACGGCGAGCCGCACCGCGGCCTGGAGGTCGACGACTGGGACGCCATGGAGCAGGCCCGCGTCGTCACCGCCGACGAGGACGACTACCGCTGATCCGGCGCCCGGGTCACCGCAGGCCGGTGACCCGGGCCGGATGGGCGGCGGCCCATTCCCCCAGCCGGTCGGCCCGCAGCGCGTCCAGGAACCCCGGGGTGAGTTCGGGGTCCGCCTCGTACCCGCGACCGTTCCACTCGGCGAGCACCGGGAAGGCGACCGCGACCGGCTCGGCGGCGCCGGCCCGGGCGGTCGCGCCCACCAGCGCCGGCAACGACAGGTCACCGGCGTCGACAGTGACGGCCGGGCCGATCCGGATGAGCAGCCGGTTGAGTTGCGCCGGATCGGTCGCCGTTCCCCGCTCACGCATCTGGCGGAGCAGGCCGGCGGCGTAGCGCGCCGCGTTGCGGTCGCGGTCCAGTCCGCCGTCGCGCAGGCCGTACCGCTGCCGCAGCAGGTCCACCGCCGCCGCGCCGTCGAGCCGCTGGCATCCGGCGGGAAAGCGCCGCTCGGTGTGCACCGAGCGAACCGGCTCCGGCAGGCAGACCGGCACGCCGCCGACCGCGTCGGTCAGGTCACGGGCCCCCGGGTACGTGAGCACCGCGCCGGCGTCGACGCGTACCCCGGTCAGCCGGGCGACCGCCTGGCGGGTCGCCCGGTAGCCGGCCGCCAGGTCGGTGCCCGAACCGGTGGCGCGGGAGAAGGTCGCGTTGAGTTTCTCCGTTCCGCCCGGCGCCGGCACCAGCAGGTCACGCGGGAGCGACACCAGGTAGAGCCGGCTCCGGTCGGCCGGCACGTGCACCAGGAGCACCGAGTCGGCACGGCGGCTGCCGGCCGACTGGTCGACGCCGAGCAGCAGCAGGTTCAGCGCGCCGCCGGGCTCCGGCTCCGGCGTGGCGAGCAGGGGCGCCGCCGTGGGCGCCGGTGGCCGGGGCGCCATGGCGGTGAAGCCGACCAACGCGACGGCGGCGACCGCCAGCGCCGTGCCGGCCAGGCGTACGCGCCGACGGCGCCGACGGCGGGTGATCACCGCCCGGTCGACTGCGGCCCGGACCGGGCCGACGGGCGGGGTCGACTCCTCGAGGCGGGCGAACGCGGCCCGCAGCTCGTCCTCGATCATCAGGAGACCTCCACGAGTTCGGCTCGGAGGGTGGCCAGCGCGCGCGAGATGCTGGACCGGACGGTGCCCACGGCGCAGCCGAGGATCTCGGCTATCTCCCCGTCCGGCAGGTCCTCGTAGTAGCGCAGCACCAGCGCGGCGCGCTGCCGCCGGGGCAGTCGGGACAGCCAGGAGCGGACCTGGTCCCGGTCGACTGCGGACTGGGCGTGGTCGGCGGACGCGGGCACCGAGTCGTCGACGTCGCCGCGCAGCAGCACGCGCCGGGCCCACGAGCCGCGCCGCCAGTCGATGAACTGGTTGGTGAGCATGCGTCGCACGTATCGCTCCGGGGCGTCGCTGCGAGCCACCCGCCGCCAGTGCAGCTGCACCCGGACCATGGTGTCCTGCACCAGGTCCTGGGCCTGGTGCGGGTCTCCGGTCAGCATGACCGCGTACCGCAGCAGGGCGCCCAACCGCGCGTCGGCGAACTCCTCGTACGTCACTGCACCTCCCGGTGTCCGTTTGAAGGACGGTCCCGGGCGGCTGGAACATTGCGGCGGCGACGATCATCCGTTCGGTCAATATTCATCATCTGGGACAACGCGATCCCTTAAGGAATCTTTAAGCTCCGTGGGCTCCACCTGATCACCCCCACGGGAGGACCCTCCACATGCTCAGCAACTCCAGCCGGCGTCTGCTCGCCGGGTTGGGCGTCGCAGGCGCGTTCGTCGCCGCCTCCGCCACACCCGGCTTCGCGGCTGACCCCAAGGTCAAGCTCGGCGTCTACTTCAGCGACACGACGATCGCCGCCGACTCGGACGGCAAGATCGACTACAGCATCATCCGCAGTTCGGCCTCGGTCGTGCTGCACGACCTCACCGTCCGCTACGACCTCACCGGCCTCGCCGGCAAGGTGACCGTCGGCGAGGAGGAGAACACCGGTACGGACTGCACCTCGCCGTCGGCGAACGTGCTCGTGTGCACGACGCCCTGGGAGGTGGAGCTCGACGAGTGGGGTCTGTCCGGCGTCTTCCCGGTGCAGATCAAGCCCACCGGCAAGGCCCAGGACGGCGACACCGGCACGCTCAAGGTGACGCTGTCGGCGAACGGCGTCGACAGCGTGTCGCACGAGGCCAAGGTGCGCGTCGGTGAGGGCGTCGACCTGGCCGCCGGCCCGGAGACCACGGTGTCGGCCGCTCCGGGCAAGGGCTTCACCGCGCCGCTGAAGGTGACGAACGTCGGCGACACCACCGCCAAGGGCGCCGCCGTCGTCTTCTACAACGACTACGGCATGAACGCCGCCAAGCACTACAGCAACTGCACGTACGTCGGTGACGAGCTGCGCACCTGCCGGTTCGACGAGGAGCTCCCCGGCGGCAGCACGTTCGGCGCGACGCTGCCGTACGCGCTCGGCGCGGACACCATGGCGCCCGGCAACCGGTACGGCGAGATCATCTGGATGACGCCGGACGAGTTCGAGGACTTCGAGAACTACCTCGGCAACTACGACGTGACCATCGGCAAGCCGGGCACCGACGGCAAGCTGACGCTGGCCGAGGCCGCCGGCCGCGCCGCCGCGCGGGGTTTCCAGGCCGACCCGCGGCCGGAGAACAACGCCTCGTACCTGCAGGTGAAGGTCACCGGCAACAACAGCACCGACCTGGAGGCGCTCGGCGCGTCGGTCACCGGCAAGGCGGGCGCGACCGTCAAGGCGACGGTGGGGCTGCGCAACAACGGCCCGGCCACGCTCGACTACAGCCGCTCCGGCAGCTCGGTCACGTACCTGACCTTCGACGTGCCGAAGGGCACCACCACGACCGCCGTGCCGGAGAACTGCTTCCCGGTGAAGGGCGACGAGTGGGGTGAGCCGGGCAAGCCGGGCGCGCGTCACTACCGCTGCTACTTCGACTCGTTCCTGAAGGCCGGGGACACCGTGAAGCTGGACTTCGGCCTGAAGATCGACAAGGTGATCCCCAACGACACCGGCCTCGTGAAGATCAACGTGCCGTGCGAGTGCGACGGCGGCTTCTACCGTGACCTGAAGCCGGCCAACGACACCGCCAAGGTCGTCGTCAACGCGGCGCCGGGTGGCGGCGACGGTGGCCAGGGCGGCGGTGACGGCGGCACGCTGCCGATCACCGGTTCCTCCACCGGCCTGATCGCCGGCCTCGGTGCGCTGCTGCTCGCCGCCGGCGCGGTCGGCTACGTGCTGACCCGCCGCCGCAAGACCCGCTTCGTAGCCTGACGAGAAGCACAAAGGTGCCCCGCCGACCCACCGGTCGGCGGGGCACCACCACATAGAAGCAGAACCACCAAGCAGCACAGCTCGACGCGACGGGTACCACGTCAGGTTTCCGGGGGAGCCCGACCCGCGCAGGGATCAAGCCTGACCGCCCGGAGCGGGTCGGGCTCCCCCGGAAACCCCCACGACAAAAACCAGAAAACAACGAGATCATCGACAAGTGCTGCTGACCCTCACCACGACCCACCGCCCCGCGACCGACCTCGGCCACCTCCTGGTGAAGCATCCGGACCGCGTGCAGACCTTCGATCTGCCCGCCGGCGCCGCGCATGTGTTCTACCCGGAGGCGGACGAGGCGCGCTGCACGGCGGCGCTGCTGGTCGAGGTCGATCCACTCAAGCTGGGCGGGGGCCGGAAGAACCGCGCGCCGGAGGGCTTCGCGCTCGGGCAGTACGTCAACGACCGCCCGTACGCCGCCTCCAGCCTGCTCTCGTCGGCGCTGTCGAAGGTGTTCCGCTCCGCGCTGCGGGGCGAGTCGCGTGACCGTCCCGAACTGGCCGCGACCGCGATCCCGCTGACCGTACGGGTGCCGGTGCTGCGCTGCCGGGGCGGCGCGGAGCTGGCGGTACGGATCTTCGCCCCGCTGGGCTGGACCGTGACTGCCACCCCGATCCCGCTCGACGAGACGTACCCGGAGTGGGGTGACAGCCGCTACGTCGACCTGACGCTGACCGGCACGCTGCGGCTCGCGGACGCCCTCAACCACCTGTACGTGCTGCTGCCGGTGCTCGACGACGCGAAGCACTACTGGGTGGCGCCGGACGAGGTGGACAAGCTGCTGCGCGCGGGCGCCGCCTGGCTGGCCGGCCATCCGGAGCGGGCCCTGATCACGCGGCGCTACCTGGCGCACCGCCGGGCGCTCGCAGGCGTGGCGATGGCCCGCCTGACCGAGCTGCGCCTGGCCGACGAGCCGCCCGCCGACGACAGCATCGACCCCGCGCCCGGAGAAGCCCCGGTGGTGGAGGACGTCCGCCGCGCCTCGCTGGCGGTACGGCGACGCGAGGCGGTGCTCGCCGCGCTGCGGGACAGCGGTGCGAGCCGGGTGCTGGATCTGGGCTGCGGTGGCGGCGCGCTGCTGACCGCGCTCGTCGCCGACCGGCGCTTCACCGAGGTGGTGGGCGTCGACGTGTCCGACCGGTCGCTCGGCCTGGCGGCCCGGCGGCTGCGCCTGGACCGGCTGCCGGAGCGGCAGCGGGACCGGATCCGGCTGTGGCAGTCGGCGCTGACCTACCGCGACGACCGGCTCCGGGGGTACGACGCGGCGGTGCTGATGGAGGTCGTGGAGCACCTCGATCCGCCGCGCCTGCCCGCGCTGGAGGACGCGGTGTTCGGTCACGCCCGGCCGGGCACGGTGGTGGTGACCACCCCGAACGTCGAGTACAACGTCCGCTACGAGGGGCTCGGGCCGGGCCGGTTCCGGCACTCAGACCACCGGTTCGAGTGGACCCGGGCCGAGTTCGCGGCCTGGGTGGATCAGGTGGCGGCGGCGCACGGCTACACGGCTGTCGTCGGCGGTGTCGGCGACGACGACCCGGAGGTGGGCGCGCCGACCCAGATGGCGGTGCTCACCCGCGCCGACCGCAACGAGAACACCGGCGACGACCGGAAGGAGGCGACGAACCGATGACCGTCCTGGACATCCCCGAGCTGGCACTGGTGGCGCTCGTCGGCGTCTCCGGCTCCGGCAAGTCCACGTTCGCCCGGCGGCACTTCGCGCCCAGCCAGGTGCTCTCCTCGGACACGTTCCGCGGCCTGGTGGCCGACGACGAGAACGACCAGTCCGCGTCCGCCGACGCGTTCGACGCGCTGCACCACGTCGCCGCCATCCGGCTGCGGCGCGGCCTGCTGACAGTGGTCGACGCGACGAACCTCCAGCCGCACGCCCGCGCCGGGCTGATCCGGGTCGCCCGGGAGCACGACGTGCTGCCGGTGGCGATCGTGCTGGACGTGCCGGAGGCGGTGGCCTGGGAGCGTACCGAGGCGCGCGCCGACCGCACGTTCGGCCGGCAGGTGCTCAACCGGATGCGCCGCGACCTGCGGCAGTCGTACGGGCGGCTGGCCCGCGAGGGCTTCCGCAAGGTGCACGTGCTGCGCGGCGTGGAGGAGATCGACGCCGCGGAGATCCGCTACGAGAAGCTGTTCAACGACCGGCGCGAGCTGACCGGCCCGTTCGACGTGATCGGGGACGTGCACGGCTGCCGTACCGAGCTGGAGGCGCTGCTGTCCCGGCTCGGCTACGTGCTGCGACGCGACGACGCGGGCCGCCCGGTGGACGCGGAGCACCCGTCGGGGCGTACCGCGGTGTTCGTCGGTGACCTGGTGGACCGCGGCCCGGACTCGCCCGGCGTGCTCCGCCTGGTGATGGGCATGGTGGCGGCCGGCCACGCGATCTGCGTGCCGGGCAACCACGAGCAGAAGCTGCAGCGCAAGCTGCGCGGCCGGGACGTCCGGCTGACCCACGGTCTGGCCGAGACGATGGAGCAGCTCGCTGCGGAGCCGCCGGAGTTCGTCGCCGAGGTGGAGACGTTCATCGACGGCCTGGTCAGCCACTTCGTGCTCGACGGCGGCCGGCTGGTGGTGGCGCACGCCGGGCTGAAGGAGGCGTACCACGGGCGGGCGTCCGGCCGGGTGCGGTCGTTCGCGCTCTACGGCGAGACCACCGGCGAGACCGACGAGTACGGCCTGCCGGTGCGCTACCCGTGGGCGCGCGACTACCGGGGCTCGGCGATGGTCGTGTACGGGCACACGCCGACGCCCGAGCCGGAGTGGGTGAACAACACCATCTGCCTGGACACCGGTTGCGTGTTCGGCGGAAAGCTGACCGCGCTGCGCTACCCGGAGAAGGAGCTGGTCGCCGTACCGGCGGTGAAGGAGTGGTACGCCCCGGCCCGGCCGCTGGTCCCGGTCGCGCCCGCGCGGCCGGACACCGTGCTGGACCTGGCCGACGTGACCGGGCGACGCCACGTCACCCACCCGTACGGGTCGCTCACCGTGCCGGCCGAGAACGCCGCCGCCGCGCTGGAGGTGATGAGCCGCTTCGCTGTCGACCCGGGCCGGCTGGTGTGGCTGCCGCCGACCATGGCGCCCTGCTCCACGTCGACTGTCGAGGGGTTCCTGGAGCACCCGGCCGAGGCGTTCGCCGACTACCGGGCGGCCGGTGTCGACCGGGTGGTCTGCGAGGAGAAGCACATGGGCTCGCGGGCGGTGGTGCTCGTGGAGCGGGAGCCGGGCCGGTTCGACGGCGGGGTGGTGCACACCCGTACCGGCAGGCCGTTCTTCGGTCCGCCGCTCGACGGCGAGCTGCTGGCCCGGGTGCGCGCCGCGGTCACCACCGCCGGTCTCTGGGCCGAGCTGGGCACCGACTGGCTGCTGCTCGACGCCGAGCTGCTGCCGTGGTCGGCAAAGGCGAGCGGGCTGATCCGCGAGCAGTACGCCGGGGTGGGCGCGGCCGGGCGGGCGGCGCTGCCGCCGGTGCTCGCCGCGCTGGACTCGGCCGCCGCGCGCGGGCTGCCGGTGGACGGGCTGCGTGACCGGATGGCCGAGCGGGCCGCCGAGGTGACCGCCTACTCGGCGGCCTACCGGGCGTACGTCCGGCCGACCGACGGGCTGCGCGGGGTGACGCTGGCGCCGTTCGCGGTGCTGGCCGGGGCCGGGGTGAGCTACGCCGACCGCGACCACGGCTGGCACCTGGCGCTGGCCGACCGGCTCTGCGCCGCCGACCCGGAGTTCTTCACGCCCACCCGGCGGCGGGTGGTGGAGCTGGCCGACGAGACGGCGGTGGCGGACGCGACGCAGTGGTGGCTGGCGCTCACCGCGGCCGGCGGCGAGGGCATGGTGGTCAAGCCGTACGCGGGCCTGGCCGCCCGTGGTCCGAAGGGCCCGCTGCTCCAGCCGGGGATCAAGTGCCGGGGCCGCGAGTACCTGCGGATCATCTACGGTCCCGGCTACACCGAGCCGGGTCAGCTCGCCGCGTTGCGCCGGCGCTCGCTGGGCCGCAAGCGCGGGCTCGCGCTGCGCGAGCACGGCCTCGGCCTGGCCGCGCTGGACGCCCTGGCCGAGGACGCGCCGCTCTGGCGCCGCCACGAGCTGGTGTTCGCGATCCTCGCCTGCGAGTCCGAGCCCGTCGATCCCCGCCTCTGACGAGGACGCCCGGTCCGGCCGAAATGCCGGACCGGGCCGGGGTACCCTGTGTGGCCGTGGACACAGCAGAGAAGACACGGATGTTCTCCGAGAGCGTGGCGCTGAACCCGCTCGATCCGAAGGACCTCATCCACACCTTCGGCATGATCGGCGTCTGGGTCATTCTCTTCGCCGAGACCGGGCTGCTGGTCGGCTTCTTCTTCCCGGGCGACTCGCTGTTGTTCCTGGCCGGGGTGGCCGCCTCCCCGGTGGCCGACGCCATCTTCGGCGACGGCACCCGCCTGTCCCTGGCCGGGCTGATGATCGGCGGGCCGCTCTGCGCCATCGTCGGCGCGCAGCTCGGGCACTGGCTCGGCGCCCGGTACGGCCGCCGCATGTTCGACAAGCCCAACTCCCGTCTGTTCAAGCGGGAGTACGTGGAGAAGGCCGAGTACTACTTCCAGAAGTTCGGGCCGGCGAAGGCGGTGGTGCTGGCCCGGTTCATCCCGATCGTGCGGACGTTCCTCAACCCGGTGGCCGGCGTGCTCGGCATGTCGGCCCGCCAGTTCTTCGTGTGGAACGTGGTGGGCGCGGTCCTCTGGGTCGACGGCATCCTGCTGATCGGCTACCTGCTGGCCCGGCAGATCTACGACGCCATCGGCGACAAGATCGACAGGTACATCCTGCCGGTGGTCGCGCTGATCATCGTGATCTCGGTGCTGCCGATCTTCTTCGAGTTCCTGCGGGACCGGCGTGCGCGCAAGCGCGGCGAGGCGGTCGCGGTGATCACCGCGGCGACCGTGGCCGGCACCGTGGAGGCGGCTCGCGAGGGCATCGAGGAGCACCGGCCGGGTCACGGAGACGGCGGGCAGCACCGCCGCTGAGCACGGTTCAGACACCGAAGGCCGGCCCTCGGGCGAGGACCGGCCTTCGGCATGACTGATCGAACCGGGTCACACGAACGGCCGCAGCCGTCATCGTGCGCTGATGGCGCCACCCCTCGCACGCCACCGGGCACCCGGCCGGGACGACCCTCTACGGGCCGGCCCGAAAGGTTTCAGCGAGCCTTCTTGGTGGCCCGCTTCCGCGGCGGGGTGAGCAGATCCGCGATCGTGGCGATCGCGGACGGCACCAGCCGGTAGTACGCCCAGACCCCGCGCTTCTCCCGCTCCAGCAAGCCGGCCTCGGTGAGGATTCGCAGGTGGTGGCTGACCGTCGGCTGCGAGAGGCCGAGCGGCGCGGTGAGGTCACACACGCACGCCTCCCCCTCGGGAGCCGACTGGATCAGGCTGAGCAGCCGCAGCCGTGCGGGGTCCGCGAGGGCCTTGAGGACCCCCGCAAGCCGCTCGGCGTCGGCGCGTTCGATCGGCTCGCCGGCAAGCGGCGAGATCTGAGGCATGGTCATTTCAGCCAACGCAGTTCCCACGTATTCCATCCTTCCACCAGCAGCATCGATCCGCCTGCATATCAGCAGATCCGAATCGGCAGACTTTTACGCCACAAGGCCGAGGTCAGCCAACGTATAGGCCGCCCGATAGGGCAATCCGGCGGCTCGCACCGCGTCGCCGGCGCCTCGATCAACAATAACCGCCACACCCACCACTTCGGCCCCCGCCTCGCGTAATGCCTCGACCGCCGTCAAAACACTTCCGCCAGTGGTGGAGGTGTCCTCGACCGCCAGGACCCGGCGACCGGCCACGTCCGGACCTTCGATCCGGCGCTGGAGGCCGTGCGCCTTGCCCTCCTTACGGACCACGAACGCGTCCACCGCGCCGTCGGTGCCGGCCGAGGCGTGCAACATGGCGGCGGCCACCGGATCGGCGCCCAGGGTCAGCCCACCAACCGCGTCGTACGCCCAGTCGGCGGTCAGATCGAGCATGACCCGACCGATCAACGGAGCCGCTTCGTGATGGAGCGTGACCCGGCGCAGATCCACGTACCAGTCCGCCTCGCGGCCCGACGAGAGCACCACCCGGCCGTGGACCACAGCCAGGTCACTGATGAATTTGCGCAGGTCGTCGCGGTCGCCCATGGCCCAAGAGAGTACTTCGCAAGTCTGAGAGCCGTGCTCGGGGTCCGCCCTGGTCAACCCAGTGGGCGACCGATGGGTGGCGATGAGCGGCTACGCTGCGCGACCGTCCATCGAGGTCGGCCGCCGACCGGCCCCGCCGCCGCTCAGCCGCGTCGCCGGTCGACCGCGCCCCGGGTGTCCCGGCGGAAGCCCCGCAGCAGGCGCTTCGGGGCGTACCGCAGCCCGGCGACCGCCACCTTGTACTTCCAGTCCGGGACACTCACGAACTTGCCTTTATGCAGGTCACGGAGCCCTTCGGCGACCACATCGTCGGCACGCAGCCAGGCCCAGGCGGGCAGGCGCGACATGTCGATGCCGACCCGCTCGTGGATGCCGGTGCGGGTGTAGCCGGGGCAGAGCGCCATCACCCGTACGCCGAGCGGCGCGACGGACTGGCCGATCGACTCGCTGAAATTCGTCACCCACGCCTTGCTGGCCGAGTACGTGGATCCCGGCATGGGGACACCGAAGCCCGCAACGGAAGAGACATTTATCACTGCCCCTTGCCCTCGTTCGATCATCGGGCCGAGCGCGGCGTGGGTCAGACGCAGCACCGCGAGCACGTTGAGCCGTACCAGCCGCGCCTCGTCGGCCACCGGCGACCGGACGAACGAGGTGTTCAAGCTGATCCCCGCGTTGTTCACCAGCAGGTCGACCGGTGGGCCGTCGGCAAGCCGGCGCTCGACCGTCGCACAACCGTCCTCGGTGGACAGATCGGCCGCGATCGTCTCCGCGTCGCCGCCGTGCCGGCCGGTCAGCTCGGTCGCGAGCGCGTCGAGCCGGGTGGCGTCCCGGGCCACCAGGACGAGGTCCCAGCCGTCGGCGGCGAGCCGCCGGGCGAACGCCTCGCCGATGCCGAGGCTGGCGCCGGTGACCAGGGCACGGCGCCGGGAGGGGTGGGTGTCACCGGTCATGGGCGGTCCTCGGGAGGCGGCGGTGCGGCCCACGGCGACGCGGGCGGGGCGGACGCGGGCGGGGCGGACGGCTGGTGCAGGCCGGGCGGCGGTCCCCAGGGCGTCGGCCCGGAGACGGGCGCGCCGGACAAGGTGGCGCCGTACCCGGACGGCCGCGCCGGTCCGGTGCCGCTGCGCAGGAACGCGCCGGCCGACGGCAACGTGAGCAGCGCGGCGACCACCAGATAGCCGAGGATCTGCGCCACCGACACCACCGCGTTCACCGGGATCCACCACCCCGGGTAGGCGTCCCCGACCAGCCCGAGCAGGTCGGCGGTGATCCGGTCCTCGGGGCCGAGTTGCAACGGGGCGGCCCGCTGGCCGACCAGCAACGCCAGCCCGCAACAGCCGCAGAGCAGGCCGGTGCCGGCGACGACCCAGGTTCCCACGCGGGCCCCGGACCGGCCGGCGAGCAGGCCGAGCGCCAGCCCGACCAGCAGCAGCGCGGCCAGCACGCCGAGCACGGCGGCGAGGTAGGTCGAGGCGCGCAGCAGCCCGGCCACCTGGTCGATGTCGCCGCCGCTCGCGCCGGTCTCGTCCGCCGCGGCGGCCCGGAACCGGTCCACCGTGCCGCCGGTGACGGCGAGGTTCGCCACCGCGTACGCCACGGCGCCGACCGCCATCGCCAGCAGCACCGCCACCGCGGCGAGGACGGCGCCCGGCCGGCGGGGGGCGGCCCGATCGGGGTACGACACGACTGATCCCTCCGGTAGGCGTCGGATGCAACCTACTCGGAGGGATCGTCGGCGTCGCCTCAATCCGGACGTCAACTTCCGGGTGGCGGCTCCGGGTCGCGGCGCTCGCCCGGCTGACCGGCCGGCCCGGCCGGCGGCTGACCGGCCGACGGCGGCGGACCGCCCGGCGTGGACGGCGGCGGGGTGCCGGGAGCCGGCGGGTACGCCGGGTCGCCGGTCGGGCCCGGGTACGACGGGTACGACGGGTCACCCGCGTGCCCCGGGGCCGCCGGGTACGCGCCGCCCGGTACCGGCGGCTCCCAGCCGGCCTTGGGCTTGCGGAAGAACTCGTTCGCCTTCGGCAGCGCCAGCAGGATCAGCGCGGCCAGCAGGGCGAGCAGCGCCACCAGGCCCAGCAGCAGGTTGACCGGGGTGTACCAGGACGGCAGAGCGTCGTCGAGCCGGCGTTGGATCTCGTCCGGGCTGGGCATGTCACCCGTGGCGGTGCCGCCGGTCATGCCACCGGTGAGGCCGGTGAGCAGCCCGCCGCCGGTGCAGCAGAGCAGGATGCCGCCCAGCACCCAGGTGGTGATCCGGGAGGCGTTCTTGCCCCTGTTGTTCAGCAGCGCGAGCACGACGAGCCCGGCCGCGATCAGCAGCGACACGATCGCCGTGACGATGCTGAACACGTACGCGATGTCGGCGGCCCCCTCGGCCGAGGAGCCCGCGTACGCGTCGGTGAGGACGTCGCGGACGGTGCCCGCGACGGTCAGCGCCACGATCAGGTTCACCACCTGGATCGCGGCGACGAGAATGAGCAGCCAGCTGGAAAGCGTCACCACACTGGGACGCGCGCGGGGCGCGGTGCCCGGAGCATCGGCCATGATTCTCCCTTTCCTGGATCAGGTGACCACCGTAGCGATCTCGCACCAGGTCAGCATGTCGGAACGGCTCACCGGTCCGCGGCGCGGCGCAGCCGGCGGTGCTCGGCGGTGACGACACCGAGCAGCGCCAGGTCGAGCGCGACCGCGGAGACCGCGCCGAACTGGTTGACGGTGAAGTTGAAGACCTGCCCGAACAGCAGGTCGACCAGGAGCGCCAGCTTGAACAGCCGGAACGCCTCGGCCCGGTCGCGGCGCAGCAGCCAGGCGGCCCACAGGCCGAGCACGGCCGTGATCAGCGCGCTGGCGCTGACACCGAGGATCGCACCCCACTCCCGTTCCTCGCCCAGGTGCCCGGTCACGCCGTCGAGGAACACGGCCAGCACGGTGAGCACCGGCTCCACCACCAGATAGACCACCACCGGCCAGATGAGCCAGCGGCGTCCGGCCGCCCAGACGGCGAGACGCCGGGCCCGGTCCGCCGCTCGCTGCCAGAACCGCACCGGCGGCGGCTCCCGGCGGGGTACGGCGTCCAGCAGTTGCGCCACCGCCGTCTCGGTGGCCGGTCCGGTGCCCTGCACGAGACGCAGCACGGCGATCCGCCGCCTGTCGGTCAATCCGCCGGGCAGGCCGCTGAGCACCACGTCCAGCGCGTTGGCGGTGCGTTCGGCGGGGGTGAGCCGGGAGCGGCCGGTGCGCCCGCGTACCGCCTGGGTGAGCAGGACCAGCAGCGCGAACGCGACGTAGATGATGGCGGCGGCGGGGGCGTAGAAGTAGTCGGTGCCGGTGGTGACGAACTTGCCCACCTCGTCGATGAACAGCCCGAACCCGATGCCGCCGATCACCGCTCCGCCGCTGCGGGCGCCACCGCCGAGGAAGACCAGCGGGATGCCCAGACCCACGGCGAGCAGCAGGCCGCCCCAGAGCACGTGCGCGATGTGCAGCCCGCCGCCGCCGAGCTGTGGATAGTCGGCGGCCTTCAGGTACGCGCGTACGGCCAGCACGGTGACCACGCCGGAGAGCACGAACGCCTGGAGGTAGGACCCAGCCTGGATCGCCCGGGTCGGCAGCCGGCGGACCAGCCAGCCGATCCCCGGCCGGTAGCGCGGCGATTCGGGTGGCATGCCCCGAAACCTAGTAGCCGCGCCACTCCTCGCGGGCGTAGTCCAGCACCCTCGGTCGCAACAACGTGTTGGCCGGCATGTCCAGCCGGGCCCGGTCGGCGGGGAACGTGGCGGCTGCGGCCACCACCTCCGGGGTGAGGAAACGCAGCGGCGGCCTGTCGTCCGGCAGCGCCAGTTCCGGCGCCACGTCACCCGGCGCGGCGAGCACGAATCCCCAGTCGCCGAAGCTCGGCACGTCGACGTGGTACGGCACGGTGGCGAAGCCGGCCTCGCGGATCGACCGCTCGATCGACCAGTACGACCGGGGTGCGAAGTAGGGCGACCCGGACTGCACCACGAGCCGCCCGCCGGGGGCCAGCACCGGCCGGATCAGCGTGTAGAACTCGATCGTGTAGAGCTTCGCGGTGGCCGTCTCGTCCGGGTCGGGCAGGTCGGCGATCACCACGTCGAAGCGGTCCGTGGCGGTACGCAGCCAGGCGAATGCGTCCAGGTTGAGCACCCGTACCCGGGGGTCGGTGAGCGAGCCGCCGTTCAGCTCGCGCAGTTGCGGCTCGCGGCGGGCCAGCTCGACCACTGCCGGGTCGAGGTCGACGAGCGTCACCGAACGCACGTCCGGGTACTTGAGGATCTCCCGCGCGGCCAGCCCGTCCCCGGCGCCGAGCACCAGCACGTCGCCGTGCGCCCCGCGCATCGCCGGGTGCACGAGCGCCTCGTGGTAGCGGTACTCGTCGATCGAGCTGAACTGCAGGTCGCCGTTGAGGAACAGCCGCAGGTCGGTGTCGGAGCGGCCGGGCTCGGGCACCGACCGGGTCAGCACGATCTCCTGGTAGCGGCTGCGCTCGGCGTGCACCACCGGGTCGCGGTAGAGCTGCTGGCGGGTGGTCACCTCGAAGTCGTGGGCGGTCACCCAGGCGTACCCGAGGAGCAGGCCGACCACGGCGGTGGCCACGCCCAGCGCGGCCCGCGCCCGGCGGCTGAGGTCGGCGCGGAACACGGTGAAGACGAGCGCGACCCCGGCGACCGCGTTCACCGCGCCCACCACGAGCGCGCCCTTGAGCTGGCCGAAGACCGGGATCAGCAGGAACGGGAAGGCCAGCCCGCCGAGCAGCGCGCCCACGTAGTCGGCGGCGAACAGGTCGGCCACCGCGCTGCCCGCGGACTGTTCCCGGATGCGTTGCAGCATCACCATGAGCAGCGGGATCTCCGCGCCGATCAGCAGGCCGAGCACGAACGCGGTGCCGACGAGCGCCGGGCCGTACAGGTCGAGCCAGGCGAACGCGGCGTAGAGGCCGAGCACGGACAGGCCGCCGAGCAGCGCCAGCGTCAGCTCGATCACCGCGAACGAGACCACCGCCCGGGACTGCAACGGCTTCGCCACCAGCGCGCCGACGCCCATCGCGAAGACCATCACGCCGAGCACGATCGACGCCTGACCGACCGTGTCGCCGATCAGGTAGCTGCCGAGCGCGACCAGCGCCAGCTCGTACACCAGGCCGCAGGCCGCGCAGACGAAGACCGCGAGCAGGACCGCCGCGCGGGCCAGGCGCCACCGCGGCCGTGCGGCCACGTCGGCGGTCACCGTCTGCTCCGGGTACGTCCGGCGGCTCCCGCCCCGGCGCGCTGCGCGGGCACCCGTCCCCGGTGGCTGCGGCGCTGCCGCACGCCCACGGCGATGAACAGCGCGGCGAGCAGGAACAGTCCGACCGAGCTGAGGAGGTAGGCCCAGCGGTCCCGCCAGAAGTCGTTGCCGGCGTCCGGCAGCGGCGCGGCAGCGGTGGACGGCGCGGCGGTGGGCGTCGCGGCCGGCTCGGCGAGCCCGCGTTCGGCGGCGAGCAGCGGCAGGATCGTGGCGGCCCGGGTGACGGCCCAGCCCGGGTCGTCGAGGAACGCGTCCTCGTCCAGCCCGAAGCGACCCAGCCGGGTCTCGATCGCGGCGAGGTCGGCGAACTCGATGTCGTCCGACCCCTTGATTCGGATCGTGGCGGAGTCCTCCGACTCGCTGCTGGACGAGGTGTACCTGACGTTCGCGGAGACCGCGATCCAGCGCGCGCAGCCGGGCGCGTCGACGACTGTGATGCCGTCGCCGAGGTTGGAGCCGACGCTCACCTCGTCGTACACGTCGAGCAGTTCCCAGCCGTAGCAGATGCCCTGGCTGTCGGCGGCGGCCCGGAGGATCGGCACGGTGCCGGAGCGTTCGTCGGCGGCCGGCGCGGGGACGGAGGTGTCCGAGTCGCCGCTGAACGCGCCGACGGCGCAGACGACGACCACGACCCCCACGACCACGGACCAGATCACCGTCTGGCTGCGTTTGTCCTTCCCCGCCGAATGCTGTGCGGGCTTTCCGCTCATCAGATGATTGCGGCTGCGATGATCGCGCCGGTGGCGAGGTGCACGGTGGCCGAGACCCACACCGCCGGGTGCGGCTCCGGATCGACCAGCAGCTCACCGAGCTTGCCCGGAGTGGCGGCGTCGAGCAGCATGAACGCCACCGCCATGATCACCAGGCCGAGGATGCCGTACGCGCCCGCGCCGATCAGCCCCAGCCGGAAGTCGTTGTCGCTGGCCACGATCGCGGCCACCACGATGGTGCCCACCCCGACCAGGTTCGACGAGAGCAACAGCGCCGCGTTGCGGTTGCGCTCGACCCAGATCAGCTCGTGAAGCTTGCCCGGGGTGGCCACGTCGACCAGGACGTAACCGATGGCCATCAGTACGACGCCGACCACGCCGTACGCGAGGGTGACCAGCAGATCGGTGACGAGATGCTGCACAGAAGACTCCAGGGTGAGGGGGCGAAGGGGGCTACTTACCGGAACCGGGGCCGCCGCCCCGGACCGTGCTGCCTCGGCCCCAGCCCCAGCTGTTGCCGACGACGGTGTGGTAGCGGGGGTAGGCGGTGGTCATCTTCTCCAGCAGGATCACCGAGCCGACGGCGAGCGGGAGGATCACCACCGAGTCGTCGTCGTAGCGCAGGTAGACCCCGCTGCCGTCGACGTACTGGTCGGCCGGCTTCCAGGCGTCGGTGATCTGCTTGGACACCTCGCTCGGCGTCTTCCGGGAGGTGTACGCGATCGCGTTCGAGCCGATGTCCCGCCCGGAGGCGCGGGAGAAGTTGTCCTCCACGTAGCCCCGGGGCGAGAAGTTGCCGTAGAAGATCGTGAAGGTGGCGATGAGCGCGCCGATGACGGCGACCGCCACGCCCACCACGAACCACCGTCGGTACGTCACAGCTCCTCCACCACGGTCTCGGTCAGGACCAGCTCGTTCGTCTGGGGGTAGACGTGCCAGGTACGCCAGGCGAGCACGCCGTCCGGCGGCCGGGGCCGGACGGAGAGCGCGGTGACCGCGTCCTCGTCGCCGGGGAAGACCCCGATCAGCGCGTACGGGTCCTCGGCCAGCTCGGCGCGCAGCGCCGCGACCCGGGTACGCAGGCCGTCGCCGTCCGGCCGGAGCACGGTGGCCATGAACCGGTAGCCGGTCGTTTCGTCGTGCAGCGCGTCCGGCAGGTGCGGCGGGCGGCCGGGCAGGCAGGCGACCGTCTCCGTGAGTCCGCCGAGCACCACCTGGTGGGAGGCGCCGAGCAGGCGCAGCCGCAGCCGGGGCAGCCCGGGCAGGTCGATGTCGCGTACGGCGAGCGCCGGCAGCTCCGGGCCGCCGAGGGCCAGGCTCAGATCGGCGGCGCTGGTGTCGACGTAGGGCGCGTCCAGGCAGACGAGCACGTCAGCGCACCGTTTCCGGGCCACCCTGCGGGTAGATCATCACCTCGGCGCGGCGCAGCTCCTCACCGAGGTTGACCTCCCAGCCGGCCTCCCCGTACGCCTCGAACGACAGCCGCGCGCCGCCCGGCGCCTGGTAGTCGTAGTAGCGCATGGTGCCGTGCGGATCGAGGCCGGTGCCCTCGGTCGCGGTGTACCGGGCCTGGCCCGACTCGTCCCAGTTGTAGCGGCGGCCGGCGATCTCCAGCGTCGGGGCGCCCGGCGTGACGGTGGCTGACGGCTCGCTGGTCCAGAGCACCAGCTCCAGGTCCGGGTCGGACTCGACGGAGAGCCAGCGCTTCACCCCGCCCGCGTCGTCGAGCAGGTGCTCCGCCCAGCTCCAGCCACCCTCGACCAGGTGCACCGAGCCCCGCACGGTGTACGGCACCGCGCGGATCTCGACGATGTCGCCGGGCTTGAGCGCGCGCGGGTCGCCGCGCAGCGCGTCGGCGTCCCGGTCCCGGAACGGGTCACCCGGCGCCGCCTTCGTCTTCGGGCCGGACTCCGACCGGGACTTCCGTACCGCGATCACGGCGATCACCACACCGGCCACCCCGACGAGGCACCCCAGCGTGGTCACCACGTACGCCAACGAACCGTTCACGACCGCCTCCCCCAACCTGCTAGGCGGGAACGGTAACAACCGCATGCACGCCTTCTGAAGTCCCGTTCGCTGAGTGTGCGGTCAGCTACTGCTCGCCGCCGGCGAGCCGGTCGGCGGCGTATTCACCCAGCGTGGCGCGGCCCATGAGGCAGCCGGAGAACGTGGTGAACTCGCCGTCGTCGTCGCGCAGCCGCGCCCAGGCGTCCCGCCCGGCGGCCGGGTCGACCGCCTCCAGCAACGTGGCCGCGTACGCCCGGCCGGCGGGGGAACCCTTGCGGAGCAGCTTGTCGACCCGCTTGCGGGCCGCCTCCGGGTGCTCCCGCAACCCCTGTTCCAGCCGTCGGTACGCCTCGGTCGCGGGCAGCACCTGCCCCGCCAGTCCCACCCCGCCGAAGGCGAGGGTGTCCGCGCCGTCGAGTTCCCGCGCCGCCTCGTCCAGTTCCCGCTCCCACACACTCATGCCCCACTATGTGCCCACCCCGCCACCCCCTCCAACCGCAAGGAAGGGCCCCCTTTTAACGCCTCCGGTAGAGGAAGGGCCCCTTGTTAACAACCTCCACGAGCAGGGCGCGGCCGGGAACGGCGAAGGCCCGGCCAGGACGGCCGGGCCTTCGCAGGAGCGGGTCAGGCGGCGGTGACCGCCAGGGACTCCTTGGTGTCGGACAGGTCTACGCGGACCGTGTCGCCGTCGCGGATGTCGCCGGCCAGCAGCGCCTTCGCGAGCTGGTCGCCGATCGCCGACTGCACCAGCCGGCGCAGCGGGCGGGCACCGTAGATCGGGTCGTACCCGTGCTCGGCCAGCCAGGTCCGAGCCGCTTCGGTGATCTCCAGGCCCAACCGGCGGTCCGCCAGTCGGCGGCGCATCCGGTCGAGCTGGATGTCCACGATCGACCGCAGGTCTTCGCCCTGAAGCGCGGCGAACACCACGATGTCGTCGAGCCGGTTGAGGAACTCCGGCTTGAAGTGCGACCGGACCACCGCGAGCACACCTTCCCGGCGCTCGTTCTCGGTGAGCGTCAGGTCGCTGATCACCGACGAGCCCAGATTCGAGGTGAGGATCAGGATCGCGTTGCGGAAGTCCACGGTGCGACCCTGACCGTCGGTGAGGCGGCCGTCGTCGAGCACCTGCAGCAGTACGTCGAAGACGTCCGGGTGGGCCTTCTCCACCTCGTCCAGCAGGATCACCGAGTACGGCCTGCGGCGTACCGCCTCGGTGAGCTGGCCGCCCTCCTCGTACCCGACGTATCCGGGCGGGGCGCCGACCAGGCGGGCCACCGAGTGCTTCTCGCCGTACTCGCTCATGTCGATGCGGACCATGGCCCGCTCGTCGTCGAAGAGGAACTCGGCGAGCGCCTTTGCCAGCTCGGTCTTGCCGACACCGGTCGGGCCGAGGAACAGGAAGCTGCCGGTCGGGCGGTCCGGGTCGGCGACGCCGGCCCGGGCGCGGCGTACCGCGTCGGAGACCGCGCCCACCGCCTCGGCCTGGCCGACGACGCGGGCCCGCAGCGACTCCTCCATCCGGAGCAGCTTGGCGGTCTCGCCTTCGAGCAGCCGGCCGGCGGGGATGCCGGTCCAGGAGGCGACCACCGCGGCGATGTCGTCCGCGCCGACCTCCTCCTTGAGCATCGCGCCGTCGGCCTGGAGCCGGGCCAGTTCCTCCTCGGCCTGCTTCAGCTCGGTCCGCAGCGCCGGGATCCGGCCGTACCGCAGCTCGGCGGCGCGTTCCAGCTCGCCGTCGCGCTCGGCCCGCTCGGCCTCGCCGCCGAGGCGCTCCAGCTCCTCCTTGGCGGTGGAGAGCTTGGTGATGTGGCTCTTCTCGGTCTGCCAGCGTTCGGACAGCGCGGTGAGCTGCTCGCGCTTGTCGGCCAGCTCCTTGCGCAGCCGCTCCAGGCGCTCGGCGGACGCGGCGTCCGGCTCCTTTGCGAGCGCCATCTCCTCGATCTCCAGGCGGCGTACCGCCCGCTCGATCTCGTCCACCTCGACCGGGCGCGAGTCGATCTCCATGCGCAGCCGGGACGCCGATTCGTCCACCAGGTCGATCGCCTTGTCCGGCAGGAAGCGGTCGGTGATGTACCGGTCGGAGAGCGCGGCGGCGGCGACCAGGGCGGCGTCGGTGATGCGTACGCCGTGGTGCACCTCGTAGCGCTCCTTGAGCCCGCGCAGGATGCCGATGGTGTCCTCGATGGTCGGCTCGCCGACCAGCACCGGCTGGAAGCGGCGCTCCAGCGCGGGGTCCTTCTCGATGTGCTCGCGGTACTCGTCGAGCGTGGTCGCGCCGACCATCCGCAGCTCACCGCGCGCCAGCATCGGCTTGAGCATGTTGCCGGCGTCCATCGAGCCCTCGCCCTTGCCCGCGCCGACCACGGTGTGCAGCTCGTCGAGGAACGTGATGACCTGGCCGTCGGAGTTCTTGATCTCCTCCAGCACGGACTTCAGCCGCTCCTCGAACTGGCCGCGGTACGACGCGCCGGCGACCATCGCGCCGAGGTCGAGCGAGACCAGCTTCTTGTCCCGCAGCGACTCCGGCACGTCGCCGGCCACGATCCGCTGGGCCAGGCCCTCCACGATCGCGGTCTTGCCGACGCCCGGCTCGCCGATCAGCACCGGGTTGTTCTTGGTACGCCGGGACAGCACCTGGATCACCCGGCGGATCTCCGAGTCCCGGCCGATCACCGGGTCGATCTTGCCGTCGCGGGCGCTGGCGGTGAGGTCCACGCCGTACTTGGCCAGGGCCTGGTAGGTCTGCTCCGGGTCGGCGGTGGTCACCCGGCGGTCCCCGCCCCGGACGGTCGGGAACGCGGCGACCAGGTTCTCCTCGGTGGCGCCGGAGTTCTTCAGCGCGACCGAGACCGCGCCGCCGACCCGGGCCAGCCCGGCCAGCAGGTGCTCGGTGGAGGTGTACTCGTCGCCCAGCGGCCGCGCGATCTGCTCGGCGGCGCCGATGGCGTTGACGAACTCGCGGGCCAGCGTCGGCTCGGCGATGCTCGACCCACGCGCGGCGGGCAGCGCGTCGACCGAGCGCAGGGCGACTCGGCGCAGCTCGGCCGGGTCGGCCCCGACGGCGCGCAGCAGGCCCGCGGCGGTCGAGCCCTCGGTGTCCAGCAGTGACAACAGCAGGTGCCAGGGCTCCACGGTGGCGTGACCGCGCTGGTTCGCCAGCGCGACGGCACCGGTGATGGCTTCGCGGCTCTTGGTGGTGAGACGTTCCGTGTTCATGGGCTCCCCCGGATCGGCGTGTCCACTGGACATGACACAACCAGAGTTGAGTCTATTCCGCTCAACTCCACCCCTGTGACCTGAGTCACCCTCCGCCGATTCGGCCGGAGAGATCTTGGTACGAAAAGGCCCTCGGAGGGGCCCTTTTCGTACCAAGATCTCAGCGACGCGTGAGGCGCGTGAGGCAAGGGGTCTCGTGGTCGGCGCGCAGCACGCAACGCCGGCCGCCGTCCAGCTTGCGGTCGCAGAAAACCCAATGGCGTACGGCCTGGTCGTCCTCCGTCGACACGGTGATCCCGCCCAACTCCACCACCGCGAGGAACGCCAACGACCGGCCGGCCGTGCGACCGAGCATCTTCGCCCGGGCCAGATCGGCCGCGCGCACCGGCAGATGGATCACGTACCGCCCGGTCACGGCCGCCCGGCCAGGTCGCGCATCGACGGGGCCTGACGGGACTGCCACTCGCGCAACGCGCCCTTGATCCGCGCCGTCTCCTCACGGCTCCGGGCGACTTCGGCGTACGCGGCGGCGAGGTCCCCGGCCACGCGGTCGAGGAACGCGGCGACCTCGGCGGGGTCCAGCCCCCGGCGGCGCGTCGCGAAGCGGCGGCCCCGCACCTGCCAGGGCCGGAGCGGAAGGTACGACGCGGAGCGGTACGCGCCGCCCGGCGCGGAGTCGGGCGGGCGCGCGTTCCGCCGCTTCGGACGTATTCGCAGGAGATTGCGCACGACACTGTCCCTTCTTCCAGGCCAAGGAGACGGGTAAGGCGACACGACTGGCCGCGCACGACCAGTCGCGCCGACCACGGGTGCCAACCGGAGGGCCGGTTTGCCTACCAGGCGTTCCGCCGAGGGCATCCGCACGAGCAACATACAATGCAAAGCATTGCATGACAAGGAGTGAGCATGCTTAGCACGCGAAGTGTTGGCTGACCGGTCTGACTCGTGGGAAGATCTTGGGGCCTACCAGGAGTTGCCGCCATGCCCCGAGTTTCAGACCGTCAGAGAATCGCGCAGGACATCAGAGACAAGATCGCTTCGGGCGAGTACGGCCCCGGCGACAAACTCCCCTCCCTGCGTGAACTGATCGCGCACTACCAAGTGTCCGCAGAGCCGGTCCGGTCGGCGCTGTTGATCCTTCAGGCCGAAGGTCTCGTCGAGGGGCACCAGGGCAAGGGCACCTACGTAACCGGTCGGGACGAGACCCCCTGATCGCACGATGACGGGCGATCGATCGACCCCGGACGCAGCAGGTGCGCGCCCGGAGTAGCCTCACCCGCGTGCGAGTACGTGTCGAACAGACCGCCCTGCCGGGTATCGGCGTACGTCATGACCTGATGACGGAGTCCGGCCGCCGGCTCGGTGTGGTCTCCCACCGCAATGGCCGTCGCGACCTGGTCCTCTACGACCCGGAAGACCCCGACTCCTGTCAGCACGACATCCCCCTGACGGACGACGAGGCGGAGGCGCTCGCCGACATCCTCGGCGCGTCGCTGATGCTGGGTCAGCTCTCCGGGCTGCGCGAGCAGGCCGCCGGGCTGCTGACCGAGCAGATCGCCATTCCGGCCGGCTCGAAGTACGTCGGCAAGCGGCTGGGTGACACCAAGGCCCGGACCCGGACCAGCGCGTCGATCGTCGCCGTGCTGCGTCAGGGCACGGTGAACGTCTCGCCGGATCCCACTTTCCGGTTCGAAGCCGGCGACGTGGTCGTCGTGGTCGGTACCCGCCAGGGGCTCGACGGCGTGACCGCGATCCTCGCCGAGACCGACCCGGACGTCTGACGCGTATGCACGAAACCACAATCCTGCTCATCGAGGTCGGTGCGCTGCTGCTCCTGCTCGGCCTGCTCGGCCGGCTGAGCCGTCGCGTCGGTGTCTCGCCCATCCCGCTCTACCTGCTCGCCGGCCTGGCGTTCGGGCACGGTGGCCTGCTGCCGCTCAACGCCAGCGAGGAGTTCTTCGCCGTCGGCGCCGAGATCGGCGTGATCCTGCTGCTGGTCATGCTCGGCCTGGAGTACAGCGCCAACGAACTGGTGGGCAACCTCCGCTCGGCCGCGCCGGCCGGTCTGATCGACGCGGTGCTCAACGCGCTGCCCGGCTTCGGGTTCGCGCTGCTGCTCGGGTGGGGCTGGGTCGCCGCAGTGGTGCTCGGAGGCGTCACCTGGGTGTCGTCGTCGGGCGTGATCGCCAAGGTGCTCGGCGACCTGGGCCGGGTCGGTAACCGGGAGACGCCGGTGATCCTCTCCGTCCTGGTGATCGAGGACCTGGCGATGGCCCTCTACCTGCCGCTGGTCACCGCGCTGCTCGCCGGGGTCGGCCTGATGAAGGGCGGCATCGCGCTCGCCATCGCGGTGTTCACCGTCGTCGTGGTGCTGGCCGTGGCGATCCGGTACGGCCACCTGATCTCCGCTGCGCTCTCCGCCAAGGACCCGGAGGCGCTCCTGCTCGGGGTGCTCGGCCTGACCCTGCTGGTCGCCGGTATCGCGGCCAAACTCCAGGTCTCCGCCGCTGTCGGCGCGTTCCTGGTCGGCATCGCGTTGTCCGGGCCGGTGGCGCACCACGCCACCGAACTGCTCTCCCCGCTGCGGGATCTCTTCGCCGCTGTCTTCTTCGTGTTCTTCGGGCTGGTCACCAACCCGCTGGACATGCCGCCGGTGCTGCTGCCGGCGCTGGTGCTGGCAGTGGTCACCATGGCGACGAAGGTGGCCACCGGCTACCTGGCCGCCCGCCGGGCGGGGATCGCCGAGCCCGGTCGCTGGCGGGCCGGCCTGGCGCTGACCCCGCGCGGCGAGTTCTCCATCGTCATCGCCGGACTGGCCGTCGCGGCCGCCTACCCGGTGAACCCGAAGCTGGCGGCGCTCGCCACCGCGTACGTGTTGATCACGGTGGTGACCGGGCCGCTGCTCGCCCGGCTGCCCGACACCCAGTGGTTCAAGCAGTGGCTGCGCTCCCGCGCCGCCGCCGCCCGTGCGGCAGCGGCGTTGCCCGCGCCGACCGGGGACTGACCCGCGCCGGGCCGGACCTGCCACAGGCAGATCCGGCCCGGCGTTGTCAAATTGATCCCCGGAAGGTCTACCACTGCTCCGCTCAGCCGCGTTAACGTTTCGGCCCAGCAGCCAGGGTCCGCGGGTGGCCGGTGCCCCCGCCAGCGCAAGCGGAAGGTCGGCCGGTGAGCGTGCAGGAAGATACGTTCCACGGCTTCGCCAATCCGGTCGATCCCTCGCCCGCCGAACTCCGGGCGTGGGCCTATCAACCGGATTCGGTGCCGCTGACCTCGATGCCGCCCGACTGGGACCTGCTGGTCGCCGGTGACCATCTGGTGCAGACGCTGTTCGACCTGGCGATGGACGAGCGCTGCCCGGCCCGGCGGTTCGCGCTGCACTGCCTCTACATCTACGCCGCCGACGGCATCCGGACGAACTTCCGCGCCCATCCCAAACGCCGGTTCCGCAAGCTTGTCGAGCAGGCCGAACGCGCCGGTGACGACCTGATGCGCAACTGGGCGCACAACAGCCGCGTGCTGCTCGCCCGGCCCGACCTGTTCGTCTACCGGGACTGGTGCGAGGGCGGCCTGGTCCGCGAGAACCGCCGCCTCTGACACGTCGCCGGCTTGAACGGCGAACGGGCCGGGATCCCCCGTGGATCCCGGCCCGCACGTCGGCGGATCGTCAGGTCGACCCGCCCTGCTTCTTGCGCCTCTCGTCGTCCCGGGCCCGGTCCACGCCGTGGTCCGTCTGGTCGGCGAAGCGCCCTTCCTTGACCTTGTCGCTGAAGCGCCCCTCGGTGACCCGGTCGAACCGCTCGCGGACGTTCTCGGCCACCTTCTCCAGCCGTTCCTCGGCGCGTTCCGCCACCTTCTTAGCCGGTTCCGCCATGGCTCCCCCTGCCAACTCGGCGTCCGATTTAGGGGTTTTGGCCCTACCGGCGAGCCTAGTCGACAGCGCCCTGCCGCATCCCGCATTCCCCGACGAGCGCCCCGAACCAGGTACGCACGAGGGCCGGACGTACGAAGGCCGGCGCGGCCCCGGGGGAGCGGGGCGCGCCGGCCTTCCGGTGAAAGGTCAGCGGTCGGGAGCGCGGCGTGGTCGCCAGACGACGAGCGCGGTGGACGTGCGGTTGGTCGGCACGAGGTCGCCGCGGGCAAAGCCACCGAGCGACTCCAGCTCGGCGATCCGCCGGTACGCGGCGTCCAGCTCCGCCTCCAGCCGGGCCACCCGCTGCTGCGCCTCTTCGAGCAGCCGCTCCAGCCCGATGATCCGCTTGACCCCGGCCAGGTTGATCCCGTCGTCCTGGCTGAGCCGCTGCACCTCGCGTAGCAGCACCACGTCCCGGACGCTGTACCGGCGACCACCGCCGGACGCCCGGCCCGCCTGCACCAGGCCCAGCCGGTCGTACTGGCGCAGCGTCTGGGGGTGCATCCCCGCCATCCGCGCAGCCACCGAGATCATCAACACCTTGGCCTCGTAGGCCGGGTCACCCGAGCCGACGTACTCCTCCGACATGCCCGCTCACCTCCGCTGCCGCCGTCAACTGAATCGACGTACCCGCGCGTCGAGATGTTCCCGCGCGGCGGGCGGAGTCTGCTCCGCGAAGGTCTCCAGCGCCGCCCGCGCCTCGTCCGAGACCTTCGCCGGGACCACCACGTCGAGCGTGACCAGCAGGTCACCGGCGCGGCCGTCCTTGCGTACGACGCCCTTGCCGCGGGCGCGCAGCACCCGCCCGCTGGGCGTACCCGGTGGCACCCGCAGCGTCACCGTCCCGTCCAGGGTCGGCACGCGCAGGTCGGTGCCGAGGACCGCCTCGGCGTACGTGATCGGGACGTTCAGGGTCAGATCGTCCCCGGTACGCCCGAACAGCTCGTCCGGGCGGACCTTCACCTGCACGAACAGGTCGCCCGCCGCGCCGCCCCGCTCACCGGGCTCACCCCGGCCGGCCAGGCGGATCCGCTGCCCGTCGGCCACCCCGGCCGGGAAGCGCACGTTCAGCGTGCGGGTCTTGGTGACACCGCCGGTGCCGTGGCACTCCGGGCACTTCTCCTCGACGATCGTGCCGACGCCCTGGCAGTTGCGGCACGGCTCGGAGAAGCTGAACGACCCCTGGTTGCGGGTGGTCACGCCGGCGCCGTGGCAGACCGGGCAGGCCACCGGCTGGGTACCCGGCTTCGCACCGTTGCCGTGGCAGGTGTCGCAGACGCCGGGCGCGCGCAGCGTCAGCGGCAGCGTGACGCCGCGGACCGCATCCTCGAAATCGAGCGCCACCTCGGTCTCGACGTCCCGGCCCCGCGCCGGACCGCGCGGACGCGCCGCGCCGCCCCCGCCGCCGGAGAAGATCGAGCTGAACAGGTCCGTGAAACCGCCTCCGCCGAACCGGGTGTCCCCGCCGCCCGCGCCGCCGCCGAACAGGTCGGAGACGTCGAACGGCACGCCGCCCGGCTGGCCCGCGCCGCGGGCGCTGCGGCGGAAGGCGCCCGAGCCGAACAGCGAGCGCATCTCGTCGTACTCGCGTCGCTTCTTCTCGTCGCCCAGCACCGCGTACGCCTCGGAGACGGTCTTGAACCGCTCCTCGGCCCCGGTGTCGCCGGGGTTGTGGTCCGGGTGCGACTCCCGGGCCAGCTTGCGGTACGCCTTCTTGATCTCGTCCGAGGAGGCGGACTTCTCCACGCCCAACGCGGCGTAGTAGTCCTTCTCGATCCAGTCCTTGGAACTCACCGGTCCACCCCCTTCCACGGGTCGAAGCCCGGCCGTCCCGCCCGCCCGGTGGGGGCGGGCGGGACGTCACGGGTCGGCACTACTCCGGGTCCGCGACCGCGACCATGGCGGGCCGCAGCAGCCGCTCGCCGAGCTGGTAACCGCGGCGCATGACCTGTACGCAGGTCGACTCGGTCACGTCGGCGGAGGTCTGGTGCGCCACCGCCTCGTGCCGGGTCGGGTCGAACGGGTCGCCCTTCTCGCCGAACGCGGTCAGGCCGAACTTGCCCAGCGCGGCGGTGAGCTGCTCGGCCACGCTGCCGAACGGGCCCACCAGATCGCCGTGCTCACGGGCCCGGTCCAGGTCGTCCAGGATCGGCAGCAGCGCGCTGAGCACAGTGCCGGTGGCCTGCTCCTGGACCAGGTTGCGGTCCCGGTCGACCCGCTTGCGGTAGTTGGCGTACTCCGCCGTGACCCGCTGGAGGTCGCGGGTGCGCTCCTCCAGGTCGGTGCGGAGCGACTCCAGCTCGGCACCGAGCGGCGCGGTCGCCTCCGTCTCCCCGCTCGGCTCGGCCGGGGAATCGACCACCGTCGGCCCGGTGACCTCGGCCTCGCCGCCGATCTCGTCGACCACGACCTCGGCCTCCTCGACCAGCCCTTCGGCGGGCGCGTCGGCAGCGGCGTCCGCCGCCGAGGCGTCGTTCGCCGGCTGCTCGGTCACCTTGCCGAGCTTGCGCTTGTCGCGGATGACGACCCGGGGTTCGTCGCCGGCGTCCTTGCCGGCGCCCGCCGACCCGGTGGCACCCGGGTCGGCCGCGCGTGGCTTGTCCGTCATGCGGTTACCTCATCCCTCTGCCGTGCGAATCGTGTCCGGGACCGGATGTCACTTCTTGTCCTCGTCCACGATCTCCGCGTCGACCACGTCGTCGTCGCCGCCGGCCTTCGGGCCACCGGTCGCGCCCGCGCCCGCGCCGGCGCCCGGCCCGGCCGCGCCACCCGGCGCCGCCTGCTCGCCCTCCTGCTGCTGGGCGTAGAGCAGCGAGCCGGCCTGCTGGGAGACCTGCGCCAGCTTCTCGTGCGCGGACTTGATCTTCTCGATGTCCTGGCCGCCGAGCGCGCTGCGCAGCTCGCCGAGCGCCTCGTTGAGCTGGTCACGGTTCTCGCTGGGCAGCTTGTCGCCGCTCTCGGCGAGGAACTTCTCGGTCTGCCACTGGAGCGCCTCGGCCACGTTGCGGGTCTCGGCCTCCTCGCGGCGGCGCTTGTCCTCGTCGGCGTGCTCCTCGGCGTCCCGGCGCATCCGCTCGATGTCGTCCTTCGGCAGCGAGGAGCCGCCGGTGATCGTCATCTTCTGCTCCTTGCCGGTGCCCAGGTCCTTGGCGTGCACGTTCACGATGCCGTTGGCGTCGATGTCGAACGTGACCTCGATCTGCGGCACGCCGCGCGGGGCCGGCGGGAGGCCGGTCAGCTCGAAGGTGCCGAGCTTCTTGTTGTAGGCCGCGATCTCCCGCTCGCCCTGGAACACCTGGATCAGCACCGACGGCTGGTTGTCGTCGGCCGTGGTGAAGACCTCGGAGCGCTTGGTCGGGATGGTGGTGTTGCGCTCGATGAGCTTGGTGAAGATGCCGCCCTTGGTCTCGATGCCCAGGCTCAGCGGGGTCACGTCGAGCAGCAGGACGTCCTTGACCTCGCCCTTGAGCACACCGGCCTGGAGCGCGGCGCCGACGGCGACGACCTCGTCCGGGTTGACGCCCTTGTTCGGGTCCCGGCCGGTGAGCTGCTTGACCAGGTCGGTGACGGCCGGCATCCGGGTCGAGCCGCCGACCAGGATGACGTGGTCGACGTCGGAGATCTTGATGCCGGCGTCCTTGACGGCCTGCTCGAACGGGCCCTTGCAGCGGTCCAGCAGGTCCTGCGTCATGCGCTGGAACTCGGCGCGGCTGAGCGTCACGTCGAGGTGCAGCGGGCCGGCCGAGCCGGCGGTGATGTACGGCAGGTTGATGTTGCTGGTGGTGGCGGCGGACAGCTCGATCTTGGCCTTCTCGGCCGCCTCCTTGAGCCGCTGCATGGCCATCTTGTCCTGCGAGAGGTCGATGCCGTGCTCACCGCGGAACGTCTTCACCAGGTGGTCGATGATGCGCTGGTCCCAGTCGTCACCGCCGAGCTGGTTGTCACCGCTGGTGGACTTGACCTCCACCACGCCCTCGGCCAGCTCCAGCAGCGACACGTCGAAGGTGCCGCCACCGAGGTCGAAGACCAGGACGGTCTGCTCCTTGGAACCCTTGTCCAGGCCGTACGCCAGGGCGGCCGCGGTCGGCTCGTTCACGATCCGCAGCACGTTGAAGCCGGCGATCTCACCGGCCTCCTTGGTGGCCTGGCGCTGCCCGTCGTTGAAGTAGGCGGGGACGGTGATCACCGCGTCGGTGATCTGCTCGCCCAGGTACGCCTCGGCGTCCCGCTTGAGCTTCATCAGCGTACGGGCCGAGATCTCCTGCGGGGTGTACTTCTTGCCGTCGATGTCGACGGTCCAGTTGGTGCCGATCTCCCGCTTGACCGAGCGGATGGTCCGGTCGGGGTTGGTCACCGCCTGGCGCTTGGCGACCTCACCGACGAGCACCTCGCCGTTGCGGGCGAACGCGACGATCGAGGGAGTCGTACGCGAGCCCTCTGCGTTGGCGATGACGGTGGGCTCACCGCCCTCGAGAACGCTGACGCAGGAGTTCGTCGTGCCGAGGTCGATGCCGACCGCACGTGCCATGTTCGCTTCCTCGCTTCGTAACGGGTGAGCAGGTCAGACGGCCTGCCCGGGAGGGCCGCCCGGAAGCGACCGCACCACAAGTTGAGTGAACTTGACTCAATAGTGCCACGCCATCGCCAATCCGCAAGTCGAGGTTGAGCCGGCCCGGCGCAACCCGACCGTTACTACTGTCCGGTTGTCTTACCTTGCGTCGGTCGGGCACGCTTTAGCGGTGACGACGCATGGCGATTCCGCCACCCGTGCCGGCGCGCCCGCCGTCGCAGCCCGCACCGGAGCCACCACCGGCGCCGACCAGCCTGCGCACGCCGCGGAGGGCCTGCCCGCCGCGCTCACCGGCCTGCGGTCGGCGATCGGCGCGGCCCGCTTCCCGCTCGCCCTCCCCTCGGCCGAGCCGGCCCGGCACGCCGCCACGAGCCTCACCGACCAGCTCGACGACTACCTGCTTCCCCGGCTGGCCCGGCTCGACGCCCCGCTGCTGGTGGTGGTCGGCGGCTCCACCGGCGCGGGCAAGTCGACGCTCGTCAACAGCCTGGTCCAGGCACGGGTCAGCGCGGCCGGGGTGCTCCGCCCCACCACCCGCTCCCCGGTGCTGGTGTGCAGCCCGACCGACGCGGCCTGGTTCCGGCAGGGCGAGCTGCTGCCCGGCCTGACCCGGACCACCGAGCCGAGCGAGCAGCCGGGCACCCTGCACCTGGTCACCGCACCGGCGCTGCCGCCCGGCCTGGCCTTCCTCGACGCGCCCGACATCGACTCGGTGGTCGACGCCAACCGGGCGCTCGCCGGTCAGCTGCTCGCCGCCGCCGACCTCTGGCTGTTCGTCACCACCGCCGCCCGGTACGCCGACGCCGTCCCCTGGGAGCTGCTGCGCAGCGCCCGCGCCCGGGGCACCGCAGTGGCGATGGTGCTGGACCGGGTCCCCCCGGAGGCCGCCGACGAGGTCGCCGCCCACCTGTCCGAGATGCTCGCCGAGCAGGAGCTGGGCGCCGCGCCGCTGTTCGTGCTGCCGGAGACCTGGGTGGACGGGCAGGGGCTGCTGCCGGACCGGATCACCGCCCCGCTCAGTGACTGGTTCGCCCGGCTCGCCGCCGACGCCGACGCCCGCGCCGCGGTGGTCCGGCAGACGCTCGACGGCGCGCTGGCCGCGCTGCACCCGGTGGTGGAGGCGCTCGCCGAGGCCGCCGACGAGCAGTGCACCGCGGCCGACGCGCTGGACGAACGGGTACGGGCCGCGTACCGGGGCGCCGAGCGGAGCGTCGACCAGGGGCTCCGGGACGGCCGGCTGCTGCGCGGCGAGGTGCTGGCCCGCTGGCAGGAGTTCATCGGCACCGGCGAGTTCTTCCGGGGCCTGGAGGCACGCATCGGCCGGCTGCGGGACCGGGTCGTCGCGGCGGTCACCGGGCGGCCCGCGCCCGCCGCGGAACTGCGTACCGCGATCGAGTCGCAGCTCGTCACGCTGCTGCGCGGCGTGGCCGCCGAGGCGGCGGAGAACGCGTACACCGGTTGGAAGGCGCACCCGGCCGGCGCGGCGCTGCTGGAGCCGGACCTGGCCCACGCCTCGGCCGACCTGCCGGAGCGGGCCGAGCAGCTGGTCCGCGACTGGCAGCGCGGCGTGCTGGAACTGGTCCGGGTCGAGGGCGGCGACCGGCGGTTCGTGGCCCGCACCGCGGCGTACGCGGTGAACGCCACCGGCCTCGCCGTCATGATCGGCGTGTTCGCCTCCACCGCGTTCATCCCCACCGGGCTGGAGGTCGCCGCCGGCACCGGCACGGCGGTCGCCGGGCAGACCGTGCTCCAGGCGATCTTCGGCGACCAGGCGGTGCGGAACCTGGCCCGCAAGGCCCGGATCGACCTGCTCGACCGGACCGGCAAGCTGCTGGCCGAGGAGGCCGAGCGCTTCCTGGCCCGCACCGAGGCCGAGCGCCCGGCCGACAACGCCGGCGCGGCGCTGCGCTGGGCCGCCCTGGAGGTCGAGCGGGCCCGGCACCGGAGCGGCTTGTTCCCGAGCCCCGAGCAGGACGGACGCCAGTGAGTAACGTCGTCGGACGGATGCGGGACGCGCTGCGCGGCGAGCAGCGGGTCGACCCGGACGTGCTCATCGAGCGCCTCCAGGCGATCCAGCGGTTCCTTTCCGCGGTGGACGGCGACGTGCCCGACGCTCAACTGGTCGCCGCGCACACGGTGGTCGAGCGGGCCGGTGACCGGCTCGCCCTCTCCGGCCGGCACACGGTGGTCGCGCTGGCCGGCGCTACCGGCAGCGGCAAGTCGAGCCTGTTCAACTCGCTGGCCCGGCTCGACCTCTCCCCGGTCGGGGTGCGCCGGCCGACCACCGGCGTCGCGCACGCCTGCGTGTGGGGTCCGCTGGACGGCGCGGTCCGGCTGCTCGACTGGATCGGCGTGCTGCCCCGGCACCGGTTCGTCCGGGAGAGCCCGCTGGACGCCGACGACGAGTCGACGCTGCACGGCCTCGTCCTGCTCGACCTGCCCGACTTCGACTCGGTGCAGCACGGTCACCGGCTGGAGGTCGACCGCCTGCTGGGCCTGGTCGACCTGGTGGTCTGGGTGGTCGACCCGCAGAAGTACGCCGACCGCGTGATCCACACCAGCTATCTGCGCGAGTTCCACAGGCACAAGGACGTCACGGTCGTGGTGCTCAACCAGGCCGACCGGCTGCACCCGACCGAGCTGCCCAAGGTCCTCGAGGATCTGCGCCGGCTGCTCGACGAGGACGGGCTGGGCGGGGTGCCGCTGCTGCCCACGGTAGCGGTCGACCCGAACGGGCTGAGCGGCCTGCGGGCCGAGCTGGAGCGTACGGTCGCCGAACGGCAGGCCGCCCTGCGCCGGCTCTCCGGCGACGTGGACGCCGTGGTGGCCGATCTCGAACCGCTCGTCGGGCCGGAACCGCCGAGCAGCAAACCCGGCGACGCCTCGGCGCAGGAGCTGAACCGGGCGCTGGCCGGGGCGGCCGGGGTGCCGACTGTGGCGGCGGCGGTCGAGGGGGCGTACCGGCACCGGGCCGTCAGCAACACCGGCTGGCCGCTGCTGCGGAGCTGGCGCAAGCTACGACCCGATCCGCTGCGCCGGCTGCACCTGCCCGGGCGGGACCCGGACGCGCCGGCGGAGAGCCTGGTCGCGGCCACCTCCGTACCCGATCCGACGGCCGCGCAGCGCTCGGCGCTGACGCTGGCGATCCGCGCGGTGGCCGACCGGAACGGCGCCGGTCTGCCGGCGCCGTGGCCGGCCGCGGTGACCGCGGCGGCCCGGTCCCGGCAGGCCGACCTGCCGGGCGCGCTCGACCACGCGGTCGCCGCGACCGACCTGGGCATGGACCGCCGGCCGGCCTGGTGGCGGGTGGTCGGCGCGCTTCAGTGGGTGGTCACCCTGGCCGCGCTGGCCGGCCTGGTCTGGCTGCTCCTCGGGTACGCGGTGCGCCTGCTCGGCCTGCCCCCGCTGGAACACCCCACGCTCGGCGTGGTGCCGTGGCCGACGGTCCTGCTGCTCGGTGGCCTGCTGGCCGGGCTGCTGATCGCGGCGCTGACCCGGCCGGTGGTCGGGTGGGCGGCCCGCCGGGCCCGGGCGCGGGCCGAGCGACGCCTGCTCACGTCGGTGGGCAGCGTCGGCGAGAAGTACGTGCTGGACCCGGTGTGGGCGGTGCTGACCCGCTACGGCACGGCCCGGGAGGCGCTGCGCGAAGCCGTGCGGCGCTGAACCCGGCGTGCTGACCGGTGTGGGGGCGGCCCGCGCGGCGTAGGGTCGATGCATGGCCACGCCACAGACCCCCTACGACGCGGTTCTGCACGCCGCGCGCGACGTGACGAGGCTCGACTCGGCCCTGGACGCGGAGATGCTCGGCGCCGCGTTGCTGGGCAGCGTCTACGCCGTCGCGGAGCACGACCGGGAACAGGCCGTCCGCGAGTTCGTCACCGGCTTCCTTGCCGCCACGTCCCGGCGGCGCAGCGCCGCCGCGACCACACTGCGCGCCGTCTTCGCCGCCCTGGTGCCCGACGCCGAGGGCGCCGCCCGGGTCCGGCCCGGCGCGTACGCCCCGACGTGGGCCGGCCAGCTCGGCCGGGTGCACGTCACAGGCGCCTGGGCGTACGGCGACGTGTACGGCGACCAGACGTCCTACCTAGCCACGTTCGCGTACGACGACGAGGAACAGGGCGGGCCCGAGCACGCGCTGGTGGCGCTGGTCGACCACAACATCGGCATCACCAAGGACGTCTTCGTCGGCGGCCCGGCGGCCCGGATCGTGGAGCAGGCCCGGGAGATCTGCACCGAGGACGAGTTCACCTGGTTCCGTACCGAGGACCCGGCCCGGATGCACGCCGAGGTGAGCCGCCACCTGGCGGTCACCGACGACCTCGCCGAGCTGCCCGCACAGGGCTCGCTCGCCACCGACCGGGCGCTCGTGGGCGCACGGCTGGCCGCGCTGCCCGGGCCGACCCCGCCGGCCGGTCCGGCGGTCGTGCCGCCGCCCACCGACGAGGAGCGCACCCGCCTGATACGCGCATTCCTCGACTCGCCCGAGGCGTCCCGGTTCGGCCTGCCCGAGGTCGCCGACGGCGAGCTGGCCTCGCTGCACTTCTGCCTCGGCCTGCTGCTCGACCACGCGGCCAGCTTCCCGGACGCCGACCCGATGCGGTGGAGCCCGATGGTCGCCGAGCTGTTCCTGCTCGACTGGGTGCACCGCCGGGCCGTGCTGGACATGGACGACGCGGCGATGCTGCCCCGGGTGCTGCGCGCCTGGGCGGCGTACGCGGCCCGGCAGCGCGGGCTGTCGCAGTCGGCGTCCGCCCGGACGGACGAGGCGATCACCGAGATGGTCCCGGAGTTCGCGCGGCTCTACAGCACCGGTGAGCGGCGCAGCCCGGCCACCGCGGCGGTCGCCCAGCTGATGGCGGACGGCGTGGACCCGGACGACCCGGAGGCGCTCAACGCCTGGATCGAGGCGAACCGCCACCGCCTGACCGACGACCCGGCCTAGGCAGTCGCACACGCATGATCGGCACCACCTCGGCGAGGTGGCGGCATCACCCCGGCCAGAACCACACCACTACGCCGAAGTGGTGTCGATCATGCGGGCGCCGGCCCTCGGTTGCCCCGCCCCTCGTTGATCCACACCACCCCGGCGAGGTGGTTGTATCAAACCGGCCGGAACCACACCAGCACGGCGTAACGGTGTCGATCATGCGGCCCTGGGTGCCCCGCGCGAGGGGCCTCCCCGAACCTCCTTGATCGACACCACCCCGGCGAAGTGGTGTCGATCATGCGCCTGCCGATGCCCTGACCAGCCGGACCTCGTTGATCCACACCACCTCGGCGAGGTGGCTGCATCAGACCGGCCGGGACCACACCACTACGCCGAAGTGGTGTCGATCATGAGGCGCGGGACACCGATGGGCGGACCAGGCCGGAAGGAGCGGACGCGGCGGACGACCCGGCAGGACCCGACGGCCCAGCAGAACCGGACGGATCGGCAGGACCCGACGGCTCGGCGGGACCGGACGGCTCGGCAGGACCCGACGGCCCAGCGGAACCGGACGGCTCGGCAGGACCCGACGGATCAGCGGGACCGGACGTACCCGATGGGCCGGACGGGTCGGACGAACCTGCCGAGGGCGTCGGCTCGACGGACGTGGCGGACGGCTCGGGGCTGGGGCTCGGCTCGGGCGTCGGCGTACCCGGGTCGGACGGCGGATGCGACGGCGACGGTGAGGGCACCGGCGAGGGGTGCGGCGGGCGGACCGGGGTGGGCCGGACCGGCGTGGACGGTGGCGGCGGCGCGGCCACCGGGCGGGACCGGTGGCGGGCGGCGAGGTCGCTGTCGTCGGGCAGGCTCGGCGCGGCCGGGAGGACGGGCCGCGCCGGGGGTACGGAGGTGACGTCGGGGCTGGGCGTGGACGGCACTGCGGGCTGGGTCGCCTGGGGCGGCGGGATCACCACCGGCCCGATCGAGGGTGTCGGCAGGAACGGGGTGCTGGTGTCGGGGAGCGCGCTGTTGCCCACCGTCGCCGATCCGGTGCTGATGGCGGCGAGGATCGGCATCGACGCGGTGCCGGCGAGCAGCGCCACGGTGAGCAGGTAGCCCCGGCTGGGGGCGCCGGCGCCGGGGGCGCGGTGCGCGCCGACGACCCGGCGGTACGGGGAGGCGGGCAGCGCGCGGTGCCGGCCGAGGAAGGGTGAGCCGGGGGGACCCTCTGGTTCGGACACCGGCACACTCCTCACGCGCGAACGGGGACGGGAGAGCACGCGCGGATATCCGGACAAATGCCGCGCAACAGCTCACCGCAAGCTTGACCCAGTGACGCTCAGTTCACCAGTCGCAACCGCGTGTCGACACACATTTTGTACGTCAGCCGATCCCGCCACTGGGGACAAAGACGGCTATCCGTCATGAAGACGATGGAACCTCACCCACCAAGGAGGCCATACTGTGGGCCCGCTCACCTCCTCTGCAATCATTCAGACACGACGGCAACGCAGCCGCCACCTCCGCGTACCCCGCGGCTGGTGCGGAACGGCGCCGGCGCTCCCGGGCCTGGGTCTGTCCCCGACCGACTCCGGCTCACGCCGCGCGGCAACCCCTACCGGGGTCAGGCGCGGTCGCCAGGGACCGACCCGGCATCAGCCGGGCGGGCGCACGAGGTGCTCGGCTCGGGTAACCCCCGGCGCCGGCGCAGACAGACAGGGAGAGACGGATGGCAAAGGGCGACCCCGGGGCCGCCACCCGCAGCAAGCGGGCCGCACCCCGCACCAGGCGCGCCGCCGCGGCCGGTGAACCGGAACTCGTACAGCTGCTCACGCCGGAAGGTGAGCGGATCGAGACCGCGCTCGGCCCGGACGGGACCGAGTACCGCGTCGACTTCACCGACGAGGAGTACCGCGGGCTCTACCGCGACCTCGTGCTGGTCCGCAAGCTGGACGCCGAGGCCACCGCGCTGCAGCGCCAGGGCGAGCTGGGACTGTGGGCCAGCCTGCTGGGCCAGGAGGCGGCGCAGGTCGGCTCCGGCCGGGCGCTGCGTACGCAGGACATGGCGTTCCCGACCTACCGCGAGCACGGCGTGCTCTACTGCCGCGGCATCGACCCGATCATGCCGCTGGGCCTGTTCCGCGGCGTCGACCAGGGCGGCTGGGACCCGAACGAGTTCAAGTTCAACATGTACACGATCGTGATCGGGGCGCAGACCCTGCACGCGACCGGGTACGCCATGGGTGTCGCCATGGACGGCAAGACCGGCGGCGAGGACGGCGAGGCGGTCATCGCCTACTTCGGTGACGGCGCCACCAGCCAGGGCGACGTCAACGAGTCGTTCGTCTGGGCCAGCGTCTTCAACGCCCCGCTGGTGTTCTTCTGCCAGAACAACCAGTACGCCATTTCCGAGCCGCTGGAGCGGCAGACCCGCGTGCCGCTGTACCGGCGGGCCGGCGGGTTCGGCTTCCCCGGCGTCCGGGTGGACGGCAACGACGTGCTCGCGTCGTACGCGGTGACCCGGCACGCGCTGGACAACGCGCGCAACGGCCAGGGCCCGAGCCTGATCGAGGCGTACACCTACCGGATGGGCGCGCACACCACCTCCGACGACCCGACCCGCTACCGCATCGCCAGCGAGGTCGAGGCGTGGCAGGCGAAGGACCCGATCGCCCGGATGAAGGCGTTCCTGACCAAGCAGAAGATCGCCGACGAGTCGTTCTTCACCGAGGTCGACGAGCAGGCCCGCACCGAGTCGGTGCACCTGCGCGAGCGTGTGCTCGCCATGCCCGACCCGCAGCCGGTGAGCATGTTCGACCACGTCTACCCCAACGGCTCTCCCGAGCTGGACGAGCAGCGGGCCCGGTTCACGCAGTACATGGAGTCCTTCGAGGGGAGCGCGCACTGATGGCCACGGAGACGCTCACCCTCGGCAAGGCACTGAACACCGGCCTGCGGCGGGCCCTGGAGAACGACCCGAAGGTCGTCATCATGGGCGAGGACGTCGGCAAGCTCGGCGGCGTGTTCCGGATCACCGACGGCCTCCAGAAGGACTTCGGCGACCAGCGCGTCATCGACACCCCGCTGGCCGAGTCCGGCATCATCGGCACCGCTGTCGGCCTGGCCATCCGCGGTTTCCGGCCGGTCTGCGAGATCCAGTTCGACGGCTTCGTCTACCCCGCGTACGACCAGATCGTGTCGCAGGTGGCGAAGATGCACTACCGCTCGCAGGGCAAGGTGCGGATCCCGATGGTCATCCGCATCCCGTTCGGCGGCGGCATCGGCGCGGTCGAGCACCACTCCGAGTCGCCCGAGGCGTACTTCGCGCACACCGCCGGTCTCAAGGTGGTGAGCTGCGCGAACCCGCAGGACGCGTACGTGATGATCCAGCAGGCGATCGCGTCGGACGACCCGATCGTGTTCCTGGAGCCGAAGCGGCGCTACTGGGAGAAGGGTCCGGTGGACCTGGACGCGCCGATCGCCGACGCGTACCCCCTGCACTCGGCCCGGGTCGCGCGGCCCGGCACGGACGCGACGGTCCTGGCGTACGGCCCGATGGTGCGCACCGCGCTCGACGCGGCCACCGCCGCCGCCGAGGACGGCCGCGAGCTGGAGGTCATCGACCTGCGCACGATCTCGCCGCTGGACCTGACCGTGGCGTACGAGTCGGTGCGGCGCACCGGCCGCTGCGTGGTCGTGCACGAGGCCCCGGGCAACCTGGGTCTCGGGTCGGAGATCGCGGCCCGGATCACCGAGGAGTGCTTCTACTCCCTGGAGTCCCCGGTGCTGCGGGTGACCGGCTTCGACACCCCCTACCCGGCCGCCCGGGTGGAGGAGGAGTACCTGCCCGACCTGGACCGGGTGCTCGACGCCGTCGACCGCACGTTCGGCTGGTGAGCGGCATGTCCCGGATCAAGGAGTTCAACCTTCCCGACCTGGGCGAAGGCCTGACCGAGGGCGAGATCCTCGCCTGGCTGGTCAAGGTCGGCGACGACATCGAGCTGAACCAGCCGATCGTCGAGGTGGAGACCGCGAAGGCGGCGGTCGAGATCCCGGCGAAGTGGGCCGGCCGGGTGCAGGCGATCTTCCACCCGGAGGGGTCCACTGTCGAGGTCGGCGTGCCGATCATCGCGATCGACACCGACCCGGGCGCCGGGCCGATCGAGGAGTCGACGACCGCGGCCCCCGCGTCGGACCTGCCCGCTCCGTCGGCCGCGTCGCTCGCCGCGGTCCAGGTCGCGCCCGCCGAGGGCATGGTCGAGCCGGGCCTGATCGGTGGTGTCGCCCCGGGTGGGCGTACCGCCGTGCTGGTCGGCTACGGCCCGCGCAACGCCCCGGCCAAGCGCCGCCCGCGCAAGGGTGACGCGCCGGCACCGGCTCAGGCCGCTGCCCCGGTGGCGCCCGCGCCGGTCGCGCCCGCCCCGCCCGCTCCCGCCCCGGCGGTCAACGGCAACGGCCGGGTAAGCGGTCCGGTGCTGGCCAAGCCGCCGGTCCGCAAGCTGGCGAAGGACCTCGGCATCGACCTGGCCACGCTGACCGGCTCGGGTCCGCTCGGCTCGATCACCCGTGAGGACGTACAGCGGGCGGCGACCGCGACCCCGGCGGCGGCCGAGCCGCTGACGGTCACGACGCCGGCCGCGTCGGCCGCGAGCTTCGGCGCGGACCGCGAGCAGCGCATCCCGGTCAAGGGGGTACGCAAGCTCACCGCGGAGAACATGGCCCGCTCGGCGTTCACCGCCCCGCACGTGACGGAGTTCCTGACCGTCGACGTGACCCGGGCGATGAAGGCGCTGGACCGGCTGCGTGACCGGCGGGAGTGGCGCGACGTGCGGGTCTCGCCGCTGCTGCTGGTCGCCAAGGCGGTGCTGCTGGCGGTCAAGCGGCACCCGATGGTCAACTCGACCTGGGCCGGCGACGAGATCGTGGTGAAGGAGTACGTCAACCTCGGCATCGCGGCGGCCACCGAGCGCGGCCTGATCGTGCCGAACATCAAGGACGCCGGGCGGCTCTCGCTGCGCGAGCTGGCGGACGCGATGACGGACCTGGTGCAGACCGCGAAGTCGGGGAGGACGTCCCCGGCGGACATGTCCGGCGGCACGTTCACCATCACCAACGTCGGCGTCTTCGGCGTCGACACCGGTACGCCGATCCTGCCCCCGGGCGAGTCGGCGATCCTCGCCTTCGGCGCGGTACGGGAGCAGCCGTGGGTGCACAAGGGCAAGGTGAAGCCGCGCCTGGTGACCACGCTCGGCCTCTCCTTCGACCACCGCATCATCGACGGTGAGCTGGGCTCGAAGTTCCTCCGCGACATCGGGGACTTCCTGGCCGACCCGGAGGCGGCGCTGCTCGCCTGGACCTGACGCACCACCGCTCCGGTCACGGCCGGTGTGCCACGGGTGAACGCCCGGCACACCGGCCGTAACCGTTTCGGGAACGGAATCATAGGATCTGAGGGCAGGCTGACCTACGATCCTTAGGTACGTGGTTCAGCTCACCTAATAATCGATGGCGATGGGCGGCCTGGTGCGCTTAAATAGAGACATCAAGGGGCTGACAACCGAATAGCCAGGAGGAGAGACCCAAGATGAGCATGATCGAGCGAATCCGCACCCGCCGCGACGCCAACCGCCGCGCCCGCGCCATCGAGCACGCGCTGCGTTCCGCGAACTCGCCCGCGGTCCGCGAGGAGCTTCTCGCCATCGCCCAGCGTCACATGAGCTGACGCCACAGACCTTTCTCACCTCCTCCAGTCCGAAGACCCGCCCGACACCGGGCGGGTCTTCGGCGTATCGGCATCGGTCGGCACCGGGATTCCACCTCGCCGCACCGCCCGGTACGGTTGGCACGGTCGCCAACCGGTGGTTCCGGGCCGACGCGGGCAAGTGAAACCCATCGACGTCGTCCGGTGACTTTCGGTGACGGCCGATGCTCCCCCGGGCGGCTCCGGGCAACCACCGGATACGGTGCGGGGAGCCCGCACGGCCGGTACCCGCCGGCGACGCCGGCAGCCATGCCGACGGTTCCCCGGACCGGCATCGGCGGCCGACCTGTGATGGAGGAGGCGCACCCATGACGTCCGAGGCTCCGCACCGCCCCGGCCAGGAGCCGGGCGAGGTGTCGCCGGGCACCGGCGGACCGGTGCCGTACGGCGATCAGCCGGCGCAGCAGGACAACGGGTACAACGGAGCGCCCGACCTCGGCTGGGCGCCGCCCCCGCCGGCCGGTCGGCCCGCGCAGCCGGCCCCGGCCTGGGCCGCTAACGACGAACAGCCCCCCGCCTGGGCCCCGCCCGCGGGCCAGCCGGTGACCGGCCGGGCCACCGCCCAGGTCCCACCGCCCGCCGACCGTGGGCAGCAGCCCGCCTGGGGCGGCACCGACCAGGGCGCCCCCGCCTGGGCCGGTCCCGCCCAGGGCAGTCCCGTGTGGGGCGCTCAGGAGCAGCCCGGCCCGGACCGCGCCGCCGACCCGGCGCCGCCCGCGTGGGCCGCCACGCCGCCGGGCAGCCCGGTCGAGCCGACGGCGCCGGCCTGGGCCGCCGAGCAGAACCGCCAGGGGTGGGGCTCCGGTGAGCAGCCGGCCCGGTCGCCGTCCGGCGACCCGGCCGCCCGCAGCACCGGTTACGTCCCCGCCCCGGCCACCGTGCCGAACGAGACCTGGGTCACGCCCGCCCCGCCGGACGACCCGCACCGCTCCGGCGGCTTCGCGCCCACCGGTGGGCAGCACGACGACGCCCCGGGACACGCCGGTGGCTGGTCCACCGCCGCGCCGCCGGACGATCCGAACCGCTCCGGCGGCTGGAACCCGCGTGACGAGCAGCCCGCCGCGGCCGACGACCCCGGCCGCTCCGGTGGCTGGACGCCGCGTGAGAGCCAGCCGGCCTGGGCACCTCCGGGTCAGCAGACCGGCGCCACCTGGCCGCCGGCCGACCCGCCCGCCCGTGCCGCCGCCGCGGTCTCGGTGCCCGGCGTCACCCGGCCGGACAACGCGTGGTCCACTCCGGAGCAGTCCGATCAGGACAACCGCTCCGCCGCTGGCGAGGACGACTCGCACCGCTCCGGCGGCTGGCGTCCGACCGGTGGACAGCACGACGGCGGATGGCCCGCCCCGCAGGCCGAGAACCGGCCGGGTGGCTGGGACGAGCCCGCCCGCCCCGACGACCCGGACCGCTCCGGCGGCTGGGCCGCGGGCCGCGCCGCCGGCCCCGCCGAGGCGGCACAGCCGGGCGGCTGGGGTGAGCCGGACCAGGGCCGGCAGCCCGGTGGCTGGGGCGCCCCCGCCGTACCGCAGCAGCGTGACTCCGAGGAGCAGGCCGGCGCCTGGAGCGGCGCCGCGTCCGTGCCGCAGCAGGAGAGCGGCCGGTCGGCCGAGGAGCCGGCACAGCCCAGTTGGGGTGCCGCCGCACCGGTCGATACTCCGGCCCGCGCGAGCGTCTCCGTACCGGCGCCCGACGCCGGCTGGGGCGGCAACCAGAACGACCGCCCGGCCGTACCGGCCGCCGAGCCGTGGTCGCCCGCCGAGGCGTGGGGCCGTTCCGAGGACTCCGCCCCGGCGTACCAGCCCGCTCCCGCGCCGGGCATCTCGCCCGGCAACGCGGTGCCGCTGCCGGCGCAGCAGCAGCGCGTGCCCGGAGCCGCGCTCGCCGCGTCGCCGCCCGCCGACCAGCCGCCCGCGCCGGCCGAACCCCAGGGGTACGAGCCGGAGCGCGGTGACGGCGCGTGGGGCGAGTCGCAGTCGGCCTCCGTGCCCGGCCCGCGTACCTCCCCGGAGGGCGGCCCGGTCTCGGCCAGCGCGTCGGTCCCGGTGACCAGCCGGGTCACCCCGCCGTCCGACCAGCCCCTGCCGACCGGCACCCCGGCGCCGCAGCCCCGGGTGTACGGCCGGCCCGCCCGCCCGGAGCCCGAGGACACGCCCGAGCAGGACGGTCACGGCTTCCCCGAGCAGGACGGGCCGTCCGGATTCGGCCCGGACAACGGCTTCCCCGGCCCGCAGTCCCGGACCGAGGACGCCGACGGGCCGCACGGGTACGCCGCCGTACCGCCGTCCTCGCCGGCCGCGCCGCCGCCGTTCCCGGCCGGTGTGCCGTCCTTCATGGACCCGCCCGCCAACACCCGCCCCGCCAACGGGGTGCACCCGGGCGGCGAGCAGCCCGGCGCGGTCCGGGACCCGTTCGACGGCCCGCAGAGCCCCTACGGCACCCCGGGTGGCAGCCAGGACCCGTTCGGCCCGCCCGGCGGCCATCAGGACCCGTTCGGTGGCCCTCAGGGCGGTCGCCAGGATGCGTTCGGCAGCCCGGCCGGCCGGCCCGAGCCGTTCGGCGGCCAGCCGGACCAGTTCGGCCCGCCGGCCGGTGGGCGCGCCTCCGTCGCGGTGCCCGGCCAGGGCCGGCCGGGCGAGACGAGCCCCTTCCCGGCACAGCAGGCCCCGCCGGCCTGGTCGCAGGACGCGCCGTCCGGTGAGCCGGAGCAGGGCCGGTTCGACGCGTTCAAGCCGGACGCCGCCGAGCCGCAGACCGAGGCGCCCCCGCCGAAGGTACGCAACGGACGGGTGCTGGCCGCCGTACTGATCGCGGCGGTGCTCATCCTCGCCGTACCGCTCGGTCTGCTCACGCTGCTCGGCAAGGTCGGCGACGACAAGCCGGCGGGCTTCGACCCGGCGGTCGGTTCCTGCGTCAAGCAGTCCGGCGAGACCGCCGTTCCCGCCGACTGCGGTGAGCAGGGCGCGTTCAGCGTGGTGTCGAAGGTGGACAACAAGGACAAGTGCGCCGATCTGACGCAGCCCACCGTCTCCGTCGAGAACGGCGGGACCACCCGAGTGCTCTGCCTGAAGCCGGCCGGCCAGTAACCACACGTACGCGGAGCGTCCACCCCTCACCGGGTGGGCGCTCCGCGCCGTTCCGGTGTGCCTCTGTTCACCCCGGGTTCGCCGCGAGCGCACCCGGCCGGTGCGGCACGATGGGGGCATGAGCGCGCGCGTACGGGCACCGGAACTGCGGGGTCGGGCCTGGCTGAACACCGGCGGCAAGGCCGTCACGCTGGCCGACCTGCGCGGCAAGATCGTCTTGTTGGACTTCTGGACCTTCTGCTGCATCAACTGCCTGCACGTGCTGGACGAGTTGCGCCCGCTCGAAGAGAAGTACGGCGACGTCCTGGTCGTGATCGGGGTGCACTCGCCGAAGTTCGAGCACGAGAAGGACCCGGCGGCGCTGGCGGCGGCCGTCGAGCGGTACGGCGTGCACCACCCGGTGCTCGACGACGCCGACATGGACATGTGGCAGCAGTACGCGGCCAAGGCATGGCCGACTCTGGCCGTGGTCGACCCCGAGGGGTACGTGGTCGCCACCATGGCCGGCGAGGGGCACGCCGAAGGGCTGGCGCGGCTGATCGACGAGTTGATCGCCACCCATGAGGCGAAGGGCACGCTGCACCGGGGCGAGGGCCCGTACGTGCCGCCGGCCGAGCCGGACACCGTGCTGCGGTTCCCCGGCAAGGCGCTGCCGCTCGACGGCGGGAACCTGCTGGTCAGCGACTCGGCCCGGCACTCACTGGTCGAGCTGGCCGCCGACGGCGAGACGGTGGTGCGCCGCATCGGCGCCGGTTCCCGGGGCCGTACGGACGGCCCGGCCTCCGCCGCCACGTTCGCCGAGCCGCAGGGGCTCTGCCTGCTGCCGCCGCACGTGGCCGAGGTCGCCGGTTACGACGTGGTCGTCGCGGACACCGTCAACCACCTGCTGCGCGGCGTACGGCTGTCGTCCGGCGAGGTGGTCACGATCGCGGGCACCGGGCGGCAGTGGCGCTCGACCGTCGACGACCACGCGCACGACGCCCGCGCCGTCGACCTGTCGTCCCCGTGGGACGTGGCCTGGTACGGCGATCGGGTGATCGTCGCCATGGCCGGCATCCACCAGCTCTGGTGGTTCGACCCGATCAAGCGGACCGCCGGCATGTACGCCGGGACCACAGTCGAGGCGCTGCGCGACGGCCCGCTGCCGGACGTGTGGATGGCCCAGCCGTCCGGGTTGTCCGTCTCCGTCGACGGGACACGGCTCTGGGTGGCCGACAGCGAGACCAGCGCGATCCGGTGGGTCGAAGGCGGCGTGATGCACACCGCAGTCGGTCAGGGCCTGTTCGACTTCGGGCACGTCGACGGCCCGGCCGACCAGGCGTTGCTCCAGCACCCGCTGGGCGTGTGCGCGCTGCCCGACGGTTCGGTGCTGATCGCCGACACGTACAACGGGGCGGTGCGCCGCTTCGACCCGGAGACCGGCCAGGTGGGCACCGTGGCGGACGGGCTGGCCGAGCCGAGCGACCTGGTGCTGACCGGCGAGGGCGACGTGCTCGTGGTCGAGTCGGCCGCGCACCGGCTGACCCGGCTGGCGCCGGGCGCGCTGACGTCGGCCGGGGCGAACACGGTGGACGGCCCCCGGCACCGGCTGGAGCGCAAGCCGACCGATGTGGCGGCCGGGGAGCTGACCCTGGACGTGATCTTCACGCCGGCGCCGGGGCAGAAGCTCGACGAGACGTACGGGCCGTCGACCCGGCTGGTGGTCTCGGCGTCCCCGCCGGAGCTGCTGGTCGAGGGCGCGGGCACGACCACCGACCTGTCCCGCAAGCTGGTGGTCAGCGGCGACGTGGCGCAGGGGGTGCTGCAGGTGACCGCCCAGGCGGCGACCTGCGACGCCGACGTGGAGCACGCGGCCTGTCACCTGACGCGGCAGGACTGGGGCGTGCCGGTCCGGGTGGTCACCGGCGGCGCGACCCGCGTGCCACTGGTCCTGCGTGGCATGGACGCCTGACAGCGCGTGTTAAGAAGGGGCCCTTCCTCTACCGGAGGCGTTAAGAAGGGGCCCTTCCTTTCACGCGAACGGAGTGAGCGTGACCCCCGCGTCGATGAGCGCGGCGCGGACCAGTTCCGCGCACCGCACCGCGCCGGGCGTGTCCCCGTGCAGGCAGATGGACTCGACCGGGCAGGCGATCACCGTGCCGTCGACGGCGACGAGCGTCTGCTCGACGGCCATCCGTACCGCCCGGACGGCCACCTGCTCCGGGTCGGTCACCAGCGCGTCGGGGGAGCTGCGCGGCACCAGCGTGCCGTTCGGGAGGTAGTTGCGGTCGGCGAACCCCTCGGCCACCACCCGCAGGCCGGCACCGGTGGCGAGCTGCGCGAGCACGCTGCCGGGCTGGCAGAGCACGGGCAGCTCGTGGTCGTACCCGCTGATCGCGGCCACCAGCGCGGCGGCCTGGGCCTCGTCGCGGGCCGCCGCGTGGTAGAGCGCGCCGTGCGGTTTGAGGTAGCGGACCCGGGTGCGGTACAGCCGGCAGAAGGCGTCGAGCGCGCCGAGCTGGTAGATCGTCTCGTCGCGCAGCTCGGCGAAGTCGTACGCGATGTGCCGCCGACCGAAGCCGGCGAGGTCCCGGTAGCCGACCTGCGCGCCGACCGCGACGCCGCGTTCGGCGGCGGCGGCGCAGACCTGGTGCATGGTGGCCGCGTCGCCGGCGTGGAAGCCGCAGGCGACGTTCGCGGAGCTGATCAGGTCGAGCAGCGCGTGGTCGTCGCCGAGCCGCCAGCTTCCGAATCCCTCGCCCAGGTCAGCGTTGAGGTCCATGGAACGTCACCGTAGTGCCTGGCCGGGCCTGGGCGAGCGCTGTCACGTCGTCCACCACTCCGACGACCGGGTAGCCGCCGGTGGTGGGGTGGTCGGCCAGGAAGACCAGCGGCTGGCCGTCCGGCGGGACCTGCACCGCGCCGAGCACCAGGCCCTCGCTGGGCAGTTCGCCGGCGACCGCGCGGGGCAGCGCCGCGCCGGCCAGCCGCGCGCCGACCCGGTTGCTGTCCGGGCTCACCGTGTACGCGGTGCCGCACAGCAGGTCCAGCGCCTGCGGGGTGAACCAGTCCTGCCGGGGGCCGGGGCGCACGGTCAGCCGCAGTTCGTCCGGGACCGGCCGGGTGACGGCGAGGTCGACCGGGGGCGGCGGCCGGTCCGCGGTGCCGAGTGGCAGCCGGTCCCCGTCGCGCAGCGGAGGCGGCCCGAGCCCGGAGAGCGTGTCGGTGGATCGGCTGCCGAGCACCGGTTCGACGGTGATTCCGCCGCTGACCGCCACCCAGGTGCGTACGCCGGCCCGGGCCGGCCCGACGCGCAGCACCGCGCCCGCCGGTAGTGCGAGCGGCAGTCCCACGTCTCCCGGCCGGGTGTCCCCGGCCGGCCACTCGACGACCACGTCGGCCGGGGCACCGGTGAGGGCGAGCGCGACGGCCCGGGTGAAGCGCAGCGCGCAGCCGGTCATGGTGATCTCCAGCCCGGCGGCGTGCTCGTGGTTGCCGACGAGGCGGTTGGCCAGGCGCAGGGCGGCCGGGTCGAGCGCGCCGGAGCGGGGTACGCCGAGGTGCGCCCACCCCGGTCGGCCCTGGTCCTGGACGGTGGTGAGCGCCCCGGCCCGCAGTACCTCGATCACGGCGTGCCGACCAGCCGGACCCGGGTGCCGGGGGTGAGCCGGGCCGGCGGGTCGGCGCGCACGTCGAACAGCGGCAGGTCGGTCCGGCCGACCAGCAGCCAGCCGCCGGGTGACGCGGCGGGGTAGATGCCCGCGTACGGGCCGGCGAGCGCGACCGAGCCGGCCGGCACCCGAGTACGCGGTGTGGCGAGCCGGGGCACTGCCAGCTCGGGCGGCAGCCCGGTCAGGTACGCGAACCCGGGCGCGAATCCGCAGAACGCGACCCGGAACTCGGTACGCCGCAGCCGGTCGATCACGGCGGGCACGTCGGTGTCCCAGTGGGCGGCGACGCGCGGCAGGTCCTCGCCGTCGTACACGACTGGCACCCGGACCTCGGCGGTGGTCGCGCCGGGGCCGCCGGTCCGTGGCCGCCAACCGGCGATCCGGTCGGCGGCGGCCGACGGATCCGGTACGCCGTCGAGCAGTACGGTGACCGCGCCCGGGACGATTTCGGTGGCGGTCAGCTCGCCGCTCGCGCGCCGGTGCCACAGTTCGGCCCGCCATGCCTCGACCTGCTCGGGGTCGTCGCAGTCGAGCAGCAGGGCGTGGGTCCCGACCGGCCGGATCCGCATCCGGTCATCCTCCCGTCGGCTGACGTGACGGTCCACACTACTTGCAAGTAACCTACGCTGTCGTAACCTGTTGACGTGACCACATCCGCACCGTTCCGGCTCCGGCCGGCCGACATCGGGAAGCCGCGCATGCGCGGCTGGCTGCACGCATACGCGTTCTTCGCCGCTCTCGTCTGCGGCATCGTGCTCTGTTCGATCGCCGCCGGCCGTCCCGGCTGGGCGCCGCTGGTGAGCTGCCTGATCTACAGCTTCACCGTGTGCGGGCTGTTCGGCACCAGCGCGCTCTACCACCGGCGGGTCTGGTCCGAACGCGGCTACCAGATCATGCGCCGGATGGACCACTCGATGATCTTCGTGTTCATCGCCGGCACCTACACGCCGTTCTGCGCGCTGCTGCTGGACACCCGGCAGGCCACGATCATGCTGAGCCTGGTCTGGGGCGGCGCGATCGCGGGCGTGGCGGTGAAGCTGATCTGGCCGCACGCGCCGCGCTGGGTCTCCGCCCCGCTCTATCTCGCGCTCGGCTGGGTCGCGGTGGCCATGCTGCCGCAGATCCTGCACTCCGGCGGCGTCACCGCGCTGGTGCTGCTGGCCGTGGGCGGCGCGATCTACAGCGTGGGCGCGGTGTTCTACGCGCTGCGCCGCCCGAACCCGTGGCCCACGGTCTTCGGCCACCACGAGTTCTTCCACGCCTGCACGCTCGTCGCGGCGATCTGCCACCACATCGCGATCTACTTCGCCCTGTTCGCCTGAGCCGAGCCGGCCCCGGACACGCGCGAGGGCCCCGCGCCGTTGCGGGGCCCTCGGGTTCGGGGGCGGGATCAGGCCGGGTAACCCGAGCCCGGACCACGCACCTCGCGGTACTCCTCGCGTACGACGCGGTCCTCCCGCACCGGTGCGACCGGCTCGGCGACGACCCGCTCACGCACCGGCGCGGCCACGACCCGGCGGCGGCTGTTCCAGAAGTACAGCGTGGTGAGCAGGCCGGCGACGCCGGCGAGCATGAGCACCCAGCCCACCACGTTGAGGTTCAGCCATCCCAGATTGGCGTCGACGGCGAACGCGAAGATCGCGCCGAGCGCGATGAGAAAGATGCTGGCACCGATGCCCATGACGTCGCCTCCTTGGCGTCCTGCTGGCGTTTCCTGCCCGCCGCGGCCATGGATGAGGTAGCGGCACACATCGACATACCCAGGCGCTTTGATCGTCAATCAGGCAAGCTGGGCGGTATGACGGACGGCAGGAACGGGCAGCGGACGCTGGTGCTGCTGCGGCACGCCAAGGCCGAGCCGTCCGGGGACCTCCCGGACGTGGAGCGGTCACTCACCGCGCGGGGGCACGCAGACGCGGCCACCGCCGGGGCCTGGCTGGCCCGGCACGGGCTGCTCCCCGATGTGGTGCTCTGCTCGCCCGCCCGGCGTACCCGGCAGACCTGGCACGACGCGGCGATGGGCATGAGCGGTTCGCCGACGGAGAGCGGTCCGGCGGGCTCGGCGCCCGCGGTGCGGTACGAGGCGAGCGCGTACGACGCGCTTCCGGATCAGCTGCTGGAGCTGCTGTGGACCGTCGAGCCGACCGCCGGCACCGTGCTCCTGGTCGCCCACAATCCGGGGATCTCACTGTTGTCGGCGCTGCTCGACCCGCAGCGGGCCGACCCGGACGGGCTGCGGACCAGTGACCTTGTGGTGCACCGGCCGACGACCCGCTGGGCCGACCTCGGGCCGGGAACCGCGCCGATCACCGGCCGCCACACCGCCCGCGCCTGATGCTCACCCGACGCGGGTGTCGTACGCGGCCCGGTTGGCGAGCACGTCGTCCATGTGCGCCTCCGCCCAGGACTTCAGGCCGCGGATCATCTCGTGCAGGGAGAACCCGAGGTCGGTCATCTCGTAGGTGACCGTCACCGGCACTGTCGGCTCGACGGTGCGGGTGATCAGACCGTCGCGCTCCAGGGCGCGCAGCGTCTGGGTGAGCATCTTCTGGCTGACCCCGGGCAGCGTGCGGAACAGCTCGGAGTATCGCCTCGGTCGTGGGTCGCCCGCGCAGTCCGCCCCGAACCGGTGTGAGCCGTCGCTGCGCAGCGCGGCCAGCACGAGTGCGACCCACTTGTCGGTGATCCGGTCGAGCAGTTGCCGGCTGGGGCACCCGGCCAGGAACGCGTCGTACTCGGCCTTGCTCATCTTCTGCTCCTGCCGCCCGGTGAGCTACGCACTTTCAGGTGCCTACTTCCCACGAGAAAGTAACACCCCGATAGTGGAGGGCGGCCGCCGCGACCCGGCGGCGTCGCGTAACGACGAGAGGTACACGCATGGCCCCCACCACCCTTCCCGGCGGCACCTGGACGCTGGGCGACCTGACCGTGACCCGGTTCGGCTACGGCGCGATGCAGCTCGCCGGCCAGTGGGTCATGGGACCACCGGCGGACCACGAGGGCGCCCTCGCGGTGCTGCGCGAGGCGGTCGCGCTCGGCATCACCCACATCGACACCAGCGCGGCGTACGGGCCGTACGTCACCAACCGGCTGATCCGGGAGGCGCTGCACCCGTACCCGGAGTCGCTGCACGTCGTCACCAAGGTCGGCGCGGACCGGGACGAACAGGGCGGCTGGCCCACCGCGCGCGACCCGCGCAGCCTGCGCCGGCAGGTCCGGGAGAACCTGGAGACGCTCGGCCGGGAGAGGCTCGACCTGGTCAACCTGCGGCTCGGCGACGCCACGGGCCCGCAGCCCGGCTCGCTCGCCGAGCCGCTGGAGACGCTCGTCGCGCTCCAGCGGGAGGGCCTGATCCGCCACCTCGGCCTGAGCAACGTGACGCCGGAACAGGTCACCGAGGCACAGGCCATCACGCCCATCGTCTGCGTGCAGAACCACTACAACCTGGCGCACCGCGCAGACGACGACCTGATCGACGAGCTGGCCCGGCAGGGCGTCGCCTACGTGCCGTACTTCCCGCTCGGCGGCTTCACCCCGCTGCAGTCCTCGGCGCTGTCGGCAGTGGCCGCGCGCCTCGGGGCGACACCGATGGGCGTCGCCCTGGCCTGGCTGCTGCGCCGTTCCCCGAACGTCCTGCTGATCCCCGGCACGAAGTCCGTCGCGCACCTGCGCGAGAACGTCGGCGGCGCCGGGCTGGCCCTCTCCGGCGAGGATCTCGCCGAGCTGGACCGGATCGGCCGCTGAGACGCGGCGTCAGGACGGCGGCGCCGTCGGCGGCGGCGGGTCGGGCGGCGGCGGCATCATCGCGGTCGGATGCGAGAGCCGGTTCTCCTCCACGATGAGCGTGCGGGCCCGCTTGCGGCGGTCCTGCCAGAACCACAGCGTGGTCAGCAGGACGCCCAGCCCGGCCAGGATGAAGACCCAGCCGACCGCGCGCAGGTCGATCCACCAGACGTTGGCCCGGATGGCGAAGGTCATGATCGCGCCGAGCGCGATGAGAAAGATGGCGCTACCAATGCCCATGTGCGCTGCACTCCCCCGTGCGATGGCCTTGGGCGTACTCCGGTCGTGGTCCGCGACGGTTACCCGCCACCGGGCCGCCTATCCGCCCGGAGCGCACGCACGACGACGGCCGGCGGGCTGGGGCCCGCCGGCCGTCGTCATGAGGGGGAGAGTGACGCTTCAGGGGTGAAAGCCCCCGGAAGGGCTCAGAAAGCCTCCTCCGGGAGGTCCATGATCTCCAGGTCGGTGCCCTCGATGATCCGCCGGTCCGCGCCGATGCGGGGCAGCACCTCGCGGGCGAAGAACCGGGCGGCGGCGACCTTGCCGGTGTAGAAGGACTTGTCGGCCGCGGAGACCTCGCCGGCCAGCGCCTTCAGCGCCACGTCCGCCTGCTTCTGCAGCAGCCAGCCGACCACCAGGTCGCCGATCGCGAGCAGGAACCGGCGGCTGCTCAGGCCGACCTTGTAGAGGGCGCGGGTGTCGCCACCCTGTGCCTCGCCCAGCCAGCCGGTCATCACGCCGAGGATGTTCTGGATCTCGGCGAGCGCCTTGCCGAGCGCCTGCCGCTCCTCCTTGAGCTGGCCGTTGCCGGCCTCGGAGGTGATGTGCTCCTGGATCTCGGCGGCGACAGCCATCAGGGCCTTGCCGTTGTCCCGGACGATCTTACGGAAGATCAGGTCCAGGCTCTGGATCGCCGTGGTGCCCTCGTACAGGGTGTCGATCTTGGCGTCCCGGACGTACTGCTCCAGCGGGTAGTCCTGGAGGAAGCCGGAGCCGCCGAAGGTCTGCAGCGCCTCGTGCCCGAGCAGCTCGTACGCCCGCTCCGAACCGACGCCCTTGACCAGCGGCAGGAGCAGGTCGTTGACGCGCTTGGCCAGCTTGGTGGCCTTCTCGTCACCGGCCGCCTCGGCGATCGTGACCTTGTCCTGCCAGGTCGCGGTGTAGCAGACGAGCGCGCGCAGGCCCTCGGCGTACGACTTCTGCAGCAGCAGCGAGCGGCGCACGTCCGGGTGGTTGGTGATGGTCACCCGCGGCGCGGTCTTGTCGGCCATCTGGGTGAGGTCGGCGCCCTGCACCCGGTTCTTGGCGTACTCCAGCGCGTTCAGGTAGCCGGTGGAGAGCGTGGCGATCGCCTTGGTGCCGACCAGCATCCGGGCGTACTCGATGATCATGAACATCTGGCGGATGCCGTCGTGCTTCTCACCCAGCAGCCAGCCCTTGGCCGGTACGCCGTGCTCGCCGAAGGTCACCTCGCAGGTGTTCGAGACCTTCAGGCCCATCTTGTGCTCGACGTTGGTGGCGTAGACGCCGTTGCGCTCGCCCAGCTCGCCGGTCTCGGCGTCGAAGTGGTACTTCGGCACGACGAACAGCGACAGGCCCTTGGTGCCCGGGCCACCGACGCCCTCGACGCCGACCGGGCGGGCCAGCACGTAGTGGACGATGTTGTCGCTCAGGTCGTGCTCACCGGAGGTGATGAAGCGCTTCACGCCCTCGATGTGCCACGAGCCGTCCGGCTGCTGGATCGCGCGGGTACGGCCGGCGCCCACGTCCGAGCCGGCGTCCGGCTCGGTGAGGACCATGGTCGAGCCCCACTGCTTGTCGATGAACAGCCGGGCCCACTTCTTCTGCTCCTCGGTGCCCTCGACGTGCAGCACGTGGGCGAAGGACGGGCCGGAGGCGTACATCCAGATCGGGGCGTTGGCGCCGAGCACCAGCTCGGCGAGCGACCACCAGAGGGCGCGCGGGGCGTTGGTGCCGCCCAGGACCTCCGGCAGGTCGAGGCGCCAGAACTCGGAGTCCATGAACGCCTTGTACGACTTCTTGAACGACTCCGGCAGCGGCGCGGTGAACGTCGCCGGGTCGAAGACCGGCGGGTTGCGGTCGCTGTCCGTGTAGCTGGCAGCCAGGTCCTCGCGGGCGAGGCGGTCGACCTCGCCGAGGAAGCTGCGGGCGGTGTCGACGTCCAGGTCCGTGAACGGGGCCTGGCCGAGCGTCCGGTCCGCCCCGAATACCTCGAACAGGTTGAACTCGAGGTCCCGCACGTTGCTCTTGTAGTGGGTCATGCTCGCTGGCCCCGCTTCCGGACAGGTGTTACCGATCAGTAACTCCAGACTGTATTACTCACCGGTAGGCAACGACAAGCGGATCTCGGAAGTGACAGCGATTACACACTTCCCGTTCATCCGTCGGCGGCGCCGACCTCCCAGCTCGGCACCGGCGTCGCGGTGGCGCTGTACGGGCCGGCGTACTCCATCAGGACCAGCGCGATGTCGTCGTCGAGCCGGCCGTGCACCCACTCGACCAGGGCGGTCTCCAGCGAGGCCAGCCCGTCGGCGACGGTGCCGTGGCCGAGCAGCCGCCAGGCCCGGTCGGCGGTGGGGAAGAACTCGCCGTCCCGGCGCGCCTCGCCCAGCCCGTCGGTGAACAGCAGCAGCCGGTCGCCCGGCTCCAGCCGCTCCACGCGCGGCCGGACCACCGGCATGAAGCCGAGCGGCGGCGCGGGCGCGGGCGGCTCCAGCGGGATCACCGCGCCCCGGCGCAGCAGCAACGGCGGCGGGTGCCCGCAGTTGACGATGGTGAGGGTGCCGCCGCGCTCCTCGACCAGCGCCGCGGTGACGAAGTCCTCGTCGCCGACGTTGCGGGCCACCGCGCGGTCCAGGTCGGTCACCACCGCGCGCAGGTCGGCCCGCTCGTACGCGACGTGCCGGTAGGAGCCGAGCACGATGCTGGCCAGGCGGACCGCGTCCAGCCCCTTGCCCCGGACGTCACCGATGATCATGCGGACGCCGTACGGGGTGTCCATCGCCTCGTACAGGTCGCCGCCGATCTCGGCGGTAGCGGTCGAGGAGATGTACCGGGCGGCCACCGCGAGCGTGCCGACCTGCGGTCCGAGCGGGCGCAGCACCGCCTGCTGGGCCACCGAGGCGAGCCGGGACAGCTCCGCGATCCGGTCCACCTGCCGCTGGCGTACCGCCGCCGTGGCCGCGGCGACGACAGTCCCCACCGCGATGGCTGTCACGTTCACGGCGGTCACCAGCGTGGTGCCCCGCTCGGCGAGGGCGAAGGCGACACCGACGGCGGTGGCCAGCCCGCCCATCGCGAGCACCACCCGCCAGGAGGCCAGCGCCGCCGCCAGGAACGGCGCGATGACCATCAGCGCGAGGTAGTGCGCCGGACGGCCGTCGGCCAGTTCCGCCGCGGCGACGATCGCGAGCAGCCCGAGGGCCGCGCCGAGGCCGGCGCGGGATCCGGGGCTCAGCGGGCGACGGCCCGGCTGGAAGGGTTGCGTGCGTACATCGGACAGCATGCCTGATGGACGTGAACGGGAGAATGAACCTGGCCCGTCGGCCGTGGAAGTTCTGGCCGAGTGGACGGTCAGCCGAGGACCTCGTACCGGACCTGGATGTGCCCGAGACCGGTGGCGGCGATGGACGCGAACGCGGCGCGGGACAGGTCCAGGCACCGGCCCTCGATGAACGGGCCCCGGTCGTTGATCCGCACCACCACCGACTTGCCGTTGTCCGGGTTGGTGACCCGGACCTTCGTGTTGAACGGCAGCGTCTTGTGCGCGGCGGTCAGCGCGTTCGGGTTGAACGACTCGCCGTTCGCGGTCATCTGACCCTCGGCGTAGAAGGACGCGCCGCAGGAGCCGCTGTCCACGACCTTCGGGCTGCTGGTCTTCTTCGCCGTCGGCGACGGGGAGGCGGTCCGGGCCTTGCTCCGGGAGGCCGCCTGGGTCCGGCTCGACTTCGGGCTCGCGGTGGCCTTCGGCGACGGGCTGAGGCTCGCGCTCGGCGAGGCCGAGGCGCTCGGCGAGGGGGCCGCCGAGGTGGGGGCGGGCGTGCTGGGCAGCGTCGCGACCGCGACCGGCTCGGCGGGCGGCTCGGCGGAGGTGAGCCGCACGGCGCCGACGGTACCGCCGACCGCGAGCGCCACGCCGACCGCCGCGGTCGCGGCGATGGCGGCGGGCGAGGAGAACTTGCGGGTACGAAGGTGCCTAGCAGCCACCGGCCCGGTCCTTTCGTCAACTGAACAAACCGGCCCGGACCGTAACGAGAGAAGCACTTCCGAAGTCAACGTGATCATGGTGCTATGCCCGTATTTACCCCGGTACGTGTAGCCGATCACGCCACGCTCGATCGGCCGAACGGCCCACCGATCCGCAAGGATGGAAACCGTGCTGAACCGTCGCCTGGTCGAGCTGTTCCGGTGGATCGACCCCGGCCCCGGCAGCACCCACCTGGTCAGCGACACCTCCGGCTGGTGGCGTGACCCCGAGGTGCTCGCCCAGGTCGGCCCGGCGCTGGCCGGGCTCTTTCCGGACGCCCGCCCGACCGTCGTGATCGCGCCCGAGGTGACCGGGCTGCTGCTCGGCCCGCTCGTCGCGGTCGCCGCCGGAGCCGGTTTCCTGCCCGCGTACAAGGACGGCGGCGAGCGACGCCGGGCCGGGCCGACGCGCTGGGCGCAGACACCCCCCGACTACCGGGGCCGGCGGCTGCGGGTCGGCGTGGACAGCAGGCGGCTCGGCACCGGCGACCGGGTGCTGCTCGTCGACGACTGGGTCGACACCGGCGCGCAACTGGACGCGCTGTGCCGGGTCGTCCGGGACGCCGGGGCCGACCTGGTCGGCGCCGCCGCGCTCGTCGCGACCTGCCCGCCCGAGGTCGCCGCGCGGCTGAGGCTGCGCACCCTGCTCACCGGCGCCGACCTGCCGTGAGCCGCCGGCGGTGGCGGAGCGTGCCGTAGCGTCGGCGGCATGTGGCCCCGCATCGGTGGATTGCGCGCACTCGCCCTCGGCACGCCCGGTGAGCTGCGCACCCGGCTCAACACCCTCGTGCTCTCCGGCGTGAAGACCGCCACCGCCGGCCTCGTGCAGGAGTACGACGACGAGAACGAGGAACTGGAGTACGTCGGCGAGCGACTGGTCCTGGTCGACGACAACGACCGGTTCGTCGCCGTCGTGGAGGTGACAGGCGTCGAGGTGGTGCGCTTCGCCGACGTGCCGTGGGACTTCGCCCGCGCCGAGGGCGAGGGCGACAGGTCGATCGAGGAGTGGCGCGAGGGCCACGGCGCCTACTGGGCCCGGCAGGGCACGCCGGTCACCGACGACACCCGGATCGTCTGCCTCCGGTTCCGGGTGGTCTCCACCGAGGGCAGCGTCGGCACCTAACCGGCCCGGCGCAGCTCCGGCAGCAGCGCCGCCGCCTCCACCAGCACCGCCTCGTCGCCCGCGTACCAACTGCTGGCCCGGGGCCAGTGCGTCACCACGTCGGTGAAGCCCAGCCGGGCCGCCCGGGCCACCTGCTCGGCGAAGAAGTCGGCGCTGGTCAGCGAGAACATCGGAGCGGAGTCGAGCGAGAGGTAGCGGTCCAGCGTCGCCGGGTCACGGCCGGCCTGCTCCAGCGTGCGGTCCATCCGCTCGGACAGCTCCGTGACCGTCCGCCACCAGCCCTCCACGTCGTCGCTGCCCTGCCCGATGGTCACCCAGCCCTGCCCGAACCGGGCGGCCAGCCGCATCGAGCGGGGACCGTTCGCGGCCACCACGAACGGCACCCGGGGCTGCTGGACACACCCCGGGTTGTTGCGCGCGTCGACTGCGGTGAACCAGTCCCCGTGCCAGGTCGTGCCGTCCTCCCGCAGGATCGCGTCGAGCAGCTCGATGAACTCGGCGAACCGGTCCACGCGCTGCCGGGGCGGCAGCGTCTCGCCGCCGAGCACCGCCGAGTCGAAGCCGATGCCCCCCGCGCCCAGGCCGAGCAGCACGCGGCCGTCGGACACGTCGTCGAGCGCCGTCACCTGCCGGGCGAACGCCACCGGGTGCCGGAAGTTCGGCGAGGCCACGAGCGTCCCCAGCTTGACCCGGGACGTCACGCCGGCCGCCGCGGTCAGCGTCGTCCACGAGTCGAACCACGGCCCGTCGACCAGGTCACGCCAGCCCAGGTGGTCGTAGGTCCAGGCGTGGTCGAAGCCCCACTCGTCCACCTGGGCCCACCGCCGACGTGCTTCCGACCAGCGCTGGTCAGGCAGGATCACGATGCCGATTCGCATGCCCGCCAGGGTACGACCCGGGTCGGACACTCCGACCCGGGTCGCGGTGATCACGCCGCCAGATCGGCGACCACGCAGGCGATGTTGTCCGGTGCGCCGGCCGCGTACGCCAGCTCCACCAGGCGCTCGACGGCGCTCTCCGGGTCGTCCGCCTCGGCCAGCGCGCCGTGCAGCGCGCCCGGGTCCACCACGGCGGAGAGACCGTCGGAGCAGAGCAGGTAGCGGTCGCCGGGCAGCGCGGTCCGCAGCGCCAGGTCCGCCTCGACCTCCGCGCCCGCGCCGAGCGCCCGGGCCAGCAGCGCCCGCTGCGGATGCGATCCCGCCTCGGCCGGGGTGAGCCGGCCCTGGTCGACGAGCGTCTGCACGTACGTGTGGTCCTGGGTGAGCCGGGACAGCTCACCGCCGCGCAGCAGGTACGCCCGGCTGTCCCCGACGTGCACCAGCGCGAGCCGGGTACCACGTCGCACGAGCGCGGTGAGCGTGGTGGCAGGCTGGTCGGCGTCGGTGGCGTGCGCGCGTACCGCCCGGTCGGCCCGGGTCACCGCGTCGGCCAGCGCGGCGAGCAGATCGGCCTGCGACTCGTCCGTCTGCTCCAGCGGCCGCAGCGCGTCCACCGCCGCCGCACTGGCGGTGGACCCGGCCGGGCCGCGTACGCCGTCGGCGACAGCGAGCAGCGCCGCGCTCGCGTACGCGGTGTCCTCGTTGGAGTCGCGGACCGTTCCCGTTTCGCAGCGCGTCGCGTACCGGAAGATCGTCTCGGACATGGTGGTGCCCCTCTCGCTGAGCGTGTCGACGAGGAGCGCGACGGCCCGGCCGCGCGCCGCGGTGTCCGCGCTGACCCGCCGCCACCAGGCGTCGAGCGCCTCCGCGGCGGCCGCGGGCGGCAGGCCGCAGACGGCACGGATCTCGGCCAGCGGCATCCCCGCCCGGCGCAGCCCGGCGATCAGCCGCGCCCGGTCCGCCTGCTCCGGCGCGTAGTAGCGGTAGCCCGAGTGCGGGTCCACCGCGGCCGGGGGCAGCAGCCCGCAGTCGTCGTAGATGCGCAGCGCCTTGGCGCTCAGGCCGGTCGCGCGGGCGAACGCCCCGATGGTCAGCAGTCGCACCGTGCCTCCCTCGCGCTCCTCGTGCCGGTCACCGCGACCGGCACCGATCACGCTGGGCCTTGCCGCAGGGGACGGGTCAAGGCGTCGTTGCCGCCAGTTTGGCGAGCATCCGGCCCAGATGCGGCTCGATCGTGCCGGTCGGCGCCTCGTTCACCTCGGCCGGCGTCCACCAGCGGATGCCCGCGAACTCCACCGAGTCGGGCGTGAACCGCTGGTCACGGCCCGCGGACAGCACGTACCAGAGGCTCACGTCGGTGTGCCGGTGCTCGGGCGGGCCGACCGTCTCGGTGACGGTGAGGAACGCCGGGCGCTCACCGAACGGCGGCGCGAAGACCGCCGACACGCCCAGTTCCTCCCGCAGCTCGCGGCGCACCGTGTCGGCCGGGTGCTCTCCCGGCTCGACGTGCCCGCCGCTGGGCAACCACATCGCGGCGAGGCGGTGGTCGACGAGCAGCACCGCGCCGTCGGCCGGGTCGCGGAGCAGGAAGTACGCGACCAGGTGTGGCGACGGCGTACGCGGCTTGGCCCGGCGGAAGATGTCCTCCGTGCCGGCCAGCCAGGTCAAGGCCGCCTCCCGGTGCCGCGCCTCCAGCTCGTCCCCAGGTGGCAGTTCCTCGACCAGTGCCCGGATCTCGTCCCGCATCCCGCCGATGCTGCCACCTGGGTACGACGGGATCAGTCCGGCGGCAGCGGGTTGGCGTCGGCCGCTGCGCGGACGAACTCGCGTACCCGGGATGTGGTGTTCCCGGCCGGCCACACCGGACCGCGACAGATCGGCGGCGCGTCGTGGATCGGCACGTAGGCCACGTCCGGACGGGCGTAGAACTGCCGGGCCTGCTCACCCACCGGCAGCACCCCGCGCCCGAGCGCGACGAGCGCCAGCATCTCGGAGAAGCTGCCACCCACCGGGCCCTTCGGCACCGGACGGCCGGACGGGGTGCGGTCCGGCGTGCGGTCCTGCTTGAACGCGGTCGACGTCACCGCCGGGTACTGCACCACCGGATGGTCGCCGAGCACCTCCAGCGACACCGACTCCTCGGCCGCCAGCGGATGGCCCGCGGCCACCGCGAGCACCCGGCGCTCGCGCAGCAGCACCGGGCCGTTCGCCATGCCGTCGAAGGGGTACGAGGCGATCAGGACGTCGATCGTGCCGTCCAGCAGGCTCGACCGGGTGCTGGCCAGCGGCGCCTCGTGCACGTGCACCTCGCAGTCCGGATGACGCTCGGTGAACAGCGCGACCGCCCGCAGCAGCACCGGCGCTGTCGACTCGCCGACGTACGCCACCCGCAGCTCGCCGGTGAGCCCGCGCCCGGCGTCCACGGCCCGCTGCACCGCCGCCTCGATGCCGGCCACCAGCGGGCGCATCTCCTCGGCCAGGCGGGCACCGATCGGGGTGAGCCGGACGACCCGGCTGGTGCGCTCGAACAGCGGCGCACCGATGCGGCGTTCCAGCTTGCGCACCACGTGGCTGACCCGTCCGGTGCTCACCCGCAGCCGCTCGGCGGTCCGCCCGAAGTGCAGCTCCCCGGCCAGGGTCAGGAACGTCTCGATCTCGTACCGCTCCAGCACAAGGCGCCTCCGTCGTTGCCCGTGAGTCAACGATCGTAGTGCGATCGGGGGTTGGTCCCGCCGCCGCGCCGGGCCAGAGTTGACGGCATGCGGAACGATCTCGTGACGGTGACCGGGTTCGACCATCTCGTGCTCTCGGTGAGCGACGTCGAGCGTTCCCTCGACTTCTACTGCGGCACGCTCGGGCTGGCCCCGGTGCGGGTCGACAGGTGGCGGGCCGGCGAGGTGCCGTTCCCCTCCGTACGCATCGACGCCGGCACCATCATCGACCTGATCGCGGGCGACCCGACCGGGTCCAACGTGGACCACTTCTGCCTCGTCGTGGAGCCGGTCGACTGGCAGCGGGTGGTCGACTCCGGGGTGTTCACGGTGCTGACCGGCCCGGTCCCGCGCTTCGGGGCGCGGGGCACCGCCACCTCGATCTACGTCAGCGACCCGGACGGCAACACAATCGAACTGCGTTCCTACCCGGCCGACGCCTAACCTGGCCCGATGCCGGAGCTGGAACGACTCGCCGCCCGCCACGCGCCCGCCGTGCTGCGGTTCGAGCGGGAGAACCGCGCCTACTTCGCCCGGTACGTCCCCGACCGGGGCGACGACTTCTTCACCGGCTACGCCGCCCGGCACGCGGCCCTGCTGGCCGAGCAGGACCGCGGCACCTGCCACTTCCACGTGCTGGTCGGCGACTACGGCGCCGTACTCGGGCGCTTCAACCTGGTCGACGTCGCAGGCGGCAGCGCCGAGCTGGGCTACCGCGTGGCCGAGCGCGCCGCCGGGGGCGGGCTCGCCGGCGAAGGCGTACGGCGCGTCTGCGAACTGGCCCGCGGCGAGTACGGGCTGCGCCGGCTCGTCGCCTCGGCGGCGCTGGCGAACCCGGCCTCACTGGCGGTGCTCACGCGTGCCGGCTTCGTACCGGACGGTCCGGTGGAACTGGACGGGGAGCCCGGCCTGCGGCACACGCTCGACCTCGACGTGCCCTACGCGGCCGCGTCGCCGTAGGCGGGCGCGCCGGCCGGCTCGTACGTCAACCGCAGCGTGCCGTGGGCGTGGGTGACCGACTCGGTGAGCCGCAGCGCGGTCGGCACCGTGCCGTCGCCGAACAGCCGCTTGCCGGTGCCGAGCAGCACCGGGTACACCCACAGGTTGAGCCGGTCCACGAGACCGGCGCGCAGCAGCGGCTGCGCCAGGTCGAGGCTGCCGATCACGTGCACCTCGTCGTGGCGGGCCTTGATCTCGGTGACGCGCTCGGCGAGGTCACCGTTGACCAGCGTCGAGTTCGCCCAGGTCAGCGGCTCGGTGAGGGTACGGCTGGCCACGTACTTGGGCACGCCGTTGAGCAGGCCGGTGAAGGGGATCTCCTCCGGCGCCTTCGGCCAGTAGCCGGCGAAGATGTCGTACGTCTTGCGGCCCAGCAGCAGCGCGTCCATGCTGCTCGCCTGCTGGAACATCACCGCGCCGGACTCGTCGTCCAGCAGCGGCATCTGCCAGCCGCCGTGGTTGAAACCGCCGTCACGGTCCTCGTCGGGCTCGCCGGGCGCCTGCGCCACGCCGTCGAGGGTCAGGAACTCGGTCACGATCAACGTACCCATGGGTCTGCTCCTCCGGTTTTCGCTCGTCCCCCGACAGACCCGTCAACGACCCGCAACTCATCGCCGGCTCCGAGGAACCAGTGACCTCAGGCTGCCCGTAAGATCATTCTCTTCGGCAGGCGTGCGCCTCCGGAGTCCTCGAAGGCGGATTCGCCATGATCCCCGATCGGACTGAGACAAGCGTCCTCCTGGACGAGGCACTGGCGGGTGTGGCCGTCGCGTTCCAGGGCATGACGGCCCACGAGCAGGAGTCCAACTGCGAGTGCCACTGGGGCAGCGCGGAGGAACTGGCACTGCTGAAGACGCCGGACGTGCCGCTCGATGATGACCTGTTTCGTCGCACGTACTGGACCATGGACTGGCACTACCCCGGTCTGCTGCTGCGCCGGATCCTGCCCCAGGTGACCCAGCACCTCGTGGACGGCCGAATAGTGGCGACGGACGGGCTGGACAGCCTGGCGAACTTCTTCGCCGTCTCCCCCTGGCACGAGTGGCCGAGCGAGCAACAGGCCGCCCTGCGGAGGTTTCTGAACGTCTGGTGGGTGCACGTCCTGGTCGAGCCCGACGCGAAGGTGCCCGCACATGCGGCCCTGCCGTTCCTCGCCGAGGCCACCACCAGGCTCACGCCGTGGTTGGCCGACTGGGCGGAGGCGCTGGTCGACGAGCCGGCCCGGCGACAGCTGGTCGAGGCCATGGATGAGTGGATGTACGACCTGGGGGGCGACGCACTCCCGTGGTCGAGTTGGCACGACATCGACGCGTGGGCCCCCGCGCTGCAACTGTGGGTGATACGACACGCGCCGGCCGTCCTGCGCGAGTACGACGCGTCGGCCGAGCTGCTCGAGGACATCAGCCGGCTCAGCCGGCCCGATTCCGAGCGGTACGACAAGCCGCTCTCGCGGTGGCGCGCCGGGCGCCCGTGGCCTGAGTGACGTCGGAAGCCCTGGCGGGACTCACGTCCTGGCCAGGGCCTTCATTGCGGTCACGTCCCTTGTCGCCCACATCGGGCAGCTCTCGAACGGCGATCGGCCCAAGTAGCGCTGTCCTCGATCAGCAGCCGCACCGCGCGAACATCCGGCACCACCAGGTGCCACAGAAGTTTCTTCGACTCCAGCCAGCCCAGGCCGCGCTCGCGCATCAGAGCGATGGCTGCATCCACCGGCATCCCATCAGCGAGCCGGCACTGCAGTTCTTCGAACTGCTCAGGCCAGTCCGATCGCAGTTCGGCACAGGCACCGAATCGCTCGAAGTTCTCCCGCGCCTCGGTCAGGGTCAGCCCGTTCGGCCCACTCAACTCGTCGGCGCTGAGGTCGTCTGTCCCGTCATCCTGCCAGAAACACACCAGGCAGATCCCGTGCATGCCACGCTCGTCGAGCGTGAGGCACTGGCAGCACGGACACGCATACGGCCCACCCTCCGGCCCACGACGCACGTATCTCGACGCTCGATCAGCCACGCCTTGAATCCTGCCGAACCGGAGACAACCCGTCTGGGGGCACCGGATGAAGACGGCTGCGCAGGAAGGCGACTATCTCGCGGCGCGCCGGCCGGGCGGCCGGCACCAGACCGGGAGTGCTCAGGAAGGTGTGGGTGGCTCTCGGGTAGCAGGTCAGGCGGGCGTCGGTGCCGTCCTCGCGAAGTCGTTCGACGTAGCGGCTTCCGTGGTCGGCCAGTGGATCCAGTGCGGCGGTGATCACCAGTGTCGGCGGCAGTCCGCTGAGGTCGTCGAACATGAGGGGTGACACGCTGCGCGGGTCGAGCGTGGGCGGCAGGCTCACCTTGCGGGCCGCGCGCAGCCGGGACACGGACAGCGTGGGGTTGTCGGCGTTCTCCGTGATCGAGGGGTACTCGGTCATGCTCTCCGTCCAGTCCGTGCCCGGGTAGAGCAGCGCCTGGGCGCTCAGCGGTGGGCCGTCCTTGCGGGCGCGCAGGGCGATGAGTCCGGCGATCGTGCCACCGGCGCTCTCGCCCATGACCGCGACGGCTGCGGGATCGGCGCCCCACTGGGCGGCATCTTCGACGAGCCGGACGACGGTGTCGTAGCCGTCGTCGATCGGCTGGGGCAGCGGGTGCTCCGGGGCGAGGCGGTATTCCACCGAGACGACCACCGCCGGGCACCGGGCCGCGAGGTGGCTGTTGAGCCAGTCGTTCTGGGCAGCGGTACCCGCGAAGAACCCTCCGCCGTGGAACGAGACGACCAGGGGCAGCTTCCGGCCGGTGTCCTTCGGTCGGTGTACCCGCAGGGCCAGGCGTCGACCTGGAAGGTCGATGGAGGTTGCCTCGATGCGTGCGCGGCGGTCCGGGAAGCCGGTGATGATCCGTGCGGCACGAGACGATGCCACTCGGTTGGCCTTCTCGCGCGCGGCGATCACCTGATCGTCGGTCAGAGCCTCCCAGTCCAGGGTGTCCCTCAGGATCCGGGTGCCCAGTGGAGCCTTGCCTCTCATGTCATCCTCCGGGATGCAGACGCTGTGGACTCACTGTCACAGCCGGTGCATGCCGGTGGATTGAACGAATGTCAGGACGGACTCCCCACGGTCCGGCGGCGGTCGAGGTGGTCGGCACGACCGCCAGGTCGGCGCCGTCAGGGCCGGGCGGGCCAGGCGACGTCGTCGACGGCGAGGAACGGTGCGTTCGCCACCGTCGCGGGCGTCACTCCGGTGAAGGTCATGACGTCTCGGTGGAGGTGCGACTGGTCGGCGTAACCGCTGTCTGCCGCCGCCGCTGCGGCGCTGTGGCCCGCGGCGAGGCGATGGGCGGCACGATCGAACCGGATGAGCTGGGCGGCGCGCTTGGGGGTGAGTCCGATCTGGGACCGGAACCGGGTCCACAGCCGTTTGCGGCTCCATCCGACCTCGGCCGCCAACCGCTCGACCCGCACCTGTCCCCCGTCGGCCACCATCCGCCTCCAGCAGTAGGCGACTTCCGCATCGACCACGCGGCCCGCGTCGTGACGCCGGGCCAGCGCCACCTCGGCTATCGCGAACCGGTCGTCCCAGGAGCGGGCGGCGCGCAGTCGCTCCTGGATTCGCGCCGCATCTCGCCCCCAGAGGTCGTCCAGGGCTGTCACGGTCCCGCTCAACTCCGATACGGCACCCAGGACCGCGTACGCGATCACAGGCGACAGCCGCACCTGAAGGCACGCGAAGCTTCCGGCCTGCCCTCGTCCTTGAGCGCCAGGGGGTGACGCGAGTCCGGCGGTGACGCAGCCTCGCTGTTGCCGTCCAGCACCGTCGTCGACGACGAGCGGCTGATCGCCGAGGTCGAAGATCACCATGACGGCGGGGTGCGGCACGACCTCGACCTCTACCGGGGCGTCAGCCCGATCGCTGAAACCCGCCATGGTGACCCCCGCCAACCGGCCCGGTCGTCGCGGAACCGCGATGTCCCAGGCGGGCGAACCGGAGCGCACCGGATCGGTGGGTCGCACATCACGATGGTACGTGTCACCTCAACCGACTCCGGAGATCCGCCTTGGCTAGGCGGCGGCCCGGGACACGTGAGCGGCCCAGGCGGCGAGCTGATCAGCCCTCGCTAGCGGGCTCCTCCCGGTGCGAACACGGCATAGAAGTATCGGAGGCTGTCCTCCGGACCGTTCTCCAGTCGCTTGAAGGCCTTCGCGATCGGATTGCACCAGCGCTGCCCGCCGAGTTCGACCACCATCGGCCATCCGACGACGGCCAGTTCGTCTGCCGCCGTTGCCCGCCACCGTCCACCGGCATGGCGGGTCAGCACCTCGCCGACATAGCAACCGAAGCCGAAAAGAGTCTCCGCCACCTGTCCAGCCGCGAGGCCCTCGGCTCGAAAGCCGTCGAGGATGGCGTCCACGGATGCCAGGCTGTCCGGCGTGTAGTCCAAGTGCACACCGCTGACCTGGGCCGCTGACACCACGATGTCGCCAGCGAACCGCGCTGCGTTCTCCGGGACGGGCGCGTACTTCAAACGCAGTTGCACGGTCTTCTCCGTTGATCAACAGGTGGGGATCACGCGATCGTACCGACGACGGCCGACGAGCGACGGCCTCGCGCCCGGCTCGCAGCGCGGCGGACGAGCACGACGTCATGGCCTGGTTCGCAACGTCCGACCTCGCCGGGTCAGCATCCCTACCTCGTCCGCACGTCAGGTGCGAACCGGGGGCTCGCCGAATCTGCCACCACGAACGACGGAATCGGTCTCGACTTCCTGGACCGTCCAGACGTGACCGACGAAGTCGTCCACTGCGACGCCACCGCGTCCGAGCAGCGTCCGGATCGCTGCCACTGCATCCTGCCGCCGCGACAACCGGTAGTTCACCTGGACCGCCCACGCCGGCCGCTCGCCGACAGCGCGCTCCAACTCCGCCACCATCTCGGGCTCAGTCCAGGTACAGGTCACGGTGTTCCTCCACCAGCCAGAGGAAGACCGAGCCCGGCGCGACCCACTGATCAGGCTGGGTCTCACCGAGGGAACCCAGGAGTCGCAACACGTCCGCCCTGGACAAGGCCGGGAAGACGAACGCGTTCTCACTCATGCGCAGAACCATAGGCGCCGGCTCCACGCCTGGCGTCCGACGACACCTGCGGAGCTGGACTGGACGCCGCCAAGGCGCACTTGAAGGCCGACGGCTCCGAAGATGCGGCAGAAGCACTCCGCTACCTGCTCGACTGCGAGGCCGCGGGCGGCTTCGACAACTTCTCCGTGGCCGAGCAAGCCGGGTGGAGAGCCGCCTACTACCTGGGCTGACCTTGAACCGGAGCAGGATCGTGAGGAGCGAGGTATCGGCAGCCTTCCACAGCACGTCTGAACTCGTCCGACGCGAGTATTTCCACCGCGAAACCCAGGCCGCCGCCCATGATGGCATTGAAGACACGGTGTACGTGCGAGAGCCTCTCCACCCCGATGGGTGTACCGACCGGCACCACGCCCTCGGCCCCGTAGTCCACCGCCTCGTTGAACACGTCATTCATCGACTTCATCAGCAGCGACCACCAACCCCGGGGCCCGCTCGACGCGATTCCACACGGCGAAGTTAGGCCACCGATGACACCAGCCAATGGCCGTCGGTGGCCCGGGCTGAGGTGGCGGTATCTGCTCTGACGGAGCGTGCTCCGGCAGCAGCAGCGCGATCACCGCCCACGCCTCGTGGAAGCTGGTGACCCGCGGAACGTCGAAGGCCCTGGCTGGGACTTGCGTCCTGACCAGGGCCTCTCGCGTGGAGCGGGTGACGGGAATCGAACCCGCACTGTCAGCTTGGGAAGCTGATGTTCTGCCATTGAACTACACCCGCAGCGGCACCACTCTACCTGAAGCCCCCCACCCCCGTGCACTCAGGTGCGCGCGCCACCTCGGCGAGGTGGCGGCATCGGCGGGCGGTTGACCCAGCCACCTCCCCGAACTGGAGTGGATCAAGCACTCACCGGAGTCGGCAGGCGCGAAGTTGCACGTCGGAAACGTATGGGCATTCTCAAATGCATCGATGGGATGTAACGTCTGCCCCACGTTTCCGCACCGGCGTGACACACCCCCTGGCACGCCGTCAGAAAGAGGTGGGCCCATGGGACTCCGTCCCAACCTGCTGACCCGGCGTACCGCCGGTGTCGCGACGTCGACCCTCGCGCTGCTGCTCAGCACCGCCGCCGTCGGCGTCGTCCCCGCTGCTTCGGCCTTCTCGGCCACCCCGGCCGGCGTCTGCGCCGAGCCTGCTGACGCCCACGCCGACGAGCACGCGAACGCTCGCGTCGCGAAGGGCGGCAACGCCAAGCTCGACCCCAACCACCTGACCGCCAAGCAGGTCCAGGATCGGGAGGCCGACCTCGCCGCGGCGCAGCGCGAGCGGGCCAACTTCCGGACCGGCGCGGTCACCCCGCTGGCCACCGTGACGATCCCGGTCGTCGTGCACGTCATCCAGGAGAACAGCACCCGGGCCGGCGGCAACATCACCGACTCGATGATCAACCAGCAGATCACCGTGCTGAACCAGTCGTACGCGGGCTCGACCGGCGGCGCCGCCACCGCCTTCGGCTTCCAGCTCACGAAGATCAACCGGGTGACCAACCCGTCGTGGTACCCGATCGTGCAGGGCTCCTCCGCCGAGCGCTCGATGAAGACCTCGCTGCGTGAGGGCGGCAAGAACACGCTGAACATCTACCTCGGCGAGCTGAGCGACAGCCTGCTGGGCTGGGCGACGTTCCCGAAGCGGACGCTGGACAAGATGGACGGCGTGGTCGTGCTCAACGAGTCGCTGCCCGGCGGCACCGCCACCAACTACAACCAGGGTGACACCGGCACCCACGAGGTCGGCCACTGGCTGAACCTCTACCACACCTTCCAGGGCGGCTGCTCCGGCTCGGGCGACAGCGTCTCCGACACCCCTGCCGAGGCGTCCCCGGCGTACCAGTGCCCGACCGGCCGCGACACCTGCTCGACCGCCGGCAAGGACCCGATCACCAACTTCATGGACTACACGTACGACTCCTGCATGTACCAGTTCACCGCCGGCCAGGCGAGCCGCATGCTCACCGCGTGGAACGCCTACCGCGCGGCCTGACCGCCTCGTACCGCGTACCGGTGCCGGCCCTGTCCTCGGACGGGGCCGGCACCGCTCGTTTCGGGGTCGGGGTCAGGCGGCCGGGCGGCGGGTGTCGAAGCCGTGCCGGCCGCGCCGGCCCTCCGCGCCCACCGGCTCACGCCGGGCCGGTTCGGCCCCGAGCGGGTCGAGCCACACCCGCACTTGCGGCGGAGCGGCGCCGGGCTGGGCGACAGGGTCGCGCCGGGTCAGCATCGCCGCCTCGACCGTGAACTCGAACAGCCGCCAGTCACCATGTGGCGACGCGCGGGCGATCCGGGCCAGCCGCGTCACGGTGGCCGGGTCGGTCACCGGCCGCGCGCGCCCCGCGATGTACGCCTCGTCGTCGCTCTCCTCGGGCGGGAACGAGTGCAGCGCGTAGCGGCCGTCGCGTTCGAGGTCACGGCGCTTCGGCGAGTCGATGACGAAGCACCATAGGCCGTCGTCGGTGAACACCGGGGAGACCGGGTGGACGCGGGGGCCGCCGTCGGCGCGGACCGTGGCGAGGTAGCCGAAGCCCGGCCCGTACTGCTGCATCAGGAGGCGGATCTCGCCGGCGAGGCGGGGCTCGTCGGCGGCGAATTCGGACCAGGAAGCCATGCGGACATCCTATCGAACACGTGTACGAAGAAGTAGTGCGACACGCAGGTCACCCATACCGGTCGCTATGGTGTTCCGATGCTGCTCTCCGACCGCGACCTGATCTCCGAGATCAAGGCCGGCACGCTCGCGCTGGAGCCCTTCGAGCCCACGCTGGTGCAGCCGTCGAGCATCGACGTACGCCTGGACCGGCTGTTCCGGGTCTTCAACAACCACCTCTACACACACATCGACCCGTCGGTCCAGCAGGACGACCTCACCTCGATGGTGGAGGTGCCCGAGGGCCAGCCGTTCGTGCTGCACCCGGGCGAGTTCGTGCTCGCCTCCACGCTTGAGGTGATCTCGCTGGGCGACCAGCTCGCGGGCCGGCTCGAGGGCAAGTCGAGCCTGGGGCGGCTGGGGCTGCTGACCCACTCGACAGCCGGCTTCATCGACCCCGGCTTCTCCGGTCACGTCACGCTGGAGCTGTCGAACGTGGCGAACCTGCCGATCACGCTCTGGCCCGGCATGAAGATCGGCCAGCTCTGCATCTTCCGGCTCTCCTCGCCGGCCGAGCACCCGTACGGCTCGGCCGTCTACGGCTCGCGTTACCAGGGGCAGCGCGGCCCGACGCCGAGCCGGTCCTGGCAGAGCTGGCGCACCTGGCCGACGCGCTGACGCCGCCCGCAGTTGTTAAGAAGGGCCCCCTCCTCTACCGGAGGCGTTAAGAGGGGGCCCTTCCTTACACGCGGCCGTAGCTGTTGATGTCGCCGTCGTCGACCCGCTTCATCGTGATGGGCTTGCCGGACTGGGAGGCGTGCACCACCCAGCCGTCGCCCACGTACATCGCCACGTGGTGCAGGTCGCTGTAGTAGAAGACGAGATCGCCGGCGCGCAGCTCGGCCCGGCTGATGCGCTTCGTCACGCCGTGCTGCTGGCGTGCGCTGTGCGGCAGCGAGACGCCGCCCTTGGCCCAGGCCGCCATGGTGAGGCCCGAGCAGTCGAAGTGGTCCGGGCCGGCGGCGCCCCAGACGTAGATCTTGCCGATCTGGGCGCAGGCGAACTTCACCGCCGCACCGGCCGGGCCGCCGGGATAGCCGGCCGGGCAGGGCGCCGGGCGCAGCGGGCCGCCGCCGCCCTTGCCGTACACCTTGAGCCGCAGCTTCTCCAGCTTGGCGATCTCGGCGTCGATCTGCTTCTTCTTCGCCGCGAGCTGGGCCTCGGTGCGCGCCAGGCCGGCGATCATCTCGTCCAGCGGCTTCTTCTTCGCCGCCAGCTCGTCGCGCAGCGCGGCGACCGAGCGCACCTGCTCGTGCTGGCGGTGCGCGAAGCGGTCGAGCAGCTCCAGGCCGTCGACCAGGTCACCGGGTGAGCGGCTGCCGAGCAGCGCGTTGACCGTGGAGAGGTTGTCGGCCTTGTAGGCGTCGGCGGCGAGGCCGCCGACCTGACCGAGCGCGGCGTCCACCCGCGCCTGGAGGGGTGCGATCTGGCGGCCGAGCGCGTCGGCCTGCCTGCGCCGCGCGGCGAGCTGCTCGCGTACGTCGTTGACCTGCTCGATGACCGGTTCGAGCTTGTTCCAGTCGCGGTCGATCTGGGCCTCGATCTCGGCGACCGAGGGTTCGGCGTGTGCCGCAGTGGCGCCGCCGGTCAGTACGACGGCGGTGCCGACCAGTGCGGCGAGGGCGGTGGTGAAGCGGGACCAGCGGGAACGCGGCGCGGCGCTGGACCGGTCGACCGACCGGTTCGACGACGGCCGCGGGGCATGGAGTGCCACCGGGCGTCCGTACTCCTTCTTCCGTACCGCCTACCGGGTTAGCTGACGGATTCGGGCGGGAAGGGAGCCGCCCTACCGCAGCAGCGCTGCGGATTCACCCCAGGTACCTGGTTCCCCGGCTCGCCCGGAGGCGACTCGGCGGTGTCGGACCGTCACCGACCGGGTTGGACGGTGAGACGTGCGGCCGACGATTCACCAGAGTAGGGACCACCGTTATCGATCCGCAACTTCCAGCGCCGTGACACTCCGTACGCGATCCAGCGCCACACTGCGCACGGAGGTGAAATTTTCTTTCACGACTGATTACTTACTGGAAAGGTATTGACCGTCGCGGGTGTGCGGAGTGAGGGTGGAAACGCAGTGACCCCCATCCCTGTCCAGGAGGTTCGATGCATCTCTCCGCCCCGCCGTCGGGCAGACGGATACTGCTCGCCGCCGCCGTGGCCACGGCCACCGCGCTGGCGACCACCGGCCCGGTTACCGCCGCGCCGGACACGTCCGCGCCCGCGAGCGACCGGCAACAACAATACGCCGCCGCCGCGGCCGAGTACGGCGTGCCCCAGAACGTGCTGCTCGGTGTCTCCTATCTGGAGTCCCGCTGGGACACCCACCCGGGTCAGCCCAGCACCAGCGGCGGCTACGGCCCGATGCACCTGACCGACGCCGCGCACATCCTCGCCACGCCGGGCAGCGCCCACGTCGACGAGGACGAGGACCCGCGCGGCGACGACTCCCGGCCGCTGAAGCTCGACCCGGCCACCGCCGCCGCGCCGACGCGGGAGACGCCGCTGCCGAGCGCCTCGCTCCAGACGCTCGACGCGGCCGCCGCGCTCACCGGGCTGGACGCGGGGACGCTGCGCACCGACCCGGCCGCGAACATCCGCGGCGGCGCGGCGCTGCTGTCGTCGTACCAGAAGGCTCTGGGCGGGCCGGTCGGCGCCGGCACCGACCCGGCGGCCTGGTACGCCGCGGTGGCCCGCTACTCCGGCGCGGACACCGCCGACGCGGCGGCGGCCTTCGCCGACGAGGTGTACGACCAGCTCGGCCAGGGCGCCACCCGGACCACCGACGACGGCCAGCGGGTCACGCTCGCCGCCACCGCCGCGAAGCCGGACCGCTCCCGGCTGGCCCGCCTCGGCCTGCGCACCGCGCAGCGGCCGGACGGGCTGGAGTGCCCGGTCCGGCTGGCCTGCGAGTGGATTCCCGCGCCCTACGAGCAGCTCAGCGACGACCCGGGCGACTACGGCAACCACGACCTGGCTGACCGGCCGAAGCAGCAGAAGATCGAGTACATCGTCATCCACGACACCGAGGGCTACTTCGGCCCGAGCGTCGACCTGGTGAAGCGGGCCGACTACCTGGGCTGGCACTACACGCTGCGCTCGGTGGACGGCTACATCGCCCAGCACATCAAGACCAAGGACGTCGGCTGGCACGCCGGCAACTGGTACGTCAACGCCAAGTCCATCGGCCTGGAGCACGAGGGCTTCGCCGGCCAGGGCACCTGGTACACCGAGGCGATGTACCGCACCTCCGCCAAGCTGGTCCGCCACCTGGCGCTGAAGTTCGGCATCCCGATGGACCGGCAGCACATCATCGGCCACGACAACGTGCCCGGCATCACCGCCGCCAACGTGGGCGGCATGCACTGGGACCCGGGGCCCTACTGGGACTGGTCGCACTACTTCGACCTGATGAAGGCGCCGTTCCGCGGCACCGGCACGGCGAAGACCGGCCTGGTCACCATCGACCCGGACTTCGCCACCAACCGGCCCGCGTTCACCGGCTGCAACCAGCAGCCGCCGGGCGTCCCGACGCCCACCCCGCCGGCGCAGCCGTGCCCCTCGCGCGGCTCCTCGGCGGTGATCCTGCGGACCGCGCCGAGCCCGGACGCCCCGCTCGTCAACGACCTCGGGCTGCGCCCGGACGGCACGCCGGACACCATGTACATCTCCGACCACGGCGCCCGCGCCTCGGCCGGCCAGACGTACGCGCTCGCCGGCCGGCAGGGCGACTGGACCGCGATCTGGTACCTCGGCCAGAAGGCGTGGTTCCACAACCCGGCCTCCGCGCCCACCGCCAAGTGGGCCACCGGCTTCGTGGTGACCCCGCGGCCCGGCAAGGCCACCATCCCGGTGTACGGCCGCGCCTACCCGGAGCAGTCCGCCTACCCGGACACCATCCCGTACCAGGCCATCTCTCCGCTGCAGTACACGTTCGCCGCCGGCCAGCGGTACGCGGTCGGCGGGGTGCTGCCCGGCGAGTACTACCGGGCGGTCTCGTTCGACGGTTCCGCGCCGGGTGACCGGACCGTGGTACGCGGGAAGAACCAGTACGTGCAGGTCCAGTTCGGCCACCGGATCATGTTCGTGAACCTGGACGACGTGCTGATCCTGCCGTCCCCGGTCGGCGCGCCGCGCTGACCCCTCCCCGAGAACGCGAAGGCCCCCGGTCCGTGCGGACCGGGGGCCTTTCGGTGTGACCGAGGTCAGGTGACCCGGACGAAGCCGGCGAGCGGCTGGGTGTTGATGCTCGACACCTGGACCGGTTTGCCTGTCCGGGGCGCGTGCACCATCACCCCGTTGCCGAGATAGAGCCCGACGTGATGCAGATCGGAGCCGAAGAACACCAGGTCACCCGGGCGCGCCTCGGAACGGGACACCTTGCGGCCCTCGTTCCACTGCGCGCCGGTGAAGTGGGTGAGCGAGATGCCCGCCGCCTTGTACGCGTACTGCGTGAGGCCGGAGCAGTCGAACGCGTTCGGGCCGGTGGCGCCCCACACGTACGGGTCGCCGACCTGGGCGCACGCCGTCGCGATCGCGGTACGCGCGGCGCTGCTCACCACGCCGTCGATCTTCGGGCAGCCCGCCGGGCGGATCGAGGTCACCGGCAGCATCGCGGTGAGCCGCTTGATCTCCGAGTCGATCTGCTTCTTCTTCGCCGCGAGGTCGTTCTGCTGCTTGGTCTCCAGCTCGATCAGCTCGTCGAGCTTCTCCTTCTGCCTGTTGTACTCGTCCCGCACCTTGAGCACACCGGCGATCTGACGGCGCTGGTCGTCGGCGATCCGGTCCAGCATGACCAGCTGCTCGGCCAGCGTGCCCGGCTTGGTGCTCACCAGCAGCGCGCCCAGCTCCTGCGACGGGCCCTGGATGTAGTAGCGGGCCGCGATGTCGCCGACCTTGTTCATGGCGAGCGTGGAGGCCAGCTCCAGCGGCACCATCTTGTCCTTCAGCGCCTTGGACTTCTTCTGGTTGGCGCGAAGCTGCGAGCGGACCTTGTTGAACTGCTCGATGGTGGGTTCGAGCTGCTCCCACTGCTTGTCGATCTGCGCGTCGATCTCGTCCACCGACGGCGCCGCGTGCGCCGGAGCCGTCAGCATCCCGGCGCCGACCGCGGCGGCCGCGACCAGGGTGACCAGACGGCGTGCCATCCGGTGGAACCCGGCACGTCGGCCGGGTGGAGCGCTCGGGGCGTGACGTTGAGGGGGCGTGGTTGCCACCGGCACGGACTCCTTTGCAACCGACCGCCGGGCGCCTCGCGAGAGGGAAGATCGAGGCAGACGACCCACAGCGGTCGGTGCCCCACATTAGGGAAGGCGTCCGGTGGAATCAAGGCGACCGTTTGTTCAATCACGTATCCGCAATCGATTGCACACCAAGGGTATTCATTTCATCTTCCGACGATGGCTGTCAATACGTCGTCGAGCGTCACCACGCCCATCGGCCGCCGTCCGTCGCTGACCAGCACCATGTGGCGGCGTTCGCGGCGCATCGCGAGCAGCAGGTCGGCGAGCGTACGGTCCGGCGGCACCACCGCCAGCGGCCGGTAGACAGCGGCCGGCACGGGGGCCCGGCGACTCGCGCCGGCGTACCCGAGCACGTCCTTCACGTGCACGAAACCGAGCACCCGGCGGGTGGACCGCTGCACCACCGGGAAGCGGGACCGACCGGTGCGGGTCGCCAGCACCTCCAGCGACGCCGGTGAGACGTCCTCGGCCACTGTGGTGACAGTGGACCACTGTTGCAGCGCGTCCGCCGCCGTACGGCTGTGCAGGGCCAGCGCGCCGGTGATCCGGGCGTGCTCCTCGGCGTCCAGCAACCCCTCGGTACGCGCCTGCGAGACCAGCCCGGCCAGTTCCTCGGCGGTGAACACGGTTTTCACCGCGTCTGTCGCCTCCACCCGCCACCACCGCAGGACCTGCCGGGACGCCCACTTCATCGCCAGCAGCAGCGGCTTGGTGACCAGGCAGAACGCCAGCATGGCCGGGCCGAGCCAGAGCGCCGAGGGCTCCGGACCGGCCAGCGTGATGTTCTTCGGCACCATCTCGCCGACCACCGTGTGCAGGAACACCACCACCGCCAGCGCGATGACGAAGGTCACCGGGTGCACCGCCGAGGCGGGCATCCCCAGCGCGGCGAACGGCCCCTCCAGCAGGTGGGCCAGCGCCGGCTCGGCGATCGCGCCGAGGCCGAGCGAACAGACGGTGATGCCGAGCTGCGCTCCGGCGATCATCAGCGGAATCTGGTTCATCGCGGCCAGCGCCCACCGGGCCCGCTTCGACGTCGCCGCAAGCGGTTCGATCACGGTACGGCGGGAGGCGATCAGCGCGAACTCGCTGCCCACGAAGAACGCGTTGCCGAGCAGCAACACCACCGCCACGAGTAGTTCAGGCACCGTCGTCGGGCTCCTCGGGGCGCACCACCCGCACCTGCTCGATCCGGTGCCGGTCGACCTCCACCACCGTGAACTCGTACCCGGCCTCGTCGACCGTCTCGCCCGGCACCGGGATGTGGCCCAGCCGCGCCATCAGGAAGCCGCCCAGCGTCTCGTACGGCCCGTCGGGCAGCCGGAACCCGGTCTGCTCGACCAGTTCGTCGGCGCGCAGCACGCCGTCGGCCAGGACGGTCCGCTCGCCGCCCGGCACGGTGAGCTCCACCGGCCCGGCGTCGTCGACCGCGTCCGGGTCGAACTCGTCGGCGATCTCCCCGACCAGTTCCTCGACCAGGTCCTCCACCGTCACCACGCCGTCGGTGCCCCCGTACTCGTCCACCACGATCGCCAGGTCCGCCCCGGCGGCCTTCAGCGCGGCCAGCACCCCGTTCAGGTTGAGGCTCTCCGGCACGTACACCGGTTCCCGGGCCACCGCGGCCACCGAGGTGACGGCCCGGCGGGCCAGCGGCACCCCCAGCGCGTCGGGCACCCCGGCGACGCCGGTGACCAGGTCGAGCGTCTCCTCGTAGACCGGGAACCGGGTCCGGCCGGTCTGCCGGGAGAGGTCCAGCAGGTCGGCGACGGACGCGGTGGCGCGCAGCGCTGTCACGTCCACCCGGGGCGTCATCGCCTCGGCGGCCCGCTTGTCACCGAAGCGGATCGTGCGCCGCAGCAGCATCGCGGTGTCCGGCGGCAGCGCGCCGGCCCGCGCCGAGATGGCCGCGAGCAGGCCCAGCTCCTCCGGGGAGCGGGCGCTGGCCAGCTCCTCCTGCGGCTCCACGCCGAGGCGGCGCACCAGCCGGTTGGCTGACTCGTTCAGCAGCCGGATCAGCCAGCCGAACATGCGGGAGAACGCGCGCATCGGCGCGGCGGTGGCGAGCGCCGCCGGCATCGGGCGGGCCAGCGCCAGGTTCTTCGGCACCAGCTCGCCGAAGAGCATCGAGATGAGCGTGGCGAGGGCCAGCGCGAGCAGGCCGGAGAAGCGTTCCGCGCCGCCGAGCGGATGCAGCAGCGGGGCGAAGATCCGGGCCAGCGCGGGTTCGGCGAGGTAGCCGGTGAGCAGCGCGGTGAGGGTGATGCCGAGTTGCGCGCCGGAGAGCTGGAAGGACAGTTCGCGCAGCGCGCGGCGTACCGTGGCGGCCCGGCCGTCGCCCTCGCCGGCCCGCCTGTCGATCTCCGCCCGGTCCACGGTGACGAGGGCGAACTCGGCCGCGACGAAGAAGGCGTTGCCGGCGGTCAGCAGCACGAAACCGACCAGGGGCAACAGCGTCAGAAGAAGAAGGCCGTCGATGGGCGTGATTGTGGCACGCGAGCGCCGACGGTGGGCCCCCGTGGCGCGCTACGGCGGCGGCACCGCACGGGTGCCGCCGCCGTCGTGGTCCGGCTTCTGCCGGGGTACGCCTCAGCTCGCGCTCGGCGCGACCTCCGGCTCGCCGGCCGGGGCCTCCGGCTTGACCGAGCGCAGCAGCACGCTGGCCACGTCGACCACCTCGACCTGCTCGCCCGCGCCCTTGCCGTTCACGCCGTCGTTCAGCATCGTCGAGCAGAACGGGCAGCCGACCGCGATGGTCTTCGCCCCGGTGGACATGGCCTCCTCGACCCGGTCCACGTTGATCCGCTTGCCGATCTTCTCCTCCATCCACATCCGGGCGCCGCCGGCGCCGCAGCAGAAGGAGCGCTCGCTGTTACGCGGCATCTCGGTCAGCTCGCCCTGGATCGAATCGCCGAGCACCTCACGCGGCGCGGCGAAGATCCGGTTGTGGCGGCCCAGGTAGCACGGGTCGTGGTAGGTGACGCCGCCGTCCACCGGCTGCACCGGGGTGAGCTTGCCGGCGCTGACCAGGTGGGCCAGCAACTGGGTGTGGTGCACGACCTCGAACTCGCCGCCGAGCTGGCCGTACTCGTTGCCGAGCGTGTTGAAGCAGTGCGGGCAGGTGGCGACGATCTTGCGCTTGGTCTTCTCCCGGCCCTCGAACGCCTCGTTCAGCGTCTCGACGTTCTGCTGGGCGAGCATCTGGAAGACGAACTCGTTGCCGATGCGGCGGGCCGGGTCACCGGAGCAGGTCTCGCCCTCGCCGAGGATGGCGAAGGAGACGCCCGCCTCGTTGAGCAGCGTGGCGACCGCACGAGTGGTCTTCTTGGCCCGGTCCTCGAACGCGCCGGCGCAGCCGACCCAGAACAGGTACTCGAAGTCGTCGACCTCGCCGACCCGCGGCACCTCGAACCCGAGGCCCTTGGTCCAGTCCTCGCGGGTGTTCTGCGGGGCGCCCCACGGGTTGCCCTTGTTCTCCAGGTTGCGCAGCATGACGCCGGCCTCGGACGGGAAGCTCGACTCGATGAGCACCTGGTAGCGGCGCATGTCGACGATGTGGTCCACGTGCTCGATGTCCACCGGGCACTGCTCGACGCACGCGCCACAGGTGGTGCAGGACCAGAGCACGTCCGGGTCGATGACGCCGCCCTCTTCGGCGGTGCCGATAAGCGGCCGCTCGGCCTCGGCCATGGCGAGCACGTCGACGCCGGCCAGCTGCTCCTGCGTCGCCTTCTCCTCGCCGGTGAGGTCCTTGCCGCCGCCGGCCAGGAGGTAAGGCGCCTTGGCGTACGCGTGGTCGCGCAGGCTCAGCACCAGCAGCTTCGGCGACAGCGGCTTGCCGGTGTTCCAGGCCGGGCACTGCGACTGGCAGCGGCCGCACTCGGTGCAGGTGCTGAAGTCGAGCAGGCCCTTCCAGCTGAACTGCTCGACCTGGGCGACGCCGAACTGGTCCTTCTCCGGGTCGGCCTCCTCGAAGTCCAGCGGCTTGCCCTCGCTGGTCATCGGGCGCAGCGGGCCGAGGCCCGAGCCGGCCGGCTTCTCCGGGTCGCGCTTGAAGAAGATGTTCGGGAAGGCCAGGAAGCGGTGCCAGGCCACGCCCATGGTGACGTTCAGCGAGATCACGATGAGCCAGGTCATCGAGATGCAGATCTTGATGAGCGCGGCGACGCTGACGCCGGCCTCCCAGTTCGGGAGGACCGAGCCGATCGCGTGGCTGAGCGGGGCGGCCCAGACCGGGTACTCGAAGTGGTCGGTGGCGACCTTGAAGCCCCGGATCACGAACCCGAAGATCAGGACCAGCAGGACGACCCACTCGACGAAGTAGCCCTGCCACATGCTCGAACCGGTGAACCGGGAGCGGTTCTCCGCGCGGCCCGGCCGGTTGCGCAGGCGGATCGCCATCAGTACCAGGATGCCGACCAGGCCGAGGATGCCGATCCACTCGGTGACCAGGCCGAAGATCGTCCAGTGCCCGATGATCGGCAACCCGCCACCGGTCGAGACGACCTCGAAGTAGGCCTCCAGCACCAGCAGCGACAGCACGATGAAGCCGACCATCACGAACCAGTGGGCGGCGCCGACCACGCTCCACTTCAGCATGCGGGTGTGACCTGCGGTCTCCACCAGCATCTTCTTGGTACGCGCGCCCTTGTCGCCGAAGCGCTCCGGCGCGGGCTGACCGAGCCGGATGACGGCGGTCATCTTCATGACCGCGCGCACCGCAAGCCACACCGCGACAGCGGTGATGGCGGCCGCGAGGATCGTGGTGACGATCTGGACGCTGCCCATCGAGTTGGCCTCCCGGTCTGCTGCTTGTCCGTGCAGCCTACGCGCAAGGTTACCCAGCAGTAACGTGAGTCTTCTCGCACCAGGCCACGCCGCCCTGCGCACACCTTAGGTGTAGCGGCGACGAAGCGCCTGGCAGGGGCGGCGTGGCGTGACCTACGCCGGGTCGACGGGCGGCCGGCTCAGCGCCAGCGGGAGAGCAGGATCAGCGAGGAGACCATCGCGCCGAAGCCGACAGCGAGGTTCCAGTAACCCCAGGTGGCGACCGGGTACGCCTGCTCGGACAGGTAGTAGAGCACCAGCCAGCCGATGCCGACCACGATCAGCGCGACCGCCGTGACCGGCAGCCAGACCGGGCTAGGCTTGCGCGTCGACGCCGTCGCCGTCGGACGAACGTCCGTGGGCGGGGTGTACACCTTCTTCTTGCGGACCTGAGACTTGGGCACGACGCTCTCCAGAGGGGGGTACGACCTCGTCCGGCCTGACAACCGGGCGCGAGGGCGACGGTCCATGGCCAATAATGTTCGACAGCTAGCGTAGTCCCGACGGACCGTCCAGGCCACGAATGGGGCCAGGCCGGTGCACTCAGTAACCGGAAAGAGCGGACTTTCCGGGTCGATCAGGTCGGTTCGCATCGGCGCGAGCCGGAACGAGACGACGGGAAAGGGAACGCCCGGTGGAGTACACGTCCGGCGCCGCCTCCTGGCAGAAGGTCCTCCGCCGCGCGGCAGCCGCCCTGCTGCCCCGGCGCGCCCGCCAGCGCCGCCCGGGCTGGTCGATCGGCGTACCCCTGATCGCCGCCGCGGCCGGGCTGCTGTTCACCACCACCGCCACCACCGCGGGCGGCACGCCGCTGCGCGAGGACCGCCGGCCCCAGCTCACCCAGCTGATCGAGGACCGCCGGGAGCAGGTGGCGGCGAGCGAGGCGAAGGCCGCCCGGCTCCGCACCGAGGTGGAGGAGCAGACCGCCGCGCTGGCCGGCGCCGACGGGCCGATCAAGACCGAACGGGACCGGGCCGCCGCGAGCCGGCAGGCCGCCGGGTTCACCGCGCTCACCGGCAGCGGCGTGACGGTCGAGCTGAACGACGCCGACCGCCGGCCCGACCAGCCGCTGCCCAAGGGCGCCAGCAACGACGACCTGGTCGTGCACCAGGGCGACGTCCAGGCGGTGGTCAACGCGCTCTGGGCCGGCGGCGCGGAGGCCATGTCAATCATGAACGTCCGCGTGCTCAGCACCAGCGCGGTACGCTGCGTCGGTAACACCCTGCTGCTGCACGGCCGGGTGTACTCCCCTCCTTTCAAGATCGTGGCAATCGGCGACCCCGCGGAACTCCAGCGGGCGCTCGCCGCCTCTGAGGGAGTGCGGGTGTTCAAGGAAGTGGCTGAGCACTACCAACTCGGCTACGTCGAGCGCGTCTCCACAGTCACCGTGCCGGCGTTCGAGGACTCCACCGCGTTGCAGTCGGCGACGGTGCCCCGGTGAGCGGCGGCGACCCCCGGGACCGCCGCGGCCACGACCGCCAGGAGGAGCCCACCGCGTTCCTCCCCAAGGTCGAGCGCCCGGCCCCCGCCCCGGCGTCGCCGCCCCCGCTCGACCTGCCCTGGCCCGACGCCGGACCGTCGCACACCTCTCCGGCGCGACGGGGCCCGTTCCCACCGACGCCCGCCCCACCACGGAGCGCCCCGCCACGGACCGCCCCGCCGTCGACCGCCCCACCGTCGACCGCCCCACCACCGCCCGGCCCGCCACGGTCCGCTCCGCCGCCCTGGCCGGGCAACCAGGCCCATCCGCCGGCCGGCCCGCACCACGTCGAGGCCGACAGGCGGTTCCGCCCCTCCGCCGGCGGGATTCCCGAATCCGGGTTCCAGCCCTCCGGTGGCAGAGTTCCCGAGTCCGGGTTCCAGCCTTCCGGTGACGGGATCCCCGAGTCGGCGCACCGATCGCCCGGCCGTCCGGGCGCGGGCGGGTCCGGCCCGGCGCGTTTCGCCGGGCCGGCCGGACCCGGCACCGGCCAGCCGGGCGGTCCACCGCAGCACACGGCCGCGCCCCAGCGCGGGCCCGGGATGCGTCCCGCCACGCCGGCCGACGTGCCGCCCCGGACGGGCGAACGCACGACGCGACCGGGCGACGTCCCACCCCCGGCGGGTGAACGCCGGACGCGACCCGGCGATGCCCCGCCCGGGACGGGTGAGCGGCAGATGCGGCCGGGCGCGTACGGACCGGCAGCGCACCAGAATCCCACCCGCCCGGCCGGCGGCGCGCTCCCGCCGGAACGCGGTGTGCGCGGGGCCCAGCCGCCGCGCACCGGCCCGCAGCCGTGGGAGAACGGAGGACGTACGCCGGGGGGCGAGGGACGGCAGGCGGCCGGTGCACCCGGCGTACCCCGGTTCGGCGGCCCGGCCGACGCGGACCGGACCCCGCCGGCCGACCCGGGAGCGACGGCGGTGCTGCCCGCCGTCACCCGGCCGCCCGCGGACCCCCGGATGGACGCCACCGGGCTGATGGGCGCGGTGCCTCCGGCGCCGGACGCGGCGGACAGCGGCGACGAGCCACCGGCCGAGCCGCCCCGCCCCCGGCGCGGCGAGCGGGTGGTGCAGTTGCGGCCCGAGCAGACCGGCGAGGGCTACCGGAGCGTCTACTCCGAGCTGACCCGCCCCAGCGCCGGCTCCCGGCTGCGCACCGTCGTACGCGGCGCCGGCGAACTGCTCATCACGTTCGGCCTGGTGGTGCTCCTCTTCGCCGGCTACGAGATCTGGGGCAAGGCGGTCATCGTCGACGCCCACCAGAGCGACCTGAACAGCCAGCTCGCCCAGGAGTGGGGCGCGGACCCGACGGTCGCCCCGACCACCGGGCCGACCGTGAAGCCGAAGCCGCCGGCCAACGGAAAACCGGTCGCCGGCCTCTACATCCCCAAGTTCGACAAGCACTGGGTGGTGGTCGAGGGGGTCACCCCCAACGACATCCGGTACGCCCCGGGCCGATACCCGGACAGCGCCATGCCCGGCGAGGTGGGCAACTTCGCCGTGGCGGGCCACCGGATCCGCTCCACGTTCTGGCGGCTGGACGAGCTGAAGACCGGCGACGCCATAGTGGTCGAGACCCGCACCGACTGGCTCGTCTACCGCGTGTACGAGCAGCGCATCGTCAAGCCGTCCCAGGTCGAGGTGGTCGCGCCGGTGCCGGGCAAGCCGGGCCAGAAGCCCACCGAGAAGCTGCTCACGCTCACCACCTGCAACCCGAAGTTCGACAACTACCAGCGGCTGATCATCCACGCCCGGCTGGACACCGTCCAGGCCAAGTCGGCGGGCCGCCCGGCCGAACTGGAGACGTGAGCCGTGTACTCCTGGATCTGGCGGAAACTTCCCTTCGGGCTGCCCGGAAAGCTGATCGGCTCGCTGCTGCTGGCCACCGCCACCGTCGCGCTGCTCTGGTTCGTGGTGTTCCCGTGGGCCGAGCCGCTGCTGCCCTTCGACGACGTGCAGGTCACCCAGGACTCCGGCGTACCGGGTGACGGCGGGCTCACCGAGCCGACCGGGCTGCCCGGCGACGAGGAGCTGCCGTACAGCACCGAGACGAACAACGCCCCGCCCCCCACCCCGAACAGGTGACCCCGATGCGTGTCCTGGTGATCGACAACTACGACTCGTTCGTCTTCAACCTCGTGCAGTACCTCGGACAGCTCGGGGCCGACTGCGACGTACGGCGCAACGACGAGATCGACGTCGCCGAGGTGGGCCGGGCGGGCGCCGGTGGCATCCTGCTGTCGCCCGGTCCGGGCAGCCCGGACCGGGCCGGCATCTGCCTGGACGTCATCCGCGAGTACGCCGGCAAGCTCCCGATCTTCGGCGTCTGCCTCGGTCACCAGGCGATCGGCGAGGCGTTCGGCGCCACAGTGGCGCGCGCGCCGGAACTGCTGCACGGCAAGACCTCCGAGGTACGCCACGACGGCGTGGGCGTGCTCGCCGGCCTGCCCGACCCGTTCACCGCCACCCGTTACCACTCGCTCGCCGTACTGCCCGAGACGCTGCCGGACGAGCTGGAGGTCACCGGCCGGACCGGCTCCGGCGTGGTGATGGCGATGCGGCACCGGACGCTGCCCATCGAGGGCGTGCAGTTCCACCCGGAGTCGGTGCTGACCGAGGGCGGTCACCTCATGCTGGCGAACTGGCTGGCCGCCTGCGGCTTCCCGGCGGCGCTGGAACGTGCCCCGGAGCTGGCCGCCGAGGTCGACGCCCGCCGCCGGGCCGCCTTCGCCGCAGCCTGACCGCTCGCCCGCTCCTCCCCTCCCCCCGCCCGCCCGCCCGCCCCGTCGATCATGAAGTTGACGGCGTTCGACGCCCGATTTGTCGCCGTCAAGTTCATGATCGACGGGGAAGGGGCGGGCGCTGGGACGGGCGCGGCGGCGGCCCCGGGATCGGGGACACCGCCGCGTCGTCGGTCAGGTGATGCTCAGCGTTCGGTACGGCTGGGCGCGATGGTCGGGAACGGGAAGCCACTGCCGCCGCCGTTGCCGCCACCGCCCGGCGTGGTCGGCGTCGTGCTGGGGCTGCCGCTCGGCGTCGGGCTGGTCGGCTCCTCGTCCTCGCGCGGCACGTCGACCTCGATGGTCACCCGCTCGCCCTTGGCCAGCTTCGTCTTGCCGGCCGGCGACTGTTTGCTGACCTTGCCCGCCTGGGACGGATCGACCTCGTTGCCCTCCCGGACCCGGACCGTGTAGCCGGCCTCCTTGAGCTGTTGTGTCGCCTGCTCCTCGGTGTAGCCGATGACGGTCGGCACCTCGCCGACGTTGCCCTTGGAGACCTTGAGCGTCACCTTGCTGCCCTCGGCGACCGAGCTGCCCTCGGTGGGCGAGACGGAGATGACCTGACCCTCCGGCGCGCTGTCGTTGACATCCTCGCGAACGGGAATCAGCTCAAGTTCCGTCAGTCGGTCCTTCGCGGCGTTGTAGGTACTGCCCTTCAGCCCGGTGGGGACGGTCACCTGGCCCGGACCGGTGCAGACCTTGACGGTGACCTCGGTGTCCTTGTCCACCCGCTGGCCGAACGTCGGGCTCTGCTCGACCACCGAGCCCTTCTCGCAGGTGGTGTTCTGCACCGGATCGCCTGTGCCGTACCGCAGCCCGGCCTGGGTGAGCGCGGCCTTCGCGTCGTCCGCCGACCGGCCCACCAGCTGGGGCACCGACACCTTCTCGTTGCCGGCCTGGTTGAGCCAGAGCGCTGTCCCCAGCGCGATCACCGCGAGCACGCCGAGCGCGGCGAACGCCGCGATGACCCAGGACGAGCTCTTGCGCTTGCCCGGGTCACCGACCCGCGCCACCGGCTGCGGGCGGGTCTGCGGGCCCATCATCTGGGTCTGCTGCGCCTGCTGGTAGCCGCCCGCGGCGGCGCCCATCGGCATGGTCTCCTCGGCCGGCATCACCGGGGTGGCCAGCACCGGCCGGCCGGCGGCGGCGCGGAGCAGGTCCGCCCGCATCTCACCGGCGCTCTGGTAGCGGTTGAGCGGGTTCTTCGACAGCGCCTTGAGCACGATGGCGTCGACCGCCGGGTTGACGTCCGGGTTGATCGTGCTCGGCGTCGGCGGCTGCTCCCGCACGTGCTGGTAGGCGACGCTGACCGGGCTGTCGCCGACGAACGGCGGGTGGCCGCAGAGCAGCTCGAACAGCACGCAGCCGGCCGCGTAGACGTCGGAGCGGGCGTCGACCGCCTCGCCGCGCGCCTGCTCGGGAGAGAGGTATTGTGCGGTGCCGATGACCGCGCTGGTCTGCGTCATCGTGGTGGCGCCGCTGGCCAGCGCCCGGGCGATGCCGAAGTCCATCACCTTGACCTGGCCGGTCTGGGTGAGCATCACGTTGCCGGGCTTGATGTCCCGGTGGATGATCCCGTGCCGGTGGCTGAACTCCAGCGCCGCGCACATGTCGGCGCAGATCTCCAGCGCCCGGCGCGGCTGGAGCCGCCCCTCGACGCCGAGGACCTCCTTGAGCGTCCTGCCGTTCACGAACTCCATCACGATGAACGGCAGGGTTTCGCCCGTCGGGCCGGTTTCCTCACCGGTGTCGTAGACGGCGACGATGGCCGGGTGGTTCAGCGAGGCGGCGTTCTGGGCCTCGCGGCGGAACCGCATCTGGAAGGTGGCATCCCGGGCCAGGTCGGCACGGAGCATCTTGATCGCGACATCCCGCCCGAGCCGGAGGTCGCGGCCGCGGTGCACCTCGGCCATGCCGCCGTAGCCCAGCAGCTCGCCGACCTGATACCTGCCACCGAGCAGGCGGGCCTGCGCTGTCATCGCGTGTCTCGTCCTTCGCTCGTCGTCGTACCGCCGTCGGCCGGCAGGAGGCGTACCTCACGACGGTACGACGTGCGGACCGGATAGTCGCCTCCGTGCGGCCGCACCGCGCCGGAGGTCACGCTCACACTCGCCGGAGCGGATGCGGTAGCACCGTATTTCCGGTACAGGAACGAAATCACGCCCGAGCAGAGGATGACCAGCACGGCCACCACGATCGCCGTCGTCCAGAGCCCGGACCGGGAGCGCCGGGGTGGGGGCGGGGCGGCCGGGCGCGCGTACGGCATGGGGTTGTGCTGGGGCACGGGCCGCTGCGGTACGGGTGCCGCGCCACGCGGCGCCACCGGCGGGCGGGGCATCGGGGCCGGGTGGGCGATCACGGCCGGGCGCTGCGTCACCGGCGGGCGGGCCGGCGAAACGGGCGGACGGGCCGGGGAGACCGGCGGACGGGGCTGCGGATGCGCGGCGGCGGCCGGTGGCTGCGGCCGGGGAGCGGTCGGCACCTGAGCGCGTGCGACGGGTGCGGCCGGTGAGGCGGGCGCGGCCGAGATGGGCCGTCCGGCGCGGGCCGCCTGGGAGAGCGCGAGCTTGGCCTGCCGGGCGATGCTCGCCAGCGCGGCGGCGCTGGGCCAGCGGGCGGAAGGGTCCTTCGCCATGGCCCGCTCCACGATGGCCCGGACCTGCGGCGGGATGTCGGCCGGAAGCGCCCGGGGCGTCTCCCGTACGTGCTTCATGGCGATTTCGAGCGGGTTGTCCCCCTCGAAGGGGCGCCGGCCGGCGAGGCACTGGTACGCGACCACGCCGAGCGCGTAGACGTCCGAGGCGGGCGTGGCCACCGCACCGGTGGCCTGCTCCGGCGAGATGTACGAGGCGGTGCCGAGCACCGAGCCGGCGGCGGTGAGCTGGCCGACCAGCTCGGAGCGGGCGATGCCGAAGTCGGTGAGCACGAGCGTGCCGTTCGGCCGGACCAGCAGGTTGCCGGGCTTCACGTCACGGTGCACGATGCCCTTCTCGTGCGCGGCGTGCAGCGCGTCGGCGGCCTGGGCCAGCAGCGCCATGGTCCGCGCCGGGGTCAGCCGGCCGACCCGGCTGAGCGTGGCCGACAGCGCGTCGCCCTCGACGTACTCCATCACCAGGAACGCGATGTGCTGGTCGCTGCCGAAGTCGTAGACGTCGACCACGCCCGGGTGGTTGATGGTCGCCATGGTCCGCGCCTCGCCCCGGAACCGCTCGGCGAAGCCCGGCTCGTCGAGCAGCGCGGGGAGCAGGCTCTTGACCGCGACGGTACGGCCCAGCACCTGGTCGGTGCCGCGCCACACGTCGCCCATGCCACCGCTGGCGATCCGCTCGTCGAGGCGGTAGCGGTTGCCGAGCTTCACCCCCGGGCTCAGCACGTCAGCGCCTCCCGGAGTCCGCGATGGCCGCCGCCATGATCCGGCCGGCGATGCGGGCCGCCTCGGCGCTGCCGCCGTTGCCCGCCTGCTCCAGCTCGACGCAGACGGCGGACAGCGGCGTGCCGTCCTTGTCCAGCGCGAAGCCGATGAACCAGCCGTGGTCCGGCGTGTTCGGGCCGGACTGCGCGGTACCGGTCTTGCCGCCCACCAGGTAGCCGTCGATGGCGGCCCGGCGGCCGGTGCCCTCCTTCACCACGTTCTGCATCATGTCGCGCAGGTCGGCCGCGACCTGACCGCTGATCGGGCGGCGCAGCTCGCGCGGCTGGGCGGGGTCGTAGACGGTGGTGCGGTCCGGCCCGAGCAACTGCTTGACCAGGTACGGACGCATCTGCTTGCCGTCCTTGTTCGCCACCGCGGCCGCGATCAGCGCGCCCTGCAACGGCGTCATCCGCACGTTGTTCTGGCCGATCGACGACTGGGCGAGCGCCGCCGGGTCGGTGCTGCCGTCCGGGTTCTGCATGTCGCCGGTGCGGCTGGCCGCCACCGGGAGGCCACCCTCGCCGAGCTGGCCGACGGTGAGGTCGTCCTGCTCGAAGCCGAACTGCTTGGCCTTCTCCTTCACCTTGTCCGCGCCGAGCCGCACGCCGAGCTGGGCGAAGCCGGTGTTGCAGGACTCGGTGACCGCCTCGCGCAGCGTCACCTGCGACTCGGGGCAGATCGACGGCGCGGCGTTGCGGATCGGCTGTCCGGCGCCGGGCGCGGTGTAGCTGGAGCCGGCCGGGATGCGGGTCTGCTGGCCGACGCCGTTCTCCAGCGCGGCCGCCGCCATGATGATTTTGAAGGTGGAGCCGGGCGGCAGCGTCTCGGACAGCGCCCGGTTCGCCAGCGGCCGATCCTTGTCCTTCTCCAGCGTGTTGTACGCCCGGTCCGCCTCGGTGCTGTTGTGGCTGGCCAGCGGGTTCGGGTCGAAGCTCGGCATGGAGACCAGCGCCTGCACCGCGCCGGTACGCGGGTCGATCGCGATCGCCGCGCCCTTCGTCGCGCCCACCTGGTTGTCGTTCAGCTGCTTGTACGCCGTCTCCTGGGCCCGCTTCGACAGCGTCAGCACCACGTTCCCGCCACCGGTCTCGTCACCGGTGAACATGTCCTTGATCCGGTTGGCGATCAGCGCGTCGCTGGTGCCGGCGAGGAAGTCGTTCTCCACCCGCTCGATACCGCTCGCGCTGCCGTTTACCGGCTTCCAGCCGAGCACGTGCGCGTACATCTCGCCGCCCGGGTAGGTGCGCTGGTACTTCAGCTCACCGCCGGTCTCCTTGCTGAGCGCGTACGCGGTGCCGCCGACCTCGATGTTGCCGCGCTTGCGGTCGTACTCGGCGACCTGGACCCGGCCGTTGTAGTCGCTGTTGCGGTATTCGTCGGCCTTGTAGGCCTGGATCCAGTTCAGGTTCGCGAAGAGGAGCCCGAACAGGACCATCACGACCACGCCGACGCGGCGCAGGGGGGCGTTCACGGTCGGATCACCTCCGTCGGGGCGCCGTGCAACTGCTCGGGTGGACCACCGGACGGCCGGGCCGCCGGGCCGCCACCACCGGTCACCGGTCGGCGGGCACCGTCGGAGACGCGCAGCAGCACCGCGATCAGCAGCCAGTTCGCCATCAGCGAGGAGCCACCGGCGGACAGGAACGGGGTGGTCTGGCCGGTCAGCGGGATGAGCTTGCTGATGCCGCCGACGATGACGAAGACCTGCAGGCCCAGCGTGAACGCCAGGCCACCGGCGAGCAGCTTGCCGAACGAGTCCCGCACCGCCAGCGCGGCGCGCAGGCCCCGCTCCACGATCAGCAGGTAGATCACCAGCAGCGCGGAGAGACCGAACAGGCCGATCTCCTCACCGATGCCGGCGAAGATGAAGTCGGTCTGCACCTCGGGCAGCAGCGTCGGCTGGCCGCCACCCGGACCGGCCCCGAACAGACCGCCGGTGCCGAGCGTGAGCAGGCCCTGCACCAACTGGTAACCCCGGTCGTACGGCTCGGCGAACGGGTCGAGCCAGATCTGCGCCCGGTCGTAGAAGTTCGCGAACGGGCCGCCCACGGTGCTGCCCAGCACGTACGCCAGGTAGGCGCCGCCGAAGAACAGGATCAGACCGATGAGCAGCCAGCTGACCCGCTCGGTGGCGATGTAGAGCGTCACCACGAACATGCCGAAGTAGAGCAGCGAGGTGCCCAGGTCCTTCTCGAAGATCAGGACCAGGAGGCTGACCAGCCACACCACCAGCACCGGGCCGAGGTCGCGCCCGCGCGGGAAGTCGATGCCGAGCACCCGCCGGCTGGCAAGCGAGAGCACCTCACGCTTGCGCACCAGGTAGTAGGCGAAGAACGTGAGCAGGGCCAGCTTGGCGAACTCGCCCGGCTGGATGGAGAACCCGCCGAACTTGATCCACAGCTTGGCGCCGTTGATCTCGGAGAAGCGGCTGGGCAGCACCGCCGGGATCATCACCAGCACGATGCCGGCGAGGCCCAGCGTGTACGCGTACCGGGACAGCGACCGGTGGTCGCGCAGGATCGCCAGCAGCCCGGCGGCAAGCACCACGGCGGCCAGCGTCCAGGCGAGCTGCCGGCCACCGGTGCCGGCGAAGATGGCCAGGTCCTCCCGCTCCGCGGGCGCGGCCTTGGCCAGGTCGTACCGGCGCAGGAAGCCCACGCCGATGCCGTTGAGCAGGGCCACCGCCGGCAGCAGCGCCGGATCGGCGTACGGCGCCAGCCAGCGGATCACCAGGTGCAGGCCGAGGAAGACCAGCCCCAGCGCGGCGGCCGGGATCCAGAAGTCGGACGTGATCGTGTCCAGCGCCTTCGCCTCGACCATCGCCGCGTACGCCGCCACGAGCACCATGGCGAGCAGGAGCAGGGACAGCTCGGCGTTACGCCGGGACCGGGCCAGGCGTACGCCGGACTGCTCGCCCGTCGAAGCGGGCGAGGCGGCCGGTACGGCGGCTGCGGTCACGGATACGTCCTCGGGATCGAGCCGGCACTCACTGCGGCGACCGGCAACCCGCCGGATCGGCCGGCGGAACGGTGTCGGAGGGAACGGCGTCGGGCGTGGTGGTGAACGTCGGCGTCGGCGCGTCGGGGGTGGGCGTCGACGCGCCCGCGGGCGGCGTGGACGGGAGCGGGCTGCCGCTCGGCGGGGGCAGCGGGTCGGTGGTGGCCACCGGCGTCGGACTGGTCACACCGGGCGTCGGGTCGGGCGGGCAGAGCGGCTTGAGGTTCGGGTTGCCCGGGTCGTCGCTGGTCAGCTCCGCCAGCCGGCGCTCGGCGTCCGGCTCGTTGCGGGCCTGGATGCCCTGCTTCACCCGCTCCTGGGCGGCCAGCGTCAGGTCGTCGAGCCGGGCGTCACTGCGCTCGTGCACGTTCGACAGGTCCAGCCCGGCGACCTGGCCGGGCACGCCGCGGAAGACCGCGAGCTGGCCGTCGTCGGTGGCGCCGACGTAGTACTGCCGCTGGGTGTACGTCCAGCCGCCGAACACGCCGCCGCCGACGATGACCGCGAGCGCCAGCACCATCGCGACGGTGCGCAGCGGCCGGCGGCGCCGGCCTTCGGGCTCGTCGTCGCGGTTGTCCGCCGGCTCCTCGGGGGCGGGTGGCCGGGGCGCGGACAGCGCCGAGGCGCGGGCCGCCGGGGTGGAGTCGTCGGCCGAGGTCGCCATGCCGCGATCCCGGGCGGCGGCGCCGCCCACGATCGGGGACGCCTCGACGATGTCCTGGTCGGTGGCGTCGGCGATGATCACGGTGATGTTGTCCGGGCCGCCGCCGCGCAGCGCGAGCTGCACCAGGCGTTCCACGCACCGCTGCGGGTCGGGGTACTCCCGCATGGTGTCGGCGATGGTGTCCGCGCTGACCACGCCGGAGAGCCCGTCGGAGCAGATCAGGTAGCGGTCGCCGGGCAGCACCTGCCGGACGCTGTACTCCGGGTCGATGTCGCGGCCGTCGAGCGCCCGGGTGAGCAGCGAGCGCTGGGGGTGGCTGCTCGCCTCCTCCGCGCTGATCCGGCCCTCGTCGACGAGCATCTGGACGTACGTGTCGTCCTTGGTGATCTGCGCGAACTCACCGTTGCGCAGGAGATAGGCCCGCGAGTCACCGATGTGGACCATCCCGAGCTTGCTGCCGGAGAAGAGGGTCGCGGTGAGCGTGGTGCCCATCCCCTCCAGCTGCGGGTTGGCGTCCACAGTGTCGCGGAGCTGCTGGTTGGCGGTGCCCACGGCGGAGCGGAGCGCGTCGACCAGGGCGTCACCGGGGACGTCCTCGTCGAGCGGCGCCATGGCACCGATGACGATGTTGCTGGCGACGTCACCGGCGGCCATGCCGCCCATGCCGTCGGCCACGGCGAGCAGCCGCGGTCCGGCGTAGACGGAATCCTGATTGCCGTCTCGGATCAGACCGCGGTCGCTGTGGGCCGCGTAGCGCAGGGTCAGAGTCATGGCCGTAATTCGAGGGAAGTGCGGCCGATCCGGATCGGCACGCCGAGGGGGACGGGGGTTGGTCCGGTGACCTTAGCGCGATCGAGATAGGTGCCGTTAGTCGATCCGAGGTCCTCGACGTACCACTGCCCCTCACGGGGCACCAGCCGGGCGTGTCGCGCCGAGGCGTAGTCGTCGGTGATCACCAGCGTCGAGTCCTCCGCGCGGCCGATGGTGATCTGGGCCTCGCCGAGCGTGATCCGGGTGCCGGCCAGCTGGCCGGCGGTGACCACGAGCTGGTGGGCGGCCCGGCCGCGCTTGGCCTTCGCCGGCTTCCCCGCCTGCCCGGTCGACGCGCCGATCCCCCGCGGCGCGGCCACCAGGCGGCCCGACCGGGCGCCCGCGAACAGGTCCCGGCGGATCACACCGACGACCGTGAACACGAAGATCCACAGCAGGATGAGGAACCCGAACCGGGCGACGGTGATGACGAGCTCCGGCAACGGGGATCAGCCGTCCACGCGGAAGGTCAGCGTCGTGGTGCCGAGCTGGATCATGTCGCCGGGGTTGAGGGCGACCGCCGAGACCCGCTGGCCGTTGACCATCGTGCCGTTCGTGGAGCCCAGGTCGGTCAGCACGACCTGCCCGCCGTCGAAGTCCAGCCGGGCGTGGCGTCGCGAGATGCCGACGTCGGGCAGGCGCAGGTTGGCCTGGTCGCCGCGGCCGATCACGGTCGAGCCCATCTGGAGGGGGTAGGTGCGGCCGTCGCCGGAGACCAGGCGGACGTTGCGGCCCCCGCCGTGACCGGGCGGAGGGCCGTAGCCGCCGCCCTGGTCGTACGCCGGGTACGCCGGGCCGGCGTCGTAGCCACCGGGCGCGGAGACCGGGGCGACGTCCCCGCCGGTGTAGACCTCGGCGGTGACCCGGAACATGCCGGTGTCCAGGCCCTCACCGCGCTCGACCTCGACGATCACGTCGCCGTAGACCGTCCACGCCTGCTCGCCGATGAACTCGGCCTGCGACTGCGCCAGCTCCTGGGCCAGCGCGGCAGCGTACGGCGCCAGCCGACTGTGGTCGTAGGGCGAGAGATCGATCACGTAGCGGTTGGGCACAAGGGTGCGCCCACCGGCCAGGATCGCCTTGTGCGCCTCGGCCTCCCGCTGCATGGCGTTGAGGATCTCCACGGGGTGGACCACCCCTTTGAAGACCTTGGCGAAGGCCCCCTCGACCAGGCCTTCCAGACGCTTCTCGAAGCGTTGCAGCACGCTCACCGGCTCCTCCTCGGGTCCCGAGGCAATGATGGTATCCGGACACCGCCTCCGCAGCTCACACGCCGCTCGGCCGGCTGCCGTCGGCCCGTTCGTGACCAGGCCCGCGGACGTGCTAAAGTTTCGCCCGCCACGAGCGGTGATCGTTCGTGGCGTGGCCAGTGGACAGCGTAATATGTCCCGGCACCCGTCGCAGATGGCGGGCGCGGGATGCGATATGGTGTTCCGGGTCGTGCCACGGGGATGTGGCGGAATGGCAGACGCGCACGGTTCAGGTCCGTGTGTCCGAAAGGACGTGGGGGTTCAACTCCCCCCATCCCCACCAGAACAAGGGCTCCGCACACAGCGGGGCCCTTGCTTCGTATCGGGGCGTTTCGGACGTCACGCTATGCTCCGATGGTTTCCCTGCCTCCCACGGACCAGGAGTGGCGTGTGACTGTCGCGTTGGTGACCGGTTCCGGCGGTCTGATCGGCTCCGAGGCGGCCCGGCACTTCGCCGGACTGGGTCTCGACGTGGTCGGCATCGACAACGACATGCGGCGGTACTTCTTCGGCGAGGACGGCTCGACCGCCTGGAGCCTGGACCGGCTCGCCGCCGACCTCGGCTCCGCGTACACCCACCACGCCGTCGACATCCGCGACCGGGACGGCCTGGAGCAGGTCTTCAAGCGGTACGGCAAGGACATCGCCGTGGTGATCCACAGCGCCGCCCAGCCGAGCCACGACTGGGCCGCCAAGGAGCCGTTCACCGACTTCGACGTGAACGCCGGCGGCACGCTCAACGTGCTGGAGTACACCCGGCGGCACGCGATCGACGCGCCGTTCATCCACTGCTCCACGAACAAGGTGTACGGCGACCGGCCCAACTCGCTGCCGCTGATCGAGCTGGAGACCCGCTACGAGCTGCCCGAGGACCACCGCTGGTACGACGGCATCACCGAGGACATGTCGATCGACGAGTCGCTGCACTCGATCTTCGGCGCCTCGAAGGTCGCCTCGGACGTGATGGTCCAGGAGTACGGCCGCTACTTCGACATGAAGACCGCCTGCTTCCGGGGCGGCACACTGACCGGCCCGGCGCACTCCGCCGCCGAGCTGCACGGCTTCCTGGCGTACCTGATGCGCTGCGTGATGGAGGGCCGGACGTACAACCTCTTCGGCTACAAAGGGAAGATGGTCCGGGACGCGATCCACTCGCACGACGTGCTCACCGCGTTCGAGGCGTTCTTCCGCGAGCCGCGCTCGGCCCAGGTCTACAACCTCGGCGGCGGCCGGCACTCGAACACCTCGCACATCGAGGCGTTCCGGATCGCCCAGGAGATCACCGGCCGCGAGGCCCGGATCAACTACGTCGAGCAGGCCCGCACCGGCGACCACCAGTGGTACGTCAGCAGCATGGCCCGCTTCGAGGAGCACTACCCGTCCTGGAAGATCACGTACGACGTGCCGATGATCCTCCGCGAGATCTACGAGGCCAACGTCGACAAGTGGGTGCCGAAGGCATGAGCGCCGGGACCAAGCGCAACGTCCTCGGCGTCGGGGTCGACGCGACCGACTACGCCCGGGCCACCGAGGCCGTGGTCTCGGCCGCGCACGAACGCCGCCCACTGGCGCTCACCGCGCTCGCCGTGCACGGCGTGATGACCGGCGTGCTCGACCCGGCGCACAACGCCCGGCTCAACTCGTTCGACGTGGTCACCCCGGACGGTCAGCCGGTGCGCTGGGCGCTCAACCTGCTGCACGGCGCCGGGCTCACCGACCGCGTCTACGGCCCGGAGCTGACCCTGCGGGTGCTCGCCCGGTTCGCCGAGGAGGGGCTGCCGGTCTACCTCTACGGCTCCACCGAGGAGACGCTGTCCCGGCTCGTCCCGGCGCTGGAGCGCAAGTTCCCCGCGCTGAAGATCGCCGGGGTCGAGCCGTCCAAGTTCCGCGCCGCCGCCCCGGGCGAGGACGCCGAGATCGCCGACCGGATCCGGGCCAGCGGCGCCCGCCTCGTCCTGGTCGGGCTGGGCTGCCCGCGCCAGGAGGTCTTCGCGTACGCCATGCGCCCGCTGCTGGACATGCCGCTGATGGCTGTCGGCGCGGCGTTCGACTACCACGCCGGTCTGCTGCGCAACCCGCCACCGTGGATGCAGCGCGCCGGGCTGGAGTGGTTCTGGCGGCTCGGCCTGGAGCCCAAGCGCCTGTGGCGCCGGTACGTCATCCTCAACCCGGCCTACCTGACCCGGCTCGCCGCCCAGAAGACCGGGCTGTGGAAGGCCACCCCGCCGGCGCCGGCCACCACCCGACCGGCCACTTTCGACGTCTGAGCCGCCCCGACGACCCCTACGGGCCCGGATACGGGACGAACCGGGGTGCCGTCCCGGATTCGGCGAACGTCGAAACGGGCAAGGCTGGGGGGCATGGATGACCGTCTCGCCGTACTGCTTCCCGTCGCCGCCGTCTGGCTCGCCGCCGGACTGGTCGCGGAGGGCCTGCCCGGGCTCGACCGCGCCCGCGCGCTGCGCCGGCGTACCGGATGGTTGTCCGCCCTGGTGCTGACCGGCCTCGCGCTCACCGCGGCGGTCCTCGCCGCGGGCCTGCAGAGCGCCGGCGACACCGCTGTGGACCGGGCCGCCGCCGCGCTCGGCCTCGCGGCGGCGCCGGCGGCCGTGGTGGCGGTCTGCACGGTACGGCGGGTCCGGCGGCTGCGCTCCGGCGCGGGCGCGTTCGCGGCGGCGCCGGGAACGCCCGCCCCGCACGGGCTGCGCGCGGCCGCGGCGCATCCGCTGATCGCGCTGCCGTTGCAGGCGACGGCACTCGCGGTGCTGGTGGCCGTGCTGCCGGCGCTCGGCGTCGACCTGCTCGCCGCGCCCGGAGTGGCCGGCCCGGTGATCACCGTCGCGGTGCTCGGTGTGTGCGCGATCGGGGTACGCCACGCGCTGCGGCACAACCGGCTCGCCGAGCGGGCCATGCCGGCGGCCGAGCCGGTGTCAGCGCGACCGGCTCGCGCCCTGCACGTATAGCAGTTCCAGGATCGCGCGGGTCGCCTCGAACCATCGGTCCAGCCAGCCAGGCGGAGGGACGCTGCCCTTCGGCGGCAGTTCCATCAGCAGACCGCGCAGCAGCGGATGGTCCACCAGGGACTCCTGCTGCTCGATCGGCCAGCCGCTCGGCGGGAACGACGGCTCGGTGAGCGGGTTGGGGTCCAGCGACGGCAGGGACAGCGGCGTCGCGGCCTGCTCGGGCACGCCACCCTCGCGGGCCTCCTCGCCGTCGCCGGAGACCACCTCGGTGAGGACGGTGTCCCGGCGGGCGCCGCGGTACTTGCCACCGAACCGCTCGGGCTTGCCCGGGCCGCTGGTGAGGTTCTCTGAACCGATCGTCGTCATCCGTCTCGCCTGCCTCGTTCGGTTGCCGATCCGTGCGGTTCAACGAGGCGGATCGAAACTGGCGACGGGTGCGGCGTCCGGACGCGAATGGTCCCGCCCGGCAACGCTGCCGGACGGGACCACGCTGCGGTGCCGGTCAGCTCCGGCCGAACGCGCCGCCCCGGGCGCGGGCGACGAAGGTCTGCCAGTCGTCCGGAGCGAAGATCAGGGCCGGGCCTGTCTTGTCCTTCGAGTCCCGGACTCCGACCGCCCCGGTCACGTACGCGACCTCCACGCAGTTGTCGCAGTTCGGCCCGCTCTTCGAGCTCTTGAACCACGTCGCCTGCGTCAGGTCCACGGGGAACTCCTTGGTCGCCATTTCCACAGTGGCTCCTCTGCCAGTTTCGCGATATGTGCGATGGATTCCTCCGGGCGTATGGCCGCTGCTCGAATGTGATCGAAGATGAAGCTGTACTTCTGCAGTTCGTCGCTCTTCTCCAGGAAGAGCCCACCCGTGGCGTTCTCCGCGTACACGACATCGGGATCACTCGGCTCGGGGAAGCTGAGGATCGTGAAGGTGCCGTCCATGCCCGCGTGCGCGCCCACCTCGAAGGGCAGGACCTGCACTGTCACGTTCGGCAGTTCAGCCACCTCCACCAGCCGCTTGAGCTGACCACGCATCACCGCGTCGCCGCCAACCGGCCTGCTCAGCACCGCCTCATCGAGCACCACCCACAGATCGACCGGATCGTCCTGCGTCAACAACGACTGACGGCCCAATCGGACACGCACCCGTTGGTCTACTTGTTCGGCGGTGAAGTCCGGCCGGGCCGCCCGGATCATCGCGCCGGCGTACTCCTCGGTCTCCAGCAGCCCCGGCACGACCTGCTGCTCGTACGCCCGGATGGAGCTGGCCGCGGCCTCCAGGCCGACGTACGCCCCGACAAGCACCGTGCTGTACGGATGCCACCAGCCCTTCTGCCGGGCCTCACGGGCGATCTGCACCAGCTCGTCGCTCTCCGCGCCGACGACTCCGTAGATACGGAGCATGTCGCGCACGTCGCGCGGCGTGGCGGTGGTGTGGCCGGTCTCGATCCGGGAGACCTTCGACGCCGAGCACTCCAACTGCTCGGCCACCGCTTCTATGGTGATGCCCGCGGCCTCGCGCTGCCGGCGGAGTTCCGCCCCCAGCCGGCGCCGCCGGATGGTGGGGCTGCGCCGTTCGGTCACGGCATCTCCTCGGCTCGCGACTGCGTCACAGTCACCCGGTTACCTCCGGTCGGTCGCGCCCCGATTCCGCACCCACCGCGGGCGCGACCGGCGGGCGGCGGGCGAGCGTTCGCGGCAGGGGTGGTGCCGGTCGTCGACCGGCCGCGACGGGCGAAACCGGCGTCCAGTGTGACGCCCCGATACCTGACGCTTCAAGTTTCCCGTTCACGTGTCCTCCTCACCTATCCGCAAAACACGACGTGCAACTTGCATGTCGCACGTCGCTGTAGCACTCTGTCCGTATGGCACGGGTTACTCACCGTCTTCGAACGATCTCCGGGCGTGGTGACACCGCGGTCCGTGGGACGGCCGGAGGGGAGCCGTCCCGCGCCGTGCGACCTGCCCCGGAATGAAGACCCCGTCGCTGCAAGCCAGCTTGGCTGCGGCGGCGGGAGCGGTAACCGGGAGCAGCCGGGTGATGGTCGGGTGGCGGTCCGCCACCGCGGGTACGGCCCGACCAGCACCGCCAAACGACCGCCGGTCCACGAGGCAGACCCCCGTCACCGGACCGCACCGACCTCGTTCAGCCTCGCCGGTCCCGACGACCGGCCGACCCTCCCCAGGAGCCCATGTGCTTCCCCGCTCCGGTGACGTACTGCACGTGACGCGCGCGGCGAGTGTCCAGTTCTTCCGACCGATCATGTTCCGGGTGATCCGGATTCTCGACTGGCCGACCTACGACGGTTGGCTCTGGCTCGACGGCTACGAGTTGAACGCGGCGGGGGACGCGGTCAACCGGCGGTCGATCTTCGTACTCGAAGAGGGGTTGCAGCAGGTCCACGCTGCGCCGGTTCCCCGGCAGCACACCGTCCGGACGGCCCGCCGCCCGGTGGTCCGGACTCCGGTCCGGGTGGGCTGACCTCACGATTCCCGGTCGGGAGGGCGTGCCGACGCCATAGAATCGGTACGCCCACCCCGGCATGTTCCACCCGCGCGCCACGGACCCTGAACCTGGGATGGTCATGGTCAATCTGCCCGCCGCGCGGCGGCACCACCGGTCCCGTGTCGGCTATGCCCTCGGGCTGTTCGCCTTCCTCGTCGTGGCCACCGCGCTCGCGCTCGTGGTGCGGCACCCCGCCTTCTCCGCCACCCAGCAGCTCGCCGAGCCGGTGCCGGCCCCGGAGATCACCGTGGCCGGTGAGGACGGCCGAGCCGCATCCGGCGAGGACGCCCGGCCGGCGGCCGGCGAGGACGACGGCTGGTCTCCCACCGACCCGTCGCAGGACGAGGACGATCCGGAGGCCGACGCGCCGCCCGCGGGCACCGGAGGCGGCGAGGGCACGCTCGCCGAGCGGCCCACCGACCCCACCGACGACCTCAGCCGGTCGCTGTTCTACTCCGGCCTGCTCGGGCTCGCCATCTCACTCGCCGGCCTCGGGCTGGTCGGCGCCCGCCGGCGTCAGTGGTGAACGTTCCGACGCCGGTCGTGGACGTCAGGGCGTGGTGGTGGTCGCCGGGGCGGAACCCGGCGAGCTCGGGCCGGCGGTCGGCGGCGCGGGTACGGCCACCACGATGGTGACCCGGTCGTCCTCGCCCACCGGGTAGCCGGCCTCCGGATCGGTCGAGATCACCGTGCCGGCCGGCCGGTCCGACGCCCGCCGCTGCACCCGGTAGTCCACGTCCAGCCGGTCGAGCGCCGCCCGGGCGGCGGCCTCCGGCAGCCCCACAAGCGGTGGCATCGGCACCTCGACCGCCTCGGTCGTGGGTGGCGTGCTCGGCGGGGAACTGCTCGGCGCGGCGCTCGTCGGGGCGGCACTGGTCTGCGCCGAGGTGCTCGGCACCGCCGACGGCACCGTGCCCGGATCCGAGTCCCGGTCGGCGGCACGCAGCGCCAGCCACACGCCCGCCCCGATCAAGCCCAGCAGGAGCAGCGCCAGGATGCCCAGCAGGATCGGCATCCACCAGCGGCGTCCGGCCTGCTCGTCGCCGTACCACTCGCCCCCGGGCTCGGGATAGCCGGCCGGTCGCGGCGGCGGCACCCCGGCCCGGCCGGACCAGGCGCCCACCGGCTCCTGCGGTGCGGTGGCGTCCAACGGACGCCGCGACGGCCCGCCGGGCAGCGGACGGGTTGCGTCACCGCCCGCGTCCGGCGGCATCGCCCGGGTCTCGTCGCTCCCGGCGGCATTGCGCGGCATGGCGCGGGTCGCGTCGACGTCCTCTCCGCCCGAGTCGCGCGGCATCGCGCGGGTGGCGTCGGCGTCCTCCCCGGCCGGATGCCGGGGCATGGCGCGGGTCTCGTCCGCGTCACCGGCGGGAGGATCCTGACGGTCGTCGCTCATGGCACGTCCTTTCCCCACCGGGACGGGGCGCACGGCCCTCGATCGTCCACCGTAACGGGCCACCGCCAGGTCGGCCGGGATCAGCGCGCCCGCGCCGGTCAGCCAGTCGGCGACGGGGTGGCGGACGGCGACTCGGACCGGGTGTCGCCGCAGGTCAGCACCACCTGGTCGTTCCACCGCGCCGGGCTGCCCGCGACCGGCTCCTGTGCCGTGACCGGGCCCTGGCGACCAGTGCCGTAGCGGGGATAGAGCCCGGCGTCCACCAGATCGTCCGCGGCGTCGGAGCAGGACAGCGCACCCACGTCGGGCACGCTGACCGCCGGGGCCGGTCCGGTCACGAACAGGGAGACGGTGACGCCGCGCTTCACCGGCGTACCCGGCGCCGGGGAGGCGCGCTCCACCGAGCGTCCGGCGCCGGTGCCGAAGACCAGTCGCCAGCCGAGCCGGCGGTCACGCAACTCCCGGCGGGCCTGCTCGAAGTCGACGCCGACCACCTCGGGCACGGTGAGCCCGGCGGGCGTGCTCGTCCGCGTACCGGTCGGGGCCGTGGTCGCGGGAGGCGTGGTGGCGGGCGCGGACGTCGAGGCGGTGACAACCGGCGTGGCCTCGCCGGAGGCGGCCGGGCGGTCCGGGTCGCCGGCCAGGATCCAGCCGGCGCTGCCCCCGATCACCGCCAGCAGAACCACTGCCAGGCCACCCCCGAGGAACAGCCGGGCCCGTCCCGGGCCGGTGCCGTCGCCGTCCGGTTGCCGCTCGTCCGTCATGTCCCCCGCCCCCGCTCATCGACGACCGTATCCACCGCTGCCAAACGGTCACGGCGTGTCGCCACGACTCGCCGCGCCGACCTCGGGACGTTACGCTCCCCGGCATGGTCAGTCGGGGCTGGGGAGGATCGACCGCCGCCGCGCTCGGCGTCGCTGCCGGCGCGGGCGCCGCGCAGCTCGGTTTCGGGTACGGGTTGGGCATCATCAACTGGGCGCCGACCGGCGCGGTACGGATCGAGGCGGCCTGGGTGGCGAGCCTCGCGTGGGCGACCTGGATCGCGGCGACCTCGGTCATCGCCGGCGCGGTCTGCGCCCAGCGCCTGCGGGGCCGGGACGACGAGTCGCAGGGCCGGCCGCCCCGGTTCGCGCTGGTGCTCGCCGCAGCTGTCGGCGCGCTCGTCACCGTACTGCTGGTGGCGGTGCCGGCGCGGGCGGCCCAGGTGCCGGACGTGTCCGCGCCGCAGACCGTCGCCGCTGCGTACGCGGGAGCCGGACTGCTTCTCGGGATGCTGCTCGCCACCTGGGCGCTGCACACCCGCGCCGCCGCCACCAACCTCATCGCCACCTCGGGCTGGCTCTGGCTGCTCGCCGTCGTGTCGGTGGTCGACGGGGTGATCGCCGGCCGTGGCCTGACCACCGCCCAACTCGGCATCTGGCAGATCAGCGCGGACCGAGGAGCGTTCTGGATCCGCGACTACTTCTACTGGCCCGGCGCGCTGCTGTCGGTGCTCTCCGCGCTCGTGATCGGCGTGCTGGCGGCCCGGCGCGCGGCCCGCGCCGCCGAGGTACGGGTCGGCGCGGCCGCCTCCGGAGCGGCCGGACCGCTGCTCGTGGCACTGGCGTACCTGCTCGCCGTACCGCGGCTCGCCGGGATCGCCGCCGAGCAGTTGTCGGCCCACCTGATCGCCCCGTACGCGGTGATCGCCGGCGTCGGCGGCTCGATGCTGACGGCCGCGCTCGCCCAGCGCGCCGAGCGTCGCGCCGCCGAGCGGGTCACCGTTCCGCGCCAGCGCACCGGCGAGCCGGACCCGGTCGTCGGCGAGGCCGACCCGGCGACCGGCGACCCGGCCTCGAAGGACGGGCCGTCGGAGCCGGCCGGATCCGCGTCGGACCCGTCCGGCACGTCGTCGGCGGGCAGTTCCGGTGAGCGCCCGTCGGGTGTGTCGCGCCGGCGCTCGACCGGATTGTTCGGGGCGCGGAAGGCCCGCCCGTCAGCGGCAGATCCGTCAAGCCCGTCAGCGGTCGGCACGTCGGGTCCGTCGGCGGCAGATCCGTCGAGCCCGTCAGCGGTCGGCCGGCCAGCATCGGACCGGTCGGCTTCGGACCGGTCGGCGTCGGACCGGTCGGCGGACTGGGCGGCCGGGACGGACAAGGCACCGGACACCTCGGCCGGCACGCGTGAGGCGACGGCCGCAGCCGAGCCTGGCGTAGCCGTCGGCCGGACCGGAACGGAGAAGGGCCGTGCCACCCGGTCGGCTACCGGCCGTCGGGGTCGGGCCGTCCCGCCGCAGCGCCAGCCCGAAGCCCTGGACCACCCGCAGACCAGCCAGGACGGTCCCTCGTCACGTTCAGACAAGCCCTCGTAGTACCCCGAGGCTCCTCAGCGCTCGCCCGAATCCCGCCCACTCCCATCGATCTTGGAGTTGTGGTGCCTCCCAAACCGCCCAACAAGGGCATCCCAGGCGCCACAACTCCAAGATCGGCGAGGCGGGGGGCGGGAGGGCGGGGGCGGGGGCGGGGGCGGGGTTAGTCGGCGGGCCAGGTGTGTACGGGCTCGTTGCTGCGCTGGAGTTCGGCGTAGCGCTTGACCATGTGGTGCAGGGCGGCCTCGCGGTCCAGGCCGCGGTGCCGCTCGGCCGCCCACACCGTCTCGGTCTGCCAGACCGCGCCGTTGCGGCCGGTACGGCAACGGCCCTCGATCACGCCCAGCAGACGGTCCCGCTCGGCCGGGGCGACGCCGAACCGGTCCAGCCCCTGCTCGGCCACCGGGAGCAGCGTCTCGAGGACGAGCTTGGTCACCGGTACGTCGCCGAGGCGCGGCCAGTGCAGGACCGCCTCGATGCCGCGCCGGGCGGCGGCGTGGAAGTTCTCCTCCGCCGAGCTGAACGTCAGCTGGCTCCAGATGGGACGGTCCGCCTCGGCGAGGCCGCGGGCCAGCCCGAAGTAGAACGCCGCGTTGGCGAGCATGTCCACCACTGTCGGGCCGGCGGGCAGCACCCGGTTCTCGACCCGCAGGTGCGGGCGGTCGTTCATGATGTCGTAGACCGGCCGGTTCCAGCGGTAGACGGTGCCGTTGTGCAGCCGCAGCTCACCGAGCTGGGGCACGCCCCCGGCGTGCAGCACCTCGACCGGGTCCTCGTCCTCGCAGATCGGCAGCAGCGGCGGGAAGTAGCGGACGTTCTCCTCGAACAGGTCGAAGATCGAGGTGATCCAGCGCTCCCCGAACCACACCCGGGGGCGTACTCCCTGGGCCTTCAGCTCGTCCGGGCGGGTGTCGGTGGCCTGCTGGAACAGCGCGATCCGGGTCTCCGCCCAGAGCTGCCGGCCGTAGAGGAACGGCGAGTTGGCCCCGACGGCGACCTGGACGCCGGCGATCGCCTGGGACGCGTTCCAGTAGTCGGCGAAGCTGTCCGGCGCGACCTGCAGGTGGAACTGGAGGCTGGTGCAGGCGGCCTCCGGCGCGATCGAGTCGGTGTGCGTACGCAGCCGCTCGACGCCGTTGATGTCCAGCTCGATGTCCTCGCCCCGGGCGCCCACGATCTGGTCGTTGAGGACGCGGTACCGCTCGTTCGTGGAGAGGTTGTCGGCGACCAGGTGGCGTTCGGTGAGCGTGGGCAGGATGCCGACCATCATGATCGTCGCGTCGGACTTGGCGGCCCGCTCGTCGGCGCGGCTGAGGCTGCTGCGCAGGTCCTGCTCGTAGTCGGCGAAGCCGCTGCCCTCGATCAGCCGGGGTGAGGCGTTCAGTTCGAGGTTGAACTGCCCCAGCTCGGTCTGGAACAGCGGGTCGGCGATGTCGGCCAGGATCTGGTCGTTGCGCATGGCGGGTTCGGCGGCGGCGTCGATCAGGTTCAGCTCGATCTCCAGCCCGGTCATCGGCCGGTCGGCGTCGAAGCCGAAGTCGTCGAGCATCAGTGCGAAGACGTCCAGGCAGCGCCGGACCTTCTGCCGGTAGCGGACCCGATCCTCGCGGGAGAAGGCGCCCTGGTCGACGTCTCTGCCCATGTGTCCTCCCGACGCCGGTGCGACGGAACCGTACCGTTCCGCAACGCATTGTGAACCATTCACGTGGTGCGCGTAAGTGCGCCCCGTCCACAGCCCGCTGTACGGGCGGCAGATCTGCACCTGTACCCCGTCGGCACCCCCACCAGCGCGGTCCGCCGGAGAACATCGGGTGACGATTCGCACCCGCTGCGCGTACACGGGAAGGGCCCGCACCGTCGGCGGACGGTGCGGGCCCCGCGGGCCTGGCCGGGCTCAGCCCTGGCGGATGGCCTCACCCTCGATCTCGATCTTGACCTTGCGACCGACCAGGACGCCGCCGGTCTCCAGCGCCACGTTCCAGGTCAGGCCGAAGTCCTCGCGGTCGATCTCGGTGGAGGCGGAGAAGCCGAAGATGTCCTGCCCGAAGGGGCTGCGGCCGACGCCCTCGAACTCGACCTCCAGCTCGACCTGACGGGTCACGCCCTTGATGGTCAGCTCGCCGACGAGCACGAACTCGTTGCCGTCGCGGGACTTCACCTCGGTGCTGCGGAACTCCAGCGTCGGGTACTGCTCGACGTCGAGGAACTCCGGGCTGCGCAGGTGCGCGTCGCGGTCCGCCTGCGCGGTGTTGATGCTGGCGGCCTGGATGCTGGCGGTGACCGTGGACTGCATCGGGTCGTCGGCGATGGTGATGGTGGCGGTCGCGTCGGCGAACTCACCGCGTACCTTGCTGACCATCATGTGCCGGGCGACGAATCCGACACGCTTGTGCGCGGCATCCAGAAGATAGGTGCCGGGGGTGGGGATGGTGAGACCCTCCCAGTCGCGGGTAGTCGCCTCGGTGCTGCTGGTCATGGTGCTCTCCTCCGGGGAAAACGGTTTAGTATCCCAACGACTGACTGAGCAACTATAGCTACAGCAATATTCCCTGTGTCAAGTGTTGCTAGGATGGTGGCGTGGACCAGAACGTGTTCGACGATCCCCGGATCACCGCCGTCGGCCTCCTCGTCGAGGCGCACGCCGGGCTCTCCGCCCGGTTCGCCGCCCAGTTCGACGAGCACGGCCTCTCCCCGGTCGAGTTCGAGGTGCTCACCCGACTCGCCCGCTCACCCAACAACCAGCTGCGGATGACCGACCTGGCGGCGCAGACCTCGCTCTCCACCAGCGGCGTGACCCGCGTGGTGGACCGGATGGAGCGGGACGGGCTGATCCGCCGGCGCGCCTGCCCGTCCGACCGCCGCAGCTCCTTCGCGGTGGTGACCGCAGCGGGCCTGAGCCGGCTGGACGCCATCCTTCCCGGCCACCTGCGGATCATCGAGCAGTGGTTCACCGGCCAGCTCGACCCGAGCCAGCTCGACGGGCTGCTGGACGGGCTGCGCCGGGTCCGGGACGCGGTCCACCCGGGCGCCACGGCCGGCAGCACCGAGCCGGACGAGGACGCCGCCTGACGGTCCACTGCCGACGGTCCACAGCTCCACTATCCGTCGATTGATACCGGCGGGTCACCGGCAGAATGACCGGCAGAACCGCTCAAGCAGTCGGGCAAAGGGGCGCGAATGCCCCCATATCTCTTGCAGCCCATCGGTAGTCTTCCCGGAGCGGGGGGCACCGGGGGGTGCTGGCGCGAGCGTCGAGCGAGGGGCAGCACCAGGGGGCTACTTCGTTCGCGCCACCCCCGCGCCCTCCGCCTCCCGGCGCACGCGGTCGCTGGTCAGCGTGCCTTCTGACGCCGGGCCGCCAGGGAGAAGAGCAGTTCCTCCTCCTGCGGCAGCAGGCTGACGCCGGTGGCCCGCCGAGCGGCGTCCAGGCGGTCCAGCACGGCCGGGTCCCCGCTGCTGACCGCCAGCCCCACGAGCGCCTCGACCAGGTCGCGCCGGCCCGCGCCGCCCGCCGCCGCGTCGGCCGCCGCCGCGAACCACTCCACCGCCAGTTCCCGGTCCCCCCGGCGCAGCGCCACGTGCCCCTCGATCAGCCCACGCAGCGCGTCCTCGGCGCGTGCGTCCGCCACCGCGCCGGGTGGATTCAGGCTCTCCATGACCGGCGGCCGACGCTGGCCCGGCACCGCACCCGAGGGCCACAGCTCGGCGGCCGCGGCCAGCGCCTCGTCGCCCCGGCCCTGGCCGGCGAGCGCCAGCGCGACCTTGCCGACCGTCCGTCGCTGTCGGCGGGGATCGCCCAGCTCGGCGAGCGCGGTCGCCACCCGGCGGCCCTGCTCGACCGCCTCCGCGTACCGGCCCTCCAGACGGGTCAGCTCGGCCTGATCGGCCCGCGCCAGCAGGCGCAGGCGCCGGTCGCCGCACTGCGCCGCCAGGCGGTCCACGGTGGCCAGCCGCCGCCGGGCGTCGGCCAGCCGCGCCGCGCGTACGTCGTGCCAGGTGAGGTGCGACTGGGCAACGGCCATCTCGCGTACCCGGCCGTGGCGGGTGGCCGTCGCCAGCGCGGCCTCGGCCTGCTCACGGGCCTCGTCGTGCGCACCGAGCCCGCGCAGCAGCACGCAGAGCACGGACCGGGCCGACAGCTCCCCGACCACGTCACCCGCCTCGGCGAAGATGACGAGCGCGGCCCGGGCGGCCGGCAACTCCTCCGCGCCCGCGCCGTGCTCGGCGGCCAGCCGGGCCGCGCCGAGCATCGCCCAGGCCCGCAGCGTGGACCGGGTGCCGGCGGTACGCGGATCGGCCAGCAGCCGCCGCAGCCAGCGCCGGCCGGAGACGTCCCGCCCGCGCAGCCGCCACCACCGGGGCAGCGACGCGGCCAGCAGCAGCGCCGTCTCCGGCGCATGCTCGGCGGCGTACGCGAGGGCGGCGGTGATGTCGCTCGTCGCCTCGTCGAGCAGGCGTACCGCGCCGGACAACTGTGCGCCCACCAGCCCGGGCGCGGTGCGGTGGACGAACCTGGCGATCACCGCGGCGTGCCGGAGCCGGATCCCGGCGGTCTCGCCCTCGACGTCGGCCTGCTCGGCCGCGAAGTCACGGACCGCGTCCAGCAACCGGAACCGGAACGGGCCGGCGCCCCGGACGCTGAGCAGGCCCAGCTCGCGCAGCCGGTCCAGCATCGGCGCCGCGTCCCACCGCTCGCCGCCACCGGCGAGCAGCTCCTCGGCCAGCTCGACCGACCAGCGGTTACGGAACGCGGAGAGCCGCCGCAACGCGGCCCGGTCGGCGGGCGCGAGCAGGTGGTAGCTGCTGGCCACCGCCTCGCGCAGCGTCACCGTGCCGGCCGATCGGTCGGCGGCGGGCTCCCACCCGGGATGGGCGCCGGTCAGGTCCAGCACGCGGTCGCCGTAGCGGTCGAGCAGTTCGGTGACGTCGAGGATGCGTCCCCGCGCCGCCATCAGCTCGATCGCCAGCGGCAGCCCGCCGAGGCGGCGTACCAGCGCGGCGAGCGCCGGCAGCTCGGCCGCCGTGGGTGGTTCGCGGCGGGCCTGGGCGAGGCGGGCGGCGAACAGCGCCGCCGCGGGCCAGCGATCCAGGTCGGCCCGGTCGGCGGGCGCGGCGTCCGCCGGTGGCACGTCGAGCGGCGCGACCGGGCGGACCAGCTCGCCGGGCAACCCGACCGGGCGGCGGCCGGTCACCAGCACCCGGAGATCCGGCGCGGCGGCGGTCAGGGCGCGAAGCGCCCCGGCCACCGGCTCGGGCGCCCGGTCGACCGCGTCGACGACCAGCAACGCCGGCCGGCCGTCGAGCCGGCAGGCGAGGTCGGCCAGCCGGTTCACACCGAACACCGACGCGGACGCGGCGAGCACGTCGGCGACGTCCGAGCCCTCCCCGACCAGCACCCCGCTGACACCGCCCGGGTGCCGGGCAGCCACCGCGTGCGCGACAGTGACGGCGAGCGCGGTCTTGCCGACCCCGGCGAGCCCGACCAGGCTCACCACCGGGTGGGCGTCGAGCAGACCGGACACCTCGGCCACGTCCCGGTCGCGGCCCACCAGGGGTACGGGCTGGGGCAACGCGACCGGCGCGGCCGACGGTCCGGCGGCTGCGGTGTCGGGGAGGCGGGGTCCGGGCCGGGCCGGCGTGGGCCGGGCGGTGGCGACGAACTCCCGCCGGTCGTCACCGGCCAGGCCGAGCGCGTCGGCCAGCAGATCCACTGTGGTGCGCTGAGGGCGGACGGCCCGCCCTCGCTCCAGATCGCGGACCGTCCGCACGCCCACGCCGGCCCGGCCCGCCAGCTCGGCCTGGGTCAGGCCGGCGGCGAGCCGGTGCCCGCGCAACAGATCGGACAGACCGGTGCGACCGCCTGGGCTCCGCGCACCGTCATGATCCGGAGTCATGGGCACGAAGAGTACGGATCGACTCCGACGCTCCACAGCCCATCGTCACCCACCCGACCGTCCCCTGCCGTTATCCGACAGGACGCGGACGAGTGCGCCTCTCACATGCCGAGGTCGCGGGCGATGATCATGCGCTGCACCTCGCTGGTGCCCTCACCGATCTCCAGGATCTTGGAATCGCGCCAGAAGCGGGCCACCGGGTACTCGTTCATGAAGCCGTACCCGCCGTGGATCTGCGTCGCCTCGCGGGCGTTGTCCACCGCGACGGTGCTCGCGTGCAGCTTGGCGATCGCCGCCTGGCGCTTGAACGGCTCACCGGCGAGCATCCGCGCGGCGGCGTCGTAGTAGGCCAGCCGGGCGGTGTGCGCCTTCATCTCCATGTCCGCGATCTTGAACTGGATGGCCTGGTAGTTGCCGATCGGCTGACCGAACGCCTGGCGCTCCTTGGCGTACTTGATCGACTCGTCCACGCAGCCCTGGGCCAGGCCGACGGCGAGCGCCGCGATGGCGATCCGGCCCTCGTCCAGGATGCGCAGGAACTGGGCGAAGCCCCGGCCGCGCTCGCCGAGCAGGTTGGCCGCCGGCACCCGGCAGTCGTCGAACGTCAGCTCGTGCGTGTCCGACGCGGTCCAGCCGACCTTCGAGTAGCCGGGCGCGACGGTGAAGCCGGGCGTACCCGACGGCACGATGATCGTGGACAGCTCCTTGCCTCCGTCCGGCCGCGTACCGGTGACTGCGGTGACGGTGACCAGCGCGGTGATGTCGGTGCCGGAGTTGGTGATGAACGCCTTCGAGCCGTTGATCACCCACTCGTCGCCGTCCAGGACCGCCCGCGTCCGGGTGCCGCCCGCGTCCGACCCGGTGCCCGGCTCGGTGAGCCCGAACCCGGCCAGCGCCTCACCGCTGAGCAGCTTCGGCAACCACTGCGCCTTCTGCTCCTCGGTGCCGAACCGGTAGATCGGCATCGCGCCGAGCGACACCGCGGCCTCCAGCGTGATCGCCACGCTGGAGTCGACCCGGGCCAGCTCCTCCAGGGCCAGGCAGAGCGCGAAGTAGTCGCCGCCCATACCGCCGTGCTCCTCCGCGAACGGCAGCCCGAACAGGCCCATCTTGCCCATCTGACGGACGATCTCGTACGGGAAGGTGTGCTGCTCGTAGTGCTCGGCGATGGTGGGCGCGACCACCTCGCGGGCGAATTCCCGGACGCTCTCCCGCAGCGCCTGCTGCTCCTCGTCGAGCCGGAAGTCCATGTCGATCCTCCTGGAAAGGGCGGGCCGCCGGGCGCTCGTGACGCCGTGAGCGGCTGAAGCGTTAGGAGGGGCCCCTTTACATGCACCAGGCGTTAAGAGGGGGCCCTTCCTTACCGGGTCAGACGGGGGTGACGCCGTGGCGGCGCCGGGAGAAGTGCCGCTCCTTGCCGCGCGCGGCGGCGAACCGGCGTACCAGCTCGGCGCGCAGCTCGTGCGGCTCGACGATCGCGTCCACCACCAGCTCGCTGGCGAGGCGGACCACGTCGATGTCGCGCTCGTACTCCTCGCGCTTCGCGGCCACGAACGCGGCCCGCTCGGCCTCGTCGGAGATGGCGGCGATCTTGTTGGCGTAGACCGCGTTGACGGCGGCCTCCGCGCCCATCACCGCGATCTTCGCGGTGGGCAGCGCGATCGTGGCGTCCGGCTCGAAGCCGGGGCCGGCCATCGCGTAGAGACCCGCGCCGTACGCCTTGCGGACCACCACACAGATCTTGGGTACGGTCGCCTCGGAGATCGCCGTGATCATCTTCGCACCGTGCCTGATGATCCCCTGCTTCTCCACCGCGCTGCCGACCATGAAGCCGGGCACGTCGGACAGGAACAGCAGCGGCACGTTGAACGCGTCGCAGAGCTGCACGAACCGGGTCGCCTTGTCGGCCGAGTCGACGAAGAGCACGCCGCCCTTGAACATCGAGTTGTTGCCGACCACGCCGACGACCTCGCCGTTCAGCCGGCCGAACCCGATGGTCAGCTCCTTGGCCCACAGCGCCTGGATCTCGAAGAAGCTGCCGGAGTCGAGCAGACCCTTGACGTACCGGCGCATGTCGAACGCCTGCCGCTCGCTGGCCGGCACCAGCGCGGCCAGGTCGGCCTTCTCCGGCGCGTCCACCGCTTCGGCGGCGGGCGGGTTCTGCTTCCAGTTCGACGGCAGGTACGACAGGTAGGTCCGTACCACGTCGAGCGCGTCGTTCTCGGTCTTGCAGAGGAAGTGACCGACGCCGGACTCGGCGCAGTGCACCTTGGCGCCGCCCATCGCCTCCAGCGTGGTCTTCTCGCCGGTGACCATCTCGACCATCCGGTCGGAGCCGAGGTACATGCTGGCGTTGCCGTCCACCATGGCGACCACGTCGCAGAACGCCGGGATGTACGCCCCGCCCGCCGCGCTCGGCCCGAACAGCGCGCACACCTGCGGGATCGAGCCGGAGGCGCGGACCTGGTTCCAGAAGATCTTCCCGGCGCCGCGCCGTCCGGGGAACAGGTCGACCTGGTCGGTGATCCGGGCCCCGGCCGAGTCGACCAGGTAGACCATCGGCACGCCGGTCGCGTACGCCCGCTCGATGATCCGGATGATCTTCTCGACGGTACGCGCGCCCCAGCTGCCGGCCTTGACCGTGGAGTCGTTCGCCATCAGGCAGACCTGGCGGCCGTCGATGGTCGCGGTGCCGGTGACGACGCCGTCGGCGGGCAGCCCGTCGGCCATCGCGTTGGCGTAGAGCCCGTCCTCGACGAAGGAGCCCTCGTCGACCAGGTACGCCACCCGCTCCCGGGCGAACAGCTTGCCCTTCGCGGCGTTCGCCGCGTGGTACTTGTCCGCACCACCGGCGCGGGCGCGCTTGCGCAGCTGCTCCAGTGCCTCACCGTCGAGCGTCACGCCGACTCCCGTTGCCACCGCCCGCGCAGGGCGCCACCGACCTGAACGATCGTTAGGCTACCCCACCGCCGCCCTCTCCGGCGACCCGCTCCTCGCACCCCCACCCATCCACTCCCGTGATCAAGGAGTTTGCGTCCTCCGCGCGGCCGAATGAGGACACAAACTCCTTGATCAACGCGCGAAACGGTCAGGAGGGGAGGGGGGTCAGGCGGGTACGGGGGCCGGCTCGGAGGACTCCCGACGGGAGTTTCTTGCCCACCAGGGTCTCGGCCAGCTCGGCGGCAGCGATCAGGGCGTCCAGGTCGATGCCGGTGTCGATGCCCATGTCGTGCAGCATGTGCACCGCCTCCTCGGTGGCCAGGTTGCCGCTGGCCCCCGGCGCGTACGGGCAGCCGCCGAGGCCGCCCACGCTGGCGTCGAACTCGGTGACGCCCAGCTCCATCGCGGTGAGCATGTTCGCCAGCGCGGTACCCCGGGTGTTGTGGAAGTGCAGCAGCACCGGCAGGTGGGCGTTGCGGTCCCGCACCGCCGTGACCAGCTCGCGGACGCGCCGGGGCGTACCCATGCCTGTGGTGTCGCCGAAGGCGACGCGGTCCGCGCCGTCGCGGGCGACCCGGTCCACGATCGCGGCGACCCGGCGGGGGTCCACGTCGCCCTCGTAGGGGCAGCCGAAGCTGGTCGCCACGATCACCTCGGCGGTCGCGCCCGCGCCGTGCAGCAGGTCGATCAGCTCGGCGATGTCGTCCAGCGACTCGTCGGTGGAGCGGTTGACGTTGCGCCGGTTGTGCGTGTCGCTGGCCGAGACCACCACCTCGATCTCGGTGAAGCCGGCGGCCAGCGCCCGCTGCGCGCCCCGGGTGTTCGGCACCAACGCGGAGTAGCGCACCCCGTCGGCCTTCTCCGCCCGCTGCCACACCTCGTCGGCGTCGGCCATCTGCGGAATCGCCCGGGGGTGGACGAAGGAGACGGCCTCGATGCGCCGCACCCCGGTACGGGACAGCGCGTCGAGCAGCCGCACCTTCGCGTCGGTGGGGATGGGCTCCTCGTTCTGGAGGCCGTCCCGGGGGCCGACCTCACGGATGCTCACGGAGTCGGGGAGTTCCGCCATCAGGTTCACCTCGTTCGGGTCGAAGGTCAGCGCATCCGGGAGACGATGCCGGTGTCGTAGTCGCCGGAGAGGAACTCCGGGTTCTCCAGCAGCTCGGCGAAGAACGGCAGGTTGCACTTCGGGCCGGCGATCTCGAACTGGGCGACCGCCGCCCGGGCCCGCTCGACCGCCTCCTCGCGGGTGTCCCCGCTGACGATCAGCTTGGCCATCAGGCTGTCGTAGAACGGCGTGACCGTGTTGCCGGCGACGTAGCCGGAGTCCACCCGTACGCCGGCGCCGGCCGGCTCGTTCCAGGTGGTGATCGCGCCCGGGCCGGGCAGGAAACGCTTCGGGTCCTCGGCGTTGATCCGCAGCTCGATGGCGTGGCCGCGCGGGGCGAGCGCGTCCGGGTCGAACGTCGGCACCAGCCCGGCCGCCACCCGGAGCTGCTCCTCGACCAGGTCGACGCCGTAGACGTACTCGGTGACCGGGTGCTCGACCTGCAGCCGCGTGTTCATCTCCAGGAAGAAGAACTCCTGCGTCGAAGGATCGAGCAGACATTCCACGGTGCCCGCGTTGCGGTAGTTCACCGCCTCGCCGGCCCGTACCGCCGCGGCCAGGAAGCGCTCGCGCAGCTCCGGCGAGACCGCCGGGGACGGCGACTCCTCGACCAGCTTCTGGTTGCGCCGCTGCACCGAGCACTCCCGCTCGCCGAGCGCCACCACCCGGCCGTCGGCCAGGCCGAGGATCTGCACCTCGACATGGCGTACCCGGGGGAAGTACCGCTCGATCAGCACCGAGCCGTCGCCGAACATCCGCTCCGCGAACGCGCGGACCTTGTCGTACTCGGTGCGCAGCGCCGCCTCGTCGGCGGCCACGCCCATGCCCATGCCACCGCCACCGGCGGCGGCCTTGACCATCACCGGGTAGCCGATCTCCGCGGCCGCCGCGACCGCCGCGTCCAGGTCGGCCGCCGGCTCGGTGGTGCCGGGCGCGACCGGCACCCCGGCCGCCGCCATCAGGTTCCGGGCGTTGATCTTGTCGCCCATCGCGGTGATCGCGTCCGCGCCGGGTCCGACCCAGATCAGGCCCGACCCCTCGACGGTACGGGCGAAGTCCGCGTTCTCGGACAGGAAGCCGTAGCCGGGGTGGATCGCCTGCGCGCCGGTGCTGCGGGCGGCCTCGAGGATCGCCTCGACGTTCCGGTAGCTCTGCGCCGGGTTCGCCGGGCCGACGCAGACCGCCTCATCGGCCTCGGTCACGAACGGCAGCGCGCCGTCGGCCTCCGAGTGCACAGCGATCGTCCGGATCCCGAGCCGCCTGCCGGTACGGATGATCCGGCGCGCGATCTCCCCCCGGTTGGCGACCAACAACGATTCGATCATCTTCTGCACGGACGTGACCCCTTCTCGACGCAAAGCCGGGGTCTCTTCTTAACATGCGTTAAGGTCCGGGCGGCGTGTCAGGTCGGGTCGGTGGGCGCGAGCAGGGCCGCGAGCGTCGCGCCGCGCAGCAGCTCGGCCCGGCGCCGGCGATCGACCTCGCCACCGAGGAACGGCGTCGAGTTCATCAGGCCGAACGCCGCGTGGGCGAGCACCCGGGCCGCGCCGTCCGGCAGGCCGGGGTGCAGCGCGGTCAGCACCGTCACCCACTCCTCGACGTACATCCGTTGAAGCCGGCGGATGCGCCGGCGCGGCTCGTCCGGAAGGCGGTCCAGCTCGTGCAGGTGCAGGGCGATCACCGCCGGGTTGGCCAGCGCGAACTCGACGTGAAAGTCGATCAGCGACTCCAGCGCGCCACGCGGGTCGTCCGGGTGCCCGGCGGCCCGCTCCCGCCCGCCCGCGAGCAGCCCCTCGCTGACCGGTACCAGCGCGGCGACGAGCATCGCCTCCTTGCCGGCGAAGTGGTGGTAGAGAGCCGGCCCGGTGACACCGGCCGCCGCGCCGATGTCGTCCATCGACACGCCGTGGTAGCCGCGCGCCGCGAAGAGGCCGACCGCGATCTCCAGGATCTCGTCCCGCCGGGACCGGCGCCGGGCCGTGCCCGCCGTCCCCCGTGCCTGCTGTTCCACCGCCACCGGATCAGCCTAGACCTCGGCGTCGATCTAGAGCAGCCGCGGTTACCCGGCAGTCGCCTCAGTCCTCCTCGATGCCGTGCTCGGCGCGGACCGTCGCCGCCTCGGCCGGCCGGCCCTGGTCGTCGAGCGCGCGGGCCAGCAGCCAGGCGGCATGCGCGGCGGGCCGGGAGCCGGTGGGCAGACCACCCAGCACCGGACGCAGCAGCCCTTCGGCCTGCTCCGGCCGGCCGTCGCGCAGCAGCAGCTCGCCGGTCAGCACCTCGACCTGCGCCGCCTCGCCGAACGCCTCGATCGACCGGAGCCGCCCCGGCACACCCTCCAGCCGGTCCAGCGCGGCGGTGAGCCGGTCCTCGCCGATCAGCACCCGGGCGACCGCGTCGGCGGCCATCGCCCGCTCGTACGTGACCACGGGCGGCTCGTCGGGCTGACCGGAGACCGCGGCCGCCGCGGCGTCCACCCCCTCGATCGCGGCCACCGCGGCCGGCAGGTCACCGGACCAGTGCAGGGCGAGGAGTTCCCGCCGCCGGGCCCGCAACTCGTCCACCTGGAATCCGGCCAGCCGCCACGCGCTGGCCGCCGCCGCGAACCGCTGCGCGGCCAGCGCGTCCCGGTCGGCGTCGTAGAGCAGGCCGCCGGACTCCTCCAGCACCTGCGCCCGGCGGGGAAGATTGTCCGGCCCGTCCAGGTTCTCCGCCAACGTGTCGAGCACCGCGAGCGCCAGATCCGTCTCACCGAGCCCCGCGTAGATCCCCGACAGCATGTGCCGGCACCGGTCCGCCTCCGCCTGCGCGCCGGCCCGGTCCAGGCCGAGCACCGCCTCCTCGGCCACCTCGGCGGCCTCGGCCAGCCGGCCGGCCATCCGGTACGCCTCGGCCAGCTCCCAGCGCAGCAGCGCGTCGCCCTCCAGCCCCTGCTCGACGCAGAGCGTGACCGCCTCGGCCAGATCGTCCACCGCCTCGCCGGCCCGGTCGGCGGCCAGCAACGCCCGGCCCCGGGTCACCCGCAGCGGCAGGTGGGCGCCGGCCGGGGCGACAGTCAGCGCCTCGTCGCAGGCGGCCACCGCGTCGGCCGGATCGTCGGTGGAGCGGGCGTACGCCAGGCAGGCGCTGGTCAGCATCTCGGCGTCGCCCAGCTCGCCGGCCAGCCGGCGGGACCGTGCCGCCGCGTCCCGGAACTCCTCGGCCCGCTCCAACTGCTCCAGCACGTGCGTGCGGTGCAGCGCGACCCGCCCGGCCAGCCACGGATCGGCGTCCGCCTCCGCATCGGCGCGGTCGAGCGCGTCGAGCGCCTCCGCCCACCGCTCCCGGTGCACGTGGGCGAGCGCGAGCCGGTCCCAACCGGCGGCCCGATCCCGCGGTTCGCCGTGCGCGGCCAGGTACGCGGCCGACTCCCGGGCCAGCGTCAGCCCCTCGTCCGCGCTCTCCTCGGTCATGCTCAGCAGCACACCGAGCCGCCCGGCCACCACCTGCGCCCGCAGCGGGTCCGGCACCTCCCGCCACGCGGCCAGCGCCTCCCGGTTGACAGCGGTCGCCACCGCCACGCCGTCGTCGTCCTCCTGGGACAACTCGCCCGCCCGCAGCTCCAGCCGCCACGCCCGGGTGGCCGGCGGCAGGTCGGCGTCGCCGTACCGCTCGTCGTACGCGCGCAGCACGGTGCCCAGTCCCTCCCGGCAGTTGGTGCGCCAGCACTCCTCGGCCAGCGCCAGCAGCTCGTCGGCGCCGGCGTCGGCGGGCACGCTGACCGGCGGCTCGGTCGTCGCCCGGTCGTCCGGCGCGGTACGCGGCGCGGGCACCACCGGGCGGCGCACGCTGGCGGAGAGCGGCAGGTGCTCGCCCTCCGGCCCGGCCACCAGCTTCCGGGCGATCAACGCGGACTGGTGCGTGGTGCCGTTACGCGCGTCGAAGCGCCCGGCCAGCCCGGTGGCCGTACCGGCCAGCTCGTCGGCGAGCGCGCCCACCGGCACGTCGGCGGCCGGCCGGTCACCGGAGGCGCGACGGTGCACAGTCAGCTCGGCCGGCACCTGACGCAGCGCTGCCGACGCGGCGGCCGCGAAGTGCATCGCGGCAGCCGGGGTGGGTGCCCGGTCCAGCCAGTCCAGGTGCCGCTCGACCAGCTCCAGCGCGCGGGCCTCGTTGCCGGTCGCGGTGCAGAACTCGATGTGCTCGGCGACGTCCCACAGGTTGGCCAGGTGCCCGCGCAGCCGCCGGTACGCCTCCCGGTGCGCGTCCCGCGCGGCGTCGCCCCGGCCGGTCTCGCGGTAGGGCGTGAGCAGCGCGGTGAGGATCCCCTGCGGCTGCTCGCTGCAGGTCAGCCGGCCGGCGAGCACCGGCTCGGCGAGGGCCACCGCCTCCTCGTGCCGGCCCAGCCGGACCAGGTGCGCGACCTGCGTGGTCGGGTCGCAGCCGGCGCAGTCGGAGAGCGTGTCGCGGGGCGTGGTCATCCACTTGCGGTACCACTGCTCCGCCGCGTCCTCATCGCCCACGTGCGCGGCGACCAGGTAGCGGTGCTTGTGGACCGCCTGCAACGAGTGCCCGGCGTCGCGGTAGCGCCGCTCCATGTCGTCGAGCACCGCGTACGTCCGGTCCAGCGGCAGCTCCGGGAACTTCACCATGGCGTTGACCATGTACTTGAAGGCCCAGAGCAGCTGGTGCGTGTAGCCCTGGTGGTAGGGCTGCGGATCCTTGTCGTACTCGGACAGGCACCAGGAGAACGTGACGAACGACTTCGCCGGTTCGCCGCCGTAGACGTACGCGGTGGTGCCGGTGACCCGGGCGGCGAAGGCGAGGTGCCGGTCGTCGCCCGCGTCGGCGCGGCGCAGCAGTTGTTCCAGCGCGGCGATCTGCCCCGGGCCGTACGGCATGGTTTCGATCTCGTGGTGCATGCGCCAGAGGTCGTCGTCAGTCACGGGTCACTCCCGGTACGGCCCGGCCGAGCAGGCCGAGGAAGGAACTGTTCAGCAGCGCGGCGTCGGCCGCCCGGATCGGGTGGTGCCCGAGCAGCAGGGCCTGCCCGTAGAGCGCCTCGACGGCCAGCCCGACCAGCTCCGGGTCGGCGAGCGTGGTCACCCGGCGGACCAGCGGGTTGCGGTGGTTGAGCACGAGTTGCGGGCGGTCCGGCGGGGCGGAGGCGGCGAGCGCGTCGAGCACTCCGCCCCACAGCTCGTCGGCCTTGTCCCGGCTGGCGGCGAGCTGGTCGTGGAACGCGGCCGAGCGGGACACCAGGTAGAGCGCGGGCAGCGAGACCGGGTCGTACGCCCGGATGACGACCTCGCAGCCGAGCCGTTCCAGCGCCCGCTGCGCGCCGGTCAGGAACGGCCGCAGGGCCAGCTCGGTCGCCGGGTCGAGGATCTCGAACCGGGTGGTGAGGTCGCTGGGCTCCAGCCGTTCGATGAGCACCGATCGATCCACTGTGGGCAATCGCTCGATCAGCTCGGTGTCGTACGTGTAGCCGCCGTTCACCACCGCCAGGTCCTGCGCGGCGGCCACGGCGGCGAGCTGGCGGAACTCGTCCAGGCCGGCGGCGTACCGGAGCACGCCGTGGCGCTGCCGGAACTCGGCGAGCGTCATCGTGCCGACGTTGGTGTCCATCGGCCACCACTGGTCGACCAGCCGCAGCATCTCGTCGTCGTGCATCGCGAGCGCCTTGACGCCGAGGTGGTGCACCTGGAGGAACTCGCCGAGCCGGCGCGGGTCGTGCTTGGCCAGCCGCACCAGCCAGCCCCGGATCTGGTCGCCGAGCGCCTCCCGGACGGAGGTGAGCAGCGCGTCCTCGTAGAGCGCCTCGCGGCTCGCGGTCGGGCGCAGCTCGCTCGCGTCGACCACGCAGTGGGCGAAGAAGGCCCACTCGGGCAGCAGCCCGTCGGCGTGCTCGCTGAGCAGCATCCGCTTGAGGTAGACCCGGTGCCCGGCGCGGGCGGCCGGGTTCACCGCGGTGGGCAGGATGAACGCCACTCCGGTGAGGCCGGCCTCAGGCACCGACAGCGGCACCACGTCGAACGGGACGAACCCGAGCAACTCCTGCGCGTACCGCTGGAGCCCGGCGCGGTCGACGGGCGCGCCGGGCGTGGCGGGCCACGGCGGCGGCCCGGCGGTGGTCGACGTGTCGCCGACCCGGACGTCGACCGGCAGCAGGCTGCCGTAGAGGCGGGCCAGCTCGGTGACGGTGGGTACGCCGAGCCACTGGTCGGCGTCGCGCCGGGGCACCAGCGTCACTGTGGTGCCGGGCTCGTCGCGGGCCTGCTCCGGCTCGGCGAGCCGCACCGCGTACCGGCCGTCGGACCAGCCCGTCCAGAGCACCGTGGGCTCGTCGGCGTGCCGGGTGACCACCCGGATCTCGTCGGCGACCAGGAAGCAGGAGAGCAGCCCGATGCCGAACTGGCCGAGGAACTCGTGCCGGGAGAAGCCCAGCTCGTCGCGTTTGGAGCTGCGGCCGATGGTGGCGAGCAGCTCGTGCACCTGCGCCTCGGTCAGGCCGATGCCGGTGTCGTGCACGCGCAGGGTGCCGTCGCCGGTCAGCTCCGGCGGCTCGATGCGTACCCGGGCCGGGGCGTTCGGCTCGGTGGACCGGCGCGCGGTGATCGCGTCGACGGCGTTCTGGAGCAGCTCGCGCACGTAGACGCGCGGGCTGCCGTACAGGTGGTGACTGAGCAGGTCGACCACGCCACGGAGGTCCACCTGGAAGGTGCGGTCCAATCGCGCTCCCGGTTCGGATTTCGGCGCTCACCGTACCGGTCAGCGCCGACAGTGTCCGACCCGTTTCATCCCTCCCCCGCCCACCCACCTCCTCGCTGATCTTGCACTTTCCGCCCGGTCGAAGGCGCACAAAAAGGACCTGTCGAGGGCCCGAACTGCAAGATCAGCGGGGTGGGGGTTCGAAGCCGGCGAGGCGGGTTGCGATTCGGGCGCGCATCGGGGGGAGGGTGGAGACGAGGCGGAGCAGGAGGTTTCGCAACGGGCGGAGTGGGGGTGGGGCGGCGGCTAGGCGGGTCAGGGTGGCGGCGAAGCCGAGCACCTCCTCGGCGCGGGGGCGGCGGTCGGCCGCGTACCCGTCGAGGGCCCGCGGACCGGCGGCGAGCGCGTCGCCGAGCGCGACCGCGTCGCGCAGGCCGAGATTCATCCCCTGCCCGCCGGCCGGGCTGTGCACGTGCGCCGCGTCCCCGGCGAGCAGCACCGGCCCGCAGCGGTAGGTGCTCGCGATCCGGTGGTGGATCCGGAACCGGGACGACCAGTCCATCCCGGTGATCCGGTCCGGCCGGCGCGCCGGACCGCGCTCGTCGAGCAGCGCCTGGAAGTGGTGCGCCTGCGGGTCGCGCGGCGCGTCCGCCACCGCGGCGACCAGCCGCACCGTACCGTCGGGCAGCGGCGCCCAGACCAGCGGGCCCCGCCGGGACAGGAAGAGGCTCACCTGGTCGCGCGGCAACGCGCTGTCCACCCGGACGTCGGCGAGCAGGAACGACTCCCCGGGATCGGCCGGGCCGCCGAAGCCGATGCCGGCGAGTTCGCGGACCCGGCTGTGCATCCCGTCCGCGCCGACGACCCAGCGCGCCCGGACCGCGAGGCCGCCGTCGAAGCGCGCGAGAGCGCCGTCGCCGTCGAGGTCCAGGCCGGTCATCTCGTACGGCCGCAGCACGCGCCCGCCGAGCGCGGCGAGCCGGTCGGTGAGCACCGCCTCGGTCTCCGCCTGCGAGATCAGCAGCGCGTACGGGTAGCGCGACGGCAACCGGTCGAAGGGGACGGTGAGCAGCACCCGGTCCCGGTCGCGGACGCTGAACCGGGCCGAGCGCAGCCCTCGGGCGGCCAGCGGCGCGGCGACAGCGATCCGGTCCAGCACTTCGAGGGTGCCGGCGTGCACGACGGCGGCGCGCGACGTGACGGGCGGCTCGGCGAGCCGGTCGACGACGGTCGCGGCAACCCCGTGCCCGGCCAGCGTCACGGCCACCGCCAGGCCGGTCGGCCCGGCGCCCACCACGAGGACGTCGGTGCGTTCGGGCAGCATCGCTCCCACCTCCGGCTCGGTCAACAACTGTTTGCCAACACATGTTGACTTCACAGTAGAGGCGATGTCAACACGTGTTGGCCTACAGTCGTGGACGTGACCGAACCCGCCACCCGAACCCGCCGCTCGGACGCCACCCGGGCGGCCATCCTGCGCGCCGCCCGGGAACGCTTCGCCGCCGACGGCTACGACCGGGCCACCATCCGGGCCATCGCCGCCGACGCCCACATCGACCCGTCGATGGTGATGCGCTACTACGGCAGCAAGGAGGGACTCTTCGCCGCGGCGGCCGAGTTCGACCTGCGCCTGCCCGACCTGGCCGAGGTGCCGCCGGACCGGCTCGGCGAGACACTGACCCGGCACTTCGTACGCCGCTGGGAGGCGGACGGGACACTCGTCGCCCTGCTCCGGGCCGCCGCCACCAACCCCGGCGCGGCCGAACGGATGCGCGGCATCTTCGCCGGCCAGCTCGCCACCGCGGTGGCCCGGTCGAGCGTCGACCCGGCGACCGCCGAGCGGCGGGCCGGTCTGGTGGCCAGCCAGATCCTCGGACTGGCCCTCACCCGGTACGTCGTCCGGCTGCCACCCGTGGTGGACCTCGACCCGGAGGAACTGACCGCCTGGGTCGGCCCGACGATTCAGCGCTACCTGACCCAACCTTTGCCCCCGTCCCGCGCGTCTGGCCGGTGACGGAGGAGGAGCCGGATGGGGCGTGACTCGGACGACGGGCGGGCGGACTACCTCGCCTTCGTCGAGTCGCACCAGCACCGGCTGCTGCGCGCCGCGTACCTGATCTGCGGCAACCGGCACCAGGCCGAGGACCTGCTCCAGGACGCGCTGCTCAAGCTGGCGCTGCGCTGGCCGTCGGTGCGCGACGGCGACCCGGCCGCGTACGTGCGCGCCATCCTCTACCGCGACGCCGTGTCCTGGTGGCGACGCCGGCGGCGGGAGTGGCTCAGCGCGTACCCGCCGGAGCGGCCGGACACGGACGGCGACCCCGCGTTGCGGCTCACCGTGCGCGCCGCGCTGGACCGGCTGCCGCCACGCCAGCGGGCCGTCGTGGTGCTGCGCTACTTCGAGGACCTGACCGAGGTCGCCACCGCCGAGGCGCTCGGCGTCACGGTCGGCACCGTCAAGAGCCAGTGCCACGACGCGCTGCGCCGGCTGCGCGACGTGGTGCCCGCCCCCGGCCGGTCCGGCGACGGCCTGGCCGCCGGAAGCGAGGTGAACCCGTGAACGAGACGGAGCTGAACCGGCTGCTGACCCGGGCCACCGAGGAGATCCACCCGACCCGGCCGGCCGCCGCCGGATGGGAACGGGCCGGGCGGGTCCGTCGTGCCCGCCGCGCCGCCGGGGCCGCCGCCGTCGCCGTGGTCCTGGTCGGCGGCGGTACGACGGCGCTCCTGCACCGCTCCGGCCCGCCCCCCGCGGCGCCGCCCCGCCCGGCGGTGACCTCGGCCCCCAACGCGCCAGTCGTGCAGCGGCCCCCGGACCGGCTCGGCGAGGCGGGCGACCCGCTCGGCCGGGTCGGCGACCGGGTCGGCGCCGACCTCTCCGACCGCCCGGTGAGCCGGGCGCTGGCGCTGTACCAGCCGGTCGACCCGGCCACCGGCGAGGCGGGCACGGTCCGGGTGCTGGGTGACGACGGCATCGTCCGGGAACTCGACGTGGTCACGCTCGCGCCCACCCGCGACGCCGGGGGCAACGAGGCGACGGCACTCAAGCCGGGCAGCCTGTCGCCGGACGGCCGGACCGCCGCGTTCGCGCAGACCGGCGAGGTGGTGGTGGTCGACCTGACCGACGCCGAGGTGCGTCGCTATCCGCTCGCGGGCTACCTGGAACACGTGGTCTGGGCCGGTGACCGGCTGATCGTCGGGGACAACGACACCGCGTACGAGCTGGACCGGCGCACCGGAGCGGCGCCGAAGCTGACAGTCGACCCGTGGACACTCGTCGTACCCGAGCCGGCCCGGTCCGGCGACCTGCTCACAGTGGGCGGCTGGTCCGGGGACGGCGGCCTGGCCGTACGCCGGTTCCCCGCCTCCGGCGGCGCGCCGGACCGGCGGCCGGTGACCACCGGCGCGCTTCCCCCCGGCTACCGGCTGGACGAGGTGTACGGGCGGGGCTGGCAGCGCGGCGACCGGATCGGCCAGGCCGGGTGGACCACCACCGCCAGTGGCGCCGGCACGATGAGCGGGGGCGAGGGCGTGGCGGTGCTGGACGCCCGCACCGGCGCGGTGACGCGCCTGCTCGACCTGGGCCGGGAGGGCCGGGCCAAGGCGTGCTGCGAGGTGTACGGCTGGACCGCCGACGGCGGCCTGCTGTTCCGCTACGACGCCGGGCTGGCCCGCTGGCGACCGGAGACCGGCGCTGTCGACCTGGTGGCGGCCGACGTCCCCGGGAGCCTGTCGATCGCCGCCCGCTGACGGGTCCGGAACGCGGCCGGTCCCGCCGCGGTGACGGCGGGACCGGCCGGGACGCTCAGCGGGTCAGGCCGCCGGGCTGGTCGCCCTTCACGACGGGAGCCCGGACCAGGTTGCCCCACTCGGTCCACGAACCGTCGTAGTTGCGCACCTGCGGGAAGCCGAGCAGGTGGTGTAGCACGAACCAGGTGTGGCTGGACCGCTCGCCGATCCGGCAGTACGCCACCACGTCGTCGGACGGGCTCAGACCGAGCTGGTCGGCGTAGATGGCGCGCAGCTCGTCGGCGGACTTGAACGTGCCGTCGTCGTTCGCGGCGGACTTCCACGGCTTGCTCACCGCGCCCGGGATGTGCCCGCCACGCAGCGCGCCCTCCTGCGGGTAGTCCGGCATGTGCAGCATCTCGCCGGTGTACTCGCCCGGCGACCGCACGTCCACCAGCGGCCGACCGGCCGCCACGTGCGCCATGACCTGCTCCCGGTACGCGCGGATCGGCGCGTCGTTACGCTCCGGCACCGGGTACGAGGCGCGGGGCCGGCTCACCTTGTCCCGGGTCAGCTCCCGCCCCTCGGCGATCCACTTCTGCCGGCCGCCGTCGAGCAGCCGTACGTCCGGGTGACCGAAGAGGGTGAAGACCCAGAGGGCGTACGCGGCCCACCAGTTGAAGTTGTCGCCGTAGAAGACGACCGTGTCGTCCCGCCCGATGCCCTTGGCCGCGCACAGCTCGGCGAAGCTCGCGGCGTCCAGGTAGTCGCGGGTGACCTGGTCGTTGAGTTCGGTGTGCCAGTCGACCTTGACGGCGCCGGGGATGTGGCCGGTGTCGTAGAGGAGCACGTCCTCGTCGGACTCGACCACCACGAGCCCTTCGTCGCCCAGGTGCTCGGCCAGCCATTCGGTGGTGACCAGGCGCTGCGGGTCGGCGTACGACTGGAGATCAGGATGCGGATCGCTCGGCACAGGCATGATCCCCAAGGTACGCCGGATCGCGGGCCACGGATGTGACACCGGCCCCACCGCCTCGGAAAGGTGGTGGGGCCGGTGCGGTCAGGTGCTCAGCCCTCGGCCACCAGGAACGTCCAGACCTGCTCGGGCGAGCGGGTGCCGTCCGCGGTGACCCCGACGACAGTGAGCGTGTGCGTCCCACCCTCGGTGGGCGTCCAGCTCACCGTCGCCCGGCTGCCGGTCTCGACACGCTGCTCGACGCCGTCGTCGAACCGGTAGAGGAAGGCCACCGTCGTGGTGAGTTGCGACGTGAACCGGAACTCGCCCGGCTGGCCCGGACCGCCCATGGGCACGTCCGTCCGGTACGGGTCGGCGGTGACGGCGGGGCGCAGGTCCCGCACCCGGAAGGAGAAGGTCGCCGGCTCCGACACGGTGCCGTCCCCGCTCACGCTGCGCACGACCAGGTTGACCACGCCCGCCTCGGTCGGCGCCCAGGTGACAGACGCGGTGCCGTCGGCCTGCGCGGCCACCACCTGCTGGTCCTCGCCGGTGAACTGGTAGCGGTAGCTGACCGTGTCGGGCAGGCGGGGGGTGAAGGTGAAGACGCCCGGAATACCCTGCCCTCCGCTGGGGATGGGCAGGTAGACGGTGGCCGAGACCTTCGGCGCGGTCGGCAGGGTGAACTGCCGGCTGCTGGTGGCCTCCACGCCGTCGGCCGTGACGCTGGTGACGGTCAGGGTGCGGGAGCCGCCCCGGGTCGCGGTGACGGTGATCGCGGCGGAGCCGTCCGCCGCGGCGTCCACCGTCTGCTCGGGGTCGCCGTCGAGGGCGTAGCGGTAGCGCACCACGCCGTCCATCTGCGGACGCAGCTGGAACGTGGCAGGCACCCCGATCTCACTCAGCCGTCCCTCCACGACCGGCGACACGTCCGAGGCGCGGAACGTGTACTCGGTGGTCGCCGAGCGGTTGCCGACCGCGTCGAGGCTCCACACCCGCAGGGTGTTCGGGCCGCTGTCCGGGGTGAGCGTGACGGTGGCCGTGCCGCCCGTCCGGTCCGCGTCGATCGTCTTCTCGACGCCGGAGTCCAGCGAGTAGCCGTACCGCACCACGTCGGCGGCGCCGTTGGCGGTGAAGGTGAACTCGCCGGGCAGAGCCGGGTACCACCCGTCGTCGTCGGGGAAGTCGGTCGACGTCACGACGGGCGGCGTGGCCGGCCCCCGGACGTCGAGGCGGAAGTAGCAGACCGGGCTCCACTCGCCGGTGGCCCGGCTGTCCGCCGCCCGCATCTGCCAGGCGTACGTCCGGTCGTGCTCGAACGGCGACGGATAGATGGTGTCGTAGCGGCCGACGGCCCGCTCGCCGTCGCGCGCGTAGTCGGTCTGCTCAATCCGCGCCTCCGGCTGGTCGACCGGCCAGGCCGCGAAGGAGACGGTGAGCTGGTCCGTGCCGCCGCTGTCGGTGCGGTCCCGGTCGTGCACCACTCCAGAGGGGACTGGGTAGCGGATCACCTGGTACGGCTCGGTGGTGGTGCACGCCGTGCCGGTCTCGCTCCGCAGGTCGGTCGGCACGCCGGGGCGGAAGTTGTAGTCGATCGAGATGCCGACCTTGGTGGCGTACTTCCGGGCCAGTGCCGGGTCCCGCTCGGCGTCGGCGGGCAGCCGCAGCGAGAGGGTCAGCGTCGACCGGCCCTCGGCGAGCGCCTGGCGCAGCCCGTCGACCGCGTCGAACTCCAGCCGGGGCGCCGGGCAGACGGTCTGGTCGGTGAGCTGGCGGCTGTCGACCAGCCCCAGGTCGGCCGGGGGGTTCCGCCAGCTCGACCGGGCGGTGTAGGCGGCGGTACGCCGCAGCTCGACCACGGGACGTCTGGTGCAGTCGCCGCCTGCCGTCTCCTTCACGTCGAGGACTGCGGACTGGATGTCCGCTCCCCGGTAGCGGGAGATGTCGAACGTGAAGTAGGCGCGCGACGTGTGCGGGCGGCCTTTCCCGTCCTTCCACGTGCCGACCGGCACGTCCCCGGACCGGTCGATGTCGACCATGGTGGGCGAGTGCGAGTCGGTCCAGGCCCACGAGGTGTTCGTCTCGTAGCGGATGTCGTACGCGGCTGCCGGCGCCGCGGTGGCAGCCACCGTTCCGGCCGCGACCACCATCGACAGCGCGGCGGCGAGCACGCCTCGCCGGGCGGTTCGACGTGGATTTCTGTCAGGCATGAGGGTCATCCCTCATCCACCTTTCCCCGATTTCGCCCCGTACTCGATCGACGGGGGTAGCGGATGCTATCCAGTGGGGCGGACATCGGGCGATCCCGATAAGCGGGCAACCGGACACATCGGACGAACGGCGGTGAAGGTCGAGCCGTGCGGCGGGGTCAGGCGCGGCGGTGCACCAGGCGGCCGGCGACCACTGTGGCCAGGCAGGCGCCGTCCGGGCCGAACACGGCGAGGTCGGCCCGCCCGCCGGTCACCAGTGCGGGCGGCCGCACGCCGGGCAGCACCGCCACGTCGTTGCGGGCCGCGGCAGCCCGCAGCGCCGGGTCGGCCACGTGCTCCTCGACCACCGCGGCGACGCCGAGCCGGAACAGCGCGTGCACCCGCTCGCGCGGCGTGGGCGCCGGGGGCAGCGGACCGTCGTGCACGAGCGCCGGCCCGAGCGTGCCGGCCCACCGCCGCACCCGCATCCCGGGGTACGCGCCGGGAAGCTCGTCCGTCGGCACGATCGCCTCGACCCGGTCACCGGCGACCACGACGGCCAGCCCCGCTCGGGGCGGGTCGTCGGCTGTCAGCCGTAGCAGGTCGGCGGCGTGGACGGTACGCACACTCAGTCGCGCTCGACCGGCCCGAGCACCGGCCGCTTGGCGGTGACGAAGTCGCCGGAGGACCGCCCGGTCAGCCGGCGCCTGATCCACGGCGCCAGGTGCTTGCCGGCCCAGCGCAGGTCGGCGGCGCGCGCGGCGAGCCACGGGCTGGGCGCCGGGTGCGGCGGGACCAGCAGCCACTCCTCGTCGCAGCCGACGCCGAGCGCGGTGAGCACCTGGGCGGCGACCCGGCGGTGGCCCGCCGCCGACAGGTGAATCCGGTCGGTGCTCCAGAGCAGCGGGTTGAGGTAGGTGTCGTCGGAGTACAGGTCGACCAGGATCGCGCCGTGCCGCTCGGCCACCTCGCCGACCACCCGGTTGAGCAGCGTCACGCGCGGGGCCATCAGCCGCTGGCCGGGCAGCCGGGACATCACGTCGGCGAACCGGAACAGCACCACGTCGCTGCCGCCGGAGCGCAGCCGCTGCACGACCGAGTCGAAGCGGGGGACGAACGCGTCCGGGTCGAAGGTGCGGCGCAGCACGTCGTTGCCGCCGGCCGCGAAGCTGATCAGGTCGGGCTTCATGGCCAGCGCGGACGGCACCTGCTCGGCCACCACGTTCGGGAACAGCCGGCCCCGGATGGCCAGGTTGGCGTAGCCGAAGTCGGGCCCGGCCTCGACGGCGAGACGGGTGGCGACCAGATCGGCCCAGCCCCGGTAGCTGCCGTCCGGATACGCGTCGTCCATGCCTTCGGTGAAGCTGTCGCCCACCGCCACGTAGCTGCGCCAGCGCACGGCGCCTCCCTCAGACGTCCCGGCAGAAGTGCGTCGCACAGTCTGTCACCGCGCGGGCCGCTCCCGCTGGCCCTGGACGCCGGACGTGGCGGATGTCTCGACGTCCTGTTCACGACAACCACCCCCGGGGACAAAAGCCCCGACCCGTCCAGGCGGGGCAGAATCCGTCGTCCGGACCGGGGATGATGGCTGCCGTCATCCGGCCGCGCGAAACCGTCCGGCCGGTCCCGCATCCGGCACGAGCGAGGAACCACATGACGCAGGGGCACCCACCGGCGGCAGGTTGGCCACCGCCCGGCAACGCCGACCCCCGGTACGGCGGACCGCCGCCGCCCGCGCAGCCGGTGCCGTGGGGTACGCCGCCCCCGCCGCCGAAGTCCCGCCGTGGGCTCTGGATCGGGCTCGCGGCGGGCGCGCTCGCGCTGGCGGTCTGCGCCGGCACGGCGGTCGGCGTCGGGCTGGGCCTGCGCGGCGACGACGAGGACGGATCCGCGCCGAAGGCGGCAGCCGGCGCGAACGGTGTCACCGTCACCGACGCCGAGCTGACCGCCCTGCTCGACCGGCACAGCAAGGCGCTGGCGGCGAAGGACCTGGACGGCTACCTGGCCGCGTTCGACCCGGCCCGCAAGGAACTGATCGCCGGGCAGACCCAGCTGTTCCGTAACCTGGGCAAACTGCCGCTGTCGGTGGCCCGCTACGAGACGATCGAGAAGCAGGGCCGCGTCAGCGACGCCTTCGGGCAGGGCGTCACGTTCCAGCTCGACGTCTCCTTCGTGCACCAGCTGGACGGCTACGACCTGGCGCCGGTCGCCGAGTGGTACCGCTGGACGATCGTCCGCGCCGGCAAGGACGCGCCGATCCAGGTCACCGCCGTCACCGGCGCACCGGCCGGCGGCAACGGCGACTCGAAAACCGTCTACTACCCCGGGCCGTGGGACAAGTGGCGGGACATCCATGTCGAGCGGACCCCGTACGCCCTGATCATCACCGATGCGGCCCGGGCGGCCGTGGCGAGGCGGTACGCCCCGGCCGTCGACAAGGCGGTGACGAGCAACCTGGCCGTGTGGCGGGCCAACGCGCCGCCCGAGCCGGTGTCGGACAAGTTCGTCGTCACGCTCGCCGCCGGCAAGGACGAGATGACCTCGCTCTACCGGATCGGCACCGAGAAGGCCACCGAGGCGGGCTACTCGGTGGGCATGGTCGCGGCCGAGCGCAAGGACGGCAGGAACACGATCGGCGGCACCCGCATCGTGGTGGACACCGGAGATCGTTACTTCACCCGCTCCGGCGGCGACAACGACGCCCACATGGTGTTGCGGCACGAGATCGCGCACTCGCTGATGACGCCCCGCACCGACCCGGCCGCCGTGGACGAGTTCAGCAAGCTCGACGAGTGGGTGGTCGAGGGGTTCGCCGAGTACATCGCCTTCCACGGCCGCCCGCTGGCCGCCAGCGAGCGCACCGCGCCGGCCCTGCAACTGGTCCGCGACGGCGGGAACGGCTGGAACGGCACGCTGCCCAGCAACGCCGACTGGCAGAAGAGCGGCCTGCTGACCTTCCACTACTGGCTCGGGCACACCGCGATGACGCACCTCGCCGAGAAGCACGGTGAGCCGAAGCTGTTCCGCTTCGTCGAGGCCGTCTACGCCGGCACCCCGACCGACCGCGCCGCCCGGGACGTGCTCGGCGTGTCGCTCGACGAGTTCCAGGCCGGCTGGTCCGACTACGTCCGCGAACTGGCGGGCTGACGGAAACGGGAGACGACCGATGACGTATCAGCACCAGCAGTACCCGCCGCCCGCGTACCCACCGGTGGGCCGGCCGGGTCCGGGCGGTGCGCCGCCGGCGGCGCCGAAGCGGCGCGGGCGCGTCGCGTTGCTGGTGGCCGGTGGGCTGGTGGCCGTGCTCGCGGTCGCGGCCGGCACCGCCTACGGCGTGTCCCGGCTGGTCGGCGGCGGTGACGACGGCGGGAGGAAGCTGCGTGCCGCGTGGGTGCTCGACTTCCCGGAGCTGCAGCGCAACGGCCTGAAGACGTACGACGGGCAGGACATGTTCGGCGCCTGGCTGGTCGGCGACGCGGTGGTCCGGGCGCAGCCGGACGGGATCATCGCCTACCGGCTCGGCGACGGCGGCCAGGCGTGGGGCGTGCCCGCGCCGCAGGGGGCATCGTTGTGCGCGGCCGCGCAGACCCTCGCCGACGGGCGGGGTGTGGTGGCGCTCGGCCCGGCCGACTCGTGCGACACGCTCGTCGGGTTCGACGCGGCCGGTGGCACGCAGGCGTGGCGGGCGACGTTCCCTGTGGAACGCCGGACGGGCCGGTCCGAGACCGTCGCGCCCGACCTGTCGGTGGCCGCCGGGCAGGTGATCGTCCGCAGCGGCGGGAACGTCCTCGGCTACTCGCTGGCCGACGGCAGGCGGCTGTGGCAGACCGACGCCGATCGGCTGCTGCCCGGCCGCGACTGCCGCCTGACCGACGCGCAGGCCGCCGGGGACCAGGCCGTCGTCACCACGCTCTGCGACGGCGACCGGGGCGCGCTGCTCGGCCTGGACCCGGCCACCGGCAAGCCGCGCTGGAAGCAGGACCTGCCCGCCGCGCAGCAGAGCGACGGGGTGCTCAGCGTCGACCCGCTGGTCAGCCGGCCCGGCCTGAGCACCGAGACGTTCGTCGCGCGCGACGCCACCGGCAAGGAGCGGGCCGCGTTCGGCAATCCCGTCGACGGTACGCGGTTCAGCGACCTGCCGGTCAACCGTTCCAACACGGTGAGCGGGCCGGCGGTCCGCCCGTACCTGGCCGACGCGGACACGCTCTACCTGCCGACCGAGCCCTCTCCGGTGGGGGACAAGATGCGCCAGGCCAACCAGGTGGTGGCGATCGACCTGGCCACCGGGAAGCGGCGCTGGGTGTCGGCCGGGCACACCGACAGCGAGGTGGAACTCGTCCGCCTCGACGGGCAGGGCGTGCTGGCGTGGGAGGTGGGTGACCGGCGGGATCTCGCCCCACGGCTGGTCCGGATCGACCCCGCCACCGGGAAGGTGGGCGTGGTGGCCGAGGCGCCGCTGTCGGCCGGCACCGAGGGCAGCGACGCGAAGGTGCTGGAGCGCGACGGCACAGTGGTGCTGGTGCCGTGGAAGCAGGTCACGGCGGACGCGGCGATCACGGTCCTGCGGTGATGATCTGCATGTCCCGCAGCGCCGAGGGCTCCGCCCGCTCCGTGATCTTCTTGCCGTTCGCATCCACCAGGACCACCGTGTAGCGGTCACCGCTGCGGACCCGGACCACCATCGACCCGTCCGGCTGGAAGAAGACCTGCCGCAGTTGACGTCCCTCCAGCGGCAGCGACACCTCCGCGCCGGTCCGGGTGTCGAGCACGGCGTTGACCAGTAGCTCCCGTGCCGCGTCCCCGTACGTGCCGTTCCGGTCGATCCGCAGGAGCGCGACCCGCCGGCCGTCCGGGGAGAGACTGGACAGGTCGAAGGAGACGTACCGGCTGCCCTTGGTGCCCAGGTCCGGCACCGTCCGGCGCGCCCTGCCGTTCCGGTCGGTGAGGACGATCGTGCCGTCGGAGCCGTCGGCGAACGCCAGCGTCCCGTCCGCCGCGAACACGGCGTGACAGCCGTCGAGGCCCGTCACCCTGGTGAACTTCCCGGAGGAGACGTCGAGCACGCCGGTGGCCGGGTCGTCGCCGCCAGCGTTCAGACGCACGACGAGCTGTTGCGAGTTCGGCAGCCAGACGGGTGACCAGCAGACGTCGTCGACGCCGTCCCGGAGCTTGCGCCGCCCCGAGCCGTCGATGGCCGACACCCACACCGCACCGGTCGTCTCGACCCAGGCAACCCTCTGTCCGTCGGGTGACACCGAGACGTTGACCTGCGCCGGCCCGTACGGGAGACCGAGCAGGCGGACCGGGTCGTCGCCCGGACGCCAGGACTGAAGCCGGACGGTGCTCGTCGGGGACGGGGCGTTCGCCAGGTCGGACGGGCCGTAGACGAGCCGCCCGAAGGTCGCGTCACCGTTCGACCCCCCGCCTGTGGTTTCGCTGGGACTGGTCGACGGCGTGCTCGACGGCTCGGCGGACGAGGTCGGGGTGGGCTCGACCGGCGGGGCGGTGACTGTCACCGACGGCCCGGCCGGCACGGGCGTCTGGCTGTTCGGCCGGATCGCCAGTGCCGTTCCGGTCGCGGCGGCCAGCACCACCAGCACGGCGGCAGAAGTGGCGGCGGCCCGCTGGAGGCCGAGCCGCCGCGAGGTACGCAGTGCCCGGTCCCGCAGGTCGACCGGGGTGACCTCCTCGGCCAGATCGGCCAGGTCGAAACGCAGTCGGTCCTGGTTCATCGGGCGGTTCCTTCCGTGACGTACAGCTCGGCGAGCTCCGGTGCCACGCTGCGCAGCTTCGCCAGCGCCTTCGAGGTCTGGCTCTTGACGGTGCCGACTGTCACACCGAGCAGGTCGGCGGCCTCGGTCTCGGTGCGGTCCTCGAAGAACCGCAGAACCAGCACGGCCCGCTGTTTGGGAGAGAGCCGGGCCAGCGCGGCCCGGAGGGTCAGCCGGAGCGTGGTCTGCTGGGCGTGGTCGGGGGCCGAGTCGCCTCCGCGCGGCTCGGGCACGTCGCCCGGCATCGACTCGGCCACCCGGCGGCGCCGCCACCAGGAGACCTGCAGGTGGTACATGACCTTCCGGGTGTACGCCTCCGCGTTGCCGGTCTCGTGCAACCGATTCCAGGCACGGTGCGTACGGGCCAGCGCGGACTGGACGAGGTCCTCGGCCAGATGCTGGTCGCCGGTCAGCAGGTAGGCGGAGCGCAGCAGCGCGGGCGTACGAGTTCGAACGAACAGGTCGAACTCAGTCAGGAGAAGATCCACACGAGCCGGTCCTTGGGGTCAGGTGGTGCATCGGCGTGACGCCTTCCGAGACGCCACCCGGCCACGCCATGGTTGCCACCTCCGGTGGCACTTTCCCGGCAGGCTCCGGCCGGTGTCAGCAGTCGAAGACCGACCAGCAGATGTCGTTGCGCAGCCGCTGGTCGTCCAGGACCAGCTCGCGGATCTCGGCCGGAAGCTGATCGCGCTGCCACCGGCACTCGTCGCGCCCGGCCGCCTCGCCGAGACCGGCGGGCGCCGCCGCGCGTACCGCCTTGATCGCGTACGCGGCGGCGCCGAGTTCGTGCGCGGCCACGTGGGCCACGACGGCGGCCTGTCCGGCGGCGTACGCGGCGTTGCGTGCCGCCCCGCGCAGGTCCCGGGCCGCGCCCATGGCGTGCCCGCCCGCCGCACGCGCCTCCATCATCCTGACCTCGCCCCGCACCCAGGCGCGGGCGTACGCGATCGCCTCACGCGGGCGGCTGTCGTCCGGCCGGACCGCCTCGAACAGGCCGAGGACGTGCTCCGCGCAGGTGGCGGCCCAGAGCGCCAGCAGATGGTGGTGCTCGTCGGTGAGCGTGCCGCCCCGGCGGATCGTGGTGAACCGGGGATCGCGGACCTTCGGCAGGATCACGACGCGGCCTCCGGCCCGGCGGCGCCCTGGCGCAGGTCGTGGTCGAGTGCGCTCATCAGCCGGGCGACCCGGCTGCCGCCGCCGGTCACCGGCGGATAGCGGCGGAGCACGTCGACCAGCACGGGGGTGGCGAGCCGCCGGTACCGGTCCAGCGCTGCCACGCCGACGATCTCGTCACCGCCGGCCTCCAGTTCGGCGACGCGCGCGGCGTTGGCGGTGGCCCGCAGAATGTGGCCGACCTGGGTGGCCTTCGCGATGGGGTGCAGGTACGCGGCCGCGGCGGCGTCACCGGCGGCCCGGGCGGCCAGGCGCGCGGACTCGGTGGGCGCGGACCGGGCGGCCCGGTGCGCGTCGAGGGACGTGACCCGCTGGAGTTTCGTCCGGGCGGCACCGCGCGCGAACGTCCACGCCGCCTCGACAGCCGCACGGGGACGCGGATCGCCGGGAACCGCCCGCTCGTAGACCGGGAGGACGTCCTCCGCGTGCCGGACCGCGTACCGCGCCACCTCGCGCAACTCGTCCATCGTCAGGTCGAAGTCCCCGGGCGCAGTCATGTCGCGGGCATCGTATCGGTGATGCCGCGCCGGTACGGGCCCCAGCCGACGAACCGCTCGAACAGCTCGCGCGGGGTCGGCCCGTCCTGCGGGTTGAGGCGGAACAGGTCGTGGGTGGCCTCGTGGTAGAGCCCGGACAGGTAGACGGCCAGGTCGACGGGGTGGTCCGCGTACTCGACCTTGAGCAGTAGGCGCGCCTGCGCACAGCGCCGCAGGCGCGGCACAGCCAGAGCGGCCGGATCGGCAGGTGGGCCGGGTGGTCCGGCGGGTAGGGGCGGGGCCGATCGGGGTACGGCCCGAGCCGCGGTACGGGAAGGTTCATGCGTGACAGTCTGCTGATCGCGCCACTACGCTCGGAAGTCCTCGCTGCCGGTCCGGGGAGAGGCCGGGAGACCGGCCGCAATCTGAGGAGGACGTGTGGAGAACGAGCCGACCGCCGAGCTGATCCGCGCGCAACTGCGGCGGCTGCGGGTGCGGGCCGAACTGAGCCAGGAGGAGTTCGGGAGGCTCGTGCACTTCTCCGGCTCCCAGGTGTCGGCGGTCGAGCTGGGCCACCGGCCGCTCGACAGGTTCTTCCTCGCCCGGGCCGACGAGGTGCTCGGCACCGGCGGACTGTTGATGTTGCTGCTCAAGCTCGCCGAGCGCGACGGCCAGCCGAGCTGGTTCCGCCCCTGGCTGGAAGCCGAACGCCAGGCGCAACAGTTGCGCACCTACCAACCGACCCTGGTTCCCGGACTGCTCCAGACCGAGAACTACGCCCGCGCGATGATCCGCACGGATGACCTGATCACCGATGACGAGGTGGAACGACGCCTCGGAGTGCGGCTGGACCGGCAGTCGATCCTCTCCGACCCGGGCCGCCCGAAGTACATTGCCGTCATCGAGGAGTCCGTTCTACGCCGCGCCGACGAGGGCTACCGCGGACTCATGGCCGAGCAGATCGCGCACCTCGTCGAGTGCGCCGAGCGCCCGCACGTCGACATTCACATCGTGCCGACCTCGGTTACCGTGCACGTCGGCCTGGTCGGACCGTTCGCGCTGGCCCGGGGCACAGACGGCGGCTGGGTCGGCCACCTGGAGAACCAACTCGGCGGCGTCGTGGTCGACAAGGACGAGGACGTGGCTATCCTGCTGTCCAGATGGGAGAGTGTCCGCAGCGAGGCACTACCGCGCCGGCAGTCGGTCGAGCTGATGAAGGACGTGATGACCTCGTGGAGCTGACTGGAGCGATCTGGCGGAAGTCCACACGCAGCGGTACCCAGGGCGACTGTGTCGAGGTGGCGGACAACCTGGCCGCTGTGGTCGGGGTGCGGGACAGCAAGGACCCGGCCGGGCCGGTGCTCACCTTCACACCCGACGCCTGGCGGGCCTTCGTCCGGCTCAGCGGGAGCCGCGCGTCGCGCTGATCAGCACCGTGTGGGCCGATCCGGTGCCACAGCTCGCCCGTGCCGGCCCCGACCTCCAGCACGTCCCGGGCCAGTGGCAGCCGCTCGCCCAGCCAGGCGAACCAGCTCTGCGGATTGGTGCCGTAGGCGTGCAGCGCGATGCGAGCGGTCAGGTTGCCGGTCGTCGTCGCGTACTGGCTGGTCGCCCGCGCCGACGCGGTGGCGTCGCCCGTCATGAGAGGTAGAAGCAGAACGGGTGACCATCCGGGTCGAGGAGCACCCGGACGTCGTCCTGCGGCTGGAAGTCGGGCAGCGTCGCGCCCACGGACACCGCGTACGCCACGGCTGCCTCCAGGTCGTCGACCTTGATGTCCAGGTGGACAGACATCTGCTGGTCGCCGGGACCGGCCGGCCACACCGGCCGCACGTAGGCCGGCTCGTCCTGGAACGCCAGCCAGTGGCCGCCCTCGGGCGGGGCGAGGAGGACCCAGTCGGATTCCTTCTCGCGCCGGATCCAGCCGAGCAGCCGCTCGTAGAACGCGGCCAGGTCCTCTGCGGACGGCGCGTCCAGCACCGTTGTCGTCAGCTTCATCAGCGGTCGCTCAGCCATGCCGCATTCCTACCCGGCACCCGCGACATTTACCGGCCCATCCGCACCATCTCGGCGGGGTGGCGGCATCGACACCAGTCGGATGCCGCCACCTCCCCGAGCCGGCGACGATCGGTCCGCGCGGACGCCGAAAGGGGTCGCCCGGCCCTCCGCTCGCGCCATAAGCTGCGGCAATGCTGCTGCGCATGTCGACCCTGCTGCTCCGGACCCTGCGTGAGGACCCGGCCGACGCGGAAGTGCCGAGCCACCGTCTGCTGCTGCGCGCCGGATACGTCCGCCGGGCCGCGCCGGGCGGCTACACCTGGCTGCCGCTGGGCAAGCTCGTGCTGGACCGGATCACCGCGATCGTCCGGGACGAGATGACCGCGATCGGCGACCAGGAGGTGCACTTCCCGGCGCTGCTCCCGGCCGAGCCCTACCGGACCAGCGGGCGGTGGACCGAATACGGGGACGACATCTTCACGCTCGCCGACCGCAAGGGCGCCGACCATCTGCTCGCGCCGACCCACGAGGAGCTGGCCGCGCTGCTGGTGAAGGACCTGTTCACCTCGTACCGGGACTTCCCGGTGACGCTGTTCCAGATCCAGACGAAGTTCCGCGACGAGGCCCGTCCCCGCGCCGGTCTGCTGCGCGGGCGCGAGTTCCTGATGAAGGACGCCTACTCGTTCGACCTGGACGACGCGGGGCTCCAGGCCGCGTACGACAGGCACCGGGCCGCCTACGAGCGCGTCTTCACCCGGCTCGGGCTGGACTTCACCACTGTCCACGCGATGTCCGGCGCGATGGGTGGGTCGGCGTCGGAGGAGTTCCTGGCCGCCACGCCGGTCGGTGAGGACACGTTCGTCGGCTGCACCGCCTGCGACTACGCGGCGAACACCGAGGCGGTGGTGACCCGCGCCCCGGCCGCCGGTGACCCGGACGCGCACCCGCCCGCCGAGACGCACGACACCCCGGAGACGCCCACCATCGCGGCGCTGGTCGAGCTGGCCGAGGCCCGCAAGCTGGGCGGGCGCACCGGCTGGACCGCCGCCGACACGTTGAAGAACGTGGTCCTCACCGTCCGCAGGCCCGGTGCCGAGCAGGCCGAACCGCTGGTCATCGGCCTGCCCGGCGACCGCGAGGTGGACCTGAAGCGGGTCGAGGCGGTGCTGGCCCCCGCCACGGTGGCGGTCTTCGAGGACTGGGACGCCCACCCGGAGCTGGTCCGCGGCTACATCGGGCCGCAGATCCTGGCCAAGCACGGCATCCGCTACCTGGTCGATCCCCGCGTGGTGCCCGGCACCGCCTGGCTGACCGGCGCGAACGAGCCGGGCCGGCACGCCACCGACGTGGTCTGCGGGCGCGACTTCGTACCGGACGGCACGATCGAGGCGGCCGAGGTGCGGCCCGGTGACCCCTGCCCGGCCTGCGACGCCGGTGAGCTGACCATCCGGCGGGGCATCGAGGTCGGGCACATCTTCCAGCTCGGACGCCGGTACACCGACGCGTTCGCGGTCGACGTGCTCGGCCCGGAGGGCAAGCCGGTCCGGCCCACGATGGGCTGCTACGGCATCGGCGTGTCCCGGGCGGTCGCCGCGGTGGCCGAGCAGCACCACGACGACCGGGGGCTGGTCTGGCCCGCGGCTGTCGCGCCGTGCGACGTACACCTGGTCGCCGCCGGGAAGGGGCCGCAGCTCGACGCGGCGCTCGACCTCGGCGGGCGCCTCGCCGCCGCCGGCCTGCGGGTGCTGGTCGACGACCGCACGCACGTCTCCGCCGGGGTGAAGTTCACCGACGCCGAGCTGATCGGCATTCCGCGCGCCGTCGTGGTCGGCCGCCGTCTCGCCGACGGGTACGTGGAACTACGTGACCGGGCCACCGGTGAACGGGCCGAGGTGCCGGTGGAGGACATCGTGGAGCGTCTGCGCGACGAGGTGGGCGCGACGCGCCACGACGGGGTGTAGCGAACGCGGTACCGGGTACCGCATACGGATCGACCGAGGTGTTCGGAGGCTCTCATGTACCGCGTCAGTGACGTGATGACCAGGCAGGTGATCTACCTCCCGGCGGAGACCCCGCTGGACGAGGCGGCCCGGGTGATGAAGGAGTCGGACATCGGCGACGTGGTGGTGACCGACGGCGCCACGCTCGCCGGCATGCTGACCGACCGCGACATCGTGGTGCGGGCGGTGGCCGAACGCGCCGACCCGGGCACCACCACGATCGGCTCGATCATCACCCGTGAGGTGGTCATGATCGAGCAGCACTGCACAGCGAACGAGGCGGCGGCGCTGATGCGCGAGCGCAACATCCGGCGCGTGCTGGTCTGCGACAGCGACCGCAAGCTCGTCGGCATCGTCTCCCTCGGTGACCTCGCCATGCAGCTCGACCCCCAGTCGGCGCTCAGCGACATCAGCGAGGCCGCGCCGAACGCGTGAGAGCGGGCCCGCTCGCGTGACGCGGGGCACCGCCACCGCCGTCGCATGACGGCGCGCGGCGGCGGATAGCCTCGACTCATGCCCGAGATGCCGACGAAGCTGGCCGAGATCGTGGACGAGTTCGCCGCCGCACCGCGCGACGTCGTGCTGGAGATGCTGCTGGAGTTCGCCGACGTGATCCCGCCTCTGCCCGAGGGTGTGAACCGGGAGGAGCTGGAGCAGGTCCCCGAGTGCCAGACCGCGTTCTTCCTGCGCGCCGAGGTGAACGCGGACAAGACGGTCAGCACCGTCTTCGACTGCCCGCCGGAGGCGCCCACCACCCGGGCGTTCGCCGGCATCCTCGCCGAAGGGTTGGCCGGGGCGAGCGCCGAGGAGGTGCTGGCCGTGCCGGACGATCTCTACCAGCGGATGGGCCTGGCGCAGGCGATCAGCCCGCTGCGCGTACGCGGCGGCACCGCCATCCTGGCCCGGCTCAAGCGCCAGGTCCGGGAACAGATCTCCTGACCGGCGGGTTGTCGCTGGTCATGGACATCGAGATCTACGCCGACGTGGTCTGCCCCTGGTGCTGGATCGGCAAGCGCCGACTGGAACAGGCGCTGGAGTCGTACGACGGCGAGGTGAACGTCCGGTTCCGGCCGTTCCAGCTCGACCCGACGCCGGTCACCGAGCCGAAGCCGCTGCTGGAGGCGCTCGGCGACAAGTTCGGCGGACGGGACAAGGCCGAGGGCATGGCCGCGCACGTCACCGGCGTCGCCGCGGGCGCGGGCCTGGACCTGCGGTTCGACCGGGCGGTGGCGGCGAACACGTTCGACGCGCACCGGCTGGTGCGTTTCGCCGCCGAGTGCGGCCGTTCCGCCGAGATGGTCGAGCGGCTCTACCGGGCGCACTTCCACGACGGCATCGACGTCGGATCGATCGACGCGCTGGTCACGCTGGCCGTCGAGGCCGGTCTGGACGAGACCGAGGCGCGGGAGTACCTGGAGTCGAACCTGGGCCGCCGGGAGGTCGTCGCCGACCTGAGCGCCGCGCATCAGCTCGGCGTCTCCAGCGTGCCGACGTTCGTGCTGGCCGGAAAGTACGCGGTCACCGGCGCGCAGGAGCCGGAGACGCTGCTCGCCGCGTTGCGCGAGGTGGCGCAGCGCGAAGCGGCAGCCTGATGTTTCACGTGGAACAAGATCGATGCGAATGAGGACCTAGGCCGGCCTGGCCAGGTCCTCCACCACCCTCGCCCCGGGCAGCGCGCCGAGCGCCGGCCCGGGCAGGGCGATCTTGCTGTGCCGTACGCCTGATCCGATGATCACGTGCGGGGTGGCGATCACCCGGGAGTCGACGAGGACCGGCCAGTCCGCCGGCAGCCCGATGGGCGTGATGCCGCCGTACTCCATTCCGCTCAACTCGACCGCCTCGGCCATCGGCGCGAAGCTCGCCTTGCGCACGTCGAGCAGCTTGCGGACCACGCCGTTGACGTCGGCGCGGGTGGTGGCGAGCACGACGCAGGCCGCGTACCGGGTCTCGCCGCCGCGCTTACCGGCGACCACCACGCAGTTGGCCGATTCCTCCAGCCCCACCTGGTACGCCTCGCAGAACGCGGCGGTGTCGGCCAGGTCGGCGTCGATCGGGGCGACGAGTACGTCGTCCACGTCCACCGGGGCCTCGGCCGGCCACTCCTGCAGCGCCGCGGCGACCGGCGGGGCCAGCAGGTCGAGCCGTGCCCGGGCCGGCTCCGTCTTCAGCGTCCCCATCATGTCGCGATCCTCGCACCTGCTTCGCGGATCGACCCTCCGGGCCCCGGCTCCGCCCCTCAGTTGGGATTGCTGAGGAACGCGTTCTCCTGCGCGAAGTCCCGGTTCTCGGCGGTGGTGAGCTGCCGGCGGCGCAGCACCTCGGGACGGTTCGCCTCGGCGTCCTCGATGCCGTGCCGGACGCCGACCCTGATCACGCCGTAGAGGAAGACGAAACCGAAGACGTAGAGGAGCACTGTGGCGACGAAGACCAGCATGCGGTCACGGTAGGCCGATGCGGACCCGACCGGTTCTCATCTTCCGCCGGTTCCCCCGTACGTGTCCGCGAGGTAGTCGGCCCAGGTCCGGGTGCCGGTCGGTGTGGCCGTCGTGGTGAGTCCGCCTCCGCGCAACTCCCGCCCGAGGCGGCCGGGAATCCGGACCGGCAGCAGCGGACGGCGTACCCGGCGGGCCGCGAGCCAGGTGCGGGCCGCCTCGTCGAAGCGCAGCACCTGCGGCCCGGCGAAGTCCTCGACCCGGTGCGACGGTCCGGCGAGCAGCAGCACCGCGAGCCGGTCCGCCACGTCGGCCGGGTCGACCGGCTGGGCGAGTACGGCCCGGTCCCCGATCACCGGGCCGAGGCGGCTCGCGCCTTTCAGCAGGTCCGCCAGGAACTCGGGGAACTGGGTCGCGCGCAGCACGCTCCACGGCACCGTTCCGGCGGCCACCACCTCTTCGGCCGCGAGCTTGTGCCGGTAGTAGGGGATCGGCACCCGGTCGACGCCGACGATCGAGACGTACACCAGGTGACGGACCCCGGCGTGGTCGGCGGCCATGGTCAGCCGGCGGGTGCCGAGCACGTCGATCTCGTGGGTACGCCGTTGCGGCGACGAGGCCAGGTGCAGCACCGCGTCCACCCCGGCGACCGCCTCCGCCAGCCCGGCCCCGGTGGCCAGGTCGGTGCTCACCCATTCCACCCCGTCTCCGGTACGGGGCCGACGGCTGGTCGCCCGGAGCGTGAAGCCCTCGTCCCGCAGCCGGGGCACCACCACCCGCCCGAGCCGTCCGGTCGCCCCGGTCACCAGCACCCGCATCGCCACTCCTCCCAGCCACGCCCTGCCCACTCGGTCCGCATTCAGGACGGCAGCCCGGCCGGGATCGTGACCGCTCGCCGGGCCGTCGGCCCGAAGTCGCGCTTGCCGGGCTGCTCCATCACAGTGTGTGAGCCCCGCGCAGGCGACTACGACTGTTGAGCGATATACCTGAGAGTCATAATCATGACCAGGAGTCATACCGCAGTCAGGCGATGCCTTCGGCAGGAGCGTTACTGCGCGTGAGCGGCGACCGGGCCGGCGACGCCTCAGCCCGCCGGGCGAGGCACCACTCGACCGGCAAGGGTCAGGCCGAGCAGGCCGCAGCCCGCTGCCACCGCCAGCGTGGTCGCGTAGCTGGCCGGGCCGGGTGACGCACCGGCGGCCAGGACGGCGCCGGTCAGCGCCAGCACGGTGGCCGCGGCGAGCGAGTCGCCCAGTTGCAGCGCCGAGCTGTTGCGGCCCTGCTCGGCCGGGGCCGACTGCTCCAGGGTGAGCACCGACAGCGACGGGTAGAGCAGTCCCATGCCGAGCCCGGCCACGGCCCAGGAGAACACCGCCGGCAGCACCGGCAGCCCGGGCAGCAGCGCCGACGCGACGCCCGCCGTACCGATGGTGATGCAGGCCAGCCCGGCCCGGGGCAGGCTCGCCGCCGACCGGGGCGAAGCGATCCGGCCCTGGATCCACGAGCCCACCGACCAGGACAGCGCCCCCACGGTCAGCACCAGGCCGGCGCCGGTGGGCGAGAAGCCGCGCTCCCGCGACAGCATCAGCGGGATCACCACCTCGGCGGCCACGAACGCCGCCGACGCCAGCGCGCGCAGGCCGATCACCGTCGGCAGACCGCGTGCCGCGCGCAGGAACCCGGACGGCAACAGACGCGGTACGCAGACGAACAGCCCGGCCAGCGCCCCGGCGATCAGGCCGGCGGCGAGCACGCCGCGCTGCTGCCCCCCGTAGTGCAGCAGTGCGGCGCTCGCCCCCGCCCCGCAGGCCCAGCCGACGCGGGCCAGCGCGCCCGCGGGCGGCCGGGTCGGCACGGTGCCGGCCAGCGCCTTCAGACCCGGCTGGATCAGCAGCGCCGCCGGAATCGCCACCGCCGGTACCGCGAGGAACACCCATCGCCAGCCCAGATGTTCCACGATCAGGCCGGCCAGCGCCGGGCCGACCAGCGACGGCACCACCCAGGCCGCGGCGAACGCGGCGAAGATCCGCCGCCGCAACTGCTCCGGGTACGCCTGACCGACCACCACGTAGAGCGCCACCGAGACGAGTCCGGAACCGAAGCCCTGCACCACCCGCCCGACGACCAGCATCTCCATGGTCGTCGCGGAACCGGCCACGACCAGCCCGGCGACGAACCAGGCGACGCCGTGCCACATCGCCGGCCGTGGTCCGCGCGCGTCGCACCAGATGCCGGAGGCGACCATCGCCACCACGCCGGAGGCGAACGAGCCGCCGAACGCCAGCGCGTACAGGCCGAGCCCGTCCAGCGCGCGGGCCACCGTCGGCATGGCGGTGCCCACCGCCAGCGCCTCGAACGCGAGCAGGGACACCAGGGCGACGCTGCCCACAGTCATCGCCCGAAGGCGCGGCGACCACAGGTCGACGGGTGGATCGGCCGGGAGGGCGGCGGTGCTGGTCATGGGCTACAGCCTCGGACCTCACCCCGGGTTGAGGTCAACTGTGGTCCCCGTCTCGTCCGGCGGGAACGACCGGACCCCGAACTTCTGCCGTCCGGGTGGCATAACGGACGCCGCGCCGGGAAGTCGGGCCGCCGGGACGAGACCGGGAGGCGAGATGGCGCTGGGACGCTTCGCCGGCCTCCTGCTGTCCCCGACGGTCGTACCCACCAAGGTCTCCGAGGTCGCAGGAAGCGTGGGTACGGCCGCCGCCCGGCTGGCCCGGCTCACCGGGCTGACCAGCCGCCGGGTGTGGTCGCAGGACGGCCGCCACCACATCGAGGTGCACGGCGTCTGCCAGGACGGCGGCGACCGGCTCGCCCGTCAGGTCGAGGCGGCGCTGGAGTCGATGCCGGGCGTGACCTGGGCGCGGGTGAACGCGCCGTCCGGCCGGGTGGTGGTGGCGACCGGGGAGCCGGCGCCGAAACTGCGCGATCTGATCGCCACAGTGGCCCGCGTCGAGCAGACCTGCCCGTACGAGCCGGACCCGGAGATCGAGCCGCCGCAGCCGCCCGAGGACGGCCCGCGTACCGCGCGCACGTTCGGCGCGCTGCTGTCCGACGTGCTCGGACTGGGCATCTCCGCCGCCACCCGGGTGCTGCCGCTCACCCCCGTGCCGGCCGAGGTCGCCGGGCTGCTCGGCGCTGTCGACCTGCACCCGAAGCTGCACGCGCTGGCCGGGCTGGGCATCCGCGCCGACCCGCGCGCCGAGGTGCTGTTCCCGCTGGCCGAGGCGGTGGTGCAGGGTCTCACCGGCGGCTGGGCCGGGATCGTGCTGGACGGCGCGCAGCGCGTCGTGCAGTGGGGCGAGGGGGCCGCTCAGCTGGCCGCGTGGCGGCGGGCCGAGCCACACCTGACCGGTGACCCGGAACGGGCTGTGGCCCGGGTGCCGGACGGCGAGCGGCCGTGCCCGGTGCCGGACGGGCAGCCGGAGCGCTACGCCAAGCGGGTACTCCCGGCCGGCGCGGTCGCCGGAGCGGCGGCGCTGCCGGTGCTGGGACCCAAGCGGGCCGCCGCGCTGGCACTGTCCTCGCTGCCGAAGGCGCCCGGTTCCGGCCGCGAGGGTTACGGCGCCCAACTGGGCCGGATGCTCGCCCGGCGCGGCGTGATCGCCATGGACCGCAGCGTGCTGCGTGAGCTGGACCGGATCGACACGGTGGTGCTGGACGCGGCGGTGCTCGGTTCGGACCGGGGGGTGCTGGCCGACCTGTCGCCGCTGGCCGACGCCGACACCGGGCAGGTCGCCGCCCGGGCGTTCGCGCTGTTCGACCCGGCCGAGCCGGACGCGGTACGCGCCGCCGACGGCTGGCGGATCGGCCCGCTGGACCGGCTCGGCGCCGACGATCCCGGGGACACCGCGGACAGCGCGCGGCTGCGCGCCGACGGTGGACGGCTGCTCGGGCTGGCCGAGAACGGCCGGCTCGCCGCCGTACTGCGGGTAGAGCCCGAGCCCGCACCGGGCGTGGACGCGCTGGCGTCGGCCGCCCGGCAGGCGGGCCTGCGGCTCGTGGTCGGCGGCGCGGACGACGGCCGGTACGACTTCGCCGACCTGCTCGTACCCGGTGGTGCCCGGCTCGCCGGCGCGGTGCACGACCTGCAACGCGAGGGCGCGGTGGTGATGGTGGTCTCCGGCGAGCGGTCGGCGCTCGCCGCCTCGGACTGCGGCCTCGGCGTGTACGGCCCGGAGGACCTGCCGCCCTGGGGCGCGCACCTGCTGGTCGGCGACGACCTGCGGGTACCGGCACTGCTCATCGACGCGGCCGGGGTGGCCCGCCGGATGACCGAGCAGAACATCCGGGTCGCCATGGCCGGCACCGGGCTCGGCGCGCTCGGAGCATTCACCGCCGACCGTCGGCGGCTGCCCCGCCCGACGCTCGCGGCGGTGAACGGCGCGGCGGCGCTCGCGTTCGCGCACGGCGTGTTCCGGGCGCACCGGCTGCCGGACCGCACCGGCGTACCGGTGCCCGCGCTCAGCGCCTGGCATCTCATGCCGGTGGAGACCGTCCTCGAACAGCTCGGCACCGACGCGTCCGGGCTGACCGAGGGCGAGGCGACCCGGCGGCGGCGCGTCGAGGTCGGCGACGAGCACGGTCCGGCCGGGCTGCTCCGCTCGTTCGTCGAGGAGCTGTCCAACCCGCTCACCCCGGTGCTGGCCGCCGGTGCGGTGCTCTCCGCCGCGTTCGGCTCACTCGTCGACGCGGCGCTGGTCGGCGGCGTGGTGGGCGGGTCGGCGCTGGTCGGCGCGGTGCACCAGCGCAACACCGAACGGTCGCTGGCCGAGCTGCTGTCCCGCTCGGCGGTCACCGCCCGGGTGCTGCGCGACGGCGCGGAACGGGTGGTGCCCGCCGAGGAGCTGGTACGCGGCGACGTGATCACGATCAGCTCCGGGGACGCCGTACCGGCCGACTGCCGGGTGCTGACGAGTGACGGGCTGGAGGCGGACGAGTCGTCACTGACCGGTGAGTCGCTGCCGGTGGCGAAGAGCCCCGACCCGGTGGTCGCGGCGGCCATCGCCGAGCGGCACTCGATGCTGTTCGAGGGCACCACAGTCGCCGCCGGGCACGGCACCGCTGTGGTGGTGGCCACCGGCGCGGAGACCGAGTCCGGGCGGAGCCTCGCGATGGCCCGGCAGGCCCCGCCCGCAAGTGGTGTGGAGGCGCGGCTGGGCAAGCTGACCAGCAGCGCCGTACCGCTGGCGGCCGCCTCGGCGATCTCGGTGGCCGGTGCGGGGCTGCTTCGGGGCGTACCCCTTGCCGAAACGGCGGCGACCGCCGCGAACCTGGCCGTGGCGTCGGTGCCGGAGGGGTTGCCGTTTCTGGTCAGCGCCGCGCAGCTGGCGGCGGCGCGGCGGCTGGCCGAGCACGGCGCCCTGGTCCGCAACCCCCGGACCATCGAGGCGCTGGGCCGCGTCGACGTGCTCTGCTTCGACAAGACCGGCACGCTCACCGAGGGAAAGCTGCTGCTGGCCGGGGTGGGCACCGGTGACGGCCGGTACGCCGTGCTGGGCGAACTGGACGAGCCGCTGCGGTCGACGCTGGCAGCCGCGGTGCGGGCCACCCCGTCCGCCGCCGACCCGGACGAGTTGCCGCAGCAGACCGACCGGGCGGTACGCCACGGCGCGGACGCCGCCGGGGTGACCGAGCGGACCGGCGCCGCGGAGTGGACCGCCACCGCCGGGCTGCCGTTCGAGCCGTCCCGGGGCTACAGCGCCGCTGTCGGCCGCTCCTCCGGCGGGCTGCTGCTGAGCGTGAAGGGCGCCCCCGAGTCGGTGCTGCCGCGCTGCGCGTCGCGGCGCACCGCCGAGGGGGACCGGCCGCTCGATGCGGCGGGGCGCGAGGAGGTGCAGGCCATGCTGGCGGGGCGGGCCGGGGCCGGGCACCGCATCCTCGCCGTGGCCGAGTGCCGGGTCTCCACCGAGCAGGTCAGCGACGAGCAGGTGAACGGCCTGGTCTTCGTGGGTTTCCTGACGCTCGCCGACGGGGTGCGGGACAGCGCCCGGCCGGCTGTGGCCCGGATCCGGGCCGCCGGCGTACACACCGTCATGATCACCGGCGATCACCCGGCCACCGCCGAGGCGATCGCCGCCACGATCAGCCCGGAGGACGGCGGCCAGCGCGTTGTCACCGCCACCGACCTGGACCGGCTGGACGACGCCGCGCTCGCCGAGCGCCTGATGGCCACCGACGTGGTGGCGCGCTGCACGCCGGCGCACAAGGTACGGATCATCCAGGCGTTGCAGCGCCAGGACCGGACCGTCGCGATGACAGGTGACGGCGCCAACGACGCCCCGGCGATCCGGCTCGCCGACGTCGGTATCGCGCTCGGTCAACGGGGCACACCCGCCGCCCGCGCCGCCGCCGACCTGGTGGTCACCGACGACCGGCTGGAGACGATCATCGCCACGCTGGTCGAGGGCCGGGCCATGTGGTCGTCGGTGCGGCACGCGCTCAGCATCCTGGTCGGCGGCAACCTCGGCGAGATCGCGTTCAGCGTGCTCAGCGCCGCCGCGACCGGCCGCTCCGCCCTGAACGGCCGGCAACTGCTGCTGGTCAACCTGCTCACCGATCTCGCGCCGGCGCTCGCCATCGCGGTACGGCCGCCGGCCGACGACCGTGCCGACCACCTGCTACGAGAGGGTCCGGACTCCTCGCTCGGTGTGACCATGACCCGGGAGATCGGGCTGCGGGCGGCGTCGACCACGCTGGGCGCGACCGCCGGCTGGACGATCGCCAGGTGGACCGGCACCCAGCGGCGGGCCAGCACCGTCGCGCTGGCGTCCCTGATCGGCACTCAGCTCGGCCAGACCGTACTGGCCGGCGGCACCAGCCCCAGCGTGCTCGCCGCCACCGCCGCGTCGGTGGGCGCGCTGGTCGCGGTGGTGCAGACGCCTGGTGTCAGCCAGTTCTTCGGCTGCACCCCGATGGGCCCGGTGGGCTGGGCAATCGCCACCGGCTCGGCGCTCGGCGCGACGTTCGCCAACGGCACGCTCACCAAGCTGATGGACCGCATGCCGCAGCCCGGCTCGCACGGGCGTCCCGACGCGGAACAGTTCTAGTGCCAGGTGGCGGCGGCCCGGCGCAGCCGGTCGTTTATCGCGCGGCCCACTCCGGTGTCCGGCACCGGCTCGGCGACGATCTCGGTCACCCCGGCCGCGTCCAGCCGGTGCAGCGCGTCGAACAGTCGCGCCGCCGCCGCGGTCACGTCGCCGTCGGGCGACAGCACCTCCACCGCCGCCCAGTCGCCGTCCGCCGGTGGCTCCCGGAAGGCCAGGAACCCCCGCCGGCCGCCGCCGGGCTCGGCCGCCGCGCCCAACCGCAACGGGGTACGCGGGGCGTAGTGCGCGGCCAGCGTCCCGGGCGCGACGGGCTGACCGGAGCTGCCCTGGCGCACCTCGACCGGGCCGACCGCCTCGATGATCGCCTCGACCGGAAGCGCGCCCAGCCGCAGCACCACCGGCCGGTCGCCGCGCGCGTCCACGATCGTCGACTCGATGCCGCACCGGGTGGGCCCGCCGTCGAGCACCACGTCCACGGCACCGCCCAGCCCGGCCACCACGTGCTCGGCGCGTGTCGGGCTGAGCTGGCCGAACCGGTTCGCGCTCGGCGCGGCCACCGGCACGCCGGCCGCCGCGATCAGCGCCCGCGCCGACGGCTCGTCCGGTACGCGTACCGCCATGGTGTCCAGGCCGGAGGTGACGATCGGCGGGATGATCTCCGGTCGGTCCACGATCAGGGTGAGCGGGCCGGGCCAGAAGCGCTTCGCCAGCTCGGCCACCGCCGCCGGCACCTCGCCCACCAGCGCGGCCAGGTCGGCGGCGTCGGCCAGGTGGCTGATCAGCGGGTCGAAGCTGGGCCGCGCCTTGGCCTCGAAGATCCGGGCCGCCGCCCGCGCGTCGAGCGCGTTGGCGCCCAGGCCGTAGACGGTTTCGGTGGGAAAGGCGACCAGCCCGCCGGCGCGCAGAACGGCGGCGGCCTCGTCGATGCCGCGCTCGGCCGGCAGGACGCGCGGGGATCCGGTGCTCACGCTTCCGACGCTAGCCTGCTCTCTTCGCCGCCCCGGCGAGACCCCGTCGAAGGGGCGGGGTCCGTGTCCGGGAGCGTGGGCGCGTCCGTGGGGTAGAGGCCGGCGGCGAAGCCGTACACCTGGTCCCCGGCGCGGGGGATCTGCGCGAACCGCCGGGCCAGCGCCTGCACCTCCGCCCAGAACTCGCGGACGTCCTCGATCGGGATGCGCGCGTGCACGAGCGTGCACCGCAGTTCGTCGGCGGCGTGCGCGGCGGCCGCTTCAGCTGCCGCCTCGGCGAGGCCGTTGATCCGGGACACGACCTGCTTGTCCTCTGTCCGGGTGAGCGCGCCGACGTAGAAGGTGCGGGCGACACGCCCGTAGAACCGCTCTTCGATGGCGCGTACCCGCCGGGTCCGCACCACGCGCAGCAGCCCGGCGTCCACCAGTTGGTTCACGTGGTACGCGACGCTGCTCTTCGGCCGGTCGACCGCGCGGGCCAGCTCGTTCACCGTGGCGGCGCGTTCCAGGAGCAGTTCCAGGAGCGTGCTGCGCAGCGGGTCGGCGAGCGCGCGCAACTGCTCCGGGGCGGTGACCACGAGCAGGTCCTCGAGGTCGTAGTCCGGGATCCGCTGATTGACCGACATTTCTCGACCGTTCTAAAATTCTGGTTCGTTCGATAACTCTGGTCTGACAACTCAGGAGTGTAGTGATGGCCGAGATCGTGCTCTTCCACCACATTCAAGGACTCACCGACGGCGTACGCGCCCTCGCCGACTCCCTGCGCGCCGGCGGACACACCGTGCACACCCCGGACTTATTCGACGGCGAACGGCCGGCCGCCATTTCCGACGGCGCCGCGCTGGTCAAGAGCATCGGCGGCGACGTCCTCGACCAGCGCGCCGACGCGGTCGTCGCCGACCTGCCCGCCGACCTCGTCCACGCGGGTGTCTCCTGGGGCGCCGCCATCGCCCAGCGGCTCGCCCAGACCCGGCCCGGCGCCCGGGCCGCCCTGCTCTACGAAGCCTGCCTGCCGGTGACCGGTGAGTGGGCGATCGGCCCCTGGCCCGACGGCGTGGCGGTACAGGTGCACGGCATGGAGCAGGACCCGTTCTTCGGGCTGGAAGGCGACGTGGACGCCGCCCGCGAGCTGGTGTCGATCGTCGGCCCCGAACGCGGCGAGCTGTACGTCTACCCCGGCGACCGGCACCTGTTCACCGACAGCTCGCTGCCCTCGTACGACGCCGAGGCGACCGCGCTCGTGGTGAGCCGCAGCCGCGAACTGCTCGACCGGCTCGCCTGACGCCTACTCGTCACCCCGCAGCCGCGCCAACTCGGCCGCGTACTCGGCGTCGGTCAGCACCCCGCGCTCGTACTGCCGGGTCAGCGCGTGGATGTCACGCCGCCGCCCGGCGCTCGGCGCGGGCGGCCGGGTCCGGTCCGGACGGTCGACGCGGACCGGATCCGGCGCCGGGCTCGCCGCCGCGCGCTGCTCCGGGGGCCGGGCCTCGCGGTGGCACTCCCGCAGGGTCGCGAGGATCTCGTCGTAGTGCTCCGGCCAGGTGACCAGCCGGGTCAGCTCCAGGCGGAACGGCCGGACGATGGCGCCGGACTGGATCGGCGTCTGCACCGGCGCGCCGTCGGTCCGCTCGATGACGATCGCGTCGCGTCCCATGTCCAGACCTGCTATCGAACCCGTACCGCTGTGGATATCCGCGACCGACGCCCACGGCACCGTGGTCGTGCGGAGAAGCGAGCGCGAACGTACGCCGACGGGGCTCACCCAGACGCCGAGCATCGCGCGGCGGACCGCGACGGCGAGGACGCCGGCGTTCCACACTCCGAGGACGACCGCCTCCCGTTCCAGGAGACTGCCGCTACGGACCCCGAACACGATGAGCACGAAGTAGCCGACCGCCAGCCCCGCCACGACCATGGAGCCGGAGGTGGCCAGGTCCAGCGAGTACGGGCGCCGCCACACCGTCATGCCGCCAGGGTGACCGATCGTGTCCAGCGGTTCAGCGCGGCGTCAGCGCCCGGCTACCGGTACTGTGCGATCTGGATCAGGTTGCCGCAGGTGTCGTCGAACACCGCGGTGGTCACCGGGCCCATGTCGACCGGCTCCTGGGTGAACAGCACGCCGAGGCCCCGCAGCCGCTCGTGCTCGGCGGCCACGTCGTCCACCGCGAACTGCGTCAGCGGGATGCCGTCGGCCGCGAGCGCCTCCTTGAACGCCTTGGCGGCCGGGTGCGCATCGGGCTCCAGCAGCAGTTCCACGCCGTCCGGGGCGTCCGGCGACACCACTGTCAGCCAGCGGTACTCGCCGGTCGGCACGTCGGTCTTCTTCACGAAGCCCAGCACCTCGGTGTAGAAGCGCAGCGCCTTGTCCTGGTCGTCGACGTACACGCTGGTGAGGTTGATTCTCATGGGTTCTCCTGGGTGGGTTCGGCGGACCTGAGCCATCGTTCGGTGACGGCCCGCAGCGGCCGGGTGTCGAGGTGGTGGAACTTGTAGCGACCCTGCCGCCGCGTGACGACCAGGCCGGCGGCCTCCAGGACGTCGAGGTGCTGGGAGATCGCCTGCCGGGACGACGTGACCTGGTGCTTCGTGGCCAGCCGCCCGCAGATCTCGAACAGGGTCTGACCGTCGCGCTCGGTCAGCTCGTCGAGGATCAGGCGGCGGGTGTGGTCGGCCAGCGCCTGGTACAGATCGCCCACGTCACCCACCATAGGCAAGTGACAGCTTGCCTATCAAGCGGATTGCCCGCCATTCGGAGGACGACATGCCCGGATACATCCTCACCGGCGCTCCCGGCTCCGGTAAGACAGCGATTCTCCGGCGCCTGGAGATCGACGGGTACCCCGTCGTGGAGGAGGCGGCGACCGACGTGATCGCGCTTCACCAGGCGCTCGGACGACCGGAGCCGTGGCGTGAGCCGGGCTTCGCCGACCGGGTGCTGGATCTCCAACGGGAGCGCCGTCGCCGAGCCGCGGCGAACGCCGGCGAGGTCGTCTTCCACGACCGTTCGCCCGTCTGCACGCTGGCGTTGTGCCGCTATCTGGGCCGTGCCGCACCGCCCGCGCTGCTCGCCGAGATCGAGGGCATGACGGCGAATCGCCACTACGAACAAACCGTTTTCTTCGTACGCCATCAGGGCTTCGTGGAGGCGACCGCCGCTCGCCGGATCACTTTCGAGGAATCACTCGTCTTCGAGCGGATCCACGAGTTGACCTATCGCGAGGCCGGATTCGACCTCGCCGACGTGCCGGCCGGCCCACTGGCGAGCCGGGTAGCGGCGATAAGAGAGGCGGTTGATCGACTGCGCCGTTAGCGCAATCAATGCTCCTTGCGCTTCGAAGGGACGCCGGTAACATCTCCATGTTTTGATCTACACGGGGAGGAAAGTCCACATGCGATGGAAAATCCCGGCCGGCGCCCTGGTGGCGCTGGCCTTTGTGATTCCGGCGGCGCCCGCGGCGGCGCAGACCGCAGTGCCCGGGCTGAACGACGCCTGCCAGACGGTCGAACGCAAGGTGTACAAGGATTTCCGCGAGCTCGTCACCATCGACCTGGACACGGCCAACGTTTCCGAGCTGCGGCTGCTGGCCTACCGGCTCCTGGCCGAGGCGCAGGCCGAATCGTTGCCCGTTCTGCCGGGCGAGATCGAGGAGCGGCTGAAGGGCACCTCGGACGACCTTCGCGCATACCTCAAGAACGTGGAGAATCGCTGGGCGACGGCTCTGCGCGTCTCGATCGGCCAGACGATGACGGGTGCCGGCCCCAACGTGCGGGCCGCCGCGCAGAAGGTGCTCGACAACCCGTCCGTCGAGGCCTACCTCGCCTACCTGAACAACGGCCTGCACGAGGCTCGCGCGCTCGACTGCGCATCCCAGCCGACGCCGACGCCGTCTCAGCCCACGACCACGCCGACCGCGACGCCCAGCGCCACGTCGACAGTCGTGCCGCCCCTCAGTCCCTCCGCAAGCGTGGGCGTACCCGGCGGCGACGGTGGTGGCGAGGGTGGCGGCCTGCCGGTGACCGGCTCCGACACCGCGACAGTGGCCGGCATCGGCGGGGCGCTGCTGCTCCTCGGCGGCGCCAGCTACGTCATCGGACGCCGACGTCGTTCCCGCTTCGTCGCATAGCTTCCTGGGCGCGCCCAGCTCGATGTCGCATCGGGCTGGGCGCGCCGCGTTTTCCGGATTCCCCCGTCAGCCGGCGAGCTGCCGCCGCACCGAGTCGGTGTCCATCAGGTACGACATGTGCTTGAACTTGCCGTCCTGGAGCCGGTAGAAGGCGGTCTCGACGAACGAGACCGAGGCGCCGGTAGGTGCTAGGCCGTTCCACTCCTTGACCGGCGTTCCGGTGTCGACGAGGCGGGCGGCGATCCGGTCGCCCTCGACGACGACCTCCTGGATCTCCCAGTGAAGATCCGGCACCGCCTCGACGTGCTTGTAGAACTCGGCCACCATGTCCGCCATCCGGACCGGCGTGCCGTTCATGATCACCTCTTCGTGGGCGAAGTCGGCCATGCGGTCGAACTCCCGCTTGTTCGCCAGATCGACGTACCGCAGGTAGAAGTCACGCAGTTCCTCAGTGGTGGCGCTCATGATCGCTCGTTCCCCTCCGCATATTTTGTACCGCTCGGTTCGGAGCCAACCGTAGCAGAGTTCTGTACCGATCGGTTCATGATCAGGATCACGCCGCGCTCCGAATTCGATTGACCGTGTGATCCGGCGGGTCCTACGGTCGCGTCGATGCGTCCGGGAGAGATCGTCGTCACTGTGGAGCAGGTACGCGCCCTGGTCACCGACCAGTTCCCCGAATGGTCGAGCCTGCCGATCGTGCCGCAGCCGCTGAACGGCACCGACAACGCGCTGTTCCGGCTGGGCGACTCCCTGACGGCACGGCTGCCACGGGCGCCGTGGGCGGTCGACCAGGTGACGACCGACGCGACCTGGCTGCCGCGGCTCGCCCCTCACCTCCCGGTGCCCGTGCCGGTGCCGGTCGCGGTCGGCCGACCCGGCGGGAACTATCAGTGGCCGTGGACCGTCGTCCCGTGGCTCGACGGGGACAACCCGAAATCCGGGCAGGACCACGTCGACCTCGCCGTCGACCTCGCCGGCTTCGTACGGGCGATGATCGCGATCGACCCGATGGACGGGCCGGTCAAGGAAGGCATCCAGCGCGGCGTACCCCTGGTGCAGCGCGACGAACTGACCCGCCGGTCGATCGCGGAGCTGGGCGACCGGATCGACGGCCGGGCGGTGACCGCGGCGTGGGACGAGGCGATGGCGGCGGACGAGTGGCCGGGACCGCCGGTGTGGCTGCACGCTGACCTCCTGGCGGGCAACCTGCTGGTCGACCGGGGCCGGCTCACCGGCGTGATCGACTTCGGCGGTCTCGGCCGCGGCGATCCGGCCGTCGAGGTGCGACCCGGCTGGAGTCTGTTCGACGCCCGCGCCCGGGCCGCCTACCGGGAGGCGCTCGGGTTCGACGAGGCGACCTGGGTACGCGGATGGGCGTGGATGCTGTCCGTATCGCTCTACTGGCTGGCGGACCTGTGGGACTCGATCAGCGAGTACGACCGCCGGGACACCATCCGCCACATCGACTACATTCTGCGTCACCGCCACGACTGACCTGCGGGGTCCGGTGTTGCGGGACCGACCGACGGAGGCATGCGCTGTGCGGAAATTGATCTACGGCATGAACCTGACAGTGGACGGCTACGTGTCCGCGCCCGGCGACGACATCGGGTGGGGCGAATCGAGCGACGAACTGTTCCAGTGGTGGCTCGATCAGGAGCGGGCGGTCAGCCTGTTCCTGTACGGGCGCCGCCTGTGGGAGAACATGAGCGGCTACTGGCCGACCGGCGACCAGCAGCCGGGCGCCACCCCGGCGCAGATCGAGTTCGCCCGGAACTGGCGGGACACGCCGAAGGTGGTGTTCTCCTCCACCATCGACAAGGTCGACTGGAACGCCCGCCTGTTCACCGGGGACGCGATCGCTGAGATAACCCGGCTCAAGGCCGGGGACGGCGGCCCGATGAGGGTCGGTGGTGCAGCCCTCGCGGGGGCGGCCATGCGGGCCGGGCTGATCGACGAGTACGAGATCGTCACCCACCCGGTCCTCGTGGGCGCCGGCACGTCGTTCTTCGGCGCGCTGGACGGCTGGTCGAAGCTCGACCTGGTGGAGACGCGGACGTTTCCCGGCGGCGTGACCCTGAGCAGGTACGCGACGAAGCGGTAGCGACTTCCGGCGGCGTCTGCGGTCAGGGTCCAGCGCCTCCAGCCGGGTGCCGAGCCGGCGGCGTCAGGAGTCCAGTGCCGCTCCCAGATCGCAGAGCCTGGCGCCCGAACCGAGCAGTTCGAGCCGGGCCTTCAGGTCGGCCACGCGCTGCTCGGCCTCGGTGACGATGTGCTCGGCGACCCGACCCCAATCCTCGGGTCCCGGGTCCGCGGGAAGCGCGGAGAACAACTCGGCGATCTCGCGCACCGTCAACCCGACCCGCTGAGCGAGCTTGGCGACATGGATGCGGCAGGCCGCGGACTCGTCGAACCGGCGCTGGTTGCCTGCGGTACGCACCGCGTTGATCACGCCGTGCTTCTCGTAGAACCGCACCGCCGAGGGCGCCACTCCACTGTCGGCGGCGACCTCGCTGACGGTCGCGTATGCCACGACCGGGTTCGTGAGCGTCATGCCCTCACCGTACGCCGCGAGGGGTTGCTTCCCCCCGACGATGCGCGTCGATCCGGCTTGACTTCAACATATGTTCAACCCGCAGCGTGGTGGACATGACCGCTCCGACAGCACATGCCAATCACCACTCCACCACCGCCGCGCAGACCACGACGCGAGTCGCGGTGATCGCCTCCAGCATTCGCAACGGGCGGATGAGCCCGACCATCGCCGAGTGGGTCGTCGCCGCGCTCCAGCAGAGCAGTGGCGTCAACGTCGACCTGATCGACCTCGCCGGGATCACCCTGCCCGACGACACCCGGCTTTCTCCCGGCGGCGGCCCGAGGACCGAGGTCGCCGACCGGATCGAAGCCGCCGACGCGTTCGTGTTTGTCACCCCGGAGTACAACCACTCCTACCCCGCATCGCTGAAGCGGCTCATCGACTGGCACTACGCCGCCTGGATGCTGAAGCCGGCCACCGTCGTCGCCTACGGAGTCCAGGGCGGGTACGCGGCGATCGAACACCTGCGCGGTGTCCTGGCCGAACTGAACATGGTCACCACGCGACGCTGCCTCGGACTGGCTGCCCCGTGGGAAGCCCTGGACGACAGCAACCGCTTCACACCCGCCGACGGCACGAACAAGGCGCTGGCCAGCGCGCTGGCCGAACTGGCCTGGTGGACCGCCGTCCTCACCGACGCACGCGTCAACCGTCCGTTCCCGGCCTGAGGTCCTCGAACCCCGAACTTCTTCCTTGCAAAGCCCTTGGCTTGGACGACGACCTGCCACAACTGGCGATCGAAGCACTTGACCGGGTCCTCGGCGACGACTCCGAGTGGCGGAGCCTATGGGGTGAGGCGGGAGCGAGTGAGTTCCCGCAGATCAACAAGCTCCGCGCAGTGCTCTCCGGTCCGCCCGAACTGCCCGGCCAGATCGCGATGCTTTAGGGACGGCGCGTCCCTGGGCGGTGATCTACCCGTCATTCGAGTCATCGACCCAATCCATGCTGGGCTCCTCTTCGTCGGGCGACGTTGCGATCACCTGCTCCCATGTGTTGCCAACGGCCGCGGCCTACCGGCTTGAACGGGTCGCCCTTGGCCAGGCGGTAACGAGACCTCTGACGAAGCGAGTCCAGGACGCGCATCGGTTGGCCCGTGCTGTGGATCAGGGCTGGGACGCCACGGTGAGCTTTGCGAAGTCTGGGGCATAGACGGCCATCCAGTGCGGATGCAGCCGGTAGTAGACCACGTCGTTGTCCCAGTCGAAGAGGTCGTCGCCGTAGAAGTCCCTCAAGTACGCGAGCACGTCCGGCCAGTCCGTGGCCTGGTCGCCGTTGCGGGGGTTGAGGATCTCCACCTTGCCGTGCGTGAAGACGCCGAGGTCCTCACCGCGCATGTGTGCGGCGCTGACGGCGGGCCGCGCCGCGAGGTGGCGCGCCTTGGCGGCGTCGGGTGCCGTGCCGAAGTACCACTTGCCTCGCAGGAAGTGCCCGTCGACGCCGCTGATCCGCGGCTCGCCCTTCGCCGTCACGCTGGACAGAGCGAGGGTGCACATGCCGGTGAGGACCTGGGTGAGTTGCTCCGCGTCCAGTGTGCGCTCGGTGTTGATTATCGAGCGGAGGTGGGAGGTGGAGCCCGCGAGGGAGGCGTCGAGAAGGGCTTGAAGCTCTTCGAGATCTTGTGGGGTTTCCCGCATGGAGGTCCTTGTCTTTCCGCATCTATCTGCGCCGTGGTCCGCGCCTCTCACCGGCGCCGACCGATGAACCCATGCTTCACCCGAAACCTGACATCTTGCGTCATATTTCTTTCAACCAGCCGGCCCCGCAAGGTGACCACGGCGTGAGGCGGTCAACGCAGAAGACGACCCCTGTGAGAGCCTGTCGCGATGTCGCGTGCCCGCCTAGCGCTGACCGCCGGGGTTCTCCTGCTCATCGCCTCGTGCCTGCTGCCGTGCCTGCCGTTCCTGGATCTGTCCGGGATCTCGATGCCCTACCAGGACCCCACTCCCGAGATGCTGGAGAAGCAAGCCGCCGACATCACCGCAGCCGAACACAGACTCGCCGTCCACGCAGCCATCGCCGGCGCACTCGCCGTAATCGGCCTGGCCGCATTCATCTACGCCTGGAAGCACAGGCGGGCCCGCAAGGCCGACCACGGAATCTAGGCCAAACGTAAAGCATGTGCTGGGACGGATTCGTCAAGCATGTGGTGGGAGGTCAGGAGACTCCATATGCGGCAGACGGCCGTCACCTAGTAGGCGAGGGAGCGTCACCCGGCCGCGGGGGCGATAACACCATCGTCTGCCAGTTGCGGAACACGAAGCGGTGCACCGACTTCAACCCGACCCATAACGCCGGATACAGCACGGCGCGGCCGAACCCGCGGACTGTCACCGTCGTGGTCCGGGTGACGTGCGTGCCACGGCCAGCAGGGGCCATCTCGAATAGATCCCCGAGATAGTCAACGTAGCGGTGGAAACCGAGATCCGTCGACTCCATGTGGAACGCCAGCCGGGCTGGTGGCTCCCATACGGTGATCCGCTGCCGCACCACCCCTTGCTCCGAGACACACTGCCGGGCCGCGTCTACCTCGCCTGGGCCCTCGGGCAACCGACACATCGTCGGTCGAGGCGTACCCAGGTAGAACACCGGGCACCGGGGCTGCAGTTCGAGGCGTGAGTCGCAGAGTGCCGGCCACAGCACCTCAGGCGGGTGGGGGATCGTCCAGCGCGTACGCACGATCACGCCTCCGACGGTACTCCCACCGTCAACGGTGCAAGAGCGTCTAGCCGGACGTGTCACGGGCCCTGACCTGGCCAGATGATGTGGTGGAGCCCAGGGGACTCGAACCCCTAACCCCTGCCTTGCAAAGATCAAGACCTCCGTCGGCCAGCGTCGGTGACTGCCGCCGACCTGCTCGTCTTGTCGCCTGCCGTCGACCTTGGGCTGCATCCGTCAGTCGGCTTGGCTGTACGGATGGCTGTACAGGCATCTTCTGATCCGTAGCCCCGGGACGATGCGATCTCCTACGGCTAGCCCACGGCTCGCTCCGAGTGGTTCCGCCCCTGGCTCTTGCAGCTCAATTGGCCGCTGTACTGGACCGGCACGCACGAAGATCATCGGCAACGACCAGGGCGATCGATTGCCAAGGACGGTGAGGGTTCGCGCATCGTCGTGGCGGCGACCGGCGCGTCGGCGTCCCAGTTCTTCGTCGACCGCACCACGCCCTTGGATGCCACTTGTGCCGAAGATCAACGCTTCGCGCACCCAGTCTGGGGGCGTACGCGGTCGTGCGGCCTAGGAGCCACTCGATCCCGTCGTACCCCTGTTCGAGAATGTTCGTATGCCTGGCCGTACCTTGCACCTCCGAGCACGGCTTAGGCTGGGGAGGCCGTGTCAGCACGGATGCCATCGGAGGCAAGCTACCCTGCCGCTGTACGGTCAGGTGCCGAAGAATGCCCAGGCCAGGAGGTGTGTCAACGCTGTGAACGACAACGTTCACCAGGGGTTGCACGGGGAAGGGTTCATCTACGCTTTGGCCTGCGCAAGCGGTCTGACGACGTTCAAGATGAACCTGGACCTGGACGGAGTCGACTGGCAGGTGGCACATCCTGGCCCAAAAGGCACTACTCGGTCTCCCAAGATCGAACTGCAGGTCAAGTCCAGGTCCCAACCGGACCAACGCAACGGGTTATTCCAATGCCGCCTCCCGGTAAATAACTACAACCAGCTTGCGGGGCCCGGCTTTCAGATTCCCCGCTTTTTGGCATATGTTGTCGTGCCGGCGGAGGCAGCCAACTATGCAGTTTGCAGCACTGACCACATGCTGCTTGGAACGGCTGCGTACTGGCTTTCGCTCGCAGACGAAGACATCAAGCCGACCGGAGACGACGACCCGAAAAGCGTTGTGGTCGAGGTTCCGGTGAGCAACCTCTTAACCGTAGAAACTCTCCATGCTCTCTTGGCTGGAAATTTAGAGGGGGCGACGGTATGATTAACGCCCAGATTACCGATCGAAACGCATTGGCCGCACGCTCTCCGTCCGAGCTGGCAATGTATTTGCGTGCTCACAGCTGGGTGATGCGCGATAGGACGACTACGGGAGCTCTGTGGTTTAAGGTAGTCGACGGCGAGGAATTCGAAGCCCTTCAGCCTTTAGAGTCCGGCCTTCGAGACTACGGGTCTCGTGTCCTCGACGTTCTCCGTGTTCTGGCCGTCGCAGAAGAACGATCTGAGCTCGACGTGCTCCAGGACATCTCAAATGTGTCTATGGACGTGCACTCGGTGCGAACGTTTCCTGCCGACAGCGCTCCCGGTCTGATCGGACTTGATGACGGCGTCCAGGCGTTCGAGAGCCTGCGTAGCTTGATTGTGGCGGCTGCTTACTCCGTAAGTGCAGAACAGCCTAGAGCTGTACAGCCTGCCCGAAAGCCAGCAGAGGTGCTTAGGTTCCTTCGAGAGGTGCGAATTGGACCGAGCACCGAGGGCAGCTTTATCCTCTCGGCCCACACGCCAATACCACCACGTCTCACGTCTGGCCAACAGCCGCTATTCGATGCTGAGGCAGCCGGTATTCTAGAACCAACTGAGCCGTTTGAGCGTCGCGTCTCATTGCGTATCTACGATGCAGTCCTTGCCGCCAACAGCGCGGCGAAGGACGCGCTCGTCAGTCCTAACGGGCTTGACTCATTCACCGATTCGGTTCGGTTGGGCGTTAGCGCCAACCTATGTGAAGCGCTAGTCGGCCTAGGCGGTGAATCAGGCCATCCGTTTGATCTATCTCTCTCGGTTGCGCCAGCTCGACCTCTAGCGCATCGGGCGCTTCCGCCAATTCGCTTCAGGCGGGATCACATCCCCGTACTGGCGGCTGCAGCTCAGGAACTTAGAGAGCGCATCGCGGAAGAAGGCGTGCTCGTAGTTGGCAATGTTGTAAGACTCCATCGGGAGAGTACTGGCTCGGGCGAGATTAGTATTGCGGGCACTATTGAGGGCGAGGACCGACTTCGAAGGATCTGGATGAATCTGGTTGAAGTCGACTACGAAAAAGCGATGCGAGCGCATCAGGAGATGCGCAGCGTCTCGGTTAGAGGGGACCTTGTAAGGCGTGGAACAAGGCTCTACATGAGGAACCCATCGGCCTTTCAGGTCAATCAGGACAGTGAGGAAGACTGAGATGTCGCCCAGCTCTTTCCTGCCTCATTCGGACCGACGAAGGCGATCAGCTTGCCATCGACATTTCAACCAGTATCGACGAGTCGTCGGTACCCGCGAAAGTAGATCCTGGTGAGCCGCAAGGCGTTTCCACTCCAGTCGAAGCATAGACTTCTGTGGGCAATCGGCAGAGCTCTCTAGGCTAGCCTGGGGGCGCGTCCGTGGGGAACAACAAACTGGGCCCTCTTCGACGGCCCGCCGTTACGCCGTCACGCCATCCCACCTCAACCACCCTCGGGCCGGAATCGTTCGGCAACTCCATCTCGGAGTCGTCTGGCCCCCGCCGGAGGCATAGCTCTAACCTCCCTCCCTCACCCCACCACCCCTTCTCCACTCCAGGGCCTGGGCGACCGTGCGGAACCGTTCGGCAACTTCGTCCGCCGCGGTTAGCCTGCCGGGATCTCGTGCTGACTCGGATCGTCGGCATCGGGTGGAAGCGTGTGCGCCTGGCCCTGGTCATCCTTCGGGACTCGTCACCGGGTCACCTCACTGACCCAGGTGTGACGCGCGGGGCGGGGCGTGGGGTTCTGGCCGGCTGATTTCCGCCCCGGCGCCCTTGCGCCGGGGCCGGCGGCTCCGCAGGAGCCGTTTGCCGCGCCCCGGCCCGCGCCGCGCGGAACGCGCTTGATCCAGTACAGGCTAATTCGGCAACAGATCACCGGCTGCACTCCGAGTCGACTCGGCCAGCACGAACGCAACTCCGTGCCGTCGTCCGATATCACCTCGGCAGACCGCTGCGGCTCATCTCGTGCGTGAAGGTGACTGCCTCGTCCGCTCCGTGAGCGGTCGCCTGCCAACTCCGCCGACACCGACAGCACCGGTCCTCTTTTAACCGACCTGCTCAGGCTTCCACCTCCTCCGCGACTCAGTTCACACCATCGCCTACAAGCGACGTGCGAGGTGCGCCGGGGGCCTTGCCGGCTGACAGCGCGGAGCGAGCCTGCGGGACAGCACGAACTGACTAATCGGGCCGGAAGGGGCCGGAGAGACAACACCCCGGCCCCGCCTGAGCCTGCGCTGGCCGGATGTCGACCTGCCCGTAAGGCGCTGTTCGTTCGCCAGACGGTCCAGCGCACGGACCGCGGCTTGGAGTTCGTGCCGCCGAAGACGCACCGGTCGAGTCGGCCTCTGCCGCTGTCCGCGCTGGCGGTCCGGGCGTTGGAGGCTCAGCGGGCCCGGCAGGCCAAGGAACGACTCGCGGCGGGGAGCTGTGGTCGGACTTCGATTTGGTCTTCGCCAGCACGATCGGCACTCCGATGGAGCCGCGGAACGTCAACCGGTGATTCGAGCAGCTACGCGCGGCGGCCGGTCTGGACTGGCTGCACCTGCACGACCTGCGCCATGCATTCGCCACGTTCCTGCTCGACCAGGGCGAGGAGCTGCGCACGGTGATGGAGCTGCTCGGGCACTCCACGATCCGGATGACGTCCGACACCTATGGGCACGTCCTGCCGGCGCGGGCTCGTCAGGCTGCCTCGGCCATCGACCGGGTCCTCGGCGAGGAGGGGACGGCGTGACCGCTTGGCTGTACTCGGCACCGAGATCAACCGGGGAAAGTGCTGGTGGAGCCCAGGGGACTCGAACCCCTAACCCCTGCCTTGCAAAGGCAGTGCTCTGCCAGTTGAGCTAGGGCCCCGTGTCGGCGCTCAGCGCAGGTCGGGCGCGGTGGTCGCCTCGTGCCACAGGGCGCGCTCGTCGTTCGACGCCTTGACCTTCTTGGCCACGACGGCGGCCACACCGACGATGCCGGCCAGGATCAGGAGCTTCTTGAACATGTGCTTGACCCCTCGTGCTCGACTGCCGTCGGACGATGTGCGGTGGGGCTAGCTGGAATCGAACCAGCGACCTCAGAGTTATCAGCTCTGCGCTCTAACCGACTGAGCTATAGCCCCGCGTGGCGACGAGCAAGGTTAACCCATCGCCTCCGCCGCGCCCAAATCGGGGGGTCCGTGGCGGAAGCACCCGCGCCACCCCGAACCTACCCGGACGCACGACGCCGGGGCGACCGCTTTGCGCGGCGCCCCGGCGTCGACCGATCAGTCCCGCTCGGCGAGCGTCAGCTCGATCCCGCCGACCAGGTCGGCGCAGACGTTGTAGACGAATGCGCTGAGCGTGGCCAGCGCGGTGAACAGCACGACGTTGACCAGGCCGATCAGCGCCGACGTCAGGATCACGCCCTTGGCGGTGATCCGGAAGCCGCCGCCGCCCTGGCCGCCGCCGGCGTTCACCAGGTCGGTCAGGCTGTCGTTGACGCTCTTGAACACGCCCATCGCGTCCAGCGCGAGGTAGAGCACCGAGGTCGCCACGACGACCACGATGAAGAGCACCACGGACACCGCGAACGCGAACTTCATCACGGACCAGGGGTCGATCCGCTTCAGGTTCAGCCGGGCCCGTCGCGGCCCGCGCGACGCGGCCGAACTGACCGAGGTACGCGCGGCGCGTACCGCCTCGCCCACGCGCGCGGCGCCGACTGCGGCCGCGCCGCTGACGCCCGGCGGCAGGCCCCCGCCGTTCGCGGGCCGGGACTGGCCGGTGGCGCCGGTGGTGGTCGGACGGGCGCCGTCGGGCGACGTCTTCGGCGCGGTGCCCAGGCCGGCGCCGATACGCGGCTGGGTGCCGGTCGTACCGGTGGAGGCCCGGCCGGCCGCGGCCGGTGGCTTGATCGGCTGTGTGCTCGTGGCGTTCGCGGGCTTGGCCGCCGGAGCGGCCAGACCGTTGGCCGACGTCGGCGCGTCGACCTTTGTCTCGGCCGACGAGTCCCGGGAACCCGAGTCCTCGCCCGGCTTGTCCGGAGGCGGCGCCATGCCGGGGGCGCGGGTGAACTTCGGGGCAGGCGCATCGGCGGGAACCGTGGCCCGGCCCACGGCCGCACGGCCGGTAGCTGGTGTACCGCCCTGCGCAGCCTCCTCCTCGGCCGGGGTGGCCGAGGTCCCCTTGTTCCCCGACTTCGCCTGTGTCTCCGTCATCAACTAGTCCTGTTCGTCAGGCTCGTCGGCATTGCGAGCAATCGCCACGATAGTCACGCCGTCCGGGAGGTCCATCAGCTTGACCCCCATTGTGTTCCGGTCACGCGTACGGCGTACAGGCTTCACCGGAGTCCGGATGACGCCGCCGTTGCTGGTGATGGCGAACAGCTCGTCCTCCGGATCGATCACTACCGCGCCGACCAGGCCACCGCGTCGCTCGGTGATCTTCGCGGTCAGCACGCCCTTACCTCCCCGGCCCTGCACCGGGTATTCCTCGATCGGGGTACGTTTCGCGTAACCCCCGTTCGTCGCGACCAGAACGTCCAGACCCTCTCGCACCACCTCGACCGCGAGCAACTCGTCCTCGCCGCTGAAGCGCATGCCGATCACACCGGACGTGGCCCGGCCCATCGGACGCAGCGCCTCGTCGGTGGCGTTGAAGCGGATCGCCTGGGCGTTCTTCGACACCAGCAGCAGATCATCCTCCGGAGCGGCCAGGACCGCACCGACCAGTTCGTCCTCATCGCGCAGGTTGATCGCGATGATGCCGCCGGAACGGTTGGAGTCGAACTCCTCGAGCCGCGTCTTCTTCACCAGGCCGTTCTTCGTGGCCAGTACCAGGTAGGGCGCCACCTGGTAGTTCGGGATTTCAATGATCTGCGCGATCTGCTCGTCGGGCTGGAACGCGAGCAGGTTGGCCACGTGCTGGCCCTTGGCCACCCTACTGGCCTCGGGAAGCTCGTACGCCTTCGCCCGGTAGACCCGACCCTTGTTCGTGAAGAACAGGATCCAGTCGTGGGTAGAGCATACGAAGAAGTGGCTGACGATGTCGTCCTGGCGGAGCGTCGCCCCGCTGACGCCCTTGCCGCCACGCCGCTGCGACCGGTAGAGGTCGACCTTCGTCCGCTTCGCGTACCCGGTGCGGGTGATCGTCACGACCACGTCCTCGCGGGCGATGAGGTCCTCCATCGAGACCTCGCCGTCGAACGGGACGATCTTCGTACGCCGGTCGTCGCCCCACTTCGCGACGATCTCGCCCAGTTCCTCCGAGACGATCCGCCGCTGCCGCTCCGGCTTGGCCAGGATGTCCTTGAGGTCGGCGATCTCCAGTTCGAGCTTCGCCAGGTCGTCCAGGATGCGCTGCCGCTCCAGGGCGGCCAGCCGGCGCAGCTGCATGTCCAGGATCGCGGTCGCCTGGACCTCGTCGATGTCCAGCAGCCGGATCAGGCCCTGCCGGGCGTCCTCCACCGTGGGCGAACGCCGGATCAGGGCGATCACCTCGTCCAGCGCGTCCAGCGCCTTGGACAGACCGCGCAGGATGTGCGCCCGCTCCTCGGCCTTGCGCAGCCGGAACGCGGTCCGCCGCCGGATCACCTCGATCTGGTGCTCGACGTAGTACCGGATGAACTGGGCCAGGTTGAGCGTGCGCGGCACGCCGTCGACGAGCGCCAGCATGTTGGCGCCGAACGTCTCCTGGAGCTGGGTGTGCTTGTAGAGGTTGTTCAGCACCACCTTGGCGACCGCGTCGCGCTTGAGCACGAGCACGATCCGCATGCCGGTACGCCCGGAGGACTCGTCGCGGATGTCGGCGATGCCGGCGAGCTTGCCCTCCTTGATCAGCTCGGCGATGCGCTCGGCGAGGTTGTCCGGGTTGACCTGGTACGGCAGCTCGCTGACCACGAGCGCCGGCCGGCCACGCTTGTCCTCCTCGACCTCGACCACGGCGCGCATCCGGATCGAGCCGCGCCCGGTCCGGTACGCGTCCTGGATGCCCGCCTGGCCGACGATCAGGCCGTGGGTCGGGAAGTCCGGGCCCTTGACGATCTCCAGCAGGGCTTCCAGCGTGGTGGCCTCGTCGGCCTCCGGGTGCTCCAGGCACCACTGCACCGCCGCGCCGATCTCGCGCAGGTTGTGCGGCGGGATCTTGGTGGCCATGCCGACCGCGATGCCCTCGGAGCCGTTGATCAGCAGGTTCGGGATCCGCGACGGCAGGATCGTGGGCTCCTTGGCCCGGCCGTCGTAGTTGTCCTGCAGGTCGACGGTGTCCTCGTCGATGTCCCGCAGCATCTCCATCGCCAGCGGGTCGAGCTTGCACTCGGTGTTGTGGCTGACGAAACCGTCGGAGACGAACGAGTGGTCCTCGGTGTCCACCCGGATGCTGTAGACCGGCCGCACACCGGCGTCGGTGATCTCGGTCACCTCGGCGTAGTAGAAGCGCCCGTCGACAAGCGGCTCGACCACGTCGAGGATGCCGGGCTCGGTGATCCGGGCCGCGATCTCGTCGCGGTCCCGCTCCCAGCGCTCGATCCGGTCCACGTTGTGCCGGCGCAGCCAGTCGCGTTCGGTCCAGCGGCTCGCGCCGTGCTCGCGGACGAAGTCCCCGACGAACGGCACGTGATCGCCGGAAAGCGCGGTGCTGGTCGCCGGCACCTGGGCCAGCTCGGATTCCAGCTTGGCCTGCTTGCGGCCGAGGAAGCCGACGTGAGCGGCGAAGATCCGGGCGTCCCTACGGTTGGTGACGACGACCTTGATCTCACCGCTGTCGTACCGGCACTGCCGGCTGACCACGCCGAACTCCAGCAGCAGCTGCTGCACCTCGCGGGCCAGCCGCTCGCTGCGGGTCGAGTACGAGACCTGGATCGTGTGGCGGGGCAGCAGCGACGACGAACCGTCGCCCTCGAACAGCGCCTGGAGGAAGGCCCGCTTGACCGCGGCCGGTCCGCGCCAGACGAACTCCGGCACGAACTTGCCGGCGCTCCGCGCGCCCACCATCTCGCCGAGCACGCTCGCCCGAAGCGCGGTGAGGTCCTGCACGTCGAGCTCGTGCAGCCTGCTGCCGGAGGCGATGACCCGCTCGGCGACGTACCGAGGGCCGCCGACCGCGAGGTCGTAGGCGGTGAGGACCCGGACGAAGAACTCCCGGTCCACGTTGTTGAAGCCCGCCCGATTCTCCGACACCCACCCCTCGGACACGAACGCGCCCGCGAGCACGGCCGCCTCGACGTGTTCCAGCATCGGGTAGCCAATCTCGTCCGGCACGGTGCGCTGCAGGACCACCCGGTCGCCCGGGGCGATCTCGGCGAGCAGCTTCCACAGCAGGGTCGGCACGCCGGCCACGTCCACCAGGCAGAGCACCGGGTGGTTGTGGGTGCCGGTCAGCTCGTACCCCTCACGGGTGCGCAGCCGCAGCGTCGGGTGCTCGCCGGAGTGGAAAAACTTGCTGGCGCGGACCAGGTCGCCGTTGCGGTCGCGGACCTTGAGGTCGACGTCGGTCTCGCTGCTCGCCGCAGCGTCCGGCACGACGTCGCCGATCCGGACGGAACCCTCGGCGGTACGGATGCGGGCATCGCCGACGAGGCAGTATCGCATGGCGGCGGCCGGGTCGTTTCCGGGGGAGCCGAAGTTGCCGTTGCCGTCGACCAGCGGGTAGCGCAGCGACCAGGGCTGCGCCATCCGGACCAGCGCGTCGTAGATGGCGGAGTCGCCGTGCGGGTGGAACTGGCCCATCACGTCGCCGACGACGCGGGAGCACTTCACGTACCCGCGGTCCGGCCGGTAGCCGGAGTCGAACATGGCGTAGAGGATCTTGCGGTGGACCGGCTTGAGCCCGTCCCGGACGTCCGGCAGGGCCCGCCCGACGATGACGCTCATCGCGTAGTCGAGGTACGAGCGCTGCATCTCGACCTCGAGGCCGACCGGCTCGATCCGGTCGTGCTGGACGACCGCGGCCAGTGTCTCCGGGGTCTCCGGCTCGTTCGGGGTGGACTCGGGAGTATCGGTCACTGTTAACCCTTATCAGACTCTTCAGTCATGGTCTCGCTGTGGATAACGGCTGTGGAAAGCGTTCAGACTGTGGATAACTCTGTGGACTACCGGGCCGGCCGGTGGATCACCGGCCGGCCCGGCGCGTCCGTCAGATGTCCAGGAACCGCACGTCCTTGGCGTTGCGCTGGATGAACGACCGACGTGCCTCGACGTCCTCACCCATCAGGACGCTGAACAGCTCGTCCGCGGTTGCGGCGTCGTCGAGCGTGACCTGGCGCAGCGTGCGCGTCGCCGGGTTCATCGTGGTCTCCCACAGCTCGGGGTAGTTCATCTCACCGAGACCCTTGAACCGCTGGATGTCGTCCGGGCGGGCGTTGGGCTTCTTCTGCTGGCGCAGCGCGATCAGCCCGTCGCGTTCCCGGTCCGAGTACGCGTACTGGGCGTCGTCGCCCTTCTTGTTCCACTTGATCTTGTAGAGCGGCGGGGCGGCCAGGTAGACGTGCCCCAGCTCCACCAGCGGCCGCATGAACCGGAACAGCAGCGTGAGCAGCAGCGTCTGGATGTGCTGGCCGTCGACGTCGGCGTCGGCCATCAGCACGATCTTGTGGTAGCGCAGCTTCTCGATGTCGAAGTCGTCGTGGATGCCGGTGCCCAGCGCGGTGATCAGCGCCTGCACCTCGTTGTTCTTCAGCACCCGGTCGATGCGGGCCTTCTCCACGTTGAGGATCTTGCCGCGGATCGGCAGGATCGCCTGCGTACGCGGGTCGCGGCCCTGCTTGGCCGAGCCGCCGGCCGAGTCGCCCTCGACGATGAAGACCTCGGACTCGCGCGGGTCGGTGGACTGGCAGTCGGCCAGCTTGCCGGGCATCGAGCCGGACTCCAGCAGCGACTTGCGCCGGGCGAGCTTGCGCGCCTGCTGGGCGGCGATACGGGCCCGGGCCGCCTGGGACGCCTTCTGGATGATGATCTTCGCCTCGGCCGGGTTGCGGTCGAACCAGTCGACGAGCGACTCGTTGCAGACCCGCTGCACGAAGCCCTTGACCGGGGTGTTGCCCAGCTTGGTCTTGGTCTGGCCCTCGAACTGCGGGTCGGTGAGCTTGACCGAGATGATCGCGGCCAGGCCCTCGCGGATGTCCTCACCGGAGAGGCGCTCGTCGCCCTTGAGCAGCTTCTTGTCGGCGCCGTAGCGGTTGACGACGCTCGTCAACGCGGCCCGAAAGCCCTCCTCGTGGGTGCCGCCCTCGTGGGTGTTGATGTTGTTGGCGAACGTGTAGACCGACTCGCCGTACGACTCGTTCCACTGCATGGCGATCTCGACCGACATGCCGGTCTCCTCGGCGCCGAACTCGACCACCGTCTTGTGGATCGGGCTCTTGGAGGCGTTGAGGTGGCGGACGAAGTCGGCGATGCCGCCCTCGTAGTGGAAGGTGACCTCGCGGGTCTTGCCGTCCTCGTCCTCCGGCACCCGCTCGTCGAGCAGGTGGATGGTGAGGCCCCGGGTGAGGAAGGCCATCTCCTGGAGGCGCCGGTAGATGGTGTGGAAGTCGAAGTCGACGGTCTCGAAGACGTCGGGGTCGGGCCAGAAGGAGACGGCCGAACCGGTGCGGTCGGTCTCCTCGCCCTTCTCCAGCGGCGTCGGCTTGGAGTGGTCGTAGCGCTGGCGCCAGACGAAACCGTCCTTGTGGATCTCGACCGCCATCCGGGTGGACAGCGCGTTGACCACGGAGACGCCCACGCCGTGCAGGCCGCCGGAGACCGCGTACGCCTTGCCGTCGAACTTGCCGCCGGCGTGCAGCACGGTCAGCGCGACCTCGACACCCGGCTTCTTCAGCTTCGGGTGCAGGTCGACCGGGAAGCCACGGCCGTTGTCGGTCACCCGGACGCCGCCGTCGGCCAGCAGCACCACGTCGATGGTGTCGCAGTGCCCGGCCAGCGCCTCGTCCACCGCGTTGTCGACGACCTCCCACACCAGGTGGTGCAGACCGCGCTCGCCGGTGGACCCGATGTACATACCGGGGCGCTTCCGGACCGCTTCCAGGCCTTCGAGAACGGTGATGGACTCGGCACCGTACTTCTTGTTGTCCTCCGCTGCCACGCTCGGCCACTTTCTCGCACCGGCCGCGCGTGGGCGCGGGGGCGCGGGTTCGGCGGACAGGACGCGACGTCGGCGCGCACGGACCGCCCCTGGGATCACCAGGCACGGATCGTGTACGCCGGGCGCCACGGTTGCCCGCGGATCGCGATCGGCTCGGACCCGAGGCGGGACTATGATCGAGGGCCCGGAGGGCCCCTGCCCGTCGCTCCGTCTCGGGTCTTTCGTCTCGCTCCCAATCTTACTGTGCGGAGCCGACCAAACCGCCACTCGGCACCCTCTCCGAGGCGGCTGAGAATGCCGTAGCCGGACGAACCGCGCCTCCCGCGACTCCCCCTACACGCCAACGGGGCACCGCCGCGCCACCGGCCACCGTGAGCCGTGACGATCATCCGACCGGTGATCGGCTGCTGTCCCGACCGGGGGTCGCGGCCGGGTCCGGCGTGCCGTAGCTTTTGCGGCGCCGCCGTTGCGGTCTTGATCTTTCGCACCCGCAACCGGGACGATCGTCGAAGATGGTCCGAAAACGCTTGGTGAGAGGTGACGCCCGATGGGGCTGGACAACGTCGCGGTGCACTGGCCGCGGACCGGCCGCTTCTACGACCCGGTCGCGCCGGCCGAGTTCGTGGACTTCGGCGAGATCGTGGACGTCCCCCGGATCTCCGCGCCGACCGCCGCGCTCGCCGAGCTGATCGCCAAGACCGGCACGGTACGGGCGACCGCGTACACCGAACTGGTCGACCTGATCCTCGGGCTGGAAAATGTGCTCTACGCCACGGAGAACTCGGCCGAGGACGAGGACCCGGTGATCGACCCGGACGGCTGCTCGTGGATCGCCGAGGGCCTGGAGAAGTTCGTCGCCCGGCACCGGCCGTACGGCGAGGCGGTCACGTTCGAGTCGGTGAGCGAGGTGCTGCGCGCGTTGCTGGGTGACGGGCGGCTCGCCGAGCAGCAGCTCCGCTGGCTGGACAGCCGGCTGGACCGGCTGCGCGACGAGAGCGGCGACCCGCCGCAGTGGAACTTCACCTGCGCCGAGCTGAGCGTGCTGGCGGCCTTCTACCGGCGCTGCGCGGAGCGCGGCTTCGCGGTCTACGCCGACGCCTGACCGGGCGTCGCAGCGCCGGAAGAAGACGTGGCCCGGTTGGCAGCCGCGATCACCTCGGTCAGCGCCGTGTGCAGGTGCCGCAGGTCGGCCAGCGGCAGACCCAGGCGCTGCACGATGGCCGGCGGGATCCGCTCGGCCTGCGTCCGCAGCGCCTGCCCCTCGGCGGTGAGCGAGACGGCCAGGCTGCGCTCGTCGGCGGCGTCGCGTTCCCGCCGGATGTAGCCGGCCGCCTCCAGCCGCTTGAGCAGCGGTGACAGCGTGCCCGGGTCGAGCTGGAGCAGCCGGCTCAGATCCCGCCCGGACAGTGGCGCGTGCTGCCAGAGCGCCAGCATGACCAGGTACTGCGGGTGGGTGAGCCCCATCGGCTCCAGCAGCGGGCGGTAGACCGCGACGACGCTCCGGGCGGCGACCGACAGCGCGAAGCAGACCTGCTGCTCCAGCGCCAGGGGGTCCTCCTCGATCGGGTCGGTCACCTCGTCCTCCTCGTCGTCGTTGCGATCCTAGCAACGATTGGTGTACCAATGGTTTGCACACAAAACAGGGAGGGCGGCGGGATGAGCGACGACGAGCAGGTGGGCGACGCCTCCGGCAAGGGTGGCCGCCTGTTGGGCTGGGTGTTCCAGAACCTCGCCGGCCCCTCCCAGGTCCAGGGCGCGGTGCAGGGCGGCTCCCGGCTGGCCCGCGAAGCCTGGAAGCAGGACCTGGAACGCCGCAAGCAGTGGAGCCGCGAGCAGCGCGAACTCAAGCGCGCCCGGCGGGAGGCCCAGCGCTCGGGCGACGACGGTCAGCCGTAGGTGTCGCGGGGCCCGCGCCCGCGTACCCGCCGGGGGCCGCGCGACCACGACGGCGCAGCCGGGCCGTGAATGTGCAGCTTGCGCACCACGTTGTGGCCGACCTCGCGGGCGATCTGCTGCAACAGCGAGCCCGCCAGCAGACGCAACTGCGTCGCCCACGCCGTCGAGCGCGCCTCCACCGTCAGCTCGCCGTCCTCCAGCTTCACCGGGCGGCTGTGCTGGGCGACCTCCGGGCCGACCACCTTCTCCCACGCGCCGAACACCGTCGCCTCGGCCGCCGGCTGCTGCCAGCCCCGCGCCTTGACCAGCTTGTCCAGCACCGCACCCAGCGGCTGCGGGTCGCGCGGGTCCGGCCCCGGGCCGGAGTAGCCGCGCAGCCGCTTCTCGCCGTCGCCGCGGACCGCGCCGCGCCGCCGGGGAGCCGCCGCCTGCCGCCGGGCCTTCGCCGCGTCGAGCACCGCCCGCGCCAGTTCCGGCCCGGTCGCGCCCTCCGGCAGGTTCGCGCCCGGCTCGCCGTCCGCGGGCTTTCCCGGGGTACGCGCGTCGCGTCCCGGCCCGAGCCGCGCGGGCGGTAGCTGCACCTCGTCGTCAGACACGTCGCACCGTCCCGTCGCCCACCGCGTACCGGGTGCCGCGCAGGGTCGCCGGCACGTCGTCGTCCACAGCGCAGGTGACGAGCAGCTGGCTCGCGCCGCCCACCAGCTCGGCCAGCCGGTCCCGCCGGCCGGTGTCCAGCTCGGCGAAGACGTCGTCGAGCACCAGCACCGGCTCGATCCCGTCGGCGCGCAGCAGGTCGTACCCGGCCAGCCGCAGCGCCAGCGCGTAGGACCACGACTCGCCGTGGCTCGCGTACCCCTTGGCGGGCAGCGGGCCGAGGGTGAGCGCCAGGTCGTCGCGGTGCGGGCCGACGAGCGTGGTGCCGCGCTCGATCTCGGCGGCGCGGTTCGCGGTCAGCGCGGCGGCCAGCGCCTCCGCCAGCGCCGCGCGGTCCGCGCCGGGTTCGGGCAGCTCGACCGAGGGCCGGTACGCGATGCCCGCCGCGCCGCGGCCGGCCGCCACCGCGTCGTACGCCTTCGCCACGTGCGGGGTGAGCGCGGCGACCAGTTCCAGGCGGCCGGCGAGCAGGTCCGCGCCGTGCTGGGCCAGATGCGCGTCCCACACGGCCAGCGTCGACAGGTCACCGCCGCGTGTGCCACCGGTCTTGCGAGCGAGGTACGAGGTACGCAGCAGCGCGTTGCGTTGCTTCACCACGCGTTCGTAGTCGGCGCGTACCCCGGCGAAGCGGGGCTGGCGGGTGACCAGCAGGTCGTCCAGGTAGCGGCGACGTTCCGAGGGGTCCCCGCGGACCAGTTCCAGGTCCTCCGGCGCGAACAGCACCAGGCGCAGCGCGCCGAGGACGTCCCGGGCGCGCCGGGCCGGGGACCGGCCGAGGCGGGCCCGGTTGGCCTTGCCCGGCACGATCTCCAGCTCGACAAGCAGTTCCCGGCCCTCGTGCACCACCGCGCAGCGGATCACCGCCGAGGTGGCGCCCATCCGGACCAGCGGGGCGTCCGTGGCGACCCGGTGCGAATCCAGGGTCGCCACGTAGCCGAGCGCCTCGACCAGGTTCGTCTTGCCGACGCCGTTGGCGCCGACGAGCACGTTCGGCCCCGGCTCCAGGTCCACGCCGACGCGCTCGTACGAGCGGAAGTCGACCAGTTCGAGCCGGCGGACGTACACAGGCTGTGGATACCGGTCAGCGCTTGTGGACGGCGTGGCCGCCGAACTGCTGGCGCAGCGCGGCGACGGCCTTCATGGCGGGCGAGTCGTCCTGCCGGGAGGCGAACCGGGCGAACAGCGACGCGGTGATGACGTTGAGCGGCACGGCGAGCCGTACCGCCTCGTCCACGGTCCAGCGGCCCTCGCCGGTGTCCTCCGTGTAGCCGCTCAGCTCGGCCAGCTCCGGGTCCTCGTCGAGCGCCCGGTCCAGCAGGTCGAGCAGCCAGGACCGGACCACGGTGCCCTCGCGCCACGACTTGAACACGCCGGGAACGTTCGTGACCAGCTCGGAGGCGGTCAGCAGCTCGTAGCCCTCGGCGTAGGCGTGCATCAGGCCGTACTCGATGCCGTTGTGCACCATCTTGGCGTAGTGGCCGGCGCCGACCGGGCCGGCGTGCACGAAGCCGAACTCGCCCTCCGGCTTGAGCGCCTCGAAGATCGGCATCAGGCGCTCGACGTGCTGCTGCGCGCCGCCGACCATCAGCCCGTACCCGTTCTGCCGGCCCCAGACGCCGCCGGAGACGCCGACGTCGATGTAGCCGATGCCCTGCTCGTTCAGCCGCTCGGCGCGCGGGGCGTCGTCGCTGAACCGGGAGTTGCCGCCGTCGATGATGATGTCGCCCTCGCCGAGCACCTCGGCGAGCTCGTCGATGGTGGCGTCGGTGACGCCGGCGGGAACCATGACCCAGACCGCGCGGGGCGACTGGAGCTTCTCGGCCAGCTCAGTGAGGCTCGCGGCGTCGCTGATCTCCGGGTTGTGGTCGAAGCCGACCACCTCGTGCCCGGCGGCGCGCAGCCGCTCCCGCATGTTGCCGCCCATCCGGCCGAGTCCTACCAGGCCGAGCTGCATCTGCTCCTACCTCCGTACGTCAGGGTCGTGCTGCCTGCGATCAGCGGGACACGCGGATCGGCATGATGAGGTACCGGTACCCCGGTATGACCTCGCCATCCTCGCCGGCCGGGGAAATGACCGCGGGCTTGAACGCGTCGACGAACCGGAGCAGGGCGTGCTGGGCGCCGAGGTTGGACAGGCCGTCGATGAGGTACTGCGGGTTGAAGCCGATGGTGAGCGGCTCACCGGTGAAGGTGGCCTCCATCGCCTCGCTGGCCCGGGCCTCCTCGGTGCCGCCCGCCTCCACCACGAGGCCGTCGGCGCTGAAGCTGAGCAGCACGGGGGTGGTGCGCTCGGCGACGAGAGCGACCCGCTTGACCACCTCGATGAGCGTGGCGACGGCGACGCGGGCCTCGGCGTTGTGGTCGGCCGGGAACAGCGAACGCACCGGCGGGTAGTTGGCGCCGTCGAGCAGGCGGCTGGTGGTCCGGCGGGTGCCACCGGAGAAGCCGATCATGCCTTCGCCGGCGCCGCCGGAGGAGAGCGCCATGGTGACGTGGCCGCCGAGCGGGCCGAGCGCCTTGGCGGTGTCGTGCAGCGTACGGGCCGGCACCAGCGCGTTGAGGCTGATCTCCGGGTCGTCCGGGTTCCACTCCATCTCGCGCAGCGCGAGGCGGTATCGGTCGGTCGCCAGCATGGCCATCGTGCCGCCGCTCAGCTCGAGGCGTACACCGGTCATCATCGGCAGCGTCTCGTCGCGGCCGGCGGCCACCGCAACCTGGGCCACGGCCGTGGCGAAGGCGGCGGCGTCGACGGTGCCCGCGCTCTCCGGCATCTCCGGCAGCGTCGGGTAGTCCTCCACCGGCATGGTGGGCAGCGTGAAGCGGGCGCTGCCGCAGACCAGCTCCAGGTGGGCGCCGACGGCGGCGATGTCCACCGGCTTGGCCGGCAGGGCCTTGGTGATCTCGGCGAGCAGGCGGCCGGAGACCAGGGCGGCGCCGTCCGCGTCACCCTGCACCTCGACCGTCACCTGGCTGGAGACCTCGTAGTCGAAGCCGGAGACCTGCAGGTTGCCGTCGGTGACGCGGAGCATCACCCCGGCCAGCACCGGTACGGAGGGCCGGTTGGGCAGGCTCTTGGCGGTCCACGCGACCGCCTCGGCGAGCGCGTCGCGCTCCACTCGGAACTTCATCAATGCCTCCGCGTCGACGTCAGCGACAACTCTCTCATGCCGACCGCTGCCACCCGTCCCGCCCGACCGTGCGGGTACCCATCGCACCTTAGGGCGCGCGGGCATCGGCTGTGCGCCCGACCCCGTGGATCCAGGTGCCCGGGGTGACTGCCGACGGCAGCGCTCCGGCCCGATCCACAGGAAGTCCAACGGTGATGATTGGTTTTTGTTGTTTAGAAGAGATAACTCATCGTCTTCATCGCACCTGTGCAAACTGTGGAGAACCAACGTCTGCGCAGGTCAGACACGTTATCCACCGGTGGTTTGGCTGTGGAGAACCGGGGGTAAAACTCGTGTCCCGGTCCACAGCCCCCGCCGGCCGCCGGGTTTTCCACGGCTGTCCACCGGTTGTCCACCGCTAATCCACCGGTTTTCTCCCCAGCGCTGTGGACAGCGCCGACAGCGTCGACCGCCTTAATCCCCAGAACCTTCAACAGCTCGCCCACAGGCGACCTGTCATCTGGGGACAACGTGATCGTCATCCCCAGGCGTCCACAGCCTCGTCCCCAGGAGTTGTCCACAGTCTGTGGGTAACCGGCCGGGTGCGGACGGTGGTTGTCCACTGCCTGTGACACAGGGGCTGTGGACAAGGGGTACGAGCTGTGGATGAACACAGCGCCGATCCTGGGCCCTCCACCGGGTCGAGGGTCAACGAACCCGTGCTGTCGGCTTGCCGTCAGCCGCCTGTCGGCGTCCGCTGGTCACCTTCATCACGTCAACAGGGCGTCGACACGAGCCTTCCTCGGCGCGCCGCCCCCGTCCCCGCCCGTCCTCCGGCTCCCGCCTCGCACGTGTCGACCATGAAGTTGGCGGCAGTTGGCGCCCGGTTTGTCGCCGTCAACCTCATGATCGACGCAAAGTTTCGATGGGGCTCGGGGCCCCGGGCGACTCGTGCGAGGCCAAGCCCCGGCTCCGCAGAGATCTTGGAAGGCGAGGGCCCCTGTAGCGGCCGTTTCCTTCCAAGATCTGCGGTCGGGGTCCGTGCAGACACTGGGCGAGGCGCTCGGGTCGGCGGACTCCTGCGCAGCAGCCCCGCCCTGTTGACCAAGGAGTTCGGGGCAGGAATGACGTGTCGTCCCGACACAAACTCCTTGATCACCGCCGGAGCCGCCGGACGGGCAGTGCGCGGGCGGCGCGCGGGCGGCGTGGGAGAGCTGGGGTCAGGTGTTCTGCTTGATGCGGTTGGTCAGCTCGGCGATCTGGTTGTAGAGCGAGCGCCGCTCCGCCATCTGCTGGCGGATCTTGCGGTCCGCGTGCATCACCGTGGTGTGGTCCCGGCCGCCGAACGCCTGCCCGATCCGGGGCAGCGACAGGTCGGTCAGCTCGCGGCACAGGTACATGGCCACCTGGCGGGCGTTGACGAGCACCCGGGACCGGGAGTGGCCGCGCAGGTCCTCCAGGCTCACCCCGAAGTAGTCGGCGGTCGACACCATGATCTGGTCCGCGGTGATCTCCGGGCCGGCGCCGTCCGGGATGAAGTCCCGCAGCACCTCCTCGGCCAGCGACAGTTCGACCGAGGAACGGGTGAGGCTGGCGAAGGCGGTGACCCGGATCAGGGCCCCCTCCAGTTCGCGGATCGAGTTCGACACCCGGGAGGCGATGAACTCCAGCACGTCCGGCGGTGCGAACAGCCGCTCCTGGGCGGCCTTCTTCTGCAGGATCGCGATCCGCGTCTCCAGGTCCGGCGGCTGGATGTCGGCGAGCAGGCCCCACTCGAAGCGCGTACGCAGCCGGTCCTCCAGCGTCGCGAGCTGCTTCGGCGAGCGGTCGGACGTGATCACGATCTGCTTGTTGGCGTTGTGCAGCGTGTTGAAGGTGTGGAAGAACTCCTCCTGCGTCCGTTCCCGGTTCTCCAGGAACTGGATGTCGTCGATCAGGAGGATGTCCACGTCCCGGTAGCGGCGCTGGAACGCGCTGGTCTTGTCGTCGCGCAGCGAGTTGATGAAGTCGTTGGTGAATTCCTCGGTCGAGACGTACCGGACCGAGCGGGCGTTGCCGAGCGTCGTCGCGTAGTGCCCGATGGCGTGCAGCAGGTGGGTCTTGCCCAGCCCGGAGCTGCCGTAGATGAACAGCGGGTTGTACGCCTTGGCCGGCGACTCGGCCACCGCCACGCTCGCCGCGTGCGCGAACCGGTTGGACGAGCCGATGACGAACGTCTCGAACATGTACTTCGGGTTGAGCCGGTTGCCGCCGCTCTCCGTACCGCCGGGGAGCCTGCGGTCGGCCTGGCCGCCGCCACCCGGACGGTGGTGGTCGGCGCCACCCCGGCCGGGGCCGTTGTCGGTGGCGCCGTCGCGGGGCAGGCCGCGCATCGGCCCCGGGTCGGCGGCCGGGTTCTCCCGGTAGCGCGGCTCGTAACCCCCGGCGTCGGGAGCGGACGGCTCGATGCGCGTGCGCTCGTCGAAGGCGCGGCGCTCGGGTGCGGCGCGCAGCGGCTCGGCGAACGCGGCGCTGAAGAGCGTGTCCTGCGCGTCCCGGCCGGCGGGGATCAGGTGGGGCCGGCCGCCGTCCGCGGTCCGCTGCCGGGGCGCCGGTTCGTCCACCTGCTGTTCCGGGCGGGACTCGGCGTAACCGGGCTCGGGGCGGGAGTCGGCGTAGCCGGGCTCCGGGCGGGGCGACGGGAAGGTCGGGGCGGCCTGGTCGAAGCCGGGCAGCGGGGCGGCGCCGTCGTGCTCGGGAAGCGGTTCCGGGCTGCTGCGGTAGACGGTGCCGGCCGGGCGGGCGCCCGGGTCCTCGGTGACCCGTACGGTGACGGCCACCTGTATCGGCCGTCCGAGCCGGCGGCTCAGCGCCTCGGTGATGGTCGGGCGGAGCCGTGACTCGATCACGTCGCGGGTGAAGGCGTCCGGCACCGAGAGCAACGCGGTGTCCTCGACGATCGCCCGCAGCCGGGTGAGCCGGAGGTACGCCCGTTGCTGCGCGGAGATGATCTCGTCGGCGAGTTCGTCGGTGGTCGCCGTCCACACCGCGGCCAGGTCGGTCGCTCCGGTCACCGTCGTGCCACCCCCTCGCCTGCTCCTCACGCCCGCCCGGACGGCTGACCGGTCGTCATCCACAAGTTATCCACAGCCTGTGTACCGACCGATTGTGACCGCCCACCGGACGCGGGTCGGACCTGCCCCCCTCGATCCACGGAGGCGCTGAAGCGGGTTCACCGTGCCGAACGATTCAACAGCGTGTCCGGTCTTGCCGATCGGCGACAAACCCCGGACCCCCGACGCCGACCGCAATCGGGCACGCTAACAGCGCGGACCCCACGCCATCAACCGGCGACACCCTGACGACGTTGGCAACATCAGTGAAAACCGCCCCTTCGGTCGTCGTTCCGACGCAGGTCGGACGCCCGAGTGTGACGTTTGACGGTCATTGCGCCCCTGCGTAGGCTGGAGCGGCTGCTCTCTCGCCCTCTGCTAGGGTGATTGATGCTTGCTGTCCGTGGCTGTCACCTCGCATCGCCGGGGAGCGCGTCACGGCAGCGCCGATCGGAGGTCACCGACAAGGTGGCCTGGACCAGCACACGACCCCGGGCGATCCGCCGCGCGGGGCGTACGACAACGGAGAGCCTGACGTGAGCAAGCGCACCTACCAGCCGAACAACCGCCGGCGCGCGAAGACCCACGGCTTCCGGCTGCGCATGCGCACCCGTGCCGGCCGCGCCATCATCGCTACCCGTCGTTCCAAGGGCCGCGCCCGCCTGTCGGCCTGAGGCCGACAGGTCCGGTCCGGGGACGTGGGCAGTCGTGCTGGCCGCCGCGCAACGACTGCGGCGCAGTAGCGACTTCGCCGCAGCGGTTCGCGGTGGCCGACGCGTCGGCCGTGGCGCCGTCGTGGTCCACCTGACCATCCCCGAGCCGATCGGCACCACCGCGACACCTTCGCCGGAGCCGGCGCGGACCAGCGGTGCGGAGACCTCCGCACCGAGCCGCGCCGGCTTCGTCGTGTCCAAGGCCGTCGGCGGCGCGGTGGTCCGGAACAAGGTCCGCCGCCGGCTCCGGCACCTGGTCCGCGAGCGGCTGGCCGAGCTGCCCGCCGGCACGACCCTCGTGGTACGCGCGCTGCCGGCAGCCGCCGACGCCACGTACACCCGGCTCGGGGCCGACCTCGACGCCGCTCTCGCCGCCGCGCGTTCCCCCCGGGGACGGCGGTCGCGGTGACCGGCCCGACCGCGACTCCGTCGCCCACAAGCGGTGCCCGCATGCTGCTGGCGCCTATCATCGCGTACCGTCGGTGGATAAGTCCGGCTCTGCCGGCCCGCTGCCGGTTCTACCCGTCGTGCAGTGCCTACGCCGTGGAGGCGGTGTCCCGGCACGGTGCGCTGCGGGGCGCCTGGCTGACGGTCCGTCGGCTGTCGCGCTGCCATCCCTTCCACCCAGGTGGACACGACCCGGTTCCGGAGCCGGGCGACCGCCGCCGTGCCGACGTGACTGGAGCCTGAGTGTTTAGTCTCGACTGGATCTACTACGCGATCTCGTGGATCCTGCTGACCTGGCACTCGGCCTGGGACGCCATCGGAGTTCCGGTCGGGGCCGTGATCGGTACGAACTGGGCCTGGATCCTCGCCATCATCTTCCTGGTGGTGACGGTCCGGGTGATCCTGTTCCCGGTCTTCGTCAAGCAGATCAAGTCGCAGCGTGCCATGCAGGCGCTCCAGCCGAAGGTGAAGGAGCTCCAGGAGAAGCACAAGGGTGACCGGGAGACGCTCCAGAAAGAGATGATGGAGCTCTACCGGAAGGAAAAGGCCAACCCGCTCATGGGCTGCCTTCCGATGTTCCTCCAGATCCCGGTCTTCCTGGGCCTGTTCCACACGCTGCGCCGCCTCAGCCCGGACAACCAGGGCAAGACCCTGTACGGCTGGACTGTCGACCAGTTCAACAGCGCCTCGAACGCGACGCTCTTCACCGCGCCGATCTCCGGCAAGTTCGGCTCCACCGCCGAGGAGCTCAGCCGGCTGGGCGCGAACACCGGCACCGTCAAGGTCGTCGCCGGCATCCTGGTGATCATCATGATCGCCACCACCTACCTGACCAGCCGTCAGATGATCCTCAAGACCGGCTGGGCCGAGGACCCGCAGCAGCGCATGGTGCAGCGCCTGATGCTCTACGGCATCCCGCTGTCGCTGCTGATCTCGGGCGCGATCTTCCCGATCGGTGTGATCATCTACTGGGTCACCAACAACCTCTTCACGCTCGGCCAGCAGCAGTGGGTGCTGCGGAAGTTCCCGCCGCCGCCCACCGCGAAGAGCACCACCGCCGCCAAGAACACCGGCGGCAAGGGCCCGGTGCAGCCGGCCAAGACCGGTGGTCTGTTCGGCCGCAAGGCGGCCCAGCCGGCGGCGAAGGCCCCGGCCGCGGCGCCGAAGGTGGCCGGACCGAAGCCGGGCGCCAAGCCGGTCAACCCGAAGAAGGGCGGCAGCCGGCCCGCCAAGCGACAGGGCTGAGTTCCACCGGGCCACCGCCGCGACACCGGCGGTGGCCCGTTCCGGTCACGTGCTGCCATCCGAGGAGTCGGCGCCGGGCCGGAATCGCCGCGCGACGCGCGGCCGCGGGCGAAACTGGCCCGTACAGACGTGCCCGAGGGCAACCGGCGAACCTCCCGCCGGCCCCGGGAGACCAGCGGACCCCCGAACGGTCCGGCCGAGCGAGTACGGAGATGAGACCCGTGACCGAGACCAGCATCCCCAGCGCCGACCAGTCCCTGGACGAGGAGACCCCCGTTACCGCCGCCACCGAGACCGAGGACGCCTCGGGCGAGGCCCGGGAGAAGAAGGCCCCGGCCGACAGCGACCTGTTCCGGCAGAGTGAGATCGCCGCCGACTACGTCGAGGGTCTGCTGGACATCCTCGACTACGACGGCGACATCGACGAGCTGGTCTCCGGCGGCCGTCCGGTAGTCGAAGTGGTCGGCGGACGGCTGCAGAACCTGGTCGGCCAGCGCGGCGCGACCCTGGAGGCGCTCCAGGAACTGGCCCGGCTGGCCGTGTTCCGCCAGACCGGCACGCCGAGCCGCCTGCTGCTGGACGTCGGCGGTTACCGGGCCGCCCGGCGCAAGGAACTGGCCGCCGTGGCGAAGAACGCGGTCGAGAAGGTCAAGGAGCACGGTGAGCCGGTGCGCCTGGAGCCGATGTCCGCGTTCGAGCGCAAGTGCGTGCACGACGTGGTGAACGCGATGAGCGGCGTGGAGAGCGAGTCCGAGGGCGTCGAGCCCAACCGCCGCATCGTCGTCCGTCCGGTGACGGACTGAGGTCCGTGATCTCCGACGAGACGACGGCAGGCGCCGTGGCCGGCCCGGGTGGTACGCCGCCCGGGCCGTCGGCTGTGCGCCCCGATCCCACAGTCGACCCGGTCTTCTCCGACGACGACGGGCCGGCCGACCCGGCGTACCCGGAAAGGGCCGCGACCGACCCCGGCGAGCCCGCCTTCTCGGCCGAGCCGGCGGTGGTGACCGGGGTCGAGCCCGCCGACCCGGCGGTGGACGTGATGCCCGCGTTCTCCGGTGAGCCGGCGGCGGACGTGGCACCGGTGGCCGCGGCTGCGGCGGCCGACCCGGTGTTCGCGGAGCCGGCGGAGGACACGCCATCCCCTGTGGACGGTGCGGAGTCGACGGCCGTCCCCGACCCGGCGTCCGCGACGCTGCCGCCGGAACTGGCGGAGGCGGCCCGCGCGCTCTTCGGCGACCGGCTCGACCTCGCCGCCGCGTACGCGGAACTGCTTGCCACCGACGGCGTCGTGCGCGGTCTGATCGGCCCCCGCGAGACGCCGCGGCTCTGGGACCGGCACCTGCTCAACTGCGCGGTGGTGGCCGAGCGGATCCCGGAGGGGGCGAGCGTGATCGACGTCGGCTCCGGCGCCGGACTGCCCGGCCTGGTGCTGGCGATCGCGCGTCCCGATCTCACAGTGACGCTCGTGGAGCCGCTCGCGCGGCGTACCTCCTTCCTGATCGAGGCGGTGCAACGCCTCGGCCTGACCCGCGACGTCCGCGTCTTCCGCGGGCGGGCCGAGGAGGCGGCGGCCGGGTCGCGAGACCGGGAGCCGCTCTCCGCCGACATCGTGACCGCCCGCGCGGTGGCGCCGCTGGACCGGCTCGCCGGTTGGTGCCTGCCGCTGCTGGTCTCCGGCGGCCGCCTGGTGGCGCTCAAGGGCGCCTCGGCCGCCGAGGAGATCGCCGAGCACACCGAAGCGGTGGTACGCCTCGGCGGCGGCACGCCGGAGCTGCACCGGTGCGGCGACGGGGTGATCGAGTCCCCGGCGACCGTGATCGAGGTGGTCCGTGAGCGCGTGGTGAACCCGCGCCGGGCCAAGAAGCCGAAGCGGTCGCGTGGCGGCCGCCGTCGTGGCGACCGCTGACCGAAACGGCTGTCCGGACGCCCACCCGGTCGTTGGACCGGGTGGGCGTGACGCGATCGATCACAACCCGACATGGACCCACCGCGCCCGTCGGCCGTAGGCTGACCGCGCGTCGATAGTGTGGAACGGCGGTGCCGGGCGGCACCCGAACCCGATGGTTCCCGCCGAGCCGACCACGCCGGGCGAGGGCCCGGTATTCGATTCGACGGGTGCGGACCGACCATCCGGAGCGGGTAGGGATGACAGGTGCATGACGACGGCAGGTACGACGATCCACGGTTGACCGGGCCCGGAGGGAAATCCCCCGGCCCCGTTTCACGTGAAACCAACTACCGGGAGTGGACGGTGAACGAGCCCCGCGATCCGTCCGCCTCTTACCCGCCGGCCGAGCCGCCGCCGCAGCGGCGGGACACGCCGCCCGCCGGTTCGGTACGGCCCGTCTCGTCGGCGCCGGCGAACGTCCCGCCGGCCCGTGACCCGCTCGACCCGGCAGACGGCCCGGCGAACGCGCCGACGCCGCGGCCACCCGCGGTGCGGGCGAACGTCGCGGTGCCCGCTCGCTTCGAACCCCAGCCGCCCGTCTCGGCCGTGCCGCACCAGGCCGCTCCCGAGGTCACCGTGACGCCGTCCGACACGCCACAGGCGAGCAGGTACGGCGATGAGGTAGACGCCAGCACGTACGTTTCACGTGAAACCCCGACGCGCGAAGAGGATGATCCACCGTTGGCTATGGAGGCGATGCGCGCCGTGCAGATCCTGAATCCCAGTGGCGAGGTCACCATGCCCCGCCCGGACCGGACCCGGGTGATGTGCGTCGCCAACCAGAAGGGCGGCGTGGGTAAGACGACCACCACCGTGAACCTGGCCGTGGCGCTCGCGCTGCACGGCAACCGGGTGCTCGTGGTCGACCTTGATCCCCAGGGCAACGCCTCCACCGGTCTGAACGTCCCGCACCACACCGGCGTGCCCGACGTCTACGACTGCCTGATCGACAGCGTGCCGCTCGAAGAGGTGGCCCAGGCCGTCGAGGGCATCCCCAACCTGTGGTGCGTACCGGCCACGATCGACCTGGCGGGCGCCGAGATCGAACTGGTCTCCGTGGTGGCCCGGGAGTCGCGCCTGGCGCGGGCGATCGCCGCGTACCCGGGGCACTTCGACTACGTCTTCATAGACTGCCCGCCGTCGCTCGGCCTGCTGACCGTCAACGCGCTCGTCGCCGCGCAGGAGGTGCTGATCCCGATCCAGTGCGAGTACTACGCGCTGGAAGGGCTCAACCAGCTGATCAACAACATCAACCTGGTGCGCCAGCACCTCAACCCGAAGCTCGAGGTCTCCACCATCCTGCTCACCATGTACGACAGGCGCACCCGGCTCGCGGACGCGGTGGAGCAGGACGTCCGGAACCACTTCGGCGACAAGGTGCTCCAGGCCGTCATCCCGCGCAACGTGCGTGTCTCCGAGGCACCGAGCTACGGCCAGTCGGTGATGACCTACGATCCCGGTTCGCGGGGAGCCACGAGTTACTTCGAGGCCGCCCAGGAGATCGCGGAACGAGGCGTCAAGGAGCCGGTGAGCCGGAATGCGTAGTGCGGAGATGTCGCTGGGAGGCGTCGCATGAAGAACCGTCCCCGCGGCGGACTGGGCCGAGGGCTCGGCGCCCTCATCCCCACCGGACCGGTACCGGGCGCCGAACCGGCGGCCACCGAACCGGAGTCGTCGGCAGTTACCGCGTCGCCCTCGGCTCCGGTCGCGGGCGCGACCACTGCCATCACCGGCGGTGTCGGAAGCACCCCGTCGCCGGCCGTCGAGCCCGAGTCGCACCTGAGCCCGGTGCCCGGCGCACGCTTCGCCGAGATCCCGGTCGACGCCATCGTGCCGAACCCGAAGCAGCCCCGGCACGTCTTCGACGAGGAGGCGCTGGAGGAGCTGAAGACCTCGATCCAGGAGGTCGGCTTCCTCCAGCCGATCGTGGTCCGCCAGCTCGACACCGAGAAGTACGAACTCGTCATGGGTGAGCGGCGCTGGCGCGCCGCCCAGGCGGTCGGCCGGGAGACCATCCCGGCGATCGTCCGGGACACCAAGGACGACGCGATGCTCCGGGACGCGTTGCTGGAGAACATCCACCGCGCCAACCTGAACCCGCTGGAAGAGGCGGCGGCCTACCAGCAGCTGCTGGAGGAGTTCGGCGCCACCCACGAGGAGCTGGCCCGGCGGATCGGCCGCAGCCGCCCGCAGATCTCCAACACCATCCGGCTGATGAACCTGCCGGCCGCTGTGCAGCGCCGGGTCGCCGCCGGAGTGCTCTCCGCCGGTCACGCCCGGGCACTGCTCAGCCTCGACGACGCCGAGGCGCAGGAGCAGCTCGCCAAGCGGATCGTCGCCGAGGGCATCTCCGTACGCGGTGCCGAGGAACTGGTGCACCTGGCGCTCGCCGAGGAGCCGGCGAAGACGGCTGCCGCGAAGCGCCGGCCGAAGCCGCACGCCCCGGCGCTCACCGATCTCGCGGACCGGCTCTCCGACCGGTTCGACACCCGGGTGAAGGTCGACATCGGCCGGAGCAAGGGCAAGATCACGATCGAGTTCGCCACCGTTGACGACCTGGAGCGGATCGTCGGGATCATCGGCATGGACGGTGAGGAGCAGCCCGAGGCGTAGCCGTCAGAGGTTGTCCGGCCGGCCGCATCGCCCGCGAGGGGGTGCGGCCGGTTCTCTTTCTCCAGGACGCGGTTTCGGTTGCGAACCGTCTGCTGCTGCCCGCGCGAGGGCGTGGCCGGCTCGGCGTCCTTCCCGCTGGTTTCACGTGAAACGAGAATGCCGGTGCCCGGTGCCCGGTGCCCGGTGACGCGGCGACCCGGTGACGCGGTGGCGCGGTGGCGCGGTGGCGCGGTGGCGCGGTGGCGTCGTGACGCGGGTGGCGGGGGTAGCGGTGGTAGCGGTGGTAGCGCGGTGGCGACGTGCCGAGGCGACGCGGTCGCGCGGCCGCGCGGCGGCGGGATAGGCCGGGTGACTAAGGCGACTGGCGCAACTTGGGCGGCTGGTTCGCTTCTGCTTCCGGGCTGGGGCGCCGAACTCGCAGACTCGCCTCAGAAGGAGGGCAAGGACGGGGTGCAGCCCGGTCGGTAGGCGGCGGCGTTTCACGTGAAACGGGTAGGCCCGCGTAAGGCCGCTGAAGCACTCCCGCCGCCCCGCCGATGCGGCGCGCGACGCTACTGGTCGAAGCTGTACATCGAACTGCCTACGAAGCGGCGGCCGCTGCCGAAGGTGAACCTCCGCTCGGGCGTGGGCAAAGGGCAACCACGTGGGTTGCAGACCTGGGCTCGTCGCCTTTGGCTACCGTGGCCCGCCCTTCGGGCGGCCCAGTCCCATCCCGGCCGCTACTGGCCACCCGGCCAAACGATGACGCGCGTCCATCGCGTCGATGCTGACATCGCGTCGCTGATGCGGCCGTCTCGCCGATGCCCCGCGCCGGTGGCCGTCGGTGCAGCCGCCGCCGCTGCGCACTCACCGCCCCGCACGCTGCCATCCCGCTAGAGCGGCAGCTGGACCGAGTGGAACACCATGGGTGTCAAAACGCCTCGGAGACACCCATGGTGTTCCACCGCACCCCGGGGCGGCTGGCGTTGGCGAGCCCGGACCGAAGTGGTTCCGTCTGGGGGCGCGCGTTTCCCAAGATGTCCCCGTCGCCCCGGCCGATGACCACCCTGTCAGCAACGCCTCCAGACCACCCGCACAGGAGCCGGATGAGTTGTCGCTAGCCGCTGATTTCTGGCAGGTTCGAAGCGGGCGCGAGAATGCTCGCCGGAGCGACCGAGCGACCGAGCGACCGAGCGACCGAGCGACCGAGCGACCAGAGCGGGCCGGAGCGACCAGAGCGGGCCGGAGCGGGCCGTCCGGCCGGGGCAGCCAAAGCGGCGGGGCGGCCGGGAACGGCAGGAGCCCCGGTGACCCGGCTGGCCCCGGTGGCTCGGGGTGAGCCGCGGTGGCTCGGGGTGAGCCGCGGTGCGCCGCTGACCCGAGGTGGCTCGGATGCCGCTTCGTGGGCCGGCCTGGCGGACGCCGCCGTCCCGGCGGCTTGGCACTCGGCGGGGTGTCCGGCCGGGCTGTGCCCTCATGTCGCAGGCCGGTTGGTCGACTCGGCGGGCGGCGGACCGGGTCGAGAGTCACAGTGGATCAGCCGGCCATCGAGAACCCCGGCCCAGCGAACCCCCGCGCCGGGCTGACGTGGGACCCAGCCTCCGGCGTACCGAGGACCGGCGTGGAACCACGGACGATCCGACCGCCGTCGTTTCACGTGAAACCGACCGCAAGAAGCCCTTCCCGAACCCGGTACGGATCGCGCGCCCGATCGTTGGAAGAACGGATCCACACGCCCTCCAGTTATCCACAGCAGTTGTCCACAGGCTCGTCTCGTTTCACGTGAAACGAAGCGCGGAAACCCTTGCTGAGCAGTGGATGACGCACCGTGCTGGTGATCTCGGCACCCTGTGGACAACGTGGTGGACAACCTGTGCGCGGCCAGTGGAACGGGTAGGGACAGGCGTCGCCAACTCGGTTAGGGTCAGCGTCGTGCCGGACACCCCTCCCTCAGTTCCAGACTTCACCCAGTGGCCGTCCTTTCCCTTCGAGGGCGATCTCCGCGTCAAGCAGCTCGACGAGCCCGTACCGTTCGAACCTCCCCGCCGCGGCGAGGCGGACCGGGAGTGCACCGCCTGCAATGCGCCCGACGAGGCGTACATCTGGGTCGGTGAGCGGTGGCGGGTCCGTGCCATGGACCGGCCCACCGGTCTGCCGATGGTCCTGATCCTGGAGTCCCGGTCCCACTTGGATCTGGGCGACCTGCCGAATCTGCTCGCCGCCGAGCTGGGCGTGATGACCGTGCGCCTGGAGCGGGCCGTCCGGTCGCTCGACGGCGTCGCCCGGGTCCACGTGAATCGTTGGGGCGACGGTTCCGCGCACCTGCACCTGTGGTTCCTGGCCCGGCCGTACGGGCGGCTGCAACTGCGCGGCACGTTCCTGTCGCTGTGGGACTCGATCCTGCCCCCCATCTCCGAGGACAAGTGGCGGGAGAATCTGGCCCTGGTGGCTGCGTGGCTCGCCGAGTTCGGTGGCCGGCCGCTCGCCGAGCCGCCGCGCATCCAGTGGCAGGCCCCGTCGAGCTTTGCCCCGGCCTCGGCTGCGGACGCCGCTGAGGAGCCCGAGGACGAGCCCGCATCAGTGATCGAGGCTGCGGACGAGATCCCGGAGTCCGAGGCGGCAGGGGGCGTCTCAGACCCCTCCGCGGGCCCGTCGGTCGACGACCCGGAGCCGGAGGACGGATCCGAGGCGGCCGAGGAGCAGGAGACCGGGGACGCCCCGACTGCGGGCGAGGCCGAGGACGTGGTCGAGGACGACCAGCCGCGGGCGGGGCGTACCCGGGAGGGCTGACCTCAGCGGCGGGCGGCGGCCCGGGTCACGAGCGTGCCGAGCACCCGGCCGAAGTCCAGCCCGGCCGCCTGGATCGCCAGCGGCAGCAGCGACGTCTCGGTCATGCCCGGGGAGACGTTCACCTCCAGCACGTGCGGGTCACCGCCGGCGTCGACGATCAGGTCGACCCGGGACACGTCGCGCAGGCCGAGCGCGGTGTGCGCGGCGAGCGCCACCTCGGTCACCCGGGCTGTCGTCGCGGCGTCGAGCCGGGCGGGCGCGTGCCAGGTGGTACGGCCGGCGGTGTAGCGGGCCGCGTAGTCGTAGACGCCGTTGCGCGGCACGATCTCGACCGGGGGCAGGGCCTGCGGGCCCTTGCCGAGGTCGAGCACGGAGACCGCCACGTCCATTCCGGGCACGTAGCGCTCCACGAGTGCGGTCTGGTCGTACGCGAAACAACCCACCATGGCGGCCGGCAGCGACGCCGCCTCCCGGACCACGGCGGCGCCCAGTCCGGAGCCACCCTGCGCCGGCTTGACCATCAGCGGCAGCCCGAGCCGGTCGACGATCCGGTCCAGGACGGCGACCGCGCCCAGCTCGGAGAAACGGTCGTGCGGCAACGCCACCCAGTCGGGCGTCGGGATGCCCGCCTCGCGCAGCACCGCCTTCGCCGACGGCTTGTCCCAGGCGAGCCGGGACGACCGGGCGTCGCAGCCGACGTAGGGCACGTCCCAGAGGTCGAGCACGCCGCGCAGCGAGCCGTCCTCGCCGGTGGCGCCGTGCAGGGCGATCACCACCGCGTCCGGCGGGTCGGCGGTCAGCGCGGGCAGCAACGCCACGTCGGCGTCGCGCAGCTCCGCCTGCACGCCGACCGCGCGCAGCGCGTCGAGCACCCGGCGGCCCGACCGCAGCGAGACGTCCCGCTCGTAGGAGAGACCGCCGGCGAGTACGAGCACGTGCAGCTCGTCGACGGCGGATCCGGTCACGGGAGGCGGTGCGGCAGGGCTGTCGGACATGCGGGCATCATGCCAAGTCGGGACCGGGCGCGTCCGAGCCGCCCTGGCGTCGGCGGGGTCCGGCACCGCCGACCGCACCGAAGACCTTCCGCATCGCGATCTCCTGCTCCATCACCCCGGCCAGCCGGCGGACACCCTCGCGGATCCGCTCCGGCGTCGGGAAGGAGAAGTTCAGCCGCATGTTCCCGGCGCCGGTGCCGTCGGCGTAGAAGCCGGTTCCCGGCACGTACGCGACGCGGGCGGCCACTGCCCGCGGCATCATCGCCTTGGAGTCGAGCCCGTCGGGCAGCGTCGCCCAGACGAACAGGCCGCCCTGCGGCCTGGTCCAGGTGGTGCCCTCCGGCATCAGGTCGGCCATCGCGTCGAGCAGCGCGTCCCGGCGCTCGCGGTAGATCTCGCGGTAGACCTTGAGCTGCTGCCGCCAGGGCATGGTGCCGAGGTACGTCGAGACGGCCGACTGGGCGTAGGCGCTCGGGCAGAGGATCTGCGCCTCACTGGCGATGACCAGCTTGTCGCGGACCGCGTGCGGGGCCAGGATCCAGCCCACCCGCAGGCCCGGCGCGAACGTCTTGGAGAACGTGCTCAGGTAGAAGACCCCCTCGCGCCGCCGGGCCCGCAGCGGCCGGGGCGCCTCGCCCTCGAAGCCGAGCTGACCGTACGGGTCGTCCTCCACCACGAGCAGCCCGGCGCGCTCACAGATGTCGAGCACCCGTTCGCGCCGCTCCTCGCTCAGCGTCACGCCGGCGGGGTTCTGGTAGGTGGGGATGGTGTAGAGGAACTTCACCCGGCGGCCGGCCCGGGCCAGGTCGGCGATGGCCACCTCCAGCGCCTCCGGGATGAGCCCTTCGTCGTCCATCGGCACGTGGGCCACCTGGGCCTGGGCGGCCTGGAACACCCCGAGCGCGCCGACGTACGTCGGCCCCTCGGCGAGCACCACGTCACCCGGGTCCAGGAAGAGCCGGGCCACCAGGTCGAGGGCCTGCTGGCCGCCGACGGTGACGACCACGTCCTCCGGGGAGGCGCCGCACGAGGCGTCGATCCCGGAGAGGGACATCACCTCGCAGATCCGCTCGCGCAGCTCCGGGGCGCCCTGGCCGACGCCGTACTGGAGGGTGGTGGCGCCGTGCTCGGAGCCGAGCCGGCCGAGCATCTCGCCGACCGCGTCGAGCGGCAGCGCCGCGATGTAGGGTGCCCCACCGGCGAGCGAGACGACCTCCGGCCGGTTGGCCACCGCGAAGAGCGCCCGGATCTCCGAGGCGGTCATCCCGCGGACGCGCCGGGCGTACCTGTCGGTGTAGTCGTCGAGCGTCGTGCCGGTCATGACATCACCTCGATCGGGTGTCGGCGGGGCTGCCGCCCGGTGTGGTACCCGCGATGCCGACATCCATTGGCGGCGAGGGCCGGTTGGTCGATCGTAGTCCCCGGTGACGGTAGCGGCACCGGCCGTGTGGACACGTCCACATCCCGGACCCGCCACTCGGCCGTCCGGGCGGGGGTTAACGCGTTCCCTCCCGTACCGCCGGACAGGGGCGTACGATCGCTCGTCGGGAGCAGGAGGGCGCGGGAGGAACCGGCGCTCCGAGCCTATTGGTGGGGTGCGCTCATGTCGCGACGTCTGGTCAGCCTGACCCTGGACACGCTGGAGGACCTGCCTCGATCGTGCCGGCGCTGCGTCTACTGGGAGCTGGATCCGGTCTCCGCCGAGCGGGCCTGCGCAGCAGGTGACCCGGGCCTGGAGAAGGAGGCGTGGGTCTCCCAGACGCTGCTGGAGTGGGGTTCCTGCGGCAAGCTCGTCTACGTCGACGGGATGCCGGCAGGCTTCGTCATGTACGCGCCGCCGGCGTACGTCCCGCGCTCGATGGCGTTTCCCACCTCGCCGGTCTCGGCGGACGCGGCGCTGCTGATGACGGCGCACGTGGTGCCCGCCTTCGCCGACGGCGGCCTGGGCCGGATGCTGGTCCAGGGCGTGGCCCGCGACCTGACCAAGCGCGGCATCAAGGCGATCGAGGCGTTCGGGGACGCCAAGTTCGGCGACGACGCGGACGACCCGGCCCGCGCCTGCGTGGCACCCGCCGACTTCTTCCTCTCGGTGGGATTCAAGACGGTCCGGCCGCACCCGCGCTACCCGCGCCTGCGGTTGGAGTTGCGGACGGCGCTGAGCTGGAAGTCGGACGTCGAGTACGCGCTGGAGAAGCTGCTCGGCTCGATGAGCCCGGAGACGCTGCTGCGGCCGGTCCGCCCGGCGCCGGCCACCCGCTCGACCAGCTGAGCGGGGATCAGTCGACGACGGTGCCGGCGGCGAGTGCCGCCCGCAGTTCGGTCACGTCGATCGAGCCGGTCGGCACGTCGCGCTCGATCGGCAGGTACATCCGCTGCACCGCGGCGACGATGGCCTCGGCCACCCGGTCCCGGAACCGGGGGTCGACCAGCCGGGCCCGGTCGTCCGGCGAGGTCAGGTAGCCGACCTCGACGCGTACCGCGGGCATCCGGGTGAGCCGGAGCAGCTCCCACGCCTTGGCGTGGGTACGGCAGTCACGCAGCCCGGTGCGGGCCACGATCTCCCGCTGCACCAGCCCGGCCAGACGTTCGCCGGTCGCCGACGTGACGCCGTTGTCGGTGCCGTAGTGGTAGGTGGCGACCCCCTCGGCGGCCGGGTTGGCGTGGTGGTCGGTGTGCAGCGAGATGAACACGTCGGCGCCGAGGGAGTTGGCGAGCTGGGCCCGGTCCGCGTCGGGCAGGCAACTCGCGGGCGCGGGGCCCCGGGTCAGCTGCACCCGTACGCCGGCCGCGGCGAGCCGCCCCTCCAGCCGGCTGGCGAGGTCGTGCACGAGGTCCGCCTCGGTCCAGTGCAGCGGGCCGTCGGGCACCACCACGCCCGGGTCGGTGCCTCCGTGCCCCGGGTCGATCACCACGGTCCGCCCGACCAGCTCCGGCCCGGCCTGCCGGATGGCGTCGGACTCGCGCAGCCACTGCGGGCGTCCGCCGACCACCTTGCGGCCGAGGCGGCGCAGCGCGTTGACGGTGTGCGGCCCGCACGACCCGTCCGGTTTCAGCCCCATCTCCCGCTGGAACTGGGCCACCGCGCGGGAGGTGCGGATGCCGTAGATGGCGTCGGCGCGCCCCACGTCGTACCCCATCTCCAGGAGGCGTTCCTGGAGCGAGCGGACGTCCTCGCCGGTGATCGGCTCGGGTACGGCGTGGAAGAGCGCGCGGGCGCCGAACCGCCAGCGGGCCGCGTCCAGCGCCCGCCAGGTCTCGGCGCCGACGCGCCCGTCGACGCTGAGGCCGCGGGACTGCTGGAACGCCCGGACCGCGCGTTCGGTCTCGGCGTCGTAGTCGTCGCCTCCGCCCTCGGCGGGAAGAAGCTCCAGGCCGACGAGGACGGTCCGGATCTCGGCCACCGCCGGTCCCTGGTCACCGGGTCGGATCGGATGCACGACGACCCCCTATGCACGGACGTTGGCAGGACCGGAACTCCGACGAGATGCTTACGGAGCGTACCGTGACCGGTACCCGGCGGGTTCGTGTTCATGCAGGTCAGAAAAGCCGGAACCCCCGTCACCCGGGCGGGGTGACGGGGGTTCCGGCGCTGCCGGTACGGCTCAGAGCGCCGACTCGATGAGCTTGAGCAACTCGCCCTTCGGCTTGGCGCCGGCGATCGACTGCACGGGCTGGCCGTTCTTGAAGATCGTCAGCGTCGGCACCGACATGACCCGGTAGGCGCGCGCCGTCTCCGGGTTCTCGTCGATGTTGAGCTTGACGATGGTGACCTGGTCCTTCATCTCGCCGGCGATCTCCTCCAGCAGCGGCGAGACCTTGCGGCACGGGCCGCACCACTCCGCCCAGAAGTCCACCAGGACCGGCTTGTCGGACTGCAGCACGTCGCTGACGAAACTCGCGTCAGTGACCGCCTTGGTTGCTCCCACTATGAACTCTCCTCCTCCGAACCTTGCTCGTCGAACTCTCAGCCCTGGATGGTGGCGATGAAGCGCTCGGCGTCCAGCGCGGCGGCACAGCCGGTGCCGGCCGCCGTGATGGCCTGCCGGTAGGTGTGGTCGACCACGTCACCGGCCGCGAACACGCCCGGCACGCTGGTACGGGTGCTCGGCGCTTCGACCTTCACGTACCCCTCGTCGTCGAGCTCCACCTGGCCGCGGAACAGCTCACTGCGCGGGTCGTGCCCGATCGCCACGAACACGCCCGTGACGTCGAGCACCTTGCTCTCGCCGGTGTGCACGTTGCGCACCCGTACGCCGTTGACCTTGCCGTCGTCGCCGAGGATCTCCTCGACCACGGTGTTCCACTCGACCTTGATCTTCTCGTTGCTCAGCGCCCGGTCCGCCATGATCTTGCTGGCGCGGAACGAGTCGCGGCGGTGGAGGATCGTCACCGACTCGGCGAACCGGGTGAGGAAGCTGGCCTCCTCCATCGCCGAGTCGCCGCCGCCGACCACCACGATGTGCTGGTTGCGGAAGAAGAAGCCGTCACAGGTGGCGCAGGACGACACCCCGTGGCCGAGGTATTCCTGCTCGCCCGGCACACCGAGCGGCCGCCAGGCGGAGCCGGTGGAGAGGATGACGGCGCGGGCGCGGTACGCGGTCTCGCCCACCCACACGGTGCTGACCGCGTCGGAGCCGATCTCGCCGGTGTCCTTCAGCTCGACCCGGGTCACGTCGTCGGTGAGGAACTCGGCGCCGAAACGCTCGGCCTGCTTGCGCATGTTGTCCATCAGCTCGGGCCCGAGGATGCCGTCGGCGAAACCGGGGAAGTTCTCCACCTCGGTGGTGGTCATCAGCGCGCCACCCGACTGCACGCCCTCGATCACCAGCGGCTTCAGGTTGGCGCGTGCGGCGTAGACCGCAGCCGTGTAGCCGGCCGGACCGGAGCCGATGATGATCAGGTTGCGGACCTCGTCCACTGCCGTCTCCCGATGTGTGTGTTCGTCACCGGCCGCACCGATGTCGATCCCGAGTGCCGACGGCTCAGCGGCGCCGGCGCCTGACTTGCAGAACGTCATCGTACGAAGCGGGGATTCCCGAGCCGGTCATCCGGTGGGTCAGGTCACGTGGCGGGACACGCGTGATGACCGCGTTTTCACCCTACCCGCGTACGGAAGCGCGTGTCCGCGCCGGACCCGGGCACGCCGCACTCCGGCCCGCTCGCCCAGCCCCAGCGGGCGCCGGTCGCGTCGGCGAACGTCACCACGAGCGCCGGAGCGCCCTGGTACCGGGCGTAGTCGATCATGTCGATGGTGAGCGGGGTGGCGCCGTGCTCCGCGCCGATCGCGGTGAGGCACGCGCCGAGCGTGTCCGGCCGGGTCAGCCGGTCCAGCCCGGCGAACCCCCCGGCGCGGTACTTGTCGCTGTACAGCGGCGTCTCCGGGCCGTTCTCCCGCGCCGCGCCGGACGGAGCGGCCATGTCCTGCGGCGTCGACTTCGCCCCGGTGGGCACGCGGGCGGCGGCGAGGCGTTCCGGGGTCCAGTCGGTGCCGCTGCGCAGCGCCGGTCCGGTGGTCCGGTACGGCGCGGCGGCCATCGGCGCCGCCTCCCCGGCCGCCCGGTCGGCCGTACCGCCGTCGCCCGGGTCGGCCAGCCGGCCGACGCCGAGCCCCACCGCCGCGACCGAGGCCGCGGCCAGGGCCACCGGGCCGGCGATCCGGGCCCAGCGCCGGGGACGACGACCGGGGCCGCTGTGCCGTTCGGGACGCGACGCGGCGCCGGGCGGGCGGGCCGCGCCGCCGGCCTGAGCCGGTACGACGGGCGTACCGTCGCGCAGCGCGGCCGGACCGGGCGCCGGTCCGGCCCCGGCGAGCGCCGCCGTGATCCGGTCGGTCACCGCCACCGGCATCTCCGGCGCGGGTTCCGACGCCCAGCCGGCCAGGTCGGCGTGCACCAGGTCGACCGCCTCGGCGAGCGTCTCGTACGCGACCCGCCATGCCGGGTCCTGCTCGACCAGCCGGGCCACTGTCGCCTGCTCGGGGGTGCCGTCCAGCGCCCCGCCGAGGTAGTCGGCGAGCAGGTCGTGGTCGACCTCGCTGAACTCCCGGGAAGTCACGGCTCCTCCTGGCTGACGGCCTGACGGGACGCTCCCGACGAGGATCCGACGCCCTCGGGGCCCCGCCGGTTCCCGGAGGTGACCCGCGGCACGTCGGCCGTAGGGGAGTCGGAACCGGTCCGCAGGTGCCCGAGCAGGACGGCGAGCCTCGCCCGGCCCCGGGCGCACCGGCTCTTCACGGTCCCCTCGGCGACGCCGAGCATCAGGGCCACCTCGGCGACCGGATAGCCCTGCACGTCCACCAGGACCAGCGCGGCCCGCTGTTCGGCCGGTAGCGCCGCGAGAGCCTGCCGGACCACGAGCGCGGTGTCGTGGTCGTGTGCCGGTGCGGCCGGTTCCCGCCCGCCGGTGTGCCGGCCCGGTTCGCCGTCGGTGTGCGTCCCGTCCGGCAGCGGGACGGTGGCGTGGGTCTGCCGCCGCCGGATCCGGTCCAGGCAGGCGTTCACCACGATCCGGTGCATCCAGGTGGTGACCGCCGAGTCGCCCCGGAACCGGGCGGCGGCGCGGTGGGCGGAGAGCATGGCGTCCTGGAGGGCGTCGGCCGCCTCCTCGCGGTCGCCGATCGTACGCAGGGCGACCGCCCAGAGCCGGTCGCGGTGCCGCTGGAACAGTTCGGTGAAGGCGTCCCGGTCGCCCGCCACGTGGGCCCGGAGCAGGTCCAGGTCGGAGCGGCCGGGCTGCGGGTCGTCGCGTTCCGCCATCACCACGTCCGGCGGAGGTGGCGCGGCGGGCGCGGCCGACGGGTCACGAGCCCTGGACCGTGATCTCCTGGACGCCGAGCTTCCAGGTGCTGCCGTTGTCCTTCACCGGCAGCTTGGTGATCCAGAAGAGGAGGTACTGGTACTTCTGGTCCGGCTGGAAGGCGTCGAAGATCATCTTCGTGCCGCCGTTCTCGTTCGCCGGCCCGACCACCGTGGAGTAGGCGTTCACCAGCTGCTTGTCGCCGGCGGAGGTGGACGGGAAGTCGCCGCGGGCACCGGTACGCAGCTCGACGGTGGCGCCGGTGGCCGACAGCGTCGCCTCCAGCTGCTTGACCGAGTGCGGGGCACCCAGGTCGATCCAGACGCCCATGCCCTTCTTGAGGCCGCCGAACTTGGCGTTCGTCCGGTAGGTGTTGGTCTCCCAGCCCTCGTCGTCGTCGCCGTCGATGACCTTCTCGGCGTTGCGCACCTCCGCGCGATCGCCGTCCGGGTCGATGATCCGTACGTCCTGGATGGTGAGCTTGCGGACCTGCGCTGCGGGCTCGTCGCCACCGCCGGCGCTGGCCGGCGCGCTGTTCGACGGCTGGGCGACCGGCTCCTTGTCGCCGTCGTCGCCACCGCCGAGCGCGTTGATGCCGATGAGCAGCCCGACCAGGGCGACAGCCAGCATGCCGGCGATGCCGATGGCGACCTTGCGCCCGCCGGCCGCGGCCAGCGGCGAGGGCTCCTCGCCGGGCTCGGCGGTGAAACGCAGCGGCCCGGCCTGCTCCAGGAACTGCTCGTCGGCCGGGATGTCGAGCCGGCTCAGCTCGGCGGCCAGCACGTCCGACGCCGGCGGGTCGATCTCCCGGTCGAGCAGGTCCATGGTCAGGTCGTCGAGGTACGCCGGTACGCCGGCACGCACCTGCCGGGGCGCGGCGATGGCGCCGGCGGCGTCGCGGACCGCGTCCGGCAGGGCGGCGCGGCCGTGCCCGGCGGTGGCGCCGTGCAGCGGGGCCTCGCCGTGCGGCCAGTGCCCGGTCAGGGCGAAGTAGAGCACCCCACCGACCGCGCGCAGGTCGTTCTGCTGGCTGTCCGCCCCGTCGGTACGCGCGTCGGCGAGCACCACCCGGCCGTCGTCGCTGATCATCACCGTGCCGGGGTGCAGGTTGCCGTGCACCATGCCGGTGGCGTGTACGGCGGCGAGGGCGCTCGCGACGGCGTTGCCGATCGCCGTGGCCCGAGCCGGGTCGAGCGGCCCGTCGGCGGCGACCATCTCGCGCAGCGACTGCCCGTCCACCCACTCGCGGACCACGTAGGCGCGGTCGTCCTCGTCGATCGCGTCGTAGACGCCGACCAGGTTGGGGTGGATGACGCGGCTCGCGGCGACCGCGGCCTGAAGCATCTCGGTGGCGGAGTCGCCACCCGGGTAGCGGAGGACCACCGCGACGGGACGGCGGAGCACCACGTCGACACCGCGCCAGACCAGCCGGCCCGCGCTGTCGTTGTTGATGTGCTCGACCAGTTCGTACCGCTCGGCGAGCAGCTCACCGACCGTGGGAGCACCGAAGGTCACGACCGCAGGAGAGGTCTCCTCCGCTTCCTGACCCTCGCCGACCTGGGTCACCCGTCCTCCCTCGGTGATCGCGTCGATCGATGGACCCGTGCTGCTGGGCATGTGGCTTCCCGCTCTGCCTTCGGTGGAACGGCCGCGGTCTCGACGCCGCGTCGATCCCGGTCGTACCCGTCGAGAGCGACCTTACCCGGGATGCCCGGTTCTCCGACATGTCATCTTCCCGCTGTGACCGGCCGGAAGGCCAGTCGCCACGGGCTCCCGGCCGGGTCGCCCGCCCACCCGGCGGGCGAGCCGGACACGCACCGCCAATCTAGAGGTTGACGGCAACGAGGTGGCACAGGGGCGTACCGGTGCGGCGACAGGGAGGTTTTCCCCTTCCCGGCCTGCGCTCCCTCGTCCGTACGGTTGGTTGTCCACAGGCCGAGAGGCCCAGTGGACGGGGGAATTCCAAGTTATCCACAGCCGTATCCCCAGCCTGGTGATCCTCGTTCACCGTCGGTCACCGAGGGGGTCAACGCCCGAGGCGCCGCCGGACCATCCCGACCACCTCGGTGATCTCGCCGATCCGCAGCACCATGGCGAGCCCGAGGTAGGTGGCGCCGATCGCCGCCCCGCCGATCACCAACTGGACCGCCGCGGCGAGCCAGCTCAGGCTCGCCGGGTCGCCCGGCAGCACCGCGACCACGAGCAGGCCGACGACCGCCGCGCCGAGGGCCGCCACGACCACCCGGCCGAGCGTGCGCATGATCCCGCCCAGCCCGATCCGGCCCACCCGGGGCCGCAGCAGCATCGCCGAGATGATCGCCGCCGCCAGGTACGACACGGCGTTGCCGAGCATCATCCCGGCCGCCGCGAACGTGTTCGAGAAGATCAGGAACAGACCGACCTGGAGCAGGACGCGCAGCGCCACCACCGGAATGTTGACCAGAGCCGGGGTACGGGTGTCCGGCAGCGCGTAGAACGCGAAGGTGAAGAGCTGGCTGACCGCGAACGGCACCAGGCCGAGCGCCGCCACCAGCAGCACCGTCGAGGTGGCCACCGCGTTGTCGCCGGTGAACGCGCCGTACCGGAACACCACCACCGAGATCGGGGCGGCCAGCACCGCGTAGCAGACCGCGATGGGCGCGAGCACCGCGGTGACCATCCGGGTGCCCCGGGACAGGTCGGCGGTGACGTCGTGGAACCGGTTCTCGGCGGCGGCCGCGCTCATCCGCGGCATCAGCGCGGTGATGATCGAGACGGCGATGATGCCGTGCGCCATCATCAGCAGCAGGAAGACGTTGTTGTAGATCAGCAGGCCGGCGTTCTGGCCGTCCCCGCCGGTGGCCCGGTTGAGCAGGTTGACCACCACGAAGAGGCCGAGCTGGTTGACCGCGACGTAGCAGAACATCCAGGCGCCGAGCCGGGCCAGCTCGCGCAGCCCCAGCTCGCGGAAGTCGAACCGTGCCTTCCACCGGAAGCCGACCTTGCGCAGCGCGGGCAGCAGGCCGATCGCCTGCACCGCGACGCCCAGCAGGGTGCCGCCGCCGACCAGCAGGATCCGGTCCCAGCCCACCTCGCCGGGCGGCAGCGCCTTCGCGCTGTAGACGACGATGTACAGGCCGAACGTGCCGATGGACACGATGTTGTTGAGGATCGGCGCCCACATCGGGGCGGCGAAGTGCCCCCGGGTGTTCAGCACCGCGGCGATCAGCGCGCTGATGCCGGTGAAGAACAGCATCGGCAGCATCAGGTACGACAGCCGGGTGACCAGCGTGGTGTACGCCGGGTCGTCGCTGCCGGCCGCGTACACGGCGGTGAGCACCGGGGCCAGCACCACGGCGATCAGCGCGGTCGCGGCCAGGGCCAGCACCGCGAGGGTCAGCAGGCGCTGCGCGTACGCCTCGCCCCGGTCCGCGTCGATCTTGCGGCGGCGGACCAGCACCGGCACCAGGACGCTGGTCAGCACGCCGCCGAGCAGGAACTCGTAGACCTGGTTGGGCAGGAACTGGGCGGTGGTGAACGCGTCACCGACCATGGTGCCGAGCGCGGCGCCGATCATCAGGTTGCGGATGAAGCCCGTACCCCGGCTGACCAGGCTGCCGATGGCCATCACCGCGCTGTTCGCCGCGGCGCTGGTCTCGGCCACCACCTCCTGCGGGGGCGCGACGGCCTCGACGCCCGGCTGGTTCAGCGGCTCGGCGGAGATGAAGGTGGCGCCGTCGTCCGGCGGCAGGCCGCCGCCGTGCGCGTTCGCGCTGCGGTAGAGCCCGCCGCTCATCTGCCAGCCTCCAAGGGGTACGTCGCAACCGGGTCCGGCCGGCCCCGCCCAACCGGAACCTTAGTCAACCTCCGCCCGTTACCCGCGCCCGGCGCGGTCGATCCACCCTCGGCCCGATAGGCTGGCGATCCCATGTCCGAAGCCTCCGCCTCCCACGCCGCCGACCGCCGCGAGCTGACCGCCGCGCAGCGCAACGCCGTCGCCGAACTGCTCCGAGTCTCACCGGTCGCCGACGAGCTGGGCCGGCGCTTCGCCCAGGCCGGTCACGAACTGCACCTGGTGGGCGGATCCGTCCGCGACGCGCTGCTCGGCCGGCTCGGCAACGACCTCGACTTCTGCACCGACGCCCACCCAGACGAGACGGTCAAGGTCATCCGTGGCTGGGCGGAGTCGATCTGGGAGACCGGGCGTGAGTTCGGCACCATCGCCTGCCAGCGCGACGGCCTCAACCTGGAGATCACCACCTTCCGGGCCGAGGTCTACGACCAGGTCAGCCGTAACCCGGTGGTGCAGTACGGCACCAGCCTGGTCGAAGACCTGAAGCGCCGCGACTTCACCGTCAACGCGATGGCGGTCAGCCTGCCCGACCACCGGTTCACCGACCCGTACGGCGGGCTGGCCGACCTGGCCGCCAAGATCATCCGTACCCCCGGCACGCCGCAGGAGTCGTTCCGCGACGACCCCCTGCGGATGCTGCGCGCGGCCCGGTTCGCCGCCCAGCTCCGCTTCGCCGTTCACCCGGACGTCCGCGCCGCGATGACCGAGATGGCCGGCGACCTGGACCGGATCACCGCGGAACGGATCCGGGACGAGTTCACCAAGCTGCTCTGCGGCGCCGACCCGATCACCGGGCTGCGGCTGCTCGTCGACACCGGCCTGGCCGAGCGCTTCCTGCCCGAGCTGACCGGCCTGAAGCTCACCATCGACGAGCACGCCCAGCACAAGGACGTCTACGAGCACACGCTCACAGTGGTCAGCAACGCCATGTCACTGGAGTCCGACGGCTGCGACTTCGTGCTGCGGATGGCCGCGCTGATGCACGACGTCGGCAAGCCGGCCACCAAGGCGGTCGGCGCGGACGGCCGGGTCAGCTTCCACCACCACGAGGTGGTCGGGGCCCGGCTGACCAAGGCCCGGATGAAGGCGATGCGCTACTCCAAGGAGATCACCTCCCAGGTGGTCAAGCTGGTCGGCCTGCACCTGCGCTTCTACGGGTACGGCCGGGGCGAGTGGACCGACTCGGCGGTGCGCCGGTACGTCACCGACGCCGGCGACCTGCTGTCCCGCCTGCACAAGCTGACCCGTTCCGACTGCACCACCCGCAACCGGCGCAAGGCCGCGCAGCTCGCGGCCGACTACGACGCGCTGGAGGAGCGGATCGCCCGGATCGCCGCCGAGGAGGACCTGGCCCGGGTGCGGCCCGACCTGGACGGCAACGCGATCATGGAGTTGCTCGGCGTACCGCCGGGACCGGTGGTCGGCCGTGCCTGGCAGCACCTCAAGGAGCTGCGCCTGGAGCGCGGGCCGCTGGACCGCGACGAGGCCGAGGCGGCGCTGCTGCGCTGGGCCCGCGACGAGGGCATCATCGGCTGACCTCCCCGCGCGGGGAAGCTCCACGACGATACGGCGGCGTGTCGACCGAAAGGTTGACGTGCATCGGTCGATGTCTCACGCATGATGATGGTCATCATCAGCCACCCGGATCGACGGGTACGGCTGTCCTGATCACATCCGCCCGTCCCGAAGGGACGGCCGCTGGACACGGGGAGAGCATTCAGTGTCACGTCATGGCGCGCTGCGCCGCTCCGCGCTGGTGGGGCTTGCCCTCACCTCCGCGACCTCCATCATCTGCGCCGCCACCGGCGGCGCCGCCTCGGCCGACCCGGCCGGCCCGAAGCGTGCCCCGGTCCGGGGCGCCGACACCGCCGCGGCGGTACCCGGCCGCTACATCGTCGTCCTCAAGGACGGCAAGGCCGGTCCCGCCAAGGTGAAGTCCACCGCGTCGGCCCTCGCCGGCGAGCACGGCGGCTCCGTACGTCGGGTGTTCGGCAAGGCGCTGTCCGGCTACTCCGCCAGCATGGACCGCCGGCAGGCGGAGCGCCTCGCCGCGGACCCGGCCGTCGCCTACGTGCAGCAGGTCCAGCGCTACCAGGCCACCGGCACCCAGACCACCCCGCCGTGGGGGCTGGACCGGATCGACCAGTCGCGGACGAAGACCGACGGCCGGTACACCTACCCGGCGACCGGCGCCGGAGTGACCGCCTACGTCATCGACACCGGAATCGACATCGACCACGAGGACTTCGGCGGCCGGGCCCGCAACGGCTACGACGCGGTGGAGTCCGACGACGTGGCGCAGGACTGCGACGGCCACGGCACGCACGTGGCCGGCACGATCGGCGGCACGAAGTACGGGGTCGCCAAGGACGTCGCGCTCGTCGCCGTACGTGTGCTCGACTGCGACGGCGGCGGCAGCAGCGAACAGGTGCTCGCCGGCATCGACTGGGTCACCTCGCACGCCACCGGGCCGTCGGTGGCCAACATGAGCCTCGGCTTCGGGGGCATCGACCAGGCGGTGAACGACGCGGTCGCCCGCTCCATCGCCTCCGGCATCACCTACGCCGTCGCGGCCGGCAACAGCATGCAGGACGCCTGCGGCGAGTCACCGGCGCGGGTGCCGGCGGCCATCACCGTCGGCGCCACCGACCAGATCGACTTCCGGGCCTGGTTCTCCAACTACGGCACCTGCCTGGACACCTTCGCGCCGGGCACCGGCATCGTCTCGGCCAAGGCCGGCACCGCCACCGGCACGGAGACGATGAACGGCACGTCGATGGCCTCCCCGCACGTGGCGGGCGCCGCGGCGCTGGTGCTGGAGGCACACCCGGGCTGGACCCCGCAGCAGGTGCGCGACTCGGTCGTGGGCACGAGCGTCAGCGGCGCGGTGCACGACATCATGGGCTCGCCCGACCGGCTGCTGCACGTCGGCGACGCGGTGGTGGCGCGCGAGTCGTACGGCCTCAAGGCCCGCGGCAACGGCCTGTACGTGACGGCGGAGAGCGGCGGCAACCGGCCGCTGATCGCGCGCGGCACCGAGGTCGGCGCCTGGGAGCGGTACGACGTGGTGGACGCCGGCAACGGCTACTACGGCCTGCGTGCCGTCACGAACAACCTGTTCGTCACCGCCGAGAGCGGCGGCAACCGTCCGCTGATCGCCCGGTCCGCCGCGATCGGCGACTGGGAGAAGTTCCAGATCGTCACGAACACCGACGGCTCGGTCAGTCTGAAGGCCGTCACAAACGGCAAGTACGTCACCGCCTCGAACACCACCAACCCGCTGATCGCCAGCAAGACCACCATCGGCGCGGCGGAGAAGTTCGACTTCGACGCGGCGCCCCCGGTGGTCGGCATCAAGGCGGTGGCAAACGGCAACTACGTGACCACCGAGAGCGGCGGCACCCGGCCCCTGATCGCCCGGGCCGCGACCGTCGGGGCCTGGGAGCGGTACGAGGTCGTCAGCGTGGGCGACGGGTTCTTCGCCCTGCGCGCGCTGGCGAACAACCAGTTCGTCACGGCGGACGCCGGCGGCAACCGGGCGCTGATCGCGAAGGCCACCGTGATCGACGCCTGGGAGGTCTTCGACTTCCTCGACTACAACACCGACGGCTCGGTCTACCTGCGGGCGAACGCCAACGGCAAGGCGGTCACCGCCGGCGCGACCGGGGGCAGCCAGCTCATCGCCAGCCGCGTCATCGACTGGAACAGCGAGACCCTGGGCCTGAGCACCGGCGAGAAGTTCGTCTTCGCCGCGCTCTGACCCGCCACACCGAAACGGCGCCCGCCGGCTCCCCGAGGGGAGACCCGGCGGGCGCCGTCGTTCGTCACGCGTCGACGGTGCTGCCGTCCACAGTGCTCTTGCCGTTGTTCTGCGCGCTGCTGCCCAGCCGCGCCAGCAGCCCGGCCAGGTCGATGCCGGTGAGGTCGCTGCCCAGCTGGAGACCCTGGGCGACGTTCCCGGCCACCGACTTGGTCAGCGACGACGCGCCGTCGGTGGAGATCACCGTCATCTTGTCGATCGCGCCGATCGGGGCGCTGGCCGCGCCGACCACCTCGGGCAGCACCTTGACCAGCAGGTCCAGGACGGCCGCCTCGCCGTACGCGGCGAACGCCTCGGCCTTGCGGGCCATCGCGTCGGCCTCGGCCTGACCCTTGGCGAGGATGGCCGCCGCCTCGGCCTGGCCCTCCCGCTCGACCGCCTCGGCGATCGCGGAACGCCGGCGCTGCTCCGCCTCGCCCTCCTTGGCGCCCTCGATCGCGTTCGCCTCGGCCAGCGCGGCCCGGCGGGCCCGCTCGCCCTCACCGGTGAGGCGGGCCTGCTCGGCGGCGGCCTGCGCGGCGGCGATGGTCGCCTGCCGTTGCGCGTCGGCGTTGAGCACCGCCGCGTTGCGGTTCGCCTCGGCCTCCTGCTCCACCTTGTACCGGGCCGCGTCGGCCGGCTTGCGCACCTCGGTGTCGAGCTGGCGCTGCTTCAGCTCGGCGTTGCGCTCGGCCACCTTCTGCTGCTCGGAGAGGATCGCCTGGTCCCGCTCGGCCTGGGCGAGCGGCCCGGCCGCCGCCGACTTCGCCTTGGCCGCGTCGATCTCGGCCTGGATGCCGGCCTGCTTGAGCGCCAGGTTCCGGTTCGCCTCGGCGATCGCCTCCTCGGCGAGCAGCCGCTCCTGCTCGGCCTGCTGGCGGGCCCGCGCCTCGGCGATGGCCGCGTCCTTGAGCACCCGGGCCGCCTCCGGCCGGCCCAGGTCCTGCAGGTAGGAGCCCTCGGCCAGGATGTCCTGGAGCTGGAACGTGTCCAGCACCAGGCCCTGGTTGGTCATCGAGTGCTCGGCCTCCTCGGCGACCGCGCTGGCGAACGCCGCCCGGTCCCGGATGATCTCCTCGACGGTGAGCCGCCCGACGATCGAGCGGAGCGCGCCGGCGAGCACCTCGCGGGTGAAGTTGTCGATCTCCTCCTGCTGGTTCAGGAAACGCTGGGCGGCGGCGCGGATCGCGTCCTCGGTGCCGCCGACCTTGACGATCGCGACGCCGTGCAGCTCGGTGCGGATGCCCTGCTTGCTCACCGCGCCGCGGATGCTGACGTCGATCCGGCGGCTGGACAGGTCGAGCGACTGGAGCTTCTGCACCACCGGCAGGACGAACACCGAGGCGCCGAGCACGACCTTCTGCCCGGACATGTCGGTGGAGCGGGCTCCGTCGGCGGTCTGGGTGGTGCGGCCCTTGCGGCCGGTGACGATGAACGCCTGGTTCGGCCCGGCCACCTTGATCCGGGACAACACGAAGAGGACGAGGACGACGGCGAGGAGGACCGCGCCGCCGATGGCGACGAGCAGGGGCATGGGCATTCCCGTCTGTTGGTGTCAGTAGGTCTCGACGTGCACGCTGGTCTCGCTCAGTGCTTCGACCACGAAGATCCGGGTGCCGACCGGGATCGGCCCGTCGGCGCGGGCGTTGAGCTTCACCGGCTGGCCGGCGAGGCGTACCCGCACCTCGCCGTAGCCGCCGCTGGGGATCGGCGTCACCACCAGGCCGATCGCGCCGGCCAGGTGGTCGCGGGTGGGGGTGGCGTCGGTGCGCATGTTGCGGGCCGCGCGACTGAGCCGGGCCGCCAGCCAGCCGGTGGGCACGGCGGCGAGCGCGCCGCCGGCCACCGCCGCCGCGATCATCCCGGGGGTACGCCCGCCGAGCAGCTCGTTGACGATCGCGGCGCCGAAGCCGAACGCGCCGGTGAACCCGGCGGCCGCCTCCAGCGACACCGGCCCGTCGACGTCCGGCTGGCCGAGGTGGAGCACTCCCGAGCCGAGCAGGGCGAGCGTCAGCACGCCCACACCGACCCCGCCGATGATCAGGAAGATGAGCGTCCCGGTGGCCATGACCTGCACGGTATCGACGCCGTGCAACATCCACTACGTCCAGCAGAGGTTCAGCGCCGGGTCAGCGCGGCGCGATCGTCACCTCGGCGAGGGCGAGGTCCTCCGGCAGCGGCTGACGCACGAGTTCGCGGCCGGTGGTGTCGGCGAGCACGAAGTCCCGCGACCCGTACGGCCGCCGGTAGAGCAGGCGGTCGTCGCCGACCCAGACGACGTCGGCCACCGGCAACGGGTTCACCACCCGGCCGGTCGCCGCCTCCACGAGCAGCGGCTCCTTCTGCCCCTGCACCACCACCAGCCGCCCGTCCGGTGACCACGCCCACGGCCCGGCCGGGTCGCCCGGCAGCGGCTCGAACCGGGTGGGCCGGCCGCTGTCGGCGGCGAAGAACTGCACGCCCCGGCGGGGGTGCCGGACCGCCTCGGACCGGGGACCGCTCGGGTCGGTCTGCGGTAGCAGCACCTCCCGCCCGTCCCGGCTCCACAGGAAGGGGCAGGAATCGGTGCAGGGGTAGCGGCCGGTGTCGACAGCGTGGGAGCGGACGGTGCCGTCCACGTCGAGCACGACGAACCCAGGGTGACCGACCCGGTTACTGGTGAACAGCAGGCTGCGGCCGTCCGGCGACCAGTTCGGCGAGCCCAGCGCGCGGCCCGGCTCGTACCAGCGGGTGGTGCCCCGGACCACGTCGACCAGGCCGACCTGCCGGGGCCGGTCGTCGTCCCAGACCGCCACCAGCGAGCCGGTGGGCGCGGGCAGGACGGCGTCGTAGCGGCCGTTGCCGAAGTACCGGCCGCGTCCCCGGTCGAGCAGGTACGACGGCCCGGCGGCGCCCGCCCTCGCCTGCGTGCCGGTGACCACCCAGTCGCCGGGCAGCACCAGCGGCCCGTCCGCCCAGTCCGGTCCGGGCGCCGACCTGATGACAGGCGACGGGTCGACGGTGACCGGCGGCGCGGTCGGCGGCGGGGCGGGACGCGGCCGGAGCAGGACGAACGGCAGCGCCACCGCGACCACGGCGACGAGCGCGGCAGCGGCGGTGCCCACCCGCCGTCGGCGGCGCAGCCTGCGGCCCCGGCCGAGCGCGCGCCACGCCAGGTCCGGCGCGGGCGCGGCGCCGTCGGCGAGATCGTGTACGGCTGTCCGCAGCGTCTCGTCCAGCGACGTGCTCATCGGGTCACCTCCGTCCGGTTCGTCAGCCCGTCCAGCCCCGGCACCAGCTTCCGGAGACGGGCCAGCGCCTTGGTGCTCTGGCTGGCCACGGTGCCGGGGCGGCAGCCGAGCAGCGCGGCTGTCTGCTCGACGCTCAGGTCCTCCAGGTAGCGCAGGGTGAGCACGGCCCGCTGGCGCGGCGGCAGTGTCCGCAGCGCGTCCCGCACCAGCAGCCGCAGGTCGCTGTCGTCGCCGGCGGCCGGTCGCTCCGGCAGTTCGGCCACCGGCACCTCCGCGCGCCGCGCCCGCCGCCGCCAGCCGGAGACCTGGTCGTGGTAGAGGATCCGTTTCACGTACGGCTCCGCGTCGCCGTGGATCCGGGGCCACCGGACGTACGCCTTGGCCAGCGCGTTCTGCAGCAGATCCTCCGCCGCGTGCTGGCTGCCGGCCAGCGCGTAGGCGACCCGCAGCAGGGCCGCTCCCCGCTCGTTGACGAACGCGGTGAACTCCCCGTCGACCTCTGCCACCGTCCACCTCCGCATCTCCAGACGCCCGGGGCGGGGAAATCTTTGCCCGTCGCGCGACAATGGGTGGCATGCGCTGGACAGTGCTCGACTCACCGATCGGGGAGTTCTCCGTCGGCACCGACGACGACGCGGTGCGCGGCGCGCACTTCGGCCGGGTGGACGGGGCGGCCGACGAGCCCGGCGACGCGGTGGCCCGGCTGGCGGTGACGGAGCTGCGGGCGTACTTCGCCGGTGAGCTGACCGAGTTCACGGTGCCGGTGTCGGCCCCGCGCGGCTCGGAGTTCGAACGCGCGGTCTGGCGGGAGATGACAGGCATCCCGTACGGGGAGACGAAGACCTACGGCGAGGTGGCGAAGGCGGTCGGCGACCCGGGCGGCGCGCGGGCGGTCGGGGTGGCCTGCAACCGCAATCCGGTGCCGGTGATCGTGCCCTGTCACCGGATCGTCGGCGCGGGCGGCAAGCTGGTCGGCTTCGGCGGCGGGCTGCCGCGCAAGGTGACGCTGCTGGAGCTGGAGGCGGCCGTGGCGCTGCGGCGCGCCTGGTCCTGACGTACCCGAAGAAGGAAGGCCGGGTCCGCGCGGACCCGGCCTTCCTTCTTCAGCGTTTCAGCGCGTCAGCGCTCGATCTCGCCGGCGATGAACGCCTCGACGGCGGCGTGCGCGTCGTGGTCGGCGTACTGCTCCGGCGGGGACTTCATGAAGTACGAGGAGGCGGAGAGGATCGGGCCACCGATCTTCCGGTCCAGCGCGATCTTCGCGGCCCGGACGGCGTCGATGATGACACCGGCCGAGTTCGGCGAGTCCCACACCTCGAGCTTCAGCTCCGCGTTGAGCGGGGTGTCGCCGAAGGAACGGCCCTCCAGGCGGATGTACGCCCACTTGCGGTCGTCCAGCCACGGCACGTGGTCGGACGGGCCGATGTGCACGTCGCTCTTCTGCATCTCGTGCGGGATCTGGGAGGTCACCGACTGGGTCTTCGAGATCTTCTTCGACACCAGGCGGTTGCGCTCCAGCATGTTCATGAAGTCCATGTTGCCGCCGAAGTTGAGCTGGTACGTGCGCAGCAGCTCGACCCCGCGGTCCTCGAAGAGCTTCGCCAGGGCGCGGTGCACGATCGTGGCGCCGACCTGGCTCTTGATGTCGTCGCCGACGATCGGCAGGCCGGCGTCGGTGAACTTCTTCGCCCACTCCGGGTCGGAGGCGATGAAGACCGGCAGGGCGTTCACGAACGCGCAGCCGGCGTCGATCGCGGCCTGGGCGTAGAACTTGTCGGCCTCCTCGGAGCCCACCGGGAGGTAGGAGACGACCACGTCGACCTGCGCGTCGCGCAGCGCCTGCGCCACGTCGACCGGCTTGGCGTCCGACTCCTCGACGATCTCGCGGTAGTACTGGCCGAGACCGTCGAAGGTCGGGCCGCGCTGCACGGTGACGCCGGTCGGCGGCACGTCGCACAGCTTGATCGTGTTGTTCTCGCTGGCGACGATCGCCTCCGCGAGGTCCATGCCCACCTTCTTGGCGTCCACGTCGAACGCCGCGACGAACTTCACGTCGGATACGTGGTAGTCGCCGAAGGTGACGTGCATGAGACCCGGGACGCGGTCGTTCGGGTCGGCGTTCCGGTAGTACTCCACGCCCTGGACCAGGGACGAGGCGCAGTTACCCACACCGACGATGGCGACGCGGACGGAGCCCATAGCGTCTGCCTCCTTCTTCTTCATCACGGCCGCTCTGTCCTGGACGTTCCAGGCGTGGGCGGGCTGTCGTTGTCTCGTCGGCCGTCGGCCGTCCCGGTTCGCGGGTCGGCCGGGGCCCGGCCGGAGCGCTCGTTGGCGATGAGCTCCTCCAGCCAGCGGACTTCGCGCTCACAGGCGTCGAGCCCGTGGCGTTGCAGTTCCAGGGTGTACGCGTCGAGTCGCTCGGCTGCCCGGCCGAGCACGTCACGAAGACCTTCGCGACGTTCCTCGATCTTGCGACGACGACCTTCCAGGATCCGGAGCCGGGTGGCCTGGTCGGTCCGGGCGAAGAACGCGAAGTGCACCCCGAAGCCCGTGTCGTCGTACGTCTCGGGTCCAGCCTGCGCTATCAGCTGGGCGAAGCGTTCCTTGCCCTCCGCGGTAATGGTGTAGACCACCCGACCACGTCGGCTGGTCAGCGCGGGAACCTCCTCGGCGGTCGCGGGTGTCTCAGCGGCTTCGGTGATCCATCCCGCCGCCTGCAGCCGGCGCAGGGTCGGGTAGAGCGAGCCGTAGCTGATCGCCGCCCGGATGGCGCCGAGCTTGGCGGTCAGCTCCTTGCGCAGTTCGTAGCCGTGCATCGGCGCCTCCTGCAGGAGGCCGAGGATGGCGAGCTCGAGCACGGGCCATCCCTTCTTTCCCCCTGCGCGGAGCACTAACCACCGCGATGTATCGGACCGATACATCGCACGTTAGCGGACGCCGATGTACGGGGCAAACCCTGTCTTACGCGACGCGATCATCACGCATCGTGACCATGGTCGCCTGGGTTCGTCGGAGCGCGTACCCTTTGCCGCATGCGTACGCAGCGCCAGGTCGTCGACTACTCGCTCCAGAAGCGGGCGGTGCTGCGTGAACTGCTCGCCGGGCGGATCGGCACGTACGACGTCTGCGACGCCTCGCCGTACCTGAAGAACGCTGCGCGCTTCCACGGCGAGCCGACCGATCACCGCTGCCCGATCTGCCGCAGCGAGAACCTGATCCACGTCCACTACATTTACGGTGACGAACTCAAGCAGTCGGCCGGCCAGGCGCGTACCCGGGCCGAGTTGCCCGTCCTGGCCATGACGCTGCGTGAGTTCCAGGTGTTCGTGGTGGAGGTCTGCCCCGGCTGCGACTGGAACCATCTCGTCGAGCAGTTCCTGCTCGGCCGGGACGGTCTCGCGGGCGAGGCGGAGGGCGCGGAGGATTCCGTCGCGGCCAACGGCTCCACCCCTCGGCGAAGGCGAGAGGCGCAACGGTGAACGTGGCTGTCCCGATCTCTGCCGGCCCATTCCCCGGGTGGCGGAATCGACAGCCCTTAGACGTAATTAGTCCGAATAGATCGGATTTGACGGGCAACCGCGGGCACGGCCGGCGGGTAACGTCCCGTGTTCCAGCTCACGGCAACCCGGTGGCGGCGCCCCCGCGCCCCACCGCGACCGGCAGGGTGTGAGGAATGAACTACGGCGATCCCAGTTCTTCGCGTGGGCGGGCCCAGATCCCGGGCCCGAACGGCGACCCCGGTTCCGAGTGGAACCAGGGCGGGAACGGTTGGTCCGGCTCCCCGGACGGCGGCGCCTCGGCGCGCGCCTCCGCGGCACCGTACGGCTCGGGCGGCCGGGCCTCGGTCGGTGGCGCCGCTCCGGCGCCGCGCCCGGCATCGGGCTCGGCCTCGGTGGGCCGGGCCGGCGCGGGCGGCCGCGCCTCGGTGCCCGTCTCGCCGGCACCCGGCGCCTCCGGGCGCGCGGGCGCCGGACGGGCGTCGGTTCCGGTCTCCCCGGCCGCTCCGGCCGGACGTGCCGCGGTCGGCGCGGCGAGCGTGGGGGCGGCGAGCGTGGGCGGGCGCGCGAGCGTCGGCGCCCGGGCGAGCGTCGGCGCGGCGGCGGTGGGCGGCCGCGCCCGGGTGCCCGGCTCCGCCGGTGGCGGTCCCGGCGGTCCCGGCGGCCCGACCGGCCCCGGCCGGGGCGGTCGCGGCGAGGACCCGGCGCGCGCGAAGAAGCGCCGCCGGATCAACATGCTGATCGCCGGCTTCGCCGTGTTCATCATGCTCGCCGGCATCGGCGTGGTGAGCTTCACCTGGTACTCCACCAAGGTGGTGCTCCCGGAGGACACGATCCCGCCGCTGTCCACCACGATCTTGGACTCGAGCGGCAAGGCCTTCGCGCGGATCGGTGACCAGAACCGCCAGCTCGTCACCATCGACCAGATTCCGGAGCACGTCCAGCACGCGGTGGCCGCGGCGGAGGACCGGAACTTCTACAAGCACTCCGGTGTGGACTACAAGGGCATCACGCGGGCCGCGTGGAACAACCTCACCGGCGGCGACAAGCAGGGCGCCTCGACCATCACCCAGCAGTACGCGCGCAACGCGTTCGACCACCTGGACCAGGACACGTACGGCCGCAAGGTGAAGGAGGCGATCCTCGCCTCCAAGCTGAACGACAAGTACGACAAGCGCGTGATCATGCAGCACTACCTGAACGTCATCTACTTCGGCCGGGGCGCCTACGGCATCCAGTCGGCGGCGCAGACGTACTTCGCCAAGAACGTCAAGGACCTGAACGTCGCCGAGGCCGCGGTGCTCGCCGCCCTGATCAAGCAGCCGGAGCCCAGCGCCACGCACAAGGGCTACGACCCGGCCATCAACGCGCAGGCCGCCGTCGACCGGTGGAACTATGTGATCAACGGCATGATCACGGAGAAGTGGCTGGACGCGCCGAACACGCCGCAGCACCCCACCGAGTACCCGAAGAACATCCAGAAGCCGTCGAAGAGCAGCGCTGGTGGCTACGGCATCGACACCCCGTACGGCAACGTCGTCAACTACGTCTCGCAGGAACTGCGCGAGATGAAGCTCTGCACCGACAACGAGGCCGAGGTGACGGACAAGAAGCCGCTGTGCGCCAAGGCGCTCAGCCGCGGCGGCTACAGGATCACCACCACGATCAACCGGAAGATGCAGGAGGCGGCGCTCGACGCGGCCCAGCGGGCCAGGAAGGGCTCCGAACTCGCCGGCCAGCGGTCGAACCTGATGGCCGCCGTGGTGGCGATCGACCCGAAGACCGGCCGCGTGCTCGCCTACTACGGCGGTGACAACGGCACCGGCACCGACTACGCCGGAAAGAACGTCGACAACGGCGTCGTGAGCGGTGGCCACTCACCGGGTTCGAGCTTCAAGATCTACACGCTCGCCGCGGCGCTCAAGGAAGGCATCTCGCTCAAGTCCCGGTGGAAGGGCACGGCCTTCACGCCGAAGGGCACCAAGTTCAAGGTCAGCAACGCCGGCGCGGACAAGGTTTCCTGCGGTGACTCCTGCACGCTCGAACTGTCGACGCTGAAGTCGCTGAACGTGCCGTTCTACTACATCACCGAGCAGATCGGCCCGGACAAGGTGCTCGACATGGCCAAGCAGGCCGGCGTCACCACGATGTGGCAGACCGACACCAACCCGGCCAAGGCGCACGACCTGACCAAGGCCGACCCGAAGGACCTGGCACCGTCGCCGTTCTTCCACGTCCTCGGGTACGGCCAGTACCCGATCACGGTGCTCGACCACGCCAACGGCGTCGCCACGTTCGCGAACCAGGGCATGTACCACAAGGCGCACTTCATCCGGAAGGTGGAGAAGCAGAACCCGGACACGGGTAAGTGGGACCTGGTCGGCGCGGAGAAGCTCAAGGGGCAGCAGCGGATCGACAAGGACATCGTCGCCGACGTCACCTCCGTGCTCAAGCAGTACCCGGCCCAGATCAACAAGCGGCTCGACGACGGCCGTCAGGTGGCCGAGAAGACCGGCACCTGGGAACTCGGCGACAAGACCACCCGCAACGGCGACGCCTGGATGATCGGCTACACGCCGCAACTCGCCACCGCGGTATGGGTCGGCAACGTCAAGGACCGCAAGCCGATCCAGTACAAGGACGGCCGGGACATCAGCGGCGCCCGGATGCCGGGTGACATCTTCAAGCGCTTCATGGACGACGCGCTCAAGGGCAAGGACAAGGAAGAGTTCCCGCCCGCGGCGAACGTCGGCAAGGACGACGCCGGCAACGGCGAGGCCCCGCCGCCGCCGGCGAACGAGCCGGGCCAGCCGGGCGGACCGGGCTGCGACCCGCTGGGCCTGTTCTGCCCCGGCGGTACGCCCGGCGGCGGCAACCCCGGCGGCGGCGACCAGGGTGGTAACCCCGGCGGGGGCGGGCTACCCGGTGGCGGCGGACGCCCCGGCGGTGGTGGCGGCGGTGGCGGGCTGCTACCGAGCACGCCACCGACACGCCAGAACTGACGCGCACGACCTGACGGCGGCGGCCGGACCCGAGCGGTCCGGCCGCCGCCGGCGTTTCGCGTACCGGAATTTCTCCGCGCGCGACGGGACGGCGACCCCCTGTGTACGGCAGGATGCCTCTCCATGAGCACCCAGTCGCCCGCAGGCATCGATGAGCCCGGCGCGTCCGAGGCGGCGCCGCGATCGGCCGAGACGATTGACCACCCGTCCCGCTCGGACTGGTTCGTCCGCGGCGCCTCCGGTCTGATCGGGGGGCCGCTCGGCGACCACGCCGCCGCCCTGGACCGGCCGGCCGACCGCGAGAGCCGGTTCTGGACCGCCGGCCGGATCGTGCTGGCGCTGGTCTGCCTGACGCTGGCACTGCACTGGGTGCAGAAATCCCCCTGCCAGGACGGCGCGTGGCAGAACAACATCCAGTACACCCGCATGTGCTATACCGACGTGCTGGCGCTCTACTACGCCGAAGGGCTCAACGAGGGCAAGGTGCCCTACGCCGACCACCCGGTGGAGTACCCGGTGCTGACCGGCTACTTCATGGGCGCGCTCGGCCTGCCGGTGCACGCCCTCGGCGTCGACAACCCCGCCATCAACCAGGGGCAGTGGTTCTACAACCTCAACGCGCTGGTGCTCGGCGCGCTCGCCGTCGCCACCGTCGCGGTCATCCTCAGCCTGCGCCGCCGACGACCCTGGGACGCCGCGTTGTTCGCGCTCTCCCCGGCCCTGGTGCTCACCGCCACCGTCAACTGGGACCTGCTCGCCATCGGCCTGGCCGCGTTCGGCCTGCTGGCCTGGGCGCGCGCCCGCCCCGACCGGTACGCGATGCTGCTGCCCGCGGTGGCGGGCGTCCTGATCGGACTCGGCGGCGCGGCCAAGATGTGGCCGCTGTTCCTCCTCGGCCCGATCCTGGTGCTCGCGCTACGGGCCGGAAAACTGGCCGCCGGGCTCGTCGCCACCGCCACCGCACTGGTGTCCCTCGTGGCGGTCAACCTGCCCGTGGCGATCCCCTACCGGGAGAACTGGGAACGCTTCTTCGACCTGAACACCACACGACCCATCGACTGGGGCACGCTCTGGTACATCGGCCGCTACCTGGACGGCCGGATCAGCCCGTCCGCACCCGGCGAACTCGGGCCGTTCGAATGGCTCAACGCCAACATCCCCACGCTCAACTGGGTGTCGTACCTGCTCTTCGGGCTGGCCTGCCTCGGCGTGGCCGGGCTGGCGCTGCTGGCGCCGCGCCGGCCCCGGCTGGCCCAGCTCGCCTTCCTGGTGGTCGCCGCGTTCCTCATCTTCAGCAAGGTCTGGTCCCAGCAGTTCGTGCTCTGGCTGCTGCCGCTCGCGGTGCTCGCCCGGCCGCGCTGGGGCGCGTTCCTCGCCTGGCAGATCGCCGAGGTCGGCTACTTCGCCGCGTTCTACGGCGAACTGCTCGGCACGGCCATGTCCCGGCCCGTCTTCCCCGAGGGCGTCTTCGTGCTGGCGTCGAGCCTGCGCCTGATCACCGTGGCGGTGCTCTGCGGATTCATCATCCGGGACATCGTGCGGCCCGAACTCGACGCGGTCCGGCAGACCTACGCCGACGACCCCGACGGCGGGGTGCTCGACGGCGCGCCCGACGCGCCCTGGCACCGGCGCTGGCGGGCGCGCGCCGCCGAACAGCCCGCCGAACCCGTGCCCGTCTGAGCGACGGGAGCAGGTCGGTCTAGAGCCGGAACACGACCGCCTCGCCGACCTGCTCCCGGGCCACGCCCAGCGCGTCGACCGGCCGGTCCAGCATCCCCTCCCACGGGGTGCCCTCCAGCTCGTCGCGCAACACCACCACGTTCTTCACGCCGATCTGCCGCAGGTAGTCGACGCTCGCGTAGTCCGGGAAGCTGACAGTGGCCTCCCGGATCCGGGCCTGCGACCGGGGCGTGAAGCCGCTGCCGCCGTTGACCATCGGCTGGAACCGGTCGGTGGACCAGAGCATCACCGGCTGATCCAGGTTCTGACTGCTCGGCAGCACGAGCATCGGCCCGTCCACGGTCCGCAGCGCCGCCGGCTGCCGCGGCACCACCGGCTGCGGCGTGGCGTTCAACCCCTCCACCAGCACCAGAGCCAACGGCAGCAGCGTCGCCAGCCGCAGCCACGGACCCGGCCACGGCGGTACCCGCTCGGCGGCCAGCTCGCGTACCCGCATGCAGAACGCGGTGACCGCGCCCGCCGCGAGCAGGCCAAGCAGCAGCGTGGTCCAGAGCATCATCCGGCCCGGCGTGCGCAGCCCGCTCCAGCCCGGCAGATAGTCGAACAACGGCACGTAGGTGAACCGGCCGCCGAAGAACCGGGTGCCCATCGCCAGCGCCATCGTGACGAGCACACCGGCGAGCAGGAAGATCCGGTGCCGGACCCGCCACACCGAGAAGAACAGCCCCCCGGCGGCGAGCGCGTAGAGCACGAAGCCCGGCAACAACGTCATCTCCGGATGCCAGGGCAGCACGGCCCGGGCACCCTCGTGCAGACCACCCCAGATGCGGGACTCGGCCGGCGCGGTGAAGAACCCGCTCGCCGGCGGCGAGTAGAGACCGATGTCGCCGATCGTGCGCTCCGCGTTCGGGTGCAGCTCGGCGACCTTGAAGTACGGCACCGCCAGCGCCGCGCCCACCGCCGCGAAGACGAGGCCGCCCAGCACGTCGGCCAGGAACAGCCGCCGGCCGAACGGACGCTTCACCTTGCGCCGCCGCACGAACCACAGCACCACCGAGACCAGGACCACTCCGGCCAGCATGTACGCGAACGGCAGCCCGATGCCGAAGCCGAGACTGAGCTGCCACGCGGCCACCAGCCACCCGGCGAACGCCCAGCCCGCGTGCCGGCGGCGCGGCCGGTACCCGTACCGCAGTGACCAGCCGTGCCCCCGGGCCAGCATGGCCAGCGCCAACGGGATGCCGCCGTTGGAGATGATGTGCAGGTGGCCGGCCTGGGCCAGCAGCCACGGCGCGTAGGCGAAGCTCGCCCCGGCCACCGCGCCGCCGATCCGGCCCGCGCCGAGCTGCCGGGCCAGCGCGTACGCGCCGAACGCGGCGAGCGCGTGCGCCAGCACGAACATGATGTTGTAGCGCAGCACGGCGTGCTCCGGGCCGACCCCGATCAGGCCGGCCGGGGCGTACCCGAGGAGCGTGTCGGAGAACGCGAAGCTCCAGTTCTCCGGATAGAACGTGTTCGAGTGCCACAGCTGCGCCGGGTTCGTCCGCAGGATGTGGCCGGACCATGCCATCTGCCACGCCTGCAGGCTCGGGTCCCAGTAGTCCTGCGGCAGCGTGTGCCGCGGATAGCGCAGCGTGGGCCAGGTCATCGCCGCCGCCAGCGCCAGCGCGGCGACGACGGCGAGCGTCCACTCGTGCACCAGGAACCGGCCCACGGCGCGGACGGCCCGGCGGGGGCGGCCGAGCACCGGCTCGGGCGCCGGACCGAACGCGGACCACGGGTCGGCCGGCTCGTCGTCGCCCGTACCGTCCTGCTTCGCGGCGTCGCTCTTCTCCGCGGCGTCGCCGTCCTTCTTGGCGGCGTCCGCTCTGTCCCGGGCCTCGGCCTCCGCCTTGTCGGTGCCGGCCTCCGCCTTGTCGGTGCCGGCCTCCGCCTTGTCGGTGCCGGCACCCGCCTTGTCGGCGGTGCTCGTCTTGTCGGCGGTGCTCGCCGCGCCTGCCGCCTTCGCCGCGCCGGTGCGGCGAGCCTTGCGGGTCCGCTTCGCCTTGCCGGCACTCGTCACCGTGCCCGCGGTGTCGTCCTCGCCGGAGCTGTCCGCGCCGGACGCGCGCTCGTCGGGCGAGCCGCTCCCCGGCCCGGCCCCGGCCGCGTCGTCCGGCGGGTTCTTCGCGCCGGTCCCGTCCGCCCGGGTCTCGGCGCCGGACCGGCGGCCGGTCGTGCCGGACTTCTCGGCGGTCACTCCGCCGCACCCAACTGCCCGCGCAGGAACGCGATGTCGGCGGCCTGGCCCTCGACGCCGCCGGGGGTCTCCACGATCACCGGCGCGCCTGCCGCGCGGATCACCGCCACCAGCAGCTCCGGGTCGATGGTGCCGCCGGTGAGGTTGTCGTGCCGGTCCTGACCGGAGTTGAAGGCGCCCTTCGAGTTGTTCGCGTGGATCAGGTCGATCCGGCCGGTGATCGCCTTCACCCGCTCGACCAGGCCCAGCAGCTCCTCGCCGCCCGCGTGGGCGTGGCAGGTGTCGAGGCAGAAGCCGACCTCGTGGTCGCCGAGCGCGTCCCAGAGCCGGGCCAGCGAGTCGAGGTGCCGGGCGCAGGCGTTGTCACCACCGGCGGTGTTCTCGATCAGCACCGGCAGCGGGAATCCGCCGGACTCCGCCGCGTACGCGAAGGTCTTGCGCCAGTTGTCGAAGCCGACGGTGACGTCCTGGCCGGCGTTGACGTGGCCGCCGTGCACGATCAGGCCCTTGGCGCCGACGGCCGCCGCGGCGGTGGCGTGGGCGAGCAGCAGCTTGCGGCTGGGGATGCGGATCCGGTTGTTGAGCGTGGCCACGTTGATCACGTACGGCGCGTGCACGTAGAGGTCGACGTCGGCGGCGCGCAGGCGCTCGGCGTCCTCGCGCGGCTTCGGGGCCTTCCAGCCCTGCGGGTCGGCCAGGAAGAACTGCACCGCCTCGGCCTGCCGGGCGGCCGCCTCGGCCAGCGGGTCGGTCGGATCGACGTGGGCTCCGATTCGCATGCAGGGCAGCCTACGTCGCGCCTGCGACGGTCGCCGCGCTCGCCGGAGGCGCCCGGCGGGTCGGAGGCGTCACCACCCGGCCCGGCGGTCGTTGTCCGAGGTGGGATCGATGGTCGACGCTCCGCCCGGACGTGGTCCACAGCACGTACGGGTGAGGGGGCCGACGCCCGGTGACGGGACGCCCCGGCGTGCGGCCCGGCACGACGGGGCGGGATCCATCAGGAATCCGGCACACCAAATGGAAGTCCGGACTAAATCCTCAATTTACCCCAAGTGGTGACGAGAGCCATTGTATGGTCAGCACAGGTGACAACACGATAAAGCTCCGCGGGGCGTCTTCGATCCAACCTCATCGGTGTGGTCGTTCCTCCCCAGGTCCCACCCAAGGAATGCGGACGGGACGCCCCGCGGTCCCGTGGACAGGGGTCCACCTGCCGGCTCTCGAGGCCGAAGGTGGGCCCCTGTCGCCGCGTCCGGGCCGTGCCGGCCGACCGGTCCGTCCATGATCGTCCGCACCGGCTATCCTGGTCCGGTTGTCCGTGTCCAGCCGGGTTCCCCCGGAACCGGTCACGGCAGCGACGCACGACCTCCTGCCACGGAAGGACCGTGGCCGCTTAGCCCACAGGAGGTGAGCACGTCTTGCGTCATTACGAAGTCATGGTGATCCTCGACCCCAGCCTCGAGGAGCGCACCGTCGCCCCGTCGCTCGACACGTACCTGAACGTGATCCGGACCGCGGGTGGCTCGGTGGAGAAGACCGACGTGTGGGGCCGCCGGCGCCTCGCGTACGAGATCAACAAGAAGGCCGAGGGCATCTACGCCGTCATCGACCTCCAGGCGACGCCGGAGGCCGTTGGCGAGCTGGACCGTCAGCTCCGACTCAACGAGTCGGTGCTGCGCACCAAGGTCATCCGTCCGGAGATGCGCTGAGCATCTAGTCCCGGCACGTCCGGATCAAGCCTCATCCACGCTGTCGTACGGCTCTGAGAGCCTGTACCGCACAAAGATGAGTGCGCGAGGAGATGGTCATGGCAGGAGACACCACCATCACGGTCATCGGCAACCTGACCGATGACCCCGAGTTGCGTTTCACCCCCTCCGGCGCGGCGGTCGCCAAGTTCCGGGTCGCTTCGACGCCCCGCTTCATGGACAAGGCCTCCGGCGAGTGGAAGGACGGCGAGCCGCTGTTCCTCTCGTGCACGGTCTGGCGCCAGGCCGCCGAGAACGTCGCCGAGTCGCTGCAGCGTGGCGCTCGGGTGATCGTGTCCGGCCGGCTGCGTCAGCGGTCGTACGAGACCCGTGAGGGTGAGAAGCGCACCGTCATCGAGCTGGAGGTCGACGAGATCGGCCCGTCGCTGCGCTACGCCACGGCGAAGGTGCAGAAGATGTCCCGCTCCGGCGGCGGTGGCGGCGGCTTCGGTGGTGGTGGCGGCCAGGGTGGCGGCGGAGGCAACTTCGACGACCCCTGGGCCTCTGCTGCCCCCGCCCCCTCCCGCGGTGGTTCGGGCGGAAACTTCGACGAGGAGCCTCCGTTCTAATGGCGCCGAGCGCCCGCGATCGCAAACCAGGAGCACGAGCAATGGCTAAGGCTGCGGCACTTCGCAAGCCGAAGAAGAAGGTGAACCCGCTCGACAAGGACGGGATCACCTACATCGACTACAAGGACACCGCGCTGCTGCGCAAGTTCATCTCCGACCGCGGCAAGATCCGCGCTCGGCGGGTGACCGGCGTGACCTCGCAGCAGCAGCGGCAGATCGCCCGTGCGGTCAAGAACGCCCGCGAGATGGCGCTCCTGCCGTACACGGCCACGGCCCGCTGAGAGGAGGCACGGACATGAAGATCATCCTCACTCAGGAGGTGTCCGGCCTCGGCTCTCCGGGCGACATCGTCGAGGTGAAGGACGGCTTCGGCCGTAACTACCTGCTGCCGCAGGGCTTCGCGATCGCCTGGACCAAGGGCGCGGAGAAGCAGGTCACGGTCATCAAGCGGGCCCGCTCGGCCCGCGAGATCCGCGACCTGGGCCACGCCACCGAGGTCAAGACCCAGATCGAGGGTCTGAAGGTCAACCTGAAGGCCCGCGCCGGCGACGGCGGCCGGCTCTTCGGCTCGGTCACCCCGGCCGAGATCGTCGACGCCGTCAAGGCCGCCGGCGGCCCGACCCTGGACCGCCGCCGGCTGGAGCTGCCCGGCCACATCAAGGCGCTCGGCTCCTACCCGGTCAGCATCCGGCTGCACCCCGAGGTGACCGCCAAGTTCGACCTGAACGTGGTCAAGGGCTGACACCCGTAGCACGACGCGAAGGGCCCGCACCGGACACCGGTGCGGGCCCTTCCGCATCTCCGTCACCACGGCCCCGGCCGCACCTCCGGGTCTCAGCCGAGGGGGTTGCCGGTCACCGCGCTGATCACCACGGTCGACAGACCACCGCCCACCACGGCAGCCGCCAGCGCCACCGTCGCCGCCCGCCAGGTCGTCCCGACCTGCCGTAGCAGCACCGCCACCACCAGGCTGCTCACCAACGCCAGACCGAACCGCGGCGCCGCCGACACCAGCGAATCCAGGGCATGCGTACGCGGCGAGTCGCAGCCGCCACCGGTGATGTCGGTGACGCAACCCTCCGGCGGCTGACCGCTCAGGAACAGCAGACCGACGAGTAGCAGCACGGCCGGGACCAGATAGCAGGCCACCGTGTAGACCAGAGGCCGCAGCGGACCGCCCGGATCCGGATCCAGCAGGTCGTCTTCCAGCCGCCGGCCCCACGAGCCGCCACCGATCGTCTCCACCCGCCGGCGCAGCGTCGACCCGGCCGGCGCCACCGGCCGACCGCGCGGCACGGCACGCGGACGCGGAGCCGAGTACGCCACCGCCGGTGACCTCGGCGCCGACGGCGGTGTCTCCATCCACCGCGGATCGTCCCCGGCCAGCCGGGTACCCGACCAGAACGCCTCGGCCCGCTCCGGTGACGCCCATCCCTCCCGCACCGGCGGAGCCGTGCGATCCCACGGATCGACCTCGTCGCGCACCGGCTCCAGATAACCGGTGTCGGTGAACCGGTCCCACTCGCCCGTGTGCTCCGTGCGGTCCCACCGGCGTTCCGCCTGCTCCCAGCGGCCACCGGGCGCCGACCGGCCCCAGGCGTGCACGCCCGACGCGTCCCACGGGTCGACCGCAGGCGGCGGCTCCGGCGGCTCACGGTCGGCCGCCCGACGCCGCTGCCAGGGATCCGCCGCCGGCCGGGACTGCTCCGAACCCGACGGGGCCACCGACCGCGACCAGCCCGTCTCCGAAGCCGCCGAGGACGACCAGCCCGGCTCCGAAGCCGACCGGCCCGACGACGCCGACCGCGACCAGCCCGACTCCGACTCCGACGCCGGCCGCCGCAACTCCGGCACCGCCGACGCGGGCCAGTCGGCATCCGACGCGGCCGGACGGGACCGGTCCGAGCCCGCAACCGCCGAACGCGACCAGGCGGAGTCCGACGCCACCGGCGGCGGCCAGGAAGAACCCGACGCCGAACGACGCCGCCCGCCCGGCCGCCCGCTGTCCCGCGCGGGTTCCTCGTCGCCCGAGCCCGCCGAATCCGGCAGCCCGGACCAGATCACCTGCGGACGCCGGGTCGCCGCGCGACGGGGACGACTACGCGGCGACACCCCCGACACCGGCTCGTCGTCCGAGTCGGCACGCCTGTTCCCCACGTACCCCCGCTCCTGGGGGGCGTCCATCGTCCACTCGGCAGTGTGGTCCGACAACGGACCCGCACCTATCGCCCGCGGCTCGGGCCGATCGCGCCGACGGCGGCCCGCCTCCGTGCGCCGGCCACCCTCGGACGACGGCGTCTCGACCTCGATCTCGTCGTCGGGCGCCGCGTGCCGCCCGCCACCGTCCGCGCGGCTCACCCCGGACTCCAGAGCCCAGCGGGGAAGGTAGGTGTCCACCGGCTCGTCCTGGCCGCGCTCGATCGCCCGCCGCCGACTCGGCGTGCGGTAGCTCTCCGGCGCGTACGAGTCGGCCCGGCGCGGCCCGGCGGGCTCGTCCCAGGAACCGCTCGGCCGTCGCTCGCGCGGGCTGTCCTCCCCGCTTCCCCAGTCCCGGTGTCTCACGGCCGGAGCGTGACCTCTCTCAACCCGAAAGTAAACCCGCTGTCCCAGGTGTCGCCGTTCGCAGCGATAGTACGGGACGAACGACGACAAAGCTCAGCCGGAAATCTTCCGTCCACAGGGTGGGGACAGTAAAAGCGCAGGTCAGAGGCGATACGCCCGGAATTCCCCATCACTTTTCCACACCCTGTGCACACCCTGCGCACATGCCGGTCCCCAGGCGTCCACAGGTTGTCCCGAGGCTCATCCACCGGCCTTGTTGAGTCGCTGACCTCGGGTTCCGTATCGTGGTCCCCCCGACCGCCGGGCGATGACCCCCGATCGACCGGAGGGGTCGGCGGAAGTTGTCACACCCCAGCGATAGAGCTGGACTCGATCCGACGCAGCAAGGGGGGCACCCGTGTCGGTCACCGACGAGGCGCGTACGGAACGGACCGGGGGGCAACCGTCGTCCGAGCCGCCGCCGCCGCGCGACGCGCCGTTCGAGAAGACACCACCGCAGGACGTGGCCGCCGAGCAGTGCGTACTCGGCGGCATGCTGCTGTCCAAGGACGCCATCGCGGACGTCGTGGAGATCCTGAAGACCAACGACTTCTACCGCCCCGTCCACGCCACCATCTTCGACGCGATCCTCGACATCTACGGACGCGGCGAACCCGCCGACCCGATCACCGTCGCCGCCGCGCTCGCCGACTCCGGCGACCTCGCCCGCATCGGCGGCGCGCCCTACCTGCACACGCTCATCGCCAGCGTGCCCACCGCCGCGAACGCCGCCTACTACGCCCGCATCGTCGGGGAACGGGCGGTGCTCCGCCGCCTGGTCGAGGCCGGCACCCGGATCGTGCAGCTCGGCTACGGCACCGGGCCGAGCGGCAGCCGCGACGTCGACGACATCGTCGACCTCGCCCAGCAGGCCGTCTACGAGATCACCGAGAAGCGCGTCAGCGAGGACTTCGCGGTCCTGGCCGACATGCTGCAGCCCACGCTCGACGAGATCGAGGCGGTCGGCGCCCAGGGCGGCGTGATGACCGGTGTGCCGACCGGCTTCACCGACCTGGACCGACTGCTCAACGGCCTGCACGCCGGCCAACTTATTATCGTGGCCGGCAGGCCTGGTTTGGGCAAATCAACCGCATCTATGGACTTTGCCCGAAATGCGGCGATCCGGGCCAACCAGGCGTCGGCGATCTTCTCGCTGGAAATGAGCAAGGTCGAGATCGTCATGCGACTGCTCTCGGCCGAGGCGCGCGTACCGCTGCACGTCCTGCGCAGCGGGCAGCTCTCCGACGACGACTGGACCAAGCTGGCCCGCTGCATGGGCGAGATCAGCGAGGCACCGCTCTTCGTCGACGACACCCCGAGCATGAACCTGATGGAGATCCGGGCGAAGGCGCGGCGGCTCAAGCAGAAGCACGACCTGAAGCTGATCGTGGTCGACTATCTCCAGCTGATGACCTCACCGAAGCGCACCGAGAGCCGGCAGCAGGAGGTCGCGGACCTGTCCCGTGGCCTGAAGCTGCTGGCCAAGGAAGTCGAGTGCCCGGTGATCGCGGTGAGTCAGCTGAACCGTGGCCCGGAGCAACGCACCGACAAGCGCCCCCAATTGTCCGACTTGCGTGAATCTGGCTCGATTGAGCAGGATGCGGACGTTGTTATCCTTTTGCACCGCGACGACTACTACGACAAGGAGTCGCCGCGCGCGGGCGAGGCGGATTTTATTGTTGCCAAGCACAGGAATGGGCCGACCGACACGGTGACGGTTGCCGCCCAGTTGCACCTGTCGCGCTTCGTGGACATGGCGATCGTCTGAGCGGCGTCAGCCGAGCAGCGGGAACCAGCCGGCGGCCTCGCCCAGCTCCAGCCGGTCCCGGTCGGTCAGCGGCACCCGGCCGGCGGCCTTCAGCAGGTACTCGTGGTCGTCCCAGCCGGCCGGCCGTACCGCCTCGTCGCTGAGCAGCCCGTCCATCGTGGTCACCGCGACCCGCGTCGGGTCCGCCGCCGGCAGCGGCGCGTCCGGCAGGTCCACCACCAGGTCGAGGTGGTGGATGACCGCCTCGGTGGTCAGGGTGGCGAGCAGATGGGGTACGCGCAGCACGTGACCCTGGGTGGTCACGTACCCGTCGGGGTCTATTGCGGTGGCCGCGCGTACGGCGGCGGGCGCGGTGTCGGACCAGAGCCGGACCACGCCGGTGGGCCGGTCGAAGGCGACGGCGGAGCGGCGTGCCCACCAGGCGTGCCGGGCGCTCGCGTCGTCGTCGCCGGGAGGGAACGCGCGCCAGTAGCTGACGTCGTCCACGTCGGGCGGCCCGGGTGCGGGGCTGGCCAGGGCGACGAGCGCGCGCTGGGCGTCGCAGAGCACGTGGAAGAGCAGGTCGGCGACGAGCCAGCCGCGGCACCGGGTGGGGCGTTGCAGGGCGGCGTCGTCGAGCGGGGTGACCACGGCGGTGATGCCGTCGTACGCCTGGGCCAGCGCTTCGTGCTGCCGGATCGGGCTCATGCCGTGCAGCCTGCCACGGCGCGCCGCGCCCGGCACGGTGAAGAAGTACGACGACGGGCACGCCGGGTCGATGCGGCGCACCGGCCCGGCGTGGGCGACGTCGGCGGTCAGTCGAACAGTTCGCCGAGGAAGCCGTGCTTCTTCTTCCGGCGGTAGTGGCCGTGGTAGCCGTAGTGCTGCTGGCCGTGGCCGTACGCGGGCTGGGCGTAGCCGTGGCCGGGCGGCGGCGGAGGAGGGGGCGGGGGGACGGCGCCGTAGCCGGGCTGGTGCGGCGCGGCGGCGGGCGGGGGCGGCGGGGGTGGCGGGTAACCGGCGCCGGACGGCGCGGGCTGCCGGGCGCCGCCGTGCTGCTGGTTCCAGTTGGCCTCGGCATCGAACAGCTTTTCCAGCTCGCCGCGGTCGAGGAAGATGCCCCGGCATTCGCCGCACTGGTCGATGACTACTCCGCTGCGCTCGTACTGGCGCATCTCTCCGCGGCACTTGGGACAGGTCATCTGCATGACAACGACGGTACCGGGTGTTTTCACGCAGCGGCGGTCAGCGCCTGCGTGACCTCGTCGTCGGTGACCTCGTGGAAGTCCTCGTAGTACGCGCCGACGGCGGCGAAGTCGGGCGGGAGTTGGCAGCTCACGACCGTGTCGGCTTCGGGCGCGAGCATCTCGTACGCCTGCTCGGAGCCGACCGGGACGGCGACGAGGACGCGGGCGGCGCCGAGGTGGCGGGCGACCTGGACGGCGGCGCGTGCGGTGGCGCCGGTGGCGAGTCCGTCGTCCACGACGACGGCGGTGCGTCCGGTCAGGTCCAGCGGCGGGCGGCCGCCGCGGTAGCGCTGTTCGCGGCGTTCCAGTTCGGCCTGTTCGCGGCGGCGGACCTGGGCGCGGTCGTTCTCGCTGATCCGGCCGGCGACCATCTCGTTGAGGATCTGCACGCCGCCGGGGCCGAGCGCGCCGTACGCGACCTCGGGCGCCCAGGGCACGCCGAGCTTGCGGACGACCAGCACGTCGAGGGGGGCGCCGAGCCGGTCGGCGATCACCCGGGCGACGGGTACGCCGCCGCGGACCAGGCCGAGCACTATGACGTCGGGTCGGCCGGCGAGGTCGGTCAGACGTTCGGCGAGTTGCCGTCCCGCCTCGGCCCGGTCGCGGTAGGTGGTCATCCCTCAGGTGTACGCCTTCCGGCCGCATCGCGCGGGGCGGTTGCCGGGAATGCCGTCGGGTCGCCTGGTCGGGTGAGCGCCAGCGCCGGGGCGAGCACGAGCAGCGCGATCGGGTAGAGCAGGTAGCCGAAGCGGGTGGAGGGCATGAGCAGGATCGCGGCGAGCAGCCCGTACCCGCAGATGATCGTGGTGGCGGCGGCGGTGCGCGGCGGGCGGCGCAGCAGCCGGACGGCGATGGCTCCTCCGGCGGCGACGAGCAGCGCGGCGGCGACCGCCCGGCCGGCCGGGAGCGTCTCGGCGATCAGGTGGCCGGGGAAGGGTGACTGGGCGGGGCTGGTGACCAGGCCGTGGCCGAGGGGGAAGCGCAGCACGTTCTCGACGAGGGCTTCGCGGTCGACGAGCAGCACCGGGATCAGTGCGAGGACTGGTAGGCCGAGGGCGCCGAGGGCGGTGCGCAGGGTGGCCCGCCTGGTGGCGGCCCAGAAGAGCAGCACGAGGGCGATCGGCCAGGCGAAGAGTTTCAGCGCGCCGGCGGCGCCGACGGCGAGACCGGCGCGGCCGGGTCGGCCGGTGGCGGCGAGTGCGAGGGCGAGCAGGCAGAGCGCGAGTACGGGTAGGTCGTCGCCGCCGGTGGCGAGGGTGAGCGCGCAGACGGGCAGGACGGTGGCGGCTTGAACGGCGCGCAGTACGGCGGCGTCGCGGCGGGGCGCGGCCGGGCCGCCGCTTGCGCGCAGTGTGGCGACGAGGGCGATCACTGTGAGCGCGGTGACGACGGCGAACCAGACGCGGGCGTCGGTCCACCAGGCGTCCACCGCGGCGCGGGGCAGCCCGAACAGGGCCATGCCGGGCTGGTAGGGGGTGTAGCCGAGGAGTTGTTCGCCGGGGGGCAGCGCGGCGATGGCGTCGGGACCGAGGTAGGGGGTGCCGTGCTCGGCGAGGCGGGCGCCGGCGTGTTCGACCACGATCACCTCCTCCTGGGCGCGGTCGGTACGCCCGCCGGCCCGTTCGAGGCTCTGCGTGACGATCGGCAGCAGCGCGGTGGTGGCCCAGGTGATTCCGGTGACCGTCCAGCGTGCGGGCAGCGCGGCCAGGGGTGTTCCGGGGGCGCGGTGGCGGGCGAGCAGTTGCGTGGTCGCGGCGAGGGTGGCGAGCGCGTACCCGATGGTGGCGACGGCGCCCCAGGCGCGGTGCGGCGGCAGTGTGGAGGTGGCGGCGGTGACCGCGGCGAAGACGGCGGCGGCGGCGTAGAGGCCCAGGTCGAGGGCGAGACCACCGGCTGCGGTGTCGAGTGCCGACCAGCGGCGGGAGACGGTGGTTGCGGGGTCGGCGTGGGCGGTCACGCGGGCCAGTCTGGCAGACCGGCGCGGTGGCCCGGCGGGGTCAGGGTTGCCGGGAGTCGCCGGCGGCGGACGGGTTGGGGCGGGTGCGGGCGCCGCCGGCGCGGCGTCCGGGGAGGCGGATCACGGCGCCCGCGTCGTGCAGTGCCGGGGCGAGCGCGCCGGTGCGGCCGCCGTGGCCGCGCTGGAGGCTGGCGAGCAGCGCGGCGGCGGGCAGTGGCCGGGCGAACAGGTGGCCCTGGCCGGCGGCGCAGCCGAGTTCCCAGAGGGCGCGGCGCTGGGGTTCGCTCTCCACGCCCTCGGCGACGACTGTGAGGTTGAGGCTGCGGCCGAGGTCGAGGGTGGAGCGGATGACGGCGGCGGCCTCGGGCGCGGTCTCCATGGCGGTGACGAAGCTGCGGTCGATCTTCAGTTCGTGTACGGGGATGCGGGAGAGCAGGGAGAGCGACGAATATCCGGTGCCGAAGTCGTCGAGCGCCAGGCGGACGCCGGAGTCGCGCAGGCGGCTGAGGACGCGGTCGACGACGTCGAGCTGGCTGAGCGTGAGCGTCTCGGTGAGTTCCAGCACGAGCCGGTCCGGCGGGAGGTCGTGGGCGCGCAGCCGGGCCAGGACCGCGCCGGGGAAGCGGGCGTCGAGCAGGCTGCGGGGTGACACGTTGACCGAGACGGGCAGGTCGAAGCCGGCGTCGCGCCAGGAGCCGGCGGCGATGAGCGCCTGGTCGAGGATCGCCTCGGCGAACGCGGGCAGCAGGCCGGAGCGTTCCACCGCTTCGAGGAAGCGCAGTGGGTCGATGAGCCCGTGGGTGGGGTGGTGCCAGCGGGCGAGGGCCTCCGCGCCGATCACCTCGCCGCCGGCGAGGTCGACGATGGGCTGGAAGTTGACTGTGAACTCGTGGTCGGCGACGGCGCGGGGCAGTTCCCCGCCGAGGGTGAGCCGGCTGAGGTCTGCGGTGTCGCGGGCGGGGGCGTAGGTGGCGAGTCGTTGGCCGGCGCGTTTGGCCTGGTACATGGCCACGTCGGCGCGGCGAAGCAGCTCGGGCATCCCGCCGGTGGCGGGGGCGACGGCGATGCCGCCGCTGGCTTCCACGCTGATCCGCATGCCGTCCACGTCGAGCGGGTCGTGCAGGGCGTTGAGCAGGGCCTCGGCGCGGTGGGAGGCGACGGCCGGGGCGGGCAGGCCGCGCAGCAGCACGGCGAACTCGTCCCCGCCGAGCCGGGCGACCAGGTCGTCGGGGCGGGCGGCGTCGCGCAGCCGCTCGGCGACCTGGATCAGCACCTGGTCACCGGCGCCGTGGCCGAGGGTGTCGTTCACTTCCTTGAAGTGGTTGAGGTCGATCAGCACCAGCGCGGTGACGCCGTCGGCGTGCCGGGTGGTGAGCTGGGCGCTGCCCTCGTCCAGCAGGTGACGCCGGTTGGACAGGTCGGTGAGGGCGTCGTGGGTGGCGGCGTAGGCGTGGTCCTCGGCGATGCGGGCGAGTTCGGCGTACGCCTGGGCGTTGCGGACCGCGGTGCACAGGGCGGAGGCGAAGGTACGCAGGGTGTACTGCTCGCGCTCGGAGAGTTCGACCGGACCGGCGAACCGTAGCCGCAGCACGCCGAGGTCGTCGGTGCGGTTGTGGCCTTCCAGCGCGACCGGCATGACCCGGCCGTCGATGTCGCTGGGCTGGGGCGACGTTCCGTCGTACGCGATGCCTGCGGCGTTGCCGCGGACGGTGCGTCCGCCGTCGCGCAGTTCGATCTCGATCTCGTCGGCGGAGAAGAGTTCGCTGGCTTCGGTGACTGCGGTGGTCAGCACCTGGTCGAGGTCGACCACGTTGAGCGCGTCGGTGGCGCGGGCGAGTCGTTGCCACGCCTGCTGCTCGGTGCGGGTGCGGATCCGCGTGGAATAGGCCAGGTGGAGGCTGAGCACCAGTGCCGGCACGGCGAGCAGCAGCCGGGGATCGGCCCGCAGGATGAGTACGGTGCAGGCGGCCACCAGGAAGCGGACCGCGAAGCCGGCCACCCGCAGGTCGAGGTCGGTGCGGAACTGCCGCACGATGGGCGTGCCGGACGCGAGCGCGATGACCGGCATCGCGAGTAGGTCGTCGAGCACGGCCGCGACGAGGTAGACGACTCCGAGCAGCAGAACGATCTGGAGCGGCTCGCGGGGCGGCCACGCGTTGCCGAGCAGCAGGATGACGAGAGCGCTGCCCCCGGCGACCAACGTGTGCTTCGCGACGCCGAATGCGGTCTTGATGGGCGCGAGTCGCGTGACCGAGCCGCAGGCTACGCCGATGCCGGTTGCCAGGATCAGCCAGGAGGCCGGCGCGACGGCGAGACCGACGACGATCGCAGTCTCGACCCAGGCGAAGGCCACTGTGGTCGACCGGATTCGCACCGGCGTCTTGATGACTGTGGCCAGGGCGACCGTCACCACCAGGGCCGTGACGGTGACGAGGTCACGTACGGAGTCCGGTGGCTCTGTCCAGACGGCGATCAGTGCGGCGAGCGCGACGAACGTCGCGCACACGCTCAAGACGGACACGATCACGCGCAGCATGGGTTCGACGGCTTGTCGGCCGTCCGCTGTTCGGCTCAACCGGCATCACCCGCCGCTCACCGTCGGAATGCGATGAGCGGCAGCCTACCCCTTCGCCGGAAATATGAGAACTCTCAGTTCCATTCGGTGCTACGCATTTTGCCGCCTCCTCGGATATCGAAACGGGTCGTGGTTGCTTGATGACCAAAAGGTTCGTCAGTTCCATTCGGTGCTGCGCATTGTCACGACCCTCCTCGCATATCTCTCTTGGCGCTTCGTGGCGCCCCCTGTCTTGGAAGAGCAGGTTAGAGCGTAGGTAGGGCGATAAGGAAGCATTAATGTCGGTATGCGCAATATAAGTAACTATTGCGGAGTAAATGACGTTGTGTCCACGGGGTGTATGCGGAGCGGAGCCGATCGTCTCCTTCATGTACCCGCGTAGTCGCTCAGCGCCATGGGAATGGCCTGAGGAGCCTTACGTCGCCTGTAGCGTCGTCGTGGCGGCGGAACATTACAACCGTGCTTTGGGCGGCTTTCACCGCCGGGTCGGACGAGAGTGGTGTCGGTGTGCGAGACCGCTGCCGGGGCAACGGGTTTGTGACTAATCGATTACGCTCCCGTGTGCCCGTGGACAAGAGCCGACTGGGGCCGGAACAGCAGCATGGAAATCCAAGTGGTCGGTGGTCTGGCGGTGCGGATCGGCGCCGCGGGCCTTTCGCTTGGAACCCCCAAACAGCAGCTGGTTCTGGCGCTGCTGGTCGTGCGGGCCAATCAGTTGGTCCCCATGCACGACCTGGTGGACGAGTTGTGGCCCGACGATCCGCCTCGCTCCGCGATCGCCAATGTTCGGACCTACGCCGGCAACCTGCGTCGCAGCCTCGACTCGTACGCGGATGACAGGCTCAGGATCGTCCGTGAGCCCGGTGGCTACCGACTCCTCGCCGACGAGAGCCTCATCGACCTGTACCGGCTGACCGCGCGCTGGCGCCACGCTCGGGAACTGATGCGGGCGGGAGCGCCGGCGCAGGCGGTCCCGTTGCTGGAGGATGTGGGCGCCGCGGCGGCCCCGCTGCTCGCCGGGCTGACGCTGGGGCCGGTGCTGACCGCCCGGCGAGAGGCCGCGAGCCAGGAACGCCGGGCAGCCCTGGAGTCGCTGGCGGAGGCGCATCTCATCCTGGGGCGCCCGGAATCGGCGGCGTCGCTGCTGCGTGAGGAGGTCTCGCGTCAGCCTCTGTGGGAGCGCGCGCAGTGTCTCCTGATGCGTGCCCTCACCGCGGCCGGTGATGCGGGTGGCGCGCTGGCCGTCTACCGCGCCGCGCGCGAGGCCCTCACCGGCGAACTGGGCGTGCCGCCCAGCGAGGAGATGGAGCAGTTGCGGGTCGCGGCCGCCCTCGCCCGTCGGCGGGTCCCGAACTCCGTCACCGAGGCGGAAACAATTCGGAAAAGATCCCGTACGCATGACTGGCTGCCGCGCACGGTGCCGGATTTCGTCGGCCGGAAGGAAATTGTCGATCGCTTGTTGCACGACGTGCGCGAGCGGTCCGGCGGAGTCCCGACGATCCGCCTGATCGACGGCATGGCGGGCTGCGGCAAGACGACTCTCGCCCTGCACGTGGCCTCGCGGTTGGCCGAACGCTTCCCCGACGGGCAGCTCTTCGTCGACCTGCGCGGGCACACCGAGGACACGCGGATGACGCCTACCGCAGCGCTTGACATCCTTCTTCGCCAAATGGGTGTGCCGGCGGGCCGGATACCGATGGAACTGCCCGATCGATTGGAAATGTGGCGGCGAGAACTCGCCACGAGGGCCGCGATGGTGGTGCTCGACAACGCCGCCGACAGCCGGCAGGTCGAACCGCTGCTGCCCACCTCCGGGCCGGCGGTGGTGCTCGTCACCAGCCGGCGTCGCCTGCTGGCGCTCACCGAACGGCCGCCGGTGTCCCTCGCCGTTCTCTCCGAGCCCGAGGCGCTGCAACTGCTCACGACACTTGTCGGGGACGGGCGGGTGACAGCCGAACGGGAGGCCGCACGCCGCCTGGTCGGCATCTGCGGCTGTCTGCCCCTCGCGGTCAGGCTGGCCGGCACCCGCCTCGCTCACCGGCCGGACTGGCGGATCTCCGATCTCGTCGACAGGTTGAACGACAGATCGATGATCCTTCCCGGTCTCCGGACCGAGGCGCGGAGCGTGATCGAGGCGTTCGCCGAGTCGTACGAGCCGCTCGACGAGGCGTGCAGGAGAACCTTCCGATCCTTCGGGCTGGTCACCGGCGGTCACCTCGACACCGCCATGGTCGCCGCCCTAAACGATCTGCCGTGGCGGGAGGCGGCGGACGTCCTCGACGAACTGGTGGACCGCAACCTCGTGCAGGAGACCGCGGCGGGCCGGTACCGCCTGCACGATCTGATGAGGCGGTACGCCGCCGAGTTGGCCCGGGAGGAGGACGAGCGGCCGGCGCGCCACGCGGCGGTACAGAACCTGTTGGATCACCTGCTGCACTCGGTGGTGCGGGCCTCGGCGCAGACCGAGGACAGCGGCGTACTCGCGCTGCACCTGCGGCTCGGGGAGCCGCGCCGCGCGGACCTGCTCGTCGGACGCGAGCACGGCGATCTGGACTGGCTGGAGGACCAGCGCCTGAATCTGATCGCCTTCGCCCGCCAGGCGGCTGAGGAGGGCCATGAACCGATGGCCTGGCGGCTCGCGCGCGCCAGCTGGCGCTTCTTCTACACCCGGGGCTACTTCGACGACATCTCGGTCACCCACTCCGCGGGTCTGGCAGCGGCCCGACGGTGCGGAGATCGGCACGCCGTGGCTCTCATGCACAACTACCTCGCGTCGGCCTGTGTGCGTACCGGCGCTTTCCAGGACGCCTCCACCCACCTGCACGAGGTCGTCTCGATCCTCACCGGGCTCGGGGACGCAGCGGGCGCGCAGCGGGCGCGGTTCAACCTCGGCGTGGTGTACTGGCTCACCGGTCGACTTCAGCAGTCGCTGGAGATCAACCGCCTGACTCTGCGCAGCAACGTGCTGGACACCCTTCCCGTTCTGCCCAACCTCGGCCTCACGCTCCGCTGCCTCGGCCGGTACGACGAGTCGATGGCCGTTCACCGGCTCCACCTCTTCGTCGCGCGCACCAGGCAGGACCCGTTCCACATGTCGAACGCGCTGGGGCACCTGGGAGGCGTCAGGTACCGGCTCGGGCAGAACGCGCAGGCCGAGCGCCTGCTACGCGCCTCGCTGGCGCTCCGGGACCGCACCGGCAGCGGCTTCGCCCGCGCCGAGACGATCAGCGACCTCGCCGGGACCTACCGCCAGCTCGGCCGCTACGAGGAGGCGTTGCGGCATCATGAAGCCGCCATCGAGGCCGCCGCCGCTTCCGGTGAGCAGCAGGTCCAAGCCGAGGCGCGCAACGAGCTGGCCGTCACCCTGCGAGCCGTCGGCCGAGGCGGGGAGGCCGCCGCCGTGCTCGAGGAAGCCCTCGCCATCGCCACCCGGATCGCCCACCCGTACGAGCAGGCCCGCGCCCTCAGCGGTTTGGCGGAGCACCTGGTGGACGAGCAGCCGGTCGAGGCGCGACGGTACCGGCAACGGGCCCTGGCGATCTTCGAACGGATGGGCGCCCCGGAGCGTCACGAGTTGCGGCGGCAGCTCGCCGCGATGCCGTCACCACCGACCTGACCCGCCTTATCGATTTCTTATCGCAGCGTTCGTTAGCGTCCCGCCATCGGCCACGGGGAGGGCTCACCGCCAGGGTGGGCCAGGCCGAGCGAAGGCCCCCACCGCCAGTTCCCCCCAGCGAATCGGCGGTGGGTAGGTGAGGGAGGGGCGTCGTGGATCTGCACCCGACACGGCGCTCCTCCCCGCCGACGGCCGGGAGCACGCGCGTCGTCGTACCCGGCGGATAGGGTCGGGCCGTGACCGAACCCGCGCAGCTCACCCACGTCGACCCGGCCGGCGCGGCCCGGATGGTCGACGTCTCCGCCAAGCCGGTCTCGGGCCGGCTCGCGGTCGCCGCCGGCCGGCTCCGCACCACCACCGAGGTGGTCGAGCTGCTGCGGCGCGACGGCCTGCCCAAGGGCGACGCGCTGGCCGTCGGCCGGCTCGCCGGCATCATGGGCGCCAAGCGCACGCCCGACCTGATCCCGCTCTGCCACCCGATCGCGCTGCACGGCGTCACCGTCGACCTCGACCTGACCGCCGACACGGTCGAGATCACCGCCACCGCGAAGACCGCCGACCGGACGGGCGTCGAGATGGAGGCGCTGACCGCGGTGGCGGTCGCCGGCCTCGCTCTCATCGACATGGTGAAGGCGGTCGACCCGGCCGCCTCGGTGGAGGCCGTCCGGGTGCTCCGCAAGGAGGGCGGCAAGACCGGCGAATGGGTCCGGCCGGAGGACCGGCCGTGATCCGGGCCCGGGTGATCGTGGCCTCCAACCGTGCCGCCGCCGGGGTGTACGAGGACACCAGCGGCCCGCTGCTCGTGACCGGCCTGCGGGAGCTGGGCTGCGAGGTCGACCCGCCGGTGGTGGTGCCGGACGGCGATCCGGTCGGTGAGGCGCTGCTCGCCGCCCGCGAGGAACGTGTGGACGTGGTGCTGACCAGCGGTGGCACGGGCATCACCCCGACCGACCGCACGCCCGAGGTGACCCGTGCGCTGCTCGACTACGAGATCCCCGGCATCGCCGAGGCGATCCGCGCGTACAGCCGCGACACCGTGCCGACCGCGGTGCTGTCCCGCGGGCTGGCCGGGGTGACCGGCCGGACGCTCGTGGTCAACCTGCCCGGCTCGCGGGGCGGCGCCCGCGACGGCCTTGCGGTGCTCGGGCCGATCCTGCGGCACGCGGTCGACCAGCTTCGCGGCGGCGACCACTGAACCCGCGGGCCACGTGCCCCGGCGCTAGGCTCGCCGGATGAGCACGGAAACCGAAGCCGCCGCGGCCGAGGCGGGCACGCCACCACCGGCCGGGTGGGAGGAGGCCCGCTCCCGGGTGTACGCGGTGGGCCTGTCCGCCGCGCTCCCCGCCGTCGCCCGCCCGCTGGCCGAGGCCGACGGGCACACCCTCGCCGAGCCGTTGACGACGCGTACCGACCTGCCGGCGTTCCCCACCTCCAGCGTGGACGGCTGGGCGGTGCGGGGCCCGGGGCCGTGGCGGGTGGTGGGCCGGTTGCTCGCCGGGCACACCGCCGCGCCGCTGGAGGCCGACGGCAGCACCGTCGAGATCGCCACCGGCGCGATGGTTCCCGAGGGCACGACGGCGATCCTGCGGATCGAGGAGTCGGCCCGCACGGCGGACGGCCTGGTGACCGGCACGCCCCGCCCGGCGCCGGAGTGGCGGGAGCCGGGCGAGGAGGCGTACCTCGGGGAGGAGCTGTTGCCCGCCGGCACGCCGGTGGATCCGGCGGTGCTCGGCCTGGCCGCCTCCTGCGGGCACGACACGTTGCGGGTCCGCCGCCCACCCCGGGCCGCGCTGCTGGTCTTCGGCGACGAACTGCTCACCTCGGGTCCGCCCGGCGCGGGGCGGGTCCGCGACGCGCTCGGCCCGTCGGTGCCCGCCTGGCTGCGCCGTTACGGCTGCCAGGTGCGTACGGCCGACGTGGTCGGCCCGGTTGCCGACACGCTGCCCGCGCACGTGGCGGCGGTGCGTGGCGCGCTCGCCAACGCCGACCTGGTCTGCACCACCGGCGGCACCATGCACGGGCCGGTCGACCACCTGCACCCGACGCTGGAGGCGCTCGGCGCCGACTACGTGGTCAATACGGTGGCGGTGCGCCCGGGCTTCCCGATGCTGCTCGCCCGGCTGGTGGGCGACGACGGGCGGGTGCGGTTCGTGGCCGGTCTGCCGGGCAACCCGCAGTCCGCGGTGGTGGCGCTCGTGTCGCTCGTCGCGCCGCTGCTCGCCGGTCTCACCGGCCGGCCGATGCCGGTGCTGCCGCACGTGACGCTGGCCGAGCCGATTCCGGGGCGCGGCGACTACACCCATCTGGCGCTGGCCCGCTGGGACCGGGTCGCCGGCACGGCGTACCCGGTGCGGCACGTCGGGTCGGCGATGCTGCGCGGTCTCGCGGGCGCGGATGGTTTCGCGGTGATCCGGCCCGGCGCCAGCGGCGCGGCCGGCGACCGGGTGCCGCTGGTGCCGCTGCCGCTGACCCCCGGGGAGCGTGCCGGGTGAGCGCGACGAACGAGCCGACGGGAGACGTCGTGACGGTGCGGGCAGGCGTGGTGCTCGGCGCGGTGACCGACCGGCCGCTCGACCTGGCCGCGCACGAGGCGGCGGTCGCCGACCGCCGGGCCGGCGCGGTGGTCTCCTTCCAGGGCGTGGTCCGCGACCACGACCACGGGCGGGGGGTCACCCGGCTGGAGTACGAGGGCCACCCCACCGCCGAGGCGGTGCTGCGTGAGGTGGCGGCCGAGATCGCCGCCGACCCGGCGGTCTACGCGGTCGCGGTGTCGCACCGGATCGGCCCGCTGGAGATCGGCGACGTGGCGCTGGCGGCGGCGGTCAGCACCGCCCACCGGGCGGCGGCGTTCGCCGCGTGCGCCCGGCTGGTCGACGAGGTCAAGGCGCGGCTGCCGATCTGGAAGCGGCAGGTCTTCGACGACGGCACCGAGGAATGGGTGAACTGCCCCTGAGTGCTCAGCGCCGGCCGGCGAGCGCGGCCGCGCGGCTGAACCGGTCGTGGTAGAACGCGGGCTCGGCTCCCGGACGCCACGGCAGGGCCGCCACCAGCACGATCAGCGCGATGGCCAGGGAGTTCTCCATCAGCGCGCCGAACAGGCCGTCCTGGTAGTGGGACACCTCGGGGAGTTGGTGCTCGTACGGCCAGATCGGTGAGATCAGGAACAGCAGGTAGAGCCCGAGCGCGCCGACGCCGTGGCGGAGCCCGGTCAACGTCGGGTACCAGATCGGCGGGCGCAGCGCCGGCACACCGTTGGCCGAGGGGCCGCTGCCGCGCAGGGGCAGGCCACGGCTGGCGTCGCGGCGGCGTACCGCGGCGTCGGCCAGCACGATGATCGCCGGGATGACCCAGATCAGGTGGTGCGACCAGGAGATCGGGCTGATCACGTTGGCGGTGAGCCCGACGAGTGTGAACGCGGTCAGCTCGTCGCCGTCGGCGCGGGCGCTGATCGCGCGGGACAGGCCCAGCGCCAGGAGCAGCACCGAGAAGGCGAGCCAGAGCAGGCCGGGCGTCTCGATCGAGTCGTAGAGCCGCGCCAGCAGCCCGGCGAGCGACTGGTTGGCGGTCATGTCCGCCGCGCCGACCCGCTCGGTCTGCCACAGCACGCTCGTGAAGTACGCGCGGGACTCCTCACCGACCAGGCCGAACGTCGCGATGGTCACGCCGATCGTGGTGCCGACGGCGGTGAGCGCGGCGCGCCACTGCCGGGTCAGCATCAGGTACGCGACGAACAACGCCGGGGTGAGCTTGACGGCGGTGGCGAGCCCGATGCCGACGCCCGCCCACGCGCCGCTGTAGACGAAGCGGGCCAGCGGCGAGTCGGCGGTCTCGTGGTGGGTGCCCCGCTTGGCGCGCCAGCGCAGGCCCACCATGTCGGCCATGACGAGCGCGAACAGCAGCAGGTTGACCTGGCCGTAGCCGAGCGTCTCCCGGGACGGCTCGATGGCCACCGCGAGCGGGGTGGCGATGCCGACGGTGAACCAGAGCGGCCAGCCGAGCCGGTCCACGATGGGGCGCAGCAGCGCCGCCAGGACGACCGCGAGCGCGGCGATGCTGGCCAGGGCGTTGACGAAGCCGGCGCCGTCGACGGGCAGCCAGGACATCGGGAGCATGACCACACCGGCGAACGGTGGATAGGTGAAGCCCAGTGTCGTCGACGGCGCGACGAAGTCGTACAGCTCGTTTCCGCTGGCCCACCACACCACCGCGCCGTGGTAGATCTTCATGTCGAAGAAGTTGTACGGCCGTCCGAAGGCGCCGATGGCCAGCCACGCGGCGTACGACACGGCGGCCACGATCCCGAGGCGCACGACGGTCCGGCGGTCGACGCGGGAGGTCGGGGCGAGGCGGTTGGTCCGTCTACCGACTGACGTCGGCATGGCGTGGCCACCCCCGTACCAAGGTCGTCGTACCCGTCCAGGTCCAGAACGGAGCCTAGAACGGCGCCTCACGTTGCTGCCTCCCGCGTTACGCGACCGTGTCCGATCCCACACGTGTTTGCGACATTTCCACCGCGTTAACGGGTCTCGGACGGTTCAGGTGATTGGTGGCCTTGCGGGGGGTGGTGGCCGTACGAAAGGGGTGTCAACCAGGGATTCGGCGGGCGGCCGCCGCGGAGCGTACGGCGATCTTCGCATCGCGGCGGGCGGTGCGGACCGCGCGCGTGACCGACCGGCGCGAGTGGTCGATCCGGTGGCCGGCGCGCCAGCGCAGCCCCGGCTTGCCCTCGGTGTCGGCGGCGGCGAGGAGGAGGCCACCGAGCAGGCCGAGGTTCTTCAGGAAGTGGACCTGGTTGTTGTTGCGCGCCGCCGGGTCGTCGTTGTTCCAGAAGGCGTGACCGGCGGCGGTGGTCGGGATCAGAGAGCCGGCGAGCACCAGCGCGGCCGGACGGGTGAACCGGCCGGTGGCCAGCATCAGACCGCCGACGAGCTGGGTGGCGGCGTTGGCCCGGATGAGCGACACGGTGTCGGTGGGGATGCGCGGGTGCACGTTGCGGATCAGCGGGGCGACCTTCCCGGTGACCGGCTCCGCGGCCTGCACCAGGCGTTCCGGGTTGCGCAGGTTGCGGGCGCCGCTGACCACGAAGATGCCGCTCAACATGACTCGGGCGAGGGAGCGCACGGGCTTCATGGCTCAGTCTTACCCCGTCGGGGGCGTCGTCATCCCCGCAACACACGAAAGGTATCGGCCGACGTGGACGTCCGGACGGTATCGATTTCAGCGACCGTCGCGGATGGACCGGTCGCGTTCGGTAAGGTCGCGCGGGTGACGACGCTGCGACTACGCCCGGAGGGCCCCGCCGACGAGCCGGCGGTGGCCCGGGTGCTGGCCGCCGCCTTCGCCCGGCCCGACGTGGCCACCCCGCCGGAGGTCGGCCTGGTCGAGGAGCTGCGGCACAGCCCGGCGTGGATTCCCGAGCTGGCCATGGTCGCCGAGTACGGCGGCGAGGTGGTGGCGTACGCGCTGCTCACGCGCGTCGACGTACGCACCGACGACGGCCGCGTGTGGCCGGCGCTGGCGCTGGGCCCGGTGGCTGTGGCACGGCACCGGCAGCGGCTCGGTCACGGCACGGCGGCGGTGCAGGCGGCGCTCGACGCCGCGACCGAGCTGGGCGAACGGCTGGTGGTGGTGCTGGGCGACCCGGCGTACTACCGGCGGTTCGGGTTCGGCCCGGCGGACCGGCTGGGCCTGACCAGCCCGTGGTCCGGGCTGGGCGAGCCGTGGCAGGCGCTGGTGCTGCCGCCGTCGGCGAGCGAGGAACCGCCACCGCCGTCCGGCGAGGTGGTCTTCCCACCACCGTGGTCGCGGGTCTGAGCGGTCGCGGCCGTCACGCGGGCTGGGTGCGCAGGTAGCGGCCGAAGTGCGGGACGGTGAACGCCACGGTCCCCCGCTCGCCGGAGTAGATCAGCCCCTTCTTGATCAGCGCGTCGCGGGCCGGGGAGAGGCTGGCCGGCTTGCGGCCGAGCGCGCGGGCGATCTCGGCGGTCGGCACCGCGGCGTCCATGTCGTCGCGGCTGCCCTCCTCGCCGTCCACCAGCGCCAGCGTCGCCATGGCGCGCATGTACTCGCGTTCGGCCGGGGTGGCCCGCTCGAACCGGGAGCCGAAGAACCCCACCGCCAGTTCCGCCTCCGCCTCGGGCGCGGCGACCCGGACGTCCGCCGCGGTGATCGGCGAGCGGGGCGCGTGGTCCCAGGTGGCCTTGCCGTACGCCTGGACGAAGTAGGGGTAGCCGCCGGACTTCTCGTAGAGCAGGTCGAGGGCCTTCTGCTCGTACTCGACCTCCTCCCGCTCGGCCGGCGCGCAGAGCGCCTGGTCGGCGGCGATCCGGTCGAGCCGGTCGATGCGCTGGTAGCGGTAGAGCCGCTCGGAGTAGGACTTGGCGGCGCTGAGCACCGCGGGCAGGTGCGGCAGTCCCGCGCCCACCACGATGAGAGGCGCGCCGAGTTGGGACAGCTCGTGGCAGGCGGCGCAGAGCGCGGAGACGTCCTCGGCGCCGACGTCCTGCATCTCGTCGATGAAGATCGCGATGCCGGTGCCGACGTCGGTGGCGACCGTCGCCGCGTCGCTGAGCAGTTCGACCAGGTCGATCTCGATGTCGCCGGAGTCGGCGCGTCCGCTGCTCGCGGGCACGTCGATGCCGGGCTGCCAGCGGTCGCGCAGCTTGGGCGCCGCGCCGCCGCGCCCGGTGGGGGCGGAGCGTTGCGCGAAGGCCTTGAGTACGCCGAGGAAGGCGTCGATCCGGTCCGGGGCGCGGTGCCGGGGCGCGAGTTCGCGGACCGCCATGTGCAGCGCGGCGGCGATCGGGCGGCGCAGCGACTGGTCCGGCCGCGCCTCGATCTTGCCGGTGCCCCAGAGGTGGTTGATCGCCTCGGACCGCAGCGTGTTGAGCAGGACGGTCTTGCCGACGCCGCGCAGCCCGGTGAGCATCAGGCTGCGTTCGGGCCGGCCACGCGCGATGCGTTCCAGCACCACGTCGAACACGTCCAGTTCCCGCCCCCGCCCGGCGAGTTCGGGCGGGCGCTGGCCGGCGCCCGGCGCGTACGGGTTGCGGACCGGATCCACGAATCGCACAGTATCGGCTTCTCTAGCGGCCAGGCTAGACGTGCGTAGAGGCGGCTACCGCGTGTCGGTCTCGACATAAAACTAGGGCTGTCTAGCGTGGAAGCTAGACAGCCCTAGTTTTGGTTACCGACGAGCCGGGGCGTCAGTGGCGCGTCAGCGGCGCTTCAGGCAGAGCACGAAGTCGAGCGTGTCCAGCTCACTGTCGAAGAAGTACCAGTCGGTGTACCCGTCGACCTTCCCGCACTTCGCCTCCGCGTCCTTCTTGCCGCTCGTCGCGCCGTCGATGCGCCGCAGCACCTCGTACGTCTTCGGGGCGCAGTCGGCGATCACCAGCTTCGGCTGACCGCCGCCACCCTCGTTGGCGACGCACTGGCCCGCCTTCACGAAACGCGGATCGGTCGAGGAGGCCGGCGCGGGCGCGGTCGGCGTGGCCTCCGCCGGATCGCTCGGCGCCGCCTCGGTCGGATCAGCGGCCGGCGCGGTGGCCGCCGTCGTCCCGGCGGTCGGGCTCTCCTCGTCCCGGCCGAGCATCCAGTACGCCCCGGCGCCGCCGAGCAGCAGCACCGCCAGCACGACCACCACCACCAGCAGCGGGCCCTTGCCGCGCTTCGGCGGCGTCGGCTCGGCGTACTGCGGCTCCCCGCCGTACTGCGGCCCGGCGTAGGGGTCGGCCGGGTGACCCTGCCGCGGTGGGCCGGGGGACCACGCCGGCGCCGGCTCGTAGCGCTGCGTCGGCGGGCCGTACTGATCGGCCGGCGGGCCGTACCGGTCGGCGGGCCCGTACTGCTGGGTCGGCGGCCCGTACTGATCGGCCGGCGGGCCGTACGGTTGCGCGCCCGGCGGGCCGTACTGCGGGTCGTGACGCGGATCGGGCTGCGCGGCGTAGCGGGGATCGGGCTGCGGGGCGTAGCCGTCGTCGGGCCGTCCCCAGGGGTCGGGGGAGCCGCCGCCCGGTGGACCGAAGTTCGACATGAACGCCTCCTGCGTACGCCAGTGCTGAGAGGCCGGCCACCAACTGGGGACGCCGACGCCGTGGTCACCGTAGCGTGGACCCTCGATGAGCTCACGCCCCACGAGTGCGACGAACGCTGTCGATTCCGCGACGCCGCCGACACGCACCGCCCTGATCTGGACCGCACTCGTGCTGGTCTACCTGCTCTGGGGCTCGACGTACCTGGGCATCCGGGTCGCCGTCGAGTCCCTGCCGCCGCTCATCTCCGCGGCGATGCGGTTCGCCGGCGCGGCCGTGGTGCTCGCCGTGGTGCTGCGCCTGCGGCGCGGCCCCGGCGCGCTGCGGGTGCCCGTGCGCCGCGTCGGCTCCGCCGCGCTGATCGGCGTGCTGCTGCTCGCCGGCGGAAACGGACTGGTGGTGCTCGCCGAGTCGGGTCCGGCCGGCACCGCGGTTCCCTCGGGCGTGGCCGCGCTGCTGGTGGCCACCGTGCCGCTGCTGGTGGTGGTGCTGCGGACCGTGGGCGGGGACCGGCCCCGGCCGTGGACGTTCCTCGGGGTGGCGCTCGGTTTCGCCGGCCTCGTCGTGCTGGTGCTGCCCCGCGACGGCGTGGACGGCGTGCCGGTGGCCGGCGCGCTCACTGTGGTCGCGGCCGCCACCAGCTGGTCGGTCGGCTCGTACCTGTCCGGGCGGATCCGGATGCCCGCCGACCCGTTCGTGGCCACCGTCTACGAGATGCTGGCCGGCGCGGCGGTGCTCGCGCTCGTCGGCGTCGCCCGTGGCGAGCTGCGCGGCTTCAGCTTCGCCGAGGTGACCGGGCGGTCCTGGGCGGCGCTGGCGTACCTGATGGTGGCCGGTTCGCTCGTCGCCTTCACCGCGTACGTCTGGCTGCTCGCGCACGCGCCGATTTCCCTGGTCTCCACGTACGCGTACGTGAACCCGGTGGTCGCGGTGGCGCTCGGCGCGCTGTTCGTCGCCGAGCCGATCACCTCGCAGGTGCTGCTGGGCGGTGCGATCATCGTGGTCGGCGTGGCGGTGGTGGTGAGCACCGAGCGACCCCGCCGGTCCCCGCCACCAGCCGTCGACGGGGCAGCCGGGGAACCCGCCGGGCGGTAGCGTCCCGCCCGTGTCGGCGCTGCTGGTGACAGGGGCCGCGCTGCTGGGCGCGTCGGCCGGGTGGGTGGCCGTACCGGTCGGCCGGTCGTTCGTCACAGTTCCCGCCGGCGACGCTCCGCGCCGGGGCGCGTTCGCGCTGGCCGGCGCCGTGGCGTTCGGCGGGCTCGCCGCCACCCGGGCCGCCGACCCGGCGCTGCCCGCGCTGCTGCTGGTCGCCGCCGTCGGGCTGGCGCTCGCGGTCACCGACGTGACAGCGCTGCGGCTGCCCGACCCGCTCGTCGGCGTGGTCGCGCTCGGCGGCGGGCTCGGCCTCACCGCTGCCACGGCGGCGACCGGCGAACCGCGCCGCCTGGCCGTCGCGGTGGCCGGGGCCGCGCTCTCCTTCCTCGGGTACGCGCTGCTGGCGCTGCTGCCCCGCGCCCGGCTCGGCTTCGGCGACGTGAAGCTCGCCGCCGCGCTCGGGTTGCCGCTGGGCTGGCTCGGCTGGCCGGCGCTGCGCCTCGGGCTGCTCCTGCCGCACGTGCTCGCCGGAGTCGCGGTGCTCGTCCTGCTCGCCGCCGGCCGGGTACGCCGGGACACGCCGGTGCCGTTCGGCCCGGCGCTGCTCGGCGGCGCGTGGCTCGCCGCCGTCCTCAGCTGAGGCGTGCCCGGTCAGATCAGCCGGAGCTGGTGGTCCTTCGGGCGGCGGGGCTCGGTCGCGTCCAGGCGCTCGAACAACGCCGGGTCGATCACGTCGAGGAACGGCGACGGGCGGGTGTCGCGTTCCGCGCCGTGCCGGGCACGGCGGCCCGCGTGGCTGACGTAGAGCCGGTCCTGCGCCCGGGTCAGCCCGACGAAGAACAGCCGCCGCTCCTCGGCCACCGCGTCGTCGTCCGGCTCGCTTCCGGGCCAGCGCAGCGGCAGCAGCCCGTCCTCGGCCCCGACCAGGAACACCACCGGGAACTCCAGGCCCTTCGCGGCGTGCAGCGTCAGCAGCGTGACCGCCTCGGCGCGCGGGTCCAGCGCGTCCACCTCCGCGCCGGTGGCGAGCTGGTTGAGGAACAGTTCCAGGTCGTCGTCGCAGCGCCGGGCCAGCGGGGTGAGCAGGTCCACCGCCGTGCGGACGTCCTCGGGGCGTACCGCGCCGGAGCCGTCGAGCGTCGGCACCGCGAAGCGCTCGGCCAGGATCTGCCCGGCCTGGCGTACCCGGGCGGCGAGCGAACCGTCCAGACCGGCGTGGCGCAGCTCGCGGGCGATGGCCGGCACGCCGGGACGGTCCCGCAGCCGGTCGTGCGAGCGCTTCTGCACCGGGATGTTCGCCCGGGCCAGCGCGTCCACGATCGGCGCGGCCTGCGCGTCCGTGCGGTACAGCACCGCGATGTCGGAGAAGGACAGCGACGTGGTCCGCCCGTCGATCCGCCCCGAGTCCAGCGAGCGGTGGGACAGGCCACCGACCAGCTCGTCCACGGTACGGACCACGAAGTCGGCCTCGTCGTACGGCGAAGCCGCCGCGTACCGGCCGACCAGCGGCGCCTCCGGGTCGAGCCGGGCCGGGTCGAGGCGACGGCCCCGCACCAGCGACGACGGCGCGATGGCCTGCACCGCGGCGGCCAGGATCGGCGCCGAGGAGCGGTAGTTGCGGTTCAGCCGGACCAGCCGCGCGTCGGTGAAGTCCTGCGAGAAGCGCAGGAAGTAGCCCACGTCGGCGCCCCGGAACGAGTAGATCGCCTGGTCCGGGTCACCGATCGCGCAGAGGTTCCCGTCCGGCGGGCTGAGCAGCCGCAGCAGGTCGTACTGCACCGCGTCGACGTCCTGGTACTCGTCGACGAAGATCCACTTCCACCGCTCGCGGTACTCGCGGACCAGCTTCCGGTCCCCCTTGAGCAGCGACACCGGCAGCGTCAGCAGCTCGTCCAGGTCGACCAGGTCCCGCTTGCGCAGCAACGCCGCGTACCGCTCGTCGTCGTCACCGGCCTCCGCGCGCGCCGCCGCCCGGTCCGCGTCGTCGGCGATCCGGAAGTCCGCCGGCAGCCCCGCCGCCGCCGCGTTCTCCCGCAGCACGGTCAGGCCCAGCGAGTGGAACGTGCCCACAGTGACGTCCTCGGCGACCGGGCCGAGCAGCCCGTCCAGCCGGTGCCGCAGCTCCTCGGCCGCCCGCCGGGTGAACGTGATCGCCAGGCACTGATCGGGGAAGACGTTCAACTCCGCGCACAGGTACGCGATCCGGTGGGTGAGCGTGCGGGTCTTCCCGGTGCCCGGACCGGCCACGATCAGCAGCGGACCACCGGGCGCGGACGCGGCCACCCGCTGCATCGCGTCCAGCCGGTCCAGCAGGCCGGTGCCGACCTCCTCCATCCCGGCGAGCATCGGCTCGAACGGCTCGTGCGGGGACGGCGGCGTCGCGATCGGAGGCGCGGGCGGCGGCGTCCGCTTCGGCTCCGGCCGGACCGCCGCCGGGCGCTTGGCCTTCGGTTTCGGCGCCGGCTCCGCGGGCCTCCGCTGCGCGGGCACCGGTACGTCGAACAGCGTCTCCTGCCCCGCCCCGGCACCCGGGCCGCCCAGTTCCGCCGGGTCGAACAGCGTGATCACGCCGTACTCCCCGTCGTAGCCCGGCACCCGGCGCACGTCGCCGCGGCGCAGCCGGCCGATGCCCTCCGCGAGCAGCTCGCCGCCGACCCGGCCGATCTCCTCCACCGGGGTACGGGTCAGGATCTCCAGCTCCGGGCCGAGCGCGGCGACCAGCTCGTTGAGCTTGCCCTCGACCTTCTTCGACCGCGCGCCGACCCGGTTCAGCTCGCCCAGGATCTCGGCCAGCGGCACCAGGTGGGTCACCTCGCGCGCGTGCGCCGGACGGTGCCCCTCCGGCCGGTCCGCCAGCTCCTCCACCCGGCTGAGTACGCCCACGGTGAGCGGCTTGCCGCACTCCGGGCAGCGTCCGCCCGCCTCACGGGTCCGCTGCGGCGACCAGTTCACCCCGCACAACCGGTGCCCGTCGGCGTGGTACTTGCCCTCCTCCGGGAAGAACTCGACAGTTCCGGCGAGCCCGTCCCCGGTGCGCAGCGCCTCGCGGATCGCGAAGTAGTCACGGGCGGCGGTGAGGACCGTGGCCTCCCGGGCCAGAGCCGGCGGCGAGTGCGCGTCCGAGTTGGACACCAGCTGATAGCGGTCCAGGCTGCCGACCCGCCAGTTCATCTCCGGGTCGGACGACAGGCCGGTCTCCACCGCGAAGATGTGCTCGGCCAGATCCGCGTAGCAGTCGGCGATCGCGTCGAAGCCCGACTTCGAGCCGAGCGCGGAGAACCACGGCGTCCAGATGTGTGCCGGCACCAGATAGCCGTCCGGACTCGCCTCCAGCGTGATCTCCAGCAGGTCGCGGGAGTCCAGCCCGAGGATCGGCCGCCCGTCCGAGCCGAGGTTGCCGATCCGGCCCAGCGCCGTGTTGAACCGGGCCACCGCGTCCAGGTCCGGCAGGTAGATCAGGTGGTGCACCTTCCGGGTGCGGTCGTCGCGCTTGTAGATCGTGGAGATCTCCACGCTCAGCATGAACCGGACCGGGTCCGCCTCCGCCTCACTGGCGAGCCGGGGCGGCAGCCGCCGGGCGACGTCCCGCTCCGCCTCGGGCGCGAGGCGGTACAGGCCCGGCTCGGCCGGGTGCAGCGTCTCGCGCAGGTGGTCGTACCAGGCGGGATGGGTGAAGTCGCCGGTGCCGAGCACGCCGATGCCCTTGCGCCGGGCCCACCAGGCCAGGTTCGGCAGGGTCAGGTCGCGGCTGCACGCACGCGAGTACTTCGAGTGGATGTGCAGGTCCGCCACGTACGGCGGGAGGCCACCGGAGGGTGCGGCGCTGAACGGAGGCACGCCGCATCCTGTCACGTCCGGTCCCCCGCCCGCCCGCCGCCACGCGAACGGGTGACCTGAGCAATGCGGTGCTGGACTCGGCGGCGGGTGCGCGCTATGGGGCGCGCAGCTCCACGAGCGTCACCTGGGGAGGCGCGCCCACCCGCACCGGCGGACCCCAGAAACCGGCGCCGTTCGTGACGTAGACCTTCGTGCCGTCGATCTCGCCGAGACCGGAGACCACCGGCTGTTCGAGCTTCACCGCCAGGTTGAACGGCACCATCTGGCCGCCGTGCGTGTGCCCGGAGAGCTGGAGGTCGACGCCGAACTTCGCCGCCTCCTGCGCGGCCACCGGCTGGTGCGCCAGCAGCACGACCGGCCGACTCGGGTCACGGTCGCCGAGCGCGGCGGCGTAGTCGGCGGGTGCGGCCACCCCGGTGCCGGCGGCGCTCACGTCGTTCACCCCGGCCAGGTCCAGCACGCCGCCCCGGGCCTGGATCTCCTGCCGCTCGTTCTGCAGCACGCGCAGACCGAGCCGGTCCACTTCGCGGACCCACTCCTCCACGCCGGAGTAGTACTCGTGGTTGCCGGTGACGAAGAAGCTGCCGTAGCGGGACCGCAGGTCACGCAGCGGTTCGGCGGCCTCCCCCAGCTCGGCCACCGTGCCGTCGACCAGGTCACCGACCACGGCGACCAGGTCGGCGTCCATCCGGTTGATCATCGCGACGATCCGCTCGGTGTGCGCCCGGCCGCGCAGCGGCCCGAGGTGGATGTCGGAGACGGTGGCGATGCGCAGCCCGTCCATGCTCCGGGGCAGCTTGGCCAGCGGGATCTGCACCCGGTCGAGCTGCGGCGGACCGATGGCGGTGCGGACGCCGTACCCGGTGACGCCGGCGGCGGTGAGCCCGGCGAAGATCGCCGCCCCGCGCGCGAGCAGCAGCCGCCGGGAGGGGTCGTGGTCCGGCGCGAGGGCGCCGGCCGGCGGCGCGCCGGCGCTGTCGACCGGCGGTGGCGTCGCACCCTCCGCCGTCGCCGCGCCCACGAGTGCGGGCTCGGGCTCCGGGCCGGTGGCGACCACCGAGCGGGCGCGGCGGCGCAGCACCAGCCGGGCCACTGCGGTCGGCACTTCGAGCACCAGCAGGATCACCAGCAGGTAGAACATGAGCGCGACCCAGAGGTAGCCGGGCCAGGCCAGCCAGTACCAGCCGTTGCGGGTGCCCGCCAGAGTCACCGGTACGAGCACCGCCAGCGCCGCGATCGCCACCCCGCCGACCCGGCGCCACCGCCCCGGGCGCGTGGTGTCCCGGACCAGCCGCTTCCACAGGTAGAAGTGGATCAAGCCGATCACGAGCACGACGAAGCCCAGGAATGTCGCCATGGCCAGCACGTGTGCCCCCCTCAGCCGCCCGCGAAGGGCGGCAGCACGTCCACCGTCACCCCGGCCGGCAACAGCGCCCGTCGATCATGACAGGCCACGCCGTCGACCAGGAAACTCGCCGCCTTCAGCACCACCGCGAGGCGTTCGCCGTGGCGGGCGGCCAGGTCATCGAGGAGTTCGTCCAGGGACCGGCCGGCGGATGCGGTCTCCTCGGAGAGTCCGGCCGCCGCGCGGGCGCCGGCGAAATAGCGGACGGTCAGCTCCACCCTCAGCCTCCGATCGCGGACATCGAACGCGCGGGCTGGAGGAACGTCGGATCGTCGATGCCGTGACCGGCCCGCTTGGCCCACATCGCGGCGCGCCAGCGCCGGGCCAGCTCCTCGTCGTCCGCGCCGTCGCGCAACGCGCCGCGCAGGTCCGACTCCTCGGTGGCGAACAGGCAGTTGCGCACCTGGCCGTCGGCGGTGAGCCGGGTGCGGTCGCAGTCGCCGCAGAACGGCCGGGTCACGCTGGCGATCACCCCGACCCGGGCCGGCCCGCCGTCCACCAGCCACGTCTCGGCCGGTGCCGCGCCCCGCTCGGAAGGGTCCGGCGTCAACGCGAACGCGGCCTTCAGGGAGGCCAGGATCTCGTCGGCGGTGACCATGGTCGAGCGGTCCCAGCCGTGCTGCGCGTCGAGCGGCATCTGCTCGATGAACCGCAGCTCGTAGCCGTGCGCGAGCGCGAACCGGAGCAGCGCGGGCGCCTCGTCGTCGTTCGTGCCCCGCATGAGCACCGAGTTGACCTTCACCGGGGTCAGCCCGGCTTCGGCGGCCCCGGCCAGCCCGGCGAGCACGTCGGCGAGCCGGTCGCGGCGGGTCAGCGCGGTGAACCGGTCGCGGTCCAGCGTGTCGAGCGAGACGTTGACGCGGTCCAGCCCGGCGTCGCGCAGCGCCGACGCCATGCGGGCCAGGCCGATGCCGTTCGTGGTCAGCGAGATGCGCGGCCGGGGCGTGAGCGCGGCGACCGCCGCCACGATGCCGGGCAGGCCGGGCCGGATGAGCGGCTCACCGCCGGTGAAGCGCACCTCGGTGATGCCGAGCCGGGTCACCGCGACACCCACCAGCCGGACGATCTCGTCGTCGGTGAGCAGCTGCGGACCGGAGAGCCAGGGCAGGCCCTCGGCCGGCATGCAGTAGGTGCAGCGCAGGTTGCACTTGTCGGTCAGCGAGACCCGCAGGTCCCGGGCGACGCGGCCGTACCGGTCGGCGAGGACGCCGTCGGTCGTCGTCCGGGGGGCGCTCATCCGTCGACCGTAGCGCGGTCGAGGCCCCGGAGGGCGGCCCGGGCGGTGGCGGCCACCGCGTCCGCGTACGCCGCGCCGAAGATCGCGGTGTGCACGAGCAGCAGGTGCAGCTGATGCAGCGGCACCCGTTCCCGCCAGCCGTCGGCCAGCGGCCACGCCTCCCGGTAGGCGGCCAGGACGCGGTCCAGGTGAGGCGGGCCGCCGAAGAGGGCGAGCTGCGCCAGGTCGGTCTCGCGGTGCCCGCCGTGCGCGGCCGGGTCGACCAGCCAGACCCGGTCGTCGGCGCCCCAGAGCAGGTTGCCGGGCCAGAGATCGCCGTGCACCCGGGCCGGCGGCTCGTCACCGCCGAACTCGCCGATCCGGGCGACGACCTGCTCGACCAGCGCCGCCCCGGAACCGTCGAGCGCGCCGCCGTCGACCGAACTGCGTAGGTAGGGCAGGAGGCGGCGCCGGGCGAACCAGTCCGGCCAGGGACCGGGATCGGGTGTGTTGTCCTGCGGCAGCGCGCCGATGAACCCGGCCCAGTCCGCGCCGAACGCGGGCGCCCCGGCCCGGTGCAGCCCGGCCAGGTCACGCCCGAACGCCTCCGCGGCCTCCGGCGTCGGCTCGCCCGGCTCCACCCAGTCGAGTGCGAGCAGATCGGGCAACGCCACGATCACCTCCGGCACCGGCACCGAACCCGCCTCGCGCAGCCAGCGCAGCCCGGCCGCCTCGGTGGCGAAGAAGCCCTCCGGCAGTGGACGCGCCGCCCGCTCCGGCCACGTCTTGGCGAACACCGAGTGCCCGTCGTCCAGCGTGAGCCGGGAAGCGGCGCAGATGTCGCCGCCGGAGACCGGGGTCTCCCGGATCCGCTGGTGGGTCAGGAAGGTCGGCAGGTGCTCCGGGTGTGCCCGCAGGTACGCCAGGTCCATGAGCGCAAGGTAGCGGGTACCCCGGACAACCGTGGGGCAAGCGACGCCACGGATCGCCGCTGACCTGGACCGATACGCTCCGTATCTGTGGACGGACCGCGTGTCGTCCACAGGGGCGGACGCGGTGGCACTACACCGCCCACGCTCCCGGCATGAACTCCACCGAGCAACCCCGCCTCTCCGTCCGCACGCCCGCCGACATGGTCACGGCCGTGCCCTACCTGCTCGGCTTCCACCCGGCCGACAGCGTCGTGGTGGTCGCGGTACGCGGCCGGCGCGTCGTCTTCGCCGCCCGGGGAGACCTGCCCGCACCCGGCGCCGACCCCGGCCCGGCGGCCCGGCACCTGGCACACGTGGTGGCCCGGCAGGACGCCGACGCCGCCACAGTCGTCGGCTACGGTCCGGCCGCCCGGGTGACCGGTGCCGTGGACGCGATCGGCGACGCGCTGACCGCTGCCGGCCTGGTCGTGCTCGACGCCCTGCGGGTCACCGACGGCCGCTGGTGGTCGTACCTGTGCGCCGAGCCGTCCTGCTGCCCGCCCGAGGGCACCCCGTACGACCCGGCCGCCAGCCAGGTCAGCGCCGCGGCCGTGTTCGCCGGCCAGGTCGCCCTGCCCGACCGGGCCGCGCTGGCCGCGCAGGTGTCCCCGCTCGACGGGCCGGTACGCCTCGCCATGCGCCGGGCCACCGGCCGGGCCCGTCTGCGCCTGGCCGCGCTCACCGGCGGGACGCCCGCGCAGTCCGGCCGGGGCCCGGAGGCCGGCAGTTCCGTGCCGGGGGACGGTGATGTGCGGGCCGACGGTGGAGGTCCGGAGGATTCACCACGCGCGGTGCGGAGCGCGGGCACGGCGGCGGTGCGGGCCGCGTTCCGCCGGCAGCGGCGCGGCGAGCGGCTCGACGACGACGAGGTGGCCTGGCTGACCGTGCTGCTCACCCACATCCCGGTACGCGATCACGCCTGGTCCCGGACCGACGGCCGGGACGCCGACATCAGCCTCTGGACCGACGTGACGCGGCGCGCCGAGCCGGACCTGATCGCCGCGCCGGGCTGCCTGCTCGCGTTCTCCGCCTGGCGCTCCGGGCACGGGGCGCTGGCGGCCGTCGCCCTGGAACGGGTGCTGTCCGCCCACCCCGGCTATTCGCTCGCGCTGCTGCTCGACGAGGCGCTTCGGCGCGGGGTGGCCCCGTCCGAGCTGGACGGCTGGCCCGGTTCCGACGGAGGCCCGGTGCTGCGCCGTCGCCGTCGCCGTCCACGGCGCTGAGCCGTCAGCCGCCGATCCGGGCCGCCCCGGTGTAGACGTTCATGGTCGGCCCGCGCAGGAAGCCGACAAGCGTCATCCCGGCCTCCTCGGCCAGCTCGACGGCGAGCGTGCTGGGCGCGGACACCGCGGCGAGCAGCGGCACGCCCGCCATCCACGCCTTCTGGGTGAGTTCGAAACTGGCCCGCCCGGAGACCAGCAGCACGTGCCCGGCCAGCGGCAACCGCCCCTCCCGGGCGGCCCAGCCGATCACCTTGTCCACCGCGTTGTGCCGCCCGACGTCCTCCCGCAGCACCACCATCTCCCCGTCGGCGGTGAAGAGGCCGGCCGCGTGCAGGCCGCCGGTGCGGTCGAAGGCGCGCTGCGCGGCCCGCAGCCGGTCCGGCAGCGCGGCCAGCAACTCGGCGGTGACCACCAGCGGGTCGTCCCGCACGGCGAACCGCGAACGGGTACGCACCGACTCGATGCTCGCCTTGCCGCACACGCCGCACGAACTGGTGGTGTAGAAGTTGCGCGACGGATCGGTGACCGGCTCCGGAACACCGGGGGTGAGCGCCACGTCGACCACGTTGTAGGTGTTCGGGGTCTCCGCGCCGGCGCAGAGCTGTGCGGTGTGCACGTCCTCGGCCGACCGGATCAGTCCTTCGGTGAGCAGGAAGCCGATCGCCAGGTCCAGATCGTCGCCAGGCGTACGCATAGTCACCGCGAGCGGTCGACGCCGACCCGGCCCGGCCGCGCCCACGCGGATCTCCAGTGGCTCCTCCGCGGCCAGGGTGTCCTGGCGGCGGATCCGGCCCCGGCCCTCGCCCGTCGCGTCGAGGTCGATCCGCAGCACGCTCCGCCGGTCTGTCGCCCGTCCCATCCCGCCATCCTCCCCGGCCCCTCCACTGCCCGCACCCCACCCCACTCGTTCACGTGCCCCCGCCGGCCCAGCCGATCATGATCGACACCAGATCGCCGAAGTGGCGGTATCGGACGGCCCCGGATGCCGCCACTTCGGCGAGATGGAGTTGATCAACGTCGGAAAACCGCCAGCGAAGCCGGGCACGGGCCCGAGCCTCGTGTCCGAGCCGGGATTCGACGGTCGTGGCCGTGGATAGGGTGAGGCGGTGACGGGGTACGCGGCGGTGGTCCTTGCCGGTGGCGCGGCCCGGCGGATGGGCGGCGTCGACAAACCGGCCCGTCCGGTCGGCGGCCGGCCGATGCTGCACCGGGTACTGGCCGCGGTGGCCGACGCGGACCAGCGGATCGTGGTCGGCCCGTCCGTTCCGCTGCCCGACGGCGTCCGGACGACACGTGAGGAGCCACCCGGGGGTGGGCCGGCGGCCGCCATTGCGGCCGGGCTGGCGCTGCTCGACCCGGGTACGACAACAGTCGCCCTGCTCGCCGCCGATCTCCCGCTGCTCACCGCCGCCGCCGTGACCGAGCTGCGGCGCGCCCTCGACACCCCGGCCGCCGAGCGGGAACGCGACCTGGCCGCCGAGCGGGAACACGATCGGGCCGCCGAGCGGGAACGCGAACCGGCTGCTGATCGGGAACTCGACCGCGCTACCGAGCGGGCATCAGCGCTCCCCCCGCGCGGACCGACCGTCGCCCTCGCCTGTTACGTGGACGGCGACGGCCGCCGCCAGCAGCTCTGCGCGGTGTGGCGGTTACCGGCCCTGCGGGCCGCCCTCGACCGGCTCGCCGCGACGCGGGGCGGCACCCTCGACGGGGCGCCGGTACGCGGACTGCTGACCGGTGTCGCCGTACGCGAGGTGTCGTGGTCCGGCTCGGGTCCTCCGCCCTGGTTCGACTGCGACACTGACGAGGACGTACGCCGGGCGGAGGAGTGGTCGAGATGACGGTGCTGGACGACTGGGTCACGGCGGTCTGCGCCGAGCTGGACCTGGACCCGGCCGGGGTGCCGGTGCCGACAGTGCTGGACGTGGCCCGGGACGTGGCGCATCAGGTGGTCCGGCCGGGGGCGCCGGTCACCGCGTACCTGTTGGGGGTGGCGGTGGGGCGCGGGGCGGACCCGGCGGCGGCGGCCGAGCGGCTCAGCGCGCTGGTCGGCTCGTGGCCGGTGGATCTGGGTGGGTCCACGCCCGCGGAATAGCGCCTTGCGCGTGATTCGGTGGCCGCCGCGCGTGGGTAGGGTGGCGGGGACGGACGGAGGCGATCATGACGGCAGACCACCCCTCGGCGCCGGTCGACAAGCCTGCCGGCAGCGCGCCGGAACACCACGCCACCGGCAGCGCGCCGGAACACCACGAGTCGATCCTGCTCGACGAGCCGACCACCGCTGATCTGCGGGCCAAGGTCACCGAGGCCTGGCGTGAGTTCGCGCGGGCGCTCGCCGAGCGGCTACGCGCACTGCCCGCCGGTGGTCACCTGGAGGTGACACTCGATCCGACCGCCTCCGGCACCGGGGACGCCGTCTACTCGGTGAGCGTGGACGCGGGCGAGGAGGGTCGCCTCTCGGCCCGGGCGGTCGGCAACGCCACGCTGCCCCAGGGCTACCGGTTGGACCGGGCGGCGGTGGCCGACATGGTGGCGCTCGGCTGGTCGCCGCCGGGCGTGGTGCCGGGTTCCGGTGAGCAGTTCGGGCTGGACTGCGGCGTCGACGAGGCGACCCGGCTGGCCGCTGTGCTGTCCCGGACGCTGCGTGACGTCTACGGCGCCCCGCATCCCGCCTTCCTCGTCTACCTGGTGCACGACACCGAGGGTGAGCCGTTGCCGGTGGAGCCGCTCGGTACCGCCCGCAGCGAGTTCGGCCCGGACCGCGACGTCGAGGCCGACCTGGACGAGGCGTTGGCCGCGGCGGCGGCCGCGCAGTCCGGCGAGAACGACGTGCTGGCCCTGGAGGAGCGGGTCCGCACCGTCGTGTCGACCATGCTGAAGTCCGCGTCCGACCAGCTTCAGGTCGACTCCGACGGTGACATCAACATCCGGGCCGGCTCGGCCATGGTGTTCGTCCGGGTGCGCGACAACCCGCCGCTCGTGGACGTCTTCTCGCCGGTGCTGACCGAGGTCGAGCCGACCGAGCGCCTGTACGTGAAGCTGTCCGAGTTGACCAACCGGATGCCGATCGGGCGGCTCTACTGCGCCGACGACACGGTGTGGGCCTCGATTCCGGTGTTCGGCCGCAACTTCCAGCCCACCCACCTGATGCTCGCGGTGCAGGTGATGACCGGTCTCGCGGACGAGCTGGACGACCGTCTGCACGGCGAGTTCGGCGGCAAGCGCTTCTTCGGCGAGGGGGACAAGCCGGCGCGGGCCGAGGAGCACCGCACCGGCATGTACCTCTGAGCCGGGTCAACGCACGTCGAGCAGGGTCTTGCCGACGGTCTGCCGGGCCTCGATCGCGGCGTGCGCGTCGGCGGCCCGGTCCAGCGGGAAGCGCTGCCCGATCTGCGGTCGCAGCCGGCCGGCGGCGCCCTCGGCGAGCGCCGCCTCGGTGAGGGCGCGCAGCTCGTCCGGGCCGGGCCGTGGGCTCAGCAGCGTGACGCCGCGTGCGGTGGCCGCCTCGGCCGGGATGTCCGCCCAGGCGCCGCCGGCGAGCCCGAAGCTGAGCATCCGCCCGCCCGGGTCGAGCAGGTCGAACGCCTCCCGGGCGAGCGGTCCGCCCACGCCGTCGAACACCACGTCGACCGCGCCGACGGCGTCCCGGACCCGGCCGGTCCAGCCGGGCTGCCGGTAGTCGACTGCCAGGTCGAAGCCGGCCGCGTGGAGCCCGGCCACCTTCGCCGGGCCGCCGGCGGCGGCCACCACCGTCGCCCCGGACGCCGCCGCCAACTGCGTGAGCAGCGACCCGACGCCGCCGGCCGCCGCCTCCACCAGGACCCGGTCGCCGCGCCGCAGCCCGGCCGCCCGGGCCAGCATCAGGGCGGTCCGGCCGTCGGCCATCAGCGCCACCGCCGCGTCCAGGGCCAACCCCGGGGGTACGGGGACAGGGGCGCTCCGGTCGACCACGACGCGCTCGGCGTACCCGCCGGTGCCGCCGGTGGCGGTGACCACGACGCGCCCGGCGAGCGCCGGATCGACGCCGGGTCCGAGTTCGGTGATCGTCCCGCCGACGCCGTTGCCGGGGATCAGTGGCAGTTCGGCGTCGAACGGCCCGAAGCCGGTGGCCCGGAACATCGTCTCGACGAACGTGATGTTCGCGTGTGCCACGTCGACGAGCACCTGGCCCGGTCCGGGTGCCGGATCGGGTGCCGTCCCGGGCACGAGCACCTCCGGTCCGCCGAACTCCCGCAGCCACACCGCACGCATACCGCCCCCTCGCTTCGAGCCGGTCACCAGTGCACGACATGAAGCGAGGTTGAGGTCAAGGCGTGGACGGTCCGACGCCGGGGGACTCGACCAGCCGGGAGAGCACGATGGTGCTGCGGGACGAGGTGACGAACGATTCGGCGCGCAGCCGCTCCAGCGCCTCCTCCAGGTGCGAGATGTCCGCGGCGCGCAGGTGCACGAGCGCGTCGGCCTCGCCGGAGACGGTGTACGCGCCGACCACTTCGGGGTGCCGTCGGGCGGCGGCGCCGATCTGTGCCGGGGTGGTCCGGCCGGCGCAGAACAGCTCGACGAACGCCTCGGTGGTCCAGCCGACAGCGGCCGGGTCGACGACGGCGGTGAATCCCCGGATCACCCCGGCGGACCGGAGTCGGTCGACCCGTCGCTTGACGGCGGGGGCGGAGAGTGACACCCGGGTGCCGATGTCCGCGTACGAGGCGCGGGCGTCAGCCACGAGCAACGCAATGATTCGCTGGTCTACCGCGTCTATCTGCAACGTTCTGCTCCCGGGAAGCAATGCTTGTGGCTGTTACCAAAGTTGTACCGTACCTACTCTTGGTGACCGTGAACCAGCAGCGAGTCTCGCGAAAGCGGACATATCTCATGTGCTCGCCCGAGCACTTCACGGTCGAGTACGCGATCAACCCGTGGATGGACGTGACCACGGCGGTCGACGCCGACCTGGCGGTCAAGCAGTGGGACCGGCTGCGGGAGACGCTCGTCGGGCTCGGCCACGACGTGCACCTGCTCACGCCCGAGGCGGGGCTGCCGGACATGGTCTACGCGGCGAACGGCGCGTTCGTGGTCGACGGGACCGTCTACGGGGCCCGGTTCAAGCACGAGCAGCGGACCGCCGAGGCCGCCGCGCACCGGGCGTTCTACGAGGAGCAGGGCTGGCGGTTCATCGCCCCGAACGAGACCAACGAGGGCGAGGGCGACTTCGCGTACCTGCCGGAGGCCCACGGCGGCCTGATCCTCGCCGGGCACGGCTTCCGGACCGAACCGGCCGCGCACGCCGAGGCGCAGGAGGCGCTCGGCCGCCCGGTGGTCTCGCTGCGCCTGATCGACCCGCGCTTCTACCACCTGGACGTGGCGCTCGCCTCGATCGACGACGAGAACATCGTCTACTACCCGGGCGCCTTCTCCGCCGCCAGCCAGAAGGTGCTGGCCCAGCTGTTCCCGGACGCGATCGTCGCCGACGACGAGGACGCGCTGGCGTTCGGCCTGAACCTGGTCAGCGACGGGCTCAACGTGGTGCTGAACAACGAGGCGACGCGGCTGGCCGGCAAGTTGAAGGCGGCCGGCTACCACCCGGTCCCGGTGGAGCTGTCCGAGCTGAAGAAGGGCGGTGGCAGCGTGAAGTGCTGCATCGCCGAACTGCGGCACTGAGCCACGCCTCGGCGCGAAGGGCGGCCTCCCGGTGGGGAGACCGCCCTTCGTCGCGTACGGGGGCCGGTCAGCCGAGCGTGGCCAGCTCGTTGATCACGATGTTGGACAGCAGTCGGCCGTCGGTCTGCACCCGGCGCAGGTACCACTTCTGCTGCGGGGTACGGGTCTGGTTGAACTGCCAGGGGCCGCGCGGGCTGTCCACCTGGCCGACCTTGCCGAGCGCCAGGTTGACCTGCTGTGGGGACGGGTTCGCCCCGGCCAGCCGGATCGCCTTGTCCAGCACCAGCGCGGCGTCGTAGGAGGCCATCGCGTACGTGGTCGGCGCGGTGTTGAACGTCTTCCGGTACGCCGAGGCGAAGATCCGGTTCGCGGTGTTGTTGAGATCGGCCGAGTAGTTGAGCGCGGTCTCGATGCCGTTCGCCTCGATCAGCTTGCGGTCGCGGCCCTTCTCACCGTCGTCGAGCTGGTCCAGCGCGGTGCCCTCGGTGAGGAACCCGGGGGCGTAGATCGGCCCCCGGTAGCCCAGGGCGTAGAGCTGCTTGACGAACTGGACGGCCTGGGCGCCCGAGTAGTGGCAGAAGACCGCGTCCGGCTTCCGCTCCAGCGCCTTGCGGATCGGCCCGGCGTAGAGATTCCGCGAGGGGTTGTCGGAGTCGTCGGTGTAGATCGGGTCCTCGGTGAGCCGGCGACCCCGCTCGTACGCGCGCCGCAGCCCTTCGACGACGTCCTGGCTGCCCTGGCCGCGGGTGCCGAAGATGGCGATGCGGCTCGACGCGTCGAGCTTCTGGCGCAGGTACTCCCCGAGCGCCTCGCCCGGCTCGGTCAGCACGTACGACGTGCGCCAGATGTAGACGACGCCCTGCAGCGTCGAGGGGGAGGCGTTGGAGCCGATCAGCGGCACCCGGGCCTGCTCGACCGAGTCCTTGATGCCGGTCATCACGGTGGGGCTGACCACGCCGGTGAGCGCGAGCACGCCCTCCTTGATCAGCCGCTCCACGGCGGCCTTGCCGCTGGCGGCGGTGGAGCCCTCCTCGGCCGGCACCAGCGTGACCGGATGGCCGGCGATCTGCTGGCCGCGCAGGCGGAGGTAGAGCTGGAAGCCGTTGGTGATCTCGTCGCCGATGGCCTTGTTCGCCCCGCTGCCGGGCACGATCAGCCCGATCTTGATCGGGCTGCCGGATCCGGCCTGCTCCCCGGTGTCGTCCTCCCCGGAGCCGCAACCCGCCGCCAGTCCGGTGGTGCCCAGCGCGGCCAGCAGTTGCAGAGCCCGCCTGCGGTTCATCTGTGCCACCGATTTCCTTCCCGACGGGGTGGCCATGGTGCACACCCCTTCGGCGTTCTACCTGGTCGGCGACGCTGCGTCAATGCCCGGAAGATCATCGTGAAGCGACCGCAACGCCTGTGTCACCCGGGGCCAGGCGGCCGCCTCCGGGTCGATCAGCCCGAAATGCTCGCATTCAGGCAGCTCAATCAAGGTGGAAGTGCCGCCGGCAGCCCGGTCGGCGGCCACCCAGGATCGGCTGATCGAGGTGGGAACCTGAAGATCCTGCTCGCCATGCACGACTACGGTCCGTGTTCGCATGGGTACGAAGTTCGACGGATCCGCGTCCGCGTACCGGTCCGGCACGTCCTCCGGGGAGCCGCCGAGCAGCGCGGCCACCGCCCCGCCGTCCAGGTCCAGCCGGTACGCCTGCGCGAGGTCGGCCACCGGGGCCAGCGCGACCACCCCGGCGACCGTCTCCGGGGCGCGCGCGGCCACGTACAGGGCCAGGTGCCCGCCCGCGGAATGGCCGATCAGGATCGGCGGTACGGGCGCCACCCGGCCGGGCAGCGCGGCGGCGGCCAGACCGGGCAGGGCGGCGACCCCGGTGCGGACGTCGGTGAGGGTGTGCGGCCAGCCGCCGCCGGGCTGGCCGGTCCGGCGGTACTCGATCTGCGCGACCGGGTGGCCGAGCGCGGCCAGCGCCGCCGCCATCGGGCCGGTGTGGGCCCTGTCGTACTCGGCCCGCCAGAAACCGCCGTGCACCACGACCACGAGCGGCCGGGCCGGCCCGTCGCCGGCGGGCCGGCGCAGGTCGGCGAGCTGGTCCGGGTGGTCGCCGTAGGCGACTGTGGCGTCCGGCGGCGGAGACGGGCGGGTCAGCACCTCGCGTGGGTCGGAGAGCATGCGGCGACGGTAGCTCCCTCCGGTCCGGCCGCGTGCACATGGTCGGCGTGGGTAAAGATGGGTGCCATGACCGAAGCGCATTCCGGACGGGACGACGAGCAGGGCAACGATGGCATCCCCGGCACCGTGGTGGTGGTCGGGCCGGACGGCCGCCCGGTCGGCACGGTGCAGACCGACGAGGAGGGCAAGGGCGAGGACCCGACCCGCCTAGTCGAGCAGCCGGCCAAGGTGATGCGGATCGGCAGCATGATCAAGCAGCTGCTGGAGGAGGTGAAGGCGGCGCCGCTGGACGACGCCAGCCGGAACCGGATGCGGGAGATCCACGAGCGCTCGATCGTCGAGCTGAAGGAGGGCCTCGCGCCCGAGCTGCGCGAGGAGCTGGAGCGGCTCTCGCTGCCGTTCACCGAGCGGCAGACGCCGAGCGAGGGCGAGCTGCGGATCGCGCACGCCCAGCTCGTGGGCTGGCTGGAGGGCCTGTTCCACGGCATCCAGGCCGCGCTGGTGGCCCAGCAGATGGCCGCCCGTGTCCAGCTGGAGCAGATGCGCTCGGGTCGTCAGGCGCTGCCCAGCGGCCCCGGCGGCGTGATCCCGGGCATGCCCGGGATGCCCGGCGCCGGCGAGGGCCACGCGCCCGGCCAGTACCTGTGACCCGTCGGCCGGGGCGCGTCACGCGCCCCGGCCACTCAGTCCAGCTCGAAGACCTTCTCCAGGTACGCCGCCACGCCGTCCTCGGTGTTCGGCCCGGTGACCTCGTGCGCGATCTCCCGTACCGCCGGGTGGGCGTTGGCGACCGCCACCGCGCGTCCGGCCCAGGCCAGCATCGGCACGTCGTTGGGCATGTCGCCGAAGGCCAGCACGTCCCGCTCGCCGACGCCCAGCCGTTCCGCGTACCAGGCCAGGCCGGCCGCCTTCGTCACGCCGGCGGCCGAGATCTCGATCAGCCCGCTGTACGACGAGTGGGTCGCCTCGGCCAGCCCCTCCAGCGCGCCCGCCACCACCTGCACGAAGACGTCCGGGTCCTGCTCACCGGCGCGCGCCAGTAGCTTCACCGCGGGTGCGGCCAGCAGTTCCTCCGGCGACTCGACGGCCCGGATGGCGTCGAGGTCGGCGTCCCAGCGCAGCGGGTAGTGCGCCTCGTGCCGCATCTGCCGGCTGTCCACGATCTCCACCGCGAGACTGACCCCGGGCACCTCGGCCCGTAGTCGCCGGGCCACCTCGGCCAGCAGCTCCGGGGCGAGCGGGTCGGCCCGCAGCACCTGGTCGGTGACCGGGTCGTACACCACCGCGCCGTTCGCGCAGATCGCCGGCAGCGGCGCGGCGAGCTGTTCGTACACCATTTGGAGCCAGCGGATCGGACGGCCCGTGACCAGGACCACCGGCGTGCCGGCGGCGGCGATGCGGGCCAGCACGCCGGCGGTACGCGGGCTGAGCGTCCGGTCGTCGCGCAGCAGCGTGCCGTCGATGTCGGAGGCGACGAGCCGAGGTGGATCTTCCATCACCGGGACAGTAGTCGGTCCAGGTAGACAGCCACCCCGTCGTCGTCGTTGCGCAAGGTGATCTCGTCCGCCGCGGCGCGTACCTCCGGGTGGGCGTTCGCCACCGCCACCCGCGCCCACCCGGCCCAGTCGAACATCGGCAGGTCGTTCGGCTGGTCGCCGAAGACCAGCACGTCGGCCGGGTCGACGCCGAGCCGCTCGGCGATCACGCTCAGGCCGCTGGCCTTGTCGGTGCGGGGCGGGCAGATCTCGATGAAGCCGAGCCCGGCCTGGGTGAGCGTGGCCACCTCCGGCGGCACGATCGCCCGGGCGGCGGCCAGCAGCTCGTCCACGTGGTGGTCGGCGGTACGCGCGAACGCCTTGATTACGTCGCAGGACAGGCACTCCATCCGGCTGCGCGCCTCGAACCGGTCCGGGTAGGGCCAGCTCGGGTGGTAGTCGCCCCACAGCGGCGCGTCGTGCTCGTCCGACGCCTCGACCATCACGGTGAGCGGGCCGACCGCCGCCTCCAGGTCGGTGAGGATCCGGGCCAGCACCTCGCCGGGCAGCCGCTCGTCGCGCAGCACCAGCGGCCCGTCGGGGTCGCTCTGGTCCACCACCCGGCCGCCACCGGCCATCACCAGGAAGTCGGCGGCCCGGATGTCGTTACGGGTCAGCTCGGTCAGGCGCGGTCCGCGGCCGGTCGCGCCGACCACCGGAATCCCGGCGGACCGCACCCGGTCCAGCACCCGGTGGGTGTACGCGGAGACGGTCTCGTCGCTGCGGACGAGCGTGCCGTCGAGGTCGGTGGCGATCAGCTTGGGCAGTCCCGGGCGGGTCATGGTTCCTCCTTCGCCCGCGCCGTCACGCCGGCCGACCAGGTCTTCGGTGCCGCGACCACGGGACGGCGGGCAGCAACCGTATCTCGCGGAACGGGCGGCAACCACGGCTTTCCGGCGAATCGGAGGCGAAGCCGCGGTGGCCGACGTATGCGGCGTCAGCGGGACCGGTCGGGGTCCGCGAACGGCACCGTGGGCTGCACCGTCAGGTCCGCGGGGGCCGGCGGCAGGTCGTCCGTGGCGGCGCGTCCCCGCCAGGCGGGCCGGTCGTCCGGGTGGTCGTGGTCCGGTTCCTCGTCGGCGGGCGTGTCCCCGGCGCTCCGGCCGGCCAGGTGCAGCGCGGCGGCCAGCAGCGCCACGGCGAGGAACGCGGTGACCAGGCCGCGCCCGTGCTCCACGTCGAGGCGCTGGTCCCCGACGAAGAACAGGATGCGCCGGGCCAGCTGCTCGAGGGAGGCGGCGGTCGCGACCAGCACGCCGAGCACGCCCGCCGACAGGCCCAGCCCGGCGAGCGCGGCGTGCCGACGGACCGCCGGGGCGCCGCGCAGCGCCAGAGCCAGCGCCACGGACAGCCCGAGCAGGCCCACCAGGTACGCCACCCCGAACCCGCCGATCTCGGAGATGCCACTGGTCAGCCGGGTGGGCGCGTCGTCGTCCCGGGCCTCGGCCGGCACCGTGATGATCAGCCACTCGCCGATCAGCGAGGCGACAGCGGCCACCGTGGCGAGCCCGGCGAGCACTGTCGGCAGGCGGCGGTCCCGGCCCAGGGCGGCGAGCGAGCGTCCGGCCCGGCCGGGGGACTCCGGCTCGGCGTCACCCCACTCGACGACAGTGGTGTCGTCGTCCCGCACGGGGATTCGCTTCTCCTGGCGGGGGACGGGGAGATCCTGTGACATGGCCACCCTTCCCGTACGCGGGCCTGCGTCGAATCATGGCACAGCACACACCCGACGGCCCGGATCGTGGTCCACAGGTGCGGTGCGACGCGGCCCGCTTTCGCGTAGCGTCGTGCCATGCCTATCCGTACCGCATCCGCTCGCTGGCAGGGCAACCTCACCGAGGGGTCCGGCACCGTCCGCACCGGCAAGGGCGGCCTGTCCGGCAACTACTCCTTCAAGTCGCGCTTCGAGGAGGGCGAGGGCACCAACCCCGAGGAGCTGATCGGCGCCGCGCACGCCGGCTGCTTCTCGATGGCGCTGTCCAAGCAGCTCGCCGACGCCGGCGCCCAGGAAACGGCGGTGGAGACCACCGCCAAGGTGCACTTCGACAAGACCGACGCCGGCATGACAGTCACCCGGATCGACCTGGAGACCGTCGGTCAGGTTCCGGGCATCGACCAGGCCGAGTTCACCAAGCTGGCCGAGGCGGCCAAGGAGAACTGCCCGATCTCCCGGCTGCTGTCGCCGGGCGCGCAGATCACGCTGAACGCCCGCCTGGCCTGACCATCACGTACGGCACGGCGGGGGTGTCCTGCGGGCCGCCCTCGCCGTGTGACGTGCCGATTCTGGGGGAGTGACCGGGCCGCGTGGCCGTGGAGATGAGCCGGGACCGGTTCGAGGAACTGGTCGGCGAGGCACTCGACGAGGTGCCCGAGGAGCTGCTCGGGCTCATGAGCAACGTGGTCATCCTGGTCGAGGACGACCCGCCGCCGGGCGAGGACCTGCTCGGCCTGTACGAGGGGCACGCGCTCACCGATCGCGGCTGGGACTACTCCGGCGTGCTGCCCGACCGCATCCTGATCTACCGCAATCCGATCCTGGCGATCTGCGACACCGACGACGACGTCGTCGAGGAGGTCGCGGTGACCGTGGTGCACGAGATCGCCCACCATTTCGGCATCGACGACGAGCGTCTGCACGCCCTGGGCTGGGGCTGACCGGGTCCCCGCCCGGCTGATTCCGGTGGTTGCGCCGGTCCCCTAACCTCCGTGGTCAGGCACATTCTGACCCAGGAGGAAAACCCATGCGCAGCGCGCTGTTCTCCGCGGAGAACCTTGAGAAGGAGTCCCAGCAGCCGGGCATGCGGTTGCAGAACTCCAAGATGCTGAAGATCGAGCTGAACGGCGAGGCGATGGCCCGCGTCGGCTCGATGGTCGCCTACCAGGGCCAGGTGCAGTTCCAGGCCCTCGGCTCCGGCGGCATCGGCAAGTTCATCAAGCAGCGCCTCACCGGTGAGGGCGTGCCGCTGATGAAGGTCTCCGGGCGCGGCGACGTGTTCCTCGCCGACTTCGCCAAGGACGTGCACGTCATCGACCTGGAGCCGGGCGACGCGCTGTCCATCAACGGCTCCAGCGTGCTGGCCTTCGACTCGACCCTGCAGTACGACATCAAGATGGTCGGCGGCGCCGGTTTCGCGTCCTCCTCCGGCCTGTTCAACTGCGTGTTCACCGGGCACGGCCGGATCGCCATCACCACCAAGGGCACCCCGGTGGTGCTCAACGTGGACGCGCCGACGTACGTGGACCCGCAGGCGGCGGTCTGCTGGTCGGCGAACCTCCAGACCGGCTACCACCGCGCCGAGCAGCTCGGCCTCGGCACGCTGCTCGGCCGCAGCACCGGTGAGGCGTTCACGATGAGCTTCGCCGGACAGGGTTTCGTCGTCGTCCAGCCCTCGGAGGAGCCTCCGGTGGCCGGCAGCGGCACCCAGCAGCAGGGCGGCGTGCTCGGCGGCCTGCTGCAGTGACCCTCCGGTGCCCGGGGCGCCCGCCGTGGTCGCCCCGGGCCGGTCAGCTCAGCTCGCCGGACCGCAGCCGGGCCACCCAGGCCGCCGCGTCGGCGTAGTCGAGGTCGGAGGGCCCGGTGGACGCCGCCGCCGACCGGTCACCCGCCGCCGCGTTCCAGCGGTGCCGGGGGTACGACCCCAGGAACCGCACGTCGGCGCAGACCCGGCGCAGCCCCTGCAACGCCTCGCCGAGGCGTACGTCGGCGACGTGCCCGGCACAGTCCAGGAAGAACACGTACCGGCCGAGCGCCTCACCGGTGGGGCGGGACTCGATGCGGGTCATGTTCACACCCCGCACCGCCAGTTCCATGAGCACCGCCAGCAGCGCGCCCACCCGGTCGTGCGCGATGTAGACCGCCAGCGAGGTGAGGTCGTCACCGGTCGGCGGCGGAGGCGGCCCGGGGCGGGACACCAGCGCGAAGCGGGTCACCGCGTCCGGATGGTCGGCGATCTTGTCGGCGAGGACCGCCAGCCGGTGCCGGGTCGCGCCGATCGGGGCGCAGATGGCGGCGTCGTACTCGCCGCTCGCCGCGCCGGCCGCCGCGGCGCCGTTGGAGAGCACGTCGACAACCGTGGCGTCGGGCAGGTGCTCGCGCAGCCAGCCCCGGCACTGGGTGGACGCCTGCGGGTGGGCGGCCACGCCGCGCACGTCGGCGAGCGTGGTGCCGGGCCGGGCGGCGAGCACGAACTCCACCGGCAGGACGACCTCGCGGGTGATCACCAACGGGTCGCCCTCGGCCAGCTCGTCGAGCGTCACGCCGACGGCGCCGCCGATGGAGTTCTCCAGCGGCACCAGGGCCGCATCCGCGTCGCCGGCGCGTACCGCGTCGAGCGCCTCGCCGACGCTGCGCGCCGGTGTGCGCTCCCCGCGTTCGGCGGCGGGCACCGTTCGCAGGGCCTGTTCGGCGAAGGTGCCCTCGGGGCCCAGGTAGACGAAGCGGGTCGGCGGTGTTCCCGGCATGCCGACCAGCCTACGCACCCGGCGTGCCGTCGCAGGCCAGGGTACGGATGCCGGGCGGCGCGAGGGTCCGCACCTCGACGCCGCACACGTCCGTCCCGGCCGTCACCAGCGTCGGCGTGCCGCTGCCGCCCCGGGTGACGACCTGCAGCTCCTCGTGTCCGGCGACCGCCAGCACGGTGTACTGCCACCCTTCGGCGCAGAGCGGACCGGTGGCCACTGTGACCCGGACGTCGCGGGGCAGCACTCCGGCGGACCCGCGCAGCAGCGCGACGATCCGGTCGCCGGACGGCCGGCCCCGGCACGGCGTCGCCGTCACCGGCGTGGACGGGGAGAGCACGGGCGCGGACGGTGTGACAGGTGCCACCGTCGTGGCGCTCGGGGTGGGCGTGGCGGACGTCGACGGGACCGGCGCGGGCGTGGCGACGGCGGGCGGCGTGCGCAGCTCGGGCGGCGCGCCGCAGGCGGCGAGGGCGAGCACCGCCAGCAGCGCCAGTGGGCGGTGCCGGCGACCGGGGTGGGGGGTGCGGAGCACGGTGGGCGTCCTCGGCATCGAGGGATGTCGTCGTACGGCGGGGGCCGAGCCCATCGTAGGAGGAGGCCGGGCCCGGGTGGAAGCGTGCCGGTCAGACCGCGGAGAGGAAGGTGAGCGAGCCGGCCACCACGCCGTCGGTGAGCACCGGGGTGGAGATCGCGTCGACCGTGCGGCCGGCGTCGGAGTTGGGCCCCTGCACGCGGAGCAGACCCCGGGCGAGTCGCCCGGAGTGCAGCGCGAGCAGCGGCGGGATCTTGTCGGTCTCCTGCTCGGTCAGCTCGCTCGGGCTGGCCGTGAAGTCCACCAGGCGCAGGCCGCCCTCCAGCAGCGGCAGGCCGATCACGTCCCCCGGCGCGCCCAGGCAGAGCAGCGCGCAGCCGGACGAGGAGATCGCCACGACCGTGGTGCCGGCGTCGATCAGCAGGCACGGCTCGGCGGCTCGGGAGACCATGCCGGACCACTGCCCGAAGTTGTCGGACTCCTGCTCGGTGGAGCCCGCCGGGGGCGCGAACACGTCCGAGAGTGAGAGTTCGACGTGGGCCACCGCGCCTCCTATGTACACCGACGGTCTGTCCACGCTAGCCGGTCGGTGCGGCGGGAGCATCGGCTGCCGGGCGGCCGGCGACGACGCGGACCGACGGAACCAGTCGGGGGCGGAGCCGGGGGCCGCGTGGCGTCGCCGGAGACGTTACCGGCGGGCGGCCCGCTTGTCAGCGGCCGTTCGGCCCTCGTCGTACCACCGGTAGTCGGCGGTTGGACGGTACGTGTCGTTGAACCACGTCGACGGCGCCTGGGCCACGCGGGACAGCTTCTCGGCGGTGGCCGGGCTGATCCGGTTCCCGCCGGCCACGAGCAGGCGGTCCAGCTCCCGGTGGGTGGCCATGAGGCAGTCCTTCGGCAGCCCGTAGACGCTGATCACGCCGGAGCCGACGAACGTCAGCACCGGCGTGACCGGGATCGGCAGGCCGACCGCGTCGGAGAGGGCCTTGCTGGCCCGCTTGGCGTCCCGGCGCGCCTCCGCCACGTACGGCGGGCGCTTGCCGTTGATCTGCACGACGTCACCGGCGACGAGCACGCGCGCGCGGCCGTGGTCGGCGATGGTGACCGCGAACAGGCCGCTCGGGCCGATGGCCAGGAACCCGGCCCGGTCGTCGCGGACGCGGTCGAGCAGCATGTCGGCCGGGTCCGTCCGGGGCCACTCGATGACGTGCCAGGCGGGCCCGAGGTGGTCGAGCTGGCCGAGGGCGCGGGCCCCGGCGGCTTCCAACCGGCGGGCCCCCCGCTCCGCCCGGCGACGCCGGGCCCACTCCAGTGGAGTCGGTCGGGCCGGTTCGAGCACCGACGTGGGCTCGACCCGGGTGTGCGGCACCGTGCGGGGCGGCAGTGCCCTGCTCGGTACGGCTCGACGAGCGGGAAAGACAGTCATCGCGACCTCCGGCAAAAGGTCTCTCGAAGTTATGTCTCCACTACCCTACGTTGCGCCCCCGGGGGCTCGGCAAGCCGGGGCGCCGGAGTGAGTGTGGATGAATGCCATATTCATCCACGCTTCTTTTCCGAATGGTGCGCAAGCCTGCCCTAGGCTGCGGGGGTGACCCACTATGTGGACAGCGAAGTCGCCCGGCTCGGGACGGTGTTGCTGCACCGCCCGGGACCGGAACTCGCCCGCCTCACCCCACGCAACAACGACTCGTTGCTGTTCGACGCCATCCCATGGGTGGGACGGGCGCAGGAGGAGCACGACGCGTTCGCGGCGGCGCTGCGGTCCCGCGGGGTCGAGGTGCTCTACCTGGCCGACCTGCTGGCCGAGGCGCTCGCCGTGCCGGACGCCCGGGCCGAGCTGACCGAGCAGGTGCTGCGGTCCCGCCGGCTCGGCCACACCCTGCGGCGCCGGGTCGCCGACCACCTGGCGTACCTGGACCCGGCCGGGCTGGCCGACGTGCTGATCGCCGGCCTCGCCCACGAGGAGCTGCGAATCGGCGGCGACCGACCCGGCGGTCTCGTGTGGACCCTGATGGACCGGCACGACTTCGTCATCGACCCGCTGCCCAACCTGCTGTTCACCCGCGACTCGTCGGTGTGGATCGGGGACCGGGTCGGTGTCACCAGCCTGGCCATGCCGGCGCGACGGCGGGAGACCACGCTCACCGACGCCATTTACCGCTACCACCCCCGGTTCGTCGGCACCGAGTTCGTCTACCACCCGCGGCTGGAGCATCTGGAGGGCGGCGACGTGCTGCTGCTCGCCCCGGGGGTGCTCGCCGTCGGCGTCGGCGAACGCACCACCCCGGCCGGCGCGGAGCGGCTGGCCCGGCAGGTGTTCGCCGCCGGCCTGGCGCACACCATCCTGGTGGTCCCGATCGCGCAGGAGCGCGCCACCATGCACCTGGACACGGTCTGCACGATGGTCGACACCGACGCCGTGCTGATGTACCCGAACATCGCCAACGAGCTGTCCGCGTACACGGTGATCGTCGGCGCGGACGGCGACGACCTGCGGGTCGACGGCCCGGCGCCGTTCCTGCGCGCCGCCGCCGACGCGATGGACCTCGATCAGCTCCGGGTGATCGACACCGGCCTCGACCCGGTCACCGCCGAACGCGAGCAGTGGGACGACGGCAACAACACGCTCGCGCTCGCGCCCCGGCTCTGCGTCGGGTACGAGCGCAACGTGGAGACCAACGCGCAACTGGAACGGGCCGGCATCGAGGTGATCGCGATCGCCGGATCGGAGCTGGGCTCCGGGCGCGGCGGCCCGCGCTGCATGTCCTGCCCGCTGGTGCGGGAGAAGGGCGGGGCCGCCTGACCCGGAACGTCAGCGCAGCGTCAGCTGGCGGCCGAGCAGCCCCTGCCGCGACCGGCGGCCGGCCGCGTCCAGCGGCGCCTGCTCGGCGACCGCCTCGGCGTAACGCTTGGCGAACTCCGCCAGCGGCGCCTCCCACTCGGCGGCCGGGGTGTCCTCCGGCAGGTCCCAGACCGGCGCGAGACGCCCGTGCGCCCGGAACATGCCGGCGAACTTCGTGTCGTCGCCGAGCGTCAGCGCGCCGGCCGCGCCGAGCCGGGACAGCGCGTCCAGCGCGGCGTCCTCGTCCTCCGGCAGGACCATCCGCACGTGGGCCTTCTCCGGCACCTGGCACCAGTACGCGGCCCGCGCGGCGGCCAGCTTCACGGTCGGGTAGATGGCCGAGTTGGCCCGCTCCAGGGACGCCTGCACGTTCGGGTCGTCGGCGGCGCCCGGGTCGAGCCAGAAGTCGAACCCGTCGTGCATGGTGATCTCCAGCGGGCCGTCCACCAGGATGTCCTGGAGGCGGGGGCCGGGCCCGGGCAGCGGCGGCACGCTCACCTGGCCGCCCGGCTCGGTGCGCAGCGCGGAGATCAGCGCGTCGGCCAGGTCCCGGGAGACGTCGCCGGACTGCTGGTGCCGCTGCAGACCGATGAAGACGCGCCCGTCCGGCTTGGTCATCGCCGGGGCGGCCATCGGCAGCACGGTGGCCAGCGTGACCGGGCGGTCGCCGTACTCCTCGATCAGTTCCGGGGTGAGCCGCAGCGGCGCGGACGCGGCCGGGACCAGCTCACGCAGGGCGATCCACTCCGGCTCGTCGACCAGGCCCTCGAACGGCCGGGGCACGAAGACGTCGCGCACCTTCTCCCGCTTGGGGGTGCTCTCGCCGACCCGCTGGTTCTTCCGACGCTTGCTCATGGCGAGACAGCCTAGATGCCGGGCCGCGCGGGTGGGGGCAGGACCCGCCTGCCCGTGCGTTCAGCCGGCCGCGACCAGGCCCGGCCGGTGCGCCGGGGCCGGATCGAACCGTGCCCAGACGCTCTGGCCCAGGCCGTCGCGCTCCACACCCCAGCCGCTGGCGAGCCCGGCGACGATGTGCAGGCCCCGCCCGTCGGCGGCGTCCGGCGAGGCGGCCCGCATGCACGGGCCGGCGCCGGAACCACCGTCGGTGACCCGGAGCTGGATGCTCGGCCCCTCCTCGGTGACGCGCAGCCGCCAGGCCACCCGGACCACGCCGCCGGGCAGCGCGTCGGCGTGCCGGACCGCGTTGCCGACCAGTTCGGCGAGGACCGCGACCAGGTCGGCCAGCAGAATCGGGGGTACGACGCCGGTCAGCTCGTCGGCGAGCCGGTGCCGGGCCAGACGCGCGCCGGTCGGGTCGTGGGGCACCACCACACACCACGACCGTTCGGGCGGACCAGTCGACACGTCGTTCCTTCCCCGTCTGCGAGCGCCGGGTCAACCCCGCGGCAGCCGCACCTCTGCGACCGTACCGCCACCGGCTCTGGGCCGGAGGGATACCCATCCATTCTGCTGTTCAACGATCTGGCGGACGAGATAGAGACCGAGTCCAGCGCCCGGATACCGCCGGCGGTCGCCGGACTCGCCCTGCCAGAACCGGTCGAAGGCCCGCTCCACGTGTTCCGGGCGGATGCCGATGCCCCGGTCGGCCACCCGGAACGAGACGGTCCGCTCGTTCGCCTCGGCGGTGACCTCGATCGGGGTGTCCGGCAGTGAGTACTTCCCGGCGTTCGTGCCCAGCTCGGTGAGCACTGTGGCGAGGCTGTGCCGGTCGCCGAGCGCCTTGGGCAGGTCGGCCGGCAGGTCGAGCACGACCCGGTGCCGGATGTCGGCCGGCAGGTCCGTCGCCGCCGCGCGCAGCGCGTCGACCAGGTCGAACGGCGCGGCCGGTTCCCCGCCGGGACGGTTCTCGGTGGCGGCGGTCAGCAGCCTGTCGACCAGGCGGGCCAGCTCGTTCGCGCGCTGGCCGATGATCCGCGCGGCCTGCCGGCGGTCGTCGTCGCTCAGCGAGTCCCAGTGGTCGGTGAGGGTGTCCGCGTACCCCTTGATCACGGTGACCGGGGTCCGCAGCTCGTGGCTGGTCACCGCCACGAAGAGATCGCGGTCGTGGTCGCGCCGCTGCTGGTCGGTGACGTCGCGGAAGGTGACCACGCGCAGCGCGTTCGGGCCGGGCAGCTCGCCGGAGGTGATCCGCAGCCAGCGCCCGTCCGGCATCCGGTGGTCGAGCACCTGGCCCGGCGGCGGCAGCGGGAACGGCAGCGGGCGGCTCAGCGCCTCCTCCGCCGGACGGCCGGTCACCTGGACCGCCGCCGGGTTCCAGAGCCGGATCCGCCCGTCGCGGTCCACCACGGCCAGCCCGTCGGCGAGCGCCGCCACCACCGGGCCGTCCCCGTGCACCGGCAGGCCGGTCTGGTCGCCGTACATGTGCGCGACGCACGCGGCCACGTAGCCGATCACGGCGCGTTGCGCGGCATCCGGCGGCTCGCCCAGCGGGTAGAGCGCGTGCAGGCTGCCGACGGTGAGACCGCCGATCTCGGCACGCGCCACGATCATCCGGCTGAGCCCCCGGCCGGCCACCTCGTCGGCGAGCGCGCCCGGGATCGCGTCGACCCGGACCTCCCGCACCGGCGGCCCGGCGAGCAGGCAGACGGTGGCCGGGTCGGTGGCGGGCAGCGGTCGGCCGAGCACGAACTCGGCGCGGCCGGTCGCCGCGATCACCCGTCCGCCGGCCGGGGTGAACTCCACGAAGACCAGACCGGCCGCGCCCACCGCCGGTCCGACCTCGTGGAGCAGGCGGTTGAGCACTGCGGGACCGGACTCGCCCGCGTTGATCATGTTGATCACAGTCGTGTGGCCGGCGATGAGGGCGGGGTAGTCGGTTCGCTCCGGCATGTCCCGAGTGTGCCGCGCGGCAGCCCTCCCGGACACCCCCGGCCGGTCGACTGTGGCCGATACCGATCGACCGGACTCACCGGCCCAACCGGGCCAGCGCACGGGCCGGCCGGTCCGTGATCACCCCGTCCACGCCGGCTTCCAGCACGAGTTCCAGATCCTCCGGCTCATTGACGGTCCACACGTACACCGAGTGGCCGGCCGCGCGCAGCGAGGGAACCAGGCGCGGGCGGGCCCGGACCAGGTCCACGCCGGGACCGGCGATCCGGGCGCCGAACGGCAGCCGGCCCAGCGGCAGCAGCCGCGGCAGCACCTCCAGCAGCAGCACCGTGGGCAGCGCCGGGGCGAGTTCCCGCATCCGGCGTACGGCCAGCGGCGAGAACGACATCACAGTCACCTGGACCCGATGGCCCGGGCGGGGCTCGTCCAGCCCGTACCGGCGCAGCAGCGTGACCAGGCGGCGCTCGACCTCGCCCCGGTAACGCGAGGGGTGCTTGGTCTCGATCAGCAGCCGGACCGGCCGCCCGGCGTCGAGCACCGCGTCGAGCAGCCGCTCCAGCGTGAGCAGCCGGGTGTGCGACTCGTCCAGCGGCTCGTCGTCCTCGGCGAGCGTCGCGGCCCGGTGCCAGGAGCCGAAGTCGAGCGCGTCCAGTTCGGCGAGCGTACGCGCGCTGACCAGCCCGTGCCCGTTGCTGGTGCGGTCCAGCCGGCGGTCGTGCACGCAGACCAGGTGCCCGTCACGGGTCAGCCGGACGTCGCACTCCAGCCCGTCCGCGCCCTCCTCGATGGCACGGAGGTAGGCCGCGAGCGTGTGCTCCGGCAGGTCGTACGAGGCGCCGCGGTGGGCGAAGACCAGGGGGACGGTCATGACCGCCTCAGGCGACCCGGCCCGGCTGCCCGTCGTCGGTGACCACCGGGCGGCCGGCGGCGGCCCAGTCGCCCATCCCGCCCTCGACGTTGCGCACCTGGTCCCAGCCGTTACGCAGCAGATAGCCGACGACCTGGGCGGAGCGGCCGCCGGAGCGGCAGATCACCGCCACGTCGCGGTCCTGCGGGATCTCGGCCAGCCGGGCGGGCAGCTCGGTCATCGGCAGGTGACGGGCGGCCGGCGCGTGGCCGGCGGCCCACTCGTCGTCCTCGCGGACGTCGAGCAGGTAGACGTCGTCGGGCACGGCCGACGCGGGGACGCTTGGTAGTGAGGCTCCGAACACGGTCACCAAGCCTAGCCGCCCGGACCGCTCACAGCCGGTTGACCCAGCGCGGATTCGCGCCGGCCCACTGCGGCATCCGGGTGTCGCGCAGCGCGGTGAACAGACCGCCGCCGCCGTTGTCCAGCACCACGTACGAGACGCCGTCGATGGTCTGCGGGTACGAGGGCACCTGGACGCCGCGCAGGGCGTCCGCCGGTAGCCCGCGCAACGCGAACAGCAGCTCGTCCAGGGGTACGCCGTTGGTGTCCACGGTCAGCGCTCCGCCGGCCGCGCGCAGCACCCGGTCGAGCTTCACCGGATCGGTGCGCAGGTGGGTCTCGCCCGCCCGGTCGAGCACCGCCCGGAGCATCTGCTGCTGGTGGCGCTGCCTGTCGTAGTCGCCGCCGGGCAGGTCGTAGCGCTGGCGGACGTAGTCGAGCGTCCGGGCGCCGTCCATCTGCTGGCAGCCGGCGTCGAACTGGTGCTTCGTGTGGATCGAGCGCACCGGCGTGTCCACGCACATCCGGATGCCGCCGAGCTCGTCGATCACCTGTTTGAAACCGGAGAAGTCGACGAGCGCGGCGCCGTCGAAGCGGATGCCGGTGAGCCGGGTCAGCGTGGTGCTGAGCAGCCGGGCGCCGCCCTCGCCCCCGCCGCCGTGCTCGTACGCGGCGTTGACCTTGTCCTGGCCGCCGGGGAAGCCGGGCGCCGCCGGGAGCGCCACCAGCAGGTCGCGCGGCACGGAGATCAGGTACGCCTGCCGCATGCCGGCCGGCACGTGCACGATCAGGATGCTGTCGGAGCGCTGGTCCTCGGGGTTCGCGCCGGGCCGGTGGTCCGAGCCGATCAGGAGGTAGTTGAGCGCGCCGTCCAGGTCTGTCCGCTTGTTCCGGGCGGCCGGGTCGAGCAGTTGCTCCTTGGCCACAGTGCGGTCGTAGCGGTGGGTGAGCCAGTTCAGCCCGGCCACGCCGAGCGCGGCGAGCAGGACCAGGACGAGTCCGGTGCCGAGCAGGAACCGGGCCCAGCGGGCGGGTGCGCCCCGCCCGCGTCGGTTCCGTGCTGGCCTGGACGTGACGATCCCCCCGTAGCCGCGACATGAGACCCGCTCACGTCAGGCTACGGGGGGATCGGCCGACCGATGGCGCTTTCGCGCAGGTCAGCAGGTCATTTACGGGTGGAGAGGACGTCCGGGTTGCTCACCACGAAGTCGGCCAGCTTGTCGTTCTTGACCGCCTGGAACATGTCCATGGTCGTCTCGTTGAACGTCTCCCGGCCGTTGCTGTTGCCGGCGAACGTGCCGCCGTTGGTCCGCAGGGTGACCAGGTCGTTCCCGTTGAGGTTCTTGAGCGTGAAGATGAAGTCCGCGATCGGCACGCCGCCGGTGTCCAGGACGAACGCCTTGCCGGCGGCCTTCATCAGCGAGTTCAGCTTGATCGGGTTGGTCAGCATGCCGCCCTCGGTGGCCTTCTTGGCCATCGCCTTGATCAGCTGCTGCTGGTTCTGCTGCCGGTCGTAGTCGCTGTTCGGCAGGCCGTAGCGCTGGCGGGAGTAGTCGAGCGCCTCCCAGCCCTGCATCTCCCGGCAGCCCTTCTTGTGCACCACTGCCTTGTACGGCTTGCCGGTCTTCTTCGCGTCGGCGTTCCACATCGGCTTGCCGTCGACGTACGACATGTGGTGCGACTTGACCTCGTGGCTCACGCAGATGCGTACCGAGCCGAGCGCGTCGATCACGCTCTTGAAGCCGCCGAAGTTGATGATCGCGGCGCCGTCGAAGCCGATTCCGGTCATCGACTTGATCGTCTTGGCCATCAGCTGGGCGCCGCCCTCCCAGCCGCCGCCGTTCTGGGCGCCGTGGAAGAAGGCCGCGTTGATCTTGTCGGTGCCGCCCTTGTAGCCGCTCTTCTCGAACGCCGGAATACGCGCCTCGGTGTCCCGGGGGATCGAGATCAGGTACGCCTGGTCGTGGCTGGCCGGGATGTGCAGGATGATGATCGTGTCCGACCGGACGTCGTCGGCGGCCCAGCGCTCGCGGGCGTCCACGCCGAGCAGCAGCATGTCGATCGGGCCCTCGAGGCTGTTGCCGCCCTCGGCCTCGCTCTTGCCCGCCCCGCCGAGCAGGTTGCGCTGGGCGATGTTGTCGGTGGCCTGACCGATGACCGCCTTGCTGCCGACGATCGCGACACCGCTGGTCACCATCAGCACCGCGCCGAGCACAAGTGTGAGCTTCGCCCAGAGCGGGTCCTTGCGCTTGGTGCGCTTCTTCTTGCCACCACCGGGACCGCGACCGCCGGAACCGGGTTGTGTGGGGATGACCGGAGGGACCCGCCCGGATGATCCGGGTGCCGGTGACTGCGGGCGACGGCTGGTCTGGACCGACATGCGTGCTCCAGCTCGGTGATCGGGGGCGGGACCACTTTACGTATCTGTTCCCGTATTCGCGACCTCGTAGGCTCGCAATTCCCGTCAATACCGGCCTACATCCTCGGGTTGTGGCCGAACGGGCAGGGGTAAGGAGCCGGTCGGCGGTTGGCCTCCGTGGTGGTGACGTCCTAGCGCTCGTTCCCGGTCATGTCGTGCCGGCGTCAGCCGCCCGTGTCGTCGCCCGAACCCTTCTGGTTGGCCTGCATCCACTCGGCCATCCGGTCCGCGGCGATGGCCTTGTACATCGCCAGCGCCTTCTCCCGGTCGGAGACCACCACCGACTGGCCGTCGATGGTCTGGCCGCCCAGGTGCGGGCTGGTGACGAACGTCAGGTTCTCGCCCCGCAGGCTGCGGAACTGCACTGCCATGTCGGTCAACGAGAATCCCTGGTCGACCGTGACGGCGGCGGTCACCGCCTTGAGGAAGTCGTTCAGCTTCTTCGGGTTCGTGAGCGTCCCGGTGCTCGCCGCCTTGTCCATCAGCGCCTTCAGGAACTCCTGCTGGTGCCGCATCCGGGCGAAGTCGCCGTCCGGGAACTGCTTGCGCTGCCGGACCCAGTCCAGCGCCTCGGCGCCGTTCATGTGGTTCACGCCCTTGGTGAACGTCCGGTACGGCTTGTGGATCGACGTGATGGTCCGCTCCACCTTCAGGTCGACCCCGCCCAGGGCGTCGGTGACCTCCTTGAAGCCGCCGAAGTCGATGGCCATCACGTGGTCGATCCGTACGTCGGTGAAGCACTCCACGGTCTTCACCGCGAGCGGCAGGCCGCCGAACGCGAACGCTGCGTTGATCTTGTTGCGGGAGCCGGAGTCGCAGGACGCGCCCGCGCTCTCCGGGATCGGCACGTACAGGTCACGCGGCACCGAGACCAGGTAGGCGCGCTTGTGGTCGGCCGGGATGTGCATGACGATCAGGGTGTCCGCGCGCCACTTGCCGGAGCCGTCGACCGGAGCGTCCGGATCCCGCGAGTCGCTGCCCACGAGCAGGATGTTGAACGCGCCGTCGACCTGCTTGGCCGGGCGCCCGCCGGTGATCCCGGCGAACGGGTCCGTGCGGGCCAGGTCGTCGTCGAGGTTGCGGGCGTAGAACCAGGCGCCGAGGCCGCCGAGCAGCGCCAGCACCAGCACCGCGACGCCGGCCACCAGGCCGATGCGTCCCCAGCGCGGTCGCGGGCCGCGCCGGCCCGGACCGCCCGGACCGCCGTCGCCCGGGCCGCCGGGTCCGGTCGGCCCCACCGGACCGCCGGTACGCCCCGAGCGGGGCGCCTCGTCGTGCGGGGGATACCAGCGGGCATCCGAGGTGCGGGCGCGCCCGGTGGCGCCCCGGCCGGAGCCGGGAACCGAAGCGCGGCCCGCGTCCCGGTTCAGGGGGTGCGGGAACGGAGAGCCGGCAGACGAGGTCGCTGACATGTAACCGAGGGTAGGTCGGCCGGGCCACCGACGCCCTCGTACGCGCGCCGATGTCAGCCGCGTCCCGGGCGGGTTCAGTACCCGAGCCGCCCGCGGAAGTACTCGATCGTGCGCCGGAGTCCGTCTTCGGGCGTGACGCTCGGCTCATATCCGAGCAGTTCGCGGGCGAGGGTCAGGTCCGGGCGGCGCATCTCCGGGTCGTCCGAAGCGCGAGTGATGTAGCTCACCTCGGACGTGCTTCCGGTGAGTGACACGATCGTCTCGGCCAGTTGCCGCATCGACATCTCGTGCTCGGTGCCGCAGTTGATCGGACCGGTCTGCGTCGAGTCGAGCAGCAGCAGGATTCCGCGCACCAGATCGTCGACGTAACAGATCGAGCGGGTCTGGTTGCCGGTGCCGTGCACGGTGATCGGCTCGCCGCGCAGCGCCTGGGAGATGAACGTCGGGATGGCCCGGCCGTCGTCCGGGCGCATCCGCGGGCCGTACGTGTTGAAGATCCGCACGATCGCGGTGTCGGTGCCCCGGCTGCGGTGGTAGGCCATGGTGGCCGCCTCGGAGAAGCGCTTCGCCTCGTCGTAGACGCTCCGGATGCCGATCGGGTTGACGTTGCCCCAGTACGTCTCCCGCTGCGGGTGCTCCTTCGGGTCGCCGTACGCCTCGGAGGTGGAGGCCATCAGGAATCGCGCGCCGTCGTCGGTGGCCCGCTCCAGCAGCGCCAGCGTGGCCACCGAGCCCACCCGGAGGATCTCCACCGGCAGCTTCTCGAAGTCGGTGGGACTGGCCGGGGACGCCATGTGCAGGATCGCGTCGAACCGCTCGGTCATCGCCGGGTGGTGCGGCAGGCCGTCGGAGATGTCCGCCTCGACCAGCGTGAAGGTCGGCTTGTCCAGCAGGTGGGCCACGTTCTCCTTGGACCCGGTGACGAAGTTGTCCAGCACCACTACCGTGCAGCCGCGCTCGACGAGCCGGTCGACCAGGTGGGACGGGACGAAACCGGCGCCGCCGGTGACCAGGATGCGGTGTCCGCTACCGAAGCGGGGAGCGACCTTCATGGCGGTCAGCCTATACACGCGAGGCGGGGCCCCCGCGTACGGCAGGGGCCCCGCTCGACGTGCCGATCAGTGCGCGCCGGCTCCGGTGAGCGAGCGCACCTCCAGCTCCGCGTACTTCTCCTCGTCGCTCTCCTTGGACAGGATCGTGCCGAGCCAGCCGCACAGGAAGCCGAACGGGATCGAGATGATGCCCGGGTTCGACAGCGGGAACCAGTGCCAGTCGTGGTCGGGGAACATCGCCGTCGGCGCGCCGGAGACGACCGGCGAGAAGAAGACGAGCAGCACGGCGGAGAGCAGGCCGCCGTAGATCGCCCAGACCGCGCCCGAGGTGTTGAACCGCTTCCAGAACAGGCTGTAGAGGATCGCCGGCAGGTTGCCCGAGGCGGCCACCGCGAACGCCAGCGCGACCAGGAACGCCACGTTCAGGTTCTGCGCGAAGATGGACAGGACGATCGAGACCGCGCCGATCACCAGCGCGGAGATCCGGGCGACGTTCACCTCCTGCCGCTCCGACGCCTCACCCTTCTTCACCACGTTGGCGTAGAAGTCGTGCGCCAGGCTGGACGACGACGCCAACGTCAACCCGGCGACCACGGCGAGGATCGTGGCGAACGCGACCGCCGCGATGATCGCCAGCAGTGTCGCCCCGCCCAGGTTCCCGCCGAGGAAGTCCACGCCGAGCGCCTCGGCCAGCTGTGGCGCGGCCGTGTTGCCGGCCTTGTCCTGCTCGGTGATCGCCTGCCCGCCGACGATCGCCGCCGCGCCGAAGCCGAGGGCCAGGGTGAGCAGGTAGAACGCACCGATGATGCCGATCGCCCAGAGCACGCTCTTGCGGGCCGCCCGCGCGGTCGGCACGGTGTAGAAGCGGATCAGGATGTGCGGCAGGCCGGCCGTGCCGAGGACCAGCGCGATGCCCAGCGAGAGCAGGTCCATCTTGCTGTAGAACGTCTTCAGCGCGTCGCCGGGTGTCTCCACGCCGTAGCGCAGCCCGGGTTCGAGGAACGCCGCTCCCTTGCCCGAGGCGCTGGCCGCGTCGCCGAGCAGCGAGGACAGGTTGAACTTGTACTTGGCGAGCACCAGCAGCGTCATCACCAGCGCGCCGCCCATGAGCAGGAACGCCTTGACGATCTGCACGTACGTGGTGCCCTTCATGCCGCCGACCGTCACGTAGATGATCATCAGGGCGCCGACCATGATGATCGTGGCGACCTTGGCGGTGTCGGCGTCCATGCCGAGGAAGGTGGTGCCCGGCTTGATGCCGAGCAGCAGCGCGACGAGCGCGCCGGCGCCGACCATCTGGGCCAGCAGGTAGAAGATCGACACGGTGATGGTGGAGACCGCCGCCGCGGTCCGGACCGGCCGCTGCCGCATCCGGAACGCCAGCACGTCCGCCATCGTGTACCGGCCGGAGTTGCGCAGCAGTTCCGCCACCAGCAGCAACGCCACCAGCCAGGCGACCAGGAAGCCGATCGAGTAGAGGAAGCCGTCGTAGCCGTAGAGCGCGATGATGCCGGCGATGCCCAGGAAGGACGCCGCCGACATGTAGTCGCCGCCGATCGCCATGCCGTTCTGGAAACCGGAGAACGACCGGCCGCCGGCGTAGAAGTCGGTGGCGGTCTTGGTCTGCCGGCTGGCCCAGACGGTGATCGCCAGCGTGATCGCCACGAAGACCAGGAACAGCGTGATGGTGAGGTTCCGGGCGGTGGTGCTGCCCGCCTCAGCCGCGAGGACCGTGTTCATGGGTCACCTCCCCGATCTCGTCGCGGATCCGGTCGGCGACCGGGTCGATCCGGCGGTTGGCGAACCGGGAGTAGAGCCAGGCGATGACGAACGTGGAGACGAACTGGAGCAGGCCGAAGACCAGGGCGACGTTGATGTTGCCGATCAGCTTCGTGCCCATGAATCCCCGCGCGTACGCGGAGAGGATGACGTAGAGCGCGTACCACAGGAAGAACGCGACGGTCATCGGGAAGATGAAGCCGCGCAGCGCGCGCCGCAACCCGGCGAACTCGTCGGACCGCTGGACGGCGAGGTACCGTTCCGCCGCCGACTCGGCGGGCGCGGACGCGGGTGTGTCCGTGGACATCTGTGGATCACCACCTTCGCAGGCGTGGGGGGAGTTTCGCGCACGGTAGAGAGCGCGCTCCCCGCCCGGGAAGGCTCCGCCGCCCGGCGGCGAACGGCTGCGCCGAACGGCGCCCCGGCTGCGCCGAGTGACCCACGTCACTCCGCTAACCGGTCACCCCGACCGCCGGGTGGGTCAGTCGGTCAGCTCGCGGTAGCGGCCGCGGTAGTGCAGCAGGGGGAGGGTGTCCTCGGGGAGGTCGACCGACTCGATGGTCGCCTCGACCAGCAGGCCCCAGCCGTACTCGCGGGCGGTGTCGAGCCGGCACCCCGCCCACCCGCCGGCGTCCGCCGGCACCGGCCCGTACGGCGTCTCGGTCCAGGCGTCCAGCGCGAACAGGCCGCCGGGCGACGGGAACAGGCCGGCGAAGCGGTCGGCGAGCTGCCGGTGCTGCGGGCCCAGCGGGACCACCGCGAACCGCCCCGCCTCCTCGATGGCCGCCCACAGGTCCGACTCCGCGTCGACCAGGCCGAGTAGCCGGTCCGGCTCGCCCTCGGCGACCAGCGTGGACGAGACGGTCAGCCCGGCCGGGCCGGGTGCGGTCCAGAGCGTCACCGGGGCCGCCAGCCGGCCGCGCAGCCGGCGTGCCGGCGAGCGTTGCCCGGCCGGCGCCGCGAACGGGTCGGTGGAATGGATCTGCGCGCCCGGCTCTGGATTCACGTGAAACATTGTGCCGCCCGCTGCCGGGCGGGGTTCGACGCAACGCCATACCCTGCCGGGCATGAGTCTCATCCCCCCGCAGCAACTCGCCCAGGAACGGGTCGTCGCCGCCGACGCCGTCCTCGGCGGTCAGGTCGACCTGCGTGCCTATCCACACCGGCACCTGCTGGTCCGGGCGAACAACACCTGGGGCCGCCGGGCGTTCCAGCCGCTGATGGAAGCGGTCGAGCACCTGTCCAACTACGGCTGGGAGCTGGTCACCATGACGAGCGTCGGCGACGGCCACCACGTTTACGCGGCGATGCGCCGCACCGCGTAACCGGGATCAGCCGTCGGCGAGCAGGCGGCGGGCGGCGGCCAGCACCTCCGGGTCCGCGCATCCGGCCGCGTACCCGGCGATCCGGCGGCGGATGTCGCGTCCGAGCAGCCACACCCCGATCCGCTCGGCCACCGGGCGCAGGAACGCCGGGCGGCAGCGGAAGTTGTATCGCCAGGTCGCGATCGTGGTGCCGGCCTCGGGGCCGGGCGCGAAGCGCCAGCCGCCGCCGAACCGCTCGAAGAACCACGGCCCGCGCACCATCTTCATGCCGACGTTCGTCGGCGGTGACCAGGAGACGTACTCGCTGACCATGACCAGGCCGTGCCGGGAGCGGGTGTACGTGCGCACGCCCCGGCCGGGCGCCGTCGCGCCGTCGACGAAGTGCTGCTCACGGACGAACGGATCCCAGCGGTAGCGGACCGGCGCGACCGTCTGGGAGACCGCGAACGCCAGCTCCGGCGGGATCGGGACCGTGGTGACCGCCTCGACGACCGGCATCAGCGCCTCGGCGTGACGGTGGCCAGCAGCTCCGGCTGCCGACGGTCCAGTGTGTCCCCCGCGAGGTACGCGCCGAGCAGCGCCGCGCCCACCCCGTACGCCAGTCCGATCGGCAGCGCCAGCCACAGCCACACGTCGCCGAGCAGCGCGGCGGCCACCACGAACGGCACCGCCACCACCGCGGAGGCGACCATGGAAACCAGCGTGAGCAGGCCCTTGGTGAACCCCGCGCCGCTGTTCATGGCGAACGGGTTGCTCGACTCGGGCAGCGAGTAGGCGCCGAGCACCGACACGAACCCGTTGATCGCCAGCCCGCAGCCGTACGCGGCGGCCAACGCGCCACCCATCACGCCGAGCCAAGCGGGACGCCCCAGGAAGAGCGCCAGCGCGACCGCGATCACGACGAGCATCGGCACCACGTAGATCGAGAACGCGGTCATCCGGGCCCGCAGCTCGACCCGCCCGGGCACTCCGGCGACCAGGTTCGCGGCGTACGAGCTGCCGTCGAAGCCGAACTGGTTGGCCAGCGTCAGCGACGCGAGCACCCCGACGAAGATCATGGAAAGGCTGACCAGCGCCGGTGAGGAGTCGCCGCCACCGAACTCCGCCCCGCCCTCGGTGGAGAACGAGACGCCGCCGAGGTTGACCATCACCGGTACGAACACACCGACCACGGCGACCGTGATGAGGTTGGCCCGCCGCCGCGCGTCCCGCCACCAGTAGCGGCACTCGCGGGCGACGAGCGCCCCGAACCGGTCCCGCCGCGCCCAGCCCACCGCGCGGGGGAACAACTGCGTGACCGCGCCGCCGGCCACGCCGCGCGGCGCGCGCGAAGGGCCGGCGCTCGCCGCGCCCACCATCGCCGACTCCAGCGACCGCGACCACCAGAACAGGAGTACGCCGAGCGTCGCGACCGCGATCAGCAGCTTCGCGACCGCCGCGCCGGGCCGGCCCTCGGCCACGTCGACGCCGACCGTCCACGGCGCGCCGAACGGCGTCCAGCCGACCACCCGGGCCACCCCGTCCAGCCGGTCCCAGTCGGTCTGCTGCACCGCGGCGAGCACCAGCAACTGCAACGGCCCGAGCAGGGCGGCCAGGACGGCGAGCAGCACCGCCGCCAGGTCGCGTACCCGGCGGGACCGCAGCATCGTGGCGAACGCGCTGGTCAGCGCGCGGGCCCCGGCCAGGCAGACCAGCAGCCCGGCGACCACGCCGAGCGCGCCGACCACTGCGGCTGACCAGCCGCCCAGCAGCCCGGCGGTGACCACCAGACCGGCCGCGGTGAGCGCCGTCGCCAGCGCGGGCACGCTCACCAGGGCGGCGGCGAGCAGGCCGGTGACCAGGGTGCGGCGGGACAACGGCAGCAGCGCGAACCGGGCCGGGTCGAGCGTCTCGTCCACGCCGAAGAAGACGAGCGGCAGGAGCAGCCAGCCGAGCGTGAGCAGACCACCGCCGAAGGCGGCCACCATCAGGGCGTACCGGGGCTCGTCGGCCAGGCCCGGCGTGGCGAGCAGGAAGAACCCGACGGCGGCGAACCAGAGCCCGAGCAGCAGGCCCAGCACGAACAGCGCGATCCGCCACTTCTGGCCCCGGAAGTTGTTGCCGAGCACCCGCAGCTTGAGCCGGACGAAGTGCCGGGACGACACGCGCCGGGCCGGCCGCTCGGGGACGGTCACCGGGACAGCCACGACAGCTCCTCCCCGGTGGCGGTCCGGCCGCCCACGACCTCCACGAACACGTCCTCCAGTGACCGGTCGCCGCGCACCTCGGTGAGCGTGCCGACCCGCTTGATCCGGCCCTCGGCCAGGATCGCCACGTGCGAGCAGAGCCGCTCGACCACCTCCATCACGTGACTGGAGAAGATCACCGTGCCGCCGCCGCTGACGTACCGGTGCAGGATGTCCCGGATCAGCGCGGCCGAGACCGGGTCGACCGCCTCGAACGGCTCGTCCAGCACCAGCAGGCGCGGGCCGTGCAGCAACGCGCAGGCCAGGCCGATCTTCTTCTTCATGCCGGCCGAGTAGTCGACGACGAGCGTGCGCCCGGCGTCGGAGAGCGCCAGCACGTCGAGCAGCTCCGCCGCCCGCTGGTCGACCACCGCCGGGTCCATGCCGCGCAACAGACCGTGGTACGCGAGCAGCTCCGCCCCGCTCAGCCTGTCGAAGAGGCGTACGCCGTCCGGCATCACGCCGAGCAGGCTCTTGGCGCGTACCGGGTCGGCCCAGACGTCGTACCCGAGCACCCGCGCCTCACCGGCGTCGGGCCGCAGCAGGCCGACGGCCATGGAGAGCGTGGTGGTCTTGCCGGCCCCGTTCGGTCCTAGCAGGCCGTAGAACGAGCCGGTCGGCACGGCGAGGTCGACGCCCGCCACCGCGATCTTGGTGTCGAAGCGCTTGGCCAGGCCACGAAGGGAGAGCGCGGGGTGCTGGTCGGTCATGGTCCGACCGTATCGGTCCCCGCCCAACGGCTGCTCGGACGGCAGGATGATCTCGCCTCATCCCTGAGAGGTACGAGTCGGATCGCCGACGGCGTGCAACCGCCCACCACGGCGGGGGGTGTCAGGCGTACGAACGGCAGCGGGGAGAGAGATGGATCCGGACAGTGGGTTCGAGGAGTTCTACCGGAACAGCAGACAACGCGTGGTGACAGTGCTGTACGCGCTCGGCGGCGACCGGAGCGAGGCGCAGGACGCCGCCCAGGAGGCGTACGCGCGGGCCTGGCAGCGCTGGTCCCAGGTCGGCACGTACGACGACCCGGAGGCGTGGGTGCGCACCGTCGGGCACCGCCTGCTGGTCAACCGGTGGCGCAAGGTCCGCAACAGCGTGGTCGCCTACCGGCGGCACGGACCACCACCTCCGGTCCGGCCACCCTCCGAGAACACTGTCGCGCTGGTCAGCGCGTTGCGGCAGTTGTCGGCGGACCAGCGGCAGGCGATCGTCCTCTACCACCTGGCCGACCTGTCGGTCGCGGAGATCGCGGCGCAGATCGGCGTGCCGAGCGGCACCGTCAAGGCCCGCCTGGCCCGGGGCCGCAAGGCTCTCGCCGCCCTGCTCGACGTGAACTTCCCGGAGGAGGTCCGCAATGCCTGACCCGATCTTCTCCGACCTCTACCAGGACACCGAGGACCTGATCTGGGCGCCAACCGAGCAGGTGCGCCGCCGAGGGCGGCAGCGTACCCGGCGTACCCAGCTCGCCGCCGGCCTGGCCGCCGCGGTCGCCGTCGCGGTCGTGGCGACCGGTGTGGTGCTGGCCCGTCCGGACGCCGCACCGCCGCCGGTGCCCCCGGCGACAGTCGAACCGATCACGCCGACGCCGGCGCCCACGCCGAGCACCACGCCGTCGGCCGAGCCGTCGGCGAGCGGGGCGCCGACGCCGAGTCGCACCGCGGGAGAGCCGGCCGCCAGCATCGGCGGCGGGCCGACCAGCCGTACGCCGAGCCGGACGATTCCGGCGGCGGCGACGCTCCAGCTCGCCGACCTGCCGACGGGCTTCACGATGCAGACGGGAAAGGTGGACGGTGACTGGTCCCTGGAGTTCATGTCCTCCTTCTGCGTGAACGAGTCGCCGACGCTGTCCGACGGGGAGGTGGCCGCCCGGTCGGTGGCGTTCAACTCGCCCACCGACTGGATCGTCCAGCGGGTGACCCGGCACTCGGGCACGTCCGCCACCACGGTGATGAAGAATCTCCGCAAGCTGGTCACGGGCTGCGAGATGGAGCAGCCAGGCGACTCGCTGTCGATCATGGCGGAGTCGCTCGGCGGTGACGACGGCGTGCTGGTGGGCAGCGACGTCGGAGGGCGGCCCGGTCGCTGGCTCGTCGTCCGGCAGGGCGATCTGGTGGCGCAGCTCCGCCTCGACTCCCAGACCACGCCCACCGAGGCCCGCCGTACCGCCCGGTCGGTGGCGAACCGGCTGTGTGCCGGCACGGACACCTGCTGACGGGTGCGCGGAGGTGAGGTGGGGCCGAGCGAGCGCGGCCCCGCCTCACAGGCGCAGCGACTCCGGGGTGTGCAGGCGGAGCATGGTGGCGCCGACGTCACGCGGGAGACGCCGCCGGCTGGCCATGGAGACGAGCACCATCACCGCGAACGCCAGCGGCACCGTCCACGCGGCCGGCTGCGTGGTGAGCGTCGCCGGCCATCCGGTCAGCGGCGGGCCGAGCACGGTGAGCAGGACCGCGCCGACCGCCGCGCCGCCGCCGACCAGCACCCCGGCGGCGGCGCCCAGGTCGGTCAGGCCGCGCCACCAGATGCCGAGCACCAGCAGCGGACAGAAACTCGACGCGGCCACCGCGAACGCCAGCCCCACCACCTGCGAGACGTCCAGCCCGGAGACGTTCAGCGAGAGCAACGCCGGCACCCCGCCGGCGATCACCGTGGCGAGCCGGAAGCCGCGTACCGAGCCGCGGCCCAGCACATCCGTGGAGATCACCCCGGCGACGCTGGTGAGCAGGCCGGACGAGGTGGACAGGAACGCCGCGAACGCGCCGGCCGCGACCAGCGCGGCGAGCAGCCGGCCGGTGGTGCCGTCGCCGAGCGCCGCCCCGGGCAGCAGCACCACCACCGCGTCGGTCTGGCCGCTGACAAGCAGTTGCGGCGTGTAGATGCGGCCCAGCACGCCATAGACGGTGGGCAGCAGGTAGAAGACGCCGACGAGCGCCAGCACCACGAGCGTGGTGCGGCGGGCGGCGGCGCCGTCGGGGTTGGTGTAGAAGCGGACCAGCACGTGCGGCAGGCCCATGGTGCCGAGGAACGTGGCCAGGATCAGCGAGTACGTGGCGAACAGCCCTCTGTCGTTCTCCCCCGCCGTGTCCGGCAGCAGCCACTCGGCGGGGCCGGTCGCCGCGCCGGACACCTCCGGCACCGGGTCACCGGCGGCGAATTCGAGGCGGTCGCCGGGGCGTACCTCCCGGATGTCGCCGTCGGGCAGCGTGAGCGTCGCGCGGTGCTCGACCACGACGGTGGTCGCGGTCCGGAACGTCGGCCCGTCGGGCGGGGTCACCGCCGGGCGGGCGTCGGCCTGCCACTGCAACGCCAGGAAGATCGCGGGTACGGCGAGCGCAGTGAGCTTCAGCCAGTACTGGAACGCCTGCACGAAGGTGATCGCCCGCATGCCGCCCAGCGCCACGTTCGCGGTCACCACCACGGCGACCAGCAGCGCGCCGAGCGGGTACGGCGAGCCGGTGAGCGTGGCCAGGGTCAGCCCGGCGCCCTGCAACTGCGGCACCAGGTAGAGCCAGCCGATGAAGATCACGAAGACGGTGGCGAGCGTCCGCAGCCGCCGGGAGCCGAGCCGTACCTCGCAGAAGTCGGGCAGCGTGAACGCGCCGGAGCGGCGCAGCGGCGCGGCCACGAACAGCAGCAGCGCGAGGTATCCGGCGGCGAAGCCGACCGGGTACCAGAGCACGTCCACGCCGTACTTGAGGATCAGCCCGGCGACGCCGAGGAAGCTCGCGGCCGACAGGTACTCGCCGCCGATCGCGGCGGCGTTCCAGGTCGGGCTGATCGCCCGGGACGCGACCAGGAAGTCCGACGTGGTCCGGGCCAGCCGCAGCCCGTAGAAACCGATGCCGACGGTGACCAGCGTGACGGCGACGATCGCCGGGACCACGTACCCGTTGGACATCAGCGTTCCGGCCGTCGGATCAGGTCGACGAAGTCCTGCTCGTTGCGTTCGGCCAGCCGCACGTACGCCCACCCGACCACGATCAGGAACGGGAAGGACACGACGCCGAGCAGCAGCCACGGCAGGTTGACCCCGAGCACCGTGACCCGGCCGACCGAGGGCGCGATGGCGAACAGCCACGGCAGGCCGCCGAGCCCGATCATCACCAGCAGGCTGAGCCGCAACGCGAGCGAGAGCTGGGCCCGCATCAGTCCCTGCACCAGCGTCTCGCCCACAGGGGTCTGCTGGGCCAGTTCGGAGCGGGTGCGGTCGGCCGGGCTGCCGGCCCGGGAGACCTCGGCCAGCACGATCCGGGTCCGCTGCGGGGTGGCGGCCGGCTGCGGGCTCTCCGGCTGCCGGGGGGCGGGCGCCGGCGACGCGCGCGGGCCGGGCACCGGGGCGGTCTCGACGGGCCGCCCCGGTGGATGCTGTTCCTCGGCTCCGGTCACCCCCGGCAGTCTCGCCCGCTGAGCCGAATTGTCAAGACCGCGCCGTTGCGCCCTGTGCACAACCTGTGGATAACGCTTCACCCCTGTGGATAACCCGGTGGACGGCGCGGAGTCGTTGTGGACGACCGGGCGGGGTGTCAGGGTGAGCCGGTAGAGAGGAGGTGTGACAGTGACCAGCCCGGCACGACCCGGCACCGGCGACGTCTGGACGGTGGACGACCTCCAGGACCTCCCCGAGGACGGCCAGGACTACGAGATCTTCGACGGGAGCCTGCTCGTGTCCCCACACGCCGACGTCCGGCACGGCGCGATCGCCAACCGTCTCCGCCGGCTCCTCGACCGGCAGGCTCCGGCCGGTCTGCTCGTCGGGCAGGACGTCGGCGTCAGCGCGAAGCGCTCCTCCTACTTCGTGCCGGACGTCTTCGTCGCCCGCGAGGAGGCACTGGAGCGGGGTGGCCCGGCCCTCGCCCCGGCCGACGTGCTGCTCGTGGTCGAGGTCGTCTCGCCGGGCAACGCCGGTCGTGACCTGGTCCTCAAGCGCCACGAGTACGGCGTGGCCGGCATCGCGCGTTACTGGCTCGTCGAGCCGCGCAAGGAGACCCTGACCGTGCTGGAGAACGTCGACGGCCGCTACCGCGAGGCGGCGGTGCTCTCCACCGCCGACGTGTGCCGCGCCGACCAGCCGTTCCCGCTCGTCCTGCCGGTCGCCGAGATCTTCTGAGCGCCCTGATCCCGCCTGGGCGTCAGCCGAGTCCCATCCGTACCGGGTTCGCGGTCGCCGAGCCCAGCCAGGTGTGCGGGTTGCCGAACCAGCACCACCCGAGCTTCGGCGCGCCCTGACTGATCCAGAGCGCGGGCACCCGCCGGTCACCGCAGCGCGAGCCCACCAGCGAGAAGCACCTGTTGCTCGCCAGCGCCGCCGGGTACAGCGTGACGAACGCCAGACCCTCGTCGATGGTGATGGGGAGCCGGTCCTTCGCGGTCATGTCCTCCAGCGCGGCCGACGGCGCCACGTTGCGGTACTCCTCGCCCCGATCCACGTCGAAGAGCAGGTACGCGGGACCGGCCGGCACCTCCAGCTCCTTGATCGGGTGGAAGGTGGGCAGGTCGTCGGCGGGGAAGTTCCGGTCGAGGATGCCGGTCTTGCGCTTGCCGGCGAGCGTGGTGAGCGCGATCCGCTCCGGCACCGGCACCAGTTCCCGCGTGGTCACCAGCAGGAACGGCACCCGCCCCTCGGTGGGGCCGCGCAGCCCGGCGGAACCGGTGACCGCCGCGTCGCGCAGCGGGCTGAGCAGGGCGCGGAACGTCTCCTCGGTCTGCCCGGCCAGCGCCGGATAGCCGAGTTGAACGAGGCGGTCGAGCTGGCTGTCGAATTCTGCGGCGGCGTCGAAGCGGTCGTCGGACATGCGGTCCCCCACCCTGTCGTACGGTCTGCCGTACATTGTACGCCAGGGTTTGCGGTGACCCCTCCCTCAGCGACTCCAGTCCTGCTTCGCGGCACGGACCAGCTTGTCCTTCAGCTCCCGGGTGTGCCGGCGGCTGACCGGCAGCTCGGATCCGTCGATCACCACCACGTAGCCGGAGTTGACCAGCCGCAACTCGGCGATGAGCCGCAACTGCACCAGGTACGAACGGTGGATCCGGACGAACCCGGCATCGGCCCAGCGCTCGGCCAGCGTCGCCAGCGAGACCCGGACCAGGTGCGACCCGTCCGCCGTGTGCAGGCGCGCGTAGTCGCCCTGCGCCTCCACCCACCGCACCGCCGAACGGGGCAGCATCCGGGTGGTGCCCGCCAGCTCGATCGGGATGGTCGGATCCTCCTCCGCCCGGGCCAGCGCGGCCGGGTGCGACGGCACCACCCGGGAGCCGATCACCCGGCGCAGCGACTCGGCCAGCCGCTCGGCGCGTACCGGCTTGCGGACGTAGTCGGTGGCGCCCAGGTCGAACGCGTCCACCGCGCCGTCGTCGTACGCGGTGACGAACACGATCGCCGGCGGACGGGCGAACCGGCGCAGCACCCGGGCCAGTTCCATGCCGTCCAGCCCCGGCATCCGGATGTCGAGGAACACCACGTCCACGTCGTCGTCGCGGAGCACCCGCAGCGCCTCGGTCGCGTCCCCCGCCGTGTGCAGCCGGGCCACCCGGGGATCGGCGCGCAGGTGGTACGCCAGCTCGTCCAGCGCGGGCGGCTCGTCGTCCACCGCCAGCACCCGAAGGAACCCCGTCACGAGGAAACCCGTACGCCGGGGTGGAACTTCGGCACCCGCATGCTCACCTTCGTACCCGAGCCGAGGCCGGTCTCGACGACCAGGCCGAACCCGTCCCCGAAGACCGACCGGAGCCGTTCGTCGACGTTCGAGAGGCCGACGTGCTGCCCCGGGTCGTCGGCCGGGTCGCTGCCCGCCCCGGACAGCTCGGCGATCCCGGCGGTCAGCGTCGTCGGATCCATCCCCACCCCGTCGTCCTCCACCGTGATGTGACACTCCGCGCCCGCGTCCCGGGCCTCGATGCTCACCATGCCGGTGCCCGGCTTGCGGGACAACCCGTGGCGGACCGCGTTCTCCACGAGCGGCTGCAGGCAGAGGAACGGCAGCGTCACCGGCAGCACCTCGGGGGCGATCTGCAGGCGCACCTGGAGCCGCTCGCCGAACCGCGCCCGCTCGATGGTCAGGTAGCGGTCGATCGAGCGCAGCTCCTCGGCGAGCGTGGTGAACTCGCCGTGCGCCCGGAACGAGTAGCGGGTGAACTCGGCGAACTCCAGGATCAGCTCCCGGGCCCGCTCCGGGTCGGTACGCACGAACGAACCGATCGCGGTCAGCGCGTTGTAGATGAAGTGCGGGCTGATCTGGGCGCGCAACGCGCGCACCTCGGCCCGGGCGAGCCGCTCCCGCGACGACTCCAGCTCGGCCAGGGCGAGCTGGTCGCCCGCCCAGTGCGCGGTCTCCAGCGTGGCCTGCACCAGACCCGGAGCCGGCCGCTCGCCGGCCACCGCCACCAGCGCGCCGACCACCCGGCCGTCCGCGCGCAGCGGCGCCACCACCGCGCCGCGGACCGGGCAGTCGACCAGGTCGCAGCGCAGCTCCGACTCGCCCAGCACGGTGGAACGCCCGCTGCCGACCGCGCGCCGGGCCGCCGCGACCAGTTGATCGCCGTGGTGCGCGCCCTGCCCGTCGACGGCGAGCAGCGTGTCCCGGTCCGTCAGCGCCAGCCCGGCCGCGCCCACCAGGGCCCGCAGATGGCGTACGGCCTTCGCCGCGTCCGCGGCGGTCAGCCCGGCGCGCAGCGGCTCGGCGGCGAGCCCGGCGGTGTGCAGCACCTCGTACGTGGCGCGCTGCGTCGCCGTGGCGATGCCCCGTCGGCCACGCAGCCGCAGCACCGCCCAGAGCGCCGCCGCCAACGCGGTCACGAGCGAGACGACGGCGAAGACGGCGGAGAGGTTGCCACCCACGCAGCGATCCTGCCGGGTGCCGGCCCGGTAGCGCTAGTACGCGCCCTTGCGGGCCAGCACCACGCCCACGGTCCGCCACAGGATGCTCAGGTCGTACGCCAGCGACCAGTTGTCGACGTAGTAGAGGTCGAGCCGGACCGCCTCGTCCCAGGACAGGTCGGAGCGGCCGGACACCTGCCACAGCCCGGTCATGCCCGGCCGGACCAGCAGCCGGCGGCGTACGTCGCCGAGGAAGTCGCCGTCGTCGGCGGGCAGCGGGCGCGGGCCGACGAGCGACATCTCGCCCCACAGCACGTTGATCAGCTGGGGCAGCTCGTCCAGCGACGTGGCCCGCAGGAAGCGGCCCACCGGGAAGACCCGGGGGTCCTGCTTCATCTTGAACAGCATGCCGTCGGTCTCGTTCCGGTCGACCAGACCGGCGAGCCGCTCCTCGGCGTCGACGTACATGGTCCGGAACTTCCAGACCCGGAACGTCCGCCCCTCGTGCCCGACGCGGGGCTGGCGGAAGAAGACCGGCCCGGGGTCCGAGATCCGGATGGCCAGGGCGATGGCGGCGAAGAGCGGGACCAGCATCAGCAGGCCCAGGCCGGCGGCCACCCGGTCCATCAGGTTCTTGACCAGCAGCGCCGGCCCGGACAGGGTCGGCTCCTCGACGTGCAGCAGCGGCAGGCCCTCGATCGGGCGGATGTGCACCCGGGGACCGGCGATGTCGGTGAGCTGGGGCGCGACCACCAGGTCGACGCCGGAGCCCTCCAGCTGCCAGGCCAGGCGGCGCAGCTCGCCCGGCTCGGCGCTGGCCGAGCCGCAGACCGCGATGGTGTCGCCGCCGACCTCACGTACCAGGGCGAGCACGTCGCGGCCCGCGTACACCGGCACCGGGGTCTCCAGGCCGCGGGCGGCGGCGTACCCGTCGGTGAGGTGGATGGCCACCGGGATCAGGCCGACCGACGGGTGCCGGGTGACCGTGGTGTAGACCTCCAGGCACTCGGGCAGCGTGCCGACGAGCACCATCCGGTGCCCGGCGTGCCCGAACCGGCGGCGCAGCCCGTGCAGGGCGGCCCGGGCGATCATGCGGCCGAGCACGATCAGCAACATCGCGCCGAGCAGCGCGAAGCCGACCGTCCACCGGGACAGGGAGTAGGTCTTCGTGGCGAAGGCGATGAACGAGACCGCCGCCGCCACCGCCACGCCGGCCCGGATCACCCGCTTGAATTCGTCCGGGCCGAGCCCCAGGTAGCGCCGGTCGTAGGCCCGGTTGCCCCAGAGGAAGAGCAGCCAGCCGAGCGGCAGGAGCACGAACGCCACGGTGTAGAACCAGGCTTGCGGGGAGTTGCGGAAGCCCGAGTCGGCCTGCTCGAAGATCTGCACGGCCAGGAAGCTGGCCAGAGCCGCCGCGCCGAAGTCGAGCAGCAGCAGGAACAGGATGTAGGGCCGGTGCCACCGGGAGACCCGGCGCCGGGCGCGGGCCCACGCCGACCGGGGTACGCCGTTGTGCGACGGCGGAGTCGGCGGCTGGATCTCAAAGCTGTCGACGTGCCGCACGCTCTTGCTCCGGCCTCTGTCGGTTACCGGGCGCTGGAGGCTTGTCGTCACCTCAACCCATGTCCTCCCGCATGACCCGCACCCTCACTCGCCGTGAGGATCCGGGTCGCTCACCGTCCCAGTCTCCCACGCGGGCCCGGCCCGGACCGGCCCCCGCGAAGAAGCCGTGCCGCTGGTGCTCGGTGAGATCTGGCCGGCTCCGAATCAGTTGTGAAGCCGGGGACCGAGCCACTATACCGATGGATGACCACTCGGGTAGAGGGGCGGACCCGGACCTTCGGTGATCCCGGGTCGATTCCACTCAGTAATCGCCGGGTGCGGTTACTCACCGTACGAGACGGGACAACCTTCGGTCAGCCAGCGGCTTCCCGCCGGTCTGACATGTGGGGCAGTACTGGAGGCTCGAATCGGCGAACGAGACCTCACGCACCGTGTCGCCGCAGACCGGACACGGCAGGCCCTTGCGGGCGTGCACCTTGAGCCCGGAGCGCTTCTCGCCCTTCAGCTCCGCCGCCCGCTGGCCCATCGACCGGCGTACCGCGTCGCCGAGGACCGTGCGCGTCGCCGCGTGCAGGCCGGCGAGCTGGTCGTCGGTGAGCCGGTCGGTGATCGCGAACGGCGACAGCCGCGCCGCGTGCAGGATCTCGTCGGAGTACGCGTTACCCACCCCGGCGAGCACCGACTGGTCGGTCAGCACGCCCTTCACCTGGCCCCGGCGACTGCGCAGCCGCTCGGCGAAGGTCGGCAGATCCGCCTCCAGCGCGTCCGGCCCGAGCTTCGCCACACCCGGCACCAGCGCCGGGTCGGTGACCAGATAGGCGGCCAGCTTCTTCTGGGTGCCCGCCTCGGTCAGGTCGAAGCCGGAGCCGTCGTCGAGGCGTACCCGCACCGCGATCGGGCCCTTGCCGGGCCGCAGCGGGGTCGCCGCCGGGAACGCCTCCCGGTAGTGCAGCCAGCCTGCCCGGGCCAGGTGGACCACCAGGTGCAGTCCCTCGTCGAACCGGACATCGAGGAACTTGCCGTACCGGCCGGCACCGGTGACCGTACGGCCGGCGACAGTGCTCGGCGGCGGGTCGTACGTCTTGAGCGCGCTGATCGCGGCGACCTCGAACCGCTCCACGCGGCGGCCCACCGCACGCTCGCGCAGGTAACCGGCGAGCGCTTCCACCTCCGGAAGTTCGGGCATCGTCCAACGGTAGCCTTCTTTCCCGTGAGAATCGTGGTGGCGCACAACCGGTACCGGGAAGCCCAGCCCTCCGGCGAGAACACCATCGTCGACGCGGAGATCGCCCAGCTCACCGCCGCCGGCGTGGAGGTGCTGCCGTTCCTGCGCAGCTCCGACGAGATCCCGTCGATGTCCAAGCCGGCCAAGGCGCTGCTGCCGATCTCGCCGATCTGGGCCCCGAAGGCCCAGCACGACCTCGACCGCCTGCTCACCGAGCACCGGCCGGACGTGCTGCACCTGCACAACCCGTACCCTCTGCTCTCGCCGTGGGTGGTGCGGACCGCGCACAAGCGCGGGGTGCCGGTGGTGCAGACGGTGCACAACTACCGGCAGGTCTGCTCCTCCGGGCTGTACTTCCGTGACGGCGTGATCTGCCAGGACTGCCGGGGCCGGGCGCTGGGCGTGCCGGCGATCGTGCACCGTTGCTACCGCAACTCGCGGGCGCAGAGCGCGCTGATGGCGACCACGCTCGCCGTGCACCGCCCGACCTGGAAGTCGGTGGACCGGTACATCGCGCTCACCACGGCTGTGGCTGATCATCTGCGCGACTACGGCATCCCGGACGAGCGGATCGTGGTCAAGCCGAACGCGGTACCCGACCCGGGCACACCGGCGCCGGTCGGGAACGGCTTCCTCTTCATGGGGCGGCTCAGCCCGGAGAAGGGGCTGGACCTGCTGCTCGCCGCGTGGCGGCGGCATCCGGTGGGTGCGCTCGGCCCGCTGCGCATCGCCGGTGACGGCGAGCTGCGCCCGCTCGCCGAGGCGGCCGCCGCGGAGCGGCCCGACGTGCTCTACCTGGGCCAGCTCGACCGCTCCGGGGTACGCGCGGCGCTGGCCGACAGCTCCGTGGTGCTGGCCACCTCCACCTGGCACGACGTGCTGCCCACCGTGATCATCGAGGCGCTGGCGTCCGGGCGGCCGGTGCTCGGCACCGCGCTGGGCGGCATCCCGTACCTGGTGGGCGCGGACGGCCCGCGCGAGCCCGCCGGCACCGGCCCGGCCGAGGTGGCCACCGCCGCGCCCGGCGACGGGCTGGTCGCGTTGCCGGTCGGGGTGCAGCGCGGCGAGGCGGGTTGGGTGGTGGCGCCGGAGGCGGACGCGCTGGCCGCCGCGCTGCCGCTGGCCGCCGCCGAGGCGGGGATGCTCGCCGGTCCGGCCCGATCCCGCTACGAGCGCACGTTCCACCCCGACGTGATCACCAAGCGCCTGATCGACATCTACGCCGGCCTGGCCGCCCCCGGAGGCCGCCCCGCGCGCTGAGCCCAGGTGTGCTGAGCCCAGGTGTGCTGAGCCCGGGTGTTAGGAAGGGCCCCTTTTTATGCACGAGGCGTTAAGAAGGGGCCCTTCCTTACCGCAGGGAGGCGCGGGCGGAGAAGGCGATGCTCGCCAGCAGGAAGCCACCGTTGACGATCGTGAACGCGACCATCACCCAGAACGCCAGCGCGGGCGCGAAGGCCAGCACCAGACCGGCCACGAAGATCACCGCACCGTAGTCGCGGACCAGCTTCACCAGGCGTACCGGGAGCGACGTCGAGGTGACCATGCTGGCCGCGTTCGGCCCGGACTGCATCACCGACGTCACCAGGTTGACCATCCAGGTGCCGGCGAACACCGCCACCAGCCACACCGGCGTGGACGGGCGCTGCGCCACCGCCGTCGCGCCGATGGCCGCGACCAGCGCGATCTGGGCGGCCACGTCGCAGAGCACGTCGATCCGGGCGCCGGCCGCGCTGCCCTGCCCGGTCACCCGGGCGAGCTGCCCGTCGGCGCAGTCCAGCGCGTACGCGATCTGCCACGCGACCAGCGCGAACAGCCCGACCGCCCAGGCCGCAACGGTGCCGGCGGCGACGTCGTCGGCGAGCGCCACCACGGTGACCGAGGCAGCCAGCCCCAGCACCAGGTTGGCCAGCGTCAGCGCGGTCGGGCGCAACCCCAGGCGCTGGGCGGCAAGCGCGAAGGCCGCCCCGATCCACTGACTGATCGACTCGCTGAACAAGCCGCCTCCCCGGTTGACCCGGTGGAAGTCGGCGACTGTGGGACGGGGCTCAGCCAATGTGGTCGCGGAGGGCACCGGCGTAGTCTGCCAGCCGCTCCCGCGTCTCGGTAGCGGACATCGCGAGGTGTTCGAGGATGGTGTAACGGTCCGGCCGGGTGGCCGGCGCGAACTGCACCGCCTCCACGAACTGGTCGTCGGTCAGCTCGACCTCGGCAGGCAGCCGGGGCAGCCCGTGCCGGGTCAGGCAGGCCGTCATCTCGGCGAACCGGCGCTCGTCGCCGCGCAGGTACGTGCAGAACAGCGCGCCGAGCCCGGCCAGCTCGCCGTGCGAGGCGGTGCCGGGGAAGAGCGCGTCGATCGCGTGCATGATCTCGTGGCAGCCGCCGCTGCACGGCCGGCTGGTGCCCTCGATCGCCATCGCCAGGCCACTGGAGATCAGCGCGTCGGCGAGCACCGTGACGAAGCCGTCGTCGTTCATGTCACCCGGGTGGTTGAGCACCGCCTCGGCGCCCGCGCGCGACAGCGAGGCGGCCAGCCCGTCGACCCGCTCACCGCGGACCCGCCGGGCCAGTTCCCAGTCCGCCAGCGCGCTGATGTTGCTGACCACGTCGCCGATGCCGGCCCGGTTGTGCCGCTCCGGCCCGGCCTCCACGAAGTCCAGGTCCACGATCACCGCGATCGGGATGTGCACCCCGTAGGACCCCTTCAGGCCCTCGGTGATCAGGCTCGCCACCGGGGAGGCGATGCCGTCGTTGGCGAGACTCGTCGCCACCGACACCATCGGCAGACCGCGCCGGGTCGCCGCGTACTTGGCCACGTCGATCGTCTTGCCGCCGCCGATGCCGACCACCGCGTCGTACGACCGGGCGCGCAGCTTCGTCCCCAGGTCGTCGGCGGCGTCCAGCGTCCCCCCGGCCACGGTGAACACGTCGGCCGAGCGCAACGACGGCCGGATCAGCTCGGCGATCCGTTCGCCCTGCCCCGGCCCGACCACCACGGCGACGTCGCCGCCGGCGGAGATCCGCCCGTCGGAGAGGATCGCCGCCAGGTCGGCCACCGCGCCCCGCCGCACGTCGATGTGCAGCGGGGTGAGGACGCTGCGGGCTAGTAGCGGCACGCGATCTCCCGCGCCCGGGCCAGATCGGCGTGGTTGTCGACCTCGACCCAGGAGACGTCACCGATCGGGGCCGCCCGCACCTCGCCGCCGCGCTCGGCGAACTCCTGGTAGCCGTCCTCGTAGTAGAGGTTCGGGTCGCGCCGCCAGGTCGCCTCCAGCGCGTCCGCGAGCGGCTCGGCCACCTGCGGCTCGATCAGCGTCGCGCCGATGTACTCGCCGTACGCCTCGCCCGGGTCCATCAGCTTGGTGATGCGGGTGAGCTGGCCGGCGGCGTCGAAGGTGGTCTTCATCTCCTCCTCGGCCAGCGGCTTGAGCGTGTCCACGGCGAGCAGGATGCCCGGCCCGCGCTCGGCCAGCAGCGTCTTCTCCACGCTCACCGGGTGCACGGTGTCGCCGTTGACGAGCAACACGCCCCGGGAGAAGTACTCGCGCGCCAGCCAGAGCGAGTACGCGTTGTTCCACTCCTCGGCCTTGTCGTTGTGGACCAGGGTGATCGTGACGCCGTACTTCTCCTCCAGGGCGGCCTGGCGCTGCCGCACCGCGTCGGCCGCGTAGCCGACCACGATCACGACCTCGTTCAGCCCCACCTCGGCGAGGTTGCGCAGCGCGATGTCGAGGATGGTGGTCTCCCCGTCGACCGGCACCAGGGCCTTGGGCAGGGTGTCGGTGTACGGCCGCAGCCGGCGCCCCGCTCCCGCGGCGAGCACCATCCCGATCATGCCGACACGCTCCTCTTCTCGACCCGATTCCACCCGGCGAGGATATCGCCGGGCGCCGACCGGCAGTGGTTCAGCCCGTCAGCCCGATCGAACGCAGCGCGGCGAAGCCGTCCTCGGCGATCCGCCGGATCAGCCCGTCGTTGACGTCCCGGTGCTCGTCGAGCAGGTCGACGTCCGACTCCGCCAGCCAGCGGAACTCGGTGTGCTTGCCGGCCTCCAGCCGAGGGCGGCTCAGATCGCCGTCCACCCGTACCAGGAAGTCGGTCTCCACCCGGGTCAGCCCGTCGTCGGCGGTGTAACGGTATTCGCCGACCAGGCCGAGCACGTGCGACACGGACCAGCCGGTCTCCTCGGTGACCTCCCGGCGCAGCGCGTCGTCGATCTCCTCGCCCGGTTCGAGGTGGCCGCCGACGATGTCCCAGCAGTTCGGGAAGAGGCGTCGGTCGGGGGATCGGCGTTGGATGAAGATGCGGCCGTCGTCGTCGACGATCAGCGCGCCGGCGCAGCGCAGGGGCTCGGTGGGCACCCTCCGACAGTAGCCATCCGCGCCGCCTCCGGCGATGCCCGTCCTTGTCCCGGTACGCATAGAGGGCCCACCATGTCCGTACTCAGTCGCCGTCCCACAGGGGTGATGTGTGATGCAGGTACGCGAAGCGATGTCCAGCGAGGTACTCGTGGTCGGGCCGGAGCACACGCTCCGGCAGGCGGCCCGGATGATGTCGGCCCGCGGTGTCGGGTCGGCGGTCGTGATCGACCCGGACTCCGAAGGGGTCGGGATCATGACCGAACGCGACGTGCTGAAGGCGATCGGTGCCGGGCTCGACCCGGATGTCGAGCGCACCGGCGCGCACCTGACCTGGGACGTCGTCTACGCCGGCCCGGACTGGACGGTCGAGGAGGCCGCCGCGGCGATGGCCCGGGGCGGTTTCCGGCACCTGGTCGTGCTCGACGGGCGTGAGGTGGCTGGAGTGATCTCGGTACGGGATCTGATGCGGGTCTGGGCGGGGCAGCACGCGCCGACCCGGAGCTGAACCGGGCCGGCGCGACGGGCGCCGGAGAAGGGCGATGGCCCGGCCGATACCGGCCGGGCCATCGTCGTGTGTGTTCTGTTTCGGTCGTGCCGCCCGTCAGGGGCCGACGAAGACCGAGGTGCCGCGCCAGTCCACGTCGTCGACGCTTGGACCGCTGCGCACCGTGGCGGTACCGGTCGGCACGCCGCCCGACCACGCCATCGAGGCGAGGTTGCCGGTGCTCCGGGAGACGACGTAGAGCGTGTCGCCGTCCAGGAACAGGCCGCCCGCGTCGGCGAAGCCGGTGGTGCCGGTGACCGTGTTGCGCTCGGCGCCGACGGTGCCGGTGTCCGGCGCGAACCCGCGCCAGAACAGCGTGCTCTGACCGGCCAGCGAGTAGTAGACCCGGCCCTTGGAGTAGAACATCGCGGTCACGTTCGGCAGTTCGGCGGAGAAGTTGCCGGTCATGCCGGCGTAGGTGGAGCCCTCCGGCGCGGAGCCGGTGACGACCAGGTCCCACTTCGCGTCGTGGTACGGGTCCAGCTTCTTCGCGGTGCCGAACTCGGTGCCGTCGAACGAGCGCTTGTAGAGGTCGCCGCCGACGCCGTAGAACAGGTCACCGCCGACCCAGAACGCGCCCTTGATGTTCGACCAGCCGGTGTTGTCGCCGTTCGGCACCGACATCGCGTTGCCGACCGAGGACGCGCCGTCGTACGTCCGCTTGGTGATGCTGTCCACCGTGGTGGACGGCGGCACCGGCGGCAGCTTGACGATCTCGATGGCCTGCACCAGCGGGTTCTCCAGGACGCGACCGAAGTCGATGTCGATGTTGCCGTCACTGGTGACCGGGAACGCCCGCATGGTGCCCCGGTTGGTTGCGCCGATCGCCGTGATCGGGTCGAAGTTGCTCAGCTTGACGACGCCGTCGATGCTGACGTTGAACTTGCGCTTGCCGGCGGTGGCGGTACCGGCGTAGCGGTTCGCCAGGTAGAGGCGCACCTGCACCGGCGTGCCGGCCGGAACCGGGAAGTCCCACTGCATGTCCGGCGCGGTCGACTCGTCCCACCGCTCCGAGTTGAACAGCTCCACCGGCGTGCCGGCCGGCACGGTGGCGTCGAGCGCGGCGTTGGTGGTGTAGCTGGTCACCTGGCTGCCGGTGTTGTGGTAGGTGCTCGGCGCGGCGGCGGTGTCCGCAGCCCAGGCCGGCCCGCTCGGCGCGGCCATCTGGTCGCCACCGGCGTTGACCCGGTAGAGCACGTCCGAGGCGTCCGGGGTGGGCGCGGTCTTGACGATCTCGATGCCGTGGACCAGCGGGTTCTGGACCACCCGGCCGAAGTCGATGTCGACCACGCCGTCGCTGACCAGGGAGATCGACTGCATCGTGCCGCGGTCGGTGCCACCGGCGGCCACGACCGGGTCGAAGTCGTTCAGCTTGAGCACGCCGTCGACGCTGACGTCGAACTTGCGGTTACCCGGCTTGCTCGTGCCGGACCAGCGGTTGGCCATGTAGATCCGGACGTCGATCCGGGTGCCGGCCGCGACCGGGATGTCCCACTGCATGTCCGGCGCGGTCGACTCGTCCCACCGCTCCGAGTTGAACAGCGTGGCCGGCGTGCTCGCCGGCACGGTGGCGTCGAACGTGGCGTTCGTCGGGTACGTGGTCACGCTGTTGCCGGTGTTGTGGTACGGGCTCGGCGAGGCCTCGCTGTCGGCGGCCCAGTCCGGCCCGCCGTCGGTGGCCGGGATGGCCGGACCGCCGGCGTTGACCCGGTAGAGCACCTCGGTCTGCGCCGCGCGACCGGCCTGGTAGACGTTGCCCGGCAGGCCCTTGGTGCTGGTCGAGTGCGGGGCGTTGCCACCGGCCAGCGGGAAGAACGCGAGCCGCTTGCGCTGGTAGTCGAAGTCGCCGATGTACTCCTGGTCGCTGCCCAGCCAGAGCCCCTCCGGGGTCACCAGCATCTCGGTTACGCCGTAGCCGCGCGGGTGGCGGCCCGGGTTCCAGGACAGCGGCAGGCCGCTGACCGGGTCGAGGGCGGCGATGCTGGCACGCGGCACCGCGCCCGGTCCGGCCTTGTCCCGGGCGAGCGGGTTGTTCGACCAGCGGAAGTGGCCGCCGACGTAGATGGCCTTCTCGCTGATGCCGACGGAGAGGAAGGTGTCGCCGCCGCTGAAGTTCGTCCAGGTCGGCTTCTGGCCGGCGCCGGTGGCGTCGGTCTCCCAGCGGGCTGCGGAGTCACAGAGCGTGCCGGGGTAGGACGCGCCGGTGGTGACCACCACGAAGTACTTGCTGTCCGGGGAGAACTGGACGTCGCGCACCCACGAGTCGAACGCGGTGTACTTGCAGGCCGCGGCGTAGCTGTCGGTGTTCCAGTCGGCGATGGTCGCGGAGTTCTCACCGAGGTTGATCCGCACGATCTGGTCGTGCACGACGCCGTCGGCCTTCTTGAAGTTGCCGATGACCACGAGGTGCTTGCCGTCCGGCGAGACGGTGAACTTCTCCACGCCCACACCGGCCGAGGCCCCGTTGTTGGTCGGGGTCCAGTTGTGGTTCTCGGTCAGCGCCACGGTGAGGTAGTCGTCCACCGCGCCGGTGGTCGGGTTCAGCGAGGCCAGCCCGTTGCGGTTGGTCGTCGCGGTGACGGTGGTGAAGATGCCGCCGACGAGCAGGTGGCCGTCGACGAGCGCGATGTCGCTGACGGTGCCGTTGAACGCCGGGCCCTTGAACCCTTCGACGGGGGTGCCGTCGGCGACGTTCAGCAGCGCCAGCTTGCGGAAGTTCTTGTCGCCGACCTTGTTGAACTTGCCGGCCACGTAGACGGTGCCCGGGGTCGGGCCGGCGATGATGGCGGTGACGTCGTTGTCCAGCACCGGCGCGAACGCATTGTCGATCTTGCCGGTGGCCTTGTCGAAGGCGAGCAGCCCGCGCCGGTCGACCGGAGTGGGTGAGGAACCCCGGTTCTGCGCGTTGGTGAACGAGCCGCCGACGATCACCTTGCTGCCGGCGTCGTGGATGGCCACCACGTTGCCGTCGTTGATGTTCGGCGTCTTGTCCGACGGCACCTCGCCGACCATCGTGCTGTGGTCGGGCGCGGGCGCGGTGGTCGGCGCGGCGAGCGCCGGCACCGGTGTGAACAGGGTGGCGATGCCGAGTACGGCAGCGCCGAAGGCGGACACCGAGCGGTGTCTCAGGATCGAGGAAGCCACAGGCTACTCCGGGGGGAATACGTCGGAGGCGCTGCGATCGTGGCCGGTGCCGACTTGAGGCGGGGCGTCACTCGACCGACCGCAGACGTGAGAGCAATACCTTCTCGCATTCGCCGGTCGCGCGTCCACCCGGGATCGGCCTTTTTGGCCGAGGAAACGGCCCGGGTCGCACGAAAAGACGAGCGACTATCACTCGCCGGACACGGAGGGTGTCCCTGAGGGGACGCTCAGGTCGGGCATCGGCGGCTGGAAGTACGGATCCGTCGCCATCTCCCGGAAGACCTTCTCGCTTTCCGGGTCGTCGCCGAACGTGCTGTCGTAAATCGGCTTCTGCGTCTGCTTCGCCGCGAAGTAGACCGCCGCCTTGATCTGCGGGTGCTTCTTCAGGTACGGCCCGACCTCGCGCATCCAGTCGGCCCGCTGGCCCGGACGCCCGTCCTGGGTCAGGCCGAACTCGCCGATGACGACAGGCCGCGGGTGCTTCTTGGCGAACGCCATGAAGTGGTCCATGCGATTGGAGAAGCTGTTCCACTCCGGGCTGGGATAGACGTCGGCGCAGAGCCAGTCGACCTGGTCGTCGCCGGGGTAGTAGGCGGCGGCCCGGCGCTGCGGCTCGGCGAAGCCGTCCGCGTGCGGGCACCACACCCAGGCCGCGTTGGTGACGCCCATCTCCGTGAAGATGCCGCGGACGTGCTTCCACGCGGCGACGTAGTCCTCCGGCGAGTGCATGCTCGCGGCCAGGTTCGGCCGGTCCATCTCCCACCGGTAGCGCAGCAGCACCGGAACGCCGAACTCCTTGACGTCGCGCGCGCGTTCCCGGATCAGCGTGTCGTAGATGCCGCTGACCGTGGAGCGGGTGTCGGTGCCCTGCCAGGAGATCATCTGGAGCCTGCCCCGGGCCTGGAACGCCCGCTCGCTGGCGCCCGGGAACGGCTCGTTCCACTCGTGGAACATGTGCGCGATGGCGAGTGTGCCGCCGGCGGCCCGGTTGAACTCGTCGAACGCGGCGGCCCGCCCGGTGGCGGTGTGGTACTGCGGCTTGACCCAGGTGCCGAGCCAGGCGCCCTGCTCCGGCGGCTCCGGCCCGCGGCCGGTGGTGCGGACCGGCGCGGTCCGCGGCGTCACGGTCGGTGGAGGCGGCGCCGCCGTGGTCCCCTCGTCGGACCGTTCGGAGCCGATCTCACAGGCCGTCACGGCCGGTGCCAGCAAGGCCAGGCCCAGCACGGCAGCCATCGTCAGTCGTAACCGTCGTACCACCGCAACCTCTCCCCAGGACGGTCGCCGGCCACGGTGGGGCCCTGACGGATCCGCGTGAGCGGAGAGGCACGCCGGGCCGGGCGGGCGACCCCTGGCACTCTACCCGGGGAGGAGCGCTCAGGCGGGGTAGCCGAGCTCGGTCAGCAGCGGTCCGGCCTGCGCCAGCACATCGGCCAGATCCTTTTCGGTCAGTCGCTGCCGCCAGCGCCCCACCGAGCCCGGCCGGGCCTTGGCGAAGCGGGCGTGCAACGCCGCCCGGCCGGCCGGGTCGCGTACCTCCAGGAAGTCGGCGACCACCTCGGCGGCCTCCGCCGGCCGGGTGACGACCTCCTCGTAGCGCAGGTGCCGCACCCGGTCCGCGGGCAGCTCGGCGAGCTGGGTGAGCGCGCTGCTGGTGAAGCGCCGCCACATCCAGGCCGACCGGCCCAGGTCGGAGACCTGCGTGAACTCGTCGCGCCGCTCCGGCTCCACCCAGAACCGCGGCGCGGCGCCCCAGGGCGTACCGCCCCGGCCGCTGCGACCGGTGCCGGTGGACGCGGCGTTCAGCCAGGGCTGCTCGGCGTGCGACACCGCCACGTCCCGGCCGTCCCGGTAGACGTGCAGGAAGACCGCGTCCGGGAAGACCTCGGTCAGGAACGGCACGATGAAGCAGTTCTCCGGGTCCTTCTCGGCGAAGCGCAGTCCACCGTGCCCGGACGCGGCGAGCAGCGCGCCGTAGTAGCCCCGGAAGTAGCGGGCCGCCCGCTGCGGCGTCCAGCTTCCCTCGTAGACACAGCGGGCGACCGCCTTGGTCAGGCGCGGCTCGAAGTGGTACGACACGTCCGGCAGCGCGCCGACGCAACTGCCCAGGAACGTGGTGCCGGAACGCGGGGCCCCCAGGATGAAGATCGGGCGCTCCACCTTCAGCGTGAGGCGGCGGTTGCCCGCCTCCACCGGCCGTTCCAGCTCGCGGCGTTCCTTGCGGTCCGCCAGCAGGCCGACCGCGGCGAGCTTCGCGGCCTTCACGGTGGACAGCCCGGAGTGCGGGGCGAGGGGGGAGTCGCTGGTCATCGAAGGTCCCATCGGTGCGCAGGATCGGTCAGGACTGGGCGGCCGGGTCCGACCCGGCGCGGTTGCGGCCGCGGCGAAGGGACCGCAGCGCGTCGAGGTTCAGCGTGCGCCGCCAGCGCCAGACACCCGCCGCGTACGCGGCCAGGCCGACGGCGCTCACCAGCGCGAGCACCGGCGGCGTGGCGTCGAGCAGGCTCGCCGCGCCCAGCGGCAGGCCCAGCGCCACGACGGCGAGCGCCATCGCGGTACGGGTGCCGGCGCCGAACGGGTGCAGCCGCATCGACCACCAGAGCTGGGTCAGCGGCACCAGGTTGGTGACCAGGATCGAGATCGTCCAGGCCAGAGCCGCGCCGAGGATGCCGAACCGCGGGATGAGCAGCAGGTTGCCGACCACGTTGAGCACGGTGCCGGTCATCGCGTTGTAGAACGTCCACGCGGTGCGCCCGGCCATGTTGAGCACCATGTCGACCATGCCGCATCCGGTGGCCAGCAGCATGGTCAGCGCCAGCAGCACCACGACCCGGCGGCCGTCGGCGTAACCGGCGCCGAAGAGCGCCAGCATCGGCGTCGCGAAGGCCGCGAAGATCAGGTACGCGGGCCAGGAGAGGATCACCAGCCAGCCGGTGGCGACCTGGTAGAGCTGGCCCGCCTCGGCCCGGTCGTTGCGGGCGAACGCGGCGGCCAGCCGGTGCTGCACCGAGCTGGACAGCGCGACGCTGGAGAGCTGGCCCAGCGCCAGGAACCGGGTCGCCGCCGTGTAGATGGCCGCCTCGGCCGGCCCGCGCAGCGCGCTGAGCAGCACGATGTCCAGCCGCTGCACCACGATCGCGGCCAGGCTGCTGACCGCGCGCGGTCCGGTGAAGCGCCAGAACGGCCCGGCCAGCTCACGCGCCGGCACCGGCCGGGTCACCTGCCGCCCGGCCCGGCCGACGAGCCGGCTCAGCCAGAACAGCGCGACCACCGCGGCGAGCAGGTACGGCACCACCCAGGCCAGCGGCAGCGCGACGGTGGCGGACAGCCCGAGCCAGGCGGCCACCGCCACGGCCAGGAACTGCACCAGCGTGCGGCCGAGTCGCTCCACTGTCAGCAGCGGGCGCATCTGGCCGAAGCCCCGGCAGGCGGCGAGCGCGTAGTCGTTGAGCGCGGCCAGCGGCACGAACGCCAGCAGGATGCGCAGCGCGGTCACCGCCTCCGGCCCGGCCTCCGGCATGGTGGCCCGGGCCAGCGCCGGCGCGGCCAGCCAGCCGGCGAGGCCGAGCAGCGCGCCGACCGCGAGCACCGGCAGCAACCCGACCAGGATCGTGCCCCGGATCTGGTCGCGGCGGTCCAGCGTGCGCTGGCGGCTGACGAAGTAGACGGTGCCGACGTCGGTGCCGAGCCGGGCCGCCGACGCGGCGATCATGAACGCGCTGGTGGCCGCGAAGAACATGCCGGCCTCGCGGACGGACCAGCCCCGGGCGATGACGATGTTGAGCCCGAACCCGGCCACCGCGGCCAGGCCGACACCGACCAGGTTCGCGAAGCCCTGCCGGGCCGCGCCGCCGAGCCCCGCGCCCGGCCCGGGCGGCGGTGCGGTGAGCGTCGGGGTGCCGCCGGCGTCCGGCCGGGTCACCGCCGCCACGACGGCACGCGTCCCCACCACGCCGCCAGCCGCTCGTCGTACGGGGCGAAGTGGTCCTCCAGCCGGGCCCGCAGCTCCGCCGACATGGGCGAACGGGACCGCGAGTTGTGCTTGCCGAACGCGATGTCCGCCCAGCGGGGCAGCCCGAGGAAGTCGCAGACCGCGTCGAAGGACGGGCGCGGGTCGGCGAAGAAGTCGTCGCTGTCGATGACGTGCATCCGCTCCCGCCCGACGAGCGCCTCCAGCCGCTCCAGCTGCTCGATGTAGCGGCCCCGGGCCAGGTACGCGTTGTGCTGCAGGTGCTCGCTCGCGTACGCGGCCGAGCGGATCATCCGCTCCCGCTCGCCCGCGGTCCGCTGCTCCTCCAGCGCCAGCGCCCGCTCGAAGTCAGACTCGGTCTCGTAGCCCCGCGCCAGCTCGTGCGAGTGCGCCGAGTACGCCCGCTCTACCGGGTCACGCAGCAGCACCAGCAGCTTCACCGAGGGCAGGTCCTTGGCGATGCGCTGCCCGGCCAGGGGGTGGAACATGTAGTACGGGCTGGACTCGCCGGTGATCCCGCGTACCCCGATCTGGGCCTTGACCGCCTCGGCCTTGGCCGTGGTGGGGAAGTGCCCGAGGTACCAGTTCATCCCCCGGTGGTAGTCCATGTCGAAGTAGTGCACGCCCTTGTGGTACGCGGGCGGCAGCACGCCGGGGTGCTGCGAGAGCGTCTTGAAGAGCGAGGTGGTGCCGCAGCGCTGCGCCCCCACGATCAGGAATCCCGGCACCATCCGTGAACCGGCGGTCAACCGACCGACCGTCCGGCTCACCGACTTCACCGCGCGGAGCGCCTGCTCCCTGGCCACCGTCACGTCCCCACTCCTCACTCTCACCGGGCCCGGCGGGCCAGGTGTTCCTCCACGGCGGGCAGCAGCCAGGTGTCGACGTGCCCCAGTCGCGCACCCGCCTCCGCCTGCCGGTCGCGCAGGTAGCGCGCAGCCAGCTCCACCAGGTAGAGCACGGCGACCAGATCGGCGCCCCCACCGGTCTGGTCGAACGGTGCCAGGGTTGCCCCGGAGCCGGCGATCAGCGCACGCGCGGCCTCGACCGGTTCCACCCCGTCGTGGCTCATCGCGCCCTGCACCGCCAGGTGCAGCGCGTCGTACCCGGCCGGCACGTCCGCCTCGAACCGCTCCCAGTCCCAGACCAGCACCCGGCCGTCGGCGAGCACCGCGCTGTTGCCGCCGTTCCAGTCCCCGTGCCACGCGCCGAAGGCGACCACCGGGTCGGCGTCCGCGACGGACTTCAGCACCGCGCGCAGCCGCCCGGCCTCCGGCCGGGGTCCGAGCGCGTCCACCGCGGCGGTGAGCCGGGCCGCGTGCCCGCTGGCCGCCCACGACTCCCGGCGTACGCCGAGACAGCCGGCGACCGCCACCATGGCCGCGCGTTCGGCCGCCTGCGCGGCGGCCGGGGCGGCCCGGGGCAGCCGCACCGGCAGCGCCTCCTGCACGAGCAGCGCGTGCCCGTGCCAGTCGCCGTGGTGGCGTACCCCGGCCAGGACCACCGGGCCGAGCGGCACCTCGGCGAGGCGGCGCAGCGCGTCCGCCTCCGCGTGCACGAGCGCGCGGGTCAGCGGGTCGACGCCGAGTTTCGCGTACCCGAGGGCCCGGCCGTCCGGGGCGAGCAGTTGCAGCACCGGCTTGCGGTTCGCGCGGGCCGGCCCGATGTGCAGGCTGACCAGCGCCGGCTCACCCAGCACCTCGGCCAGGTGCGCGTCCAGCCCGCCGCCGTCGACGACCAGCCGGTCGCGGAAGACGAGCGGCCCGAGACCGAGCCGGAACGCGGTGGCGAGGCCCTGCCGGACCAGCTTGGCCTTGCGGCCGACGGCCTCGGTGGAGTGCCGGACCGCGCTCGCCGCCGCCCGGCCGGAGCCGGTGGGCACGAGCAGCCGGGGGCGGGCCGCCGAGGGCACCACCACCCAGCCGGCGCCGCCGCGGCGCAGGCTGGGCTCGGCCGGCGCGGGCCAGATCAGCCCGGCCAGTTCACCGAGGTACGCGGCACGGCCGTCGCCGTCCGGGGGTACGCGGAACACCATCAGCGGTCACCGGTCGCTTCCAGCCGGGCCCGTAGCCCGGCGATCGTGCCCTGCGGTGGCGCGGGCGCGAGCGACCGGCGGATCCGGTCGTTGCGGGCCAGCAGGGCGACAGTGATCAGGGCGTAGGCGAGGGTTGCTTCCATCGCACCGTAGGTGAACTGGAAGAAGAGCATGAGGATGAGCACGAGCGTGCCGGCGATCCCGATGGCGCTGTGGTCGCGCCGGTAGCGCCAGATGCAGTAGATGAAGAACGCGTTGTAGCAGATCGCGCCGACCCAGCCCTGCCCGACGAGCAGCGCCCAGACCTGGCCGTTGCTGCCCAGCTCCCGGTTGCCGCACTGCTTGCAGTCCTCGGACTTGCCGATGGCGATCGACCGGTTGCTGCCGATCAGCGCCCGGTTGCCGCCGTAGCCGAGGATCGGCGACTGGTTGGCCGCCCGGACCGCGCCCTGCGACAGGGTGGTGCGGATGTCGTCGCTGTGCCCGTTCTGCAGGCGTTCGTCGAAGGTGCGGCCGAGCGGGGTCGCGACGATCAGCACGCCGATCAGTCCGACCGCCAGGGCGAGCCCGCCGAGCACCACCATCCGGCCGCGCAGCGCGAGCCGCAGCGCCACGTACGCGGCGGCGATGCCGAGGCCGATCCAGAGTCCGCGGTTGAGGGAGTAGACGATCGGGAAGATCGCCGCCAGCGCGATGGCCACGCCGGCGGTACGGCGCAGCGGCTTGCCCAGCACCACCCAGCCGACGATCAGCCAGACCAGCAGGATCGCGGTGTTCTGGCCCCACGAGTTCGTGTAGGTGAACGGCGCGGACGGGCGGGGCGAGCTGGCCTCCCCCTCGATCACCTGCTGCACCTGGGCGAACTTGATCTCCATGAGCGAGGTGACGTACGGGTGGCCGGCGATCGACTGCGGCAGCACGAACCGCAGCGGCGCGACGAACCTGAGGTTCGGGAAGAGCGAGCCGATCCAGCCGCCGAGCACCACGACCACGCCCATGAACCCGAACAGCCGCACCATCCGCCGCTGGGACAGCTCCCGTTCGCGCAGGTTGTAGACGTAGAGCATGGTCACTGTCATCGCGACGTAGTTGGCCAGCCGGATGCCCCAGCCGATGTACTTGCCGCTGCCGCCGGGCGGCAGCGTGTTCGGCGCGGTGAGGTCGAGGGTGAGCACGGACAGGAACACCCAGAGCAGCAGGACCATCCAGATCCCGAAGCCGGGCGGCACCCGGACCGGGCCGCGTTTGCGCATCTGCGCCACCATCGGCACCGCGAAGATGACGAACACGAAGCTCGACACGCCGAGCACCCACCACAGCGGGTACAGCAGGAAGACCGCGATCAGCGGCCATGCCGTCGGCAGCCGCCACGACCAGCCCTCCGGCCGTACCCGCACCGGGCGGAGGCGGTTCCCGCCGGGCGACACCGCGGCGAGCGGAACCGACCCGCGCGCGGTACGGGGCGGGGTGGCGGTGCTCATTTCACGGAGACCTTGGCGGTGGTCGGCGCGTAGATGACCCACGCGTTGCCGGGCTGGGGGCGCAGCAGGTCGCCGCCGGTGTCGGCGAGCGTGCAGAGCAGGGGCAGGCCGGGCTTGCGCCACCGGCCCTTGGCGCTGTTCGGCCCGGACACGGCGAGCACCGCGCCCTCACCGAAGACGTTCGCCGAGGGCAGCGAGCGTGGGGACGGGTTGCGTACGTCGAGTGTGCGGTACTCCATCGTCAGCACGATGACGGAGGCGGCGGTCACGGTGACCTTGCCGATCTTGCCGGCCCAGACGGACTTCGCCTGGTCGTACCGCCAGACCATCGGCGGACCGCCGGAGACGGTGACGGTGAGTTCGGTGGCGGGCGCGAGGTCGCGGGTGGCGAGCGCCTCGCCGTCGGTGGCGTGGTCGATCGGCGCAGGGGGCGGCTGGCCCCCCTTCGGGGCGGCCTTGAGCAGCGCGGCGGTCGACGTGTAGTCGCCGGAGAACACCTTGCTGTCGTCGTCGGGCGTGACGCCGTTGAGGTCGGAGTTCTCGAACTGGGTGAGGAAGCCGGTGGGGCCGCCGTTGTAGCCGACGAACGGGCGCAGCACCGTGAGCGACCGGATGTCGACCGGCCGGATCTCGGTGACCGGGCCGATCTTGGTGGCGTCCTTGGAGTGGAACACCGCGGTCAGGTGCAGCGTGTCCGACTCGGCGAACTCGGCGTAGACCAGGTCGGCGGCGTCCAGGCCGGCCGGTGTGGTCGCGGGGCTCACCCGCAGCGGCACCGCGACCGCCTGGCGGGTCGTCGCGGCCGGGGTGCTGACCGGAGCGCCGGTCAGCGGGCCCTTGGGCAGGGTCGGCGAGGCGCTGGCCGCGGACGGCGAGGCGGTGACGTCGCCCGGGTCCACCACCTGGACCTTGCCCGGCTTGGGCTCGGGCTCACTGCACCCGGTCCCGACGCCGAGGACGACGGCGGGGGCGATGGCGGCGCGGAGCATCTGCCGACGGTTCACCCCAGGTCCTCGCCGGAGTCGAGGGCGTAGCTGCGGCCGTCGCCGTCACCCCGGGAGCGGTAGGTGCCGCCGGTGCCGTTGAGCGGCACCGGCTTGCCTCCAGCGGCGGGCGGGGTGGCCTTGCCGGGCATCTGCGGCGCCGGAGCGGCCGGCTTCGCCGGGGCGGGCCGGGACGACTGCATGCGCGGCAGCACCATGGTCGACTCGGCGGACGGGCCGGGGCTGGGCCGGGGCTTGGGCCGGTTGGCCGGGGCAGCCGGGGCGCTCGACGCGTTCGACCCACCGGACGTCGCCGGGCGGGTGGCGCCGGCGGGCGGTTCGGGCAGGCGCGGAGCCAGCACGGCGCCGATCACCGGCGCGTTCACCTGCTCGAACTGCTGGAGGGCGGCGGTGATCTCACCGCTACGGGTCTTGCCCGCCTCGGCCACCATGATCACCGCGTCGACGTACCGGCCCAGGGCCTGGGCCTCCACGGCGAACGTGGGCTGCGGGGTTTCGATGATCACGTGGTCGAAGCGCGCGGACAGCTCGTGCAGGATCTCCAGCAGCCCGGCGACCGGCAGTTCGACATCGGCGTCCAAGTCGCCCGGCACCAGCACCCGGAGCTGGCCCAGCCCCGGCACCGGCGCGAGCGCCTTGAGCGGGGGCACGTCGCGGCGCAGCACCGAGGCGAGGCTGTGCCGCCCCTCGGCCACGCCGGTGATGGCGCCCACCGCCGAGTCGGGCTTGGTGGTGATCAGCGCGACCTGCTGGCCGGTACGGGCGTACGAGGCGGCGAGGTTGGCGGCGACGAACCCGGCGGCGGCGCCGGACGAGGCCTCACAGAGCAGCAGTTGGCGCCCGCGCCCGCCCTGTGCCGCTTCGGGCACCGCGGAGAGCAGCACGTTGCGCAGCCGGCCCAGCTCGCGGGAGGCCCGGTGGGTGGCCGGCAGGACTGCGAGCGACAGCGCGCGCGAGGGCAGTTCCACCAGCAGCGGCAGGCCGACCCGGTCGGAGATGTCGCGTCCGCGGCGGATCCGGGTGTCGAGCCGGTCCAGCACCAGCGCCAGCACGATGCCGAGCAGCAGGCCCGCGCCCATGCCGCTGGCGAGGTTGAGCGTGCGGTTCGGCGAGCTGGGCCGCTCCGGCAGCCGGGCGTCGGAGATGATCTCGCCGGGGTCGGAGCCGGCCGCGGTCAGCGGGTTGAGCCGGTTGTACAGCTGGCCGATCTGGTTGGTGACGAGCTGGCGGTCGGCGTCGGCCCGCTCGCGCTCGGGCGAGTTGGACGGCGCCGCCGCGATCCGCCCGGCGATCGCGCTCAACTGCTTCTGCAGGTCGGCGATCTGCTGCTTGAGCGCGTTGGTCTCGTTCTCCAGCGACTTCTGCGCGGTGGCCTTGCGCAGGTCCAGGTAGGCCTGGGCGAACGCGTGCGAGCCCGACTGGGCGCCCTCGGGGCTGTTCGCCTCGTACGCCACCTGGAGGATCTGGCTGTTCGGCGGGACCTTGACGGTCACCGACTTGACGAGCTGGTCGGCCCCGGTGTCGACCTTCATCAGCGCCTTGGCCCGCTCGGCCACCACGAGCGAGCGGACCACCTGGGCCTCGGTGTCGAGGTTGACCTTGGCGTTGGGGTTGTTCTCCGCGCCCGAGCCGAGCGGGCGCACCAGCAGCGAGGTGGTCGAGGTGTAGCGCGCCTCCTGGATCTGGCTCAGCGCCACCCCTCCGCCCAGGCCGAGGACCGCGGCGAGCAGCAGGATCCACCAACGGCGGCGCAGCCAGCCCAGGTAGGCCATCAGGGCAAGACCGTCGGCGTCGCTCTCGGCCAAATGGGGTGAGGGCATCAGAGTCTGTCGCTCCCTTTCGACCGAGCCGGGCAGTCCACGGCACAGCTGGACCTGACCGTGGCCTTGAGTGTCCCCGATCCGAACGACGAGGGAAAGTCTGCTCACGTTCCGGTAAGCCTGCCCGGGTGTGGGCAGCCCGCGTAGAAATGGCCGATCGGCGCTGACCATTCGGCGGGTTTCCCGGTGCCGGGCCCGACTTGCCCCCGGTAAGCCGGCGTCGTCGCCGGCTCTCGCGCGGAGCGGTGACGGAATCCTGACACATCTCACTTCGTCCGGGTGTCCCGGCCCGTGGTCCGGGCGCGGCCGGGCTGACCTGCCCGACGGCCGGTCGACGCGCATCCCGTTGACGGGAATCGCGAGGTGAGCCGACCGGCGAGCCAGGATCCGTCCAATGGCCCCTTCAGTTGCCCACGGGCCCGCCAGTAGGTTGTCAGGACGCGTCCGAGGGGCATTCACAAAAATCCGGACGCGTCATCCGCGTACGGGAGGACGTTTGTGGTGAGCGGGTCAACCGAGGACTCGGGACAGGTCCTGCTGGTGGGTTCCAGTGGCGGGCACCTGGCCCAGCTCCTGGCCCTGGAACCGTGGTACCGGGATCGGCGCCGCGCATGGGTAACCTTCGACACCCCGGACGCGCGCTCGCTGCTCGCCGGCGAGGACGTGGTCTGGGCGCACCACCCCACCACACGCAACGTCAAGAACCTGGTACGCAACGCGTTCCTCGCGCTGAAGGTCATCCGCCGGCGCCAGGTCGACGCGGTCGTCACCACCGGCGCCGGGGTCGCCCTGCCGTTCGTGGTGGCGGCCCGCATGCGCAAGATCCCCACGGTCTACATCGAGGTGTACGACCGGATCGACAGCGCGACGCTCACCGCCCGGCTCTGCCGTCCCTTCCTCTCCGCGATGCTCGTGCAGTGGGAGGAGCAGCGCCGGATGTACCCGGAGGCGACCGTCGTGGGGAACCTCCTCTGATGGCGCACATTCCCCAGCAGCGGGACCGGCGGTCCAGGCCGTTCGTGCTGGTCGTGGTCGGCACCGACGTGCACCGCTTCGACCGGCTGGTCGGCTGGCTGGAACGCTGGCACGCCGCCCGGCCCGAGGTCCGGCTGGTCCTCCAGTACGGCCACAGCCGCACCCCGGCCCTGCCCGAGGCCACCCCGTTCCTCGGCCACGAGGAACTCCAGCAGGCGATGGCGGAGTCCACGCTCGTGGTCAGCCACGGCGGCCCGGCCACCATCACCGAGGCCCGGCGCACCGGCCACCTGCCGATCGTGGTGCCCCGCGACCCGGCCCACGACGAGCACGTCGACAACCACCAGCAGCTGTTCTCCCGCCGCCTGGGCGCGGCCGGCATGGTGCGGCTGTGCGAGTCCGAGGCCGAGCTGGTCGCCGCGCTGGACGAGGGCCTGGCCGACCCGAGCCGGTTCGTCCTGGCCGCCGACCCGGGCCGTCCGGACCCGCGCGCCGAGGCGGTCGCCCGGGTCGGCGCGGTGATCGACGGCCTGGTCGCCGGCCGGGTACGCCAGCGGACCGCCGGGCGGCGCGGATGAGCGGCCCGGACCCGGCTGCGCCGCGGGTCCTCTTCGTCGGCGGCCTCGGCCGCAGCGGCTCCACGCTGCTGGAGCTGCTGCTCGCGCAGAGCGCCGACGTGTGCGCCGTCGGTGAGGTCGTGCACCTGTGGGAGCGGGCGCTCGGGGCCGACGAGCGGTGCGGCTGCGGCGAGCGGTTCACCGGCTGCCCGTTCTGGCGGCAGGTCGGCGACCAGGCGTTCGGCGGCTGGGACGCGGTCGACCGGGACGACGTGCTGGCGCTCAAGGACCGGGTCGACCGGACCCGGCACATCCCCCGGCTCGCCAAGGAGGCGCTCCCGCCGGAGCAGCTCGCCGACGTGCGCCGCTACGCCGACCTGTACACCCGGATCTACCGGGCCGCGCTCGCGGTGACCGGCGCCCGGGTCGTGGTGGACTCCAGCAAGCACGCCTCGCTCGCGTTCGCGCTGCGCTGGGCCGAAGGGCTCGACCTGCGGGTCCTGCACCTGGTCCGGGACAGCCGGGCGGTGGCGTACTCGTGGGGCAAGCAGGTGCGCCGCCCCGAGGTGGTCGACGGCGAGGACTTCATGCCGACCTTCTCGCCGTTCGAGGTGAGCAAGCTGTGGACCGCGCAGAACGCGGCGTTCCACCTGCTCGCCTCCCGGGCCAAGGTGCTGCGGCTGCGGTACGAGGACTTCACCGCCGACCCGGCCGGCACCGTAAGCCGGGTGCGGGACTTCGCCGGCCTGCCGGACGACCCGGCCGCGCTGCGGATCCTCTCGGCGGACGCGGCCGACGCGGCGAGCGAGCCGGCCGCGCCGTTCCGCGCGCACAGCGTCGCCGGCAACCCGTTGCGGTTCAGCGGCGGGCCGTTGACAGTGCGCCGCGACGAGGCATGGCGCGACCGCCTGCCGCGACGCAGCCGTGCCGTGGTCAGCCTGGCCACGCTTCCCCTGCGGGTCCGTTACGGCTATCTGGGCCCGCGGGGATCCGACGAGTCCGTGGAGAGAGCATGAGTGGGCCGAGCATCTCGGTGGTCGTACCGACGCGGGACCGTCCGGAGCTGCTGCGCGCGGCGCTCGACGCGATCCTCAGCCAGGCGCACCCGGGCCTGATCGAGGCGATCGTGGTCTACGACCAGTCCGAGCCGGACCGGTCGCTGGAGACCGACCGGGGTGACCGGCGGATCCGGGTGATCACCAACACCCGTACCGCCGGGCTGGCCGGGGCGCGCAACACCGGCATCGAGGCGGCCACCGGCGACTGGGTGGCGTTCTGCGACGACGACGACGAGTGGCTGCCCGGCAAGCTCGCCGCCCAGTTCGGGGCGCTCGACGCGCACCCGGACGGCGCGCTGGTGAGCTGCGGCATCCGGGTCAGCTACGACGACCGTACGGTGGACCGCTCGCTGGACCGCGCCCGGATCTCGCTGGAGGCGCTGCTGCGCGACCGGCTCACCGAGCTGCACCCGTCCACGTTCCTGATCCGCCGGGCCGCGCTGCTCGACGCGATCGGCCTGGTCGACGAGCAGATCCCGGGCAGCTACGCGGAGGACTACGAGTTCCTGCTCCGCGCCGCCCGGTACGCGCCGCTGGTGAACGTGGAAAGCCCGTACGTGCTGGTCCGCTGGCACAAGCGGTCCTACTTCGCGCAGCGCTGGGAGACCATCTCGACCGCGTTGCAGTGGCTTCTGCGCCGCTACCCGGAGTTCGCCACCGTGCCGCACGGCGAGGCTCGGGTGGCCGGTCAGATCGCGTTCGCGCAGGCCGCCATGGGTAACCGGCGGGACGCGGTCCGCTGGGCGCGGCGCACGCTGGCCCGCAACCCGAAGGAGCCGCGTGCCTACCTGGCGCTGGCGGTGGCGAGCCGGGCGGTGCAGGCCGACCGGGTGCTGCGCACGCTGCACAAGCGCGGCCGGGGCATCTGACGCGTACGCGGAACGGGCGGGCGACCGAGGTCGCCCGCCCGTTCTCGTCCGGTCATCAGGTCAGGCCGTGCAGAAGGACTTCCACGCCTGAATGCTCGGCTGGTCGAGCAGCCGGAAGTCGCCCTGGCTGACGGTCTGGTTGTAGTACGCGACGAATTCCGGCCGCTGGCCGTTGAGGAAGTTCGTCATCGACCGGATCCAGGCCGCCCGGCCGGTGCCCGGGTCACCCGGCACCAGGTCGCTGCCGGTCTCCGCGACGCCCCACGGCTTGCCCAGCGCCTTCGACTTGCTGATCATCGGGCCGTAGATCTCCTGCGGCGGGGCGTACCGCTTCCACTTCTTGCCCCAGTTGTAGCAGTCCCAGCCGAGTGTCTCGATCACGTCGGAGCCGGGGTAGAACGCGTCGAAGCTGCGGCCGGACTTCGGGTCGAGCGTCCAGCACATCAGGATCAGCGTGTTGATCAGCTTGGGGTTGTTCGCCCGGTCGGCCAGCCCGGCCACCCGCTTCCACGCGGTCCGGTACGCCTCGGTGGTGAAGGCGCCGCGCTCGACGTCGTCCTCCGGCTCGTGGAAGTACGACCAGTAGACGTTGTGCTCGCGCGGGATCGAGGCGAACCAGGAGGTCAGGCGGGAGTCGAACTTGCCGGTGTTGATCTCCTGCGGCGCCGCCTTGAAGGACACCACAACGGTCCGGTCCACCACGTCGGCCCGGCTGCCGGACCAGGCCGGCGGCAGGCCGGGGAAGAAGATCCGGGCCATCCGCAGCTTGCCGAACGTCCGGTCGGAGCGGGCCAGCGCCTGACCGAAGGTCTCCCCGTTCTGCACGCCGATCGAGGCGCCGGGCAGCGTCAGCCGCGTACCGCCGAAGGCCGGGCCCGCGTTCTCGGAGGCCGACGGGCGGGCCGAGGGTTTGCCACCGAGGCCCTGGTCGGCGCTCGGGGACGCACCCGGCGTAGCCGGCGCGCCCGGGCCCATCGAGGTCGCCGGGCCGACCGATCCGGGCGCCTCGCCTGCTTGCGGGTTCGCGGAGTCGGGCCGCAGCGCGGCCACCGCGACCCCGCCGCCGGCCACTGCCAGCGCCAGCGCCGCCGCGACCGCCACGCGCCAGCGTCGCCGGGCGCCGCCGGGCGGCGGAGTCGTCCCCGGTGCGAGCGGCGGAGCGGGCGGGCGGCCCGGCCCGCCGGTGGCCGGATCGTGCGGGGCGTCCACCGGAGGCGGCCCGGTCAGGGTGGCGGTCGCCGCCGCGCCCGCACCCCGTACCGCGTCGCCTGCCGGACCCGGCCCGGCCCAGTTGGCGTCGTCGTGCGGCGCCCAGCCGGGGTCACCGTGGACCGTCGGCTCGTCCTGCGGCCAGGCGGCGTCCCGGTGGCCGGCGTCCGGCCGTTCCGGCCACGGCAGGTCGCCGCCGCCGGTCCGGGCCGGTGGCGGCGGAGACGAGGTGACCTCAGCCTCCGGCCAGGGCAGCGACGGGCCGCCTGCCTGGCGTGGAATGTCCTGACCCGGCCACAGGCCGGTCGGCTGCCCGAAGGCGTTGTGCGGCTCTCGATCGGCCGGCATGACCCTCCCTGGCTGTCGGCGGCCCGTGTCCGGGCTCAGATCGCCACGCATACCTGCCCGACGATAACCCTCATTCACCTGGCCGTATGTACCGTGACACTCAGCCGAACGCCTGACCGGGGGTGTCGGTGACGGTCGAAGCGGGCATCTCGACCCCGGTCCGCGCGATCGCGTCGAGCAACTGGTCGGCCAGCTCCGGCCGGCAGACCAGCAGATCGGGCAGGCGCGGGTCGGCGCGGTTGTAGCGCAGCGGCGAACCGTCGATCCGGGACGCGTGCATGCCCGCGCCGAGCGCCACCGCGACCGGGGCGGCACTGTCCCACTCGTACTGGCCGCCCGCGTGGACGTACGCGTCGACCTCGCCGGTCACCACGGCGCAGACCTTCACACCGGCCGAGCCCATCGGTACGGCGGTCGCACCGAGCATCTCGACCAGCTCGCCCACGAACGCGGGCGGGCGGCTGCGGCTCACCGCGATCCGGATCGGCCCGTCGGTCGGCTTCGGCGGCGGGCAGGTGGTGCCGAGCACGAGCGGCGTACCGTCCACAGTGGTCCGCGCCGGCATGCCGACGGCACCGGCGACCAGGGCGCCGTCGGGCGCGGCCGAGCGCTGCCAGAGCGCCACGTGCACCGCCCAGTCGTCCCGCCCCTCCTCGGAGAACTCACGGGTGCCGTCCAGCGGGTCGATGATCCAGACCCGGTCCGCCTCGTGCCGGGGCGCGCGCTCGCCGTCCGCCCATGCGCGGCGGGCGTCGGCCTCCTCTTCGGAAAGCACCGCGTCGGCCGGCCGCAGGCGGGCCAGGGCCGCCGTCATCAGCTCGTGCGACGCGCGGTCGCCGGCGTCCTTGAGCGCCTTCGGGTCGGCGAAGCCCTGCCGGTCCCGCAGCGCGGTGAGCGCCTTGCCGGCCTCGGTCGCCAGCCACTGCGCGAACCGCTGGTCGTCGAGCCGTCCCGCCTCGTCCTCGGTCACGAGCCTCATCCCTTGTTCTCCCGGGTCTGCCGCGACCCGTCATCCTTCGGCGTCCGGTCGGACCGGCGCCAGCGTCCGTCGGATCGTAGACAGTCGCGAGGTGCCCTCGGATCCCCCGGACGCACCCGGTGCCCCGCCCGGCCGCCCGCATGTTGAACTTCGCGTGTATCGCGGTCGGACCCGCCGGGCCAGGCCCTAGGCTCTGCGCATGACCGCCGAGCAGCTGATCTCGTTCGCCCGTGGCGCGCCTTCGCTGGACATCGTCGATGTCGAAGGGCTCAAGGCCGCCGCTGTCCGCGCCTTCGACGCCGACCCCGCCGGGGTCACCGCGTACGGCACCTCCGTCGGCTACCCGCCCCTGCGGAAGTGGATCGCCGAGAAGCACGGCGTCGAGGCCGATCAGGTGCTGATCACCAACGGCTCGCTGCAGGCCGACGCGTTCCTCTTCGACCACCTGGTCCGCCGGGGCGACGCGGTGGTGGTCGAGCGCCCGACGTACGACCGCACGCTGCTCAACCTCCAGCAGATGGGCGGCGAGGTGCACGGCGTGACGATCCAGCCGGACGGCCTGGACACCGCCGAGCTGCGCAAGCTGCTGGAGTCCGGGGTACGGCCGCGGCTGGCGCACGTGATCCCCAACTACCAGAACCCGGCCGGTGTGACCCTCTCCCTGGAGAAGCGCCGTGAGCTGCTCGACCTGGCCGCCGAGTACGGGTTCACGATCTTCGAGGACGACCCGTACGCGGACATCCGGTTCCGGGGCGAGCCGCTGCCGTCGATGCTGTCGATGGACACCCGTGGCGTGGTGGTGCACGCGTCCAGCTTCACCAAGACGGTCTGCCCGGGGGTGCGGGTCGGCTACCTGGTCGGCCCGGCCGAGCTGATCGCGACGATCGCGAAGCGCGCCACCAACCTCTACATCTCGCCGGGCATGGTGGCCCAGGCGATCGTGCACCAGTTCTGCGTCTCCGGCGCGATCGAGGAGTCGATCCGGACGGTCCGTACGGCGCTCGGCGAGCGGTCGGCGGTACTGGCCGAGTCGCTGCGCCGGCACATCCCGGAGGCCCGGTTCGTGGAGCCGGACGGCGGCTACTTCCTCTGGGTCGAGCTGCCGGAGGACGTCGAGGTCGACCGGCTCGCGCCGGCCGCCGCCGAGCGTGGCGTGGCGGTGGTGAAGGGCAGCGACTTCATGGTCGACGGCGGCCGGCACGCGCTGCGGCTGGCGTACTCGGCGGTGACCGCGGACCGGATCGACGAGGGCGTCCGGCGTCTCGCGGAGGCGATGGCCGCCGTACGCGGCTGATTTTCTGTCGGGTTTCTGACAAAAAGGCCCCGCTGGCCGGTTCGGCACTCCCGCTGGACCGGCCAGCAGCCCACAATGCTGCGAGTGCCGTTCACCTTTTCGGTGGCCGGGCCGCTCCGGCCAGGGCCGACGGCACGCCCAGCATCACTCCCGCCCCCAAGGGGTGCCGGGTGGGCCGTGTCGCCCCTCACCCCCCTGACGCGGCCCGGCCCGCCCGGCGCCGGGGCGTGACGCCCGTCGCACCGCCCGTCCCGCTCCCGCGCTGCGCCTGCCGCCGGTCGGCGTAACCTGCAAGCCGCAGCTCTAGGGAGAGGGGGCGAGAGATGACGGACCGGGTGGCACGCGACCGAACCGCCGGCGCCGACGGCGGCAGCCGGGCACTGCGCCCCCGCGCCTGGGCGGCCCCGGTACGCGCGATGTCCCGCATCCTCAACGCCGACGGCTCCCCCCGTGCCGCCCAGCCGGCCGGCCCGGAGCGCAGCGGGATCGTCGACTGCGGGCTGTACGTCGACGGCGAGCGCCGCCCCGGCCGCCCCCAGTACGCCGAGGCCCTGGCCGCCGCCCGGCAGGAGCGGGACGGCTTCGTCTGGCTCGGCCTGCACGAGCCCGACCTGACCGAGATGACCGAGATCGCCGCCACCTTCGGCCTGCACGAGCTGGCGGTGGAGGACGCGGTGAAGGCCCAGCAGCGCCCGAAGCTGGAGCACTTCGGCGAGATCGTCTTCCTGGTGCTGCGGACCGCCCGCTACTGCGAGCACGCGGAGCTGACCGAGAACTCCGAGGTGGTGGAGACCGGCCAGGTGATGCTCTTCATCGGGCCGCACTTCGTGATCAGCGTGCGTCACGGCGACGCCTGCCGGCTGGCGCCGGTCCGCGCCGACCTGGAGGCTAAGCGGGACCTGCTGCGGCACGGCCCGTGGGCGGTCGCGTACGCGATCACCGACCGCGTGGTCGACCTCTACCTGGAGGTCGCCGACCGGCTGGAGGACGACCTCGACGTGCTGGAGGCGGACGTCTTCGACCGGCAGAGCAGCGGCCGGATCCAGCGGATCTACCAGATGAAGCGGGAGCTGGTCGAGTTCAAGCGGGCGGTGGCGCCGCTGCAGCGCCCGCTGATGACGCTCACCTCGCAGGTCAACCGCGCGGTGCCGCAGGAGGTCCGGCGCTACTTCCGGGACGTGCAGGACCACCTCAGCCGCACGGTCGAGCAGGTGAACTCCTACGACGACCTGCTGAACTCGATCCTCCAGGCCCGGCTGGCCCAGGTCACCGTCGACCAGAACAACGACATGCGCAAGATCGCCGCCTGGGCCGCGATCGGTGCGGTGTGGACGGCGATCGCCGGCATCTACGGCATGAACTTCGACAACATGCCCGAGCTGAAATGGACGTACGGCTATCCGGGCGTGTGGGCGCTGATGCTCGCGGCGTCCTTCACGCTGTACCGCCTGTTCCGCCGCAACGGCTGGCTGTAGCCGCCCCGTACACGCGGAAGCGCCGGCCACGCGGGTCGCCCCGCGTGCCGGCGCTGATCCGACGGTACGAGGTCAGCGGCGACCGCCGGCCTTCGCGGCGTTCTTACCGGCCTGCACGGCCTTGGTGATGTCGTCGGCCGGACGGCCGGAGACGTCCCGGGCGCCCTCGGCGACGGCGGGGACCTGGTCGTTCGGGTGGATCACCGGCTGGCTGCCGGAGGTGGCGGTCGACGCGCTGCTGCCCTTGGCCACGGCCGAGGAGCCGGCGCCGGTCGGGCCGGCCTGCGTCACCTTCGCGCTCGCGTCCGGGGTCTCCACCACGATCGTGTCCACGTCCTCCCGCATCGGCTCCAGCTTGTCCCGGCCGGTCGCGCCGAGCGTGCCCGTCGTGCCGAGCGTGCCGGTCGGGTCGTACTCGGCCCACTCCTGCTGCTCGCGGCGGCGGCGCATGGCCATCGCCCCGGCCAGGCCGGCGACGGTGCCGGCCACCAGCAGGCCCGCGGTCATGCCCCGCGACCTGCGCTGCTTCTTCTTTCCGGCCTTCATGCTCTTCGCCTTCTTCGTCATCGCGGACTGCTTCGCGGCCATCGCCTTGCGGCCGCCCGACGCCTTGCCGGCGGCCTCGACCCGGGCGTTGCGCACGGCCAGCAGCACCGGCGCGAGCGCCGCGGCGGTCGACGCGAACCCGCTGGACGCCCGGTCCCGGACCATGACCGCGGTCGGCGCGACGGCGCCCCGGGCTGCCTGGACCCGCGGGCCGACAGTGGCGCCGGCACCCTTCGCCGCGTGCGTCGCGGCTTGCCTCAGGTGACCGATGCCCTGGTTCAGCTCCACCTTGGCGAGCTGGCCCTGGGTCTTTCGCCGCCCGATTCCAAACACGGTCCCACCTCCTGGGAGTTGTTCCTTCGTCATCCTCCACCTTCGGATGCCTCCGCATGGCCAGATCGGGCACATGGGAGGATCCGCAAGGAACTGACCAACGAGTGAGGAGTACCCGTGGCCGAGGCTGTCTACGCCACCTTGCACACCAACGCCGGCCCGATCCGGCTGGAGCTCTTCCCGAACCACGCGCCGAAGACCGTCCGCAACTTCGTGGAGCTGGCCGAGGGCACCCGGGAGTACATCGACCCGCGTACCGGTCAGCCGGGCAGCGGGCCGTACTACGACGGCACCGTCTCGCACCGCGTGATCAGCGGTTTCATGATTCAGATGGGCGACCCGACCGGCACCGGACGCGGTGGCCCGGGCTACAAGTTCGGCGACGAGTTCCACCCCGAGCTGCGCTTCGACCGGCCGTACCTGCTGGCCATGGCGAACGCCGGGCCGGGCACCAACGGCTCGCAGTTCTTCATCACGGTGTCGCCCACGCCACACCTGAACAACCGGCACACCATCTTCGGCCAGGTCGCCGACGAGCAGTCCGCCAAGGTCGTCGACTCGATCGCCAACACCCCGACCGGCCCGAGCGACCGGCCGCTGCAGGACGTGGTGATCGAGCGGGTCGAGATCGAGCACAAGCAGGCCTGAGCGACACGCGGGTACCTTTGCTCGCATGACTGAGCGCTCCGGCCAGCCCGGCGACACCACCGGGGACCCGGTGCCGACCACTCCGGTCTGCTACCGGCACCCCGGCCGGGAGACGTACATCCGCTGCTCTCGATGCGACCGGCCGATCTGCACCGAGTGCATGCGGGACGCCTCCGTCGGCCACCAGTGCCCGGAGTGTGTCGCCGAGGGACGCCGCAGCGTGCGGCCGGCGCGTACCGCCTTCGGTGGCGGTGCCGCCGGCCGCCAGGGCAACGTCACGAAGGCGCTGATCGCGCTGAACGTGCTGATGATGCTGGTCTCCATCGCATCGGCCCGCAGCGGCAACGCGGTGGCCGGCGGTGGCCTGGGCGGCCTGATGGGCGACCGCACCCCGCTGACCGACTGGGGCTCGGTGCTGGGGCTGGCCGCCTTCCCCGACGGCACCATCGGCGGAGTGGCCGACGGCCAGTGGTACCGGCTGGTCACCGCCATGTTCCTGCACTTCGGCGTGCTGCACCTGCTGCTGAACATGTGGGCGCTCTGGGTGCTCGGCCGGACGCTGGAGGCGGTGCTCGGGCCGCTGCGTTTCCTGGCGCTCTACCTGCTCGCCGGGCTCGGTGGCAACGTCGCGGCGTACGTGTTCACCGCGCCGAACCGCACCACGGCCGGCGCCTCGACGGCGGTCTTCGGCCTGTTCGCCGCGATCTTCGTGATCATGCGGCGGCTGGGCCGGGACACCTCGGCGATCGTCCCGATCCTGGTGATCAACCTGATCTTCACGTTCACCGTGCCGAGCATCTCGGTGGCCGGGCACCTCGGCGGTCTGGCGGCCGGCGCGGTGGTGTCGCTGATCCTGGCGTACGCCCCCCGGTCACGCCGGACCGCGTTCCAGGTGGCGGGCTGCGCGATCGTGCTGGTCGCGATGATCGGCCTGACCCTGGTCCGTACCGCCGCCCTGCTCGGCTGAGCCTCAGCCCGCGGCGGGGCGGGCCTCGTCCAGCGCCGCCGCCACCTCGTCCAGCGGCGCGTCCAGGTCGCGGCGGCCGAACAGGTGCAGCGACTCCCCGGCGTCGATCTCCAGCGTCTCGGCGGTGATTCCGCGCCGGGCGCGCCGCTCCAGGCGGATCGCCTCCACCGCGTCCCACGGCAGCCGGCGTCGTCCGGCGAACCCCCGCAGCACCGTCAGCCCATCCCTGTCGACGGCGAGGCGGACCGGCGCGACCAGGTCGCGCAGCGCCCAGAGGAGCAGGCCGGCCGCCGCCAGCCCGGCCAGCCCCGGGCGGACCGGGTCACCGCCGGCGAAGAGCAGCCCCAGGGCCAGCAGCGCGAGCGCGCCGAGCGCCTTGAGCACCGGCGCCTCCCGGGGCACCCGCCACTGCCGGACCGGTGGCGACTGTGGATCCATCCGACCAGCATGCCAGCCGTGCCGTCCGCACGCCGGGGGAGGACGGCCGGTCCGGTCAGCACGTACTATCGGGGCAAGCGAGGTTACCCGGGAGTAGACATGAGTGACGCGGTCATCGTCGGCGCGGTACGGACCCCGGTCGGGCGGCGCAAGGGCAGCCTCGCCGGAGTGCACCCGGTCGACCTCTCGGCGCACGTGCTGCGTGCGCTCGCCGAGCGCACCGGCATCGACCCCGGTCTGGTCGACGACGTGATCTGGGGCTGTGTGTCGCAGGTCGGCGAGCAGTCCTGGAACGTGGCCCGCAACGCGGTGCTGGCCGCCGGCTGGCCGGAGTCGGTCCCGGGCACCACGCTCGACCGTCAGTGCGGGTCGAGCCAGCAGGCGCTGCACTTCGCCGCCGCCACTGTTCTCTCCGGCCAGGCCGACCTGGTGGTGGCCGGTGGCGTCGAGTCGATGACCCGGGTGCCGATGGGGTCCAGCGTCGCCGGCGGGATGCCGTTCAGCGCGGCGATCCTGGAGCGCTACCGGGGTGTCGACGGCGTCGCGGCGGATTCTCCGCTGCCGTTCAACCAGGGCGTCGGGGCCGAGCTGATCGCCCAGCGGTGGCGCTTCTCGCGTACCCAGCTGGACGAGTTCGCGCTGGCCAGCCACGAGAAGGCGGCAGCCGCGCAGGACGCGGGCGCGTTCGAGGCCGAGCTGGCGCCGGTGGCGCTCGCCGACGGCGGCAAGTTCTCCGCCGACGAGGGCATCCGCCGTGACACCTCGCTGGCCAAGCTGGGCGAGCTGGCCACCCCGTTCCGCGCCGACGGCGTGGTCACCGCCGGGTCCGCGTCGCAGATCTCCGACGGCGCCGCCGCGCTCGCGGTCACCACCGCCGAGTGGGCCAGCCGGCACGGCCTGCGCCCGCTGGCCCGGGTGCACACCGCAGTGGTCGCCGCCGACGACCCGGTCACCATGCTCACCGCGCCCATCCCGGCCACCGCGAAGGCGCTGCGCCGCGCGGGGCTGGGCATCGAGGAGATCGGCGTGTACGAGGTGAACGAGGCGTTCGCCCCGGTGCCGCTGGCCTGGCTGGCCGAGACCGAGGCGGACCCGGAGCGGCTCAACCCCCGGGGCGGGGCGATCGCGCTCGGTCACCCGCTCGGCGGGTCCGGCGCGCGGATCATGACCACGATGCTCCAGCACATGCGGGACAACGGCATCCGCTACGGCCTGCAGACCATGTGCGAAGGCGGCGGCATGGCCAACGCCACCATCGTCGAGTTGCTCTGAGCCGACCGGCCGCCGGTGTCGCACCTCAGGTGCGACTTGCACGTGTGGAAGTTCCAGAAATCGGGCGTGACCCATATCACCCCTGGTCATCGCGTCGTTGGACCGGGCATGGACGTGTTCTCGCGAACGTTCCTTCCGGCCGCCGCCGAGACCGGCCTGGCGACCCAGACCGTCACCCGGCACATGCCGGTGTTCCGCCGGTGCGTCGGCTCCGGCGACGCCACCATCCTGGTCACCCGGTGCAGCCGCCCGGACGACCCGGTCGGCGGCGACTACCTGATGCTGCTCACCCACCGCCGCCTGGTGGTCACCCGGCAGACCCGGGTGCTGCACCGGCTGCGCCTGCACCTCAACACGGAGCTGCGCGAGCTGAGCAACGTGACGTGGAGCCCCGACCCCCGTGCGCACAGTGTGGAGCTGGCAGCGACCGCCATCGACGGGGCGCGGGAGCGTTTCGTCATCCGTACCCACCACCCGAAGCAGGTGTGGCAGCTCGACACGCTGCTCAACCACGCCTTCCGTACCCGGCTGCGGGCTCCGGCCGAGCGGGTCGTCGCCACGATCGGCGAGCCGCCGGCGAGCGCCCGGCCCACAGTGCTCCGGCCGGCGCCGGCCCGCTGACGCCTTCCTTACCGGATCCGAACATTTCCTGACCGGCCGGGCGGTCGACCGTCGGTCATCATGGGCCGGTGACCACCGCCGCCCCGCCCGGGCTCGTCCTCGTGGTGGAGGACGAGCCCGCCATCGCCGACCTGGTCCGGCTCTACCTGACCCGGGACGGGTTCGGCGTACACCTGGAACGTGACGGCGAGGCCGGGCTGGCCGCCGCGCGGCGGCTGCGCCCGGTGGCCTGCGTGCTCGACATCGCGCTGCCCGGCCTGGCCGGCACCGAGATCTGCCGTCGGCTGCGCGCGGCCGGCGACTGGACGCCGGTCATCTTCCTCACCGCCCGCGACGACGAGGTGGACCGCGTCGTCGGGCTGGAACTGGGCGCCGACGACTACGTCACCAAGCCGTTCAGCCCGCGCGAGCTGCTCGCCCGGCTGCGGGCGGTGCTGCGCCGCACGTCCGGCGTGTCCGCCGAGCAGCCCCGCACGCTCGGCGCCGTCACGCTCGACCCGGCCCGCCGCACGGTGACCGCCGCCGGTACGCCGGTGCAGCTCACCTCCACCGAGTTCGACCTGCTCGCGCACCTGATGGCCCGTCCGGGCCGGGTGTTCACCAGGGAGGAACTGCTGGCCGGCGTGTGGGGGTACGCGGCGCACGCCGGCACCCGGACCGTCGACGTGCACGTGGCGCAGGTCCGGGCCAAACTCGGCCCGGACAGCGTGATCCGCACCCACCGGGGCGTCGGGTACGCCGCCGATGCCTGAGCAGCCGGCCGGACCGATGCCACGCCGCCCCGGGCGGACGCTCACCGCCCGCGCGGTAGTGGCCACCTGCGCGGTGGCGCTCGTGTCGGTGCTCGTCACCGCGCTGGTGGCGGTGCCCCTGGCGGTACGCGGCGCGGAGCGCCGGGACCAGGAGGCGCTGGCCGCCCAGGCCCGGCTCGCCGCCGACGTGCTCCGGGTGCGGGCGGTACGCCAGCGCGACGGCGCCGGGGACCGGCTCATCCGCCAACTGGGTCAGCAGCGGATCGAGGTGTACCTGATCCGGGACGGGCAGGCCGACCGGCCGGGCCTGCCCCGACCGCTCGTGACACGGGTGGCCGGCGGCGACAACGTCTCCGGCCGGCGGCTGGTCGACGGGGAACGCCGGCTGGTCGAGGCGCGGGCGCTGCCCGGCGGGGACGGTGTGGTGCTGACCCGCGCCCGCAGCGCCGCGCCCTGGCGGCAGGTGCTGCGCGGCCTCTGGCTGCCGCTGCTCGCCGGACTCGCCGCCGGGGCGGCCGCCGGACTGCTGCTCGCCCGCCGGCTGGCCCGGCCGATCCGTACCGCCGCCACCGCCGCCGCGCGGCTCCGGGCCGGGGACCGGACGGTCCGGGTGCCGGTCGAGCCACCCGACGAGGTGGCCGACCTGGCGTACGCGCTCAACGGCCTCGCCGCCGCGCTGGCCACGAGCGAGGGTCGGCAGCGCGAGTTCCTGCTCTCCGTCTCGCACGAGTTGCGGACCCCGCTGACCGCGATCCGTGGCTACGCCGAGGCGCTGGCCGACGGGGTGATCGAGGCCGACGCGGTTCCGGCGACCGGCCGGACCGTGCTCGCCGAGGCCGAACACCTGGACCGGCTGGTCCGCGACCTGCTGGCGCTGGCCCGGTTGGAGGCGGTCGACTTCCCGCTGGAACCGGTGCCGGTCGACCTGACCCGGCTCGCCGCCGACGCGGAGCGCGCCTGGTCCGGCCGGTGTGCGGCGCTCGGGGTGCCGTTCCGGCTGGAGACGCCGGACGCGCCGGTGCCGGCGTACACCGATCCGGGCCGGATCCGGCAGGTGGTGGACGGGCTGCTGGAGAACGCGCTGCGGGTCGTACCGCCGGGGGCGCCGGTGGTGCTCGCGGTCCGGGCCGCCGGTCCGGCGGGCGGTGGGACGCTGGAGGTCCGGGACGGCGGACCCGGCCTCACCGACGACGACCTGGACGTGGCGTTCGAGCGGGGCGCGCTGCACCAGCGGTACCGGGGGGTGCGCAAGGTGGGCAGCGGTCTGGGCCTGGCGCTGGCCGCCGGGCTGGTCCGCCGGCTCGGCGGCGACATCACCGCCGGGCACGCCCCGGAGGGCGGGGCCGCCTTCACCGTCGTGGTGCCCCCGGATCCTTACCGGGCTCGAACATCGGCTTGACCGTTCCCTCGTGTCGGTGCGGAACGCTCGGGGTCGTCACCGCGAGGAAAGGACCACAGATGGCACGTCAGCGAATCGTCACCGGCGCCACCGCGCTGCTCGCCGCCGCCGCGCTCGGACTCGCCGGGTGCGGCGCGAGCCGGCCCGGCGCGGAACCCGACCGGGCGGTCGAGGTGAGCGCCGCCCTGGGCGTGGAGGGCCAGGCGCTCGCCGCGCTCGGCCTCGACGCCGGTGACCTGGACGTGGAACCGGTAGCCGCACCGGCGTCCACCGGTACGCCGCAGGCCGGGCCGGACGGCAAGGGCGAGCGGGCGGAGGGGAACAAGCGCCACCGGGCCCGGGTGCTGCTGCGGCGCAACACGCTGCACGGCGAGGCGGTGGTGCGGACCAGGGACGGCGGCACCAGGACGGTGGCGGTCCAGCGCGGCGAGGTGACCGCGATCGACGAACGGTCGATGACCGTGAAATCCACCGACGGTTTCACAGCGACCTGGACGTTCGGCGACAAACTGCGGGTGGTCGAGCGCCGGACCGCGATCCGATCGAACGACATCAAGATCGGCACGACTGTCGCGGTGGCCGGAGCGAAGGACGACGGCGGGAACGTGGCCCGGCTCGTGGTGGTGCCGATTCGCCAGGAATAGGTGCCTGGGCTGTCGTGACGGAAGCAATGTGCCAGGCTACGCTATGCCCCGACCCGACATCGCCTCCGTGGAGAATCCGTGAAGCTCTCGATCCTCATGCCGGTCTACAACGAGGAAGAACGTATCGCGGATGCCCTCAAGCAGGCATTGGCGGTCGACTACCCGTGCGAGATCGAGCTTGTCGTCGTGGACGACGGCAGCCGGGACGGCACCGGCGAGATTCTGGGCCGGGTCGACGACGCGCGCCTCCGGGTGATCACCCACCAGCGCAACGCCGGCAAGGGCGCGGCCATCAAGACCGCCGTCGACAGCGCCGAGGGCGAGTACATGGTCATCCTCGACGCCGACCTCGAGTACGACCCGCAGGACATCCCGCGTCTGCTGGAGCCGGTGCTCGACGGTCGGGCGACAGTCGTCTACGGCAATCGGACCTTCGGCAGCCACAGCTCGTACAGCTTCTGGTACGTGATGGGCAACAAGGGCGTCACGCTCGCCGCGAACGTGCTCTACAACTCCTACATCGGCGACCTGGAGACCTGCTTCAAGCTGATGCCGCTGGAGCTGTACCGCTCGCTGCAGGTCCGCTCCCGGGGCTTCGGCATGGAGGCGGAGGTCACCGGCAAGCTGCTCCGCCAGCGCATTCGCCCCTACGAGGTGCCGATCAGCTACCGCGCGCGGGGCCGCGAGGAGGGCAAGAAGATCACCTGGAAGGACGGCGTCGAGGCGATCTGGATCCTGGCCCGCGAGCGCGCCCGCCGCCGCCCGGCCACTCCCGCCGCCGCGCACTGAGCCCGCACCGCCGCAACCCCGCGATCCCGGCACGAGCCGAGGTCGCGGGGTTGCGTCGTGTCCGGGGCGCTCAGCCGAGGAACGTGTCCACCGAGCGGCGCAGCCCGGCGGCGTCCAGGCCGTGCCAGCGTTCATGGTCCTCGGCGCTGCCGTAGCGGCGCAGGTCCTCGCGGCCCACCCCCAGCGACAGCAGCCGGTGCGGCCGGTCGGCCAGCGCCTCCGACACCACCCGCGCCGAGGTGCCCGCCAGGTACGGCTCGACCACCATCACCTCGGTTCCGGCCAGCGCCCGCAGCCCGGCCGTGTCGAACGGGCGCGGCCGGTGGGTGTAGGCCACGGTCACCGCCCGGTCGGCGGTCGCGGCCAGCGCCGCGTCCAGCACCGGCCCGACCGCCACCAGCAGCGCCGCGCCCGGCCCGGCGTCGCGCACCACCCGCAGGTCACCCGCCTCCGGGTACGCCCGCGCGTTGGCCCGGATCGACAACCGCAGGTACGCCGAGTCCTGCCCGCACACGACGTCGCGCAGCAGCGGCCGGACCTCGTCCGGGTGCCCCGGCACGTGCACGGTCCAGCCGTGGAGCGTGTCGAACAGCGCCACGTCGGCCGGACCGAGGTGGGTGCGTCCCGCCTCCGCCCGGTCGTACGAGCCGCCGATGCCGACGAGCACCGCGCCGACGCCCTGGTGGTCGAGGTCCAGCTTGATCTGCTCGTACGCCCGCTCGACCAGGAACGGGGCGTAGCTGTGCACGATCGGCCGCTGCCCGGTCAGCGCCAGCCCACCGGCGACCCCGACCATCAACTGCTCCCGGATTCCGACGTTGATCACCCGGTCCGGGTACCGGGCGGCGGCCGGCTCGAACGCGGCGGCGGAGATGTCGGCGAGCACGACTGTCGTACGCGGATCGGCGAGCACCTCCTCGGTGCTGGTGACGAACGCGTCCCGCATGGTGCTGCTCATGCTCACTCTCCGTCCGTGACGACCGCGACGACGACGTGCGGCCGGTGATCGTCGTGCCCGGTGAGGGCGGCGTGCAGGGCGTCGTGGTCGCGCCCGTCGACGGTGGCGGCGCTCCACCCGTTCACCGCGAACCGGCTCGCCGCGCCACCCGGCCAGCCGTACGTGGCCGAGCGGTTGTCCAGCACGATCGCGGTCAGGTTGCCCAGCCCGGTCGCGCCCGCGTACGCGATCGCCTCGTGGTTGGAGCCCTCGTCCAGTTCGGCGTCGCCGAGCAGCACGTACACCCGGGGTTCGGTGCGGCCCTGGGCCCGCAGCCCGAGCGCGGTGCCCACGCCCAGCCCGAGGCCGTGGCCGAGCGAACCGGAACCGATCTCGACGCCCGGCACGAGCGTGCGGTCCGGGTGGTCGCCGAGGCGGCTCGCCGGGCCGCCCTGGTCGTCCAGCCACTCGGGCGGTACGAAGCCGCGGGCGGCGAGCAGCGCGTAGTAGCCGGCGACCGCGTGCCCCTTGGAGAGCAGGAAGCGGTCCCGGTCCGGGTCGTCCACGGTGGCCGGGGTGATCCGGAGCACCCGGTCGTAGAGCACCTGGAGCACGTCCAGCGTCGAGTACACGTTGGCGCCGAACTCGCGGCCGGCGCGCACCCGGTCCAGCAGCGCGCCCAGCTCGGTGGCGGTGGTCGTCGTCATACCGATAGCCTCGGACTTGAAGCGAACTTCAACTCAAGGCCGTGTGATGCACGAAGCAACACTGACCATCGGGCAGCTCGCCGAACGCAGTGGCGTCGCCCCCTCGGCGCTGCGCTACTACGAGCGGCTCGGCCTGATCCACGCCGCCCGCACCGGCGGGAACCAGCGCCGCTACGCCCGCACCGAGCTGCGCCGGGTCGCGTTCATCCGGATCTCCCAGCAGGTAGGTGTCTCGCTGGAGGAGATCCGCGCGGCGCTCGACTCGCTGCCGTCGGGGCGTACCCCCACGCCCGACGACTGGGCCGCGCTGTCCCGCGCCTGGCGGGACCGGCTGGACGAGCGGATCCGGCTGCTCGGCAAGCTCCGCGACGACCTGGACGGCTGCATCGGCTGCGGCTGCCTGTCGTTGCAGCGCTGCACGCTCTACAACCCCGGCGACTCGCTCGCCGACGAGGGCCCCGGCCCGCGCCTCATGCTCCCGCGCCCCGGCCAGGGCTGACCGTCACCGGACCAGCAGCACCTTGCCCAGGTGGTCGTTGGTCTCGACCAGGCGGTGCGCGGCGGCGGCGTCGGCCATGTCCACCCGGGCGTGCACCACCGGCCGGACCCGGCCCGCCTCCACCAGCGGCCACACCTGATCGCGTACGCCCCGGACGATCGCCGCCTTCTGCTCGTCCGGACGGGACCGCAGCGCTGTCGCGTGCACCGCCGCCCGCTTCGCCAGCAGCATCCCCAGGTCGAGTTCGCCCTTGCGGCCGCCCTGCATGCCGATCACCACGAGCCGCCCGCCGGTCGCCAGCGCCGCCACGTTCCGGGGCAGGTAGGACGCGCCCATGATGTCCAGGATCACGTCCGCGCCCCGGCCGTCGGTCACCCGGCGTACCTCGTCCACGAAGTCCTGCTCCCGGTAGTCGATCGTGTGCGCGGCGCCCAGCTCCCGCAGCCGGTCGTGCTTCGCCGAGCGGGCGGTCACCACCACTGTCGCGCCGAGCGCCACGCCGAGCTGGATCGCGAACGTGCCGATCCCGCTGCCGCCGCCGTGCACCAGCAGCGTGTCACCCTCGGCCAGCCGGGCCAGGTCCACCACGTTCGACCAGACCGTGCAGGCCACCTCCGGCAGCGCCGCCGCGTCGACCAGCTCCACCCCGGCCGGCACCGGCAGCAACTGCCCGGCCGGCACCGCGACCTGCTCGGCGTAGCCGCCGCCGGCGAGCAGCGCGCAGACCTCCTGACCCACCGACCAGCCGGTCACGCCGGGACCGAGCGCACGCACCGTCCCCGAACACTCCAGACCGGGGTACGCGGACGCGCCCGGCGGCGGCGGGTAGTGCCCCTGCCGCTGCAACAGGTCGGCCCGGTTCACCGCGCTGGCCCGTACCTCCACGACCACCTCGCCGGGGCCGGGCTCCGGGTCCGGCACGTGGGTCCAGACGAGCGCCTCGGGTCCGCCGGGTTCCGTGATCGTGATCGCGCGCATGACTCAGTCTTACCCGATCTGCCCGTCGGTCCACGCGCGGGCGAGGATCTCGGCCACCGTCTCGTCCGGCGTCTGGTCGGACGTGTCCAGCCAGAGCCCGATCCGGGGCGTGTCGGCCCGGAACCCGGCGTCCAGGTCCGCCACCGGCCAGTCCCCGTACCCCGTCTTGGGCCGGTCCCGCTCGCGGGCCGCGACCACCTCGGCGCGGGGCGCGAGCACCACCACGGCGAGCGGCCGGTGCCGGATCCGGCCGACCATGGCCGGCAGGTCCGCGCCGAGGACCACATCCTGGAGTACGACGGTGAAGCCCGCCGCTGCGTACCGGTCGGCGGTCGAGGCGGCCAGGTCGTAGCGCAGCCGGAGCTGCCGCAGCGCCTCGTCGCTCGGCTCGGCGGTCATGTCGGCCCGCCCGTTGACGATCACGCGGCGGAACACGTCGCCGCGCAGATGCACCGAGCGGGGCAGCCGCCGGGCCAGCCCTTCGGCCACTGTGGACTTGCCTGCGGCCATGATTCCGCTGATCAGCACCACTGCCGGACTCTCCCACACGCACACATTCTCGCAACGGAGGTGGGACGGCGGCTTGCCCGGTACGGGGTTCGTGGCAGACTGGGTCCCGGTCGCGCACCCCCCGGGGGCGTGCCGGGAGGGTTCGCCTAGTGGCCGATGGCGCTGGTCTTGAAAACCGGTAAGGCAGCGATGTCTTCGTGGGTTCGAATCCCACACCCTCCGCCAACTCCCACCCCGCCTCGCCTCGGTCTGCCGCGCGTGCGGACACATGGGCGTGTCGCCCCGGAAGTAACCATCGCCTCTGCGGCTTATGACTGCTCTCTTCTTCGGCGACCCCCACGGCGAGTCTCGGCCGCACCGGATGTGCCTGATACCGAGCGAGTTGCCGGAATCGGGGGAACGCGATGAGACGGGACGACGCTGACCGGCGGGGCGGCGGAACAGCGGGAGCGCCGGGCGCGGCCGTAGGCTGCGGGACACGGATACGGCGGGAGGGCCTGGTGGCGGAGACGACGACGGTGGCCGAGGTGACGGCCGAGCTGGCCGCGCTCGACGACCCGAAGATCCGCGCGGTCAACGAGCGGCACGGCGACGACCACGGGGTCAACCTGGGCAAGCTGCGGGCGGTAGCGAAGCGGCTGAAGACGCAGCAGGACCTCGCGCGGGAGCTGTGGGCGACCGGCGACAGCGCGGCGCGGCTGCTGGCGCTGCTGATCTGCCGGCCGAAGGCGTACGGACGGGACGAGCTGGACGCGATGCTGCGCGAGGCGCGTACGCCGAAGGTGCACGACTGGCTCGTCAACTACGTGGTGAAGAAGAGCCCGCACGCGGAGCCGCTGCGCCTGGCCTGGTCGGCCGATCCCGATCCGGTGGTGGCGAGCGCCGGCTGGGCGCTGACCACCGAGCGGGTGGCGCGGAACCCGGACGGGCTGGACCTGGCCGGTCTGCTCGACGAGATCGAGGCGCAGATGGCCGGCGCGCCGGAGCGCCTCCAGTGGGCGATGAACCACTGCCTCGCGCAGATCGGGATCGAACATCCGGTGTACCGGGAACGCGCGATCGGCATCGGCGAGCGGCTCGGGGTGCTCAAGGACTACCCCACGCCGCCGGGCTGCACGTCGCCGTACGCGCCGGTCTGGATCAACGAGATGGTGCGCCGACAGCACGGCGGCCCGGACAACGGGGTATGAAGGGGCGCAGGACATTCGCGTACCCGGAAGGACCGTTTCGATGACCCTGGAACGACCGATCGCCCCGGACCCGTACGAGCTGTTGCCGACGGTGCCGTCGTTCGACCTGACGAGCGAGGACGTGCACAACGGCGAGCCGATGGACGCGCGGTACGCGCACGGCAGCACCGGCGGCGAGAACGTCTCCCCGCAGCTGTCCTGGTCGGGCTTCCCGGCCGAGACCAAGAGCTTCGTGGTCACGTGCTTCGACCCGGACGCCCCGACCGGCAGCGGCTTCTGGCACTGGGTGCTGGTGAACGTGCCCGCGTCCGTCACCGAGCTGCCCAGCGGCGTTGACGAGGGCGACCTGGGCGGCGCGTTCAGCGTCCGCAACGACTACGGCGACACCGGCTACGGCGGCGCCGCGCCGCCCGCCGGGGACCGCCCGCACCGGTACGTGTTCGCGGTGCACGCCGTGGACGTGGACCGCCTCGACATTCCCGCCGGGGCGAGCCCGGCCTTCGTCGGCTTCAACCTGGCGTTCCACACCCTGGCCCGGGCGGTCATCCGCCCGACGTACCAGATCAAGGAGTGAGGTGTAAGGAAGGGCCCCTTGTTAACAGACGTCTGTTAACAAGGGGCCCTTCCTTACACGCGGGCGACAGCGAAGACGGACTGGCCGAACGGCGGGCGGACGCGCTGCTCGGCGGCCTTGGTGACGGGGAGCACGAGCGTGTCGTACACCTTCACCATCGGGCCCTCCTTCGGCATCAGCCGGAAGACCTTGGTGGCCATGAAGTAGCCGATCAGGCCGAGCGCGTTGGCGTAGTGGATCCGCTCCACGGTGAGGCCGGCCTCGGTCATGGCCGCGGCGAGCGTCTTCTTGGTGTAGCGGCGCACGTGGCCGGTGGCGATGTCGGCGGGGCTCATGGCGAACTGGAACGCCGGCACGATGATCACCACCGCGCCGCCGGGGCGGACCAGGTCGCGCATGCTGCGCAGCGCGCCCACGTGGTCGTCGATGTGCTCCAGCACGTTGTACGAGACGGCCGCGCTGTAGTCGCCACGCTCGTGGTGCGGGAGCAGCATCTGCCGGACCTCGACGCCCGGGTGGTCGGCCAGCCGCTCCTTGAGCTGGACCAGCCGGTCCGGGTCCGCCTCGGTGGCGGTGATCCGGGGCACCTGCTCGGCCCACGCGGAGGCGTAGTCGCCCAGGCCGCTGCCGATTTCGATCGGGTTGTCACCGAGGTAGGGCACCGCCAGCTCGACGAACCACTGCCGGTGGTTGACAGCGGTCGCGAGGCCTTCGAGCACCTCGGACTGGACGCGCTGGTCCCCAGTGATTTCTGCCATGCGTCGATTCCTCACGATATGACTGACCCGCGCCTGGACCGTCAGAGTCAACCATCTGGATGGCTGAGGGGGAAATCGGGGGACGGAGGGGGGCCGAATTGTGATGCGGAGGGGTGCCTGATCGGCGGTCGGCGAACTCGGCACATAGTACGTGAGTCTGCGGAACATTGCACCTGCCGGTCATACCCTGACTACGCTCTGAAATGTCATGACTACTCCGGAATCAGCGGCGGACCCGGCGAAAACGGGGCACGGCAGGCGGATCGATGTGCTCGCCGTGCTCAGCTTCGTGCTGCTCGCGCTCTGGGTCACCGCCCGCTTGTGGGTGGACCCCCGCAACGGGATCCGGGACAATCGGACAGATCAGGCGCAATTCGAATGGATGATGGCGCATGGTGCGCGCGTCGTCACCGATTTCGCCTATCCGTTCACCTCGGACCGGATGAATGTGCCGGATGTCGTCAATCTCATGGCCAATACGTCCGTATTATCTGTTTCATTGCCGCTGACCCCGATCACGCTCTGGGCGGGTCCGCGCTGGTCATTCCTGATTTTCCTCACCCTTGGGCTCGCCGCCACCGGCGTGTCCTGGTATTTCCTTCTCTCCCGAGTTGTCGTGCGGTCTCGCGGTCCGGCCTGGCTGGGTGCCGCCTTCTGTGCGTTCGCGCCGGCGATGATCTCGCACGCCAACTCGCACCCCAACATCGTCAGCCAGTTCGTGGTGCCGCTGATCATCTGGCGGACGCTGCGCCTGGCCGAGCCCGGCCGGTGGCTGCGCAACGGCGTACTGCTCGCCCTGGTGATCGTCTGGCAGGCGTTCCTCAACCTGGAGATCCTGCTGATGACCGCCATCGGCCTCGGCGTGGTGGTGCTGGCGCTCGTACTCGGCCGTCCCGCGCTGCGCTCGGCGGCCCGCCCGTTCGCCGCCGGCCTCGCTGTGGCCGCGGTGGTCGCCGGGGCGCTGCTCGCGTACCCGCTCTGGGTCCAGTTCTTCGGTCCCGGCGCGTACAGCGGGCTCTCCACGCTGATCCGGGGCTACTCCACCGACCTCGCCGCGTACGTCGCCTGGTCCCGGGAGTCGGTGGCCGGTGACGCCCGGGGCAGTGAACCGCTGGTCAAGAACGCCACCGAGGAGAACGCGTTCTTCGGCTGGCCGCTGGTGATCCTGGTGGCCGCGCTGGTCTGGTGGATGCGCCGCAACGCGGTGGTGCTCGGCCTGGCCGCGGTCGGCCTCGTGTTCGCGCTCTTCTCGCTCGGCCGGGAGATCCGCTACGACGGACGCGACACCGGCATCCCCGGCCCGTGGGCCGCGCTGGAGAACCTGCCGGTCCTGCACTCGGTGGTGCCCACCCGCTGGTCGCTCGCGCTCACTCCGATCATCGGCGTGCTGCTCGCGCTCGGCGCCGAGCGGGTCCGCCGGCTGGCCGCCCGGCATCCGGACGCGCGCGGGCAGATCCGGTTCGCCACCGTCACCGTGCTCGCGATGGCGCTGCTGCCGATCCTGCCCACCCCGCTGCCGGCCAAGCGCCTCGAACCGACCCCGGCGTTCGTCACCTCCGGCGCCTGGCGCCCCTACGTCGCCGACGGACGCAGCATCGTCACGCTGCCGCTGCCCGACACCACGTACGCGGTTCCGCTGCGCTGGTCCGCCGAGACCCGGCTGGACATGCCGCTGGCCCGCGGCTACTTCCTCTATCCGGACACCCGCCCCGGCGGGGACCGGATCGCGCTGTTCACCGCGCCGCCGCGTCCCACCAGCACGTTCTTCGAGACGGTACGGCGCACCGACGCGGTTCCGCCGATCACGCCGCAGGATCGGGTGGCCGCCGTCGACGACCTGCGCTACTGGCGGGCCGGCGCGGTGATCCTCGACCCCCGGCTGCCGCAGGCCGACGCGCTGCGCCGGGCGATGACGGAGCTGAGCGGGATCACGCCCACCCGTACCGGCGGGGTGTGGTTGTGGGACGTCCGGCCGCTGGCCGAGTGACCCGTCAGCCCTGGCGGACGCAGCAGCCCTGGCACACCTTGGGCCGGGGCAGCGTGAACGCCAGGCAGCAGGTGCGCCGCTGCACTGTCGGCTCGCCGACCGGGCCGGGCACCAGTTCGACCAGGTCGTTCAGGTCGAGCGCGCCGAGCAGCGTGCCGACGGTCGCCACGGACGAGCCGGGCAGCGCGTCCGCCGCGCGCAGGATGCCGTGCGCGATGCCGGAGGCCACCGAGCCGAGCAGCGTACGGGTGCCGATCCGCACCTCGCCCTGGATGGCGGCGATCAGCGGGGCGAAGTGCGCGTCGAGCAGGGACGCGCGCAGCGCGCCGAGCAGCGCGGCCTCGTCCGGCACCACGACCACACCGGGCGCGCCGGCCAGCGCCAGCGGGTCACCGGGCAGCACCGCCACCGGGGTGGACGCGCGCAGCCCCAGCGTGAGCAGCTGGTGGTGGTCCTCGAAGTGCACGAGGACGTCGGCCGGGTCGAGCAGCGGCACCCGCCGGGCCGACGCCCAGCCGAGCACCGCTGGGAGCGCCGTCCAGTAGCTGTAGGACTTCCACGCGAGCGCGGCACAGGCGTGCGGGGTGCCGCCCCAGCGGCGGCCGGCGCGGGTCAGGAACTCGGGAAGCAGCGTGCCGTCGATCAGCCGGGCGGCCGGGGACCAGCGGTCCAGCTCGTCGCGGACCAGCAGGCCGGGCGCGAGCCCGGGCAGGTCGTCGGTGCCGAACATGGCGCGCAGGGTCGCGGTCACCGGGGCGTACGGGGTGGCGGCGTCGCGCCCCGGCATCACCGCAGTCACCTGGCCGTCCCCTGTCTGGTCGCCCTGTCGGCCGGCGCGTGCCGTCGACCGAAGCTAAGGCTAGCCTAACCACTCCCTCGGCGGGAGGGGAAGTGACGTCGCGGTGTCGCGGGGAGGTCCCGGTCACTCCGGCGCCGGTCGCGTACTACCCGGCCCGGAAGACGAAAAACGCCGCCGGAAACGGCGACGCACGGTGTAAGGATCGATGCGCTCCGTTCAGATGTCAAGGTGTATGTCGAATATGAGGCAGTTTCCGTACACGTTCGGCCACCCAACGTGAAAATGGGCTTCCCGCCACGAGGAAGCTGATGACGACCTCACCGATCGAGCGTGCCGCGGACTCGTTCGCGGCGGAACTTGCCCGGCACCGGACCGGCCGAGGGCTGTCCAAGAAGCAGTTGGCGACGCTGATGGGCTTCGACCCGTCCTACGTCAGCCACGTCGAAGGGCGCCGGCACCGGCCCACCGAGGACTTCGCCCGCCGCGCCGAGGCCGTCCTGGAGGCCAGCGGCGCGATCTGGCAGCGCTTCCGGGAGTACGACGAGCTGCGGCACGGCCGCGCCGGCGGAGCGCACCGCGACCCGCCGGTCCCCGGGCAGTGGCTGCCGCCCGGCACCGGCCTCGTGGTCGAGCGCGAGGTGGCCACGCTCACCCACATCGGCGACGGCTACCACTGCGCGATCCGGCGGGAGCTGTACAACGCGGGCACCGAACCGGTCACCCGCTACCTGGTCCGGGTCGCCGTCGACCGCTACCCGAACGACCCGGGCCGCTCCAACCGGCACCACCGGGAACACCCGCTCACCTTCGCCGAGCTGCAACTGACCGCGTACCGGGACGACGGCAACGGACGCGAGCCGATGCACTGGCGGGCCAAGCACGACCGGGACGCGTTCAAGGAGATCTGGCTGCTCTTCGAGAACGACGAGGGACGCTTCCCGCTCTACCCGGGCGACCGGGTCACCATCGAGTACGCGTACCGCGTCGGCCAGGACAAGTGGGGCCCCTGGTTCCAGCGGGCCGTACGCCTGCCCACCCGGCACCTGGCGGTGCGGCTCGACCTGCCCGCGGACCTCGACCCCAAGGTGTGGGGCGCGGAGACCTCGCTGTCGGCCGAGGAAGGACCGCTGCGTACGCCGATCCAGCGTGCCTCCGACGGCGACCGGGTGATCTTCGACTGGGGGACCGACGACCCGCCGCTCAACGCCCGCTACCGGATGCAGTGGCGGTTCCGCAGCCCGCAGGCGGACGCCGAGCCGGACAGCGCGCCCACCGGCGGCGCCCGGGTTCGGGCCAGCGACCGGATGCGTGCCGTGGGCATCGTGCAGCGCGGCGACGACCTGCTGCGGCAGCCGGCCCGCCAGTTCGACCTGCCGGCCGAGGAACGGCACGCCCGGCAGGTCATCGACCGGCTCGCCGCGATGCTGGCCCGGCTGGACGAGCTGCACCCGTTCAGCAAGGGCGTCGGCCTCGCCGCGCCCCAGCTCGGCATCGGCTGGTCCGCCGCGCTGGTCCGGCCCGCCGACCGCGCGGCCGAACCGGTGGTGCTGCTCAACCCGCGCGTCGTGGACACCGCCGCCGAGACCGACGAGCAGTACGAGGGGTGCCTCTCCTTCTTCGACCACCGCGGCCTGGTGCCCCGGCCGCTGCGGATCGACGTGGAACACGCGCTCTGGGACGGCAGCCGGGTGATCACCTCGTTCGAGTACGCGATGGCGCGGCTGGTCGCGCACGAGATCGACCACCTGGACGGGCGGCTCTACGTCGACCGGATGGCGCCCGGCGTGCCGCTCGTGCCGGTGGAGGAGTACCGCGAGACCGGCACCCCCTGGCGCTACTGAAACGGGGGCCGGGTCGCGTGCCCCAGGGGGCGGGGGCACGCGACCCGGCTCGGGGGGAGCAAGGTTCAGAGGTTGCCGAACGTGTCGTACCGGATGTGGTCCGGCGGGACGTCGTCGGCGGCGAGCGCCCGCAGGGTGGCCCGGACCATCGCGGCCGAGCCGGAGACGTAACAGTCGTGCGTGGTCCACGGCCCGTACCGGGTGACCACCTCGGACACGTCACCGAGTTCGCCGCCGAAGTCCGGGTCCTCGCTGCACGACGGCGTCACCGACAACCACGGGTGGGTCGCGACCAGGTCCTCCAGGCCGGCCAGCCCGTACAGCTCGTCCGGGCGGCGCGCGCCGTAGAAGACGTGCACCCAGCGGGTGCGGTTGACCCGGGTCAGCTCCTCCACCAGCGCCTTGATCGGCGCCAGCCCGACCCCGCCGGCCACGCAGAGGACGTCCCGGGTGGACTCCGGATCAAGCGTCATCGAGCCCATCGGCGCGGCCACCCGCAGCAGGTCACCCGGCTTGGTGCGGCGCACCAGCGCCCCGGACACCCAGCCGGCCGCGCCGGGCGGCGTACGCACGTGGAACTCCAGCACGTTCTCCTCGTTCGGCGCGTTCGCCACCGAGTACGTCCGCCACACCCGCGGGTGGTAGCGGGGCACCTCCACGCTGACGTACTGCCCCGCCTGCCAGGGCAGCGGGTGCTGGAGCGCGCGTACGGTCAGCACCGCCGTGTCCGGGCCGTGCCGCTCGTGGGTGAGCACCTCGGCGTGCCAGTACGGCGGGTTTCCGTCGGCCTCCGCGCCGGCCAGCATCCGCGCGCTGATGCTCGCGTACGCCTCCCGCCACGCCTGGTCGTACTCCAGGTTCCAGCCGTCCCCGGCGGTGCTGCGCAGCGCGTCGAGCAGCGCGACACCCATGGTCGCGTAGTGCTCGGCCGTCACGTGGTACTTCCGGTGGTCCCGGCCCAGCGCCCGCAGGTACTCGTCGAAGCTCTCCGGGTCGCCCACGGTCTGGGTGGCGGTGACGATCGCCTCCAGGATCCGGTCGCCCTGCCCGTTCATCTGCACCGGGAAGAGCTTGCGCAGCTCCGGGTCGAGGAGGAACAGCCGGGCGTAGAAGTGACCGCTGAGCCGCTCCCGGTCCTCCTCGACCAGGGCCCAGCTCTCCTTCAGCAGCCGCGCGAAGTTCTCCACAGGGGCACGCTCCTTCTCCGTACGGGCGGATCGGCAGCCATAGAATCTCCACGGAGCGTGTACGTCGGTCGCACAGACTGTGCGATCGCCGGGCCGGGACGCCGAAGTGATTTCATGGTCCGGTGACGGTTGACGAGCTGGCCCGCCCGGTCTCCCGCCGGATGCTGGGCACCGAGACGCTGCTCGTGCTCGGTCTGTCCCTCGGCCAGTCGGCCGTGTACGCGCTGGTGTCGCTGATCGCGAAGCTCACCGCTACCGGTGGGCTGTCCAAGCAGACCGCCGCGCTGAACACCTCAGCGTCCGCCCGGCCCTACCTCGACCTGACGTACCAGCTGCTCGGGATCGTCTTCGCGCTGCTGCCGGTACTGCTCGCCGTACACCTGCTGGCGCGCGACCCCGGCGACCCGGCGCGGACGCTCGGCGTCGACTTCCGGCGGCCCGGCTCGGACCTGGCCCGGGGCGCGGGCCTGACCGCGCTCATCGGCCTGCCCGGGCTGGCGCTGTTCTGGGCGGCGGCGCAGCTCGGCCTCAACGCCACGCTCGTCCCGGCCGCGCTGCCCGACCTCTGGTGGACGGTGCCGGTGCTGATCCTCGCCGCCGTGCAGAACGCCGTGCTGGAGGAGGTGATCGTGGTCGGCTACCTGATCACCCGGCTGCGGCAGCTCAACTGGCGCATCGGCGCGGTGCTGGCCACGAGCGCCCTGCTGCGCGGCTCCTACCACCTCTACCAGGGCTTCGGCGCGTTCGTCGGCAACGCCGTCATGGGTGTGATCTTCGGGCTGTTCTACCTGCGCACCCGCCGGGTCGCCCCGCTGATCGTCGCGCACACGCTGCTCGACATCTTCGCGTTCGTCGGGTACGCGATGCTGCCCAAGTCCTGGTTCGACTGGCTCTGATCCCGGCTGCCGGCCTGATGGCTTCGCCGGGTCGGCGAGGTGGCGGTGTCGCGGCCCGACGGACCCCGCCACCTCGCCGAACCGGCGTCGATCAGGTACGGCCGGGCCGGTACCGGGCGACCGCCCGCGCGGCCACCCGCTCGGCCGTCGCCGTACCGCCGATCGCCGCCGCCAGCGCCGCCGCACCCGGCAGGCGCCGGGCGGCCAGCCGCAGCCCGAGCCACCCGCCCGCCTGCGCCGCCACCGGCGTCGCCAGCCGCCACGCCGCCTCCGCCACCCGCCCCCACGGCCCGTCCGCCGGCTCGTCGGCCGCGCGAGCCGCCGCCAGCGCCGCCCGGGCGGTGCCCTCGTCCGGGTGCACCAACGTCAGCACCAGCAGCTCGGCCGCCCGATCCGGATGCGCCGGATCCCGCCCGTACGCGGCGGCCAGGTGCAGCACCAGGTTCGCCTGCGTCCACAGCACCGCTGCCAGCTCCGCGACCGGCGCGAACATCCCGGCGCCGGCCGCCAGCGCCCCACCCGTACCGGCCATCCGGACGAACCGCCGCGTCGCCAGCCGGGCCACCCCGTCGGCGTCCGCCTCCGGGTAGGCCCGCCGGACCTGCGCCACCCATTCCCGGGCGCGCGGCCCGAGCGCGTCCACCGCCGCCAGCGCCAGCAGCTCCGGCGCGAACCCGGGGTGGTCGCGCAGCTGCGGCCCCACCGCCCGCCAGCCCTTTTCCGGGGTACGCGCAGCGTGCCGGACGTCGACGGTGACTGGCAGGGTCTCGGGCTTGTCGTACGGCTGCGCTTCTACCGGCGGGTCCAGGGCGGGCGGTTCGGTCTTGCGACTCTCGTCGACGGCGGGTTGATCGACGGCCAGGGCTTGATCGCCGGCTGCGGCTGCGGGCTCGGCGGGGTCGACCGCTGACGCGGGTGTCTCCGGTGCCGGAGTGGTCGCCGTGACGGCGGTGGCGTCCGTGGCCGCCGTCGAGGCCTCCGTGGTCGTGGGGGTCTTGGCGCTCTTGACGGTCCGGGTTGCCTTCTTGACGGCGGGAGCGGCCTTCTTGACCGGGGGAGCGGCCTTCTTCGGGACGGCCTTCTTCGCGGCGGGCGCACGGCGGGTCCGCTTCGGCGTCTCGTCCTCGCTCGGCGGCTCGGTCGGCACCGACTCCTTGGCCGGACGGCGTGTTCGCGCGATCGGCTTGGCGGAAGGCGTACTCGCTTCGGCCTCCGCGGGCACGGGGTCGGGCTGCGCGGCGGCAGGCGTACCCGGATCGTTTGTCGAAGGCTCGGCGGCCGGGCGTGGTCGCGGTGCCGGCGCTGCGGCGTCGGCCGCCGTCGGCGGCTGGAAGACGACGTTCGGCGCGGCCCGGCGCGGACGCCGGGGTGGCGGTGTGTCGCTCGTCGCGCTCCCGGCGGGAGGCTCCGGCGTGGGTGGCGGGCTGAAAGTCGGTCGGGGGGAGCGGGTCCGCCGGGCCTTCGCGGCAGGCTCGCGACGGGGCGGATCGCTCGGCGGCTGCTCCTGCATATCGATGGAGCGTAGCCGTGGACGTGATCTGGCACACGACGGAAACGCGGTCGTGAGGGCCGGTCCCGGCATCCGCTTTGCCCCGGGCGGGTGCGGGCCTGTATCCTCGGGCGCGTTGACCTCAGGGTCACCAGGGAGACTTCGCCTAGTCTGGTCTATGGCGCCGCACTGCTAATGCGGTTGGGGTCTTAAAGCCCCTCCCGGGTTCGAATCCCGGAGTCTCCGCGCGAAAGCCGGTTGTGTAGACTGGCCGAGCACAAGCGCCCGTAGCTCAACGGATAGAGCATCTGACTACGGATCAGAAGGTTAGGGGTTCGAGTCCCTTCGGGCGCACAGCAGTTGAGGGGCCGCTTCGGGAAACCGGGGCGGCCCTTTTTCGTGCGCTCCGCCGGCGGTCATGCCGCCTCGCGTCGCCCAGCCACCGAGCGATGGCAACTGATGGGTCCGGATGCGCAGCGACTGGCTGGGAGTCGATCCTTCCGGAAAACTTCCGGAAAATCATTGACCTGTTCGAAACGCCGCTGCAATACTCCGAACACTGCGACATCAGCATGCGTCGATTGAAGCCATGCGTCGTCAGGTGTCACTCGTCCCAAGGAGGACCTGCGCATGTACGCCAGCATCCGCGGCTCCCGCCGCCCGTCCACTCCCCGAAAATCGCGTCTCACCTTCCGGTTGGCAGTGCTCGCCTCCACTGTGGCGCTGGGCGCCGCCGGCCTTGCGGTCGCCGCCACTCCGTCCAGCGCCGCCACCTGCAACGGGTACGTCGGCCTCACCTTCGACGACGGGCCGACCGGCAGCACCAGCGCGCTGCTGTCCGTGCTGCGCGCGAACAACGTACGGGCGACCATGTTCAACGTCGGCCAGAACGTGCAGAACAACCAGTCCGCCGCGCGGGCCCAGGTCGACGCGGGCATGTGGGTGGCCAACCACAGTTGGAACCACGCGCACATGACCTCGATGAACCAGAGCCAGATGCAGTCGGACCTCTCCCAGACCAACTCGGCGATCCAGTCGGCGACCGGCGTCCGGCCGCAGTTGTTCCGCCCGCCCTACGGGGAGACGAACTCGACCCTCCAGTCGGTCGCCTCGTCGCTCGGCCTGCGCCAGGTGATCTGGGACGTCGACTCCCAGGACTGGAACGGCGCCAGCGTCAGCCAGATCGTCTCCAACGCCAGCCGCCTCCAGGACGGCCAGGTGATCCTGATGCACGACGGCATTCAGAACACCCGCGACGCGATTCCGCAGATCATGGCCAACCTGACCAGCCGCAACCTCTGCCCGGGCATGATCTCACCGAGCACCGGCCGAGCGGTGGCCCCGGACGGAACTCCGCCGCCGACCACTCCGCCGCCGACCGGCACGCCGACCACTCCGCCGCCGACCACTCCGCCTCCCAGCGGCGGGTGCACAGCGACGGCGACGACCCCCAACGTCTGGGGTGACCGGTACAACACCTCGGTGACGGTTCAGGGGGCCAGCAACTGGACCGTGGTCGTGGCTCTGACCCCGCCGCAGCGGGTCTCCACCACCTGGAACGGCTCCCCCAGTTGGGACAGCACCGGTTACGTGATGACGATGCGGTCCAACGGCAGCGGCAACACCTTCGGCTTCACCACGATGATGAACGGCAACAGCGGCGCCAGACCGCAGATCCGTTCCTGCACCGCGGGCTGATCCCGGTGGCCCACCCAGGTCACCGGAAACGGCTCGGGTGAGCGCGGTCGACCAGGTGCCCCTACGGTCCAGCTGACCCTGGACCGTAGGGGCACGGTTCGCTTCTACGCGAGCGTTTCGGTTCTGATGTAGAGCACCATTCCGACCAGAGCCAGCACGTCCACCGCCAAGAGACCGAGGTGCGCACGCCGGTAGCGGCGCACCATCGTGCCGGCTACGGGCGTCGCCGGCGTGTGGTCCAGGAGCGCCGCGATCTTGTTCAAGCGCGTCTGGTACCCGCCCGGACGCACCCGGTGATGGCCACCCACGCTGGGGGTCAGGGCGGCAAGCGGAACAGGCGGGTGCCCGGAGACTCGCAGCTCGATGTCGAACCCGTCGAGCCGTACTCCGTCGACCAGTGACCGTGGAACGCTGTATCTGACGAGTGGGTTGCCCACGACGACATGCGTGCGGGTCACCGCCACGAAGGCAGCCGGCCCCGCGAGGTACATGAGCAGTACGCACGTGCCGAGCGGCGTGAGAACCATCAGCAGCAACTGCTGGGTGTCGACGATGCGGGAGGGCGTTACGAGGCCGAAAGCGCCGGCCGCCGTGCACATGACGATCGTCATCAGAGCGAGCGGGTCGTTCCGCCGGATCACGGTCTCAACTCCCCAACAGGTCGTGACCTTGGCAAGGCAGGATCATGATGTACGCGGCAAGGCCCTCGCTATCGCCGTAGCCTTGCCTGGCTGATTGCGAGACCATGCCTCCCATGCCTTCGGAAGACGTTCGCTGGTCAGAGCTCGTCTGCTTCGTCGGGCGATCCAGTCACATTCCAGCCGCGCTTGCCGACCTCTCATCCCCCGATGAACAGGTCCGCCTGAACGCGTTCAGGCTGCTGGTGCAAGACCTTGCCTGGAACGAGAACGTCTTCGAAGCAACACCGTACGCAATTTGCGATGTTGTCGAACGCCTGGAGCGGCGTGACGTCCCGCATCCGAACGAGGCGTTCGCGTTGCTCAGGACCCTCGGGAACGGGGAAGCGGCCCATCCAGAGCTGATCAACTGGCATGGGCGGGCAGTTGATCTGTTGTCGCTGTGCCGAGAACTCGTGGAAAGCAGCCTCACGCTCTATCTGAGTTACCTCTCCGATCCGGGCGCACGCCTCGGTGCGCTGGAAGTCATCAGCGGCTTTCGAGGTAGGACGGCCGAGGCGCTAGCCGAACTGGGCCGGGCTGCCGATTCCGCGGCATCGACCGAGGAGCGCACGGAAATCCTGACGGCGATCGGCGACCTCCGCGAGTGGAACGAGACCGAGGCGGATGAACCCAGTTGCGGTGTGCCGGACGAGCTTCTCAACAGGAAGGTCTCAGAAAGCAGGGTGGCGATGATCCGCATCGGTCGAGGTGAGCGTCCACCACGGTGGGGCAAAGTTGGTCCGCTCCTGTCTGCGCGTCAGTACCTGATTCGACTCGTCATGCGTTTCCTCGAGCGGTCGAACTGACCACGCGACCCTGGTCCGTCCACCCGTGTGCCGGACAGTTGCGAAAGGTCAGGGCACCGAGCGAGGCCCCGAGGGCGGTGCTACGGCACGCGGACGAGTGACGCGTGGGCGGCGCGCCCCTCGGCCGCCTGGTCCGGCTCGATCGAGACGTAGACCTTCTTGGGCCAGGGCGCGCGCACGCTGAGGCTTACGCGCTCCGGCTCGTCACTGCAGGGCACCCGCGCCTCGGCGGCGTCGGGAGGGATGGGGGCCGGATTGCCGGCCTCGTCCGCCCCCGAGGTCGCGGCCCAGAACCGCGTCCGGAGCGTCCCTTCCCCGACGCACAGGACGTCGAGCACGTAGATGCCGGTCTTGTTCTCGTTGTACCCGGTGCCACTGATGCCGCCGCGCCGGGCGGGCTCGGAGCCGATCATGAGGATGGGCCCTTTTCCCTCACGTCTGCGCTGCTTGTTGTCCACGGAGGTGATCCCGAGCGCGGCGGCTGCTGTGGCGGCCATGCGGTCGAGTTGTTCGGCTGGCAGTTCCGACGGGGACGGCGACGGGCTCGGTGCCGCAGGCGGGGTGGCGGATCGCTCGCTGGTGGCCAGGTGGGTCACGGCGAAGCCACCCGCCACCACGATCCCGACGCCGGCGGCGAGGGCGGCGATTCCGGTGCGGCGCCGGTTTCGTACGGTCCGCTGCGCCGCCGCGGTTCCCGGTGGGCGGATGTGTGTCAGAGTCTCCGCGCGCATGAGGGCGAAAGCGTTCCGGGTCTGCTCCTCGGTGATGTCCTCAGGCATGCGACTTCTCCATGTGTTCGGGGCCGAGCCGGGCGGCGAGCGTGGCCCGACCGCGATGCAGCCATGACCTGACGGTGCCTTCGGGCACCCCCTCGCGGTCGGCGATCTCCGCGACCGGCAGGTCGGCGAGATAGCGAAGCACCATTGCCCGCCGCTGCGCGGCAGGCAGCGAGGCCAGGGCCTCGACCAGCGCGACGTGGTCCGGTTCCGGTCCCGCGACGACCGGCTCGCCGCGCTGGCGTCGGTGGAACGCCCGCATCACGCGCAGTCTCCGCCAGCGGCTGGTCGCGAGGTTCCAGGCGACCCGCCGGACCCAGGCGGCGGGGTCGTCGTAGCCGGAGACCTGCCGCCATCGGGCGAGCGCCCGGCAGAACGCCTCCTGAACGACGTCCTGGGCCTCGTGCAGGTCGCCGAAGTAGGCGTACACCTGCACCGTCAGGTCCGCGTAGCTCGCCGCGTAAAAGTCGTCGAAGTCCCTCATCGGCGACTACACGCGCGGCCTGATCGCAACGTTGCGGGCGTCCATCAGATTTCACCGATCCCCTCGACCACGCGGCAACCCGCGGCCGGCGGAAATCCGCCGACCGCGGCCCCGGGTCGCTGTCCGGTGATGCTGCCTGCCCCATCTCACTCCGCGACGGCGGTCGCCTCCAGCTCCACGAGCACGTCGGGCTCGAAGAGGGACTCGACGCCGATCAGCGACGCCGGCGGAAGCGGCTGGGGCAGCCCGAGTTCCTCGGCGACCGACTCGATGCCGGCCATGAACGGCCCGATCTTGTCCGGCGTCCAATCGGTGACGTAGAAGGTCAGCCGGACCACGTCCTGGAACGAGGCGTCCGCGCCGGCGAGGGCGCGCCCGGTGTTGCGCAGCACCTGCGCGACCTGCCCACCGAGGTCGCCCGGTGCGACAGGGGTGCCGTCGCCCAGTCGCGCGACCTGGCCGCTGACGTGGATGTGACGGGCGCCGGTGCCCACCGCCACGTGGTGGTACGGCGTGTGCGGCTGAAGACCGGCAGGGCTGAAGCGGGTGACGGACATCGTGTCTCCTCCATGGGGACCTAGGTGGTTTACCATTGATACCTAGTTGACGAAGGACACTTCAAGGAGACCTGGTTTCATGGGCGATACCGCAGGCGCCCGCGCCGACGAGCTGCGCATCGACGCCCCGCACCGCGAGCTGCTCGATCAGGTGCTGGACAAGTGGTCGCTGAGCGTCCTCAACGAGCTGTGCGAACGCCCTTGTCGCTTCAACGAGCTGCGCCGCGCGATCCCGGCGGTGACACAGAAGTCGCTCACGGCGACGCTGCGACGGCTCGAACGCAACGGCATCGTCGAACGCCACGTGGTGGCGACCCGGCCGGTCGCGGTCGAGTACCGGATCACGCGGCTGGGCAAGACCCTGCGTGCGCCGATCGACGTCCTGCTCGACTGGGCCGACGCGTACCTGCCCCAGATCGAGCAGGCCCGCCGGAGCTTCGACGCCGAGCTGGGGTGACGAGTACGGCCGGACTCAGGAGTCCGGCTCGTCGCGCGTCGGCGTCGTCCGCAGGCGTACCCGGGTGATGGCCCGGCCCGTCACCTCCGCCACCTCGGCGCTCAGGCCGGGCAGCTCGACCGTCTCGCCGGGGGCCTTCGGGATGTGGCCGAGATGCGCCAGGACCAGGCCGGCCACCGTCGTGTAGTCCCCGGCTTCGAGGGTGGCCTCGTCGAGGTCGATGCCCACGTCGACCAGGTCGTGCAGCGGGAACCCGCCGGGCATCAGCAGCGCGCCGTCCGCCTCCCGTACGACGGCCTGCACGTCCCTGTCGGTCTCGTCGTAGATCTCCCCGACGATCTCCTCGACCAGGTCCTCCATCGTGACGATGCCGTCGATGGACCCGCGCTCGTCGACCACGAGCGCGAACTGCTGCCGTTGGGCGCGCAGCTCCCGGATCGCCTCGGTCACCTTCAGCGTCTCCGGCAGGTACACCGCCGGGCTGGCGTGGTCGGCGACCGGCCCTTCCTGGTCGAGCAGGTCCCGCATGTGCACCACGCCGACGGTGTCGTCCAGTCCGCCGCGACCCACGACCGGGGCGCGTGTCTGCCCCGACCTGCCCAGCTCGCGCAGCGCCTGCGGCGCGGACAGATCCGCCGACAACGTGACGACGTCGCGGCGCGGGACGAGGATCTCCCGCAGGATCCGCTCGGCCACCTCGAACGCGCCCGAGATGATCGTGCGGTGCTCCGGGGTGAGGTTGCGCTGCGCGGCGACCATGTCCCGCAGCTCCTCGGTGGTGACCTCCTCCCGGCGCGCCCGGGGGTCGCCGCCGGCCAGGCGTACGACGGCGTCGCTCGACCTGCTCAGGAGCCACACCGCCGGGCGGGAGAACGTCGACAGCGCGTCGATCGGGCGGGCCACCAGCAGCGCCCAGCCCTCGGCACGCTGCATCGCGATCCGCTTCGGCGCCAGCTCGCCGAGCACCAGCGTGACGAAGGTCAGGATGATGGTGACGACGACGACCGAGACCGGCTCGGCGGCCGACCCGAGGAATCCCAGCGGGCTCACCAGCGGCGCCGCGAGGGACACCGCGGCGGCGGCCGAGGCGAGGAAACCGGCCAGCGTGATGCCGATCTGAATGGTGGCCAGGAAGCGGTTCGGATCCCGCGCCAGCTTCGCCAGCACCCGGCCGCCCCGGGAGGTCCGCTCCAGGCGCTGCAGTTGGCTCTCCCGCAGCGACACCAACGCCATCTCGCTGCCCGCGAACACCGCGTTCACCAACACCAACACGAACACGAGCGTGACCTGCACGCCATAGCCGTCCACGGCCAGTTCGACGCCTCCTCGGCCGGACCCTCCGGCAGCGTCAACCGTAGCCACCGCGGCTGGGCGGGGCGGGCCGGGTTGCGAGCAATCAGCGCGTTTCCGCCGGTGATTCCGGAATCAGCCGGCCAGCCGCCGTCAGCCGCTCGAGCACGGCCCGGTGCGGAACCGCGTGACTGGTACGGCCACCCACGCCCGTGGTGGTGACCGCGGTGAACAGCGAGTTCAGCAGCGCCTCCTCGACCGCGTCCAGCACGGCCGCGAACACCGGGTCGATCTCCCCGTCCGGGATCGGCTGCTGATCCGACGTGGTGAACCCGATCGCGTAGTCGCCGCTGGTGCCGCTGAAGGACGCGCCGACCCGGGCCATGGCGAACACCGCCCGGCGGGCGACCCGCCCGAGCTGTCGCGCGTCCAGCGGTACGTCGGTGGCCACCACGATCATGCACGAGTTGCCGGGCGGCTCGGCCCGGTCGGCGGCGGGGACCAGTTCTTCGGCCGGCATCGGCACGCCGAGCACTCTGAGGACGCCGCCGAAGTTGGACTGGACCAGCGCGCCGACAGTCCCCGTACGGCCGGCGGCCCGCACGGTCCGGGACGAGGTGCCGATGCCGCCCTTGAAGCCCAGCGCGGTGGTGCCGGCGCCGGCACCGACGCAGCCCTCGGCGGGCGGCCCGTCGGTCGCCTGAGCGATGGCGGCCAGGACGTGGTCCTCGGTGATCGGGCGGCGGCGGATGTCGGACAGGTGCCCGTCGTTCGTCTCGCCGACCAGGGGGTTGAACGACACCCCGTCCGGCCGGCGCTCCATCAACCAGCCGAGCAGCGCGTCCGCCGCCCGGAACACCGACAGCGTCGCGGTCAGCACGACCGGGGATTCCAGTACGCCGAGTTCGTCCACCTGGGTCGAGCCGACGAGTTTCCCGTGCCCGTTGCCGGAGAACACCGCCGCCGGCAGCGTCCACCGTCCGGGGCCGAGCCCGCTCGGCACGATCGCTGTGACGCCGGTGTGCAGGTCGCCGCCGTCGTCCACGGTGGTGTGCCCCACCAGGACGCCGGGGACGTCGGTGATCGCGTTGTGGCGTCCGGTGGGCAGCGTTCCGACGACGACGCCGAGGTCACGGGAGCGCCGGCCGGTCCGGCTCAGGGCAGCGCCGCCCGGATCGCCTGCACGATGCCGGTCGGTGAGTAGTCGTCGGGAACGCCCTCGACCAGGATGATGTCGCCCTCGATGTGCCGGGAGCGCAGGGGCGCGATCTCCTGGTACGCGGGCGAGTCCCACCACGCGCGCGCCTCGGCGATCCCGGGGAAGCCGAGCATCACGACCGCGCCGGGCCAGGCGCCCTCCTTCACCTCGTGCGGCGTGGCGTGCACGAGGAACCGGCCGCCGTGCGGGGCGAGGGTGGCCGGGAGGCGCTCGATGTACTCGGCGATGTCCGGGTGCGGGGCGGCGTCCTGGAGGTGGGCGATCGCGTACGCGGGCATGGTGTCCTTCCGGCCGTCGAACTCCGAACGCCGATCCTGGCACAGCGGACGGCAGACGTTCGCGCCCATTTTCCCGGCGCCGACGACGGCGCGCGCTCAGGCGCCGGACGCCACGGCCGCGACGGCGGCGTGCGTGCGGTGGGTCTCGTCGTACAGGCGTGTCAGGCGTTCGACCTCGGCGAACCCGGCCTGCCGCAGCCGCGCGGAGAACTCGTCCACCGGCCAGCGGTACGCGGTGGCGACCTTGTGGTCGAAGGCGCTCACCTCGTCACCGACGAAGATGCCGACCACGAGCGGTCCACCGGGCACGATCGCGCGCCGGAACCCGGCCAGCACGCCGTCGAGATCCGGTGGCGGGAGGTGGATCAGCGAGTACCAGGCGAGGATGCCGTCGACGGAGTGGTCCGGGACGGCGAGGTCATCCAGCGACCCGAGCCGGTACGCGCCGCCCGGATGGGTGGCCCGCGCGTGCGCGACGAACTCGGGAACCATGTCGATCCCGGTGGCGTCGACGCCCCGCGACCGGAGGTGGTCGGTGAGGTGCCCCGGTCCGCACCCGAGGTCGAGCACCGGGCCGGTCCGGCCGGCCAGGTGCCGCCCGATGAGGGCGAGGTCGTCCGGGTGCACCGCGGCGGTGCTGCCGAACAGTTCGATGTAGAGCTCCGCGACCGCCCCGTACGCCTGCCGTACCCGTGTGTCGTCCACCGCTCGACCATAGGGGTCCGACGCCTTGGCCGCATTTAGCAGATGAATGAGATGAATGAATGGAAAAGTCGTCGCAAAGCAGCCGCCCGGTGCGGAATCGATAGCTTTCCGTCACTGAAGTTTCTATCCTTGAAGAATCCCGATCGCCAGCAGCGGAAGGGGCGGCATGCCGCGCCGTTCGAGCCTCAGCTATCGAGATGCGTTGAAGCTGCTGGCCCCGGGCAGCACGCGCATCACCGAGACCGACAAGGTCGTCAGCGCGGGGATCCTCGGCGCCGGGGCGCTCACCCAGGGCGCGGCGCTCGCTCTGCTCGGCCCGAAGAACGCGCTCATGCAACTCGTCCGGGACGCCACCGGAAACCAGGCCGGCCGCATCCGCACGACCGGCGGAAAATCGTATTACAAGCTGCTGGAGGCCAGCCATACCGTGCTGGCGCTCTCCGCGTTCTTCGACGGTTTCCGGGACGAGGTCGGGCCGGGTTTCGACCGGCTGGAGCTGACCGACGCCGAAAAGGTGGGCATGGTGGCGGCCGACCGTCGCCAGCACACGCTGCCGAAGGAGATCGACGGCGGATACTTCCCGCTGCCGTCCTCGGTCCACGGCATGGACGACACCCGGCGCGACGTCGAGGCCGCCTACGTCAAGCTGTACGACGCCACCATCGCGTTCTGCGAGGGCCTCGCCGCCTGGCCGTCGGTGCGGCGTGGGCTCGACCTCACGTCGCTGCGGTCCCGGGTGGTGGGCCGCGCCATGTGGCACTACGAGGACCGTTTCGACCGGCTCGCCGCGGACCTCCCCGAGTTCGGGTTCCGGATGCTCCGGCAGGCGATCGAGCACAACCTGATCGACAACCGGAACCTGACCACCGAGGTCTCGGCCCGGCTGGACGCGCTGGCGCAGCTGTACCGCAATCTCGCCGAGCTGTCCGGCCCGGCCCCGGCCGACCGACCCGACCTGCTCCGGGAGTCGCTCGACCGGCTCACCGGCTCGCTGGCCGCGGTGTTCCGGCAGCCGCTGCTGCGGATCAAGGACGTCGACTTCCACCTGCGTCTGCCCACGGTGGAGGAGGGGTTCATCAGCCCGGACTTCCGGGCCGCCGAGTACGGCAAGCACACGTCCCCGGAGCGGGATGCCTGGTGGGACGACCAGCCGCGCCGGGGCGACCTGGTCGGTTTCCTCTCCGAATACCTGACCGATCCGGCGAGCCTGCACCGTCCGCTGCTGCTCCTCGGTCAGCCGGGCGCCGGCAAGACGTTGCTGACCCGGGTCATCGCGGCCCGGCTGCCGGCGAGCCGGTTCACCGCGATAGTGGTGCCGCTGCGCCGGATGTCCGGGGACTCGTCGCCGACCGAGCAGATCGAAGCAGCGATCGAGCAGGTGATGGACGAGCGCATCCGCTGGGCGGACCTGCGCCGGGCCACCGAGCACACCACGGTTGTGGTGATCTTCGACGGGTTCGACGAACTCGTCCAGGTCACCGGCACCGCCCACTCCCAGTACATCGACCGGGTGGCCGAGTTCCAGGAGACCCAGTGGGACCTGGGCTACTCCGTCATCCCGATCATCACGTCCCGGATGCTGGTGATGGACCGCGCCAGCGTGCCGCAGGGCACCGCGCTGGTGCGGCTGGAAGACCTGACCGACGCCCAGGTGACGGCCTGGTTGGCCGCCGTCAACGCGGCAAACGAGGACCGGCCCGGCTACCGTCGTCTCTCCGCCCGCGAGCTGCTGTGGCACGGCGAGCTGGCCCGCCAGCCCTTGCTGCTCACACTGCTCGCCATCTACTACAACGAGCACTGGGCCGACCGCCGTCCCGGCGCCATGTCATCGTCCGACCTGTTCACCGGCCTGCTCACCGCGTTCATCAGACGGCAGGTGAGCGAGAAGGCGCCGACCGCCCTCCCGACGCACGAGCGGGAGGCCCGCGAACACCAACTGCGGCGCGATCTCGCGATCACCGCGTTCGCCATGTTCAACCGCAACCGGGAACTGGTGAACCGGGCCGCGCTCCGCGCCGACCTCGACTGTTTCGGGCCCGGGGCCGGCGACGGCTCCCGGTTCGAACTCGGCGACGTGCTCGGCCCGGAGCAACTGGTCACCGCCGCCTTCTTCGTCGTGTACGGCCCGGACGACGTGCAGGGCGAGGACGCCCGGCGCACGTACGAGTTCCTGCACACCACCATCGGCGACTTCCTGATCGCCGAGTACGTCATCGGGGCGCTGCGGAGTCTGGCCGAGCTGCGGCGGCGCACCCGCAGCCCGGCCGGGTTCGGCTATCAGCTGGACACCGGCCAGTTCCGGGCGCTTCTCTCGCACCAGCCGCTGGTCAAGCGGGAGGCGGTGGTGGGCTTCGCGCGGGAACTCGCCTTCCGGCACCCACGGGACCGGGACGCGATCGTGGAGACGGTCGCCGGACTGCTGGCCGAGGCCCGGCAGCGGACCAACCTGGCCGGTGTGGACGGCTACCGGCCCGCGCCGTACGACCCGGTGCGGTTGCTCGCCGCGTACACCGCGAACCTGGTCGCGCTGGCCGCGCTCGTGTCACCGGACGGGGTGCGCCACAGCGACCTGATGGACGACGAGACCTGGGTGTCCACGGTGCGGCTGTGGCGGGCGGGCCTGGACGAGAAGGGCCAGCTCGCGATGATCAGTTGGCTGCGCCGGGACGCCGACGGCCGGATCGTCGCCGGGCTGCGGCGGGAACGGCGGGGGGAGAAGGTGAACGTGGCGGCCGAGGAGGCCCGGCTGCTCGGCGACGTCACCACCTACGGCCAGTTGCAGGCCGGCGCGCGGACGTGGCGCGGCCAGGCGCCGACCAGCTTCGAGGCGGCCCGGTTCCACGCCGACCTGGTGGAGCTGGCCACCCGCCGCTGGCCGGTGCCGTCACTGCACCAGCTGATCCTGTACGACGAGCGCAGCTACCGGCGACTGTGGGCGCGTGCCGTCGAGTTCCCGGAGGCGGTGTCCAGCACGAGCGCCACGGTCCTGCTGGAATGCCTCGCCGAGGACGGCGCGCAGTTGCCACGCGAGGTGGTGTGCGGGCTGACCCGGGTGGCGCTGAGCCGCTTGCCCAGCTCACCGACAGCGCCGCCGGAGCTGATCATCTCGTGTCCGTACCTGATCGACGAGTTCCCCGAGCTGGTCGACTCGCTCGGCACGACCGACGACCACGCGGTCCTGCACGCGCTCATCCTGCGGCACGGGCTCGACCGGCTGCCGCAGCGGTACGTGGCCCGGGTGCGGGAGGTGCTCACCGACATCGAGGGGCGGCTCGCGGAGCTGCCGCTGGAGGACGGCGTGGTCTCGGCCGAGATGGCCGAGCAGTTCGCGGCCGCGCGGGTCGACAACCGCACCGCGCTGTGGCTGCTCATGGCGTTGACCGAGTACGGCGACCTGGCCTGGCGGAAGATACCGCCCCGGACGATGGCCGAGCTGCTGGCGCACCGGCTGCCGGACGAGTTCCTCGACGAGGCGAGCCTGTGCCGGCTGCTCGTGGACTACCTGCGGGCGCACGACCGGGCGCCGGCCGAGGTCTCGCTGGTGTCCGCCCTCGACACGCTGCGCGTCCTCGCAGCGACCGACCCCACCGACCAGCCCAACCAGCCCGACCAGGTCCCGGCCGCCGAGGCGGTCTGACCACGCCACCCGTACCGCCACCACCCGTTCGGAGGCCCCGATTGGCACACTCGCCCCGGCATCGAGAGCACATCGTCCGAACAGGAAGGAGGGATCTGGCGGTCGAGATCGCCGGGGCGGAACGCGGCTGGCCCGTGTTCCTGATGCACGGCACACCCGGCAGCCGGAACGGTCCACGACCACGCTCGATCGTGCTCCACCGCCTCGGCGTACGCCTGATCTCCTACGACCGGCCGGGTTATGGCGGTTCCAGCCGGCTGCCCGGCCGCCGGGTCGCGGACGCCGCCGCCGACGTCGCGGCCATCGCCGACGACCTGGGCCTGGACGGGTTCTCGGTGGTCGGCCGGTCCGGCGGCGGCCCGCACGCCCTGGCCTGCGCCGCGCTGCTGCCGGAGCGGGTACGGCGTACCGCCGTCCTGGTCGGTCTCGCCCCGGCGGGGGCGGCCGGGCTGGACTGGTTCGGCGGCATGACCGACGCCAACGTCCGTGACTACGGTGCCGCCGAGCGCGCCGTGCCGGTGCTCGCCGAGCAGTTGCGGCTGCGGGCCGAGCGCACGATGGACGATCCGGGCTCGCTGCTCGCGCTGCTGGTCGAGCAGATGACCGAGGCCGACCGCCGGGTGGTGGCCGGGGTGCCGATCCGCCGACAGCTCACCGACGCCTACGCCGAGGCGCTGCGCCAGGGGCCGGACGGCTGGATCGACGACGTGCTGGCGCTGCGCGCCGACTGGGGCGTCACGCTGGCCGGGATCCGGATGCCGGTCCGGCTCTGGCACGGCGCCGACGACAACTTCGCCCCGGCCAGCCACACCCGGTGGCTGGCCGAGCAGATCCCCGGCGCGCAACTGCACGTGCAGCCGCGCAGCGCGCACTTCGGCGCGGTCGAGGTGCTGCCGGAGATCCTCGCCTGGCTGGCCGACCCGGTGGAGCGGGCCACCGTCAGATCGGATGCGGGTCGATGATGCGCCGCTGCAACCGGCTCTCCCGGACGGCCTCGACGGCCGGGTGGTTCTCGCCCAGCCGGTAGGTCAGCTCACGGGTGACCGCCTCCAGCTCCGCGCGCCGGCCGCTCTCCACCCGCTCCTGCATCACCACCAGGTTCGCCTGGCAGCGCAGCGTGTTCGTGTGGTCGCGGCCGAGGATCCGGACCAACCCGTCGTACGCGCGCCGCAGCAGGCTCAGCGCCTCCACGTCGGCGGCCTCCCGACCTTCCGGCGGGTCGGGCTGTTCGGCGATGCAGATGCCCTGGTTCATCCAGCCGGAGAGCGGGTACGGGTGCCCGCTGCCCAGCACGCCGGCGAGCGCGTCGGCGGACCGGCCGGCGAGCTGCCGGGCCTCGGCGAAGTCCCCGGCGCGGCGGGCCACCATGGCGAGGTTGACCATGCAGACCAGCGTCAGCGGGTGCGCCGGGCCGAGGTTGCGCTGGTAGATGCGGTGCACCTCGGTCAGTTCCCGGCTGGCGCGCTGGAACAGGTCGACGGTGAGCAGGTTGATCGACAGGCTCAGCCGGCAGGTGAGCGTCTCCGGGTTGTCCGGCCCGAACCGCTCGTTCAGCAGCTCGTAGGCGGCTTCGAGGAGCTTGCCCGCCTCGACCGCGTGCCCGGCCGCGCGCAGCGACACCGCCAGGTTCGTCTGCGTCCGCAGGGTGATCAGGTGTTCGGCTCCGGCCGTGTTCAGCAGTTCCCGGTGGACGCTGCGCAGGCGGGTGACCGACTGCTCGAAGTCGCCGGCGTCGCGCATGTCGATGCCGACGTACGCGGAGGAGGCGAGCGTGTCCGGGTGGTTCTCCCCGAGGATCGCGCGGCGCCCGGCCAGCACCATCTCGTCGTTCTTGCGGGCCTCCCGGAAGTCGCCCATCAGGCGTTGGGTGCTGGCGAGGTTGTTGAGCGCGGCGAGCGTACGCGGGTGCTCCTCGGTGAAGTTCCGCTTCCACGCGTTGAACGTGATCTCGTCGAGACGCAGCGCCTCGTTGTACATGCCCATGCCGCGCAGGTCGCGGGCGAGCCCGCCGGCGGTCATCAGCGTGTGCGGGTGGTCCTCGCCGAGCAGTTCCCGTTGGGCTGCCAGCACCTCCTCGTCCAGCGCCCGGGACTCGGTGAACTGGCCGAGGAAGGCGAGGATGTTGGCGAGGTTGAACTGGAGGTGCAGCAACTGCCGGCGCAGGTCGTCGCGAGCCCGCGGGTCGGTCTCCTCGGCGAGCATCTGCTCCCAGGTCTGCGCGACCTCCTGCCCGAGCCGCCGGCCGGTCTCCAGGTCGCCGCGCAACTGCAGGTAGCGGACCCGGTCGATCATCAGCGCCCGCACCTCAACCTTGCTGCTCAGCGGCGCCTTGGACGCCTCCAGGTGCGGCCAGATGACCCGGAACCGCGGCCACCCGTCGGGGTCGTCGACCTCGCCCTCGGGCCGGGCGGCGGCGAGCACGAGGTGGACCTGCCGGCGGGCCTCGTCGAGTTCCCCCTCCGTCATCCGGGACCGGACGGCGTGCTGGAGCAGGCGGTGCATGAGCACCAGGCCGCCCCGGCCCCGCTCGCCGCCCGCCGGGTTCTCGGCCCGCAGGTCGACGCGCACCAGGGCGAGCCGGTTGGCCTGCTGCACCAGTTGCTGGCGGACCAGCCGTTCCTTGGCCTGCGGGTGGAACGGCACCAGCGCTTCGGCGAACTCGTCGCTGTAGACCAGGTCGGCGGAGATCTCCGGCGCGAACACCGAGCAGAGTTGCAGCACCCGGTAGGCCGCCGGGTTACGGGTGCGCAGGTGGTTGAGCGACAGCTCCCAGGTGGCCTCCACCGAGACGTTGCTGTTCGGCTCCATCACCGCGCCCGGACCGAACTTGGCGATCTCGGTGAGGTAGCTGTCGACGGAGTGGCCGGTGTCGGCGAGCCAGGCCGCGGCGGCGGTGACAGCGATCGGCAGGTCGCCGAGCAGGGCGGCGATCCGGTCGGCCTGGTCGACGCGCATGTTCGGCACCCGCTCGGTGAGGTGCTGGATGCTCTCCGCGCGCTTGAACACGTCGACCTGGACGGTGGTGGCCCGCTCGACCCACTGGAGGTTCCGGGACGTGATCAGGACGTGGCCCTTGCCGTCCGGCACGTACGGCAGCACGCCCTCGATCTCGTCCGCGTTGTCCATGATCAGCAACCAGCGCAGGTCGGTGCGGCGCAGCGCCTGGAGCACCAGACGGGCGTTCTCCCGGTTCGATTCCGACGACGGCACGCCCAGGTAGGGCGCGAGGTCGCCGATGGCCGACTCGATGAACGGCACCTGGTCGGCGTCGATCCACCACACCATGTCGTACGCGGCGCGGTAACGGTGGGCGTACTCCAGCGCGAGCTGGCTCTTGCCGATGCCGCCCATGCCCTGCAACGCCACCGGCCCGGTGCCGGAGAGCACCACCTTCGGGCTGCTGCGCAGCAGCGTCCGCAGCTCGCGCAGGTCCGCCTCGCGGCCGGTGAAGCGCTTGTTGCGGCCCGGCACCTCGAACACGGTGTTGTCCCGGCCGGGGAACCGGGGACCGGTGGGCAGCTCCAGGTCGGCCGGCACCCCCTCGCGGCCGACCAGGCGCAGGATCCGCGCGGCGGCGGTCCGCGCCTCCAGGCCGGCCACCGAGACGGTGTGCGCCGCGGGCACGTTCGCCAGGCGCCGTACGTCCGCCACGTAGACGACGAGCGGCACCTGGTCGGGCGAGCGGTCCGGCGCGGCGAGCACCGCCTCCTCGTTGGCGTTGGACTCGGAGACGATGATCAGCTCCCGGGCGGTCCGGGGCACCTCGTCGTCGGTGAACCACGGGTCGGTCACCCGGACGTCGGCCGAGACCAGCAGGTGGCCGATCCACTCCGCCCACACCCGGTCGTACGGGGCGTGCCGGAGCACGATCTCGCTCTCCACCGACGTGGAGGTACGGGTGAACCGGGCGTTCACCCGCTCGCGTACCGCGCTGCTCATCGGCGGCAGCGACTCCACCTCGCCCCGGGTGATCTCGCGGGCCAGCACCTCGTACGCGGACAGCAGCGACCCGTTGACTCCGGGCTGGTCGGCGAACGTGGCGAGCAGCTCCTCGTACGCATAGAACGCCTGGTAGGGCACCTGCATCCGGGCCCAGTACCGGTCCCGGTCGGCCTCGCTCATCCCGCTCGGCAGCCCGCTGAAGCGCTGCCGCGCCACCGCACGCCCGGTGTCCGCCTTGACCTTCTCCGCCGGGTCGATCCGCATCGGCACGGGCAGCACCCGGATCCGCCGCGACCCGTAGCGGTGCTCGACCAGCCGCGCCACCTTCGCCGCGCCGGTGATGCCCTGCTCGCTGAGGGTGAAGCAGGTGACCAGCACGTCCGGCAGTTGGATGGTGCAGATGTCGGCGACGTCGGAGAACCCGGTACGGCTGTCGATGAGCACGTAGTCGTAGTTGCGTTTCATGTCGGCGCGCAGCGCGTCGAAGAAGTAGCCGCCGCCCTGCCGCTCGTAGAACTCGTCCCAGTTCATCCCGGCGAGCGCGCCCGCGTAGTCGTTGTTCTGCTGGCCGGCGCCGAGGAAGTCCAGCGTCCCGTCCCCGGGGAAGTTGGACCAGTTCAGCGAGAACGAATACTTGTGCACGCGGGCGTACTGCTCGTGCCAGCGGTCGTCGCCCTTGTCCTGCTTGGTGGTGGTCGCCCACTCGTACTCGCGGATCAGGTCGATCACCCCGCCGGTGCTCTCCAGCGCGTCCCGGTCGATGAACGGCGCGAAGAAGCGCGACAGGCCGGGGGACTCCAGGTCCCAGTCGACGGCGAGCACCCGCTTGCCGTTGGCGGCGAGGATCCAGGCGACGTTGGCCAGCGCCATCGTCCGGCCGGTGCCGCCCTTGTAGGAGTAGAAGGTGACGACCTGTCCCTCGCGTCGGGTCATGTGTCCACTCCCTCGTCGGGCGGCGGGTTCTCCCAGAGCCGGGGTTTGCTGATCGGCCGTCCTGGCGGCGGGTAGGCCGGTCTCGCCTCCAGGTAGCGGCGGCGCATCCGGTCGACCAGGCCGTGGATCCCGGCCCGCCAGTCGTCGTACGTGGTGATCGCCAGGGGGCGTGCCGCGGCCGGGAAGATCGCGATGGCCCGGTCGAGCAGCACCGTCGCCTGGGAGCGACGGCCGGGTGCCGGGTCCTCGATGATGACCACGACGCCCACCCAGCGGTGCAGCGAGGCGGCGGCCGCGCGGACGGCCTCCGCACCGTCCGGCGTCTCGACCACCCGAGGATCGATCATGAGTACGCCCGGGCAGCCCCGGAACAGCCCGGCATCGGGTACGAAGTCGCGGACGTCGATCGGCATCCGCAGCCGCTGCACCGCGTCGGTCACGTCGTCGACCACGGGAGGCCGGCCGTGGAACGGGCGCCACCGGCCGGCGTGCGTGTCGGACCGTCCGTTGAGCCGGCCCGGCTCGTGCGGTTGCTCGGGCGCGATCACCACCGCCCGGAACGGCACCTCGCTGGTCGGCGACGACGGCAGGTCGGTCGGGCCGGTCGGCGGCTCGGCCGCCTGCAGCGGGGTCTGCTCGGCGGTGTCGACGATGTGCTGCGCGAGCCGGCCCAGCACCTCCTTGTAGGCGTGCTGGAACTTCTGCAGCCGGCAGAGCGCGCTCATGCCGTTCGCCGCGTACGCGTCCACGTCGGCGGCCATCGCCACCGCGCGGGCCTGGTCCGGCGCGTGCACGGCGGCGGGCGACGGGATCCACAGGACCGGCAGGATGTTGTCGCCGTCGGGCGGGCGGCCGGCCCGGATCAGCCGTTGCCGGAACCACTCCCGTTCCCGGCGCGAGTCGTCCCGGTTGAGATAGTCCGGCGAGTACAGCGGCACGAACACCTCGGCCTCGGCGAGCGCGGTGCGTTTTCGTTCCGTCCGGTCCTCCGGCGGCCGCACGATGAAGTCGGCGAAACCCTGCCGGCGTAACCGGTCGCCGGGCCGGCCGTCGATGGCCAGGTTGAGATCGTGGTAGAAGCGGCGGACCCAGTGGTCGCCCGGGGTGCGGTCGTTGTGCGTCGGCGGGGGGACGTAGCTGAGGAAGAAATAGGGCGGGCCCGGCAGCGCGGGCCGCTCAGAGGTCACGGCGACACGACCGTTCCACGGGTAGTGCGCCTGACCCCCAACCGTCAATGATCACGCGCTGCTCCCCGGTCGACACGATACGGCGTCTATCGATCAGGGTAGAGAGGTTGCGCTCGGGTTACCAGGCCCTCACCGTCCGATGTGGGCGTCCATCCACGCGACCGTGGCGCGTACCGCCGCGGCTATCGGCAGCAGCCGTGCCGGGGCGCTCCCGACCGTGCCGCGCCGGGTGAACGGCTCCCTGTCGAGTTCCACTCCGACCTCGGCGAACGGGCTCGCGTCGAGGTGCGGCGCCTCGAAGTCCAGCCGTTCCCGGCGACCGTCGCGCAGCACATAGCAGCGGTACGAACGCCGCTGCAGCGGGCGGCGCAACCGGTACTCGGCGAGGTGCAACGCGGTACATGTCGAATAGCCGACACCGAGCAGCAGGGTCCAGGCCCCGGCGGCCTCCAGCGCGGCCAGCGGCGAGCGCTCGCCGAGATGCGAGTCCAGGTCGTGGACGCGCATCAGCTCCTCCGCCCGGGGGCCCCAGGCGCTGAATGACGTCTGCGGGTGCGGGCTGCGTACCGCGCCGGGCAACCGGCGTACGTGCTCGGCGAACGCGCCCACGCCGAACGACGGCGTGACGGCCGGGTCGAAGCCGGGCATCCGGTCCTCGTACGCCCGGCGTTCCTCGTCGGTGAGTCCGGCGGTCGCGGCGTGGTACGCGGGGCTGCTCACCGAGTTGTCGGGGGTCTGCGCCGGGACGACGACGGTGCCGGACGGCCCGACGACGGCCCGCAGCGCGTCGGCCAGCGTGGCCGGCCCGCCGGCCACCGGTCCGAGGGCACGCAGGGAGCAGTGCACGAGCACCACGTCACCGCTGCCGAGCCCGAGCGCCCGCAGGTCGGCGGCGAGCGTGTCGACCCGGTGCGCGGGCGGGACGGCGGTGGTCACGACGGCCATCCGGACATCGAGCGGGCCACCTGCCGGACCAGCCGTGAGCCGGCCGGGGTGAGCGCGTCCGCCCGTTGCAGCGCGCCGATCGCCTCGGCCGTCCAGTCCCGGTACTGCCGGTAGACCGCCTGCGCGCCGTCGACCTGGCGGTCCGCCCGGACGCGCCAGATGTCGGCCACCGCCGCGTGCGCGTAGATGCCGTGCAGGACGGCCTCCGCCGGACGCGGGTCGGGCCGCCAGCCCACAGTGATGTCGATCGGCCCGGTGCCGTCGACCAGGTCGCAGACGTCCAGCAGCGCGTTCATCTTGCTGTGCTGGAACTCGTGCACGAGCAGCACCGCCAGCGACCCGGCGTCGGTCTCCGTGGCCGCGACACCGCCGAACGCCTGCCGGGCGGTCGACGCCTCGCTGACCCCGTCGCCGCTGCGCCGCAGCGGCACCACCGCCCGCAGCCCGGTACGCAGTTCCTCGGCGTGGCCCGGCACCTCGTCCCGGATCACCTGCCACGCCGCCGCGAACGTCTCCGCCCAGCGCACGGCGCCCGCGTCGTCGAGCCGGTCATCGGCGGGCAGCCGGTGGCAGTCGCGGTGCGGGTCGCCGTCCTCCAGCAGCACCGACACGTCCGGTGCGACGAGACGGCGGGTCGGCCACCAGCGGGGCCCGCCCGCCGCGCCCGGACTCACGGCCACCGTCACGTCCCCGGCCCGCACCCGCAGCGAGCCCGGGCCGGTCTCGACCCGTGCGGTGCCGTCACCCACCTCGGGCAGCAGCACCGTGCCGACCGTCGGCAGGTGCAGGCGGCCGGATCGCACCGGCACGTCGAGGCGTACCGGAACGCCTGCGTCGAGCGCGGCGGCGGCGGCGAGCGCGCTCAGGTAGCCCGACCCCTGGCGGGCGCCGGTGCCGGTGCCGGCGAGGCAGTCGACAGCCCACGCGCGCACGTACGGATGGGCCGCGATCCGGGCCACTGATTCCGGCGCGCTGCGGTCGAGCGCGGTCAGCGCCTCCCAGCCGTCGGCTCCGGCCCCGCCGGCCGGCAGGCGGTCGGCCACCTCGGCGAGCAGCGCGCGGACGATGGCGATCTGTGCCTCGACGAGCCGGCCGATGGCGACCCGGTCGCCGGTCGGCGCCGCGAGGCGGTCGATGAAGTCGTCGGGCAGGCCGGCGTCGAGCCGGAAGGGTTCCGGTGGGTTCTCGTTCACGTGCACGATCAGCTCTTTCAGATCGGCGCAGTAGACACTCGGATGGTCGAAGTGCCCGGCGCCGTACCGGTGGGCGAAGAGTCCGCCGCCGCACTGGTCGACCACCGGGCACCGCCGGCACTCGTCGCTGAGACCGGCCCGGCCGGAGCGGCGGCGGGCCAGGAGCGGGCTGGCCGCCACGTCGTCGGCCGCGTGCGAGAAGACGGTCATGCCGGTGGCCGGCGCGCCGTCGTACGCGGTCTTGAGCGAGTCCGCCTGCTCCCACTCGCCGTCCGTCTCGATCACCGCCAGGTCGACCGGGTCGAGGCCCAGCCATTCGGTGCCGCTGGGCCCGCCGCGTGCGGTGGACAGGAGCGAGTCGAACAGGCGCACCGGGACCGGTCGGCCGTCCGCGCGCCAGCGGTCGTGGACGGCGCGCAGCCAGCGGGCGTACGTGGTGTCGCCCGCGGCCGGCCGCCACGGCGGGTCGTCCCAGGTGGCGTGCGGGAGCAGGAAGTCGATCCGCGAGGGCTCCTGGGCGAGCAGGGCCTCGTACACCGCTATCGGGTCGTTGCGCACGTCCACCGTGCAGAGCAGGCCGGACCAGAGCCGCCGGTACGCCGGGCGGCGCAGCAGGGCGAGCGCGCGCAGCACCTGGTCGTAGCTGCTGGCGCCGGACCGGTAGATCCGGTGCCTGTCGTTGGCGGCCCGGTCGCCGTCGAGCGATACGCCGACCGCCACGTCGTGTTCGGCGAGTACGTCGCAGAACCGCTCGGAGAGCAGCACGCCGTTTGTCTGCATGCCGATCCGGAGCCGGGTGACCGGCCCGATGACGCGCCGCAGTTCGGCGAGCACCTGGCCCAGCCCGTCGGGGCCGAGCAGCAGCGGCTCCCCGCCGTGCAGGACGACTGTGACGTCCGGCAGCCCGTGGGCCGCCGCGTGCTCGGCGATCCGTCCGGCCGCGGCCCGGAGCACGTCCGGCGTCATCCGTACCGGGCGGCGGCGCCAGCTCTGGTCGGCGTGTTCGTAGACGTAGCAGTGGTCGCACGCCAGGTCACACCTGGCGTGCACCTTGAGGACGAACTCGGTGAGCGCCGCGCGGGCGGGCCCCGGGGCCATCGCGGATCAGATGAACGACGAGAACTTCGCCGCCGGGATCCGGGTCTGATCGAGGTGAGCCGCCATCACCCGGCGCACGATGGGGGAGATGTCCGCGGCGGAAAGCCGGTCGAGCGGCTCCGCGCGGACCCTGACCAGCGAGACCGGGGGCTCATCCTGGCGCAAGGGTGCGGTCGTCATGAGTGTTCCTTAGGTTTGTGAATGCCGGCCGAGCACAGCGGCGACGGCCAACCTAGTGGCTTTAGGGATCCAGCGCCATCGACCCACCGGTGGGAGACGGTTCTTTTTGGACGGTTCGCCGGCCGGCGTCGTCGTCGCCCCGAGGGAGCGAGCGTAAGGGATCAATTATGCGCCTTTTTACCGATCTAGGCCACGAATCGAAAGTTCAGACTTTGCCAGAAATCGTCCACCCCAATCCCCTGGTCAGGCGAGGGATCGGGGTGGACGAGCGGCTCAGGCGGTGGGGCCGCTCCCGGACGGCGTGCCGAGGTGGATGTCGACGTCGGCCGGCTCGGTCATCTGGTCGTACGCCCTGGTCCGCAGCCGGTTGGTCTGCACCTCGCCGTCGAGCAGCGCCGCCCGCAGCGCCTCCGCGTCGCTGATCTCCTTGGCGGTCACCTCGTCGGCCGCCGTGGTGGCGCCCTGCACCACCTCCAGGTGGGTGCCGTCGGTGGGCATCAACTCGGTCCACTTCGCCAGGCAGTACACCCGCTCCGGCACGTCCTGGCACTCGGTGGTCAGCTCGGGCATCTCGTCGCCGGTGCCGAGATGGCCGGCCCGGTACGCCGTCAGCTCGTCCACGAACGCCTTCAGCTCGTGCTCCACCTGCGGCGAGAGGCTGGTCGCCACCACCTTGCCGAAGATCCACCGCAGCGCGGTCAGCTCCATGCCGGCCCGCACCGGCAGGTAGAGCTTCGCCCAGCTGGCGTTGACGAAGTCGCCGGGGTCGCGCTCCGGGGCGCGGGCGTCGCCGCCGGACCACCACCCGGGGTACGCCACGAACGACGCGCGCTCCCAGTCGAAGACCCGGTGCCAGAAGTCGATCTCCCACGCCTCGTCCCGCACGCTGGCCGGGAAGTGCGCCTCCACGATCTGCGAGACCATCTCGTTGACCGGGGAGAAGCCGGCCCGCAGCCGCGCCTCGAACTCGTCCCCCGCCGTCTCCGCCGCCGCCAGCGCCGCGTCGCGCCGGTCCTGCCACTCCTGAAGATCGGTCAGGTAGCCCGCGACCAGTGCGTTGTACGCCGCGTCGTCGGCGGTCTGGTCCACCACCGTCGGGGTACGCCGGAACCCGGCCGCGATCTGGGCCTGCGCGCCGGGACCGCCCAGCCAGCTGGCCGCGCCCACATGGATGCGGACGCGCAGGACCGGTCGGCCGTCCGCCTCCGTCACCACCGGCACACCGACGACCTGGGCCGCGATGGCGGTCGGCGGGCGGCGGGTGATCAGGTTGAGGTTCTGCCGGATCGTGTCGACGTTGCCGTCCCACTCCCAGCCGGCGTCGAGGGTGACGTCGATGTCGTAGTCGGCGCTCATGTCGCCGGTGAATCCCCACTTGTCGAGCGTGACCACGGCGGAGTACACGACGCGCGTCTCCACCGCTGCGGGAGCGCCGCGCGGCGGGCGCTCCGGCTTCACCGGCATCGGGGGCAGCGCGGCGACCGCGTTGTCGCGGATCCGCTGCCGCCCGCCGGTGATCTTCTGGGCGAAGGCGAGCGCCGGGTCCTTGATCGTGGGGGCCCAGCAGACCCGTGCGCCGTACCGCTCATGGGCCAGCTCCAGCCGTTGCAGCACCTTGAAGTAGTGCAGCGTGATCGGCGTGGCCCGGTTCGGGTTGCGGACGGTGCGCTTCGAGGACGACTCCGTACCCGTCTCGGTGACGAGCTTGAAATCGGTCTTGTGCTGGGTGCGGTAGCGCGCCGCGACCTTCGAGGTGGCGGTCCGGCTGTCCTTGACCGCGCGGCGGCTCGTCTCCTGGCTCGCCGCGGTGACGCTGGTGGCGAAGCCGATGGTGTGGCTGGCGTTGAAGGTGCCCCAGATGCCGGTCGGGCTGGTGTACTGGCCGGTGTGGCTCGCGTTGAGCCCCCAGGTGTCGGTGAGCGACTTCTGCCGCTCGAAGCCCTCCTGGAGTTCGGTGGTGAGCGCGCTGGTCAGCTCGACGTCGGTCTGCTGTTCCGACTCGTTCTGCTCCTCCAGGGTCAGCTCGCGCTTGGTGTAGGTGCGCTGCTCCAGCACGGCCTCCTCACCGGGGGCGAGCGCCAGCGCGTAGACGTGCTCGCCGAGCGCGAAGCCCACCGGCCGGATCCGGGTGCGGTCGAGGAACGCGATGCCGACGTCGGACTGGAGCAGGCCGGCGAGGAACTCCGCCTGCTGGTCGCCGAGGAGCGTCTGGCGTCGCGCCGGCGGCTCCCGGTACGACATGCCCGAGTCGGCGCCGGGCAGCGCCTCGGTGGCGGCGTCCATCTCGTTGGCCTTCCACAGGTCGTAGAGGCCGAGTTGTTTGAGCAGGTGCGGCAGCCGGTCGCCGTCGAGCCCGCCGTAGCGGATCGCCTCGATCAGCGCCTGCTTGACGTAGAACGGCAGGATGGGCGTCTCGCCACCGCCGAACGTGAGCCGGACCGGTACGAAGTAGTTGGAGTAGACGTACCTGTCGGAATGCGCGGTGCTGAAACCAAGCGTCGCCGGATCGGCGTCGGCGACGACGACTCTGCCCATCGGTGCTCCTCTACAGCGGCAGTGTGAACAGGGAGTGCAGCCCCTGGTACGTCATCTCGTGCGAGGTGACGAAGAATCCGGGGAACAACTGGCTGAGGGCGGCCTGGCGGACGACCGTCTCGCGTACGGCGTGCGCGGTCAGCTCTTCGAGACCGGCGACGACCTCCGCCGGCACCCCGCCCTTGGCGGCCCGCTGGTACGCCTCCGCGATCGCCTCCCAGCGACCGTCGAACGTCTCCCCGAGGTCGTCGGCGACGGTGCCCCAGGTCTTCTCGAAGCGCTCCAGTTTGGTCGAGGAGGTCCAGTCGACGTTCGTGACGCGGGCCGCCTCGGGGTCGACGAGCAGCAGGTCGGAGCGGAGGTCCCCGACGGTGGTGGAGGCCTTCCACCGGAACCGCTCGGCGAGGTGGCCGGCGAGGGCCTTCTCCGCCCCGGTCGCGGCCGGGTTGCCGGTGAAGCCGACGAGGCGCAGCAGCAGATCCCGGTCCGGGTGGCCGAGCAGCATCTGGGCGACGGTCTGGCGCAGCACCGCGTCGGAGCCGCGCAGCGCGGGTGCCAGCTCCGGGTGGGCCGTGCGGACCGCCTCGACCACTGTCGCCAGTGACTTCTCCGCGAACGCCTCCAGGCCCGGTGACCGGCCGACGAGCTGGGCGACCTCGGCGGCCATCCGCCGGTGCACCTGCTGGCCGAGCCGCCACGGTTGCGCCTGCCCGGCCTTGCGCAGCGCGCGGAACTCCTCGTACGCGGCGGTCTGGAGCGCCCTGTTGAACGCGGTGGTCAGCCGCTGCTCCAGTTGCCGGGCGATGGCCGCGCGCACGACGGCGGCCTGGACGTCCCGGGGTGTCTTCGGCGGCTTCAGCTCGCGCAGGTCCTCGACCCGCTTGATGATCTCGTCCAGCGCCTCGCTCAGCTCGGCCCGGGTCGCCGCCCGGCCGGCCGACGACACCGTCTCCGACATGCTCGCCATCAGCACCGGCCGACCGTCGAGGCTGACCAGCGCGCCGAGCCGGGTGCCCGCGCCGGCGCCGGCGAACGCCTCGGCGTGCGCCGCCTGGTTGAACACGCTCAACGTCAGCTCGGCGTCGGCGAGCAGCACCCGGCCCTGCCGGAACAGCGCGTCGAGCACCTTCGGCGGGAAGAGCGTGCGCAGGACGGCCAGCCCCACCCGGGGCGTGGCGGCGATCGCGGCCCGGCCGATCGCCACCAGCAGCGCGGCCATCTGGGCGGTCAGCAGGCGCGCCTCGCGGGCGCCCGCGAGCAGCAGCGGCACGTACCGGACGGCGGCGCGCACCGCGACGCCGCCGAGCAGCCGGGCGAGGTGCACCAGGCCGGTGAGCACCTGGTACAGGTCGCCGGCGACGCGGCCGAGCAGCCGGCCGGCGGCGAACGGGTCGAGGTTCTCCAGGTGGCGGGTGAACTCGGCCGCCCAGCCGCGCCACAGCGCCAGCAGCCGATCCGGGACGGTGGTCGGGTCCAGCGCGGCCACGATCCCGGCCAGCGCCTGGCGTACGACGGTGGCCTGGTCGGCGATGCGTTGCACACCGGCGCGGGGGTCGACCGTCAGCACGATGAGCGTGGTGAACTGTTCCTGCTGAAGGCGGCCGATCAACTGCACGAGCTTGCCGAGGTCGACCACCACCGTCGCGACGGATTCCCCGACGCCGACGGCGAACCCGTCGAGGAACAGCTTCGGGTTGATCCCGTTCCAGGCCGCGTAGTGCCGCATCGCGTCGAGCAGCGCGGGGTCGAGGCCGAGCAGGAGACGGCGGAACGCGCCGTCGGTGTCGACGTCCGAGGCGGCCAGGTCGAAGAACGCCTCGGCCAGCCGCAGTCTCGCCAGCATCGCGACCAGGTCCCAGACGTTGTCGGCGGTGATGCGCCCGCTCATCGCGGTCAGGACCCGCTCGCGGGTCATCGACCGGGTGGCGTGTGCGTCCAGCCAGTACTTGACGGTCAGCGCGACGAACTCCACCCGCGGGTCCTGGGTGCGTACGCCGAAGATCGCGGCCCGGTCCTCGGCGGACACCCGCGGCACGCTGAACCAGTCCCGGATCATGACGGATTCGTTCGCCGGCTGCCCCAATTCCCCCACCCCCTCCAGCCGTGTGCACTGTCGAGCCGTGGTGCGGGCAGCGGTAGTGCTGGGTCGAGAAGCTGACATGGGCCGGTAGCGTCACGCGCCCGCCTTCCATCGACTATTACGACTTGACGAACGGCGTGTTATCGCTCACAGTCGATGGCACAGGGCGGCGGGAGCGATGGGTCGCCGAGCGGGCGCGGACGGCCGCGTGGCAGGCCGGGTGTGGGGTCAGTGCGCCAGCGCTAATTGTTAGCGCTCACAAGTGTGATCTGAGGGAGGAACATGTTTGCTTTTGGTAGATCCCCATCGACGGTGTCGCCCCCGCGACGGCGCGGATGGCTGCCGCGAGTCGTCGCGACCGGCGCTGCCGCGGTCCTCGTCGGCGCCGCCGCCGTGGCGGCCGTGTCCGCGCCCGCCGCCGCCGCGAGCGTCGACACGAACGCCTGGTACGTCCTGGTCAACCGCAACAGCGGCAAGGCGCTCGACGTCTACAACCTGGCCACCAACGACGGCGCGCGGATCACCCAGTGGACGCGCAACAACGGCAACCAGCAGCAGTGGCAGTTCGTCGACTCCGGCGGCGGCTACTACCGGCTGAAGTCCCGGCTGTCCGGCAAGGTGCTCGACGTCTACAACTGGTCGACCGCCAACGGCGGCAGCATCGTGCAGTGGTCCGACCTGAACGGCACCAACCAGCAGTTCCGGCTGGCCGACTCCGACAGCGGCTACATCCGGCTGATCAACCGCAACAGCAACAAGGTGGTGGAGGTGCAGGGCGCCTCGACCGCCGACGGCGGAAACATCGTCCAGTACGACGACTGGAACGGCGCCAACCAGCAGTGGCAGCTCGTCCGCGTCGACGGTGGTGGCGGCAACCCCACCACGCCGCCTCCCACCACGCCGCCGCCGGGTGGCACGTGCAACCTGCCGTCGTCGTACCGGTGGTCGTCGACGGGCGCGTTGGCGCAGCCGCGTTCGGGTTGGGTGTCGTTGAAGGACTTCACGGTGGTGCCGTACAACGGGCAGCACCTGGTCTACGCGACGACGCACGACACCGGGTCGTCGTGGGGGTCGATGAACTTCGGTCTGTTCTCGAACTGGTCGCAGATGGCGTCGGCCAGCCAGAACGCGATGTCGTCGGGGACTGTGGCGCCGACGTTGTTCTACTTCGCGCCGCGCAACATCTGGGTCCTGGCGTACCAGTGGGGGCCGACCGCGTTCTCCTACCGCACCTCCAACGACCCCACCAACCCCAACGGGTGGTCGTCGGCGCAGCCGCTGTTCACCGGCAGCATCTCCGGCTCCGGCACCGGCCCGATCGACCAGACCCTGATCGCCGACGACCAGAACATGTACCTGTTCTTCGCCGGTGACAACGGCAAGATCTACCGCTCCAGCATGCCGATCGGAAACTTCCCCGGCAGCTTCGGCTCCAACTACACCACCATCATGTCCGACAGCACGAACAACCTGTTCGAAGCCGTGCAGGTCTACAAGCTGCAGGGCCAGACCCGCTACCTGATGATCGTCGAGGCCATCGGCTCCCAGGGCCGCTACTTCCGCTCGTTCACCGCCACCAGCCTGAACGGCTCCTGGACCCCGCAGGCGGCCACCGAGTCCAACCCGTTCGCCGGCAAGGCCAACAGCGGCGCCACCTGGACCAACGACATCAGCCACGGTGAACTGATCCGCACCACCGCGGACCAGACCTTCACCGTCGACCCCTGCAACCTCCAACTGCTCTACCAGGGCCGCTCCCCCAACTCCGGCGGCGACTACGGCCTCCTGCCCTACCGCCCCGGACTGCTCACGCTTCAGCGCTGAGCGCGTACCCCGAGGTGTGGAGAGCCCGGCCCGCGACCACGCGGGCCGGGCTCTCCGGCGTCTCGCCCGATCGTTGTCCTGGAGGCAACGACGGTGGCCCGGTCCGTCGTTGATCGGACCCGCGCCGCCCGGGAGGGTGGAGTTGTCACCACCTCCCGGACGAAGGGTTGAGCAGATGTCCTTCCAGGCATACCTCGACGCGATCGAGGACAAGACCGGCAAGACCCCGCGAGCCCTGGTCGCCCAGGCCCGGGAGCGTGGCTACGACGCCGCCGACGTGAAGGCCGGCGTGATCGTCGGCTGGCTCAAGGACGAGTACGGCCTCGGCCGGGGACACGCGATGGCCCTGGTCCACGTGATCAGGAACGGGCCGAAGATCAGCGCCAAGCACGTCGGCTCCACCGGCTCGCACCGCGACGACAGCGACACGCTGTGGCTGGACGGCAAGGCCGCCCGCGCCGCCGCGTAGCGGGGCGTGGACAGCGACGCCTATCGTTCGCGGCATGGGAGCGATCAAGCCGTGGCACCTGTTCATCCTGACGCTCTGCTGCCTGCTGCCGCTCATCGCTGCGGTGGCGGGGGTGGTGTGGACGCGGCGACGCCGCCGCTGACCCGGCACCGGCCGGCGACGAACTCCTCCACCGCCGTGCAGACCCGCCCCAGCGCCTCGGCCGAGGCCGCCAACGGCCCGGGCACCATCATCGAGTGGTCGGCGTCGGCGACCTCCACCACGTACGGGGTGAGCCGGCGCGCCACCGCCCCGTCCCAGACCGGGTCGGCGGTGCCGCCGGCCAGCAGGAACGGCGCGGTGGCCCGGGCCAGCGGCTCCCGTACCGCGGGGTCGGTCAGCAACGGCGTCAGCCAGACCGCCGGAATGCCCCGGTCAGCGGCGAGCGGCGCGGCGAAACTACCGAGCGACTTGCCCACGAGCAGATCCACCCCGGCGTCGAGGACCGGATCCAACTGCTCGGCGACCCACTCCGGCGCGGCGTCGTGGCGCAGATCGCCGATCGACCGCCAGGTCACCTCGTGCACCTCGAAACCGCGCCGGCGCAACGCCTCCCCGAGGTAGACGAACAGCGGCCCCCGGGTGTCGTAGCCCCGTCCCGGAGCGAGTACCGCGCGTCGATCCGCCATGGCCGCCTACCTCTCGTTCGATCGATGCGTCACGCTAGCCGCCGCACGGGCTTCCGGTGGCCCCGCGGCCTCACAACCGTTCCGGGGTACGGATGCCGAGCAGGTCCAGGCCCTGCCGCAGCACCCGCCCGGTCAGCTCGCACAACACGAGCCGGCTCTCCCGCAGCGGTCCCTCCGCCCGCAGCACCGGGCAGCGCTCGTAGAACGCGCTGAACGCGACAGCCAGCCGGTGCAGATACGCGGTCAGGCGGTGGAACTCCAGGCTGCCCGCCACCTCCTCGACCACAGCGGCGAAACCGACCAGTTCCATCGCGAGCGCCCGCTCGGCCGGCTCGGCGAGCGAGACCTCCGCGTCCGGCCGCGCCGCCGCGCCGGCCCGCCGGAAGATCGACCGGACCCGGGAGTACGCGTACTGGAGGTACGGCGCGGTGTTCCCGTCCAGCGACAGCATCCGCTCCCAGTCCAGCACGTAGTCCTTGTGCCGGTCCCCGGACAGGTCGGCGTACTTGATCGCGCCGATGCCCACCGCGCGCCCCACCTCGGCTGCCTCCGCCTCGCCCAGCTCCGGGTTGCGTTCCCGGGCCAGCGCGGTGGCCCGCTCCACAGCCTCGGTGAGCAGCCCGACCAGCTTCACCGACCCGCCGGCCCGGCTGCGCAGCATCCGCCCGTCCGGGCCGAGGATCGAGCCGAACCCGACGTGCTCGGCCCGCACCGGCGCGGCCAGCCAGCCGGCCTGCGCGCCGACCGCGAACACCATCTCGAAGTGCCGCCGTTGCGGCAGCCCGACCACGTAGAGCAGCCGGGTCGCGCCGAGCGTGCCGGTCCGGTGCCGCAGCGCGGCCAGATCGGTGGCCGGATAGCCGAACCCGCCGTCGGACTTGCGCACGATCAGCGGCAACGGCTCGCCGTCACGGCCCACCGATCCGGGCGGGAACACGCAGTCCGCGCCCTCGCTGCGCCGCAGCAGGCCGAGCCGGTCCAGTTCCTCGACAGTCGGCGCGAGCTGGTCGTGGTAGCTGCTCTCGCCCTGGAAGTCATCGCCGGTCAGCGTCACGTCGAGCAGGTCGTACACGGTCAGGAAGTAGCTCTCCGACTGCGCCACCAGCAGCCGCCACAGCCGCAGCGTCGCCGGGTCACCGCCCTGCAACGCCACCACCCGCCGCCGCGACCGTTCCCGGAACGCCTCGTCGTCGTCGAACTTCGCCCGCGCCGCCTTGTAGAACCCGTCCAGGTCACCCATCGACAGCTCCTGCGCCGCCCCGGCCTCGCCCAGGTCGAGCAGGTGCTCGATGAGCATGCCGAACGGCGTGCCCCAGTCGCCGAGGTGGTTGGCGCGCAGCACCCGGTGCCCGAGCCACTCCAGCGTGCGGGCCGCCGCGTCCCCGATCACCGTCGACCGCAGGTGTCCGACGTGCATCTCCTTCGCCACGTTCGGCGCCGAGTAGTCGACCACCACCGTCTCCGGTTCGGCCACCGGCGGCACGCCGAGCCGCGGGTCGGCGGCCAGCGCGGACACCAGCCCGCCGAGCGCGTGGTCGGCCACCGTCAGGTTCAGGAAACCCGGACCGGACACCTCGACCGACGCGCAGACGTCGGCCAGCGCCGCGCGCTCCCGTACCTCCGCGGCGATCTCCCGCGGCGGCCGGCTGAGCCGCCGGGCCAGGCCCAGCGCCGCGTCGGACTGGAAGTCCGCGTGCTGGGAGCGCCGCACGGCCGGGTCAACCGGCACGCCGGCCACCGCCGCGAACGCCGGCGCCAGCCGGTCGGTGAGCAACCTTTCAAGATCCATGGGTACGCCGATCTCGCTGTGGATCCGCCGCGCGGATCACCTGACGGGAACGCGACGGCGGAGCGAGAACGGTCGATGACGACCGGCGGCTCGATCCGCCGGTCGCAGGAGGGAAGGCTCAGCGCAGGCGGTCGCGGGACCGCCGGCGTCGCAGCGCGCCGAGCCGGACGTCGGAGGACGTCATCGGGTACGCGTGCGAACTGGCCATGTCGGCAGCGTAACCGGCCGGCCCGGGGCGTGCGCAAGCGCGTACCCCGGGCCGGTCTGTCGTCAGGCCGAGGTGGCGACGGCCTTGCGGTAGCGCTCGGCCCGGCGCCGCACCTGGGCGTACGCGCTGCTCAGGCCCATCGCCCGGCGGACCTCGACGAGCGTGCGGCGCACCTCGACGCGGGTCCGCTCGGTGCCGGTGACGATCAGCTCGTCGACCAGGCCGGGCTGCGCCTCGAAGCGGGCCCGGCGCTCCCGGATCGGGTCGAGGAACCGGTTGAGCGCCGTCGCCAGCGCCTCCTTGACCTCGACGTCACCGACCCGCCCGGCCCGGTAGCGGTCCTTGAACTCCGCCACCTGCGCCCGGTCCGGGTTGAAGATGTCGTGGTACTCGAAGACCGGGTTCCCCTCGACGGTGCCGGGCACGTCGGCGCGGACCCGGTTCGGGTCGGTGTACATCCCCATCACCTTGCGGCGCACCGTCGCCGCGTCGTCGGAGAGCGCGATCGCGTTCCCCTTGCTCTTGCTCATCTTCCCGGCGCCGTCCGTGCCGACCAGCGTGGGCGTCTCCGACATCAACATGTCGGGCACCGGGAAGACCTCGCCGTAGAGATGGTTGAACCGCCGGGCGATCTCCCGCGTCACCTCGACGTGCGCGGCGTTGTCCTTCCCGACCGGCACGACCTGCCCCTTCACGCAGAGGATGTCGGCGGCCTGGAGGACGGGGTAGCCGAGCAGGCCGTACGGCATTTCGTCCTTGCCGGCGTCCCGGGTCATCTCCTTCAGCGACGGCACCCGTTCCAGCCGGGGCACCGTGATCAGGTTCTGGAACAGCGTGTTCAGGTCGCCGACCTCGGGGATCGCCGACTGGAGGTAGAACGTGGCCCGCTCCGGCTCCACCCCGGCGGCCAGGATGTCGGTGACCATCTCGCGGGCGTTGTGCGCCACCTGCTCGATGTCCGCGCGGCTGTTGCGAGTGGTGAGCATGTGCAGGTCGGCGATGATGAAGAAGCTCTCGTAGCGCTGGTGCAGCCGCACCCGGTTGGCGATGCTGCCCACGTAGTGGCCGAGGTGCAGCCGCCCGGTCGGGCGGTCTCCGGTGAGCATGCGTGCAGAGGACATGGTCGTACGCCTTTCGTGCTGGTCGCTGGCGGGGAGAAGCGACCCGGGTGTCACCCGGGTCGGTGGAGCGGGCTCGTCAGAACGAGCGCCGCCATCGCCCGCCGGCGCGGAATCGGAGTCCGCCGGCACGGAGTACGTCGAGGATCTGCTCCCGGCCGTCGACAGCGTGGCCCGGAAGACCGCTACGGGTCTCCGGGAGGCAGCTGCGCGGCCGGACCATGCCTGACACGGTAACCGCTCACCGGCCCGCGCCGCTGCCTCCTGCCGCGCTTACTGCTGTCGATAGCTCTCGGAGTAGTAGCTGCCGACCCGCTCCCGGTACTCCGGGTGCGCGAAGTGGTCGCTGTCGAACGCGGGCGACTCCTTCACCTGGTCGCGGGTGCGGTCCACGTGCACCACGCGGTCCAGGTGGTCGACCCGGGCCACGGTGCCGGCCGGCAGCAGCACCTTCTTCCCGAAGATCCACGGCCCGGTGTCCACCACCAGGTAGCGCGCGTCGGCGTCCTCGTTCGCCTCGTCGATCGACCCGATCCGGCCGTCAGTCGCCTCCACCCGGTAGCCGGTGAGGTCGAGCGGCGTACCGGGACCGGGGGCGTCGAGCTGGTCGTCGGTGTCCGCGGCGCGCTGCCGCGGTACGTCTCCGGGCCGGGTCTGGTCGTACCCACCCGCCAGGGCGGACGGGTCCCGCCAGGCCCAGGGGTTGAACGGCTGCATAGGTGGCACCTCCCGCGCATCGGCTCGACGCCGGGAACAGTGCCCCGGCGGCCACGCCGGAAACACGCGTCGCCGTCCCCGACGCCCTGACCTGCAGGTACGGCCCGCTGGCATACTGGCCGACCATGGTCCTGTCACGTGGTTGGTCACTGTTCCTGGTCGCCGTCGGAGTGTGGACCTGGGCGATCTGGCCGAGGTTCGCGGTCGCCATCTGGAACGACGAGCGCGCCTGGTCTGCCGGCGTCGTCGGCGAGGGCAGTCCGACGGGTTTCCTCTGGGTGCACGCCCTGCTGATCGGCGCCT
>NZ_CP118233.1:3432500-4545000 GCF_028768405.1 Micromonospora chalcea | reverse complement strand
GGCATGGCCTGGTCTCGCAAACCGTGGCCACGTGGTGGTTGCAGGTGTGGGGCTGTGGGTTGTGGGTTGGTTGTTTGTTGAGAATTGCACAGTGGACGCGAGCATCTTTGTGGTCAAGTTGTCAAGGGCGAACGGTGGATGCCTTGGCACCAGGAGCCGATGAAGGACGTGGGAGGCCGCGATAGGCCTGGGGGAGCTGTCAACCAAGCTGTGATCCCAGGGTGTCCGAATGGGGAAACCCGGCATCAGTCATGTGATGTCACCCGCACCTGAACACATAGGGTGTGTGGGGGGAACGCGGGGAAGTGAAACATCTCAGTACCCGTAGGAAGAGAAAACAATTTAGTGATTCCGTGAGTAGTGGCGAGCGAAAGCGGATTGAGGCTAAACCGGCTGCGTGTGATACCTGTCAGGGGTTGCGTGGTCGGGGTTGTGGGACCCTGCTGAGCAAGCTGACACTTGTTCGAGAAGTTACAAAGCCAGTGGTTAGTCGAACAGTCTGGAATGGCTGACCGTAGACGGTGATAGTCCGGTAGGTGAAAGTTGCTGGTCTTCTGTGGGTGTTCCCGAGTAGCGGCGGACTCCTGAAATCTGCCGTGAATCTGCCAGGACCACCTGGTAAGCCTAAATACTTCCTGGTGACCGATAGCGGACGAGTACCGTGAGGGAATGGTGAAAAGTACCCCGGGAGGGGAGTGAAATAGTACCTGAAACCGTTCGCCTACAATCCGTCGGAGCCTTGCGGGGTGACGGCGTGCCTTTTGAAGAATGAGCCTGCGAGTTAGTGGCATGTGGCGAGGTTAACCCGTGTGGGGGAGCCGTAGCGAAAGCGAGTCTGAATAGGGCGTTTTTAGTCGCATGCTCTAGACCCGAAGCGGAGTGATCTAGCCATGGGCAGGCTGAAGCGCGGGTAAGACCGCGTGGAGGGCCGAACCCACCAACGTTGAAAAGTTGGGGGATGACCTGTGGTTAGGGGTGAAAGGCCAATCAAACTCCGTGATAGCTGGTTCTCCCCGAAATGCATTTAGGTGCAGCGTCGCGTGTTTCTTGCCGGAGGTAGAGCACTGGATGGTCTAGGGGGCCCACAAGCTTACCGAAATCAGCCAAACTCCGAATGCCGGTAAGTGAGAGCGCGGCAGTGAGACTGCGGGGGATAAGCTTCGTAGTCGAGAGGGAAACAGCCCAGATCACCAGCTAAGGCCCCTAAGCGTGTGCTAAGTGGAAAAGGATGTGGGGTCGCATAGACAACCAGGAGGTTGGCTTAGAAGCAGCCACCCTTTAAAGAGTGCGTAATAGCTCACTGGTCAAGTGGTTCCGCGCCGACAATGTAGCGGGGCTCAAGCACACCGCCGAAGCTGTGGCATTCACATTTTAACTTCGCCTGGCCTTGATGCCAGGTGCAGGTGTGTGGATGGGTAGGGGAGCGTCGTGCCGGGGGTGAAGCAGCGGGGTGACCCAGTTGTGGACGCGGCACGAGTGAGAATGCAGGCATGAGTAGCGAAAGAAGGGTGAGAAACCCTTCCGCCGGATGACCAAGGGTTCCAGGGCCAGGCTAATCCGCCCTGGGTGAGTCGGGACCTAAGGCGAGGCCGAGAGGCGTAGTCGATGGACAACGGGTTGATATTCCCGTACCCGCGAAAGAGCGACCCTGACGAACCTCGTTGTGCTAACCACCCGAACTGCCGGCGGTCTTCGGACCAAAGGTGGGGAGCGTGGGAACCTGGCGGGTAGTAGTCAAGCGATGGGGTGACGCAGGAAGGTAGCTGAGCCCGGCCGGTGGTTGTGCCGGGGTAAGCGTGTAGGCCGTGTCGTAGGCAAATCCGCGACACATGGGGCTGAGACGTGATGCCGAGCCGATTCAGGTGAAGTCAGTGATCCTATGCTGCCGAGAAAAGCCTCTAGCGAGTTCTTAGCGGCCCGTACCCCAAACCGACACAGGTGGTCAGGTAGAGAATACCGAGGCGATCGGGCGAACTGTGGTTAAGGAACTCGGCAAATTGCCCCCGTAACTTAGGGAGAAGGGGGGCCGGAGACGTGAAGCCCCGCGCGGGTGGAGCGTTGTATGGCCGCAGAGAGCAGGGGGAAGCGACTGTTTACTAAAAACACAGGTCCATGCGAAGAAGTAATTCGATGTATATGGACTGACGCCTGCCCGGTGCTGGAACGTTAAGGGGACCTGTTAGCTCTTCGGGGCGAAGCGGAGAACTTAAGCGCCAGTAAACGGCGGTGGTAACTATAACCATCCTAAGGTAGCGAAATTCCTTGTCGGGTAAGTTCCGACCTGCACGAATGGCGTAACGACTTCCCCACTGTCTCAACCACAGGCCCGGCGAAATTGCAGTACGAGTAAAGATGCTCGTTACGCGCGGCAGGACGGAAAGACCCCGGGACCTTTACTATAGCTTGACATTGGTATCTGAATTAGCTTGTGTAGGATAGGTGGGAGCCGGTGAAGCCTATACGCCAGTATGGGTGGAGGCAATCTTGAAATACCACTCTGGTTGATTTGGGTATCTAACTTCGGACCGTTATCCGGTTCAGGGACAGTGTCTGGTGGGTAGTTTAACTGGGGCGGTTGCCTCCTAAAGGGTAACGGAGGCGCCCAAAGGTTCCCTCAGCCTGGTTGGCAATCAGGTGTTGAGTGCAAGTGCACAAGGGAGCTTGACTGTGAGACTGACAGGTCGAGCAGGGACGAAAGTCGGGACTAGTGATCCGGCACTGGCATGTGGAAGCGGTGTCGCTCAACGGATAAAAGGTACCCCGGGGATAACAGGCTGATCTTCCCCAAGAGTCCATATCGACGGGATGGTTTGGCACCTCGATGTCGGCTCGTCGCATCCTGGGGCTGTAGCAGGTCCCAAGGGTTGGGCTGTTCGCCCATTAAAGCGGTACGCGAGCTGGGTTTAGAACGTCGTGAGACAGTTCGGTCCCTATCCGCCGTGCGCGTAGGATACTTGAGAAGGGCTGTCCCTAGTACGAGAGGACCGGGACGGACGAACCTCTGGTGTGCCAGTTGTCCCGCCAGGGGCACGGCTGGTTAGCTACGTTCGGAAGGGATAACCGCTGAAAGCATCTAAGCGGGAAGCTCGCTTCAAGATGAGGTATCCCACCCACTTTGTGGGGTAAGGCCCCCAGCTAGACGACTGGGTTGATAGGCCGGAAATGTAAGCCCGGTAACGGGTTCAGTTGACCGGTACTAATAGGCCGAGGACTTGACTACCAAGCTGCTACGCGTCCACTGTGCAACTCTGAACAAACGATCACCCACAGGGTTGGTTGACATGTTCATAGAGTTACGGCGGTCATGGCGGAGGGGAAACGCCCGGTCACATTCCGAACCCGGAAGCTAAGCCCTCCAGCGCCGATGGTACTGCACTCGGGAGGGTGTGGGAGAGTAGGACACCGCCGGACAAACATTCGATTCAGGGCCACCCCCGTGAGGGGGTGGCCCTGAAACGCGTCCACCCCGAAAACCGGTCCTCATGCCGGCGCGCGTGAACGGTGGACCACCCGCCACTTCCCCGAACCGCCGAACCGGCCACCACACCGCCTGGATTCGGGCCGGCCGACGGGAATCACCACGTCGGCCGCGTCAGTCTCGTACCGTCGAGCCGGGACCTCTGACAACGGCCACGCCGGTGGGCCGAAACGTGACATGGCGTACGTCGGGACCGTGATCGGGGCCGACCGCACGGGGTACAGGAGTGGACATGGAGATTGGAATCATCGGGTCGGGGCACATCGGGGGCACCCTCACCCGTCGTCTGCGTTCACTCGGCCACGACGTCGCGGTGGCCAACTCCCGCGGGCCGCAGAGCCTCGCCGACCTGGCCGCCGAGACCGGCGCCCGGGCGGTGTCGGTGGAGGAGGCCGTGCAGGGCGCCGAGCTGGTGGTCATCGCGATCCCGCTGAAGGCGGTGCCGCAGCTTCCGGCGGCGCTGTTCGACGGCAAGCTGGTGGTCGACGCCAACAACTACTACCCCCAGCGGGACGGCGACATCGCCGAGCTGCTCGACCGCAGCCTCAGCTCCAGTCGCTGGACCGCTGACCACCTCAAGGGCGCCCGGGTGGTGAAGGTCTTCAACAACATCCAGGCGGCGCACCTGATGGACGAGGGCAAGCCGGCGGGTACGGCGGGCCGGATCGCTTTGCCGGTGGCCGGCGACGACGCGGACGCCAAGCGGATCGTGATGGGCCTCGTGGACGATCTGGGCTTCGACCCGGTCGACGCGGGCACCCTGGACGAGAGCTGGCGGCAGCAGCCGGACACGCCCGTCTACGGCACCGACCGGGACGCCGACGGCGTACGCGAAGGGCTGGCCGCGGCGCGGCCGTGACAAGCATGGGAAGGCCCCGCCGGATGCGTCCGGCGGGGCCTTTCCGTGTGTCGTGGATCAGTCGTCGCCCGGCTTCGGGGCGCAGATGAAGCGCGGCTCGGCGTCGTAGCGCCAGCTGAACTTCTCCCGCTTGACGACCTTGCCGTCCTTCTTGATGACCCGGAAGGCGTCCTGGGCGAACCCGACGGCGCCCGCGGCGGGGATGCAGGACGGCCCCGGGGTCAGGTACACGGTCTTCGGCTGGGTGATGTTGCGGCGGGGGCCGTACTCCGTCTTGACGCTGTCGTAGATCTTGGTGCTCCAGATCGAGACGGTGATCGAGCTGGACGTGTACGAGGTGTCGATGAGCACGCCGTGGGGCGTGTTGTTGCGGAACTTGAAGTCGAGCTGCGGCCAGTAGATGGTCGACTCGATCACGGCCGGGTAGCGGCTGAAGTAGAACGAGTGCGGCTTGTGCTCCACGTCCTCCAGCCCGGCGTAGTAGGTGGCGTTGAACAGCGTGGTGGTGAACTGGGAGACGCCGCCACCGACGCCCGGCACCAGCTTGCCGTTCACGATCGTGGGCGCGTCCTTGTATCCCTGGTCGTAGCCGCGTTCGCCGGTGTGCCCGTTGAGCGAGAACGTCTCACCCGGCTTCACGAGCGTGCCGTCCACGTCCTTCGCCGCGCGGACGATGTTCTGGCTGCGCGGGGAGGAGAGGCCGCCGGTGAAGTGGGTGGTGAAGGTCGACACCCGCTCCTTGATGCCCAGCTTCGCCAGCTCCGCCTCGGTCAGCTCGGGCGCGGCCGGCTTGAGCTCGGCGGACACCGTACGGCCCTCGGACTTGGGCAGCACCGCGAGCAGGGCCGGGCCGAGCGCGGCGGCGTCGACCTGGCGGCCGGCCTTGCTGGGCACCACCTTCGGCTTGCCGCCGCTGATGGTCAGCCCGGCGTCCTGCGGCTCGACCTCCAGCTTCGTCAGCCGGTCGCCGAGCGCGGCGCGGAGCCGCTTGACGTCGACCTTCGGGGTGAGCGTGCCGGCGTCGTCGGCGGAGAAGCGCAGTGCCCGGGCGATGGCGGCGGGCGGGATGGTGACCGAACCGCCGTCGGTGGTGAGCGTCACCGGCGCGGCGACGGCGGGCCGGGCCAGCTCGGCGACGAGGCGGTCGACCTCCTCACGGGTGGTGGCGGGCCACTTCTCGACGAGCGGCACGGTGATCGGCTCGGCGGCCAGCCAGCCGGCCTTCACCACACCGGTGGCGCCGTCGGTGTCGACGGTGAGCGCCGGCTTCGGGTAGACCGGCTTCGGGGTGGTGCCGGTCCAGATGATCGCCGGCATCGTCATCTCGCGCCCCTGCGAGCCCATCACCTTCCGCAGGGCGGCCTCCAGCTTGGGCCGGTCGACGGTGACCACCGGCTCGACCGTACGGGAACCGACGAGCCGGCTCACCGCGTGCGCGTCGGCCTTCGCGGCGGCCGCCACAGTGGCGTCCACGTCGATGGCGAGCCCCACGTCGGACGGCTTCAGCTCGGCCTTCTTCTCACCGACGGTGACCGCCAGCGGGGCGTTCAACGCCTCGGCCCGGCGCTCCAGCTCGGCGCGGAGCGCCGCCGCCGCCTCCGCGCGGCTGCGCCCGCCCAGCTCGGTGCCGAGCACCGTGGTGCCGCGGGGCACGTCACCGGCGTACGCGTAGGCGCCCAGGCCGACGCCGCCGGCGAGCACGGCCGCGACGATCCCCCCGGCCAGCAGCAGCCGGGCCCGTCGCGACCGCCCCGGCCGGCCCGTGTCGCCTCCGGGCGGTGTGGCGACCGGCTCCATCTCGACGCCGGGCCAGCTCACCGCCGCCACCTTGATGGTGGGCCGGTCGTCGGCAGCCGGCACCTTTTCGCCGTACATCGTCACTGCAACCTCGATCGGAAGTACACGCGGGGACCGCTTCCCCCGCGGGAGACACCTACGGTAACCAACGCCCGGGCGCGCCGGGAGTCTCCGGCCCGGCGTCGTGTCGGGGGTTCGGCGGTGTCGGCCCGATCACCCGATTCGGGGCCGCGCCCGGGCGCGGATCGTGGCACGGTGAGCGGGTGCTGGCGTACGGCGGTGGGTGGCTCGACCGGGCGGCGGCGCTGCGCGGTGACGCGGAGTGGCTGGCCGGGCGGCTGGCCGATCCGGTGAGCGTGGTGTTGCCGCTGTGGCGGGACCGCTGCCTGGTCGACGCGGCCGGTCCGGTCCGGCTCACCGGCGAGCACGCGTCCCGCGTCCGGTCGGCCGCCGGGGAGACCGTCTTCCTGGGGCTCGACGACGACGTCGCGGTGTTCGCGGCCGATCTCTCCGCGCTCGGCGAGCGGGCCGCCGTCGAGTTGGCCGCCGCGACGCGCGCTGTCGACGTCCGGACGCTCGTGGGCCGGCTCGACCCGGCCGGGGCGGCGGTGCAGGCGTACGCCCGGGGGTTGCTGCTCTGGCACCGGCAGCAGCGGCACTGCGGCGCGTGCGGCGCCCGGGCCGTGGCCGGTGGCGGCGGGCACATGCGGACCTGTAGCGGTGGGGAGTGCGGGCGGCTGTGGTTCCCCCGGATCGAGCCGGCCGTGATCGTGCTGGTCGAGGCGCCCGGCCGGACCGGGCGGTGCCTGCTGGCCCGGCACGCGGGCGCGGCCGAGGGCAGCTATTCGACGCTGGCCGGCTTTGTCGAGGTCGGCGAGAGCCTGGAGGACGCGGTCCGCCGGGAGCTGGCCGAGGAGGCGGGCGTCACCGTCACCGACGTGGTCTACCAGGGGTCGCAGGCGTGGCCGTTTCCCGCCGGGCTGATGGCGGGTTTCCGGGCTGTCGCCGTGTCCGAGGAGGTCCGGGTCGACGGGGTGGAGTTGCTGGCGGCGCGCTGGTTCAGCCGGGCGGAGCTGCGGGCGCGGGTCGCGGCAGGGCGGCCGCTGGGCCGGGTGGACTCGATCGATCACCGGCTGCTGGGCGACTGGCTCGCGGAGGGTTGAACACCATCACCAGCGCGGTTCCCGCGGCGGTGGCGAGCGCGCACCACATGATGCCCTGGAACGTGCGGGGCGCGACGGTGGTGGTGAGCACGGCCAGGACGGCCGCGGCGACCCAGAGCGGCGCGGACGGCCAGCGCGCGCCCGCCGCGATCTTCGCGTTGACGGCCGCGAAGATCAGTGCGTAGAGCGCGCCGGTGGCGGCGAAGAACGGGGCGTACCTCCCCAGGGACGTGTAGTCCTCGCCGCCCACCAGCCGGAACGCGAACCCGCCGGCCAGGGCCGAGGCGGCGACGAGCACGACGCCGCAGCCGGCGACGATGGCGAGCACGACGGTACGGACCCGGTTGTCTCCCACGGCGAGCCGGGGCAGCGCCAGCACCACGATCACCTGGGGGGCCCAGAGCGCGCCCTTGGTGAGCACGGTTCCGACCGCGTACGCCCCGGAGTCGGCGGGCGAGAGCAGCTGGCGGGCGAAGATCAGGTCGGCGTACGACACCGCGAGCATCGCCAGCGCGGCGGTGCCGGCGCTCGCCACCTGCCGGATCCGCATGGTGGCGGCGACGTCGTTCCCGGCGGGCCGGTCGGGGCGGGCGATCCAGGCCAGCGCCGGCAGCACGAGCCAGGCGGTGAGCATGCCGGCGAGCAGGGTGACCACGACGTCGGCGCCGAGGACCAGCGCGACGATCATGCCGCCGTACCGCCCGAGCGCCACCACCCCCATCGCCCAGGCGAGACGGACGAAGCGTTGCTCACCCTGCAGTTCGCCGAGCCACCGGGCGGCCAGGACGACAGCGACAGTGGTGCCGGCGACCAGCGCCACGACGGTCGACGACAGCCGCAGACCGGTGATCATCAGCGGCGCGGCCACGACGACGGCGCCGCCGGCGACCGCCGTGGTGACGAGGCTGACCCGGTGCGTCGGCGCGCCGGGGTGGCGGGCCCGGTGCACAGCGACCGCCATCTGCAGCCCCACGCCGGCGACGCCGGCGATCGCGACGAGGGCCAGCGTCGTGGCGAGGACGCTCAGCTCCTCGACCGGCAGGTACCGGGCGCCGAGCATGGGCAGCAGGTAGGCGAGCCCGTTCGTCGCCATCGCGGCGACCGCGACGGCCGCGCCGGCGGTTCCCAGGCGGCTCGCGCCGGGCCCTGCCGTGGTCTCTGTCATCGCGCCTCATGTCGGTGTCGCCGGTGGAACGGGTTCGCCTCGAACCTCGCGTCGTCGTCGCGGCTCGCTCGTCGACGTCGTGAGGCAAGCTACCGTCCGTACTCGCCCTGTGCCTAGAGTGCTGTCCGGAGTCCCGGGTGCGACGTCGGGCCCGCTTCCGTCCAGGTTCATGGGGGTCCGTGTGCGTCGAGCGTCACCGAGCTTCGGTCCGGCGCTGTCGCGGGCGGCCTCCGCGCTGCGCCGCTGGTGGCCGGAGACGGCGCTCGGTGTCGGCGTGGTCGTCGCGATCCTCGGCCCGGTGCTGCGCCGTGGCTTCGTCCTCCGGTACGACCTGGTGTTCGTGCCGGACCCGCCGTTCGGCGCGGTGGTCTGGGGCAGCGGCTCCGAACTGCCGCGTGCGGTACCGAGCGAGCTGCTCGCGGTCGGGCTGTCGCAGGTCGTCCCGGCCGACGTGGCCCAGAAGGTGCTCCTGGCCGGCTGTCTCGTCCTGGCCGCGGTGGGCGCGGCGCAGCTGGCGCCCGTCGGTCATCCGCTGGCGCGGGTCGCCGCCGGGCTCGCGTACGTCTGGAACCCCTGGGTGTACGGGCGGCTGCACCTCGGGCAGTGGGCGGTGGTGGCGGGGTTCGCGGCGTTGCCCTGGGCGTTCGCCTGGGTGCTGGGGGTGCTCCGGCCGCCGCCCGAGGGCACCGGCCCGGGGCGGCGTTCCGCAGTGGCCGGAGGGGCCGCGGTGGTGCTGGGCGGCCCGGCGATGGTGCTGGCGGCGGTGTTCGCCTGTGCCCCGGCGCTGGCTCTGGCGCGCCGGTGGCGGGCGTTTGTGGCGGGGGCGGCGACGTTGGCCGGCCTGACCGCTCCGTGGTGGCTCGCGCTGGTGAGCCGGGGCGGCGCCGTCGACGTCGACGAGCGGGGGGTGGCCGCGTTCGCGGTCCGCGCGGACACGCCACTCGGCGTGCTCGGCAGCGTCGCGACTCTGGGCGGCGTGTGGAGCCGGAACGCCGTGCCGGTCGGCCGGGACCAGTGGGCGGTCGCCCTGATCGCGCTGGCGCTGGCCGGCGCGGCGCTGTGGGGGTACGTGCTTACCCGTCGCCGCTGGCCGTCGGCGGCCTGGTGGGGTCTGCTCGCCGGCGCGGTCCTGGGCACTGTGGTCGCCGTGGCGCCGGCGTGGTCGCTGGGCGCGCAGTGGATGGCCGCGCTGGTCGAGCACGTTCCGCTGGCCGGCGCGGTCCGGGACGGCACCCGGCTGCTCGCTCCGCTGGCACTGGTGCAGGCGGTGGGTCTCGGGATGCTCGTGGAGTCGCTCGTGACGACCGGCGCCCGGGCGCTGGCCCCGCTGCTGGTGGTCGCTCCGGTGCTGCTCATGCCCGGTCTGGCGTGGGGTCTCGGTGGTCAGTTCGACACGGTGCGGTACCCGGCGGAGTGGGCGGCGGTGCGCGCCGAGGTGAACCGGGATCCGGCCGGGGGCACCCTGGTGTCGCTGCCCTGGTCCTCGTTCCGGGCCTATCCGTGGGCGGGGAACGTGCCGGTGCTCGATCCGGCCTCGCGGGCGTTCCGCCGGTCGGTGGTCGGGGACCAGGACGTGCTTGTCGGCCAGGACCGGATCCGTGGGGAGAGCCGGGAGGCGGACCGGGTGGCGGCGGCGTTGGCGGCGCCGGGTGATCCGGGACCGGCGCTGCGTCGGCTCGGGGTGCGGTATGTGCTCGTGCAGACGGACCAACCGGACGCCGCACAGGTGGAGGGCCGGTTCGTGAGCGCCGAGCTGGTCCGGCGGGACGGGGCATTGACGCTGTTGCGTCTGCCGGATTCCGATTTCTCCGGCTCGTCCGGTCGCATCGGCATAATGCCGGTCCTGGGGTATTCGGTACTGGGGGCCACCCTGATGATCGCCCTTTCGCACCGGGTCAAGCGGCAGTGACGCATGTTACTCTTCGGTACCTTTTTCCGAAGGGATCATCGATGAAGGCATCCTTCAATCCCCTCCTCACCGCGGTAGTCGCCGCGGCGGTGGGTGCCGTGCTGGGAATTCTGGCCGTCTCGATCGGGGCGTCCACCCTCGGCAACAGCAACAGCAAGCCAGCGAGCGTGGAGCAGCCCATCATCGTGTACGGCGAGCGCTGACGGTGCGGCATGGAGGTCCCCCCTCCTGACGTCTCGTCAGAACTGGTCGTACTCGACGTCGTGGTGCCCGCGTACAACGAGGCGCTCCGGCTGCCCGACACCCTGGTCCTGCTCCGGGCGGCGCTGGCCGAACTCGGTGTGCCCTGCCGGGTCACCGTGGTGGACAACGCCAGCGACGACGGGACGAGCGCCGTGGTGGTGAACGCGCCGCCCGGCCCGGTTCCGGTCCGCCTGCTCTGGTGCGGCGAACCGGGCAAGGGCTTCGCGGTGCGTCGGGGTGTGCTGGCCAGCGACGCCCGTTACGTAGGCTTCTGTGACGCCGATCTGGCCACCGCGCCGGCCGCTCTCGCCCAGGTGCTCAATCTCCTGTACGACGGTGCGGACGCGGTGGTCGGGTCGCGGGCCCACCCCGAGTCGGTCGTCGAGGAGCGGCACAGCGTGCTGCGACGCTGGGGCGCGGTGGCGTTCCGGGGCGCGGTGCGGCAGGTGGTGCGCGGCGTCAGCGAGACGCAGTGCGGGTTCAAGTTCTTCCGCAACGACGTCGCCCGGCGGGTCTTCGCGCCCCTGCGGTGCGGTGGATTCGCGTTCGACGTCGAGGTGCTGGGCCGCGCCGAGCGGGCGGGCGCCCGCCTGGTGGAGATTCCGGTCAGCTGGGTGGACGTACCCGGCTCCCGCTTCTCACCGGTCCGGCACGGCTGGCAGAGCTTCGTGGACGTCGCGAAGATCAACTGGTGGCTCCGTGGCGCCGACGTCGCCCCGGTGATGCCACTCGTCACGCTTCCGGTCACGCCGGACGTCACCGGCGGCACGGCCGCCGTTGGAATGCGGCCGTGAGTGTCGGAACACCCTCTACCGACGCGGCACCCACCACCGACGCCACCGTGGTGGGCCGCCGGGTCGTGGTGCTCAACTGGAAGGACCCCTGGCATCCTGACGCCGGGGGCGCCGAGGTGTACGCCTGGCAGGTCGCCCGCGACCTGGTGACCGCCGGCGCGGAGGTCACCTTCGTCACCGCGCGCCCGAACGGGCAGCCCGGCGACGAGGTCCGCGAGGGCATCCGGATCGTCCGTACCGGCGGCCGGTGGACCATCTACCCCCGGGTGCTGGGCTGGCTGGCGCGCCACCGCCGGCAGTTCGACGCGGTGGTGGACTGCCAGAACGGCATCCCGTTCTTCAGTCCGGCGGTCCTGCCGGCGGCCGTGCCGGTGATCTGCGTGATCCACCACGTGCACGACCGGCAGTTCCGGTTGTACTTCGGCCCGGTCGTGGGTCGCTTCGGCGCCTGGCTGGAGGGACCGGTCGCCCGGCGCGTCTACCGCCGCGCGGTGACGCTCGCGGTCTCCCCCTCGACGGCGGTGGCGATCCGGGAGCGGCTGCGCTGGACCGGCCCGGTGGTCGTGGCGCCCAACGGCGCCGACGCGTCCCGGCCGGCCGCCGCGGGCGTGACCCGCGCCGACCGGCCACGTGTCGTCTGCGTCGGCCGGGTGACCCGGCACAAGCGGGTGGACCTGGTGGTCGACGCCGTGGCCCGGCTCCGGGCGCAACGGCCCGACCTGCGTCTGGACATCGTCGGCGGTGGGCCGGACGCGGCGAGCGTCCGCCGGCTGGTCGACGAGCGCGGGTTGAACGACATGGTCACCGTGCACGGCCACCTGCCCGCCGCCGAGCGGGACGCCCTGCTGGCCGCCGCCTGGTTGCACGTCTCCGCCTCGTGGGGTGAGGGCTGGGGTCTCGTGGTGGTGGAGGCGGCCGCCGCCGGGCTGCCCACTGTCGCCTTCGACGTGGACGGGCTGCGCGACGCGGTCCGGCCGGGCCGTACCGGATGGTTGGTCGACGAGGGTGAGGATCCGGCGCAGAACCTGGCCGCCGGCCTCGACCGTGCGCTGGACTCCCTGGCGACGCCCGGAGAGCCGGAACGGATGGCCGCGGAGTGCCGGCGGTGGAGCGACTCGTTCCGCTGGACCGACACCGGCCGGCGGGTGCGTGCGGTCCTCGGGGATCTGCTGACGCCGCGCCCGCTGCCCTGGGCCGCCGGGAACACGTCGGTGGTGGTCCGGACCGACCAGCCGGAACGCCTTCTGGCCCGGGTGGCGCCGCTCCTGCCGCGTACCCGGCACGTCGCGATCGACGGGCAGAACCTGCTGCTCCTGGTGCCGGCCGCCGAGCCGGCCGCCGTCCGGCAGGCGCTGCTGCGGGCCGGGGTCGCAGCCGACGACATCGACGAGCGGAACGCCGGAGCGGACGAACTGCTCACCGGCGTTCCGGTACGGCAGTGCTGACCGCCTGGTCGACCGCTCGCCGCACCCCCGGAATTCCGAGCGCCACGGTGTCTCTGGCGGTGTGGCGCCTGCGCGAGCTGCTGGTCTGTCTCGCGCTGATCGGTCTCTGCGTCACCCAGGAGCCCGGGCTCATCGTGCCCGAGACGAAGCTGGACATGGCCCTGGACCCGGGCGGTTTCCTCGCCCGCGCGGCTCACCTGTGGACCGGGGACTGGCAGTTCGGCACGCTCCAGAACCAGGCCGTCGGCTACTTCTTCCCGATGGGCCCGTTCTTCCTGCTCGGTGAGGCGGTGGGCCTGCCGGCCTGGCTGGTCCAGCGGCTCTGGATGGCGACCCTGCTCTGCGTCGCCCTCACCGGCGTGGTGCGCCTGGCGCGCGCCCTCGACCTCGGCGGTCCGGGATCGCGTCTGGTGGCCGGCGCGATCTTCGCGCTGTCCCCCCGGGCGCTGTCCCTGGTCGGCACGGTCTCGCTGGAACTGCTGCCGTACTGCGTCGCCCCCTGGGTCCTGCTGCCACTGGTCAAGGGGGCCGCGGGCGGTTCGTTGCGGCGGGCCGCGGCGCTCAGCGGGCTCGCCGTGGTCTGCATGGGCGGCGCGAACGGCGCGGCCGTCGCGTGCGCCGTGCTGCCCGCGTTCCTGTACGTGGTGACCCGTGCGCCCGGCCGGCGGCGGATCCGCCTGCTGGCGTGGTGGACGGTGGCGATGGTGGCGGCCACCTTCTGGTGGCTGGTGCCGCTGCTGTTGCTGCAGCGCTACGGGTTCCCGTTCCTCCCGTACACCGAGAGCGCGGCGGTCACGACCAGCGTGACGTCGCTCCCGTCGGCGGTACGCGGCAGCACCCACTGGGTGGGTTACCTGGCCGTCGACGGCGTGCCGTGGTGGCGCGCGGGATGGGCGCTGGTCACCACCCCGTGGATGATCGTACTCACCGCCCTGATCGCCTGCGTCGGCCTGGCCGGGCTCGCCCGTCGGGACCTGCCGGAGCGGCGGTTCCTGCTCGTCGGCGCGCTGGTCGGCCTGCTGGCCCTGACCGCGGGGAACCTGTCGACCGGGGGCGCCGCGTTCGCGTCGCCGATGCGTGAACTGCTCGACGGTCCGCTCGCCGCCCTCCGCAACCTGCACAAGTTCGACGTCGTGATCCGCCTGCCGCTGGCGCTGGCCGCCGCGCACATGCTGGACACGGTCGGCCGGATCGCGCTCATCCGCCGCTTCACGCGCCCCACGAACATGGCGCCCCGGCGGGTGGCGCTGGGCGCGACCGCCGTCGCGCTCGTGGCGGTGACCAGCGGCGCCGGGATGGCGGGACTCGCTCCGGGCGGCGGCTTCCACGCGCTGCCCGAGCACTGGCGGCAGGCGACCGGGTGGCTCGACCGGCACGCCGGGCCGGGCACCACCCTGCTGGTTCCCGGCTCCAACTTCGCCGAGTACAACTGGGGACGTCCGCTGGACGAGCCGGTGCAGCCGCTGCTGGACTCGCCGTGGGCGGTGCGGGCGCTGGTGCCGGGCGGATCGGCTGGCAACTCGCGGCTGCTCTCCGCCATCGACGAGCGGCTCGCCTCGGGCACCGCCTCGCCCGGACTGGCCGACGTGCTCAGCCGGCTCGGCGTGCGCTACCTGCTCGTCCGCAACGACCTCCGCCAGCCGGTCGGCGGCATCGCCTGGCCGGTCCTGGTACACCGCACGCTTGACAGCGCACCGGGCCTGTTCCGGGTCGCCGCGTTCGGCCCGGCGTCCGGGGTGAAGCCCGACCTGAACGGGGCGTGGGACTACGGCCTGCACGAGCCGTACCCGGCGGTGGAGATCTACGAGGTGGACCGGCCGACGCCCCGGGCCACGCTGACCGACGCCGCGCTGCCGCTCAACCTGGTCGGCGCGCCGGAGACGTTGCTGGACCTCAGCGACGCCGGTGTGCTGGGCAACCGGCCGGTGATCCTCGACGGCGATCCCCCGCTGGTCAGCGACGGCGGCACCGTGCTCGCCGACAGCCTCCGGGACCGGGAGGTCGACTTCGGTCTGGTCCGGGGCAACACCTCGCGGACCCTGACCGAGCAGGACCCGACCCAGTTGGAGCGCCTGGAGCACGACATCCTCGACCCGGCGTGGCGGTCGTCGATCACCTCCTCGGCGTACGCCGGGGTGGACGACGTCCGGGCGTCGTCCAGCGCGGCGGACGTCACCGGTCCGGCCGGGCTGCGCGACCCGTCGGCCACACCCTTCGCCGCGGTCGACGGCGACATCGGCACCGCGTGGTTGTCCGACGGCGCGCGCAAACCGGTGGGCCAGTGGGTCGAGCTGCGCTTCGCCGACCCGATCGAGGCCGACTCGGTGGAGGTGCAGGTGATGGGCGACGAGGTGATCGGCGCGCCGGTCACCTCGGTACGGGTCAGCACCGAGGGCGGTTCCCAGGTGCACCCGGTGACCGGCGCGGGCCGGTCGACGGCGCGGCTGCCGCTGCCCGCCGGCCGGAGCAGTTGGCTGCGGGTGACAGTCGAGAGTGTCGCGGACGCCGACGTTCCGGGCCGCCGGGCGGGTATCCGGGAGCTGAGTGTCGCCGGGGTGACGCCCGAGCGCTACCTGCGACTGCCGGAGGTGCCCGCCGACGCCGTCGCGCCCGAGGTGGTCGCGCTGGCCCGCAAGGCCACCGATCGATCCGCCTGCGCGGTCGCCGGTGACCACTACCTGTGCGCTCCCGACCTGATCCGGCAGGGCGAGGAGACCGGGCTGGTGCCCCGGCGCTTCGACCTGCCGGACGCGATCCCCACCCAGCTCACCGGCCTGGCCCGGGCCACGCCCGCCACTGCGCTCGCGACGTACGACGAGATGACGGGCGGCGAGACGTTCACGACGTCGAGTTCGTGGTTCGCCGACCCGGTCGCCTCGTCGAGGTCGCTGGGGGACGGGGACGACGGCACGGCCTGGTGGGCGGATCCGAGCGATCCCCAACCGACAGTGAAGATGCGCTGGGCCACCGCGCGCAAGGTGAGCTGGGTGCGGCTGCGGTTCGCGGAGAGCCTCGTCGCGGCGCCGCCCAGGACGGTCCGGATCACCGGTGACGACGGCATCCGGGAGGTGGCTGTCGACCTGGACGGTGTCGCCCGCTTCCCGGCGCTGCGTACCCGTGGGCTCACCGTTGCAGTGACCTCTACCGTGCCGAGGGTCAGCCGGTCGACGGCGCTGTTCGAGCCGCAGTCGCTGCCGGTCGGTCTCAGCGGCGTGGACGTGCAGGGCGTGCCCGAACTGAACCAGCCGCGCGGCCTCGACCGTGAGGTGACGCTCCCGTGCGGCGCGGGGCCCACCATCGTGGTCAACGGGGTGAAGGTGCCGACGACGGCCACCGGGACGCTGCGCGACCTGCGCGATCTGCGGCCCCTGCGCTACCGCGCCTGCGCTCCCGCCGCGTCGTCGGGCCGGGCCGCGAAGGCGGGCGCGGAGCAGGTCACGCTGCGGGCGGGCGGCAACGAGGTCTCCGCCCCGGCGGACCGGTTCGTCGTGGACAGCGTGATCTTCAGCGGTACGCCGGCCGAACGGCCCGTCGTCGCCGCGTCGCCGCGCCGGGCGTTGAGCGTGGTCGACTGGGACGACCAGCGCCGGTCGATCGAGATCGGTGCGGGTGGCGGCAGCTACCTGATGGTTCCGGAGAACGCCAACGCCGGCTGGCGGGCGACGCTCGACGGGCAGGAGCTGATCGCGGCCCGCCTGGACGGGTGGAAGCAGGGATGGTTCGTGCCGGCCGGTCCCGCCGGCCGCGTCGAGCTGGTCTTCACGCCCGGCGAGCACTACCGGATCGTCCTGTTCGTCGCCGGGGGCCTGTTGGTGCTGCTGATGGTCGGGGCGCTGATTCCCGCGCGCCGCCATCGACCCGCGTACCCGGTGGTGCCGACGATGATGCCGACCGCGCCGCTGCTCGCGGTGGCGGTGCCGGCGCTGCTCGGGGGCCTGGTCGGGCTCGGCTGCGCCGCCGCGGTGGTGGCGCTGCACCGGCGCCGCACGCCCGGCCCGGCATGGATCTGGGTGCCGGCCGCGCTGGGGCTCACCGTCTACGGGACCGAGCGTCTGTGGCTGCCCCGGGTCGGCGCGGAACGGGTGGCGGAGCTACTGGTCCTGTTGCCGACCGGGCTGCTCCTCGTGGCGGTCGCCGCTCTCGTGTTGCGGTTCCGTCGGGTCCGCGGCCGGTACGAGGCGAGTTCCGAGGCCGGCCGGCCCGGCGCCCTGAAGCGCTGGCGCCGGCGTCGCGGCCCGGAGCGGGAGGTCGGGCTCGACGGCCACGGGCCGGCGGCGGCCACCGAGCCGCCGCAGCCGTCGCGCGGGCCGCTCGATGAGGTAGTAGCTGGCCGTCGCGACCGGGACGGTGAGGGCCAGGGTGACGGCGAGGAGAACCCAGAACGAGCTGTTCATCCGGGTGAATCCGAGCAGGCGGAAGCAGACCTCGAGCGCGAGGAGGTGCCAGAGGAAGATGCCGTAGGAGATCCGGCCGAGGAACATGACCGCCCGGTGGCTGAGGAGAGCGCGGGGCACCCCGCCGGACCCCGGCCCGACGAGGGGGGCGATCAGGCACCAGGCGACGAGCAGGAACAGCAGGTGCTCGGTGACCGACTCGACCGGCTTGGCGGGTTCGACCCCGCGCGGGCCGGCGATGGGCGTGCTCGCGATCCAGAGCAGCGCGCCGGCGATGAGCCAGGACGTTCCCGGGGCGAAGGTGAACACGCGCAGGCCGCGCGGCGTGGCGGACCACAGGTCCTCGTCGCCCCGCCCAGACCCGTCACCGGTCAGGCCGGTGAGGAACGGGGTCGAGGTCGTGCCGACGGGCCACGAGGCGAGCACGGCCAGCATGATGCCGATGCCGAACCAGTCGAGAAAGGCGGGCAGCCAGAGCACCGCGAGTCCCGGTAGAGGCGAGTCGGGACCGTGTGCGTACGCATTCCAGATGAGGCCGGCAAGGACGAGTACGGCACCGAACGCCAGTTGGCGCCGGGCTCGCCCGAGCGGGGTACGGCCGCCCATTCGGCGGCCGAGCACCGCTATCAGTGGCAGCGCAAGGTAGAAAGTCGCCTCCGTAGCCAGGCTCCAGGTCTGCTCCATGCCGACCGGGAGTCGCAATGGCTCGTAAATCTGTGCCAGAAGAAAGGGGATCGCCCAGTCCCAGACGGACTTCAGATAGTCGATGTTGAGCCAAGTCAGTGCGACGATCGCCATTGCCCAGTACCCGGGCAGAATGCGCAGCGCGCGGTGCCAGAGGTATCGCCGAACGGATGGTCCTGACTGTCCGTTAATGGCAGCGAGCGCGAATGGCCGATAGAGGAGGAAACCGGACAGCGCAAAGAAGATCGCCACCCCGACATCCAGCCTGGCCAGCACAGCTGCGAGGTGGGCGAAGGAGTTGGTCAGTCCGCTGAGAAAGGAGACATGGTGGACGACCACGCCGATCACCGCCACCGCCCGCAGCCCTTCCAATGCGGGCAACCAACCGTCCGAACGGCCGGTATTAGTTGCGGACAGGATCGCCTGTCCGTTGCTCGAGTCCGGTCTGACGGGTCGGCTCACAGTTCCCTCGACATCCATTTGATCTCGCAGCCCGGTGGCTGCTGCACCCCCGGAGTCAGTACGTCGCGAGAGGTCGCATCGGACCATATCCGAAATCGGCCTCGTCATGTACTGTCAGCCGACTAGTCGAGTCTTTACAAGGGGAGGAGTTTCATGCGACCCACGTCGGGTGCCATCTTGGTGGCGGCAGGCGCGTTCCTGATCGTCGGGGCCGTGGCGACGCCGCTGGCCGTCGCGCCCGCTCTGGTCAAGGTGCCCCTTGACCAGAGTTCGGTAACGGTTTCAGAGGCGAAGAACGCGACCGTTCTTGATTTCAGCACGCTGGCCGAGCGCAGCGGCGTCAACCTGACCGCCCACCGCGCGGTGCGCGGCGACGTCGAGGCCGGCAACGCCGACCGGACGGTCTTCAACGTCGGTGTCCGGGTGATCGACGACGCGGGCAAGGAGATCACGGTCAGCACGGACCGGGTCGCCCTCGACCGGCGTACGGCGGAGTCGGTCGCCTGCTGTGCCGAGGCGGTCAACGGCGCGCCCTTCAAGCACGAGGGGCTCACCTACACCTTCCCGTTCGGTACGGAGAAGAAGACGTACCAGTACTTCGACAACACCGCTCGGAAGGCGTACCCCGCCGAGTACGTGGGCACCGAGAAGCTGCAGGGGCTGACCGTCTACAAGTTCGAGATGACGGCCGAACCGATCAAGATCAGCGAGATCGACGTGCCGGGCAACCTGGTCGGATCGGCCCAGCCCACGGTGACGGCCGGCCGCTTCTACGCCAACACCCGCACCCTCTGGGTGGAGCCGGACAGCGGCGTCATCGTCAAGGGGCAGGAGAAGCAGCTCCAGACCCTGCGTGACGAGACCGGCGCGGACAAGATCAAGATCATCGACGCCACGCTCGTCTTCACCGAGGACACCCAGAAGCAGCAGGCCAAGGCGGCCAAGGACGCGCGTGGGCAGATCAACCTGCTGACCACCGTGCTGCCGATCGTCCTCGGCGTCGTGGGTCTGCTCCTGCTCCTGCTCGGCCTGTTCATCATCGTCCGCGCGGCTCGCCGCCGGCCCGACGCGACGCCGGTGGACGCCGGCGACGGACCGGTGGACGACGTGCCGTCGCAGCGTTCGGCGGAGCCGGTCGACGACGACCCGACCGTGCCCGCCGGCGGACGCCACGCCGCGGACCGCGCGGAGTCCTGAGCGCCAACCCTCGCACCACCACACGAGCAGGCCGGCCGACCCGCCAGGGACGGCCGGCCTGCTCGTGTGCGCGGCAGGTGGCAGGTCAGAGGCGTCGCACCGCGTACCGGGTGCAGATCCAGTCCTCGGTGTACGGCAGGTCGGGCCGCTGCCCGACGATCTCCCCGCCGTTGGCGGCCACCAGCCGGGTCATGTCGGCGTCCGGCACCGCTGTCATCTTCATCGGCGCGGGGTAGTTGAGCAGCCGGCGCTGCGCCCAGCTGATCAGGCGGAACGGCGCGAGCTTCCAGATGACGCCCTTGGCCGTACGGGCCGGCTCGGTCGGCAGGCCCACGACGGCGACCCCGCCGGGGCGCAGGACGCGCAGGAACTCGGCGAGGTAGCTGTCGATCGCCGGGCGCGGCAGGTGCTGCAACACGAGCGCGCTGTAGACCAGGTCGAAGTGCCCGTCGGGGAACTGGCTCAGGTCCGGCGCGTCGTTGAGGACGAAGCGGATGTTCCCGGCGCTGCGGTCCAGGCGCCGGGCGGTCTCCAGCATCGACGGGGCGATGTCGACGGCGACGACCTCGCCGGCGTGCGGCGCGAGCGCCTGCGACAGCCGACCGGCCCCGCATCCGAAGTCCAGCGCGCGGTCCCATCGCGTGGGCAGGCCGAGCCGGCCCAGCCATCCGGTCGTCTCCTCGACGTCGGCGCGGCCGGTGGCCAGGAACTCCTCGACGTCCCACTGCCCGCCGCGCTTACCGGGCTGGACGAGGACGGCCCACAGCGGATCTTCGGCGCCCAGCTTGGTCCAGTCGCGCCGTACGTCGTCGAGATTCACGCCGAAACCCTAGGACATCCGGGGGTGCGGCTGGATCGACCCGGTCATCTGCCGGCTCGGATGTTCGGCCGACGACACTGCCCCGAACGGCCCATCGCGCTCGACGCACTGTACATTTGTTACTTGATTGTAATCCCTCGATGTGTCGTCACTGTGGGTTGATCAGGCGCTCGATGACGGCGCTTTTGCGTCCTTTGACGCCCTTTTCCTGCTCCGGAGCGTCAACGCGTGGTGATGGCGAGCAAGCTTCGTGGCGCGCTCGTGTTACCGCCGGGTACACGAGGGGGTTGTGAGCTGCGCCGCATCGGGTGCACGATCAGGCTCGATCGTTACCCGTCGGTAACAGAGGGCGGGGTCCGGCGCGGGCCACCGGTACGACAACCGGCCGCCGCGCACATTCGCTCGAGGAGGAACCCGTGCAGAATCGGCTCGACAACCAGGGTCGTACCCGGTGGAAGCGGTTCGCCGCCATGATCGTGCCCACCACGGCAGCCGCCGGTGCCATCCTGTTCGGCATGTCGACCGGCGCCATCGCCTCCGACATCACCGTCTCCGGGCAGACCTTCAAGATCGGCGCGGACCGCCTGGAGGGCGAGGGCTTCAAGCAGTACGGCGGCATCGTCCGCGAGAAGGGTGAGGACGGCAAGGCCGGCGCGACGCGCCCGGTCGCGATGGCCGAGATCAGCAGCGCCGACCTGTACAACCTCTGCCAGTCCGTCCGCGCCGACCTGCCCGGCCTGCCGGTGGTGCTCACCATCAACGCCGGCGAGGGCAAGGATCCGGCCCGCGCCAAGGACCTGGTGATCGCGATGGACTCGCTCGAAGGCAACGCGACCTTCACCAACATCCAGATCGGCCGCGACGCCAGCGACCTGAACCCGACGGCCCAGCGCGGCTCGTTCGGCCAGAACTCCGACCGGGTCACCATCCGCGACCTGAAGCAGGTGTCCCGCTACACCACGTCCTCGACGTTCAACCTGGTCGGGCTGCGGCTCAAGGTCAACGTGGGTGACGACGCCAAGGGCAAGGAGTGCTTCTGAGCTGAGCACGGCCCGCGGTGGCCGACCACCGCGGGCCCGCCCCACCGTCCCCGCCCCCGCTCCGCCAGGAGGAGTACGTGACAACCGTCGAACCGTCCCACGCCCGGCTCGGCACCGCGGCCCGGACGTGGCGGACCTTCCGCCGCTGGCAGCGGAGCCGGCCGTTCTGGGGCGGCCTGTTCATCATCCTGGCCGGGGTGGAGATGCTCGCCTCCACCCGGCTGACCCTCAACGGCCTGAGCTTCAGCAGCGGCGCCACCGGCCTGCTCTCGTTGCTGATCCCGGCCATCCTCGGGACCTGCGGCGTGCTGCTCTGGCTCAGTCCGGCGCAGCGGCTGTTCTACTCGATCGTCGCGGCGGTCACGACCGTCTACTCGCTGATCGGGCTCAACCTCGGCGGCTTCTTCCTCGGCCTGCTGCTGGGCATCGTGGGCAGCGCGCTCGCCTTCGCCTGGGTGCCGGTCCGGCCGTCGGAGCCCGCCGCCGAAGAGCGCGACACCGAGGCGGACGACGAGCGCGACACCAGGGTGGACCAGCGGGACGCCGACCTGCTCGACGTCGACGGCCCGGTCGGCGTCGAGCAGGTCGGCGCCGACCAGTCGGTCACCGGCCGGCCGGCCGCCCCGGAACCCGCTGACGAGCAGCCGGCCGGGGAACTGCCGACCGTCGAGGTGCCGGCCGGCGTACGGCCGGCCGTCGAGCAGCCGACTGCCGAGCGGCCGGGCGGGGAGCGGCCGGTCCCTCGGCAGTCGGTGAACGGGCAGGCGGCCGGATCCGACGGCGGCCCGCCCGAGTGGGCGGGCCGTTCGGCGGACCCGCGTGCCTTCGGCATCGTCCTGCTGGTGCTCGGCCTGGCCACCGCCGGCCTGGCCGTGCAGCCGCGCGCGGTACAGGCCGCACCGAGCAGGCCCGCCGCCAGCGCCTGCCCGACGAAGCCCGCCACGCCGTCGAAGGCGCCCTCCGCGACGCCCACCCCGACGCCGAGCGCGAGCCCGACGCGGGAGGGCAACATCATCACCGATTTCTTCGAGGGGATCGGTGACCTGTTCAAGGGCGGCAAGAAGAGCGAGACGCCCTCGCCCACACCGACCGCGAGCGGATCGGCGGCCCCGACGAGCAAGCCGACCACCCGTCCCGGCTCGACCGACTGCCCGACACCGGGCAAGCCGGGCAAGGAGGAACCGGCGAAGCCCGGCAAGGTGGAGCCCGGCAAGCCGCTGCCGCGTATCGCCGCCGACCCGGGCCTGCCGAAGGTGGCCAAGCAGCCGTCGAAGCTCACCGGCTCCAAGGTGACCATGACCGGGCTGCGGTTCGAGGGGATCACCGACCTGCGGACCGAGCAGGGCGCGCTCAAGGTGCTGAAGTTCAGCATGAAGGAAGCCGTGACCGACGACTTCCTGCTGGTCGCCGACGGCCCCAGCGGTCGCACCCAGCGGTACGCGACCGACCGTCTCACCGTCCGCGACGACGTCGCGTTCTACTGCACCCGGTTCGTCGGCAAGCTCGCCGGCATCAAGCTGACGCTGACGCCGGACCTGCCGTTCCCGGACGGCCTGCCGGTCACGCTGCCCATCCCGGTGACGTTCACCGACCCGGTCATCGACCTGGCGTACGTCACCAGCAACACGCTCACCGGCCGGCCGACGCTGAAGGTGACGCTCGGCGCCTGACCGGACGGGTGCCGGCGGAACGCGCCGCCGGCACCCGGAAGCCGGCTCAGAGCCGGGCCAGCGCCTTACGCAGCGGGTCCAGCCCCAGCGAGCCCAGGTCGAGCGCCTGGCGGTGGAACTCCTTGAGGTCGAAGTCGGCGCCCTTGCGGGCCTTCGCGTCCTCCCGGGCCTGCAACCAGATCCGCTCGCCCACCTTGTACGACGGGGCCTGCCCGGGCCAGCCCAGGTAGCGGTTCAGCTCGAAACGCAGGTTCTCGTCCGGCACCCGGCAGTGCGCCCGCATGAACTCCCAGCCCAGCTCCGGCGTCCACCGCTCGCCCGGGTGGAAGCCGAACGGGTTGTCCTTCGGGATCTCCAGCTCCAGGTGCATGCCGATGTCGACGATGACCCGGGCCGCGCGCAGCGCCTGCCCGTCGAGCATGCCGAGCCGGTCACCGGGGTCGCCGAGGTAGCCCAGCTCGTCCATCAGCCGCTCGGAGTAGAGCGCCCAGCCCTCGCCATGCCCGGAGACCCAGCACAACAGCCGCTGCCAGCGGTTGAGCAGGTCGGCCCGGACGGCGGTCTGCGCGACCTGCAGGTGGTGACCCGGCACGCCCTCGTGGTAGACGGTGGTCACCTCCCGCCAGGTGGAGAAGTCGGTGATGCCCTGCGGCACCGCCCACCACATCCGCCCCGGCCGGGAGAAGTCCTCGCTCGGGCCGGTGTAGTAGATGGCGCCGTCGCTCGTCGGCGCGAGGCAGCACTCGATCCGGCGTACCTGCTCGGGGATGTCGAAGTGGGTGCCGTTCAGGTCGCTGACCGCCTGGTCGGCGAGCGCCTGCATCCAGTCCCGGAACGCCTCCTTGCCGCGTACCGTCCGCGCCGGGTCGGCGTCGAGCGCGCGTACCGCGTCGTCGATCGAGGCGCCGGGCCCGGCGATGCGCGCGGACACCGTCCGCATGTCGGCCTCCAGCCGGGCCAGCTCTGCGAAACCCCAGGCGTACGTCTCGTCCAGGTCGACCTTCGCGCCGAGGAAGTACTGCGAGGCCAGTTCGTAGCGCTCCCGCCCGGCGGCCTGCTTCTCCCGCCCGGCCGGCGCCAGCTCGTTGCGCAGGAACTGCCCGAACTCGGCGGTGGCGGCGGTGGCGGCGGCCGCGCCCTTGCGCAGCTCCGCGCCGAGCGCGCCGTCGGCGTCGAGCCGCTCGACCATGCCGTGGAAGAAGTTGTCGCCCTCCGGGTCGACCCAGACGTCGCACTGCTTGGCCACCTCGACGAGCTGCACCTGCGAGCTGACCCGTCCCGCGGCGGCGGCCTCGCGCAGCGTGCGCTTGTAGCCGTCGAGCGCCGACGCGAAGCGGTTGAGCCGGGCCGCCACGTTGGCCTTAGCCTCCTCGCCGTCGGTCGGCATGAGGTCGAAGACCATCCGGATCTCGTGCAGCCCGCTGGAGATGACGTTGACCTCGCTGCCGGTCTCGCCGGCCTCGTACCGGGCCAGCTCCAGGCCGAGGCGCTCCTGCATGGCCTCCTTTGCGGTCCGCTCGGCCTCGGTCTCCGGCTCGGTCACGTCGAGTTCGCCGAGCGTGCGCCGGGCCAGGTCGGCGCGGGCCGCGTAGCCGTCGGGCGACAGGTCGTCGAGCTGGTCGTCGTAGCCGGCGATGCCGACGTAGGTGGCCCCGGTCGGGCTCAGCGGAGCCCACTCGGCCACGTACCGGTTGGCGAGGTCATCGATTCGTCCCACGAGGGGACCCTACGTGACCCCGCAGCCGAATTCCGCACGACATCGTCGTACCCGTGGGGCAAAGTGTCAGGGGTGACAGTCGATTTCACTCCTGACCGCGCGCCGCTGCGGAGCTGGCTGCCGGGGTTCGTCGCGCTTGCCGCCATCTGGGGTTCGAGTTTTCTGTTCATCAAGGTCGGCGTGGCCGAGCTGCACCCCGTGCACCTCACTCTCTACCGGGTGGCCACCGGCGCGGTCACGCTGCTGGTGGTGCTCGCCGTGCTGCGCGACCGGCTGCCCCGCGACCTTCGCGTCTGGGGGCACATGCTCGTGGTGGCCGCGTTCGGCGTCGCGGTGCCGTTCACGCTGTTCGGCTACGGCGAGCAGCGGGTCGAGTCGATGCTCGCCGGCATCTGGAACGCCACCACGCCGCTGATCGTGCTGCCGCTGGCGGTGCTGGTGTTCCGCACCGAGCGGCTGACCGTGCGGCGGGCGGTCGGGCTGGGGCTGGGCTTCGTCGGGGTGCTCGTGGTGCTCGGCGTCTGGGAGGGCGTCGGTGGCGCCCACTTCGTCGGCCAGCTCATGTGCTTCGGCGCGGCTGCCTGCTACGGGCTCGCCATTCCGTACCAGAAGAAGTTCGTCGCGGGCAGCGCGTACTCCGGGCTGTCGCTGTCGGCGGCCCAGCTGCTGGTGGCGACCGCGCAGCTCGCGCTGGTCGCGCCGTTCGTCGGGACGCCGCCGTCCCCGGCCGGGCTCTCGCCGCGCGTGATCGCGAGCGTGCTGGCGCTCGGCGCGCTCGGCACCGGGCTCGCCTTTGTCATCAACATGCGCAACATCCGGCTGGCCGGGGCGAGCACGGCGTCCACAGTGACGTACCTGGTTCCGGTGTTCGCGGTGCTCGTCGGCGCGGTCGTGCTGGGTGAGCGGATGACCTGGCACCAGCCGGTGGGTGCGCTCGTGGTGCTGGCCGGCGTGGCGGTCGCGCAGGGCCTGTTCGGGCGGCGCCGCACGCGCCCGGACGTGGTGGTGCCGGCCCGCACTGTCGAACCGGCTGCCCAGGGCTGACCCTCAGCTACGGCCGGCTGTCCACTTCACCAGGCGGTCGGCCGTCCAGGTGTTCACCACCCGGTTCGCCGGCACCCCGCACAGCGCGGCCCGCTCGCAGCCGAACCGCTGCCAGTCGAGCTGGCCGGGGGCGTGCGCGTCGGTGTCGATGGCGAACCGGCACCCGGCCTCCAGCGCGAGCCGGATCAGCCGCTTCGGCGGGTCCTGCCGTTCCGGCCGGGAGTTGATCTCGACGGCCACGTCGTGCTCGGCGCACGCCGCGAAGACGGCGTCCGCGTCGAACTCGCTCTCCTTGCGGGTACGCGCGCGGTGCCCCTTGTCGCCCGGCCCGGTCACGCCGGCGGGCCGGGAGGAGACCATCCGGCCGGTGCAGTGCCCGAGGATGTCCAGGTGCGGGTTGGCGATCGCGGTCAGCATCCGGCGGGTCATCTTCGCCCGGTCGTCGTTCAGCCCGCTGTGCACCGAGCCGACCACCACGTCCAGGCGGGCCAGCAGGTCCTCGTCCTGGTCCAGCGAGCCGTCGGCGAGGATGTCCACCTCGATGCCGGTGAGCAGGCGGAAGCCCTTCGGCAGCGCCTCGTTCACGGCCGCGACGTGGTCGAGCTGCTTGCGCAGCCGCTCCGCGGTCAGGCCCCGGGCCACCTTCAGCCGGGGCGAGTGGTCGGTGAGCACCAGGTACTCGTGGCCCAGCTCGACCGCCGCGAGCGCCATCTCCTCGATCGGCGAGCCGCCGTCGGACCAGTCCGAGTGGGTGTGGCAGTCGCCGCGCAGCGCGTCCCGCAGCTTCGCCGCCGCCTCGTCCAGGTCGGTGCCCTCGGTCGCCAGCAGCCGGCGCAGGTAGACCGGCTCCTCCCCGGCCAGCGACTCGGCCACGCAGCGGGCGGTGACGTCACCGACGCCGGACAGCTCGGTCAGCTTGCCGGCGCGGGCCCGTTCGGCCACCTCGGCGGCGGGCAGCGCGCCGAGCGTCTTCGCGGCCGACCGGAACGCCCGGACCCGGTAGGTGGCCTCGTTGGCCCGTTCCAGCAGGAACGCGATCCGGCGCAGGTCGGCGATGGGATCCCGGGCACTCATGCCCTGGAACCTACGCGCATCCGCCGCCCGCCGCGCGACCCCGCACCGTCAGCCGCCCGTGGTGGACCGGCCCGGCGACGCCGGGCAGCCGTGCTTGCGCTGCCAGGCGGTGACCTCGGCGACCGGCGAGCGGTTGCCGTCCTTGCGCCACGAGTTCAGGTAGGGCGCCGGCCAGACCACGCCCCGGCGGATCCACCAGTCGTCCTTTCCCGTGCACTTCGGGGAGAGTCCGAAGTGCAGGTGACAGACGTTGTTGGCGTTGCCGGTACGGCCCACCTTGCCGAGCTGCTGCCCGGCCCGGACCCGTACGCCCGGGTCGATGCCGGCCGCGACCGCGCTCAGGTGCGAGCCGTAGTAGCGCACCCCGTCGTCACCGAGCAGCGAGACGGAGAGCCCGCCGTTGTTCGGCCCCTGCGGCCCGCGCTTGTCGAACCGGTCGACCCGGCTCACCTCCAGCACCACGCCGTCGGTGACCGCCACCACCGGCTCGCCGCAGTCGGCGAACACGTCGGTGCCCGGGTAGCCGCCGTGCGTCGGGTGGTAGTCGACGTTGCCGGCGCGGACGGGGAAGACCCGCTTCACGTCCGTGCGGGCCGGCGACGGCGGGGAGGCGGTCGGCGGTGCCGGGCTCGCCGGGTCGGCAGGCTGCGCGCCCGTCGCGATCGGGCTCGGTTCCTGCCACCTGTCGGCGCGCCCGGTGGAGGCGCCACACCCCCCGGCGGCGAGCGCCGCGACGAGCAGCAGGACCGGGTACGCCGGCCGCGTCCGGCGTCCGATCGATGGCGAGCGCATCCGGTCATCCTGACAGACCACTACCGTAGGGACGAACGCCGCGACCGCGTCACACCCGCCGGTCACGGTGCGTGACGCCGACGTGGATCGTTCGGGGAAGGGGGCGGCGGTGACGTACGGGTGGCAGGGCGGACCCGAGGGGACCGGTCCGGGGGCGTTCCCACCTCCGCCGCGTACCCCCTCGGGACTCTTCCCGTCCAACGCGCCGATCCGGCCCAGCTACCGCGAGCCGTACCCGATCACCGGCTCCGGGGTCGCGGTCGGCGCGCTCGTCGCGTTCGCCTGGTTGCTGCTGTTCGGGCTGTTCGGCCGCAACATCGCGGGTTACGCCTGGTGGACTCTGCTGGCCGGCGCCCTGGCCTGGGCGGCGGCTGCGGTGCTGGTCCGCCACGGTGACCGGGGGGTCGCCACCGGGGTCGCGATCGTCACCGCCGGTGGTTGGAGCATCGCCGCCGCGCTGGTCGCGATGCGGTGGGCGCAGACCGGCGACTGGCCGCTCTGGTGACCATGGGTGCCGGTTTCGCTGCGTAGCGAAGGCCACCTTGACGTTCGCGCGGTGACGGTCCACCCTCGGCGGTATGGCCTGGACCACACCGCCGCGGCTCGACCCCGAGCGGAGCCGCCGTCGCCTGCAACTCCTTGCCGAGTTGGCCGGTGCCCGCGCGGTGCAGCAGCGCCAGCGACCACAGCGCGCGCGTACCGAGCGGCTGCGCCAACTCATCGCCACCCGTCGGCGCGTCGTCGGCTGACCGGCTTTCTCTTCAGAACGGCCGGCCCTTACGGGGCGTTGACCGGTCGCCCGCCGACCCGACCGGTTAACGTGCATCGCGTGACCTGTCGGCGTGCTGCCGAGGCCAATTTGGGGGGACCGTGTCGTACTTCGCTGCTGCCGTGGCGCGCGTCGACGGCGGCTGGACCGCGGGCGAGGTGAGCCTGCGGGGCGTCACCGACATCGAGGAGGTGGCGGACCGGCTGCGCGACGTCGAGCCGGACGCCGACCTGTCGCTGCTGTTCGTCGAGGCCGACGACACGTACCTGGTCGTCCTGCGCCTGGACGAGGGGGAGGACCTGCGGGTCTTCGGCTCCGACTCGGCGTTCGCGGAGGAGTCCCGCCTGGGCGCGCTGCTGGTCGGCGATCTGAAGACGTCGGTCACCGGGCTGGAGGAGGTCGACGAGCCGCGCGCCTCCAGCGGCGACGACGACAACGAGCAGCCCGCTGTGGACCCGGAGGCCGACCCGGTCGGTGACGCGGACCTGCTGGCCGACCTGGGCATCCCGGCGCAGAAGCTGCTCGCGCTCTGCGCACACGAGGGTTCCATGCCGGCCGACGTCACCGCCGAGATCTGCCAGGTGCTCGGCTGCGTGGACGAGGTCGAGGAGTTGCGTGAGGTCTGAGCCCGGGGAGTCCCGGACGCCCGGCGCCGCCGAACCCGCCGACGCGACCGATCCGGCGCTGGAGACCGTACGCCCGGGGCAGCCCACCCCCGGCCGGGCCGCGCGCGTCGGTCCCGGCGCGGACGAGGCGCTCGCCGAACCGGGCGCGGTCGGCCGCCGGCAGCGGCACGAGCTGTGGATGCGCCGGGCCCTGGAGGTCGCGGTGACCGGCCCGGACGAGGCGATCCCCGACGCCGACGACGTGCCGGTCGGCGCGGTGCTCTACGGCCCCGACGGCGCCGAACTGGCGATCGGGCGCAACGAGCGGGAGCTGACCGGCGACCCGACCGCGCACGCCGAGGTGCTGGCGCTGCGCCGGGCCGCGCAGCGGCTGGGCCGCTGGCGGCTGGACGACTGCACGCTCGTCGTGACGCTGGAGCCGTGCACCATGTGCGCCGGGGCGATCGCGCTGGCCCGCGTCTCGACAGTGGTGTTCGGCGCGTGGGAACCCAAGACCGGCGCGGTCGGGTCGCTCTGGGACGTGCTGCGCGACCGCCGCGTCACGCACCGCCCCGAGGTGTACGGCGGCGTGCTGGAACGCGAGAGCGCGGCGTTGCTGCGCGCGTTCTTCCGCTGAGGTGTGCTCGGCTCAGGCGCTCGTCGGCGCCGGGCGCAGCAGCGTCGCGGCGACCCCCTGGGCGACCTCGGTCCACGCGGTCGGGCGCAACGTCGCCGGGTCGAGCCGGACGATCGACCGGGTGCCGGTGGCGTGCACGGTGGCGCCGTCGGTCGAGCGGAACTCGAAGGCGTACCGGGCGCTGCTGGTGCCGAAGTGCTCCAGCCAGAAGTGCACAGCCACAGTGCCGACGCCGGTGACCGGCGCGCGGTAGCTGATGGTGAACTCGCGGACCGCGTGGAACACGTCCGGCGCGGCGTGCACGTCGCCGCAGAAGGCGACGCCGCGCTCGGCCCAGTACGGCGTGAGCGCGCGTTCCAGCAGCACCGCGTAGCGGGCGTTGTGCAGCAGGCCCATGGCGTCGAGGTCGTCGAAGTGCACCGGCACGTGCGCGACGTGCCCGAACTCGGCGGCCTGCCGCTCGACTGTGGTGTGGCTCATGACTGGCCTTCCGGTAGCAGGGTCGGATCCGGGCAGAGCGCCCGCAGCCGGGTCAGCAGGCCCTGGCGGGCGTGCCGGTAGGTGGCGTCCGGGTCGAGCAGCCGGGACCGCATCACCGCGCTGATCCCCAGCGCGTCGATCTCGTACGCGAGCAGTGGCACGTCCAGGTCGGCGGGGAGTTCGCCGAGGTCCACCGCCTCCTGGACGAGGCGTTCCAGCAGCGCGGTCCAGCGGGCGAACGCCTCGGCGAGCCGGTCGCGGACCGGGCCGGGGCGGGCGTTGTACTCGAACTCGGTGTTGGCGAAGAAGCAGCCGCCGGGCAGCACCCGGGCGGCGTAGAAGTCGATCCGGGCCTCGTGCAGCGCGCGCAGCCGGCGTACGCCCCGGGGCGCCTCCAGGGCGGGCGCGACGATCATTTCCTGCCACTGCGCGACGGCCCGGTCGACGGTGGCGAGTTGCAGCGCCTCCTTGGAGCGCCAGTGCGCGAAGAGGCCGGACTTGCTCACCTCCAGCCGGTCGGCGAGCTGGGCCAGGGAGAGGCCGTGCAGGCCGACCTCGGTGGCCAGCGCCACGGCGGTGTCCAGCACCGCGGTGCGGGTGCGGTCGCCACGGGCGACGCGGCCGTCGGAGGTCATGCGGGCAGCGTATCGGGAAACAAGCACGACCGGTCGTATTTATTTTTGTGACCCCGGTAACGCGCGACCGCCCCGCCACCTTGCGGTGACGGGGCGGCCCAGGGTCGATCAGGTCAGGCGACGATGGTGTCCAGCGCGATCTCGACCATCTGGCCGAACGTCTGCTCACGCTCCTGCGACGTGGTCTTCTCGCCGGTCTTGATGTGGTCGCTGACGGTCAGGATCGTCAGCGCGCGGGCCTTGAAGCGCGCCGCGATCGTGTAGAGCGCCGCCGACTCCATCTCCACCGCCAGCACGCCGTAGTCGGCGAGCGTGTCGTACAGGTCCGGCCGGTCCGTGTAGAAGGCGTCCGCCGCCAGGATCGGCCCCACCCGCATGCTGATGCCGCGCCGCTCGGCCACCTCGACCGAGGTACGCAGCAACCCGAAGTCGGCCACCGGGGCGTAGTCGATCAGCCCGTCGAAGCGCATCCGGTTCATGTTCGAGTCGGTGGACGAGCCGATCGCCGCCACCACGTCCCGCAGCTGCAGATCCTCGGTCAGCGCGCCGCAGGAGCCGACCCGGATCAGCGACTTCACGCCGTACTCGTTTACCAGCTCGTGGGCGTAGATCGAGGCGGACGGCATGCCCATGCCGGAGCCCTGGACGGACACGTCAACGCCGTTCCACTTGCCGGTGAAGCCCAGCATGCCGCGCACCGTCGTGTAGCAGCGGGCCCCCTCCAGGTAGGTCTCCGCGATCCACTTGGCCCGCAGCGGGTCGCCCGGCATCAGGACCCGCTCGGCGATCTCTCCCGGCTCAGCGCCGATGTGCGTACTCATGGCAAAGATCCTGCCAGGCCGGGCCGAGGGATACCGGTTCGGCGTCCAAGCCGGCGGTCCTGTACCCTCGTCGGCGGTGGCGTGTCCGAGTGGCCTAAGGAGCACGCCTCGAAAGCGTGTGAGGGTTTACGCCCTCCGCGGGTTCAAATCCCGCCGCCACCGCTCGTGAACAGCGAGAACGCCCGGTCGATCCGCGAGGATCGACCGGGCGTTCCGCGTTCCGGGTCAGCTCCCGGCGAAGTCCTCGCCGAGCAGCGCGCGGATCCGGCTCAACGCCCGGGCGTCCCGCATCTTCACGGCCGATACGGAGATGCGCAGGATCTTGGCGACGGTGGCGACGCTCTGGTCCTCCCAGTGCCGCAGCACCACGATCGCCTGGTCCCGGATCGGCAGCGTCGCCAGCGCGGTCATCAACGCGACGTGCAGGTCCGTCGCCGCCGTCGGTTCCGGCCGCTCGGGGAGATCGGCGCAGACCACCTCGGTGCCGCTGCGCCGGCTCCGCTGGTCGAAGACGGCGTTCATGAGCACCCGGCGGCTGTACGCGTCGAGGTTCGCGGCATGCCGGATGCGGGCCCATGAGGCGTACATCCGGGTGAACGTGATCTGGGTCAGGTCCTGGGCGAGGTGCCAGTCCCGGCACATGAGGTAGGCGGTGCGTCTCAACCGGGGCGCGGTCGCCGCGACGAACGCGCTGAAGTCCTCGTCCCGGTTGCTGCGCTCACGGCGACGGGCGGCGCTCCAGCGGGCCAGCGCTCCGGCCGGGCGTTCGGCGGTCGGCGTAGCGCGTACGTCGATCTGCCCGCTGGTCACTCACCCTCCCCGGAGTCCGAGCGCGCCGGGCACGGACCGCCCAGGACCTGATCGACGCCGTCCCGGTCGTGGAAGTTCGCCACGAGTTCGGAGTAGTCCTTCGCCCTCGTCAACGTGACCTGGAAGGACTCGGGCATCTGCTCCGGTTTGACCGCGTGGACCAGATCCGGGCTGTTCCGGTACATCTCCTTGAATCTGGCATACGCCTCGTCCCGGCTCTGGAACGTTACGCTCCGCACGAGCGGATCCGACCGGAGCGCGTCGTGTAGGTCGAGCCGCTGCTGATCAGTGATGTCATGCCGCAGGAAGACGCGGACGTCGACCGGCTCGTCACCTCACTGTCGCTCACAGGTGGCGTCGGCGGAGGGCATCAGCGCGCCGGCCGCCACCACCGGCGGCACCGGTTCCCTCGATGTCGGCGTCAGGTTCAGGGCGACCAGGACAGCGGCGATCGTGACGAGACAGGCCGCCGTGCCTCCCGTGACCAGCCGGCGTCTGCGTCGCAGCGCGGCGCCCCCGGCCATGGCCTCCCGGGCCAGTTCCCCGGTCGGGGGTACGGGTTCCACCTCGAGTGCCCGCTCGAAGAGCACACGCAGTTTCTGGTTCACAACTCGCTCCTGGTGTCCGACGGCGTCCTCTCTTAGGGACCGGTCGAGTCGCCGTATCGGTCACACCGGAGCTCCTGCGGGTTAGTGTCAGCGTCCGCTCAAGGGAGGAATCGCTGTGGTTTTCACGCCTGAACAACCGTTGGCACCCGCCGGACCGGTCATGTCCCGTTCCGGTGGCTCCATTCGGCCGCACCTGATCTGGGAGGCGGTGCTGCTGGCGCTGACCGTCGTCGCCGCGGTGGTGTGGTACTCCCAGGACGGGTCGCGGCTGTCGCCGCTGGTGTTCAACATCGCCTCCGCCGGCCTGTTGGCGACCGCCTTCGCGCTGTCGCTGCGCACCGCCACGCCCAACCTCGCGGTCGTCGCAGTCGGGGCACTCGCCGGCCTGACGTACGCGGAGGTGCTCGACGCCGGCGCCCCGGTCCTCGTCGCGGCGGTCGCCGCGATCGCCGCCGCGGCGTTCTTCGGTCTCGGGATGGGCCTGATCGCCGGGCTGCTGCAGGCGCCCGGGTGGGCGGTGTCGCTGGGCGGGCTTGCCCTGACGCAGGGCATTCTGCTCGCGACCACCGGCAGCGGCGGTCCGCGGCGGCTCGCGAGCGAAGGTTGGATCCGGTCCGACGGTGCCGGGGCCGGGTGGCTGGTGCTGTTTCTCCTGCTGTCGATCGGCGGCGCGGTGGTGTGGTCGGTCCCGGCGGTGCGGCGGGCGCTGAGCGGTAACCGGGTCGTCGCCGGGGAGCCGCCGTCGCCGTTCGGTGCACGGCTGCTGGGCGCGGTCATCGGCCTGGGCGGTTCCAGCCTGATCGCGGGCGCGGCCGGAGTCCTGCTGGCCGGCCGGATCGGTGCCGCAATCCCATCGGCCGACATCGGCCAGCTGACGTTGGTGGCCGGTGCCGTCCTGCTCGGCGGCGTGAGCGTGGCCGGCGGGCGGGGCGGCTTCGCGGGCACCGTGCTGGGGGTCACCCTGCTGTGCCTGGTGCAGATGATCATCCTCGTCGCGGACGGCCCCCGGTGGCTGCCGACTGTCGTCTTCGCGCTGGCGATCCTCGCCGGCCTGGGCGTCAGCCGGGCGCTGGAGGCCCTGCGCCCGGCACTGCCCGCGAGCGTGTCGGGTGCCGGGCCGGCGGAGCCGACGCGGAAGTACTGACCGCTGTCAGCTCGGCCGGGCGTTCTCGCCGCCCGGGGGGTGGTCAGCGCGGTACCGGCGACGAGCACTGCCGGAACATGATCCGCCCGCTTGTGACCTCGGGACCGGTGCACCTCTCCAGCACGAGACCCTGCCCGCCGCCGAATCTGTCCTGGCGGAAGTCGGTGGTCACCTCCACCGTGCCGTCCTCGCCGACGACGTAGAGGGTCGGGATCGGGTCGCCTTCCGTCGTCGGCGAGGTGACGGCGAGGCGGGCGGGGCGATGCGCCTCGACCGCGTCGAGGAAGCAGGTGATCGCGGCTTCCGGTATGCGGTCCATGAGCCCGAGCACGTGATCGCCGCAGTTCACTGTGGCTCCCGTGCCAACAGGGGGCGAGGCGTCCGTACCTCCGTTGTTCGTTGCGGCCACGCCGGCTGACACTGTCGCGACTGTCAGGACCGCGACGAGCGCCACGCCACCTGCCGTCCGTCGTCGACGTAGGCGCTCGCCGCGCGCGCGGACCCGCTCGGGTGGCGCCAGGTTCAGGGCGGCGGTGTCGTCCTCCAGCGCCGCGATGGCCTCACGGATGCGTGCTGACATCGGAGTCCTTCCGCTCGTCGTCGGCATCGAGCAGCGGGGCGAGCGCCGTCCGCGCACGGGACAGGTAGACCTTGACGGTGCCGGCGGGCATCCCGGTGGTCTCGGCGATCTCGCTGATCGGCAGGTCGGAGAGGTAGTGCAGGACCACCACCCGCCGCTGCGACTCCGGTAGCTGCCGGAGCGCCGCCAGGACCGCGACCCGGTCCGGTGACGGCTCGGGCGCTTCTGTGGACGGGCCGAGTCTCGCCCGTGCGGCGAGCCAGCGTCGGACGCTGCGCCACCGGTTGGCGGCCAGCCGCCACGCGACCGTTCGTACCCAGGCTTCTGGCGAGTCGTAGCCGGACAGCGACGACCAGCGCGCCCAGGCGCGGGCGTATGCCTCCTGCACGACGTCCTGTGCCTCGCCGAGATCGCCGCAGACCGCGTAGACCTGGTGCAGGACCCGGGCCGAGGTCGCCGCGTAGAAGGCGTCGAAGTCGTCGCTCGTGCCCATCCGCATCGTCCCTCTCCCTGGCCGTCACACATATACACACCGCCAGGGGGCCACCGGTTACAGCCAGGTGGTCGAGCCGAATGTCAGCAGGGGCCGTAGCCCTCGTCGAAGAGGCGGCGGGCCCAGTCCGCGTACCCGGCGATGATCTCGCGGACGGTGACGCCGTCGTGCAGGAACAGGTACGCGCGGTCGCCGTCGCGGGCGAGCAGCCCGGCGAAGCGGTGACTGCCGGGCGGCGCCGGCAGGTCGGTGGCGCCGGGGTACGCGGCGCGGACCTCGCCGATCGGCGTGCCGGCGCTGATGCCCTCCGGTGTGCTCATCGGGTCGTCCAGCCAGAGCAGGACGAGCCGGTCGTCGACGAAGATCGGGCTGACCGCCCCGTGTCCGACGAGTGCGGGCCCGCATGCCTCCTCGTCGGCGCGCAGCACGCCGCGGCGGGTCAGGTCCGCCTCGGTGGCGCCGAACTCCGCGTCGCGCAGGCCCTCCAGGCTGACCACCTGGGCGGCGCCGACGGGCCGGGCCGGCCACTGTGGATGAACGCCGCTGCCCGCCACTGATGCGGCAGCAAGCAGTACGGCAATAAAGCCGAATTGTCGTAATTTCATGCAATCCCCCAGTCACCAACGGGACCGGGGCGATGAGGTTGCTGGTGCTGGCCGGATTGGCGAAGTTCCCACTCTTCGGCCAGCTCGTCCCAGTAGTCGGCGGACAGCCCGCGCCGACCGTGCGTCAGCCAGCCGTCGGTGTCGCGCTCCAGGTGCAGGCCCAGCTCGGCGAACGGGTCGATCCACGCGCCCGGCTCCGCGCCCAGCCTGGCCAGCGCCGTGTTGATCGGCCACTCGGTACGCGGCCGGTCCAGCGCGGCGTCGTACCGCGGCCCCCAGCTCACCTCGCCGCCGAGCCACACCACCGCCGACTGGTGGCCCAGCCCGCCCGCGAACTCCGCCTCCAGATACGCGATCGGGCCGCTGGTCGACCAGCGGGCCAGCACCTCCGCCAGCGGCGGCGAGAGCACCAGCCGGAACGGACGCTCGGCGCGCGGCTCGTCGGTGGCGAAGTCCGGCAGCCCGCCGGTCAGCTCCTGCACCAGTTGCGGGGTCACCGGCAGCAGCGCGAAGTCCTGACGGAGGGCGGCGAGCACCGCGTGGTCCAGGTCGGCGGTCTGCTCGCGTAGCAGCTCGACGTCGGCGACCACGGCGCTGAGCTGGTAACTCATCCGGTCCTCTCGGCGTCCACAGGCTGTGGATGGAACATGTGTACGACGATCTCAGGTGGCTCCGTTGGTCAGATACCTCGGGCGTCCGTCGCTCAGCGCGGCCACCGCGTGACGCAGCCGATGCCAAACGTACGGGCGAAGCAGCCCCTGCGCATCATCGAGCGCAACGAATCGTGCGTCGGCCAGTTCGCCGTCAGCCGGTTTCAACGGCTCGGCGGGAGGCAGTGCACCGCCGTCGAAGATGAACATCAGGCTGTCGTCCCACGGGCCGTGCGGTGCAACCCAGTCCACCACCAGCAACGGTCCGATGCGCAGTTCGAGACCCAACTCCTCGCGCACCTCCCGCTCGGCGGCCAGGTGCGGCGGCTCGTTCGCCTCCGCCATGCCGCCCGGCAGGTCCCAGTCCGGCTTGTAGCGCGGATCTACCAGCAGGACGTCGCCGTCACCGTTGCGCAGCAGTACGTCGGCTCCCACCCGCTTCCGGGGCTGCCGCGCGTTGCCCTCGGCGAGGTGGGCCTGCCAGGCTGCCGGATCTCGCTCGTACAGGGGACGCTCGTCGGCCATGCCGACGATTGTCGGCCGTCCTCGCGCCGTCGGCAGCGGCCTCGGCGTTCGCGTACGAGAATCGCCTGGTCGATCTCGGCGGAGGTGGTCGGATCGGGGTGGAGGCGTTCGTAGCCGGGGTGACGGCGGCCGACGATAGTAAAAGAGGAACCGATGGCGCAGTACCTGATCTCCGTACTCGACGGCACGACCGGCTCGGCCACCGAGGCGGAGATGGCCGCGATCGGTGAGTTCAACGAGCGGTTGCGCGCCGACGGCCACTGGGTCTTCGCCGGTGGCCTCGCGGCACCGGAGACGGCCACAGTCGTGGACGCGCGGGACGGGAACCCGGTGTTCACCGACGGCCCCTACGTGGAGACGAAGGAGTACGTCGGCGGATTCTGGATCGTCGAGGCGCCGGACTTCGACGTGGCGCTCCCGCTCGCCGCGCTGGCGTCGCAGCGGTGCAACAGGCGGGTCGAGCTGCGGCCGTTCCTGACCGCGTGACAGACATCGGCGAGGCGCTCACCCGGCTCCACCGCGAGGAGTGGGCCCGGGTGGTCGCCACGCTCGCCCGGCGCATCGGCGATCTCGACGTGGCCGAGGAGATGACCGCCGAGGCGTTCGCCGCCGCCGTCGAACGCTGGTCGGCCGACGGCGTACCGCCGAACCCCGGCGCGTGGCTCACCACAGTCGCGTACCGCCGGGCCGTCGACCGGATCCGGCGCGAGAGCCGGCGGGAGGACAAGCACCGGGAGGCGCTGATGCTGACCGACGTGCCGGAACCGCTCGGTGTCATCGACGACGACCGGCTCCGCCTGATCTTCACCTGCTGCCATCCGGCGCTGGCCATGGAAGCGCGGGTGGCGCTGACGCTGCGCCTGGTCGGCGGACTCACAGTGCCGGAGATCGCCCGGGCGTACCTGGTTCAGGAAGCCGCCATGAGCCGGCGGATCACCAGGGCCAAGACGAAGATCAAGGCGGCCGGGATCCCGTACCGGGTGCCGTCCCGCGAGGACCTGCCGGCCCGCGTCACCGGCGTGCTCGCCGTTCTCTATCTGGTCTTCAACGAGGGCTACCTCGCCTCCGACCCCGGCAAGGAGGCGGTCCGCGCCGACCTGACCGGCGAGGCGATCCGGCTCACCCGGCTGGTCCGTACGCTGCTGCCCGACGACCACGAGGTCACCGGCCTCTTGGCGCTGATGCTGCTGACCGAGGCCCGCCGGCCCGCCCGGGTCTCCGCGACCGGCGAACTCGTCGTCCTCGCCGAGCAGGACCGCAGCGCCTGGGACCGCGGCCTCATCGCCGAGGGCCACGCCTTGGTCCGCGCGTGCATCGCCGCCGCACGGCCGCCGGGCCGCTACCAGATCCTCGCCGCGATAAACGCCGTACACACCGACGCCCGCGACGCGCGGGACACCGACTGGTCGCAGGTCGCCGCGCTCTACGACCATTTGGTACGCGTCGACCCGTCGCCGATCGTGCGACTCAACCGGGCCGTGGCGGTCGCCGAACTGGACGGGCCGCAGGTGGCGCTCGCCGAGGTGGACGGGTTGCCGCTGGAGGGATATCACGCGTACCACGCGACGCGGGCCGAGCTGCTGCGGCGGATCGGGCGGGGTGGGGAGGCGCGGGAGGCGTACGAGCGGGCGATCGAGTTGGCGGGGAACAGCGCGGAGACGGCGTATTTGAGGCGGCGCCGGGACCAGTTGGGCTGCCGGTGAGGGACACCGCGGTTCGGGCCGTCACTGATGCGAGCGATACCCCCGTTCAGCAGAATCGGGTGGGGCAGAGCCACCCGGGGATGTTGAAGTCGTCATCGTCGTTGCCCGAACGTGGCGGGAGAGGGGGACGTCCACTGCTGGAGCCCTTCGGCGTCGGCCGTTGCTCCTGATCGCGCACCAGCAGGACGATGAACTGGCCCGGTCGAACCGGTTGCCCTGCCGCCGGGATGCTTCCCACCACGATCGATGATCCTGAATGGGACACCTTCAGCCCGGCCCGTGTCGCCACCTCCTCTGGCGGCTCGTTGCTGTACGGGGAGCAGGGGCGGTCGACGGCGGTAAGCGCACCCTTTTGTGCCATACCTTTGGCGTAGCGGAACAGGACCAACTGCTGCAGACCGGCGAGCGGGCCGTCGTCCTTGGTCGTACTCCCCGCCGCGATGCCCTTCGGGAGCCGGGGCATCGTCGGATGAGCAGCGAACCATGCCGCTTCTTCTGCCCTGAGTACGTGCAGTGAAATGGTTTCGTCCGGCGGGACGACTCTGCCCGGAGGCGGGCTTGTCGCAATGACGGTCCAGCTGGCATCCCACGCCCTCCTGCAGAGAGGCGCGGCGTCTGAGGTCCTCGAACGGAGGTTGAAGGCGGCGATCGAGCTGCGGGCACTGGGGAGGTCAAAGCCCACTACGTCTGGAACGGTCGGCACAACCGGGACGGTGCTCGGCGTGGCGGGCTCTGTTGTTCTTCCGTACAGGGGCGCCGGCCTCCCCTGACCGACGGACTTCGGCCCTGTTTCCGGCGGTGGCGCAACGACCGCAGCGATGGAGATGGCAACGGCCCAGGCGAGGAACGCCAGGCCCACCGTCTTCCATACCCTTGAACCGTGCGCCCGCGACCATGTCCAAGCCGCGACGGCCGCGGTGATCGCCAGGCAGCCGAGGAGCGCGATGCCGTACTCCTGAACCACGCCGCCAAGGACGATCAGTAAGGCGCCGAGCATTGCGGCAATGAGTGCGCCATGGCGCTTCAACCGAAGAAGGACCGGCTCCGGGGCAGCCTTCACGGGACCGAAGGTCTCCAGTGGCACGTCGGCGATGGCGGCAAGCTCGCCTCGCGTCGTCGCCGCGCCCAGCGCAAGCCTCAGGTCGGCGAGCTGATTCAGCTCGTCGTTCGTGATTCCGTTTTCGGACAAGGGCCGGGATGCGATCTCAACCGCGACCTCCCGGTCAGAATCAGTGGCCGGAAGCCGACCGGTGTACTCATGAGCTGCTTGTGCGCGGGCAGCCTTGGCACCCTCATCCATCGGGAAGCGCGGCCGTCTCCCGGCCCGGCGGTCAGCCTCATCCACGCGTCGATTCGCCGCGGAGATCAGGCTAAACAGCCCAACCACGAGGAGAACCGATGCCGCGATCGGCCACCACAGGAAGATCAGCAGGATGTCTGCGACGGGCTTGCCCGTCAGACGAAACATGGCAGACACGGGTCAGCCCGCCCAGCGCGTTCTCTGTCCGGCCGGAGATGCCGGTCTGGAGGTCACTGACCTTCGTGACGATGGGTCCGAGCGGACCCGCGTCGGTGCTGCCGATCGGCGCCGCCGCCCAGCAGGGACCGGTTCGGAACAGGCCAGCTCGATTCCGTCGAAGGTACGTATCAAGATGACCATCGTCGTAGCTTCGTATCCGGCCTCGCGACCGTGCCATCCAGCAATCGGATGATCATGGTGACGCTGGTCGGTGCGGCGGCCTGACGTGCTGGTCCCTCCGTGGATAACCGTCCGGTACCGGCACATGGCCGACCAGGTGCGGCGCGACGCCGCCCAGCTCAGCGGACTGCTCTGGGACACCCGCTGGGGAGTTCGGCGAGGATGACGGCGGCAGGAAGAGGGCAACTGAGACGAGAGCAGCCGCAGAGACGACGAAGGGTCGGCCCCGCACACTCCGCGCCGCATCCCTGCCCCGGCCGGCGGTGACTCGGCCCACGGTGCGCCGGTGCGACGGCCGCCGCGCCCCCGGCTGGCTGCCAGCCCACCAACTTCCCGCTCAACGGCCTGTCGTTCCGCGGCAGCCCTCCGGCTTCCCGCCTCCCGCGCCAGCCGCCGGGCAGACTGATGGGCGCTGTGGCCGAGTCTGTTGCTGCTGGGGGAGGGGCCGGTTGAGCAAGACCGTTGCTGTGATCCTGGACGACGATCACTGGCTTTGGACGTATGATATCAACCTCACGATTTTGGCGGTTGAGGTGCTGCACGTCGCCGATGCCGCAGAGTTGGCCGGCGAACCGTGGTGGGACGCCCTTCGCCGCGACCTCGGCATGGCAGTCAACGCACGGGGAAGCCTAGGGCTCGAAGTCCCGGCTGGCTTGACCGGCCGACAGCGAAAACGACTGCTGGAACTGTTCGCGAGGGCGGCTCAACGACTGAGAGCACGTCCCCACATCACGGCCGCAGACGCAGCCGAGCACTACGTCGTCGAGCAACAAGCGGTGTTCCTGCACGGCGCATCGTCTGTCGACACATCTGCCGTGGCTGACCTCGCTGTAGCCGTATTCAACCTAATTCGGGGCGACCTGCCACCGCCACCGCCCGGCACTACGGCGTGGTTCTACGGAGACGGCCCCCCTCGCGGGCTGTGACCCTCGGTTCCTGGAATGTCGGCTATCCGGCAACCAACTCTTCTGAACGCCTGGCATCATCCTGAATTGAACGATGACCCAGGAACGCGAGCGTGGCAAGGAACCGACGGCGGCTGCCGAGCAGGCGGCCTCTGAGGAGGGGCTCCTGGTCCTGGCTGGCCGTCGGACGGCCCTACCCTTGCCGGAGGCGCTTACCACCTTCCGAGAGCTTGTTTCCGCCGACATGGAATGGGCGGATTCGCGAAAGACACGATTCCGTCGTCGTTCAACCTGGTCCAAAGGGCTGTCGCTCGGTTTGACCGCGCTGTCGACGGTGGTCCTAGGAATCCCACAGATCCCGTTTAATGCATCGATCGCGTTGCCGATGGTCGCAGTGGTAACGCTGCTGGGATCACTCGAACTGTTCCATAACTGGCGATCGCGATGGATTTTGATGGAAGAGACGCGCTACCGCCTCAACCGCCTGCGCGACGAAATCGACTATGTCCTTGTAACTAATCCGGCGGACCAGGTCACCCGTGAACAAATGGATCGCTTCTTTGCCGATCAACAACAGATTTGGGCGGATGTTAGCCGGCAGTGGGTGGAGTTCAGGCGACAGGGCGACACCCAACAGCCCGGCCCGATTTCCCAAGCAACTGTCAGGTAGTCATGCGGTGTCGCGACACTACGTGCCGCCGACAGATGGCCGTCGCTCACCAAGTCATGACTGGCACAACCCCAACCCGGCCTGAGCGTTGACCAGCGAGCAGCGGCCCCTGTGCGACGGGCTGTCAGTGGGGCCAGAGCAGGGCAAGTGAGACGACAACTGAGACGGCAGCGACCGTAGAGACGACTCAGGGCCGGTCCCCGTGGGGGCCGGCCCTGTCGTTTTTCCTGCTCAAGCGAGCGGAGGATACGAGATTCGAACTCGTGAGGGTGTAAACCCAACACGCTTTCCAAGCGTGCGCCCTAGGCCTCTAGGCGAATCCTCCGCGAGCCAGGATACAGGTCCCGCGACGGCGGGCCACCCCACCCTCCCGGAAGATCCACAACCCTTCGGGTAGGCTTGGCGTCACCTCCCGTGCGGCGGTACCTCGTGAACCTCCCCAGGGCCGGAAGGCAGCAAGGATAAGCGAGCTCTGCCGGGTGCACGGGAGGCCTTTCTGTCTCCCGGGCCGGGTAACGTCGCTGCGGGTCGGGTCACGGGGTGGTGGGTGGTCACCCGGGGCCGACCGGCGCAGAATGGCTCGGTCGAGAGGAGGCGGGACGGGTGGCACTGGCCCTTTACCGCAAGTACCGGCCGCGGACGTTCGCCGAGATCATCGGCCAGGATCACGTCACCGAGCCGTTGTCGCAGGCGCTGCGCAGCGGCCGGCTGAACCACGCGTACCTCTTCTCCGGCCCCCGGGGCTGCGGCAAGACCTCCAGCGCCCGGATCCTGGCCCGCTCGCTCAACTGTGAGCAGGGCCCCACGCCCGAGCCGTGCGGGCAGTGCGAGTCCTGCCGTTCGCTCGCGACCGACGGTGCCGGCTCGATCGACGTGATCGAGATCGACGCGGCCAGCCACGGTGGTGTCGACGACGCCCGTGAGCTGCGGGAGAAGGCGTTCTTCGCGCCGGCCCGCAGCCGCTTCAAGATCTACGTCATCGACGAGGCGCACATGGTCTCGTCGGCCGGCTTCAACGCGTTGCTGAAGCTGGTCGAGGAGCCCCCGGAGTACGTCAAGTTCATCTTCGCCACCACCGAACCAGAGAAGGTCCTCGGCACGATCAAGTCGCGGACCCACCACTACCCGTTCCGGCTGATCCCGCCGAAGGTGCTCCGTCCCTACCTTGAGCAGCTCTGCGAGGCCGAGGGCGTCACTGTCGACCCGGCTGTATTCCCGCTGGTGGTCCGCGCCGGTGGCGGCAGCGCCCGGGACAGCCTCTCCGTACTCGACCAGCTCATCGCCGGCGCCGGCCCGGAGGGTGTCGGCTACGCCCGGGCCGCCGCGTTGCTCGGCGTCACCGACTCGGCGCTGATCGACGAGATGTGCGACGCGCTCGCCGCCGGTGACGGCGCCGCCGCGTACGCCACTGTCGACCGGGTCGCCGAGGCCGGCCACGACCCGCGCCGCTTCGCCTCCGACCTGCTGGAACGCCTCCGCGACCTGATCGTGCTCCAGCAGGTGCCGGATGCCGCCGCCAAGGGCCTCATCGACGGCCCGGCCGACCAGATCGAGCGGATGGCCGCCCAGGCGCAGCGCCTCGGCCCGGCCACGCTGTCCCGCTGCGCGGACATCGTGCACAACGGCCTGGTCGAGATGCGCGGCACGACAGCGCCCCGTCTGCTGCTGGAGCTGATCTGCGCCCGGATGCTGCTGCCCGGCGCGGACGACTCGTCCGGCGGCCTGCTCCAGCGCCTGGAGCGGATGGAACGCCGGCTGACGCTGGGCGGCGTCGAGCCGTCGCCGTCCGCGCATCCCACCCAGACCCCTGAGGTACGCCCGGCGGCTCCCGCCCCGGGCGCGGCTGCCGCCGCGGTCCACCCGGATTCCGCCGGCACGCCGGCGGCTCCCGGTGCCCCGACCGGTGCCGCCGCCGCACGTGCCGCCGTAGCCGCCGCTGCCGGTTCCCGCAGCGCCGCGCCCGGTTCCCGCCCGGGCTCTGCCGTCGGGGCTACCGGCTCCCGTCCCGCCCCGGCCGGTGCGGCTGCCGACGCCGGCCCGGCCGCTGCCGATTCCGGCTCGTCGACGACCGAGGCGACAGCGGCTGCCGGAACTCACCCCGGCACGGACGCCGGGTTCTCCGCGTCGGCCTCCGAGCGGTCAACTGCCGGCCCGACGACTTCCGGTCAGGCCGCCGCCCGACGTCCGGTGCCGCCGTCTGCGGTGATGCCCGACCCCGCCACGCCCGAGCCGCCCCGCCCCGGCGCGGCGAATCCGGGGGCGCTCGACGCGGTGGCGGTGCGCCGGGTCTGGCCCGAGGTGGTCGGCAAGGTGAACCGGAGCAACAAGCGGATCGCCGCGCTGATGCGGGACGCAGTGGTGCGCGACCTGGACGGCGACACGCTCGTGCTGACCGTGAAGTCGACGGTGCTGGCGAAGATGATGGCCGACCACGCTGCCGTGCTGACCGACGCGCTCTACGAGGAGTTCGGCGGTCGCTGGCAGATCCGCTGCGAGGTGGCGGGCGAGCGCGGCGCCGCATCGCTCGGCGGCCCGTCCCGCCCGTCCGGCGCGGCACGAGCGCAGACCGACAGCACGCCCGACCGCGCACCGTCCGACAGCGTCCCGGGCCGCCCGGCGTCCGCTCCGACGGCTCCGGGGTCGTCCGACACCTCACCCGGTCGCCCGGCCCCCGGAGTGGCGGCCAATGCTCAGACGCGCTCCGATTCCGGCAGCTCGGGCGACTTCTCCCACTCGACCACACCCGACGCGAGCCGTCCTGGCTCGACGGACGCCGGACCGGGCCGTCCTGACTCCGGTGCTGCCGGTCGTCCGGCATCCGCCGGTCTCGGCGACGCCCTGGGACAGCCGGTGTCCGGCTCGGCCGGTGCCACGGGCAACCGAACCCTCGGCAGTCAGGGCGCGGCCGGGCAGGCCGACGAGGACGACTGGCCGGAGCCGGTGCGGCCCGGTGGCGCGGCGACCGCTGCCGCCTCGGCCGCGAGCGCCGGCGACGCGGAGGACTGGCCGGCGGCGGCACGTCCGGGCGGGGGCACGGCGACCGCTACCGCCCCTGTCGCCGTACCCAAGCCTGCCGCACCCCCGACGGCGCCGGCCGGTGGCGCGAGGCCGGGGGGCGGCGGGCCGAAGAACAGCGCGATCGCGGCGGCGCGTGCCGCAGCGGCGGCTGCTGCCGGCGGTGGTCCCGGCAAGGGGTCGCGCGCGGCGCAGCCGGCGCGGAAGACGGCCGACGCCGAATGGGCGGGCGAGCCGCCCTACGACCCGGACTTCGACGGCCCGGTGCGGGGTGGGCGGGCGCCCGCCGCGGCGCCGGCCTACGAGGGGTTCGACCCGGGCGACGAGCCGCTCGACGACGTGATCGACGAGCGGACGGCCCGGCAGTCGAGCGAGGAGCAGGCGGTTCAGCTGCTGCGTGAGACGTTCGGGGCCGAGAAGATCGACGAGGTGGACGCGCGCTGAGCGCGCGCCGACCGAGAAGGAGCTGCGCCGTGGCCCGACTAGGCTGGGCGCGGCCGAGCAGACGAGTGGAAGAAGGAGCGGTCCGTGCGCCCAGGTGGACAGCCGAACATGCAGCAGATGCTGAAGCAGGCGCAGAAGATGCAGCAGCAGATCGCCAAGGCTCAGGCCGAGCTGGCCGAGGCGGAGCTGACCGGCACCGCCGGCGGTGGCCTGGTCACCGCCACAGTCGCCGGCACCGGTGAGCTGAAGGCGATCAAGATCGACCCGAAGGCGGTCGACCCGGAGGACGTCGAGACGCTCGAGGACCTGGTGGTCGCGGCCGTGCACAACGCCGCCGAGGCGGCCCGCGAGCTGACCGAGAAGAAGATGGGCCCGGTCGCGGGCGGCATGGGCGGCCTCGGCCTGCCCGGGTTCTGAGCCGGCAGATGTACGAGGGTGCCATCCAGGACCTGATCGACGAGCTGGGCCGGCTGCCGGGCGTGGGCCCGAAGAGCGCCCAGCGGATCGCGTTCCATGTGCTGTCGGCGGATCCGGCCGACGTGAACCGGCTGGCCGGCGCGCTGCGCAAGGTCAAGGACCTGGTCCGGTTCTGCACGACCTGCTACAACGTGGCCGAGTCGGAGCAGTGCCGGATCTGCCGCGATCCCCGGCGTACCGACGAGGTGCTCTGCGTGGTCGAGGAGCCCAAGGACGTGGTGGCGATCGAGCGGACCGGGGAGTTCCGCGGGCGCTACCACGTGCTCGGTGGCGCGATCAATCCGCTGGAGGGCATCGGTCCGGACAACCTGCGGATCCGTGAGCTGATGACGCGCCTCGGCAGTGGTTCGGTACGTGAGCTGATCCTGGCCACCGACCCGAACACCGAGGGCGAGGCGACGGCCACCTATCTGGCGCTGATGGTCAAACCGATGGGGATCGCGGTGACCCGGCTGGCGAGTGGGCTGCCGGTCGGCGGCGATCTGGAGTACGCCGACGAGATCACGCTGGGCCGCGCGTTCGAGGGGCGCCGAGCCGTCTGAGTTGTGCCGCGTCGCTTCCGGCGGGTGCCCTGCGGGGTGCCCGCCGGACGCGTTCGCGCGCTGGAACCCGGTGCGCGCCGATCTGACACGAACGTGCGTCCGGGACCGGATCGACGTAATAAATTCGGCCTTCAAACCGACGAAAATTCGGCGCTAGGCAGTGTTCTCCTTCGAATCGAATGCCTCGATCCAGAACAGACACGATTCGATACCAACCCGCCCCCCGCCCGTTTCCGCGCCGTCCACCCGAGGGCTAAGGTCTGCGCACATCGGTGACCCTGTCACCACGTTGTCCGTACCCCCAAGGACGAGGTGAAGCACCATGCGTGCATCCAGGCCGAAGGTCGCAATCGCGGCCGTCGCGGTCGCGGCCCTCGCGGTTGCAGGCTGCGCCGAGAGCGACCGTGAGAGCGGCTCCGGAGGAAATAGCAAGAAGGACACCCTCGTCTTCGGCGTCGCCGGAGACCCGAAGGTGCTCGACCCCAGCTTCGCCAGCGACGGTGAGTCGCTGCGCGTGGCGCGCCAGGTCTTCGAGACGCTGGTCCGTCCGGAGGAGGGCGGCACCAAGGTGACGCCGGGCCTCGCGGAGTCCTGGACGCCGGACGCGGCGGGCACCACCTGGACCTTCAAGCTCCGCTCGGGCGTGAAGTTCCACGACGGCACCGACTTCAACGCCGAGGCCGTCTGCGCCAACTTCGACCGCTGGTACAACGCCAAGGGCCTCATGCAGAGCCCGGACGTGACCGCGTACTGGCAGGACGTCATGGGCGGGTTCGCCAAGAACGAGGACCCGGAGCTGGGGCCGAGCCTCTTCAAGTCCTGCACCGCCAAGGACGCCACCACTGTGGACCTCACGTTCACCCGGGTCTCCAGCAAGATCCCGGCCGCGCTGATGCTGCCGTCGTTCTCGATCCAGAGCCCCAAGGCGATGGAGCAGTACGACGCCAGCAACGTGACCGGCACCGCCGAGGACATCAAGTACCCGGCGTACGCGATGGAGCACCCGACCGGCACCGGTCCGTTCAAGTTCAAGGCGTGGGACATCGCGAACAAGACGCTCACCATCGAGCGCAACGACGACTACCACGGCGAAAAGGCCAAGCTGAAGACCATCATCTTCAAGACGATCTCGGACGAGAACGCCCGCAAGCAGGCGCTCCGCTCGGGTGACATCCAGGGCTACGACCTGGTCGGCCCGGCGGACGTGGAGCCGCTGAAGAAGGAGGGCTTCAACGTCCTCACCCGGCCCGCCTTCAACATCCTCTACCTGGCGATCAACCAGAAGGGGAACCCGAAGCTGGCCGACCTGAAGGTCCGGCAGGCCATCGCGCACGCGCTGAACCGGCAGGCCCTGGTCGACTCGAAGCTCCCCCCGGGCGCCAAGGTCGCGATGAACTTCTTCCCGGACACGGTCGAGGGCTGGAACGGCGACGTCACCAAGTACGACTACGACCCGGCCAAGGCCAAGGCTCTGCTGGCCGAGGCGGGCGCGTCGAACCTGACGCTGCGGTTCCACTACCCGACCGAGGTCACCCGGCCGTACATGCCGAACCCGAAGGACATCTTCGAGCTGCTCTCGGCGGACCTCAAGGCGGTCGGCATCAACGTCCAGGCCATCCCGCTCAAGTGGAGCCCGGACTACCTGAACGCCACCACCTCCGGCAACAAGCACGACCTGCACTTCCTCGGCTGGACCGGTGACTACGGCGACGCGTACAACTTCATCGGCACCTTCTTCGACCGCCAGAAGGACGAGTGGGGCTTCAACAACCCCGCGCTCTTCGCGCAGTTCAAGGACGCCGACACCACCGCCGACGTGGCGGCCCGGACGGAGAAGTACAAGGCGCTGAACAAGACGATCATGGACTTCCTGCCGGGTGTGCCGATCTCGCACTCCCCGCCGGCGATCGTGTTCGGCAAGGACGTGACCGGGGTCAAGGCGAGCCCGCTCACCGACGAGCGGTACTCGAGCGCAGAGTTCAAGTGATCTGAACGCACCGTACGCGGGCGGGCGCTGTGACCACAGCGCCCGCCCGCACCCCTCCGCACCCCCTCCGAGGCGCCCGTGTTCCGGTTCATCGTCAGACGCCTGCTACAGCTGATACCCACGCTGTTCGGGCTCTCCGTTTTGCTGTTCATCTGGCTCCGCCGACTTCCCGGCGGTCCCGAGACCGCGATCCTCGGTGAACGGGGCACGCCCGAGTCGCGCGCCGCGATCCGGCGCAACCTCGGTCTCGACGAGCCGATCCTGGTTCAGTACGCCCGTTTCCTGCGGCGGATGATCCGGCTCGACCTGGGCACGTCGACCGGCACGAAGCGGGCCGTCACCACGGAGTTCCTGGAGCGGTTCCCCGGCACCGTCGAGCTGACCGTCATGGCCATGATCCTCGCGGTCGGCATCGGGATCCCGCTCGGCTACCTCGCCGCCCGCCGCCGCGGCCGGTTCCTCGACCACGCCTCGGTCGGCGGATCGCTCATCGGCATCTGCATCCCGGTCTTCTTCCTGGCGTACGTGCTCAAGGCGATCTTCGCCGAGAACCTGGGCTGGTTCCCCTCCAGTGGCCGGCAGGACCCGACCATCGGGGCGACCCGGGTCACCAACTTCTTCGTCCTCGACGGGATCATGACCCGCGAGTGGGACGCCGCCGCCGACGCGCTCTGGCACCTCGTGCTGCCGGGCATCGCGCTGGCGAGCATCCCGCTCGCGATCATCGTCCGGATCACCCGGGCCAGCGTCCTGGAGGTGCTCAACGAGGACTTCGTCCGGACCGCCGAGGCCAAGGGCCTGACCGAGCGGACCGTCCGTCGCCGGCACGTGCTGCGTAACGCGATGCTGCCGGTGGCCACCTCGATCGGTCTGCAGACCGGTCTCCTGCTCTCCGGCGCGGTGCTCACCGAGACCGTGTTCGCCTTCAGCGGCATCGGCGCGTTCGTCGCCGAGTCGATCAGCCAGCGCGACTATCCGGTGCTGATGGGCTTCATCATGATCATTGCGGTGGTGTACGTGCTGGTGAATCTCCTGGTCGACCTCTCCTACAGCGTGATCGACCCGAGGGTGAGGGTGCGATGACCATCACCGGAGGAAAGAAGCGCGAGAAGATCGACAGGCTCGCCGAACTGTCCGCCCGCGAGGACGAGCAGGGGGTGAGCCTCTGGAAGGAGGCGTTCCGCCGCCTGCGGCGCAACCCGGCGGCCATCATCGGCGTCGTCATCCTGGCCGTCTTCGTCCTGGTCGCGGTGATCGGGCCGTTCTTCGTCCCGTACAGCCCGACGGACTCGATCGGCATCCGGGAAGGGCTGGTCAAATCCGGCCAGGGCATCATCCCGGGCGCCTCCGCCGACCACTGGCTGGGCTTCGACCACCAGGGCCGGGACGAGTTCAGCCGGCTGGTCGTCGGGGCCCGGCAGACGCTGCTCGTCGGCGTGGTCTCCACCCTGATCGGTCTCGCGGTCGGCGCGCTGATCGGCGGCGTCGCCGGCGCGGCGGCCGGGCTGGGCGGACGCTGGGGCCGCTGGATCGACAGCACCCTGATGCGCTTCATCGACATGCTGCTGGCCATGCCGAGCCTGCTGCTCGCGGTGAGCATCGCGGCGCTGCTCGGCGCCAGCCTCACCACCGTGATGATCGCCGTCGGTGTGGTGTCCGTGCCGATCTTCGCCCGGCTGCTGCGCGGCTCGATGATCGCCCAGTCCAACAGCGACTACGTGCTGGCGGCGACGGCGCTCGGCGTGAAGCGGTCGAAGATCGCCCTCACCCACGTGGTGCCGAACTCGATCGCCCCGGTCATCGTCCAGGCCACGCTGACGCTGGCGACCGCGATCATCGAGGCCGCCGCGCTCTCCTTCCTCGGCCTCGGCAACCCCGACTCGGCCATCCCCGAGTGGGGCGTCATGCTCGCCGACGCGCAGCCGTACCTGGGCATCCGGCCGGGCCTGGCGATCTACCCGGCGCTCGGCATCATCATCACCGCGCTCGGCTTCACCCTGCTCGGCGAGGCGATGCGCGAGGCCCTCGACCCGAAGCTGCGGAAGTAGGTCTCTCATGGCACTGCTCGAAGTGGACGACCTCTCCGTCACGTTCGCCCGTCGTGGGCAGCGCACCGTACGCGCGGTGGACGGGGTGTCCTTCTCGGTCGACGCCGGCGAGGTGGTCGGCCTGGTCGGCGAGTCCGGCTGCGGCAAGAGCGTCACGTCGCTGGCGATCATGGGGCTGCTGCCCAAGCAGCCGGGCCTGCGGGTCGGCGGCAAGGCGGTCTTCGACGGCACCGACCTGCTCCAGCTCGACGACCGGTCCCGCCGCGACATCCGCGGCCGGGACGTGGCGATGATCTTCCAGGATCCGCTCTCCTCGCTGAACCCGGTCATCCCGATCGGGCTGCAGGTGACCGAGGTGCTGACCCGCCACCGGGGGATGAAGGGCGAGGCGGCCGCCAAGGAGGCCGCCGAGCTGCTCGACCGGGTGGGCATCCCGGACCCGCGCCGCCGGCTCAAGGAGTACCCGCACCAGCTCTCCGGCGGCATGCGGCAGCGGGCGCTGATCGCCATGGCGGTCGCCTGCCAGCCCCGGCTGCTGATCGCCGACGAGCCGACCACCGCGCTCGACGTCACCATCCAGGCGCAGATCCTGGAGTTGCTGAAGGACCTGGTCCGCGACTCCGGCACCGCGCTGGTGATGATCACCCACGACCTCGGCGTGGTGGCCGGCATGTGCGACACCATCAACGTGCTCTACGCCGGCCGGGTGGTAGAGACGGCCACCCGCCGTCCGCTCTTCCGCCAGCCCCGGCACCCGTACACCGAGGGGTTGCTCGCTTCGGTGCCCCGCCTGGACGCCGGCCGTGGCGAACGGCTCAACCCCATCCCCGGCTCGGTGCGCGACGTGCTGCCCTGGCCGGACGGCTGCGCGTTCGCCCCGCGCTGCGCCCGCCGTGTCGACGAGTGCGTGGGCGAGCCGCCGGAGCTGGTGCTCACCCACGACGCGCGCAGCTACCGCTGCGTCAACCCGGTGCCGATCCCCGGCCTGACCCCGGAGGCGGAGGTCCGGGCCACCGCGCCGACGACCGCCGAGCCGGGTACGGTGCCGGCCCAGGCCGAGCCGGCCGACCCGCCCGCGGCGCCCGGTTTCGGACCGGCGCCGCGCGAGGAGGAGACCCCATGAGCGACAACGACATCCTCGTCGAGGTCCGCGACCTGAAGGTGCACTTCCCGATCCGGCGGGGCGTGCTCTTCGACCGGACCGTCGGGCACGTCAAAGCCGTCGACGGGGTCGACCTGAGCATCCCGCGCGGCAAGACGTACGGGCTGGTGGGCGAGTCGGGCTGTGGCAAGTCCACGCTCGGCCGGGCGCTGCTGCAGCTCACCCCGCCGACCGCCGGCGAGGTGCAGTTCGACGGCGTCGAGCTGACCACGCTGCCGGCCGGCAAGCTGCGGACGATGCGCCGCCGGATGCAGATGATCTTCCAGGACCCGATGTCCAGCCTGGACCCCCGGCAGAACGTCGAGTCGATCCTCACCGAGGGCCTCCAGACCCACGGCATCGGCACCGACCGCAACGACCGGCGGCGGATCATCGGTGAGACGCTGGACGCGGTGGGACTGCCCAAGTGGGCGCTGTCCCGATACCCGCACGAGTTCTCCGGCGGCCAGCGCCAGCGCATCGGCATCGCCCGCGCGCTCGTCCTCGGCCCGGAGCTGATCGTCGCCGACGAGCCGGTCTCCGCGCTCGACGTGTCGATCCAGGCGCAGGTGGTGAACCTGCTGGACGAACTCCAGGACAGCCTCGGCCTGACCTACCTGGTCATCGCGCACGACCTGGCGGTGGTACGGCACATCTCCGACATCGTCGGCGTGATGTACCTGGGCGCGCTGGTCGAGGAGGCGCCGAGCGACCGGCTCTACACCGAGCCGCTGCACCCGTACACCCGGGCGCTGATGTCGGCGGTCCCGGTGCCGGACCCGGACGTGGAGGACCGGCGCGAGCGCATCCTGCTCGCCGGGGACCTGCCGTCGCCGGCCAACCCGCCGTCGGGCTGCCGGTTCCACACCCGCTGCCCGTGGGCGCAGCCGACCCGCTGCGCCGACGAGCGGCCGGAGCTGCGCCAGATCGGCGCCAGCCGGGTGGCCTGCCACTGGGCCGAGCAGATCGCCGCCGGTGAGCTGCGCCCGCACGAGGTGACCGCGAAGATCACCCGGCCGGAGGGCGAGGGTGAGGAGCCGGGCGTGGTCTCCGCGCCCAGCGAGCCCGGCTCGTACGTCTGATCAGACAAAGGCGCGTCCCCACCGGGCCGGGTGGGGACGCGCCTTTTGTCTGTCGGTCAGCCCTCGGGGCGGTTGAGCAGCCCCACCGCGATCGTGTGCACGGCGTCCAGCGCCGCCGGGTCGGCCAGCGGCGCGGAACCGCCGGTGACCGCGTACCACTCGTCGGCGTCCTTGTACTGCACCCGCAGCGTCACCCGGCCGTCGGCGTGCTCGGTGCGCAGCGTCAGCTCGCCGGTCACCACGCCCACCTCGTCGGTCATGACCCCGCCCGGACCGGGGACGATGTCGGTGGTCCGGTCCGCCGGTCCGGCCGGCGCGCCCCCGGCCGGCGCCCCCGGCACCGCGTCGGCGGTCATGCCCGCCCCGGCGACGTCCGCCGACTCCGGCTGCCGGCCGTCCGCCGTCATCCCGGCCGAGGCCGGACCGGCGGGTGCGGCGTCTGTCTCCGGCGTGCCCGCCGGGGCCGGTGTGGCGTCCGGCCCGGTCACGGTTTGCTCGCCCATGTGCAGCCCTCCAGCATGTCGGTGAGAGCGGCCTTCTCGGCACTTGTCACAGTCAGCCGCCAGTAGTGCTTGACCGTCACCCAGTCCGCCGCGTACTGACACCAGGACGACCGGTTCGGCGGCTTCCACTGGGACGGATCCTGGTCACCCTTTGCCCGGTTGGACCGCGCCGAAACCGCGATGAGCTGCGGCCGGGTCAGGTCGTTGGCGAAGTCGCCGCGCTTCGAGTCGTCCCACTCGTCCGCGCCCGACCGCCACGCGGCGGCCAGCGGCACCGTGTGGTCGATGTCCACGCCCGACGGATCGGTCAGCACCACCCCGTCGTAGACGCTCTCCCACCGGCCACCCACCACGTTGCAGCCGGACAGCTTGATGTCCTCGCCGTCGCGCTGCAGCACGCTGTCGCGTACGTCGCAGTTCTTGCCGGTGCCCCGCCAGTGCGGGAAGCGGGAACGGCTGTAGCCCTTCATCGACCCGGCGGTGGCCACTGTCAGCTCACCGAGCTGCTTGTTGACGTTCCCGGCGGCGCTCGGCGGCGCCTCCGGCTCGGTGACCGACACCTCGCAGCCGGCCACGCCGAGGGCGAGCACCGCGCTCAGCGCGGCCGCCAGCCCGGCTCGGGCTCCTGATCTCGTACGCACAGACGACACCTCTCCAGCTTGCGTGCTCCGGGCGAGTCCGCACAGTACCCGGCGGCGGTTTCTGCGATTCGTGGCGTCGAGGATGGGCGGCGGGCAGAGTGGTGAGACGTGACCGCACCCGCACCCGCTCCCGCGCTGCGTACCGGCTCCGCCGCCGGACGCGGCACGCTGCTCGCCGCGATCCTCGCCTCCGGCATGGTGTTCCTCGACAGCACTGTCGTCAACGTCGCGCTGCCGCGCCTCGGCGCGGAGCTGGACGCCACAGTCGCCGGTCTGCAGTGGACCGTGAACGGCTACCTGCTCATGCTTGCCGCGTTCGTGCTGCTCGGCGGCGCGCTCGGGGACCGGTTCGGGCGGCGGCGCATCTTCCTGCTCGGCGTGGTCTGGTTCGCGGTGGCGTCGGTGCTCTGCGGGCTCGCCCAGGACACCGGCTGGCTCATCGCCGCCCGGTTCCTCCAGGGCGCCGGCGGGGCGCTGCTCACCCCCGGGTCGCTGTCGGTGCTCCAGGCCAGCTTCCACCCGGACGACAGAGGCCGGGCCATCGGCACCTGGTCCGGACTGTCCGGCGTGTCCACAGCGCTCGGCCCGCTGCTCGGCGGCTGGCTCATCGACACGCTCTCCTGGCGGTGGATCTTCTTCGTCAACCTGCCGTTGGCCGTGGGCGTGGTGTTCGCCGCGCTGCGCTGGGTGCCGGAGAGCCGCGACGAGGCGGCGTCTCGTACCGGAAAGGGGCGGCGGTTCGACGTGGCCGGTGCGCTGCTCGGCGCGCTCGCGCTCGGCGGAGTCACGTACGCGCTGATCGACGCCCCGGCGCGCGGCGCCTCCCCGGCGGTGCTGGTCGCGGCGGTGCTCGGGGTGGTCGCCGTGGTGGTGTTCGTGCTGGTCGAGCGGCGGCGTGGCGACACCGCGATGCTGCCCACCGGGCTGTTCTCCAGCCGGCTGTTCTCCGTGCTGAACGTCTTCACCGTCGTGGTGTACGCCGCGCTCGGCGGGTTCACCTTCTTCCTCGCCGTCTACCTGCAGAACGTGGTCGGCTGGTCGGCGCTGCTCACCGGCCTGGCCACAGTGCCGATGACGGTGCTGCTGCTGGTCGGCTCGCCGCGCGCGGGCGCGCTGTCGGCCCGCATCGGTCCCCGGCTGCCGCTCACCGTCGGCCCGGTGATCGCCGCCGTGGGTCTGCTGCTGCTGCGCCGGGTCGGGCCTGGTGCGTCGTACTGGGTGGACGTGCTGCCGGGCGTGGCGCTGTTCGGCGCCGGGCTCACGCTCGTGGTCGCGCCGCTGACCACGTCGGTGCTCGGCGCGGTCTCGGACCGGTTCGCCGGGGTGGCGAGCGGCTTCAACAACGCCGCCTCCCGGGCCGGCGGCCTGCTCGCGGTGGCCGCGCTGCCGCTGCTGGTCGGGCTGTCCGGCACCGGGTACGAGCAGAAGGGCGCGCTGGCAGGCGCGTACCGGGGGGCGTTGTCGTGGTGCGCGGGGCTGCTGCTCGCCGGCGCGGTGCTAGCCGCCGTGCTGATCCACCGCCCCGGGCGGAAGCGTTAAGAAGGGCCCCCTCCTATGCAGAATGCGTTAAGAAGGGGCCCTTCCTTACACCTCAGGCGCGGGTGCGGTTCACCGCGCTCGTGACCGCCTTGATCGAGGCGGTGACGATGTTCGCGTCCACCCCGACGCCCCACACCGTACGGCCGTCCACCTCGCACTCCACGTACGCGGCGGCCTGCGCGTCCCCACCGGAGGACAGCGCGTGCTCGTGGTAGTCGAGCACCCGTACCGCCACGCCCAGGGACTGCAGCGCGTTGACGTACGCGTCGATCGGGCCGTTGCCGACGGAGGTCAGCGCGCGGGTCTCCCCGCCGAAGCCGACGCGGGCGTCGATCTCGACCTTGCCGTCGACGGTGCCGATGGTGTACTCGGCCAGCTTCACGGCCGGGTCGACCTGGTGGTCGACCAGGTAGTTGCGGGCGAAGATCTCCCACATCGCGCCCGGCTCGACCTCGCCGCCGTCGTGGTCGGTGACCTGCTGCACCACGCCGGAGAACTCGATCTGGAGGCGGCGCGGCAGGTCGAGCTGGTGCTCGGTCTTCATGATGTACGCGACGCCGCCCTTGCCGGACTGCGAGTTGACCCGGATGACCGCCTCGTAGGTGCGGCCCAGGTCCTTCGGGTCGATCGGCAGGTAGGGCACCGCCCAGGTGAAGTCGTCCACCGGCACCCCGGCCGCCGCCGCGTCGGCGTTCAGCGCGGCGAAGCCCTTGTTGATCGCGTCCTGGTGGGAGCCGGAGAACGCGGTGTAGACCAGGTCGCCCGCGTACGGGTGGCGCTCGTGCACCGGCAGCTGGTTGCAGTACTCGACGGCGCGCTTGATCTCGTCGATGTTCGAGAAGTCGATCATCGGGTCGATGCCCTGGGAGAACATGTTCAGGCCCAGCGTCACCAGGTCGACGTTGCCGGTGCGCTCACCGTTGCCGAACAGGCAGCCCTCGATCCGGTCCGCGCCGGCCAGCAGGCCCAGCTCGGCGGCGGCCACGCCGGTGCCCCGGTCGTTGTGCGGGTGCAGGCTCAGCACCAGGCTGTCCCGCCGGGGCAGACGCCGGTGCATCCACTCGATCGAGTCGGCGTAGACGTTCGGCATCGCCATCTCGACCGTGGCCGGCAGGTTGATGATCAGCTTCCGGTCCGGCGTCGGGTCGATCACGTCGATCACCGCCGAGCAGACCTCCAGCGCGTACTCCAGCTCGGTGCCCGTGTACGACTCCGGCGAGTACTCGTAGTGGATGTCGGTGTCCGGGGTGTGGATCTCCGCGTACTTCTGGCACAGCCGCGCGCCCTGGGTGGCGATGTCGGTGATGCCGTCGCGGTCCAGGCCGAAGACCACCCGGCGCTGCAGCGTCGAGGTGGAGTTGTAGAAGTGCACGATGGCCCGGCGGGCGCCGCGCAGCGACTCGAAGGTCCGCTCGATCAGGTGCTCCCGGCACTGGGTCAGCACCTGGATGGTGACGTCCTCCGGGATCAGGTCCTGCTCGATCAGCTGCCGTACGAAGTCGTAGTCGGTCTGGCTCGCCGACGGGAAGCCGACCTCGATCTCCTTGTAGCCCATCTGCACCAGCAGCTGGAACATCCGCCGCTTGCGCTCGGGCGACATCGGGTCGATCAGCGCCTGGTTGCCGTCGCGGAGGTCGACTGCGCACCAGCGGGGCGCGGCCTCGACGCGGCGGGTGGGCCAGGAGCGGTCCGGCAGGTCGACGCCGAACTCCCTGTCGTACGGGACGTAGCGGTGGACCGGCATCCGGCTGGGGCGCTGGCTGGCGAACGGATCGGTGGCGGTGACAGGTTGAGCCATCTCGGAGTGCTCCCTGGAACATGTGGCGTCAGCAGATCGGAAAGGTGTCGGCGGAATGCCGGGCGACGGTGCGCGGCAGTGCCGAGAAGAAGATCGGATGTGCTGGACGGCGCGTAGCGACTCCGCGACGAGGTGCCGGCCGGTCAGGCCTCGTCGCGGCAGCCAAGGAGAAGGTACGCGCGCCACATGACAAGGTCACCCTACGTGGTGGGACGTGCGGTGGGAAGGCTGGTCCGGACTATGGGACCAGAGTCACGGAGCCGGAGGGCTTCGCCACGTCCGGTAGCCGAGGTGTCCGTTCCGCCCGGGTCACCGCGGGCACGATCGCCAGTCCGACGAGGATGAAGATCGCCGCGGCCGGGTACCAGCCCCAGCCGCCGGTGCTCACGCCGAGCGCGGTCAGCCCGGCCGGAGCGATCAGGAACTGCAACTGGGAGCCGAGCCCGAACGCGCCGACGTACGCGCCGCGCTGGGCGGCGGGTGGCAGCGTGGCGGTGAGTCCCCAGGCGCCCGCCGACTCGATCAGCTCCGCCAGGATGAGCAGCGTCGCGGCGGCCACCAGCGCGACCACGGTGAGCGCTCCCCGGGTCGCGCCGGAAATCGGCAGGACCAGGCAGAACAGGGCGATCAAAACCGCGCCCCGACGGGACGCCCGGGCCGCGCCCGGCGCGTCGTCCGCGCCCCGGCTGGCGCGTACCTGGAACAGCACGATCAGCACGGTGTTGAGCAGCACCAGCCCGGCGATGATCGTCTTCGGCGCGTCGGTGTGGGTGAGGATCCACAGCGGCATCACCGTCAGGTAGAGCGTCTGGTGCGCGGTGAGCAGCCCGGAGAACAGCGCGACGGTCATGAACGGCCGGTCCCGCAGCACCGCCAGCCGGCTCATCGGCTCGGCCGTGCGGGTCACCTCCGGCAGTAGCGGCAGCCGGCGGACGAAACCGGCGGTCACCAGGAAGACCACGGCGATGAACCAGACCATCAGGCGGTACGCCCAGATCGTGTCGACGGCCAGCACCAGGCCGCTGATCAGCGCGCCGATCCCGAAGCCGACGTTCAGCGAGGAGCGCTGGTAGGCCATGGCGGTGACCCGTTCCTCCGGGCACAGCACGTTGATCGAGTAGACCTGGCGGGCCACGCCGGTCGCCGCGCCCGTCACGGCCAGCGCGATCACCACCGCGAGGAACCCGGCGAAGCCGCCGACGAACGGGTACGCCGCGAACAGCGCCGCGTCCAGCAACAGGCAGACGATCCACACCCGCTGCGGCCCGTACCGGTCGGTGAGCCCGCCCAGCGGCACGGTGCCGAGCAGTGACGCGCCGGCGGCGAGGGAGAGGCCGAGACCCACCTGGGCCGGACTCAGCCCGAGCGCCCGGGTGAAGAACACGGCGCTGCCCGCCTGGAACAGTCCGGTGCCGACGGCGTAGACCATCGCCTGCACGGCCAGGGCGCGGGTCAGCCCGGCCGGTGGTACGACGTCGCGGACGGCGGTGCGGATGCTCTCTCTGGCCCCCATGACCGATGAGCAGATCGTGCCCCCCACGTGCCGGTCGAGCCTTTTAGGCTGAGGCGAATCGGGGGGTGCGCATGTCCGAGTTGCGGTTCACGCTGGCCGACGTCGCGGGCGTGCGGTTCGGTGTGTCGCCGGCCAACGAGACGGTCATGAGCCTGTGGGCGCTCGCCGATCCGGCCCGCTATCCGGTGCACCTGCAGTGGATCGACCGGGCCCGGGCGACGCTGCGCCGCCCGGAGGTGGCCGAGCGCGTCGCTCCGCTGGTGCACCTCACCCTGCCGCGCCGCTGGCTGCCCGACTTCCTCACCCCGGCGGCCCGCCCCGGGGTGGAGATGGACGGCCAGCTCGACCAGATCGCCGCGACGCCGCCCGACGTGGTGGTCCGGGACCTGCTGGCGACCACGCCGAGCGGACCGCTACGCCCGTTCGGGCGGGCGTTGCTCGCCGACCCGACCGAGCTGTTGCCGCCGCTCGTCGAGGCGATGCGGGTCTGGTACGACGAGGCGATCGCCCCGGACTGGCCGCGGATGCGAGCGGTGCTCGACGCCGACGTCGCGTACCGGGCGGCCCAGCTCGCCGAGGGCGGGACGGGGAATCTGTTCGAGCGGCTCCACCCTGGCCTGCGGTGGCTCGGCGACCGGGTGGTCAGCGACGACCCGTTCGAGCGGGACTTCGACCTGCGGGGGCGAGGGCTGGCGTTGAACCCGAGCGTGTTCAGCCGCCAGCGGGTGCTGTGGAACCTGCTGGAGGACTCGTTGCCGGCCGCGGCGTACCCGGTTCGGGCGGTCGGGACGCTGTGGGAACGCGGACCTGAACCGGCCGGCGACGCGCTCGCCCGGGTGGTCGGCGGCGGCCGGGCCGCCCTGCTGAACCTGCTCGACGCGGCGACGACCACCACGGACCTCGCCCGGCTCACCGGGCTGTCCGCCGGGAACGTGTCCCAGCACCTCTCCGCGCTGCACGCCGCCGGTCTCGTCACCCGGTCCCGCGCCGGGCGGCACGTGCTCTACCGCAACACCGAGGTCGGTGCCGCGTTGCTCCGCGCCGCGCGTGGCGGCTGAGCGGAACGCGTCACGGCGCTCCCGGGCTCGGGGCGTCCCGGCTCACCGGCTCGCCGTCGGTCACCGCGCCGGCCAGTTCGACGGTGCCCGGCGCGGCGCCGGGCTCGCCGGTCAGCGTCAGCGTGCCGAAGCCGGCCCGGACCGCCGCCGGTGTGCCGTCCTCCCGGAAGCAGTAGATGCCCACGTCCAACGGCGCGTTCAGCGAGGCGGAGGTCGTGTCGACCGAGTAGCACCGGCCGGTGACGCCGGGCAGCGGCGCGGCGGGGGAGACAGCGAGCGGCGCGCGCCTGTCGGTCAGCACCTCCAGCCAGTCGGTGAACGGGTGCTGCACGCGGGGGTCGAGCCGGCGGGGTACCGCGTCGTCGGCGTCGCCGAGCCGGACACAGCTGGCCGCCTGCGTCCAGCCGGCCGAGGGCAGCGCGCACTGGAACAGCCCGTCGGAGGTGGCGGCGAGCGAGACGTCCACCGTCCCGTCCCGCCCCCAGCCGGGCACGTCGACCCGCCAGCTGCCGTCGTTGGCGCTGGTCACCGCCACCGTGCGGGGAGCGCCTTCGGCCGGGGTGAAGGAGTACGCGGCGGTGTGGTGCCGGTCCTGCGCGGCGGCGGCCAGCCCGGCCAGCTCGTCGCGGGCGGCGTCCACCTGCACCGGCACCGGGTCGGCGGAGCCGGTGGGCGCCGTCTCGGGCCGGTCGTTCACACAGGCGGCCAGCAGCGTCGGCAGGATGAGCGCGAGCGCGCCGGTCGCCCGGCGGGCCGCGCGTCGATGAGCGTGCACCGGCTCATTCTGCGTCGTCCGGGCGGCCGCGGACAGCCCACCGTACGGCTGTACCGCTTGGCGTGTCGCGTACTCCCGGGCTGGTGAGCCGCCCCACGCCGGGGCCGGATGGTGGGATCACCCGACCCGGCGTCGCGGGCCGCCCGATAGGCTGAGGCGGTCTGACACGCGCCGCCGGACCGAGAAACCCGGCGGCGTCGGCACGCTCAGGGTCGTCGCTGGGAGGGAGTGCACCGTCGTGGCACTCGTGGTGCAGAAGTACGGCGGGTCCTCCGTCGCCAACGCCGAGCGGATCAAGCGGGTGGCCGAGCGCATCGTGGCCGCGCGCAAGGCCGGCGACGACGTGGTCGTGGTGGTGTCCGCCATGGGCGACACCACCGACGAGCTGCTCGACCTCGCCAACCAGGTCAGCCCGCTGCCGCCCGGCCGCGAGCTGGACATGCTGCTCACCGCCGGGGAGCGGATCTCCATGGCGCTGCTCGCCATGGCCATCCACAACCTGGGGTACGAGGCCCGCTCGTTCACCGGTTCCCAGGCGGGCGTGATCACCACATCGGTGCACGGCCGGGCCCGGATCATCGACGTGACCCCGGGGCGGCTCAAGGGCGCGCTGGACGAGGGCGCGGTGGTCATCGTCGCCGGCTTCCAGGGCGTCTCGCAGGACACCAAGGACGTCACCACACTCGGGCGGGGCGGCTCGGACACCACCGCAGTGGCGCTCGCCGCCGCGCTGGAGGCGGACGTCTGCGAGATCTACACCGATGTGGACGGCATCTTCACCGCCGACCCGCGGATCGTGCCGAACGCCCGGCACATCACCCGGATCACCTACGAGGAGATGCTGGAACTGGCCGCCTGCGGCGCGAAGGTGCTGCATCTGCGCAGCGTCGAGTACGCGCGGCGCGCGGGCTTGCCGATCCACGTCCGTTCGTCATACTCGACCAACACCGGCACGATGGTCACCGGATCGATGGAGGACCTTCCTGTGGAACAGGCACTGATCACCGGGGTCGCCCACGACCGCAGCGAAGCGAAGATCACGATCGTCGGCGTGCCCGACGAGCCGGGCGCCGCCGCGCGCATCTTCGACACGGTCGCCGGCGCGGAGATCAACATCGACATGATCGTGCAGAACGTGTCCACCGAGGGCACCGGCCGCACCGACATCTCGTTCACGCTGCCCAAGGCGGACGGCCCGACCGCGATGACCGCGCTCAGCAAGATCCAGGAGACGGTCAAGTTCAAGGGCCTGCTCTACGACGACCACGTCGGCAAGGTCAGCCTGATCGGCGCCGGCATGCGCTCGCACCCGGGCGTGGCCGCCGGCTTCTTCGCCGCCCTCGGCGCGGCCGGCGTCAACATCGAGATGATCTCCACCTCGGAGATCCGGGTCTCCGTGGTCTGCCGCGACACCGACCTGGACAAGGCGGTCCGCGCCATCCACGACGCCTTCGAGCTGGGTGGTGACACCGAAGCCGTCGTCTACGCCGGCACCGGGCGGTAACGCGCCGTGGCGTCGCTGCCCACCCTCGCCGTGGTCGGGGCGACAGGTGCCGTCGGTACGGTCATGTGCCAGATCCTCTCCTCCCGGCGCAACGTGTGGGGCGAGATCCGGCTGCTCGCCTCCGAGCGGTCGGCCGGCCGGCGCGTGCAGTGCCGGGGCGAGGAGCTGACCGTCCAGGCCCTCACCGCGGACGCTCTCGACGGCGTCGACGTGGCCATGTTCGACGTGCCGGACGACGTCTCGGCGCAGTGGGCCCCGGTCGCCGTCGGGCGCGGCGCGGTGGTGGTGGACAACTCCGGCGCGTTCCGGATGGACCGCGAGGTGCCGCTCGTCGTCCCCGAGATCAACCCCGACCAGGTGCGCAACCGGCCCCGGGGCATCATCGCCAACGCCAACTGCACCACGCTGGCGATGATCGTGGCGATCGCCCCGCTGCACCGCGCGTACGGCCTGCGCGAGCTGGTGCTCGCGTCGTACCAGGCGGTGTCCGGGGCCGGGCAGGCCGGCGTGGACGCGCTGCACCTGCAGCTCGGCAAGATCGCCGGGGACCGGGCGCTCGGCTCCCGCGCCGGTGACGTGCGCCAGGCCGTCGGCGACGAGCTGGGTCCGTTCCCGGCGCCGCTGGCGCTCAACGTCGTACCGTGGGCGGGCTCGCTCGCAGACGACGGCTGGTCGTCGGAGGAGTTGAAGCTCCGCAACGAGTCCCGCAAGATCCTCGGGCTGCCCGATCTCAAGGTCTCCGCCACCTGCGTACGGGTGCCGGTGGTGACCGGTCACTCGGTCGCCGTGCACGCGGTCTTCGCCACCGAGGTGGACGCCGAGGAAGCCCGCGAGGTGCTGCGCAACGCGCCGGGCGTGATCCTGGTCGACGACCCGGCGTCCGGGGAGTTCCCGATGCCGATCGACGCGGTCGGCACCGACCCGTCCTGGGTGGGCCGCATCCGCCGCGCGGTCGACGACCCGAGAGCCCTCGACCTTTTCGTGACCGGCGACAACCTCCGCAAGGGCGCCGCCCTGAACACGGCCCAGATCGCCGAACTCCTCGCCAGGGAACTCACCGCCTAGCCCCGTCGATCTTGCACTTCGCGCCCTGGTATAAGGGGCAAATGCCCCGTGCTTCGGGCCGCAAGTGCAAGATCGCGGGATCGCGGGGGAGAAGGTGGGTCAGGCGGCGGAGAGGTGGACTCCGTCTCGGCCGTGGCGCTTGACCGCGTAGAGGGCCTGGTCGGCTCGGTGCAGGGTGCGTTCGGGGGACTCGCCGGGCCGCGGCAGCGCGATGCCGACGCTGATCGTCCGGCCGGTACGGCGGGCCGCCTCGGTGAGCCGCTCGGCGATCCGGACCGCCTCCTCCGGGCGGCTCACCTCGATCACCGCCACGAACTCGTCCCCGCCGGTCCGGTACAGCTCGTCGCCCTGGCGCAGCGCGCCCTCCAGTGCCCGGGCCAGCCCCACCAGCAACCGGTCGCCGGCCTGGTGGCCGTACGTGTCGTTGACGTCCTTGAACCCGTCCACGTCGATCGCCAGCAGGGCGGTACGCCCCGGCGTGGCGGTGGCGATCCGCTGCCCGAACGGGCCGGTGTGCCGTAGCCCGGTGAGCGGGTCGGAGCTGGCCTGCTCGCGCAGCCGGGCGAGCGTACGCAGCCGGTCCAGGCAGGTCCACGCCTGCCCGGCGAGCAGTTCGATCAGGTTGACAGTGGTCGGGTCGGGGCGCAGGCGCTGCTCGTCGGCGACCAGCAGCACGCCGCCGGCAGCCGGCGTGCCGACCGGCACCGCCACCAGTGTGCGCGCGCCCGCCCGGGTCAGCGGCAGGTACTCCTCGGTGGGCGGGTGCCCCGCCTCGCCCAGCGTGTACGCCGAGCCGTACCGGTGGGCCCGGTCGATCATGCGGTCCAGCGCGGCCGGGCCGGCCTCGGCCAGCTCGGCGCGGATGCGTGTCTCCAACTCGCCGGGGGTGTCGGTGGGCGCGCCGAGGCGTGGGCCGCTCCGCCCGGTGAGGACCAGCACGGCGGCGGAGAGCGCCGACACGTCCCGGGCCGCGGCGAGCGCGGCGGTCATCAGGTCCCAGTCGGTCGGGGCGGCGGTGAACGCGGCGGCGTGCCGGAGCAGCTTCTCGCTGCGGCTCTCGGCCGGTGACCCGCCGAGCGCGGCGATCCGCCCGCCGAGGCGGTCGGCCACCAGTTCGGCGGTCTCCCGCCACGCCGCGAGCGGGACGGGCTCGCACCACTGCAGGTCGAGCACGCCGATGGGCCGGCCGTCCGGGTCACGTACCGGAACGCAGAGTTCGGCGGTGACGTCCGGCCGGACCGGCAGGTAGTCGGGGTCGGCGCTCACGTCGGGCACGACGGCGGTCACCCCGGAGGCGTACACCCGCCGCACCACCGAGGGTTCGGGTCGGTGGCGGGCGGGCGCGTCGGCGGTCGCCGGGACGTGCGAGAAGACCTGCCACGCGCCGGTGGCGGCGACGCAGCGCAGACGGTCGTGGACCCGGAGCAGGACGGCGGCGGTCGCCGGGGTGTGCCGGGCGAGCGCGGCGACCGTCCACTGGCACGCCTCCGGGACGGTGGACGCCGTGGGGAGGCGCACCGTGACGTCGCGGAGTACTCGCTCGTGATCCACGTCGTTCCTGCTCGGAGGGGGTAGGTCGCGATCAAGCGTACTCAGCGCGACCGTCACCGACCTTCGTACACATGTGCTATCCACAGGCTGTGGACGCAGCCTGTGGGCGGGATCGGGCCTGCGCGGGGAGGGCGCGTGGCGATAGCGTGAGGGCCCGGGCACTCCGAGGAGGCGGCCGATGCTCATCGCCCAGCTCAGCGACCCGCACGTGACCACCGGCCCGCTCGCGGCCGACCCGGCGTCCGGGTTGCACCGGGCGCTCGGCACGGTGCTCGCGCTGCGTCCCCGGCCCGACTGCGTGGTGATCACCGGCGACCTGACCGCCAACGGGCGGCCGGACGAATACCTCGCCCTGCGCGAGATCGTCGGCGCGTTCCCGCTGCCGGTGCACCTGGCCACCGGCAACCACGACGACCGCGAGTCGCTGCTCGACACGTTCGGCGGCACCCCCTACCTGGCCGGCGGCTTCTCGGCGCACTACCACGTCGACCTGCCGGACGCGACGCTCGTGGTGCTCGACTCGCTCACCCCGGGCAGCACCGGCGGCCGGCTCGGCGACGAGCAGCTCGCCTGGCTCGACGGGGTGCTCGGCGGGCGTACCGACGCGCCCGCCGTCGTGTGCCTGCACCATCCGCCGGTCGCGGTCGGCGTACCGGGCATGGACGCGATGGGCCTCGCGGACGCCGACGCGCTCGCCGCCGTGGTCGGCCGGCACCCCCATGTCGTACGCGTCGCCGCGGGGCACCTGCACCGCCAGGTGACAAGCGCGTTCGCCGGTACGGTGCTGACCGTCGCGCCGAGCACGTGGATCCAGGTGAGCCTGAGTATGTCCGACGAGGAGGAGCCGGGGTTCGTCGCCGAGCCGACGGCCTTCCTGCTGCACCTGGTCGCCGACGGCGGCTGCGTGACACACACCGTCCAGGCCAGCCACGCCGCCGGGCGCACCTGCTGGTTCTGACGGCGACGCCGATGCTCTGGTACGTCGCGTACGGCTCGAACCTGCACGCCGCCCGGCTCGACTGGTACCTGCGTGGCGGACGCCCACCCGGCGGGCTGCGCACGTACCCCGGCTGCCGGGACTGCCGGCCACCGCGCCGGACCGTCCCGGCGCTGATCCCCGGCGGGGTCTATTTCGCGGGCGAGTCGCGGGCCTGGACCGGCGGCATGGCGTTCTACGACCCGCAGATGCCCGGCCGGGCGGCGGCGCGCGGCTACCTGGTGACCGTCGAGCAGTTCGCCGACATCGCGGCGCAGGAGATGTACCGGCCGCCGGGCGCCGACCTGGCCGGTATCCGCGCGGCGGTCGAGACCGGGCGGGCGAGGCTCGGGCCGGGCCGCTACGAGACGCTGCTGCGGGTCGGCGTCCGCGAAGGGCTGCCGATGCTCACGTTCACCGCGCCGCACCGCGCGGTGGAGGTGCCGTGGACCCGGCCCGCTCCGCTCTATCTCGGGATGCTGGCGCGCGGTCTGCGGGAGGCGCACGGCTGGGACACCGCGCGGATCGTCGGCTACCTGGCGGGCCGTCCGGGAGTCGCCGGGCGGTGGAACCGGCGGGCGTTGCGCGGGCTCGTCGCCGCCACCCACAGCCGGCTTTCGAACCGGCTCTCCGGGGCTTCGGTCGAATTCGGACAGTCCGTTGCGGATGTCGATCCGTCAGACGTGAACGACCGTTCGGCTCGCGATGGGTGTCCGCCAGGCGCTGATTCCGGCGAGGACGGTTGCCAGCGCAAGGAATTGCGCGTGACATGAGCGTCGGCGCCGGCTCCCTGTCCCTGGGAGCCGGCGCCCTTCACGACACGGGCATCGACAGCGAGCGCCGCGCGGAAATTCACCAGACCGTCATGTCCGACTCGTCCGGCGGACCGGTGCGGGTCTCCCACCACGTCGACGATTCCGAATGCCACCCCGGTCGACCTGAGGCCCGGTGGATGAGAAGCTACCCCCGAGCGGGGGTGGCGTTCCCCGATTGCCGCCTTCCACGATCGACCCCTGTCATGGCACGGACCAGGGCCACCGGGCGAACCATCGTCCGGACACCAGCATCGGTATCTCACGAGGAGTTCCATGTCCGTCACCGGGATGCGACGCCGGGCCGTAGTCGGCCTGGCCGCACTCGCCGCGACCGCGTTCACCGCTGTCGCCGTCACCCCCGACCAGGCCGAGGCGCGCCCGAAGCCGGTCGACGTCCAGCTGCTCGCGATCAACGACTTCCACGGCAACCTGGAGCCGCCGAGCGGGTCCAGCGGCACCATCGACGGCCAGCCGGCCGGTGGCGCGGAATACCTGGCCAGCCACCTGAAGTCGATGCGCGCCGAGGCCAAGAAGCAGGGCAAGGGCACCGTCACTGTCGCCGCCGGTGACCTGATCGGCGCCTCGCCGCTGCTGTCCGCCGCGTTCCACGACGAGCCGACCATCGAGGAGATGAACCTCGCCGGGCTGGAGTTCGCGAGCGTCGGCAACCACGAGTTCGACGAGGGTGCGGCCGAGCTGCTGCGCATGCAGCGCGGCGGCTGCCACCCGGTGGACGGCTGCGCCGACGGCACCCCGTTCGGTGGCGCCAAGTTCAAGTACCTCTCGGCGAACGCGTTCAAGACCTCCACCGGCCTGCCCCTGATGCAGCCGTTCGGCATCAAGATCGTCAAGGGTGTGCCGATCGGCTTCATCGGGATGACCCTGGAGGGCACCCCGAACATCGTCAGCCAGCAGGGCGTCGCCGGCCTGCGGTTCAGCGACGAGGCCGACACCGCCAACAAGTACGCCAAGATCCTGCGCCTGCTCGGCGTCAAGAGCATCGTCGTGCTGCTGCACGAGGGCGGCGTGCAGAACGGCGGCGGCATCAACGACTGCACCGGGTTCAGCGGCCCGATCGTCGACATCGCCAACCGGATGGACCCGTCCATCGACGTGATCGTCAGCGGGCACACCCACGCCGCGTACAACTGCAACATCAACGGCAAGCTGGTCACCAGCGCCAGCTCGTTCGGCCGCCTGGTCACCCAGATCGACCTGAAGATCGACCCGCGTACCCGCGACGTGGTGAGCGCGTCCGCGAACAACGTGGTGGTCACCCGGGACGTGGCGCCGGACAAGCCCTCGACCGACCTGATCAACCGGTACAAGACCGCGCTCGGCCCGGTGGCCGACCGGGTCGTCGGCGAGACCACCGCGGCGATCACCAAGACCCAGGAGAACCTGTACCAGACCGGGGTCGACGTCAACGGCAAGCCGACGTACCAGACCGGTGAGTCGCCGCTGGGCAACGTGATCGCCGACGCGCAGCTCGCCGCGACCGACACCGAGCAGAACGCGGTCGCCGCGTTCATGAACCCCGGTGGCGTACGCGCCGACCTCGACGCCGGCCCGGTCACCTACGCCGAGGCGTTCACCGTGCAGCCGTTCGCCAACAACCTGGTGACGCTCGACCTGACCGGCGCGCAGCTCTACTGCATGCTGGAGCAGCAGTTCACAGTGGCGCGCGTGCTCTACGCGTCCTCCACCGTCAACTACGTCGTGGACGTCGACGGCACCACCGCGCCGGCCGGCACGCCGTGCGCCGGCACCCGGGTGGTCCGGGGCAGCCTCACCATCAACGGCACCCCGGTGACGGACACCGCCACCTACCGGGTCACCGTGAACAACTTCCTCGCCGGTGGCGGTGACGGCTTCAGCGTCCTGACCGGCGGCACCAACGCGGTGACCGGCCAGATCGACCTGGACGCCTTCACCGCGTACCTGACCGAGAAGTCGCCGGTCTCCCCGCCGGCGCTGGACCGGATCCGCACCACCACCGAGGTCGCCGCCGGCTGACCGCCGACGCACCGCAGACGGGCCCCGGAGCGAATGCTGCGGGGCCCGTTCGCGTGTCAGGCCGCCGGGGACGTGTCCCGGGTCAGGTCGCCCGCGCGGGCTCGGGCTCCGGCGCCTCGGCGGCCGTCAGGCGGCCGTCCTGCGCGGCGGTGAGCAGCGGACGCAGCGACAGCGCGAGCAGCGAGGCGGCCAGGCAGCCGCCCACCACGACCGCCACCCAGACCCGGCCGTTCGCCGCGCCGATCAGCGGCCCGGCGGTGACCGGGCCGACCACACCGCTGATCCCGAAGATCATCGAGCTCATCGCGTTGTACCGGCCACGCAGCTCGTCGGTGGCGAGCGCGTTCGTGAGCGCGGGCATGACCGGAGACAGCATCGTCTCGCCGAACCCGAAGATCGCCGAGCAGGCCACCACGCCGAGCGCCGCGAGCAGCGCGTTGCCGCTGCCCACCACGCCGGCCGCGCCGAGCACCAGCCACGCGCCGGCGAACACCGCGCCGACGGTGGCCAGGGCACGGGTACGGCTGCGCCCCTCCAGCCGCCGGATCACCAGCAGCTGGGAGAGCACGATCATGACGGTGTTCGCGGCGAGCGCCCACGCCACCACGCGCGGCGTCACCTCGACCACCCGCACCGAGTACGCCGCGAAGCCCACCTCGATCTGCGCGTACCCGCAGGTGGTGAGCACCAGGCCGAAGATGACGAGGCGGCGGAACGGCCGGTCCCGCAGCACCGTGAGGTAGCCGCCGGTCCTCCGATCGGCGGCCGTCGCCCCCGTGGCCGCGACCGGCCGGCGCCCCACGTGCGGCAGCGTCAGCAGGATCAGCGCCGGCGTCAGGTAGCTCACCGCGTCCAGCAGGTAGATCACCTCGAACGTGACCGGACGGGCCACGTCGACCACCGCGCCGGAGATCAGGCCGCCCGTGCCGATACCGAGGTTGAGCAGCGCGAAGTTGAGCCCGAAGACGCGCTGCCGCTCGCCGTCGTCGGTGAGCGAGGCGAGGATCGTGTTCTGCCCGGCCCAGATCGCCGAGCTGCCGACGGCGATGAGCGTCATCACGCCGAACGCCGAGGCGGTCGAGTCGACGAGCGCCAGTGAGCCGACGCCGATCGCCTCGATCACCAGGCAGGGCAACACGACCCGGCGCGCGCCGAAGCGATCGATGAACGTGCCGGCCAGCGGCGAGAGCGCCAGCGTGACCGCGCCGAACCAGCCGATCACCAGCCCGGCCCGGGTGTCGGTCAGGCCGCGTACGTCGGTGAGGTAGATGAACAGGAACGGCAGGGTGAGGCCGCGCCCGACCGCGGAGAACAGCGTGCCGAGCAGGATCCGGCGGGCTTCGGGACGGGCGGGCAGGGCGCGGCGCAGCATGGCAGGGATTCTGTGCTTCGGGTACGACTCTCGCGACCCGTTTACCCCTTACACACGCGGTCGCTGGGCCGGAAGGTGAGCGAACACACGTGCTCTGCCATGCTGACCCGGTGACGACGACCTGGCGGCACCTGCCCGCACCGGCCCGCGAGATCGCCGAGACGGCCACCGACGCGGTGGGCGCCGCGCAGGCCCGCGACGCCGAGGCATACGCCCCGGCCGTCGAGCGGCTGGCCACCGCCGACCGGTCCGGGCTGGTGCTCGGCGGCGTGGTCCGGCTGCTGCTGGAGGAGGGGCATCCGGACGGGCTGGACGGCGACGACGTACGCCAGGTGCTGGAACAGTGCGTCCGGTCGGCGGCGGCCTGGTGGCCCGACGTCGACCCGCACGTGCTGCTGGTGCTGCTGGCCGGCGCGCTCGGCGTCTACGACCCCGGTGACGACGAGAACCCGCCCGGCCCGGCAGCGGTCGCCCGGCACGCCCCGCTGCTCGTGGCCGACCTGCTGGCGGTCACCGGACGACCGTTCGCCGAGTACCTGACCGCCGCGTTCGCCGAGGTGGCGCGCACGGAGACGCACGACTGACGGACCCGTTGGCCGGCGGCTCACCGGCCGGCGGCTGGCGCGTCGGTTTACGGGCCCGCGGCTGGCGCGTCGGCCTACGGGCTCGCGGCCAGGAAGACGAACGCGGCGAGCAGCACCAGGTGCACGCCGCCCTGGAGCACTGTGGCCCGGCCCGGCACGACGGTGAGCACCGCTGTGACAGCGGTCAGCGCCAGCAGCGTCATCTGGGTGCCGCCCAGGCCCAGCATCAGCGGCCCGTCCAGCCAGATCGAGGCGATCGCGATGGCCGGGATGGTCAGGCCGATGCTGGCCATGGCCGAGCCGAGCGCGAGGTTGAGGCTGATCTGCACGCGGTCCCGCCGGGCCGCCCGGGCGGCGGCGAGCGTCTCCGGCAGCAGCACCAGCAGCGCGATGACCACGCCGACGAACGCCTGCGGCAGGTTCGCCGCGCTGACCGCGGTCTCGATCGCCGGAGAGATCGTCTTCGCGTCGCCGACCACCGCGACCAACGCCACCACCAGCAGGGCCAGGCTGGCCAGGGCGGTACGTGTGGACGGCGGCTCGGCGTGGCCGTCGCCGGTCTTGTCCTCGGCGAGGATGCTGCCCTCCTGGGTAACCGGGAGGAAGTAGTCGCGGTGCCGGCCGGTCTGCACCATCACGAACAGCAGATAGAGGGCCAGCGAGGCGACCGCCGCGAAGGCGAGCTGGGCGGGGGAGAACTCCGGGCCCGGCCGGCTCGTGGTGAACGTCGGCACCACCATGCTGAGCGTGGCGAGCGTCGCCACCGTCGCCAGCGCCCCTCCGGTGCCCTCCGGATTGAACACCGCCACCTGCCGGCGCAGCGCGCCGAGCAGCAGCGACAGGCCGAGGATGCCGTTGCAGGTGATCATGACGGCGGCGAAGACGGTGTCCCGCGCCAGCGCCTGCGTCTTGTCCCCACCGCTGATCATCAGCGTGACGATCAGACCGACTTCGATCACGGTGACCGCCACCGCCAGCACGAGCGAGCCGTACGGCTCACCGACCTTGTGCGCCACCACCTCGGCGTGGTGTACGGCCGCCAGCACAGCCGCCGCGAGCAGGGCCGCCACCACGAAGATGAGCGGGCCGGGCAGCTCCCGTCCCCAGGTCATCACGAGCACGAGCACGGCGACCAGGGGCGCGACGGTGGTCCAATCGGTCAGGCGGGATCGGATCATCGGCGGCATGCGCATAACTTTGCCAGGCGGCAGGGTCGACGCCGCGTGGCGGGGTGGCTTCGGGCAGTCCTGTCGATCTATTCGGTCGAGGCCGGTTGCTCCACATGGGTGGGCAGGTCACGGAGGTTCGCGATCACCGGTCCGATCCAGCCGGGATCGGTGTCCTGGTGTTCGGTGGTCCGCAGCACCGTCATGCCGACCGCCGCCGCGCCGGCCAGTTCGCCGTCCGCGCCGTCGCCCACGTAGACGCATTCCGCCGGCGCGACGCCCAGGCGCTGCGCGGCGGTGCGGTAGATCGCCGGGTCCGGCTTGGCCAGCCCGACCGCGCTGGAGAAGACCGCGACGTCGAAGCGCCGGGCGAGTGGGCCGTCCGCCCACGCCTCGGCGGTCTCGGAAGTGGCATTGCTGATCAGGGCCAGCCGGTGGCCGCGCTCGCGCAGCGCGTCGAGCACGTCCAGGGTGCCGACCGGGACGCGGCCCAACACGCGGCGGGCCAGCGCACGCCGATGCGCGGCGGCGCGGCTTACCTGCTCGTCCGTCGGCGAGCCGCCGAGGCGTTCGGCGAGGATGCGGACGGTCTCCTCCGCGCTCCACCGGACGAGCCGGTCCCGCCACGTCGCGTGGTACGCGGCGACGAGCGCCGCCGGAGCCACCCCGACCAGGAGCGCCATCTCGCCGACCACCCGGTCCCGCTCGTCGTCGGCCCCGTGGACCAGGGTGTGGAAGAGGTCGAAGACGACCTACTGCGAGGGTGATCACGGCTGGGGAAACGCAGAGGGCACATCCGATGGATCGGATGTGCCCTCTTACCTCTGGTCGGGGTGGCCGGATTCGAACCGACGACCTCTTCGTCCCGAACGAAGCGCGCTACCAAGCTGCGCCACACCCCGAGGCGTGCCGACAAATAGTAGCCCACCCGCCCGCACGGTCAAACTCGGTACCCCCCGCCCCGCGCGGGCGGCAGATCTTGGTACGAACCGGCCCTCGGAGGGGCGGGCGCGTACCAAGATCTGCCGGGAAGCGGGGACGCCGGGCGGCGGGGTCAGCGGGAGATCAGCGTGAGGATGCTGGCCTCGGGGGGGCAGGCGAAGCGGATGGGGGCGGTGGGGTGGGTGCCGAGGCCGGCGGAGACGTGCAGCCACGAGTCCGAGCCGGGCCAGCGGTGCAGTCCGCGCGCCATCGAGCGGGGCAGCCCGCAGTTGGTCACCAGCGCGCCGTACCCGGGCACGCACACCTGGCCGCCGTGGGTGTGCCCGGCGAGCAGCAGGCCGAAGCCGTCGGCCGCCATCCGGTCCAGCACCGCGGGCTCGGGGGAGTGGGACAGCGCGATCGACAGCGCCGCGTCGCCGCTGACCCGGCCGGCCACGGCGTCGTAGTCGTCCCGTTCGATGTGCGGGTCGTCCACGCCGGCCAGCTCGATCTCCCGCCCGCCTGCTTTGAGCGTGGTGCGGGCGTTGTTCATGTCGACCCAGCCGGCGCCGGTGAGGATGTCGCGTAGTTCCTCGTACGGCAGGGGCGTGCCCTCGGTGTACTCCCGGTCCGGCAGGAAGTAGGTGAAGGGGTTCTTCAGGACCGGGCCGGTGTAGTCGTTGGAGCCGAAGACGAACGCGCCGGGCAGGTCGAGCAGCGGTTGCAGCGCGCGCAGCACGCCCGGCACCGACTCCGGGTGGGCCATGTTGTCGCCGGTGACCACGACCAGGTCCGGGTCGAGCGCGGCCAGCGAGGCCACCCAGTCCTGCTTGCGCCGCTGGGCGGGCATCATGTGCAGGTCCGAGAGGTGCAGCACCCGCAGCGGTTCGGCGTCGGTCGGGAGCACCGGCACGTCGTACCGGCGCAGGGTGAACATGTTGCGCTCGATGAGCGACGCGTACGCGAGGGTGGCCGCCCCGGCGGCGACGGTTCCGGCCGCGAGACGGAATAGTGTGCGCTTTCGCATGGCGTTCAGGGTAGTTTCACCGTCCATGAGCACGCTGAAGGACCGTCTCACCGCCGACATGCGCGCCGCCCTGAAGGCGCGCGACGAGCTGACCACCTCCACGCTTCGCATGGCCCTCGCGGCCGTGGGCAACGCCGAGGTGGCCGGCCGGGAAAAGCGCGAGCTCAGCGACGACGAGGTGCTCGCGGTGCTGGCCAAGGAGGCGAAGAAGCGCCGCGAGGCGGCAGTGGCGTTCGCCGACGCCGGGCGCGCCGAGCAGGCCGGCAAGGAGACCGCCGAGGGTGAGGTGCTGGAGCGCTACCTGCCCAAGCAGCTCTCCGACGAGGAACTGGCCGAGCTGGTCTCGGGGGCGCTCGCCGCGGGCGGCTTCACCGGCAAGGCGCAGATGGGCCCGGCCATGAAGGCCGCCCAGACCGCGGTGGCCGGCCGCGCCGAGGGGGGCCGGGTGGCCGCTGAGGTACGCCGCCAGCTGGGCCTCTGACCGTCCCGTAGACACAAGACGAAGCGACGGCCACCCCCTTCACGGAGGTGGCCGTCGCTTCGTCTGGGATCAGTTCCCCGGTCGTCCTGGTCGGCCGTTACCCGGTCCGCCCGGGCCACCTGGTCGGTCCGGCGTCGCGGTTCCGCCCTGGTCCGAGTCGCCCTTGCCGGAGCTGACCTCGATCATGACGACGCCGCCCTTGATGGTGCGCCCGTTCGGGCTGGTGCCGGCCGCGGTGCCCGCCGGGCAGTCCGACGCCACCTTGTTGCTGGAGACCACCGGCTCGAAGCCGGCGCCCTTGAGCCGGGACTTCGCGCTCTCGATGGACGCGCACTTCACATCCGGGATGGACCGCTGGTCACCCAGGACGATCTTGCCGCTGGGCGGGGTGAAGTTCTTCCGGTCCTTGCCCTTCATGGCGTCCCGCAGCGTCTCGTAGACCGCCGGGTTGATGCCGGTGGGCACGTCGTGGCCCATCTTCTGGTTGGTCTGCGGCCAGTCCGGGTCGGCCATGATGCCGGCGACCGCGTACTGCTTGGTCATGGCGACCAGCGAGGAGGTCTTCTCCGAGTCGGTGGTGCCGGACTTGCCGGCCACCGGCGCGTCGACGATGTTGCGGACGTTGCCGGCGGTGGCGGTGCCGCACTTCGTGGTCGAGGAGCGGTCACCCACCGGGCAGCGGGCGGCGTCCACGGCGGCCCGGGCCACCTCGGTGCTGACCCGCTGCTCGCAGCGCGGGTTCGCGACGTCGAGCTTCTCGCCCTCCGGGCCGCGGATCTCCTGCACCGGGATCGGCTCGCAGTACTTGCCGTCGGCGCCGAGCGTCGCGTACGCGTTCGCCAGCTCCAGCGGGGTGGTCTGCGAGACGCCGAGGCTGAACGCGCCCCACTGGTGCGGGTTGGCGGCAAGTTGCGCGTCGCTCGACGAGCGGAACGAGATGCCGAGCTTCTGCGCCGCCTTCACCACGTTCTCCGCGCCGACCCGCTGCTGCAGGTCGATGAAGAACGTGTTGACCGAGAAGCCGAAGCCGCTCCACATGTTGTGCATGCCGGCCATCGAGGCGTTGGCGTTCTTCGGGCAGTACTTGTTGGTGCCCGGGCAGGCGGCCGGCGAGTTGAACTCGACCGGGTAGTTCGACTTGAACACGGGCTGCGCGTTGATCGGGTAGCTGAGCGGGTAGCCCTTCTCCAGCGCGGCCACCAGCGTGAAGATCTTGAAGGTCGAGCCCGCCTGGTAGCCGGCGATGCCGGGGCCACCGGTGATCAGCGGGTTCACCGTGTTGGGGTAGTTGCCCCGGATCTTCTTCTTGGCCTTCGCCGGGTCGCTGGAGATCTTGTTCTGCGGGTCGTCCGGGTCGTCGAGCTTGAAGTTGCGGTTGACGGCGACGGCGCGTACCCGGCCGGTGCCGGGCTCGACGGCGGCCACCATCCGGGCCGCCTTGCTGCTCTCGCCCAGGTTCTTGCGGACGGCCTTGTCAGCGGCCTTCTGCGCCTGCACGTCGAGCGTGGAGATGATGGTGTAGCCGCCGCTCTTGAGCCGCCGCTCACGGTCGTACGAGGTGGCGCCGAACGTCTCCTGCTGCAGCCACCAGCGGTAGAGGTAGTCGCAGAAGAAGCCCCAGGAGCGGGTGGTGGTCTGGGTGCAGCCGTTCGGGGTGCGCTTGCCCTTGACGACGAGCTTGATCTTCTTGGCGGCGTCCGCCTCCTGCTGGGTGATCGCCCCGATCTGCACCATGTTGTCGATGACGTAGTCGCGTCGGCCGACCGCCTCGGGGTAGCCCGCGGGGGTGGTCGGGTCGAACGCGGTGGGCGCCTTCACCATGCCGGCGAGCATGGCCGACTCCTGGATGTCCAGCTTGCTCGGCGGCTTGTTGAAGTAGACCTGGCTGGCCGCCCAGATGCCGTACGCGCCGTTGCCGAACGCGGCGATGTTCAGGTAGCGCTCCAGGATCTCGTCCTTGGAGAGCTCCTTGTCGATCTGCAGCGCCAGGCTCATCTCGCGCAGCTTGCGGGCGCTGGTGTCCTCGGTGGCGGCGACCACGTCGGCCGGGTGGGTGGCCGAGTAGGAGATGGCCAGCCGGACGTACTGCATGGTCAGCGTCGACGCGCCCTGCCGGGAGGAGCCGGCGGACTGGTTGTTGACGAACGCCCGTGCCACACCGTTGAGGTCCACGCCGTTGTGCTTGTAGAAGTCGTGGTCCTCGGCCGCGATGATGGACTTCTGCATGTGCGGCGAGATGTCCTTGAGCTTGACGTCCTTGCGGTTCTCGTCGTACATCGTGGCCAGCACGGTCTTGCCGTCGGACGCGAGCAGCTTGGTCATCTGCGGCGACCGGGCGACTGTGAGCTCCTTGGGCAGCGCGCCGAATGTCTCCGAGCCGGCCTTCGCGGCCAGTCCGGTCATCGCCACCGCGGGGAAGGCCGCCGCAGCGACCACCACTCCGGCCAACAGGCCGCAGATCAGCAGCGATGCGGCGTTGGTCAGCACGTTGTGGTCACGTTTCCGCATCCAGGTCACCTCGACAGGGTACGCGAGCAGGGATCGGCGGGCGCGCGGGGAACTTTCCCCATTTCCTGCATGCGCCGGCCTCGTTGTGCTAAACGCACGAGCCCTGGTCCTGGGTTGCGTGAGATCCGGCGGAAGTCTCTCTGAAACCCGGGAGGGGCGCAGCGTTTTCACGTACCCGGGCGGGGTAGACGCCGGGCGAAAGCCCGGGAAGCCGGGAGTGTCCGGAATGATGGATTTCGCCGACAACGTTGCGTAATCGGGCGACTACACAGCATGATGGTGGCGGCGAAGGCAGCCGTGCGTCGTTCGTGCCGCCCTGGGGAGGCCGGCGCGGACGACCGGGGGGAGTTCGAGGGCTGCTCGCACGAAGTCGGTAGGTACTGCAAGGGGGGACGTGTACAGATGGGCATGATCACTGACTGGCCGTCACTGGCGGCATGTCAGAACGGAGACCCGGACGCGTTGTTCGTACAGGGCGCCGAACAGAACGTGGCGAAGAGGATCTGCCGGAGCTGCCCAGTTCGGTACGAGTGCCTGGCCGACGCGCTCGACAACCGGATCGAGTTCGGTGTGTGGGGTGGCATGACCGAACGCGAGCGCCGGGCGTTGCTGCGCCGTCACCCGCAGGTGACCAGCTGGCGCAAGATGTTCGAGGCGGCCATGAAGAAGAACGCCAAGGAGAAGGCCGGCAAGGACAAGGTCCTGGTGACCACTGCCACCTGACCGCCAGGTCAGCTCCGGCTGATCGCCTCGCCGATCGTCCGCAGCCCGTCGACGTCGTGCACGTCGGCGGGCTGCGCGGCCACCGACACCGCCGGCACCGCCGGGAACGCCTCGGTGAACCGGGCCGCCACCTGCTCCTCGCGTACCGCCTGCTGGGCCAGCGCGGCATGCGCGCGCAGCACTTCGACGGTGCCCTCGTGCCCGCCCGCCGCGGCCAGCCGCTCCGCGGCGGCCAGGCTCTCCGCCGCGGACAGGTCCGCCGCCGGCCGGTGTACCCGGTTGAGCACCAGCCCGGCCAGCGGCATCTGCTCTTCCCGCAGGCGACCCGCGAAGTAGGCGGCCTCCCGGACCGCGTCCGGCTCCGGGGCCGCGACCAGCAGGAACGCCGTCTCCCGGGCCTGCAGGATCCGGTACGTCTGCTCGGCCCGCTGCCGGAACCCGCCGAACATCGAGTCGAGGGCCGCGACGAAGCCGGACAGGTCGGTGAGCAGTTGGGCGCCGAGCACCTTCTGCACCACCTTGGAGAACATCCCGAAGCTCGCCGTCACCAGGTTGAACATGCTGCGTCCGCCGGTGCGCGCCGGGGCCAGCAGCAGTCGCAGCATGCGGCCGTCGAGGAACCGGGACAGGCGGGCCGGAGCGTCCAGGAAGTCGAGCGCGGACCGCGACGGCGGCGTGTCCACCACGATCAGGTCCCACTCGCCCCGGGCGTGCAACTGGCCCAGCTTCTCCATCGCCATGTACTCCTGCGTGCCGGCGAAGGTGGAACTCATGGCCTGGTAGAACGGGTTGGCGAAGATCTCCGCGGCCTTCGCCGGGTCGGTGTGCTGGAGCACCACGTCGTCGAACGTGCGCTTCATGTCCAGCATCATGGCGTGCAGCTCGCCGCCGCTGGCCTCGACGTCGATGCCCTTGACCTGGCGGGGTGTGTTGTCCAGCTCGGTCAGGCCGAGCGACTGCGCCAGCCGGCGGGCCGGGTCGATGGTGAGCACCACGGTCCGGCGGCCGTGCCGCTCGGCCGCGCGCAGCGCCAGCGCCGCGGCAGTGGTCGTCTTGCCCACGCCGCCCGCCCCGCAGCAGACCACGATCCGTACACCGTCGTCGGCGAGGATCTGGTCGACGTCAAGCGGAGGCGCCGCGTCTTCGGAAGGCACCAATCGAGCGTATCGGTCCCGAGGGGCACTCTGCTCCGTGCCGGTCGCAGGTGTGAGTCAATCCGCCCGGACGAGGGTCTCGGCGAGCGCCTCCAACCCGGCCCGGTCGACTCCTCCGGGCAGCAGCGGCAGTTCGATCATGGGCAGGCCCAGCTCCACCAGGTCGCCCCGGAGCGAGTCCTCCAGCTCTCGGCGTACCTGCTGGTCGTGGGCCTCCTCGACGAGCCCGGCCACGGTCGGGCCGTCGGTCGGCAGGCCGGCGGCGGCCAGCCCGCGCTCCAGCTCGGCCGCGGTCACGGCCCGGCCGGCCGGCACCGGCGGGCGGACGCCGTTGACGATCACCCGGCCGACCGGGAAGCCGAGCTGGGTCAGCTCGGCGACTGCGTCCAGCGTCTCCTGGACCGGCATCTCCTCCAGCAGCGTGACCACGTGCACGGCTGTCATCGGCGACCGGAGCAGCGCGGAGACGCCCTCGCTCTGGGTCTTGATCGGGCCGACCTTGGCCAGCCGGGCGGTCTCCGCTGTCACGTTCAAAAAGCGGCCGATGCGTCCGGTCGGCGGCGCGTCCAGCACGACCGCGTCGTACGTCCGGCGCGAGCCGCTGGTCCGGGTGGTCGCCTCCTTGACCTTGCCGGTGAGCAGCACGTCGCGCAGGCCCGGCGCGATCGTGGTGGCGAAGTCGATCGCGCCGAGCTTGCGCAGCGCCCGGCCGGCCGCGCCGAGCTTGTAGAACATGTCCAGGTATTCCAGGAGCGCCGCCTCGGCGTCGACCGCCAGCGCCCGCACCTCACCGCCGCCGGGCGCGTCGGCGAGGTGCCGCTCCTCGTACGGCAGCGGGTCGGTGCCGAAGAGCTGGGCGATGCCCTGCCGGCCCTCCACCTCGACCAGCAGGGTGCGCCGGCCCCCGGCGGCCAGGCCGAGGGCCAGCGCGGCGGCCACGCTCGTCTTGCCTGTGCCGCCCTTGCCGGTCACCACGTGCAGGCGGGCCGGCCATCTGCCGGCGGACTCGGCCGGCTGCTCACTCGCTGCCACCCGTCGAGCCTAACCAGCCGGCCGGATCAGCCGACCTCGCAGACCCACCAACCCGTCTTCCGCACCACTGTGAAGCGCAGGGACTGCTCGGCGACCTTCTCGTCGGCGGTGGTCATGGTCACCCGGGCGGAGACGGTGGCCCGGTCGCCGGTCTCGTTGTCGACGGTCGGGTTGCTCCAGCGGAACCGGGGGTTCTGGTACTGCTCGGCGTACTTGCGCACCTCGGCGACCTTGGCGGCGATCTTCTCGTCGTCCCGGGCCGCCGAGCAGACGAACGTGGCCGCCTTCTCGGCGTCCCGCTCCTGGTAGACGGCCTTGAGGAAGCCGTCCACCGCGATCTGCGGCTCCTTCGCTCCCTGGCCGTTCTCGGCGTCGCGCAGGACCAGGAACGCGGCAGTGCCCCCACCGCCGCAGAGCAGGACCGCGGCGGCCAGCACCAGCGAGGCGATGAGCAGCGCCGGTCGCTTGCGTGGCGGGCCGCCGGGCGGGCCGGGCGGATACGCCGGTGGCCCGGCGGCGGGAACGGCGCCCGGCGGTGTGCCGCCGCCGGGCGGTGATTGTGGGTGCGGGTCGCCGGGCGTGCCGGTGTCGCCACCGGCGGGCGGTTGGGTCATCTGTCTCCCCCGGGTTGCGGCTCCCGTCGCCGCCCCAGGCGACGGGCACGGGTCGAGGTGGTCGGGCGCGCGTCCGCGCGTGCCCAGTCCGGAAGGGTAGCGGTCGGCGGGGCGCTTGCCAGCCCCGCGTACGCACCGGCGGGAGGCGAGTTCGCGGTCGCGTTCCGGACCAGGCTTGTGTCACATATGTGACTGGTTGTGACGAAGCATGCGCGTCCCGTTGCCGGGACTGGCCGGAGGTCCTACGTTCGTCCCGACACGGAGAGCCGGACCCGCCGGACGGTGCCGAGGCGGATGGCGGTGTCAGTGAGCAGGTACGACGCCCGGAGGCGACGCATGCGCGACGCGGAGAACACCCCCCGAGCCCAGTTCCCCGGCGACCGGTCCGGCCGGCCCGGCGAGGCCGACGTGCCCGCCTCGTTCAACGAGCGGTCGTACCGCCTTCCGGTCGAGGTGGTCCGGACGCCGTCCCGCCCCGGCGCGAAGGGGCGGGACGAGGACGAGCCCGGCTACGTCATCCACCTGCCGGTACGGGTGGCCGACCTCGCCGCGGCCACCGCGCTCGCCGGCACCGTGGCCACCTCGCTGAGCTTCCTGGTGGAGCTGGATGCGGGCGAGACCACCGTCTCCACCGCCGACGACCAGAACAACAGGCACCGGGTCTTCTGCGATCTGCTGCTGCCCGACCGCAGCCGGTGCCCGCAGCGCTTCGAGCACGAGGGCCCGTGTGGCGAGCCGCCCTCCGCGCCGGAGCCGCGTCCCGCGTCCCGTTGACGACGGCGGACCGTAGGCTGTGCCTGACCGAAGTCCAAGTCAGGCAAGGGAGCCCTCCTCCGATGCAGAAGTGGGAATACGCCACGGTGCCGCTGCTGGTCCACGCGACCAAGCAGATCCTCGACAACTGGGGCGAGGACGGCTGGGAACTGGTCTCGGTGGTGCCCGGCCCGAACCCGGAGCAGCTCGTCGCGTACCTGAAGCGCCCGAAGGGCTGACCGGCATGAGCAACGGACCCCACGCGAAGCTCGCCGAACTCGGCCTCGCGCTGCCCGAGGTGGTGCCGCCGGTGGCCAGCTACGTGCCGGCCGTCCAGTCCGGGCAGCACGTCTACGTCTCCGGCCAGCTGCCGATGGCCGAGGGCAAGCTGCTCGCCACCGGCAAGGTCGGCAACGGCGTCTCCGCCGAGCAGGCGAAGGACCTGGCGCAGCGGTGCGCGCTGAACGCGCTGGCCGCGATCGACGCGCTGGTCGGGCTGGAGAACGTGGTGAAGGTCGTGAAGCTGACCGGCTTCGTGGCCAGCGCGCCCGGTTTCACCGGCCAGCCCGGCGTGATCAACGGTGCCTCGGACCTGTTCGGCGCCGTGTTCGGCGAGGCCGGCCGCCACGCCCGCAGCGCGGTGGGCGTGGCCGAACTCCCCCTCGACGCCCCGGTAGAGGTAGAGGTCATCGTCGAGGTCGTCTGACCCGCCCCGCCGAGCCCGCGATCTTGCGGTTACCGCCCTGGCAGAAGCCCCAGACGGGGACAAACCAGCGGCGGGAACTGCAAGATCGCGGGGAGTGGCCGGGGGAGTCGTACGATCGCTGCCATGGGTGGGCGTGTGACCGGGGCCGCTGGGGCGCTTGCAGATGGGCTGCCGGGGTGGGTGACGCTGTTGCGCGCGCCCAATCCGGGGCCGATGACGCTCGACGGGACCAACACGTGGGTGCTGCGGGCCGGGCCGGACGCGCCGGCCCTGGTGGTCGACCCGGGCCCCGCCGACGAGGGGCACCTCGCCGCGATCGCGGCCCAGGGGCCGATCGGCGCGGTGCTGATCACGCACGGGCACCCCGACCACACCGAGTGCGCGCCCCGGCTGCGTGAGCTGCTCGACGGCGTACCCGTGCTCGCCGCCGACCCGGCCCACACCGCCGGCGGTGACCCGCTCACCGCCGACACGCGCCTCGACCTGGGGCTCGACCTGCGGCTGCTGCCCACCCCCGGGCACACCGCCGACTCGGTCTGCCTCCTCGCCGAGCACGACGGCGATCGGGTGGTGCTGACCGGCGACACGATCCTCGGGCGGGGCACCACCGTGGTGGCCCACCCCGACGGGCACCTCGGCGACTATTTGTCGAGCCTGGAACTGCTCTCCACGTACCGGGAGGTCCCGGTGCTCCCGGGCCACGGCCCGGCGCTCGCCGACTGCGGCGCGGCGGCCGACTTCTACCTGGCCCACCGGCGGGCCCGGCTGGACCAGGTGCGCGCCGCCGTGGCCGCGGGCGCCACCACCGCGCCCGAGGTGGTCGCCGTGGTCTACGCCGACGTCGACAGGTCGCTGTGGTGGGCCGCCGAGTGGTCCGTCCGCGCCCAGCTCGAACACCTCGGAGTGGAGCAGCCGTGACCTGCCCGGTGTGCGGGACGGTAGCGGTACCCGGGGCGCGGTTCTGTCACAACTGCGGCGCGGCGCTGCCGGCCGCCGCCACGCTGCCCGCCGCCGAACGCCGCGTGGTGACAGTGCTCTTCGGTGACCTGTCCGACTTCACCTCCTGGTCGGAGGACCTGGACCCGGAACGGGTCGGCGCGGTCACCGACCGGGTGCTCGCCGCCCTCGCGGGCGCGGTCAAGACGTTCGGCGGCCACGTCGACAAGCTCACCGGCGACGGGATCATGGCGGTCTTCGGCGCGCCGGTCGCCCACGAGGACGACGCCGAGCGGGCGGTCCGCGCGGCGCTGTCCATGCAGCGCGCGGTGCGGCGGGTGCTCGACGACGAGCGGGGCGGCGGCGCGCCGCTGGGCCTGCGCGTCGGCCTCAACACCGGGGACGTGATCGCGGGCATCCAGGCGGCGATCGAGTACACGGTCATCGGCGACACGGTGAACACCGCCGCGCGGCTCGCCGACGCCGCCGCGGTCGGCGCGGTCTACGCCGGGGCGCGCACCTCCGCCGCCACCCGGCACGTCGCCTCCTGGCGGGCGCTGCGCCCGCTGCGGCTCAAGGGCAAGCGGGAGCCGGTCGAGGCGTACGAGCTGCTGGGCCTGCTGGACGCGCCCGGCACCCGGTCCGGTCTCGGCGACGAGGCGCCGTTCGTGGGCCGGGAGACGGAGATCGGCCGGGTCGCCGGCCGGCTCGCCGAGGTGATCGACCGGGGCGAGCCCCGGGTGCTGCTGATGACCGCCGAGGCGGGCATCGGCAAGTCCCGGTTCGCGGCCGAGGTGGAACGCCTCGCCGCCGGATACGACGTCGGCGCCGGCCGGTACGCCGCGCACACCGGCGCCCGGGTGCTGTCGGTGCGGTGCGCCGCGTTCGGCGAGCGCCGCCGCCTGGCCCCGCTGGCCGACCTGGTCCGCGCCGCCGTCGGCCTGCCCGGCGACGCGGCCACCGCCGTCACCCGCCCGGCCGTCGAGGAGCGGCTGCGCCGCCTCGGCCAGCGCCTGTCCCGGCTCCCCGGCGACCCGCCACCGATCGCCGTGGACCAGCTCCTGGCCCTGCTCGGGTACGCCGAACTGCCGCCCGCCACGGAGAACGGTGAGTGGAACGCGGCCGGGCCGCCACCGGACGACGAAGCCGTGCCGACCGCTGTCGCGGACCTGCTCACCGCGCTCGCCGTGGAGGCGCCGCTGGTGATCGTGGTGGACGACCTGCACGACGCCACGGCCGAGACGCTCAAGGCGTTGGCGCTGACCCTCAACCGGCTCAGCGGGCCGGTGCTCGTGCTGCTGCTCGGCCGTCCCGAGCTGGTACGGACCGCCGGCGCGCTGACCCGGGTCGCGGACGCCGAGGTGCACGCGCTGCCGCCGCTGCGCGGCGCGGACGCCTCCCGGCTGCTCACCAGCTACCTCGCCGGTGGCCGCATGCCCCAGGCCGACACGGACCGGCTGCTCGCCACCGCCCAGGGCAACCCGTTCTACCTGGCCGAACTCGTGACGCTGCTGATGGAGCGCGGCGCGCTGACCGCCGGGCCCGGCCGCGGCGCGGACGTCGGCTGGCGTCTCGCGCCCGGCTCGCTCGGCAGCCGGCTGCTCTCCCGGGACCTGGCCGCGGTGCTCGCGGCGCGTATCGACGCGCTGCCGCCGGATGCCCGCTCGGCGCTGCGCGACGCCGCGGTGGTGGGCGACACAGTGCCCGCCGGCGCGCTGGAGGCGCTGCGCGAGCAGCGGCTCGGGCAGGACGGCCGGCCCGCCGCGGTGGCCGCCGTCGAGCTGGACCGGGCCGTGGAGGAGCTGCTGCAACGCCGCATGCTGCACCGCACCCGCACCGGGTTCGCCTTCGCCACCCCGCTCATGCGGGAGGCCGCGTACGCCGGGGTGAGCAAGGCCGAGCTGGCCGAACGGCACGCGGCGCTGGCCCGCTGGGCCGCGCCGGAGAGCGTGGACGGGACGGGCGGCGCCCCGGCGGGCGCCTTCACCGAGGCCGCCCGGGACGACTTCGTCGCCGAGCACGTCGAGCGGGCCACAGCGCTCGCCGACGCGGTCAAGCTGCGCCCGGACGCGCCGGCCCGGGCGGTCACCCCGCTGGGCGTGGCCGCGCTGGGCCGGGCCGCCCGCCGGTCACTGCGGTCGGGGGAGCCGGCTCTCGCGGTCGAGTACGCCGAACGCGCGGCCGAGCTGGCCCGCGACGGCGTACCGCCGGCCGACCGGGTGACGCACGCCCGGGCGCTGCTCCAGATCGGCCGCCCGGCCGACGCGCTCGCGTTCGCCGAGAAGATCGCCGCGAACACCGGTGACCCGGCCACCCGGACCGCCGCGCTGCTGCTGGCCGGGCAGGCCCAGCAGACGCTGGGTGACGCCGAGCGGGCCGAGCGCAGCTGGCAGGAGGCGTTGCAGGTGGCCACCGACGCCGACCTGCCCACCATGCGGGCGTCGGCGATGCGGCGGCTCGGCATGGCCGACTTCATCGCCGGCCGGCTCGGGCAGGCGAGCAGCCGGCTGGCCGCGTCCTATCAGGTCAGCCTGGCCGCCCGGGATCCGCGCGGGCAGGCCTGGTCGTTGCAGAACCTGGCCTGGGTGACCACCACCCGGGGCGACTTCGCCGGCACCGACGCGGTGCTCGGGCGGGCCGCCCGGCTCTTCGCCGAGCTGAAGGACCCGTACGGGCGGGCCTGGCTGCGCGGCACCACCGCGTTCGCCCGGCTGCTCGCCGGACGGCTGCGGGAGGCGTGCCGGATGGCGCGGGTGTTCCTGCCGTTCGGGGAGCGGGTCGGCGAGGCGTGGGCGGTCGGCACGCTGCGCGCGGTCGAGGCGTACGCCACCGCCGAGCTGGGCGACCTGGCCGAGGCGGACCGGGCGGCGCGGCGCGCGTACCGGGACTTCGCCGAGGTGGGCGACGACTGGGGACAGGGCTTCGCGCTCGTGGTGCGCGGGGTGGTGGCGCGCGGGCTGGGCGAGCCGGAACACGCCGCCGACCTGTTCACCGACGCGCTCGAGTACGCCGACCGCACCACCCACCCGCTGCTGACCGGCATGGCCGGGACGCTGCGCGGCTTCGTGGCGCTGGACATGGGCGACCACGAGACCGCCGAGCGGGAGGCACGGTCGGTGCTGACCCGGGTGGAGCCGCACAACCCGCAGGCCCCGGCCCAGGTCGCGCCCCGGGTGCTGCTCGCCATGGCCCGCCTCGCGGCCGGTGACCCGGGCACCGCCGTGGGGCTGCTGGCCCCGGTCGCCACCGGCGCGGCGAACGCGCCCTCGCTGCTGTTCTCCCGGCGGCAGACGATGGCCCGGTACGCCGCCGCGCTGCTCGCCCACGGCCAGCGCGAACAGGCGCTCGACTGGGCGCAGCGGTCGATCACGGCGCCGGCCGAGGACGTGCGCAGCCAGGTGGTGGCGCGGCTGGTGCTGGCCGAGGCGCTCGACGCGTGCGGCCGCCGGGCCGAGGCGCTGACCAACGCGGAGGAGGCGGTACGCCTCGCGTACGCCACCGAACAGCGCAGTGAGCGGATGGTCGCCGACGCGTTGCGGGTTCGCCTCTCCGGCGGCTGATCGCCCGCTGTTCTGACGGTTCCGGGGATGTGTTCGTCGGTGGAGCCGGTTAGCGTGGGCGGCGACAGTCGTGGATCGACTGCCGCCTCCCGGTGCGCGCCTGCGTCACCGGCGGACCACGCTGGGGAGGGACGATGAGGCTGCCGCGCTCGGGCGCCGGCTGGACGATCGCGGTCTTCGGGCTCCTCGCGCTGCTCCTCGGCGCGCTCGGCCTGATCTGGCCGGAGACTCAGCTTCGTCTGCTCGGCTTCGAGGTGCCGGCCGAACGCGCCCCGGGCGACTACACCGGCACGTTCCTCACCGCGTCGTCGATGGCCTCGTTCAACATGGGGGTCTACTACCTGCTCGCCGTCGCCACCGAGTGGCGGCCGTTCTACCGCTTCACGGTCTGGTTCCGCCTGGTCACGTTCACCGTCTTCACCATCGCGGTGCTGTCCGACGTCGCGCCGGACCGGTTCTTCGCGGTCGCCGCGTGGGAAGGGCTGGGCGCGGTCGCGACAGCCGTCGGCCTGTGGTGGGACGCGCGCCGGGCGGGCACCGCCACTGACGACTCCGCGCCGGATCCGGTGCCGGCCACCGATGCGGCCCGCTGAGCGGCCGGACCAGTTGGGTATTTTCGAACCGTGACCGAGACCCCGCCCGGCGCCGTGCGGCTGCCAATCGTGCCCGGTCTGACCGATCTGCAGGTGTTCGCCCGGGGCGGCTACGCCACCATCTACCGGGCCACCCAGATCTCGGTGGGGCGCGAGGTGGCGGTCAAGATCGAGAACCGGACGCTGGACAGCGAACGCGACCAGGCCCGCTTCCTGCGCGAGGCCCGCGCCGCCGGGCGGATGTCGTCGCACCCCCACGTGGTCGACCTCTTCGACGTCGGGGTCACCGTCGACCAGCACCCCTACCTGATCATGGAACTGTGCGACGGCTCGTACGCGGAGCGGATGCGCACCTCGCCGCTGGGCCCGGAGGAGACCCGCGACCTCGGCGTGAAGATCGCCGACGCGCTGGCCCACTCGCACGCGGCGGGCGTGCTGCACCGGGACGTCAAGCCGGCCAACATCCTGCACTCCGAGTTCAACTCGGCGGTCCTCGCCGACTTCGGCCTGGCGGTGCTCGCCGAGTTCCGTGACTCCTCGGTCATGCTGGAGGCGCTCACCCCGGCGTACGCGCCGCCCGAGACGTTCAACCACAGCCCGCCCAGCCCGGCCGTCGACGTCTACTCGCTGTGCGCCACCCTCTACGCGGTGATGTACGGCCGGCCGCCGCGCTGGCACTCGGAACGCAACCCGAGTCTGGTGACCGTGCTGGAGATGTTCCAGCAGCCCATCCCCGGGCTGCCCGGGGTGCCCGGCGAGCTGATCGACGTACTCCGGCTGGGGATGTCGAACGACCCGGGCGCGCGTCCCTCCGCGGTCGAGTTGCGCGGCCTGCTCGCCGGGCTGCCGCTGGACGGCGCCCCGGCCGGCGGCGCGCTCTACGACGGCGCCGAGCGCTACCGCCGTAGCGGCGGCCCGAACCCGCGCCCGCCCGCCGACGACGACCACCCGACCGTGGCGTCGCGGGCCCGCCGCTGGCCCAAGCGCTGGTTCCTCGGCGGCGCCGGGGTGCTCGCGCTGGCGGCGTCGGCCGGTGGCGGCTGGCTGGCCGCCGGTCACACGCCCGCCGCTCCGCCGACCCCGGTGACGAGCGGCGTGGCCGGGGGGCCGGTGCCCGGCTGCGCGTCCGCCGACGTGCGGCTCCCGGCCGGCGCGCGGTGCGCTTCCGAGCTGGAGTGCTTCGGTCCGGTACGGCTGCGCCGCGACCGGGCCGAGGCGAGCCGGGTGCCCTGCGACGGCCAGCACACCTGGGAGACGTACGCCGCGGGTGACCTGCCGGCCGGTCTCGCCGGCGCCAAGCACGACGCGGTGGTCGCCGACCCGGCCGTCGGCAAGGTGTGCAACCCCGACACGTTCCGGGTGGTCAGTGGCGCGGACCCGGCGAACGGATGGAACCTCGAGGTGCTGCCGCCGGAGACCGACGCCGACCGCACCTACCGGTGCCTGGCCGGGCGGGGAGTGAACGCGCTCGCCGGGCCCACGCTCACCGGCCGCTGAGCCCTCGGCTCTGCCGCACCGACCTCGGGTCGAGCGTCTCCAGCGTGTCGGCGTCCACCGCGGTCTGCGTCCGCAGGCCGCGTACCGCCCGCGGGTCCAGCGTCTCGAGCGTGTCCGCGTCGACCGGATGGCCGCCGGGGGCGCGCAGGTTCCGTACCGCCCGGGGGTCGATCGCCTCGAGCGTGTCGGCGTCCACTCCGTACCCGGCCTCGGGCAGCCAGGTCTCGGGCGACGGGGTGTGCCCACCACCGCTGACGGGCTGGCGGGCCGCGGTGATCGTCACCCCGGCGATCATGCCCAGCACGACGCAGACCAGGGCCAGCACGACCGACAGGATGCCGGGCGGGCGCCACACCGCGAGGGCCACCACCGCCGCAACCGTCGCCAGGGACGCGACGACGGCCTTCGCCCGCGCATCGGGCTTCGGGAACGATCTCACCCGACAAGCATGGCCCAGCGCGGCAACCTGTCAACCGGCGGGCCGAGACGGCTTCCCGTCAGTCACGCTCCACTTCGGAGCAGCAGAAGCGTCGATCGAGCAAAAATCGTTACATCTGTTGGTCGGCTGCCGTATCGCTCCGGGTTGGGAAGCCGCTACCGTGAGCGTCGATCCGGGAGTGGCGAGGCCGAGGTCTCCTCGACCACACCGCCCAGTGACGGACCCCCGGGGTACGGCAGGTGATCGGGCACCCGCCGTACCCCGGGCCCACCTCGGTCAGTAGGACTTGTCCTGGCCGAGGACGTGCTGGGCGACGAAGTTGAGGATCATCTCGCGGCTGACCGGGGCGATCCGGCCCGCGCGTACCGCGCCGAGCAGCGTCGACACGCCGTACTCGGTGGTCATGCCGGCCCCGCCGAGCGCCTGGACGGCGGTGTCGACGGCGAGCGCGGCGGCCTCACCGGCCGCGTACTTGGCCATGTTGCCGGAGATGCCCGCTTCCAGGTCGCGACCCGCGTCGTACAGCGTCGCCGCCTTGTAGATCATCAGACGGGCCAGCTCGACCTGGACCGCCGCGTGCGCGAGCGGGTGCGCCACGCCCTGGTGCGAGCCGATCGAGTTCCCGCCCCACACCTTGCGGGTGGCGGTGTAGTCGCTCGCCCTGTCGATCGCGTACCGACCGGTGCCGGCGCCCATCGCGGCCACCGTGATGCGCTCCGGGTTGAGCCCGGCGAACAGCGCCGGCAGCCCGGCGTCGAGCGACTCGCCGACGAGCGCGTCGGCGGGCAGCCGGACGTCGTCGAGGAAGAGCAGGAACTGGTTCTCCGGCGACAGGATCTCCATGTCCAGCTTGGACTTCTCCAGGCCCGGCGCGTCGGTCGGCACGATGAACAGCGCCGGCTTCAGCTTCCCGGTGGACGCGTCCTCGGTGCGAGCGACCACGAGGACGTGCCCGGCCTCGTCCACGCCGGAGATGTAGATCTTCCGGCCGCTGAGCAGCCAGTCGTCGCCGTCGCGGCGGGCCACTGTGGACAGCCGGTGGAAGTTCGAACCGGCGTCCGGCTCGGTGATCGCGAAGACGATCTTCTCGGAGCCGTCGGCGAGCCCGGGGAGGTGCTTCTTGCGCTGCTCCTCCGTGCCGTGCTTGCTGATGATCGTGGCGGCGATGGCGGGGGAGACCACCAGGAGCAGCAGCGGGCAGCCGGTCGCGGCCAGCTCCTCGCAGACGAGCGCCAGGTCGGTGATGCCGCCGCCCCCGCCGCCGTACTCGGTGGGGATGTTGACGCCCAGGTAGCCCAGCCGGCCGGCCTCGTGCCACAGCTCGGTGGTGTGCTCGCCGGCCTTGGCCTTCGACACGAAGTAGGAATGGCCGTACTTGCGTCCCAGCTCCCGTACCGCATCGCGGAGCTGGTCCTGTTCGGGGGTGAGGTCGAAGTTCACTGGGGGTCCTCCTCGGGGTCCACGACGGCCAGTACGGCACCCGTCTCGACCTGGCCGCCGGCGGGCACCGGCAGTTCCGTCACCACGCCGTCGGCGGGGGCGAGCACGGGATGTTCGAGCTTCATCGCTTCGAGCGTCAGCAGCAGGTCACCGGCGGCGACGCGCTGACCGACCTCGACGTGCACCCGGGTGACCGCCCCGGGCAGCGGCGCGAGCAGCGACCCGGCCGCCAGCTCCGCGGTGGGCAGGGGCAGGCGGGGCAGCTCGGTGAGGCTCGCCGCCCCGTCCGGGCCGTCCACGAAGACCGACGACCCCACCCGGTGTACGCGGAAGGCCCGCCGAACCCCGTCGACGTCGAGCACCACCCGGTCCGGGGCGGCTGTCACCAGCTCGACCACCGGCAGCTCGGTGTTAACAGGGGACCCTTCCTCTACCGGATCCGTTAAGAGGGGGCCCTTCCTTCCCCACTCGGCGAGGGCGCCGGTGCGGTCCAGGCGGTAGTGGACCTCGATCTCCTCGTCGCCCGGGCCGGTGAACCGGGTGACCTGCGGGAAGGACGGCACGTTGCGCCAACCCGACGGCAGCCCGGCCAGCACCGGGGCGGCGGCCCGGCGTGCGGCGGCAGCGGCCAGCGCGGCGGCCAGCGCCACCACCGGAAGCTGCTCGGCCGGCAGCAGCGGCTCGAACACCTCCGGGTGCCGGTCCAGGAAGCCGGTGTCGACGTCCACGGCGGCGAACTCCGGGCTGCGCAGCACGCGTACCAGCAGGTCCCGGTTGGTGGCCACGCCGTGCAGCTCGGCGCGGGCCAGCGCGCCGGCCAGGGCGCGGGCCGCCTCGGTGCGGGTGGGCGCCCAGGCGACGAGCTTCGCCAGCATCGAGTCGTAGTGCACGCTCACCGTCGAGCCGTCCACCACGCCCGAGTCCAGGCGCAGCCCCCGGGCCGGACCGAACTCGGCGGCGACCCCGGGGATCGCGAACCGGTGCAGCGTGCCGGTGGCCGGACGGAAGCCCTGAGCCGGGTCCTCGGCGCACAGCCGTACCTCGATGGCGTGGCCGTCGGCCGGCGGCGTGGTGGTGACCGGCAGCGGCTCGCCCTCGGCGACGAGCAGTTGCAGCCGTACCAGGTCCAGCCCGGTGGTCAGCTCGGTGACCGGGTGCTCCACCTGGAGGCGGGTGTTCATCTCCAGGAAGTGCACCTGCCCGTCCGGCGCGAGCAGGAACTCCACTGTTCCCGCGCCGACGTAGTCGACGGCCCGCCCGGCGGCCACCGCCGCCTCGTGCAGCGCCGCGCGCACGTCGTCGGGCAGCACGCCGGGCGCCTCCTCGACGATCTTCTGGTGGCGGCGCTGGATCGAGCAGTCGCGTACCCCGAGGGCCACGACGGTGCCGTGGGTGTCGCCGAAGATCTGCACCTCGACGTGGCGGCCGCGTTCCACGTACCGCTCGATGAAGACCGTGCCGTCGCCGAACGCCGCCGCCGCCTCGCGGCGCGCGCCCGCGACGGCCTCGGCCAGCCCGGCCGCGTCGTGGACGATCCGCATGCCCCGGCCGCCGCCACCGGCGGCGGCCTTGACCAGCACCGGGAAGGCGGTGACCTCGGCCGGGTCGGTCCAGGTGGGCAGCATCGGCACGCCCGCGTCGGCGAGCAGCGCCTTGGCCGCCATCTTGTCGCCCATCGCCGCGATCGCCTTCGCGGACGGCCCGACCCAGGTCAGACCCGCGTCGGTCACCGCCGCCGCGAACTCGGCGTTCTCGGCCAGGAAGCCGTAACCGGGGTGGACGGCGTCCGCGCCGGACCGGCGGGCCGCGTCGAGGATGGCGTCGACGCGCAGGTACGTCTCGGCCGGCGTGTTCCCCGGCAGCCGTACCGCCTGGTCGGCGTCGGCGACGAACGGCGCGTCGGCGTCCGCGTCGGAGTGCACGGCGACGGTGGCCACGCCGAGGGCGCGGCAGGTGGCGAAGACCCGGCGGGCGATCTCGCCCCGGTTCGCAACCAGAAGCTTCGTGATCAATTGAGTACGCCCCCTACATCCGGAAGACGCCGAAACCGTCGGCGCCCTTCACCGGTCCGTTGTGGATCGCCGACAGGCACAGCCCGAGGACGGTACGGGTGTCCCGGGGGTCGATCACCCCGTCGTCGTAGAGCCGCCCGGACAGGAACAGCGCGCCGGACTGCGACTCGATCTGCTGCTCGACCATCATCCGCATGGCGGCGTCGGTGTCCTCGTCGTACTCGCGGCCCCGGGCGGCGGCGGCCTGCCGGGCCACGATGGACAGCACCCCGGCGAGCTGCGCCGGGCCCATCACCGCCGACTTCGCGTTCGGCCAGGTGAACAGGAACCGCGGCTCGTACGCCCGGCCGCACATGCCGTAGTTGCCGGCGCCGTAGGAGGCGCCCAGGTTGACGGTCAGGTGCGGCACCTTCGAGTTCGACACCGCGTTGATCATCAGGGCGCCGTGCTTGATGATGCCGCGCTGCTCGTACTCGGTGCCGACCATGTAACCGGTGGTGTTCTGCAGGAAGACCAGCGGTGTGTCCGCCGCGTTGGCGAGCTGGATGAACTGCGCCGCCTTCTGCGCCTCCTCGCTGAACAGCACGCCCCGGGCGTTCGCCAGCACGCCGACCGGGTAGCCGTGCAGCTCACCCCAGCCGGTCACCAGCGCGGTGCCGTAGCCGGGCTTGAACTCGTCGAACGCGCTGTCGTCGAGTACCCGGGCCAGCACCTCGCGCGGGTCGAACGGCACCTTCAGGTCGGCGCTGGCGATGCCGAGCAGCTCATCCGGGTCGTACCGGGGTGGCAGCGGGTGCGGGTTGCGGGGCGGCGGGCCCTGCTTGCGCCAGTTGAGCCGGCGGACGCACTGCCGGGCCAGCCGGATCCCGTCGCGCTCGTCGGAGGCGAGGAAGTCGGCCAGGCCGGACGTGGTGGCGTGCATCGCCGCGCCGCCCAGCGACTCGTCGTCGGTGACCTCGCCGGTGGCCATCTTCACCAGCGGCGGCCCGGCGAGGTAGACCTGCGAGCGGTCCCGGATCATGATGGTGAAGTCCGACATGCCGGGCACGTACGCGCCACCGGCGGTGGCGTTGCCGAAGACCACGCTCACCGTCGGGATCCGCTGCGCCGACAGCCGGGTCAGGTCCCGGAACACCCGGCCGCCCGGAATGAAGATCTCCGCCTGGGTGGGCAGGTCCGCCCCGGCCGACTCGACCAGGTTCACCATCGGCAGCCGGTTCGCCGCCGCGATCTCACCAGCCCGCCGCGTCTTCGCCAGCGACCACGGGTTGATCGCGCCGCCGCGTACCGTCGGGTCGTTCGCCACGATCAGGCACTCGACGCCCTCGACCACGCCGATGCCGGTCACGGTGCTGGCGCCGACCGGGAAGTCGGTGCCGAACGCGGCCACCGACGACAGCTCCAGGAACGGGCTGTCCGGGTCGAGCAGCAGCTCGATCCGCTCCCGCGGGAGCAGCTTGCCGCGACCGTGATGGCGGGTCACGTACTTCTCGCCGCCACCGCCCCGGGCCTGGTCGAGCGCCGCCTCCAGTTCGGCGAGGCGTTCCAGCAGCGCCTCCCGGTTGGCGGTGAAGGCGGGCGCGGACGGGTCGATCGTGCTCTGCAGAACTGTCGTGCTCACAGGCCCATGCCCTTCGCGATGATCTCGTTCATGATCTCGGTGGCGCCGCCGCCGATGCCGAGCAGCCGGGCGTCGCGGTAGTGCCGCTCCACCTCGGCGTCACGCATGTAGCCGAAACCGCCGTGCAGTTGCAGCGCGGCGTCGACGACGAAGTCGCACGCGGACACCGCCACGTTCTTCGCGATCGCCACCTCGGTCACCACCGGCTGCCCGGCGGCGACCCGCTCGGCGACCTCGTGCACGTACGCCCGGGCCGCCTCGGTGCGGGAGTGCATCTCGGCCAGCCGGTGCCGCACCACCTGCCGCGAAACGAGCGGCCGGCCGAACGTCTGACGGTCCCGGCACCACCGCACCGTCAGGTCCACGCAGCGCTGCGCGGTCGCGTACGCCTGCGTGGCGAGCGACAGCCGCTCGGCGGCGAACTGCTGCATGATGGCGAGGAAGCCGGTGTCCTCCGGGCCGACCCGGTTGCGCACCGGCACCCGGACGTCGACGAAGGACAGTTCGGCCGTGTCGGAGCAGTGCCAGCCCAGCTTCTCCAGCCGCCGGCCCACTGTGAACCCCGGCGTGCCCTTGTCGATCACGAGCAGGCTGAGCGAGCCCGACCCGGGGAAGTCGGTGCAGACCGCAGTGGTGACGAAGTCGGCCCGGACCCCGCTGGTGATGTACGTCTTGGCGCCGTTGACCACGTAGTGGTCGCCGTCGCGTACCGCGCAGGTGCGGATGCCCGCCACGTCCGAGCCGCCGTCCGGCTCGGTGATCGCCAGCGCGCCGATCATCGTCCCGGCGAGCGCGGGACGGACGTACTTCTCGATCAGCGCCTCGTCCTGAGCCTGAACCATGTGCGGCAGCGCGATGCCGTGCGTGAACAGCGCGGCGATCAGCCCCGACGACCCGCCCGAGCGGATGATCTCCTCGGTGACCACCATCGAGTCGAGCAGGTCGCCGCCGCTGCCGCCGACCGACTCCGGGAAGCCGATGCCGAGCAGGCCGACCTTCGCGGCGGTCTCGTGCAGCGACCGGGGCAGTTCGCCGGCCCGCTCCCAGTCGGACAGGTGCGGCAGCACCTCCCGGACCACGAACGAGCGGGTCAGCTCGCGTAGCTGCCGGCGTTCCGGCGTGTCCACGATGGTCATGCCGCAACCTCCGTCGGAAGGTCGACCACTCGCGAGCGCAGCAGCTCGCCGAGCGCCTTGGCCTGGGGATCGAACCGGGTGGACGCGGCCACGCCCTGCCCGAGCAGCCCGCGGATCACGAAGTTGACGGCGCGCAGGTTCGGCAGCTCGTACCGCTCGACGGTGAGCGACGCCGTCTCCGGCAGCAGCTCGGCCAGCCGTTCCACGGTCAGCCAGTCGCGCAGCCACGGCCAGGTCGCGTCGGTACGCGCCCAGACGCCCAGGTTGGCGTCGCCGCCCTTGTCGCCCGAGCGCGCGCCGACCAGCTCACCGAGCGGCCCCCGCCGGGTGGCGTGCAAGGAAGGGCCCCCTGTTAACGCCTCGTGTTGTACAAGGGTCCCTTCCAAACCGCTCGTCACCGTCGGCGGCGGGATCGGCACCCGCTCGCCGGAGGGCAGCACCGCCACGTGCTCGACCGCGTCCTGCGCGATCGCGTCGGCGGTGAACACCCCGTACGGCGTCGCGTCACCGGGCAGCGTGGTGAGCGTGCAACCCGGATAGGAGGCCAGCGCCAGCTCCACCGCCGCCGCCGAGAACGCCCGCCCGGCCCGCGACTTGTCGCCGTCGCGCAGGTGTACGTGCAGCAGCGCGCTCGCCGCCTCGGTGTCGCCGGTGTCCGGGTGGTCGGTACGGGCCAGCGTGAACTCCAGCCCCTCCGTGCCGACCGACTCCTCGATCTGGGCGCGGACCAGTGCCGCCTTGGCCGGGATGTCCAGCCCGCACAGCACGAACGTCATCGAGTTGCGGAAGCCGCCCAGGTTGTTGACGCCCACCTTCAGCGTGTCCGGCGGCGGCGTGCCGCGGACCCCGGACACGCGTACCCGGTCCGGGCCCTCCTGCTCCAGCCGTACCGTGTCGAGCCGGGTCACCACGTCCGGCCCGAGGTAGTCCGGGCCGCCCACCTCGTACAGCAGCTGGGCGGTGACCGTCTCGACCGTCACCGCGCCGCCGGTGCCCGCGTGCTTGGTGAGCACCGACGAGCCGTCCGCGTGCAGCTCGGCGATCGGGAAACCGGGCCGGTGCCCGCCGTCCGGCAGTTCGGTGAAGAAGCTGAAGTTGCCGCCGGTGACCTGCGCGCCGCACTCGATCAGGTGCCCGGCCACCGTGGCCCCGGCCAGCGCGTCGAGGTCGTCGCGGGTCCACCCGAAGCGGGCGATGGCCGGGCCGACCGCCAGCGAGGCGTCGGTGACCCGACCGGTGACCACCACGTCCGCGCCCGCGTCCAGGCAGGCCGCGATCCCGAACGCGCCCAGGTACGCGTTGGCGGTCAGCGCGTCCGGCCGCTGGATCGCGTCGCCCTCGACGTACCCGACCCGCACCTGGAGGCCGAGCCGGTCGCCGAGCGACCGGATGGCGTCGGCCAGCCCCGCCGGGTTGAGGCCACCCGCGTTTGTGACCAGCGTGACGCCGCGCTCCAGCGCGGTGCCGAGCACGCCCTCCGCCTGGCGCAGGAACGTCTTCGCGTAGCCCAGCGACGGGTCGCGCATCCGGTCCCGGCCGAGGATGAGCATGGTCAGCTCGGCCAGGTAGTCACCGGTCAGCACGTCCAGCTCGCCGCCGTCGAGCATCTCCCGCCAGGCGGCGAAACGGTCGCCGTAGAAGCCCGACGCGTTCCCGATCCGCAGCACGCTCATGAGGGAACTCCGCTCGCCGGTTCCCGCTTGTCACCGGGCGGGCCGGCGAACGCCTGGGCCACGTCCAGCCACTCGTCGGCCACCGGCCCGGTGGCGGTCAGGGCCAGGTCGGCGCGGTGCCGGCGCTGCGTGACGAGCAGGCAGAAGTCGAGCGCCGGGCCGGTCACCCGGTCGGCCGCGTCGGCCGGCCCGAACTCCCACACGTCACCGCCCGCGGGCGCGGTCAGCTCCACCCGCACCGGCGCCGTGGGCACCGCACGGCCGTGGGCGGCGAAGCCGTGCCCGAGGGTACGGAAGCCGAGGTGCGCGATGTGGCGCAGGCGCTGCGTCGGGGTACGGCTGACGCCCAGCGCGTCTGCCACGTCCTCGCCGTGCGCCCACGTCTCCATCAGCCGGGCCGTCACCATCGAGGTGGGCGACATGCTGGTGCCGTACCAGGGGATCTTCTGCCCGGCCGGGACGGCGGTGAGCGCGCCGGCGAGCGCCGACCGGCCGGAACGCCAGCGGGCCAGCAGCGCAGGCGGGGGCGCGAGGAAGGACTCGGCGCCGTCCTCGACCAGGCGCGACGGGTCCGGCGCGGCCATCACCGAGGCGAAGAACGCGGACTCGTCGGTGGCCGCCAGGTAGGCGACGTGGTCGGTCCAGGACAGGTGTGCGATCTGGTGTGCGACGGTCCAGCCCGGGGCCGGTGTCGGCCGCTCCCATCCGTCCGGTGGCAGGTCCGCGACGAGCGCGTCGAGTTGTTCGGACTCGGCGGCCAGATCCGCGAGCAGGGCTGTCAGGTCGACCATTGTGCCTCCGGGCGGGGGTGGGTCAGGGGATCAGTGCCGCTCGCTCTCGGGGGTGAGCAGCGCGGCGAGCTGGCGTTTCCAGGTGTGCAGCAGGGCGGCGCGGCGGGGCGAGTCGTCGCTGAGCAGGTTGGCCACGCCGAGGCCGCGGAGCAGGTCGAGCGTGGCCTGCACCGACTCGCGTACGCCCGGCTTGCGCTCGTCCACGCCGAGCAGCTCGACGGTGAGCCGGTGCATCTCGCGGCCGATCCGCGCCTCCAGCGGCACCAGCGCGGCGCGCAGCTCGGCGTCGGTACGCGCGGCCACCCACAGCTCCAGCGCGGCCGCGAACAGCGGGCCGGTGAAGGAGGCGGCGAGCAGGTCGACCACGCCGTCGAGCCGCTGCGGGCCGACCGGCAGGGCCGCCGCCTCGGCGCGCAGCTCGGCCGCCCGGCGCTCGGTCAGGTGCGCGACGGCGGCGGTGACCAGCGCGGCCTTGGTGGGGTAGTGGTGCAGCTGGGCGCCCCGGGAGACCCCGGCGCGGGCCGCCACCACAGTCGTGGTGGTGCCGGACCAGCCGTGCTCCACCAGGCAGTCGACTGTCGCCTCCAGCAGCCGGGCCTGGGTGGCGCGGCTGCGCTCCTGCTGCGGAACTCGGCTCGGTGCGGTGGACACGCCATCAGCCTGCCGCCCCCAAAACAAACAGTCAAGCCTGACTTTTTTGAAAGGAGGGGGCCCTTGTTAACGCCTGCGGTAGCGGAAGGGCCCCTTGTTAACGCCTCAGCGGCCGTCGCCCGGAGCGAAGACGGTGAGCGCGTCGGCGTCGGAGTGGCGGGAGCGGACGTACTCGTCGGCCCAGGCCGCCGCGTCCGGAAAGGCGGACTCGGTGGCGATCCGGGCGCAGGCGGCGTCCACGTCCAAGCGCGTCCGGCGCAGTTGCACGCCCGGACCGAGCAGCGCCCACCAGGCGCCCGCGCCCCCGTACGGCATGCCGACGCTGCCCGGGTTCACCACCAGGCGGCGGTCGGCCAGCCGGGTGAACGGCATGTGCGTGTGCCCGCAGACCACGGTGCCGACCTCGGGCGGCAGGCCGGCGAAGACCTCGGCCCAGCGGTCCAGCCGCGAGTCGACGAGCACGACCTCCTCGTCGTCGCGCGGGGTGGCGTGGCAGAACAGCACGTCGCCCAGACCGGTGACCGGCAGCGTGACGGACGGCGGCAGCGCGGCCAGCCGGGCCACCTGGTCGTCGCGGAGCTGCCCCGCGGCCCAGTTCGAGACCTCGATCGGGGAAGCCGCCCCGGCGCGCGCCTGCGCCAGCTCCCGGTCGGCGTTCCCGCCGACCCAGCAGGCCCGGTCGCCGAGCGCGGCCAGCCGGTCCAGCACCTCGACCGGCTGCGGGCCGGCCGCCAGGTCACCGGTGAGGACGATCAGGTCGGCGGCGGCCACGTCCGGCTCGGCCAGCACCGCTTCCAGCGCGGGCAGCACACCGTGGATGTCGGACAGGACGGCGACGTGATCGGGCATCGCCCCAGCGTGGCGGCACCGGCCCGGCAGAACCAAGCGATTCTGCGGCGGGCAGAGACGGCTTGCTCAGAGGCGACCGGCCCGGCCTGCGCAGAAGGGCATCGGCCCGGCTCCGCGCGGTGGCGGGCCGGGCCGGGAAGCCGGTACGGAGGTCAGACCCGCGCGCGGCGGGCCAGGCGCTCCGGGTCGAGGATGATGATGCTCTTGCCGTCCAGTCGCAGCCAGCCGCGCGAGGCGAAGTCGGCGAGCGCCTTGTTGACGGTCTCCCGGGAGGCGCCGACGAGCTGGGCGATCTCCTCCTGGGTGAGGTCGTGCGTCACGCGCAGCACGCCGCCGTCGCGGGTGCCGAAGCGGCCGGCCATCTGGAGCAGGTTCTTGGCGACCCGGCCCGGCACGTCCGTGAAGATCAGGTCGGCGAGCGAGTCGTTGGTCCGGCGCAGCCGGCGGGCCAGCACCCGCAGCAGCTGCTCGGCGATCTCGGGCCGGTTGTTCAGCCACGGCCGCAGGGCCTGCTTGCGCAGGCGTACGAGCCGGGTGTCGGTGACCGCGGTGGCGGTCGCCGTACGCGGACCGGGGTCGAAGAGCGACAGCTCACCGACCATGTCCGACGGGCCCATCACGGCGATCAGGTTCTGCCGGCCGTCCGCCGCGCGGCGACCCACCTTGATCTTGCCGGACAGGAGGATGTAGAGACTGTCGCCGGGTTCGCCCTCGTTGAAGACGATTTCGCCCTTGCGGACCTCGATCGTCTCCATCTCCTTGGCGAGCGCCTCGGCAGCCTCCGGGTCGACACCCTGGAAGATCCCGCTGCGGGCCAGTACCTCGTCCATCGCGCACCTCCGCCTGCGCGTGCCGTCCGTCGGCCGGGTCCGCCGTCCGCTGATCCCTCGCGCGCCGCCAGTCTAGGCGCACATGAGTAGGAATCAGAGGTGCACCCCTGGAATCTTGATCGTTGGGCGTAACCCGCCCGACCCGGTGAGCAGCTAAGATCCCGCTTCCGGTCCGGGCCGGCGCCACCCGTTCCCTCCTGTGATCGTAGGGTGACCGGCGTGCTGTGTGAGCCGTTCCTGACCACCCGGTCCGAAGCCGGGTGGGACATCCCCCTGCTGGTCTGGCGGGCCGAGACGCCGCTGCTGGCGGTCGGCTCCGCTCCGCTGGGCGGCGGGATCGGCGTCCGCGGGTGGGTGCTGAACGCGACGGTGCCGATGTCGTACGACCGGGACGACCCCGCCGCGCACCTGGCCGAACTGGCGCACGGCCTCGGCCTGGGCGGACCCGGCGTCGGGCTGCTGACCGGCGTGGACGTGACCGAGGTGGTCAGCCACGCCGACGGCGGCGTCCGGGTCTGGGCGACCGTCGGCCTGGGCACGCCGGTCTGGGCCGCCGCGCCCGAGCCGGCGCGGCCCGCCGTGCCCGAGCCCGCGCAGCGCGTCGGCACGGTCAACATCGTCGCGTACGTGCCGCAGCGGCTCGGCGACGCGGCACTCGTCAACGCGGTGGCCACCGCCACCGAGGCGAAGGCGCAGGCGATCTGGGAACTCGGACTGCCCGCCACCGGCACCCCCACCGACGCGGTGACTGTGCTCTGCCCGGCCGACGGCGATCCGGCCCCGTACGGCGGGCCCCGGTCGGCCTGGGGCGCGCCACTGGCCCGGGCCGTGCACGCCGCCGTCCGCTCGGGCGGCGCCGGAACCGTGGTGCCCTGGTCCGACCGGCGGGCGGGCTGACGTGCGTCCCTCACATGCGACACGCCGGGTTTTCCGACCGATCGGCCCTCGTCGCGGCGTTCCGGGGACGGTAGCGTCGCCGACGATGTACGCTCCCGCCCGTTCTGTGCCCCGTGCCCGCCGCGCCGCCGTCGCCGCGCCGCGCCCAGCCCTCCCCGGACCTCGTCGAGGCGCGGTCCGGACCCGTCTGGCCGCGCTCGCCGCGCTCGCCGCCGTCCTGTTCGCCACCGGCTGCGCCGGTGACGCCGGCGGAACGGGCGGCGACGCGAGGTGGCAGGCCGGTCAGGGCGGCGGGTCGACCGGCGCGGCCGGACCCGCCACCGGTGACCAGCCCGCGGCGCCGAACGCCCCCGACGAGCCGTCGATCTCGCTCACCGCGACCGGCGACGTGATCATGGGCAACGCCCCGGACCGGCTGCCGCCCAACGGTGGCAAGGGCTTCTTCGACGACGTGAAGTCGGCGCTCAAGGGTGACCTGGTGATGGGCAACCTGGAGGAGCCGCTCACCGACGACACCGGCGCCGGCAAGTGCGGCCCGCAGCCGAAGAACTGCTACCAGTTCCGGGCGCCGCCCGGCTACGCCGCGCACCTGCGCTCGGCCGGGTTCCAGCTGCTCAACCAGGCCAACAACCACGGCTACGACTACGGCCGCCAGGGCTACGAGAACACCCAGTCGGCGCTGGAGGCGCACGGGCTCAAGCACACCGGCGCGCCCGGTGAGATCACCGTGGTGGACGTCAAGGGCGTCAAGGTCGCCGTGGTGGGCTTCTCGTCGTACCCCTGGTCCAACAGCCTGGTCGACCTGAACGCCGCCAAGCAGGTGATCGAGATGGCCAAGGAGGCGGCCCAGATCGTCGTGGTGCAGGTGCACATGGGCGCCGAGGGGTCGGACAAGACCCGGGTGAAGCCGGGCACCGAGATGTTCTTCGGCGAGAACCGTGGCGACCCGATCCGCTTCTCCCGCACCGTCATCGACGCCGGGGCCGACCTGGTCATCGGCCACGGTCCGCACGTGCTTCGCGGGATGGAGTTCTACAAGGGGCGGCTGATCGCGTACAGCCTGGGCAACTTCGCCGGCGGCGGGAAGTCGCTGAACAGCTCCGGGCGACTCGGCTGGGGCGGCGTGCTCAAGGTGTCGCTCACCGCCGAGGGGAAGTTCGTCGGCGGCACGTTCACCTCCACCGTGATGAACGGAGTGGGACGCCCGTCGGTCGACCGGCAGAACCGTGGCCTCGGGCTGGTCCGCGAGCTGAACGGGGCCGACTTCCCGGACACCGGCGCGAAGCTCGACGCGACCGGGAGGATCACCGCGCCCGCGGGTGGCTGAGCGCACGACCACCGCGCCGAGCCGCCGGAGCGTCGGCCCCGCGACGTAGGCTGGCCGACGTGACCACGCGCTCCCCCGAGACCGACCTCGGCCGTACGCGCCGCGCCCGGCGCATCGGCCGCGTGCTGACCGAGACGCACCCCGACGCGCACTGTGAACTCGACCACTCCAACGCGCTGGAGCTGGCAGTCGCGACGATCCTGTCCGCCCAGTGCACCGACAAGAAGGTCAACGAGGTCACGCCGAAGCTGTTCGCCCGCTACCGCACCGCGGCCGACTACGCCGGGGCGGACCGCGCGGAGCTGGAGGAGCTGATCCGGCCCACCGGGTTCTACCGCAACAAGACCAGCTCCCTGATCAACCTCGGGCGCGCGCTCTGCGAGCGGTACGACGGCGAGGTGCCCGGGCGGCTGGACGACCTGGTCACGCTGCCGGGGATCGGCCGCAAGACCGCCAACGTCATCCTCGGCAACGCCTTCGGCGTCCCCGGCATCACCGTCGACACGCACTTCCAGCGGCTGGTGCAGCGGTGGGCGCTCACCACCGAGACCGACCCGGTGAAGATCGAGCACGCGATCGGCGCGCTCTACCCGAAGCGCGACTGGACGATGCTGTCGCACCGGGTCATCTTCCACGGCCGCCGGGTCTGCCACGCCCGCAAGCCCGCCTGCGGCGCGTGCACGCTGGCGAAGCTGTGTCCCGCGTACGGCACCGGGCCGACCGAGCCGGCCGCCGCGGCCAAGCTGCTCAAGGGCCCCCGGGCCCGTGACCTGGCGGTGGCCGTCGGCCTCGACCCCGACCTGGTGCCGCAGCAGGCCGCCGCGGCGGACGTGCCGTGATGCGCCGTCTCGCGTACCTGCTCGTCCCGCTGCTGCTCGCGGTGGCGGGCTGCACCGCCACGGCCGACGAGCCGGAACGTCCCGCCCCCGCCGCGCGACCCGAGCGCCCCTCGCCGTTCGCCGACTGTGCTTCGCTGACTGTTGCGCCCGCCGCCGCGTCCCCGGCGCCCGCCGGGAAGGCCGGGGACCAGCTCCCCGACCTGACGCTCAACTGCTTCACCGGCGGCGCGCCGGTGAACCTGCGCGACGTCAAGGGCCCGGCGGTGATCAACGTGTGGGCGTCCTGGTGCCCGCCGTGCCGCAAGGAGCTGCCCGCGTTCCAGCGGCTCAGCGAGCGGGCCGACGGCCGGTTCCAGGTCATCGGCGTGAACAGCCGGGACAGCCGCGGCGGCGCGCAGTCCATCGGCGAGGACTACGGCGTCGGCTTCCCGATGCTGCTCGACCAGGGCGACGCGTTCCAGCGCGCGCTGGAACGCAACGCGTTCCCGCTCACAGTGCTCGTCGACGCCGACGGGCGGATCCGGCACACCGACGCCACCGGCGCGCTCGACGACGCCCGCCTCGCCGCGCTGCTCCAGCGCCACCTCGGGGTGAAGGTATGACCCGACGGCCGCCGGGGTGGTTCGACCCGCTGCTGGGCCGGCTCGGCACCGCGCGCGCGGAAGACTTCACCCGCATCGTCACGCCGGAGCGCGGCGGCCGGGAGAGCGCCGTGCTGGTGCTGCTCGGTGAGGAGCCCGGCGCCGGGCCGGACGTGCTGGTCCTCCAGCGCGCCGCGACGCTGCGCAACCACGCCGGTCAGCCGGCGTTTCCCGGCGGCGCCGCCGACCCGGAGGACGCCGACGCCCGCGCCACCGCGCTGCGCGAGGCGAACGAGGAGGTCGGGCTCGACCCCGGCAGCGTCACCGTGCTGGCCGAGCTGCCCCGGCTCTGGATCCCGGTCAGCGACTTCGTGGTCACGCCGGTGCTCGCCTGGTGGCACGACCCGCACCCGGTGCACCCGCGCGAGCCGGCCGAGGTCGCGCACGTGGCCCGGCTGCCGGTCACCGAGCTGGTCGACCCGGAGAACCGGATGCGGGTCCGTCATCCGAGCGGCTGGACCGGCCCGGCGTTCTCGGTGCGCGGCATGCTGGTCTGGGGCTTCACCGCCGGCGTGATCGACCGGTTGCTGGAGATGGGCGGCTGGTCCCGGCCCTGGCCGCGCTCACGGGTGGTGGAGCTGCCGCCGGTCGACGCCACACCCGCGCCGTCGGCGGGCACCGAACCGGCCGACGAGACACCCGTGCGTTGATCACCGGTACGCATCCTCGGGTCACGTTCCGCGAGCGCTGAGCCGAGCACGGGCCCGGTGCCCGTACCCTTGGGGCGTGTCCGCCGTGGATCTCGTCCTTCTCCTGCTCATGCTCGTGTTCGCGATCAGCGGATACCGTCAGGGTTTCGTCATCGGGGCCCTGTCGTTCTCCGGCTTCTTCCTGGGCGCGCTGCTCGGCCTCCAGGTCGGGCCGCTGATCGCCCAGCAGTTCACGGCGAGCGGCACCCGCGTGCTGGTCTCCCTGGTGGCGATCTTCGGGCTCGCGGTGCTCGGGCAGGCGCTGGCCGGCTGGCTCGGCTCCAACCTGCGGGCGGCCATCACCGGGCCGGCCGGGCGGAAGGTCGACGACGTCGGCGGCGCGTTCATCTCGGTCATCGCGGTCATGCTGGTGGCCTGGCTGGTCGCCGTGCCGCTCGGCTCCTCCTCGGTGCCGTGGCTGGCCTCCTCGGTCCGTAACAGCGCGCTGCTCACCGTCGTCGACCAGGTGCTGCCGGACAAGGCGCAGGACCTGTCCACCGCGCTGCGCGACACCGTCGACACCAACGGCTTCCCGGACGTGTTCGGCGATCTCGCGCCGACCCGGGCCCGGCAGGTCGCCCCGCCCGACCCGGCGCTGGCCAACTCGCAGGTGGTGCAGAACAGCAGGCGGTCGGTGGTGAAGGTGCTGGGCTCCGCGCCGAGCTGCTCGCGCCGCATCGAGGGCTCCGGCTTCGTGTACGCCGACGACCGGGTGATGACGAACGCGCACGTGGTCGCCGGCACCCGCTCGGTTGCGGTGGAGCTGCGCGGCGAGCGGTACGACGGCGAGGTCGTCGTCTACGACCCGGACCGGGACCTCGCCGTGCTCTACGTTCCCGGGCTGCCCGGCCCGTCGCTGCGCTTCGCCGCCGGTCAGGCCGCCACCGGCGCGGACGCGATCGTGCTCGGCTTCCCGCTCGACGGCCCGTACGACGCCCGCCCGGCCCGGATCCGGGACGTCGACCGGATCACCGGTCCGGACATCTACTCGGCCGGGGACGTCACCCGGGAGATCTACACGATCCGGGCGCTGGTCCGCAGCGGCAACTCCGGTGGCCCGCTGGTCTCCTCGAACGGGCTGGTGCTCGGCGTGATCTTCGCGGCGGCGGCGGACGACCCGAACACCGGTTTCGCGGTGACAGCGGCCGAGGCGCGGCCGGTGGCGCTGGCGGGCGCGGAGCGTACCCGGGGAGTGGCCACCGGCGAGTGCACCTGAGTCGGCCGGCGGCGCTCAGCCGCCCGCCGGCGCTCCCGCCGGTGTCGCCTCGTCGCCGGAGCGGGACAGCGGCAGCCGGGCGCGACCCCAGGTGAGCGTGCGGTCGAGCACCGCCCGCGCCATGATCGCCACGCAGGCGCCGCCGTTGAGGAACGAGGCGACCACGTCGCTGGGGTGGTGCATGCCCCGGTACATCCGGGTGAGCGCCACGCCGACCGGCACCAGCACCAGCAGCGTCCACCAGCCGATCTTGGCCGGGGTGCTGCGTGCCCGCAGCGCCAGCAGCACCGCGAGACCCACGTAGAGCGCGGTGGCCGCCGACGTGTGCCCGGACGGGAAGCTCGAAGTCGGCGGGGAGGCGTCCATGTGCTCGACGGCCGGACGGTTCCGGTCGATCACCATCGTGGTGAACAGGAAGATCAGTGCCTGCGCGGTCACCGCCGCGCAGAGGAACAGCGGCTCCCGCCAGCGGTGCAGCACCAGCCGCAGCACCAGCGCCGCCAGCACCGTGACCACGACGATCATCTGGGTGCTGGCGAGCGTGCTGAACACCAGCGAGACGTCGTTCCAGCCCGGCGTGCGATCGCCGGCCAGCTCCCGGTTGACCGTGTCCTCCACGGTGAACGGCCAGGTACGCGCCAGCACCCGGGTCACCAGCAGGCCCAGACCCACCATCAGCGCGAAGAGCAGGGCCAGCGGCAGCAGGACACGCCGGGTGACTCGGATCACGACATCGGACATGGGCTCGCCTGTACCCCGTGGCGGCTCCGGCTACGCCCGGCCGCCCTCCGGCCGCTGATCGGCCAGCTCCGGCTCGACGCCCTCGCGGAGCGGACGGGCGGACGGTCGCCCGGATCCGCTGCGCCAGGTGGCGAACGCGGCCGAGGTCGCGGCCACCACCGCCGCCCCGAGCACCCAGCCACCCACCACGTCGCTGGTCCAGTGCACGCCCAGCGCGATCCGGCTGAGCCCGGTCACCACAGTCACCAGCAGCGCGGCTGCCCACAGCATGATCCGGCCGGCGCGGCTGTCCCGGGCGAACGGCAGGAACACCAGCAACAGCACCCCGGCCGCCAGCGCCGCGTTGAGCGCGTGACCGGACGGGAACGAGTAACCGGCCGCCCGGGCCACCGGTTCGAGCAGGTCCGGCCGGTCCCGCCCGACCAGGAGCTTGAGCAGCGCGCCGAGCAGCCCACCGGCGATCATGGTGACGACCACCCAGGCCGCGAGCCGGGACGCGCCGCGCCGGAACAGCCACACCGCCACCGCTGCCGCGGCCACCCGCAGCGGGCCGGGCCCGAAGACGTGCGTCCAGACCGTCATCACCGCGACCCAGGCGGGATGGTCCTGCGCGTACCCGTGGAACGCGTCGGTGATCGAGGCGTCCAGCCGGAGCAGCGGCGACCAGGCGCCGAGCACCAGCAGCGCGAGCAGGGCGAACGGGATCAGCACCAGGAACGCGGCGGCGGTGGCCAGGGAGAGCCGCAGACCCAGTGAGTGGTCCCGGTCGAGGCGGCGGCTCCGCCACGACCGGCGGCGCGTGACAGTCGCCCCGGTGGTGTCCATGGGGGCTTCCCTACCCAGGAACGGGCGCGGTCAGACCACCGCGTCGGTCAGCGACGGATCTGCCGGAACCGGCGCACCATCAGCGCGCTGCCGGTGATCAACGCCACGAACAGCGCCAGGCCGCTCCAGAGCCGCTCCGGGGCGCCCACGACGGTCTGCCCCGCCGGCAGCGCCGACCAGCCCTCCGGCCTGCGCCCCAGCGGGTCGCCGCCGCGGCCCGCCGCCGCGGCCCGGGTGTCGCGTCCGTCCTCCGGGGCCGGCCCGAAGCCCACCACGCCGGGAGAGTCGTTGTCGTCCAGCGGGTTGTGACCCACCGACGGCACGTCGGCGGTCAGCGCCGCCACCGGGTCCACCAGGCCGTAGCCGAACCGGTCGTCGCGTCCGGTCGGGCCGAGGTCCCGGGCCGTGCTGATCAGCCGGTTGACCACGTCCCCGGCGGACATCTTCGGGTACCGCGAGCGGACCAGCGCGGCGGTCGCGGCCACCAGCGGCGCGGCGAAGCTCGTCCCCTGCACCCGCCAGTAGCCCCCCTCCGGCCGCGCGCCGTAGAGCGCGGTGGCGGGTGCGCTGAGGACCGTCTCGTGGCCGGTGATCGAGCCGGACCAGAGGTTCTCGCCGGAGCGTTCCAGCCCGGCGACGGCCAGCACGCCGGGCTCCCGGGCCGGGTACCAGACCTTGGTGGTCGTCGAGGTGGCCAGGTTGCCGGTGCAGGCGACCACCACCACGTCCCGGGCGAAGGCGTAGTCGAGCGCCGCGGCCAGGGCCGCGCTGTCGCTGCTGCCGCCCAGCGACAGGTTGACCACTCCGGCGCCGTTGTCCACCGCCCAGCGCACCGCCTTGGCGATGATGAGCGCGTCGTCGTAGCGGTTCTCGGCGTCGAGCACCCGGACCGGGAGGATCTTGGCGTCCGGCGCCAGCCCCACCACGCCCCGGTCGTCGTCGGCCCGCCCGGCGATCAGCCCGGCCACGGTGGTGCCGTGCCCCACCGGATCAGGCCCGTCCGAGCCGTCCGGAGTCACCAGGTCGAGGCCGGGCAGGACCTGGCCGGCCAGGTCGGGATGCGATCCGTCCACACCGGAATCGATCACCGCGACCACCACGCCGCGCCCGGTCGAGGTGCGCCAGGCGGTCTTCGCCCGCAGCTTCTCCAACTGCCACTGCTCGTCGCGGACGTGGTCGCCGCGGAGCACCCGGTCGGGAGCCGCCAACTGCCGCTGAGAGGCGGCGACCGGGACGGACGGCGCGGCCTGTGCCGGCGGCGTCAGCGGACCGGCGACGACGACCAGCGCCGACGCGACGGCCAGCAACGCGCGCCGGGCGACGCGCCGGGGCGGCCCACCGGGCAGGCCCTGCCGATCCCTGGTCACATTCCCCAGCCGTTCCGTCGCGTCAGACACATGCCGCTCGGAGATTACCGGTTGTCCCGGCCGTCACGGGCCAACTCGGCACTTCGGATCACCCGGGCGGAAGATGCGCCAACTGCACCAGGCGCACCCCCTCACGACGGGTGACCAGACGGGCCCGGCCCGGCGGCAGCGGCCCGGCCTTCACCTGACCGACGAGCGCGCCCTCCTCCGGGCCGCCCGACATCACCAGCCCGGCCGTGGACAACTCCCGCAGTCGCTGCACGATCGGCTCGTACGCGGTCCGTCCCGCCCCGCCGGTCCGCCGCGCCAGCACCAGATGCAGCCCGACGTCCCGGGCGTGCGGCAGGTGCTCCTCCAGCGCGCGCAGCGGGTTCGTCGGGCCGCCGGCCACCAGGTCGTAGTCGTCCACCAGCACGAACAGCTCCGGCCCCTGCCACCAGGACCGGCTGCGCAGTTGAGCCGGGGTCACCTCCGGTCCGGGCTGCCGCCCCGCGAGGTAGCCGGCGGCCGACTCGATCAGCTCGGCGGTGTGCGGCGCCGCCGTGCCGTACCCGATCAGGTGTGGAGTGTCGATCACGCCCATCAGGCTGCGCCGGTAGTCCACGAGCATCACCCGGGCCTGCTCCGGGGTGAACCGGTTGACGATCGACGTGGCGAGCGCGCGCAGGAACGACGACTTGCCGCACTCGGCGTCGCCGAAGACCATGAAGTTCGGCTCGGTGGCGAAGTCCAGCACCACCGGGGCGAGGTCCGCCTCCGCCACGCCGATCGGGAACGCCAGCCCGGTTGTCGCGCTCTGGTCCAGCTCGGCGTAGGGCAGCACCGGCGGCAGCAGCCGCACCCGGGGCGCGGGCGGACCGGTCCACGCCCCGGCGACCGCCTTCACCAGGTCGGCGGTCTCGCCGCCGAGCGCGTCGACCCGGGGCACGGCGGTGAGGAAGTGCAACCCGCCGGCGGTGATGCCCCGCCCCGGCCGCTCCTCCGGCACCGTCGCCGCCAGCGCCCGCTTGACCACCACCGAGTCGGCCGGGTCGCCCAGGCGCAGCTCCAGCCGGGAGCCGAACAGGTCGCGGATCGCCGGGCGGAAGTCCGACCAGCGCAGCGCGGTCGCCACCACGTGCACCCCGTACGCCAGGCCGCGAGTGGCCAGTTCGGTGACCAGCGGTTCCAGGTCCTCGTACTCGCCGCGCAGGGTGTTCCAGCCGTCCACCACCAGGAACACGTCGCCGAAGGCGTCGGTCGCGCCCGCCGCCCGGCGCTGTCGCCACGCGGCCATCGACTCCACGCCCGCCTCGGCGAAGCGCCGCTCCCGCTCCGCGAGCAGGCCGGCGACCTCGCCGACGGTACGGCGCACCGCGGTGCCGTCGGAGCGCCCGGTGACACCGCCCACGTGTGGCAGGTCGCGCAACGTGCCCAGCGTGCCGCTGCCGAAGTCGAGGCAGTAGACCTGCACCTCGGCCGGGGTGTGGGTGAGCGCCAGCGCGCAGACCAGGGTGCGCAGCAGGCTGGACCGGCCGCTGCGGGTGGTGCCGACCACCGCGACGTGCCCGGCCGCGCCGTCCAGCGCCAGCCAGAGCAGGTCACGCCGCTGCTCGAACGGCTTGTCCACCACCGCCACCGGCACCTGCAGCGCCCCGTGCAGCTCCGGATTCGCCACCGTGAGCCCGCGTACCGGGTCGGCGCCGACCGGGCCGAGCAGCTCGTCCAGGGCGGGCGAGGCGTCCAGCGGCGGCAGCCACACCTGGTGCGCCGGCGGGCCCTGCCCGGACAGCCGGTCCACCAGCAGGTCCAGCAGCGTCTCGCCGCTGTCGTCCTCGGCGGGGAGGGCGGCGGGCGTGGCCGGCTCGGGCACCGGCACCAGATGGGTGGAGAAGGCGAGCACCCGCGACTCACCGGCGTCGGGCGCGCCCGCCGGCCCGCCGCGCCGGTGGACCGCGCCGGAGACGTACGCGGCCTTGAACCGCACCAGCGGGTCGGTGCCGGAACGCAGGTAGCCGTGCCCCGGGCTGCGCGGCAGTTCGTGCGCGTCCGGCACGCCCAGCACCGTCCGCGACTCCAGCGCCGAGAACGTCCGCAACCCGATCCGGTACGACAGGTGCGTGTCCAGCCCGCGCAACCGCCCCTCCTCCAGCCGCTGGCTGGCCAGCAGCAGGTGCACCCCGAGCGACCGGCCCAGGCGGCCGATCTGCACGAACAGGTCGATGAAGTCGGGCTTGGCCGACAGCAGCTCGGAGAACTCGTCGCAGATCAGCAGCAGTGACGGCAGCGGCGCCAGCGGCGAGCCGGCCGCCCGGGCGCGCTCGTAGTCGCGCACGCTCGCGAAGTTGCCCGCCCGGCGCAGCAGTTCCTGCCGGCGCATCAGCTCACCGTTTATCGCGTCCACCATCCGGTCCACCAGTGGCAGCGCGTCAGCCAGGTTGGTGATCACGGCGGCGGTGTGCGGCAGCCGCTCGAACGGCGCGAACGTGGCGCCGCCCTTGAAGTCGACGAGCACGAAGTTGAGCTGCTCCGAGCTGTGCGTGGCGGCCAGCCCGAGCACGAGCGTGCGCAGCAGCTCCGACTTGCCGGAGCCGGTCGCGCCGATCAGCAGGCCGTGCGGGCCCATGCCGTCCTGCGCCGACTCCTTCAGGTCGAGGTCGATCGCGCCGCCGTCCGCGCCAACCCCGATCGGCACCCGCAGCCGGTCCCGCGCGGCCCGGGGCGCCCAGCCCTGCTCTGCGGTGAAGCCGTCCGGGTCACCGAGCCCGAGCAGCTCGGGCAGGCCGGGTTCGGCGCCGGGCGGCGCGTCCGGCCCGCGTACCGTGCCGGCGAGCCGCAGCGGCGCGAGCCGCCGGGCCACCGCCTCGGCGTCGGCGGTCGCCAGCGCGTCGGCGGCGCCCACCTCGGCGTGCCCCTCGGCGGAGTGCGAGTGCAGCCGGCCGTCGACCAGGTCGAGCAGGAGGGCGTACCGGTCGAGCAGCCGGGGCGGCGGAGTGTCCAGGTCGAGCACGGTGACCGCGTCGATGCCGCCGTCGCCGGCCAGGTCGGTGGCCCCGGTCAGGTCGCCGCCGTCGAGCACCACCACGACGTGCGGCCCGTCCGTGGCCACGCCGTGCGGACTGAACCGCGACCGGGCGCCGAGCACGTCGTGCAGCAGCCGTTCCAGGTCGGCGGCGGAACTGGTGACCAGCCGCACCGGGCCGAGCGCGTCGGTACGGCTCGGGTGGTGGGCGTGCGGCAGCCACTTGACCCACTCCCAGGCGGCCCGGCGTTCCGGCCCGGAGCAGACCGCGATCAGCAGCTCGTCCGGCGCGTGGAAGACGGCGAGCTGGGTGAGCACCGCCCGGGCCAGCGCCTGCGCGGCGGGCGAGCCGGCGCCGCGTACCGGGCCGGCCGGCCCGCGCACGAAGACCCGGGCGAAGCTGCGCAGCGACAGCGCCACCGGCAGGTCCGGCACCACCGAGTACGCGTCCAGGAAACGCCGCAGCGCCCCGGCCGTCATCGGCTCCAGCTCCTCCAGCGGGCGGGTGACCGGCGGGACCAGCGGGGTGGCGAGCGTCTGCGGCCCGACACCGACCCGGACCACGGCGAAGTCCGCGTCGCCGGGCCGCCGTTCCCAGACCCGGTGGCTGTCGACGGTGGACCAGAGTCGCCCCGGATCGGGATGGCGGTAGGACAGGCCGGCCCGCTGCGCGCCGGCGGTCTCCCGCACCCGGCGGCGCAGCGTGGCCAGGTGCCGCAGGTACTCCCGGCGGGCGGCCATCAGCTCGGACTTCTTCGGCCCGGCGCTGCCCCAGGTGGTCACGAGCATCGCCAGCGAGGAGAGGCCGAACATGCCGCCCACCACGTACGAGTAGGCGCCGCCGCCCCGGCCGAACATCATCGCCATGGCCACCGTCCCGCCGAGCATCGGCAGCACCATCAGCGCCTGCTGCCAGCGCCCGCCGGCAGCCACCGGGATCTCCGGCGGCGCCTCGACCGGCAGCTCGCCGACCGGAATCTCCGGCGCCGGGCGGCGTGGCGGCCGCTTGATGACGACAGTGGACACTCACCCTCCCCGGAAGTGGCTCTGGGTAACCCGAGCCTGGCTCATCGTAGGTAAAGTCCTCTCGTCCGTCAGCCCACTGTTCCCGCTCGGTATGGAGGTGCCTCGATGACAAGCGGGCTCGCCCGGGTCACCATCAGCGCGCCCCGGCGGCGGGTCGACGTGGCCCTACCGGAGCAGGTCCCCCTGGCCGAGCTGCTGCCCGAGGTGCTCCGGCACGCCGGGGAAGGCCTGGCCGACGACGGGGAACGGCACGGTGGGTGGGTGCTGCGCCGCACCGACGGCGGGGTGCTCGCCACCGCGCAGGCGCTCCTGCCGCAGGGCGTCCGCGACGGCGAGGTGCTGCACCTGGTGCCGGCCCATGCCGAGTGGCCCGAGCTGGAGTACGACGACGTGGTCGAGGCGATAGTCGACGGGGCCCGGCGCCGGGGCGCCGCCTGGTCGGCCCGCGCCACAAGGGCCGCCGCGCTCGGCGGCGCCGCCGTACCCCTGGCCGTCGGGCTGGTCGCCGTGGTCGCGGCCGGTCCCGGTGAGCGCGGCTGGCCGGTGGCCGCCGCGATCGCCCTGATCCTGGTGCTCACCGCCACCGCGGCCTCCCGGGCGTACGCCGACGGCGCCGTCGGCGCCACGCTCGGCGGGTACGCGCTGCCCTGGGCGGCGACGGCCGGTGCGCTCGCCGTCGCCTCCGGCGATCCGGTCGGCCCGATTCCCGGCCTGCGCTGGGTGGGCGCTCCGGAACTGCTCGTCGGCTCGGTGGCGCTGCTGCTGGTGGCGGTGCTCGGGCTGCTCGGCGTGGCCAGCCGGTCCCGGGTCTTCGTGGCCGGGGTGACGGCGGGCGTGACCGGCGTGGCGTCCGCGTTCGGCGGGCTGCTGCTCGACCCGGCCGGCGCCGCGGCCGTCCTGCTCGCCGTGCTGGTGTTCGCGCTCGGCGGGCTGCCGTTGCTGGCCATCCGGGTCGGCAAGCTGCCGCTGCCACCGCTCACCCTGCCCAGCCCGGCCGGCACCCGGGACCTGCCGGACCGGGGCCGGGTGCACGCGGCGGTGGCCCGCGCCGAGGAGGTGCTGACCGGGATGCTCCTCGGCCACGCGCTGCTCGCGGTCGGCGCGGTCGCGGTGCTCGTCGCCACCGGCCGGACCGCCGGGCTGCTGCTCGCCGCCGTCGCCTGCGGGGTGCTGCTGCTGCGCTCCCGGCTGTTCGTGGCGGTCCGCCACCGGGTGCCCGCCGTCGTCGCCGGGCTGGCCGGGTACGCCCTGCTCGGCGCGGTGCTGGCCGAACACGCCGGTCCGGCCGGCCGGTTCGCGCTGGCCGTGGGCGGGCTGGCGCTGGCCCTGGTCACGGTCACCGCGGGCGCCACGTACGCCCGGCGACCCGTCTCCCCGTACCTCGGCCGGCTGGCCGACCTGACCGACACCGCGCTGGTGGTCGCGGTCGTGCCGGTGGCCTGCGCGGTGCTGGGCCTCTACGACCGGGCCCGCGACCTGCTCGCCTGAACACGCGGAGGCCCGGGTCGCGAAGCGCGACCCGGGCCTCCGGCGAAAGCGTGAGCGTCAGTGCAGCGTCTCGCCGCGCTCCTCGGCCTCCTTGGCCCGCCGGTACGAGGCGGCGATCTCCGCCTCGGCCTCGACCCGGCCGACCCAGGTCGCGCCCTCGACCGACTTGCCCGGCTCCAGGTCCTTGTAGACCTCGAAGAAGTGCTGGATCTCCAGCCGGTCGAACTCGCCCAGGTGGTGGATGTCGCGCAGGTGCTCCTGGCGCGGGTCCTCGTAGGGCACGCAGAGGACCTTGTCGTCGCCGCCCTTCTCGTCCGTCATCCGGAACATGCCGATGGTCCGGCAGCGGATCAGGCAGCCGGGGAAGGTCGGCTCGGGCACCAGCACCAGCGCGTCCAGCGGGTCGCCGTCCTCGCCGAGGGTGCCCTCGATGAAGCCGTAGTCGGCCGGGTACTGCGTGGAGGTGAAGAGGGTACGGTCCAGCCGGATGCGGCCGGTCGCGTGGTCTACCTCGTACTTGTTGCGGTGACCCTTGGGGATCTCAACCGTGACGTCGAAATCCATCTCCCACGCTCCCTCGTTTGCCCACGCTGGCTAACGGAACCAGCGGTTCGCCCCCGGCGCGGGGGAACGCCCCCCGTCGGCCTCGGCCGCCGCATAGTGTTCGGACCGAAGTAGTGTCGCCCAAGGCGATTTCGAGCGGGGAGGAGGGGGCCGTGGGGAGGGAAGATTCACACTACCGCCCCGAGAGGGTTGACGGGTCCGCTTCCGGGGGTTCCGGTTCCGGTGGCGCCACCGGCCGGGTGTCCGTCCCGGGTGCGAACGTCCCCCACCGTCCGGCTCCGGGTCCGATCCCGGTGAGCCCGCCGGTCCCGCCGGCCGGCGCCGCGCCGCCCCCGCCCTCCCCGCCTCCGGCCGCGCCGCGTCGCCGCTCCCGGCTGGTCGCGGCGCTCGCGTGCGTACTCGTGCTGGCCCTGGCGGTCGCCGGGCTGGCCGTGTTCCGGCCCGGTCCGGTCGCGGGCTGGCTGGGCGACGACAGTTCTTCGGGTACGGCGGTCGCCGCGCCGCCCGAGCCCACCCCGCCGGCCGTGCTGGCCGGACCGGACGGCAACGCCCCGCTGCCCACCGAGGCCGGAATCCGCGCTGCCCTGGACCCGCTGGTGCGCGCCGCCGCGCTCGGCGACCGGGTACACCTGTCGGTGGCCGACGTGAGCACCGGCCAGGCGCTCTACGGCAGCGGCCAGGACACCCCGACGGTGCCCGCCTCGGTGACCAAGCTGGCGACCGGCGTGGCGGTGCTCGCGGCGCGCGGCCCGGCCTACCGGATCCCGACGAGGGCGGTGGCCGGCCCGAACCCGGGCGAGGTGGTCCTGGTCGGCGGCGGTGACCCCACGCTCGCCGTGGACAAGGACGGCTTCTACCCGGGCGCGGCCCGGCTGGACGACCTCGCCGCCCAGGTGCGCAACGCGCTCGGCGGCACCGCGCCGACCAAGGTGATCGTCGACTCGTCGCTGTTCACCGGCCCGGTCTTCGAACCCGGCTGGGACTCCGACATCCCCACCGGCGGGTTCGGCGCGGCGATCACCGCGCTGATGACCGACGGCGCCCGGAAGAACCCGGCGGAGGCGCGCCGCACCGCCGAGCAGACCAACCACGCCGCCGAACGGGTGCCCCAGCCCGACCTGACCGCCGGCCGGCAGTTCGCCAAGCTGCTCGGGCTCACCGGCGGCGCGGCCCAGGTGACCCGGGGCACCGCGCCGGCCGCGTCCGGCGCCACCGGTACGGCCCCCGGCGCCGAACTGGGCACCGTCGAGTCCCTGCCGATGATCCGGCTGGTCGACATCATGATCAGCGACAGCGACAACGTGATCGCCGAGGCGATGGCCCGCCAGGTGGCGCTCGCCAAGGGCAAACCCGGCTCGTTCGCCGGCGGCGCCGCGGCCACCGGCCAGGTGCTCGGCGAGCTGGGCCTGCCGGCCGGCGAGATCAGCCTGGCCGACGGCAGCGGGCTGTCCCGCACCAACCGGATCAGCCCCTCGCTGCTCACCGACCTGATCACGCTCGCCGGCAACGGCAGCCACCCCGAACTCGCCGCGATCTTCGGCGGCCTGCCGGTCGGTGGCTGGTCCGGCACGCTCGACGAGCGCTACCGCGCGGCGGCGACGAGCGCCGGCGCGGGCGTGGTGCGCGCCAAGACCGGCACGCTCAGCGGGGTCAACGCCATCGCCGGCACGGTCACCACCGCCGACGGCCGGCTGCTCACGTTCGCCGTGCTCACCGACCGGACGCAGGGCTCGCTGGACGAGACCCGGGCGGCCCTGGACCGGATCACCTCCGCGCTGGCCGGGTGCGGCTGCCGCTGACCGACGGGCGTCGATCGGCGGGCGCGAGCCCGGGTGGGGGTGTTCCGGCGCGGGTACGGTGGGTTCATGGCGCAGTTCGTGGACTGGGATCTGGCCGCCGCGACAGCGGGGGCGCTGAGCAAGTCGGGCCCCCGGGTGTCGTACGCCGAGGCCACCGACGTGGTCGGCGACCTGCGCCGGCTGACCGAGGAGGCGGCCGGGCACGTCGCCGACTACACCGGCCTGCGTCCGCAGGTCGCCCACCCGCCGGTACGCGTGGTCGACCGCCGGGACTGGGCCGCGGCGAACATCGCCGGGCTGCGTGAGGTGGTGTCCCCGCTCGTGGAGCGCCTCTCCGGCGACAAGCGGCCGGGCGCGCTCACCGAGGCGATCGGCTCCCGCGTGACGGGTGTGCAGGCCGGCACCGTGCTGGCGTACCTCAGCGGCCGCGTGCTCGGCCAGTACGAGGTGTTCGCCGGTGACCCCGGCCAGCTGCTGCTGGTGGCCCCGAACATCCTCGAGGTGGAGCGGAAGCTCGGCGCGAACTCGCGCGACTTCCGGCTCTGGGTGTGCCTGCACGAGGTCACCCACCGCACCCAGTTCACCGCCGTGCCGTGGATGCGCGCGTACTTCCTCGGCGAGGTGCAGGCGTTCGTGGACGCCTCCCAGGGCGGCGAGCACCTGCTGGAACGGCTCCGCCGCGGCGTGGCCACGCTCTCCGACGCGGTCAAGGACCCGGAGAGCCGGGCCAGCGTGCTGGACATCGTGCAGACCCCGGCCCAGCGCGCCGTGCTGGACCGGCTGACCGCGCTGATGACGCTGCTGGAGGGGCACGCCGAGTTCGTGATGGACGGCGTCGGCCCGCAGGTCATCCCCAGCGTCGAGTCGATCCGGGCGGCGTTCAACCGCCGCCGCGAGTCCGGCAACCCACTGGAGAAGGCGATCCGGCGGCTGCTCGGCATCGAGGTCAAGATGCGCCAGTACGCCGAGGGCCGCAAGTTCGTGCACGGCGTGGTCGACCGGGTGGGGATGCCGGGCTTCAACAAGATCTTCTCGTCGCCGCTGACGCTGCCGCGCCTGGACGAGCTGGGCGACCCGGACGCCTGGGTGAACCGCGTACACGGGCCCGCCGGTGCCACCCCGCCCCTCGGCTGACCCGCCCGGCCCGGGTAGTTCGCCCAGTTCGGTCGGTGCGCTGAGTTCGGCTGGCTCGGTCGTGCCGGGCGGTCCCGCCGGCTCGGCGGATCCGGCTGGCTCGGTGGATCGCCCCGGCCGGGCTGATTCCGGCGCGCGATCGCGCCGCTCTCCGTCGCCCGCTCCCGCCGTCGCCGCCGTGCGGCTCGCCGTACGCCGGACGCTGACCGGCCTGCCCGGCGCCGGACCGGTGCTGGTGGCCTGCTCCGGCGGCGCCGACTCGCTCGCGCTCGCCGCCGCCACCGCGTTCGTGGCTCCCCGCCTCGGCCGCCCGGCGGGCCTGGTGACAGTCGACCACGGCCTGCAGCCCGGCTCCGCCGAGCGGGCCGAGGCGGTCGCCGCCTGGGCCCGCTCGGCCGGGCTCGACCCGGTCGAGATGCTTCCGGTACGGGTGGACGGCCGGCCCGGCGGCCCCGAGGCGGCCGCCCGCGAGGCCCGGTACGAGGCGCTGGTCGCGGCGGCCCACCGGCACCACGCGGCCGGGGTGCTGCTCGGGCACACCCGGGACGACCAGGCCGAGACGGTCCTGCTCGCGCTGGCCCGGGGCGCCGGGCCACGAGGGCTGTCCGGGATGCCGGAAAGTCGTGATCTCGACGGGGTACCGCTGCTGCGCCCACTTCTCGACATCCCACGTGCCGACACCCGGGACGCCTGCGCCGCGCTCGGGCTCGACCCGTGGGCGGACCCGCACAACGCCGACCCCGCGTACGCCCGGGCCCGGGTCCGGTCCGACGCGCTGCCGGCACTCGTCGACGCGCTCGGGCCGGGGGTGGTGGCGAACCTGACCCGTACCGCCCGCCTGCTCGCCGCGGACAACGCCGCGCTCGACGCGCTCGCGGACGCCGCGCTGGCCGACGTCCGGGCCGACGGCCGTGCGCTCTCCGTCGACGGGCTGGCCGGGTTGCCGGCCGCCGTGCGTACCCGGGTGCTGCACACCTGGGCCCGCGAGCTGGGCGCCGCGCCGGCCGCGCTGTCCCACAGTCACGTGGCAGCGCTGGACGCCCTGGTCACTGATTGGCGCGGCCAGGGCCCGGTGCACCTGCCCGGCGGCCACCAGGTACGCCGCCAGGCCGGTCACCTCCTGCCCTGACCGGTGATCCAGCCGGGTTCGCGCCGCCACTCCGGCGACCTGGCGCCCCGCGGCGTCTCGCCCCTCCCGCCTCGCCTCGCCTGGCGGTGATCAAGGACTTTGTGTCCACTTCACGCCTCCGGCAGCCCGCAAACTCCTTGATCACGGGTGCGGCGCGGGAAGCGGGCCCACCCGGGGGCGGTGATCATGAGGTTGGCGGGGAGGAAACGGACGAAATCCACGGTCAACTTCATGATCGCCGGGGTGGGCCGGGCCGGGGTGGGCCGGGGTGGGCCGGGTGGAGGGGGAGCGTCAGGCGGTGGTGCGTTCGCGGAAGGTGGTGCGGTAGGCGAGCGGGGTGGTGCCGACGCGGCGGGTGAAGTGGTGCCGCAGCGCCGCCGCGTCGCCGAAGCCGGCCTGCTCGGCGACGCCTTCCACGCTCAGCGTGGTGTCCTCCAGCAGGTGCCGGGCCAGCAGCACCCGCTGGTTGGTCAGCCAGTCGTGCGGGGTGGTGCCGGTCTCGGCGCGGAACCGGCGGGCGAACGTGCGCGGGGCCATGCCGGCGCGCGCGGCCAGCTCGTCCACTGTCACCGGGTGGCGGAGGTGCCCCATCAGCCACTCCAGCACCGGTTCCAGGGTGGGCGCCTCGGGGGCCTTCGGGATGGGCGCCTCGACGTACTGGGACTGGCCGCCGTCGCGGTGCGGTGGGACGACCATCCGGCGGGCCAGCCGGGTGGCCACGGCGGAGCCGTGCTCCTGGCGTACCAGGTGCAGGCAGGCGTCGATGCCGGCGGCGGTGCCGGCGCTGGTGAGCAGCCGGTCGTCCTGCACGTAGAGCGAGTCGCACTGCACCTGGGCGGCCGGGAAGCGTCGCTGGAGCTCGTCGGTGTAGCGCCAGTGGGTGGTGCAGGCGCGCCCGTCGAGCACGCCGGCTTCGCCGAGGACGAACGCGCCGGCGCAGACGCTGAGCAGCCAGGCTCCGCGGTCGGCGGCGCGGCGCAGCGCGGCGAGCACCGGTTCGGGCACCGGGGCGCCGTCGGCGTGCGCGGGCACCGCCACCAGGTCGGCGTCCTCGACCACTGTGAGGTCGGCGGTGGGGGCGAGCAGGAATCCGGAGCGGCTGCGGACCGGGCCGCCGTCGGCGGTGCAGACATCGAACCGGTAGCTGGGGAAGCCGTCGGCGGTGCGGTCGGTGCCGAAGACCTCGGCGAGCACGCCGAGCTCGAACGCGGCGACCTGGTCCATGACGATGACGGCGACCGAGCGGAGCATGTGACGAGGGTAACCCGACCGATGGCAGTAAATCGATGCCCAATGACATTCCTGCCACTGTCCGTATCGGTCGGTGGCTCGCAGAATCAATGGTGTCCGGTGCGCACCGGCGGCGAAAACCGTCTCAACCATGTGAAAGCGAGCGCCGCCATGACCGTTCTGATGTTCCTGCTCTTCCTGCTTCTCCTCGTCGGGGCCAGCGCCTTCGGGCTCACCGCCGACACCCGCGACTCGGCCGACTGGAAGCCGAGCGACGACGGGCAGCGCTGGCGCTCCCGTACCTGCTGAGGTGATTAATCCAGATCGCGCCGAAAATCCCCGGCGGGACCGCGCCAAAAGGAGCGGCCCCGCCGACGGCCGCCGTGGGGCGTACGGCAGGCTAGGAGCATGGCTGACGGCTCCTGGTACGACGCCGACATCGACCACGTGATCATCTCGGAGGCCCAGATCCGCGACAAGACCGCGGAGCTGGCCAAGCAGGTCTCGGCGGACTACGCGCACGTCGAGGACGGCCTCCTGCTCGTCTGCGTGCTCAAGGGCGCGGTCATGTTCATGGCCGACTTCGCCCGCGCGCTGGGCCGCCAGGGCCCGCCCGCCGAGCTGGAGTTCATGGCCGTCTCCTCCTACGGCCAGGGCACCACCTCGTCCGGCGTGGTCCGCATCCTCAAGGACCTGGACCGGGACATCGCCGGCCGGCACGTGGTGGTGGTCGAGGACATCGTCGACTCCGGTTTGACCCTGTCCTGGCTGCTGCGCTACCTGGAGTCGCGCTCCGCGGCCAGCGTCGAGGTGGTCGCGCTGTTCCGCAAGCCGGACGCGGTCAAGGTGCAGGTTCCGGTCAAGTACGTCGGATTCGACATCCCCACCGAGTTCGTCGTGGGCTACGGCCTCGACTTCGGCGAGCGCTACCGCGAGGTGCCCTACGTCGGGGTGCTCAAGCCCGAGGTGTACGCCCGGGCGTGAGTTCCGCCGAGCCCTTCGTCAGCGGACATTCAGCGGGCTCTCAGCCTTCCGGTCTACGGTAGGGGCCGGTGACGTGGAGGCACCCTCCACGCCCGACCCCTCGAACCGCTGACCGTGCGGTATGGGTGGGCCGGGTGCGGAGCTCCCCGCCACGCCGGCCCAAACCCGGGTTCGCCCTGCGCGTAAGTGACGGGCTCGCAAGCTCGCTCGTCGCGCGTACGGTGTACCGTCGAATGACCGTGGTGCGGCAGTTTGCGTGCCCCGGGGGTCGGGCCGGCCCGCACGGCGGCCGCGGCCGCCGCTCAAGGCGGCGACACCATTCAGACGGTCAGGACGTCGATCAGGAGGATGCGGGCGCCTCGGCACCCGACAACAGCATGGAACGTACGCGTTTCTTCCGCCGACCGGTGGTCTGGATCATCCTGGTCATCCTCGGCGCCGTTGTGCTCAGTCAACTGTTCACCGCTGGTCCCAGCTACCACCGGGTGGACACGTCCGTCGCGCTCGACCAGCTCAACAAGGGCGGCATCGAGAAGGTCGTCTTCCAGGACAAGGAGCAGACGCTCCAGCTCGACCTGAAGGACAAGGCCAAGTTCGGCGACGACACCACCACCGACAAGATCGAGGCGCAGTTCCCGTACGAGGTCGGCGGCCAGGTCTGGAACCAGGTCCGCGAGGCCGAGGCGGCGGACCGGATCACCGGCCCGGTCGACACCAAGGTGTCGTCGGACAGCATCTGGGTCAGCCTGCTGGTCAACCTGCTTCCCATCGCGCTTCTCGTGCTCCTGCTGCTGTTCTTCATGTCGCAGATGCAGGGTGGCGGCTCGCGGGTGCTCAACTTCGGCAAGTCCAAGGCGAAGATGATCACCAAGGACACGCCGAAGACCACCTTCGCGGACGTGGCCGGGGCCGAGGAGGCCGTCGAGGAACTGCACGAGATCAAGGACTTCCTGCAGAACCCGGCGAAGTACCAGGCCCTCGGCGCCAAGATCCCGAAGGGCGTGCTGCTGTTCGGCCCGCCCGGAACCGGCAAGACGCTGCTGGCCCGCGCGGTCGCCGGCGAGGCCGGGGTGCCCTTCTACTCCATCTCCGGCTCCGACTTCGTCGAGATGTTCGTCGGCGTCGGCGCCAGCCGTGTCCGCGACCTGTTCGAGCAGGCCAAGTCGAACGCCCCGGCGATCGTCTTCGTCGACGAGATCGACGCGGTCGGCCGCCACCGTGGCGCCGGCATGGGCGGCGGCCACGACGAGCGGGAGCAGACGCTCAACCAGCTTCTGGTCGAGATGGACGGCTTCGACACCAAGGGCGGCGTGATCCTGATCGCCGCCACCAACCGGCCGGACATCCTCGACCCGGCGCTGCTGCGCCCGGGCCGGTTCGACAGGCAGATCCCGGTCGACGCCCCCGACATGGAGGGCCGCAAGGCCATCCTGCGGGTGCACGCTAAGGGCAAGCCGTTCACGCCCGACGTCGACCTCGACGCGGTCGCCCGGCGTACCCCGGGCTTCAGCGGCGCCGACCTGGCCAACGTGATCAACGAGGCCGCGCTGCTCACCGCCCGTAAGGAGCAGCGGGCGATCACCAACGACTCCCTGGAGGAGTCGATCGACCGGGTGATCGCCGGCCCGCAGCGCCGGACCCGGGTGATGAGCGACCAGGAAAAGAAGATCACCGCGTACCACGAGGGTGGGCACGCGCTGGTCGCCTGGGCGCTGCCGCACGCCGCGCCGGTGCACAAGGTGACCATCCTGTCCCGGGGTCGCTCGCTGGGTCACACGCTCGTCCTCCCGACGGAGGACAAGTACACCCAGACCCGGGCCGAGATGATCGACACCCTGGCGTACGCGCTCGGTGGCCGGGCGGCGGAGGAGCTGGTCTTCCACGAGCCGACCACCGGCGCCGGCAACGACATCGAGAAGGCCACCCAGCTGGCCCGCGCGATGATCACGCAGTACGGCATGAGCTCCAAGCTCGGTGCGATCAAGTACGGCACCAGCGGCGACGAGCCGTTCCTCGGCCGCAACATGGGCCACGAGCGGGACTACTCCGACGCGGTGGCCGCCGAGATCGACGGCGAGATGCGCGCGCTGATCGAGCTGGCCCACGACGAGGCCTGGGAGATCCTGGTGGAATACCGGGACGTCCTGGACAACATGGTCCTGGAGCTGATGGAGAAGGAGACCCTCTCCACCGCCGACATGGCCCGCATCTGCGCCCGGGTGGTCAAGCGCCCGCCGATGGCCCCGTACCACGGCTTCGGCAAGCGTCAGCCCTCCACCGAGCCGCCGGTGCTCACCCCGGCCGAGAAGGAGGCGCTGGCGACGCAGGCCCGCGCCGACGCGGCCGCCTCGATCGGTGGTTCCAGCTCGATCGGTGGTTCCAGCAACAACTCGGACGGTACGCACTGAACAGCGATCCGACGACGGCCGGCTCCCCGCACAGGGAGTCGGCCGTCTCCGCGACCGAGCCCGACGGCGACGACGCGCTCGACTACGTGGCCGCGCGCCTGATCAGCGGCAAGCTGACAGGTGGTCCGGTGGAGGACAGCGTCGACCTCGCCCGGATCGAGAAGGCGGTACGCGAGATCCTCATCGCGGTCGGCGAGGACCCGGACCGCGACGGCCTCCAGCAGACCCCGGCCCGGGTCGCCCGCGCGTACGCCGAGCTCTTCGCCGGCCTGCGGGTCGACCCGGCGCAGGTGCTGCGCACCACGTTCGAGGCCAACCACGAGGAACTGGTGCTCGTCCGGGACATCGACGTGATGAGCCTCTGCGAGCACCACCTGCTGCCGTTCCGGGGCAGCGCGCACATCGGCTACATCCCCGGCCCGGACGGCCGCATCACCGGCCTGTCCAAGCTGGCCCGGCTGGTCGAGGTGTTCGCCCGGCGGCCGCAGGTGCAGGAGCGGCTCACCTCGCAGATCGCCGACCTGCTGATGTCCAGCCTCGCCCCGCGCGGCGTGATCGTGGTGCTGGAGTGCGAGCACATGTGCATGGCGATGCGCGGCATCCAGAAGTCCGGCGCGAAGACGATCACGTCCGCGGTGCGCGGCGGCCTGCAGAACGACGCGAAGTCGCGGGCCGAGGCGATGGCGCTGATCATGGCGCGCTGACCCTCGACCGACACCGACGGCCGCGTACTCCCGCCCGGGAGACGCGGCCGTCGTCAGCTCGGCAGCATGGCCAGCAGCAGGCCGGCGGCGGTGAGCACGGCCGGGATCAGGCAGACCAGGGCCCCGAACCGGGGCGTGCGGTCCACCCGGTCGGTCGGACGCGGGCGGAAGAGCCGCCCCACCGCGAGCCAGCCCAGCATGAACGCGACGGCCGGCAGCGGCAGCCCCACCAGCAGCGCCAGCACCGTCACCGCCCCCGGCCCGGCCACCGCGTACAGCACGAGCTGGAGCAGCGGCACCACGAGCGCCAGCGGCCCGTACACCAGCAGGTTGCGCGGCCGGGACGGCCACCGCGCCAGCCGGGGCAGGCCCCGCGCGGCTAGCGTGTCGTCCGCCGCGTCCGCCCAGTCCCCGGCGGCGCGCAACGCCGCCAGCACCGCCGACGGCCCACCCGCCATCGACCGGGCCGCCTCGGTCACCTCCGGCGGCGTCGGTACCAGCGACAACGCCGGTACGCCCAGCTCACGCAGCCGGGACTGCTGCGGCGCCAGCCGTTCGCGTACCGCTGTCAGCTCCTCTCGGGCCGCCGCCACCGACCGCGCCTGCTCCCCGGCGGCGGTGGCCGCCGCCCGGCGTACGCCGTCGAGCGCCCGTGCGGCCGCGACGTACTCCGTCCAGGCCGACTCGGCGGGTTCCGCCACGGTTGTCGGTCCGCCGTTGCGGGGCCCGGGCACGGTCGTGCCGGTCTCGCTCATGCCGAACCCTCCCCGGCGCCGAACGGCACGAAAACGGTGCCCTGCTCGTCCGGGCCGTCCCAGAGCATCGCGCGGCCCGGCCGGGGCCGCCACCAGACCGGACGGTCGAAGAGCTGCTCCAGCCGCCCGCCCGGCACGTCGGTGACCGCCACGGCGGTGAGCTTGTCCAACTCACCCTCCGGGCCGAGCAGCCCGGCCAGCGGCGCCGGCGTCCGCCACCAGCCGAGCAGGTGCCGCCCGGCCGGCGGGCCCTCCAGCAGCAGCGACCGCAGCAACTCCGGCGGCAACTCGGTGGCGTCCGGCACGTCCACCCCGAACACCACCAGGTAGCCGGGCTCGTCCGACGCCATCGCGGTCCGCAGCCCGGCCGCGTCGACGGTCTCCACCCGATGCCGCCCGGCCAGTTCGGCGGCCAGCACCCCGGCCGGCTCGGCCGACCCGTTCGCCAGCGGCGCCAGCACGAACCGGGCCGCGCCCGGATGCGCCGCCGCCGCGCTGCGGACCGCCGTCACCAACAGCCGCTCGGCCTCCTCGTCCCGGCCCAGGACGGCCAGGTTGCGCCCGGCGCCCGGCCCGAGCGGCACCGTCACTGTGGAGCGCCGCACGTCCACCGCCCGGCCCAGCAGGGCGGCGGGAGCGTGGGCCCGGCCGGCCAGCGCGGCCCGGTGCCGCGGGTCGTTGGCGAGCAGCGGGCGGGCGTACCCGGCGAACACCACCGGCGGCGTCGCCGACTCGCCCCGCGCCTCCCAGAGGCGTCGCCGCAGGCCGGCCAGGACCTCCGGATCCTCGTACGGGTCCGGGAAGCGGATCATCCGCTCATGCCCGCGGGTCGCGCCGCGCGGACCGCCCAGACCGCCCGCCGTGTTCACCACCGCGCTGCCCACCGGCAGCCCGGCCGCCGAGTCGTTCGCCGGCTCCAGCACCGCCGAGCCGCCGGGCAGTGCCACCCGCACCGGGAACTGGCCGAGCAGCGGATCCCGCGGGCCGCCGATGCCCAGGTCACCCTCGCCCGCGAGGACCAGGTGGATGCCGTACGACCGGCCGGCGCGGGCCAGCGCGTCCAGCCGGGCCAGCAGGTCGGCGGCGAGCCGGTCCCGCTCGCGCAGCACCAGCGGGAAGTTGTCGATCACGCAGACGATCCGGGGCAACGGCTGGTGCTGCCGCAGCTCGGCGTAGCGCTGCCCGCCGGCCCGCCGGGACGCCTCTTCGCGGCGGCGCAACTCCGCCTCCAGCTCGCCGAACAGGTCGGCCACGTACTCCCGGTCGGCCGCCATCCCGGCCGAGCGCACCTGCGGCACCCAGGAACGGTCCCGCTCGGTCTGCAGGAACTCCACGAAGGACTCGCCGTCGGCCAGATCGGCCAGGTAGAGCGCCAGCTCGTCCGGACCGTACCGGGCGGCGAGCCCGAACAGAGCGTCCGTCAGGAACGCCGACCGGCCCGCCTGGCCCCGGCCACTGACCAGCCAGTGCGGGGTCAGCTCGGTGAAGCCGAGGCTGACCGGACGCCCGGCGGCGTCACCCACAGTGGTGCTCAGCCCGTCCGCCGAGCCGTCCGTCCAGAAACCGTCCGCCGGGAGCAGGTCACCCAGCGAGAGGCGGGAGCCGTCCTCGATCTGCCGGACCAGCCGCGCGCACACAGCGGCGACCAGCTCGGCGGGCGGGTCGTCGTCCAGGAACACCGGCGAGTTCAGCCCGCCCGGCGGCTCCACGCCGGGACTGCTGAACCCGGCGCCGGGCGGGTCGCCGACGAGCGCGTACGCGGTGCGGACCGTGATCGCCGTGGCGCGCGGCAGCGGACCGCCGTCCGGCCAGCCGGCGACCACCAGATGCAGCCCGGCCCGGGGCCCGCCCTCGGCCAGGCCGGCGAGCCGGTCCAGGTCGGCAGTGGTAGTACCCTCCGGCAGCGCGGCCACCACGAGCAGCAGCGTCCGGTCGTGCGCCCGCTGCCGGGCCGTGCCCGCGGCCACCCACTGCTCCGCCTCGGCCAGCACCGCGCGCATCCCCGCGAGGTCGGTGGCGGGCGGGGGCAGCAGGCCGGCGTCGGCGAGCGGCGCGTACCCGGCGAAGGTCTCACCGGAACCGCCGTCCACCGCGCGAGCCAGCAGCGCTCCCGCCGGCGTCGCCGCGAACACGCGCAGCAGCAGCGCGCGGAGCAGCCCCGCCACCCGAGGGTCCAAGGCGTCGGCGTCGAGGCTCACGTGACCGCTGCCGAACAGGGGCGCGAGCGCGGGGAACCGGGCGTCGTCGAGCGGCGCGGCGGTGCCCATCCGGACCAGCGGCGGCGGGCCGTCACCGGGTGGCGTCGCCGCGGTCAGCGTCTCCAGCGGACCGCCGGCCCAGCCCGGCGCGGCCAGTTCAGCAGCCGCCCGCAGGCGCTCGGCCAGCTCGTACTGCCGGTGATGGTCGGCCGGCGCGGGCCGGATCTCGTCGAGGATGCCCGCCGCCGCCGTTGCGGCGGCCTCGGCCCGGCGGTGCAGCGCGGCGGCCCGGCCGGCGCGCGCCTTCGGAGTCGCCACCGCGTCCACCTCTCTTCCCGAGGCCGACATGTCCTCCCCGAGGTGTGACGGTAACCCAGCCGGGGGCCGTCCACCGGGATGTCGGTCGGCGCGGTGAGCTGGTCGGCGGTGAGCAGCCTCACCCCGCCGCCGGGCGGCCTCCGCCCGGCGGTTCGCCACGATCCGCCGGTTCCAGGCATTGGGTACGCGACGCGCAGCCGATAGCCTCAGGAGGTGGAATCAGTGCAGCCCCCCGCCGGTTCCCAGGTGTCCCGAGTACCGGCGCAGCGGACCCCGCCGGAGCAGTTGGCGCCTCCCGCGCCCGCTCCCGCGCCGGTACGCCCCAAGCGGTCGCTGCGGACGGTCGTCGGCGTCGTCGCGGGGGTGCTGGCGCTGCTGTGCACGGGTGGAGCGGTGGCCGGATTCGTGCTGTACGACCGCGCGACAGCGCCGGACCGAAGCGCCCCCGACGTGGTCGTGGCCAACTATATTCAGGCATTTCTGGATGACCGGAACGACACAAAGGCACAAGAGTTCACCTGCGCAAGGCAGACCGGGCTGGATGGACTACGAGCGCTTCGCGACGACCTCGTATCCCGGGAACAGCGCTTCAACACGACGATCTCGGTGAGCTGGGGCCCGCTGGCCATCCAGGAGTCCGGCGAGGTCGCCATGGTCGAGGTCGAGCTGATCATCTCCGCCTCAGTCGAGGGCATTTCGCAGAGTGAGCGGCAGAAGTGGCGGTTCGAGACGCGGCGCGACGATGGCTGGGGCGTCTGCTCTGCGCAGCGTGCCGACTGACTTCCGGCTACTCCAGCCATAGCAGGTGCACCGGCACCTCCAACGTGGTCGGTGCCTGACCGCGCCAGGCCCACCGGTACCACTCCAGTTCCGGCGTGACCCGCACGCAGATGTCGCCGTCCGCCCCGGAGTAGGTCTCGGTGACGGCGCGCAGGTCACGCCGTTCCACGCCGTTGTCCACGTGCACCACGCGCCGGCCGGTCACCGCGTCGGCCTCGAACACCGGGGTGGGCGGCCGGCGGTTCGGGGCGTCCAGCGAGACCAGCCGGATTCCCGAGGGGGCTGGTGAGGTCGGCGGGGGTCGCTCGCCGATCGTCTCCACCCAGACCCGTTCCACGGGCACCAGCGGGGCGAACACCTCCACCTGCTCGGATTCGGCCCGGTACCACTCGTGTTCCGGGATCACAGGTACGTAGGTGCGGCTGCCCTGCACGACGCGCTCGTCAGCCCGCAGGTCCCCGCGCCAGCCGAGGCCGGGAAGGCCGACGAGTACCCGCCGGCCGCGCAGCTCGGTTCCGCTCGTGGCGGGCACCGTCTCGACCGGCCGGGGCGGCAGTGGTGCCCAGTCCGGCCGGTCGGCGAACGGGTCGGGCAGGGGGTTGCTCATCCGCCCGGCCTCACCCGGTCTCGCCGAGGGGCGCGCCCCGCTTGCGCATGAAGGGCACCGGGTTCTCCGCCCCGTTGCTGGACCGGTCGCCATTGCGGTGCACCTCGAAGTGCAGGTGCGGGCCGGACGAGTTGCCGCTGCTGCCGGAGAGCCCGATGACCTCGCCCGCCGCGACCGACTGACCCGGCACCACGCGGGGTCGCTCGACCATGTGGCAGTAGCGGGTGATGAATCCGCCGGCGTGCAGGATGTCCACGAACCATCCGCATCCGCCCTTGTTCGGCCAGCCGTCCCGGTCGCAGTCCTTCCGCCCGGCGCTGTCGGGATCGCAACGGGCCACCAGCACCCGGCCCGCCGAGGCGGCGTGGATCGGCGTGCCCTTCGAGGCAGCCAGGTCCACGCCGTGGTGGCTGGGACGGGCGGTGGTCCGGAAGCCGGAGACCACGCCGCCGGGCAGCGGCGCGGTCCAGCCGGAGGCGGCGATCCGGTCTCCGGCCGCCGCGTCGCACACGGCCTTGCCGGCGATCTCCACGGTCCGGGCGGCGCCGCCGGCCAGCGCGTCGACGATGCGTCCGGCCAGTTCCTCGTGTTTGGCGTACGCGTCGGGGTAGGCGCTCACCTGGACCTGCTGGGCCACGACGGTGAGCGGGCGCTGCTGCCAGTTCGGCACCTTCTCCATCTTCTGGTAGAACTTGCGGGCCGCGTACGAGGGCGTCATCCGCTGCTCGACGCTGCCCCATCCGGGCCGCTGCTGGAACAGGCCGAGCGAGTCGTGGTCGGCGCCGACCCCTTCGTGCGGCAGCGCCAGCGATGCCGGCACCGTGCTGTTGGCGAGGTTGCGCAGCGCTGATTCCTGCATCGCGGTGGCCAGCGCGATCACCCAGCCGCGCGCGGGGAGCTTCATGTCCTGGCCGACCTTGATGATGACCGCGGCGTTGCGCAGCTGACGCTCGCCGTACTCGGCGAAGCGCGGCATGTCCCCGGTCAGGTTCACCTGGTAGGTCGGGTCGCAGCTCAGGGCGGCGAGCTTCGGGTCGTCCCCGTCGCCGCCCAGTTCGGTGAGGAAGAAGGCTCCGGCGCCGCCAACGCAGCAGAGCAGGGCGAGTGCCGCCGTGACAGCGGTGGCGAGCACGCCGACCCGCAACTTCCGGCGGACCTGTCCGGCGACGGCCGGGCCGGCGGTCACGACCGCTCCCAGTCGACGGCGTCCACCAGCCAGGGGCCGTCCGGCGCGACGAGTTCGAGCCGGAGCGTGCCGTTGTCCAGCGGAACGAGCGCCTCCACGAACGACTCGGTCCGGGGCCGGAGAGTAGGTGCGCCTGTCGTCTTCCGCGCCGGCACTGTCTCCGGGTCGGCGTCTGTCATCTTCTCCGCCAGCGCGGGGGTGGCGAGCGGTCGGAGCCGGGCCTGCCAGGCGTCGCCGGTGCTGCCCGGGCCGCTCAGCCACGCGGTGGTGAACCGCCCGGCGACCTGCTCCGGCGTGGCCTCGCCCGGCCGGGTCTTCGGGGCGACAGCGGTCGGCGGGCTGGCCAGCACGCCGTCGTCACCGGCCTCCGGGTCCGCGGTGCTGATCGGCTGGCTGGGCCGGCTGGTCAGGCCGAGCCCCGAATCGCCGGGCCCGCCGACCAGGCGGGCCGCGCCGATCACACCGAAGACCAGCACGGCGATCACCAGGGCGATGCCGAGCCTCGACCGGAGGACCCGGGTGAAGAGGAACTCCAGCGCGCGCCGCACCGGACTCACCGGGCCTCGGAGCGGATGCGCGGCGCCGGCCGGGCCGGGGCGGTGCCGCGGCCCGCCGAGTCCGGCCGGTAGACGGCGTAGGAGGGGACCTCCTCCGGCACGTCCGGCTCGGTCCAGGTCGACGGCGCGCGCCGGGGTCGGGGCGCACCGGCCGGACTCCCGCCCGGCCGTCCGCTCGCGGGCGCCCCCTCCGGCCGTTCCCGTCCGTCCGGTCGCTCCCGTTCGGCCGGTGTGGCGCTGTGCGCCGGATCCTCGTGGCGGGCCTCCGGCCGGAGGCTGCGCTGATCGGCGGTGACGGTACGGCGTCTGCCGATGGTCGGCTCGTTGGTGCCGCCGGGCTCGGCCACGTCCAGCCGGGCGGCGATCCGCATGTCCCGGAAGAACCGGCGGTGCCAGGAGCCGGCCGAGCTGACCGCCTCGCTGCTGTCCTTGCCGCCGAGCTGGGTGATGCGGCGGTACGGCCGCAGGAGCAGCCAGCCGACCACGCCGCAGAGCCAGACCAGGACCACCTGGAGCCAGCCGGGCAGCGTGGCGGTGTTCATGATCAGGTCGACGGCGAAGAGGTAGATGGCCGCGCCGGTGCCGAAGATAGCGATGTTGAAGACGGCGGCGACCACCGCGTTCGCCAGCCGCCGGAGGCCGGCGCTGGCCGGGCGCATCAGGCCGACCGTGCCGAGGATCGGCGCGGCGATCACCGCCCAGCGGAAGATCAGGAAGCCGAGCAGCACCAGCAGCGACGCGGTGAGGTCGAACATGGCGAACAGCACCGAGGCCAGCACCGCGATGAACCCGGCACCGATCCGGTCCATGTCCTTGGTGCCCTTGAGGTACTCGTACGCCTCCGGGTCCTCGGTCTTGATCTGCTCGGCGACCTTCGCCCACTGCTGCTGCTTGGCCTTGATGACAACGTCGCGGGTGGCCGGGTTGGAGCGGATTGACTCCGCCTCATCCCAGGTCAGCGCCTTCGCGTCGTATAGCGCCTGGCCGTACTTCTTGGCGGTCTCGCTGTCCGCCGAGCCGAGCACACCGCGCAGCCAGTTCCGGTAGAGCATCGTCTCGGTCGCCGTGTCGCTGGCGCGCACGGCGGGTGGACGCTTGTCGACGCAGGCGCTCGGGTTCGGCAGCGCGCACTTGTCCGGCGGAACGGTCTTGGCGGACGGGCCGACCGCGTCGTGCACCACGCCCAGTGTGGTGATCAGCGTGCTGTCGGCGATGTTCGCGGACTTGACCGGCCAGGCGGCCAGCGCGGTCACCGCCACCATCACCAGCAGCGCCCAGCCCGCCGTGGTCATCGCGTTGCTCATGTCCGACTGGCGGGACCGCCAGAGCAGGTAGAGGCCGACCACGCAGACCGTGATGATGCCGAAGACGCTGAACACCTTCTGGTAGACGGCCTTCGTGGCCTGCTCCACCAGCGGGTCTGCCCAGCTCCACATGGTGCGCGGATCCCAGGCGCGCTCCCGCAGCGCGTTGGACGCGCCGATCACCGCGTTGGCGAACATGAACTCGCCGTTGGCGACCATCGTGGTGAAGCGGTAGTCCGGATGCAGCACCGAGGAGGCGCAGCCCCCGTCGACGTCGTACGTGTTGTAGCTGTAGCCGGCGTAGCCGTAGTCGCTGTAGAGGCCCTTCGGGCCGGGCTCCTTCGCCGAGTCGGGCCGGGACGCGAACCAGCCGGCCAGGCCCGAGTCCGGCGCGGCGGGCACCGGCGCGTTGCGGCACTCGACCTGGTCCTCGCTGACCGCCTTGAGGCGGCCGACGCAGGCGCGGAAGTCGGCCTGCCATTCCTTGGTGCTGCACAACTCGGCCCGCGCCTGGGTGACCGGCGCGGCGGCGTACGCGGGTGTGGCCGCACCGATCACCGGCCAGGAGATCGTGGCCCCGGCGAGTACGCCGAGCGCGAGGAGGAGCGCCGCGATCCGTGCCCTCGCCATGTCACGCCTCCAGGTCAGCCAGGACGGTCGGCAGTATCCCGGCGGCCTGGGCGACCGCGGCGGGGGTGGTGTCCAGGTGCTCCAGCAGCCCGTCGACGTACGACACGTCGACCCGGACCTTCTGCACGCGCCCGTCGACGTCGCGCATGACGAACTCGCGGAAGCCGAGCCGGTTGGCCGATCCGCTGTCCGCCTGGGAGAGCGAGGCGAGTGTGGCCTCGTAACCGTCGTCGACGGGCACCCGCAGCAGGCGCAGCGCCTCGGAGGCGATCTCGCTGTCCTCGGCGATCCGGCCGACGAAGACGGTGGAGACGAGGTTCTGCACGTCGAGGCCGAGGATGTCCTTCGGGTTCTGCGAGGCGACGAGCGCGGCGAGGTTCCACTTGCGGGAGTCGCGGGCGAGCCGGACCAGGAACGACCGGCCGGAGCGCCAGCCCTCCATGAAGTGGGCCTCGTCGAGGCCGACCAGTTTCCGGGAGGACATCGAGCCGCCGTAGCAGCGGCGTACGGCCAGCCGGTGCGCGGTGTGCAGCATCGGCAGCGCGAGCGCCTCCTCGGCCGACCAGTACTCGCGCTCGATCTTGAGGTCGGGGAGCCGCAGGCCGGCCATGGTGATGACGGTGAGCGCGGCGTCGGCGCCGAGCAGCCCTTCCGGTGGCCGGCCGAAGAAGAGCATGGCCAGCGGCATCTCGGCGGTGTCGAGCAGCAGGTGGGCCAGCTCGCGCCCGGCGTCGTCGTCGAGCCCTTGCAGGCAGGTCACCACGTCGTCGAGCGTGGAGGTCTCCTCCGCGGGAACCTGGCGTACGGCGTGCCGGAACAGCGTGGCGGTGGACGCCTCCCGGGCCACCTGCGGCGGCACCAGCATCATGCAGATGTCCTGCACGAGCATCCGGCGCTCGGCGCGGGCGTTCGACACGGCGATCTCGAACTCGCGGTCACCGGCCGCCCCGGCGCCGAACTCGGTGCGCAGCGGCGTCGGGATCAGCGCGTACGGCGCCAGCGTGCCCTGCTCCGAGCCGGTCAGGTTGAGCACCCGGGAGTACGGGGCGAGCTCGGGCATGGCGCAGAGCCGGGCCAGCGGGCCGGACGGGTCGAGCAGCGTCACCTGCGCGCCACGGCGCGCTGCCAGGTAGCCGAGCGCGCCGAGCAGCGTCGACTTGCCACCACCGGGTTCGGCGACGAAGACGGCGAGGCCGGAGCGTTCGCGTACCTCCATCGGGAAGTGCAGGTCGAGGAAGACCGGACGGCGGCAGGTGCCGGCGGTACGCCCGATCAGGTCGCCGCGCCGGTCGCCGACTGTGGACGCTGCCTGCGGCAGCGCGGCGGCGAGCAGGTTGACCGGCATCCGCCGGACGTAGCCGGTGTTGGCGATCGGCTCGCCGGGGATGAACTCGCGGGCCAGCCAGTCCTGGTTCTTCGGGTGCTGGAGCGAGATCCGCAGCTCACGGGAGTAGAGCTGGATGAGCCGCCGGGCCCGCTCCAGGCACTCCTCCCGGGTACGGCCGCCGACCGCGATGCGGTGCCAGCCGTGTGCCCGGGCCGAGTCGACGGGCAGGCCGGTGGTCATCTCGTCGCCGATCACCAGCGCGCGCTTGGCCAGGCGTTCCAGCTCGGGCGGCGCGTCGATGCCGTGCTCGGCGTAGTCGAGCTGCTGGGAGCGGATCATCCGCAGCCGGTGTTCGAGGTTCCGGAACGAGTCGTTGGGGCCGAGGATGTCGACCCGGGTGGACAGCTCCATCGGCCAGGGCAGCCGCTCGTGGAAGTGCAGCCAGGGCTCGTGCCGCTCGGGGATCTCCAGCGGCTCCATCCGGCCGACCGCGAGCACCGCGACGTGGCGTTCCTCGCCGGTCATCCGGTTGACCAGCTTCACCGTCGAGCCGTACGGGGTGCGGTAGCGCTCCACCTGCTCGGTGAGGGCCAGCAGGTCGCCGCGTTCCCACCGGCCGTTGGTGATCGGGGACAGGACGCCGGGCGGCGCCATGCACAGCGCCACCGACCGGTAGAGCAGCCATTCCAGTTCGGGCGCGGTGACCCGCCGCCCGCGCATGCCGAACGCGCCGAGGACCTCGTCGAACTGCTCGACGGTACGGCTCAGCCGGCGCCGCTCGCCGTCGGCGGTGCCCCGGCCGAACGTGCGGAGCAGACGTTCGGTGAGCGAGTCGCCGAGCGACCGGCGGGCGAACGTGACGCCGAGGTAGGTCTGGCCCTCGGCGTGGTTGACCGCCATCAGGTGCCGCTGGGCGGCGACCAGGTGGTCGGCCCAGCCGGTGGTGCCCGGTACGTCGGGCAGCGGGGCGGCGGTGTGCGCGTCGATGGTGCGGGCCCACTCGTCGGCCGGGAAGGGCCGGGTGGTGCGGCGCAGGTGCAGCCGGAACCCGGCGAGTCCGGCGTACTGCTCGGAGATCGCCGAGAGCAGTGCCTCGCGTTCGGCATCGGGCCGGAACGCCCACCGCACCTCGGGCAGCCAGTACCAGGCGGTGACGGTGTTGGGGGTGAAGGTGAGGTGGCCGGCGATCTCGGTGATGGCCAGCTCGACCGACGGGTCCCGGTCACCGAACTTGATCTTCGGGGCGCGGACCCGGACCGGCTTGGTCGGCCGGTTGCGGCGTTCCGGCGTGCGCTGCCGGGGCGGCGCGACCTCGCGGTGCGCCGGACGGCCGACCTCCCGCGACGGCGCGGCGCCGGTCGCGAGCGGTTCCGCCGGCGCGAGATCCGGTTCCCGGTACTCGGCGGGCGCGGGTCCGGGCGCGGCGATCTGTGGGGGCGGTGGGAGTGCCGGCTCCGGCTCGGCCGGGGGCCGGAGCGCGGGCAACCGGTCGCCGGCCTGCTGCGGCACCCGGCTCCGGGACGGCGGGGGCGAGGCGAGCGCGGCCGGCGGGTCGGGCAGGGCCGGCTCGACCGGCAGCGGTGCGGCGCGTGCGGGCTCGGGCCGGGGGCGGCCGACCGCGCGTACCCCAGGGGTCTGCTCGCGGGCCGGGGGTTCCGGCTCGGCCCGCGGCGCGGGCTCGACCGGCGCGGCGTGCTGGTGCGGGATCGGCAGGGGCTCACGGCCGACGCCGCGGCGGGGCGGCGCCACCACCGGCTCGACCGGCGGGGGCGGGGTGGGGGCGGGTCGCCGGACCCGGGGCTGCGCGCCGCCGAAGAGGTCGAGGAAGGGCGAGTCGATGTCGCCGTCGGGGCGTACCGGCTCGCGGGGCGTGATCGGTCGCGGCGGTTGGAAGACACCGACCCGGCTGTGTCCCGGGCTGGTGACGAGCGCGCCGTCCAGGACGACCTCGTCCAGATCCTCGTCCGGTGGGTAGTCGAACGATCGCTGACGGTTACCATTCGGCCCGGCCGGACGCCCGGCCGGGGAACCCGGCGTGGAAGAGCGACTCATGCGACCGCCTCACCCGCGTCGTTCGTCTGCACGGTTGTCGTACGCCCGGTCATGCCAGTTCCTCCCGGATCCTGATCCGGCTCGCGACGAGCCGCGGATCCCGCTGCTCGGTGGCCGGTTCCCGGGTGCGTCGCCAGTCGGTCAGCGCGGTCCGGATCACCATGCGCGCGGGCCGGTCCGGGTCGACGTACCGGAAGATGAACGAGGTCGTCACGATCGCCAGCGAGATCTCCCAGGCGGGGAAGAGCTCGACCTGGAGCGTGAACAGCCAGTGGATGAACATGTAGAGGGGTACGAGCAGCATGAACAGGCCGTACTGGGCGTACGGCAGGTGAACGGGAAGGGTGTACCCGGGCGGCCCCAGGTAGACGAGGCGTGCCCGGTAGATGTCGTCGTCGGTGCGCAGCCGCATCGTCGCCCAGCGTCCTACTCGAAGATCAGGTTGATCAGGTAGTCGCCGACGAAGAAGAGTGTGGCGGCGCCGGCGATGAAGGCCAGGCCGATGATGGCGATGGCCGAGCTGGTCAGCACCTTGGAGATCTCACCCCGGCTGGCCCGGCCGATGAAGATCACCCCGAGGACGGCGAGCAGGATCGGTGCGATCTTGCTGGCGAAGAAGGTGATGACGTTGTCGGTGTCGATGCCCTTCGGAGCCGGCTCGGCGAGTGGAGTCGACGCCAGGGTGTGGAGCGCGTGGTCGACGGCGCTCGACGCCGCTGCCATGAGCTCGATGGCGATCACTGGAAACCTCCCCAAGGTCGCGGCCGGCGGTGCCGCGTTGGTGCAAGTAGGCAAGCCTGGCGGGATGGTGCTCGGCGGACACGGAAGTGGTCAACGCTGTGTCCGTGACCCACCACGCTGGGTGGTGAGTTTTGGGCGGATTCTTCCCGCTTCGGCCCTCCCTCCAGGCTTCGCCATCTCGATGCTGGGCAATTCCAAAGCGTACGGCCCGGCCACCTTTGCGACAAGCCGCGAAGAGTCGACCGTGAATCGCCCGGAAGACCGATCGTACACCTGTTCCAATCCGCATGTCAGGGCTGCTGCGTCGGCGGCTCGCCCGGTCGCCGGAAGCCCCGCCCGCGAGCGGTACTGTCGGCTCCGTGACCGATCTGGTACGGGCGGAGACCCCGGTGGTGATGGGCGTCCTCAACGTCACGCCCGACTCCTTCTCCGACGGCGGCAGATACGCCGATCTGGACGCGGCAGTCGCACACGGGGTGCGACTTCGCGCCGACGGCGCCGACCTGATCGACGTGGGCGGCGAGTCCACCCGGCCCGGCGCCGAGCGGGTCGACGCGGAGACGGAGACCGCCCGGGTGCTGCCGGTGGTCCGTGAGCTGAGCGCCGCCGGCATCGTCGTCAGCATCGACACCAGCCGGGCCCGGGTCGCCGAGGCGGTCCTCGCCGCCGGCGCGTACCTGGTGAACGACGTCTCCGGCGGCCTCGCCGACCCGGACATGGCCCGGGTGGTCCGCGACGCCGGCTGTCCGTGGGTGCTCATGCACTGGCGGGGGCACTCGCGGGAGATGCGCGAGCTGGCCACGTACACCGACGTGGTGACCGAGGTCCGGGACGAGCTGAGCCGGCGGGTCGACGCCGCGCTCGCCGCCGGGGTGGCCGCCGACCGGATCGTCGTCGACCCGGGTCTGGGCTTCGCGAAGACCGCCGCGCACAACTGGGCGCTCAGCACCCGCCTGCCCGAGCTGGTCGACCTGGGCTTTCCGGTGCTCTTCGGGGCCAGCCGCAAGTCCTACCTGGGCCGGTTGCTCGCCGACGCGGCGGGCGAGCCGCGGCCCACCGCCGGGCGGGAGGCCGCGACCGTCGCGACGAGCGTGCTCGCCGTCGCGGCCGGCGCCTGGGGGGTACGCGTGCACGATGTCCGCGGCACCGCCGACGCGCTCGCCGTCTGGCAGGCCACCGGCAGCCCCCGTCTCGCCACCGCGACCGGCAGGCGGCCCGCGACCGCGCCGCCGAGGGCGGCGGAAGCGACCACCGGCGCGAGTGGAGGCGACAGGTGACCGACCGGATCGAGCTGACCGGCCTGCGCGCGCACGGCCGGCACGGCGTCTACGACTTCGAGCGCGCCCAGGGGCAGGAGTTCGTGGTCGACGCGGTGCTCGAACTGGACCTGGGCCCGGCCGCCCGCTCCGACGAGGTGACCGACACCGTGCACTACGGGGAACTCGCCGAACGGCTGGTCGCGGTGATCACCGGCGAACCGGTGAACCTCATCGAGACACTCGCCGACCGGCTGCTCGCGGTCTGCCTGGCCGAGCCGCTGGTCGCCGCGGCGACGGTGACCGTGCACAAGCCGGAGGCACCGATCCCGCACGCGTTCCGGGACGTCGCCGTCACGATGAGGCGTACCCGGTGACCCGGGCCGTGCTGTCGATCGGCAGCAACCTGGGCGACCGCCTCGGCCACCTGCGCGGCGCGGTGGCCGCGCTCGGCGACCGGGTCCTGCTGGTCTCCGGTGTCTACGAGACTCCACCGTGGGGGGACGCGGACCAGCCCGCGTACCTGAACGCGGTGGTGATGGTCGCGGACCCGGCGGCGACGCCGGAGGACTGGCTGGCCCGCGCCCGGGCCGCGGAGGCGGCGGCCGGGCGGGCCCGCGACCCGGAGCGGCGGTACGGGCCGCGCACGCTCGACGTGGACGTGATCGCGGTCTGGGACGACGCCGGCCAGCCGGTGCTCCGCGACGACCCCGAGCTGACGGTGCCGCATCCCCGGGCCCACCTGCGCGCGTTCGTGCTGCGCCCGTGGATCGACGTCGAGCCGCACGGCCGGCTGCCCGGTCACGGCTGGCTGACCGATCTGCTCAACGCCGAGCCGCTGGCCGGTGACGCCCTGGAACTGAGCCCACGACCCGATCTGACGCTAGAGTCGGACACATGACCCGCAGGAGCGTGGCCCGGCAGTGGCGAGCTGAGGAGGCGCGGTGAGCACCGACCGCTCCCCGCAGGGGCCCGACCGCTTCCGGATGGGGCCGACCCGGGCCTCCACGCTCGTGGTGGCCGGCCTGGCCGCCGCCGCGGTGGCCTGGCTGCTGATCAGCGGCTTCTACTACGACTTCGCGCCCGACCTGCCCTGGCTGCCGGTGATCACGCTGGCCGGCCTGGCCGTGCTGGAGGGCTACGCGGCGGTGAACACCCGCAGCCGGATCGAGCGGCGGCCCGGCCGCGAGCCGGTGAACCCACTGCTGGTCGCCCGGTTCGTGGTGCTGGCCAAGGCGTCCGCGCTGGCCGGTGCCATCTTCGCCGGCTTCTACGCCGGCCTGACCGGCTGGCTCTTCGTGGAACGGACCAATGCCGCCCAGGGCGACCGGCCCGCCGCGCTCGGCGGTCTGATCGCGTCGCTCGCGCTCGTCGCCGCCGCGCTCTGGCTGGAACGCTCCTGCCGGGTGCCGGAGCAGGAGGACGACGAGGACCGCGAGCCGGGCGACCGCGAGACGCCGCGCGGGCGTCTCTGATCCGGGGTTCCCCACACCCCGGCCCGGCGGTACCGTCCCTGGCGACCGGAGAGCGACGGCCGCCACGGTCCGCCCGCCCGTGGGCCGGACGCGGCCACCTGGGAGGCGCGGGTCTATGGCGTACGACGACGCGGGTCGGACAGCGCCGCCGGAGACATCGTCCGGCGTGCCCGCCGCCGTACTGGAGCACGTCTTCGACGACCCGGCGCACGGCGAGCCCGGCCGGGACCGCATCGCGGTGCACGTGCTCTGGGAGTTCGTGCTGCTCGCCGCGCTGGTCGCGGTGACCTGGCTGCTCTGGCGGGAGAACGCGGACGCGCTGCGCGGCGGCTCCCTGAAGACGCTGCTCGTCGACGTGGCCGCGCTCGGCCTGCTCACCCTGGCCGCCGGCCTGAGCCTGCGGGCCGGCGCGGTGAACCTGGCGGTCGGCCCGGTCGCGCTGGCCGCCGCGCTGCACTTCGCCGAGCAGGGCGACCGCGGCATGCGGGAGGCGCTGCTGCCGGCGCTCGCGGTGGCGGCGGCGGCCGGGCTGGCGCTCGCGCTGGCCGTGGTGGTGCTGCACGTGCCCGGCTGGGCGGCGAGCCTGGCCGGGGCGGCCGGCGTGATCGTCTATCTGGAGCGCCGGAGCGTGCCGGTCGCGGTGCAGAGTGACTACGACCCGCGCCGCAACGCGCTGTACCTCTTCGTGGGCTTCGCCGCGGTGGCCGTCCTCGGTGGCCTGTTCGCCGCGATGATGCCGGTGCGCCGGCTGATCGGCCGGTTCCGGCCGGTCGCCGACCCGGCCCGGCGGCGCGGCGCGGTGGCCGCCACGGTGACCGCGCTGGCGCTGGTCGCGTCCACCGTGCTGGCGGCGCTCGGCGGCGTGCTGATCGCCGCGAACGGGGACGGCGCCGTCGCGCCCGGCACCGGCCTGGACTGGACCGTGCTGGCGGTCGGAACGGTGATGCTCGGCGGCACCAGCGCGTACGGCCGTCGCGGCGGCATCTTCGGCACCCTGCTCGCGGTATGCCTGGTGGTGGTGTTCCTGGCCTGGACCGTGCCGCAGGGCTGGTCGGTCGGCCGGTGGGCGCTGGGCGGCGCCACGCTCGGCGCGGGGCTGCTCGTCACCCGGCTGGTGGAGACGTTCGGCCGGCCCCGCCCGGCGCCGCCGGCGACTGTGGGACCGGTTCCGGTCCGCCCGCTGCGGGACGGCGCGACGAGCGGCGGTTGGGGGATGACCCCGGCGCCCGAGCCGGCCGACACCTGGCCGTCGGTGCTGCCGGTACGCCAGAACGACACCCCGGTGGAGGCGTGGGAGGCCCCGCGCTGGGAGAGCGAGCCCCGGCGCTGGGACGCCGACGAACGCTGACCCGACCGTGGCCGTGCGTCCGGCGCGCCGGAGCTGATCTCGCCGGTTAGGCTCGGCGGCATGAGCGAGACTCCTGCCCCCGGCGGCCGCACCTTCGACGAGCTCGACAAGCTCTCCACCGAGGAGTTGCGCGAGCAGGCGTTCAACCTGGCCCGCGAGCGTCGCGACGTGGGCTTCTTCTGGTCGGTCCTGCGGCACCTGCCCAACGCCGACGAGGCCGCCGCGCTGGACGGCGCGCCGAACTCGATCGGCCCGACCATCGACGAGGCGAACGCGCTCTGGCGCGAGCTGACCGGGCACGGCTACGAGGAGTCCGCGCCGTTGCTGCGCGCCGCCTTCATCGACTACCTGATGAAGCACTGACGTCGATGACGACCCGCCGGCCGGCGACGGCCGGACGGTTGCGCAGGTTTGCCCGGCGCGACCGGCCGGGAACTGACCGTCGCATGGCTCTGAGCAACCGCCCCCGCGCCGTCTCCCGGTACGGCACGGCCGCCGGCACCGGCACCCTCGCCGCGTTCCTGCTGGTCGCCGTCGGCGGCAGTCCGATGTACGTGGACTGGGCGCAGCGCGCCACCGACCCGACCGGGGCGGGGGGCTGGTTCCTGCGGCTGCTGGCCTGGCCGTCCTGGCGGTGGCACGCCGACGAGGGCGTGTTCGCCACCAACCTGCGCGCGATCCTGCTGATCGTGCTGGCCGCTGCGCTGCTCTACCTGCTGCCCGGCCCGCAGGTCGACCGGGTGGCGTCCTCGGGCAGCCAGTTCCTCTCCGGCTGGGGCGCGTACGTGCTCGCCGCCGGGCTCAGCGCCCTGCTCGCCACGCTCCTCGGCCCGCACGGCTCGCTGTTCGCCGCGTTCCAGTCCGCCAGCACCGGCGTCACGTACGGCTTCTTCGCCGGCTGGATCGTCGGGCTGGCCAGCCTGGGCGGCCGGGCCTGAGCTCAGTCCACAGCGCCGAGCGCCAGCACCCGGGTACGGGCGAGCAGGCCCACCGCCCGGCCCTCCTCGGTCACCACGGCGTGCTCCGCGCCGGAGGTGAGCAGCGCGCCGAGCGCGTCGTACGCCGAGTCGCCGAGCGCCACATTGGGCAGGCCGGCGCCCCCGTCGGCCGGGAGCGGGTCGAGGACCGCGCGGGTCACCGGGGTCACCGCGAGGCGCCGGATGCCCCGGTCGGCGCCGACGAACTCGCGGACGAAGTCCGAGGCGGGTGACCCGAGCAGCGCGGCGGGCGTGTCGTACTGCTCCAGCCGGCCGCCCTCGGAGAGCACCGCGATCCGGTCGCCGAGCCGGACCGCCTCGTCGAGGTCGTGCGTGACCAGCACGATCGTCTTGCGTACCTCGGCCTGCAGGCGCAGGAACTCCTCCTGCAGGCGGGTCCGGACGATCGGGTCCACCGCGGAGAACGGCTCGTCCATCAGCAGCACCACCGGGTCGGCGGCGAGCGCCCGGGCCACCCCGACCCGCTGCCGCTGCCCGCCGGACAGCTCGTGCGGGTACCGCCGGCCGAACTGGGCCGGGTCGAGGCCGACCAGCTCCAGCAACTCGCCGACGCGGGCGCGGGTGCGCTGCTTCGGCCAGCCCAGCAGTCCCGGCACTGTCGCCACGTTCGCCGCGACGGTCTGGTGCGGGAAGAGGCCGACGTTCTGGATGACGTACCCGATGCGGCGGCGCAGCGCCACCGGGTCGACCCGGGTGACGTCGTCGTCGCCGAGCAGGATCCGCCCGCCGGTCGGCTCGATCAGCCGGTTGATCATCCGCAGCACCGTCGACTTGCCGCAGCCGGACGGGCCGATCAGGACCACCAGCTCACCGGCGCCGACCTGCAGGCTCAGCTCGCGTACCGCCTCGGTGCCGTCCGGGTAGCGCTTGCGGATGCGTTCCAGCGTGATCGACGCCGCGCCGTGTCCGGCAGCGTCCCCCGGGGTACCGTCCACCTGTGTCCCTCCACCTGAGCTACCGGGCCGACCCGGGTAATCCGTGGTTCTCCTGGCAGTACGTGCGGGACAACTCTGACACGATCCTGGCCGCGCTGCGTGAGCACACCTGGCTGACCGCCCGGGCCGTGGTGATCGCCGCGCTGGTGGCGCTGCCGCTCGCGGTGCTCGCGTACTGGTTCCGGTCGTTGTCGGCCTCCATCCTTGCGCTGACCGGGGTGCTCTACACCGTCCCGTCGCTGGCGCTGTTCGCCTTCCTCGCGCCCTACCTGGGCATCGGCGCGATCACCGTGCTCACCGTGGTGGCGCTGTACGCGCTGCTGGTCATCGTGCGCAACGCGCTGGCCGGGCTGAACCAGGTGCCGCCGGAGGTGCGGGAGGCCGCCGAGGGCATGGGGTACGGCCGGTGGGGGCGGCTGTTCCGGATCGAGCTGCCGCTGGCGCTGCCCGGCATCCTCACCGGCGTACGGCTGGCGACGGTGTCGACTGTCGCGCTGGTCACGGTGGGTGTGGTGGTCGGCCGGGGCGGGCTCGGCCAGCTCATCTTCGCCGGCTTCCAGAACAACTTCTACAAGGCACAGATCATGACCGGCACGGTGCTGTGCGTGCTGCTGGCGCTGGTGCTGGACCTTGTGCTGGCCGGCGTGGGCCGCCTGCTCACCCCGTGGCTGCGCGGGAGGTCCGCCCGGTGAACCCCGTCGAGCAGGCGGTCGTCTGGCTGAACGACCCGCTGAACTGGACCAATCCCGGCGGCGTGCTGGACCGCCTCGGCGAGCACCTGAGCATGTCCGCCCTGGCGGTGCTGCTCGGATGCCTGGTGGCCTGGCCGATCGGCCTCTGGCTCGGGCACAGCGGCCGGGGCGGCGGGCTGGTGCTGCTGGTCTCCAACGTCACGCTGGCGATCCCGACCCTGGCCCTGCTGACCATCCTCCCGCTGACCTTCCTCGGCTTCGGCCGGCCGGCGGTGGTGGTGGCGCTCGCGGTCTTCGCGGTGCCGCCGCTGCTGGCGAACGCGTACACCGGGGTGCGGCAGGCCGACCCGGAGGCGCGGGACGCGGCACATGGGATGGGGCTGTCCGGCGGGCAGGTGCTGCGCCGGGTGGAGCTGCCGCTTGCCGTGCCCTACCTGGCGGCCGGTTTCCGTACCGCGGCCGTGCAGGTGGTGGCCACTGCCGCGCTGGCCTCGTTCGTCAACGGCGGCGGGCTGGGCCAGATCATCCGCGCCGGCTTCGGGCTCGACATCGCCGCCGGCGGCGGCCAGATCATCGCCGGCGGGGTGCTGGTCGCCGGGCTGGCGCTGCTCGTCGAGGGGCTGCTCGCGATCGTGGAGCGGCTCGTCACGCCGCGTCCGCTGCGCCCGGTCCGCCGCCGGGCGAACCGCCGCGCGACGGCTGCGACGGCCGGAAGTTGAGCCGCCGGTGACGATCGGGTGACGAAAACCGCTCCGAGTTTGTCGGTCGGGTCCGGAGGATATTGGCTGGAGTCGCGGGTGGCCGTCCGGTTCGCCCGTCGGACACGCGGCCGGCCCGACGGGTCGCGCCGGGACACGGAAGGCGGGCACTCATGCGTGCGCGTACACGACTGGTCGCGGGGGCGTTCGGCGCACTCACCGCGGCCGCTCTCCTCACCGGCTGCGGCGACGCCGGCTCGTCCGGCACCGACGCGCCCGAGCAGGGCGCCTCGGGGGCCGGCTGTGCCCCGGTGGCGGGCGACCAGCTCGTCGTCCTGACCGACGACAAGAAGCTCCAGAACACCGACAACGTCATTCCCGCGATCAACGCGAAGGCGGCCACGCCGCAGCTCGTCGCCGCGCTGGACAAGGTCTCCGCGAAGCTCGACACCCCGAAGCTGATCCAGCTCAACCGGGCGGTCGACGTCGACCGCAAGACGCCGCAGGCGGCGGCGAAGGAGTTCGCGTCCGCCAACGGCGTGACCGACGGGATCGAGAAGGGCCCGGGCGGCCAGATCACCGTCGGCGCCGGCAACTTCAGCGAGAGCCAGACCATCGCCGAGCTCTACAAGATCGCGCTGGAGGCGGCGGGCTACCAGGTCAAGGTGCAGACGATCGGCAACCGGGAGCTGTACGGCCCGGCTCTGGAGAAGGGGCAGATCCAGGTCGTCCCGGAGTACGCCGCCACCATGGCGGAGTTCCTCAACACCAAGGCCAACGGCAAGGACGCCCAGCCCGTCTCCTCACCGGAGCTGGACAAGACGGTCGCCGCGCTGAAGACCGAGGGCGACAAGGCCGGCCTGGTGTTCGGCCAGCCGTCCCAGGCGCAGGACCAGAACGCGTTCGCGGTGACCAAGGCGTTCGCCGACAAGTACGGCGTGTCCACGCTCTCCGAGCTGGCCGCGAAGTGCTCCGGGCAGGCCACCGTGCTCGCCGGTCCGCCGGAGTGCCCGCAGCGGCCGAAGTGCCAGGCCGGTCTGGTCGAGGTCTACGACTTCAAGGCGGGCTCGTTCAGTTCGCTGGACGCGGGCGGCCCGCAGACCAAGAACGCGCTGAAGACCGGCGCCGCGAGCGTCGGCCTGGTCTTCTCCTCCGACGCCGCGCTGGCCACGAGCTGACGCGCCGCGGCCGGCCGGCGCCACTCGCGCCGACCGGCCGCGCACCCCGGGCGGTTGCCTGCTCAGCAGGCCCGCACATCGAGTCACGCCGACCCGTTCCCCTCAGGTGGAACTCTCGGTACTGTGCTCAGCCATGCCCGCCTCGGTCGCTCCTGCCGACAAGCGCAACCCCACCCCGCTGACAGTCCTGTTCTGGGCCGGTGTGGGGCTGGCGCCGCTGGCCGCGCTCATCCTGCTGATCGCCGACGGCAACGGCTCGCTCCGGTTCGGCGCGGTCCTGGCGATCCTCGCCGTCGTGCTGATCGGCCTGTCCATCGCGCTGCGGCCGGAGGGCGGTTCGGGCGGCGCGGCGTCCGAGGAGTTGCGCGAGGAGCTGGAGCAGCTCCGGCGGGAGCTGCGGGCCGAGATAGTGGCCGCCGCTCAACGCGGCAACCAGGCGCTGGACCAGGCACGCCGGGCGGAGGAGGCGGCCGGGGCGGTGCGGCATCGGCTCGACGCGGCCGCCGCCGGGCTGGCCTCCGCGCCCGCCCAGGATCGCCCGAGCGGCGCGGCCCGGGTGCCGGCCGCCGGGGCGTACGAGGCGGATCGGGGTCACCCGGCCGGTCGCGACGAGGACGAACCGGCTCGTCCGGCGTACTCCGGTGGCCGCTACGGCGGCGAGCCCGACGGCGAACCGCCGCGGGCGGGCCGCCACGACGCCGAGCCGGCGCGGGCGGCGGTACGCCCGCCGGACCGGCCCGGGAGCGGCGTGTACGGGTCGGCGCGCGTGTCCGAACCGGCCGCCCGGCCGGAGTCCCGCCCGGTGGGCGTGGTCCACCACACCGAGACCGTGCACGTCACCACCCGGCACACCATCGTCGGCGGTGGCGCCGAGCCGACCGGCTCCCGGTACGGCGGATTCCCCGGCGGCTGGTCGGACGAGGACCGCTCCCGGGGCGGCGACCCGGCCGATCACCGGGGCGCGGGGCAGCGTGAGCGGGGCCGCGAGGACCGGGCCGACGCGGGATGGACCGGCACGGACGACAGCGGCTGGGGTGCTCCGGCGGGTGGCGAGCGCTCCGGGTACGGCCGCCGGGTCGGGAGTGCGCGGGACGACGGCTTCGGGCCGGGTGACGGGCACTCGCCTGCCGACGCCGGACGCGTGGGCGCCGAGCATCCGTGGGCGGGCGTCGGCGGGGAGCAGGGCTGGTCCGTGGGTGGCCGTTGGTCGGACGACCAGGGCCGGGCTGCGGCCCAGGAGCAGCGACAGTGGTCGGGCGACGACCGGGCCGGCTGGGCGCCGGGCGGCGCGGCCGACGTTCCGGCCTGGCCACCGGCCGCGCGGCACAGCGAACCCGCCGCGCGGCACAGCGAACCGGCCGTCCGGCACAGCGAACCGGCCGCGTCCGGGGCCCTGGACGCGCGGGAAGGCCGGGACCGGGCGGACGGCGACCACTGGTCCGAGCTGCGTGCGAGTAACCGCTGGGCGGCGGTCCGCGACGACGACGCGGGCCGGGAGATCCGCCTCGGGGAGCGACGGGCCGCGATGCACGCCGACAGCGCCGGCACGGAGTACCGGATCGAGGACCGATGGGCGTCGGTGCGCGGCGGCAGGGCGGACGCGGGTGGGCCGGGTGACGGCCACCCGGCGTTGCCGGCCGGCGGGGTGCCGGTGCCGGACGAGTGGCGGCCGCCGACCCAGCGCAGCGGCCAGCCGGAGTGGCGCCAGCCGCCCCCGGAGTGGCGTCAGCCCGAATCGGCGCGCCGCGAGCCCGAGCCCGAGCCGCAGTGGCGTCAGCCGGAACCGCAGTGGCGTCCGCCGGAGCCGGAGTGGCGTCCGGCCGATTCGCAGCGCCGCGAGTTCGAGCCGGAGTGGCGTCAGCCCGAGCCGGAGTGGCGCCAGGGCGAGTCCCAGTGGCGTCCGGCCGAGCCGGAGTGGCGTCAGCCGGAACCGCAGTGGCGTCAGCCGGAACCGGAATGGCGAGGCTCGGAGCGCGGCGCCCACGGCCAGCAGCGGGACACCGCCGACCGCTGGCGCTGAGCGCCCACGATCACTTGTCGATGTCGCCGACCACGAAGAACATCGAGCCGAGGATGGCGATCAGGTCGGGCACCAGGCAGCCGGGCAGCAGCGAGGACAGCGCCTGCACGTTCGCGTACGAGGCGGTGCGCAGCTTCATCCGCCACGGCGTCTTCTCGCCCCGGGACACCAGGTAGTAGCCGTTGATGCCGAGCGGGTTCTCGGTCCAGGCGTACGTGTGCCCCTCGGGCGCCTTCAGCACCTTCGGCAGCCGGGTGTTCACCGGGCCGCTGATCCGGTCCACCCGGTCCAGGCACTGCTCGGCGAGGTCCAGCGAGACGTACACCTGGTCGAGCAGCACCTCGAAGCGGGCGTGACAGTCCCCGGCGGTCTTCGTCACCACGGGCACGTCGAGCTGGTCGTAGGCCAGGTACGGCTCGTCGCGACGCAGGTCGAGGTCGAGCCCGGAGGCGCGGGCGACCGGCCCGGACGCGCCGAACGCGGCGGCGTCGGCGGCGGAGAGCACGCCGACCCCGACGGTACGGGCCAGGAAGATGTCGTTGCGCCGGATCAGGTTGTCCAGGTCGGGCATCCGGCGGCGTACCTCGGCGATGGCGGCGCGGGCGCGCCCGGTCCAGCCGGACGGCACCTCCTCCTTCAGGCCGCCGACCCGGTTGAACATGTAGTGGATCCGGCCGCCGGAGACCTCCTCCATCACCGCCTGGATGGTCTCCCGTTCCCGGAACGCGTAGAACATCGGCGTGATCGCGCCGATCTCCAGCGGGTACGAGCCGAGGAACATCAGGTGGTTGAGCACCCGGTTCAGCTCGGCCAGCGCCATCCGCAGCCAGGTGGCGCGTTCCGGCACCTCCATGCCCATCAGCCGCTCGACCGCGAGCACCACGCCCAGCTCGTTGGAGAACGCCGACAGCCAGTCGTGCCGGTTCGCCAGCACGATGATCTGCCGGTAGTCGCGTACCTCGAAGAGCTTCTCCGCTCCCCGGTGCATGTAGCCGACGATCGGTTCGGCGGCGACCACCCGCTCGCCGTCGAGCACCAGCTTCAGCCGCAGCACGCCGTGCGTCGAGGGGTGCTGCGGCCCGATGTTGAGCACCATGTCGGTGCCGAGCTGCTCACCGCCCGCGCCGGTGCCGACTGTGAGCTCGCGGAGGTCGGCGGCGTCCGTGGTCATGCCCGTCATCGTGCCACGACCGCGTCGAGCGCGACGCCGACCGGCTGCCGCAGCCACAGGTGCCCGCCGAGCCCGGCCGGGTCGGTCAGCTCGGCCGCCGCCGACGCCGCGGCGAGCGCCCGCAGGTAGCCGGCCGGGTCGCGGGAGGCCAGGCTCAGCGGCGGTCGCCCGCCGTCGGCCCCGAGCGCCCGCAACGCCTCCCGCTGAGAGACCACTGAGTACGCGCACCGCGCGACCCGCTCACCGGCGGAGGCGACCGAGTCCAGGGCGACGTGCGCCGTCACGTCGCACGACCCGTCCGGAACCGGCGGCACCTGCCGCCCACCCCGATACCCGGTCAACGTCCCGTCCAGGGGACGCGAGTCCCGCAGGTGCCCGTAGTCCACCGCAAGCGCCAGCCCCCGCGCCACCTTCCCGACGGCCCCCGCCCAGGCCAGATCCCGCCCCGCCCCGATCTCCGCCCGCCCACCGCTGCTGCCGCCCCCACCAACGGCGTTGATCAAGGAGTTTGTGTCCTGATCCGAGCTCTCCACGTCCGCAAACTCCTTGATCAACGGGGCGTTGCGCGGGAGGGCCGGGGGCCACCAGTGGGTCAGCCAGGTGGTTTCGGTGGCGGACGGGGGCGGGCCCAGCGTCTCCTCGCCGGTTCTCGGGTTCACCAGGAGGAGGCGCCAGCCTGCCTGGGTGTGGACCGCCACGTCCACCGGGACGTTGTCCAGCCATTCGGTGGCCAGGAGCAGGCCGGTGATGCCGTCGGGGATGTCGGTTCGCCAGTCGATCTGCGGGGGCAGGTCCGGCGGGCGGGTGGCTCGTTCCACTGCCACCGGGTGGATCCGGGCGGACAGCTCGGGTGCGGCCCGGGCCAGCAGGGCCCGGAGCAGTTCGCCCCGGCCCGCGCCCACGTCCACCACGTCCAGCCGGTCCGGGTGGCCCAGCGCCGCGTCCACCGCTTCGAGTTGCCGCAGCAGGCAGGCGGCGAAGACGGGTGAGGCGTGCACGCTCGTGCGGAAGTGCGCGGCTGGGCCGGCGCCGGAGACGAAGAACCCGTCCGGCCCGTACAACGCCTGCTCCATCGCGTCGCGCCAGCGCAGCGGGGTGGTCACCCGCCGACCCTACGGGACGTACCCGAAAGTGCGGTTTGCCCGCCACCGCAGCGGCCTCTTCGGGCGGCCGGTGAAGGTTTTCACACCTTCTTGTTTCCGGTCTGTCACCCGGGCGCATACTTGCCATCGACCGGTACCCCCTTCGAGGACTGGATCGCCGCCATGAGCGCACCGCTGCGCCACCGGGCCACCGCTGCCCCGCTCGTCTTCCCGCGTACCCTCGCCGTCGGCGTGCTGGGCGCCGGCCGGGTCGGCGCCACGCTGGGCGCGGCTCTCGCCGCCGCCGACCACCGCGTGGTCGCCGCGTCCGGCGCCTCGGGCGCGACAGGGGCCCGGCTGGCGCTGCTGCTGCCCGAGACCCCGCACCGCGCCGCGTCCGAGGTGGCGCGTGCCGCCACCGACCTGCTGATCGTCGCCGTCCCCGACGACGCGCTCGCGGGCGTGATCGCCGACCTGGCCGCGAGCGGCGCGCTGCGCCCCGGCCAGGTGGTGGCGCACACGTCCGGCGCGCACGGGCTGGCCGTGCTGGCCCCGGCCGCCGAGGCCGGCGCCCGGCCGCTCGCGCTGCACCCGGCGATGACCTTCACCGGTACGCCGGATGACCTGTCCCGCCTGCCCGGCATCTCGTACGGCGTGACCGCCCCGGCCGAGCTGCGCGCGTTCGCGGCCCGGCTGGTGGCCTACCTGGGCGGTGTGCCGGAGTGGGTCGGCGAGACCGACCGGCCGCTCTACCACGCGGCGCTCGCGCACGGCGCGAACCACCTGGTGACGCTGGTCAACGAGGCGTCGGACCGGCTGCGTGACGCCGGCGTGGAGCGGCCGGAGAAGGTGCTCGCCCCGCTGCTGCGGGCCGCGCTGGAGAACGCGCTGCGGTTGGGCGACGACGCGCTGACCGGCCCGGTGTCGCGGGGCGACGCGGGCACCGTACGCCGGCATCTGGACCGGCTGGCGCGGACCGCGCCGGAATCCGTACCCGCGTATCTGGCGTTGGCACGACGGACGGCGGACCGCGCCGTCGCGGTCGGCCGCCTGCGCCCGGCGGACGCGGCCGCCCTACGGGACGTGCTGGACGGAATCGAGGTGGCGGCCTGATGGCCGAGGTGCTGCACACGCGCAAGGAGCTGGCGGCCGCCCGCGAGGCGATGACCGGCACGGTCGGCGTGGTGATGACCATGGGCGCGCTGCACGCCGGGCACGAGATGCTGCTGCGGGCCGCCCGCGAGCGGGCCGACCACGTCATCGTGACGATCTTCGTGAACCCGCTGCAGTTCGGCCCGAACGAGGACTTCGACCGCTACCCGCGCACGCTCGACACGGACCTGGAGATCTGCCGCCGGGTGGGGGTGGACGCGGTGTTCGCGCCGCCGGTGGCCGAGATGTACCCGGAGGGGCAGCCGACGGTACGGCTGAACCCGGGGCCGCTCGGCGAGGACCTGGAGGGTCTGAGCCGTCCCGGCTTCTTCCACGGCGTGCTCACGGTGGTCATGAAGCTGCTCCAGCTCACGCAGCCCGACCTGGCCTTCTTCGGCGAGAAGGACTACCAGCAGCTCACCCTGGTGCGCCGGATGGTCCGCGACCTCGACGTGCCGACCGAGATCGTCGGCGTGCCGACCGTACGCGAGCCGGACGGCCTGGCCCTGTCCAGCCGCAACCGTTACCTGTCGGCGGCGGAGCGGGAGGCGGCGCTGAGCCTGTCCGTAGCGCTGCGGGCCGGGGCGGCGGCGGCCGAGCGGGGCGAGGACGCGGGCGCGGTGCTCGCGGCCGCCCACCGGGCCTTCGACAACCCGGCCGCCCGCCTCGACTACCTGGTGCTCACCGACACCGAGCTGGAACCCGGCCCGGTCGACGGGCCGGCCCGGCTGCTGATCGCGGCCTGGGTCGGCGCCACCCGCCTGATCGACAACACGGCGATCCACCTCGCGCCGCGTCCCTGACCCCACCACGAATGCGGAAAGGCACCCCGATGTTCCGGACCATGCTCAAGTCGAAGATCCATCGCGCCACCGTGACCCAGGCCGACCTGCACTACGTCGGCTCGGTGACTGTGGACGAGGATCTGCTCGACGCGGCGGACCTGCTCCCCGGCGAGCAGGTGGCGATCGTGGACATCACGAACGGCGCGCGGCTGGAGACGTACGTGATCCCGGGGCGGCGGGGCAGCGGCGTGATCGGCATCAACGGCGCCGCCGCGCACCTGGTGCACCCCGGTGACCTGGTCATCCTCATCTCGTACGGTCAGATGGACGACGCCGAGGCCCGCACGTACCGCCCGAAGGTGGTCCACGTCGACGCCGACAACAAGGTCGTGGACCTGACCGCCGACCCGGCCACGGCCGCCCCCGGCACCGCAGGCGCCCCCGTCCCCAACCCCCTGGCCGCCTCTCCCCGTTGATCTTGCGATCGCGGTCCCTCCGCCACCCCTTTCAGGCGGTTTGTCGAGGCGGTTAGTGCAAGATCGACGGGGCGGAAGAGCGGGGAACGCGGTCTGTCACCGGAAGGTCATTTTCGGCTACCCTGGGCGGACCGTCGGGGATCGACGGTCGTCGGCTGGGGGAGGCCGCGATGCGCCGTGCGATGAGCTTCCTGGTCGCCGCGATGGTCGCGAGCGCCGCTCTGACCGGCTGCGCCGGCACCGGCGGCCTGGACGGCGACCTCGCCGACGACTGGCCTGCGATGGCCGCACCCGGGCCGTTCACCCCGGCCGCAGAGGTCTGCCAGGTCGCCGACTTCATCCCGAGCGTCGGCCTGTCCGCGTACGCGCCGGTCGGCTGCGAACTGCCGCACCGGGTGGAGACCGTGCACGTCGGGGCGTTCACCGCCGACCGGCCCGCCCCGCCGGCGCTCGCCTCACCGGAGATGCGTACCGCGTTCGCCGACTGCGACAAACGGGCCAGCGGGTACGTGGGTGACGACTGGCGCGCCGGACGCCTCCGGCTGGCGGTGGCGGTGCCGACCGCCCTCGGCTGGACGGCCGGCTCCCGCTGGTACCGGTGCGACCTGACCGAGCTGACCACGGTCGAGGCGGCGGCCACCGTGGTCACCCGTACCGGCAGCCTGCGCGACGCGCTCAAGCCGCCCTCCCCGCTGCGGCTGGGCTGCCAGCGCACCACCCGGGAGGCGGGCCGGGTGCAGCGGCTCACCCCGGTCGACTGCGCTGTCGCGCACGACGCGGAGTTCGTCGGCGTGTGGGCCGCGCCGGACCGCCCGTACCCGAAGAAGCCGGAGGACTGGGTTCCCCTCTACGACGGCTGCTTCGCCGTGATCGCCCGCTACACCGGGGTGCCCGCCGACGCGTTCCTGCGCTACCGCAGCGACGTGGTGGTCCGCCCGCCCGCCGCCGGTCGCTGGGCGGTCGGCGACCGGGGCGTGCGCTGCTACCTGTGGCTCAGCGACCGTACGGTGACCACCTCGCTCAAGGGCGCCGGACCGGCTGCCCTGCCGCGCCGGACGAGGTAGCCGAGGGCACTCGTCACGCCCCCCGCGCCCGAGCCGAGTTCGCTTCGGGTTGACTGTGCTCATGGACCTACCCACCGTCGACCTGCCGACGCTGCCCCGGCTGCTCGCCGCGCCCGCCCCCGGGTGGGTGGAGACGACAGACGTGATCGTGGTCGGCTCCGGCGTGGCCGGGCTGACCGCCGCGCTGCACCTGCGCGAGGCGGGTCTGCACGTCACGGTGGTCACCAAGGTCGACATGGACGAGGGTTCGACGCGCTGGGCGCAGGGCGGCATCGCCGCCGTACTGGACCCGGCGGACACGCCGGACGCGCACGCGTACGACACCGAGGTGGCCGGCGTCGGCCTCTGCGACCCGGCGGCGGTCCGCGCGCTCGTGGCCGAGGGCCCGACCCGGCTGCGCGAGCTGATGCGGATCGGGGCGGAGTTCGACCGCAACGCGGACGGGTCGCTGATGCTGACCCGGGAGGGCGGCCACCGCGCCGACCGGATCGTGCACGCCGGCGGTGACGCCACCGGCGCGGAGGTGCAGCGGGCGCTGCACGACGCGGTACGCCGCGACCCGTGGATCCGGCTGGTCGAGCACGCGCTGGTGCTGGACCTGCTGCGCGCCCCCGGCGACGGGCCGGGCGGGCTCGGCCCGGCCTGCGGCATCACGCTGCACGTGCTCGGCGAGGGCAGCGAGGACGGCGTCGGCGCGATCCTCGGCCGCGCGGTGGTGCTGGCCACCGGCGGGATGGGGCAGATCTTCGCCGCCACCACCAACCCGGCGGTCTCCACCGGCGACGGGGTGGCGCTGGCGCTGCGCGCCGGCGCGGCCGTCACCGACGTGGAGTTCGTGCAGTTCCACCCGACCGCGCTGATCGTGCCGCCCGGCGGGCCGGGCGCGGGGCTGGCCCAGCAGCCGCTGGTCTCCGAGGCGCTGCGCGGCGAGGGTGCGCACCTGGTCGACGGCGACGGCAAGCGGTTCATGGTGGGCCAGCACGAACTGGCCGAGCTGGCGCCCCGGGACGTGGTCGCCAAGGGCATCCACCGGGTGCTGCTCGCGTCCGGAGCGGACCACGTGTTCCTGGACGCCCGGCACCTCGGCGGTGACTTCCTGGCCCGGCGGTTCCCCACCATCGTCGCGTCCTGCCTGGCCATCGGCGTGGACCCGGCGACCGACCTGATCCCGGTCGCGCCGGCCGCCCACTACGCCTCCGGCGGCGTCCGGACCGACCTGCGCGGCCGTACCTCAATCCCCGGCCTGTACGCCTGCGGCGAGGTCGCCTGCACCGGCGTGCACGGCGCGAACCGGCTGGCCAGCAACTCGCTGCTGGAAGGGCTGGTCTTCTCCCGCCGGATCGCCGAGGACATCGCCGCCGGGCTGCCCGAGCAGGCCCGCCCGGCGGAGACCGGCGCCTGGATCGGCGGCCCGGGCGCGCTGGTGCCGGCGTCCGGCACGGCGGAACTGCAACGGGCGATGACGCGGGGCGCGGGCGTGCTCCGGTCGGCGCGGACGCTGGAGGCCACCGCCGCCGCGCTCACCGGGCTGGGCGCGGGGCGGGGCGTGCCGCGTACCGCCGACTGGGAGGCGACGAACCTGCTCACCGTGGCGTCGACGCTGGTCGCGGCCGCGTACGCCCGGCAGGAGACGCGGGGCTGTCACTGGCGGGAGGACTTCCCGACGGCCGACGAGCGGTGGCTGGGCCACCTGGTGGCCGAGGTGGGTACGGACGGCCGGGTGGCCGAGCGCTGGGAGGAGAAGCACTCATGAGGGAGTCGACGGAGCAGGCGCTGCGCGACGGTGGCCTGGACCCGGAGCGGGTCCGGCGGATCATCCTGGACACGCTGCACGAGGACCTCGGGCCCGACTTCCTCGACGTGACGAGCGTCGCCACCATCCCGGACGAGCAGCAGGACACGGCCGATCTGGTGGCGCGCGCCGACGGCGTGGTGGCCGGGCTGCCGGTGGCCGCCGCCGTGTTCGAGCTGGTCGCCGACGTGACCGGCGCCGGGCGTACGGTCGAGGTGTCGGTGGTGGCCCACGACGGGCAGCGGGTGGCGCGCGGCGACGTGCTGGCCACTGTGACCGGCCCGACCCGGCTGCTGCTGACCGCCGAGCGGACGGCGCTGAACCTGCTGTCCCGCATGTCCGGCGTGGCGACGCACACCCGGGCCTGGGCCGACGAGCTGGCCGGTACGAAGGCGACGGTGCTGGACACCCGCAAGACCACGCCGGGCCTGCGGGCGCTGGAGAAGTACGCGGTCCGGGCCGGTGGCGGCACCAACAAGCGGATGGGCCTGTACGACGTCGCCATGATCAAGGACAACCACAAGGTCGCCGCGGGCGGGATCAGCGCCGCGTTCCGCCGGGTCCGGGAGGCGTTCCCCGACGTCCCGGTGCAGGTCGAGGTGGACACGCCGGCCGAGGCGGTGGAGGCGGTCGAGGCGGGCGCGAAGTTCCTGCTGCTGGACAACATGACCCCGGCGCAGCTGCGCGAGGTGGTGGCGTCGGTGGGCGACCGGGCGGAGCTGGAGGCCACCGGCGGGCTGACGCTGCCGATGGCCGCCGAGTACGGCGCGACCGGCGTCGACTTCCTCTCCGTCGGCGCGCTCACCCACTCCTCGCCGATCCTGGACATCGCCCTCGACCTGCGCGACGTCTAGGCTGCCGCTGTGCTGCTCTGCATCGACATCGGAAACACGAACACCGTGCTGGCGACCTTCGACGGCGACAAGCTGGTGCACTCGTGGCGCATCAAGACCGACGCCCGCTCCACCGCGGACGAACTGGGACTGATGTTCCGCGGGCTGCTCGCCGGTGACGCTGTGGAGATCACCGGGGTGGCCGCCTGCTCGACAGTGCCGGCCGCGCTGCGCTCGTTGCGCACCATGCTCGACAGGTACTACGCCGACCTGCCCAGCGTGATCGTCGAGCCCGGCGTCCGCACCGGCGTCCAGCTCGCCATCGACAACCCGAAGGAGGTGGGCGCGGACCGCGTGGTGAACACGCTTGCCGCGTACACGCTCTACGGCGGGCCGTCGATCGTGGTGGACTTCGGCACCACCACGAACTTCGACGTGATCAGCAGCCGGGGGGAGTTCCTCGGCGGGGCGTTCGCGCCGGGCATCGAGATCTCCTTCGACGCGCTGGCCGCCCGAGCCGCGCAGTTGCGCAAGGTGGAGGCGACCCGCCCGCGTTCGGTGATCGGCAAGAACACGGTCGAGTGTCTCCAGGCCGGGCTCTACTTCGGCTTCGCCGGTCAGGTGGACCGCATCGTCGAGCGGATGTCCGAGGAACTGGGCGGGGTCAAGGCGGTCATCGCCACCGGCGGCCTGGCGTCGCTGGTGCTCGGCGAGTGCCACACCATCACCCACCACGAGCCGATGATCACGCTGATCGGCCTGCGGATGGTCTACGACCGCAACACCTGAGGTGCAAGGAAGGGCCCCCTGTCAACGCCTCCGGTAGAGGAGGGGCCCCTTCTTAACGCCGCCAGGCCCGGAGCACCATCGTGCGGTAGGGCAGCTCGACAGTCTCCCGGCCGGCCAGGTCGGGGTGGGTGGCGAACAGCTCCGCCAGCTCCGCGTCCACCCGTCGCCGCTCATCCGCGTCGGCGGTCAGCCAGAACGAGCGAGTGTGCAGCATGCTCACCACCTCGTCCGGCGTCAGCGTGGTCGCGTGGGCGAACTCGCCGATCTCGACAGCGGTGAAGGCGGCGCCGAAGTCCGCGTACCGCTGCGTCACGTCGCCCGCGTTGTCCCCGAGGTGCGCGATCCGGGTCAGCTCCGCCACCCACCCGACCCGCTCGTCCCGGATGTTCCAGACCGGCGCGAACGTGCCGCTCGGGCGCAGGACGCGCGCGGCCTCGGCGTGCGCCCGCTCCCTGTCGAACCAGTGGTAGGCCTGCCCGGCCAGCACCGCGTCCGCCGACCCGTCCGGCAGCGGCACGGCCTCGGCGCTGCCCGCGAGCGCCGTCGTGCCCGGCGTGGCGGCTGCCAGTTGCGCCCGCATCCCCGGATCCGGTTCCACGGGTACGACCTGACCCACCGTCCCGTCCGCGGTGAGCGCCAGCAGTCCCCGGGTGAGGATGCCGGTGCCCGCGCCGAGGTCGACCACCCGGGCGTCGGACAGCCCGTCCAGTGCCCAGCGCAACGCGGCCCGGGGATAACGGGGACGGAACCGGTCGTACTCGGCCGCGGCGGCGCCGAACGAGAGCGCCGCAGTGGGGTCGGTCATGACGGGCAGGTTCTCCCGTAACGGCCGCCAGGCCGCTTGAGTACGCTCATGTGCTGACCCCGCCGATGTTCCCAAGGCCTGAGGAAGCGTGCCGTGACCGAGCAGAACGCCCTGCCAGCAGACCCCGCCGACGACCTTCCCGAGCAGATGAAGGTCCGCCGGGAGAAGCGGGACCGGATGCTCGCCGAGGGCACCGAGCCGTACCCGGTGGGTTTCCCGCGCACCACGACGCTCGCGCAGCTGCGCGAGCGCTACGCCGACCTGCCCACCGACACCGCCACCGGCGACCGCGCCTCGGTCACCGGCCGGGTGATCTTCATTCGCAACACCGGCAAGCTCTGCTTCGCGACGCTTCGCGACGGTGACGGCACCGAACTCCAGGCGATGCTCTCGCTGGACCGGGTCGGGCCGGAGCGGCTGGCGGACTGGAAGCGCCTGGTCGACCTCGGCGACCACGTCGGCGTGACCGGCGAGGTGATCACCAGCCGGCGCGGCGAGCTGTCCGTGCTGGCCGAGGAATGGGCGGTCACCGCCAAGGCGCTGCGCCCGCTGCCGGTGGCGCACAAGCCGCTGAGCGAGGAGTCCCGGGTCCGCCAGCGCTACGTGGACCTGGTGGTCCGACCGCAGGCCCGGCAGATGGTCCGCACCCGGGCCACCGCCGTCCGCAGCCTGCGGGACACGCTGCACGGGCAGGACTTCATCGAGGTCGAGACCCCGATGCTGCAACTGCTGCACGGTGGCGCGGCGGCCCGCCCATTCGTGACCCACAGCAATGCGCTCGACACGGATCTGTATCTGCGAATCGCGCCGGAACTGTTTCTCAAGCGCGCGGTGGTCGGTGGCGTCGACCGCGTCTTCGAGATCAACCGTAACTTCCGTAATGAGGGCATCGACTCTTCGCACTCGCCGGAGTTCGCGATGCTGGAGGCGTACCAGGCGTACGGCGACTACGACACGATGGCCGAGCTGACCCGAAATCTCGTACAGCAGGCCGCGATCGCGGTCGCCGGATCGACCGTGGTGACCCACGCCGACGGGCGTGAGTTCGATCTGGGTGGCGAGTGGCGCTCGGTGACACTGTTCGGTGTCCTTTCCGAAGCGCTCGGTGAGGAGGTCACCGTCCGCACCGAAAGGGCGCGGCTGGTCGAGTACGCGGACAAGGTCGGTCTCTCCGTCGACCCGAAGTGGGGACCGGGCAAGCTGGCCGAGGAGTTGTTCGAGGAACTCGTGGTGCCGTCGCTTCAGGCGCCCACGTTCGTCCGCGACTACCCGGAGGAGACCAGCCCGCTGACCCGGGCCCACCGCAGTGAGCCGGGCCTGGCCGAGAAGTGGGACCTGTACGTGCTGGGATTCGAGCTGGGTACCGCGTACTCGGAGCTGGTCGACCCGGTCGTGCAGCGGGATCGGCTGGTCGCCCAGGCGCAGCTCGCGGCGCGCGGCGACGACGAGGCGATGCGGCTGGACGAGGATTTTCTCCGAGCGATGGAGTATGGAATGCCGCCGTCCGGTGGCATGGGAATGGGAATCGACCGCCTGCTGATGGCGCTGACCGGGCTGGGAATTCGGGAAACGATCCTGTTCCCGTTGGTCCGGCCGGAGTAGGCGCTCCCGCAAAGCTTCTCCGGCTCGTTACCCCGTCCTATTGACGGAACAAGCGCCGGACGGGTTATTGTGCTCTTGCGAGTATTGCAGGAGCAGCACCCTGCTCGAAAGGAATGTGGGACGTGGCCAAGCAGATCATTCACAAGCTGGTCGATGACCTGGACGGCGGGGACGCTGACGAGACCGTCAAGTTCGCGCTCGACGGCGTGCAGTACGAGATCGACCTCTCCGCATCCAACGCGGAGAAATTGCGTGACGTATTCGCGCCGTACATCGCGAACGGAACGAAGGTCGGTCGCGGGGGTGTGGTCGTGGGTGGCCGGGCCGCTCGGGGCCGGGGCGGCGCGACCGCCGACCGCGAGCAGAACCGGGCCATCCGCGAGTGGGCCAAGAAGGCCGGCAAGGACATCTCCGACCGGGGCCGGATCCCGCAGGAGATCGTGGACGAGTACCACGCGAAGGCGGGGCACTGACCCCACCTTCGTCACGGGCGACGCGACGCCGGGCCGGAGTGCGACTCCGGCCCGGCGTCGCCGTTTCCGCCCCCGTTGTCACGCTCGCGGCCGGCGTCCCGCCGAGTGGCGGATGTCCGATCCGCCTGGCCGCGAGGCGGGTGGGGTGGGAAGAAATCTCCCCCCGGGGAAGTTGTCCACAGGCGGTGGAGATTCCGTCCACAGGTTGTGGACAAGCGCGGCGGGTGTGTGACGCCGCCCAGGTCTGCTCGGCCGGCCCTCTGCCGCCGGTCGAATTTCGCTCTGCGCGTACAGGCAGGGGTCCCGGAACACCTCCTGAGCGTGGACGGTTGTCTGAAACGACGTCGGAACGAGCATTCGCGGGGCCACACGACCTCAGCGGAGACGGTCCGCGGCGATAGAGTAAGGAGGCACGGACGCCCGTCCCGGACGTCCGCGCACCGGCCCCGCCGAGATCTGACCATCAAGGCGCACGGCACGTGAGGAGCACGAGGGCATGTTCGAGCGGTTCACCGACCGAGCGCGACGGGTTGTCGTCCTGGCCCAGGAAGAGGCCCGGATGCTCAACCACAACTACATCGGTACGGAGCACATCCTGTTGGGCCTGATCCACGAGGGTGAGGGTGTCGCGGCGAAGGCTCTGGAGAGCCTCGGCATCTCCCTGGAGGGTGTGCGTCAGCAGGTCGAGGAGATCATCGGCCAGGGCCAGCAGGCGCCGAGCGGGCACATCCCGTTCACGCCGCGGGCGAAGAAGGTGCTGGAGCTGTCGCTGCGCGAGGCGCTGCAGCTGGGCCACAACTACATCGGCACCGAGCACATCCTGCTCGGCCTGATCCGCGAGGGCGAGGGCGTCGCCGCCCAGGTCCTGGTGAAGCTGGGCGCGGACCTGAACCGGGTCCGCCAGCAGGTCATCCAGCTGCTCTCCGGCTACCAGGGCAAGGAGCCGGCCGCCGCCGGTGCCGCGCCGGGTGAGGCCGCGCCGTCGACCAGCCTGGTGCTGGATCAGTTCGGCCGCAACCTGACCCAGGCCGCCCGGGAGGGCAAGCTCGACCCGGTCATCGGGCGGGAGAAGGAGATCGAGCGGGTCATGCAGGTGCTGTCCCGCCGCACCAAGAACAACCCGGTGCTGATCGGCGAGCCCGGCGTCGGCAAGACCGCCGTGGTGGAGGGCCTGTCGCAGAAGATCATCAAGGGTGAGGTGCCGGAGACGCTGAAGGACAAGCAGCTCTACACGCTCGACCTCGGTGCGCTGGTCGCCGGTTCCCGCTACCGCGGTGATTTCGAGGAGCGGCTGAAGAAGGTGCTCAAGGAGATCCGCACCCGCGGTGACATCATCCTGTTCATCGACGAGATCCACACGCTCGTCGGTGCGGGCGCGGCCGAGGGCGCGATCGACGCCGCCAGCATCCTCAAGCCGATGCTGGCCCGGGGTGAGCTGCAGACCATCGGCGCCACCACGCTGGATGAGTACCGCAAGCATTTGGAGAAGGACGCCGCTCTGGAGCGTCGTTTCCAGCCGATCCAGGTGGGTGAGCCGTCGCTGGCGCACACCATCGAGATTTTGAAGGGTCTGCGGGACCGCTACGAGGCGCACCACCGGGTGTCCATCACCGACGCCGCGCTGGTCGCCGCTGCGACGCTGGCCGACCGGTACATCTCGGATCGGTTCCTGCCGGACAAGGCGATCGACCTGATCGACGAGGCCGGCGCCCGGATGCGGATCCGCCGGATGACCGCGCCGCCGGACCTGCGCGACTTCGACGAGCGCATCGCCCAGGTGCGCCGCGACAAGGAGTCCGCGATCGACGCGCAGGACTTCGAGCGGGCCGCGCAGCTGCGGGACACCGAGAAGCAGCTGCTCGGGCAGAAGGCGCAGCGGGAGAAGGAGTGGAAGGCCGGTGACCTGGACGTCGTCAGCGAGGTCGACGACGAGCAGATCGCCGAGGTCCTCGGCAACTGGACCGGTATCCCGGTCTACAAGCTGACCGAGGAGGAGACCTCGCGCCTGCTGCGCATGGAAGACGAGCTGCACAAGCGCGTCATCGGCCAGGAAGACGCGGTCAAGGCGGTCTCGAAGGCGATCCGCCGTACCCGGGCCGGGTTGAAGGACCCGAAGCGCCCGTCCGGGTCGTTCATCTTCGCCGGCCCGTCCGGCGTCGGTAAGACCGAGCTGTCCAAGGCCCTCGCGGAGTTCCTGTTCGGGTCCGAGGACGCCCTGATCCAGCTGGACATGTCGGAGTTCCACGACCGGTACACCGTGTCCCGGCTCGTCGGTGCCCCGCCCGGCTACGTCGGCTACGACGAGGGCGGGCAGCTGACCGAGAAGGTACGTCGCCGGCCGTTCTCCGTGGTCCTCTTCGACGAGATCGAGAAGGCCCACCCGGACGTGTTCAACACCCTCCTGCAAATTTTGGAGGACGGGCGTCTCACCGACGGTCAGGGCCGGATCGTGGACTTCAAGAACACGGTCATCATCCTGACCACCAACCTCGGCACCCGCGACGTCGCCAAGGCGGTGTCGCTGGGCTTCCAGGCGTCGGAGGACTCCGAGTCGAACTACGACCGGATGAAGCAGAAGGTCAACGACGAACTCAAGCAGCACTTCCGGCCCGAGTTCCTCAACCGCATCGACGACACCATCGTCTTCCACCAGCTGCGCGAGACCGAGATCCTCTCCATCGTCGACATCATGATCCAGCGCATCGAAACCCAGCTCCGCAACAAGGACATGGGCCTGGAACTGACCGACAACGCCAAGAAGTACCTCGCGAAGAAGGGCTTCGACCCCGTCCTCGGCGCACGGCCACTACGCCGCACGATCCAGCGCGACATCGAGGACAACCTGTCCGAACGGATCCTGTTCAACGAGCTGACCCCGGGTCAGATCGTGGTCGTGGACTGCGAGGGCGACCCGGAGAACATCGACAAGTCCAAGCTTGTCTTCCGGGGCGCGGACCGGCCGGACGCCGTGCCGGACGCGGTCCCGGCGGACCTCGGCGGCACCGCCGCCACCGGCGCGGACGACGCCGCGTAGGCAAGAACAGTTCGAGGGCGACGGCCCCGGTAGGCGAAAGCCACCGGGGCCGTCGCCTTTCCGTGCCCACCCACCACGCCCTCCTCGCCCCAGCCCCGCCGTGGTCGATCATGAGGTTGACCGCACTTGGCGCCCGATTTGTCGCCGCTAACTTCATGATCAACGGGGCGAGTCGAGGACGAGTCGAGGACGGGGGGAGGCGGAGGCGGGGTCGGGGTGGGAGGGGTGGGGTGGGGGCGGTCAGGGGAGGGGGACGGCGGGGCCGTCGCCGGCCAGGCGGAACGACTCCTCGCCCACCGGTTCCACCAGGCCGTCCGTGACCAGGCCGGCCAGCGCCCGCGCCCGCTGCACGTCGTCGTGCCAGACCTGGTCCAGCCGCTGATGCGGCACCGGCCCGGTGGACTCCCGCAGCACGGCGAGCAGCAGCCCGCGTACCTGCCGGTCGGTGCCGGCGTAGCGCTGCGGGCGGCGCGTCGGTCCCGTGGGGGCCGCCTGGCCGGAAGCCCGCCAGGCGCAGCTCGACTCGACGGGGCAGATCGCGCAGCGCGGGGCGCGGGCGGTGCAGACGACCGCCCCGAGTTCCATGAACGCGGCGCTCGCCAGCGCGGCGGCGGCCGGCTCGATCGGCAGCAGTTCCTCGGTGGCGACCAGGTCGGCCGGGCGGGTCGTCGGACCGGCGTCGGGTTCACCGGCGATCGCCCGGCACACCACCCGCCGGACATTCGTGTCCACCACGGGGTGCCGCTGCCCGTACGCGAAAGCGGCGACCGCGCGAGCCGTGTACGTGCCGACGCCGGGCAGCGCCAGCAGATGATCGAGCCGGTCGGGTACCACGCCGCCGTGCCGCTCCACGACGGCCACCGCGCATTCGCGCAGGCGTACCGCCCGGCGGGGGTAGCCGAGCCGTCCCCACATCCGGATCGCCTCGGCCGGGGTGTCCTCGGCGAGCGCGCGCGGATCCGGCCAGCGGGCCAGCCACGCCTCCCAGGCGGGCACCACCCGGACCACCGGCGTCTGCTGGAGCATGACCTCGCTGACCAGGATCGCCCAGGCGCCGATGCCCGGCTTGCGCCAGGGCAGGTCGCGGGCGTTGCGCTCGTACCACCGGCTGACCTGGGTGGCGAATGTGGGCTCGGACATCGCGCCGCCGATCATGTCACGGCTGTCTTTCCCGCAGGTTGGGCGGGGCGGGTGGCCGGGCGCGATCGATCATGGGCGACGGGGCAGAATGTCCGAATGAACGAGCTCGCGATCACCGTCATCGGCCGGGACCGGCCGGGCATCGTGGCCGACGTCGCGGAGGTCCTCGCCCGGCTCGGCGCGAACCTCACCGACTCGACTATGACCCGGCTGCGTGGACACTTCGCGATGACCCTGATCTGCGTGGGCCCGGCCGCCGCCGACGTCGAGGCCGCGCTGGCCCCGCTCGCCGCCGACGGGCATCTGCTGGCCACCGTACGCGCGGTCACGCCGGACGGCGGCAGTGAGCCCACCGGGGAGCCGTACGTGCTGGCGGTGCACGGCGCCGACCGGATGGGCATCGTGGCGGCTATGACCCGGGTGCTCACCGACGCGGGCGGGAACGTGACCGACCTGAGCACGCGGTTGACCGGTTCGCTCTACGTGGTGGTCGCCGAGGTCGAGCTGCCGCCGGGCGTCTCCGACGAGGTGGCCGGCCGGCTCACCCGCGTCGCGGCGGAGCTGGGTGTCGGGGTCAGCCTCCGCCCGGCGGACACGGATCTGCTGTGACCGGGCCGGAGTACGCGGGCCTGGGCGGCTGGACCCCGGAGAAGCTCGGCGTCCCCGGCGAGGTACGTCCGGTGGTCACCGCCCCGGAGCCGGTGCTGAGCCAACCCGGCCCGGAGGTCGACCCGACGTCTGCCGAGGTGGTACGCCTCGCCGCTGACCTGGTGGCCACGATGCGGGTCTCGCCCGGCTGTGTGGGTCTGGCGGCGCCGCAGGTGGGGGTGAGCGCGCAGGTGTTCGCGGTGGACGTCACCGGGCACCCGAAGGCGGTCACCGTGCACGGCACGTTCGTGCTCTGCAACGCGCGGGTGGTGGAGGCGAGCCGGTGGAAGGCCGGCCGGGAGGGCTGCATGTCGGTGCCGGACCTGACCGGCGACGTGAAGCGGGCCAGCCGGCTGGTGGTCGAGGGCGTGCTGCCGGGCACCGGGGAGCCGGTCCGGCTGGTGACCGACGGTTTCGAGGCGCGCGCGCTCCAGCACGAGATCGACCACTGTGCCGGGTTGCTCTTCCTCGACCGGGTGGCCGGCGCGCACGCGATCTACCAGCGCAAGGTCTACCTCTGACGGTGGTGTCAGCTATCCGGTGTGGACGGAGGCGGCCGTACGGCGGCGGGTTCCCGGCGCGTCGGACCGGCGAGCCGTGCGCCGCGCGGCTACGGTAGGCGCATCATGCGTCTGACGGTCGGCCCCCTGCCCCCTGCCGTGTACTGGCGGCGTCGTGCCGTCGTGCTCGGAGCGGGCCTGCTCTTCCTGATTGTCCTGCTCTACTCGTGCACCGGCACGGACCGCAACACCGGCGCGCCGGGCACGGACCCGTCGCCGACCGGTTCCGCCGGGGCTGAGCCGGCCCCGTCCGGCTCGGTGCTGACCCCGCAGTCGGGCAGCCCGTCACCGACGGCCGGTGACGCGGGCGGCGGCAGCACCGGCGGTAACACCGGCGGCGGTACGGGCGACGGCGGCGGCAACACCGGCGGCGGCGCGAACAACGGCGGCGGCACCGGTAACGGCGGCGCGAACGGGCAGCCGGTCTCGGACGACGGCAACTGCACCGACTCGGAGCTGCTGGTGACGCCGGTCGCGGTGCCGGCCACCGCCCAGCGGGGCACTGTGGTCACGCTGCGCCTCAAGGTCAAGAACGTGTCGAACCGGACGTGCAGCCGGGACGTGGGCGCCGATCTGCAGGAGCTGTACATCAAGGCGGGCGCGGAGAAGATCTGGTCCTCGGACACGTGCGGCACCGGCAAGGGCTCGGATCCGCAGTCGTTCACGCCGAACTTCGAGCGCTCCTACGAGCTGGGCTGGAACGGCCGGGTGGACAACCGGTGCGCCAACGGGCTCGCGAACGGTGAGTTCGCGGCGATCGGCGCGTACCAGGTGTTCGCCCGCGTCGGCACCAAGATCAGCGAACCGGTGAAGCTGACCATCACCGGCTGAGCGGCCGGTCAGACGTACCGTTCGAGGATGGATGCCTCGGCGAGCCGGGACAGGCCCTCGCGGACCCCACGGGCGCGTGCGTCGCCCACGCCCTCGACCGCCTGGAGGTCTTCCACTGTCGCGCCGAGCAGCCGCTGGAGGCTGCCGAAGTGCACCACCAGCCGGTCGACCACGGCGACCGGCAGCCGGGGCACCTTGGCGAGCAGGCGGAACCCGCGCGGGCTGACCGCCGCGTCGAGCGCGTCGGAGGCGGACGGGTAGCCGATCGCCTTGGCGACAGCCACGAGATCGATCAGCTCGGTGGCGCTGAGCAGGTCGAGTTCGACGAGCGCCTCGTCCAGGGTGCGCGACTTGCGGCCGACCGGCAGGTAGTCGCGGATGACCAGGGTGCGGTCGGCGTCCACGCCGGCCATCAGCTCGTCGAGCTGAAGGGCCAGCAGACGGCCGTCGGTGCCCAGCTCGACCACGTAACCGGCGATCTCGTCGGCGATGCGGCGGACCATCTCCAGCCGCTGCACCACAGCCACCGCGTCGCGGACGGTGACCAGATCCTCGATCTCCAGCGCGGAGAGCGTGCCGGAGACCTCGTCCAGCCGCAGCTTGTAGCGCTCCAGCGTGGCCAGCGCCTGGTTGGCGCGGGACAGGATGGCCGCGGAGTCGTCCAGCACGTGCCGCTGGCCGTTGACGTAGAGGCTGATGATCCGCATCGACTGGCTGACCGAGATGACCGGGTAGCCGGTCTGCCGGGCCACCCGCTCGGCGGTGCGGTGCCGGGTGCCGGACTCCTCGGTCGGGATCGACGGGTCGGGCATCAGGTGCACGCCGGCCTGCACGATCCGGGTGCCGTCGCTGGAGAGGACGACAGCGCCGTCCATCTTGCACAGCTCCCGGACCCGGGTGGCGGAGAACTCCACGTCCATCGGGAAGCCGCCGGTGCAGATCTGCTCGACCACCTTGTCGTAGCCGAGCACGATCAGCGCGCCGGTGCGGCCGCGCAGGATCCGCTCCAGGCCGTCCCGCAGGGCGGTGCCGGGAGCCATCAGGGCGAGGTTGGCGCGCAGCGGGTCGCCACCGGCCCCGCCGCCGACGCTTCCGTTGACGCTCACGCTGATGGCACGAGCGGGGTTGCCGCTCACGGCGCCGGTACGGGCGTGCGGCGTCGCCGTTGCGGGCTTGGTGGCATCGCGGTCGATCGGCACGGGCACAGTCTACGGACTGCCGTGCGGTGGGTGCTCTCGTGGTTACTGTGATGTGTCACGATGCCCGGCTCGGGCGGCTCTTCACGGGCTGCGCCGCGTGTCCGGGAACGCCCGGCGGATCCCACCGTGTCACTCCGCCGATGCGCGGGCGGCGGCCTGGAGGGCGGCCCGCACGTCAGTGACCTCGATCACGCGCATGTTCTCCGGCCCGGCGCCGCTGCTCTCCGGCCCGCACCCGGGCGGCACGAGGGCCAGCCGGAAGCCCAGCCGGGCCGCCTCGGACAGCCGGCGGGGCACCGCGCCGACCCGACGGACCTCGCCGGTGAGCCCGACCTCGCCGATGGCCACCAGATGCGGGTTGAGCGCCAGGTTGAGCCCGCCGGAGGCGACCGCGAGCGCCACCGCCAGGTCGGCCGCCGGCTCGACCACCCGGATGCCGCCGACAGTGGCGGCGAAGACCTCCCGGTCGTGCAGCGTGAGCCGCTCGGTCCGGCGCTGGAGCACCGCGAGAACCATGGCGAGCCGGGCGCTGTCGAGGCCGGAGACGGTACGCCGGGGCGAACCGGCGACGGTGGCCCCGATCAGCGCCTGCACCTCCGTCACCAGCGCCCGGCGCCCCTCCATCGCCACCGTCACGCAGGTGCCCGGCACCGGCTCGGAGTAGCGGGTCAGGAACAGGCCGGACGGGTCGGCCAGGCTGCTGATGCCGCCCTCGTGCATCTCGAAGCAGCCCACCTCGTCGGCCGCGCCGAAGCGGTTCTTCACGCCGCGCACCATGCGCAGCGAGGAGTGCTTGTCGCCCTCGAAGTGCAGCACCACGTCGACCAGGTGTTCCAGCACCCGGGGGCCGGCCACCTGGCCGTCCTTGGTGACGTGGCCGACCAGCACGGTGGCGATGCCGCGCTCCTTGGCGACCGCGACCAGGGCGGCGGTGACCGCGCGGACCTGGGTGACGCCGCCGGGCACGCCCTCGGTGCCGGTGGTGGAGATGGTCTGCACCGAGTCGAGCACCAGCAGGCCGGGCTTGACCGCGTCGAGGTGGCCGAGCACCGCCGACAGGTCGCTCTCGGCGGCCAGGTAGAGCTGGTCGTGCAGGGTGCCCATCCGCTCGGCGCGCAGCCGCACCTGGCTGACCGACTCCTCGCCGCTGACCACCAGCGACGGGCTGCCGGCCCCGGCGGCCCACTGCTGGGCCACGTCGAGCAGCAGCGTCGACTTGCCCACGCCCGGCTCACCGGCGAGCAGCACCACCGCGCCGGGAACGAGGCCGCCGCCAAGCACCCGGTCGAGCTCGCTGACGCCGGTGGCCCGGGCGCGGGCGGGCGCGGCGCTGATGGTGGCGATCGGCCGGGCCGGCTCGGCCGGCATCCGCGAGCTGACCACCCGGCCGGAGACCAGCGGGCCGGTGATCGTGGACTCGACCACCGAGCCCCACTCGCCGCACTCGGGGCACCGGCCCACCCACTTCGGGGGCTGGTGACCGCAGGCGTCGCACTCGTAGGCCGGACGGGGCTCACGGGCGGCGCGACCGCGGCCGGCGCCGGCACGGGAGGGGGTCGATCGGGGCGTGGTCACCACAGGACGCTAACCGGCCCGTACGACGAAAGCCCACCGGAAACGGCGACACCGCCGGCGTGGCGCTGGCCACGGCGGCGGTGCCGACGGAAGGAGGACGGGGGTCAGTGGCCGCCCTCGACGCCACCGTCCTCGGCCCCGTGCTCACGCGGGTTGACGATCTTGGACGGGGTGGGCTCCGCGGTCAGCGGGATGCCGATCGGCGCCGGGGTCGTGATGACCTTGCCGTCGCCGAAGTCGAAGGTCAGGTTGACCTGCTGGCCGACGAGCAGCTTCTGGTTCAGGCCGACGAGCTGGAGGAACCGCGGGTTGTCGGCGTTGAGCTGGGCGTAGCTGAGCGCCGGGATCTCGATCCGGGCCGGCTGACCGGCGGGCGCGGACCCGGTCTCGCTCGGCGACGGGCTGGCCGACGGCGACTCGGACGTCCCCAGCGACTGGCTCGGCGACGCGCTCGGGTCGTTCGCGGTCGGCGAGGCGGTGCCCGGCTCGGTGGGCGAACCGGTCGGGGTGGCGGCGCCGCTCTCGCCCGCGCCGGAACCGGTGAGCACGATCTCCCGGGCGCTGTCGGTGGTGACCGTCACGGTCACCGGCTTCTCGCTGTCGTTGTAGATCACCACGTTGACCGGCGCGTTCGACCCCGCCTCGTAGCCCTTCGGCCCCGGCGTCCGCACGTAGAGACCGCGCACCTTGTACAGGTTGTCGGAGGTCTGGACGTTGACGCCCTGTACCGACGGGATCTTGTTGGCGGTCTCGGAAATCTGCCCGGTGCCGCACCCGGACAGCAGCAGGCTCGCCGCCGCCGTGCCGGCCAGCAGCAGGGCCGGCCCCCGGGAACCCCTGATCGAGCGCGTCACGTCGGTCCTCCTCGTCACGATCCCCGCCCGGTCGACCACCGGGCACGGGGTGGCCATACCCGCGCAGACCGCGCTCCAGGGTAGTTGGAGCTGATCGAGGCCCGCACGCGGACCCGGCAATGCCACCCGGCGAGGGAGACCGTCAGACCACCCGGCCGCTCGTCACCAGCAGCAGCACATCGATGAGTGCCACCACCAGCACCGCCCGGAAGGCGCTCGCCGAGCGTCCGGCGGCGGCGCGTCCCGCGTACCAGCCGAGGGCCGGCACGGCGACGGCGGCGGCGACGGCCGACAGCCCGGCCCACGACGGCGGTCCCGGCGGGCCGAAGACCAGCGCGACGGTGGCCGCCAGGAGCAGCCCGGCGGCGGCGAGCCGGCTGCCGGCGGGGCCCAGCCGGTGCGGCAGGCCGCGCACCCCGGTCCGGGCGTCGTCGGCCAGGTCGGGCAGCACGTTCGCGAAGTGCGCGCCGGCGCCCAGCAGCGCGGCGGCGGCCACCAGCCAGGCCGGCGGCGCGGGCGAGCCGGGCAGCGCCAGCACCACGAACGCGGGCAGCGCGCCGAACGAGACCGCGTAGGGCAGCACCGACACCGCCGTCGACTTCAGCGGCCGGTTGTAGAGCAGCGCGGAGACCAGGCCCAGCGTGGCGCAGGCCGCCGCGGCCGAGCCGCCGGCCAGCGCCAGCAGCGGGGTGGCGACGACTGCGACCACGACGGCCCGGGCCAGCGCCGGCCGGCTGACCGCGCCGGTGGTCACCGGTTTGTCGGTACGCCCCACCGCGGCGTCCCGCTCGGCGTCGATCAGATCGTTGCTCCAGCCGACAGCGAGCTGGCTGGCCAGCACCGTCAGCGCCACCGCCGCGACGCCGGCCGCGGAGTGCCCGGCGCCGGCGGCGAGCAGCGCGGCGACCACGGTGACCGCCGCAGCGGGTTCCGGATGGCTCGCCCTGACCAGCCCTAACACCCGTGTCGACATAAGGGAAGTCTGGTCGTTACCGGGCAGTCGTGCCACGCTCGACGCATGCCTGACGTGCCCGGGGTGTCCACTCCGCACCGGGTGCTGCCGCCGAACGACCCCCGGCAGTACGACGATCTGGCCGACGAGTGGTGGCGGCCGGACGGCGCGTTCGCGATGCTGCACTGGCTGGCGCGGGCGCGCGCGGCGCTGGTGCCACCGGCGTCCACGCCGGACGATCTGCTCGTCGATCTGGGCTGCGGCGCCGGGCTGCTGGCCCCGCACCTGGCCGGCAAGGGCTACCGCCACGTCGGGGTGGACCTGACCCGCTCCGCGCTGGACCAGGCCGCCGACCATGGGGTGACAGCGGTCCAGGGCGACGCGACGGCGGTGCCGCTGACCGACGGCTGCGCGGCGGTGGTCTCCGCCGGAGAGGTGCTGGAGCACGTGCCGGACTGGCGGCGCGCGGTCGCCGAGGCGTGCCGGCTGCTGCGGCCCGGCGGCCTGCTGGTGCTGGACACGCTGAACGACACGCTGCTGGCCCGGCTGGTCGCGGTGGAGCTGGGCGAACGGCTGCCCACAGTGCCGCGCGGCATCCACGACCCCCGGTTGTTCGTCGACGCCCGCGCGCTCGTCGCCGAGTGCGCCCGGCACGGCGTGTCGCTCGAGGTACGCGGGGTCCGCCCGGAGTTGGGCGGCACGCTTGCCTGGTTGCTGCGCCGCATGCGCGGCGGCGACCGTCCGGCGAGGACCGAGCCGCGCATGGTGCCGACCCGGTCGGCGGCGGTGCTGTACCAGGGCTGGGGGCGCCGGGGCGGGTAGCCGGGGCCGCCCGGGGTAAAGGGACGCCGAGAAGGGGGCGACATGACTGTGCACGCGCTGGAGGCGGCCCGCCGGTTGGCGCCGCGACTGGCCGCCCGCGCGGCCGGGCACGACCGCGACGGCTCGTTCCCCGTGGAAGACTTCGCGGACCTGCGGGCGGCCGGGCTGTTCGGGCTGATGGTGCCGCCCGAGCTGGGTGGCGCGGGCGCGAGCTTCGCCGAGTACGCGGCGGTCGCCACCGAACTGGCCCGGGGCAACGGCGCGACCGCGCTGGTGTTCAACATGCACGCCTCGGTCACCGGCGCGCTGGGCGCGGTCACCGAGGAACTGGCCGAGGCGCTCGGCGTACCGGATGAGGCGCTTGCGGCGCGGGACCGGCTGCTGCGCGCGGCGGCCGACGGCGCCTGGTACGCGGTGGCGATGAGCGAACGCGGCGCCGGTGCCCGGCTGTCGCAGCTCAGCACCGTCTACGAGCCGGTCGAGGGCGGCTGGCACATCAAGGGCAGCAAGACGTTCTGCTCCGGCGCCGGCCACCCGGACGGCTACCTGGTGGCTGCCCGCAGCGCCGCCGACCAGTCGGTGGTGTCGCAGTTCCTGGTCCCGGCCGGGGACGGGATCACCGTGGAGCCCACCTGGGACTCGCTCGGCATGCGGGCCACCTCGTCGCACGACGTGCACCTGGACGTGACGGTTCCGGCCGACCGGCTGCTCGGCGGCGTCGAGGGGCTGGCTCTGGTGGTCGCGCAGCTCATGCCGCACTGGCTGGTGGCGAGCTACGCGGCGGTCTACGTGGGCGTGGCCCGGGCCGCGATCGACGCGGCCGCCGAGCACCTCAACGCCCGCAACCTCGCCGGGCTGCCCGCGGTGCGGGCCCGCCTGGGCCGGGCGGACGCGGCCACCGCCGCCGCCGAACTGGTGGTCGCCGAGGCGGCCCGCCGGGTCGACGAGGCGCCCGGCGACGCCGAGACGAACCGCTGGGTGTGGCGGGCCAAGCTGCTGGCCGGCACCACCGCCGCCGAGGTCGCCGCCTCGATGCTGGAGGCGGCCGGCACCTCGGCGACCCGGCGCGGGCATCCGCTGGAGCGGCTCTACCGGGACGCCCGCTGTGGTTCGCTGCACCCGGCCACGTCCGACGTGTGCGCCGACTGGCTCGGCATCGCCGCGCTCGGCGGCGACCCGGACCGGGACAGCGCGCTCCCTCGTTGGTGAAGCGCGAGGAGCGAGCCGGTTTTGCGAGCCCCGCAGTCGCGAACGAAAGGCTGCCGGGTGACCAGGGTTGGTGCGAGAGATGAGGGAGGGGTGGGGGACGTGGGCATGCCGGTGATCGCGGGCCTGGGTACGGCGCATCCGCCGGGCGCGGACCAGGACGAGCTGTGGACGGGTTTCTTCGCGGGGCACTTCCAGGGGAACACCCGGGCGCTGGCGCAGCGGATCTTCGCTAACTCGGGCGTCACCCGGCGGCAGGCGGCGGTCAACCCGCTGCTGGAGGACGTCTCGGAGTGGCCGACCGAGCGCCGGATGCGCCGCTACCAGGTCGAGGCGCTGCCGCTGGGCAAGGAGGCGGTCAGCCGGGCGCTCACCGCCGCCGGCCTGGACGCCGCCGACATCGGGATGTTCATCGTCTGCTCCTGCACCGGGTACGCCACCCCGGGGCTGGACATCCTGCTCGCCCGGGACCTCGGCATGTCGCCGAGCACCCAGCGCATGTTCGTCGGGCACATGGGCTGCTACGCGGCCCTGCCCGGGCTGGGCGCGGCGAGCGACTTCGTCACCGCCCGGGGGCGTCCCGCGCTGCTGCTCTGCGCGGAGTTGACCAGCCTGCACATCCAGCCGCCGGGCGCCCGGGTGGACACCCAGCAGATCGTCTCCCACGCGCTGTTCTCGGACGCCGCGGTCGCCGCCGTGGTCGTCCCCGGGGGCCGGGGGTACGCGCTGCGCGAGGTCACCTCGGTCACCGACACCTCCACGGCCGACCACATGACGTGGGACGTCACCGACACCGGCTTCCGGATGGGGCTGTCGCCAAAGGTGCCGCAGGTCCTCTCCCGGCACGTGCGGACCTTGGTCGACGAGCTGCTGGCACGGCACGGGTGCGAACGCTCCGACGTGGACGGCTGGGCGGTGCACCCGGGCGGGCCGCGGATCCTCAACGTGGTGGAGCGTGAGCTGGCGCTGCCGCCGGACGGGCTCGCCGCCTCCCGGGGGACGCTCGCCGAGCACGGCAACTGTTCGTCCCCGACGACGCTGCTGATCCTGGACCGGCTGTGGCGTACGGAGCCGTCACCGCCGCGCTGGGTGGTGATGCTCGCGTTCGGGCCGGGGCTGACGCTCTACGCGGCGCTGCTGGAACGCGTGGGCTGACGGGTCGCCCCGGTCGCGCCGCGCCGATACGCTGCCCGCATGGCCTCCGAGGAGCGGGACGGGCGGGCGTTGCTGGCCGGCCTGACCGTCCTGGCGCTGTTGCTCGGCTCGGCCTGGTGGCGGTCGGCGGCCCCGCAGCCCGGCCCGGCCACGTCGGCCGCGCCCGCGAGCGTGGATCTGGCCCCGCGCAACTGGCGGGTCGACCCGTCGACGGGCGAAGCGCGTCCGGTGCCACGCGCCGGGCGCGAAGCGGCGTTGGACAACCGCCGCGTGCCGCGTGCCGAGCCGGACCGCTCGGTGGTGATACGGGTGGAGGACGACGGCACGACGCGTCTGCTCCAGGTGTCGCACGTCGTGTGGCGGGAGAGGTCCCGGCTGACGCCGGGCGGGCCGCCTGTCGTCCGGCAGGTACGGCCCACGCGGGGCGACAACTACCGGCTGTCGGTGAGCTGCGCCGGTGACGGGCTGGTCGTCGTACTCGTCTCCGGCCTCGGGGACGACGAGTTCCGGCGGGCGCTGCGCTGCGGCGGGCAGCTGGACGTGCCGGTGGTGGGCGGCAGTGGCGAGCTGGTGCAGATGCGGTTCGTCGCGATAAGGGGCCGGGCCGACCTGGACGCCCGGCTCGAGGCGCTCTACTGACGGTCGTTCAGCCGGCCAGCCGGGCCAGGTCGGCCCGGTAGTCCGACAGCGGGCCCAGCTCCGGCACCACCCGCACCAGCGCGCCCTGCCGGTCCACCAGCAGCGCCGGGGCGATGCCGGGCTGGGCGGACAGGTGCAGGTAGGAGCGCAGCCCGCCGGCCGGGTCGCCGAGTGGGCGTACCCCCGGGACGCTCGCCGAGCCGGCCCGCCGGCCCGCGGTCACGGTGACCACCGTGACGCCGGGCGGGGCGGCTCCGGCCGCCGCGGTGACCTGCTCGGCGCAGGCGCAGGCGTCGGTCAGGATGATCATGGCGGGCAGCATGCTGCGCAGCGGCACCGGCACGTCGTCTGCGCCGACCAGGTCCAGCGCGGGAAGCGGGCCGACCGGTTGCGGGGCTGCGCCGCCGCCGTGGGGGAGCACTGTCGGTGCGCCGGACCGGGTGGCGCGTGGCCAGGTGACCGCCGCGAGGCCGGCGAGTGTGATCAGCACCGATACGAGCAGGATCAGCGCCGGTAGTCCGAGGCGGAGCGAGCCGGTGCGGCGGCCGGCGGCCGTTCGTGCCCGCCGTAGCTCCCGGCGGACCTGCCGGGCCTCGTCGGCGAGCGCCGAGGCGTCGTCCGGGACGACCACGCGGCCCCACTCCGGGGGCAGGCCGGGGAGCCCGTCCGGCGGCCCCTGGCCGTCAGCGTCAGGCACGCCCATCGGACCCCCAGGAACGTCTCGGTGAGCGGACGTCGCGTCCTCTCCCAGCGTCCCGCACCGGCCGCCGTAACGCCACACCTGGGCGCGGACGGACTTGCGGAGCTACCATGGAAGGAGCGCATTGCCCTAGATCTGGACGCTCCCGTCACCCCTTACCGGGTTGTCACGTGATCCTCACGGAGCGTGTCGAAACCATCGGTTTGGCCGCCTGTCAAGCTGAAGAAATACCTCTCACAGGGCCCCTGAGCTGCGCCAACGGTCAGGACAGCGGTGAGACATCGGTGCCTGAGCGTGTTACCCTAGACACAGCGAAAGGGGTTTCGAACCTATGGTTTTCAGTGTCGGCGAGACCGTTGTTTACCCCCACCACGGGGCCGCACTCATCGAGGCAATCGAGACTCGGGTCATCAAGGGCGAGCCCAAGCAATACCTCGTCCTGAGGGTCGCACAGGGTGACCTGACGGTCCGGGTTCCCGCCGAGAACGCCGAGATCGTGGGTGTGCGCGAGGTGGTTGGCGAAGAGGGCCTGGGCAAGGTCTTCGACGTGCTCCGTGCACCACACACCGAGGAGCCGACCAACTGGTCGCGGCGTTACAAGGCGAATCTGGAGAAGCTGGCCTCCGGTAACCCGCTGAAGGTGGCCGAGGTCGTCCGCGACCTGTGGCGCCGGGAGCGGGAGCGGGGCCTGTCGGCGGGCGAGAAGCGGATGCTCGCCAAGGCCCGTGACATTCTCGTCGGCGAGGTCGCGCTGGCCGAGAAGAGCACCAAGGACGAGGCCGAGACGCTGCTCGACAAGGTGCTGACCGAGGCCTGATCCACACCTCTGCCTCTACCCACCCCGCAGCGAACGAATCCGAGGACCGCGACGTGACCGCGCAGCTCAATCCGCGCGGTGACGTCGCGGTCCTCGTTCCTGCGGCCGGTGCCGGCGAACGCCTCGGACCCGGCGCCCCCAAGGCGCTCCGCCCGCTCGCCGGTGAACCACTGCTCGTGCACGCCGTCCGCCGGGTCGCCGCCGCGCCCTCTGTGCACACGATCGTGGTGGCCGCACCGGCCACCGAGGTCGAGGCGGTACGCGCGATGCTGGCGCCCGTGGCGCCGGTGACAGTGGTGCCCGGTGGCGCCGAGCGCCAGGCGTCGGTGGCGGCGGCTCTCGCAGCGGTGCCCGCCGGTCCGGAGATCGTCCTGGTGCACGACGCCGCCCGTGCGCTCACCCCGCCGGGCCTGGTCGAGTCGGTGGCGGCGGCGGTCCGCGACGGGCACGACGCGGTGATCCCGGTGCTGCCGGTGGTCGACACCGTCAAGGAGGTCGACGCGGCCGAGCGGGTGCTCGGCACCGTCGACCGGTCCGCGTTGCGGGCGGTCCAGACGCCGCAGGGCTTCCGCCGCTCGGTACTGCTCGCGGCCCACCGGTCGGCGGGTGACGCGCTCACCGACGACGCCGGGCTGGTCGAGAAGCAGGGGATCGCGGTCACCTGCGTACCCGGCTCCGAGCTGGCCCTGAAGATCACCCGCCCGTTCGACCTGTCCCTGGCCGAACACCTGCTGTCCACCGGCGCCTGACGTACTCCTCACAGGTCGGCGGTGGATCGAGCCCGGCGCAGGCGGTCTCGGACGACATACCGCTGACCCTGGGTGAAGGCGCTACCTCTGCCTCGGCTGTGATGCGGGATGGGCGTCGGTAGCGTCAGGTGGCCAGCCGAACCTGGCGCGGTGAGGCCGAATACCTGATAGCGCCCTTCGGTCCACCCCTGCTTGCGGCTGACCTCGATGATGTCGGCGAGGAGGGCGTCGCGCCGTTCGCCCGTCGCTCGGAGCCGGTTCACCTCACCGACTGTCCAATCGACGTTGTCGAGCCGAAAGAGAATCTTGGGCACCTCTGGAAGGATCTGGCGCTGAGAGTAGAAGGCCAGATGATCCACAGGTTGAAATGATCTGCCCGCCTGGCAGACGTACGCTCGCGTCGACTGATAGAGCCCCCATGCGTTCCTGGCGGGGACCACCACGGTGTCGTTGCGGGCGGCTGGGCGCAGTCGGTGCACCTCGGTCACCCGCTCGATCCTCCTGAGCCAGCGGGCGGCGTCCGGGTCCGCCCACGCGACGACATCGATCATCTGGCTGAGGCGGAACGGCACGTCGGTGGCGAGAAGCGAATCATGATGAGCCAGCCGATTGCGGAACACCCGGAGGGCATTCATCGCGCTGGCGACATCGTGGCGCTTGCCGGACGAGTAAGGGAAGGCGCGGTGCAGGGCCTCCCGCCAGAGTTGCTCGTGCTCCGAACCCAACATCGAGACCCAGAAGCCGAAACTCAAGCCCGCGATGATTTGGTCGCGGGTTTCCTTCTGGGAGTGCTCTCGACGCAAGCGCGCGCGGACCTCGGAGACGTTTCGATCGATTCCATCCTGCACCTGGCGCTTACCGCTGACCGTCAGAAGGAACCATGGGATACCGCGGCCCGGCTCGTTGAGGTGCACCCTCATCTCCCGATCTATCGCGTTGCGGGTGACGACCTCGACGTAGTGAAACGCCTCGAACGACGCGCCCGTCAGGGCGACGCTCCACTCGTAAAGCTCACAGGCCTTGCTCTCGTCGCCACCGGCGGCAGCCAGATAGGGATGGAACCTGCCGAGGGAGATCCAGTGATGCACGGTTCGCGCATGGGGGTGTGGCGTCACGGACTGGATGCTAAGCGTGACGATCGCGGCGGATTGTCCGGCGCGCCGACGGCAAGAAAGAGCCCCAGGCGCATGCGCGAGGCAGAGGCGACACTGGGGCGTACAGAAACCAAGCTAACCACAGCCCGGGCGGCCGTCAAGGCGCAGCGCGTACCCTCTGGTCATGATCGTTCCTCGGGTGGCCGTCGGCACCGACGTGCACGCGTTCGCGGCCGGGCGGCCCTGCTGGGTCGCGGGCCTGCACTGGCCGGACCAGGACGGCCTGGCCGGTCACTCCGACGCCGACGTGGCGGCGCACGCCGCCTGCAACGCGCTGCTCTCCGCCGCCGGCCTGGGTGACCTGGGCGCGAACTTCGGGGTGGACCAGCCGGAGTGGGCCGGTGCCTCCGGGGTGGCGCTGCTGACCGAGAGCGCGCGCCGGGTACGGGCGGCGGGCTTCCAGATCGGCAACGTGTCGGTGCAGGTCGTCGGCAACCGCCCCAAGATCGGGCCGCGCCGGGAGGAAGCGCAGCGGGTGCTCTCCGAGGCGGTGGGCGCGCCGGTGACCGTGTCCGCTGCGACCACCGACGGCCTCGGCTTCACCGGGCGTGGGGAAGGGCTGGCCGGGATCGCGGTGGCCCTGGTCTACGAGGCCCCGGCCGACTGACGCGGTGGCCGGGGGACGCCGGTCACCGCGTCACCCGATCAGTCGACGTCGGTGCAGACGTTGTGGGTCGTGCCGTGGAGCATCGTGATGGTCTTGTCGTAGGTGGGGGAGAACTCCACCCGGAACTGGCCGTCGACGATCCACAGCCCCTTCGGCAGCGTGCCGGCGTTCTCCCGGAAGCCGAGGAGCACCGGCCCGGTCACGTACCAGGTCATCGAGCCGTCGGTGCGGTAGTCGACGAGCGAGGTGCCGCTCGCGTCAGCGGTGGACGTGGCGCCGGTCTCCAGGTTCGTCACCCGGTTGATCAGGGCGCCGGTGAACAGTTCCCGCTTCGGTGCGCCGTCCGGATACGTGGCGAGCGTCAACTTGCGCACCTCGTCCACGATCGGCTCCACGCGTACCGCGAACTCGCATCGCGCGCCGGCGGGCAACTCGAATGGCGCCTGCGGGGCCGGCTCCCAGGCGCCGACGCCGTGGTGCCGGTCCGGCGCGGCGGTCGCCGAGCCGGGTAGCGCCGCGACAACCACTGCCACAACCGCCGCCACCGCGACGCTCATCCTGAAACGCATGTCCGCTCTCCATCTCGTCGGTGGTCAGGGCGGTCAGGATCGCCGGGCCGGCTCACCACGGGCTGACCGCACTGTGCGGAGCCGTTCCGAGCGGGCGGACCGGACGACCGGACGGCTGACCATGCGATCACCGCCGCACGGCAACCTCCGGCCCGGATCGACCGGTCCTGTTCGGTATGGAGTTCCGCCTGCTCGGGCCGTTCGAGGCCCGCCACGACGGTCGGCCGGTCGAGGTCGGCAGCCGACGCCAGGAGCGATGCCTGCTCGGGATGCTGCTGCTCGACGTGGGGCGCGTGGTGCCGACCGACCGCCTCATCGACCTGCTCTGGAACGGCCGGCCGCCGGCCGCCGCCCGGGGCGTGGTGCAGACGTACGTCGGGCGGCTGCGGGGCTCGCTCCACGCGTACGGAGTGCGGATCAGCACCCGGGGCGAGGGCTACGTGGTCGAGGAGGACGGGCACCGGGTCGACGTCGACGAGTTCGCCGAACTGGTCCGGAGGGCCGGGCGAGCCGCCGATCCCGCCGAGCGGGTGCGGTCGCTCGACCGGGCGCTGGCTCTCTGGCGCGGGCCGTTGCTCGCCGACGCGGCGGACGACGAGCTGCGGCACCGGCTGCACGGCACTGTCGAGGAGCTGCGCCTGGTGGCCGTGGAGCTACGGGCCGAGGCGCAGCTCGCGTTGGGCCAGCACACGCGGGCGATCGCCGAACTGCTGCCGCTGGCCGCCGAGCACCCGACGCGGGAACACCTCGTGGCGGTCCTGATGACCGCCCTGTACCGGGGTGCCCGGCGGGCTGACGCGCTGCGCCTCTACCGCGCCACGCGGGACCTGCTCGTGGCCGACTTCGGTGTCGAGCCGGGGCCCCGGCTCCGCGAGGTGCAGCGGCGGGTGCTCGCGGGCGACGACCGCCTGGACCGGGTCGGCCGGCCGATGCACGAGATCCGGGTGAACGACGAGAGCCTGCCGTGGAGCGTGGGCGGCCACCCGGCCCTGGACTTCTGCAACACCCTCGCCGGTTGGGGGCGCGAGTCCCCGTTGCCCGGCGCCGAGTGGCTGCGCGGCTATCGCACCCTTGCTGTCTGGGCCGGCCATGTCGGGCTGGTGGACGAGGTGTCGATGAACCGTCTGCTTCACCTCGCCCGGCGCGATCCCGGCGCGGCGGAGGTGGTGCTCGACGAGGCCCGTACGCTCCGCGCCGCGCTCTACGCCAGCCTGGTCGACCCGGACGACGGCCCGGCCTTCGAAGCGGTCGCCCGGGCCGCCGAGGCCGCCGCCCGTACGCTCGCGTTCCGGCGCGCGGTCGACGGACGCGGTCGCTGGTGGCCGGACCTCGCCGCCGGCCTTCGGGTGCCGGTGCACGCCGCCGCGTTCAGCGGCGCGCAACTGCTCGCCGATCCGGCCCGGTTCACCGTGCGGGCCTGCCCGGACCGGAGCTGCGGGTGGTTGTTCCTGGACGAGAGCGGGCTGCGCCGGTGGTGCAGCCTCGGGACGTGCGGCGGCCGGGCGGGCGTCGCCTGCCGGAGTTCCTGACGACGGGAGCTGTCGGCAGCTGGTGGGCCGGGGCGGATACGCTCGCCGGGATGCCGAGTGACGCCGCACCCGACCAGTCCGCCTCCGACGGCTACCTGCAACGCGCCCATCTCCTCGCCGAGCTGGGCCGCTACGACGAGGGCATCGGCGAACTCACCGCGCTGCTCGCGGACGAGCCCGGGCACCTGCCCGCGTTGACCATGCTGGCCCGGATGCACCTGGCCGCCGGGCGTCCGGTGGAGGCGCTGGCCGTCGCCGAGACGGCCGTGACCCCAGTTCCGGACGCCGTGACAGCCGACGGCGAAACGTCCGCCGTCGAGCCGCCCACTGCCGCTGAGACGTCCGGGACGCGTGCCGCCGACACGGCCGGGGGTGTCCTGCCGGTGCTCGTGGCCCGTGGCTTCGCGCTGCTCGACCTCGAACGCTGGAAGCCCGCAGCGGCCACCGCCGACGAGATCCTGGCGCGCGGTCCGGGCGACGCGTACGCGCAGCGCAGCGCCGCCGCCATTCTCTCCGCGTCGCGCAACGGGCAGGCGGCGCTGGACGCGGCGTGGCGGGGTGTCGAGCTGGCCCCGGAGGAGCCGGAGGCGCACCTGGTGCTGGGCCTGGTCGCGGTGCGGCTGCAACTGTTCGACCTGGCCGAGCGGGCCTACCGGGAGGCGCTGCGGCTGGACCCGGAGCTGGGCGAGGCGGGGCAGGACGTGGGCGTGGCCCGGCTGGAGCGACGCCGCTACGCCGAGACGCTGGAGCACCTGACCGCGCTGGCTGACCTGCCGGTGGCCCGGCCCGACCCGGTCCGGACCGTGGACGACGGCATCCGGCGGCTCCTGCTGGCGGTGGCCGGCTGGTCGCTGCTCGCGAGCCTGCTGGCCGGCGTCCTGGCCCCGGCCTCGTCCGGCGCGTCCCGGCTGTTCGCGGCGCTGTCGGTGGCCGGCGTGGCGGTGCTGCTGCGGCGTCCGGCGACGTGGCGGCCCGGCCTGCGGGAGGCGATGTCGCGCGGCCTGGCCGTGCCGGTCTGGGCGGCCGCCGCCGCGGTGCTGCTGCTTCTCGTGTACGCGCTGGTCGGCAGCCCGTGGCCGCTGGCCGGGGTGGTGACCGCGTCGGTGGTGGCCGGACTCACCGCGTTCGCTCGCCGGTGAGAGGGTAGGAGGACCGGAAACACCGGCTCAAGGAATGCGGGGACCCGTGCTCACCGTCAATGCCTACGCGGCGACGTCCGCGACCGAACCGCTTGTCCCGACCACCATCGAGCGGCGGGATCTCGGCCCGGACGACGTTCTCATCGACATCAAGTTCTCCGGCATCTGTCACTCCGACATCCACACCGCGCGCAGCGAGTGGGGCCCGACCCGCTACCCGATCGTGGTCGGCCACGAGATCGCGGGCGTGGTGCGTGAGGTCGGCTCGGCGGTCACGAAGTTCGCCGTCGGCGACCGGGTCGGCGTCGGCTGCCTGGTCGACTCCTGCCGGGAGTGCGACAACTGCCGCAAGGGGCTGGAGCAGTACTGCCTGAAGGGCAGCACCGGCACGTACGGCGGGGTGGGGCGGGACGGCAAGCCGACCCAGGGCGGCTACTCGCAGGCCATCGTGGTCACCGAGGACTTCGTGCTGCGCATCCCGGACGGCATCGAGCTGGACGCCGCCGCGCCGCTGCTCTGCGCCGGCATCACCACGTACTCGCCGCTGCGGCACTGGAACGCCGGGCCGGGCACCCGGGTTGCGGTGATCGGCATGGGCGGTCTCGGCCACATGGCCGTGAAGCTGGCCCACGCGATGGGCGCCGAGGTGACTGTGCTGTCGCAGTCGCTGAAGAAGCGGGAGGACGGGCTGCGGCTCGGTGCCGACCACTACTACGCCACCTCGGACGAGGAGACGTTCCGTGAGCTGGCCAACTCGTTCGACCTGATCATCAACACGGTCAGCGCGACCCTCGACATGGACGCGTACCTGCGGCTGCTCGCGGTGGACGGGACGCTGGTCAACGTGGGCGCGCCCGAGGATCCGCTGTCGGTGCACGCGTTCTCGCTGATCCCGGCCCGCCGGTCGTTCGCCGGGTCGAACATCGGCGGCATCGCGGAGACCCAGGAGATGCTCGACTTCTGCGCCGAGCACGGGCTGGGCGCCGAGATCGAGGTCATTGGAGCCGAGAAGATCAACGAGGCGTACGAGCGGGTGCTCGCCTCCGACGTGCGCTACCGCTTCGTCATCGACGCGTCCACGTTCTGACGACCGCGTGCGAAGGGGCCGCGTCCGTGCCGGGCGCGGCCCCTTCTCGCGTACGTCAGGGCTTGCGTGCCCAGGTCCAGGCGTAGCCGTCGTCCTCGCAGTCGGCGGCCGCGTCGCAGAGGTCGAGCGGACGGAACGTGTCCACCATGACCGCCAGCTCGTCGAAGAACTCCGCGCCGATCGAGCGTTCGGCCGCGCCCGGCTGGGGGCCGTGGGTGAAGCCGGACGGGTGCAGCGAGATCGAGCCCTGCTCGATGCCGGAGCCGCGCCGGGCCTCGTAGTTGCCGCCGGTGTAGAACAGCATCTCGTCGGAGTCGACGTTGTGGTGGTTGTACGGCACCGGGATGGCGGCCGGGTGGTAGTCGACCTTACGCGGCACGAACGAGCAGATCACGAAGTTCGGGCCCTGGAACGTCTGGTGCACGGGCGGCGGCTGGTGGATCCGCCCGGTGATCGGCTCGAAGTCGTGGATGGAGAACGCCCACGGGTACATGTGCCCGTCCCAGCCGACCACGTCGAACGGGTGGTTGGCGTAGACGTACCTCGTCCACCCGCGGCGGTGCTTGACGAGCACCTCCACCTCCTCGCCGTCGACGAGCAGCGGCGTGTCCGGTCCGCGGACGTCGCGCTCGCAGTAGGGCGCGTGCTCCAGGAACTGTCCGCGTACGGAGAGGTAGCGCTTGGGCGGGCCGATGTGGCCGGACGCCTCGACGGCGAGCAGCCGGGTCGGTTCGTCGCCGGTGGGCACCAGGCGGTGGATGGTCGAGGTGGGGATGACGACGTAGTCGCCCGCGACCGCGTCGAGCACGCCGAACGGCGACTCCACCCGCATCGACCCGGCCTCCAGGTAGAGGCAGTGGTCGCCGGTGGCGTCGCGGAACAGCGGTGACGGGCGGTCGGCGAGCACGTACGCGATGCGTACGTCGTCGTTGGCGAGCAGGTACTGCCGGCCGAGCACCGGGTCCGCGCCGGTGCCGTCGAGCTTGTGGGTGCGCAGGTGACGCGGCTTGAGCGGCAGGTTCGGCACGCGGGTGACGGTGGGCGGGGCGAACTCCTCGGCGGCGAGGATCGCGGTCGGCGCGTGCCGGTGGTAGAGCAGCGACGAGTCGGAGGAGAAGCCCTCCTGGCCGACCAGTTCCTCCGCGTAGAGCGTGCCGTCGGGCTGGCGGAACTGGGTGTGGCGCTTGCGCGGCACGTCGCCGACGCTGCGGTAGTACGGCATTTCGCCTCCCGATATGTCCCGTTCTCCGGCCGGTGGCGTCCGATAATCGGACGCTGTTGTCCGTTCCTCGTAGCGTCCCGTACATTCTTGTCTCGTGTCAACGCAGGTGCCCCGCCTCCTCTCCGGCCTGGTGGACGACGCCGCGGTCTTTCCGCCCGGAAACGCCGCGCTGCCCGACGCGGTGACCGCGCACCGCACCCACCGCGCCGCCTGGTACACCGACATGGTCGGCCCGCTGCTGCTGCCCGCCTCGGAGATCCAGCGCGGGTCGCTGCGCGGCCTGGTGGACCCGGCCGAAGGGCTGGTCATCGGGCTGATCGGCGACACCGGCCTGGACCAGCTCCCGCAGGCGCTGGACGCGCTCGCGCCCGACGGGGTGACCGCCCGGCAGATCGAGGCGCCGGTGGCCAAACGCGGTGAGGACCCGCAACCCGGGCTGTCCGAACTGGTCGCGCTCGCCGACCGGCTCGACGGCACCGCCGTCTACGCGGAGATCCCGCTGACCTTCGGGCTGATGGGCGCGCTCGACACGCTCGCCGAGGCGCGCGCGGACGGGCTGCCGGTGGCCGCCAAGTTCCGTACCGGCGGGCTCGCCGCCGAGCTGTTCCCCACCCCGGTCGAGCTGGCCGCGGTGATCTGCGCCTGCCGGGACCGTAAGCTGCCGTTCAAGCTCACCGCCGGGCTGCACCACGCGATCCGGCACCGCGACCCGGAGACCGGCTTCAACCACCACGGTTTCGTCAACGTGCTGGGCGCCACGCTCGCCGCCGTCGGGGGCGCCGAGGTGGACGGCGTGGCCGAGCTGCTCGCCGCCACCGACCCGGTCCGTGTGGTCGAGCCGGCGCGGGCGCACCGCGACGCCGAGCGTCCGCTCTGGGTCGGGTACGGCTCGTGCAGCATCTCCGAACCACTTACCGATCTGATCCGGCTGGGGCTGGTGAACGGAGGCTTCGAGGCATGACCGAACGCACCGAGCGGAGCGAGGGCCGTGAGGGCGTGCCCAGTCTGCACGGCATGACCGAACGCACCGAGCGGAGCGAGGGCCGTGAGGGCGTGCCCGGCCGGCACGGTATGACCTGGGTACCAGGGGCGGCGGGGTCGCCGTACGGGGTGACGAACCTGCCGTACGGCGTGTTCCGGCACGGCGAGGGCGAGCCGCGTATCGGCGTCCGCATCGGTGACTTCGCGCTGGACCTGGCCGGCGCGGAGGCCGCCGGTCTGGTGCTCGCCGGTGGCGCGCTGGGCCGGCCGACGCTCAACGCCTTCATGGCGCTCGGCCGCCCGCAGTGGACGGCGGTCCGGCAGCGGATCGTCGAGCTGCTCACCGAGCCGGAGCACCGGGCGGCGGTCGAGCCGCTGCTGGTGCCGCTGCGCGAGGTCGAGATGGCGCTGCCGTTCGAGGTGGCCGACTACGTCGACTTCTACTCCTCGGAGCACCACGCCTCGAACGTCGGGCAGATCTTCCGGCCCGGGCAGCCGCCGCTGCTGCCGAACTGGAAGCACGTGCCGATCGGCTACCACGGCCGGGCCGGCACCGTGGTCGTCTCCGGCACCCCGGTGATCCGCCCGACCGGGCAGCGCGCCAGCGCGCAGGGCCCGACCACCGGCGCGTCGGTACGGCTGGACATCGAGGCCGAGGTGGGCTTCGTGGTGGGCGTGCCGAGCCGGCTGGGCGAGCGGGTGCCGGTGGCCGGCTTCGCCGACCACGTCTTCGGCGTGGTGCTCGTCAACGACTGGTCGGCCCGGGACATCCAGGCGTGGGAGTACCAGCCGCTCGGGCCGTTCCTCGGCAAGTCGTTCGCCACGTCCGTCTCGGCCTGGGTGACGCCGCTGGAGGCGCTCGCCGATGCGTTCGTACCCGCGCCGGACCAGGACCCGCCGGTGCAGGACTATCTGCGCGACACGCCGCACCTCGGGTTGGACCTGACGTTGTCGGTGCAGTGGAACGGCGAGCGGGTCGCCGAGCCGCCGTTCGCCGGCATGTACTGGACCCCGGCGCAGCAGCTCGCCCACCTCACCGTCAACGGCGCGTCGCTGCGTACCGGTGATCTCTACGCCTCCGGCACCGTCTCCGGTCCGGAGCGCGGCCAGGTCGGGTCGTTCCTGGAGCTGACCTGGGGCGGGTCCGAGCCGGTCAAGTTCGCCGACGGCAGCGAGCGGACGTTCCTGGAGGACGGCGACACGGTGACGATCACCGCCACCGCGCCCGGCCCGGACGGCACCACTGTCGCGCTGGGCGAGGTCACCGGGACGATCCTCCCGGCCCGCTGAGTTCTGCCTTCCCGAACGGCCCCGGTCGCACCCGATGTGCGACCGGGGCCGTTTCCTTCCGCGTTTATCGCTCCGGATCACGTACGCCCCGGACGGCGGCTCCCGGCCGGAACGGAGTCGCCGATGGTGCCGGGTCGGGGGGCGTACCCGGGTAGCCGAACAGGAAGGACGAGCATGACCGAGTTGACCGGCGCCGTCTGGCGCACCAGCAGCCGCTCGAACGATCAGGGCCTCTGCGTCGAGGTGGCGACGAACGTGGTCGCCGCGCACGGCGTGGTGGGCGTACGCGACTCCAAGGACCCGGACGGCCCGGCGCTCGCGGTGAGCCCCCCGGGCTGGGCCGCGTTCGTCACCGCGCTGCGGGGAGGTTCGTTCCGCGGCTGACCGTCAGTGCCACACCCCGGTGCCCCGACGATCGGGGCACCGGCGGTGGAAATGTCACAGCGAGGCTCCCCGTTTCCCGTCACGGCCCGTACCGTGTACGACACGGGAGGTGCCATGTCGACGGTCACGGTGTCCGCATTCATCGAAGCGCAGGCCGCCGACCTGTGGCGCCTGCTGACCGACCTCCCGGCCCGCGCCGACTGGCTCTCGGCGGTGAGCGCGGTCGAGGTCCTCGGCGCCGGCGGGTTCGGGCCCGGCTCGACCTGGCGGGAGACCCGCGTCCGGCCGGACGGCGGCGCCGAACCGGAGGAGTTCGAGGTGATCGAGGCGGTCGCCCCGAGCCGCCTGGTGCTCGGCTCGCGCGGCGCCGGCGCAGACTACCGCATCACCTGGACGCTGCGCACCGTCGAGCGGCGACGCCGCGGCTGCACCGAGGTCACGGTCGAGCAGGAGGCGGCGCCGACCCGCCCGTACGGCCGGGTGTTGGCCCTGATCCTCGGCGGCCTGGCCGCCCGCGCGGTGGAGGGCGCGCTCCGACGCGACCTGGCCGACCTGGCGTCGGCCGCCGGACCGGCCCGGTCCTCCGAGGCCGCCTGAGCCGACCTGGCCGCTCGCCGCGCCCGGCCCGGACCTGGCCGGTAGGGTGCCGGGTCGGAGGTGACGGATGGCGAAGGCCGCGAGGCGGCGGGCCGTGGTGGCGCTGGTGGCGGTACTCGCCGTCGCGGCGACGGTCGCCGTGGTGGTCCGGGTGCTGGCGCCGGCCGAGGTCGAGACCGTCGCCCGGGAGCCGTACCCGGCTGCGCCCGCGCCGACCGCCGGGGTGATCGGGCGGCTGCCGGTGGCGCCGCTCGTCGTCGACGGCCGGCTGCGCGTCTACGCGGGCGCCCGTCAGGTGTACGCGGACCAGCCGGTCACCGGGCGGCACCGGGTCACCCCGTTCTGGTCGTACCGTCGCTGGCCGGCCACGTTGACCGGGGTGCTCGCCCAGGACACCACTGTGGTCAGCCGCTGGTCCGACGGGAAGCTGGTGGCGCTGGACGCGCGTACCGGACGGGTCGCCTGGCGGGCCGACGGCCCGGAGCCGGGGCCGGTGCCGGAGCCGAGGCGGACCTACGCCGGCACGGTCTGGGACCCGGCCGGGCTGCACGTCGCTCGTGCCGCCGGCCGATCCGTGCTGGTGTCGGCGGGTCCCGGCGGGGTCGGCGGGTACGACCTCGCCGACGGGCGCCGGCTCTGGCGCGCCGACCTGCCCCGCGACTGCCGGGCCGACGTGGGTACGACAGCCAGCGGCGAAGTGGTCGGGGTGGACAGCTGCGAGGGGCCGCCCGTGGTCGAGCTGCGGGACGCGGCGACCGGCACGGTACGGACCCGCTGGCGTCCCCCGGACGCGCCGGATCAGCTCGTGGTCACGCCGGTCGGCTGCCCGCACGGGCACTCCGGCTGCCGCGGGTTGCGTACCGCCGGGCCGGGCGGTGCGGGCGGCAAGGGCTGGCTGGTGACCGACCCGGGCGAGCCGAGCGCCGCGCCGGGCCTGGACGCGATGGACACGGTGCTGGACGGCGAGCGGGTGGTGGACACGTCCGGCCCGGTGGTGGTCGGGCGTTCGGCGCGTACCGGCGCGGAGCTGTGGCGCCGGGCGGACATCCACCCGGCCCGGGTGCTCGCGACCGAGCCGGGGCGGGTGCACCTGCTGACCGACCGGCGGGAGCTGGTCACTGTCGACCCGCTCACCGGCGCGACCCGGTCCAGTTTCGTGCTCGACGTCGGGCGGGACGGGATCGGCTGGCGGCCGGGCCGGGCGTACGCGGTGGACGGCTACGTCGCCGTGGAACGGCTGCGGGAGAGCGCCACGCCGGAGGACGACGACCAGGGCTACTTCCTGATGGCCGAGCCGGTGCTGCTCGCCGCCACCTGACCGGCGGTTCGGCCTGCAAAACGGACAAAAGCCACTATTGTTGTCGGAGGAGACGCCCAGGGTCGGTCCGTAGGGGGTTGACGGACCGGCCCCGGGCGCGCCCCGGTCAGGCCAGGGCGGACTCGGCCACCGCCAGGAACGCGTCGTTCTCGGCGGGGGTGCCGATGGTGACCCGGACGCCGTCGCCCGGGAACGGGCGGACGATCACGCCGCGCGCCTCGCACGCCCGGCCGAACTCCACCGCCCGCTCGCCGAGCGGCAGCCAGACGAAGTTGGCCTGGCTCTCCGGCACGTCCGGGACGAACTTGCGCAGCGCCTCGGTGACCCGGTCCCGCTCGGCCACTACCAGCGCGCAGCGCCGCTCCACCTCGTCGGCCTGCGCCAGCGCGGCCAGCGCGCCGGCCTGGGCGGCCATGCTGGTGGAGAACGGCGTGACCACCTTGCGCACGGCGGCGGCCACCTCCGGCGCCGCGACCAGCCAGCCGATCCGCAGGCCGGCCAGGCCCCACGCCTTGGACAGCGTGCGCAGCACCGCCACGTTCGGCCGGTCCAGGTAGGTCAGGCCGTCCGGCACCTCCGGGTCGGTGACGAACTCCCGGTACGCCTCGTCGATCACCACGAGCACGTCGTCCGGCACCGCGTCGAGGAAGCGGTCCAGCTCCGCCCGGCGCACCGCCGTACCGGTCGGGTTGTTCGGGTTGCAGACCAGGATCATCCGGGTCCGGTCGGTCACCGCCGCCGCCATCGCGGTGAGGTCGTGACCGTGGCCGGCGTCGTTCGGCACCCGCACGCTCGTCGCGCCGCTGGTCGCCGCGATGATCGGGTACGCCTCGAAGGAGCGCCACGAGTAGAGCAGCTCGTCACCGGGCAGGCAGGTGGCGCGGACCAGGTGCTCGGCCAGCGCCACCGAGCCGCAGCCGGTGGCGATCCGGTCGGGGTCCACGCCGTACCGCTCGGCGAGCGCCTGACGCAGCGCCACCACGCCCATGTCCGGATAGCGGTGCGAACCCGCCACCGCCTCGGCGACCGCCTCCACCACGCCGGGCAGCGGGCCGTAGGGCACCTCGTTGCTGGCCAGCTTGATCGCCTCGGGCAAACCCAGCTCCCGCGCCAGGTCGGCCGGGCTGCGGCCGGGCACGTAGTTGGGCAACGCGTCCAGGTCGGCGCGGGTGAGCCGCAGCGGAGGCTGGTGGCGTCCGGTCTCGGTCATGGGGTGTCTCCCGGGGTGTCGGCGCGGTCGCGCGGGGTGGTACGGGGGTCGGGCCGCTTACGGGGAAGCTGGACCACCACCGTCTGCGCCCGCTTGTCGTGCAGGGCCTGGCGCAGCGGCTGGTCGAACAGGGGCGAGACCGCGTCGATGAGCTGCAGCAGCAGACCGAGCCCGCAGCAGTACCAGAGCAGCGTGGGCAGGCCGAGCGTGCTCCAGCGCCGGGTGGCCCGGCCGAAGCCGAGCGGCTGGTCCGCCTCGACCGGCAGCGCGCGTACGCCCATCAGCCGCTTGCCGAACGTCTGCCCGCGCGCCGCCATCGACGGCACCTCGTAGGCGTACCAGAGCGCGGTGGCGATCACCAGGATGGCGATCTGGAGGCCACCGGCCTGGTCGTCGATCTGGGGCAGCCCCTCGGTCGAGGTGTCACCGTTCATCGCGCGGCGCACCGACTCACGCAGGTACGGCGCGACGGCCTCGAAGTAGCGCCAGACGAACCAGCCGTTCACCACCGCGTTGAGCAGGAACACCACGCCGAAGTCGATCAGGCGGGCGACCAGCCGCGCGCCGTACGAGGCGAGCGGCAGCCCGTGCGGGCGCGGAATCGGCTGCGCGCCCGGCCAGTGCGGGTACGGCCAGCCCGGCGGCGGTCCCTGCGGCGCCGGCCCGGCCTGACCGGGCTGCCGCGGCCACGGGCCGCCCGGCCCCGGCTGTCCGGGCTGTCCCGGCTGCCCCGGCTGTCCCGGCCAGGGACCGGGCTGTCCGGGCTGTCCGGGCCAGGGGCCGGCCTGACCCGGTTGGCCCGGTTGGCCCGGCTGGCCCGGCCACGGTCCGCCCGGCTGGGCGGGCGCGCCGGACGACGGGGCGGCCTCGGACCCGCTACCCGTCCCGGCACCGGGCGTCGCGGCGGCGGCCGGCTCGGGTTCGGCGGGCGGTGGACCGTCGGGCGGGGTGACGTCGACCGGGATCGGCGCGCCGATCCAGCCCTCGCCGTCCCACCAGCGGCGGGTCTCCGGGTCGGCGGGGTCGACGTACCATCCAGGTTCCAAGCTCACAGCGCCGTCCTTGTTCCCGACTGCGGGGCTCGCAGGCCCGGCTCACTCCTCGCGCTCACGGGCCAACCTTAACGACGACCGTTCCGGCGAACTTGTCGTGGAGGCACTGCTGCCAGGGCTTGTCCCACAGTTGCCAGAAACCGTCGAGGTAGTTGAGGAACGGCACGAACATCCCGCCGGCGAACTCGACGGCCCAGCGCTTGCCGAGCATGCCCCGGCTCAGCGCGGCGTCCGGCTGCACCGGCACGATCCGCAGCTTCATCACCTTCTTGCCCAGCGTCTGGCCGGTCCGGCGGGCGTACTCGACGTGGTAGACCCAGTAGAAGACGAGCATGAGCAGCAGGACCCCGAGCTCGGCGGCGAGCAGCGGCAGGAACACGCCGGTCCAGAGTTCGGCCGGCTCGGGACCGTTCGGGCCCGCCTGCTCGATCTCGTCGATCATCCGGACGAAGACGAGGGCGAAGACCGGCAGGAACAGCACCATCGTCACCGCCATCGCGACGGCGGTGTCGATCAGGTAGGCGATCAGCCGGTCACCGAAGCTCGCCAGCGGCTGCCCGTTCGGCGCCACCGGGGGCGGGACGGGCCTCGGGGCGTACCCCGGTGGGGGGTAACCGGGCGGCGGGTAGCCGGGCGGGCCGGCGTACCCCGGAGGAACGTGCTGCGCGGGCACCGCGGGCCCCGCGGGCGGCGCGAAGCCGCCGCCCGCGGGTGCAGGCCCGGCAGGCGGCGGCGTCGGGTTCGGGGGAGGCTGGGTCACGCCGACAGTGTTACAGGTTGCCGCGCTTCTCCTGCTCCCGCTCGATCGCCTCGAACAGGGCCTTGAAGTTGCCCTTGCCGAAGCCGAGGGAGCCGTGCCGCTCGATCAGCTCGAAGAAGACGGTGGGACGGTCCTGCACCGGCTTGGTGAAGATCTGGAGCAGGTAGCCGTCCTCGTCCCGGTCGACCAGGATCTTGCGGGACTGCAGCTCCTCGATCGGCACCCGGACGTTGCCGATGCGGGCGCGCAGCTCCGGGTCCTCGTAGTACGAGTCCGGGGTGTCCAGGAACTCGACGCCCGCCGCGCGCATGGCGTCCACGCTGGCCAGGATGTCGTTGGTGGCCACCGCGATGTGCTGGGCGCCGGGGCCCTGGTAGAACTCCAGGTACTCGTCGATCTGCGACTTCTTGCGGGCCACGGCCGGCTCGTTGAGCGGGAACTTCACCTTGCGGGTGCCGTTGGCGACGACCTTGCTCATCAGCGCCGAGTAGTCGGTGGCGATGTCGTCGCCGATGAACTCGGCCATGTTCGAGAAGCCCATGACGCGCTTGTAGAACTCGACCCACTCGTCCATCCGGCCCAGCTCCACGTTGCCGACCACGTGGTCGACGGCCTGGAAGAAGCGCTTCGGCTGGAGGCCGGCGTCGATCATCGGCTGCCGGTCCACGATCGGGCCGCGGGCCACGAAGCCGGGCAGGAACGGGCCGGTGTAGCGGGACCTGTCGATCAGGCTGTGCCGGGTGTCGCCGTACGCGGCGATGGACGCCATCCGCACGGTGCCGTGCTCGTCGCTGACGTCGTGCGGCTCGACCAGGCCGGTGGCGCCCTGCGCGACGGCGTGCGCGTACGCGGCGTCCACGTCCGGCACCTCCAGCGCGATGTCGGAGACGCCGTCGCTGTGCTTCGCCACGTGCTCGGCGCCGTCGGCGTCCGGGCGGACCGCGCCGGTCAGCACGAAGCGGGCCGAACCGCTGGTCAGAACGTACTGCGCGTGGTCGCGGTAGCCCTGCTCCGGCCCCCGGTACGCCACGCAGGTCATGCCGAACGCGGTCGAGTAGTAGTGCGCGGCCTGCTTGGCGTTGCCGACCAGGAAGTGGACGTGGTCCATGCCCTTGACCGGGAACGGGTCGCGGCTGATGTCGTGGTCGACGGCGCCGACGAGAGCGTCGACGTCGACCTCCTCGGTCGACTGGGGTCGGTCGATCGCCTGGGTCATGGTGGCCTCCCTCGCGTACCGGCCGGCCTCGTGGGCCGCCGTGGATCTGCTCTTCCGGGGAGGATCTACGGCGCACGGTGAGTTGGGCAACAGTTGGCGTTATTCCTGGTCAGGTTGTGCATTCGGTACCGTCGGACACCATGAACACTGGTCAGGATGTACAGCTCGACGAGCTGGACGCGCGCTTGATCGAACTGCTGGCGGAGGAACCGCGGATCGGGGTGCTGGAGTGCTCCCGGCGGCTCGGCGTGGCCCGCGGCACGGTCCAGGCCCGGCTGGACAAGCTGGTCGGCCGCGGCGTGGTGACCGGGTTCGGGCCGGACATCACGCCCGCCGCGATCGGCTTCGGGGTGACCAGCTTCGTCACGCTGGAGATCAGCCAGCGGCACGGCCACGACCAGGTCACCGCGCACCTGGCCGCCATTCCCGAGGTGCTGGAGGCGCACACCATCACCGGCTCCAGCGACCTGCTCTGCCGCATCGTCGCCCGGTCGAACACCGACCTCCAGCGGGTCATCGACCAGATCGTCGCCTCCGAGGGGATCCGGCGAGCGTCCACCATCATCGCGCTGGCCGAGCAGATCCCGTACCGCACGCTGCCGCTGGTCCGCTCCGCCGCCCGGGGGTAAGGAAGGGCCCCCTGTTAACGCCTGCGGAGGTGGAAGGGCCCCTTATTAACACCTGCCCGGGCAAGAAGCGCTGCGACACGCCCCGCGCGCGACCCGGGGGACCGGTGATCGTCGCTACCGTGTGCGGTGTGAAGGGCCTAGGGGTACGCGGCTGGTTGCTGCTCGGGCTCGTCACCGTGGTCGTACTCGCCGCGACAGGCGTCTGGAACCCGTTCCCGGCGCTGTGGGACTGGGTCGACCGCAGCAAGCCGATCTCCGAGCCGGACGTGGTCTGGCAGCAGCGCGTCGGCGGCACCCCGCGCAGCGTCACCATCGCCGGCGACACGGTGATCGTGGAGCAGCGCACCCGCGTCGAGGCGCGCAGCCTCGCCGACGGCCGCCAGCTCTGGGAGCGCAAGGCCGACTGGTCGGCGGTCGCGGGCGGCGACCGGGACCCGGTCGTCGCCGTGGGCAAGCTGCTGGACAAGGGGTACGAGGTGCTCGACCCGGTCAGCGGCGTGACCCGGCGTCGCGACGATCGGGCGATCGCCGTCTGGACGTACCGGAACCTGCTGCTGGACGCCTACTGCGTGCGGGCCACGGACTGCACGTTGCGGGCCTGGGAGCCGCGCGGCACCGCTCCGCTGTGGAGCGCGTTCCTGCCCGGCGTGCACAGCGGCGTGCTCGCCGACAACCCGGAGCTGCTCGGTACGCGGCGGCTGGGCGCCACCCGGATCGACGGCGGGGTGGCCGGGCCGGAGGCGGTACCGCCGCTGCTCGGCTTCCCGGTCGACGGCCGGGTACACGTGGTGGACACCGCGACCGGCCGGGTGCTGCAGAACGTCGAGCCGGGCCGGGAGGAGCGGCTGGCGGTGGTCGGCGGCCGGCTGCTCCGGATCGCGGCCACCTCCCGCGACGGGAGCTGCTACTACACCGTCACGGCAGTCGACCCGGCGACGGGTCAGCAGGTGTGGCGTCGGACCGGGATCAACCTGCGTACGGCCGACTACGCCGGCTGCGTACAGCGGGAGGACCCGCAGGGCGCGCGCAACGTCCTGATCGGTGTCGCCCCGGACGGGCGCGAGGCGGTGCTCGACGGGTACGACGGCCGTCTGCTCCAGGTCGGCGCGGACGGTGAGAAGCTGCTCGCCGTGGACGACCGCTACGCCGTGGTGCGCAGCGCCGACAAGGAGTCGCTGCTGGGGCGGGAGCTGTCGGCGGACCGGACCCGGTGGACCCGGCCGGCGGGCGGTAAGAGCGGCGCCGCGCTCACCCCGTACGCGGCGCTGATCAGCGAGGAGAAGCCGTCTCGGCTGATCGCGGTCGAGCCGCGCGAGGGCCGCGTCCTGGTCGAGCTGCGGACCGCGGCGAACGCGCTGGCGGTCGGCCCCAACGGCATGATCATCGGTGAGGGCCGGGAGATCGGGTACGTCCGCTGGGGCGCCGGCACGACCGGCGCGCCCGGGCCGGGGCAGGGCGACGCGCCGGTGGCGCCGAACCCCGGGGGCAGCTGGCAGCCGCCCGGCGACCAGGGCAGTTGCGGCCCGAAGCGGGAACTCTGCGTCGACGGCAAGTGACAGCGGGTGAGAGGTCGGGCCGCGACCCCACCTGCGGGTGTCACCGATCGACGGCTCTGCCCTAGGCTTTTCGGTCATGAGCAGTGCCGCCGCCTTCTCGTACGCACCCCTGCTGCCGACCGGCCCCGACCTGACGGAATACCGCCTGGTCACCGATGAGGGCGTGGACGTCGTCAACGGCCCGGGTGGCCGCCGGTTCCTGACCGTCGATCCGGGCGCGCTCACCGCGCTGACGGCCGAGGCGATGCACGACATCGCCCACTTCCTGCGCCCGGCCCACCTGGCCCAGCTCCGCTCGATCATCGACGACCCGGCGGCCTCGCCGAACGACCGGTTCGTCGCGCTCGACCTGCTGCGCAACGCCAACATCGCGGCCGGCGGTGTGCTGCCGATGTGTCAGGACACCGGCACCGCCATCGTGATGGGCAAGCGCGGGCGGCACGTGCTCACCGACGGCACCGACGCGGAGGCGATCTCGCGCGGCGTCTACCAGGCGTACACCCGGCTGAACCTGCGCTACTCGCAGCTCGCCCCGCTGACCATGTGGGACGAGCGGAACACCGGCAGCAACCTGCCCGCCCAGGTGGAGCTGTACGCCGAGGACCCGGACGGCCACGCCGACGCGTACAAGTTCCTCTTCATGGCCAAGGGCGGCGGCTCGGCCAACAAGTCCTACCTCTACCAGGAGACCAAGGCCCTGCTGAACCCGACGCGGATGATGCAGTTCCTGGAGGAGAAGCTCCGGCTCATCGGCACCGCGGCCTGCCCGCCGTACCACCTGGCCATCGTCATCGGCGGCACCTCGGCCGAGTACGCGCTGAAGACCGCCAAGTACGCCTCCGCGAAGTACCTCGACGCGCTGCCCACCGAGGGCTCGATGAGCGCGCACGGCTTCCGCGACCTGGAGCTGGAGGCGGAGGTGCTGGAGCTGACCCGCAACTTCGGCATCGGCGCGCAGTTCGGTGGCCGCTACTTCTGCCACGACGTACGGGTGGTCCGGCTGCCCCGGCACGGCGCCTCCTGCCCGGTGGCGATCGCGGTGTCCTGCTCCGCGGACCGGCAGGCGGTGGCGAAGATCACCCCGTCCGGCGTCTGGCTGGAACGCCTGGAGACCGACCCGGCGCGCTACCTGCCCGACGTGACCGACGAGACGCTGGAGACCGAGGAGGTCGTCCGCGTCGACCTGAACCGGCCGATGGACGAGATCCGGGCCGAGCTGTCGAAGTACCCGGTGAAGACCCGGCTGTCGCTGACCGGGCCGCTGGTCGTGGCCCGGGACATCGCGCACGCGAAGATCGCCGAGCGGCTGGACGCGGGCGAGCCGATGCCGCAGTACCTGCGCGACCACGCGGTCTACTACGCCGGCCCGGCGAAGACCCCCGAGGGCTACGCCTCCGGCTCGTTCGGTCCCACCACGGCCGGCCGGATGGACGCGTACGTGGAGAAGTTCCAGGCGGCCGGTGGCTCGATGGTGATGCTCGCCAAGGGCAACCGGTCCGCCCAGGTCACCCGCTCCTGCCAGGCCCACGGCGGGTTCTACCTCGGCTCGATCGGTGGCCCGGCCGCCCGCCTCGCCCAGGACTGCATCAAGCACGTCGAGGTGCTCGAATACGCCGAGCTGGGCATGGAGGCGGTCTGGAAGATCGAGGTGGAGGACTTCCCCGCCTTCATCGTCGTCGACGACAAGGGCAACGACTTCTTCGCCGAGGTCACCAAGCCGGTGCTCACCGTCGGCCGCCGCTGAGTTCAGACGCACAGACATCGGTGCGCCTGCCCGGTCGGACCACCGGACAGGCGCACCGCCCCCGTCGGATGCCGTCATCGGCAACCCGCACCGAGTCTGTGCGCCGCCGCTATCGGATCGCTATCGCCTCGGCGCGGCGCTCGGTGACCGCCGGGCTACGCTGCTGCAGGGTTGATACGGCGGTCGGGGGAGCGCGGTGCGGTTCGGAATCTTGGGGCCCCTGCGGGTCGGCGGCGGTGAAGCCACCGTCACCGCGGGTCGAGATCGAATCGTCCTCGCCATGTTTCTGCTGCGTCCGGGCCTGGTGGTGCCGACCGAGGACCTGATCGACGCCGTGTGGGAGGACCGTCCCCCGGCGACCGCGCGGACCCAGCTCCAGATCTGCGTGTCTCGACTGCGGCAGCGGTTCGCGGCGCTCGGCCTGCCCACCGTGACCATCGTCACCGACCCGGCCGGATACGGCATCCGGATCGAGCCGGGCGATCTCGACGCAGAGGTGTTCGCCAACGGTGTGGAGACGGCCCGCCGGAACGCCGAAGCGGGCCGGCTGATCGAGGCGCGTCAGAACTACCGGGACGCGCTGGCGTTGTGGCGTGGGCCGGTGCTGGCCGGCATCCCCGCCCGTAGCGTCCGGCGGCGGGCGCAGGCGCTCGACGAACAGCGGCTCGCCGCGCTGGAGGACTGCGTCGACATCGAGTTGCGGCTGCGCCGGGCGCCCGAGCTGGTCGACGAGCTCACCGAGGCGGTCGAGCGCGAGCCGCTGCGGGAACGGTTGCGGGGGCAGTTGATGCTGGCCCTGTCGGCGGTCGGCCGCCACGCGGACGCGCTGGCTGTCTACCGGGAAGGGCGGCGGATCTACGCCGAGGAGCTGGGCATCGAGCCGGGCGCCGCGTTGCAGGAGCTGCACCAGCGGATACTCGCCGGCGACCTGGCGCTGAGCGGCCCGGAGAGCCGTGTTGCCGCGCCGGTGCGGGCGCTGCCGCGCGCGATCAGCGACTTCACCGGGCGGCAGCAGACAGTGGCCCGGCTGGTGCGGGAGGTCGAGGAGGGTAGCCGGGTCCAGCTCGTCGACGGCATGGCGGGCAGCGGCAAGACCACGCTGGCCGTGCAGGTGGCGACCGCTGTGGCCGGCCGGTTCCCCGACGCGCAGCTCTTCATCGACCTGCACGGGCACAGCGACCGCAGCCCGCTCAGTACGACAGTGGCCGCCGCCACCCTGCTCCGGCAGCTCGGCGTGCCGGCTGAACGGGTGCCGGCCGACCCGACGGACCGGCTGGCGATGTGGCGTTCCGAGCTGGCCGGGCGTCGGGCCGTGGTGGTGCTCGACAACGCGGCCGACGCCGGCCAGGTCGCACCGCTGCTGCCCAACGGTCCGGACTGCCTGATACTGATCACCAGCCGTCGTCGCCTGATCGGCCTGGACTCGGGCCGCCCGTCCTCGCTGCCGGTACTCGACGCCGACGAGGCGGTCGAGCTGCTGGCCCGCGTGGCCGGCGCGGAGAGGGTGGCCGCCGAGCCCGAGGCGGCGATGGAGGTGGCCCGCCGCTGCGGACACCTTCCGCTGGCCCTGCGGCTGGCCGGGGCCCGGCTCGCGCACCGGCCGCGGTGGCGGGTGGCCGACCTGGCGGAGCGGCTGGCCGGCGCGTCCGACCCGCTGGCCGAGCTGGTCGCGGGAGAGCGGTCGGTGGCCGGCGCCTTCGCGTTGTCGTACGAGCAGGTGTCGCCGCTCGCGCAGCGGGTCTTCCGCCTGCTGGGCCTGCACCCGGGTCAGTGTGTCGACAACCGGGTGCCGGCCGCGCTCGCCGACCTGCTGCTGCCGCAGGCGCAGGACGCGCTCGACGAACTTGTCGACGCGCACCTCGTCGAGGAGGTGGAACCGGGCCGCTACCAGCTGCACGACCTGATCCGCGAGTACGCGCGCACGCTCGGCGCCGGACGCGAGACCGCCGACGAGCGGCGGGCGGCGGTGGGCCGTCTCATCGACTTCCATCTTCAGGTCACCGCGTCCATCGGGCGGTCGCTGGAGACGGGCGCCGAGCCGTCCCTGTTCGACCTGCCGGAGCCGGCGCGGCCCGACCTGGTGGCAGCCACTGTCGGCCTCGGCCGAGCATGGTTGGAGGAGAACCGCTCGACCCTGACGGCGCTCGTCCGGCTGGCGGAGAACGAGGGTTTTCTCCGGCAGAGCTGGCAGTTCGCCCGGGTCGCATGGGTTAGCAACTTCTACGGCGGTCGCCTGGACGACCTGATCGAGACGCATCAGATCGGTCTGCGGGCCGCCGAGCGCCTGGGCGACGAGGAGGCCGTGGCGACGATGCTCAACTATCTCGCCTCGGCGGACTACCGCCGGGCGCGGTTCGCCGAGGCCATCCGGCGGCTCGAGGCGGTGGTCGGCATCTACCGCAGGCTCGACCGGCCGGGCGAGCTGCGCAAGGTGCTGGGCAACCTCGGCACCGCGTACGCGGTCGACGGGCAGCACCAGCGGGGTATCGAACTCCTGACCGAGTCCGCGGCGATCGCCCGCCGGTCGGGCGAGTCGTCGTGGTTGTCCAACCTGCTGAACAACCTCTCGTTCACCCTGATCTCGCACGGCCGGTACGACGAGGCTGTGCGGATGTGCCGCAACCAGATGGCTGTCGCACGGCAGGCCGGCGACCTGCGGCAGCTCGGCAACTCGATCGGGCACCTCAGCATGGCGCGGCACCGGCGCGGCGAGCACGGGCCCGCGCGCCGGCTCCTGCGCGTCGGCCTGAGGCTCAAGCGCCGGGTGGGCAACCGGTACGGCGAGGGCGAACTGCTCAACGAGCTGGGCATGATGGAGCGCGAGGAGGGCCGGCCGGAGCTGGCCGCCTCGCTGCACCGGGACGCCCTCGTGGCCATGATCGACGCCGGGGATCTGGTCGGGCAGTGCGCCTCCCGGAACCTGCTGGCCCGGGCGATCTTCGACCAGGGTGACGTGGCCAGCGCGCTGGACCTGCACCGCCGGGTGCTAGCCGACGCCGAGCGGCTGGGCCTGCGCTACGAGCAGGCCCGCGCCCTGGACGGCCTCGCGCGATGCCTGCGCCACGACGACCCGGACCAGGCCCGCCGGTACGCCGGGCGTGCGCTGGCGCTGTTCCGTCAGGTCGAGACGCCGGACCAGCGGGACACCGAGAAGCTGCTGGTCGAGCTGGGCTGAGGGGGCCGCCACTTTCCCTGCACTCCGACCGGCGGCGCGGCAGGATGGTAGGCGTGACGACTCCAGAGGCGACCGGCTACCGGATCGAACGCGACTCGATGGGCGAGGTGGAGGTGCCCGCCGAGGCACTGTGGCGGGCGCAGACCCAGCGCGCGGTGCAGAACTTCCCGATCTCGGGGCGCGGGCTGGAACCGGCCCAGATCAAGGCCCTGGCGCAGATCAAGGGGGCGGCGGCACTGGTGAACGGTGAGCTGGGGGTGATCGACGCGGACGTGGCGCAGGCGATCGCCACCGCCGCCGCGCACGTCGCCGAGGGCGGCTACGACGACCAGTTCCCGGTGGACGTGTTCCAGACCGGCTCCGGTACGTCGTCCAACATGAACACCAACGAGGTCATCGCCACCCTCGCGAGCCGCGAGCTGGGCCGCGACGTGCACCCGAACGACCACGTCAACGCGTCGCAGTCCAGCAACGACGTGTTCCCCACCTCGATCCACCTGGCCGCCACGCAGTTCGTGGTGGAGGACCTGATCCCGTCGTTGAAGCAGCTCGCGGGCGCGCTGGAGGAGAAGGCGGCCGAGTTCGAGACGGTGGTCAAGGCCGGGCGTACCCACCTCATGGACGCCACGCCGGTCACGCTCGGGCAGGAGTTCGGCGGCTACGCGGCGCAGGTCCGCTACGGCGTCGAGCGGCTGGAGTCGGCGTTGCCCCGGCTGGCCGAGCTGCCGCTGGGCGGCACCGCCGTGGGCACCGGCATCAACACGCCGCTGGGGTTCGCCGAGCGGGTGATCGGCAAGCTGCGGGAGTCCACCGGGCTGCCGTTGACCGAGGCGCGCAACCACTTCGAGGCGCAGGGCGCCCGGGACGCGCTGGTGGAGACCTCGGGCCAGCTCCGTACCGTCGCGGTCGGTCTCTACAAGATCGCCAACGACGTGCGCTGGATGGGTTCCGGCCCGCGCGCCGGTCTGCGCGAGCTGCGTATCCCGGACCTCCAGCCTGGCTCGTCGATCATGCCGGGCAAGGTGAACCCGGTGGTGGCCGAGGCGATGCGGCAGGTCTGCGCCCAGGTGGTCGGCAACGACGCGGCGGTGGCGTTCGCCGGGTCGCAGGGCGACTTCGAGCTGAACGTGATGCTTCCGGTGATGGGCCGCAACCTGCTGGAGTCGATCAAGCTGATCGCCGCGTCCAGCCGGCTGTTCGCCGAGCGGCTGGTGGCCGGCCTGGTCGCGGACGCCGAGGTCTGCCTGGCGTACGCGGAGGGCTCGCCGTCGATCGTCACCCCGCTCAACCGCCACCTCGGGTACGACGAGGCCGCCTCGATCGCGAAGGAGGCGCTGGCCAAGCAGGTGTCCATCCGCGAGGTGGTGATCTCCCGAGGTCACGTCGACTCGGGCAAGCTCACCGAGACCCAGCTGGACGAGGCGCTGGATCTGCTCCGGATGACCCACCCCTGAGGCCGGCGCCGGTAATTGCCTCGACCCGTCACCGTGGGCGCGGCATGATCCGACGGTGCGTGACGACGGCGGGGTGCTGCTGGAGACCGCGCGGCTGACGCTGCGCCGGTTCACGATGGACGACGTGGACCGGTTGGTGGCGCTGGACGCCGACCCGGAGGTCATGCGCTTCCTGACCGGCGGCGTGCCGACTCCGGCGACGACATTCCGGGACGACGTGCTGCCCCGGGTGCTCGCGCAGTACACCCGGCACCCCGGGCTCGGCCGCTGGGCGACGCTCGACCGGTTCACCGGCGAGTTCCTCGGCTGGCACTCGCTCGACCCGTCCGACGACGGCGCCGAGGCGGAGCTGGGCTACCGGCTGCGCCGCGCGGCGTGGGGGCACGGGCTGGCCACCGAGGGCGCGCGGGCGCTGGTGCGGCACGCGTTCGACACGGTCGGCGTCCGCCGCGTGTGGGCGCAGACGATGGCGGTGAACGACCGCTCCCGGGCGGTCATGGCCCGCGCCGGGTTGCGCTACGTCCGCACGTTCCACCTCGCGTTCGACGAACCGATCCCGGGTACGGAGCACGGCGAGGTGGAGTACGAGCTGTCCCGGGAGGACTGGCCCGCGACCCGTCAGGACTGGGACGCCGCCCTGCGGGCCCGGTAGGCGCTCACCGCGGCCCGGTTGCCGCAGCCGGCGTCGCAGAACCGGCGGGAGCGGTTCCGGGACAGGTCGACAAGCACGTTGTCGCAGTCGGGGTGGTCGCAGTGCCGCAGCCGGCTCAGCTCGCCCATCCGTACCAGGTCGGCCATCGCCATCGCGGCCTCGACCGCCATCCGGGTCGCCAGCGGCGCGTCCCGCGGCACCGCGTGCAGGTGGTACGGCTCGTCGTCGTGCCGGACGAGTTGCGGCAGCGCGTGCGACTCGCGCAGCAGCCGGTTGACGATCGCCACCACCTCGTCGGTGTCGGCGTACCAGATGCGGCGCAGCCGGGGCCGCAGCGCGCGGACCTGGCGTAGTTCGGCCTCGGTGTGCTCGTGCCGGCCGCTCCACCCGTGGGTGGTGAAGAAGGCGTCCAGGGCGGCCACGTCGGGCAGCCCTTCCCGGTCGCCGTCGGCGGTGTTCACCAGTGCGGCGGCACCGACCAGCGCGCATTCGGTGTCATGAGCGAAAAGCAACTTGACTCCTGTCAGGGGCTCCGCCTAGCGTCATCAGCATAACCGTCCTTCACTCATGACCTGGAGCTGTCGATGCGTGAACGATCCGGCGTCGGGCTCGGTCTGGCACTGCTCTCCGCGATCACGTTCGCGACCTCGGGCACCTTCGCCCGCCCGCTGATCACCGGCGAGTGGTCGGCGGTCGCGGTGGTGGTCGCCCGGGTCGGCATCGCCGCGCTGGTGCTCGCCGTGCCCGCCCTGCTGGCCCTGCGCGGCAAGTGGTCGGTGCTGCGGCGCAACGGCGTCACGGTGCTGCTGTTCGGGCTGCTCGGCGTCGCCACCGCGCAGGCGTGCTTCTTCAACGCGGTCCGCTACCTCCCGGTCGGTGTGGCGCTGCTGCTGGAATACCTCGGCATCGTGCTGGTGGTCGGATGGATGTGGCTGGTCCACGGGCAGCGCCCGCGAGCGCTGACGGTGGCCGGCTCGGTCACCGCCCTGTGCGGGCTGGCGCTCGTCCTCGACCTCACCGGCGCCGGCCGCCTGGACCCGGTGGGCGTGCTGTGGGGTCTCGGCGCGGGCGTCGGGCTGGCCGGATACTTCGTCATCGCCGGCCGGATCGACGCCGAACTGCCGTCGGTGGTGATGGCCAGCGGCGGCATGGCTGTCGGCGCGCTGGTGCTGCTCCTGCTCGGCGGCATCGGCGCGCTGCCGCTCGCCGCCGGCACCGCCGACGTCACCTTCGCCGGGCACCAGGTGAGCTGGCTGGTGCCGATCGCCGGGCTGTCGCTGATCGCCGCCGTGGTCGCGTACCTGGCCGGGGTCGCCGGCACCCGGCTGCTCGGGGCCCGGCTGTCCTCCTTCGTGGGGCTGACCGAGGTGATGTTCGCGGTGCTGATCGCGTGGCTGGTGCTCGACGAACTGCCCAGCCTGATCCAGCTGGCCGGCGGGGTGCTCATCCTCGGCGGCGTCGCCCTGGTCCGGGCGGACGAACTGCGCGGCACACCTTCGGCGGCCACGTCCGCCGAGCCGGTGCTGGCAGGCGACCGGTGAGCGGGCCGCGCAGCGCTGTCGTCTTCGACGCCGACGAGACACTCGTCGACCTGCGCCCGGCGGTCACCGGCGCGCTCGTCGCCGTACTGGAGGAGATGCGGCGGCGGACCCCGGCGGCGGCCGCGGTGTCGCTCGCGGACCTGGAGGAGGACTGGGGTGCGGTCTTCGGCGCGCTCAGCGCCGCCCCGGTGCAGGAGATCCGGCGGGCCGCGCTGGCCCGCTCGCTGGCCCGGGCCGGGCTGGAGACGGAGCTGGACGAGTTGGCGGAGTTGTTCTTCGCCCGCCGGTACGCGTTGAGCCGGCCCTTCCCCGACGCGCTGCCCGCGTTGGCGGCACTGCGCCCGCACCACGTGCTGGGCTTCGCCACGAACGGGAACAGCCGCGCCGAACGCTGCGGCCTCGCCGGGCAGTTCGCCTTCGAGTTGTACGCCCACGAGGGCGGCCTGCCGAAGAAGCCGGCCGGGGAGTTCTTCGCGGCCGTGGTGGCGGCCTGCGGGCTGCCCGCCGCGCGGATCGTGCACGTGGGCGACTCGCCGGAGCACGACGTGGTCGCCGCCCAGCGGGCCGGACTGCGTGCCGTCTGGCTCAACCGGGGCGGGCTTCCCCGGCCTCGGGGCCTCGAACCGGACGCCGAAGTGTCCACGCTCGCCGGACTGTCCACGGTGCTCAACACCTTGACAAGCGCGAATGCCTAGTTGCGGCCGATAACGGACGTCGATCTGGCGGAACCCGCTCCCGTGATGTGGGATGACACCACGTCCCTCAACGAGAGGATCTGATGTGGTGAGCAAGCGCTTCACCGTCGGCGCGGTCGCGGCTGCGGCCTCGCTGGCACTCACGGTGACCGGCCTGGGGATCCCGGCGAACGCCGCGCCGTCGGACACCCGGACCTTCACCGTGCTGGCCGAGAGCGGTGTGTCCACCGACGCCGCGATCGCCGCGATCACCGCCGCCGGCGGCACTGTCGTCGCCCGTACCGACGATGTCGGCCTCTTCCAGGTCACGAGCGACCGGGCGGACTTCGCCAGCCGGGCCACCGCCGCCGGCGCCCTGGTCGGCGCGGCCGAGGAGAAGGCGATCGGCCGCAAGCCGAAGCTGGACCGGGTCGAGCAGGAGCACCTGCTGGCCGCAGCGGCGACCAAGGGCAAGGCCGCCAAGAACAACGGCAAGAAGATGGACCCGCTCGACGACAAGCTCTGGGGTCTGGACATGATCCGGGCCGACAAGGCCCGCAAGATCGAGCCGGGTGACCGCAGGGTGACCGTCGGCATCCTGGACACCGGCGTCGACGCCAGCCAGCCCGACCTGGCACCGAACTTCAACTGGGCACTGTCGCGCAACTTCGCCCCGGACATCCCCGAGGTCGACGGCCCGTGCGAGGTGGCCAGCTGCCTCGACCCGGTCGGCACCGACGACGGCGGGCACGGCACCCACGTGGCCGGCACCATCGGCGCCGCCGCCAACGGCTTCGGCCTGTCCGGCGTGGCCCCGAACGTCTCCCTGGTCGAGCTGAAGGGTGGCCAGGACAGCGGCTACTTCTTCCTCAACCCGGTGGTCAACGCCCTGGTGCACGCGGGCCGCTCCGGCCTGGACGTGGTCAACATGTCCTTCTACGTCGACCCGTGGCTCTACAACTGCACCGCCAACCCGGCCGACTCGCCGGAGGCGCAGGCCGAGCAGCGCACCGTCATCGAGGCCATGAAGCGGGCGCTCAACTTCGCGCACCGCAAGGGCGTCACGCTCGTCGGCTCGCTCGGCAACAACCACGAGGACCTGGGCGCGCCGCGCACCGACGTGAGCAGCCCGGACTACGGCGCCGACCCGTACCCGCGCCCGATCGACAACGCGACCTGCTGGGACCTGCCGGTCGAGGGCCCGCACGTGATCGGCGTGTCGGCGGTCGGGCCGTCCGGCAAGAAGTCCGACTACTCGAACTACGGCACCGAGCAGATCTCGGTGGCGGCGCCGGGTGGCTGGTTCCGGGACGGCTTCGGCACCGACACGTACCGCACCGACGCCAACATGATTCTCTCCACGTACCCGAAGAAGGTGCTCCAGGAGGAGGGGTCGGTCGACGAGAACGGCAACATCGTCGCCGGCTTCGAGAACTCGGTGTTCAAGCAGTGCACCGCGAAGGGTGAGTGTGGCTACTACACCTACCTGCAGGGCACCTCGATGGCGTCCCCGCACGTCTCGGGCGTGGCGGCGCTGATCGTCAGCAAGCACGGCAAGAAGGAGGGCCGCAACGGCTACGGCATGGCGCCGAACCTGGTCGAGCAGCACCTCTACCGGACGGCGGCCGAGCACGCCTGCCCGGAGCCGCGGCTGCAGAGCTACACCAACGAGGGCCGGAGCGCCGAGTTCGACGCGTACTGCGCGGGCTCGCTGAACTTCAACGGCTTCTACGGCTACGGCATCGTCGACGCCTACGCCGCGGTGAAGACCCCGGTCAAGCCGAACGTACGACCGTAACGACCGTTTCCCCGAGGTGGCGGTGTCCGGATCACCCGGACGCCGCCACCTCGGCGTTCCGGCGGGTGTCACGGGCGCCACCCCCGGGCCACCAGTGCGGCGCGGATCTCCCGCACCAGGTCGGGGAACTCCTTGCGCAGGCGGCGGCCGGTCACGTGCAGCACCAGCCAGCCGGCCGCGACGAGCTGGTTGAGCCGCCGCCGGTCGAGGTGCATCCGGTCCGCGTCGGAGTGCCACTGAACGTCGTACTCGACCGCGACCCGGAACTCCGGCCAGGCCAGGTCGGGGTGCAGGATCAGGCCGGTCGACACCCGCACCGGATACTGGGCCACCGCGCGGGGCAGGCCGGCGAGGGCGAGACGGACCCGCAGGTGGGACTCGGGCGGGGACTGGGCCAGCCCGTCGGTCAGGCCGAACACCCACGCCGCCCGCCGCCCACCGGGTCGGCAGGCGTTCCGGGCCGCCTCGCTCGCCAGCGCCGACCGGTTCACCGAACCGGTACGCAGCAGCCCGTCGATGATGCCGACCGCCTTCACCGGATCGGCCCAGACCGCTGTCTCCCAGGCACAGGCGGCCGGCTCGGTGCGTGGCGGCGGCCCGGCCAGGGTCAACGCCGCACCGGGGGACGACTCTGCGAACGGGCTCGATGCGGCTGAGTTCTGCGGGTCGGCCGGGCCGGGCGGTCCGGGGTGGTTGTGGGGGTGGGCCGGATCCGGCGATCTGGTCCGGCCCGGTGTGCCCGGGAGGCGGTCCGCCGCAGGCGGTGCTGCTACGAGCGACCTGGTGCCGGTGGCAGGGCGTGTGCCTGCGGATGGGCTCGTGCCGGTGGGTGGGCTTGTGCGCGCGGGTGCGGCGGCGCCGACGGGGACCAGGAGGCCGCTGCGGGTGCTCGACATCGGGGCGTGGTGCACCCGGACACCCGGCTGGGAGTCGGCCCGGACCGTGGCCGGCAGCAGGACGTGCACGTCGTCGGTGAAGCCCGCGGCGTGCTCGACCCCGTGCAGGTAGGCCGCCGAAGGGCCGGCGATCGCCGCGCCGGGTGGCAGGCGCAGCAGTGCCGCGCGGCAGGCCAGCGCGTGGTCGCGGTCGAGCCGCGCGTCGGCGTAGACGTCCTGCCGGAGCCGGACCCAGGACGCGCCGCGCAGATGGTGCCGGGACAGCAGCCCGTGCCGGATCGCTTCCGAGCCCCGGAAGACCTGCCAGGCCAGCTCCGGTGGGCGATGAGGATGAGGTGGCATGTGACGAGCGTGGCGGCGCACGGGTCGAGATCGGTACCCCTGTGGACAGCCGCAACCGTGCCGCCCTCCGCGCCCTGTGGACAACCCCCGCGCGGCCTGTCCGCGTGCTATGGCCTTCGACCTGCTCATGATCCACTCCACCTCGGGGAGGTGGTGGTGTCCGGGCCGCTTGATGCAGCCACCTCGCCGAGCTGGCGTAAAGGGCGCGCGCGGGTCAGGAGAGCGCGGTGGCGACCGCCTCGGCGGCGGCCGTCACCTGGGCGCCGATGTCCGCCACGTCGAGCGGGGTCAGCGACACCACCCCGACGCTGCCCTCCAGGCCGGGCACACCCAGCACCGGCGCCGCCACCCCGTACGCGCCTGATTGAAGCTCACCGCTGGTGCTCACCGGCCCCGGATCGCCGGCCCGCCCGGCCAGCACGGCCCGGCCGGCGGCGCCCCGCTCCAGGGGGTGCCGGGTGCCGGTCCGGTACGCCACGTGGAAGGACGTCCAGCTCGGCTCGACCACCGCGAGCGCCACCCCCTCGCCGCCCTCGACCACGGTCAGGTGGGCGGTCGCCCCGGTGCCCTCGGCGAGGCGGCGCAGCGCCGGCAGCGCGCCCTCGGCGAGCAGCGGCTGGGCGCGGCGGGCCAGGTGCAGCACGCCCACGCCGATGCGAAGCCGGCCCTCGCCGTCGCGCCGGAGCATGCCGTGGCCGGTCAGCGCGCCGACCAGCCGGTAGACCGCGGCGCGGCCGATGCCCAGCCGGTGCGCCGCCTCGGTGACGGTGAGCCCGCCCGGCGCGTCCGCGACGAGGTGCAGCAGGCGCAGACCCCGGTCCAGGGTCTGTGCGGTCTCTCCCGTGCGCGCCGCCGTGTCCACAGCACGCAGCGTACGACCCGGCTCCGGCCAACCTCGAAATGTGCGGACGGCTACCCTTGTGAGGTGACGCTACGCCTGTATGACACCGCCACCCGATCGGTGCGGGACTTCGTCCCGCGGGAAGCCGGCAAGGTGGGGGTCTACCTGTGTGGTCTCACGCTCCAGGCCCCGCCACACATCGGCCACCTTCGCTCCGGCGTCAACTATGACGTGCTGCGCCGCTGGCTGCTCGACAAGGGCTTCGAGGTCACGTTCATCCGCAACCTGACCGACATCGACGACAAGGTCCTGGCCAAGGCGATGGAGCAGGACCGGCCGTTCTGGTCGATCGCGTACACCAACGAGCAGATCCTCGCCGCCTCCTACCGGGCGCTCAACGTGCTCCCGCCCACGTACGAGCCGCGGGCCACCGGGCACGTCCCGGAGATGCACGAGCTGATCGCCCGGTTGATCGAGACCGGTCACGCCTACCCGGCCACCGACGGCTCCGGCGACGTCTACTTCGACGTGGCCTCCTGGCCGGCGTACGGCTCGCTGTCCGGCCAGTCCCCGGCGGACATGCAGCCGGCCGGTGACGCCCCCGACCGGGGCAAGCGGGACCCGCGCGACTTCGCGCTCTGGAAGGGCGTCAAGCCGGACGAGCCGGCCGACGCCTCGTGGCCGTCGCCGTGGGGTCGCGGCCGGCCCGGCTGGCACATCGAGTGCTCGGCCATGTGCTGGCGTTACCTCGGCCCCGAGTTCGACATCCACGGCGGCGGGCTCGACCTGACGTTCCCGCACCACGAGAACGAGATCGCCCAGTCGCAGGCCGCCGACCTGCCGTTCGCGCGCTACTGGGTGCACCACGGCCTGCTCGGCATCGGCGGCACCAAGATGGGCAAGTCGCTGGGCAACACGCTCGACCTCGACTACGTGGCCTCGCTCGGGGTGCGCCCGGTGGAGCTGCGCTACTACTACGTCGCTGCGCACTACCGGTCCCGCATCGACTACTCCGAGGACGCGCTGCGCGAGGCCGCCGTGGCGTACCGGCGGGTCGAGGGCTTCGTGCAGCGGGCGGCCGAGCGGGTCGGCGGCGGCCGGCCCGGCGACCTGCCGTCCGCTTTCGTCGCCGCGATGGACGACGACCTCAACACCTCGGCGGCGCTCGCGGCGCTGCACGAGGTGGTCCGCGACGGCAACACCGCGCTGACCGCCGGTGACGATGTGACCGTCCGCACGACGCTCGCCTCCACCCGGGCGATGCTGGATATCCTCGGCGTCGACCCCCTGGACCCGGCCTGGACCGGCGGCGGCCGCACGGACGACCTGCGCGGCGTGGTGGACTCCCTGATCGCGCTGGCCCTGGAGCAGCGCGCGCAGGCCCGCGGCCGCAAGGACTGGGCCGCCGCCGACGCCGTACGCGACCAGCTCAAGCAGGCCGGCGTGGTCGTCGAGGACACCCCCCAGGGCCCGCGTTGGACTATTGGAGAGCAGGACTGATGGCCGGCAACTCACAGCGCCGAGGCCGGCGACTGGCACCGAAGGCGGGCGCCCCCAAGGGCACCGGCGGCAAGAACAAGGACTCCCTCGCCGGGCGTGGGCGCACGCTGCCCGCCGACGAGCGGCCGTGGCACAAGGCGTACTCGGGCACCGAGAAGCTGCCCCAGCGCACCGCCTGGAAGCAGGAGAAGGAGCGCCGCGCCGCCGCCGAGGAGGGCCGCGCCCCCAAGATCGGCCAGCCCGGCACCAAGGACACCACCTGGGGCAAGGGCGGTGGCCGGGGCACGCCCACGACGAAGGGGCGGGGCGGAAAGCCGGCCGGCCGGGGCGGCCCCCGGGTCGCGCCGGGCCGCAAGGCCAACCCGGCGAAGGACAGCCCCGAGCTGCTGGTCGGGCGCAACCCGGTGCTGGAGTCGCTGCGCACCCAGGTGCCGGCGACCGCCCTCTACACCGCGCAGGGCATCGACGTCGACGACCGGGTCAAGGAGATCGTCCGTACCGCCGCCGACCGGGGCATCGCGATCCTGGAGGTCAGCCGCGCCGAGCTGGACCGGATGACCGGCGGGGTGCTGCACCAGGGCGTCGGCCTCCAGGTGCCGCCGTTCGCCTACGAGCCGTTCGACGACCTGGTGGCCGCCGCGCTGGAACAGGCCGCCCCGCTGCTCGTCGCGCTGGACGGCGTCACCGACCCGCGCAACCTCGGCGCGGTCATCCGGTCGGCCGCCGCGTTCGGCGCGCAGGGTGTGTTCGTACCCGAACGGCGTGCCGCCGGGATCACCGCGACCGCCTGGCGGACCAGCGCCGGCGCGGCCGCGCGCGTGCCCGTCGCCCAGGTCACCAACCTGACCCGGTCGCTCAAGGCGTGCAAGGACGCCGGCTTCGTCGTGGTCGGCCTGGACGCCGACGGGCAGACCGACCTGTACGACCTGGAGGCCGCCGTCGGCCCGCTCGTCGTGGTGGTCGGCTCGGAGGGGCGCGGCCTGTCCCGCCTGGTCGGCGAGACCTGCGACCTGACCGTCAGCATCCCGATGGTCTCCGACGTGGAGTCGCTCAACGCGAGCGTCGCCGCCGCCGTCACGCTGGCCGAGGTCGCGCGCCGCCGGTCCGTCGAGGTCTGATCGAGAGTACGAAAAAGGGGCGGTCCGCCGTGGCGGGCCGCCCCTTTTCTCGGGTACGTCAGATCCGCTGGCCGGTGGCGGAGTGGAAGACGTGGCTGCGGCCGGTACGCGGCTTGACGAACACGGTGTCACCCATGTTCGGCATGCTGCGCCGGTCGGTACGGACCACGAACCGCTCGTTGTGGCCCTCCAGCGCGGCGTGGCCGTAGACGTTGGCGTCGGAGCCCAGGTCCTCGACCAGCTCGACCACTACCGGCATGCCGCCCTCGGACGGGCTGACCAGGTCGCAGTCCTCCGGCCGGAAGCCGACGGTGACCTTGCCGTCGCCGCCCTCGGCGCTGGCCGCCTGGACCTGCTCGCGGGTCAGCGGCACGATCATCTCGGCGAACGCGCCGCCCTGCTCGGTCAGCTTCACCGTCTTGATGTTCATGGCCGGGGAGCCCATGAAGCCGGCGACGAAGACGTTGGCCGGGGTGTCGTAGAGCGCCCGCGGGGTGTCCACCTGCTGGAGCACGCCGTCGAGCATGACCGCCACCCGGTGACCCATGGTCATGGCCTCGACCTGGTCGTGGGTGACGTACACGGTGGTGACGCCCAGCTTCGCCTGCAGCGAGGCGATCTGGGTACGGGTCTGGACACGCAGCTTGGCGTCGAGGTTCGACAGCGGCTCGTCCATGAGGAAGACCTGCGGCTCGCGGACGATCGCGCGGCCCATGGCGACACGCTGGCGCTGACCACCGGAGAGCGCCTTCGGCTTGCGGCTGAGGAACTCCTCCAGCTGGAGCAGCCCGGCCGCCTCCTTGACCCGCCGGTCGATCTCCGACTTCGAGGTCTTGCGCAGCTTGAGCGCGAACGCCATGTTCTCGTACACCGTCATGTGCGGGTAGAGGGCGTAGTTCTGGAAGACCATCGCGATGTCGCGGGCCTTCGGGGGGAGGTGCGTGACGTCGCGGCCGTCGATGTAGATCGCGCCGTCGTCGACGTCCTCCAGGCCGGCGAGCATCCGGAGGCTGGTGGACTTGCCGCAGCCGGACGGACCGACCAGGACGAGGAACTCCCCGTCACCGATCTGGAGGTCGAGCTGGTTGACGGCGGGGCGCTCGGTGCCCGGGTAGATCCGGGACGCCTTCGCGTAGGTGACCGTAGCCATGATGGAGCGCTTCCTTTCACCGGCAGGAACGTGCCGGACGATCCGAGTGAAGGAGCGACCGGCGCCCAAGGCACCGGCCAACGGGGTCGTCGCTCAGGCAGCCGAAGCCCGCCGGAGTGTCGTCCGTGTCACTGCACGGTAAACGGCTTTCGCGATCGTGCCAAGACGTGTCGCTCCGGGTGGGATGGACGGCATACGCATAACGGTCAGCAGGGCACTGCGAGGCATCAATCTCCCCGCTGGGAGCGTGCCCGGGCGATGATCCATCGGCCGCACCGGTCGGGATGCCGACGTTTTCCGTGCTCGGGAGCCCTGCGAGGCGGGATTTCCGGGGCTCAGTCGCTATGCTGAGCCCGACGCACGCGCCCCTGTAGCTCAGCTGGCCAGAGCACTCGCCTTGTAAGCGAGATGTCGCCGGTTCGATCCCGGCCGGGGGCTCCAATTACACAAGGCATTTCGCGGCGGCAGCCGCTGCGATCCGGCCGGATGACAGCAACGAGGGTCACGACCGCCCGTCACAGGCCCTAGCCTGACGGCCATGACTCTTGATCTCATCCTGCTACCCGAGCCCGTCGGACAGCCCTCGCTGAAGGCGTCGGACGGCGAACGGAAGGGTGCGGGTGAGCCGTCCGACTCGCAGGCATGGGACGCCATCGTTTCCGGCGTACGGGACGTCGTCGGCGAGGTGGTTCTGGGCGAGGACGGCCCGAGCCGCACGCTGACGCACCAGCCCAGCGGCATTACGGTGCGCTACCGGTCCGGCGAGACGGCCATCAATCTGCCGTTCTGGCACAGTGGCAGTGACGTGGATGCTGAAGGGCTCGTCCGGACCATGTACCGGATCGGGCACGTGGTGGCGGACGCGACGGGCCTGGTCGCCCATGTTTCGCAACTGGGTGTGCCGCTGACCGAAGCTGAGTCCAGGATCGACGCTGCGGTCGATCTGCTGTTGGACGATCCCGTTTCGTCTCACCTCTGGCCGCGCGATGGGTTCCGGGTCTACTTCACCGGGTCCGTCACCCTTGCCGACGCCGTGCAGCGCCTGAAGTCGATGGTGGTGGCCGAGGAGAGCGACCGATTCACCGTCCGATGGTCCGATGGTCCCCAGCTGGAGGTGACCTTCGACGCGGGGCCACGGATTGTCGCTGAGGCCGCTGAGGTCGCCGAGGACTATGGCATCCCCGAGATGGCTACCTACGACCGCCGGTTCCAGGTCACGTTCGACGATCTCGACGAGGTGCTCCAGGAGATCAACACCCTGATCGAGGTCAACCTACGGCTCCAAGATCTCACCGGCGGTTACGTGAAACGTTCCTGGAACGACGAGGTGTCGCCGCCGTACGACGACCCGGTGGACGGCAGCTAACGGACCTGTACCTCGCACTCCGGACAAGATGCCGACAACACCGCAGGTCAGCTGACCTGCCCTGGTCCGTGAGGAACATGCCGGTCACGCCCACCACGGTCAGGGCCACGGCGACCGTCACGCCGCCGCTGCCCTGAGTGACGCCGGCGGAGTCGGCGCGTCGGCGGTGCGGGGCGGCTCGATGCTCGACAACCGGACTGCTGTACTTTACAGGGACGATGATCGATGGACTGATCGTCAGGGAAGGTTGCTGTCACTTTCCTCGACGAAAGGTCGCCGTCATGCCGATCACGCCCGTCACCCTCACCCCGCGTGCCTGGCGCCGTGCCGCCGCGATCACTGTCGCCGCCCTCGCGGGCGCTGTTCTCGCCGCCGTGAACGGCCAGCCGGCCTCGGCCACCCCGCCCGGCATCCCCTCCCAGGCGACGGCGCAGTCGCAGCTCAACGCGCTGACAGTGGCCGCACAGGGCTCAATGTCCGGCTACTCGCGGGACCTGTTCCCCCACTGGATCACCATCACCGGAACCTGCAACACCCGCGAGCAGGTCCTCAAGCGGGACGGCACGTCCGTCGTGGTCAGCAGCTCCTGCGCCGCCACCTCAGGCCGCTGGTACAGCCCCTATGACGGTGCGACCTGGTACGCCGCCTCCGACGTCGACATCGACCACATCGTGCCCCTGGCGGAGGCGTGGCGGTCAGGAGCCAACTCCTGGACGACGAGCCGCCGGCAGAGCTTCGCCAACGATCTGACCCGCCCGCAACTGATCGCGGTCACCGACAACGTCAACCAGGCCAAGGGCGATCAGGACCCCTCGACGTGGCAGCCGCCGCTGACGTCGTACCGCTGCACCTACAGCAAGATGTGGATCACCGTGAAGTACAACTGGGGCCTGACGCTCCAATCATCCGAGAAGTCAGCACTGCAGAGCATGCTCAACACCTGCGCCTCGTGATCGCAGGAGCCGTCGCTCGGGCCGGATGACAGCAACGCGCACACCAGGGCCGCCCCGGACGGTGTCTTCCACCGGGCGGGGCGGCCGACAACGGGTGGCACGGGTCAGGGTGCCTCGGCCGTGCTGACGATCGACGTCTCGGTAGGCTGGCCGGCGGGGGGACGGCGTGAGCAGAGCGGTCGAGGAGTCCAATCGGGCGATGCTGCGGGCCCGCGACGCGATGGACCGGGCGTACGCGCAGCCGCTGGACATCGCCGCGCTGGCCCGGATCGCCCACGTGTCCGAGGCGCACTTCATCCGTACCTTCCGGGCCACCTTCGGCGAGACCCCGCACCGCTACCTGCAACGCCGCCGGGTCGAGCGGGCCATGGCCCTGCTGCTGGAGACCGACCGCGACGTCACCGACATCTGCCTCGCCGTCGGCTTCAACAGCCTCGGCACGTTCAGCCGGACGTTCCACGGCATCGTCGGTGCGTCGCCCTCGGCCTTCCGGCGTCGCCGGGCCGCGCCGCCGGACGTGCCGAGCTGCTTCGCCAAGTCCTGGACCAGACCGAGCAGTTTTGGATAAGCAGCAGGTCAGGCCGCTGCTCTAGCGTCGTCGGCATGACGATGACTTCGACTTCCCGCTCGCAGATCTACGTGCTCGACCAGGACGAGGCGCTCGACTTCTACGTCGGGAAGCTGGGCCTGGAGGTCAGCACCGACCAGGATCTCGGCTTCATGCGCTGGCTCACCGTGAACGTGCCGGGGGACCCGGGCCGGGAGATCCTGCTGGAGAAGCCGGGCCCGCCGGCCCTGGACCCGAAGACCGCCGAGCAGGTCCGGGAGCTGCTGACCAAGGGCGCCGCGGGCGGGTTCCTCTTCTTCACCACCGACGACGCGCACAAGACGTACGCGGATCTGGTCGCGAAGGGTGTGGAGGTGACCGACGAGCCGACCGACCGGCCGTACGGGATCGACTTCGGCATCCGCGACCCGTTCGGCAACCGGATCCGGATCGGGCAGATGCGCCAGGGGCAGTGAACGGCGCGGCGGCGGGCTAGTCTCGCGGTCCCCGACCGTGGAGGCGCCGATGCCCAGCCGCCTGCTCTACCTGGTCCGCCACGGCGAGCAGGACCGCGCGGAGGAGGAGGCCGACACCGGCCTGTCCGAGCGCGGCCGGCGGCAGGCGACGCTGCTGGGTGAACGGCTGCGCGGCACGCGCTTCGCCGCCGTACACCATGGGCCGGCCCGCCGGGCCGCGGAGACCGCCGCGCTGGTCGCGGCGTCGCTGCCGGGTGTTCCGGTACGCGAGGACGACCGCGCCGGCGACCACGTGCCGCACGACACCGACCCGGCCGACCTGCCCGAGCGGTACGCCGAGTTCCTGGCCGGGTTCACCGAGCGGGAGCGGCGCGACGGGCCGCGTGTGACCGCGGAGGCGGTGGCGCGGTTCGCCGCCGCCCCCGCGGAGGGTGACGTACGCGAGTTGGTCGTCACCCACAACTTCCTGGTCGCCTGGCTGGTGCTGCACGCGCTGGAGGCGCCGCCGCACCGCTGGATCGGGCTCAACCACCAGAACTGCGGGCTCACGGTGATCCGGTACAGCTCGGGCGGCCCGCCGACGCTCGTCGCTCTCAACGACGTCGCTCACCTGCCGCCCGAGCTGCGGGCCACCGGCCTGCCCGACGACTACCGGTTCTGACCCGGCGCTCAGGGGATCAGCTTCACCACGGCGTCGGCGACGGCGCGGGCGGACTGCGGGTTCTGGCCGGTGACCAGCCGCTCGTCGACCACCACGTGCTCGGTGAAGTCCGGCGCCGGCACGTGCTGCGCGCCCGCCTCGGTGAGCTTGTCGGCGAGCAGGAACGGCACCTCGTCGGTGAGGCCGACGGCCGCCTCCTCGCTGTTGGTGAAGCCGGCGACCCGCTTGCCGGCGACGAGCCGGGAGCCGTCGGTGAGCGTGAGGTTCACCAGCGCCGACGGGCCGTGGCAGACGGCGGCCACCACACCGCCGCGCTCGTAGACCGAGCGGGCGATCCGGGCCAGGTCGGGGTCGTCGGGGAAGTCCCACATGGTGCCGTGACCGCCGGCGAAGAGGATCACGTCGTACCCGGCCGGGTCGACGTCGGCGGCCTTCGGGGTGTCGGTGACGCCGGCGGTGGCGAGGAAGTCGTTCTGGGTGCTGTCGTTCTCGTCCCGCCCGTCGACCGGCGGCTCGCCGCCGGCCACTGAGACCAGGTCGACGTCGTAGCCGGCGGCCCGGAACACCTCCCACGGCTCGGCGGCCTCGCCGACGTAGTAGCCGGTCGAGCGGCCGGTGCGGCCCAGCTCGGAGTGACTGGTCAGGGCGATGAGTGCGCGAGTCATGCCTTCCATGCTGGCCCCGCCGCGGGCCGGCCGGCCATAGGCCGATGTCACAGCCGGAACGGGTTTGAAGTCGGCGCCGGTCAGCCGGTGGCGCCGTTGAGCAGGTCCACCACCTGCGCGGTGACGGCGGGCGGCGTGGCCTGCGGCGGGCAGTCCACGTAGCTGACCTGGTTGGGCCCGACGGTGAGCCGGTAGCTGAACGCGTCGGCGCACATGGTCGCCGGTGCGGTGACGGCGGCTTCGGCGGCCAGCCGGGGGTCGGCCGCGAGTTGCCGCAGCCGGGTGAGCTTCTCCGCGGCGAGCTGCCCCTCTCGGGAGGCGCCGGCGCGGTCGGTGCGGGTCCAGTGGCCGTCCGGCCCGACCCGGACGGTGTCGGTCAGCCCGGCGATGCCGCCCGACTTCACGAGCACGACCTCGGTGGCCAGCGGCGAGGGCCCGTCCGTGACGACGGGTGGCGCGTCGGTGCGGGCGCAGCCGGCGAGCGGGACGAGAAGGGCGGCGACGGCCGCCACGGCGGGGGCAGCTCTCATACCGGTTCGGACGCGCGACGGGACCACCCGGTTCCGGCCCACCGGTCCTCCTCATCCGTTCGGTCAGTGTCTCCGGCGGGTTCCCGCCAGCCTCTTTCACGTTCGTCGATGTATCGCTATATCTACATCAGTGACTACCCCCGTCACAACATTCGCCTTCCAGGAGGGCCCGTGAAAAGATCCGTCGCCGCCGTCAGCGCAGCGCTGCTCACCAGCAGCGTGCTGGCCTGCGTCACCACCTCGGCGCAAGCGGCAGCGCCAACCGCCCCCAGCCCCGAGACCTCGGCCGCGGCCAAGGCCGCGAGCCTGCTGCGCGCCAACCCCGGCGTCGTCAAGGGCGCCGGCGGTGAGGCCTATCAGGCCGTCCGCACCAAGGTCGACCCCTCCGGGGCGGCGCACACCCGGTACAGCCGGACCTACCAGGGTCTCCGGGTGTACGGCGGTGACTTCGTCATCCACACCGCCCCCAACGGCACCATGACCAGCGCGTCGGTCAGCCTCGACGCCCCGCTGACCCTGAGCACCACCGCGAAGGTCGGCGCGGACGCGGCCAAGGCCAGCGCCCGCAAGACGTTCTCCGGCTCGCTCACCTCGGTCGGCACGCCGGAGTTGTTCGTCGACGCCAGCAGCGGCAAGGGCCGCCTCGCCTGGGAGACCGTCGCGACGGGCTGGAAGGCGGACAAGCAGACCCCGTCGAAGCTGCACGTCGTCACCGACGCCACCACCGGCAAGGTGATCGGCTCGTACGACGAGATCGAGACGGTGGCCGGCACCGGCCAGGGCATCTACACCGGCTCGGTCACCATCGACACCACGCTCTCCGGCAGCACGTACCAGATGATCGACCCGGTACGCGGCAACGGCCGTACCTGCGACATGAACAACGGGACCTCCACCTGCACCACGTTCACCGACGCGGACAACGCGTGGGGCAACGGCGCCACCTCGAACCGGCAGTCGGCCGCCGTGGACGCCCACTTCGGCGCCGCCAAGACGTTCGACTACTTCAAGAACGTGCACGGCCGCAACGGCATCTTCGGCAACGGCCAGGGCGTGCCGAGCCGGGTGCACTACGGCAACAACTACGTCAACGCCTTCTGGGACGGGGCCCAGATGACCTACGGCGACGGCTCGGGCAACTCCCGCCCGCTGGTCTCGCTGGACGTCGCCGGCCACGAGATGAGCCACGGCGTCACCGAAGCGCTGGCCGGGCTGGTCTACTCCGGTGAGTCCGGTGGCCTGAACGAGTCCACCAGCGACATCTTCGGCAACATGGTGGAGTTCTACGCCGCCGCGCCGAGCGACCCGGGCGACTACCAGGTCGGCGAGAAGATCAACATCAACGGCAACGGTACGCCGCTGCGCTACATGTACAACCCGTCGCTGGACGGCTCGTCCGACTCCTGCTGGTCCACCAGCACGAAGAACAAGGACGTGCACTACTCCTCCGGCGTCGGCAACCACTTCTTCTTCAACCTCGCCGAGGGCACCGGCGCCACCGCGTACGGCACCTCGCCGGTCTGCGGCTCGGCCCCGGCGGTCACCGGCATCGGCCGCACCAAGGCGGAGAAGATCTGGTACCGGGCGCTCGACGTGTACTTCACCTCGAACACCTCGTACGTCAACACGAGCAACCCGGCCAACACCGCCCGCGCGTACACCCTGCGGGCCGCCACCGACCTGTACGGCAACTGCTCCACCGAGTACAAGACCGTCCAGGCCGCCTGGACCGCGGTGAACGTCGCCGGTAACGACGCGCCGTGCAGCTCCACCGGCAACGACTTCTCCGTCTCGCTCTCGCCGACCGCCGGGTCGGTCACCGCGGGCGGTTCGGTCACCGCCACCGTCGCCACGGCCACCACCAACGGCAGCGCGCAGACCGTGACGTTCTCCGCGTCCGGCCTGCCGACCGGCGCCACCGCGTCGTTCAGCCCCTCCTCGGTGACCTCGGGCGGCTCGTCCACGCTCACCATCTCCACCAGCTCCAGCACGCCGACCGGCACCTACTCGGTGACCGTCACCGGCAGCGCGGCGTCCGGCACGAAGACCGCCACGTTCTCGCTGACGGTGAACGGCACCGGCGGCGGCTGCACCGGCGCGGGCCAGAAGCTCGGCAACCCGGGCTTCGAGTCCGGCAACACGGTCTGGACCTCCACCTCCGGCGTGATCGGCCAGTACGGCTCGCAGGGCCAGCCGACCCGCACCGGTACGTGGAACGCCTGGCTCAACGGCTACGGCACCACCCGCACCGACTCGCTGTCGCAGTCGGTGAGCCTGCCGAGCGGCTGCTCCACGTACACCTTCTCGTTCTGGCTGCACATCGACTCGGCCGAGACCACCAGCAGCGTCCAGTACGACAAGCTGAACGTGCAGGTGCTCAACTCCTCCGGTTCGGTGCTGGCCACGCTGGCGACCTACTCGAACCTGAACAAGGCCAGCGGCTACAGCCAGAAGTCGTTCTCCCTGGCGTCGTACGCCGGGCAGACCGTCACGCTGAAGTTCACCGGCACCGAGGACGTCTCCCTGCAGACGTCGTTCGTGCTCGACGACACCGCTGTCAACGTCTCCTGACCTGACCGCCCGACCCCGGGGCCCGGCGGCCACCCCACGCGGGTGGCCGCCGGGCCCCGCCCGTTACGGTCGCACCATGTCCGACGCGGAACTCACCGTCAGGGTGGACGGCCCGGTGGCAACCGTGGTCATCCACAACCCGGCCCGGCGCAACGCCATGACCCCGGCCATGTGGCGGCAGCTCCCGGTGCTGCTCGACGGTCTGGAGGCCGACCCGGCGGTACGGGTGCTGGTGCTCACCGGCGCGGCCGGCACGTTCTGCGCCGGGGCCGACCTCGGCGACCTGGACGAGCTGCTGGCCGCCGGAGACGGCAGCATCGCGGTGGCCGCCGAGGAACGGCTCGCGGCGTTCGGCCGTCCCACTGTGGCCGCGATCGAGGGCGCCTGCGTGGGCGGCGGCTGCCAGCTCGCCGTCGCCTGCGACCTGCGGCTGGCCTCGGCGGAGGCCCGGTTCGGCGTACCCCCGGCCCGGCTCGGCCTGGTCTACCCGGCGCCGACCACGCGGCGGCTGGCCGCGCTCGTCGGTCCGTCCGCCGCCAAGCACCTGCTGTTCAGCAGCGAGCTGGTCGACGCCGAGCGGGCGCTGCGGATCGGCCTGGTGGACGAGGTGCTGCCGGCCGGGGAGCTGGCCGGGCGGGTGACAACGCTGACCGCCACCATCGCCGAGCGTTCCCGGCTCACGGTGGCCGCCGCGAAGGAGATCGTCGACGGGCGTGCCGACGCCGATCGGCTGGCCTGGTGGCACGCCCAGGTGCGGGACAGCGGCGAGGCCCGCGAGGGGGTGGCGGCCATGAACGAGCGCCGCCCGCCGCGCTTCGGCTGGACCCCGCCGACCGCCCACTGACCGCCGTTTGCCCGGCACCCCTCGGCGGGTACGTCCCGACCGGCGATCCAGCGGTCACCGCGCCGACCGGCTCCGGCTGACCTGGGCCAGCAGTTCGTCCACCGACCACTGGTCGGAGGCGTGTTCGCCGTACTTCTCGGCGAGCACCCGCCCGTCCGGCGCGATCAGGAAGTCGGCCGGCAGCCCGAACCGGCCGCCGTGCGGCGTAAGGGACGGCGACCGCTCCCGTCCGCGCAGGATGTGCCAGGTGCTGATCGCCACGCCGCGCAGGATCGGCAGCCAGGCGCGCGGGTCGAGCAGCGACCGCCGCGCCGACTCCACCCCGAACTCCCGGTAGAGCCGCCGGTCCGGATCGGCCACCACGGCGAACGGCAGGTCGGCGACGTGCTCGCGCAACTCGTCGGCGGGGGAGTGGAAGAGCACCACCTCGCGTACGCCCGCCGCCTCGATCTCGGCGTGCCGGCGGACGATCGAGCGCAGGTGGAGGTTGCAGACCGGGCAGCCGGCGAAGCGACGGAACTGGAGGTGGACCAGGCGGTCCGGGTCCGGCAGGGCGACCTGGGCGCCGGTCACGCTGGTGAGATGGCGAGGGGTGACGACGTCCATGCGCGCTCCCGTTGTAGGCGTACGACGTACTCCTACAACCGTAGGCGTATCTTGTACGCTGTCAAGGCCATGCCCCGACCCCGTTCCCTGACCCCGGCCCAGCTCGCCGACGCGGCGCTCGCGGTGCTCGACCGGGACGGCCTCGCCGGCCTCACCATGCGCGCGGTCGGCGCGCAGCTCGGCACCAGCACGATGGGCCTCTACCGCTACGTCGCCGACCGCGACGAGTTGGAAGCGCTCGTCGTCGAGCGGGTCCTCGAACCGGTCGACACCCGCCCGCCGCCCGACGTCCCGTGGGCGGACGGCATCCGGGACCTGGCCGAGCGGGTACGCCGCGCGGTCGGTCTCCACCCGGCAGTGGTGCCGTTGCTCCCCGCGTACCGGCACCGCTCGCCGACGATCCTGCGCTGGGGCGAGGCGGTGCTCGCGGTGCTGACCGGGGCCGGCTTCACCGGCACCGGACGGGTGATCGCGTTCCGTGCCCTGCTCGGCTACGTGGTCGGCGCGATCCAGATGGAACACCTCGGCGCGCTGGCCGGGCCCGGCACGGCTGTCATCGCGGCGCTGCCCCGCGACGAGTTCCCCCTGCTCGCCGCGACCGCGCGCGATGCCGGCGTGGTCGTACCGGAGGACGAGTTCGGCGGCGGGCTGGACCTCCTGCTCGACGGGCTGGCCCGGCGTCTCGACAGGTAGGCGCACTGATGGGACCGGCGGGCGCAGCGCCGGGGCGTACCCCCGACACCGCCCCCTGTGCCCGCCGGCCGTCCGTCACCGCGCCAGCGCGGCCCAGCTCGGCGTCACCGGAGCCCGCCGCAGCGGCATGCCCGCCTCGGCCGGGGTCCGGTCACCCTTGCGCTGGTTGCACGCGTAGCAGGCGGCGGTGGTGTTCCCCCAGGTGTTCCGGCCACCGCGCGAGCGGGGCAGGACGTGGTCGATCGTGCTGGCCGCGCCGTCGCAGTAGGCGCACCGCCGCCGGTCGCGCGCCAGCACCCCGGCCCGGGACCAGGCCGGGCCGGCGCTGAACCGCCAGCGGGTCACCACGTACCGGACGAGGCGGACCACCCGCGGCAGCGGGAAGACGCCGATCACCCGGTCCGGCTCGGCCTCGTGGATCTCGGCGACCCGGCGGCAGAGCATCCGGATCGCGTGCTTGACGGTGACCCGGTGCAGCGGGCCGAGGTCGGCGTTTATGACGAGGACGGCGTCCACCGGGCTCTCCCTTCACGATCGGCGGTACGGCGACGAAAAAACCGCCCGGTCCACGGGACCGGGCGGCGACGACGGGGACGCGCGACGCGCGTCAGTCGTGCCCTCCGGGCCAGGGACCGTGTTCCCGGCAGCCGTCGCCGAGCAGCCACGACGTCATCGTGGTGGCGTATCGCAGCGACATCGACGGCTCCTGGAACGGTGGTTGACCTTGCTCGCTCACGGTAGATCGATTCGGGAATCGTGGCCAACGTATTTCGATCCGTCCTCGGTGGGTCGCCGCTGCCGTCCGGCCCGGCCGGCGCTTCGCGCGGCGGCGAGCGGCCGGTCGATCCGGGCGGTCATCTGCACCACCAGCTCGCTGTCCAGCAGCGGACGGTTCACCTCGGCGGCCACCGACAGCGTCGGCGTGGAGATCGACCGCCAGATCGCGGTGAGCCCGGCGCCGAGGCCGACGAGCGCCACCGCCGCCCGGGTGGTGGGGGAGCCGGCCGCCGCGGCGGCGCTGACACCCACCACCGCCAGCAGCACCACAAGCAGTGGTGCCAGCACCGGCCAGAAGATGCCCCGGGCCGCCTGCGCCACCAGCTTCCGGTCCCGGATGACGACGTTGCGGGCGATCACCGCCCAGTTCTCCTCGTCCAGCAGGTCGCGCGGATGCAACCCACCGGTGAGCACGTCCTGCCACAGGTCGCCCTGGTTGCGCAGCTCCCGGGCCAGGTCGGCGAGTCCGGCCTCGCCCGGGTCGCCGACGGTGGCCCGGCCGACAGCCGTGGCCCAGGCGGCGAGCGAGCGGCGCACCACGGCGGCCGAGTACGGCGGCAGCACGCTCGCCAGCTCGTCCAGCCACCTGCCGATCTGGAGGTGCCGGCCACCGAACCGGCCCGGGAGCCGGTCGGCGTCGCCGCGCCGTACGGTGTCGGCGAGCGAGCGCCCGAGCCGGTACGCCACACCCACCCGGTGGTTCGTCGCCATCGTCCAGCGCAGCACGTCGATGTTGAGGTCGTCGAGCGCCCGCAGCAACGGGTCCCGGTCGGCGCCGGTGGCGCGGCGGGCGGCGGCGGTGGACGGCACGGTACGGCCCGCCGGGGTCAGCGGCGCGATCTGGGCCAGCGCCACGTCCACGCCGTCCAGGTACATGCCGAGCCGGTGCCACCCGGCCAGCTCGGTCAGGTTCGACAGCTTCGGCGGCGCGACCGTCGGCCGGTCCCCGCCGTCGGTCAGGTCGGCGGTCTGCGCGTGGTGGTAGGCGTCCGCCATCGACCAGCCGAGTCGCAGCGCGGTGACCACCGCGGTCCGTTCGTCCCGTGGTGTCCCGTGCTCCTCGTCGCGCCGCTCCCGCGTCGCGGTGCTCACCGCCCGACCTCCCGTGTCACCGGATCAGTCGAGCGTAGAGGCGTTTTCGTCCGCCTATGACCGTTTCGGGCCCACCCTGCCGGCCAGCAGGCCGCGCGGACGGATCGAGCGGACCGCCTCGGCCGCCGCCCCCTCGGCACGCAGGATGTGGTTCGCCGCGATGATCCCGGTGGCCGCCGACCGTTCCATCAACGCGCTCGGGAACTCCGTGCGGATGCCGTCCCCGGCCAGGTAGAGGCCCGCCGCGTCGGTCTCCACCCCCGGACGCCCGGCGTGGCTGCCAGGCGTGAACGCCGGGGCCTGCGCCTCGACCCGGGCGCGCAACTCGCGTACCCGCAGATCGGCCACCTCCGGCCAGAGCGCGGTCAGCTCCCGCAGCATCCGGGCGGCCAGCTCGTCGGCCGGCACGTCCGGCTCGCAGGCGTACGCGTGCAACTCCACCACCGAGCCGCCGGTCCGCTCGGCCCAGCGGCGGGGCTCGTCCTCCAGCCGGTGGTAGAGCGTCACCGAGTCCAGCGTGGGCTGCCGGGAGACGCCACTGAACACCGCCCGGTCCGGGCGGACGTCCCCGTCCATCCAGTACCGCGCCACCGCGTACGGCGGTCCGGGTGTGCCGAACGCGGGCATCCGCGCCACCAGCTCGGGTGCCGCCGCGACCAGGCCGGGCGAGGCGGCGACCAGCGCGGCGAGCGCGGGCGGGTCCACCGCGAGCACCACGTGCGGCGCCTCCCAGACGTCGCCGTCCGCGCCGGTGACGCGCCAGCCCTCGGGGGTACGGTCCAGCCGGGCCGCCGGAGCGCCGGTCAGCACCCGGCCGCCGTGCTTCTCCACGTGCCGGGTCAGCGGCTCCCAGATTGCCGTCGCGTAGTCCCGGTCCGGGCAGTCGAACGCCAGCCCCTCCGGGTTGCCGAGCAGGTAGAAGTGGAACTGCGCGATCATCTCGGCGGCCGACATCTCCGCCTCGTGGTTGAAGAACGAGTGGGAGAAGACCTCGAAGAGCATGGCCCGCGCCCGGTCCGGCAGGCGCAGCGAGGTGAGCAGCTCGTCGGCAGTGCGCTCGTCGAACTCCTCGTAGGTGCGCACCGGGTCGTAGGTGAGCAGCGGCAGCGCGGCGTCCCGATCCATCGTGCGCAGGTCCGCCAGGCGCAGGCTCGGACTGCGCAGCAGCAGCGCCAGCAGGTTCGCCGGCGGCGCGGGCGGCAGCTTGCCGAACTCCTCCGTGGGCCACTGCTCGGACAGGATCGGGTACCCCGGGATCGGCTTGAGGAAGCCCAGCGCCGGGTCGACGCGGCGCAGGATCGACCGCCAGTTCCAGTACTGCCGGAAGAACGCGTGGAAGCCGTGCTCGTTGCGCTGGACGCCGTCGGGCAGCTCCTCCGGCCAGGCGCCGAGCCGGCCGCCGAGGTGCGGCGCGGCCTCCAGCACGGTCACCGCAACCCCGCGCTCGGCCAGCACCACCGCCGCCGACATGCCGGCGATGCCGCCGCCGACCACGAGTGCCGCGACCGGTCGCGGCACGCGGGGAGCGCCACCGCCGCCCGGGTCCACCACGTGCTCGCGTACGCCGATCAGGCGACCTACCACTTGCGACAGACTCACGGGGCATCCTTCAGTCGGTGGTCCCCCCAGTCTGCCCGAGGTGAAAGGAAGGGGCCCTTTTTAACGCATACGGATGTGCGGGGGCCCTTCTTAACGCCGGGCGGCCCGGTTACGTCCGCGCCGCGCGCCGGCCGCCCGCGCGCCGAGTGCGCCGCGCGGCGGCGTGGGGGAGGTGTTAACAAGGGGCCCTTCCTCTACCGGAGGCGTTAAGTGAGTGTTTGAGATTCCGGCTCAGGTGTGGGTTGCCTGGGCCGGTTTCGTGTGTCGGGCCAGGCGGGTGACCATGACGTGGATCATGGCCCAGGTGACGAAGGCGGCGTGGCTTGTGGGTAGGTGTTCGTAGTCGCGGACGCAGCGGCGTTTCTTGCTGATCCAGGCGAAGGTGCGTTCGACGACCCAGCGTCGGGGCAGCACGACGAAGGTGTGTTGTCCGGGGAGTTTGTGGACCAGGTGCACGGTGAGGTCGAGGGCGTGGCGGGCCCAGGTGCTCAGGGTGCCGATGTAGCCGCCGTCTGCCCAGAGCAGGCGTAGGCGGGGGTGGAACAGCCGGGTGCGCCAGAGCAGGTCACGGGCGATGGTGCGGTCGTTGACGTGCGCGCCGGTGATCATGACGGCCAGGAGCAGGCCCATGGTGTCCACGACGATGTGGCGTTTACGGCCGTTGACCTTCTTCGCGACGTCGAAACCGCGGCTGTGTCGGGGCACGGTGTCCGCGGCGCGCACCGACTGAGAATCGATCGCTCCGGCGCTGGGATGCGCGTGCCGTCCGGCGGCGGTACGGCACTGCTCCCGCAACCGGTCGTGCAGACGCATCAACGTGTGGTCATCGCGCCATCGAGCGAACCACCAGTACACCGTCCCCGGGGGCGGGAACTCCCGCGGCAGGGCCCGCCACGGACAACCGGTGCAGGCCACATACAAGATCGCCGTGACGATTGCCCGCATCGGATGCGACGGCGGCCGCCCCCGCCGACCGACCGACGCCGGCGTGACCAGCGGCGCGATCAACGCCCACTGCGCATCGGTCAGATCACTGGGATACCGCCGCCGCACCGCCCGTTCCCGTTCCCGCCGCACCCGCTGCGACGGATAACGGCGGGGCGACGCGGACGGCGTGACAGTGATCGGGTACAACGTCATCAGAAGGCCCTCGGTATGGAAACGGTTGGCTCGACACCACCGGACCTACCGAGGGCCTTCCCTCACCTCAACCCGACACGCCGCCGCACCCCAAATCTCAAACACTCACTAAAAAGGGGCCCTTCCTTTCACGGGAGGCAGTGGCGGGGGCGGTCGGAGGGGGGCCAGACGTACTCCAGGTCAGGGGAGACGTCGGTGAACAGCCGCGCATAGTGGACCGGGTCCTTGCGCAGCAGCGACGACCGGTGGCTGCGGTGCAGGTCGTCGCGGCCCAGCCAGGGCGGCAGCTCACCGGCGGCGGCCAGCTCGTCCTGGGTGCGGATCACGGCGATGCCGCAGGCGGTGGCGAGGTCGGTGGCGAGCGTGCCGGCGCAGGTGTCGGCCCGGCCGGGCTCGCACCACACCGCGCACATGTCCAGCCCGTACCGGGTCAGCGCCTCCTCGTACCCGGCCCACATCTTCACCGCGGGATGGTTGCGCCAGCCGTAGTCCGGCCGGGTCAGGCCGCGCAGCACCTGGATCGTCTCCACGCGCTGCTTGCCCAGCCGCTTCTGGTCCAGCGTCCGGGCGCTGGCCAGGAAGTCCGGATACGGCAGGAACGTCTGCATGTCGGTGCTCTACCCGTACCCGGCCACGCCATGCGTTCATGATCGAGGGGGCTGCGCGTACCGAGAGCGGCTGACTACCATCCGGACATGGCCGAGCCCCTGCGTGACCGCGCACGCCGCGCGACCGGCTGGCGGCTCCGGATGAACGGGGACGAACGCCCCCACTTCGTGGTCTGCGGCTCCGATCCGCTCGCCTACTGGGTGGTCCGGTCGCTGCTCGCCACCGACAGTGCCGACGGGCGGGTGCGGGTCACGCTCGTGGTGCCGGCCCGCCGCCGGTCCGAGGGCCCGGACGGGCGGGACGTGCCGGGGGTACGGGTCGTCACCGCCGAACGCCTCGACGAGGCGGCGTTCCGCCGGGCCGGGCTGGCCGGCGCGGCCGGGCTGGCGCTGCTGAACCAGGACGACGTGGGCAACATGCACGCCGCGCTCTGCGCCCAGGAGGTCGAGTCCCGGCTGCGCCTGGTGGTGCGCATGTTCAACACCAACCTGGCGGACGGGCTGCGCCAGCTCTTCCCCGACTCGGCGGTGCTCTCCGACGCCTCGATGGCCGCGCCCGCCTTCGTCGCCGCAGCGCTGGGCGAGGTGGCGCCGACCCACTTCCGGCACGCCGGGCGCACGCTGTACGTGGCGCGGCGCGACGACGTACGCCCGCAGGACGTGGTCTGCGGCCTGGCCGTCACCACGGACCCGGACCTGGTCCGGGTGCTGCCCGCCGACGAGGCCGCGGCCGACGTGGTGCTGGCCGAGGCGACCGGCCGGCCGGCGGGCACGGAGGTGGCCGCGCGGCGGCTGGTGCGGGCGCGGCGGCGACGGCAGCCGGCGGCGGTGCTGCTGCGCGCGGTCCGCCACTTCGCCACCCGCAAGATCGGCATCGCGGTGCTGGTGCTGCTCGGGGTGATCGCGGTGCTGGGCTGGCTCAACGCGCGGGCCGCCGACGTCAGCTGGAGCGAGGCGGTCTACCTGACGCTGGTCACCACGCTCACCGGCCAGGACCCGGACGTCAACAAGCCGGTCGCCGCCCAGGTCATGCAGGTGGTGCTCAACCTGGCCGGGCTGGCGCTGATCCCGCTGATCACGGCCGCCGTGGTCGACGGCGTCGTAAACGCCCGGCTGGCCCTGCACGCCGGGCGGGTCCAGCCGGACCGCTCCGGGCACGTGGTGCTGGTCGGGCTGGGCAACATCGGCACCCGGGTGATGGCCCAGCTGCACGACTTCGGCGTCGAGGTGGTGGCGATCGACAAGAACGCGGACGCGCGGGGCGCCGCGCTGGCGCACCGGCTGGGGGTGCCGTTGATCGTCGGCGACGCGGGCCGGGAGGAGACGCTGCGGTCCGCGTCCGTCGACACCTGCCAGGCGCTGGTGGTGGTCTCCACCGACGACGGGACGAACCTGCGTGCCGCGCTGATCGCCCGGTCGCTCGACCCGGACCTGCGCGTGGTGCTGCGGCTGTTCGACGGCGACTTCGCCGAGCGGATCCAGCAGGCGTTCGGCATCGGCATCTCGCGCAGTGTGTCCTATCTGGCCGCGCCGTCGTTCGCGGCGGCGCTGCTGGACCGCGCGGTCGTCGCCACCATCCCGGTCGACCGGCACGCGCTGCTGGTCACCGAGGTGCCGGTGGTGGCGGGCTCACCGCTGGACGGGCGTCCGCTGAGCGCGGTGGCCCGGCCCGGCGAGGTACGCCTGCTCGCGTACACCCGGCCGAACCAGAAAGCCGACTGGACGGCCGATCCGCGGATGGTGATCCAGGCCGGTGACCGGTTGACTGTGGTGGCCCGGCGGGCCGGGCTGACCGCGCTGCTGCGGGAGACCACGCCCGCGCCGCCGCCGGCGCCCGCCGGTCCACCCGCCGCGCGCCGCCCGGAGGAGTGACCGGCCGCGTCAGGCAGGTCGCCGACGGCGGCGGACGGCGTACCCGAGTGCGCCGAGCGCGAGCACGCCGAACCCGGCGAGCACGCTCGGCAGCGGCAGGTTGACCGCCAGCACCAGGCAGCCGACCAGCCCCAGCGCGGCGAGCACCCGGGCCGGTACGCGCCGGGCCGGGTCCGGGCCGAGCGTCAGCGCCGCCGCGTTGGTGATCGCGTAGTAGACCAGCACGGTGCAGCTGGAGAAGCCGATCGCGCCCCGGACGTCGCCGACCGCGACGACGGCGATCACCACGGCGGCCACGGCCAGCTCGGCGCGGTGCGGCACCCGGTGGCGTGGGTGCACCGCCGCCAGCGCGCGCGGCAGGTCCCGGCGGCGGGCCATCGCCAGCGAGGTGCGGCCGACGCCCGCGAGCAGCGACAGCAGCACCCCGGTCACCGCTACCGCCGCGCCGGCCCGGACCAGCCAGGCCAGCCCCGGGTGCCCGGCGGCGGTCACCACCTCGACCAGTGGCGCGTCGGTGGACGCCAGCCGGTCGGCGCCCAGCACGCCGAGCGCGACCACCGCCAGCGTCAGGTAGATCGCCAGCACCGCGCCGAGCGCCAGCGGCACCGCGCGCGGGATGGTGCGCTCCGGGTCGCGTACCTCCTCGCCCAGCGTGGCGATCCGCGCGTACCCGGCGAACGCGAAGAACAGCAGCCCGGCGGCGGTGAGCACACCGCGTACCCCGAGGTCGGCGGGGGCGGTGAGCCGGTCGGCCGCCACCTGCGGGGCGCCGGTCACCGCCACCACGGCGAGCACTGTGAGCACCAGCGCGACCAGCACCCGGGTGGCGGCGGCGGTCTTGCCGATGCCGCGCAGGTTCACCACCGTCACCGCCACCACCGCGAGGACGGCGACGAGCCGCGCCCGCCCCGGCCACAGGTACGCCCCGACGGTCAGCGCCATGGCCGCGCAGCTCGCGGTCTTGCCGACCACGAAGCCCCAGCCGGCCAGGAAACCGGCGAACGGGTGCAGCCGTTCCCGGCCGTACACGTAGGTGCCGCCGGACTCGGGGTAGCGGGCGGCGAGCCGGGCCGAGCTGGTGGCGTTGCAGTAGGCGATGAAGCCGGCGACCGCCAGCGCGACCAGCAGACCGACGCCGCCGGCTGCCGCCGCGGCGGGGGCGAAGACCACGAAGACGCCCGCGCCGAGCATCGAGCCGAGACCGATGACGACCGCGTCGGGTACGCCGAGTCGCCGCGCCAGTTGTTCCACACCGGCAGCCTAGGAGCGTGCGGTGAACAGCGGGTGCGGTCGCCCGGTCAGCCCGGCGCGGACCAGCCGACCGGCCGCCGCCAGTCGCCGAGTCGGCGCGGCAGCGGCAGGTCGTCCCAGGGCACCCGGCGCAGCAGCCGGTCCAGCAGCAGGCCGAGCAGCAGACCGGCGATCGAGTCGGTGAGCCAGTGCCAGCCCAGGTAGACGGTGGTGCAGAAGACCACCGCCGGGGGCACCACCCGGACCACGGTGACCAGCCGGGGCGGCACGGTCCGGCCGACCGTGCGCACGAGCGGGGCCAGTAGCAGGGCCAGCACGCCGTACCAGACGATCGCGTTGGCGACGTGCCCGGACGGGTACGACTGGGCGAAACGCACCGGCAGGTCGTGCTGGAACAGCGGCAGCGTCTGCTCGGGCGACAGGAACGGCTCCTTGACCGAGGCGCTCGGCGCCGGCCGGGCCGTCCACACCTTCAGCGGGCCGATCGTGAAGAACGTCAGCACGAACGCGACCACCGGCGGCAGGATCGGCCGCACCGAGCGCAGCCGCAGCGCCAGCAGCACGCCCAGCCCGGCCGCGAGCAGCGTCAGCGGGGTGCCCTGGCCGAGCAGGTTGAGCGTCATCGCCACCCAGCGGGCGGCGGTCGGGCGGTGCTCGTCGGACCAGTCGGCGACCGCCCGGTCGAGCCCGAACAGGTGCCCGGAGGCGAGCGCCACGGTGATCGCCACCACTGATGCGAGCAGCAGCCCGTCGAACCACCACCCGGCCGGCCGGACCGGCCGCAGCCGCAGGTCATCGCGTACCCCTGAGGTCTGACGCACGCGACCACGCTACCGGCCGCCGACCGCGCCGGGGCGGCGCGGGCATCGGCGGCTGTGTGCCGAGCCACGAAGGGAAGCGCGGTCCGGGGGTGAGCGGTCACACTGGTTGCCGTGCGGATCACCTCGGCTCTCGTCGACCCGGCGCTGCTCGACCTCCCCTGGTCGACCCCGCTGGAGCAGTGGCCTGCCGAGCACCTGGTGGCGCTGCCGCAGGGCATCTCCCGGCACATCGTGCGGTTCGTCCGGCTCGGCGGGTACGTCTACGCGGTGAAGGAGACCGGCGAGCGGGTCGCCGAGCGCGAGTACGACCTGCTGCGGGCGCTGGAGCGGATCGACTTCCCGTCGGTGGAGGCCGTCGCCATCGTGGCCGACCGGCAGAGCGACGACGGCGAGCCGCTGGACCCGGTGCTGATCACCCGCCACCTCCAGTTCTCCCTGCCCTACCGGGCGCTGTTCTCCCGCACGCTGCGGCCGGAGACCATGAACCGTCTGCTCGACGCGCTCGCGGTGCTGCTGGTCCGGATGCACCTGACCGGTTTCTTCTGGGGCGACTGCTCGCTGTCCAACACGCTGTTCCGGCGGGACGCGGGCGCGTTCGCCGCCTACCTGGTGGACGCGGAGACCGGCGCGCTGCACCCGTCGCTGTCCAACGGGCAGCGCGGCGAGGACCTGGAGATCGCCCGGGTCAACATCTTCGGCGAGGCGCTCGACCTGCAGGCCGCCGGCCTGCTGCACGAGTCGATCGACCCGGAGGTGGTCTGCGAGGAGGTCGTACGGCGCTACGAGCAGCTCTGGCACGAGATCACCTACGAGCAGCAGGTCGAGCGCGCCGCCCGGCACGACATCGAGCGCCGCATTCGCCGCCTCAACGAGCTGGGCTTCGACGTGGCCGAGGTGGCGATGTCCACTGTCGACAACGGGCGTTACCTGGTGCGGCCGAAGGTGGTCGACGTCGGCTACCACACCCGGCGGCTGCTGCGCCTCACCGGCCTGGACGCGGAGGAGAACCAGGCCCGCCGGCTCCTCAACGACCTGGACGCCTACCGGGTGGAGAGCGACCTGACCGACGAGCAGCAGGCGGCGCACCGCTGGCTGACCGAGGTCTTCGAGCCGGTGGTCCGGGCGGTGCCCGCGCACCTGCGCCGCAAGCTGGAGCCGCAGGAGCTGTTCGCCCAGATCATCGAGCACAAGTGGCTGCTCTCCGAGCAGGCCGGGCGGGACGTGGGGATGCGCCGGGCGGTGCAGTCGTACCTGGCGGACGTGCTGGTGCACCGGCCGGACGAGCAGGCGGTGCTCGGCGTCGAGGTGCCCACCGCCTGACCGCCGGGCGGGTCACTCCACCCAGTTACCGCCGCGCATCACCCGCACCACGTTCAGGTCGTCGTCAAGCACCACCAGGTCGGCGCGCAGCCCGGCGACCAGCGCGCCGACCCGGTCGCCCAGGCCGATCGCGCGGGCCGGGGTGGTGGCGACCATGCGGCAGGCGTCCGGCAGGGCCACGCCCGCGCCGACCGCGTGCCGCAGCGCGGCGTCCATGGTGAGCGTGCTGCCGGCGATCGCGCCGTTGTGGGCGAGCCGGGCCTCCCCGCCGGCCACGGTGACCGCCTGGCCGCCCAGCTCGTACTCGCCGTCGGGCATGCCGGCGGCGGCCATCGCGTCGGTGATCAGCGCGGCCCGCTCCGGACCGGCGACCGAGGTGGCGAAACCGAGCATCCCGTCGTGCAGGTGCACCCCGTCGGCGACCAGCTCGCACACCACGTTCGGGGCCTCCAGCAGCGCCACCACCGGGCCGGGCTCACGGTGGTGCACCGGGCGCATCCCGTTGAACAGGTGGGTGCCGACCGTCGCGCCCGCGGCCACCGCCGCGCGGGTCTGCTCCCAGGTCGCGTCGGTGTGCCCGACCGCCGCCACCACGCCCTGCGCGACAAGCAGCTCGATCGCCTTGGTGGCGCCGTCGCGTTCCGGCGCGAGCGTGACCATGCGTACCGCGCCGCCGCCCAGCTCGATCAGCTCGGTCAGCTCGGCCGTGGACGGGTCCCGCAGGAACTCCGGGTTCTGCGCGCCGCAGCGGTCGGCAGACAGGTACGGGCCCTCGAAGTGGATGCCGGCGAGCACGCCGGACTCGACCAGCGGGCGGTAGGCGGCGGTGGCGTCGCGCATCAGCTCGAACGGGGAACTGACCAGGCTGGCCAGCAGCGTGGTGGTGCCGTGCCCGAGATGGAACGCGGCGGCCTGCCGCGCCGCCTCCGGGTCGCCGGTGGTGAACGTGTGCCCGCCGCCGCCGTGGGTGTGCATGTCCACGAAGCCCGGCACGATCCAGTGCCCGTCGCGCACCGACGGATACTCGGCGACGGCGGTGATCCGCCCGTCCGCGATCTCCACGCAGCCCTGCCGGATGACGCCGGTCGGGGTCACCACCTTGCCGGTCACGCGCCGGGTCATCGACTCTCCTTCACCAGGGTGTCCAGGGCCAGCAGGGCGGCGCCGAGGCAGCCGGCCTCGTCGCCGAGGTCGGCCGCGACCAGGCGCGGTTCGCGATGGAACGTCAGCCGCTCGCGCAGCGCCGCCCGCAGCGGGTCGAACAGCCGGGCACCGGCCTGGGCCAGCCCGCCGCCGAGCACCACTGTCGACACATCGTAGAGCGCCTGCCCGGTGGCCAGTCCGTCGGCGAGCGCCTCGACCGCGTCCTGCCACACCTCCACGGCGAGCGGTTCACCGGCCGCCGCGCGCTCGGCCACCTGGGCGGCGGTGGTGGGCGCGCCGGACAGCTCCGCGTACCGGCGTCCGATCGCCGAGGCCGACGACACCGCCTCCAGGCAGCCGGTCCGCCCGCAGCCGCAGCGCGGCCCGCCGGGCCGTACCAGGATGTGGCCGATCTCCCCGGCGGCGCCGTGCGCGCCGATGGCGGCCGACCCGTCGACCACGTGGGCGGCGGCGATGCCGGTGCCGATGGCGACGAACAGGACGTGGCCGGCGTCCCGCCCGGCCCCGAGGCGCGCCTCGGCCAGGCCCCCGGCACGCACGTCGTGGCCGAGCGCCGCGGGCAGTCCCAGCCGCGTGCGGGCCAGCTCCCGCAGGGGTACGTCCCGGAAGCCCACGTTCGCCGACCAGACCGCCACGCCGCGCGCCTCGTCGACCACTCCGGGTACGGCGATGCCGCAGGCCACCGGCGCACGGCCGTCGGCGCGGGCCTTGCCGGCCAGCCCTTCGGCCACGTCGAGGATCGTGCCGACCACCGCCTCCGGGCCGCGCTGCGCGCCGGTGTCGTGCCGTTCCGTGTGCACTGTCGTGCCGTCCGGCCGGACCAGGGCGCACTTCATCCCGGTGCCGCCCACGTCCAGCGCGACGACGACCTCGTCGCCTCCACTCACGCCGTGGGCTCGCTTCGCTCGCTCACGCCGTGCTGACTGGGCATGCGCTCACGGCCCTCGCTGCGCTCGGTGCGTTCGCTCATGCCAGGACCACGGACCGGGTCAGGTGACGCGGCGCGTCCGGGTCGAGGCCACGGGTGGTCGCGAGCGCGACCGCGAAACGCTGGGCCAGGATCAGGTCGGCCATCGGGTCGACCGGGTTGCGCCCGGCCGCCCAGCTCGTCAGCACCGTGCGCCAGCCGTGCGTGCGGCTGTGCACGAACGCGGCGCCGGTGGCGGCCACGTCCTCCGGCAGGCCGTCCGGGATCTCGCCGAGCGCCCACACCAGCCGGCCGGGGGCGGCGACCGAGATCGGGCCGTGCCGGTAGTCCATCGCCGGGTACGCCTCGGCCCAGAACGTGGCCGCCTCGCGGCACTTCAGCGCGGCCTCCTGGGCCAGCCCGACGGTCCAGCCGCGGCCGAGGAAGGTGACCTGCTCGATGCCGGCCGGGTCGATCGGCAGCGGGGCCCGGACGGCCACCTCCGCGTCGGCGGCGAGCCGGCTGAGGTCCTCGCCGAGGTGGGCGCGCAGCAGCGCGAGCGCGGTGGTGGCGAAGCGGGTCTGCACCACCGACCGCTCGTCGGCGAAGGGGAGCGCGACAGTGGCGTCCGCGGACGCGACGGCGGCCGAGTCCGGGTCGCCGACGAGGACCGTGGTGGGGATCCGCCCGCGCAGCGCGGCGAGCAGGTCGAGCACCTCGGTGGTGGTGCCGGAGCGGGTGATCGCGATGAGCCGGTCGTAGTGGCGGCCGGTGGGGAACTCGCTGGCCTGGAAGGCGTCGGTCTCGCCGTGGCCGGCGGCCTCGCGCAGTCCGGCGTACGCCATGGCCATGAACCACGACGTGCCGCAACCGACCACCGCGACCCGCTCGCCGGGGCGCGGCAGGCGCTCGGCGACGGTCGGAGCGAGTCGCGCCGCCTCCCGCCAGCAGTCGGGCTGGCTCGCGATCTCCGCGTGCACGTAAGCCATGACAACTCCTCGCCGGGAAAAACCCTTGCGCAATACGGCGCGATACTGCCGTCTTTCGCGCGTCATTCTGCGCGAAGCGGCGTGGTTGTGGCAACTGTCTCCAAGTTCGCGCAGCGAAGGCTTTTGCGCGGACTGAGTTTCGCGCACTAGTGTGCACGCAACCGATCACCGTTCACGCATAGTCAGGGAGGCCCCAGCGGTGGACCGCTACGCGCGCTGGAACGCGCTGCTGGAGATGCTGACCGACAGCGGCCGGGTCACCGTCGAGGAGGCGGCCGACCGGCTGGACGTCTCCCAGGCCACCATCCGGCGTGACTTCGACCAGCTCGCCCAGCAGCAGATGATCACCCGCACCCGGGGTGGCGCGGTCGCCAACGGCGTCTCCTACGACCTGCCGCTGCGCTACAAGACCGCGAAGCACTCGGCCGAGAAGCAGCGGATCGGCACGGCCGCCGCCGCCCTCGTCTCCCCGGGCACCGTGGTCGGCCTCAACGGCGGCACCACGAGCACCGAGGTCGCGCGGGCGCTGGCCGTACGCCCCGACCTCAACACCAGCGCGGAGGGCGCCCAGCTCACCGTGGTCACCAACGCGCTGAACATCGCCAACGAGCTGCTGGTGCGCTCGCGGATGAAGGTGGTGGTGGCCGGCGGCGTGGTCCGGCCCAAGTCGTTCGAGCTGGTCGGCCCGCTGGGCGGGGCGCTGCTGCGCGAGGTCACGCTCGACGTCGCGCTGCTCGGCGTGGACGCGATCGACCCGCAGCTCGGCGCCGCCGCGCACCACGAGGGGGAGGCGGCCATGAACAGTCTCATGGTCGCCCGCGCCAAGCGGGTCGTCGTGATAGCCGATTCCTCGAAGCTCGGTGGGCACGCGTTCGCCCGGATCTGCCCGGTGGACCGGGTCGAGACGCTGGTGACCGACTCCGGCGCGTCCCCGGACGTGGTGGCGGCGTTCCGCGAGGCCGGCGTCCACGTCGTCTGCGCCTGACGGCGCAAGGAAGGGACCCTTCTTAACGCCTGCGGTAGAGGAGGGGCCCCTTTTTAACGCGCCTCGACGCGCCTCGACACGCCGACACTGCATACCGGGTATTGCCATCCGGTGCATACCGCGTATGGTGTCGCTGACGCCTACTTATCGGGGGAGGTCAGCTGTGTCGGCTGTCCTGGAGATCGAAGGTCTCCGCAAGACGTACCGGAGCCGGAAGCGCGGGGTCCGCCACGCGCTCGACGGCTTCGACATGCGAGTGGAAGCCGGCCAGGTGCACGGCTTCCTCGGCCCGAACGGTTCGGGCAAGACCACCACGCTGCGTACGCTGCTCGGCCTGATCAAGCCGAACGGCGGCCGGATGGCGATCCTCGGTCAGGAGCTGCCGCACGCGCTGCCGGCCGTCGCCGGGCAGGTCGGCGCCATCGTGGAGAGTCCGCAGTTCTTCCCGCACTTCAGCGCGCGGGACACGCTGGGCCTGCTCGCCCAGGCGGGTGAGCTGCCCAAGCAGCGCGTGGACGAGGTGCTGGAGCTGGTCGGGCTGCGCGACCGGGCGGGTGAGCGGGTCAAGACCTACTCGCTCGGCATGAAGCAGCGCCTCGCGGTCGCGTCCGCGCTGCTCAAGAACCCCAAGCTGCTGATCCTCGACGAGCCGGCGAACGGCCTCGACCCGGGCGGCATCCGGGAGATGCGCGGGCTGATGCGGGAGCTGTCCGAGGCCGGGATGACTGTGGTGCTCTCCAGCCACATCCTGGGCGAGATCCAACTCATCTGCGACTCGGTCACCATCATCTCGCTCGGCCGCCGGGTCGCGTTCGGACCGGTCGACCAGGTGCTCGCGGCCCACTCCCAGGGCGCCGTGCGGGTACGCCTGGAGGCGGTCGACGACCTGCCCCAGGCCGCCGACGCGCTCAGCCGTGCCGGGGTCGGCGTGACCGCCGAGCCGGACCACCTGATGCTGTCCGGTGTGGACAAGCCGGCCACCGTCAGCCGCCTGCTCGCCGAGCAGGGCCTGTACGTCAGCGAGCTCACCCCGGTCGCCGTCGACCTGGAGAGCGTCTTCCTCGAACTGACCGCCACCGCGCCGGTCCCCGGCCAGCACCGTCAGGTCGATCAGTCCGCCAAGGTCGACCAGACCGGCACCGCAGGAGGTTGGGGCGCATGAGCCTGTTCGTCACCGAGCTGCGCCGGCTCGGCAAGCGCCGGCTGACCCGGCTGATGCTCGTCCTGCTGCTCGTCGGCCTGGCCACAGTGGCCACCGCGTTCAGCTTCTCCAGTCAGAAGCTCTCGCCGGACGTGGTGGCGGCGGCGGAGGCCGACTCCCGGGCCCAGTACCAGCAGGCGACGGAGGGGTGGAAGCGCAGGGTCGCCGCGTGCGAGGCCGCGCAGGCCCGCGGTGAGCAGACCGAGGAGGAGTACGGCCCGAACTGTGGCAAGGACTACGCGCCGCAGCCGGACATGTTCGACCCGAAGTGGAACCTGCCCTACCAGTTCGACTTCCGGGCCGAGTTCCCCATGTTCATCGCCGTGTTCGCCGCCTCCGTGGCGCTGTTCGGCTTCATCGTCGGCGCCTCCTTCGTGGGCGCCGAGTGGAACACCGGCGGGATGATGAACCTGCTGTTGTGGCGACCGAAGCGGCTGACCGTGCTGGGCACGAAGCTGGCCGCCCTGCTGACCACGGTGTTCGGCCTGACCGTGGTGCTCGGCGCGCTCTGGACGGCGGCGTTCTGGCTGATCGCCGGCCAGCGGGGCAGTACCGCGAAGATGACCGCCGGGGTGTGGCAGTCGATCGGGCTGGACGGGCTGCGCGCGCTGGGCATGACGCTCCTCGTGGCGGCGGTCGGGTTCGCGCTGGCCTCGCTGGGCCGGCACACGGCGATGGCGCTCGGCGCGGCGGTGGGCATCTTCGCGGTGAGTGAGATCGGCATCCGGATCGCGGTCGCCGTGCTCGGGGTGCAGTTCGGCGACCGGTACGTGCTCTCCACGTACGCCCAGTCGTGGTTCCTGAAGCAGGCGGAACTGTTCGACTACGACACCTGTCAGTTCTCCCAGGGCGCCTGCGAGCCGGCCACGTACGTGGTCACCTGGCAGCAGTCGGCTGTGGTGTTCGGCGTGGCCCTGGTGGGCGCGGTCGTGGCCGCGTTCTGGACGATGCGGCGGCGGGACATCGCCTGACCTGGTCCGCGCCGCCGGCTCCCCCCGGCGGCGCGGACCCCGCGTCCGATGCGGCCGGGGGCGGCCCTGGTTACGCTGGGGCTCCCCCGGCCGGCGCGCTCCGCGTGCCGGTCACCCGCCGTCGGAGAGGAGCGCCATGTCCGCCGACGCCTCGCAGCGGGCCGCCGTCGACCCGTCCGGCCCGGCAGCGGGTACGCGCCACGCGGGCGGGACGGTTCCGCCACCGCGCACCGCTCCGCCCGTCGAGTCCACCGCACCGTCGGAGCCGTCGGAGTCCGTCCGGCCCGGGTCGCCGCCCGTCGAGTCCACCGCGCCGGTCGAGCAGCCCGGTCCGGAAGCGGCGGATACGGGCGCCGCGGGCACGACGCCGGCCGGCCTCACCGAGCGGGAGCAGCGGATCCTCGCCTTCGAGGCGCAGTGGTGGAAGCACGCCGGCGCCAAGGAACAGGCCATCCGGGACACGTTCGGGCTCTCCGCGACCCGCTACTACCAGCTGCTCAACGCGCTGCTCGACCACCCGGCCGCGCTCGCCGCCGATCCGGTGCTGATCGGCCGGCTGCGCCGGCTGCGCTCGTCGCGGGCCCGCAACCGGCGGCGCTGACCCGCCTCACTTCTCGTACGTGCGCAGCCCGTTGCCGATGGCGAAGAACGTCGGCGCCCACTCGCCGATGAAGATGCCCCAGCGGTCCGCCCGCGCCACTCCGGCGCGCTCCATGTGCTTGGAGAGGAACCAACTGGTGACCGAGAGGCCGATGCTGACGAACCCGGCGAGGTATGCGTGCTCCGCCCGGATGCCGCCCTCGTGCAACCGCTCCAACATCTCGAATCCCCCTGTCACCGGGACCGACCCGGTCGCGTCCGACGCTACCGAAAGTGCGGGAGTGATGACGCAGGGTTACCACGATCGGGCCGGTGGCGGATGACCTGGCGCGGGCCGGGTAGGCGGCCGGCGACGACGAACGGAGGCGACGATGGGAGCACCGGACCGCCGGTACGCGATCGGCAGCAGGCCGGCCCGCCCGGCCGGGGAGGCGCCGGTGATGCGGGTGCGTTCCGCCTCCGACCCGGCGCCGGGCCGCCCGGAGAACGAGGACGTGGTCTTCCGGATCGGCCCGCTCGTCGGCGTCCTCGACGGGGCCACCGTGCCGGAGGGCTTCGACACCGGATGCGTGCACGGTCCCGCCTGGTACGTCCGGCACCTGGCCGCCCGGATCGGCCTGGCGATCGCGGCCCGGCCCGCCGCCACGCTGATGAGCAGCCTCGCGGCGGCGATCCTCGCGGTCCGGGCCGACCACGGCGGGACGTGCGACCTGGACCATCCCGGCACCCCCTCGTCCACCGTCTGCCTGCTGCGGGAAAGCGGCGACCGGGTCGACTACCTGGTGCTCTGCGACAGCCCGCTGGTGCTCGACACCGACCGCGGGATCGAGGTGGTCACCGACGACCGGCTCGCGGACGCGGTGGCCGACCTGCGGCGCAACGCCGCCGCGCTGCCCGACGGCGAGACCGACCCGGCGACCCGGTTCCGGCGGGCGACGACGGTGCAGCGGACCCGGATGAACCGCACCCACGGCTACTGGGCGGCGGCGAGCGACCCGGACGCGGCGTACCACGCGCTGACCGGCACGCTTCCGCTGCGCGGTCCGGGTGCGCTGCGCCGGGCCGCGCTGCTCAGCGACGGTGCCTCCTGCGCGGTCGACCAGTTCGGCCTGTTCGACTGGGCCGGGCTGCTGGAGGTGCTGACCGTGGCGGGCCCGGAAGGGCTGATCGACCGGGTCCGCGCGGCCGAGCGGGACCACCCGGAGCGGCTGCGGCGGCGCAAGCGCACCGACGACGCCTCGGTGGTGCTGTGCGAGTTCGCTCCTCCGGCGTGAGCACGCTCACGCCGGAACACCCGGTCGGATGACAACGCAGCGTGAGGCGGAACACCCCGGGGGTACGACCGGCCGAGGCGGTCGGCCATAGCGGCAATCCGGGCCCAAAGGGGTGGACGGCCCGGACAGGTAGCGGCAGACTGCGCCTCGTGACGGGTGCGGTACGGCTGGAGCCGGTGGACGAGCGGAACCTGGAACCGTTGCTCTCCGTAGCGGCGGCGGAGGCGGAACCGGAGGACGTGATGCCTCCGGTGCAGGCGCCCGCGGGCTGGTCGCTCGCCCGCCGGGACGCGTTCCGGGAGTTCCACCGGGCGAACCTCGGCGGACTCGACGGCCCGACCCGCACCGCCATGTACGCGATCGTCTCCGGCGGCGAGGTCGTCGGCATGATCCGGATGACCCGCCGGGACGAGCCCGGCACTGTGGAGACGGGCATGTGGCTGGGCCGCTCCGCCCGGGGCCGGGGTCTCGGCGCCGCCGCGCTGCGGCAGCTGCTGCACACCGCCGCGGCGGCCGGGATGCACACAGTGGTCGCGGACACCACGCCGGACAACGCGGGCGCTCTCTCCGTTCTTCGTAAATGCGGTGCGGAATTGCGCGAGGAGGGCGGAGAAGTGCACGCCCGAATGTGCCTCGACTCGGCGCTGCCGATCCGCTGAAACCCGTTCTTGCAGCTCCCTGACGCTTGACGTGAAGTTTCGGCCGCCTTTTCCGTTCCCCTGAGGAAATGTTTTCCCAACGGGGTGACGGGTAGTTCGCGCCCCGGGGAGTGCGGAGGAGAGCGGATGAAAAGCGGAGCACGGGTGGCGCTGGCGGTGGGCTTCGGCTACCTGCTGGGTCGCCGGAGGAAGATGCGTACCGCGTTGACGCTCGCCGCGGCGGTCGCCGCCGGGCGGGCCAGCCAGCGTCCCGGCGGCATCAAGCGGCTCGGCGCGGATCTGATGGGCGCCAGTCCGCAGCTGCGCAACCTCGGCGGGCTGGCGCCGCCGCTGGTGGCGGCCGGGCGGGCCGCGGCGACCGCCGCCGCCGGCAGCGGCATCGACGCGATCGGCGGCCGGCTGCGCGACGGGGCCGACGCGCTGCGCCGCCGGAGCGGCCCGGGCCGGCCGGACGCCGAGCGTTCCGCGCCGGACGAGGAACCGGAGCTGGACGAGCAGCCCGAGGCGCCGGACCGACAGCAGCGGGGGCGGTGACGATGGCGACGACCGATCTGACCGGCCGGGTACGCGACGAGATCGGCGGCGAGCTGCGCAACCTCGCCGCGGCTCTCGGTGAACGGGCCGTCCAGGCGATCAGCGACCGGGTCACCGCCGCGACCGGACGACTCAGCGAGTACGCGCAGCAGGGCGGCGACCCCGGCCTGGTCGCCGCCGCCACCGGCGCGCGGAAGCTCGCCGAGGGCAGCTCCCCGGTGAAGGCCATGTTCCATGCCGGCGTGGCCGGCGGTAGGGAGAAGCTGATGGCGGCGTTCGGCCGCAAGGGCGGCGGCGACGGCGGCCGGAAGCTCAAGGTCACCAACATCGTCGAGACCATCGAGGTCGGCGTACCGGTCCGGGTCGCCTACAACCAGTGGACGACGTTCGGCGACTTCCCGAGCTTCATGAAGAAGGTCGAACAGGCCGACTGCGACGACGAGAAGATGACCTGGAAGGCGCAGGTGCTCTGGTCGCGCCGGACCTGGGAGTCGACGATCGTGCGGCAGATCCCGGACCGGCTCATCCACTGGCGGTCCACCGGCGAGAAGGGCTCGGTCGACGGCAGCGTCAGCTTCCACGAGGTCGCCCCGGAGCTGACCCGGATCCTGGTCGTGCTGCAGTACCACCCGCAGGGCTTCTTCGAGCACACCGGCAACCTGTGGCGGGCCCAGGGCCGCCGGGTCCGGCTGGAGCTGAAGCACTTCGTCCGGCACGTGATGACCCGGACCGTGCTCGACCCGGACGCGGTCGAGGGCTGGCGCGGCGAGATCGAGGACTCCCAGGTCGTCAAGGACCACGAGACCGCGCTCCGGGAGGAGCGGGGAGAGACCGGGCCGGCCGACGACGAGTACGCCGCCTACGACGAGGGCAACGACTTCGCCGACGACGAGTACGCCGACGAGCCGGTCCTCACGGCGCCGGAGCGTGCCCGCCGCCGCGACGAGCGCTGACCGGTCAGGACCGGCCGGCGGCGTACGACTCCAGGTGCGCGAGCTGCACCGGGTCCAGCGACGGCCGGACACGGTCCCGGGCCGCACCGACGTGCGCGGCAGTCACGGTGCTCGCGTTGAGCGACTCCCGCATGGCGGCGAGCGCCGCCTCCCGTACCAGCGCGGCGCAGTCGGCGGCGGAGAAGCCGTCCAGCTCGGCGCCGAGCGCGTCGAGGTCGACGTCCGGCGCGAGCGGTACGCCCCGGGCGGCGGCGCGGAGGATCTCCGCGCGGGCCGGCCCGTCCGGCGGCGGCACGTAGACCAGACGTTCCAGCCGGCCGGGACGCAGCAGCGCCGGGTCGACCAGCTCCGGCCGGTTCGTCGCGCCGACCACCACCACGTTGCGCAGCGCCTCCACCCCGTCCAGCTCGGTGAGCAGCGCCGCCACCACCCGGTCGGTGGTGCCGCCGTCGCTGGCCTGCCCGCGAACCGGGGCCAGCGCGTCCACCTCGTCCAGGAACACCAGCGTGGGCGCGGCCTGGCGGGCCCGGCGGAACAGCTCCCGCACCGCCCGCTCGCTCTCACCCACCCACTTGGAGAGCAGCTCGGCGCCCTTCACCGACAACACGTTCGCCCGCCCGGACCCGGCCAGCGCGGTGACCAGGTAGGTCTTGCCGCAGCCGGGCGGCCCGTAGAGCAGCACCCCGCGCGGCGGCGTCACGCCCAGCCGGGCGAACGTGTCCGGGTAGGTGAGCGGCCAGAGCACCGACTCGGTGAGCGTCTGCTTGACGTCGTGCAGTCCGCCCACGTCGTCGAGCGTCACCGACGCCAGCTCCAGCGTGGACGCGGACATCGTCGTCGGCCGGACCACCTCCAGCGCCTCGGTGAAGTCCGTCATCGCCACCGTCGGCGTCTCCGCCGTCTTCTGCCGCAGCGCCGCGCGTACCCCGGCCTCGCGGACGAGCGCCGCCAGGTCCGCCGCGACGAACCCGGGGGTACGGCCGGCCACCTCGTCCAGCCGTACGTCGCCGGCCAGCGGCACCTGCCGGGTGAGCACTGTCAGCTGTTCCCGGCGCAGCGCCGCGTCGGGCAGCGGCACGGTGATCCGCAGCGCCAGCAGATCCGGGCCGCGCAGTCCCGGGTCCACCGCCTCCGGTCGCCCGCTGGTGCAGACCACCGCCACGCCGGCCCGCAGCGCCTCGGCGACCACCTGGCGGAACACGGTGGCCAGCGGACCCGGCTCGTCGGCCGGGGCGACCGCCTCCACGTCGGTGACCAGCAGCACGGCCGGTCCGCCGGCGCGTACCGCCGACGCCGCCTCGCGGAGCCTGCGGGCCGCCGCGTCGTTCGTGAGCGCGGCCAGCTCCGGCGCCCAGAGCGGGCGCAGACCCGCGCCGACCCGGGCCGCGACGGCGCGCACGAGCGCTGACTTGCCCGAGCCCGCCGGTCCCTCCACCAGCACGCCGAGCGAGACGGTGGTGCCGAGCCGGCCCAGCACCTCACGGTGGTGGAAGCCCAGGTCCAGCAGCTCGGTCAGCTCCTCGGCCTGGGCGCGCAGGCCGGGCAGCTCGTCGACGTCCGGGGCGTCCTCCGGGCCGAGCAGGCCCTCGGCCCGTTCCGTCCCGGCCGGCGCGGCCGAGGGGGCGGAGACGGGCGCGCCCGGGGACACCGGGCCGGAGCCCCGGGTGGCCGGACCGTGCTCCCAGCCCACCACCGTGTCCATGGTGACGAGCGCGCCGGCCGCCGGCTCGACGGACACGACGTTGAGCAGCGTGCTGGTCCAGGCGTACCCGACGGAGCTGGCGAGACTGCGCCGCGCGGCCTCGATCAGGCCGCGCACGGCGGCGTCCGGGAGCACGTCCTGCGGCAGCAGCGAGACGTCGTCGCCGGGCGTGACGACCTTGCCGAGCAGCGCGAGCCGCAGCATCTCCGGCGGGACCGCGGCGACCACGGCGGCCGGGCCGGCCAGCGTGAGCCGGCGCGCCGGGGTGGCCGGCAGCGGGCTCACCGTCACCTGGCCGCCGGCCCGCAGCCCCAGGTTGCCGAGCAGCAGGTCGTCGGCGTGCAGCAGGACGCCGCTGGTGCCCGGGTCGGCGGCGGCCGCGATGCCGGCGGTCGTCCGGCGGCCGGTCAGCCGCACCGGATCGCCGGGGCGCAGCGCCAGCGCGGTGAGCACCTCGGGGTGCAGGCGTACCACGCCGCGGCGGGCGTCGAGCGCGGCCGGCCGCAGCGTCGCGGTCAGGGTCAGATCGGGTTCCGCCACCCGCCGACAGTAGCCGCCGTGACCACGAGGTGCCGCCTCAGCGCGGGTCCGGGCCGTCCAGCAGCGAGGGATCCCGCCGGATCATCTCCGCCAGCCGGGCCGCCGGGTCCGACTCGACCGAGTCCTGCCCGGGGGCGGGCACCGTCTTCACCGACATGGGCCACGCCGGCGGGGGAGTCGGCGCCGAGGCCGGGCCCACCGTGACCGCAAGGCCCGACCAGGAGACCCGCAGCGGGTACGCCTGGTCGCCCACTTCCACCCGCAGCGTGACGGCGACCCCGGGGTGGTCGGCCACGACCCGCCGGACCGCGTCGGCGACCTCCTCGACCGGGTCACGCCGCGCCGGCGCCGCGCCGCCCCGCAGCCGGTACGCGCCGTGGCCCGCCCGCCCGTTGCCCGGCTCGGCCGGCAGTTCCTCCGGGACCACGTCCTGGTCGGTCCCGCCGGCCGGTTCGCCGGGCGCCCGGCGGCGCATCGCCTCCTCGCGCCGCGCCATCCGGGCCAGTGTCTCGTCCAGATCACCTCTCATGGCGTCCACCCCTTCGCCAGACAACGGATCGAAACGACTGTCGGTGTTCAGCCCGCCCGTGGCTGCGGGGCGGGCCCGTCGCCGCGCCGCCCCGAACGGGTCGCCCGGTCCAGCGCCCGGTCCAGGACGACCAGCAGGGCGTCCCGGACGGAGAGCCGGTCCCGGGCGTCGAACTGCACGAGCGGCACGTGCTCCGCGATCGCCAGCGCCCAGCGGATCGACGGCAGGTCGAGGGCCAGCCGCCCGTCGAAGGCGTTGACGCCGACGGCGAACGGCAGCCCGGAACGTTCGAAGAAGTCGATGGCCGGATAGCAGTCGTCGAGGCGGGCGCTGTCCACCACCACGAGCGCGCCGAGCGCCCCCCGGGCCAGGTCGTCCCACATGAAACCGAACCGCGCCTGACCGGGCGTACCGAAGAGGTAGAGCTTGAGGCTGCGGTCGATGGTGACGCAGCCGAAGTCCATGGCGACGGTCGTGGTGGTCTTCCCGGCGACGCCGCCCGGGTCGTCGATGCCGATCCCGACGGTGGTCATCTCGGCCTCGGTGGTCAGCGGCGCGATCTCCGAGATCGCCCCCACCGTGGTGGTCTTGCCGACCCCGAACCCGCCGGCGATCAGGATCTTGACCGGGATCGGCGGGCGGGGCGCCGGGACCCGGCTCACGATCGGGGCCGGTTCCTGGGGCGGCACCCCGGGCGGCAGGTACGGCAGCGGCGGGGTGGGCGGTGGCGGTGTGGCGCGGCCGATCAGCGGGGCCGGTCCGCCGTAGCGGCTCGGGGCGCTGTTCGCGGACGGCCCGCCCAGGGCCGCCGCCGGCCATTCAGGAGATCGCACGAAGTCCATCAATCACTCGCAGGATGATGTCGGGATCGAGGGCGTCGTCGCCGTCCGCGACGTGCACGTCGAGATGGCCGGCGGCGCGGAGGTCGCCGACGAGTACCCGGGTCACACCGAAGTGCATCCGGGTCCGGGCGGAGATCTCCGCCACCGAGACGGGCTCGGCGCAGATCGCGACGATCGCCGCCAGTTCCGGGGACAGCCGGGCCGTCACCGCCCACGAGGTGCTGCCCGGACGAGCGGTGACCTGGGTCTCCAGACCGATCGCCGGGTCGCCGTCCACTCGTCCGGCGGTCAGCACGAACGGGCGCGGGCCGGTCGGCTCCCCGTCGCCCGCGTCCGGCTCCGGAACCGGAACGGACGCGTGCAGGAAGGGGCGGACCCGGATGCCGGGTTCCGGCTCCGGGTCCGCGCCGGCGGCCCCCGGGATCATTGCTGAACGGCGTTCTTCAGCTCGGCGATCAGGCGGGGACTCAGGGCGCCGCCGGCCCGGCCGGCGAAGAGCGTCATCTCGTACGCCACGGTGCCCAGGTTGGCCGTCCGGTCGGCGACGACGCCGAGGACCGAACCACTGCTGATCGCGCTGATCAGCAGGTAACCCTCGGCCATGTCGACGATCACCCGGTTGAGCGCGCCCAGCGCGTACCAGCTCGCGGCGCCTCCGGCGAGGCTGGTCATGCCGGAGACCACGGCGGCGAGCCGTTCCGCGTTGGACCGGTCCTTGATGGCGGACATGGCCATCAGCAGCCCGTCCGAGGAGACCGCGATCGCCTCCATCACCCCGGCGGTGCTGGAGGTGAACGAGTCGAGCAGCCAGTTGAAGGTGCGCGCCTCGGGGCTGAGGTCGCCGGCGGCGCTCTGTTCGATGTTGTCGTGCAAGAAGGGGCTGGTCACCGTGATGGGTCCTCTTCGTAATGACGGTCTGGGCTGACTTCGCGCAGAGCGCGGGCGACGCCCGCCTCGAATTCGTTGACGAGATTGCGGACCTCGACGGGGTCGCCGGGGTCGGAGCTGGCCGGGGGCGTGGACTGGACCGGGGTGTCGGCCAGATTCGCGCCCGGCACCCGCCGGCTCAGCCGGGGACGCTCCGTTGCGGGCGGGACGAGGGTGGTGTGGCCCTCGGCCCGGCGTACGCCGTCCTGGAACGCCTCGACCAGGGCCCGGACGGAGGCCGGATCGGCCGGTACGCCGATCAGCGGCCCGCCGGTCGCCGGGGCGGCCGGGGTGGTGGGCGCGGGGGCCGGGAGGTTCGCGCCGGGCACCCGCTGCCGGATCGGCGACCGCGTGCCGGGCCGTCCGGTGGGCGGGCCGACCGGTTCCGGCCCGGCCGGGACCGACGGGCGACCACCGGCGGGGGGCGCCGTGCGGGCCGGACCGACCGGCGGGGCCGACGCCGGTCCGGCGGTCGGTACGGGCGCGGACCCGACGGTCGGCGTGCGCGCCGGCCGGACAGCCGGTGGCGACGACGGCCCGACGGCCAGGCCGGCCCCGGCGGCCGGTGCGAGGGCCGGGCCGGCGGGCGGCGGCAGGGCCGGACCCGCCGGTGGGGTCAGGGCTGGGCCGGCCGGCGCGGTGCGGGTCGGGCCGGTCGTCGGCCCGGCGGCCGGGGGAGCGACCGGGACCGGGCCGACGACCGGTGTCGGCGGGGAGGTACGGCCGGGGTGCGCCAACGGCCCGGCCGGCCGGGTGGCGGGCGCACCTGCGGCCGGCGGCCAGGCGGGCGGCGCGCCGGCGGTGGGCAGGCCCGGATCCTCGGCCGGCTCCGGAGCGTCGTCCCGCTTGCCGAAGGCGTTCCACGGGTCGCCGCTGGACATGCTGCGGGTGGCCCGGCTCAGCAGCTCCGCGTCGAAGCCGGCGGGCGGTTCGACCGCTGCCGTCCCGTGCTCGTGCCCGCCGGGCGGCACAGCGGCCAGCGTGGCGGTGGCGAAGACCGGCTCGGGGCGGCGGACCACGAGCGAGTCGGCCGGGACCTCCAGGGTGGCGGTGACTCCGCCCCCGGGGGTCGGCGTCAGCCGGACGTGCCAGCCGTGCCGCCGGGCCAGCCGGCCGACGACGAAGAGGCCGAGCACCTCGGTCGGGGCGAGGTCGAGCCGCTCCCGGCGGTCGAACCGCGCGTTCTCCTCGGCCATCCGCTCCTCGGTCAGGCCGATGCCGTGGTCGACCACCACGAGCCGGGCGCCGCCGTCGGTCAGCTCGCCGGTCACCACCACGCGGGTGTGCGGCGCCGAGAAGGAGGTGGCGTTCTCCATCAGCTCGGCCAGCGTCAGCACCAGGTCGCCGACGATCGCCGGCGCCGCCGCGACGCCGGGCGGCACCTCCACGTCGACGCGGGTGTAGTCCTCGATCTCGCCGAGCGCGAGCCGGACCACGTCGGCCAGCGGGACCGGCGCCACGTGGCCGTCCGAGCCGGTGGCGCCGGAGAGCACCACCAGGCTGCCCGCGTTGCGGCGCAGACGGCTGGAGATGTGGTCCAGCCGGTACAGGTGCTCCAGCCGACCCGGGTCCGTCTCCTGCCGCTCCAGCCGGTCGATGAGCGCGATCTGGCGGCCGACCAGGTTCTGGGTACGCCGTCCGACGTGGCCGAACATCTGCGCCACGTTGCGGCGTCCGGCCACCTGCCGCTCGACCAGCCGGGCGGCGGTGTGCTGCACCCGGTCGAACGCGCGGGCCAGCTCACCGATCTCGTCCCGGGCGCTCACCTCCACCGGGTCGAGGCGTACCGGGGGCACGCTCTCGGACTCGTCGTCGGCGACCCGGGTCAGCTCCGCCTCGGCGACCCGGGCGACCCGCTCGGCGGAGCGGGTGAGCCGGCTCAGCGGGCGGGCGACGGTACGGGCCACCGTCATGCTCAGCAGCACCACGACCAGCAGGATGACGCCCGCCGCCACGGTGACCAGCCAGGCCGCGGTCAGAGCCTCCCGCTCCCGGGCGCGGGTCTCCGCGATGACGTCCGCGACGACCTTCTTCTCGACGAACTGGCCCAGCGTGATCATCGACCGGGACGCGGGGAAGAGCACGTCCAGCGAGACCGGCGCGATCGCCGCGTCGGGGTCCCGGAGGCTGTCCACCAGGAACGTCGGGCTGGTCCGCGCGGCCACCGCCGCGTCGTCCAGCTCGGCCACCTTGAGCTGCTCCGGCGTGATCAGCCGGCGGAAGCGCCGGTTGTCGACGTTGAGCGCCGCCATGCACGCCACGAACGACCGCGACATCCGCGGGTCGCCGGTCGCCTTGACCAGCACGATCTGGGTGGTGCAGGAGCTGAGCGCCTCGTCGACGCGCAGCAACGCGTCCAGGGCGAGCACCTGCCGCCCGGCGGCGGTATCGGTGTCCACCTGGTACGGCAGTCGCAGCGCGTCGATCAGGGCGGTGTCGACCTCGCTGAACGCGGTCAGGATCTGGTCCGGCCTGGCCCGGCCGGCGAGCGTGGCGGTGCGGACGTCGTCCAGCTTGCGTACCCCGTCGAGGCTCTCGCGGACCGTCGCCGGCAGCGTCTCGGCGCGCAGATCGGCGACCCGGTCGTCGACGGTGGCCGACTTCTGGATCAGCTCGGTGCGGGACACCCGTCCGAGCAGCAGCCCGACCGAGAGCAGGCGTTCCTGCTGGAGATCCTGGACCAGGCTGCCGACCCGGCTGGCGATGCGGACCGTCTCGGCGGTGTCGGCGGCCCGCTGCGCGGCGGCCACCCGGTCGATGACCACCGGAACGGCCAGCCCGACCATGCTGAGCAGCGGGATGATCACCAGCAGGGCGAGCTTGCCCCGGATCCGTAACCTAGCGAGCAGCATCGAACGGCCTCCACCGGTCGGCGTCGCCGCCCCGGCCGACGGCGACCGGCTGGCGGTCACCCTCGGACACGGTGATCGGCGGGTCAGCGTGGACCGCCGGTGGCGGTCCGGCCTCGGCCGGCGTGCGGCGCGCCGGGGGAGGGCCGGCGGCCCGCGCCCGCCGTAGCGCGGCGAGGTGCAGCGCGGCGATCCCGGCGAGCAGCGCGACAGCGGTGCCGGCCGCGGCCCGGCCCAGCAGGCGGTCCCGGTCGATCGCGTCCAGCCGTTCCTTCAGCAGCGCGTCGAGCTGGTCGAGGATGACCGTCCGGAGCTGCTTGGCGGCGTTCTGCGCGGTGATGCCGGCCTGGGTGAGCTGGTCGGTGCTCGGCGCGGACCGCCCGCCGCCGGGCGCCGAGTACACCGAGAACGTCTCCAGCGAGCGCTGGTAGGTGTCCAGCGGGGTGAGCACGTTGGCGCCCAGGTCGGTGCTCTCCGAGCTGTCGACGGCGGAGCGCAGGTCGGCGACGAGGTCGGTGGCCGGGCCGAGCGCGGCGACGCGCAGCTCGGCCAGTTCCGCGCCGGTCCGCGCGCGCTCGGCGGCGGGGCGCTTGGCCGCCAGCCGGGCCAGGTCGACGAGCCGCCCGGCCAGCACGGTCGCGGTGGGCAGGTCACCGCCGATGCCGTCCTGGAGGAAGAACGAGTCCGAGCGCGGGTCGCGGATCAGCCCGGAGCTCTCCCGCACCTTGCGGTAGAGGGCCAGGAGCAGGTCGGACGCCTCGCCGTAGGCCCGGAAGGCCGCCTCGGGGTCGCCGAGCCCGCGGTCCGGCAGCGACTCGAGCTTCGCCCGCAGCCCGGCCCAGCGCTCGTGGGTGCGCAACTCGTCGCCGACGGCGCTGTCCACCTCGGCGACGCCCTCGATCGCGGCGGTGAGCGCGCCCCGGGAGACGGCTCCCTCGGCGACCGCTATCGCCTGGGCCTCCACCAGCGCGTCGGTGATCGGGCCGAGGGCGCGCAGGTAGCGCACACCGAGCCGTTCCCGGCTCGCCAGGTCGTGGTCGTCCGCGGCGCTGCTCTCGGACTGGGCGAAGATGAACCCGAGCGGTACGAGCAGCGCCAGCACCAGCAGCAGGGGAAGCGTGCGGCCCGGTACGGCGGGCCGCCGACGGACCCGCGGCGCGGGGACTGTCATGGTGTGTCTCCTCCGGCGACGGCGGGGCGTTCGGTGCCCCGGGAGGTCGCCGTACGCAGTCCCGTGCACCGGACCGGAAAAGTAGCCGAACCGGACGTCTGTGCAACCTCGGCCGATGAGTCGGCTTCACGTCAGTCCATTCTGGGCGACGCTGAGTGAGCTTCGACGTCACTCAGCGTCCGATCATGTTGCCGAGAAGTGACATCGACGATGGTTTGCGCGTGTAGATGTGAATTCACATGATCCGAACATGTGCCGCTGGGATGCTCTGGACCTTTGGCGGACGACGGTGGGCGAACGACGAACGGCGCAACCGGACGGACGTACGGCGGATCTCAGCGAATGCACAGCGATCGGCCCGTACCGTGTGCCGCATGAGATCACCAGTCGCGCGGATCCGGCGCGCCCTGGCCGGACGCCCACGCCGGATCGTCGCCGTCGTGGCGGTGGTAGTCCTCGTCGCCGCCGCGCTCGTCTGGGTGGCCCGGCCGCAGAGCCCGGACTTCCGCACCGAGTCGGCGCTGGTGACGGTCCGCTCCGGGCCCTCCGGTGACGAGCCGGTCGAGCTGGACACCACGCTCTACCTGCCGGATCGCGCGTCGGAAGCGAACCGCGTGCCGGCGGTGCTGCTGGCGCACGGGTTCGGTGGCACCAAGGACTCGGTCCGCTCCGACGCCGAGGACCTGGCCGCCCGGGGGTACGCGGTGCTCACCTGGACCGCCCGCGGCTTCGGGCGCAGCGGCGGCCAGATCCACCTGGACAGCCCCGACTACGAGGTGCGGGACGCCCAGCGCCTGCTCGACCGGCTCGCGGCCCGGCCGGACATCCGCCTCGACTCGCCGGGCGACCCCCGCGTCGGCGTGGTCGGCGGCTCCTACGGCGGCGGCCTGGCCCTGCTGCTGGCCGCGCAGGACCAGCGGGTCGACGCGATCGTCCCGATGATCACCTGGAACGACCTGTCCCGCGCGTTCCTGCCGGAGAGCACCGGCCGGCAGCCCACCGACGGCGTGTTCAAGAAGGGCTGGGCGGGGATCTTCTTCGGTGGCGGCGGGAACGCCGGCTCCGGTCCGGCCGGGCTCTCCGGGGCCACCGCCGCCGCGCCGGAGGGCGCGCCCGAGTCGGCCGGACCGCCGAGTCCGCAGCCGGGCGCCGGTCCCGGTACCGGCTCCGGTCGTGCGCCGGCCGGCGCCGCCGACCCGTCCTGCGGGCGCTTCGCCGCCGACGTCTGCGCCGCGTACCTGCGTATCGCGACCACGGGCCGGGCCGACGCGGCGGCGGTCGAGCTGCTGCGCCGGTCGTCGCCGGCCGGCGTGCTGGACCGGATCAAGTCCCCGACGCTGCTGGTCCAGGGCGAGGCGGACACGCTCTTCCCGCTGGCCGAGGCGGACGCCAACGCCCGGGGCATCGCCGCCGCCGGCACGCCGGTGCGGGTCGCCTGGTTCACCGGCGGCCACGACGGCGGCTCCGGACCCACCTCCGACTCCGACCGGGTGAAGTTCCTGACCGCGCAGTGGCTCGACCACTACGTCAAGGGGGACGGGGCGGCGCCCGGCGACACGTTCACGTTCTCCCGCATCGCCGGGTTCGACGCGCTCGACCGGGGCCTGGTCGCCACCGGCTTCCGTACCGCCGACTATCCGGGCCTGGCCGGGGAGGACCGCCGCGAGGTCACGCTCGCCGGTCCGCCCCAGCCGGTCGCCGTACCGCCCAACGGCAACCCGGCGGCGATCTCCTCGGTGCCGTTCGCCGGCGCGCTCGGCTCGCTGCTGGACGGCGTGGCCGGTGACATCCCCGGCCAGCACGCCCGCTTCGAGTCCGCGCCGCTGGACGAGCCGGTCGACGTGGTGGGCGCGCCCACCGTGCGGATCCGGGCCGCCTCCCCGACCGGCGAGGCGGTGCTGTTCGTGAAGCTCTACGACGTCGACCCGCAGGGGGCGGCCACGCTGCCGTCCGGCCTGGTCGCGCCGGTGCGCCTGACCGGCCTGCCCAGCTCCGTCGACGCGGCCACGCCGGTCACCGTCACGCTGCCGGGGATCGTCCGGCGGGTCGAGGCCGGGCACCGGCTGCGGCTCGTGGTGGCGACGTCGGACCAGGCGTACGCCTCGCCGGCCGAGCCGGCCGTCCACACGGTGGCGCTGGCCGACGGGCCGCTGACGCTGCCCACCGTCGAGGCCACGCCCATCCCCACCACGGCAGTGGTGTGGCGCTGGGCGCTGGCCGGGCTGCTCGCCGCAATCGTGCTCGGGCTCGTCGTGGTCGTGCTGCTCACCCGCCGCCGGCACCGCCGCCAGGACAACTCCGTGCACCCGGAGTACGCGGGCGTCCCGCTCGCCGTGCGCAACCTGCGCAAGGAGTACGCGGACGGCTTCGTCGCGGTCTCCGACGTCGACTTCGAGGTGCACCCCGGGCAGGTGGTCGGCCTGCTCGGCCCCAACGGCGCGGGCAAGACCACCACGCTGCGGGTGCTGATGGGGCTGACCCAGCCCACCGCCGGGGAGATCTACGTCTTCGGGCACCGGCTGGTGCCCGGCTCGCCGGTGCTGTCCCGGATCGGCGCGCTGGTCGAGGGGCCGGGCTTCCTGCCGCACCTGTCCGGCCTGGACAACCTCAAGGCGTACTGGCGGGCGACCGGGCGGCCGTGGGAGGACGCGCACTTCGACGAGGCGCTGGAGATCGCCGGCCTGGGCGACTCGGTGCACCGGCGGACGAGGAAGTACAGCCACGGCATGCGGCAGCGGCTGGCCATCGCCCAGGCCATGCTCGGCCTGCCCGAGCTGCTGGTGCTGGACGAGCCGACGGACGGGCTGGACCCGCCGCAGATCGCCGAGATGCGCCGGGTGCTCCAGCGCTACGCCACCGACGGCCGGGCGGTGCTGGTCTCCAGCCACCTGCTGGCCGAAGTGGAGCAGACCTGCACGCACGCCGTGGTGGTGAACAAGGGCCGGATCGTCGCCTCGGGTCCGGTCGAGGAGATCGTCGGCGAGTCGCCGAGCGTGCTGTTCGAGGTGAGCGACCCGGACGCGGCGCGTACGGTGCTCGACCGGCTCGACGGCGTACGGGTGCTGCCCGACGCCGAGGGCGCGCTGGTGGTCGACACCAACGGCACCGCGCGCAGCGAGGTGGTGGCCGAGCTGGTCCGGGCCGGTATCGGAGTGGACCGGGTGGTGCCCCGGCGCCGCCTGGAGGACGCGTTCCTCGCCCTGGTCGGCGAGAACTCTCGGGGAAGCGGGGACCGGTGATGGCGGGTTCGTCTGTGGCATCGTCGCCTGGTAACGGCACGTCCGGGCCCGGCGCGGGCGGTGCGGCGGCCGGTTACCGGCCCTCGGCCACGCTTCCGTTCGCCGCGGAGTTCCGGCGGCAGGCGTCGCGTCGGCGTACCCAGCTCGCGCTGGGGTTCATGGTGCTGCTGCCGCTGATCATCCTGGTGGCGTTCCAGTTCGACTCCGGGGACGACGACCGCGGCGGGCGGGGCGAGTTCTCCAGCCTGGCCGACCTGGCCACCTCGGGCGGGCTCAACTTCACCCTGTTCTCGATCCTGGTCTCCGCGTCGTTCCTGCTGGTCGTGGTGGTGGCGTTGTTCTGCGGCGACACGGTGGCCAGCGAGGCGAGCTGGGGCAGCCTGCGCTACCTGCTGGCGGTGCCGGTGCCCCGGGCCCGGCTGCTCGCGGTGAAGCTGGTCGTCGCGCTCGCGTACTCCGGGCTGGCGCTGCTGTTGCTCGCGGGCACCGCGCTGCTGGTCGGCACGCTGCGGTACGGCTGGAAGCCGTTGAGCAGCCAGGTCTCGGCCGAGCTGGCCCCGGCCGACGGCTTGCTGCGGCTGCTCGGGGTGCTCGGGTACCTGGCGGTGGTGCTGCTGGTGGTGGCCGGGCTGGCGTTCCTGCTGTCGGTGACCACCGATGCCGCGCTCGGCGCGGTCGGTGGCGCGGTGCTGCTCTGGATCCTGTCCAGCATCCTGGATCAGATCACCGCGCTGGGCGGGCTGCGGAACCTGCTGCCCACCCACTACAGCAGCGCCTGGCTGGGGCTGCTGTCCACGCCGATGCAGACCGACGACGTGGTCAAGGGCGCGTTCTCGGCAATCGTCTACGCCACGTTGTTCTGGAGCCTGGCCTTCTGGCGTTTCACCCGCAAGGACGTCACCAGCTGAGGTGACTGTCGGGGGTACCCGCATTGGCGCGTCCGCCCATATCATGGGAGCGTTCCCATGCAATTGTCCCGCCTGCAAAGAAATTGATTAACATCGATACGTGCAATCGCCATCCTGGAGCGGTCAAACACCCGCCCCAGGAGGTCACACATGATTCCGACCCAGCTCAGCGGCCCTGTCCTGTCCCTGTTCCGTGCTGTTGTGGGGCTGCTGTTCCTATGCCACGGCGCGGCGTCGATATTCGGCGTCTTCGGCGGCAACCGAGGTTCCGGCGAGGCCGTCCCGTTCGCCACCTGGCCCGGTTGGTGGGCGGCGCTGATCCAGCTCGTCTGCGGCGTGCTGGTCCTCGTCGGCCTGCTCACCCGTCCGGCCGCGCTGCTCGCCTCCGGCTCGATGGCGTACGCGTACTTCACTGTGCACCAGCCGCAGAACCTGCTGCCGCTGCAGAACGGCGGCGAACTGGCGGCGCTCTTCTGCTGGTCGTTCCTGCTGGTCGCCGTGCTCGGCCCGGGCAGCTGGGCGCTGGACGCGCTGCTCGCCCGCCGCCGCGCCGCCCCGGCCGAGCCCGCCACCGCGTCGCCCGCCTCGGTTCCGGTCTGATCCGCCGCCCGGCGAGATCGCGGTACGGGAGGGCGCTTCCGTGCCGCGATCTGAGTCAGAGCGGGCTGACCGGCGAGGTCGAGGGGGCCGGTGGATCGGAGCGCGGGGGCGCCTGCGTCGCCGGGTCGGCGTCGCGGCGCTTCCAGGCGCTGACGCCGAGCCGGCCGGTGTTCCCGAGGTCGATCGGCCCGTCCAGCTCGACCGGGTACGCCGGCCGGCCGGTCGACGGGGCGACGTCGAGTTCGGCGCCCGCGGTGGCCACCACGGTCGGGTCGGTGACGAGGTTGCGCCAGATCAGCGCCGCGCCGGCCCGTTCGCCCGGCGCCAGCACGATCCGGGTGGGCGGGTGGTCGAAGCCGGCGGTGATCGGCGCGGCGCCCGGGATGATCCGTACCGTTATCGCGTCCCCGTCGGCGTCCCGGAGCGCGACCGCCGGATAGCCACGCAGCTCGTACGGGCGGTCGCCGCAGTTGACCAGGTCCAGGCCCATCGCCCGCAGCCCCATCGCCGCGCTCACCCCGAGCCCGGTGATCCGGATGCCCTCCGGGGAGCACGTGGCGGCGGGCTCGGCGCCGGGCCGGGGTGGCGCCGACGGCGGCCCGTCGACCGGGGCCGGTGCCGGGGTGCAGCCGGCGAGCAGTGCCGCGCCGGCGAGGAGCCCGATCCGGGCAGTCGCCTTCCGCATCAGGCGATCATGTCATCCCGCCGGGAGTGGCGGGGGAGGCTGATCCTTGCGGCCGGGCGGGCGCGGTGAGGACGGCGTCGAGCAGGCCCGGGTAGAGGCGGTCCAGCTCGTCGCGGCGCAGCCGCACGTACCGGGTGGTGCCCGCGATGCGGGTGCGGGTCAGGCCCGCCTCGCGCAGCACCTTCAGGTGGTGGCTGCGGGTGGCCTTGGAGACGCCGAACTCGAACGAGCCGCAGGCGTGCTCCCCGCCCGGCGCGAGCGCGCGCACGATCTGCAGCCGCACGTCGTCGGCCAGCGCCGCCAGCACGGCGGTGACCGGGACCTCGCGCAGCTCGGGTTCGTGCAGCTCCATGTGACTACGATAACCCATGTTCGACAATCGTCGAACAAGCTCCTAGAGTCGTGGCGTTTGGTTCGACGATACTCGAACATAGGAGCTGGGATGCGCTTCCGTTCCGCCGCCTTCCCGATCTTCGCAGTGCTCAGCTGGGGCGTCATGTTCCCCGTGCTGGCGAGCGCGCTGACCCGGGTGGACGCCCTCAACCTGACCACCACCCGGTACGTCCTCGCCACCGCCGTGCTGGTCGCCCTGCTGCTGGCCCGTGAAGGGCTGGCCGCACTCGCCACGCGCGGGCGCGCGGCCGAGGTGTGGCTGCTCGGCGCACTCGGCTTCGCCGGCTTCAACGCGCTGACGAACCTCGCCCTCGGCCACGCCACCCCGCAGCAGATCGCGCTGTTCGGCGCCACCGTGCCGCTGATCACCCAGCTGGTCCGCTGGGCGCGCGACGGCGTACGCCCCCGCCCGGCGCTGCTCGGACTGGCACTGGTGGCCCTGGTCGGCGTCGGCCTGGTGATCACCCGCGGCCGGCTGGACGGGCTCGGACAGTTCGGCGTCGGCGGGCTGCTCATGCTGGGCGCGGTGATCGGCTGGGCCTTCTACACGCACGGCGCGAGCCGGTTCCCCGAATGGTCGGCGCTGCGCTACACCACGCTGACCGCCGTCACGGGCATGCTCGCCATGCTCGCCGCCAGCGCCGTCGCCGACCTCACCGGGCTCCAGCACGCGCCGGCCGCCGCCGACCTCGTCGCGGTCGCCCCCCAACTGGCGTACGCGGTGCTGATCGCCGCCGTCCTCGCGGTGCTGGCCTGGAACACCGGTGTACGGCGACTCGGCCCGGCCGACGCCGCGCTGTTCATGAACCTGGTGCCGGTGGTCACGTTCGCGGTGCAGATCCTGCGCGGGTACCGGCCGGTCGCGATCGAGCTGGTGGGCGCCGGGCTGACCATCGCCGCCCTGGTGGCCGCGAACCTGGTCACCCGTACCCGCCCGGCAGCCGTGACCACGACGGCGCCGGAGCCGCTCGCGGTGGTGGACCGGCCCGCCGTGGTGGAGCCGGCCGCGGTGGTCGGACGCTGAGCCGGCCCACAGCGTGGGATCCCGGGGTGGCGCGGCCGTGAGCAGCGCATAGACTCGGCGGCACAACTGAATACCTCATCCAGAGGGGCTGAGGGATACGGCCCGACGACGCCCCGGCAACCACCCGCACGCTCGACGACGAGCGACAGCGGGCAGGTGCCAATTCCGTCCCCGCCGCACCCGGCGATGCGGGGAAAGATGAGAGGAAATCCTCGACATGACGTCGACGCTTCCCGCCGCCACCGGCATCGACACCACCCTCAGCCCGGCCCGCGCCCTGGTCTGCCGCGCCTGTTCGGCGCGCTACCCGCTGGCCGCCCAGCACGCCTGTTACGAGTGCTTCGGGCCGCTGGAGGTCGACTACGATACCGCCGCGCTCGCCACCGTCACCCGGGAGCAGATCGAGGCCGGTCCGGCGAACATCTGGCGGTACGCGGCGCTGCTGCCGGCCGGTCAGGACCCGGACACCCGGGTCACGCTCGACCCGGGGCTGACCCCGCTGGTCGCCGCCCCGAACCTCGCCGCCGAGCTGGGACTCACCGCGCCGCTGTGGGTCAAGGACGACAGCGCGAACCCCACCCACTCGTTCAAGGACCGGGTCGTCTCGGTGGCGCTGACCGCGGCCCGGCAGCTCGGCTTCACCCGCTACGCCTGCGCCTCCACCGGCAACCTCGCCAACTCGGTCGCCGCGCACGCGGCCCGGGCCGGCGTGCCGTCTGTCGTCTTCATCCCCGGCGACCTGGAGCAGGGCAAGGTCGTCACCACCGCTGTCTACGGCGGTGACCTGGTCGCCATCGACGGCTCGTACGACGACGTGAACCGGCTCTGCGGCGAACTGGTGGAGACCGACGAGTTCGAGGACACCGCGTTCGTCAACGTGAACGTGCGGCCCTACTACGCCGAGGGCTCCAAGACGCTCGGCTACGAGGTGGCCGAGCAGCTCGGCTGGCGGATCCCGGCCCAGGTGGTCATCCCGATGGCCAGTGGCGAGCTGCTCACCAAGATCGACAAGGCGTTCGCCGAGCTGGTCGAGATCGGCCTGGTCGAGGCGCCGGCCGGTGGCTGGAAGGTGTTCGGCGCGCAGTCGGCCGGCTGCAACCCGATCGCCACCGCGCTGCACGGCGACACCGACACGATCACGCCGGTCAAGCCGACCGGCATCGCCAAGTCACTGAACATCGGCGACCCCGCCGCCGGGCTGTACGCGCTGGAGGCGGTGCGCCGTACCGGCGGCTGGATGGACTACGCCGACGACGACGAGATCCGCGCCGGCATCCGGCTGCTCGCCCGTACCACCGGGGTGTTCGCCGAGACGGCGGGCGGCGTGACGGTCGCGGTGTTGCGCAAGCTGGTCGAGTCGGGCCGGCTCGACCCGTCCGCCGAGACGGTCGTGTTCAACACCGGCGAGGGCCTGAAGACGCTCGACGCGGTGGCCGCCCAGGTCGGGCCCACCCACCGCATCAAGCCGTCCCTGCGCGCCGCCCGGGACGCCGGCCTGCTGTCCTGACCCGGAGCCCGGCGCCTCGGCCGAGTGGGGGAGGTGGGGCTCGCCCGGGTGGGGGATCGGGTGAGACCGGTGGGTAACCGGTGATGTGCGGTGAGTGCCAGAAAACCACCCTCAAGGACTTGACGGCAGGAACCGGACGGCGCAAGATGCTTCGTGCGGGAGGGCATCCGCCGGAGACTTTTCAAGTTCTTGCGACCCAACGCCGGAGGCGTTGTGCGGACGTCCCTCCCGACCAACGTCCGAAGAGGCCAGCGGAAAACCGCTGGCCTCTTCGCTGTGTCCGGCGCACCCTGGGTGACATGACGCTGACCGTGACGCCGCTTGATCCCGCCGACCGGCAGACGCTCGACGCGGCGTACCGGATCGCCTGCGCCGCCCAGGCCGTCGACGAGCCGGACCTCCCGCCGATCTGCCGCCGCCGCTTCGAGGCGCTGCTGTCGCACCCGATGCCCGGCATCGAGGGACGCTGGCTCGTCGCCCGCCTGGACGGGCTGCCGGTGGGCTGGCTCCGGTTGCACCTGCACACGATCGAGAACACCGAGAACGCGACAGTCGAACTGACAGTCGACCCGGCGTACCGGAGGCGCGGCATCGGCCGCGTGCTGCACGAGCACGGCGTGCGGCTGCTCCGCGAGCACGGCGGCAAACGCCTTGTCGGCTCGACCACCGCCGCGCTGCCCGGCGAGGAGGACCGGGTCTTCCCCGGCGCCGCGTTCGCCGCCGCCCTGGGCGCCAAGCCGGCGCTGGCCGACGTCCGCCGCCGCCTCGACGTGACCGGGCTCGACCGTGACCGGCTCGCCGCGCTGCTGGCCCAGGCCCGCACCGCGGCCACCGGATACCGGCCGGTGCGGTGGCGCGATCACACCCCCGAGGAGTACGTCGCGGACGTCGCCTACCTCCAGGGCCGGCTGCTGCTCGACGCGCCGATGGGTGAGCTGGACTGGAAGCCGGAGCGGATGGACGCGGCGCGGGTACGCGACGCGGAGCGGGCGCTCGATGCCCGGGGCGTACGCCGGTACAACACCGGCGTGGTGCACGAGGCGACCGGCCGCCTGGTCGGCTGGACCCAGCTCAGCCTGGACGCGAGCAGCGCCGACCACGCCTGGCAGGAGATCACCCTCGTCGACCCCGACCACCGCGGCCGCCGGCTCGGCCTGCTCTGCAAGGCCGGGAACCTGGAGTACGCGCTGACACACGAACCGGCGTTGCGGGCCGTCGACACCTGGAACGCGGTCGCGAACCGGCACATGATCGCGATCAACGAGCAACTGGGCTTCCGCCCGGCCGCCGGTTCCGTCGACTGGCAGTTGACGATCTGAGTTGTGACACGCCCCTACTGATCTGGTGCCTTTCTGTTGCATGATGGCGGGCATGACGGAGACCCCGCACCCCCTGTACGACAGGCACCGCGAGACCCTCGACCGGGCGCTGACCGCCATCGCGGAGCGCGGGTACTGGTCGGCCTACCCCGAGTCACCCAGCCCCCGGGTGTACGGCGAGACCGCCGCCGCCGACGGCAAGGCCGCCTTCGAGGCGTACCTGGGTGGCGACTTCCCGCTCGACCAGGCCGGTGACGGCAGCACGGTCGCCACCGAGGTCAGCCCGTTCGGCGTGGCGCTGGACGTGCGCTACCCGCACGCGGGCGCCGACCAGCTCGTGTCCGCCGCGAGCGCCGCGCTGCCCGCCTGGCGCGACGCCGGCCCGCAGGCCCGGGTGGGCGTCTGCCTGGAGATCCTCGCCCGGCTGCACAAGAACGTCTTCGAGCTGGCGAACGCGGTGCAGTTCACCAGCGGCCAGGCGTTCGTGATGGCGTTCCAGGCCGGTGGCGCGCACGCGCTGGACCGGGCGCTGGAGGCGGTCGCGTACGCGTACGCCGAGATGACCCGCCACCCGGGGACCGCCGGCTGGGAGAAGGCCGCGGGCAAGGGCGACCCGCTCCGGATGACCAAGACGTTCCACGTGGTGCCGCGCGGGGTCGCGCTGGTCATCGGCTGCAACACGTTCCCCACCTGGAACTCGTACCCCGGTCTGTTCGCCTCGCTGGCCACCGGCAACCCGGTAGTGGTGAAGCCGCACCCGCGCGCGGTGCTGCCGCTGGCGATCACCGTGAAGTACGCCCGCGAGGTGCTCGCCGAGGCCGGGTTCGACCCGAACCTGGTGCAGCTCGCGCCCGAGGCGCCCGGCGAGAAGCTCGCCACGACGCTGGCCCTGGACCCGGCCGTGAAGATCGTCGACTTCACCGGCTCCACCGAGTACGGCGACTGGCTGGAGGCGAACGCCCGGCAGGCGGCCGTCTACACCGAGAAGGCCGGCCTGAACACGGTGGTGATCGACTCCACCGACGACTTCGCCGGGCTCTGCCGCAACCTCGGCTTCACGCTGACGCTGTACAGCGGCCAGATGTGCACCACCTCGCAGAACCTGCTGATCCCGCGCGACGGAATCGAGACCGACCAGGGGCACAAGAGCTTCGACGAGGTGGCCGCCGGGATCGCCGGCGCGGTCGCCAAGCTGACCGCCGACCCGGCCCGCGGCGTCGAGCTGACCGGCGCGATCGTCAACGACGGCGTGCTGGAGCGGCTGGACGAGGTCACCAAGGTCGGCGAGCCGGTGCTGGAGTCGCGCGTAGTCGAGCACCCGTCCTTCCCCGGCGCGGTGGTGCGTACGCCGACTGTGGTGAAGCTGGACGCCTCCGACACCGCCACCTACTCGCGGGAGTGGTTCGGGCCGATCTCGTTCGCCATCGCGACCGACTCGACCGAGCACAGCCTGCGCATCCTGCGCGAGACGGTGGGCGAGAAGGGCGCGCTGACCGCGGGCGTCTACTCCACCGACGAGGCCGTGCTGGACGAGGCCGAGAAGGCGGCCATCGACGCCGGGGTGCACCTGTCCTGCAACCTCACCGGCGGGGTGTTCGTCAACCAGTCGGCGGCGTTCTCCGACTTCCACGGCTCCGGCGCGAACGCGGCGGCCAACTCGGCGCTGACCGACGGCGCGTACGTGGCGAACCGGTTCCGCATCGTCCAGAGCCGCCGCCACTCCTGAAAGGAGGGGCCCCTTCTTAACGCCTCCGGTATAGGAGGGGCCCCCTCTTAACAACTGCGTCCGGTCGGCCTCACGCCGGGCGGCGCATCTGGAGTTCGTGCAGGCGGGGGATCCTGGGGTGCGGCACGCGTACGCCGGTGTCCACGAAGCCCAGCTTCTGGTAGGCCCGGTAGGCCCGGTCGTTGCCGACCACCACCTCCATCATCAGCTCGGGCCGTCCGCAGGCGCGCGACCAGGCGGCCACCTCGTCGACGAGCGCGGCGAGCAGACCGCTGCCCCGTCGGGCCGGCGTCACGTAGACCGCGTAGACGAGCGTCAGGCCCGGCTCGTCCGGCGCGGCGGTGCCACCGGCGTGGCCGACCAGCCGGCCGCCCGGGTCGGCCACGAACTGGGCGGTGTGGTCGCCCCGGGAGACGGCCGCGACCCGGGCCGCGAACTCCGCGTGCGGCCGGGCGGCGGCCTCGGCCACCGTCTCCAGGAAGGCCAGTGGGGAGTCGGCCAGCATCTCCAGCCGCAGCGCCCGCATCCGGGCGGCGTCGGTCGGCCGGACCCGGCGAACGGTGGTCGTGGTGGGCGCGCTGGTCATGCCGCATGCATACCGGACGGGCCGGCGCAGGCGCGTGACCGGGGCCGGGTACCGCCCGGAATATGCCCGATTTGTGGTCGTGCGCCGTCGTCACGCCTCGTGTAGCGTGCGATTTCGGTCACCGAATTCAGTGGTCGTCGCCGATCGCTGAACCGGTGTGCTACCGGTGCCGGTCCGCCGGTTTCCGGGTGTTGGAACGCCGCGCAGAGTGAGGAAGTGCACCGTGGCACAGGGCACCGTGAAGTGGTTCAACGCCGAAAAGGGCTACGGCTTCATCGCCGTCGACGGCGGGCAGGACGTCTTCGTCCACTTCTCCGCGATCGAGATGGACGGTTACAAGGCGCTGGACGACGGCCAGCGGGTCGAGTTCGAGATCGCGCAGGGGCAGAAGGGTCCGCAGGCCGAGCGGGTCCGCGTCATCGCCTGACCTCCGCCCGCCGGGCGGTTCCGCAGCCGGGTCCACCGACCGGGGGGCTGCGCTGTGAGCGTGCACCATGGAAGATCATGAGCCGTTCCAGCCGTAGCCGCTGAGGAGGGCCCATGTCCGATCTGCCTCCGCCGGGTTCCACCGAACCGGTGTCGCCGACGCCGTCCGGCTCTCCGGCCGACCCGACCGCGCCTCCGCCTCCGGCCACCGATCCGGCGTCGTCGGGGAGCGCCGGGCCGTCCGTGCCCGCTCCCGGCCCGGCGCCCGCCGATCCCTGGGCCGACCAGACCGGCTACGGCCCGAGCATTCCGCATCAACCCGGGTACGACGCGCAGCCCGCCCACCCGAACCCGTCCGGCCCGGCCACTCCCGCCGACCCGGCCACCCCGCCCGGTGGGGGCGACCCGGCCGGCTGGACCGCGCCGGGTGCCGCCCCGCCCCCCAGCTACCCCACGCCGCCGGGCTACCCCACGATGCCGGGCTACCCGGCTGGTCCTCCCCAGGCGGGCTGGCCCGGGTACCCGGCTCATCCGATGCCGGGCGCCGCCTACCCGGTGGCCGCCGGCCCCGGTGCGTACGCCGGCTGGTTTCCCGGCATCGACCCGCAGGACCCGCTCGTCAACCCGCCGCACGCGGGCATCGGCCCATGGTTCGCCCGTTGCTGGGGGGCGCTGCAGCGCGGTTGGCGGCAGCTCCTGCCGATCGTGCTGCTCACCCAGGTCCCCCCGGCGATGGTGATCGGCGTCCTCACGCTCGTCCTCAGCCCCGACGGGCAGATGGCGACCGCGCCGGACGGGTCGCCGGTGCTGCCGGAGGACTTCTGGGCGCAGACGCTCGGCTTCTACGGCGCGATCCTGTTCGCCGGGCTGATCTTCGGCGCGCTCCAGGCGATGGGCTGGGCGGCGGGCACCTGGGTGATCGCCCGGCAGGCGGCCGGTCAGCCGGCCGGGCTCGGCGCCGCCTTCCGGTACGGGCTGAGCCGAGCCCTCGGCCTCTGGGGCTGGACCATCGTGGTGTCGCTGCTGGTCACGCTCGGCGCCTGCTTCTGCCTGCTGCCCGGCCTCTACGCCGCGCTCGCGCTCGCCCTGTTCGGTCCGGTCTACCTGTTCGAGCGGCGGGATCCGGTCGGGCGGTCGTGGCGGATGTTCCACAGCCGGTTCGGCATGGTGCTGGGCCGGGTCGCGCTGGTGGTGGCGGCGTTGGTCGTGGCGACGCTGCTGGACGTCGTGCTGAGCGGGATCAGCGGGGCGCTCTTCGGGCTCGAGCCGATGGGCGCCGTGGGCACCGCGATCGGCGCGGTGACGCTCACCGTTCTCAGCGCCGTGGTGGCGGCTCCGACCTACCTGGCGCAGCAGGTGGGGCTGGTGGTCACGTACGCCGAGCAGCGGGCCCAGGAAGGCCCGGTGACCGCGGCTCAGCTGGCGGCGGAACTCGGCTGAGCGGGGCGGTCGTGCTTGCACTCGGCTAGGGAGAGTGCTAAACAAGTCATTGGCACTCGCATACGGTGAGTGCCAGAAGGTCGGGGCGGTAGGGCCACGGCCGCACCGGTGTCCCAGGTGGCGCCGGAGCGGTACGGGGCCGGTCGTCGCGGGCTGTCCGGCCCGACCGAGGAGACGTCGTCGTCGCCAGGTGGCGACGTCCCCAAGGTGCGTACACCAGACGGCCCATCCGGGCATCCCGGGTGGCCCGTGAGTGTCCAGGAGGACAACGCCGTATGGCCAAGATGATCGCGTTCGACGAAGAGGCGCGCCGCGGCCTCGAGCGGGGCATGAACCAGCTCGCCGACGCCGTGAAGGTGACGCTCGGCCCCAAGGGCCGCAACGTCGTGCTCGAGAAGAAGTGGGGTGCCCCCACCATCACCAACGATGGTGTGAGCATCGCCAAGGAGATCGAGCTCGAGGACCCGTACGAGAAGATCGGCGCCGAGCTGGTCAAGGAGGTCGCGAAGAAGACCGACGACGTCGCCGGTGACGGCACGACGACGGCGACCGTCCTGGCCCAGGCCCTGGTTCGTGAGGGTCTGCGCAACGTGGCCGCCGGCGCCAACCCGATGGCCCTGAAGCGGGGCATCGAGGCCGCCGTGGCCAACGTCTCGGAGGAGCTGCTCAAGCTCGCCAAGGACGTGGAGACCAAGGAGCAGATCGCCTCCACCGCCTCCATCTCCGCCGCCGACCCCAGCGTCGGCGAGATCATCGCCGAGGCGATGGACAAGGTGGGCAAGGAAGGTGTCATCACCGTCGAGGAGAGCAACACCTTCGGCCTGGAGCTCGAGCTCACCGAGGGCATGCGCTTCGACAAGGGCTACATCTCCGCCTACTTCATGACCGACCCGGAGCGTATGGAGGCCGTCTTCGACGACCCGTACATCCTGATCGTCAACAGCAAGATCTCGTCGGTGAAGGACCTGCTCCCGATCCTGGAGAAGGTCATGCAGTCGGGCAAGCCGCTGCTGATCATCGCCGAGGACCTGGAGGGCGAGGCCCTGGCCACCCTGGTGGTCAACAAGGTCCGTGGCACCTTCAAGTCGGTCGCCGTCAAGGCGCCGGGCTTCGGTGACCGCCGCAAGGCCATGCTGACCGACATCGCCATCCTCACCGGTGGCCAGGTCATCAGCGAGGAGGTCGGCCTCAAGCTGGACGCGACCGGCCTCGAGATGCTGGGCCGCGCCCGCAAGGTCGTGGTGACCAAGGACGAGACCACCATCGTCGACGGCGCCGGCGACGCCGAGCAGATCCAGGGCCGGGTGAACCAGATCCGGGCCGAGATCGACAAGAGCGACTCCGACTACGACCGGGAGAAGCTGCAGGAGCGTCTGGCCAAGCTGGCCGGCGGTGTTGCGGTGATCAAGGTCGGCGCGGCCACCGAGGTCGAGCTGAAGGAGCGCAAGCACCGCATCGAGGACGCCGTCCGCAACGCGAAGGCCGCCGTCGAGGAGGGCATCGTCCCGGGTGGTGGCGTCGCGCTGGTGCAGGCCGGCAAGACCGCCTTCGACAAGCTGGACCTGGCCGGCGACGAGGCGACCGGCGCGCAGATCGTCAAGATCGCGCTGGACGCCCCGCTGCGGCAGATCGCCGTCAACGCCGGCATGGAGGGTGGCGTCGTCGTCGAGCGGGTTCGCAACCTCGACCCGGGTCACGGCCTCAACGCCGCGACCGGCGAGTACGTGGACCTGCTGGCCGCGGGCATCATCGACCCGGCCAAGGTGACCCGTTCCGCGCTGCAGAACGCCGCGTCGATCGCCGCGCTGTTCCTCACCACCGAGGCCGTCGTGGCGGACAAGCCGGAGAAGACCCCGGCCGCTCCGGCGGGCCCGGGTGGCGGGGAGATGGACTTCTGAGTCCAGCTCCACCCAGTACGCCGAAAGGGGCGGGCCGCGTCAGCGGTCCGCCCCTTTCCGTGTGCGTGTCAGGTGGGCAGCGGGCGCTGGTTGCGTCGCTTGTGCGTCCGGTCGTACGGCGGCAGCCGCCGCGGCTCGTCCACCGGCTGCCGTTGCTCCTCCACCGGTGGCCGGTCCGCGCCGGTCAGCTCGGCGAGCTGCTCGGCGTCACCGATGTCGAGCCGGTCGAACGGGAGCTGGCCGGGAAGCTCGTCGTACGGTTCCTCGGCCCGTTCGTCATTCGTGGTCATGCACCGCCTCCTCTGCCCCCGACCGTAGAGCCCGGTCGATGACGAAGGAGGTCGAATGGCGCTATTAGCGTCTATGCCCCTTTGATGGCTTTCCGGTAGAGGAAGAACACCCGTTCGATCCGGGCCCCCGCCGCGTTCGAGTAGAACGGCACCGGCCCCACCCAGCCGATCTGCGCCGCGCCGATCCCGGCCGCCGCCTGGTCACGCAGGCAGCGGCGCAGCAGCACACCACCGATCCCGGAGCCCTCCGCCGCCGGCGCGGTGCCCATCGGCCCGAACCAGCTCGGCCGGGCCGACCCGTAGGCGGCGAAACCGAGGATCTCACCGTCCCGCTCGGCCAGGTGCACGCCCGCGTCCGGCCGCCCCACCGAACCGGCCAGCTCACCGTCCCAGGTGCCGCCGAACGTGGACCTGGCGAACGCGGCGAGCGCCGGCAGGTCGTCCGGGGTGGCCCGGCGTACCGTCACGCCCCGCCCGGCCAGCCGCCGCTCGGCGGCCTCGGTGGGACGCAGCGCCACCGACCCCTCGGACAGGTCGGCGGTCATGTTCCAGGCGGTCCGGTCCTGCCGGTAGCCGAGCCGCTGCGCGGCGCAGACCGCCGGGGTGTAGCGCACGTCGATCCCGGGCCAGGCGTAGTGCGGCGGGTTGCCGGCGAGCAGCACCTCGGCCGCGCCGAGCGCGCCGAGCCGGCTCTCCGCCTCGGCCAGCAGCGCCCCGCCCACACCCTGGCGGCGCTCCGGCGGGGCGACCGCGATCAGGTCGACGTGGCCGAGCCGCGGATCGGCTGCCGACAGCGACCCGACGAGCACCCCGATCAACGCGCCGTCGCGTACCGCGCCGAGCCGCAGCACCGGGCGGTCGGCCCCGGCGCGTTCCGCCACGGTGACCACCACCGCGGACGCCTCGACCGCGTCCTCCGGCAGGTCGAGCGACACGCGGCACAGCTCGACCACCTCGGGCAGCCGGTCCCGGCCCAGCTCGATGATCTCCACGTCCATGGACGCCGACAGTAGGGCATCGGCAGGCCAATGGACAGGGTTGTTAACCGGTGGTGGCCGCCCGGGCCGCGCGCACCGCCGCGTACGCGTCGACCAGCCCGGCGCCGGAGACGTCCCGCGGTCCGCCGCAGGCCTCGGCGGGCTGCGGGACCGGCTGCGCGGTGTCGCGCAGGATGGCCCGGGTCCGTTCCAGGTCCCCGACCAGCGCGGGATTCGCCGACCACATCAGCGCCACCACGCCCGCCACCTGCGGCGTGGCCATCGAGGTGCCGTCCAGCGTCGCGTACCCGCCGCCGGGCATCGCGGAGAGCACAGCCGCGCCCGGGGCGACCAGGTCCGGCTTGGCCACGCCGTCCGGCGCGGGACCACGGCTGGAGAAGTCGGTGACGCGGCGCTGCCGGTCCACCGCCCCGACGGTCAGCACGTCCGGGTACGGCGCCGGCGGGTCCACGATCGAGCCGCAGGACGGGCCGGTGTTGCCGGCGGCGGCCACCACCAGGATGCCGGCCGCGGTCAGCGCCGCGGTCGCCGGGCGCAGCGCCCCCGGATCGCAGCCCTCCAGCGGCGGGCAGCCCCACGAGTTGGTGAGCACGTCCGGGGCGCGCGCCGGACGGCCGTCGGTCAGCGGGTTCCCGCCCGGCGGGAACGGGGCCAGCATGAACTGGAGACAGTCGAGGTAGCGTGCCGGGCTGCCCAGGTTGCGGTCCAGGTTGACGCAGCCGACCCAGCTCGCGCCGGGCGCCACGCCGATGCCGTCCCGGCCCACCGCGCTGCCCAGCGTGTGGGTGCCGTGGCCACCCCGGTCGGCCGGGGCGCGGCGGTCCTCCCACGGGTCGTACCAGGAGTCGTCGCCGCCCCGGAAGCCGCCGGCGAGCGCCGGGTGCCGGCCGTCCACTCCGGAGTCGGAGCTGCCCACCACCACGCCGGAGCCGGTGACGCCCAGCTCCGACCAGACCCGGTCCGCCCCGATCAGCGAGATGTTCCAGGCCGGTCCGGTCGGCGCCGGGGCGTCGCCGCGCGCCGTCGGGGCGAGCGCGGGCAGCGGACGCAGCCGCTGGCTGACCAGCACCCGGGCCACCTCGGGCCGGCCGGACAGCCAGGCCCGCACCGCCGGGCCGCCGTCCGTCTCGATCGCGTTGACCAGGTAGTACGGTGTCGGCTTCAGCCGCATGTCGGTCAGCATGCGGCGCAGGTCGCCCTGGGTGCGGTCGGCGGTGGCGACCAGCCGCCGGTAGACCTCGGTCGCCCGGGCGTCCCGCCCGGCCCGTCCCGGCGTCCCGGCCGGCAACCCGGTCAGGTCGGCCTGCTCGCGCAGCACCACGAGCAGCCGCTCGCCGTGCAGACCCGGCTGGCCGGGGACCACGTACACCACGGCGACGGCGACGAGCAGCGCGGCGGCGGCGAGCGCGGCCGGACCGCGCCGGGGCGCGCGGGCGCGGGACCGGGCGAGCAGCACGCCGTACCCGAGGGCGAGCAGGACCGCGACGGCGAACGCGACGCCGGTGCCCACGGCGACCCAGAACGGCGTGTCCCGGGTGGTGGCGAGCAGGAGGGTTATCTCGTCCGGGTCGGTGAAGGCCAGCGGCCCCAGCAACGCCAGCCCGATCAGCCAGCGCACCGGCGCCGGTCCGGCCGGGCGGCGCGAGTGCCGGGCCGCCGCCTCCAGCGCGGCCAGCACGAAACCGAGCGGCGGCAGCAGGAACAGCGCCGGCAGTTGTACGCCGGACTGCCCGGCGGCGGCCGCGAGCGGCGTCAACGCGACGCCCGCGACCAGGCCGCCGACCAGCACCAACCGGGCCGGACCCGGCCCGAACGCGGCCCAGAACCGGGCGCCGAGCAGCGCCCCGGCGAGCGTGCCGAGCGCGGCGGCGGCCAACCCGGCGAGCACCGTCTCCAGCGCCCCGCCCAGCGCGCCCACCCACGCCCAGGGCAGCAGCGACGCCAGCCCGGCCGCGACCGCCAGCAGCGGCACCGTCCCGAAACGGCCCTCCGGGACCGCGTCCACGGCGACGGGCGGACGCACGCGGGCCAGCCGGGCGGCGACGAACGCGAGCACCGCGGCGGTCACCGCCAGCGCGGCCAGGTACGCCTCGTGGTGCACCGGCGGCACCGTCCGCAGCAGCGTCGTCGCGCCCAGCGCGACCACGGCGGCGGTCCAGGCGCGGCCGGTCGCCCGCAGCGCGGGGGAGCGGGGCGCCAGCGCCAGCGCCAGCGAGGGCGCCCCGGCCAGCAGCACGGTGACCACCGCCACCACCGGCCAGACCGCCACCGCCCGGTCCAGGCCCATGACCAGCATGACCTGCTCGACGAGCCAGCCGCCGACCTGACCCGGAACGGTCACCAGCACGACCCAGAACCCGGTGAGCACGGCCGCGACGACCGGCCACGGCCCGGTCTCACGCGGTGGCGGCGGCGGTACGGGCGCGAACGGCGGGCCGGTCAGCATGGTCATCACGGTACGGCCGGGCCGTGTCGCCGCGCGCCCCGGACGGTTACCGTGGACGGGTGCGCGACCCCAACGTGTCCCGATCTGTGGCCGGCCAGCTCTCCGCCGAGCGCCGCGCCGACGACCTGCGCCGCCTTCGGGCCGAGCGGTTCGACGTCCTGGTCATCGGCGGCGGGGTGACCGGAGCGGGCGCCGCGCTCGACGCCGCGTCCCGCGGGCTGAAGGTCGCCCTGGTGGAGGCGCGCGACTACGCCGCCGGCACCTCCAGCCGGTCCAGCAAGCTGATCCACGGCGGCCTGCGCTACCTGGAGCAGCTGGAGTTCCACCTGGTCCACGAGGCGCTGACCGAACGCGGACTGCTCGCCACCCGGCTCGCCCCGCACCTGGTCCGTCCGGTGCCGATCCTGGTTCCGCTGCCCGCCGAGGGCGGCGCGCGGGACCTGCCCCGGCGGTTCTTCCGCCGCTCCTACTACGGGCTCGGCGTGGCCGCGTACGACGCGTTCGCCGGGGTGTTCGGCGGCGGGCGGGGGATGCCGCTGCACCGGCACCTGAGCCGCGAGGGCACGCGCCGGATCTTCCCGAGCCTGCGTCCGGACAAGCTGGCCGGCGCGATCCGCTACTACGACGGTCAGGTCGACGACGCCCGTCTCGTGGTGACGCTGGCGCGTACCGCGGCGAGCCTCGGCGCGACTGTGGTGACCAGCGCCCGCGCGGTCGGCCTGACCCGCCAGGCCCGCGAGGTCACCGGCGTGCGGGTACGCGACCTGGAGGCGCCGGCCGGCTCGCCGGACGCCGAGTTCGAGGTACGCGCGCGCACCGTGATCGCCGCCACCGGCGTGTGGAGCGACGACATGTCGCGGATGCTCAACGACGTCGGGCTCCGCCCGAAGCTGCGGGTCCGGGCCTCCAAGGGAGTGCACCTGGTGGTGCCCCGCTCGGCGATCGTCGGCGAGACCGGCCTGATCCTGCGTACCGCCACGAGCGTGCTCTTCGTGATCCCCTGGGGCGGGCACTGGATCATCGGCACCACCGACACGGACTGGCAACTCGACAGGTCCCACCCGGCCGCGACCGCCAGCGACATCGAATACCTGCTCTCCCAGGTCAACACGGTGCTGGACCGGCCGCTGACCACCGCCGACATCGAGGGCGTCTACGCCGGGCTGCGCCCGCTGCTGGCCGGCGAGGCGGACTCCACCTCGAAGCTGTCCCGCGAGCACGCCGTGGTGGAGCCGATGCTCGGCCTGCTGCTGGTGGCCGGCGGCAAGTACACCACCTACCGGGTGATGGCGTCGGACGTGGTCGACCGCGCGATGCACCGGCTCGGCCGGACCCGCCCCTCGCGTACCGCCGACCTGCCGCTGCTGGGCGCCGACGGGTACGCGGCCCTGTGGCGGGACCGGGCCGACCTGGCCCGCCGGCACGGAGTCGCGGTCGGCGTGGTCGAGCACCTGCTGGAGCGGTACGGCAACCTCACGCTGGACCTGCTCGCGCTGGTCGACGCCGATCCGCTGCTCGGTTCGCCGCTGGCCGGCGCGCCGGAATACCTGGCCGCCGAGGTGACGTACGCCGCCCGCGCCGAGGGCGCGCTGCACCTGGAGGACGTGCTCACCCGGCGTACCCGGATCTCGATCGAGACCAGCCACCGCGGCCTGGAGTCGGCGGAGCACGCCGCGGAGCTGATGGGCGCGGTGCTCGGCTGGGACGCGGCGACCCGGGACCGGGAGGTGGCCCACTACCGGGCGCGGGTGCTGGCCGAGCGGGAGTCGCAGCTCATGACGGACGACATCGCCGCCGACGCGGCCCGCCTCGGCGCGCCCGATGTGCGTGGTTTCGCAGCAGACCGAGGGACCGACGGCCCGGGCGTTGAACTTCCGGCCTCCCCCAGGTAGGGGATCCCCACCCCGGGCCGCTCGGCCGCTAGTGCGCGCTACCTACGGAAGTGTAGGTTTCCCCGCGTGGTCCGCCCATCATGGTCGTCGCGCGTCCCCGCCCTGTCCGCTGCCGTCCTGCTGGCGACCGCTCTGACCGGATGCGCCTTCGGCCGGGCCGAAGGCGCCACCGCGCCCGGAACAGCGGGAACAGCCAGCCCCACCCCGGCCGGCAAGCGCGTCTCCCTGGTGCAGAAGCTCGGCGACGAGGGCCCGATCCGCCACCTCGACGTGGACCCGTCCGGCCGCTGGCAGTGCCGCGACTGCGCCGGTGACGGCGTGGACGCCACCGGCACGCTGAGCCCCGAGCAGAGCCGGCGGCTCCAGCGGATGCTCGCCGACCCGGCGCTGGCGAAGGAGACCGACGAGGCCCGCGGCTACAAGCAGGGCTGCATCGGCGTGCTGACCTCGACGTTGCTCGTCCCGCCCGGCCTGACCGTCACCATCCAGGACTGCCCGGGCGAGCCGAAGCCGAAGGTGGCCTACGACGTGCTGCTGCTCGTCACCCAGGCCACGCCCGCCGAGGACAAGGGTTAGAACACCTTGCCGGGGTTGAACAACCCGGTCGGGTCCAGCGCCGCCTTGATCGCCTGGTGTACCCGTACGCCCACCGGGCCGATCTCGCGGGCCAGCCAGTCCCGCTTGAGCAGCCCCACGCCGTGCTCCCCGGTGCAGGTGCCGCCCAGCTCAAGCCCGAGCGCCATGATCTCGTCGAAGGCCCGCCGCCCCCGGGCCAGGCTGTCCGGGTCGGCCCGGTCGACCACGATGTTCGGGTGCATGTTGCCGTCGCCCGCGTGACCGACCACCCCGATCGGCACCCGGCACGCCTCGGCGATCCGGGCCACCCCGTCCAGCAGTTCCGCCAGCCGGGCGCGCGGCACCGCCACGTCGTCGATGACCAGGCCACCGTTGCCGCCGGGGTAGGTCTGCGCCGCGAACCGCTCCATCGCCGGGTGGGCCAGCCGCCGGGCCTGCAGCAGCGCCGCCGCCTCGGTCGCGTCGCCGGCCGCGTAGACCTCGTCGGCGCCCGCCGCCGTGCACACCTCGGCCAGCCGGGCCAGGTCGTCGGCGGCCCGGGCGCCGGTGTCCACCGCTGCCAGCAGCAGCGCCTCGGCATCAGTGCGCAGACCCATCGGCCGGTACGCCTCGATCGCCCGCAGATGGGTCCGGTCCAGCAGTTCCAGCAGGCTCGGGGTGAGCCCCCGCCCGGCGATCCCGGCGACCGCACCGCCGGCGGTGGCCACCGTGGGGAAGACCGCGACCAGGGTCAGTGACTGCTCCGGGGCCGGACGCAACGCCACTGTCACCTCGGTGATCACGCCGAGCGTGCCCTCCGAACCGACGAAGAGCCGGGTCAGGTCGTACCCGGCGACCCCCTTCGCGGTACGCCGCCCGGTGCGCAGCACCTCGCCGGAGGCGAGCACCACCTCCAGGCCCAGCACGTACTCGCCGGTCACGCCGTACTTCACGCAGCACATGCCACCGGCGTTGGTGGCCACGTTGCCGCCGACCGTGGACGACTCCCACGAGCCGGGATCCGGCGGATACCAGAGGCCGTGCTCCCGCACCGCGCGGGCGAGCGCCGCGTTGACCACGCCGGGCTGCACCACGGCGATCCGGCCGACCGGGTCGATCTCGCGGACCCGGTTCATCGCCACGGTGCTCACCACCACCGCGCCGTCCACCGCGTTCGCCGCGCCGGCCAGCCCGGTCCGCGCGCCCTGCGGCACCACCGGTACGCCGTGCCGCCCCGCCGCCCGGACCACCGCCACCACGCCCTCGGTGTCACGGGGCCGGACCACCACCAGCGGGACGCCCGAGTCGCACAGGTCGGCCTCGTCGCGGGCGTGCCCGGCCAGCAGGTCCGGGTCGGTCAGCACGGCGGCGTCGCCGAGCGCGCCCCGCAGGTCGTCGAGGAGGGGATGGGCGGCCATGCCGGGAAGGCTACCGGCGTACCGTCTGTTGCCGTGCTCTACCTGGACCCGCCCGCCGTGCCCTGGCGCGGCCGGCTCTGGTCGCACCTGATCAGCGACGTCTCGTACGCCGAGCTGCACGCGTTCGCGGAGATGCTCGGCGCGCCCCGGCGCGGCTTCGACCGGGACCACTACGACGTGCCCGCCGAACGGTTCCGGGCGGCGGTGTGGCTGGGCGCGACTGTCGTGCCCTCGCGGGAGATCGTCCGGCTGCTGCGGGACACCGGCCTGCGCCGTCCGAAGCACCGCTTCTCAGGCCAGCGCGGCCAGCTCCCGGGACAGGTTGGCCCGGGCGCGGGACTCCCAGCGGGCGTGCGGCTCGGGTAGCCGGTACAGCGCCGGCAGCGCGAGCAGGTGCCGCAGCGCCGCCGACCGGCCGGCGCGGAAGTCCGGGTCGGGCACGTGCGCGTACTCGGCGCGGATCGCGGCGGCGTACCTGTCGTAGCGCTCCGCCGGGGCCGCCAGCACCGCCAGGTCCGCGTCGCAGAGCAGCGCGCCGTCCGGGTCGTCCGGCCCGACCGCGTGACCGGCGGTGAGCAGCACCAGGCGGCGTACCCCGGTCACCGTCGCGGCCGGGAGCCCGGCGGCGGCCAGCAGCTCGCCGCCGAGGTCGGCGCTGGCCCGCTCGTTGGCGTCACCCGCCGCGCGCGGGTCGTAGACCGCGTCGTGGCACCACGCCGCGAGCCGGACCAGGTCGGGGTCGCGGGCCAGCCCGGCGTACGCGTCGACCACGTCGAGCACCGCCCGCAGGTGCGCCTCGTCGTGGTAGCGCCGGTGCGGCTCCCGCCAGCCCGCCAGCAGCCGGGCGCCGGCCCGCTCGACAGCCGCCGGATCGGTCGCGCCCGCCGCCCGCGCCGTCTCCCGCCACCGTGCCGTCAGGTCGTCCATCGGATGCAGTCTGCCCCCTTCGGCCCGGGTAGAGGGATTCAGCCGGGGCGGTACGGGTAGTACCGGCCATGGCCCGGGACGGACGACTGCAGTTCTTGCGTCGCGGAAAGCTGCGTGAGGGGCGGGCCGACCGCGACGGGCAGCGGATCGCCTCCGCGATGGAGGAGCTGCGGCACCGGGGCAAGGCGACCCTGCACGACCGGCTGCACCGGGTCCGGACCGCGTTCGGCCTGGCGGTGCAGGCCGGGCTCGCCGCCGGCCTGGCGTACCTGATCTCGCACCGGCTGCTGAAGAACCCCCAGCCGGTCTTCGCCCCGATCTCCGCCGTCGGCACGCTCGCCGCCTCGGTGGGGCAGCGGTTCCGGCGTACGGTCGAGCTGATCGCCGGCGTGGCCGTCGGCGTGCTGGTCGGCGACGCGCTCATCTACTTCGTCGGCACCGGCGCCTGGCAGCTCGCGCTCGTGGTGACCTCGGCGATCCTGCTGAGCATCTTCGCCGGGGCGAGCGTGGCGATCGTGATCCAGGCCGCGGCCACCGCGGTGCTGATCGTGACGCTCAGCCCGTCCACCGAGAACCTGGAATTCCCCCGCTTCATCGACGCGTTACTCGGTGGCGGCATCGCGCTGCTCGTCACCGCCATCCTGCTGCCGCTCAACCCGCTACGGGTGATCAACCGGGCCGCCCGGCCCGCGCTGGACCTCCTCGCCGACCAGCTCGACGCCTGCGCCGAGGCGCTGCGAAACCAGGACCGGGAGGCGGCCCAGCGCGCGCTGTTCCGGCTGCGAGAGAACAAGGAGGAACTGGCCGCCCTCTCCGAGGCGATCGAGGGTGCCAAGGAGACCAGCACGCTGTCCCCGGCCCGCTGGCACCGGCGCGGCGAGCTGACCCACTACGCGGAGGCGGCCGACCCGATCGACCGGGCCATGCGCAACACCGGCACGCTGATCCGCCGCGCGGTCACCATGATCGAGGACGACGAACCGGCCCCCGAGCCGATGCCGGACGCGATCGGTCATCTGGCCGAGTCGGTGCGCCTGCTCCGGCACGAGTTCGCCGCCGGGCAGGAGCCGCAGGAGGCCCGCGAACGGTCGCTGCGCGCGGTGAGCGAGGCCGGCCGGGCGTACGCCGAGGGGGTCGGCTTCTCCGGCAGCGTGGTGATCGCGCAGGTGCGTACCACGGCGAGCGACCTGATGGTGGCCTCCGGTATCGAGCAGGAGGAGGCGAACCGCCTGGTCCGGCAGGCGTTCGGCGAGAAGGAGCACCGCACCGGCCCACCCACCGACCGCAACCCCGCCGCCCACCCACCCACGGCCCCCCCAGTCGGCTGACCCGCCCGGCCCCCGCCGCCCGTCCCGCCGCCTGCCCGCCCCGCCCCGCCCCGGCCCGCCTCCCGCCCGGCCCGCCTCCTGCCCGCCGCGTTGATCAAGGAGTTTGTGTCCCTCCCGGAGATCAACTCAGACACAAACTCCTTGATCACCTCCATGGAGGCCGGCTGATCATGAAGTTGGCTGGTGGGGAAGCGCTTTCTGTGACCGCTAACTTCATGATCGCCCCGATGGGGCCCCGGGGGGCGAGATCTTGGTACGGGGACGCCCCCACCGGGGCGTCCCCGTACCAAGATCTCTGGCTGTCGTGGGTGCGGACGGGCCGGTTGCTCTTGGGCGGGAGGGGGAGGGGGAGGGGGAGGGGGCTGGGTTAGGGGAGGTGGGACAGGGCGGTCAGGAGGGCGTCGACCTGGGGCTCGGTGGTGCCCAGGCCCAGGCTGGCGCGCAGGGCGGTCGGGGGCAGGTCGGTGCGGCCGGTACGGGCGGCGGCCTCGGCCAGCAGGCGACGGGTCAGCGGGTGGGCGCAGAACAGGCCGTCCCGTACCCCGATCCGGTGCCGGCTCGCCAGATGCGCGGCCACGTCTGCGGAGTCCCGCCCGGCGACCACGAAGCTGACGATCCCCACCCGTGGGGCGTCCGGGCCGAACATGCGCAGCTCGACCACGTCGGGCAGCGTGGCGAGGCCGCGGCGCAGCCGGGTCAGCAGCGCCTGTTCCCGTACGTGCAGCGCCTGCCGGTCGGCCTCGCCGAGCGCGGCGCAGACCGCCGCCAGCGCCACCGCGCCGAGCAGGTTCGGGGTGCCGGCCTCGTGCCGTGCCGGGCCGGTGGTCCAGCGCACCTCGTGCGTGGCCGCGCCGACGTGGCTGGTGGCGCCGCCACCGGCCAGGTACGGCGGGGCCGCGTCCAGCCAGTCCGCCCGCCCGGCGAGCACGCCCGCGCCGAACGGGGCGTACAGCTTGTGGCCGGACAGCGCCACGTAGTCCACGTCCAGCGCGGCCAGGTCGACCGGGGCGTGCGGGGCGAGCTGCGCGGCGTCGACCAGGATGCGGGCGCCGTGCCGGTGCGCGACCCGGGCCAGTTCGGCGATCGGCCACACCTCGCCGGTGACGTTGCCGGCGCCGGTGACCGCGACCAGCACCGGCAGGCCGGGCCGGGCGTCGCGGGCCAGCTCGCCGAGCGCCGCCGCGAGGGACCGGACCGCGCCGGCCGGGCTGTCCGGCACCGGCAGGCGTACCGAGCCGCGCGGCCAGGGCAGCAGGTTGGCGTGGTGCTCGCCGCCGAACGTGATCACCGTGGTGCCCGCGGGCAGCGCACGGGCCAGCAGGTTCAGCGCGTCTGTGGTGTTCCGCGTGAAGATCACGTGGTCGTCGGGGCGGGCGCCGAGGAAGTCGCCGACGGTCTGCCGGGCCTGCTCGTAGGCGATCGTGCAGCGCCGGGACAGCGCGCCCGCGCCGCGATGCACGCTCGCGTACCAGGGAAGGAGCCCGGCCACCGCGTCGGCCGCGGCCCGCGCGCACGGCGCGCTGGCGGCGTGGTCCAGGTTGATCTCCCCCGGTACGCCGAGCACGCCGAGCGGGTCGGGCCGGACCGGCGCGGGCAGCACTGGCGACGGGGGTACGAGAGTGAGGGTCATGCCGGAGCCTCCCGGGTCACAGGTGGACCCCGGGTGGTGCCGGGACGGGGTCCGCGCTTGCCCAGCACGCGGAGCGGCGCTGGGCCCGGTCATCACCCGGGGCACCCCACCGCGAACCTCGACGAGGGTTGCCGGCCAGCAAGCCGGGGCTTGACGCTGGCGCTCGTGACCTGTTCGGGAGCATAGCCGTAGCGTTCGGCCCGGACCAGTGGGTCGCGGGTGACTACGCTGACCGCATGGCCGACACCCCGCCCGGCGGAGCCCTGCCGCCGCCGCCCGCGCCCGCCGCCCCGCCGCCGGGAGGGCCGACGCCCCGGATGCCGCTGCGCCGGCTCGGCTGGCGGCGCTTCCTCGCGCTGGCCGGTGTGGTGCTGCTGATCGCGGCCGGCGCGCTGTTCATGGTCTTCACGCTGGGCGAGAGCCTCGGCGCCGAGGCGCTGCTGGTGGGCCTGGTCGCGGCGATCCTGCCGGTGCCGGTGCTGGTCTCCTGCTTCCTGTGGCTCGACCGCTACGAGCCGGAGCCGTTGAAGTATCTGATCTTCTGCTTCGCGTGGGGCGCCTTCGTCTCCACCGCGATCTCGCTGCTGGTCAACGAGACCGGCGCGCGGCTGTTCGACGACCTGGGGCTGCCCGCCGCGCTGACCGCGGTGCTCGTCGCCCCGTTCATCGAGGAGCTGACCAAGGCGGCGGGCCCGCTCCTGGTGCTGATCTTCCGGCGCCGGGAGTTCTCCGGGATCACCGACGGCCTGGTCTACTGCGGGCTCTCCGCGGTCGGCTTCGCCATGGTCGAGAACATCCTCTACCTGGGCGGGTACGGCTACCGCACCGGCGTGGAGCAGTACGGCCCGGCCACCGGCGCGCAGCAGGTGATCGCGATCTTCATCGTCCGGATCCTGCTGTTCGGCTTCGCCCACCCGCTGTTCACCTCGATGACCGGCGTCGGGCTGGGCGTCGCGGCGCGTACCGCCGACCGAAGGGTACGGGTGCTCGCCCCGCTGGCCGGCCTGCTGCTGGCGATGATCCTGCACGGCACCTGGAACCTGCTGCCCTCGCTGGCCCAGGCCACCGGGCAGACGGTGATCGTGCTCTACGGGTACATCGGCGTGATGGTGCCGATCTTCTTCGCCATGGTGGGGCTGGCGATCTGGCTGCGCGCCTGGGAGGGCCGCCTCACCGAGCGCACGCTGCCGGACTACGTGCGGGCGGGCTGGCTCACCCCGCCCGAGGTGGCCGCGCTGGGCAGCCTGGGCCGCCGGCACGCGGCGCGTACGTGGGCCCGGCGGGTCGCCGGTGACGGCGGGGTGAAGGCGATGCGCGGCTACCAGTTCGCCGCGACCCGGCTCGCGCTGCTGCGCGACGGCATGCGCCGGGGACTGGACCGCAAACCCGCCGAGCGGGAACGGACAGCGCGGGAGGAACGGGAACTGCTGGAGGCGATCTCCGCGTACCGGTCGTTCTTCGTCGGCCGGGACCCGCAGGCGCCGGTCGGGGTCTGGGACGGTCAGCGCTACCACCTGCGGTTCCCGGACGGTTCGCAGCGCCCGGTGGAGGCGCCGGACGACCCGGTGGTGCCGATCCCGGTGGTGCTCGCCGCGCCGCCCGCGTACCCGCCGCCCGGCTACGGCCCGGGCGGCTGGCACGGCCCGGGCGCGCCCTGGCATCCCGGGCGCTGACGGGTCAGCTCATCAGGCCGGTCAGAAAGTCGCCGAGCCCCTGGGCGATCGCCATGAGCGCGGCCCCGATCCCCCTGAACACCTGCGCGGCCCCGTCCGGACGGAACGCCATGAAGTAGATCAGGAACGCGAGGAATCCCCAGGCGAGGATCTTCTTGATCACTACCGGCATGGTGTCCCTCCCCAGGGCGCTCAGGTGCCTGGGCTTCCCGCCGGGAAGCGCCGCAAACGGCGCCGATGCCGGGTCAGAGGGTGGAGAGCCGGATCAGAGGTAGAGACCGGTGGAGCCGGCGGCGGTGCTCTCCACCCGCTCGGCCGCCACGGCGTGCACGTCCCGCTCGCGCAGGAGCACGTACGCCCGCCCGTGCAACTCGACCTCGGAGCGGTCGTCCGGGTCGAAGAGCACCCGGTCGCCGGCCACGATCGAGCGGACGTTCGGCCCGACGCCGACGGCTGTCGCCCAGGCCAGCCGCTTGCCCACGGCGGCGGTCGCGGGGATCACGATGCCGGCGGTGGAGCGGCGTTCGCCCTCGGCGCCCTCGGTGCGTACCAGCACGCGGTCGTGCAGCAGGCGGATCGGCAGCCCGGCGTCGAGACTCTGGTCGGCGGTCACGCGAAGACGCTACCGCGTGCCCGGCTGTCGATTCCGCCGTGGTTCGCAGGAGCGCCGGGCGGGCAATGTGTGGCCGAGCCGCCCTAGGGTGGGGCGAGCAGACGTATCCTGTGCCCCCTGCGACGTGGTGGGGCCGACTTTGCCGGAGGTGCGCTTGAGCCGCTTCGAGCGGATGCGCGGACGGCTCCGCCGCGCGTACGAGTCGGGCCGGGAGGCCGCCCGGACCCGCCGGGCCGACCCGGAAGCGGCGCCGGGGGAGGCAGGAGTGGCCTCGCCCGCGTCACCGGGACCGTCGGCGTCGCCGGAGGCGACTGTGGTGGGCGTCGAGCCGCCGGCCGCGATGCACTCCTCGACTGTGAGCCGGGACGACACCGAGGTGCCGCACGCGCTGCGGATCACCGCCGCGTGGTGCTGGCGGCTGATCGTGATCGGCATCGTGACCTGGGCGCTCATCAAGATCATCGGCACCATCAGCATCGTGATCATCCCGCTGACCGTCGCGCTGCTGCTCTCCGCGCTGCTCGCCCCGGCGGTCGGCTGGCTGCTCCGGGCCCGCCTGCCCCGCTCCCTGGCCACCGGTGTGGTGCTCGTCGGCGGCCTGGCCGCCGTGGTCGGCACGCTGACGCTGGTGGTCAACGAGTTCATCAAGGGCGTACCGGAGCTGAGCGAGAAGTCCTCGCAGGGCATCCGGCAGATCCAGGACTGGTTCAAGACCGGCCCGCTGCACCTGTCCGACAGCCAGCTCGACCGCTACATCAACGAGGCGCAGAACTGGATCAACGGCAACACCGAGCGGTTCACCAGCGGTGCGCTCAGCACCGCCGCCACGCTGGCCGAGGTGCTCACCGGCACCGTGCTCGTGCTGTTCGCCACGTTCTTCTTCCTGCGTGACGGCAACTCCATCTGGCGGTTCCTGGTCCGGCTGCTGCCGGTCGCGGCCCGCTGGAAGGTCGACGACGCCGGTCGCGCGTCCTGGGCGACGCTCGGCGCGTACGTGCGGGCCACCGTGCTGGTCGCCTTCATCGACGCGGTCGGCATCGGCATCTTCCTGGTGCTGTTCGACATCCCGTTCGCGTTCCCGCTGGCCGCGCTGGTCTTCCTGGGCGCGTTCATCCCGATCGTCGGCGCGTTCCTGTCCGGCGTGGTGGCAGTGCTGGTCGCGCTCGTCGACAGCGGCCCGGTGACCGCGCTGATCATCCTCGGCGTGGTGGTCGGGGTGCAGCAGGTCGAGGGCCACGTGCTCCAGCCGCTGATCATGGGCCGGGCGGTGGCCATCCACCCGCTCGCTGTGATCATCGGCATCGCCGCGGGCGTGGTGCTGGCCGGCATCGCCGGCGCGCTGGTCGCGGTGCCGCTGATCGCCGTGCTCAACACCGCGGTCCGGCGGCTCGCCGCGCGTACCGTGCCGGACACCCCACCGGACGCGGTGGTGGTCGCCTCCCAGGCGCCCTGACCCGCACGACCCCCTGACGCCCGTGTCGCCCCGCCCGGGGAGGCGCGGGCGTCAGCTCTTGGCGAGCCGTTCCAGCGCGCCCCGGGCCACCTCGGGCCGGGTGGTGTACCAGAACGGCGGCAGCGAACGGCGCAGGAACGGGCCGTACCCGCGCGCCGTCTCCAGCCGCGAGTCGAGCACCGCCACCACGCCCCGGTCGCCGGTGGCCCGGATCAGCCGGCCGACGCCCTGGGCCAGCCGGACCGCCGCGATCGGCACGCTCACCGCCGCGAAACCCGAGCCGCCACCGGCGTCCACCGCCGCGGCGCGCGCCGCGGCGAGCGGCTCGTCCGGCCGGGGGAACGGCAACCTGTCGATCACCACGAGCTGGCAGGCGTCGCCCGGCACGTCCACCCCCTGCCAGAGCGACATCACCCCGAACAGGCAGCTCTCCCGCACCTCGCGGAACCGGCGCACCAGCAGCGGCAGCGCCTCCTCGCCCTGCAGCAGCACGGGCACGTCGGTCCGCGCGCGGACCAGCTCCGCCGCCTGCTGCGCGGCCCGTCGCGACGAGAAGAGCCCGAGGGTACGACCACCGAGCGCCCCGACCAGCGCCAGCAGCTCCTCACCGGCCGGCCCGGGCAGCCCGGAGATGCTGGGGCGGGGCAGGTGCGCGGCCACGTACAGGATGCCCTGCCGGGCGTAGTCGAACGGTGAGCCGACGTCCAGCGAACTCCAGCCCGGCCCCTCGGTGGCCGGCACGGTGCCGATCGACGCCCGGCTGCCCTCGGCGGCGGCCACCGGCGGCGTGACCGGGGTGCGGCCCGCGGCGGCAGCGGTGGCGATCGCGGCGGCGGCCGGGGACGGCGGGGCGGGCGGCGGCGCGTCCAGCCCCAGCGCCCGGGCCACCGTGTCGAAGCGGCCGCCCAGCGCCAGCGTCGCCGAGGTGGCGACGACCGTGCGCTCGTCGTACAGGTGGGTGGCGAGCGTGCCCGCGACCGACAGCGGCGCGACCACCAGCGCTCGGCGGCTGCCGTTGTCCGGCTTCTCGACCCAGGCGACGTCGTGGTCGGCCTCCTCCAGCAGCCGCTGCGCGGTGGTGGACAGTTCGTCCAGCACCGCCTTGGCCTGCTGCTTGCGTACCGGGTCGGGGTCGTCGGACTTCACGTCGCCGATCGCCTCCAGCGCGGCCCGGGTCGCCGAGTCCAGCAGCGTGCACGCCTCGCGCAGCGCGGACGGCAGACCGGCGGTGAGCCGCCCGGCCGGCGCCTCGGCCAGCCCCACGGCGAGCGCGTCACCGGCCTCGGTGAGCCGCTCGGCCAGGTCCGGGCGCAGCAGCGGCCGGGCCCGGCGGGTGGACCTGTCGATCAGCTCCGGCACCAGCTCGGCCTGGGCCGCCGAGGAGACCCGGTCGGCCAGCTCGTGCGCCTCGTCCACCACCAGCAGCTTGTGCGGCGGCACGATGTGCCGACCGGCGAGCATGTCGACGGCGAGCAGGCTGTGGTTCGTCACCACGATGTCCGCCTCGCGGGCGCGCGCCCGGGACGCCTCCGCGAAGCACTCCTGACCGAACGGGCAGCGGCTCGCGCCCACGCACTCGCGCGCCGGCATGGAGACGGTGCGCCACACCTGGTCGTCCACGCCCGGATCCAGCTCGTCCCGGTCGCCGGTGGCGGTCTCCTCGGCCCAGTCACGCAGCCGCTGCACCTGCTTGCCCAGGCGGCCCGCCTCGCCGAGCCACTTGGTGCCGCCGTTGCCGGGGCGCGGCGCGTCGAAGAGCGCGTCGTCCGGCTCGTCCTCGACCGAGCTGTCCAACCTCGCCAGGCACAGATAGTGGTGGCGACCCTTCAGCACGGCGAACGTGGGGCGCCGGCCCAGCACCGGCTCGACCGCGTCGGCCAGCCGGGGCAGGTCGTGCTCGACCAGCTGGGACTGCAACGCCAGCGTGGCGGTGGAGACCACCACCGGCCCGTCCACCGTCAGCGCCGGCGCGAGGTAGGCCAGGGACTTGCCGGTGCCGGTGCCGGCCTGCACCAACAGGTGCTCGCCGGAGGCGATGCTGCGCTCGATCGCCTCGGCCATCTGCTGCTGACCGGGCCGGGCCGCGCCGCCGGGAACCGCGCCCACCGCGGCGGTCAGCAGCTCCCCGGCGCCGGCGCGACCACTGCGGCGCTTCTTCGGGACGGCCGGGCCGGTGGCGGTGCGGGACGGGGTCACCGTGCGACCGTACCCGCCGGCACCGACGGGGGTCCGGTCGCTCCGGCGGCGTGGCGGGACGGCGGGTCGCGTCCGGTTACCTCCCGATCGCGTGGCGTGGCCGGAATCGGTTAGGGTGCCAGGCATGCCGAGCGACGTGGTCCGCGTGATCTACCGCAAGTACGACGGCAGCGCCCACCGCGACTACCCGGCCCGCCGCCTCGCCGAGGACGATCTCGGCGTCTGGCTCGGCGTGCCCGCCGGCACCGAATCCGTCTACCACGGCCGCCCGTCCGTCGAGCAGATCCCGTTCGTCCTGCTGGTGCCCCACCACGGCTGGTGGACCGGCATGTTCAACCCGCCGCCGCGCACCAGCGAGGTCTACTGCGACATCGCCACCCCGGCCCGCTGGGAGGGCGCGGAGACGGTCCACCTGATCGACCTCGACCTGGACGTGGTGCGCCGCCGCGAGACCGCAGTGGTCGAGCTGCGCGACGAGGACGAGTTCGCCGAGCACCGGGCCCGCTGGGGCTACCCGGACGACGTGGTCACCGAGGCCGAGGCGGCCGCCCGCTGGCTGCTCGGCGCGCTCGGCGACGGCACCGAGCCGTTCGCCACGTCGTACCGGAAGTGGCTGGCGCTGGTGGTCTGAGCCGGCTCACCAGCGCGGCGGCCAGGCGGCGTCCGGCCCCAGCGGCGGCAGCTCGCCGACCTTGTCCGGGTTGAGCTGGTTGAACACCCCGGTGACCCGCCCCTCGTGGACGGCGAACGAGGTGACGATCCGCATGGTCCGCCCGTCCCGGTAGGGGACCTCCGACTGCCAGCCCAGCGTGCCGTCCACCACCACCGGCCGGACCCGCATCGCGCCCCACTTGCGGGCCTGGTTGAACAGGCCGAGGAGCAGGCGACCGGCCGCCTCCGCGCCGACCACCGGCTGGCGGGCCGCCGGGAAGTGGCCGCCGGAGTCGCCGATCGCCACCACGTCGGGTGCGAGCACCCGGACCAACTGCTCCAGCTCGCCGGACTCCACGGCGGCGACGAACGCGGTGAGTACCCGTCGCTGCTCGGCGAGGTCGGCGCTGTGCTGCGGCGCGTCCGGCCGGTGCACCGCCCGCCGGGCCCGCGACGCGAGTTGACGCGCCGCCTCCGGCGTGACCGCCAGTACGTCCGCCACGTCGGAGAACGGCACCGCGAACACGTCGTGCAGCACGAACGCCACCCGCTGCTCCGGCGTCAGCCGTTCCAGCACCACCAGCAGCGCGGTGCCGATCTGGTCGGCGCGTACCGCCCGCTCGGCCGGGTCGGGCGCGAACCCGTCCGCCGCCGGCACGGTGGTCACCACCGGCTCGGGGAGCCACTGACCCGGGTACGCCTCCCGGCGCACCCGGGCGGAGCGGAGCACGTCCAGGCAGATCCGCGAGCAGGTGGTGATGAGCCAACCGCGCAGATCGCGTACGCGGGCGCGCTGCTCGGGGTCGCTCAACGCGCCGGAGAAGCGCAGCCAGGTCTCCTGGACGGCGTCCTCGGCCTCGCTGCGGCTGCCGAGCATCCGCCGCGCGACCGCCAGCAGATGCCCCCGCTCCGCTTCGAACTCCCCCGTAAGTTCATCCACCCACCCATTCTCCCGCCCCACCACCCGCCCCGGCACCCCGCCGCCCACCCGCGCCGATCTTGCGCTTGCCGCCCCGGCAAAAGCCGCTTTCCGGATGCACCAGGGGCCGCAACTGCAAGATCAGCGGGGTGGGGCGGGCGGGAAAGGGCTTCGGGGGTGAGGATCGGGGGATGAGTGAGGTGGTGGGGCCCGAGGGCGGGCCGATGCGGGAACTGCTGCGGGTGGGGCCGGGGGCGGTGGATCTGGCGGCGATCGACCCCCGGTCGACGCCCGGGCTGCCGGCGGTGGCCGGGCGCGGGCCCGCGCGCAAGGAGTGGGCACGGGCCCAGGTCGAGCTGGTCGGCGCGGAACTGGGGCGGCAGCAGGAGATGCTGTACGCCTCGGCGCAGGGCGCCGCCGGACCGGGCGGTGCCACGAGCGCGCCGGCCCAGGCGGGCGCGGGGCTCGGTGAGGGCCGGCCGCGCCGGCTGCTGCTGGTGCTCCAGGCGATGGACTGCGGCGGCAAGGACGGCACGGTGAAGCGGGTGGCGGGCGCGATGAACCCGCTCGGGCTGCACATCCGCTCGTTCGGGCCGCCCACCGAGGAGGAGTTGCGGCACGACTTCCTGTGGCGGGTACGCCGGGCGCTGCCGCCACCCGGGTACGTGGGCGTGTTCAATCGCTCGCACTACGAGGACGTGCTGATCGCCCGGGTCGAAGGGCTTGTCGACGAGGCGACCTGGCAATCCCGGTACGCGATCATCAACGACTTCGAGCGGGAACTGGCCGAGCAGGCGGTGACCGTGATCAAAGTCATGCTGCACATCTCGTTCGCCGAGCAGGGCGAGCGGCTGATGCAGCGGCTGACCGACCCGACGAAGTTCTGGAAGTACAACCCCAGTGACCTGGACACCCGGGCACGATGGGACGACTACCAGGCGGCGTACGCCGAGGCGATCGAGCGGTGCGGCGCCGACGACGCGCCCTGGTTCGTGGTCCCGGCGGACCGCAAGTGGTACCGGGACTGGGCGGTAGCCCACCTGCTGCGCGAGACGTTCGACGAGTTGCATCTGGGGTATCCGCCTGCCGATTTCGACGTTGAACGGGAGCGTGACCGGTTACGGAGCCAACTCGGCGGGTGATCAGGTGAACGGAAGGTGAACGAGCGGTGAATCGGGCTTGACCAGGGGTGGGCCGATCGAAAGCCGCCTGGACGCGATCCCTAGCATGCGCAATGCAGACGCCCGGGCGGCGACGGCCACCCTTCCACCGACACGACGAGGTCCGTGCTGTGAAGTTTTCCTTCCGTCCCACCGAGGGCGCCTTCTACGAGCTCTTCACCAGGGCCGCGCAGAACCTGGTCAAGGGGACCGACCTGCTCAACGAGCTGGGTCTGCCCGGCGCCGACGTGCAGTCGATCAGCGAGCGGCTGACCGACATCGAGCACGACAGCGACCAGATCACGCACGAGCTCTACAAGAAGATCAACTCCACGTTCATCACGCCGTTCGACCGGGAGGACATCTACCGGCTGGGCTCGCTGCTCGACGACGTGATGGACCACCTGGAGGCGGTCGGCAACCTGCTCTACCTGTACGGCCTGACCAAGCTCCCGTCCCTTCCGCGTGAGCTGCACGAGCTGGTCAACGTGCTCGACCTGCAGGCCAAGCTCACCGCCGAGGCGATGCCCCGGCTGAAGTCGATGAAGGATCTTGAGGACTACTGGATCGAGTGCAACCGGCTCGAGAACGACGGCGACCAGGCGTACCGGATGCTGCTGGTACGCCTCTTCTCCGGTGAGTACGACGCGCTCACGGTGCTGAAGATGAAGGAGGTGGCCGACGAGCTGGAGGCCGCCTGCGACGCCTTCGAGCACGTCGCCAACACCGTCGAGACCATCGCGGTCAAGGAGTCCTGATCCAGTGAGTCCCGAACTCATCGCCGTGCTGGCGGTGATCGCGGTCGCCATGGCGTTCGACTACACGAACGGCTTCCACGACGCGGCGAACGCGATCGCCACCAGCATCTCGACCCGGGCGCTGACTCCCCGGATCGCCCTGGCGCTGGCCGCCGTCGGCAACTTCGTCGGCGCGCATTTCGGCGCCGGCGTCGCCAAGACGGTCGGCGACGGCCTGGTCACGTTGCCGACCGGGGTGGAGAGCCTCGGCGTGGTCTTCGCCGGCGTGCTGGGCGCGATCATCTGGAACCTGATCACCTGGTACTTCGGCCTGCCGTCCTCCTCCTCGCACGCCCTCTTCGGCGGCCTGGTCGGCGCGACCCTGTTCGCCGCCGACGGCATCGTCCAGTGGGGCACCATCATCGAGAAGGTCCTCATCCCGATGGTGCTCTCGCCGGTGGTCGGCCTGGTGCTCGGCTTCCTGGTGATGCTGGCGATCATGTGGCTGTTCCGGAAGGGGCAGCCGGGCAAGCTCAGCCGCGGCTTCCGCTGGGCGCAGACCGCGTCCGCCGCCGCCATGTCGGTCGGCCACGGCATGCAGGACGCCGCCAAGACCATGGGCATCATCGTGCTGGCGCTCTACACCGGTGGCTTCCAGGAGAGCAAGACCCACATCCCGGGCTGGGTCTTCTGGACCTCCGCGGCGATGCTGGCCGCCGGCACGTACGCGGGTGGTTGGCGGATCATCCGGACGCTCGGCCGGAAGATCATCGACCTCGGCCCGGCGGAGGGCTTCGCGGCCGAGACCGTGGCCAGCGCGGTGCTCTACTTCAACGCGCTCGTGCTCAAGGCGCCGATCTCCACCACGCATACGATCACCTCGGCGATCATGGGTGTGGGCGCGACGAAACGGCTCTCCGCGGTGCGCTGGAACGTGGCCGGCAACATCGTGATCGCCTGGATCATCACGTTCCCGGCCGCCGCCGCGATCGCCTGCCTCGCGTACCTGCTGGTCCGCCCCCTGTTCTGAGCTCCCGCGCAACGACGTCGAGGGGTTCCCCGCCGTGGCGGGGAACCCCTCACGCGTAGGAGACGCCGATCCGGGCCTTGATGTCGTCGATCAGGCCCATCACCTCGAGCGTGGCGGCGTGCGGCACCAGCGGGCTCTCGGTCAGCCCGGCTGCCAGGCAGCGCTGCACCTCGATCGCCTCGTACTGGTAGCCGCCGCCGGTCAGGTCCGCCGGGATCGTCTCCGGCTCGGCGCCGGCCCGGTGCAGCACGGCGTGCGCGGGCCGGAAGAACAGCTCGGGCAGGTCGAGCCGGCCGGTCGTGCCGGTGATCGACGCGGTGATCGCTGTCGCGCCGACCATGCCGCAGCTGAGCGTTGCCACCGCGCCGGAGTCCCAGCCGAGCACCATGCCGGTGTTCTCGTCCACCGCCTCCGGGGTCAGCTTCGCCCACGCCTGCACGTGCTGCGGCACGCCGAGCACCAGGTGGGCCAGGCTCAGCGGATAGACGCCGAGGTCGAGCAGCGCGCCGCCGCCGAGTGTGCGGGCCCGCATCCGGTGCTCCGGCGGGAACGGGCCGGCCACGCCGAAGTCCGCCCGTACGTGCGTCACCTCGCCGATCGCGCCGTCCCGGATCAGCTCCAGCACGCGCAGGATCAGCGGGTTGGTCCGCATCCACATGGCCTCCATGAGGAACAGGCCCCGGGCACGGGCCGTCTCCACCAGCTCGGTGGTGGTCGGCAGGTCCAGCGTGCACGGCTTCTCCACCAGCACGGCCTTGCCGCCGGCCAGGCACGCCAGCGCCGCCTCGTGGTGCGCCGCGTGCGGGGTGGCCACATAGATCGCGTCCACGTCCGGGTCCGCGGCCAGTTCCGCCCACGAGGCGTACGCCCGCGGCACGTCGTGCCGGCGCGCGAACAGTTCGGCGCTCTCCCGGGTACGCGAACCGACCGCGACCAGTTCGGCGTCCGGCACCAGCCGCAGGTCCTCGGCGAAGCGGGCGGCGATGTTTCCGGTGGCCAGGATTCCCCAACGCGTCATGCCCGGCACGCTATCCCTTCCCGCTGCGGGACCGGCAGGGTGACCCACCGGTCGGGACGGCTCAGCGGGGGGTGTCGGCGACGGCCAGGGCGGCCAGTTCGATCGTCGCCCGCCGCGTCGCCAGCGTCGGCCGGTCGGGTTCCAGGTGCGCGTACGCGGCCCATGCCCCGGTCGAGCCGTCGAGCTGTTCCCGCAGGATGTCGGCGTGCCCGGCGTGCCGGTTGGTCTCGGCCAGCACGTGGACCATGACGTTGAACAGCTTGACGTGGGGGCGGGGCCACCACGGCACGTGGCCGGGCGCGTCGATGGGGAGGGCCTCGATGGTCGCGTCCGCGTGCTCCCACGCCCGTCGGTAGCGGCCGATCACCTCCTCGCGGGTCTCGTGCTCGGTCGCCCACATGTCGGCGCCGTCCGGATCCGGATCGTCCCACCGGGGCAGCGGTTCCGGGAACGGCCTGCCGAACACCTCGCCGAAGTACCGGGCCTCTGTGAACGCCAGGTGCTTGACCAGGCCGAGCAGGTTGGTGCCGGACGCGGTCAGGGGGCGGCGCACGTCGTACTCGGACAGCCCGTCGAGCTTCCACAACAGCACCTCGCGGATCTGACGCAGGTCGTTGTGCAGGTAGTCCTTGGCGAAATCGTCGATCACGGGTCACGACCCTGCCAGGCGCGGCCGACGCACGCTGCCCCGTGCCTGCCGGTGGCTGCGCCGCGGTCCAGCGGCGCACGGCTGAGCGCACGCGCCGATGCTCCGGCTGCGCCCGCTTCCGGGCGGCTGAAGTCGCTCCATGGTGACCACGTAGCGTAAAGATTGCTGAGAGTGATGGCTTTCGTTCGCCTGATCACCGAGTCGGGCACCCAAAAGCGACCAGGCGGACATAAGGCAGCTCTCTTTCGGGCTGACCCAGTCGCCTCTCGCCGACTTTGCTCTGCAGCCGCATGCACACTGCTCACGGAAGGTCGCCGATGCGGATCTGGCTGCAGAGCAAAGTCGGCGGAGGAGTGACCCCTGGTCGGGCGAAAATACTACCCAGTGTGATCGGGTCGCCCGCTGGGGAGCGCGGGTCCCGCGTGCCCCGGCGAGCGCGACCGGACTGCCCACCGTGTCATGCCCGGCACGCCGCCCGTAGGAACGTCAGGCGTCTCCCGTGCCATCGCGCCCGGCCCTGGATGCCCCGGGCTGCGGCGTGGCCACCAACCGCTGGCTCGCCCGGGCCGGACGGCCGTTCATCGTCTCCACTGCGACTTCGCGGCTGGCGACGAGGTGGAAATCGCCAAAGAGATGGTCCAGCCAGTCGGTGGTGTGGTGTCGGCACACCGCCCCGTCGTCGGTCTCGAATATCCCGTAGGTGCCGTACTTGGCTGCGAACCGTTCGTACCGGGAACGGTTACGGTGATCCTCCTGCAGGCACAGGTCACTGACATAGATGAGCCCGCCAGGCCGTAGCACCCGACGCAACTCCGTCACCAGTTCCCGCTGTCCGGCGTCGTCGGGTATGCACGTCAACACCGCGAACAGCAGCACCAGGTCGACGCTGTCCGCCTGGTGGTCGAGCTGCGGAGGATTGGTGAGAACCGTGAATTGCGCGGCGGCCTGCTCGTTCTTCGCGCGGGTGACGAGACGGGGCGCGACATCCACCCCCTCGACATTCTCGAAGCCCTGCTGCACGAGCAGCCCCGCCAGCCGACCGTAACCGCACCCGTAGTCGAGAACGCGTGCCCGCCGATCGATGCCGTTCAGCCACGGAAGTGCGACCGGGTGGCCGAAAGTCTTCGCGGCACCCTTGGAGTTCCAATACCCCACCTGATTGTTGAGATCCGTCATCCGAGGAGTATCGGCGCAATCGGCGGAGGGCGGCGGCATCGGGCGGCGGGGCGGCATCGCCCGTTACGGCACTAGGCTCGCCGCATGACGATCGACGGCTTCGCCGCACCCCCCGCCCTGGTGGAGCACGCCCGCCGGTTCCGGGCCGAGGGCGCCGTACCGGCCGTGCCCCGGGTCGCCGCCACCGTGCTGCTGCTCCGCCCGGTCGGCGACGGGTTCGAGGTCTACATGATCCGCCGGGTGGCGGCGATGACCTTCGGCGGCATGTACGCCTTCCCCGGCGGCGGCGTGGACCGCTCCGACTCGGAGGCGCACCTCGGCTGGGCCGGCCCGGACCCGGCGGCGTGGGGTGTGCGGCTCGGACTCGACCCGGCGGCCGCGCAGGCGGTGGTGTGCGCCGCCGCCCGCGAGGTCTTCGAGGAGGCGGGCGTGCTGCTCGCCGGGCCGGACCCCGACACGGTGGTCGGCGACGTGAGCGGCGACGACTGGGAGGCGGCCCGGCAGGACCTGGAGGGACGGCGGGTCGGCTTCGCGGACCTGCTGGCCGGGCGCGGCCTCACGCTCCGGTCCGACCTGCTGCTGCCGTGGAGCCGGTGGATCACCCCGGAGTTCGAGCCGCGCCGCTTCGACACGTACTTCTTCGTCGCCCTGCTGCCCGAGGGGCAGCGGACCCGGGACGTGTCCGGCGAGGCCGACCACACGCTGTGGCTGCGCCCGGCGGACGCGCTGGCCCGCGCGGAGGCCGGCGAGCTGACCATGCTGCCGCCGACCATGGTCACGCTCGCCGAGGTCGCCGCCGCGGGCGACCTCGACGGCGTGGCGCGGGATGCGGCGGAGCGCGACCCGGGTACGCCGATCCTGCCGTACATCGAGGGGCTGGACGGCGCCGAGCCCAGCTTCCGCCTCAGCCGAAGCGGCCGGTGATGTAGTCCTCTGTCTTCTTCTGGCTCGGGTTGCTGAAGATCTTCTGCGTGTTGTCGTACTCGATCAGGCGGCCCGGATCGCCGGTCTTCTCGATCGAGAAGAATGCGGTCCGGTCCGACACCCGCGCGGCCTGCTGCATGTTGTGCGTGACGATGATGATGGTGAACTTGTCCTTGAGCTGGAACATCAGGTCCTCGATGGCCAGCGTGGAGATCGGGTCCAGCGCCGAGCAGGGCTCGTCCATCAGCACCACCTGCGGCTCGACCGCGATGGTGCGGGCGATGCAGAGCCGCTGCTGCTGACCGCCGGACAGGCCCGCGCCGGGCTTGGCGAGGCGGTCCTTCACCTCGTCCCACAGGTTCGCCGAGCGGAGCGCCCGCTCGGCGGCCTCCTCCAGGATCGACTTGCGCCGCACGCCGTTGAGCCGCAGGCCCGCCACCACGTTCTCGAAGATGCTCATGGTGGGGAACGGGTTCGGCCGCTGGAAGACCATCCCGATCATCCGGCGGACCGCCGTGACGTCCACGTCGCGGTCGTAGATGTCCTGGTCGTCGATGGTGAGGCTGCCCTCGACCCGGGCGCCGGGCAGCACCTCGTGCATCCGGTTGATCGACCGCAGGAAGGTGGACTTGCCGCAGCCGGACGGCCCGATCAGGGCGGTGACGGTCTTCGGCTCGACGGTCAGGTTGATGTTCTCGATCGCCTTGAACCCGCCGTAGTAGGCGGTCACGTTCGTGGCTTCGATGCGCTTGGCCATGGTGGCGGTACCTCCGGGGTTCATCGGCCGAGCCGGTTGCGGCGGGACAGCAGCTTCGCCGCCACGGTGAGGACGAGGACGAGGGCGACCAGGGTCAGCGCGGCGGTCCACGCCCGTGCCGGCGAGTACCTCGACGCCTCACCGGCCTGCTGGTAGACGAAGAGGGCCAGCGACGACTGGTTGTTCTCGAACGGGTTGAAGTTGATCGCCGCGCCGCCGCCGGCGACGAGCAGCACCGGCGCGGTCTCACCGGCGGCCCGCGCGATGGCGAGCATGACGCCGGTGACGATGCCGGGCAGCGCGGTCGGCAGCACGACCCGCAGGATGGTCTTCCACTTCGGTACGCCCAGGGCGTACGCGCCCTCGCGCAGCGGCGCGGGCACCAGGCGGAGCATCTCCTCGGTGGAGCGGACCACTGTGGGCAGCATCAGCACGCTCAGCGCCAGCGCGGCGGCGAAGCCGGAGAAACCGGGCCGCCCGTCGTTGAACCACGGCGAGACGATCAGCACCCAGAAGGCCAGCACGAACAGGCCGGTGACGATCGACGGGATGCCGGTCATCACGTCCACGAAGAAGCGGATGGTGAACGCGAACCGGCCCCGGCCGTACTCGACGATGTAGATCGCGCAGAGCACACCCAGCGGCACCGTGATCAGCGTCGCGATGCCCACCTGCTGCAGCGTGCCGACGATCGCGTGGTACGCGCCGCCGTTGGCGTCCCGTGACCCGATGTTGTTCATCGAGGTGCCGAAGAAGTTCGCGTCCAGCCGCTCGGAGCCCTTGCTGACCAGCGTCCAGACCACCGAGGCCAGCGGCAGCACGGCCAGCACGAAGGCGGAGTGGATCAGCGCGCTCCAGGTCCGGTTGCGGGCCGACCGGCGGCCCTCAACCGCGTTCGCCGCGACGAACAGACCGGCCAGGTAGAGCAGCGCGCCGACCACCACGACCAGGACCGGGCCGCCGATGCCGGCGCCGTACACGATGCCCGCCGCGAGTAGCAGCGCCGCGACGGCGATGGCCGGAGCGGCGTACGCGGGAAGTCGCCTCGCCCGCAGCGTGGCCGGCTGGGCCGGCGGGCGCGGGCGGCGGGGGGTGAGGGTGGTGGTCATGCGGCCGACTCCGTGAACTCGCGCCGCCGGTAGATGATCGCCCGGGCGGTGATGTTGACGATCAACGTGATCGCGAACAGCACCAGGCCGGAGGCGATGAGCGCGCCCCGGCCGGTGTCGTTCGCCTCGGCGAACCGGTTGGCGATGTTCGCGGCGATCGAGTTGCCGCCGCTGGCCAGGATGTTGAACGAGATGGCGTACGTGGAGCCGAGCGTGAGCGCCAGCGCGATGGTCTCGCCGAGCGCCCGGCCCAGGCCGAGCATCACCGCGGCGATGACGCCCGGGCGCCCGTACGGCAGGACGGCGGTGCGGATCATCTCCCAGCGGGTGGCGCCGAGCGCGAGCGCGGCTTCCTCGTTCGCGGTCGGGGTCTGCCGGAACACCTCGCGGGACAGCGAGGTGATGATCGGCAGCACCATGATCGCCAGCACCACGGAGCCGAGCAGGATCGAGTTCCCGTACGGGCCGTCGCCGAAGATGGGGATCCAGCCGAAGTACCTGTTCAGCCAGGCGGACAGGTCGGCGACCGGCTGGGCGAAGTAGTCCCGGCCCCAGAGGCCGAAGACGACGCTCGGCACGGCGGCCAGCAGGTCGATCAGGAAGCCCAGGGCGTTGCCGAGCCGCCGGGGCGCGTAGTGCGACAGGTACAGGGCGATGCCCAGCGCGACCGGCACCGCCATGAGCAGCGCCAGCAGCGAGCTCAGGACGGTGCCGAAGGCGAGCGCGCCGATGCCGAACTGCGGCGGGTTGTCGTTCGGGAACCAGCCCTCGAACGTCCAGAACGACTCGGTGTTCGCCCGCAACGCCGGGACGGCCTTGGCGACCAGGAAGATCGCGATGGCCGCGATGACCACCAGGACCGTGGTGCCGGCGGCCAGGGTCAGGCCGCGGAACGCCCGTTCCGCGCCGAAGGCGCGGGCCCGGGGGAGGGCGCCGCCGCCGCCGAGGCCACCGTCGGGGCGGCCCGGGTTACCGGGGCGCTCGGCCACACGCGCCGAGGCACCGGCGGGTCCCTCGTGGCTCGTGGCCACGGGAGTCCCGCCGGTGCCGGCGTGGGCCGAGCGCTGAGGGGTGTCACCCATCTGCTCGCTCGCTTCGCGTTGAGGAGGTGTCGGTCGGGAGCGTCAGGAGAGGCTCTTGACCGCGGCCTCGACCTTGGTGCGGACGGTCTCGGGCAGCGGGGCGTAGCCGAGCTCGACCAGCTCCTTCTGCCCCTCGGCGCTGGCGGCGTGGCCGAGCAGGCCCTTGACCAGCGGCAGCTTGTCGGCGGCGAGGCCCTTGCTGCAGACGATCTCGTAGGTCGCCAGGACGATCGGGTACGCCCCGGCCTCCTTGGTGTTGTAGTCGATCGACATCTTCAGGTCGTTGCCCTGACCCTCGAACTTGGCGCCGGCGATGGTCTTGCCGGCCGAGTCACCGGTCAGCTCGACGAACTCGCCGTTACCGTTCTTGACCTTCGCCATCTTCAGGTCGGAGTTCTCGGCGTACGACCACTCGACGTAGCTGATGGTGCCGTCGGTGCTCTTGACCTTGCTGGCCACGCCGTCGGACTTGGCCGCGCCGACGCCGCCCGGGGCCTTCCACGCCTTGGAGTTGCCGAGCGTCCAGTCCGCCTCGGCGGTCTTGGAGAGGTACTTGGTGAAGTTGTCGGTGGTGCCCGACTCGTCGGAGCGGTGCACCGCCTGGATCGCGGTCGACGGGAGCTTGGCGTCCGGGTTGTCGGCCTTGATCGCCGCGTCGTCCCACTTGGTCACCTTGCCGGCGAAGATCTTCGCCAGGGTGGCCGGGCTGAACTGGAGGTTGTCCGCGCCGCTGACGTTGTAGACCACGGCGACCGGGCCGATCACCATCGGCAGGTTGAGCGCCTGGCCGCCGACGCACTTGGCGTCGGCCTGCGGCTGCTCCTCCGGCTTGAGGGGGGAGTCCGAACCGGCGAAGTCTGCGGTACCGGCGATGAAGGCCTGGATGCCGGCGCCCGAGCCGCTCGGCTCGTAGTTGATCGTGGTGCCGGCGCACTTCTGCTGGTACGCCTTGATCCACTCGGCCATGGCGTTCTTCTGGGCCGAGGAGCCCTGCGCGTTCAGCGTGCCCGTCGCGCAGTCCACCGCGGCGGTGGAGCCGGAGGCGCCGGCGGGCTCGTTGTTGTCCGAGCCGCAGGCGCTGAGACCGAGAACCGCGGTAAGAGCGAGACAGGCGATGGCGCCGTGCCGCTGGAGCTTCACTTCAGGGGTTTCCCTTCACGTCTTTGGTCAGGTCGCCCGGAGTGCCGGGGGCCGGCGCTGACCGGCTGACACGAAAGGTAGGAGGGCCAGGTGGACGGTTCGCCGGACGCAAGTGAACGCGCGGTGAACACGTTCAGCCGACGAGATGGCCGTACGCTGAGGAAGGGTTGTCCATTTCGTGAACTAGCAGCCTGGTATCGCCTTTATGGCGATTTTCCGGGGCCGGGGAGCGCTCAGCCGCGCTGGTAGTTGACGTGCGCGGACCACATGGCGAAGCCCAGCCGCTCGTAGAGCGCGACCGCGGCGGTGTTGCTCTCGTCCACGTAGAGCATCACCCGGTCCAGCCCGCGCTCGTCGCGCAGGTGGGTCAGGCCGGCGGCGGTGAGCACCCGGCCCAGGCCGCCCCGGTGCGCGGACGGGTCGACGCCGAGCACGTAGACCTCGCCGATGCGGGCCGAGCCCGGCCGCTCGTGCACCTTGGTCCAGTGGAAGCCGAGCAGCCGCCCGGTCGTGGAGTCGACGGCGAGCAGGAAGCCGGCCGGATCGAACCACGGCTCGGCGATGCGTACGCGCAGGTCGTCGAGCGTCCACTTGCCCTGCTCGGGGTGCTGGGCGAAGGCCGCGTTGTTCACCGCCAGCCACGCCTCGTCGTCCTCGCCGGGGCGGAACGCGCGAAGCGTCACGCCGTCCGGCACCACCGGCTCGGGCAGTTCGGGGGTCAGTGGACGGCGCATCTGCCAGAGCACCCGCGCCCGGGCGAAGCCCAGGTCGACAGCGAGCGCGGCGGCCGACGGGTGGTCGCCGTGGGCCCAGGCGCGCAGCGGACCGGGCGCGGCGTCCACCACGCCCCGGGCCAGCGCCCGGCCGACGCCGCGCCGCCGGTACGCGGGATGCACGACCAGTTCGGCGCCGACGCCCTCGGCCGGGGCGGTGACGTCGAGATGCGCGTACCCGGTGAGTGTGCCGTCGGCGGTGCGGGCGGTGAGGTGCACGGCGGGCGCCTCGGGGTCGCGCAGCCGCAGCAGCACGTGCTCGTCGAGCGGGTCGGCGCCGTCGGTGTCCCCGGCGGCGCGGGCCAGCGCCAGCACCTCCGCGACCTCGTCCGGCGTCAGGCGGTCCGCCCGGTCGATCCGGTCGCTTGCGGGGCCACTGGTCGGCTCGGGGCTCATCTGAGTCACGGTAGCCGCCGTCCGGCGGTGGTTCGCGCCGGACGAGGGCGGCGGTCGGTGGCGCTCGTCACTGCGGGCCGACGGGCAACGACTCCAGCTCGAACCGCGCCAGTATCTCGGGCAGGAGTTGCTGCAACGCCGCGACCGTGCCGGAACGGTCCCCGCCCGCGTCGTGCATGAGCACGATCGCCCCCGGTCCCATCTGTGTGCGGATCCTCGACTCGATGGTGAGCGCGCCCGGCGCCCTCCAGTCCGACGGGTCCACGCTCCAGTGCAGCGGGGTGAGGCCCAGGTCGGCGCAGGCCGAGATCACCGGGCGCGTCCAGGCCCCGCCCGGCTGGCGGTAGTACGCGATCCGCGCCCCCGGCGCGGCGGCCAGGATCGCGTCGTTCGTGCGCAGGATGTCGGCCCGGATCGTCGCCGGGGACCGCTTGCCCAGGTCGACGTCGTGCTCCCAGGAGTGGTTGCACAGGGTGTGCCCCTCGGCGACCATCGACCGGATCAGATCCGGATGGGCCTCGGCGTTCTCGCCGACGACGCAGAACGTCGCCTTCACGCCGTACTGGGCCAGCAGCGCGAGCACCTGCGGGGTCCAGCGCGGATCGGGGCCGTCGTCGAAGGTCAGCGCGACCCGGGACGAGCCGGTGACGACCAGGCTGCCGTACGGGCCGTCGCCGCCCGGTTCGACCGGGGCGGCGTCCGGCGCGGCGTCGGGGCTCGGCCCGGCGGTGGCCCGGCCGCCGGGGAAGTCCGTGCTGGGCGGCTGGTCGGCGTAGCGCGGTCCGTTGAGCGCCGTGGTGGCGCCGGCGTTCGACGGCGGGTGTTCCGGGACCAGGCTGCGGCCCAGCGCGAACGCCGAGCCGAGCAGGCCCGCGAGCACCACGGTCACGAGCCCGGTGGCGCGCAGCGTCGGGCCCCGCATCAGCGGCACCGGCCGTTCGTCGCCCCCGTGTTCACCGCACGCACCGCCGCCCCCTTTGCCCGGTAAATCCGGCAGTCAGGATATGTCTGACTGATCGGGCAAAAAGGGCGTTCTGCGGAAATGCCCCCTACCGGAGTGGGGCGTGGGCGGTCAGACCGGCAGCGGCGCGGGCTCCGACTCCGGCAGCGAACGCGACGGCGGGACGACGAACTTGTAGCCCACCTGGCGGACCGTGCCGATCATCGACTCGTACTCCGAGCCGAGCTTGGCGCGCAGGCGCCGCACGTGCACGTCGACCGTGCGGGTGCCGCCGAAGTAGTCGTAACCCCAGACCTCCCGCAGCAGCTGGTCCCGGGTGAACACCCGCCCCGGGTGCTGGGCCAGGAACTTCAACAGCTCGAACTCCTTGTACGTGAGGTCGAGCGGGCGGCCCTTCAGCTTGGCGGCGTAGGTGTCCGGGTCGATGTTCAGCTCACCGGCCCGGATCGAGCCGCCGGCGCCGGCGGTCGCGTTGCTCAGCCGGCCGACGGCGAGCCGCAGCCGGGCCTCCACCTCGGCCGGCCCGGCGCCGGCCAGGATCACGTCGTCGACACCCCAGTCCGCGTTGAGCGCGATCAGGCCCGCTTCGGTGACCACCGCGACGAGCGGTACGCCGAGCCCGGTGGCGTGCAGCATCCGGCACGTGGCGCGCGCCTCGCTCAGTTCGGAGCGGGCGTCCACCAGGACGGCGTCCGGCGTGGGGCCGGAGACCAGCGTGCGGACGTCGCGGGGTGCGGTGCGGACCGAGTGCGGCAGCAGGTCGAGTGCCGGCAACACCGCCGACGGCTCACCGGCCCGTGCGGTCACGAGCAGCAGGAGCTCCACGATCACCTCCGTCCCGGCGGCCCTTCGGCCGCGCGCGACCAGCGACACGCCCGGGTGAGGGCGGCGCTGTGAACTTGCGTGGGTCCCGGCGTCGCTGACGGGCGGGTAACGGCCTGAGCGTAACCGATGGACCCGCCGTCACCTCCGGGGTGCTTTCCCGTTTGCCCCTTCTGCCCTTGATCGCGGTGCAGGTTTTAACGTCACCGAAACCGGGACCTCCGCCGAGCCGCCCGGGTCTGGCACGATCGGGGCGTGTTTCCCTCCACCTCGCGCGACACCGGTCGTGAACCGTGGGCCGACGACCCGTCCGCCGGGCCCTCCGGCCCCGCCCGTGGCTACCCGCCCGCCCCGCGTACCGGCCCCGCCGACGAGGAGGGCGACCGGCCGGAGCGGAAGGGACCGCGTCGGCTACGGAAGGGCGGACCCGGCCGGCGGGCCGACGACGAGTCCGACGAGGCGCCCGAGGAGGAGATGCCACCGGTCCCGGTCCGCCGGCCGCTGGCGCTCACCGTCGCCGGCTTCGCCGCGCTGCTCGGCGTCGGCCTGGTGCTCGGCGCGCAGACCTCCGGCCCCGGGCACCGGCTGCCGTTCGCGGCCATCATCTTCGGCGTCCAGATGCTCTTCGTGCTCGCCTGGACGATGGCCATGCGACCGCCCGCCCTGCTGGTCGTCGCCCTGGTCAGCGCCGGCACGGCCGTGATCGCCGACGTCGCGGCGGTCCAGTCGGACATCGCCGGCCTGGCCCCGCTCGGCTACGCCGCGGCCGCCGGGCTGCTGCTCGCCGTGCTGGGGCAACTCGTCCGGCGGGTGGACCGGGTCCGGGTGACCGACTCGCTCGGCGGCACCCTGCTCATCGTGGTGGGCGTGGTCGCCTTCGGCACGCTCGTCGTGCTCAGCCGGATTCCCAAGGGCACCCAGGCGATCACGGTCTGCCTCACCGCCGCGGGGGTGGCGTTGCTGGTGGCGCGGCTCACCGACGCGGTGGCGCCGTGGCCGCGGCTCGCCCCGCAGGTGCCGCGCGGCGCGGCCGGCGTGGTCGCGGGCGCGATGCTCGGCACCCTCACCAGCGCCCTGCTCGGCAGCTACCTGGTCGGTTTCACCCCGACCAGCGCCGCCCTGGTCGGCGTGGTCAGCGCCGCCACCGCCGTCCTGGCCGACCTCGCCGTGGGGTACGCCGAGGCGGGCCGCCTGATGGCCGGTGAACCGCCGACGATGTGGGTGGCCCGGCACATGCAGGGGCCGCTGGGTGGATTCGCGCTGGCCGCGCCGGCCGCGTACGCGATGTGCGTGCTGTTCCTCTGACGCGGTTGGGGAAGATTCGCCTCGGGTAAGTACGGTTGCGCCGCGAGACGCGGTGACGGCGGCGAGGACGGGAGGCGGCGTGGCAGAGGCGTATCCGGCGGAGGGCCGACCGCGGCGACGCGGCCGGAAGGTGCTGATCGGCTTCGTCGTCCTGCTGCTGGTGCTGGTCGGGCTGCTCGTCGTCGCCGACCGGGTCGCCGCCGGGGTCGCCGAGCGGGCGATCGCCGACCAGGTGCGGCAGGAGATCGCCAAGCAGGACGCGCAGTCCGCCGCGCCGCAGGTCGAGGTGGGTGGCTTCCCGTTCCTCACCCAGGTGCTCGACGGCCGGTACGAGCGCATCTCGATCCAGCTCACCGACGTGCGGGGCGCCGTCCAGGGTGACGCCGTGGAGGTGCCGAAGCTGGACGTGGACGCGCGCAACGTGACCGCGTCGCTGGACACGCTGCGCTCCGGCCGGGGCGACGTGGTGGCCGAGAGCGTGGACGGGCGGGGCACCGTCACCTACGAGAGCCTGGCCAAGCTGCTGGACCGTCCCGGGCTGACGCTCGGCGAGCGGAACGGCAAGCTCGCCGTCACCGCCCCGGTGGACATCCTCGGCGTCAAGCTCACCGTCAACGGCACCGCCGACGTCACGGTGGCCGGCGGCAAGGTGGCGCTGCGCTTCAACGACCTCACCGCCGACGGCCTGCCGAACGTGCCGCTGGCCCGGGCCGCGCTCACCCGGTACGCGCAGGGCATCTCGATCGACGTGCCGCTGCCGGAGCTGCCGTTCCAGCTCAACCTGCGCAAGGTGGAGCCGAAGCCGGAGGGCCTGGTGGTCACGGCGGACGCGGCGAACGTGCCGATCAACTCCGCCGGCTGAAAGCCGTACACGGCCGGTCCGGGGAGCGGGCCGGCCGTCCCGGATGCTGGTCGGCCTGGTGGCAGCTGTGGCGTGGGCTGGTAATCTCCCTGCCCATGGGGACCCACCTCACCAAACGGCGCGCGGTCGACCTGTGCCGCGTGGCCACCTGCCTGTGTCGCCCCGTCATCTGACGGCGGGGCTGTCTCCGGCCGCCTGAACGGCGGCCACCCAGGGTCCACGAACCTTTCCCGGTTCCCCTCAACGCCCGGCAGCGGCGCCGTCGCACGTACCCGTGATCCGTTCCTAGCTCTGGGTCCCGCGCGTGGTGCGACAACAATCGACATCGATCTCCGCGCGCAGGCTCACCAACCATCCTCACCAGGGAGTGATCTGATGAGTCGCGACACCGCACTCGTTTCGGCCGAGTGGGCCGAGAAGAACCTCGGCGCCCCGGGCGTCGTCTTCGTCGAGGTCGACGAGGACACCTCGGCCTACGACACCGGGCACATCGCCGGCGCCGTCAAGCTCGACTGGCGTACCGACCTGCAGGACCAGGTCCGCCGGGACTTCGTCAACAAGAGCCAGTTCGAGGCGCTGCTGTCGGACCGGGGCATCGCCAACGACGACACCGTGATCCTGTACGGCGGCAACAACAACTGGTTCGCCGCGTACGCGTACTGGTACTTCAAGCTCTACGGCCACGGCGACGTCAAGCTGCTCGACGGCGGCCGCAAGAAGTGGGAGCTGGACGCCCGTCCGCTCGTCACCGACGTGGTGGAGCGGCCGAAGACGCAGTACGTCGCGCAGGAGCCGGACACCTCGATCCGCGCGTTCCGCGACGAGGTGGTAGCCGCGATCGGCACCAAGAACCTGGTCGACGTGCGCAGCCCCGACGAGTTCGCCGGCCGGCTGCTCGCCCCCGCCCACCTGCCGCAGGAGCAGGCGCAGCGGGCCGGTCACATCCCGACCGCGATCAGCGTGCCGTGGTCCAAGGCGGCGAACGAGGACGGCACGTTCAAGTCCGACGACGAGCTGCGCAAGATCTACGCCGACGCCGGGCTGGACGACAGCAAGGAGACGATCGCGTACTGCCGGATCGGCGAGCGTTCCTCGCACAGCTGGTTCGTGCTCCAGGAGCTGCTCGGGCACCGCAACGTGAAGAACTACGACGGTTCCTGGACCGAGTACGGCTCGCTCGTCGGCGTGCCGGTGGCGCTCGGTGACGAGCCGGGGGAGGCCTGATGACCGCCACCTCCGCCGCCTCGACGGCTGCCGCCGGCTGCGCCGCGCCGGACCAGGCCGCCCCCCTCCCGGCCAGCCTGGACCTGGAGAAGGAAACCGTCATCACCGGCCGTGTGCTGTCCGAGTCCGGTGAGGTCGTGCCGGGCGCGTACGTGCGGTTGCTCGACTCCACCGGTGAGTTCACCGCCGAGGTGGTGACGTCGCCGGCCGGGCAGTTCCGGTTCTTCGCCGCGCCGGGCTCGTGGACGCTGCGGGCGCTGTCCCGCCAGGGCAACGGCGACACCGCCGTGGCCGCGGCTCGCGGGATCAACGAGGTGACCGTCTCGGTCGCCGCCTGACCCACGCTCTGATCGTGGCCCGCCACCCCAGCCGGGTGGCGGGCCACGAGCCGTTCCGGTGACTGTGCGGCTTGCCCGTGGCTGGCAGGCTGGACGGCGGCGCGCCCCGGACGCGCCGGAGGGGGATCAGGTGCCCGACGACGCCGCCGCCCACGCAGTTCGCTATTTGATCGACTTCATCGACGGCAACCGGGGTGAGGAGATCGCCCGCGAACTCCAGCGCACCGCCGGGTCCGGCCGCGCGCGCCCGTTCGACGTCTCGGTCGCCAGCCTCGACACGGACCTGTCGTTCCTCACGAAGCGGGCCACGCTCGTCACCGGCAAGCTGGTCCTCTCCCAGCCCGGCGGCAAGCGCTGCTACCTGGCCAACCGGGAGACCTGCAAGTGGTGCGGCAAGGACCCGGAGCACTGCGACCCGCGCTGCCGGTACGAGGACATCCGGATCGACGAGCTCTACGCCGAATGCGACGACCTGGACCGCCTCGGCGCGTACCTGCGGGACTGCGCGCCGCTGCTGGAGCTGGGGCAGCTCGTCTACTTCCCGCAGACCTTCCGCCGCACCCACCTGGAGTCGCGCGCGCCGGACTCCCAGTCGACCTCCTCGCCGTTCGACACGATGGGCCGGATCGAGCTGGGCGACAACCCGGACCGCACACTCGACCTGATCGTCAAGGGGCACCGGGTCGTCGACGTGCCGAGCGGGGATCCGGTGAAGGCGCGGCTGGTGACCCCACTGCTCCAGCTCGACCTGCCGATGCTGGAGGGCACCTCGCTGCGGGACTACTGCGCCATCCTGACCCAGGAGAGCGACGCGCTCGCCGCGACCCAGGCGTACCTGCGGGGCCGGATGCTGGACGTCGACACGGATCCGGACAAGGCGCTGGTGCAGCTCGCGAAGCTCGACGCGGAGATCCAGGAGGGGGTGCGGGCGGCTCGCTCCGAGGTCGCCCGGGTGGCCCGGCGCTCGGCGGTGCAGGCCGCGGGCGCCGCGGTGGCGACCGTCGCCGCGACGCTGGTGGCGGTCGAGGGCACCCACCTGGCGCCGGTGCTCGGCATGCTGGGCGCGGGCGGGTTCTTCTCCGCGGTGCTCGCCGCCGACCAGTACGCCGACCGTCGTGGCGAGCTGCGGCAGCGCCCCTTCTACCTGCTGTGGCTGCTGTCCCGCCGGTCCGACCCGGCCTGACCGGGCGTGCCGAGGCGCGGCCGGGTGCCTCGCCGGCACGTGACACCATGGCCGGGTGACTGCCGTCGAGACGGGCTACGCCCCGCCCAACCCTGGAGATCAGCCGGGCGCCGGCCGGCGTCGGCTGCGCTGGCTGACGGCCGCCACTGTGGCGTGGGCCGTGCTGCTGGCCGGGCTGACCTGGTGGTCGGTGCGGACCGACCCGCCGACGGTCAAGGAGCAGCGCTCACTGGACCAGGCCGGTCCGGTGGTGGACCGGGCGATCGGTGAGCTGACCGGCGCGGTCGGCGCCGACGGCGTACCCGCGCTCGTACCGGACCGCCTGGAACGCGGCTGCCGGATCACGCCGATGGACTCCGGCGCGTCGCTCGAGCGCGGCGTCGAGGTGGCGATCGGCGGCGACGACGTACGCGAAGTGCTGCGACGCGTCGCCGACCGGCTGCCGCAGGCGTGGCGGGCGGGCGTGTCGACGTTCGACGGCGAGCCGCTGCTGCGCGCCGACGCGGGCGACTTCGTCGCGGTCGAGGGCCGGGCCGACGGCCCGGGCCGGATCCTTCTGACCGCCGCGACCGGCTGCCGGCCGCTGGGTTCCGGCTACCGCGCGCCGACCGCCGACGCCGCTGCCGAAGCCGCCGCGCTGGCGTCGGCGCTGGGCCGGTGGGGCGGCGCGACCGGCGCGGTCCAGGTCCTGACCGCGCCCTGCCCCGGTGGGGGCGCGGCCCGCACCGCCCGGGGTGAGGCCGCCGCGCCGGCGGATCAGCCGCTCGCCGCCGCGTTCGGCGGTGGCGTCGCGCCGGTGGTGGACTCCGCCGACCGGTACGCGCGCCCCGGCGAGCCGGCCGTGCTGGCCGAGCGGGCCGACGAGCGGGTGCGCGTGGCGGTGACCACGCCCTGCCCGGCCTGACTCACCGGCCGGGCAGCCCGAGCGGCGGCGGCGCCGGTTCCTCGTGCGGTTCCCGGCTGCGGCCCAGCGCGTCCACCCGGCCCCAGCGGCCCGGGATGTCGAGCAGTTCCACCCGGCCCATCCCCGGCGGTACGGCCGGGTCGATGATCAGGTGCTCGCCCTGCGGCTCCAGTCCCAGGATCACCCGTAGCAGCAGCAGAGGCGTACCGGCGGACCACGCCTGCGGGCTGCACGCGGTGGGGTACTCCACCGGGTAGTCGGTGAGGCCACGTTCGTAGCCGGCGAACACCTCGGGCAGCCGCCCGTCGAAGAAGTGCGACGCGCTGAGCAGCGCGTCGCAGATCCGGCCGGCCTCCTGCCGGAAGCCGTACCGCCACAGACCCCAGGCGATGATCGAGTTGTCGAACGGCCACACCGTGCCGACGTGGTATCCGACCGGGTTGTACCGGCCCTGGTCGTCGGCGAGCGTGCGTACCCCCCAGCCGGAGAACAGGCGCGGGCCGAGCAGATGGGCGGCGACCGCGGGGGCCCGGGACTCGTCCACGATGCCGCTCCACAGCAGGTGGCCGATGTTCGAGGAGAGCGCGTCCACCTGCCGCCCGCGCGGATCGAGCGCCAGCGCGTAGTACTCCCGGTCGGCGATCCAGAAGTCGCGGTTGAACCGTTCCTTCAGCGCCGCCGCCTCCTGCTCCAGCCGGTCCGCGTACGCCGGGTCCTGCCAGTAGGTGCGGGCCAGGCGGGCGCCGCGCATCTTCGCGTCGTACGCGTACCCCTGCAGCTCGCAGGTGGCCCGGGGGAACTCCGGCATCCGGCCGTCGGCGTAGGAGATGGCTTCCGGTGAGTCCTTCCAGCACTGGTTCGGCAGCCCCGTCTCCGGGTTGCGGGACATGTACCAGACGTAGCCGGTGCCGAGCAGGTCCCCGTACGTGTCGAGCCAGGTCAGCGCCGCCCGGGTCTCGTACTCCAGCTTGCGTACCAGATCGGCGTCCCCGGTCCACCGCTCGTACTCGTCGAGCAGGATCACGAACAGCGCCGTCGTGTCGGCCGCGCCGTAGTACGGCGAGTGCGGCTGTTCCTCGAATCCGGCGCTCTCGCCGTAGCGCAGCTCGTGCAGGATCTTGCCCGGCTCCTCGTCGCGGAAGTCGTCGACCCGGCTGCCCTGAAGACCGGCCAGCATGATGATCGTCGGTTTGACCAGGTCGGGGAGGAACGGCAGCACCTGGAGCGAGGTGAAGATGCTGTCGCGGCCGAACAGCGTCATGAACCAGGGCAGGCCGGCCGCGAGCAGCCGGACGCCGAGCGTGATCGACTCGTACCGGAGCGCGGCCAGGTCGTTGAGGCTGCGCCGGTACGCGCTGGCCAGCGGCTCGCAGTCGCAGCCCAGCTTCGGCGCACGGCTGATCAGGGCGCTCTGCTCGGCCTCGATCTCGGCTGCCGTGCGCTGGCCGCCCAGCGGCAGGATGGCCCGGATGTCCTCACCACGCGCGCCGTAGATGATGGTGCTGACGTGCAGCCGGGTGGTCCACTCGCCGTGCGGGCTGATCCGGACCCGGAAGGTCATCCCGTCCGCGTCGACCTCGACCGGCGCGCTGCTGGTCACCAGCGTCTCGCGGCGGAACGCCTCCCGGCGGTAGGTGAGCCGCAGGCCGTTCGGTTCCACCGTCGGCGTGGTGAGTCCCTTCTTGTCGCGCCGGTTCTTGATCTCCAGAAGGTCGGCGAAGTCGGAGCCGATGTCCAGCCGGAGGTGGAACTCCTGCTCCTGCTCGGAGTGGTTGAGCACGGTCAGTTCCTCGTCGAGGCTGCCGCCGATGGCGCGGCTGCGGATCACCGAGACGTTGGCGTCCAGGTAGTGCGTCGGCTCGCCGGGGACCAGGAAGAACCGCGTCTTGTACGACAGCGAGTCGTCGATCGAGAGCGCGTGCAGACGTTGCCCGTCGATGGTGAGGAACCAGGTGGACAGGAACCGGGTGTCGAAGGAGAACAGCCCGGTGGGGAAGTCGTACGACGGTTCGATGTTGCCGCGATCGTCGCTGACCAGGAACGTGTTGCCGTCGAGGATGCTGACCCGGTCCTTCACACCAGCCGCCGGACGTGCTCGCGGGCGGCGTCCCGGGGGTCCCGCACGTCGGGCCGTTGCGGCAGGAATCGGCGGAACGCCAGGAACAGCACGACGTGGCCGCTGAACGTGGCCTCGTTGCGCAGCACCGCCGCCATGCCGGCCGCCCGCCCGGTGACGAGCTTCTCGAACAGCTCGGTGGACAGCGTCAGCACGCCGTCCGCCGGCCGTAGCTCCTCCCGGCTCACCTGTGCCGTGCCGGGGGCCAGCGTCACGTACCAGTGCTCGGTGCGGTTGCCGTCGGCCAGGTCGATCTGGAGTGTCCCGCCGATCGGGCTGTTCAGAACGGCTGCGGCACGCGCCGGCAGCGACGCGAAGAACTCCTGGATGGCCTGACTCACATTCGCATGGTAGGCAGCATCCGGACATGCCGGGTCAGGATCGGCGCACTGGGCAGAATGGACAACCCGGGCCGGTTGTCAGTAGACCAGCGCCTGTGCGCCCTCGGTCATCGCTTCCTCGACGAACACGGCGGCGCCCGCGATGCGCACGCCGGGGATGACGTCGCCGGTGCCGATGTCCCGCCGGGCCGCGCACTGGGTGCAGGCGGTCACCCGGCCGGTGGCCAGGACGACGTGCAGCAGCTCGCCCAGTGGCGCGGAATGCGGCAGCTCGAACGACTCGGCCCGGCCGGGGAGCGCGAACCAGGTCGATTCGCCGGTGAGCCAGAGCGACACGTCCACCCCGGCCGCGGCGGCGGTGGCGGCGACTGTGAACGCCTGGGCGCAGCGTTCCGGGGAGTCCGCGCCGGCGGTGGCCTTGACGACGAGAGAGCGCGCCATGCCACCCAGCATAGGATGGTCCGGATGGTTACCGAGATCGGGTTCGTCAGCCTGCTGGTCGCCGGCCTGGGCGCGCTCGCCGGTGGCCTGGCCTATCTCGCGGTCCGCATAGCTAGAGGTAAGTGGTGAATCTGTGAGTGAGAATCCGCTTCAGCCGCCGTGGTTGAACGCGCCGCCGGTCGAGGAGTACCCGTACGAGGAGAGCCACGACCTGCGCGTCGGCCCGAAGCTGCACCCGAGCCTGGACGGCCTGCTGCCGTACATCGGGGTGTGGCGCGGCCGGGGCCGGGGTGGGTTCCCGACGATCGAGGACTTCGACTACGCGCAGGAGATCCGGATCAGCCACGACGGCCGGCCGTTCCTGTTCTACGAGTCGCGGGCCTGGATCCTGGACGAGCAGAGCCGTCCGGTCCGGCCGGCCGGCCGCGAGGTGGGCTGGTGGCGTCCGGTGCTCGACGGTGAGCGGGTCACCGACGAGCTGGAGGCGTTGATGACCACGCCGACCGGCGTGATGGAGCTGCACATCGGCAAGCGCAAGGGCACCCAGATCGAGTTCGCCACCGACGCGGTCGTGCGTACCGCGACGGCGAAGGAGGTCACCGCCGGCGCCCGGCTGTTCGGCATCGTCGAGGGCGCTCTGCTGTACGCGCAGGAGATGGCCGCCGTGGGTCAGCCCTTGAGCCCGCACCTCTCCGCCCGCCTCACCCGGGTGGCCGGCTGACCCGTCCCGCTTCCCCGGTTGATCATGAAGTTGACGGCGTCGGCTGCCCGATTTGTCACCGCCAACTTCATGATCAACGGGGGGAGGGCCGGGGGAAGTTCAGGAGGGCCTGGATGCGGGGGGTCAGGGGGGAACTCGGGCGGGGGGTTCCATTCAGGGTCGTGACCTCTGTGGGGCCGCGTAGTGAGCTGGTCAGCCAGATCGCCTCGGCGGCGTGCAGGTCGGGCACTGTGGGCAGGTGCTCGGCCGGGGTCAGGCCCAGCTCTCCGGCACGGCTCACCAGGTGGTGGGCGGTCACGCCGGGCAGGATGCCGGTCTGCGCCGCCGGCACCGTGCAGAGCGTCCCGCCACGCAGCCACACCACGTTCGCGGTGGGTCCCTCCAGCACGTAGCCGTCGGTCGAGACCCAGAGCACGTCGTCCACGCCCGTCCGCTGCGCCCAGCGCCGGGCGGCGGTGCTGAGCGCGTACGAGGTGGACTTCACGCCGTTCGGCAGCCACCCCAGCTCGGGGCGGGACCGGGCGGCCACCCCGAGCGGCAGCGTGGCCACCGTCACCCCGGTACGCCGAGCCAGCCGGGCGGCGGCGGGCACCTCGCCCAGCGTGGCGTACACCGTGGCCCGCCCGCCGCCCTCCGGCCCCCGGGTGCAGACCAGCCGCAACGCGCCCTCGGTCTCCGGCGGCCAGCCGGCGCGGACCGCGTCCAGCAGCTCGACGAGCGCGCCGTCCGGGGGCAGCGGCAGGTCGATCGCCGCCGCGCCCGCCCGCAGCCGGGCCAGGTGCGGCTCCAGCAGCCAGGGGACCCCGTCGCGCAGGTGCAGCGTCTCGAACAGGCCGTCGCCGTGCAGCACACCCCGGTCGTCGCCGCGCAGCACCGGCTCACCGGCCGGTACGAGCCCCCGGCCGAGCACCGCCACCCGCGTCGCCTCCACGGGCGCAGCGTAGTGGCGTACCCCGGCGGCGGACGGACCGGCGCGGCGGCCGAACTATGATCGAAGGGTGTCCGAATCCTCCCTCGCGGAAATGCTCCGCGCGCGCGGGCTGCGGCTGACGGCGCAGCGGCAGCTGGTGCTCCAGGCCGTCCTCGACCTCGGGCACGCCACCCCGGAGCAGGTACACACGGCGGTCCGCGAGGTGGCGGCCGGCGTCAACATCACCACCATCTACCGCACCCTGGAGCTGCTGGAGCGGCTCGGCCTGGTCACGCACACGCACCTCTCGCACGGCGCGCCCACCTACCACGCGGCCGGCGAGCACCAGCACGTGCACCTGGTGTGCCGGGAGTGCGGGGCGATCGACGAGATCTCACCCGAGATGCTCCGCCCGCTCGCCGACCAGCTGGCCGACCAGCGCGGATTCCAGGTCGACATCGGGCACGTCGCGCTCTTCGGGGTCTGCGGCCGCTGCACACTGAACGGGGAACACGCATGATCGACATCGCCGGAGCGGTGACCACCGAGAGCATCGACGACCAGACCCGGGACCAGCCCGAGCCGGCCCACCGGGCGGCCGGTGTCGCGCCGGTGGCGGCGCACTACGGCGACCCGATGCGTGAGCAGCGGCTCCTGGCCACCGGCGTGGGCCTGGTCGACCGCTCGCACCGGGGCGTGGTCGCGGTTCCCGGCGAGGAACGGATCAGCTGGCTGCACACGCTCACCAGCCAGCACCTGGCCGCGCTGGCCCCCTGGCAGGGCACCGAACTGCTGGTGCTCTCCCCGCACGGGCACGTCGAGCAGCACGCGATGGTCGCCGACGACGGCGAGACCACCTGGCTGGACACCGAGCCGGGCATGACCGGCGGCCTGCTGTCGTACCTGGAGAAGATGCGGTTCTTCAGCAAGGTCGACCCGCGCGACGCCACCGCCGAGTTCGCGCTGCTGTCGCTGGTCGGGCCGGAGGCGCCCGGCGCGCTCGACACGCTCGGCGTGACCGGGCTGGCCGCTCCCGACGTAGCGGCGGTGCCGGGTCCGAAGTTCCGTTCCGGCGAGCTGCCCGCGCGGCCCTCCGTGGTGTACGACGTCAAGCCGCTACCGGTCGGCGGCTGGGCCCGCCGGGTGGCGCTCGGCGTCGACCTGCTGGTGCCCCGCGCCGCCATGGACGGGGTGGTCGCCGAACTGCGCGGCGCCGGGGTGCCGGTCGCCGGGCTGTGGGCGTACGAGGCGGTCCGGGTCGCCGCCAAGCAGGTACGGGCCGGGGTGGACACCGACCACCGGACGATCCCGGCCGAGGTGGACCTGATCGCCCCGGCCGTGCACCTGGACAAGGGTTGCTACCGGGGCCAGGAGACGGTGGCCCGGGTGCACAACCTGGGCAAGCCGCCCCGCCGCTTGGTCCTGCTGCATCTGGACGGCGTGGCGAGCGACCAGCCGCCGGTGGCCGGTACGCCGGTGACGCTCGACGGCCGGACGGTCGGCTTCGTGGGCACCGCCGTGCAGCACTTCGAGCTGGGTCAGGTGGCGCTCGCCGTGCTGAAGCGCAACACGCCCGACGATGCCCGCCTGCTCGTGGGCGAGAGCGCCGCCGCCATCGACGTGTAAGGAAGGGCCCCCTATTAACGCCTCCGGTAGAGGAAGGGTCCCTTCTTAACGCCGCCCGCACCGGAAATCCTCCGGTCGACCCGACGTCGGGCACCGGTCTAGGATCCGGGGCATGACGACAGGGACGTTGATCACGGTTGCCCCCACCGGCGCGGAGTCGGCGAAGGCTGAGGTGCCGGCGCTGCCGGTGACGCTCGACGAGCTGCTGCTGACCGCCAAGGAGTGCGAGGCGCTCGGCGCCGCCGTGATCCACGTCCACATCCGCGACGACGACGCGCGGCCCACGCTCGACCAGGGGCGGCTGCGCGACACCGTGGCGGCGCTGCGGGAGAGCACCGACCTGATCGTGCAGCTCTCCTCCGGGGGTGCGGTGACCGACCCGGAGTCCGCCCGGCTCGCGGTGCTCGACGCCGCGCCGGACATGGCCTCCTGCACCATGGGCACCGTCAACTTCGGCGACGACGTGTTCCTCAACCGGTGGGAGTTCATCGTCGACCTGCACACCCGGATGCAGGAACGCGGCGTCGTCCCCGAGTACGAGATCTTCGACCTGGGCCACCTCACCGCCCTGCAGCGGCTGCTCGGCAAGTACGGCCTGCCGCACGGCGGGCACGTGCACGTCGACTTCGTGATGGGGGTGCCGGGTGGCATGCCCGGCACCACGGCGACCCTGGTGGCGGCCCAGCAGATGCTGCGTGACCTGCCCGAGGGCACCACATTCGCGGCCACCGGCATCGGGCGCAGCACCATCCCGGTGATGCTGGCCTCGCTGTCGGCCGGCGGTCACCTGCGGGTCGGCATGGAGGACACGGTCACGTACGCCAAGGGGCGCCCGGTGGAGTCCAACATGCAGCTCGTCGCGCGGGCGGTCGGCTTCGCCCAGCTCGCCCAGCGGCCTCCGCTGACCACCGCCGAGGCCCGTACGCTGCTCGGTCTTCCGGCCACCGGCCGGTAAGCGGCGTACCGGCCGCCGGCCCTGTACGGCCTCGGCCGACGCCGCAGGTCACCCCGCCGTCGGCCGAGCCCGCCCCATCGGTACGGTCCATTACGTGGGAAAGACGTACGAGGGCGGCGCGCCGCTCGCCGAGGTGGTCCGGTCCGGTTTCGTGGAGGGCTTCCACCGGGGTTCCGTGGTGGTGCTCGACGCCGCCGGAGCGCCTGTCGCCGGGGCCGGAGACGTGACCTCGCCGATCTTCCCCCGCTCGTCCAACAAGCCGATGCAGGCGATCGGGATGCTGCGGGCCGGGCTGCCGCTCACCGACCCGGCCGACCTGGCGCTCGTCTCGGCCAGCCACGCCGGTGAGGAGTTCCACGTCGAGCGGGTCACCGCGTTGCTGCGCGGCGGCGACCTCACCGGGGACGCGCTGCACTGCCCGCCGGACCTGCCGGTCGGCGAAGCCGCCCGGGAGGCGGTGCTGCGGGCCGGCGGCGGTCCCGCCCGGGTGCTGATGAACTGCTCCGGCAAGCACGCCGGCATGCTGCGCACCTGCCTGGCCGCCGGCTGGCCGCTGGACGGCTACTGGCGGCCCGAGCACCCGCTCCAGCAGCGCCTGACCGCCACGATCGAGGAGTTCACCGGGGAGCGGGCGGCGGCGGTCGGGGTGGACGGCTGCGGCGCGCCGGTGCTCGCCGTCTCGCTGACCGGGCTGGCGCGGGCGTTCCTGCGGCTGGTCGAGGCCGAGCCGGGCACCGTCGAGCGGACGGTGGCGGACGCGATGCGCACGTACCCGGAGCTGGTCGGCGGTACCCAGGCCGAGGACACGCGGCTGATGCGCGGCGTACCCGGTCTGCTCGCCAAGATCGGCGCGGAGGGTGTGATCGCGGCGGCGGTCCCGGGGGTCGGCGCGGTCGCGCTGAAGATCGACGACGGCGCGGCCAGGGCCCGCATGCCGGTCCTCGTCTCGGCGCTGTCGCGGCTGGGCGTCGACGCGCCGATCCTCACCGAGTACGCCGAGACTCCCGTGCTCGGCGGCGGCCTCCCCATAGGCGCAACCCGCCCCATCTGGTAGCCCCACCCCGCCCTCCATCCCCGTCGATCTTGCACTTGCTGCCCAGGCGAAACGCGCATTCCAGGCGCACCGAGGGCCACAAGTGCAAGATCAACGCGGCGAAGGGAGGGAGGGAGGGGGCGGTCAGGGGAGGAAGGGGAGGAGGGCGGTGTTGGTTTCGGTGGGGCGCTCCAGGGGGAGCAGGTGGGCCGCGTCGGGGACGTCCGGCATGCGTACGCCCTGGGGGGCCTCGTCGGCGATGCGGTCGGCCAGGCGGCGGATGTCGGCCAGGTCGTCGGCGCCCGTGCCGACCAGCACCGGTACGCGCAGCTCGCCCAGCCGGTCGATCGCCGGCGGGTCCAGCTCGTCGACGTCGACCGCGCTCAGCGCCTGCTCGGCGGCGAGCGCCCGGCGGTCCATCTCCTCGGCGAACCGGATCAGCTCCGGGTCGACGTCCTCCGGGCGGCGGGTCGGGCCGACCACCCAGAACCGCACCTCCCCGGCGGCGGTGGCGGCGAAGTCCTCCGGGTCCACGTCGCCGACCAGGTCCTCCCAGAGCTGCTCGGTCTCCTCGGACCACTCGTTGCCGGAGACGGGCGCGCCGAAGAGCGCCAGCGCCGAGACCCGCTGCGGGTGGGCGAGCGCGGTGTCCACCGCGACGCGGCCGCCGAACGAGCAGCCGACGAGCGCGGCCTGCTCGATGCCCAGCGCGTCGAGCAGCCCGATCACGTCGTCGTGGTGGGCGAACGGCGCGGGCGGCAATTCCGACTCGCCGTAGCCGCGCAGGTCCAGCGCGATCACCCGATGCCGCTGGGCGAGTGCCGGGATCTGCCCGCGCCACATCCGCCGGTCGGCGATGCCGGCGTGCAGCAGCACCACGGCGGTGCCGGTGCCGCTCTCGTCGTACGCGAGCTGGGCACCGTTGATATCGATCTTGGTCACGGGGGAGAACCGTACGGAACGGACATGGGCTCCGCAACCCGCCATCGGTGACCCTGCTAACTCTGGCTAGCGTTTTGCTTGCAGCAGTTAGCGGACCGAGCTAGCGTTGAGTCATGGCCACCAGCAAGGACCTTCCCGATGTCGGCGGGTTCATTCGCGACCTGCGGCGCAACGCGAAGATCTCACTGCGCCAGCTCGCCGAGCAGGCGGGTGTCAGCAATCCCTACCTGAGCCAGATCGAGCGAGGGCTGCGCAAGCCGAGCGCCGAGGTGCTCCAGCAGCTCGCGAGCGCGCTGCGCGTCTCCACCCCGGCGATGTACCTGCGGGCCGGGCTGCTGGACGACAAGGAGGGGCAGGGCGTGCTCGCGGCGATCGCCGTCGACCCCGAGCTGACCATGGCCCAGAAGCAGTCGCTCACCCAGATCTACGAGACGTTCCGGCGCGAGAACGCCCGCCTGGCCGAGGCGACCGAGGCCGCCGGGGCGGCGGAGACGGCCGAGAAGGCCGCCGCGACCGAGCCGGCCACCGCGCCGGAGGCCCCGGCGACAGTGGCGGCGGCCGCTACCGGTCCGGTCACGCCGGAGGGCACGCCGACCGAGGCGGTCCTCGAATCGGTGGCCGTCACCGAAGCGGGTGCCGCGCCCGCCCCGACCACCGCGCCCGCCCCGACCACCGCCGCCCCTGAGCAAGCGGCCGCCCGCCGGGCGGCCCGGAAGGCCGCCGGTGCGGCCGAAGAGGAGCAGTCATGACCACCCAGCCGAAGACCAACCGCATCCCCGCACCCCTCTACGCCGCCGCCGGCGCCGGTGAGCTGGCCCTGGAGCAGCTGCGCAAGCTGCCCACCGTGGTCAGCGGCCTCGGCACCCGGGTCGTGACCGACCTCGGCGGCAAGGCCGTCGTCACCGGTTTCGAGCTGCGCCAGAAGGCCACCGAGACGCTGAAGACCGCCAACCAGACCGCGACCGGGCTGCGCGAGCGCGCCGTCGCCACCGACCTCGACCAGCTCCGCGAGGCCGCCAACCTGGAGAAGCTGCGCGAGGCGGCGAACCTGGAGAAGCTGCGCGAGGCCGCCAACCTGGACAAGCTCCGCGAGGCCGCCACCCGCAACGCCGCCGTCGTGGTGGCCGGCGCGCACGCCGCGCAGGAGCGCGCGCTGGCCGCGTACGCCGAACTGGTCGCCCGTGGTGAGCGTGTCGTCGGCGCCGGCGTGCTGGAGGCCGCCGACACGGTGAACGCCGACATCCAGGCCACCGAGGCCACCGGCACCGACGTGGCCCCGAAGGCCGAGGTCACCCCGAAGGCCGCGGTCGCGACGAAGGCCGAGATGGCCGCGAAGCCGGACACCGCCGCCGCGACGACCGATGTGCCCAGCCCGGCCGAGGTGGCCGAGGCGGTGGCCGCCAAGCCGGCCGCGGTGAAGCGCACCCGCGCCACCAAGGCGACCGCCACCAAGGCCGTCGCCAAGACGACCGCCACCAAGGCCACCAAGCCGGCCACCCCGTCGGCGAAGCTGCCGAAGGCCACGAAGCGGACCCGCCCGGCCGCCGAGTGACCTGATGCTCCACCGGACCCCGGACAACGTCTTGTCGGACGTTTCCGGGGTCTCGGCATAAGCTTGCCCCCATGGCCATCGCCGCGCCGATCTTCGCGTTCGCAGTCCAAGACGTGATCCAGCTGATCCTGCTCGTCTTCGCCCTGGTCGTACAGGGAGTGGCGCTGGTGCACGCGGTCACCCAGCGCGGCGACGGTTTCGCCGCGCTCGGCACGCTGCCGAAGGGCGGCTGGGTCGCCATCCTGGCGGTCTGCCTGCTGCTGACCCTGCTCGGCTTCGGCCCGATCAGCCTGTTCGGACTGATCGGCATCGCCGCCGGTCTGATCTACCTGCTCGACGTGCGGCCCGGCCTGCGGGACCTGCACGACGGCCGAGGGTCCTGGTGAGAGGTTTCCGCTGGCCTCCGCCGCCGGACGGCGGTCCCCGCACCTGGGGGCCCGGCCCCGGCGCGCCCCGGACCGGGCGTCCCGCGCTGCCCGAGCCGGAGACGGAGCTGGTCGCCACCCCGCACGGGGTGAGCCTGGAACGGCTGGTCACCGGCACGGGTGACCCAGTCACCGTGTTCGCGCACGGGCTGGGCAGTGGCATCGCCACCACCCGCCCGTTCGGCAGCGGCGTCGCCGGGCGGCGCGTCTTCTTCCAGTTCCGCGGGCACGGCCGCTCCGACTCCCCGCCCGGCCCGTGGACCTACCTGGACCTCGCCCGTGACCTGCGCGCGATGGCGGACCTGAGCGGCGCGACCCGGGCGTTCGGCGCGAGCCTCGGCGCGGGCGCGCTCTGCCGGCTGCTCGCGGAGAGCCCGGAACGCTTCGAGAGACTCGTCTTCTTCCTGCCCGCCGTGCTGGACACACCGCGCGGCGAGGTGGCCCGCGCCCGGCTCACCGGCCTGCTCGACGCGGTGGCCGAGGGCGACGCCTCGGCGCTGGCCGACGTGGTGTCGCTGGAGTTGCCGCCGTCGGTGCGCAACACCCCGGCCGGCTGGGCCTACCTGCGGCAGCGGCTCGACCAGTTGTTGCGCGACGGGCTCGCGCCGGGGCTGGCCGACCTGCCAGCCCAGGCCCCGCTCGACGACGCCGGGTCGCTCGCCGCGGTCACCGCGCCGGCGCTGGTCATCGCCGCCGCCGACGACGACCTGCACCCGGTCGCCGTCGCCGAACGGCTCGCCGCCGCGCTCCCGAACGCCACACTGCACGTGTACGACCGGCCCGGCGTGCTCTGGACCGAACGCGCCGACCTGCGGGGGCGCGTCTCGGAGTTCCTGAACGGGTAACGTCGCCGTCCATGGGCGTCACACACCACGGCCGTACGCACCGGCTCGACCTCGCCGACCCGACCCTGCGCGAGTGGACCTGCCGGGTGCTGGCGGCCGATCCCGAGCAGGGCATCGTGCTGGACCGGTCCGCGTTCTACCCGGGCGGGGGCGGGCAGCCGCCGGATCACGGGGTGCTGCTCTGGCAGGGCGTACAGACCCGGATCGTCGGCACCCGCAAGGGCGACGACCTGTGGCTGATCCCGGCCGAGGGCGACCCGGTGCCGCCGGTCGGCACCGAGGTGGTCGGCGCGGTGGAGGACGCCCGCCGGACCATGCTGATGCGTACCCACTCCGGGCTGCACGTGCTCTGCGGCGTGGTGTTCCGTGACTTCGGCGCGCTCGTCACCGGCGGCAACATGGAGCCGGGCGAGGCGAGGATGGACTTCAACCTGCCCGAGGTGCCGCCGGACTTCAAGGCCCGCATCGAGGAGCTGGTGAACGCCGAGGTGGCCGCCGACCGGTCGGTGGCGGTGCGGGTGCTGCCGCGCGCCGAGGCGCTCGCGCTGCCGGACATCATCCGTACCCAGTCGAACCTGATCCCGCCGGAGGAGCAGGAGGTGCGGATCGTCGACATCGTCGGGCTGGACGTGCAGGCCGACGGCGGCACGCACGTCGCCTCCACCGCCCAGATCGGCAAGGTCCAGGTGGTCAAGGTGGAGAGCAAGGGCCGGGCCAACCGCCGGGTACGCGTACGCCTGGCGGACTGACCCGCTCAGCGCGGCAGGTACGCCGCCCGGACGGCGAGCAGCCAGCGTTCCACCGTCTCCTCGTCCGGGCGCTCCGGCAGCGGTGAGCGGATCCGGTCGAACTCCGCCTCGGCGTCCGCCACCAGTGCCTGCGCCTCCTCCAGCGCGCCGCCGGAAACCCGTTCGGCGAACGCGCGGAACCACTCCGGGTCGGCGAGGCGGATCTCCAGTACGCCTGTCGCGTACAGCACCCGGCCCTGGTGCAGCAGCCGGGCCAGGTGCCGGGCGTGCTTCGCCGAGCGCCGCCGCCCACCGGCGTCGGCGGGCCGGCCGGCGAGTTTGCGGAACTGCTGCGCGGCGTACCCGAGGTAGGCGTCACGGACGCGCGGCGCGCTGAGGAACGCCGACCGGATCGCGATCAGCTCCTCACCGAACCCGGTACGGGTCTCGTAGCAGTCGTCGGGCAGCCACATCAGCTCGGTGGCGGTGGGGTTGCCGCTCAGCGCCAGCAGCGCGTACTTGCGGGCCTCGTGCAGCGTGACATCCGGGTCGGTGGTGACCACCGACTCGCGGGGCGGGCGCAGGCCGTGGAACGCGACTGTGGGCGCGGCGAACACGCCGAGCCGGTCGGTGTCCGAGCCGGGTCCGGACAGCCCGTACGCGACCGAGCCGACGATCCCGGACAGCAGCAGGTGCATACCGGTGATGATCGCCCATCCGGTTCGTTCGGGAAACCGGACTTCCGTTGTCAGGTATCGCTGACACGGTGATCCCATGAACTCACCACTGACCGGAACTGTCGCGCTCGTCGCGGGCGCTACCCGGGGCGCCGGCCGGCAGATCGCCGTGCAGCTCGGCGCCGCCGGGGCCACCGTCTACGCCACCGGCCGCACCACCCGCGAGCGCCGCTCCGAGATGGACCGGCCGGAGACCATCGAGGAGACCGCCGAGCTGGTCACCGCCGCCGGGGGCACCGGAATCGCCGTCGCTGTCGACCACCTCGACCCCGAGCAGGTACGCGCCCTGGTCGAGCGGATCGACGCCGAGCAGGGCCGCCTCGACGTGCTGGTGAACGACGTCTGGGGCGCCGACCCGCTGATCACCTGGGAGAAGCCAGTCTGGGAGCAGCCGCTCGACGCCGGTTTCCGTACGCTGCGGCTGGCTGTCGACACGCACATCATCACCAGCCACTTCGCGCTGCCGCTGCTGATCCGCAACCCGGGCGGCCTGGTCGTCGAGGTCGGCGACGGCACCAAGGAGCACAACGACAGCGAGTACCGCCTGTCGGTCTTCTACGACCTGGCGAAGGTGTCGGTGAACCGGCTCGGCTTCAGCCAGGCGCACGAGCTGGCCCCGCACGGCTGCACCGCCGTCGCGCTCACGCCGGGCTGGCTGCGCTCGGAGGCGATGCTCGAACACTACGGCGTCACCGAGGCGAACTGGCGTGACGGCGCGAAGACCGAGCCCCACTTCGTCATGTCGGAGACGCCGGCGTTCGTCGGGCGCGCGGTCGCGGCCCTGGCCGCCGACCCGGACCGGGCCCGCTGGAACGGCAAGTCGCTGGACAGCGGCGGTCTGGCCCAGGTGTACGGCTTCACCGACGTCGACGGCAGCCGCCCGCACTGGGCCCGCTACTACGAGGAGGTGGTCAAGCCGGGTAAGCCGGCCGACCCGGACGGCTACCGCTGACCGTCGGCCGGCGGATCGGTGTAGAGCGCCGCCGCGCGGCGGGCCGCCTCGGCGAAGCGCGCCCGCAACCGCGGCGGCGCCAGCACCTCCACCTCCGGGCCGAGCGCCAGCAACTGGGTGTACGCCACATCGACCGACTCGACCGGCAGCCGCAGCACCAGCCGGCCCTGCTCGTCCGGCGGCCCGGCCGCGTCGACCGCCTCGGTGTAGACGAACGGCGCGTCCACCAGGTGCCGCAGCGCCCGCAACCCGGCCGGGCCGAGCCGCACCGTGACCCGCTCGCGTAACAGCTCGCGCAGGAACGCGCCGGCCTGCTCCCGCCAGTACGCCCCGAGGTCGAAGTCCTCGTCCCGGTCGAAGCCGTCGGCGCTCACCTCGGCCGAGACAACCCGGTCCACCCGGTACGTCCGCCAGCCGTCACCGACCCGGCCGACCAGGTACCAGACCCCGTTCTTCAGCACCAGCCCGTACGGCGCCAGCGTGCGGGTCACCTCGCGGTCCCCGCGCCGGTAGCGCAGCTCCACCATCAGGTCCCGCCAGACCGCCCGGGCCAGCTCGGCGAGGGCGGGCGGCGGCGCGGTCTCCCGGAACCAGCCGGGGACGTCCAGGTGGAACCGCTGCCCGGTACGGGCGGGCGCGTCCCGCAGGCTCGGCGGCAGCGCGGCGAGCACCTTCAGCTCGGCGGCGGCCACCGAGTCGGCCAGTCCCATGTCCCCTGCCGGTCCGGGCAGCCCGGCCAGGAACAGCGCCTCGGCCTCGTCCCGGCTCAACCCGGTCAGCCGGGTCCGGTAGCCGCCCAGCAGCCGGTAGCCGCCGGCCCGGCCCCGGTCCGCGTACACCGGGACACCGGCGGCGGAGAGCGCCAGCACGTCCCGGTAGACGGTCCGCTCGGACACCTCCAGCTCGCGGGCCAGCTCGGCAGCGGTCATCGTCTCCCGCGACTGGAGCAGCAGCACAAGCGAGATCAGCCGGGACGCACGCACCGGCCCATTGTGGTGCACCGGCAGATTAGGCTGTGCCGTCGTGAACGCCTCCCGTACGATCGCGCCGGTCACCGGCGCGGCCACCCGCTTCCTCGGCGGCGCCGGGCTGCTGCTGCGCGGCTTCGGCATGTACGTCCGCAGCCCGAAGCTGATGCTGCTCGGCGTGATCCCGGCGCTGATCACCGGCGCGCTCTACGTGGCCCTGTTCGCCACGCTGCTCTACTTCGTGGACGACCTGGCGGGCTGGCTCACCCCGTTCGCCGACGACTGGTCGTCGCCCTGGCGCAATCTGCTGCGGGTCGCCGCCGGGCTGGCGGTGGTCGGGGTCGCCGGGCTGGTCGGGGTGCTCACGTTCACCGCCGTCACGCTCGTCATCGGCGACCCGTTCTACGAGGCGATCTCGGAGCGGGTCGAGGACCGCCTCGGCGGCACCCCCGGCGCCGTGGACGTGCCGTTCTGGTCCTCGCTGCGACGCAGCCTCGCCGACTCGCTGCGCCTGGTGGCGCTGTCCGCGCTGATCGGCGTACCCCTGTTCGCCGCCGGTTTCATCCCGGTGGTGGGACAGACGGTGGTCCCGGTGGTCGGCGCCCTGGTGGGTGGCTGGTTCCTGGCGCTGGAGCTGGTCGGCGCGCCGTTCTACCGGCGCGGGATGCGGCTGCCGGACCGGCGGGCACGGCTGCGCGCCGACCGCCCGACGGCGCTCGGCTTCGGGGTGGCGGTCTTCCTGTGCTTCCTGATCCCGCTCGGCGCGGTGCTGGTCATGCCGGCCGCCGTGGCCGGGGCCGCGCTGCTGGCCCGCCGGTCGCTGGGCCAGCCCATCGAGGAGAGCTGAGATGGACACCGTCCTGATCGAGGGGGACATCACCGCGCAGCAGGTCGACGCGATAGTCAACGCCGCCAACTCGTCGCTGCTCGGCGGCGGGGGAGTGGACGGCGCGATCCACCGGCGCGGCGGACCGGCGATCCTGGAGGAGTGCCGGGCGCTGCGCGCCTCCCGGTACGGGCGCGGGCTGCCCACCGGCCAGGCCGTCGCCACCACCGCCGGCAACCTGCCCGCCCGCTGGGTGGTGCACACGGTCGGGCCGGTCTTCTCGCCGGGCGAGGACCGCTCGGCGCTGCTGCGCGACTGCTACGCCAACAGCCTGCGGGTCGCCGACGGGCTGGGCGCCACCCGGATCGCGTTCCCGCTGATCTCCGCCGGGATCTACGGCTGGCCGGTCGAGGACGCGGTGGCGCAGGCGCTCACCGTGCTGCACGCGGCCACCCCGGAGCACGTCACCGAGGCGCGGCTGGTGCTGTTCGGCGCCGATACGTACGCCACTGCGGTGCGGGTGGCCGCCGGGCTCAGCTGAGCGTGCGCCGGCACGACCACTGGCTGTCCACCGGCCGGTAGCCGAGCCGCTCGTTGACCGCCAGCATCGGCGCGTTCACCTCGTGGTTCGAGGTGTACGCGGTGCGAGCCCCGCGCGCCGCCGCACGGTGAAGCGCGGCCTGCTTGGCCAGCCGGGCCAGCCCCCGCCCCCGGTACGCGGGCAGCGTGCCGGTGAAGTCCGACCACATCCGCTCGCCGTCCCGCTGGACCAGGGTCAGCGCGACCAGTTCCCCGTCCACCTCGGCGAGCGTGCTCGCCTCCCGGTCCAGCCCCGGGTTGTCCCAGCACTCGTACCGCCACAGGTCGAAGCCGAGCGAGTCCGTCGGCACGTCCCCCGGCTCGTCCCGGGACGCCTCGGCGTCGACCCGGTGCACCAGACGCGGGTCGAGCCCGGCGGCGGACACCAGCCGTACGCCCGGCGGCGGCTGCGGCATCGGCGGGGGCGTGCTCAGGTCCAGCGCCGAGTAGCGCACCTCCCGGCTGGGCGTGAAGCCGTGCCGCTGCGCGAACGGCAGCGACTCGGTATGCGCGTAGGTGAGCACCTCGGTGGACCCGAGCGTCAGCAGGTGCCCGAGCGCGGTGTCGAACAGCGCCGCGCCGGTGCCGTGGCGGCGATGCGCCGGGTGTACGTGCAGCAGGGAGATCATCCCCACGCCGGGCGTCGAGGTCTGCGTGTTGCGGTACGCCGACGCCCAGCCGACGACCTCGCCGTCCGTCTCGGCGACCCAGGCCGCCCAGTCCTCGCCGGGCGGCGGTTCGGCGATCATGCGGCGGGTCGACTCGACGCCGCGCACCAGATAGGGGAAGACGAGCGCGCGCAACGCCACCACGGCGGGCGCGTCGTCGGGGCGGGCGGGACGGATCTCGGCTGCGTTCATCCGGCGGACCCTAGACCCGCCGCCACCCGCGCCGCGACCGGTTAACGCGGGGCGGGCTGTTAAGAAGGGCCCCCTCCTCTACCGGAGGCGTTAAGAGGGGGCCCTTCCTTACGCGGACTCGCGCAGCACCAGCTCGGTGGGCAGCACCAGCGCCTGCTCGACCGTCTCGCCCGCCGCGATGCGCAGCAACTGCCGGGTCATCGACCGGCCCAGCTCCACTATCGGCTGCCGCACGGTGCTCAGCGGCGGCTCGGTGTACGCGGCCGTCTCGATGTCGTCGAACCCGATCACCGCCACGTCCTCGGGCACCCGCCGCCCGGCCTCCCGCAGCGTCCGCAGGGCGGCGTGCGCCATCAGGTCGGAGGCGGCGAAGACGGCGTCCAGTTCCGGGTCGGCGGCGAGCAGCTCGCGCATCGCGGCGGTGCCCGACTCCCGGGTGAAGTCGCCGTACGCGACCAGCTCCGGCAGCCCGGCCTCGGTGATCGCGCTGCGGTAGCCGATCAGCCGCTCGATTCCGGCGACCATGTCCTGCGGCCCGGCGATGGTGGCGATCCGACGGCGTCCGCTCGCGATCAGGTGCTGGACCGCCGTGCTCACGCCGCCTTCGTGGTCGACGTCCACGTACGGCACGTCGGCGCCGTCGAGCGGCCGTCCGCTGCACACCACCGGGATGCCGAGGCGGGCCAGCCGGCCGGGCAGCGGGTCCTCGCCGTGCAGCGAGGCGAACAGCACCCCGTCGACGTGCCGCCCGGTGGTGTACCGCTCGACCCGTTCGTGTCCGGCCGGTGAGCCGGCGAGCATCAGCACGAGCTGCTTGTCCGCCGCCTCCAGCTCCTGCGCCGCGCCCCTGATGATGCCCGGGAACACCTGGTCGTCGGAGAAGACCCGGGTGGCCGCCTCGGGCAGCACCAGCGCCACCGAGTCGGTCCGCTGGGTGACCAGGCTGCGGGCGGCGAGGTTCGGGACGTACCCGAGTTCCTCGACCGCCCGGCGTACCGCCTGCCGGATCGGCTCGGCCACAGTGGTCGAGCCGTTCACCACCCGGGAGACGGTGGCCCGGGACACGCCGGCCAGCCGGGCCACCGCCTCCAGGGTCGGTCGCTGTGCCGTCGTCATCCCCGTAACCACCACCTCGTCACAGCCCGTTCCGGGCGATCACCTCCTGGTACCAGCGGGCGCTGTGCTTTGGTGTGCGCCGCTGGGTCAGGTAGTCGACGTGGACGATCCCGAATCGCTTCCGGTAACCCTCGGCCCATTCGAAGTTGTCCAGCACCGACCATACGAGATAACCGCGCAGGTCCACGCCGCGGGCGATGGCTTCGTGCGCGGCGCGCAGGTGCCCGTCGAGGTAGGCGACCCGGTCGGTGTCCGCCACCCCGCCCTGCTCGTCGAGGTCGGTGTCCGGAAACGCCCCGCCGTTCTCGGTGATCATCAGGGGCAGCCCGGGGTGGTCGGCGGCCACCCGTTCCAGCAGCCGGGTCAGCCCGGCCGGCTCGATCGACCAGCCCATGTCGGTGAGCGGCCCGGCCGGCGGCAGGAACTCGACGGTCCCGGCGGTGCCCGGGTACGCGTCGCCGCCCGCGCCGCCCGCCCGCCCGGCCACGTAGGTGGGCGCGTAGTAGTTCAGGCCGAGCAGGTCCAGCGGCGAGGCGATCAGCTTCTCGTCCCCGTCCCTGATGAAGTCCGGCGCGACGATCCGGCCGACGTGGGCCAGCACGTCCGCCGGGTAGCCGCCGCCGGTGAGCGGGTCCAGGAAGATCCGGTTGTGCAGGCCGTCGACCAGCCGTACCGCCTCGGCGTCAGCGGCGCTCGCGGCGTCCGCCGGCTGCACGTCGGCCAGGTTGAGCGTGATCCCCAGCGTCTCCACGCCGGCCGCGCGCAGCGCCCGCGCCGCCAGGCCGTGGCCGAGCAGCAGATGGTGTACGGCCCGGAACGCGTCACCGGCGTTCCGCCGCCCCGGCGCGTGCACCCCGGAGCCGTACCCGAGGTAGGCCGAGCACCACGGCTCGTTGAGCGTGGTCCAGGTGCGGACCCGGTCGCCGAGGCGGCCGTGCACGGCGAGCGCGTACTCGGCGAAGTGCTCGGCGGTCTCCCGGACGGTCCAGCCACCCCGGTCCTCCAGCGCCTGCGGCAGGTCCCAGTGGTAGAGCGTGACGATCGGGTCGAGGCCGGCGTCCAGCAGCGCGTCGGTCAGCCGGTCGTAGAAGTCGAGCCCGCGCGGCTCGACCGGGCCGGTGCCGTCCGGCCGCACCCGGGGCCAGGACACCGAGAACCGGTACGCCCGCAGCCCCAGCTCGGCCATCAGCGCGACGTCCTCGGCGTACCGGTGGTAGTGGTCGCAGGCCACGTCGCCGGTGTGGCCGGCGAACACCGCGCCCGGCGTACGGCTGAAGGTGTCCCAGATCGACGGACCGCGACCGTCCTCGCGGGCGGCGCCCTCGATCTGGTACGCGGCGGTGGCCCCGCCCCAGACGAAGCCCTCCGGGAATCGGACGTTGCTCATGCCTTGACCGCACCTTCCATGATGCCGCCGATGATCTGGCGGCCGAAGACGATGAACACCAGCAGCAGCGGCAGCGTGGCGATGGCCGTGCCGGTGAACACCTGCGACATGTCCTGGTAGTACCCGTCGGAGAGGGCCCGCAGCGACAGCTGCACCGTCGGGTTCTCCGGGTCGTTCAGCACCGCGTACGGCCACAGGAAGTCGTTCCAGGTGGTCATGAACGTGAGCAGGCCGAGCACGGCGGCGGCCGGGCGCAGCGCGGGCAGCACCACGTTCCAGTAGATCCGGGCGGTGTTGCAGCCGTCCATCCGGGCCGCCTCGATCAGTTCGGTGCTGACCGCCTGGCCCGCGTACTGGCGCATCATGAACACGCCGAAGCCGGTGACCAGCGCCGGCACGATCACGGCGGGCAGCCGGTCGTTCCAGTTCAGCTTCGTCATGAGCAGGTAGAGCGGGATCACGCCGAGCTGCGTCGGGACCATCATGGTGGCGACGATGACCAGCAGCAGCGCGTTGCGCCCCCGGAAGCGCAGCTTGGCGAACGCGAACCCGGCCAGCGTGGAGAAGAACACCACCGAGATCGTGACGGTGGTGGCCACGATCGCCGAGTTGATCAGGCCGGTCAGGAAGTACGCGTCGGTGTTGTCGAACAGCCGGGCGATGTTGGCGCCGAGGTTGCCGCCGGGGGTGAGCGGCGGCGGCACCTGGCCCATCGTGTCGCTGGTGCGGCTGGCCACCACGAACATCCAGTAGATCGGGAAGATCGACAGGACGGCCGAGAGCGTCAGCGCCAGGTAGGTGAGCCGGCTTGCCGACCAGAGGCGGGTCATCGGGAGACCTCCTTGCGGGAGCCGCCGCCGAGCCGGCGCAGGAGCAGGACGTTTATCGCCGCGACCACGGCGATCAGCGCGAACAGCAGCCAGGCGACCGCCGACCCGTAGCCGAAGTTGTAGTGCGGCGCGAAGGCGTTCTCGAACATGTACATGGTCACCGTCTGCGACTCCCGCAGCGGTCCGCCGCGGATCGCGTTGGTGCCGGAGTTGAACATCCGCGGCTCGGTGAAGAGCTGAAGGCCGCCGATGGTGGAGATGATGACCGCGAAGATGATCGTGGGCTTGAGCAGCGGCACCGTGATGGACCAGAACTGGCGGGCCCGGCCGGCGCCGTCGATCGCCGCCGACTCGTACAGGTCGCGCGGGATGGCCTGCATGGCGGCCAGGAAGATCAGCGCGTTGTAGCCGGTCCAGCGCCAGTCGACCATCGTGGAGATGGCGACCCAGGCGGCGAACCGGTTCGCCTTCCAGTCGATCGCGCTGATCCCGACGTGGTCGAGCACCCAGTTGATCATGCCGAACTCGCGGCCGAACAGGACTGCGAACACGATCGCCACGGCGGCGGTCGAGGTGACGTTCGGGATCAGCACCGCCATCCGCCAGGTGGTACGGGCGCGCAACTGCCGGTTGAGCAGGTTGGCCAGCCAGAGCGCGGCGAGCAGCTGCGGGACCGTGGAGATCACGAAGATGCCCAGCGTGTTGACCACCGAGTGCCAGAAGTCCGAGTCGGCGAGCAGCTGGGTGTAGTTGTCGAAGCCGATGTACGGGTGCTCGGCGCCGAGCAGGTCCCAGTCGTGCAGCGAGACCCAGAACGTGTACGCCAGCGGGTACGCCCCGAAGACGCCGAACAGCAGGAAGAACGGGGCGATGAACAGGTACGGCGAGTACTTCGTGTCGAGTCGGCTGAGCCGGTTGCCCAGGCCGGGACGGGTGGGGCGGGGTGCCGGTGCGACCGGCGGGCGGGCGTCGAGCTGGACGGCCATGACCCGGGACTCCTTTCCGCCGTGCGGGCGGCCCCCGTGGCCGGGTGGCCGCCCGCACGCGCTGCTCGGGTTACTTGGCGGCGGCCTTCTCGGCGTTGGCGACCGCGTCGGTCCAGCCCTGTTCCGGGGAGCGCTTGCCCAGCTCGACGCTGCGGACGGCGTTCTCGACCTCGGTGCGTACGGCCTGGTTCTTCGGTCCCATGTAGACCGGCTTCAGGCTCTTGGCGCCCTCGGCGAAGATCTTCCCGACCGGCGCCTCGGAGAAGTAGGCGTTCTTCGAGTCGAGGATCGCCGGGTCCTCCAGCGCCTGCGGCGAAGAGGGCAGGGGACCCTTCGCCTTGAACGCGCCGATCTGGCCCTTGGCGCTGGTCAGGAACTTGGCCAGCTCGATCGCCTCGGCCTGGTGCTTGCTCTGCTTCGGCACCGCGAGGAACGAGCCGCCCCAGTTGCCGCCGTTGCCGGGGATCTGGGCGATGTCCCACTTGCCCTTGGCGGCCGCGCCCGCGTTGCCCTCGATCACGCCGGTCATCCAGGCCGGGCAGGCGATGGTGGCGAACTTCGACTGCTTGAACGCCGACACCCACTCCTCGGACCAGGAGCCGTACTTGCCGGACAGCCCCGAGTCGATGATGTCCATCGTGGTGTCGTACGCCTGCTTCACCGCCGGGTTGCTGCCGACGACCAGGTTGTTGCTGGTGTCGTAGTAGCTGTAGCCGCTGCTGTTGCCGGCGGTCTGGAGCAGGATCGTGTTGAAGGTGTTGGTCGCGGCGTCCAGGAACGACGCGCCCGTCTTCTTCGCGGTGAACTGCTCGCCGACCTTGATGTAGTCCTGCCAGGTGGGCCAGAGCTTGGACACGGCCTCCCGGTCGGTGGGCAGGCCGGCCTTGGCGAACAGGTCGGTGCGGTAGCACATCGCCATGCCGCCGACATCAGTGCCGAGGCCGATGAGCTGCTTGCCGTCGGCGGTGAGTCCCTGGTTCCACTTCCAGTCGAGGAAGTTGCCCTTCAGGTCGGCCGCGCCGTGGTCGAGCAGGTTGACGAAGTTCTGCGGGTTGGCCTTGTACTCGACGAGCAGGCCCTCCTCGATGGCGACCACGTCACCGGCGCCCTTGCCCGCGGCGAGCCACTGGGTGAGCTTCGGGGAGTACTCGTCGAGGTTGCCGCCGGTGCCGCGCTCGACGATCTTCACGCCGGGGTGGCTGGCCATGTACTCCTGGTAGAGATCGGCGTAACCGAACTGGCCGAAGACGTCGACGGTGAGCGTTATCGGCCCGTCGGCGGCGGCATCGTCGCCGCCGCCGCAGGCGGTGGTGCCGAGCAGCGCGGTGGCGGCGACCACTGCAACCGCCGCCAGGCGGCGGCGCGTGAAGGTGAGCATGCTGTCCTGACCTCTCGGGTCGTCGAAACGGGTGGTGGAAGGCGGTTCCGGAACTTAGAGAGCGCTCTCACGACAGCGTGGTGGAGGGTCACGGACCTTGTCAAGAGAGCGCTCTCAGAGCTGTCCGAAAAGAAACGGAGAGGGGCGCCCGCCGCCCCTCTCCGTCCGGTGCCCGTCGTCAGCCGACCCGCAGGCCCCCCAGCAGGGCCGGGTCGCCCGCCACGTCCAGCGCGTCGAAGCTGATCCGGCCCATCAGCGCCAGCAGCAGATCGCTCGCCGTGCCGGCCACCTGTGCCCGGGCCCGGTGGTCGTCGTGGTCCAGGATCGTCGCGGTGTCCAGCAGCGCGACCCCCTCACCCCGCAACCGCAGGTACCACTCCTGGGCCGCGTCGGTCGCGGTCAGCTGCACCACGCCGCGCCACTGCCCGGGCTGCACCCGCCGGCCCGCCGGCAGCCAGGTGTCCAGCACCTCGCTCACCCCGTCGGCCGCGAGCTTCGCCTCGATCGGATCACCCGCACCGATCGCGAGCTGGGCGTCCCAGCGGTGCACGGCCGTCTCGTGCGCCATCCGGCGCGGCCAGAAGGCCGCCTTCTTCGGCTGCGGCGCGAAGTTCCAGGCCGGCGCCTCCGGATCCGCCGCCTCCAGCAGCGCGGTGATCCGCTCGTACTCCCGCACGTACCACTGGGCCGGCGTCAGGTCCGCCGGCGGCTCCGGGTCGTGCCGCTCCGGGCGGGTGGTGCCACCGGCGGTCAGCACGGTGCCCGCCCAGACGTACACGCGGGTCAGGTGATGGGCGAGATCGGTGACCGTCCAGCCGGGACAGGACAGCACGGGTGTCTCGGGCGGCGCCTCCGAAACCGCCGCGGCGAAGGCGGGACCCTCCGTGCGCAGCGCGCCGATCCAGAAGTCCTTCGTGTGGTGCAGTCTGCTCATCGCCATCCTCCCGGGGGTGACCGGGCCACCAGTGGGTGCGCCGGCTACCCCTCAGCCTAGGGTGAAAGGCGTGTCAGACGTCTACGCCGAACCGGCTACTGCCGGTGAACCGACCGATCCGGCCACCCTGGCGCGCTACACCACGCTCCGGCTCGGCGGACCCGCCGGGCGGCTGGAGATCGCCGAGGACGCCGCCCAGATCGTGCGAAAAGTGCAGGAAGCGGAGGCCCGCGAGCAGGCCGTGCTGGTGCTGGCGGGCGGCAGCAACGTCGTGATCGGCGATCAGGGCTTCCCCGGCACCGTCGTGCTCGTCCGCTCGCGCGGGTTCCAGGCCGTGGCCGAGGAGGGCGACACCGTCACGGTACGTGTCGAAGCCGGCGAGCCGTGGGACGACTTCGTCGCCGCCACCGTCGAGCGCGGCTGGTCCGGGCTGGAGTGCCTCTCCGGCATCCCCGGCTCGGCCGGCGCGACACCGATCCAGAACGTCGGCGCGTACGGCCAGGAGGTCGCCGAGACCATCGTCGCCGTCGAGGCGTACGACCGGACCGAACGCCGGGTGGCGCGGATCGCGGCTGCCGACTGCGGGTTCGTCTACCGGGGGAGCATCTTCAAGTACAGCGACCGCTGGGTGGTGCTCTCGGTCGACTTCCGGCTCACCCGGTCCCCGCGCTCCGGCCCGGTTCGCTACGCCGAACTGGCCCGGGCGCTCGGTGTCGAGGTCGGCGACCGGGTGCCGCTGGCCGAAGCCCGGGCCACCGTGCGGAAGCTGCGCGCCGGCAAGGGCATGGTGCTGGACGCGGCCGACCCGGACACCTGGTCGGTCGGCTCGTTCTTCACCAACCCGGTGCTGCCGGGCGAGGTGTTCGAGCAGGTACGGGAACGCGCCGCCGAGGTGGGTGAGCCGCCGCACTGGCCGGGCGCCGACGGCACGGTGAAGGTCAGCGCCGCGTGGCTGATCGACAAGGCGGGCTTCGGCAAGGGGTACGCGGGCCCGGAGGGCGTCGCCATCTCCAGCAAGCACACGCTCGCGCTCACCAACCACTCCGGCAGCGCCAGCACGGCCGCGCTGGTGGCGCTGGCCCGCGAGATCCGAGACGGCGTCCAGTCCCGCTTCGGCGTAACCCTCCACCCCGAACCAGTCCTGATCAACTGCACCATCTGACCCACGCCCCCGCCCCCTCCCACTCCCCCTCCCACCCCCGCGATCTTGCACTTCCGGCCCTCGGTCCGAGCGTTTTGACCCGTATTGCCGGGGCAGCAAGTGCAAGATCAACACTTGTCTCGAAGGGTTCCGCCGAGGGTTTCAGGGGAGGGGTGACGTCTCCCTTGATCTTGGAGTTGTGGTGGCTCGTGAACTGGGCCAAACGGGGCAAGGTGGGCGCCACAAGTCCAAGATCGGCGGGGCGGTGGGCGGTGGGCGGGGGCGGGCGGGTCAGCGGGGGGAGATGGCGGGCCAGGGGAGCGTGAGGTTGCCGTGGCGCCACGTACGAGGGCTGTCCTGGACGGGCCAGCCTGACTCCTTCACCGCCTCTACCGTCCGCAGCCAGCGCTGGCGAGGGCCGAACGGGGCGTAGCCGGCGGCCGCGCGCCACGCCTGCTCCAGCGCCTCGATCAGGTCGTGGATGCGTTCGCCCGGCACGTTGCGGTGGATCAGCGCCTTCGGCAGCCGCTCGGCGAGCGTGGCCGGGCTCTCCAGCGTGGTCAGCTTCGCCGACAACGTGAGCGTGAGAGGGCCGGTGGCGTCCAGCAGCACCCAGGAGCCGAGCCGCCCCAGCTCGTCGCAGGTGCCCTCGACCAGCAGCCCGCCGGGCGCGAGCCGCCCGGTGACTGTGTGCCAGGCGTCGGCCACCTCGCTCTCGTCGTACTGGCGGAGCACGTTGAACGCCCGCACCAGCGCGGGACGCAGTCCGGCCAGCTCGAAGCCGCCCCTGGCGAACGTCAGCCCGGGCGGGTCGGCGGCGGGCAGGGCGGCGGCGACGCGTACCGGATCGATCTCCAGGCCGACCACCCGCACGTCGGCGCGGACGCCGGACGCCAGCCGGGCGCGCAGCTCGACCGGGGTGACCGGGGTGGCGCCGTAGCCGAGGTCGACCACGAGCGGGTCGGCGGCGGCACGCAGCGCGTCGCCGCAGGTCTCGACGACCCAGTTGTCCACCCGCCGGAGCCGGTTGGGGTTGGTGGTGCCCCGGGTGGCCACGCCGAGCGGACGCTCCATCAGGACTCCCGGTGCACCTTGTGCTGTGCGGCCTGGGCCAGCGGGCGGACCACGAGCCGGTCGATGTTGACGTGGTGCGGGCGGGTCGCGCACCAGGCCACGCAGTCGGCCACGTCGTCGGCCACCAGCGGTTCGGCGACACCGGCGTAGACCGCCTCGGCCCGGTCGGCGTCACCGCCGAAACGGACCAGGCCGAACTCCTCGGTCTTCACCATGCCGGGGTCGATCTCGATCACCCGGACCGGTCGGCCGCACAGTTCGAGCCGCAGCGTGCCGGCGACTGCGGTCTGCGCGTGCTTCGCGGCCGTGTAGCCGCCGCCGCCCTCGTAGACGACGTGCCCGGCGGTGGAGCTGACGATCACGATCGTGCCGGCGCCGGAGCGCTCCAGCGCCGGGAGCAGCGCCTTGGTGACGCGCAGCGTGCCGAGCACGTTGACGTCGTACATCCATTGCCAGTCGCCCACGTCGGCCGTCTCGACCGGGTCCAGGCCGCGCGCGCCGCCGGCGTTGTTCACCAGCAGCGTGACCGGCCCGGGGGCGGCCTCGGCCGCGGCGGCCAGCCCGGCGACCGACTCGTCCGAGGTCACGTCGCAGGCCACCGCGCTCGCCGCGCCGCCGGCCGCCTCGATCTCGGCGACCAGCGCGGCGAGCCGGTCGGTACGCCGGGCGGCGGCGAGCACGTGGAATCCCTCGGCGGCGAGCCGGCGGGCGGTGGCCGCGCCGATCCCGCTGGACGCCCCGGTGACGATGGCGACTGAAGTCATCCGGACATTGTCCACCGCCGCCCGGCCGCGCGCGGTGATGAGGTCCGTCACGCCGGGGACCCGGCGAAGGGCATTTCCGAACCCCGATGGGGAAGATGAGATCCGGCACACGGGTTGACCGAGAAGCGCCGGTCGTGCGGGACGGCATCAACCGTGACAGAGGGAGCGGACGTGGCGGATTTGCACACCGGTGTCGGTCGTCAGCGAGGTGCCCTGCCGTGGCCGCGGCCGCGCCGTATCGCCACGCTCTCGGTGCACACGTCGCCGCTGCACCAGCCCGGCACCGGTGACGCGGGCGGCATGAACGTCTACATCCTGGAGGTGGCCCGGCGGCTGGCCGAGGCCGACGTCGAGGTGGAGATCTTCACCCGGGCCACCGCCGGTGACCTGCCCCCGGTGGTCGAGGTGGCGCCCGGCGTGTCCGTCCGGCACGTCACCGCCGGGCCGCTGGAGGGGCTGACCAAGGAGGAACTGCCGGGCCAGCTCTGCGCCTTCACGGCCGGGGTGCTGCGCGCCGAGGCGGCCCGCCCGCCGGGCCACTACGACCTGATCCACTCGCACTACTGGCTCTCCGGTCAGGTCGGCTGGCTGGCCAAGGAGCGCTGGGGCGTACCGCTGGTGCACACCGCGCACACGCTGGCGAAGGTCAAGAACGCCCGCCTCGCCGCCGGGGACCGCCCCGAGCCGAAGGCCCGCGTGATCGGCGAGGAGCAGGTGGTCACCGAGGCGGACCGGCTGGTCGCCAACACCCGGGTCGAGGCCCGTGACCTGCTCGACCGGTACGCGGCCGACCCGGACCGGGTGGCGATCGTGGAACCCGGCGTCGACCTGGAGCGGTTCCGTCCCGCCGTCGGTGACCGGGACGCCGCGACCCGGGCCGCACGCCGCCGGCTCGGCCTGCCGGCCGACGGGTACGTGGTCGCGTTCGTCGGCCGCATCCAGCCGCTCAAGGCGCCGGACGTGCTGGTCCGTGCCGCCGCCGCGCTGCGTGAACGGGATCCGGCGCTGGCCGACGAGCTGACCGTGGTGATCTGCGGCGGGCCCAGCGGCAGTGGCCTGGACCGGCCCACCGCCCTGATCGAGCTGGCGCACGCGCTCGGCATCGCCGACCGGGTGCGTTTCCTGCCGCCGCAGACCGGCGCGGACCTGCCCGCCCTCTACCGCGCCGCCGACCTGGTCGCGGTGCCGTCGCACAACGAGTCGTTCGGCCTCGTGGCGCTGGAGGCCCAGGCGTGCGGCACGCCGGTGCTGGCCGCCGCCGTGGGCGGCCTGGTCACCGCGGTACGCGACGGCGTCAGCGGCATGCTCATCGACGGCCACGACCCGGTCGACTGGGCCCGGGCGCTGGCGCGCCTGCTGCCCGATCCGGTACGCCGTGCCGCGCTGGGCCGGGGCGCCGAGCGGCACGCCCGGGACTTCTCCTGGCACCGCACCGCCTCCGGCCTGCTCGCCGTCTACGGGGAGGCGATCACCGAGCACCGGGCCCGGCTGGCGCGGCGGCTCGGCGACCCGGCGATGCTGTGCTCCTGGTGATCACCCGTCCGGCGGCCCCGGTCGACCGGTCGTAGAGTGGGTGCGATGAGCCGCAGGAGTGAGGTCGCCGCGCTGATCGAGTCCGTCTGCGCCGAGCGCGAGCTGGAGTGGGAGTCGACCGGCGAGGCGTCGTACGCGGTGACCCTGCCGGGCACGCACAAACTCAAGACGATCTGCAACCTGATCGTGGGCGAGCACGCGCTGCGGGTCGAGGCGTTCGTGATGCGCCAGCCCGACGAGCGCCGCGAGGAGTTGTGGGCCTGGCTGCTGCAGCGCAACGCCCGCATGTACGGCGTCTCGTTCTCCATCGACGCGGTCGGCGACGTCTACCTGACCGGTCGGGTCAACCTGGCCGGGGTCGACGCCGACGAGCTGGACCGGCTGCTGGGCTCCGTGCTGACGTACGCCGACGAGTCGTTCGACAGCATGCTGGAGATCGGCTTCGGCACGGCCATCCGCCGGGAGTGGGAGTGGCGGGTCAAGCGCGGCGAGTCGACTGCCAACCTGGCCGCGTTCGCGCACCTCTTCGAGCCGTCCGCCACTGCCGGATCGCCCGCCGGAGGTTCGGAGCCCTCCTGACGGGTATGCCGCCCCGCGCGGTGCGGAGCATTGGGACCCACCGCGGGCCGAGGACGGACTGTCGAGGAGCGTGTCCCATGGCTCAGCGCAACAGCTCAGGTCGCGGCACGACTGCGACCCGGACCAAGCGGCAACCCGGCAACCAGACGCCGAACACCCCGAGGGTGTCGGAGTCGGCGATCTCCCGGATGAAGGTGGACGACATCCGCAGCCAGCTCAAGCGGCGCGGGGTCTCCGGGATCTCCGCGCTGCGGAAGCCGGAACTGGTGAAGACCCTGGCACGGACGATGCGCGGGGAGGGCGGCGCCGCCCGGCGCAGCTCCGGACCGGCCGGGCGGCCGGCCGCGACCCGCAAGAGCACCGCCGCGAAGAAGACCACTGCCCGCCGGGCCACGTCGCCGGCCAAGTCCGCGCCGGCCGCGCGGGCCACCGGTGCCAGAGCCAAGGCGACGGGTACGCGCAAGGCGGCCCCGCCCCGCGCCAAGGCCACCTCGTCGCGGGCGAACGCGACGCGCGCGAAGGCGGCCCCGTCCCGCGCGAAGGCCACGCCCGCCCGGGCGAAGAAGGCGGCTCCGTCGAGGGCGAAGGCCGCTCCTTCACGCGCCAAGGCGGCACCGGCCCGGAAGGCGACGTCGGCTCGGGCGCAGAGCGCGCCGACCCGTGGGCCGGCGTCCAGCCGGTCGATCGGATCGTCGCAGCTCATCACGTCGCTCGCGGACCGGCCGGAGCGTCCGGGCCGGAGCCTGGTCACCCGTAACCACGAGGTGATCCAGCGCTGGGCGCGGGCGCGGGGCGCGAAGCCGGCCACCATCGCCGGTACCGAGCGTGCGGGCCGGCCCGGGGTGCTGACGTTCAACATCCCCGGCTACCGGGAGAGCAGCCGGATCCGGGAGATCACCTGGGACGACTGGTTCCGGACGTTCGACCTGCGGCGGCTGAACCTGATCTACCAGGAGCAGATGCGGGACGGGCGGCAGAGCAACTTCTTCCGGACCGAGAACCCGAATCGCGAGGACGGCTGAGGTTTACGGGAATGGACCCCGGGAACCCGGTGTTTGCCATCCCAGGGACCGCAGCACGGACAGCCGGATTCCCGACACGGACGCTGTGACGGGCAAGACAGCGATCTGGGTTGAATCCGGAATCTGGGCGAACTAACTTTATTGCACCGCGTCACGCTTGTTTCCGTTCGGGGGAGCGGTGGATCGATCAGATCCGCGCAGGCGAGATGCGAAGATCGGGTGGAGCACGCCGTTGGGGGACGGTGCCACCCGTGGAACCGGCGGCGCGAGCGGGCGACGCTTACGGGGGTGAGTGTCGCCCGCCGCCGCCGGGCGTACGGCAGAGCGCCCATCTCGACGGGGGTCGGGATGGGCGCTCTGCCGTTGTCGGCGCTCAGCGGGCAGACGAGACCGGTTCCACGGCTGCCGCCCGCAGCGCGGCGACCCGGCGCTCCCGGGGCGGCCCGGCGAGCAGGTGCCCGGCGGCGGCCAGCAGCCCGAGCGCGCCGACCACCAGCCAGTGCCGCTCGCCCAGATGTTCCAGGCTGAGCCCGCCCAGCGCCGGCGCGACGAACGACGCGGCCGGGAACGTCAGGTAGAACACCGACTGGTAGCGGGCCCGCAGTTCGGGTGGGGCGAGGTCGGCGTTGATCTGCGCGTTCGGCGGTGCGGCGAGCATCTGCCCGGCCGTCCAGACCACCGCCGCGCCGAGGTAGAGCGGCAGCCCGTCGGCGACTGTCAGCGTGCCGAACCCGAGCGCCATCAGAGCGGTGGAGGCGGCCAGCACCGTCGACTTGCGGTACGGCTCGATGAGCCGGGGCACGAACAGCTGCCCGACCACGATGAGCGCCCCGCCGAGCGCCACCACCAGCCCGTACGCCGACGGGCGCAGGCCGTCCGCGCGCATCGCCAGCGGCATGATCGTCGAGGTCTGCATGGTCAGCACTGCCAGCAGGAACGTCAGCCCGACGAACACCAGGAACGTGCGGTCGGTGAGCGCGGTGTGCAGCCCGGGACGGCGTCCCATCACTGCCCGTGGCGTGAGCGCCGGCCGCCGGGTGAGCGTCTCCGGCACCTTCAGCGCGATCACCACCGCCGCCGCCAGCGTGGCTGCGGCGTCGACCAGGAACAGCGCGGTGAAGCTGGCCTCGGCGAGGATTCCGGCCAGCAGCGAGGCCACCGCCATGCCCAGGTTGAACGCCCAGAACTGCAGGTTGAACGCGCGGGAGCGGCGCGCCTCGGGTACCACGTCCACGATGGCCGCCACGAACGCCGGGCTGGGCATCGAGTGCGCCACCCCGACCAGCGTGGCGAGTACGGCGATCACCGCCAGGTGCGTGGTGAACGCCAGCGCCGCCATCAGCCCGGCGGCGACCAGGTGGGCGGCGAGCAGCGTGGCCCGCCGTCCCCAGCGGTCCGCCAGCACACCGCCGAGCAGCGTGCCGGCCGCGCCGCCGATCCCGTACGCGCCGACCACCAGCCCGGCCAGCGACGGCGGGGCGCCCCGCGCGACGGTCAGGTACAGCGACAGGAACAGCAGCGCGAACGCGCCGGCCCGGTTGATCAGCAGGCCGGACCAGAGGTACCAGAACGTGGCGGGGAGCCCGCCGGCCGTGTCGTCCCACCAGCGCCGCAGGCCGTGCACCAGTCCTCCAGGAAGGTTTCCTTACCGATTCCGTCCCGTACGGTATCCACCCGCCTCGGGGCGGTCGCGTCGGGGCGTACTCAGGAACCGGCCCGGACCGGCGCGGCGGGTGCGGTGGCCGCGGCCTCGGCCGCCTCGGGCGCCGGGGATGCGGTGGCGGTGACCGGCGCGACCGGCGTGCCCACTGCGCGCAGCGCGAGCGCGCGGCGCTCCCGGGCCGGGCCGGAGATCAGGTGGGCGACGGCCGCCACGACGCCGATGCCCGCGCAGCCGAGCCAGAGCGTGCTGTTGCCGGCTTGCTCGCGGACCAGGCCGCCGAGGATCGGCGCGGCGGCGCCGGCGAGCTGCCAGGACAGCGAGAAGACGCCCTGGTAGCGGCCGCGCAGCGCGGTCGGCGACAGCTCCGCGATCAGGGTGGCGTTGGACGGCGAGTTGAGCATCTCGCCGACGGTCCAGATCAGCACGGTCAGGCCGTAGAGCCAGACCGTGTCGGCGAACGCGGTGAGCCCGAAACCGGCGCCCATCACCAGCGACGCGAGCGCCAGCACGTGCGAGCGGCTGCGGCCCTTGATGAGCCGGGGTACGAAGAGCTGGCCGACCACGATGAGCACGCCGTTGAGCGCGATCACCGAGCCGTACGTGGCGGGGCTGAGCCCGGAGTCGCCCATGGCGATCGGCAGCATCGAGATGTGCTGGAGGAACACCAGCGCGGCGAGCAGGTTGAGCGCGACGAAGCCGAGGAACACCCGGTCGGCGAGGATGGTGCGCAGCGCGCCGGCCGGCGCCGGCATCCCCTTGGCCGGCAGTACGGTGACCGGGCCGCGGGTCTCGCCGACCTTGGCGAAGATGATCAGCGCGGTCACGAGTGTGGTGGTCGCGTTCACCAGGAACAGCAGCAGGTAGCTGCCCTGGGCGGCGAAGCCGGCGAGCACGGCGGCGCAGGCGAAACCGAGGTTGATGGCCCAGTAGTTCAGCGAGAAGGCGCGCAGCCGGTCCTTGTCCGGCACCACGTCGACCATCATCGCGCCGAAGGCCGGGCGGGCCGCCTCGGCGAACGCGCCGAGCAGCAGCGCGCCCACGGCGACCGCCCAGAGCGGCCGGGCGAGGCCCAGCGCGATCATCATGCCCGCCGCGCCGACGTGCGCGACGAGCAGCGTGGGCCGCCGTCCCCAGCGGTCGGTCAGGGTGCCGCCGATGGTGGTGCCGACCGCGCCGCCGGCGCCCCAGAGACCGATCACCAGACCGGCCTGGGCGGCGGAGAAGCCGCGTTCCTGGGTCAGGTAGATGGCCAGGAAGATCAGGACGAACGAGCCGAGCCGGTTGATCAGCGTGCCGGCCCAGAGGTACCAGAACGTCCGTGGCAGGCCGCCCGCCGTGTCCTGGAACCAGCCTCGCACTGTCCGCATCCCGACGCCCCCGTGGTGGTAATGACCGACCTGTTTAAAGCGCCTTACAACCTAGTGCCGGGCCGGAGGCGTGGTCATCAGGTTTTCCACGTGGTGGTCGTCACCACCGGTCGGCGCGTGTCCGTCACGCCGGTACGGCAGGATGATCGGCATGACTGCGAGCGAGGGGCCCACCGTCGGGACGCTGGTCCTGCTGCGGCACGGCGAGAGCGACTGGAACGCCAAGAACCTCTTCACCGGCTGGGTCGACGTCGACCTGACCGCCAAGGGAGAGACCGAGGCGCGGCGCGGCGGCGAGCTGCTCCGCGAGCACGACCTGCTGCCGGACGTGGTGCACACGAGCCTGCTGCGCCGGGCCATCCGCACCGCCGAGCTGGCGCTGAACGCCGCCGACCGGCACTGGATCGCGGTGCGCCGGTCGTGGCGGCTCAACGAACGCCACTACGGCGCCCTGCAGGGCAAGAACAAGAAGCAGACCCTCGACGAGTACGGCGAGGAGCAGTTCATGCTCTGGCGCCGGTCGTACGACACGCCGCCGCCGCCGATCGACGACGCGGACGAGTGGTCGCAGGTCGGCGACCCCCGGTACGCGCTGCTGCCGACCGAGCTGATGCCGCGCACCGAGTGCCTGAAGGACGTCGTCGACCGGATGCTGCCCTACTGGTACGACTCGATCGTGCCGGACATCCTGGCCGGCCGGACGGTGCTGGTGGCCGCGCACGGCAACTCGCTGCGCGCCCTGGTCAAGCACCTCGACCAGATCTCCGACGAGGCGATCGCCAAGCTGAACATCCCCACCGGCATCCCGCTGCGCTACGACCTGGACGCCGACCTGCGTCCCCAGGTGCTCGGCGGCACGTACCTGGACCCGGACGCGGCCAAGGACGCCGCCGCCGCGGTAGCCAACCAGGGCCGCTGAGCTTGGTGTAAGGAAGGGCCCCTTTTTAACGCCTGCGGTAAAGGAAGGGCCCCTTATTAACGCTCGCTGTTAATAAGGGGCCCTTCCTTGCACGCGGGGCAGGTCAGGCGGACGTCGAACCGGTGATCAGGTAGACCACGTGCTCGCCCGCGTTCACCGCGTGGTCGGCGAAACGCTCGTAGAAGCGGCCCAGCAGCGTCGCGTCGATCGCCGTCTCCACCCCGTACGGCCAGTCGTCGCCGAGCAGCACACCGAACAGGCTCCTGTGCAGGTCGTCCATCGCGTCGTCGTCGCCGTCCAGCTCGGCGGCCACGTCGGCGTCCGGCTTGGCCAGCACAGCACCGATCTTCTCGGCCATCCGGTCGGCGATCCCGGCCATGTCGGTGAAGACCGGCCGCAGCTCCGCCGGGACGGCCGGGGACGGGTGCCGGCGCAGCGCCGTCTTCGCCACGTGGTCGGCCAGGTCGCCCATCCGTTCCAGATCGGCTGCCACGTGCAGCGCGGTGATCATGGCACGCAGGTCGGAGGCGACCGGCGCCTGCCGGGCCAGCAGGTCGCAGACCCGCTCCTCCACGTGCCGGTACAGCTCGTCGATCTCGGCGTCCCGCGCGATCACCGTCTCGGCGGCCGTCCGGTCGGCGGTCAGCAGACCCTTCGTGGCCTGCCGCATGGCCGCGCGTACCGCCTCGGCCATGTCCACCAGCAACTGGCTGACAATCTGCAGGTCGGCCCGGAACTCGTCGCGCATCGTCACTTCCTGGGGTCGGTGCCGCGACCCCGAGGGGTACGGCGGGAGCAGGTGCGCGCCCCACGCTAGGCCGAACGGTCGGCACCAGGATGAACGTGGGTGAACGACGCGGGGCCCGCAGGTGAACTTTGCCGGAAGCGAGAGTGGTTCGTCCCTTTGTGCCCGATCCCTGGGTTAACAATGACCCTACGATCGCCGGGTGGAATGGGCGGTGGCGGTCGCGGTGGCCGTGGCGCTGGTGACCGGGCTGGTCGCCGGGGCGACGCTGTCCGGACCGGTTGAGCAGTGGCGGCGCCGGCGGGCGTCGCGGGGCGGCGGGACCACCCGTCGTGACGCAGGGAGGCCGACGATTCCGGACGACCAGCAGGGGGGCCTATCCGGGCTCGGACGCAAGACGATCGACTCGCTACGTGCCGGCGTGGTGGTGCTCGGCCCGGACGACGTGCCGGTCCTCGTCAACCCGGCCGCCCGGGCGATGGGTCTGCTGCGTACCGGGGCGACACCCGGCTCGATCGCGGCGCACCCGTTGATCCGTACCCTCGCCGGGCAGGTCCGCCGCACGGGCGTGCGGCGCGAGATCGAGCTGGACCTGCCCCGGGGCCGCGACGGCGGTGGCGACAACCCGCTCGGCGTGCACCTGCGGGCGATGGGACTGGGCTCCGGCTACGTCTCGATCGAGGCGGTCGACGTCACCGAGTCGCACCGTCTCGCCCGGGTACGCCGGGACTTCGTGGCTAACGTCAGCCACGAGCTGAAGACACCCATCGGCGCGTTGCAACTGCTCGCCGAGGCGCTCGTCGACGCCACCGAACCGGCCTCCGACGGCGCGCCCGACCTGTCCGAGGACCTGGTCGCCGCGCGGCGGTTCGCCGAGCGGATCCAGCACGAGTCGACCCGGCTCGGCCGCCTCGTGCAGGAGCTGCTGGAACTGACCCGCCTCCAGGGCGCCGAGCCGCAACCCGCGCCCGAGCCGGTCTCGGTGGACTGGGTGCTCGCCGAGGTCGTCGACCGCACCCGCACCGCGGCCGCCGCCCGCCGGGTGGAGATCGCCGTCGGCGGGCAGCGGGGCCTGACCGTGTACGGCAGCGACAGCCAACTCGCCACCGCGGTGGCGAACCTGGTGGAGAACGCGATCACCTACTCCGGCGAGGACACCACGGTCCGGGTGACGGTCACCGGAACCGACGAACACGTCGAGATCGCCGTGGCCGACCAGGGCATCGGCATCGCCCCGAACGACGTGGACCGGATCTTCGAGCGGTTCTACCGCGCCGACCAGGCCCGCTCCCGCGCGACCGGCGGCACCGGCCTGGGACTGGCCATCGTCAAGCACATCGCCAGCAACCATGGCGGCCGGGTGGACGTGTCGAGCACTCTTGGTGGGGGGTCGACGTTCACCCTCCGGTTGCCCGCCCGCCCCCCGGACGACCTGGAGACGACACTCGCCTCCGCTGGGATCGAGGCCGGCCCGGCCGAGCTCCGGCAGGTCTGACCACAGGAAAGGAAACACCCGTTGAGCCGCGTACTGGTGGTCGAGGACGAGGAGTCGTTCTCCGACGCCCTGTCCTACATGCTCCGCAAGGAGGGTTTCGAGGTCTCCGTCGCCGCGACGGGCACCGACGCCCTCACCGAGTTCGACCGGACCGGCGCCGACATCGTGCTGCTCGACCTGATGCTGCCGGAGATGTCGGGCACCGAGGTGTGCCGGCAGCTCCGCCAGCGCTCGCACGTGCCGATCATCATGGTCACCGCGCGAGACAGCGAGATCGACAAGGTGGTCGGCCTGGAGATCGGCGCCGACGACTACGTGACGAAGCCGTACTCGCCACGTGAGCTGGTCGCCCGCATCCGGGCGGTGCTGCGCCGGCAGAGCGCCGAGTCGAACGAGACGGGCGCGCCGACGCTCGCCGCCGGCCCGGTCCGGATGGACATCGAACGGCACGTGGTGACGGTCGGCGGCGCCGGGGTGCAGCTTCCGCTCAAGGAGTTCGAGCTGCTGGAGTTGCTGCTGCGCAACGCCGGGCGGGTGCTCACCCGCGGGCAGTTGATCGACCGGGTCTGGGGCGCCGACTACGTGGGCGACACCAAGACGCTGGACGTGCACGTGAAGCGGCTGCGCTCCAAGATCGAGCCGGAGCCGTCCGCGCCGCGCTACATCGTCACGGTCCGAGGCCTGGGCTACAAGTTCGAGCCCTGACCCCCCGGGCCGGCCACCCGCCCGTCCCCCGTCCACGCCCCCGTCGATCTTGGAGTTGTGGCGCCCAGGATGCCCGGCTTGACGCCTTTCGCGAGGCACCACAACTCCAAGATCGCCGACCCTCGGCGCCTCCCGGGGGAGTTCTCGACCCCCACTCTCCGCCCGACCCTCCCTCGATCGCGCGATCTTGCACTTTGGTGGCCCGCAAACCGGGCGAATCGGGTGCTCGGAGGGCGCAAACTGCAAGATCGCGGGGCCGGTCGCGGCCGCTTCGCTCTCGTCCAGCGCACCCGTCCTGCCCGGTCGCGTCGATCATGAACTTGGCGGCACTTGGCGTCCGGTTTGTCACCGCCAACCTCATGATCAACCCGGTGTGGGGGCCTGGTGGAGGTTTGTTGGGCCTTGGAGTTGTGGTGCCCGGGATGCCCGGCTTGACGCCCTTCGTGAGGTGCCACAACTCCAAGATCGCGGTGATCAAGGAGTTAGTGGGCTCGTGGGTGCCGGAAGGGGCCGCAAACTCCTTGATCAACAGGGCGTGGAGCGAGGCGGCCGGGCCGGGGCGCGGTGGGGGTTTGGCGTGTGTGGGCGGGGTGTCGGGTTCGGGGGTGGTGGGCGGCACTCTGGTGGCGGAATCGTGGGCGGGCCGGTGGCGTTGTAACCGGGTGAACGATCGAGCAGGGCCGCGCCCCCGGAGCGAGGGGGTGCGGGCTGTGGGAACAGTGCCGGTCGTTGAGTACGTGCGGCGGCGTGAGCCGCGGGGAATCATCCCGCTCGGCTGGTCGTTGAACACGGTTCCGACGACGTGAGCCCCGCGCCGCACCCCCGACAGCGTGAGCTGGCCCGGGAATGATGCCGGGCCGACAGTCGTTGGACATCCTTCCGGCGCCGCGTAGAGGCCCCCGCCCCGCGAGCAGCCGGGATCCCCCTTGAGACTTTCTTGAGCGCCTGACGGTGCCCACGCACCCCCGGTCCCCCCGGGGGGTGTGTCGACCCCCGAATGGAGCCCCCATCATGAACACGATTCTGCGTAAGAGCGTTCTGGGTATTGCTGGTCTGGCTTTCACCGGTGGCGTGTTCGCCGGCCCGGTCGCCGCCCACGCGGCCGACACCACCGCGCACGCGAAGCCGGTCACGGCCACCGTGCAGCAGTCCAACAAGCTGATTCCGCACGGCGTGCAGGGCGCCCAGTCCCGCATCGACCTCGACGACGAGCAGACCAAGAACGTGAAGGCGATCATCGCCGCGACGAAGAAGGCCGGCATGGACGAGCGTGCCGCGGTCGTGTCGATCGCGACCGCGTTGCAGGAGTCGAAGCTGGAGAACCTCGGTCACCTGGGTGACCGTAACGACCACGACTCGCAGGGCCTGTTCCAGCAGCGCCCGTCCTCCGGTTGGGGCACGGTGGAGCAGATCACCGACCCCGAGTACTCCACGACCGCGTTCCTGAAGGGTCTGAAGCAGGTCGACGGCTGGCAGGACATGCCGCTGACCAAGGCCGCCCAGACCGTCCAGGTGTCCGCGTACCCGGACCACTACGCCCAGTGGGAGCAGCAGGCCGCCGACCTCGTCGCCGAGCACTGGAACAAGTAAGAGATACGAAGGCCGGCACCCCGAGACGGGGTGCCGGCCTTCACTCGCTTGCGGGGTGCGGGGCGATCTGACCCTGGCGCTGCCGGGCGGCGCACAGCTCGGCCAGCTTCGCGTACGCGGGCGCGCCGATCAGCGCGGTCAGCTCCGGCCCGTACGAGACGTACATCGGCTCGGCGCCGACGTGCGCGTCGGTCGAGGAGGTGCACCACCAGTCGAGGTCGTGCCCGCCCGCGCCCCAGCCGCGCCTGTCGAACTCGGCCAGCGTGGAGATCAGCACCTTCGTGTTGTCCGGCCGCTTGTGCCATTCCTGATCGCGGCGTACCGGCAGTTGCCAGCACACGTCCGGCTTGTACTCCAGCGGGTGCACCCCGTCGCGCAGCGCCTGGGCGTGCAGCGCGCAGCCGCCACCGCCGGCGAAGTCGGCGTCGTTGAGGAACACGCACGGGGCGTCCACGTCGCGGGTGGCGGTACGCCGGGCCGGCGTCTTGCCGTCGACCGTGTCGTTCTCGGTCCAGTTCTTGAACCCGCGCCGGAAGTGCTGCCACGTCTCCGGCGTCAGCCGCTTGACCGCTGCCCGGACCCGCTTCTCGTCGTCGGAGTCGGTGAAGAACGCGCCGTGCGAGCAGCACCCGTCGGCGGCCCGTCCGGCGATGATGCCGTGGCAGCCCTGCCCGAAGATGCACGTCCAGCGGGAGAGCAGCCAGGTCAGGTCGGCGCGGACGACGTGCTTCGGGTCGGCCGGGTCGACGAACTCGATCCACTCCCGGGGAAAGTCCAGCCCGACCTCGCGGCTGCGCGGGTCCTCGGGGTCGTCCACCAGCACGTGAAGCTCGATCTGCCCTGTCACTCGGACCAGCGTACGCGCGGTGACCCCGCCCGGCCGCCGAGCCGACGAAACGTGTTGGCCCTAGGGTCTTTCCCATGCGACTGGGTGTCCTCGACGTCGGTTCCAACACGGTGCATCTGCTGGTGGTCGACGCCCACCACGGCGCGCATCCGTGGCCGGCGCACTCGGAGAAGGTGGTGCTGCGGCTGGCCGAGCAGATCGGCCCGGACGGCGCGCTCACCGTCGGCGGCGCGGACGGCCTGGTCAAGGCGGTCGGCATGGCCCGGGCGGCGGCGGACGGGCTGGGCGCCGAGGATCTGCTGGCGTTCGCCACGAGCGCTGTTCGCGACGCCACTAACGCCGCCGACGTGCTGGCCCGCGTCCGCGACGAGACGGGCGTACGCCTGGAGGTGCTCTCCGGGGCGGACGAGGCGCGGATGACGTTCCTCGCGGTGCGGCGGTGGTTCGGCTGGTCCGCCGGGCGGCTGCTGGCGATGGACATCGGCGGCGGCTCGCTGGAGCTGGCGGCCGGCATCGACGAGCACCCGGACGTGGCGATCTCGCTGCCGCTCGGCGCGGGCCGGCTGAGCCGGGAGCGGCTGGCGGTCGACCCGGCCGGCACGGCGCCGCCGTCGGCCGAGGCCGTGGAGGAACTGCGGGCGTACGTGGACGCGCAGCTCGACCCGGTGGTGGAGCAGTTGACGGCGGTGGGCTGGGAGCGTCCGGTCGCCACCTCGAAGACGTTCCGCACGCTGGCCCGGCTGGCCGGGGCCGCTCCCTCCGGTGCGGGCCTGTGGGCGCGGCGCAGCCTGACCCGTACCGGCCTGCGGCAGGTGCTGGGGTTCATCAGGCACATCCCGCCGGCCCAGTTGCCCGAGCTGGAGGGGGTGAGCGCGCAGCGGGCGCACCAGTTGCTCGCGGGCGCGGTGGTGGCCGAGGCGGTGATGCGGCGGCTCGGTGTGGACGGCGTGGACATCTGCCCGTGGGCGCTGCGCGAGGGCGTCATCCTGCGTCGGCTGGATCAGCTCGCGCCAATGTGACCGTACGAGCGCTCTGGGTTGCTTTGCGGTTGCTCGTCCCGATGCTCGCTGGCGGTTGGAGCTACCCTCGGAGGCGTGACCTACCGCGTTCCGGTACTCCTGTCCACGTCCTCGGTCTTCCCCGAACGGACCGCGGCGGCGTTCCAGCTCGCCGCCGAACTCGGCTACGACGGCATCGAGGTGATGGTCTGGACCGACCCGGTCAGCCAGGACGCGGGCGCGCTGCGCGGCCTCGCCGAGCACTACGGCGTCCCGGTGCTGTCGGTGCACGCCCCCTGCCTGCTGGTCACCCAGCGGGTGTGGAGCCCCGACCCGTGGGAGCGGCTGCGCAAGGCCGCCGAGCTGGCCGAGACGCTGGAGGCGCCGACCGTCGTGGTGCACCCGCCGTTCACCTGGCAGCGTGACTACGCGCGTACCTTCGCCGACGGGCTCGACACGATCGCCGGGCAGTTCGGCGGCCTGCACTTCGGGGTGGAGAACATGTACCCGGTGCGGATGGCGGGGCGGCAGTTCGTCCCGTACGCGCCGGGCTGGGACCCGACCGAGATCGGGTACGCCTCGTACACGCTCGACCTGTCGCACTGCGCTGCGTCGCACACCGACGCGATGGCGATGGCCGACCGGATGGGTTCCGGCCTGGCGCACGTGCACCTGGGCGACGGCACCGGCGAGGGGCGTGACGAGCACCTGGTGCCCGGTCGCGGCGGGCAGCCCTGCGCGGAGATGCTCCGCTCGCTCGCCGGCCGAGGGTTCAGCGGCACGGTGGCGGTAGAGGTGACCACCCGGGGCGCGAAGAGCCGGGCGGTCCGGGAGGCGGACCTGCGCGAGTCGCTGGAGTTCGCCCGGGCGAACCTGACCGCCGCCTCGCCGGTCGACGCCTGACCGGGGCGCGCCGCCCCGGAGGTCAGCTCACCGGGGACAGCGGCTGCGCCGGGACGGCCTGCTCGCCGACCGCGGCCCGCTTGCGGGCCCGATGCGCCGCCACGTGGGAGCGGGTGGCGCAGCGCTCGGAGCAGAACCGCCGGCAGCAGTTGGACGAGGTGTCCAGGTAGACGTTGCCGCAGCGGTCGTCGGCGCAGACGCCGAAGCGGGCGCTGCCGTACTCGCAGAGCCACACCGACAGCCCCCAGACCGCCCCGGCCAGGTATTCGGAGGAGACCGACGCGCCCCGGCTGGTCACGTGCATGTGCCAGTCGGAGGAGTCGTGGCCGGAGATGCGCGGCTGCACCGGGAACGCCTCCAGCAGCGCGTTCAGCTCCGCCACCGCTTCGTTGTCCCGGCCCGAGGTGCCGTACTCGAAGACGTCCCGGAGTCGCTTCTGCGCCCGCCGGAAGATCGCCAGGTCCCGTTCCGCGACTTCGTCGCGCATCCAGCCCTGCTCGTCCGAGAAGACAGCCCGTAGGCCGTCCAGGTCGTCCAGCCGGGCGTTGACGAGCTCGACCCCGGTCCGGGCGTACGCGTCGAAGTTCACGACACCAACGGTAGACGACTCACGGCAGACGCGGTGCGTCGATGTAGTGGGGCAGGAACCGCGCGTAACCGTCAGTGATGAGGCTCTCGCTCTCCCGTACGCCGGCGCCGGCTGACTCGCCGTCCACGATCCAGCTGCCGAGCACCGTCCGGTTGCCCTCGAACTCGGGCAACGCGCGGAACTCCTGGAAGCAAAAGCCCTCGTCGCCGTAGATCCCCGGGTTGGTGATCTCCGTGTCGGCGGTCACGATGCGTACCGAACCGCCTTCGCGGCCGAGCAGCGGCTTGGCCACGTACTCGGTCATGCCGCGCGGTGAGTCCAGGTACGCGGGCAGCAGGTAGTCGTGCCCCGGGTACAGCTCCCAGAGCACCGCCAGCAGCGCCTTGTTCGACAGCAGCAGCTTCCAGGCCGGCTCGATCCAGGTGGTGGGCGTGCCCGGGTCCAGCGCGGGCCGCCCGTACGGCTCGGCCAGCATCCACTCCCAGGGGTAGAGCTTGAAGCAGGTGGTGATCGGGCGGTCGTCGGCGTCGACGAAGCGCCGCCCGTCCCAGCCGACCTGCTGGATCGGCATGAGCGTCACGTCCAGCCCGGCCTGGCGGGCCGTCTCGGCCAGGTAGCCGGCGGTGATCTGGTCCTCGCCCGACTCCTCTTCCTCGGACCAGAGCACGTGCGTCCGGCGCTCGTGCAGCCCGGCGCCGATCTTGGCCCACGCGCCGACCAGCCGTTCGTGCAGGCTGTTCCACTGGTCCGCGTCCGGGCGGGTGTGTTCCAGCCAGTACCACTGCACGATGCTCGCCTCGACCAGCGCGGTCGGGGTGTCGGCGTTGTACTCCAGCATCTTCGGCGGGCCGCTGCCGTCGTACCAGAGGTCGAACCGGCCGTACAGCGTCGGCGGGCTCTCCCGCAGCGAGCGGGCGACCGCCTCGGCGGCCCATTCGGGGATGCCGAACTCGGCGTACCGGTTGCGGGCCACCACGTGCTCGGCGGCGGCCACCGACATCCGGTGCAGCTCCTCCGTCGCCTCCTCCAGGCGGAGCACCTCGTCGAGCGTGAACGAGTACGCGGCCGTCTCGTCCCAGTACGACATGACGTTGCCGTCGGGCAGCTCGGTGTCGACGTACACCAGGCCCTGGGCCCGGATGGTCTCGTCCCAGCCGGGGCGCGGCGTGCTGGCCTCGCGGCGCACGTCAGCCGCCGCAGGAGGCGAGGTGGCTGCCGAAGCCGCCGCGCTCGGGCAGCGCGGCGGTCGTCGGGGCCGGCTCGCCGCGCGCGGCGGTGGCGGTCGCCGGCACACGCAGGGCGACCGCGACGGTGTCGCCGCCCCCGCCGGCCGGTCCGAGCGCGCAGTCGTCATCGTCGTCGTCGTAGCCGTTGTTGCAGCCGGAGAGCGCGAGGGCGAGCGCGGTTAGCGCGCCGAGCTGCACGGAGGCCGAGCGGAGCCGCCGCCGGGGGTGTCGTCGATCCACGTGAACGTTGTAGCCGATCGACGCCAGCCGGGGGTGCCCGCCCCGGGTCCGCGCGCCGACCCGAGCGGGCCTCGGACGCGCCCGGCGGAGGGCCGGTGATGAGCGTTACGCTCGGCTCATGCTCCGTTCCGTCATCCTCGCCGCCTCCCGGTCTTCCCAGGTGGAGCGGCTCGTCGCGACGGCCCCGTTCACCCGGGACGTCGTCCGCCGGTTCGTCGCCGGCGCCGCCACCGACGACGCGCTGCGCGCCACCCGCGAGCTGGTCGCCGACGGCCAAGCGGTCACCCTCGACTACCTGGGCGAGGACACCACCACCCCGGAGCAGGCGAACGCCACCCGGGACGAGTACCTCACGCTGCTGAGCCGGCTCGGCGCCGCCGGGCTCACCCCGGCCGCCGAGGTCAGCGTGAAGCTGTCCGCGCTGGGCCAGATGTTCGACGAGCATCTCGCGTACGACAACGCGCGGGCGATCTGCGCGGCGGCCGAAGCGGCGGGCACCACTGTCACGCTGGACATGGAGGACCACACCACCACCGACTCGACGCTGGACATCCTGGCGAAGCTGCGCAAGGACCACCCGTCGACCGGGGCGGTGCTCCAGGCGTACCTGCGGCGGACCGAGTCGGACTGCCGGGAGCTGGCCTCCGCCGGGTCGCGGGTGCGGCTGTGCAAGGGCGCGTACAAGGAGCCGGAGTCGGTGGCGTACCAGTCGGCCCGCGAGGTGGACAAGTCGTACGTGCGCTGCATGAACGTGCTGATGTCCGGCGACGGCTACCCGATGCTCGCCACGCACGACCCGAGGCTGATCGCGATCGGCGAGGACCGCGCCCGCTGGTTCGACCGCGACCCGGCCCGGTTCGAGTTCCAGATGCTCTACGGCATCCGGCCGGAGGAGCAGCAGCGCCTGGTCGGCGAGGGCTACACGGTGCGGACCTACGTCCCCTACGGCGACCAGTGGTACGGCTACCTGATGCGCCGGCTCGCGGAGCGCCCGGCGAACCTGGCGTTCTTCGGCCGCGCGGTGCTGTCGAAGAAGTGAGTCAGTCGTTCGACCAGGCCCGGGTGCACAGCACGAGGCGGTAGCCGTCCGGGTAGGCGAACGTGACACCCCACCTGTCCCAGTACGGGCCGGCGGAGACCCTGGTCCCGCCGGCCCGTTCGATTCTCGGGACCAGTTCGTCGTCGGGTGGTCCGTCGAGGTAGAGCACGAAGAGGTCCTCGCCGGTGGGGCGCGGCTCGACCGCGAGCGTCGAGCCGTCGACCAGCTCCAGGTGCCAGCCGGCCCCGGGCAGGCCGAGCATCACCAGGTCGCGGCTCGGGCGGGCGAGGCGTACGTGGGTGTCGGCGGTGATCGGCATGCCGGGATCGTGCGACCTCATCCCGGGTTGAGGTCAAGCTTGACGCATCTTGGCTAATAGCCTTAGCTTTAAGGCTATGACAGTTAGCCAGGTGAAGCGGGACGGCGGCACTATCGCGTACGAGGTGCACGGCTCGGGCCCGCTCGTGGTGCTCGCGCACGGCATGGGCGAGAACCGGGCCGCCTTCCGGCACCTGACGCCCCGGCTGGTCGCGGCCGGCTACCGGGTGGCAGCTGTCGACGTACGCGGGCACGGCGACTCCAGCCCGCGCTGGCCCACGTACGCCCCGAAGCACGTCGGCGGCGATCTGCTCGCCGTGGTGCGGGCGCTCGGCGGAGGCCCGGCCACCCTGGTCGGCAGCTCGTCCAGCGCCGCCGCGATCGTCTTCGCCGCCGCCGAGGCGCCGGAACTGGTCAGCGGCATCGTGCAGATCGGCGCGTTCGTCGGCACGCCGAAGCCGAACCCGCTGATGCGGGTCGCGCAAGCCGTCGTGCTGCGCAGCCCTCGGCTGTTCGGGCTGTTCCACCGCACGCTGTTCCCCTGCGGACGCCCGGCGGACGACGCCGCGTACCGCAAGGAGCTGGTCGCCAAGCTGCGCGGCCGGATGGCCGCCGTGCGCGGCGTGGTCGCGCCGGCCGACCCGCACTGGACCGCGCGGGCGCGTGACGTGCGCCGTCCGGTGCTGGTGCTGATGGGCACCAAGGACCCGGACTTCCCCGACCCGGGCGCGGAGGCGCGGGCCGCGCGACGACTGTTCGCCGTCGCCGAGGCGCGCATGATCGCCGACTCCGGCCACTACCCGCACGCCGACCAGCCCGACGCCACCGCCGCCGACCTGGTCGAGTTCCTGGCGGTGACCGCGCGTGCCTAGGGCCGGCCTGACCCCGGCCACAGTCGTGCGGGAGGCCGCCGTGCTCGCCGACGAGGTCGGCTACGAGAAGCTGACGCTGGCCGCGCTCGCCGCCCGGCTCGGCGTCGCGCTGCCCAGCCTCTACAAGCACGTGCGCGGCGTGGACGCGCTGCACCAGCAGCTCGCCGTGCTCGCCACCGCCGAGATCGCCGACGTGCTCACCACCGCCGCCGCGGGCCGGGCCGGCGGCGACGCGTTGCGCGCCGTCGCCGCCGCCTACCGGGCGTACGCGCGGCAGCACCCCGGCCGCTACCCGGCCGCCCAGCGGGCGCCCGACCCGGCCGACGCCGAACACCTCGCCGCCGGTGAGCGCGCGGTCGGCGCGATCCGGGCGATCCTGCTCGGGTACGGCCTCGACGGCGACGATGCGATCGACGCGATCCGGATGTTCCGGGCCGCCGTGCACGGCTTCGTCGCGCTGGAGGCGGCCGGCGGATTCGGGTTGCCCCGCGACACCGACCGTTCCTTCGACCAGCTGATCGCGGGCCTGGACCGCGCCTACCGTTCCTGGGGAGACCGATGACCGCGCTGCTGCTGGGCGTGATCTTCCTGCTGGAGCTGGCCCTGCTGGGCTCGGCCGGGTACTGGGGCTTCACGCTCGACGCCGGCTGGCCGCTGCGCCTGCTGGCCGGGCTCGGCGCGCCGCTGGTGATCGCCGTGGTGTGGGGACTGTTCTGCTCACCGCGCGCCGCCGTGACGCTGCCCGACCCGGCCAAGCTCGCCGTCCAGGCCGCCTGCTTCCTCACCGGCGGCGTGCTGCTCGCCCTGGCCGGTCATGCCGTGCCCGGCGTGGCCCTGGTGGCCCTCTGGGCAGCCGACAAGGCCACGCTGACGCTGACCGGCACCCCGATCTGAGAGATCTTGGAAGAATTCGGCCCCTCTGGGGGCCCTTTCCTTCCAAGATCTCGGAGCGCGGCGGAACAGCGGCGGGACTCTTTCCCGGAACGCCCGATTGGTCGTACCCTTCGCCGGTGACCGACGGCGACGAGCAGCCTCCCGGCCGGACGACGGACGGCGACGAGCATCGTCCCGCCGTCGATGCCGTCGATGCCGTCGACAAGGCGAGCGCCGCCGACGCGGTCGCGGCCAACGTCAGCGCCAACGCCGGCGCTGACGACACCCGCGCCGAGACCGCCCGCGCGGCTGACGCCGGCGCCGACAGCGCCGAGGTGGACGCCGCCGTTGACACCATGGCACCGGCACCGGCGTCGTTGCCGCACCCCGTCGCGGTACCCGCGCCGTACCCCGTACCAATGGCGCACGTGGGCGAGCCGACGCGGGCGGTGCGGAAGCGGCGGCGCTGGCCGCTCTGGACCGCGCTCGGACTCGCGCTCGGCCTGGTGGCGGGCGCGGTGCCCGGCGTGCTCCTGCGCGGGCCCGCGCAGGACGCGGCCGGACGGTCGGCCGCGAAGGGCGACCCGGGCACGGCGGCGCAGCGGCGGCTCGGCGAGCGGATGCTCGCGCTGCTGGACCGGCAGGCCACCGCGCTCGTCGGCGCCGACCGGGCCGGCTTCCTCGCCATCGCCGAACCGGCGGCGCGGCCGGCCCTGAGCCGGCGGTACGCGGCGCTGCGGGCGCTGCGCGTCACCGTGTGGCGGCCGGCCGCCGACGGGGTGCCGGAGGCGGCCGACGGGCAGCCCGGACAGTGGCGGCAGACGATCACAGTGGGGTACTGCTTCGTGGCGCCGGACTGCGCGCCGAGCACTGTGGAGCTGGACGCGCGCTGGCGGCTGGTGGGGGAGGAGCCCCGGCTGACCGCGCTGGAACCGTCCGGCACGGACCCGGCCGGCGTCCGGCCGTGGCAGGCGAACGACCTGGCCGTGACGGTCGGGAAGCGGGTGGTGGTGGCCACCACCACCGCCCAGCGGAGCAAGCTGCCCGGCCTGCTCGCCCAGGCCGAGGCGGCCGCCCGGGTCGCGGACCGGTACGCGGTCGGCGACGCGCGGCCGGACCGGTATCTCGTCTACTACGCCGGGAAGACCGAGTGGCGGCGCTGGTACGGCGGTGGCCGGCCGAAGTGGACCGCCGGGTACGCGGTCGGCGTCGGCGGTGGACGCCACGACGTCGTGCTCAACGCCCAGACCCTCACCCCGGACGGCGTCGACGACCTGCTGCGGCACGAACTCACCCACGCCGCCTCGCTGCCCGACCGGGGGTACGCCGACCGCGCGGACTGGTGGCTGGTGGAGGGGCTGGCCGAGTACGCCGGGGCCGACGGCCAGCCGGTCCACCGCTACGAGGGACTGACCGAGGTGCGCGACCTGCTGCGCGGCGGCTGGTCCGGGCGGCTGGAGGCGGTGGCGCCGGAGGCGGACGCGAGCGACAGCCGGGTCGGCGGCGCCTACGGCGTCGGCTACCTGGCCGTGCGGCACCTGGTCGACCGCTACGGCGAGCAGCGGATGCTCGACTTCTACCGGGCCGTGGTGCACGAGCGGCGGTCACCGGCGCAGGCCGCCGACGAGGTGCTCGGCGACCCGTGGTCGATGCTGCACGACGAGTGCGTCGCGTACGTGCGGGCCGTCGTCGGCTGACACGTCGACGCCTGTCGACGGGGTCGTAGCATGGGCCGGGTGGCCCGCACTCCCTCGCCGCGGCTGCCCGCGGCCCGCCGCCCCCGTCTCGTCACCGCGCTGCTCGCCGTCGTCGCCCTGACCGGCACGACCGCCGCCTCCTGCGGCGACGACGCCCCGGCGGTGACTGTCGCCGAGGTGGGCCGCGCCCCGGTCAGCGAGGTGATCGACGCGCCCGCCACAGTGACCGCACGGGCCGCGGCCACGCTCACCGCGCCCGCCGACGGCACGCTCGCCAGCCTGCGGGTCGCCCCCGGCGCGCGGGTCAGCCGCGGGCAGGTGCTCGCGGTGATCGACTCGCCGTCGGCCCGGGAGCGCCTGGCGCAGGCCCGGGAGGCGCTGCGCGCGGCGAAGCGGGCCGGCCGGGGCACCGGCACCGGTGACCTGGGCGGCAGCCGGCGGGGCACCGACCGGGCCGCCGACGAGGCGTTCGCCGCCGCCCGCGCCGCCGCCGGCAAGGTCGGCGACCCGCAGGTACGCGCCGCGCTGCTGCTCCAGGTCTCCTCGGCGCAGCGACAGTACGAGTCGGCCGCCCGCGCCGCCGACCGGGCCGTCGCCCAGGTGCAGCGCGGGGTCGCCGGGCTGAACAGCGCCGTCGGCGCGCTGTCGGCCGCGCAGCGACTTCAGGCCCAGCAGGCGTACGACCTGGCGAAGGCGACAGTGGACGCGTTGACGCTGCGCGCGCCGATCTCCGGTGTGGTGCAGCCGGGCGGCACCCGGGCGGCGCCGGCCGACCTGGCCGGGCTGCTCGGTGCGGCCGGTGGCTCTGCGGTGCCCGGTCTCGACCCGTCGGCGTTCGGCGCGGGCGGGCAGGGCGGACCGCCGCCCGGCGTGGACGACGCGATCCCGGCCGGTGGCCGGGTCACCGCCGGCACGCCGGTGCTCACTGTGGTGGACACCGGCCGGCTCGGCCTGCTCGCCGAGGTGGACGAGACGGACGTGCTGCTGGTGCGGGCGGGGGTGCCCGCCTCGGTCGAGCTGGACGCGGTGACCGGCGCGACGTACGACGCCACTGTGCGGTCGGTCGACGTGCTGCCGACCAGTTCGGCGCGGGGTGGCGTCACCTACCGGGTCCGGCTCGACCTCGGTGCCGGACGGATGGGTGAGGCCGAGGCCGCCCCGGCACCCCGCCCCGGCATGAACGCGGTGGTACGCCTGCGGGTGCGCGAGGCAGCCGACGCGGTGGCGGTGCCGGCGTCGGCGGTCTTCTCCGCCGACGGGCGGGACGCGGTCTGGGTGCTGCGGAACGGTCGCGCCGACCGGGTGCCGGTGACGGTGGGCGTGCAGGGGCAGGACCTGGTGCAGATCGTCGACGGCGTACGGGCCGGCGACCGGGTGGTGGTACGCGGCGCCGACCAGGTCCGCGACGGCCAGGAACTCCCGTGACCGAACCGGCGATTGAGGCGGTCGACGTCTGGCGCACGTACGAGTTGGACGGCGTCTCGGTGTCCGCGCTGCGCGGCGTGTCGCTCACCATCGACCAGGGCGAGTACGTGGCGGTGATCGGCCCGTCCGGCTCGGGCAAGTCGACGCTGATGCACCTGCTCGGCGGGCTGGACCGGCCCAGCGGCGGCCGGCTGGTGATCGGCGGCCGGGACGTCACCACGCTCACCGCCCCGGAGCTGGCGACGCTGCGCAACGAGACGATCGGCTTCGTGTTCCAGGCGTTCCACCTGCTGGCTCGTACGTCGGCGGTGGACAACGTGGCGCTGCCGCTTGTCTACCGGGGCGTCGGGGCGCGGCAGCGGCGGGAGCGGGCGGCGGCGATGCTGGGCCGGGTCGGTCTCGGCCACCGGCTGCACCACCGGCCCAACCAGCTCTCCGGCGGCGAGCAGCAGCGGGTGGCGATCGCCCGCGCGCTGGTCACCGAACCGGCGGTGCTGCTCGCCGACGAGCCGACCGGCAATCTGGACAGTGCCACCGGCGAGGCGGTGCTGGAGCTGCTGGAACAGCTGAACGCCGAGTCCGGGGTGGCGCTGGTGATGGTGACCCACGACCAGGAGGTGGCCGCCCGGGCGCGCCGGCGGATCGCGGTGCGGGACGGCCTGATCCGCTCGGACAGCGCTCATGATCGACCGCCGTCGGACGGCTCCGGCGTACCTGCGACACTGGACCCCGCTCCCAGCGCGGAGCCCCGGTCCGTGTCCGGAAGCGGCCCGGGGCACCCGCCCGGTGGCTCCGGTGGCGCCGCCGGTGCCACCGGGCGCCTTCCGCGGCCCGAGCAGCGCCTTCCGCGGGCCGGCGGGAACGCGGGATGAGGCTGGCCGAGGCGTGGCGGGTGGCGTGGGACGCGCTGCGGGCCAACCGGCTGCGCAGCGTGCTGACCATGCTCGGGGTGATCATCGGGGTGGCCTCGGTGGTGATCCTGGTGGCCATCGGCACGGGCACCAAACAGCAGGTCGAGCAGCAGGTCGAGGGGCTCGGATCGAACCTGCTGCTGGTGGTGCCGGGCCGGATCGAGGTGGGCAACGCGCCGGTGGTCTCGCCGCTGGACCTCAGCGACGCGGACGCCGTCTCCCGGGTGGTCGGCGATCCCGACCGGGTCGCGGTGACAGTGGCCTCCGGCGCGACCGCGCGGGCCGGCAACCGGTCCGACTTCACCACCGTGCAGGGCGTGCTGGAGACCACCCCGTCGGTGTTCACCAGGTCGCTGTCGCGGGGCCGCTACCTCACCGGGGCGGACGTCGACACCAGCCGCCGGGTCGCGGTGCTCGGCGACTCGGTCGCCCGGGCGCTGTTTCCCGACCGGGACCCGCTCGGCCAGCAGGTCACACTGGCCGGGGTGCGGTTCCGGGTGATCGGCGTCTTCGCGCCGCTCGGGCAGAGCCTCGGCGTGGACCGGGACGACGAGGTGCACGTACCGGTGACGGCGGCGCAACGGCTGTGGGGCACCCAGCGCATCGACGGCATCGCGGTGAAGGCGCCGGACCGGGAGCGGATCGACGAACTCGGCGAGCGGATCGTCGCGGAGCTGTCCCGCCGGCACCCGGACACCGAGTTCAGCGCCGTCACCCAGCGGCAGATCCTCGGCGTGCTCGGCGACATCCTGGGCGTGCTCACCGGTGTGCTGGCCGCCATCGCGGGCATCTCGCTGCTGGTGGGCGGCGTCGGCGTGTCCAACATCATGCTGGTCTCGGTACGCGAACGGACCCGCGAGATCGGCCTGCGCAAGGCGGTCGGCGCGCGTCCCCGGGACATCGGCGTGCAGTTCCTGCTGGAGGCGGTGCTGCTCACCTCGGTGGGCGGCCTGACCGGGATGGCGCTGGGCGTGGGCACCGCGCTGCTCGTCGACGCGTTCTCCCCGATCCCGGCGGCGATCACCTGGTGGTCGCTGGCGCTGGCATTCGGCGTCTCCGCGGCGGTCGGCATCGTCTTCGGCGTGGTGCCGGCGCAGCGGGCCGGCCGGCTCGACCCGGTGGTGGCGCTGCGCGCGGAGTAGGCGTTACGGACGAGACACCCGTCCGGGCGAAAAACCCCTGGTGGACATCGGGTGAACGGCTGTCCCGCCATGATCAAAGGGTGGAAGGGATCGCGCAGGTCACAGCCGTCCCGCTACCGTACTGGTTACACGCGCGTCGCTCGTCGAGGCGGGAGCACCTGCCCGGTGACACGCGCCGGGCACGGGAATGGGTCGGTGAGCCATGGCCGGGTCGCAGTCCGACGCACGGCTGTCGGATGTCAGGTTCCTGACCGTCGCCGAGGTGGCGACGGTCATGCGGGTCTCCAAGATGACTGTCTATCGTCTCGTGCACAGCGGTGAGCTGACCGCGGTGCGGGTCGGCCGCTCGTTCCGGGTGCCCGAGCACGCCGTGCACGAATACCTCCGGGGCGCCTTCCAGGAGTCCGCCTGAGCACTCGGCGGGCCGGTCCGCCGAGTGCGACGAAAAGGGGCATCGACGGGGGCGCGTTGGTCCTGCTGACGCACTCCGGTTAGGCTGGACCACGACCGTGATCGCCCTCTGGTGTGCCCTGCCCACCACGCTGGTCCGGTCCGTTGTCCGCAAGCGGTCAAGACGCCACCGGCGGTGGTGTCTTCCGGTCCGCCCCGAACGTTGCATCGAAAGGCTGTCGTATGGGCTCGGTGGTCAAGAAGCGCCGCAAGCGCATGGCTAAGAAGAAGCACCGCAAGCTGCTGCGCAAGACCCGCGTCCAGCGTCGCCGTCTCGGCAAGTGACCGGGGCCGGGCACTGGCCCGGCACCCGGCACCACTTGCCAACTGTCGACCCTCGGAGGCTCAGGTGATCAGGCCGTGGACGTCCCGGCTCGATCCCGCCTGCCGCGCAAGGCGCACGACATGACCCCCGGTGACACCTCCGGTGCCCCGGGGGTCGTCGTCGTGACCGGGGTCGGTCGCTGGCTCGGCGCGCACGTCGCCGCGCGGCTCGCCGCCGACCCGCGGATCGAGCGGGTCATCGGGGTCGATCCGGCGCCGCCCAACCCTGAGCTGGCCGACCTGCTCACCGACGTGGAACGGGTCCGTCTCGACCTGGACTCGCTCGGCGGTCTCCTGGCCGACCTCGACGTCGACGCCGTGGTGCACCTGGCGCTCGTCACCTCCCCCGACCCGCAGCAGGGCGGCCGGTCGGCGATGAAGGAACAGAACGTCATCGGCACGATGCAGATGCTCGCCGCCGCGCAGCGCGCGCCCCGGCTGCGCAAGCTCGTGGTCCGATCGTCCACCGCCGCGTACGGGGTGTCGTTCCGCGATCCGGCCGTCTTCACCGAGGAGACCGAGCCGCGCGAGGTGCCGCGCGGCGGTTTCGGCCGCGACATACTCGACATCGAGGGGTACGTCCGCGGGTTCCGCCGCCGCCGGCCCGACGTCACCGCGACCGTGCTGCGCTTCGCGCCGTTCATCGGTTACGCCGCCGACACCACGCTCACGCGCTACTTCTCCCAGCCGGTGGTGCCCACCGTCTTCGGCCGTGACCCCCGCCTGCAGTTCGTGCACTTCGACGACGCGCTGGAGGTGCTGCACCGGTCGGTCGCCGAGGACCACCCGGGCACGTACAACGTCGCCGGGCCGGGCGTGCTGTCGCTGTCGCAGGCGATCCGCCGGGCCGGCCGGGTGGCGGTGCCGGTGCTGGAACCGGGCCTGGCCGGGGTCGCCGCGATCGCCCGTAGCCTGGGCTTCGGCCGGTACGGCCTGGACCAGGTGGACCTGTTCGTGCACGGCCGGGTGGTGGACACCAGCCGGCTGGAGCGGGAGTTCGGCTTCACGCCCCGCTCGACCGCCGCCGCGTTCGAGGACTTCATCCGCGCCCACCACGGCGGCGTCGTGGTGACCCGGGACCAGTTGGCCGCGGCCGAGCGGTTGGTGCTGGAGAGCATCCGGCAGGTCCGCTCGACCGTACGGGAGCGTTCGTGACCAGCCCGGAGGAGCGGCGCGACGCGCGCTACGACGTACCGCTGGACGTGCCCGGGCCGGGCGCGGAGCCGGCACGGCGCAACGGACACCGCCGGGTGACCGCACCGTCCGCCCGCCCGGCCGCGCCGGTCGAGCCGGACACCTCCGCCGACGAGCCCGGCACCCCGGCCGGGTCGGCCGCCCCGGGTCCGGCCGCGCACCGCCCGACGGCCGAGAAGACGGTGGCCAAGAAGACGGTGGCCAAGAAGACGGTCGCGAAGAAGGCCGTGGCGAAGAAGGCCGTGGCCGGCGACGCGCCGGCCGGTGACACGCCGCCCGGACCGGCGGTGGCCGACCGGCCGGGCGACCACTGGGACCGCAAGGTGGCCCAGGGCCTGGCGTTCCTGCGGCGGCGGCTCGCCGGTGACTACGAGGTCGACGAGTTCGGCTTCGACCCCGACCTGACCGACGCGGTCGTCCACCCGCTGGTCCGGCTGCTCTACCGGGACTGGTTCCGCACCGAGGTCAGCGGCATCGAGCACGTACCGGCCGAGGGCGCGGGCCTGGTCGTGGGCAACCACTCCGGCACCGTGGCGCTCGACGCGCTGATCCTCTCCACCGCGCTGCACGACCGGCACCCGGCGCGCCGCTACCTGCGGCTGCTCGGCGCCGACCTGGTCTTCCGGATGCCCGTCGTCTCCGAGATAGCCCGCAAGACCGGCGGCACCGTCGCCTGCAACCCGGACGCGGAGCGGCTGCTCGGCAACGGCGAACTGGTGGGCGTGTTCCCGGAGGGCTTCAAGGGGGTCGGCAAGCTCTACTCCGACCGCTACAAGCTCCAGCGCTTCGGCCGGGGCGGATTCGTCTCCGCCGCGCTGCGCACCGGCACGCCGATCGTGCCGGTCGCGATCGTCGGCGGCGAAGAGATCTACCCGATGCTCGCCGACATCAAGCCCCTCGCGCGGCTGCTCAAACTGCCGTACTTCCCGGTCACGCCGACGTTCCCCTGGCTCGGGCCGCTGGGCATGGTGCCACTGCCGAGCAAGTGGCTGATCGAGTTCTGCCCGCCGATCCCGACCGCGCACCTGCGTGACTCCGCCGACGACCCGCTCGTGGTGTTCAACCTCGCCGACCAGGTGCGGGAGACGATCCAGCAGACGCTGCACAAGCTGCTCGAACGCCGCCCCGACCCGTTCGGGCCCTGAGCGAACGCGCGCCGGCTCAGGCCTCGCGGTGGCGGCGCCGGTGCAGCGCCAGTCCGGCCGTGACCGCGCCGGCCAGCAGCCCGGCGGCGGCGGTGGAGGGCACGGCGATGCGTACGGCCCGCCGCCCGGTGCGGAAGTCGCGCACGTCCCAGCCCCGCTCGCGGGCCTGCCGCAGCAGCGCCGGATCGGGATTCACCGCGACCGCACGGCCGACGGCGGAGAGCATCGGCAGGTCGTTCGCCGAGTCGCTGTAGGCCGCGCAGCGGGCCAGGTCCAGCCCTTCCACGGCGGCGAGCTGGGTCACCGCCTCGGCCTTCGCCGGCCCGTGCATCAGGTCACCGACCAGCCGCCCGGTGTACGCGCCGTCGACCACCTCGGCCACCGTGCCGATCGCGCCGGTCAGGCCGAGCCGGGCGGCGATCACCCGGCCGATCTCCACCGGGGCGGCGCTGACCAGCCAGACCCGCTCGCCCGCGTCGAGGTGACGCTGAGCCAGGCGGCGGGTGCCGGCCCAGATGCGCGGGGCCATCAGCTCGTCGAAGATCTCGTCGGCGAGACGCTCGATGTCGTCCACCCGCCAGCCCTGCACGAACGCGAGCGCGGCCTCCTTGGCCTGGGACATGTCGCCCGCGTGCTCGGTGGCGAGCAGCCGGAACCGGGCCTGCTGCCAGGCGAAACGGGCCAGGTCACCGGTGGTGAAGTACTTCCGGGCGGCCAGCCCGCGGGCGAACCAGTAGATCGAGGCGCCCTGCATCATCGTGTTGTCCACGTCGAAGAAGGCGGCGGCGGTGGGGTCCGGCGGGATCGTGGTCGCGGGCGCCGACGGGGCCTCCGACCAGCCGGTGGTGTGCCCGTGCGCGTCGGTGCTGACGGTCACCTTCCGGGTTCCGGCCACGGTGACCTCCCTGCCTCGACGACCGCGTACGCCCTCCGCGTCGAGCGTATCCGGCACGGTGTGACGGGTGGGTGTCCGCCGGGAGAAGTGTGGCGCGGTCGGCGTCCGCGCTCAGCGGTCGGCCGGGCAGGCCGCCGGGGCGGGCCCGAGCGCGTCGCTGGCCTGTGGCGCGGGCAGTCCGCAGGCGATCGCCTCGCGCAGCGCGTCGGCGCGCTTGCCGGCCGCGTCGAGCAGCGCCAGCGAGCGGCGGGTGCGGTCCCGCTCGGCGTGGTCGGGCCGGTCCAGCAGGCCGCTGACCACCCGGCGCTGGCCGGCCAGGAACGTGTCCACCGCGTCCAGCGCCACCGGGTCGGAACGCTGCGCCGCGACCGTGGTCAGCAGGCGTACGCCCTGGCGGGTGTCCGCGTCCATGTCGTCCAGGACGGCGCTGAAACCGAGCCGGTCGCCGCGCACCGAGGCGGCCTCGTCCAGCCGGGTGCGGGCGAAGTCGAGGAAGAGCTGCCCACGGCTGATGTCCGAGCTGGCGAGCGCGAGCTGGGCGCGCTCGGTGGAGCGCTTCATGCCGTACAGGGCGTCACCGGGCAGCGCGTTCTCGCTGGCGGCGGAGATGCCAGAGAGGGCGACCGCGCCGGCGGCCACGCCGACCAGGATCGCGCCCCGGGCCCGCGCCCGGCGTCCGGTGATCGCGGGCAGCAGCGTTCCGCGTACCCCGGTGGTGGTCTTGGCCGGAGTGCCGACGCCCTCACGTTCGGCGGTGGCCACGAGCATCGCCCGCAGTCCGGTGCGGAACTCGGCGTCCACCTCGACGTCGGGCCGTTCGGCGCTGAGCCGGCGGCTCACCTCGACGAGCGCGGTGAGTTCACCGTCCGCCTTGGACCGGACGTGGTGCCGGCGTCCGCCGTTGGCCTCGTCGAGGAGTTGCGCGAAGCGCTCGGCCCGCCGACGGGAGAAGAGGTCGCTGTCCACCGCGGCACCCCCTCTCGCTGGTCACGGCCGGGCGGCCGTCGTCGTCACCAGCGACCGGTGGCAGCGTGTGGCACCGAGTCGACCGGAACGGCCGACCCGACCCGCCGGACCGGGTGGCCCGGGGGACGCCGGGACAACCACTGGTCGCACCCGGAGAAACGGACCGCGCCGGTCGCCGGTTACGGCTGGGACGGCGGCGAAATCACCAAGAGTGATCGGCCTGCGTGGGGCGTCGGGCACGCGACAGCGCCCGGCGGTGGCGCCGGTGAGGAAACGGGACGGTGGCTGCCGGTCAGGAGTGGAAGCCGTCGGGCAGCAGGCGGGCCAGGGCCCGTACCGCGCGGTACTGGAGGGCCTTGATGGCGCCCTCGTTCTTGCCCATGGCACGGGCCGTCTCGGCCACCGAGAAGCCCTGGAGGAACCGCAGCACGATGCACTCCTGCTGCTCCGGGTTGAGCTGCTTGACGGCGGTGAGCAGGGCGACGTTGGTGATGTGCTCCACCACCGCCGCCTCCGGGCTGCCCTCCGGACCGCGGTCCTCCCGGTCGGCGTCGAGGACGTCGCCGGTGGTCACCTCCAGCCGGTAGCGCCCCGACTTGAAGTGGTCGGCGACCAGGTTGCGGGCGATGGTGACCAGCCAGGCGCCGAGGTCGCGCCCCTGCCAGGTGAAGCTGCCGATCCGCTTGAGCGCGCGCAGGAACGTGTCGGAGGTGAGGTCCTCGGCGAGCTGGCGGTTGCCGACCCGGAAGTAGACGAACCGGAAGACGGTGTCGACGTACCTGTCGTAGATCAGGCCGAACGCCTCGGACTCGCCGGCCTGCGCGCGTTCGACGAGCGTCCACACCTCGGTGGCCGGGTCGGACGGGTCGGGGCGGCTGGGGAATCCGGTGGCGGGCGTGGCGGCCGGCACGGCGGGCAGGACGGCGGTGTCGCCTGTGGTCACCGCCGGCAGGATCGCGGTCTCCGCGGCGGACGGCTCCGCGCCGGTGGCCGCGTCACCGCGCCGGGCCTGGGCCGGCATGGTCGGGCGGGCCGGGCTGCCGAGGCGGCCGGCCGCGGGTTTCGCGTTGCCGCCGGGCGTCGTGGGGCGCGCCGGCGCCTCGTTCGTGTGGTGCGCGCGGCTGCGGACGCGCCGCCCCTCGCCGCGTACCGCGAGCTGGCTCTCGGCGCTGCGTGGAGGCGGGTCCGCGCGCTCGTTGAGCGGGTTGCGCTGGGTCGGGCCGGTGACGCCGGCCGGCCGTTCGGCGTAACCGAAGGTGGTCACCGCGCCTCCCCGGTCCGAGTGGGCAGCGACCGCACCGGGCGCCACTGTGGTGCCGGGGGACCGGGTGGAACCCGGCCGGGCACGGCCGGGTCGGGACGTGCCGACGGGCGGCAGATCCCCTTGAGGTGCTGGTCCAATGCGCTGACGGGCACGGGGGCCTCCTCGGGCTGAGGGGTGTCGACTCACGGCAAATGGGGTGAGCCGACCCGAGTGATGATAGGGCCAACGTCACCCACGCGTGGCAAGTCCGTTACACAGAGCGGAAGTATTTCCCGCCGGATCGCACGAATGGCGGACCCGTTGTCCGTCGCGTGTGGTTGACTTTCGCGCCGGATCGTGGTCCGCAGTGGAAAGTCCTGGTCGGAGCAGATTTTCTTTCCGCTCGGCGTGTCGCGAGGGCGGCTCGCACGGGTCGCCCCGGGTCGCTCGGCTCGTGCCGCTGGAGATCGTTATCCCGCGCTCGGGAATCCCACCGTACTGCATTCCCAGTCCCGTGTGGCGGACCCGGTGCCGTGTCCGGGCATGGTCCGGCGGACGCCGCTGTGCCAGACTCAGCCACCGTGCAGGACGCCGCCGAAAGCTCCGCGCCGAACCTCGCCGACCGGCTCCGCCAGGCCGCTACCGAACGGGGCGACCGGGCCGCGCTGCGCTGGCGCGAGCGGACGCTCACCTGGTCCGAGCTGGACGACGCGGTCACCGCCACCGCCCGCGCGCTGCTCGCCGACGCGCCGCCGGCCGCCGGACCGGGACATCCGCCCCGGGTGGCTGTCGCGTTCGGCAACACCCCGGACTTCGTGGTCACCTACCTCGCCGCGCTCCGGGCCGGCCTGGTCGCCGTACCTGTCAACCCCGCGCTCACCGCCCGCGAGCTGCGGCACGTGCTCACCGACTCCGGCGCGACGGTGCTGGTCGGCGCCCCCGAGGTGACCGCCCGGGTGGACCGCACCGAGCTGCCCGGGCTGCGCGCCGTGCACACCGCGCCGCCGGTACGCGGCGACACCGGGCCGGACGGGTTCCCGGCCCGCGCCGGCGACGACCTCGCCGTCCTGCTCTACACCTCCGGCACCGAGGGACGGCCCAAGGGCGCGATGCTGTCGCACCGCGCGCTCGCCGCCAACCACGACCAGACCGACCGGATCGAGCCGCCGGTGGTCGGCCCCGACGACGTCGTGCTGCTCGCCCTTCCGCTGTTCCACGCGTACGGGCTGAACACGGTGCTCGGCGCCGTGGTGCGGCACGGCGCGACGGGTGTGCTCGTCGACGAGCCCGGCCCGTCCGGGGCGCTGGACGAGATCGCCCGGCACCGGGTCACGGTGCTCGTCGGCGTACCGTCGATGTTCCTGACCTGGGCCGAGGCGGAGCGTGACCCGGCCGCGGCGCTCGCCTCGGTGCGCGTCGCGGTGTGCGGCGCGGCGCCGCTGCCGCCGGCCGTCGGGGCGCGCTTCACCGAGCTGACCGGGCACCCGGTGCACGTCGGCTACGGGCTCACCGAGACCGCGCCGGTGCTCACGTCGACGCTCGTCGGCGGCGAGCCGAAACCCGGCTCGATCGGCCGTCCGCTGCCCGGCGTCGAGCTGCGCCTGACCGGCGCCGACGGCGTCGAGCTGTGGCGCGACGGCGCGCCCGCCGACGCCCCCGACGAGGACGAGATGGACCTCTCCGACGAGCTGGCCGGCACCGACCCCGGGCAGATCGTGGTACGCGGGGAGAACCTGTTCGCCGGTTACTGGCCGGACGGGCGGGGCGGGCCGGACCCGGACGGCTGGTGGGCCACCGGCGACGTCGCGTACGCCGACGGCGACGGCGACCTGTTCCTGGTCGACCGGCTCGGCGAGCTGATCCTGGTAAACGGCTTCAACGTCTACCCGCACGAGGTGGAGCTGGTGCTCCAGGCGCACCCCGGGGTGGCCGAGTCGGCGGTCCTCGGCGTGCCGCACCCGCGGACCGGCGAGACTGTGCGGGCGTACGTGGTCCGGGCGGCCGGTTCGCCGGTGACGGCTGACGAACTGCTCGCCCACTGCGCGCGTAACCTGGCCCGGTTCAAGTGCCCGACCGCCGTCGAGTTCGTCGACAGCCTGCCGTACTCGGCGATCGGGAAGGTACGCAAGACCGAGCTGCGCCCGGCGCCCGTGGTGCCGTCGCCGGCGTCGCCGACCGAGATCCGCACGGAGGTATCCGATGTCCAGTGACCCGAGGCTCATCCTGATCACCCGGCCCGGCTGCCACCTGTGCGACGACGCGAAGGCCGCGCTCGACCGGGTGGTCGCGGTCACCGGCGACCGGTGGGTGGAGCGGGACGTCACCGGCGACCTGGAGATGGAGCGCGACTACGGCGACCGGCTGCCGGTGGTGCTGCTCGACGGCAAGGAACACGGCTACTGGCGGGTCGAGGAGGACCGGCTGCTGCGCGACCTGACCACGCCGCAGCTCTAGCCTTAGAGTGCTCGGGTGACGGGTATGCGACGCCACCTCGTGTGGGACTGGAACGGAACGCTCCTCGACGACCTCGACCTGGTGGTCCAGGCCACGAACGTGGCCTTCGCCAGCGCCGGCGGGCCGGCGGTCACCGCAGCCGAGCACCGGGTCCGGTTCCGGCGGCCGATCGCCGACTACTACGCCGAGATGCTCGGCCGGGCCGTGGACGCCGAGGCGTTCGGCACGCTGGACCGGGTCTTCCACGACGCCTACCGGGCCGGGCTGACCACCTGCGCCCTGGCCGCCGACGCCACCACCGCGATCGAGTCCTGGGAGGGCAGCCAGTCGCTGCTGTCCATGTGGTTCCACGACGAGCTGGTGCCGACGGTGCACACGTACGGGCTGACGCCGCACTTCCGCCGGGTGGACGGGCTGCGTGCCACCGTCGGCGGCGGGCACAAGGCCGAGTGGCTGGAGAAGCACCTGGCCGAGCTGGGGCTGGGCGGGCACGAGGTGGTGCTGATCGGCGACTCGCTCGACGACGCCGACGCGGCCGCCTCGGTCGGCGCCCGCTGCGTCCTCTACACCGGTGGCCTGTCCGACCCGGACCGGCTGCGCGGCAGCGGCCACCCGGCCGCCGACACGCTCACCGAGGCGGTGACGCTGGCCCGCACGCTCGCCTGACCCGGCCCGGTCAGGCGCGCAGGTGGGCCAGGACGGCCAGGACACGGCGGTGGTGCGTGGTCGCGTCCGGCGGCAGGTCGAGCTTGGTGAAGATGTTGCGGACGTGCTTCTCGACCGCGCCGTCGCTGACCACCAGCGCCCGGGCGATGGCGGTGTTCGAGCGGCCCTCGGCCATCAGCGCCAGCACCTCGCGCTCGCGCGGGGTCAGCGACGCCAGCGGGTCGTCGCGCCGCCGCCGGACCAGCAACTGGCTGATCACCTCCGGGTCGAGCACGGTGCCGCCGGCGGCCACCCGGGCCAGGCCGTCGAGGAACTCGTCGATCGCGGCGACCCGGTCCTTGAGCAGGTAGCCGATGCCGCCGCCGGCCCCGCCCGCGGTGTCCAGCAGGTCGTCGGCGTACGACACCTCGACGTACTGGGACAGCACCAGGATCGGCGTACCCGGCACCCGGCGGCGGGCCTCCACCGCGGCGCGCAGTCCCTCGTCGGTGTGTGAGGGCGGCATCCGCACGTCCACCACCGAGACGTCGGGCCGATGCGCCACCACCGCCTCGACCAGCGCGTCACCGTCACCGACGGCCGCCACCACCTCGTGCCCGTACTCGGTCAGCAGCCGGATCAGCCCCTCCCGGAGCAGTACGGCGTCGTCCGCGATCACCACCCGCATGGGTCCGGTGTCTATCACGCCCCGACCCGGCGGTCCGGGTCACCTCGGTAGTTCGGCGTGGACCCGGGTCGGGCCGCCGGCCGGGCTGGTCACCTCCAGCGTGCCGCCGGCTGCCCGGACCCGGTCGGCGATGCCGTTGAGCCCGTGGCCCTTGGCCAGGTGCGCGCCGCCGACGCCGTCGTCGGTGACGGTGATCTCCAGCCGGCCCACCTTCCGGGTGACCTCCACCCGGCAGGCGTTCGCCCGGCTGTGCTTCGACACGTTCGTCAGCGCCTCGGCCACCACGAAGTACGCGGTGCTCTCCAGCCCCGGATCGAGCCGGCCGGCGGCGGTGCCCAGGTCGTCGTCCACCACCAGTTCGGTCGGCACCAGCGCCCGGGCGGCCAGCGCGGCGAGCGCGCTGGGCAGGCCCCGGTCGACCAGGATCGGCGGCGCGATGCCCCGGGACAGCGCGCGCAGCTCGTCCAGCGTCTCCCGGGTCTGGGCCACTGCCTCGTCGAGCGTCTGCCGGGCCGCGTCCGGGTTGTCGGCGAGCTGGTGGCGGGCCCGGCCGAGGTCCATGGCGAGCCGGACCAGCCGCTGCTGCGGGCCGTCGTGGATGTCGCGCTCCAGCCGGCGCAGCGCGACCGCTTCGGCCGAGGCGGCGGCGCGCTTCTGCTCCTCCAGCGTGATGATCCGCTGCCGCATCTCGGCCACGCCGGTGAGCAGCGAGTACGCCAGCCCGGCCTGCAGGCGGGCGCAGCCGCGCGCCACCAGCGGGAGCGTGAACAGGGCGAACAGCCCGATCGCGGTGTTCAGGGCGATCCGCGCGCCGGCGCCGTCACCCATCCCGAGGAGCTGGCTCAGGTCCTGGTCGTCGACGCCGCGCGGGATGGCCCAGTCGTAGACGATGTAGAGCGTGCCGCCCAGGGCCAGCACCCACCAGACCACCAGCAGCACGAACGTGGGCAGGGCCACCAGCAGCCGGACGAACGCGTGCAGCAGGTCGAGCCACGACTGCGCGTCCCGGATCGGGGTGAACACCCGCCGCCAGAACCCGGCGCCCGGCTCCGGCCGGCGGTAGACCGGGCGTACCCGGGGCCGGTCCAGCACCGCGGCGAGCCGGAGCCGCTCGATGTCGGCCAGCCCACGGGCGGCGTAGAGGAAGCCGGCGAGGATCGGCAGGCCGAGCGTGGTCACCAGCAGCCCGGCGCTGAGTGAGATCCCCACCACCGCGAGCACGAAGCCGACGATCGCCAGCGGGAAGCCCACGAGTACGTAGGTGGTGTCGCGGGCGAGACGGCGCAGCAGCCCGTGGACGGGGGACAGCGGAGTGGGCGCGGTGGCCAGTGGTGCGGCGGTCATGGTTCGAGGCTATGGGCGCGTGCCCCGCCGACCCATCCCGCACGCTGGCCTCTTGGGGGTGGGGTTCTCCCTACTGCAAAACGTGAGACTCGCCTCGCCACGCCGGTGACGGAGCGCTACGAGCCGCGCGCGATTGGTCAGGGAAGTCGGGATTGAGCAATAATCGCCACGCGCCGCCAAGGGAGGCGGTCGATCGATCTTGCGGGAATGGAGGGGCAGGTGAAGGCGCGTCGCGAGCTTTCAAGATCGCGATTTGTGCACCTCTTCACAAGCGCCTACTCTGTAGTTCCGACGCGCCCTGCTAGCACAGCCGGCAATCTCGGTCGCCAGCGGGAGTCCCGAAACGACCGGCCCCCGTCGCTGGTCGAGGATCGCACCGCACGGAGTCTCATGAGTCAGCACCGTCAACCAGGCGCGCCCGGCCGCACCGGTGCCGTACCGGCGCTTCCGGACCTGCCCGAGGCGACCGTGTCCCGGCTCCCGGAATACCTGCGTGCGCTGCACACGCTCGCCGACTCCGGGCACGAGACGGTGTCCAGCGAAGGGCTCGCCAACGCGGCAGGCGTCAACTCCGCGAAGCTCCGCAAGGACCTGTCTCACCTCGGCTCGTACGGCACCCGGGGCGTCGGCTACGACGTGGCGCTCCTGGTCGACCAGATCTCCTCGGTGCTCGGGCTCACCCAGTGCCGGGCCGTCGCGCTCGTCGGCGTGGGTAACCTCGGTCACGCGCTGGCCGGCTACGACGGCTTCGCCAACCGCGGCTTCCGTATCGCCGCGCTCCTCGACGCCGACCGGTCCCGGGTCGGCGAGCGGATCAACGGACTCGTCGTCCAGCACATCGACGACCTGCCCCAGGTGGTCGCCGAGGAATCGATCTCGATCGGCGTCATCGCCACGCCCGCCCCGGCCGCCCAGGCGGTCGCCGATCAGCTGGTCGCCGTCGGCGTGACGAGCATCCTCAACTTCGCGCCCTGCGTACTCTCGGTCCCGGACGGGGTCGACGTGCGCAAGGTCGACCTCGCCATCGAGCTGCAGATCCTGTCCTTCCACGAGCACCGCAAGGCGTCGCTGACCGCGCTCCCCGCCACCGGCGGGACCGCCCTCACCGCCCTGCCCGGCGGACTCGCGGCCACCGACACCCAGGAGGCGATCGGCACGTGAAACTGCTCGTCGTCGGCGCGTCCTACCGCACCGCCCCGGTCGCCACCCTGGAACAGCTCGCCGTCCCGCCCGCCGACCTCACCCGGACGCTGGACCGCCTGATCGCCCAGCCGTACGTCGCCGAGGCCGTCCTGGTCTCCACCTGCAACCGGGTGGAGGTCTACGCCGCCGTCTCCGGGTTCCACGGCGGACTCGGCGACATCTGCGCGGTCCTGGCCGACCAGGCCGGGTGCCAGCCGGCGGCGCTCGCCCCGCACCTCTACGTGCACTACGACGCCGCCGCCGTGGACCACGTCTTCCGGGTGGCCGCCGGGCTCGACTCGATGGTGGTCGGCGAGGCGCAGATCCTCGGCCAGCTCCGCGACGCCTACCACTCCGCCGGTGGCGCCGACTCGGCCGGCCGCCTGCTGCACGAGCTGATGCAGCAGGCGCTGCGGGTCGGCAAGCGCGCGCACGCCGAGACCAACATCGACCGGGCCGGGCAGAGCGTCGTCACCGCCGCCCTGGACCTCGCCGCCGAGATGCTCGACGGCGAGCTGGCCGGGCGGCCCGCGATGATCGTCGGCGCGGGCGCGATGGGCTCGCTGGGCGTGGCCACGCTGTCCCGGCTGGGCGCCGGCCCGCTCACCGTGACCAACCGGGGCGCCGCCCGTGCCGTCCGGCTCGCCGAGTCGTACGGCGCGTCCGCCGTGCCGATGGCCGAGCTGATCACCGCGCTCGCCGACGTCGACGTCGTGGTCGCCGCCACCGCCGCCACCGAGCCGGTGCTCACCCGCGACGTGGTGACCCGGGCACTGGCCCGCCGGGACGCCGACCGCGGCCCGCTGGTCCTGCTCGACCTGGCCGTACCGCGCGACGTCGAGCCCGGCGTCGCCGAGCTGCCCGGCGTCGAGGTCGTCGACATCGACCGGATGGCCGCCGTGCTCGCCGACGGGCCGGCCGCCGCCGACGCCGCCGAGGTGGCCCGGATCGTCGCCGGTGAGGTCGAGTCGTTCCTGAGCTGGCTGCGCGGCGCCGACGTGGCGCCGACGGTGGCCGCCCTGCGCGGCCGGGCCGACGACGTGGTCGCCACCGAGCTGCGCCGGCTCGGCCAGCGCCGCCCCGACCTCAGCGACGACCAGCGCGCCGAGGTGGCCCGGACCGTGCACCGGGTCGTCCAGCGACTGCTGCACCAGCCGACCGTACGGGTCCGCCAGCTCGCCGCCGAGCCCGGCGGCGACCAGTACGCGGCGCTGCTGCGCGAGCTGTTCGACCTGGACGTTCCGCAGACGTCCCCGGTCGACACCGTTCCCGACGTGGTCGCCACCGATCTCGACGGGCGGCCGTCGTTCGACGCCGCCGACATCCCGCCCACCGGAGGTGCGCGATGACCGCCCCACTGCGCCTCGGCACCCGGGGCAGCGCCCTGGCGATGGCCCAGTCCGGCCACGTGGCCGAAGCCCTCACCGCGGCCACCGGCCGCCCGGTCGAGCTGGTCGAGGTGGTGACCGCCGGGGACAAGTCGACCGCCCCGGTGCAGCGACTCGGCGTCGGCGTGTTCGTGTCCGCGCTGCGCGACGCGCTGACCGCCGGTGAGATCGACTTCGCCGTCCACTCGTACAAGGACCTGCCCACCGCGGCGGCGCCCGGCCTGCACGTCGCGGCCGTGCCGCCCCGGCAGGACCCGCGCGACGCGCTGGTGGCCACCGACGGCCGTACGCTCGCCGAGCTGCCCCCCGGCGCCCGCGTCGGCACCGGCGCGCTGCGCCGGATCGCCCAGCTGCACGCGCTGGGCATGCAGTTGGAGGTCACCCCGATCCGGGGCAACATCGACACCCGGCTCAGCCGGGTGCTCGGCCCGGACGCCGACCTCGACGCCGTCGTGCTGGCCCGCGCCGGGCTCAACCGGATCGGCCGCGCCGACGTCATCACCGAGACGCTCGACCCGATGCTCATGCTGCCCGCGCCCGCTCAGGGCGCGCTGGCCGTCGAGTGCCGGGCCGACGACCAGGACGTGATCGAGATGCTCGCGCTGCTCGACCACGAGCCGTCCCGCGCCGCGATCACCGCGGAACGGGCGCTGCTGGCCACCCTGGAGGCAGGATGCAGCGCACCCGTGGCCGCGTACGCCGTCCTCGCCGAAGGCGAGCCCACCGACGAGGGCGACGTGATTCAGGAGATCTACCTGCGCGGTGCGGTGATCAGCCCGGACGGTTCGCGTGACCTCCGGCTGTCCCGCACCGGAACGCCCGCCGACGCGGCGGAGATCGGCAAGGCACTCGCCGCCGAACTCCTCGAACTCGGCGCCGACTCGATCCTCGGCCAGGACGCACAGGCCGGCCCGGGGACCCAGCAACTTGGGAGCACAGAATGACCCGCACCCGTAAGCCCGTAGGCCAGATCGCTTTCGTCGGGGCCGGTCCCGGCGACCCCGGCCTGCTGACCCGCCGGGCGCTGGACGCCCTGGTCGAGGCCGACCAGGTGGTCTACGACCGGGGCGTACCCGAGTCGCTCCTGGCGCACGTACGCGCCCAGGCCCGGCCCGACGCCGAGTTCAGCCCCGCCGAGGGCGTGCCGGGGGACGTGGCGAAGGTGCTGATCTCCGCGGCCCGGTCCGGGCAGAACGCCGTGCACCTGGTCGCCGGTGACCCGTTCGGCCACGACTCGGTGGTCAAGGAGGTGCAGGCGGTCGCGCGTACCGCAGCGCACTTCGAGGTGGTGCCGGGCGTCGGCCAGGCCGAGGGCGTGGCCACCTACGCGGGCGTCCCGCTGCCGGGCGTACGCACCGCCGCCGACGTCGAGGACGTCACCGCGCTCGACTTCGACGCGCTCGCCACGGCCGTGGGCCGGGGTTCGCTGGCGCTCGCCGTGGACGCCGGTGACCTGGCCGCCGTCCGGGACGGCCTGCTGGCCGCCGGCGTCGACGGCACCACAGCGGTCGGGGTGACCGGCGACGGCACCGGCGAGACGCAGTACACCACCACGTCGACTGTCGACTCCTTCGTCGCGGCGGCGCTCGGCTTCACCGGCCGGGTGGTGCTCACCGTCGGCGCGGCCGTCACCGACCGCGACAAGCTGAGCTGGTGGGAGAACCGCCCGCTGTACGGCTGGAAGGTGCTGGTGCCCCGCACCAAGGAGCAGGCCGGCGTGATGAGCGCCCGGCTGCGCGCGTACGGGGCGATCCCGTGCGAGGTGCCGACCATCGCGGTCGAGCCGCCGCGTACCCCGGCGCAGATGGAGCGGGCGGTCAAGGGCCTGGTCGACGGCCGCTACGCCTGGGTGATCTTCACCTCGGTCAACGCGGTCCGGGCGGTGTGGGAGAAGTTCGCCGAGCACGGCCTAGACGCCCGTCACTTCGGCGGCGTCAAGATCGCCTGTATCGGTGACGCCACCGCCGAGGCGGTCCGCGCGTTCGGCATCCAGCCGGAGCTGATCCCCTCCGGGGAGCAGTCCTCCGAGGGCCTGCTGGCCGAGTTCTCGCCGCACGACGAGGTCCTCGACCCGGTCGGCCGGGTGCTGCTGCCGCGCGCCGACATCGCGACCGAGACGCTTGCCGCCGGGCTCACCGAGCGGGGCTGGGAGGTCGACGACGTGACCGCGTACCGGACGGTGCGGGCGGCCCCGCCGCCGGCCGAGATCCGCGACGCGATCAAGTCGGGCGGGTTCGACGCCGTGCTGTTCACCTCGTCGTCCACGGTGCGGAACCTTGTCGGTATCGCCGGGAAGCCGCATGCGCGCACGGTTGTTGCAGTGATCGGGCCCAAGACGGCGGAGACCGCCACCGAGTTCGGCCTGCGGGTCGACGTGCAGCCGCCGCACGCCTCGGTGCCCGACCTGGTGGAGGCGCTCGCCGCCTACGCCGTCGAACTGCGGGAGAAGCTCGCCGCCATGCCGGCGAAGCAGCGCCGGGGCTCCAAGGTGCAGGGCCCGACCGCCCTGAGGTTCCGCTGACAGGAGGCTCCCTCATGCCGTACCCCGAGATCCGGCCCCGCCGGCTGCGTCGCAACGCGGCCGTGCGGCGGCTGGTCTCCGAGACCCGCGTCGACCCGGCCGAACTGGTCGTGCCGATGTTCGTCAAGGAGGGGCTGACCGAGCCGAGGGCGATCGCGTCGCTCCCGGGAGTGCTCCAGCACTCCCGGGACTCGCTGCGCAAGGCCGCCGTCGAAGCGGTCCAGGCCGGGGTCGGCGGGATCATGCTGTTCGGGGTGCCGGCGACGCGCGACGAGACCGGCTCCGGCGGTGTCGACCCGGCGGGCATCCTGAACGTGGCGATCCGGGACGTGGTCGCCGAGGTCGGTGACGCGACTGTGGTGATGAGCGACCTCTGCCTGGACGAGTTCACCTCGCACGGGCACTGCGGCCTGCTCACCGCGGACGGCGGGGTCGACAACGACGCCACGCTCGCCGCGTACGCCGACATGGCGGTGGCCCAGGCCGCCGCCGGGGTCCACGTGGTCGGCCCGTCCGGGATGATGGACGGCCAGGTCGGCGTGGTCCGCAAGGCGCTCGACGCCGCCGGGCACCAGGACGTCTCGGTGCTCGCGTACGCGGTGAAGTACGCCTCCGCCTTCTACGGCCCGTTCCGCGACGCGGTGGAGTCGGCGCTGGAGGGCGACCGGCGTACCTACCAGCAGGACCCGGCGAACCTGCGCGAGTCGCTGCGCGAGGTCGAGCTGGACGTGGCCGAGGGCGCCGACATGGTGATGGTGAAGCCCGCGCTGCCCTACCTCGACGTGGTGTCGGCGGTCCGGGCCGCGGTGGACGTCCCGGTCGCCGCCTACCAGGTCTCCGGCGAGTACGCGATGGTCGAGGCGGCCGCCGCGAACGGCTGGATCGACCGGGAGCGGGTGATGCTGGAGACGCTCACCTCGATCCGCCGGGCCGGTGCGCAGATCATCCTCACCTACTGGGCGGTCGAGGCGGCCCAGCTGCTGCGCGAGCGCTACTGACCCTCGCCCGGCCGCCCGGCGTCGGACCCGGGGCGGGCTCGCGCCGGCGCGCGTGTCGTGGCGCGTCGGTGAGATCCGCGGGCGGTGCGTTGCCTCAAGTTGTCCACAGCCAGACGCGGTAGCTCACAGTAGTTTTCAGGGCGGCAGGCGCTATGCCCCTCAGCCGACTTTGCTCTGCAGCCACGGGCGCAACTGTCACGAAGCGTAAGCAGTGCTTCGAAGGCTGCAGAGCAAAGTCGACTGAGGTGGTCTTCCTTGGCTCGGCTATTCCGAGCGTTGTGTCCGGATTGGTTGTTATTTGTCTTGAGTGTGCGGCGTTCGCTTCGGCAGTACTGGCTAACGCACAGTGATGTTACGCTCCGTGTGCCTTGAGTGGGGTGGTTGACGCACGGCGAGGTCTGGTCGGGCGGCGGATTCCAGGTTTTCCACAGGGGTGCGGAGCGGGGTTGCCGGGCCGATGCGGCAGGCGGGACCGTGGGCGGCGTGACAGACATCGCCGACACCGGGCCGGAGGCGGCCACCGGCACAGGTGCCTGCGCCGCGCCGGAAGCACCATGCGCAATCTCCGCGACGGCCGCTGCCTGCGTGACCTGCGCGACGGCCGTGCCCTCAGCGACTCCCGGGAGTTGGGCGACCGCAGTACCGGCAGCGACCCCAGCGACCCCCGTGACAGCGGCTGACGGCGGGCCGGCGGTGGAGGGCGGGCTTGCGGAGGGCGGCGGGCCGGCGCTGCTCACCGAGCCGTTCGACGTCCCGTTCCCGGCGTCGGGGATCATCCGGGCGGTGCGTCGCCGGGCCGACGCCAGCCAGCGTGAGCTGGCCCGGTTCGCCCGGGTGCATCCGAGCACGGTCGGGCGGATCGAGGCGGGCAGCCTGACGCCGAGCCTGGCCATGCTGTCGCGCATCGTGGGCACGGCCGGCTTCCGGCTCGTGGTCGTCGACGAGGCCGGCACGGTGCTCAAGCCGATGCGTGACCGGGCCGACCTGCGTGACGGCGCGGAGCGGCGGTACCCGTCCCACCTCGACGTCGTCACCGACCCGGAGCCGGGGGAGTGGTGGGCCGACCGGTACGGGCTGGCCCGCCCGCCGGAGACCTTCTACCGCGACCGGGCGGTCCGGGACGCGCTGCGCCGCCGCAGCCAGTGGGAGGTGCGGGTGGCCAAGTACCGGAACGTGCCGCCCCCGCCCGATCCGCAGCGGTGCGGATACCGCGGCGGCCCGCCGATCCGCCCATGAGCGAATCGACGGGCCGCCGCCCGGAACACCTGTCAGTCGTCGTTCAGGATCGTCCCGACGCCGGACGGGTCGGCCAGCCGCAGGCCCGGCACACCCGCCACGTACAGCGTGAGCTTCTCGTCCGCCTCGCGCTTGCGGTCGCCGCGCACGGTGACCGGGAACGCCAGCGAGGTCTGGCCCGCGGGGAGCAGCTTGCAACCCACGTACGGGTCGTAGTCCGACCCGGCCTGGGCGGTCGTGCCGTAGGTGGTCGCGCAGATCAACGCCGGCTCGGAGAGCGGGCGGGACACGGTGACGGTGAACGTCATCGCGCGGGTGCCCTTGTCGCCCTCTGCCACCGAGGTGTCGGCCACCCGCAGCGAGGCACGCGACCGGAACCGGGCCACCTGCGGGTCGTGGTCGCTGGCGCCCCGGTCACCCAGCTCCGGCGCGTCGGTCGGATAGTCGGCGTTGATGTGCGCCGTCCGTACCTGCACCAGGTCGTCGTGCATCGGGTCGTTCACGAACAGGTTGTCCAGCGTCTGCGCCTGGCCGCTGAAGGTGTACGAGTACGCCGACGCGGGCGCGTCCGCCACCAGATCGTCCCAGAGGTTGTGCAGCCCGGCCTCGTACAGCGGGGCGAGCTGGTCCGACGGGGTCGGGTTCTGTGCGGTGGCGATCGGGTCGTCCGGGCGGGGGAACACGTTCAGGTCGCCGCCGTAGACCACGCGGGCGTTCGGGTCGCTCGCCTCGACCGCCGCGACGATCGCGGCGCCGTACGCGGCCTGCTCGCGGCGCTGCCCGACCCGGCTGTCCGGCCCGGACGAGAAGTGGTTGGCGACCGCCCAGAGCGTGAACCGCTCGGTCGAGCCGGGCGCGGCCTTGACAGTGAACCGGGCCAGCTGGGCCGCGCGGGTGTAGACGTTGCTGCCGTCCACGCCGGTCGACCGGTCCACGTCGGCGGGCAGCACCGCGTTGAACGCCTTCGGGTTCTGCACGTCCGTGTTGGACGCGAGCGCCGCCGAGCGGTACTGGACGGTCGGCGCGGAGCCCAGCAGCGGGTCCGCGGCGGTCGCCTCGGCCAGCGTGAGCCGGTCGGTGCGGTAGAGGAACGCCGAGGCGATGCCGCGGGCGTCCGCGCCGGTGCGGTCGTACGCGGCGGCGTAGGCGGGGCCGCCGTTGGCCGCGATGGCCAGCGCCAGCTCCTGCACGGTGTCCGGCGCGCCGTCGGCGTTGTTCGTGTCACCGCACGCCAGGGCGCCGTCGACCACCGAGCAGATGTCCTGGTCCTCGGCCTCCTGCACCAGGATCAGGTCCGGGCTGTGCAGCGAGTTGACGATCTGCCGGGCCTGCGCGGCCAGCTTGGCGGCGTACGCCTCCTGGCTCGCCGGCACGTAGTCGAACGGCGGGCTGACCCCCGTACATCCGGTGTTGCCGGCGAAGTCGCAGCCGTCGAACGGGTCGTCCCGGTAGTCGTACAGGTTCTCCACGTTGTAGGTGGCGATCGCGACCTCGCTGCCGCGGTCGGCCGGCTGCGGCGGGTGGTTCGCGGCCGGGTCCGCGCCACCGGTCAGGGTGAGCTGCTCGGGCTGCACGCTGTACTTGCTGAACGCGTACGACACGGAGCCGTAGGCGTCCTCGGTCAGCGTGTCGAACGTGCGCGCCTCGGGCAGCAGCGCGCGGGAGTCACCGGCGGCCGCCTTCACGCCGCCCGCTCCCAGCAGGATGCGCTGGTTGTTGCCGTTGTCGAAGAGCGTGCCGGGGATGTCGTCGAGCGGGTGCGCGTCCCGGAACACCCGGCGGGCGTACGGGTCGGACCGCTTCATGACCGGGTCCTCCCGGTCCAGCACGTAGATCTCGGAGTCGGCGGTGGAGGAGTAGATGTGCCGGGGCGCGGATACGCCGCTGCCGGCGCGTACCCGCATCCGCTCGCCCTCGTGCCGCTCCCAGTACAGGTCGGCGGCGGCCGCCTCGGCCGGCGGGACCGCGTCGTCGACCCGGACCGCGGTGTCCACGTCGAGGCCGGAGTCGAGCTTGCGGACCAGCGAGGCGCCGGAGAGCTGGGTCTGGTTGAAGTACTCGGAGACCCGGCCGCGCAGCACTACCTCGTCGCCGACGGTGGGGGCGTACCCGCCGATCAGCGTGGTGAACGAGCCCATGAAGACGAACAGCCCGTCGGAGGTGAGCGGGTCGCCGTCCTCGGTGCCGAGCCGGCTCTGCAGGTAGAAGCCCCACTGGTCGGCCCCGGCCGAGCTGCGGGTCAGCGACATGCCGGTGATGACGCCGCGCACGTCGTACAACTGGGAGCTGGTGCCGTTGCCGCTGGCCGGGGCGAGCGGCGACCGGTCGGCGCGGCCGTCCTCGTCGTCGCCGGTGCGGCCCTGCACCTCGCCGATCGACAGCACGCTGGTGGCCTGCACGGAGAGCGTGCAGGTGGCGGTGTCGCCGTCGTCGTCGGTGGCGGTCACCGTGACCGCGTAGCTGCCGGCCGGCAGGCCGGTGGCGGTCAGCGTGGCGGTGGCCGTGCCGCCGTCCCCGGCCGCCGGGGTGAACGCGGTACGGCTGATCGAGCCGCTCGCCGGAGCCGGCACGACGGCGGTGACCGCGAGGTCGGTGATCGTGTCGTCGGCGTCGGTCGCGGTCACCTCGCGGGTCGCGGTGGCGCCCGCCGACAGCGTCAGCGCGCCGCCGCAGGCCAGCGTCGGCGGCTGGTCGACCGGGCCGCCTCCGCCGACGGTGTGGCTGCCCAGCCCGTCGAACGTGTCGGTGGCGAAGCCGGCCCACTGCGCGGCCGGGTCGAACGGGTCCGCCGGGTCGGTGTCGCCGGCGGTCACCGAGGGCAGCCGGCGCAACGTGTTGTCGGCGGTGCTGGTGAGCCCGCTGCCCCACTCGGTGCCCGGGTCGACGCCGACCTGGCCGAGGGAGTCGACCACCGTGTCACCCTTGCGCAGCACGATCGCGTCGTCGCCGTTGAACAGCGACCCGCCGTACGTCTGGTCGGCCTGGGCGAGGATCGCGGGCGCGGCCGACGCGGCGGCGAAGACGAACACGTCCCCGGCGGCGACGGTGCCGGTCAGCGCGATGTTCGTCGACGTGCTGGCGCCGTTGAAGTAGAGCTGGAGCTGGTAGCCCGCGGCAGCCAGGTCGATCGGGGCGCCGGTGCCGTTGTACAGCTCGACGGCCTTGTTGTTGGACGACCCCTCGACGTACTCGGAAATGAGCAGGTCGGTGGGCGCGGCGCTGGCCGCGGGGGATGCGACAGCGATCGCCGTGAGGGTGACGGCGGCGGTGGTCGCGAGCGCGGCGAGGGTGCGGCGCGGGCGCATGGGGCCTCCACGGTGGGTGGACAGGAACTAACGAACGTTAAGGGTCTCGTGGGTCCACCGTCCAGCCCTTCGGTGGCCGTCCGGTGAACGGTCAGCGGTGACTGTCCAGCCGGTGCACCAGTTCGGCGACGTCCACCCCGTACTCGCACCAGTCGCGGTCGGGGCGGTAACCCAGCTCGGCGTTGACCTTCAGCATCGACTCGTTGTCCTGCGCGTTCCAGGTCTGCACCTCGACCAGCTGGGGCTCGGCCGAGCGCAGCTCCAGCAGCATCCGCGCCTTGATGGCCCGGTCGATGCCGTAACCACGGTGGTCGTGGACGACGATCGTGTCGTACTGGTCGGCCCGGGTCGGGTGCTGCGCCGGCACCACCACCTCGGTCAGCCCGGCCACGTCCCCGGTCCGCTCGTGCAACGCCAGCACGATGTACGGCTTCATGCCGCGCCGGTGCAACGTGGCGAGACTGTCCCGCAGCCGGTCCGGGTCGTAGGAGCTGGGCCGCAGTTCCACGTCGTCGGAGTCGCGCACCTCGGCCTTGGCCCGCGCGTACGCCTCGAGCAGCTCGTCCGGCGGCCCGCCGGGCCAGAACTCCACGTGATAGCCCGCGCCCACCTCGGCGGCCATCTCGGTCAGCGCCGGCCAGTCCACCGTACGCAGGTCGAGCACGCTGCGGGTCTCCACATAGTCGCGGGTGAAGCCCAGCGACTCGTAGAACGCCACGGCCGGGGTGTCGCCGACCACCTCCACGCCGATCGACTGGAAGCCCTCGTCCCAGACCCGGCGGGCGGCCACCCGGACCAGCTCACGGCCGAGCCCGGTGCGCCGGACCGCCGGATGCACCAGCACCTCCAGTACGCCGATGCCGCCCAGCAGCAGCACGTGCACATGCCCGACGATCGCTCCGGGCGTGCCGTCCGGAGCGTCGTCCTCCTGAGCCACCCAGGAGATCCGCCGCTCGCCGGGCATCACCTCGGACAGGTACTCCCGCATGGAGCTCTCCTGCCAGGGCGGGTCCTGCGGCAGGTCGGCCGCCAGGACCGCGTTCAGCGTGTCCAGCAGGGACGCGATCTCGGCGGACGAGGCGGTCCGAGGGTTCCACTCGCGCACCATCACCCGTCTAGCTTGCCGTCAACCGCTGCCGGGGGGAAGGGTTCAGTCCGCGAATGTACGCGAGCGGTCACCTCACGTTGCGGCTGAGCCTGCCGTACTCGTCGGCCTTGTCGAAGACCGCCTGGGCGTACCGGCGCACATCGTTGTACGAGAGGATGGCCCCCCACCAGTCACCCGGGATGGTCATGTTCCGGCCGCCCTTGCACAGATACTGGCCGGCGGCCAGCGCCGCGTCGTCGATGTCGTGGGGGTTCTTCACGCCGTCGTTGTCCGCGTCCGCGCCGATCTCCTGCCAGGTGGTCGGGATGAACTGCATCGGCCCGAGCGCCCGGTCGTAGACGCGGTCGCCGTCGAGCTGCCCCTGGTCGGTGTCGAGGATCCGGGACCGGCCGCCCTGCCCGTCGAGCGGCTGCCCCTTGATCTCCGGCAGGGCCCGGCCGTCGGGCCCGAGCGTGGCGCCGTTGGCCGAGCCGTGCCCGGACTCGACGTGCCCGATGGCGGCGAGCGTGGTCCAGCTCAGCTGGCAGGCACGGTTGGTCTGGGCGAGCACCAGCTCGGCGTAGGCGTACGCCTGGAGCGCCACCACCGGGATGGCGGTGACCGCGCTGACCCGCCTCGCCCAGTCGGCGAGGGCGTCGGCGGGACGACCGGTGGGCGGTGCGACAGTCACGCCGCCGGGCAGCGGCGTTCCGGTCGGCGCGGCGGTGCCGGACAGCCCGGACGGGTCCGGGAACAGGGGCGTCGCGGCGGGCGCGGCGGTCCGCGCCACGGTCGGCTCCGGCAGGGCCTCGTCGACCGACGCCGGCCTGCCGACGGCGGCCGGCACGATCACCGCGCCGGCCGTGGTGGCGGCGCCGACCAGGGCGAGCAGGAACAGCGCCGGCAGCGTGGTCCGCCCGGCGGGGCGGCGGGACCAGGCGCGGGTGGCGTTGGCCGCGCCGACGGCGAGCTGCCGCGGGCGGGTGCGGACGGCGTGCGCGAACGGCACGCGCCGACGTCGCCCGCCGGCCGGCTGCGCGTCGTCCGCCGCCTCGGCCTTCGCCTCCGGCTTCTCGCCGGACGGGGCGCCCGCGTCAGCCTTGGTGTCCGTGTCGGCTCCGGCGGCGGGCGTGCGCCCCTGCTTCGCGTCCGGCTCGGGCTGCGGATTCGCGCCCGGGTCCGGGTCCGTGCTCGGCTCGCCAGCCGTGGCGTCCGGGTCGCGGGCCGGGCCGGCGGGCGGCTTCGGGGGAATGGGGTCGCGCTCGCGGCGGGGACGCGGGACGGGCCGGGCGTCGCCGTCGGGCGGCACGGCGGGTCGCAGGGGCCGGGCCGTCGCTCGCCGTTCGCCGTCCACCACCCGTCGAGTATCACCCATCCGTGTGACGGCGTCAGGTCCGCCGTACGCTGATGTCATGCCCCGGTACGAGTTCCGTTGCCGCGCCTGCGGCGACACCTTCGAGGTCAACCGCCCGATGGCCGAGGCCGCCCAGCCGGCCACCTGCCCGCGGGGTCACGCCGACACGGTGAAGCTGCTCTCCGCTGTCGCCGTCACCGGGCGTGGTGGTTCCGGCCCGACTGGTGGGATTCCCAGCGGTGGAGGTTGCTGCGGCGGATCCTGCGGCTGCTGAGTTTCCGCCGCTCGTCCCGCGGGTCGAACCGGCTCTTGCCGCCCGTGTGATCTTTTGGCACCTTGGGTCGGAATCCGCCCAACCGTTCTCACGATGCGTGACGGCGCGATCATAGGGCAGCATGAATCCGACGTCAGCGGGCGGAGGTTCGACGTATGTCGCCAGAACACCACCTCCCGAGCGGGTGGGTGACCTTCGTGTTCACCGACATCGAAGGTTCGACCCGGCTGGCCCGGATGCTGGGCCCGGTCTACCGGCCGGTGCTGCACGAGCATCGCCGGCTGCTGCGGGACACGCTCGCCGGCACCGACGGGGCCGAGCTGCTGACCGAGGGCGACTCGTTCTTCCTCGCGTTTCCGGACGCCGCCGCCGCGGTGCACGCCTGCCTGACCGCGCAGCGCGCGCTCGCCGGTCACGACTGGCCCAACCCGGACGCCACGCCCCGGGTCCGGATGGGACTGCACACCGGCTACGCCGAGCCGCGCGACGGCGAGTACGCCAGCCCCGAGGTGCACCGGGCCGCCCGGGTGGCCGCCGCCGCGCACGGCGGGCAGGTGCTCTGCTCGGCCGCCACCGCCAAGCACGCCGAACCGCTGCCGGACGGTGTGTCCCTGCTGGACCTCGGCCTGCACCGGCTGCGTGGCTTCGACGACCGGGAGCGGCTGTTCCAGCTCGTCGCGCCCGGTCTGGAGCGGCGTTTCCCGCGCCCGCGCACCGCCGACGCGGCGGCTCACAACCTGCCCACCCAGGTCACCTCGTTCGTCGGCCGGCAGGCCGAGCGCGCCGAGCTGGGCCGGCTGGTCGAGGCGTACCGCCTGGTGACGGTGCTCGGCGCGGGCGGCGCCGGCAAGACCCGGCTGGCCGTGGAGCTGGCCTCCGGGATCGTGGAGGACTACCCGGACGGGGTCTGGTTCGTCGACATCGCCGCGGTGACCGACCCGGGGCTCGTGGCGTTCGAGATCGCCGCCGTGCTCGGCCTCCGCCCGGAGCCCGGCCGGCCGATGCTCGACACCCTCGTCGAGTACGCGGCGCCGCGCCGGATGCTCGTGCTGCTGGACACCTGTGACGCCCAGACCGCGGCGTCGGCCGAGGTGATCAGCCGGCTGCTGGCCGGTGGCCGGGGCGTACGGGTGCTGGCGACCAGCCGGGAGTCGTTCGGCGTACCAGGTGAGGTGGTGTGGCGGATCCCGCCGCTGTCGGTGGACGAGGGGCCCGACGGTGGCAGTGACGCGGTGGCGTTGCTGCTGGACCGCACGGCGGTGGCCCGGGGCGGGCGGGCGCCGGAGGCGGCCGAGCAGGCCGACCTGCACCGGGTGGTCCGCCGCCTGGACGGGCTGCCGCTGGCCATAGAGCTGGCCGCCGCCCGGCTGCGGGTGCTCTCCGCCGGGCAGCTGGCGGAGCGGCTGGACGACATGCTGGGCACGCTCGACGCGGGACGGGAGACGGCGGAGCCGCCGCCGGTGGAGGCGGGCTGGAGCGGCAACCAGCAGGACACCGTGGACCTGGTGGCCGCGGCGACCGGCGCCGCACCGCCCACGCCGGCGACCCGCGCGGTGCAGCGCTCGGCCAGTGAGCGGCACCTGACCATCCAGGCGACCGTCACCTGGTCGTACCGGACGCTCGGCGCGCGTTCGGCCCGGCTGCTGCGCTGGATGGCGGTGTTCGCCGGACCGGTGGACCTGCCCACCGTGCAGTGGCTGCTCGGCGAGGACCCGCTCGACCCGCTCTCGGTGCTCGTGGACAAGTCGATGGTGCTGGCCGAGCCGCACGCCTCGGGCAGCACGTACCGGATGCTCGACCCGATCCGGGCGTACGCGGCCCGGCGGCTGGTCGAGGCGGGCGAGGAGCAGAGCGCCCGGGACCGGCACGTGGACTGGTGCCGGCACGCGCTGGACCGGGCGTGCCTCGGGCCGGACGGCCGTCCGGTGACGCTCTCCCTGTACGCGCTGGATCCGCTGGCCGGTGAGTTGCGGGCCGCGCTGCGCTGGTGCGCGACCGGCGGTAGCGCCCGGGCGGGGCTGCGCCTGGCCGGCGACCTGGACCAGTGGTGGCGGGAACGCGGGCTGGCCCGGGAGGGGCGGCTCTGGCTGTTCCGGCTCTACGGCCGGCTCGCCGAGACCGGCGAGGTGATGCCGGAGGCCGAGCTGGCCGCCGCGTACCACATGCATTCGCTGCACGCGGGCGCGGACGGCGAGTTCGGCGAGGAGCTGCGGTACTCGCAGCGGGCCGAGGCGGCCGCCCGGCAGTCCGGTGACCGGGGGCTGCTGGCCCGGGTGCTGGCCGGGCGCGCCGCGCCGCTCGTCGACATGGGCCAGTTCGCCGAGGCGGAGCGGGTCTGCCGCGAGGTGATCGACTGGGCGTACGCGCAGGACGTGGTCGGGGACGCGCTGCTCGCCGTCTACAACCTGGCCGAGCTGCTCTGGCGCCGGGGCGCGCTGGACGAGGCCGCCGAGGTCCTCGCCGCGGCCCGCCCGGTCGAGGCGTCGCGGCCGGCGGAGCGGGGCGGCCGTTCGGTGGACATGCTGCTCGGGATGGTGGCGCTGGCCCGGGGTGACCTGGTGGCGGCGCACGAGCACCTGCTGGTGGCGTTGCGGTCGCGGATGAGCCACGGCTACCTGGGCCGGGCCTGCGACACGATCAACGCGATAGCGGTGCGCTGCGCGCTGGCCGGGGACGCGCTCTCCGCGGCCCGGCTGTTCGGCGCGGCGCAGGCCACCCGGTCGAACCTGCGGGCCACGCCGGGGATATACGGCCCGTACTGGGCGGCCCGGCAGGCGGAGCTGCGCCGGGTGCTCGGCGACGAGGCGTTCGACGCCGCCTACGGCGCCGGGGCGGGGCTGCGGCTGGACGAGGTGGCGGCGCTGGCGCTGCACGTCGAGCATCCGGACCTGGCCGCCGACTCGCCCCGGTTCGGCGTTCCCGCGCAGGGCTCCTGGCCGGCGTTCCAGCCGCGCAGCACGGCGGGCTGAGGCGGGCGACCGTTCCGTACTGCGCCGGGGAGCCCGCCGTGCGGCGGACTCCCCGCGTGGTGCGTCAGGCGCGGGCGGCGGCGTGGCGTTCGGCGTCGGCCTTCATCCGGGCGGCGCGGTCGAGGTCGGCCGGGGACACGGCGGCGACCGAACCGAAGACGCTCACCGCCTGGTAGTACGTCCAGGCGAGGCTGTAGCAGGCGGGCCGGACCACCGTGTTGTACGTGGCGCAGACCCGCTTCAGGTCGGCGTAGAAGGCGTTGTCCAGACGGGCCTTGTTGGCGGAGAAGACGCCCATCGCCTTGTGGTTGCGGTAGCCGAAGTCGTGCCGGTAGCAGGAGAGCTTGAAGTTGAAGCCGATCGGGTTGTCCGGGCTGGACGAGCAGTAGTCGGTGGACCAGTCGAAGCCGTACTCGGTCCAGGGGGACCGGTTCTGCCGGGCGCTGTTCCAGGCGTTGTAGCTGGACGCGCTGGTCTGCGTCCAGCTGGTCAGGACGGACAGCTTCTGCTGGGTGCTCACCGCGGCGGCGGCCGGTGTGGCCAGACCGAGCAGGGTGAGCAGGGCGAGTGCGCCGGCGGCGAGGGTGGTGGTGAGGCGACGGGACACGGGAACCTCCGCGTGGTGGTGGCCGGGATCTCCGGGTGTCGACAAGTGTCGATCAAAGGGGTGAGCTGGGGCGATGCCCCGGGGAACGGCTCGCTGACATCCGCCTGAACAGACGAATGCCCCCGGACCGGCGAGGCGGCCCGGGGGCATTCGGGGTGAATCAGCGGACGAAGCGCGGCGGGCTCGCCGGGCTCTCGTTCGCCAGCCGGTCCAGCGCGGTCACGTAGTAGGTGTACCGGGCGCCGTCGGCCGCCGTGGTGTCCACCCAGGACTGCACGGCGCCGTCGGTGGCCCGCACGGTGCCGACCAGGTGCGAGGCGTCGGCGAAGTCGCAGCGCCCGGCCAGGCCGTGCCCGTCGAACCGGTAGATCGCGTACGACGCGGCGGTGCCGAGCGGGCCCTTGCCGTCGGCCGGCTGACGCCAGCTCAGGCGTACCCCGCCCGCCTCCCGCTGGGCCTTGGTGACCACCGGGAACAGCAGCGGCTTGCGCGGCAGGTGCGTCATGGTGGGCACCAGCGCGGGGCGGGAGTAGTGCTCGGCGGCGTAGATGTCGGTGGCGCCGAGCCGGTTCGCCCGTACCTGCACCGCGGAGAAGTGCACGTTGCCGAGCACCTCCGGGTACGACCGGTTGAGCGTCAGGTGGTTCGACAGCTCCTGCGGGTTCATCCAGAACGACCCGTACGCCGGGTCACCGCTCTTGTAGTCGGCCTGGCCGATGTAGAGCTGGACCCGCGTGCCGCGCACCTGCTCGGCCCACCACGGCACGAGCCGGGCGTAGTCCGCGGCCGGGTACTGGCCGATGTACCAGTAGAGCTGCGGCACGATGTAGTCGATCCACTCCTCCTTCACCCACTTGCGGGAGTCGGCGGAGATGATGTCGTACGACTGCGAGCCGGTGGTGTCCGAGCCGTTCGGGTCGGCCGACGCGTTGCGCCAGATGCCGAACGGGCTGACGCCGAACTTCACCCACGGCTTGACTGCCTTGATCTTGGCGTTCATCTCCTGGATCAGCAGGTTGATGTTGTCCCGCCGCCAGTCGGCCTTGTCCGTGAAGCCCCTGTTGTACGCCGCGAACGTGGCGTCGTCGGGCACCTGGTGGGTGCCGCTCGGGTACGGGTAGAAGTAGTCGTCGAAGTGCACGCCGTCGATGTCGTACCGCTTGACCGCGTCCATCATCGCGGTCTGGACGAACTCGCGGACCTCGGGGACGCCGGGGTTGTAGTAGAGCCGGCTGCCGGCGACGCCGGCGGGCGGGTAGGCGAAGACCCAGTCGGGGTGCTGGCGGGCCGGGCTGTCCGGGGCCAGTTGCGACAGGTCGGCGCCGGCGCCGCCGGGCGCGGGCATGGAGACGCGGTACGGGTTGAACCAGGCGTGGAACTCCAGGTTGCGCTTGTGTGACTCGTCGACCAGGAAGGCCAGCGGGTCCCAGCCGGGGTTCTTGCCGCGTACTCCGGTCAGGTACTCCGACCACGGCTCGTACGGCGAGGGCCAGAACGCGTCGGCGGTCGGGCGGACCTGGACCACGACGGCGTTGTGGTTGAGCTTCTGGGCCAGGTCGAGCCAGGCCAGGTATTCGGCCTTCTGCTTGGCCACCTGGTCCGGCGCGGTCCAGGAGTCCTTTGTGGGCCAGTCGATGTTCGTCACCGACGCGATCCACATGGCCCGGAACTGGCGCTTGGGGGTGGCCGGGTCGGTGACGCAGTCGGTGGAGGGGGAAGTGGCGGTGCTGGTGTCGTCGGGTGCGGCCTGCGCCGGCGTGCCGGCGACCAGCGCGCTGAGCAACGCCGCGGCCAGCGCGGCGGCTCCGAGCCGAGTTGCCTTCATGCGGTGCGGTCCCTTCGTCGGGTCCGGGGGGACGATCGGCGGGCGGGGTTGCGGCAAGATTCGCCGCACTGCCCACGCCTCCGGTAGGAAACTTTCATCTATCCGTGTCCGGCGCAAGACCTTGACCGGTGATCGATGTCCCGCGCCGTCCGACCTCGGCCGGATCGTGACGATTCCGATACCTGCCGTGCGGGATTGGAGCGGAAAACGGCTGGGTAGCTAGCCCGGTCACAGACCGCCACCGTGGCGGCCACACGGCGGGGGAGGTGATCAGATGTCGGTCCTGCGAACCAAGCCGATCGGGGACGTGCTCGCCCAGGGCGACGCCGACGGCGAGGACGGCAAGCCGGGACTGCGGCGCCGGCTCGGCGCGGTCGACCTGATGGGCTTCGGCATCGGCATCGTGATCGGCACCGGCATCTTCACGCTCACCGGTGTCGAGGCGCGCAACAGCGCCGGGCCGGGCGTGGTGATCTCGTTCGGCATCGCCGGCCTGGTCGCGCTGCTCGCCGCGCTCTGCTACGCCGAACTGGCCAGCAGCGTGCCGACCGCCGGCAGCGCCTACACCTACGCGTACGCGACGATGGGCGAGATCGTCGCCTGGATCATCGGCTGGGACCTGCTGCTGGAGTTCGCGCTCGGCGCGGCGGTGGTGGCCCGCGGCTGGTCCGGCTACCTCGCCGACCTGTTCGGCCTGCCCAGCGCCTGGTTCGCCGAGGAGGGCAGCGTCGTCAACCTCGGCGCGATCGGCATCGTGCTGGTGCTCGGCGTGGTCGCCATCGTCGGCATCCGGGAGTCCGCCCGGGTCACCAACCTGCTCGTGCTGGTCAAGGTGGCGATCTGCGCCTTCGTCATCATCGCCGGGCTGTTCTTCGTCAAGGCGGCCAACCTCAGCCCGTTCATCCCGGCCGCCGAGCCGGCCGGCGCCGGGGACGACGGCATCAAGCAGCCGGTCACCCAGGTCATCTTCGGGCTGGAGCCCTCCGTCTTCGGTTTCGTCGGGGTGCTCACCGCCGCCGCAGTGGTGTTCTTCGCGTACACCGGGTTCGAGGCCGTGGCGAACCTGGGTGAGGAGACCCGCAAGCCCAAGCGGGACCTGCCGCTGGGTCTGCTCGGCACGCTGCTCATCTCCACGGTGCTCTACATCGGCGTCTCGCTGGTCGTGGTCGGCATGGTCAAGTACACCGAGATCGACGAGGGCGCGCCGATCGCGTCCGCGTTCCGGGCGGTCGGCGCCGGCTGGGCCGCGGTGCTCGTCTCCATCGCCGCCGTCGCCGGGCTCACCAGCGTGATCCTGGTCGACCTGGTGGCCATGGGCCGGATCGGCTTCGCCATCGCCCGGGACGGGCTCATCCCGCCCGCCATCGCCAAGGTGCACCCGCGCTGGGGTACCCCGTACCGGATCGCCGGCATCATGACCGTCGCGGTGGCGCTGCTCGCCGGTTTCCTTCCGCTGTCGGCGCTGGCCGACCTGGTCAGCATCGGCGCGCTCTGCGCGTTCACGCTGGTCGCGATCGCGGTGCCGATCCTGCGCAAGCGTCGGCCCGACCTGGAGCGGCCGTTCAAGGTGCCGTTCTCGCCGGTGTTGCCGATCCTCACCGCCGTGGCGTGCCTCTACCTGAGCCTGAACCTGTCGGTGGAGACCTGGCTGCGGTTCCTCGCCTGGATGCTGATCGGCGCGGTCATCTACTTCGGGTACGGCCACCGCAAGAACCGGCTCGCCCGCCGCGAGCACTCGGACACCCCCGAGCCCGCCCCCACCCCCTGAGGCGGGCACCGCGGAGCCCTCTCGACGCGCGGGTCGGGAGGGCTCCGCCCTGATCGACCGTGAATTTCTGCAACGTTGTAACTCTCCGTGTGAAGAGGTCGTCACGTCGTCGTGAGGCGGTACAGTGCGGCCAGCGTTCACCGGGAGGACAGTTCAGTGCGGCACAGGCTCAAGGACGTCGCGGAGCGGGCCGGAGTGTCGGTGAAGACCGTTTCCAACGTCGTCAACGGCTACCAGCACGTACGCGCCGACACCCGGGCCCGGGTCGAGGAGGCCATCGCCGCGCTCAACTACCGGCCCAACCTGTCGGCCCGCAACCTGCGCAAAGGGCGTACCGGGGTGATCGCCCTGGCCGTGCCCGAGCTCGACATCCCCTACTTCGCCGAGCTGGCCCGGCACGTCGTCACCGCCGCCGCCGACCACGACTGGACGGTGCTCATACACCAGACCGGCGGCGGCTCCGAGCAGGAGCGCAAGGCCGCCAGCGGCATCGGCGACCACATGATCGACGGCCTGATCCTGAGCCCGCTCGCGCTCACCTCCGACGACCTCGCCGCCCTGCACGGCCTGCCCGTGGTGCTGCTCGGCGAACGGGTCGACAACGGCCCCGCCGACCACATCATGATCGACAACGTGGCCGCCGCCCGGGAGATCACCGCCCACCTGATCGGGCTCGGCCGCCGCCGGATCGCCGCGATCGGCTCCCAGCGCACCCCCGAGGGCGCCAGCGCCCGGCTCCGCCTGGCCGGCTACACCGCCGCGCTGGCCGAGGCCGGCATCGCGTACGACGACCGCCTGGTGGCGCCCGCGCCGGCCTGGCACCGCGCGGACGGCGCCGCCGCCATGCGGCACCTGCTCGCCACCGGGGTACGCCCCGACGCCGTCTTCTGCTTCAACGACACGCTCGCGCTCGGCGCGCTGCGCGCCCTGCACGAGGCGGGCCTGCGCGTGCCCGAGGACGTCGCGGTGGCCGGCTTCGACGACATCGAGGACGGCCGCTTCTCGATCCCGACGCTGACCACAGTCGCCCCCGACAAGGAACGCATCGCCCGCCTGGCGGTCGAGTTGCTGGCCGGACGTCTCGGCCCCGACCGCGACTCCCCACCCCGCGAGCTGGTGACCCCTCACCACCTAGCCCTGCGAGAGTCCGCCCCCCTCTAGCCCCGCGTCTCAGCCGCGTCCCGGCCGCGTCCCGGCCGCGTCCCAGCCGCGTCGATCATGAAGTTGGCGGCGATGTCGATCTCCTTGAGTGCCGCCAACTTCATGATCGACGGGGTGGGTCCGGGTCCGGGGTGGGTCCGGCTCGGCCGGGGTCAGTCGAAGAAGCGGGCCAGGTGGGATGCGGGTGGGGGCGGCGCGTCCGGGGGCAGGGGAGTGAGGTCGGCGAAGACCGACGCGCCGTCGCAGCCGACGTGCAGCGGATACCAGCGCGGCGTACCCGGCGGGCGCTGACCGCAGATGCCCTTGAACGTCTGCACGTCCAGCAGGCGTACGTGGGTCGGGTCGGCCACCGCGTTGACGTGCCGCCACCAGGGGCTCATCACGTGGAGCACACCGCCGGGCCGCAGCACCCGGTGGCACTCGTCGAACAGTGGCAGGAAGTCGATCAGGTGCTCGACGATGTGCACCGCGAAGAACACGTCCACCGAGGCGTCGCGCAGCGGCAGCGAGCCGGCGAGATTGGCGACCGCGTTCACCCCCGGCGCCGGATAGATGTCCAGCCCCAGGTTGCCCGGCCACTGCTTGGTCGCGCCGCAGCCCAGGTCGACCACCACCGGCGCCCGCCCGCCCACGGCGACCCGGCACCAGACCCCGAGTACGCCCGACAGCCGGCCGATCAACTCCCGTACCAGCCGCAACTGCGCCGGGTCGGCGACCGCGCCGGTCAGGTGCGCCACCCCCCGGTCGAAGCGCACCTCGACGGTCGTCCCGCGTAGCCGCTCGTCGTGCCGGACCAGGTCGGCCCACGCCTCGGCGAGAAACTCGTCGGTCTGCCGGAGTCGCTCACCCGAGAGCGCGGTCTGCCCCATCGCCACCATGCGCCACCTCCGGCGGCCCGTTACCCCCATTTCACCCCAATATGCCCCGACCCGTCCGCCGTCCTCCTCCACCCCGTCCCGCCGTCCGCCCCGCCCCACCCCGTTGATCAAGGAGTTTGTGTCACCAGAAGACGCCCGCGAGGACACAAACTCCTTGATCACCGGGGCGCGTCCGAGATCTTGGAAGATTTCGGCGGTCATGGGGGCACTTTCCTTCCAAGATCTCCCGCGACTCGGGGATCAAGGAGTTCGTGCTGGCGTCGGCGTGGATGGACCCGAACTCCTCGATCGCGAGAGGCCACCCCCACCCCGTTGATCAAGGAGTTTGTGTCCTTTTTCGAGGGCGACGTCCACACGAACTCCTTGATCACCGCCGGTTTCGGGTCGGGGGTGCACGCTCCGACGGGCGGCTTGGGGTGGGCGCTGTCGATCATGGAGTTGTGGCCCGGGCCAAGCTCGCAAAAGGGGCAAACGGAGGGCCGCAACTGCAAGATCGACGCGCTGAGGGGCGGGAGGGGCGGGGAGGGAGGGGTGGCGGGCGGGAGGGAGGAGGGTCAGGGGGAGAGGGTTCGGCGGATGGTGCGGGAGCTGCGCATCCGCTGGCGCGGCTGGGCGGCCGCTGCCTTCGGGCGCTTGAGGTGGTAGCGGTGCAGCTCGTTGTTGCCGGGCAGCGACGGGTCCTCGCTCATCGCGACCAGTTCCCAGCCCTGGTCACCGGCCCGGTTCAGGTGGGCCAGCGCGGTGTCGCCGTACGGCGTGACGTCGATCATGGAGCCGTCCGGGCCGTACCAGATGAAGACGACCTCGAACCCGAGGTCGGTCGACGCGGGTTGACGACGACGGACCAGCAGCGCGTACTCCCACTTGAGCATGCGCTCATTGTGGACCCGCCCGGCCGACTCGGCACGGATCAGTGTTCGGCGATCCGTCCGTCCGCCACGCGCAGCCGCCGGTTCACGCTCACCACGTCGAGCATCCGCCGGTCGTGGGTCACCAGCAGCAGCGTGCCCGGGTAGCTCGCCAGCGCCGATTCGAGCTGCTCGATCGCGGCCAGGTCGAGGTGGTTGGTCGGCTCGTCGAGCACCAGCAGGTTCACGCCGCGCCCCTGCAGCAGCGCCAGCGCGGCCCGGGTCCGCTCGCCGGGGGACAGCGTCGCCGCCGGCCGCAGCACGTGGTCGGCGCGCAGCCCGAACTTCGCCAGCAGCGTCCGCACGTCCGCCGGGGCGAGATCGGGTACGGCGGCGCCGAACGCGTCGAGCAGCGGCTGGTCGCCGAGGAACAGTCCCCGGGCCTGGTCGACCTCGCCGACCACCACGCCGGGGCCGAGCGCGGCGTGCCCCTCGTCCAGTGGCAGCCGGCCGAGCAGCGCGGCGAGCAGGGTGCTCTTGCCGGAGCCGTTCGCCCCGGTGATCGCCACCCGGTCGGCCCAGTCGATCTGCAGGTCCACCGGGCCGAGCGTGAAGCCGCCACGGCGTACCACTGCTCCTCGCAGCGAGGCCACGACGGCGCCGGCGCGGGGCGCGGCGGCGATCTCCATCCGCAGCTCCCACTCCTTGCGCGGCTCCTCGACCACCTCCAGCCGCTCGATCAGCCGGGCCGTCTGCTTGGCCTTCGCGGCCTGCTTCTCGGTCGACTCGGTGCGGAACTTGCGGCCGATCTTGTCGTTGTCGGTGGCCTTGCGGCGGGCGTTCTTGACGCCCTTCTCCATCCACGCCCGCTGGGTGCGGGCGCGCGCCTCCAGGTCGGCCTTCGTGTCGGCGTACTCCTCGTACTCCTCGCGGGCGTGCCGGCGCGCCACCTCCCGCTCCTCCAGATAGGCCGCGTAGCCACCGCCGAAGTGGTTGACCTGCCGCTGATGCAGGTCCAGCTCGACGATCCGGGTGACGGTGCGGGTGAGGAACTCGCGGTCGTGGCTGACCACCACGGTCCCGGCGCGCAGCCCGGTGACGAAGCGTTCCAGCCGGTCCAGCCCGGCCAGGTCGAGGTCGTTCGTGGGCTCGTCGAGCAGGAAGACGTCGTACCTGCTGAGCAGCAGCGACGCGAGCCCGGCGCGGGCGGCCTGCCCGCCGGACAGGCCGGTCATCGGATGGTCGAGGCCGACGTCGAGACCCAGCTCCGCGGCGACCTGCGCGGCCCGCTCGTCCAGGTCCGCGCCGCCGAGGTCGAGCCAGCGTTCCAGAGCATTCGCGTACGCGTCGTCGGCGCCCGCCGCCCCGGCGGTGAGCGCCTCGGTGGCGGCGTCGAGCGCGGCCTGCGCGGCGCTGACCCCGGTGCGCCGGGCCAGGAACTCGCGGACCGTCTCGCCCGGCCGGCGCTCCGGCTCCTGCGGCAGGTAGCCGACCGTCGCCGTGGGCGGGCTGAGCGAGACCGTGCCCTGCTCGCGTGGGACCAGCCCGGCGAGGGTACGCAGCAGCGTGGACTTGCCCGCGCCGTTGACCCCGACCAGACCCACCACGTCGCCGGGCGCGACGACCAGGTCGAGGTCTTCGAAGAGGAGGCGGTCACCGTGGCCGGCGGTGAGGTCCTTGGCGATCAACGTGGCGCTCATCAGGGCACCGAGCCTACCGGCGTGCGCATCCGGATTACCGCGACCCACGCTTGCGGCGGCACCGATCTGAGGGAGACTCACAGCCGTGGTGACCACACTGGCGATCGACTGCGGTGGCGGCGGGATCAAGGCCTCCGTGCTGGATGCCGCCGGGACCATGCGCGCGCGGCCGTTGCGCGTGCCCACGCCGTACCCGCTGCCGCCTGCCTTGTTCGTCAAGACGCTGCTGGATCTCGGCGCCCGCCTGCCCACGGCGGACCGGCTCACCGTCGGCATGCCCGGCATGATCCGGCACGGCGTCGTGGTGGCGACGCCGCACTACGTGACCCGCTCCGGGCCGCGCAGCCGCGTCGACCCCGAGTTGCTGGCCGAGTGGTCCGGCTACGACGCGCGCACCGCGCTGGCCGAGGCGTTCGGCGTACCGGCGCTGGTGCTCAACGACGCCGAGGTGCACGGCGCGGGCGTGGTCGCCGGGGCCGGCTGCGAGCTGGTGCTGACACTCGGCACCGGGCTGGGCAGCGCGCTGTTCGACGGCGGGGTGCTGGCGCCGCACCTGGAGCTGTCGCACGCGCCGGTGCGGTGGAACACCACCTACGACACGTACGTGGGGGAGCCGGAACGGCGGCGCCTCGGCGACGCGTTCTGGTCCCGGCGGATCCGGCAGGTGGTGGACGGCCTGCGGCCGGTGTTCCGCTGGGACCGGCTGTACCTCGGCGGCGGCAACTCCCGGCTGATCCGGCCCGAGCAGGTGGCCCGGATGGGCGACGACGTGGTGATCGTCCCGAACACTGCCGGAATCGTCGGCGGTGTCCGGGCCTGGGACCTGGTCGGCGGCCGGTACGACCCCACAACCTGATCTTTCGCCCCGCAGGAACACTCGCGCTCCCGCCGGTGTTGTGCCAGCGTCGGACCAAGGGCCTGGCGCGACACGAGGAGGTGGGTCGAGTGGATCTTCTGGCGGAGTACCGGCGGGCGACCATGTTCTTCGAAGCGGGTGACCCGACCGGAGCGGCCCGGCTGCTCGAACCGATCATCGAGGCCGAGCCGGACAACTCGTCGGTCCGGCAGCTGCTGGCCCGCGCCTACTTCCAGTCGGCCCAGCTCAACCGGGCCGAGGAGCAGTTGCGCGAGCTGGTCGACCGGGACCCGAGCGACCACTACGCGCACCACGTGCTCGGCCGCACGCTGGAGCGGATGAACCGGCCCGTGGACGCGCTGCGGCACCTGCGCATCGCGGCCGCGATGTACTCGACGAACACCGACTACGCCACCGCGCTGCGCCGGGTGGAGGGCAAGGTCGGTCGTTGACTGATCACGCGGAAGGGCAGCCCGGGCGGGCTGCCCTTCCGCGTACCTAGGATGGGACCGTGAAGCTCAAGCTCGACCTCCACGACATCTACAACAAGGGCCACGACATCGATCGTGCACTGCGCGGGATCATCGACGAGGCGGTGGCGAAGAAGGCCACGCTCGTGGAGATCATCCCGGGTAAGGGGTCGGGCGCGCTGAAGAAGAAGGTGCTGCGGTTCCTCGACCAGAAGGACGTGAAGCAGCTCTACCACCGGGTCGAGAAGGACTCGAAGAACTTCGGCCGTTTGTTCGTGCATTTCCGCTGGAAGTAGAACCGGCATGCCCCCTGACCTGCGTCCTGGGTCGTTCAGAGGGGGCCGAAAGCAAGATCATGCCGTTTCCGGGTGCTCCGGCACGTACCGCCGTCCGGGTCAGAACTTGGGGTTTATGTAGCTACCCCAGGTCCAATTCTGGTCTTCATCGCTCATGCCGCGGATATCAATATCGAGCGGTTCGAGGTGGGCCGCCGGAAGGGGGTCCGAGTCTACGATAACTTGCAGGGAGCCGGTGAGAGTGTAGTATCCGGAACGCGGATCAATGCACTCTTTCCAGTTGTAGTTCGCGGCAGTGAGATAGATGCTTCTTTCCTGATAGCCTTCCTGGTTGAGCATGACGTGACCCCACGAGTAGGTACCCGAGGCGAGCTGGATCTGCCTGGAGATGCACGCAGTGGCCATGCCTTCCGCCGGGATCCGCGCAAGCTTCGTCGACTTGGTCAGGTAAGCGGTTGCGGCGGCATTCGCAGGAGACGCGACTCCAACCAGACCTGCGGCTATGAGAATCGACGCAACAGCGGACCGCAATTTAATCAGACGCAAGGAATCCCCCGATAGTTGGGCCACACACCTTCCGTGAGCGGCCGGTGCCCGTTGCTCGTAGCAAGCTATCGAGGAAGATGAGCGGGCGCAAGGGCATGATGTCTGTCACGAAGCGCTACCGCTCGTAAGCATTTCCTGGTTGTTGCGCTCAGGCACTCCTGGATGGCTAATGGCGCAGTCGGGGGAGAGTGCCGTTCAACATCAGGCCGTTTACCGGCCGCCCCATCGCTGTCAGCACGATCGGGCGCGGCTTGCTCTAGCTTGATCCACTCCAGTACGCCGAAGTGGCGGTATCCCGGCGCGGGGATACCGCCACTTCGGCGAGGTGGTGCAAGTAAGTGGCGGTCAGAGCGGGTACGTGCGCGCCACCGCCAGCATCTCCGAGCTGTGCGAGCCGACCACGCCCACACCCTCCGGCCGCTCCCGGAACCCGGGCACCCCGGAGAGCCCGTCACTGGCGTCCATCGCGCGCACCGAAACGGCCCCGGCGCCGGGCACGAGCGTCAGCGTCACCTCGACACCCTCCGGCGGCGGGGCGTGGAACACGATCCCGAACCCCCACTTCCCGCCGCCCGGCTCGACCGGCACGTCCCGCCCGGCCACCGAGGCGGACCGCACGGTGGCGGTGCTGGTGTCGACGTGCAGCGTGAGTAGGCGTACCTGCCGCTGCGGCGTCACGCGCAGGCGCAGCACGCGCTGGTCACCGGTGCGGGTGTCGGAGAGCAGGTCCAGCTTCGGGGCGGGCACGGGCGCCGCGGCGGCCGGTCCGGCGCGCATCTCACTGTTGCCCAGCCCGGGGAAGTCGTCGGCCACCGCGATGCTCCGGTCGACGTAGCCGTCGGTCCAGGGCTGCGGCTTCTCCTCGCGGGTGAGCCAAGCCGCCTTCCCGGTGCCCGCGTCCAGCGCGTACATCAGGTGGGTCGGCACGGGATGCGCGGCGTCGAAGCGGTCCACTGCGAGGCCGACCCCGGCGAGCACCACCGCCGCCAGCGCGGCGGCCGCGGCGGGCAGCGCGCCGAGCCGGCGTGCGCGCAGCGCGAGCAGGCCGCGCTGGCCGCCGGCCCGGGGGTGCAGCAGGTCCACCACCGGGAGTACGGCGAGGCCGAGCAGCACCGCGACGAGCGCGGCTACCGCGCCCATGCCCATGCCGAGCGCCGGGAACAGCAGCACCACCGGCGGCAGCAGGATCACCACCGCCACCGCGGCGGCGAGTGTCACCGCGACCACCGGCCACGGTCCGTCGCGCCGGGTGGCGAGCGCGGCGAAACCGGCGAGCGCGCCGGCCAGGGCGGGCAGTGTCGTCAGGTACGCCCCACCGGGCACCGCCACCGCCAGCAGCACGCCGAACACGGCGAGCCAGGCCAGCCCGCCGAACGCCAGCGCGGCCGGGCCGACCCGTCGGCGCAGCAGCGCGTACCAGCAGAACAGCACCGCGGCGGAGAGCGCCACCACGGCGAGCCGATACCAGACCGGGCGGTACGGGTCGAGCAGTTCGGCGTACCCGGGGCGGATCGTGGTGATCGCGGCCCAGAGCAGCCACGCGCCGAGCGGCGCCACGACGACCGGCAGCAGGGTGAGGCCGAAGCCGGTGGCGAGCGTGCCGGCGGTGGCGCGGCCACGGCGGCGCAGGAGCCAGCCGAGCGCGCCGACGGCGAGTAGCGCGGCGACGGCGAGCGGCAGTGTCAGCCAGCCGGGGTAGCTCACCAGGCCGCCGAGCACCGGGAAGTAGGTGTCGTCGTGGTCGGCGCTCAGGTCGCCCAGGTCGGTGCGGCCGAATTCGCGGGCCAGGCCGAGCGCGTTGTCGCCGTGCATCTGGAGGCTGCCCCGGTCCACCCGGGCCGGCACGTCCAGCGGGGTGTGGTAGATCGCGCCGCCGTCGATGTACGCCGAGTTCAGGCCCACGAATTTGCGGTCGAGGAACGCGGTGAAGTCGGTGTCGTTCGGCAGCGCGCGGTAGATCTCCACCGCGAACGAGGTGCCCACCGGGTGCGGCGCGGCCTTGCCGAACACCTCGACCAGCTTCGCGTTGTTCCGGGACGTCTCGAACATGATCACCGGGCCGGTGGAGCCGCGCGCCTCCAGGTTGAGCACCACCCCGCCGTCACGGGCGAGCGGGTGGTCGGCGGCGAACCCGGCGGCCCCGCACAGGCACGCCTCCTCCGCGTCGGTGAGCACGAAGACGATGTCGTTGCGGGGGCGCGGGCCGGTGGTGAGCGCCCGGGCCACCTCCAGGATCGTGGCGGTGCCGGCGGCGTCGTCGTTGCCGCCCGGCCCGGTCTGCACCGAGTCGTAGTGGGAGACCAGGAACACTTTTCCGGTCGGGTCGGTGCCGGGGAGCCGGGCCACCACGTTGCGGACCCGGGCCAGCGTGGCCCCGCCGGCCGCGCCGGACAACTGCCCGGCCTCGGGCGCGACCGCGTCCTGCACCTCGGTCTGCAGGCCCAGCCCGCGCAGCGTCGCCACCAGGTGCTCGCGTACCCGGTCGTTCGCGGCGCTGCCCGCCACGTGCGGCTCGGCCGCGATCACCTCGACGTTCCGGTACGCCCGGGCGGCGCTGAACTCGCGCTCGGGCGCGTCCGCCGGGGCCGGCGCCGGGGTGGAGAGGCCGACCAGGACGCCCGCCCCGACGGCGAGCAGCGCGATCAGCGCGGCGACGGCGCTGGTCAGCCGGCGGCGGGGCCTGGTGAGCGCCCGGTCGGCGGGACGGGTGGGGGGTGCGCCCACGGGGACTCCTCGGGGTGGATCAACGGGGTGGGCATCATCCTGCACCCCCGGGGGCTGCGGCGGCAGTCCTCGGACGGTGCGCTGCGGGCGTGACAGCGCTCCCGGCGTAACATCGTCTGTCGACCGTGCCGCTGTGGAGGTGGACCGGTCACCCGCTCCGCCGCGCCGGTGTCGGCCGCGTTGTGTATGACTGTGGTCTGAGTCAGGATCAGCAGGGCATTCGGAAGGAGCCCGACATCACCAGCGAACTCCCGCGACTCGCGGCGGTTACCCGACCGCAGCGGGGTTCCGGCGCGTCGGGCGCCGTCCACGTGCCGTCGGCCGGGGCGGGGCTGCACGGCGGCGTACCGCCGGGCGAGCGGCTACGGGTGCTGCTGGTCGAGGACGACGAGGGCGACGCCTTCCTGGTCGGCGAGCTGCTCGCCGAGACCAACTCGATGATCGACCTGCTGGTGGCGACCAGTCTCAGCGAGGCCCGGCAGCGGGTGATGGGCGTGGACTGCGTGCTGCTCGACCTGGGCCTGCCGGACGCGCAGGGCCTGGACGGGCTGCGCCGGGTGCTGGAGATGGCCAGCGGCGCGGCGGTCTGCGTGCTGACCGGCCGGTCCGACGAGCACCTGGGCATCGTCGCGGTCGCCGAGGGCGCGCAGGACTACCTGGTCAAGGGCCAGGTCGACGGGGTCCTGCTGACCCGGGCGCTGCGGTACGCGGTGGAGCGCAAGCGGGCCGACGAGAACGCCCGCCGGCTGCGTGAGGTGGAGCTGCGCCAGGCCGAGTCCGCCCGCCTGGAGCGCGGCCTGCTGCCGCAGCCGTTGATGACCACCGACGAGGTGTCGGTGCACACGTTCTACCGGCCCGGCCGGCACGCCGCGCTGATCGGCGGCGACTTCTACGACGTGGTGCAGACCCGGCCTGACCGGATCGACCTGATCGTCGGCGACGTCTGCGGGCACGGCGTGGACGAGGCGGCGCTCGGCGTCGAGCTGCGCGTGGCCTGGCGGGCGCTGGTGCTGGCCGGGGTGCCGGACGACGAGGTGCTGCCCGCGCTGGAGCAGGTGCTGATGAGTGAGCGCCGCCTCCAGGAGATCTTCGCGACGGTGGCCACCACCCGGCTCGACCTGGCGTCGGCGCGGGCCACCGTACGCCTCGCCGGTCACCCGCCGCCGCTGCTGCTCAGCGGCGGCACTGTCGCGCCGGTGCCGGCCAGGGGCGGGCTGCTGCTGGGCGTACGGCCGCGCCGCCCGATCGCCTTCGACCTGGAGTTCGACACCGACGACTGGTCTCTGCTGATGTACACCGACGGCCTCATCGAGGGCCGGGTGGACGGCGGTGACGAACGGCTCGACGTGCCCGGTCTGACCGATCTGCTCGCCGACCCGGCCAACCGGGCGGTGCCGCTGTCCGAGCTGCCCGCCTGGCTGGTGGGGCGCGCCGAGCAGATAAACGGTGGCCCGCTGGCCGACGACGTGGCGATGTTGCTGGTCACGCGGGGCAGCGGCCGGTGAGCGCGAGCGCGAAGGGCGACGGGGAGGAACCGGTGAAGGCGTACCAGCAGGGGTGGACCCTGCGGCGGCGGGTGGCCGCGCTGCTCGGCGTGGTGGTCGTGCTGCTGCTCGGGTTGGCCGGCGCGGAGGCGGCGGTCGCCGCGCAGAACCGCCAGAACATCGACGCGGTGCTGCTCAAGACCGGTCCGCTGCGGGTGCAGGCGCAGGAGCTGATGAGCGCGCTGCTCGACCAGGAGACCTCGGTGCGCGGGTACGCGGTGAACGGCGACCGCACCGACCTGGAGCCGTACCAGGAGGGCGTGAAGCGCGAGCAGAGCCTGGCCGCCTCGATCCGCGATCTCTCCGCCGACTACCCGGACGTGCGCCGGTCGCTGGACGTGGTGGAGCAGAAGACCGCGCAGTGGCGGAGCCAGGTGGCCGAGCCGGTGATCAGCACGGTCGAGCGGGACGGCGCGGCGGCGGGCCAGGCGCTGATCACCGACGCGACGCGGCAGCAGTTCGACGGCATCCGTTCGTCGGTGAACACGCTCCAGGACGAGATCCTCACCGTCCGGCAGGAGACCGCCGACCGGGTCAACGCGACGAGCAACACGCTTGTCGTGCTGCTGATCATCGCCGCGCTGGTGGTCACGACGGCCGGCGTGGTCATGCTGCTCTCGCTGGACCGGATCCTGATCCGCCCGCTGGCCGCCCTGGTCGGCCAGGTGCGTGAGGTGGCCGACGGCGACTACCGGCACCGCATCGAGGGGTCCGGGCCGCCGGAGTTCCGCCGCCTCGCCGAGGACATCGACCAGATGCGGATGAAGATCGCCCGCGAGCTGGACGAGGTACGCGAGGCGCGGGAGCGCATCGAGTGGGTCAACAGCCAGTTGCAGAAGCAGGCCGAGGAGCTGACCCGCTCCAACCGTGACCTGGAGCAGTTCGCGTACGTCGCGTCGCACGACCTGCAGGAGCCGCTGCGCAAGGTGGCCAGCTTCTGCCAGCTCCTGCAGCGGCGGTACGCCGGGCAGCTCGACGAGCGCGCCGACCAGTACATCGCGTTCGCGGTGGACGGCGCGCAGCGCATGCAGCGGCTGATCAACGACCTGCTGGCGTTCTCCCGGATCGGCCGGCTGACCACCGGTTTCACCGAGGTCGACCTGAACAAGGTGATGGGCGACGTGGCGGGGCAGACCGAGGCGGCCGTGCAGTACGCCGACGCGGAGCTGACCTGGGGCGAGATGCCGACCATCCGCGGCGAGGAGCCGTTGTTGACCAACCTGCTGGTCAACCTGGTCAGCAACTCGGTGAAGTTCCGCCGCCCGGATGTGCCGCCGAAGGTGCACGTGTCGGCGCGGCTGGTCGACGGCGAGTGGGAGATCAGCTGCCGGGACAACGGCATCGGGATCGAGCCGGAGTTCGCCGACAAGATCTTCGTGATCTTCCAGCGGCTGCACTCGAAGGACGCGTACCCGGGCACCGGCATCGGGCTGGCGATCGTCAAGAAGATCGTGGAGTATCACGGCGGCCGGGTCTGGGTGGACACCGACGCCGACGAGGGCACCACGATCCGGTTCACGCTGCCCGCGCTGGAGGCCGACATCGAGGCCGCCAAGGCGGCGGAGGCGGCGGAGGTGGCCGAGGCCGGGGAGCAGGCCGAGGCCGCCGAGGGTGACCCGGCGGCCGTCGGGCGTCAGCCGGACGGCGAAGCACGCGAAGAGCCGCCCGCGGAGGCGGACGGACACGGTACAAACGGTGGCATGAAGGAGACGGTGGGATGACCGCGCCCGCGGACGGCAAGAGCCCGATCGAGGTCCTGCTCGTCGAGGACGATCCGGGCGACGTGCTGATGACCCAGGAGGCGTTCGAGGAGCACAAGCTCCGCAACCGCCTCACCGTCGTCTCCGACGGCGCCGAGGCGCTCGCGTACCTGCGCCGTGAGGGCCAGTACGCGGACGCGGTGACGCCCGACCTGATCCTGCTCGACCTGAACCTGCCCCGGCGCGACGGCCGGGAGGTGCTGGAAGAGATCAAGAAGGACGGGGAACTGCGCCGCATCCCGGTCGTGGTGCTCACCACCTCGCAGGCCGACGAGGACATCCTGCGCAGCTACCAGCTGCACGCCAACGCCTACGTGACCAAGCCGGTGGACTTCGAACGCTTCATCTCGGTGGTCCGCCAGATCGACGAGTTCTTCGTCAGCGTGGTCAAGCTGCCTCCGCGTGGCTGACCCGCTGCTGGACGACGTCGGCGCGCTGCTGCGGGAGGCGGCGGCCAAGGTCGTCGTGCCGTTGTTCCGCCGGCTCGACGAGGCAGACATCTCCGAGAAGGCGCCCGGCGAGGTCGTGACTGTCGCCGACCGGGAGGCCGAAGCGCTGATCTCCGAGGGTCTGCGTCAGTTGCTGCCCGGTTCGGTGGTGGTCGGCGAGGAGGCCGTCGCCGAGGACCCGGACCTGCTGCGGCACCTGCGCGGCAGCGGTGACGTATGGCTCGTCGACCCGGTCGACGGCACCTCCAACTTCGCCGCCGGGCGGCGGCCGTTCGCGCTGATGGCGGCGCTGCTCACGGACGGCGTACCGGTGGCTTCCTGGGTGTACGACCCGCTGGACGGCACGATGGCGGCGGGCCGGCTCGGCGCGGGCACCCGGCTGGACGGAGCGACGCTGCGGACGCCGCCGGCGGAGCCGCGGGTGGGCGCGCTGCGGGGCACCGCGGCGACGAAGTTCCTGCCGCCGGACTTCCGCCGCCAGGTGGAGGAGGGCGGGCGCCGCATCGGTGAGTTGCTGCCCGGCCAGCACTGCGCCGGCCGGGAGTACCTGGACATCCTCACCGGCGCGCAGCAGTTCGTGTTGTTCTGGCGCACCCTGCCGTGGGATCACACGCCGGGCACCCTGCTGGTGCGCGAGGCCGGCGGTGTGGCCCGCCGCTTCGACGGCGCCGACTACCACCCGGCCGACGACGGCAAGGGACTGCTCGTGGCGGCCAGCCCGGACGTCTGGGACGAGGTGAGCGCCGCCCTGCTGGGTGGTTGAGCGGCGCTGCGCGACGGCCACGGCACGCTGCGTCGACGCCAGCCGCCGTACGCCGTCTCCGGCCTGGCGTGTCGCGCGTGTTCCGGTATCGTGACCGGCGGTCTCCGCCAGCAGGCCGCCGACCGGCGCCGGCGGAGACGCCGCTCGGTGTACGGGGGCCGGCGGTCGACGGAAGGACCATCACGTGCCCAGGACCAGCTCTACCGGCCGGCGCGCCCGGCGGTCGCTGCTCGCCGCGTTCGCCGCGCTGGCCGTGCTTCTCGGCTCCGGCGTGGCCGCCGGGCCGGCCGCCGCCGTACCCAGCCCGAACGCCCCGAACGAGGGCGGCAGCAAGCAGCTGCGGGCGGCGCTGGAGGCGGCGGCGAAGGGCCACATCGAGGCCCAGAACAAGCTGGAGAACTCCAAGCGCCGGCAGAAGGCGCTCGACACCCAGCTCAAGGACATCGAGGTACGCCTCGTCGGGCTCAGCGCGCAGGCCGGTGAGGTGGCCGCGCAGTCGTACCGGATGGGCCGGCTGACCGCGACGTCGATGCTGCTGGCCAGCGCCGACCCGAACGACTTCCTCAAGCGCGCCGCCGAGCTGGACGTGATGGCCCAGCGGGACAGCAAACGGCTGCGGGAGCTGGCCGACGCGAAGGCGCAGGCGGCCGAGGCGAAGCTCGCCATCGACGCCGAGGTGCGCGAGCAGGCCAAGCAGGTCGCGGTGCAGGCCCGCAAGAAGAAGGACGCCGAGGTGGCGCTGGCGAAGGTCAGCTCCGGCGCCGGGTCCGGGTTCAACGGCACCTCCTCGTCGGCGAAGCCCGCGCCGCGCAACTCGGACGGTTCGTGGCCGTCGGAGTCGTGCTCGGTGGACGACCCGACGCCCGCGTCCGGCTGCATCACGCCGCGCACGCTGCACATGCTCCAGCAGGCCAAGGCGGCCGGTTACAAGCGCTACGCCTCGTGTCACCGCAGCGGTGGCGGCGGCGAGCACCCCAAGGGCCGGGCCTGCGACTTCTCCGCCGCCAGCGGCGGGTTCGAGGACAAGACGGCCACCGGCGGCGACAAGGCGTACGGCGACAGCCTCGCCGCCTGGGCGAAGAACAACGCGAACCGGCTCGGCATCATGTACGTCATCTGGTATCGGCAGATCTGGATGCCGAACACCGGCTGGCGCGCGTACAGCGGTGGCGGCAGCCCGGCTGCGGACCACACAAACCATGTTCACATCTCGATGTATTGACGCGGCCCGCCGGCGGCGCTGCGTACCATCGCCACGGTGAGCAGCACATCGTCCGACGTCATGGCGGAACCGGCGGCCGACGCCCCGGTTCCGCCGCGGGCCCTCCCGAACGGGCTCGCCGCGTTCCTCGTCTTCTTCTCCAGCGGCGCGGTGCTGGTGCTGGAGACCGTCTCGTTGCGCCTGGTCGGCCCGTACGTCGGGGTGACGCTCCAGGTGACCAGCTCGGTCATCGGCATGGCGCTGGCCGCGATCGCGTACGGGGCGTGGTTCGGCGGGTGGCTCGCCGACCGGCGTGACCCGCGTACCCTGCTCGCCCCGGCGCTGGTGCTGGCCGGCATCGCCACCGCCGTCACGCTGCCGATCGTCAGGTACGCCGGTGAGGTGCTGCGCGGCGGCGCGGCGAGCGCGGTGCTCCTGCTGACCGCGCTGACCGTGGTGCTGCCGGCGGCGCTGCTGGCCGGGATCACCCCGCTCGTGGTGAAGCTTCAGCTCGCCGACCTGCGCCGCACCGGCCAGGTGGTGGGCAAGTTGTCCAGCATCGGCACGCTCGGCGGCATCACCGCCACGCTGGGCACCGGCTTCGTGCTGGTGGCCGCGCTGTCCAGCTCCGTCATCGTGCTGGGACTCGCTGCCGCGCTCGGGGTGACCGGGCTGGGGCTCGGCGTGTGGCTGCGACGGCAGGCCGGGGCCGGCGGGCCGTCCACGCCGGGCCGGGTCAAGGCCGCGCTGGCGTTGCTCGGTCTCGCCGCGGCGGGGCTCACCGCTGCCGCGCCGAACCCGTGCGACGTGGAGACCGCGTACCACTGCGCCCGGGTCGAGGTGGACCCGTCGTGGCCGCAGGGACGCACGCTCTACCTCAACTCGGCCGAGCACTCCTACGTCGACCTGAACGAGCCGAACCACCTGAAGTACGCGTACACGCAGTGGATCGGCCTGGTCGCGGACGTGGCGCGGCCGGCGAAGCAGCCGATGGACGCGCTGCACCTGGGCGGCGGCGGCTTCACCGTGCCGAACTACCTGGCCGCGACCCGGCCCGGCACCGACAACCTGGTGTTCGAGCTGGACGGCGGGCTGGTCGAGCTGGACCGGCGGGAGCTGGGCCTGCGCACCGGCCCGAAGATGCGCGCCGAGGTGGGCGACGCGCGGGTGCTGCTGCGCGGCGAGCCGACCGACAGCCGCGACTTCGTCGTCGGCGACGCGTTCGGGCACCTGGTGGTGCCGTGGCACCTGGCGACCCGGGAGATGGCCGCCGACATCCGGCGGGTGCTGCGCCCGGACGGGATCTACGTGCAGAACGTCATCGACTACCCGCCGGGCCGGTTCATCCGGGCCGAGCTGGCCACGGTGAAGGCCGAGTTCGCGCACGTCGCGCTGATCGCGCCGCCCGGCGCGATCGACGGGGAGCAGGGCGCCAACTTCGTGATCGTCGCCTCGGACGCGCCGCTGCCGCTCGCCGCGATCCCGCCCGGTCTGAAGCTGCTGCCGGAGCGGGCCGAGCTGATGGACGAGGCGGCGGTGACCGAATGGGTGGGCGACGCGATGGTGCTCACCGACGACTACGCGCCGGTGGACCAACTCCTCGCGACCGCCTGAACGGGTGACTTTCCTGACCGATTCCGACCGCTGAGGTGTACCGGGGCCCACTTCGGGCAACAGGACCGACCATGGGTGGACCGGTCAGGAACGGCGTGCAACTGCTCGGCGAGCGCTATCGGCTCGTCGAGCAGTTGGGTGCGGGCGGCATGTCGGTCGTCTGGCGCGGCTACGACGAGGTGCTGGGCCGCCAGGTGGCGGTCAAGGTGCTGGCCTCACGGCTGGCCAGCGACAAGGCGTTCCGGCACCGGATCCGGGTGGAGGCGCAGGCCGCCGCGCGGCTGTGCCACCCCAACATCACCAACGTGTACGACTACGGCGAGTCGGTCCAGGTCGGCCTGACCGTGCCGTACGTGGTCATGGAGCTTGTCGACGGCGGTCCGCTCAGCGGGCGGCTCGGCCGCGACGGGCAGCTTCCGTGGCGGGAGGCGATGACCATCGGCGCGGAGGTCGCCTCGGCGCTCGCCGCCGCGCACGCCCGTGGCGTGGTGCACCGGGACGTGACCCCGGGCAACGTCATGCTGACCCCGACCGGCGTGAAGGTCGTCGACTTCGGCATCTCGGCGCTGGTGGGGGAGAGCGACAAGGGGCCGGACGGCGCGCTGCTCGGCACGCCGGCCTACCTGGCGCCGGAGCGGCTGGACAACGGCCACGTCTCGCCCGCCACCGACGTGTACGCGGTCGGGCTGCTGCTGTACCGGATGCTCACCGGCCGTCTGCCGTGGCAGGCCAGCACCACCACCGAGATGCTGCGCGCGCACATGTACCGCGACCCGGACCCGATGCCGCCGGTGCCGGGCCTGCCCGAGCCGGTCGCCGCGCTGGTGCAGCGGTGCCTGGCCAAGCGCCCCGAGGACCGCCCGGCGACCGCCGAGGTGGCCCGTACGCTCGCCGAGGCGGCCGGTATCGCGGCGATCGTGCCGGTGTCACCGGCGTTCGGCCGGATGGACCCGGCGCTCGCCGAGAACGCGGGCACCACGATCCTGCCGTGGTCGGCGGAGACCGACGCGTTGCCGTTCTCGGCGGTGCGTACCCGCACGCGGCGGGCGGTGGCGCGGCGGCGCAAGGTGGAGGCCGGTGTCGCCGCCGTCGGCCTGATCGCGGTGACCGCCACGATGTGGGGACTGACGTCGCGGAGCCCGGCCAGCGGCGGTGTCGAGCCGACCGAGGCGCGGATGAGCCTGCCCGAGCCGACGCCCTGCGCCGTCGACTACTCGCTGCGCCGCGACACCGGCAAGGACTTCGCCGCCGAGTTGACGCTCACCAACACCGGTGACCGGGAACTGCGCGGCTGGACCATGAACTTCACGTTCCCCGGCAAGCAGACGGTCACCACGGCCCAGCCGCCGGCCCGGCAGGAGGGGCGTACCGTGTCGATTCCCGCGCCCACCGCGACCCCGGCGCTGGCGCCCGGCGCGTCGGCGAAGCTCACGCTGGCCGGCCGCTACACCGGGAGCAACACGCTGCCGGTGGAGTTCACCGTCGGCGGCAAGAGTTGCGGCGTGCAGGTGTCCGGGATCGCCGGCTCGGCGCCCACCACCGCGCCGCCGGTGAAGACGCCGGTCAAGTCGCCCACCAAGTCCACCGCGAAGACCACCACCAAGAGCGGGCCGGCGAAGCCCAAACCGGCGAAGCCCAAGGCCGCACCGAAGCCCGGCAAGGGCAAGGAGGGCCCCAAGGGAAAAGCACAGTAGACCAGTCGAAGGGGGGTGGGCCGGGCAAGGGCAAGGGCCCGAAGAAGGACTGACGGTCAGGCCAGCGCGGAGAAGCGTTGCACCTGGGTGATGCCGCCCTCCACGATGAGCACGCTGTCCGCCTCCAGCACCGTGTCCGGTCCGACGTACCGGAACCGTTCCCCGGCCTGCTTCTCACCCACCACCATCACGCCGTACCGGTCCTGCGGCGCGATGTCGCGCAGCGACCGCCCGACCAGCGGCGCCGGGACCTTGACCTTGGCGATGGCGAAGTCGTCGTCGAACTCGATGAAGTCGAGCATCCGGCTGACGATCAGATGCGCCACCCGCTCACCGGTCTCCGCCTCGGGGAAGACCACGTGGTGCGCGCCGACCGAGTGCAGGATCTTGGCGTGCTTCTCCGAGGTGGCCCGCGCCCAGATCTGCTCGATCCCCAGCTCGGCCAGGGCCAGTACGGTGAGCACGCTCGCCTCCAGCGACGCCCCGATCGCGACCACCACCCGGCGGAAGTCCGCCAGCCCGAGCTGGCGCAGCACCACCTCCTCGGTGGTGTCCGCCTGCACCACCCGGTCGAGGTCGGCCGACCAGTGCTGGACCCGCGCCGGGTCGTGGTCGATCGCCAGCACCTCGTAACCGAGGCGGGACAGCGAGTCCGCGAGGCGCGAGCCGAACCGGCCCAGGCCGATCACCGCGATGCCGGTCTCCTCCGGGCGTCTAGCCGACAATGGGTTGCTCCTCCGGGTAGCGGTACAGCCGTCGACGGGTGTTCAACGCGATGGCCGAGCCGAGCGTGAGCGGCCCGACCCGGCCGATGTACATGAGCGCGATCAGCACGTACTGACCGGGTGGGGAGAGCTGCCCGGACACCCCGACGGTCAGGCCGGTGGTGCTGAACGCGGAGGTGACCTCGAACAACGCGGCCGAGAACGACACGTGCGAGGTCAAACCGATCAGGCCGACCGTCCCGCCCGCCACGAGCGCCACGCTCAGCAGCGCCACGGTCAGCGCCTGCCGCTGGCTGGCCGCCGCCACCCGGCGGCGACCGACAGTGGTGTCCGGCTCGCCCCGCAACTCGGCCCAGATGGCGAAGCCGAGCAGGAAGAACGTGGAGACCTTGATGCCGCCCGCGGTGCTGGCGCTGCCGCCGCCGATGAACATCAGGCCGATCAGCATGGGGTAGCTCTCGTCGGTGAGCCGCCCGACGTTTATGACGTCGAAGCCGCCGGTACGGCTCAACGCGATCTGGGTGAACGACGCCAGCAGCTTGCCCGGCACGTCGTAGGTGCCGATCGTGAACGGGTTGCCCCACTCGGCCATCAGCAGGTAGGCGACGCCGAAGACGGTCAGCACCACGCTGCCCCAGACGGTCAGCTTCGTGGCGACCGCCCAGCGCGCCGGCTGCCGCCACTCGCGTACCGCCTCGAACAGCGCCGGGAAACCGAGCCCGCCGATGATCGCCCCGATGCTGAGCGGCAGCGCCACCCAGCCGTCGCGGGAGAACGCGATCAGACCGTCCGAGTAGAGCGCGAAGCCGCCGTTGTTGAACGCCTGCACCGAGTGGAACACCGCCGACCAGAGCGCCCGGCCCGGCCGGTAGTCGTAGGCCAGGAACAGGCGCGCGGCGACCACCGCAGTCATCAGGGCCTCGGTGACGAAGACGGTCGCCGCGATGCGCAACAGCAGCCGGCGTACGTCGCCGAGGCCGAACTCGGCGGTCTCCGCCTGCACGAGCAGCCGGTTGCGCAGACCGAGCTGGCGGGAGACCGCCAGGATCACCAGCGACGCCCCGGTCAGGATGCCCAGGCCGCCGAGCTGCGTCAGCACGGTGATCATCACGAGCCCGAAGCCGTTCCAGTAGTTCGGCGTGTCGGTCACCGCCATCCCGGTCACCGACACCGCCGACGTGGACGTGAACAGCGCGGTGACGAACGGGGTGTACCGCTCCTCGCTGGTGGCCCAGGGCAGCATGAGCAGACCGGTGCCGACCAGGATCACCGCCAGGAACCCCAACGGCACCAGCCGTACGGGCTTCCGGAGCAGGCGGCGCATCCCGTCATCTTCCGTCCGGAGATTCACCGGCAGGTCAGGAACCGACCAACTGGCGGTCAACCGCGCCCGGTCTGCTGTGCGTACCCATCGACGACAGGAGACGGCGTTGCGACGTACCCTTTCCGCCCTCGGCGTGGCCGGCGCGCTGCTCGCGGCGGCTGTGGTGGTGCCGGCCGTGGCCGCCCAGGCCGGCCCGGACCACCGCGCCGCCGAGCAGGCCCGCGCGACCCAGCGGCCGATCGTGATCGGCCACCGCGGCGCGAGCGGCTACCGCCCGGAGCACACCCTGGAGGCCTACCGGCTCGCCATCCGGCAGGGCGCCGACTTCATCGAGCCGGACCTGGTCGCGACCAGGGACGGCGTCCTGGTCGCGCGGCACGAGAACGAGATCTCCGGTACGACAGACGTGGCCGTCCGCCCCGAGTTCGCCGCCCGCAAGGCCACGAAGACCATCGACGGGGTGACAGTCACCGGCTGGTTCACCGAGGACTTCACGCTGGCCGAGCTGAAGACGCTGCGGGCCAAGGAGCGGCTGCCGCAGGTGCGGGTCGCGAACACCGCGTTCGACGGCAAGTTCGAGATCCCGACGTTCCAGGAGGTCATCGACCTGGCACGGACCGAGTCGAAGGCCCGGGGCCGGACCATCGGCGTCTACCCGGAGACCAAGCACCCCACCTACTTCGCCTCGATCGGCCGCCCGCTGGAGGAGCCGCTGGTGGCGGTGCTGCGCCGCAACCGGCTCACCCACCGCGCCGACCCGGTGTTCGTGCAGAGCTTCGAGACCGCCAACCTGCGCAAACTCGACAAGATGATCGACGTACGGCTGGTGCAGCTCATGGACGCCAGCGGCGCGCCCTACGACTTCGTCGCGGGCGGCGACAAGCGGACCTACGCGGACCTGGCCACGCCCGCCGGACTGGCCTGGATCTCCCGGTACGCCGACGGCGTCGGCCTGAACAAGAACCTGATCGTTCCCCGCGACTCCGCCGGACGGCTGCTCGCGCCGACCTCGGTGATCCGTGACGCGCACCGGCAGAAGCTGGTGGTGCACGCGTGGACGTTCCGGGCCGAGAACCAGTTCCTGCCGGTGGACTTCCGCATCGGCACCGACCCGAACGCGCGTGGTGACATCACGTCCGAGTACGAGCTGTTCTTCGACCTGGGCCTGGACGGCGTGTTCAGCGACCACCCCGACACGGCGGTCGCCGCCCGAGCCGGCCGCTGACCGTTGCTCCTGTTCACGGGGTGCTCGCCGTTCCGGCGGGCACCCCGTTAGCGTGCCGGGGTCCGTCGCGCTCGCCCGCTCCCGAGATCTTGGTACGAAACGGCCCCCCGAGGGGCCATCCCGTACCAAGATCTCGGGCCGCTCCATCGATCTTGGACTTGTGGTGCCTCGCGTAAGCCGCGAACCGGGCATCTGAGGCGCCACAACTCCAAGATCGGCGGGGCGGGGCGGGATGATGCCACCACCTCGGCGTAGTGGAGTTGATCAGGCCGGGGGTTCGGCTACGTAGGTGCCTCGGCCGGGCTGGCCGGTGATCAGCTCGCGATCGTGCAGCAACGACATCGCACGGTAGGCCGTGTTCATGTGGACGCCGTAGGACTCGGCCAACTCGCGGGTCGAGGGCAGCCGGTCGCCCGGCTTCAGCTCGCCACTCTTGATCTTCGCGGCGATGTCGTTGGCGATACGGCGGAACGGTGCTTCTGCTGTGGGCATGGTGGGGACTCCGGTTGGTTCGGCGAATCCGATCCTGCCCTACCTGCACAAGTAACTGCAACAAGTTGCCCAGCGCGTCGAGAGTGGAGGCTCGCGCATAACCAGATACTGGTGTAGGTTGAGTCGCGTCCGGCTCCGGTTGGTTCGGCAAACCTCGGGAGTCGGACCCGGATTGGGCTCCGGGGCCGTACCGCCGAACGGGCTGCGGTCTCGGGGTCGGCGGCCCGCCCGCGTCCCCTGTCTGCGGGCGGGCCGCCTCCACGGCTCGGTGAGGAGGATCGGCGTGCGAAACGTGCTCAACCTGTTCAAGTCGGCGCGGCGTAACCGGACCCGGAGGCCGCCGAACCAGGGCTGGTACCGCTCGGAGTCGTGCCGGCCGCTGAGCGTCGGGCAGATCCGCGAGCGGAAGTTCCGCACCGTGCGGCACGGACTCGACCCGGCGGAGGTGCACGCCTTCCTCTACCGGGTGGCCGGTGACCTGGCGCTGGCCCGGCGCGACGCGTCCCGGTACGCCGAGGAGAACACCCGCATCAAGGCGGCGCTCAAGAGCTGGCAGTCCCGGTTCACGCCGGGCGCGCAGCGGTGAGCCGGGAGCGGTTCGTCGTACACCTGCCGGTTCTCGCGGCCGACCTCGACGGCGCGCGCGGGTTCGCGCGGGCCATCTGCCGGGCGCTCGGGTTCCTGGCCGACGTGGAGCGCGCCGGGACGACCGTGTCGCGGGAGGACGATCAGTCGGTACGCCACTGGGTCTGGTGCGACCGGCCGCGTGACGGTGGCCGGCGATGCGCACGGGCGGCCGACCATGACGGGGAATGCGGCGGGCGGTGACCGGCGCGATGGCGTGGGCCGACATTCCCGGCGAGGTGCGCGTGGTGGGTGCGGCCATCCCGGGTCGGCGCGGTTACGTGCCGATGTCCGGCGTTGTAACGAGCGGCCATCCTGTCCCGGGCACTTGTGTGCGCCGACCACATAGCCCGTGGGTGACGTCACTTCTAGCGTGAGCCGACAACTGACATTCCCCCTGTCCTCACCTGGAGTCGCAATGACGATCCGGCACACGCGACGGGTGTTCCTTACCGCCGCCACCTCGGTGGCGGTCGTTCTGGCCGCCACGGCCTGTGGCAGCCCGCAGGACACCGCATCCGGCGGCGGCGACGCCGCCGCCCCGGTCAAGGTCGGTCTGGTCTACTCCCAGTCCGGGCCGCTCGCCAGCTACGGCAAGCAGTACATCGAGGGCTTCAAGGCCGGCCTCGACTTCGCCACCAAGGGCACCGGCAAGGTCGGTGACCGCACGATCGAGGTGACCGAGGCCGACGACGCGGGCGACCCGGCCAAGGCCGTGTCCGCCGCGAAGGACCTCATCGGCAAGGGTACGAAGATCATCGCCGGGTCCACCTCCTCCGGGGTGGCGCTCCAGGTCGCGCCGATCGCCGCGCAGAACAAGGTGCTGTTCATCTCCGGCCCGGCCGCGACGGACGCGGTGACCGGCGCGAACAAGTACACGTTCCGCTCCGGCCGGCAGTCGTGGCAGGACGTGGTGACCGCCCGTTCGTTCATCGGCGACGCGGGCGGCAAGAAGGTAGTGGTGTTCGCGCAGGACGGCGCGTTCGGCGACGCGAACGAGGCCGCCGTCAAGGCCGTCATCGGCGGCGCGGGCGCGAACGTGAGCAGCGTCCGGGCACCGGCCAGCGCCACCGAGTTCACGCCGTTCGCCAGCCAGATCAAGGCCGCCAAGCCGGACCTGCTCTTCGTCGCCTGGGCGGGCACCACCGCCGGCGCCATGTGGCAGACGCTCGACCAGCAGGGCGTCCTCGCCTCCACCACCGTCGTCACCGGCCTGGACATCCGCGCCTCGTGGCCGACGTTCGGCGCGGCCGGCAGCAAGATCTCGTTCCTGTCGCACTACTTCGACGGCGCCAGCGACACCGAGGCCGCGAAGGCCGCGAAGGCGAAGGTGCCGGGCGGCACGCTCGACCTGTTCCACCCGGACGGGTTCGCCGCCGCGCAGATGGTCGTCCGGGCCGTGCAGGAAGGCGGCGACGACGTGGAGAAGATGGTCACCGCGCTGGAGGGCTGGGAGTTCGAGGGCGTCAAGGGCACCATGAAGATCCGCGCCGAGGACCACGCCCTGCTCCAGCCGATGTACCAGGCGAAGCTCTCCGGCAGCGGCACCACCTTCACGGCGACCGCGCAGAAGTCGCTCACCGGTGACGAGAGCGCGCCGCCGGTCGCGCAGATGAAGGGCTGACCGATGCTCGCCACCCGCGGTCTGACCTGGCGGATCGGTGAGGTCGCCATCGTCGACTCCGTCTACCTCGATCTGGCGCCGGGGGAGTTCCTCGGCGTTATCGGGCCCAACGGCGCCGGCAAGACCTCCCTGTTCAACCTGATCACCGGCCTGCGCCGGCCCACCGAGGGCACGGTCCTGCTGGACGGCGCGGACATCACCGCGCTTGCGCCGCACCGGCGTGCCCGGCTCGGACTGGGGCGTACCTTCCAGGCGTCCTCGGTCTTCGGCTCGCTGAGCGTGCGGGAGAACGTCCGGCTCGCCGTACAGGCACACCGGGGTGGCTCGATGAAGCTGTGGCGGCGGGCGGCGGCCGACCGGGAGGTGGCCGCCGCCGCCGACGCGGCGCTCGACCGGGTCGGCCTGCACCACAGGGGTACGGCGCTCGCCGGCACCCTGGCCCACGGCGAGAAGCGCAAGCTGGAGATCGCGCTGCTGCTCGCCGGTGAACCCCGGGTGATGCTGTTGGACGAGCCGATGGCCGGGGTGAGCGCCGAGGACGTGCCCGAGCTGGTCAGCGTGATCAAGTCGCTGACCGGGGACAGCGGCCGGGCGGTGCTCATGGTGGAACACCACATGGACGTGATCCTGGAACTGGCCGACCGGATCGCCGTGATGCACCACGGCGCGCTGCTGGCGTGCGACACCCCGGAGACGGTGATGGCGAACGCCACAGTGCAGGAGGCGTACCTGGGGGAGGCGCTCTGATGGCGGAACCTGTCCTGTCCGTGGCGGACCTGTCCGTGCGGATCGCCGGGCTGCACATCCTCCAGGGCGTGTCGTTCGAGGTCGCGCCGACCGGCGTGACGGTGCTGCTCGGGCGCAACGGCGTCGGCAAGACCACCACGCTGCGCGCGATCGTCGGGCTGACGCCGCGCGGCGGCGAGGTGCGCGGCAGCGTACGCATGGGGGCGCGCAGCCTGCTCGCCCGCCCCACCCACCGGCTGGTCCGTGACGGTCTCGGCTACGTGCCGGAGGACCGCTGCGTCTTCGCCGGGCTCACCGTCGCGGAGAACCTGCGGCTGGCCGAACGGCGCGGCGTCACGCCCGCGTACGACAAGGTCTTCTCGCTCTTCCCGGAGCTGGAGCGGCGCGGACGGCAACGGGCCGGCTCGCTGTCCGGCGGGCAGCAGCAGATGCTCGCGATCGGCCGGGTGCTGCTCAACGACAACCGGCTGCTGCTCGTCGACGAGCCGACGAAAGGGCTGGCGCCGAAGGTGGTGACCGAAGTGGCCGAGGTGCTGGAACGGGTCGCGGAATCCGTGCCGGTGCTGCTGGTCGAGCAGAACCTGGCGGTGGTACGGCGGCTGGCGACCGACGCGGTGGTGCTCTCCGCCGGCAAGGTCGCCTGGACCGGTGACGCCCAGGAGTTGCTGCTGGAGACCGCGTTGACGAAGTCGTTGCTCGGTGTGGGTTCTGGCTCCGGGGAGGTGCACGCGTGAACACCGTGGTCCTGCTGACGCTGACCGGGCTGGGCCTGGCGGCGCTGTACTTCCTCGTCGCCTCCGGCCTGTCCCTCGTGTTCGGCCTCGCCGACGTGCTCAACTTCGCGCACGGGCTGTTCCTCGGCGTCGGCGCGTACGCGACGTGGTGGGCCTCGGGCAACCTGCCCGGCGCCGGGCCGGACGGGTTCGGCTTCGTGTTCGCCGTCGTCTTCGGCGTGCTGGCCGGTTCGCTCGTCGCGGTGCTGGTGGAGCTGGTGCTGATCCGGCCGCTCTACTCCCGCACCATCGAGCAGGTGCTCGTCACCGTCGGCCTGTCGCTGGCCGGGGTGGCGCTGCTCCAGGCCACCTGGGGCGCGGACCCGCGGCCGTTCCCGCGCCCGGACTGGAGCCGGGGCGTCACATCGGTGCTCGGCGCCCAGGTGCCGAACGCCGGGCTGCTGCTGATCGTCGCCGCCGTCGTGGTGCTCGGCGCGCTGCTGGCGTTCCTGCGCTGGACCCGGTACGGCCTGATCATCCGGGCCGGCGTGGAGAACCGGGAGATGGTGACGGCGCTCGGCATCGACGTGCGCAAGGCGTTCACGCTGGTCTTCGCGATCGGCGGGGCCGCCGCCGCGCTGGCCGGCGCGCTCGGCGGCGTCTACTTCGGCACCGTCTCGCCGGGGCAGGGCGGCTCACTGCTGATCTTCGCGTTCATCGTGGTGGTGATCGGCGGGATGGGCTCGGTGGTCGGGTCCGCGTACGCGGCGGTCGCGGTGGGGCTGCTGCAACAGTTCGTCAACTACTACGGCACGTCCGGGCTGGGCGACCTGTGCGTGGTCGGTCTGCTCGCCGTGGTGCTGCTGCTGCGTCCGCAGGGCCTGGCCGGAAAGGTGGCTCACGCATGACCAACTCGGTGGTCGACGCGCCTCCGGCGCAGGTGCCCGACGAACTGACTCCCGGGCGTTCCCGCTGGCACGGCCTGCGTCCGTACCTGCCGTTGGTGGCCCTGGTGGTGGCGGCGATCCTGCCGTACTCGACGCTGAACCTGCCCGGGATCTTCGAGGGGCCGCTGAACTCGCCGGGCACGCTGCAACTGCTCGCCATCTGCCTGGTGTTCGGCGGGCTCGCGGCCGGATACGACCTGCTGTTCGGGCGGACCGGAATGCTCTCCTTCGGCCACGCCCTCTACTTCGCCGCCGGCGTGTACGGCACCGACATCCTGGTCACCAAGGCCGGGCTGCCGCTGTGGCAGGCCGCCGTGCTCACGGTGATCGGCGGAACCACGCTCGCCGCGCTGCTCGGCGCGGTGGCGCTGCGCACCGTCGGTATCGCGTTCGCCATGGTGACGCTGGCGTTCGCGCAGGTCGGGGCGATCCTGGTGGCCCGCGACTTCGGTGGCCTCACCGGCGGCGAGGAGGGCCTGCCGCTGGACGTGTCGGGGCTGCCGGCTGCCTTGGTGGGCGTCACCAACACGGTGAACCTGTACTGGCTGGCGCTGGCGTACCTGGCCATAGTGGTCCTGGTCGTGCACCGGGTCAGCGCCTCGCCGACCGGGCGGGTGCTGGCCGGGCTGCGCGACGACGAGCGGCGGATCGGGGTGCTCGGGCTCGACCCGTACCGGTTCAAGCTGGTCGCGTTCACGCTCGCGGGCGGGCTCGCGTCGGCCGGTGGGGTGGTCTACGTGCTGATCGTCGGCGGCGCCAGCCCGCACATCACCTCGTCGGAGCTGACGCTGTCGCTGCTGGTCATGGTGGTGCTCGGTGGCCCCGGTACGCGATGGGGGCCGGTGCTGGGCGGCGTCCTCTACATGTACCTGGACCACCGGCTCACCGCGTTCGGCAGCAGCGACGCGGTGAACAGCCTGCCCGCGTTCCTCAGTCACCCGCTGAGCCAGCCGCTGTTCGTCCTGGGCACGGTGTTCATCCTGGCCGTCTACTTCTTCCCCGGCGGCCTGGCCAGCCTGCGCTCCCGCGTGACCCCCCTCCTGAAGGCCCTCCACCGCCCCCGCTGACCTCCGGCCCCCTCCCTCCACCCCGTTGATCAAGGAGTTTGTGTCCTGATTTCGCGGTTAGGATGACGCAAACTCCTTGATCAACGGGGAGAGTGGGGAGCGGGGAAGGGGAGCGGTCATGGGGGAGCGGCGGCTGGCTGTGGTCAGTGGGGGTGGGACCGGGATCGGGGCTGCCGTGGCGCGGGGGCTCGTCGGGGACGGATTCGACGTTCTCGTGGTGGGGCGGCGGGGGGACGTGCTCGACGCCGCCGCGCGGCGGATCTCTGACGAGAGCGGGCGGGACGGGGCGGTCACGGCCGTCGTCGCCGACCTGACCGATCCGGGGCAGGTCGGCGCGGTCGTGGACGCCGTGGGTGAGCGCGCCGTGGACGCCGTCGTCAACAACGCCGGTGGATTCCTGGGCGGGTCCACCGATTCGCTCGGCGGGGTGGCGGACTGGTGGCGGGCCAACCTGGACGCCAACGTGCTCACCGCCGTACTGCTCACCGAGGCGCTGCTGCCCGCCCTGCGCCGCCCCGGCGGCCGGGTTGTCCTGCTCAGCTCGATCGCCGCGCAGCGCGGCGGCGGCGGGCCGTACTCGGCAGCGAAGGCCGCGCTGCACGGCTGGGCGTACGACCTGGCCGCCCAACTCGGCCCGGACCAGATCACCGTGAACGTGGTCAGCCCCGGCTACGTGGCCGAGACCGAGTTCTTCGGCGACCGGATGACGCCCGAGGGGCACGCCAAGCGCGTCGCCGCCACGCTCGTCGGCCGGGCCGGTGTGCCGGACGACATCGCGGCGGCGGTCAGCTACCTGGTCGGCCCGTCCGCCGGGTACGTCACCGGGCAGGTGCTCGGCGTCAACGGCGGTTCCGTACTCGGCCGCTGACACGCGGAAGGGACGGCGGCCCCCGCCGCTCCTGGTAGAAATGCCGGATGAGCCAGGATCGGACGGCCGTACGGGAACGCGCCGAAGCGGTGCTGCGGCGGCTGGCGGGTGACCACGCCCGGCTGCGCGAGGACCAGTGGCGGGCCATCGAGGCGCTGGTGGTCGACCGGCGGCGGGTGCTCTGCGTGCAGCGCACCGGCTGGGGCAAGTCGGCCGTCTACTTCGTGGCGACCGCGCTGCTGCGCGAGGGCAACCGGCACGGGCCGACGGTGATCGTCTCGCCGCTGCTGGCGCTGATGCGCAACCAGGTCGAGTCGGCCGCCCGCGCCGGCATCCGGGCCCGCACCATCAACTCGGCGAACCTGGACGAGTGGGACGAGATCACCGCCGAGATCCACGCCGGGGCGGTCGACGTGCTGCTGATCAGCCCGGAGCGGCTGAACAACCCGGACTTCCGCGACGGCGTACTGCCGAAGCTCGCCGCCACCACCGGGCTGCTGGTGGTGGACGAGGCGCACTGCGTCTCCGACTGGGGGCACGACTTCCGCCCCGACTACCGGCGGCTGCGGACGTTCCTGGCGAACCTGCCCGAGCGCACGCCGGTGCTGGCCACCACCGCCACCGCCAACGCCCGGGTGACGCAGGACGTGGCCGAGCAACTCGGTGACGCGCTGGTGCTGCGGGGCACGCTCGACCGGGAGTCGCTGCGCCTGGGCGTATTCGATCTGCCGACCCCGGCGCACCGCCTGGCCTGGCTGGCCGACCACCTGGACCGGCTCCCCGGCTCGGGGATCGTCTACACGCTCACCGTGGCCGCGGCCACCGAGACGGCCGACTTCCTGCGCGGCCGGGGCTGGTCGGTCGCCTCCTACACCGGGCAGGCCGAGGACGCCGACCGGCGGGCCGCCGAACAGGACCTGCTCGACAACAAGATCAAGGCGCTGGTCGCCACCAGCGCGCTCGGCATGGGCTTCGACAAGCCCGACCTCGGCTTCGTGGTGCACCTGGGCGCGCCGCCCTCGCCGATCGCCTACTACCAGCAGGTCGGCCGCGCCGGCCGGGCCGTCGAGCACGCCGAGGTGCTGCTCCTGCCCGGCGTGGAGGACGCGGCCATCTGGCGGTACTTCGCCTCGCTCGCCTTCCCGCCCGAGGAGCAGGTCCGCGCCGTGCTGGCCGCGCTGGACACCGAGCGGCCGATCTCCACCCAGGCCCTCGAACCGGTGGTCGACCTGCGCCGGGCCCGGCTGGAGCTGATGCTCAAGGTGCTCGACGTGGACGGCGCGGTCCGCCGGGTGCGCGGCGGCTGGCTCGCCACCGGCGAGCCGTGGGTCTACGACGAGGCCCGGTTGCGGCGCGTCGCCGACGCGCGCGCCGCCGAGCAGCGGGCCATGCGGGAGTACGCCTCGACGTCCGGCTGCCGCATGCGCTACCTGCGGGAAGGGCTGGACGACACCGGGGCGGCCGACTGCGGGCGGTGCGACAACTGCGCCGGCCCGCTGTTCGAGGCAGCCGTCTCCGACGAGGCGCTGACCGCCGCGCAGACGTTCCTCGGGCGCCCCGGCGTGCCGATCCCGCCCAAGAAGCTCTGGCCGACCGGGTTGGAGGCGGTCGGCGTACCCCTGAAGGGCCGCATCGCCCCGGCGGAGCAGGCGCTGCCCGGCCGGGCCGTGGGACGCCTCTCCGACCTGGGGTGGGGCGGGCGGCTGCGCGGGCTGGTCGGGCCGGAGGCGCCCGACGGCCCGGTGCCCGACGACGTGGTGGCGGCCGTGGTCGAGGTGCTGAAGGCGTGGGCGCACGGCGACGACCCGTGGCCCCGGCGGCCGGTGGGCGTGGTGGCGGTCGGCTCGCGGACGCGACCGCTGCTGGTGGGCTCGCTGGCCGAGCGGATCGCCGCCGTGGGCCGGCTGCCGCTGCTCGGCCACGTCGTCCCGGCCGGTCCGTCCGGCGGCGGCGGGCCGCGCGGCAACAGCGCCCAGCGGGTACGCGCGCTGCACGACGCCTTCCGCCTGCCGGACGAGCTGGCCGACGCGCTGCCGGGGCTGGACGGGCCGGTGCTGCTGGTGGACGACCTGGTCGACTCGGGCTGGACCATGGCCATGGTGGCGCGGCTGCTGCGCCGGGCCGGCGCGCCGGACGTGCTGCCGCTGGCGCTCGCGGTGGCCGCCTGACCCGTCGCGTCCGCGTGACAGGTCCCGGCCGTCGAAAAGTTCCCGGCGCGGCCGGAATGCGAGCGTCGCCACCGTCGGCGGACCGTCGGCGGAGCCGCAGGTGACCGGCGGTACCGTGGGGTCATGACCGAGCAGCTACCCGTCGTCCAGACGTATGCCGTGACCGGGATGACCTGCGAACACTGCGTCCGGGCGGTGACCGAGGAGCTGTCCGCGCTGCCCGGCGTCGAGGAGGTCCGGATCGATCTGGCCGGTGGCACCGCCACCGTCACCAGTGACGCCCCGCTGGCGGTCGAGTCGGTCCGTGCCGCCGTGGACGAGGCGGGTTACGAGCTGGTCGGCGGCGGTGCCTGAGTCGTCGTCCGGCACGTCCGGCACCGGCGTCGTCCCCGACGACGCCGTGGCCGGCGCGACACCGCCCCGCGCCGGGGTGGCCGCGGGCGGCCCGGTCGCGGTGGATCGGGAGACGCTGCGGTTGGCCCTGGTGGTGGGCGGGCTCGTGCTCGCCGTGCTGCTCGGCTTCGGGCTCGGCCGGATGAACGCGCCCGCCGACCCGGCGCGGCCCGCAGCCACGGCGAGCGGGGCCACCACGGGCGACGGCGGCATGCACGCCCACGCGCCCGGCACCGGCGCGCACTCCCACGACGGCGCCACCGTCACCCAGGGCGGCGGCGACGGCGCGGCCGGGCTGTCGATCACCTCGGCCGGTTACACGCTGGTCCCGTCGAACGCCGAGCTGACCGCCGGCCGCGCCGGTGAGCTGCGCTTCCAGATCCGCGACGACAAGCGCCGCGCGGTCACCCGGTTCGCCGTGGTGCACGACAAGCCGATGCATGTGATCGTGGTGCGCCGTGACCTGAGCGGTTACCTGCACCTGCACCCCACGATGGCCGCCGACGGCACCTGGTCGGTGCCGCTCGGGCCGATCGAGGCGGGCTCCTGGCGGATGTACGCGGACTTCACCGCCGTCGCCGACGACGGTGGACAGGTCGCCGTGGTACTCGGCGCCGACCTGGCCGCGCCCGGCGCGTACCGGCCCCGGCCGTTGCCCGCCGCCGCGACGTCGGCCACCGTCGACGGGTTCACCGCCGCGTACACGGGCACCCCGGAGGTGGGACGCTCGGTGCCGCTGCGGTTCCGGATCACCGGCGCGGACGGCGCGGCAGCGCCGCTTCAGCCGTACCTCGGCGCGTTCGGGCACCTGGTCGCGCTGCGCGAGGGCGACCTCGGTTACCTGCACGTACACCCGGAGCCGGTGCGCGACGGCGACGAGGTGACGTTCTGGCTGACCGCGCCGGGGCCGGGCAACTACCGGATGTTCCTGGACTTCCAGGTCGGCGGCGTGGTGCGGACCGCCGAGTTCACGCTGACGGTGGCCTGAGCCCTCGGTCAGCCGGCGCGGCGGACCGGGCGGCGGGCCAGGTAGCGGAGCAGATCGCGGATGTGGTGCTTCTCCTCGGCGGGCACGCTCGGGTCGGCCAGCCGGTCCAGGATCACCCGCACGTCGGCCTCCACCGGACCCTCCTCGGCACCTCGGCGGCGCGGCACCGGACCGGCGTCGGGCAGGCCCAGCGCGCGGAACGCGGCCGCCACGGGCAGGTCGAGAGCGGCGCAGAAGCCGCGCACCTTGGCGAGTTCGGGGTAGTCCTGCCAGTCGCCGGCCAGCCAGCGGAACACCGTCGAGCGGCCGACTCCGGTGTGGGTGGCCAGATCGGTGACCGTCCAGCCGCGTTCCTCGCGCGCGTCGTCGATGGCCCGGCGTACGAAGCGCGCGAAGGCCATCTGCGGCGAAACGTCTGCCGAACCCATCCCTGTCGGATCTGCCCCTCCCGCCGGTGGCCCGGCTCTGCCGATCGAGCCTAGTACGCCGGGGCGCAGAAGTAACTGACTGATCGGTCCGGAGATCTCGTCGGCGGGACTCGGTGAATGCGGAAGCTTGCTTCGGGTAATGCGCTTCGGGTAATAGGCTGAGTGAACCCTGAGAATCGATGGAGGAGAAGCATGGCCGAGCCGGACCGTCCCGTACCGCATCGCCCCGGCGCGGTGAGCCTCTTCTTCGTGGCCAAGGCCGCGTTGTTCGCTCTCGGCTTCTGGATCTGGCTGCTGGTGCTGGCGGTACGCGGTGGCGAGGCGACCGGCGTACACCTGATCGCCGCGACCGGCGCGATCTGCACCACGCTGGCCTCGGTGGTGTTGGGAGCGCGGATGGCGTTGCAGCGCAACGCCGCCCTCCGGCATGCCGAGCTGAAGCGGATGCTCGTGGACATCTCGTGGAACGCCTTCGCCGCCGCCGGCAACGCCGAGCAGTTCGGCGGGAAGGTGGTGCCGTTCCCGACCGCGGCCGAGGACGGCGAGCGGCCCGCCAACCGTGGTGAGCGCGTGTCTGTGCTGGACCGGGGCGATCGCAACCGGGGCGACCGGGGGCGGTAGCGCGCCCCTCAGGCCCGCTCCGCCAGCAGCGTCTCCAGCCGGGGCGTCACGCCCCACTGGCCGACCAGGTCGCGATACTCGGCGCGCTGCCCGTCGGTCGGCGCTCCGGCCGTCCGGCGTGCCCGGATGAGCAGGTTGCGCGGCGTGTGCTGGGAGTCGATGAACTCCACCACCTCGGCGCGGTACCCGTGCAGGCGCAGCAGACCGGCCCGCAGCGCGTCGGTCAGCACGTCGGCGAACCGCTCCCGGAGGATGCCCTGCCGGGTCAGCAGCTCGTACGGCCCCGGCGCCGGGCGCGCCCGGAGCTGGGCGGCCAGGTCGTGGTGGCAGCAGGGCGCGGCGAGCACCCAGCGGGCGTCCCAGCGCACCGCCCGGGCCAGCGCCTCGTCGGTGGCGGTGTCGCAGGCGTGCAGCGCGAGCACCAGGTCCGGCGCCGGTTCGACGGGCGCCTCGGCGATGGTGCCGGCCACGAAGCTGACCCGGTCGGCCCAGCCCAGCCGCTCGGCCAGCTCGGTGTTGCGGCGGCGCTGGTCCTCGCGTACGTCCACGCCGACGAGTGTCACGTCCAGGCCGCGCCGCAGCAGGTAGCGGTAGGCGGCGAAGGTCAGGTACGCGTTGCCGCAGCCCAGGTCCACCACCCGCAGCGCGCCGGTGAGGTCGTCGGGCAGCGTCGCGGCCAGCGCGCGCAGGAACGCGTCGACCTGCCGGCGTTTGGCCGCCGAGCCGCCGATCTCCTTGAAGAGGGGATCACCCGGGTCGAGCAGCCACTCCTTGGCCCGGTCGTGCCGCTCCGGCTCGCCGGCGGTACGGCTGGCCGCCGCGCGGTGCACCTGCGCCTCACCGGACTTCGTCACCCGGAGCTGGATCGTGGCGTCGGCGGTCTCGACGTGCCAGTTGCCGAACGGCTCGGCGAGCAGTTCGTCCACCGCGGCGTCGGCCTCGGCTCCCGGCGCCACGTTGCGGGTGTGCGGCCGTGACCCGTCGGAAGTGGCGATCTGCAACCGGGGGCCGCTCTTGAGCGCGACCGGGCGCAGTTCCGCGCGTACCACCGAGGGACGCTGCCCACGACGCCGCCCGGCGGCCACCGCCCGGGTCAGCCCCGGCGCGAGCAGCAGCGTCCGTACCTCGGCGAGCGCCGATTCCAGCGCTTCCGGCATCCCTACCTACCTCTCCAGTTCTCCACCCACCCCGCCGACCTGGTCGATCATGAGGTTGGCCGTACGTGAGCACGGCGTGTCGCGCCGTCAACTTCATGATCACCGCGTGGGTCCGGCGGTCGTGGGACGGGGACGGCCTCCGGGACCGGGGTCCGGGAGGCCGTTTCCGTTGGTGTTCGTCAGTCGGCGTTGCTGGCTTCGGCGGGCGCGCCGGTGCTGCCGCTGCGGCGGCGACGACGGCGACGCGGCTTGCTCGCCGTCTCACCCTCCGCGGCCTGCGGTGCGGCGGGGGCCTCGGTCGAGCCCTCGGTGCTGATCACCGCGGTCGGCTCGCCGGCCACCGTCTCGCCGGCCCGGCGACGCCGCCGCCGACGCGGCGTACGGGTCGCCTCGCCGTCCCCGGCCTCGGCCTGCCCGGCGGGCGCGTCCCCGCCGTCGCTGGTACGGCCCCGACCGCGGTCACCACGGTCACGGTCGCCGCGCTCGCGGCCCCGGCTGTCACCCCGACGCGCGCCCCGGCGTGCCCGGCCGCCGCCACCCAGGTCCTCCTCGACCTCGGCGGACAGCCCGGCGCGGGTGCGCTCGGCGGTCGGCAGCGTGCCGCTGACGTCGGTGGGGATGGCCAGGTCGGTGTAGAGGTGCGCGGAGGTGTGGTACGTCTCCGGCGGCTCGGGCATGTCCAGCCCGAGCGTCTTGTCGATGATCCGCCAGCGGGGCATGTCGTCCCAGTCGACGAACGTCACCGCGACACCCGTGGCCCCGGCCCGGCCGGTACGGCCGATGCGGTGGGTGTAGGTGTCCTGGTCCTCGGGGCAGTCGTAGTTGATCACGTGCGTGACGCCGGTGACGTCGATGCCCCGGGCCGCCACGTCGGTCGCGACCAGCGTGTCGATCTTGCCGGCGCGGAACGCCCGCAGCGCCCGCTCCCGCGCGCCCTGGCCGAGATCGCCGTGCACGGCGGCCACGGCGAAACCACGGAAGTCGAGATCCTCGGCGACCCGGTCGGCGGCCCGCTTCGTACGGGTGAAGATCATGGTCAGGCCACGGCCCTCCGCCTGGAGGATGCGCGCCACGATCTCGACCTTGTTCAGCGAGTGCGTGCGGTACGCGAGCTGCGTGGTCTGCGGCGAAGGGCCGGTCTCGGCGGTGTGCCCGGCGTGGATCGTCACCGGCCGGCGCAGGAACCGCCGCGACAGCGCGACGATCGGGTCCGGCATGGTGGCCGAGAACAGCATGGTCTGCCGGTCCTCCGGCAGCATCGCCAGGATCTTCTCGACGTCGTCCAGGAAGCCCAGGTCGAGCATGCGGTCGGCCTCGTCGAGGACGAGCGCGCGGACCCGGTCGAGCCGCAGGTGCTTCTGCTTCTGCAGGTCCAGCAGGCGGCCAGGGGTGCCGACCAGGATCTCGACGCCCCTGCGCAGCGCCTCGATCTGCGGCTCGTACGCCACGCCGCCGTAGATCGGCAGCACCCGGACGCCCCGGGTGCGACCGGCGGCGTCGAGGTCCTTGGCGACCTGGATGCCCAGCTCACGGGTGGGTACGACGACGAGCGCCTGCGGGACGCCGTCGCTGCCCTCGGACGGGGCGAACACGCGCTCCAGCAGCGGGATGCCGAAGCCGAGCGTCTTGCCGGTGCCGGTCGGGGCCTGCCCGATCAGGTCGACGCCGCGCAGCGCGATCGGCAGCGCGTACTCCTGGATGGCGAAGGCGCGGGTGATGCCGGCGGCGGCCAGCGCCTCGACGGTTTCCTGCCGCGCGCCGAGCGCGGCGAACGTGGGTGCCTCCGGCGGGACCGGAGCGGTGGGGGCCAGTGGCTGGCCGGAAATCTGGTCGCTCATGTGGATGTGGGGGTGCCCTCTCGTGGTGCGCCCCTCATGTCCTCAGGGCGCGTTCGGTGTGTGGCGCGGGCCACGCGGTCGGGGGCGAATCGCCGAGCCGGACCGGGCCGCACGCGCGTCGGGGACCGGTCTTGATCAGCGAAGCTGACCGAATCGGTGCCCACGGCAACTGTCTCATCCTACCTGAACGGCCCCTGAGTCGTCCCGATTCCCAGGTGGTGGCCGTGCGCGCGGGGCGGCTCGATGTGACTTGAGTCACAGCGTTGGCGCCGGTAGCCTGCGCTCGTGGCCGCCCCCGACCCCGCCGCGACCGGCTCTGCCGCCGCCGGTCCCACCGCCCCCGATCCCGCCGCGATCGACCTGTTCGGGCTCGTCGCGTACGGCGAACTGCTCGCCTTCGACCGCCTCGCCGCCGACGCCCGCCTCGCGCCCGACCTGGGCCGCCGCGCCGCGCTCAGCGAGATGGCCGCCGCGGAGATCGCCCACTATCGCTGGCTGACCGACCGCCTCGCCGCGTGGGGCGTCACCCCGGAGGAGGCGATGGTCCCCTACGTCGAGGCGCTGCGGGCGTACCACGACTCGACCGAGCCGCGGGACTGGGCGGAGGCGGTGACGAAGGCGTACGTGGGCGACGCGATCACCGACGACTTCCTGCGCGGGATCGCCGGCGGCCTGGACGGGCCGGAGCGGACGCTGCTGCTCGACGTGCTGCACGACTCCCGGTACGCCGAGTTCGCCGCGGCCGAGATCCGGGCCGCGATCGAGGCCGATCCCCGGGCCGCGGGCCGGCTCTCCATGTGGGCCCGGCGGCTGCTCGGGGAGGCGCTGTCCCAGGCCGGCCGGGTCGCCGCCGCCGACCGGGGCGCGCTCAGCGCGTTGATCGGCCGGACCGGCGGGGACGTGCCGGGGCTGCTGCGCCGGCTGACCGAGGCGCACACCGCGCGGATGACGGCGGTCGGGCTGAACAACTGAGCCGCCGTGGCGGGAGGCCCGCCACGGCGGCCGGCGCCGCGGGAATCAGCGAACGGTGAACCCGACCGCGCGAGGCGACGCCTCGGCGATCTCGACGTAGGCGACCTTGCCGACCGGCACGATCACGCGCCGGCCCTTCTCGTCGGTCAGGGAGAGCGTGCCCTCGCTCCTGGCGAAGGCGTCGGTCACGATCTGCTCGATCTCGGCCGGCGACTGCGCGCTTTCCAGGACCAGCTCCCGCGGCGCGTACTGCACGCCGATCTTGACCTCCACTGTGCCTCCTCAACTGGGGCGAAAAAGCCACCGTGGGAAGGCTATCCGATCCGGCGGCCCGATGTTCAGGCTGACTCACCTTGCAGCGGGAAGCTGGCGATGCCCCGCCAGGACAGGGCCGCGACCAGCGCCTCGGCCTCCGCCTTGGGCACCTGACGGCCGCCGGCGAGCCAGAACTGGGCGGCCGTCTCGGCGGCGCCGACCAGGCCCGATGCGAGCAGCTCGGCATGCGACCGGCTGACGCCGGTGTCCGAGATGATCGTGTCGGTGATGGCCGCGATGCAGCCCTGCTCGACCCGCTCCACCCGCTGCCGCACCGCCGGGTCGTTGCGCAGGTCGGACTCGAAGACCAGCCGGAACGCCTCGCTCTCGTGGTCGACGAAGTCGAAGTACGCGCGGACCGCGGCGCTGACCCGTTCCTTGTTGTCGCTGGTGCTGCTCATGGCGCCCTGCACGTTTGCCACTATCGCGTCACAGTGCGTGTCCAGCAGCGCCAGGTAGAGCTCCATCTTCCCGGGGAAGTGTTGGTAGAGCACCGGCTTGGAGACCCCGGCCCGCTCGGCGATGTCGTCCATCGCGGCGGCGTGGTAGCCCTGCGCGACGAACACCTCCTGAGCAGCGGCGAGCAGCTGCTTACGGCGTGCCGAGCGGGGCAGGCGGGTGGGCCGACCGGCGGTCTGTGCACCGTTCCCCACTGCGGTCATGGGAACCTCCGAGTATCTGCGTACGAGCCGGCACGTATCACCCGAACCGGTGCGGGTTCGTGAACCCGTCGCGGAATTGGCCCGCCGCTGTAACTTATCGCCACTGTCACCACACGGTAGCCTCAGCGGGGGCGACCAAGGAGCGCGCGGTGAGTGAAACAGGGCAACCCGGAGCCGCCACCCCGGGAGAGCACGGCGACGGGACGGGCCGGCAGGACGAACCAGCCCGTACCGGCGGCGGTTGGGCGCCCCCGCCGAACGGCTGGTCCCGTGGTGCTCCGGCGCCCGGCGGTTGGCCCTACGGCGATCTCGGCGGCTGGGCCGCCTCCTCGCCCCGGCACGGTGACCTGCCGGCTCCGCTACCCGGCCGACCGGAGCCGGGACCGGTGAACGGCCGCCACGTCAACGGCGTGCACCACGCCGGGGAGGAGTCGCGCGTGACCCGCCAGGCGCCGGTCAGTGCCCCGCCGGCGGACGAACCGCCCCGGCAGAGCGACGGCGAGCGGCTGGCCGTACCGGCCCCGCGACCGGCGCCCCCGGCCGAGCAGCAGGTGAACCCGGCCGACGCCGCCGGCTCCCGGCACGCCGCCGACGACCCGGCCGCCGCGCCCCGCTGGGCCGAGAGCGGCCCCGCCTCCGCGCCCCCGGCCCTGCAGGTGCCGCCGGTCGGCGCCGCCGCATCCGGCTTCGAGGTGCCACCGGGCTTCCACGCGCCGAACACCGAGTCCACCCCGTCGCTCTCCCGTGGCTGGGCCGACCGTGCGCCCGGCGAGCCGTCCGCCGACCCGGCCGGCCGTTCCGCGCAGCCCGTGGGCGACGTCCGCCCGCCGGACGGACCGGCGGGCGCCGCCAGGCCCCGGGCCGCCGCCGACTCCCGGGAGCCCGCCGCGGACGACCCGGGCGCCGGTGAACCCGACTGGTCCGGACCGTCCTGGAACCGCCCGAGCTGGGGCGACGGCTGGGCCCCGCCGTGGGCCCGCACCGACGAGCCGGCGGCGCGCCGCGCCGCGGAGCCCGCCGACCGGCGCGAGCGGGAGGACGACACCGCCGGCCGCCGCGCCGCCCGCGACGACCGCTCGGCCCATGACGACCGTGCCAGCCACGACGACCGTGCCAGCCACGACGACCGCGCGGCCCACGACGACCGTGCCGGCCATGACGACCGCGCGGGCTGGGACGACCGGGCGGGCTGGGACGACCGGCCGGCCCGCGACGAGCGCGCGGCCGAGTGGGCGCCCGAGCCGGTGCGGCCGTACATGCCGGCCCGCGTCGAGCCGCCGTCCGGCTACGAGCCGCCCCGGCCCGAGCCGGTACGGCCGTACGAGCCGCTGCGCGCCGAGCCGGCCGCCGGACCGGAACCGACCCGGCCGTACGAGCCGGAACCGCCGCGCCAGTACGAGTCCGAGCCGGGCGCCGGTCCGGAGCCGGCGCGTGAGGCGACCCGGCCGTTCCGGCTGGCCCGGGGCGACGGCGAGCCACCGCACGGGTACGAGCGACCCTCGTGGGCCGGGCCGCCGGTGCCGGTCCCGCCGGTGAACCCGGCCACCGGTCCCGAGCCGGCGAGCGCCCCACCCGCCCCGGCCGGCGGGTACACGCCGACGTTCCCCGGCTACCCCGCCGCGCCCGCCGGGCCGCCGCCTGCCGCCGCGCCCGTCGCCAACCCCGCGACCCGGGCCACCGGTGAGACCGCCGACGATCCCCGGCAGCCGCCGGCCGCCCCTGCCCGGCCGATCTCCGGAGTCCCGGCGCAGCCCGCCTCCGGCCTCCCGGCACAGCCGATCTCGGGCGTGCCGGCCCGGCCGACGTCCGGCGTCCCGGCCGGGCCGATCTCCGGTGTGCCGGCGCGGCCGATCTCCGGCGTCCCCGCCACGAGCGGCGCGGCCCACACCGACCGCACCTCCGCGCCCCAGCCGGCGAGCGCGCCCCCCTACGCCGCCCGCCGGTCCGCGCCGGAACCCGTGCCGGCCGCCGACGCGGCCACCGAGCCCCGACCGGAGGAACCGGCCCCAGTGGTGCTGCCGCAGCGCGTCCCCGCCGAGCCGGACGTGCCAGTCGTGCCGGAGCCGCCCGCAGTGGAACCGTCCGCCGAGACCCCCGAACTCGCCCGCATCGCCACCCACCTGCGCCGGGACGACGAACCCGCGCCGCTGCGTGAGCGCCCGGAGGGCTTCGACGTCAACGCGATCCTGGACGCGGTCCGCGAGGTGGCCGGCGTACGCGACGCGGCGCTGCGCCGTACCCCGGCCGGCGCACACAGCCTCCGGCTCGACCTGGCCGACGGCGCGGACCCGGCAGAGGTCAGCCGCCTGGTGGCCCGGCTGCTCCAGGAACGGATGGGCCTGGCGGCGGCGCCGCAGAACCTGCCCGGCGCGCCGGTCGTGCCGCCGCCGGCCCCACTGCGCCGCCGATCGGCCCGGCTGGACCGGGCCGGTGAGGCACGGGCGGGCGAGGGCCGTTCACCCGGGCCGATCCACGCCCGCGCCCTGCCGGACGAGACGCGGACGGCGGTGCCCGCGCCCCGCAACGGTGACGAGCCCGGACCGGCCGGGGACGAGACGCCGACGCGTACCGGTGTGGTGCGCCCGGCCGCGAACCGCTCCGGTGAGGGACGGTTCGGCGGCACGGACCGCGCGGCGCGTCCGGCCGACGCCCCGGCCGAGGGCGACGAGCCGCCGCGCCGCCGCCGGCAGGCCACCCACCGGGGCCGGGCCGCTGTCGACGAGACGTCGCTGGCCGCCGCGCCGACCGGCATGTCCACCGGCAGCCCGGTGACGCTCGGCACCTCGTACTCCGGCGGGCAGATGACCACGACGGAGACCGCGCCGTCGCGACCGCTCGACACCGGCGGCGCGCCCGGGCCCCGGGTGGTCATCGAGCACGTCCTGGTGAGCACGTTCGGCCTGGACGCCACCACTGAGGTCCGCCTGATCGCGGGCGACCGGACCGCCGAGGGCCACGCGACCGGGCCGGCCGTCGACGGGTACGTGCTGCGGCTGTGCGCGGTGGCGGCGGCCGCGGCGGTGGACGAGTTGCTCGGCCGGGGCGTCCCGGCCGGTGAGCACGGCCGGTGCTTCGTGGAGCACGCCGCGGTGGTGCCGTTCGGCAACTGCGAGGTGGCGACCGTTGTCGTGCTGCTGGTCTGCGACGGCTGGGTGGAGCAACTGGCCGGGTCGGCCCTGGTCGCCGGGGATCCCCGGCAGGCGGTCGTGCGGGCCACGCTGGCGGCGGTGAACCGGCGGCTGGAGGCGCTGCTCGCCTGAACGGTGTGCGGTACGGCGCGCGCGGGGAAGACTGGAGACATGAAACGCGCCGCACTCTGGCCGGAGCACAGCCTCCCCGCGCACGAGGTCCCGCCGCCCTGGCCCGGCCGGCACGTCCGGCTCGACGGCACGCTCGTGCACGTCCGGGAGACCCCGGCGTCCGGGCCCGGCGCGGAACCGGCGCTGTACGTGCACGGCCTCGGCGGGTCCGCGCAGAACTGGACCGACCTGGCCGGCCTGCTCGCCGGCCGGCTCGACGGCCAGGCGATCGACCTGCCCGGCTTCGGGCGCAGCGAGCCCGGACCGCGCTACACCATCCCGGCCTTCGCCGACCGGGTGATCCGCTGGATCGAGCACACCGACCGGGGGCCGGTGCACCTGTTCGGCAACTCGCTCGGCGGCGCGATCTCGGTCCGGGTGGCGGCGCTGCGGCCGGACCTGGTCCGCACGCTCACCCTGATCTCGCCGGCCCTGCCGTTCCTGGACTTCCGGCGTTCGTTGCAGGGGCGGATGCTTCCGCTGCTGGCGATCCCCCGTGGTGAGCGGCTGGCCGCCTGGCGGCTGGCCCAGTTCACGCCCGAGGTGGCGGCGCAGCAGGTGATGGAGGCGTGCGTCGCGGACCTGACCCGGATCAGCGATCAGCGCCGGCAGGAGGCGATCGACGAGATCCGGGTCCGGTACGAGGCCGCGCACCACGCCGCCGCGTACGTGCGTACCTTCCGGGGACTGGTCGGCAGTTTCCTTCGCTCGTACCTGCCGGGGGAGGGCGCGCTGTGGCGGCAGGCGGCGGCGGTGCGGGCGCCCACGCTGGTGGTGGGCGGAAGGCAGGACCGCCTGGTCGACGTCCGGGTGGCGCCGCAGGCGGCCCGCGTGATCCCGGACAGCCGGCTGCTGATGCTCGACGGCGTCGGGCACGTGGCGCAGTTGGAGGTCCCGCGGACGGTGGCGCGGGCGGTGCTGGGGCTGCTCGGCGAGCCGTCGTCGCCGGACGCCGGTGCGGGGGAGAGCGGAACGGGGCGCGACATGGCAGGCTGAGCCGGATGCCCAGCTCACGCCCTCCCCGCACCGCCCGGTCCCGGGCCTCCGCTCGTCCCTGGCGCTCCGCCCTCGTGGTGTGCGCCTTCCTCGCCGTCGCCGCGGTCGGCGTCGGCGCGGCGCTGCAACTTCCGTCGGCGGGGGCGGGGACGCGGGTCACCGACGGGTTCGTGGCCCAGCCGCCGGCGCCGACGCGGACGCCGCCGAGCGTGTCCCCGTCGCCGGTGGTGACGCCCAGTTCCTCGCCGCCGCCGGTGCTGACGCTGTCCGACCCGGGGCCGGCGAAGGGGCGGGGCAGCTTCGGCTACGACGACCGGCCCGGCGGCCTGCTGGGCCGCTCCGGGCCACTGCAGCGGTTCCGGGTGGCGGTCGAGAACGGCTCGGGCGAGCAGGTCCGCGATTTCGGCGAGGCGGTGCAGCGGGCGCTGGCCGGCCCGGGGAGCTGGGTGGACGGGGGCCGGCTGCGGTTGCAGCGGGTCGGGCCGGGCAGCGGGTACGACTTCACGATCTACCTGGCCACCCGGGAGACGGCGCGGCGGTTGTGTGGCGCGGGCGGGATCGACATCCGCGTGGGCGGGGTGCCGTACACGTCCTGCCGGGTTCCGGGCAAGGTGGTGATCAACCTGGACCGGTGGCGGACCTCCGCGCCGCACCTGGTCGCCGCCGGGATGACGCTCGACGACTACCGGCTCTACGTGATCAATCATGAGGTGGGCCACCAGCTCGGGCACCGGCACGAGGGGTGTCCGCGGGCGGGGCGGGCCGCGCCGGTGATGCAGCAGCAGACGCTCTTCCTCAACGGCTGCCGCCCGAACCCGTGGCCCTACGTGGGCGGGAAGCGGTACGCCGGGCCGAGCCTGTGACCGCCGGTTCGTGAAGAACATTCGCGGCATAGGCGGCAAAAGCAGCTAAATGCCCGAATTGCATGGCACGCTGGTGTCATGACCTCGTCGTCCCCTTACGACATGCACGCCGAGCCGCGCCGCCGACCGCCGCCCCGTCACCCGGCCGAGCGTCCCACGGTGCGCCGCATGCGCCGTCGTCGCCGCCGCTCGGTGCTGCTGCTGGCGATGCTGCTGGCCGCCGGCAGCGGAGCGGTCGGCGTCACCCGGCTGAACGCCCCCGGGCCCGGCGGGACGTCGCTCGCGGCCGAGCCGTCGCTCGCCCGCGGGGCCGCCGAGGCCGACGTCCCGGCCGCGCCGCCGACCGGCTACCCCACCGCCGGCCCCGGCACGTTCGCCGTGGCCCAGGGCCGATCCCCGGTACGCGGACACGCCGGGCCGCTGCGCCGCTACCGGGTCGAGGTCGAGCACGGTACGGGGCAGGACGCCGACGGTTTCGCCGCCACCGTGGACGCGGTGCTCGGCGACCCGCGCAGCTGGATCGCGTCGGGGGAACTGCGGGTGCAGCGGGTGCCCGAGGCGGCCGCCGCCGACTTCACCGTCTACCTCGCCACCCCCGTCACCTCGGAGCGGATGTGCGCCGAGGGCGGACTGCGCACCGACCGGTACACCTCCTGCCGGCTGCCCGGCCGGGTCGTGCTCAACCTGGCCCGCTGGATGACGGCGGTGCCCGACTACGGCGCCCCGCTGGACGTCTACCGGACCTACGTGATCAACCACGAGGTCGGGCACGAGTTCGGCGAGCTGCACCAGGCGTGCCCCGCGCCCGGCGCGCCCGCCCCGGTGATGCAGCAGCAGACGTACGGGCTGGACGGCTGCCTGCCGAACGCCTGGCCGTACGTCGACGGGGCCCGATACTCCGGCGAGCCCACCGACGGGGTCTGAGTTATTCCCGGTCCCGCAGTTCGGGCCGAGTGTCCCTCATCATGGCCGATCCCCGCCCGGGCGAGCGACAATGGCGCGGTCACACCGCCGATCCCGGGGAGTCCACCGTGTCGTTGCCCCCGCTCGTCGAACCCGCCGCCGAGCTGACCGTAGACGAGATCCGCCGATACTCGCGCCACCTGATCATCCCGGACGTCGGGGTCGAGGGGCAGAAGCGGCTGAAGAACGCCCGGGTGCTCTGTGTCGGCGCCGGCGGCCTCGGCTCGCCGGCCCTGCTCTACCTGGCCGCGGCCGGTGTCGGCACGCTCGGCATCATCGACTTCGACACCGTCGACGAGTCGAACCTGCAGCGCCAGGTCATCCATGGCGTCTCCGACGTGGGCCGCTCCAAGGCCGAGTCCGCCGCCGCGTCGATCCGCGAGATCAACCCGCTGGTCAACGTGGAGATCCACAACACCGCGCTGGACCGGGAGAACGTCCGGGACATCTTCTCCCGGTACGACCTGATCGTGGACGGCACCGACAACTTCGCCACCCGGTACATGGTCAACGACGCCGCGGTGCTGCTCGGCAAGCCGTACGTCTGGGGTTCGATCTACCGCTTCGACGGCCAGGCGTCGGTGTTCTGGGCCGAGCACGGGCCCTGCTACCGCTGCCTCTACCCGGAGCCGCCGCCGCCCGGCATGGTCCCCTCCTGCGCCGAGGGCGGCGTGCTCGGCGTGCTCTGCGCGTCCATCGGGTCGATCCAGGTCAACGAGGCGATCAAGCTGCTCGCCGGCATCGGTGAGCCGCTCGTCGGCCGGCTGATGGTCTACGACGCCCTGGAGATGAGCTACCGCAAGATCAAGGTCCGCAAGGACCCGAACTGCGTGCTCTGCGGCGAGAACCCGACCCTCACCGACCTCATGGAGGACTACGAGGACTTCTGCGGCGCGGTCTCCGACGAGGCACAGGAGGCGGTGGTCGACTCGACCATCACCGCGCTGGAGCTGAAGGACTGGCAGGACTCCGGCAAGGACATCTTCCTGGTCGACGTGCGCGAGCCCGCCGAGTACGAGATCGTCCGCATCCCCGGCTCGACGCTCATCCCCAAGGGCGAGATCCTCTCCGGCGAGGCGCTGGCGAAGTTCCCGCAGGACCGGCAGATCGTGCTGCACTGCAAGTCCGGCGTCCGCTCGGCCGAGGCGCTCGCCGCGCTGAAGGCGGCCGGCTTCAACGACGCCGTGCACGTCCAGGGCGGTGTGCTGTCCTGGGTCAAGCAGATCGACCCGTCCCTGCCGTCGTACTGAGTCGTGTCGATGGGCCCGCCCGGTTCCCCGGGCGGGCCCATCGTGCTTTCCGTACCCCGTGGCGTGGACAAACGCCTGGTCGCCCGACCCGCAGGTGGATGCGTTCGGCGACCGGTGGGCGGTACCGGCCCTGACCGAGCTACCGAGGCGTAACCCCGGCCGCGCCAGTACCGTCAGGGCCGTGGTGGACTTGGACGCGGCGATCGGATTCGTCGTCGCTCACGGAGACGCGGTGGACCGCGCCCGTCTCTCCCGGCTGCGCACCGGCGCTCCGGTGCCGTCGGACGTGCTCGACGCCGCCGAGTCCGGGCCGGCGCCGGGCGGCGGCTGGCCCGCCGTACTCGACGGCGAAGTCGCCTCGATCGACGCGACCTGCTTCCGCCTGGCCGAGCTGGACGACCTCGGCGCGCTCGGCCGCCCGGCGGCCCGGCACGCGCTGGACTGGCTGGCCGCCCGGCAACTACCAGACGGCGGCTGGGACGAGGATCCGTCGCTGGCCGGGCTCGCCCCCGAATGGGCCACCCCCGGCGATCCGGAGGCCCGGCTCTACCAGACCGCCAACGCCGGATTCTGGCTCACGGTGGCCGGGCTGGACGCCCGGGCCGCCGGGCCGCTGGACCACCGGGTCGGCGGCGCGTACGCCGGTGTGGTGCAGGCGGCGGCCCAGGCGCTCGCCGCCCAGCTCGCCCCGGACGGAAGCTGGCCGTCCTTCCTGCCCGCCGGCTGGCTCGCCGCCGCGGTGCTGCACCGCCAGCAGATGTACTACGAGTCGGCGCGCATCCAGGCGGTGCTGGCCGACCGGATCCCCCGGATGTCCCCGGCCGACGTGGCCTGGCTCGCCGCCACGCTGCGCCGGGTCGACGTCGGCGAGGAGCAGTGGCTGCTGGTGTCCGCGCGCAGGCGGCTCGCCGAGACCCAGCGCAGCGACGGCGGCTGGGACAGCGACGACGGCCACCAGTTCGACGTGCACACCACGCTGCGGGCGATCCGGGCGTGCCGTCCGAACACGCCCGAGGCCCCGGTAGCCGGCGCGCCGTTCGTGGCGCCGCGCCCCGCCGAGCTGCCCCCGCCGCCCGCGGTGCCGGCCCCGCGCCCGCGCCGGCTCCCCGCATCGACGTCTCCGCCGCCCGCGCCCGACTCTGGGCCGCCCGCCTCCACGCCCGCGTCGCCTGCGCCCGTGTCTCCGCAGCCCGCCCCGGCTCGCCCGTTGACCGGCCCGGCTCGCCCGTTGACCGGCCCGGCCGAGGCATCGGTCGCATCGGCGGGTCCCGCTTCCGACCCTTCGGCGGGCTTCGGCTCCGACCTGTCGTCCAGTTTCGGCACCGACCCGTCGGCCGGGATCGCGCCCGCGCTGTCGGACGGCGCGCCGGAGCTGTTTCCGGCCCGGGGTCTCGGGCCGGATACCTGGTTCCGTCCGGACACCGGGCCGGATGCGATGCCCGGATCGGGAGCAGGGCCTGATCCGTCGGCCGGTGCTGAGGTGTCGGCCGGTGCGGAGAGCGGGCCGGGGCCGTGGTCCGCCTGGATCGTCACGCCCGATCTGCTCCCCGACGAGAGCGCCGGGCCTGCCGCGCAGCTGGTGTCGGAGCTGCTGCCCGGCCCGGTGCCGCCCGCTCTGCCTCCGGCGGTTGCGGTGCCACCGGCCGCCCCGGTGTCCCCGGGTTTGCCTCCGCTGGTCATGCCGCCATCGGAGCCCACCGCCCAGGTGATCGCCGCACCGCCGCAGCCCGGCACAGTTCCGCCGGTCGACCCCGCCGCACCGGCCGACGGAGATCCACTCCAGATCGCCTAGCCCGGCCAGCTGATGATCAACACCAGTTCGGGGAGGTGGTGGCATCAAAGTGCGGGGGTGGCGCCGGCGCGCCACAACGGGCAAGGTGGGTCAGCGCAGGTGACCGTCGCCGGTCACCACGTACTTGGTGCTGGTCAGCTCCGGCAGGCCCATCGGGCCGCGCGCGTGCAGCTTCTGCGTCGAGATGCCGATCTCCGCGCCGAATCCGAACTCGCCGCCGTCGGTGAACCGGGTGGACGCGTTGACCATGACCGCGGCCGAGTCCACCCGGGCCACGAACTCCCGGGCCGCCCGCTGCGAGTCGGTGACGATCGCCTCGGTGTGACCGGTGCCGTACCGGCGGATGTGCGCGACCGCCGCGTCCAGCGAGTCGACCACGGCGACCGAGATGTCGGCGGAGAGGTACTCGGTGCCGAAGTCCTCCTCGGTGGCCGGCACCACGGCGTCGGAGTGGGCGGCCACCTCGGGCGTGCCGTGCACGGTCACCCCGGCGTCGGCGAACGCGGCGAGCACCGCCGGCAGGAACGCGTCCGCGACGTCGCGGTGCACCAGCAGCGACTCGGCGGTGTTGCAGGTGGACAGGCGCTGGGTCTTGGCGTTCAACGTGACCGCCAGCGCCTTGCCGAGGTCGGCGGCGGCATCGACGTACACGTGGCAGTTGCCCACGCCGGTCTCGATCACCGGCACCGTCGACTCCTCGACCACGGCGCGGATCAGCGACGCGCCGCCGCGCGGGATCAGCACGTCGACCAGGCCGCGGGCGCGCATCAGTTCCTTGACCGAGTCACGGGTGCTGGAGTCGAGCAGCTGCACCGCGTCGGCCGGCAGCCCGGCGCCGGCGACCGCGTCGCGCAGCACCGCGACCAGCGCCGCGTTCGAGTGCGCGGCTGACGAGGAGCCGCGCAGCAGCGCCGCGTTGCCGGACTTCAGGCAGATCCCGGCCGCGTCGACTGTCACGTTCGGCCGGCCCTCGTAGACGATGCCGACGACACCGAACGGCACCCGGATCTGGCGCAGCTCCAGGCCGTTCGGCAGCGTCGAGCCGCGTACCACCTCACCGACCGGATCGGGCAGCGCGGCCATCTGGCGCAGCGCGTCGGCGATCGCCGCCACCCGGCCCTCGTCGAGCGCGAGCCGGTCCAGCACGGCCGCGGACAGCCCGGCCTCGCGCCCGGCCGCCAGGTCCGCGGCGTTCGCCGCCAACACCTCGGGGGTACGCGCCACGAGCGCGTCGGCCATCGCGTGCAGCGCGGCGTCCTTGACGGTACGGGTGGCCGTGGCCAGGGCTTCCGCCGCGTCCCGGGCTCGCCGGGCCTGCTCGACGACGCTCATCGTGCGTACTCCTTCGGAGGTGTTTTAAGGAGGGGCCCCTTATTAACAGACGTCTGTTAATAAGGGGCCCTTGCTTACAGCAGGACGAGGTCGTCGCGGTGGACGACCTCACGTTCGTACGCCGGGCCGAGCGCCGCGGCGAGTTCGGAGGTGGAACGGCCGAGCAGGCCGGGCAGTTCCACCGCGTCGTAGTTGACCAGCCCGCGGGCCACCGGCGCGCCGGCGGTGTCGACCAGGTCGACCGGGTCCCCGGCGGTGAACGCGCCGTCGACGGCGGTGATGCCGGCGGGCAGCAGCGACTTGCGGCGGCCCACCACCGCCTGCACCGCGCCCGGGTCGAGGTGCAGGCGTCCCCGGGGCGCGGTGGCGTGCGCCAGCCAGAACAGGCGCGCGGCGGGACGGCGGCTGCTCGGGTGGAAGTACGTGCCGACGGGCTCCCCGGCCAGCGCCGGCGCGGCCAGCGGCGCGGCGGTCAGCACCACCGGGATGCCGAAGCCGGTCGCGATGCGGGCCGCCTCGACCTTCGTCACCATGCCCCCGGTGCCCAACCCGGCCCGGCCGGCCCCGCCGATGTCCACGCCCGCGAGGTCGCCCTCGCCGTGCACCTCGGTGATGCGGGTGCTGCCCGGGCGGGCCGGGTTGCCGGTCCAGAGCGCGTCGACGTCGGAGAGCAGCACCAGCAGGTCGGCGTCGACGAGCGCGGCGACGAGCGCGGCGAGGCGGTCGTTGTCGCCGAACCGGATCTCCTCGGTGGCCACCGTGTCGTTCTCGTTGACGATCGGCACGGCCCGCAGGTCGAGCAGTTTCCGCAGCGTCCGGTACGCGTTGCGGTAGTGCGCGCGCCGGGTCACGTCGTCCACGGTGAGCAGCACCTGCCCGACGGTGCGGCCGTGCCGGGCGAACGCGGCAGCGTACCGTCCGATCAGCAGGCCCTGCCCGACGCTGGCGGCGGCCTGCTGGGTGGCCAGGTCGCGCGGGCGCCGGGGCAGCCGCAGCGGGGCGAGACCGGCGGCGATCGCGCCGGAGGAGACCAGCACCACCTCGCGTCCGGCGGCGGCCAGCCCGCCGAGCGTGTCGACGAGCGCGTCGACCCGGGCGTCGTCCAGGCCGCCGGTCGCGGTGGTCAGCGAGGACGAACCGATCTTGACGACGATCCGGCGGGCCGAGGTGACTGCTTCGCGCACCCGACCATTCTGCGCGCTGCGGTCTGTGACGCCGCGGCGCGTTCCCATATCGTGGCAGCTCGTGACACCTGACGAGTACGTCGAGGCGGTGCTGGCACTTGTCGAGCGGATCCCGCCGGGCCGCGTGATGTCGTACGGGGCGGTGGCCGACGCGCTCGCCGACCGCTCCGGGCGGGCGTCGCCGCGGCTGGTCGGCTCGATCATGGCGCGGCACGGGGGCGGCGTGCCGTGGCACCGGGTGGTGAACTCGGCCGGCCGGCTGCCGCCGGGTCACGAGCGCAAGGCGCGGGAACGGCTGCTCGCCGAGGGGTGCCCGCTGCGCGGCGACCGGGTGGACCTGGCGGCGGCGTCCTGGTCGCCGGACGAGGGGTGACCCGACCGCGTCGGAGGCGGCCGGTCGATCGATCGCGACTCCGCTCAACGGGGCCGAGTCATCGCGGCCACTCGGAGAACGTGTGCCGGAGGTCGTGGATCTCAGCCGGGGTGAGGCGGTAGAGCACGAAGACGGTGTCGGGGAGGCGGTCGAGGCGCTGCAGCGCGTCCTGGAACTCTTCGTCGGTGAGCGCCGGGTCGGCACGCCGTGCGAGGTCCACCAGGTCGTTCCTGCTGTACCGGCGGAGCGCGGCGGCTACGTCGATGTAGTCGCGGGGTTGAGCACGGGTCACCATGGCGGCGACTTTGGTGCCGATCACGTCGTCCAGGTGCAGCACCGGCCCGACGTCGAGCACGATCGGGCTGGCGCTGCGCGCGAAGCGCACGAGTTGCAGTCGTACGGTCCGGTCGTCGCGGCGAACCTCGAACTCGGTCATGTCGTGTTCGAAGCCGTAGAAGACATCGTCCAGCTCGGTGGGCTCGGCGATGGTCTCGACCTGAAACCCGGCATCGAGCAGGGTGGCGTGCACCAGCTCGGCGGCTGCGGTGACCCCGCCGTCGAGATCGGTGAACAGGTCCACGTCCTCGGTGGGACGGGCGCCGATGCCGTGGGCGATGAGGGCCTGGCCGCCGGCGAGGGCGAAGCCGTGTCGGCCGGCCACGGCGAGCGCGATACGGGCGACCTCGTGCTGGAACGGGTCCGGCGCGGGTGACATCAGGCGGCGACGTCCCGGGCGCGCAGCACCGGGTGGCTCTCTTCCCAGGCGCGGCGGACACCGCGGGGCACGTAAAGCTCGGGCCACAGCCGGACGAGGGTGGGTCCGTGCAGCCAGGTGCGCAGCTCGTCGGGATGAACGGCTTCGGTGAGCACCGTCTCGTACATCCAGGCGAGCAGACCCGGAACGTCGAGGTCGACGTGCCGGTCGGGTTGCCAGAACAGCCGGTGGGGCAACTCGACGATGCCGGTGACCGGGCCCTGCAATTCGCTCAGGGCGGGGACCACGACCGCACGGCGGCCGGGGCGGGCCTCGTACGGTGCCCGCGAGCTGCGAACGGATCGGGCCGGGTCCATGCCCTACAGGGTAACGGTGCCGACCTGCGGCTTGTTGCGACTCGCGAGCGCCTGGCGGCATCGAACAAGCAGCGTCCGGGAGGGGATGTGACGCGAGCCATAACGTGAGTAGCATTCGGCTCCATGACAGCTTCGGGCCTGCCCCGCCGGGTGCACCTCGGATACGCGCTCGGTTCCCTGGTCACCGGCGCGTTCGGCACCGTGCCCGGGCTGCTCCTGCTGCCGTACCTCACCGACACGCTCGGCGTCGCCGCCGGGCTGGCCGCGCTGCTGGTGCTCCTGCCGAAGGCGTGGGACGTACTGGTCAACCCGGTCGCCGGGCGGATCTCCGACCGGACCCGCTCCCGCTGGGGCGCCCGCCGCCCGTACCTGCTGGTCGGCGGGCTGGCGCTCGCCGTGCTGTTCGCCTCGATCTTCGCCGCGCCGTTCGCGAACGGTCCGGCCGCCGCCGCGTACGTGGCGCTGGCGTTCCTGGCGACAGCCACCGCGTTCGCGTTCTTCCAGGTGCCGTACGTGGCCATGCCGGCCGAGCTGACCGCCGACCCGGCGGAGCGTACCCGGCTGATGACCTGGCGGATCGCGGTGCTGGCGCTGGCCATCCTGGTCTCCGGCGCGGTGGCCCCGGCCGTGGTGAGCGCGGGCGGCGACGGCGTGCCCGGTCACCGGTGGATGGGCCTGTTCGTCGCCGCGCTGATCGTCGCCGGCACCGTCGGCGTGTTCCTGGGCACCCGGTCCGCGCCGACCGGCACGGTGGGGGAGAGCGAGCCGAGCCTGCGCGCCCAGCTCGCTGTCGCCACCGGCAACCGGCCGTTCCGGGTGCTGCTGATCTGCTTCGTGATCCAGTCCGCCGGGGTGGCCACCGTGCTGGCCGGGGTGAAGTACTTCGCCGGCCAGGTGCTGCGCGAGCCGGACAGCGGCCCGACGCTGCTGTTCGCCTGCTTCGTGGCACCCGCGCTGCTGGTCATGCCGCTGTGGTCGCGGGCCGGCGCCCGGCTGGGCAAGCGGGCGTCGCTGGTCGCCGCGTCGCTGATCTTCGCGGTGGGCGCGCTGGCCCTGGTCGCCGCGCCCGCGCTGCCCGCCGCCGCGGCCTACGCGGTGGTCGCGGTGATCGGCGTCGGGTACGCGGGCCAGCAGGTGTTCGCGTTGGCCATGCTGCCGGACTGCATCGCGTACGACACGGCGCGCACCGGGCGCCGGCAGGCCGGGGTGTTCACCGGGCTGTGGACCGCCGGGGAGACGTTCGGGCTGGCGCTGGGGCCGGGCATCTACGGGCTGGTGCTGCAGCTGTCCGGCTATGTCTCCTCGTCCACCGGTACCGCCGCCGCCCAGTCCGACACGGCACGTCTCGGCGTGCTGCTCGGCTTCACCGTGCTGCCCGCCCTGCTGGTGGCGATCCCGCTGGTGCTGCTGCGCGGCTACACCCTGACCCCGGCCCAGCTGACCGCCGCCGCACCCGAGGCCGATGACGCCGCGCCGGCCGCGCGGGCGTGAGCACCCCGTCCACGAGAGGAACCACCCGATGACCGACACGGCAGGCGCCGGTGCGCTGCCCGCCCAGGGGATGCCCGCGGCGGACGTACTCGGCGAGATCCGCGCGCTGCGGGACGCCGACCGGCCCACGCACGGCGGGCGGTTGTTCGCGTACGTCTACGACCCCGGCGTGGCCGGTCTGGACGAGCTGGCGCAGGCCGCGTACGCGCAGAGCGCCCACGTCAACGGCCTCGACCCGACCGCGTTCCCGTCGCTGCTGGCGATGGAGAACGCGCTCGTCGGCGCCGCCGCCCGGCTGCTCGGCGGCGGCCCCGGCACCGGCGCGCCGGATGTCGTCGGCAGCGTCACCAGTGGCGGCACCGAGTCGCTGCTGCTCGCCGTCAAGGCGGCCCGGGACGCCCGCCCCGACCTGACCGAGCCGCGGATCGTGGCGCCGGCGAGCGCGCACGCGGCGTTCGCCAAGGCGGCGCACTACCTGCGGGTCGCGCTGGACACGGTGCCGGTCGACCCGGTGACGCTGCGCCCGGACGTGGCAGCGGTGGCCGCCGCGATCCGCCCGGAGACCGTGCTGGTGGTGGCGTCCGCGCCGTCGTACGCGCACGGGGTGGTCGACCCGGTGACCGAGATCGCCGCCGTCGCGCAGGCCGCCGGGGTGCGATGCCACGTGGACGCCTGCTTCGGCGGCTGGGCGCTGCCCTGGCTGCGGCGGCTCGGCGCGCCGGTGCCGCCGTTCGACTTCGCCGTGCCGGGGGTCACCTCGATCTCGGTGGACCTGCACAAGTACGCGTACGCGCCGAAGGGCGTCTCGGTGCTGCTGCACCGCGATCCGGCGCTGCGCGCCCCGCAGTTCTTCGCGTACGCGGACTGGCCCGGGTACACGATGGTCAACCCGGTGATCGCCTCCACCCGCTCCGGCGGGCCGATCGCCGCCGCGTACGCCACGCTGCGGCACCTCGGCGAGGACGGGTACCTGCGGCTTGCCGCCGCCACCCGGGACGCGGTCGCCGGGCTCGCCGACGCGATCCGGGCCACCGACGGGCTGCGGCTGATGGCCGAACCGGAGACCACTGTCGTCTGCTTCACCAGCGACGATCCGGGGCTCGACCTGTTCGTGCTGGTCGACGAGCTGACCGAGCGTGGCTGGCACACCCAGCCCCAGCTCACGTACGCCGATCTGCCGGCCAGCGTGCACCTGACGGTGACCGCGGCGGTGGCGCCCCGGGTGGCCGAGTTCGGCCCGGCGCTGGCCGAGGCGGTCGCGGCGGCCCGCGCCGCCGGGCCGGTGGTGCTGCCGCCGGAGCTGCTGGCGCTGGCCGGCAGCCTCACCCCGGAGGCGCTCACCCCCGATCTGGTGGCCGGGCTGGCGGGCGGGCTCGGCCTGGCGGCCGACGCCGGTGCGCCGGAGCGGATGGCGGTGGTCAACACGCTGCTCGACGCCGCGCCGGCCCGGCTGCGGGAGCGGCTGCTCGCCGAGTTCGTCGGGTTGCTCCAGCGCCCGGCCTGGTGACGCGGACGGGGCCCGGCCTGGTCACGTGGACGCGGCCCGCCCGGATTCCGGGCGGGCCGCGTCGTGCGGTGTCTCAGCCGGCCGCGCCGATGCTGAACGTGGTGGTGTCGTCCGCCGGGTCGACGTCTGCGACCGGCTCGTTCACGTAGCGGGCCTCGACGGTGAACGTGCCGCTGCCCAGCACGCCGGCAGGCGTTCCGGCCGGAGCCCGCAGGACGACGTCGAACGTGCGCTCCTCGCCGGGCATGAACCGGCCGCCCGGGACGTCGAACGAGTCCGGGAAGCTGGGCAGGTCCTGCGGGTCGGTGCTCCAGACCTCGACCCCGGCGGGCAGGGCCGCCCGCGCGGCGAGCCGGAACGACGGCGCGTCGTTGCCGTAGCGCACCGTCACCGGCATCCGGCCCAGCAGGCTTCCGTCGGCCTGGCGGGTCAGCGTCACGTCACGACCGTTGACGGTCAGGTCCGTCTCGGTGGCCTGCCGGTAGACGCGCGGCGCGCGGACGCTGCCCGAGGTGGACCGGAACACGGTCGGGAAGAAGTCGCGGTCCGCGACCCGGGCGCCGCCGCCCGGCACCACCGCGATCGAGCCGCCCGGCGCGACCATCGGGTAGGCGCGCGCGGTCGTCCAGACCTGGAAGTTGAGCCGCAGGGCCCGGCTGTCGCCCGCCGCGACCCGGCCGCCGAAGCTGCCGATGACCCGGCGGTTTTCCACCAGGCCCTCGGTGAACCACGGCGTGCCGTCGTCGAGGCCGATGAACGAGGCGCCGGCCGGCTCGGTGATGCGCAGGTCGGCGACGCCGTCGGCCCGGCCCCGGTTGCTGATCGTCGCGGTCAGCGTGCCGACGTACCCCCGGTCGGTGGGCGTCAGCACCAGCGGCCCGGTGTCGACGGTCAGCCGTGCCGCAGCGGTGCCGCTCGTGGCTGCGGCGGGCGTGGCCAGCGCGAACAGCGCTGCCGCCCCGGCCAGCAGCGCGGTGGCGACTCGTGCCGTACGTGTGGTCATGACAGGTCCTCCGTGATCCCCGTGGTGGGCGGCGGTGGTTCCGTCCGCCCGACAGTGAAGACACCCGCCGGCCCCGGGGACAGTTGCCCGGGTTCCCTGTCGTGGGTACGACACCGGACCGCTGTGGTTGACTGTCTGCTCGGGGTTCACGGACAGCGGGAGGTCGGAGATGCAGCTGCCGGGCGTGCTCGGCGAGCCGATCCGGTTCGTGCTGAACTGGGGCCGCCGCTACTCGCTCTGGGTGTTCAACTTCGGCCTGGCCTGCTGCGCCATCGAGTTCATCGCGACCAGCATGGGCCGGCACGACTTCATGCGGCTCGGCGTGATCCCGTTCGCCCACGGCCCCCGGCAGGCCGACCTGATGGTGGTCAGCGGCACCGTCACCGACAAGATGGCCCCGGCGGTCAAGCGGCTCTACGACCAGATGCCCGAACCGAAGTACGTGATCTCGTTCGGCGCCTGCTCCAACTGCGGCGGCCCGTACTGGGACTCCTACTCGGTCACCAAGGGCGTCGACCAGCTCATCCCGGTCGACGTGTACGTGCCCGGCTGCCCGCCGCGCCCGGAGGCGCTGCTGCACGGCATCCTGCGCCTCCAGGAGAAGATCGCCGCCGAGCAGTCCGGCGTCGGCGGCGTGGCCCGCCCCGACGCGCTCGCCTCTCCGGCGGACGCTGTGGCGCGGCCGGTCGAGGCGCTGACCGCGCCGCCGGTCCGTCCGCCGCTCGGCTGAGCCGTCGGGTGGCGCCGCCGGTCTAGCCTGCGGCTCATGACCGACTTCGCGGAGAAGCGCTCCGCATTCATCATCGACGTGCTGACCGAGGAGTTCGGCGCGTCCATGGCGATCGACCCGGCGGCGTTCCGCCGTAAGTTCCGCAAGATGGCCGCGTCACCGTTCGCGTTCTACCGGGGCAGCGCGGCGCTGTTCTACGCCGACCAGCGCGGCGACTTCGGCAGCGACCGGTTCCTCGACGGCCGGACCAGCCGGGTGTGGATCCACGGCGACCTGCACGCCGAGAACTTCGGCACCTACATGAACGCCTCCGGGCAGCTCGTGTTCAACGTCAACGACTTCGACGAGGCGTACGTCGGGCCGTTCACCTGGGACCTGAAACGCCTCGCGGCGAGCGTGGCGCTGATCGGCTACGCGAAGGCCCTCTCCGACCGGGTGATCGGCGAACTGGTCACCGGCTTCGCCCGGTCGTACCTGGCCGAGCTGCGGGCCATCGCGGCCGGCGGGGACGACGCGATCGGCTCGATCACGCTGGACAACGCCGACGGCGTGCTGCGCCGGGTGCTCCAGCAGGCGCGGCTGAACACAAGGGTGGACCTGCTCGCCGCGCAGACCACCGTCGACAACTACGAGCGCCGGTTCTCCCTCGGCGACGGCGTGCACGAGATCGACGACGCGACCCGGGAGAAGGTCTGCGCCGCGTTCGCCGACTACCTGCACACGCTGCCGGACTCGACCACCCGGATGCGCCCGGTGGCCACCGGCATCAAGGACGTGGTGCTGCGCAAGGGCGTCGGCATCGGGTCGGCCGGGCTGCCGTCGTACAACCTGCTGCTGGAGGGGCACACCCAGGCGCTGGAGAACGACGTCGTCATCTACATGAAGCAGGCGCAGGTGCCGGCCGTGGCGCGGTACGTCGACGACGAGCGCGTCCGGTCGTACTTCCGGCACCAGGGGCACCGCACCGCCGAGTCGCAGCGCGCGTTGCAGGCGCACGCCGACCCGTGGCTGGGCTTCACCGAGCTGGACGGCGTCGGCCAGCTCGTCGCGGAGGTCTCCCCGTACGCGGCGGACCTCGACTGGGCCGACGTGAACGAGCCGGAGGAACTGGCCGGGGTGCTCGCCGACCTGGGCCGCGCGGTGGCCCGGATGCACTCGGTGGCCGACGACGAGTCCAGCCACGACCTGGTCGACTACTCCACCGAGGAGGCGATCGTCGCTGCCGTCGACTCCGACCCGGACGGGTTCGTCGACTACCTGGTCGACTTCGCGCACCGGTACGGGATCCGGGCCCGCGAGGACCACCAGCTCTTCGTGGACCTGTTCCGCAACGGCCGGCTGCCCGGCATCTGAGGGCGCGGGGCGTCGACCGCGGCGCCCCGCCTCACTGCGTGAAGTCCAGCACCGCCTTGATGTCCTCGCCGGTGCGGGCGTACGCCTCCCGGTAGTTCGAGACCGGTACGCGGCGGGTGATCAGCGACGTCAGCCAGGACTGGTCCGCCTGGGCGAGCGCCTCGGCGGCCAGGTCCCAGTGCCGCCGGCCGGCGTTCACCGAGCCGAACACCACGTTGTTCTCCAGCACCAGCTCCCGGTTGAGCGCCCCGGCGTCGAAGTTGATGGTCCGCCCGCCGCTGGACACACCGGTCAGGCAGACGATCCCGGTGGGCGCGGCCTTGCACATGGCGTCCAGCACCACCGTCGGCGCGCCGGTGCACTCGATCACCACGTCGGGTTTCACGTCCAGCTCGGTCACCGACGACGTGTGGTACGTGGCGCCCAGCGCCCGGACCAGGTCCGGCTTCGGGCCGGTGGTGTTGCGGTCCAGCACGTGCACCGACAGCTCACGCTGGCTGCCGAGCAGCGCCGCCAGCAGGCCGATCGGCCCGGCCCCGGTGATCAGCACGCTCTTCGGCGTCCACTCGGCCCGGCGCCCGATCCGCTCGATGTGGTCCCACGCCTTCGCCACCACGCTGGCCGGCTCCAGCAGCATGCCCACCGACGCGAGGGCCGGGTCCAGGCCGACCGCGAACTTGGGCTGCAGCCGCCAGCGTTCCCTGGCGAAACCGGGCAGTCCCTTGATGCCGTGCTCGGTGTACAGCCCGTTGCGGCACATGTCCCACTCGTCCACCGCGCAGTTCGCGCAGGGCACCGGATCGGGGTGGCGGACCACGCCCGCCACCAGGTCGCCGGGCTGCAACGTGCCGGTCGGATCCTCCAGCACCCGGCCCAGCGACTCGTGCCCGAGCACCAGCCGCTCCTGGCCCGGCGGCGCCTCGCCGTACTCGCCGGCGACGATCTCGTGGTCGGTGCCGCAGACGCCCACCGCCAGCGCCTCCACCAGGATCGCACCCTCCTCGGGCGCCGGCTCGGGCCAGTCCTCGACCAGCCGCAGCGAGTCCGGGACACCGGGGGTCACAGTCACAGCGCGCACGTCCCTCATCCTCCCGCGCGCTCCCGCCGTCCGCCCGGCAAAGCGACGATCCGGCACGGGCGGCCCGACCCGGTCCGCAGCCGTCGGCCATAGGATCAGCGCATGACTCCGGAAGAGGTCGGCCGGCGGGTGGTCGAGCTGCTCGCGCCCGTGGAGGCCACCGCGTCGGTCTCCGGCGGTCAGGGGTACGCCCGCGCCACCGTTGACGTACCCCCGGCGAGCTGGGCGGACGCGGTGCGTGCGGCGCGTGACGACGCCGAGCTGGGTCTCGACTTCCTCGACTGGCTGTCGGCGGTGGACGAGCTGGCCGACGGCTTCGACGTGGTGCTGCACCTCTGGTCGGTCGCGCACCGGCACGGGCTGCTGCTGCGCACCCGGGTGCCCCGCGACGCGCCCGTCGTCGCCTCGGTGGTCGACCTGTTCCCCGGCGCGGCCTGGCACGAGCGGGAGACCCACGAGATGTTCGGCATCGACTTCGCCGGCCACGGCGAGCTGCGGCCGCTGCTGCTGCCGCCGGAGTTCGAGGGGCACCCGCTGCGCAAGGAGTTCGTCCTCGCCTCCCGGGTCGCCAAGCCGTGGCCCGGCGCGAAGGAGCCGGGCGAGTCGGAGGCGGGCGGCGGCCGCCGGCCGGTCCGGCCGCCGGGCGTGCCCGCGCCGGGTGAGTGGGGCACGACGCCCACGCCGGCGGGTGCGGCGGGCGCCGGTGAGGGCCCCCGCGGGGGTACGCCGGCCCGCCCGGCCCGGGAGCGTCCGGCGCGTGCTGCCCGTCCCTCCACCGGCGCGGGGCAAGCGCGGTCCGGCGCTGCTCCGGCGGCCGATGAGGCGGGTCCGCTCGGGCGGCCGCTGCCCGGGGAACCGCCGACCGGTCCGCCCCGGCAGCAGCCGGACCCCGACGCGGCGGGGGAGAGCTGATGCCGGACTGGTTGGAGCTGGTCCTGCGCGTGGCGGGCGTGCTCGTCGCGTTCCTCACGCTGCCGCTGATCGTCGGCCAGGCCGAGCACAAGGTGATGGCGCACATGCAGGGCCGGCTGGGCCCGATGTACGCGGGTGGCTTCCACGGCTGGGCGCAACTGGTGGCCGACGGCATCAAGTTCGTGCAGAAGGAGGACGTCACCCCGCGCGACGCGGACCGGCAGGTGTTCCGGCTGGCGCCCGCGGTGGCGCTGGTGCCGTACCTGCTCGTGCTGCTCGTGATCCCGCTCGGCCCGGGTGACCTGGTCGCCCAGCCGCTGGACATCGGCCTGTTCTTCGTGCTCGCCGTGGTGGGCGTCGGGGTGCTGGCGGTGCTCATGTCCGCGTGGGCGTCAGCCAACAAGTACAGCCTGCTCGGCGGGCTGCGCGGCGCGGCCCAGCTGCTCGGGTACGAGCTGCCGCTCGTGCTGGCCGCCGCTTCGGTGGCGATGGCGGCCGGCACGCTCAGCCTCTCCGGCATCGTGGAGGCGTGGCAGCCGTGGTGGCTGCTCTGGCAGGCGCCGGCCATGGTGATCTTCTTCGTGGCGGGACTGGCCGAGATCCGCCGCCCGCCGTTCGACATGCCGGTGGCCGACTCCGAGCTGGTCTTCGGCTACATGACCGAGTACACCGGTCTGCGGTTCGCGTTCTTCCTGCTCGCCGAGTACGTCGGCATCGTGGTGATCGCGGCGCTGACGACTGTGCTGTTCCTCGGCGGCTGGCAGGGCCCGTTCGCCGACGCGCAGCTCGGCTGGCTGTGGACGCTGCTGAAGGTGTTCGCCGTCGCCTTCGTGATCATCTGGTTGCGGGTGAGCTACCCGAGGCTGCGCGAGGACCAGCTCCAGCGCCTCTGCTGGCTGGTCCTGGTCCCCCTGGCCCTGGCCCAGCTCGTCCTGACCGCCGCAGTCCGCCTGGCCCTGTAACCCACCCTCCCTCCCCACCCCCACCTCCCCGGCGATCTTGCACTTTCTGCCCCGGCGAAAGGGGCAAAGCTCGCAGGTTCCGGGCTCAATGTGCAAGATCGACGAGGCAGGGGCGGGCGGGCAGGGCGGGGCGGAAGAGAGCGGGTCAGCGCAACGGCGTGTGGGCGGGGTCCACCTGCTCGGACGGGGGTGGGGGCGGGGGTGGGGTGCCGTCGCCGAAGGGGCGGCCGCCCAGTTCCTCCCGGCCGTGCGGGGTGAGCCAGTTGCTCAGGTCGGGGCCGAGCGGCACGATCCCGGTCGGGTTGATGTCCCGGTGGACCTCGTAGTAGTGCCGCTTGATGTGGTCGAAGTCGATGGTGTCGCCGAACCCGGGCGTGGTGAACAGGTCCCGGGCGTACGCCCACAGCACCGGCATCTCGCTGAGCTTCTGCCGGTTGCACTTGAAGTGCCCGTGGTAGACCGGGTCGAAGCGGACGAGCGTGGTGAACAGCCGTACGTCCGCTTCGGTGATCGTGTCGCCGACCAGGTACCGCTGCCCGGCCAGCCGTTCGCTCAGCCAGTCCAGCCGGTCGAAGAGCCGGTGGTACGCCTTGTCGTACGCCTCCTGGCTGCCGGCGAAGCCGCACCGGTAGACGCCGTTGTTGACGTCCGCGAAGACGACCGCGTTCACCTCGTCGATCTCGGCGCGCAGCGGCTCCGGGTAGAGGTCCGGCGCGCCCGGCCGGTGGTGCGCCGTCCACTCGGTCGTGAGGTCCAGGCTCATCTGGGCGTAGTCGTTCGTCACGACCTGGCCGGTGGGCACGTCGACGAGCGCCGGGACGGTGATGCCGCGCTCGTAGCCGGGGAAGCGGGCGAAGTAGGCGTCGGCGAGCCGCTCGATGCCGAGTACCGGGTCCTTGCCGTCCGGGTCCAGGTCGAACGTCCAGCTGCGCTTGTCGTGGGTGGGCCCGGCCACTGCCATCGAGATGGCGTCCTCCAGCCCGAGCAGGCGCCGGACGATGATCAGCCGGTTGGCCCAGGGGCAGGCCCGGCTGACCGCCAGCCGGTAGCGCCCCGGTTCCACCGGCCAGCCGTCCCGCCCGTCGGCGGTGATCCGGGTGGCTATGTAGCGCTGGTCGCGGGTGAACTCGCCACCCGGCTCCACGTACTTGCCGCCGGTCCGGTCCAGGACCTCGTCGTCGCTGCCGCCCACGCTCTACCTCCGAGTTCGCTTTTCGCTCCCATCATGGTCGCTCGGGCGGCTCCCGGCAGGTCGAGCGCGTCACAAAGAGGCATAGGCTGCCCGCCGTGACCGATGTGGAGACGGCGGCCCGGCGTTTCGTCGCCGACGTGTGGAACGCCGGGCGCGAGGAGAGCGCGTACGAGCTGGTGGCGGCGGAGTGCCCGGGCCTGGGCGGCACCGGCCCGGCGGCGATGCTGGCGTGGCACCGGGACCGGCGGGCGTCGTTCCCCGACCTACGCTACAAGATCGTCGACGTGGTGGCGGCCGGTACGCGGGTCGCGGTGCGGTGGCGGGCCGCCGGCACCCAGGCGGGCCAGTTCGGTCCGGTGCCGCCGACCGGCCGGGTGGTCAGCTATTCGGGCGCGACGTTCCTGCGCTTCGACGACGACGGGCGGATCGTGGACGTGTGGAGCGTCAACGAGCTGTTCCAGGTGCTCCAGCAGCTCGGCGTGGAGATGCTGCCCCCACTCACACCCGGCGAGGCGTGATCCGGCCGCACGCCCGGGCCAAAGCGCCGGGTGGTGGTCGCGCGCGCCCGGGTCACAGGGCAGGATGGGCGGCATGAGCGAGCACGGTGGAGTGCCCGGCGGCGGTCTGGTGAAGGGCCTGGCGGTCACGTTGAAGACGATGACCCGCCGCTCGACCACCCAGCAGTACCCGGATGTGGCGCCCGAGCTGCCGCCGCGCTCCCGTGGCGTGATCGCGCTGCTGGAGGAGAACTGCACGGTCTGCATGCTCTGCGCGCGCGAGTGCCCGGACTGGTGCATCTACATCGACTCGCACAAGGAGGAGGTGGCGGTGCCCGGCGCCGCCCGCCCCCGCCAGCGCAACGTGCTCGACAAGTTCGACATCGACTTCTCGCTCTGCATGTACTGCGGCATCTGCGTCGAGGTCTGCCCGTTCGACGCGCTCTACTGGTCGCCCGAGTTCGAGTACGCCGAGTACGACATCAAGGACCTGCTGCACGACAAGGACCACCTGGGCGAGTGGATGGCCACCGTCCCGCCGCCGCCGGCGCACGACCCGCTCGGCGACCCCTCCAAGGAGGAGACCACCGCCGCCCGGAAGGCGGCGGGTCCGTCGGCCCGTCCGGCTCCTTCCCGGGTACGCCCCGACGCCGCCACCGATCCGGGCGGAGGCACCGCCTCATGACCGGTGCGGACGTGCTGCTGCTCGCGCTGGGCGCGGTGGCGGTGGGCGCGGGCGCGCTGGTGGTCGCGACCCGCCACCTGGTCCGGGCCGGGTTGTGGCTGGTGGTGTGCCTGGGCGCGCTCGCGGGTGACTACCTGGTGCTGACCGCTGAGCTGGTGGCCTGGGTGCAGGTGCTCATCTACGTCGGCGCGGTGGTGGTGCTGCTGTTGTTCGCGGTGATGCTGACCCGCGCGCCGATCGGCCCGTCGGACGACCTGGACCGGCCGGGCTGGGCCGCCGCGCTGGTCGGCGGCGGCAGCGGCCTCGGCCTGGCCGTGCTGCTGATCGACGCGTTCCGCTGGTCCCGGGTGGACCTGCCGGCCGCCGGCACCGCCGAGCGCCTCGGCGAGCAGATCTTCCGCTCGTGGGTGCTGCCGTTCGAGGTGCTGTCGGTGCTGCTGCTGGCCGCGCTGGTCGGCGCGATCGTGCTCTCCCGCCCCGACATCGGCCGCCGGCCCGCCGACGAGGGCGGGCGCCCGTGAGGCCGGTCATCCCGTACGTCACCGCCGTGCTGCTGTTCGGCCTCGGCGTGTACGGCGTGCTGCGCCGCCGCAACGCCGTACTGGTGCTGATGGCGGTGGAGTTGATGCTCAACGCGGTGAACCTGGTGCTGGTCACCGCCGACACCACTGTGAAGGCCACGCTGCCGCACTCGGGTCAGGTGTTCGCGCTGTTCGTGATCGTGCTGGCCGCCGCCGAGATCGGTGTCGGGTTGGCCATCGTGCTCCAGCTCTACCGGCTGCGCGCCAGCGTCACAGTCGACGACGTTCCGCTGGCCGAGCCGGCGCCCGCGGTGACCCCGGCCGAGCGCCCGGAAGGAGCGGTCCGGTGAGCACGCCGACGCTGTGGCTCGCGGCGGTGCTGCCGGGCGCCCCGCTGGTCGCCGGGCTGCTCGGCCTGCTGCTGCCGCCCGCCCCGCGCCACGACCGGGCGTCGGCCCGGCGGCTGGCGGTCGCGCTGGGCGTGGCCGGGGCGGCGGTGTCGCTGCTGGCCGCGCTGGCGCTGCTGGTCCGCGTGGACGCGCCGGTCGAGGCGTCCACCACCTGGGTCGACCTGGGCGGACTGCGGGTCACGCTCGGCCTGCGGCTCGACGGCGTGGCGGTGCTCGTCGCCACCGCCGTCGCCGCTGTCGCGCTGGCCGTGCAGGTCTACTCGATCGGCTACCTGCGCCGGGGCCCGCACGACGACGTGGACGTCGACCACCGCTACCCGCCGTACGCGGCGCAGTTGAGCCTCTTCACCGCCGCCATGCTCACCGTGGTGGTGTCCGGCGACCTGATCATGCTGCTGGTCGGCTGGGAGGTGATGGGCGTCTGCTCGTACCTGCTCATCGCCCACGACCGGCGGCTGCCCGAGGCACCCGGCGCGGCGGTGAAGGCGTTCCTTGTCACCCGCGTGGGTGACGTCGGCTTCCTGCTCGGCATCGCGCTGCTCGGCGTGGGCGCGGGCAGCTTCCGGATCGCCGACGTGCTGGCGCACGACTACGGCACCGGTACGCTCACCGCCGCCTGCCTGCTGCTGCTCGCCGGGGTGGCGGGCAAGAGCGCCCAGTTCCCGCTGCACACCTGGCTGCCCGACGCGATGGCCGGCCCGACGCCGGTGTCCGCGCTGATCCACGCCGCCACCATGGTCGCCGCCGGCGTGTACGCGGTGGCCCGCCTGTTCCCGCTGTTCGAGCGCGCCCCGGCCGCGCTCGCCGTGCTGGGCGTGATGGCCGCGATCACGATGCTGCTGGGCGCGTTCGCCGCCACCGCGCAGGACGACATCAAGCGCGTGCTCGCCTGGTCGACCGTGTCGCAGATCGGCTACATGACCGGCGCGCTGGCGGTCGGCGCACCGGCTGCCGCGCTGTTCCACCTGCTCACCCACGCCGCGTTCAAGGCGCTGCTGTTCCTCGCCGCCGGTGCGGTGATCCACGCCGTCGGCACCACGCTGATGTCCCGGATGGGCGGCCTGCGTACCGCCATGCCGGTGACGTTCTGGTGCACTGTGGTCGGCCTGGGCGCGCTCGCCGGCGTACCCCCGCTCTCGGGTTTCTGGAGCAAGGACGGCGTGCTCGCCGCCGCCGAGGCGGCCGCGCTCGACGGCGCCGGGCCGAGCGCGGCCTGGGTCGGCTGGCTGGTCTGGCTGGCCGGGCTGGTCGGCGTGGCGGTGACCGCCTGGTACGCGACCCGGCTGCTGCTGCGCACGTTCCTCGGCGCGACCCGCACGCCGCTGCTGCGGCCGCACGACCCGCCCGCGCTGCTGCGCTGGCCGGTGCTGCTGCTCACGGTCCCGGCCGCGTTGCTCGGGCTGGCCGCGTTCGCGCCGTGGTTCGCCGACCGGCTGCGCGTGCCGGGCGACGACACCGGCGAGGCGGTCGAGCTGGTGCACCTCGCGCCGAACCTGGTCCTGCCGTTCCTGCTGCTGCTCGTCGGCGCGGGCGTCGCCTGGGCGGGCTGGCGCCGCGACCCGGCCGCCGACCCGGCCCGCTTCCTGGGTCCGCTGCGGCCGGTCTTCGTCCGGGCGTTCCGGCTCGACGACGTCCAGCACACAGTCGTCGTACGCCCGGTGGGCGCGCTCGCGCGGGTCGTGCGTACCGGTGACGAACTGGGCGTGGACGGGCTGGTCGAGGGCAGTGGCCGGACGGCGGTCGAGGTGGGCGGTGGCCTGGCCGCGCTGCACCGGGCGGCGCTGCCGCGGGCGGCGGCCGGGGTGCTGGCGGGCGCGCTGCTGATCGGCCTCGCGGTCGCCCTGATCGGAGTCACGTCATGACGTTCGGGCAGGTCCTGCTGGTCGCCGTGGTGGCGGTACCGGCGCTCGGCGCGCTGGCCACCGCGGTCGTGCCGGGCGACCGGGCCGGCCGGGTGGTCGGCACCGTCGCCGCCGCGTTGACGCTGCTGGCGACGCTGCCGCTGGTCGGCGGCGACCACGGCTGGTTCGGGTACGGGCCCCGCCCGGCGGTGCAGCCCTGGCACCAGGTCGACGTGGCGTGGGTGCCCGGGCTCGACCTGCGCTTCCACCTGGGCGTGGACGGCATCTCCTGGCCGCTGGTGGTGCTGACCGCGCTGCTCACGCTGCTGTGCTGCGCGTACACGCTGTGGCGGGTGCCGTCCGGCGGCGGCAGCGGACGGGCGCTGGTGGCGTTGCTGCTGGTGGTCGAGGTCGGCATCCTCGGCACGTTCCTCGCGCTCGACCTGGTGTTGTTCTTCCTGTTCTTCGAGGTCGTCCTGCTGCCGATGTACGCGGTGATCGCCGGCTGGGGCGGCGCGGACCGGCGGCGCGCGGCCCGCAAGTTCGCGCTCTACACGCTGTTCGGCTCGGTGCTGCTGCTGGTCGGCGTCTACGTGGTGGTGGCCGCCGCGGGCACCGCCGACCTGGTCGCGCTCACCGGCGGCGCCGGGCTGTCCCGGGGCACCCAGCTCGCCGCGTTCACGCTGCTGGCGCTCGCGTTCGCGGTGAAGAGCCCGCTCTGGCCGCTGCACTCGTGGCTGCCCGACGCGCACACCCAGGCGCCGACGGTCGGCAGCGTGATCCTCGCCGGGGTGCTGCTCAAGATGGGCACGTACGGCATGATCCGGGTCGCCGTGGGGGTGGCCCCGGAGGGCGCCCGCTGGGCCGCGCCGGTGCTCGGCGTGCTCGCCGTCGCCGCCATTCTGATCGGTGGCCTGGTCTGCCTGGCGCAGGACGACCTGAAACGGCTCATCGCGTACTCCAGTGTCGGCCACATGGGCTTCGTGCTGCTCGGGATCGCCACGCTCACCGCCACCGGGCTCCAGGCCGCGCTGATCGGCAACATCGCCCACGGCGTCATCACCGCCCTGCTGTTCTTCCTGGCCGGCGCGGTCAAGGACCGCGCGCACACCGGCTCGCTGGCCGACCTGTCCGGGCTGCGGGAGACCGCGCCCCGGCTGGCCGGGCTGCTCGGCTTCGCGGCTGTCGCCTCGCTGGGGCTGCCCGGCCTGGCCGGGTTCTGGGGCGAGGCGTTCGCCGTGGTCGCCGCCGTGCAGCGGGGCGGCCCGCTCTGGCTGACCCTCGCCGTGCTGGCCGCGCTGGGCGGGGCGCTCACCGCCGCGTACTTCCTGCGGCTGCTGCGCCGGGTTTCGCACGGGCGGCCCAGCCCGGCGGTGGCCGGGCTCGCACCCGGGCTGGCCGGTGCGGAACTGACCGCCTGGGCGCCGCTGGTGCTGCTCGCGCTCGCGGTCGGCCTGGCCCCGGCGCTCGTGCTGTCGTACGCCTCCGGTCCGGTGGAGGCGCTGCTGGGGGTCGTCCCATGAGCCTGGTGCAGAGCGTCGACAACGTGGCGATGCTGCCCGCATACCTGGCCGCCGGCACCGCAGTGCTGGTGCTGCTGGTCGACCTGCTGGTGGCGCGGCCCGCCGTCACGGTCGCGGTGGCGGCGCTCGGCGCGACCGGTACGGCTGCCGGCGCGGCGCTCGTCGGCACGGCCGGGACCCGGCGCACGTTCTGCGTCGGCGACGACTGCTCCTGGGTGTGGGGCGGGCGAGCGGCGCTTGTCGGGGCGGTGATCGCCCTGCTCACGCTCGGCGTGCTGGCGCTGTCCGGCCCGCTGCTGCGCGCCGGGCGCACCCCGGTAGGCGAGTACTGCTTCCTGCTCGCCTGCGCGATGACCGGCGGCGTGGTGCTCGGCGCCGCCGGTGACCTGATCACGCTGATCGTGGCGCTGGAGACGCTGACGCTCCCGCTGTACGTGCTGGTCGGCCTGCGCCGGGGCAGCCTCGCCGGCGCCGAGGCGGCGGTGACGTTCTTCGTGGTCAGCGTGGTCGCCACCACTGTGACGCTGCTCGGCGCGGCGCTGCTCTACGCGGTCGCCGGCACGCTGCACCTGGACCGGCTCGGCGCCACGCTGGCCGACCGCGCCGACCTGACCGACCTGCCGCTGACCGGCGTCGCGGCGGCGCTCGTGGTGGCCGGGCTGGCGTTCAAGGTCGCCGCCGTGCCGTTCCACGCCTGGGCCCCCGCCACGTACGACGGCGCGCCGCTGCCGGTGGCCGCGTACCTGTCGACCGCCTCCAAGCTCGGTGGCGTGGTGGCGCTGCTGGCGGTGGTGCAGCGCGCGCTGCCGGGAGACATGACCGGCCCGGTGCTGGCGGCGCTGGCGGTGCTGACCATGACCGTCGGCAACCTGGTGGCGCTGCGTCAGCGGCGTACCGTGCGGTTGCTCGCCTGGTCGTCGGTGGCCCAGGCGGGGTACATCCTCGCCCCGCTGGGCGCGCTGGCGCTGGCCGCGGGCCGCACCGGCGACGCGCGCACGGCCGCGTACGCGGCAGCCGTCGCGTACGCGATCTTCTTCGTGCTGCTGGAGCTTGCCGCGTTCGCCGCGGTGGTGGCGTTGCGCCCGGCTGACGGCGACGGCGGCACGCTGGCCGACCTGCGCGGCGCGGCGCGGCGGCACCCGTGGGTGGGCGGCGCGTTCGCGCTGGCGCTGATCGGGCTGGCCGGTCTGCCGCCGGGCCTGGCCGGGCTGTTCGCCAAGGTGACAGTGGTACGCGCGCTGCTGGCCGGGCACGCGGGCTGGCTGGCGCTGGTGGTGGCGTTGAACGCGGTGATCGGCCTGGCCTACTACCTGCGGGTCACCGCCTCGCTTTACGCGACGCCCACGGGCGCGGCGGCGGTCCGGCCGGCGCGGACCGTGGCGCTGGCGCTCGGCGTGGCCACCGTGGCGGCGGTGGTGATCGGTTTCGCACCGCAGCTGGTGCTGGACGTGGCGGCGCGCTGACCGGTTCGTGCCCTGGTGGGCGACCGCTTCAGCGTGTGCACAGCAACATCCAGCCAACTTTCAGCCATGAGCCGGATGGTTGACGGGTACCGGTGTGTTGAACCGGTCAGCGGGCCTCCCGCAAGGGCCCGCGCACCGAAGGAGAGATCGTGCATCACAACCGTCTCAAGACCGCAGCGCTGCTCGGCCTGTTGACCTCGCTGATCCTCGCGATCGGCTACTGGTTCGGCGGTAGCGGCGGTCTCGTCATCGCCGTCGTCGTCTCGTTGCTGATGAACGGCGTCACCTACTTCTTCTCCGACAAGCTCGCACTGCGCTCGATGAAGGCGCAACCGGTCAGCGAGGCACAGTTCCCCGAGCTCTACCAGATGGTGCGGGAGCTGTCGACGCTCGCCGGCAAGCCGATGCCCCGGCTGTACGTGAGCCCGACCTCGCAGCCCAACGCGTTCGCCACCGGCCGTAACCCGGAGAACGCGGCGGTCTGCGTGACCCAGGGAATCGTGGAGATCCTGGACTACCGGGAGCTGCGTGGCGTGATCGGCCACGAGCTGTCGCACGTCTACAACCGGGACATCCTGATCTCCAGCGTGGCGGCCGGCCTGGCCGGCATCATCACCATGCTGGCGAACCTCGCCTGGTTCATCCCGCTGGGCTCGTCCGACGACGAGGACGGCCCGAACCCGGCCGTGCTGCTGCTCACGCTGATCCTCGGCCCGATCGCCGCCACGGTGATCCAGCTCGCGATCAGCCGGAGCCGGGAGTTCCAGGCCGACCAGTCCGGCGCCGAGCTGAGCCGCGACCCGCTGGCCCTGGCCAGTGCCCTCCGCAAGATCCACATGGGTACGCAGGCGCGCCCGCTCGCGCCGCAGGGCCAGCTCGCCAGCACCGCGCACCTGATGATCGACAACCCGTTCAAGCGGGGCGGCGGCATCGCCGCGATGTTCGCCACCCACCCGCCGATGGAGCAGCGGGTGGCCCGCCTGGAGCAGATGGCCCGCAACTCCGGGCCGGTGCAGTTCCAGCGCTGACCCGCCGTACGCCCGCACCGCGCCCGCGTCCCCAGGACGCGGGCGTGGTGGTGTGTCCGGGCACAATGCGTTTCCCCCGATCAGGCCGCGCCGTTAGGGTCGAAACGTCTCCCACCCATTACTCCCTCGGAGGTCGACCGTGGCCGCACTGCGCCAGTACCAGGGCGTCTGGCGGATCCCCGGCGCGCCGATGCTGCTGATCCTCGGCATCATCGGGCGGCTCGGGATCGGCATGACCCCGCTGGCGCTGCTGCTCGTCGTCGAGCAGGTCACCGGCCGCTACTCCCTGGCCGCCGTCGCCGGCGGCATCTACGCGCTCTCCGGCGCCGCGCTCAGCCCGGTCGCCGGACGCATCGCCGACCGGGTCGGCCCCACCCCCGTCCTGGTGGCCACCGCGTTGGCCCACCCGCTCGCCCTGCTCGGGCTGCTCGTCGCCACCCGCTCCGGCACCGGCAACCTCCCGCTGATCTACCTGGCGGCGGGCCTGGCCGGTGCCACGTACCCGCCGCTCACCGCAGCGATCCGGGGCGCCTGGAACGACCTCACCGCCCCCGCCACCGGCCGGGCGCACCTGCGCAACACCGCGCTCGCCGCCGAGACCACCCTCTTCGAGGTCGTCTTCGTGATCGGCCCGCTGCTGGTGGCTGGGTTCGTGCTGTTCGCCGACGCCTCCGCCGCGCTCGTCGGCGCCGCCGTGGTCACCCTGGTCGGCACCGGCGCCGTCGCGTTCGGCCGGGTCATGCGCGGCTGGCGCCCGCACCCGCGCGAGCACCACGCCCGGGGCCTCGGCCCGCTGCGGATCGGCGGCTTCCCCGCGCTGCTGCTCTGCGTGGCCAGCCTCGGCATCGCCTTCGGCGCCTCCGGCGTCATCGTCCCGGCCTTCGCCGGGAACTCCGGCGCCGACGACCCGGAAAGCCTGGCCGGCGTGCTGCTCGCGCTCTGGGGCATCGGCAGCGCCATCGGTGGTTTCTGGTTCGGCGTACGCAAGCCCGCCGCCAACATGACCCGCCAGTTCGCCTGGCTGCTCGGCACCGTCGCGGCCAGCTTCGCCGTCTTCGCGGTGATGCCCGGCCCGGCCGCGCTCGGCGTCGCGCTGGTGCTCGGCGGCGCGGCCATCGCCCCCGCGCTCACCCTGGAGAACACGCTGGTCGGGCGGATCGCCCCGGCCGGCATGCTGAACGAGGCGTACACCTGGGTGGTGACCATGTCGGTCGCGGCGAGCGCCGCCGGTGGCTCGATCGCCGGCCTGATCATCGACCACGCCGGCGGCGTGTCCTGGGCGTTCGTCTTCGCCGGGGTGGCGGTCGCCGTCGGGGCCGCGGTCGCCGCGCTGCCCGCCGGGCCGATCGCCCGGGCCGAGGCCACAGCGGTACGCGCCGAGCAGTCACTGGCCGCCTGACCGGTGGCGTCCGGGTGGGCCGGCCGGCGGCCCGGTCCCCTCCCGGCGCCTCCCCACCCGGGGCGCCCGGCCACGAGCAGGCCCAGGACGAGGATCGCCACCGCGCACGTCAGCAGGGTGGGCCGCGCCCCGAGCAACGCGGTCGCCGGACCGCCGAGCATGGTGCCCAGCGGCACCGACAGCACCAGGAGAGCCCCGTTCGCCGCCAGTACGCGAGGCAGGTCGGCGGCCCCGGCCCGGCGCTGGAACAACACCGTCACGGTCGGCTGGTAGGGGGCCCAGACCAGCCCGGCGAGCGCGAACGCGGACAGTGACAGCACCACAGGTGCGCCCAGGCCGAGCGGCAGCAGCGCGGTGCCGAACAACGCCACGATGCCGGCGAGCGTGGTCCGCGGCGGCCAGCCGCGCAGGTGCCCGGTGAGCAGCCCGCCGAGCAGCGAGCCGACGCCGAACGCGGTGTAGTAGGCCGCGAGCGTCCCGGCGGAGGCGTGCAGGTCGTCGGTGACGTGCACCGGCATGGCCACGTAGAACGGGCCGAAGAGGAAGAAGAACGCGAAGGACAGCGACAGCAGACCGAGCAGCGACCGGTCCCGCGCGATGATCCGGAATCCGGAGGCCGGCCGTTCTGCGCGGTTGCCCGTGCCCGCGTTGCTCGCGTGGCGGTCTGTGCCCGCGCTGCCTGTGTGGCGGGCTGTTCCCGCGTGGCGGGTGGTCGGGATGACGAGGCGGTAGCTGACGGCCAGCACGGCGAAGCTGACCGCGTCGATCGCGATCACCCACACCGGGCCCACCCCGGCGATGAGCAGACCGGCCAGCGGCGGCCCCACGATCGTCGCCGCCTGGCCGAGGGTCCCGAGCAGCGCGTTCGCGGCCAGGTGGTGCCGCTGCGGCAGCAGCTCGGCCACGAGCGTGAACCGACCGGCCGACCCCCACGGGTGCAACAGCGAGGACACCGCCAGCAGGGCGACGTAGAGACCGGCGTCCAGCACCCCGACGAGGTGTGCGGCCGGGATCGCGCCCAGCGCGGCCGCCCGTACCGTGGCGTCCCAGCCCGCGAGCTGAGCCCCGCTCCGCCCACCCAGCCAGCGACCGAGCAGCACCGCACCGGCCGCGCCCGGCAGCGTGTACGCCGCCACCGCCAACGCGGTCCAGGTGCCGCGCTGCCCCTCCGGGGCGAGTTGCAGCGCCAGCCACGTCACCGCGACCAGGGCCAGCCCGTCACCGAGCGCGGACGTGGCGAGGCCCGGCAGCAGCCGGCGCAGCACGGGATGGCCGAGCACCGGACGGTAGGGGAGGAGCAGCGCGGAGGTCATGGCTACCACCCGACCCCACGCCCGCCCTCCGGAACAACGAAGTTGCCTGTGGGCAGAAGCCGGCCGGAAACGACGGAACCTTTCCGCCCCGCCGTGAGTGGAACAAGCTGAGCAGGGAGGTGAGGGTGTCCGACGACGACGTGATCGCGGATGTCTATGCCGGGTGTTTCCGGCGGCTGGTCGTTCAGCTCTACGCGGTGACCGGTGACCTGAGCGAGGCGCAGGAGGCGGTACAGGAGGCGTTCACCCGGGCGCTCGCCGCGCCCCGCCGGTTCGCCGGCCTCGACAACCCGGAGGCGTGGCTGCGCCGGGTGGCGGTCAATGTCGCCCGCAGCCGGCATCGGCGTCGGCGGGTGCTCGACGGGCTGCTGCGACGGACGTGGTCGCCGCCGGTGGTCGCCGACAGCGCGCCGGAGCATCTGGCGCTGCTGGCCGCGCTGCGGCGCCTGCCGGACGGGCAGAGGCACGCGCTGGCCCTGCACTACCTGGTGGACCTGCCGGTCGAGGAGGTGGCGCGAACCCTGGGCGTCTCCGTCGGCACAGTCAAGTCCCGGCTGTCCCGGGGGCGTCAGGCGCTCGCCCTGCTGCTCTCCCCAGCCGACACCGTCGATGCCGTAGCCAGTCGTAGGAGGGCCGATGTCCGATCGTGAGTTCAGCGGGTTCGACGTGGACACCATCACCGACGCCGTCCGTCAGCCACCGCTCGACGATCTCCGGGCCGCCGTCGACTCGCGTCGTCGGCACCGCAGAAGCGGGATGGCGTTGGCCGCTGTGGCGGTCCTCGTGGTGGCCATCGGGGCCACCGCGCTCGTCCGCGCACCCCGCCAAACCGACCCGGTGCCACCGGCTGGGCCGTCGCCCACCCCGACCGTAACCACCGCCGCCGGCACACCCGAAGACTGGGCCCGGATCGACGCGGCCGTCATCCCGGCGCTGCTTCGACAGGCGCCCGAGCTGAGCGGCCCGGCCCGGCACGACCTGCTCAGCAACTGGAACAAGCAAGGCGGGACGGAGGGAGAGACGACTCTCACCGGCTACTGGGGTCAGGGCACCCTCGGCGCCGGGAACGGCAACGCTCACCTGTCGGTCCAGCTCACGCGAAACGCCGGTACCTCCCTCGCGTCGATGATCACCACTGCCTGCCCCTCCCGCACGGCGAGCGGCACCTGTGTGCAGCAGGTGGGCCCCGCGGGCGAGAAGATCAAAGTACGAACCTCGCTCCGGGAGCACCGGCTTCCGGCGGAGCGCGGCGCCGAGGTCGTGCGGTACGAGACGCTCAGCGTGGACCTGCTCCGGCCCGACGGGTCCGCAGCGTCCCTTCGCCTCACCGCGAGGAACGGATCTCTGCCACTGACACCGGACCAGGCAATCGGCGTGGTGCTCGATCCGCACCTGGTCCTCGGCCCCGCGACGTCCGCCACGCCTGGTGTCGAGGCGACGGACTAGGAGATATCCCTTCGCGGGTGCGACCGGCCGGCCGGTCGCACCCGCCTTCGGCATGACGGAGGCCCGCCGACGGCTCACGGTCCATGGTGGTTGCGGTAGGCCGCCGTGGGTCTTCGAGGAGCCTGCAACACGTTCCGATCATGCGTCCGGCCGAAGGGGGTCGTGTCCCATCAGCGGTCCTTGCCCGCGAGGGGTCGGAGCGCGCGCCGGGTCGAGGAGAGGCCGACCGACATCCGCGCGGATGGCAAGGCCCGGCCGGCCCGATGACCAGGCCGGCCAGAGTCCCCCTTACCGGTAGTTGGTGAACTGGAGAGCCAGACCGAAGTCCTCGCCCTTGAGCAGCGTGATGACGGCCTGGAGGTCGTCCTTCTTCTTGCCGGTGACGCGGAGCTGGTCGCCCTGGATCTGCGCCTGCACGCCCTTCGGGCCCTCGTCGCGGATCTTCTTGCTGATCGCCTTGGCCTTGTCCGAGTCGATGCCCTGCACCACCTTGGCATCGATCTTGAAGATCTTGCCCGACTGCTTGGGCTCGCCGGCATCGAGTGACTTCAGCGAGATGTTCCGCTTGATCAGCTTCTCCTTGAAGACCTCCAGCGCGGCCCGTACGCGCTCCTCGGTCTCCGCCTGGATGCTGATCGCCTCCTCGCCCGACCAGGAGATCTCGGCACCCGTGCCCCGGAAGTCGAACCGCGTCGAGAGCTCCTTCTCCGACTGGCGGAGAGCGTTGTCGACCTCCTGCCGGTCGACCTTGCTCACGATGTCGAACGAGGGGTTCGCTGCCATGCTCATGCTCCTGCTGTCCGGCGGTCTGTCCTGGTCCGTCCCGCGCTGACCAGCGTGGGACCTCCTGACGGTACCCGGTTGCGGCGGTGCCGGGGGCAACCGCTATCCTTGCTTCCGCCACCGCGTTGCGACGCGGTGGTGTGCCCTGGCGGGTTGCCCGAGCGGCCAATGGGAGCGGACTGTAAATCCGTCGCGAAAGCTACAGAGGTTCGAATCCTCTACCCGCCACCAGGTGCAGATACGGCCCCTGACCAGCAGAGATGCTGATCGGGGGCCGTTCTCGTTCGTCTGGCCGAGTCCGGCTGAGTCCAGCCGTCTGCGACTGATTGTGGGCGGGCCACGGAAAGGACGTCCACGACAAGATCGGGGATAATCCGTGGTGGCTCAACCCTGGTCCCTGCCGGCGCCGCTGTCGCCGACCAGTCGTCGAGCTTCGGCGATGACCTCCGCGTCGAGATCCTCGGGCTTGGTGCTGACCAGCATGTGTACCTCGTTGGCGGCCTCGACGTACTCGTAGGCGCTCTCCAGGTTGATCAGTTCGCCTGCCAGGGGAGTCCCGGCGTAGGTGATGAACTGTGAGACCCAGGACGTGAGTTCGCGAGGCGCGATCTTCCTGGCGAGCAGTCGTCGCGCCATGATGCGGAGGACTTCCTCTTCGGCCTTCCGGCTCTCTTTCCCGTAGTAGGTCAGGGAGAGTTCCGCGAACGCATCAGCCAGCCAGCGGCGCAGATCGTCGTCCTCGCTGCCCTTCACGGGGGAGACGCCGGCCAGGATCCGGAGGGTCGGACTGTCGACGCCTGCCACCAGGCAGTCGCAGGCGGCCATGACCACGTCAACCGAGGTGGCGGAGCCGATGCTCCAGAAGACGACGGTGTCGTGAAGGTTGGCAAGAGCCTCTTCCCTGGTCATCGACACATGATCGGTCGGCAAGCTGGTGGTGTCGCGGAAGTTATTGGGCGCCGGGAACGGTGGCAGGGGTGGATCCATGGGCGTTGGGCAAATGGTGGGCCGTGGACCGGCAAGCCCTGGCCGGCCGGCAGGAAAGCAGCAGCTGCCTCGGCCCATCTCGCCGCTGAAGTGCGCTCGTGACGAGCAGAGCGCCGGATCTGCGCCAAATGGGACTGAACTGCTTGATTGGTGTGGGTGCGAGGGGGTGTCTGAGCTTTGCCGTAAGCTGCCGTCCCATGGCGTCGAGCACTGAGGAGCGGGACCGGCTCTACCGAGAGATCCTGCTCGCGCCGCTCCGCACGTCGGCGGATTGCCTTCCCGAGATGGGAGGGGCCGACGAGGTCGACCTTGCCGGCTTCACCGCGCTGTACGGCGCTGACCCGCTCTGTCACTGAATGGGCGTCGCCTCGCCCCTGATGTTCGCCGCGCAGAGCCGCGGGCGGCATGACGTCGATCCACAGGCAGTTCGGCGTCGGCTGCGAGCGCATCTTCCGCCAGGTCCTCAAGGCGGAGTTCGGACTGTCCGAGAACCAGGTCACATGGTCTGCTCGCGATACCTGACCGGCAACTGGAGTGTCTTCCCAGCCGTGGGCGGGCATGACCCCCTGTCCAGTACTTTCGGTTTCCTGCGGGACGTTGTCGGCTACCTCCGGCGGGACACCACCGACCTGCGCGCCAGCGTGGAGCACGTCCTGCGGCGACTCCTGGAGGCGGCATGACGGAGCTCGTCGAGCGCGCGGCGCACAGCCGCAACGAGCACATGACGTTCCGCGCCAACATGGGTGTGGGGAGGCACGGCTGGTTGCGCCTCACGCCCGCCTACGGCGTACGCCTCGTCCGCGATCGCATGTCGCACATGCCGAGCGGCAGCATCGTCACCGACCCCTTCTCGGGCACGGGCACGACGCCTCTCGCGGCTGCCGAGCTCGGCCACCGGGGGCAGTCGGTGGACATCAACCCGTTCCTGGTCTGGCTCGGCACGGTCAAGACGACGAACTACCCGGAGGACACGCTCGTCGCGCTCGCTGACGCCGTGACGAGTGTGCTCGACGGGGCGCGGGCGCACGACGAGGACGCCGATCTCTGGCAGCCGAGCCTGTTCAGGATCGAGAAGTGGTGGTCGCCGGGCGCGCTCCACGCCCTCAAGGCGCTTCGGAACGAGATCGACCGTTTCGACGGGCAGATCCGCGACCTGCTGGAGATCGGTCTCTGCCGGTCGCTGATCTCCTGCTCCAACGCGGCGTTCAACCATCAGTCGATGTCCTTCAAGGAAGCGCCGGCCGAGCAGGCGCTCTTCGTGGTCGACGACCTCGACAAGGCGCTCGACGGGTACGCCACGGAAATGGCGACGATCATCGAGTCCGCCCGTTTCGACCTCGCCGGCACGGCGGTTGTCCGGCAGGGCGATTCGCGGACGGGTCTGGACGGCCTGGAGCCTGCGGACTTCGTGCTGACCTCACCGCCGTACGTGAATCGGATGAGCTACATCCGCGAGCTTCGCCCGTACATGTACTGGCTCCGCTACCTGGACGTGGCCGGCGACGCCGGCGAGCTCGACTGGCGCGCCATCGGTGGCACGTGGGGCACCGCCACGAGCAAGCTCAACACGTGGAAGCCGGACGTCGGGACGCCTGTCGACGGGGCGATGAAGGTGGTCTGCGAGAAGATCGCGGCCGACGGCGGCAAGAACGGTCCGCTGCTTGCCAGCTACGTTCACAAGTACCACCACGACATGTGGCTGCACTTCCAGAGCGTGACGAAGCACTTGAAGCCGGGCGGCAGCGTTTCCTACATCGTCGGAAACTCCACCTTCTACAAGCACGAGGTGCCCGCGCACACCTGGTATGCCGTGATGCTGCGCGAACTCGGCTATTCGGACGTCAAGGTGGAGACCATCCGCAAGCGGAACTCCAACAAGGCGCTGTTCGAGTACGACGTCACCGGCACGAAGCCCGCGTGAACCGGCAGCGGCGGTAGCCGGCCGGCAGTCAGGGTGCTGTCACCGGCTCGCGATCGGCCAGGGCTGGGGCGTCCTCACCGGCCGGCTGATGATTCACTCGGTTCTCCTGGCGTGAAACCTTGCCTCAGGCATCGATGATGGTAGAGGCTGTCCGAGGGCGGCCGACGGGAGCGCCGACGCCATCTACTGTGGCCGTGGCCGGGTGCCGGCCGGCTGACGGGTGAATCAGGCGCTAAGCGTGGTTTACGCGCGAAGTCGTTGTGCGCGCCTTCCGTAGCGGCTGCGGGGCTGATCGTGACGGTATGCTGGGCCGGAGGGTGAGCCGCGCCTGTCGAACGGATGATTTCCCTGCCACTGCCCCTGCGCGAGGGCTCGCGCAGCTTTTGCCCGTGAGCGGGGTGTGGCACGATCGTGGAACCTTCACGATGGTTGTAACTCTCCCGACAGGAGCAATCATGTCTGGTCGTAGGCTGGGCCGGCTGTTTGGCTCGCTCCTCCTCGTTTCCGCCGCCTTGGGCGTTTCGGTAATCAGTGCAAAGTCCGGCCTGGGCGACCTCCGCCTCCTCGACTACGTCTGGGTCTGACAGCGACCCGGGCTGACCTCCACGGGGGCGGAAGCCGGTGGGTCCTGCCCGCCGGACCGGGAGTGGGACCCACCGGACAGGGAGTGGGATGAGCGGGCGAGACAACCCGAGGCGCAGACCCTCCGAGGACGCCTGGATAATCACCGCGCCGCTCGCCCTGGTAGCGGTGGCTTGTTCGACGGTCACCGGATTGATCGCGAAGCCACCCATCGGCGGGTGGCTTCCGGCGGTGCTGCTCCTGGCGCTGATGATCGTCGCCAGCGGGCCGGTCGTCGGCGTGGTCATCCGCCGGCAGTCACTCGGTATGACGCTCACCGAGCTGCCGCTGGTGCTCGCCTTCTACTTCCTGCCGCCGCTCACCGTCGTCCTGATCTACACGCTGTCCTCGCTCGTGACGCACCTGCGTCACCGGTTGTCGGCGCCGAAGCTCTGGTTCAACGTCGCGCGTGCGGCGGCGGGCACCTCGGTCGGCGCCCTGGTGCTGACCATCCTGCCGCCGACCGAGGGCGTGGGCCCCGCCACGTGGCTGGGCCTCTGCCTCGCGGTGGCGATGGTGATCCTGGTGAGCCTCACCTCGATCGCCGCGGTCCAGACCCTGCTCATCGGGTGGCACGCCGGCCGGGAGACGTTCCGGGCGCTGCGTTCGGGCGTGCTGACCAACGGCATCAACGTGTCGGCCGGCCTGATCGTGCTGATGTTGCTGGAGCAGTCCTGGTGGTCCCTGGTGCCGTTGGCCGCGCTGGCCGCGGGGCTGGTGGCGGTCTACCGGTCGTACACCGAGTTCTTCCAGCAGCACCGCACGCTCAGCGGCATGTACGAGCTGAGCCGGGCGATCTCGGCCAGCGGCCAGGACGGCACGCTCGCGGACGCCCTGCTGGGCCGCGTCCGGGGTCTGATGCAGGCGGAGTACGCGACGTTGTGGCTGCCCGCCCAGGGCCGGCACCCGGAGACCCTGCTCACCGCGCGGGTCGATGACCCCGGCCTGCTGGACACCGCCCCGACCGGGGTGGAGCTGCGCCAGCGGGCGATGCAGAAGGCCCGCCCGGTCACCGTCGGCCGGGGCGTGTGCAGCGATCCGGAGTTCCGGGCCAGCCTGGCCGAACAGGGCGTCAAGGACACGATCATCGTCCCGTTGCGCTCGGGCCGGGTGGTGATCGGGACGCTCGAGGTGACCAACCGGCTGGTCGACCCCTCGCACTTCACCGCGCGCGACGTCGCGGTCCTGGAGACGGTGGCGGCGCACGCCGCTGTCGCCCTGGAGAATTCTCGCCTGGTCGACCGGCTGCGGCACGACGCCGACCACGACACGCTCACCAAGCTGCCCAACCGGCGCCGGCTGACCGCGGCGGTGGCCGAGGCGGTGAAGATCGGCGCGCCGGGCGAGGTGGTCGCGTTGCTCCTCTTCGACGTCGACCGGCTCCGCCAGGTCAACGAGTCGCTCGGCCACGCCGCCGGGGACAAGGTGCTCGTCGAGGTGGCCGAGCGGCTGCGCGCCTGCGCGCCCTCCTCGGCGCTGGTCGGCCGCGCCGGTGGGGACGAGTTCCTGGTGACGCTCCGGCTGGAGAGCACCGAGGCGGCCCTGGAACTGGCGGCCCAGCTCCGGGAGCAGATCCGCGACGAGATGGTTTTCGACGCGCTCACCGTGGACGTGGACACGGTGGTCGGCGTGGCGGTCCACCCCGACCACGGCAGCGACGCGGTGGCGTTGTTGCAGCGCGTCGACCTGGCGGCCAGCGCCGCCAAGTCGGTCCCGGGCAGCGTGCAGCTCTACAGCCCGGCGCTGGAGTCGCGGTCGCTGCGCCGGCTCGGCCTCGCCGGCGACCTGCAACGGGCGCTGGACGAGGGCAAGCTGGAGGTCTACTTCCAGCCCAAGGTCACGCTGCGGGACCGCCGCCTGGTGGGCGTGGAGTGCCTGGCCCGGTGGGAGCACCCGGCGCACGGCACGGTCTCGCCGGACGACTTCGTGGCGGTGGCCGAGCACACCGGCCAGCTCGGCCGGCTCACCGAGTTCGTGCTCCGGGAGAGCCTGCGGCGCAGCCGCGACTGGAGCCACGGCGAGCAGCCGCTCTCCGTCGCGGTCAACCTCGCCGCGCGTACGCTCACCGACCAGCACTTCCCGGCGCTGGTACGCGATCTGCTGGCCGAGTACGGCGTACCGCCGCAGCGGCTGACCCTGGAGGTCACCGAGGCCGGTGTGCTGGACGGCGCGGAACGTCCCATCCCGACCCTGCGCAGCCTCCGTGACCTCGGTGTCCGGCTCTCGGTGGACGACTTCGGCACCGGCAACTCGTCCCTGGCCCAGCTGCGCCGGCTGCCGGTGCACGAGGTGAAGGTGGACCGGTCGTTCGTGCAGGGCATGGCGACCGATCCGGGTGATCTGGCGATCGTGAACGCGGTGGTGACGCTCTCCCAGCAGTTCGGCCTGGCGGTGGTGGCCGAGGGCGTGGAGAGCGAGCTGATGCTGGAGCTCCTGCAGGACATCGGCTGCGAGATCGGCCAGGGCTTCCTGTTCAGCCGCCCCCTGCCGTACGAGCGTCTGGAGGCCTGGTTCGGTGCCCAGGTCGACCCGGAGACGGTGGCCACGGGGGAGCTGCCGCGGCTGCGTGTGGTGCCCTGAGCAGGGCCGACACGTACCTGGGGGATCCGATTTCACCTCGGCGACGCGGTCGTGTACTGTTTCCCCTGCGCGACACCCCCCGGGTGATCGGGCAGGCCCCCTTAGCTCAGTCGGCAGAGCGTCTCCATGGTAAGGAGAAGGTCTACGGTTCGATTCCGTAAGGGGGCTCAGAGGGTCCGGCTGGACCCGCCACGGCGGTGTAGCTCAGATGGCAGAGCAAGCGGCTCATAATCGCTGTGTCGCCGGTTCAAGTCCGGCCACCGCTACTCTCGTCCTCCGGGTACACCCGGTGGTCGGTGGGACGGGCGCCACAGGCGCCCACTTTGCATGTCCGCGTTGTCAGCGCGTAGGCTGACACGCCGTAGTTGTTCCGTGAGCGAGGAAGGCACTCCGCCGTGGCGAAGGCGACCGATGTTCGGCCGAAGATCACTTTGGCGTGTGTGGAGTGCAAGGAGCGCAACTACATCACGCGCAAGAACCGCCGTAACGACCCGGACCGCATCGAGCTGAAGAAGTTCTGCCCCCGGGACGGCAAGCACACCGTTCACCGCGAGACCCGCTGATCGCTACCGGCGCAGCCGGTCGGCACCAGCTTCGCGTACGCCGATCCACCTGACGGGTGGCCTCCGGGCCGCCCGACCGGGCGGATCGGCGTTCGTGTTTTCCGTGTAGGTTCGGCGGCATGTCCCTGGACCCGTCCTTCGTCGGCCGGACGTACCCGCCGACCGCCCCCTACCAGGTGGGCCGAGAAAAGATCCGCGAGTTCGCCACCGCCATCGGCGCGACCGACCCGGCCCACCACGATCCGGAGGCGGCCCGTTCGCTCGGCCACGCCGACGTGGTGGCCCCGCCGACGTTCCCGGTGCTCGTCACGATGGCGGCGAGCCGGCAGATCGTCGAGGATCCGGCGCTCGGCGTCGACTACAGCCGCGTGGTGCACGGCGACCAGCGGTTCGCGTACACCCGGCCGGTGGTGGCCGGCGACGAGCTGGTGTGCGTGAGCACCATCGAGGAGGTCACCACCCGGGGCGGGCACGGCTTCCTGACCACCCGCACCGATGTGAGCACTGTGGACGGTGAGCCGGTGGTCGCCGTCTGGTCCAAGATCGTCGTACGCGGGGAGGCCTGAGGACATGGAGCTGCCCACCCAGACGTACCGGGTGACCCGCGCGGACCTGGTCCGCTACGCGGGCGCCTCGGGCGACTTCAACCGGATCCACTGGAGCGACCGCGTCGCCACCGACGTGGGGCTGCCGGGCGTCATCGCCCACGGCATGTTCACCATGGCCCTGGTCGGCCGCGCGGTGACCGGCTGGGCCGGCGCGCCGGACGCGGTGGTCGACTTCGGCGTCCGGTTCACCCGGCCGGTGGTCGTCCCGGACACCGACGAGGGCACCGAGATCGAGGTGTCGGCGGTGGTCAAGGAGGTCACCGAAGACGGTCTGGCCAGGCTCGACATCACCGCCACCTGCCAGGGCGAGAAGGTGCTGTCGCAGGCCCGGGCACTGATCCGCACGACGCGCTGAGGGTCCGCCCGACGCGCGAGGGGCAGACCGGTTGGGAAAGTCGCACGACTACCCGTACACTGGTCCGCCGTGGGGCAAGTGACCCCCGCTCGGCACAGTGTGTCCGGGTGGAGGTGAGTTGCCGCACAGGGGTGTAGCTCAATTGGCAGAGCAGCGGTCTCCAAAACCGCAGGCTGCAGGTTCAAGTCCTGTCACCCCTGCGCCTCAGGCCTGACCGTTCCGTGGGTCGCGTCGCCCTCACCGGCGGCGTCCGGCCCGTGGTGGTGGCACCGGTGGGGTGGTTCCGAGGCGCTCGGGCCCTCCCGGCCGGTCCGCCGGCCGCGGCCCGTCGCGGGACGGTTGGTCCGGCCGGCGTGACCAACACGCCGCGCACGCCGCCCGGCGTGCGACCCCATATCCCGCACGGAGGGCGAAGTGGCCAAGAGCAAGCGCCGCGGCGAGGACGACGGCGACGAGCGTCTGAACGACGACGCGACCGTCGACGGCGTGGCCGACGACGACGTGGCCGACGACGACGCCACCGACGCGGACGAGCCGGTCTCCCGGGGCGGCACCGCGACCCGTAAGCGGGCGCAGGCCGAGCCGGCCGAGGGCCGGAAGACCCGCAAGGACACCGAGCGGATCGGGCTGTTCGCCCGCATCGCGCGGTTCTTCCGCGAGGTCGTGGCAGAGCTGCGTAAGGTCATCTGGCCGACCCGCAAGGAGCTGCTGACCTACACGGCCGTGGTGGTCACCTTCGTCGCGGTGATGCTGGCGATCGTGGCCGGCCTGGACTACGGCTTCGCCAAGGCGGTGCTGTGGGTCTTCGGCGAGCCGAGCTGACCTGCGGACAGCGATACTGACGGAAGTGAGCGAGCGTGCCTGAGTACGACGAGACCGCCGGAACCCCGGACAACCAGTCCACGGTGGCGACGGCGGCCAACAACGAGTCGGTCGAGGCCGCCAGCGAGCCGGAGTTCCCGACCACCGAGCCGGACCCGGACGAGGACTTCGACCCGGTCGCCGAGCTGCGCCAGAAGCTGCGCTACGCGCCCGGCGACTGGTACGTGGTGCACTCGTACGCCGGCTACGAGAACAAGGTCAAGACCAACCTCGAGACCCGGATCACCTCCCTCGACATGGAGGACTTCATCTACCAGGTCGAGGTGCCGACCCGGGAAGAGGTCGAGGTCAAGAACGGCAAGCGGTCGCAGGTCCAGGCGAAGGTCTTCCCGGGCTACATCCTGGTCCGGATGGAGCTGACCGCCGAGTCCTACTCCTGCGTCCGGAACACCCCGGGGGTCACCGGCTTCGTCGGCGCGACCGACCGGGCCGACCGGCCGGCGCCGCTGAGCCTCGACGAGGTGCTCAAGTGGCTGGCCCCGGCGGTCGAGACCGAGCAGAAGAAGGCCAAGCCCGAGGTCAAGGTCCTCGACTTCGAGGTCGGCGACTCGGTCACCGTCACCGACGGCGCGTTCGCGTCGCTGCCGGCGACGATCAGCGAGATCAACGCCGACCAGCAGAAGCTCAAGGTGCTGGTGTCGATCTTCGGCCGGGAGACGCCGGTCGAGCTGAACTTCAACCAGGTCGCCAAGATCTGACGTACGTCGGCACCGGCGGCCCGCCCCTTCCGGGGTGGCCGCCGGTGCGCCGTTTCGCCACCCACCGACCTCGGCGCGGAGGGTGGCCGACGGCTGCGCTACCCTAGAACGTCGGCTGTCCGCACCGCGCTGACCGTGCGCGCCCGCGGACCGGCGAGAATCCCAGTTTCAAGCCCCAGGAAGAGACATGCCTCCGAAGAAGAAGCTCGTCAAGACGTTCACGCTTCAGCTGCCGGCGGGCCAGGCCACCCCGGCGCCGCCGGTCGGCCCCGCGCTCGGCCAGCACGGCGTGAACATCATGGAGTTCTGCAAGTCCTACAACGCGCAGACCGAGTCCCAGCGGGGCGACATCGTCCCCGCCGAGATCAGCGTCTACGAGGACCGCACGTTCACCTTCGTGCTGAAGACCCCGCCCGCCGCCCGGCTGCTGATCAAGGCCGCCGGTGTGCAGAAGGGCTCGGGCGTCCCGCACAAGGAGAAGGTCGGCTCGGTCACCCGCGCCCAGCTGCGCGAGATCGCCGAGAAGAAGATGGCGGACCTCAACGCCAACGACATCGACCAGGCCGAGAAGATCATCGCCGGCACCGCCCGGTCGATGGGCCTGACCGTCGCCGACTGATCTCGCTCCACCGCTCCACCCGATCTTTCTGTTCGTGGGAGGGCCGCGTACGCCGCGCGCCCGCCAGAGACCACAGGAGTCACCAGAAATGCAGCGCAGCAAGAGCTACCGCAAGGCCGCCGAGGTCATCGACCGGTCGAAGCTCTACACCCCGGTCGAGGCCGTCAAGCTGGCCAAGGACACCACCAACACCAAGTTCGACGCCACGGTCGAGGTCGCGATGCGCCTCGGCGTCGACCCCCGCAAGGCGGACCAGATGGTCCGCGGCACGGTCAACCTGCCGCACGGCACCGGTAAGACCGCCCGCGTGATCGTCTTCGCCGCCGGCGCGAAGGCCGAGGAGGCCGTCGCCGCGGGTGCTGACGAGGTGGGCACCGACGAGCTGGTCGCCCGCATCCAGGGCGGTTGGCTGGACTTCGACGCGGCGATCGCCACGCCCGACCAGATGGCCAAGATCGGCCGGATCGCGCGGATCCTGGGCCCGCGCGGTCTGATGCCGAACCCGAAGACCGGCACCGTGACCATGGACGTCACCAAGGCCGTCTCGGACATCAAGGGCGGTAAGATCACCTTCCGGGTGGACAAGCACTCCAACCTGCACCTGATCATCGGCAAGGCCTCCTTCTCCGAGGCCCAGCTGGTCGACAACTACGCCGCGGTGCTGGACGAGGTGCTGCGCGCCAAGCCGTCCGCGGCCAAGGGCACGTACCTCAAGAAGGTCACCCTCACCACCACCATGGGCCCGGGCGTCCCGGTCGACCCGAAGGTCGTGAAGAACCTGCAGGAGGCCTCGACCGAGGCCTGAGCAACCAGCACGTCCCGGACGGGGCTCCGCCACCAGGTCGTGGCGGGGCCCCGTTCGTCTGTCCGGTGTGGCAGTCTCGGCGCATGCGGCTCGACGGCGTGTGGTTCCGCTACCACCGGCACGGCCTCTGGGTCCTGCGGCAGGTCGACGTCGCCGTCGGCCCGGGTGAGGTCGCCGTGGTGCTCGGCCGCAACGGGGCCGGAAAGTCCACGTTGCTTCAGCTCACCGCCGGGGTGCTGCGTCCGTCCCGGGGCCGCGTCGCCGACCGGCCGCGGGTGGTCGGCTGGGTGCCGGAGCGCTTCCCCGCCGACCAGCCGTTCACCGTCGGGGCCTACCTGACCGCCATGGGCCGCGTCGCCGGCCTGTCCGGTCCCGCCGCCGACCGGGCGGTGCGCCACTGGGTCGAGCGCCTCGGCCTGGCCCGGTTCCACGACGTCCGTCTGCCCCGGCTGTCCAAGGGCACCGCGCAGAAGGTCGGCCTGGCGCAGGCGCTGCTGCGCCCGCCCGGCCTGCTGGTGCTCGACGAGCCCTGGGAGGGGCTGGACGCCGCCGCCCGCGAGGCGGTCCCCGAGATCATCGGCGAGGTGCTGGCCGCCGGTGGCGCCGTACTCGTGAGCGACCACCGGGGCGAGACCGTCCGGCTGCCCGGTGCCCGGCACTGGTCGGTCACCGACGGCACGGTGACCGAGCAGGCCCCGTCGGGCGGCGCGGCCGTCGCCGTGGTCGAGCTGGCGGTGCCGGCCGCCGGGCTGGCCGCCGCCGTCGCCCGCCTGCGCGCCGACGGCCACCAGATCCTTCGGGTACGCGACCACGCCGTCCCGCCTCCGGCCACGCACCCGGTGCCGGCCTCCGTCGGCCCGTCCGCCGATGACGACTGCCCGGATGCGGACGCGCTATCCGGCCCGGTGGGCCACGTTGACGCCGGGGCCGGGGACTCGGGCCGCCCCGGGCCGGCGCCGGAGGTGGCCCGGTGATCGCGCTGGTCCGGCTGCGGCTGGCCGGCTTCCTGCGTACCGGACGGGCGCTGGCGCCGGTGCTGGCCGGCCTGCTCGTCCTGGGCGTCCTCCACGGCGGCGGCCGGGCCCGCCCGGCGGAGGCCTACGGCGTCTCCGCCGTGGTCCTGTTCCCGGTGCTGGCCTGGCAGACCAAGATCCTGCTGGACGTCGAGCCCGACGTGCAGCGCCGGCTGGCCCGGGTGGTGGTCGGGCCGGGCCGGGAGTGGGCGGCCGGGCTGCTCGCCGCGCTGGTGGCCGGGCTCGCCGTGGTGGTGGTCGCGCTGGCGCTGCCGTGGCCGCTCGGCGGGGTGACCGCGGCCGTCGCGCCGGGGGAGCGGCCGGTGCTCGTGGGGGTGGCGCTCGGGCTCTGGGCGCACCTGCTCGCCCTGCCCGCGGCGGTGGCGCTCGGCGCGCTGGCCAGCCGGGCCGTGACCCGCAGCGCCGGCTACGGGGTGGCGGTGCTGGTGACCGGCGCGGTCGGGGTGGTGGTGCTGGGGCTCTCCGGCTCGGTCGCGCCGTGGCTGGCCCCACCGGTCATGGCGACCGCGCGGGAGGTCACCGGGCCGGTCGCCACCGGTGCCGGCCTGCTGCTCACCGGCTGGGCGGCGCTCTGGGCGGCGGTGGCGCTCAGCGGCTACGCCTGGGCCCGCCGCACCCGGGCCTGAGGCGCGGTGACCGGGAGCACCGGGGCGCGATTTGGCGCTGCGGTCCCGGTCGCGTAACCTGGTGCGGTAGTTCCACCCAAAGACCGCTGGTCACCGTGCCCCGGCACGGTCGAAGGTCCCGCGACGACGGGCGACCCGCGCAGGGCGGTAAGCGAAAATCGGTGTCATGCATGGTCCGCCGACTGTGCCCGTGCCGCCGGCCCTCGCCCCGTGCGCCCTGCGCCGGGGCTTTTTCGTTGTCGTGATGCCTCCGCCGCCGCCGTCGAGCCTTGGCTCGTCGCCGGCGTACCAGCTCCGAGCAACGAGAGAGGAGGGACATGGCGGACAAGCCGATCCGGGCCGACAAGGCCACGGCCGTCGCCGAGCTGACCGAGAGCTTCCGCAACGCGGGGGCGACCGTGCTCACCGAGTACCGCGGGCTCACGGTTTCGCAGCTCACCCAGCTGCGGCGCTCGCTCGGCAAGGAGACCAGCTACACGGTCGCGAAGAACACGCTTGCCAAGCGTGCCGCGGCCGATGCGGGCATCTCCGGCCTCGACGAGCTGTTCTCCGGTCCTACCGCGCTGACTTTCGTTTCGGGCGACGTCGTCGAGGCGGCGAAGGGGCTTCGCGACTTCGCGAAGGCCAACCCGAAGCTCGTCATCAAGGGCGGTGTCTTCGAGGGCAAGGCCATTTCCGCGGCCGAGGTCACGAAGCTCGCCGACCTGGAGTCCCGCGAGGTGCTGCTGGCCAAGCTGGCCGGCGCGATGAAGGGCAACCTGAGCAAGGCCGCGGCCCTGTTCCAGGCGCCGCTCTCCAAGGCCGCCCGCGCGGCGGCCGCCCTGGCGGACAAGAAGCGCGAGCAGGAGGGCGCCGAGGCGGCCTGAGGCCCTCCCGGCGCACCACGTTCTTAGTTTTCATTGCGAGAAAGGACGCCAGACATGGCGAAGCTCAGCACCGACGAGCTGCTCGACGCGTTCAAGGAGATGACGCTGATCGAGCTCTCCGAGTTCGTGAAGCAGTTCGAGGAGACCTTCGAGGTCACCGCCGCCGCTCCGGTCGCCGTGGCCGCGGGCGCCCCGGCCGCCGGCGGCGCTGCCGCCCCGGCCGAGGAGGAGAAGGACGAGTTCGACGTCATCCTCGACGCCGACGGTGGCAAGAAGATCCAGGTCATCAAGGTCGTGCGTGAGCTGACCGGCCTGGGCCTCAAGGAGGCCAAGGACCTGGTCGAGGCCGCGCCGAAGGCCGTCCTGGAGAAGGTCAACAAGGAGACCGCCGAGAAGGCCAAGGCCAAGCTCGAGGGCGAGGGCGCCAAGGTCACCATGAAGTGACCTTGCTCCACCTGACGCGCGTCCGGCTCACGTGAGCCGGGGCACACCGCGTCGCGGCGGGCGGTGATCCGGAATCGGATCGCCGCCCGCCGTGTTGGTGGTCCCGGACGGCAGCGGTGTGAGCAGGGCGTACGACGGCCCGTGTGCCGGCTGGTCAGTGGCGTCTGTCGGTAGCCCGTCGGTGGGAAAGACACCCCGACCGGTAACCGGCCCTTGACGCGGCACCGGCCTGCCAGGCACGCTGACATCAGCAAGACTTTCCGCGCTTGCAACGGCCACCACTCGGGTAATGGCAACGGCAGCACCGCCGCCGCGGCACCCGAGCGGACCGGCAGGAGCGTCGCGTTCCGAGCGGCCCGGACGACCCGGTTTTCCGAGGTCCCAGGGCTTGTTCCGCGACGACCTGCGGGGTGGGCTGGACAGCGGTTAGCCTCTCGGCTACACTGCTAGTTTGCGCTGCCTTCCGACTTGACCCCTGCTCGGAAATGTCCGTTTACGGATAATTCTGGTGGGGTCATTGGAGTGCACGCGTACCAGCCGTTCTGCAGCACCGGTCCTCGGAAGGACGCATCTTGGCAGCTTCCCGCCCTGCGAAGACCAGTCGTACGTCGAGCGCATTCGCGCCCCGCCGAGTTTCTTTCGGTCGGATCACCGAACACCTCGAGGTCCCCAACCTCCTCGCCATCCAGAACGAGTCCTTCGACTGGCTCGTCGGCAACGAGGCTTGGCAGGGCCGGTCGGCGGACGACCCGCACGCACGCTCGGGTCTCGCGGAGATCCTCGACGAGATCAGTCCCATTGAGGACTTCTCCGGCACCATGTCGCTCTCCTTCTCGGCTCCGCGCTTCGACGAGGTCAAGGCCTCGATCGAGGAGTGCAAGGAGAAGGACCTCACCTACTGCGCGCCGCTGTTCGTGACCGCGGAGTTCACCAACAACACCACTGGCGAGATCAAGAGCCAGACCGTGTTCATGGGTGACTTCCCGATGATGACGCCGAAGGGCACCTTCATCATCAACGGCACCGAGCGCGTCGTGGTCAGCCAGCTCGTCCGCTCGCCGGGCGTGTACTTCGACAAGCAGCCGGACAAGACCTCCGACCGCGACCTCTCCAGCGTCAAGGTCATCCCGAGCCGGGGTGCCTGGCTGGAGTTCGACATCGACAAGCGCGACACGGTCGGCGTTCGCATCGACCGCAAGCGCCGCCAGGCCGTCACCGTCCTGCTCAAGGCCATCGGGTGGTCCGCCGAGCGCATCCGTGAGAAGTTCGGCTGGTCCGAGCTCATGATGACCACGCTCGAGAAGGACCACATCGCCGGCCAGGACGAGGCCCTGCTCGACATCTACCGGAAGCTCCGCCCCGGCGAGCCGCCGACCCGTGAGAACGCCCAGACCCTGCTCGACAACCTCTTCTTCAACCCGAAGCGGTACGACGTCGCCAAGGTCGGGCGCTACAAGTTCAACAAGAAGCTCGAGCTGGACGTGCCGATCACCACCGGCACGCTCACCGAGGACGACATCGTCGCCACCGTGGAATACCTCTGCCGGCTGCACGCCGGTGAGGAGGGCTACGAGGCCGACGACATCGACCACTTCGGCAACCGTCGCCTGCGTACCGTGGGCGAGCTGATCCAGAACCAGGTCCGGGTGGGTCTCTCCCGGATGGAGCGGGTCGTCCGCGAGCGGATGACCACCCAGGACGTCGAGGCGATCACACCGCAGACCCTGATCAACATCCGCCCGGTGGTGGCGGCGATCAAGGAGTTCTTCGGCACGTCGCAGCTGTCCCAGTTCATGGACCAGACCAACCCGCTGGCGGGCCTGACCCACCGGCGCCGGCTGAGCGCGCTCGGCCCTGGTGGTCTGTCCCGTGAGCGGGCCGGCTTCGAGGTCCGGGACGTGCACCCGTCCCACTACGGCCGGATGTGCCCGATCGAGACGCCGGAAGGCCCGAACATCGGCCTGATCGGCGCGCTCTCCACGTTCGCCCGGGTCAACCCGTTCGGCTTCATCGAGACGCCGTACCGGAAGGTCATCGACGGCCGGGTCACCGACCAGATCGACTACCTGACCGCGGACGAGGAGGACCGGTTCGTCAAGGCGCAGGCCAACGCCCCGCTGAAGTCGGACGGCACCTTCGCCGAGGACCGCGTCCTGGTCCGCCGTAAGGGCGGCGAGACCGAGGACGTCGCGCCGGGCGCCGTGGACTACATGGACGTGTCGCCGCGGCAGATGACCTCGGTCGCCACCGCGATGATCCCGTTCCTGGAGCACGACGACGCCAACCGCGCGCTCATGGGCGCGAACATGCAGCGTCAGGCGGTGCCGCTGGTCAAGGCCGAGGCCCCGCTCGTCGGTACGGGCATGGAGTACCGCGCCGCGGTCGACGCCGGTGACGTGGTCGTCGCCGAGGTCGGCGGTGTGGTCGAGGACCTCTGCGCGGACTACATCACGGTCCACCAGGACGACGGCCACCGCCGGACGTACCTGCTGCACAAGTTCCGCCGCTCCAACGCCGGCTCCTGCGTCAACCAGAAGCCGGTCGTCTTCGAGGGCGACCGCGTCGAGGCCGGTCAGGTCATCGCCGACGGTCCGTGCACCGACGAGGGCGAGATGGCGCTCGGACGCAACCTGCTGGTGGCGTTCATGTGCTGGGAGGGCCACAACTACGAGGACGCGATCATCCTGTCGCAGCGCCTCGTGCAGCAGGACGTGCTCACCTCGATCCACATCGAGGAGCACGAGGTCGACGCCCGGGACACCAAGCTCGGCCCGGAGGAGATCACCCGCGACATCCCGAACGTCAGCGAGGAGATGCTCGCCGACCTCGACGAGCGCGGCATCATCCGGATCGGCGCCGAGGTCGTCCCCGGCGACATCCTGGTCGGCAAGGTCACCCCGAAGGGTGAGACCGAGCTGACCCCCGAGGAGCGGCTGCTCCGCGCGATCTTCGGCGAGAAGGCGCGCGAGGTCCGGGACACCTCGCTGAAGGTGCCGCACGGCGAGACCGGCACGGTCATCGGTGTGCGTACCTTCTCCCGCGAGGACGGCGACGAGCTGCCCCCGGGCGTGAACGAGCTGGTCCGGGTCTACGTGGCCCAGAAGCGCAAGATCCAGGACGGTGACAAGCTCGCGGGCCGCCACGGCAACAAGGGCGTCATCTCCAAGATCCTGCCGATCGAGGACATGCCGTTCCTGGAGGACGGGACCCCGGTCGACATCGTGCTGAACCCGCTCGGTGTGCCGTCCCGGATGAACATCGGCCAGGTCCTGGAGACCCACCTCGGGTGGGTGGCCAAGACCGGCTGGAGCGTGGACGGCGACGACGAGGAGTGGAAGCGCCAGCTCCGCTCGATCAACGCGCACGAGTCCGAGCCGGACACCAACGTGGCCACGCCGGTCTTCGACGGTGCCCGCGAGGAGGAGATCTCCGGTCTGCTGGCGTCGACCCTGCCCAACCGGGACGGCAACCAGCTCATCGGGGGCAGCGGCAAGGCGCAGCTGTTCGACGGTCGTTCCGGCGAGCCGCTGCCCGACCCGATCGCGGTCGGCTACGTCTACATCCTGAAGCTCAACCACCTGGTCGACGACAAGATCCACGCCCGGTCGACCGGTCCGTACTCGATGATCACGCAGCAGCCGCTGGGTGGTAAGGCGCAGTTCGGTGGCCAGCGCTTCGGTGAGATGGAGTGCTGGGCCATGCAGGCGTACGGCGCCGCCTACGCCCTGCAGGAGCTGCTGACCATCAAGTCCGACGACGTCCTGGGCCGGGTCAAGGTCTACGAGGCGATCGTCAAGGGCGAGAACATCCCCGAGCCGGGCATCCCGGAGTCGTTCAAGGTGCTGCTCAAGGAGCTGCAGTCGCTGTGCCTCAACGTCGAGGTGCTCTCCAGCGACGGTGTGGCCCTGGAGATGCGCGAGACCGACGACGAGGTGTTCCGGGCGGCGGAGGAGCTGGGCATCGACCTGTCCCGGCGCGAGCCGAGCTCGGTCGAAGAGGTGTAAGTGGTGAGGTCGGGGGCCGACCGGCCCGCTCTGGGCGGTCAGGCTTGATCCCGACGCGGGCCGGCCGGCCCCCGACCCCGCCCATGATCTAGCTGTAAAGACGACGACATAGGGGACATAGTGCTCGACGTCAACTTCTTCGACGAGCTGCGCATCGGCCTCGCCACCGCTGACGACATCCGTCAGTGGTCCCACGGCGAGGTCAAGAAGCCCGAGACCATCAACTACCGCACCCTCAAGCCGGAGAAGGACGGGCTCTTCTGCGAGAAGATCTTCGGTCCTCAGCGGGACTGGGAGTGCTACTGCGGTAAGTACAAGCGGGTCCGCTTCAAGGGCATCATCTGCGAGCGCTGCGGCGTCGAGGTGACCCGCTCCAAGGTTCGCCGGGAGCGGATGGGTCACATCGAGCTGGCCGCTCCGGTGACCCACATCTGGTACTTCAAGGGCGTGCCGAGCCGGCTGGGCTACCTGCTGGACCTCGCCCCGAAGGACCTCGAAAAGATCATCTACTTCGCCTCGTACGTCGTGACGAGCGTGGACGCCGAAGCGCGTCACCGCGACCTCTCGACCATCGAGAACGAGATCCTGGCCGAGAAGCGGCAGGCGGAGAACAGCCGCGACTCGGAGATCGAGAAGCGGGCCGCCAAGCTGGAGGCCGACCTGGCCGAGCTGGAGGCCGAGGGCGCGAAGGCGGACGTCCGGCGCAAGGTCAAGGAGGGCGGAGAGCGCGAGATGCGCCAGATCCGCGACCGGGCCCAGCGCGAGATCGACCGCCTCGACGAGGTCCTCGACACCTTCCGCAAGCTGGAGCCGAAGCAGCTGGTCACCGACGAGCTGCTCTACCGCGAGCTGCGCGACCGCTTCGGTGAGTACTTCACCGGCAGCATGGGCGCCGAGGCGATCAAGGCCCTGGTCCAGAACATGGACCTGGAGGCCGAGGCGGAGAACCTGCGCGAGACCATCCGCTCCGGCAAGGGCCAGCGGAAGATCCGGGCGCTCAAGCGGCTCAAGGTCGTCGCGGCGTTCCAGAACACCCGGAACTCGCCGCTCGGCATGGTGCTGGACTGCGTCCCGGTCATCCCGCCGGACCTGCGCCCGATGGTGCAGCTCGACGGTGGCCGTTTCGCGACCTCCGACCTGAACGACCTGTACCGGCGTGTGATCAACCGGAACAACCGCCTCAAGCGGCTGATCGACCTCGGCGCGCCCGAGATCATCGTCAACAACGAGAAGCGGATGCTCCAGGAGGCCGTCGACGCGCTGTTCGACAACGGCCGTCGTGGTCGTCCGGTCACCGGCCCCGGTAACCGGCCCCTGAAGTCGCTGTCCGACATGCTCAAGGGCAAGCAGGGCCGGTTCCGCCAGAACCTGCTGGGCAAGCGCGTCGACTACTCCGGCCGTTCGGTCATCGTGGTCGGCCCGAAGCTCAAGCTGCACCAGTGCGGCCTGCCCAAGCAGATGGCGCTGGAGCTCTTCAAGCCGTTCGTGATGAAGCGGCTGGTCGACCTCAACCACGCGCAGAACATCAAGTCCGCCAAGCGGATGGTCGAGCGGCAGCGGCCGGTCGTGTGGGACGTGCTGGAAGAGGTCATCGGCGAGCACCCGGTGCTGCTGAACCGCGCGCCGACCCTGCACCGTCTGGGCATCCAGGCCTTCGAGCCGCAGCTGGTCGAGGGCAAGGCCATCCAGATCCACCCGCTGGTCTGCACCGCGTTCAACGCCGACTTCGACGGTGACCAGATGGCGGTCCACGTGCCGCTCTCCGCCGAGGCCCAGGCCGAGGCGCGGATCCTGATGCTGTCGTCGAACAACATCCTCAAGCCGGCCGACGGCAAGCCGGTCACCATGCCCACCCAGGACATGGTCATCGGTCTCTACCACCTCACCCACCTCACTCCGGGTGGCAAGGGCGAGGGCCGGGCGTTCAGCTCGGACGCCGAGGCGCGGATGGCGTACGACAACGGCGAGCTGCACCTGCAGGCGCCGGTCCGGATCCGGCTGCGCGACGTCGTCGGTGTGGACAACGGCGCCGGCGCCGAGCCGTGGACCGCCCCCGAGGGCTGGACCGAGGGCGAGCCGGTGACCGTGGAGACCACGCTGGGCCGGGTCCTGTTCAACGAGACGCTGCCCCCGGGCTACCGCTTCGTGAACTACGAGATCCGCAAGGGCCAGCTCTCCGCGATCGTCAACGACCTCGCCGAGCGCTTCCCGAAGGTGGCCCTGGCGGCCACCCTGGACGGGCTCAAGGAGGCCGGTTTCCACTGGGCCACCTGGTCCGGCGTCACCATCGGCATGGAGGACGTCATCGCTCCGCCGCGCAAGCGGGAGATCCTGGAGCGGTACGAGAAGGAAGCCGACCGGATCGACAAGCAGTACCAGCGTGGTCTGATGACCGCCGAGGAGCGTCGCGGCGAGCTCATCGAGATCTGGACCAAGGCGACCAACGAGGTCGCCAAGGAGATGGACACCGCGCTGCCGCAGGAGAACCCGCTGTGGAAGATGATCAACTCGGGCGCCCGCGGTAACCTGCTCCAGCTCCGGCAGATCGCGGCGATCCGTGGTCTGGTGGCCAACCCGAAGGGTGAGATCATCCCGCGGCCGATCAAGGCCAGCTACCGGGAGGGTCTGTCCGTGCTGGAGTACTTCATCTCCACGCACGGTGCCCGTAAGGGTCTCGCGGACACCGCCCTGCGTACCGCCGACTCGGGTTACCTGACCCGGCGTCTGGTGGACGTCTCGCAGGACGTCATCATCCGCGAGGAGGACTGCGGCACCGACCGCGCCATCCCGATGCAGGTCGGCGAGCGCATCGACGGCAAGCTGGTCGTGCACGAGCACGCCGAGACCAGCGTGCACGCCCGGACGCTGGCCGACGACATCAAGGGGCCGGACGGCACCGTGGTGGCCCACCGCGGCCAGGACATCAACTCGATCCTGGTGGACGCGATCGTCGCCGCCGGTACCGAGACGGTGCGGGTGCGCAGCGTGCTCACCTGCGAGTCGAAGCTGGGCGTCTGCGGTGCGTGCTACGGCCGCTCGCTGCCGACCGGCAAGACCGTGGACGTCGGCGAGGCGGTCGGCATCATCGCCGCCCAGTCGATCGGTGAGCCGGGTACGCAGCTGACGATGCGTACCTTCCACACCGGTGGTGTCGCGGGTGAGGACATCACCCAGGGTCTGCCCCGTGTCCAGGAGATCTTCGAGGCCCGGGTGCCGAAGGGTAAGGCGCCCATCGCCGACACCCCCGGTCGCATCCGGATCGAGGACGGCGAGCGGTCCCGCAAGATCGTGGTCATCCCGGACGACGGCAGCGACGAGATCGTCTACGACAAGATCTCGAAGCGGGTCCGGCTCCGGGCGCACGACGGCGACCACGTCGAGGTCGGCGAGAAGCTCACCGAGGGCACCATCGACCCGCACGAGCTGCTGCGCATCCTCGGCCCGCGCGCGGTCCAGGTCCACCTGACCCAGGAGGTCCAGGAGGTCTACCGCTCGCAGGGTGTGCTCATCCACGACAAGCACATCGAGATCATCATCCGCCAGATGCTCAAGCGGGTGACGGTCATCGACTCCGGCTCGACCGAGTTCCTGCCGGGTGTGCTGGTCGACCGGGCGCTGTTCGAGTCGGAGAACCGCCGGCTCGTCGGCGAGGGTGGCGAGCCCGCCGCCGGTCGCCCGGTGCTGATGGGTATCACCAAGGCCTCGCTGGCCACCGACTCCTGGCTGTCGGCGGCCTCCTTCCAGGAGACCACCCGGGTGCTGACGGACGCGGCGATCCACGCCCGCAGCGACTCGCTGATCGGCCTCAAGGAGAACGTGATCATCGGTAAGCTCATCCCGGCCGGTACGGGCATCAGCAAGTACCGCAACGTCCGGGTCGAGCCGACCGAGGAGGCGAAGGCCAAGGTCTACTCGATGACCGGCTACCCGGAGACCGACTACGGCTTCGGGCCGGCCAGCGGCCAGGCGGTTCCGCTGGACGACTTCGACTTCGGGTCGTACCGCTAAGCAGTAGGAAACGACGAGGCCCCCGGCAGCAGCCGGGGGCCTCGTCGCGTCCGGGCCGGCTTGCCGGGACCGGGGAACCGGATCCGGGGCATGATGGAGGGCATGACGACAGTGCCCGGGCCGGCGCCCGTCGTGCCGCAGGCGCACCGCCATCCGCACGACCCGGAGCCGGTCCGCTCCACCAAGGCGCGGGCGGTCTTCGCGCTCGGCCTGATCGGCGCGCTCACCGGTCTGTTCATCGGCGGCGCGGTGCCGGCCACGATCGCGCTCACGCTGGCCCGGCAGGCGCGCCGCGAGGCGTACACATCTGGTGGTTATCTCACCGGCGGCGACTGGCTGCGGCGCGGCGAGCAGATGGCGCGGACCGGGCTGGTGCTGACCGCGGCGGCGGTGGTGGCGGCGGTGGTGATCGGCGTGGTCCGGTACGCCGACGGCTCGTTCGGCCACGACTTCGCGCCGAACTTCGACTGACCGGGCGGGGGAGCGGAGCCGCGCCCGCCCACCCGGCCGTGACCGGCGACGGTAGCCTGGCCGGTGTCCGCCGGGTGGCGGGCGGGTGTGGACAGGAGGAACCGTGACGGAACCGGCCGCGCCGGGAGGCGACCCGAACCGCCCGGGGCCGTATCCGCCGGGTTCCGCGTCCGCGCCGGCGCATCACCCGCACGGGGCGTACTCGGGGAACGCGCCGGCCCACGGCGGCGGGTGGCCGGCGCCGGGAAGCGCGCCCGGCCACGGGGGCTGGGGGCCGGCGTTCCCGCCGCCGCCGGCCGAGGCGCCGCGGCCGCCGAAGCGGGTCGACGCGGTGCCGGGTACGCCGTTCGGGGTGGTCCACCTGGACGTGCCGCCGGTCACCTCGGGGCTCGCCATCGGCTCATTGATCGCGGGGATCGCCGCGATTCTGGTTTCTCTTCTGGTCTTCTGCTTCGGTATCGCCGGGCCGGACTACGGTGGCGCCTGGGCGGCCGGCGCGTTCACCGTGCTCGGCGCGCTGATCGGGGTCGGCGCGGTGGTCGCCGGGCTGCTGGCCCGGCGGCAGATCCGGCGGCCGGCGCCGCCGCCGGCGGTGCGGTTCACCGGCGCCGGCCTGGCCGTGGCCGGGCTCTCCTGCGGCGGGGTGGGGCTGCTGTTCAGCCTGGTCGGGCTCGGGCTGGCCCTCGTGGTGCAGATCACCTGAGGTCCCCGGTGGGGCCGGTGCGGCCGGTGACCTGCCGCGACCGGTATGTCCGGGTGCCCGGGGGGTGGGCTGTGTCGGGGCCGCCGGGCCGCGCGGCGGACGAGCCGGTACACTTGTCACTGTAGGTGCCCATCATGGGCGCGTCGGCGATCCGGAGATCGGCCCGGCGGACCGCGGCAGCGGTCCTCCCGACCCATCCGTTTTGACCGGCGCGGCTGTGGTAGGTACTCTTTCCCCTTGTGCCCGGGCTCGCCCGGGCAATGCGTGCGTGCGCTGGAACCGGTCAGCCGGTGAATCGCGCGGTCGCACCATCAAGACCAAACAACCCGGTACGACGCGCCAGCGGCCGGCACCGGGACCGTGACTTGGGCGACACGCCCGACCGCGGGTGCTGGGACGCCGTCAGGCGGCCCCGGTTGGAATGTAGGAGAGCCGCCCATCCGGACGGCTGGAGCAGACGGCGCGGTCGCCTCGCAGCGGCCGAAGGGAGCGGAGAAACCCGGTGCCCACCATTCAGCAGTTGGTCCGAAAGGGCCGTCAGGCCAAGACGACCAAGACCAAGACCCCGGCGCTCAAGGGGTCTCCCCAGCGGCGCGGCGTGTGCACCCGCGTGTACACCACCACCCCGAAGAAGCCGAACTCGGCGCTGCGCAAGGTCGCTCGTGTCAAGCTCAGCAGCCAGATCGAGGTGACCGCCTACATCCCGGGCGTCGGCCACAACCTTCAGGAGCACTCGATCGTGCTCGTGCGCGGCGGTCGTGTGAAGGACCTCCCCGGCGTGCGGTACAAGATCGTGCGCGGCTCGCTGGACACCCAGGGTGTCCGCAACCGCAAGCAGGCTCGCAGCCGCTACGGCGCGAAGAAGGAGAAGAGCTGACATGCCGCGTAAGGGACCCGCTCCGCGGAAGCCGCTGGTCGCTGACCCGGTGTACAACTCGCCCCTGGTCACCCAGCTGGTGAACAAGATCCTGCTGCGCGGCAAGCGTCAGCTCGCCGAGCGCATCGTGTACGCCGCCCTGGAGGGCTGCCGCGAGAAGTCCGGCACCGACCCCGTCGTCACGCTCAAGCGCGCGATGGACAACGTCAAGCCGACCCTCGAGGTGCGCAGCCGCCGTGTCGGTGGCGCCACCTACCAGGTTCCGGTCGAGGTCCGGCCGTCCCGCGCGACCACGCTCGGTCTGCGCTGGCTGGTGACCTACTCCCGGGCCCGGCGCGAGAAGACCATGGTCGAGCGGCTGATGAACGAGCTGCTGGACGCGAGCAACGGCCTCGGCGCCGCCGTCAAGCGGCGTGAGGACACGCACAAGATGGCCGAGTCCAACAAGGCCTTCGCGCACTACCGCTGGTAACACCTGAGGTTCCGGCGCCGGCAGGCGCCGGAACCGCCACCAGTTGTGTCGAGACGACGATAAGTAGGGATTGAAGTGGCCGCCGCAGACGCGCTCGCCAACGTACGCAACATCGGCATCATGGCCCACATCGATGCCGGTAAGACCACTACCACCGAGCGAATCCTGTTCTACACCGGCATCACGTACAAGATCGGTGAGGTCCACGAGGGCGCCGCCGTCATGGACTGGATGGAGCAGGAGCAGGAGCGCGGTATCACCATCACTTCCGCCGCCACCAAGTGCGAGTGGAAGGGCCACACGATCCAGATCATCGACACGCCCGGCCACGTCGACTTCACGGTCGAGGTCGAGCGGTCGCTGCGGGTTCTGGACGGTGCGGTCGCGGTCTACGACGGCGTGGCCGGCGTGGAGCCCCAGACGGAGAACGTCTGGCGGCAGGCGGACAAGTACAACGTCCCCCGGATGTGCTTCGTCAACAAGCTCGACCGGACCGGCGCCGACTTCTTCCGCTGCGTGCAGATGATGATCGACCGGCTCAACGCCACCCCGCTGGTGCTCCAGATCCCGATCGGCGCCGAGTCCGACTTCATCGGCGTGGTCGACCTGGTCGAGATGCGTGCGCTCACCTGGCGCGGCGAGACCCAGAAGGGTGAGGACTACGCGGTCGAGGAGATCCCGGCCGACCTCGCCGACTCCGCCGCGGAGTGGCGCGAGAAGCTGATGGAGACCCTCGCCGACGTCGACGACTCGGTGATGGAGAAGTACCTCGAGGGCGAGGAGATCTCGGCCGACGAGATCAAGGCCGCCATCCGCCGGGCCACCATCGCCGGCAAGGCCAACCCGGTCCTCACCGGTACCGCCTTCAAGAACAAGGGCATCCAGCCGATGCTGGACGCGGTCGTCGCGTACCTGCCCTCGCCGCTGGACATCCCGGCGATCGAGGGTACGGCCACCGACGGCGAGACCCCGCTGCAGCGGAAGCCCTCGGTCTCCGAGCCGTTCTCCGGCCTGGCCTTCAAGATCCAGACCGACAAGCACCTCGGCAAGCTGACGTACGTCCGGATCTACTCCGGCACGCTCGAGTCCGGTTCCCAGGTGATCAACTCCACCAAGGACCGCAAGGAGCGGATCGGCAAGATCTACCAGATGCACGCCAACAAGCGGGAGGAGCGCAGCTCCGCCCAGGCCGGCGACATCATCGCGGTGCAGGGTCTGAAGCAGACCACCACCGGTGACACGCTGTGCGACCCGGCGAACCCGGTCATCCTGGAGTCGATGACCTTCCCGGAGCCGGTCATCGAGGTGGCCATCGAGCCGAAGACCAAGGCCGACCAGGAGAAGCTCAGCACCGCCATCCAGCGGCTGGCCGAGGAGGACCCGACCTTCCGCGTCAAGCTGGACGACCAGACCGGTCAGACGGTCATCTCCGGCATGGGCGAGCTGCACCTGGACATCCTGGTCGACCGGATGCGCCGCGAGTTCAACGTCGAGGCGAACATCGGTAAGCCGCAGGTGGCGTACCGCGAGACCATCCGCCGCGCGGTGGAGAAGGTCGAGTACACCCACAAGAAGCAGACCGGTGGCTCCGGCCAGTACGCCCGCGTGATCATCAGCGTGGAGCCGCTGCCGCTCGGCAACGAGGCCCCGACCTACGAGTTCGCCAACGCCGTGACCGGTGGCCGCATCCCCCGGGAGTTCATCCCCTCGGTGGACGCGGGCGCGCAGGACGCCATGCAGTACGGCATCCTCGCCGGCTTCCCCCTGGTGGGCGTCAAGCTCACCCTGGTGGACGGCCAGTACCACGAGGTCGACTCGTCGGAAATGGCGTTCAAGATCGCCGGCTCGATGGCGATGAAGGAGGCGGCCCGCAAGGCCGACCCCGCTCTCCTCGAGCCGATGATGGCCGTTGAAGTCACCACTCCTGAGGAGAACATGGGTGACGTCATCGGCGACCTCAACTCCCGGCGTGGCATCATCCAGGCGATGGAGGAGCGCAGCGGCGCTCGCGTCGTCCGGGCCCTGGTGCCGCTGTCGGAGATGTTCGGCTACGTCGGCGACCTGCGGTCGAAGACCCAGGGCCGGGCTAGCTACAGCATGCAGTTCGACTCCTACGCCGAGGTTCCGAACTCGGTGGCCAAGGAGATCATCGCCAAGGCGACGGGTGAGTGACACTCACCCTCGGCTGATCCGATGACACGAGGGCGGTCGCGGGAGGGTTCTCCCGCCCGCGGCCACCTCGATCGGATTGCGTGAGACCGGGCCTGTAGGCTTCATCGCCGCAGAACCCACAAAAGCTCTCCGGCCTTCCGGCCGGAAAGGCTGTCGACAGAGTCCTAAGCGCCGAACGGCGCGCCGGGGCGAACGAACCAAGAAAGTCCACAGGAGGACACCAGTGGCGAAGGCGAAGTTCGAGCGGACTAAGCCGCACGTCAACATCGGCACCATTGGTCACATCGACCACGGTAAGACGACGCTGACGGCGGCCATCACCAAGGTCCTGCACGACCAGTACCCGGACCTGAACCCGTACACGCCGTTCGACGAGATCGACAAGGCGCCGGAGGAGAAGGCCCGCGGCATCACGATCTCCATCGCGCACGTCGAGTACCAGACCGAGGCGCGTCACTACGCGCACGTCGACTGCCCCGGTCACGCCGACTACATCAAGAACATGATCACCGGTGCCGCGCAGATGGACGGCGCGATCCTGGTGGTGGCGGCGACCGACGGCCCGATGCCGCAGACCCGCGAGCACGTGCTGCTGGCCCGTCAGGTCGGTGTGCCGTACATCGTCGTGGCGCTCAACAAGAGCGACATGGTCGACGACGAGGAGCTCCTGGAGCTCGTCGAGCTCGAGGTCCGTGAGCTGCTCTCCTCGCAGGAGTACCCGGGTGACGACCTGCCGGTCGTCCGGGTCTCGGCGCTGAAGGCCCTGGAGGGTGACCCGGAGTGGACCGGGAAGCTCCTGGACCTGATGAACGCCGTGGACACCGCGATCCCGCAGCCGGAGCGCGAGACCGAGAAGCCGTTCCTCATGCCCATCGAGGACGTCTTCACGATCACCGGTCGCGGCACCGTGGTGACCGGTCGCGCCGAGCGCGGCATCCTCAAGCCGAACGAGGAGGTGGAGATCGTCGGCATCCGTGAGAAGTCGATGAAGACCACCTGCACCGGCATCGAGATGTTCCGCAAGCTGCTCGACGAGGCCCGCGCGGGTGAGAACGTCGGTCTGCTGCTGCGCGGCATCAAGCGCGAGGACGTCGAGCGCGGCATGGTCGTCATCAAGCCGGGCACCACGACCCCGCACACGGAGTTCGAGGCGACGGTCTACATCCTCTCCAAGGAGGAGGGCGGCCGGCACACCCCGTTCTTCCAGAACTACCGCCCGCAGTTCTACTTCCGGACCACGGACGTCACCGGCGTCGTCACGCTGCCCGAGGGCACCGAGATGGTCATGCCGGGCGACAACACCTCGATGACGGTGAAGCTGATCCAGCCCATCGCCATGGAGGAGAACCTGAAGTTCGCGATCCGCGAGGGTGGTCGTACGGTCGGCGCGGGTCGCGTCACCAAGATCATCAAGTGAGCTGGGTAACCCCGATTAGCGTCGCCGCCGGTCGTGCGGCATACTAGTCAGGTTGCGTAACGACAGTCGGTCGCCTGCGTCCGGTTAACGCTGGACCTCCGGGAGTCAGACTGTCTCGCGTAGGGTGGTTGATCGCCATCGGCGGTCAACCACCCTCGCGCGGCGTCCAGGTCGCGGCCCCCGCGATCGGCGCCATGACCCACCGCGTGGTCAGAGAATCGCTCCGGAGTCCCGGGGCGGAGCCTGGCCCACGGGCGCGACACGCCCGACCGCGGGGGTCGGCGGAAGTGGGCCTGTGCCAGCCGGTACAGGCGCCCGCAACACAGCGGCATCGAGAGAAGGAACAGAAGCCACCATGGCGGGACAGAAGATCCGCATCCGGCTCAAGGCCTATGACCACGAGGTCGTCGACTCCTCGGCTCGGAAGATCGTCGAGACGGTGACGCGTACCGGGGCGCAGGTCGCTGGCCCGGTGCCGCTGCCCACGGAGATCAACCGTTTCTGCGTCATCCGCTCGCCGCACAAGTACAAGGACTCGCGCGAGCACTTCGAGATGCGTACGCACAAGCGTCTGATCGACATCATCGACCCGACCCCGAAGACGGTCGACTCGCTCATGCGCCTCGACCTGCCGGCTGGCGTCGACATCGAGATCAAGCTGTAGGGACCGGACAAATGGACAGGCAAGTCAAGGGGATCCTGGGCGCCAAGCTCGGCATGACCCAGGTCTGGGACAACAACAAGGTTGTGCCCGTGACCGTGGTTCAGGCCGGCCCGTGCGTCGTGAGCCAGGTTCGTAGCGCCGACAAGGACGGCTACTCCGCGGTCCAGCTGGCGTACGGGGTCATCGACCCGCGCAAGGTCAAGAAGCCGATCGCCGGGCACTACGCCAAGGCGGACGTCGCGCCGCGCCGGCACATCGTCGAGCTGCGCACCTCCGACGCCGCGGACTACGCGCCCGGCCAGGAGGTCACGGTCGAGGAGTTCCCGGCCGGCGCCGTGATCGACGTGACCGGCAAGACCAAGGGCAAGGGCTACGCCGGCCCGATGAAGCGGCACGGCTTCCACGGTCTGCGCGCCAGCCACGGTGTCGAGCGCAAGCACCGCTCGCCCGGCTCGATCGGCGCCTGCGCGACCCCGGGTCGCGTCTTCAAGGGCACCCGGATGGCGGGCCGGATGGGTGGCGTGCGCTACACCGTCCAGAACCTGACCGTCCAGGCGGTCGACACCGAGAACAACCTCCTGCTCGTCCGCGGCGCCATCCCTGGCCCGAAGGGCGCGCTGGTCCTGGTCCGCACCGCGGCCAAGGCGAAGGTGAAGAAGGGCGGTGCGGCCAAGTGACCACCGTTGACGTGATCAACGTCGAAGGCGCCAAGAGCGGCTCCGTGGAGCTGCCGGCCGACATCTTCGACGCGCAGGCCAACATCGCCCTGATGCACCAGGTCGTGGTGGCCCAGCTCGCGGCGGCCCGCCAGGGCACGCACAAGACGAAGACCCGCGGCGAGGTCTCCGGTGGAGGCAAGAAGCCGTACAAGCAGAAGGGCACCGGTCGTGCCCGCCAGGGCTCAACCCGCGCGCCGCAGTTCGCCGGCGGTGGCGTGGTCCACGGCCCGGTGCCGCGCGACTACAGCCAGCGCACCCCGAAGAAGATGAAGGCCGCCGCCCTGCGTGGCGCCCTCTCCGACCGGGCCCGCGCCGGCCAGGTGCACGTCGTCGAGGCGTTCGTCTCGGGCGAGAAGCCGTCCACCAAGGCGGCCCTGGCCACGCTGACCAAGCTGACCCAGGCCCGTCGGGTCCTGGTCGTGCTGAGCAGCACCGACGAGCTGAACTGGGTGTCGCTGCGGAACCTGCGCAACGCGCGGGACAGCCGGGTGCACCTGATCGAGGCCGGCCAGCTCAACACCTACGACGTGCTGGTGGCCGACGACGTGGTCTTCACCAAGGAGGCCCTGGACGAGTTCCTGGGCGTTCCCGCCGAGACCACCGAGGAGGATGGCAAGTGAGCACGATCGCCGATCCGCGTGACGTCATCGTCGCGCCGGTCGTCTCGGAGAAGAGCTACAGCGAGCTGAACCGCAACTGGTACACCTTCCTGGTGCACCCGGACGCCAACAAGACCGAGATCAAGATCGCTATCCAGCAGATCTTCAACGTCCGCGTCCTGACGGTCAACACGCTCAACCGCGAGGGCAAGCGCAAGCGGACCCGTACCGGGTTCGGCAAGCGCAAGGACACCAAGCGCGCGATGGTGAAGCTGGCTGACGGTGACCGTATCGAGGCCTTCGGCGGCCCGGTCAGCTGAGGGGTGTAGACAATGGCTATCCGTAAGTACAAGCCGACGACGCCGGGCCGGCGTGGCTCGAGCGTTGCCGACTTCGCCGAGATCACCCGGTCGACGCCCGAGAAGTCGCTGCTGGCTCCGCTGCCGAAGAAGGGCGGACGCAACGCCCACGGCCGGATCACCACGCGGCACCACGGCGGCGGTCACAAGCGCCAGTACCGTCTGATCGACTTCAAGCGGGTCGACAAGGACGGCGTGCCGGCGAAGGTCGCCCACATCGAGTACGACCCGAACCGCACCGCGCGCATCGCGCTGCTGCACTACGCCGACGGCGAGAAGCGCTACATCATCGCGCCGAAGGACCTGAAGCAGGGCGACCGCGTCGAGTCCGGTCCGGGCGCCGACATCAAGCCGGGCAACAACCTGCCGCTGCGCAACATCCCTGTCGGTACCACCATCCACAACGTGGAGCTGCGTCCGGGTGGCGGCGCCAAGCTGGCCCGCTCGGCCGGCGTCGGCATCCAGCTGCTCGGCCGTGAGGGCGCGTACGCGACCCTGCGTATGCCGTCCGGTGAGATCCGGCGTGTGGACGTGCGCTGCCGCGCCAGCATCGGCGAGATCGGCAACGCCGACCAGTCGAACATCAACTGGGGTAAGGCCGGCCGTATGCGGTGGAAGGGCAAGCGCCCGACCGTCCGTGGTGTCGCGATGAACCCGGTCGACCACCCGCACGGTGGTGGTGAGGGTAAGACCTCCGGTGGTCGCCACCCGGTCAACCCGCAGGGTAAGCCCGAGGGCCGCACCCGTCGTAAGGGCCAGCCGAGCGACCGGCTGATCGTCCGCCGCCGCTACGCCACGCGTAAGCGCGGCTGAGGGAGATAAGACATGCCTCGCAGCCTGAAGAAGGGCCCGTTCGTCGACGACCACCTGCTCAAGAAGGTGGAGACGCAGAACGACAAGGGCTCGAAGAACGTGATCAAGACCTGGTCGCGCCGCTCGACGATCATCCCGGAGATGCTGGGTCACACGATCGCCGTGCACGACGGACGCAAGCACGTCCCGGTCTTCGTGACCGAGGCCATGGTCGGGCACAAGCTCGGCGAGTTCGCGCTGACCCGCACGTTCAAGGGTCACGAGAAGGACGACCGGAAGAGCCGCCGGCGCTGACGCCGCGGGCATACGGATAGAGGAACAAGGGGTTACAGCGATGCCAGGAAAGGGCGACGCTCCGGTGCTTCCGGGCGCGCGGGCGGTTGCGCGGCACGTGCGCATCTCGCCGATGAAGGCGCGCCGGGTGGTCAACCTCGTCCGCGGCCTGCCCGCGAAGGAGGCGCTCACGGTGCTGCAGTTCGCGCCGCAGGCTGCGAGCGAGCAGGTGTACAAGGTGCTCGCGAGCGCGATCGCCAACGCGGAGAACAACGAGCGGCTGGACCCCGACGCGCTGCTCGTCAGTGAGGCGTTCGTCGACGAGGGCCCGACCATGAAGCGGTTCCGGCCGCGTGCGCAGGGCCGGGCGTACCGGATCCGCAAGCGCACCTGCCACATCACCGTGGCGGTCGAGGCGGTCGCGCCGGCCGCGCCGAAGAAGTCGGCGAAGAAGGCCGCTCCGGCCAAGCCGGCCGCCGAGGAGCAGAGCACGACGGAGGGTGCCGAGTAATGGGTCAGAAGGTTCACCCGACCGGGTTCCGGCTCGGCATCTCGACCGACTGGAAGTCCCGCTGGTTCGCGGACAAGCTCTACAAGGACTACATCGGCGAGGACGTCAAGATCCGCCGCATGATGTCCAAGGGCCTCGAGCGCGCCGGCATCTCCAAGGTCGACATCGAGCGCACCCGGGACCGGGTCCGCGTCGACATCCACACCGCCCGGCCGGGCATCGTCATCGGCCGTAAGGGTGCGGAGGCCGACCGGATCCGCGGCGAGCTGGAGAAGCTCACCGGCAAGCAGGTCCAGCTGAACATCATCGAGGTCAAGAACCCCGAGTCGGACGCGCAGCTGGTCGCCCAGGGCGTTGCCGAGCAGCTGTCCAGCCGGGTCAGCTTCCGTCGGGCCATGCGCAAGGCGATGCAGTCCGCGATGAAGAACCCCGCCTGCAAGGGCATCCGGGTTCAGGTCTCGGGCCGTCTCGGCGGCGCCGAGATGAGCCGGACCGAGTTCTACCGCGAGGGCCGGGTTCCGCTGCACACGCTGCGGGCCAACATCGAGTACGGCTTCTTCGAGGCCCGTACCACCTTCGGCCGGATCGGCGTGAAGGTCTGGATCTACAAGGGCGACGCCGTCCCGGGCCGCGAGGCCCCGGCCGAGGCCGCCCCGTCGCGCGGCCCGCGCCGCGACCGTGGCGACCGGCCGGACCGGCCGCGCCGTGGCCGCTCGGGCTCGTCCGGTACGACCGCCGGTGGCACCGAGGCCGGCCGGGCTGCCGCGACCACCATCGCGCAGCAGGCGGAGACGCCGGCCGGTGAGCCGGTCGACAGCAGCGCTGTCGCCGCAGCCGCCTCGGCTCCGGTCGGTAACCAGCCGGCAGAAACGCAGCAGGAGGGCTGACAGATGCTGATGCCGCGCAAGCCCCCGAAGGGCTTCCGCAAGCCGCACCACCCGGACCGCAGCGGCGCGTCCAAGGGTGGTAACCGGGTGGTGTTCGGCGAGTTCGGGATCCAGGCTCTCGAGCCGGCGTACGTGACCAACCGCCAGATCGAGTCGGCGCGTATCGCGATGACCCGTCACATCAAGCGTGGCGGCAAGGTCTGGATCACGATCTTCCCGGACCAGGCCCTCACCAAGAAGCCGGCCGAGACCCGGATGGGTTCCGGTAAGGGTTCGCCCGAGTGGTGGGTCGCCAACGTGAAGCCGGGGCGGGTCCTCTTCGAGATGTCCTTCCCCAACGAGCAGATCGCGCGAGAGGCGATGCGTCGCGCGATCCACAAGCTCCCGATGAAGTGCCGCATTGTTACGCGCGAAGTGGGTGAATCCTGATGGCAGCGGGCGTCAAGCCCTCCGAGCTGCGTGAGCTCTCCGAGGAGGAGCTGGTCACGAAGTTGCGCGAGGCTAAGGCGGAGCTGTTCAACCTCCGCGTGCAGGCCGCAACCGGGCAGCTGGACAACAACCGGCGGCTGCAGGTCATCCGTCGGGAGATCGCCCGGATCTACACGATCATGCGTGAGCGTGAGCTGGGTCTCTCGGCCGCGCCGACTGAGGTGACTGCATCATGAGTGAGAACACCACCGCCCCCGCGCGGGCCCGCCGCAAGGTTCGCGAGGGCCTCGTGGTCAGCGACAAGATGGACAAGACCGTCGTGGTCGAGGTCGAGGACCGCGTCAAGCACGCGCTGTACGGCAAGATCATGCGCCGTACGAGCAAGCTGAAGGTGCACGACGAGCAGAACTCGGCCGGCATCGGCGACCGGGTCCTGATCATGGAGACCCGGCCGCTGTCCGCCACCAAGCGCTGGCGGCTCGTGGAGATCCTCGAGAAGGCCAAGTAGCGAAGGCTCGAGCTCGGCCGGGTCTCGGTCGGGCGCAGGTTCCGCCAGGCTCCGGCCGCCCTGAGCGGCCGGAGAACCGGCAGACATAGGAGATAGACGTGATTCAGCAGGAGTCGCGACTGCGCGTCGCCGACAACACGGGTGCCCGGGAGATCCTGTGCATCCGGGTGCTCGGCGGCTCCGGTCGGCGCTACGCGAGCATCGGCGACGTCATCGTGGCGACCGTCAAGGACGCGATCCCCGGTGCCGGTGTGAAGAAGGGCGACGTCGTCAAGGCTGTCGTCGTTCGGACCGCCAAGGAGAAGCGGCGGCCGGACGGGTCGTACATCCGCTTCGACGAGAACGCCGCCGTCATCATCAAGGACGGTGGGGACCCGCGCGGTACCCGTATCTTCGGCCCGGTCGGCCGGGAGCTGCGGGACAAGCGGTTCATGAAGATCATCTCTCTCGCGCCGGAGGTGTTGTGACCGTGAAGGTCAAGAAGGGCGACACGGTCGTCGTCATCGCCGGCAAGGACAAGGGTGCCAAGGGCAAGGTCATCGCGGCCTACCCGCGGCAGGACAAGGTCCTGGTCGAGGGCGTGAACCGGGTCAAGAAGCACACCCGTATCAGCACCACCCAGCGTGGCGCCAAGACCGGTGGCATCGTCACCCAGGAGGCCCCGATCCACGTCTCGAACGTGATGGTCCTGGACTCCGACGGCAAGCCGACCCGCGTCGGCTACCGGATCGACGACAACGGCCAGAAGGTCCGCATCGCGCGTAGCACCGGTAAGGACCTCTGATGACCACGGCTACCGAAACCAAGACCCTGCCGCGCCTCAAGGAGCGGTACCGCAACGAGGTGGTGGCCGAGCTGCAGAAGCAGTTCGAGTTCGCCAACCCGATGCAGGTGCCGCGGCTGGTCAAGATCGTCGTCAACATGGGTGTCGGCGAGGCTGCTCGCGACGCCAAGCTGATCGACGGGGCCGTTCGCGACCTGGCCACCATCACCGGCCAGAAGCCGCAGGTCCGGCGGGCCACCAAGTCCATCGCGCAGTTCAAGCTCCGCGAGGGCATGCCGATCGGCGCGAAGGTCACCCTCCGCGGCGACCGGATGTGGGAGTTCCTGGACCGGCTGCTCTCGATCGCGCTGCCGCGTATCCGCGACTTCCGCGGCCTGGACGGGCGCAAGCTCGACGGGCACGGCAACTACACGTTCGGCCTGACCGAGCAGTCGGTGTTCCACGAGATCGATCAGGACAAGATCGATCGCCAGCGGGGCATGGACATCACGGTGGTCACGACCGCCACGACCGACGACGAGGGCCGGGCGCTGCTCAAGCTCCTGGGCTTCCCGTTCAAGGAGAACTGAGATGGCCAAGAAGGCGCTGATCCTCAAGGCGGCCGCGAAGCCGAAGTTCTCGGTTCGCGCGTACACCCGCTGCCAGCGGTGCGGGCGTCCGAAGGCGGTCTACCGCAAGTTCGGTCTCTGCCGGGTGTGCATCCGGGAGATGGCCCACCGCGGTGAGCTGCCCGGCGTGTCCAAGGCTTCCTGGTAATAGCCCGGCGCGCTCCGGCGCGTCAGCTGAACTGTCTCTTCGCCGTAGGCCCCGGGCCTGGCCCGGGGAACCCCGGCGAGAAAGGTTGACGAGTTTTCATGACGATGACCGACCCGATCGCAGACATGCTCACGCGTCTGCGTAACGCCAACCAGGCGTACCACGACCGGGTGACGATGCCCTACTCGAAGATCAAGGCGAACATCGCCGAGGTCCTCAAGGCCGAGGGTTACATCGCCACCTGGTCGGTCGAGGAGCCCGAGGAGGGCGCCGTCGGCAAGCGACTGGTCGTCGAGCTGAAGTACGGCCAGAACCGCGAGCGGAGCCTGGCCGGCATCAAGCGCGTGTCCAAGCCCGGTCTCCGGGTGTACGCCAAGTCGGACGGGCTCCCGCGGGTGCTCGGCGGGCTGGGCGTGGCGATCATTTCGACGTCCCAGGGGCTGCTCACCGACCGGCAGGCCCGCAAGCGGAGCGTTGGCGGGGAAGTCCTCGCCTTCGTCTGGTAACGGGAGACAGGTAGAAATGTCGCGTATTGGACGTAAGTCGATCCCGGTGCCTGCCGGCGTCGACATCACGATCGACGGCCGGACCGTCAAGGTCAAGGGCCCCAAGGGCGAACTGAGCCACGTGCTGGCCGAGCCGATCACGGCGGAGCGGGGCGAGGACGGCGAGCTGCACGTCAACCGGCCCAACGACGAGCGCAAGGCCAAGGAGCTGCACGGCCTGAGCCGGACGCTGGTGGCCAACATGATCGTCGGCGTGACCGAGGGCTACCGCAAGAGCCTGGAGATCGCCGGCACCGGTTACCGCGTGACCGCCAAGGGCAAGGACCTGGAGTTCGCGCTCGGGTTCTCGCACCCGGTCCTCGTGCCGGCGCCGGAGGGCATCACCTTCACGGTCGAGAAGCCGACGCTGTTCCACGTGGCCGGCATCGACAAGCAGCAGGTCGGTGAGGTCGCCGCCAACATCCGGAAGATCCGCCCGCCGGAGCCCTACAAGGGCAAGGGCGTGAAGTACCAGGGCGAGGTCATCCGCCGCAAGGCTGGTAAGGCGGGCAAGAAGTGACCGCGGCCATCAACACCCGGGCGAGGTCGTCCGCCGGCCGTGAGGCCGTGAGAAAGGCAGGTAAGAAGTGAGCGCCACGCTGCTCAAGCGCCGCCGCGGCGTCGCCGCCAAGCGTGCCGTCGGGCGTGCGCGTCGGCACTTCCGGGTCCGCAAGAACGTCAGCGGCACCGCCGAGCGTCCCCGCCTCGTCGTCACCCGCTCCCTGCGGCACATGGTGGCCCAGGTCGTGGACGACACCAAGGGTCACACCCTGGCGTCGGCCTCGACCATGGACGCCTCGCTGCGCGGCGCCGAGGGCGACAAGAGCGCCCTGGCCGGCAAGGTCGGCGCCCTGCTCGCCGAGCGCGCCAAGGCCGCCGGCGTCTCGAAGGTCGTCTTCGACCGCGGTGGCAACCGGTACGCGGGGCGTGTCGCCGCGCTTGCCGACGCCGCCCGCGAAGCCGGGCTCGAGTTCTAGAAACCCCGTCACGAGAGAGAAGGAAGGCTGCTGATGCCAGGTCAACAGCGCCGTGGCGGCGGGTCCGGTGGCAACGAGGGTGGTCGCCGCGACAACCGCCGTGAGGGCGGCCGCGGAAACGCGCCCGTCGAGAAGACCCCGCACCTCGAGCGGGTCGTCGCGATCAACCGCGTCGCCAAGGTCGTGAAGGGTGGTCGTCGCTTCAGCTTCACCGCCCTGGTGATCGTGGGCGACGGCGACGGCACCGTCGGTGTGGGCTACGGAAAGGCCAAGGAGGTGCCCGCGGCGATCGCCAAGGGTGTCGAGGAGGCCAAGAAGCACTTCTTCAAGGTGCCGCGGATCGGTCAGTCGATCCCGCACCCGGTCACGGGCGAGGACGCGGCCGGTGTGGTGCTGCTCAAGCCGGCCTCCGCCGGTACGGGTGTCATCGCCGGTGGTCCGGTGCGTGCCGTGCTGGAGTGCGCGGGCATCCACGACGTGCTCTCCAAGAGCCTCGGCTCGTCCAACCCGATCAACATCGTGCACGCCACGGTGGCGGCCCTGAAGGGCCTCGAGTCCCCGGAGCAGGTCGCGGCCCGTCGTGGTCTGCCGGTCGAGGACGTCGCGCCGGCCGCCATGCTGGCGTCGCGGGCGGGGGTGGCGTCCTGATGGCACGCCTGAAGGTCACCCAGGTCCGGTCCGAGATCGGGACCAAGAAGAACCAGCGTGACTCGCTGCGTTCGCTCGGTCTCAAGCGGATCAACGACGTGGTGGTCAAGGAGGACCGGCCGGAGATCCGCGGCATGATCTTCACGGTCAACCACCTCGTGAAGGTCGAGGAGGTCGAGTAATGACGATCAAGGTGCACCACCTGCGTCCGGCTCCGGGTGCCAAGACCGACAAGACCCGCGTGGGTCGCGGTGAGGGCTCGAAGGGCAAGACCGCCGGTCGCGGTACCAAGGGTTCGAAGGCCCGGAAGAACATCTCGCCGGCGTTCGAGGGTGGGCAGATGCCCATCCACATGCGCCTGCCGAAGATGAAGGGCTTCAAGAACAAGTTCAAGGTCGTGTTCCAGGTGGTCAACCTGGACCGGCTGGCCGAGCTGTTCCCGAACGGCGGCCAGGTCGGCCCGGTCGAGCTGGTCGAGGCCGGCGCGGTCCGCAAGGGTCACCCGGTCAAGGTGCTCGGCACCGGCGACCTCGGTGGCGTGTCTCTCCAGGTCTCGGCGCACGCGTTCAGCGCGTCGGCCAAGGAGAAGATCACCGCCGCCGGTGGCTCGGTCACCGAGCTGTAAGGCGATGTTCATGGCGCCCGCTCAGTTGTTCGCAACTGGGCGGGCGCCATGGTCTACCGGCCACGTGTGCGCCGGGTAACATCGGATTCGTTTTATGTAGCCGGGCACATCTGCCCGGAGGGGGATCGGACTGTTAGAGTCCGTTCCCAGCCATGGAATCCGGGCACGCCGCCCGGCCACACCACCCCGCCCCGCCAGGATTCGTCACCGGCGGCCCGCGTCGCGCAGGAGGAAGAAGTTGCTGTCCGCCTTTCTCAGTGCGTTCCGTACGCCTGACCTGCGCAAGAAGCTGCTGTTCACAGTAGGCATCATCGCGGTCTACCGGCTGGGCGCCACGATGCCCAGCCCAGGCGTCTCGTACGGCAACGTGCAGAAGTGTCTCGACACCATCCAGGGTGGCAGCACCGGCGTGCTCAACCTGCTGGATCTCTTCTCCGGTGGCGCGCTGCTCCAGCTCTCGGTCTTCGCGCTGGGCATCATGCCCTACATCACCGCGTCGATCATCCTGCAGCTGCTGACGGTGGTGATCCCGCGCCTGGAGCAGCTCCGCAAGGAGGGCCAGGCCGGGCAGGCCAAGATCACGCAGTACACCCGCTACCTGACGCTGGGTCTGGGCGTTCTGCAGGCCTCGGCGTTCGTGGCGCTGGCCCGCTCCGGGCAGCTGTTCAACAACCAGTGCGACCAGTTCCCGATCGTGCCCCGCGGCACCGGCATCCCGGACTGGCTGACGCTGACGATCCTGGTCATGACCATGACCGCCGGCACCGGCGTGGTGATGTGGCTCGGCGAGCTGATCACCGACCGGGGCGTCGGCAACGGCATGTCCGTGCTGATCTTCACCTCGATCGCGGCCCGGCTCCCCAGTGAGGGCTGGAAGATCAAGACCACCAAGGGCTGGGGGATGTTCCTCCTCGTCATCGCCCTGGTGCTGGTGGTCATCACCGCTGTCACGTTCATCGAGCAGGCGCAGCGCCGCATCCCGGTGCAGTACGCCAAGCGCATGATCGGCCGGCGGATGTACGGCGGCACCTCGACCTACATCCCGCTGAAGGTGAACCAGGCCGGCGTCATCCCGGTCATCTTCGCCTCGTCGCTGCTCTACCTGCCGCAGCTCGCGCTCCAGTTCTTCGATCAGAACGACCCGGGCAAGGTCCAGGCGTGGATCCAGAACCACATCGTGAAGGCGAGCGCGCCGGAGCACATCGCGATCTACTTCCTGCTGATCATCTTCTTCACGTACTTCTACGTGTCGATCACGTTCAACCCGACCGAGGTCGCGGACAACATGAAGAAGTACGGCGGCTTCGTGCCGGGTATCCGCCCCGGCAAGCCGACCGCCGAGTACCTCGACTTCATCCTCAGCCGGATCACCCTGCCGGGCGCGCTCTACCTGGGCATCGTCGCGATCCTGCCGAACTTCTTCTTCATCTGGCTGGACAACCAGCAGTTCCAGAACTTCCCGTTCGGCGGCACCGCTGTGCTGATCATGGTTGGCGTCGGTCTGGAGACCGTGAAGCAGATCGAAAGCCAACTCATGCAGCGGAACTACGAAGGGTTCCTGCGGTAGATGCGACTCGTTCTGGTTGGCCCGCCGGGCGCGGGCAAAGGCACACAGGCGGAGTTCATCGCCGCTCACCTCTCGGTGCCGAAGATCTCGACCGGTGACATCTTCCGGGCGAACGTCTCCCAGGGCACGCCCCTGGGAGTCGAGGCCAAGCGGTACATGGACGCCGGCAAGCTGGTCCCGGACGAGGTCACCATCAACATGGTGCGTGACCGGCTCGCCGAGCCGGACGCGAGCGAGGGCTTCCTGCTCGACGGCTTCCCGCGGACCACGCCGCAGGCGGCCGCGCTGGACAAGCTCCTCGCCGACCTCGGCACCGCGCTGGACCTGGTCCTGGAACTGGTCGTCGACGACGACGAGGTGATCCGGCGGCTGTCCGGCCGGCGCACCTGCCGGGGCTGCGGCAAGATCTGGCACGTCGAGTTCGACGCGACCAGCCGGGAGGGCATCTGCGACCGCTGCGGCGCGGAGCTGTTCCAGCGGGACGACGACAAGCCGGAGACCATCGCCGCCCGGCTGCGCGAGTACGCCGAGAAGACCGCGCCGCTGGTCGACTACTACGGCGCCCAGGGCAAGCTGGTCGGCATCGACGCGACCGGTCCGGTGGAGGACGTCACCGTCCGCGCCATCGACGCGCTGCGCTCGTACGGCGGCTGAGGTCCCACCCGCCACCCGGCGGATAGAGTGCGAACAGCGGGGTACGTGCGACGTGCCCCGCTGCTCCGCGTACGCGCGACGAAAGGTAACCACCACCATGCGCCGTCACCAGCTGGACATCCAGCTGAAGACCCCCGAGCAGATCGAGCTGATGCGGGCCGCCGGTCTGGTCGTCGCCCGTGCCCTGCGCCGGATGCGGGAAGCGGTGGCGCCGGGCGTGTCGACGGCAGACCTGGACGCGATCGCCGAGTCGACGATCCGCGAGGCCGGCGCGGTGCCGTCCTTCAAGGGCTACCACGGCTTCCCGGCGTCGATCTGCTCCTCGGTCAACCAGCAGGTGGTGCACGCCATCCCGTCGCCGCAGCAGGTGCTGCGCGAGGGTGACCTGATCTCGATCGACTGCGGCGCGGTGCTGGACGGCTGGCACGGCGACGCGGCCGTCACGGTGCCGGTCGGCGAGGTCGACCCGGCGCTGCTGAGGATGACGGCGGTGGCCGAGGACGCGATGTGGGCCGGGATCGCGGCGGCGGCGCGCGGGGCGGCCTCGGGCAAGGGCCGGCTCACCGACATCTCCCACGCGGTCGAGAGCGCGGTCCGCAAGGGCGGCCGGTACGGCATCGTCGACGGCTACGGCGGTCACGGCATCGGCACCGAGATGCACCAGGACCCGCACGTGCTCAACCACGGGCGCCCCGGCAAGGGGCCGCGTCTGGTGCCGGGCCTGGCGCTCGCCATCGAGCCGATGATCACCATGGGTTCGCCGCGTACGGTCGAGCTGGCCGACGGCTGGACCGTGGTGACCCGGGACGGCTCCATGGCGGTGCACGTGGAGCACTCGATGGCGCTGCTGGACGACGGCGTGTGGGTGCTGACCGCCGAGGACGGCGGACGGGGTCGCCTGGGCGACCTGGTGACCGCCCGGCAGACGTCTGTCGACTCTCCGGCGGTCTGAGCGGGCGCACGCCCGTCCCGGGCGCCGTGCTGCGGGCCTGGCGGCCGGATGACATGCTTGCTCCCATGGATGAGCGCAACCGGATGCGGGCGGCCGACGCGGACCGGGAGGCCACCGCGGATCGTCTCCGGGCGGCGCTGAACGAGGGCCGGCTCGACCTGAACGAGTACGACGAGCGGCTGCGCCGGGCGTACGGGGCGAAGACCTACGGCGAGCTGGACGAGCTGCTGACCGACCTGCCCGGTTCCCGGCCGGCGGAGACTTCGCTGCCGGCTCCGCGCACGGCCGGGAAGAGCCCGGCGGTTGATCGGGACCAGGCGGCCGAGAGCACGCGCAGCGTCTGGCTGCTGGGGGTGTGGGGGCCCTGGCTGAAGGTGGCCCTGATCCTCACCGCGATCTGGTTCGTCTCCCAGCTGGGTGAGGGCGAGTTCGACGACTACTGGCCGATCTGGGTGCTCGGCCCGTGGGGCGCCGTGGTGCTCTACCAGACGATCCAGGGGCTGGCGCACGGCGCGCCGGAGAAGGACGCGGAGCGCCGGCGGCGCAAGCAGGTCGAGCGGGAGGCGCGCCGCCGGGCGAAGCGGGAGCTGCCGGAGACGTGAGCTGCGTCATATTCACGCCCTGCGGGTGACGGTCCCGCCGGTCGGTTTGGCGAGCGCGCGCGGGTCGGCGTACACTTTCAGATCGGCGCACAGCGTCCACTCCGCCATGCCCACCCTGCGCTTCGGTGGGAGTCGGAGCCGCGGCTGGCGCGGGTTTCCTGATCTTGGTCAGTTCTCCCGTGTAAGACGTTGTGGGCCGTCCGGAGTAACCGACGTCAGGACAGCGGAGGACATGCCGAAAAAAGACGGAGCCATCGAGATCGAGGGTCGGGTCATCGAGCCCCTGCCGAACGCCATGTTCCGGGTGGAGCTCGCGAACGGTCACAAGGTGCTGGCTCACATCAGCGGCAAGATGCGGCAGCACTACATCCGCATCCTGCCGGAGGACCGGGTCGTCGTCGAACTCTCGCCGTACGACCTGACCCGCGGGCGCATCGTCTACCGCTACAAGTAAGCCTGACGGCGGCCGGGACGTTCCCGTGTCCGTCTTCGACGTCCGGGTCGCGCTGCGTCGCGCCTCCGGGCCAGATGGGAAGTAAGGCAACCGTGAAGGTCAAGCCGAGCGTCAAGAGGATCTGCAACAAGTGCCGGGTGATCCGCCGGCACGGCCGGGTCATGGTCATCTGCACCGACCCGCGCCACAAGCAGCGCCAGGGCTGACGCCCCACACATCACCAACTCGTCCCAGCCGCGGTCGGGCGCGCAGCGCGTACCCCCTCGTGGTTGACCCCCGGTCGGAGGCCGGGGCCCGCTCGGGCAGCGACCCGTCCCGGTCGCCGGCGTTCGTCGCCGGAAGGACAGGGACGGTCGGGTAGCGGGGTGGGACGGGTCCACACCTCCGCCACAACATCACGAGGAGTACGCCCGCACATGGCACGTCTAGTCGGCGTGGATCTCCCCCGCGAGAAGCGGATGGAGATCGCGCTCACCTACATCTTCGGGGTCGGTCGCACCCGCGCCCTGGAGACGCTCGCCGCGACCGGCATCTCGCCGGACAAGCGCGTTCGGGACCTCACGGACGAGGAGCTCGTCGAGCTCCGGAACCACATCGAGGGCAACTACAAGGTTGAAGGCGACCTGCGCCGCGAGGTCGCCGCTGACATCCGCCGCAAGGTCGAGATCGGCTGCTACGCCGGTATCCGGCACCGCCGCGGTCTGCCCGTGCGTGGCCAGCGCACGAAGACCAACGCGCGGACCCGGAAGGGCCCGAAGCGGACCGTGGCCGGCAAGAAGAAGCCCGGCAAGAAGTAACTAGGAGCGCACAGACTTATGCCACCGAAGGCTCGTGCCGGAGCCGCCGTCAAGAAGGTCCGGCGCAAGGAACGCAAGAACGTCGCCCACGGGCAGGCGCACATCAAGAGCACCTTCAACAACACCATCGTGTCCATCACGGACCCGACCGGTGCGGTCATCTCCTGGGCCTCCTCCGGCCAGGTCGGCTTCAAGGGCTCCCGCAAGTCGACTCCGTTCGCCGCGCAGCTCGCCGCCGAGGCCGCCGCGCGCCGCGCGATGGAGCACGGCATGCGCAAGGTCGACGTGTTCGTCAAGGGCCCCGGCTCCGGCCGGGAGACCGCCATCCGTTCGCTGCAGGCAGTGGGCCTCGAGGTCGGGCAGATCTCCGACGTCACGCCGCAGCCGCACAACGGGTGCCGTCCGCCGAAGCGTCGCCGGGTCTGAGAGGTTAGAGAGAGATGGCTCGTTACACCGGTGCTGACTGCCGCCGTTGCCGGCGGGAGAAGATGAAGCTGTTCCTCAAGGGCAGCAAGTGCGATGGCCCGAAGTGCCCGTTCGAGTCCCGGCCGTTCCCGCCCGGGCAGCACGGCCGCGGCCGCACGAAGGAGACGGAGTACCTGCTCCAGCTTCGTGAGAAGCAGAAGGCCCGTCGTGTCTACGGCGTGCTGGAGAAGCAGTTCCGCGGCTACTACGAAGAGGCCGTGAGCAAGGAGGCCAAGACCGGCGAGGTCCTGCTGCAGATCCTCGAGTCGCGGCTGGACAACGTGGTCTACCGGGCCGGCTATGCCAAGTCCCGGGACATGGCCCGCCAGCTGGTCAAGCACGGCCACTTCACGGTGAACGGCAAGAAGGTCGACATCCCGTCGTACCGCGTCAAGGAGCACGACATCGTCGAGGTGCGTGCCAAGAGCAAGGAGCTCACCCCGTTCCTCGTGGCGCAGGGTGAGGCCGGCTCGCGGACCGTTCCGGCGTGGCTGGAGGCGATCCCGAGCCAGCTGAAGATCCTCGTGCACTCGCTCCCGGCCCGCCAGGTGATCGACACCCAGGTCCAGGAGCAGCTGATCGTCGAGCTCTACTCCAAGTAAGGGCTCGTTGCGGTGGCCCGTCCTCCGGGGCGGGCCACCGGAACAGTTGTGTCGTGGGCGTCAAATAGCGGGCGCCCCGGAAGAGAAGAGAAAAGATGCTCATCAGCCAGCGACCGTCTCTCTCCGAAGAGTCGATCAACGAGACCCGCTCCCGGTTCACCATCGAGCCGCTGGAGCCCGGCTTCGGCTACACGCTGGGCAACTCGCTGCGGCGTACGCTGCTGTCCTCCATCCCCGGTGCGGCGGTCACCTCGATCAAGATCGACGGTGTGCTGCACGAGTTCACCACGATCCCCGGGGTCAAGGAGGACGTGGTCGAGCTCGTCATGAACATCAAGGAGCTGTGCGTCAGCTCCGAGCACGACGAGCCGGTCAGCATGTACCTGCGCAAGCAGGGCCCGGGCGACGTGACCGCCGGTGACATCCAGCCCCCGGCCGGTGTCTCGGTGCACAACCCGGACCTGAAGCTCGCCACCCTCAACGGCAAGGGCCGGCTCGACATGGAGCTGACCGTCGAGCGGGGTCGCGGCTACGTCACCGCGGCGCAGAACAAGCAGGCGGGCGCCGAGATCGGCCGGATCCCGGTCGACTCGATCTACTCGCCGGTGCTCAAGGTGACGTACCGGGTCGAGGCGACCCGTGTCGAGCAGCGGACCGACTTCGACCGGCTGATCATCGACGTCGAGACCAAGCCGTCGATGGGCCCGCGTACCGCGCTGGCCTCGGCCGGCTCGACGCTGGTGGAGCTGTTCGGGCTCGCCCGTGAGCTGGATGAGACCGCTGAGGGCATCGACATCGGGCCGTCCCCGCAGGACGCCCAGCTGGCGGCCGACCTGGCCCTGCCGATCGAGGAGCTGGACCTGACCGTCCGCTCCTACAACTGCCTCAAGCGCGAGGGCATCAACTCCGTTGGTGAGCTCATCGGGCGTACCGAGGCCGACCTCCTCGACATCCGCAACTTCGGCCAGAAGTCGATCGACGAGGTCAAGATGAAGCTCGCCGGGATGGGCCTGGGGCTGAAGGACTCGGCTCCGAACTTCGACCCGGCGCACGTCGTGGACGCCTTCGGTGAGGCGGACTACGACACCGACGACTACCGCGAGACCGAGCAGCTCTAGTCCGCGCTGCCGCCACACCTGAGGAGCACCAAGCATGCCCACGCCCACCAAGGGCCCCCGCCTCGGCGGCAGCCCCGCGCACGAGCGGCTGATGCTGGCCAACCTGGCCACCGCGCTGTTCCAGCACGGCAAGATCCAGACCACCGAGACGAAGGCCCGGCGGCTGCGTCCGCTGGCCGAGCAGCTCATCACCAAGGCCAAGCGCGGCGACCTCGCCTCGCGTCGCCGGGTGCTGGGCGTCGTCAAGGACAAGGACGTGGTCTACGCCCTGTTCGACCAGATCGCGCCCCGGTACGCCAACCGCAACGGTGGCTACACCCGGATCGTGAAGACCGGTCCGCGCAAGGGTGACGCCGCTCCGATGGCGATCATCGAGCTGGTGGAGGAGCTTCAGGTCGCCGAGCCGAAGGCGAACAAGAAGACCGCCGCCCGCAAGGCCGCGCAGCAGGACAAGGTCGAGGCCCTGGCCCCGGCCGAGGAGAAGCCGCGCTCCAGCGAGGGCGACCAGGACGCCGAGGCCCCGGTCTCCGCGTCGGGTGACACCGCCGCCGCCCGTGAGGACAGCGACGAGGCCACCGAGAACGACAAGGCCTGAGATCAGGCTCGACCGGGCCCGGCATCCCCTCGGGGGTGCCGGGCCCGTCGCCGTCGACAGGAGGTACGAGGTGGACGAGCGGATCCGGCTGCGGTTGGACGTCTCGTACGACGGCACGGACTTCTCCGGCTGGGCGCCCCAGCCGACCCGGCGCACCGTGGCCGGCGTGCTCATGCAGACGCTGGACCTGGTGCTCGGCGCGGGCACGGCGACCGGCCTGACGGTGGCCGGGCGTACCGACGCCGGGGTGCACGCCACCGGGCAGGTCTGCCACCTCGACCTGCCCGTCGGGGTGTGGCGGGAGCACGAGGGGCGGCTGCTGCGCCGGCTGGCCCGGCTCCTCCCGCCGGATGTGCGGGTACGCGCCATGACCGAGGTGCCGGCCGACTTCGACGCCCGCTTCTCGGCCACGTTCCGGCGTTACGAGTACCGGGTCACCGACGCCCCGTGGGGCGCCGAGCCGCTGCGCCGCCGGGACACCCTGGCCTGGCCGAAGCCGCTGGACCTCGCGGCGCTGAACGCCGCCGCGGCCGGGCTGGTGGGCGAGCACGACTTCGCCGCGTACTGCCGGCGCAAGGAGAACGCCACCACGCTGCGCGAGGTGACCCGGCTGGACTGGCGGCGCGACCCGGACGGGATCCTGGTCGCCACCGTGCAGGCCGACGCGTTCTGCCAGAACATGGTGCGCAGCCTGGTCGGGGCGATGCTGGTGGCCGGGGACGGGCGGCGGCCGGTGCAGTGGCCGGCCGGCCTGCTGACCCGGCGTGAGCGCTCCAGCGAGGTGACTGTGGCGCCGGCGCACGGCCTCGCCCTGGTCGCTGTGGGCTACCCGGCCGACCCGGCCGAGTACGCCCGCCGCGCCGATCTGACCCGCCGGTTGCGGGTGCCGGTGGCCGAGGGCTGACCGGAGGTCAGTCGGTGCCCCGCTGACCGGCGCTGTCCCCGGCCGACTCCGCGTCGGGCTGCCCGGCCGTTCCGGCCGCCGCACGACGGTCCAGCACAGCCCGGTTGAGGTGCAGCTCGACCATGTCGTACATGATCTCGCGGGCGCCTGCGTCGTCGCTGGGGATGCGTTCCCCGTCGGCGCGCGTGACCAGGCAGTAGGCGACGTAGTGTCCGCGTACCTGCCAGGCGACCCGGGCCGCGGCCTTCTCCACCACCTCGGTGTCGTCGCCCGCCGCCATGCCACGGAACCGTCCCTGGCGCGCGTCGAGCAGCGGCCGGATGCGGTCGCGTACGCGCTGAGCGGTGGCCACGTCGGTGAGGTTGAACAGACCGGCGGTGATCAGGTGGTCGCCGTCGGGGGAGCGGAGCGTGCCCCGCACGACCTGGTTGCAGCCGAGCCGGACCAGCAGGTCGGCGATCTCGCCGGTGGCCGCTACCTGACACTTCGTACTGGCCTGGGTCTTGAGCACCCGGTACGCCGGCTTCCCGTCGGTGAGCACCAGGTCCTTGGTCGGGAAGACCTCCTTGGCGGTGAGCGTCGCCTGGTCGGTGTCCCGGGAGTCCAGGTCGGTGCCGCCGGCCGGGGTGCTCGATTCGCTCGGCTGCGGGGTCGGCTGGCCGGCGGACGGCGTGGCCGTCCGCTCGTCCAGCAGCGCCGCGACGGCGAGCCCGGTGAGCGAGAGCAGCAGCAGTACGGCGGCGCCACCGACGAGCGCCTGCCAGAACCGGCTGCCGCCGTTGCGGCGGTCGGCGCGCCGGGCCCGGGGCAGTTCGGAGACGTCGCCGGCGCGGGCGGTCGGGTTGGCGGGGATCGGCACTGTCGGCCGGTTCGTCGCCGCCGGTACGGGCGCGGGCATGGGTGGCGCGGGCTGCGGCACCGGGGACGGCTCCCGTGGTGGCGCGGGCCGTCCCGGTGTCGGCGCCGGGGCCGGTGGCGCCGGAGCAGGTGCGCGGGTGTCGTCCGCCACCGCCTGTCCGTCGGGGTCGTCCTGCCCGGCCGCGCCGGCCGGCGGCAGCGCCGGTTGCGGGCGCGGCGGCGGGGGCAGCGACGGCGTGGGGAACCGGGAGCGTGACGGACCCGCGGGCGGCGGCGTCGTGGCTGCGGGCCCGTGCGGGGCCGACCCGGGCTTCGGGTACTCCAGGAAGGCGTCCTCATCGGACTCGTACCGGTACACCATGTGGCATAGAGTAGGACTGATTGTCCCTTTCAGGGGTAATATCGGGAAATTCTGGCGGAGTGGCGTCCGGCTCCGCCCCTGACACCGTTGCCGGAACCGCCCCGGCCCGGTGCGAGAATGCCTGCGTGACCGGCGACCACTACTTCACCGCTGAGCCCTCGGCTCCGGCCCGCCCGCGCGAGGTCGAGTTCACAGTCGCCGGGCGCGACTACACGCTCGGCTCGGCCGGTGGCGTCTTCTCCGCCGACCGGCTCGACCCCGGCACCGCCGTGCTGCTGCGCAAGGCCGACCTGCCGGCCGCCGACGTCACCGGCGCGCTGCTCGACATCGGCTGCGGCTTCGGCCCGATCACCTGCGTCCTCGCCACTGTCGCGCCGGAGGCCACCGTCTGGGCCGTGGACGTCAACGAGCGGGCCCGCGCCCTCACCACCGCCAACGCGGCAAGGGTCGGCGCCGCCGACCGGGTACGCGCCGTCGCGCCCGACGAGCTGCCGGACGATGTCACCTTCACCCAGATCTGGTCCAACCCGCCCATCCACATCGGCAAACCGGAACTGCACGGCCTGCTGCTGCGCTGGCTGCCCCGGCTCGCCCCGGACGGCGTGGCCTGGCTCGTCGTCGCCCGCCATCTCGGCGGCGACTCGCTGCACCGCTGGCTGGTCGAGCAGGGCTGGTCCGTCGAGCGGCACGCCAGCCAGAAGGGCTACCGGGTGCTGCGCGTCACCCGGTAATCCGGTGTCGTCCAGCGGCCCGGCTCGGGCAGGATGCCCGCGTGGGATACGTGGACGTGGCAGCGGTCGGGCACATCCTCCCGGACGGGCGTGAGCTGTTCAGCGACGTCTCGTTCCGGGTCGGTGAGGGTGCCAAGGTGGCGCTGGTCGGCCCGAACGGCGCCGGCAAGACCACGCTGCTGCGGATGGTCGCCGGTGACCTGCCGGTGAAGACCGGCGCGATCGCGCGCTCCGGCGGGCTGGGCGTGATGCGGCAGTTCATCGGCATGATCGGCGACGAGTCCACGCTCGCCGACCTGGCGCTCTCCCTCGCCCCGCCCGCGCTGCGCGACGCCGGGCGGCGGCTCGCCGAGACCGAGGCGGCCATGCGGGCGGCCGAGGTCCGCGGCAAGTACAGCTCCGCCGCGGCCAAGGCCCAGCTCGCGTACGCCGAGGCGCTCGCCGCCTGGGGCGAGACCGGCGGTTACGACGCGGAGGTCCTCTTCGACACCGTCGCCACCATCGTGCTGGACCTGCCGTGGGACAGCGCCCGGGACCGGCCGGTGCGCACGCTCTCCGGCGGCCAGCAGAAACGCTTCGCGCTGGAACTGCTGCTGCGCGGCCCGGACGAGGTGCTGCTGCTCGACGAGCCGGACAACTTCCTCGACGTACCCGGCAAACGCTGGCTGGAGGGGCGGCTGCGCGAGTCGGCCAAGTCCGTGCTGTACGTCTCACACGACCGGGAACTGCTGGCGCAGACCGCCGACCGGGTCGTCGCGGTGGAGGGCGGCAGCGCCTGGGTGCACCCGGGCGGCTTCGCGAGCTGGCACGACGCCCGGGTCGCCCGGCACGCCCGCCTCGACGAGCTGCGCAAACGCTGGGACGAGGAGCACCAGAAGCTGCGCGAGCTGATGCTGATGTACAAGCAGAAGGCCGCGTACAACGACGGGATGGCGTCCCGCTACCAGGCCGCGCAGACCCGGCTGCGCAAGTTCGAGGAGGCCGGGCCGCCGCCCGTACCCCCGAAGGACCAGGACATCCGGATGCGCCTGACCGGCGGGCGGACCGGCAAGCGCGCGGTCATCGCCGAGCAGCTGGAGCTGGACGGCTTGACGTACCCGTTCGACCTGGAACTCTGGTACGGCGACCGGGTCGCGGTGCTCGGCGCGAACGGCACCGGCAAGTCGCACTTCCTGCGCCTGCTGGCCCGCGGCGGCACCGACCCGGAGCCCGGCAACACCCCGGTCGACGGCGCCGCCGCGCTCGCGCCGGTCGCGCACGGCGGCGTGGTCCGGCTCGGCGCGCGGGTGCGGCCCGGGCACTTCTCGCAGACCCACGACCGCCCCGAGCTGATGGCGAAGACGCTGGTCGAGGTGCTGTGGCGCGGCGACGAGCACCGGGCCGGCATGGACCGGCACGCGGCCATGGCGGCGCTGTCCCGGTACGAGCTGGCCGGTCAGGGCGACCAGCGGTTCGGCACGCTCTCCGGCGGTCAGCAGGCCCGCTTCCTGGTGCTGCTGCTGGAACTGTCCGGCGCGACGCTGCTGCTGCTCGACGAACCCACCGACAACCTCGACCTGGCCTCGGCCGAGGCGCTGGAAGCCGGGCTGACCGCGTTCGAGGGAACTGTCGTCGCGGTCACCCACGACAGGTGGTTCACCCGTACCTTCGACCGGTTCGTGCTGTTCCGCGGCGACGGCGACGTGGTGGAGACGCCGGAACCGGTCTGGGACGTGGCCTGAGCCGCTCCCCGGGTGGGCCCCGGGGAGCGGGCATAGGGTGGATCTCGTGAGTGAGATGACCTATCGCCGGCTGGGCGACTCCGGGCTCGTGGTGTCAGTGGTCGGCATCGGCTGCAACAACTTCGGCCGCAAACTCGACCTCGACGGCACCCGGGCGGTGGTCGACGCCGCCCTCGACGCCGGGATCAACTTCTTCGACACCGCCGACATCTACGGCGAGCCGCAGGGCGCCTCCGAGGAACTGCTCGGCCAGGCGCTCAAAGGCCGCCGCGACGACGTGGTGGTGGCCACCAAGTTCGGCATGGACATGCACGGCGCGAACGGGCCGGACCACGACGCCCGGGGTGCCCGCCGCTACATCGCCCGCGCCGTCGAGGCGTCGCTGCGCCGGCTCGGCACCGACCACATCGACCTGTACCAGATGCACGAGCCCGACCCGGGCACCCCGATCGACGAGACGCTCGCCGCGCTCGACGACCTGGTGACCGCCGGCAAGGTGCGCTACCTGGGCAACTCCAACTTCGCCGGCTGGCAGATCGCCGACGCCGACTGGACCGCGTCGTCGCAGGGGCGTACCCGGTTCATCTCCGCGCAGAACCACTACTCGCTGGTGGAACGCGGGGTGGAGGCCGAGGTGATCCCGGCGTGCGAGCGGTTCGGCCTCGGCATGCTGCCGTTCTTCCCGCTGGCCAACGGGCTGCTCACCGGCAAGTACAAGCGCGGCGAGGCGCCCCCGGCCGGTAGCCGGCTGGCCGGCGGCGGCCGGTACGCCGAGCGGCTGGCCGCCGCGCGCTGGGACGTCATCGAGGCGATCGATGCGTACGCGGCCGAGCGCGGCATCAGCATGCTGCACGTGGCCATCGGCGGCCTGGCGGCCCGTCCCGCGGTGACGTCCGTGATCGCCGGCGCCACCACTCCCGACCAGGTGAAGGCGAACGCCGAAGCCGGCACGTGGCAGCCGTCCGACGAGGACCTGGCCGCCTTGGACGCCATCCTCTGACTGTCCGCGCCCGCGCGCTCGGGCTTGCACGTCGGGCGTGTGCTGGCGCGCTCGGGTTTGCACGTCGGGCGTGTGCTGGCGCGCTCGGGCCTGCACGTCGGGCGTGTGCTGGCGCGCTCGGGCCTGCACGTCGGGGCGTGTGCTCGTGTGTCGGGTGTGTGCGTCGGGGCGTGTGCTCACCCGTTTGGGCCTGCGCACACCGGGCTGCCCGCGCGCTCAGCTCACCCACGCGTTCGGCTCCGCCCGCACGTGGACTGTGCGCCCTCGGTTGGGGGCGCGCCCGCGCGGCCTGCGCCCCATCAAGGCTCGCCCACGCGTCAGGCACCCATAGCGTGCCACCCACAGGCAGCGCTCACGACGAGTGGAACACCATGGGTGTCATAAGGGCCTTGAGACCCCCATGGCGTTCCACTCGGGGCTGGATCTGGCGACGAGTGGAACGCGATGGGTGTTTGCGGGCGGGCCTCTGACGCGCGTGGTGTCTCGGGCGGCTCGACGGGTGGCGAGCCGGGGACCCAACGGGTGGCGGGCGGCGAAATGGGGGCCCGGTGGGTGGTGGGTGGTCCGGTGGGTGGTAGGTGGCGAAATGGGGGCCAGCGGTGACGTGTGGCGGGCCGGGGGCGTAGCGGGGTGAGGCTCGTGGCGGCGGGCGCGGATCAGTGGTTCGCCTCGGTGGCACGACGTTCTGCCAAGGCCTGGCGCACCAGGGCCACTGTGGCGTCGGGCCGGCGTAGCACGTCGTCGGCGGTGAAGCGGAGCACGAGCCACCCGGCTGCGCGCAGCGCGTTCAGGCGAGCCACGTCACGGCGGAAGTGAGCCCGTTCGCGGTGATGGTCGCCGTCGTACTCGACCGCGAGGCGGAGCGCCGGCCAGGCCAGGTCCACCCGGGCCACGAAGCGTCCGCCGGCGCGTACCTCGTGTTGGGCGGTGAGCGGGCCGAGGCCGGCGTCGAGCAGGAGCAGCCGCAGGCGAGTCTCCATCGGGGACTCGCTCAACGGCTCGGCCAGCGCCAGCACCTCGCGCAACAGCGGAGCGCCCGGCCAGCCCGGCCGGGCGGCGGCGTAGGCCCGCAGGGCGGGCAGCTTCACGGCCCGGCGACGCAGCAGCGCCTCGACGGCGACCAACGCCTCGGCGAGTGAGCCCTGCCGGCCCAGGTCGAACGCCGTGCGAAGGGGCGTGGTGACCGGCAGCCCGCCGACGAGGGTGCGGTCCCGCTCCGGCAGCGGTGACCGGACCAACCGCAACCGTGGGTGCGGTCGCAGCCGCGCAGCAGTCGGCAACAGTACTGTCACCGGCGCGTCGCGGGGGAGCACGTCCGCGCCGAACAACCACGCGGCGCTGCGCCCCGCCAGCACGGCACCCGGCGGCAGGCGCAACGCCACCGCCTCGCACCACATCCGGTGGTCGTCGGCGCGGTACCCGTCGCGGTGCACGTACACGTCCGGCCGCAGGCGGATCCAGGTCTGCCCGCGCAGCATCGTCCAGGTGAGTAGCCCTTCGGAGACGGCACGGCTGCCCCGGAACGGCAGGACCGCCAGGCGGCGGGGAACACGGGCGGGAACGGACACCCAGGCAGCGTGTCGTGACGGGACGGTCACCCGCTGCCCCGATCCGGCGGACGGCTGGTTCCTGGGAAAAACCTCACCCGGGCTTCCGTACGGGCGGGAGGCGTCGTACGGTAGGCCGCAAGTGACCCACGGGAGCCCGGTGCGGACCGGGCTGAGAGGGGGGCTGGGAGCCCCCGACCGTCGAACCTGATCCGGGTAATGCCGGCGCAGGGAGGAGCGTTGCCGTGCTGTCCCTGGGACGACTGCATCTCATCACCGACACCCGGCCGGGGCGTGACCCGCTCGCCGTGCTGCGTGCCGCACTGCCCGTGGCGGGCGCAGACCTCGTCGTGCAGGTGCGCGTGGAGGACGACGCCACCGACCGGGAGGCGTACGAGCTGGCCCGGCTGGTGGTCGACGCCTGCCGGCCGTACGGAGCACAGTGCCTGGTCAACGACCGGCTGCACGTGGCGCTCGCGGTGGACGCCGCCGGTGGCCACGTCGGCGCGGACGACCTGCCGGTGCGTGCCGCGCGCCGGGTGCTCGGCCCGGACGCGGTGCTCGGCGCGACCGCCCGCGAACCGGTGACCGCCCGGGCCGCGGTGGACGCGGGCGCGAGCTACCTGGGCGTGGGCCCGTGCCACGTCACCACCACCAAGTTCGGCCTGCCGGAACCGATCGGCCCCGAGGGGATACGCGCGGTCGCCGAAGCGGTGACCGTGCCGGTGATCGCGATCGGCGGGGTGACCGCCTCAAGCGTGCCGGCGCTGCGGGCCGCCGGGGCGTACGGGGTGGCGGTGGTCGGCGCGCTCAGCGGGGCAGCCGATCCCGCGCACGCCACCGCCGAGCTGCTGCGGGCCCTGACGTGTTAACAGGGGGCCCTTCCTCTACCGGAGGCGTTAACAGGGGGCCCTTCCTTAACGACGTGGCGGTGGTGGGGGGCGGGCCTGTCGGGTGGGCGATCGCGTGGCGGTGCGCGCAGCGTGGACTGCGCGTGGTGGTGCACGACGACCGGCCCGGGTCGGGCGCGTCGTCGGTGGCCGCCGGGATGCTGTCGCCGGTCGCCGAGGCGTACTTCGGTGAGCGCGAGCTGACCGCGCTGCTCGTCGAGTCCGCCGCCCGCTGGCCCGGCTTCGCGACCGAGCTGGCCGGGGCGAGCGGCGTCGACATCGGCTACCGCACCGAGGGCACGCTCGTCGTCGGGCTCACCGCCGACGACCTGGCCGAGGCGAGGCGGCTGTGGTCGTACCAGCAGGGCCTGGAACTGCCGATCACGCCGCTGCGTCCCTCGGAGCTGCGCGACCGCGAACCGGCGTTGGCGCCGCGCGTGCGCGGCGGCGCGGTGGCCCCTGGTGATCACCAGGTCGACCCGCGGCGGCTGGTCGCCGCGTTGCGCACGGCCGCGGAACGCGCCGGCGTGGAGCTGCGCCCGGCGCGCGTCGGCGCGCTGTCCGAGGTGGACGCGCGGGTCACTGTGGTCGCGGCCGGCTGCGGCGCGGCGGCGCTGACCGGCCTGCCGGTCCGCCCGGTGAAGGGCCAGGTGCTGCGGCTGCGCGCGCCGGGTGGCGGTCCGCCGGGCTTCCGGCACGTGATCCGGGGGTACGCGGACAGCGAGCCGGTCTACCTGGTGCCCCGGGACAGCGGCGAGGTCGTGGTCGGGGCGACGGTCGAGGAGCGCGCGGACACCGCTGTCACCGCCGGTGGCGTGCTGACACTGCTGCGCGCCGCCACGGAACTGGTGCCGGAACTCGTCGAGTACGAGCTGGTGGAGGCAGTCGCCGGGCTGCGCCCTGGTACGCCGGACAACGCGCCGATCATCGGGCCGCTGCCCGGGCAGCCGGGTGTGCTCGCCGCGACCGGACATCACCGGCACGGCATCGTGCTCACCCCGGTCACCGCCGACCTGGTCACCGAGCTGATCGTCACCGGCGAGCCGGATCCCGCGCTCGCCCCCTTCACCCCGGACCGCTTCGGGAAGGAGCGCACGTGGAACTGATCGTCAACGGCACCGGCCGGACGCTGCCCGAGGGCGTCACCGTCGCCGAGGTGGTCCGCACCGTCACCGACCGGGAGCGCGGGCTCGCCGTGGCGGTGAACGGCGAGGTGGTGCCGCGCGGCGGCTGGTCGGCGAGCGTCCTGCGCGACGGCGACCGGGTCGAGGTGCTCAGCGCCACCCAGGGCGGGTGAGCAGGATGTCCACGCTTGAGATCGGTGGGGTCGGGTTCGGCTCCCGGCTCATCCTCGGCACCGGTGGCGCGGCGAACCTGCACGTGCTGGAGGCGGCGATCCGCGCGGCAGGCACCGAGCTGGTGACGCTGGCGCTGCGCCGGGTCGACACCACGCCCGGCGGGTCGGGTGGCCTGCTCGACCTGGTGGAGCGGTGCGGCGTACGGCTGCTGCCGAACACGGCCGGCTGCCGTACCGCGGTGGAGGCGGTGAAGACGGCGCACCTGGCCCGGGAGGCGTTCGACACCGACTGGGTGAAGCTTGAGGTGATCGGCGACGAGCGCACGCTCCTGCCCGACGGGGTGGAGCTGCTGCGCGCCGCCGAGGAGCTGGTCGCGGACGGGTTCACCGTGCTGCCGTACACGTCGGACGATCCGGTGCTCGCGCGGCGGCTGGCCGACGTGGGATGCGCGGCGGTGATGCCGGCCGGGTCGCCGATCGGCTCCGGGCTGGGCATCGGCAACCCGCACCACATCCGGCTGATCCGGGCGGCGGTCGACGTGCCGGTGGTGCTCGACGCGGGCATCGGCACCGCCTCCGACGCCGCCCTCGCCATGGAGCTGGGTTGTGACGCGGTGCTGCTCGCCAGCGCCGTGACCCGGGCCGCCGACCCGGTCGCGATGGCCACGGCGATGCGCTACGCGGTCGAGGCCGGCCGCCTGGCGTACGGCGCGGGCCGCATCACCCGCCGCTTCCACGCCCTGCCGTCCACCCCCGACGAGGGACGGCCCGACCTGTGACCGCCTCACGCGTAGCGGATCTTGGTACGGAGGCGCCCCCCGAGGGGCGGCCGCGTACCAAGATCCAGGGCGGGCCGAGCGGGGTCGTGCTGCTGACCGATCGGCGGGTGGCCCGGGGGGCGCTCGTCGACGTGGTGGCGGCTGCCGTGGGTGGGGGAGTGCGGTGGGTGGTGCTGCGGGAGAAGGACCTGCCGCGCGCCGAACGCCTCGCGCTCGCCGTCGACCTGCGCGCGATCCTCGCCGACGCGGGCGGCACGCTCGTCGTCGCCGGACCCGACCCGCTCGACGGGGACGCGGTGCACCTACCGGCTGCCGGCCCGTACCCGCCGCCCACCGTCGGCCTGGTCGGCCGCTCCTGCCACGACACCGCCGAGCTGGCCCGCCTCACCACCGAGCACTACGCCACCCTGTCCCCGCTCTACGAGACAAAGACAAAACCCGGCTACGGCCCTGTGTTGGGACCGGGCGGATTGAGCGAGCTGATCGCGGTCAGCCCCGTGCCCGTCCTCGCGCTGGGCGGCATCGAGAACCCGGACCAGGTCCACGCATGCGTCGAGGCGGGCGCCGCCGGAGTAGCCGTGCTGGGCGCGATCATGCGCGCGGACGACCCGAGAGAAACCGCCACCACGCTGGGCAGAGCCTTCCAGGAGGCGGCCACCCACTTGGCGCGCACCCACCCCGCGCGATCCGACGCAAGCCCGCACGCGACAGGGCTGCGGCCGACCGTGCCCACGGAGGGATCAAGCCTGACCGCCCGGAGTGGGCACGGTCGGCCGCAGCCCCGAACCGCAACCACTGTCGGCCGCAGCCGTCAAACCACCGGAGAAGACCAGTGACGCCGAAAACAGTTCTCAGCATCGCCGGCTCCGACTCCGGAGCAGGCGCCGGCATTCAGGCCGACCTCAAGACGTTCGCCGCGCTCGGCGCGTACGGCACGAGCGTGCTCACCGCTGTCACCGCGCAGAGCACCAGGGGCGTGGACGCCGTCCTGCCGCTGCCCCCGCAGACGGTGCGCGACCAGATGGACAGCGTGCTCGGCGACTTCGACGTGCGCGCTGTGAAGACAGGGATGCTCGGCACCCCGGCCGTCGCCGACGCGGTGGCCGAGGCGGCCCGGGCCGGGCGGCTGCCACACCTGGTCGTCGACCCGGTACTGGTCGCCACCAGTGGGCACCGGCTCGGCGTGGTGGAGGCGGTCGAGCGGCTCCTGCCGTACGCGGAAGTGGCGACGCCGAACTGCGCGGAGGCCGCGGCCCTCACCGGAGGCCCGGTGGGCACGGTCGAGGAAATGGTGGCGGCGGCCGAGGCGCTGGCGGCGCGCGGACCGGCGTTCGTGGTGGTGACCGGCGGTGACGTGGACGCCGACGGCGAGTCGGTGGACGTGCTGTCGGGCGGCGGAACCACTCGGCTGCTGCGCGCGCCCCGGGTGGACACCCGGCACAACCACGGCACCGGCTGTTCGTTCTCGGCCGCCGTCGCGGTCCGGCTCGCCGCGGGTGACGCGGTGCCGGTCGCGGTGGCGGCCGCCAAGGAGTACGTAACCCGCGCGCTGACCGGCGCGCGGACCTGGGAGCTGGGCGCGGGACGCGGCCCGCTGGACCACTTCGGCTGGTCCGCATGAGCGACAGGGAGGCTGTCATGCAGGCACGTCGCAAGGTGTACGTGGAAGGGTCGCGCCCGGACATCCGGGTGCCGTTCGCCGAGGTGCCGCTGACCGGGGACAACCCACCGGTACGGCTCTACGACACCTCCGGTCCCGGCTCCGACCCGGAGGTGGGGCTGCCCGCGCTGCGCGGGCCGTGGATCGCCGAGCGCGGCGACGTCGCACCGGTACGCGGCGCCGGCACGCCGCTGGCCGGAACCCGTCCGACTCAGCTCGCGTACGCGCGGGCCGGGATCGTCACGCCGGAGATGGAGTTCGTGGCGATCCGGGAGTCGGTGTCGCCGGAGTTCGTGCGGGACGAGATCGCGGCCGGGCGGGCCGTGCTGCCGCTGAACGTGAACCACCCGGAGTGCGAGCCGGCGATCATCGGCAAGGCGTTCCTGGTGAAGGTCAACGCGAACATCGGCACCTCGGCTGTCACCTCGTCGGTGGCCGAGGAGGTGGAGAAGCTGACCTGGGCCACGCGGTGGGGCGCGGACACCGTGATGGACCTGTCCACCGGCAAGCGCATCCACGAGACGCGCGAGGCGATCGTGCGGAACGCGCCGGTGCCGATCGGCACGGTGCCGATCTACCAGGCGCTGGAGAAGGTCGGCGGTGACCCGGTGAAGCTGAGCTGGGAGGTGTTCCGCGAGACCGTCATCGAGCAGGCGGAGCAGGGCGTCGACTACATGACCGTGCACGCCGGGGTGCTGCTGCCGTACGTGCCGCTGGCGGTGGACCGGGTGACGGGCATCGTGTCCCGGGGTGGCTCGATCATGGCGGCCTGGTGCCTGGCGCACCACGAGGAGAACTTCCTCTACACCAACTTCCGGGAGCTGTGTTCGCTGCTCGCGAAGTACGACGTGACGTTCTCCCTCGGTGACGGGCTGCGCCCCGGTGCCATCGCGGACGCCAACGACGAGGCGCAGTTCGCCGAGCTGCGCACGCTCGGCGAACTGACGAAGATCGCCTGGGAGTACGACGTCCAGGTGATGATCGAGGGCCCCGGGCACGTGCCGATGCACAAGATCAAGGAGAACGTGGACCTCCAGCAGGAGTGGTGCCACGAGGCGCCGTTCTACACGCTCGGGCCGCTGACCACCGACGTCGCGCCCGCGTACGACCACATCACCTCGGCGATCGGCGCGGCGATGATCGGCATGTTCGGCACCGCCATGCTCTGCTACGTCACCCCGAAGGAGCACCTCGGGCTGCCCGACCGCGACGACGTGAAGGCGGGCGTGATCGCGTACAAGATCGCCGCGCACGCGGCCGACCTGGCCAAGGGGCACCCCGGCGCGCAGGCGTGGGACGACGCGCTCTCCAAGGCCCGGTTCGAGTTCCGCTGGGAAGACCAGTTCAACCTGGCGCTCGACCCGGAGACCGCACGGGCGTACCACGACGCGACGCTGCCCGCCGAGCCCGCGAAGACCGCGCACTTCTGCTCGATGTGCGGCCCGAAGTTCTGCTCCATGAAGATCACGCAGGAGTTGAAGGAGTACGCCGCGCGGGGCATGCGCGACAAGTCGGAGGAGTTCGTCGCCGGCGGGTCACGGGTCTACCTGCCACTGGCGTGACCGGAGCCGGGGCGGGCCTGGTGTCCCGGCCCGCCCCGGTGCTCGTTCAGTCGCGGTGGTGCCGCCCGGTACGCAGCGAGCGGGCGTCGTCGGCGTTGTCGTCCGAGGCGAGACCGGCGACCCAGTCCACGTACTCGTCGTCGGCCGCAGTGGTCGGTTCGGCCGTACGCTCGGCCGGCTCCGGCTCATCCTTGGCCCGGTTGCGGCGGAACAGGCCACGCCGGGCCTTCGACTTCCCGGCGGGCGCGTCGGCGTCGTCCGGTCCGGAGTGCCGCCCGCGCCGGGAGTCCGCCTCCGTCTCCGTGGCCTCGGGCAGCGCGGCGCCCGCCTCGCCCGGTACGGCAGTCGCCGCTTCGGGCCGGGCGAGCGGCATCCCCGCCTCCGGCCGGGCGAGCGGCCCCGCCGGGCGGGCGTTCGTGGCGAGCGCGTCCCAACCGGTGCTCGCACCCGGCTCGGGCAGACCACGGTGCCGGGGACGCGGCGCCGGCTCGCCCGGGGCGACCGCGTCCGCGGCGTCCCGGTCCGGCGCGTCCGGTTCGGCGGTCGCGCGGTGCGGCCGGCCCGCCGGGGTGATCGGCCAGGCCGGGCGCACCTCGCCGGGCTGCCCGGTCACGTCCTCGAACATCGCGAACCGCGGCCGGGTCGACGGGGCGGGCACCGGGTCGTCGAAGAAGAAGTCGCGTCCGGTACGCCCGGTCGGCGCCACCACGTTCGAGTCGGTGCTCGTGTCGTCCCGGTCCGGGTTCGTGGCCTGGGGGGTCGGCTCGGCGTCGGCTCCCCCGCTCGGCGCAGCTTCGGTTCGGCCGCCCGGTGTCGTCGGCGCGGTGTCGGCCGGGCCGGGGGAGGCCGGACCGGTGGCGCGCGGCGCCTTCGGAGTGCGGGTACGCCGGGGGCGGGCGGCGCGGCCGGCCGCGCCGGTGTCTCCGGGGGCTTCGGCCGGTGGCGCGGCTGGGGTGTCACTGCCCGCGTCGGCCGTGACCGGCCCGGCGAGGGCGCCGCTGTCCGTACGCGGGCCGGGAACGTGGCTGTCGGCGGTGGCCGGTGATGCGTCCTTCGCGGTGGTGCCCGCGCCGGCGCTGGGAGTGGTGACGTCTCCGGGGCGGGGTGCTGTGCCGTCGGCGGATGACACCGGCCCGTCGGTAGTCCCGCTGGACCGGCCCGCGCGGGTGCGGCGCGGCCGGGTCACCCGTGGCGTGGTCGTCGCCGCTTCCGGCGCCGGTGCGGCATCGTCCGTGCCGGTGCCGGTGCCGGTCTCGCTGTCGGCCGGAATGCCGGTGGCCTGCCCGGACGCTCGATCGGCGGCTTCGGAACCGGCGGCCGGGTCGGGAGTGGCCGGACGGTCCGTGGTGGCCGCCTCGCCGGTGCTGTCCGCGTGGGCCGTGCCCGGACCCGTGCCCGTGCCCGTGCCCGGACCCGTGCCCGTGACCTGACCCGCGACCGGGTCGGGGCGGCCCGCGGCGAGGACGTCGATGGCCGAGGTCCGGCGCCCCGGGGGCAGCAGACCCGGCATGGGCTGGCCGTGGCTCGTGTCGGCGACGGCCGGGCGCTCACCCGCCGGCCGTTCCGCAGCGGTCGGCAGATCGGCGGCGGGCAGATCCGCGAGGGCCGGCCGGCCGGCGGCGGGAAGATCGGTACCGGCCGGAGCCGTCGCCGTGGCCGAGCCGCCGGGCTCCGGCCAGTTCCAGTGCGCGGGCGCGGCGGCGCCGCTCGTCACCGGCGGCGCGGGCGGGGCGGCCGGGACGCCCGGAGCGGCCGAGTGCGGCAGCGGCGCGAGGAGTTCGGTGGCCTCGATTGCATCGGGATCGCCGTCGGCGGTGACCGGCCGGGGCAGCATCGTGGTGGCGGTCGAGCCGAGAGCACCGGCGACGACAGCGATCAGCGCGCCGTAGTAGGGCGCGATCTGGTACCTGTCGGTCGCCGCGCCCGGGCCGGCAGTCAGGTAGGCGAACGCGACGAGCACCGGACCGGCCGCGCCGGCCGCGCCACCGACCAGCGGCGGCCATCCGGCGCGGCGGGCCAGCACGCCGACCGCGCCACCGGCGAGCAGGGCCAGGGTGGGCAGCAGCAGCATGGACAGGCGCTGCGCGGCCGCCGGGTCCAGCCAGGACGGTTCGAGGACGCCGAGCCGGACGGATGCCAGCGGGCGGTCCGAGACGATGGTGGGCGCGACGGACAGCAGCGCCAGCAGCCAGACGATCCCGGCGGTGATCGCCACACCCCAGCCGAACGGCGGCTTCAGCAGTACGGCGATCGCCGCGCCCGCGCCGACCACCGCGCCGAGCGCGGCGCAGACACCGGCGGCCCAGACCGGGTCGACGGATCCGGCCAGCTCGGCCGCGCGGGCCGGTTGCATGCACAGCGGGGCGACCACCGTCGCGCCCAGCGCGCTGACGCCGGCGATGGAGAGCAGTTCGGTGGTGCCGCCGGGGAGGTCGTCGCGGCGGGCGAAGCGCTCGGTGAGGACGGCTCCGGCGACCGTGGCGACCACGGCGAACCAGCCCACCCAGACGAGCTGGGCGGGCCACCTGTTCACCGAGGCGTCGACGAACGCGCCGTCGAGGCGGACGACTCCGAAGCCGTACGCGATGCCCAACTGGCCGGCCCCGGCCAGTACGCTCACTCCGAGCGCCGTGAGCAGCAGCCTGCCCCACGTCCGAAAGGCCATGTCCGGCACGTTACGGCCCGGTGCCCCCGATCGCCACCTTGCCGCCGCGCGGCGCGGCGAACCTGCCGGCGTGGCTACTTCAGCTCGACCAGGCGGGCGAGGTAGGTGGTGTCGCCGACGTTGGTCAGCATGTGCACCGCGCCCGGATCCCGGTAGACGACGCCGCCGGTCGGCTCGTCGGCGTCGATGGTGGTGCCGTCGATCGTCTGCACCACGTTCTTCGCGCCCTGGATCGCCACCACCAGGTACGGGTGGTCGTGGCGGTGCAGCGGCTGCCGCTCACCCGGCTCCAGCCGGATGTGCCAGACCCGTACGCGGTCGTTCTCGTACACGATCTCCTGGCCCACCGGGCCGAGTTCGAGGTCGGCGGAGAGTTCGGTCATCGTGGTCCGTCCAGTCGGGGGAGCACCTCGGCGGCGATGAGCTCCACGTGGTCGAGGTCGTCGAAGTCGATCAGGCGCAGGTGCACCCGGGTGGCCCCGATCGCGGCGAACTCGCCGATCCGGTCCACGAGCTGGGCGGGGGAGCCGACCACCGGGTCCTCCGGCGGCAGCGCGCTCGTGACGTGCAGCGGGGCGGCCCGGCGCTGCGCCTCGGCGTCGGTGCGTCCGATCGCCACGACGATGCCGGCGGAGAGTGTCAGCGGGGCCCGGCCGGAGGCGTCCCGGCCGGTGCGGTCGCACGCCTCCCGGACCCGGTCGTACGCGGTGGCGGTCTCGGCCACGCTCTTGAACGGCATGTTGAACTCGTCGGCGTAGCGGGCGGCCAGCTCGGGCGTGCGCTTCGGTCCCCGGCCGCCGACGATCACCGGCGGGCCGGGCTGCTGAACCGGTTTGGGCAGCGTCGGCGCGTCGACCAGGCGGTAGTGCTCGCCGGTGAAGCTGTACGTCTCGTCGGCCGGGGTGCGCCACAGCCCGGTGACGATCTCCAGCTGCTCGGCGAGCCGGTCGAAGCGTTCGCTGACCGGCGGGAACGGGATGCCGAACGCGGTGTGCTCGCGCTCGTACCAGCCGGCGCCGATGCCCAGCTCGACCCGGCCGCCGCTCATCCGGTCGACCTGGGCGACCATGACGGCGAGCGGCCCGGGGAGCCGGAACGTGGCGGACGTGACGAGCGTGCCGAGCCGGATCCGGGAGGTCTCCCGGGCCAGCGCGGCGAGCGTCAGCCAGGCGTCGGTGGGGCCGGGCAGCGCCGGCTCGTCCCCCATCGCCCGATAGTGGTCGGCCCGGAAGAAGCCCTCGAAGCCGGTCTCCTCGACCAGCCGGGCGAACCGGAGCTGGTCGTCGTAGTCCGCTCCGCGGTGGGGTTCGGTGAAGACCGAGACCCGCATGGTCACCGTCCTCCCACGGGTACGCCGGGGGCGTCCCGCTCCATCAGCAGTTCGTGCAGCTCGGCGCTGATCCGCGCGACGTCGGCCAGGTGTTCGTGCCGGCCGAGCGTGCGGGGCCGGGGGACGTTCACCTCGACCACCTCGCGGATCCGGCCGGGGCGCGGGCTGAGCACGACGACCCGGTCGGCGAGCAGCACCGCCTCGTCGATCGAGTGGGTGACGAAGACGATCGTGGCCTTCGTCTCCATGTGCACCCGCTGGAGTTCGCCGGAGAGCTCCTCGCGGGTGAGCGCGTCGAGCGCGGAGAACGGCTCGTCCATGAGCATCACCCGGGGTGAGCCGATGAGCGACCGGCAGAGCGAGACGCGCTGCTGCATGCCACCGGACAGCTCGTGCGGGAGCCGCTTCTCGAAGCCGCCCAGCCCGGCCATCTCCAGCAGCTGGCGGGCGCGGTCGCGGTGCTCGGCCCGGCGCCAGCCGAAGATCTCCACCGGCAGCAGCACGTTGTCCAGCACCGTGCGCCAGGGCAGCAGGGCCGGCCGCTGGAACAGCATGGCCACGTCGCGGCGGGGCTTCGTGATCGGCGTACCGGCCACGGTGATCTCGCCGCCGCTGACCGGGAGCAGGCCGGCGATCATGCGCAGGAGCGTGGACTTGCCACAGCCGGACCGGCCGAGTACGGCGACGAACTCGCCCTCGGCGACGTCGAGGTCGATGCCGCGCAGCGCCTCCACCCGCCCCGAACGGCCGTCGAAGGTGCGGGACACCCCGGACAGTCGGATCATCTCCCGCCGGCTCCCTTCCACGTCGTCCCTAATGCGAGCCGGGCTAGCGTAGCGGACGGTGCTTATAGCACTGTCCGGGGTGGACGTCAGTCCACTTTCCGTCACGCAACTTCGTTTCCGTTCCGCAACCGGGACGGAGGGGGCACACCATCCGCCTTCTCGTACGCTGTTGCGCGCGAAGAGTCCCCTCACGACGGTCCAGTCGGCCCAACCCCTCCTGCCGGCCCCGTCGGACCCACGACCCGACCGGCGAGAAAGTCCTGGTCGGAAAGGACATGGTGCACTGATGAGAAGGCTGACCCGTACGGTCGCCGCCGCGGCTCTGGCTACCGCCCTCGCCCTCGTGGGCGGCTGCAGCAGCGACTCGGACAAGTCCGAGAGCGGCGGCGGAAACGGCGGCGCGCTGGAAAAGGTGACGTACCTCACCTCGTTCGGCAACTTCGGCCGCGACTCCTACGCCTGGGTGGCGAAGGACAAGGGCTTCTTCAAGGAGGCCGGTTTCGACGTCGACATCAAGCCCGGCCAGGGCACCGGCTCCGTCATCCAGACCATCACCGGCGGGCAGGCCCAGTTCGGCCCGATCGACCTGACCGGTGGCATCCTCCAGCTCGGCAACGGCCTGGCGAAGGACTTCGTGGCGGTGGCCGCGATCCAGCAGCGCACCATGGCCGCGATCGTCACGGTCGAGGGCAAGAACATCGCCACCCCGAAGGACCTCGAGGGCAAGAAGCTCGCGGACACCCCCTCCTCCGTCGTGCGCAACCTCTTCCCCACGTACGCGCGGCTCGCCGGTATCGACGGCAGCAAGGTGACCTGGGTCAACGGTGAGGCGCAGAGCCTGATGCCGATGCTCGGCTCCGGCTCGGTGGACGGCATCGGCCAGTTCGTCGTCGGCCAGCCGACGGTGGAGACGGTGACCAAGAAGAAGCCGGTCATCCTGCCGTACAGCAACGTGATGCAGGACCTCTACGGCAACGCGCTGATCACTTCCACGAAGCTCGCCAAGGAGAAGCCGGAGATGGTGAAGAAGTTCACCGCCGCGCTGCTCAAGGGCCTGGAGTACTCGCTGGCGAATCCGGACGAGGCCGCCGAGATCCTGAAGAAGAACGTGCCGGCCGCCGTCCCGGCCGCGGCCTCCGCCGAGCTTCAGCTGATGGCCGCGTACGTCCGGTCGAGCAACTCCGGCACCGCGATCGGCACGCTGGACAGCGGCCGGGTGGCCAAGAGCATCGCCCTGCTGAAGGGCGCGGGCGCGCTCAAGCAGGACCTCACCCCGGACCAGATCATCGACTTCGACCTCGCGCCGAAGGCCTGACCGGTCCGCTCGGGCCAACGGGGGTGCGACTCGCCGGACACCCGGCGGGGCGCACCCCCTTCCCGTGCCGGTCGCACCGACCGGCGCAGAGAGGAGGACACGTTGACACAGTTGACCGAGGCCCGGCCGGAGGCGCCGCAGCCGCGCCCGGCGGCCCGGCGGGGGTTCGCCGAGCGTCCGGCCGCGGTCGGGCTGCCGGCGCTCGGCCTGGTGATCGCGGTGGCCGGCTGGTGGCTGGTCACCTCGGGGCTGAACCTGGTGCACCCGGCCGCGCTGCCGCCGCCGCAGGCGGTGGGGGAGTCCCTCGCGAACGCCACCGACGTGCTGCTGCCCGCGTTGGGCATCACCACCTGGATGACGGTGCTCGGCTTCCTGCTCTCGTCGGCCGCCGGGGTGCTGATCGGGATGGCGCTGGCCGCGTCCCGCCGGGTCGAGCGGATGTTCGCGCCGTTGCTGGTGGCCGTGAACGCGGTCCCGAAGATCGCGTTCGGGCCGCTGCTGGTGGTGGCCGTCGGCTGGGGTCAGAAACCCATTCTGACCATGGTGTTCCTGCTCTGCTTCTTCCCGATCGTGCTCTCCACCGCCACCGGCCTGACCACCACGCCGGCGGACCTGGCGGAGCTGAGCCGGTCGCTGAACGCCTCGTGGTGGCAGTCGTTCCGCAAGGTGCGCTTCCCGTCCGCCCTGCCGCAGATCTTCGTCGGGCTCAAGGTGGCCATGCCGCTGGCCGCGATCGGCGCGGTGATCGGCGAGTTCTACTCGGACCGTCCCGGTCTGGGCTACCAGATCCTGCAGTACAACGGCGTCGGCGACACCGCCACCGCCTGGGCGGCGATCGTGCTGGTGGCCCTGATGAGCATCGCGCTCTACGCCGCCCTCAGCCTCGTCGAGCGCCTGGCCCTGCCCTGGGTGAAGGCCACCACCTCAGCCCGCTGACCACAACCAGGTAACCCGACGTCGGCCGAGAACCCAGAAGGAAACCTCAACCCACGGGTCGCAGCCGACCACGAAGGTGTCGCCCCCGGCGCAACCGGCGCAGGGATCAAGCTTGACCGCCCGGAGCCGGTTGTGCCGGGGGCGACACCCCCCACAGCGACTATCCAGCGAGCCGCCAACGCCCACCACGCGCCACCAGCGTCGTCAACGCCTGCGGCATCAACCCGGAGTGGTTGTCCGGCGTCATCCGGATCGGCCCGGACAGCCCGTCCAGCTGCGAGGTCTCCAGCACGTCGCGCAGCGCGTCCCGGTCGACAGTGCCCGGTTCGCCACCGGCGCGCTGCTCGGCGTCCACGATCAGTTGGACCGCGTCGGCCGCGAACGAGGAGAAGCCGTTGTAGCCGCCGAAGCGGGCGGTGTACTCCTGGAACCACTGCCGGCGCGCCGCCTTGGCCGGTGTGGTGGCGATCACGTCGTCGATCACCATGGTCTGCGTGAAGATCAGCGTGGCCTCTTCGGTGGAGCGGGCCGACGGGCCCAGGAAGAGGTCGCCGGCGGCCGCGGCGTCGAAGAACAGCGAGCCGCGGAACTTGCTCTGCCGGGCCGTGGTCGCGGCCAGCGTCGCCTGCTCCGGCGTGGTCCAGAGGATCAGGGCCTGCGGCTTGGCGGCGATCAATTCGTTGACCTGCGTGCCGACCTCGGTGTCGGTGAGCCGCACCGATTCGTTGCCGACCAGCCGCACCGTGGTCTTTTCCAGTTCCCGGCGCAGCGCGGTGAGCCCTTCCTGGCCGTAACCGTCGGCGCTGTGCAGCAGCGCGACCTTGCGGATGTCGCGCCGGTCCAGTTCGGTGGCGAGCGCGGCGGCGCTGTCGGCGGCGTTCGGGGCGAGCCTGAAGACATATCGCCGTTCGCCCACCGGTTCGGTGACCGCGCTCGAGGAGGCCAGTGCGATCGTCGGAATGCGCTTCTCGCCGATGGTGCGGGCCGCGCCCACCGCGCATTCGTTGCAGCCGCCCATGATGACGGCGCTCACCCGTGAGTCGCCGCTGAAATCATTGATGTTCCGCAAGGACTCCGCAGCGTCGGAGCGGTTGTCCTTGACCCGCAGATCGATCTTCCGGCCGCCCAGCGCGCCGGACGAGTTCAACTGCTCGACCTTCAGTTCCAGCGCCCGCTGGTACACCTTGCCGACCGGCGCGGACGCGCCGGAGAGTTCCAGGTCGGCGGCGATGACGATGGGGCTGGTGTCCTGCGGTTCCCCGCCGATCCCGCAGCCGGTGAGCGTGGTGGCCAGCACGGCCGATGCGAGCGCCGCGATGCTCGCGGAGCGGATGGGGCTCAACTCAGTCCTCCAGGTGCGGCGCGGGCCGACGCCCGATCACCGCCGCTAGTCCGTCCTCAGTGGAGGAACGGGATTGGTGTGCCGTACGGTGTGCGCGAAGCCTGCAAAACCTTGCCAATGCCGGGGCCTGTGGTCAAGCCGGGATCTCGAGTGCTGTTTCGGGACAGCCATCCCACATGCTGGGGACACGGAACATTAACTGACAATTACTGCACAGAAGCGTGTGACCACTCTGGAGTGACATCCCCTGATCAGGGGGTTGGAGAAAAGAAGGTATTAGGTGATCGGATCACGGGTTGCGCCGACCCCGACCGTTTCCTGCCTCCCTGCGGCTTCCCAAACACGATCTCGTCTGATGAAATCGCGGCCGTGCCGCGCGTGGCGCTGGCCGCTGCACCAGGCACGGGTCAGTGGGTCGCGCGTGGAAGAAACGACGGAGGCGATGTCGTGAGCACCGGACCTACGACCCTGCCCGGGAGCCCCAACGCCGAACAGCGGAACCGGCGACGGCGCCTGCCGAGGCTGCGCGACGCGCGGATCCGCTCGAAACTCGCCCTCATCCTGGTCGTTCCGGTCGCGGCTGTCATCGCACTGGCAACTATCCGACTCGTCTCGGTGGGTCAGGGCGCGTACGAGGCGGACCGGGTCCGGTCGCTGACGGCCGTGTCGGTCGACATCTCGGCGCTCACCCAGGACCTCCACAAGGAGCGGATGGCCGCGGCGGTCTTCCTGGCCAAGCCGGACGAGAAGCCGGACGCGTACAACCTGCGGGTGCGCCAGACCGACGAGCGGATCGCGGCGTACCAGGAGGAGCGGCGCCGCCTCGGCGACGTGCCGGGCGCTGTGAGCAGCCAGCTCAAGGTCATCGACGCCCACCTGTCCACGCTGAACGGCACGCGCCAGGAGGTGCTGGACCGGTCGCAGATGCCGGTGGCCGAGGCCAGCCTGCGCTACGGCATCGTCCTGGACGACCTGGTCGCGTACAGCGACGCGCTGGCCCAGCAGCCGGGCGCGGAGAGCCTGGCCGATGCCCGCCGCGCGGTGGCCGCGTTCGCCCACGCCAAGGCCGAGGTGGCCGAGGAGCAGGCGGTCGCCTTCACCGCGCTCGGCGCCGGCCGGATCGACGAGGAGCAGTTCTCCTCCTTCGTGGCCACCCTGACCGGTCAGCAGGAGGCGCTGCTCACGTTCTCCCGGTCCGCGACGCCGGCCCAGCGGGCCCTGGTGGACCGCACCGTGTCCGGTGACGCGGTCCAGCTCGCCGACCGGGTCGCCGCCGACCTGTCCCGCTCGGTCGGGCGTCCCGCGCTCGTCACCCGCCAGGAGGCGTCCGACGCCATCGGCGCGGTCGACGAGCTGATGCGGTGGGCGGAGATCCAACTCCTGGACGACCTGCTCGCCGACGCAGACGAGGTACGCGCCGACGTGATCCAGCAGGCGGTCGTGGAGGGCCTGCTGGTGCTGATCACGCTGGCCGTCGCGGTGACGCTCGCCGTGGTGCTCGCCCGGTCGCTGAACGACTCGCTGCGCCGGCTGCGTGAGGGCGCGCTCGCGGTGGCGAACCACGACCTGCCGGACGCGGTGAGCCGGCTGCAGAACGTCAACGCCATCGGTGACGGCGGCGTGGACGAGATCGTCCAGCAGGTCCGGGACCCGATCAAGCTGACCAACCGCGACGAGGTCGGCCAGGTGGCCGTCGCCTTCAACGTGGTCCACCGGGAGGCGGTGCGGGTGGCGGCCGAGCAGGCCGCGCTGCGCACGAGCGTCTCGGCGATGTTCCTCAACCTGGCCCGCCGCTCGCAGAGCCTGGTCGACCGCATGATCGGCGAGCTGGACGCGATCGAGCGGTCCGAGGAGGACCCGAAGCGTCTCGCGCAGCTGTTCGAGCTGGACCACCTGGCCACCCGGATGCGCCGCAACGACGAGAACCTGCTGGTGCTCGCCGGCGCCGACTCGGCGGTGCCGCGTCGCGACGACGCGCTCCTGGTCGACGTGCTGCGCGCCGCGCAGTCCGAGGTGGAGCTCTACAACCGGATCGAGTTCGGCACCGTCGACACCGACATCTCGGTGGCCGCCCACGCCGTCAACGACGTCGTCCGGCTGGTCGCCGAGCTGCTCGACAACGCCACCCGGTTCTCGCCGCCGAACACCTCGGTGGTGGCCGACGGCCGCCGGATCCGCGACTACGTGCTGATCCAGATCGAGGACCGGGGGCTCGGCCTCAGCGACGAACAGCTCGACTCGCTCAACCGGCGCCTGGCCGCGCCGCCGACCGTCGACGTGGCAGCGTTCCGGCTGATGGGTCTGGCCGTGGTGAGCCGGCTCGCCTCCCGGTACGGGATCCGGGTCGAGCTGCGCCGCAACGTCGAGGGCGGCACTGTCGCCCAGGTCACGCTGCCGAACTCGACAGTGGTGCTGCCGGCCAACCGTGGTCAGGCCCCGCTGACCCGGCCGCGCCAGCCGCTGGCCGTCGAGCAGTCACCGCTGAGCCAGGTCGGCGTCGCCGACGCGCTTGCCGGCGCCGGCCGGGGCGCCGCCACCGCGACGCTCGCCGACGGGTGGCGCGGGGCGACCACCGCCCCGCCCGCCAGGTGGCAGGCGCCCGCCGAGGCGCGGGACACCACTCCCGCCGTACAGCTCGGCGGGGCGACCGGCACGTTGCCGGCGGTCCCGGCGCCTCCGGCAACGCCGGCCCCGGTCTCCGGGGCGGGCTGGTCGGCCGGCGGGCCGACGGTGGCGTACCCGGCGCTGGACCCGCTGCCCAAGCGGTCGCCGGGCGTCGAGGCCGCCCAGCCGGTCGCACCTCCGGCCTACCAGCCGCTCGCCGCGGCGCCGGCGGTGGAGACCACCCCGGCGACGCCCGTGGTGGCCCGTCCCGAGCAGCGGGCCGAGGCCCCGATATTCCGGGAGATGGAGGCGGTCTGGTTCCGTTCGCACGGAGAGGACGAGACCACGATCTTCACTCGGCCCACCTTCGACGAGCCGCCCGCGCCGGCCCAGCCGGCCGTGCCGCCGCCCGCGGCGTCGGCTCGCCCGCCCCTGCCCACCCGTACCCCGGGCGCCCAGGCGTCGGGGCTGAGCACGCCGGCCGCGTACCACGCACCGGCCGTGCCGTCCGCGTCACCCGCGGACGCCGCCCCGTCGTCGCCCGCCGTCGCGTCGCCGCCCACGGCCGCCGCGGCGCCGCCACCGGCCGCCCCGGCGCCGCCACCCGCCGCCGAGCCCGCACCCGCCATCGACCCGAGCGCCTGGCGTACGGCGGCCGACGAGGGCTGGACGCGGGCCAGCCGGGCCGCGGAGCCCACCACCGGCGGCACCACCCGTTCCGGCCTGCCCAAGCGGGTGCCGCAGGCCCAGCTCGTGCCTGGTGGGATAGAGCCGAAGAGCGGCCGGGACCGCAGCCGGCGCACGCCGGACGAGGTCCGGGGGCTGCTCTCCGCCTACCACCGTGGCGTCCAGCGGGGCCGTACGGCCGGCGCCGACCTGAACAGCACCTCGACCAAGGAGACGAACCGATGAACAGGCCGGCGGCCATGCAGGACATGGGTTGGCTTCTCACCAACTTCGCCGACAGCGTGGCGGGCATCGCCCACGTGGTGGCGGTCTCCGCGGACGGGCTGCTGCTCGCCTCCTCCCGGGATCTGCCGGGGGACCGGGCCGACCAGCTTGCCGCGATCACCTCCGGCGTGGTGAGCCTGACCGAGGGCGCGGCGCGCATGTTCAGCGCCGGCGGGGTGCTGCAGACCGTGATCGAGATGGACAGCGGCTACCTGTTCCTGATGTCCATCAGCGACGGCTCGTCGATGGCCGTGCTCGCGGCGCGCAGCTGCGACGTGGGCCAGGTCGGCTACGAGATGGCGTTGCTCGTGGAACGGGTCGGGCAGGCGCTGGTCCCGCTGCCGAGGGACGCCGTCCGGTCCTGACCGGGCCCGCCGACATGAGCCGGAGCCGCTGCGCTCCGTACGAGGGGAGGTGATCGCGAGATGGAACCGCGACGTGATCCGCGTGGCGCGCTGGTGCGACCGTACGCGGTCACCCGGGGCCGCACCGAGCCGTTGCAGAACATCGCGCTCGAGGCGGTGCTGTCCAGCACGCCCACGCAGTCGGCCGAGGCGCGGTTCGCCGGGCACGACAAGTACCGCATCTCCTCGGTCTGTGAAGGCCGGGCACAGTCGCTGGCGGAAATCGCCGCTTACACCCGGATGCCGCTGGGCGTCACCCGGGTGCTGGTCGCCGACATGGTGGCCGAGGGCCTGCTGACGCTACACACTGCCGCTCCCGCGACGGGTTTCGCGGCGCGGATGAACCTGCTTGGAAGGGTGCTAAGTGGACTTCGCGAACTATGACCCCGACGGGGTGAACCGCGGCCGGGAGATCATCTCCGCGAAGATCGTGGTCGCGGGCGGCTTCGGCGTGGGCAAGACCACGCTGGTCGGTGCGATCTCCGAGATCCAGCCGCTGACCACCGAGGCGCTGATGACCGCGGCCGGCGTGGGCATCGACGACCCGTCGAAGGTGCCGGGCAAGGAGACCACCACGGTCGCCATGGACTTCGGCCGTATCACCATGGCCGAGGACCTGATCCTCTACCTGTTCGGCACCCCGGGCCAGACCCGTTTCTGGTTCATGTGGGACGAGATCATCCGGGGCGCGGTGGGCGCGGCGGTGCTCGTGGACACCCGGCGCATCACCGACGCGTTCGCGCCGCTGGACTACTTCGAGAACCGCAAGCTGCCGTACGTCGTGGCGTTGAACCGCTTCGACGACGCGCCGCACTACGAGATGGAGGAGATCCGGGAGGCGCTCGCCATCTCCCCGGACGTGCCGATGGTCCTGTGCGACGCCCGTCGGCGCGACTCGGTCAAGCAGGTGCTGGTGACAGTGGTCGAGCACGCGATGCTCCGCCTCCAGGCCGAGCACGGCTACCCGGCCTCGGTGGGCTGACCGCCTGCGGGTCAGTCGACCCGCAGGCGGTACCCCCGCTTGACGACCGTCTGCACCACGCGGGGCGCCTTCAGGCCGACCCGCAGCCGGGCGACGGCCATCTCCACGGCGTGCTCGTCGGCGCCGCGCGGCAGCGTACGCAGCAGCGCGGTGCGGGAGAGCACCTTGCCGGGTGACGCGGCCAGCGCCCGCAGCACGGCCATCGGGGCCGGCGCGAGCTGGCGCAGTTCCCCGTCCACCACCGCGGCGTGGCCGCGCAGCGTCAGCACGTGCCCGGCCGCCTTCACCGAGACCGTGCGCCGGGGCAGCTCCTCGACGATGGTGCGGACCAGCGCGCCCAACCGGGCCCGGCTCGGCGCGCTCACCGGCACCCCACGCCGGACCAGCGGCTCGGCGGTGACGGTGCCCACGCACCCGGCCAGCACGTCGCCGCGCAGCGCCTCCAGCACCGTCTCGGTACGGTCCCCGGCCGCCCGCAGCAGGGCCTCGGCCGCCGGAGCCGAGGTGAACGTGACCGCGTCGACGAGCCGCCCGGCGACCAGGTCGATGAGCCGGTGCAGCGGCGCCGGATCGGCCGGCGGCGCCCACCGGTAGACCGGCACCTCGATCACCGTGGCCCCGGCCGCCACCAGCGCGTCGGTGCACTCGGGTTGCCGCTCACCGTGCAGTTGCATCGCCACCACGTGGCCGGCCACGCCGCGCGCGACCAGGTGCTCCACCACCTCGTCGCAGCTCTCCGAGCCCGGCGACCAGTGCTCGCGCAGTCCGGCGGCGCGGATCGCCCCGGTCGCCTTCGGGCCCCGGGACACCACGTACGCGCGGGCGAGCGTGGCGCGCAGCGGCTCGGCCAGCCCCCAGCCCTCGGCCGCCTCCAGCCAGCCCCGCATGCCGATGCCGGTGTTGGCCATCAGCACGTCCGGCGGATGTTCCAGGCAGGCCCGGGTGGCCTCACGCAGGTCGGTGTCGTCGGCGAGCGGGACGATCCGCAGCGCCGGGGCGAGCACCACCCGCGCCCCGCGCCGCTGGAGCAGCGCGGCCAGTTCGTCGCGCCGCCGGTCCGCGGTGACCCCGATGGTGAAGCCGGCCAGCTCGTCGCGCATCACTGCTCCTGCCGTAACCGCACCTCGACCTGGCCGTCCCGGCAGCGCACCCGGTGCCGCGTCAACGTCACGCCGGGCAGGTCCAGGCACCGCCCGGTGGTGAGGTCGTAGACCTGCTTGTGCAGCGGCGAGGCGAGCGTCGGCACGCCGCCCCGGCTGCCCACGAGACCGCGGGACATGACGTACGCGCCGCCGACCGGGTCGAGGTTGTCCACCGCGTACAGCCCGTTCGCGGTGCGGAACACCGCCACCTGCACGCCGTCGACGAGCGCGGCCACGCCCCGGTCGAGGTCGAGCCGGTCCAGCGGGCAGACCGGCGTCCAGTCCAGCGTGACGACGGGGCTCATCGGCGTACCTCCGGCAGTCCGAGCGCTACGGGTTGGCGGCGGTGCCCGGCGTCCCGCGCCGGCACCGGCTGGCCCCGCTCCCGGGTGAACGAGATGGACGGGTCGGGCACGCCGGGCGCGTTGACGAACGAGGTGAAGCGGCGCAGCCGGTCCGGGTCGTCCAGCACGTCGCGCCACTCGTCGGAGTAGCTCGTGACGTGCCGGGCCATCGCCGCGTCCAGGTCGGCGCAGAGGCCGAGCGAGTCGTCCACGATCACCGACCGGAGGTGGTCCAGGCCGCCGTCCATCGCCTCGATCCAGGCGGCGGTGCGCTGCAACCGGTCGGCCGTGCGGATGTAGTACATGAGGAACCTGTCGATCAGCGTGACCAGCTCGGCGGTGCTCAGGTCGGTGGCGAACAGGTCGGCGTGCCGGGGCCGGAAGCCGCCGTTGCCGCCGACGTACAGGTTCCAGCCGCCCTCGGTGGCGATGACGCCGAAGTCCTTGCTCCGGGCCTCGGCGCACTCGCGGGCGCAGCCGGAGACCGCGGACTTGAGCTTGTGCGGCGCGCGCAGCCCCCGGTAGCGCAGCTCCAGCGCGACGGCGAGCCCGACCGAGTCCTGCACGCCGTAGCGGCACCAGGTGTCGCCGACGCAGGACTTCACGGTACGCAGCGCCTTGCCGTACGCGTGGCCCGACTCGAAGCCCGCGTCGACGAGCCGGCGCCAGATCTGCGGCAACTGGTCGACCCGCGCGCCGAACAGGTCGATCCGCTGCCCGCCGGTGATCTTCGTGTAGAGCTGGAAGTCGCGGGCCACCTCGCCGATCGCGATCAGCTTCTCCGGGGTGATCTCCCCGCCGGGAATCCGGGGCACCACCGAGTAGCTGCCGTCGCGTTGCAGGTTGGCCAGGAAGTGGTCGTTCGTGTCCTGCAGTGACGCCGCCTCGCCGTCGAGCACGTGACCGGCGCCGAGCGAGGCCAGGATGGAGGCCACCACCGGCTTGCAGATGTCGCAGCCGCTCCCGCGCCCGTGCTCGGCGACGAGCCGGGAGAACGTGCGGATGCCCCGCACCCGGATCAGGTCGAACAGCTCCTGCCGGCTCAGGTCGAAGTGCTCGCACAACGCGGTGGACTGGCGCACCCCGGCGGCGTCCAGCAGCTGCTTGAGCATCGGCACGCAGGAGCCGCAGCTCGTACCGGCCCGGGTGCACGCCTTCAACGCCGGCACGTCGGTCGCCCCGCCGGCGATCGCCGCGTCCAGGTCGGCCCGGGTCACCGCGTTGCAGGAGCAGACCTGGGCGGCGGCCGGCAGCGCCCCCGCGCCGGCGCCCGCGCCGCCGGCCGGCGCCAGCAACGCCAGCGGGGGAGCGGGCAGCGGCCCGCCGACACTGGCCCGCAACGCCGGGTACGCGCTCGCGTCCCCGACCAGCACGCCGCCCAGCAGCGTCCGCGCGTCGTCGGACAGGACCAGCTTCGCGTACGCGCGGGTGGCCGGATCGGTGAACGTCACGTCCAGGCAGCCGGGGGTGACGCCGTGCGCGTCGCCGAACGAGGCCACGTCCACGCCGAGCAGCTTGAGCTTCGTGGCGGTGTCCGCGCCGGGGAACGTGGCCGCGCCGCCGAGCAGCCGGTCCGCGACCACCTCGGCGGTGGCGTACCCGGGCGCGACCAGCCCGTGGCAGACCCCGTCCACCGCGGCGCACTCACCGACCGCCCAGATCCGCTCGTCGGCGGTGCGGCAGGAGGCGTCCACCAGCACGCCGCCGCGCGGGCCGAGCGGCAGTCCGGCAGCCCGGGCCAGCTCGTCGCGCGGCCGGATCCCGGCGGCCACCACCACCAGCTCCGCGTCCAGCGTGCGCCCGTCTGCGAGGTCGAGCGCGGCCACCGTGCCGTCCGGCCCGGGACGCAGCGCCGTGGTGGCCACCCCGAGGTACGGCGTGACGCCCAGCTCCTCGACGTAGCGGCGCAGCATCGACCCGCCCGCCTCGTCCACCTGCACCGGCATCAGCCGGGGCGCGAACTCGACCACGCTCGTGGTGAGCCCGAGCAGCCGCAGCGCGTTCGCCGCCTCCAGCCCGAGCAGCCCGCCACCGATCACCACGCCGGTGCGCCGCCCCCGGGCGTGCTCCCGGATCGCGGTCAGGTCGTCCAGCGTCCGGTAGACGAAGACGCCTGGCAGATCGGTGCCGTCGACCGGCGGCACGAACGCGTACGAGCCGGTGGCGAGCACCAGCGCGTCGTACGGGTACTCGCCGGCCGCCGTGGTCACCACGCGCCGTGCCCGGTCGACGCCGGTGGCCGGTTCGCCCAGGCGCAGGTCCACTCCGGCGTCGGGGGTGTGCACAGTCAGCTCGTCGGCGTCCACCCCGTCGAAGACGGCCGAGAGCCGCACCCGGTCGTACGCCGGACGCCGCTCCTCGGCCAGCACCGTGACCCGCCACCGCCCGCCGGTGTCCCGGGCCCGCAGCGCCTCGACGAAGCGCTGCCCGACCATGCCGTTCCCGACGACAATCAGCTCACTCATGACGCCACCTTCACCGTCTCGCGTACCGCGTCGGTCGCCTGCGGGTCGGCCTCGGCGAGCCAGGCGGCGATGCCGGCCACCGCGTCCCGGCAACTGCCGCAGCCGGTGCCGGCCCGGGTCGACGCGGACAACGCCGCCGCCGTCCGGGCGCCCGCCCGCCAGCACGCCACCAGCGCGCCCTTGCTCACGTCGTTGCACCGGCACACGGTCGCGGCGTCCGGCATCAGCGCCGGGGACGCGGCCGGCCCGGCCGGCGCCTCGCCGAACGCCCGGCCGAGCAGCAGCGAACGCCGGTCCGCCGGCACCGGCGCGCCCCTGTCGAACAGCTGCACCACAGTGCCGACCGCCGGGTTGTCGCCGAGCAGGATCGCGCCGGTCAGCCGCTCGTCCCGGATGCGCAGCCGGGCGTACGTGCCCCGGGCCGGGTCGGCGAAGGTCAGCTCCTCGACCGGCCCGCCCGGGTCGCCGGTCCCGGCCACGTCGCCCATCGCGGCCAGATCGATGCCGGCCGCCTTGAGCCGGGTCACCGCCGGGCGGGGCCGATAGCGGGCCAGCGGGTCCGCGCCGGTCAGCACGTCGGCCACCACCCGGGCCTGCGCCCAGGCCGGCGCGACAAGCCCGGTCAGCGTGCCGTCGTGCTGCGCGCAGTCGCCGATCGCCGAGATCCGCCGGTCACTGGTCCGCATCCGGTCGTCCACCACCACGCCCCGCTCGACGGCGAGTCCGGCCGCCGCGGCCAGCGCGGTGTCGGGGCGTACCCCGCAGCAGAGCACCAGCAGGTCGGCGTCGAGCGTCCCGGCGTCGCCCAGGTGCAGGCGGACGCCGTCGGCGTCGGCGGTCACGGCGGTGGCCGCCGCGCCGAGCCGGGACCGGACGCCCAGGCCGGCGAGCGTGCCCGCGAGGACCGCGCCGGCCGGTGGGTCGAGCTGACGTTCCATCAGGTGCCCGACCGGGTGGACCACTGTCACGTCGAGACCCCGCGCGGCCAGCCCGCGGGCCGCCTCCAGGCCCAGCAGCCCGCCGCCGAGCACGACGACGCGGCGCGCGCCCTCGGCGGCGGCGAGGATCCGCCGGCAGTCGCCGAGCGTGCGGAACGGGACGACCCGCTCGGGCATCGGCGCGAGGCCCGGCAGCGGCGGCACCACGGCCCGGCTGCCGGTGGCGAGCACCAGGTGGTCGTACCCGTGTCGCTCGCCGTCGTCGGTGACCACCTCGCCGGCGGCGCGGTCCACGACGGTGACCGCCGCGCCGGTGTGCACCTCGACGCCCGGCCCCACCGCTTCGACCAGCTCCACGTCCGGCTCACCGATGCGTCCGGCGAGCAGCGTGGAGAGCATGATCCGGTTGTACGCGCGGTGCGGCTCCGCCCCGAGCACGGTGATCGAGTGGTCCCCGCCGCGTGCGTGCAGCTCGGCGGCGAGCCGGGCGCCGGCCATGCCGTGGCCGACGACGACGATGCGCTCGTTCATGCCGGCTCCACCCGGACCGCGCAGATCTTGAACTCGGGCATCCCGGAGACCGGGTCGAGCGCGTCGTTGGTGACCGAGTTGGCGCGTTGCGCGCCGGGCCAGTGGAACGGGGCGAAGACGGTGTCCGGCCGGATCGCGGTGCTGAGCCGGGCCGGAGCCCGTAGCTCACCCCGGCGGGAGACCACACGTACCGGCGCTCCCTCGGTCACGCCGAGCCGTGCCGCCAGGTCCGGGTGCAGCTCGACGAAGCCGCCCGGCGCGGCCCGGCGCAACGCGGCGACCCGCCGGGTCTGCGCGCCGGACTGGTACTGCGCGAGCACCCGGCCGGTGGTGAAGTGCAGCGGATAGTCGGCGCACACCGACTCGGCGGCCGGCCGGTGGGTCACGGCGTGGAACCGGGCCCGGCCGTCCGGGGTGGGGAAGCGGTCGGCGAACAGCCGGGGCGTGTCCGGGCCGTCCCGGTCCGGGCAGGGCCAGAACACGCCTGTGTCGGCGTCGATCCGGTCCCAGGTGATCCCGGCGTAGTCGGCCGGACCGCCGGCCGAGGCCCGGCCCAGCTCCGCGAACACCTCGCGCGGGTCGCTCGGCAGTGGCGCGCCGTCGGTCAGCCGCCCGGCGAGCGCGGCGAGGATCTCCAGCTCGGTACGGACCCCGGCCGGTGGCTCACGCAGCGCCCGGCGGCGCAGCACCCGGCCCTCCAGATTGGTCATCGTGCCGTCCTCCTCGGCCCACTGGGCGACCGGCAGCACCACGTCGGCCAGCTCGGCCGTCTCGGAGCGGACGAAGTCCGCCACCACGAGCAGGTCCAGGGCGCGCAGCCGGGACTCGACCCGCGCGGCGCGGGGCGCGGACACGACCGGATTGGAGCCGAACACCAGCAGCGCCCGCGCGCCCGACGGCGTGCCCAGCGCGTCCAGGAGCTGGTACGCGGGCACCCCCGGCCCGGGTAGCGAGTCCGGTTCGACGCCCCACACCCCGGCGACGTGCGCGCGGGCCGCCGGATCGTCGATACGCCGGTAGCCGGGGAGCTGATCGGCCTTCTGCCCGTGTTCCCGGCCGCCCTGCCCGTTGCCCTGCCCGGTCAGGCAGCCGTAGCCGGAACCGGGGCGGCCGGGCAGGCCCAGGGCGAGCGCCAGGTTGATGAGGGCGGTGACCGTGTCCACGCCCTTGGCGTGTTGCTCGGCGCCCCGCGCGGTGAGAATGATCGCCCGGTCCACTGTGGCCAGCGCGCGGGCGGTCGCGTACAGGTCGGCCACCGGCACGCCGGAGAGCCGCTCCACCTCCGCCGGCCAGTAGCCGGCCACCGTCCGCCGGACCTCGTCGAAGCCGGTGGTCCGCTCCGCCACGTACGCCCGGTCCAGCCAGCCCTCGGTGAGCGCGATGTGCAGCAGCGCGTTCGCCACCGCGAGGTCGGTGCCGGGCAGCGGTTGCAGGTGCAGGTCGGCCTGGCGGGCGGTAGCGGTGGCGCGCGGGTCGACCACGATCAGCCGGCCGCCGCGTTCCCGCAGGTCGGTGACGTGCCGCATCAGCGGCGGCATGGTCTCGGCCGGGTTCGCGCCGACCAGCAGCAGCGTGTCCGCGCGGCCGAGGTCCGCCAGCGGGAACGGCAACCCCCTGTCGATCCCGAACGCCCGGTTGCCGGCCGCCGCGGCCGAGGACATGCACCAGCGTCCGTTGTAGTCGATGTGCCGGGTCCGCAGCGTCACCCGGGCGAAGCGGCCCAGCGCGTACGCCTTCTCGTTGGTGAGGCCGCCACCGCCGAAGACCGCTACCGCGTGCGGCCCGTGGCGCTGCTGCACGTCCCGCACCCCGGCGGCGATCCGGTCGAGCGCCTCGTCCCAGGTCGCCGGGCGCAGCTCGCCGCCGGGCCGGTCGCGCAGCAGCGGGGTGGTGAGCCGGTCCGGGTGGTCGAGCAGGTCGGCAGCGGTCCAGCCCTTCTGGCACAGCCCGCCCCGGTTGGTCGGGAAGTCCCGGGCGCCGACCTCGACGCCGTCGCCGGTGGCGCGCAGCACCATGCCGCACTGCAGGGCGCAGTACGGGCAGTGCGTGGCGGCCTGCGCGGGGCCTGAACCCGTTCGCGTCGCCGTGCGTGCACCGTCTGTCATGTCGGAAAAGCGTGCCGTCGGGCGGTTTCCGGTCCGGGTCTGCTCTGTTTCGGTCCTGTCACGAGCGCTTCACACCGCACGTAGGTGACGTCGTCCCCGGCGGGGTTTACAATGTGGGAAAATTGTCTCAAATAACGGGAGGCTCTGATGGGCGTGGCGGACGCGTTCGACGCGGTGGCCGGCAGCTACGACCAGGCCCGACGCCGCCTGGTGCCCTGCTTCGACGCCTTCTACGGCACCGCCGTCGAGGTGGCCGCGCCGCCGCTGCGTGCCGCGCTCGCCGCCGGGCGTACCCCCGAGGTGCTGGACCTGGGCGCGGGCACCGGCCTGCTGTCCCTGCTGCTGACCGCGGCCGTGCCCGGCGTCCGCCTGACGCTCGTGGACGGCGCCCCCGGCATGCTCGCGGTGGCCGCCGGACACCTGACAGAACGCGGCGTGGCGCACCGCACTGTGCACGCCGACCTGGCCGACCCGCTGCCCGCCGGCCGGTACGACGCGGTGGTCTCCGCGCTGGCCATCCACCACCTCGACGACGAGGGCAAACGGGCGCTGTACAAGCGGGCCGCGGGCGCGCTGGCGCCGGGCGGCGTGTTCGTCAACGCCGAGCAGGTGGCCGGGCCGACGCCGGCGCTGGACCGCCGCTACGACGAGGTGTGGACGGCGCGGATCACCGAGCTGGGCTCGGACGCCGAGGAGATCGCCGGCGCCCGGCAGCGGATGCGGCACGACCGGCCGGCCACGGTGGCAGACCAGTGCCGGTGGCTGACCGAGGCGGGTCTGGTGGACGTGGACTGCTTCTTCAAGGAATGGCGTTTCGCAGTCTTCGGCGGTCAGCGGCCGGACGGTTCGGCGAGGTGATTCTCGAGCCGATCGGCGAAACGGGGCGCGCCGGCCTTCCGTAGATGGGTGATCAGTTCGACCGCGTCCTTGTCCTCGGCGACCAGGCTGCGCCGGTAGTAGTCGATCTGCCGCGCCAACGTCCTCATGACCAGAGGCATCGAACGGTCGGCCACCCAGTTGAGGAACTCGTCGCCGGTGCGGACCGACAGCGATTCCCGTACGCATTCCGGCGGAAAGGCGCGCCGGTCGTCGGTCACCAGGATGTCGGCGCGGCTGTGCACGGCGGCGGCCAGCACGTGCCGGTCGTCCGGGTCCGGCGGGCACGGGACGTCGTTCGGCGAATAGCCGGTGACGAGGCCGTACGGGAACGCCTGGACGAAGCGGCGTCGCTGGCCGCCGATCGCCTGCTCGGAATGCTCGGGCCGCTTACGGCGCAGGCGATACATCCATTCCGCCAGAACGTCCTCGCTGTACCGCAGATCGAAGACGGCGCAGTCGCCTTCGAGCGCGAGAAGACTGATCCAGTCGCGAAGGGTCCTGGAATAGAGAATGTTCGCGTCCAGGAACACCAGTGGGGCGCTGGGGATCACAGTGGACACCCTACCCAGCGCCCACTGGCCGGGCCCGGAACTACACGTCGTCGGTGAAACCCAGCGCGTCGGACTCCCACATCAGGGCCTCGTACGACTTCCGTCGCTCTTCCATTTGTCGTTGCCGGAATGCGAGGACGTCGCGGAGGAAGAGGCGCCGGTGGCTGCCGACCCGGTGGGAGGCGATCGATCCGTTCTCCAGGAGACGGACGAGTGTGGGGCGGGACATGCCCAGCAGCCTCGCCGCCTCGGTCGTCGTCAGTTCGCGGGAGATGGCGCTGATCGCGACGCCGTCGCCGCGGGCGAGCATCGCCGAGATCTGATGGAGGACGTCGAACATCTGGGCGGGAACCTCGACCTCTTCGCCGTCCGCCGAGACGAGTCGGGCCACGCCTTCGCCCGCAGCGAGGGGATGCCGTACGAGGAACTCCTCCATGGCGGCCGCCTTCCGGCGCTCCGCTCCCTCGGTGGGCATGACCGAGGCGGCCATGCCGGTGCTGAGGCTCATCGCGGCTCCCTGTGGCAGATGTGGCTCGCGTCCGTTCGGACCTCCTCCATGGTCGCGTCCAAGTGCAATATCCGCAACCAGCTTCACTTGTTTCACCTGCTGGTGTCCGATTCCTCGTCCGGCGGGAACGAGGATGACTGCTGGTCATACCGCTGGGTAGTCTTCCCGGCATGACCGCCAAGGTGACACTGTCGTTCTCCGACGAGACGATCGAGGAGGCGCGCCGGTTCGCCAAGCGGGAAGGGCTCTCCCTCTCCGCCTGGATGGACCAGGCCGCCCGGGAGAAGGCGCTGCGCGAGGTCTTCACCGCGCACGCCGACGCGGTCGGCCGTGCCGGCCTGGACCTGGAAGCCGCCGCCCTGGCCGACGCCCAGGAGGCCGCGCTCGTCGACGACGCCCTGTTCGGCGGGCGTCCGCGTGCTGCGTAGGGGCGAGGTCTGGCGCATCTCCGGCGCCCGGGAACGGTTCGGTCTGGTGATCAGCTCCGACGTCTACAACGCCACTGCGGTACCCATCGTGATCGTGGCCGAGGTGGTCGAGGAGTCGCTGCTGCGCGACTCGCCGCTGGCCGTGCCGATGGGCCCGTACGTGGTGATGCCCGACCGGATCTCCGCACCGATGAAGAAGTGGTTCGCCGAGTGCGTGGACGTGGCCGACACCGAGACCATGCAGCGGGTCGGCCGGGCCCTGCGGATCCTCCAGGAGCTGTGACCGCCTCACCGGCGCCCTCCGGCGGACGTGCGATCTCCGTTGCCGAGCCGACGCGCGCGGGGTACGCCGGGGAAACCACCGGCTGAGAGCGTCCCCTCGTCATCGACGAGGAGGAGTCGCCGTGAGCACGCTCGTTTCCGCACCGACCCGGCCGTCGGCCCGCACCGCCGGACGGCTCACCGAATGGCGGCCGGAGGACCCGGCGTTCTGGGCCGCCGGGGGCGCCCGGGTCGCCCGGCGCAACCTGTACGTCTCGATCTTCGCCGAGCACGTCGGCTTCTCCGTGTGGAGCCTCTGGTCGGTGACCGTGTTGTTCCTGGGTCCCGAGTACGGCATCGACCCGGCCGGGAAGTTCCTGCTCACCGCCGTACCGGCCGCGCTGGGGGCGGTGCTGCGGCTGCCGTACACGCTGGCGGTGGCCCGCTTCGGCGGCCGGAACTGGACCATCGTGAGCGCGTTGCTGCTGCTCGTGCCGGCGGTGCCGATGGCGGTGCTGATCGAGCCCGGGGTGTCGTACGCCACGTTGATGGTGCTGGCCTGCCTGTCCGGCGTAGGCGGGGGCAACTTCGCCTCCTCGATGGCGAACATCAACCTGTTCTTCCCGGAGCGGCTCAAGGGCCGGGCGCTGGGGCTCAACGCCGGTGGCGGCAACCTGGGCGTACCTGCCGTGCAACTGGTCGGGCTGGCGGTGCTGGCGACGGCCGGCGCCGCGTACCCCCGGCTGGTGCCGGCGGTCTACCTGCCGCTGATCGTGCTGGCCGCGCTGGCCGCGGCCCGCTGGCTGGACAACGTTCCGGGGGCGCGTAACGAGCCGGGCGCGCTGCGCGCGGCGGCCCGCGATCCGCACACCTGGGTGATGTCGCTGCTCTACGTGGGCACGTTCGGCTCGTTCATCGGCTTCGGGTTCGCCTTCGGCCAGGTGCTCCAACTCCAGTTCCACGAGCGGTTCCCGACGCCCGTCGACGCCGCCTGGCTGACCTTTCTCGGGCCGCTGATCGGGTCGCTCATCCGGCCGGTGGGCGGCCAGCTCGCCGACCGGCTGGGCGGGGCCCGGGTCACGTTCTGGAACTTCGTGGCGATGGCCGCCGGCGCCGGGCTGGTGCTGTACGCGGCCCGGGAGCGCTCGTTCCCGCTCTACCTGGCCGGGTTCCTGGCGCTGTTCGTCTTCTCCGGCATCGGCAACGGCTCGACGTACAAGATGATCCCGGCGATCTTCCGGGCCCGGGCCGTCGCGGAGAGCGAGCTGACCGGCGACCCGGAGGCGGCGCAGCGGCGGGCCCGGCGCCTGTCCGGGGCGGTGATCGGCATCGCCGGGGCGGTCGGAGCCTCGGGCGGGGTGCTGGTGAACGTGGCGTTCCGGCAGTCGTTCCTGACCTCCGGCACGGCTGACGCCGCCTACCTGGCATTCATCGCCTGGTACGCGCTCTGCTTCCTGGTGACCTGGGTGGTCTACCTGCGTCCCGGGCCGCGTACGCTGGTCGGCGTGTGAGCTGCGCCATGGCGAACGCGCAGGCCACGCGGGGTACTACCCCGTTTTGACCTGCCGCCGGGCGGCCGGGTATCGTTGCCTGCTGTTGTACGACATTCTTAGGCGTGCCGCATCAGGTACGCTTGGTCGTTCGTGCGCGCTGGTCCGGCTGGGTATTCCCGGTCACCTCGGCGCGCGACCCCAGACCGACGACGAGACAAGGTAGACCTGTGCGTACGTACAGCCCGAAGCCGGGTGAGATCGAGCGTCAGTGGCACGTCATCGACGCCTCTGATGTCGTGCTGGGCCGCCTGGCGACCCACGCCGCCACGCTCCTGCGTGGCAAGCACAAGCCGACTTTCGCGCCGCACGTCGACACGGGCGACTTCGTCGTCATCGTGAACGCGGGCAAGGTCGCGCTGACCGGCAACAAGCGCCAGACCAAGGTCGCTTACCGCCACTCCGGTTACCCGGGTGGTCTGAAGCGGGTCGGCTACGACGAGCTGCTCACCAAGCGGCCCGAGCGGGCCATCGAGCTGGCCGTGAAGGGCATGCTCCCGCACAACAAGCTGGGCCGTCAGCTTCTCAAGAAGCTGAAGGTCTACGCCGGTGCCGAGCACCCGCACACCGCGCAGCAGCCGGTGCCGTTCGAGATCAAGCAGATCGCGCAGTGAGCGCGGGCGAAGGAAGCAGCATGACCGACATCACCGCCACCGAGGTCGCCCCCGAGGCCACCGAGGCGCCGGCGCCCGTCGCGCGCGCGCCCCGTGGTGACCGCCCGATCCAGACCGTGGGTCGGCGCAAGGAAGCCATCGTCCGGGTCCGGATCGTCCCGGGCAGCGGCAAGATCACCTGCAACGGCCGCGACCTCGAGGCCTACTTCCCGAGCAAGGTGCACCAGCAGCTCATCAAGGACCCGCTGGTCACCGCCGAGAAGGCCGAGGCGTTCGACGTGATCGCCAACCTGCGTGGCGGCGGCACCACCGGCCAGGCCGGCGCGCTGCGGCTCGCCATCGCCCGGGCGCTGATCGTCAGCGAGCCCGACGACCGCCCGGCCCTGAAGAAGGCCGGCTTCCTGACCCGTGACGCCCGGGTCAAGGAGAGCAAGAAGTACGGCCTCAAGAAGGCCCGCAAGGCTCCTCAGTACTCGAAGCGCTGATCACCACAAGCGCCTTGTACTTCTGACGGACGGCCGGTCCGCTTCCCCTTCCCGGGAGGCGGACCGGCCGTTCCGCGTTTCTCTCCTCATCGGCAGTTCCACGGAGGTTGGCGGGTATGGGCCGGTTGTTCGGCACGGACGGCGTACGCGGGCGGGCGAACGCGGATCTCACCCCGGAGTTGGCGCTTGCGGTCGCGGTGGCCGCGGCCCACACGCTGGCCGAGACCGACAAGAGCCATCCGCCGCTCGCGGTGGTCGGCCGGGACACCCGGGCCAGCGGCGAGATGCTGGAGGCGGCGGTGGTCGCCGGGCTCACCAGCGCCGGCGCCAACGTGGTCCGGGTCGGCGTGCTGCCCACCCCGGCCGTGGCGTTCCTCACCGCCGAGGCCAAGGCCGACCTGGGCGTGATGCTCTCCGCCTCGCACAACCCGATGCCGGACAACGGCATCAAGCTCTTCGCCGCCGGCGGGCACAAGCTGCCTGACGAGATCGAGATGCGGATCGAGGAGGCGGTGAAGGCGAACGCCACCACCGCCTGGAAGCGCCCCACCGGCGCCGGCGTCGGCCGCGTACACGACCTGCTCGACGGCGCCGACCACTACGTGCAGCACCTGGTCGGCACCGTGCCGCACCGCCTCGACGGGATCAAGGTCGTGGTCGACTGCGCCAACGGCGCGGCGGCCGACGTCGCCCCGGTCGCCTACCGCGAGGCAGGCGCCGAGGTCATCGCCATCCACGCCGAGCCGGACGGGCTCAACATCAACGACGAGTGCGGCTCCAACCACATCGACGCGCTGCGCGCCGCCGTGGTCGAGCACGGCGCGCACCTCGGCATCGCCCACGACGGCGACGCCGACCGCTGCGTCGCGGTCACCGCCGACGGCGACGAGGTCGACGGCGACCAGGTCATGGCGATCCTCGCGCTGGCCATGCGGGACGCCGGCGAGCTGACCCAGGACACCCTGGTCGCCACCGTGATGAGCAACCTCGGTCTCCGGCTGGCCATGTCCGAGCACGGCATCCGGCTGGTCGAGACCAAGGTCGGCGACCGGTACGTGCTGGAGGAGCTGCGCGCCTCCGGCCTGGCGCTCGGCGGCGAGCAGAGCGGGCACATCGTGCTGCCCGCGTACGCGACCACCGGCGACGGCGTGCTGACCGGCCTGCACCTGATGGCGCGGATGGCCGCCACCGGCACCTCGCTGGCCGAGCTGGCCGCCGTGGTCACCAAGCTGCCCCAGGTGCTGATCAACGTGCCGGTCGGCGACCGTACCGTCGGTGCCGCCGCACCGGCCGTCCGGGCCGAGGTCGAGCGCGCCGAGGCGGAGCTGGGCGAGACCGGCCGGGTGCTGCTGCGCCCGTCGGGCACCGAACCGCTGGTGCGGGTCATGGTCGAGGCGGCCACCGAGGACACCGCGCGCGAGGTCGCCGAGCGCATCGCCGAACAGGTCCGCACCGCCAGCCCGGTCGCCTGAGCCACGCCGCCCGCCCGCTGGGGATCTCCCTCCAGCGGGCGGTTCAGTTTCCGCGCAGACCGCGCAGCCGGGTCACCGCCTCGGCCAGCACCTCCGGCCGCTTGCAGAACGCGAACCGGACCAGCCGGCGGCCGGCCTCCACGTCGTCGTAGAACACCTGCGTCGGCACCGCCACCACGCCGCAGCGCTCCGGCAGCGCCCGGCAGAACTCCACCCCGTCCCGGCCACCGAGCGGCGTGACGTCGGCGGTGACGAAGTAGGTGCCCTCCGGCGCGAGCACGCCGAACCCGGCGTCGGCCAGCCCGGCGACGAGCTGGTCCCGCCGGCGTTGCATGTCGTCCCGGAACCCGGTGAAGTAGGCGTCCGGCAACCCGAGCGCCACCGCCACCGCCGGTTGCAGCGGCCCGGCGTTGACGAACGTGAGGAACTGCTTCACCCGCAGCACCGCCGCCACCAGCGGCGCGGGTCCGCTCACCCAGCCGACCTTCCAGCCGGTGCAGGAGAACGTCTTGCCGGCCGACGAGATGCGAAGCGTCCGCTCCCGCATGCCGGGCAGCGTGGCCAGCGGCACGTGCGGCGCGGCGGCGTCGGTGAACACCAGGTGCTCGTACACCTCGTCGGTGACCGCGTACACGTCGTGTTCCCGGCACAGCTCGGCGACCGTCGTCAGCTCGTCGGCGGTGAAGACCTTGCCGGTCGGGTTGTGCGGCGAGTTCAGCAGCACCAGCCGGGTACGCGGCCCGAACGCGGCGCGCAGCTCGTCCGGATCGAACGCGTACCTGCCGTCGGCGCCGGGCCGCAGCGTCACCGGGCGGCGCACCGCTCCGGCGAGCGCGATCGAGGCGGCGTACGAGTCGTAGTACGGCTCGAAGCAGATCACCTCGTCACCCGGCTCGCACAGCGCGAGGATGCTCGCCGCGATCGCCTCGGTCGCGCCGGCCGTCACGACGATCTCGCCGTCCGGGTCGTACTCCAGGTCCCAGAACCGTCGCTGGTGCTCGGCGACGGCGGCGCGCAGCGCGGGGATGCCCGGGCCGGGCGGGTACTGGTTGTGGCCGGTACGCAGCGCCTCGGCGGCGGCGGCGAGCATCTCCGGCGGGCCGTCGGTGTCCGGGAAGCCCTGCCCGAGGTTGACCGCCCCGGTACGCACGGCCAGCGCGGACATCTCGGCGAAGACGGTGGTGCCGAACGGCCGCATCCGGGCCACCAGGGGATCGGTCGTCGTCACGGCTGCGAGCCTACGGCCCGCCACCACGGGCTCACCAGCCGAAGCAGGTCACGCCCCACCTTCCCGACTTCTGGGAGACGACCTTGCCGTCGATGGTTATCCGGCAGGTCAACCCAGCAGCGCTTCCGGGCATGGTGACGATCTGGACCCGCTCACGGTTGTTCGTGGTGAACCTCAGCCGCCAGGACGAGTCCACCAGGTTGAGCTGGTGGAAGTCGCCGTTCGCGTCGTAGTACTGCACCTCCGCGTCGCCCTCGGAGCCGGTCACCTCGTACAGCACTGTGTACTTGCCGGGGCCGCCGGACGGGGTGGTCGCCGGCCTCGCCGGGGGCGCGCTCGGGTCGTCGGTCCAGTCGCCGGGCTCGCCGTAGATCGGCTCCTCGTACCCGGTGCCGGCTGCGGTCCCGTCGTCCATGGTGCTGCCGAGGAAGGCCAGCCCGACGCAGCCGCAGACGATCAGCGCCAGGACGGTGACGATGCCGACCACCACCCCGACCGCCCAACCGCCGCCGCTGCGGCGCGGCGGCATCCCCGGGTACGCGTACGGCGGCGGGTAGGGCCCCGGCGGGTACGCGGTGGGCGGGAACGGCCCGGGCGGATACGTGCCGGGCTGGTAGGCGCTCGGCGGTGGGGACGAGCCAGGGGTGCCCGGCTGCGCCGGCCAGCCCGGTGCTCCCGGCTGGGCCGGCCACTGCGGTGCGTCCGGGTTGGCGGGCCCGCCCGGCGTCCCGGGCTGTCCCTGGTCGCCGGCGCCCGGCGAGTCGGCCGGAGCGGCCCGGCCCGGATCGCCCGCCGGCCGCCCCTCGGCGCCGCCCGCCTGACCGGGGTGACCGGCGCCGGGGGCGCTCCAGGGCGACGGTGACGACGGCGACCAGGGCTCGGGTGGCGTCCACGGCTGCGGAGCGGCCAGCGGGTCCGGCGGGGTCCAGGTGGAGGGCTGCGGGGTCACCGGCGCGGCGGTCGGGTCGACCGGTCCGGAGGTCGGCTCGGGGGAAGGGGTCGTCTCGGACATCGGCTCAGCTCACAGGGGTACGGCGCGGACGCCCGCGGAACGATGGGCCCGGGGGCGGAGCCCGGCCCCAATGTAGGCCGTGGCGGCCACCCGCGTGGACCCGGTCCGCCCGGTGCGCGGCACGTCCCGAACCGGTACGCAAACGGCAGATGAGCCCGGCTGGTGCGTTGTCCGACATAGCAACCCCGGTGTTCGGTTCGCTCAAATTCAGTGATCGTTAACCGGCCTTCCGAGCACGCGCGATGAGCGAAACTCGGTTAGGCTGCGGACCATGTGTGGAATCGTGGGTTACGCCGGTGCCCGCCCGGCGCTCGGCATCGTGCTTGACGGACTGCGGCGGCTCGAATACCGCGGCTACGACTCGGCCGGTGTCGCCGTGGTCTGCGAGGACGAGCTGCTGACCGAGAAGAAGGCCGGCAAGCTCGCGAACCTGGAGAAGGTCCTCTCCGAGCGGGCGGCCGACAACCCCGAGGACTGCGCCGCCAGCCCGATCGGCATCGGCGACGGCACCACCGGCATCGGCCACACCCGCTGGGCCACCCACGGCGGCCCGACCGACCGCAACGCCCACCCGCACCTCTCCCCGGACGGCCGCGTCGCGGTGATCCACAACGGCATCATCGAGAACTTCGCGAAGCTCCGCGCCGAGCTGGAGGACGAGGGCGTCGAGTTCGCCAGCGACACCGACACCGAGTGCGCCGCGCACCTGATCGCCCGCGCGCTGGCCGACCTGCGCGCGGCCGGCGAGACCGACAGCCCGCAGCTCCTCGCCGCCGCCATGCGCGTGGTCTGCGGGCGCCTGGAGGGCGCGTTCACGCTGCTCGCCGTCGACGCCGGCATCCCCGGCGCGGTGGTCGGCGCCCGGCGCAACTCGCCGCTGGTCGTCGGTCGGGGCGACGGCGAGAACTACCTGGCCAGCGACGTCGCCGCGTTCATCGAGCACACCCGGGACGCGGTCGAGCTGGGGCAGGACCAGATCGTCCTGATCACGCCGGACAGCATCGACATCACCGACTTCCACGGTCAGCCGGCCAGCGGCACCGACTTCCACATCGACTGGGACTCGTCGGCCGCCGAAAAGGGCGGCTACGACTGGTTCATGCTCAAGGAGATCGAGGAGCAGCCGCAGGCCATCGCCGACACGCTGCTGGGCCGGCTCACCGAGACCGGCGAGATCGCCCTCGACGAGGTCCGCCTGAGCGAGCAGGACCTGCGCGACGTCGACAAGATCTTCATCGTCGCCTGCGGCACCTCCTACCACGCCGGCCTGGTCGCCAAGTACGCCATCGAGCACTGGACCCGAATCCCCTGCGAGGTGGAGCTGGCCAGCGAGTTCCGCTACCGCGACCCGGTGCTGGACCGGTCCACGCTGATCGTGGTGATCTCGCAGTCCGGCGAGACGATGGACACGCTGATGGCGCTGCGCCACGCCAAGGAGCAGAAGGCCCGCGTGCTGGCCATCTGCAACACCAACGGCTCGACCATCCCGCGCGAGTCCGACGCCGTGCTCTACACCCACGGCGGCCCGGAGATCGCCGTCGCCTCCACCAAGGCGTTCCTCACCCAGGTCGTCGCCTGCTACCTGATCGGCCTGCACCTGGCCCAGGTGCGCGGCATCAAGTTCGCCGACGAGGTGGGCGCGGTGGTCGCCCAGCTCCAGGATATGCCGGGCAAGCTGCGGGAGCTGCTGGACCGGATCGAGCCGGTCCGTGAGCTGGGCCGCGAGCTGAAGTCCGAGCCGACGGTGCTGTTCATCGGCCGGCACGTGGGCTACCCGGTGGCGCTGGAGGGCGCGCTGAAGCTCAAGGAGCTGGCGTACATGCACGCCGAGGGCTTCGCCGCCGGTGAGCTGAAGCACGGCCCGATCTCGCTGATCGACCAGGGCACCCCGGTGATCTGCATCGTGCCGTCGCCGGTCGGCCGGGGCATGTTGCACGACAAGGTCGTCTCCAACATCCAGGAGGTACGCGCCCGGGGCGCCCGCACGATCGTGATCGCGGAGGAGGGCGACCAGGCGGTGGTCCGCTACGCCGACCACCTGATCTACGTGCCGCGTACGCCGACACTGCTGGCGCCGCTGGTGACCACCGTGCCGTTGCAGGTGCTCGCCGCCGAGATCGCCGCCGCCCGCGGGCACGACGTGGACCAGCCCCGGAACCTGGCCAAGTCGGTCACCGTCGAGTAGTCCGCTTTTCGCCAGCGGTCCCTCCACCCGTCGGCCGGGGGGAGGGACCGCGCCGTCTCCGGCCCGCCCCGGGCGGCTCCCGGATCCTTTGGGACGGCCGCCGGACGGCATCGGGCGGCTCATCGGCCCAGCACGATCCGGGCCATCCCGTCCAGCGCCGGGTTGTCCGGGTCCCAGTAGCCGGTGTGACCGTGCGGGGCGCTCGGGAACCGCCGCCCGCCGAAACCCGGCGCGCTCGGGTCGGCGCCGAACCAGAGCCGCTCGGCGTGCGGGTCGAGCACGGCCAGCGCCGGGCCGAGCGGCGTGCCGGCGAGCAGGGCGCGGCGGGCCAGCTCGTCCGGCGGACGCGCCAGCCGGATCACGTCGTCCGGCGCGGTCGACGACCAGACCTCGCCGGCGCGCATCCGCAGCTCGGTGGCGTGGTCGACGCCGACGCCGGGCGAGCCGACGAATACCAGCGCGTCCGCGCTCAGCCCGTGGTCCCGGGCGGCGGCGCCGACCACCAGCGAGCCGTAGCTGTGCCCGAGCACCGTCTGCCGGGCCGGCGAACCCTCGTGTGCGGCGCGTAGCCCTTCCTGGAACCGGTGCAGAGCCGGCCCGGCGTCCTCGGCCTGCCGGGGGCCGGCCGCCTCGGTGAGGAAGTCGGGCGCGTCGTAGTCCAGCCAGAGCACCGCCGCCGCCTCCTCGCCCGGCCCCAGCGCCGCGCACCGCTGCAGCACCCGGGCGGCCCGGCCCAGCTCGTCCGGCGCGTCGGCGAGGTCCGAGGTCATGCCCGGGACGTAGGTCAGCACCGCGGCGGACCGGTCCGGGTTGCCGAGCGCCACCACCGCGCGCCCGTCGCCGCGCGGGTCCAGCCCCAGCAGGTACGCCCGCGGCAGCCCGGGCGCGGCGAGCCGCTCGCTCAGCCGGTTCAGCCCGCGCAGCGCCGCCTCGACGCCGGCGAGCCGGACCCGCCGGGACGCCTCCAACGGTCCGGCCGGCAGCGGCCGCAGCAGCGCGAGCCGCCGGACGAGCAACTGCTCCCGCCGGTCGCCGAGCAGCAGCCGGTTGGCCTGGTCCCGGGCGGCGGCCGGCACGCCGTCGAGGCGGCCGATCCGATCCGGTTCCCGCCCGACCAGCCAGCGCCGCTCGGCCGCACTCAGACCGGCCCACCAGCGGCTCACCTCGGCCGGCCCGGCGCCGGGGCCCGGCCGCCACCCGGGCGGGACGCTGACCCAGCCGGTCACCGTGGCGGTGGTCAGCTCCGCCAGGCGGCGAGCCGCCTCCCGGTCGGCGGCGCCGGCGAGTGTCAGCGCGCCCCGGATCCCGGCCCGCGCGTCCACCACCGCCGGACCGGCCCGGGACATCGGGCGGGCCGGATCGGGCCGCACCGCGCCGGCACGGTCGACGAGCAGGCCGCCGGACTCGGCGCGGGCCACCTCCGCGCCGAGGCGGGCCTTCGCCGCCCCCAGCCGGGCGCCGAACTCGGCCAGCACCTGGTCGACCTCGAACAGGGCGGGCAGCACGTCGGTGAGGTCGGTGCGCAGGTCCCCGATCCGCTGCTGGGCCGCGACCGAGGCGGCGCCCGACCACCCGGGCCGGAGCGTGCCGATCCGGGCGGTCAGCGCGTCGGCGCGACGGCGCACCGGCCCGGCGAGCCCTCGCCAGGCCACCCCGGCCGTGGACCAGGCGCCCGGATCGGCCCGCCAGAGCTGCGCGTACCCGACGTCCGCCGGGCCCTCGCCGGGCCCTCCGGAGCTCGGATCGGGCCGCCCGGGAGCGCCGCCGGTCACCGGAGCACCCCGCTGAGGCGGCGCGCGGCGCGCTCGTCCACCGCCTCGTAGCCGTCCGCCCCGCGGCGCAACGCCCCGGCGGTGTCGGCCACCCGGGCGCCGAGCGCGCCGGACCAGCGCCGTACCGCGGACTCCAGGTCGGCCAGCGCCGCCCCGGCCCGCCAGCCGTCCGGCGCCGCCACCAGCAGCGCCTCCGGCGCCGCCCCCGGCCCGGTGGCCAGCCGGTACGCGTCGTCGGCCAGCTCCCGTGCGACCGCGCGCAGCAGCTCCGGGTCGACGTCGAACGGTTTCTCCACCACGTGACCTCCCCACGTTGCCCGACGCCACCCACCGGCCCCGGACACCGGGACGCTAGGCCGCCCGGCGACCCGGCCGCCGACCCCTGTGGACAACGGCCGGGGTTTTCCACAGGGCGTTTCCGTCAGCCGGTCCCGGGTTCGTACCGCCGGTAGGGTGAGGCCGTGACCGGGGCAGCGGCGGGCGGGCGCTGAGCCGGCGCGACGAACGGGACGGGGTGGCATGAGACCGGTATGGCGCGTCGCGGACGTTCGCGCGGCGGAGGCGGGCCTGATGGCCACCCTTCCGCCCGGGGCGCTGATGCAGCGGGCCGCGGCCGGGCTGGCCCGGCGCTGCGCCCTGCTGCTCGGTGACCGGGGCGGGGTCTACGGCGCCCGGGTGCTGCTGCTGATCGGCTCCGGCGACAACGGCGGTGACGCGCTCTTCGCGGGCGCGCACCTGGCCCGCCGGGGCGCTGCGGTGGCCGCGCTGCTGCTGAGCCCCGGGCGGGCGCACGCGGAAGGGCTGGCGGCCCTGCGTGCCGCCGGCGGGCGCGTCGTCGACCGGCCGCCCGCCGGAGCCGACCTGGTGCTCGACGGGATCGTGGGCATCGGCGGCACCGGCGGGCTGAGGGAGACCGCCGAGCAGTTGGCCGCGAGCCTGACCGGGCAGCGCGGGCGCGACGGTGGGCCCGCTACGGTGGTCGCTGTCGATGTGCCGAGCGGCGTCGCCGTCGACACCGGCCACGTCCCGCTGACCGACGCCGGGCGGCCCCGCGCGGTCCGCGCCGACGTGACGGTGGCGTTCGGCGCGCTCAAACCGGCGCTGGTCGTCGGCCCGGCCGCCGAGCTGGCCGGCGAGGTCGAGCTGGTCGACATCGGGCTGACGCCGTGGCTGCGCGGCACCCCGGCGCTCCAGGTGATCGAGCAGACGGACGTGGTCGGCTGGTGGCCGGAGCTGGGCGCGTCGTCGGAGAAGTACACCAGGGGTGTGGTCGGCGTGGCCACCGGCTCGGCCACCTACCCCGGCGCCGCGGTGCTCTCGGTCGCCGGGGCGCTCGCCGGCCCGACCGGCCTGGTCCGCTACGCCGGGAGCGCCAAGGGCGAGGTGCTGCACCAGCACCCGTCGGTGATCGCCACCGGCCGGGTCGCGGACGCGGGCCGGGTGCAGGCGTGGGTGTGCGGCTCCGGCCTCGGTACGGGCGAGGAGTCCGCCGCCGAGCTGCGCGCGGTGCTTGCCGCGCCGGTGCCGGTGGTGCTCGACGCGGACGCGCTGACGCTGCTCGTCGACGGCAAGCTGGCCGACCGGCTGCGCGGCCGGGACGCGCCGATCGTGGTGACGCCGCACGACCGGGAGTACGCCCGGCTCTGCGGCGAGATGCCGGGGGAGGACCGGGTCGCCGCCGCGCTGCGGCTGGCCGCCTGGATGAACGCGGTGGTGCTGCTCAAGGGTGACCACACGATCATCGGCACGCCCGACGGCCGCGCGTACGTGAATCCGACCGGCACGCCGGTGCTGGCCACCGGCGGCACCGGCGACGTGCTGGCCGGGCTGCTCGGTTCGCTGCTCGCCGCCGGGCTGGCCCCGGAGCGGGCGGCCGCCGCGGCGGCGTACCTGCACGGGCTGGCCGGCCGGGAGGCGGCGCGCGGCGGTCCGGTCACCGCGCCCGACGTGGCGGCGGCGTTGCGTCCGGTACTGGCCCGGCTGGGCTGATCCGGGCGGCGACGCCCGGGTGGCGACGGGCACCGCCCGCACGGCTCAGGGCGCTGATGATCACTGACGGAAGTAGGCTGGGGACATGTGGCAGTCGGAGGTGCGCGTCGACCTGGACGCGATCCGGGAGAACGTGACCCGGCTCAAGGCCGGCACCAGCGCCGAGCTGATGGCGGTGGTCAAGGGCGACGGCTACGGCCACGGCATGGTGCCCGCCGCCCGCGCGGCGCTCGACGCGGGGGCGGACCAGCTCGGCGTCTGCACGCTGGACGAGGCGCTGCGGCTGCGCCAGGACGGCATCACCGCGCCGGTGCTGGCCTGGCTGCTCACACCCGGGCTGCCGCTGCACGACGGGATCACCGTCGGCGTCGACCTCGGCTGCGCCAGCCTCACCCAGCTCGACGAGATGATCGAGGCGAGCCGCCGGGCGGACCGCCCGGCCCGGCTGCACCTCAAGATCGACACCGGGTTGGCGCGGGGCGGCGCCACCGTCGCCGACTGGCCGGCGCTGCTGGAGGCCGCCGCGAAGGCCCAGGCCGACGGCCTGGTCGAGGTGGTCGGCGTGTGGAGCCACTTCGTGTACGCGGACTCGCCCGGCCACCCCACCACCGACCGCCAGCTCGCCGTCTTCCACGAGGGGCTGGAGATGGTGACGCGCGCCGGTCTGCGCCCTCGGTACCGCCACCTGGCCAACTCGGCCGCCACGCTGACCCGGCCGGACACGCACTTCGACCTGGTCCGGCCCGGCATCGCGGTCTACGGTCTGTCGCCGGTCGCGGGCGAGCAGTTCGGCCTGCGCCCGGCGATGACCGCCCGCGCCCGGGTGATGCTGACCAAGCGGGTCGCGGCCGGCACCGGCGTCTCCTACGGGCACACCTACCTCACCGAGCAGGAGACCAACCTGGCGGTGGTGCCGCTCGGCTACGCCGACGGTGTGCCCCGGCACGCCTCCAACACCGGCCCGGTGCACCTCGCCGGCAAGCGCCGGAACATTTCCGGCCGGGTCTGCATGGACCAGTTCGTGGTCGACTGCGGCGACGACGAGGTGGCCGCCGGTGACATGGTGACGCTGTTCGGCGACGGCGCGGACGGCGGGCCCACAGCCGACGACTGGGCCGAGGCGGTCGGCACCATCAACTACGAGATCGTGACCCGTTTCGGCGGCGTGCGCGTGCCCCGGTTCTACGACGGCGAGCGCGCATGAGTCTCCGGTTGCCGCGTCCGCGTACCGCCGCCGGCAAGGTCGCCGGGCTGGTCGGCGCCGCCGTCGGGGTGGCCGCCGCCGGGCTCGCGGCGGGCGTGGTCAGCGAGCGGGTGCTGGTCCGCCGGCTCAAGAACGACCCCACCGACAGGTACGCCGACGAGGTCTTCGGCGAGCAGCGCTACGACCAGGCGTACCGGCTGGAGATGCCGGACGGCACCGACATCCACGTGGAGGTGGTCGAGCCGACCCGCCCGGTCGCCGGGCACCCGACTGTGGTGCTGGTGCACGGGTTCTGCCTGGACATGGGCACGTTCCACTTCCAGCGCAAGCGGCTCGCCGAGCGCGGCGACTACCGGGTGGTCGCGTACGACCAGCCGGGGCACGGCCGTTCCGGCCGGCTGGAGAGCGGCGAGTACGACCTGACCGCGCTGGGCCACACGCTGCGCCGGGTGCTCGACGAGGTGGCCCCGGAGGGCCCGCTGGTGCTGGTCGGGCACTCGATGGGCGGCATGACGATCATGGCGCTGGCCGAGCTGTACCCGGAGATGTTCGGTGACCGCGTGGTCGGCACCGTGCTGATGGCGACCTCGGGCGGTCTGGCGGCGGAGACGAAGCTGGTGGCGCCCGCGCTGCTCGGCCGCGTCGGCTCGCCGGTGCTCTACATGATGAGCAACGCCACCCGGTACGGCGGCACGGTGATCGACCGGGCGCGCCGGTCGACCTCGAACGTGGCCTGGCTGCTCACCCGCAAGTACGGCTTCGGCACCTCGGCGCCGAGCCCGGCCCTGGTGTCGTACGTCGAGATGATGAACTCGCGCACCTCGGCCGACACGGTCACCCGCTACCTGCGGACGATCGCCACCCACTCCCGGTTCCCGGCGCTGGCCGCGCTGGCCGGCACGCCGGTGCTGGTGATCGTGGGGGACAAGGACATGATCACGCCGGTGACGCACTCCGAGGAGATCGTCCGGCGGCTGCCGCACGCCGAGTTCGTGAAGATCGACGACAGTGGGCACGTGGTGATGCTGGAGCACGCCGACGAGGTGAACGCGGCGCTGGAGAGGTTCCTGGATTCGCTATGACAGTGGTCGTGGAGCTGAAGACGGTCGACGACACCCACGAGTTCGGGCGGCGGCTGGCCGGGGTGCTGCGCGCGGGTGACCTGCTGCTGCTCAGCGGCCCGCTCGGGGCCGGCAAGACCGCGCTGACCCAGGGCATCGGCGCCGGCCTGGGCGTACGCGGCGACATCACCTCGCCCACCTTCGTCATCGCCCGGGTGCACCGGCCCGACCCGGATCGGGGCGGCCGGGTGACGCTCGTGCACGCCGACGCGTACCGCCTGGGTGAGGCCGCCGACCCGCGGGCGGAGATCGACGACCTCGACCTGGACGCCTCGGTGGACGAGGCGGTGACAGTGGTGGAGTGGGGCGAGGGAATGGTCGAGCAGCTGGTCGACGCGCACCTGCGGGTACGCATCGACCGCCGCGACGACGACACCCGGGCGGTCACGCTGGAACCGGTCGGTGGCGACTGGGCCGCCCGGGTCGCCGAACTGTCCTGAGTCAGGGCTGAAGGGGCATCGTCCAGCAGTTGGAGTAGGCGGTCCGCCCCGCGAGCCGGTCGCTCATCCAGGCCACCGCGTCGCCCTGGTCGGTGATGAGCGGCACCAGGTGGTTGGTGAGGATCTTGTCGCCGAGGTTGGGCAGGCTGATCGCCTGGTAGGTCACGTTGCCGCCCTTGCGGCACCAGTCGACAGCCAGTTGACGGGCCTGCCGGTGGGGCACGATGTCGTCCTGGATGCCTGTTGCCACACGTACCGGGCCGGTGGGCTTGAGCGTGCCGATGCGCTGCCGGTCGAGGACGGCCTGGGCCTCGGGCGAGGCGGCGATGACGGCGGTGAGGGAGCGGCCGCCGGTGATCCACTTGCTGCTCCTGGTGAACGCGTACCGGAGGATCGCGTCGCCGACGCACATGGTCGAGGTGTCCTTCAGCGCCGCCCGGCCGGTGTCGTTGACGGCGGCCTCGATGACGTCCCGCAGCGCCGGGTCGGACTGGGCGAAGCCGTTCAGCGACCATCCCAGCGCCCCCACCAGCGCGCTGCCGTCGATGCCGCCGATGACCGCGGTGAGGTCGGCGGGCGGCGCGCCGACGTAGGTGCCGGCGAGCGGCACGTCGGGCGCGTAGGTGGAGTGGAGTTCGGCGGCCGCGGCGCTGGCGCCCCCGCCCTGGCTGTAGCCGTAGAGACCGACGCGGGACTGGGCGGTGACCGATGCTCCGGGTACGGCGCGGGCGGCGCGGGCCGCGTCGAGCAGGGCGCGTCCCCCGTCGAGGCGGTTGACGTAGGTGTGCAGCCGGTCGGTCGTGCCCAGACCGACGTAGTCGGTGACGACGACCGCCGCGCCGGTGGCGAGGAGGCGATAGATCGCCAGGGCCTCGTAGCCGACGGACAGGGTGTCGCCGGTGAGCGTGAGCGGGTGTTGCAGCGAGAACGACGGCGCGCACTGGTCGCCCTGCCCCATGGTTCCGGAGGCGACGGCGACGAGGGGGCGCGGGCCGGCACCCCGCCACGCCGCCGACGGTTCGATGTAGGCGCCGGTCACCGCGACGGGCCGGCCGTTGGAGTCGGTGGACCGGTACATGAGTCGGGTGGCGGTGCCGGGCATCGCGCGGCCGTCGAGCCCGGGGATGCTCAGGCCGAGCGGCAGCGGCTCGGTGCGGATCAGCGTGCCGTTGGTGGCGGGCAGGTCGGCGGGCGGGTGGTAGAAGGCGGGGATGGTCACGCCGCGGGAGACCACGGGCGTGGCGTCGTCGGCGGCCGCGGCTGCGCCGGATCCGGCCAGGTAGGTGGCTGCCGCCGCGGCGACGGCGAGGATCCGGAGGCCGATCGCGCGGCGGGCGGAGGGCGTGCGGGGACGGGTGTTCCTGCTGCTCACGGGCACTCCTAGCGAGCATCGATGGTGGTGGATGCAAGCTAGCAGTGGTGGTGTGGCGTAAGTAACTTGCCAGTAGGTTACGCTCCGGTAACTTTTCCCGTCCAGTACCCGGCCCGGCCGCTGCCCGGGAGTGTCGGTCGCGGCTGGTAGGAAGATGGCGACCGACTAGGAGAGGTTGCCGATGCCCGACGCCCCCACCCTGGACCTGCCGGCGCTGTTGCCGGAGGCCTGGCGTGCCGTGCTCACCCCCCACCTCGACCCGGCCCGCACCGCCGCGCTGGCCGAGTTCGTCACCCGGGAGTACGCGACCGCCACGGTCTTCCCGCCGCTGGAGGACCTGTTCTCCGCCTACCGGCACTGCGCGCCGGCCGACACGAGGGTGCTCATCCTCGGCCAGGACCCGTACCACAAGGCGGGCCAGGCGCACGGGCTGAGCTTCAGCGTGCGCGAGGGGGTGGCGGTGCCGCCGTCGCTGCGCAACGTCTTCAAGGAGCTGAGCGAGGACCTGGGCGTGCCCAAGCCGCGCAGCGGAAACCTCGACGGCTGGGCCGCGCAGGGCGTGCTGCTGCTCAACTCGGTGCTGACGGTCCGGCAGGCCACCCCCGGCTCGCACGCGAACAAGGGCTGGGAGGAGTTCACCGACGCCACGATCCGGGCGCTGGACGCGCTCGACCAGCGCGTGGTCTTCCTGCTCTGGGGCGGCTACGCCCGCAAGAAGGCGGCGCTGGTGACCAACCCGCGGCACGTGGTGCTGGAGGCCGGGCACCCGAGCCCGATGAACCCGCGCGGCTTCCTCGGCAGCCGTCCGTTCAGCGCGGCAAACAAGGCGCTCGCCGACGCGGGGCTGCCCACCGTCGACTGGGAACGCTCAGCGGGCTGACCCGTCCGGCGCCTCGCCCGCCGCGGCGAGGCGCCGGCGGTACCGGGACAGCAGCTCGGCCGTGCGCTTGTCGGTCGCCTCCACCTCGACCAGCGGCTCCACCGGGTACGTACGTTCACCGAGGCGGACCTCGATGGGCTCGGGCAGTTCGTCGCACATCCGGGCCCGCAGCTCGCCGAACCGGGTCCGCCAGCGGTGCTCGCCCGGTTCCTCGGGCTCCGGGTGGCCCCCGCCCCACTCCTGCCATCGGGCATCCCAGCGCTGCGCGCGGCCCCGCTCCAGGAACGCGGTGAACCGCGGGGAGTCCCGCCACCGCACCGCGACCTCGACCGCGTCCACCGGCAGTGGCGCGCCCTGCAACAGGGCCGCCGTGCCGCCCGCCAGCACGTACGGCAGGTCGCCCAGCGCGTCCATGATCGGGTCGAGCCGGAGATGATCGATCCGCTCGGTCAGCGCGGTCCCGGCCATCTCGTCAAGCGCCGCGTCCAGGTGACTGTCCAGCGGCTCGACCTCGATCCGCAGTTGCCGATCCAGCGCGGCGAGCAGACGTTCCGCGGTGGTCAGGCTGGGCAGCCGGTCGCCGCGCTCGATCCGGGCGACGGCGGCCTGGCTGATCCCGACCCGCGCGGCCAGGGCCTGCTGGGTGAGCCCGGCCAGTTCCCGTTCGTGGCGCATGGCGCGGGCGATCTCCTGGGCCAGGCGACTCTCCGTCATCTCCGGAGGATGGCAACTCGCCGTCGAGCGATATACCTGTGAGTCATATTTATGACCGAGAGGTATATCGCTCCCAGGTCACCTCTTCCGTCGGGACACTACGCACCGTGACCGGGTCAGCGGCGAGGGCGTGCCGAGGGCGGACGGGGCGGACGGCTAGGCTGGCTTACCGTGCTCGTACTCGTGGTGGACTCCTCGACGCCCGCGGTGACCGCGGCGCTGGCCGAGGTCTCGGCGGACGGCGTCGCGGTTCGCGCGTCCCGGTGCACCGTCGATGCCCGCGCCCACGGCGAGCTGCTCGCGCCGCAGGTCGACGCCGTGCTGGCGGACGTCGGCGCGCGTCCCGCCGACCTGGCCGCGATCGTCGCCGGCCTCGGCCCGGGCCCGTTCACCGGGCTGCGCGTCGGGCTGGTCACCGCCGCCACCATGGGTCAGGTGCTCGGCGTCCCCACGTACGGTGTCTGCTCGCTGGACGGGCTCGGCCACCCGGCGGCCGCCGGCGAGCCGGTGCTGGCGGCGAGCGACGCGCGGCGGCGGGAGATCTACTGGGCCGTCTACGACGGCGCCGGTCAGCGCCTGGCCGGCCCGGAGGTGGCGGCCCCGGCGGTGGTCGCGCAGCGGGCGCGCGACCTGGCGGTCAGCGTCGCGGTCGGCGACGGCGCGCACCGGTACGCCGACGTGCTCGGCCTGCCGGTGCGGGACGAGCCGCGCTACCCGGACCCGCTGGCGCTGGCGCGTCTCGCCGCGCCGCGGATCCGCGCGGGCGCGCCCGGTGAGACGCTCACCCCGCTCTACCTGCGCCGCCCGGACGCGGTCGCCGCCACCGGCCACAAGCCGGTCCTGCCATGAGGCTGGGCCGGTTCCGCTGGTGGCACGTCGAGGAGGTGCTGCCCATCGAGGCGGACCTGTTCGGCGCCGAGCAGTGGTCGGCGGCGATGTTCTGGAACGAACTCGCCAACGGCCACTTCTATCTCGCCGCCACCGACGACGACGGCACCGTGCTCGGCTACGCCGGGCTGGCCGTCTACCCGCCCGACGAGGCGTGGGTGCAGAACGTCGCGGTCCGCCGGGACGCGCAGCGGCGGGGCATCGGCCGGCTGCTGCTGGAGGCGCTGCTCGCCGAGACGGCCCGGCGCGGCGTCCGCAGCACGCTGCTGGAGGTCGCCGCGGACAACGCCCCGGCGCAGCGGCTCTACGCCGGCTACGGCTTCGAGCCGATCGGCGTACGGCGCGGCTATTACCAACCGAGCAACACCGACGCGCTGGTCATGCAGCGCAACGAGGACTGACGCGCATGGCTGACGAACCACTGATCCTCGGCATCGAGACCTCCTGCGACGAGACCGGCGTGGGCATCGTGCGCGGGCACACGCTGCTCGCCGACGCGCTCGCCTCCAGCGTCGAGGAGCACGCCCGGTTCGGCGGCGTGGTGCCCGAGGTGGCCAGCCGCGCCCACCTGGAGGCGATCGTGCCGACCATGGACCGGGCGCTGCGCGAGGCAGGCGTCACCATCGCCGACATCGACGCCATCGCCGTGACCTCCGGGCCGGGCCTGGCCGGCGCGCTGCTCGTCGGGGTCGCCGCAGCCAAGGGGTACGCGGTCGCGGCGGAAAAGCCGGTGTACGGGGTGAACCACCTCGCCGCGCACGTGGCTGTGGACACGCTCGAACACGGCCCGCTGCCCGAGCCCGCCATCGCGCTGCTGGTCTCCGGCGGCCACTCCTCGCTGCTGCGCGTCGACGACCTGGCCCGCGACGTCGTACCGCTCGGCGCCACCATCGACGACGCGGCCGGCGAGGCGTTCGACAAGGTGGCCCGGCTGCTCGGGCTGCCGTTCCCGGGCGGACCGTACATCGACCGCGAAGCGCGTGCCGGTGACCCGGCGGCGATCGCCTTCCCGCGCGGGCTGACCGCCGCGAAGGACCTGGTCGGGCACCGGTTCGACTTCTCCTTCTCGGGTCTGAAGACGGCGGTGGCCCGCTGGGTGGAGGCGCGGCAGCGGGCCGGTGAGCCGGTCCCGGTCGCCGACGTGGCGGCGTCCTTCCAGGAGGCGGTCTGCGACGTGCTGGTCGGCAAGGCGATCGACGCCTGCCGCACCAGCGGCATCGACACGCTGGTGATCGGCGGCGGAGTGGCAGCCAACTCCCGCCTGCGGGCGATGGCCGAGCAGCGGGCCGGCAAGTACGGCATCCGGGTGCGTACGCCCCGGCCGAAGCTCTGCACGGACAACGGCGCGATGGTGGCCGCGCTCGGCTCGCACCTGGTCGCCGCGGGCGTCGCGCCGAGCCGGCTGGACCTGCCGGCCGACTCGGCGATGCCGCTGACGGTGGTCAGTGTGTGAGCGGGGAGGAAACCGACATGATCGTCCGGATGTGGGAGGCCAAGGCCGAGTCGTACGGCTTCGCCGACCTGATCACCTGGGTCTGCGAGACCGCGCTGCCCGAGTTCGAGCACGACCCGATGCACGTCTCCAGCGAGGTGTTCTCCTCCACCGACCACCGGCTCGTGGTCATCTCCAAGTGGCGGAACAACCCCCGGGAACTGCCCGAGCCACCGGCGCGCCTGATCGCCCGCCCGCCGCACAGCTGGGACTTCGCCCAGGTCGACCGCTGACGCCGCCGCCCCGCTAGGAGCGGCGGGTCAGCCGCCAGGTGGCGTACCCGCCGGTGCCGAGCGCGATCAGGAAGACCGCCCACACCAGTCCGGTGCCGACCTGGAGCCCACCGCCGCTGCCCACGTTGGCCTGGGCGGCGGCGACGAGCGAGTCGCTCTGCGCGGGCGGCAGCGCGGCCGGCGGCAACTGCTGCCAGCGCACCAGCCCGGTGCTCTCCAGCATGGTCATGTGGTCGTTGACGAACTTGTTGGCGTCCTCGGCCAGCTTCCGCACGATCGGGTCGCGGGTGCTGGCCCGGACCGCGCCGATCACCGGAAAGATCTTGCCGTGGGCGACCCGCAGCCGGGTGACGAAGATCTGGTCGAACCGGGCGCCGGTGGCGTTCCGCATCTCGGTCAGCCACCCCTGCTGCTCTGCCGTCGGATCCGTCGGCAGGGTGGCGCCGAGCTTGTTGGCCGCCTCGACCACCAGCTGGTCCAGCTCCGCGTGCTGCTTGGCGATCTCCGCGCCGACCTCGCGTACCCGGGCGGACTGGCCCTTCTCGGCCGCCATCTGCCCGGCCGGCATCTCCCACAGCCCGGCCAGCCGTACGCCGTTGAGCAGCGTCATGTCGGCGGCGTTCATCTGTACGCCGGGGTTGGGCGCGGCCTGCGCCGTCCCGGGAACGACGCCGATCCCCGCGCCCAGCGCGGCGAGCAGCAGTACCACCCGGTGCGCCAGCTTGCGGCGTGCGGATTCCAGCGATGCCATGGTTGCGGTGCCTCCTCGGTCCGGACCGGTACGCGGGGTCGTGGACGGCCGCGCAAGCCGGCCGCCCGTCCGCACACTGGTACGGATCACCGGGCCGATCAGTTCAGCGGATCGGCGAGGAGTCGTTCGAACGCCAGCTCGGCGGCGCCGATCAGCGCCGCGTCGTCGCCCAGCTTCGGGGTACGCAGCCGCACGTGCTCCAGGCACGCGGGCAGCCCGTTGGAGTTGAGCCGGCTGCGCACCTGCGCGGCGGAGGCCAGGTAGAGGTCACGCATGGTGCCGCCGAAGATGACCATCTCCGGGTTGAAGATGTTCACCAGGTTCGCGACGCCGAAGCCGAGCCAGTCGCCGGCTTGCCGTACCGCGGTCTGCGCGCGGGCGTCGCCCCGGTCGGCGGCGTCGAAGACGGCGAGCAGCGCGTCCCGGCCGCGTGCCTCGGACCGGCCGGCGGCGCGCAGCAGCCCGTGCTCGCCGATCTCGGTCTCCCAGCAGCCGCGCCGGCCGCAGTCGCAGCGCACCCCGTCGCGGACCACCACCATGTGGCCCACCTCGCCGCCGTAGCCGCCGTGCCCCCTCAGCCGCCGCCCTCCGGCGATGATGCCCGCGCCCACACCGACGTCGCCGTAGATGTAGATGACGTTGTCGCAGCCGACCGCCGCGCCCCGGGCGTGCTCGGCGTACGCGGCCACGTCGGCCACGTTGCCCACCGTGATCGGTACGTCTATCCCCAGCTCGACGGCGAGCGCCGCACCGATCGGCTCGTCCACCCAGCCGGTGGTGGGGCTGAGCCGGACCAGCCCGTCCTCGCGGCGGACCATGCCGCACACCGCCACGCCGGCGCCGACGCAGATCGCGTCCGGCGGCACCGACTGGTGCATCTCCTTGACCGCGCCGGCGAGCAGCGGGGCGGCCTCCCCGGCGACCAGGTTGCGCGGCCGGTCCATCTCCCGGCGGTCGAGCACCTCACCGCCGAGTCCGACCCGCGCGGCCCGCAGCCGGTCCACCTCGACGCTGTACGCGTACGCGTAGACCCGCCCCGACTCGGGCCGGACGACGAGTGACGGTCGTCCGGCCCGGCCGGTCTCCTTCGGCGTCCCCTCGCTGACCAGACCGGCGCCGGCCAGGTCCGCGGTCAGCGCGCCGATGGTGCTGCGGTTGAGTCCGAGCGCGGTGGTCAGCTCGGCGCGGGTGGTGGCCCCGTGGACGTGCACGTATCGGAGCAATGCGCCCAGGTTCTGCCGACGGATCTCGTCCTGACTGGGGCCCGCGCGCATTGCCACTGCCATGGTGTTTCCGTACCCCTGCTCAGCGGTTGCCGGTCGCGGCGGCCCGCCGACGCGAGAGCGCGTCGATGGTCGCCGCGGCGAGCAGCACCACGCCGGTGACCACGTACTTGACGCCCGAGCTGTATCCCATCAGTCCCATACCGTTGTCGATGACCGCGACCACCGCGCCTCCGAGCACGGCGTCGAGGACCCGGCCCTTGCCGCCGAAGAGGCTGGTGCCGCCGATCACCGCCGCGCCGACGGCGTAGAGCAGTACGTTACTGCCCCCGGTGTTGGGGTCGACCGAGTTGCCCCTGCTGGCGGCCACGATGCCACCGATGGCGGCCATCGAGGAGCAGATGACGAAGACGGAGATACGGATCCGGTCGACGTTGATGCCGGCCCGGCGGGCCGCCTCGGCGTTGCCGCCGACCGCGTAGATGTGCCGCCCGTAGCTGGTGCGCTGGAGCACGAACGTCCAGACGATCAGCAGCACCGCGATGATCGGCACCACGATCGGCACGCCCTTGAGCGAGGTGATCAGCACGTTGCGGCTGCGCTCCAGGTTGAGGACGTAGACCGCCACGCCGAGGATCACGGCCAGGCCGGCGATCCGCGCGCCGACCACCGTGAGCGGGTCGGTGAGCAGGCCACGGGCGGCCCGGTTGCGGTACCGGAGCAACTGCACTGCCGCGTACCCGGCGACGGCCACCGCGGCGAGCGCCCAGCCCAGCGCCGGGGAGAGGTTGCGGTTGGCGATCGCGACGAGCACGTCGTCGCGGATCGCGATGTTGGCGCCCTCGTCCATCAGCGTCAGCACGACACCCTGGAAGGCGAGGAACCCGGCGAGCGTCACCACGAAGGACGGGATGCCGACCTTGGCGACCAGCAGGCCCAGCACGGTGCCGATCACCAGACCGGTGACGACGGCGGCGAGCACCGCCACGTACCAGGGGTAGCCGAGCACGGTGACCACGTTGGCCAGGATCGCGGCGCAGACGCCGCTGGCGAAGCCGGCGGAGAGGTCGATCTCGCCGAGCAGCAGGACGAAGACCAGGCCCATGGCGATGAGCGTGACCGCCGCGCCCTGGGTGAACAGGTTCGCCAGGTTGCCGGCGGTGAAGAACGACGGGCGGGCGATCGAGAAGCCCACCGCCAGCGCCACGAGCATGACCACCGCGGGGAGCGCGCCGATGTCGCCGCCGCGTACCCGGCGCCAGTAGTTGTTCACGTGGCTGTTCAGGGTCGGTGTCGGCGCGACGCCGGCCGGGCCTTCCTTCTTCACGACGATGGCGGTCATCGGATGGCTCCTGGGGTGGTGTCGGCGGGCGCGGCGCCGTTGCCGCCCGGCTCGCCGGTGAGGCCGAGGCCGCCGGATCGGCCGGCGGTGATCAGCTCGACCACCTGCGAGTGGGTGATGTCGGTGGTCTTCACCTGGGCGACCATCTGGCCGAGGTAGAGCGCGGCGATCCGGTCGGAGACGGCGAAGACGTCGTTCATGTTGTGCGAGATGAGCACCACGGCCAGGCCGTTGTCGGCCAGCCGGCGCACCAGCTCCAGCACCTGGGCGGTCTGCGCGACGCCGAGCGCGGCGGTCGGCTCGTCCAGGATGACCAGCCGGCTGTTCCAGAGCACGGCCTTGGCGATGGCGACGGTCTGCCGCTGGCCGCCGGAGAGGCTGGCCACGTGCTGGCGCAACGACTTCACGGTGCGCACGCTCAGGCCGGCGAGCGTCTCGGCGGCCATCTGCTCCATGGTCGGCTCGTCGAGCACGATGCCGCTGCGCTTCTCCCGGCCGAGGAACATGTTCTGCACGATGTCGAGGTTGTCGCAGAGCGCGAGATCCTGGTAGACGACCTCGATCCCGAGCGCGGCGGCGTCCCGGGGGCTGTTGATGGTCACCGGCCGGCCGTCGAAGAGGAACTCGCCGGCGTCGGTGGGGTGGATGCCGCTGATGCACTTGACCAGGGTCGACTTGCCGGCGCCGTTGTCACCGACGAGCGCGGTCACCTCGCCGGGGTGCGCGGCGAAGGCGACGTCGCGCAGCACCTGGACGGGACCGAAGCTCTTGTCGATCCCGCGTAGCTCCAGCAGGGGGGTTGCGGACACGGGGTTCTCCTTTGGGCGGAGGGAGGTCTCGGATCCCGTCCGGCGCCGCCTGAGGCGGGTGGGTCAGCTCACGCCGGCGTCGGTGCAGAGCTTCGCGAAGGCACCGGTGCAGAGTTCTTCCTTGGTGACGTAGCCGTCGGCCACGACGTCCTTGACGTTGTCCTTGAAGATGGCCTTGGGCTCCAGCAGCACGGCCGGCACGTCCCGGTTGCCCTCCGGGTCCTTGACCGTCTGGCCAGTGTCCTTCCGCTCACCCTTGGCGAGCGCGATGGCCAGCTCGGCGGCGGCGTCCGCCTCCTTCTTGACCGCCTTGTAGACGGTCATGCACTGGTCACCGGCGAGGATGTTCTGCAGGCCCTCCTTGGTGGCGTCCTGACCGGTCACCGGGACCTTGCCGTTGAGCTTGTTCTTCTTCAGCACCGAGATGGCCGCGTTGCCGAGACCGTCGTTGGCGGCGAGCACGCCGTCGATCTTGCCGCCGGCCTTGGTCATCTGCTGCTCGAAGATCGTGGCGGCCTGCGCGTTGTCCCAGGCCGGCACCGGGTCGTCGGCGACCTTGGTGTACTCCTTCGAGTCGAACTTCGGCTTGAGCACCGAGTCGTACCCGTTCTTGAACAGGGTGGCGTTGTTGTCGGTCGGCGAGCCGTTGAGGTACGCGATCGACGGGTTCTTGACGCCCTTGTCGGTCAGGCACTTGCTCAGGCCTTCGCCCTGGAGCTTGCCGACCGCCTCGTTGTCGAAGCTGACGTAGTACTGGGCGGAGCCGCCCAGGGTCAGCCGGTCGTAGTCGATGGTCGCGACGCCCTGCGACTTGGCCTTGTCGAGCACGGCCTTGCCGGTGCCGGAGTCCAGGTTGACGATCATCAGGACGTTGACGCCGCTGGTGATCATCTGGTCGGCGATGGTCTGGAACGCGGTCTTGTCGTTCTGCGCGTTCTGGATGTCGGAGTCGACGCCGGCCGCGTCGAACGCCGCCTTGAGGTACTTGCGGTCCGCGCCCTCCCAGCGGGCGGAGGACTTGCTGTCCGGCAGGATCACGCCGATCTTCGGCTTCTTGGCGTTGGAGCCGCCGGCCTCGTCGGAAGAACCGCCGTTGTCACCGCAGGCGGCCATGCTGCCGGTCGCGAGGAGACCGACGGCCGCGAAGGTGAGGAAGCCCTTGCGCATGTGCAGGGTCCTTTCGGAGGTGGGGGAGTGGTGATGTTTTGTTGTGTCCGGCAACGTATTCCCCGCCTCCCATGCGCCGCAAGACTGCCGAGGTCAGAAGTTTGTTGGCGGCGGTAACAATTCAGCAACGCGGTTGTCACCCGCGGGACACCGCCGGGAGAGCGTGCTCCGGGAACGCTCCCACACGTACCGTCACGAGCCCGCTCAGGCAGCGGCGATCGATGCCGTGGCCGCCCCGGTGAGCGCCACCAGATCCGTCGGCGTGAGCTGCACCTGCAATCCCCGGCGGCCCGCCGACACGTACACGGTCGGGTGCGCCAGCGCCGAGGAGTCGACGACTGTCGGTAGCCGCTTACGTTGGCCGAGCGGACTGATGCCGCCCCGCACGTACCCGGTCGCCCGCTCGGCCACCGCCCGGTCCGCCATCACCGCGCGCTTGCCGCCCACCGCGGCGGCCAGCGCCTTCAGGTCCAGCTCGCCGGTCACCGGCACCACCGCCACGGTCAGCCCGCCGTCGACCTCGGTGACCAGCGACTTGAACACCCGGTCCGGTGCCACCCCGAGCGCCGCGGCCACGAGCGCGCCGTAGTTCGGCGCGTCCGGCGAGACGTCGTACGGGTGGATGCTGTGGGCGATCTTCCGCTTGCTCAGCAACGCGATCGCCGGAGTGCCAGGGCCCGCCACGGGCTCAAGCTAACCCGCGCGCCGCGACACCGCGAGCTGGAAACGTGAGCCGGGTCAGCCGCCGACCGGAACCGGCCGGCACACGAGCACCGTGGGGTCGCCCGCCACCCGGGTCAGCACCAGGTCGGCCGCCGCCTCGCCGGACAGCCGCAGGTCACGGCGCAGCTTTTCCGGCTCCAGCGCCGACCCGCGCTTGCGGATCTCCACCCGGCCGACCCGGCGCTCCCGCAGCAGGGCGCGCAGCCGCTTCAGCGAGAACGGCAGCACGTCGGTGATCTCCAGACAGCGGGCGAACGGGGTGGGCCGGGCCTCGTCGGCGTACAGGTAGGCGATCGACGGGTCGGCGAGCGTGGCGTCGAGGTCGGCGGCCAACTCGGCGACCAGGTGCGCGCGGACGACCGCCGGGTCCGGGTCGTAGAGGAAGCGCCGGACCGGCCCCACCTCCGCTTCCTGCGCGCCCGTGCCGGTGAGGTGATAGGAAGGGACCCTTTTACTACCGGAGGCGTTAAGAAGGGGCCCTTCCTTCTCGCGCAGCAGGGTGGCGCGGCGGGGGACCTCGGCCAGCTCGCCGCACCAGAGCGCGGCCTCGACCAGGTCGCCGTCCACGCTCACCCACTCCGCCTCGGCGCCCGCCGGGATCAGCGCGTGGTCCAGCCCCGGCGCGACCTTCACCACTGTGCGCGGCACCCGCGCGGCGAGACCGGTGACGAAGTCCCACGGCGGGGAGTAGGAGTTCGGGTCGAAGACGCGCCGCCCGGTGCCGGCCCGCCGCCGCGCCGGATCGCAGAACGCGCCTTCGACGCGGCTCACGTCGAACTCCGTGGCGTCGCCGCACTCGACTGTCACCAGATCGGCGAGCCCGGCCGCCTCGGCGTTCGCGGCGGCCATCGCGGCGGTCAGCGGGTCGGCCTCCACCGCGTACACCCGGATGCCGGCGCGGGCGGCGGTGAGCGCGTCGGCGCCCAGGCCGCAACCCAGGTCGGCCAGCGTGGTCACGCCCGCGGCGCGCAGCCGTGCGGCCCGGCGGCCGGCGACCACCCCGCGGGTGGCCTGCTCCAGCCCGGGCCGGGTGAGGAACATCCCGGCCGCCGCCGCGCCGAACTTGCCTGCTGCCCGGCGGCGCAGCTCGGCCTGGGTCAGCGCGGCGGCGGCGAGGTCGCCCGGAATCCCGGCCGAGCGCAGCGCGGCCGCCGCCGCCAGCGGGTCGCCGCCGGCCACCCGCCCGGCCGCGGCGAGCGCCGCCGACCCCTCGGGGGTACGCAGCACGGCGAGCAGGTCGAGATCCACGCGCCCATTCTCCCGGGCCGGTTCCGGCGCGACACGGAGGGCGACGCGCGTTGGCACTCTCCTTGACGGAGTGCTAGCCGAGGAATAACCTGCGATTAGCACTCTCACCCTGAGGGTGCCAACGCCCGAGCCTCGTGCCCGGGGGTTGAGCGCCAGGCGGACCGGCACCCGCGACGACGGCCCCGCCCGGTGGCATGTGGCAGATTGACGCTGGTCGGCACGCCGGCCGGCAACGACACCAAGTACCCGGGAGGGTATGCCCGTGACTACCGCGACCAAGGTTGCGATCAAGCCGCTCGAGGACCGCATCGTGGTCCAGGCGAACGAGGCCGAGACCACCACCGCCTCGGGCATCGTGATCCCCGACACCGCCAAGGAGAAGCCGCAGGAGGGCACCGTCCTCGCTGTCGGCCCGGGCCGGATCGACGACAAGGGCAACCGCGTGCCGATCGACGTGAAGGTCGGCGACACCGTCCTCTACTCGAAGTACGGCGGCACCGAGGTCAAGTACGCCGGCGAGGAGTACCTGGTGCTCTCCGCCCGCGACGTCCTCGCGGTCATCGAGAAGTAAGCAACCGATCAGTGTCGTTGCCCCGGTCCGGCTCGCCGGGCCGGGGCAACGTCGCTTCGAAGGGATACTGATGGCGAAGATCCTCAGCTTCTCGGACGACGCCCGGCACCTGCTCGAGCACGGTGTCAACGCCCTCGCGGACGCGGTCAAGGTCACCCTCGGCCCGCGCGGGCGCAACGTCGTCCTGGACAAGAAGTTCGGTGCGCCCACGATCACCAACGACGGCGTGACCATCGCCAAGGAGATCGAGCTCACCAACCCGTACGAGAACCTCGGCGCGCAGCTGGTCAAGGAGGTGGCGACCAAGACCAACGACGTCGCCGGCGACGGGACCACCACCGCCACCGTGCTGGCCCAGGCCATGGTCCGCGAGGGCCTGCGCAACGTGGCCGCCGGCGCCAACCCGACCGGCCTGAAGCGGGGCATCGACGCGGCGGCCGCCAAGGTCTCCGAGGCGCTGCTCGGCAAGGCCGTCGAGGTCGCCGGCAAGGAGTCGATCGCGCACGTCGCGACCGTCTCCGCGCAGGACGCCGCGATCGGCGAGCTGATCGCCGAGGCGATGGAGAAGGTCGGCCGCGACGGCGTCATCACCGTCGAGGAGGGCTCCGCGCTCGTCACCGAGCTGGAGGTGACCGAGGGTCTGCAGTTCGACAAGGGCTTCATCTCGCCGAACTTCGTCACCGACCTGGAGGCGCAGGAGGCGGTCCTGGAGGACCCGTACATCCTGATCACCACCCAGAAGATCTCGGCGATCGAGGAGCTGCTGCCGCTGCTGGAGAAGGTTCTCCAGAACAACAAGCCGCTGCTCATCGTCGCCGAGGACGTCGAGGGCCAGGCCCTGTCGACGCTCGTGGTCAACGCGCTGCGCAAGACCGTCAAGGTCTGCGCGGTCAAGGCCCCCGGCTTCGGCGACCGCCGCAAGGCGATGCTCCAGGACATGGCGATCCTGACCGGCGCCGAGCTGGTCGCCCCGGAGCTGGGCTACAAGCTCGACCAGGTCGGCCTGGAGGTGCTCGGCACCGCCCGCCGCGTCGTGGTCGACAAGGAGAACACCACTGTCGTCGACGGTGGCGGGCAGGCCTCCGAGGTCGCCGACCGGGTCGCCCAGATCCGCAAGGAGATCGAGGCCTCCGACTCGGAGTGGGACCGGGAGAAGCTGGCCGAGCGGCTGGCGAAGCTCTCCGGCGGCATCGCCGTGATCAAGGTCGGCGCGGCCACCGAGGTCGAGATGAAGGAGCGCAAGCACCGCATCGAGGACGCCATCGCCGCGACCAAGGCCGCGGTCGAGGAGGGCACGGTCCCGGGTGGCGGCGCCGCCCTGGCCCAGATCCTGCCGGCGCTCGACGACGACCTGGGCTTCACCGGTGACGAGAAGGTCGGCGTCTCGATCGTGCGCAAGTCGCTCGTCGAGCCGCTGCGCTGGATCGCCCAGAACGCCGGCCACGACGGCTACGTGGTGGTGCAGAAGGTCGTCGGCAAGGACTGGGGCCACGGCCTCGACGCCGCCACCGGCGAGTACGTCGACCTGGCCAAGTCCGGCATCATCGACCCGGTGAAGGTGACCCGCAACGCGGTCAGCAACGCCGCCTCGATCGCCGGCCTGCTGCTCACCACCGAGAGCCTCGTGGTGGAGAAGCCGGCCGAGCCGGAGCCGGCCGCCGGTGGCCACGGCCACTCGCACGGGCACGGCCACCAGCACGGCCCGGGCTTCTGACCCGAGGAGTACGCCCGACGTCAGGGCACACCGCCGACCCGGTGGTGTGCCCTGACGCATATGTCCTTACGGATCGCTGACGAGATTGGCAGCCGGGCCCGCGGGGCGACCAGACTGGAGCCCGTGAGCACCCTCTCCCCCCGCCGGGCGGCGTCGGCCGGTGTCGTCGCCGCCGTGGTGGCGCTCGGCGCCGCCGAACCCGTTGCGGTCCTGACCGGCCCCCGGTCGGCTCCGCTCGTCGCCGTCGGCGGACTCGTCGTCGACCTGGTGCCCGAGCCGCTCAAGCAGTTCGCCATCAGCGTCTTCGGCACGTACGACAAGATCGCGCTGCTGATCGGGACGGCGCTGCTGCTGGCCGCCTTCGGGGCGCTGCTCGGTCTGGCGGCGGTCCGGCGGCTGGCGATCGGCCTGGCCGGCATCGCCGCGTTCGCCGCGCTCGGTGTCGCCGCCGCGCTGACCCGGGCCGGCGCTGACGCGTTCGACGCGCTGCCCTCCCTGATCGGCGGCGGACTCGGCGCGCTGACGCTCTGGGCGTTCGTGGCCGGCCCGCTGGGCGCCGACCCGGCGCACCGGAAGCGACCGGGGCGCGACCGGTCCGACGCCGTGCGACGCGACCGGGCCGGGACCGGCCCGGCGGAGCGCGACGGGGCCGCTTCGGCGGACGGCGAGCCGCCGTCCGCGTCGCCCCCGCCATCCGCCCCGCCTCCGGCGGTCGCCGCGCTGGCCCGGGAGGGGGAGACGCCGGGCGGCTGGGAGCCGGCCCGGCCCGACGACGCGGAGTCGCGACGACGGTTCCTGCGTGGCGCCGGGCTGCTCACCGGCGCGGCTGCGGTGGCCGGGCTGGGCGGGCACTGGCTGGCCGGCCGGCGTGGCGTGTCGACGGCCCGGGACGCGGTGACGCTGCCCGCCCCGGCCGCGCCCGCCCCACCGCTGCCGGCCGGAGCCGACCTGTCGCTGTCCCGGCTCGCGCCGTACGTCACGCCGAACCGGGAGTTCTACCGGATCGACACCGCGCTGGTGGTGCCGCAGGTGGACCCGGTCACCTGGCGGCTGCGCATCCACGGGCGGGTCCGCAACCCGATCGAGCTGAGCTTCGACGACCTGCTCGCCCGCCCGATGGTCGAGCGCTACGTGACGCTCGCCTGCGTCTCCAACGAGGTGGGCGGCGACCTGATCGGCAACGCGCGCTGGCTTGGCGTACCGATCAGGGAACTGCTGGACGAGGCCGACCCGGAGGACGGGGCGGACCAGGTCGTCGGGCGCGCCGTCGACGGCTGGACGTGCGGCACGCCCACCTCGGTGCTGCGCGACGGGCGGGACGCGCTGCTCGCGGTCGGCATGAACGGCGAGCCGCTGCCGATCCAGCACGGCTTCCCGGTGCGGATGGTGGTGCCGGGCCTCTACGGGTACGTCTCCGCGTGCAAGTGGATCACCGAGCTGGAGCTGACCAGCTTCGCCGACTTCGACGCGTACTGGGTGCCGCGCGGCTGGTCAGCGCAGGGCCCGATCAAGACGCAGTCCCGGATCGACACGCCCCGGCCCCGCAGCCGTCCCGCCGCCGGTCCGGTGACCGTCGCCGGTGTGGCGTGGGCGCAGCACCGCGGCATCAGCCGTGTCGAGGTACGCGTGGACGGCGGCCCCTGGCAGGAGGCGACGCTGGCCCCGGCGGTGTCGGCGGACACGTGGGTGCAGTGGTCGTGGCGGTGGGACGCCACACCGGGCGAGCACACGCTCCAGGTCCGGGCGACCGACAGCACCGGCGAGACCCAGACGGAACAGCGCGCCCCGGTCGTCCCGGACGGCGCGACGGGATGGCACACGATAAGGGTCACAGTCACCTGACCCGCACCGTCGCGAGGACCGCTCTCGGTGGGGAGATGGCCTGCCCGTGCCACTGGCGGGTGCCTGCCGATCGGGTGCGCGCCGCTTGGCTCCGGCCTGAGTCCAGACTCCCGAGCGCTCACGAAAGAGATCTTGGTATGAAACGGCCCCTATAAGGGCCGTTTCATACCAAGATCTATGTGGTGTCCTAGCATCTGGAACGCCGATCCTGGTATTCGAAACGGTAGGCGAGTCGCCCAGCGGCGGCCTTCGCCGCGCCGGGGTGCGGGGGCCAGCGGATGCCCCGGGCCACGACACGACGCCGCGCCCCGGGATCCGGGGCGCGGCGTCGGGGGTCGTGAAGCCGGTCAGGCGACCTTGCGCTGGTCCGGCACGGCGGTGTTGTGCGGGCGGCCGAGGCGCGCCTCCAGCCGGGCGATGTCCACCTTGGTCTGGCGGCGGTCGGCCAGGTCCTCCCAGCCGAGCGCGAGCAGCCGCAGCCGCTCGGACTCGCTGAACCCGCCCCAGACGCCGTACGGCTCGCGTACGGAGAGCGCGTGGGCGGCGCACTCGGCGCGTACCGGGCAGGCGCGGCAGACGGACTTGGCGCCCATCTCGCGGCGCAGCCGGGAGGAGCCGCGCTCGCCGTCCGGGTGGAAGAACTGCGCGCTGTCGCGGCCACGGCAGGCCCCGAGCCGCTGCCAGTCCCAGAGCTCGTCGATCGGTCCAGGCAGCCTACGTACGTTCGACATCAGCACCCCTCCTCCCGCGCGGCACCGCGGAGAATGTTCGTGGCCAGCTACCGGGCGGCGGTCCGCGCGGGATGCCGGTTCCGGATGAACCCCTCGGTACCCGAGCGGTCCGCGCCTCACACATCTGTGATCGAAAACCTCGGACAGTCGGTGGCATATGCCCCATCTGTCGGAAAAGTTCGGATGATTGCCCGGAACCCCCTCCCGAGCCCACCTCCGCATGGTCTGCTCTGAGTCGGAGAGGAGACCACTGTGCGTAGTGTTCTTGTGTGCGTACGGACACCATTGGCGGCCCAGCATCTGACCTCCGCGGCGGCGCGGCTCGGGCTGTCCGGCGTCGTCCGGACGGCCGTCTCCGATCCGGAGGTGATGTTGCGGCTCGCGGAGCGCCCGGTGGACGTGGTGCTCGCCGACACCGCGCTGACCCGGCCGGACAGCGCCGGTTTCGTGCGCCGGGTGCTGGCCCGCGCGCCGCAGGCGGCGGTGCTGCTGCTCGGGGCCGAGGAGTCGGAGTCGGCGGCGGCCACCATCAGCGCCGGAGCGCGCGGCCTGATCCAGAACGCCGACCACGATCTGACCAGCGCGGTCGCCAAGGCGCTGCTGCTGCTGTCCGCTCCCGGGCGGAGCAACAGGCACCGGGTGGCGGACACCGCCCGGGACGCGGCAGCGGTCGGCGGTCCGGCCCGGTCGGCGGGGCGTACCCCGGGTGGGCCCGGCTGGCCGGCGGCGGCGCCGGTGGACGCGGCCGGCCTGCCCACGGTGGTGCCGGTGCAGCGGGGTGAGGACGCGGAGGACCCGGCGGCGGCCGACGCGGCGGAGGCGGCCCGCCCGGGCGCCGGTCAGCGGCCGGCCCGGACGCCGCGCGGTGCCATCGGGCTGACCGAGCGGGAGCTTCAGGTGCTGCTCGGCATGGCCGAGGGCAAGAGCAACGCGGAGATCGGGCGGGAGTTGTTCGTCTCCGAGGACACGGTCAAGACGCACGCCCGACGGTTGTTCCGCAAGCTCGGGGCGCGGGACCGGGCACACGCCGTGGCGGCCGGATTCCGGGCCGGCCTGGTCGCCTGACCCGGGCCGGAGTCACTCCGACGCGGAGTCGTCGGTGCCCTCGGTGAGCGTGTCGTGCACGCCGTCGGCGTAGCCACGGGCGTAGTCCCAGCTCACGTAATGGTCCGGGTCCGGGTCGTAGGCCGGTTCGTGCACCCGGGGGCGCCCCGAGTTGAGCAGGTGGCGCAGGTTTCCGCGCAGCAGGTCCCAGTCGAAGTAGTGCGGCTCGCGGCAGTCCTCGCACTCGATCACCAGGCCGCGCACCCCGATCGGCTGGAGCAGCGCCTGGTAGATCTCCAGATCGGCGAGGTCCTCCAGCACGTCCTGGCGTTCGACGTCGGTCAGCGGGTCGAGCGCGTCGTCGTCGCCGGGATCGTGCAGACCGGCAGCCGGATCGGCGGGGTCGCCGTTGAACGGGTCGATGGGCTCGTCGTGCACCCCCTCACCGTAGTCCCCGGGCCGCCGGAAAGCCCGCCCCAGGCCGCGCTGTGGCCCGGCCTACCCCCGGGCCCGCCGCTGCCCGGACGGGAACGGGCCAGTGGGTACGATGAGGCGACGCGCCGTCACCAGGCGCCTGCCGGTGCCCCCGCGCGCCGCCTCGCTGCAGCCCGATCGACCAGCTCAGGGGAGCAATCGTGGAGAATTCGCCCAGCACCGAGATCCCGGCCGGCACCGACGGCGGGGAGCTGGGTGGCCATCTGCCCGAGCTGCCGGCCGGTTCGGCCCGGGTGGTACCGCTCGGGTTGACCTTCGACGACGTCCTGCTCCAGCCGGGCGAGTCGGACGTCGTACCCAGCCGGGTGAACACCCGTACCCGCCTGACCCGCAACATCGAGCTGACCGTGCCGCTGCTGTCCAGCGCGATGGACACGGTCACCGAGGGGCGGATGGCGATCGCCATGGCCCGCCAGGGCGGCATCGGCGTGCTGCACCGCAACCTGTCGGTGGAGGACCAGGCGCTCCAGGTCGACCTGGTGAAGCGCTCCGAGTCCGGCATGATCACCAACCCGGTGACCGCCAGCCCGGACGACACGCTGCGCGAGGTCGACGCGCTCTGCGGTCGCTACCGCATCTCCGGCGTGCCGGTGATCGACGGGCAGGGCCAGCTGGTCGGCATCGTCACCAACCGCGACATGCGCTTCGTCTCCGACCCGGCCACGCCGGTCCGCGAGATCATGACGCGCACTCCGCTGATCACCGCCCCGGTCGGGGTGAGCAAGGACGACGCGCTCGGCCTGCTGCGCCAGCACAAGATCGAGAAGCTGCCGATCGTGGACGCGGGCGGCAAGCTGCGCGGCCTGATCACGGTGAAGGACTTCACCAAGAGCGAGCAGTACCCGAACGCGACCAAGGACGACGCGGGCCGGCTCCGGGTCGCCGCCGCGGTGGGCGTGGGCGAGGACGGCTACAAGCGGGCCCGTGCCCTGGTCGACGCCGGCGTGGACGTGGTCATCGTGGACACCGCGCACGGGCACCAGCGGGCCGTGCTGGAGATGGTGGCCCGGCTCAAGCGGGACGTCAGCATCGACATCGTGGGCGGCAACATCGCCACGTACGCGGGCGCGAAGGCGCTCGTCGAGGCCGGCGCGGACGGCGTGAAGGTGGGCGTCGGCCCGGGCGCCATCTGCACCACCCGGATCGTGGCCGGGGTCGGCGTACCGCAGATCACCGCGATCATGGAGGCGGCCCGGGCCGCACGCCCGGCCGGCGTGCCGGTGATCGGCGACGGCGGCATCCAATACTCCGGCGACATCGCCAAGGCGCTCGTCGCGGGCGCCGACACGGTGATGCTCGGCAGCCTGCTGGCCGGCTGCGAGGAGAGCCCCGGCGAGCTGATCTTCATCAACGGCAAGCAGTACAAGGCGTACCGGGGGATGGGCTCGCTCGGCGCGATGCAGTCGCGTGGCCAGGGCAAGTCCTACTCCAAGGACCGTTACTTCCAGCAGGACGTGCTCGCCGAGGACAAGCTGGTCCCGGAGGGCGTCGAGGGCCAGGTGCCCTACCGGGGTCCGCTGTCCGCCGTCGCCCACCAGCTCATCGGCGGCCTCCGCGCCGCCATGGGGTACGTGGGCGCGGAGAGCATCCCGGAGCTGCACCGGCGTGGCCAGCTCATCCGGATCACCGCGGCCGGGCTCAAGGAGAGCCACCCGCACGACATCCAGATGACGGTCGAGGCGCCCAACTACCACTCCCGCTGACCCACCACCCCCAACCACCTGGAGTCCCTCATGCGTGACGTGGTCGAGATCGGGCTGGGCAAGACCGCGCAGCGCGGCTACCACCTTGACGACATCGCCATCGTGCCGAGCCGCCGCACCCGGGACGTCGACGACGTCTCCACGGCGTGGCAGCTCGACGCGTACCAGTTCGGCATCCCCTGCGTCGGCCACCCCTCGGACGCGACCATGAGCCCCGCCTCGGCGGTCCGGCTGGGCCAGCTCGGCGGCCTCGGCGTGCTCAACGTCGAGGGCCTCTGGACCCGGTACGAGAACCCGGCCAAGGTGCTGGAGGAACTGGCCGGTCTCGGCGAGGACGCGCGGGCGACCAAGCGCCTCCAGGAGGTCTACGCCGAGCCGATCCGGCCCGACCTGATCGCCGAGCGGGTACGCGAGCTGCGCGAGGGCGGCGGCACGGTGGCGGTGCGGGTCTCGCCGCAGCACACGCTCGCGCTGGCCCCGGTGATCCTCGACGCCGGCGTGGACATCCTGGTCATCCAGGGCACGCTCGTCTCGGCCGAGCACGTCTCCACCACCGACGAGCCGCTGAACCTCAAGGAGTTCATCGCCGACCTCGACCTGCCGGTCATCGTCGGCGGCTGCACCGACTACAAGACCGCGCTGCACCTGATGCGTACCGGCGCGGCCGGTGTGATCGTGGGCATCGGCGGCGACGACTGGTCGACCACCGAGTCGGTGCTCGGCATCCGGGTGCCGATGGCCACCGCGATCGCCGACGCCGCCGCTGCCCGCCGCGACTACCTGGACGAGACCGGCGGCCGGTACGTGCACCTGATCGCCGACGGCGACATGCAGACCTCCGGCGACATCGCCAAGGCACTCGGCTGCGGCGCGGACGCGGTGATGCTCGGCGAGCCGCTGTCGCTCTGCGAGGAGGCGCCGGCCGGTGGCGCCTGGTGGCACTCCGCGGCCAGCCACCCGTCGCTGCCCCGGGGCGCGTTCGAGGTGGCCGGCGAGCCGCTCGGCTCGATGGAGAAGCTGCTGTTCGGCCCGGCCGACGAGCCGGACGGCCAGCTCAACCTCTTCGGCGGCCTGCGCCGCGCGATGGCCAAGTGCGGCTACCGTGACCTCAAGGAGTTCCAGAAGGTCGGGCTGGTCCTCGACCGCTGAGCACCGCTGAGCACCGGCTGAGCACCGCATGACGGCGCGGGCGGCGGCCCGGACGTGTTCCGGCCCCGCCCGCGCCGTCGCGCGTCTAGGCTCGCCGGGTGAGACGGGGGCGGATCTGGGCGGCAGGGCTGGTGGCGGCGCTCGCGGTGAGCGGATGCACGGGCGGCGACGAAAACGGGTTCCGGCCGGGCGCGGCGGACGCCGGTGACCCGTACGTGCCGGGCGCCGGCAACGGCGGCTACGACGTGGGCCACTACGCGCTCGACGTGCGCTACGACCCGGCCGGCGACAGGCTCGCCGGCACCGCCACGCTGACCGCCACCACCACCCGTGCGCTGTCCCGGTTCCAGCTCGACCTGGCCGGGCTGGACGTCGAGCGGGTCCGGGTGGACGGGGAGGCGGTGAAGCACCGCCACGACGGCGCCGAGCTGATCGTCACCCCGCCGCGCGGGCTGCCGCCGGGGAAGCGGCTCACCGTCGAGGTGACGTACGGCGGGGTGCCGCAACCGCTGCCGAACGCCGAACTCGGCGACGGCGGCTTCCACGCCACACCGGACGGCGCGATCGCGCTCGGCCAGCCGGAGTCGGCGAGCACCTGGTACCCGGTCAACGACCACCCGTCGGACAAGGCGACCTACGACTTCACGATCACCGTGCCGGACGGGCTCGCCGCGCTCGCGAACGGCGTGCCGGAGGGCAAGACGTCAAGCGGCGGCTGGACCACCTGGCGCTGGTCGGAGCGCGCGCCGATGGCCAGCTACCTGAGCACGCTGGTGATCGGCGACTACCGGGTCAGCACCGGGACGCACGCGGGCAAGCCGCTGGTCACCGCCGTCGCCGAGGCGCTGCCCGCGGACGGGCCGGCCGCCGCGTCGGTGGCCCGCACCGGTGAGATCGCCGACTTCCTGGCCGAGCGGTTCGGTCCGTACCCGTTCGAGGCGTACGGCGGGATCGTGGTGGCCGACGAGCGCATCCGGTACGCGCTGGAGACGCAGAGCCGGCCGGTCTACGGGCCGGGCTTCTTCCGGGGCGACCGCCCGAACACCGAGGTGGTCGCGCACGAGCTGGCCCACCAGTGGTTCGGCGACAGCGTCTCGGTGGCCCGGTGGAGCGACATCTGGCTCAACGAGGGCTTCGCCACGTACGCCGAATGGCTCTGGGCCGAGCACGACGGCGGCCGGACGGTGGCGCAGACGGTCGCCGAGCGGTACGCGGACACCGACTGGTCGAAGCCCACTGTCGACCCGGGCCGGTCCGGGATGTTCGGCGACGCGGTCTACCAGCGGGGCGCGCTCGCGGTGCACGCGCTGCGCCGCGCGGTCGGCGACGAGACGTTCTACCGGGTGCTGCGCGGCTGGCTGGCGCAGCACCGCAACGGCAACGTCACCACCGCCGACTTCGTCGGGTACGCCGAACGCACGTCGGGGCGGCCGTTGCGGACGCTGCTGGACGCCTGGCTGGTCGGCGCGACGCCACCGGGACTGCCGTGACGTGGGCGTGACCGCCGCTGGGTAGGCTGCCGCGGGCGGAGCGGCCCGTGGGCGGGGCCGCTGTTCGGGACCCCGGAGGGATCGAGGCGATGACGCGGCGCGGCGGACGACGACGGCTCGGGCTGCTGGCCTGCACGACGCTGCTGGTGGCCGGCTGCGGCTCGGCCGAGCCGGACCCGGGACCGGCGTCTCCCACCACTGCCGCCCCGGCGGCCACGCGCAGCTTCGCGGCGGGCGCGGCCGGCGCGGGCGACCCCTACTTCCCGAGCTACGGCAACGGTGGCTACGACGTCGCGCACTACACGGTGAAGGTGCGCTACGACCCGGAGACGGACAAGCTCAGCGGCACCACCACGATGCGGGCCACCGCGACCGCCGACCTGTCCGCGTTCAACCTGGACCTGGCCGGGCTGACCGTCCGCGCGGTGACTGTGGACGGCGCCGCCGCCCGGCACAGCCGTACCGGCAACGAACTGGTGGTCACCCCGGCCACCGGGCTGACCTCCGGCAACGGGTTCACCGCCGAGATCCGGTACGACGGGCGGCCGGAGCCGCTGCGTACCGAGTCGCTGGGCGAGGGCGGCTGGCTGCACACCTCGGACGGGGCGATCGCGCTCGGTCAGCCGGAGTCGGCGAGCACCTGGTTCCCGGTGAACGACCACCCGTCGGACAAGGCGACCTACGACTTCGAGATCACCGTCCCGAAGGGACTGACGGCGGTCTCCAACGGCGTGCCGAAGGGGAAGTCGACAAGCGGCGACTGGACCACCTGGAAATGGTCGGAGGGCGCGCCGGCGGCCAGCTACCTGACCACCGTGGCGATCGGGAAGTTCCGGGTCACCACCGGCGAGCACAAGGGGCGGCCGGTGTACAGCGCGGTCACCACGCAGCTGCCCCAGGGCGCCCCGGACCGGTCGATCGCGCGTACCGTCGAGGTCGCCGACTACCTGGAGAGCGTCTTCGGGCCGTACCCGTTCGACTCGTACGGCGGCGTGGTGATCGACGACGACCGGATCCGGTACGCGCTGGAGACGCAGAGCCGTCCGGTCTACTCGGCCAGCTTCTTCCGGCAGGGCGACAACACCGGCGTGGTCGCGCACGAGCTGGCCCACCAGTGGTACGGCAACAGCGTGTCGATCCAGCGCTGGCAGGACATCTGGCTCAACGAAGGGCTGGCCACGTACGCCGAGTGGCTGTGGGCCGAGCACAGCGGCTCGACCACCGTGCAGCGTACGTTCGAGCAGAAGTACGCGAACGCCGGCTCGCAGGTGTGGCGGACGCCGCCGGGCAAGCCGGGGGTGGAGAACCTGTTCAGCCGCTCGGTCTACGACCGGGGCGGGATGACTGTGCACGCGCTGCGGGTGGCGGTGGGCGACACCGCGTTCTTCACCGTCCTGCGTACCTGGGCGGCGGAGCGGAAGAACGGCAACGCCACCACAGCCGACTTCGTCGCGCTGGCCGAGCGGGTCTCGGGCAAGAAGCTGGCGAAGGTCTTCGACCCGTGGCTGTACGGCACCGAGCGCCCGCCCGCCCCGAAACCGCTGTAGGTCCTCAGTTCTTGACGCGCAGCGACGGGTGGGCGGTCAGGAAGGCGTCGGGCCGCCCGTCGCGCAGCGCGGTGAGGAAGTCGCGGCCCAGCGGCTTGAGCTGCTCGCCCCGGTACGCGCCGCCGCTGCTCACCCCGGCGCCGGGCAGCACGACGAGCGTGAGCCGGTCGGCGGGCAGGCCACCGAGGGCGTACGCGAAGTCGACCAGGTTGCGGCCGCCTCCGGCGTACACCAGGGTCTTGCCGAGCGCGGCGACCACCTGCTCGACCCGCTGCGGGTCGCGCGCGGTGCCCTGGTCGACGATCTTGCGGGCCAGCGCCCGGAGCAGTTGCTGCTGGTGCCGCTGCCGGGTGTAGTCGCCGCCCGCGGTGTAGCGCTGCCGCGCGTAGTCCAGCGCCTGCCAGCCGGTCAGGTGGCGGGTGCCCTTCTCGTAGACCATCTGCGGCCCGGTGTAGCCGCCGCCGGTCAGCGTCCGCATGGTGCCGTCCGGGCGGCGGTGCCGGGACTCGACCCGCTGGTCCACGTAGAGGTCGACCCCACCGAGCGTGTCCACCAGCTTGTCGAAGCCGCCGAACGTGATCACCGCGCCGGCGTCGATGCGCAGCCCGGTGTAGCGGGAGACGGTGGTGCGCAGCAGCTCGTACCCCTGGGCGGTGCTGGGGTTGGCCTTGTCGCCCGGCACCCGGCTGCCGTAGCTCATCGCGTGGGTGAGCTTGGTCCGGCCGCCCGGGTAGCGCGCCTTCGGGTAGGCGGGGATGTCCACCACCAGGTCGCGGGGGAGCGAGAACAGGTACGCCCGGTCCAGCCCGGCGGGTACGTGCAGCAGCAGCACCGCGTCGGCGTGCGGCTCCCAGCCGGGGATGCTGACCCGGGTGTCGACGCCGACGAGCAGCAGGTTGAGCGGGCCTTTCAGGTCGGCGCCGGGCGGCGGCGTCGGGCTGGCGGTGGTCGGGGCGGGCGTCGGCGAGGCCGGTGGCGTGGTGCTCGGGCCGGCGGCCGGGGCGGCCGGACGGTTCGCCACCAGCCGGGTGGTCACCACCGCTCCGGTGGCGACCAGCAGCGCGGCCACCAGCGCGGCCAGGCCCAGCAGGCGTCGTCTCGTCACGTTCGTGCCTCCCCGTGTGATTCGACGCGCCAGGAGGGCCCAGAGGTTGCAGTGGTGGGAATCCCGGCGATCGAGCGCTCTGCATGATGTGCGAAAAGGTCTCGTTGGCGCTATAGCTACTCGTCGGTAATGATGCGTCCATGCGCTACGACGTGGTCGTCATCGGGTCCGGGTTCGGCGGCAGCGTCACCGCGCTGCGGCTGGCCGAGAAGGGTTACTCGGTCGGCGTCCTGGAGGCCGGGCGGCGCTTCGCCGACGACGAGTTCCCGCGTACGTCCTGGCGGGCGCGACGGTTCCTCTGGGCGCCCCGGCTCGGCTGCTTCGGGCTCCAGCGGATCACGCTGCTGCGCTCGGCCGACCGCAAGGCCGGCGGCGGCGTGCTCGTGCTCTCCGGCGCCGGGGTGGGCGGCGGCTCGCTCGTCTACGCGAACACGCTCTACGAGCCGCTCGACGCGTTCTACGCCGACCCGCAGTGGCGCGACATCACCGACTGGCGCGACGAACTGGCCCGCCACTACGACCAGGCGAAGCGGATGCTCGGCGTCACCACGTACCCGATCGACACCCGCGCGGACCAGGCCGTCCGCGCGGTGGCCGAGCGGATGGGGGTGGCGCACACCTACCACCCGACGCCGGTCGGCGTGCACATCGGGCGGCCGGGCGAGCGGGTGGCCGACCCGTACTTCGGCGGGGCCGGCCCGGACCGCACCGGGTGCAGCCACTGCGGATCGTGCATGACCGGCTGCCGGCACGGCGCCAAGAACACGCTCGTGAAGAACTACCTCTGGCTGGCCGAGCGCCTCGGCGTGCAGGTGCACCCGCTGACCACCGTGACCGCCGTCCGCCCCGACCCGGCCGGCGGCTACGCGGTGCACACCGAACGCACCGGCGCCTGGCTGCGCAAGCGGCGCGAGGTGATCCACGCCGACCAGGTCGTCTTCGCGGCCGGCGCGCTCGGCACCCAGCGGCTGCTGCACGAGATGAAGGCGACCGGCGCGCTGCCGGCGCTCTCGCCCCGCCTCGGCGAGCTGACCCGCACCAACTCCGAGGCCATCCTCGGCGCCTCGGTGGCGCCCGGCGCGGCCCGGAAGCGCGGCGTCGACTTCACCGAGGGGGTGGCGATCACCAGCTCGTTCCACCCCGACCCGCAGACCCACATCGAGCCGGTCCGGTACGGCAAGGGCTCCAACGCGATGGGCCTGCTCCAGTCGCTGCTCGTCGACGGCGGTCCCCGCCGCGCCCGGCGCTGGCTGGGCAGCATCGTCCGGCAGCCCCTGCTGGCGGCGCGGATGCTGTCCGTACGCCGCTGGTCCGAGCGCACCGTGATCGCGCTCGTCATGCAGTCGGTCGACAACTCGCTGACCACCCGCTACCGCCGGGGCCGGCTGGTCTCCGGCCCCGGCCACGGCGCGCCCAACCCGACCTGGATCCCGGCCGGCAACACGGCGGCCCGGCTGCTCGCCGAGGAGATCGGCGGCACCCCGGGCGGGGCGGTCACCGAGCCGTTCAACATCCCGGTCACCGCGCACATCCTCGGCGGCGCGGTCATCGGCGCCTCCCCGGACGAGGGCGTCATCGACCCCTGGCACCGGGTGTACGGCCACCCGGGGCTGCACGTGGTGGACGGCGCGGCGGTCTCGGCGAACCTGGGCGTCAACCCGTCGCTGACGATCACCGCGCAGGCCGAGCGGGCCATGTCGTACTGGCCGAACAAGGACGAGGCGGACCCGCGTCCGGCGCTCGGCTCGCCGTACACCCGGGTCGCGCCGGTCCCGCCGCGGCGGCCCGCCGTCCCCGCGCACGCCCCCGCCGCCCTGCGGTGAAAGGAAGGGCCCCTTCTTAACGCCTCCGGTAGAGGAAGGGGCCCCTGTTAACACATTCACCCCGCCACACCGCCGGGGCGCGTCCGCGCGCCCGGTGACTGTCGGTAGGCTTTGCGCACATGAGCACGCCTCGCCCCGTCCTCGTGGTGGACTTCGGAGCCCAGTACGCCCAGCTCATCGCGCGCCGCGTCCGCGAGGCGAAGGTCTACTCGGAGATCGTCCCGCACTCCATGCCGGTGTCCGAGATGCTGGCGAAGAACCCCGCCGCGATCATCCTGTCCGGCGGTCCGGCCAGCGTGTACGCGCCGGACGCGCCCCAGATCGACGCCGGCGTGTTCACCGCCGACGTGCCGGTCTTCGGCATCTGTTACGGCTTCCAGGCCATGGCCCAGGCGCTCGGTGGCACCGTCGCGCGCACCGGCAACCGCGAGTACGGCGGCACCCCGCTGCGCCCGCGCCTGACCGAGCCCGGCGTGCTGCTGCGCGACCTCCCGGCCGACCTGCCGGTCTGGATGAGCCACGGCGACTGCGTCACCGAGGCGCCGGAGGGCTTCACCGTCACCGCCGAGTCGGCGGGCGCCCCGGTCGCCGCGTTCGAGGACCTGGCCGGCCGCCGCGCCGGCGTGCAGTTCCACCCGGAGGTCGGGCACACCGCACACGGCCAGGAGATGCTCACCCGCTTCCTGTACGACATCGCCGGCATCGAACCGACGTGGACGCCGTCGAACATCATCGACGAGCAGGTCGCCCGGATCCGCGAGCAGATCGGCGACAAGGAGGTCATCTGCGGCCTCTCCGGCGGTGTCGACTCGGCGGTCGCCGCGGCGCTCGTGCACCGTGCCGTGGGCGACCAGCTCACCTGCGTGTTCGTGGACCACGGCCTGCTGCGGGCCGGTGAGGCCGAGCAGGTCGAGAAGGACTACGTCGCCGCCACCGGCATCAAGCTGAAGGTGGTCGACGCCCGGGAGCGGTTCCTAGGCGCGCTGGCCGGGGTGACCGACCCGGAGCAGAAGCGCAAGATCATCGGCCGGGAGTTCATCCGGGTCTTCGAGGCCGCCGCCCGGGAGATCGCGGCGCACGGCGACGTGGAATACCTGGTGCAGGGCACGCTCTACCCGGACGTGGTGGAGTCCGGCGGCGGCACCGGCACCGCCAACATCAAGAGCCACCACAACGTCGGCGGCCTCCCCGAGGACCTGAAGTTCTCACTGGTCGAGCCGCTGCGCACGCTGTTCAAGGACGAGGTTCGCACGATCGGCCTGGAGCTGGGCCTGCCCGAGGCGATGATCTGGCGGCACCCGTTCCCCGGCCCGGGCCTGGCCATCCGGATCATCGGCGCGGTCGACGAGGAGCGTCTCGCCGTGCTCCGCAAGGCCGACCTGATCGCCCGGCAGGAGCTGACCACTGCCGGCCTGGACCGGGGCGTCTGGCAGTTCCCGGTGGTGCTGCTGGCCGACGTCCGCAGCGTCGGGGTGCAGGGTGACGGGCGCACCTACGGTCACCCGGTGGTGCTGCGCCCGGTCTCCAGCGAGGACGCGATGACCGCCGACTGGTCCCGGCTGCCCTACGACGTGGTGGCCCGGATCTCCACCCGGATCACCAACGAGGTCGCCGAGGTCAACCGCGTGGTCCTGGACGTGACGAGCAAGCCGCCGGGCACCATCGAGTGGGAGTGACGCCGCTCAGGCCGCGGGCGGCGGTCCGGCGTCCGGCCCGGTCGGCGGGACCGGCGGCCACCCGGGCGCGGTGCCCGGCGGGTGCGGCCAGGCGGGCGCGCCGGCCGGCTCCTCGGGCATCAGGAACCACATGATCGGGTACGCGAGCGCGGCGAGCCCGCCGGTGAGCACCGTGGCGGTCGCGAAGATCACCCGGATCAGTGTGGGGTCGGCGGCGAAGTAGCGGCCGAGGCCGCTCGCCACGCCGGCGATCATGCGGTCGCTGATCGGGCGGCGAAGCTGCTTGTACGGGGCGTGGGAGGGATTCGGAGAGGTCATGTCTCCACGGTCCCGCGCGTCGAGGCGGGCGACCTCGGTGACCGCCCGGAGCCCTACCCTGATGCGTCCCTGAGACGCCAGCGAAGAGTCAGGAATCTGACTCTTTTCGATCCCGGTAACCCGCTCCGGGGAGAATTTGATCCCGTGACCACCTCGCTGGAGCCGCTCCGCAGGATCGCGGCATACGCAGTTTGTGCTGATTCAAACGGCCGAGTGTTGCTGGTCCGCGCATCGGAGCGCTCCGGCACCCCCGGCACCTGGTCGCTCCCCGGAGGAGCGGTCGACCACGGTGAGGACCCCAAGCACACAGTCGTCCGGGAGACCGCGGCCGAGACCGGGCTCTCGGTCGCCGTCGCCGGCCTCCAGGACGTGCTCGCCGACATGCGGGCCCTGCCCGAGCGGCGCATCACGATCCACACCGACCGCCTCCTCTACACCGTCTCGGTACGCGGCGGGACGCTCACCGAGCGGATCGACCGCCCGACCGACCTGGCCCGCTGGTTCACCCTCGACGAGGCCCGGGAGCTGCCGCTGCGGTCGTTCACCGCGCGTGCGCTGGGCCTGCCCACCTCCACCGACGACATCGTGCCGGAGGAGGTGCCCGAGTTCCCCTCGTTCTACGCCGTGCCCGGCCCGGACGGGCTGCACCGGGCGCAGCGCTTCGCCGCGTACGCGGTGGTGACCGACCCGGAGGAGCGCGTGCTGCTGACCCGGGTGTCCGACGGCTACCCGGGCGCCGGTTGCTGGCACCTGCCCGGTGGCGGCACCGACTACGGCGAGCAGCCGGGCGCGGCGCTGATCCGGGAGCTGGTCGAGGAGACCGGGCAGACCGGCCGCCTGGTCGAGCTGCTCGGCGTGGCCAGCCACCGGGACGCCGCCTCGCTCGGCCCGGAGGGCTACCCGATCGACTGGCACGGCGTACGCGCCTTCTACCGGGTTGTGGTCGACCAGCCGGCGCCGCCCACGGTGGCCGACGTCGGCGGCTCCACCTGCGAAGCCCGCTGGTTCCGGCGCGAGGAACTCGGCGCCCTGCCCACCGACCGCCTCACCGAGGTGACCGCCGAGGCGGTCCAGGCCGCCCATCTCCTCTAGACCCACCCGACCCGCTCACACCCGCGCCCCACTCCGGCGATCATGAAGTTGACGGCGGGAAATGTCCGCCCCGGTACCGCTAACCTCATGATCGACGGAGTGGGGCGCTCGGGTGCGGGGGAGTGGTGCGGGTGGAGCAGCAGCGGCGGGTCGGGGCGTACGGGATGCTGCGGGACTCCGAGGGGCGGGTGCTGCTGGCGCGTGGCTCGGCGAAGTGCCCGTACCCGGGGGTGTGGCAGCTGCCCGGCGGCGGCGTCGAGCACGCGGAACACCCGGCCGACGCGGTGGTCCGCGAGTTCGCCGAGGAGACCGGGCTGACCGTCGCGCCCGGCGCGATCCGGGCCGCCGTCGCCGACGTGACCGCGTTCCGCGCCGAGAACGTCGCGATGCACACCGACCGGTTGATCTTCGACGTCGAGGCGCGCGGCGGGCGGCTGCGACCCGAGCCCGCCGGCGGCACCGACGAGGTGGGCTGGTTCACCCCGGAGGAGGCGGCGAGCCTCCCGCTGATGGTGTTCACCGCCGAGCTGCTCGGCCTGCCGGTGACTCCGCTGCCGGCCGACATGCCCCGCGGGCTGCCCGTCGACCCGGCCGGGCCGGCCGTCGACCGACGGCAGCGCTTCGCCGCGTACGGGCTGGTCACCGATCCGGCCGACCGGGTGCTGCTCACCATGATCGCCGACGGTTACCCGGGCGCGGGTCGCTGGCACCTGCCCGGCGGCGGCACCGACCACGGCGAGCAGCCGGCCACCGGGCTGCTGCGTGAGCTGGTCGAGGAGGCCGGACAGCTGGGCCGGGTGGTCGACCTGATGGCGGTGGACAACCTGCACAACCCGGCCGCGCTCGGCCCGGAGGGCCGGCCGCTGGACTGGCACGGCATCCGGGTGATCTACCGGGTACGCGTGGACGCGCCGACCGAGGCGGTGGTGACCGAGCTGGCCGGTGGCTCCACCGCCCGGGCGGCCTGGTTCGCGCCGGAGCAGGTCGGCGGCCTGTCGATGACCGATGTGGCGGCCCGCGCCACCGGGCAGCGGGTGAGGTGAATCGCTCGCCGAGCCGCCCTGGGTGACCTCCGGTACAGTCGGAAGGAAGGGTTGGCCGACAAAAACGGACGTTGAAGCCCGAGATGGGAATGATTGAGCGGTTCGTGCGGTTAAGGGAGATATAAGTACCGCCGGCAGCTATCGCCAAGCCCCTGTTCCCTGTGCAATGGTGTACTCCGCAAAAGGGCTGCCGGACCCGAAAGGTCCGGCACGAGACAGCCGGACACCCGCCCCGTCGAGGGCGGCCAGCCGATCCGGTGATGGAGGAAACGTGCCGAGAGCCCCATGGCGCCGGCGTCGTACGACTGACAGTCCGCGCCCCGCAGGGCGTCGCTGGGCGGGCCGGTTGCGCCGCAGCAGCACGTTCGCCCGCCAGGTGCTGCTGGTCCGGGTGGGCCGCCGGGACGGCGCGGCCGTTCCGGGGACCGACCTGGTCACCCCCGACCACCGTTACGCAGACCGCCAGCGTCTCCGCTACGGCCGGCTCGACACCGACATCGAGGTGGTACGCCCGGTCAGCCCGGCGCTCGCCCCGGCCGCCCCGGTCGACGACGAGTCATCGGCGATGTCGATCCCGCTCCTGCCGGGTGAGCGCACCGCCGCCCGCCGGGTCAAGTTCGCGCTCGTCAACGCGTGCACGCTGAGCAGCCTCATGCTCGGCATGCTGGCCATCTTCCTGGCCATGCGCGGTGACGTGCAGATCGCCGCGATCTGCCTGATCGCGTGCGTCGCGTTCGACGGCCTCGACGGCGCGCTGGCCCGCAAGCTCGGCGTGGCCAGCCCGTTCGGCGCGCAGATGGACTCGCTCGCCGACATGTGCTCCTTCGGCCTCGCCGCGCCGGTGGTGGTCTACGCCTCGCTGGCCGGTTCGGTGCCCCCGGCGGCCGCCGCGGTCTCCTGCGCGCTCGTCGCCGCCTGCGCGGCGATCCGGCTCGCCCGGTTCAACGTCTCGCCGAAGGACGGCCGCTTCTTCTGCGGTGTGCCGACCACCATGGCGGCGGCAGTGCTCGCCCTGACCGTGGCCATCGGCGTGCCGGTCCCCGGCCTGGTGATGGTGGCCGGCGTGGCGCTGCTCGCCTTCGCCATGGTGTCGAGCTTCCCGTACGCCAAGCTCGCCCGGCTGCTGAAGCTGCCGCCGTGGCTCTGGCTGGCCCCGGTGATCGGCGCGCTCGTCGACATCCGGCTCACGTTCGCCCTCGTGGTGGTGGGCTACCTGGTCAGCGGGCCGCTGCTCTGGCTGCACCAGCGCCGTACCGCCTGATCCGAGAACGACAGAAGGGGCGCCGCCGCAGCGGCGCCCCTTCTTCGTGTCCGGCGTTCAGCGCCAGCGGGCGATCACCGTCGCGCCGCCGACCACCTTGTCGCCCGGACCGACCAGCGGGTCCGCCGCGTCGGCCGGCAGGTAGACGTCGGTACGCGAGCCGAACCGGATCAGGCCGAAGCGCTCACCCCGGGCCAGCAGCGAACCGACCGGCGCCCGCTGCACGATCCGGCGGGCGATCAGCCCGGTGCGCTGCGCCACGACCACGGTGCCGTGGTCGGTGTCCAGCACCGTGTACGCCGCCACGTTGTGCTCGGCATCAGGCTTCATGGCGTTGACGAACCCGCCGTCGGCGACGAAGTAGTCCACCACCTTGCCGGCCACCGGGGCGCGGTTGACGTGCACGTCCAGCACGGACAGGAACACCGCGATCCGCAGCCACTCGCCGTCGCCGAAGCGCTCGTCCTGCAGGCGCTGCACGGAGAGCACCTGGCCGTCCGCCGAGGCGACCACTGCCGACGGGTCCTCCGGCACGTCCCGCTCCGGGTCCCGGAAGAACGCGGCCACCGGCGCGGCGGCCAGCGCCGGAAGCAGCCAGAGCTTCGACTTCGGGCGGGCGGCCCGGGCCAGGGCGGCCAGGCCGAGCGTGATGCCGGCGGCGGCCACCCCGTTCGAGTCGATGTGCATGCCCCGGGTCAGCGGCACGCTCGACGGCCGGTACGCCGGGGACAGCGAGGCCGCGAGCGCGACCGGCGCCGGGGTGAACCGCAGGTGGTGCACGCGTACCGGCGGGGTGTTGCGCAGCACCAGGTCGGTGCGTACGCCGTGCAGCACGCCCTGCCGGTCCAGTTCGCCGTCCGCGCCCTCGGTGCGGAACAGCGGCGCGGCGACGCTCAGCACCGCGCCGTCGGCCAGGTATTTCGTCAGCCCGTCCACAGCGGCACGCGCCTGTTCGGCGGTGCCGGTGAACGGCTCGGCGACGACCACCACGGCGGCGGCGTCCGCCTCGGCGAGGGTGTCGACCACCCGTACCCGGTCGGCGACCCAACGGCCCTGCGCGGTGACGTGCTCCCGCAGCGCGGCCGCCGCGGCGCCCTCCGCCGGCACCACTGTGAGCCGGTCGCCGGGTAGCAGCGCCTCGATCGCCGCGGCCAGCACCGCGGACTCCGGAGTCGCGCCGACCAGCAGGCCGGCCTTCGGGTCGTTACGCCGGGCGAACTCGCTGACGAGCGTGCGGGCGGCGCGCTCGCCGATGCGGACCGCACCGGAGGGACCGGTGACGCGCACGGCGGGGGACTGGGTCATGTCGGGCGGGCTCCTGACGAGGTAGCGGACGGACGGGCGGCGGCTCTCCGGCGACCCGGCCGGCGGCTCCGGCGTGGTCGGGTGCGCGGGCCGGCCGGCGGAGGCGAGATCTCCGCCGACCAGCATAGGCCGCGTTCCGAGGGCCCCGCAGTGGCGCGGTCAGGCCGGGTCGCCCGGCGTACGCCGTTCCTCGCGTGTCTCGTCCGCCGGCGGGTCCACCGCCGGCATCTCGCGGGTGGCGGGCCCCGCGTCGTCGGTCGTCGCCTCGGTGGCCCACTCGTCGGCCACGTCGGACGTCGTCTCGCCGTCGCCGGCCGGGCTGTCGTCCCGGTACGGCGCGGAGACCGTCGCCTCCGGCGGCGCGGGCTGCTCCGCGGCCCGCCCCGAGCGCAGCGCGCCGATCAGCCCGAGCAACCCGATCAGGACCAGGCCGCCGGCCAGGAACCAGCCGACCGGAGGTACGGACAGCCCGAGGATGCGGGCCAGCAGCCACCAGACGGACAGGCCGAGGAAGACGAGTCCGAAAGCGAACGACACGATGTCGGTGCGGTGCGCCTTCATCGGGTCACCTCCAGCTTGCCGGCGTTCACGTGGATGTAGAGGCGCAGCTTGCCCCCGCCGGGGCCGTCGGCGCCGGTGTCGGTGCTCTCCCACTGGCGGTTGCCGAGCCCGCCGCTGCGCTTGCCGAAGACCGAGGCGTCACCGGCGTTCACCTCGGCGACGGTTGTCACGTCCACGTCCGGCGGTACGACCACTGTGGCGTTGCCGAGGTTCACGTCGAGGGTCACCTGCACGTCCTGCTTGTCGAAGTTGATCCCACGCAGGTCGAGCACGGCGTCACCGAGGTTGTTCTCGTACCGGTCGGCCAGGTCGCGCAGGTCGGTCGGCGCCCAGGTGACGTTGCCGTCGATGCCGCGCACCCGGTCGTAGGACTCGGCGACGGTGGCGATGCCGAGCGCCGCCGCGGTCACCAGGCCGAGGGCGATGAGCCAGCGGGCCCGGCCGAACCAGGTGCCCACGAGCAGGCCGAGGCCGATGGTGGCGAGTACCGCGGCGAAGTAGCCGGCGGCGCCGACCGGGAAGACGTCGAGCAGGTCGAGCATGGCCACCACGCCCAGCGCCAGGAAGATCAGCGAGAACGTGATCGCGCCGAGCGGGGACCGCTCCTTGGGCCGCTTCGGCGGTCGTGGCGGCCGGCCCGGCGGTGGCGAGGGCGGCGACCCGGCGTACGGGCCGTGCGGGGCGAACGGCGGGCGGTATCCGCCGGGCGGCAGCGGCGAGCCCACCGGCGCGGGGGGCGGCACGGCGGCCGGCTCACCCAGCGGGGCACCGGTGCCCGGCGCACCCGGCCAGGAGGGCGCCGCGCCGTAGGCCGGCCAGGTGGCGGTGTCCGCGACCGGACCGCTCACCGGGGGCATCGCGGCGGTCGTCGGCTCGGACCAGCCCGGCCGGGTGCCGGCCGCGGCGGGCCAGCCCGGCGCCGGGAGCGTCGGGTAGCTCGTCCCGGCCTCCGGGAGGCCCGGCTCGCGTCCCGGCGTCGCCGGGTGGCCCGGGCCGGACGGGGACGCCGGTTGGTAGCCGGGCTCGGAGGCGGGCGCCGGGGGATAGCCCGGCTCGGTGCGGCCGGCCGGCGGGTAGCCGGGCTCGGCGTGGGCGGCGTACGACGCTGCTCCGGGGCGTACCGGTGGCGTGGTACCGACCGGCGGCGCGGCGGTCCACGGCGGCCCGGCGGCCCCCGCGGTCCACGCGCCGGGGGCCGGCGGCGCGGGCCAGGCCACCGGCGGCACCGGACCCGGCACCGGACCCGGCACCGGGCCGGGCGGCGGTGCCGGCTGAGCCGGCTGAGCCGGCCGCTGCCCCGGGCCGCGCTGCTCGCGGTTGAGCAGCAGCGCGCCGCCGATCAGGATCACCGCGCCCAGCAGGATGGCCCGGAACCCGTCGGTGACGACGTAGGCGAAGCCGAGCGCCACCACGATGCCGAGCACGATCACGGTGATCGGGGACATGCTGGACCGGCCGCGGCCGAGCATGGCCTCCACCGGGGAGGCGGTGTCGCCCTCGCCGGGGATGATCAGCCAGCCGGCGACGTACACGATGATGCCGATGCCACCGAAGAAGCCGAGCACGGCCAGCAGCACGCGCCACAGCACCGGGTCGGTGTTCGTGGCCCGGCCGATGGCGGCGCACACCCCGGCCAGGTAGCGGCCCTCGCGGGGGCGCACCAGCCCGTACCGGGTGGTGAAGCCGGCGGCACCCGGCGGCGGGGCGTACCCCCCGGGTGGCGGGCCGGTGAACGGCTCGCCGCCGCCGGGCGGCGTGGTCGCGTGGTCGGTGGGGGGCGCCGACCCCGGTGGGGGCGGCGGCGGGGCGTCCTGTGCTGCCGCCCAGGGGCGGGGCGGACGGGCAGCGTCCTCGGTCATGCCTCCGATACTGCTTGCCCGGCCGCCCGGACTGCCTCAGGACCCGACCCTGACCCCACCCTGAGATCCGCCGGTGGCGAAAGTCCGGGGCGTCCCCGTGGTCCGGGACGTCGCCGCCGTGTGACGATCTGAGCGTCGGCGCCGCCGCCCTCTCCATCTCGACCTGGGAGTTTCCGATCAGCAGCACCCCTGCCCCGCACGCCCCGCGCCTCTACCGGGCCACCGAGCACCGGCTGGCCGCCGGGGTGGCCGCGGGCATCGCCGAGCACCTGGGCATCCCGGTGCTGCGGGTGCGGATGGCGTTCATGGTCCTGCTCGGGCTCAGCGGCCTCGGGCTGCTGCTCTACGCAGCATTCTGGGCGGTGGTGCCACCCCGCCCCGGCGACACCGCCGTCCCGCCGCGCCGTGACCTGGCCCAGCTGCTGCCGTTCGTGGCGATCGGGCTGGGCGTACTGCTGTTGCAGGTCTTCGCCTTCAACTCGGTGGGCGCGGCCGGCACCGCCGGCTGGCTGGTGGCGATCATCGCGGTCGGCGCGGGCGTCATCTGGCACCAGTCCGGGCCGGAGCGGCGCCGGCAGTGGGGCGACGCGGCGGTGCCCTGGCTGGGCGCGGTGGTGGAGGAGACCGACCGGCGCGCGTTCGTGCTGCGCTTCATCGGCGGCGGCGTGCTCGTCGCGGTCGGCATCATCGGCGTGGCGGCCGTCTACTCGCCGGCGCAGAACTTCGACGCGGTGCTCAACGGCGTGATCTTCGCGCTGGTCGGGCTGGCCGGCGTCGGCGTGGTGACCGGCCCGGTGCTCTGGCGGACCTGGAACCAGCTCCGCTCGGAGCGGGAGGGACGCATCCGCGAGCAGGAGCGGGCCGAGCTGGCCGCCATGGTCCACGACCAGGTGCTGCACACGCTGGCCCTGATCCAGCGCAACGCCAGCGACGTCAAGACGGTGCAGCGGCTGGCCCGTGGCCAGGAGCGCTCGCTGCGCAACTGGCTCTACAAGCCGACCGCCTCGCCGACCGAGCGGTTCGCGGCCGCGCTGGAGCAGGCCGCCGCCGAGGTGGAGGACACGTTCGCCATCACTGTCGAGGCGGTGGTCGTCGGCGACCGGGAGACCGACGAGCGGGTCGGCGCGCTCGTGGCCGCCGCCCGGGAGGCCCTGGTCAACGCGGCCCGGCACGCCGGTGTGCAGACCGTGTCGCTCTACGCCGAGGTGGAGCCGGAGCAGGTGAGCGTCTTCGTCCGGGACCGGGGCAAGGGCTTCGACCCGGATACGGTGGAGAATCACCGGCACGGCGTCCGAGGATCGATCATCGGGCGGATGAAGCGGCACGGCGGCCGGGCGGAGATCCGGTCCGAGCCGGGAGAAGGGACCGAGGTCCGGCTGATCCTGCCGATCAGCGGCTCCGGCTCCACGGCGGAAAGGGACAGGTGACATGTCCGAGCAGGAACCGGTCGAGGGCACGGCGCCGCGCGGGCCGCTGCGGGTCTTCCTCGTCGACGACCACGCGATGTTCCGGGCCGGCGTGCGCGCCGAGCTGGGCGCGCGGGTCGAGGTGGTCGGCGAGGCCAGCTCGGTGGCCGAGGCGGTGACCCGGATCGCGGCCACCGCGCCGGACGTGGTGCTGCTCGACGTGCACATGCCCGACGGCGGCGGCCGCGCGGTGCTGGAGGCGATGCGGCGTACCCACCCACAGGTGCGGTTCCTCGCGCTGAGCGTGTCCGACGCCGCCGAGGACGTGATCGGGCTGATCCGGGCCGGCGCGCGGGGCTACGTCACCAAGACGATCTCCCCGGAGGAGCTGACCGACGCGATCCGCCGGGTGGCCGACGGGGACGCCGTGTTCAGCCCCCGGCTGGCCGGGTTCGTGCTTGACGCGTTCGCGTCCCGGCCGGACGCGCCGGTGGCCGACCCCGAGCTGGACCAGCTCACCAACCGGGAGCGCGAGGTGCTCCGGCTGCTCGCCCGCGGGTACGCCTACAAGGAGATCGCCAAGGAGCTGTACATCTCGATCAAGACGGTCGAGACGCACGTCTCCAACGTCCTGCGCAAGCTCCAGATGTCGAACCGGTACGAGCTGTCCCGCTGGGCTGCCGACCGCCGCCTGGTCTGAGCTCACGTCGCTCGGCGACCCCCTGGGAGGCATCGTCCCCCCGGGGGGTCGTTGTTGTCCGCACAGTCGACGTCGGTATCCTCCGGACGGACAAAAAAGCCGCAGCCGTGCGCCCGTTGACGGCCCGGAGCGGGCGCGGTCCACGTCACAGCGCATGCGGGCGGCAGGGATGCCCGTCAACCTCCATGTGCCCGTCTTGCCTGTTCAGGGCCCTATCGTCCGTACGCTTTGTGATCTTTTCTCAAGTATCGGCAACGTGGCGGGCAACTAACGTCTTGATAACGGCACCTTCACGGAAAGGGCCGGTGGGTGTCACAGTGGCAGCACCTCACCCCCCGGTGTGAGGCATCTCGTCGGGCCTGCCGACCACGTGGACGCCGCCACCAGCGTCGCCGCGTGGTTGTCGACCCTGCGCGGTGCCCACGTCCAAGGTGTGGCGCCCGGCGGATCGGTACCCCTGGGGTGTCCCGAAATCCTCTGCGGTAAACCGACGTCCGGCTTGTCCGGGTCGCCGGTGGTGTCACCCCCAAACGTGCGTGAAACCCACGACGGAACCAGGTTAAGAAAGAGGAGGCCCCTCGGAATGAGAGTCTCGAAGCGGGCGAGCGGCGCGCTCGCGGTGGGCGCGGCATTCGCGCTCGTCGCGTCCGGCTGCTCCAGCGGGAACAACGACGGTGGCGACGCCGGCGCCAGCTCGGACGGCGCGATCGTCATCGACGGTACCCAGCCGGAGAACCCCCTGGTTCCGGCGAACACCACCGAGACCGGTGGCGGCGCGATCATCGACTGGATGTGGAGCGGTCTGGTCGAGTACCCCAACAACGGTGGGGCGCCGCAGAACCTGCTCGCCGAGTCGATCGAGACGAGCGACTCGAAGGTCTTCAAGATCAAGATCAAGCAGAACACCAAGTTCCACGACGGCACCACCGTCAAGGCCGAGAGCTTCGTCAAGGCCTGGAACTGGGCGGCGTACGGCCCGAACGGCGCGCAGAACGCCTCCTTCTTCTCCGACATCCAGGGCTTCGACGAGGTCTACACCGAGGACCCGGACGGCCCGGACGGCCCGCAGAAGGCCCCGGAGCCCAAGGCCAAGGACATGTCCGGCCTCAAGGTCGTCGACGACTGGAACTTCGAGGTCACGCTGAACGCGCCGACCGCCGTGTTCCCGACCAAGCTCGGCTACAGCGCCTTCGTGCCGCTGCCGGACGCCTTCTTCTCCACCACCCCGGCGGAGTTCGGCAAGAAGCCGATCGGTAACGGCCCGGTCAAGCTCGTCTCCTGGCAGGACGACGTCGAGATCAAGCTGACCCGCTTCGACGACTACAGCCTGCGCGACAAGATGAAGATCAAGGACGTCACCGTCAAGATCTACCAGGACGACACGGCGGCCTACAACGACCTGCTCGCCGGCAACCTGGACTTCCAGCAGCAGGTTCCGGTCTCCGCGCTGGCCGGTGACAAGTGGAAGACCGACCTGGCCGAGCGGGCCATGTCCTCGACCACCCCGTCGACCGGCATCATCGCCTTCCCGATCTACGACAAGCGCTTCCAGAACCCGAAGCTGCGCAAGGCGATCTCGCTGTCCATCGACCGGCAGGCGATCACCGACAAGATCTTCTTCGGTACCCGTAAGCCGGCCGACAGCTGGGCCAACCCGCTGACCCCGGGCGCCGAGCCGGGCAACTGCACCGCCTGCAAGTTCGACGTGGCCGAGGCCAAGAAGCTCTACGCCGAGTCCGGTGGCTTCCAGGGCAAGCTGACCCTGTCGTACAACGCGGACGCCAGCCACAAGGAGTGGATGGAGGCCGTCGCCCAGCAGATCAAGACCAACCTGGGCATCGACGCGGTCGCCGTCGGCGTGCCGACCTTCGCGGTCTTCCGCGCCAACATCAACGCCTACAAGATGACCGGCGCGTACCGGGCCGGCTGGCAGCAGGACTACCCGGACGTGGAGAACTGGATCAACCCGCTCTACGTCACCGGTGGTTCCTCGAACGACGGCAAGTACAGCAACCCGCAGGTGGACGCCCTCTCGAAGGAGGCCACCGCGGCCCCCAGCATCGAGGAGGCCCACAAGAAGTTCGCTGAGGCCGTCAAGCTGATCGACCAGGACGTTCCGTCGATGCCGATCTACTTCGGTGGCCAGCAGTCCGGCCACTCGGAGAAGATCAAGAAGCTCGAGCTGACCAACGTCGGCGAGCTCGACATCACCTCGGTCGAGCTCTGATCCGAACGCTCTGACCCCGGGTCGGGCTCGCCTACCGGTGAGCCCGACCCGGGGCCGTTCCGCGAGGGGGTGTACAACGAACCCCTCGCAACGTTGTCGCCGCCGCGCCGGCCCGCCCCGGCGCTCCCTGTCTGGAGGACCACCCCATGGGCCGTTATCTCTTGAGACGGCTGCTGCAACTCGTGCCGGTGTTCATCGGTACGACGTTCCTGATCTACTGGCTCGTCTGGTCAGTGCCCGGTGACCCCTTCGCCGGCAAGTGCGGCGACCGCGGTTGCCCGCCGAACTACCGCGCCATGATGACCGAGAAGTACAACCTCGACGAGTCGATCTGGGTGCAGTACGCCAGCTACATGAAGAACCTTCTGCAGGGTGACTTCGGTATCACGTTCGGCGGTCGCGAGATCAGCGACATCATCGCCACGTCGTACCCGAACACCCTGAAGCTGGCGGTGGTCGCCCTCGCCATCGAGGCCGTGATCGGTCTCGGCGCCGGCATCCTCACCGGCCTGCGGCGCAACGGCTTCCTGGACAACCTGGTCCTGGTCTCCACCCTCTTCCTGATCGCCCTCCCGGTCTTCGTCATCGGCTTCGTGCTGCAGTGGCTGCTCGGCGTGAAGTGGGGCATCATCAACCCGACCGTGTCCAACGAGATGCGGTTCAGTGAACTGATCGTGCCGGGCTTCGTGCTCGGAAGCGCATCGATGGCGTACATCGCCCGGGTGGCGCGTACGAGCATCGCCGAGAACCGGCGTGCCGACTACGTCCGCACCGCGATCGCCAAGGGCCTCCCGATGCGCCGCGTGGTCGGCGTGCACCTGCTGCGCAACTCGCTCATCCCGGTGGTCACCCTGCTCGGCACCGACCTCGGCGCGCTGATGGGTGGCGCGATCGTGACGGAGGGCATCTTCGGCATCAACGGCATCGGCCGTCAGGTGCTCCGCTCGATCGTCACCAAGGAGAGCGCTACCGTTGTCGGCATCGTCGTGGTGTTGGTGCTCGTCTATCTCATCATGAACCTGGTGGTGGACCTGCTCTACGCCGCCCTCGACCCGAGGATCCGCTATGAGTGACCGCCGCAGCGTACGAAACGTCCCAGCAGTCTGCGCGGGTAACCACGCCCGCGCCGAGCGCAGCGAGGTACGGGCATGAGTGACCCGAATACCGCGTCGATCGTGTCGACGCCGCCCGCGACCATGCCCACCGAGGCGGGGTCGGGCGCGCCCACCAACGCGGGCCTGCCGGAGAGCGCGAAGCAGAACAAGCCGCGTGGCCTGCTCGGTGACGCCTGGATCGACCTGCGCCGCAAGCCGCTGTTCTGGATCTCGGCGACGATCATCCTGATCTTCCTCGTGATGGCGGCCTTCCCGTGGCTGTTCACCTCCGGCGACGCGGTCAACGGCTCGCTTGACCGCAGCCGGGTCGAGCCGTCGTCGGCCGCCTGGTTCGGCTACGACGTGCAGGGCCGCGACGTCTACGCCCGGGTCATCTACGGCGCCCGCGCCTCGATCGTGGTGGCAGTGGTCTCCACCGTCCTGACGCTGCTCGTCGGCGGCACGATGGGCATCATCGCCGGCTACCGCGGCGGCTGGGTGGACGCGCTGCTGTCCCGTGTCGCGGACATCTTCTTCGGCCTGCCGTTCGTGCTCGGCTCGATCGTCATCCTGACCACGTTCAACGGCTCCGGCACCGACAACGGCGAGTGGACGATCATGGGCCTGGTCATCCTGTCCCTGAGCGTGCTGAGCTGGCCGGTGGTGATGCGGCTGATGCGCTCCTCGGTGCTCGCCACCAAGGAGGCCGACTACATCGTCGCGGCCCGCGCGCTCGGCGCCAGCACCGGCCGGATCATCCTCAAGCACCTGCTGCCGAACTGCCTGGCCCCGCTTCTGGTCTACGGCACGATCATGGTCGGCTCGTTCATCGGCGCGGAGGCCACGCTCTCGTTCCTGGGCATCGGCCTGAAGAGCCCGGTCGTCTCCTGGGGCATCATGATCAGCGAGGCGCAGAACTACATTCGGGTCTCGCCGTACCTGCTGTTCTTCCCCTCCGCGTTCCTCGTCGCCGCAGTGCTGAGCTTCGTCATGCTCGGCGAGGCGGTCCGCGAGGCCCTCGACCCGAAGCTTCGATAGGGGAACTGAGTTGTCCGACATTCTCGTGTCCGAGCAGTCCGCGCCGGGCGCCGACGGATCCGGTCGCCCCTCGGGCCGGCTGCTCGAGGTCGACGACCTTCGGGTGGAGTTCCGTACCCGGGACGGCGTCGCCAAGGTCATCAACGGAGTCACGTACCACGTCGACGCGGGGGAGACCCTCGCCGTGCTCGGCGAATCGGGCTCCGGCAAGAGCGTCACCGCGCAGACCATCATGGGCATCCTGGACACCCCGCCCGGGTTCGTCACCGGCGGCCAGGTCCGCTTCCACGGCAAGGACATGCTCACCATGTCCCCCGAGCAGCGGCGGCGGATCCGGGGCGAGGGCATCGCCATGATCTTCCAGGACTCGCTCTCGGCCCTCAACCCGGTTTTCACAGTCGGCTTCCAGATCGCCGAGCAGTTCCGCATCCGGCGCGGCATGAGCCGCTCGGACGCCAAGAAGCGCGCGATCGAGATGCTCGACCAGGTGAAGATCCCCAACGCCAAGGGCCGGTTCAGCAACTACCCGCACCAGTTCTCCGGCGGTATGCGGCAGCGCGCCATGATCGCCATGTCGCTGGCGCTGGACCCCGAGGTGCTGATCGCCGACGAGCCGACCACCGCCCTGGACGTGACCGTGCAGGCCCAGATCATGGACCTGCTCGGTGAGCTCCAGCGGGAACGGCAGATGGGCATGATCCTGATCACCCACGACCTCGGCGTGGTCGCCGACGTCGCGGACCGGATCGCGGTCATGTACGCCGGCCGGATCGTCGAGGAAGCCGACGTCTACGACCTGTACCGCAAGCCGGCACACCCGTACACGCTCGGCCTGCTCAACTCGATCCCGCGGATGGACGAGAAGGGCCAGGAGCTCCGCACGATCAAGGGCCTCCCGCCGAACCTGATGAACATCCCGCCGGGCTGCGCGTTCAACCCGCGCTGCCCGATGGCGCAGCCGGTGTGCCGGGAGAAGGTCCCGCCGCTGCTGCAACTGGGCAACGGCCGGGCCAGCGCCTGCCACTTCGCCGAGGAACTGGTGAACCGTGACTGAGAACATCATCGAGGTTCGTGACCTGGTCAAGCACTACCCCGTGACCCGGGGCGTGGTGTTCAAGAAGACCATCGGCCACGTCAAGGCGGTCGACGGCGTCTCCTTCGACCTAAAGGCCGGCGAGACGCTCGGCGTGGTCGGCGAGTCCGGCTGTGGCAAGTCCACGCTGGCCCGGGTGCTGATGAACCTGGAGAAGCCGACCGGCGGCCAGGTGCTCTACAAGGGCCAGGACATCTCCAAGCTCTCCGGTGGCGCGCTGCGTCGGCTGCGCCGGCAGATCCAGCTGGTGATGCAGGACCCGTACACCTCGCTCAACCCCCGGATGACGGTGGGTGACCTGATCGGCGAGCCGTTCGAGATCCACCCCGAGGTGGCTCCGCGCGGCAGCCGGCGCACCAAGGTCAAGGAGCTGCTCGACCTGGTCGGCCTCAACCCGGAGCACATCAACCGGTACCCGCACCAGTTCTCCGGCGGCCAGCGGCAGCGCATCGGCATCGCCCGGGCGCTCGCGCTGCGGCCCGAGGTGATCGTCTGCGACGAGCCGGTGTCGGCGCTGGACGTCTCCATCCAGGCGCAGGTGATGAACCTGCTGGAGAAGCTCCAGGGCGAGTTCGGCCTGTCGTACGTCTTCATCGCCCACGACCTGTCGGTGGTGCGTCACCTCTCCGACCGGGTCGCCGTGATGTACCTGGGCAAGATGGTGGAGATCGGCACCGAGGACGAGATCTACGAGCGTCCGACCCACCCGTACACCCAGGCGCTGCTGTCGGCGGTGCCGGTGCCCGACCCGACGGTGCGCGAGAGCAAGGCGATCATCCGGCTCCAGGGCGACGTCCCCTCGCCGGTCAGCCCGCCCTCGGGCTGCCGGTTCCGGACCCGGTGCTGGAAGGCGCAGGACGTCTGCGCCCAGGAGGTGCCGCTGCTCCAGATCCGGCCGGGCTCGGACCACCCGAGCGCCTGCCACTTCGCGGAGAAGCGGGAGATCGTCGTCACCCACGACGCGGCCTGAACCGAACCGGACCGCCTGCCGGCGTCAACTCGACGCCGGTAGGCGGTTCGTCGTATCCGGGGGCGTCACGGCGTCACAGCGGGCCGCGACCGGCGCGCAGCAGCAGGAGCGCGAGCTGGGTGCCGTCCGCGCCGAGCTCGGCCCGGAACCGCTCCAGGATCTCCCGTTCGCGGGAGAGCACGAGCCGGGTCCCACCGGAGGCCATCCGGGTCGCGCCGACCTCCTGGGAGAGCGCGGCCCGCTCCTGCCAGAGCGCGATGAGCGTGCTGTCGATCTCGTCGATCCGCCGCCGGATCTCACCGATCCGCTCGGCGGCCGTCGCGTCGTCGGTGCCGGTCCGGGACGCCGCGGCGCCGCTCGGGTCGGCGTCGGCCGGCCGGCCGTTGCGCGCCGGGCTGCCGCTGGACTCCACCACGTCAGTCATCATCGTCGTCCCTCTCGGGGCTCGGGCCCGGTACCCGGATCCCGGGACGGAAACGCCCCGGGCTCTCCGAGCCCGGGGCGTTTCGTAGGTCTGTGATCAGGCGCGACCCACGGCTGCCGGACTCCCGGTGCCGTAGTAAAAGTAGAAGCGCTGATCGAACACGTCGTCGAGTATGCCGACCACCCGGGCGGGCGCGCAAGAAGACGCACCAACAGGTGAGACGTGCCGCCGGGCGCCGACCGGCGGCGCGGGCGGGGAAGTGTCCGGCCGACGGCATAGACTCGGACTGCGATGCATCCTCTCTTCGACATCCCCGCGTCCCCGCCTGCGCCGGAGTCCCGGCCGACCCCGCCGCGCCGCCCCGGGGCCCCCGGGTCGGACCCGCAGGCCCTCCTCGACGGCCTGAACGGCCCCCAGCGGGACGCGGTGACCCACGCCGGCTCCCCGCTGCTCATCGTGGCCGGCGCCGGCTCCGGCAAGACCCGGGTGCTGACCAACCGGATCGCCTACCTGCTCGCCGCCCGGGACGTGCATCCCGGCGAGATCATCGCGATCACCTTCACCAACAAGGCCGCCGGCGAGATGAAGGAGCGGGTGGCCGCGCTCGTCGGCCCGCGCGCCCGGATGATGTGGGTGTCGACGTTCCACTCCGCGTGCGTACGCATCCTGCGGGCCGAGCACGAGCACGCCGGCCTGAAGTCGACGTTCTCGATCTACGACGCGGACGACTCGCGCCGGCTGATGCAGATGGTCGCCCGCGAGCTGGACCTGGACCCGAAGCGCTACCCGGCCCGGGGTCTGGCCGCCCAGGTGTCGAACCTGAAGAACGAGCTGGTCGACCCGGAGGAGTTCGCCGGCCGGGCCAAGGGGCCGAACGAGCGGGCGCTCGCCGAGGCGTACACGCTCTACCAGCGGCGGCTGCGCGAGGCGCACGCGCTGGACTTCGACGACCTGATCATGACCACGGTGCACCTGCTCCAGTCGCACCCGCACGTGGCGGAGAGTTACCGGCGGCGGTTCCGGCACGTGCTGGTCGACGAATACCAGGACACCAACCACGCCCAGTACGTGCTGATCAAGGAGCTGGTCTCCGGGACCGAGGGGATCCCGCCGGCCGAGCTGTGCGTGGTCGGCGACGCCGACCAGTCGATCTACGCGTTCCGCGGCGCGACCATCCGCAACATCCTGGAGTTCGAGCGGGACTTCACCGACGCCCGCACGATCCTGCTGGAGCAGAACTACCGCTCGACCCAGACCATCCTCAACGCGGCGAACGCGGTCATCGACCGCAACACCTCCCGCAAGCCGAAGCGGCTGTGGAGCGACGCCGGGGCCGGGGAGCAGATCGTCGGGTACGTCGCCGACACCGAGCACGCCGAGGCCGACTGGGTCGCCCGCGAGATCGACCGCCTGGTCGACGACGGCGACACCCGCCCGGGCGACGTGGCCGTCTTCTACCGCACCAACGCCATGTCCCGCGTGTTCGAGGAGGTGTTCATCCGGGTCGGCCTGCCCTACAAGGTGGTCGGCGGGGTGCGCTTCTACGAGCGCAAGGAGGTCCGCGACGCGCTCGCGTACCTGCGCGCGGTGGTGAACGACGACGACACGGTCAGCCTGCGGCGGATCCTGAACACCCCGCGCCGGGGCATCGGCGAGCGGGCCGAGGCGTGCGTGGAGGCGCTGGCCGCGCGCGACCGCATCTCCTTCGGCGCCGCGCTGCGCCGGGCCAAGGACGCACCCGGCATCTCCACCCGGGCCGCGAACGGCATCGCCGAGTTCGTCGCGCTGCTCGACGCGGCGCGGGAGCTGGCCGCCACCGGCACGCCGGAGGAGGTGCTGGAGGCGGTGCTGACCCGCTCGGGTTACCTGGCCGAGCTGGAGGAGAGCCTCGACCCGCAGGACGCCGGCCGGGTGGACAACCTCCAGGAGCTGGTGAGCGTCGCCCGGGAGTACACCGAACGGATCGAGGCGCTCGGCGCCGAGGACGAGCGGGCCACCCTGGCCGGGTTCCTGGAGCAGGTGGCGCTCGTCGCCGACGCCGACCAGATCCCCTCCGACGACCCGGACCACCAGGGCGTGGTCACGCTGATGACGCTGCACACGGCCAAGGGCCTGGAGTTCCCGGTGGTCTTCCTGACCGGCCTGGAGGACGGCGTCTTCCCGCACCTGCGCTCGCTCGGCGACACCCGGGAGCTGGAGGAGGAGCGGCGGCTGGCGTACGTGGGCATCACCCGGGCCCGCCAGCGTCTCTACCTGTCCCGCGCGGTGACCCGGTCGGCGTGGGGCGCGCCCGCGTACAACCCGCCGTCGCGGTTCCTGGAGGAGCTGCCGCCGGAGCTGGTCCGCTGGGAGCGCACCGAGGGGTCGTACACCTCGTGGGGTGGCGGGGGCGGCGGCGTCGGCGGCCGGGCGGACCGCCTGGGCCGCGGCGGCTTCGCCGGCGGCACGCCGAAGGCGACCGAGCTGGCGAAGCGGCTGGGCGTGGACGCCAGCCGGCTGTCCACGGCGAGTGAGCTGAAGCAGGCCCCGAAGGTCTCGGCCGGGGACCGGGTCAACCACCAGCGGTACGGCCTGGGCCGGGTGCTGGCGGTGGAGGGGGCCGGGCCGGGCGCCCGGGCGCAGATCGACTTCGGCGACCAGACGATGTGGCTGGTGCTGCGGCACGCCCCGATCGACAAGCTCTGAGCGTGAGCGGGCCCGGTCCGGCTCGTGGCCGGACCGGGCCCTGCCCCTGTCGTGGCGCGGTCAGCAGGCCACGTCGATGCCCCGTGCGCGCAGGAACGGCGCCGGGTCGATCTGGTTCCACATGGCGCCCTGGTGCACCTCGAAGTGCAGGTGCGGGCCGGTGGAGTCGCCGGTGGAGCCTTCGTAGCCGATGACCTGACCGGCGGTGACCTTGTCGCCCACGGCGACGGCGAGCCGGCTCTGGTGGGCGTAGTGGGTCAGGTAGCCGTTGTGGTGGTCGATGAAGACCGAGATGCCGTAGCCGTCGCCCACGTCGCCGGCCTTGACCACGGTGCCCGCCGCGGCGGCGTGGATCGGGGTGCCGGCCGGCATGGCGAAGTCGATGCCGGCGTGCTGGGTGCCCCAGCGGGGCCCGTAGCAGGACGTGATGTCCGCGCCCTTCATCGGGATGACCCAGGTCGGCTTCTTCGCCACCGCCTTCTTCGCCACGGTCTTCTTCGGCTTGGGCTTGGCGGTGGCCGTCTTCTTCGGCGCCGGGGCGGTCGCGCTCGGGCTCGGCGCGGGGCTGGCCGGGACGGCGGACGGGGTGATCGGTTCGCGGGCCGAGCGGTCGGCGCGGGCCGCGTCGTCGACGCGGGCCTGTACGCCGAGGTCGACGGCGGCCGGCGTCGGCGCGGACCGGTCGGCGACGGTGACCACGCCGCCGATGCCGAGGCCGAGCAGGGCCACCGCGCCGGTGACCACGTATACGGTGCGCCGGGCGCGGCGCGGACGCCGGTGCCGGGCGGGAGCGTTGTCCGGGGTGGGGCTGCTGTGCTGCACGGGATCCTTCACCAGTCGAGGGGCACGTGACCACGAAATACTGGTGTCGGCGCAGGTGGTGGCGGGTATCGGGTGGCCGGAGCAATGGCTGCGGGCCGTCGCGCCGTGCCCGGTTGCGGACCGGACGGGCGGTTCATCGGCGAAGACGATCACCTACCGATGTGGTCCCGCTCACACCGGCGGGTGTGACGTGGCAGACTTCCGCCAAAACGAAACCGCCCGGATCGTGTGATCCGGGCGGTGACGGGGCGTACTGAGCGTCAGGAGGCGGCTACGTCGCCGTAAATCGCTTCGATTTCGAGCTGGATGTCCACTCCGCGCTCCTTGAGGAACGCCACCGGGTCCTGCGGCTGGCCCTTGACATGGATCTCCAGGTGCAGGTGGGAGCCGTAGGAGTGGCCGGTGTTGCCGACCAGGCCGAGCTGGTCGCCGGCCTTCACCTCCTGGCCCTCCTTGACCGACACGGCGGAGGAGTGGCCGTAGATGGCCTCGGTGCCGTCGGAGTGCTTCACGATCACCGCGTAGCCGTAGCCGCCGAACCAGCCCGCCTTGGTGACCGTCCCGGCGTGGACCGCCTTGTACGGCGTGCCCTCCGGCGCAACCAGGTCGATGCCGGTGTGCAGCTTGCCCCAGCGCATGCCGTAGGGGGACTTGAAGTCGTAGCCGTGCAGCGGCAGGAGCCACGGGTCCTGCTCGGTGATCTTGCTGTCGGTGCGGTCGGACCGGGACGCGCGGTCGGCGCTGTCGGCACGGGCCGCCGCGTCCTGGCTGGCGACCGAGGCCTGCCGGAGCTCGTCGAGGACCGAGGGGTTGACGCTCTTGGCGTCAGGAAGGGCGTTCGCGCCGATGGCGACGATGCCGGCGCCGACGAACGCGGTGGTGACCACCGCCGCGTAGCGGCTCCGCGGGGGGGTGGGTACGCGACGGCGGCCGCGATAGCGATCGGGCTCAGACGACAGGCGCTGGCGCACGCACACCCTCCGTTGTCGGGGATCCGATGCGACTCCGGACCGTTCGGTGAAGCTCGGTGGAACCTCCGGTGTCGCGTCGTCACCCGTCCGTGGACCTGATGACAACCGTGGACACGTTAGCCAACTGCCACTCCTGTCACAAGCCGAAGCGCCGAACTGGCGATTCGTTATGTCCGTTTCCATCCTGTCTTGTCATGTCTCGTGCCGCCGGTCGGATGGGCCTCCGACTGTCCATTCGTCGCGGACAGTGACCGATCGGCGGAGGTGTCCGGCTTTCCGCGTCCGCGCCTGAGCGGTAGGAGAGTAGCCCGGGCGTGGGACGGTCCGGGCCCCGCTTTCCGCCCCCCGCTCCGCCGGGTTACCGTTCGTTCAGGTCAGTGTCCTGGTGAAAGGTGTGCGCAGATGAGCTCTCGTATCCGGGTCGTCGTCGCGAAGCCCGGCCTGGACGGCCACGACCGGGGCGCGAAGGTCGTCGCGCGTGCCCTGCGCGACGCGGGCATGGAGGTCATCTATACCGGCCTGCACCAGACGCCCGAGCAGATCGTGGAGACCGCCATCCAGGAGGACGCGGACGCGGTCGGCCTGTCCGTGCTCTCCGGCGCGCACATGACGCTGTTCAAGCGCGTACTCGAACTGCTCGCCGAGCGCGAGGCCACCGACATCGTGGTGTTCGGCGGCGGGATCATCCCCGAGGCCGACCTGCCGGAGCTGGAGCGGCTCGGCGTCGCGAAGATCTTCACCCCCGGCGCGACCACCGGGTCGATCGTCGAATGGGTGCGGGAGAACGTGGCCCAGCCGGTCGGCTGACCCGCCGCATCTGCGGCTCCGGGCACGGGGGAGGGGCCGGACGCACCCCTCACACGCCCGGCCCCTCTATGCACGATGCCCCGCCGCCACCCCTCGACCGACAGGGCATCGGCCGCTCCCGTCGTCGCGCTTGACCAGCGCTCCGACATCACACTCAACGACGCCCCCGACCGGCGGTTACGCCCGGTCCGGCACATCCCCCGGACGGCTGACAACCGCGGCCGCCGCCGCGTGCCGGCGCCGCCGGAAACCGGTGCCGGCCGAAGAGGGCTGTGCATTACCGCACACCCCGCACCCGCTCGGTTGCCGCCGGTTCCCATCTCGTTAGGCTGCGGCAAATGGCCTGTCTCTTCTGATGACAGGCGTCAAACTGATTTTCCAACGCTGGTGGCGGCGCGACGGCGCGCCGCGGAGACGGGACGGGACGCGCAAACGTGGACCTGTACGAGTACCAGGGGCGGGACCTGTTCGAGCGGCACGGCTTGCCCGTGCTCGCCGGCGGCGTCGCCACTACCCCGGAGGAGGCCCGCGCGATCGCCGAACGCCTCGGCGGTCGGGTGGTCGTCAAGGCGCAGGTGAAGGTCGGTGGCCGCGGCAAGGCCGGCGGCGTGAAGCTGGCCGAGGGCGCGGAGGAGACGGTGGCCCGGGCCACCGACATCCTCGGCATGGACATCAAGGGTCACACCGTCCACAAGGTCATGATCACCGTGACCGCGGACGTGGCCGAGGAGTACTACTTCTCTTACCTGCTCGACCGGGCGAACCGCACCTTCCTCTGCATCGCCAGCGTGGCCGGCGGCATGGACATCGAGCAGGTCGCCGCCGAGACGCCCGAGAAGGTCGTCAAGGCTCCGATCGACGCCAACACCGGCGTCGACGAGGCGAAGGCCCGGGAGATCGTCACCGCGGCCGGCTTCCCGGCCGAGGTCGCCGACCAGGTCGTCGACGTCGCGGTGAAGCTGTGGCAGGCGTTCGTCGCCGAGGACGCCACGCTCGTCGAGGTGAACCCGCTGGCCACCACCAAGGACGGCAAGCTGCTGCTCCTGGACGCCAAGGTCACGCTGGACGAGAACGCCGCGTTCCGGCACCCGGACCACGAGGCCCTGGTCGACCAGGCGTCGGTGGACCCGCTGGAGCAGGCCGCCAAGGCCAAGGACCTCAACTACGTCAAGCTCGACGGCGAGGTCGGCATCATCGGCAACGGCGCGGGCCTGGTCATGTCCACGCTCGACGTGGTCGCGTACGCGGGCGAGCGGCACGGCGGCGTCAAGCCGGCCAACTTCCTCGACATCGGCGGCGGCGCGAGCGCCGAGGTGATGGCGAACGGCCTGGAGATCGTCCTGTCCGACCCGTCGGTCAAGAGCGTCTTCGTCAACGTCTTCGGCGGCATCACCGCGTGCGACGCGGTCGCCAACGGCATCGTGCAGGCGCTGGCGCTGCTGGAGCAGCGCGGCGAGAAGGCCACCAAGCCGCTCGTCGTCCGTCTCGACGGCAACAACGCCGAGGCCGGTCGGGCGATCCTCGACGGCGCGGCCAACCCGCTGATCCAGCGGGTCGACACCATGGACGGCGCGGCCGAGCGGGCCGCCGAGCTGGCAGCTGCGGGGGTCTGACAATGGCTATCTGGCTGACCAAGGACTCCAAGGTCATCGTGCAGGGGATGACCGGTTCCGAGGGTTCCAAGCACACCCGGCGGATGCTCGCCGCCGGCACCAACGTGGTCGGCGGCGTGAACCCGCGCAAGGCCGGCACCACCGTCGACTTCGACGGCACCGAGCTGCCCGTCTTCGCGTCCGTCGCGGACGCGATGAAGTCCACCGGCGCGGACGTCACAGTCATCTTCGTGCCGCCGCAGTTCACCAAGGCCGCCGTGGTCGAGGCGATCGACGCCGGCATCGACCTGGCCGTGGTGATCACCGAGGGCGTGCCGGTGCACGACACCGCCGCGTTCTGGGCGTACAACAAGTCCAAGGGCGAGCGCACCCGGATCATCGGCCCGAACTGCCCGGGCATCGCCTCGCCGGGCGCGTCCAACGCCGGCATCATCCCGGCCGACATCACCGGCTCCGGCCGCATCGGCCTGGTCAGCAAGAGCGGCACGCTGACCTACCAGATGATGTACGAGCTGCGCGACATCGGCTTCTCCACCTGCGTCGGCATCGGCGGTGACCCGATCATCGGCACCACCCACATCGACGCCCTGGCCGCCTTCGAGGCGGACCCGGAGACCGACGCGATCGTCATGATCGGTGAGATCGGCGGCGACGCCGAGGAGCGGGCGGCCGAGTTCATCAAGGCCAACGTCACCAAGCCGGTGGTCGGCTACATCGCCGGCTTCACCGCCCCGCCCGGCAAGACCATGGGTCACGCCGGCGCGATCATCTCGGGCTCCGCGGGCACCGCCGACGCCAAGAAGGCGGCGCTGGAGGCGGTGGGCGTCAAGGTCGGCAAGACCCCGACCGAGACCGCCAACCTGATGCGGGAGCTCATGTCCGGCCGCTGAGCGGCCGTACCACGCGCCGAGGGGGCCGACCGGGGAACCGGCCGGCCCCCTCGCGTTCAGCGGTACCAGTACGGGTAGTACGAGTTGCCCCGGGCCCGCACGATGGCGCTGGCGACGATGTTGATCACACCGAACGCGATGGCCAGCCAGCCGAGCAGCTGCGACTTGCCGTTGCGCCGCGCGTCGCGGATCGACAGCGCGCCGAAGACGATGCCCAGGATGCCGCAGCAGAACAGGCCGAAGACGATGCCGAGGACGCCCCAGAGCGTGGTCCGGTCCCGGCCGACGGCCGGCGGCGGCGGTGGTGGCGGATACGGAGCGTGCACGGCTTCCTCCGAACGGTAGGCGCCGCGACGGGAATGGTCGCGTCTGAGGCCGAGGCTAGACCGGATCACCACCGCTGAGGCGGGGGTTCGGCGAACTCGCCGCGCTGCCGACCCGGTATCGGACTGCCGTCCTTCCCGCGGCGTGCCAGAGTAGACCCGATGTCACGTGTCACCCCTGACCAGCCACGCCGTCCGGCTTCCGGTCCCCGCGCCGGGGAACGGCCACCCGGCCGCGCCCGCCCGGCCGCGCGGGTGCCCGCGCCGCGCTCGGGCGAGGAGCCGCGCAGCCGGGCGCCGTTGCCCGTCGCGGCCGGGGTGGCGGCGCTCTGGGCCGCGCTGACCTCGTGGCTGCCGGTCTCCGTCGTGCTGGGCCTGGCCCAGCTCAGCGAGGACGCCGGCTCGCTCGGTGGCGCGCTGCGCGCCGGCCTGGCCGGCTGGCTGCTCGGGCACGGCGTGCCGCTGCAGACCACAGCCGGGCCGCTGGGCCTGATCCCGCTCGCGCTGAGCGCGCTCGCCGTCTGGCGGCTCACCCGCGCCGGCGTGCACGTCAGCCGGGCCGTCGGCGCGCGCGGGGCCGGCTCGCCCCGCCAGGCGCTCACCGTCGCGGCCGCCGTCGGGATCGCGTACGCGCTGCTCGGCGCGCTCGCCGCGTTCGCCGTCGACGCGGGCGGGCTGCGGGTCTCCCCGGTCACCGCCGCGCTCACGTTCGCCGCGTTCGGCGTGCCGGCCGCCCTGGTCGGGGCGCTGCGCACCACAGGCGTCTGGGCGCTGCTGACCGCGCGCTGCCCACCGCCGCTGCGCGACGGCCTGCGTACCGGCCTGGTCGCGGCGCTGCTGCTGCTCGGCGCGGGCGCGGGGGCGGCCGGACTGGCGGTGGCCACCGGCGGCGGCGACGCGGCCGACATGATCGGCGCCTACCGGACCGGGGTGGCCGGTCAGGCCGGCATCACCCTGGTCAGCCTCGCGTACGCGCCGAACGCCATCGCCTGGTCGGCCAGCTACCTGCTCGGTCCCGGGTTCGCCGTCGGCACCGACACCGCCGTCCGCACGAGTGAGGTGTCGGTCGGCGCGCTGCCGGCCGTACCGTTGCTGGCCGGCCTGCCCCGCGGCCCGATGGACGGGCTCGGCGCCGCGCTGCTCGCGGTGCCGGTGCTGGCCGCGATGGCGGCCGGCTGGCTCCTGGCCCGGCGGCTGATCCGGGCGGCCGCCGAGGAACGGGCCGATGTGGCCTGGCCGGCGCTGCTCGGGCCGGCCGCGCTCGCCGGACCGGTGGCCGGCGTGCTGCTGGGGCTGGTCGCGGCGGTCTCCGGCGGGCCGCTCGGCGGCGGGCGGCTGGCCGAGGTCGGCCCGTCGCCCTGGCCGGTGGCGGTGGTGGCCACCCTGGTGATCGCGGTGGGCGCGGTACTCGGCGCGGCCGCCACCCGCACCCTGACCCGCCCGGCGCGTCCGGCACCCCCGCCCCGCGCCACCCCGGCGCCCCGCTGATCCGTCCGGCGCCGCGCGGGGAGAGAGACGCGCGAGGGGCGCCCGGCGGTCGCCGGACGCCCCTCGTTCGAACGACGGTCAGGCGCCGAAGTTGTTCATGTTGATCGCAGCGCCCGCGATGGCGCTGACGATGCCGACGACCACGCCGACGGCGCCGCAGATCAGGGCGGCCCGCGCCTGGCCGGCGTTGCTGGCCTCGCCCGCCTGGACCTTCTTCTGGCCGAGCACGCCGAGGACGACCGCCACGATGCCGGCCGGGACACCCAGCAGCGGGCAGCACAGGCCGAGCACGATCGAGGCGATGCCGACGATCATGCCGGCCAGGCCCATGGTGTTGTTCTGGCCCTGACCCTGCGCCGGGCCGGCCGGGTAGCCGGCGGCCGGGTACTGCGGCGCGGCACCGTACGGCGGCTGCTGCTGCGCGTACGGGTCCTGGCCGTAGGCGGGCTGACCCGAGGTGGGCTGGCCGTACGGCTGGCCCGACGTCGGCTGCTGGCCGTACTGCGGCTGCTGGCCGTACTGCGGGGCCTGCGGCGGCTGGGCGTACGGGTCGTTCGGCTGAGCGGTCGGGTCCTGGTTCGGCTGCTGGCCGTACGGGTCCTGGCCGGGGTAACCGGGCTGCATGTCTGGGTGCTCCTCAGGTTCGGTTCGGTTGTGCGTCAGTTGCTGCCGCTGTTGCCGGCGATACCAGCCAGGCCGCCGAGGAGGCAACATCCCACCACGATGATGGCGATCCAGGCCAGGCCGGCGATGAGGGCCCACTTGGACCACTTCTTGGACTCGGCGGCGGCAGCCTGGGCGCCGGCGTAGTCGCCCTGCTGGATCAGCGGGTTGACCTTCGACGCGTTGATGATGGCCGGGATCGCGAGCGGCCAGAACAGGAAGATCGCGACGATGGACATCGTCATGTTGTTGTCGATCTGCTGCGGCTGCTGCGGGGGGTATCCGGGCTGCATGCGACGTACTCCTCGGTCCGACGGCACGCGGCGTGCCGGATTCTTCGTGGGGTGCGGGCCGGGCGCGAGGCCGGACACCGGGCGACCGGCAGCGTACCGCGAGCACGCCACCCGGGAGGTCAACCGTTGAGCCGCCGCCCCGAGGCCGGGGCGCCTGACCTGCCCGATAGGGTTGCCGCGTGACCGAGCCCGCGTCCGTCGCCCGCCTCGTCGTCCTCGTCTCCGGTTCCGGCAGCAACCTCCAGGCGCTGCTGGACGCCACCGCCGACCCCGGCTTCGGCGCCCGGGTCGTCGCCGTCGGCGCCGACCGGGACGGGATCGCCGGCCTGGACCGGGCCGCCGCCGCCGGCGTGCCGTCCTTCGTCGAGCGTGTCAAGGACCACCCCACCCGCGCCGACTGGGACAAGGCGCTCACCGCGCGGGTCGCCGAGCACCGGCCGGACCTGGTCATCAGCGCCGGGTTCCTCAAGCTGGTCGGGCCGGAGTTCCTGGCCGCGTTCGGCGACCGCTACCTCAACACGCACAACACGCTGCTGCCGGCGTTCCCCGGCATCCACGGCCCCCGTGACGCGCTGGCGTACGGCGTGAAGGTCACCGGGGCCACGCTGTTCTTCGTCGACGCCGGGATGGACACCGGGCCGATCGTGGCCCAGGTCGCCGTGCCGGTGCTCGACGGCGACGACGAGGACACGCTCACCGAGCGCATCAAGTCCGCCGAGCGGCGCCAGCTCGTCGAGCAGGTCGGCCGCCTGGTCCGTGAAGGCTGGACGATCACCGGAAGAAAGGTCACCATCCCGTGAACGCCACTGAGGACGCCGGCCGCCGCCCGATCCGGCGCGCGCTGGTCAGCGTCTACGACAAGACCGGCCTGGCCGAGCTGGCCCGCGCCCTGCACGGGGCCGGCGTGGAGATCGTGTCGACCGGGAGCACCGCGTCGACGATCTCCGGCGCCGGGGTGCCGGTCACGCCGGTCGAGCAGGTCACCGGCTTCCCGGAGATCCTCGACGGGCGGGTCAAGACGCTGCACCCGAAGATCCACGGTGGTCTCCTCGCCGACCTGCGCAAGGACGCGCACGCCGCCCAGCTCGACGAGCACGGCATCGCCGGCATCGACCTGCTGGTCTCCAACCTCTACCCGTTCCAGGCCACCGTCGCCTCCGGCGCCGACACCGAAGAGTGTGTCGAGCAGATCGACATCGGCGGCCCGGCGATGGTGCGGGCCGCGGCGAAGAACCACGCCTCGGTCGCGGTGGTGACCGACCCGGCCGCGTACCCGGCGGTGGTGGCCGCGCTCGCCGACGGCGGTTTCACGATCGCCCAGCGCCGGGCGCTCGCCGCCCGGGCCTTCGCCGACATCGCCGACTACGACGTGGCGGTGGCCGACTGGTTCGCCACCACCGTGGCGCCGGCCGAGGACGGCTGGCCGCAGTTCGCCGGGCTGGCGCTGCGCCGCCAGGCCGTGCTGCGGTACGGCGAGAACCCGCACCAGGCGGCGGCGCTCTACACCGATCCGGGCGCGCCGGCCGGGCTGGCCCAGGCCGAGCAGCTGCACGGCAAGGAGATGTCCTACAACAACTACGTCGACGCGGACGCCGCCTGGCGGGCCGCCAACGACTTCCCGGACCAGCCGGCGGTGGCGATCATCAAGCACGCCAACCCGTGTGGCATCGCGGTCGGCGCGGACGTGGCCGAGGCGCACCGCAAGGCGCACGCCTGCGATCCGGTCTCCGCGTTCGGCGGGGTGATCGCGGTGAACCGGCCGGTCGACGCGGCGATGGCCGGCCAGGTCGCGGAGATCTTCACCGAGGTGCTGGTGGCGCCCGGCTTCGACGAGGACGCGCTGGAGCTGCTGCGGGCCAAGAAGAACCTCCGCCTGCTGCGGGCGCCCGAGTTCGCTGTGCGGCCCGCCGAGTGGCGGCAGGTCAGCGGCGGCGTGCTGGTGCAGTCGCGGGACGCCGTCGACGCGCCCGGCGACGACCCGTCCGGCTGGACGCTGGCCACCGGCGACCCGGCCGACTCCGCGACGCTGCGCGACCTGGCGTTCGCCTGGCGGGCGGTCCGCGCGGTCAAGAGCAACGCGATCCTGCTGGCCCGCGACGGCGCCACCGTCGGCGTCGGCATGGGTCAGGTCAACCGGGTGGACTCGGCGCGGCTGGCGGTCAGCCGCGCCGGCGACGAGCGGGCCCGCGGCTCGGTCTGCGCCTCCGACGCGTTCTTCCCGTTCGCCGACGGCCCGCAGATCCTCATCGACGCCGGGGTACGGGCGATCGTGCAGCCGGGCGGCTCGATCCGGGACGAGGAGACCATCGCGGCCTGCAAGGCGGCCGGCGTCACCATGTACCTGACCGGGACGCGGCACTTCTTCCACTGACCAGGCCGTAATCGCCCGGGTGCGTCGGTCGTCCACCCGACGGACGCACCCGGACGCCGGGCCGTTGCCCGCCGCCGGAACCGGTTGCTAGCGTGTGCGCGGCGACGATCGACCGTCTCCGCCGCCCGTGAGACCGGCAGGTGTGCCATGCGCGTTCGCGACCGGTTGACCGCCGTCGTCGTCACGCTGGCCTTCGTCCTGGCCGGGCTGGGATCGGCCGCCGCGCCCGCCGTCGCACCGGCCCCCGCCCCGATCGTTGCCGCGCTCGCCGCCGCGCCGCCCGCCGATACGCCCGCCGCCGCGCCGCCTGCCGGAACGCTCGCCGCCGCGCCGTCCGCCGGAACGAGCCCGGTCGCGCTGCGTACCGCGTACCCCGGAATCTCCTGGTCGGGGCTTGCCGCCGGGCCGTGGCACGACCACGGCGGCGGCCTCGGCTACGCCGACGGACCGGACGACCTGGCCCCGGCCGCGCTCCCGCGCGTGGCCGGTCCGGCCGTGCCGGAACCCGTCGTGCCCGCGCCCCGGCCGCCGGTCGTGCCGCTGCCGCCGCGCGGCCCGCTCGCCGCGCGCGCCCCGCCGGCCGCCTGAGCCACGCCGGACCCGGGACCCGCACGCCGGGACACCTCACCCGAGCCGCACCGGCCCGCCGCGTCGACCCGGCGGTCCGTCGCGGGACACCGATCACGTACGGCGGCGCGCCTCAACGCCGCCGGGATCGCCCCGGGTCCACGCCCAACCCGCCGCAGCGGAGGCCCCGCCCCCTCTTCCTCCGGGGGACGGGGCCTTCGTCGCGCTCACACGTCGGTGCGGACCTCGGCGAAGTGGCAGGCGCTGGGGTGCGGGTCCGCCGCCCGGGGCACGGTCTGCGGGTCCTGGACCGCGCAGACCTCCTCGGCCTTCCAGCAGCGGGTCCGGAAGTGGCAGCCGGACGGCGGGTCGGCCGGGCTGGGCACGTCGCCGCTGAGCCGGATGATGGTCTGCCGGTCGCGGGCCTCCGGATCGGGCACCGGGACCGCCGACAGCAGCGCCTGGGTGTACGGGTGGGTGGCCCGCTGGTAGATCTGCTCCTCGGTGCCGATCTCGACGATCCGGCCCAGGTACATCACCGCGACCCGGTCGGAGATGTGCCGCACCACCGACAGGTCGTGGGCGATGAAGATGTACGACAGCCCGAACTCGTCCTGGAGCTGCTCCAACAGGTTGATCACCTGGGCCTGGATGGAGACGTCGAGCGCCGACACCGGCTCGTCGCAGACGATGATCTCGGGCCGCAGCGCGAGCGCCCGGGCGATGCCGATGCGTTGCCGCTGGCCGCCGGAGAATTGGTGCGGGTACCGGTTGACGTGTTCCGGGTTGAGCCCGACCACGTCCAGCAGCTCCTGCACCCGCTGCCGCCGGCTGCGCTTCGGCGCCACCTCCGGGTGGATCTCGAACGGCTCGCCGACGATGTCGCCGACAGTCATCCGCGGGTTCAGCGAGGTGTACGGGTCCTGCATCACCATCTGCATGTTGCGGCGCAGCCGGCGCAGGTCCGCCCCGCCGGCCCGCAGCAGGTCGCGGCCCTCCAGCGTGACCCGCCCGGCGGTGGGCGTCTCCAGGCGCATCAGCAGCCGGGCCAACGTGGACTTGCCGCAGCCGGACTCGCCGACCACGCCGAGCGTCTCACCGCGCCGCAGCTCGAAAGAGACGCCGTCGACCGCCTTGACCTGGCCGATGGTCTTCTTGAACAGCACGCCCTGGCTGATCGGGAAGTGCTTGACCAGGTGGTCGACGGAGAGGATGGTCTCGCCGCGCACCTTCGTGGCGTCAGCCGGCGCTGTCATCGTGCACCTCCTGCGCGAAGTGGCACGCGCTGGTCCGCCCGTCGCCGAGCACCAGGTCGTGCGGCACCTCGTCCACACAGACCTGCTGGACGTACGGGCACCGGGGGTGGAACGGGCAGCCGGAGGGGATCGCCATCAGGTTCGGCGGCAGGCCGCGGATGCTCGACAGCTCCTGGCCGCGCACGTCCAGGCGCGGGATCGACTCCAGCAACCCCTTCGTGTACGGGTGGGCCGGCGCCCGGTACAGCGCGCGCACGTCGGCGTGCTCGACGATGCGGCCCGCGTACATGACCGCGATCCGGTCCGCGACACCGGCGACCACCCCCAGGTCGTGGGTGATCAGGATGAGCGCCGTGCCGAGGTCGCGGCGCAGGTCGGCCAGGAGGTCCATGATCTGCGCCTGCACCGTCACGTCCAGCGCGGTGGTCGGCTCGTCGGCGATCAGCACCTTCGGGTCGAGAGCCAGCGCCATGGCGATCATGACCCGCTGGCGCATGCCGCCGGAGAACTGGTGCGGGTAGTCACCGAGCCGCTTCGCCGCGGCCGGGATCCGGACCAGGTCCATCAGCTCGATCGTGCGCCTGCGCGCGTCGGCCCGGGACATCCCGGCCCGCTCGCGCAGCGACTCGCCGATCTGCCAGCCGACCGGGAAGACCGGGTTCAACGCCGACAGCGCGTCCTGGAAGATCATCGCGATCTCGGTGCCCCGGATCTGACGGCGTTCCTCCTCCGGCCGGGTCAGCAGGTCCCGCCCCTGGTAGAGGATCTGCCCGCCGCGCACGTACGCGGGCGGGGTGTCCAGGATGCCCATGATCGCCTGGGCGGTGACGGACTTGCCGGAGCCGGACTCGCCGAGCACCGCGAGCGTCTCCCCGGCGTCCAGGTGGTACGTCACCCCGTTGATGACCCGGGCCACGCCCTCGCGGGTGCGGAACTCGACGTGCAGGTCCCGTACCTCCAGCAGGTGCCCGCCCGGCGGGGTGGGCGAGGCCGGCGTGGGCCGGGCCGACGACTGGGTCATGGGTTGTCACCGCAGCTTCGGGTCGAAGGCGTCGCGGATCGCGTCGCCGAGCATGATGAAGGCGAGCACGGTCAGGGCGAGGAAGGCCGACGGCACGATCAGCGGCGTCGCCGACTCGCGCATGTGCACCCGCCCGGCGTCGATGTCGATGCCCCAGGAGATGGTCGGCGCCTTCAGGCCGATGCCGAGGAAGCTCAGCGTCGCCTCGGCCGCGATGAACGAGCCGAGCGCGATGGTGAGCACCACGATGGCCGGGGCGAGCGCGTTCGGCAGGATGTGCCGCCACATGATCCGACCGTTGCCGGCCCCCAGCATCCGGGCTGCGGCCACGTAGTCCTGCTCCCGGGCGGTGATCACCGAGGAGCGGACCACCCGGGCCGCGGTGGTCCACCCGAGCAGCGCCAGCACGAAGATCACCGCGAACAGCCGTACCGTGTCGCCGCTGGTGCTGACCCGCTTGAGCAGCACGATCGCGGCCAGCAGCAGCGGGATGCCGAGCACGATGTCGATCACCCGGGAGAGCACCGCGTCGACCCAGCCGCCGAAGTAGCCGGCGAGCATCCCGACGACGAGCGCGATCACGCCGGTGATCAGCGCGGAGAGCGCCCCCACCAGCAGTGAGGCGCGGGCGCCGTAGACCGCGCGGGCGAACGTGTCGCAGCCCTGGAAGTCGTACCCGAAGATGGCCCCGCCGGACGGCCCGGCGTGCTGGCGGGAGAGCACGCAGTCGCGCGGGTCGTTCGCGGCGAACAGCCCGGGGGCCACCGCCATCGCGGCGACGAGCACCACCAGGAGCAGGCTGATCCAGAAGACCGGGTTGCGGCGCAGGTCCCGCCACGCGTCCCCGGCCAGGCTGCGGGCCCGCTCCGGCCGCCCGGCCCGGCCGGGCGTGCCCGGTTCGCCGGAGACGCCGCGCCGCGCCGCCTGGTTCTCGGTGGCCGCCACCGTCTCGAAGTCACTCATAGCGGATCCTCGGGTCGAGGACGGCGTAGAGCACGTCCACCACCAGGTTGGAGAGCAGGTAGACCACGACGAGCACGCTGACGATGCCGACCACCAGGGGGCCGTCCTCGGTGCGGATGCCGCGGAACAGGTTGAAGCCGACGCCGGGCACGTTGAACACGCCCTCGGTGATGATCGCGCCGCCCATCAGGTTGCCCAGCTCGACGCCGAGGAAGGTGATCACCGGGATGAGCGAGTTGCGCAGCACGTGCACGCCGACGATGCGGCGTCGCCGCAGGCCCTTCGAGCGGGCGGTGCGGACGTAGTCGGCGCGCAGGTTCTCGGTCACCGAGGTACGGGTCAGCCGCAGCGCGGTGGCCAGGGACAGCGAGCCGAGCACGATGCCGGGCAGCAGCAGCGCGTAGAAGGAGGGTTGCGCTCCGGCGGTGGGCGGGAAGATCGGCCAGCGTACGCCGAGGAAGTACTGCGCCAGCGGCGCGAGCACGATGGTGGGTATGCCGAGCACCAGCAGCGTGAGCACGAGCGTGGCGTGGTCGAACACGCCGGAGCGGCGGATGGCCGCGATCACGCCGGCGGTGACTCCGAAGATCACCGTGACCGCCATCGCGATCACCGCCAGCTTGAGGGTGACCGGCCAGGCGGCGGCGAGGATGTCGCTGATCTGCCGCCCGGTCAGCGACTGCCCGAGGTCACCCTGGACCAGACCGCCGAGGTAGTTGAAGTAGCGGTAGAAGAAGCCGCCGACCCCTGTCGCGTCCAGGTGGTACTTCTCGGTCAGGTAGGCCCGCTGCGCGGGGGTCACCGGCCGCTCCCCGGCGAGGGCCTGGATCGGGTCGCCCTGCCCGGCGAACATCAGCGCGTAGACGATCAGAGTGGTCCCGAAGAAGGCGAGGACCATCTGCAGGAGTCGCCGCAGGATGAAGCGGAGCATGCTGGCAAGTCTGCCGAAAACAGCGCAAATGTGGGCCAATGCCAAGGCCGGGCCACCCGGTGGGGGTGGCCCGGCCCGTCAGCAGGGTGTCAGGCGAGTTCGATCTTCAGCAGGTCCACCCGGTCGAAGAGGTCCACGTGGACGTTCTTGACCTTGGTCGAGTGGCCGAAGTTGTTCTGCCCGTACCGCAGCGGGATCACCGGCATGTCCTGCGCGAGCAGGTCCTCCGCCGCCTGGTACTTCTTGATCGCCTCGTCCTCGGTCGCCGCGCGGGCGCCCTCGGCGAGCAGCTTGTCGAACTCCGGGTTGCTGTAGCCGTAGTAGTTCGACGAGCCGGTGCTGCTGTACAGCGGGCCGAGGTAGTTCTCCATGGACGGGTAGTCCATGACCCAGCCCATCCGGAACAGGCCGACCGGCTGCTTCTTCTTGACCTTGGTCAGCAGGTCCGCGAACTTCGGCTCGGCGGTGCCGACGCAGTCCACGCCCAGGTTGGCCTTGAGCTGGTTACAGGTGGCGTCGATCCAGTCCTTGTGGCCGCCGTCGCCGTTGTAGGACAGCTCGATCTTCTTCGGGCCGCCCGCGGCCTCGTACATGGCCTTGGCCTTGACCGGGTCGAACGCGCCCGCGGTGCCGATGGTGTTCTCCCGGTAGCCGGCGACCACCGGCGAGACGAACGAGCGGGCCGGCCGCTGCGAGTCCTTGAAGATCGACTTGGTGATCTCGTCCCGGTCGATCGCCATCGAGATGGCCTTGCGCACCTCGGGCTTGCTGAACTCCTCCTGGAACGTCGGGAAGGCCAGCACCTGCAGCGACGAGGCCGGGCTCTCCTGGTAGCGGTCGCCCAGGTCGGTCGCGGCGGTGGACAGGTTCTCGGTCGGGATCGTCTTGATCACGTCGAGGTTGTCCGACAGCACGTCCGCGTACGCGGCGGTCGGCTGCTGGTAGATGCGGAACTCGACACCGGCGACCTTGGGCTGCTGGCCCGGGAAGGCGTCGTAGCGCTCCACCTCGACCTTGGCGTCGTGCTGCCAGCTGCCCTTCATCTTGAACGGGCCCTGACCGATCGGGGCCTGCTCGTAGCCCTCGGCCAGTACGCCCGGCGCGGAAAAGGCCGCCTCGGGCAGCGGGTAGAAGGCGGTGTAGCCGAGCATCGACTTGAAGTCCACGTACGGCTCGTTGAGCGTCACGGTGAAGGTCAGGTCGTCGACCTTCTGCAGGCCGCTGAGCGTCTTCGCCTTCGGCGTCTCGCCCTGGAGGTCGTCGTAGCCGGCCACCTTCTCGAAGAAGTAGCTGGAGTTCTGGCCGTTCGGGGCGTACGCGCCGTAGTTCCAGGCGTCGATGTAGTTGTCGGCGGTGACCTTCTCGCCGTTGTGGAACGTGTAGCCGGGCTTCAGCTTGATCGTCCAGACCTTGTTGTCCGACGTCGTCACCGAGTCCGCCGCCACCTCGTGCGGCTTGTTCGCCTCGTCGTAGTCGACGAGCGGGCTGAACAGGGCCGACAGGACCTGGGAGCCGCTCGTCTCGTTGGTGTTTGTGGGCACCAGGTGCTGCGGCTCGGCGATCTCGATCCGCACGGCCGCGTCGGGGTTGCCGGCACCGCCGCTGCCGCCGCCCGAGCCGCAGGCCGTCAGGCCGAGCGTCACCGCGAGCGGGAGCGCGGCCCAGGCCGCGAGCCTACGAACACGCATGGGGTCTCCTCATCTCCTCACGCTGCGCGGTCGTCCCGACGTTGGGTGACTCTCCGCAACGAGCGGTAACGGTAGGTCGCGGTTCGGCCCATCGACAACTGGCGCGTGGTTGATCGATGACGGATCGTGTTCGCCCTGTCTTGTCGTTGCCGCTCGCGCGTGCTAAACCTCGCCCCTGCCTGGTTCTTTCCTGGTTGCCTCTGTTCCGGTCCGCGCGTGGCCGGGCGGTCTGCGACGGCTGTTCCCGCTGTCCGGTCCCTGCCCGTCCGGGTGTGACCGGGCTGCGGCGTCACCGTGATTGGTGACTCTCCGTGACTTAGCGCACGTTGCGCAGCGTGATCGTCGGCCGTCGTCGTCCGGGCCCGCCAGCGGGCGTGAGACGATCACGACGTGACGGCGACGATCCTGGACGGCAAGGCCACCGCGGCGGAGATCAAGGACGAGCTACGGGCCCGGGTCAAGGCGCTCGCGGAACGCGGCATCACCCCCGGCCTCGGCACGGTGCTGGTCGGGGAGGACCCCGGCTCCCAGGCGTACGTCAACGGCAAGCACCGCGACTGCGCCGAGGTCGGCATCGCCTCGCTGCGGGTCACGCTGCCCGCGGACGCCACCCAGGAGCAGCTCGACGCGGCGCTCGCCGAGCTGAACGCCGACCCGGCCTGCCACGGCTACATCGTCCAGCTCCCGCTCCCCGGGCACCTCGACACCCAGCGCGCGCTGGAGTCGATCGACCCGGACAAGGACGCCGACGGGCTGCACCCGGTCAACCTGGGCCGGCTCGTCCTCGGGTACGACGCTCCGCTGCCCTGCACCCCGCGCGGCATCGTGGAGCTGCTGCGCCGCCACGACGTGCCGCTGCGCGGCGCGAACGTGGCCGTCGTCGGCCGGGGCAACACGGTCGGCCGTCCGCTGGGCCTGCTGCTGACCCGGCGCAGCGAGAACGCCACGGTGACGCTCTGCCACACCGGCACGCTCGACCTCGCCGCGCACACCCGCGCCGCCGACGTCGTCATCGTCGCCGCCGGCGTACCGGGTTTGCTCACCGCCGACATGGTCAACCCGGGCGCGACAGTGGTCGACGTCGGCATCACGCGCGTGATCGGCGACGACGGCAAGGGCCGCTACACCGGCGACGTCGACCCGGAGGTCGCCGAGGTCGCCGGCAAGCTCGTGCCGATGCCCGGCGGCGTCGGTCCGATGACCCGGGCGATGCTGCTCACCAACGTGGTCGAACGGGCCGAGCGGGCGGGCTGACACCCACCCAGGTCATAACCGTCCGCCCCTGGCCCGATCGGTGCCAGGATGGCTGATACGGTCCGGAAAACCGACTGGGATCAGGGAGTGGGACGACCATGGGTAAGAAGGTCACTGTCGTCGGCGCCGGCTTCTACGGCTCGACCACCGCACAGCGCCTGGCCGAGTACGACGTCTTCGACACCGTCGTGATCACCGACATCGTGGAGGGCAAGCCGGCGGGTCTCGCGCTCGACCTCAACCAGTCCCGCGCGGTCGAGGGCTTCGAGACCAAGGTTGTCGGCGTCACCACCGGCCCGAACGGCGAGGGCTACGACGCCATCGAGGGCTCGGACGTGGTCGTCATCACCGCCGGCCTGCCGCGCAAGCCCGGCATGAGCCGGATGGACCTGCTGGAGACCAACGCCAAGATCGTCCGGCAGGTCTCCGAGAACGTCGCCAAGTACGCGCCGAACGCCGTCGTCATCGTGGTGTCCAACCCGCTCGACGAGATGACCGCGCTGGCCCAGCTCGCCACCCAGTTCCCGCGCAACCGGGTGCTCGGCCAAGCCGGCATGCTGGACACCGCCCGCTTCACCAACTTCGTCGCCGAGGCGCTGAGCGTACCGGTGAAGTCGGTACGGACCCTGACGCTCGGCTCGCACGGCGACACGATGGTCCCGGTGCCGTCCAAGAGCACCGTGAACGGCAAGCCGCTGCGTGACGTCATGCCGGCCGAGCAGATCGAGGAGCTGGTCGTCAAGACCCGCAACGGTGGCGCCGAGGTCGTCGCGCTGCTCAAGACCGGTTCGGCGTACTACGCCCCGTCCGCCGCCGCGGCCCGGATGGCGAAGGCAGTGGCCGAGGACTCCGGCGAGGTCATGCCGGTCTGCGCCTGGGTCGACGGCGAGTACGGCATCTCCGGCGTCTACCTGGGCGTCGAGGCCGAGATCGGTGCCGAGGGCGTGAAGCGGGTCGTCGAGACCGACCTGGACGCCGACGAGCTGGCCGCGCTGAAGGAGGCCGCCGAGGCCGTCCGCGCCAAGCAGGGCGACGTCGCCAGCATGTGAGCCCGACCAACTGCGCAGAAGGCCCGCCGGCTTCCGCCGGCGGGCCTTCCGCTGTCCCGCCCGCGTCTCTCCCCGCCCTCCCCGTCGATCATGAAGTTGACGGCGTATTCGATCTCCAATTCCGCCGCCAACCTCATGATCGGGCCGGTCGGGGGTGGGGGGTGAAGGGAGCGGTCAGGTGGGGGGTGGCCAGGGTGGCGGGGGAGAGGGTTGCCAGCAGGGTCGTGCGGGCGTGGCGGGCTTCGTCCGGGTCCACCTCGTGGGCGTACGCCAGCTCCGGGGCGACCAACTGGATCGCGTGCACGAGCAGGTCGCCGGTGATCAGGAGGCGCTCGTCGTCCGCCTCGATGAGCACCGACTGGTGACCCGGCGTGTGGCCTGGGGTGTGCAGCAGCCGTACCCCCGGGGTGAGGGGCGTCTCGCCGTCGACCACCCGCAGGCGGCCGGCGGCGCGCAACGGCCCCAGGAACCGGGCCGGCAGTTCCGGGTGGAACAGATCCAGCGCGTCCAGCTCGGCGCGCTGTACCAGGTGGTCCGCGTTCGGGAACAGCGCGCCGGCCCAGCCCACGTGGTCGGTGTGCAGGTGGGTGAGGACCACGGTGCGGACGTCGGCCGGATCGATCCCGGCGGCGGCCAGCTCGGCCGGCAGCCGGCCGGGGACCGGCGCCCAGCTCGCGGCGAGCGAGTCGGCCGGGCCGATGCCGGCGTCGACGAGCGTGACCGGCCCGTCGCCGGTCCGCACCGCGAACGCGCGGAACCGCAGCCACCACCGGCCGTCGGCGGTGACGGCGCCCGGGTCGAGCCGGTCGGCAGCCGCCCAGTGCGCCTGGGTGGCGCCGGGAAACGCCTCGCCGCGGGGCTGGAAGAAGGGCCCCTCGCCGTCGGACAGCGCGGTGACCGTGATAGACCCGAGGGTGCGGCTGCGCGGCATCGCACGATGATGCCAGCGGGTCGCGGTACGGCGCAGCCCGCTTTTCCGGCGGCCCACCCGGGCCGCCTGGGGACTGCCGGCCAGTTTCCAGTACGCTCGTACTGCTTGAGCACGTGTCCCCCGAGAGGAGCGCCGGCCGATGGCGAAGATCAAGGTAAACAACCCGGTCGTGGAGATCGACGGCGACGAGATGACCCGGATCATCTGGAAGCAGATCCGGGAGCAGCTGATCCTGCCCTACCTCGACGTCGACCTGCACTACTACGACCTGTCGATCCAGCACCGTGACGCCACCGACGACCAGGTCACCGTCGACGCCGCCAACGCCATCAAGGAGCACGGCGTCGGCGTCAAGTGCGCCACCATCACCCCGGACGAGGCCCGGGTGGAGGAGTTCGGCCTGAAGAAGATGTGGCGGTCGCCGAACGGCACCATCCGCAACATCCTCGGCGGCGTGGTCTTCCGCGAGCCGATCATCATGTCGAACGTGCCGCGGCTCGTCCCGGGCTGGACCAAGCCGATCATCATCGGCCGGCACGCGCACGGCGACCAGTACAAGGCCACCGACTTCGTCGTCCCCGGCCCGGGCACGGTGACCATCACCTACACCCCGGCCGACGGCGGCACCCCGATGGAGATGGAGGTCGCCAACTTCCCCGGCGGCGGCATCGCCATGGGCATGTACAACTACGACGAGTCGATCCGGGACTTCGCCCGCGCCTCGTTCCGGTACGGCCTGGACCGCAACTACCCGGTCTACATGTCCACCAAGAACACCATCCTCAAGGCGTACGACGGCCGGTTCAAGGACATCTTCGCCGAGGTGTTCGAGAACGAGTTCAAGGCCGAGTTCGAGGCCGCCGGCCTCACCTACGAGCACCGGCTGATCGACGACATGGTCGCCGCCGCGCTCAAGTGGGAGGGCGGGTACGTCTGGGCCTGCAAGAACTACGACGGTGACGTGCAGTCCGACACCGTCGCGCAGGGCTTCGGCTCGCTCGGCCTGATGACCTCGGTGCTGCTCTCCCCGGACGGCCGCACCGTCGAGGCCGAGGCCGCCCACGGCACCGTCACCCGGCACTACCGGCAGTACCAGAAGGGCGAGAAGACCTCGACCAACCCGATCGCCTCGATCTACGCCTGGACCCGGGGCCTGGCCCACCGGGGCAAGCTGGACGGCACCCCGGCGGTCACCGAGTTCGCGAACACGCTGGAGAAGGTCATCGTGGACACCGTCGAGGGCGGCCAGATGACCAAGGACCTCGCGCTGCTCATCTCGCGGGACGCCCCGTGGCTGACCACCGACGAGTTCATGAACGCGCTCGACGAGAACCTGGCGCGCCGGCTCGCCGCCTGACGTGTAAGGAAGGGCCCCTTCTTAACGCCTCGCGTTGTAGAAGGGGCCCTTTTTAACACCTCAGGGCTGTCGGGGCGGCGTGACCTCGCTCGGTGCGTTCTCGTTGACAGGGTGGACGAGATGCCAGTCGCGTCCGTGAAGGTGGGCCGTCGCCGCGCGCCGGCCGGCCGACCTTCGAGGCTGCTGAGCGCAGCCAGCCGTCCCTTCCCTGCGGGGGGTCCTGTCCCGGGCCCCCCGCGCCCCCGTGCCCGGGCTGCGGTTGTTAAGAAGGGGCCCTTTCTCTACCGCAGGCGTTAACAAGGGGCCCTTCCTTTCATGCGGCGCGCAGCAGCTCGGCGGCTCGCTCGGGGGCGATGTCGTTGATGAACACCCCCATGCCGGACTCCGACCCGGCCAGGTACTTCAGCTTGTCCTTGGCCCGCCGGATGCTGAACAGCTGCAGGTGCAGGTGGCCCAGCTCCCTGTCGATCCGTACCGGCGCCTGGTGCCAGGCCGCGATGTACGGCATCGGCAGGTCGAACAGCCCGTCGAAGCGACGCAGCAGGTCCAGGTATAGCGGCCCGAACGCGTCCCGCTCGGCGTCGTCGAGCGCCGGGATGTCCGGCACCGGCCGGTGCGGCGCCACGTGCACCTCGAACGGCCAGCGCGCCGCCGCCGGGACGTACGCGGTCCAGTGCTCGTTGCTCGTCACCACCCGTTCCCCGGAGGCGCGTTCGGCAGCCAGCACGTCGGCGTACAGGTTGCCGCCGGTGCGCTCGGCGTGCCGCCGGGCGGCGGCCAGCATGTCGCGGGTGCGCGGCGTGACGAACGGGTACGCGTAGATCTGCCCGTGCGGGTGGTGAAGCGTCACCCCGATCTCCACGCCCCGGTTCTCGAACGGGAAGACCTGCTCCACGCCGGGCAGCGCGCTCAGCGCTTCGGTGCGGTCGGCGAGCGCGTCCAGCACGGTCCGCACCCGGTGCGGGGAGAGCCGGGCGAACGAGGCGTTGTGGTCGTCGGTGAAGCAGACCACCTCGCACCTGCCGAGGCCGGGCCGTACCGGGGTGAACGGCGTGATCTCGGCCGGTTCGTCGGCGACCCGCTGGCTCAGTGACGGGAACCGGTTCTCGAACACGACGACGTCGTAGTCGGGCGCCGGGATCTCGCTGTGCCGGTCGCCCCGGGACGGGCACAGCGGGCACTGGTCGGCCGGGGGCAGGAACGTGCGGGTCTGCCGGTGCACCGCCACCGCCACCCACTCGTCGGTCAGCGGGTCGTACCGCAGCTGCGAGGCGGGCGGGGGAGGGGGCAGGTCCCGCCGGTCCGGCTGGTCCCGGACCGCGTCGTCCCGCTCGTCGAAGTAGATCAGCTCGCGGCCGTCGGCCAGCGCGATCCGCGTACGCTTCACTGCGCCCCCCTCTGCGCGGGCACCGTCACCAGCTCGCCCACCCTGTCGTCGAGTACCCGTCGTGCCTCGGGCGCCAACCGGTCGTCGGTGACCAGCACGTCCGCCGCGTCCAGCGGCACTATCGACGAGATGCCGACGGTGCCCCACTTGGTGTGGTCGGCCAGCACCACGAGCCGGTCCGCGGCGGCCACGAGCGCCCGGTTCGTGTCCGCCTCCATCAGATTGGGCGTGGTGAACCCGGCCCGTTCGCTGATGCCGTGCACGCCGAGAAAGAGCACGTCCAGGTGGAGCGCGGCGATCGCGGCCACGGCGAGCGGCCCGACGAGCGCGTCCGACGGCGTGCGTACCCCGCCGGTGAGCACCACTGTCTGGTCGGGCCGGCCGCCGACGTGCAGCGCCTCCGCCACCGGCAGCGAGTTGGTGACCACCGTGAGGCCGGGCACGTCGACAAGTCGCCGGGCCAGCTCGGCGGTGGTGGTGCCGGCGGAGAGCGCGATGGCGGCGCCGGGCCGGACCAGCCCTGCGGCGTGGTCGGCGATCGCCGCCTTCTCGGCGGACTGGCGGTCGGCCTTGGCGCGGAAGCCGGGCTCGTCGGTCGAGCCGGGACCGGCGGGCGTCGCGCCGCCGTGCACCTTGGCGAGCAGGCCCTGCTCGTGCAGCGTGTCCAGGTCGCGGCGGATGGTCATGTCGGACACGCCGAACTCGGCGGCCAGTTCGGTGACCCGGACGCCGCCGGCGAGACGCAGTCGTTCCAGGATCGCCGTCTGCCGCTGCCGCGCCAGCATTCCGGCCCACCTCCGAGCGTCACCGACCGCGATGCTCACGCGGTCGAACGTGTTCCAACAAAGGCGAACACTACCGCGCAGCGAGGGGCGATGCGAAACCGCCGTCGTCCGAAGGCCGGACGACGGCGGTCGAGGTGCTCGCAGGCCGGACGCGTCCGGCGGCCGAAAGGTCAGGCGGGCTGGAGGCGGGGCTCCACCCAGCCGGTCTCGGTGAGGTGTTCCATCACCTTCCCGATGGCCTCCTCGACGCTGATGTCCGAGGTGTCCACCACGAGATCGGCGTCGGTGGGCTCCTCGTACGGGTCGTCGATGCCGGTCATCCCGGTGAGCAGGCCGGCCCGGGCGCGGGCGTACAGGCCCTTGCGGTCGCGCTGCTCACAGACCTCAAGCGGCGTCGCCACGTGGACCAGCAGGAAGCCCGCGCCGGCCGCCTCGGCCATCTCCCGCGCGGTGGCGCGGGCCGCCGCGTACGGCGCGATCGGGCAGCAGATGCCGACCCCGCGGTGCCGGGCGATCTCGGCGGCCACCCAGCCGATCCGGCGCACGTTGAGATCCCGGTCGGACTTGCTGAACCCGAGCCCGGCGGACAGCTCCCGCCGCACCACGTCGCCGTCGAGCAGCGTGATCGTGCGGTCGCCCTGCTCACGGAGCACGTCGGCCAGGCCCCGGGCGATCGTCGACTTGCCCGAGCCGGACAGCCCGGTCAGGAAGATCACCAGTCCCCGGTACCGCCGCGGCGGGCGGGCCCGGACCAGTTCCTTCGCCACCGCCGGCGGGGTGTGCCACTCGGGCAGCGGGAAGCCCCGGTCCAGCAGGTCGTCGATCTCCTCCACGCTCAGCGCCAGCCGGCGGTTGCGCGGCGGGATGTCCTCCCGCCAGCGCCACTGCCCGTCCCGGTTGTCGTAGGCCAGCTCGCGGGGCACCAGCACGCGCAGGCCGGCGCCGGAGAGCATGCCCTCGGTGGAGAGCAGGTGGGTCACGCCGTACGCGGCGGCGACCCGGGCCCGCAGCAGCGCGTCGCTGATCTCGTCACGCCGGCGGGCCAGCGGCACCGCCACCAGCGTCGCCGGGGGCATCCGGTCGCGGGCGGCGAACACGGTACGCACCAGCGCCTCGGACGGCAAGCCACCGGTCGACCCCTCGCCCACCGGGATCAGCACCAGCAGGTGCGCGCCGAGCGTGCGGGCCGCGTGCGCGATCTGCGCCAGTTGCGGGCGGTGCAGCGGACGGTCGGCGAAGACCCCGAGCACCCGGCCCGGCGGCAGCAGGCCGCGTACCTCGTCGGGGCCGCGCCGCAGGCGCTGGAACGGTCCGTGGCCGCCGTCGCCCAGGCGGCGCACCGTGCCACCGACGCCCACCAGGCCCTCGCGGCCCGGCCAGACGTCCGTCACGTCCATCGCCGCGACCGGCGCGCCCTCGCCGTCGGTGAGGACCACCGCCCGGCGGGCCGGGTCCGCCGGGTCGAGCCCGTCGGCCAGCGCGGCCGGCACCTGGAGCGTCACCGGCACCGGCCACGGGGTGCCGTCGGCCAGCCGGCCGCGCCGGCTCAGCGAGGTCAGGTCGGCCCGGCTCATGAAACCGGTGAGCGGCGCGTACGCCCCGCTCAGCAACAACTGGAGATCGGCCAGCTCAGCGGGTCTGGGCGCGTACGACGGCGCATCCCGCAGAACGTCCTCGGGCAGCAGCCACCCGTTGCTCATCGAACCCCCAACTCACCGGCCGGCACACAGTTTCGCAGCCCACCGGCGATCGGTCGAGAGCGCCACCCGGCCTCCCGGTAATCGCGCGTTCCGGCGATCGTGCCGAGGACGAACCGGGGTCTTCGAATCCTTACCGCCGGGCCGCCGCCGGTCGATCGTGCGAACGGCTGCCGGCGCGCGCCGTCCGGCCGAGCGCGCGATCCCGGATCCGCCGGACCGCCCGCCGGATCCGGGCGCGGAGCCGGCGCGGATCCTCCACCCGGGGCGGCCCGCCGTCGGCCGCGCAGCGCACCACGAGCGGCAGGTTCGCGTCCAGCGCCCACCCGGCCTGAATCACCCGGGCCCGGACCTCCCAGGTGCCCCGGGTCCGGCCGCCGTCGAGCGCCGCGAAGTCGACGGTGGCGGTGCTGCGGTGACAGACCCGGCCGTCGGCGGCCGGCTCGGTGGTGGCGTCGACCGGCAGGAAGAACTCCTCCCGGGTCTCCCGGCGGCGGATCACCACGTCGGTCCTCGCCCCGCCGGCCCGCATCACGACACCGTCCGGCGCGGCCCCGGCCACCGGGAGCACCGGCAGCCCTCGGTCGTCGAAGCGCAGCGGCTCGTCCCCGGCGCGCAGGTGGGCGGAGACGGCGACGGTCAGCGTCCGTCCCTCCACCTGCCACCGGTCGACGGCGGCGTGCGCCCGGACACTCACGTCCCACTCCGCCAGCCGGCGCAGGTCGGCCATCCGCCCCTGCGCGGCGAGATGCGCGATCACCTGGTACATCGGCGGCACCCCGGCGATCGCCTCGGGTGCGACACGCTCCTTCACGAGCTGCCCCACCTCGTCCGCCACCTGCCCGGCCCAGGGCTCCGGCGCGCTCAGCAGCGCCTGCCCGCGCAGCCGGTTCAGCATCTCCTTGCGCAGCCAGCGCCGGTGCAGCCGCAGGCGGGCCGCGGCCGGTGGGCGGTGGGCGTCCACGATGTCCATCGCGGCCCGCAGCGCCGCGTAGTACTCCGCCGGGTCCATCCGGGTGGCGGTGACGTTGCCCGCGTCCTCGCGGCGGGCGTGGTGGTAGCAGGGGTGGTCGGCCAGCACGCAGATCCGTTCGGCGAGCAGATAGGCCGCCGCCATCAGCCGGTGGTCCTCCAGGCGTCGCGGGTGGCCCTCCGGGAAGCGCAGCCCGTGCCGGTCGAGGAAGGACCGCCGGAACAGCTTGTGACAGGTCATGCTGTCGGCCAGCGGCGCGTTCGCCAGGGTGGCGTCGAACCGGTTCTCCCGGAACAGCTCCCGCGGTACGCCCCGCCGGTGCCCGATCATCCGTCCGACGACGATGTCCGCGTCGTGTGCCCGGGCGCAGGAGTGCAGGCGGGCCAGCGCCTCGTCGCCGAACCAGTCGTCGTCGTCGGCGAAGAAGACGTACTCGCCGCGTGCCTGCTCCAGCCCCTGGTTGCGCGGGCGCGACGGCCAGCCCGAGTGCGGCAGGCGCAGCACCCGCACGTGCGGGTCGGCAGCGGCCAGCTCGTCCAGGCGCTGCGGCGTCCCGTCGGTCGACCCGTCGTCGGCGAAGATCACCTCGTATCCGCCGGGCGGCAGCCCCTGCCGCGACAGCGACGCGACGAGCGGATCGAGGTGGGCCCCGCAGTTGTACGTGGGCACCACCACGCTCACCGCCGGCCGGTCCGTACCGTCGCTCATGACGCCCCCCGTCGAGTCGCCTCACACGGTGGCAGCTTCCCCGCGACGCCGCTACCCCGTCGGTCACCTAGGGGGCCCGGAGCCGAGGGATCAGGGGATCGCCCGGGTCAGGACGGGCTCCGGCGCGGCCCCGGAGTTCTACGCTGAACGGCGTGACACTGCTCGCGACCGAGTCGCTGACCAAGACGTACGGAGGCCGGGTCACCGCGTTGACCGACCTCACCGTATCGGTCGAGCCGGGGATCATCGGGCTGGTGGGCGCGAACGGCGCCGGCAAGTCCACTCTGATCAAGATCCTGCTGGGTCTGCTCCCGCCGACCAGCGGCCGGGTACAGGTGCTCGGCCTCGACCCGACCACCGACCCGGCCGCGGTCCGCGCCCGGGTCGGATACATGCCCGAGCACGACGCCCTCCCGCCCGACCTGTCCGCCGCCGAGCTGGTCACCCACCTGGGCCGGATCAGCGGACTGCCGCGCACCGTCGCCCGGGAACGGGCCTCCGAGGCGCTGCGCCACGTCGGCCTGCACGAGGAGCGGCACCGGGCCGTCGGTGGCTACTCCACCGGCATGAAGCAGCGGGTCAAGCTCGCCCAGGCGCTCGTACACGATCCCGATCTGCTGCTGCTCGACGAGCCGACGAACGGCCTCGACCCGGCCGGCCGGGACGCCATGCTCGCGCTGATCCACCGGATCGGCACCGAGTTCGGCATCTCGGTGGTGGTCTGCTCGCACCTGCTCGGCGAGGTGGAGCGGATCTGCGACACGCTCGTCGCCATCGACGGCGGCCGGCTGCTGCGCGCCGACCGGGTGTCCGCCATGACCACCGCCACCGACGTGCTCGCCGTCGAGGTGAGCGAGGGCACCGACGACCTGGCCGCCCGGCTCGCCGCGCTCGACCTGCCGGTGACCCGCGACGGGCGGCTGCTGCTCGTCCCGCTCGCCGACGACGCCACCTACGACCAGATCCTCGGCGCGGTCGCCGAGCTGGACCTGCCGCTGCACCGGCTGGACCAGCGGCGGCACCGGGTGGCCGAACTCTTCGCCGCGAGGGAGCCCAGCCATGTCTGACGCGACCGGGGTCATCCACGACATCGGCTACCAGCGCTACACCGGCCCGCGGCTCGGCCGCCGGCAGGTCTTCGGCGCGCTCTACCTGCACGGCGTGCGTACCGTCTTCGGGCTGGGCCGCAGTGCCAAGGCGAAGATCTTCCCGTGGCTGGTCGTCTCCGTGGTGACCGTGGTGGCCGCCGGGGTCACCGCGGTGCGCAGCCAGATCGGCGAGGTGGTGATGACGTACGCCCAGTTCGCCGACGCGATGAGCTGGCTGGTCATCTTCTTCGCCGCGGTGGCCGCGCCCGAGCTGGTCTCCCGCGACCTGCGCAGCGGCGTGCTGCCGCTGTACTTCTCCCGGCCGCTGCCGCGCGGCGACTACGCGCTGTCCAAGCTGCTGGCGCTTGTCACCGCGCTGTGGCTGCTGCTCGGCGGCCCGCAGCTGGTGATGTTCCTCGGCGCCGCGTTCACCACGAACCGGGGCGTACGCGGGGTGTGGGACGAACTGCTCGACCTGCTGCCCGGGCTGCTCTACGCCGGGCTCTGGGCGGTGGTGTTCGCCTCGATCGCGCTGCTCGTCGCCTCGCTGACCGGCAAGCGCGCGTTCGCGGCCGGCGGCATCGTGGCGGTCTTCCTGATGACCACGCCGGTCGTCGGCGTGCTGTCCATCCTGCCCTCGCGGACGATCAACGAGCTGGCCTTCGTCGCCTCCCCGCCGACGCTCGTCGGCGGCGTGGGCAACTGGGCGCTCGGCGACCGGCTGACCCAGGGACGGGGTGGCATGCCGATCGGCGACTTCGGGCCGGTCTACGCCGTGGTCGCCGTGCTGCTGGTCGCCGCCTGCGTCAGCCTGCTGCTCCTGCGATACCGGAAGGTGGCCGCCCGATGACGGCGATCAGCACCCAGTCGACGGCCGGCGCGCCCGCCACCGCGACGAGCACGCTCGACCTGGCCGGTGTCTCCCGCTGGTACGGCAACGTGGTGGCGGTCAACGACGTCACCATGCGGCTCGGCCCCGGCGTGACCGGCCTGCTCGGCCCCAACGGCGCCGGCAAGACCACGCTGCTGCACATGATGGCGGGCTTCCTGTCGCCGTCGCGCGGCACCGTGACGCTGGACGGGGAGCCGACCTGGCGCAACCCCGGCGTCTACCGGCGGCTCGGCCTGGTCAGCGAGCGCGAGGCGGTGCACACGTTCCTCAGCGCGTACGAGTTCGTGCTGGCCAGCGCGAAGCTGCACCGGCTGCCCGACCCGGAGGCCGCCACGAAGCGGGCGATCGAGCTGGTCGAGATGGAGGACGCGCAGACCCGCCGGATCGGCACCTACTCCAAGGGCATGCGGCAGCGCACCCGGGTCGCCGCCGCGCTGGTGCACGACCCGCAGGTGCTGCTGCTCGACGAGCCGTTCAACGGGATGGACCCGCGCCAGCGGCTGCACATGATGGCGCTGCTGCACCGGCTCGGCGACGCGGGACGGACCATCCTGTTCAGCTCGCACATCCTGGAGGAGGTCGAGCAGGTCTCCGGCACCGTCCAGGTGATGGTCGCCGGCCGGCTGGCCGCCTCCGGCGACTACCGGACCATCCGCCGCCTGATGACCAACCGGCCGCACGTGTTCGCGGTCCGCTCCACCGACGACCGCGCCCTGGCGGTGGCGCTGATGGCCGAGGCGTCGGTCTCCGGCGTCGAGCTGGGCCGCACCGGCCTGACCGTCAAGGCCGGCGACTACGGCGCGTTCACCCGGGCCCTGCCCCGGATCGCGCTCCGGCACGGCATCCGGGTCCGGCAGCTCCTGCCGGAGGACGAGTCGCTGGAGAGCGTCTTCTCGTATCTGGTGGAGGCATGATGTCGACAGTCACCTGGATCACCGCGCGCGGCCTGTTCGGCCGGAGCCGGTTCCTCATGCTGCTGCCGTTGCCGCTGATCCTGATCGGCCTGGCGGTGCTCTGCCGGTCGCTCGGCGTCGACCCCGGCCAGTGGGGCCCGCCGGTGCTCGTCGGCCTCGGCCTGGCGGTGGTGCTGCCGGTGGTGGCGCTGATCGTGGGCACCGGCGTGCTCGGCGCGGAGATCGACGACGGCACCGTCGTGCACATCCTCACCAAGCCGCTGCCGCGCTGGCAGATCGTGCTGCCGAAGCTGGCGGTCGCGGCCGGCGTCACGGCGGTCACCGTCGGTGTCCCGATCTACGTCGCGGGCGTGCTCGCCGATTCGGTACGCCTCGGACTCGCCCTGGTCGTCGCCTCGGCGGCGGGCGCGCTGGCGTACTCGGCGCTGTTCCTGGCGCTGAGCCTGGTGACCCGGCGGCCGGTGCTGCTCGGCCTGGTCTACGTGCTGATCTGGGAAGGCCTGCTGGGCCGGTTCGTCAGCGGCACCCGGGTGCTGTCGATCCAGCAGTGGGTGATCGCCCTGGCCGACCGGATGGCGCCGACGCCGCTGCTCGGCACCAGTGTCTCGGTGCCGGTCGCGGCGGTGCTCACCGCGCTGGTGGCGGTCGGGTTCACCGTGCTGGCGATCGACCGCCTGCGCTCGTTCAGCGTGGCCGGCGAGACGAGCTGAGCCCGCAGGGCGGGACCCGTTTTCCGGCGTTCGCGACGGAAAACGGGTTCCGCCCTGCCGTGTCCGGTCTGCTAGTTTGCGGCGGCTACGAACACCGACACGGGGAGAACACTGTGCGTTCAGCTCGCTTCGCCCTGCTCGCTCCTGCCGCGGTGGCGATGATCGTCATGTCCGGCTGCGGCGACGACGAGGACACCCCCTCGGCCGGGTCGGCGGCGCCCTCCGCCCCGGCCGCCACGTCCGTGCCGCCGGTGACGCCGGCCCCGGTGGGCCTCGACGAGGCCACCCGGAAGACCTGCACGACGGCGGAGAAGGACATCACCGCCGCCCTGAAGGAGGTGGCCGAGGCGGAGAAGATCGGCCCGCCGGCCGGTCACTCGGCGGTCAGCGCGCAGTACTCGGCGGGCGCGGCCACGCTCTACACGCACGCCTTCACCAACAGCGACGAGGTGAACAGCGCGGTGAAGGGCGTCGCGACCGAGATGAGCGACCTCGCCGACGCCTGGGCCAAGGCGCCGGGCAAGGCGCCGAGCAGGGCGGATCTCACCGCCGCCCGGGACAAGCTCAAGGCGGCCTGCGCGGCCGACTGAGGCATGCACCGCCGCGGGCCGGTCCGGCCGGCCCTTCGGGGTGTTAAGAAGGGCCCCTTCTACAACGCCAGGCGTTAAGAAGGGGCCCTTCCTTACATCGCCGGCGGCGCTCAGAACGCGCAGGCGATGACCAGTTCGGTGGTGCGATCCGGCAGCAGGTCCAGCTTCGCGATCCGGCCCGCCGCGCGCAGGTCGTCGGCGACCGTGCCGAGCTGGTCCAGCACCGCCGCCGGTCCGAGCGCCTCGGCCAGCGGCACCTCCGCCTTCATCGACAGCTTCCGTTCCGACTTGGCGCGGCGCACCTGGCCCAGCGCGTCCGCGGCCAGCCGCAGCAGCTCCGGGTCGCCCGGCGCCTGCGTCGCGCGGCCCACCTCGTACGTGGTCGGCCACGGCGAGCGGTGCACCGAGCCGTACCGCCACCACGACCAGACCTCCTCGGTGACGAACGGCAGCACCGGCGCGAACAGCCGCAACTGCACCGACAACGCGGTCGCCAGCGCCGCCCGGGCCGAGTCGGCCGCCGGCCCGGTGCCGTAGGCGCGCTCCTTCACCAACTCGATGTAGTCGTCGCAGAACCGCCAGAAGAACGCCTCGGTGGCCATCAGGGCGGCCGTGTGGTCGCACCCGTCGAAGGCGGTGGTCGCGGTCGCGACCACGCCGGACAGTTCGGCGAGCATCGCGGTGTCCAGCGGTTGGGTCGCCGCGGCCCGCAGCGCGTCGGCGGCGCCCAGCCCGAGCGCGAACCGCGACGCGTTGAGCAGCTTGGTGGCCAGCCGCCGGCCCACCTTGACCTGGGCCGGGTCGAAGGCGAGGTCCATGCCCGGCTTGCCGTTGGCGGCCCAGTAGCGGACCGCGTCGGAGCCGTTCTGTTCCAGCAGCGCCATCGGCGTGACCACGTTGCCCTTGGACTTCGACATCTTCTTGCGGTCCGGGTCGAGGATCCAGCCGGAGAGCACAGCCGTGTGCCAGGGCAGCGCGCCGTGCTCCAGGTGGGACCGGGCCACGGTGGCGAACAGCCAGGTCCGGATGATGTCGTGCCCCTGCGGGCGCAGGTCCATCGGGAAGACCCGGGCGAACAGGTCCGGGTCGGTCTCCCAGCCGCCGACGATCTGCGGGGTCAGCGACGAGGTGGCCCAGGTGTCCAGCACGTCCGGGTCGCCTGTGAAACCGCCCGGCACGCCGCGCTGCGACTCCTCGTATCCGGGCGGTGGTTCGCTGCTCGGGTCGATCGGGAGCGTCGCCTCGTCCGGTGTGAGAGGGTGGGTCCAGTCCGGCTCGCCAGTGTCGTCGAGCCGGTACCACACCGGCACCGGCACGCCGAAGAACCGCTGCCGGCTGACCAGCCAGTCACCGGTGAGGCCGCCCACCCAGTGCTCGTACCGGTGCCGCATGTGCTCCGGCACCCAGCGCAGCTCCCGACCTCGGGCCAGCAGCTCCTCGCGCAGGCCGGCGTCCCGGCCGCCGTTGCGCAGATACCACTGCCGGGTCGAGACGATCTCCAGCGGCCGGTCGCCGCGCTCGTAGAACTTCACCGGGTGCGTGATCGGGCGCGGCTCGCCGACCAGATCACCCGCGTCGGCCAGCAGCTCCACCAGCGTCCGCCGGGCGCCGTTCACCGTCTGCCCGGCCAGCGCCGCGTAGGGCTCCGCCGGCACGCCGGCCGGCGGCTCCGGCAGCAGCCGCCCGTCCCGGCCGATCACCACGCGGGTGTCCAGCCGCAGCTCACGCCACCAGGTCACGTCGGTCAGGTCACCGAACGTGCAGACCATCGCGATGCCCGTGCCCTTGGCCGGGTCCGCCAGCGGATGCGCGCGCACCGGCACCTCGACCCCGAACACCGGGGTACGCGCGGACGCGCCGACCAGGTCCGCGTACCGCTCGTCGTCGGGGTGGCAGACCAGAGCCACGCAGGCCGGCAGCAGCTCCGGGCGGGTGGTGTCGATCAGCACCTCGCGGCCGTCCGGCCCGGTGAACCGCAGCCGGTGGTACGCGCCGGGCCGCTCCCGGTCCTCCAGCTCCGCCTGCGCCACGGCGGTGCCGTACCCGACGTCCCACAGCGTCGGCGCCTCCGCCTGGTACGCCTCACCCCGAGCCAGGTTCCGCAGGAACGCACGCTGGCTCGCGGCGCGGGCCGCCGACCCGATCGTGGTGTACGTCAGCGACCAGTCCACGGACAGCCCGAGCCGCCGCCACAGCGCCTCGAACGCCTTCTCGTCCTCCACGGTGAGCAGTTCGCACAGCTCGATGAAGTTACGCCGGGAGATCGCCGTCGGGTTCTTCCGGGCCGCGTCGTCCACCGGCGCGGACGGCGGCCGCCAGTTGCTGTCGTACGGCAGCGCCGGGTCGGGACGCACGCCGTACACGTTCTGCACCCGGCGTTCGGTGGGCAGCCCGTTGTCGTCCCAGCCCATCGGGTAGAAGACCGTGCGCCCGCGCATCCGCTGGAACCGGGCCACCGTGTCGGTGTGCGTGTACGAGAACACGTGCCCCATGTGCAGTTCGCCCGACACGGTCGGCGGGGGAGTGTCGATCGCGTATACGTCCGACCGCTCCTTCGTACGGTCGAACGCGTACGTGCCGTCGGACTGCCAGCGGCGGGCCCAGGTCTCCTCGAGGCCGTCCAGGCTCGGACGCTCGGGGACGCCGCCGCGGGCGCTGATCGTCGTGTCGGTCATCAGCCGATGGTAGGCAGCCCGGTTGCCGCACTCCACGACTTTCCCCACCCCGCGCGTCCTCGCCGATCTTGCACTTGCCGCCCCGGCACAAGCCGCTTTTCGGGCATCCCTCGGGCCGCAAGTGCAAGATCAACGAGGGTCGGAGGAGAGAGCTAGAGGAGCGAGTCGCGCCACTGGCGGTGCAGGGCGGCGTAGCGGCCGTCGGCGGCGATCAGCTCGGCCGGTGGGCCGTCCTCCACGATCCGGCCGTCGTCGAGCACCAGCACCCGGTCCGCCGTCTCCACGGTGGAGAGACGATGGGCGATCACCAAGGCGGTGCGGTCGCGCAGCACGTTGTGCAGGGCCCGCTGCACCAACCGCTCGGTCGGCACGTCCAGCGACGAGGTCGCCTCGTCCAGGATCAGCACCCGCGGGTCGGCGAGGAACGCCCGGGCGAACGCGACGAGCTGCCGCTGACCGGCGGACAGCCGCCCGCCGCGCCGGTGCACGTCCGTGGCGTACCCGTCGGGCAGCGCGGCGATGAAGTCGTGCGCGCCGATCGCCCGCGCCGCCGCGACCACCGCCTCGTCGTCCGCGTCCGGCCGCCCGAACCTGATGTTGTCGGCCACGGATCCGCTGAACAGGTGGGTCTCCTGGGTCACCAGCACCACCGCCCGGCGCAGCTCGGCGTCGGCCAGGTCACGCAGGTTCACCCCGTCCAGGTCGACAGCGCCCGCGTCCGGGTCGTGGAACCGGGCCAGCAGCTTCGCGACAGTGGACTTCCCGGCGCCGGTCGGCCCGATCAGCGCCACCGTCTGCCCGGGCGGCACGGTCAGGTCCAGGCCGGACAGGATCGGCGTCTGCCGCCGGTAGCCGAAGTCGACGGCGCGGAACGTCACCGCCCCGCGCGGCGGCCCGGCCGGCAGCGGCACCGGATCCGCCGGTTCGGCCACCGCCGGACGCTCGTCCAGCACCCCGGCCAGCTTCTCCAACGCGGCGGTCGCCGACTGGAGCGCGTTGTAGAACTGGCTCAGCTCCTCCATCGGCTCGAAGAACCGGCGCAGGTAGAGCAGGAACGCGGCGAGCACACCCACCTCCACGCCGCCGCCCAGCACCCGCCAGCCGCCGTACCCGAGCACCACCGCCGTGGTCAGGTTGCCGATCAGCCGGATGCCCGGCGAGTAGATCGCGATCAGCCGGAACGCGCGCAGGCTGGAGCGCCGGTAGTCGTCGTTCACGGCGGCGAAGATGCGCTCGTTGCGGGGCTCCCGCCGGTACGCCTGCACGGCCCGGATGCCGCGCAGCGACTCGACGAAGTGCACGATGACCAGCGCCACCGCCTCCCGGGTACGCCGGTACGCGCCCGCCGACGCGCGCGCGAACCAGCGCGACAGCAGGAACAGGAACGGGAACGCGAGCAGCGTCACCGCCGCCAGCGGCAGGTCCAGCCAGAGCAGGATGCCCGCCACCGACAGCACCGACAGCCCGGCCATCACCAGCTTGTCGATGCCGCCGTCGACCAGCTCGGCGATCGACTCCAGGTCGCTCGTCAGCCGGGACACCATCCGCCCGGAGGTGTAGCGCTCGTGGAAACCGACGTCGAGGCGGAGGAAGTGCCCGTACACCCGTCGGCGCAGGTCCAGCAGGACGGCCTGGCCGATCCGGGCGGCGAGGGTGAGGAACGCGCGCCGGGCCGCGTACTCGACGGCTGTCGCCACCACGAACGCGGCGGCGACAGCGATCAGCGGGCCGGGATCACCGGCCCGCAGTGGCCCGATGCCCCGGTCGATGCCGAGCATGACCAGGTACGGGCCGGACATCGCGGCGGCGTTCTGGGCCAGCAGCAGCGCCACCGCCAGCCCGAGCGCACGCCGGTGCGGGCGCAGCAGTTGCCGCAGCAGGAGCCGGCTGCGGGCGCGGAGCCGGGCCACCGCCGCCGGGGAGGAGTCCTCGGCGCGGCTGCGGTCGGCGTCCGGGTCGGTGGCCCGGCCGCGCCAGCGGGACAGGTCGTCGCGTCCGCCGGTGCGGTTCGCGTCGTCGTGGCGTGGGCCGGCTGCGCCGTGCGCCTGCCCGTGCCCGGCGGTGCGCGCGCCGGTGTCGCGCGGCGCGTCGCGGGGCCGGGGCACCCGCGGCGCGCCGCCGGTCACGAGCGCACCAGACCGACGCCGCCGGAACGGCGCTCCGGCTCGGCGGAGAGCACCGCCCGGTACGCCGGCACCCGGGCCAGCAGTTCCGAGTGGGTGCCGACGGCGACGATCCGGCCGCCGTCCAGCAGCGCCACCCGGTCCGCCAGCGCCACTGTCGAGGGGCGGTGCGCCACCAGCAGGGCCGTGGTGCGGCTCTCCCGCAGCACCCGGCGCAGCGCCGCCTCCACGAGCGCCTCGGTGTGCACGTCGAGCGCGGAGAGCGGATCGTCGAGCACCAGCAGTGCGGGCCGTCCGAGCACCGCGCGGGCCAGCGCGAGGCGCTGTCGCTGCCCGCCGGACAGCGACAGCCCCTGTTCACCGACCCGGGTGGCCAACCCCCAGGGCAGCTCGTACGCGAAGTCCGCCTGCGCCAGCGCCAGCGCCGCCCGGACCTCCTCCTCGCCCGCGTCCGGCCGCCCCAGCGTCAGGTTCTCCCAGACCGACATGGAGAACAGGGTCGGCTCCTCGAACGCCACCCCGACCAGCCGTCGCAGCGAGCCGAGCCGCAGGTCACGCACGTCGCGCCCGTCGACGGTGATCCGGCCGCCCGTCACCTCGTGCAGCCGCGGGACGAGCGACAGCAGCGTGCTCTTGCCGCAGCCGGTGACGCCGACGAGCGCCATCGTCTCGCCCGGCTCGACGGTCAGGTCCAGGTCGCGCAGCACCGGCGCCGAGGTGCCCGGGTAGCGAAAGGTGACCCCCTCGAAGCGGAGCCGGCCGCGTACGTCGGCGCGCTCCAGCGACCGGGCGTTCGGCGCGTCCACGATCGTCGGCCGGGTGTCGAGGACCTCCTGGATCCGGTCGGCGGCGGTGGCGGCCTCCTGGCCGTTGGCGATGATCCAGCCGAGCGACTGCACCGGCCAGATCAGCATGAGCTGGAGGCTGACGAACGCGACCAGCTCACCGATGGACAGCGCGCCCTCGGCGACGGCCGCCGCGCCGGTCACCAGGACCGCGCCGAGGGTCAGGTTGGGCACCAGGTCGAACAGCGCCGAGGTGCGGGCCAGCAGCCGCGCCTTGCCGATCCCGGTGTCGTGCAGCCGGCGCGCGCCGACGGCGAACCGGGCGGCCAGTTCCGGCCCCCGCCCGTACGCCCGCATGGTGCGCAGCCCCTGCGCGGTCTCCTCGACGAGCGTGGCCACGTCGCCCTGCTGGTCCTGCATCCGGCGCGACGCCGCGTGGTAGTGCCGGGCGAAGCGGCGGCTGATCAGGAACAGCGGAACGGCGCTGGCCGCGACCAGCGACCCCAGCCAGGGGTGCAGCCGGATCAGCAGCACCACCACGGCGACGTAGGTGATCAGGTTGAGGACCAGGAACAGCAGCCCGAAGGAGAGGAACCGCCGGATCACCGAGAGGTCGCTGGTGATCCGGGACAGCAACTGGCCGGACTGCCAGCGGTCGTGGAAGCCGGCCGGGAGCCGTTGCAGGTGGGCGTAGATGTCGGCGCGGATGGCCGCCTCCATGCCCACCGAGGACGACGACTGGGTCCAGCGGCGGATGAAGATGAGAACCGCCTCGGCCAGCCCGAGCAGCAGCGCCAGGGCGCCGAGCCGCAGCAGCCCGGCCTCGTCGTGCCGGGCCACCGGCCCGTCGACCACCCGCTGCACCACCAGCGGAACGGCCAGGCTCGCCGCAGTGGCCGCGAGCGCCGCCACCAGCAGCCAGGCGAACTCCGTCGCGTACGGGCGCAGGTAGGGCCGCAGCCGCCAGAGGTTGCGCAGCGGCTTGGACCGGGCGTCGTCTTGCGCCGCGGGGTTGCCGTCGCTGGGCGCGGGCACTACCCGACGGTAGCCGCCGGGGGTGACGTTTTCGCTGTCAGCTAGCCGTCACCCGTCCCTCATGCCCGAGAAGCCACTTCTTCACGGGCAGGCCCCAGCGGTAGCCGCCGAGCGTGCCGTCGGTGCGCAGCACCCGGTGACAGGGCACGAAGAGCGCTGCCGCGTTGCGCGCGCATGCCGCCGCGGCGGCGCGGACCGCGGCGGGCCGTCCGGCCAGCGCGGCGAACCCGGTGTAGGTGACCGGGTCGCCGGGCTTGACGTCGCGCAGCACCTGCCAGGCGTGCGTCAGGAAGAGCCCGCCGCTGTGCTGCTCCACCGGGATCGCGTCGATCGCGGCGAGGTCTCCGTCCAGGTAGGCCCGGACGGCGGCGGTGACCGGACCGAGGTCGGCCCGTTCCCGCAGGTCACCACGCAGGCTCGGGTGGGTCAACGGCGCCAGGGCCGCCGGGTCGGGCGTGAAGCCGGCCGCGCGTACCGCGCCGTCGGGGCCGGCGAGCACGCTCAACGGGCCGACCGGTGTGTCGATGACGGTGCTGTCCACAGTGCTCATGCTGCTCTCCAGAGTCGGATCGTCGCGTAGGACCGCCAGGGGCGCCAGCGTTCGGCGTACGCGAGCAGGGTCTTGGGGGTGTCGGGCAGGCCGAGCGCGGTTGCGCCGCGGCGTACGCCCAGGTCGGTGGTGAGGGCGACATCGGGGTCGCCGAGTGCGCGCATGGCCAGGTAGCCGTTGGTCCACGGGCCGACGCCGGGCACCGCGGCCAGGAGCCGGACCGTCTCCTCCCGGTCGCCCCCGGGTTCCAGGTCCAGCGTCCCGTCGGTGACGGCGCGGGCCAGCGCCCGGATCGTCTCCCGGCGGGCGGCCGGCATCCGGAACGCCGGGTCCGGCGCCGCGAGCACGTCGGCGGGACCCGGGAACGCCACCAGGCCGTCGGCCGGGTCGTCGGTGCCCGAACCGCTCGCCGACCGGACGGCGGAGAGCAGGCGGGTGAGCGTGGTCCGCGCCGAGGTCAGCGAGACCTGCTGGGTCACGACGGCGCGGACGGCCAGCTCGAAGCCGTCGACCGCGTGCGGAAGCCGGACGCCCGGCTCGGCGACGACCGCCGGGGCCAGCGCCGGGTCGGCGGCCAGGGTGGCGTCCACCGCGACCGGGTCGGCGTCCAGGTCGAGCAGGCGGCGGCAGCGGGCCACCGCGGGAGCCAGGTCACGCATGTCGGCCAGCCGCAACGTGGCGTCGATGTGGCCGTCGGACGGGGTCAGCGCCACCGTGCCGGGACCGTGCGGCAGGCGCAGCCCCCGGTGGTAGGTGCCGTCGCGGACCACCTCGACGCCGGGCAGCGCGCGCAGCGCGAGGAAGTCCAGCAGCGCGCCCGCGTGCAGCGGTGGCCGGTATGCCAGCCGCAGCGAGAGCGTGCCCGCGCCGGTGGCCGAGGCCGGACCGCGTCGCCCGGCGCGCAGCTCGGACGGGGTGCCGCCGTAGACCTCACGGACCGTCTCGTTGAACTGCCGGACGCTGCCGAACCCGGCGGCGAAGGCCACCTCGGCCAGGCCGAGGCCGGTGGTCTCGATCAGGATCCGGGCGGTCTGCGCGCGCTGTGCCCGGGCCAGCGCCAGCGGGCCGGCGCCCAGCTCGGCCTGGAGCATCCGGTGCAGGTGCCGCTCGGTGTAGCCCAGCCGGCCGGCCAGCCCGGGCACCCCGTCGCGGTCGACCACGCCGTCGGCGATCAGCCGCATGGCGCGGCCGACCAGGTCGGCCCGGACGTCCCACTGCGGGGAGCCCGGCGCCGCGTCCGGCCGGCACCGGCGGCACGCCCGCAGCCCGGCCCCCTGCGCGGCGGCGGCCGACGGGAAGAAGCGGACATTCTGCCGCTTGGGCGTCATCGCCGGACAGGACGGCCGGCAGTAGATCCCGGTCGACGTCACGCCGGTGTAGAACCAGCCGTCGAACCGCGGATCGCGGCTGTCGACGGCCCGGTAACACCGCTCAAAGTCCAGCTCCATGCCCCCGATCCTGCCTCGCCGTCCCCGGCCGTGGCTGGCGGTATTCGGACATGACGTGTGGCAGTCGCGCCAGCTCGGGGAGGTGGCGGTATCGCCGGTTCCCGGATGCCGCCACCTCGGCGGAATGGTGTGGATCATGCCCGGCGGACCCGAGAAAGTGTCGTAAGTGGTCGGTACGGTCCCGCCACCAACTCAAGAAAAGGTGCGGGGCATGGCGAGCGTGGCCGGGCGGGGTGTCCGCTGATGCGATCGGGGCGGGCACCGTTGGACGCCGCGGTGGTGCAGGGCTTCTACGAGCGGATGAGGTTGGTGGCGCCGGCCGCCTACGGCGCGATCGAGCGCGACCGGGCCGGTGACCCCGGGCGCCCCTTCCCCGACACCGCCTGCGGCCGGCTGGCCGGCTCGCTCGACCCGGACGGGCTGCGCGCGCTCGGCATGTGGGCGCACCACTGGTGCATGCGCTTCTACGACGACGACACCCGGGTCGGCCTGCGGCTGGTCCGGGAGATCGCCGCCCGGTCCGGCCTGGGCTGGACCGCCGACGAGGTGCGGTGGCTGCTCGACCGGTCGTACGAGGCCGGGCCCGCCGCCGCGCACCGGTTCACGCTGCCGCTGGCCGCCGCGGCGCAACTGCCGGCCGGTGCGCTGCCCGAGGGTGTCGCCGCCGAGGCGTGGCCGGACGACTGGCGCCGGCTGCGGGCCGGCTGACGGCGCCGCCACCAGCCCACCGCTCCGCCGCCCGCCCGAACGCCGACCAGCGCCATCGCCGGGTGGTCCGCGTCGCCACCCAGCCGCGGGCGAGGAGGCCGGTCCGGCATCTGGGCGAGCACCATCGCCGCCACGGCCACCGCGAAACCGGCGAGCTGGACCGGGTCCAGCGCCTCACCGAGCACCGCCCAGCCGAGCGTCGCCGCAGTCAGCGGGCTCAACGCGCCGAGCACCGACACGCGGGACACCGGCAGTCGCGCCGCGCCCCGGAACCACAGCACGTACGCCAGCGCGGTGCCGGCCAGCCCGAGCCACGCGTACCCGAGCACTGCCGGTCCGTCGGGCACGGGCGGCGCGCCCTCGACGGCGGCGGCGACCGGCACGATCATCAGGCCACCGGCGACGAGCTGCCAGCTCGTCGCGGCCAGGATGCCCACTCCGGGTGGCCGGCCCCAGCGGCGGGTGAGCACCAGCCCGGCGGCCATCGCCACGGCCCCGGCGAGCCCGGCGGTGACGCCGAGCGGGTCGAGGCCGGCGCCGGGGCGCAGCACTACGAGGGCGACGCCGAGCGGGGCGGCCACGGCGGCGACCAGCGCCGGCCGGGTGGGGCGGTCGCGGAGCAGCGCGACCGTCAGCACCGCCACCAGCAGCGGCTGGGCGGCGCCGAGCACGGCGGCGGTGCCGCCGGGCAGCCGGTACGCGGCGAGGAAGAGCAGCGGGAAGAACACCCCGATGTTGAGCGCGCCGAGCACGGCGGCCCGCCCCCACCAGAGGCCGTGTGGTCGCCGTCGGGTCAGCGCGAGCAGCAGCAGACCGGCCGGGAGGGCGCGGATCGCGCCGGCCCAGAGCGGCCGGTCCGGGGGCAGGAGTTCGGCGGTGACCAGGTAGGTGGTGCCCCAGGTGACGGGGGCGGCGGCGGTGAGCGCGACGTCGGTCCAGCGAGAGTTCACAGCAGCTTCCTCAGCTCTAAGTATCTTAGGGCTAAGCTACTCAGGCCCGAGCGAAAAGGGAAGTGGGACGTGGGGCACAATCGGCAGCCGTGACAGGCGACGAGGTGGACGCGATCGTCGAGCAGTGGCGGCGGGAACGACCCGGCATGCGGCCCGAGCCGATGGCCGTGTTCGGCCGCATCTACCGGCTCGCCCGGCTGGTCGGCAACGGCCAGGAGAAGGTGTACGCGGCCTGGGGCATCGGCCGAGGTGAGTTCGACGTGCTCGCCGCGCTGCGCCGCTCCGGTGAGCCGTACACGCTGGCGCCGAAGGCGCTCGCCGCCTCGCTGATGCTCACCTCGGGCGGCATGACCGGGCGGCTCGACCGCCTCGAACGGGCCGGCCTGGTACGGCGCTCGCCGGACCCGGCTGACCGGCGGGCGCTGCGGGTCACACTCACCGACACCGGTCGCCGGGTGGTCGAGGAGTCCGCCGAGGCCGGGCTCGCGGTGCAGCGGCGGATCCTCGACGCGCTGCCCCCGGCCGACCAGGAGCGGCTGGCCGACCTGCTGCGTACGCTGCTCGCCGCGGCCGATACCTCCGGTCCGGCACAATGATCGTCACTGTCATCGGCCGGAAGGACGCCCGTGCCCGCCACTGAACCGACGATCGTCGCCACCAGCATGGGTTTCGCCAGCCGTCGTCGTGGCCCCTGGGACGCCCGGCCCAGCGCCCTGTTCGACCTGATGGCCGACCTGGCCGGGGCCGGTGACGCGCCGCGCGTCTGCTACCTCGGCCAGGCCACCGGGGACCAGCCGACCGGGTTCACCGTCTTCTACGGCGCCTTCGCCGGCACCCGGTTCCGCGCCTCCCACCTGGCGCTCTACCCGATGCCGAACGTCGAGGACATCCGCGCCCACCTGCTCGCGCAGGACGTCATCTGGGTCGGCGGCGGCAGCGTGGCCAACCTCTGCGCGGTCTGGCGGGTGCACGGTCTGCCGGAGATCCTGCACGAGTGCTGGCAGGCAGGCGTGGTGCTCGGCGGTGTCTCCGCCGGCTCGATCTGCTGGCACACCGGCGGCGCCACCGACAGCTACGGCCCGACGCTGCGGCCCTTCACCGAAGGGCTGGGCTGGCTCCCGTACGGCAACGGCGTGCACTACGACAGCGAGGAACAGCGGCGACCGCTGATGCACCAGCTGGTCGCCGACGGCACGCTCCCGGCCAGCCACTGCACCGACGACGGCGTCGGGCTGATCTACCGGGGCACCCGGTTGGCCGAGGCGGTGGCCGACCGGCCGGGCGTGGCCGCGTACCAGCTGGTCCGCGCCGAGGACGGCACCGCCCGGGAGACCCGGATCGAGCCGCGCCTGCTGTCGGAGTGACAGGCTTCGCGGACCTGCCTGCCCGGCGCGGGCGGCGAACCGCGTAAGCTGGTTCGTCGTGAGTCTCACCATCGGCATCGTCGGCCTGCCCAACGTGGGCAAGAGCACCCTGTTCAACGCGCTGACCAAGAACGACGTGCTCGCCGCGAACTACCCGTTCGCCACCATCGAGCCGAACGTCGGCGTGGTCGGGCTGCCCGACGAGCGGCTGGCCAAGCTGGCCGAGATCTTCTCCTCGCAGAAGGTGCTGCCGGCGCCCGTCTCCTTCGTCGACATCGCCGGCCTGGTCCGCGGCGCGTCCAAGGGGCAGGGCCGGGGCAACGCGTTCCTTGCCAACATCCGCGACGCCTCGGCGATCTGCCAGGTGGTGCGCGCCTTCTCCGACCCGAACGTGGTGCACGTCGACGGCAAGGTCTCCCCGGCCGACGACATCGAGACGATCAACACCGAGCTGATCCTGGCCGACATCCAGACGCTGGAGAAGGCGCTGCCCCGGCTGGAGAAGGAGGCCAAGCTCCGCAAGGACCGGGCCGCCGCCGTCGAGGCCGCCAAGAAGGCGGTCGAGGTCCTCGACAACGGTGTGACCCTGTACGCGGGCGCCGCAGCCGCGAAGGTCGAGCTGGAACACCTGCGTGAGCTGCACCTGCTCACCACCAAGCCGTTCCTCTACGTCTTCAACGTCGACGAGGCCGAGCTGGGCAACGCCGAGTTCCTCGACGAGCTGCGCGGTCTGGTCGCCCCCGCCGAGGCGATCTTCATGGACGCCAAGATCGAGTCCGAGCTGGTGGACCTGCCCGAGGACGAGGCCCGCGAGCTGCTGGAGTCGATCGGGCAGTCCGAGCCCGGCCTGAACCAGCTCGTCCGGGTCGGCTTCCGCACGCTCGGGCTCCAGACGTACCTGACGGCCGGCCCCAAGGAGGCGCGGGCCTGGACCGTCCCGGTCGGCGCGACCGCGCCGGAGGCCGCCGGGGTGATCCACAGCGACTTCCAGCGCGGCTTCATCAAGGCCGAGGTGGTCTCCTACGACGACCTGGTCGAGGCCGGATCGATGGCGGCGGCGAAGGCCGCCGGCAAGGTCCGGATCGAAGGCAAGGAGTACGTCATGCAGGACGGCGACGTGGTGGAGTTCCGCTTCAACGTCTGAGGCGGTGACGTCATCACTTCCGCTTCTCAGGCCGCCCGGCCGCCCACATCGCTGCGACGATGCACAGCAGCAGCAGACAACTGAACCCGCCGCAGAGCAGTGCCCCGACGGCGAAGAGACCTTCCATGCGCATGATCGTAGAGTCGGCACAGCGCCACAGCGGCGATGGAGCTCAGGAAGATCAGCTTGGCGTTTCTGGGCCGTTCGGGCCGCCGAGGGCCGACCGGAGATGACCGACGACGACCAGCATTGCCCAGAAAAAGAGCAGGTCAACCGCCACGTAGAGGCGGCTGACCTGGTGGGCGACGGACGAGTCGGCCTGTACGCACCGCTAGCAGTTGGCTGGCGAGGGAGAGACGCACCGGACGATCAGCCACCGCGGCCCTAGTGACGGATGACCAGAACGTGCCTGACATGCGCTAATCTGCCCCGTGATCAACAACCCCACCGATGCCAGCCGTCGTCGCCGGCGTGCCGCCATCCCCATCACTGTGGGCGTCGCACTGTGCCTGGTCGGGCTCGGTGTCTGGCTCACCTTCGCCGTGCGCGGCGAGGATGGGCGTGGCGAGGACGCTCGTGAAATCGAGCTGGAAGTCACCTCAGGGGCCGGCCAGGTGAAGGGCATTGTCTGGCGGTACCCGGATGACGGGAACAAGATCCATGACGTGAGCGACTCTTCTGGCATGATCAAGACGCCCTGGTCGCGGCGGATCGACGTCAAGTCTCTGAAGGGGCCGATCATTCTCAACGTCATCCATGACCCGGACTCCACCGGGGCGACCTGCCGGATCCTGGTCAACGGCAAGGTGACGGAGGAGCAGAGCGGCGTCTTTCCGCACTGCATGACCACGGTCCAGCGGGCGTTCCCGGCGTCGTGACTTGTCAGCCTGCTTGGTCAGGCATGGCCGGGTCGCGCCCGTTGACCCCGGGGGCGAAGGCCGCACGGGTGAAGCTGGACATACTCGCCCGAGGTGAGACGGGGAGCTTGCAAGCGAGGGATCAGCGCGGGCCGGGGCGCACCGGCTGCGGCGGGTCGACGAGGACCAGCTCCAGGCCGTCGCCAGGCCGCCGGATGTCGATCCAGAGTGACCAACGGCGACCACTGGTGACGACGTCTGCCCGGGTGACAAGGCGTGATGGGCCCGCTAAGCAGGGTTGGCCGGGGCCTCCTTGCCTGTAGTTGGTGCACTGGTGGGGCGCGTTGAAGGTGTGCGGGCCAGCGCTCAAGGCGAGACAGGGGTGCAGATCCGGCACCAGTCCCAGCTCACAGCGCGGTTGGCTCGTAGGTCAATGCCTCTTCGATGAAACATGTAGTCGGCGACGTGCGGGCATTGAGGATGGTTCGAGTTCTTTGACCTTGTTGCCTATCTCCTCGTCGGGCGTGTGCAATAGCTCAGCCATGAGCGCCAAGGCGCGCTGTCGAGCCTGCGGGCGAAAGTTCTCACGCCAGCTTCCGCCTCCGTCAATAGTTGGCAAGCAGCCGGCAGTACTGCGAGGTACCAACACCTCTTGACCTGGACCGCAGGCATGTCGGTGCAGGTCATCGGCGAGCCGGTCCAGGTTCCGCTTCGACGTCTGAATCCGGCCCGCTTTCTCAGGAACCAGGCTGCCGAACGAGCCGCAGGTGACGTCCGACTATGACGTGCCCGACGCGGCGAACCTCTTCACGTCCTGGAGCAGGCAGTCGAGGAAGGTGGCCAGGTCCGGGGCGGCCACGTCGAAGCGCGGGTCCTCCGAGGTGTAGACGCCGTCGAGGACGAGGTCGGGAGGGAGTCGGTAGACGGGCCACCCGTCCGGCGTCGCCAGCGCGTACTGCGTGCCGCCGCCGTCGCTGGCGAACACGACCACATCGGCGTCGTGGCGGCCGCGTACGCGCCAGAGGTGCCGTGCCTCGTGAACGTGGACCACGTGGGAGGCGCTGTGCAGGAAGAACCCGTTGTCGATGTCGGCCAGGTCGACGGCGTCAACCACCGCGTACAGGTCGGCAAGTGCAGCGGGGATGGCGGGACGGGCAGCGGCGATCAGCGCGGCAGAGGTCGTCGAGGGCTCACTGACGGCGTTCTCACCGGGCGGGTATCCGTAGCGGTCCTCGAAGTCGAGCACCGCGGAAGCGACAGCATTCCGCAGATCCTCTCGCCAGGTCACCAGGTCTCGTTGCATCACGGCAGGACACTGCCACCGTGGACCAGAACTGACCAGGAGCGCTGGGAGCGGGACGACCGTCCGACCTGTCAGACGTCCGTACGCCGGATTTCGGGTCTTTGATCTCTGGGCCGGCACTGCGACGATGCAGGCCGTCGGAGGCGGCCGTGTGCGGACGTCTCGTGTCTCACCGACCGAGGAGCCGATGTGCGTCTGCCCCGTGAGCCCCACCCGGTTGACCGGCCGGGCCTGCTCATCTCCATGATCGTCTGTGGTGGCCTCGGGACTCTTGCGGCGAGCGGATGGAACGGCGACGCAGGGCGGTTCCAGCCGATCGCGGCGGTGCTCGCCGTGGTGCTGTTCGCGTGCTTCCTGATCTTGTTCGCGGTGTTCTGGGTCGGCTGGCTGATGCGTGGGCACGAGTTGTGGCGCGAGGCGCGACGTGAGCGCTGACCAGGACCGTCACCGGCATGACCGCCCGGTGGCTCGAACATGCGGTGCACGAGCTTCCGGCCGGGGTGCTGTGGGGCGCCGACGGCGCGACACCCACTACCTGAGCCGCCGCCGTCATTTCGCGGACCACGCGACGTACATCAGGGACCGTCGCGCACCGATGCGGGTCTCGCCGCCGCCGCCGGACTGGCTACGACGTCGCTGACCACCGCCGGGCCCGTGCAACGATGTGGGCGTGTCGGGCACGGCGGTGGACAGGCTGGCGGCGCTGGTCGGCTGGAACGGCAGGTCCTCCCAGCGCCCGGACTGGTCGTCGTTGCACGCCGCGTTCGGCCACCGGTTTCCCACGGACTTCCAGCAGTACGTGGAGCGGTTCCCTCCGGGCGCCGTCGACTTCGTCCAGGTGTTCCACCCGTACGAACGGGCCTTCCAGGGGGATCCGGCTGTCTATGTCGAGCAGCTTCTGGCGCGCACCGATCCGGCCAACGACATCGAGGACTGGTACCGGTTCGGCAATGCGCCGGGGGAGCTGTTCTCCTGGGGCACGGTGAACGGCGAGTTCGAGCTCTGCTGGGAGCTGACCAGTGGGCCGCCCGACACCTGGACGTGCGTGGTGGCCGACATCCGCTGTCAGGCCGGGGAACGTCATCCCGGCGGCATGGTGGACCTGCTGCTGGACGTCCTGGGCGGCACCGGAAGGGTCAGCTCCCTGGACTATCTCCGTGAGATCCTGCCGACCGCCTTCGAGCCGTACCTGTAGTCGCGTGCCCACCCAGGCGACGACGCTTTTTTCAACGTCTGGTCCCAGCCTCGTGCCGAGAGACGTGTCCGTCGTGGTCAGGCGCGACGCTCGGCAAGGACCCTGCGGAACAGGGCGGGGTAGTCGGCATGAGCCAGCGGTAGCGCTCCGAGCGCGTCCGCGGTGAACCAGCCGACGGCTTCGTGTTCCTCCGGCGCCAGGTTGGCCGGAGACCCGCTCCACGCTTCGATCAGCCAAATCCGCATGTCGAACGTGTCGGCGTGAACCTCGTGCACGGGCGGACCCGCCGGCACCGCCACGTCGACGCCCAGTTCCTCTCGAAGCTCACGGGCAAGTGCGACACGGGGCGGTTCCCTGGGCTCGACGTGCCCGCCGGGCAGGTCCCAGACGTCGGGCAGCACACGACGCAGGGGAGAGCGGTGGCACAGGAGTATCCGGTTGCCGTCGCACAGCAACCCGGTGACGATGCGCGCCTTGGGAGATCCGTCCGCCGAGGCCTCCGATGCGGGGCCGGTCCACGTGGACACCGGACGCTACGCCTGCGCGTCCAGGTCGCGCACTGCGAAGCGGAGGTGTTCCCACTCCTCGTCGATGATGACGTGAAGGCAGTGCAGGACCGGCTTCTCGTGTTCGGGTGACCACGCTGACGGCCGAGGCTCGGCGAGCAGCTCCGGAGTGACGCCCGTGAGGAAGTCCCGCACCATGGCCTGCCGCTCGGCGCGCAGATCGAGCACCTGGGCGAGACTCGGCCGCGCCGCGGGGAAGATCGACATGTCGAGTCCGTCCGTCTCGTACTCGGCGTGTGGCTGCCCGAGCGGATGGAAGGGCTGCGGCAGGCGCAGGATCGCCTTGCCGAGCCAGGCGTCGGTGGCGAACGCGAGGTGGCGCAGGGTCTGCGCGAACGACCACTCGCCGTCGATCGAGATGTCGGCGGCGCCGTCGGGCATGGACACGACCCGGTCGACCGCGGCCGCCCAGGCTCGTTCGAGCGCCGCCCACGCCGCGCGCAGGCCGTCGGGATCCTCGGCACCCCTCAGCTCGCGCCCAGGGAACCGCCGGTTGAGTTCGGCCTCGACGAGCGGCACGACGTCGACACCGTTGACCAGCAGCGCGCCGTCGGTGAGCCACGGCGCGTCGATGTCGAGCCCGCGCACGTCGACGCCGCGCATCACCGCGCCGGCAAGCGTCGACCTGGTGAAGCGCGCGCCTTGCAGGTCCCGGTCCACGAACGTCGTGAGGTCGCTCTGGTCCACGGCGCACCCCTCTCGTCGGCGATCGCGGCAATGCTAGCGAGCAGGTCCGACAACAGCTGTCGATGCGACCGAACCGGGGAGCTGCGGGTGGCGGCCGACGACCCGCATCGCGCGGATCGTCGGCCGACCGTCCGTGCCTGCCGTCAGGCGTTCGCCCGGCGGATGGCCGCCATCCCCCCGAGGGCGGCCACCGCGGCGATCAGGGCGGGCCACCCCACCAGCAGGCTGACCTGGTGCTGGCTGCTCAGCCACTGCCAGATGTCACCGAACCATCCCTGCCAGGTGATCAACGCGACGAGCAGGCCGGTCACCAGGATCAGGGCCGCGCCGGCCCCGAACAGGCCGTTCATGCCGAACCGGACGTACCAGACGGCGACGAAGACGGAGACGAAGTTCAGGAACAGGAACGGCACCGCGTAGACGGCGATCTGCAACAGCCCGTTGTCGACGTCGACGTACGGGATTCGGAAGAACCGCAGCTGGATCCCGAAGCCGCCGGTGGCGCCCTCGATCAGGTTGAGCAGGTAGAGCAGGACGCCGTAGACGACCGCCTGCACCACGTTGACGAGCACCGTGGCGAGGTAGAAGGTGCGCCGGGTGACGCCCATGCCGAGCGCGAACGGGAACACCTGGCTGATCGAGGTGGCGGCGACGATCGAGCAGACGATGTAGATACTGACCAGACCGCCCGTGGTGTTCTTGCCCGGCGCGGCCTCGTCGATCGAGGCAAAGATCAGCAGGTTGACGCCGAGCGAGATGGCCATGATGCCCCATGGCCAGGCCAACTGGCTGACCCAGGCGATGGTGTGCATCCGGGCGACGTCGAGGATACGAGTCATCGCGCGTTCGTCCTTTCCGTCGTCAGGCGCACCACGGCCTGTTGGAGCGACACCGGCGCCAGGTCGATGCCGAGCTTCTTGGCGCGCGTCCGTTCGGCGTCGTCGAACGACCCGCGCAGCGACGCGCGGACCGCGCCGCCGAGTTGCTCACGATGCAGCGCCTGGTGCGCGGCGGCGAACTCGTCCACCGCAGCGGCCGGGCCGGACGCCTCCACCACCTCGCCGCGCAGCTCGTCGCTGGGCGCGTCGAGCAGCAGCTTTCCGCGGTCGAGCAGCAGTACGTGCTCGATCAGGTCGGCCACCTCGTCGATGAGGTGTGTGGAGAGCACGACGGTGCGCGGATTCTCGGCGTAGTCGGCGAGCAGCCGGTCGTAGAAGAGTTGCCGGGCGACCGCGTCGAGACCGAGGTACGGCTCGTCGAAGAAGGTCAGCGGCGCGCGTGCGGCCAGGCCGATCGTCACGCCCAGCGCGGACAGCATGCCGCGGGACAGTTTGCGGACCTTGCGCTTGCGCGGCAGGTCGAAGTCGTCCACCAGGGACTGCGCGAAGTCCTCGTCCCAGTTGGGGAACAGCCGCTTGGCCAGGCTCAGCACGTGCCGGACCTGGTACGCGGTCGGGTACGTCTGACTCTCCTTGATGAAGACCACCCGCGACAGCACCCGCTCGTTCTCGTACGGCCGCTCACCGAAGAGCATGAGGTCGCCGCTGGTGCCGCTGTTCTGGCCGGTGATCAGCTGCATCAGCGTCGTCTTGCCGGCGCCGTTGCGGCCGAGAAGCCCATAGATCTTGTCGCCCGTCAACGTGAAGGTGACGTCATCGAGAGCGGTCACCTCGCCGAACCGCTTCGTGAGCCCGGCTGCCGCCACGACGCTCATCGCTGTTCCTCCCCTGTGTCGATGAGCTTCTTCAGCTCCTCGGTGCCGATGCCCAACTTGCGTGCCTCCTCGATGAGGGGCCGCACGTACTGGTCGGAGAACTCGCGCCGGCGGCGTTCCCGGAGTGTTTCGACGGCGCCCGTTGCCACGAACATTCCGATCCCCCTGCGCTTGTAGAGAAGCCCGTCATCGACCAGGCGGTTGATCCCCTTGGCGGCGGTCGCGGGGTTGATCCGGTGGAACGCCGCAAGCTCGTTCGTCGACGGCACCTGGGTCTCCTCCGCGTACGTCCCGTCGATGATCGAGTTTTCGATCATCTCCGCGATCTGGACGAAGATCGGCCGGCCGTCATCCATCCTGGTTCTTTGGTTCATTACTCATGTAACTAACCTTGGCGCTCGCGGGCCGGGGCGTCAAGTCTTCTTCGGTACGCGTGGCCGATTACGGCTCGCTCGGGTTCGCGCCGTGACACTGACGATCGACGAGAGCACCCGCCAGGTACGGCAGTCCGTCTGCGGCTGTTGCGACACCGCCGCGGAGCGGACCTGGGCCGACATGCATGCTGACGACGCGTCACCTTCGGCTGCCGGGTCGGGCCGGTGGCCGGCTCGCCGGGGCCGGCCGCGACGCTCGTCAACGGCGGTGAGGTCGCGGGGGACAGCCCGATCTTCGGCCGCAAGCTCCCCGAGTTCCGGCAGATGGTTGACCTGATCCTGGAGCGTGTCCTGCCGCGACCTCACCCGGTGATCAAGGGGTTTACGTCTCCCGGACCGCGCCGACCGGACACAAACTCCTTGATCACCAGGCGGACCGGGGCGGGCCCGGGCCGGGGCGGGCGGGGCGGGCGGGGCGGGGAGCGTCAGGTGACGTGCGGGCTGCGGCGTTCGATCAGGGTCACGTCGCGCCAGGCGCCGAAGTGGCGGCCCAGCCGCTCGCGGGTGCCGACGACCCGGAAGCCGCACGTCGCGTGCAGCGCGAGGCTCGCGGTGTTCTCCGGGAACACGCCGGACTGGATGGTCCAGATCCCGCCCGCCTCGGTCGAGGCGATCAACGCCTCCAGCAGCGCCCGGCCGACCCCGCGCCCGCGCCCCCGCGGGTGCACGTAGACGGAGTGCTCGACCACACCGGCGTAGACGCAGCGCTCGGACACAGCGGAGCAGGCCACCCAGCCGAGCACGTCGCCGTTCTCGTCGAGCGCCACCCAGCGGTGGCCGGGCAGACGGGTGGCGGTGAACCGCGCCCAGTCCGGCGGTTCGGTCTCGAACGTGGCGTTCCCCTCGGCGATGCCCAGGCGGTAGATCTCCAGCACGGCGACGGCGTGCGAGTCGTCCATGGCGACGACGGTGACGGTCATCGGTTCCCCCTGTCCGGACCCGGCGGTCGTCAGCCTAGTCGCGCGCCGAGGGGCCGGGACGGATGCCCGGCCCCTCGACGTGAGCGCTACCGCCGCCGGTAGACGGAGATGTGCGAGCGGCTGTCCGCGCCGAACGGCGACCGGTCCCAGTCGGCGTACCGCTCGGTGAGGCGCAGCCCGGCCCGCTCCGCCAGCTCGTCGACCTGCTCCGGCCAGGCGTAGCGCATGGCGAACGGCTTCAGGTGCACGCCGGAGGCGTCGAACGTGACGGTCTGCCGCACGAACGTCTGCGCCGCGCGGTCGTACCGGTGCACGCGGATGGTGGCCGAGTCCTCGGTCACCTCCCGCACCTGGACCTGCTCGTCCCGGTCGAAGTCCGCCGGGTCGGGCACGAACGTCTCGATGACGAACGCCCCGCCGGGCGCGAGCACCCGGGCGACGTTGCGGAAGCACGCCGCCTGGCGTTCCTCGGAGACCAGGTTGAACAGCGTGTTGAACACCAGGAAGACCAGACGGTACGGCCCGGCGACCGGGACGTCCGCCATGTCGCCGATGGTCACGGGCAGGTCCGCGCCGCCCGGCTTGGCGCGCAGGTGCGCGACCATCTCCGGGGACGCCTCGACGCCCTCCACGGTCAGACCGCGGGCGGCCAGCGGCAGGGCCACCCGGCCGGTGCCGACCGCCAGTTCGAGCACCGGGCCGCCCTCGGCCAGCGGTGCGAGGAAGTCGACGGCCGGGGCCGGGTCGGGATTGCCGGGGCCGTCGTAGGTGTCGGCCCAGAGTCGGCCGAACAAGCCGGGATCGTCGAAGACGGACATCACACGCCCTCCCGCCGGGCGGAAGGGACAGGACGCGGCGCGAGGTCAGCGACCTCCGCCGGAATGGGGTACGGAAACACGAAGCCTCGTTTCGGCAAGGGTGACGACGGGTCGGTTGGGCTTCGCAGCGTGTGGCATGGCGGTGCTCCCTCCGGTCGGCTTCGAGGGGTCCAGCAGACCAGCAGCCGACCGGGGCGACAACCGGATTACGCCCGCAGCGCGTCGTCCACAGCGGTCTCCCGGCGGCCGAGGTGCACCGGGTCGCGCCCGCTGAGCACGTCCGCGGCGGCCTTGACGCAGGCGGCGTGCTCCCGGGTGGAGCTGATCCGCCACTGGCCGGCGTACCGGCGGGCGGTGTCGTCGCCGACGCCGACGGTGTCGATGCCGGCGTCCCGGCAGAGCGCCACCGCGCGCGGCAGGTGGAACGACTGGGTGACCACAGTGGCCCGCCGGACCCCGAAGACGTGGTGCGCGCGCACGCACGAGTCGTACGTGTCGAAGCCGGCGTGGTCCAGCACCGTCTTCTCCGCCGGGACGCCCCGCTCGACGAGCCAGCGCCGCATCGCGTCCGGCTCGTCGTAGTCCCAGTCCATGTGGTCGCCGGAGAGCAGGAGCACCTTGACCTTGCCGGCGGCGTACAACTGGCGGGCGATCTCCAGCCGGCCGGCGAGGAACGGCGCCGGGGTGCCGTCCGGGTCCACCCTGGTGCCCAGCACCAGCGCGACCGGCGTCTCGGGCACGTCCGCGGCGCCGAACAGGCGACCCTCGGCGGCGCCGCGGACCCAGGTCACGCTGGCGATCGTGGCGGCGCCCAGCAGCACCACGGCGGCCGTGGCGAGCACCAGGAGCCGGCGGACCAGGCGTACGGCCCGGCGGTGGTCGCCCCGCCAGGCCCGCCAGCGCGCCGTCAGCCCTCGCATGGCGGCGATTGTGCCAGTGCGGGTCAGGAGATGTGGTGCAGGATCACGTTGTGCACGTGGTGGCTCTTCTCCGCGCCCCGGAACTCGACCTCGTAGGTGTGCGTGCCGACGTGCACGGCGATCGACCCGGTGGAGAAGAACGAACCGCCCCAGGACTTGTTGCTCACCACGCTCACGCTGGTGATCTTCGAGTACGGGATGCTGGTGATGGCGTACCGCTTGCCGACGAAGGAGCGGTCCTGGATGATCACCCGCCGGTCGGTCAGGCCGATGAAGCCGGTGCCGGTGCCCACCGCGTCGTAGACGGCGATGATCTGCTCACCGGGCAGCAGCCCGCTCTGGATCTGCTGGAACTGTTCCTTGCGGTCGTACGTGGGGCCAGACATGCATCTGAGGGTAGGCGGGGCGCGCCAGCGCTCAGGGCTCGGTGACCGCGCGGACCGCGTCCTCGATGCGCGCCGCGAGCAGCACCTCACCCTCGGTGAGTGGCTCGCCGTCGCCGTGGCCCAGGCGGATCTGGGTACGATCGGCCCGGCGGCTGATCTCCGGCCGCAGCCGCAGCGCGTCGGCGACCACCGCCACCCGTTCGGTGAGCGCGGCGTGCTGGGTGTCGTCGAGGACGATCGTGCGGCGGATCTGTTCGCCCTCGCGCGTCCATCCCGACAGCAGGGCCAGTGCGTCGCTGAGGTAGTCGTGCTTCGCACGGCCGCTGAACAGCACGCGCATCACCGCACCTCCCAGGCGTCGTTGCCGGCTTGTGGCCAAATCGTCGCCATCCCGTGTCCCAGTCGACGCTCTCTAGTCTCTCGCCACTCAGATGGTGTGTCCACGCCCACACTTCCGTGTTCTGCTGACCTGACGGCCGACGCAGCTACCCAAACCGCCGATTGATCTGGCACGCTGGTGGCCCGTGCGGACCGAACGGATTAGCGGGGACGGACACGCCGACCGGCGGGAGCCGAGGGTGGTCGTCGGGGCCGCGATCATCGAGGGCGGCCGGGTGCTGGCGTGCGAGCGCTCCGCGCCCCCCGAGGTGGCGGGCCGGTGGGAGTTCCCCGGCGGGAAGGTCGAGCCGGGTGAGGCCGAGACCGACGCGCTGGCCCGCGAGTGCGCCGAGGAGCTGGGCGTACGGGTGGCTGTCGGCGCCCGCGTCGGCCGTGACGTACGGATGGCGCACGGCCGGTCCGTGCTGCGCGTCTACGCCGCCCGCCTGCTGCACGGCGACCAGCCGAAGGCCCTGGAGCACGCGGAGCTGCGCTGGCTCTCCGCCGCCGAGCTGGACAGCGTCGACTGGCTTCCGGCCGACGTGCCGATCGTGGCCGCGCTGCGCCCGCTGCTCGCCACGTCCGACTGAGGCTCCGGACCGGACAACCGGGCCGGAACGGGACGGGGGCCGGCGGCGTGTGCCGCTGGCCCCCGTCGTCGTGCTGTCGTTCAGTGCTTCGGCTCGTCCTGCTGCGGGTGGGCGAAGTTGAGGTGCTCCGGGGGCAGCGGGAACGTCACGTCGTCGCCGAACGGCGACGGCGCGGCGGCCCGGTTGAACGTCAGTTCGGTCAGCGGCAGCTTGCCGTTGGCGTCCACCGCCGGGGCGGTCGGGTGCGGCACCTCGCGGTGCCAGTTGACGCCCTGCTGGGCCTGACGCTCGGCGGCGCTGTCGTGCGAGCCGCCCGCGTGCGAGTGCACCCCGCCGTGCGAGTGCGTTCCGCCGGAGTGCGCGTGCGCCCCGCCGTGCGCCCCTCCGGACGTGACGGCACCGCTGGAATGCCCGCTGGTCGCGCTGGTCTGAGGCACCTGACCCCTCCGGAAGATCTTGTTACCGAGCCACACAAGGGGATCGTACCTGCGGTCGACGACCCGTTCCTTCATGGGGATGATCCCGTTGTCGGTGATCTTGATGTGCTCGGGGCAGACCTCGGTGCAGCACTTGGTGATGTTGCAGAAGCCGAGTCCCATGTCGGACTGCGCGTACTCCCGGCGGTCGGTACGCGCGTCCAGCGGGTGCATGTCCAGCTCGGCCGCCCGGATGAAGAACCGGGGGCCGGAGAACGCCGGCTTGTTCTCCTCGTGGTCCCGGATCACGTGGCAGACGTTCTGGCACAGGAAGCACTCGATGCACTTGCGGAACTCCTGCGAGCGCTCCACGTCGACCTGCTGCATCCGGTAGTCGCCGGGCGCCACGTCGGCCGGCGGCGCGAACGCCGGGGTCTCCCGGGCCTTCTCGTAGTTGAACGAGACGTCGGTGACCAGGTCCCGGATCACCGGGAACGTGCGCAGCGGGGTGACCGTGACGGTCTCCGACTCCTCGAACGTCGACATCCGGGTCATGCAGCCCAGCCGCGGCTTGCCGTTGATCTCCATGGAGCAGGAGCCGCACTTGCCGGCCTTGCAGTTCCACCGGCACGCCAGGTCCGGCGCTTCGGTGGCCTGCAGCCGGTGGATCACGTCGAGGACCACCTCGCCCTCGTTCACCTCGACCGTGTAGTCCTTCAGGTCGCCGCCGGTCTCGTCGCCCCGCCAGATGCGGAACTGGCGCTTACTTCCCATCAGTGTTCGCCTCCTCGGTGAGGGCGTCGAACTCGGCGAGTTCCTCGTCGGTCAGGTACTTGGCCAGCTCGGCCCGGTCGAACAGCCCGATCAGCTCCGGCCGCATCTTCGGCAGCGGCTTGTGGGTCAGCCGGACCGCGTCCCCGTCCAGCGAGCAGACCAGGTTGACCCGCCGCCACTTCGGGTCCATCGCCGGGTAGTCCTCCCGGGTGTGCCCGCCGCGCGACTCCTGCCGCTCCAGCGCCGCCATCGCGGTGCACTCCGAGACCACGAGCATGTTGCGCAGGTCCAGCGCCAGGTGCCAGCCCGGGTTGTAGCGCCGGCCGCCGACCGCGCTCACCTTCGCCACCCGCTCCCGCAGCTCGGCCAGCCGGCGCATGGCGTCCGCGAGCTCGCCCTCGCGCCGGATGATGCCGACCAGGTCGCCCATAACCGCCTGGAGGTCCTGCTGGAGCTGGTACGGGCTCTCGCCGGTGTCGCGCTGCAACGGCGCCAGCGCCGTCTCCACGGCGGCCTCCACCGCCGCCACCGACACCGCCGGGCGGCTGGTGAGCTGATCGGTGTACGTGGCCGCGTGCCCGCCCGCGCGCTTGCCGAAGACCAGCAGGTCGGACAGGGAGTTGCCGCCGAGCCGGTTGGAGCCGTGCATGCCGCCGGACACCTCACCGGCGGCGTAGAGCCCGCGCACCGTGCCGTACGCCGCGCCGGAGTCCGGGTCGACCTCGACGCCGCCCATCACGTAGTGACAGGTCGGGCCGACCTCCATCGGCTCCTTGGTGATGTCGACGTCGGCCAGCTCCTTGAACTGGTGGTACATCGACGGGAGGCGGCGGCGGATCTCCTCCGCCGACTTGCGGGAGGCGATGTCCAGGTAGACGCCGCCGGCCGGCGTACCCCGGCCCTCCTTGACCTCGCTGTTGATCGCGCGGGCGACCTCGTCACGGGGCAGCAGCTCCGGCGGACGCCGGTTGTTGTCCGGGTCGGTGTACCAGCGGTCCGCCTCCTCCTCGGTCTCCGCGTACTGCTTGCGGAACACGTCCGGGACGTAGTCGAACATGAACCGCTTGCCCTCGGAGTTCTTCAGCACCCCGCCGTCGCCGCGCACCGACTCGGTGACCAGGATGCCCTTCACCGAGGGCGGCCAGACCATGCCGGTCGGGTGGAACTGGAGGAACTCCATGTTGATCAGCGTCGCCCCGGCGCGCAGCGCCAGCGCGTGGCCGTCCCCGGTGTACTCCCAGGAGTTCGAGGTGACCTTGTAGGACCGTCCGACGCCGCCGGTGGCGAGCACCACGGCGGGCGCCTCGAAGAGGATGAACTCGCCGGACTCGCGGTAGTAGCCGAACGCGCCGGCGACGCGGTCGCCGTCGAGCAGCAGCTCGGTGATCGTGGTCTCGGAGAAGACCCGGATCCGCGCGTCGTAGCTGCCGAACTCCTGCTTGTCCTCCTGCTGGAGCGAGACGATCTTCTGCTGAAGCGTACGGATCAGCTCCAGGCCGGTCCGGTCGCCGACGTGCGCCAGGCGCGGGTACTCGTGGCCGCCGAAGTTGCGCTGCGAGATCTTCCCGTCCTTGGTGCGGTCGAACAGCGCGCCGTACGTCTCCAGCTCCCAGATCCGCTGCGGCGCCTCCTTGGCGTGCAGCTCGGCCATCCGGAAGTTGTTCAGGAACTTGCCGCCGCGCATGGTGTCCCGGAAGTGCACCTGCCAGTTGTCCCGCGAGTTCACGTTGCCCATCGCGGCGGCGGCGCCGCCCTCGGCCATCACCGTGTGCGCCTTGCCGAACAGCGACTTCGAGATGATCGCGGTCTTCTTGCCGGCCAACCGGGCCTCGATCGCCGCGCGCAGGCCGGCGCCGCCGGCCCCGATCACGACGACGTCGTAGTGGTGTCGTTCGATTCGCGTCTCAGTCATGTCCAGGCTCTCAGTTGATGAACCGCAGGTCGTTGATCCAGCCGGCGGCGACCGCCATCACGTAGAAGTCGGTGAGCGCCAGGGTGCCCAGGGTGATCCAGGCGAGCTGCATGTGCCGGACGTTCAACCAGGACACCCCGGTCCACGCCTTGTAGCGCATCGGGTGCTTGGAGAAGTGCTTGAGCCGCCCGCCGATGATGTGGCGGCAGGAGTGGCAGGAGATCGTGTACGCCCACAGCATCACCACGTTGCCGACCAGGATGATGTTGCCCAGGCCGAAGCCGAAGCCGTCGGGGGAGTGGAAGGCCAGGATCGCGTCCCAGGTGTTGATCAGCGAGATGATCGCGGCGGCGTAGAAGAAGTAGCGGTGCAGGTTCTGCCCGAGCAGCGGGAACCGCGTCTCACCGCTGTACGACTGGTGACCGTCCGGCACCGCGCAGGCCGGCGGCGACAGCCAGAACGACCGGTAGTACGCCTTGCGGTAGTAGTAGCAGGTCAGGCGGAACAGCAGCAGGAACGGCAGGGTGAGCGCCGCGTCCGGGATGATCCACCAGCCGGGCAGGAACTGGCCGAAGTGCGAGGAGCCCTCGACACAGCGGTCGGTGACGCAGGGGGAGTAGAACGGTGTCAGGTAGTGGTACTGCTCCACCCAGTACCACTTGTGCATGAAGACCCGGACCGTCGCGTAGATGACCCACGCGCTGAGCCCGACCACGGTGATCAGCGGAGCGAACCACCACCGGTCGGTCCGCAACGTCTTCGCCGCGATGGCGGCGCGCGCCCGCCCTCCCCGCGGCTGCGATCTCGGCGTCTTGGCCGACGTAGTTGTCATTCGAGTCATCTCCCTGACGTCACTGTCACGTCTTGCGCACGCACGAGGCCACACCGGCGAACCGGTGCGGCTAAGTGACACACGTTACGCCGATCTTCACGGCCCGGCCGCGCAACGCAGTGTCCCGTGTGTCCCGCAGCTTGGAAAGAGTCAGTTCATGATCAATGTGGCGGGTCGGTCGAACGGTGCGCCGACCGGCGCCGCGGGTGCGCCCGGCGACGCGCCGGATCACCCGGACGCGCCGCCGGTGAAGTGCCAGGAGGACAGCCGCAGCGTCGGCGCCTCGTACCAGGACCCGTCGACCCGGCCCGGCTGCCGGACCGGCGCCCGGCCCAGGCCCAGCACCCGCCCCGGCCCCAGCGCCCGCGGGTACGACTCGGTGAACCGGAAGTCGCGCACCGCCCGGGTCGGCACGCCGTCCTCGACCAGCCACACCCCGTTGCGCGTCAGCCCGGTGACCACCAGCTGCTTCGGGTCCAGCACCCGCGTGTACCAGAAGTCGCTCACCAGCAGCCCGCGCCGCATCCCGGCCACCAGCGCGGCGGTGTCCGGGTCGCCCACCGCTCCGGTGACGCCAGCGCTCACCGGCCCGGCCGCGACTGTCGCGTCCGCGTCGGCGACACCCGGATCCGCCAGCAGGCGGATGTTGTGCGGGATCGGCCCGAACGTCGCGCTACCCGGCATGCCGTGGCCGGTCGACCCGCTGCCCGCCTCCGCGCCGCCGCGCCTGTCGTACGCCACCGCCCCGGTGATGCCGCCCTCGACCAGCGGCAACGCCCGCCGCGGCGTGCCCTCCAGGTCGAACGGCAGAGTACCGGCGTGCAGCGGGTCGTCCACCAGCGTCACCAGCGGGTCGAACTGGGCGGTGCCCGGCTCGGCGAACGACTGCCGTTCGGCGTACCGCTTGCCGTTGAAGCCGAACCAGGCGAGGTTCTGCAGCAGGTCGGCGACGGCAGCCGGTTCGAGCACCACCTCGTAGTGCCCGGGCGGCAGCTCGACCGGGTCGGCCGCGGCCCGTGCCTTCGCCGCCGCGTGCGCGCCGAGCGCCGCGCCGTCGAGGTCGGCGAGCCGGTCGGCGCAGAGCCGCGCCACCCCGTCCGCGGCGCCGGCGCGGGCGATGCCGTCCATGGCCGCCTCGGCCGCGCTTCCGGCCGCCGTGTGCCCGGCCGAGTTGGCGAACGCCCCCGACCGGTACGCGGTGCGGCAGTAGCCGGCCGCCTCCAGCCCGTCGACCGCGTCCACGAACGCGCGTACCCGCTCGGCCCGCTCGCCGGGCGAGGCGAACGCGGTGGCCTCGTCGGTGGCCGGGCCGGACGGCACCGGCGTCGGCGCGGTCAGTCCCGGCCAGGCCGGGTCGGGCGGCGCGAGCCGGGCCGCGGCCCGGGTCCGCTCGACCAGGGCGGCCAGCCCGTCGGCGTCGACCCGGCTGCCGCTGCCGGTCGCGGTCCGCCCGTCCACGTGCAACCGCAGGTGTACGGAGACACCGGTCTCGGACACGTTCTGATGGATGAAGGAGTTGGCGAACCGGGTCAGGGCCAGGTCGGTGCGGGTCACCAGCACCTCGGCCTCGGCGCCCGGACCGGCCGTACGTCGGACCAGGTCCACCACCCCGGCGGCGATCCCCAGTTCGGCGCTCATGCCGGCACTCCGCTTCGCTCCGTGCCGTCATGAGGCACTGTCGCCCTGAGCCTGCTGATTCGCTCGCTCATGCCCGCACCCCCACCCGGACGCCGCGGAACCGGGCCGGCGCGGCCGGATGGCCGGTGTGCCCGACCTGGCCGGGCTGCCCCTTCCCGCAGTTGGGCGTGCCCCAGGCGACCGTCTCCGAGGAGAGCATGTCCATCGAGCGCCAGAAGACCGGCCCGATGCCGGTGTACGTCGGGTTGCGCAGCATCCGCCCCCGGCGGCCGTTCTTGACCTCCCAGCCGACCTCGCAGCCGAACTGGAAGTTGAGCCGCTTGTCGTCGATCGACCAGGACCGGTTGATGTCCATCAGCACCCCGTCGTCGGTGGCCGCGATGATCTCGTCCAGCGTGTGCGGGCCGGGCTCCAGGCCCACGTTCGTCATCCGCACCATCGGCAGCCGGGCCCAGCCGTCGGCCCGTACGCTGCCGCCGTAGTCCAGGCCGGCGACGGCGGCCGAGTCCCGGCCGGCGAGCACCCCGACCCACCGCCCCTCGCGGACCGCGTCCCGGGCCACGGCGGGGGAGCCCTCGTCGTCGTAGCCGAAGCTGCCCAGCGCCCCGGGGATGGTCGGGTCGATGGTCACGTTCATCAGCTCGGAGCCGTACCGCAGCGAGCCGAGGCGGGCCAGGTCGAGCCAGGACGTGCCGGCGAAAGCCGCCTCCCAGCCGAGGATGCGGTCCAGCTCGATGGCGTGCCCGACCGACTCGTGGATCTGCAGCGCGAGCTGCTCGCCGCCGAGGATCAGATCGGTCTCGCCGGCCGGGCAGAGCGGCGCGGTCAGCAGCTCGCGGGACTCCTCGGCGATCCGGGCGGCGTGCGCGGCCAGGTCCAGCGAGGTGACCAGCTCCCAGCCGGTCGTGCCGTATTGCCCGCGGTAGCTCGGGTAGGACCGGCGCTGCGTCTCGCCGTCGCCGATCGACGTGGCCGAGATGCCGCCGCCGCACTCCCGGATGTGCTGGTCGATCCGGTGGCCCTCGCTGGAGACGAACCATTTCGTGGTGTCCCAGATCTGGTAGAGCCCCTCGGCCAGGTCGGCGCCGTGCTCGCGCATCGTCGCGGTGGCGCGGACCAGCAGGTCGCCCTTGTCCGACAGCGGCACCCCGAGCGGGTCGACGGCGCACTCCGAGGCCCAGCTCGCCACCGCCGCCTCGGAAGGCACCAGGTCGATCGGCGGGCCGGGAACCCGCGCGCTCGCGGTGGCGATCGCCGCGGCGCGCCGGCCGGCGTCGCTGGCCGCCGCGTCGGACAGATCGGGTACGGCGTGGAAGCCCCACCCCGAACCGACGAGCGCGCGTACGCCCAGCCCGATGCTCTCGTCCTGGCTCAGCTCCTCGATGTCGCCGTTGCGCGCAGACATCGACTCGTAGCGGCGGTGCATGACCCGGGCGTCGGCGTAGCGGGCGCCCGCGTCGAGGGCGGCTTGGACGGCAGCGGTCGCCGCGTCGAATTCGCTCATGCTGGCACTCCGTTGCCCTGCTGACGCTCGCTCATGCCGGCACTCCGCTGCGCTGCGTGCCGGCATGAGGCACCTTTGCGCTGCCCCGATGATTCGCTCGCTGACGCTCGCTCATGCGCCGACCCTAGGCGAGCCCACCGACATCCGTCAGGGGACGAGATCCTCCGGCCGGATCGTGGCGCGGACGGGCTCGGTCAGCTCCAGCAGGGAACCGGGCTTTGTCACCGACACCTCCCGGTAGTGCCGACCCTGCCGCCGGTGGAAGTGCAGCGTGCCTGTCTCCTGCTCCACCAGCAGGTACCACTCGATGCCCGCGGCGGCGTAGTAGTGCATCTTGAGCACCTTGTCGGTTGCCGCGTTACCAGGTGAGATGACCTCGCACACGAGCCGAACGTCCCGCGCCTCGATCATCGGCTGGTCGAAGTCGATCGGCTCGGTGACGACCAGGTCGGGAATCGGTATGCGGCCTGGCCGGAGCCGGACGTTCACCGTCTCCAGCAGTTCCAGGCCGACGTGCCGGGCCGCGGCCTCCAGCAGGTTGCCGAGGTTCCGCTGGATTCGCTGGTGCCGCGGAGTCGGTGCCGGTGTCACGTGCAGGCTCCCGTCGAAGAGTTCGACGCGTTGCCGCGTCTCGCCGAGGGCGAGGTACTCCTCTTCGGTCCACGGGCCGTCGTGGCCGAACACCGCCGCGGTCATGGTCGCCTCCACCTCGTGCCGACAGGAATGGTCCCTTCGTCACCGGGACCATGGTCGCACTCCGGGTGCGGCGATGAGGCCGCGACGGCCAGTCGCGAGTGTGGATGTCCCAGGTGACGGGCGTGCGAGACGGAAACCCAGTCGTTACGCTCAGGCCGCTGACAGACCGCTCGATGTAGCTTATTTTCGCCTCCTGGGTTTTCCTGTAGGTTCTCTTCATCACCGAAGGGGAGGCGGTCAATGGGCAGGTCGGAGGCGGTGCCGTCCGGGGAGCCGGACCGCCCGGAGGTGCCGGAGCAGCGCTCCGGCGACGGGCCCTATCTCCAGGTCCGGGATCTGCGGGTGCGGTTCGACACCGAGGACGGTGTGGTGCGGGCCGTGGACGGGGTGTCGTTCGCCGTCGAGCGGGGTCGCACGTTGGGGATCGTGGGGGAGTCCGGTTCTGGTAAGAGCGTGACGTCGCTGGCGATTCTCGGTTTGCACAACGTGAAGCGGACGACCATTTCGGGGGAGATCTCGGTCGGTGGTCGTCAGTTGGTGGGTCTGGGTGAGGAGGAGATTCGTCGGTTGCGGGGCCGGGACATGGCGATGATCTTTCAGGATCCGTTGTCGGCGTTGCATCCGTACTACTCGGTGGGTCGGCAGATCGCGGAGGCGTACCGGGTGCACCACCCGAGGGCCGGGCGGCGGGAGGCCCGGACGCGGGCGGTGGACATGCTGGGCCGGGTGGGGATTCCGCAGCCGGGGAAGCGGTTCGATCAGTTTCCGCACGAGTTCTCGGGTGGGATGCGGCAGCGGGCGATGATCGCGATGGCGCTGGTGAATGATCCGGAGCTGTTGATCGCGGATGAGCCGACGACGGCGTTGGATGTGACGGTGCAGGCGCAGATCCTGGACCTGCTTGCGGATCTGCAGGCGGAGTTCCGGTCGGCGATCATTCTGATCACGCATGACCTGGGTGTGGTGTCTCAGGTGGCTGATGACGTGTTGGTGATGTATGCGGGTCGGGCGGTGGAGCACGGGAGTGTGGAGCGGGTGTTGCGGGCGCCGCAGCATCCGTACACGTGGGGGTTGTTGTCGAGTGTGCCGTCGTTGCACGGTGACGCGGATGCGGACCTGGTGCCGATCCCGGGTAACCCGCCGTCTCTGATCAATCTGCCGTCGGGGTGTGCGTTTCATCCGCGGTGCCGGTGGGCCGGCGTGAACGGTGACCGGTCCCGCACCGAGGTGCCCGAGCTGCGGGAGGCCGGCGTGCCGGGTCACCTGGTCGCCTGTCACCTGCCGGCGGGTGACCGGGAGCGGATCTACCGCGACGAGGTCGCGCAGGTGGGGGTGGCCCGATGAGCGCCGAGACCGAGCCGCTGCTGTCGGTGCGAGGACTGACCAAGCACTTCCCCGTCCGGCAGGGCCTGCGTAGCACGGGTGCGGTGCGGGCGGTCGACGGGCTGGACTTCGACGTGCGGCCCGGCGAGACGCTCGGCCTGGTCGGGGAGTCCGGGTGCGGGAAGACCACGACCGGGCGGATGCTCGTGCGGCTGCTGGAACCCACCGCCGGGACGATCGAGTTCGCCGGGCGGGACATCACCCACGGCGGGCGGCGTGAGCTGCGCGCGTTGCGGCAGGACCTGCAGATCATCTTCCAGGACCCGTACGCCTCACTGAACCCCCGCCACACGGTCGGGCGGATCGTGGCGATGCCGTTGCAGGTCAACGGCATCACCCCGCCCGGCGGCGTGAAGAAACGGGTCCAGGAGTTGCTGGAACTGGTCGGGCTGAATCCGGAGCACTACAACAGGTACCCGCACGAGTTCTCCGGCGGGCAGCGCCAACGCATCGGCATCGCCCGCGCCCTCGCGTTGAAACCGAAGCTCATCGTCGCCGACGAACCCGTCTCGGCGCTGGACGTGTCGATCCAGGCGCAGGTCATCAACCTGCTCCGCGACCTGCAACGCGACCTGGACCTGGCGTTCGTGTTCATCGCCCACGACCTCGCCGTCATCCGCCACTTCTGCCACCGCGTCGCCGTCATGTATCTCGGCAAGATCGTCGAAATCGGCGACCGCGACACCATCTACACCCGGCCGCAGCACCCCTACACCCGAGCCCTGCTGTCCGCGATCCCCGACGTCTCCACGCTCGGGCCCGCCGGCCGGATCCGCCTCACCGGCGACGTCCCCACCCCACTCAACCCGCCATCGGGCTGCCGCTTCCGTACCCGCTGCTGGAAAGCCACCGACCACTGCGCCACCGAAGAACCCGCCCTGACCACCCGGGACGGCGGGCAGCTCACCGCCTGCCACTACCCGGAGAGCGGACCGGTCGGCATGCCGACCGGCGAACCCGTGGAGGTGTCGAAATGAGCCTGTCGCCGGTCGAGGGCGCGGCGCTCGCCGAGATCGAGTCCTCCGATCAGGAGCCGGACGAGAAGAAGCGGCTGGTCGGCCGCTCACCGGGCCAGCTCGTCTGGGCCCGGCTGCGGCGCGACCGTACCGCAATGGTCAGCGGTGTCGTGCTGGCCCTGTTCATCCTGGCGGCGGTGGCCGCGCCGCTGATCCAGCGGCTGTACGGCGTGTCGCCGAACCAGCAGTTCGGTGACCTGTTGGACGCCACCGGCATGCCGCTGGGCTACGTGGGCGGCGTCAGCGGTGACCACTGGTTCGGGCTGGAACCGGGCCTGGGCCGGGACATCTTCATCCGGATGATCTACGGCATCCGGACGTCGCTGCTGATCGCGCTCGGCGCCGCGCTGGTCACCACGACCATCGGCGTGGTGCTCGGGATCGTCGCCGGCTTCCTGGGCGGCGTGGTCGACTCGGTGATCAGCTGGATCACGGACGTCGCGCTGGCGTTGCCGTTCCTCATCTTCGCGCTGGCCGTGGTGCCGACGTTCTCGCTGCGCTTCTACGGCCCCCGGGACGCGGTGCCGACGTGGTTCGCGGTGACCACGCTGATCGTGGTCTTCGCCGCGTTCGGCTGGACCGGCACGGCCCGGCTCGTCCGGGGCCAGGTGGTGTCGCTGCGCGAACGGGAGTTCGTGGAGGCGGCGCGGGCCAGCGGCGCCGGGCTCGGGCACATGCTGTTCCGGCAGTTGCTGCCGAACATCTGGGCCCCGATCCTGGTGGCGTTCTCGCTCGCCGTGCCGTCGTACGTCACGGGCGAAGCGGCGCTGTCCTTCCTCGGCGTCGGGCTGCCCGAGTCGGTGCCGAGCTTCGGCCGGATGATCTACCGCAGCATCGACTACCTGCAGACCGACCCGGCGTACGTCTTCTTCCCCGGCATCACCATCTTCGCGCTCGTGCTGGCGTTCAACCTCTTCGGCGACGCGCTGCGCGACGCGCTCGACCCGAAGTCGTCACGGTAGGGGGTTTGACGACATGGTGCGGTTTCTGCTGAAGCGGCTGCTGCTCGCGGTCTCGGTGCTGCTCGCGGTGAGCATCGTCAGTTTCCTCATGTTCTTCGCGCTGCCCCGCGACCCGGTGACCGGCATGTGCCCGAAGAACTGCAACGCCGAGCGGCTGGAGCGGGTACGCACGGAGCTGGGGCTCAACGACCCGAAGCCGACGCAGTACGTCAACTACATGAAGGGCATCTTCGTCGGCCGTGACCTGGGCAGCGCGCAGGGCGGCAAGTGCGAGGCGCCCTGCCTCGGCTACTCGTACGTCAACAGCGAGGCGGTGACCGACACGTTCGCCCGGGTGCTGCCGGTGACGCTGAACATCGTGCTCCCGGCGGCGGTGCTCTGGCTGGCGCTCGGCGTGGGGCTCGGGATGATCTCCGCGCTGCGGCGGGGGTCGCTGCTCGACCGCATCTCGATCGGGTTGACGCTGACGTTCGCCTCGCTGCAGCTCTACTTCGTCGGCGCCGTGCTGCTGCTGGTCTTCGTGTACTCGCTGAAGATCCTGCCGACACCCCGCTACGTGCCGTTCCTGGAGAACCCGATCGAATGGGCGCGCGGCCTGGTGCTGGCGTGGGTGACGCTCGCGCTGCTCTTCTCCGCGATCTACGCGCGGCTGTCCCGGGCGCAGATGCTGGAGACGCTCTCCGAGGACTTCGTGCGGACCGCGCGGGCCAAGGGCGTGGCGAAACGCAATGTGTACGGACGGCACGCGCTGCGCGCCGCGATCACGCCGATCGTGACGATCGCCGGGCTCGACGTGGGCGCGGCACTGGGCGGCACCGTCATCACCGAGACGACGTTCGGCATCCAGGGGCTGGGGCGTACGGCGGTGGAGGCGGTACGCCAGGGCGACCTGCCGACCATCATGGCCACCGTCCTGGTGTCGGCGCTGTTCGTGGTGGTGGCGAACATCGTGGTCGACCTGCTGTACGCGTTCATCGATCCACGGGTGCGTCTGGGCTGATCCGGGCGTCGCCGGTGGTCGATCGTTGTGCCCCCGTTATCTGCTCGAAATTTACCGCGAGTGAAAGCTAGGCGAAGCTTTCCTTCATCGGACCCGAGGAGTTGAGTATGCGAGCAAGACTCGCCACCGCCGTGGGCGGTGCGATGGCACTGGTGGTCGCCCTCAGTGCGTGCAGCAAGAACACCGGCGACAACGGCGACACCGCGGACACGAACAAGCCCCGCAGCGGCGCCATCGCGACCGACCCGAAGGACTCGCTCGGCCCGGCGGCCGAGGTGCCCGGCGCGGCCAAGGGCGGAACCTTCTACATCCTGCGCGAGAGCAAGATCTCCCACCTGGACCCGCAGCGGGTCTACTCGTTCGCCGGCCTGATGGGCAGCCAGCTCTACGCCCGGTTCCTCACCACCTTCAAGGACGACGGCAAGGGCAACGTCACGCTGGTCGGCGACCTCGCCGAGACGCCCGGCAAGAACGTGAACAACGACTGCAAGGTCTGGGAGTTCACGATCAAGGAGGGCGTCAAGTTCGAGGACGGCCGCCCGATCACCTCCAAGGAGATCGCGTACGGCATCGCCCGCTCGTTCGACCCGGACCTGACCGGCGGCCCCACCTACCTGCAGGAGTGGCTGGCCGACAGCCCGCAGTACGACACCAAGTGGGACTTCAAGAAGAACAAGACCTCGCTGCCGCCCGGCCTGACCACGCCGGACCCGCGCACGCTGCGCTTCGAGTTCAACAAGCCCCGCTGCGACCTGCCGTTCGCGGTGTCGCTGCCGGCCACCGCGCCGCTGCCGCCGGACAAGGACACCGGCGTCAACCTGGACAACATGCCGTTCTCGTCCGGGCCGTACCGGTTCACCAAGATCCAGCCCGGCGTGGAGATGGTGCTGGAGCGCAACACGAACTGGGATCCGGCCACCGACCCGGTGCGGCACGCGTACCCGGACAAGTTCGTCTGGTCGCTCGGCTCGGACAACACCACCCAGACCAACCGCGTCCTCGCCGGCACCGGCAACGACGCGGCGGCGGTCGCCACCGGCGGCGTGCCGCCCGAGCTGATCGCGAAGGTGACCGGCGACCCGGCGCTCAAGGCGCGGATGATCGTCGCGGCGACGCCCAACGCCTACCGGCTGAGCATCAACACCACCCGGGTCACCGACCTGTCCGTGCGGCAGGCGATCAACTACGCGATCGACCGCAGCAGCATCACCAAGAACCTCGGCGGCCCGTACGGCGCGGTGCCGCTGACCACGCTGCTGCCCCCGACCACGCTCGGGTACAAGAAGTTCGACGCGTACCCGGCCGGTGAGAGCGGCGACCCGGCGAAGGCGAAGGAGACGCTGGGCGGCAAGTCGGTGAACCTGGTGCTCGGCACCTCCGACGACACCGCCTCGCAGGAGACCGCCACCCAGGTCAAGAACGCGCTGGAGAAGGCCGGCTTCACGGTCACCGTCAAGCCGATCCCCGAGGACGGCTACCTCGACTTCGTGAAGAAGAAGAGCAACCCGTGGGACCTGTGGGTCGACTCGTGGGCGGCCGACTGGCCCAGCGGCGCCTCGATCCTGCCGGTGCTCTTCGACGGCCGCAGCCTCAAGGCCGAGGGCAACAGCAACACGTCCCAGCTCAACAACGAGGCGATCAACGCCGAGTTCGACCGGGTGCTGGCCCTCGACCCGGCCAAGCAGGCCGAGGAGTGGAGCAAGCTGGACGAGAAGCTGATGAAGGAGTCCGCGCCGGCGGTGCCGCTCTACAACGAGGTGGTCTCCGTGGCGCACGGCGAGAAGGCCGGCGGCATCTTCATCGGCAGCATCTTCGGCTGGCCCAGCTTCGTCAACGCGTACGTCAAGCAGTAGCTCTGCAAGGAAGGGCCCCTTGTTAACGCGCGGCGTTAATAGGGGGCCCTTCCTCTACCGCAGGCGTTAACAGGGGGCCCTTCCTTACAAGTAGCGGCGGAGGAAGTCCAGCTCCAGCCGGAGCAGGCGCTCGGACACCCCGCCCGCGGCCAGGTGACTCGCCCCGGTCAGCGGCAGCACCGCGTGCGGGCGGCCCGTCGCCAGCAGCGCCGCGGACAGCCGCAGCGTGTGCGCGGCCAGCACGTTGTCGTCGGCCAGGCCGTGCACCAGCAGCATCGGCCGGGCCTGCGCCGGGTCGCCGAGCGGCTCGGCGGCCAGCTCGACCAGCGAGTGGTGGGCGTAGACGTCCATGCCGTCGTCGGGCATGCCGAGGTAGCGCTCGCTGTACGCGGTGTCGTACAGCGCCCAGTCGGTGACCGGCGCGCCGACGATCGCGCACTTGAACAACTCCGGGTGGCGCAGCACCGCGAGCCCGGCCAGCCAGCCGCCGAACGACCAGCCGCGCACCGCCACCCGTTCCAGGTCCAGGTCGGGGTGCTTGTCGGCGAGCGCGGTGAGCGCGTCCACCTGGTCGGTGAGGATCACGTCGGCGACCCGGCGGTGGATCGCCTTCTCGAACGAAGGTGCGATGCCGGGGGTGCCCCGGTTGTCGATGGTGACCACCGCGAAGCCCTGCTCGGCCCACCACTGCCGCTCCAGCCAGACGCTGCGGGCCGCCACCACCTCCTGGTGGCCGGGGCCGCCGTAGATGTCCAGCAGCACCGGCAGCCGGGTGCCTTTGACGTGCTCGGCCGGGTAGAGCACCGCGCTTGGCAGCCGCCGGTCGGTGACCCGGACCATCGTCGGGCGCGGCGCGTACGAGCAGGTGGCGGCCAGCGAGCGCAGCTCACCCACCTCGCGGTCGCCGTGCCAGACCCGCCAGCGCACGCCGGGGTGCTCCAGCGACGCGATGCCCACCGCCAGCGTGGAGCCGCCGATCGAGGCGGTGTGCCAGCCGGGGTCGCTGCCCATCCGGCGGGCGTCCATGCCGCCGCCGATGGTGGTCCGCACCCGGTAGAGGTGGCGCTGGCTCGGCTCACCCTCACTCGCCTCGACCAGCAGGTCCGCGGTCGTGCCCGGGCCGTTCGGCAGCCGCCCGACCACCCGCCGCACGTACAGCGAGGGCGGGGTGAGCAGCGTGCCGTCGGCGAACAGGCAGCGTGCGTCGTACCCGTCGTGGGCCAGCTCGCCGCCGACCAGCACCCGCCCGTCGGGCAGGTGGGCGGGGGTGCCGGGGATCGGTTCCACCCAGCGCGGGTCGGCCAGCTCGGCGTGCACCTGCGTCTCCCCGGTGCGCGGGTCCACCGCCAGCACCAGGCCGTGCTGCTGCGAGCGGCGCAGCACCGTGATCAGCGGCCCGCCGTCGGACCAGTCCGCCGAGCTCAGGTAGGGGTAGGTCTCCCGGTCCCAGTGCACGTCGACCCAGCCGCCGTCGAGGTCGAGCAGGTGCAGGCTGACCTCCGCGTTCGGGCCACCCGCGACGGGGTACGCCAGCGACGTCGGCGGGCTCGCCGGGTCGGCCGGGTCGTGCAGGTACCAGCGTTCCAGCCGGGACTCGTCGACCCGGGCGGCCAGCACGCTGCGCCCGTCCGGCGCCCACCAGTAGCCGCGGTAGCGGTCGAACTCCTCGGCGGCGATGTGCTCGGCCAGCCCCCAGGTCACGCCGCTGTCCTCACCGGCGAGCAGGTTGTCGGTACCGTCCGGCTCCACCACCCGCAGCTGGCCCCGGCGTACGCCCTCGGCGGCGTCGGTGACGTAGGCCAGCCGCTCGCCGGTCGGGTCGGGCCGGGGGTCGATCACCGGCCCGCCGGTGGCCACCTCGACCACGTCGCCGTGCACCAGGTCGGCCCGGAACAGCCGCCCGGCCAGCGCGAACGCGGCCACCCGGCCGGCCGCGTCCAGGGCGTACGAGCCGATGCCGCCGGAGCTGAGCCGCAGCCGCTCGCGCAGCGCCCGCTCACCCGGGGACAGGCGGGCCGGATCGGCGTCCGCGCCCAGCAGCACCGCCGGGTCGGCGACCAGGCGTTCCTCGCCGCTGTCGATGTCGAGCAGCCAGAGCGCGTCGGCCGGGTCCTCCGGTCCCGCGGAGCGCAGGAAGACGACCCGGGCGCCGTCGCCGGAGACGGTGACGGCGCGCGGCGCCCCGTGGCTGAACCGACGGGTACGGGCGGCCAGCTCGGGAAAGTCCACGCCTGCAGCGTAGGCGCGCGCCGGAGGTGATGTGGCCGACCTGAGCGGACGCATCACCGTCGAGCGGGCAGGACCGCCGGTTAGAGTGACGGGCGTGACGACGCTGCCCGACCGACGCCTTCTGCTGGTCCACGCGCATCCCGACGACGAGTCGATCGGCACCGGCGCGACGATGGCGCACTACGCCGCCACCGGCGCCCACGTCACGCTCGTCACCTGCACGCTGGGCGAGGAGGGCGAGATCCACGTCCCGGCGCTGGCCCAGCTCTGCGCGGCCGAGGCGGACCAGCTCGGCGGCTACCGGATCGGCGAGCTGGCCGACGCCTGCGCCGCGCTCGGCGTCACCGACCACCGGTTCCTCGGCGGCGCGGGCCGCTACCGCGACTCGGGCATGATGGGCATGGCCACCAACGAGCACCCGCGGGCGTTCTGGCAGGCCGACCTGGACGTCGCCGCCGGGCACCTGCTGGAGGTCATCCGCGAGGTCCGTCCCCAGGTGCTCGTCACGTACGACCCGAACGGCTTCTACGGCCACCCGGACCACATCCAGGCGCACCGGGTGGCGATGCGCGGCGTGGAGCTGGCCGCGGCCGAGGGGATCGCCCCGGCGAAGGTCTACTGGACGGCCATGCCGCGCAGCGTGCTCGACGCCGGGCTGGAGACGTTCACCGAGTCCTCGGACAACCCGTTCGCCGGCATCGAGAGCGCCGACGAGCTGCCGTTCGGCACGCCGGACGCGGAGATCGCCGCCCGGATCGACGGCACCGAGCAGCACGCCGCCAAGGAGGCGGCGATGCGGGCCCACGCCACCCAGATCCCGGCCAACTCGTGGCTCTACTCGATCGCCGGGAACTTCGGCGGCGAGTTCATGGGCGTCGAGTACTTCACGCTCGCGGTGGGCGAGAAGGGGCCCGGCCATGGCCCGTACGGCTGGGAGGACGACCTCTTCGCCGGGATCGCCCCGGACGCCGCGGATCGGTCCCCGGTCGCGGCGGCCGGTGTCCGGTGACGCTGCCGGCCGTACCCGTGTCGACAGTTGCCGAGCCGCCACCGGAGGCCGCGCCGCCGAGCCGGGCGGAGCGGACGCTCGACCGCGCGCTGCGGGTGACCGGCGGCGTGCTGACGGTCTGGGGCGGCGTGCTGCTCGCGCTGCTCGAACTGATCTTCTCGACCTGGGCCTGGGAGCTGGTGCAGGGCCGTTCCGGCGCGGCGCAGGCGCTGGTCGGGGTGGGCGCGGTGGTCGTCGGCGTGCCGGTGGTGGTGGCGGCGACGGTGCTGCTGGGCTCGTTCGGGCACCGGTCGACGGGGGGCCGCTGGGCGGTCGTGCTGGCCGCGCTGCCGTGGTTCGTGGTGATCGTGGCGGGCGGTGTCCGGACCGTCGAGGGTGATCTCGCGCTGGTCGGCGACAACGTGCTCGGCCTGGCGCTGATTGTGGCCGGCGCGGTCACGTTCGCGGTGGTCGGTTTCCGGCACCTGGTGACGCCGCCCCCTGTCCGGTGAGGTGCTGACGCCACACAGGCGACGGTGGTAGACATTCCTGCCAGAGGCCCGCCGAGGGAGCGGGCGGTACGGCGGGAGGCGTGCGATGGGTCAGCGGTGGCGTGCGGTCGGAGTGCTGGCGGCCGCGTTGTTCGCGGTGAACGTGGTGGCCCGGCTGGTCACCAGATTCGCGTTCCCGGACGACGACGCCGCGTCCGACCGGGTGTCGCTGGCGATGTTCCTGGTGATCGGGCTGATCCTGGCGGGCGTCGCGTTCCGGTGGGGGGCCGACCGTCCGCTCGGCCGCCTGGCCGGTGACCTGGCCGCCGCGGTGGGGGTGGCGCTGGCGCTCACCGTGTTCGTCGGTCCGCTGGTGGTCGGGGAGAACCCGTTCGGCGGTGGCGCCGGTCTCTTCTTCGCCCAGATCTGGCTCTATCTCGCCGCCACCGCCGCCGGTGTGCTGGTCGGCTACCTGATCCTCACCGCGCTCGGCCGGGACTACCGGTCCCGGCAGCTCAAGCGGTACGCCGAGATGAAGCGGTCCCGGCCGCGCCGGGTCGTCCGGCGCTGACCCTCCGGCCGTTCAGGCGGCCGGGGCGACCCGGGTCAGGTAGGTGTGGTGGGTGGTGAACCCGAGCCGGCGGTAGAGCTCGACCGCGCCGGTGTTGCTCTGCTCCACCTGGAGGAACGCCCGCGTGGCGCCCTCGTCCGCGCCCCAGCGGGCCAGGGCGCGGACGACCGCGACGGCGAATCCGCGCCGACGCGCCTCGGGCAGCACTTCGAGCAGGCTGACGCCGAGCCAGCGGCCTTCGCCGGTCACCGTGCCCCGGCCGACCGCGAGCAGCCGGCCGTCGATCCGCAGCTCCGCGAAGCGGACCCGGTCGACGGCCGTGAGCACGTGCCGCGCGGCGTCCGGCAGGCCTCCCTTGCGACCGGCGGCGATCGCCAGCCAGTCGTCGGCGGGCGCGCCGGCCAGCGTCACCGGCGGCGTGCCGTCCGGACCGGCGAGCGGCGGCGGGCCGTCCGGGCCGGCGGTCGGCGTGTCGGCATCCGGCGGCGTGTCGGCGAGCCCGGCGTCCGGCGGCGCGGCCAGGGCGCGCAGCGGCACGGTCTGCACCAGCACCGGGGGCCGGGCCGTCCAGCCGCGCGCGTCCAGTTCGGCGCCGACCGGGGCGGCCAGCGGCAGCGGGGTGTTCACCAGCGCGGTGCCGCCCCGCTCGGCGTACCAGCGCTGCACCGCGTCCAGCGCGGCGGGCAGGGGCCGGTCCGGGTCGCCGACCGGCAGCGCGCTGTTGGCCCGGCCGGTCCAGCCGTCGGCCCAGCGCAGCCGCCAGTCGCCGAGCCGTCCGCGTACCGGTGCGGGCCACGCCTCGTCGGCGGCCAGCTCCAGCGCGACCACGGCGGCGGCGGTGGGGCGGCGGGCCGGCGGCACCCGCTTGGCCCGGTGCACCTCGGCGACCGGTACGCGCAGCGGACCGGCGTCGGTGGCGAGGGTGATGTGGGTCTCGCTCAGCTCGACGAGTTCGCCGAGCGCGTCGGAGAACAGCGTGCGGCCCTCACGAATCCCCACAATCCGGCGGACCACGATCCGGTGTCCCACGTCCTGCTGTCGGAGCACGATCGACCCCCTCCCCGGCGAGATACTAGGCTCTTACCGTTGCGGGTGATCGCGACGAGTCTGCGGAGGAGAAGACCGGTGACCTACATCATCGCCGAGCCGTGCGTGGATGTGCTCGACAAGGCATGCATCGAGGAGTGCCCGGTCGACTGCATCTACGAGGGCAACCGGATGCTCTACATCCACCCCGACGAGTGCGTCGACTGTGGTGCCTGCGAGCCGGTCTGCCCGGTAGAAGCGATCTTCTACGAGGACGACGTCCCGGAGCAGTGGAAGGACTACACCGGGGCCAACTACGAGTTCTTCGAGGACCTGGGCTCGCCCGGTGGCGCCTCGAAGATCGGCAAGGTGGAGAAGGACGCCACCTTCGTCGCCGCGCAGCCGCCGCGCGGCGAGGGCCACTGAACCGGCGCTCGCCGGTCTCGGCACGGCTGCCCGACTTCACCTGGGACACCCTGGACGCCGCGGCCGCCACGGCCGCGGCGCATCCGGACGGTCTCATCAATCTGTCGATGGGCACGCCGGTCGACCCGGTGCCACAGCTGATCCGGCAGGCGCTGGCCGACGCGTCGAACGCGCCGGGCTACCCGCTGACCGCCGGCACCGCGGCGCTGCGGGACGCGATCGCGGCGTGGGTCGCCCGGGCCTGCGGCGCGGGCGTCGACGGGCTGGGCGTGCTGCCCACGATCGGCTCCAAGGAGCTGGTGGCGTGGCTGCCCACGCTGCTCGGGCTCGGCCCCGGTGACGTGGTGGTGGTGCCGTCGGTGGCCTACCCGACGTACGAGGACGGGGCGCGGCTGGTCGGCGCGACCACCGTACGCACCGACTCGCTGACCGCGCTCGGCCCGGATCCCCGGGTCCGGCTGGTCTGGGTCAACTCGCCGGGCAACCCGACCGGCCGGGTGCTGCCCGCCGCCCACCTGCGCAAGGTGGTCGAGTGGGCGCGCGAGCGCGGGGCCGTGGTCGCCAGCGACGAGTGCTACCTGCCGCTGGGCTGGGACGCCGAGCCCGTCTCGGTGCTCTCGCCCGAGGTGTGCGGCGGCTCGTACGACGGCGTGCTGGCGGTGCACTCGCTGTCCAAGCGCTCGAACCTGGCCGGGTACCGGGCCGGTTTCGTCGCCGGTGACCCGGCGCTGGTGGCCGAGCTGCTCAAGATCCGCAAGCACGCGGGTCTGATCGTGCCCGCCCCGGTGCAGGCCGCGATGGTGGCCGCGCTCGGCGACCAGGAGCACGCCGACGCCCAGCGGGAGCGCTACCGCGTCCGGCGGGAGAAGCTGCGTGCGGCGTTCACCGGGGCCGGCTTCACGGTCGAGCACTCGGAGGCCGGCCTCTACCTCTGGCTGACCCGCGACGAGGACTGCTGGGACACGGTGGACTGGCTGGCCCGCCGGGGCATCCTGGTCGCGGCCGGGATCTTCTACGGCCCGGCCGGCGCCCGGCACGTCCGGGTGGCGCTCACCGAGTCCGACGAGCGTGTCGACGCGGTGGCCGGGCGGCTCGCCGGGTCCTGACATGGCGGGCGAGCTGGCACGGGCGGCGGTGGTCGGCACCGGGCTGATCGGCGGTTCGCTGCTGCTCCGGTTGCGCGACGCCGGGCTCGACGTGACCGGCTGGGACCCGGACCCGGAGACCCGCGGGCGGGTACGCGAGCGGGGCGTCGTGGTGGCCGACACGGTCGAGGACGCGGTGGCCGGCCGGGACGTGGTGTTCCTCTGCGGCCCCCTGCCGACGTTGCCGGCGACGTTGGCCCGGGTCGCCGCCGTCACCGACGACAGGTGCGTGCTCACCGACGTCGGCAGCGTCAAGGCCGAGGTGAGCACCGTCGCCACCGTGCAGGGGCTCGGGCACCGGTTCGTGCCGGGCCACCCGATGGCCGGGGCCGACCGGGCCGGACCGGACGCGGCCGAGCCGGGCCTGCTCGACGGCGCCGCCTGGGTGCTCTGCCCGGGGCCGACCGGGCTGGACGCCTTCCGGCGGCTGGCCGCGCTGCTCGTGGACGTCTTCCACGCCCGGGTGGTGCCGATGTCCGCCCCGGAGCACGACGGAGCGGCGGCGCTCGCCTCGCACGTGCCGCACGTGCTCGCCGGGGCGCTGGCCGGCACCGTGCACCGGTCGGCGCTGCGGGACGCGGTTCTGACGCTCGCCGCCGGGAGCTTCTCCGACGGCACCCGGGTCGCCGGCGGGCCGCCCGAACGGACCGCGAACATGCTGCTCGGGAACCGCGACCGCGTCCTCGCCGAGCTGGACGCGCTCGGCGTCTTCCTGGGCGAGCTGACCGAGGCGCTGCGCGCCGGCGACGCCGACGCGCTGGCCGAGCGCCTCGCCGAGGGGCGGCAGACCCGGTCCACGCTGCGGGCGCGCGAGTTCACCGCGCACCGGCGGGAGTTCCCGTGCGCCGCCGACCACGTCGGCGAGCTGGCATACCTGCGGGAGTTGGGCGCCGCGGGCGGTCACCTGACCGGGGTACGCGAGGCGGGCGGCGCGGTCACCTACACGGGGCACCTGCCGGCCACGCCGCCGTTAGGCTGAGCGGCATGGCGGACGCACCGGTCGTGGCGGTACGCGGTGAGGCGTACCGGGAGGTGGCGCCCGAGCTGGCGCGGTTCACGGTGACGGCGACGGCCCGGGACCGGGATCGCGAGACCACGCTGACCCGGCTGGCCGAACGGGCCGCAGCGGTGCGGGCGCTGCTCGACGCGGCCGAGCCGGCGGTGGAGCGCCGGGAGACCGGCCAGGTGCACGTCTGGCCGGTGACGAGGCGTTCCGGCGACCGCGTCGTGGCATACCAGGGCAGCGTGAGCACCACTGTCACGACGAGCGACTTCACCGCGCTGGGCGAGCTGATGCTCCGCCTGGCCGACCAGGAGCAGGTCGAGGTGGCCGGCCCGGTGTGGTCGCTGCGGCCGGACAGCCCGGCCTACCGGGAGGCGCGGCAGGCGGCGATCGCGGACGCGCTGGTCCGGGCCCGGGAGTACGCCGAGGCGCTCGGCGCCCGGGTGACGGCGCTGCGGGAGCTGTCCGACACCGGGCTGAGCGCGTCCCCGCCGATGATGGTCAAGGCGGCGTACGCGCGCTCCGGCGAGCAGCCGGAGCTGGAGTTGGAGCTGGACCCGGCGCCGCAGCCGGTGCAGGCGGCGGTCGAGGCGCGGTTCACCATCAGCGAGCCGGTGCTGGGCTGATGCCGGCGGCGGAGGTGCTCGGGCTCGACGACCTGGTCGCCCGGGCGCGCGCGCTGGCCGAGGCCGGCCCGCGTCAGCTGCTCGGCATCGCCGGGGCACCCGGTGCGGGCAAGTCCACCCTGGCGGAAGGGATCGTGGCCGCGCTCGGCCCGGTCGCCCGGCTGGTCCCGATGGACGGCTTCCACCTGGCCGGGACGGCGTTGGAGCGGCTCGGCCGGTCGGGGCGCAAGGGCGCGCCGGACACGTTCGACGTCAACGGGTTCGCCTCGATGCTGCGCCGGTTGCGCCGGCTGGAGCCGACGTCGGTGTGGGTGCCGGAGTTCCGCCGTGACCTGGAGGAGCCGGTCGCCGGGGCGATCGAGGTCCCGCCCGAGGTGCGCCTGGTGGTCACCGAGGGCAACTACCTGCTGCTGCGGGACGACCCGTGGGAGGAGGTGCGGACGCTCCTGCACGAGGCCTGGTTCCTCGATCTGGAAGCGGAGGTGCGGGTGCGCCGGCTCACCGCGCGGCACGAGGCGTACGGGAAGTCGCCGGAGCAGGCCCGGGCCTGGGCGCTGGGCAGCGACGAGGAGAACGCCCGGCTGGTCGCGGGCACGGCCGTGCACGCCGACCTGGTGGTCCGCCTGGCCGACCCGCCGCCGGCGTGACGCCGGGCGCTGCCGCCGACCCGCCGCCGCACCGGCGCACGGTCAGCCGGTTCGTTGCCGGGGCGACGGCACGGTGCGGCGCAGCAACCGGGCCACCACGGCGCGCTCGCGGGTGAACTCCGCCGCCTCCGGGTAGCCGCTGTGGCTGCGGATGGGCGGGTCGGCCACCTCGCCGCCGGTCGGGTGCAGCGCCTCCGGGTCCGCCACCGGCACGTCCCGCTGCCCGGCGCTGACCTGCCAGCCGAGCGGATCCGTGTCCCGCCAGAAGTTCGTCCAGGCCACGTGGCCGCCGGGCCAGGTGAGCGCGCCGGCCAGCGTACGCAGCCGCTCCGGGCCGAAGTAGGACGGGAAGACCCGCCCGTAGAGCCGGGTGAGCTGGCAGCCGTAGGAGAAGAACCAGGTACGCAGCCGCCACCGGCGGGGCAGTTGCAGAAGCACTGCGGCGCAGATGACGGTGCCCTGGCTGTGCCCGGAGAGGATGACGCCGTCCATCCGGTCGCTGTGGTGCGGCGGTAGCGCCAGCAGGCCCGCGACCCGGGTCTGGAGTTCCGGTACGGCGCGCTCGGCGTAGCTGGGCGGGGCGAGCGGGTGCGCGGCCCGGGGCCAGAACGTGCACACGTCCCAGATCACGCCGACCGAGCGGCGTACCGAGTCGGTGCGGTAGACCAGCAGCCCGAGCGCCGCCATCACCACCGGCAGCCAGCCGAGGATGGCGTCTCCCCGTTCGGCGGTCCAGTGGATGGCGGTCTGCCAGCCGGAGGGGGACAGCGGGCTCGGCCGTTCGCCGGAGAGCGCGGCGGCGCAGCAGAGCGTGACCAGGACCGCGCAGAACGCGGCGTAGCAGCCCATCAGCCGGACCGCGTGCTCGCCGACCAGCCGGTGCAGCGCCCGGTACGTGCTGACGTCGCGGCAGCGTCGCCGGTCGTGCGCGGACAGGCCGGGGGCGGCGGTGAGCCGGGCGTACTCCACCCGGCGCAGGCGGTGCAGCAGGACCGCGACCCGGACCAGCAGCCCGATCAGCGCGAGCAGGCCGACCGCGCAGGCCAGCCCGGCCCAGAAGACGGCGAGCGGAGGTATCACCCGGCTCGGGCCGCTCGGCTCGGCCGACGCGTCCAGCCGGTCGCTGACCCAGTAGAGCAGTCCGGCGCAGTAGGCCGCCGCCATCATCCAGCCGAAACCGGCGATGACCGCCGGGGCGCAGCCCCGCCAGGCCAGATCGGTGTACGCGCCGAGCGGCTGGGTCGGCACCGCCGGGCGCAGGCGGGGCAGGAGCAGTCCGATGCCGGCCAGCACACCGGCCGGGCCGACGAGCATCCAGGTGCGCAGCGCGTCCGGCGCGTCGGGCAGGCCGGGCAGCCCGCGTTCGATCCAGGTCGCGCCCAGCGGCAGCAGCAGCGCCCCGGCGGCCGGACCGGCCAGTGCCCGCCGGCCGGAGCGGTTCGCCGCGGCGATGGCCACCAGCAGCAGCACCTGGTAGGCGACGAGCCAGGCGATGGCGGTGTCGTACCCGGGCAGTGACCGGTCGGCATGGCAGCCGGCGATCTCCGGCTGCGCCGCGCACCCGAGCGGCGGCCGGTACGCCGACAGCGGCTGGCCGGCCGGGCCCTCGGGCAGCAGCAGCAGGACGAACGTGCCGACCAGACCGAGCGCGGTGAGCGCCGCGACGGCGATGCTCCACCGGCCGAGCGGGGTGGCGCCCTGGCGCCGGCTCAACCAGGGCCGGGCCACCGCGATCACGGCGATCGCCACCACGGCGGCGAGCAGCGCGACGGTCGGCCAGGCGACAGTGGCCCGCAGGCCGCGCGGCGGATCCATGATGAGAACCGCGGTGACGGGTACGGCGGCGGCGGTGACCGCGCCCGTGCACAGGTGCAGCACGGCGGCGCGGCGCAGTTGCCCTTCCCCGTTCCAGAACGTCGGATCCTGGAGCGGGTTCTGCGGCGGCTCGCGCGGCTCCGGTGGTTCGACCGGCTCACCGTCTTCCCGGACGGGCGCATGGTGGTGCGGGTCGGCGGGCATCTGCGCCTCGTACTGGTAGGTGCGGAAGGCGACGAGTCCGATCGCGGCCAGCACGAGCAGCGGCAGCAGCAGTCCGAGCGCGAGCGCCCGGGTGCCCTGCCGCCACCAGGAGTCGCCGAGGAACTGCCACGGCCCGGGGAGCCGGCCGAGGCAGTCCGCCTCCACGCACTGCCAGCCGATCAGGTCCACGCCGACGCCGGTCACGGTCATGACGAGCGTGCAGGTCAGGCTCAGGCAGAACAGGCGGATGAGCCAGGCGGTGATGCCGGACCGGCTGGCCCAGCGCTCCTGGTCCGGGTCGGGCGGGATGCCCGCGCGGGCGTGCAGCGCGACGTTCGCCAGGGCGAAAGGGAGCAGCAGCGTCCACAGCGCCCGTTCCACGTCCCGCCGGGTCCGCGCGCCGGAGGTCAACTGCCCCCAGCTGTACGCCTCGACGGTGATCGGGTCGTCCCGGCCGGCTGTGGTGGACCGGTAGAAGCCGGTCACCTGACCGCCGGCGACGAGTGCTGGTTGCCCACCGTCACCGTTCGCGCCTGCTTTCAGGCCGAGCAGCTGATCCGGCGGGGTGTTCGACACCCCGTGCACCCGTAGTTCGAGGACCCGCTCCATAGTGCCTCCCGGTGAACGCCCTACTACTCAGAGTGCACGCCGGGGCTGGAGTCCGCATCCGCTGGAGCGGTTGTTCCCGCAGCTCAGGATGGCTGAGTCAGGCTTCTGATCGGACGAGCGGGGTTACCCACCGCCACCACATTGGCCGGCAGGTCGCGGGTCACGACAGCGCCGGCGCCGACCACCGTGTTCTCGCCGATGGTCACCCCGGCTAGGACGATCACTCCGCCGCCGAGCCAGACGTTGTCACCGATGGTGATCGGCTGTGCGGATTCCCACTTGGCCCGGCGCGCCTCCGGTTCGACCGGGTGGGTGGCGGTGAGCAGCTGCACGTTCGGTCCGATCTGGACGTCCGCGCCGATGGTGATGCGGGCGACGTCGAGGAGGACCGCGTTGAAGTTGACGAACGTGCGCGGGCCGATGTGCGTCTGGTGTCCGTAGTCGCAGTGCAGTGGCGGCCGGACCCAGGCGTCCTCGCCGAGTGAGCCGAGCAGTTCGCGCAGCGCGGCGAGGCGGCCCGCCGGATCGTCGGCGGAGCTGCGGTTGAAGCGTTCGCTGAGCCGGGCCGCGCGCTCCAGGTCCGCGATGATCGCGGGATCGTCGGCGATGTACTGCTCGCCGGCCAGCATCCGGTCCTTCATGGAGGTCATCGCTCGATCGTCCCGGCCGGTTCGGGAGCGTGGTGGCGGTTCCGTCGGATCGGCGACTTCCCGATGCATACGCGGTATGCAATGCTGATACCCGCATCGATGTGTCCCTCATCGATGAAACGTTCGACGAAGGAGGAAGGTTGCTCCGGAATCGCAGAAAACTGGGCGCGCTGGGCATGGCCCTGGCGCTGGCGCTCGGTCTGCCGGTGCCCGCGCGGGCTGCCGCGCCCACCGGCCCGTCCGCGCCCACCGGCCCGTCCGAACAGGCCGGCAGCCGTGCGGCCACCGTCACCCTGATCACCGGGGACCGGGTCACCGTCACCGGCGGCCACGCCGCGGTACGCCCCGGCGCCGGGCGTACCGGCATCGAGTTTCTGGTCCGCCGCGAGCGCGACCGCCTCACCGTGCTGCCGCAGGACGCGCTCCCGCTGGTCCGCGCCGGCAAACTCGACCGGCGGCTGTTCGACGTCACCGGGCTGATCGAGGCCGGCTACGACGACGCGCGGCGCGACACCGTACCGCTGCTCGTGACGTACCGGCCGGGGGTGGCCCGGCGCGCGGCGGCTCCGCTCGCCGGCGCCCGGGTGACCCGCGACCTGCCGGCGATCACCGGCGCGGCGGTCGTCGCGTCCAAGAGCGACACCGGCGCGCTCTGGAACGCGGTCAGCGCCGACAGTTCCGGTGCCCGGCTCGACGCGGCGGGGGGTGTCGAGCGGATCTGGCTCGACGGCCGGCGGCGGGTGACGCTCGACCACAGCGTGCCGCAGATCGGCGCGCCGACCGCCTGGGCCGCCGGATACACCGGCAAGGGCGTCCGGGTCGCGGTGCTCGACACCGGCGTCGACCTCACCCACCCGGACCTGGCGGGCAAGGTCGCCGAGTCGCGCAACTTCACCGAGGAGACCAACCCGGACGACATCGTCGGGCACGGCACCCACGTGGCCTCGACCATCGCCGGCAGCGGGGCCGCCTCCGGCGGGAAGTACCGGGGCGTCGCGCCGGACGCCACGCTGCTGTCCGGGAAGGTCTGCGAGGTCTACGGCTGCACCGAGTCGGCCATCCTGGCCGGCATGCAGTGGGCCGCCGCCGAACAGCACGCCACTGTGGTCAACATGAGTCTCGGCGGCGGCGACACGCCGGAGGTGGACCCGCTGGAGGAGGCGGTGGGGACGCTCACCGAGCAGCACGGGACGCTTTTCGTGATCGCCGCCGGCAACGACGGCGCCGACGGCTCGGTCGGGTCGCCGGCCAGCGCCGACGCCGCGCTGGCGGTCGGCGCCGTGGACCGCGACGACGCGCTCGCCGACTTCTCCAGCCGTGGCCCCCGGGTCGGCGACGGAGCGATCAAGCCGGACATCACCGCGCCCGGCGTGGAGATCGTGGCCGCCCGGGCCGCACACGGCGAGATCGGCGACCCGGTGGGCGACAAGTACGCCGCACTGTCCGGCACGTCGATGGCCACGCCGCACGTGGCCGGCGCGGTCGCGCTCCTCGCCCAGCAGCACCCCGGCTGGACGCCCGCCAGCTACAAGGCGACGTTGATGGCCTCGGCGAAGCCGCACCCGGAGCAGACCGCGTACCAGCAGGGCGCGGGCCGGGTCGACCTCGCCCGCGCGATCACCCAGCAGGTGACCAGCGACCCGCCGTCCGTCTCGTTCGGCGTGGCGACCTGGCCGCACACCGACGACCAGCCGATCAGCCGGACCGTCACCTACCGCAACGGCGGGACCGCCCCGGTCACGCTGGACCTGAGCACCGAGTTCACCGGGCCGGGCGGACGGTCCGCACCGGCCGGCATGCTCACCCTCAGCGCCCCCCGGCTCACCGTCCCGGCGGGCGGCAGCGCCCAGGTGACGGTGGTCGTGGACACCCGGCTCGGCGGCGCCGACGGCTACTGGACCGGCCGCCTGGTCGCCCGCGCCGGCGACGCGGTGGCGGTGACCCCGCTCGCGGTCGACCGCGAGGTGGAGAGCTACGACCTGACGGTGACGCACCGCAACCGCTCCGGCGCTCTGACCGGTGACTACTTCACCAGCCTGCTCGGGCTCGACGACGCCAGCTACCGCGACGTGTACGACGCCGACGGCGAGGCCCGGCTGCGGGTGCCAAAGGGCCGGTACGGCGTGCAGAGCCTGATCTTCGCAGCCGGCGACGAGGGCTGGTCGGAGGTCTCCTTCCTCGCCCAGCCGGAGCTGGTGGTGACCGGCAACCAGCGGCTCGTGCTGGACGCGCGGGCGGCGAAGCCGGTCCGTACCACGGTGCCGCAGCGCGGCGCGGCACCGCTGCTGATCGACCTCACCGCGGCCTGGAAGCTCGACGACTTCCAAGCCAGCTTCGGGCTCTGGGCCGACAAGTTCGACGGTCTCTACTCGGGCCAGGTCGGCCGCAACGTCTCCGCCGACCTCTTCGTCGGCGCGGTCGCCAGCCAGTGGACCGAGGCGAAGGCGCCCGAGCGCAGCCCGTACTTCTACGGCCTGAACGAGCAGTTCCCGGGCCGGTTCCCGACCGGTTTCGTCAGGCACTACCGGCCCGCCGACTTCGCCACCGTCACGAGCCGGTTCGCCGCCGGCTACACCGGGATGGACAACGAACGGGTCGTGTTCCCGGAGTCCGACTACGACATCGGCGGCTCGGCGATCGTCCTGCCGGTCCAGGTGCCCGGCAAGCGGATCGAGCACCTCTCCACCGCCAAGACCCGCTGGAGCGCCGAGCTGGACTTCGGTGAGCGGGACGAGGACGGCTGGCTGGAGGCGCGGGCGGTGCTGCAGTCCGTGTCCACCCGCTACCGGGCCGGGCGCACCTACACCGAGGAATGGAACAAGGGCCCCTTCGGCCCGTCGTTCCCGCAGCCGCGCTGGCCGGAGGAGAGCATCACCCGCATCGGCGACAGCATCGTGGTCGCGCTGCCGGTGCACAGCGACGCGGCCGGGCATCCGGGCGGTTCGCTGAACGACACCGAGCACACGCGGCTGTTCCGCAACGGCAAGCTGGTCGGCGAGTCGCCCTACCCGGGGTACGGCGAGTTCACAGTGCCGCCGGGCGCGGCGAACTACCGGCTGGAGACCGCCGCGAAGCGGGGCTTCACCGACCTGAGCACCGAGGTCTCGGCGAGCTGGACGTTCCGCTCCAAGCGGGTTCCGGGTGACGTGCCGGCCCGGCTGCCGGCCATGGCGGTCCGGTTCACCCCGCCGCTGGCGGTGGACAGCTCGGCACCGGCGGGCCGGACGTTCACCGTGCCGGTGGCGGTGCAGCGCCAGCCCGGCGCGCCGTCCGGCCGGGTCGTCGCGCTCACCGTCGACGTCTCCTACGACGGCGGGAAGACCTGGCGCAAGGCGACGGTGAAGAAGCAGGGCGGGGCGTGGACGGCCACCGTCCGGCACCCGGCCGGCCCGGGATACGCGTCGCTGCGGGCCACCGCCCGTGACGACGCCGGCAACACCGTGACCCAGCGGATCATCCAGGCGTACCGCCTGCGGTGAGCCGGCCGTCCGGGTCCGCGCGGTGGGCGCGGACCCGCACGGGGGTACGGCTCAGTCGTTGGCGTGCAGCGCGGCGTTCAGTTTGATGCCCTGCCCGGTGCGGGGCTTCGCCTCCAGCGCGCCGGTCACCGAGTTGCGCCAGAACAGCAGCCCGTCGACGCCGGACAGCTCGCGGGCCTTGACCGTCCGGCCGTCCGGAAGGGTGATCTTCGAGGCGGCGGTGATGTAGCAGCCGGCCTCCACCACGCAGTCGTCGCCGAGCGTGATGCCGACACCGGCGTTCGCGCCGATCAGGCTGCGCTCACCGATGCGCACCCTCTCCGTGCCGCCGCCGGAGAGCGTGCCCATGATCGAGGCGCCGCCGCCGACGTCGGAGCCGTCGCCGACCACCACGCCCTGCACGATGCGGCCCTCGACCATCGAGGTGCCCAGCGTGCCCGCGTTGAAGTTGACGAAGCCCTCGTGCATCACGGTGGTGCCGGAGGACAGGTACGCGCCCAGCCGGACCCGGTCCGCGTCGGCGATCCGCACCCCGGACGGCACCACGTAGTCGGTCATCCGGGGGAACTTGTCGACCCCGTACACGGCCAGGTGGCGGCCCGCCGCCCGCTCGATGACACGCAGCTCGTCCACCCGCTCCGGCGGGCACGGCCCGGCCGACGTCCAGGCCACGTTCGCCAGCTTGCCGAAGATGCCGTCGAGGTTCAGCTCGTTCGGTCGCACCAGGCGGTGGGAGAGCAGGTGCAACCGCAGGTACGCGTCGGCCGCGTCCTTGATCGGGTCGTCCAGCGAACCGATCACCGTGGTCACCTCGACCGTGCGCAGACCGGGCAGCGCACGCGCGCCGATCGCGCCCGGCGGCAGGTCGAGCACGTCGGCCTGGTCCTCGCCGGGCACCAGCGGCAGCTCGCCCAGGCCCAGCTTGCCGGTCGGGTACCAGGTGTCGAGCACCTGGTCCTCGGCGGTGACGGTGGCCAGGCCGATGCCCCAGGCAGATGGTGCGGACGTCACGATGTCACCCTTCTCCTCCGGCAACGGCGTCCGCCGCTGCTCGCGGCCGCGGGCCTCGCCGAACGTGTTCCCTGGCCCGCCGAGGTTGACGGTACCGTGCGAGACATGCAGAACCCGTTGACCCCCGAGGTCCTGGCCGATCCGGTGGCGCTGACCCGCGCCCTGGTCGACATCGAGTCGGTCTCCCTCAACGAGAAGGCGATCGCCGACTGCGTCGAGGAGGTGCTGCGCCGTGTGCCGCACCTGACCACGTACCGGCACCAGAACACCGTCATGGCCCGTACCGACCTGGGCCGGGCTCAGCGCGTGGTGCTCGCCGGCCACCTGGACACCGTCCCGCTCAACGGCAACTTCCCCTCGACCATGCGCGGCGACCTGATGTACGGCTGCGGCACCTCCGACATGAAGTCCGGCGTGGCGTTCGCGCTGCACCTGGCGGTCACGCTGCCCGACCCGCGCTACGACGTCACGTACTTCTTCTACGAGGCCGAGGAGATCGAGTCGAAGTACAACGGCCTCACCCTGGTCGCGCAGACCCACCCGGAGTGGCTGGAGGCCGACTTCGCGGTGCTGCTGGAGCCGACGTACGGCATCGTCGAGGCGGGCTGCCAGGGCACCATGCGGGCGGTGATCACCACGCACGGGGAGCGGGCCCACGCGGCGCGTTCCTGGCACGGGGTGAACGCCATCCACGGCGCGAGCGAGGTGCTGCGGCGGCTGACCACGTACGAGGCGCGCCGGGTGACGATCGAGGGCTGCGACTACCGCGAGGGCCTCAACGCGGTACGGATCACCGGCGGGGTGGCCGGCAACGTCATCCCCGACCGGTGCGAGATCGAGATCAACTACCGGTACGCCCCGGACCGCGACCCGGCGGGCGCCGAGGCGCACCTGCGCGAGGTCTTCGCCGGCTTCGACCTGGCGGTCACCGACGCGGCGGCCGGCGCGCCACCCGGGCTGGACAACCCGGCGGCGCAGGAGTTCCTGGCGGCGGTGGGCGCCGCCCCGATCGGCAAGCTGGGCTGGACGGACGTGGCGCGGTTCGCGGCCATGGACATCCCGGCGCTGAACTTCGGGCCCGGCGACCCGAACCTGGCGCACCACAAGGACGAGCACGTCGAACTGACCAAGATCCGGGACGGCGCGGCCACCCTGCACCGCTGGCTGGCCCCGGCCTGACGCGCCGCGATCCGGGGCCCGCACCCGCCTGGCGGGCCCCGGATCGTCAGACGCTGGTCGTCAGGGGCGCGTCCGCCTCGCCGGTCTCGCCGGTGAGGTCGGTGCGGTGGGTCTCCATCATCCGGGCGCGGCGGCGCTCGGCCACCACGTCGCGGATCCGCCGCTGCATCTGACGGCGAATCCGGATCATCTCGCTGTTACTGATCAACGCTGGCTCCTCCCCCGAAGGCGCGTCGCCCGGGGTATACCGGGTATGTGAATAGTAAGACGTACGAGCCAGCGATTTAGTTGCCCGTATCCCAGATTTTCTTCGGCTCCCGGGCCAGCGCGTCCCGCCGGATCCGCTCCATTACGGTGACCACATGGGCGAGAGCAGCGGGAAGTCGGCTGGGCAGGGGCAGCGGGGGGAGACGCGTCGGGCGGAACGGCACCGCGGTGCGGTGACGCTGCGCAACCGGGCGATTCCGACGAGTACCGCTGATCAGCGACTGCTCGACTCCCGGGGACGCAGCGACTGGAAGACCAAGGACGCCTGGCGGGCCCTGCGGATCCTGTCCGAGTTCGTCGAGGGCTTCGACACCCTCGCCGACCTGCCCCCGGCGGTGAGCGTCTTCGGCTCCGCCCGCAGCAAGCCGGACAGCCCGGAGTGCCGGATGGCCGAGGAAGTGGGCGCGGCACTGGCCCGGGCCGGCTACGCGGTGATCACCGGGGGCGGCCCCGGCGTGATGGAGGCCGCCAATCGTGGCGCCGGCGAAGCCGGCGGCCTCTCCGTCGGGCTCGGCATCGAGCTGCCGTTCGAGCAGGGCCTCAACGACTGGGTCGACCTGGCCATCGACTTCCGCTACTTCTTCGCCCGCAAGACCATGTTCGTCAAGTACGCCCAGGCGTTCGTGGTGCTGCCCGGCGGCTTCGGCACCCTGGACGAGCTGTTCGAGGCGCTCACCCTGGTGCAGACCGGCAAGGTGACCCGGTTCCCGGTGGTGCTGATGGGCACCGACTACTGGCGCGGACTGCTCGACTGGCTGCGTACGACGATGGCCGCCGAGGGCAAGATCGGCCCGGCCGACCTCGACCTGATCCGGCTCACCGACGACGTCAACGAAGCGGTCCGGCACATCGTGGAGGCCGAGGCGGTGCTCTCCGCCGAGCAGGAGGCGGTACGCGAGGAGGCGGTCGCCCGGGTCGCCGCCGACCAGCGCGCCGCCGCCGAGGCCGCCCCCGAGGGCCCGGCCGGACGGAGCTGAACGTGGCGAACGTCTGTGTCTTCTGCGCGTCCTCCCGTACTCTCGACGACCGCTGGCTCGCGCTGGCCACCGAGACCGGCGAGGAACTCGCCCGGCGCGGTCACACGCTGGTCAGCGGCGGCGGCTGCGTCGGCATGATGGGCGCCGTGGTGGAGGGCGCGCGGGCGGCCGGCGGCCGCACCATCGGCGTCATCCCGCAGTCCCTGGTCGACCTGGAGGTCGCCGACCTGGACTCCGACGAGCTGCTGGTGACCGACAGCCTGGCCGACCGCAAGACGCTGATGGACGAGAAGTCCGACGCGTTCGTGGCGCTGCCCGGCGGCCTGGGCACGTTGGACGAGCTGTTCGAGGTGTGGACCACAGCCACCCTGGCCCTGCACGCCAAGCCGATGGTGATCGTCGACGTGGACGGCTTCTACCGGCCGCTGCTCGACTGGATCCGCGGGCTCGGCGAGCAGCGCTTCCTCAAGCCGGCCGCGCTGGACCTGCTGATGGTCGCCGACAGCGTGCCCGCCGCGCTCGACCTGATCGACGCCCGCCTCACCTGACGCGCGCCCGGCCACCCGTGCTTGTTCACCACCGTCTCGGCGTGCTTGATCGACACCACTTCGGGGAGGTGGTGGTGTCCGGGCGCGCGTGATGCGGCCACTTCGCCGAGGTGGCGTGAACGCATGGAGCCGGGCGTGGGGCGGAGCCGGCAATGGTGCGCGCCGCGGGCAAGGTGAGCTGGTGACGGGCGGGACGACTGTCGGTTTCCGGGTGTCGTACCGGCGTGGTGGGATGTCGGTGATGCAGGCGTACCGGTTGGTGCGCCGGCCCGGCGGCGCGGGGGCGGGGGTCACCCACGACGCCGGGGCGGGGCAGGGGGTGGGTCGGTCCGGTGGGCCGGCCGAGGCGGAGCCGCGATCCGGGGGGTCGGCGGGCGATGCCGCGCACCCACAGACCGCCACGCCGCACGACAGCGCTTCGCCGCAGACCGAGACCGGGGCGTCGTCACCGTCGGCCGCTTCGGCGGGGACCGGGGCCGGGGCGGGCACGAACGTCTCGCGCCGGGTCGATCCGGTGCAGGCCGAGGTGGTGGCGCACACCGACGGGCCGATGCTCGTCGTGGGTGGTCCCGGCACCGGCAAGACGTCCACGCTCGTCGAGGCGGTCGCCGCCCGGGTGGCCGAGGGCGTCGACCCGGAGCGGATCCTGGTGCTCACCTTCGGCCGGCGGGGCGCCACCGAGCTGCGCCACCGGATCGAGGCGCGTATCGCCGGGGACGGACACCGCGTGGTCCGCGAGCCGTTGGTGCGCACGTTCCCGGCGTACGCCTTCGGGCTGCTGCGCCGCGCGGCGGCCGAACGCGGCGAGCCCTCACCGCGGCTGCTCACCGGCCCGGAGCAGGATCTGATCATCCGCGAGCTGCTCGACGTGGTGGGGGAGGAGCCCGGCGACGACCCGGTCGGCTGGCCGGAGGACCTGCGCCCCGCGCTGCGTACCCGGGCGTTCGCCCAGCAGCTGCGCGACCTGCTGATGCGGGCCGCGGAGCGCGGCGTCGGGCCGGTGGAGCTGGCCCGGCTGGGCGAGAAGCTGGGCCGCGCCGACTGGCCGGCCGCCGCGCGTTTCCTGCGGGAGTACGTCGCCGTGCTCGCCCTGCGCGACGTGAGCAACAGGGGCTCGGTCGCGTACGACCCGGCGGAGCTGGTGCGGGCCGCCACCGGCATGCTGCTCGACGATCCCGAGCTGCTCGCCGCCGAGCGCCGCCGCCTGGCCCACGTGTACGTCGACGAGCTGGCCGACACCGACCCGGCGCAGCTCGACCTGCTCGCCGTGGTGGCCGGAGGCGGGCGGTCCCTGGTGGCGTTCGCCGACCCGGACTCGTCCACGTACGCCTTCCGGGGCGCCGACCCGGCCGGCGTCGCCACGTTCCCGCACCGCTTCCGCACCGCCTCCGGCGCGACGGCGGCCCAGGTCACGCTCACCACCTCCTACCGGGCCGGGCCGGAACTGCTCGCGGCCACCGCCCGGCTGGCCCGGCGGCTGCGCGGCCCGGCGGCGCACCGGCGGCTGCGCCCGCTGCCCGATGCGCCGGCCGGAACGGTGGAGGTACGGACGTTCCGCTCCGCCACCAGCGAGTCGGCCTGGCTGGCGCACGCGTTGCGCGAGGCGCACCTGCTCGACGGCGTGCCGTGGTCCCGGATGGCGGTGCTGGTCCGCTCCACCGGCCGGCAACTGCCGTCGCTGCGGCGCGCGCTGCACACGGCCGGGGTGCCGACCGTCGTGCACGGCGAGGACCTTCCGCTGCACCTCCAGCCGGCGGTCGCCCCGCTGCTGCTCCTGCTGCGCTGTGCGCTCGAACCGGACCGGCTGGACGAGGAGGCCGCTGTCGCGCTGCTGCACTCGCCGCTGGGCGGGGCCGACCCGCTGGCCGAGCGGCGGCTGCGTCAAGGGCTGCGGGCGCTGGCGCTGGCCGGCGGCGACCGCCGTCCCTCCGGCGACCTGCTGGTGGAGGCGCTGCGCGACCCGGCCGAGCTGTCCACCATCGAGCGCCGCTGGGCGGCCCCCGCGCAGGCCGTGGCGCACCTGCTGGAGACCGCCCGGCAGGCCGCCGCCACCCCGGGCGCGACGGTCGAGGACGTGCTCTGGGCGGTGTGGCGGGAGAGCGGGCTGGCCGAACGCTGGGCCGGGGCGATCACCAGGGGTCGGGCGGCCACCGGCGAGCACGAGACCGCCCAGCGGTGGCGGGCCGAGGCCGCCGACCGGGACCTGGACGCCGTACTCGTGCTGTTCGACGCGGCGGCCCGGTTCACCGACCGGCTGCCCGGCGCGCGTACCGAGGTGTTCCTCGACCACGTTCTCGGGCAGGAACTGCCCGCCGACACGCTCGCCGCCGCCGCCGACCGGGGCGACGCGGTACGCCTGCTCACCGCGCACGCCGCGAAGGGCCTGGAATGGGACCTGGTCGCGGTGGCCGGGGTGCAGGAGGGCGTCTGGCCGGACCTGCGCCTGCGCGGCAGCCTGCTCGGCTCGGAGCGCCTGGTCGACGTGCTGGCCGGTCGCGCCGACGGGGCCGGCCTGCGGGCCAGCCTGGTCGGGCAGACGTCGGCGTTGCTGGACGAGGAGCGGCGACTGTTCCACGTGGCGATCAGCCGGGCCCGGCGGCGGCTGCTGGTCACCGCTGTGGCGTCGGCGGCGGTCGGCGGGGACGACCACGAGGAGCAGCCGAGCCGCTTCCTGCACGAAATCGCAGCCGCCGACCCACCCGCCACCGGCGCAGGCGGCACCGCCCCGACCGGCCCGGACCCGACCGGCCCGGACCCGACCGGCCCCGGCCCGGCCGGGAACGGACCGACCGGCCAGGTCACGCGCGGGCAAACCGCGGACGGGCCGGTGCCACACGGGGACGAGCATCCGCAGGACGGGCCGCCCGCCGTACTCCCGGTCACGCTGCCGCCACGCGGTCTCACCCTGTCCGCGCTGGTGGCCGAGCTGCGTACCGCTGTCACCGACCCGGCGGCGCCGATCACCCGGCGGCACGCGGCGGCGGGTGAGCTGGCGCGGCTGGCCGCCGCCGGGGTGCCCGGCGCGCACCCGGACGACTGGTGGGGGCTGCGCGGCCTCTCCGACGACCGGCCGCTGGTCGACGAGGGCGAGCCGGTGCGGGTCACCCCGTCGGCGATGGAGAGCGCGTTGCGGTGCAGCCTGCGCTGGCTGCTGGAACGGCACGGCGGCAGCGGGCCGGCGAGCGCCGCGCAGGGCGTCGGCAACCTGGTGCACGCCGCCGCGATGCTCGCCGAGGACGCCAGCGTCGACCGGGAGGCGTTGCTGGAGTACGTGGCCGCGCGGTTCGACGCGATCGAGCTGGCCGCCCGGTGGATGGCCGGCCCGGAGCGGCAGCGCGCCGAGGCGATGGTGGACAAGCTGCTGCGCTGGCTGGCCGGAAACCCGCGCCGGCTGCTGGCGATCGAGCACGAGTTCGCGGTCCGCCTCGACGACCCGTCCCGCCCGATCGAGCTGACCGGCCGGGTCGACCGGCTGGAGGTCGACGCCGAGGGGCGGCTCGTGGTGATCGACCTGAAGACCGGCAAGTCGACGGCGGTCACCGAGCGGGAGGTGGCCGAGCATCCGCAGCTCGGCGCGTACCAGGCGGCGGTGGAGGCGGGCGGGTTCGCCGAGTTCGGCGAGGAACCGGGCGGGGCCGCGCTGGTGCAGCTCGGCACCGGAGCGCGGGACGCCAAGGAGCAGACCCAGGCCGCGGCCGGGGAGGGGCCGGAGGCCGGGTGGGCCACCGCGCTGGTGCGCCGTACCGCCGACACGATGGCCGCCTCGACGTTCGCCGCGGTGGCCAACTCCAAGTGCCGGGTCTGCCCGGTACGCACCAGCTGCCCGGTCTCCGGCCAGGGCCGCCAGGTGGTCGAGCCGCCCCCGGAGAACTCATGAGCGTTCAGCCGGCGCTGTTCGGCGCCTCCGCCACGCCCACGCCGCGCGCGGCCGACGCCGGGCCCCGCTACACGCCCGTCGAGCTGGCCCGGCTGCTGCGGCTGCCCGCGCCCACCCGGGAACAGGCCGCGATCATCGCCGCGCCGGTGGAACCGCTGCTGGTGGTCGCGGGCGCCGGCTCCGGCAAGACCGAGACGATGGCCGCGCGGGTGGTGTGGCTGGTCGCCAACTCCTACGTACGCCCCGAGCACATCCTCGGCCTCACCTTCACCCGCAAGGCGGCCGGCGAGCTGGCCCACCGGGTCCGCACGCGGCTCGACCAGCTCATCCGGCGGCTCGGCCGGCAGGGGCGGGACCCGCACGACGACCCGCTGGCGGGCGAGCCGACCGTGTCCACGTACCACTCGTACGCCGGGCGGATCGTCACCGAGCACGGGCTGCGCGCCGGGTACGAGCCGACCACCCGGCTGCTCACCGAGGCGTCCCGCTGGCAGCTCGTCGACATGCTGGTGCGCAACTACGACGGGGACATGTCCGAGGTGGACCGGATGCCGTCCACCATCACCGACGCGGTCCTGGCGCTCGCCGGTGAGCTGGACGAGCACCTGGTCGACCCGGACGAGCTGGCCGGCTGGACCGGCCGGTTCTTCGCCGAGGTGCAGTCGCGTCCCGGCCGGGTCTACGCCGACGTGCGCAAGGCGCTCCAGCTCCAGCGGACCCGGCTGAAGCTGCTGCCGCTGGTGCGCGCGTACGCCCGGCGCAAGGACGACTTCGAGGCGATGGACTTCGCCGACCAGCTCGCCCGCGCGGCCCGGGTGGCCCGCGACCACCCCGGCGTCGGCGTGATCGAGCGGGACCGGTTCCGGGTGGTGCTGCTCGACGAGTACCAGGACACCAGCCACGCCCAGGTGGTGCTGCTCAACGCGCTGTTCGGCGGCGGCCACCCGGTCACCGCCGTGGGCGACCCGTGCCAGTCCATCTACGGCTGGCGCGGGGCCAGCGCCGGCACGCTGGACCGGTTCCCGGCCGAGTTCGCCCGCACCGACGGCAGCCCCGCCGACGTGCTCAGCCTGACCACGAGCTGGCGCAACCGGCCGGAGATCCTCGGTGTCGCCAACACGCTGTCGGTGCCGCTGCGGGCGGCCGGCGCGCGGGTGCCGGAGCTGCACGCCGCGCTCAGCGTCCGCGACCCGATCCCGCACCGTACCCCGGGCGGGCAGGCCGCCGGCACCGTGCACTGCGCGCTGCTGGAGACGTACGCCGACGAGGCCGACTGGATCGCGGACAGCGTGCTGGCGGCCTGGCGGGGCGCGGCCGGGATGCCCGGCGCGCTGCCCGAGCACATCCCGGCCGACCGCCGCCCGACCACCGCGGTGCTGGTGCGGCTGCGCAGCCAGATCCCGGCGATCGAGGCGGCGTTGCGCGCCCGTGGGCTTCCTGTCGACGTGGTCGGCCTGGGCGGGCTGCTGGACACCCCCGAGGTACGGGACGTGGTGTGCACGCTGCGCGTGCTCGCCGACCCGACCGACGGGGCGGCGTTGCTGCGACTGCTCACCGGCGCGCGCTGGCGGATCGGCCCGCGTGACCTGGTCGCCCTGCACCGCCGCGCTCGCGCGATCGCCCGCAGCCGCCGGGAACTGACCGGCGACGAGGGCCCGGAGATCACCGTGGACGTGCTGGACGAGGCGACGCTCGTGGAGGCGCTGGCGGACCTGGGGCCGGCGCAGGCGTACTCGGCCGAGGGCTACGCGCGGCTGCGCTCGTACGGGATGGAACTGGCGCTGCTGCGCTACCGCCTGGACCAGTCGCTGCCGGAACTGATCGCGGACATCGAGCGGACCATCGGCCTCGACGTCGAGGTGGCGGTCCGGGCCGGCCGGGACGGCGCGGGCGACGCCGGGCTGGCCCGCGCGCACCTGGACGCGCTCGGCGACGTGGCGGCCCGGTTCAGCGGCGAGACGCCCGGCGCGACGCTCGCCGGTTTCCTCGCCTACCTGGCCGCCGCCGAGGACGAGGAGCGCGGGCTGGCGCCGGGCGAGGTCGAGGTGGTGGCCGGCGCGGTGCAGGTGCTCACCTCGCACGCCGCCAAGGGCCTGGAGTGGGACGTGGTGGCGGTGGCCGGGATGACCCGGGGCGTCTGGCCGGGGCCGGTGCGCAACTCCGACCACTGGCTGGGCGGGCTGGGCGTGCTGCCGTTCCCGCTGCGCGGCGACGCGGACGGGCTGCCCGAGCTGGCCCTGCCGGAGGCGGAGGACCAGCGCGGGGTGGCCCGGGCGCTGACCGAGTTCACCGACGACTGGCGGGCGCACGACGAGCGGGAGGAGCGCCGGCTGGCGTACGTGGCGGTGACCCGCCCCCGCCGCCTGCTGCTCTGCTCCGGCTACTGGTGGGGGGAGGGGACCAAGCGGTTCCGCGGCCCGTCGGTGTTCCTGCGGGAGGTGCACGACGCCTGCCTGGCCGACCCGGACGGCCGTGTGGTCGACGCGTGGACGCCCGAGCCGGCCGGGGACGCGGTGAACCCGACCACCGAGACGGTGCTGCGGGCCGAGTGGCCGGCCGACCCGCTGGGCGCCCGCCGGCCCGCGCTGACCGAGGCGGCGGCGCTGGTCCGCCGGTACCTCGCCGACCCGGAGGTGGCCCGGCGCGAGGCGGCGCTGCTCGCCACCACCGGCGCGGCGGAGGACGCCGAGGTGGCCCGCTGGCGGCGTGAGGCCGAGCTGCTGCTCGCCGAGCGGGCGGAGCTGGCCCGGCAGGCCGAGGCGGTCGAGGTCGAACTGCCCGGCCATCTCTCGGTGACCCAGCTGGTGGCGTTGCGCCGCGACCCGGAGGCGCTGGCCCGTACGCTGCGCCGCCCGATGCCCACCGAACCGACGCCGTACGCCCGGCGCGGCACCGCGTTCCACGCCTGGCTGGAGCAGCGCTTCGGCGCGGACCGGCTGCTCGACGTGGACGAGCTGCCCGGCGCGGCGGACGAGGACGCGGCCCCGGACGAGGCCCTGGTCGAGTTGCAGGAGCGCTTCCTGGCCAGCGAGTGGGCCGACCGGGTGCCGGTGGAGGTGGAGGTGCCGTTCGCCACTGTCGTCGCCGGGGTGGTGATCCGGGGCCGGATGGACGCCGTGTTCGCCCGCCCGGGCGGGCGCTACGACGTGGTCGACTGGAAGACCGGGCGGCAGCCCACCGGCCGGGAGGCCGACGCGGCGGCGGTGCAGTTGGCGGTCTACCGGCTGGCCTGGGCGGAACTGGCCGGGGTGCCGGTGGAGCGGGTCGGCGCGGCGTTCCACTACGTCCGGGACTCGGTGACCGTCCGCCCGGCCGACCTGCTCGACGCGGACGGGCTGGCCGATCTGGTGGCCGCCGTGCCGGAAATCCCGGGGGATCTACCGCAGCGCACGAGTCCGTGATACGTTGTCCGGGTTGCAGTTTTGGTTTCCAGAGACTCTGTGTGCGCCTGGCGGATTGTGGCCCCAGGCGCTCTTTGTTGTGTCCGGAGTTCTCCGGGCGGGGCGACCAGCAGCGACAGGCACGCCGCGTATTCCACGCGCGGGGTGCTCCTCTCCGGCCCGCAACACGTGCGGGCCGACCGTTCCGTCAAGGAGACGAAACACATGGCAATTGGCACCGTCAAGTGGTTCAACGCTGACAAGGGCTTCGGCTTCATCACCCCGGACGACGGCGGCGCCGACGTCTTCGCCCACTTCTCGGCGATCCAGACCTCCGGCTACCGGAGCCTGGACGAGAACCAGCGGGTCGAGTTCGAGGTGACCCAGGGCCAGAAGGGCCCGCAGGCGGAGAACATCCGCCCGCTCTGATCTTCGGATCAACCGGCACCACCACCGCGCCCTCTCGGGCGCGGTGCACGGGCCGGCCCGCCTCTGCCGGGCCGGCCCGTCCCTTTCGGTTCGTGCTTGTGACCACCGGTGACGCCGGTGACGCGCCGCAGCCCGGCGCCCTTCCTCGACACGTGCCGCCTCGAGGAAGGCTTTCCGCATGACCACGACCCTGCCCACGTTCGCCGCCACCGGCCTGGCGCCGGCGCTCGTCTCCGAGCTGACCGCGCAGGGCATCTCCGCGCCGTTCCCGATCCAGGCGGCCACGCTGCCGGACTCGCTCGCCGGCCGCGACGTGCTCGGCCGGGGCCGCACCGGCTCCGGCAAGACGCTCGCGTTCGGGCTGCCGCTGCTGCACCGTACGGCCGGCCGCCGGGCCCGTCCGGGCCGTCCGCTCGCGCTGGTGCTCGTACCGACCCGTGAACTGGCCGCGCAGGTCACCGCCGCGCTCACCCCGTACGCTGCCACGCTCGGGCTGCGCTGCGCCACAGTGGTCGGCGGGCTCTCCCTGACCCGGCAGGCGGCCGCGCTGCGCGCCGGCGCCGAGGTGCTGGTGGCCACGCCGGGCCGGCTGCACGACCTGATCGACCGCGGGGACGCCCGGCTGGACCAGGTGACCATCACGGTGCTGGACGAGGCCGACCAGATGGCCGACATGGGCTTCCTGCCGCAGGTGACGAAGCTGCTGGAGCAGGTCGCGCCGGGCGGGCAGCGGATGCTCTTCTCGGCCACCCTGGACCGGGGCGTGGACCGGCTGGTCCGCCGCTTCCTGGCCGACCCGGTGACGCATTCCGTCGACCCGGGCACCGCCACCGTCACCGCGATGACCCACCACGTGCTGCACCTCGAGGCGGACGACAAGCAGGCCGCGCTGGCGCACATCGCCGCCCGCGAGGGCCGCACCATCGTCTTCATCGCCACCAAGCACCGCGCCGACCGGGTGGCCCGGCAGTTGCTCGCCAAGGGCGTACGCGCCGCGGCGCTGCACGGCGGCAAGTCGCAGCCGCAGCGCACCCGCATCCTGGAGCAGTTCCGCACCGGCCAGGTCACCGCGCTGGTGGCCACCGACGTGGCGGCCCGGGGCATCCACGTCGACGGGCTGGACCTGGTGGTCAACGCCGACCCGCCCGCGGAGGCCAAGGACTACCTGCACCGGGGTGGCCGGACCGCGCGGGCCGGCGAGTCGGGCACCGTGGTCACGCTGGTGCTGCCGGAGCAGCGCCGCGACGTCGCCCGGCTGATGAGCACCGCGGGCATCAACCCCAAGACCACCCGGGTACGCCCCGGCGACAGCGAGCTGAGCCGGCTCACCGGCGCCCGGGAGCCGTCCGGTGTGCCGGTGACCATCGCCGCGCCCGCTGCCGCGCACCCCGCCCCGGCGACCCGTCCTCGCCGGCGTCCGCGCCGCCGCTGACCGCGCCTGACCGGCTCGGCTTCGAGCGGGCCGGCCGACCGTCCCTGAGTCGGGAATCAGTCGACGTTCGGTCGGCTGTCCGACTGTCCGGCCTCGCCGTGGCGGCGATGCTGTCGGGCGGGGGACCGGTCGGGGGGTCGGCCGGACGCGGAGGGAGCGGTTCATGGCGGGGGAAGCCGGATCGGGCGGTGCACGGGAAGTGCTGCTGGTGCTCGCGGTGGCGGGGGCCGGCCTGGCGCTCGCCGCGGTGGCCGCGTTCGGGCCCTGGCGGCCCTCCGACGGCGGCTCGCCGGATCGCGGTGCCGCCCGCAGCTTCACGCCCGGGATGAGCGCCCCGCACGCTCAGTAGCCGCGCCGGGCGGATGATGCCCGGAAAGCGATATGACTCTCAGGTATAAATATGCCCGAGAGTCATATCGGCCAGGAGTCATGCCCTCTGTGGCCGACAACCGGCCGGGTCCGCGACCCCGCGCGCCGTCGCCCTGTGACCGGACGCGCGTCAGGGTGCCGTCGCCCGGTCGCTCAGCAGGTCGGCGAGCGTGGTCCGGTCCACGACCAGGGCGATCGCGCCGTCCACCGCCAGCCACACGTCCCGCAGGCCGGTGGCCACGCCGTGGTATCCGGCCCGGTCGGCGGGGATGCCCCGGACGCTGGTGATCGCGCCACCCACCGCGCGGAGCACGTCGCCCACGCTGATCTCGTCCGGCGGGCGGGTCAGCGCGTACCCGCCCTCGGTGCCGCGATGGCTGTGCAGCAGCCCGGCCCGCCGCAGGTCGAGCAGGATCCCCTGGAGGAAGCTGAGCGGGATGTCCTGGCTCTCGGCCAGGCTCGCCGCCTTGACCAGCTCGCCGCCGCCGGTCACCGCGTCGCCGGGGGTACCGGCGGCGTCGGCGACGGCGAGCATGGCCCGGAGCGCGTAGTCGGCGCGCGCGGAGATGTACACGACGTCAGTTGCCGGCCTGGTCCAGCACGCCCCAGCGGCGGCGGATCGCCTTGTCGGCGGCACCGAACGCGGTGTCCACGAGCAGGCCCACCACCAGGATGACGATCATGATGGCCATCAGCCGGGGCGCCTCGCTCAGTTCACGCGCGTACGTCAGCTGTGCGCCGATCGAGGTGCGGGTGGCGATGACCACCAGCAGCTCACCGGCCATCAGGCTGCGCCAGGCGAACGCCCAGCCCTGCTTGAGCCCGGCCACGATGGCTGGCAGCGCGGCCGGCGCGATCACGTACCGGTAGAGGTTGAGCCCCCGGGCGCCGAGGTTGCGGCCGGCGCGGACCAGCAGCGGCGGCACGTAGTCCACGCCGTGGATGACGCCGTTGGCGACCGACGGCGCGGCGCCGAGCACCACCACGAAGAAGATCGCCTGCTCGCTGAGCTGGAACAGCAGGATGGCCAGCGGGAACCAGGCGATCGACGGCATGGTCTGCAACGCGGTGATCATCGAGCCGAGCGCGGCCCGGAGCACCTTGACCCGGGCCACGCCGAGGCCGAGCAGCAGGCCGACCGCGACCGCGGCGGCGAACCCGACCGCCGCCCGCCGGGCCGTGGTGGCGAGGCCCTCCCAGAGCGCCGAGCTGAGCAGGTACTCCCCGAGGTCGCCGAAGACCACGGCCGGGCCGGGCAGCGCCCACGGCTCCTTCCACCCGGACCAGACCACCGCCTGCCAGATCGCCACCGCGAGCGCGAGCGCGGCGAGCTTGGGCCAGGTGGCCGACCACAGGCGGCGTACCCGGGACGGGCCCTTCTCCCGGCCGGCGATCTCCAGCGCGTCGAGCCCGGAGATCTCCGCGTCGGCCCGCGCCGACGCGGACAGGGTGTCACTGGCCATGCCGGCCCACCTCCTTGCGCAGCCGGTCGGTGACCTCGGCGGCGATGGCCGAGACCTCCGGCGAGTCGATCCGCCGGGGGCGCGGCACGGCGACCTCGGTGGAGTAGATGATCCGGCCGGGCCGGCTGGAGAGCAGCACGATGCGGTCGGCGAGCCGGGCCGCCTCGCGGACGTTGTGCGTGACGAACAGGACGGTGAGCTTGCGCTCGGTCCAGATCCGCTCCAGCTCGTCGTGCAGGATGTCGCGGGTCATCGCGTCCAGCGCGCCGAACGGCTCGTCCATCAGCAGCACCGGCGTCTCCAGCGCGAGCGTGCGGGCCAGCGCGACGCGCTGCCGCATGCCGCCGGAGAGCTGGTGCGGGCGCTTGCGGCCGAACTCCGACAGGTGGACCGTGCGCAGCAGCTCGGCCACCCGCTCCTTGCGCTGGTCGCGGGGGAGACCGCGCAGCTTCAGCGGCACCTCGACGTTGCCCTCGACGGTGAGCCAGGGGAACAGCGCCGGCTCCTGGAACATGAGCCCCGGGTTGACGCCCTCGCCCAGCTCGATGGTGCCGCCGCTGGCCCGGTCCAGGCCGGCGACCAGGTTGAGCAGCGTGCTCTTGCCGCAGCCGGACGCGCCGACCATGCAGACGAACTCGCCGGGCGCGATGTCCAGGGACAGTCCGTCCAGCGCCAGGACGGCCTGGTCGCCCTGGCCGTACACCTTTGTGACGCCGCGCAGCGCGACCGAGCCGGTCGCGCTGCGCGGGGTCGTGGTCGTCGACGTCACGGCTGGCTGACCTCGGCCTTGCCCTGCGCCTTGAGGACCTCGTTGAGGTACTTGAGGTCGTACAGGCCGTTCAGGTCGACCGGCTGGGTCAGCCCGACCGCGACGGCGTGGTCCAAGCCGGTCTTCAGCGAGGCCGGGATCGGGTCGTTGGTGAACTCCAGCGTCGGCCAGGCCTGCTTGATCAGCTTGAGGTCCAGCGGCTTGCCGGTGATCTTGCCGATGTGGTCGGAGATGGCCTGCTGTGCCTCGTCCGGCTTGGTGTTGACGAACTCGTTCGCCGCGACCTGGCCCTCGACCAGCTTCTTCACCACGTCCGGGTGTGCCTTGAGGAACTTGGTGCTGACCAGCAGGTTGGTGATGACGAACTTCTTGTCCGGCCAGAGGTCACGCTCGTCGACGAGCACCTTGCCACCGGCGTTGACCAGCCGGGAGACGAACGGCTCGGGCACCCATGCGCCGTCGATGGCGCCGCTGCCGAACGTCTCGATCGTCTGCGCGTTCTCCTGCGGCACGATCTTGACGTCGCCGCCGCCCTCCTTGGTGGTCTCCAGGCCCTTCTCCTTGAGCCAGAAGCGCAGCGCCACGTCCTGGGTGTTGCCGAGCTGCGGAGTGGCGATCTTCTTGCCGCGCAGCTGCTCCACCGAGGTGATGCCGGGCTTGACCACGAGCGCGACGCCGCCGGACGCCGCGCCGGAGATGACCCGGACCGCCTCGCCCTTGGACTTGGAGAAGGCGTTCACCGTCGGGTTCGGGCCGATGTACGTGGCGTCGAGCGCGCCGGAGAAGACCGCCTCGATGGCGGCCGGGCCGGCGTTGAAGGTCTTGGTGTCCAGCTCGACGTCGCTGCCGAGTTTCTCCTTGAAGATCCCCTTCTCCACGCCGACCACGGCCGGGGCGTGCGTGATGTTGGGGAAGTAGCCCAGGCGCAGCGTGACCGGGCCGGACCCGCCGGCGGCGTCGCTGTCCTCGCCGCAGGCGGCGGTGGTGCCGAGCGTGGCCGCGCCGACCGCGGCCAGGGTCGCCAGGGTGACCAGGCGGCGCAGGGGAAGCCCTCTCATCGAATGTCCAATCCGCAGTATTCCTATTTAGTTGGTAGGAAGAGTGGGGCAAGTGGCCGTCGGCGTCAAGACCCGTCCCGCAACAGTCCACCGTTCGGCCAGGGCACACCGGCGATAGAGCCGGTACGGAAGCGCTAATGTCGATCTCGTGTCCACGCGGAGAGCGAAGATCCCAGCGACGAAGTACCCGGCCGAACGGTTCACCCTCGACAACGGCCTGCGTGTGGTGCTCACGCCGGACCGCAGCGCCCCGGTCATCGGGGTGGCTGTGGTCTACGACGTCGGCATCCGCTCCGAGCCGGAGGGACGCACCGGCTTCGCCCACCTCTTCGAGCACCTGATGTTCCAGGGGTCGGAGAACCTGGAGAAGCTGGCCCACTTCCGGCACGTCCAGGGCGCCGGCGGGACGTTCAACGGCTCCACCCACCTGGACTACACCGACTACTTCGAGACGCTGCCCGCCAACGCCCTGGAACGCGCGCTGTTCCTGGAGGCCGACCGGATGCGCGGCCCCCGGCTGACCGAGGAGAACCTGCGCAACCAGGTCGACGTGGTCAAGGAGGAGATCCGGGTCAACGTGCTGAACCGGCCGTACGGCGGGTTCCCCTGGCTGACGCTGCCCCCGGTGATGTTCGACACCTTCCCCAACGCGCACGACGGCTACGGCTCCTTCGACGACCTGGAGTCGGCGACAGTGGCCGACGCCGCCGACTTCTTCCGCCGCTACTACGCCAGCGGCAACGCCGTACTGGCGGTCAGCGGCGACATCGACGTGGCCGAGGCGACCACGCTCATCGAACGGCACTTCGGCGACGTGCCGGCCCGTCCCGCCCCGCAGCGGCCCGACTTCGCCGAGCCCGACCTGACCACCGAGCGGCGCAGCACGTACACCGACGCGCTGGCCCCGCTGCCGGCGGTGGCCGGCGCGTGGCGGGTGCCCGACCCGGTCGACGACTTCGCCGGCTACCTGCCCTACGTGGTGCTGGCCGAGGTGCTCACCGACGGCGACGCCTCCCGGCTGGTCGAGCGGCTGGTGCAGCGCGACCGGTCGGTCACCAGCCTCGGCGGGTACGTCGGTTTCATGGGCGACCCGTTCGACGTGCGCGACCCCACCGCGCTGCTGCTCCAGGCGCACCTGCCGCCCGGCGGCGACGTGGACAAGGTGCTGCGCACCATCGACGAGGAACTGGACCGGCTGGCGACCGACGGGCTGACCGACGGAGAGCTGGCGCGTACCCAGGCCCGGATGGCCACCCACCTGCTGCGCGACACCGACGCGGTGCTCGGCCGGGCGCTGCGGATGGCCGTGCTGGAACAGCAGCGCGGCGAGCCGGGCCTGCTCAACGAGCTGCCCCGGCTGGTCGGCGCGGTGACCGAGGACCAGGTCCGCGCCGCCGCCGCCACCCTGCGGCCTGAGCGCCGCGCGTCCGTCGAGGTCGTCGCCGGAGGAGCCCGATGAGCACGAGTACGACCACCGCCACCGCCGTCCGGCCGCTTCCGGCGCTGCGCCCGAACCGTCGCCTCAAGGTGCCCAAGCAGGCCGAGCGCACGCTGCGCAACGGCCTCACCGTGATCGCGGTACGCCGCTCCGCCGTACCGCTGGTCGAGCTGCGACTGTGGATGCCGTTCGGGCGCACGCACCTGGCCCGCGGCGCGATGCTGGCGCAGACCATGCTCGCCGGCACGCAGGCGCACAGCGCCACCGAGATCGCCGCCGAGCTGCAGAAGGTCGGCGGCGGACTGACCGCCGGGCTCGACCCGGACCGGTTGATGCTCTCCGGCGCGGGCCTGGTCACCGGCCTGGACCGGATGCTGGAACTGCTCGCCGAGGTGCTCACCGGCGCCAACTACCCGGCCGACTGGGTGGAGACCGAACGGGACCGGCTGGTCGACCGCATCCAGGTCGCCCAGAGCCAGCCCTCGCACCTGGCCCGAACCGCCCTGCTCAAGCGGGTGTACGGCCGCCACCCGTACGCCGTGCAGACGCCCGACCCGGACCAGGTCCGGGCGGTCCGCCCGGCCGCGTTGCGCCGGCTGCACGCCGAGCGGGTGCACCCGGCCGGGGCGGTGCTCGTGCTCGTCGGCGACGTGGCGCCGGAGCGGGCGCTGGACGCGGCCGAGCAGGCGCTCGCCGGCTGGCGCGGCGACGGCCACGTCGCCGAACTGCCGCCCGCGCCGCCGCTGGAACCCGGGCCGCTGCTGCTCGTCGACCGGCCCGGCTCGGTGCAGTCGTCGCTGCGCCTCGCGCTGCCCGCGGTGCCCCGCACCCACCCGGACCACGCCGCGCTGCAACTGGCGAACCTCATCTTCGGCGGCTACTTCTCCTCCCGCTGGGTGGAGAACATCCGCGAGGACAAGGGCTACACGTACGGGCCGCACTCGCTCGTCGAGCACTCGGTGGCCGGTTCGGTGCTCATCGCCGGCGCCGAGGTGGCCACCGAGGTGACAGCGGCGGCGCTGGTGGAGACGAACTACGAGCTGGGCCGACTCGCCACGGTGCCGCCGAAGGCCGACGAGCTGGAGCAGGCCCGCCAGTACGCGCTCGGCACGCTCCAGCTCGGCATGTCGACCCAGGCCGGGCTCGCGTCGCTGACCAGCGCGTACGCCGGCAACGGGCTGCGGCTGGACTTCCTCGCCGAGCACGCAGCCCGGCTCGCCGCCGCGACTGTGGACGACGTGGCCGAGGTGGCCGCCCGCTACCTGGCGCCGGCCCGCGCGGTCACCGTCGTGCTCGGCGACGCCGAACGGGTGGCCGACTCGCTCGCCGCGCTGACACCGGTGCGTACGGAATCCGCATGAGCGGCGAGCCCGCGCCGCCGCTGGCCCGGTCCACGCTCGACCGGGCCGCCCACCGGCGTACCGACCCGGCCTGGCTGGCCGAGGCGTGGGAGCGGGCGCGGGTGCTGGTGCTCGACTCCGCCGCCGAGGGGCGTGCCCTGGTCCGGGGCGTGGCGAGCCCACCCGAACTGGTCCTGGTCGGCCCCGGCGACCTGCCCGAGGTGCCCCGGTCGGTGCCGATGTTCCTCGGCGTCGAGCCGGACGGCGTGCCGGTCTTCGCGGTCGACGGGCCGCTGCCGGCGCTGCCGGAGACCCGCCCGGCGCACCTGCGCGAGGTCGGCCACCTGATGACCGACCGGGACGCGGGCCTGTTCACCACCGCGCTGGCGCTGCTCAACTGGCACCTGCGGCACGGCTACTCGTCCACGACCGGGAAGGCGACGCAGGCCGACGAGGCCGGCTGGTCACGGATCGACCCGGGCGGCGACCGGGTCTGGCCGCGTACCGACCCGGCCATGATCGTGCTGGTGCACGACGGCATGGACGGCGCGGACGGCCGCTGTCTGCTCGGCAACAACGCGGCCTGGCCGCGCACCCCGGGACAGCGCCGCTACTCCTGCCTGGCCGGATACGTCGAGCCCGGCGAGTCGGCCGAGGCCGCCGTGCTCCGCGAGGTCCGCGAGGAGGTAGGCGTCCCGGTCGAGGAGATCGCGTACGTGGGCAGCCAGTCCTGGCCGTTCCCCGGCTCGCTGATGCTCGGATTCCTGGCCCGCGCCGACGCCGACGCGCCGATCCGGGTCGACCTGGCCGAGATCGCGCACGCGCGCTGGTTCACCCGCCGGGAGATCGGGGGCGCGCTGGCCGGCGAGCCGGTGCCGGTGGGCGGGGGAGACCGGCTGATCCTGCCGCCGCCGTCGTCGATCGCGCTGTTCCTGGTGCACCGCTGGCTCGACGGCCACTGCTGACCCGCCCTGGTTCCGCCCGCCCGTCGGGTTGGGGCGTTTCGGCTGGCGGGCGCAGGGCCGGGCGGGCACGGTCCCGGCCCGGACCGTCGTTGCCGCGACGGTCGCGGGCCGGGAACACGGGCCGTCGTGGCCGGGTGAGGCGATGATCGGCGGGGGAAGCCGGTCCGGCCACGACGGACGTCAGCGTCCGGTCATCCACCGTGCCAGCGGTACGGCTGCCCCGGTGCGGGCTCCTCGATGGGCAGCACCTTGACCCGGTGCCGGCCGGCGCGTACCGCCCCGACGGCGGACAGCGCTCGGGCGAGCAGGAGCGCGGCGTCCCGGTCCTCGGCGTGGACGACCTGGCGGCGGGGTTCCGGCGTGCTCGTCTCGTCCCGCAGGCGGCCCCCACCGGCCCAGGCGGCGGCGATGTCGGCGTCGGCGGCGGTACGGATCTCGGTGCGGACGATCAGGAACCGCATGGTGTCCCCCGGAGAGTGGACGGTTACCCGCTGGAACTTCCACGTCACTCCCGCGTCATGTTACGCCGATGTGTCCTCCCGACAAGTGGAACGCGCCACCTCGACCGATCGGGGGATGCCAGGTCAGCACCGTTGTCGGGGCCGGACACGCGAGGGGGCCGCCGGCGTGACGCCGACGGCCCCGAACGTTCGCCGGATCAGTCCAGATCGAACTGACCGTTCTTCGCTCCGGCGAGGAAGCCGAGCCAGCCGGCCCGGTCGAACAGCAGGACCGGCCCGCTCGGGTCCTTGCTGTCCCGCAGCGCCATGGTCGCCGGCCCGGTGCCGAGCGGCGCGACCTCCACGCAGTTGGAGGTCTGGCTGCGGGTGCTCTTGCGCCAGGCGGCGCCCACGAGCTGTCCCGAGAGGGCGGTCGTGCTGGTACGGATCTTGTTCATGGTGCTTGCTCCTGGTGAGGTGCTCCGATGGGACCGAGCGACGCCGGAGCGCGGACGGTGTCCTACCGGATCACCGCTCCGTGGTGAGGCGCCCCGAGTCCCGGCGGCGCTGGGTCGGCGCCGTTGCCGGCCCGTACACCGCCGTGGACTCGACTGCCGTGCCGGTCAGCCGTCCTGTCGCCTCGATCAACCAGGAGAGGGTGTCCGATGCGGAGAGTGCCGACGAGCATAGCCACTCGAACACCACTTTATAGCGATTTAGGGTGTTCACCTCGGTCGACATGACGTCGGTGAACCCACCTTCGATGGCCAATGTCTCCGGATCGAGCGGATCGGCGAACCGGTAGACCGAGAACGCGGTCGGCGGAAGGTACCAGTCGCCGACCCGGGTGTCCCGCAACAGCAGCAGCAACGTCACGTTCGGGAGCAGGGCCATCTCGCACAGGTGGACGAGCTGGTCGTGCAGCACCTCCGGCGGGCCGGCCCGCCGGCCGAGGGCGGCCTCCTCCAGCACGGCCGTGTACCGGGGCACGTCGGGGGAGCGGGTCAGCAGCGACTGGCGGGCCTGCCGCGCGCGTACCTCGGTCTCCGGGTCCTCGTGCTCCTGGTCGCCGGCCTGGGCGGCGACCTGCGCGGCCGACATGATCCGGTGCCGGGCGTACCCCGGCGTCTGCAGCAGCCCCGGGACCAGCACCGGGTTGTACTCGGAGATCTCCGCGCAGCCGGCCTCCAGCTCGGCGAAGGCGCGCTGCTGCTGGGTCATCACCGGGAAGTTGCGCAGCCAGCCGCGCATGTCGCCGGCCTCGTGGGTGATGCCGGTCAGCTCCGCGCGCTGCTCCTCGTCGGCGCCGTAGAGCGTCAACAGCACGTCCACGTCGTCCGGGTCGGGCCGGCTGCGGCCGTTCTCCAGGCGGGACAACTTGGATGCGGAGGCCCAGCCGATCCGCTCGATGACCTGGTCACCGGTCAGACCGGCCTGTTCGCGGAGCCGGCGCAGCTCGATGCCGAGTCGACGGCGGCGCAGAATCGGGCCTGGTACGGCAGGAGGCACGGCGTCCTCTTTCCCGTCGACCGTCGCAGGACGCGACGGTAACTGTATGAAATTCGCCCCCCACGGTCAGTATGGACGTCGCGACCGGCGTCGGAGGTTCCGGCACGGGCGTGTCACGAGACAAAAAGAGGACTGTGGAGGGTGTCTTCACCAGCGCCCACCCCCGACGCGCCCCTGGTGGCGCACCCCTGCCGGAGGCAACCCGATGCGCACCGTCCTGCGCCGCCCCGACTTCCGTCTCCTCTTCGCCGCAGTGGTGGCGAGCATGGCGGCGGAGTCGGTGCTGCTGCTCGCCCTGGCCGTCTGGGTCAAGGATCTGACCGGGTCGGACAGCATGGCGGGGGCGACCATCTTCGCGGTCATCGCACCGATGGCCCTCGCCCCGCTCGTCGGCTGGGTGGTCGACCGCTACCGCCGGAAACCCTTCTTCATCGCCGCCAACCTGGTCGCCGCGGCGCTGCTCGGTCCGCTGCTCACGGTCCGGGACCGCTCCGACGTCTGGGTGATCTACGTGGTCGCGGCGTTCTACGGACTGTCGTACATCACCCTCGCCGCCGTGCTCAACGGACTGATCCGGCATCTGGTTCCGGCCGAGTCGCTGGCCGACGCGAACGGACTGCTGCAGACGGTCCGGCAGGGCCTGCGGCTGATCGGGCCGCTCGCCGGCGCGGGCGTCTACGCCGCCGTCGGCGGCTGGCTGCTCGCCGTCCTGGCCATGACCGGATTCCTGGTGGCCGCGGCGGTGGTCGGCCGGCTGCGGGCGCAGGAGCGGGAACCGTCCCGGTCCGGCCGCCGCGGGCCGTCCGAGCTGAGCGCCGGGCTGCGCCACCTGACCGGCGAGCCGGCGCTGCGCCGGGCGCTGCTCGGGTACGGGCTCGGCTCGCTGGTGATGGGCTTCACCGAGTCGCTGATCTTCGCGTACGTCGACCTGGGTCTGCGCCGCGAGGCCGCGTTCGTCGGCGTGCTGGTCATGGTGCAGGGCGTCGGCGGCCTGGTCGGCGGCCTGTTCTCGGCCGCCGTGGTCCGCCGGTACGGCGAAGTCGGGGCGCTGGCCGCCGGGGTGACGTTCTTCGGACCGGCCGCGCTGGCGCTCGCGTACCCCCGGTTGTGGCTCGGGGTGGTGGCGCTGCTGCTGGCCGGCCTGTCGCTGCCGCTGACCATGGTGGGGTTGAACACGCTGATCCAGCGGCGGACGCCGCCGCGGCTGCTCGGCCGGGTCACCGCGGCGTCGGAGGCCCTGGTCAGCGGTCCGCAGGCGCTCTCCATCGGCACCGGCGCGCTGCTCGTCGGGGTGTTCGACTACCGGCTGCTGTTCGCAGTGGTCGGGGCGGTCACCACGGCGGCCGGTCTCTACCTGTGGCGGGGCCGCGGGCTGAGCGCGCCGGTCGCCGGGCCGGTGCGGATCCCGGGGCCCCGGAAGCCGGCCGACGACGGCGTGCTCAGTCGGGGCGGCTCCTGAACGACGGCGAGCGGCCGTACCCCAGGTCGGGTACGGCCGCTCGCAGTGTCGCGGGAGATCAGCCGGGCAGCGCGGCCAGGTGCTGCTTGACCTGGTTGATCGAGGGGTTGGTCAGGGCGCTGCCGTCGGCGAAGCGCAGCGTCGGGACGGTCTGGTTGCCGCCGTTGACGCTCATCACGAAGTCCGCGGCCGCGGGGTCCTGCTCGATGTCGACCACCTCGTACGCGATGCCCTCCCGGTCGAGCTGCGACTTCAGCCGGTGGCAGTAGCCGCACCACGGGGTGGAATACATCGTCAGCATGGTCTGGTCCTCCAAGGGGTGGCTCGCGCCCGGTCCGATCAGGCCAGGCTAACCGCTGCAACGTCACACGATGCTGGGATGATTCCCTGCTGTGGGCGTTCACTCAGGTGCGGAACGGGTGCTGGCCGGGCTGGATCCGGAGCAGCGGTCCGCGGTGACCGCCCCGGCCGGGCCGGTCTGCATCCTGGCCGGCGCCGGCACCGGCAAGACGCGGGCGGTGACGTCGCGGATCGCGTACCGGGCGCTGACCGGCGACATCGCCGGCCGGCACGTGCTGGCGGTCACGTTCACCGCCCGCGCCGCGGCCGAGATGCGCAGCCGCCTCACCGTGCTCGGCGTGCAGGGGGTGCAGGCGCGCACGTTCCACGCGGCGGCGCTGCGGCAGGTCCGCTACTTCGCGCCCCGGCTGCTGGCCGGGCGGGCCATGCCGGAGCTGCTGGACAGCAAGGTGCGGGTGGTCACGCTCGCCGCCGCCAAGGTCGGGCTGCGCGCCGACCGGGCCGCCGCGCGCGACCTCGCCGCCGAGATCGAATGGGCCAAGTCGTCGCTGGTCGAGCCCGGGGAATACGTCGTCGCCGCGGCCAAGGCGCTGCGCGAGACGCCGTACGAGCCGGCCCGGGTGGCCGACGTGTTCGACGCGTACGAGCGGCTCAAGCGCGGCAACGGGGTGATCGACTTCGAGGACATGCTGCGCGCCGCGGTCTGGGGCATCGAGGAGCACCCGGACGTCGCCGAGCAGGTGCGCAACCAGTACCGGCACTTCGTGGTCGACGAGTACCAGGACGTCAACCCGCTCCAGCAGCGGCTGCTGGAGGCGTGGCTGGGTGGCCGGGACGACCTGACAGTGGTCGGCGACGCCAGCCAGACGATCTACTCGTTCACCGGCGCGACCTCGTCGTACCTGGTCGACTTCCCCCGGCTGCACCGGGGCGCGACAGTGGTCCGGCTGGTCCGCGACTACCGCTCCACCCCGCAGGTGGTCGGGCTGGCCAACGCGGTGATCTCCCAGGCGCGGGGCACCGAGGCGCGGCTGCGGCTGGAGCTGCACGGCCAGCGCCGGCCCGGTCCGGAGCCGGAACTGCGGATCTTCACCGACGAGCCGGCCGAGGCGAACGCGGTCGCCGCCCGCTGCCGGGCGCTGGTCGCGGGCGGCACCCCGGCGCGGGAGATCGCTGTGCTGTTCCGCACCAACGCGCAGTCCGAGGCGTACGAGAAGGCGCTCTCCGAGGCCGGCGTGCCGTATGTGCTCCAGGGCGCGGAGCGGTTCTTCGAACGGCCCGAGGTGCGCCAGGCGATGATCGCGCTGCGCGCCGCCACCCGGTCGGCGTCCGTCGACACGCCGCTGCCGGCCGCCGTGGTCGAAGGGCTCTCGGCGGTCGGCTGGGCGCCCGACGCGCCCCCGCCCGGCGGCGCCGCGCGCGAGCGGTGGGAGGCGCTCGCCGCGCTGGTCCAGCTCGCCGAGGAGTACGCCGCCGACGCCGAGGCGGAGCCGGGGCTGACCGGGTTCACCGAGGAACTGGCCCGGCGGGCCGCCCAGCAGCACGTGCCCACCGTCGAGGGGGTCACGCTCGCGTCGCTGCACTCGGCGAAGGGGCTGGAGTGGGACGCGGTGTTCCTGGTCGGGCTGGCCGAGGGCACGCTGCCCACCACGTACGCGAAGACCATGGAGCAGGTCGAGGAGGAACGGCGGCTGCTCTACGTCGGGATCACCCGGGCCCGGGAGTGGCTCTGGCTGTCGTACGCCACGGCGCGCTCGCCGGGTGGGCGGGCCCGGCGGCCGTCGCGCTTCCTGCCGCAGCTCGACCGCTCCGGCGGCGGCGAGCGGGCCGGCGGCGGCGGACCGGCGCGGCGGGCCGAGCGGCGCCGGCCGCAGGTGGTCTCGTGCCGGATCTGCGGCGCGACGCTGCTCGCCGGCGCGGACCGCAAACTGGGCCGCTGCCCGACCTGCCCGTCGGACATCGACGAGGAGCTGTACGAGCGGCTGCGCGATTGGCGGCAGCGGGTCGCGGGAGCGCAGAAGGTGCCGGCGTACGTGGTCTTCACCGACGCCACGCTCACCGCGCTGGCCGAACGGAAGCCCGGTCGCACCGAGGAACTGGTGGCGATCGCCGGGATCGGGCCCCGAAAAGTCGGGCTTTACGGTGATACGGTCCTCGCCCTGGTGGCGGGCGCCACGGTGGACGAGGTCTGCTCACAGAAAACTTCTGAAAACTAGCCGTAAATCGTTTGCCCTCGCCCGAGGGCGAGGAATAGCCTCATGACACACCTCGCGAGCGGCGCTGTTCTGGCTGCTCAACGGGGATGAGTCCACGGTCGGCACGAGGAGAGTAGGGAGGTGGCACCAGTGAAGATCTTCAACTATGAGCGTCTCGCGGCGATGCCGTCTGCCGTCGCTCCGCTGTCGGCTGTCCGGGTGGCCCTCGCCGCTCGACCGTCGGCTCCGCAGGTGCACCAGGTCCAGGTTCAGGCCGAGCTGAACCTGACCGTTGCGCCGATCGCCGGAGTCGAGGGGACCAGTGGCTTCGCGGGCAAGGGCATCGATGGCGCCAAGAAGCGCACGGATGTCCGCGGCGTTCCACCTCGAGGTAGACCGGTCTGATCCATCAGACGCCGGCTCACCTCGAGGCCGCGGAACCCGCATACCGGGATCCGCGGCCTCAGTTTTTTGTCCCGCCGAAGTACGTCGGAATGCGATCCACGAGATCGAAGTGAGAGAGAGGTGACCGGAGGATGAGTCTGGCGTTGGCCCCCCTCGACGTGAGCGTCGACGTGGAGGCGAACCTGCCCTGCCGGAAGTTCGACCCCGACCTGTGGTTCTCCGACTCGCCCGCCGAGCTCGAGCTGGCCAAGTCGCTCTGCGGGGACTGCCCGCTGCGCGTCGAGTGCCTGGCCGGGGCGGTCGAGCGAGCCGAGCCCTGGGGCGTCTGGGGCGGCGAGATCTTCGAGCGTGGCGCGGTCGTCCCGCGCAAGCGGCCCCGTGGCCGTCCGCGCAAGGAGGACCTCGCCCGCGACGCGCAGCTCCGGGTCGAGGCGGAGGCGCGACTGGCGGCCAGCGGGCTGTCCGAGTCGCGTAGCGCCGTCCGGCTGGCAGCCTGACACACCTACGTTCCAAGACCGACCGATGCCGGTGTCCCTCCACCGGCCGACCTGAGAGAGAAATTCTGATGCTGAACCTGCCGAACGGATTCGAGATGCAACTACTCCACGAAGCGTTGTCCAGGGCCCGAATGCGCCGGCCTCAGGCCGGTCGCACCACCACGAGCACTGAGGCAACCCGTTCCGCCCGTACCGTCGCCATGCGGAGTCGCAGCCAGTCGGCACGCGACCTGGGCGTCCTGTAGAACGATCGCGTGAGGAAGGGGCGGTGACCTGCTGGTCACCGCCCCTTCGCGTGTTCCGTGCCCAGCCGGTGCTCAGGGCACCGGCGCGAAGCCGGGCAGCCAGCGTTCCAGGATCGACCGGTAGGACGCCTTCGCCTCCAGCTGGCAGAGCACGCCGATCGAACCCAGCGTGACCCGATGGATCATCAGATACGACGGGGGCAGGTTGAGCTGGCGGCTGAGCTGGTACGCGGGGGAGCGGGGACTGGCCAGCCGGGTCGCCTCGGCGCGCAGCCAGGCCCGGGTGAAGCGGAACTCGTCGGCCGCGATCGGCTCCAGCATCGGACGCAGGAAGTCGAGCACCGCCGGGGCGTCGATCGACTCGGTGCGGCTGACGAAGCCCTCGGCGCGCAGCCCCTCCACCACGGCGTCGGCGTCGCCGTTCAGCGCGAGCGCCGCGATCCGGCCGATCGGCTCCGGCGTGCCCTGCGGCATCCGGGCCACCGCGCCGAAGTCGATCACGCCGAGCCGCCCGTCCGGCAGCAGCCGGAAGTTGCCCGGGTGCGGGTCGGCGTGCAGCAACCCGGCCCGCTCCGGCGCGGACAGGTGCAGCTCGGCCATCAGCCGGCCGGCCTCGTCGCGCTGCTCCTCGGTGCCCTCCCGGATGATCTGGGACAGCGGGATGCCCTCCACCCACTCGGTGATCAGCACCCGGGGCGCGGCGTCGAGCACCTCCGGGATGAAGATGTCCGGGTCGTCGGCGTACGCGGCGGCGAACGCCCGCTGCGACTCCGCCTCCAGCTCGTAGTCCAGCTCCTCGGTGATGCGCTCGCGCAGCTCGGCCAGGAGCGGCTTCACGTCCAGCCCCGGCTGGATCGCCCGGAACATGCCGCCGAGCCGGGAGAGCTGCTTGAGGTCGGCGAGCAGGGCGTCACCTGCGCCCGGGTACTGGATCTTCACGGCCACGTCCCGGTGCTGCGGGCCGCCGTTCGGGCCGTACCCGGGGTCGCGCCAGAGGGCGCGGTGCACCTGGCCGATGCTGGCCGCCGCGGCCGGGGTGTCGTTGAACTCGACGAACCGGTCGCGCCAGTCCGGGCCGAGCTGCTCGGCGAGCACCTTGTGCACTGTCGCCGCCGGCAGCGGCGGGGCGGCCTCCTGGAGCTTGGTGAGCGCCTGCCGGTAGGGTGCGGCCACCTCCTCGGGCAGCGCCGCCTCGAACACCGACAGGGCCTGGCCGAACTTCATCGCCCCGCCCTTGAGCTGCCCGAGCACGCTGAACAGCTGCTCGGCGGTGCGCTGCTGGATCTCGGCGGAGATGACGTCGGACGCGAGCCCGGTCACCCGCTTGCCCATGCCGAGGACGGTTCGACCGGCGAATCCGAGCGGCAGGGCGGCGAGTTTGGCGGTGCGGGACACGGCCCGGCGCGGGATGTCGGTCACCCGGCCATTGTTACCGACTCGGGGCCCTCGCTGCTGCCGTGCGGCCGGGAGCGGCCGGGGCCGACCGGATCGGGCGACGCCGGCAGCAGCCACAGGAGGGGTGCGGCGGCCACCGTCGGTGACGCACCCGGCCCGGGGCTGCGACCTCCACCGCGCCGCCGAGCGTCTCCGGGTGGCCGCCGTCGAGCTGGGCCAGCGCCTCGGCCGTGGCGAACGCGGCGGCGGCGAGCCGGGTGGTGGCGGCGCAGGCCCGCTCGCCCCGGTCGGCGGCGAGCTGGGCGGCGAGCGCCGGCCAGTCCGGGTCCCGGTCGCCGCGGTGCAGGTCGAGGCAGCGCAGGCACGGACCGACGGGTGGGCGGACCAGCGGGCCGATCACGGGTACGCCGCCGCGCAGGTCGAGCAGCAGGTGGGGCTGGCGTCGGCGGGCGTACCCGGTGGCCAGCAGCTCGGCCGGCCGGTCCACGCCGAGCTGCACCACCAGGTCCGGCCGGGCCGCCCGGATCGGGGTCGTGGCAGTGCCCGGCGCGCACCGCTCCAGCGCCGCGCGTACCGCCGGGCCCAGCGGCCGGCCCAGCTCCGCGGCGGTCAGGCCGGTCCCGACCAGGTCGCCGACGCCGACCGGGCCGGCCAGATCGGGTACGACGTGCCCGACGCCGGCCTGGGCCAGCGCGACGGCGACCGCCGCGCCGAGTCGTCCCGTGCCGGTGACCAGCACCCGGGCGGACCGGCGGCGGCGCAGCAGCCGGGCCGGTGTGCCGGGCAGGTCGGGGCAGGTAAGCGCCAGCGCGGCGGCCTCAGCTGCCAACCGGGTCCGGACCGCGCCGGCGAGGTCACGGGGGAACAGGGCCTGCGCGGGCACCACCAGGCCGGCGTCGCGGAGCGTGTCGAGCAGCGCGCGTGCCTCGTCGGGCGGCACCCGGGCGGCGCCGGCCTCGGCCAGCACGGCGCGTTCGCTGCGGGTGCCGTCGAGCAGGTCGAGCAGGCGGGCCGTGCCCGGCGAGGACATCTCCAGCAGCACCGCCCGGCCGGGCAGCTCACCGAGTTGGAGCGTGTGGCGGTCGCGCCAGAGCCGGGTCAGGCCGGGCAGCAGGATCGGACGGACGAGCGGTGTCGGATCGGTCACGGCACCGATAGTGACCGTCTCCAAGCGCTCCGTCGTTCGTTGTCCACAGGTGCGGCGAGCCGTGGCCAGCCTTGTCCACAGGATCTCGCCGGTTTTCCACAACTGGCGGGTAACTGTGTCGGTTACCCGACGGGGAGGGCGGCCGAGGGCCGCCCTCCCCGTGGAGCGGTCAGACCTTGGCCTTGCCCAGGATGCGGTTCACTGTTGTGCCGCACACCGGGCACTTGCCCTTGGCCATGTTCATGCCGGTCTTCGAGACCTCCACGTGCCCCTCGAAGTCCCGCTTCTCCTTGCACTTGACGCAGTAACCGTTGTAGGTCTGGGCCTGGTCGGCCACGGTAGCCTCCTCGTCTCGTCCGCCGGAGGTTGTCCCGGCGGTCTCCCTGCGGCCGAACGTGACGTCGGCGCCGGGGGGTTCTCCGCGATCAGTCACCTGACCGTGGTTGGCGGACCCTACCCAGGTCTGGGCGGTTCCATGTCAGCTGTACGCCGACTCTGTGAGCTAGTCGACGTCGAGAGTGTGCATGCCGAGTTACGTCGGATAAGTCAGTTTCGCGCGGACACGCCGGGTAAAAGCGCCCAGATCCCCTTCGTGTGCCCCTGACGCCGGTCACTCACCGTAGATCACTTAACGTTGCAGAGGGTCGGTTGGTGATGGTCATCTACCAGCGCAAAGAATTTTTTCTGGACTCCTGACAATCAACCGCCATTTTCCGGGCGCGTGTCGTCGCGTTGACTCTTGCGGAGTCCTGGTCAGTACGCATTAGCTTTCCATCGTGACAGTCAACCGAGGCTGCGCGGGCCGGTAATGGCCGTGACGCGGAAGCCCGTCGTCGAGGTACGGCGCAGTCAGCGCCGGCGGCGCACGGTGTCCGCGTACCGGGACGGGGAGCGCGTCGTCGTGCTGATCCCCGACCAGTTCTCCCGGGCCGAGGAGAGCGAGTGGGTCGACCGGATGCTGGCCCGGCTCGCCGCCCGCGAGGGCCGGCTCGCCCGCTCGGACGCCGAACTGCTCGCCCGCGCCCGCCGCCTGATCGACAGTTACCTTCCCGAGTACGGCTCGGCCGCCGTGCCCGCGAGCGTGCGCTGGGTGACCAACCAGAACGGCCGCTGGGGCTCCTGCACCCCCGCCGACCGCACCATCCGGATCTCGCACCGGATCCAGGACATGCCCGACTGGGTGATCGACTACGTCCTCCTGCACGAGCTGACGCACCTCATCGTGCCCAGTCACAACGCCGAGTTCTGGGCGCTGGTCGCCCGGTACCCGCGCTCGGAGCGGGCGCGCGGCTACCTGGAGGGCGTGGCCGCCACCGCCGCCATCCCCTGACCGCGCCCCCGGCCGTGCGCGGTTGATCATGAGGTTGACCTGGTGATCCGTCCGTTTCGTCACCGTCAACTTCATGATCGCGTGTGGGGTGGGGTTAAGGTCGGCGGGTGTCCCGACGTGTGGTGGTGGCGTTGCTCGGCCCGGTGACCTGGACGCCGCCCGGAATCGAGCCGGCGCGATGGCGTACCGCCCTCGCCGAGGACGTGGTCGACCTGCTGGCCACGCTGAACGAGGTGGAGACCGCCGTCGCGGTCGCCGCGCGGGACCGCTGGCTGGCCGACGCCGTGGTCTGGCCCGGCACCCCGGTGTACGAGGTGCCGGAGCCGACGCCGAACGCGGTGTTCGCGACGCTCGCCGCTGCGGGCTACGACCAGGTGGCAGTGGTGGCGGCGGACGCGCCGGACGTGCCGGGGCTGACGCTCGGCAAGCTGCTGCGGCCGCTGACCACCCGGCCGGTGGCGGTGGCCCCGGTCGAGGGAGGCGGAACCGGGCTGCTGGGAGTGGCTGCTCGACTGCCCGTACCGGCGTGGTTGCCGGCGCTGGACCTGGACACGACCGCGCCGGCCGAGGTGCGCCGGGCCGCGCCGAGCCCGGGGGACGTGGCGGTCACCGCCGGCTGGCGCCGGATGCGCGGTCCCGCCGACCTGGCCGCGCTCGACCCGGCCGTCGAGGGCTGGGAGGCCACCCGGGCCCTGCTGTCCGGCCGCCCCGTCTGACCCCTGTCCCTACTGCCTAGCCGCGCATCCGGCCACTCCGCGCATCCGGCCACTCCGCCGATCTTGGAGTTGTGGTGCCTGACAAACGTCGCTACCCGGGCATCCTGGGCGCCACAACTCCAAGATCGACGGGCCGGGCCGGGCCGGGGCGGGCCCGGGGGTGTACTGCGTCAGCGCTTGTCGTCGTCCTCGCCGGGGGACTTCTCCTCCGGGGCGCCCGGCGCGGAGAAGTCGAAGTTCGCCAGCTCGTCGTCGAGATCGGTGCTGGTCGTGGCGAACGCCTCCGGCGCGGCGAAGTCGTCGTCGGAGGGCAGCAGGTCCGGGTGGCCCCAGATCGCGTCCCGGCCGGCGATGCCGCGGTGCTCGGTCAGCGCCGCCCACAGCACAGTGGCCTCGCGCAGCCGGCGGGGCCGCAGTTCGAGACCGACGAGCGCGGCGAACGTCTGCTCGGCCGGGCCACCCGCGGCGCGGCGGCGGCGGAACGCCTCGCCGAGGCGTACGACGTTGGGGAGGCGGTCACCGGCGGCGCTGTCGACGACGTGGCAGACCCAGCCCTCGACCAGGGCGAGTACGGCCTCCAGCCGGGCCAGCGACGCCTTCTGCGCGGGCGTGTCCTCGGGCGTGAAGATGCCCTCCAGCGCGATCGCCTGCATCGACTCCGGGTCGGTCGGGTCGACCCGGCCCATCGCCTCCTCGATCGCCTCCCGGTTGACCCGGATGCCCGCGGCGTAGTTCTCCACCGCGGTCAGCACGTGCCCGCGCAGCCACGGCACGTGCTGGAACAGCCGCTGGTGGGCGGCCTCGCGCAGGGCCACGTAGAGGCGTACCTCGTCCTCGGGCAGCTCCAGGCCCTCGCCGTACGCCTTGATGTTGGCGGGGACGAGCGCGGCGGTGCCGGCGGGGCCGAGCGGCAGGCCGATGTCGCCGGCGGAGAGCACCTCGGCGGCGAGCGAGCCGAGCGCCTGGCCGAGCTGGCCGCCGAAGAGCGCGCCGCCGAGCGTGGCGACCATCGACTGCATCGGGCCGAGCTGGGCGCGGGCCTCCGGCGGCACCAGGTCGCCCATCGCGCCGACCATCCGGCTGGCGACCGGGTCGCAGAGCTTGCGCCACACGTCGAGCGTCTTGAAGATCCACTCGTTGCGGTTCCAGGCGACCGAGGTGCGGATGCCGGAGGGCCACGAGGTCGCCGGCTCCAGCCAGAGGTCGGCGATGCGCAGCGCCTCCTCGACCGCGTTGCGTTCGAACGGCGACACCGCCGGGTCGCCGGCGGCGGCGAGCTGGCTGGCGGCTACCTGCCGGGCCAGGTCCCAGTTGACCGGCCCGCTGCCCGGCGCCGAGAGCAGGTGCTGCAACTGCGACATGAACTGCTGCATCGCCGCGGGATCGTTGGGGTCCGGTGGTTGACCACCCGGGAGCGCGAAACCGAACGGAATATCAGGCACGACGTCTACGGTACGCGCGCCCCGCCGCAGGTCGTGCCACTCGGCGTTGCGCTGAGGGCGAAGTCCTCGGGTCACCGCGCCGGGCGGCGGGGCGCGGATCGGTACGCTCTGGCGCATGAGACGTCGCGGCGTGACCGTCCTGCTCGGTGCCCTGCTCACCGCACTGCTCAGCGTCGGTGTGCTGAGCGTGCCGCTGCCGTACGTGGTGCTCGGCCCGGGTCCGACGGTGAACACGCTGGGCAGCGAGGACGGCAAGGAGGTCATCCAGGTGACCGGCCGCTCGACGTCGACGTCCGCCGGTCAGCTCCGGCTCACCACGGTCGGCGTGCAGCCGACGGTGCGGCTCCGTTCGGCGCTGGCCGGATGGTTCTCCTCGGACGAGGCGGTGGTGCCGCGCGAGCTGGTCTACCCGCCGGGGCAGTCGCAGGAGGAGGTCGAGAAGCGCAACGCGGAGGACTTCCAGAACTCGCAGACCAGCGCCGAGACGGCGGCCCTGCGTGAGCTGGGCTACCCGATCAAGGTGCTGGTCAAGGCGGTCACGGCGGGCGGGCCGTCGGCCGACGTGCTGCGCCCCGACGACGTGCTCACCTCGGTCGACGGGGTGCCGGTGACGAGCGCGGCCAAGCTGACCGAGCTGATCCGGTCGAAGCCGGCCGGCACCGCGCTGCGGATCGGCTACACCCGCGGCGACACCCCCGGCACGGCCACGGTGACCAGCCAGGAGCAGGACGGCCGGCCGCGGATCGGCGTGGAGATCGACCAGCAGCAGCCGCACCCGTTCACCCTCAAGATCGACCTGGGGGACATCGGCGGGCCGAGCGCCGGGCTGATGTTCTCGCTCGGCATCATCGACAAGCTGGAGCCGGCCGACCTGACCGGCGGCAAGATCATCGCCGGTACCGGCACCATCGACGACGAGGGCCGCGTCGGCCCGATCGGCGGTATCGCGCAGAAGCTCGTCGGCGCCAAGGAAGCCGGCGCGAACGCGTTCCTGGTGCCCGCCGACAACTGCGCCGAGGCCGTCCGCAACCCGCAGCCGGGCCTGCCGATGCTGAAGGTCGCCACGCTGGACGAGGCATTGAAGGCACTCGAGGCGCTGCGTACCGGGGGGCAGCCGACGCGCTGCTGAACCGGCCGGGACCACGACTGCTGTGCCGATCGTGACGTGACCTTGACCCGACGTGCTCAGGATGACCCCGTACTCTTGGTGCCTGGTCGGAGCCGATCACATCGAGCGTGCGGAGCCAACAGTGGTCATGCGTAGCAGTCCCTTGCCGAGGATGAGCCGACGCGGACGCGTCACCATCGGTGTCCTGATCGGGGTGTTCGTCTTGTTCACCCTGCTCGGCTGGGGCGTCAACGCATGGACGGACTGGCTCTGGTTCAACGAGGTCCGCTACACCCAGGTCTTCACCGGCGTGCTCGCCACCCGGCTGCTGCTGTTCCTGGTGGTCGGCGTCGGCATGGCGCTGATCGTGGCCGGCAACCTCTGGCTCGCCTACCGGCTGCGACCCCGGATGCGCCCGCACTCGGCCGAGCAGGCCACGCTGGAGCGCTACCGGATGCTCCTGAGCCCTCGCCTCGGCACCTGGATCGCGCTCGCCGCCGCCGTCGTCGGGCTGTTCGCCGGCCTGTCCGCGCAGAGCCGGTGGAGCCAGTGGCTGCTGTTCCGCAACGGCGGCGACTTCGGCGTGAAGGACCCCGAGTTCGGCATCGACGTCGGCTTCTACGTCTTCCAGCTCCCGTTCTGGCGCTACCTGCTCGGCGTCGGCTTCACCGCCGTCGTGCTGTCCCTGCTCGGCGCGCTCGCCGTGCACTACATCTTCGGCGGGGTGCGGCTGCAGGGCGTCGGCGACCGGATGACGAACGCCGCCCGCGCCCACCTCAGCTCGCTGGTCGCGTTCTTCGTGCTGCTCAAGGCCGTCGCGTACGTGCTGGACCGGCGGGCCATGCTGTTGGAGTACAACGACAGCGCCAAGCTCTACGGCGCCGGCTACGCCGACGTCAACGCGCTGCTGCCGGCGAAGGAGATCCTCGCCTGGATCTCCGTCCTGGTGGCGCTGGCGATCATCGTGTTCTCCAACGCGGTCATGCGGAACCTGGTCTGGCCGGGCATCTCGCTCGCCCTGCTCGGCGTCTCCGCGGTCGCGATCGGCGGCATCTACCCGTGGGCCGTGCAGACGTTCGAGGTCAAGCCGAGCGCCCGGGACAAGGAAGCGCCGTACATCGAACGCAGCATCAAGGCCACCCGCACCGCGTTCGGCCTCGAAGGCACGAAGACCACACCGTACGCGGCGAGCAACCTCGTTCCACCCGCCAGCCTGGCCACCGACACCTCGGTGGTGCAGAACATCCGGCTGCTCGACCCGCAGCTGGTCTCCGAGACGTACACCCAGCTCCAGCAGGTACGTGGCTTCTACGACTTCGGCTCGAAGCTGGACATCGACAGGTACTCGGTCAAGGACAAGACCTCCGACTACGTGGTCGGCGTCCGTGAGATCAACTACGGCGAGCTGACCGACCAGCAGAGCAACTGGATCAACCGCCACACCGTCTACACCCACGGGTACGGCCTGGTGGCCGCCCCGGCGAACCAGGTGGTCTGCGGCGGTCAGCCGTACTTCGTCTCCGGCTTCCTGGGTGAGAAGGCGCAGGAGGCGTGTTCCTCGCCGGCCGAGGAGATCCCGGCCCAGCAGCCGCGGATCTACTACGGCGAGCGGATGGAGCCCGGGGACTACGCGATCGTCGGCCAGAACGGCGACCGCAACGTCGAGTTCGACCGGCCCACCTCCACCGGTGGCGAGCAGTACTACACCTACAGCGGCGAGGGTGGCGTCAAGATCGGTTCGTTCCCGCGCCGCCTGCTCTACTCGATCAAGGAGCAGGAGCCGAACTTCCTGCTCTCCGAGGCGGTCAACGAGAACTCGAAGCTGCTCTACGTGCGCAACCCGCGTGACCGGGTGGAGAAGGTCGCCCCGTTCCTCACGCTCGACGGCGACCCGTACCCGGCGGTCGTGAACGGCCGGGTCCTGTGGATCATCGACGGCTACACCACGGCGGCGACCTACCCGTACGCCGAGCGGGTCAACCTCCAGGCGGAGACCGCCGACGAGCTGACCGGCCGGGGCACGTTCCAGCTCGCCCGGGAGAACGTCAACTACATCCGCAACTCGGTGAAGGCGACTGTCGACGCCTACGACGGCACGGTCAAGCTCTACTCGTACGACGACACCGACCCGGTCCTCAAGGCGTGGAACAAGGCGTTCGGCGGTGACCTGGTGCTGCCCAAGGGCGACATCCCGGCCGAGCTGGCCGAGCACTTCCGCTACCCGGCGGACATGTTCAAGGTGCAGCGCAACCTGCTCACCAAGTTCCACGTCACCGACCCCGGTGACTTCTACTCCGGCCAGGACTTCTGGCAGGTGCCGAACGTGCCGGACGCGCCGGACAGCGGGCAGAAGCAGCCGCCGTACTACCTCTTCACCCAGTTCCCCGGGCAGGAGGGGCCACGCTTCCAGCTGACCTCCGCGGTCACCCCGAACGGGCGGCAGAACCTCGCCGCGCTGGTCTCCGGCTCGTACGTCGACGGCAAGCCACAACTGGAGGTGCTGGAGCTGCCGGACCAGACCCGGATCTCCGGGCCGACGCAGGTGCACCAGCAGATGACGAACAACGGCGACATCCGGCAGCAGCTCAACCTGCTCTCCTCGAACCAGGCCCAGGTGCAGTACGGCAACCTGCTCTCGCTGCCGTTCGCCGACGGCATGCTCTACGTCGAGCCGGTCTACGTGAAGAGCAGCAACCAGGACGCGTACCCGCTGCTGCAGAAGGTGCTGCTCTCCTACGGTGACGGCGGCTCGTACGTGGTGCTCGCCAACAACCTCAACGACGGCATCAAGCAGCTCGTCGAACAGGGCAAGCGGGCGCCGAACAACAACCCGCCGCCGAGCACCGACGACAACGAGACGCCGACGCCGACGCCGACGCCGACCGGGGGTGACAACAACACCCCGCCGGCGACCGGCGAACTGGCCCAGGCGGCGGCCCGGGTGCAGACCGCGATCAGCGAGGTCAAGGCCGCGCAGGCGTCCGGCGACTTCGAGCGGTACGGGCGCGCGCTGAAGGCGCTGGACGAGGCGATGAGCGCGTTCCAGCAGGCACAGTCCGCGGCCGGCGGCTCGGGCAACCCGGCGCCGTCGGGCAGCCCCTCACCGCCGGCGCCCACGTCGCCCGCGCCCACGCCGAGCGGCTGACGCCGAGCCGACACCACGAGCCCGTGGTCCGGGACCGCAACGGTCACCCGGACCCGGGCTCGTGTCGTCTTCCGGACTCCCCGCCCGCAACCCCGGACCGCACTGCGCCGTCAACAGTGCAGGTGGACGTGTGGGGGAGGGAGGGCACATGCGGGACGCGAACAGCTTCGACGACTTCTACCGCAGCACGTCGGGGCGGGCCATCCGGTACGGATACGCGGTGGCCGGCGACCCGGCCGAGGCCCAGGACCTCGTGCAGGAGGCGTACGCGCGGGCCTGGCGGCAGTGGGCGAAGCTCGCCGCCCATCCCGCTCCGGAGGCGTGGCTGCGGCTGGTGATCAGCCGGCTGGCGGCCGACCGGTTCCGGCGGCTGCGCGGGTGGCGCCTCGCGGCCAGCCGCACCGGGCCGCCGCCCGACGTCGGGCCGCCGGGCGAGGACACCGTGCTGCTGGTCGGGGCGCTGCGGCAGCTTCCGCCCCGGCACCGGCAGGCGCTCGCCCTGCACTACCTGTTCGACCTGCCGGTGGAGGAGATCGCCCGGGAGGCCGGGGTTCCCGCCGGCACTGTGAAGTCCTGGCTGTCCCGGGGACGGGCCCGGCTGGCCGAGCTGTTGCCCGGCGTCGCCGCCGAGGAGCTGGAGGTCAACGATGTCGCCTGAACTGCACCGCTACTACCGGTCCCTCGCCGCCGACACGGACGAGCGGGTGCTGCCGGCGCCGGACCGGCTGCGCCGCAGCGCCGACCGCTGGGCCCGCCGCCGGGCCGCGCTGACCGTCCTGGCCGCCGCCGGGCTGGTCGCGGGCACGGTGGCCGGCAGCCAGCTCGTGCTCGCCGCCGGGCCGGGCCCCGACCCGGCTCCACCGCCCGCGGGTACGCCCACCCCGCGGCCGTCGTCCGTCGCGCCTTCGGTCGTGCCGTCGTCGCCGCCCCCGCCGTCGCCGTCCGTCGGCCGTACCCCCGGCTCGCGCAGCCCGGCCGTGACCACCACGCCTCCGGCCGCGGCGACCCCGACCACGATCCCGGACCGGGCGTTCTTCGTGCTGCCGGCCGCGAACGACGCCGGTACCGGCAACTACTTCGGCCCGGGGCCGGTGCTGCCGGTGCTCTGCGGCGCGAGCCCCGGCGACGAGCGGGTGGTGGCGCGGCGGGCCCGGTCGCTGCCGTACCGCCGGGCCGGGGCCTCGGCCGACGAGGTGCCGTCGGGCAACTACCGGCACAGCATCACGATCTACCGGTCCGGCGGCGCCGGCGCCGCGCTGGCCGAGCTGCGCGCGGCGGTGCGGGCCTGCCCCGAGCAGCCCGCCCGGGGTACGCCGCCGGTGACGGTGCGGCAGCGTCTGCTGCCCGACAGCGGGTACGGCGACGAGTCGGTGCTGTTCGAGACGCGGACGCCGTACCGGGACGCGAACGGCGATCCGAGCGGCGGCGACGAGGTGCACCTGATTCGGGCGGTCCGCGTCGGTGACGTGGTGTCGCTGCTGTGGGAGCAGGGCTGGGAGAGCACCTCGACCGAGCGCGCCCAGTTCGACGCGGACAGCCGCCGGGCGGTCGAGGCGGTCCGGCGGTGGCTGGACTGAGTACCCGTTTTGCGCCTCCCCGGGTCGGTGCGCTACGGTTGTCGAGCCGACGCGGGGTGGAGCAGCTCGGTAGCTCGCTGGGCTCATAACCCAGAGGTCGCAGGTTCAAATCCTGTCCCCGCTACTCGTGACGAAGGGCCCCGGAGTTCTCTCCGGGGCCCTTCGCCGTTTCCGCCTGCCGCCGGTCCGCGCGGGCCGGCGGCAGGATCGGGGACCCGGCTGATCTCCGGGATCGGAGTGCGATAAGCTTTACGAGCCGACGCGGGGTGGAGCAGCTCGGTAGCTCGCTGGGCTCATAACCCAGAGGTCGCAGGTTCAAATCCTGTCCCCGCTACTCGTGACGAAGGGCCTCGGAATTCTTTCCGGGGTCCTTCGCCGTGTCCGGCGACATCCGCCCTCATCCGCCGTGCCCCGGTTGCGGGTCTCGGCGAGGATGGGGGGCATGTCTGCATGGAACAAGTGGTGGGGCCGCCTGGGCGCGGTCCTCGGTACGGTCGTGCTCTCGGTGTTCGTGCCGGTCGCGGCCTGGGCGTCGTCGGGCACCGGCGAGATCGTGGTGGAGGCGGCGCGCCGGCGCGGTCGCGGCGGGTTCGGCTTCCTCGGCCTGCTCTGCTGCCTCGTGGTGGTCGGCGGCATCGTGCTGCTGGTGCTGCTGCTCACACGCGGACGCCGCAACCGCCCTCCGCGCTGACCCCCGGGCCCGCCCGCCCCGGCTGATCATGAAGTTGGCGGTGCGCCGCGTCCGATTTGTCGCCGCCAACCTCATGATCGCCGGGCAGGGCGGTCGGTCGGGCGCGGCGGGCGGGTCAGCTCGCCAGGGCGGCGTTGGCCTGGGCCATGAAGCGCGAGGTGGCGGTGCGGGCGCCGGAGCGCTTGCCGCGGATGCTCTCGGCCGCGTCGATCAGCAGGGTGCGGACCTTGGCGTGTCCCTTGGGCGGCGGCGCGGGTGACGGACCGGCCAGCCCGTCCAGTTCGGCGCCGAGCGCGGCCATGCGCTTCTCGGACCGGTCGGTCAGCTCGCCGGCGACGAACGAGCGCACCTGCTTGCTGGCGTTGAGGCCGCGCTCCACGCCGAGGAGCCGGCCGGCCGCCACGTTCGTGGTCAGGAAGTCGATCACGTTCGCCACCACCTCCGGGTGGCGGGTGCCCTGGAAGCCGGCCCAGTACATCGACGCCCGGGGCCACTGGGCGGCGGGCGTGCCCGGAAAGGCCACCGCCGCCAGCTCGTCGTCGGTCAGGCGTTGCAGCTCCGGCAACTGGTGCGACCAGGCGAACGAGGCCGCTGTGTGCCCGGTGACCACGAGCTGGCGGGCCAGCTCGCCGCTGTCCGCCTGCTCGACCAGCGCGGCGCTCGGAGTGGCCCGGCCGAAGCGGGCCACCTCCCAGAACTCGAACCAGTCGAGCAGCTCGGCCGAGCTGAAACCGAGCTGCCGCCCCCGGTACATCTCGCTGCCCTGGCCGCGCAGCCACAGCCAGAGCGCCCGGTAGTCGCCGGAGGCGTCCATGGTGCCGGCCACCCGGTTGCCGGAGGCGCGGGTCACGCGGGCGGCCCAGGCGACGTATTCCTTCCAGGACATCCCGGTGCGCGGCTCGGGCTGGCCCAGCCGGCGCAACAGCGCGCGGTTGAACACCAGCGCCGCGCTGGTCTGCGCGGCCGCCACGCCCACGGTCCGCTCGTCCACCTGGCCGTAGCGGGCCAGCTGCGCCGGCACCTCGCGCAGGTCGATCCGCCCGTCGGTGGCGTACTGGCTGAGGTCGAGCAGGATGTCCCGGCCGGCGTACTCGGCGAGCAGCGTGTCGTCGATCTGGAACAGGTCCGGCGGGTTGCCGCCGGTGGCCTGGGTGGCCAGCCGGTCGTAGTAGCCGCTCAGCCCCTGCCAGGTGACCCGGAAGCTGACCCGGGGGTTCTGCTGCGAGTACAGGCGCAGCGCCTGTTCGGTGGCCGCCGCCCGCCGGTCGCCGCCCCACCAGAACACCGACAGCTCGACCGGGCCGTCGTCGACGGCCGCCTCCTCCGGGCTGCACCCGGCCAGTGCCGGCAGCCCGCCGCCGAGCAGCGGCAGCCCGGCGAGCGCGCCGAGAAGCCGTCGCCGGTCCAGGCCGGGACGGGGTACGGACTGCGCAGCGGGCACGGATCTCTCTCCGAACGTCGGTGGACGGATCATTTCACCGGCCCCTACGGCGGGGTGTCAACGCCGGGCGGGACCTCCGGTGGGCGCGCCGGGCGGCCCTCGCCGGTCATGGTGTACTAGCGCCGTGGAACTTCTGCATTCGGGCAAGGTCCGGGACGTCTACGCCGACGGCGAGGACCTGATCCTGGTCGCCACCGACCGCGTCTCCATCTACGACGTGGTGCTGCCGACCCCGATCCCGGACAAGGGCCGCCTGCTCACCGCGCTGTCGCTGTGGTGGTTCGAGCAGCTGTCCGACCTGGTGCCGAACCACCTGATCTCGGCGACGGACGTGCCGGCGGAGTTCGCCGGCCGGGCGATCCGCTGCCGCCGGCTGGACATGGTGCCGGTCGAGTGCGTGGCCCGGGGCTACCTGACCGGCGGCGGCTTCGCGGAATACCAGCGCACCGGCTCGGTCTCCGGGGTGCCGCTGCCGCGCGGCCTGGTCGAGGCGTCGATCCTGCCCGAGCCGATCTTCACGCCGTCGACGAAGGCGCCGAAGGGCGAGCACGACGAGCCGATCACGTACGAGCAGGTGGTGGACAAGGTCGGCCCGGAGGTCGCGGAGCGGCTGCGGCAGATCACCATCGACGTCTACCGGCGCGGCGCGGAGATCGCCGCCGAGCGGGGCATCCTGATTGCCGACACGAAGCTGGAGCTGGGCTGGGCGGCGGACGGCACGCTGGTCCTCGGCGACGAGGTGCTCACCTCCGACTCGTCCCGGTTCTGGCCGGCCGAGTCGTACCAGCCGGGCCGCGCGCAGTTCTCCTACGACAAGCAGTACGTGCGGGACTGGGCCACGTCCAGCGGCTGGGACAAGCAGCCGCCCGCGCCGGAGGTGCCGGCCGAGGTGATCGAGGCGACCCGGGCCCGCTACGTCGAGGTGTACGAGAAACTCACCGGCAACCGCTGGGACTGACGCTCACTCGGCCCAGTCGAGCGTGCGCTGGACCGCCTTGTGCCACTGACGCAGCTCACGCTCCCGGTGTGCCGGGTCCATCGTCGACTCCCACTGCGCGTCCGAACGCCACTTCTCGCGCAGCGTGGCCAGGTCCGGCCAGAACCCGACGGCCAGGCCGGCGGCGTACGCGGCGCCGAGGCACGTCGTCTCGGTGATCCGGGACCGTACGACCGGCACGGCCAGCACATCGGCGAGGAACTGCATGAGCAGCTCGTTGCCGGTCATCCCGCCGTCGACCCGCAGCCGGCGCAGAGCCACGTCGGAGTCGGCGTTCATCGCGTCGACCACCTCGCGGGTCTGGAACGCTGACGCCTCCAGCACCGCGCGGGCCAGATGCCCCTTGGTGATGTAGCCGGTCAGCCCGGCGATCACGCCCCGGGCGTCGCTGCGCCAGTGCGGGGCGAACAGGCCGGAGAAGGCCGGCACCACGTAGCAGCCGCCGTTGTCGTCGACGGTGCGGGCCAGCTCCTCGACCTGCGGGGCGGTGGAGATCAGGCCGAGGTTGTCGCGCAGCCACTGCACCAGCGAGCCAGTGACCGCGATGGCGCCCTCCAGCGCGTACACAGCGGGCTGGCCCTCGATCCGGTACGCCACGGTGGTGAGCAGGCCGTGCCGCGACGGCACCGGGCTGGCCCCGGTGTTGAGCAGCAGGAAGCTGCCGGTGCCGTAGGTGCACTTGGCCTCGCCGGGCTGGAAGCAGGTCTGCCCGAACAACGCGGCCTGCTGGTCGCCGAGCGCGCTCGCCACCGGCACCCCGGCCAGCACCCCCTGCGCGGTGCCGTACACCTCGGCCGAGCTGCGGATCTCGGGCAGCACGGCGGCCGGGACGCGCAGCGCGTCGAGCAGCTCCGGGTCCCAGTCGAGCGTCTCCAGGTCCATCAGCATGGTGCGGCTGGCGTTCGTCACGTCGGTGACGTGCCGGCCGGTCAGCTTCCAGATCAGCCAGCTGTCCATGGTGCCGAACAGCACCTCGCCGCGCTCGGCCCGCTCGCGCAGCCCGTCGACGTGGTCGAGCAGCCAGCGCAGCTTCGGCCCGGCGAAGTAGGTGGCCGGGGTCAGGCCGGTGCGGGCCCGCAGCCGCTCCTGGTCGTACGTCTCGGTCAGCTCCCGCAGCAGCGGGCCGGTGCGGGTGTCCTGCCAGACGATCGCGTTCGCCACCGGGCGGCCGGTCTCCCGGTCCCACACCACAGTGGTCTCCCGCTGGTTCGTGATGCCCACCGCGGCCAGCGACTCGGTGCCGATGTCGGCGCTGGCCAGCGCCTCGCGGACCACGTGCTCGACGTTCGTCCAGATCTCCTCGGCGTCGTGTTCCACCCAGCCCGGCCGGGGGAAGATCTGCCGGTGCTCGCGCTGGGCCACGGCGACGATCTCGCCGGCCCGGTCGAAGACGATGCAGCGCGACGACGTGGTGCCCTGGTCGATGGCGGCGACGAACTCTGCGGTCACGGCAGCACCGTACCCGCCGCGAGTGTCCACCGTCTCCTCCCGGCGGCCCGTACGATCATCAGACGTGCGTGACATTGCCGTGTTCAGCGGGTCGGCCCATCCGGTCCTCGCCGCCGAGATCTGCGCCCACCTCCACGTCCCGTTGCATCCGGTGCGGGTGTCCCGGTTCGCCAACGACTGCCTGGAGGTGCAGTTGCAGGCGAACTGCCGGGAGCGCGACGTCTTCCTCATCCAGCCGCTGGTGCCGCCGGTGCAGGAGCACCTGGTCGAGCTGCTGCTCATGATCGACGCGGCCCGGGGCGCGTCGGCCGCCCGGATCACAGTGGTGCTGCCGCACTACGCGTACGCCCGGTCGGACAAGAAGGACGCGCCGCGCATCTCCATCGGCGGCCGGCTCGTCGCCGACCTGCTCACCTCCGCCGGCGCGCACCGGGTGCTGGCCATGACGCTGCACTCGCCGCAGGTGCACGGCTTCTTCAGCGTCCCGGTGGACCACCTGCACGCGCTGCGGGAGCTGGCCGCCCACTTCAAGGGGCACGACCTGGGCAACGCGGTGGTGGTCTCGCCGGACCTGGGCAACGCCAAGGAGGCCGCCGCGTTCGCCCGGATGCTGGGTACGCCGGTGGCGGCCGGCGCGAAGCAGCGCTTCAGCGACGACCGGGTGCAGATCAGCACGATCATCGGCGACGTGACGGACCGGGACGTGATCGTGCTGGACGACGAGATCGCCAAGGGCAGCACCGTGATCGAGCTGATCTCGCACCTGCGCGAGCGGCGGGTCCGTTCGATCCGGCTGGCCTGTACGCACGGCCTGTTCTCCAGCGGGGCGCTGGAGCGGCTCAGCGGGCAGGAGGGCGTACTGGAGATCGTCTGCACCAACACCGTGCCGATCCCGGCGGAGAAGCGGGTGCCGAAGCTGGAGGTGCTGTCGGTGGCGCCGGCTCTGGCCGAGGCGATGCGGCGGATCCACAACGGGGAGTCGGTCAGCGCCCTGTTCGCCTGACGGTGGCGAGCGCGGCGGTGATCCGGACGACGGTGCCGGCGTCGCCGGTCTCCACCTCCATCGTGTCGCTCAGCTCCCGGGCCAGCCAGAGGCCCCAGCCGCCGGCGGTGTCCGGCGCCGGCCGGTCACGGTCGCGCAGCCGCCGCTCGCTGATCCCGGGCCCGTGGTCGGCGACCTGGCAGACCAGCTCGCCGTCGCGCTGCCAGAGTCGCAACCAGCCCTGCCCGCCGCCGTGCCGCACCGCGTTGGTGATCAGCTCGTTGACCGCCAGCACGAAGTCGTCCAGCCGTTGACCGGACAGGCCGGAGTCCTGCGCGCAGGAGGTCACCGAGTGCCGCAGCTCGGTCACCTGCGCCTGACCGAAGGCCGTGGCGAGAAGGAGGGAAGGTTCGATGGGCACAACCGTACGCGGTGCGGGGAGTTCTGCGTCTGTCATGACCCCGTCCCGACGATGGCTCTCGACGACTTTCGCGGCATTTCAACCGTACGTCAGGGTTTCTCAGGCCGCACCGGCCGGGGTCCCCTCGACCGGCTGTGACAGGGTGACGCACATGCCGTCGTCCTCCGGCCTCGAGGGCCCGTTCTGGCGCTCCATCGCGGTGTTCCGGTTCGCCGCGCTCGCGTACGTCGGGCTGGTCGTGCTGCGCGACGCGGACCGCTACGCGCACCCGGTCGCCGCGGGCGGCGTCCTGCTGGCGATGCTGGCCTGGAGCGGCGTGACGGCGGCCGGCTACGGCCGCCCGGCCGGGCGGCGCTGGCCGCTGCTGCTGGCCGACCTCGGCGTGGTGCTGGCGATCATCCTGGTCACGCCCTGGGTGGTCGGGCGCGCGGCGCTCGCCGCCGGCGTGCCGATGCTGACCGCCGCCTGGCTGGCCGGGCCGGTGCTCGCCTGGGCGGTCTCCGGCGGGCGGCGGCGCGGCGCGGTGGCCGCGCTGGTGCTCGGCGGCGCCGACCTCGCCACCCGGGACCGGATCAGCCCGTCCGCGCTGACCGGGGCGATCCTGATGTTGCTCGCCGGTGTGGTGGTCGGGCACGTGGCGCGGCTGGCGGTGCAGGCGGAGGAGCGGTTGCAGCGGGCGGTGGAACTGGAGGCGGCGACCCGGGAACGGGAGCGGCTGGCCCGCGACATCCACGACTCCGTGCTCCAAGTGCTCGCGCTGGTCCGGCGGCGCGGCGCGGACCTGGACGGCGAGGCGGCCGAGCTGGCCCGGCTGGCCGGCGAGCAGGAGGCCGCGCTGCGGGCGCTCATCGGCCGGGCGGGCGCGCCGCCGGACCCGGCCGGCGCCGAGCAGGACCTGCGCGACCTGATCGACAGGTACGCCTCGGCCACCGTCGTGGTGTCCGCGCCCGCCACCCCGGTGCCGCTGCCCGCGCGGACCGCCGGTGAGCTGGGCGCGGCGGTCGGCGCGGCGCTGGACAACGTGGCCCGGCACGCCGGTGGCCGGGCCTGGGTGCTGATCGAGGACGAGGAGGAGACGGTGACCGTCTCGGTACGCGACGAGGGGCCGGGCATCCCGGACGGGCGGCTGGCGGAGGCCGCCGCGCAGGGGCGGCTCGGGGTGGCGCAGTCCATCCGGGGCCGGGTGGCCGACCTGGGCGGCGAGGTGCGGATCGCGTCCGCGCCGGGCGCCGGCACCGAGATCGAGCTGATCGTGCCGAGGAGCCGCGGGTGAGCATCCGGGTGATGGTGGTCGACGACCACCCGATGTGGCGCGAGGGCGTGGCCCGCGACCTCACCGAGGCGGGTCACCAGGTGGTGGCGACCAGCGGCGAGGGGCGGCAGGCGGTACGGGTGGCCGCGGCGGCCCGCCCCGACCTGGTCGTGCTCGACCTCCAGCTGCCGGACATCTCCGGCGTCGAGGTGATCCGGGGGCTGCGCGCGGCGCTGCCCGAGGTGCGGGTGCTGATGCTCTCGGCCAGCGGCGAGCCGCAGGGCGTCCTGGACGCGGTCAAGGCCGGCGCCACCGGCTACCTGGTCAAGTCGGCCGCCCCGGCGGAGTTCCTGGACGCGGTGCGCCGTACGGCGGCCGGCGAGCCGGTGTTCACGCCGGGCCTGGCCGGCCTGGTGCTGGGGGAGTACCGGCGGCTGGCCGCGGCGCCGCCCGCCCCGGACGACGACGCACCCCGGCTCACCGAGCGGGAGACCGAGGTGCTGCGCCTGGTCGCCAAGGGGCTGTCCTACAAGCAGATCGCCGACCGGCTGGGCCTGTCCCACCGGACCGTGCAGAACCACGTGCAGAACACCCTGGGCAAGCTCCAGTTGCACAACCGGGTCGAGCTGACCCGGTACGCCATCGAGCGGGGCCTGGACGGCTAGCTAGCGGGCGTCCGGCGGGCGGGTCTCGTGCACCGCCAGCTCCTCCGCGCTGGCCCCGCCACCGGCCGCGCCCGCGTCGTAGGCGACGTTGTCGGTCTCCTGGTCGGTGTGCGCGCCCTCGTCCGGCTCGACCAGCCGGCCCACCTGGTGGTCGGCGACGGTGCCGAGCTGACCGTGGTCGTACACGGAGACGGGGGAGTCCGGGTCGGATACCGGGCCCGGGTCGATCACGTCGGCGTCGAGCTGGGCCTGCGCGGCGGCCTCCTCGCTGTCCGCCTCGGCGGCGATGTCCGGGTCGACCGGGCCGGCCAGCGGGTCGTCGGCGGGACGCTCGTACTGCTCGCGCTGGAGCTTGTAGTCCAGCGACTCGCCGTCGAGCTGCTCCTCCGCCGTGGTGCCGAACTCGTCCACCGCGACCGGCGTGCGGTCGCCGGGGAGCTGGGCCGGCTCGGGGCCGTCCGCCTCGCGCCCGGTCAGCACGTCGTCGTTGGCGGTGGAGTCGTCGTCGGCGGTGTCGGGCAGGCCCGCCGCCTCGGGATCGGACACGGGGGTGGGGTACTCGTCGTCGCGCATGCTCGGGAACTACCCACTGCGCTCCCCGCCCTAACCGCAACCGGCCGGGTGGATCGGGAGCAACAGGGCGAAAGGGCGCCTCAGTTGCGGACCGCCGCCTCGTCCTCGACGTACAGCACGCACCACACCACCTTGCCGTCGGGCAGCGGAGTGCTGCCCCAGCGCCGGGCCACCGTGTCGATGAGCAGCAGCCCGCGCCCGCCCAGCGCGTCCGCCGCCGCCGGACCCGCGTACGCGGGCTGCCCGGCCGAGTGGTCGCGGACGGCCACGTGCAGCGCGTTGCCGCGCGGCGCCAGCCGGAGCGTCATCGGGGTCAGCGCGTGCGCCACCACGTTGTTGACCATCTCGGTGACCGCGATGCAGGCCGGTTCGACCAGCTCCGGCAGGCCCCACCGGAGGCACCCGGCGGAGACCAGCGACCGTGCCTCGCGCGCGGCCTCGACCACCGGGGGCAGTTCGACGCCGAGCGGGTCCGGCGGCGGGTCCGGCGGCGTGGCTTCCGGGTCGAGCAGCATCTCGCTGGCCGGCCAGTCGGACACCGCCCGGCAGACCTCGTCCAGCGCGTCGCGGGCCAGCGGGTCGGCGATACGCACCCCGGACAGGTCCACGAGCAGCAGGCCGGGGCGCTGCCACAGCCGGGCCAGCAGCGCGTCCCGCACGGCCTCCACCTCGGCCCGGTCGAGCACGCCGGTCAGCCGGACTCTCGCGGAGGAATCGTCGGTCTCCACCAGGCAACGCGCATCCGTCGGCATGATCGCCCCATTGTGCACCTCGGCCGCCGCCCGCGCACCGGTCCGGTCGGCGGGACTCACGGCCGGCCCGTCCGGGACCGGCGGCTGATCGCCGCCGCCGTGCCGACAGCGGTGCCGGCCGCCAGGCCGACGGCCGCGGTGAGCCGCAGCAACTGACCCCGCCGCCCGGACCAGCCGTCGGTCCGCTCCGCCGCCGCGCCGGGGGTGAAGACGGCGCCGGTGGAGTCGGCGCGTACGCCGGGCCCGAACTGGGTGCGCGCGGTGTACCAGCCCATCACCCGCTCGGCCAGCGCCGGGGCGAGCCGCCACTGGAGCCCGATCAGCCGGGCCGCGCCGCCCGCGTACGCCTCCCGCCGGGGCCGGCGCAGCAGTTTCACTATCGTCTCGGCGACCATCTCCGGCGGGTACACCGGCGGTGGCGGGGTCAGTTCCCGGCCGGTGTGGTTGGCCGCGTGCCGGAAGAACGGCGTGTCGATGGTGGCCGGCAGCACCGTGCAGATCGAGATGTTGCCCCGCCCGGTCACCCGCAGCTCCTGCCGGACCGTGTCGGCCAGGCCGCGGATCGCGTGCTTCGTGGCGTTGTACGCCGACTGGTACGGCATCGCCACCTCGGCCAGCACCGAGGCGTTGTTGACCAGCACCCCGCCACCGGCGGCGGTCAGCCAGGGCAGCGCCGCGCGTGTCCCGTACACGGCCCCCAGCAGGTTCACGTCCACCACCCGGCGGAACTCGGCCACCGGGATCTCGTCGAACAGTCCCACGGTGCCGACCGCCGCGTTGTTGACCCAGGCGTCGATCCGGCCGAACTCGGCCACCGCCCGCGCCGCGAGCTGCTCCACCGCCTCCGGGTCGGTCACGTCGGTGGGCACCACCAGGGCCCGTCCGCCCAGTTCCCGGCAGCTCGCCGCCACCCGGCGCAGCGCCGACCCGGTCCGGGCGGCGAGCACCACGTCGGCGCCCCGCTGGGCCAGCGCGTACGCGGTCGCCGCGCCGATCCCGCTGGAGGCGCCGGTGATGACGACCGTGGCGTCGGAGAGGCTGCGGGTTAGCGGCATTCTCCGGCGGTACCCCCGGACCGCCCGGTCATGCCGACCGATTTCGACGGTGATCGGGTTCGGTCGGCCGTCCCGCTCGCGGGACAGCGGTGGCCCGGTGACCCCGATCTGCCAGGTTTGGGCGCGCCGGACCTGGGTTAATGGGACGCTCTGACCGGAGACCCCGCTACGCGAGAAACGCATGGAGGTGCACCATGCGCGTCGGCCTTGTATGCGCGCACGCCGGCTCGTCCACCGACGGTCCCACCGTCGGGACGCAGGAGCACATTGCGCGCGTGGCGGCGGAGCTCGCCGCCCGGGGCCACGACGTCCGCGTGTACGAGCGCCGTGCCGCCGCCGCCCAGCCCGCCCTGACCGAACTCGACGGCTACCGGGTGGAACGTGTGCCGGTCGGCCCGCCCGACGTGCTCTCCACCGCCGAGCTGGTGCCCTTCGTCGCCGAGTACGGCCGCTGGCTGGCCGGGCAGTGGGCCGGTGACTGGACCCCCGACGTGGTGCACGGCCACTACTGGGTCGGCGGGCTGGCCGCCGCCCACGCGGTACGCGCCACGGACATCCCGGTGGTGCAGACGTTCCACTCGCTCGGCGTCGAGCAGCTGCGGCACCTCGGGCCCCGGTACGGCGGCCCGGGCGAGCGCATCCCGCTGGAACGGGCGCTGACCCGGGCGGTGGACGTGGCGGTGGCCCAGTGCAACGACGAGGTGGACGAGCTGACCCGGATGGGCCTGCAGCGCACGTCGGTGGCGATGGTGCCGACCGGGGTGGACACCGGCCAGTTCCATCCGGACGGCGAGGCGGCGCCCCGCGACCAGCGGGCCCGGATCCTCTCCGTCGGCGGGCTCGCCCCCGGACACGGGCAGGACGACCTGATCCGGGCGATGCGGCTGGTCGGCGACGCGGAGCTGGTGATCGCCGGTGGCCCGCCGGCCGAGCGGCTGGACGGGCACGCCGAGGCGCGCCGGCTGCGGGAGCTGGCCGAGCGGGCCGGGGTGGCGGAGCAGGTGAAGCTGGTCGGCGCGGTGCCGCACGACCAGATGGCGACCTGGTACCGCTCCGCCGACGTGGTGGCCTGCACGCCGCACTACGCGTCGGCCGGGCGGGTGTCGCTGGAGGCGATGGCCTGCGGCGTGCCGGTGGTCGGTTACGCCATGGGCGGCATCGCCGACGCGGTGGTGGACGAGGTGACCGGCAAGCTGGTGCCGCCCGGTGACGTACGCACGCTCGGGGTCACGCTGCGCCGGCTGCTGTCGGACAACGCCGGGCGGTTCGCGTACGGGCACGCCGCGGTGGACCGGGTCCGGTGCAGCTACACGTGGGAACGTACCGCCGCCGCGCTGGAACGTCTCTACGAGCGGGTGATCGGGCGTCGCCGCCCGGCCACGCCGATCGAGCCGACGCCGGTCGAGGTGACGCCGCCGGTCGAGGTGGCCGTCTCGGAACGGGGACCGGTCGAGGCGGCCTGAACCGGCACCATCCCGGCGCCCACGATCGCCTTCTGGCGGGCGCTGGCGTGGTGGTGCTGCGGTTCGGCGTACCGGGTCAGGCCGACCACCGCCGCGAGCGTGACCAGGAAGCCCAGACCGGCCAGCCACTCCCGGCCGGGCCAGATCTTGTCGTTGAGCAGCAGCAGGCCGACGATCGCCGCGGGCACCGCCCCGGCGGCGTCCATCGCGGCCACCGCCGCCGTGGTCGACCCGCGCTGCATGGCCAGGCCGAGCAGCAGCTGGCCGATGACCGAGTGCACGATCAGCAGGTAGAGCAGCGGGTCGCGGACGAACGCCTCCACCGATCCGGCCGAGGCGAGCGGGCGGGCCGCCACCGCGGCGGCGGAGAACGCCATCCCGGCCAGCGAGCCGAGCACCACCGACCCGAGCGCGCCGTGCAGCCGGGCGGCGAAGAACCCGGACCCGGCGATCGCGAACACCGCCACCGCCAGGCCGACCAGTCCGGCGGTGCCGAGCTGCCGCGACGGCGCCGGCTGGGCCGACAGCACCAGCGCGGTGATGCCGGCGAACAGCAGCACCAGCAGCACCACCTCGGCGGCCGGCAACCGCCACTTGAGCACCAGCACGCCGAGCACGGCGGTCACCCCGAGCCCGGCCGCCACGCTTGCCTGCACCAGGAACAGCGGCAGGTCGCGGCGGGCCAGGAACGCCAGCACGAAGCCGACCACCTGGCAGGTCAGGCCGATCAGGTACGTCCGGTGCCCGGCCAGGCGCAGCAGCAGCCCCGGGTCGAACGTGTGGTGCACGGTTGTCCGCGCCGCGGCGACCGACTGGAGAAGGTTGGCGAAGCCGTACGCGACGATCATCGCTGCCAGGAAGCACCAACCGGAGGAAACCACCTGGCGAGGATAGAGGCTCTTCCCGGTTCAGCGCTCGGCTGGACGGCCGAGCCGGGCCAGGATGTCGTCGTGCAGCGCGCCGTTGCTGGCCACGGCGCTGATGTCGGCGGAGTCCGCGCCCGCCGGGGCCGGCCGGCCGGCCAGATCCGTGATCACGCCACCCGCCTCGGTGACGATCGGCACCAGCGCGGCGATGTCCCACAGCGACAGCTCCGGCTCCACCATCACGTCCAGCGCGCCCTCGGCCAGCAGCATGTAACCGTAGAAGTCGCCGTACGCGCGGCTGCGCCAGGTGTCCCGCATGAGCTGGAGGATCGCGTCCAGCCGGCCGGCCTGCTCCCACCCGGTCAGCGACGAGTAGCAGATGCTCGCGTCGCCGAGCGCGGTGACGCCGGAGACCCGGATCGGCGTGCCGTCCGCCGGTCCGGCGCCGGCGAACGCGCCCGCGCCGAGCGCGCCCCACCAGCGGCGGCCCAGCGCCGGGGCGGAGACCAGGCCGAGCACCGGCCGGTCGTGCTCCAGCAGCGCGATCAGGGTGGCCCAGACCGGTACGCCCCGGACGAAGTTCTTCGTGCCGTCGATCGGGTCGATCACCCAGCGCCGCCCGTCCGGACCGGCCGGCGGCTGCTCGCCGTACTCCTCGCCGAGGAGGCCGTCGCCGGGACGGTGGGTGGCCAGCAGCGCGCGGATCTCCCGCTCCACGGCGGTGTCCGCGTCGGAGACCGGGGTCAGGTCCGGCTTCGACTCGACGCGCAGGTCCAGCGCGCGGAACCGGGCCGAGGAGACCGCGTCCGCGGCGTCGGCGAGCAGGTGGGCGAGGGCGAGATCGTCGGCGTACCCGGTCATGACGGACACGCTAGTGGCGTGACCACGACCGTCGGTCGTCGGGGCGTCACCCGAGCGCTGTCACCGCCTCAGTCGGGGCCGACCAGGAGGACGAAGGTGCGTGCCAGGCCGAAACGGTCGGTGCGCGGCCAGTCCAGAGCGGCGAGCGCGGCGGCGGACGGCTCGTGCCGCCGGCCGTTGATCCGCACCTCGCACTCGGTGACGTCGCCACCCTGGCCGACCAGCATGCGAACGCCGTTGAGATGTGGACGGTCCAGCCCGGCCGCGATCACCGGCGCCAGGGTCGACCACGGCATCGCCTCGGCGAACCACTCCTGCTTGTGCTGCGATCCGTCGGCGGACCATCCGGTCACGCCGCCGACGATCGCATGCCAGCCGGCGAACCCGCCCTTGTCGCCCGACCTGAAGTGGCTCGCCAGTCGCCCTCGCTGCTCGATCATCTCCAGGACCGTCACCAGGCAGGTCTCGATCCACGCCCCGATCGCCTGACGGGCCGCCTCGACCGGGTCGGCCGCCAGGCCGAGCGTGCAGTCGACGATCGTCGGCACGTCCGGCCGGTCCGCGTTCAGCAGGAGCTCCAGGTCCAGGTGGCGGTAGTCGTCGCTGTCCGGTGGAAGGACCCGGACGCCCAGCGATCCCGACCGCAGCATCGGCCCGTCGGTCATCCGCCACTCGCCACCCACCTCGGTGAGCATCGGCGCGGCCAGCTCCAGCACCCGCTCGGCGGGCAGAGGCCGTGGGGTCGGCCGGGGATCGATCATGGTGGGTCAGCGTACCGGCGAGGCCCGGCGCCGTGGGCCCGGCCGGCGACGCCGGTCAGGACCCGGCGAGCGGATCGCCGGGGTTGCGCTCCGGCTCGCGCGGGTCGCCCTCGCCGCTGCGGGAGGCCAGCAACCGCCGGTACGAGGCGAGCCGGCGCGCGTCCGCCTTCCCGGCGGCCACCCAGGCGTCCAGCGCGCAGTCCGCCTCGTCGGCGGTGTGCGGGCAGTTGGCCGGGCAGTCCACCGTCGCCTCGACGAGGTCCGGGAAGCCGTGCAGCAGGCTCTCGGCGGACACGTGGGCCAGCCCGAAGCTGCGCACCCCCGGGGTGTCGACGATCCAGCCGGTGTCGCCGTCGGCGCCGGGCTCGGCGGGCAGCCGCAACGCCACCGCGCTGGTCGAGGTGTGCCGGCCCCGGCCGATCGCGCTGACCGTGCCCACCGCGCGTTCGGCGTCCGGGACCAGGCGGTTGACCAGCGTCGACTTGCCCACGCCGGAGTGACCCACCATCACCGACACCCGGCCGGCGAGCAGCGCCCGCAGCGCGGCCAGGTCGGAGTCCGGGCGGATCAGCACGTACGGCAGCTCCAGCTCGGTGTAGTAGCCGAGCACCGCCTCCGGGCCACCCAGGTCGGCCTTGGTGAGGCAGAGCAGCGGCTCGATGTCGGCGTCGTACGCGGCCACCAGGCAGCGGTCGATGAACCCGGTACGCGGCGGCGGGTCGGCGAGCGCGCTGACGATCACCAACTGGTCGGCGTTCGCCACCACCACCCGTTCCAGCCGCCCCTCGGCGGTGGTCTCGTCGTCGTCCGCGGTACGCCGCAGCACCGAGGTCCGTTCGGCGATGCGCACGATCCGGGCCAGCGCGCCCGGCGCGCCGGAGGTGTCCCCGACCAGACCCACCCGGTCACCCACCACCACCGACTTGCGTCCCAGCTCGCGGGCGCGCATGGCGGTGACGAGCGGGGCATCCGGCCCGGCCCCGGGCAGCACGCAGGTGTAGCGGCCCCGGTCGACGGCGATGACGAACCCGTCGACGGCGTCGGCGTGCCGGGGGCGGGTGCGCGTACGCGGCCGCGACGACCGGCCCGGTCGGACCCGGACGTCGTCCTCGTCGTACTCGCGCCGCTTCGTCGCCAGGACGTCCCCCCGCTGTCAGTTCTTGCCGGTCACCATCCCCGACCATAGTGCCGGGAACTCCGGCATGGTCTTGGAGGTGCACGCCACGTCGTCGACCTCGATGCCGGGGACGGCCAGCCCGGCCACCGCGGCCGCGTGCGCCATCCGGTGGTCGGCGTACGTGCGGAACGTCCCGCCGCGCAGCGGGCGGGGCCGGATGTCCAGCCCGTCGGGGGTCTCGGTGATGTCCGCGCCGAGCGCGGTGAACTCCTTGGCGAGTGCGGTGACCCGGTCGGTCTCGTGGCCCCGGATGTGGCCGATGCCGGTGAGCCGGGACGGGCCGTCGGCCAGCAGCGTGAGCGCGGTCAGCACCGGGGTCAGCTCGCCGACGTCGGAGAGGTCGGCGTCCAGCCCGCGTACCGTGCCGGTGCCCCGCACGGTCAGGCCGTCGGTGCCGAGCGTCACCTCGCCGCCCATCCGGTGCAGCAGCTCCCGCAGCCGCTCGACCGGCTGGAGGCTGCTGCGCGGCCAGTCCTGCAACGTCACCTCGCCGCCGGTGACCAGCGCGGCGGCGAAGAACGGCGCGGCGCCGGAGAGGTCGGGTTCGATCTCCCAGCCCCGCCCGGACAGCGGGCCCGGCTCGACGGCCCAGACGTCCGGCGTGGTGTCGTCCACCGCGGCGCCGGCGGCGCGCAGCATCTGCACCGTCATCCGCAGGTGCGGCGCGGACGGGACCGGGGGACCCTGGTGCCGGACCACCACGCCCCGGTCGAACCGGGGCGCGGCCAGCAGCAGCCCGGAGACGAGCTGGCTGGACGCGGAGGCGTCGATGACCACGTCGCCGCCGGTCACCTGCCCGGCGCCGAGCACGACGAGCGGCAGGCTGCCCGTCGGCGGGGTGTCGATGCGGACGCCGAGCGCCCGCAGCGCGCCGATCAGCGGGCCGAGCGGACGGGTGCGGGCGTGCGGGTCGCCGTCGAACGTGACCCGGCCGGCGGCCAGCCCCGCCACCGGCGGCAGGAAGCGCATCACCGTGCCGGCCAGGCCGACGTCGACGTGCGCCGGCCCGGCGAGCGGATGCGGGCGGACCAGCCAGCGGTCGTCGTCGGAGATGGACATGTGCGCGCCCAGCTCGCGCAGGCCGCCGGCCATCAGCTCGGTGTCCCGGGCGCGCAGCGGCCGGGCCAGTGTCGACGGCCCGCTGGCCAGCGCGCCGAGCACCAGGGCCCGGGCGGTCATCGACTTGGAGCCGGGCAGGCGCAGTGTCGCGGCGACCGGGTCGCTGGCGGTCGGCGCGGTCCACGGTTGCGGCTGACGGGTAGCGATCGGATTCCCCACGGTCACATTCTGCCAAGTTCCCGGCCCGGTGGAACCGTCCGTGGCCGCTGCTCCCGTTGGGCGGGACAGCCGAAACGTCCGGATGGGGCTAGCGTGGGCGCCATGTGCGGGAGGTACGCCACGACCCGGAGCGCCGGTGACCTGAGCGCGCTGTTCTCCTCGGCTGACGAGACCGGCGGGGTGGCGCCGGACTTCAACGTCGCCCCGACCGATCCGGTGCCGCTGGTCCGGCTCGCTCCGGAGGGGCACCGGCTGCTCTCCCTGGGCCGCTGGGGGCTGTTGCCGGGGTGGTCCCGCAGCGCCGCCGGCGCCGCCCGCATGATCAACGCGCGGGCCGAGACGGTCGCGACCAGCCGGGCGTACGCGCCGTCGTTCGCCCGGCGCCGGTGCCTGGTGCCGGCCGACGGGTGGTACGAGTGGGTCCGGCTCGCCGGTGGCGGGCGGCAGCCCTACTTCATGACGCCCCGGGACGGCTCGGTGCTCGCCTTCGCCGGCATCTGGTCGGTGTGGGAGTCGGCCGGGGTGGCCCGGCTCACGTTCAGCGTGCTCACCACCGCTGCGGTCGGCGAGCTGGCCGAGGTGCACGACCGGATGCCGCTGCTGCTGGCGCCGGATCGCTGGGCGGATTGGCTCGGCCCAGCCGACGACCCGGCCGGGTTGCTCGCGCCGCCCGACGCCGGCCTGCTCGCCGGGCTGGAGATCCGCCCGGTCTCCCGGGCGGTCGGCGACGTCCGCAACGACGGTCCCGAGCTGATCGCGCGGGTGTCTCCGGAGGGCGTGGAGGCGGTCTCCGGGCCGACCCTGTTCTGATCACGCTCCGCCACATCGACGCGCCCCGTTTGCCGGGGTTGCGCCGGAAAAGTCGCCCGGACGTTCAGTCAGTTTCATTGAAGACTCTTGTCCTTACGTATGCGAATGCGATAGAACACAGCGCCGGTGATGGGCGTTGGTTCGCACGGGGCGACGACACCCATCGATCTTGCTGAAAGATCTCTGCCGGTCCCACGGGGGAGGTGGGTGTATTGACACGGGCACGCATGCCCCGCCCGCACGAGGTCGCCGCGGCACGGCGCGACCCACGACTGCTGCGGGCTCTGCACGAACGACGCCAGGACGAGGCGTGGCGCACCAGAGGCACCTGTCAGAACGTCGATCCGGAGACGTTCTTCCCGGCGCCGAACGAGCCGGCCGACGCGGCGGTGGCGCTCTGCCGCACGTGCGACGTCCAGGGCTCCTGCCTGGCCTGGGCGCTGGAGGTGGGCGACTGCCACGGCGTCTGGGGCGGCACCACGCCGCGCGAGCGCCGAGCCATGCTCGTGGCCTGGCGCAGCGAGGTCCAGCCCGATCCGGACGCGATCGACGACGCCGGCCCGCCGGTGCGTGACCGCCTGCTCACCCTGGTGCCGCTGAGCTGATCCCTCGTCGCCCGTGGCCCGTCCGCGGGCCACGGGCGACGACCGGTTCGGCCCGTCCCGGCGCCGCCGGCCGACCGGCACGCGCAGAATGGGCCGGTGCGGCACGACGACGAGATCGACACACCCCGGGGACGGGCCCGGTTCCGCTTCCACCCGCCCGCAGACGGCGCGACAGTGCTGGTGCTGGGCCACGGGGCAGGCGGCGACGTGGACGCGCCGGACCTCACGGCGGTCCGGGACGCGGTGCGCGACGCCGGGGCCGGGGTGGCCCTGGTGACCCAGCCGTACCGGGTCGCCGGGCGGCGCGCGCCCGCTCCCGCCGGGCACCTCGACGAGGCGTGGACGGCGGTGCTGGCCGAGCTTCGCCGGCGCGCCCCGCAGGTGCGCGACTGGGTGGTCGGCGGCCGGTCCAGCGGCGCCCGGGTGGCCTGCCGCACCGCCGCCGCCGTCGGGGCGGCCGGAGTCGTCGCGCTGGCGTTCCCGCTGCACCCGCCGGGCCGGCCGGAACGCTCCCGGGCCGCGGAACTGCTCACCGGGCTGCCCACGCTCGTGGTCAACGGCGACCGGGACCCGTTCGGCGTGCCCGAACCCGGCCCGGGGATCGAGGTGGTGGTCCGGCCGGGACAGCGGCACGACCTGCGGGGCGACCCGGCCGGCACGGCCGCCGTGGTCCGGGACTGGCTGCGCGTACACGGATGGTTGTCCTGAGCGGCGGCGCGCGCCGTGACCGTCGCCCGCGGCGGGTCGTTGCACCGGTTGGTGCCGGCCGCCCGGTTCGGGTGCGCCGGGGCCACCCTCCCAGGCCCTTCCTGGTCCCAGCGGCGGTCGCGGCCGCCGCCGGGGCCAGGATCGGGTGGGACCGGTGGAATGCCGCACCCCGTACCTCGCGTTACCTCCCTGTGGACGACGACAGTGCCAGCGCGAGGGGGGTGACCGGTGCCGATACAGACACGGAGCCGGGAACGGGACGAACGGGACGAGCGGCAGCTCAGGCGGCTGCTCGACGCGCCGGAGTGGCCCGCGGCGTCGGTCGTGAGCACCGGCACAGACTCCGGAAGTGAATCTGCCGGAAAGTGGGTACGCGTATCCTCAGCGGGAAAGCATCCGACGCGAGGGGATGTGCGGTTGACCACCGAGAAGACGGACGAGCGCAGGGCCCGCTTCGAGCGGGACGCTATGCCCTTCGTCGACCAGCTCTACGCCGCCGGTCTGCGGATGACCCGCAACCCGGCCGACGCGGAGGACCTGGTTCAGGAGACGTACCTGAAGGCGTACGCCGCCTTCCACCAGTTCGAGCAGGGCACGAACCTGAAGGCCTGGCTCTACCGGATCCTGACCAACACCTACATCAACACCTACCGTAAGCGGCAGCGGCAGCCCATTCAGGCGCCGACCGAGGAGATCACCGACTGGCAGCTCGCCGAGGCCGAGTCGCACACCTCCAGCGGCCTGCGCTCGGCCGAGACGGAGGCGCTCGACCGGCTCCCGGACAGCGACGTCAAGGAGGCCCTCCAGCAGTTGCCGGAGGAGTTCCGCCTGGCCGTCTACCTGACCGACGTCGAGGGCTTCTCCTACAAGGAGGTCGCCGACATCATGGGCACGCCGATCGGCACCGTGATGTCCCGTCTGCACCGTGGCCGACGTAATCTGCGGAAGCTGCTCGAGCAGTACGCGGCGGAGCGCGGTTTCAGCGCCGCCTCGTCGAAGAAGGGTTCGACCGCCGCCGCCAGCCGGGAGGTGTGACCGTGAGCTGTGGACAACCGCACGAGACGGACTGCCGCGAGGTGCTCGCCGAGGTCTACCTCTACCTCGACCTGGAGTGCGGCGAGGAGCGCCGGCTGCTGATCCGGCACCACCTGGACGAGTGCGGGCCGTGCCTGCGCGAGTACGGCATCGAGCAGGAGGTCAAGGCGCTCGTGGCCCGGTGCTGCGGCAACGACTCGGCGCCGGAGAAGCTGCGTGAGCGGCTGCGTCTGCGGCTGACCGAGCTGGTGGTCTTCGAGACCACCGAGTCCCGCGAACTGGCCGACTGAACAAGCGACGGAACGGCCCGGGTCCGAATGATCGGACCCGGGCCGTCACGCGTTTCCGGCAGGTGCCGCGCTGTTCCCGATGATCAGGAGTTGGGGCGCTTGCCGTGGTTGGCGCTGCTCTTCTTCCGGGCCTTCTTCTTGCGGGCCTTCTTCGCCATGCTCTGCCTCCTTGTGCTGGTCACGGTTCCGTCCGCGGCTGGCCGCGGCGGAGGTCGCGGTGTGGCTCCCCGGCTCGCCGGTGGCCGACCCGCACGATGCTAGTGCCGACGCAGCCCGCCGGAGCGCGGTGGGGCGCATCGCGTGCCCGGTGGTGCGCGGCCCGGCGTGACCGGCGTCATGATTGGATACCGTTCGCAGGACTGTCGGGGAGTCGTCGGGGAGAGGGAGGGCCGGAAGATGGCCGAGGAGATCCGCGCCGAGATGGTGGCGAACGTCTGGAAGGTCGTGGTGTCGGCCGGCGACACCGTGTCCGAGGGCGACACGCTCGTCATCCTGGAGTCGATGAAGATGGAGATCCCGGTGGTCGCCGAGTCCGACGGCGTGGTGCAGCGCCTCGCCGTCAACGAGGGAGACGTGGTGCAGGACGGCGACCTGATCGCGGAGATCGGTTGACCGCCCTGCTGGTGCGCCGCGCCGAGCCGGCGGACTTCCCGGCCGTGGCGCGGCTGACTGTGGCCGCCTACGAGGCGGACGGCCAGCTCAAGGACGAGGGCGGGTACGCGCCGGTGCTCGCCGACGTGGCCACCCGCGCCCAGACCGGCGAGGTGCTGGTGGCCGTCGACGACACCACCGGCCAGGTGCTCGGCGCGGTGACGTTCGTGCTGCCCGGCACCCCGTACGCCGAACTCGCCGGCCCGGGCGAGGCGGAGTTCCGGATGCTCGCGGTGGATCCGGCCGCGCAGGGCCGGGGCGCCGGCGCCGCGCTCGCGGCCGCGTGCGTGACGCGCGCGACGGAGCTGGGCTGCACGGCGGTGGTGATCTGCGTACGCGCCGGGATGGCGGCGAACGCGCACCGCCTCTACGAGCGGCTCGGTTTCGTCCGGCTGCCGGAGAAGGACTGGTCGCCGCTGCCCGGCATCGACCTGCTCGGTCTGCGACTGGACCTGACCGCGGCGGGCTGAACCGGCTCAGCCCTGGCCGGTCTCGCCGATCTTGGCGAGCAGCTCGTCGGCCACCTCGAGCGCGATCCGCTTCCGCTCGTCGTCGGTGATGCCGGGCGCGCGGACCGCGAACCAGCTGGTGTGCACCGCGAACAGCGTCAGCGTGGCGCGCAGCTGGGCGGCCGGCGAGTCGTCACCCCGGCACAGCTCGTGGGCCAGCCGCATCATCCGGTCCCGCATCTGCTGGCCGGCGACCAGGCTCTTGAGCACCGTCTGGTTCTGCTCGAAGAAGCGCATCACCTGGGGCAGGTCGCCGGCGAACATGCTGTCGGCGTACCGCCCGAGCAGGGCGCGCCGGGTCGCCAGGGTGGGTGGCTGGTCGGCGGCCCAGGCGATCAGCTCGTCCATCCGGCGCAGCCGGTCGTCGACGAAGCTGGTGACGATCTCGTCCTTGCTCTTGAAGTGGTAGTAGAGCGCCGCCTTCGTGACGCCGAGCCGCTCGGCGATCTCCCGCAGTGACGTCTTCTCGTAGCCCTGCTCGGTGAAGAGTTCCAAGGCGACGGCCTGGATGCGCTGCCGTGTGCCTCCTGTGGTCTCCCTCACCAGCCGACTTCCTTCCAATCCGCTTGACGTCCGACCGCCATCAGCTTACCGTCCGGCTAGTAAGCAAACTAGCCGGGCGGCAAGTAAGTTGATCACATGATCTGCGGGGGAGCCTACCGATGAGTCAACAAGCCCCGGTCGTCGCGAGACCGAACATCCGCGTCGTCCTGTTCGGCCTGATGATCGCGATGATGCTCGCGATGCTCGACAACATGATCGTCAGCACCGCGCTGCCGCGGATCGTCTTCGAGTTCGGGGGCGCCGACCACTTCACCTGGGTTGTCACCGCGTACGTGCTGGGCACTACTGTCTCCACGCCGATCTGGGGCAAACTCGGCGACCTCTACGGACGCAAGGCCGTCTTCCTCACCGCCGTCGTCGTGTTCCTGGTCGGCTCGGCGCTGTGCGGCATGTCCGGCTCCGGCGTCTTCGGCGGCGCCGACAGCGGCATGATCGAGCTGATCGCGTTCCGCGCCGTGCAGGGCCTCGGCGCCGGTGGCCTGATGGTCGGCGTCATGGCGATCATCGGTGACCTGGTGCCGCCCCGCGAGCGGGGCCGCTACCAGGGCATGATCGCCGGCATCATGGCCATCGCCATGGTCGCGGGGCCGCTGGTCGGCGGCTTCATCACCGACAACCTCTCCTGGCGCTGGGCGTTCTACGTCAACCTGCCGCTGGGCGGCGTGGCGCTGCTGGTCCTGGCCACCACCATGCACCTGCCGAAGTACCGCACCGAGCACAAGATCGACTGGCTGGGCGCGGCGCTGCTGTCCGTGGGCATCACCGCGATCGTGCTGGTCACCACATGGGGCGGCAACCAGTACGACTGGGCCTCGCCGCAGATCCTCGGCCTCGCCGTGCTGGCGGTGGCCGCGCTCGGCGTGTTCGCTCTCGTCGAGCGGCGCGCGCCCGAGCCGATCCTGCCGCTGAGCCTGTTCGCCAACCGCAACTTCGCGCTGATCTCGGTGATCGGGTTCCTGCTCGGCTTCGCCATGTTCGGCGCGATGAACTTCCTGCCGCTCTACCAGCAGACCGTCCAGGGCGCCTCGGCCACCAACAGCGGCCTGCTGCTGCTCCCGCTCATGTTCGGCATGCTCGTGGTCTCGCTCGTGGTCGGCCGGACGATCACCAAGACCGGCCGCTACCGGGCCTTCCCGATCGTCGGCGGCGTCGTGATGGCCGCCGGGATGGGCCTGCTCAGCCTGCTCGACGTGGACACCAGCAAGGCGCAGTCCTCGCTCTACATGGTCGTGCTCGGCGTCGGCATGGGCTTCCTGATGCAGACCTCGATGCTGATCGCGCAGAACAGCGTCGAGCAGAAGGACCTCGGCGCCGCCAGCGGCGCCGCCACGTTCTTCCGGTCCATCGGCGGCTCGTTCGGCGTCTCCCTCTTCGGCGCGATCTTCGCCAACCGTCTCGCCGACTCGGCGGCCGGCCCCGCGTTCGCGGGCTCGGGTGGCGGCGAGGGCGGCGCGATGAACCTGGAAGCCCTCAAGAAGCTCACCGGCCCGATGCGCGAGGCGGTGCTCGGCGGCCTCGCCGACGCCATCTCGCACGTCTTCTTCTGGGCGGTCCTCTTCACCGTGGCCGTGCCGGTGCTCGCCTGGTTCATCAAGGAGGTGCCGCTGCGCGCGACGAACGACGTGCGGCCGGCCGGCCCCACGCCGGAGGACGAGGCCGAGGCCGCGCTCGGCAAGGCCCCCGTCGCCTGACTCACCCGCTGCGGCCCCGCGCCCCCACCCCGGGGGTACGCGGGGCCGCCGCGTCTCCACCCCAGCGAGGCACCCGGTGCCTTCCGCCCGCTGCCCGCCACATCGGGGGAGTGGTGGGGTCGGAGGGGAGTTGATCGCGCCACCTCGGCGAAGTGGCGGCGCTCGGCTGGGTGGTGGGGGCCGGGGAGCCGGCCGGAAATGGGGCCCCGGAACGGTCCCGGCGCTCAGCCTCTGCGGAACAGGGCGGTGAGCCGTCGCCAGAGGCGGCGCAGCGGGCCTCCGCCGGCGCCGGCGATGAGCGAGTCGGCGGTGGCGCGGGCGGCCGGGTCGAGGGCCGGGGTCGCCCGCGCCAGATAGGCGAGCGACACCGCCGCCGGGGTACGCCGGGCGGCGCCGGATGCCACCTCGGTGAGCCGCCCGGCCACCACGGCGGCCACGTCGGCGCGGGTGGCCGGGTCCACCCAGGCGGCGGTGACCAGGGCGAACAGCGCCGCCTCGGCGGCCGGGCCGGGATCGGTGGCCAGTTCGTGCAGCACCCGCCGCCGGGTCGACGACTCCCACGGCTCGTCGGTGCGGTGGTGCAGCAGGCCGAGGCAGGCCCAGACCTGCGCGCAGCGTCTCCACAGTGCCGGGTCCTGCCCGCCGAGCACGCGGCCCAGCGCGGTGGCGGGTGCCTCCGGCGGGTGCGCCAGCAGTGCGAGCAGGTCGGCGAGGTCCAGTGTGGCCAGCCCGACGGCGGCGTCGTACGCGGCCGGGGGGTGCGCCCACGCCGGGTGCGCCAGGTGCTGGAGGCGGCGTACCGCGGCTGCCGAGGGGGCGGGCCCGTCGGGGGACGGGAAATCGTCGTCTGCCGGTGTGACCTGACCCAGCCAGGGCCGCCCCCGGCAGCATTCGGCGAGGTCGCCGTGCTCGTGCGTGTCGTCCGGATGTTCCCGGACGAAGTCGGCGAGCGCCACCAGGTGGTCCACGTCGCCGTCGCGCAGGTAGCGCAGCCGGTGCGCGGTGTGCACGGCACAGTCGAAGGTGGGGTCCTTCGCCAGCGCCCGGTCGATCCAGCCCAGCGCCGCGTCGAGCCGGCCGTTGTCGGCGAGCGTGCCGGCGATGTCCGCGTAGACGGCGAGGTCGTCGGGGTCGAGCGCGACAGCCCGTTCCAGCGCCGCCAGCGCCTCGCCGGTGCGGCCGGCGCTGCGGTACGCGTACCCGAGCCACACCTCGCCGAGTTTGGTGGGCTGTGCGCGTACCCCCCGGGTGGCCCAGGTGACGGCGAGGGTGACCTCGCCGAGGCGCCGGGCCAGCGCGGACGCCGCGCCCAGCAGCAGCGGGTGGGCCGGATGCACGGTGATCGCGTTGCGGGCCAGCGTGAGGTACGGCGCCAGCGGCTCGCGCAGCCGGCGCGGCGCGGGGTCGGGCGCCGCCGCGCAGACCTGCATGAGGATCCGGGCGGTGCGTTCGGGGTCGAGGCGTTCCGGCAGGTCGGTGGCGGTCACCCAGGGCACGGCGGCCCACGGCGCGGCGGGCGCGTAGCCGGTGGCGGCGGCCAGCAGGTCGAGCCCTTCGGCGGGCCGGCCGGCGGCGGCGAGCAGGTGCGCGCGGGCCACCACGGCGCCGACGAACGCCTGCTGACCGAGCGGGAAGAGGTCCAGGTCGCCGCCGCTGGCCGCGTCCAGCCGGGCGAGCGCTTCGTGCGCCTCGGGCAGCGTGGGGGAGCGGACCAGCGCGGCGGCGATGTGGTCGGCGGCGTGCCGCAGGTCGCCCTCGCCCAGCGCCAGCCGGGCCAGCGCGAGTTCCTCCTCCGCCGAGAGCGCGGCGTCGTCCTCGGGCACGTCGTCCTTCCGCCGGTCGGGGTCGGTCAGCCGGGCAAGCCTAGGGGATCTTCCGTCAATTAGTGATCCACTGCGCACTCCTGCTCGTTGCGTTGATTGAGGTTGCTGAAACGTGCAAGACTGAGCATCGAACGCGCGAGAAACGCGCAGAAGGAGGTCTGGAGTGACGCGAGCAGGGGCCGGTATGGCCGCCGACATCGACGAGCAGCCGGCCGGTTACGAGCGTCTGCTCTCCGCCGAGCACGCCGCGGCGATCGCCGAGGTCGCGGCCGTCGTCGCGCAGCGGCGCCCCCGGCACGTGGTGTTCACCGCGCGGGGCACCTCCGACCACGCCGCGCTCTACGCGGCCTACCTGACCGAGATCCGCCTCGGACTGCCCGCCGGGCTGGCCTCGCCCAGCGCGATCACCGTCTTCGGCGCCCGGCCCGACCTCTCCGACGCGCTCGTCGTCGGCGTCAGCCAGAGCGGCGGCTCGCCCGACCTCGCCGAGGTGCTGCGGGTCGCCCGCGCCTCCGGCGCGCTCACCCTGGCCGTCACCAACAACCCCGGCTCGCCGCTGGTCGAGACCGCCGAGCTGAGCGTCGACATCGCCGCCGGCCACGAGCGGGCGGTCGCCGCCACCAAGACCTACACCGCCGAACTGCTCGCGCTGCTCATGCTGATCGAGGGGGTACGCGCCGGCGACGGCGTGCTGCCCGCCGAGGAGCGCGCCGCGCTGAGCCGGCTGCCCGAGCTGGCCGCGCAGACGCTCGCCGACGACACCCCGGCCCGGCTCGCGCCGCGCTACCGGTTCGCCGCCCAGCTCGTCACCACCGGCCGGGGGTACGCGTACCCGACCGCGCGCGAGGCGGCGCTGAAGCTGATGGAGACCTCGTACCTGCCGGCGCTCGCCTTCTCCGGCGCCGACCTGCTGCACGGCCCGCTCGCCATGACCGACCCGGACGTACCGGTGCTCGCCGTCGTCGGCTCCGGCCCCGGCGGCACGTCGATGCGCGAGGTGCTGCCCCGCCTCGGCGAGCGCCGCGCCGACGTGGTGGTGGTCGGCTCCGCCGACGTCGGCGAGACCCGGATGGCGGTGCCCGAGGTCGACGAGCGGTACGCGCCGCTGCTCGACATCCTGCCGCTGCAACGGCTCGCGCTGGCCCTGGCGCTGGCCCGGGGCGAGGACCCGGACGCGCCGCGCGGCTTGAAGAAGGTCACGGCGACGATGTGAGGCCCGGCGTGGCACGCTGTGTGGCGTGTCCACCCTCCGTGACCTCGCCGAGGAGCACACCGCGCTCCGCCCGGCCGACATCGACCACCTGCACCGGATCGCCGGCGACTGGCAGCTGCTGTCCGACCTGTCCTTCGCCGACCTGCTGCTCTGGGTGCCGGTGGACGGCGACGGCACGTTCCTCTGCGTGGCCCAGGTCCGTCCCACCACCGCCCCGACCGCCTACCTGGACGACCAGGTCGGGCGGATCGTCGGCGGGGCCGAGGTGGCCCACCTGGAGGTGGCCTACCGGCAGGGACGGATCTGGCGCGAGGGCGACCCGGTCTGGTACGGCGACGTCCCGGCCCGCCACGAGGCGATCCCGGTCCGGCTGCGCACCGGCGACGGTGAAGCCGGCGAGGTGATCGCCGTGGTGGGCCGGGACACCAACCTGTCCACCGCGCGCACCCCGAGCCAGCTCGAACTGAACTACCTCACCACCGCCGACGACCTGGCCCAGATGATCGCCGACGGCACGTTCCCGCCGCCCCGGCACCCCGGCGAGACCACGTCGGCGCCCCGGGTCGGCGACGGCCTGGTGCGGCTCGACGCCAACGGCAAGGTCACCTACGCCAGCCCGAACGCCCAGTCCGCGTACCGCCGCCTCGGCTACGCCTCCCACCTGGTCGGCGAGGACCTGGCCAAGCTGCACCGCCGGCTCGCCGGCGACCCCCTTGAAGGCACCGACGCGGGCAACGCCGTGCTCGCCGCGCTGCGCGGCGAGGCGCCGCCCCGGCGGGAGATCGACGCCCGCGGCGCGACCATGCTCACCCGGGCGCTGCCGCTGATGCCCGCCGGAGTGCCGATCGGCGCGCTGGTGCTGGTCCGCGACATCACCGAGGTACGCCGCCGCGACCGCGCCCTGATCACCAAGGACGCCACCATCCGGGAGATCCACCACCGGGTGAAGAACAACCTCCAGACCGTCGCCGCGCTGCTGCGCCTGCAGGCCCGGCGGGTCTCCATGCCCGAGGCCCGGGTCGCGCTGGAGGAATCGGTACGCCGGGTCGCCTCGATCGCGCTGGTGCACGAGACGCTCTCCATGTCCAGCGACGAGGCGGTCGAGTTCGACGGCATCGTGGACCGGGTCGCCAGCGCCGCCACCGAGGTCGCCGCCACCGAGGTGAGCGTCGGCATGCGCCGCCGCGGCACGTTCGGCGTCCTGCCCGCCGAGATCGCCACCTCGCTGGTGATGGTGCTCAACGAGCTGCTGCTCAACGCCGTCGAGCACGGTTTCCCGTCGGCCGAGGAGGAGGCGGCCGCTCCTCCTGTGGACGTGCCCCGGCCGGAGGCGGGGGTTTCCGCGCCCCGGCCCGAGGTTGTGGTCTCCGCGCACCGGGCGCGCAAGCAACTGCACGTCACGGTGACCGACAACGGCCGGGGGCTGCCCGAGCAGTTCGACGCCGAGCGCGGCGGCAACCTGGGCCTGCAGATCGTCCGGGCGCTGGTCACCGGCGAGCTGCGCGGCACCATCGAGCTGCGTAACGGCGCCGACGGCGGCACCGAGGCGGCCATCGTCGTACCGCTGGCCCGCGGCACCACCGACCGCCTCACCGGACGAGCAGGGCCACTGTGATCCCCGGACGCGGCCACACCTGCCGCACCGTGTAGCCCGCGCGCAGCGCGTCGCCCTTCGCACCCGGCACCGCCGCCAACGGGTCCGCGCGCCGGCCGGTGACCACCAGCCACACCCGGTTCACCCCGGCCAGGCACCGCGCCGGGTCGTCGCACTCCACGGCCCAGAGGCTCGCGTCCTGACGCTGGTCGCGGACCACCAGCACGTCGCGTGGCAGCCTCGACCCCAGGTGGTACGCCATGCCGAGATCCGGGAACAGCCAGCCGTCCCGGGGCGAGTAGACGATCGCGTCGCCCGGCCGCTGCCCGGCGCGGATGATCCCGGCCGCGCCCGCGTAGTCGACGGGTGCGCTGCGCGGCCACTCGTGGGTGCGGCGCAGCGCCGCCTGATCGGGCAGCCCGAGCAGTCCGGCAAGGACCACCATCGCGATTCCCGCCGCGACCCGTCCGCGCGGCGACGTCGGCCCTTGCTCTGCTTCCGTGGGCGCGGCAGTGCGGCCGGCTGCGGCGGGTGTCGCCGTGCGCGCTGGTCCAGCGGGCGTTGCTTCAGCGGGCGCTGGTTCAGCGGGCGCTGGTCCAGCGGGCGTTGCTTCAGCGGGCGTTGCTGTTGCCGGCGTTCGGGCCGGTGCGGGAGTGACCCGCGCGGCAGCCAGCGCGGCGCCGGCCAGTACGCAGGCGAACGGCACGGTGAAGACCAGGTAGCGGGTCACCCAGAGCGGCACCATCGTTCCGGCGGCGAACATCAGCAGCACCGGCAGCAGCACGGCGGCGGCCGGCAGCAGCGCCCGGCGACCCAGCCGGGCCACGCCGAGCGCCGCGAGCGCGAGCACGAAACCGCCGACGACGCCGCTCTGCGCCAGCGCACCCGGTAGCGCCGCCAGGTCGGGCAGGCGCGCCGGGTCGACCCAGTCGAGCTGTCGACCGCGCTGCCCCCGGGCGACGAGTGCCAGTGGGGTGACGAGCACGACGGCCGGCACCAGCGCCAGCAGCCACCCGGCCAGCGTCTCCCGAGCCTCGCCGGTCACGTTCTGCGGTTCCGCTTCCGGCGCGTCCGTGCCATGCTCCCTGCTCCCGGGATGCGGTGACACCCGTGGCGTTCCACCGGCGTTCGATCTCGTGGCTGGGTGGAACGCCGTGGGTGTCTGCGGGGCGCCGTGACACCCGTGGTGTTCCACTCGCGCTCGATCTCGTGGCTGGGTGGAACGCCACAGGTGTCTGCGGCGTGGCCGGCTCGCGTCGGGCATCTGGGCTCGGGACTGGCCGGGCGGATCGACGACCCCCGCAGGGCCATGTGCGGTGGTCAGCAGCACCACCACGGCGTGCGCGGCGAGCAGGGTGAGCGCGACCAGGTGGAGCAGGCCGAGCGCGGCGACCGCAGCGGCGTACCCGGCCCAGCGTCGCCAGGTCGGCCGGCGCAGCGCCTCGACCAGCAGCAGCGTGGCCAGCACGGCGAGCAGCGTGGCTAGGGCGTACGGGCGGGCCTCCTGCCCGTACCGCGAGGTGACCGGCAGGACCGCGAACAGCAGTCCGGCCAGCAGCCCGGCGCGACGGCCGACCAGCACCGCGCCGAGGCGGGCGGTGAGCGCGGCGGCCACGGCCATGGCGAGCGCGGAGGGCAGTCGCAGCGCCGTCGGCGACGTGCCGGCAATCGCCGTCCAGCCGTGCATGAGCAGGTAGTACGGCCCGGTGGCGGCGTCGATGGTGCGGGTCATCCGGGCCAGGTCGGATAGCGGGCGGGTGGCCGCGCTCCAGGTGGCCAGCTCGTCCCGCCACGGCTGGGCGTGCCCGATCCCGGCCAGCGTCACCACGAGCGTGAGCAGCCCCGGCGTCACCCACACCGCCCAGCCGGGAAGGGCGCGAACAGACGCGGGCCCGAACCTCCTCACCCCCGCAGCGTCACACGCCCGCTCCCGCTCACCCCCCAGCTCCCCCATTTCCCACCCACCCGGCCCACCCCACCCCACCCCGGCCCCCGCCCCGTCGATCATGAGGTTGACGGCACTCACCGTCCCTTTTGTCCCCGCCAACTTCATGATCAACGGTGCGGTGGCGGGGGTGGACGGGGACCGGCGGTGTCGACCAAGGAGATTGCGGCCTGATGTGGCGGGTTGGGGGACGTCAACTCCTTGATCAACGGGAGAGGGCGGGGAGGGAGGGCGGGGGACAGGGATGGGAGTCGATCCCGGTTGGGGCCCGTGATGTGGGATCACAGTGCGGAGCTGTGGTCCGGCCGGGCGTGGTGTGGCAGCATGAGGCACATGACCGCCGCTGTCGTCCGCCGCTTCGTGGCTCGCCGCCACGTCGATTACGGCCGCGTGCGCAGCGCGATCTGTCCGGCCCACTGACGACGCCCGACCCTTCCGTCTCGGGCGCGCACTCGCGCCGGCCGTCATCGACATCGCCGTCCACGGCCCACTCCCGGGCCGGCCGCCGCGTCCGCGCTCGCAGGCACCGCAGCAAGCAATGGAGGACGCCGCGATGGCGGTCAGCAGCACCCCGACCCGTCCCGACTCCCCGGCGCCCGCCGCCCGTGCGCCCCGCCGGCCACGCGGCGAGGGCCAGTGGGCGCTCGGGCACAAAGAGCCGCTCAACCCCAACGAGCGGATCAAGAAGGACGACGACCCGCTGAACGTGCGGGACCGGATCGAAAACATCTACGCCCATCGCGGTTTCGCCTCGATCGACCCGCAGGACCTGCGCGGCCGGTTCCGCTGGTGGGGCCTCTACACCCAGCGCAAGGCCGGCATCGACGGCGGGCGTACCGCAGTCCTGGAGCCGCACGAGCTGGAGGACGAGTTCTTCATGCTCCGCGTCCGGGTGGACGGCGGCCAGCTCAACCTGGCCCAGCTCCGCGTGATCGCGGACATCTCCCGCGAGTTCGCCCGGGACACCGCCGACATCACCGACCGGCAGAACATCCAGTACCACTGGATCCGGGTCGAGGACATGCCGGAGATCTGGCGCCGGCTGGAGGCGGTCGGCCTGCAGACCACCGAGGCGTGCGGCGACTGCCCCCGGATCGTGCTGGGCAGCCCGGTCGCCGGGGTGGCCCGGGACGAGGTGCTCGACCCGACTCCGGCGATCGACGAGATCGTCCGCCGGTACGTCGGCGACAAGGCGTACTCCAACCTGCCCCGCAAGTTCAAGACCTCGATCTCCTGGCTGGTCGACACCCCGTACGAGGCGAACGACATCGCGTTCCTCGGCGTGGAGCACCCGGAGCACGGTCCCGGCTTCGACGTGTGGGTGGGCGGCGGGCTCTCCACCAACCCGATGCTCGCCAAGCGGCTCGGCGTCTGGGTGCCGCTGAACGAGGTGCCGGACGTGTGGGCCGGTGTGGTCGGCATCTTCCGCGACTACGGCTACCGCCGGCTGCGTAACCGGGCCCGGCTGAAGTTCCTGGTCGCCGACTGGGGCGTGGAGCGGTTCCGGGAGGTGCTGGAGAAGGAGTACCTGGGCCGCACGCTGCTGGACGGTCCGGCCGCGGAACTGCCGGCGAAGCCGGTGGACCACATCGGTGTGCACGCCCAGCGTGACGGCGCGAACTACGTCGGCGCGGCCCCGGTGGTGGGCCGGGTCTCCGGCACCCAGCTGGCGCAGCTCGCCGACGTGGTCGAGGCGCACGGCAGCGGCCGGGTGCGGCTCACCCCGTACCAGAAGCTGCTGGTGCTGGACGTGGCGCCGGAGCGGACCGAGGAGCTGGTCACGGCGCTGCGCGGGATCGGCCTGGAGGCCCGGCCGTCGGCGTGGCGGCGCGGCACGATGGCCTGCACCGGCATCGAGTTCTGCAAGCTCGCCATCGTCGAGACCAAGCGGCGCGGCGAGGAGCTGGTCGCGCGCCTGGAGGAGCGGCTGCGCGACTTCGACGCGGACATCTCCATCCACCTCAACGGCTGCCCGAACGCCTGCGCCCGCACCCAGGTCGCGGACATCGGGCTCAAGGGCCAGCTCGTGGTCGGCCCGGACGGCCGGCAGGTCGAGGGTTTCCAGGTGCACCTCGGCGGCGGCCTCGGCATGGCCCAGGGCCAGACGGCCGGTTTCGGCCGCAAGCTGCGCGGCCTGAAGACCACCGCCGAGGAGCTTCCGGAGTACGTGGAACGGCTCGCCCGCCGCTACCTGGCCGGCCGGACCGAGGGTGAGACGTTCGCCAACTGGGTGATCAGAGCCGACGAGGAGGAGCTCCGATGAGCGATGCCCGATCTGCGCCTCTCTACTGCCCGTACTGCGGGGAGGAGGACCTGCGACCGCACGAGGCCGGACACGGCGCCTGGGAGTGCCACGCCTGCGCGCGGGTCTTCGCGGTCAAGTTCACCGGTCTGCTGAGCCGGGCGGTGACCCGGTGAGCGGCCTCGTCTCCGCCGCCGGCCTCGGCCTGATCGGCGAGGCCGGGCCGGCCCGCCGTGACCCGGAGGAGTTGCGCGCGCTGGCCGAGGAGGCCGGCCGGGAGCTGGCGGACGCGCCGGCGATCGAGATCGCCCGGTGGGCGGCCGAGACGTTCGGCGAGCGGTTCTGCGTGACCAGCTCGATGGCCGACGGGGTGGTGGCGCACCTGGTCTCCCGGGTCGCGCCCGGCGTCGACGTGGTGTTCCTGGACACCGGGCTGCACTTCCCGGAGACGCTGCGGGTGCGTGACGAGGTGGCCCGCCGGATGCCGGTGCGGGTGCGCTCGATCCGGCCGCGGATGACCGTGGGCCAGCAGGACGGCCAGTACGGTCCGCGGCTGTTCAACAGGTCCCCGGACGACTGCTGCCAGCTGCGCAAGGTGGAGCCGCTGGAGCGGGCGCTGTCCGGGTACGACGCGTGGGCCGCCGGGCTGCGCCGGGACGAGTCGCCGACCCGGGCGAACACGCCGGTGGTGGGCTTCGACGCGCGGCGCGGCAAGGTCAAGGTGAACCCGATCGCGGCGTGGACGCAGCGGGAGGTGGACGCGTACGTGGCCCGGTACGACATCCCGGTCAACGAGCTGTTCGCGCGCGGCTACGGCTCGATCGGCTGCTGGCCGTGCACCCGGCGGACGAAGGCGGGGGAGGACCCGCGGTCCGGTCGCTGGGCGATGTTCGAGAAGACCGAGTGCGGCCTGCACACCTGAGGGCCGGGCCACCCGTGGTGCTGGTGGCGCACGGGAGCCGTGACCCTCGGGCGGCGGAGGCGACCCGGGCGCTGGCCCGGGCCGTGGCGGACACCTGGCCCGGTCGTGCGGTGCTGCCGAGCTGGCTGGACCACACCGATCCCGGCCCGGCCGAGGTGCTGCGCGGGCTTGCCGCCGTCGGCCACTCCCGGGCGGTTCTGGTGCCGCTGCTGCTGACCGCCGCGTACCACCGGAAGGTCGACATCCCGGCGGCGGTCGCGGCGGCCGGCGCCGAGATCGAGGTACGGGTGACCGACGTGCTGGGCCCGGCCGGCTCCGGCGTGGACGGCGGGTTGCTGGACGGGCTGCGCCGCCGCCTGGCGGAGGCGACCGGCGACGAGCCGGGCGGGCTGGACGCGGTGGTGCTGGCGGCGGCCGGTACCCGGGATCCGGCCGCTCGTGCCTCGGTGGGCCGGGTCGCGGCGGCGTTCGGCGCCGGGCTGGGCGTGCCGTGCCGCGTGTCGTACGCCTCGGCGGCGCCGCCGGAGGTCGGCGGCGCGGTGGCGCGACTGCGCGCGGCGGGGGCCCGCCGGGTCGCGGTGGCGGCCTACTTCCTGGCGCCGGGCCGGTTCCACGACGGGGTACGCGCGGCGGCCCGGTCGGCGGGCGCGGTGGCGGTGGCGGAGCCGCTGAACGACCTGCCGGAGTTGGCGGATCTGGTCCGGCGGCGCGTGGACACGGTTGCGGCCTGACGGGTGAGGACAACGCAACGCCCCGGCCGGAATCCCGGCCGGGGCGTTGTCGTGTGGTACGGGTCAGGCGGAGTGAGCGCGCAGCACCCGGAGACCGCCGCGGCGCTTCACCGCGCGGCGCTCCTCCTCGCTCATCCCGCCCCAGACGCCGGCGTCCTGACCGGACTCCAGCGCCCACTGCAGGCACTGGTCGGTCACGGGGCAGCGCCGGCAGACGGCCTTCGCCTGCTCCACCTGAAGGAGGGCCGGGCCGGACGTCCCGATGGGGAAGAACAGCTCCGGGTCCTCGTCGCGGCAGACCGAATCGTGGCGCCAGTCCATGGCGGCAACACTCCTCATTCTTAGTGGGTGGCCAGTAAACGCTTCGTTGCTATTCCTATTTGCGTCCGCATTGCCGAAGGGTGACGGTCAGCATCCATCAATTCGGCGCAGCGTGAGCAGGCTGTGGGGTGCCTGGACCTGCTGGAACAGCTCAACCGAACGAGCATATCCAGGCAATGTCCCGGCAACACGAGTTCGCTTGTGAATACTTTCACGAACTACAGCGATGTCAAGGGTGCCGCTCGGAAAAACTCCGAACAGTGAGCGGGCTCACCACCCATTTGTCCGGGTTTACCAGGGTCCTGGTTACCCGGCGTGCCACAGTCGATAATCAATGTAGTACGGTCTGCGTGACGTTGCTGACATTTCCGGCACCCTTCCTCGGCGTGGCGGCCACCGCGCCCGCGCGGCGGGGGGATCCGCGTCAACCGACTGGAGTACCCGAGACCTAGCAGATTACTCTCAGTGCCGCCGGCACGGAGGTGAATCGGACTTTCTCCCGCTCGCCGAGGTAGTCCCCGTCCATCTGGAACGGCAGTGGGCGCTCCGAGCGCAGGGTGAACTCCGCCAGGTCGTGCAGGCGCAGCACCTGCTTGCCGTGCGGGTCCGGCTTCCGGGAGAAGAACTGCGCCGCCGTACGGGCCGTGCTGGCCACCCGCAGCCGCCGCAGCGCGAGCACGTCGAGCCCGAGATCGAACGAGGCTTCCGGGTTCGGGTTGATCTCCCGGTCGCCCAGGTACGTCCACGGCGCGGTGTTCTGGATGATCGCCGTGGCCAGCTCCGTGTCCGGCGCCTCACCCGGACGCTCCAGCGTGATCGACGGGTGGCGGCGGTCCGAGCCGACGAAGTACTGGCTCGCGGTGGACCGGAAGTAGAGCGCCGGCGTGGAGACGCGCCCCTTCTTGCGGGACTGTTCCACCCGGCGGATGACCGCCGCGTCCAGCCCGAAGCCGGCGCAGAACGTGAAGTAGCGGTCGTCGGCCCGGCCCAGCCCGATCGTGCGGGACCGGCCCAGCCGCAGTCCCTCCAGGATCATGCTGGTGCCGTCCGGCCACTCCCGGGGCAGCCCGAGCGCGCGGGCGAAGACGTTCGTCGAGCCGCCGGGCACGGTGGCCAGCGCGGGCAGCCGCTCGGCCGAGGTCTGCCCGGTCCGGAACGTCGGCGGCTCCGCCGCCATCAGGCCGTTTACCACCTCGTTGACGGTGCCGTCGCCACCGAGCGTGACCACCAGGTCGACGCCCTCCTGGGCGGCCTCCCGGGCCAGGTCCATGGCATGGCCCCGCCGGCGCGTGTAGCGCACCGACAGGTCGACTTCACTGCGCAACGCCCGGACCAGCACGTCCCGGCTGCGCTCGCTGGTGGTGGTGGCCTTCGGATTGACCACCAGGACGGCCCGCATGGGCGGCACTGTACCGCGACTACCCACCGGTATCGTGGCGCCCGTGACGATCGACTCCGACCCGGTCCCCGGCACGCTGCGCGCCGCGGTGCTCCTGCTACGCGCGGAGGCGGTGGCGCTCGGGCTGATCGCGGTGTGGCTCATCTGGTCCGACCTCACCGCTGAGACGACGGACCTGGTCTCGGCGCTGTGGGTGACCGCGTTCGCGGTCGGCGGCGCGGTGGCGCTCTGGGCGCTCGGCGGCGCGTTGTCCCGCCGTCGCGCCGGCGCACGCGCGCCCGCGATCGTGCTTCAGCTCATGCTGCTGCCGGTCGGCTGGTTCATGATCGAGGGCGGCATGGGCTGGCTCGGGCTGCCGCTCATGGCGTTCGGCATCGGCATGGTCGGGTTGCTCGTGAGCGGCCCGACCAACCGCGCGCTCGGCTTCGGCGACCCGGCCCGCTGAACGCCGGACGGCCGCCGGAGCGGTGGCCGCGACCCGGTCAGTAGCCGCCCGCGCGGCGGGTCAGCAGCGAGATGGTGGCCCGGCCGTCGGTCGCGTGGGCGTTGGCCCCGGTGGTCAGCGCGGTGAGCACCTTCCAGGCGAAGGACGACTCCGACGGCAGCGTCGCGCCCCGGACCGTCGGCACCGTGACCTCGACGGTGAGCGCGTCCTCGGTGACCGCGAACCGGCACTCCAGCTCGGCGTCGCGGGTGGCGATGGCGAGCAGCATGGCGCACGCCTCGTCGACGGCGATGCGCAGGTCCTCGATCTCGTCGAGGGCGAACTGCAGCCGGGCCGCGAGGCCGGCCGTGGCGGTGCGGAGCACGCCGAGGTAACCACCGTCGGCGGGCACGGTGAGGTGGACGACGTCGTCGTCAGTCGTCGGGTGCCCGGTCAGTTGAGTCACGGCTCCTCCCCCCCGGTGCGGGACTCTACCCGGTCAGGGGGCCGACCGCGTGGGCGCGGCCGTCGCGTGCGTGGCGAGCTCGCGCAACGCGGGTCCGGCCAGGCGGTACGGGGTCCACTCGTCCATCGGCGTGGCGCCGATCGCGGCGTAGAAGCGGGCTGCCGGGTTCCAGTTGATCATCCACCACTCCAGCCGCTGGTAGCCGCGCTCGACGCAGATCGCGGCGAGGGTGGCCAGCAGCATCCGGCCCGCGCCGGTGCCCCGGGCGGACGGGCGGACGTACAGGTCCTCCAGGTAGATGCCGTGCACGCCGGCCCAGGTGGAGAAGTTGAGGAACCAGAGCGCGAAGCCGACCGGCTGGTCCGCCGCGTCGACGGCCACGTGACCGAAGAGCGCCGGCGCCGACCCGAACAGGGCCGCCTCCAGCTGCTCGGCGGTGAGGTGGCACTGCTCCGGGGCGCGCTCGTACTCGGCGAGTTCGTGCACCATGGTGACGACGGCCGGTACGTCCCCAGGACGTACCGGCCGGATCGTCGGAGTGCCGTCGGGCGACGTCACGCCTGCTTGGTCTCCCAGAAGATCTTCGAGATCTCGTCGATCTTCGCCAGCAGCTCGTCCGCCTTGGCCGGGTCGGTCGCGCCCTTGGCACCGGCCGCGCCGGCCAGCTTGGTGGCCTCGTTGAACAGCTGGTGCAGGTGCGGGTACTTCTCGAAGTGCGGCGGCTTGAAGTAGTCGGTCCAGAGCACCCACAGGTGGTGCTTGACCAGCTCCGCCCGCTGCTCCTTGATCAGGATGGCGCGGGTGCGGAACTCCGGGTCGGTGTTGGCCTGGTACTTCTCACAGATCATTTTGACCGACTCGGCCTCGATCCGGGCCTGGGCCGGGTCGTATACGCCGCAGGGCAGGTCGCAGTGAGCGCTGGCCGTCACCCGGGGCGTGAGGATGCGGGGAAGGCGCATCAGGGTCCTCCATGGGTTGTTTGCGATGATCCAAGACGACATTACTCCTGGAGACGCCCTCGGGGGCTGGGAGGTGACATGGCGCCCACCGGCGAACCTCCGGCGCTGCGCGGCCCGCTGACGCCGGTGCTGGTGACCGGCCCCTCCATGTCCCCCACGCTGCGGCACGGCGACGCGGTGCTGGTCCGCACCGGCGGCCGGGCGGTGCGCCCCGGTGACGTGGTCGTCGCGGTCTTCCGCAGCCGTCCCGACCTGCTCGTCGTCAAGCGGGCGGTGGAACCGCGCGACGGCGGCTGGTGGTTGCGCGGCGACAACGAGTTCGTCGCCGACGACTCCCGCGCGTACGGGGTGGCCGACGTCCGCGGCCGGGTGGTGGCCCGCTGGTGGCCGCGTCCGGGACTGGTCAGGGGCCGGTAACGACCGGAGCGGATATGACCCCGCTCACATACTGGCTGCCGAAGCGTGACTATGCTCGGAAAGTGCCCGGGTGACCCCCGCACCGCCGCGCCGCCGGTCGCTGACCACCGCTGACCACGCCGGCCGGTCCGTCTGCTCGACAGATCCTGGAGTCACCATGTCTTCGTCCACCCCGGACCCCGCCGATCCCGTCTTCCGCCTGCACGTCGGCGGCAAGATGGCAGTCGCCTCCACCGTCCCGCTGACCAGCCGCGAGGACCTCTCCCTCGCGTACACCCCGGGGGTTGCCCGGGTGTGCGAGGCGATCGCCGCCGACCCCGCGCTCGCCGACACCTACACCTGGGTGTCGCACACCGTCGCGGTCGTCACCGACGGCTCCGCCGTACTCGGTCTGGGCAACATCGGCCCGCGCGCCGCGCTGCCCGTGATGGAGGGCAAGGCGGTGCTGTTCAAGCAGTTCGCCGGCGTCGACGCGGTGCCGGTCTGCCTGGACACGCAGGACGTGGACGAGATCGTCGCGACGGTCAAGGCGCTCGCGCCCTCGTTCGGCGGGATCAACCTGGAGGACATCAGCGCGCCGCGCTGCTTCGAGGTGGAGCGGCGGCTCGACGAGGCGCTGGACATCCCGGTCTTCCACGACGACCAGCACGGCACCGCGATCGTGGTGCTCGCCGCGCTGCGCAACGCCGCCACGCTGCTCAACCGCAAGCTCGGCGACCTGCGGGTGGCCGTCAGCGGCGCGGGCGCGGCCGGTGTCGCGGTGACCAAGATGCTGATCGCCGGCGGCGTCGACCCGGCCGGGGTGGTGGTGTGCGACTCGCGCGGCATCATCGGCCGGCACCGCGAGCTGACCGGCACCAAGGCCGAGCTGGCCGAACTCACAAACGCCGAGGGGCGCCAGGGCGACATCACCGAGGCGCTGCGCGGCGCGGACGTGCTCATCGGCGTCTCCGGCGGCCAGATCCCCGAGGCGGCGGTGGCCGGCATGGCGCCCGGCGGCATCGTGTTCGCGCTGGCCAACCCCACCCCGGAGGTGCACCCCGAGGTGGCCGCCCGGCACGTGGCGGTGGTCGCCACCGGGCGCAGCGACTACCCGAACCAGATCAACAACGTGCTCGCGTTCCCCGGCGTGTTCCGGGGCGCGCTGGACGCCGGCGCCACCCGGATCACCGACTCGATGAAGGTGGCCGCCGCCGACGCCATCGCGAACGTGGTGGCCGAGTCGCTCACCGCCGACGCGATCGTGCCCTCGCCGCTGGACCCCCGGGTCGCGCCGGCGGTGGCCGAGGCGGTCGCCGAAGCCGCCCGCCGCGACGGCGTCGCCCGCCGCTGAGATGTAAGGAAGGGGCCCTTCTTAACGCCTCCGGTAGAGGAAGGGCCCCTTCTTAACTGCTGCTCAGCTTGTTACCGTGCCGATCATGCGTGCTGCCTTCGCCTCGGCCTTCGACACCGACAACCCGCTCGCCGCGCTCGCCGTCGGCGACCGTCCCGAGCCGACCCACCCGCAGGACGACTGGGTCACCGTGCGGGTCCGGGCCAGCTCGCTCAACCACCACGACCTCTGGTCGCTGCGTGGCGTGGGCCTGACCGCCGACCAGCTCCCGATGATCCTCGGCTGCGACGCGGTCGGCACCGACCCGGACGGCAACGAGGTCGTCATCTACCCGGTGGTGCCCACCCCGGGCGACCCGCGCGGGGTCTCCATCCTCTCCGAGCACTACCAGGGCACGTTCGCCGAGCTGGTCGCCGTACCCCGGATGAACCTCCTGCCGCTGCCCGACGGCCTGTCGGCCACCGACGCGGCGTGCCTGCCCACGGCCTGGCTCACCGCCTGGCGGATGCTGACCACCAAGGGCCGGGTCGCCGACGGCGAGTCGGTGCTGGTCCAGGGCGCCGGCGGTGGCGTGGCCACCGCGGCTGTCGCGCTCGGCGTCGCGCTCGGCAAGCGGGTGTACGCGACCAGCCGCGACGCCGCCAAGCGGGAGCGGATCGCCGAGCTGGGCGCGACCGCGCTGGAGCCCGGCGCGCGGCTGCCGGAACGGGTCGACGTGGTGATCGAGACGGTCGGCGCGGCCACGTTCGACCACTCGCTGAAGTCGGCCGCGCCGATGGCCCGGATCGTGGTCTCCGGCGCCACCTCCGGCCACGAGCCGAAGGTCAACCTGCGCCGGGTCTTCGCCATGCAGCTGGAGATCCTCGGCACCTCGATGGGCACCCCCGACGAGCTGACCGAGCTGCTCGCGTTCTGCGCCGAGCACGAGGTGCGGCCGGTGGTCGACCGGGTGGTGCCGTTCAGCGAGATCACCGAGGCGTTCGCCCGGCTGCAGTCCGGCGACGTCTTCGGCAAGGTGGTCGTCGACCACACCGCCTGAGGCGCGCGGCGCGGATGGTGCGCGGCGCTCGGCGCTGGCGGCGCGCGGCGCGGCGTGTTAAGAAGGGGCCCCTTCTCTACCGGAGGCGTTAATAAGGGGCCCTTCCTTACAGCCGGTCGTCGAGCGTGGCCACACCGCCGCGGGCCGCGGCGGCGGGGAGGCGCTCCTTCGCCGCCGGGTCGCCGTAGAGCGTCCAGCGGAGGAACTCGATCGTGGTGTCCGCGACCACGCCGAGCGCCTTGCCGTCGCCGAGCAGCGCCCGGCCGTGGTCGCCCTTCGGCAGGCTGAGCATCGCCTTCGGCCACGGCACCGCGTCGAAGACGGCCTTGCCTGCGGCGTACGACACCACCTCGTCGGCCTCACCGTGCACGTACAACTGCGGCGCGACGGTGCCGGCGAACGCGGTGCCCACGCCGAGCGCGGTGCCGGCGAAGACGATGCCCGCGTCCAGCCGCGCGTCCCGGCCCGCGGTGAACAGGCCGATAGTGGTCACGCCACCGGCGCTGTGCCCGGTCGCGGCCACCCGCTCCGGGTCCAGCCGGCCACGCAGCGGATCGCCCGCCTTCTCGCCGAGCGCGAGCACCCGGGTCAGCACGTACGACACGTCGGCCGGCTGGTTCAGCACGTCCAGCGCGTTGCCGTCGGTGCCCCGAGAGGTGTGCGGGAAACGTGGCGCGGCGACCACGAAACCGGCCGCCGCCCAGCGCGTGAGCAGCACCTGGTAGTCCTCCGGCCGGGCGGTCAGCCCGTGGCTGAACAGCACCACCGGGAACCGTCCGGCCGCCGCCGGGGCGGAGCGCTCGACCGCGCCACCGGCCGCGCCCGCCGCCGGGTACCAGAGCGTCACCGGCAACGGCCGGTTGCCGTCCCGGTTGAGCTTCACCTGGCGTACGCCGACCGCGAAGCTCTCCGTGGGCGCCTTGCCGGCGGGTACGCGCGGGGTCGGTGTGACGCTTGTCGGTGCGGTGTCCGGAGCGGGCCGCCCGGCCGGGGCGGCGGGCTGCTCCGAGCAGCCGGCGAGGGCGGCGCCGAGGACGGCGGCGGTGAGCAGGGCGACGGGACGACGGCGCATGAACTGAATTGTGCCTCGCGATCGCCTGTGACCCCGCCCGGTCAGCCGGTCGGGTGGTCGCACGCCGATGCCCGGAGCCGGGCCAGGTCGGCGGCGTCCTTGGCACGGCGGGGCCGCTCCGGCATCCAGACCGGGAACATCTCCTTGAACTCGATCTGCGTGGCGACGCTGATCACCGGGGCCGCGAGCGGACCGATCCGGCCGGGTGGGGCGCTCAGCATGCCCTCGGGCAGGACGGTGCCCGCCCACGGTCCGGCGCCCACGACGACCCGGCCCGCCGTGTCCCGGTCGAGGTACGCGAAGCTCAGCTCGACGTCGTCCCGGACCAGGTCGAGCTGGAGCGTTGCCGGCATTCGGGGGTCGGGCCGCCAGCTGAGCGCGCCGAGCCGGTCGGCCAGCAGGTCGGCGTCCCGCCGCCAGCAGTACCAGTCGACATCGACGTGGGGGCGGCTCACCGCTCCGAGGTGGAAGTCCATCGCCCAGCCGCCGCGCAGCCAGACGTCGATCCCGGCCGCTCCGGCCACCTCGACGACCTCACGGATGGCGCCCAGTTGCCGCCCTTCCAGCCCGTCCACGCCCGCACCCTACCCACCGCCGTGGGTCGCGTCGATCATGAGGTTGGCGGCATCTGCTGTCCGGTTTGTCGCCGTCAACCTCATGATCAACGGCGCTGGGCCGGGTGCGGTCACGTGGGGAGGGAGTGGGTCGTGAAAGTTGTGCCGGGGGCTGTCGCGTCGGCGGGGAGGCGACGCAGCGCCGCCCGGTCGGCGTAGAGCGTCCAGCGCAGGAAGTCGGTGGTGGTGGCGAGCACCTGGGGGAAACCGGCCCGGCCCGGCGTCAGATACTCGCCGTGGCCCTGACCGCGCAGGCTCAGGAAGGCGGCCGGTCCGAGGCAGCGGGCGTACGCGGCCCGGCCGATCGACTCCGGCACGATCCGGTCGGCGCTCCCGTGCACGAACAGCATCGGCGCGAGCGGACGGGAGAAGCCGGCGACCATCCGGCCACCGGCGATCACGATCCCGGCCCGTAGCGGGGTCGGTTGCCCGGAGGCGAACATTCCGAGGCTGGTGTGACCACCGGCCGAGTGCCCGGCGGCGGCGAACCGGTCCACGGCCAGGTGCGCGCCGAGCGGGTCACCGGGGCGGGTGCCCAGACGGACCAGGTGACGGACCAGCCGCCAGGCGTCGGCCGGCTGGTTGCGTACGTCGTCGCGGGTGTAGCTGCGGGCGCGCAGGCTCGTACGCGGGTAGGTGGGCGCTACCACCACGAACCCGGCGGCCGCCCAGCGGCTGGTCAGGGCGGCGTGCAGCGCGGGCAGGCTGCGCAGCCCGTGGCTGTAGAGGACCACCGGGAACCGGCCCGCAGCGAACGGCGCGCCCGGCCGCACCCGTGGCCCGTCCAGCGTGCCGGTGCCGGACGGCCCGGCGGCGGGGCCGGTCGAGGTGGCGGCGGGGCCCGGCGAGAGGGCGGCGTCACGTGCGGGGGCGGAGCCGGGTAGCGCGGTGGTGTGGGCCGGTGCGGCGGGACCTGCGGAAGTGGACGGGGTCGCCTGCGTGGGCAGGTCGGCCGGGTACCAGACGGTGACCGGCAGCGGCCGCGCGCCCTCCGGATCGAGCGTGAACTGGCGCATCCCCACCGCGTACTGGCGATCGGGCGCGGGCCGGACACCGGCCGGTACGGGATCGGTGGTGGCGACGGCCTGGCCGCAGCCGGCCAGCAGCGCCGTCATCAGCGCGGCCACCAGCCGCTGCCCCCTCACACCTGCACGGTAGGCAGCCGAGTGGTCGGTCCGCGCCCGCCGTCCGGATCGGCTGCCGTCACCACCCGGCCGGGCGACGCCTCCACCGGCCGGGCGGGTTTGCGCGGGCCGGGTGAGCCGGATGTCGAGCTCCGGCCTGGCGGGGCGGCCTGGTCCGGCCGGTTTCGCTAGGGTCACCCGCATGGCTGAGAACTACACCGACCCGAGTGGCAACACAGCGCAGTTCCGCGCGTTCGTCGATTCGCCCGAGCCGGCCGCGTCGGCGTCGGCGCCGTCCCGGGTGCCGCTGATCGCCGGTGTGGCTGTCGCCGTCGTCGTGGTGGTCGCGCTGGTCGCCTGGATCGCCCTGGGCTGACCCGGCCGCCGCGCGCCGGTCGCCGGCAGCGGCAGGGTCGGCACCTGAGACGCTGGGGTCACGCCGCCCCGCCGAGGTAGCGGCACCGTCGCCCCGAACGCGGTCAGACGCCCAGCACCTCGCGGGTCTCGCGGGCGATCTCCCGCTCCTCGTCGGTGCCGACCACGAGCACCGCAACCTCCGCGCCGTCCGGCGAGACGATCCGGTCGCCGTGGCCGTCGTTGCGCGCCGGGTCGACGGCGATGCCGAGCCGCTCCAGCCCGGCCAGCGATGCGGAACGCACCGGCGCGGCGTGCTCGCCCACCCCGGCGGTGAACGCGATCGCGTCGACCCGGCCGAGCAGCGCGTAGTACGCGCCGACGTAGCCGGTGATGCGCCGGCAGTAGACGTCGAAGGCCAGTGTCGCGTCCGGGTCACCGGCGGCACGCCGGGCCAGCACCTCACGCATGTCGTTGGCGCCGGTCAGCCCGAGCAGGCCGCTGCGGTGGTTGAGCAGGTCGTCGATGTCGTCGACGCCCATGCCGCCCTCGCGGCGCAGGTGGAAGATGACTGTCGGGTCGAGGTCGCCGCTGCGGGTGCCCATCACCAGGCCCTCCAGCGGTGACATGCCCATCGAGGTGGCCACGCTGCGGCCACCCTGGACGGCACACGCGCTCGCCCCGTTGCCCAGGTGCAGCGTGATGGTGTTGAGCTGGTCGTACGGGCGGTCGAGCAGGTCCGCCGTGCGCCGCGAGACGTACGCGTGCGAGGTGCCGTGGAAGCCGTAGCGGCGGACGCCGTACCGCTCGGCGGTGGCCTTGTCGATCGCGTACGTGGCGGCGGCCTCGGGCAGCGTGTGGTGGAACGCGGTGTCGAAGACGGCCACCTGCGGGACGTCCGGCAGCGCCTCCCGCGCGACGCGGATGCCGGCCAGGTTGGCCGGGTTGTGCAGCGGGGCGAGCGGCACCAGGTCCTCGATGGCGGCGACCACCGCGTCGTCGATGCGTACCGGCTCGCTGAACTTCCGCCCGCCGTGCACCACCCGGTGGCCGACGCCGGCCAGCCCGGTCAGGTCGAGCCGACCGATGATCTCCCGGACCGCGCTCTCGTGGTCGGCCGGCCCGCCGCCGGGTTCGCCGATCCGTTCGACGGTGCCCTTGTCCAGGACGTCGTCGCCGTCGTACAGCCGGTACTTGACCGACGAGGACCCGCTGTTGAGGACCAGGATGCGGCTCATTCCGACGCCTCCGCGGCGGCCTGGATGGCGGTGATCGCCACCGTGTTGACGATGTCGGGCACGGTGGCGCCGCGGGACAGGTCGTTTACCGGCCGCCGCAGGCCTTGCATGACCGGCCCGACCGCCACCGCCCCGGCCGACCGCTGCACCGCCTTGTACGTGTTGTTGCCGGTGTTCAGGTCCGGGAAGATGAACACCGTGGCGCGCCCGGCGACCGGGCTGTCCGGCAGCTTGGTGGCGGCCACCTGCGGGTCGATCGCCGCGTCGTACTGGATCGGGCCCTCGACCAGCAGGTCGGGCCGGCGTTCCCGGACCAGCTTGGTGGCCGCCGCGACCTTCTCCACGTCGGCGCCCGCGCCGGAGCTGCCGGTGGAGTAGGACAGCATCGCCACCCGCGGCTCGATGCCGAACCGGGCCGCGGTGTCGGCCGACGAGATGGCGATGTCGGCGAGCTGGTCGGCGTCCGGGTCGGGGTTGACGGCGCAGTCGCCGTAGACGAGCACCCGGTCGGCGAGCAGCATGAAGAAGACGCTGGAGGCGACCGAGACGCCCGGTACGGTCCGGATGATCTCGAACGCGGGCCGGATGGTGGCGGCTGTGGTGTGGGTGGCGCCGGACACCATGCCGTCGGCGTGGCCGGTCTGCACCATCATCGTGCCGAAGTAGTTGGGCTGCGCCACGATGTCGTGCGCCAGTTCCACGGTGACGCCGCGGTGGGCGCGCAACTGCGCGTACGCCTGCGCGAACTCGTCCCGCCACGGGCTGGTCGCCGGGTCGACCACCTGCGCGTCGCCGAGGTCCACGCCCAGCTCCCGGGTGCGGCGGGCGATCTCGTCCGGGCGGCCGAGCAGCGTGATCTCGGCAACGCTCCGGCGCAGCAGCACCTCGGTCGCGCGCAGGATCCGTTCGTCGGCGCCCTCGGGGAGCACGAGCCGGCGGCGCTGGGCGCGGGCCCGGTCGATCAGGTCGTTCTCGAACATCAGCGGGGTGACCCGCGCGGACCGGCTGACCCGCAGCCGGCGGGCCAGGTCGTCGGTGTCCACGCAGCGTTCGAACGCGCCGAGCGCTGCTTCGACCTTGCGCGGGTTGGCGGTGCTGGGGCGGCCCTCGATCCGGCTGGACGCGGACACCGTGTCGTAGCTGTCGCTGGGTACCGAGAGCACCGGGAGCCCGGTGTTCATCCGCTCGACCAGGCGCATGGCCCGCGGGTCGGGCTGTTCGCCGAGCGTGAGCACCAGCCCGGCCAGCGACACCTGCCCGGCGACGTGCGCGGCCCCGGCGGCCACCAGCAGGTCGGCGCGGTCGCCCGGGGTGATCACCAGCGCCCCGTCGGTGAGGTGGTCCAGCAGCGTCGGCACGTGCGCCGCGCCGACCACGTAGTCGAGCACGTCACGGTCGAGCGCGGTCTCGTCGCCGGTGAGCACGGTGCCGCGCAGCGCCGCGGCGACCTCCGCCACCGTCGGCGCCGACACGGTCGGCACCTCCGGGATCGCGTACGCGGGCACCGGCAGCTCGGGCAGCGTCATCGGCTCCGGCACTCGGTTGGCCAGCGCCGCGATCACCGTCGCGCCGAGGTCGACCAGATCGTGGTACGCGCCGCGCAGCGCCGCCGCGATCGTCTCGGGCGTCTGCCCGAAACCGTCGACCACCGGGACCACGACGCTGCTGAACTCGGTCGCGAGCCGGGCGTTGAAGGCCAGCTCACGCGGGCCGGTGCCGTCGCCGTAGGCGAAGTCGCTGCCGACCACCACTATCGCCGGGCAGCGGCGCTCGACCTCGCGGTAGCGGGTGACGATCCGGGAGATCAGCTCCTCCCGGCGGCCGTCCGCGACGAGCGCGCTCGCCTCGGCGTACGTGGCGCCGTACAGCTCGTCGACCGGCAGATCCATCCGGTAGCGCTCGGTGAGCAGGGCCAGGATCGGGTCGGTGCCGTCGCCGGTGACGAGCGGCCGGAACGCGCCGATTCGTTCCACCTGGCGGGACAACAGCTCGGCCAGCCCGAGCGCCACTGTCGATTTTCCCCCGCCCGAGCCAACGCCGGTCAGGTACACGCTGCGCGCCACGGCACCCAACCTACAAGATCGAGGTCGGTGCTGTCCGTTCTGCCTGGTCAGCACGGCTAGCCGGGGGAGAAGGCGGAAGTTTCTCGCATCTACACTTGGCCGTGTGGAAGGCCCGACAGCACTGATTCCCGTCGTACCGGAATCGCCCCCCGTCTTCGTCGACCCGAGCGGGCGGCGACGTCGGCGGCTGCGCCGTCTCGCCTACTGCGCCGGCGCGGCCGGCGTGATCTACACGGTCATGGTGGGGGTCAGCTTCGCCGGCGGGCCGATCACCCCGGACACCGTCATCCCGTTCGTCGAGCCGACCAGCGAGCAGCGGCTGCCCTCGCCGAAACCGTCGGACACCCCCGCGCCGACCCGTGCCACGCCGGACACGCCCACCGACATCCGCACCGCGCCGGTGCGGGTGCCGGCAACCTCCGTCGCCCCCGCCACCACGGTCCCGCCGAGCCCTCGGTATCCCCGGCCGACCCGCACCGCACCGACCGCGCCCCGGCCCGTCCAGACGCCGGCCACCACCGCGCCGCCCACCGCCCCCACCGCCGAGGTGCCGCCGCCCGTTGTCGACCCGCCGGCGGTTGTCGACCCGCCCGCCGCGCCGGTCGCGCCCGCCGATGAGTGACCAGGCGCCCGCCCGCCCGAACCCGCAGACAAGTGAGCAGCCCACAGTCACGCTGGACCCCCGCCGTGTGCGGGCCGCCCGCGGGCACCGGGCCGGGCGGCAGCCGGACGACGCGCCCACAGCCGTGCTGGACGTCCGGCAGATCCCCGGCGTGCGGCAGATCCCCGGCGCGCGCCGGTCCCGTGGGCGGCGTCTCCTGCCCCGGCCGAGCTGGGCCCTGGTCGCCATGGTCGTGGTCGTCCTGGGCGGTCTGCTGGTCGTCGAGGCGTACACGAACGCCGCGTTCGTACCGGACAACCGGGTGACGCCCGGCAGCCAGCGGGAGGTCCCCAGCTCGGTGGTCGGCGGCGGCCCGATCGTCAACGTCGGCGCGGAGGGCCGGACCCAGTCGCACCGCCTGCCGCCGCGGACCGTCGCGCTCACCTTCGACGACGGACCCGACCCGCGGTGGACGCCGGAGGTGCTGCGCGTCCTGGACAAGTACCAGGTCAAGGGCACCTTCTTCGTCATCGGTTCGCAGGTCGTCAGAAACCCGGAGGTGACCCGCCGGCTGGTGGCCGAGGGCCACGAGCTGGGCGTGCACACGTTCACCCATCCCGACCTCGCCGCGCTGCCGCAGTGGCGGCGCGAACTGGAGTACGCGCAGACGCAGCTCGCCATCGCCAGCACCACAGGTGTCCGGACGTCGCTGCTGCGCTTCCCGTACTCGTCCCGGGCGGACGCGTACACCGACCGGGACTGGCCGATGCTGCGGCAGGCGGGCGAGCTGAGCTACCTCACGGTCGTCAACGACGTGGACAGCCGGGACTGGGAGCTGCTCCCGGTCGAGGAGATGATCGCGAACGCCACGCCGGACGGGACGGCCGGCACCATCGCGCTGTGGCACGACTCGGGCGGCGACCGGGCCGGCACCGTGGCCGCGCTGGAGCGGTACATCCCGGCGATGCTGGAACGCGGCTACCGCTTCACCACCGTCAGCGAGGGACTCAACCAGACGTTCGCGGCCGCGGGTGTGTCCGGCCCGGTGGGCGGGCACACGGCGGCCCCGCTCGACGAGCGGTTGCGGGGCCACGTCCTGGTCGGCGCGGTACGCGTCGCCGACGGCATGTTCGGGGTGCTCGGCGTCTTCTTCGTTCTCGTCGGGGTGCTCACGATCGGCCGTACCCTGCTGCTGTTCGTCGTGGCCCCGCGGCACGCGCGCCGCCGCCGTCGCCGCGACTGGTCCTGGGGCCCGCCGGTCACCGAACCGGTCTCGGTGATCGTGCCCGCGTACAACGAGCGGGAGGGCATCGCCGCGGCGGTCCGCTCGCTGGCCCTGGGCGACCACCCCGGCGGCATCGAGGTGGTGGTGGTCGACGACGGCTCGACCGACGGCACCGCCGACATCGTCGCGGCGCTGCGCCTGCCGAACGTGCGGGTCGTGCGCAAGCCCAACGGCGGCAAGCCCAGCGCGCTGAACACCGGCGTCGCGCTGGCCCGGCACGACCTGATCGTCATGGTCGACGGCGACACGATCTTCGAGCCGGACTCGGTCCGCCGGCTGGTCCAGCCGTTCGCCGACCCCCGGGTCGGCGTGGTCGCCGGCAACGTCAAGGTCGGCAACCGCCGCGGCCTGATCGCCAAGTGGCAGCACATCGAGTACGTCATCGGCTTCAACCTCGACCGCCGCCTCTACGAGACGCTGCGCTGCATGCCCACCGTCCCCGGCGCGATCGGCGCGTTCCGGCGGCAGGCGCTGGAGCAGGTGGGCGGCCTGACCGACGACACGCTCGCCGAGGACACCGACGTCACCATCGCCGTCGGCCGCGCCGGCTGGCACATCGTGTACGAGGAGAGCGCCCGCGCCTGGACCGAGGCGCCGACCACCATCGGCCAGTTGTGGAAGCAGCGGTACCGGTGGAGCTACGGCACCATGCAGGCGATGTGGAAGCACCGGCGCTCGGTGATCGAGAGCGGTCCGTCGGGCCGGTTCGGCCGCCGGTGCCTGTCGTTCCTGACGCTGTTCGGCGTGCTGCTGCCGCTGGCCGCCCCGGTGATCGACCTGCTCGCCATCTACGGGCTGATCTTCCTGGACCGCAGCGACACGGTGGTGGCCTGGCTGGTGATGCTCGCGCTCCAGTTCCTCACCGCGGTGCTCGCCTTCCGGCTGGACCGGGAGAGGCTCGGCGTGCTCTGGGTGCTGCCGTTGCAGCAGTTCGTCTACCGGCAGGTCATGTACCTGGTACTGCTCCAGGCGGTCGGCACCGCGCTGACCGGCGGCCGGCTGGGCTGGCAGAAGCTGCGGCGTACCGGGGACCTGCGGGTCGCCGGGCGGGGCGCGGCCGGCTGAGGCCGCGCCCGGCCGCGCGCGTCAGTCGTCGTCCGGGTCGTCGAGGCGGGCCAGCCAGGTGGCGAACCGCTCGATCGGGGTCTCGAACTCCGGGTTCAGGTCGACGAAGTCACGCAGCCGCTCGCCCAGCCACTCCAGGCTGACCTGCTCGTCACCCCGGCGCTCGACCAGCTCCTCGATGCCACGGTCGGTGAAGTACACGGTGTTCCTCTCGTCGTACGGCAACGGCCCGCCCCGGGTCGGGACGGGCCGCTGCCGGTGGTGTCACGGGCGGGGGAGAGCCGCCTCGATCAGCGCGTTCTGCTCGACCTCGTGCATCTTCGCCGAGCCCACCGCCGGGGCGGCGGCGGCCGGCCGGGAGATGCGGCGCAGCCGGACCTCGGGCAGGTGCTCCAGCAGGTTGAGCGCGACGAACGACCAGGCGCCCTGGTTGGCCGGCTCCTCCTGGACCCAGGCGAAGTCCTCGGCGTTCGGGTACTGCGCGAGCGCGGCCCGGACCTCCTCGACGGGCAGCGGGTAGAGCTGCTCCATCCGGATGATCGCGGTGTCCGTCACGCCCCGCTCCTGCCGGGCCTGGAACAGGTCGTAGTAGACCTTGCCCGAGCAGAGCAGCACCCGCTTCACCTGCTCCGGCGCCGGAGCCGCGGTGTCGGCCAGCACGGGCTGGAACGTCCCGGTGGTGAAGTCCTCCACCGGCGACACGCAGAGCTTGTGCCGCAGCAGCGACTTCGGCGTGAACACCACCAGCGGCTTGCGCTTGGGCGACATGGCCTGGCGGCGCAGCAGGTGGAAGTAGTTCGCCGGGGTGGTCGGGATGGCCACCCGCATGTTGTCCTCGGCGCAGAGCTGGAGGAACCGCTCCGGGCGGCCGGACGTGTGGTCCGGGCCCTGGCCCTCGTGGCCGTGCGGCAGCAGCAGCGTCACCGCGGAGCGCTGACCCCACTTCACCTCGCCGGACGAGATGAACTCGTCGATCACCGACTGGGCGCCGTTGACGAAGTCACCGAACTGGGCCTCCCAGGCCACCAGCGCGTTGATGTTCTCCACCGAGTAGCCGTACTCGAAGCCCATGGCCGCGTACTCGGAGAGCAGCGAGTCGTGGACGAAGAAGCGCGACCGCTCGCCGTCGGCGGTGAGCGACATCAGCGGCAGGTAGTCCTCGCCGGTCTTGGCGTCGACCACCGAGGCGTGCCGCTGGACGAACGTGCCGCGGCGCGAGTCCTGCCCGGCGAGCCGGACGGTGACGCCGTCGTGCAGCAGCGTGCCGAACGCGATGATCTCGGCGAAGCCCCAGTCGATGCCGCCCTCGACGGACATCTTGCGGCGCCGCTCCAGCAGCTGCTGGATCCGCTTGTGCGGGGTGAAGCCCTCCGGCAGGTTGACGTGCGCCTCGCCGATCGCCTTGACCACCGCGGCGTCGGTGGCGGTGTCGACATGCGGCTCCGGCTCCTCCTCCCGCGGCGGGCGGCTGAGCTGACGCGGTGTGGTCGCGGCGTCCCGGGTGGCCTTGAAGACCCGTTCCAGCTGCCCCTGGTAGTCGCGCAGCAGCTCCTCCGCGTCCTCCACGGTGATGTCGCCGCGCCCGATCAGCTCCTCGGTGTAGAGCTTCCGGACCGACCGCTTGGAGTCGATGATCTTGTACATCTCCGGGTTGGACATCGACGGGTCGTCGCCCTCGTTGTGCCCGCGCCGGCGGTAGCAGACCATGTCGATCACGACGTCCTTGTTGAACGCCTGCCGGTACTCGAACGCGAGGCGGGCCACCCGGACCACTGCCTCCGGGTCGTCGCCGTTCACGTGGAAGATCGGCGCCTGGATCATCCGGGCCACGTCGGTGCTGTAGAGGCTGGACCGGCTGTACTCCGGGGCGGTGGTGAAGCCGACCTGGTTGTTGACGACCACGTGCACGGTGCCGCCGGTGCGGTAGCCGCGCAGCTGGGACAGGTTGAGCGTCTCGGCGACCACACCCTGGCCGGCGAAGGCGGCGTCACCGTGCACCGCCAGCGGCAGCACGGTGTAGCCCTCCAGCTTGAGATCGATCCGGTCCTGCTTGGCCCGGACTATCCCCTCCAGCACCGGGTCGACGGCCTCCAGGTGCGACGGGTTCGCCACCACCGACACCTTGACCGCGTGCTCGCCGTCCGGAGTGGTGAACTTGCCGTTCTGGCCGAGGTGGTACTTCACGTCGCCCGAGCCCTGGGTGGAGCGCGGGTCGAGGTGCCCCTCGAACTCGGAGAAGATCTTCTCGTACGGCTTGCCGACGATGTTCGCCAGCACGTTGAGCCGGCCGCGGTGGGCCATGCCGATGACGACCTCGTCCAGCCCGGCCTCGGCGGAGCACTCCAGCACCTCGCCGAGCAGCGGGATCAGCGACTCGCCGCCCTCCAGCGAGAAGCGCTTCTGGCCGACGTACTTGGTCTGCAGGAACGTCTCGAACGCCTCGGCGGCGTTGAGCCGGTTCAGCACGTGCTTCTGCTCGTCCTGGCTCGGCTTCTCGTACTTGCGCTCGACCCGCTCCTGGATCCAGCGCCGCTCCTCCGGGTCCTGGATGTGCATGTACTCGATGCCGACCCGGCGGCAGTACGAGTCGCGCAGCACGCCGAGGATCGAGCGCAGCTTCATCCGCTGCTGGCCGGCGAAGCCGTTGACCGGGAAGACGCGGTCGAGGTCCCAGAGCGTGAGCCCGTGCTGGAGGACGTCCAGGTCCGGGTGCTTCCGGATCTTGAACTCCAGCGGGTCGGTGTCGGCCATCAGGTGGCCGCGCACCCGGTACGCGTGGATCAGCTCGTGCACCCGCGCGGTCTTGTTGATCTGGCCTTCGCTGTCGACTGCGACGTCGCGCATCCAGCGCACCGGCTCGTACGGGATGCGCAGCGAGGTGAAGATGTCGTCGTAGAAGCCGCGCTCACCGAGCAGCAGCTCGTGCATGACCTTCAGGAACTCGCCGGACTGCGCGCCCTGGATGATCCGGTGGTCGTACGTGCTGGTCAGCGTGATGACCTTGCTGACCGCGAGCTGGGCCAGGGTGGCCTCGCTCATGCCCTGGTAGGGGGCCGGGTACTCCATCGCGCCGACGCCGATGATGGCGCTCTGCCCCTGCATCAGGCGCGGGATCGAGTGCACCGTGCCGATGCCGCCCGGGTTGGTCAGCGAGATCGTGGTGCCGGAGTAGTCCTCCATGGTCAGCTCGTTGCGGCGGGCGCGCCGGACCACGTCCTCGTACGCCTGCCAGAACTGCCGGAAGTCCATCTGCTCGCAGCCCTTGATGGACGGCACCACCAGGTTGCGCGAGCCGTCCGGCTTGACCAGGTCGATCGCGATGCCCAGGTTGACGTGCTCCGGGCGGACCATCGCCGGCTTGCCGTCGACCTCGGCGAAGGAGTTGTTCATCTCCGGGTGCTCGACGACCGCACGGACGAGCGCGTACCCGATCAGGTGGGTGAAGCTGACCTTGCCACCGCGACCCCGGGTCAGGTGGTTGTTGATCACGATGCGGTTGTCGACGAGCAGCTTGGCCGGGACGGCGCGCACGCTGGTGGCGGTCGGGACCGACAGCGACGCGTCCATGTTCTGCACGATCTTGGCGGCGACGCCGCGCAGCGTCGTGGTGCCGGCGGCGCTCGCGGTCGGTGCCTTGGCGGCCGGCTTGGCCGGGGCGGACTTCTTGGCCGGCTCAGGCGCCTTCGCCGCCGGCTTCGCCGCGGGCCTGGCCGGGGCGGCCGCCTTCGGCTCGGCCTTGGCGGGGGCCGCCTTGGCGGGCTGCTCCTTGACCGTGGTCACTGCTTCCTGCTGCTCGGCCGGCTCCGGCTTCGCGGCCGGCTTGGCCTGCCCCTCCGGGCGCGGCGTGGCGGCGCCCGGGGCCGGCCGGTAGTCGGCGAAGAAGTCGTGCCAGGCCGAATCGACGCTCGAGGGGTCGGCGAGGTAGCGCTGGTACATCTCCTCGACGATCCACTCGTTCGGGCCGAAACCCGCCAGTGGGTTCTCCTGCGAAGTCTGCTGGGTCGACACGGCCGCTAATCGCCTCTTTCACGCGGTTGTGAATGTCACGGTGGCCCCCGGTGACCCCCGGTTGCCGACGCTGGGTAAACCGATGCCAAGGCTACGCCGTGCGCTGAGCGCAGGCATTGTCGCCTCCGGCTGGTGGTCCGTTTCACAGAAGATGCCAGAAGTTCGGCAAACGCTGCGTGATCCGGCGACTCCTGCTAGACGGCGAAGGCCCCGGCCGGTGACGGGTGTCACCGGCCGGGGCCCGGCCTGAGCGCGAGGTCAGGAGATGTCGCGCTTGCGGATCGTGGCGACGCCGATCGCGCCGGCCACCACCGCGTACCCGATCAGCACCAGCGCGCCCGCCCACTGCGGCGGGTTGCCCGGGATGTTGGTGTCGCCGCCCACCATGAGCCCGGAGGCCAGCGACGGAACCAGCAGCTGGAGCTTGTTGATCCAGTCGCCGTACCGCGAGGCGAGCAGGCTCAGCACGATCGCCGCGCCGATCGCGCCACCCAGGTAGAACAGGATGCCGGTCACGGTGGCGCCGATCTGGCTGCGGATCAGCACGCCGAGCCCGACGCCGAGCACCGACCAGAGCACGTAGGCCAGGCCGTTGAGCGCGATCGCCCGCCAGATCGCCCCGCTGCCGAGCTGCGAGCCGACGTCCACCGAGCTGAGGATCAGCGGCGCGGTGATCAGGTTCAGCACCGTGGTGACGAGCCAGAACAGCAGCGCCAGCACGCCAGCCGCGGCCAGTTTGGCCAGCATCACCGCGGTGCGGTGCGGCGCGGTGAGGAACGTGGTGGTCACCGTCTGGTGGAAGAACTCGCTGGTCACCACCACGATGCCGAGCAGCAGCACGATGAGCAGGCCGAAGAACTGGCCGTTGGTGTAGAGGTTGGCCGCCAGGTTGTCGGCGGCCGAGATGGCCTGCAACTGGTCGGACTGCTCGGCCGGCACCTCGCCGAAGTCCCCGCCGGCCAGCGCCTCGGTCTGCAGCCAGTTGAAGAACAGCGTGAGCGCCCACAGCGCCAGGCTGATCAGCCCGAAGATCCACCACGTGCTGGTGGTACGGATCTTGAGCAGTTCGGATCGGACAAGCGTCATCGGATCTCCGCCTTTCCGGCCGTCAGCTCCAGGAAGACCCCTTCGAGGTCGGGCCGCTCGGTGGTCAGCTCGTGCAGCTCGACCTTGGCGGCCAGCGCGAGGCGGCCCACGGTCGGGGCGTCCACGCCGCTGACCAGCAGCGCGCCGTGCGGGTCGGCGTCGACGGTGGCGGACTGCTCGCGCAGCACCGTGGCCAGCTCGTCGGCCTGCGGGGTGCGCACCCGCACCCGGACGCCGTGCGTCATCGACGCCATCACCTGGTCGACCGGACCCTGCCGGACCAGCTTGCCGGCCGCGATGATCACCACGTCGTCGGCGAGCAGCTGCATCTCGGAGAGCAGGTGGCTGGAGACCAGCACCGTACGACCCTCGGCGGCGAGACCCTTGAGGAAACCGCGCATCCAGCGGATGCCCTCCGGGTCCAGGCCGTTGGCCGGCTCGTCCAGGATCAGCACCTGCGGGTTGCCGAGCATCGCGGCGGCGATGCCGAGGCGCTGCTTCATGCCCAGCGAGTAGCCCTTGAACTTGCGCTTCGCCGCGGGCGAGAGCCCCACCAGGGCGAGCGCCTCGTCGGCGCGCTCCTTCGGCAGCCCGGCCGCCGCGCAGATCACCCGCAGGTGGTTGATGCCGGTGCGGCCCTTGTGCGCGCTGGACGCCTCCAGCACCGCGCCCACCGTGCGCAGCGGGTCGGGCAGGTCGGCGTACCGGCTGCCGCCGATGGTCGCCGTGCCGGCACTCGGCGTCACCAGGTTCAGCAGCATGCGCAGCGTGGTCGTCTTACCGGCGCCGTTCGGGCCGAGGAAGCCGGTGACCCGGCCCGGCTCGACGGTGAACGACAGGTTGTCCACCGCGCGGACGGTCTTGTATTGCTTGGTCAGGCCGGACACGATGATCTGGCCGGTCCCGGCACTGGGGCGTGGCTGCCCGTCGGACATCATTCTCCTCTCCTGCCCCGGCGGGCATGACGCGCGCCGGTGGGGGCGCTGTTGCGGGGGCGCCCCGCAACAGCCTTCCAACCCGGCGCAAGGGGGTCAATCAGGCGGGACGTGTACGCGCCGTCCTCCTCAGGTAGGACATCAGGCGGTCGCCAGCGCCACCCAGGTGGCCCGGGCGCGGCCGAGCAATGCGCCGTCCGCACCGTACAGGCTGGTGTGCACCTCCGCCTTCCGCCCCTCGCCGCCCACCGCGAGGCCGGTCACCACGCACTCGTCGCCGGGTCGTGGCAGCGCCGTGACCTGCGCGGCGATCCGCCCCAGGACGTACGGGCGGCCGGGCGCGAGCACCGCCCAGCCACCGGGGCAGTCCAGCGCCGCCCACACCGTCGCGGGCGTCACCTCGGCCGGGGCGCGGAACGGCGCGGCGGTCCGCCCGTCCGGCAGCCGCCCCGGGAAGATCCGCAGGCCGTCCGGGTGCGCCGGGCCGCAGACGAAGCAGCGGGGAAACGGGTGGTCCAGCAGACCGGGGTACGCCCGCGCGGCGTCGGCCGCCGTCGCCCGGTCCACCGGCGGCACCACCGCCTCGACCGGCTCCACCCGGCGTACCTGGGCGATCAACTGGCCGTCCGGGTCGCGTACCTCGCCGTCGGCGGCGGTCAGCGGGGTCTCCAGCGGCGGCGGCCGGCGCAACGTGACCTCCACCGGCCCCCGGTCGTCGATCAGCGCGGCGAAGATCCCGGCGCTCCAGCCGCCGTTGCCCGAACCGTCCGGTCCCTGGAACCGGGCCTCGACCAGCATGCGCACCTCCGGGTTCACCTCCGCCGGCGCCCTCGCCGGCGTCCGGCAGCCTCGCACACCCCCGCGCCGCACCGGCCGTCCCGGTGCGCACGACGCCGCCGACCGGCGTTCACCGGATCGACACCCCTCACCCCGCCCGGTGGCAACCCACGGCACCTACACAGGAGCCATGGCCGTTCTGCACGCCGCTGGCGCACCGCTCACGACCAGCGGTTACACCCTGCTGATCGCCGACGACCCGACACTGGTCGCGGCCGCGCAACGCCTGCGCCACGAGGTGTTCGCCGGCGAACTCGGCGCCACAGTGCCGAGCGCCGTCACCGGGCTCGACTCCGACGAGTTCGACGCGCACTGCGACCACCTGGTGGTGCTGCGCGAGGGCACCGGCGAGGTCGTCGGCACGTACCGGCTGCTGCCACCCGGCCGCACCGCACGCCGGTACGCCGACGGCGAGTTCGACCTGCGCCCGCTCGCCCCGCTCCGCGACGACCTGGTCGAGGCGGGCCGCTCGTGCGTGCACCCGGACCACCGGACCGGCGCCGTGATCAACCTGATGTGGGCCGGGATCTGCCGCTACCTGCATCTGCGCGGCTCCCGCTGGCTCGGCGGCTGCGCCTCGGTGCCGGTCACCGACGGCGGGGTCGCCGCCGCTGCGGTGTGGGCCGAGGTCAGCGCCCGGCACCTGGCCCCGCCGGCGCTGCGGGTCACCCCGCGCCGACCCTGGTTCGCCGAGGCGCCCGCCGCCGACCCGGGCGCGCTCACCCCCGCCGGGGGCCGGGCGCTCGTGCCGCCGCTGCTGCGCGGCTACCTGCGGCTCGGCGCCTGGGTGGCCGGTGAGCCGGCGTACGACAGCGACTTCGGCTGCGCCGACTTCTACGTGCTGTTCTCGCTCGACCGGATGAACCCGCGCTACCTGCGGCACTTCCTCGGCGGCGGCTCGTGACCGCCGCTGCTCCTCCGCGTGGCAGGGCCGCGGCCGGTCCCGTCGGGGGCGTGGCCGGTCGTGCCGGGGGCGGGCCGGGGGAGGGCCTGTGGCGGCCCGCGTCGGGCTGCGGGCCGGACTGCCTGCCGCCGCCCACCACCCCGGACGTGTCGCGGCTGCGCCGGGCGGGACGGCTGCTCGGCGTACTCGGAATGATGCTGGCCGGGGCCGGCCTGGCCGCGCTCCTGCCGCTGCTGCCGGCGGCGCGGCGGCGGGCCGCGACGCGCGGCTGGGCGCGGTGGACGCTGCGTACCCTCGGGGTGCGGCTGGTGGCCCGGGGCCGGGCGCCGCGCGGCCGGGCGCTGCTGGTCGCCAACCACGTCTCCTGGCTGGACGTCCTGGCGGTGCTGGCGGTCTCGCCGGCCCGGATGCTGGCCAAACGCGAGGTGCGGCGCTGGCCGGTGGTGGGTGCGCTCGCCGCCGCGGCGGGCACCGTGTTCGTGGACCGGTCCCGCCCGCGCGACCTGCCCGCCACCGTCGCGCGCGTGGCCGAGTCGCTGCGCTCCGGGCGGCCGGTGGCGGTCTTCCCGGAGGGTACGACCTGGTGCGGCGCCGCCACCGACTGTCGCCCGGCCGGTGGCTTCCGCCCGGCGATGTTCCAGGCCGCCGTGGCCACCGGCACGCCGGTGGTGCCGCTGGACCTCGCCTACCGGTACGGCGGTGACCCGGGCACGCTCGCCGCCTTCCTCGGCGAGGAGACGCTGTGGGCCTCGATGCGCCGGGTGCTCGCCGCCCGGGACCTGACCGTGGTCGTGACGGTGCGGGCCGCGCTCTACCCGGCGCCGGGGGCGGATCGTAGGGCGCTGGCCCGGGCCGCCGAGGCCGCGATCCGCCCGGCCCCGCCCGTCCGCAGGGCTGACCGGCGCGCGCGTCGCGCTGGACCATCAGAGATCTTGGAAGCAAACGGCCGTCATGAGGACTGCCGTCATGAGGACCTTTTGCTTCCAAGATCTACCGGCTGCGGGCGGACGAGCGGCGTCGGAGACGCGACACAGTCGCGATAGGCGCTTGTTCAGTCGCGATGTATCGCGTTACGCTCCTCGTGTTACTCGACGTGCCGTCGGTCGGTACGTCGTCGAGGGGAGGACGCCATGACCAACTGGACGGTCGACAGCCCGCAGCGGATCACGGTGGACGAGCCGGTCACCCGGCTCGACGTCCGGCTGGTCAGCGGCCGGCTCAACGTGGTCGCCACGGACGGCCCGGCACGGGTCGACGTCACCCGGATCGGCCGGCGGCCACTCCTGGTCGAGATGCGCGACGGCCGGCTGACCGTCCAGCACGAGCGGCCGACCCGGTGGCCGGGCGTGCTCTGGTCCTTCGGCGGCTTCCACCGCCGGTATCGCGCCGAGGTGTCGGTCGCCGTACCGGCCGAGGTCCTTGCCGACCTGCACCTGGTGGACGGCACGCTCGTCGCCTCCGGCCTGCGCGGGGACACCAGGGTCGACGTCACGTCCGGCGAGGTCACGCTGCGGGGGTTGCGGGGACGCACCAGCGCCAAGGTCATCTCCGGCCCGGTCGAGGCGCTCGGCATCGGCGGCGACCTCGACCTGGAGACGGTCTCCGGTGAGCTGATCCTCGCCGACAGCGCGCCCGAGCGGGTACGCGCCCACGCCGTCTCCGGCTCGATCACCTGCGACCTGGACAACCCGCGGGGCAGCGAGATCCGGCTCAGCGCCATCTCCGGCAGCATCACCGTACGGGTTCGCGAGGACAGCGACCTCACGGTGCACCTGCACACCACCGCCGGCAAGATCACCAGCGGCTTTCCGCAGGTGGACGGCGGGCAGCGCGGCTTCGGTTCGATCAAGGACAGCCACGGAGTGCTCGGCGGCGGTACGGGTAGGCTCTGGGCCTCCGCGACCTCCGGCAGCATCGCGCTGCTCGCCCGCCCGGTCGCGACCGCCGAGGACGTGGAGGAGCTGCCGTGACCGCCGTGTTCAGCCACGGCCGGCTCCGGCTCTACCTGCTGAAGCTGCTCGACGACGGCCCGAAGCACGGATACGAGCTGATCCGCCTGCTGGAGGACCGCTTCCTCGGCCTGTACGCGCCCAGCGCCGGCACCATCTACCCCCGTCTGCAACGGATGGAGGCGGAGGGCCTGGTCACGCACACCGCCGTGGGCGGCCGCAAGGTCTACGAGATCACCGAGGCGGGCCGCGCCGAACTGCGGCAGCGCGCCGACGAGCTGTCGACCCTGGAGGCCGACATCGGCGCCGCGGTCGAGGACCTGTCCGCGCTGGCCGGTGAGATCCACAACGAGGTACGCGGCTCGGTCCGCGACCTGAAGCGCGAACTGCGCGAGGTGGCTCGGCAGACCCGGCAGGGCGCGTGGACGGCCTCCGCCACGGCCCGTCCGGCGGGCGACGGGGGATCGGCCCGTCCGGACGACTCGCCGCTGCTCGCCGAGTTCGACAAGCGGCTGGCCGCGTTCACGGTCGAGGTCGGCGCGCTGGTACGGGCGCGGCGGCTCAGTGACAACCAGCTCCGGACCGCGATCCGGATGCTCGACGGAGCGGCCGAAGGGCTGCGGCGACTGTTCCGCTGATCTCACAGGTTGTTTTCAGGGTCCACCCAGCGTGGCCGCAGCCGGAGCGCGGATGATGGGGCCCATGGCGGCTACCCAGACGGAGGCTCGACTGCTCGTGGTCGAGGACGATCCCAACATCCTCGAACTGCTCTCCGCGAGCCTGCGTTTCGCGGGCTTCGACGTGGCCACCGCGACCAGCGGCAGCGCCGCGCTGAACGCGGCCAAGGACCACCGGCCCGACCTGGTGGTGCTGGACGTGATGCTGCCCGACCTGGATGGCTTCGAGGTCATCCGGATGCTCCGCGAGGGCGGCACCCGTACCCCGGTGGTCTTCCTGACCGCGCGCGACGCCACCGACGACAAGATCCGCGGGCTCACCCTGGGCGGCGACGACTACGTCACCAAGCCGTTCAGCCTGGAGGAGCTGACCGCCCGGATCCGGGCCGTGCTGCGGCGCACCGCGACCGGCGACCAGACCCCGTCCCGGCTCACCTTCGCCGACCTGGAGCTGGACGAGGAGACGCACGAGGTGCACCGCGCCGGTCAGCGGGTGCAGCTCTCGCCGACCGAGTTCAAGCTGCTGCGCTACCTGATGCTCAACGCCAACCGGGTGCTCAGCAAGGCGCAGATCCTCGACCACGTCTGGAACTACGACTTCCGCGGTGACGACAACATCGTCGAGTCGTACATCTCGTATCTGCGCCGCAAGGTCGACAACACCCAGCCGCGGCTGATCCACACGCTCCGGGGAGTGGGTTACGTGCTACGCAAGCCGGCGGCGTGAACGTCGTCCACGACGCGAAGGGCAGGCTGCGCAGCGTCCCGCTCCGGCTGAAGCTCGTCGCCTCCGTCCTCGCGCTCGTGGCTGCGGCCCTGGTGGTGATCAGCGTGTCTACCGCCTATTTCCTGCGCAGCTATCTCGTCGGGCAGATCGATACCGAGCTGAGCGACTCGGTGAACCGGTTCGAGTCGATCCCGCCGACCGGTATCACGTTGCCCAGCGACTACCTCGTGGTGCTGACCAGCCGGGGCAGCGGAGAGGTCGACGGCGGAATCGCCTACGACACGGATCGGTTCCAGGAGCGGGACCTGCCGAGCTGGCCCACGGAGGTGAGCGGGTTCCGGAAACTGGAGGGAGATCCGTTCACCGTCCGGGCGCGCGACAGCTCGGTCCGCTGGCGGGTGCTCTACACCCAGTTGCCGAACGGGCAGATGGCGTTGATCGGGGAACATCTGACCGACGTCGACATGGCCGTTCGACAGCTCGTCTGGATCGACCTTCTGGTCGGGGGCGCGGTGCTGATCTCGCTGGCGTCCGTCGGCGCCGGAATCGTCCGTACCAGCCTGAAGCCGCTGGTGGAGATAGAGCGTACGGCGGCCGCCATCGCCGGCGGCGACCTGACCCGGCGCGTGCCCGACCCGGAGATGGGACGGCCGTGCCCGACGTCCGAGCTGGGTCGCCTGTCCCGGGCGCTGAACGCGATGCTGGCGCAGATCGAGGCCGCGTTCACCGCGCGGGCGGCCTCCGAGGCGGCGGCGCGCAGCGCCGAGATGGGCGCGCGGGACGCGGCCGCGTACGCGCAGGCGTCGGAGGCGCGGGCCCGCCGGTCCGAGGAGCGGATGCGGCAGTTCATCGCCGACGCCTCGCATGAGCTGCGGACGCCGTTGACCACGATCCGGGGCTTCGCCGAGCTGTACCGGCAGGGCGCGGCGCGCGCGCCGGAGCAGACCGCCGACCTGCTGCGCCGCATCGAGGACGAGGCGGCCCGGATGGGGCTGCTGGTGGAGGACCTGCTGCTGCTGGCGCGGATGGACCGGGAACGGCCGATCGCGCTGGCCCCGGTCGAGCTGCCGGTGCTGGCCTCGGACGCGGTGGAGGCGGCCCGGGTGGTCGCCCCGGACCGGCGGATCGAGCTGGAGCGGGACCCGGGCGCGGGCCCGCTGGTGGTGCTCGGCGACGACGCCCGGCTGCGCCAGGTGATCGGCAACCTGATGACGAACGCGCTCACCCACACCCCGCCGGACGCCTCGGTGACGCTGCGGCTGCGGGCGGAGGCGGGCAACCTCGCCGTGGTGGAGGTGGCGGACACCGGTCCCGGCCTCACGCCGGAGCAGGCCGAGCGGGTCTTCGAACGGTTCTACCGGGTGGACGCCGCCCGTACCCGGCGGGCCGGCGGGCCGATCAGCACCGGCCTCGGCCTGGCCATCGTGGCCGCGCTCGTGGCCGCGCACCACGGCACCGTCGAGGTGGACAAGACCCCCGGCGGCGGGGCGACGTTCCGGGTGAAGCTGCCGCTGCTGCCCGAGGCGCCCGAGCCGGGCGAGTGACGTTCAGAAAACTTCCAGGCGGATTCCAGGCTGATGACAGTGCCACAGGGAAAGCTGGGGGCATGACCGACCACGAGACCGATCCGCAGCGGTCGCCGGCCCCCGCCGACGCCGAGCCGTCGCACCACACCGCCGAGCTGCCCCGCGTCGAGGGCGGGACGTCGGACTCCTCGAACACCTCGAACACACCGGCCGCCGCGCCGGTTCCGGCCGACTCCCCGGCCGCCGGAACCACGGCGCAGGCCGGAACCACGAACCCGGCCGCTCCGCCGGCCGGCCCGTACCCGCCGCAGGGCGGGACGCCGTACCAGGCCGCGGCGCAGCAGCAGCACCCCTGGTACGGGCAGCAGCACCAGCAGCACGGCTGGGCCCAGCAGCAGAGCGGCTCGGGCTACCAGTCGGCGCCGCACAGCGGCGGGCCGGTCCCGTCGTACCAGGCGCAGCCGTACCAGGGACAGCACGGACAGCACGGACAGCACGGACAGCACGGCTACCAGCCGTACCAGGCCGGGCAGCCGACCCCGCCGTGGGGCACGCCGCAGCCGGCGCGGCCCAGCCGGGCCGGGAAGATCGTCGGCGTGGGCGCGCTGGCGCTGGCGCTGATGTTCGGCTCGGGCGTGGCCGGTGGCGCGCTGGCGCTCGCGCTCGACGGGGACGGCCCGACCCGCACCTACTCCGCCGCCCCGATCATCAACAGCGCCGACCTGCCCAAGATCGCGGCGTCCGTCCAGGACAGCATCGTCACGATCATGACGGGCAGCGGTGAGGGATCCGGGGTGATCCTCAGCGCCGACGGGTTCGTGCTGACGAACAACCACGTGGTGGCCGGCGCCGGTGGCGACACCGTCCGGGTGGTCTTCGCCAACGGCAAGAGCGCGACCGCCAAGATCGTCGGGACCGACCCGAAGACCGACCTCGCGGTGGTCCAGGCCAGCGGGGTCAGCGACCTGAAGGCGGCGAAGTTCGGCGACAGCGACGCCATGCAGGTCGGTGACCAGGTGCTCGCCCTGGGCAGCCCGCTCGGCCTGCAGGGCTCGGTCACCGCCGGCATCCTCAGCGCCCGCGACCGCACCATCCAGGCGGGCAGCGGCCAGCAGAACCCGCAGCAGGGCGCCAGCTCGATCTCCGGCCTGCTGCAGACCGACGCCCCGATCAACCCGGGCAACTCCGGCGGCGCGCTCGTCAACACCCGGGGCGAGGTGATCGGCATCAACACCGCCATCGCCACCGCCGGGCAGGGCAGCACCGGCAACATCGGCGTGGGCTTCGCCATCCCGAGCAACAAGGCCAAGGACGTGGCCGAGAAGCTCCAGCGCGGCGAGAAGATCAGCCACCCCTCGCTCGGGGTGAGCGTGAACGGCGCCGAGGACGGCGGCGCGCTCGTCGCCGCCGTCACTCCGGGCAGCCCCGCCGAGAAGGCCGGGCTCCAGCGCGGCGACGTGATCACCAAGTTCGGTGACAAGGTGATCAACGACTCGAACGATCTGGTCGGCGCGGTGCAGGCCGGCAAGGTCGGCGACCGGGTCGAGGTCGAGTACAAGCGAAACGGATCCGCTGAGACCGCAACCGTGACGCTCGCCGAGACGTCATAGTCCCCAAGACCTGCCTCCCTCCTGGGCGGCGGGTGACGGAGCCAAGGGGGTTGGCTCCGTCGCCCGCCGCCCGTCCTCTTTCTCACCCGGTGCGGGTGAGACCGGCTCACCCGCAACCGGGCCACGCTGGGGGCATGACCACCACGTCCACCGTGCGTACCGACCAGCAGATCCAGCGCGACGTCCTCGCCGAACTGGACTGGGACGCGCAGACCCGGGCCACCGACGTCGGCGTGACGGTCGCCGACGGCGTCGTCACGCTCACCGGGCGGGTGGACAGCTACGCGCGGCGGTGGGCCGTCGAGCGCTGCGCCCACCGGGTACGCGGGGTGCGCGCGGTCGCCAGCGACCTGGAGGTCGACCTGACCGCCACGGACCGGCGTACCGACGCCGACATCGCGATCGCGGCCGACCGGGCGCTGGAGTGGGACAGCTTCGTGCCGGCCGAACGGCTGGACGTGACGGTCGCCGACGGCTGGGTCATGCTCCGGGGCGAGGTCGAGTTCGGCTTCCAGCGCCGTACCGCCGAGCGTGAGCTGCGCCGGCTGCGCGGCGTACGCGGGGTGACGAACCTGATCGAGGTACGGCCCCCGGCCCCGCCCAGCGACGAGCAGCAGCGCCTCGACCTGCGCCGCCTGCTGCTGCGGCGGACCGGCACCGAGCGCATCGACGCCCGGGTCGACGGCGACACTGTGGTGCTCGACGGCGTCGTGGGCGCCTGGTGGCAGCGCGAGGAGGCGGAACGGGCCGCGTGGGCCCTGCCGGGCGTACGTGAGGTGCACGTCGGGATCGCGGTGTCCGGCTGAGCCGACGGCGTGTCGTTTACCGCGGGCCGGGCCGGGAACCCGCGACCCAGCGGGTACGCCGGGGACCGAGCGGGGAGGACTCGTGGCCGTGAACCAGCAGTCCTCGGAGCGCTGGCGGGCCGGGCCGCTGCGGATCGCGATGGTGGTGCCGCCCTGGCTGTCGGTGCCGCCGCCCGGCTACGGCGGGCTGGAGACGCTGGTCGCGGGACTGGTCGACGCGCTCGTCGAGCGGGGGCACGCGGTGACGCTGTTCGGGGCGGGGACCGGGCACGGCACCTCGGCCGACTTCGTCTCCACCTGCGACGAGCTGCAGTACGAGCGGATGGGCGAGTCGCTGCCCGAGCTGGCGCACCTGGCCCACGTCGACCGCCTGATCGGCCCGGCGGACTTCGATCTGGTGCACGACCACAGCACGATCGGCCCGCTGGTGGCCGGACGCCGCCGGGTGCCCACTGTCGCGACCGTGCACGGCAACCCGGTGGGCGAGTACGGCACCGTGCTCGGCAACACCGACCGGGGGGTGGGCCTGGTCGCGATCTCGCACGCGCAGCGCCGGGCGAATCCGGGGCTGCCCTGGGCCGGCACCGTGCACAACGCGATGCCGCTGCGGGACGTCCCGCGCAAGCGGGCGCCCGGGACGGGACCGGTGCTCTGGCTGGCCCGGTTCAGCCCGGACAAGGGCCCGGACGTGGCGATCGCGGCGTGCCGGGCGGCCGGGCTGCCGCTCACGCTGGCCGGCAAGTGCAACGAGCCGGCCGAGCGCCGCTACCTGGAACAGGTGGTACGGCCGCTGCTGGGCGACGACGTCACGCTCGTGCTGAACGCCGACCGCGAGGCCGCGTGGCGGCTGCTGCTGGAGGCCCGTTGCCTGATCATGCCGATCCAGTGGGCGGAGCCGTTCGGCATGGTGATGGTGGAGGCGATGGCGACCGGCACCCCGGTGGTGGCGCTGCGCCGGGGCGCGGTGCCGGAGCTGGTCCGCTCCGGGGTCACCGGGTTCGTCTGCGACGACGCCGACGAGCTGCCGGCGGCGTTGTCGGCGGCAGCCGGCCTGGATCCGGCGGATTGCGTCGCGCATGTCGCGGAGAACTTCTCGGTGGAGCGGATGGCCGCCGACTACGAGGCGGTCTACCGGGGCTTCCTGGCCGCGCGAGCGGGCACACGGGCACCCCGGGCGGTCGCGCCCGCGGTCGCGGGCTGACCGGTCAGGTCTGCCCGGCCACGAGTTCCGCGGCGGCCGCGTCGAGTCGCCGCGCGTACCCAGGGGTGATGCTGCCCTCGCGGCGGCGTTCGTCGATCTTGTCGCGGAGCCGGTCCACGGCGGCGGTCACCTCGCCCTCACCGCTCGCGGCGACCGCGTTGCGCAGCAGGTTGCGCAGGTCCACCCCGACGTCCTCGCGGATCTGACCCTCCGCCAGCCCGGCCTCGATCAGCCCGTCGACCCGTTCGGCGGCGTCGGGCTGGCCGGTCGCGGGCGGACGGTTGCCGCCGGTGGCGGGCGCGCTCGACGGTGTGGCCGGCGCCGTGACGACCGGCGGCTCCGGCGCGGGCGCGACGGTGGACGGCGGCTGGACCGGCCCGGCGGTCGGCAGCACCCGGGGGTCCTCCGGCCGGTCCGGTGTCAGCGTGGGCACGAGCAGCGCGGCGGCGGCGACCACCGCCACGCCGGCCGCCGCGAGCGCGAGGACGCGCCGCCGGCTCGGCGCGGCGGCCGGGTTGCCCGGCGGGACCGGGTCCGCGGCCGGCCCGGGCGGCGGGGGAGCAGACGACGGCGGCAGCGCGGGCAGCGTCATGGTGGGCGCCAGCATGGTGGCGGCCTGCGGGTCGGCGGGCAGCATCTGGTCGCGCAGCACGGCCGCCACCCGGTGCGCGGTGGGCCGCTGTCGCGGGTCGCGGGCCAGGCAGCGCAGGCAGATCTCCGCGACCGGTCCCGGCAGCCCCGGTACGCCGTCGAGGCTGGGCTCCGGGCTCTCCGCGAGCGCGGCGCTCAACTCCTCCCAGGTCTCCGCCGGGTACGGCGGGTGCCCGGTCAGCGTCTCGAACAGCAGCACGCCGAGCGAGTAGACGTCGGTGGCCGGCTGGGCCGCCGCCCCGTCCAGCCGTTCCGGCGCCACGTACGCCGGGGTGCCGAACGTGCCGCCGTCCTCGTCGTCGTCCGGCGTCCCGACCCGGGTGGCGATGCCGAAGTCGAGCACCTTCGCCCCGGTGCCGGTCATCATCACGTTGGCCGGGGTCACGTCCCGGTGCACGATGCCGAGCCGGTGCGCGGCGGCGAGCGCCTCGGCCACCTGCGCGCCCGTCTCCACCGCCTCCGGCCAGGGCAGCGGCCCCTCGGTGAGCCGGTGTTCCAGCTCCTCACCGGCGAGCAGCTCCATCACCACGAACGAGGTGATCGAGCCGTCCGGCGCCACCGTCTCGCCGTAGTCGTGCACGGCCGTGACATGTGGATGGTCGAGCTGGGCGGCCGAGCGGGCCTCCTCGCGCACCATGTCGCGGAACCGGGCGTCGGCGGCGAGCGAGGGCGCGAGCACCTTGACCGCCACCACCCGGTCGAGCACCTCGTCGCGGGCCCGCCAGATCACCGACATGCCACCGGCGCCGATCCGGTCGATGAGCCGGTACCGACGGGCCAGCAGGCGGCCGGCCTGGAGTGTCGCCATCAGCTCGCACCTGCCTGGGCTCGGGAGCGCTATCAGGTTGCGTGAATGTGTCTTACCTGTCAACAGTCCGCGCGGCGCCGATCGCGCGGCGCGCATCCGTGATGGCTCCCGGTCACCGCCGGGACCAGCGGGGACGGTCCGCCCGGCCGGCTGTGGGCCGCGTGCCAGGATGAACGTCATGGCAGCAGGTCCGGTGGCGTTCGTGCTCGGCGGCGGGGGAGTGCTCGGCGCGGTCGAGGTGGGGATGCTGCGCGCCCTGTTCCGCGCCCGGATCAAACCCGACCTGGTGCTGGGCACCTCGATCGGCGCGGTCAACGGCGCCCTGGTCGCCGCCGACCCGACCGAGGCGGTCACCGACCGGCTGGTCCGGCTCTGGGCGTCGCCCGAGGCCAGCGAGGTGTACGGCGACTCGGTCGCCCGCCAGCTGCGCCGGTTCGCCGCCCGTACCCACCTGCACTCGCCCCGGCCGCTGTACCGCCTGCTGGAGAGCACACTGGGCGAGGACACCACCTTCGCCGACCTGGCCGTGCCGTTCCGCTGCTGCGCCGCGAACATCGAGCGCGCCGCCGAGCACTGGTTCCACAGCGGGCCGCTGGTGCCGGCCGTGCTCGCCTCCGCCTCGGTGCCCGGGCTGCTGCCCCCGACCCAGATCGACGGCCAGCACTACATCGACGGCGGCGTGGTCAACTCGATCCCGGTCGGCGAGGCGGTGCTGCTCGGCGCGAAGCAGATCTTCGTGCTCCAGGTGGGCCGGATAGAGCGTGAGCTGAGCCCGCCGCGCCGCCCCTGGGAGATCGCCCAGGTGGCGTTCGAGATCGCCCGCCGGCACCGGTTCGCGCGGGAGATGGCGGCGCTGCCCGAGGACGTCGAGGTACACGTGCTGCCCACCGGCGGGCTGGAGCCGCGCGACGACAGCCCGTGGGCGTACCGGGACACCGCGGCGGTGGGCCGGCGGATCAGTCGCGCGTACACTGCCTCCCGCCGATACCTGGACACCGCGCTGGAGCGCTGATGCCGTTGCCGCCCCGCTGGCTCCGCCGGCTGGTGCTCGCGCCCGGAGTGGTGCTGCTCGCCTTCTTCGTGGTGACCACGCTGCCGGCCTGGGCGCTGCTCGCGCTCGCCGCGTCGCCGCTGGTGCCGGGACGGCTACGCCCGCTGCGGCTGCTCTGGTTCGGCACCGTCTACCTGGTCTGGGACGCCGCCGCGCTGCTCGCCCTCTTCCTGCTCTGGCTGGCCTCCGGCTTCGGCGTCTACAAGCGTGCGCCGGCCTTCCAGCGGGCCCACTACGTGCTCGCCGGATGGTTCCTGCGGGTGATGTTCTGGCAGGCCCGGTGGACGCTGCGGCTGAGCATCGACGTGGTCGGCACCGACCCGGACACCGCCCTGCCCGGCCGCCCCGAGCTGGTGGTCTGCCGGCACGCCGGGCCCGGTGACTCGTTCATCCTGATCCACGCGCTGGTGAACTGGTTCAACCGGGAACCCCGGATCGTGCTCAAGGAGACGCTCCAGTGGGATCCGGCCATCGACGTGCTGCTCAACCGGCTGCCCAACCGGTTCATCGCGGCCGGGCCGGACGGGCGCGACTCGGTGGTGCGGCAGATCGGGCACCTGGCCACCGGCCTGGACGACGACGACGCCTTCGTGATCTTCCCGGAGGGGGGCAACTTCACCCCGTCCCGGCGGCTTCGCGCGATCGACCGGCTCCGCGGGCTCGGGCTGGAGCGGATGGCGCGCCGCGCCGAGCGGATGCGGCACGTGCTCGCCCCGCAGCCCGGCGGGCTGCTCGCCGCGCTCGACGCCGCGCCGGACGCCGGAGTGATCTTCGTGGCGCACACCGGCCTGGACCAGATGCTCACCGTCGCCGACGTGTGGCGCGAACTGCCGATGGACAAGCGGATCGTGATGCGGTTCTGGTCGGTGCCGCCGGAGGAGATCCCGGCCGGCGAGCAGGAACGCATCGACTGGCTGTTCGACTGGTGGGCCCGCATCGACAGGTGGATCGCGGACAACCGCAACGGCACCGTCGACGCCTGATCCGATTCCCCGCGCCTGTTCGGCGCGCCGGCCGCGCGCCGCGTAAGGTGCGCTGGTGGAGCAGATCTGCGTGGTGACGACTGTGGTGGACGCCCGCGGGGTCGCGGACGTGCTGGCGGCCGCGGCGGTCGCCGGCCGGCTGGCGGCGTGCGCCCAGGTCGGCGGCCCGGTGGACAGCACCTACTGGTGGCAGTCGGCGATCCAGACCACCGCCGAGTGGCAGGTGCGGTTCAAGACCGCGCCGGACCGGGTGGACGCGCTGGTCGACCAGCTCCGCGCCAACCACCCGTACGAGGTGCCGGAGATCCTGGTCAGCCGGGAGGACAGCGGCAACCCCGGTTACACCGCCTGGGTGCGCGAGCAGACCCGGCCCTAGGTACTCCTACTCTGTCCGCCCGCCCCGCCGCCCGCGAAGCTGGCCGGGTGGAGAACACCGGCTACCCCTGCCCCGGTTGCGGCGCCCCGGCCGACCTCGTCGCCGGATGCCGCGGCTGCGGCCGTCCGCCCTACCCGCCCGCCGCCGAGGTGATCCGGCTGGACCGGGAGATCACCGAGCTGGCGCCGCGCGTCGAGGCGGCCCGGCTCGCGTACCACGATCTGTCCGGCCGCCTGTCCACGGCCCGGCAGCGGCGGTCGGCGCTGGCCGCCCGGATCCGTCAGGAGATCCCCGTGCCGGGCGCCGCCGGTCCCGCGCCGCTCCCGGCGCCGCCGCCGCGTCAAATCCCGCAGGCCCCCGCCCCGGTACGCCCCGGCGGCGCGGAAACCTCCGCCCGGGCGGTGCAGGGGCTGCTGTTCGTCCTGGGTGGACTGCTGCTCGGCACCGCCGCCGTGGTGTTCACCGCTGTCGCCTGGGCCACGTTCGGGGTGACCGGCCGGGCGCTGGTCCTGCTGGCGGTCACCGCGCTTGCTCTGGCCGCGCCGCTCGTCGCCCGGGCGCGCGGGCTGCGCGGCACCGCCGAGACGCTCGCCTCGGTGGCGTTGCTGCTGGTGGTCCTGGACGGGTACGCCGCCTGGTCGGTGGACCTGTTCGGGGTGACCGGCCTGCCCGGCAGCCGGTACGCGGCGCTGGTCGCTGCCGTCAGTACCGCGGTGGCGGCCGGATACGCGCTGGTCAGCCGGCTCACCGCACCCTGGTTCGCGGCGTGGCTGCTGGCGCAGCCGGTGCTGCCCCTGGCCGTGGCCGCGTTCCGGCCCACCGCCGCCGGCTGGGCGCTGGTGCTGACCGCCGTGGCGCTCGGCGACCTCGCGGTGGTGGTGGCGCTGCGCCGCCGTACCTCCGGCGACAGCGCCGCGTCGGCGGCCGGGCTGGTGCTGGGCTGGACCGGGCACGGCGTGGCGCTGGTCCTGGCGGCCGGCTGCGCGCTGGTGCCGCTGGCGGTCGGCCACGCGGCGGGCACGCCGCTGCTGGCCGGTGGCCCGCTGCTGCTGGTGGCGCTGGCAGCGGTCGCCGGCGCGGTCGCGGCCGCCGGCCGGTTCTGGCGCGCGACCACCACCGGACTGCTGGCGCCGGTGCTCGCGGGCGCGTTGATCCGGCCGGTCGCCGAGCTGCGTTCCGGGCTGCTGCTGATCGCCGCCGGCCTCGTGGTGGCGGCGCTCGCCGGTGCGGTCCGGGCGCTGCCCGCGCCGGTGCGGACCGGTCCGCTCGTGGGCGTGCTCGCGGTGGCCGCCGCGCTGGGCCAGGTCACTGTCGTGCTCACCGGCGTGGTCGGCGCGGCGACCGCGAGCGCCTCGTTCCCGGCCTGGCAGGGCGGGCGGGACGTGCCGGTCCCGTCCTGGGGCTGGCAACTCCCGGCGGCCCTGCTGCTGACCGCCGGCGCGGTCGCGCTGCTGACGCCCCGGGCCGGCCGGCCGCTGGTCGGTGTGATCGCCGCCGGGCTGGTCGCGCTCGCCGCGCCGGCCGTGACGGCCGTGCCGTGGCCGCTGGTGCTGGTGGTGGACCTCGGGGCGGCCGCCGCGCTGCTGCTGGCGGCGGTGGCCAGGCCGCGCCCGGGCCGGGTGGTCGTCCCGGTCGCCGCGTCGGCCGCCGCGGTGCTGTTCGGGCACGCGCTGCTGGTCGGCGTCGCCGCGCCCGGCGGGGCGGTGGCGGTGCTCGCCGTGACGGCGCTGCTCGGCGTGACGGTGGCCGGGCTGGGCCGGCGCGGGCTGGGCGCGCAGCCGGTCGTCGGCGGCGTCGCGCTCGCGGTGGCGCTGGTCGCCGTACCGGCGGCGGTGGCCGTCGCGCTGTTCGGCCTCGGCGCGCCGCCGTGGTGGCAACTGCGGGGTGCTGCCGCCGCCGTCGTGGTGCCGGTGGTCGTCGCCCTCGCCGTCCGTCGCCTGTGGACCGACCTGAGCGGGTACGCCTCGACCGGGCTCGCCGTGGCGCTCGCCGGGACCGGCCTGGTGCCGCTCGTCGCGCCGGGCGGGGAACCGGTGGCGCTCTACGCGGCGGCGGGGGTCCTGCTGGCGCTCGCCGCCGGGGGTGGCTCCCGGCCGGCGGCCGCCCCGCGCGCGGTCGGCGCCGCGCTGGCCGTGGTGGCGTTGCTGGCCACGGCGCGGACCGTGCTGCTGGTGCTCGCGAGCCTGCCGGTGCGGCCCGGGTCCGGGGTGCCCGCCGCCGCGGCGGCTTCCGCCGGGACCGCCCGCGCCGGGCTGGTGCTGCTGCTCCTGGGCGTCGCCGCCGGGGCGTACGCCGCGACGGGTCGCCGCGTCGCGTGGTGGGTCGCCGGGGCGCCGTTCGGCGCGGTGGCGCTGCCGGTGCTGGCCGAGGCGGCCGGCGCGCCCTGGCCGGTGGTGCCGGCGACGGCGTTCGGGATCGGGCTGGCCGCGTTGCTGACCGCCGCGCTGACCGGGGCGTACCGGGCGGTGCTCGTGCCGCTGGCCGTGGTGCTGGCCGTACCCGGGTTCGGTGGTCTGCTCGCCACCCGGGCCGGGACGCTCGCCGCGCTCGGTGTGCTGGTGGTGGCCGGGGCGGTGACCGGGGTGGCCGGACGGCCGGCGGTGGTCCGGATCGTGGGGTGGCTGGGCGCCGTCGCGGCGGCCACCGGGTTCGCCCTCGTCGCGTCGCTGACGGCCGGGCAGTCGCTGCGTACCGGGGCGTTCGCGGTCCTGGCCGTCGCGGCCGTGACGCTGCACGCGGCGCCGCTGCTGCGCGTGGTCCGGTCCGGCGGTCCGGGCGGCGTCGGGCGGGCCGGCACGTGGGCGCTGGAGGCGGCGGCGCAGGCGGTGGCGCTGCTCGCGCTGCTGCTCACCGGCGGCTCGTTGCGGCACGCGGCGGCGGTCTGCGTGCTGTGGGGCGTGGCCGTCGCGGTCCGGGTGCTGCGCCGGAGCGAGTCGCCGGGCGGGCGTCGCGTGCTGGCCGCGGTGGCCGCCGGCAGCGAACTGGTCGGTGGGTGGCTGGTGCTGGCCGCGCGCGGGGTGGTCGTGCTGGAGGCGTACACGCTGCCGGCGGCGGCGCTCGCCCTGGGCGCCGGGCTGCTGGCGCTGCGACGCCGGCCCGGGCTGACCAGCTGGCTGACGTTCGGTCCGGCGCTCGGCGCGGCGTTCCTGCCGAGCCTCGTGTCGGTGCTCGTCTCCGGTGAGCCGCAGCCGTGGCGGCGGCTCGCGCTCGGCGCGGCGGCGGTGGCGGTGGTGCTGGGCGGGGCGGCCCGGCGCTGGCAGGCGCCGGTGGTGCTGGGCGCGGCCACGCTGGTGCCGCTGGCGCTGCACGAGCTGGCCCGGGGCTGGGACCTGCTGCCCCGCTGGCTCTTCCTGGGCGTGGGCGGGCTGCTGCTGATCGGGCTGGCCGCCACCTACGAGCGGCGCCGGCGTGATCTGGTCCGGCTGCGCGAGGCCGTGGCCCGGCTCGGCTGACCCGAGCGGCGAGCCCTCTCACCGACTGTGGTGAGAGGGCTTCGCTGCGCCGGTGCGCCTCACCTGATCGGCGAGCCGCCGTCGACCGGGATGGTGTGGCCGTGGATGAACGACGCGTCGTCGCTGGCGAGGAAGCAGACCGCGCGGGCGATCTCGTGCGGTTCGCCGTACCGGCCGGCGGGCGCCTGCATGGTCAGGTCGTAGAACGGGAAGTCGCTGGTGATCTCCGCGCCCTCGAAGGCGGCGGTCTTGATCACGCCGGGGCCGATGCCCACAGCGCGGATGCCCTGGTGGCCGTAGTCGTAGGCGATCTGCTTGGTGAGCCCGATGACGCCGTGCTTGGCGGTGGTGTACTCCGCGCCGACCTCGCTGGCGACCAGGCCGGACGCCGACGACACGTTGATCACGACACCCTTGCCGCGCTCCAGCATGTGCGGCAACGTGGCCTTTGTGGCGAGGAAGACGCCCTTCAGGTCGACCTCCATGACGCGGTCCCACTGCTTGTTCTCGATCTCCAGCAGTGGCACGTACGCGCCGAACACGCCGGCGTTGTTCACCAGCACGTCGATGCGCCCGTACGCGTCGAGCGCGGCGCTCACCATGGCGCGTACCGAGTCTTCGTCGGTGACGTCGGCCGCCACCGCCACCGCGTCGCCGCCGGCTTCCTTGACGCGGGTGACAGTCGCCTCGGCGCGTTCCAGGGAGAGGTCGGAGACGACGACCTTCGCGCCTTCGGCGGCCAGCTCGACGCACATGGACATGCCGAGTCCGGAGCCGACCTGGTCGGGGCTGAAGCCGCCGCCCGTCACGAGCACCACCTTGTCTGTCAATCCACGCACCGTGATGTCTCCCGTCTGTCGATGACCGTGCGTCCGGCACGGCTGACCGTTCGGATGAACTGTACTCATCTTTACGTACAGATTAGCTGGTCAGAGGGGGTGCGCCCACCGATGCGTGGGCTTGCTGCGGTGTGACGAAGATCGTTTGCCCGGGTCCGGCCCGGCGGGGTAGGGACAGCACCACCTTCGAGCCGGGGGTCTGCGGGATTACCCACGGCGACGATCGTCGCCAGAATCGGTGACGGAGAGTCGCGTACGAGAGCGTGGCTCGCGCATCGGGGGGCGACATGACTTCTTCCACGTCGACGGAACCCGCGGCACGGCGGGGCAGCGACTACGCGCGGCTGTCCCGCCGCATCGCCGAGGCGGGACTGTTCGAGCGGCGGCCCGGCCGGTACGCGCTGCGGATCGCGCTCACGCTCGGCGCGTTCCTGGCCGGCTGGGCCGTGGTGGCGCTCGTCGGTGACTCGTGGTGGCAGGTGCCGCTGGCAGTGGTGATGGCGGTGGCCACCACGCAGGTGGCGTTCCTCGGCCACGACGCCGGGCACCGGCAGATGTTCCGGCGGCGCGGGCCCAGCGAGGCGGCCGGGCTGGTCGCCGGCAACCTCGCCGTCGGGCTCAGCTACGGCTGGTGGGTCGACAAGCACAACCGCCACCACGCCAACCCGAACCACACCGACGAGGACCCGGACGTCGGCGCGGGCGCGCTGGTGTGGACGTACGAGCAGGCGAGCGCCACGCGCGGCCTGGGCCGGTGGATGGCCCGCCACCAGGCGTGGCTGTTCTTCCCGCTGCTGCTGCTGGAAGGGCTGGCGCTGCACGTGGCGAGCGTGCGGGCGCTCGTCGACCGCGAACCGGACGGGCGGTGGCGGGTGCCGATGCGGCACCGCGCGGTGGAGGCGCTGCTGCTCGCCGCCCACGCCGCCGGCTACCTCGGTCTGCTGTTCGCGGTCATGTCCCCGGCCAAGGCGCTGGTGTTCGCGGCCGTGCACCAGGGGCTGTGGGGCCTCTACATGGGCTGCTCGTTCGCCCCGAACCACAAGGGCATGCCGATGCCCACCGACGAGGACGGCCTCGACTACCTGCGTAAGCAGGTGCTCACCTCGCGCAACGTACGCGGTGGCCGGCTCGTCGACCTGGCGCTGGGCGGGCTCAACTACCAGATCGAGCACCACCTGTTCCCGAACATGCCCCGCGCCAACCTGCGCCGGGCCCGGCCGCTGGTGATGGCGTACTGCGCGGAGCAGGGCGTCCCGTACGCGGAGACCGGGCTGATCGAGTCGTACCGGCAGGCGCTGGCGCACCTGCACGACGTGGGCCGCCCGCTGCGCGCGGGCTGACCCGGCCGGCTGCCGGTAGGGTCGTCGCTTGGTGGAGGGCGCGCCACGGTGGTGGCGCGCGGCACGGCGGGGCGTACCACCCCGGCCGCGTCACGGGACGACATCGTGCGGAGCTGCGGCATGAGATTCGAGATCAGCAAGGTGCTCGACGCCATCGAGGGACGGGTCTGCACCGATCCGTCGCTGGCCCGGGCCGTGGTCGACCTGGCCGAGGTCATCCGCTGGCAGAACCTGGACGGCGGTCGGCCGGCCAGCCTGCTGCGCCTTGGCATGGTCATCGACGCGCTGTCCCGGCAGATCGGTGAGGACAGCGTCCCGGTCTACGCGATCGTGCACCGGGCGCTGCTGTCCGACGCCGACCTGACCTCCAACGAGCGGATGGTGGTCCGCCGCTGGGCCGACGACGGCCTGGTGGAGGTGCTCGACCAGCCCGGTGACCGGATGCTGGAGGTGGCCGACCTGCTCGGCCTGCCGGTGCTCACCCGGGCCCGGCTGGACGGGCTGGTGGGCCGGTACCCGTGGCTCGGGCAGGCCGGGCGCGTGCTCGCCCCGGTGCCCGGCGCCGGTGGGCCGGTGTTCATCGCGCACGTCGGCGGCGGCCAGGACCCGGCCACCGGCAGCCGCTCACCGGCCGGCGTCAAGTTGCTCTCCCGGCAGTGGCGCTGCCCCGAACCGGGCTGCGCGCTGTTCGGCGGCGGCGGGGGCGGCGGCGCGTTCGCCGACCTGGCCGCCGTGGACCGGGCGCCGGCCGAGCAGCCGCCGCCCACGCTGCGCACCGGCGCCCCGACCTGCCCCCGGCACGGCGCGCGGCTCTCCGACGCCGGTCCGCGCCCGCGTACCGAGGTGCTCGCGGTGCGCATCGGCGGGCTGGTGCGCAAGCGGTTCGCGCTCACCGAGACCGAGCCGGTGCAGGTCGGCCGGGCGCCGGAGGGGCCGGGCGCGGTGACGCTGGGCCAGTGGCTCAACGACGAGGCCCGGCGCTGGATCAGCCGCAGCCACATCCGGCTGGAGCTGCGCGTGGGCGAGGTGGTGGTCACCGACACCAGCACCAACGGCTCCGGCGTACGCCCGGGTGGCTCGATGGCGGAGAACGAGCGGATCGCGCTGGCGCCGCAGCAGTCCCGGGTGCTCGCCGAGGGGGACCTGATCGAGCTGTACCCGGGCGTGCAGGTGGGCCGCGCCGCCAAGATGAGCAGCGACGCCACGTACACCCCGAACTCGGTGATGGCCGAGGCGCCGACGATGGCGATGCGGCTGCCACGTCAGTGACCCGCACGCGAAGGCGCCGGGACCGTCGCGGTCCCGGCGCCTTCTCGCGTACGGCCTCAGCCGGCCAGCACGGCGGCGAGCTGCGCCACCGCGTGGTCGATCTCCTCTTCGGTGATCACCAGCGGCGGGGCGAGCCGGATGGTCGAACCGTGCGTGTCCTTGGCGAGCACACCCCGCTCCATCAGCAGCTCGCACGCCTGCCGGCCGGTCATCAGCGCCGGGTCGATGTCCAGTCCGGCCCACAGGCCGCGACCGCGTACCGCCACCAGGCCCTTGCCGATCAGGCCGCGCAGGCCGGCGTGCAGCCGCTCGCCCAGCTCGGCCGAGCGGCGCTGGAACTCGCCGGTCGCCAGCAGCCGGACCACCTCGGTCGCGACCGCGCAGGCAAGCGGGTTGCCGCCGAACGTCGAGCCGTGCTGGCCCGGCTGGAGCACGCCCAGCACGTCGCGGTTCGCGGCCACCGCCGACACCGGCACGATGCCGCCGCCGAGCGCCTTGCCGAGCAGGTACATGTCCGGCTCGACGCCCTCGTGCTCGCAGGCGAACGTCGCGCCGGTACGCCCCAGGCCCGACTGGATCTCGTCGGCGACGAACAGCACGTTGCGCTCGGTGCAGACCCGGCGCACACCCGGCAGGTAACCCTCCGGCGGCACCACGACGCCCTGCTCACCCTGGATCGGCTCCAGCAGCACGGCCACCGTGTTCTCGTCGATCGCCTCGGTCAGCGCGGCCAGGTCGCCGTAGGGGACCACGGTGAAACCCGGGGTGTACGGCCCGAAGTCGGCGCGCGCGTCGGAGTCGGTGGAGAAGCTGACGATGGTGGTCGTACGGCCGTGGAAGTTGCCCTCCGCCACCACGATGTTGGCCTGGCCCGGCGTGACGCCCTTGACCTGGTAGCCCCACTTGCGGGCCACCTTGATGCCGGTCTCCACCGCCTCGGCGCCGGTGTTCATCGGCAGCACCAGGTCCTTGCCGCAGAGCGCGGCCAGCTCGCGGCAGAAGTCGGCGAACTGGTCGTGGATGAACGCGCGGCTGGTCAGCGTGAGCCGGTCGAGCTGCGCGTGCGCGGCCTCGATCAGCTTCGGGTGCCGGTGGCCGAAGTTCAGCGCCGAGTATCCCGCCAGGCAGTCCAGGTAGCGGCGGCCGTCCACGTCGGTCAGCCAGGCGCCCTCGGCCGACGAGATCACCACGGGCAGCGGGTGGTAGTTGTGCGCCGTGTGACGCTCCGCGTCCCGGACCGCGGACGGAGTCCGCAGCATGTCGTCGATGATCACTTGCTCGCCTTTCCCTGACGGAGTCGCAACGTGCAGCACTTCGGTCCGCCGCCGGCCTTGCGCAGCTCGGACAGGTCGATCCCGATGGTCTCGTAGCCCCGGTCGCGCAGCTTCGCGGCCAAGTCGGTGGCCTGCGCGGGCAGCACCACGTGCCGGCCGTCGCTCACCGCGTTCAGGCCCAGCACCTCGGCGTCGGCCATGGTGGCGTGGATCGCGTCCGGGAACAGCCGGCGCAGCACCGCCCGGCTGCCAGGGGAGAACGCCTCCGGCAGGTACGCCACGGTGCGCTCGTCGAGCACGGTGAGCGCGGTGTCCAGGTGGTAGAAGCGGGGATCCACCAGCTGCATGGTGACCACCGGGTAGCCGAAGACCTCCTGGAGCTGCGCGTGCGAGGCGTGCGCGGTGCGGAACCCGGTGCCGGCGAGCAGGTGGTCACCGGCCAGCAGGATGTCGCCCTCGCCCTCGTTGACGTGCTTCGGGTCGTACATCTCGAAGCCGGCGGCCTCGAACCAGGCCCGGTACGCGGGCGCCTCGTCCGCGCGCTGCGGGTCGCGGAATTGCACCGCCATGGCCTTGCCGTCGATCACGGTGCCGCCGTTCGCGGCGAAGACCATGTCCGGCAGGCCGGCGACCGGCTCGATCAGGTCGACCTCGTGGCCCAGGTCGAGGTACGTGCGCCGAAGCTGCTCCCACTGCCGGATCGCCAGGTCGGCGTCGACCGGGGCGGTCGGGTCCATCCACGGGTTGATCGCGTAGTCGACGGCGAAGTACGTCGGCCGGCACATCAGAAAGCGCTGGCGGATGGCGTCCATCGTCATGTCGTGCTCCCAGGGTCGGGCGCGCCCGGCCACCGTCGGCCCACGGGCTGGCGCCGTGGTCCAACGTTATGCGGCCCGGGTAGACGACATCCACCGCGAGAAGTTGCGTTGAGCAGCGAATCGTTGCGTTGAGCCACTGGGCGGCGAACGATCGTTGCGTCGACGCCGGACACACTTCGGGGGCGGCGAACCGCCGCCCCCGAAAGAGGTGTTGCCCGGCCGGTGAACCACCGGAGCTGATCAGGCTGCCGACGCCCTGCGTCGGCGATCGGGACAGTGCCCGTCAGAACCAGTTGGCAAACTGTGAGTCGAGCCACTCGCGGAAGCGGCCCGCCCAGTCGCCGTCGGTGGTCGGCCAGTCGAACTGGCCGGTCATCGCCACGATGCCGAGCACCACCGCGGCCAGGCCGACGGCGATGCCGATCAGCGCGTCGGTCTTGCCCGCCACGTGCCGGCGACGGGTGGCGATCAGGCCCAGCACGGCCAGCACCGCGCCGGCCGCGCCGACGCCGATGCCGTACCCGGCGAGCGTGCCGGAGAGCACGAACAGCGCCCCGACCACGGAGACGATCAGGCCGAGCGTGGCGAGCAGGCTGGCCCGGGGACGCTTCGTGGTGTACGGCTCCGGCCGGTCCACCCGACCGTCGCCGTCGGTGTCCGTACCGTCGGGGCGGCCGTCCCGGTCGAGGTCGGCGCGGCCGTCGCGGTCCAGGTCGGTGGTGCGCTCGGCGACGGGCGCCGCGCCGGCGGTCCGCGCGTCGGTCACCGGAACGGTCCGCGTGTCGGCGTCGACCCGGCGGCCGGTGACCGCACGCGCCGCCGCGCCCCGGTCCGCGGCCCGCCGCCGTGCCTCCGCCTCCCGCTCGTCGTCGGCCGCCACGGTCCGGCGGCCGATCGTCGTGGTCGCCGTCCGGCCGTCGGTGGTGGCGTCGAGGTCGCGTGCGTCCCGGTCGGTCGCCGCGTCCCGGGCGCGCTCGTCGTCGGTGGCGGTGGCGGCGCTGCGGTACGTGGTCCGCTCCTCGTCGCGGTCGGTGACCACCGGCCGGTCGGCCGGCTGCTCGGAGGTCCGGTCGCGTTCGTCGACGACACCGTCGCCGTTGGTATCGGTACTGGTCGCCGGAGCGTTCCGGCGGGACAGGATCTTCACTGTGGCACCTCCTGATCCAGGCGCGGAGGCCGCGCATGACATGCAGGAAGTACCCAGGGGTGCCGAAATCGACACCCCCGGGCTCGCTCCGCACGCTCAGGCGTGCCGTCCGGTCACGCCACCGTGCGTGACCACTGCTGGTTGGTGCCCGAACCGCAGGTGTACTGCTGGACGTCCGCGCCGTCGCCGGTGCCGGCGTTGACGACGTCCAGGCACTTGCCGCTGTGCCGGGCCCGCAACTGGAACCAGCCGTCGCGCGCGGCCCACTGCCACTGCTGGTTGGCGCCGCTGCCGCAGGTGTACTGGATGATGTTGGCGCCGTCGGCGGTGCTCGCGCTGGCGACGTCGAGACACTTGCCGCTCGCGGCGTTGACGAGGCGGAACCATCCGCCGCCGGCGTCCTGGAACTCCCACCTCTGGTTCCCGCCGCCGTTCCAGCTCCACTGCTTGACCTCGGCGTTGTTCGCCGTGGAGCCGTTGATCACGTCCAGCACCCGGCCGCTGTGCCGGGCGGTGACGCGGTAGTAGGCGGGCGAGTTGCCGGTGACGGTGCCCGCCGCCGCGTCGATGGTGACCGACGGGTACCAGGTCAGGCTCATGCTGGTGGCGGTCGGAAAGGCGATCGGCAGCCACACGTACTGGGAGTCGTTGGCCGGGCCGCCCCACGCTCCGGCCCACCTGTCACCCAGATAGAGGTAGCTGGTGCCGGACGTGCCCTGGATCGGCAGCACGAACGCCGGCTGCGAGTTGAACGTGGTGCCGTTGCCCACGTCGGTCCAGCCGCTCCACGGTCCCGAGATGCTCGACGCGGTGGCGTACCGGGCCTGGTTCGGGCTCCACCCCGTCGCCCCCGACGTCAGCAGGAAGTAGGTGCTGCCCCGCTTGAACATCGCCGGCGCCTCGCGGTGCGCGCCGTCCCAGAAGTTGCCCACCAGGGTGGCCACGTTGAGGTAGTCCGACGTGAGCCGGTAGATGTTCAGGTCGTAGTTGTCGTCGGCGGCCGAGATCATGTACGCGGTGCCGTTGTCGTTGTAGAGCGTGATGTCCCGGGACATGTGCTGCCCGAGCGGCCGGAAACTGCCGTGATAGGTGTAGTTGCCGTCCACAGTGGCCGAGGAGGCGACAGCCGCCCGGGCCTCGTTGTAGTCGGACCCGTTCTCCTTGTGCATCCACATCACGAACCGGCCGGTGGCGGCGTTGTAGATGACCTTCGGCCGTTCGATGTTGGCGACCCGCAGCTCGGCCGCCGACGACTGGGTGAGAACGTTGTTGCGGAACTCCCAGGTGCGCAGGTCCGTCGAGCGGTAGACGGAGACCGCCAGGAACGTGTTGTCCGGGTTGCGGTTCTCGCCGAACCAGTAGTAGTAGTCGCCGACCTTGAGCACGCCGCCGCCGTGGGCGTGCACCACGGCGCCGCTCGTGTCGGTGAACTGGGTGCCGTTGGTGACTGTCACCGGCGCCGCCAGCGCGCCCGCCGCCGGTCCCAGCACCGCCGCCGCGAGAGCCACCGCGAGCGCCACCACGACCGCGCCGTACCGTGTCGTCCCTCGCACGGCTGTCACCTGCCACACTTCGGCGTGATGGTGCCGGGCGTCGCGCCGGCCGCCACGAGCAGGCCGAACGTCGTCGAGCCACCCGGCGGCAGCGTCCCGTTCCAGGAGGCGTTGCGGACCGCGACGTCCTGGCCGGTGCCCTCCGCCACCCCACCCCAGACCGACTGGATGCGCTCGTCACCCGACCAGCGCCAGGAGACGAGCCAGTCCGGTGCCGGCTCGGCGCCGTCGTTGCGGACGGTGACCGTGGCGACGAAGCCACCGCCCCAGCCGGCGTCGATCGTGGCCGTCGCGGAGCAGGTTCCCGACGTCCGGGCCGGCCCGCCGATCACGTACGGGTCCCGTGTGCCGTGGGTGTCGCCGAACCGGAACCAGTAGTCGGTGTCGGGGGCCAGGCCGGTGACTGTCACCTTTCCCTGGCGCTCCGGCCCCGTGACGGCTTCGGCCACCGGGTTGCGCCACGCGGTGGCGTCCTCGCGGCTGGTGAAGAGGCTGACGAGGAGCGGCGGGTCGTAGCCGCAGGGCGGGCTGAGCACCATCCAGTAGGTGATGGTGACGCTGGTCGCGGTGGCCCCGGTCACCTGGCCGGTGACCGGCAGCGCCGGCGGGCAGGCGAAGGTGGGCGTGGGAGTGGGCGTCGCCGTGGCGGCGGCCGTCATCGCCGTGGTGGCGGAGGGACGGCCGGCGTCCGCCGAGGCGGTCAGGCCGGTCAGGGCGAGGGTGGCGGCCAGTGCCGCGCCGAGCGTACGGAGCATGTGTCTCTCCCGAGCTGGGGGCGCCGGGGGCGGTCGGCGCCGGAGTGGTGGTGGACCGCGATGTCGCCGCCGTAGCGGCACGGCGGAGCGCCGGAGACGACTGCCCGGCACCGGGGTGGCACATCACCCCGCGCTTGTCCCTCCGGCGAGATCGAGCGGCTCGCACTGGCTCCCGAGCGCTACCGCCGCCAGTCTTTCAGTCGACGAACATCGATTCAACGTCGTCTCAGGACCCGACGTCGCCGGCCATCCGATCCGCTGGCTACGCTTGGTCGTTGTGCCAGAGGGACACACCATCCACCGCCTCGCCGCCCGGCACGCCGAGCTGTTCGCGGGCGACAAGGTGCACGCAGACAGCCCGCAGGGCCGCTTCGCCGAGGGCGCGGCCCGCCTCAGCGGCACCGTCCTGGACGGCACCGAGGCGTACGGCAAGCACCTGCTGCACCACTACGCCGGCGAGCTGACGCTGCACGTACACCTGGGTCTGTACGGGAAGTTCGCCGACGGGCCCGGGGAACCGCCGTCCCCGGTCGGGCAGGTGCGGCTGCGCCTGCACAGCGACCGGAACTGGCTGGAGCTGCGCGGCCCGACCGCCTGCGAACTGCTGACCCCGCCCGAGGTGACGGCGCTGCGCGACCGGCTCGGGCCGGACCCGCTGCGCGCCGACGCCGACCCCGACCGGGCGTACGCGCGGATCCGCCGCAGCCCCACCCCGCTCGCCGCGCTGCTGCTGGACCAGTCGGTGGTGGCCGGCACCGGCCTGATCTTCGTGACCGAGGCGTTGTTCCGGGCCGGCCGGCCGCCGCTGCTGCCCGGCCGCGACCTGAGCGCGGCCGGCTGGGCCGAACTCTGGACGGACCTGGTGACGCTGATGACCCGCGCGGTCGAGCGGGGTCGAATCGACACGGTGCGCGACGCCGACCTGCCCGAGGTCACCGGCCGCGCGCCGCGCGTCGACCGGCACGGCGGCGAGGTGTACGTCTACCGCCGCCCCGGCGCGCCCTGCCACGTCTGCGGCACCGAGGTGAGCCGGGGCACGCTGGCCGGACGCAACCTGTACTGGTGCCCCACCTGCCAGGCGGGCTGACTCACATCTCGTCGAGCAGCCAGCGGGCCGCCTCGACATTGCCGGGGAAGACCTGGTCGCCGCCGATGCACCAGGCCACCGTCTGGCCGATCGCCCAGCCGCGTACCCGCTCCCGGTCCAGGCCCAGCTCGGCGCTGAGACGGTCGAGCCGGTGCCGGACCGCCGCGGGGGAGTGGCCCAGCTCGGCGCCGCGCACCAGCGGCACCACCGCGAACTCCCGCTCGCCGACCAGCGGCTTCGGGTCGATCACCAGCCACGGATCGCGTCCCGCCGCCAGGATGTTGCCGGCGTGCAGGTCCTGGTTGACCAGCACCTGCTCACCCTGGCTCGGCGCCAGGTCGGCGAGCAGCCCGAGCGCGGCGTCCAGCAGCCGCCGCTCGTACGGGCGGTTGGCCCGCTGCCAGTTGCCCGGCATCCGCTCCGCCCAGCCGGCCGCCTCCTCGGCGAGCGAAGTGAACGGCGGTCCGGCCGGCACCCCGAGGCGGGGCAGCAGCTCGACCGCCACGTCGAGCGCGGCGTCGGGCGGCAGGCCGTACAGCGGGGTGCCGGGGTCGCAGCGCTCGACGAGCAGCGCGCGCCGGCCCGGATCGTGGGCGAGCAGCCGGATCGCGCCCCGGCCGTCCCAGTGCGCCAACGCGGTGGCCTCGTGACGGCTGTCGTCGTCCGGGTACTGCAGCTTCAGCACCGCCCGCGTCCCGTCGGGCAGCGTCGCGGGCAGCGCCAGCGACGCGAACGCGTACCCGAACGGCGGCCCGACCGTCAGCTCCCACCGTGCGACGCACGTGGCGAGCCGGTCCGGCAGCTCCGCGAGCCAGGCCCGCCCGGCCTCCGTCCGCTCGACCCAGCGCAGGCTCTCAGGAATGTCACACCGCATCCGGTCATCCTGGCCGAGCGAGGCGACCGGCCGTGCACCGCGGCGTCCTCGACGCGCACGCCGACGAAGTGACGCTCATGGCCGTCCCGGCCCTCGCCGAGCGGCCTGACGAAGACGAGATGGATCAACCGGACGGTGCTCATCTGCCCGAGATCACCGCCGACGCCGGTCCCACCCTTGACGCAGCCACGCCTCCCACCAGCTCGCCGAGGTGGCGGCATCATCACCCTTGATCAACACCAGCTCGCCGAGGTGGTGGTGTCGCAGAGCCGTTGATGCCACCACCTCGGCGACCTGGTGTTGATCAAGCTGGGCCGCGGCTGTCGGCCTGCGGGCACCACTCGGTACCGGTGTTGACCAAGGAGTTCGCGTCACCGGAGCATCAGGAATCCGCCCCAAACTCCTTGATCAACTGGCAGGTGTGCAGGGTTCCGGTGCGGGGTTCCGGTGCGGGGTGCGGGGTGCGGGGTGCGGGGTGCGGCGTGCGGGCAGGGGTGGGGTGCTGGCCGTGCCGCGCTGGCTGAGTCGATGCCGAGATCCTTCGCTAGCTTGCGGACCGGCGGCGGTGGGACTCGGCGCCGGGGAGCCGGGCCGGGGAAGTCGTCATGCCCGGCCTTCCGCCTGTCCGGCCTACCGCCCGCCCGGGACGGTCGCATTCCCGGGCTTCCGCCTGTCCGGCTTACCGCCCGCCCGGGACGGTCGCATGCCCGGGCTTCCGCCTGTCCGGCCTTCCGCCCGCCGGGATGGGTCCTTTGTCCGGCCTTCCGCCCGTCCGGGACGGGTCGTTCTGCCCGGCCTACCGGCCGTTGGTCTACCGCCCGTCCGGGGTTGAGATCGGCCGGCGGCGGCGGGCCAGCAGCATCAGGCCGGCGCCGACGATCAGGAGAGCCCCGCCGCCAGCCACCAGCGGCGCGGTGGCGGGACCGGTGATCGGAAGCCCTCCGGTGCCTCCGCCTCCGACGGTGCCACCGCCTCCGCCGCCGCCCGGCGAGGGCTCGCCGCCGGGTGTCGACACGCGTACGGTGACCACCTCGGACACGCCGACCAGCGCCGGCTCCCCGTTCGGGACGACCACGCGGTAGCGAAACGTGCCGGGTGTCTTCGGCGCGATGGTGATGCGGTACGCGCCGCGGTCGCCGTTCGTCAGGTCGGCGGCCACCTTCCGCCACGTCCTGCCCTGGAGCTGCTGGAGTTCGATGTCCAAGCTGCCGTCGGGCTTGACCACGCCGGTGATGGTGACTGTGGTGCCGGGCCTGACGGTGGTGCGGTTCGCTTTCGCCGTGACTGTCGGCCTCACCCGGGGATGGTCAGCCGCGACGACGATGTAGCGCGGCGAGATCTCCGAGGGGGACGGACGGATGATGCCGACGCACTTGAGGTAGTTGTCGCCCTTCGGATAGGTCCGGGAGAACGTCCCGTCGGCCTTGGTGGTGCCGTTGGGCTCGCTCAGGTATTCGACGCAGACGTTGTCGCTGCCGAAGAAGATCGGCTGGTTGCCGATGCCCTCGCCGGTGTCCTCGTAGTAGAACCGTCCCGCCACGGTCAGCGGACCGTCACCGACCAGTGGGTCCGGGGTGAAACGCATGGTGACCGCGGGCCGGTGGGTGCCGGTGACCTTCAGCCTGGTGTTCGCCGAGGCGGACGGGTCGACGTCGAGCCGGTTCCAGGCGGCGTCCGTAGCCACCAGGTGGTTGACCTCCCAGGTGCCGTTCCAGGTCGACGGCACGTGGATCGTCGCGCTCCAGGTGCCGTCCTGCGGGGTGCCGGCGGTGAGCGACAACTCGGCACCGTCGGTGCGGTCCGTGCCGACGAGGCGCAGACCGACGTAAGGCAGGGAGCCGCCGTCCATCTCGGAGGCCTCGACGACGCCGGTGTCGTCGGTCAGGTGCGCGCTCACCGTCACCGGCACCAGGTCGAGGCCCGAGACGGAGACCGCGTCGGGTGAGACCGTGACGTCCACCAGCACCGGTGGCGTCCGATCCGCCGCAGCCGCCTGGGAAGGCGTGGCGGTGGCGGAAGGCGTGGCGGCTGCGGGAGGCCCGGCGACGAGGACGCCGCCGGGCAGCAGGAGGAGTGCCGTCGCAACCACGCGCCACACTCGCATGTCGGTGCCCCTTCCGAGGTCGACCGGTAACGGAGAGTTCTCCTGTCGGTACCGTACTCCGTCGATGTGTTGCTGGCTGCCCCGTCGGCCTGTCGATTCACCGGGACGGTCGGCCGAGGACCCCGGCCGACCCGCCCTCCGACCCGCCCGGCGGCTCAGCGCAGCCGGCGGATGTCCCCGTACGCCCGGTAGAAGCCGCCCCGGCCGGACTCGCGGACCTCGGTGACCAGGAAGCGCGCGCCCGGCTCGCGGATGCCCTTGGGGAACTGCACCGGCCAGTCCCGCCGGTAGCCGTCGGCCAGAACGTGGACGCGCAGCCGGCCGCCCTGCTCGACGCACTGCACCAGCACGCCGTCGCGGTCGTCGGTGGTCACCTCGACGGACGTCCAGGCGGCCGGCTCGGGCAGCCGGGCCGGCGCCTTCACGTCGACCACGTCCGGCACGCTGCCCGCCTCGGCCGCCCGGATCGCCGCCTCGCTCGCGTCGATGCAGGCCAGGTGGCCGCTCGTGGTGACCACGTAGAGCCGGTTGTCGTGGTACTGCATCGAGTACGCCGAGCCGCAGCCGGTGCCCAGCTTCCACAGCCGGTTGCCGGCCTGGTCGAAGCAGTAGATCGAGGACGTGCTGTCGCCCGCGAACACGTACCGGCCGCCCTCGGCGGTGGCGCAGGAGAAGACCGCGGCGTCACAGCGGTACGTCTGCTCGGCCCGCCCGTCCTTGCGCAGGCGGACCACCTCGCGGGTGCCGGTGCCGGCGAACACGGCGTCCCGTTCCTGCCAGCCGAACAGGACCGCCCCCGTGCCGGTGTGCCACAGTTCCCGCCCGGTACGCCAGTCGTAGCCGGTGACCCCCTGCGAGTGGCCGTGGTAGATCGCGTCGGCGTCGCAGCGCACCATCCACGCGGACCGGCCGCGCCCCGGCCGGCGCCAGAGGAACTCGTCCTCGTGGTCGATCGCCGAGATGCCGCCGTCGCGATCGGACACGCCCAGCACGCCGTCGTGGATGTCCAGCCAGTAGATGTCGATCTCGGGCGCGATCGCGTACGCCGCGCGCGGCACCTTGCCGGACAGGTCGTAGACGTTGCCGTCGTCGCAGCCGGCGTAGACCCAGGCGTCGTCGGCGACGATGCACTTCACCCCGTCGGGGAGCCGGACCTGGTTGACCAGCCGGGCGTCGTGGTCGAGCGTGGTGATCACGCCGTGCTCGTTGCCGACCATGCAGTGCCGGTCGTCGACGAAGATGCCGAAGGCGGGCGCGCCCGAGGCGTACCGCCAGAGGACCGGCGCGGTGCGGGCGGTGGAGCGGGTGCTGACGATCTGCCGGCGCGAGACCGTGCGCTTCTGGCGTACGCCGCGCACCGCCGGGGCGTACCCCTTGCGGACCTTCTCGCCGATCTTCTTCGCGGCGGCGGCGCGAGCGCGGGCGTTGTCCGGGAAGGTGCTCGTCTTCACCTGGCCCTGGTCGCCGATGCGCCCGTAGCGCACGGTCATCGCGGTGTCGTCGACCACCACCTCGTAGAACTTGTGCGCTCCACCGTCCACTTCGGACAGTTCGAGGTAGGTCGTCTCCTGTGACATGGGGGTTTACCTCCGAGGGGAAGTGCCGGACCGGCAACGCGCACACGCTAACGCCGGGCACCGACAAACCCGGGTCTCGGTGTTAAGAAGGGGCCCTTCCTCTACCGGAGGCGTTAATAGGGGGCCCTTCCTTACACAGCGGCGGCGAGGGCGTCGACGGCCTTGCGGGCGGCGATCAGCACCGGGTCCCACACCGGGGCGTACGGCGGCGCGTAACCCAGGTCGAGCGCTGTCATCTCGTCCACCGTCATGCCGTTCCACAGCGCCACGGCGAGCGCGTCGATCCGCTTGGCCGCCTCGGACCAGCCGACGATCTGCGCCCCGAGCAGCCGCCCGCTGGGCCGCTCGGCGATCAGCTTGACCGTCATCGGACGCGAGCCGGGGTAGTAGCCGGCCCGGTTCGTCGACTGGGCCAGCACCGTGACGAACTCGAAGCCGGCGTCCAGCGCGTCCCGCTCGCGCAGCCCGGTGCGGCCCACCTCCAGCTCGCAGACCTTGGTGACGGCGGTGCCGATCACGCCGGGGAAGGTGGCGTAGCCGCCGCCGATGTTGATGCCGGCGACGCGGCCCTGCTTGTTGGCGTGCGTGCCGAGCGGGATGTGTACCGGCATGCCGCTGACCCGGTGCAGCGACTCCACGCAGTCGCCCGCCGCCCAGACACCGGGCACGCCGGGCACCCGCATCCGGCGGTCGGTCCGCACCGCGCCGGAGGGACCGATCGGCAGGCCGGCGGCCTCGGCGAGCGCGGTGTTGGGGCGTACCCCGAGACCCAGGACCACGACGTCGGCCGGGACCGGTCCCTCGTCGGTGACCACGGCGGAGATCCGGCCGTCCCGCTCCTCCAGCCCGGTGACGGTGAGGCCGGTGCGGACGCCGATGCCGGTGGCGCGCATCGCGTCGGCCACCAGCTCGCCCATGTCCGGGTCGACGGTCGACATGGGTTGGTCGGCCTGCTCCACCAGTTGGACGGAGAGCCCGCGCTGCACGAGCGCCTCGGCCATCTCCACGCCGACGTAGCCGCCGCCGACCACCACCGCGCGCCGGGGCCGGGGCTCGCGTTCCAGCCAGTCGATCAGCGCCGCGCCGTCGCCCAGCGTCTGCACGCCGAACACGCCCGACACGTCGTCGCGCGCCCAGTCCGGCTGCACCGGGGACGCGCCGGTGGCGTACACCAGGGTGTCGAAACCGGCGCGGACCTCGCCGCCGCCGTCCAGGTCCCGCGCGATCACCTCGCGGCGGTCCAGGTCGACAGCGGTGACCTCGTGCCGGGTGCGGACGTCGATGCCGAAGTCGTCGCGGAAGGTCTGCGGATCGCGGCTGATCAGCTCGTCCCGCTCCTCGACCAGGCCGCTCACCCAGTAGGGGATGCCGCAGGCCGAGTAGGAGGTGAAGTGCCCCCGCTCGAACGCGACGATCTCCAGGTCGGACCGGTCGCGGCGGCGGCGACGCGCCTGCGACGCCGCCGACATGCCGGCGGCGTCGCCGCCGATGACGATCATGCGCTCCGCCACGCCGCCCATCCTGTCACGCCGGGACACGGCCGTGCGGCCGCTCAGCCACGGGTCTGGCGTGCCACGTCCGTGACCACGTCGACGAGCCGTCCGGTACGCGCGAACACCGCCCGCTGCCGGGCCGCTCCGCTGCCGTGCCGGCGCAGCCCGCCCAGCAGATCGGTCACCCGGTCCAGGTCGCCGTGCCGCTCCAGTTCCGGGCGCAGCCGGTCGACGAGCCGGTCCAGCAGCTCCCAGGCCGGTCGCAGCTCACCGTCGGTCAGGTCGACGCCCTCGCCCTCCAGCCCGTCGTGGGCGGCCCGCCAGTGCGCCGCGACGAGCAGGTGGTGGTCGGTGTTGACGGCGGGACGGCCGGCGGCGATGTCGGTGAGCGCGGTCGCCACGAGCGCGCGGACCAGCGCGGCGACGAGCACCGCGTCGTCCACGGTCGGGCAGACGTCGCCGATCCTGATCTCCACGGTGGGGTACTTGGCGGAGAGCCGGGCGTACCAGTAGAGCATTCCCTCGTCCAGCATCACGCCGCTGGCGATGAGCTGCCGGATGAGCCGCTCGTAGTGCTCGTGCGACTCCAGGTACGGGGTGGGCGCGACCGACGGCCAGCGTTCCCACTCCACCGAGCGCCAGCTCGCGTACCCGGTGTCCTCGCTGCGGGAGAACGGGGAGTTCGCGGTGACCGCCTGCAGGATCGGCAGCCACGGCCGGACGTGGTTGAGCACCTGCACGCCGGTGTCCGGGTCGGGGATGCCGACGTGCACGTGCATGCCGTTGTTGCCGGGACCGGGTACCAGCAGCCGGAACCGCTCGATCATCCGGTCGAAGCGGGGCTTGTCCACCACCGGCGGCACCGGCCCGTCGACCGGTCCGGTGCCGATCGCGAGCAGCCGTACGCCGGCCCGCTCGGCCGCGTCGGCCAGTTCGGCGCGCAGCATCGACAGCGAGTGCCGGATCGAGGACAGGTCCAGCCCGGGCGGGCTGCCGATCTCGATCTGGCTGGTCTGGAACTCGCGCTCCACCTGACCGCGCAGCTCGGCCGGCACCTGCTCCATGACCAGGTCGACGGCGGGTACGGCGGTCCCGGTGTGCGGGTCGGCGAGCAGGAACTCCTCCTCGACGCCGACTGTCAGCAGGTCGGTTCCGCCCGACGCGGCGCTCCGCTCCCGCTCCGCCACTGAGCCGCTCATCGCCACCACCGTCTCCTCCGGACCACTCGCGGCACGGTGCCGCGTGGCCGAGGACCTGTTACCCACCGTGTCCGTTCCGGAAAACGTGCCGGTGGGCGTGTCGGCGCCGGTTCGCCCGTTCGGGTCGGTCGAGTGCGTTCGCGCACGGGGCAGCAGGGCGTGACACGGCGGGATACCGTTGTCGCGTGGCGGGGATGCTGGCGGTGCTGACGGGGGCGTGGGCGTACGCGCTCGCCCTGTTCGCCGACCGGCCGGCCGGGCTGCTCGCCGGCGCGGCGGTGGTCGCCGCGCTGCTGCTCGCCACCCTGCTCGCGCTGCGGGTCCGCGCGCTGCCCACGCCGCCCGGCACCCGGTTCGCCGCCGCGTTGCGGGCCCGCGCCCGCCGTCGCGGCGTTCCCCGCCAGGTCGACCCGAACGCGCCGGGGCGTCCGCGCCCCCGCGCACCCGGCCTGCGCCCCTCGGCCGCGTAGCCACCCTCCGGCCCGCGCCGGCGGGCCGCCGTTTCCTTCCCGGCTTTCGCGGCCGATTCCGTCGTCATCCGTCCCGCCGTGCGGCACGTCGCCGCCCGGGACACCCGGAATCGCCACCGAGGGGTCCACCCATGCTCGCCTTCGCACCGTTGCACTCCGCGGCGTCGGCCGCGGCCACCGTCGTCACCTGGCTCGCCGACGTGCTCGCCCCGCTCACCGGCGGCGCCGCCACGGCGGCCGCCATCGTCCTGTTCACCGCCGCGGTCCGGCTGCTGATCTCGCCGCTGACAGTGGCCCAGGTCCGCGGGGAGCGGCGCCGGACCGCACTCGCCCCCGAGGTACGGGAACTCCAGCGCCGGTACGCCGACGACCCGGCCCGCCTCCAGACCGAGTTGTTCGCGCTCTACCGCAACGCCGGGGCCAGTCCGGTCGCGGGCTGCCTGCCGGCGCTGTTGCAGGCGCCGTTCTTCCTGGTCATGTACCGCCTGTTCGCCACCGGTGACGGCGCGCCGCAGCTGCTGGGGGAGCGGCTGGCCGGCGTACCGCTGGGGTGGCACCTCGGCGACGGCCTGGCCGGCCCGGTGCCGCTGGTGTTCGGCGTGCTGCTGGCCGCGTTGCTCGCGCTGGCCTGGTGGTCGTCGCGGCGGATGCGCCGGGCGGCAGCCGCCACCGGCACGGTGGCCGGGACGCCGACCGAGGGTCCGGGCGCGGCGGTGCTCGGCCGGCTGCTGCCGCTGCTGCCGTACGGCACGGTGCTCGTCGCGCTGGTGGTGCCGCTGGCGGCGGTGCTCTATCTGGTGACCACCACGGCGTGGACGGCGCTGGAGCAGGTGGTGCTGCGTCGCCCGCAGCCGGCGGCAGCCATCGACAAGCGTTGACAAGTGCGGGGGCGGGCGCGTAGAAATCGCTCTCAGAGAGCGCTCTCCCGGACCCGTCCCCGCAGAGAGGCACCCCGAATGAACCCGATCCCGGCGGCTCCGGCCGCCTCCGCCACCGTGCCCCGATCGCGCCGCCGCCTCGCCCTGGCCGCGGGTGTGCTCGCGCTCACCACAGCGCTCGCGGGCGTCTCGATGACCGCCCAGGCCGCGGTGCCCCCGACTCCCTCCGGCTGGAGCCTGGTGTGGAGCGACGACTTCACCGGCTCGGCCGGCACGCTGCCCTCGTCCGCCAACTGGATCATCGATACCGGCACCAGCTACCCGGGCGGCCCGGCCAACTGGGGCACCGGCGAGATCCAGACCTACACCTCCAGCACCGCCAACCTGGCCCACGACGGCTCGGGCAACCTGCGCATCACGCCGCTGCGGGACTCGGCCGGCCGCTGGACCTCGGCCCGGATCGAGACGGTACGGGCGAACTTCAAGCCGCCGTCGGGCGGCGTGCTGGCCCTGGAGGGCCGGATCCAGATGCCGAACGTGACCGGCGCGGCGGCATCCGGGTACTGGCCGGCGTTCTGGGCGCTCGGCTCGCCGTACCGGGGCAACTACCAGAACTGGCCTGGTATCGGCGAGTTCGACGTGATGGAGAACGTCAACGGGATCAACTCGGTCTGGGGCGTGCTGCACTGCGGCGTCGCGCCGGGCGGCCCTTGCGGTGAGTTCAACGGCATCGGCGCGTCCCGGGCCTGCCCGGGCAGCACCTGCCAGTCGGCGTTCCACACCTACCGGTTCGAGTGGGACGCCTCGATCAGCCCGCAGCAGCTGCGCTGGTACGTCGACGGCCAGCTCTTCCACACCGTCGGGCAGAACCAGATCGGTGAGCCGTACTGGAGTCAGATGACCAACCACGCCGGCTACTTCCTGCTGCTCAACGTGGCGATGGGCGGCGGCTTCCCGGACGGCGTGGCCGGCTCGGCGACGCCGACCGCGTCGACGGTGTCCGGCCGGTCGATGCTCGTCGACTACGTGGCCGTCTACACCCGGGGTGGCGGGAGCAACCCGTCGCCGACCCCGACCACGCCGCCGCCGGGCGGGGTGCGTGACGCCTACTCGACGATCCAGGCAGAGTCGTTCAACGCGCAGAACGGCGTGCAGGTGGAGACGTGCTCCGAGGGCGGCCAGGACATCGGCTGGCTCGCCAACGGCGACTGGGCCCGCTACGACAACGTCGACTTCGGCTCCACGCCGCCGCGCGACTTCGTGGCCCGGGTGGCCTCCGGCGCGGCGTCCGGGGTGAGCGGGCTGGTGGAGGTCCGGGTGGACAGCCCGACCGCGCCGCCGATCGGCAGTTTCGCGATCGGCAACACCGGCGGCTGGCAGACCTGGCGCTCGGTGCCGGGCAACGTCGGCGCGGTGACCGGGCGGCGCACGGTCTACCTGACGTTCAGCAGCGGGCAGCCGTCCGACTTCGTCAACGTCAACTGGTTCACCTTCCGCCGCTGAGGCCGATGGGGGCGCGACCCGGACCCGGTCCGGGTCGCGTCGAACCGGTGCTGGACAGAAACAGTTAACACTCCTAATAATAGGCGCACGTCGACGGTTGTGAATCCCTCTCCACCCCCCCGCCCGTCCCCTGGAGGACGCCGTGAGACTCCGCCCCCGCCTGGCGACGCTCGCCGCCGCGCTGACCACCGCCGTGGTCGCCGGCGCGCTGCTCGCCGCCCCGCCCGCCTCCGCCGCCACCGCGGCCTTCGTCCGCACCTCCAGCTGGAGCAGCGGGTACGAGGCCCGGTTCACCGTCACAAACGACAGCTCCGCCGCCATCTCCTCGTGGAACGTCCAGTTCGACCTGCCGTCCGGCAGCACGCTCGGCTCGTTCTGGGACGCCCGCCTCACCACCTCCGGCCAGCACGTCACCGCCGTGAACCAGTCCTGGAACGGCGCGCTCGCCCCGGGCGCCAGCACCAGCTTCGGCTTCGTCGTCAGCGGCACCGGCGACCCGGTGAACTGCACCGTCAATGGCGCCTCCTGCGCCGGCGGCGGCAACCCCGGCAACCCGGGCGCGCCCGCCACCCCCGGCGGCCTGCGGGTCACCGGCACCACCGCGTCGTCGGTCTCGCTCGCCTGGAACGCGGTCTCCGGCACCGTCACCGGCTACCGGGTCTACGAGGGCAGCACGGTCAAGGCCACCGTCACCGGCACCTCGGCCACCGTCTCCGGGCTGGCCGCGTGCAGCGGGCACAGCTACACGGTGACCGCGTACAACGGCAGCGGCGAGTCGGCGAAGTCGGCGGCGGTCGCGGCCACCACCAGCGGCTGCACCGGTGGCGGCGGGGGCGCGATGGCCGCCGCTCCCTACCTCTACCCGGGCTGGGGCGACCCGCCCGCGCCGTCCACCGTGATGGGCGCGACCGGGATCAAGTGGTTCACCATCGCGTTCGTGCTCTCCGGCGGCGGCTGCACCCCGGCCTGGGACGGCAGCGGTCCGCTGACCGGCGGCACGCACGCCGCCACCATCGCCGCGATCAAGGCGGCCGGCGGCGACGTCATCCCGTCCTTCGGCGGGTGGAGCGGCAACAAGCTCGGCCCGAACTGCTCGTCCGCCGCCGCGCTGGCCGGCGCGTACCAGCAGGTCATCAACGCGTACGGGCTGAAGGCCATCGACATCGACATCGAGAACAGCGACGAGTTCGAGAACGAGGTGGTGCAGGACCGCATCCTGGACGCCCTGAAGATCGTCAAGCAGAACAACCCGGGGATCAAGACCATCATCACGTTCGGCACCTCGACCACCGGGCCGTCGTACTACGGCACCCGGCTGATCAACCAGGCCGCGGCCAAGGGCGCCGGGATCGACGTGTTCACGATCATGCCGTTCGACTTCGGCGGCGGCGCGAACATGTACCAGAGCACCGTCAACGCGGCCGAGGGCCTGAAGACCGCGCTCAAGAACGCGTTCGGCTGGTCCGACGCCACCGCGTACGCCCACATGGGCCTGTCCGGGATGAACGGCCTCTCCGACCAGCAGGAGCTGACCTCGCCGGCCACCTGGACGCAGATCCGCGACTGGGCCAAGGCGCGCGGCCTGGCCCGGTTCACGTTCTGGTCGGTCAACCGGGACCGGCCCTGCCCCGGCGGCGGCGTGGTCGCCAACTGCTCCGGCATCGCGCAGAACACCTGGGAGTTCACCGGCATCACCGCGGGCTTCTGAGCCCGCGACGCGGTCAGCGCCCGGCGGTCACCGACTGCCGGGCGCGCCGCCGGCGCACCTTCTTCACCGCCCAGCTCACGATCATGAAACCGAAGACGGCGAAGATCGCGTAGTTGAACCACGAGCTGTACCTGTCGACGTCCTCCCACCGCGACCCGAGGGTGAACCCGGCGCCGACGATCAGCGCGTTCCACACCCCGCTGCCGAGCGTGGTGAGCAGGATGAACTCACCGAGCGGCATCCGGTTCGCGCCGGCCGGGACGGAGACCAGGCTGCGGACCACCGGCACCACCCGGCCGATCAGCACCGCCCACCGCCCGTGCCGTTCGAACCAGCGGTCGGCCTTCTCCAGATCCTGCAGGTCGACCAGCGGGATGTGGTCCAGCCAGCGCTTGAGCCGCTCCTCGCCGAGCGCCGCGCCGAGCCAGTAGAGCACCAGCGCGCCGAGCAGCGAGCCGACCGTCGCGGCGAGCACGATGAACACCACGTTGAACCGGCCCTCGGCGGACAGGTAACCGGCCATCGCCAGCACGATCTCGCTCGGGATCGGCGGGATGATGCTCTCCAGCGCCACCAGCAACGCCACGCCGACCGCGCCGAGCGAGTCGATCACGCTCGCCACCCAGCCGGTCAGCCCGGTGAACTGGTTCGGGTCGACGTCCTGGGCCAGGGCCATGTCGGTCCTTCCACGCGAGAGCCGGAGATCCGAAAGTGTTACCCGGACCGGCCGGTGTCACACCTGTGACTCAGCCCTCCGGGTGCAGCGCCGCGTCCGCCGGACCCCGTCGCCAGCCGGTGAAGCGGACTCGCAGCCCGCCCCGGCTGGGCGAGCAGCAGTACGGCCCGGCCGACGCCTGGGCCGCCGGGTCGAGCGGGGCGACGCGGACCAGCCGCCACGGCTCGTCGTCGCACCGGGCCCGGACGGTCAGCGCGTCCCCGGCCCGGCTCACCCGGACCGTCACCTCCCGGCCCGACCACTGCGGCACCGGCGCCACCGACCAGTCCGAGAACTCGTCGGTGACCACGGCGCCGACCTGCGGCGCGCCGTCGCTCACCTCGACCCCGGCCTTGGTCCACCGCCGCTCGTCCACCCGGACCAGCACACCGGCCTGATCGAACTGCTCCGAGTAGTCGAGGAGGAAAGACACCTCCACGGCGCTGCCCGCGCCGAACGGCGCGAGCAGTGCCGAGCCGTCGTCGTGCACGAAGCCGTAGCTGGTGCGCCGCCAGAAGTCGCTGCCGCCGTGCGGCTCGACGAGCAGGCCGCCGTCGACCGGCTCGGCCCGCTCGGGCGGGTTCAGCCAGTAGCCGGCGGACCAGTCGTACGCCTCGTTCATCCCGGCACCGTACCGGGTTTGACGGCGCGCACGTTCGGAGAAGTAGTCCTCGCATGGGTGACAGGTGGTATCAGGAGGCGGTCGTCTACTGCCTCGACGTCGACACGTACGCGGACTCCGACGGCGACGGAGTGGGTGACTTCCAGGGGCTGATCGGCCGGCTGGACTACCTGGCCCGGCTCGGCGTGACCTGCCTGTGGCTGAACCCGATCCATCCCTCGCCCAACGAGGACGACGGGTACGACGCGACCGACTTCTACAACGTCGACCCGCGACTGGGCACGCTCGGCGACTTCGCCGAACTGCTGCACCAGGCGAGCAACAGGGGCATCCGGGTGATCATCGACCTGGTGGTCAACCACACCTCGGACCAGCACCCGTGGTTCCAGTCCGCCCGGTCCTCGCCGGACTCGCCGTACCGGGACTGGTACGTCTGGGCCGACCACGAGCCGGCCGACCGACACCAGGGCATGGTCTTCCCGGGCGAGCAGCACGAGACGTGGACCTACGACCGGACCGCGAAGGCGTGGTACTACCACCGCTTCTACAAGTTCCAGCCGGACCTGAACATCGAGAACCCCAAGGTCCGCGCGGAGATCAAGAAGATCACCTCGTTCTGGCTCCAGCTCGGCGTCTCCGGCTTCCGGATGGACGCCGTGCCGTTCATCATCGAGCGCACCGAGCCGGGTAACCCGAACTCGCCGAAGGACTTCGACTTCCTCACCGACCTGCGCCAGCACGTGCAGTGGCGACGTGGCGACGCGGTCCTGCTGGCCGAGGCGAACGTGGAGCCGGACGAGCTGCCCGTCTACTTCGGTGACGGCAGCGGCTCGGGCAACCGGATCCACATGCTGTTCGACTTCATGCTCAACGGCCGGCTGATGCTCGCCCTGGCCCGGGAGGACCCGGAGGTGATCATCGAGGCGTTGCGGGACACCCCGAAGCTGCCCACCGGCGGCCAGTGGGCCACGTTCCTGCGCAACCACGACGAGATCGACCTGTCCCGGCTCACCGCCGACCAGCGCAACGACGTGCTGGCGAAGTTCGGCCCGGACGAGAACATGCAGCTCTACGGCCGGGGTATCCGCCGTCGTCTCGCGCCCATGCTCGGCAACGACCGTCGGCACATGGAGCTGGCGTACTCGCTGCAGTTCTCGCTGCGCGGCACGCCGGTGCTGCGCTACGGCGAGGAGATCGGCATGGGGGAGGACCTGTCGCTGGACGGGCGCGACGCGATCCGCACCCCGATGCAGTGGTCCTACGCGGACAACGCCGGCTTCTCCACCGCCGAGCCGGAGAAGCTGGTCCGCCCGGTGATCGACAAGGGCGAGTACGGCTACCAGAACGTCAACGTCACCGCCCAGCGCAAGGACCCGCGGTCGCTGCTCGGCTGGTTCGAGCGGATGATCCGGACGCTGCGGGAGGCGCCGGAGACCGGCTCGGGCAGCACCACCCACATCGACGTGCCGATGCCGCCGGGCGTGCTCGCGCACCGCGCCGACGGGCGTACCGGGACGATGGTCTTCCTGCACAACCTCGGCACCGAGGACGTCGAGGTGGACCTGAGCACGCTGGCCCCGGAGGCGGACCTGCCGATCGACGTGCTGAGCGACCGCAACTACGAGGACGTGGGCAAGCTCGACCGGCTCAAGCTCGGCGGGTACGGCTACCGGTGGATCCGGCTCTGCCGGGGCCACGGGCGGTAGGCGCGGCGTACCGGCGGGTTAAGCTCCTTCGATCGAGCCACAAGTTACCGGGAGGTAAGCATGTCGGAGGAGCCCCGCATCGCCGTCGTCACCGGAGCCGCGCGCGGCATCGGGGCGGCGACCGCCCGCCGGCTGGCGGCCGACGGCATGGCCGTCGCCGTGGTCGACATCGACGAGTCCGCCACCAAGGAGACGGTGGACGCCATCGGCTCGGCCGGCGGCCGGGCGCTCGGCGTCGGCGCCGACGTGTCCGACCGGGCCCAGGTCGAGGCAGCCGTGGAGCGGATCGCCGCCGAGCTGGGCGCACCGACAGTGCTCGTCAACAACGCGGGTGTGCTGCGCGACAACCTGCTGTTCAAGATGACCGAGGGCGACTGGGACACGGTCATGGGCGTGCACCTGCGCGGCGCGTTCCTGTTCAGCCAGGCCGCGCAGAAGCACATGGTCGAGGCGAAGTGGGGCCGGATCGTCAACCTGTCCAGCACGTCCGCGCTCGGCAACCGGGGCCAGGCGAACTACTCGGCCGCGAAGGCCGGCCTCCAGGGCTTCACCAAGACGCTGGCGATCGAGCTGGGCCCGTTCGGGGTGACTGTCAACGCGGTCGCGCCGGGCTTCATCGTCACCGACATGACCGCCGCCACCGCGGCCCGGATGAAGGTCGACTTCGACGCGCTCCAGAAGCACGCCGCCGCCGAGATCCCGGTACGCCGCCCCGGCCGCCCGGAGGACGTCGCGCACACCATCTCGTTCCTCGCCAGCGAGGGCGCGTCGTTCGTCTCCGGCCAGGTCATCTACGTCGCCGGCGGTCCGAAGGACTGACCGGCCCCCGACCCGGCGCGGGCCCGCTCAGGCGGGGTCGCGCCGGGTGCGCCAGAGCCAGAACAGACCGAGCACCGGCAGCACCAGCGGCACGTAGCCATAGCCGCTGCCGAAGCCGGACCAGACCGTCTCGTCCGGGAACAGCTCCTTGTCGGCGATGCTCAGCACACCGACGCCGAGCACCCCGACCAGTTCGACGGCGCAGCAGGCCAGCGCGACCCGGCGGCCGGCGTGCCCGGCCCGGGCCAGCCCGACCGCCGCCACGATGTAGATCAGCGCCGCCACCGCGGACAGCAGATACGCCACCGGCGCCTCGTCGAACTTCGTGGCGATCTGCAGGCCGGCCCGCGAGGTCGCGGCGATGGCGAAGACGATGTAGACGGCGATCAGCAGCCGGCCCGGGCCGCGGTTGGTGGCGCGATGCTCGTGCGCGGTCGTGGTGTCAGCCACCGAGCGCCTCCCAGGTCTGCTGGAGCCGGACCGCCACGACCGGCGTGACCAGGCAGATCGCGCAGACGATGCCCGAGCCCCACCGGGTCGGCTCCATCCGCGCCAGCACCCAGGCCAGCGGCGGCAGGCAGACGAGCGTCGCCAGGTAGCCGAAGAACGCGCCCGGCTCGCCCGGTCGCTCGCCGCCGCCGAGCGCGACGAGCGCCACCACGGTCAGCGCGAGCAGCGCCACCTCCAGCACGGCCAGGCCGACGAACTGGATCCGGTCCGGCGGCCGGTGGCGTACCGCCGCCACCAGGGCCCAGAGCGCGACCGCCAGCGAGATCACGATCGCGACCGTGGCGAGCGGCCCGTCCACCGGCGATCCGGCGGCCGCCGCGACGGTCGTCGACACAGTGTCGTTCACCGGCACAGCCTACTAACCGGTGTAGTAGCGGCCCGCCCGCCGGGTCGAGGCGCGCCGGACCGGCCGGAGGACTAGCGTGGATCACGGTCCCGGCGTACGCCGGTGGCGGACGTCGACGGCAGGGGGTCCGGGTGCGGTTCGGGTTGTTCGGCACGGGTTACTGGGCGGCGCAGACGCACGCCGCGGCCATCGAGGCGCACCCGCGGGCACGCCTCGCCGGCGTGTGGGGGCGCAACCCCGCCAAGGCGGAGGAGCTGGCCACCCGGCACGGCGTACCGGCCTTCACCGACGTCGACGCGCTGATCGACGCGTGCGACGCGATCGCCGTGGCGCTCCCGCCGGACGTGCAGGCCGACATCGCCGTCCGCGCCGCCACCGCCGGGCGGCACCTGCTGCTGGACAAGCCGTTGGCGCTCGACCTCGCCGGCGCCGACCGGGTGGTCGACGCGGCCCAGGCGTCCGGTGTGGCCTCGGTGGTCTTCTTCACCCAGCGCTTCCACCCGAACGTCACCGGGTTCCTCGCCTCGACCGCCGCGGCCGGCGGCTGGCAGCACGCCCGGGCCACCATGTTCGCGTCGATCTTCCAGCCGGGGAACCCGTACGGCGACTCGACCTGGCGGCGGGAGCGCGGCGCGCTCTGGGACATCGGCCCGCACGCGCTGTCGCTGATCCTGCCGGTGCTCGGCCGGGTCACCCGGGTCGCCGCGATGGACGGCCCGAGCGGTCTGGTGCACCTGCTGCTCACCCACGACGGCGGCGCCACCAGCTCGCTCTCGCTCACCCTGGACGCGCCGTCCGAGGCGGTCACCCGGGACTTCGTCTTCTTCGGCGAGAACGGCACCGAGACCGTCCCGCCCGGCGACGGCAGCGCGCTCCAGGCGTTCTCCACCGCGCTCGACCAGCTGCTGGAAGAGGTCGACGCGGGCACCCGCGACCACCGCTGCGACGTGCGGTTCGGCCGCGAGGTGGTGGCGGTGCTGGACGCCGCCGAGACCGCAAGGTCGCAGGGCCGCACCGTCGAGCTGTAAGGAAGGGCCCCTTATTAACGCCTCCGGTAGAGGAAGGGGCCCCTCTTAACACCCGCAGGTCAGGCGCCGGCCAGCGTGACGATCGCCTCGCCCAGTTCGGTGGGGGACTGGAACTCCTCGGCCGGCAGGGACCGCAGCGCCTGCAGCGCCTCGGTGCTGGCACCGTTCTCCTGGCCCCAGCGGACCAGGTCCTCCCGGGAGACCGGGTAGTCCAGCCCGGCCAGGAACTCCTGCAACTGCGCGCCGGTGACGGTCATGCCGCCCGGCTACCCAATGAGCCCGGCGCCATGCCCCCCGCCGGGCCCGCGTCCGCCGCTACGCCCGCCCCGCCGGACCCGGGCCGCAGCCGCCGCCGTACGCCCGCCGCCCGACTCGACGGCGGCGGTTTGCCCCGGCGGGCCCCGGGTAGCCGCGGACATGCTGGTTCAGCGGCTCGGCGCGCCGAGCGACTTCGACCCGCTGCTGGAGCGCGTCCGGGACGCCCGCGTGGTGATGATCGGCGAGGCGACGCACGGCAGCTACGACTACTACCGGCTGCGGGAGCAGCTGACCCGGCGCCTCATCGCCGAGCAGGGGTTCGACTTCGTGGCGGTGGAGGGGGACTGGCCGGACTGCGACCGGGTGCACCGGTCGGTGGTCGGCGCGCCGGACGGGCTCGCCGATCCGCTGGTCGCGCTGGAACGGTTCGAACGCTGGCCCACCTGGATGTGGGCGAACGCCGAGGTGGCCCGCTTCTGCCGCTGGCTGCGGGCGTGGAACCTGGAACGCCCGGAGGGGGAACGGGCCGGCTTCCACGGGCTGGACGTGTATTCCCTCTGGGAGTCGATGCAGGCCATCTTCGACTACCTGGGCGAGGAGGACCCGGCCTCGCTGGAGGCGGCGCAGGAGGCGTACCGCTGCTTCGAGCCGTACGGCAAGCGGCCCGAGGAGTACGCGATGGCCAGCCGGTTCGTCTCCGCCCGGTGCGAGGAGGAGGTGGTCCGGCTGCTGGCGCGTACCCGGGAACAGGCCGCCGCGGACGGCCCGGACCGCTTCTCGGCCTGGCAGAACGCGGAGGTGGTGGCCGGCGCGGAGCGGTACTACCGGGCCATGGTCGGCGGCGGCCCCGAGTCGTGGAACGTGCGCGACATCCACATGGCCGACACGCTCGACCGGCTGCTCGACCGGTACGGGCCGGGCTCGCGGGGAATCGTGTGGGCGCACAACACGCACGTCGGCGACGCCCGGGCCACCGACATGGCGGCGGACGGGATGGTCAACATCGGGCAGCTGGGCCGGGAACGGCACGGCCGGGACACGGTGGCGCTGATCGGCTTCGGGAGCTGGCGCGGCAGCGTGATAGCCGCTCCGCGCTGGGGTTCCCCGGCCGAGGCGATGGTGGTGCCGCCGGCCCGGAAGGGCTCGGTGGAGCACCGGCTGCACGAGCTGATGCCGGACCGGGCGGTGCTGGTCTTCGGCGGCGACGACCAGCCGGAGTGGGTGACCGGCGAGGCGGACCACCGGGCCATCGGGGTGGTGTACGACCCGAGCTTCGAGTCCTGGGGCAACTACGTGCCGACCCGGCTGGGCGAGCGCTACGACGCGTTCATCTGGTGCGACGAGACCACGGCGCTGCACCCGCTGCCGGCGCACGTCACGCCCGGCGAGATGGAGACGTACCCGGCGGGGGTGTGACCGGGTGGGGCCCGTCGGACCCCACCCGGTACGGCTCACACCTGGGCGTGCTGCTTCTCGGCGAGGTGGGCGCGCAGGCCCTCACCTTCGACGTCCACGTTGGGCAGGATCTTGTTCAGCCAGCGCGGCAGCCACCAGGCGGCGTTGTTCAGCAGCGACATGACCGCCGGCACGATGGTCATCCGGACCACGAACGCGTCGATGGCAACACCGATCGCGAGCGCGAAGCCCATCGACTTGATGATCGGGTCCTCCAGGAAGACGAAGCCGCCGAACACCGAGATCATGATGAGCGCCGCGGCGGTGACCACCCGGGCGCCGTGCCCCATGCCGTTGATGGTGGCCTGCTGCGCGGTGTCGCCGTGCACGAAGTCCTCGCGCATCCGGGAGACCAGGAAGACCTCGTAGTCCATGGCCAGGCCGAACAGGATGCCGATGAGCAGGATGGGCAGGAAGCTGACCAGCGGGGCCGGGGTGTCCAGGCCGACCAGGTCGGCCAGGTGGCCCTGCTGGAACACCGCCACGGTGATGCCGAACGTGGCCGCCACGGTGAGCAGGAAGCCCAGCGCCGCCTTGACCGGCACCAGGATCGACCGGAACACCAGCATCAGCAGCAGGATCGACAGGCCCACCACCAGCAGCAGGTAGACCGGCAGCGCGTCGGAGAGCTTCTCGGACACGTCGATGCCGACCGCGGTGACGCCGGTGAGCAGCACGTCGGCGTTCTGGATGCCGGCGACCTGCTTGCGGATGTCCTGCACCACCGTCTCGGTGGCCTCGTCGGTCGGCCCGCTCTCCGGGATCACGCCGAGCAGCGCGGTACGCCCCGACGGGTCGACCTGCGGCGGGGCCACCGCGAGCACCCCGTCGGTCTTCTGGATCAGCGCGGTGACCTGCGGGATGGCGGCCTGGGTCGCCTGCGGCGAGTCGGCGGTCACCACGACCGCGAGCCGGCCGGTGAAGCCGGGGCCGAAGCCCTCCCGGATCAGGTCGCTGCTGACCCGGGCCGGGGTGCCCTCGGCGGCGGCGGAGGCGTCCGGCAGCGCCAGGCGCATGTCCTGGGCCGGGATCGCGAGCAGGCCGAGGCCGAGCAGCCCGACCAGGATCACCGGGATGCGCAGCTTGGTCACCCACCGCGCCCAGCGGAAGCCGAAGCCGGAACGGTCCTCCGAGCCGGTGGCCGGGTCCTCGACCGCCTTGCGGTCACGCAGCTTGCGCGGCAGCACCTTGTAACCGGCGAAGCCGAGCAGCGCCGGGGCCAGCGTGATCGCCACCAGCACGGCGATCGTGACGGTGCCGGCCGCGGCCAGGCCCATCACGGTGAGGAACGGGATGCCCACCACGGCCAGGCCGGCGAGCGCCACTACCACCGTGGCGCCGGCGAAGACCACAGCCGAGCCGGCGGTGCCGACCGCGCGGCCGACCGCCTCCTCCGGGGAGAGCCCGTCGAGGAGGTTCTGCCGGTGCCGGGAGGTGATGAACAGCGAGTAGTCGATGCCGACCGCGAGGCCGAGCATCAGCGCCAGGATCGGCGCGGTGCTGGTCAGCTCGACCGCGCCGCTGAGCGCGAACAGACCGGCCATGCCGACGCCGACGCCGATCAGCGCGTTCAGCATGGTCATCCCGGCCGCCACGAGCGAGCCGAACGTGATCACTAGGACGATCGCCGCGACGAGCACGCCGATGGCCTCGGTCGAGCCGACCTCCGGCTCGGCGTTCAGCACCTCGCCGCCGGGGGCGATCTGCCAGCCCTGCGCCTCGGCCTGCTCGCCGACCTTCTCGTACGCGTCGCGCTGCTCGTCGGTGATCTCGTCGACCCCGCCGGCGAACTGCACCTGGATCAGCGCGTAGCGGCCGTCCGGGGTGAGCGCCTGCGCCTGGTACGGGTCGACCGCGCCGACCACGCCGGGCAGCGTGGCCGCCTCCTGCGTGACCTGCTTGACCAACCCCTGGCCGGCGGGCGTGGTGAGCGCGCCGTCCTGTGGCGCCTTGATCGCGATCGTGCCGGTGGCGCCGCTGGCCGCCGGGAAGCGGTCGGCGAGCAGGTCGATCGCCTTCTGCGACTCGGTGCCGGGCATGGTGAAGTTGCTCGCCGTCGGGCCCCGCAGCGTGGCCGCGGCCAGGCCGAGGCCGACGAGTACGACGAGCCAGATGACGGCGACGAGTCGCCGTCGGCGCAGAGATGCCCGGCCGAGCCGGTACAGCAGGGTCGCCATGGACCTTCCTTGTCCTCGCAGGTTCGGATCAGATGGAGACTTCGAGCGCGCGGTACGCGACGGCGAGCAGCGCGGGTCGCAGCTGTTCGTCGGGGATGTCCAGGAACTCGCCGCAGGTCTCGGCGATGCCGGCGAGCACGACGAGCGCCGCGACCCGGGCCTCGGGCCGGTCGGAGAAGCCGGCGAACGCCGCGACCAGCCGTTCGGAGATCTGCTGGATGTGCATGAACGTGGGCTGCTGGAGCAGGTCGGAGAACTCGCCGCGGAGCAGCGCGATCTCGCGGCGGAAGCGGACCGCCAGGTCGACGAAGCCCTCCGCCGCGACGCGCTGGGCGTCCGCGCCGGTGTGCTCGGCGATCCGGGTGTCGAGTTCCTCCAGCACCGCGATGGCCGGCGCCATCAGCTCGCCGAGCAGCGCGTCCTTGCTGGCGAAGTGGTAGAGCACTGTGGCTTTGGAGCAGCCGACCTCACGGGCGATGTCCTGGAGTGAGGTGCCCTTGTAGCCGGTGACGGCGAACCGCCGAGCCGCCGCGGTGAGCAACTCGTCGTGGGTGGCCGGGGTGGGGCGCGCCATGACATCAAGCATGCCTGACCGATCGGTCAGGTGCTGACCGATCGGTCAGATGGAGCGCGTGGTGTTCGCCACATAAGGGCGATTTCAGTTGTTCAGGCCGGTGGGTGGCCGTGCCTACGGTCGTACTCGGCCCGGGCCGCGCTGATCGCCTCGCGGTGCCGTTCGGCCCAGCTGGTCAGCGCCACCAGCGAGTCGTACAGCTCGCGGGCCATCGGGGTGGCCGTGTACTCGACCTTCGGCGGCACGCAGGGGTGAACGTGCCGGTCCAGCAGCCCGTCCCGCTCCAGGTTGCGCAGCGTCAGCGTGAGCATCCGGCGGCTGATCCCCTCCACCCGGCGCTCCAGCTCGGTGAAGCGGACCGGGCCGGCCGAGGCGGCGATCAGGATGCCGATGGCCCACTTCCCGCCCACCCGGTCCAGCGCCTCCCGCACGGTGCAGGCGCTCGCCTGCTCCGCCGCGCCCGATCCGCACCGGTCCGCCTCTGCCTCGCCCACGCCCCGATCGTCGCAGGTGCCGGCCGGTGAGGCGCGCGCCGGGCACCGTGTCGGGGTTGCCGAGCCGGGCCCGGCCCGGGATGGTGGTCCGATGGGCGCCGCCGACGAGACCCGGGCCGGAGTGTCGCTGACCAACCTCGACCAGCCGCTGTTCGACAGCGCCGGGGCGACCAAACGCGACCTGGTCGACTACCTCGACGCGATGGCTGACCGGATCCTGCCGGAACTGCGGGACCGGCCGCTGTCGGTGCTGCGGGTGCGGCCCGGCCAGGAGCCGTTCATGCAGAAGAACCTGCCGAAGTACACGCCCGACTGGGTGCGCCGTACCGAGGTGTGGGCCGAGGCGTCGCGCCGGCGCATCTCGTACGCCCTCTGCGACGACCGGCGGACGCTGCTCTGGTTCGCCAACCAGCGGGCCGTCGAATACCACCCGACGCTCGGCCGGGCCGCGCAGCCCGAGCACCCGACCCACCTGGTGCTCGACCTCGACCCGCCGGAGGGCGACTCGTTCCCGGCCGCCGTGCGGGTCGCGCTGCTGGTCCGGCAGGCGCTCGCCGACGCCGGGCTGGCCGGCGCGGTGAAGACGAGCGGCGCGAAAGGGCTGCACGTGATCGTGCCGGTCGACCCGGCCACCACGGCGGAGGAGGCCGCCGCCGCGACCCGGGCGCTCGCCGTCCGTACCGAACGGCTCGACCCGGCGGCCGCGACCACCGCGTTCATCGTCGCCGACCGCCGCGGCCGCGTCTTCGTCGACTCCACCCGGGCGTACGGGGCGACTGTGGTGGCCGCCTACAGTCCCCGGATCCGGCCCGGCGCCCCCGTGTCGTACCCGGTGGGCTGGACCGACCTGGAGAGCGCGAGCCCAGCCGACTTCACCGTGCGGACCGTGCCCGCGCTACTGGGCGACCGGGATCCCTGGGCGGAGGCGCTGCCCGCGCCGCAGCGGCTGCCGGCGGACCTGGTCGAGCAGGGACGGACCATCCCGGTGGCCCGGGTGCAGGCGATGCACGAGGGCAAGCGGCGCGCCAAGGCCCGCCGCGAGGCCGGGTGAGCCCGGTCCGCGTCAGCGCCGCCCGGTCCTCGCCGCCGGCGGGTGCTTGCCCCAGGTGAACGCGATCAGCACCACGGCCAGGGCCCAGGTGACGATCATCGTCCAGATCGGGCGGGTCTCGGTGGCCGGGCGGCGGGCTCGCCCGCGTCCACCTCCCGCAGGATCCGCGCGGCGCGGGGCAGGTCGCCGCAGGCGGTTGCGCGGGCCGCGTTCGCCAGGCCAGCCGGATGGCGCCGCCGGGGGAGGGGCTGCGCTCGTGCGCCCGCTGGGCCGCCGCCACCAGCTCGGCGGCGTCGGGGTGCCCGAACCGGGCCGCCAGCGACGCCAGCATGGTGAGCGTCCAGCTCCGCCCCGCGACGTCCAGCTCCTGGTTCAGCGCCCGCCCGAGGTACGTCAGGGACAGCGAGGGACGCTGGGTCGCGTAGTAGGCGCCGAGCCGCCCGAGCAGCATCGCCCGCTGACGTGGCCCGTACCGGTCGGCGGTGACCTCCCGGTGCAGCATCCGCAGCGTCTCGTCCACCCGGCCCGCCAGGTAGAGGTTGTCGGCGACGTCGACCAGCCAGGCCAGGCGCGCCTCCGCCGCCCCGGGCGCGGGGGCGGCCAGCAGCAGATCAGCGGCCAGGCTGGGACCGACCGCCGGGTCGACCGCCAGCCGCGCGGCCAGCGCCGAGGCGGACCGGCTCACCGCCGGCAGGACCCGCAGCAGCTGCCGGGCCGCCTGGGCCGGGCGCCCGGCGTCGGCGAGCACCTCGGCCGCCGCCTCGCGCAGCGCCTGCCGCACCGAGGGCGGGGTGTCCCGCAGTACGTCGTCGCGCAACGCGATGGAAGACAGCCGCAGCCCGGCGGCGGTGTCGACGAGGAACCCGCGCGCGATCAGCTCCTCCACCGTCGCGTCGATCCGCTCGTCCGACGTGGTGCCGGTGTGCGCGGCCACCGCTTCGAGGAACCACAGCCCGCAAGGGGCGTCCGCGACGGCGACGGCGCGCATCACCGATCGGTGCGCGGTGGTCAGCGAGGCGGGTACTCCCGCGTGCATCTTGGGGCGGTTGGTCAACGGAGTCTCGGGCAACTGGCTCACCTTCGCAGGTGCTGGGGTTCGACCCGTTCACCGCGAGGTTAGCCAGCCCGTGACCTGTACATTCCCGAATTCGGGGACACTGCCGCGCACGCCGGGGACACGACGAAGGCCCCTGACCGGGCTGGTCAAGGGCCTTGCGATGACTGCTCTGGTGCCCCCGGCAGGATTCGAACCTGCGCTCCCGCCTCCGGAGGGCGGTGCTCTATCCCCTGAGCTACGGGGGCTCAGCGACCCGAGAAGAGTAGCAAACCCCCTCCCGGATCACCGAATCGGTACCCCGCGAGTCGATCTTCGTCGGATCAGGCGGCGGCGACGGCTCGACCACAGCTCGGCAGCGGATGCAGCACGACGCGCCGGGGCAGCCGACGGGGCCATTCGTTGCGCGGCCACGAGCCGTCCACGATCAGGTGCACCGTGCGCTCCTCGGCGCCGCTGAGCCGCAGCACGAAGTCCCGGGGCAGCGGAGGATCCACCGACGGCGTGGTGACCATGAACCGCACCCGTCCCCGCGACGAGACCGCCGAGACCACGTCGGCGGCGGGCATGGTGCCGCGCAGGCGTACCCGGCCGATCCAGTAGACCTCGGCGGCGTGCTCCTGGGCCGCCCGCGTGATCGTCGGGTACTCGCTGCGTACCCACCGCTCGACCGCGCTGACGCACAGGCCGCAGGCCCGCTCGCGCGGCTCGCGCGGCCCCAGACCCCAGGCCCGCAGGTACGCCCCGACGGTGCCGGCGTCCATCGCCAGCCCGAACCGGCGCTCGATGAGGGCGGTCAGGCTCTGCCGTGTCCAGAGCTCCTCGTCGAGGCCGAACTCGTCGGGGTGGACCCCCCGGAGCACGTCGATGAGTTCGAGTTCCTGTTCGCGGCTGAGCGTTCCCGGCTCGCCCTGCCGCAGTCCGCGACGGACGGCTGCCACCGCTCCGTCACCGCCGATGGTGTGGCGTCGGCACCAGCTGGTCACCGACCGCCCTGCGTCTCTGAGTGCAACCCCCACGTCTTGGGCAACGAGCCCGAATCGCAACTGGTCACGATATGTGGGTAGAAAACTCTCCAACCCCCACAATGACCCGTTAACCCCAAACCGTTACAAACCCACAAACCGGGACATCTCACCCCCGGCCCCAACCTTCGACGTGGCCTCTCCGTCCCACCTCGACCGGCCCGCCTGCCCCGAACACATCACCCCGGGTCACGAGCCCACCCTTGATCGACTCCATCTCGCCGAAGTGGCTGCATCACACCCACCCTGACCCCGCCACCTCCCCGAACTGGTGTCGATCAAGAGCGGGGATGCCGCCACTTCCCCGAGCTGGTGTCGATCAAGCTCCGAACCGGAAGCGCGGGTACGCGAGGCGGGTGGGATGCCCCTGTCGGGCCGGCCCTCGGCCACCAGCCGACCCTCGGCACGGCCACCCCGTCCCACCCCGTCCTACCTCGACCGGCCAGCCTGCCCGAGCACATCACCCTGCTCTTGATCCACTCCACCTCGCCGAAGTGGTTGCATCCCACCCACCTTGACCCCGCCACCTCCCCGAACTGGTGTCGATCAAGGGCGGGGATAACGCCACCTCCCCGAGATGGTGTCGATCAAGCTCCGAACCGGAAGCGCGGACGCGCGAGGGGCGGGCGAGGATGCCCTGTCGGGCCGACCCGGGCCGTCCTCGCCCATCCTCCCGCGATCTTGCACTTGCGGCCCTCCCGTAACGGGGCGAATCAGACATGGCCGGGGCAGTAACTGCAAGATCGCCGGGGCGGGCGGGCGGGCGGGCGGGTGAGGGCGGGACGGGGGAGGCCCGGTGCCCCTGGGAAGGGGGACCGGGCCTCGGGGGTCTTGCGGGGTGGCGGGTGGTGTTACGGGGTGCCGCCCAGGCGCTTCAGCGCCGCGCTCAGGTTGGTCAGGTCGTTCTGCTGCGTGTTCTTCATGACCTGCGCGACCGCCAGCACGTCGTCGTCACGCCCCTGCTCGAGGATGCCGTCGATCATGTGCACGCCGCCGATGTGGTGGCGGATCATCATCTGCAGGAAGAGCACGTCGAACTCGCGGCCGCTCGCGGCGCGCAGCTTCGCCATCTCCTCCGGCGTGGCCATGCCCGGCATCAGGCCGTCCTTGATCAGCCCGCCGCCGTCCTTCATCCACGCCATCGGCGCCTGCCCGCCGGTCGGGTCCAGCTTCCAGGACCGCAGCCAGGTCTGCATGGTGCCGATCTCGCCCTGCTGGCCGGTGGCGATGTCCACGCCGACCTGGCGTACCTCAGGGTCCTGCCCCTGGTTGAACGCGAGCAGCCCCATGGCCACGGCCTGGTTGTGGTGGGCGGTCATGTCCCGGGCGAACCCGGCCTCCGCCGAGTTCTCACCCGGCCGGGTGAGCGTGGGGGTGAGCAGACCGCCGGCGTACCCGAGGAGCAGCCCGACCACGAGGGCGGCGACCACCGCCGGCAGGCCGTAACGGCGCATCGCGCCCCGGCCGCCCTGGTCGGCGGCCGGAGCCTCGTCCAGTTCGCTGTCGGTGGTCACCGGAGCGGTCATCGCGGCGTCGTCCTTACTGGGTGGGCTGCTGGGGCATGGTGTTCTGCAGGTTGTCGCGCGGAGCGGTGCCGGTGGCCGTGACGCCCTGGTCGCAGAGCGCGTTCGGGCCCTCGATGGAGGCGTTCACCCGCAGCGTCTTGATGAAGTCGTCGATGCGGCCGTCGTCGGCGTTGTCGACCTTGAGCTGGTAGCCCCAGGCCTGCAGCGAGATCGGCTTGTCCAGCCCCTCGAACGGGCTGAGCATCAGCTTCTCCTTGCCCTGCACCTTGCTCTTGAGCTTCTCCACCTGGTCGGCGGGCAGGTCCGGGCGGTAGGTGATCCACACCGTGCCGTGCTCCAGGCTGTGCACCGCGTGCTCGTTGGCGATCGGGGCGTCGTAGACGTCACCCATGCAGTTCTGCCAGGCCTGGTTGTGCGGGCCGCCGACCGGCGGGAGGACGTCGTACTTGATCGCGCCGGGCTGGTGGTTGCCGCCCTTGACCAGGTCCTTGTCCTTCTCGCGGTAGTCGACGATGCCGTTGATCGCCTGGGCCCGCTTCTCCCACGGCTGGCCGCCCTGGTAGACCGCCCAGGCGCCGACGCCGATGATGCCCACGGCCAGCACGCCGACCGCGACGAACAGGGCGATCGGGCCCCACGAGCGACCCTGGCTCACCTTCACCGGGGCGATCGGCTTGCGGCCCTTGCCGCCGGCACCGGGCCGTGGCGTGCCCTTGCCGCCCCCGGCCTTGCCCGCGCCGGCCTTCGCGGCTGGCTTGTCGGCAGCCGCGGGCCGGCCGGCGGCCGGCTTCTTGCCGGTGCTGACCACGGTGGGACGGCGCTCCGGGCCGCCCGGGGTGCTGATGCTCATCGTGCCTCGTCAGGTCGGTCGGTCAGGGGGACCGCGGGGCCGGTTCACATGCTGGGTCGCCGCCGCGGTGCCCGAGTCTACCCCCGATAACATGGATCAGTGACTCCCGCAGAACTCGCCGAGGTCGTCCTCGCCGCAGCCCACGCCGTCTTCGACGAGCGCGGGCTGGACCGCGCCGCGCTGCCCGCGCAGACCACCGTCGAGCGACCCCGTAACCCGGATCACGGCGACTACGCCTCGACGCTGGCGCTCCAGCTCAGCAAGAAGGTGGGCGTACCCCCGCGGGAACTGGCGACCGCGCTGGCCGACGAGCTGGCCAAGGCGCCGGGGGTCAAGTCGGTGGAGATCGCCGGGCCGGGCTTCCTGAACGTCCGCCTCGACGCGGCCGCCGCCGGTCAGCTCGCCAAGCTCATCGTCGAGGCCGGCCCGGCGTACGGGAGCAGCGACACCCTCGCCGGGCAGCGGATCAACCTGGAGTTCGTCTCGGCGAACCCGACCGGCCCGGTGCACATCGGCGGGGTCCGCTGGGCGGCCGTCGGTGACGCGCTCAGCCGACTGCTGCGCGCCACCGGCGCCGAGGTCGGCACGGAGTACTACTTCAACGACGCCGGCTCCCAGATCGACCGGTTCGCCCGCTCGCTGCTGGCCGCCGCGCAGGGCCAGCCCGCGCCGGAGGACGGCTACGGCGGCGCGTACATCGCGGAGATCGCCGCCGAGGTGGTCCGCCGCCGGCCGGACGTGCTCGACCTCACCCCGGACGCCGCCGAGGAGGTCTTCCGGACCGAGGGCGTCCAGCTCATGTTCGCCGAGATCAAGTCCTCGCTGCGCGACTTCGGTGTGGAGTTCGACACCTACTTCAACGAGAAGGACCTGCACGACCAGGGCGCGCTGGACGCGGCGCTGGCCCGGCTGCGGGAGCAGGGGCACGTCTTCGAGTCCGAGGGCGCGACCTGGCTGCGCACCACCGAGTTCGGCGACGACAAGGACCGGGTGCTGCGCAAGTCCAACGGCGAGTGGACGTACTTCGCCGCCGACTGCGCCTACTACCTGAACAAGCGGGAGCGCGGCTTCGACCGGGTCGTGATCATGCTGGGCGCCGACCACCACGGCTACATCGGCCGGATGAAGGCGATGTCGGCCTGCTTCGGCGACGACCCGGCGCGCAACCTGGAGATCCTCATCGGCCAGCTGGTCAACCTGGTCCGCGACGGCGCCCCGGTGCGGATGAGCAAGCGGGCCGGCACCGTGGTCACGCTGGAGGACCTGGTCGACGCGATCGGCGTGGACGCGGCCCGGTACGCGCTGGCCCGCTACTCGGCCGACTCGCCCATCGACATCGACGTGGAGCTGTGGACCCGGGCGAAGAACGACAACCCGGTCTACTACGTCCAGTACGTCGCGGCGCGTACCGCCGGGGTGGCCCGCAACGCGGCCGAGATCGGGCTGACCCGGGGTGACGCCGCCGCGTTCCAGCCCGAGCTGCTCGGCCACGACAAGGAGAACGAGCTGCTCAAGGCGCTCGCCGAGTTCCCCGCGGTGGTGGCCACCGCCGCCGAGCTGCGGGAGCCGCACCGGGTGGCGCGCTACCTGGAGGAGAGCGTCGCGCAGGCGTACCACCGGTTCTACGACAACTGCCGGATCGCCCCGCAGGGCGACGAGAAGATCACCGACACCCACCGGGCGCGGCTCTGGCTCAACGACGCGACCCGGGTGGTCATCGCCAACGGCCTGCGCCTGCTCGGGGTGTCCGCGCCGGAGCGGATGTAGTCATGCGGGCGCATGAGGCAGGAGCGCTGCACGGCGAGATCGGCAGCCGGGGGCCGGCCTGGCTGCGTACCCCGGTCGACGTCAACGCCCTGGTGCCGCAGCTGTGGCCGCGCAACGTGGTGCGCGGCCCGGCCGGCGCGCTGACCGTCGCGGGCCTGGACGTCCGCGACCTGGCCGCCGAGTACGGCACCCCGGCGTACGTGCTGGACGAGGACGACCTGCGCGAGCGCTGCCGCGAGTTCCGCGCGGCCTTCCCGGACGCGGACGTCTACTATGCCGGCAAGGCCTTCCTGTGCCGCGCGGTGGTCCGGATGATCGCCGAGGAGGGCCTGTTCCTCGACGTCTGCACCGGCGGTGAGCTGGCCACCGCGCTGTCGGCCGGGATGCCGGCGGAGCGGATCGGCTTCCACGGCAACAACAAGTCGGTCGCCGAGCTGACCCGGGCGGTCGACGCCGGGGTGGGGCGGATCATCGTCGACTCGTTCACCGAGATCGACCGGCTCTCCGAGCTGGCCCGCGAGCGCGGGGTACGCCCGAAGGTGCTGGTCCGGGTCACCGTCGGCGTGGAGGCGCACACCCACGAGTTCATCGCCACCGCGCACGAGGACCAGAAGTTCGGCTTCTCGCTCGCCGGCGGCGCCGCCGCGGCGGCCGCGTTCAAGATCCTCGACGAGGACGTGCTGGAGCTGCGCGGCCTGCACTCGCACATCGGCTCGCAGATCTTCGACGCCAGCGGCTTCGAGGTGTCCGCCCGCCGGGTGCTCGCGCTCCAGTCGCAGATCCGCGACGCCCGCGGCGTGGAGCTGCCCGAGCTGGACCTGGGTGGCGGCTTCGGCATCGCGTACACCACCCAGGACGACCCGGCGTCGCCGCACGACCTGGCGAAGCGCCTGCGCAAGATCGTCGACGGGGAGTGCGCGGCGGAGAACCTCGCCGTGCCGCACCTGTCGGTCGAGCCGGGCCGCGCGATCGTCGGCCCGGCCGTGTTCACGCTCTACCAGGCCGGGACCGTGAAGGACGTGGACGGCCTGCGCACCTACGTGAGCGTGGACGGGGGGATGAGCGACAACATCCGTACCGCGCTCTACGACGCCTCGTACTCGGCCACGATGGCGAACCGCACGTCGACGGCGCAGCCGATGCTCGCCCGCGTGGTGGGAAAGCATTGTGAGTCCGGGGACATCGTGGTGAAGGATGAATTTCTGCCCGCCGACGTGCAGCCCGGAGATCTTGTTGCGGTGCCCGGCACCGGGGCGTACTGCCGGAGCATGGCCAGCAACTACAACCATGTCCCGCGGCCCCCGGTCGTCGCCGTCCGTGACGGTCGGGCGCGGCTGATCGTCCGCCGGGAGACCGAAGACGACCTGCTGGCATTGGATGTGGGATGACCTCACCGGTTCGCTTGGCGCTGCTCGGCTGTGGCACGGTCGGTAGCGACGTGGTCCGACTGCTGCACGAGCAGTCGGCCGACCTCGCCGCCCGGATCGGCGCCCCGCTGGAGATCGCCGGGATCGCCGTACGCCGGCTCGGCCGTGACCGCGGCGACCTGCCGGTCGACCCGGCGCTGTTCACCACCGACGCGCTCGGGCTGATCAAACGCGACGACGTGGACGTGGTGGTCGAGGTGGTCGGCGGCATCGAGCCGGCCCGCGGCTGGCTCGTCGAGGCGCTGCGCGCGGGCAAGAGCGTGGTCACCGCCAACAAGGCGCTGCTCGCCGAGGACGGCGCGACGCTGCACGACGCCGCCGCCGAGGGCGGCGCCGACCTCTACTACGAGGCGAGCGTCGCCGGGGCGATCCCGCTGCTGCGCCCGCTGCGCGAGTCGCTGCACGGTGACCGGATCACCCGGGTCACCGGCATCGTGAACGGCACTACCAACTTCATCCTCTCCGCCATGGACGCCACCGGCGCCGGCTTCGCCGAGGCGCTGGAGGAGGCCACCGAGCTGGGGTACGCCGAGGCGGACCCGACGGCCGACGTGGAGGGCTTCGACGCCGCCGCCAAGGCCGCCATCCTCGCCTCGCTGGCGTTCCACACCCGGGTGACCGCCGCCGACGTGCACCGCGAGGGCATCACCGAGGTGACCGCCGCCGACGTGGCCAGCGCCAAGGCCATGGGCTGCACGATCAAGCTGCTCTGTATCGCCGCCCGGGGCGTCGACCCGGAGGGCCGGGAGACGGTGAACGTCCGGGTGCACCCGGCGATGATCCCGCTGACCCACCCGCTCGCGAGCGTCGGCGACGCGTTCAACGCGGTGTTCGTCGAGGCCGACGCGGCCGGGCAGCTCATGTTCTACGGCCGGGGCGCCGGTGGCGCGCCCACCGCCAGCGCGGTGCTCGGCGACGTGGTGGCGGTGGCCCGCAACCGTCTCGCCGGGGTACGCGCGGCGAGCGAGTCGGCGTACGCCGACCTGTCGGTGCGGCCGATGGGCGAGGCGCTCACCCGCTACCACATCAGCCTCGACGTGGCCGACCGCCCGGGTGTGCTGGCCGGGGTGGCGGGGGTCTTCGCCCGGCACGAGGTGTCCATCGCCACGGTGCGGCAGGGCCCGGCCGGCGGCGACGCGGAACTGGTTATCGTCACCCACGTCGCGCCCGACGCCGCGCTCGCGGCCACCGTCCGTGAGCTGCGCGGACTGGACATCGTCCGCTCGGTGACGAGCGTGCTGCGGGTGGAGGGCGGCGCGTAACCGGCGCGTCCCGCCTGATGGTTAAGGCAGGGTGTGCCGGTGGCCGGCCGGGCAGGCTGGTCCACGCTGTTGGCAGGCCCCGGAGCGGGGCGACGGAGGCGAGGAGCGCGACATGTGGCGGGGACTGATCGAGGCGTACCGGGACCGGCTGCCGGTCACCGACGCGACTCCCGTCGTCACCCTGCACGAGGGCAACACGCCGCTGCTGCCGGCGCCGGTGCTCTCCGCCCGGGTCGGCGCGGACGTCTGGCTCAAGGTCGAAGGGGCCAACCCGACCGGCTCGTTCAAGGACCGGGGCATGACGGTCGCCGTCTCCAAGGCCGTCGAGGCCGGTGACAAGGCGATCATCTGCGCGTCCACCGGCAACACCAGCGCCTCCGCCGCCGCGTACGCGGCCCGCGCCGGGATCACCTGCGCGGTGCTGGTGCCGCAGGGCAAGATCGCGCTGGGCAAGCTGGCCCAGGCGCTCGTGCACGGCGCGAAGCTGCTCCAGGTGCAGGGCAACTTCGACGACTGCCTCGGGCTGGCCGGCAAGCTCGCCCAGGACTACCCGGTCGCGCTGGTCAACTCCGTCAACATCGACCGGCTGCACGGCCAGAAGACCGCCGCCTTCGAGATCGTCGAGGCGCTCGGCGACGCGCCCGACATCCACTGCCTGCCGGTCGGTAACGCCGGCAACATCACCGCGTACTGGATGGGCTACTCCGAGGACCTGCGCGACGGCAACGCCACGAAGGCCCCCCGGATGTACGGCTTCCAGGCCGCCGGCGCGGCCCCCATCGTCACCGGCCAGGTGGTGCCGGAGCCGTCCACGATCGCCACCGCCATCCGGATCGGCAACCCGGCGAGCTGGACCAAGGCCCTCGACGCGCGGGACGCCTCCGGCGGCCTGATCTCCGCCGTCACCGACCGGGAGATCCTGTCGGCGTACCGGCTGCTGGCCCGCGAGGTGGGCGTCTTCGTGGAGCTGGGCAGCGCGGCCAGCGTCGCCGGTCTGCTCCAGCAGGCCGCCGCCGGCAAGGTGCCGGCCGGGTCGCGGGTGGTCTGCACGGTCACCGGGCACGGTCTGAAGGACCCGGAGTGGGCCATCTCGACCGCGCCCGCGCCGGTGACGATCGCCAACGACGCGCTGGCCGCCGCGCGCTCCCTCGACCTGGTCTGATCCCTCCGTCTCCCGCGGTGTTCCCGGACCGGCCGGCGCCCTCCGCGCTCGACCCATGCCAGTTCGGGGAGGTGGCGGTATCCCCGCTCTTGATCGACCCCAGTTCGGGGAGATGGCGGGGTCAGGGTGGGTGTGATGCAACCACCTCGGCGAAGTGGAGTCGATCAAGGCGGGCGCGGGCGACCCTCAAGCACGGCGATGTCATCGGCTGGGGCGGATGCCGGGAGTGTCGGGCCGTGCGGCAGACTCAGGGCCCCGCAAACCCCCTCTTCAGGAGTGAGTAACGCCGATGTCGCTGCTCGCCAGATTCAGTCTCGCCAACCGGGGCCTGATCGCCCTCGTCGCGTTGGTGACGACGGCGTTCGGGCTGTTCGCCGTGCCGTCGCTGAAGCAGCAGCTCCTGCCGTCGCTGGAGTTTCCCGCCGCGTTCATCGTGGCGACGTACCCGGGTGCCGCGCCGGAGATCGTCGAAGCCCAGGTCGCCGAGCCGATCGAGAACAGCCTCAAGGGCATCCCGGGCCTGGACACGGTCACCTCGACCTCGCGCGAGGGCTCGGCCACGGTCCAGGTGCAGTACGAGTTCGGCACCGACCTGGACGACGTGGTCAACAAGATGGAGACCGCGCTCAACCGGATCGACGCCCAGTTGCCCGAGGGCGTCGACCCGCAGGTGATCGCCGGCAGCACCGACGACCTGCCCGCCGTGGTGGTCGCCGCGACCGGTGACGGCGACGAGCGGGCGCTGGCCGAGAAGCTGCGTACCGCCGTCGTGCCGGAGCTGGAGGCGCTGGACGGCGTCCGGTCGGTGGACGTCACCGGCGCCCGGGACCAGATCGTGACGATCACGCCGGACCCGGCGAAGCTCGCCGCCGCCCGGGTGGCGCCGACCGCCATCGCGTCGGCGCTCAAGAGCAACGGTGTGGCGGTGCCGGCGGGCGCGCTCGCCGACGGCGACCGATCGCTGCCGGTGCAGGTGGGAACGCCGATCCGGACGCTCGACGACCTGCGCGGCATCGTGCTCACCACGGCGCCCGCCGCCCCGGTACGCCTCGGCGACGTCGCAGCGGTGGAGCAGCAGCTCGCCCCGGCGACCTCGTTGACCCGTACCAACGGCAAGCCCAGCCTGGGCATCGCGGTGACGGCCGCTCCGGACGGCAACGCGGTGGAGATCTCGCACGAGATCCGGGACCGGCTGGACGAGCTGGGTGACGCCGCGGGCGCCGAGCTGACAGTGGTCTTCGACCAGGCCCCGTTCGTCGAGAAGTCCATCGAGAGCCTGACCACCGAGGGCCTGCTGGGCCTGGTCATGGCGGTCGTGGTGATCCTGGTGTTCCTGCTGTCGGTGCGTTCCACGGTGGTCACCGCGGTGTCCATCCCGCTGTCGGTGCTGGTCGCGCTGATCGTGCTCTGGTCCGGCGACTACTCGCTCAACCTGCTCACCCTGGGCGCGCTGACCATCGCGGTGGGCCGGGTGGTGGACGACTCCATCGTGGTGCTGGAGAACATCAAACGGCACCTGGAGTACGGCGAGCCGAAGCGGGACGCGATTCTCACCGCGGTCCGCGAGGTGGCCGGCGCGGTGACCGCGTCCACGCTCACCACTGTCGCCGTGTTCGCGCCGATCGCCCTGGTGGGCGGCTTCGTCGGGCAGCTCTTCGCCCCGTTCGCGATCACCGTGACGGTGGCGCTGCTCGCCTCGCTGCTGGTGTCGCTCACTGTCATCCCGGTGCTGGCGTACTGGTTCCTGCGGCCGCGCGGCGGCGCCGACGACGCCGCGGCCCGGCGGGAGGCCGAGGAGAAGGAGCTGCGCAACCCGCTGCAGCGGGCGTACCTGCCGGTGATCGACTTCGCCACCCGCTCCCGGAAGACCCGGTGGGCGACCGTCGGCCTGGGCCTGCTGGTGCTCCTGGGCACGTTCGGGCTGGCACAGAAGCTGGAGACGAACTTCCTGGACGACTCGGGCCAGGACACGCTCGCCATCCGGCAGGAGATGCCGGCCGGCACCTCGCTCGCCGGCACCGACCGGGCCGCCGCGCGGATCGAGGAGGTGCTGCGGCGTACCCCCGGGGTGGAGACCTACCAGGTCAGCGCCGGTGGTGGCGACAACCCGTTCGCCGGCGGCGGCAGCGACCGGGCCACCTGGTCGCTGTCGCTCTCCGACGACACCGACGCCGCGACGGTACGCCAGGGCCTGCGCAAGGAGTTCGACGCGCTCGGCCCGGAGGTGGGCGAGCTGACGTTCGGCGGCGGGCAGAACGCCTCGGCCAACCAGGTCGAGGTGGTGGTGCAGGCCGCCGACCAGGAGACGCTGACCCGTGCGGCCGAGGCGGTACGTGCCGCGATGGCCGACACGCCGGGCGTGGAGGACGTCACCAGCAGCCTGGCCACGCGGGTGCCCCGCGTCGAGGTGACTGTGGACCGGGTCGCCGCGGCCCGCGCCGGGCTCACCGAGGCGGCCGTCGGGCAGCTCGTCGCGCAGGTGTACCGGGGTGCGCCGCTGGGCCAGGTCACGCTCGACGGCACGGCCCAGACCGTGGTCCTGAGCAGCGGCGCCCGGCCGCCGCTGACCGTGGCGGAGCTGCGGGCGCTGCCGGTCGGCGCGGTGCCGCTGGACGCGATCGCGGACGTCAACCAGGTCGAGGGCCCGCAGCAGGTGACCCGGATCGACGGCGAGCGCAGCGTCTCGGTCACCGGCACGGCGACCGGCTCAAACCTCGGCGCCACCACGCAGGAGCTGCAGAAGCGGCTGGACGCGCTGGACGTGCCGGGCGCCACGTACGAGATCGGCGGCGTCAGCGCCGACCAGGCGGACGCGTTCGCGGACCTCGGGCTCGCGGTGCTGGCCGCCATCGCGATCGTCTTCCTGATCATGGTGGCCACGTTCCGCAGCCTCACCCAGGCGCTGATCCTGCTGATCTCGGTGCCGTTCGCGGCGACCGGGGCGATCGGGCTGCTGCTGGTCACCGGGACGCCGCTGGGCGTGCCGGCGCTGATCGGCGTGCTCATGCTCGTCGGCATCGTGGTGACGAACGCGATCGTGCTGCTGGATCTGATCAACCAGTACCGGGCGCAGGGCATGGACGTGACCGAGGCCGTGGTGGAGGGCGGCCGGCGCCGGCTGCGGCCGATCCTGATGACAGCCGTCGCGACGATCTTCGCGTTGCTGCCGATGGCGCTCGGCCTGACCGGTGAGGGCGGCTTCATCTCCAAGCCGCTGGCGATCGTGGTGATCGGCGGCCTGCTCAGCTCGACGTTGTTGACGCTGGTGCTGGTGCCGACGCTCTACACGATGGTGGAGCACACCAAGGGCTCGTTCCGGGCCCGGCGCCGGGGCGCGGCGGCGCCGGTCGAGCCGGAGCCGGCGGCCGATCCGGTGCCGGTGCCGGTCGGCGGCGGCGAGGAGCGCGTCGAGGAGCGGGCTCAGGTCGCGCCGCCACCGGCCCGCCCGTCGGGCGCGCTGATCGACGGTACGGACCAGTTCGAGGTGCTCCGCCTGCCCAAGAGCCGCCGTTCCCCGCTTCCCCCCACCGAGTGACGGGTCGGGAGGGGCCCGCGCGGCCCCTCCCGACACCTCGACGCACGGGACACACCAGAAGCGCATCCGGCGGTACGCTCGGTGAGCTGATGCCTACTTTCGGTGCGGGGGCGCGATGGGGGTCGCGGGCCGGTGGAATCGACGTACCGTGCTGCGCCGGTCCGCGCTGCTGTTGGGCGGCGCCGCGCTCGGCTCCGCCGCCACCGTGGAGAGCACCTGGGTGGCCGACCGCCGCCTCCCGCTGGCGGGCGGCCCGGCCAGCGCCACGCTCGGCAACCGCCACCAGGACGTCGGTCGCGGCGGGGTCCAGGTCGTCTGGGGCGTACGCACCGACGAACCCCTGGTGGCGCTCACCTTCGACGACGGCCCCCGCCCACAGTGGACCCCGATGGTGCTGGACACGCTGGCCGAACACCGGGTGCCGGCCACCTTCTTCCTGGTCGGTGAGCGGGCGCGCCGGCACGCCCCGCTGGTCCGGGACCGGATGGACGGCCACGAGGTCGGCAACCACAGCTGGGCGCACCGCGACCTGGCCCGGATGGACGCCGCGACGGTCTACGACGACCTGCGCCGCAGCCACGACGCGATCACCGCGGCCACCGGATCGTCCCCGCGACTGCTCCGCCCGCCCTGGGGACATCTGGGCGGCGCGGTGCTGTACGCCTCGGCCCGGCTGGACTACCGGCTGGTGCTGTGGACGCTGCAGATGGTCGAGAGCGAGTTCCCGCACGACCCGGCCGGGCACGCCCGGCGGATCGTGGCCGACGTGCGCCCCGGCACGATCGTGCTCGGGCACGACGTGGGCGACGACCGGCGGCTGGTCGCGCTCCGCGGCCTGCCCGACATGATCGACGGGTTGCGGGCCCGGGGATACACCTTCGTCACGGTCTCCGACCTGCTGCGCCGAGCTGCCGGTGGGGGAGCGGCCCGATAGGGTGCCCGCGTGTCGCCCACCCTCTCCGTCCTCGTCCGCAACCGCGACTTCCGCCATCTGTTCATCGCCGAGCTGGTCGTGTTCGGCGCGGACTGGTTCGTCATGGTGCCGCTGCTGGTGCTGCTGCCGGAGCTGACCGGCAGCGGGGTGTGGGGCGCGCTGGTGCTGGCCGTGGACACCGGCACCACCGCGTTGCTGCTGCCGTACGCCGGGACCGTGGCCGACCGGTTCGACCGCCGCAAGGTGATGATGGCGGCGAACATCGCGGCCCTGGCCGGTGTCCTGCTGCTGCTCGGTGTGCGCGGCGCCGGCACGGCCTGGCTGGCGCTGGCGGCGATCGCGCTGGTGGCGGTGGCGAAGGCGTTCTACTCGCCGGCCGCCCAGGCCGCGCTGCCCAACGTGGTCGACCCGGCGGACCTGGCGGCGGCGAACGCGGTCGCCGGCTCGGCCTGGGGCACCATGACAGTGGTCGGCGCTTCACTGGGCGGCATCCTGAGCGCCGCGTACGGCCCGTACGCCAGCTTCTGGGTGGCCGCCGCGGGCCTGCTCGCCGCGTTCGGCCTGGCCGCGCTGATCCGCCGGCCCCTGCAGGCGCCGCGCGACCCGGCGGCGGCCGTGCCGCGCACGTGGGCGGCGATCCGGGAGGCGCTGCGCTACATCGCCCAGCGCCCGCGCGTGCTCGCGCTGGTCACCGTGAAGTCGGCAGTCGGCCTGGGCAACGGCGTGCTGACCGTCTTCCCGCTGCTCGCCGGCGTGTACGGCGTTGGCCCGGTCGGCGCGGGCCTGCTCTTCGCGGCCCGGGGCGCCGGGGCCCTGGTCGGTCCGATCCTGATGCGCCGGGTGCTCAGCAACCGGGCCTGGCTGCTGACCGGTCTGGCGCTGTCCATGTCGCTGTACGGCCTGGCCTATCTGGGCGCGTCGGTGGTGTCCTGGTTCCCGCTGGTGCTGGTCCTGGTCTTCCTGGCACACCTGGGCGGCGGCAGCAACTGGGTGCTGTCCAACTACGCGTTGCAGGGCGAGGTGCCGGACCGGCTGCGCGGCCGGGTCTTCGCCACCGACATGATGCTGGCCACGCTCGCCATCGCGGTGAGCCAGCTGGTCGTGGCGCTCGTGGTGGACCGGGTGGACGAGCGCACCGTGCTGGTCGGTTGCGGCCTGGTCACCGTCGTCTACGCGCTCGGCTGGCGGTTCGCCACCCGGCGGCTCTCGCTCACCGACCCGGTCGACGCGCCCACCCCGGAGCGCACCGGCTGACACGCCGGTCCCACGCTCCGGGCGGTCCGGCCGGGCTGTCGGGGTGACGTCCTAGCATGAGCCGGTGCCGACGACCTTCCTCCCCGGCCCGGTCCGGGTCCGGGTGCCCGCGACCAGCGCCAACCTGGGCCCCGGCTTCGACGCGCTCGGCCTGGCGCTGGGCCGCCACGACGACGTCACGGCCGAGGTGACCGGCGGCGGCGTGCGGGTGGCGGTGACCGGCGAGGGTGCCGGTGAGCTGCCGGCGGACGAGCGGCACCTGATCGTGACCGCCATGCGGGCCACCTTCGACGTGCTCGGCGCGCAGCCGGCCGGCCTGGCGCTGGAGTGCGAGAACCGCATTCCCCAGGCGCGTGGGCTCGGCTCGTCCTCGGCCGCGATCGTGGCCGGGGTGCTGGCGGCCCGCGCCCTGGTTGCAGACGGCGAGCAGCGGATGGACGACGACGCCGCGCTGCGGTTGGCCGCCGAGCTGGAGGGGCATCCGGACAATGTCGCGCCCTGCCTGCTCGGGGGCTTCACGATCGCCTGGACGGAGCCGGGCGGCGCGCGGGCGGTGTCGCTGCCGGTGGCGCCGGCCGTGCGCCCGACCGTCTTCGTACCCGCCGAGCGGGGCCTGACCTCGGTGGCCCGGGCCGCCCTGCCGGCCACCGTGCCGCACGCCGACGCGGCGCTCAACGCGGGCCGGGCGGCCCTGCTGGTGCACGCGCTGACCACCGATCCGGCGCTGCTGCTGCCGGCCACCGTCGACCGGCTGCACCAGGAGCAGCGGGCGCCCGGGATGCCCGCCACCGCGGCGCTCGTCGGCGCGTTGCGTGCGGCTGGTGTGGCGGCTGTGGTCAGTGGGGCGGGGCCGACGGTGCTGGCGCTTTCCCAGGTCCCGGTGGGATTTGAGCCGGGAACAGATTGGCGCCGGTGGGAGTTGCCGATAGATGTCAGCGGTGCCCGGGTCATCCGGGGTAGACTTTGACACGCCGAGCGGGGCCCTGTTGCCGCAGGTCGGAAGAGTTGATTACGCTCTAGACCTAGCACAGCCGCGAAGCATGCGATCTTCCTGCGGTTCGGCGCACCCCCGAAGCTCTCGGCGGTCAGCCCGTCACCCCTGCCCAAGGCCCACGCCGCACCGCAGTTTCCACAGGTCGCCGCAGGCGGCGAGACCTGCTCACCGATGGTGGTGAGTCGGGAAACCACCGGCTGCTGTGTCACAGACTCCCGCGACGCGTCCATGCGAGGCGGGTGCACCGAGGCCGCCCGGCCACCTGGCTCCACGACTCCGGGCAGCTCCGGCCTATCGAGGGAAGGAATCCATTGAGCGACACCACCGACGTGACGTCGGATGTTTCCAACGTCGCTGGCGATGCCACCACCGCCGCCCCCACGCGCCGCCGCCGGAGCGGCACCGGCCTGTCGGCCATGCTGCTGCCGGAGCTCCAGAGCCTGGCCGCGTCGCTCGGCATCTCTGGTACGGCCCGCATGCGCAAGGGCGAGCTGATCAGTGCCATCACCGAGCGGCAGCAGGGCGGCGCCGCCGCCGGAACCCCTCGACCGCGCGCCGAGGTAGCGGCCGCGGCTGCTGCTCCCGCCCGTGAGGAGGTGCACGCGGAGGTCCGTGAGGAGCGGGCCGAGGCGCGCCCCGCCGAGCAGGCGCCCGCCGCCGAGGCGACCGAGGGCCGTACCCGTGGTCGCCGCAGCCGGACTGCGGCCGCGACCACCGAGGCCCGCCCGGCCGAGACGCCGGCGACCGAGGCGCGGCCGGCCGAGACGCCGCGCGCCGAGGAGGCGCCCGCCGAGACCGGCGAGCGGACCGACCGTGCCGAGCGCGGTGAGCGCAACGAGGGCCGGGGCCGTGAGCGCGGCGGCGAGCGTGCCGAGCGTGGCGGCGACCGGGCCGAGCGTGGCGACCGGGCCGAGCGCGGCGACCGCAACGACCGGGGTGACCGGGCCGAGCGGGGCGACCGTAACGAGCGTGCCGACCGGGGCGAGCGCGCCGAGCGCAACGACCGGGGCGACCGGAACGACCGGGGCGACCGGAACGACCGGGGCGACCGCAACGACCGTGGTCAGCGCGCCGAGCGGGACAACGACGGCGACGACGACGGCGAGGGCGGCGGCCGGCGGGGCCGGCGCAGCCGGTTCCGGGACCGTCGTCGCGGCCGCGGCGAGCGGGGCGAGGGCGACAGCGGTGGCGGCCGCGAGCCGCAGGTCGGCGAGGACGACGTGCTCGTCCCGGTCGCCGGCATCATCGACGTGCTCGACAACTACGCCTTCGTCCGGACCACCGGCTACCTGGCCGGCCCGAACGACGTGTACGTCTCGATGTCCCAGATCAAGAAGTACGGCCTGCGCCGCGGTGACGCGATCACCGGCGCCGTGCGGGCCGCGCGGGACGGCGAGCAGCGGCGCGACAAGTACAACCCGCTGGTCCGGCTGGACACCATCAACGGGATGGAGCCGGACGAGGCGAAGCGCCGGCCGGAGTTCTACAAGCTCACCCCGCTCTACCCGCAGGAGCGCCTGCGGCTGGAGACCGAGCCGCACATCCTCACCACCCGGGTGATCGACCTGGTCATGCCGATCGGCAAGGGCCAGCGGGCGCTCATCGTGTCGCCGCCGAAGGCCGGCAAGACGATGGTGCTGCAGGCGATCGCGAACGCGATCACCCGCAACAACCCGGAGTGCCACCTGATGGTGGTGCTGGTCGACGAGCGGCCCGAAGAGGTCACCGACATGCAGCGCTCGGTGAAGGGCGAGGTCATCGCGGCCACGTTCGACCGTCCGCCGCAGGACCACACCACGGTGGCGGAGCTGGCGATCGAGCGGGCGAAGCGCCTGGTCGAGCTGGGGCACGACGTGGTCGTGCTGCTCGACTCGGTGACCCGGCTCGGCCGGTCGTACAACCTGGCGGCGCCGGCCAGCGGCCGGATCATGTCGGGTGGTATCGACTCCACCGCGCTCTACCCGCCCAAGCGCTTCCTCGGCGCGGCGCGCAACATCGAGAACGGTGGCTCGCTGACCATTCTCGCCACCGCGCTGGTGGAGACCGGGTCCATGGCGGACACGGTCATCTTCGAGGAGTTCAAGGGCACGGGTAACGCCGAGCTGAAGCTGGACCGGAAGATCGCCGACAAGCGTGTCTTCCCGGCGATCGACATCAACCCCTCCGGCACCCGCAAGGAGGAGGTCCTGCTCGCGCCGGAGGAGCTGGCGATCATCCACAAGCTCCGCAAGGTGCTGCACTCGCTGGACTCGCAGGCGGCGCTCGACCTCCTGCTGGACCGGCTCAAGCAGTCCCGCACCAACATCGAGTTCCTGATGCAGATCGCGAAGTCCACTCCGGGCGAGTGAGCTGACGGATCCGACGACCGAGGGGCACGGCCGAACGCGGCCGTGCCCCTCGTCGCGTACCGGGCACCGCCGATGGTGAAGTTTTCCTACGGTTAAGTCGCTAGGTATTGAAACTTCTGTTCATCGTCGGGTTGACTGTCGTCCATGCGAACCCGCAGTCGACCCGCCCGCCTCGCCGGCGTCCTGCTGCTGACGCCGTTGCTGACCATCACCGCGCCGACGCCGTCCGCCGCGACGGCCGCCGGGCCGTCGCCCGTCGCGCCGCCGGCCGCCACCGCCGCCACCGCCGCCGAGGACGCGCCACGCGCCTCGTCCCGCCCCGACCCCGCCGTCGCGCTCGCCGGTGTGGAGCCGGCCGGCGGCCTGGAGACCGCCAAGAGCACCCGGCCGGTCGCGCCCGGCCTGAGCCTGACCTCCTTCGACAGGTACGACGCGGCCGGCTGGCTGCGCGCCGACGCGCTCACCGCCGACCTGGGCGGCGGGCTGACGGTGGACTACGTGAACTCCGGCGAGGTGACCAAGGACGAGCCGCTGCGCGCCGCGGTGGACCGGTCCCGCGCGGTCGCGGCGGTCAACGGAGACTTCTTCGACATCAACAACTCCGGCGCCGCCCAGGGCGTCGGCATCCGCTCCGGCGAGCTGGTGCAGTCGCCGATCGCCGGGCACCCCAACGCCGTCGGGATCAGCGCCCAGGGCATCGGCCGGGTGGTCGAGGTCGGCTTCGAGGGCGCCGCGACGCTGCCCACCGGGCCGGTGCCGCTGACCCAGTTCAACAACATGGTGCAGCGCGACGGCGTGGGCGTGTTCACGCCGCTCTGGGGCTCGTACACCCGCAAGCGGGCCGTGGAGGGCGCGGCCCGGACGGTCGAGGTGACGCTGACCGGCGGCCGGGTGGCGAGCGTGGCCACCACGGCGGGCGAGGGGCCGATCCCGGCCGGCAGCACCGTGCTGCTGGGCCGCGAGGCCGGCGCCGACGCGCTCGCCGCGCTGCGGCCCGGCGACGCGGTGGACGTGACCTGGCGGCCGCGGGCCTCCGACGGCGGTGACCTGCGCGCCGCCGTGGGCGGCGGCAACGTGCTGGTCCGCGACGGCGTGGTGCAGACCATCGCCGACGCGTCGCTGGCCCCGCGCACCGCTGTCGGTTTCTCCGCCGACGGACGCAAGATGATCATGATGACGGTGGACGGCCGGCAGGTGGACAGCCGTGGCGTCACGCAGACCGAGATGGGCCGCATGATGGCCGAGCTGGGCGCCGCGAACGCGCTCAACCTCGACGGCGGCGGCTCCTCCACGCTGCTCGCCCGGGAGCCGGGCGCGGCCACGGTCCAGGTCGAGAACAGCCCGTCCGACGGCAGCGAGCGGCCGGTACCGAACGGGCTCGCCGTCTACGCGCCGAAGGGCAGCGGCCGGCTCACCGGCTACTGGCTGGAGACCGCCAGCGACCCGACCGCCGCACCCGGTGTCGCACCGGTGCGCGGCGGCCGGCCGGACCGGGTCTTCCCCGGCCTCACCCGCCGGCTCACCGCCGCCGGATACGACGAGACGTACGGCCCGGCCGCCGGCGAGCCGCGCTGGCACGCCACCCACGGACGGGTCGACGGCGACGGCGTGTTCCGGGCCGCCGTCCCCGGCCGCAGCACCGTCACCGCCGCCCGCGGCCGGGCCCGCGGCACCATCGAGCTGACGGTGCTCGGCCCGCTGCAGCGGATCGACGGCACCGTCGACCGGGTCGGCCTGGACCGCGCCGGTGACAGCGGCCTGTTCGGCGTGGTCGGCTACGACGCCGAGGGCAACACCGCGCCGATCGAGCCGGCCGACCTGAAGCTGGAGTACGACAGGGACCTGCTCTCCGTCACCCCCACCGCCGACGGCAACCTGTCCGTCAAAGCGCTCGCCGCGACCGGCTCGGCGCTGGTCACCGCACGGGTGGGCAACCACAGCACGGTCCTGCCGGTGACCGTCGGGCTCACCGACGTGCCGGTGGCCGGGTTCGACGACGCGGCGTCCTGGAAGTTCAGCCAGGCCCGCGCCTCCGGGTCGGTCGCACCGGCCGAGGGGCACACCGGGGGCGGGCTGCGGATGTCGTACGACTTCAGCCAGTCCACCGGCACCCGGGCCGCGTACGCCGACCCGCCCGCGTGGATCGACGTACCGGGCCAGCCGCAGGCGTTCGGCATGTGGATCAAGGCCAACGGCACCGGCGAGTGGCCCAGCCTGCACCTGCACGACGCGCAGGACACCCAGTTCGTGCTGCGCGGCCCGTACCTGGACTGGACCGGTTGGAAGTACGTCGAGTTCGCCGTACCGCCGGGCGTGCAGTACCCGGTGCGGGTGCGCCGGTTCTACGTGGCCGAGACCGACCCGGCCAAGCAGTACCGCAGCGAGGTCGTGATCGACGACCTGGTGGCCCGGGTGCCGCCGGACGTGCAGGCGCCGCCGGAGCCGAACCGCACCGACCGGGTGGTGCTGCGCGACGGCACAGTGGACGGGGCGCCCTGGCGCTTCGCGGTGCTCTCCGACGCCCAGTTCGTCGCCGCGAACCCGGACAGCGACCTGGTCGCCCAGGCCCGCCGTACGCTGCGCGAGGTCCGCGCCGCCCGGCCGGACTTCCTGATCATCAACGGCGACTTCGTGGACACCGCCTACCCGGCCGACTTCGCGCTGGCCAAGCGCGTCCTGGACGAGGAGCTGGGCGGCGAGGTGCCGTATCACTACGTGCCCGGCAACCACGAGATCATGGGCGCGCCGATCGACAACTTCCGCAGCGTCTTCGGGGACACCTCGCGCGTCTTCGACCACCGGGGCACCCGGTTCCTCACGCTCAGCACGGCCACCGGCTCGCTGCGCGGCGGCGGGTTCGACCAGGTGGAGCTGCTGCGCCGGACGCTCGACCAGGCCGCCGACGACCGCTCGGTGGGCTCGGTGGCGGTGCTGTTCCACCACCCGCCGCGCGACCCGAGCCCGGCCAAGGCCAGCCAGCTCGGCGACCGGAAGGAGGCGGCGCTGGTCGAGCAGTGGCTGGCCGACTTCCAGCACCGCACCGGCAAGGGCGCGCTGATGGTCAACGGGCACGTCGGCACGTTCCACGCCGACCGGGTGGACGGCGTGCCGTACGTGATCAACGGCAACTCGGGCAAGGACCCGTCGACCCCGGCCGCGCTCGGCGGGTTCACCGGCTGGACCGAGTTCGGGGTGGACCCGGTGACGCCGGGGGAGGCCGAGCGGGCCCGCCGTGACCCGCTCGCCGAGGGCCCGACGTGGGTGAGCGCGGAGATGCACGCGCACGTCGACCGGCTCGCGCTGACCGCGCCCGCGCAGGTGCGCCAGGGTTCGCCGGTGGACGTCACGGCCACGCTCACCCAGCCCAGCGGCCGGCAGGTGCCGGTGGCGGCGCCGGTCAGCGCCGACTGGTCCGGTTCGCCGAACCTGCACATCGGCGGCGCGACGGGCGTACGGCCGTGGCACGTGGCCCGGTTCGACCCGGCCACCGGCCGGCTGACCGCGCTGCGCCCGGGGGCGCAGGTGCTGCTGGCGGTGACCGTCAACGGCGTGAAGGCCGAGACGACTGTCACCACGGCCGCAGCGGTCCGCGCCCCCGCCGCCTGACCCGGAGGCCGGGGCTCCTCATCCTGGGGGAGGAGCCCCGCCCCCCGCCCCCGCCCCCGCCTCGCTCCGCCGCTCGCTCCGTTGATCATGAAGTTGACCTGGACAAAAGCGACAGGAATTGCCGCCAAGTTCATGATCAGCAGGGTGGGGGGCGTGGGGGTGGGAATGCGGGAGTGTGGGCGGGCGTTGCGGGTGGCGGACCTCCTGTGCCGGGTGGAAGACGCCCGTGGCAGACTGGTCAATCGGCCACCGGTTCCGGTTCACGCCCGAGCCCGTCGCGGACGACGGGGAGCATCGACGGCGACCCGGCGACCACCGACGAAAGGACCGAGGCGACATGAAGCCCAACATCCACCCGGAGTACGTGACCACCGAGGTCCGCTGCTCCTGCGGCAACACCTTCACGACCCGCAGCACCGCCAAGGGCGGCGCCATCAGCGTCGAGACCTGCAGCGCCTGCCACCCGTTCTACACCGGTAAGCAGCGCGTGCTGGACACCGCCGGTCGGGTCGCGAAGTTCCAGCAGAAGTACGCCAAGGTTCAGGGCAAGAAGGCCAAGTAGCTCCGTCGACGACGCCCGTGTCCGGCTCCTGCCGGGCACGGGCGTTCGTCCGTTTGCGCCGGTTTTCACACCCAAGGAGCATCCGCAGCATGAGCAGTGAGCGCCTGGCCGCCCTCCTCGACGAGTACGCCGAGCTGGAGCGGCGGCTGGCCGACCCGGCCATCCACGCCGACCAGGGCACCGCCCGGCGGGTCGGCCGCCGGTACGCCGAACTGGTCCCGCTGCACAAGGCGGCCGGCGAGCTGGAGCAGGCCCGCGCCGACCTGGCCGCCGCGCGCGAGCTGGCCGCCGAGGACCCGACGTTCGCCACCGAGGCGGAGGCCATCGCCGCCTCCCTGCCGGCGCTCGAGGAACGGCTCGCGGAACTGCTCATCCCGCGCGACCCGCACGACGCCAAGGACGTGATCGTCGAGATCAAGGCCGGCGAGGGCGGCGAGGAGTCGGCGCTGTTCGCCGGGGACCTGCTGCGGATGTACACCAGGTACGCCGAGCGGCACGGCTGGGTCACCGAGGTGATCGACGCCCAGGACTCCGACCTCGGCGGCGTCAAGGACGTGTCGCTGGCGATCAAGAGCAAGGGCGTGCCGGAGGGCGGCAACGGGGTCTGGTCCCGGCTCAAGTGGGAGGGCGGCGTGCACCGGGTGCAGCGCGTCCCGGTCACCGAGTCGCAGGGCCGGATCCACACCAGCGCCGCCGGCGTGCTGGTGCTGCCCGAGGCGGAGGACGTCGACGTCACCATCGACCCGAACGAGCTGCGCATCGACGTGTTCCGCTCGTCCGGCCCCGGCGGGCAGTCGGTGAACACCACCGACTCGGCGGTACGGATCACCCACGTGCCGACCGGCATCGTGGTGTCCTGCCAGAACGAGAAGTCGCAGCTGCAGAACCGCGAGCAGGCCATGCGCATCCTGCGGGCCCGGCTGCTCGCCGCGGCCCAGGAGCAGGCCGACGCGGCGGCGTCGGACGCCCGCAAGGCGCAGGTCCGCACCGTGGACCGGTCCGAGCGGATCCGCACCTACAACTTCCCGCAGAACCGGATCACCGACCACCGCATCGGCTACACCGCGTACAACCTGGACCTGGCGCTGGCCGGCGAGCTGGACGGGGTGCTCGACGCGTTGGCCGAGGCGGACCGCGCGGCCCGCCTGGCCGGCGAGACGGAGCTGTCCCGCCGCTGACCGCTGGGTGTTAACAGGGGGCCCTTCCTCTACCGGAGGCGTTAACAGGGGGCCCTTCCTTACCGCTCAGCTCGCGCGTGGTCGCGCCTTGGCGCGCAGCATCTCCCGGTCGGCCAGCTCGAACGCGGTGCCGAGCGCCTCCCGGACGCTGACAGTGGTGCTGCCGTCGACCTCGGCGAAACCGATCGTCACCCCGACCGGGGTGCCCGGGACCAGGGACTCCCAGTCCTCGGTGCGGACGGCGGCCTCGATCCGCCGGGCCACCTCGACCGCCTCCGGCATGACGGTGTCGGGCAGCACCACGACGAACTCGTCGCCGCCGTAGCGGGCCACGAAGTCGCCCCGCCGCATCACCCGGTTGATCACCCCGGCGACCCGTTGCAGCACCAGGTCGCCGGAGTGGTGGCCGTGGCGGGTGTTCACCGCCTTGAACCCGTCGAGGTCGCAGACGCCGATCACCACGCGCTCGCCCCGGGACACCACGGCGCCCAGGTAGCGCTCCAGCCGGCGCCGGTTGGGCAGGCCGGTGAGCGGGTCGGTGAGCGCCTCGCCCTCGTACCGGGCCGCCTCGCGGCGCATCTCCTCGTGGTCGATCCGGGCGGCGATGCCGTCGATGTAGACGTCGCGCAGCCGGTCGCTGCGCCGCGCGGCCAGCCGGAACGCGTGCCGGTCGGCCCGGTGCGCGCCCGCGTGGTCGCCGGCCCGGGCCAGCGCGACGCTGCGCAGCCGGGGTGCCTCGGCCGCGCCGAGCGTCTCGTCGGAGACCTGGAGCGCGTCCAGCCGGGTGACCGCCTCGATCGGGCGGTTGGCGGCGACGGCCAGGCAGACCTGGCCGAGCTGGCGCAGGTCGCGGGCGCGGGCGCTGTCGCCGCCGTGGCCGAGCAGCCGTTTCGGGTCGGCGTCCCCGGCGGACTCCACCCGGTCGCCGAGCGCGGCCCGCCGGGCGGCCGCGTAGCCGTACGCGGCGAGGCTGCTGGGGCGCAGGTTGCCGGCCCGCCCGCCGCGCAGGAAGCGGGCCAGGTCACCGGCGACGTCGCGCAGCACCCGCAGGCAGCCGTCGCTGTCGCCGTTGTGGTCCAGCGCCACCGCGTTGCGCAGCCGGATCCCCGGCGCGGCGAACGTCTCCTCCGGGATGCCGGCGCTGAGCCCCACCTCGCGGGCCCGCTCGATCGCGCCCAGCGCGTGGCCGTGGAAGCTCAGGTACGAGTACGCCATCGCGAGGTCGTGCCAGCCCCACGCGGTGTCCCGGTCCGGCGTGTCGTCGGCGCCCAGCGCGCGGGCGGCCCGGACCAGGTGCATCACGCACCGGTCCAGCGCGCCCTGGTGGTGGGCGGCGAGCGCGGCGAGCGCGTTGAGGTGCCCGTGCAGGTAGGGCTCGGCGAGGTCGCGTACCGCGGCGGAGGCGTCCTCGACGGCCCGGGTGAACTCGGCGGTCCGGCCGAGGTTGATCAGCGCGGACAGGCGCTGCACGAGCGCGTCGGCGCGGGCGTACGGGTCGCCGGTGGTGCGGATGACGCGGTCGAGCAGGACGCACGCCTCCGCGGACCGGCTGGCCTCCTGCAGTGACCGTGCGCGTCGGAGAGCGTCAACCTGGTCCTCGACCTGGTCGAGCCAGCCCACTCGCGACCTCCCTGCGGTGTGCGCCCGGACGCACCCGCTCGTGAGGTGAGCCGCGACGCCTCATGATTATTGCGTGACCGCACTCCCGCAACACCCGTCCGAAGGGACAGAACGCGAACGCGCCTCGCTGGTGATCAACCGGGTGGCGCGCGCGCTCGCCGCGGCGGGCGTCGAGGCGCCCCGCGCCGAGGCCGAGCAGCTGGCCGCGTACGTCCTGGACGTGCCACGCGGCCGGCTGGCGCTGGCCGACGGCTTCACCCCGGCGCAGCGTGACCGCCTGGACGCCCTCGTCGGGCGGCGGGTGACCCGGGAGCCGTTGCAGCACCTGCTCGGCTCGGCCGGTTTCCGGCACCTGGAGCTGGCGGTCGGGCCGGGCGTGTTCGTGCCCCGGCCGGAGACCGAGCTGCTGGCCGGGTGGGGGATCGAGCGGGCCCGGGAGCACGCCGCGCCGCTCGTGGTCGACCTGTGCAGCGGCTCCGGCGCGATCGCCCTGGCGGTGGCGCAGGAGGTGCCCGCGGCCCGGGTGGTGGCTGTGGAACGGTCCCCGGCCGCGCTGGCCTGGCTGCGGCGCAACGCGGCCGACCGGGCTGCCGCCGGGGACCGGCCGGTCGAGGTGGTTGCCGCCGACGTGACCGGTCCGGAGCTGCTGGCCGGCCTGGCCGGGCGGGTCGACGTGCTGCTGTGCAACCCCCCGTACGTGCCGAGGTCGGTGGCGGTGCCGCCGGAGGTGGCCGGGCACGACCCGGACGAGGCGGTGTTCGGCGGCGCGGACGGGCTGGACGTGATCCGCCCGGTGGTGCGCCGGGCCGCCGAGCTGCTGCGCCCGGGCGGCGCGATCGGGATCGAGCACGACGACACGCACGCGGCGGCGGTGCCCGCGCTGCTGCGCGGCGACGGCCGCTACGACCGCGTCGAGGAGCACCGGGACCTGGCCGGGCGGCCCCGTTGGGCGAGCGCGTCCCGGCGGGCGGACGGCACCCACGCCGAGACCGCCCGGGCGTGGCAGACTGACTCCTCGTGATGCTCTACGACTGTCGGTCGCCCGCCGACCGGGACCGCGGCATCGCCGCTGCCATCGAGGCGGTCAAGAACGGGGAACTCGTCGTCCTGCCGACCGACACGGTCTACGGCATCGGGGCGGACGCGTTCACGCCGTACGCGGTGAAGGCCCTGGCGGACACCAAGGGCGGCGCCCGGCAGGCGCCCCCGGTGCTCATCGGCTCCCGGCACACGCTCGACGGCCTGGTGTTCTCGCTGCCCGGCGCGGCCCGCGACCTGGTCGAGGCGTTCTGGCCGGGCGCGCTGACCATCGTCGTGGAGCACTCGCCGAGCCTGGCCTGGGACCTGGGCGACACCAGCGGGACGGTGGCGGTGCGGATGCCGCTGCACCCGGTGGCGCTGGAGGTGCTGCGGGAGACCGGGCCGATGGCCGTCGCGTCGGCCAACAAGGTCGGCCAGCCGGCCGCGCTCACCGCCGAGGAGGCGCGCGACCAGCTCGGCTACGGCGTGCGGGCCTACCTGGAGGCCGGGCCGGCGGTGGACCCGGTGCCGAGCACGATCGTCGACCTGACCGGCGAGGTGCCGCGGGTGCTGCGTGAGGGCGCGGTGACGCTGGCGAAGCTGCGGGAGGTCGTGCCGGGCATCCTCGACGAGCGGGGGATCTGAGTGCCGCCCTTCACCGTCCTGCACGTCTGCATGGGCAACATCTGCCGGTCGCCGATGGCCGAGCGGCTGCTGCTGCTCGCGGTCCGGGAGCGGCTGGCCCGCCTCGGCGTCGACCCGGCCGGGTCGGACGCGCTCGTGCACAGCCACAGCGCCGGCACCGGCGGCTGGCACGCGGGCGAGGAGATGAACCCGCCCGCCGCCCGCCAGGTGCTCTCGCGCGGCGGCGACACCGAGGGGTTCGCCGCCCGGCGGCTGCGCTCGGACCTGATCGACGCCGCCGACCTGGTGCTCACCGCCACCGCCGACCAGCAGGAGTACGTGGTGGCGCTGCGGCCGGACGCCGCCGCGCGCACGTTCGTGCTGGGTGAGTTCGGCCGTCTGCTCGGCGGGCTGGACCGCGCCGCGCTGCCGCCGGCCGAGCCCACGCCGGACGCCGTGTACGCGCGCGGCGTCGCGCTCGTGGCGGCTGTCGACGCGGCCCGGCAGAACGCCTCCGCGCTGCCCACCGACGATCTGGACGATCCGTGGGGCCGGGGCGACCAGTGCTTCAGCCGGGTCGCGGACGAGATCGAGGAGACGGTGCAGCCGCTGGCTGCCGCGTTGTTGCCCTGAGATTCATCCTTCCTCGCGAACTTTCTGCGCCTTTCTCGGAAGGTGTCGGCTAAAGCGAACATTCGGGTCATTCTGAACTGGTCCGTACGGCCGGCTCCTGCGGGGAGAGCTGATGAACCGGGCCTATCTCGACAAACTGTTCACCGTTGTGCTCGCCGGCGTGCTCGCCGGGCTGGTCCTGGCCGTCGCGGCGCTGCCGGCCGCGCTGGTCTTCGGGCTGGGCCTGAAGAACCTGATGCCGTACACCGCGCTGCCGGAAGCGCTCAAGACGCCGCAGCCGGCACAGCGGTCCAACCTGTACGCCAACGACGGGCGGACGCTCATCACCTCGTTCTACGTCGAGGACCGGGTGGACGTGCCGGTCGCCGAGGTGGCGCCGGTGATGCGCGACGCCATCGTGGCCGCCGAGGACGTGCGCTTCTACGAGCACCACGGCGTCGACGTGCGCGGCGTCGCGCGGGCGTTCACCGCCAACCGCCGCGAGGGCACCCGCCAGGGCGCCTCCACGCTGACCATGCAGTACGTGCGCAACGCGCTGGCCGGGGACCCACGGCTGACCGAGGAGCAGCGCGCCGCCGCCACCGAGATCACCGTCGGGCGCAAGATCCGCGAGATGCGGTACGCGCTGACGCTGGAACGGCAGATCGGCAAGGACGAGATCCTCGGGCGCTACCTGAACATCGCGTACTTCGGCGCCGGGGCGTACGGCATCGCCGCCGCCAGCAAGCGCTACTTCTCCACCACACCGGACCGGCTCACGCTGGCCCAGGCCGCGCTGCTCGCCGGGCTGGTCCGGTCCCCGGCGGACGACCCGATCAATGGCGACGCCGACTCCGCCCGGCAACGGCGGGCGTACGTGCTGGACCGGATGGTGGAGACCGGCCGGGCGAGCGCGGCCGACGCCGAGGCGGCGAAGGCGGCGGAGCTGGCGCTGGCGCCCAACACCACCCCGAACGACTGCGCCGCGGTGCCCGCCGACCACAACGACTGGGGCTTCTTCTGCGACTGGTTCACCCAGTGGTGGAACGCCCAGCCGGCGTTCGGCGAGACGGTGGACGAGCGGCAGCGCACGCTGCGCCGCGGTGGCTGGTCGATCGTGTCCTCGCTCGACCTGGACGTGCAGGCCAAGGCGAGCGAGCAGGTGCGGGAGATCTACCCGGAGACGATCGCGCGCGCCGCGCCGACCGCCGTGGTGCAACCGGGCACCGGGCGGGTGCTGGCGATGGCGGTGAACCGCACGTACGGCGTGGCCGCGAACCCGGACGGTCAGCAGAACTACCCGAACACGGTCAACCAGCTGGTGGCCGGCGGTGGCGGCATCACCGGCTACCAGGCGGGCTCGACGTTCAAGCTGTTCGCCCTGCTGGCCGCGTTGGAGTCCGGGCTGCCGCTGGACACGGTGTTCGACGCGCCGCGCGTCTACGTCACGCAGTACCCGGTCGGCGCCGGCCCGGCGAGCTGCGGCGGCCGGTGGTGCCCGGCGAACGCCAACACCTACTGGATGGACGGCGACCGGGACATGTGGGACGCGTTCGGCCGGTCGGTGAACACGTACTTCGCCTGGCTCACCGAGCGGGTCGGCGCGGACCGGGTGGTCGAGATGGCCCAGCGGCTGGGCATCGTGTTCCGCGCTCCGGCCGACGCGAAGATGGCCCACGACGGCGCGAAGAGCTGGGGCCCGTTCACGCTCGGCGTCTCCGCCACCACGCCGCTCGACCTGGCCGGCGCGTACGCCGCGGTGGCCGCCGAGGGCACCTGGTGCCGGCCCACGCCGGTCACCTCGATCGCCGACCCGTCCGGCCGGAAGATCCCCGCCGGGAACACCGACTGCCGGCAGGTGCTCGACACCGAGGTCGCCCGCGCGGCGGCCGACGCCAGCCGCTGCCCGGTCGGCGACCAGTCGATGTACCGGCGTTGCGACGGCGGCACGGCCGAGGAGCTGGCTCCGGGCCTGCGCCGTCCGGTGGCCGGCAAGACCGGCAGCTCGGAGCGGAACGCCACGGAGACGGTCGTCGCGTTCACGCCGCAGCTCTCGGTGGCGACGATCGCGGCGAACCCGGACGACCCCCGGGACGCGGTCGGCGGCGGCGTGCAGAAGCGGCAGATCGCCGCGGTGGGCCGCATCCTCGCGTGGGCGTTGCGCGACGAGCCGGTACGCGACTTCGTCCCGCCGGGCCAGGCGGTCGCCTTCCAGCACACCAGCCCGCGCACCGGCAACTGAGGGTCAGCTCGCCGGCCTGCCGTATCGCGCGACCATGGTTCGGACGGCTTCGTCGACGACCGCTGTCGTGCGGTCCGGGGTGACCGTCCAGTCCGGGAGGACCAGGCGCGGCCAGAGCAGGTAATTGGAGATCATCCCGAGGAAGTGCGTGGCGGCCATCTCCGGGTCGGCGACGTCCGCGGCTCCCGCGTCGTGCTCGGCCGAGAGGTAGATCCGGACGGACTCGAAGTACGGCAGTTTGCCCTGCGCGAAATGTGCTCTGGCCAGCTCGGGAAAGCGTGGCAGCTCGGCGATCACGATGCGGAACAGGTCGGTCATCTCCGGCCGGCTCAACAGCGTCGCGTAGTGCCGTCCGAGGACCGTCAATCCGGCCGTCAGGTCACCGGCAGATGGCACGTCGGCGACCTCGTTGCGGGCCCAGGAGTCGATGACGATGGCGTCGAACAGAGCCGCCTTCGTCGGAAACTGCTTGAACAGCGTCGCCTTCGACACGCCGGCACTGGCGGCCACACGCGCCAGTGAGGCCCGGTCGTAGCCCAACTCCAGGAAGAGCTCGGTGGCGGCCTGCACGATCAGCGCGCGCTTCTCCTCCGCCACACGCTGGTGATAGGCCGACGGCGCTGGGGTCATGCGGCCATCATAGCGAGGCGAGTGGGTTGACTCACCATTCGCCCAGGGCGTAGCGTCGGCATGGTGAGTCGCCCGACTCGCCATCCGTCTCGCGTCACCGGAGGATCCGATGTCCCGCTTCGCCAATCAGACAGTTCTCGTCACCGGCGGCACCGGTGGGCAGGGGGCCAGCCACGTTCGCGCCCTGCACGCCGAGGGCGCCAACGTCGTCATCGGCGCCATCGACGCCCAGCGGGGCGCCGGCCTCGCCGCCGAGCTGGGACACCGGGCGCGGTTCGTCCGCCTGGACGTCTCCCGGGAGGAGTCGTGGGTCGCCGCCGTCGCGGAGACCGAGAAGGCATTCGGCGCGCTCACGATCCTGGTCAACAACGCCGGGGTGCAGAACCCGCCGGCCCTCATCGAGTCCACCGACCGGGCCACCTGGGCTCGTATCCTCGACGTCAACCTCACCGGCACTTTCCTCGGCATCAAGGCGGCCGCCCCGGCGCTGCGTCGCGCGGGGGGAGGAGCGATCGTCAACATCGGCTCCACCATGGGGATGGGTGGTACCGCCCTCTACGCGCCCTACGTCGCCGGTAAGTGGGCGGTGCGTGGGCTCACCCGGACCGCCGCCCTGGAGCTGGGCCGCGACAACATCCGCGTCAACGCGATCCACCCCGGCGTGATCGAGACTCCGTTCATCACCGAGCCGGCGGCCGGCAGCGACGCCCCGATCGCCGACTTCTACTCGCCGGAGCCGTTCGCCGTCCCGCGACTCGGGCAGCCCGCCGACATCACCGCGCTGCTGTTGTTCCTCACGTCGCCGGACGCGGCCTTCATCACCGGCGCCGAGTACGTCATCGACGGGGGACTGCTCCTCGGCCCCGCACTGCGGGGCGACTCTCCCGCCTAACCGGCCGGGTGTTCGGCGCCCTTGGCGATGTTGCGGGCCATGCCGCCGAACACGACGGCGTGGAACGGCGCCACCGAGGCCCAGTAGAGATGGCCGGGCAGCCCGCGCGGGAGGAACACGGCACGCTGCACGTACCTGCTGCCGCCGTTACCGTCCGGTTCGGCGCGCATCTCCAGCCACGCCCGGCCGGGCAGCCGCATCTCGGCGCGCAGCCGCAGCAGCTCGCCCGGGACGATCTCCTCGACCCGCCAGAAGTCCAGCGCCTCACCGACCTGGAGGCGATGCGGGTCGCGCCGCCCCCGGCGCAGCCCGACGCCGCCGACCAGCCGGTCCATCCAGCCGCGGACCGACCAGGCCAGCGGGAACGAGTACCAGCCGTGCTCGCCGCCGACGCCCTCGATGACCCGCCACAGCGCCTCCGGTGGCGCGTCCACCGCCCGTTCCCGCATGTCGGTGTACGCGGTGCCGCCGGACCAGCGCGGGTCCGACGGCAGCGGCTCGGCCGGCGCGTCCGGCCCGCTCGCGTTCGACCAGCGCGTCTCCACCTGCGCGTCGCGCACCTTGGACAGCGCCAGCGCCACCGCCTGGTCGAAGCCGGTCAGCCCCTCGGGCGGGTCCGGCACGTACTCGGCGATGTCGTGCTCGTGCGCCACCGCCTCATGCACCAGGCTCTCCACCAGCGGCCGGGCGATCGCGTTCGGCACCGGCGTGATCAGGCCGACCCAGTGCGAGGACAGCGACGGGGTGAGCGGGCGCACCGGCAGGATGACCCGGGGCCGCAGCCCGGCCACCCGGGCGTAGCGCTGCATCATCTCGGTGAAGGTCAGCACGTCCGGGCCGCCGATGTCGAAGGCCCGGTTCACCTCGGCCGGCAGGCGCGCGCAGCCGACCAGGTAGCGCAGCACGTCCCGGACCGCGATCGGCTGGATCCGGTTGCGCACCCAGCGCGGGGTGACCATCGCCGGCAGCCGCTCGGTCAGGTACCGCAGCATCTCGAACGAGGCCGAGCCGGATCCGATGATCACCGCGGCGCGCAGCACCGCCGTCGGCGCGCCGCTGTCCAGCAGGATCCGCGCGACCTCCGCCCGGGAGCGCAGGTGCGCCGAGGGCAGGCCGTCACGCTCCGCCGGCTCCGGGCCGCCGAGGTACACGATCCGGCGTACGCCGGCGGCGCGCGCCGCCTCGGCGAAGTTGGTCGCCGCCTCCCGGTCGGCCGCCTCGAAGCCGCGCTGGCCGAGCGAGTGGACCAGGTAGTACGCGACCTCCACGCCCTCGAACGCGGACGGCAGCGTCTCCGGGCGGCGCAGGTCGCCCTCGACGATCTCCGCGTCGGCCGCCCAGGGCACGTCCCGCAGCCGCCCGGCCGTGCGGGCCAGGCAGCGTACGGTGTGTCCCTCGGCCAGCAGCCGGGGCGCCAGGCGCCCGCCGATGTAGCCGGTCGCGCCGGTGACGAGGCATCTCACGGCCTCCAGTCTGCGGCTCCGTAGACTCCTTCGCTGTGGAGAACGCGAGGGACACCTTCTGGGGGCCGGACTTCCAGCAGCTCAGTACCGTCGACCCGGAGATCGCCGAGGTGGTGCTGGGGGAGCTGGACCGGCTGCGCGGCGGTCTGCAACTGATCGCCAGCGAGAACCTCACCTCGCCCGCGGTGCTGGCCGCGCTCGGTTCCACGCTCACCAACAAGTACGCCGAGGGCTACCCGGGCCGGCGCTACTACGGCGGCTGCGCCGAGGTGGACCGGGCCGAGGAGCTGGGCATCGCCCGGGCGAAGGACCTGTTCGGCGCCGAGCACGCCAACCTCCAGCCGCACTCCGGGGCGAGCGCCAACCTGGCCGCGTACGCCGCCCTGGTGCAGCCCGGTGACACGGTGCTGGCCATGGACCTGCCGCACGGCGGGCACCTGACCCACGGCAGCCGGGTGAACTTCTCCGGCAAGTGGTTCCACCCGGTCGGCTACACCGTCCGGCCGGACACCGAGACGATCGACTACGACGAGGTACGCGACCTGGCCCGGGCGCACCGGCCGAAGCTGATCATCTGTGGCGCGACCGCGTACCCCCGGCTCATCGACTTCGCTCGCTTCCGCGAGATCGCCGACGAGGTCGGCGCGTACCTGATGGTGGACGCCGCCCACTTCGTCGGCCTGGTGGCCGGCGGCGCGATCCCGTCCCCGGTGCCGCACGCCGACGTGGTCACCGCGACCACGCACAAGGTGCTGCGCGGTCCGCGCGGCGGCATGATCCTCTGCCGGGAGCCGCTGGCCGCGCGGATCGACAAGGCGGTCTTCCCGTTCACCCAGGGCGGCCCGCTGATGCACGCGGTGGCGGCCAAGGCGGTCGCGCTGCGCGAGGCCGCGCAGCCGGAGTTCCGCACGTACGCCGCCCAGGTGGTGACGAACGCGCGGGCGCTCGCCGACGGCCTGGCCGCCGACGGCCTGCGGCCGGTCTCCGGCGGCACCGACACCCACCTGGCGCTGCTCGACCTGCGCGAGACGGGCGTGACCGGCGCCGAGGCCGAGGCCCGCTGCGATGCCGCCGGCATCACGCTGAACAAGAACGCGATCCCGTACGACCCGCAGCCGCCGATGGTCGCCTCCGGCATCCGGGTGGGTACGCCGAGCGTCACCACCCAGGGCATGCGCGAGGGGGAGATGGGCCGGATCGCCGGGCTGATCGCGCGCGCGGTACGCACCGATCCCGGCGCCCCCGGTGGCGCCGACGCGCTGGCCGGGGTGGCCCGCGAGGTCGCCGAGCTGGTCGCCGCCTTCCCGGCGTACCCCCGATGACGGCGCCACGGGCGGGTGAGCCCGGCGCGATCCGGTCCCGGCTGAACCACCTGCGGCTACCGTTGCTGGCGTGCGCGGCCCTCGCGGTGGTGGGGGTGCCGGCGGCGGCGTTGCTGCGCGGCCCGACCGGGGCGGCCGGCTTCGCGGCCGGGGTGGCGCTGGTGATCGTCAGCTACCTGATCTCCAGCCTCTCGGTGGCCTGGGCGGACGCCATCCACCCTCGGATGATCATGTCGGTCGGGTTGGTCACCTATGCCACCAAGATCGTGATCCTGGGCGTGGTGATGGCCGCCGTGGCGGCCACCGGCTGGCCCGGCCTGCCGGACATGGGCGTGGCGATCATCGCGGCCGTGGTGGCGTGGACCGGTGCCCACCTGACCTGGGCGATGAGATCACCGCTGCCCACATTCGAGCGTCGCGACGACAGCGAGTGACTTTGCTGAATCGTGTCCGGTACGGCGGGTGCCCTGACGGGCGCGACAGGAGTAACGTGGCGCCAGGTTGACGCGCCCGCAGTACGGCCCGCACGCTGTCCGCAGTGTGGGGGGTGCCGCACATCCCCGCGCGCCCCTGCTGATATTGTTCGCCACGTCATGGCCGATGACCCCCACTCCCACAAGTCCGACGAGCACTCGTCGGAGGGTGTGGCAGGCGCCGTCGTGGGTTACCTGCTCGCCGGCATTCTGGTGTGGGGTGGCCTCGGCTGGTTGGCGGAACGGTTCCTCGGTCTGCCAGCCGGCATCGGGGTCGCCGTCGGCATGATGCTCGGCGCGGCCGGGGCGATCTACCTGATCATGAAGAGGCTCAGTGCCTGAGTTCCGGCACACGCGGGTCTGTTGAGTGCGGAGGATGACACGGTGAGCGGACAGCTGGTCGTCGCCCAGGACCTTCCCTGGCCCCCCAGCGTCGGGGATTTCTACCCGCCGGACGTGGCCGGCCCCTGGGTCACCAAGTTCAGCATCATGATCTGGATCGCCGTCGCGCTGCTGATCATCTTCTTCGTGGCCGCGTACCGGAAGCCGAAGCTGGTGCCGGGCAAGGGCCAGTGGGCCGCCGAGGCCGTCTACGGGCTGGTCCGGGACAACATCGCCCGTGAGCAGATGGGCAACGCGGGCATCCGCTTCGCGCCCTACCTCACCGTGCTGTTCAGCTTCATCCTGCTGACAAACATCTTCAGCATCGTGCCCGGCCTGCAGATCTCGCCGAACTCGCACATCGCGTTCCCGATCGTGCTCGCCGCCATCTCGTACGTCATGTACAACTACGTCGGCGTCCGCAAGCACGGCCTCGGCAAGTACCTCAAGCAGAGCCTCATCCTGCCCGGCGTGCCGTGGCCGATGCACTTCCTGCTGATTCCGATCGAGTTCCTGCAGAACTTCGTCGTCCGGCCGGTCACCCTGGCACTGCGACTCTTCGCCAACATGTTCGCCGGCCACCTGCTCCTGCTGGTCTTCACCGTCGGCGGCTTCGTGATGCTCGGGTCGAGCAGCGTCTTCGTGCAGGCGACCTCGGTCTTCTCCTTCGCGATGGCGATCGTGATGGCCTTCTTCGAGGCGCTGGTGGCGGTGCTGCAGGCATACGTCTTCGTCACGCTGAGCGCCAACTACATCGGCACGTCGCTGGCCGACGAGCACTGAGATCCGGCTCGGCGGGCACCCGGCCCGGCCAAGCATCTGGTACCGACCGCGTACACGTGAGCCCTCACGTGTGAACTAGGAGGAATACCCGCAATGAACGTTCTTGCCGAGATCGGTGGCAACGTCAACACCATCGGCTACGGCCTCGCCGCCATCGGCCCCGGTATCGGTGTGGCCCTGGTCTTCGCGGCCTACATCCAGTCGAGCGCCCGCCAGCCCGAGTCGGCCGGCTACAACCGCACCTGGCTGGTGCTGGGCTTCGCCCTGGTCGAGGCGCTGGCGCTGTTCGGCCTGGTGCTCGCCTTCGCCGTTAGCTGACGCGAGCTCTCCCGATCCGGAGGTCTGACATGTATCTCGCCGCCGAAGGCGCGCACAATCCGATCTTGCCGATCTGGCAGGAGATGGTCGTCGGAACGATCTCCTTCGCCCTGCTCGTCTTCGTCCTGCTGAAGTTCGTCATGCCCCGCATGGAGGCGATGTACCAGGCGCGGGTCGACGCGATCGAGGGTGGCATCAAGCGCGCCGAGGCGGCCCAGGCCGAGGCGAACAAGCTGCTCGAGCAGTACCGGGCCCAGCTCGCGGAGGCGCGTACCGACGCCGCCAAGATCCGCGACGACGCACGGGCCGACGCCGACGGGATCCGCCAGGACATCCTCGCCAAGGCGCGTGAGGAGTCCGACCGGATCATCGCCGCCGGCAAGGAGCAGCTCGCCGCCGAGCGGGCCACCATCGTGCGCGAGCTGCGTACCGAGGTGGGCACCATCGCGGTGGACCTGGCCAGCAAGATCGTCGGTGAGTCGCTCGCCGACGAGGCGCGTCGCAAGGGCACCGTCGACCGGTTCCTGAGCGGTCTCGAGAGCACGGGGGCCCGCTGATGCAGGCCGCCAGCCGGGAGTCGTACCGGGCCGGGGCCGAGCGCCTCGACGCGTACGTCCGCGGCGCGGAGCCGTCGGCGGTGGCTGCCACCGCCGACGACATCCTCTCCGTCGCCGCCCTGCTGCGGCGTGAGCCGCGGCTGCGCCGGGCGCTCTCCGACCCGGCCCGGGCCGGCGCCGACCGCTCCGGCCTGCTCGGCGACATGCTGCGCGGCCGGGTCGGCGCGGAAGCGCTCGACCTGCTCGCGTCGATGGTGTCCGGCCGCTGGTCGGCCCCGTCCGAGCTGCTCGACGGTGTCGAGCGCCTCGGCGTGGAGGCGCTGCTGGCCAGCGCCGACCTGTCCGGCGACCTGGGCGAGGTCGAGGACGAGCTGTTCCGCTTCGGGCAGGTCGTCTCCGGTTCCGCCGAGCTGTCCAACACGCTCTCCGACCCGATGGCGTCGGTCGAGCGGCGGGCCGAACTGGCCCGGCAGCTGCTCGCCGGCAAGGCCCAGCCGGTCACCGTCAGCCTCGTCGAGGCCGCGCTCGCTGGTTTCGGTGGACGCTCCTTCACCGGTGCGCTCACCCGGCTGGTCGAGCTCGCCGCCGACCGGCGGGACCGTCAGGTCGCGTACGTGACCGTGGCGGCTCCGCTGACCGAGGAGGAGGAGCGACGCCTCGGTGCCCGCCTCTCGGAGATGTACGGTCGGGAGGTCTCCGTCAAGCAGACGGTCGACCCCGACGTGCTCGGCGGGGCGCGCGTACAGGTCGGCTCCGACCTGTACGACGGCACCGTCCTGCGCCGCCTCAACGAGACCCGCAACGCGCTCGCCAAGCGCTGAGCCCTGATTCGTCGCCACCGGACCGGTCGGTACCAGGTATCCCGGGCCCTGAGATACTTAAGGAAGCAGAGGATGGCCGAGCTGACCATCTCGACGGAGGAGATCCGCGGCGCCCTGGAGCGCTACGTCTCCTCCTACACGGCCGACGTCTCCCGCGAGGAGGTCGGCACCGTCGCCGACGCCGGCGACGGCATCGCCCACGTCGAGGGCCTCCCCTCGACCATGACCAACGAGCTCCTGGAGTTCGAGGACGGCACGCTCGGTGTGGCGCTGAACCTCGACGTCCGGGAGATCGGTGTCGTCGTCCTCGGTGACTTCGGCGGGATCGAAGAGGGCCAGCGCGTCAAGCGCACCGGCCGGGTGCTCTCCGTGCCGATCGGTGACGCGTTCCTCGGCCGCGTGGTCAACGCGCTCGGCGAGCCCATCGACGGCCTCGGCGACATCGCCAACGAGGGCTACCGCGAGCTGGAGCTCCAGGCCCCGAACGTGATGTCCCGCAAGTCGGTCGACGAGCCGCTGCAGACCGGCATCAAGGCCATCGACGCGATGACCCCGATCGGCCGCGGTCAGCGTCAGCTGATCATCGGTGACCGGAAGACCGGCAAGACCACCGTCGCGCTGGACACCATCCTCAACCAGCGCGAGAACTGGCGCTCCGGCGACCCGAAGAAGCAGGTCCGCTGCATCTACGTCGCGATCGGCCAGAAGGCCTCCACCATCGCCTCCATCAAGGGGACGCTGGAGGAGGCGGGCGCGATGGAGTACACCACCATCGTCGCCTCCCCGGCCTCCGACCCGGCCGGCTTCAAGTACCTCGCCCCGTACACCGGCTCGTCCATCGGGCAGCACTGGATGTACGGCGGCAAGCACGTCCTGATCGTCTTCGACGACCTGAGCAAGCAGGCCGAGGCGTACCGGGCCGTGTCGCTGCTGCTGCGCCGCCCGCCGGGCCGTGAGGCCTACCCGGGTGACGTCTTCTACCTGCACTCGCGTCTGCTGGAGCGCTGCGCCAAGCTCTCCGACGAGCTGGGTGGCGGCTCGATGACCGGCCTGCCGATCATCGAGACCAAGGCGAACGACATCTCGGCGTTCATCCCGACCAACGTCATCTCCATCACCGACGGCCAGATCTTCCTCGAGACCGACCTGTTCAACCAGGGCGTCCGGCCGGCCATCAACGTCGGCACCTCGGTCTCCCGGGTCGGTGGCGCCGCGCAGGTGAAGCCGATGAAGAAGGTCGCCGGCTCGCTGCGGCTGAACCTGGCCCAGTACCGCGAGCTGGAGGCGTTCGCCGCCTTCGCCTCCGACCTGGACCGGGCCTCCCGCGCCCAGCTGGACCGCGGTTCCCGCCTGGTCGAGCTGCTCAAGCAGCCGAACTACTCGCCGTACCCGGTGCAGGAGCAGGTCGTCTCCGTCTGGGCCGGCACCGAGGGCAAGCTGGACGACGTTCCGGTCGGCGAGGTCCGCCGCTTCGAGTCGGAGTTCCTGCAGTACCTGCGGCACAAGCACGAGGGCGTCCTGGCCTCGATCGCGGACCACAAGTGGGACGACGACATCATCGCCTCGCTCGACTCGGCGATCACCGAGTTCAAGCAGCTCTTCCTGGGCAAGGAGGAGGAGGTCCGGATCAACGAGGCGCCGGCCAAGCCGCTGGAGGGTGAGCAGTCCCGCGAGACGGTGACCCGCCTGCGCGACGGCGCCGACCGCCCGGCCGAGAGCTGATCCGATGGCCGCCCAGGTACGCGTTCTCCGGCAGCGGATCCGTTCCGCCAAGGGGATGAAGAAGATCACCAAGGCGATGGAGCTCGTCGCGACGAGCCGCATCGCCAAGGCCCAGGCCAAGGTGGCGGCCTCGCTGCCGTACGCCGAGGCGATCACCGGCGTGCTGACGGCGCTGGCCTCGAACGCGCGGATCGACCACCCGCTGCTCACCCCGCGCGAGCGGGTGCGGCGGGCGGGCGTCCTGCTGGTGACGGCCGACCGGGGTCTGGCCGGCGGCTACAGCTCGAACGCGATCCGGACCGCCGAGTCGCTGATCGCCCGGCTGCGCGCCGACGGCAAGGAGCCGGTGCTCTACGTCATCGGCCGCAAGGGCGTGGCGTACTACCGGTTCCGCAGCCGGCAGATCGCCGGAAGCTGGACCGGCTTCTCGGAGCAGCCGACGTTCGCCGACGCCCGTGAGGTCGGTGACACGCTGATCAAGGCGTTCACCGCCGGCGCGGACGACGTGGACGGGGATGCCGGCGCCGACGGGATCCTCGGCGTGGACGAGCTGCACATCGTCTACACCGAGTTCAAGTCCCTGATGACGCAGAACCCGGTGACCCGGATCATCGGCCCGATGCAGGTCGAGGACCGGCCTCGGACCGAGGGCGCGCTGCCGGCGTACGAGTTCGAGCCGGAGCCGGAGTCGCTGCTCGACGCCCTGCTGCCGAAGTACATCAACACGCGGATCTTCGCGGCGTTGCTGGAGTCGGCGGCGAGCGAGTCGGCCGCCCGCCGGCGGGCGATGAAGAGCGCCACCGACAACGCCGAAGAGATGATCGAGAAGTACACGCGCGAGATGAACTCGGCCCGTCAGGCCGGGATCACCCAGGAGATCAGTGAGATCGTCGGCGGCGCGAACGCGCTGGCCGCGTCGGGAAGTGAAGTGTGATGACTGTATCCGCAGTTGAGACCAAGACGGCCACGGGTCGCGTGGTCCGGGTCATCGGCCCGGTCGTCGACGCCGAGTTCCCGCGCGACGCCATGCCGGAGCTGTTCAACGCTCTGCACGTCGACGTGACCCTCTCGGGTGGTGAGAAGACGCTGACCCTGGAGGTCGCCCAGCACCTGGGTGACAACCTGGTCCGTGCCATCTCGATGCAGCCGACCGACGGTCTGGTCCGCGGCGCCGACGTGCGTGACACCGGGGCGCCGATCAGCGTGCCGGTGGGTGACGCGGTCAAGGGCCACGTGTTCAACGCGATCGGCGAGTGCCTCAACCTCACCGAGGGCGAGACGATCGAGGCCGACGACCGGTGGGGCATCCACCGCAAGGCCCCGGCCTTCGCGGACCTGGAGCCGAAGACCGAGATGCTGGAGACCGGCATCAAGGTCATCGACCTGCTCGCCCCGTACGTCAAGGGCGGCAAGATCGGCCTGTTCGGCGGCGCCGGCGTGGGCAAGACGGTGCTCATCCAGGAGATGATCACCCGGGTGGCCCGGAACTTCGGTGGTACCTCGGTCTTCGCCGGCGTGGGTGAGCGCACCCGCGAGGGCAACGACCTCATCGCCGAGATGACCGAGTCGGGCGTCATCGACAAGACCGCGCTCGTGTACGGCCAGATGGACGAGCCGCCGGGCACCCGTCTGCGGGTCGCGCTCTCCGCGCTCACCATGGCGGAGTACTTCCGCGACGTGAAGAAGCAGGAGGTGCTGCTCTTCATCGACAACATCTTCCGCTTCACCCAGGCCGGTTCCGAGGTGTCCACGCTGCTCGGCCGTATGCCGAGCGCCGTGGGTTACCAGCCGACCCTGGCCGACGAGATGGGCGAGCTCCAGGAGCGGATCACCTCCGTCCGGGGCCAGGCCATCACCTCGATGCAGGCGATCTACGTGCCCGCCGACGACTACACCGACCCGGCGCCGGCCACCACGTTCGCCCACCTCGACGCGACCACCAACCTGGAGCGGTCGATCTCCGACAAGGGCATCTACCCGGCCGTGGACCCGCTGGCGTCCTCGTCCCGGATTCTCGCCCCGGAGTTCGTCGGCGAGGAGCACTTCGCCGTCGCCACCGAGGTGAAGCGGATCCTGCAGCGCTACAAGGACCTGCAGGACATCATCGCCATCCTCGGTATCGAGGAGCTCTCCGAGGAGGACAAGCTCACCGTCGGCCGTGCCCGCCGGATCGAGCGGTTCCTCTCGCAGAACACGTACGCGGCGGAGCAGTTCACCGGCGTCCCCGGCTCGACGGTCCCGATCGCCGAGACCATCGACGCCTTCCGCCGGATCAGCGAGGGGGAGTTCGACCACTTCCCGGAGCAGGCGTTCTTCATGTGCGGCGGCCTGGAGGACCTCAAGGCCAAGGCCAAGGAACTGATGGGTGAGGAGGGCTGAGAGCCCGCTCACACAGGGGAGGGCCGTCCCGGCGAAAGCCGGGGCGGCCCTCGCCGTTTCCGACCGTTGCATTACCAGATGCCCGGATCTCCGGCAAGCAGTTCGCCGAATCGCGCGGTACCGTTCCTGACACGACTTTCACATCCCGGCCGTTGATCTCTGCAACCAAACGGACCCCCGCGCCCGTCTTCCTACCCGTGGGCGTGACGATTGGAGATGCTCGTGGGCGGTAAGGGCGGCACGGACCGCGGCAAGCGGTCCATGTGGCGAGGCGTGCCCCGGTGGGCCCGCGTGTGCACGATCCTGGGCATCGTCATGGTGGTGCTCAGCGGCTCCGTGCTGCTCGGCTCCCGCGCCCTCGTCGCCCGCTACGAGGGCTCGGTCGGCAAGGCCGACCTCTTCGGTGACCAGGCCGCCGGCGCCAACGAGAAGAAGAGCGACATCAAGGGTCCGCTCAACATCCTGCTCGTCGGCGTCGACCCGCGTACGTCGACCGCCCGGCCGCTCGCCGACTCGATCATGGTGCTGCACGTGCCCGCCAGCATGGACCGGGGTTACCTCTTCTCGCTCCCGCGCGACCTGCGGGTGGACATCCCGGCCTTCGCCAAGGCCGACTACTCCGGCGGCAACGACCGGCTCAACGCCGCCATGTCGCACGGCAGCAACGTACCGGGGCAGAATCCCAGCACCGCGCAGGGCTTCGAACTGCTCGCCAAGACCGTGCAGGACGTCACCGGCATCAAGCGCTTCGACGCCGGCGCGATCATCAACTTCAGCGGCTTCAAGAAGATCGTCGACGCCATGGGCGGCGTGGACATGTACATCGAGCGGGAGGTCCGGTCCGAACACCTCCAGCCGGACGGTACGCCCCGCCAGCTCCGGCCCGGTGGCGGCGGCTACCTCGGACCGCAGGCGGTGTACAAGAAGGGCAACGCCCACCTCGAAGGCTGGCAGGCGCTGGACTACGTCCGGCAGCGCTACCCGAAGAACGGCGTGCCGGACGGCGACTACGGCCGGCAGCGGCACCAGCAGCAGTTCGTCAAGGCCATGGTGAGCCAGGCGGTCAGTGCCGACGTGGTGACCAACCCGGTCAAGCTCGACCGGGTGCTGCGGGCCGCCGGCAAGTCGCTCGTCTTCAACGGGCGCGGCAACAGCGTGGTGGACTTCGGGCTGGCGCTGAAGGACATCCGTCCGAACGCGATCGAGACGATCAAGCTGCCCGGCGGGGCGATCGGCGCCGGCAGCGCGTACCGGGGTGAGCGGCTGCTCGAACCGGCGGAGGACTTCTTCACCGCCCTGCGCACCGAACAGCTCGATGCCTTCTTGCTGGAGCACCCCGATTTCATTCAGAAAACCAAGTAGCCTGGGCGGGTGCGGGGCCGTGGTGGTCCGGCTCTCACCACCCGCGTTGGGTGGGCCGCGGGGGCGCGACTAGACTTTCGGCAATCCGCCGCCGCAGCAAGGAGACAGCGTGGCACAGCAGCTTCACGTCGAGCTCGTAGCCGTCGAGGAGAAGGTCTGGACCGGCGAGGCCGAAATGGTCGTCGCGCGGACGACCGAGGGTGAGCTCGGTGTGTTGCCGGGGCACGCGCCGCTGCTCGGCCAGCTCGCGGAGCCCAGCCAGGTACGCATCAAGCAGGCCGGTGGCCAGCAGGTCGTCTTCGACGTGCCCGGCGGCTTCCTGTCGGTGACCAGCGAGGGCGTCACGGTGCTCGCCGAGAGCGCGACCCCCGCCACCCCGGCCCGCTGAGCAGACCCGCCGATGGAGATCGTCGAAGGGTTCGGAATCGGCGTAGCGGTAGTCGTCGTCGCCATTCTGATCCTCTTCATCCGGCGGGCCCTGTTCACACGTAGCGGTGGCACCATCCGGCTGAGCGTGCGGGTCTCCACGATCCTCGACGGTCGCGGCTGGTCACCCGGGTTCGGTCGCTTCGTCGGCGACGAACTCCGCTGGTACCGCATGTTCAGCTTCGCGCTGCGCCCCAAGCGGGTGCTCTCCCGCGAGGGGCTGGCGGTCGAGCGACGCCGGCTGCCCGAGGGCCAGGAGCGCATGTCGATGCCGGCCGAGTGGGTGATCCTGCGCTGTACCAGCCACCACGCGCCGATCGAGATCGCCATGGCGCGTTCCACGGTTACCGGATTCCTGTCCTGGCTCGAGGCCGCCCCACCCGGGGCGGTCTCGCCGCGTCTGGCCTCCCAGGACTGGCCCGCCGCCTGACCTCAGCCGCTTGATCGACTCCACTTCCCCGAAGTGGCGGCACCCCCGCACACCTTGGCCGGGCTGAATCCGGCACCCGGTTCGCCCAGTCCGGCTGCCCCCGCACGACAGCCCTCACCTCGCCATCGATCTTGGAGTTGTGGCGCCCACGATGCCCGTTTGACGAGGTATGCGAGGCACCACAACTCCAAGATCGCCGAAGCTCCCAGGAGTTCGGGACAGTTGCCGCCCCCCTAGCTCCTGATGCCCCGCGCGATCTTGCACTTAGGTGCCCCATAAATCCGGCGAATCGGGTTTTCCGAGGGCTCAAAGTGCAAGATCGCGCGTGCGGCCCGCGGACCTGCGGCGGGGCGGCCGCCTCGGGTCAGCCTCGCTCCGAGAGCGTCGATCATGAACTTGGCGGCACTTGGTGTCCGTTATGTCGCCGCTAACCTCATGATCAACTTCGTGGTGGGTGCCCGGGGAGGCTTCTTCGAAGGGTGATCAAGGGGTTTGTGTCCTTGTGGGTGCCGGAATGTGCCGCAAACTCCTTGATCGCCGGGGTGCAGAGCGAGGTGCCCGGGCTGGGCTCGGTGAGGTTTGGCGTGTGTGGGGTGGAAGTCCCGGTTCGGGGGTGGTGGGCGGCACTCTCGTGGCGGAATCGCTGGCGGGTGCGGGGCGTTGTAACCAGGTGAACGATCGAGCAACCCGGCTCGCCCCCGAGCGAGGCAGCATCCCCAAGCCGGGAATCACCTGGCCGGCCGGTCGTTGAGCCTGGTTCCGACGACGTGAGCCCCGCGCCGCCCCCCCGGCGGCGTGAGCTGGCCCGGGAATGATGCCGGGTCGACGGTCGTTGGACATGCTTCCGGCGCCGCGTAGAGGCCCCCAGCCCCGCGAGCAGCCGAGATCCCCCTTTGAGACTTTCTTGAGCGCCTGACGGTGCCCACGCACCCCCGGTCCCCCCGGGGGGTGTGTCGACCCCCGAATGGAGCCCCCATCATGAACACGATTCTGCGTAAGAGCGTTCTGGGTATTGCTGGTCTGGCTTTCACCGGTGGCGTGTTCGCCGGCCCGGTCGCCGCCCACGCGGCCGACACCACCCACGCCGTCAAGCCGGTCACCGCCACCGTGCAGGGTGACAAGCTGATCCCGCACGGCGTGCAGGGCGCCCAGTCCCGCATCGACCTCAACGACGAGCAGACCGCCAACGTCAAGGCCATCATCGCGGCGACGAAGAAGGCCGGCATGGACGAGCGTGCCGCGGTCGTGTCGATCGCTACCGCGTTGCAGGAGTCGAAGCTGGAGAACCTCGGCCACCTCGGTGACCGCAACGACCACGACTCGCAGGGCCTGTTCCAGCAGCGCCCCTCCAGCGGTTGGGGCACGGTGGAGCAGATCACCGACCCCGAGTACTCCACCACCGCGTTCCTGAAGGGCCTCAAGCAGGTCGACGGCTGGCAGGACATGCCGCTGACCAAGGCCGCCCAGACCGTCCAAGTGTCCGCCTACCCGGACCACTACGCCCAGTGGGAACAGCAGGCCGCCGACCTCGTCGCCAAGCACTGGAACAGCTAAGACGAGGTAAGACACAGCGAAAGGCCGGCACCCCGAACCAACGGGGTGCCGGCCTTTTCACGTCTCCGCTACCAGCTCGACCTCGTACCCCTGCCCGTCGGTGAGGTAGGCGGCGTAGCTGTCCGGGCCGCCCGCGTGCGGGTGCCGGTCCGGGAACAGCAGCGTCCAGCCGTACTCTCCGGCGGCAGTGACCAGCCGCTCGACGGCGGCCGGCGGGCCGGCGTGGAAGGCCATGTGGTTCAGGCCGGGCGCGCGCCTGTCGTGGGTGCGGCCGGTGAGCGCCGGTGACTGCTCCAGCACGATGTACGTCGCGCCGAGCCGCCAGGAGCGGCCGGCGGGCCAGTCCTGGTACGGCGTCCAGCCCAGCTCGCCGAGAAGCCAGCCCCACGAACGACTGGCCGCCGCCAGGTCGGGTACCCACACCTCCACGTGATGGAGGCCGCCGATGGTCAGCGCTTCCCGCCCGGAACCCATAGCACGTCGCCGTTCGGATTTGCCGTTCTTGACAGGATAAAGAGCAAATCGGAGAGCCGGTTGAGATACTTTGCCGGGAGGGGACTGGTCCGATCGGGGTCGTGTGCGACCAGCGCCCATGCCGCACGCTCGGCGCGCCGGGCGGTCGTCCGTGCCACGTGCAGCAGTGCCGCACCAGCGGTGCCGCCGGGGAGGATGAAGGAGTCGAGCTTGCTCAGGCGCGCGTTGTACTCGTCGCACCAGCCCTCGAGGCGCTCGACGTACTCCTCGGTCACCCGCAGCGGCGGGTACTTCGGGTCCGGCTCGACCGGCGTCGCCAGGTCCGCGCCGACGTCGAACATGTCGTTCTGTACGGACTCCAGCACGGCTCGCAGCTCGTCGGAGAGCTGCCCCAGGGCGAGCGCGACGCCGATCGAGGCGTTGCACTCGTCCACGTCCGCGTACGCGGCGATGCGCGGATCGGTCTTCGGCACCTGCTCGTTGTTGCTCAGCCTGGTCATGCCGGCGTCGCCGGCCTTGGTGTAGATGCGCGTGAGGTGGACGGCCATGACGCACAGCCTACGGATACCGGACCTGACCATCCCGGCCCGGCCGAGTCCGGTTGGGCCGGGGGACGCGAGCGATCCGGCGGTCAGCGACGTCGACGTCATCCGGGTACGCGGTGACGCCCGGCTCGACGGCACCGTGCACGTGGTGGGTGCGAAGAACTCCGCGCTGAAGCTGATGGCGGCGGCGCTGCTCGCGCCCGGCCGCAGCCTGATCACCAATGTGCCCCGGATCACCGACATCGCGATCATGGGCGAGGTGCTGCGGCGGCTCGGCTGTGGCGTACGTTTCGGGCCGGACGACCCGGTCGACCCGATGGTGGCCCACGGCGGTGTGGAGCGGTCCCGCTCGGTGCTCATCGACGTGCCGGAACGGCCGGGCGCGGAGGCCGACTACGACCTGGTGCGGCGGCTGCGCGCGTCGATCTGCGTGCTCGGTCCGCTGCTGGCCCGCCGGGGGTACGTGCGGGTGGCGCACCCGGGCGGCGACGCGATCGGCTCACGCGGCCTGGACATGCACATCGCCGGGCTGGCCCGGATGGGCGCGGAGATCTCCGGTGAGCACGGCTTCGTCATCGCCGAGGCCCCGGACGGGCTGCACGGCGCGGACATCGTGCTGGACTTCCCGAGCGTGGGCGCGACCGAGAACCTGGTGATGGCGGCGGTGCTGGCCCGTGGCGCCACGACTATCGACAACGCGGCCCGGGAGCCGGAGATCGTCGACATCTGCACCATGCTGAACCGGATGGGCGCCCGGATCGAGGGGGCCGGCACGTCGACGCTGCACATCGTCGGCGTACCCGGGTTGCAGCCGGTCCGGCACGCCACGGTGGGGGACCGGATCGTGGCCGGGACGTGGGCGTTCGCCGCCGCGATGACCCGCGGCGACGTGACGGTGACCGGCCTGGACCCGGCGTACCTGGAGGTCGCGCTGGACAAGCTGGTCGCGGCCGGCGGCCTGGTCGAGACCCGGGGTGACGCCTTCCGGGTACGCATGGACGACCGCCCGAAGGCGGTGGACGTGGTGACGCTGCCGTACCCGGGTTTCGCCACCGACCTGCTGCCGATGGCGATCGGGCTGGCGGCGGTCAGCGAGGGCGGCTCGCTGATCACCGAGAACATCTTCGACGGCCGGTTCATGTTCGCCAACGAGATGATGCGGCTGGGCGCGGAGATCCGTACCGACGGCCACCACGCGCTGGTGTGCGGCCGGGAGCGGCTCTCCGGCGCCCCGGTACGCGCGACGGACATCCGGGCCGGCGCCGGCCTGATCATCGCCGGGCTCTGCGCCGACGGGCTGACCGAGGTGTCGCACGTGCACCACGTCGACCGGGGCTACCCGGACTTCGTGGCGGATCTGCGGGCGCTCGGCGTCGAGGTGGAACGCGGGACCGCGCCGGAGGAACCGGACCTGGCCATCTGACAGCCGGTGCTTATCCGTCGTTAAGTAGGGTTCTGGCAGACGTTGCAGAACACGGCGAGGGAGAAGCAGATGGCGGGTCGACTCGCGGTCGTCGGTGCCGGGCTGATGGGCTCGGGCATCGCCCAGGTGGCGGCGCAGGCGGGCTGGCAGGTGACGCTGCGCGACATCGACGACGCGGCCACGAAGCGCGGTGTGGACGGCATCCGGAAGTCGCTGACGAAGTTCGCCGAGAAGGGCAAGATCGAGGCGTCCGACGTCGAGGCGACGCTGGGCCGGATCACGCCGACCACCGACCTGGAGGCCGCCGCCGACGCGGACATCGTGGTCGAGGCGGTCTTCGAGAAGATCGAGATCAAGCACGAGGTGTTCCGCGCGCTGGACAAGATCTGCAAGGCGGACGCGGTGCTGGCCACCAACACGTCGGCCATCCCGGTGACCCAGATCGCCACCGCCACCGAGCGCCCGGAGTCGGTCGTCGGCACGCACTTCTTCTCGCCGGTGCCGATGATGAAGCTCTGCGAGCTGGTACGCGGCTACAAGACCAGCGACGCGACCATGGACACGGTCAAGTCGTTCGCCGAGGAGATCGGCAAGACGGTGGTGGTGGTCAACCGGGACATCGCCGGTTTCGTCACCACCCGGCTGATCTGCGCGTTGGCGATGGAGGCGGTCAAGCTCGTCGAGGCCGGCGTGATCTCCGCCGAGGACCTGGACACCGCCTGCAAGCTGGGCTTCGGCCACGCCATGGGCCCGCTCGCCACCGTCGACCTGACCGGCGTGGACGTGCTGCTCAACGCCACCCGCAACATCTACACCGACACCGCGGACGAGAAGTTCTTCCCGCCGGAGCTGCTCCAGCGCATGGCCACCGCCGGCGACCTGGGCCGCAAGACCGGCCAGGGCTTCTACTCGTACTGACCGGCCCGTCCCGCCCCCGGCCCGAGCGGCCGGGGGCGGTTCACGTCCGGGGCGGGCTGAGCGCGGCGCCGACCAGCGCGAACGCGTCCGGGACGACTGTGCCCCAGTAGCCGAAGTTGTGCCGCCCGTCGGCCCAGGCGGCGCGTACCGGCTCCTCGGGCAGCGCCCGGGCCAGCGCACGGACATCCTTGAGGAAGTTGTCCTGCCGCCCGCACCAGAGCCCGACCGGCGTGCCGCGCAGTTTGTCCACACCGGTGAAGACCGCGTCGCCGGGGCTCACCGCGGGGGAGAAGGCCGCCGCCATCCGCAGCCATTTCGGGTACGTCTCGGCGAGCAGCAACGCGCCGAAGCCGCCCATCGACCAGCCCCACACGGCCAGCCGGCTGCTGTCGAACCCGCGCCGGGCGCACCAGGTGGGCACCTCCTCGCGCACCATCCGCTGCGGGTCGTCGTCACCGGAGGCGCGCCAGGACAGCCGCCCGCCGGTGGCGCCCGCGAGCGCGAACGGCGGGGCGCCCCGGCGTACCGCGTCGGTGAGGAAGCGGGCCAGGCCGAACCGGCCGTAGTCGCGCGGGGTGGCCGACGCGCCGTGCAGCACCAGGCATACGGGCAGGCCGCGGCCGTCGCCGTACCCGTCGGGCACCGCCGTCCAGAAGTCGACCTCGCGGCCGCGCGCGCCGGAGGCGATGCGGATCAGACGTTCGTCGCCGGCCGGGGCGTCCGGCAGGGCCGGGGCCGGTCCCGGGCGGGGGCCGGCCAGTTGCCGGGCGGCCAGACCGCCGACCACCGCGGCGCCGGCCACGCCGGCGGCGGCGCCGAGCAGGGTACGCCGGGTCAGCGTGGGTGCCATGCCGGCGAGTGTGCCACCGCCGGGCGCGTGTTAAGAAGGGGCCCTTTCTCTACCGGAGGCGTTAAGTGAGTGTTTGAGATTCCGGCTCAGGTGTGGGTTGCCTGGGCCGGTTTCGTGTGTCGGGCCAGGCGGGTGACCATGACGTGGATCATGGCCCAGGTGACGAAGGCGGCGTGGCTTGTGGGTAGGTGTTCGTAGTCGCGGACGCAGCGGCGTTTCTTGCTGATCCAGGCGAAGGTGCGTTCGACGACCCAGCGTCGGGGCAGCACGACGAAGGTGTGTTGTCCGGGGAGTTTGTGGACCAGGTGCACGGTGAGGTCGAGGGCGTGGCGGGCCCAGGTGCTCAGGGTGCCGATGTAGCCGCCGTCTGCCCAGAGCAGGCGTAGGCGGGGGTGGAACAGCCGGGTGCGCCAGAGCAGGTCACGGGCGATGGTGCGGTCGTTGACGTGCGCGCCGGTGATCATGACGGCCAGGAGCAGGCCCATGGTGTCCACGACGATGTGGCGTTTACGGCCGTTGACCTTCTTCGCGACGTCGAAACCGCGGCTGTGTCGGGGCACGGTGTCCGCGGCGCGCACCGACTGAGAATCGATCGCTCCGGCGCTGGGATGCGCGTGCCGTCCGGCGGCGGTACGGCACTGCTCCCGCAACCGGTCGTGCAGACGCATCAACGTGTGGTCATCGCGCCATCGAGCGAACCACCAGTACACCGTCCCCGGGGGCGGGAACTCCCGCGGCAGGGCCCGCCACGGACAACCGGTGCAGGCCACATACAAGATCGCCGTGACGATTGCCCGCATCGGATGCGACGGCGGCCGCCCCCGCCGACCGACCGACGCCGGCGTGACCAGCGGCGCGATCAACGCCCACTGCGCATCGGTCAGATCACTGGGATACCGCCGCCGCACCGCCCGTTCCCGTTCCCGCCGCACCCGCTGCGACGGATAACGGCGGGGCGACGCGGACGGCGTGACAGTGATCGGGTACAACGTCATCAGAAGGCCCTCGGTATGGAAACGGTTGGCTCGACACCACCGGACCTACCGAGGGCCTTCCCTCACCTCAACCCGACACGCCGCCGCACCCCAAATCTCAAACACTCACTAAAAGGGGGCCCTTCCTTACACCTCAGCCGTCGCGTTTGGTGGTCCAGCGGAACGTGGTCAGGCAGAGCACCAGGCCGATGACGCACCACGCGCCCAGCACCAGCGCGACGGTGCCCAGCTCGAACGACCCGCCCGGCTCCCGCGCGCCGAAGCTGTCCGGCAGGAACACCGAGCGCAGCCCCTGGCACATCCACTTGAGCGGGAAGATCGCCGCGACCTGCTGCATCCAGGTGGGCAGGCTGGTGAAGACGAAGAACACGCCGGAGATGAACTGGAGCACCAGCGCGACCGGGGTGACCACCGCCGAGCCGCTGCGGGCGGTACGGGCCAGCGACGAGATGGCGATGCCGCAGAGCGTGCAGGCGGTGACGCCGAGGACGGAGACCCAGGCGAACGTCAGCCACTTGGCGGTGGTCTGCGGCAGATCCAGGTCGAACATCGCCACCGAGACGGCGAGCAGCAGCACGGTCTCGGCGATGCCGATGACCACCACCATGATCACCTTGCCGGCGAACCAGACCCACTTCGGCATCGGCGTACCGCGGTAGCGCTTGAGCACGCCCCGGTCGCGCTCGATCGGGATCCAGATGCCGAGGTTCTGGAAGCTGACTGTCATCAGGCCGGTCGCGATCATGCCGGTGATGAAGTACTGCGTGTAGCTGACCCCGGGCGCGATCTCGTCGCTGAAGATCGCCGCGAAGATCAGAATCATGATGATCGGGAAGCCCATCGTGAACACGACGGACTCCCGGCTGCGCAGGAACTGGGTGATCTCCAGCCGCCCCTGGCGCAGCGCCAGCGCGCCCGCGCCGGGTCGCCGGGCCGCGGCGGCGGTGACCGGGGCCGCGGGGTTCGTCGTGGTGGTCATGAGTGTCCGATCATCCGCAGGTAGACGTCTTCCAGGGTCGGCCGGGTCACGGTGAGGCCGGGCACCTCGCCGCCGAAGCGCGCGGCCAGGTCGTACACCAGCGCCGTCGGCGTCGCGGTCTCCGCCGAGGCCAATGTCCCGTCGGGGGTACGCCAGGAGACGGTCGCCAGCGACTCCTGCCGGTTGCCCAGCCGGTTGGGCGGCGCGACCTCGATCACCCGCCCGGCGGCGATCACGCCGACCCGGTCGGCGAGCGCCTCGGCCTCGTCCAGGTAGTGGGTGGTGAGCACGATCGTGGTGCCGGCGGCGGACAGGTCCCGGATCAGCTCCCAGAACTCGCGCCGGGCCTCCGGGTCGAATCCGGTGGTCGGCTCGTCGAGGAAGAGCAGCTCGGGGCGGCCGATGATGCCCAGCGCCACGTCCAGGCGGCGCTTCTGCCCGCCGGAGAGCGTGTGCGTACGCGCCTTGGCCTTGGCGCCCAGCCCGACCCGCTCGACCACCTTGTCCGGGTCGTCGGCGCCCGGGTAGAAGCCGGAGAAGTGCCGGACCACCTCGATGACGCTGAGCTCGTCGAACTCGCCGGTGCCCTGGAGCACGATGCCGACCCGGGAGCGCCAGGCGGCGTCGGGGTGGGCGGGGTCGGCGCCGAGGACGCGCACCTCACCGGCGTCGCGCTGGCGGTAGCCCTCCAGGATCTCGACCGTTGTGGTCTTGCCGGCGCCGTTCGGGCCGAGCAGGGCGAACACCTCGCCCCGGTGGACGTCCAGGTCCACCCCGGCCACGGCGACGTTGTCGCCGTACGCCTTGCGCAGCCCTCGCACGGAAATCGCGAGCTCGTTCTCCATGCCGTCAAGTGTGCGTCGTGCGGTGGCCCGTTCCGCTGCCGGGTCAGCTATATACGCGAGGTATACACTCGGTGTAGTCTCTGCTCATGACGGTTCCCCTTACCCTGCTCGGGCTGCTCGAACGCGAACCGAGCCACGGCTACGACCTCAAGCGCGACTACGACACCTTCTTCGGGCGCGGCAAGCCGCTGCCGTACGGGCAGGTCTACTCGACGCTGAGCCGGCTGGCCCGCGACGGCAAGGTGGTGGTCGGCGACGTGGCTCCCGGCGCGGGGCCGGACCGCAAGCGTTACGTGATCACCGACCTGGGCGCCACCGAGGTGGAGCACTGGCTGACCGAGCCGGTCGAACCGGAACCGCACCTGCAGACCCTGCTGTTCACCAAGGTCGTGCTCGCGCTGATGCTCGACCGCCCGGCCGAGGAGTACCTGGACACCCAGCGCGCCGCGCACCTGCGCCGGATGCGTGAGCTGACCGAGATCAAGCGCAGCGGCGAACTCGTCGACGTGATGCTGGCCGACCACGGCCTCTACCACCTCGAGGCGGACCTGCGGTGGATCGAGACGACAGGCGCCCGGCTGGACGCCCTGAGAAAGGCGGTACGGCCATGAGCCCGATGATCGAGGCACGTGACGTCACGTACGCGTTCGGCGAGACACCCGCCCTGCGCGGCGCGAACCTCGCCGTGGCCGCCGGCGAGGTGGTCGCCGTGATGGGACCGAGCGGCTCCGGCAAGTCGACGCTGCTGCACTGCCTGGCCGGCATCCTGCGCCCCGACTCCGGCGAGGTCCGGTTCGACGGCGCCCGGATCGACACGCTCGGCGAGGCCGACCGGAGCACGCTGCGCCGCGACAGCTTCGGCTTCGTCTTCCAGTTCGGGCAGCTCGTGCCGGAACTCACCGCGGCCGAGAACGTGGCGCTGCCGCTGCTGCTGCGCGGTGTCCGCCGCACTTCGGCGCTGCGCGCCGCGCGGGGCTGGTTCGAGCGGCTCGGCCTGGCCGGCCTGGAGCACCGCCGCTCGGGCGAACTGTCCGGCGGGCAGGCCCAGCGGGTCGCGCTGGCCCGCGGCCTGGTCGCGGAGCCCCGGGTGCTGTTCGCCGACGAGCCCACCGGCGCGCTCGACTCGCTCACCGGCGAGGAGGTGATGACGCTGCTGGTGGACGCCGCCCGCGAGAAGGGCACCACAGTCGTGCTGGTGACGCACGAGGCGCGCATCGCCGCGTACGCCGACCGGGAGGTCATGGTGCGCGACGGCCGGGTCAACGCGCCCGCCAGGGTCGTCTCGTGATCGGGCTGGCGCTCCGGCTCGCCGTCGCCGGTGGCCGGGAGGCGCTGCTCCGGCTGGTCGCCATCGCCGCCGCCGTCGCGGTCGGCACCGGGCTGCTGCTCACCACGCTTGCCGGTGTGCACGCCACCGACGCCCAGCTCACCCGCTACGCGTCGATGTACCCGCAGGAGACGGCGGGCGGGTCCGCCGACCCGCTGCTGTGGTCGACCCGGTTTGACTACTTCCGGGGCGACCAGATCGTTCGCATCGACGTCGCCGCCACCGGCCCGGACGCGCCCACGCCGGTCGGCGTTCCCCGCGCGCCAGGACCCGGCGAGTTCTACGCCTCCCCGGCGCTGCGCAAGCTGCTGGCCACCACCCCCGCCGACCAGCTCGCCGACCGCTACCCGGGCCGGGACCTCGGCGAGATCGGGCCGGCGGCGCTCACCTCACCGGACACCCTGCTCGTCCTGGTCGGCGGCACCCCGGAGCAGGTGGGCGGGCTGGACCAGGTCCGCAAGGTCACCCGGCTCGACGGCAACAGCGCTCCGCTGCCCGGGGCCGCGGTCGACCTCATCCTCGGCGTGGTGGCGGGCGGACTGCTGTTCCCCGTACTCGTCTTCATCGGCACGGCGACCCGGCTCGGCGCCGCCCGCCGGGAGCAGCGGTTCGCCGCGATGCGGCTGGTCGGGGCCACGCCCCGGCAGATCTCGGCGGTCGCGGCCGTCGAGGCCGCGCTCGCGGCGGCGGCCGGCGCGGCGGCCGGCTTCGCGGTGTTCTTCGCGTTCCGCAGCCAGCTCGCTGGCATCCCGTTCACCGGCATGCCGTTCTTCCCCGGGGACATGGCCATCGGTGCGCCGGAGGCCCTCCTGGTGGCCCTCGGCGTGCCGGCGGGCGCGGCGGCCGCGGCCTGGGTCGCGCTGCGCCGGGTCCGGATCTCCCCACTCGGCGTCACCCGCCGCGTCACGCCCCGACCACCACGGGCGTACCGGCTGATCCCGCTCGCGCTCGGCCTGGCCGGGCTCGGCTTCGCCCTGGTGTACCGGCCGCCCACGTCGGACGGTCAGACCGCGCTGTTCCTGCCCGCGCTGCTGCTGGTCATGGTCGGGCTGATCACCGGCGGCCCGTGGCTGACCATGGTCGGCGCCCGGGCGATGGCCGCCCGGGCCAGCCGGCCGGCCGCGCTGATCGCCGCGCGCCGGCTCGCCGACAACCCGTCCGCCGGGTTCCGGGCGGTCAGCGGCGTGATGCTCGCGCTGTTCGTCACCACGGTCGCCGTGGGCGTGATGGGGACGATCACGTACGAGCGCGGTCCGGCGCCCCGGGGGTCGCTGGAGGCCGGCCGGCTGTCGATGGTGCTCACCGACGACCCGCCGGTGCCGGGCACGCTGCTGGCCGACCTGGCGGCGGTGCCCGGCGTCCGCAACCCGGTGCTCGTCCGGGAGAACCCGGTACGCGGTGACGGCCGCGACTCCGGGGTGATCGCCTGCGCGGACATCCCGCCCGCGTACGGGCGGTGTGCCGCCGGGGCGAGCGTCGCCGAGGTGCCGCCGGACCTGATCCCCTGGCGGGAGTCCGCCTCGGCCGACCGGATCTGGCCGTCGTCCCCGGTGGACCCGGCTGCCCTCGCGGGACTCCCGGCGGGTTCGGTGGCGGTCGAGGCGGAGGATCCGGTCGCGGTGGAGCGGGCCCGGACGGTCCTCGAAGCCGCGTTCCCGACGTTCTACGTGGCGCCGAACGTGCCCGGCGACTTCGAGGCCGACTTCGCCGACACCATGCGGGGCTGGCAGCGGCTGGCCGACCTCGTCGTGGTGGCCGGTCTCGTGCTCGCCGGGTGCAGCCTGGCCGTGGCCGTGGCGGCCGGCCTCAGCGAACGGAAGCGGCCGTTCAGCCTGCTGCGGCTCAGCGGCGCCCCGGTTCGGCTGCTGCGCCGGGTGGTGGCCCTGGAGAGCGTGGTGCCGCTGCTGACCGTCGCCGTGGTGGCGGTCGGGATGGGACTGGTCGCCGCGCACCTGTTCCTGCGCGCCCAGATGCAGTACGACCTGCGCGTACCGGGGATCGGGTTCGCCGCTGTGGTGGCCCTCGGCGTGCTGGGCTGCCTCGCGGTCATCGCGGCCACGCTGCCGCTGCTGGAACGGATCACCGGCCCGGAGACCGCCCGCAGCGAATGACCCGTACGGTGGGCCGGTGTGTGCGGCCGGCCCACCGTCGCGGGCCTGGGGTTGTGTGGTTTTCCACACTCTCTTTTACTAAACGGTAACTTAAACTCCGGCCATGGACGACGCGATGCCGGGACGGCTGCCCGAGCGGGACCGCCCGTGGGTGATGCGCACGTACGCCGGGCACTCCTCCGCCGCGGCCACCAACGCGCTCTTCCGCCGCAACCTGGCGAAGGGGCAGACCGGCCTGTCGGTCGCCTTCGACCTGCCCACCCAGACCGGGTACGACCCGGACCACGAGCTGGCCTCCGGTGAGGTGGGCCGGGTCGGCGTGCCGGTGGCGCACCTGGGCGACATGCGGGCGCTGTTCGAGGGCATCCCGCTCGCCGAGATGAACACCTCGATGACCATCAACGCCCCGGCCATGTGGCTGCTCGGCCTCTACGGCACCGTCGCCGCCGAGCAGGGCGCGGAGCTGAGCCGCTGCGCCGGCACCACGCAGAACGACATCATCAAGGAGTACCTGTCCCGGGGGACGTACATCTTCCCGCCGGCGGCGTCGCTGCGGCTGACCGCCGACATCATCGCGTACACGCTGCGCGAGATGCCCCGGTGGAACCCGGTGAACATCTGCTCGTACCACCTCCAGGAGGCCGGGGCGACGCCGGTGCAGGAGGTCGGCTTCGCGCTGGCCACCGCCGTCGCCGTGCTCGACACCGTGCGCGACTCCGGCCAGGTGCCGCCCGAGCGGATGGGCGACGTGGTCCAGCGGATCTCGTTCTTCGTCAACGCCGGGGTGCGCTTCGTCGAGGAGATCGCCAAGATGCGCGCGTTCGGCGCCCTCTGGGACGAGATCACCCGCGACCGCTACGGCGTGGCGGACCCGAAGCAGCGCCGGTTCCGCTACGGCGTCCAGGTCAACTCGCTGGGCCTGACCGAGGCGCAGCCGGAGAACAACATCCAGCGCATCGTGCTGGAGATGCTGGGCGTCACGCTGTCCCGCGACGCCCGCGCCCGGGCCGTGCAGCTGCCCGCCTGGAACGAGGCGCTGGGCCTGCCCCGCCCGTGGGACCAGCAGTGGTCGCTGCGCATGCAGCAGGTGCTGGCGTACGAGTCGGACCTGCTGGAGTACCCGGACCTGTTCGCCGGTTCGCACGTGATGACCGCGCTGGTCGACGACATCGTCTCCGGCGCCCGCGTCGAGCTGGAGAAGGTGCTGGAGATGGGCGGCGTGGTCACCGCCGTCGAGTCCGGCTACCTCAAGAGCGCGCTGGTGGCCTCGCTCGCCGAGCGCCGTCGCCGGATGGAGTCCGGTTCGGACGTGGTGGTCGGCGTCAACCGGTTCACCGAGACCGAGCCGTCGCCGCTCACCGCAGCGGGCGCCGAGGCGATCGAGCAGGTGGACCCGGCCGTCGAGGAGGCGGCCACCGACGGCGTACGCCGGTGGCGGGCCGACCGGGACGCGGCGGCTGTCGAGGCGGCGCTGGACCGGCTGCGCGCCGACGCCGCCACCACGGCGAACCTGATGCCGGCGACGCTTACCTGTGTACGGGCCGGGGTCACCACCGGCGAGTGGGCGGGCGCGCTGCGCCAGGTGTACGGCGAGTACCGCGCGCCGACCGGCCTGGCCGGGGCGGTCGGAACGGCCGGTGACGCGACCCTCGCCGGGGTGCGGGAGCGGGTCGCCGCCACCGCGCGGGAGCTGGGCAGCGGCCGGCTGCGGCTGCTGGTCGGCAAGCCGGGGCTGGACGGGCACTCCAACGGCGCCGAGCAGATCGCGGTACGCGCCCGCGACGCCGGGTTCGAGGTGGTCTACCAGGGCATCCGGCTGACCGCCGGGCAGATCGTGGCGGCCGCCGTGGAGGAGGACGTCGACCTGGTCGGGCTCTCCGTGCTGTCCGGCTCGCACCTGGCCGCCGTGCCGGCGGTGCTGGACGGGCTGCGCGCGGCCGGTCGGGGCGACCTGCCGGTGGTGGTGGGCGGGATCATCCCGGCCGCCGACGCCGAGGCGCTGCGGGCCGCCGGGGTGGCCCGGGTGTTCACGCCGAAGGACTTCGCGCTCACCGGCATCATCGACGAGCTGGTGACGGTGATCCGCGAGGCCAACGCCCTGTCGTGAAAGGAAGGGCCCCTTATTAACGCCTCCGGTAGGGAAGGGGCCCCTTCTTAACACCCGCGCGCGAGAGCGGCGCCTCCATGCGGACGGCGCCTCCGGACGGGTGGGTCAGCGGCTCTGGTAGGTCATGCAGTCGGCCATGTCCATGTCGGGACCGACGGTGATGGCCGGGGCGTGGCACTCCAGGTCGGCGTTGTGCCGGCAGTCGGCGCGCGAACACGCGCCGACCTGGGCGACCAACTGGTCGAGGCCGCCGCGCACCGGCATCTCCACGAACGTGTGGCAGTGGGCGTGGTCGCTGCTGCCGATCGTGATGGCGAACGCGTGGCAGTCGTTCGTGTGGTTGTAGGCGCAGGACCGGACGGCGCACTCCTGGACCCGGGGCATCTCCAACGACGCGGTCATCTCCCGTACCTCCTTGGGCTTCTTGCCCCGATTTTAGAGGTTTCGGGAGCCCGCGCGGGTCAGACGCGGAAGCCGGCCGCGCGGGCCGCGGCGCGTTCCCGTCGCCGCTCCCGGCGGCGGCGGAACAGCCACGGTACGAAGAACACCAGGCCGAGCAGGAACACCAGGACCAGCACCGGCAGCAGCAGCGCCACCACCGACATGACCACGCTCGTCGCGTCCTCGGCGGTGCTGGCCACCGGCGCGCCCACCCCGGCGGTGGTCGCGTTGATGACCGGCCGGGCGGCAGCCTTGAGCAGGTGCACGCCGAGCGCGATGAGCACGCCGACCACCACCGGCACCCACTGGTGCGAGGAGAAGAACGTGTCCGGGTCGCTGACGGTGACGGTCTCCGAGCCGGCGCCCGCGCCGAACGCGAGCCCGCCGGCGGTCGGCCGGACCACCGTCTGCACCACGTCGTTTACGTGGTCGACCACAGGCACCTTGTCGGCCACCACCTCGACCGCGAGCAGGACGGCGAGGATCAGCACCACCCAGCCGTTGCCGAGCCACTGCCAGCCGCTGGGCAGCTCGACCAGGTCGGTGTAGCGGGACAGCAGCCCCATCAGCAGCAGCGGGATGTAGGCGTTCAGGCCCGCCGAGGCGGCCAGACCGGAACCGGTGAGGACTTCGAGCACGATCTCAATATGGCACCGGTACGCCAGTGGCGCTCGTCGGCGTCCGCCGGGGCCTCGGCTACCCTCGGCGGGTGCGGTTGGTGATTGCGAAGTGCTCAGTGGACTACGTCGGACGGCTCTCGGCCCACCTGCCCCCGGCGACCCGGTTGCTGATGGTGAAGGCGGACGGCTCGGTGTCGATCCACGCGGACGACCGGGCCTACAAGCCGTTGAACTGGATGAGCCCGCCCTGCCGGCTGGAGGAGGCGCCAGGCGTCTGGCGGGTGGTCAACAAGGCCGGCGAGGAGCTGCGCATCACCCTGGAGGAGATCTTCCAGGACACCTCGTACGAGCTGGGCGTGGACCCGGGCCTGCGCAAGGACGGCGTCGAGGCGCACCTGCAGGAGTTGCTCGCCGCGAACCCGGAGACGCTGGGGGAGGGCTTCACGCTGGTCCGGCGCGAGTACATGACCGCGATCGGGCCGGTCGACCTGCTCTGCCGCGACGCGGTCGGCGGCGCGGTGGCGGTCGAGGTGAAGCGGCGCGGCGAGATCGACGGCGTGGAGCAGCTCACCCGCTACCTGGAGCTGATGAACCGGGACCCGCTGCTCGCGCCGGTGGCCGGTGTGTTCGCCGCGCAGGAGATCAAGCCGCAGGCCCGGGTGCTCGCCACCGACCGCGGCATCCGCTGCGTGGTGGTCGACTACGACAAGCTGCGCGGCATCGAACGCGACGAGCTGACGCTGTTCTGAGGCGCCGCCTCAGCGGCCCCGGCCGTACATCAGCTTGGCGATCTTGACGATGCGGGCGATGTCGGCCGGGGTGCGCTCGAACGTCATCGCCGGCAGCAGCGACCGGGCCCGGCGGCGGGTGACCGACTTGGGCCGGCCGAACTCGCGCAGCCCCTCCTCGCCGTGGATGCGGCCGATGCCGGACTCGCCGACGCCGCCGAACGGCAGCGTCGACATGCCGGCGAAGGTCAGCGCCGAGTTGACCGAGGCCATCCCGGAACGCAGCCGCCGCGCCACCGCCACCGCCCGCGCCCGGCCGAAGACCGAACCCCCGAGCCCGTACGGCAGCGCGTTGGCCCGCTCGACCGCCTCGTCCACGTCCCGGACGCGATTGACGACGAGCGTCGGGCCGAACGTCTCCTCCTGCACGGCGGCCGAATCCTCCGGCACGTCGACCAGCACGGTCGGGTGCACGTACGGCGGCTGGACCGCCTCCGGGCCGCCCAGCACCGCCCGGCCGCCCCGGCTGAGTGCGTCGTCGATGTGCCGGCGGATGATGTCGATCTGCGACGGCATGGTGATCGGGCCGAGGTCGGTCCCGTCGGGGCCGACAGTCAGCCGCCCGGCCTTCGCCACCACCTTCTCGACGAAGGCGTCGTAGACCTGGTCGACGGCGTAGACCCGCTCGATGCCGATGCACGTCTGGCCGGCGTTGGTCATTCCGCCCCACACGCAAGCGTCGGCGGCGGCGTCCAGGTCGGCGTCGCTGTCCACGATCATCGCGTCCTTGCCGCCGGCCTCCAGCAGCACCGGGGTGAGCGTCTCCGCGCAGGCTGCCATCACCCGCTTCGCGGTGGCGGTCGAGCCGGTGAACGCGACCTTGCCGACGCCGGAGCGGCACAGCGCCGCGCCGACCGCGCCGAAGCCGTGCACCACCTGGAACACCGGCTGCTCCGGCACCACCTCGGCGAACCTGTCGACCAGCCACTGGCCGACCGCCGGGGTGTACTCGCTCGGCTTGAAGACCACCGCGTTGCCGGCCGCGAGCGCGTACGCGGCGGAGCCGATCGGGGTGAAGACCGGGTAGTTCCACGGGCCGATCACGCCCACCACGCCGTACGGCTGGTATTCCAGGTGGCCGGAGAACTCGGCGAGGACCAGCCGGGAACGGACCCGGCGCGGCCCGAGCACCCGCTGCGCGTTGCGGGCCGCCCAGTCGATGTGCTCCAGCGCGGTGAGGATCTCCACGACGGCGTCACCGACCGGCTTGCCGCCCTCGGTGTGCATCAGGTCGGCCAGTTCCTCGATCCGCCGCGCGAGCACGCCGCGCCAGCGCTGGAGACGGTCCCGCCGGCCGGCGAAGCCGAGCCCGGCCCACCAGTCGCCGGCCGCGCGGGCGCGGTCGACCGCGGCACGCACGTCCGCCTCGGAGGCCAGCGGGAAACTGCCTGCCTCGGCGCCGGTGGCCGGGCTGGTCGACACCAGCCGACCTTCGGAGATGAGCGGGGCGCCCGGCACATGCACAGCGGTCATGGCCGAAGTCTAGACCCGAGGATTACTCGCCGGTAGGTGTCGCACGCGCCGTACGCTGCGCGGACGATCAGCCCTCGCATCGACGGAGATGCCGTCCGAAACGGCGAACGGGAGATGACCGGCCGGGGTCGCGGGGGTGACCGCGCGGTGGTGCAAGCCACTACGGTGAGGTGGCAGGCTGACGCCGCGGGGCGATGTGGGGTGGAGGTCGACTGTCCATGGAGGAGCATCCTGAGCTGATGCCGTTGCTGACGGTGTCCGGCGGGGCGATGCGGGGGCTCACGTTCCGGGTCGGCCAGGACGCGCAGGTGATCGGCCGGGCGCCGACCGCCGACATCGTGCTCGCCGATCCGCACCTGAGCCGGCGGCACGCCACCGTCCGGGCCACCCCCGAGGGGGTGCTGCTCACCGACCTCGGCTCGACCAACGGCACCTGGCTCAACGACACCCGGGTCACCGGCAGCGTGGCGATCGCCGACGGCGACGTGGTCCGGCTCGGCCGCACGGATTTGCGCCTCTACGACCCGGGCGTGGCCCGCACCGACCCGGTCGGGATGAGCTTCGGCGCGCTGCGCCGCGACCAGCGTCCCACCCTGCCGCTGCCGGTCCCGGCGCCCCGCCGGCCGATCGAGGCGCGCGAGGCGCAGCCGGCCGACGTGAGCTAGACCTCGGGCATCCGCTGAACCCGCGGGCCACTGAGTGCCGCCGATTCCCGGGCCCCGCTGACCCCTCACGCCCGCGCCGCCCCCGGCCGCGCACCCACCACCCACCACCCGCCACCTCCCCACCCCACCCCCATTCGCGGTGATCAAGGAGTTTGGGTACGGAAACGGCTCCCGCGGTGACGCAAACTCCTTGATCACCGCCGCGCCGCGCCGCGCCCCGCCGCGACCGCCGGAGGGTGGGCTGGGCGGGTTGGCGCTCCCAGGCCCGGTCGATCATGAAGTTGGCGGTGTTCTGCGTCCGATTTGTCGCCGCCAACTTCATGATCGACGCGGTGGCGGGGCGGGGGTGCGCGCCATGGTCGGGTGGGGCGGTGTGGGGGTGGGGGACATGGACCGGGGGCGGGCGGGCGTGCCAGCATGCGCGGATGCGCAGCGCACGGCTCACGGTCCAGGCCAACGGCATCACCCAGGCGGTCCGCGTGGCCGGTCCGCCGGACGGCGTACCGGTCCTGCTGGTGCACGGCAACGTCTCTTCCTCCGCCTTCTGGGAACCACTGCTCGCCCGGCTGCCGGACACGCTCCGGGTGGTCGCCCCCGACCTGCGCGGCTACGGCGAGACCGACACCGCACCCGTTGACGCCACCAGGGGGCTCGACGACTTCGCCGACGACGTGGCCGCGTTGCTGGACGTCCCGGGGCTGTTCCCGCCCGGCGCCCGGCCGGTGGTGGCCGGGCACTCGCTGGGCGGCGGCGTGGCGATGCGGCTGCTCGTCGGCCACCCCGAGCGGGTGGCCGGGCTGCTGCTGGAGGCGCCGGTGTCCCCGTACGGCTTCGGCGGCACCCGGGACCTCGACGGCAACCCCACCACGCCCGACTTCGCCGGGACCGGCGCCGGTGGCGCGAACCCGGACTTCGTGGCGCGGCTCGCCGCCGGTGACCGGAGCGCCGACGGCCCGACCAGCCCGCGGGCGGTGCTGCGCGCCGCGTACGTGGCCGACCCGGCCTCGCTGGGCGAGCACGAGGACCTGCTGCTGGACAGCATGCTGACCACCGCCACCGGGGACGAAAACTACCCGGGCACCGCGGTGGCCTCGGCGCACTGGCCGGGGACCGCCGCCGGGCCGCGCGGCGTCCTCAACGCGTTGGCCCCGGCCCACTTCCGGCTCGCCGACGAGCTGGTCGCCGTGCCGGTCAAGCCGCCGGTGACCTGGGTACGCGGAGACGCCGACGTGATCGTCTCGGACACCTCGCTGTTCGACCTGGCGTACCTCGGTCAGCTCGGCGTGGTGCCCGGCTGGCCGGGCCCGCAGGAGTGCCCGCCGCAGCCGATGGTGGGGCAGACCCGCGCGGTGCTGGACCGGTACGCGGCGGCCGGCGGGACGTACCGTGAGGTGGTGCTGCCCGGGTGCGGGCACAGTCCGCACCTGGAGCGGCCGGCGGAGTTCGTCGCCGAACTGCTGGCGCTGGCCGGGGAGAACGCCACCGGCTGAGGCGCGGTGCGTGAAATATCCCACGGCGTCTCGACAACACAGCGTCACGTGGCAGACTCCGGCGCATAACCTTAGCGGCCGTTCATGTCGCGGACGGCGGAGTCGAGCCAGGGGAGGCCGGTCGTGGCGCGGGAGTTCACCAGGGTGGGCGTGGTGGGTCTGGGCACCATGGGTGCCGGCATCGTGGAGGTGTTCGCCCGCAACGGCCTCGACGTCACAGCCGTCGAGATCTCCGAGGCCGCCCTGGAGCGGGGGCGGGTCACGCTGACCGGCTCCACCGACCGGGCCGTTGCCAAGGGCAAGCTCGCCGAGGCCGAGCGGGACGCGCTGCTGGCGCGCGTCGACTTCCGGGTCGGGCTGGACGCGCTGCACGACGTGGACCTGGTGATCGAGGCGGTGCCCGAGCACCTGGACCTCAAGCAGCGGATCTTCGCCGAGCTGGACCGGGTCTGCAAGCCCGAGGCGATCCTGGCCACCAACACGTCCTCGCTGAGCGTCACCGAGATCTCCGTCGCCACCTCCCGGCCCAACCAGGTCATCGGCATCCACTTCTTCAACCCGGCCCCGGTGATGAAGCTGGTCGAGGTGGTCCGCACGGTGGTCACCTCGGCCGACGTGGTCGCCGACGTGGAGGCGCTCTGCGAGCGGCTCGGCAAGGTCGACGTGACGATCAGCGACCGAGCCGGCTTCATCGCCAACGCGCTGCTGTTCGGCTACCTGAACCACGCGGTCGGCATGTTCGAGGCCCGCTACGCCACCCGCGAGGACATCGACGCCGCCATGAAGCTCGGCTGCGGCCTGCCGATGGGCCCGCTGGCGCTGATGGACCTGATCGGTCTGGACACCGCGTACGAGATCCTCGACACGATGTACCGGCGCGGTGGCCGGGACCGCCGGCACGCCCCGGCCCCGCTGCTCAAGCAGATGGTCACCGCCGGGCTGCTCGGCCGGAAGTCCGGTCGCGGCTTCTACACCTACGAGCGGCCGGGCTCGCCGAAGGTCGTACCCGACGAGTACACGCCGCCGGCCGGTGACGCCGCGCTCGCCGACGGCGCCCGCGCCATCGCGAAGGTCGGCGTGGTCGGCTCCGGCACCATGGCCACCGGCATCATCGAGGTCTTCGCGAAGGCCGGCTACGAGGTCATCTCGGTGACCCGGGGCGCGGAGAAGTCCGCGAAGGTCTGCGAGGCGGTCAAGACCTCGCTCAACAAGGGCGTGGTGCGGGGCAAGCTCAGCGAGACCGACCGGGACGCCGCGCTGGGCCGGATCACCTGGTCCGCGACGCTGGACCACCTGGCCGACGTCGACCTGGTGGTCGAGGCCGTGATCGAGGAGCTGAGCGTCAAGAAAGCGCTGTTCGCCAGCCTCGACGAGATCTGCAAGCCGGGCGTCGTGCTCGCCACCACCACCTCGTCGCTGCCGGTGATCGACGTGGCGATGGCGACCCAGCGCCCGGCCGACGTGATCGGCCTGCACTTCTTCAACCCGGCGCCGATCATGCCGCTGGTGGAGATCGTGCGGACCATCCGCACCTCCGCCGAGACGTCGGCCACCGCCCGCGCGGTCTGTGCGACGCTCGGCAAGACCGGCGTGGTCTGCGGCGACCGATCCGGCTTCATCGTCAACGCGCTGCTCTTCCCGTACCTGAACGACGCGGTGCGGATGCTGGAGGCCAGCTACTCGACCGCCGACGACATCGACTACGCGATGAAGCTCGGCTGCGGTTACCCGATGGGCCCGTTCGAGCTGCTCGACGTGGTCGGCCTGGACGTCTCGCTGGCCATCCAGCGGGAGCTGTACCTGGAGCTGCGCGAGCCCGGCTTCGCCCCGGCACCGCTGCTGGAGCACCTGGTGACGGCCGGCTACCTGGGCCGCAAGTCCGGCCGCGGGTTCCGCGACCACACCCGGCGCTGACCGTCGTCAACAGCCGGGCCCGGTGACGGCGTCTTCGAGGTGTGACCTTCGAGGAGTACGTCGGCAGCCGCGGCCCGGCTCTGTTGCGTCTGGCCCGGCTGCTGACCGGCGACGCGCACCGCGCCGAGGACCTGACCCAGGACGTGCTGGCCCGCGCGTACGTGCACTGGCGCAAGATCGCCCGGATCGACCGGCCCGACGTGTACGTGCGCCGGATGCTCGTCAACGCCAACACGTCCTGGTGGCGGCGGCGGTCCAGCCATGAGCTGGCCGTCGACACGTTCGCCGACCGGCCCGAACGCGGCGACCTCGGCGGCGAGGCGGCGGACCGGGACGAGATGTGGGGGCTGATCCGCGCCCTCCCGGACCGCCAGCGCGCCGTACTGGTGCTGCGCTACTACGAGGACCTGGACGACGCCACGATCGCCCAGATCCTCGACTGCTCCCCGGTCACCGTCCGCACCCACGCGATGCGGGCGCTCGCCCACCTCCGGGAGCGCTGCGGCGTCCCGATGACCAAGGGGAGCCGGCTGTGACCGACCTCGACCAGCGAATCGTCTCGGTGTTGCGGGAGCACGCCGAGGGCGAGACAGACACCGGACGCCTGCTGCGCCGCTCGCGCGCGCTCGGCCGGCGCCGGCAGGTACGCCGCCGACTCACCGCCGGCACCGCGCTCGCCCTGGTCGGCGTGCTCGGCTTCACCGGCGTGGTACGCGCGGACATGGGCGGGCTGGCCGAGCGGATGCCCTGGACGGCCGCGACGCCGGAGGTGGCGCCACCCCCGGTGCCGCCGCTCGCCGACGGGGTGCCCGGGGCGCTTCAGCGTCCCGATCTAGTCGGTACCGATCCGCAGGTGCTGCACCTGGGCGTCGACACCACCCGGGCCCGCTACCTGGGCTGGTCCGTCCACAGCTCGAACGCTGTCGAGTCGATCCGACTCAGCGCCGACGGCGGACAGCCGGTCCTGCTCGAGGTGAGTCCGGTGGCGAAGGCGCTCGACGACACCTCGATCGAGGGTTTCCCGGTGCAGGCCGTCAGCGGCCGGCTGAAATTCGACGGTGGCGTGCTGCGCGTCGCCGGTACCGACGGTCTGGTCAAGTCATGGCAGCCCTTCCCCGGTCTCTACGCCCGGGCCGCCACGCTTCGCGGTGACGTGGCCGCCTTGGACCGGGTCGCCGGCCTGGTGCGCTGGGACGAGGCCCGGCGATGCACCGGGCCGGTGCGGCTGACCACGTTGCCGGCGAACGCGGCGGTGACGGCATGCGCGGTGGACGCGGCCGCCTTTCCGAAGGGCCTCACGGTTCAGCTCACCGTCGCCCGGGCGCCCTCCTCGACCATGTGGTTGCGGCTGATCTACGGGGCGGAGATGGGGGAGGACACGGGCCGCGCCAGCAACCGCGACCTGGGTGGCCGCCCGGGCTTCCGCTATCCGAACGGCAACCGCCTGGAGCTGCTCGGCCTGCCCAAGGTGCGCTTGACAGTCGACTTCGCCTGGCCCTTCCCCGGCGAGGGACCCCCGGGGCAGGTGAACTTCACCGAGGCCGACGCGGCGACCGTGCTGACCGGAGCGAAGGTGGCGGCAGACCTCACCCGTCCGCAGACCTGGCCCTGACCGGCCACCCGAGCGATCTTGGTACGGAACGGCCCTTGGAAGGGCGTACCCGTACCAAGATCGCTCGGGCCGGTCCGGCCGGCGGCCCGTACGCTTGGTGACCGTGAGCCCCCGTCGCAACCGGCCCCGCCGGGAAGAAAACCCCGGCCTGGACGCCGAGCGTGCCCGCCACGGCGTACCGACAGTGCAGCAGTGGCGCGACGGCGACTGGCAGGTACGCGCGATCAGCGGCGGCGCATCGGTCAAGACGTACCGTTGTCCCGGCTGTGACCAGGAGATCCGGCCGGGCGTGGCGCACCTGGTGGCCTGGCCGGCCGACGACCGGGGCGACCTGACCGACCGCCGGCACTGGCACTCCGGCTGCTGGCGGGCCCGGGACCGGCGCGGCCCGAACCTCCAGCGCGGCCGGGGCGCCCCGCGCTACGGCTGAGCGATCTGGATCACCCGGTTCCCGTCCCACTGGGCGGCCGGGCCGCCGACGCGGGAGACTGGCAGGCGTGAGCACTCCGATTCGCGCGTCGTCGATCCTGCCCGGCCGCCGGGAGGACATCGAGCTGCACACCGCCGACGGGCTGACGCTCGTCGGTGAGCTGGCCCGGCCGCTGGAGGGCGAGCCGTCCGCCACCCTGGTCTGCCTGCACCCGCTGCCCACCCACGGCGGGATGATGGACAGCCACGTGTTCCGCAAGGCGGCCTGGCGCCTACCCGCGCTGGCCGGCCTCGCAGTGCTCCGGTTCAACACCCGGGGCACCAGCAGCGTCCGCGGCACCAGCGAGGGCGCCTTCGACGGCGCCGTCGGCGAGAAGTTCGACGTGGCCGCCGCGATCGAGTACGCCGAGTTCCACGAACTGCCGAACATCTGGCTGGTCGGGTGGTCGTTCGGCACCGACCTGGCGTTGAAGTACGGCTGCGATCCGGCGGTGGCCGGCGCGATCCTGCTCTCCCCGCCGCTGCGCTACTCCGCCCCGGAGGACCTGGCGGTCTGGGCCGAGACGGGCAAGCCGCTCACCGCCCTGGTCCCCGAGTTCGACGACTACCTGCGGCCGGAGGAGGCCGGGCAGCGGTTCGCCGCCGTCCCGCAGGCCGAGGTGGTCGGCGTGGACGGCGCCAAGCACCTCTGGGTCGGCGACGCGGAGAAGGTGCTGGACGAGATCGTCCGGCGGGTCGCCCCGGGCGTACCGCTGCCGCTGCCCACCACCTGGGACGGCCCGATGGAGACCGGCGACGTCAGCGCGTACGCGGACCGCACTGTCGCCGCGTTCGCCGACACCCCGGTGCCCGGCCCGGCCCAGCGGCGCGCCGAGTAACGGCTCAGCGGGCGTCCTGGCGGGGTAGCACCACCTCGCGCAGGATCAGCTGCAACGCGGCCACCGTGGGAATCGCGATGAGCGCGCCCACCACGCCCAGCAGCGCCACCCCGAGCAGCGCGGCCAGCAACGCGGCCACCTCGTTCACCGAGACCGCCCGGCGCATGATCTTCGGGTAGATCAGGTAGTTCTCCACCTGCTGGTAGACCACGAAGAACACCAGGCAGGCGATGCCCACCGGCAAATCGGTGGCGAGCCCGACGAGCGTCACCACCACCGCGCCCAGCGTCGCGCCGATCTGCGGGATCAGATCGGTCACCGCGACCACCACGGCCAGGGCGAACGGGTACGGCAGGCCGACCGCCAGCGCGAACACGAACGTGCTGACCCCGGCCAGCACCGCGATGGCGAGCGCGCCCACCATGTACGCGCCGACCCGGGTCAGGATCTCGTCGCCGATCAGCCGGACCCGCTCCCGGCGCGAGCGCGGCACCAGCGCGTACCCGAGTTCGCGCAGCCGGTCGAAGTACGCCAGGAAGTAGATCGTCAGCACCAGCACGGTGAGCAGGCGGAAGAGCGTCCCGAAGATCAGTTGCGCGCCGCCGAGCACACCGCCGAGCGCCCGCCCGACGTTGTCCGCGTTCGCCGCCGCCTGGACCCGCTCCATCACGTCGTAGCGGATCACCAGGTCGTTGACAGTGGGGTTGCGGCGCAGCTCCTCGACGTACCCGGGTAGCTGCTGGATGAACTGGCCGGACTGGGTCACCACCGGCGGCACCAGCGCCAGCAGCCCGGCGACGATCAGCAGCAGCAGGGTGAGTGTCACGACCGCCACCGCCAGCCCGCGCGGCAGGCCCCAGTTGCGCAGCCGGACCACCGCCGGGTGCAGGCCGACCGCGAGGAACAGCGCGATCACCACGAGCACCAGGATGCCGGCCGCGTTCCGCACGCCCAGGAACAGCGCGTACGCCAGCAGCACGCCGAGCGCGCCGGTGAAGCCGATCAGGAAGGCGCTGCGCCGTAGCGGGCGCCCCGGCACGCCGAACCGGCCGCTCGGCTCGAACTCGGCCGGCTCGACGTCGGTCGGCCGCTCGCTGTCCGTGTCCGTGCCGGCTCGCGGGTTGCCGACGGCGGTCGTGGCGTCGCGCGCGGGTTCCGCCTCGCCGGTGGGGTTCACGGCCGCCGCCTCGTCATCAGGGGCGGCGGAAACCTCCTGCGACACCCGTGCCTCCCGGCTTCCGCGCTGCCGGCTCGCCCGCCGGTGCCGTCCACGGCCGACGCGCGGCCCTCTGCCCGCAGGGTAGTCCTCGCCGTCCGCCCCGACCATCCCACCACCGCTTCCGGCCGGGCCGTCCCGCCGGGTGCGGCGGGTGGGTCAGTCCTTGTCGACCGTCACCGTGCTGGGCTTGGCGCTGCGCTCGTCGGTGGTCGGCTTGGTCGGGCGCTTGCCGTTCTCACCGGTGCTGGTGATCTTCGTGGGGGTGGCGCCCCGCCCGCCCTCACCCGGCACGGCGGCAACAGTGGGCTCGCCGTCGACGCCCGCCCCGCCGGGGGAGTCCATCGTGGTCACCGGTTCGCCGACCGGCTTCGCCTTGCCTGCCTCGGCGGGCTCGCCGTCACCAGTGGCCGGCCCGGCGCCGTTGGGGACCGCGGTGGCGGTGCCCTTCGCGGCCACCGGCGCACCTCCACCGGCCGGGGTGTCGCCGGCGCTCTCCGCGCCGCTGGTGACCAACGTGCCCTCGGCGGCCGGCGTGCCGTCGTCCGTGGACCGGCCGGTGGAGGCGGCGGCGAGGTCGTCCGGGTCGACCGGGGTGGCCGTGATGCCGGCCGAGTCGGCGTCGCGCCGCAGGTCCGCGAGCTGCCGCTGCAGGTCGTCGGACTCCTGCCGCGACTTCCACGTCTCGGTACGCAGGTCGGCCAGCTCCTGCTGCGCCTTGGCGATCTCCAGCATCACGCCGGCGAGCTGCTGCCGGCCGGCGGCCACCTCCTGCTGGGTCGCGGCCAGGTGCTGCTGCGTCGTGGCGAGGTGCTGCTGGGTGGTGGCCGCGTACTCCTCGAACTGGCGGCGCGAGGCCGCGACGTGCTCGTCGGCCTTGCGGCGCTGCGCGGTGGCGTCCGCCTCGGCCCGGCGCAGCAGCTCGGCGGCCTCCAGCTCGGCCTGCTGCCGCATGCTCAGCGCGTCGGCCTCGGCGGCCTGCCGGACGTCGGCGGCGGTGCGCTCGATCTCGTCGCGGCGCGTGGTGTACGCCTGTTCCAGCTCCTCCTGCCGCTTGGCATGCTGCTTGTCCAGCTCGTCGCGGCGCTTGGCGAACTCCTGCTCGGCGGCGGCCCGGCGCTGGGCCAGCTCCTTCTCGGCGCTGTCCCGCCGCTCGGCGACCTCCTTCTCCACCCCGGCCCGCCAGGCGCCCAGCTCCTGCTGGGTCTGGGCGCGGGACTGCTGCACGTACGCCTCGGTCTCGGTGCGCATGCGCTGCACGTACGCCTCGACCTCGGCGCGGTTGCGCTTGCCGGCCTCGGCGGCCTCGGTGGTGAGCCGGTTGGCCTCGGTGCGGGCCCGGCCGCGGGTGGCCTTGGCCGCCTCCTCCGCGTCGTCCACGATCTTCTTGGCCTCGGCGAGCGCCTTGGCGTGCGTGGCCCGGCCGGCCTCGGCGGCGGCGTCGGTGAGCCGCTTGGCCTCCTGCTGGCCCTTGGCGTGCACCTCCTTGGCCGCCTCGCGGAGCTGGTTCGCCTCCTGCTGGGCCTTCGCCAGCGCCTCCTTGGCCGTCTCGCGCAGCCGGGCGGCCTCCTGCTGTGCCCGGGAGTGGATCTCCTTGGCGGTGTCGCGGAGCTGGGTGGCCTCCTGCTGGGCCTTCGCCAGCGCGTCCTGGGCGGTCCGGCGCAGCTTCTCCGCCTCGTCCCGGGCGGCGGCGCGCATCTTCTCCGACTCGTCCTGCGCGCTCTTGCGCAGCGTCGCCGACTCGTCCTTCGCGGCCTTCAGCGTGGCCTCGGCCTCGGCCTTGCGGGCGGCGGTGTGCCGCTCCTCCTCGCTCCGGCGGGCGGCCAGCGCGATCTCGAAGTCCTTCAGCGCCTGGGCGGCCTGCTCCCGGGCCTCCTCGACGATGTGCTCGGCGGCGGCCCGGCGGGCCTCGATCTCCTCGTTGGCGGCGGCGAGGATGTCGTCGGCCTGCTCCTCGGCCATGGTGAGGATCTGCTCGACACGCGGGCCCAGGTGCCGGAACGACGCCCGGTCCACCACCGCCGCCTGCTTGCGCACCTGGGCCAGGTCGCGCTGGAGCACCTCGACCTGACCGGCCAGCTTGTGGATCTGCGTGTACGCCTGTTCCCGCTCGGTCGTCAGCGCCGCGATCTCGTGCTCCGCGCGAGCGACGTAGCGGTCGACCTGCCGTTTCTCGTACCCCCGCAGGGCGGACTCGAAGCTGGGCTCCGTCGTCACATCCCCGCCGAGCGCGAACAGTTCCTCGCCGTGCGACATGACCCCATCCTCACACGCATCCGGCTCTGCTGGGGCGATACGGACGCCCCTTCTGGGAGCTACTTCACCCTCCCGGCGAAACGGGCCCGCACAGCATGACGGCGCGAGGCGACACCGGTCACCCGGTGTCACCCCGCGCCGTGGCTCATGCCCCCGACAGCGGGTGTAACGGTCAGCCGGCCGACTCGGCCGTCACCTTCTGCCCGGAGGCGTCGGCCTTCGGGGTGTCGCCCTTGCCGCCGGCCGGCACGCCCGGCACGATGCCGGCCAGGCCGGACAGCATCTGCCCGAGCTGCGAGGTGACCGCGTCCTTCTGGCGGGTGAGGTCCTCGACCTCGCGGCGGGCCGCCTGCGTGGTCAGCTCGGCCTCGGTACGGGCCTCGTTGAGCACCCGCTGCGCCTCGGCGCGCGCCTCGTTGAGCGTCTTGTCGGCCAGCGCCTTGGCCTTGTCGACGGTCTCGTTGGCGGTGCGCTCGGACTCGACCCGGCGGGCCTCGGCCCGCTGCTCGATCTCCTTGGCCCGCTCCTGCGCGGCGCGGGCGCGCTGCTCGGCCTCGTTCACCAGCTTCTGGGTCTGCGCGACCTGGGCGGCGTGCCGCTCCGACTCCTCGCGCTCGGCCTTCTCCCGCCGCTCGGCGAGCTGGAGCTCCAGCGCCTGCAGGTCCTTGTCGCGCTTGTCGCGCGCGTCGGTGAGCAGCTTGGTCGCCTCGGCGCGCTTCTCCTCGGCCTCCCGGGCGGCCTTGGCCCGCTGCTGGGTGATCTCCCGCTCGGCGGTGGCGCGCAGCGTGGCGACCTCGCGCTCGACAGTCGACTTCAGCTCGGCCACCTCGTGCGCGGTGACCGTACGCAGCTGCTTGGTCTCGCGGTCGGCGTCGGCGCGCAGCGTGTCGGCCTCGCGGCGGGCCTGCACCCGGACCTCGGCGGCCTCGCGCTCGGCGGCGGTACGGACGCTGCCGGCCTCGCGCTCGGCGGTCGCCTTCATGGCGGCGGCCTCGGCGCGGGCCTTGTCGGTGATCTCACGCGCCTCGAGGCGGGCGGCGGAGAGGATGCCCTCCGACTCGCGCTTGGCCTCGTTGCGGTGGTCGTTGGCCTGCTCCTCGGCCAGCCGCAGGATCTGCTCGACGCGAGTGCCCAGGCCGGACAGGGTCGGCCGGCTGTTCTCCTCGAGCTGCTTGTTGGTCTCGGTGAGCTTCTGCTCGAGCGCGCTCTGGCGCTGCTCGGCCTGCCGCAGCCGGCGCTGAGCGTCGTTCATCCGCTGCTCGGCCTCGGCGCGGGCCTGCTCGGACTGGCTCAGGGCGGCGGTGAGGCGGCCGATGAAGTCGTCCACCTGGTTGGTGTTGTAACCGCGCAGGCCAACGGTGAAATCGGGCTGTGAGTTCGCGTTATCGAAGAACGCAAGAGGGGAGGACTGCTGCTGGGGCATTGGGACATACTGGCAGACGCCCCAGGGTGGTTCGCAAGAGCGGTCGGCACCTTTCGCGTCCTGTTTACATGGTCAACTCGGCCGCCCGGCGGGACCGGACCAATAGGCGATCTTGGCAGCTCCCGGGCGGGTCGGGCGGGTCGGGCTTCTGCGGGGAAGGCGGCGCGAAAAGGGCCGCGGGTTCGACACCCACGGCCCTTTGTGCGTACGCCGGTCGAATGGCGCCCGGGTCGGCCGGAAAGGCAATCCGGGACGACCGTACGGTCAGTGACCGCGGAAGCGGTTGATCGCGCTTTCGTGCCGCGCGCGCATCTCGGTGTCCCGGACGCCCAGTCCGTCGGCGGGGGCGAGGCACCGCACGCCGACCTTGCCCTGGTGCGCGTTGCGGTGCACCTCGTACGCGGCCTGGCCGGTCTGCTCCAGCGCGTACGTCTTCGACACGGTCGGGTGCACCTTGCCGAGCGCGACCAGCCGGTTGGCCTGCCACGCCTCGTGGTAGTTGGCGAAGTGGCTGCCGACGATCCGCTTGAGGTGCATCCACAGGTAGCGGTTGTCGTACTGGTGCATGTAGCCGCTGGTGGAGGCGCAGGTGACGATCGTGCCGCCCTTCTTGGCGACGTAGACGCTGGCGCCGAATGTCTCCCGGCCCGGGTGCTCGAAGACGATGTCCGGGTCCTCGCCGCCGGTCAGCTCGCGGATGCGCTCACCGAAGCGGCGCCACTCGTCCTGGTCCTGGGTCTGCTCGTCGGACCAGAACTTGAACCCCTCGGCGGTACGGTCGATGACCAGCTCGGCGCCCATCTTGCGGCACAGCTCGGCCTTCTCCGGCGAGGAGACCACGCAGACCGGGATCGCGCCGCCGTTGAGCGCCATCTGGGTGGCGTACCCGCCGAGGCCGCCGGACGCGCCCCAGATCAGCACCACGTCGCCCTGCTTCATGTTCGCGCCGTGGTGCGAGACGAGCTGCCGGTACGCGGTGGAGTTGACCAGCCCCGGGCTGGCCGCCTCCTCCCAGCTCAGGTGGCGCGGCTTCGGCATCAGCTGGTTGGCCTTGACGATCGCCAGCTCGGCCAGGCCGCCGAAGTTGGTCTCGAAGCCCCAGATCCGCTGCTGCGGGTCGAGCATCGTGTCGTCGTGACCGGCGGAGTCCTCCAGCTCGACCGACAGGCAGTGCGCGACCACCTCGTCGCCGGCCTTCCACTTGGTCACGCCCGGCCCGGTGCGCAGCACGACGCCGGCGGCGTCCGAGCCGACCACGTGGTACGGCAGGTCGTGGCGGCGGGTCAGCTCGGAGAGCCGGCCGTAGCGCTGGAGGAACTTGAACGTGGGCAGCGGCTCGAAGATGCTCGTCCACACCGTGTTGTAGTTGATCGCGCTGGCCATCACCGCGACGAGCGCCTCACCCGGGCCCAGCTCGGGGGTGGGCACCTCCTGCACGTGCAGCGCCTTGCGCGGGTCCTTGTCGCGGGTGGCCATGCCCTCGAACATGCGGGTGTCCTCGGCGCGCACCACCACGCCCCGGTAGCTCTCCGGCACGGGCAGGCCGGCGAGCCCGGCGAGCTCCCGCTCCGGCTGCGACGAACCCTCCGCCGCCATGATCGCTTCGAGGATGTCCTGCACGGTGACCTCCCGTTTGTCCGCACCCGCACACCGCGGGCAGGGGTGCTGCCATCGTCGGCGCCGGTGCGACGGGACCGCCATGTCGGCAATCGACACATTCGGCACCGGTCGCCGCTGCTGTTCGGGCGGACGTTACTTAACGGTAGCTAAAGCAGGAACCCCTCTGTGAAAAACTGCATCGGCCGATGCGTGGAGGTGTACGTGGGAACGTGCAAGCGCGCACTGCCGCGCGCGTTCCCACTTGTTAGGAAGGGCCCCTTCTTAACAGACGTCTGTTAAGAAGGGGCCCTTCCTTGCGCATCAGGCGGGCTGGACCAGCTCGATCAGCACGCCCCCGGCGTCCTTCGGGTGCACGAAGTTGACCCGGGAGTTCGACGTGCCGCGCCGCGGAGCGTCGTAGAGCAGCCGCACGCCACGCTCGCGCAGCGCCGCGCAGGCCACGTCGATGTCCGCCACCGTGTACGCCACCTGCTGGATGCCCGGACCGCGCTTGTCCAGGAACTTGCCGATCGTGGTGTCCGGGGACAGCGGCGCGAGCAGCTGCACCATGCCGCCGGACGCGTCCGCCCCGACCGCCAGCATCGCTTCGCGTACGCCCTGCTCCTCGTTCGTCTCGGTGTGCATGCAGCGCATGCCGAAGGTGCGCTGGTAGAAGTCGATCGCGGCGTCCAGGTCGCCGACGGCGATCCCGACGTGGTCGATGCGGCGCAGCCCGATGTCTGTGACAAACTCGGCAGCGGGCTCGACGGGGGAGTTCTCAGCCATGACGCTAGTCTGACCGAACAATCGTTAAGGCGTACAGGTCGGCACCCCCTCGGAGGCAGGCAATGGCTTCGGTGATCGTCAGCGGCGCGCGGACCCCGATGGGGCGCCTGCTGGGCAACCTCAAGGACCTCCCCGCGACCAGGCTCGGTGGCATCGCGATCAAGGCGGCGCTGGAGCGCGCCGGCGTCGCGCCCGAGCAGGTCCAGTACGTGATCATGGGGCAGGTGCTCCAGGCCGGCGCCGGGCAGATCCCGGCCCGGCAGGCCGCCGTCGAGGCCGGCATCCCGATGTCCACCCCGGCGCTGACCATCAACAAGGTCTGCCTCTCCGGGCTGGACGCGATCGCGCTGGCCGACCAGCTCATCCGGGCCGGCGAGTTCGACGTCGTGGTGGCCGGCGGCATGGAGTCGATGACCAACGCCCCGCACCTGCTGCTCGGCCAGCGCTCGGGCTACAAGTACGGCGACGTGGCGGTCAAGGACCACATGGCGCTGGACGGCCTCACCGACGCCTGGGACTGCTGCTCGATGGGCGAGTCCACCGAGCGGCACGGCGCGAAGCACGGCATCACCCGCGGGGAGCAGGACGCGTTCGCAGCGGCCAGCCACCAGCGCGCCGCCGCCGCGCAGAAGAACGGCCACTTCGCCGACGAGATCACCCCGGTGGTCATCCCGCAGCGCAAGGGCGAGCCGCTGGTGATCAGCGAGGACGAGGGCATCCGGCCGGACACCACCGCCGAGTCGCTCGGGAAGCTGCGCCCCGCCTTCACCAAGGATGGGACCATCACCGCCGGCAGCTCCTCGCCGATCTCCGACGGCGCCGCCGCGGTCGTGGTGATGAGCAAGGCCAAGGCCAAGGAGCTGGGGCTCACCTGGCTGGCCGAGATCGGCGCCCACGGCAACGTGGCCGGCCCGGACAACTCCCTGCACTCGCAGCCGTCCAACGCGATCAACCACGCCCTGAAGAAGGGCGGCCTGAGCATCGACGACCTCGACCTCATCGAGATCAACGAGGCGTTCGCGGCGGTCGGTATCCAGTCCGCCCGTGACCTCGGCGTTGATGCCGACAAGGTGAACGTCAACGGCGGCGCGATCGCGCTCGGCCACCCGATCGGCATGTCCGGCGCCCGGCTCGTGCTCACGCTGGCGATGGAGCTGAAGCGCCGGGGCGGCGGCACCGGCGCGGCGGCGCTCTGCGGCGGTGGCGGGCAGGGCGACGCGCTGATCATCCACGTGCCGACCGGTGACGAGAGCTGATAGCTGATACCTGTGAGTGACGTACAGAACGCCCCGGCGGCGGCCACCGGCCCGGTGCGCCGCAGCCGGGACGTACCCATGCTTGTCGAGCGGGCCCGCGCGGGCGACCCCCGCGCGGTGGCCCGGCTGATCACCCTGGTCGAGTCCGGCGACGAGGTGCTGCCGCAGGTCGCGGCGGCGCTCGCGCCGTACGCCGGGCAGGCCCAGGTCGTCGGCCTGACCGGCTCGCCCGGGGTGGGCAAGTCGACCACCACGAACGAGCTGGTCCGGGCGTTGCGGGCGCGCGGTCACCGGGTCGGCGTGCTGGCGATCGACCCGTCCAGCCCGTTCACCGGCGGCGCCATCCTCGGCGACCGGGTCCGGATGCAGGACCACGCGACCGACCCGGGCGTCTACATCCGCTCGATGTCCAGCCGGGGCCACCTGGGCGGGCTCTCCGCGGCCACGCCGCAGGCGGTGCGGGTGCTGGAGGGCGCGGGCTGCGACGTGGTGCTGGTCGAGACCGTCGGCGTCGGGCAGGCCGAGGTGGAGGTGGCCTCGCTCGCCGACACCACGCTGGTGCTGCTCGCGCCGGGCATGGGCGACGCGATCCAGGCGGTCAAGGCCGGCATCCTGGAGATCGCCGACGTCTTCGTGGTCAACAAGGCCGACCGGGACGGCGCCGACGCCACGGTCCGCGACATCCAGGGCATGATCGCGCTCGGCGAGCGCGGGCCGGGGGAGTGGCGGCCGCAGGTGGTGCGCTCGATCGCCGCCCGCGCCGAGGGCATCGACGACATCGCCGCCGCGATCGACAAGCACCGCGACTGGCTGGAGCGCCACGGCGAGCTGCGCCGCCGCCGGGAGACGCGGGCCGCCGCCGAGATCGAGGCGATCGCGCTGGGCGTCCTGCGCGCGCGGATCGGCTCACTGCGCGACGGTACGCAGCTCCCGACGCTCGCCGCCAAGGTGGCCGAGGGCGCCATCGACCCGTACGCGGCGGCCGACGAGCTGCTGGCCCAGCTAGGCTCCTGACCCGCCCCGCCCCGCCCCGCCCCGCTCCCGCCCCCGCCCCCGCCCCCGCCGAGATCTTGGTACGAATCGGCCCCCATAGGGGCCCTTTCGTACCAAGATCTCCACCGCTCCCACCTGGCGGAACGCCGATCTCGCGTGACGGGAGGCGCTCGCCGAACTCCGGCCCACGCCACCCCACAACCCCGCGATCTTGCAGTTGCGGCCCCGGGAGCGCCTGCTTCGCGGCTTCTGTCGGGGCCGCAACTCCATGATCGACGGTCGATGTACGCTCCCCCGGACGAGGGAGGGTGGGACGCGTGGAGCACGACGCTACTCAGGAGCTGCCGGTGACACCTGGCGTGGTCGCGGGCGGGAGCACTTCGGTGTCGGACGAGGTGGTCGAGAAGATCGCGGTGGCCGCCGCGAAGTCGGTGCCCGGGGTGGCCGAGCTGGGCGGCGACATCGCCCGCTTCTTCAACGCCGTGCTGGACCGGGTCGGGCTGGACCAGGTCGGGGACGCGCGGCGCGGCTGCTCGGCGCACGTCACCGACGGGTCGGCAGTGGTCAACCTCGTCCTCGTGATCGATGCCGGCCACCCGGTGCCGCAGGTGACGAACGAGGTGCGGGCCGCTGTGGCGTCCGCGATCGAGGCGTACGGACTGCGCGCCGCCGAGATCAACATCCGGGTCGACGACGTGGCGATGGGTACGCCCACCGTCTGACGAGCGCCGCCCGGCTCAGTCGTGTGCCGGGCGGGTCAGCTCCACCTCGTCGCCCGGCAGCAACTCCACGTCGCCCTCCGGGCCGTGGATCTCGAGCACCGGTACGCCCTCGTCCAGCAGCATGTTCCGGCGCTCGGCGCCGGTAGGCATCCGCGCGACGACTCTCGCGCCCGCGGCCAGCTCCACCTGCCTGCGTTGCGGCGTCTCCCGGACCCGCGTGCCGAGCGGACGGCTGGTGGTGACGAGCCCTTCCGATCGCAGCAGCGAAATCGCCATCCGGACCGCGTCGCGGCCGATCTGGTGTTCCTGGCTGAGCCGCGACTCGCTGCCGACACTCGCCCCGGGCGGCAGCGCGCCCGATTCGATCTGCTCCCGGATCAGGTCGGCGAGCTGGACGTAGACCGGCGTGTGCGAGCGCGGATCGATGGTCATGACGTAAGCCTTGTGCCCCGATAGATCTGACCCATCAAGGCTTTATGGCAATGATGGATTGTAGCCATGTTGGATTCTTGCTATGGTCGAGCGTGTTCGCGCGGTAACCGGCGGACATGACTCCTTCGAGTGCGCTCAATCTCGACTGCCCCGGTGCCGTACCGCGAAGTGACGCTGCGGTGGCGGGGCGGGCGGGTGGTCCCGCCCTTCCAGTCCCTTCGACCACGAGAGGCAGGCGTTCGTGCGGTGGAACATCCGGTGGCCCGGTCGGCGCGCGCGAGCCGGTCGCGGCACCACCCAGCCGGGCTGCTACCGGGCGGCCAACTACACGCCGTTGCGCCCCTGGCAGGTGCGGGAACGGCGGTTCCGGACGACGCGGTTGGGCCGGCGCGGGCTCGACCCGGCCGAGGTGCACGAGTTCCTCGACCGGGTGGCGCTCGACCTGGCCGACGTCTACCGGGCGCTCGGCGTCAGCCGGGAGGAGACCGCGCGGGTCCGGGACGCGCTGCGGCGCTGGCAGTCCGAGCAGGCGCAGATGCGGATGAACGCGGGAGCGTACCGTCGATGAGTCCCCGCGAGCGGTTCGTCATCCACCTGCCGGTCGTCGCCGGTGACCTGGCCGGCGCCGTACGCCTGGCCCGGGTCGTGGCCCGCTGGTCGGGCGTGCTCGCCCAGGCCGACCCGGGCGAGACCACCGTCTCGGCCGAGGACGAGCAGGGCGTACGCCATCGGGTCTTCTGTGATCTGCGGATGGGCGACGGCCGGCGCTGCCTGCTGCGGGCGGACCACGACGGCCCGTGCGCCCGCCGGTCGCTCCGGTGACCCGCCGCCCGGCCTGCGCACTCGTCGCGACGGGCGGGGGCTGACCGCCGCACGGGTCGATGCACCGTACCGTTGTTCCCAGCGGCGCAAGGCCGCCGTGCGTCGGGAGGTTCGCCATGCCGAAGGGTGTCTCGTTCGCTCCAGTGCGAACCGTGAGGGCGTACGAGGGGATCGTCCGGCAGGTCGAGGAGCGGATCGCCGCCGGGGATCTGCGGCCGGGGGACCGGCTGCCGAGCGAGCGCGAACTGACGACGCAGTTCGACGTCAGCCGGTCCACTGTGCGTGAGGCGCTGCGCGTGCTGGAGAGCAGCGGCCTGATCCGTTCGCGTCCCGGTGACCCGCTCGGGCCGCAGGTGATCGCCTCGACGGCCTCGGCGATGCGCAAGCTGTTCGCCCGGGTCGTGGACAGCCGGCGGCTCGGCGTGGCGGAGTTGCTCCAGTTCCGGATGATCATCGAGTCGGCGGCCGGTTCCGTCGCCGCCCGGATGGCGTCACCGTCCGAGCTGGACGAACTGGAGCAGGCGTTGGCGGGCATGCGGGACGCGGTGGCCGACGGCTACGAGGCGTTCAGCGCGGCCGACGTGCGCTTCCACGAGCACGTCGCCCGGCTGTCCGGGAACGAATTGCTCGTGCTCTGCCTCGACGCGGTCCGGAGCATGGTGCTGGACCTGATCTCCACCAAGCTCGCCGAGGCGCCGGACCGCGAGGCCCTGATGGAGCGCACCCTGGCCCACCACCGCCGCGTTCTCGACGCGATGCGCGCCGGTGAGGCCGACGAGGTCACCCGGCTGACCCGCGAAGAACTGCACCGCTACTACGCCGAGTACGTGCCGGAGGCGCGCCGCTCGATGGTGGACGTATTGCTCTGAATCCGCCTGATGTGGCCTGACCTCGGATTATGAGAGCCGGCCATCAGCTGAGCAGGCTCTTCCCTTCAACTGGTCTGACCAGTAGCCTCCCCCACATCTCGTCGTGTACCACGGGGGACCACCAGTTGCCCAATGCATCGACCGCCCCGGATTGGGGCGGAGGTCGCACCGCTTCACATGGGAGAAGCTGCATGAAGTCGTCCAGATTCGCCGCGATCGCCGCGGCAGCCCTGGTCTGTCCGGGACTCGTGCTCGTCGGGTCGCCCGCGTCGGCCAACCCCGCCGCCGGCGCCCCGGGCGCCCACAACGCCATCACCGACGTCCCCGGAATCCAGGTCGGCCAGGTCCAGTCCGACACCGCCCCGTACCTGACCGGCACCTCCGTCGTGTACATGCCGCAGATGTCTGTGGCCAGTGTGGACCAGCGTGGCGGCGCCCCCGCCACCAAGGAGACCGACCTGCTCAGCCCGCTCAACTCGAACCCGGGCGTCAACGCGATCCAGCTCGGCGGTAGCAGCATGTACGGGCTGTCCGCCACCAATGGCATCATCCGCTGGCTGGAGGACCGCGGCGAGGGCGTACGCGTCGGCGCCGGCGGCGTGGCCCCGATCGTCCCGGCCGCGGACATCTTCGACCTCGGCCGCGGCGGTGACCCGAAGGCGCGTACCTCCGCCGAGTGGGGCTACCTCGCGGCGCAGGCCACTTCGGACGGTCCGGTCCGTCAGGGCGGCGTCGGCGGCGGCACCGGAGCCCGCGGCGGCGGCCTGCGCGGCGGCGTCGGCACCGCCAGCGTCCACCTCGGCGACGGCATCTACGTCGGCGCGATGGTGATCGTCAACCCGGCCGGCTCCCCGGTCGACCCGGCCGACTGCACCCTGTACGGCGTCAAGTTCGGCATCGGCAACGAGTTCGCCGGCTACAAGGCTCCGAAGAAGCAGGAGTGCAACCCGCCGAGCACCGCCGCGCAGCAGCCGGCGAACACCACGATCGCCGTGGTCGCCACCAACGCGCCGCTGGAGAAGGCCGCTGCCCAGCGGATGTCCGGCAACGCGCACGACGGCATGGCCCGCGCGATCAGCCCGATCCACACCCTGGGCGACGGTGACACCGTCTTCGCCGTCTCCACCGGCAAGGGCGAGGCGCTGCAGATCAACGACCCGGCCGACACCCGTCAGCTGAACGCCATCTTCAACGCCGGCGCCAGCACGCTGGCCCGTGCCATCGCCAAGGCCGTTCTCTCGTCCGAGAGCATCGGCAACACCACCAGCTACTGCGACCGCTACCCCTCGGCCTGCAAGGGCATGAAGCAGCTCAAGCAGTGGCGTACGCAGGGCAACGCCCCGGACGTGACCCCGGAGACCTTCGCCCAGGCCACGCAGGCGCTGGCGCAGACCCCGGTCCCCGCGCCGGCCGGTGCCGACAACGGCAAGCCCAAGCCCAAGCCGAAGGCCGCTCCGGCGGGCAACACCACGCAGCAGGAGTCGCAGAACGGCATGGTCCTCGCCTCCGACAACACCGGCGGTCCCACGCTCTCCACGGGCGTGACCACGGGCCTGCTGGCCGCCGGCATCCTGGGCGTCGGCCTGCTGGGCATGCACCTGCGGGGTCGCCGCCGGGGGCAGGCTTCCGACCAGCTCGCCTGACACGCACGCCGTCTCACCCTCGCGCCGGTAGCTAGGCGCGTGTGAACGATCGAGGCGGGTTCCGTCCACTCCGGACGGGACCCGCCTCGCTGCGTTCCTCAGCCACCCGCCCCGCGCGGCGCGCCCGGCGTGCGCCCGGCGTGCGCCTTGCCGATCTTGGACTTGTGGTGGCTCACAAAAGTCGCCACTCGGGCATCCTGGGCGCCACAACTCCAAGATCGGCGGAGTGGGCCGTCACGGCCCGCGCACCTCGAAGCAGGGCAGATGCTGGGCGCGCCGGACGCAGCCGGCCAGGCGTGGGGAGCGTGCCGCCTCGGCGGGTTGCTGCGCAGCGCTGTCGCCGGACTCCAGGGCCGGGCGTACGCAGTTCAGCCCCGGCTCGGCGACGATCGTCGACGTCCCGCGTCCGGGCAACGCGAACCCGGCTCGGCGATGCTCGTGCCGGTGCCCCGGGCGTTGCCCTAGAGGCCGTCGGCCGGCCCGAGCCGCTGCCGGGCCAGCCGGTGTCGGGGCGACCCGAGGCACGCCTGCACCATCACCTCGACCTCCTCGCGCACTGCGGGCCGACACGCCGACTCGCCGGCCCCGAAGCCCGTCGCCCCGCAGCGCCGGGAGGACCCCGGCTCCCGGGATCCTCCCGGACCGTCGATCTTGCGCCTTGTGCCCTGACGAAAGGGGTGAATCCCCCGCACCGGGGGCCGCAACTGCAAGATCGCGGGTGCAGGCACACGTAGAAGGACCTGGTGGGCGGAGCCCACCAGGTCCTTCTACGTCGTGGTGCTGGTTACTTCTTGGAGACCTTGGTGACGTCGAACGACTGGGTCACCGCGTCCTTCGGGTAGCCCTCGACGCCGTCGCGGATCACCGCCAGGTTCGGCAGCAGGAACAGCCAGTCGCTGGCCGCCTCCTGCGAAATGACCTTCGCGGCCTCGGCGAACTTCTTGTCCCGGGTGGCCCCGTCCAGGGCCGTGTCGGCCTCGTTCATGAGCTGCGTGACGGCCGGGTTCTTGTACCGGTAGTAGTACTCCGGCTGGCCGTAGCGGACCAGGTCACGGGGCTCGACGTGGGCGATGATCGACATGTCGTAGTTGGCCTTGCCGAGCACCTTGTCCAGCCACTGCGGCATCTCGACGTTGTTCTGGGTCACCTTGATGCCGACCTCGGCGAGCTGCGAGGCGACGAACTGCGCGGAGGCGCGGGCGTAGCCGGGCGGCGGGACGTCCATGGTCAGGGTGAGCCCGTTCGCGTGACCGGCGTCGGCGAGCAGCTGCTTGGCCTTGGCGGGGTCGTGCGGGAAGTCACCGGTGCGGTCCTCGTACCACGGGTCGCTCGGCGGCACCATGCTGCCGATCTTCGTGCCGTAGCCGGACCACACGGTCTTGATCAGCGCGTCGTGGTCGATCGCGTGGCGGATCGCCTGGCGCACCCGGACGTCGGCCAGCGGGCCCTTGCTGTTGTTCATCGACAGGACGACCTCACCGGTCGTCTTGCCCTCGATCACCTGGAACTGCTTGTTGCCCTTGAACACCTCGAGCAGCTGCGGCGCCTGGATGTTCGCCACGATGTCGAGCTGGCCGGAGAGCATCGCGTTGTTCAGCGCGTTCGCGTCGGTGATGTAGCGGAAGACGGCGGTCGCGACCTTCGCCTTCTCACCCCAGTAGCCGTCGTTGCGCACCAGGGTGATGCTGTCGCCGCGGTTCCACTTGTCGAACTTGAACGGGCCGGTGCCGTTCGGCTTGGTCCCCAGGTCGGTGGCGTTCTCCTTGAGCACCACGCCGACGCGGCCGGCGACGTCGAACAGCCAGCTCTGGCTCGGCCGCGACAGCGTCACCTCCACGGTGGACGCATCCGGCGCCTCGACGGTCTTCACGACCGTCATCTGGGACTTGAACGGGTTCGTCGAGCCCTCCGCGGTCACCCGCTTGAAGCTCCACACCACGTCCTGCGCGGTGAGCTTCTGGCCGTCGTGGAAGGTCACGCCGTCGCGGAGCTTGAACGTGTACTTGGTGCCGTCGTCGGACATCTTCCATTCGCTGGCCAGCAGCGGCTCCACCTCACCGGTGTCCGCGTTCTGGCGCACCAGGCCCTCGTACACGTTGTAGAGCAGGACCTGCGGGATCGCGGCGCCGGCCTCGGCGGTCAGGTCGAGGCTCACCGGCTCGAGGTAGGCGCCGAGGGTGACCGTACCGTTGCCGGAACCGCCACCGCCGGTGGTGGTCTCGGAGTCACCATCGCTACTGCACGCGGTCAGAGCCAGCGCCGTGGCGAGCAGCACGGCGGGCAGCGTTATCTTCAGCCGATTCATTCGTGTGTCCCATCGCGAAGAACGCCAAGGGCGCTCGTAGCCTGTGAGGCGGGACACTAGGAGTGTGGTACCCGATGCAAAAGGGCCAGTTCAGCGGGGTCGGCAGGTACCAATCGGCGTCTGACTACCGGGCCACCCGGAATCCGGTGTTGCCACTTGAGGAGTCAACGGTGGTCCGACTCCGTGCGGCCACGCGGTAACGGTTGCAATAAGAGTCGTGGCAGAGGTACGAACCACCCCTGATGACGCTCTCACCTGGTGAGACGTGTCCTCGGCGGTCGCGCCAGGGTTCGGCCGTGAGTTCCCAAACGTTGCCCGCGACGTCGTACAGGCCGTAGCCGTTCGGCGGAAACGCGGTCACCGGAGAGGTGCCCACGAACCCGTCGTCCGCCGTGTTGACAGCGGGAAAGGCGCCCTGCCAGATGTTGCACAGGTGCCGCCCGCCCGGGGTCAGCTCGTCGCCCCAGGCGTAGCGGGCCTGGGACAGCCCGCCGCGTGCCGCGTACTCCCACTCGGCCTCGGCCGCCAGCCGCGTCCCCGACCACTCGCAGTACGCCTCGGCGTCCCGGTGGGAGACGTGGACGACCGGATGCCGCTCGCGTCCGGACAGGCCCGAGCCGGGCCCGTCCGGAGCCGCCCAGCGCGCCCCCTCGACCGCCAGCCACCAGGGCGCGCCCGGCACCGTGGCGTCGAGCACCCACGGGCGCGCGGACGGGGCGAGCAGCAGGTGGAAGACGAAGGACCAGCCGTACCGTTCCGCGTCGGTGCGGTAGCCGGTGGCCTCGACGAAGCGGGCGAACTGCCGGTTCGTCACCGGTGTCGCGGCGATCTCGAACGGGGCCACGGTGACCGGGCGGACCGGCCCTTCCAGGTCCTCCGGGAAGCCCTCCGGATCGTCGGTGCCCATGAGGAAGGTACCGCCGGGCAGCGCGATCAGGTCGTCCGTACCGGCAGGGCCGGCGCGGACGGCACTGGGGCCGGCCGTCGATCCGGCGGCGGCGGGCGGGCGTTTCGGCGCGCAACACGGCGACGGCGGAGGGCTTCCTCCGCCGTCGTCCGGTTCAGCCGATTCGGTGCTCACATCCGTGCTACGCCGGCAGGACGTCCGCCTGGTACGCGTCCTCGCTGATGGCGGCGGCGACGGCGTCCCCGAAGTCCTCCGTCGACATGCCCATCTCCGGCCCGCGCATCGCGCCCAGGCGCGGCAGCACCGCCTTCACCCCGTCCTCCAGGCTGCGGGCCGCCTCCGGGTGGCCCAGGTGCTCCAGCATCAGCGCGGCGCTGAGGATCGACCCGGCGGGGTTGGCCCAGCCCCGGCCCGCGATGTCGGGCGCGGAGCCGTGCACCGGCTCGAACATGCTCGGCGCCGACCCGGTCGGGTTGAGGTTGCCGCTCGCGGCCAGGCCGAGACCGCCCTGCACGGCCGCGCCGAGGTCGGTGATGATGTCGCCGAACAGGTTGTCGGTGACCACGACGTCGAACCGCTCCGGCTGGGTGACCAGGTAGAGGCACATCGCGTCGACGTGCACGTACTCCACCGAGATCTCCGGGTACTCCGCCGCGACCTCCTCGAAGGTCCGCTGCCACAGGTCGCCGGCGTACGTGAGGATGTTCGCCTTGTGCACCAGGGTCACGTGCTTGCGGCGGGTCAGGGCCAGCCGGAAACCGTGCCGGATGAGGCGTTCGACCCCCTTGCGCGTGTTGACCGACTCCTGGGTGGCGATCTCGTCCGGCCCGCCCCGGTGGATGAAACCGCCGGCACCGACGTAGGCGCCCTCGGTGTTCTCCCGCAGGATCACCAGGTCGCACTGCTCCGGACGCAGCCCGCCGATGGGCGAGGGCACACCTGGTAGCAGCTTGACCGGCCGCAGGTTGACGTACTGGTCGAAAGCGGTCCGCAGATGGATGACCAGGCCGCGTTCCAGCACCCCGGGTGGCACCGAGGGGTCGCCGACGGCGCCGAAGAGAATGGCGTCCGCCTTGGCCAGTTCCCGCTCCACGTCCGGCGGCACGACCTGGCCGGTGATCCGCCAGTAGTCCGCGCCGAGTTCGTAGTCTTCCCAGACCAGGTCCAGCCCGAACCGCTGGGCGGCGGCGTCGCACGCCTTGACCGCCTGCGCGGTGACCTCCGGTCCGATGCCGTCGCCGGGCACCAGCGCGATTCGCTGGGCGCTCATTAGTCCACCTCTGTCCGCGTGCAGGAGACCCTCACCTGCCATCGTCGGCCAAGAGTGGCGGGATCGGGCCCTCCGCAACAGGTCCAGGTCTCCGGCTAGGCTGGTACCAGCGGGATGCGGATGGTGTGCGCAGGAGTGCGACGACGGGACGAGGCGAGATCCCCGCGAGAGGTGGGGAGGTCGAGATGGCGGATTTTCTGCTGCCGGTCAACCCGCAGAGCACGGTTCCGCTCTACGAGCAGATCATCACGGGGCTTGAGGACGCGATCCTCGCGGGGCAGTACGACGACGGCCCGCTGCCCAGCACCCGCCGTCTGGCCGAGGCGCTGGGCGTCTCCCGGAACACGGTGCTGACCGCGTACGACCGGCTCATGGAGCAGGGCCTGATCGCGACGATTCCCCGGCGCGGCCTCTACGTCTCCTCCGAGGCGGTGGTCCGGATGCGGGCCGCGCGCCGGACCTCCCGCTCCGCGACACGGCCCATCGACTGGGAGGCACGGCTGCCCGAGCCGCCGCCCACCCCCGTACACCGGGACCCGGCGTGGTCGCGGGCGCCGTTCCCCTTCGTCGTCGGCCAGCCGGATCCCGGCATGTTCCCCACCGGCGCGTGGGAGCGGGCGCAGCGCGAGGCGGTACGGCAGGACGGGCTGTCCCGGGTGATCGGGGACGCCGGCCAGGCCGACGACCCGCAGCTCGTCCGCCAGCTCTGTGAGCACGTGCTGCCGTCGCGTGGCATCTCGGCCGAGCCGAACCAGGTGATGATCACGCTGGGCTCGACGCACGCGCTGCACCTGCTGGCGAGCGTCCTGGTCCGGCCGGGCAGCGTCGTGCTGGTGGAGGACCCGGGCTACCCCGACGCGCGGACGATCATGCAGATGGCGGGCGCCGACGTGGTGCCCGGCCGGGTGGACGAGGACGGCCTCGTCGTGGAGGACCTGCCGGCCGACCTGCACGGCGCGGAGCTGGTGTACGTCACGCCGAGCCACCAGTACCCGACCGGCGCGACGATGTCGGCGTCCCGGCGTGAGGAGCTGCTGCGCCGGGCCGGCGCGGCGGACGCGGTGGTGATCGAGGACGACTACGACCCGGAGATGACGTTCCGGGGCATCCCGGCGGTCGCGGTGCGGGCGCTGGACGACGAGGACCGCGTGGTCTACCTCGGCAGCTTCAGCAAGCTGCTGGCGCCGGGCCTGCGGCTCGGTTACGTGGTGGCGTCCCCGGCGCTGGTGGAGGCGATGCGGGCCCGCTCCCGCTACGTGCTGCGCCACCCGCCCGGACCGATGCAGCGCGCCCTGGCCCGGATGATCGCCAGCCGGGACCTCGCCCGCCACGTGCGGCGTATCCGCGCCCACTACCAGGGGCTGTACGAGGAGATGACGCGCGCGATCGAGCGCCACGTGCGCTGGGGGCCGCAGCCGGTGCCGCGCGGCGGCCTGGCCCGGTGGATCACCGGCCCGCCCGGTCTGGACGCCGGGCAGCTCGCCGTCGACCTGCGCCGCCAGGGTGTCCTGCTCGACCCGGGCGAGCCGTACTGGACCACCCGCCCCACCCCGCGTCACCACTTGCGGCTGGGGTACCAGGTGATGCCGCTGGACCGGATCGACGAGGGGGTCCGGCGGGTCGCCGCGGCCGTAGAAGACCAGGTCCGGCCACGGCTGGTACCCCCACCGACCCGGAAACTGGACGTTCCCCTCCGGGGTCGGAGTTCGTAACCTCCGACGCCATGACGTCGGACACCCATGCCTCCCTCCGCGCCGGCCATCTCGTGGACGAGCAAGCCGTCGTGTCGCTCACCCAGGACCTGGTCCGCATCCCCTCGACCTGGGACGCCGCGCAGGGGCGGAGCGAGCAGCCAGTGGCGGAGCTCGTCGCGCAGGTCATGCGGGGCTTCGGCTGGCGGCCGGAGGTCACCGAGGTCGTTCCCGGGCGGCCCAACGTGGTGGCGGTGGTGGAGGGCGGCCTGCCCGGTCCGACGCTGATGTTCGAGGGGCACACCGACGTCGTCACCGAGGGTTCTCCCGAGGAGTGGACGGTCGACCCGTTCGGCGGCGACATCGTCGACGGGCGGCTGTACGGTCGCGGCTCCGCCGACATGAAGGCCGGCGTCGCCGCGATGATCCACGCGGCCCGGGCCGTCGAGCTGGCCGGACCGTTCCCGGGCCGGATCGTGGTGGCGGCCCTGGTGGACGAGGAGGGCCAGATGCTCGGCGCGAAGCACTTCACCACCACCGCGCTGGCCCGCGAGGTGGACGCCGCGATCATCTGCGAGCCGGAGGCGGAGGAGATCTGCGCGGTCGCCAAGGGCGCGGTCCGCCTGCTGGTCACCTGCACCGGCAAGATGGCGCACGGCGCGATGCCGCAGCACGGCCGCAACCCCGTACCGGCGGTGGCGGAACTGGTGGCCGCGCTCGGCCGGTACCAGAAGGAGCTGCAGGCCGACCCGGGGGAGCACGAGCACCTCGGCTTGACGTTCCTGACCCCCACGGTCCTGGACGCCGGCTCCGCCGACCAGCTCAACGTCATCCCCGGCCGCGCCGTGCTCGGCGTGGACTGCCGGACCGTCCCCGGCGTCGACCACGCCGCGCTCGCCGCGCGCGTGCGCTCCGACGCCGACGAAATCGGCGCCCGGCACGGCGTCAGCTTCGCCGTCGAGGTCGTCGACGACCGGCCGTGCGCGGTCACCCCGGAGGACCACCCGATCTCCCTGGCGGTGGCGCAGGCGCACAGCGCCGTCACCGGTACGGCGCCGGTCTTCGGCGGTGTGCCCGGCGCGACCGACGGCACCATCCTGTGGCGCGACAGCGGCATCCCGAACGTGGTGTACGGCCCCGGCCCGAAGTGGATCGCCCACCAGCCCGACGAGTACGTCGAGGTCGACGACATCGTCCGCAAGACCAGGGTCTACGCCGAGGCGGCGCTGGCCTTCCTCACCGGCGCCGCGACGGGTGCGGCGTCGTGACCGCGCAGGAGCTGCTGACCGCGCTGCCCGCCGGCCTGCCGATCGGCGCGGGCTGGGCCACCACCGCGCAGACCGCGCCGGTCCGTTTCCCGTACGACGGCAGCACCGTGACCCAGGCGCCCTGGGGTGACACCGCCGACGCGGAAGCGGCTGTCGACGCCGCGCACGAGGTCGCCGCGGAGATGGCCGGCCTGCCCGGTCACCGGCGGCGCGCCATCCTCACGACAGTCGCCGCCGAGGTCCGCGCCCGCGCCGACGACCTCGCCGAACTGCTGGTCCTGGAGACCGGCAAGCCGCTTGTCGACTGCCGGGTCGAGGTCGCCCGCACGCTCGTCACGCTGGAGACGGCGGCCGAGGAGGTCGGGCACCTCACCGGCGAGACGGTGGCACTGGACATGCAGCCGGCCGGCGAGGGCATGCTCGGCTTCTGGGTACGCCGACCGGTCGGCGTCGTCGTCGGCATCACCGGGTTCAACTACCCGCTGCTGCTGGCCGCCCACAAGGTCGCGCCGTCGGTGGCGGCGGGCTGCCCGGTGATCGTCAAGCCGGCGCCGAACACGCCGCTGGCCACGCTGGTGCTGATCGACCTGTTCCGCCGGGCGGGCTGCCCGGCCGCCGGCGTCCAGCTCGTCACCGGCGGTGTCGAGGTCGGCAAGCTCCTGACCACCCACCCGCGCGTCGCCGCCGTGTCGTTCACCGGGTCCGCGCAGGTCGGCCACCAGATCGCCCGCGCCGCGGCCCCGCGCAAGGTGCTGCTGGAACTCGGGTCCAACGCGGCGCTCGTCGTCGGCCGCGACGCCGACCTCGACCGGGCTGCGGAAGCGGTCGTACGCGGCGGGTTCTACGCCTCCGGCCAGGCGTGCATCAGCGTGCAGCGGGTGATCGTCGAGGAGCCGGTCCGCGAGGCGCTGCTGGACCGCCTCCGGCCGCTGCTGGCGAACGTCACCACAGGTGATCCCCGGTCCGCCGACACCCGCGTGTCCGCCCTGGTGGACGAGGCGTCCACCGAGCGGGTCCACTCGTGGGTGGACCGCGCGGTCGCCGCCGGGGCGCGCTGCCTGGCCGGCGGTACGGCGCAGGGCCGGGTGCTGCAGCCGACGGTGCTCGTCGACGTCCCCGAGGGCGCCGAGTGCTGGGCGGAGGAGATCTTCGGGCCGGTGGTCTGCGTCCGGTCGGTGCCGGACATGGACGCGGCAGTCGAGCTGGTCAACCGGTCCCGCTACGGGCTCCAGGCCGCCGTCTTCACCCGCGACCTGGCGGTGGCCCTCGACGTGGTGCGCCGCCTCGACGTCGGTGGCGTGCTCGTCAACGAGGTGCCCGGCTTCCGCGCCGACAACATGCCGTACGGCGGCGTCAAGGACTCCGGCATCGGCCGGGAGGGACCGCGCTTCGCCATGGAGGAGCTGACCGTGACCAAGATGGTGATGATCAGGCCATGATTCGGAGTGGGAGCACACAGGCATGGTGATCTACTTCGTCCGGCGGCTGGCCATCCTCGCGGTATCCCTGTTCGCCGCGTCGATCCTCGTCTTCACGATGCTGTCGCTGCTGCCGGGCGACCAGGCGCAGGCGATGCTCGGCGTGAACGCCACGCCGGAGGCGCTGGAGGCGCTGCGGGAGCAGTTCGGGACGAACCGCCCCTTCACCGAGCGGTACCTCGACTGGGCCGGCGGCCTGATCCGCGGTGACTTCGGCATCTCGCCGCTGAGCGGGGTGTCGGTCGGCTCGGAGATCGGCGACAAGCTCGGCGTGACGGTGCCGCTGATCCTGGCCGGGATGACGCTGGCGCTGCTCATCGCCGTACCGCTGGGCATCCTCGCCGCGGTGAAGAGCCGGACCGCGATCGGCACGGCGCTGTCCGCGCTGAGCCAGGTCGGCATCGCCGTTCCGTCGTTCTGGCTCGGCATCCTGCTCATCACCGTGTTCGCGGTGAAGCTGCAGTGGCTGCCCGCCGGCGGGTTCACCGGATGGGACGACTTCGGCGGCGCCGTGCGGGCCCTGCTGATGCCGGCGCTGGTCCTCGGCGTGGCCCAGGGCGCGATCCTGATGCGCTACGTCCGGTCCGCGGTGGTCGAGGTCATGCAGGAGGACTTCATCCAGACCGCGCGGGCCAAGGGGCTCAGCCGCTCGCAGGCGCTGACCCGGCACGCGCTGCGCAACGCGGCCATTCCGGTCATCACCGTCCTCGGTCTGCAACTCGCGACGCTGCTCATCGGCACCGTCGTGATCGAGAACGTCTTCGGCCTGCCCGGTCTCGGTCGGATGCTGCTGCAGGACGTGGGCAACCGCGACCTGCTGAAGGTGCAGGGCACGGTGATGGTGCTGACCGCCGCGGTGCTTCTGATCAACTTCGTCGTCGACGTGGTGTACCACGCGGTCGACCCCAGGCTGAGGAGCAAGGCATGACATCAGTCGCCGACGCCCCACCGGACGCCACCGCCGACGTCGTCGCGGCCGGCCCGGTCAAGCCGCGCCGCCGCTGGAACCTCACGCTGGTGATCGGCGCCGGCCTGGTGGGCCTGGTCGTCCTCACCGCGCTGGTGTCGTTCCTCTGGACGCCGTACGACCCCACCCGGGTCGACCCGTCGCAGACGCTGCTCTCCCCGGGCGGCGACCACTGGCTCGGCACCGACCACTTCGGCCGGGACATCGTCAGCCAGCTCCTCGTCGGCGCGCGGACCACACTGTTCGTCGGCGTCGTCGCGGTGGCGATCGCGGCCGTCGTCGGCGTACCGCTGGGTCTGCTCGCCGCCACCGGGCACCGCTGGCTCAGCGAGCCGGTGATGCGGGCGCTGGACATCGTGTTCGCGTTCCCGGCCATCCTGCTGGCGATCATCCTGGCGGCAGGCTTCGGCGCGTCCACGCTCACCGGCATGATCGCGATCGGCGTCGCCAACGTCCCGGTGTTCGGCCGCCTCACCCGGGCCGGCGCGATGCAGGTGCTGCAGAGCGACTTCGTGCTGGCCGCGCGCAGCTACGGCCGCCGGGGCGTGGTGCTCATGGTCCGGTACGTGCTGCCCAACATCGCGGCCCTGCTGATCGTGCAGGCGTCGGTGTCGTTCGCGCACGCGGTGCTCGCCGAGGCGGCGCTGTCCTACCTCGGGTACGGCACCCCGCCGCCGACCCCCACCTGGGGCCGGATGCTCCAGGAGGCCCAGAACTACTTCGTCGTGCAGCCGATGCTGGCCGTCTGGCCCGGTCTGGCCATCGCCCTGTCGGTGCTCGGGTTCAACCTCATGGGCGACGGGCTGCGCGACGCCCTCGACCCGCGGCTGAGAGGACGGTGACCGGCGTGAGCGGGCTCGTGGTGGAGGACCTCGTCGTCAAGGTCCACGACATCCAGGCCGTCAAGGGCGTCTCGTTCGAGATCGGGCGGGGCCGGCGGATGGGGCTCATCGGCGAGTCCGGCTGCGGCAAGTCCCTGACCGCGCTCGCGCTGATGGGCCTGCTGCCGCACGGTGTGACGGCGTCCGGCCGGGTGCTGCTCAACGGGCGGAACCTGCTCGACCTGTCCGACAAGCAGATGTGCGCGGTCCGTGGCAACGACATCGCCATGGTGTTCCAGGAGCCGATGACGGCGCTGAACCCGCTGATGCGGGTCGGCAACCAGGTCGCCGAGTCGCTGCGGCTGCACAAGGGGATGAGCCGCGCGGCGGCCTCCGCCCGCGCCGTCGAACTGCTCGAACGGGTCCAGCTGCCCGAGCCCGACCGGACCGCGCGCAAGTACCCGCACCAGCTCTCCGGCGGTCAGCGCCAGCGGGTCGTGCTGGCCATCGCGCTGGCGTGCGACCCGGCCGTGCTGGTCGCGGACGAGCCCACCACCGCGCTGGACGTCACGGTGCAGGCGGAGATGCTGCGGCTGATGGACACGCTGGTGCGCGAGGAGGGCGCGTCGCTGCTGCTCATCACGCACGACCTGCCGGTGGTCGCCAGCATCTGCGAGGAACTGCTCGTCATGTACGGCGGCTCGATCGTCGAGCACGGCGACGTGGCGACCGTCTTCGACTCGCCCCGGCACCCGTACACGGCGGGCCTGCGGGCGTCGACGGTGCTGGAGAGCACCGACGGCAGCGGCCGACTGTCGACCATCCCGGGCCGCGTGCCGTCGCTCGGGTCGTTCCCCACCGGCTGCGTGTACCGCAACCGCTGCTCGCGCGCCGACGACGTCTGCGGCACCGTGCCGCTGCTGACGGCGCCGCCCGGCAGCACCCAGCGGGCCGCCTGCCACCACCCGATCGAGAGCGACCAGCCCCTAGGAAGCGGGAAGGCCAGCGCATGACCACCACCCCGTTGCTGGAAGCCGTCGACGTGGTGCGCGAGTACCGCGCCCCGCGGCGGTCGCTGCGTACGCCGGGCCAGCCGATCCGCGCGCTCGACGGCGTGAGCGTGCAGGTCCACGAGGGCGAGGCGTTCGGCATCGTGGGGGAGAGCGGCTCCGGCAAGTCGACGCTGTCGCGCATCCTCATGGCCCTCGACCAGCCGACGTCGGGCACCGCGTTCTACAACGGCCAGCGCATCAGCGGCGTACCGGAGCGGAAGCTCGCGTTCCTGCGGCGCGACGTGCAGATGGTGCTCCAGGACCCGATGTCGTCGCTGAACCCGCGGATGCGCGTCGCGGACATCATCGCGGAGCCGATGCGCGCGCTGCGCCTGCCCGGCGACCACCGGGCCCGGGTGGCCGAGCTGATGCACTCCGTCGGCCTGCCCGAGGAGGCGGTGACCCGCTACCCGCACCAGTTCTCCGGCGGTCAGCGGCAGCGCATCGCGATCGCCCGCGCCCTCGCGGCCGGGCCCAAGGTCATCGTCGGGGACGAGCCGGTCAGCGCGCTCGACGTGTCGGTGCGCGCGCAGATCCTCAACCTGCTCACCGACCTGGCCGAGCAGTTCAAGCTGACCCTGATCCTGGTCTCCCACGACCTGTCCGTGGTCCGGTACCTCTGCGACCGGATCGCGGTGATGAACCAGGGCCGGATCGTCGAGACGGGTGACACCGAATCGATCTACTCCGACCCTCAGCACCCCTACACCCAGAGGCTGCTGTCCGCGGTGCCCACCCTGAGCGGCGACCTCCTGGACCGATTCAACAGGAGCAGCACATGAGGTTGGTTGACCGCGTCGCCGTCGTCACCGGAGGCGCCAGCGGCATCGGACTGGCCACCGTCGGCCGGCTGGTCGAGGAGGGCGCGCGCGTCGTCATCGCCGACCTCGACGGCGACCGCGCCGCCGAGGCGGCCGCCGGCTTCGGGTCCGCCGTCGTCGGCGTGGCCTGCGACGTCACCCGGGCGCAGGACTGCCGCGCCGCCGTCGAGACCGCCGTCGAGCGGTTCGGGCGGCTCGACCTCATGCACGCGAACGCCGGTACGCCGTTCACCGGACCGGTCGACGAGGTGGACCAGGCGACGCTGGACCGCGTGATCGACGTCAACCTCAAGGGCGCGTTCTGGACCGCGCAGGCGGCCGTGCCCGCGCTGATCGAGGCCGGCGGCGGCGCGATCGTGTTCACCGCGTCCCTGCAGGCCGTCATCGCCCGCCCCCGGTACGCGCCGTACACCGCCGCCAAGCACGGCGTCATCGGCCTGATGAAGGCGCTGGCGCTGGAACTCGCGCCGCACGGCATCCGGGTCAACGCGATCGCCCCGGCGGCGACCGAGACGCCGATGTTGTCGGCGTTCCTCGGTGGCATGGGCGACGTGCCGGACAGCGCCAGGGAGAACTTCCGCGCGTCGATCCCGCTGGGCCGCATGGCGACGCCACGGGACTCCGCCGACGCGGTGGTGTTCCTCGCCAGCGAGGAGGCGCGGATGGTCACGGGCCACACGCTCGTCCTCGACGGCGGCACGACGGCCGGCTGAGGCGTACCGTGACCAGTTCGCTGGCGGACCCTCCGTACGAGGGCACGATCGGACGCACCTACCACGACTCGACGGAGCACTGGAGCGCGCCGCCGTCGGCCGCCCCGGGCACCCCGAACGTGGTGTACGTGCTGCTGGACGACGTCGGGTTCGCCGACTTCGGCTGCTTCGGCGCCGAGATCGACACCCCGACGATCGACCGGCTGGCCGCGTCCGGGCTGCGGTACACCAACTTCCACACCTCGCCGCTGTGCTCGCCGACCCGGGCCAGCGTGCTCACCGGCCGCAACCACCACAGCGTCGGCATGCGCATGCTGTCCAACTTCGACAGCGGCTTCCCCAGCGGCCGGGGGCGGATCACCCACGCCGCCGCCACCGTCGCGGAGATGCTCGCCGACGCCGGGTTCAACACCATGGCGGTCGGCAAGTGGCACGTCGCGCCGCTGGAGCACACCACGCCGTCCGGGCCGTACGACCAGTGGCCGCTGGGGCGCGGCTTCGAGCGGTACTACGGCTTCCTGGAGGCGGAGACCGACAACTTCTATCCGGAGCTGGTCCACGACAACCACCAGGTGGACCCGCCGGCCACCCCGGAGGAGGGTTACCACCTCACCGAGGACCTGACCGACCGGGCCATCGGGTTCGTCCGGGACCAGACGTCGTTCACCCCGGAGAAGCCGTTCTTCCTCTATCTGGCGTACGCCGCGGCGCACGCCCCGCACCAGGCCCCGCCGGAGTACCTGGCGAAGTACCGGGGCCGCTACGACGCCGGCTGGGACGTCGTCCGCGCGGACCGGCACCGGCGGCAGATCGGGCTGGGCATCATCCCGCCGGACGCGCCGCTGCCACCGCACAACCCCGGCGTCGTGCCGTGGGACGACGTGCCGCCGGAGCAGCGCCGCCTGTTCGCCCGCATGCAGGAGGCGTACGCGGCGATGGTCGACCACACCGACGCCCAGCTCGGGCGCCTGGTCGACTTCCTGGAGCGGATCGGCCGCCTCGACAACACGATCTTCGTGGTCATGTCGGACAACGGGGCCAGCCCCGAGGGCACGCCGCTCGGCACGCTCAACCCCACCGCCTTCCAGAACCGGGTGCCGGAGAATCTCCAGGACAGCCTGGACCGGATCGACGAGATCGGCGGCCCGCGGGCGCAGAGCAACTACCCGCTGGGCTGGGCGCAGGTCAGCAACACCCCGTTCCGCCGCTACAAGCAGCACACCCACGAGGGCGGGGTCCGGGTGCCGTTCGTGCTGAGCTGGCCGGCCGGTGACGTGCCCGGCGGGCAGGTGCGCACGCAGTTCCAGCACAGCATCGACGTCACCGCGACGGTGCTCGACCTGGTCGGGGTGCAGCCGCCCGCGGTGCGCCGGGGCGTACCGCAGATGCCGCTGCACGGCCGCAGCTTCCGCGACGGGCTGCGCGACCCGGCGGCGCCGCCGTCGCGGGACCGCCAGTACTTCGAGATGTTCGGCCACCGTGGCATCTACCACCAGGGCTGGAAGGCTGTCGCGTTCCACGAGCGCGGCACCTCGTGGGACGAGGACCGCTGGGAGCTGTACCGGATCGACGAGGACCCGACCGAGAGCCGGGACCTCGCCGCCGAGTACCCGGAGGTGCTGCGGCGTCTCATCGAGGAGTTCTGGATCGAGGCGGCCCGCTACGACGTGCTGCCGCTGGACGACAGGGGATTCGCGGTCCGGGCCCGGGTGCCACGCCCCGGGTCGGTGCGGGACCGGCTTGTCTTCACCTACCTGGCGGGCGTACCGACTGTGTCCGGCGCGGCGGTGCCGCCGACGATGAACCGCTCGCACGCCATCACCGCGCGGCTGCGCCGCACCGACGCGGCGCAGGGCGGCGTGATCGTGGCGCTCGGCAACGTCAGCGGCGGCTACGTGCTGCACATCAAGGACAACCGCCTGGTGTACGAGTACAACTACCTCGGCGAGCACCACGTGCTGCGGTCCGAGGGCGAGCTGCCGCTGGGCCCGGTGGAGCTGACCTTCGAGCTGACCAAGACCGCCGACTGCCAGGGCGTCGGCCGGCTGTACGTGGACGGCGAGGCGGCGGGCGCGGCGCTGTTCCCGCGCTTGCTGCCGTTCTTCCACGGGTTCGCGGGCATGGACATCGGGCGCAGCATCCACTCGCCGGTGTCGCCGAGCTACCCGGCCCGGCACGAGTTCTCCGGCGAGCTGGAGTACGTGCGGTTCCGGCTGGCCGCGTCCGAGGAGGTCGGCGAGCCCATCGCGGCGGCGGACGACGTCGCGCCACGGCCGTCGGCCGGCGTCGGGTTCGAGGTCGTGGACTGACGCGCGCGGCGCGTACGGCGACGGCGCGTGGACGGACCTCGTTGTCCGTCCACGCGCCGTCTGTCTGCGGGGGCCTCAGCGCAGGGCCAGGCCCCACAGCGGGTCCTCCAGGAACCGCCCGACGTGGGCGAGCACCCGGCTGCCCAGCTCCCCGTCCACGAGCCGGTGGTCGAACGACAGCGACAACTGCACCGTCCACCGGGGAACGACCTGCTCGTCGACGACCCACGGCATGCGGCGCAGCGCGCCGAGGCAGAGGATCGCCGCCTCACCGGGGTTGAGGATCGGGGTGCCCGCGTCCACCCCGAACACCCCGATGTTGGTGATGGTGACGGTGCCGCCGGCCAGGTCGGCGGGACGGGTGCGGCCCTCCCGCGCGGTGCCCGCCAGCTCGTTCAGCGCGACCGCGAGGTCCCGTACCGGAAGGGTCTGCGCGGCCTTGACGTTCGGCACCAGCAGGCCGCGCGGCGTCGCGGCGGCGATGCCGAGGTTGACGTCGGCGAACCGGACGATCTCCTGGTTCTCCTCGTCCCACCGGGCGTTGACGTCCGGGTGCCGGCGGATCGCGTCCAGCAGCGCCAGCGACGCCACGAGCAGCGGGCTGACCTTGATGCCCTGGAAGGACGGGTCCTGCTTCAGCCGGTCCACGAACTCGACGGTGCCGGTCATGTCGACGGTGAGGAACTCCGTGACGTGCGGCGCGGTGAACGCGCTGGCGACCATGGCGGCGGCCGTCGCCTTGCGCACCCCGCGTACGGGCAGGCGCTCGTCGCTGCGGTGCTCGGCCACCGGCGCGGGGCCGGTGGTGTGGTCGAGCAGGTCCTGGCGCGTGATCCGGCCGCCGGGGCCGCTGCCGCGCACGTCGGCCAGTTCCACGCCGAGGTCCTTCGCGAGCTTGCGCAGCGGCGGCTTGGTGAGCACCGGCGGCCGGGACGTGTGCGGCCGGCGGGCCGGCTCGGCCGGGCGGACCGACGGCGTGGCGCGGCGGGGCCGGCGGGTCCGCGCCTGGGCGGACACCCCGTAGCCCACGAGCACCGCGGTACGTTCCTCGGCGGGCTCCTCGGCGGGCTCCTCGGCGGGCGGCGATGCGGCATCCGGCGCGGCGTCCGCGTCACCGCCGGTCCGGATCGCGATGATCGGCGAGCCGACCTCGACGGTCTGCCCCTCCTCGGCGAGCAGGCGGTCCACCACCCCGGCGTACGGGCTGGGCAGCTCGACGACGGCCTTTGCCGTCTCGATGTCCACCAGGATGTCGTTGAGGCCGACCGGATCGCCCGGAGCGACCCGCCAGGTGACGATCTCGGCCTCCGTGAGGCCCTCGCCGACGTCGGGCAGGCGGAACTGCTGAACGCTCACTGGTACCTCTCCCTTCACGCGGCCAGGACGCGGTCGACGGCGTCGAGGATCCGGTCCAGGTCGGGCAGGTACTCCTCCTCGACCTTGGCCGGCGGGTACGGCAGGTTGAACCCGCCGACCCGCTCGACCGGCGCCTCCAGCGAGTAGAAGCACCGGCTCGTCACCTGCGCGACGACCTCGGCGCCGAACCCGGCGAACGTGGGGGCCTCGTGGACCACCACCGCCCGCCCGGTACGGCGGACCGACTCCTCGATGGTCGCCACGTCCAGCGGGGAGATGGACCGCAGGTCGATCACCTCGATGTCGCGGCCCTCCTGCGCCGCGGCCTCGGCGGCGGCGACGCAGGTGGCGACGGTGCCGCCGTACGTCAGCAGCGTGACGTCGGCGCCGGGGCGCACGACGCGGGCGCGGTGAAGCGGCATCGGCGGCCCCGCGTCCTCCGGTGTCACCTCGCCCTTGACCCAGTAGCGGCGCTTCGGCTCGTAGAAGATCACCGGGTCGTCACCGGCGACGGCCTGGCGGATCATCCAGTGCGCGTCGTCCGGGCTGGCGCAGTAGACGACCCGCAGCCCGGCGGTGTGCGCGAAGTACGCCTCGTTCGACTCGCTGTGGTGCTCCACCGCGCCGATGCCGCCGCCGACCGGGATGCGCACCACCACCGGCAGGGCGGTACGGCCGCCGGTGCGGGCCCGCATCTTGGCGAGCTGGGAGACGATCTGGTTGAACGCGGGGTAGACGAAGCCGTCGAACTGGATCTCGCAGACCGGGCGGTACCCGCGCAGCGCCAGCCCGATGGCGGTGCCGATGATCCCGGACTCGGCGAGGGTGGTGTCCACCACCCGGGCCTCGCCGAAGTCCTTCTGCAGACCGTCGGTGACCCGGAAGACGCCGCCGAGCCGGCCGACGTCCTCGCCCATCAGGAGGACCTTGTCGTCGTCCTCCATGGCGCGGCGCAGGCCGCTGTTCAGTGCCTGACAGAGAGTGAGCATGAACGAGTTCTCCGATCGGGGCGGACGTCAGTCGAGGAAGGAGCCGCGGTAGGCGACGAACGCGTCGCGCTCCTCCCGCAGAAGCTGGGGCACGTCGGACAGCACCGTGGCGAAGGCGTCCGCGAGGTCCGGGGCCGTCAGGGCCAGGCACTCCCGGCGGGTCCGGTCGGCGAGTTCGTCCGCCTCGGCCTGGATCTGGCCGAGGAACGTCTCGTCGCTCCAGCCCTCGGCGCGCATCAGCGCCTCGACCCGGGCCAGCGGGTCCCGCGCCCGCCAGGCTTCCAACTCGTCGTCGGTGCGGTACCGGGTCGGGTCGTCGGACGTGCTGTGCCCGCCCATCCGGTACGTGGTGGCCTCGACGATCGCGGGGCCGGCGCCGGCGCGGGCGTGCTCGGTCACCGCCGACGTCACCGCGTACACCGCCAGCACGTCGTTGCCGTCGACCCACTCGCTGCGCAGGCCGAACCCGGCGCCGCGCCGGTGGATCGGGGTACGCGTCTGCGACGCGGTCGGCGTGGAGATGGCCCACTGGTTGTTCTGGCAGAAGAACACCATCGGGGCGGCGTTCACGGCGGCGATGTTCATTGCCTCGCTCGCGTCGCCCTCACTGGCCGCGCCGTCACCGAAGTACGTCACTACCACCGTGTCGCTGCCGTCGCGCTGCACGCCGAGCGCGTACCCGGTGGCGTGCAGCAGCTGCGCGGCCAGCACCAGCGTGTAGATGTGGAACGAGTACGGCTCCGGGTCCCAGCCGCTGTGCGCGACGCCGCGCCACTGCCGGAGCAGGTCGGCCGGGCCGATGCCGCGCCACAGCGCCGCCGCGTGCTCGCGGTAGCTCGGGAAGACGTAGTCGTCGGCGCGTACCGCCGCGACGGAGCCGACCTGTGCGGCCTCCTGGCCGCGGCACTGCAGCCACAGGCCCAGCTCGCCCTGTCGCTGCAACGCGAACGCCTCGTCGTCGAGGCGGCGGGCCAGCCGCATCCCCCGGTACAGGTCGCGGGTGAGGTGGCCGAGGGCGTCTCGGTCGACGTCCACGTCCGGGTGCAGGCGTCCGTCCGGGGTGACGAGCTGGGTCCAGCCCTCGGCGGCGCGCGGAAGGTCGGTGGTGCCGGTGAAGGGGTTGGTGACCGGTGAGTCGGCGAGATCTACGGTAGTCATTCGTCACCTTCTGGGTGCGTCGGTCTCCGCGTCACCGGGGTCGCCGGCCGTCTCGCGGATCTCGGATATGGGACCGCCCGCCGGGGTGGACCCGGCGGGCGGTGATGGGCGTACGTCTAGACCGTGTGCCGGTCGGCGAGTGTCAGCGCCTCGTCGAGGACCGCCAGTCCCGCCTTGGCCTCCGTCTCCGACACGGTGCAGGGCGGCACCACGTGGATCCGGTTGAAGTTGGCGAACACGACCAGGCCGCCCCGCTTGCACTCGGCCAGCACGTCGTTCATCTCCGGCGACGAGGCCCCGTACGGCGCCAGCGGCTCCCGGGTCTCGCGGTCGCGGACCAGTTCCAGCGCCCAGAAGACGCCGAGCCCGCGTACGTCCCCGACGCTCGGGTGCCGCTCGGCGATCTCGCGCAGCCCCGGGCCGAGCACGTCCGCGCCGATCCGGGCGGCGTTCTCGACGATGCCCTCGTCGCGCATCGCGTTGATGGTCGCGACGGCGGCGGCGGTGGCCAGCGGGTGGCCGGAGTAGGTCAGCCCGCCGGGGTAGGGGCGGGTGGCGAACGTGTCGGCGACGTGGTCGGCGATCACCACACCGCCGAGCGGCACGTAACCGGAGTTCACGCCCTTGGCGAAGGTGATCAGGTCGGGCGTCACGCCGTAGTGGTCGATGGCGAACCAGGCGCCGGTACGCCCGAACCCCGCCATCACCTCGTCGGCGATGTAGAGGATGCCGTGCCTGTTGCACAGCTCGCGTACGCCGGCCAGGAAGCCCGGCGGCGGCGGCATGATGCCGGCGGTGCCCGGCACGGTCTCCAGCACGATCGCGGCGATGGTGGACGGGCCCTCCATCTCCACGACGCGTTCGAGGTGGCGCAGCGCGAGCCGGCTCTCCTCCTCCTCGGTCGTGGCGCCGAACTCCGACCGGTACAGGAACGGGCCGAAGAAGTGCACGACCCCGGCGGTGCCGTTGTCGCTGGGCCAGCGACGCGGGTCGCCGGTCAGGTTCACCGCGGTCTGGGTGCCGCCGTGGTAGCTGCGGTACTGGGACAGCACCTTCGGCCGGCCGGTGTGCAGCCGGGCCATCCGGACGGCGTGCTCGATCGCGTCCGCGCCGCCGTTTGTGAAGAACACCTTCTCCAGGCCCGCCGGGGTCCGCTCGGCGATCAGCCGGGCCGCCTCGCTGCGGGCGTCGTTGGCGTACGACGGCGCGATGGTGCACAGCTTGGCGGCCTGCTCCTGGATCGCCGCCACCACCGCCGGGTGCTGGTGGCCGATGTTGGTGTTGACGAGTTGGGAGGAGAAGTCCAGGTAGCGGTTCCCGTCGCCGTCCCAGAAGTACGAGCCCTCGGCGCGCTCGACGACCATCGGGTCGAGCAGGGCCTGGGCCGACCAGGAGTGGAAGACGTGGGCGCGGTCGAGTTCGTAGGTGCGGCGTGCGCTGGTGCTCATTGTCGCGTCTCTCCCGCTGCTCAGACGTTCTCGGGGAAGCCGAGGTTGATTCCGCCGTGGCTGGGGTCGAGCCAGCGGGAGGTGACGACCTTGCCGCGGGTGAAGAAGTGCACGCCCTCGGCGCCGTGGGCGTGGGAGTCGCCGAAGAGGCTGTCCTTCCAGCCGCCGAACGAGTAGTAGGCCATCGGCACCGGGATCGGCACGTTGACGCCGACCATGCCGACCTCGACCTCGTTCTGGTACCGGCGGGCCGCGCCGCCGTCGTTGGTGAAGATGGCGGTCCCGTTGCCGTAGGGGTTGGAGTTCACCAGCTTGAGCGCCTCGTCGTAGCTGCCGACCCGCACCACGGACAGCACCGGCCCGAAGATCTCGTCGGTGTACACGCTCATCTCCGGCGAGACCCGGTCCAGCAGGCTCGGCCCGAGCCAGAACCCGGACTCGTCGCCGTCGACCTGCACCTTCCGCCCGTCCACCACCAGTTCGGCGCCGGCCTCGACGCCCGCGTCCAGGTACGACGCGACCCGGTCGCGGTGCTCCCGGGTGACCAGCGGCCCCATGTCGCAGGAGCGGCGGCCGTCACCGATCTTCAGGCCGGCGATGCGCTCGCGGATGCGCGCCACCAGGTCGTCGGCGACGGGCTCGACGACCACCAGGGCGGAGATCGCCATGCACCGCTCGCCGGCCGAGCCGAACCCGGCGTTGACCGCCGCGTCGGCGGCCAGGTCGAGGTCGGCGTCCGGCAGCACCACCATGTGGTTCTTCGCGCCGCCGAGGGCCTGTACGCGCTTGCCGTTGCGGGTGCCGGTCTCGTACACGTACCGGGCGATCGGGGTGGAGCCGACGAACGACACGGCCTTGACCTCGGGGTGCTCCAGCAGCCGGTCGACAGCGACCTTGTCGCCGTGCACCACGTTGAACACGCCGGCGGGCAGGCCGGCCTGCTCCCAGAGCCGGGCGACGAGCAGCGACGCGGACGGGTCCTTCTCGCTGGGCTTGAGCACGACGGCGTTGCCGGCCGCGATGGCGATCGGCACGAACCACATCGGGACCATCACCGGGAAGTTGAACGGGGAGATGACGGCGCAGACGCCGACCGGCTGCCGGATGGAGTAGACGTCCACGTTCGTGGACACGCCCTCGGAGTAGCCGCCCTTGAGCAGGTGCGGGATGCCGCAGGCGAACTCCACGACCTCCAGGCCGCGGGTGACCTCGCCCAGGGCGTCCGAGACGACCTTGCCGTGCTCGGCCGTGATCAGCTCGGCCAGTTCCTGCTTGTGCTGGTTCACCAGCTCCCGGAACGCGAACAGCACCTGGGTGCGCTTGGTCAGCGACGAGTTCCGCCAGGAGGCGAACGCGGCGGCGGCGGAGGCGACCGCCTGGTCCACCTCGTCGACGGAGGCCAGCGGCACCTCCGTCCGGACCGTGCCCAGCGCCGGATCGTAGACTGGGGCCGTACGCTCGGTGACGCCGGCGAACGCCTTGCCGTCGATCCAGTGGGTCACCCGCTCCAGCGGGACGGGAGCGGGCACGGTGCCGGGTGCTGTCTGGGTCATGCCCGGATCATCTGCGCTTCCCCAGGCCCGGGCAATGGGCACTGTGTCGTTCCCGCCCGGGAGAAGCACACATACTGTGCGCCGGAGCGAGGAGGGAGACGGTCTGATGCCGATGACGGTTCGCGACGTGCTCGAACTGCCGGCGTTGCAGCAGGCCGGGCCGCGTGTCATGGCCGGGCGGGACCGCCTGGACGCTCCGGTGCGCTGGGTGCACGTGGCCGAGATCCCGGAGATCGCCGACCTGCTCCGCGGCGGGGAGCTGGTGCTGACCACCGGTATCGGCCTGCCGCCGGACGACGACGGGCTGCGCCGGTGGATCGACGGCCTGGCGGCGGTCGGCGCGGCCGGGGTCGTGGTCGAGCTGGGCCGCCGGTTCGGCGGGACGCTGCCGGCCGCGCTCGTCGAGCAGGCCCGCAGCCGGAACCTGCCGCTCGTCGCGCTCCAGCGGGAGATGCGGTTCGTGGCGGTGACCGAGGTGGTCCACTCGGTGATCGTGGAGGAGCAGACCGCCGAGCTGCTCGCGAAGGACGAGATCCACCGGATCTTCACCGAGCTGTCGGTGGAGGGCGCGGAGCCCCGGCAGGTGCTCCGCGAGGTCACCCGTCTGTCCCGGCGTCCCGTGGTGCTGGAGAACCTCTCCCACCAGGTGCTGGCGTACGAGACCGGCCCGCTGTCGGCCGAGGAGCTGCTCGACCGCTGGGAGACCCGCTCACGCGCGGTCGAGGTCCCGTCCGGCACCGGCTACGAGCCGCGTTCGGGCTGGCTGGTGACCGGCGTGGAGGCGCGGGGCAACAGGTGGGGGCGGCTGGTGCTGCTGTGCGACCAGGAGCCGCCGGCCCGGACGAGCGTCCTGCTGGAGCGCGCCGCGTCCACCATCGCGCTGAACCAGCTCGTCGCCCGGGACGACTCGTCTGTCGAACGGCAGGCGCGCAGCAGCCTGCTGTGGAGCATCGTCAACCACTCCGCGCCGACCCGGGACGTGGCGCTGCGGGCGCGCGGACTCGGTGTGCCGCTGGAACAGCGGCGGCTGCTCGGGGTGGTGGTCCGCCGGCGCCGGCCGGGCCCGGGGCCCGGCGCCGAGATGAACGCGCGCCGCCGGGAACTGCTGGACGCGGTGGAGACGGCGGTGCGCGACTGCGGGCTGGCGGCGCTGGCCGGGGACGTCGACGGGCTCGGTGGTGCGGAGGTCACCGTGCTCGTCGCCCTCACCGACGCCGAGTCCGACGAGGCCGCGTTGCTCGGCCTGTCCACCGCGCTCACCCGGGCGGGCCTGCGGGCCGGGTCGGACGTCGTGGTCGCCGCCGGATCAGTGGTCGGGTCGCTGGACCTGGCGCGGCGCTCGCTGATCGAGGCGGCCCAGGTGGCCGACGCCACGGCGCACACCGCCGAGCCCCGGCCCTTCTACCGGCTCCTCGACGTCCGCCTCCGGGGCCTGCTGTACCTGCTGCGCGACGACGTGCGTCTGCAGACGTTCGTCGAGCGCGAATTGGGCCCGCTGCTCTCCTACGACGAGCGGCACGGCACGAACCACGTGGCGCTGCTGGAGGCGTACCTGGTCGAGGGGCGCAACAAGCGGCGTGCGGCGGAGGAGATGTCGCTGTCCCGGTCCGCGCTGTACCAGCGGTTGCAGTTGATCGAGCGGGTGCTCGGCGTCGACCTGGATTCGAGCGAGCGGCGCCTGTCGCTGCACGTGGCGCTCACCGCCCGCGACGTCATGCGCGGCGGCGGCATCTCCGGTGCCGCGGGCTGACTGTCACCTGCCTCGACGGGCCCGGGGGCGCCGCACACCGTCGCGGGTGGGCGAGGTGTGCACGCTGACGCTGACGACCGGGATCGCCCTCGCGACGCTCTTGCGTACCGTCTCCAGCGACGCCGTGGCGGGGGAGCACTCCACGATCATCACCGCCGACCGGTCCGGGCACTGCACGTACTGGACGTGCGTCACCGCGACCCGGCGTGAGTGCAGGACGGACAGCACCTTGAGCAGGCCGGTGGTGGAGTGCCCGGGGCCGAGGTGCACCACCATCGTGCACGCGCCGGCGGGGGAGTCGTCGTGCGGCCGGACGGCCGGGCCGGGAAGCTGGCGATCGACGGTGTCGGGGGGAAACGGGAACGTGGTCACGGGAGCCTCACAGTGTCGAGCCGACAGGGTGGCTTGGCCGGCGACGCACGCGAAGGCGTACGCCGCCTAGGTAATCGGCCCGATCGCGATGTGCATGCCCACGGCGGGGAGTGTGGCACGTCTCCGGGCCGCCGGGGAGGCTCCGGCGGCAAGCCGTCCGGCACGTGAGACAGCGCTCTGACCTGCGGATCGACGATCGTGGTGGGGCTTCGCGCCGGGCGCCTGCGAGTTACCGGCCGGTACGCATGCACTTAAGGATCGTTCAGGATCTCGCTCTACACTCGGGCTTGGGACGACGACTTGAGAAGGAGCTCCGCGCATGGACGCTGACGAGATCGCCGCCGGTCGGGCCCGCTGGCAGGCCCGCTACGACGCCGCCCGCAAGCGCGACGCGGACTTCACCACGCTGTCCGGCATGAGCGTCGAACCGGTGTACGGCCCGCCGGAGGGCGCGGCGTACCCGGGCTTCGACCGGATCGGCTGGCCGGGCGAGTTCCCGTACACCAGGGGTCTGTACCCGACCGGCTACCGCGGGCGGACCTGGACCATCCGGCAGTTCGCCGGTTTCGGCAACGCCCGGCAGACCAACGAGCGGTACAAGATGATCCTCGGCGCCGGTGGCGGCGGGCTCTCCGTCGCCTTCGACATGCCGACGCTGATGGGACGCGACTCCGACGACCCGCAGTCGCTCGGCGAGGTCGGCCACTGCGGTGTCGCCGTCGACTCGGCCGCCGACATGGAGGTGCTGTTCGACGGCATCGACCTGGCCGGCGTGACCACCTCGATGACCATCTCCGGTCCGGCCGTGCCGGTCTTCTGCATGTACCTGGTCGCCGCCGAACGGCAGGGCGCCAATCTGTCCACACTGGACGGAACGCTCCAGACGGACATCTTCAAGGAGTACATCGCGCAGAAGGAGTGGCTGTTCGACCCCGAGCCGCACCTGCGCCTCATCGGCGACCTGATGGAGTACTGCGCCCGGGAGATCCCCCGGTACAAGCCGCTGTCCGTCTCCGGCTACCACATCCGCGAGGCCGGCTCGACCGCCGCGCAGGAGCTGGCGTACACGCTGGCCGACGGGTTCGGGTACGTCGAGCTGGGTCTGTCGCGCGGGCTCGACGTGAACACGTTCGCCCCCGGCCTGAGCTTCTTCTTCGACTCCCACGTGGACTTCTTCGAGGAGATCGCCAAGTTCCGCGCCGCCCGCCGGATCTGGGCCCGCTGGCTGCGCGACGTGTACGGCGCCACCAGCGAGAAGGCGCAGTGGCTGCGGTTCCACACGCAGACCGCCGGAGTGTCGCTCACCGCGCAGCAGCCGGTCAACAACGTGGTACGGACCGCCGTGGAGGCCCTGGCCGCGGTGCTCGGCGGCACCAACTCGCTGCACACCAACGCCCTCGACGAGACGCTCGCCCTGCCCACCGACGAGTCGGCCGAGATCGCCCTGCGTACCCAGCAGGTGCTGATGGAGGAGACCGGGGTGACCAATGTGGCCGACCCGCTCGGCGGCGCCTGGTACGTCGAGGCGCTCACCGACCGGATCGAGGCCGAGGCGGAGGAGATCTTCGCCCGGATCAAGCAGCTCGGCGGCGAGGGCCCGCACGCCATCGGCCCGATGACCTCCGGCATCCTGCGCGGCATCGAGGACGGCTGGTTCACCGGGCACATCGCCGAGTCGGCGTTCGCCTACCAGCAGGCGCTGGAGAAGGGCGACAAGAAGATCGTCGGCGTCAACTGCCACACCGGCACCGTCGCCAAGGACCTGGAGATCCTGCGCATCTCGCACGAGGTGGAGCTGGAGCAGCGCCGGGTGCTGGCCGAGCGCAAGTCGGCCCGCGACGACGCCGCCGTCACCGCCGCCGTGGCGCGGATGGTCGAGGTGGCCCGCAGCGGCGAGAACATGATCCCCGCCATGCTCGACGCGGTCCGCGCCGAGGCCACCCTCGGCGAGATCTGCGACGCCCTCCGCACCGAGTGGGGCGTCTACCGCGAGCCCGCCCGCTTCTGACCGCCGCTTTGTAAGGAAGGGCCCCTTGTTAACAGCTGCTGTTAACAAGGGGCCCTTCCTCTACCGCAGGCGTTAACAAGGGGCCCTTCCTTACGGGCGGGCTGAGCTGGGGGAGAGTGGTGACTGTCGCCGTCGCGGCTGGTCGGAGATCCGTCGCGTACGTGCGAGACTAGACAACCATGAGCGACCCACGGATCACCTCGTCGATCTTCACCCGCGGCGCGGTCGACCTCAGCGCGCTGCGCACCCCCGCACCTGCCGACACCTCCACCGCCACACCGTCTCCGGGCGGCACGCCCGCCGGGCTGCCGGGCAGCCCCGCCGGCTCCGCCGCCGTGATCGACGTGACCGAGGCGAACATCCAGTCCGAGGTGCTCGAACGCTCGCTCACCACACCGGTAGTGGTCTTCTTCGGCGCCGCCGGTTACCCGGAGAGCGACCAGTTCGCCCCGGTGCTGGAGAAGCTGGCCGCCGAGGGCGGCGGAGCGTGGCTGCTGGCCCGGGTCGACGTGCAGCAGCAGCCGCGGCTCGCGCAGATGTTCCAGCTCCAGGCGCTGCCCACCACGTACGCCATCGTCGGTGGCCGCCCGATCGACGCCTTCCCGGGCCCGGTGCCCGAGTCGCAGTTGCGACAGTGGCTCCAGGCCGTGCTCAAGGCCGGTGGCGTCACCGTCGCCGAACCGGAGGACCCGCGCCTCGACGCCGCCGACGACGCGCTGATGAGCGGTGACCTCGACGCGGCCGAGGCGGCGTACCGGAAGATCCTCGCCGAGTCCCCGGCCGACGCGGCGGCGGAGGCGGGCCTGGCGCAGGTCGGGCTGGCCCGCCGGGTCGCCGGCGCCGACCCGCAGGGCGCGCTGGACGCCGCGGCCGCCGCCCCCGACGACGTGGACGCCCAACTGCTGGCCGCCGACATCGAGGTGCTCAGCGGCCTCGCCGACCAGGCGTACCAGCGGCTCGTCGGCCTGGTCCGGCGCACCGCCGGGGACGACCGGGACCGGGTACGCCAGCACCTGCTCGGCCTGTTCACCATCGCCGGCCCGGACGACCCCGCCGTGGCCTCCGCCCGACGCGCCCTGGCCAGCGCGCTGTTCTGAGTCAACCCGCGCGGGCCGGCGCACCGCCGGCCCGCCCGACCACCGAGGACGGGAGCCCATGATGCGCCGGATCGCCGTCCTCGACGCGCCGACGAACCTCGGGCTGCGCCCACCCACCGCCAGCTCCGTGCCCGGATGCGCCAAGGCGCCGGGCGCGCTGCGCGACCACGGCCTGCTCGCCCGGCTGCGGGCCCGAGACGCCGGCTGCCTGACCCCGCCCCGGTACGACCCGGGGGACTGGCGACCCGGCGACGGCGTCTGCCACGCGCCGGAGATCTCCGCGTACTCGCTGGCGCTCGCCGACCGGATCGGCGCGATCATCGACCGGGGCGAGTTCCCGCTGGTGCTCGGCGGGGACTGCTCGGTGCTGCTCGGCTCCGGGCTGGCCATGCACCGCCTCGGCGAGGCGGTCGGCGGGCGGATCGGCCTGGTCTTCGTCGACGGCCACTCCGACTTCCGGCACCCCGGCAACGCCTCCTACGTCGGCGCGGCCGCCGGGGAGGACCTGGCGCTGGTCACCGGGCGGGGGCAGCCCGACCTGGCGGCCATCGAGGGGCGGCGGCCCTACTTCCGGGACATCGACGTGGTGGTGCTCGGCATCCGCGCGCAGGACGAGTACCGCCTCGACCTGCAGGCCGCCGGCATCACCACCCGGCCGGTGCCGGCGCTGCGCGCCGAGGGCGCGGCCCGGACCGCCCAGTGGGCGCACGAGCAACTCGTCGACTGCGCCGGCTACTGGGTGCACATCGACGTCGACGTGCTCGACCCGGCGGTGATGCCCGCCGTGGACGCGCCCGACCCCGGTGGCATCGCCTTCGCCGAGCTGGAGATCCTGCTGGCCGGGCTGGTCGACACCCCGCACTGCCTCGGCGTCGAGCTGACCGTCTTCGACCCCGACTACGACCCGGACGGGGCGTACGCGGCCGAGATCGTGAACACGGTGGTGGCCGGGCTCGCCCCGGTCGTCGCGCCGGGCGCCGTGCCGCCCCGCCTGCTGCCGCCCGGGCCGGCCGCGCCGGCGCCCCGGGCCGCCGACAGCCGGCCGGAGCCCGAGCCGCTGCCCGCCCCGGCGGCGGTGCCGGCCCCGGCGGTGGCGGTGGAGCCGATCGGCCCCGACCCGACCTCCGACGGCGCCGTCGACGACCTCGGCACCGACCCGCTCGGGCCCGGCCTGCTGCGCCGGGCGTCCGCCGGGGACGAGCCGGACCCGGCCCGCTCCGGCATCGACATCGCCTGACCGCTACGCCGCAGCTCGCGGTCACGCGGCGCGGGACGCCGCTCAGCTCGCGGCGAGGCCGCGCAGGAACTTCTCGGCGATCGGCGCCGCCACCTTCGAGCCCGCCCCGCCCTGCTCGACGAAGACGGCGAAGGCCACGTCACCCTGCCACCCGACGAACCAGGCGTGCGTGTTCGCCGGGTTGTTGTCGTACTCCGCGGTGCCGGTCTTGCCGTGCACCGGCTCGCCGGGCACGTCCGCCAGCGCGCTGCCACTGCCCGCTGTGACCACCCCGCGCATCAGCGACTTCAGCGCCGTCACCGACTCCGGCTTGAGCGCCTCGCCGGCCGGCGCGGGCTTGGCCGGCGCCGGGTCGAGCAGCAGCTTGGGCTGCTCGAACTTGCCCCGGGCCACGGCCGCGGTGGCGCTCGCCATGGCCAGCGGGCTCACCAGCGTAGTGCCCTGGCCGATCGCGGCGGCGGCCTGCTCGGTGGCCGGGCCGTTGGCGGAGACCTTGCCGGTGAACGCGTCCGCGCCGAGATCCCACGCGGCCTCCAGGCCGAGCGTACGACCGGCCTGTGCCAGCCCGTCCGGGCCGAGCTTCGGCGCCAGCGCCACGAACGCGGTGTTGCAGGACTTGGCGAAGTCGGTGGCGAACGGCACCGCGCCCAGCTCGAAGTTGTCCGAGTTCTTGAAGCTGCGGCCCTCGACCGTCGCCGTCTTCGGGCAGTTCACAGTGGTCTGCGGGGTCACCGCGCCCCGGTCGAGCAGGCCGAGCGCGCTGACCATCTTGAACGTCGAGCCGGGCGGCACCTGGGCGGTGAACGCGAGGTTCTCGCCGGCCGCCCCGGGACCGTTCGCGGCGGCCAGCACCGCGCCGTCGCTGATCCGCAGCGCCACCAGCGCGGAGCGGCGGGTCTGCCCGCGCAACGCGGCGTCGGCAGCGTTCTGGGTCGCCACGTCGATGGTGGTCTTCACCGGCTGACCGGGCTTCGGGTCGGCGCGGTACAGCTCCGTGCCGGTCGGCTCGACCTTGCCGTCCGGGGTGGTCCGCTCGGTGATCACGGTGACGCCGGTGACGCCGCGCAGCCGCTCGTCGTACCGGCCCTGGAGGCCGCCGTGGCCGACCAGGTCGCCGCGCGCGTACCGCTCGGGGTGGGCCTGCAGGTCGTCGGCGGTGGCCTGGTCGACCGAGCCGAGCAGCGCCCGGGCGAACTCGCGCGTCGGGGCCAGCATGAGCTGGTCGGTCGCGAACCGGGTGCCGGGCAGCTCGTAGATGCGTGGCTTGATCTGCCGGTATGCGTCCTCACGCAGCGTCACCACCTCGACGAGCCCGTCCGGCTTCGCCTCCTTGAGCCGCTTGGGCAGGTCGCCCAGGTCGACCGGCGGGCTGAGCGCGGGCCGGATCGCCTTGAACGCGGCGTCCAGCTTCTTGACCAGGCCGGGCACGTCGGTGACCTCGCCGGGAACGACCTGCACCCGGACCACCGGGCGCGGCGCGACGATCGGCTGGCCGGCGGCGTCCAGCACGCCGGCGCGCTGCGCCGGCTCCCGCCGCAGCGCGATCCGGTCGCCGCTCTCCAGCTTCTCGTGCACCACAGCCGGTTCCCAGATCACCTGCCACTGGTCGTCGCCGCCGCGCTTGAGGCGTACCGGGTTCTCGTAGGCCCAGCGGGCGCCGCCGGGCAGCGCCCAGCTCACCGTGACCCGGGCGGTGGCGACGTCGCCCTTGGTGGTGATCTCGCCGGTGCGCGTCAACTCCGGCGGGTTGGCGGCCAGCTCACCGGCGAGCGCCTGGAGCTGCTTGGTCACCTCGCCGGCCGCCACCCGCCCGCCGGCCGGCTGGATGAAGCCGACCGCCTGCAGGTCGCCGGAGCGCCAGCCGCCGAGGAACGCCTCGACGGCCGCCTCCGGGCCGTCGTCGCCGGAGCAGCCGGTCAGCGCGCCCGCTGTGACCAGGGCGGCGGCCAGCCCCGCGAGGAGGCGACGACGGGTGTGACGGCTGGGGCGGACGGGGTACGACACGGGCATGAAGCGGTCCCTCCGGTGCTCAACTGCCCTGCACGCTAGTACGGCCCGGCGCTCGCCACCGCCCCGCCACGGCCTGCGGCAGCGCGGAAAGCCCCGTGTGGCAGTGTGATGAACATCGCCAGTCGGGGTACTCCGCGGGCGGCCGACCACGAACCCGCAACGGGTGAAAGGACAGAGTCCCGATCCGGACGTCCGGCCGGTGGTCCGCCGCGGGAGGTACCACGCGGTAGGGCCTAGGCTGGGCGGCAGAGTGACCCACAGTGCGGTGGGTCGAGGGGAGTGGCACCGATGGACCGGCGTCCGGCGATCAAACCGGGACCCGACCTCCGGCAGGCTGACACCGGCCGGGACGACGACAGCTTCGATTCGGCGACCGACGGGGACGGTTTCAGCCGTCTCGACACAGGAGTGACCGGGATGACCGGTTCCAGCATCGACACCCTCTACGACCTGGGCCTGCCCACGCAGGCACTGGCCGACGAGTCGGAGGACGCCGAGCTGGACGAGCCCGTTCCCAACGCGGAGCGGCTGGTCGCCCAGGCGGTCGCGCTGGCCGGCGACGACCACGACGCGGCCACACTCGTGGACCGCTTCTGGCGGTTCGCGCCGGACGAGGAGCTGATCGGCTTCACCGCCGAGGAGATGCTGGAGGCGGCCCGGGCCCACCGGGACCTGGCCCAGCAGCGGGTTCCGGGCGAGCTGAAGCTGCGCATCCACGAGCCGGACGCCGAGCAGCACCACACGGTCGTCGAGATCGTCACCGACGACATGCCGTTCCTGGTCGACTCGGTGACCGCCCTGCTCAACTCCCGTCACCTCGACGTGCACCTGCTGGTGCACCCGCTGGTCGTGGTGCGGCGCGAGCCGCTGGGCCGGCTCACCGAGGTCTCGGCGGACGTGGAGCCGGACGACGCCATCGCCGGTGACCTGGTCGAGAGCTGGATGCGGATCGAGATCGACCCGGTCCGCGACCCGGCCGAGCGGGAGGCGCTGCGCCGCGAGTTGCAGCGGGTGCTCACCGACGTGCGCGAGGCGGTCGAGGACTGGCCGAAGATGCGGCAGCGGGCCCTCGCGCTCGCCGACGAGCTGGCCGCCGCCCGGACGTCGGACAACCGCCCGCCGGTGCCGGAAAAGGACATCACCGACTCGGTGGAGCTGCTGCGCTGGCTGGCGCACGACCACTTCACGTTCCTCGGCTACCGCGAGTACCGCCTGGTCGACGCCGACGGCGCGCGCGGCAGCGGGCAGGCCCTGGAGGCGGTGCTCGGCACCGGCCTGGGCATCCTGCGCTCCGACTCGCCGGAGGCCCGGTCGCTGAACTCGATGACGCCCGAGGCGCACGAGAAGGTGCTGGAGAAGCGCCTGCTCATCATCACCAAGGCCAACTCGCGTGCCACCGTGCACCGCTCGGCGTACCTCGACTACATCGGCTTCAAGATCTTCAACGAGGCCGGCGAGGTGGTCGGGGAGCGGCGCTTCCTGGGCCTGTTCTCCACCGCCGCGTACCGGACCAGCGTGCAGGAGCTGCCGGTGGTCCGGCGCAAGGTCGCCGAGGTGCTCGACCGCTCGGGCCTGAGCCTGCGCAGCCACTCCGGCAAGGACCTGTTGCAGATCCTGGAGACGTACCCGCGCGACGAGCTGTTCCAGATCAAGACCGACGACCTCTACCACGCGGTGATCGGCGTGCTGCGGATGGCGGGCCGCCGGCAGCTGCGGGTGTTCCTGCGCCGCGACGCGTACGGGCGGTTCATCTCCTGCCTGATCTACCTGCCGCGGGACCGGTTCACCACGCAGAACCGGCTGCGCATGCAGGACATCCTGCTGCGCGAGCTGAACGGCGTCGGCGTCGACTACACCACCCGGGTGACCGAGTCGATGCTGGCCCGCGTGCACTTCATCGTGCGGACCGACCCGAACAACCCGCCCGGTGACATCGACGCCGACCTGCTCGCCGAGGAGCTGGCCGACGCGACCCGCCTCTGGGACGACGACTACCGGCTGGTGCTGGAGCGCAAGCTCGGCGACGAGCAGGCCAAGCACCTGTTCGCCCGGTACGCCGACGCGTTCCCGGAGGGCTACAAGGACGGGCACACGCCGTACGAGGCGATGAAGGACCTGGCGAAGCTGGAGCTGCTGGAGGAGCCCGGCCAGCTGGAGATGCACCTGTTCCGCAAGCAGGCCCCGCCGCGTCCGTACGCTGCCCGCGCCGCCGACGCCGACGAGGCGATGGACGTGCGGTTCAAGGTCTACCGGTACGGCGAGCCGATGATGCTCTCCGCCGTGCTGCCGGTGCTGCACTCGCTCGGTGTGAAGGTGGTCGACGAGCATCCGTACGAGGTGGAGCGCGTCGACGGCCGGATCTGGCTCTACGACTTCGGTCTGGAGCTGCCCGAGCGGCACCAGGACCTTGCCGAGGTACGTCCGCACGTGGAGAACGCCTTCGCCGCCGCCTGGCGGGGCGAGGCCGAGGTGGACGGCTTCAACGAGCTGGTGCTCCGGGCCGGGCTCACCTGGCGGCAGGTCGTCGTGCTGCGCGCGTACGCGAAGTACCTGCGCCAGGCCGGCACCGTGTTCTCCCAGGAGTACATGGAGCAGACGTTCATCGCGTACCCGCAGATCGCCGAACTGCTGGTGAAGCTGTTCGAGACCCGGTTCGCCCCGGGCGCCACCACGCTCGACGAGCGGCGGCAGCGCAGCGGTGAGCTGGTCGACGCGATCGGCGAGGCGCTGGACGAGGTGGCCAGCCTCGACCAGGACCGCATCCTGCGGGCCTACCTGACGCTGATCCAGGCCACGCTGCGCACCAGCTTCTACCAGAAGCCGGTGGGCGGGCGGCCCAAGCCGTACGTGGCGTTCAAGCTGGACCCGCAGGCCATCCCGGACCTGCCCGCGCCGCGACCCAAGTTCGAGATCTTCGTCTACTCGCCCCGGTTCGAGGGCGTGCACCTGCGCTACGGGCCGGTGGCCCGCGGCGGCCTGCGCTGGTCCGACCGGCGCGAGGACTTCCGGACCGAGGTGCTCGGCCTGGTCAAGGCGCAGATGGTGAAGAACGCGGTGATCGTGCCGGTCGGCGCCAAGGGCGGCTTCGTGCTCAAGCAGAAGCCGGGCGACCGGGACGAGGCGGTGATCTGCTACAAGGAGTTCATCTCCGCGCTGCTGGACGTCACCGACAACATCGTCAGCGGCGAGATCGTGCCGCCCGAGGACGTGGTCCGGCACGACGGCGACGATCCGTACATGGTGGTGGCCGCCGACAAGGGCACCGCGACGTTCTCCGACATCGCCAACGAGATCTCCGAGGCGCACAGCTTCTGGCTGGGCGACGCGTTCGCCTCCGGCGGCTCGGCCGGCTACGACCACAAGAAGATGGGCATCACCGCCCGGGGCGCCTGGGAGTCGGTCAAGCGGCACTTCCGGGAGCTGGGGCACGACACCCAGACGCAGGACTTCACTGTGGTCGGCGTCGGTGACATGTCCGGCGACGTGTTCGGCAACGGGATGCTGCTGTCGAAGCACATCCGGCTGGTGGCCGCGTTCGACCACCGGCACATCTTCCTGGACCCGGATCCGGACTCGGCCCGGTCGTGGGAGGAGCGCAAGCGGCTGTTCGACATGCCGCGCTCGTCGTGGGAGGACTACGACCGCGAGCTGATCTCCGAAGGCGGCGGCGTCCACTCGCGTACGGCGAAGTCGGTGCCGATCTCGCCGCAGGTCCGCGCGGTGCTCGGCCTCGACGAGGACGTCACGCAGCTCAGCCCGCAGGAGCTGATGAAGGCGATCCTCACCGCGCCGGTGGACCTGTTCTGGAACGGCGGCATCGGCACCTACGTCAAGGCGTCCAGCCAGACCAACGCCGAGGTCGGCGACAAGTCCAACGACGCCATCCGGGTGGACGGCAAGAGCCTGCGCTGCCGGGTGGTCGGCGAGGGCGGCAACCTGGGCTTCACCCAGCAGGGCCGGATCGAGTACGCCTCGACCGGCGGCCGCATCTACACCGACTTCATCGACAACGCGGCCGGTGTGGACTGCTCCGACCACGAGGTCAACATCAAGATCCTGCTCAACACGGCGGTGGCCGACGGGGAGCTGGACCGGCCGGAGCGTGACGAGCTGCTGGCCCGGATGACCGACGAGGTCGCCGAGCTGGTGCTGCGGGACAACTACGACCAGGCGCGGGCGCTGAACAACGCCCAGGCCCAGGCCGCCTCGCTGCTCCCGGTGCACCGGCGGATGATCAACGACCTGGAGCGGTCCGGCGCGCTGGACCGGGCCCTGGAGGCGCTGCCGTCGGACGAGGAGCTGGCGGTCCGCACCGAGAGCGGGCTGACCGCGCCGGAGTTCGCGGTGCTGCTCGCGTACGTGAAGATCGTGCTGGAGCGCGAGATCGTCGGCGAGGGCCTGGCGGACGAGGAGTGGACGACCGACATCCTGGTCAACTACTTCCCGACGCCGCTGCGGCAGCGCTTCGCCGACCGGATGGGCCGGCACCGGCTGCGCCGGGACATCGTCACCACGGTCCTGGTCAACGAGGCGATCAACCGGGGCGGCATCTCGTTCGTCTTCCGGGTGGTCGAGGAGACGGCCGCCTCCGCGGCGGACGTGCTCCGGGCGTACGTGGTGGTCCGCGAGGTGTTCGGCCTGCGTGACCTCTGGGACGCGGTCGAGGCGCTGGACAACAAGGTCTCGCCCGAGTTGCAGACCGCCGTCTACCTGGACACCCGGCGGCTGCTCGACCGCGCGGTGCGCTGGCTGGTCACCAACCGCCGGTCGCCGATCGACGTGCCGGCGGAGATCGACCGGCTGCGCGACGGTGTGGCCCAGCTCCTGCCGGACCTGGAGCACCGGTTCTGGGGCACGGAGCGGGAGGCAATCGCGGCGCACATCGAGTCGCTGGTCGAGCGCGGGCTGCCGCGTGACCTGGCCGAGCAGGCGACCCGCCTGATGTACAGCTTCGGCCTGCTCGACATCGTCGAGACGGCGCAGGCGACCCGGCGGGACGTGGGCGAGGTGGCCTCGGTCTACTTCGTGCTCTCCGACCGGTTCCGGGTGGACGCGCTGCTGTCGAAGATTTCCCTGCTGCCGCGCGAGGACCGGTGGCAGACGCTGGCCCGGATGGCGCTGCGCTACGACCTGTACGCCGCGCTGGCCGCGCTCACCGCCGAGGTGCTCGGCTCCACCCCGGACGACGTGCCGCCGGTGGAGCGGGTGCAGGAGTGGGAGCAGGCGAACGCCACCTCGATCCACCGGGCGCACCGGGCGATGGGGGAGTTCGACGAGTCCCGCGCCGACCTGTCCGCGCTGTCGGTGCTGTTGCGCCAGATCCGTACCCTGGTCCGGACCTCGGCGGCGGCCTGACCGCAGACGCGCGCGTGGCCCGGTGGTCGGTTCCCCGACCACCGGGCCACCGCCGTTTCCGCCCTCACTCGGTCATCGGGGCGTAGACGACGATGTTGTTGAGGTAGCTTCCGGCCGTCTTGTCGAACACCCCACCGCAGGTCACCACGCGCAGGGCGGGCACGGCCGACGGACCGTAGACCTGCGCGGCGGGAAAGGCGGTCTTCGGGTACGACCCGACCTCGCGCACCGTGAACGTGGCGGACCTGCCGTCCTGCCGGGTGACCACTATCGTGTCGCCGGCCACCAGCGCGCCGAGGTTGAAGAACACCGCCGGGCCGAGCTGGGCGGAGTCGACGTGGCCCACGATCACCGCGTTGCCGGCCTCGCCCGGGCTGGCGCCGGGGGAGTACCACCCGGCCTTCATGGCCTGGTCCAGCGGGGGCACCTGGACCGTGCCGTCCGGGTTCGTGCCGAGCGACATGATCTCGGCCCGCACCCCGATACGGGGGATCGAGATGGTCGTCGGCGCGGACCGGGGCAGTGGAGCCGGGGCAGCGCCGTTCGGGCTCGTCGCGCCCGCTGGGCCCGTTGCTGCCGGAGCGCCCGGGACCGCTGCGGCCCCCGGGGCGGCTGCGGTGCCCGGGGCGGCTGCGGTGCCCGGGGCGGCTGCGGTGCCCGGGGCGGCTGCGGTGCCCGGGGCGGCGCCGGGTGCGCCGGTCGTCGGGCCGGGCGTCGCGGGGCCGACGGCGCCCCCGGCGGCGTCCGCCGTCGGCAGGCCGGAGGCGTCCGGCGTCAGCTGGCCCTCGGCGTCCGGTCCCGGTTGGCCCTCGGCGTCCGGGTCTGCTTGGGGGCCGGTGGTGACCGGGGCCGCCTGCCCGAGCGGCTGCGGCGGGGACGGTGGCGGGACGGTCCGGACGGACGCGCCGATCAGACCGGCCCCGGCCATGGCGAGCAGGACGACGACGGCCGTGCCGGCGGCACGCCACGGACTTCCGTGACGGCCGCCGGCCCGGGTCGTCGTCCGGTCAGACCAGGTCACCGGCCCGCCGCCGGCGCAGCAGCACCAGGCCGCCCAGCGCCGCGGCGCCGATCATGCCCGCGCCACCGGTGGCGAGGGTACGGTCCACGCCGGTGGTCGTCATGCCGCCGTCGCCGCCGTCGACCCCACCGCGCGGCAGGACCACCAGCTCGCCCTCACCGCAGGAGCCCCGCAACTCGTACCGGCCCGGCCGGGCGTCGTGCGAGACGGTGGCCTCGCCGTAGTAGACGAAGTCCTTCCCGTGCTCCCAGCCGTCCTTGCCGTCCTTGCCGTAGTCGCGCTCGGCGTCCTTGCCGTAGTCGCCCTTGTCGTCCTGCCAGGCGCCTCCGCTCGCCTGCCAGTCGTCCTTGCCGCCCGGCCAGTCGCTCTTGTCGCCCGGCCAGTCGTTCTCACCTTCCTGCCAGTCGTTCTTGCCGCCCGGCCAGGAGCCGTGCTCGTCCTTGCCGTCCTTGCCCTTGTCGTCCGGCCGGCCGCCACGGTCGTCCTTGCCGTGCTCGTCCTTGGCGTCCTTGCCGTGCTGTTCCTTGCCGTCGGGGCCGTGCGCGTCCTTGGTCCAGTCCGGCCCGCCCGGCTTCTCCTTCTCCCAGCCCGGCTCGGCGTCCTGGCCGTACTCGTCGTGCCCCTGCCAGTCGCCGGGGTCGACGGCCGCGCCGGCCCCCGCGCCGCCCGGCTGCGGCTGCCCTTCCGGCTGGCCGGCCGGCGGCTGGGGCTGGTCCGCCGGGGGCTGCGGCATGCCGTCGCCACCCGGGCCGTTGCCGCCGGGCCCGTTGCCACCCGGCCCGTTGCCACCCGGCCCGTTGCTACCCGGGCCGTTGCCACCCGGCCCGTTGCCGTCAGGCCCATTTCCGCCCGGCCCGTTTCCGCCCGGCCCGTGTTCGTCCCCGCCCGGCTCGCCGCGGCCGTCCGGGCCCTTGCCGTGGTCGTCCTTGCCGTCCGGGCCCTTGCCGTGCTCGTCCTTGCCGTCCGGGCCCTTGTCGTCCCAGCCCCAGTCCTGGTCGCCGCCCCAGTCACCGCCCCGGTCGGCCCAGTCGCCGTGCTCGCCGTCGCGGGCCGGGCGCAGGTCGACCTTGCCGGTCACCTTCGACCAGACGGTGGCGTGCTGCTGCGGCTCGGAGCAGATCGCGAGCAGTTCGACGGTGTCCCCCGCCTTCACCACGTGCGGCTTGGCGATGACCTTGCCCTCGTCGTGCCCTCCCGCGTAGGCCATTCCCGGGGTGAACACGAGAAGGCCGGCGCCGCCGAGGGCAGCGCCCGCGACCACCTTCCCGAGCATCTTCTTAGCCATGACCAGCGTCTCCATCCCTGTTCGTCCTGAGCCCGACGTCAGTCGAGCTAAGGCCGACGCTAGACCTTTTCGCGACTTATTCGGGGAAAGATTCGCTTTTAGGAGTTTGTCGAGATCGGGCGTGTCCGCGCTGTCCCCGCCTCCGCGCGCCGATCGGCCCGACTTCGGCGACCCCGCGACCCGGATCCCGCTCGTACGGTTCCCGACGGTCTCGCCTCCGCCGGTGGGTGGAACGCCATGGGTGTCATTTGGCCGTTTTGACACCCATGGCGTTCCAGTCGGCCGGGCGGAGGCGGGACGGTCCGCCGCCCGGCGTGCGGGGGAGCGCGGCGAGGTGGTGCCCGCGGGTGGTTGCCGGCGAGCCCGGCTGGTGTAGCGGGGTCCGGGCGCGCGGTGAGCGGGGCGGGGTCGGGGTGGGCGGTAGGGTGGGCCGCGAGGCGCATCGAGGCATTGCCATGGAAGCGCTCCCATGCAAGAATCGCTGCACGCGGTTCGGGGAGCCACACCGCGAGCTCAGGCGTCGAGGGCAGCCGGTTGACCGGCCGACGTCCGGCTCCATCGGCCGGTCCTGCGGACCGGTCGGCACCACCACCCCCAACGCCCGTCCGGGTCGGGCGTCCCCCGAAGTAACCAGTGGCGCGCACGGTCGTTCCCGCAGGGCGACCGCCGCCGCCATTTGCGCCGGGCCGTACGCGGATCCGGTCTCGCCCAAGGAGATCAGTGGCATGAATCTGTGGAGAAGGCTGTCCGGCCGGAACCGGACGCTCGCGCTGACCAGCGCCGGCGTCCTGGTAGCCGGTGGACTGGTGACCCTCCCGGTCACCGCGGCGCAGGCCGCCACCCAGTGCAGCGTGACCTACACGACCAGCGACTGGCCCGGTGGATTCACCGGCACCGTGACCATCAAGAACATCGGTGACGCGCTCACCTCGTGGAACCTCGGCTTCACCTTCCCGAACAGCTCGCAGCGGGTGGTGAACGGCTGGTCCGCGCGGTGGTCCCAGAGCGGCCAGAACGTCACCGCGCAGAACGAGGCGTACAACGGGTCGCTCGCCAGCGGCGCCAGCACCACCATCGGCTTCAACGGCTCCTGGAGCGGCAGCAACCCCAAGCCGACCCAGTTCACGCTCAACGGCACGGTCTGCAACGGCGGCACGCCGACCACCAGCACCCCGCCGACGAGCACGCCGCCCACCAGCACGCCGCCGACCAGCACCCCGCCCACGAGCACGCCGCCGACGTCGACCCCGCCGACGTCGCAGCCGCCGCCCGGGCAGCGGGTCGACAACCCGTACGCCGGGGTGAAGGGGTACGTGAACCCCGAGTGGAAGGCCAAGGCCGAGTCGGTGTCCGGCGGCAACCGGGTGTCGAACAACCCGACCGCGGTCTGGATCGACCGGATCGCCGCCATCAACGGCACGCCGGACAGCAGCTCCAACGGCGCGATGGGCGTCCGTGACCACCTGGACGCCGCGCTCGCCCAGGGCGCCGGCTACATCCAGTTCGTCATCTACAACCTGCCCGGCCGCGACTGCTCGGCGCTCGCCTCCAACGGTGAGCTGGGCCCGGACGAGCTGCCCCGCTACAAGGCCGAGTACATCGACCCGATCGCCGCGATCCAGGGCGACTCGAAGTACCGGAACCTGCGCATCGTCAACATCATCGAGATCGACTCGCTGCCCAACCTGGTGACCAACACCTCGGGCAACGCGGGCGGCACGGTCATGTGTGACACGGTGAAGGCCAACGGCGCGTACGTGAACGGTGTCGGCTACGCCCTGGCGAAGCTGGGCGCGATCGGCAACGTCTACAACTACATCGACGCCGCCCACCACGGCTGGATCGGCTGGGACAGCAACTTCGGCCCGGTCGCCGACCAGCTCAAGGCCGCCGCGGTCGCCTCCGGCAGCACCGTCGCCAACGTGGCGGGCTTCATCGTCAACACGGCGAACTACTCCGCGCTGAAGGAGCCGTACGTCAAGATCACCGACACGGTGAACGGCCAGACCGTGCGGCAGTCCAAGTGGGCCGACTGGAACCAGTACCTCGACGAGCTGTCGTTCGCCCAGGCGTTCCGGCAGAAGCTGGTCTCGATCGGCTTCGACAGCAACATCGGCATGCTGATCGACACCTCCCGCAACGGTTGGGGCGGCTCCGCCCGGCCGACCGGCCCCGGCCCGTCGACCAGCGTGGACGCCTACGTCGACGGTGGCCGGGTCGACCGCCGCTTCCACACCGGCAACTGGTGCAACCAGGCCGGCGCGGGTCTCGGCGAGCGGCCGCAGGCCAACCCGGAGCCCGGGATCGACGCCTACGTCTGGGTGAAGCCCCCGGGTGAGTCGGACGGCTCCAGCAAGGAGATCCCGAACAACGAGGGCAAGGGCTTCGACCGGATGTGCGACCCGACCTACACCGGTAACGCCCGCAACGGCAACAGCATGTCCGGTGCCCTGCCGGACGCGCCGATCTCCGGCGCGTGGTTCGCCGCCCAGTTCCAGCAGCTGATGCAGAACGCGTACCCGCCGCTCTCCTGAGCCGCGGCCGTACCACCCGCGGCGGCGGGAGTGAGGCACCGCCCGCGCGGGTTCCCCGGGCCCCTGGTCGACGCCCACGTCGACCAGGGGCCCTCGGGCGTCCGGGTCAGGGAACCGTACGCTCGATCGCGGCCCGGCCCAGCTCGTGCAGGTCGTGGCGGGCCCGTTCCAGGTTCTCCGGCGTCATGTCCTGGCCCCGGGCCATCACCAGGTCCTCCGGGTCCCAGGGCTGCTCGGCGCCGGTACGGATGCCGTCCGGCGCCGCGCCCGTGCCGGTGCCGGTCGCGCCGGTCCCGGCCGCGTACGGGTCACCGATGATGTTCGGCGAGCCGGTGTCGGCCACCGCGCCGTCGGGCTCGGTGAAGGTGGGGTTGTCCGGGTCGACGCCGCCGGCGCGCAACTGGGGCACCGTGCTGTCGTCGTCCACCGCCGCGGCCACCTCGGGGGTCTCCTCGAGCGGCCGCTCGCCACCGCGGTCACGATCGGTCATGCTGCTGCCCTCCTGTCCCTTCGCGTGATCCCCTGGGCGTACCCGGTGCGGGCCGCGCCATGCGGACGGTCAGGCGTCGTCGTGGCCGGGCTCCGGCGTCTCGGTCGGGCTCAGCCGTTGCCAGAGCAGCATCAGCAGGCCGAACACCAGCATCGCCGCGCCGGCCCACAGGTTGATCCGCAGGCCCTGTGCCTTGTCGATCTCGGCGGACGTGTCGAAGAGCCCCATCAGGCCGACGATCAGCCCGTACGCGACGAACAGGCCGCCGATGACCCGGCGGATGTCGAACAGCCGGGCCGCCGCCGAGCGGGCCTCGCGGGCGTCCTCGGTCTCGTCGACGAGCGGGTCGTGCGCCTCGCCGCCCTGGTAGTTGCGGTCCGCGTCGTCTGTCATGGCGTGCGTCCCCTCCTCTAGAAGACCGGGATGTAGAACAGGGCGGCGAGGATCACGGCGACGACGCCGAGCAGCACCGGGGAGCGGTACCAGGCGGCGTCGCCGGCCAGCGAGTCGTCGGCGAGCGCGGTGTCGCTGAGGCCGTACACCAGCCCGGTCAGCTGGTCGTCGGTCTTCGGCCGGGTCAGCGGCGTGACGATCGCGGCCACCACCGCGACGGTGGCGAAGGCCAGGCCCGCGCCCCAGAAGCTCTCCTCCAGGTCCGAGTTGAAGCTGATCACGCCGCCCTTGTAGAGCAGGTACGTGGCGGTGGCCACGACGGTGCCGGACAGCAGCGACCAGAACCCGGCCAGCGGGGTCATCCGCCGCCAGAACATGCCGATGATGAAGGTGCCGAAGAGCGGGGCGTTGAACACCGAGAAGAGCGCCTGGATGTAGTTCATGATGTTGCTGAACCCGGCCGCGATGAACGCGGTGCCGATGCCGATCACCACCGCGCCGACTGTGGCGAGCCGGCCCACCTTCACGTAGTGCTCGTCCGACTCGTTGCGCCGGAAGTACGCCTGCCAGATGTCGTACGTGAAGACGGTGTTGAACCCGCTGACGTTGGCCGCCATGCCGGCCATGAACGAGGCCACCAGGCCGGTGACCGCGATCCCCAGCACGCCGTTGGGCAGCAGGTCGCGCATGAGCAGCGGGATCGCGTTGTTGTAGACCAGGTCGCCGTCGTCGGCGCCCAGACCTTTGACGGTGACCAGGGCGATCAGGCCGGGGATCACGGTGACCGCGGGGATGAGCAGCTTCGGGTACGCGGCGATGATCGGCGTACGCCGGGCGGCGCTCATGTTCCGTGCGGACAGCGCGCGCTGCACCTCGGCGAAGTTCGTGGTCCAGTAGCCGAAGGAGAGCACGAAGCCGAGGCCGAACACGATGCCCAGCCAGTGCGCGCCGAGCGGGTTGCCGGTGCTGCCGGTGCCCTCCCAGGCGTGCAGTCCGGCCTCGCCGAGCCTGGAGTCGCGGACCGCGTCCATCAGGCCGCTGACGCCGCCGACCTTGACCAGGCCGATGACCGTGATCGGCACCAGACCGGCGATGATCACGAAGAACTGGAGCACCTCGTTGTAGATCGCGCCGGAGAGCCCGCCGACGGTGATGTACGCCAGCACGATCACCGCGCCGACGATGATCGCGAACCAGAGCGGCCAGCCGAGCAGCGCCTGCATGATCAGCGCCAGCGCGTAGAGGTTCACGCCCGCGATCAGCACCTGGGCTACCGCGAAGCTGATCGCGTTGAGCAGGTGGGTGGGGCGGTTGAAGCGCAGCCGCAGGTACTCGGGAACGCTGCGGACCTTGGAGCCGTAGTAGAACGGCATCATCACGATGCCGAGGAAGACCATCGCCGGTACGGCGCCGATCCAGTAGTAGTGCACGGTCATGATGCCGTACTGGGCGCCGTTGGCGGCCATGCCGATGATCTCCAGCGCGCCCAGGTTCGCCGAGACGAACGCCAGGCCGGTGACCCAGGCGGGCAGCGATCGGCCGGAGAGGAAGAAGTCCACGCTGGTGCGGATCGCGCGCCGGGCGGCGAAACCGACGCCGAGCACAGTGACGAAATAGAGCGCGAGGATCAGGTAGTCCACCGCGTTCATGTCCAGACGCAGGCCGCCGCCGCCCATGCCCGTGCTCCCCTCGTGTGCACCGCTGCCCGCACGTACCCCGTTTGCGAAGTTTCATGCCTGCTGGCCGGTCCGGGCGCGACGGAGCCCCGGCCGGGTCGCCGGCCGGGGCTCGGTGGGGTCCTGCGGCGGGCCTCAGCGCCCCAGTACGCGGTCCAGGAAGTCGCGGTAGCCGCGCACGGCCACCCGGAGCTGCTCGGTGTCGGTGGAGCCGGACTCCTGCCACGCGCCGAGCCGGGTGCGCTGCTCGCGCAGGGCGGTGGAGAGCGCCTCGATCGCCTCCTCGACGAGCGACTCCGCCTCGCCGACGGCGGCGCGCGGGTCGTCCACGAAGCGCAGCTGCACGTCGCGCCAGCGGTCCCGGAAGCCCTGCGCCGCCTCCGGCGCGAACAGCGTCGCGGCGTCGGCCGGTACCGCGCCCGGCGTGGGCCGGTCCGCCCCGCCCAGGGCCGTGCCGGCCGCTGCCGCGCCCGCCGCCGTGGTGCCCGCGTCGACGTGGTCGTGGCGCCGGTCGGCGTCCTCGTCGGCCGCGGGGACCGGCTCGGCGTCGGGGTCGACCAGGCCCGGCTCGGCGCTGCCGTACCCGACCGCGCCGTCGGCCGCCGCGTCGTCCCGGACGACACCGTTGGCCCGCGCGTCGCCGTCGACCGCCGCGTCGCCGTCGGCGTGCTCGGCGTCCCAGCGGTCGCGGTCGTGCAGTCGGTCCCCGGCCGTCGGATCGGCCCGCTCGTCGTCCAGCGGGTCGGTCCGGCCCGGCGCGCCGTCGCCCGGCACGGCGGTGTCCTCGTCGCGGGCGTCGCGCTCGTCCTGCGGACGGCCGCTCGCCAGCGCCGACGCGGCGACCGCGTCGCCCACCGTGGCCGCGCCGAACGCCGTCGGCAGCGGCGCCGGCTCGTGGAACGGCGGACGCCCGTCGTCGTCGCGCCCGTCGTCGGTACGGTCGGCCGCGTCGCTCAGTTCGCCGGCGTCGTACGCGCGGGTCTCGTCGACCTCGTCGTCGTGCCGGGCCCCGGTCCCGTCGTCGTGCCGGTCGTCGGCGACGGCCGGGTCGTCGAAGGTGCCCCGGTCGTCGAGCGCGTCCTCGGGCACGTCGGCCCGGTCGGCGTCGTGCCGGCCGGGGCCGGCGTGCTCGCCCGGCTGTGGCACCGGTACCGGCGCGGACCGGACGGCCTCGGGGTGGTCCTGCGTGACCTGCTGCTCTTCCTGGCGCATGGCGGCGGCCTCCTCAGCGGCTCGTGACGTCGTGGTCGTGGTCGGGGTGGCGCTGCTCCGGCTGCTCCCGCTGCTCCGGCTGCGGCGTCGACGTGGGCACCGGGTCCTCACCGAGCAGGTCGGCGAAGAGGGCCCGGTAGTGCACGAGCGCCTGCCGGAGGTCCTCGGTGCCGGCCTCGCCGCGCTCGTTGCGCTGCCGGATCTCGTGGGCGTCGCGGTAGTGGGTGAGCGTGCGGGCGTGCTCGACGGAGAGGTGGGCGATCTGGTCCGAGAAGTCCCCGGTGGGGTATCCGCGCTCGGCGATCAGGCGGCTGACCAGCTCGTCCGCCTCGCCGACGGTCTCGGCGGGCGAGTCGACGAAGCGCACCTGCAGCTCTTCCCAGGCGGCGGCGTAGCGGGCCCGGGACTCCGGGCTCAGCGGGGTCAGCTCCAGTTCGGCGTGCCGGCGCTCGCGCTCACGCAGCTCGCGTTCGGCCGCGCCGCGGCTGTCCTGCTCGGCGACGACCCGGTCGTACTCCGGGCCGAAACGTTCCCGCAGCGCCCGGCGGCGGCTGGCTACCACGGCGAACGCGGCGAGCGCGGCGATGACGAGGACGACGATGACTATGACGATTACCTGGGTGGACGACATGGCTCCTCCTTCGCCCGCTGGTATTCCCTCATGCGGGTGATCGCCAATCCCGTTGCGCGGCACTTTCCGCCCCGGTCGGGAAATAAGGAGCGGTGTCGCGACCGCCGTCCGGTGCCGGTCCGGTGTCCGACTGCGCCCGCCGTGCCCGTCTCGGACCGTAGTGAGAGCCGAGACGGCCGGTAGTGCATCCGCCCCGGATTACGTATCCTGCCCAAGGCGTCCGGGCCGGGGCCCGGCGTCGTGGCCGGCGAACGTGACGGCCGCTGCCGGCGCCACCGAGCGACACCTTCCCGGGCGAGGTCTGATTGAACACCCGTGACTGGCCGATCCGCGCCAAGCTGACCGCGCTGGTCATCGGCCCGGTGACCGGGCTGCTGGCGTTGTGGATCTTCGCCACCACGCTCACCTTCGGGCCCGCGCTCGATCTGCTCTCCGCCCGTACCCTTCTCTACGACCTCGGCCGTCCCGGCGAGCGCGTGGTGGCGGAGCTGCAACGGGAGCGACGGCTGTCGGTGGTCCAGCTCGCCGGCCGCAGCGCCCTGCCGGCCCTGGCGGAACAGCGCGTACGCACCGACGACGCGATCGTCGAGCTGCGCCGCAAGGTCGACGGCAAGGCCCTGCGCGACGTCGCCGACGAGCAGCTCGACGGCCGCCTCGACCAGCTGGTCTCGGCACTGGACGCGCTGCCCGCCGGACGCGCCTTCATCGACGACCGGAAGGTGGACCGGTCCGGTGCCGTCGGCCTCTACAGCGGGATGATCGGTTCGGCGTTCCAGGCGTTCGGCGCGATGGCAGCGCTGCCCGACGCCCAGCTCAACCGGGAGGCCACAGCGCTCACCGCGCTGGGCCGCTCCCGCGAGCTGCTCGGCCAGGCCGACGCGCTGCTGGCCGGCGCGGTCATCGCGGGCCGGTACGCCGACGGCGAGCACGAGCAGCTGGTCCGGACCCTGGAGAACCAGCGTTTCCTGGCGGAGACGGCGGTCGCCGAGCTGCCGTCCGAGGAACGGACCTCGTACCAGCGGTTGACCGAGGGCGCAGGGTTCGTCAAGCTGCGCGCGCTCCAGGACACCCTGATCCGCTCGTCCGCGTTGCCGGCCCGGTTCGACATGGCCGGCTGGGAGGCCGGCCACGCCGAGGTGTGGCAGAGCCTGCGCGACTTCGAGCTGCGCGGCGCGGACGCCCTGGCCGAGCGGTCGGTGCCGATGGCCACCCGGATCCTCGTCCAGCTCGCCGCCGCCGGTGTGCTGGGTCTCGTCGCGATCGTCGTCTGCGTGCTGGTGGCGCTGCGGGTCGGCCGGTCGCTGGCCCGGCGGCTGACCGGCGTACGCACCGCCGCGACCGAGGTCGCCGAGCAGCGGCTGCCCGACGTGGTCGCCCGGCTGCGCCGCGGCGAGGAGGTCGACGTCGCCCGGGAGGCGCCCGAACTGGACCACGGCGGCGACGAGATCGGCCAGGTGGCGCGCGCGTTCAACGAGGTGCGGCGTACCGCGGTGCGCGCCGCGATCGACGAGGTCACCCTGCGCCGGGGGTTCAACGAGGTGATCCTCAACCTCGCCCGGCGCAGCCAGGGCCTGGTGCACCGGCAGTTGGCGCTGCTGGACCGGCTGGAACGGCGTACCGAGGACCCGGACGAGCTGGCCGGACTGTTCCAGGTCGACCACCTGGCGACCCGGCTCCGGCGGCACGCCGAGGACCTGGTCATCCTCGCCGGCGCCGCGCCCGGGCGGGGCTGGCGCCGGCCGGTCGCCGCGGTCGACGTGATGCGCGGCGCGATCTCCGAGGTCGAGGCGTACGACCGGGTCGACGTGGGTGAGGTGGCGTCGGCCGGGGTGCTCGGCCGGGCCGTCGGCGACGTGATCCACCTGCTCGCCGAGCTGATCGAGAACGCCACCGCGTACTCCCCGCCGGGCACCCGGGTGGACGTCACCGGCCGGACCGTGCCGGGCGGCTACACGATCGAGATCACCGACCGGGGGCTGGGCATGTCCGCGCCGGCCCTGGCCGCCGCCAACCGCAAGCTGGCCGAGCCGCCCGAGTTCGACCCGGCCGGCAGCGCCCGGCTGGGGCTGTTCGTGGTGGCGCGCCTGGCCGCACGGCACGGCGTGCGGGTGGAGCTGCGGCCGGCCCGTCCGGCCGGGATCGTCGCCGCGGTGTTCGTACCGTCGGATCTGATCACCGACGAGCCGCCGGTGGGCACGGACGGCCCCGCCGGGCCGGAGCGGCGGCGCCTGGCCAAGGTGACCCGGTTGACGACGGTGCCGCGTCCGGGGCGCCCGAACCGGCCGGGACGGGACCGGTCGGAGAGCACCGTGGTCCCGTTGCAGTCCGCGCGCGCCTCGACCGTGGAGCCTCCCACCGACGGCGACGGCCTGCCACGCCGGATCCGGCGGCGCGGCGCGTCCGCGCGTCCGCGCGCGGCGGTCGTGGACGCCCCGGCGTACCGCACGCCGGAGGAGGCACGCCGGGCCATGTCGGCGTTGCAGGCGGGCACCGCGCGGGGTCGCCGGGACGGCGCCCGCGCCACCGACCCGGCCGGTGACGCCGATCCGGCCACCACCGAAAAGCCTGACACCGGTACGCCGTCCGCCACGTCGGGGCCGGCCGTGGAGCCCGCCCTGCCGGTGGCGGAGGACCGAACCGCGACTGAGAGGGACGCCTAGTGGTGTACACGACGCGGCAGAACGCCGATCTCGACTGGCTGCTCGACGACCTGGTGGAGCGGGTGCCCGCCGCACGCCGGGCGGTGGTGCTCTCGGCGGACGGGCTCCTGCTCGGCGCCTCCGGCGACCAGGACCGCAGCGAAGCGGAGCACCTGTGCGCGCTGGCGTCCGGCTTCTCCGGCCTGGCCAAGGGCGCCACCCGGCACCTGGGCGGCGGCGCGGTCCGCCAGACCGTGGTGGAGATGGAGTCGGCCTATCTCTTCGTGACCGCCGCCGGACAGGGCGCCTGCCTGGCGGTGGCGAGCGACGCCGACGCCGACATCGGCCTGGTGGCGTACGAGATGGCGATGCTGGTGATCCGGGTCGGGGAGAACCTGGCCGCGCCGGCCCGCATCGGCGGGGGGCCGGCCGATGCGCGCTGACTCGCCGGGGCCGCAGCACGAGTGGCTGGACGCCGACGCCGGTCCGGTGGTGCGCCCGTACACGCTCACCGGGGGCCGGGTGCGCCCGCCGGTGGACGGCTTCGACCTGCTGGCTTTCGTGCTCGCCACGCCGGACGCCGAGCCGGCCGGCACGCCCGGCCTCCAGCCGGAGCATCGCCGGCTGATCGAACTGGCCCGCCGGCCGAAGGCCGTGGCCGACCTCGCCGCCGACCTGGACCTCGCCGTGGGCGTGGTGCGGGTGCTGCTCGGCGACCTCCTCGCCCATGGCTTCGTCGCGGTGCACCGGCCACCGGCCACCGCGTACCTGCCCGACGACAACATCCTCAAGGCGGTGGTCAGTGGACTCCGTGCGTTATGACCGGGAGCCGGGGGCGCCCCAGGTGCCGCTGGCTCTGAAGATCCTCATCGCCGGTGGCTTCGGCGCCGGCAAGACGACGCTGGTCAGCGCGTTGAGCGAGGTCCGGCCGTTGCAGACCGAGGAGGTCCTCACCGGCGCCGGGCTCGACACCGACGACGTCTCCGGGGTGGAGCAGAAGGCGACCACCACGGTGGCGATGGATTTCGGCCGGATCACCATCAACGACGACCTGCAGGTCTACCTGTTCGGCACCCCGGGTCAGGACCGGTTCTGGTTCCTCTGGGACGAGCTGGCGTTCGGCGCGCTCGGCGCGGTGGTGCTCGCCGACACCCGGCGGCTGGCCGACTGCTTTCCCTCCATCGACTACTTCGAGCAGCGGGGCATCCCGTTCGTGGTGGGCGTCAACTGCTTCGAGGGCTCCCGGCGGTTCGGCCTGGAGGCGGTGCGCGACGCCCTCGACCTGGACCCGGACGTCCCGCTCGTGCTCTGCGACGCCCGGGACCGGCAGTCCGGCAAGCTGGTGCTGATCTCGCTGGTCGAGCACGTGGCGCGGCAGCGCGGCGAGCCGGTGCCGGTGGGCTGAGCCGCCCGCGGCGAATCTCGTCGGCCGTCGCGGGACTGATCGGACGCCTGACCGGGAAGCCTCTGGTTGGATCTGGCGGAGACAGGACCGACGGAAGGTGGGAGCGGTGACCGGGCAGGACGAGATCGTCCACATCGGCGGCTACACGGCGGAGACGGGCGGGCGGGGTGAGGGCGTCGTCGCGGCCCGGCGGGACCGGGCGACCGGCGGGCTGACGCCGCTGGGTGTCGTGGCGGTCACCCCGTCGCCGTCGTTCCTGGCCCGGCATCCGGCGCTGCCGGTGCTGTACGCGTGCAACGAGCTGCCGGACGGCCGGGTCGGCGCGTTCCGGGTGGCGCCGGACGGCGACCTCACGCCGCTGGGCGAGCGCCCGTCCGGCGGGGCCGAGCCCTGTCACGTGGCGGTGGCCCCGGACGGGCGGCACCTGTTCGTGGCGAACTACGGCGGCGGCAGCGTGGCGGTGTTCGGCCTGGACGCCGAGGGCGTGCCGGGGGAGCGCGCCGACCTGGTCCGGCACGAGGGGCACGGCCCGGACACCGACCGGCAGGAGCACGCGCACTGCCACATGGTGTCGCCGGATCCGGCCGGCGGGGCGCTGCTCGCCGTCGACCTGGGCACCGACTCGGTCTACCGGTACGACGTCGACGCCGGCTCCGGCCGGCTGACGCCCCGGGAGCCCCGGGTGAGCACTCCGCCCGGCACCGGGCCCCGCCATCTGGCCCGGCACCCGGACGGGCGGCGCGCGTGGCTGGTCGGCGAGCTGGACGCCACTGTCACCGCGTACGACCTGACGCCGGACGGGCCGCGGGAGCGGGCGCGCGTCGACGCCAGCGGGCGGGCCGGGCATGTCCAGCCGTCCGAGGTGAGCGTGGGACCGGGTGGGCGTTTCCTCTACGTGGGCAACCGGGGCGTCGGCACGGTGGCGGTCTTCGCGCTCGACGGCGAAGCGCCGGAGCTGGTGGCCGAGGTCGACACCGGCGGTGAGTGGCCCCGGCACTTCGCGTTCGCCGGTGAGCACCTGTACGTCGCCGACGAGCGGGCCGACATGATCAGGATCTTCCGGGTCGATCCGGTCAGCGGCGTGCCCGAGGTGATGGGGGAGCCGGTGCCGGTGGCGAGCCCGACCTGCTTCCTGCCGTGAGCGGACGGTCACCGAAACGACCGTCCGCAGTGGACTTCATCACTCTGAAATGACTGACCAGTAACTTAGCGTATGAGTTAGGTGATCAACTGTTTCTGCTGCGTAACTTTCGTCCGAACGGTTGTGGTGGTAACCCCACGAGGTACGCAAGATGGTCACCGTGTCTGGCCGCCATCGCATGCGTTCCAATCTCCGTGGAGCAGGCGCCGCCGCTGTGGCGGTAGCCCTGGTCGCCGTCGTGGGCGGCTCCTGGTTCGGCTACCAGCAGCTGGCCGGCCCGAACTGTTCGGGCCGGATCGAGCTGTCGGTGGCGACCGCCCCGGAGATCGCCCCCGCGGTGCGCGGCGCCGCCGACCAGTGGGTCGCCGACGGCGCCGCGGTGGGCGGCACCTGCATCGCCGTCAACGTCTCCTCCTCGGAGTCGGTCGAGGTGGCCGCCGCGGTGGCCAGCAAGCACGGCGCCACGCTCGCCGGAGTCGGGCAGGCCAGCGGCACCGCTGTCACCCCGGACGTCTGGGTGCCGGACTCCTCGACCTGGCTGGTCCGGCTCAAGAGCGGCGGAGCCAGCGCCTTCGCGCCGACGAACGGCGCCTCGATCGCGCGCAGCCCGGTGGTGGTGGCGCTGCCCGAGCCGGTGGCCTCGCGCATAGGGTGGCCGGACAAGAAGCTCCGCTGGTCCGACCTGCTGACCCAGGTCACCGCGAGTAAGCCGCTGCGGGCCGGGATCGTCGAGCCGACCCAGGACGCGGCCGGCCTGTCCGGGCTGCTGTCGCTCACCGCCGCCGCCAGCTCCACCGGCGATTCCGGCTCGCCGAAGGCGCAGGAGGCGATGGTCGGGGCGCTGCGGGCCCTCGCCACGAACCGCTCCTCGCTGCGGCAGGACCTCCTCGCGCGGTTCCCGCGCTCGTCGGACCCGACGGCGATCGCCAACGGGCTGGGCGCGGCGGCGCTGTCCGAGGAGGACGTGATCGCCTACAACAGCACGAAGCCGCCGATCCGGCTGGCCGCGCTCTACCTGGAGCCGGTGCCGATCCCGCTCGACTACCCGTTCGCGGTGCTGCCCGGCATCGAGCCGGCCAAGGCGTCCGCCGCCCGGGTGCTCTTCGAGGTGCTGCGTACGCCGGACTTCAAGGACCGGCTGGCCGCGCAGGCGCTGCGCGCGCCGGACGGCAACTGGGGGCGCGGCTTCCAGGCCCCGACGGGCGCGCCGAGCCCGGCGAACGGCGGCGCGAGCCAGGTGCCGCCGTCCGGTCAGGGCGGCGCGGCCGACCTCGACCCGGGCGCCATCTCGACGGCGACCACCACCTGGTCGGTGGCCACGCAGTCGGGCCGGATGCTCTGCGTCATCGACGTCTCCGGCTCGATGAAGAAGCCGGTCGCGACGGCGAACGGCGCCAGCCGGGAGCAGGTCACGGTGGCGGCCGCGAGCCAGGGCCTCGGGCTCTTCGACGACTCCTGGTCGATCGGTCTGTGGACGTTCTCCACGAACCTTCAGGGCTCGCAGGACTGGAGCGAGCTGGTCGGAATAAAGCCGTTGTCGAGCAACCGGGGGGCGCTGCAGCGCGGCCTCGCCTCGATCAAGCCCTCCAGCGGCGACACCGGCCTGTACGACACCATGCTCGCGGCGTACAAGAAGGTGCAGCAGGACTGGGAGCCGGGCAAGGTCAACTCGATCGTGCTGTTCACCGACGGCAAGAACGAGGACGACAACGGCATCTCGCAGAAGGAGCTGCTGGACCAGCTGAAGAAGCTGAAGGACGACGAGCAGCCGGTCCAGGTCGTCATCATCGGCATCGGCACCGAGGTGAACCGGGCCGAGCTGGAGTCGATCACCAAGGTCACCGGCGGCGGCGCGTTCGTCACCACCGACCCCAGCAAGATCGGCGAGATCTTCCTCCGGGCGATCGCGCTCCGGCCGCCCGCCCCGCGCTGACCTGAAGCTCAGCGCTAGTCTTCCGCCGTACCGGCAAATCCGGTACGGCGGAAGGCTTCCCGGGTCAAGACGCGGGATGAGAACTGACGGTAATGCGTCCGAATCAATCGGTAACCATAATTGTCCAGGCATGATGACCGGGTGCCTCGACCGCGGGCTCCACACCGGAGCCGGGCGGGGACGGGGCGGTCCTGAGCGAAGTGGGGAGGGCCGGTGACCTCGGCGACGCTGTTGACCCCTGCCACGTCGTCGCGACCCGGTGGTGAACGCCCGGGCAAGACGACACGAGCCGCGGAGCGGGCCTACATCCGGGTCCTGGTGGTGCTGGACACCACCGTGCTGGCGGTGGCCATCCTGGTCGGTTACCTGGCCCGGTTCGGCGACGAGGAGCCGACCGGGTCCGAGATCCCGTACGTCGTGGTAGCCCCGGCGCTGCTGCTGGTCTGGCTCGTCTCGCTCAAGGCGATGCGGTGCTACGACGACCAGGTGCTCGGGTACGGCGCGGACGAGTACCGCCGGGTCAGCGCGGCGAGCATGCGGCTGGCCGGCGGTATCGCGATCGCCGGGTACATCGCCGACGTCGGCGTCTCCCGGGGCTTCCTGGCCATCTCCTTCGCCGTCGGCACCGTCGGCCTGGAGGTGGCGCGGTTCGCGGCCCGCAAGCGGCTGCACCGGGCCCGCGACCGGGGCGCCGGCTGGTCGCGCAAGGTGCTCGTGGTGGGCGACACGGCACACGTGCTGGAGCTGGTGCACACGCTGCGCCGGGAGCCGTACGCGGGCTACCAGGTGGTCGGCGCGTGCATTCCGGACGCGCTGCTCGCCCCGGTGCCGCAGCGGCTGGGTGACGTGCCGGTGGTCGGCTCCTTCCGGGGCATCCCGGAGGCGGCCACCGCGATCGGCGCCGACACGGTGGCGGTCACCGCCTCCGGTGAGCTGACCGCGACCCGGCTTCGCCGCCTGGGCTGGCAGCTGGAGGGCACCGGGGTCGACCTGGTGGTGGCGCCGGCGCTGACCGACGTCGCCGGCCCCCGCATCCACACCCGCCCGGTCGCCGGCCTGCCGCTGATCCACGTCGAGGCGCCCGAGTTCCGTGGCGCCCGCAAGCTGGTCAAGGGCTTCGTGGACCGGTCGATCTCGCTGATCGCGCTGCTCGTGCTGGCGCCGCTGCTGATCGTGATCGCGCTCGCCATCAAGATCGACAGCCGGGGTCCGGTGCTGTTCCGGCAGACCCGGGTCGGTCAGGGCGGCGAGGAGTTCGGCGTCTTCAAGTTCCGCACCATGGTGGTCAACGCCGACGCCCTGCTCGCCGAGCTGGCCGCGCGCAACGAGACCGACGGCCTGATGTTCAAGATGCGCGACGACCCGCGGGTGACCCGGGTGGGCCGGCTGCTGCGCAAGTGGTCGCTGGACGAGCTGCCCCAGCTCGTCAACGTGCTGCTCGGCCAGATGAGCCTGGTCGGCCCGCGCCCGCCGCTGCCGTCCGAGGTGGCCCGCTACGACGGCGACGTGGCGCGACGCCTCCTGGTCAAGCCCGGCATGACCGGCCTCTGGCAGGTCAGCGGCCGGTCCGACCTGAGCTGGGAGGACGGCATCCGGCTCGACCTCTACTACGTGGAGAACTGGTCGCTGGCCGCCGACCTGACCATCCTCTGGAAGACGTTCGGCGCCGTGATCAACAGCCGCGGCGCGTACTGAGCGGGCCGGGTCAGGGCTGTGGGCCCAGCCAGTCCAGGCACACCACCACCGCGTCGTCCACCAGATCGCCGGCGACGAAGGCCCGCAGGTCGCCGATCAGCGACCGGACCGCGTCCAGCGGCTCCATCGGCCCGGTCCGGCGCAGGAACCGGTCCAGCGCCGCCTCGCCGTAACGCCCCTGCTCGGTGGTGGCGTCGATGACGCCGTCGCTGACCACGAAGAGCCGGTCACCGCGCTCCAACTGGAACGTCTGCTCCCGGTAGTCGGTGCCCTCGAACATGCCGAGCGGGAACTGCTCGTCCAGCGCCTGCTCGCTGACCTCGCCGGCCCGCAGCCGCAGCAGACGGGGCGAACCGGCGTCGACCACGGCCAGCGTGCCGGTGGCCAGGTCCAGTTCGACGAGCAGCACCGAGACATGCTGCTGGCCCCGGTGCTGCGCGTAGATCGCCTGGTCGGCCAGCGCGGCCTGATCGGCCAGGGGGAGCCCGGCCCGGCGCGCGTTGCGCAGCGCGTACGTGGCCAGCGAGGCGAGCAGCGCCGCGGCCACCCCCTCACCGAAGCCGTTCAGCACCGCCAGCCAGAGCCGGTGGCCGTCGTCGGACCAGTCGAAGCTGTCCCCGCGCACCGCGTACGCCGGTTCCAGCTGCCCGGCCAGGCTGAACGACGGCCGGATCCGGCTGCGCCCGGGCAGCAGCTCCCACTGCATCTCGGCGGCCAGCGTGAGGCGCCGGCTGCGCCGGGCGGTCCGGTAGATGTCGGTGGTCGCCATGACCGCGCTCAGCTCGTGCCCGAGCACCGTGGCGATGGTGTCCAGCTCGCGGCGCGCGTCCGGGTCGGCCGGCACCGGAGAGACCCGGAGGACGCCCCGGCGCTCGCCGCGCATGCCCACCGGGAACCAGCCCACCTCGTCGGCGATCACCGGCTCCTGGTGGTCGAAGGCGCGCCAGGCCGGGTGACCGGGGCGGGCGAGCGCCTCGCCGTCACCCAGCGGCAGCAGCTCGGCGAGCCGGTAGTCGACCTGGTAGAGCTCGGTGCGGGTGATTCCGTACGTGCGCGCCAGCTCGGCGGCGAGCCGGTCCACGATGAGATCCGTCGGTGCCTCGGTCAGGACCCGGCGCGCGAGGCCCTCCGCTCCGCTCATCTTTGCTCCTTTGCACAGGTCGCCGGGCAGATCCGGGGGGTAGTCTCGGGCCCACCATGACCGAAGAGCCTGGTCCCCAGGGACCTGACACGAGTATGTCCGCCGCCCTGGACGAGGCGGCAGGCACCTTGCTCGCCGTCTGGGAGGCGGCCCGGGAGCGCACCACCAGCCGGCTGTCCAGTGCCCAGTTACGCGCGATCATGGTCGTCGAGCAGTATGACGGCATCAACCTCCGCCGGCTCGCCACCCTCACCGACATGCTGCTCTCCTCCGCCAGCCGGCTCTGCGACCGGCTGGTCGCGGCCGGCATGCTGGAACGCGAGCCGGGCCGCTACGACCGGCGGGAGATCTCCCTGCACCTCACTCCGGAGGCCCTGCGGCTCCTCGCCGAACTGCGCACCGACCGGCGGCGCCGGCTGGAGCGGATCCTGGACGGAATGAGCTCGGAGGGCCGGGTGGCACTGCTGCAGGGCATGCGCGAGTTCGACGTGGTCGGCCGGCGCGGTGAGGCGACAGCGGCCGAGGGCTGGCCGGTGCTGCAGCCCTCCGGGGAGCGGATCGGTGACCCGGCCCGCCCGTCCGGCGAGCCGCCGGTGGCCCGTACCGCCTGACTTCACCCGCGGACGGCCCGTAGCCGGGCCACCACCCGGGGATGCTCGGTCAGCGCCCGCTCCAGCGTGCCGAGCACCTCGTCCAGCAGCGCCCGCCCGCCCCGGGACGTCAGCGCCTCCGCCTGCCACTCGACGAAGTCCCGCAGCAGCCGGTCGTCGTCCACCCGCACGGCCGCGATCAGCGCGTCCACCAGGTGCGCGATGCCGGTGGCGGCGTCCTCGGCGGTCTCCTCGGGCGGGTCCACCGCGGTCAGCGCGAGCCGGACCAGCTCCCGCCGCCGGTGCAGCAGGGCGACGTACGAGTCGTCGGGCGGCGGTGGTGGCGCGCCGATGTGCGTGCCCGCGGACAGCGGCCGGTCCAGCAGCGCGACGGCGTCCCGGGCGCTGGCGCCCCAGGCCGCCGCGCCGATCGTGGCGGCCCACCGGCCCTCCGGCCCGAAGCCGGGGCCGCCCGCCAGTACCGGCACCCCGGCCGCGCGGCTCGCCTCCACCATCCGCGCCGCCCGGACCAGCCGGTTCGGCTGCACGCAGCTCAGCAGTACCGCGTCCGGGCCGGTCTGGTGCAGGTAGGAGACCAGGTGCCGGGCCGGCACGCTGGCGCCCAGGAACGTCACCCGCCAGCCGGCCGCCCGGACCACCTCGGCGACGATCCGGGCGGCCAGCGCGTGCCACTCGCCCTCGACGCAGGCCATCACCACGTGCCCACGTCGCGGTGCGCCGATCGTCGCGCCCACCGCGCCGACCACGAGTTCGCTGACATGGGTGGCGGCGTGCTCCTGGGCCACGCTCCAGGAACCGGTGAGCCAGCGGCGGCCGATCTCCTGCTGCGCCACCGCGACGAGGTCCACCAGGATGTCCGCGACCGGCACGCCGTCGGCGAGCAGTTCCTGCGCCAGCGCGATCGCGCCGGCCCGGTCGGCCCGGTCCAGGTGATCGAGATACGCGGCGAGCGTCTCCGGCCCGATCCGGTGCTCCGGGCTCACCCGGCGGCCAGCGCCAGCATGGCGATGTCGTCGTGCGGCTGCCCGTCCAGCCACTCGTCGACGAGCTGGAGCACCCGCTCCACGAGCGCGGCCGGCGGGAGCCCGGCACCGGAGGCGACCGCCTGGCGCAACCGGTCCTCGCCGAACATGGCCAGCTCGGTCGGGCCGCCCCGGGCCTCGGTCACCCCGTCGGTGTACGCCAGCAGCAGGTCGCCCGGCGCCAGCCGTACCTCGGCGTCGACGAACCGCGCGTCGGTGAGCGCGCCCACCGGCATGCCGCCCACCCGGACGGTCTCGATCCCGCCGCCGGCGCGGGCGACGAGCGGGGCGGGGTGCCCGCCGCCGGCCACCCGGACCCGCAGCCCGCCGCCGGGCTCGCGGCGGACCGCGCCGAGCAGGAGCGTCGTGAACTGGGCCCGGCGGGCGGCGTCCGGCGCGTCCAGCAGCGCCCGGTTGAGCAGCTCCAGCAGTTCCCGGGGACGCTGCTCGACGAGGCGCAGCGTCTGCAGCGACTGGCGTACCCGGCCGGTCAGCACTGCCGCGCCGACGCCCTTGCCGCAGACGTCGCCGAGCGCGAGGAGGCCGCCCTCGCCGGTGGGGAACACGTCGTAGAAGTCCCCGCCGATGCGCAGGCTGTCCCCGGCGGCGCGGTAACCGCCGGCGAGCGTCATCCCGGGCAGGCGCGGCAGTTCCGGCGGGAGCAGGCTGTTCTGCAGCACGCGCGCCAGGTGGGCCTGCTCGCCGTACAGCTCGGCGGCGGCCAGCGCGGCGCCGGCCCGCCCGGCGAACTCCCGGGCCAGTGCGATCTCCCGCTGGTCGAAGCCGGGCCGCTCGGGGCGGCGGGCCAGCACCAGCGCGCCGGCCGGGCCGCCGGCGCTTGGCATCGGGCTGATCAGCACGGTGCCCGGCCGGCCGAAGCCGGTGGGCAGCACCTCGGCCAGGTCGGCCAGTTCGGCGTCGAGCCAGGGACTGGGCTCGGTGCGGTCGCCGTCGAGCGCCTCGACCAGCCCGGGGACGGACTCCACGGTGCGCCAGCCGGTCACGCCGGTGACCGGGCCGGAGTCGCCGGTGGCGTACCGGATCCAGTGCGGCGCGTCCTCGGCGGGCGGGGCCGGGCGGTGCACCACCGCGGCGACGTCGGCCAGGTAGGGCACCGGCAGCGTGACCGCGGCGCGCAGCGTCTGGTCCCGGTGCAGGGACAGCCCGAGCCGGCTGCCGGCCCGGGCGAGGAACGCGGTCCGGGAGCGTTCGGCGAGCAGCGCGTCGGTGCGTGCGTGCTCCTCCGTGACGTCTCGGACGTACCAGGCGCCGCGCCCGGCGGCCAGCGGGCGCCGCAGCCCGCGCAACCGCCGGCCGTGGTGCTCGGTCTCGAACGTGTCCGATCCGGTGCGCGCCGCCTCGGCCAGCGCCGGCACCTGGCACCCGGCCAGGTCGACGCCGGGGGTCAGCTCCGGGAGAAGGTCGGTGGCCATCGCGTTGACCAGGGCCACCACGCCGGCCGGGTCGACTGTCACGACCGCTTCGGCGAGCCCGTCCAGCAGCTCCTGGGCGAGCCGGTCGTCAGCCGGGAGCGCGGCCCCGGCCACCCGCCGGGGTCGCTTCCTCCAGGCGTGCCCCCCGCCGCTGACCGGCCCCGCGACACCGCCCCGGCGCGCGGCTGTCACCTCAGGTGGCCGGGCGCTTCGGTCAGTCGACCCCTGCGCATGCTGTCGGTGCACTCCTCGCTCGGCGGACAGGTTGCCTGGCGGCAAGCGTACCGAGCGCGGGCACGTAATGCCCGTCCAGGAACGGCCGGATCAGGCGCTGCGGGCCAGCCAGCCCACCGGCCGGTCGACGATCCGGCGGACCACCGAGCCGGCTCCGCCGACCGCCGCGGACTGCGCCCCGAGCACGGCCGGGCGTACCTCGACCGGTGCCCAGGCGGCGGTCAGCACCCGCCGGGAGATCTCCGCCACCACAGGCGGCCGCAGCCAGGGGGCGAGCGGGGCGTATCCGCCGCCGAGCACCACCGTGTCCAGGTCCAGCAGGTTCACCACGCCCGCCACGGCGACCCCGAGGGCGGCGCCGGCGTCGGCCAGGGCGGTCAGCGTGGCCGGGTCACCGGCGTCGGCCAGGTCGGCGAGCCGGGTGGCGGCGGTGTCGGCGGGCAGTTCCGCGCCGGGCAGCCCGGCGGCGGCCAGGATCGCCTCCTGGCCCGCGTACCGCTCCAGACAGCCCTGGCCGCCGCAGCGGCACGGCCGCCCCTGCGGCTGGACCGGGAAGTGACCGATCTCTCCGCTCCAGCCGCGCGCGCCCCGGTAGAGCGAGCCGTCCAGCACGATTCCGGCGCCGATGCCGATCTCGCCGGTGATGTGCAGGAAGCTGCGGGGGCCGGCCGGTCGCGCGTACAGCTCGCCGAGCGCCGCCAGGTTGGCCTCGTTGTCGACCACGAGCGGTGGCACCCCGTCGACCGGCTCGGCCAGCGAATGCCCGGCCAGCAGCGCCGGCACGTCCACGTCCCGCCAGCCGAGGTTCGGCGCGAGCCGGACCAGGCCGCCGTCGCCGACCAGGCCGGGCACGGCGAGCGCCGCGCCGGCCAGGGTCAGTCCGTCGCGTACGGCGGCGGCGCGCGCCTCGGCGGCCAGCGCGGCGAGCCGGGCGAGCGCGTCGGCGGGGGAGACCGGGCGCAGGTCGGCGCGGCGGACCAGGTGGTGCCGGACCGTGCCGGTCAGGTCGACGACGCAGGCCGCCAGGTAGTCGACGTTCACCTCCAGGCCGAGCCCGGCCGGGCCGTCGGAGGCGAGCACCAGCCCCCGGGCCGGCCGGCCCGCACCGGTACGCGGCTCCGGCTCCGCCTCGGCGACCAGCCGGCCGGCGATCAGGTCGTCGACCACGGCGGAGACGGTGGCCCGGGTCAGGCCGGTGTCGGCGGCGATCCCGGCCCGCGAGGGCGGCCGGTCGGCGGCGGCGATCCGCCGGAGCACCACTGCGAGGTTCAACTCGCGCAGGCTGCCCTGCCGGACCGCCCCGGCCGTGCTGGCGCTTGTCACCTCTTGACACTGCCACATCGCCGCCATTTAATTCAACCGCTGAACAAATCGCGGACGACACCACCACTGGAGGTCTGCCATGGCACCCCGTCCCACCCCCGCGGACAAGTTCTCCTTCGGCCTCTGGACGGTGGGCTGGCCGGCCCGTGACCCGTTCGGCGACGCGACCCGTCCCGAGCTGGACGCCGTCGAGGCCGTGCACCGGCTCGCCGAGCTGGGCGCGTACGGCATCACCTTCCACGACGACGACCTGGTCCCATTCGGCGCGGACGCCGCCACCCGCGACGCCCGGCTCAGCCGCTTCCGCAAGGCGCTCGACGAGACCGGCCTGGTCGTGCCGATGGTCACCACCAACCTGTTCAACCACCCGGTGTTCAAGGACGGCGGCTTCACCAGCAACGACCGCGACGTGCGGCGGTACGCGCTGCGCAAGGTGCTGCGCAACATCGACCTGGCCGCCGAGATGGGCGCGAAGACGTTCGTCATGTGGGGCGGCCGGGAAGGCGCCGAGTACGACGTCGCGAAGGACGTCCAGGCCGCGCTGGACCGCTACCGCGAAGCGGTCGACCTGCTCTGCGAGTACGTCGTCGACAACGGCTACGACCTGCGCTTCGCGCTGGAGCCGAAGCCGAACGAGCCCCGGGGCGACATCCTGCTGCCCACCGTCGGCCACGCGCTCGGCTTCATCTCCACCCTGGCCCGCCCGGAGATGGTCGGGCTGAACCCGGAGGTCGGGCACGAGCAGATGGCCGGGCTGAACTTCGCCCACGGCATCGCCCAGGCGCTCTGGCAGGGCAAGCTGTTCCACATCGACCTCAACGGCCAGCGCGGCATCAAGTACGACCAGGACCTGGTCTTCGGCCACGGCGACCTGCTCAACGCGTTCGCCCTGGTCGACCTGCTGGAGCACGGCGGCCCGAACGGCGGCCCGGCCTACGACGGCCCGCGCCACTTCGACTACAAGCCGTCCCGCACCGAGGACATCGCCGGCGTGTGGGCCTCCGCCGAGGCGAACATGCGCACGTACCTGCTGCTCAAGGAGCGGGCCGCGGCGTTCCGCGCCGACCCGGAGGTGGTCGAGGCGCTCGCCGCCGCCCGCGTGGCCGAGCTGGCCACGCCGACGCTGAACCCGGGTGAGGGCTACCGCGAGCTGCTCGCCGACCGCACCGCGTTCGAGGAGTTCGACCCGGAGGCCGCCGGGGCGAAGGGCTTCGGCTTCGTCCGGCTCAACCAGCTCGCCGTCGAGCACGTGCTCGGCGCGCGCTGAGGCGGGCCGCCATGCCGCTCGTCGCGGGGGTCGACTCGTCGACCCAGTCCTGCAAGGTGGTGGTCCGGGACGCGGAGACCGGCGCGCTGGTCCGGCAGGGCCGCGCGCCGCACCCGCCCGGCACCGAGGTCGACCCGTACGCCTGGTGGGAGGCCCTGCGGGCGGCGGTGGCCGAGGCCGGCGGCCTGGCCGACGTGGCAGCCGTCTCGGTCGGCGGCCAGCAGCACGGCATGGTCTGCCTGGACGCCTCCGGTGAGGTGGTCCGGCCGGCGCTGCTGTGGAACGACACCCGGTCCGCCGACGCGGCCCGGGACCTGGTCGAGGAGGCCGGCGGCGGGGAGACCGGCCGCCGGTTCTGGGCCGAGGCGACCGGCGCGGTGCCGGTGGCCAGCTTCACCGCCACGAAGCTGCGCTGGCTGGCCCGGCACGAGCCGGACCACGCCGACCGGGTGGCCGCCGTGTGCCTGCCGCACGACTGGCTCACCTGGCGGCTCGCCGGCGCGCCCGGCCTGGACGCGCTGTGCACCGACCGAGGCGACGCCAGCGGCACCGGCTACTGGTCGCCGCGCACCGGCGAATACCGGCTGGACCTGCTGGAGCGGGCCTTCGGCCGGCGCGTGACGGTGCCGGTCGTGCTCGGCCCGGCCGAGGCGGCCGGGCACCTCGACCCGGCGGTGCTCGGCGACGGCGCGGCGTCCGGTACGGCCGGGACCCCGGGAACCGGTGCCGCCGGCCCGGTGCTCCTCGGGCCGGGCACCGGGGACAACGCCGCCGCGGCGCTCGGTGCCGGCGCCGGTCCGGGCGACGTGGTCGTCTCGATCGGCACCTCCGGCACCGTCTTCGCGGTCGCGGACAACCCGGCCGCCGACCCGAGCGGCGCGGTGGCCGGGTTCGCCGACGCCACCGGCCGGTTCCTGCCGCTGGTGTGCACGCTCAACGCGGCCCGGGTGCTCGACGCCACCGCGACCCTGCTCGGCGTCGACCTCGACACGCTCGGTGAGCTGGCCCTGTCCGCGCCGCCCGGCGCCGACGGGCTGGTCCTGGTGCCGTACCTGGAGGGGGAGCGGACACCGGATCGACCGCACGCCACCGGCGAGCTGAAGGGCCTGACACTGCGCACCTCGACCCCGGCGCACCTGGCCCGGGCCGCGGTCGAGGGGATGCTCTGCGGGCTGGCCGACGGTCTCGACGCGCTGCTCGCCCAGGGCGCCCGCGCCGACCGGATCATCCTGGTCGGGGGCGGCGCCCGGTCCGCCGCGGTACGGCGGATCGCGCCGCAGGTCTTCGGCCGCCCGGTGGTGGTGCCGCCGCCCGGCGAGTACGTGGCCGACGGCGCGGCCCGGCAGGCCGCCTGGGTCGCGCTGGGTGGCGACACCCCGCCCACCTGGTCGGTCGGCGACACCGAGGAGTACACCGGCGAGGCGGTCCCCGCCATCCGCGAGCGCTACGCCCACGCCCGGGGGTAAGGAAGGGCCCCTTCTTAACGCCTGCGGTAGAGGAGGGGCCCCTTCTTAACATGCGCGTCGGCCGGGGGCGGTGTCCCGGAACCGGCCCGCACCTGATTGGCTGCCCTGCATGACGGGCACGAAGGTCTCCCGGCGCGGGAACGCGGCACACCGGTTCTACAGCGTCGTCGTCTTCGTGGTACTCGCCTCGCTGGACAACGTGGCGATCGGCCTGGTGCCCCCGCTGTACGGGCCGATCTCCACCGCCCTCGACGTACCCCAGCGGATGCTCGGCCTGGTCACCGCCGTCAGCTTCCTGGTCAGCGCGGTGGCGGCGGTGGGCTGGGCGTACGTCGGGGACCGCACCAACCGCAAGCCGCTGCTCATGGTCGGCACGCTGCTCTGGGCCGCCGGCACCGCCGGCAGCGCGCTCGCCGGAGGGTACGCGACGTTCCTGGCCGCGCAGTTCGTCGGCGCGGTCGGGCTGGGCGCGGTGGGCTCGGTCGGCTTCTCCGTGGTCACCGACCTGATCTCGCCGCGCCGACGCGGCCTGGTGATGAGCTTCTGGGGGCTGTCCCAGGGCGTCGGCACGCTGGCCGGGACGCTGCTCGGCGGCGTGCTCGGGGCGACCGACTGGCGGCGGCCGTTCCTGCTGCTGACCGGCGTGGGTCTGGCCGCCACGGTGGCGTACCTGTTCACCTACGACATCCGGCGCGGGCAGAGCGAACCGGAGCTGGCCGGGGCGATCGACGCCGGGAACGAGTACGACTACCGGATCAGCCGCGCCGACCTGCCCCGGATCCTGGCCCGCCGGACCAACCGCTGGCTGATCCTGCAGGGGCTGACCGCCCAGGCCGCGTTCGGCTCGCTGGTCTGGCTGCCGGTGCTGTTCAGCCAGCGGGCCGAGGCGCAGGGCTACTCGCCGGCGACGGCCGTGGTGGTGGGCAGCGTCTTCGCCACCCTGTTCCAGCTCGGCGGGGTGTTCTCGATCGTGGGCGGCCTGGTCGGCGACGCGCTGCAACGGCGTACGCCCAGCGGCCGGGCCACCGTCGCGGCCGTCGGCATCCTCGCGGCGCTGCCGTTCTACCTGGTCCTGTTCTTCGTGCCGATCCGCATCGACGTGCCCGACGGCGCCGGGGCGGGCGCGGTGGTGACGGCGGTGCTGTCCAGCGTGCTGACCGAGCCGACGGTGGGGCTGAGCCTGCTCACCGCCGTGGTGGCGCTGGCGCTGACGTCGGCGAACTCGCCGAATTGGTTCGCGCTGATCGCCGACGTCAACCCGCCCGAGCACCGGGGCACCGTCTACAGCCTGGGCAACCTCGTCAACGGCGTCGGGCGGGCGGCCGGCAACGGGCTGGTCGGGGTGGTGTTCGCCGCGCTGCGTACGGCCTTCCCGCCGCCGTTGAACTACGCGGTCGGGCTGGCCGCGTTCCAGCTCTTCTTCATCCCGACCGGGATCATGTACTGGCTGGCCGCGCGTACGTCGCCGCGGGACATAGCGCAGGTGCACGACCTGCTGCACGCCCGCGCCGACCGCCTGGAAGGAAGGGCCCCTTCTTAACGGTGAGTGTTAATAAGGGGCCCTTCCTATACCGGAGGCGTTAACAAGGGGCCCTTCCTTACACCACCCGGAACCAGACGGTGACGTCCGTCGGGACCGTGGCGTCGTCCAGCGGCGCGCTCGACACCAGCACCTGCGCGCCGGCCGGCAGCGGCGCCGGGTCGGCCCCGAAGTTCGTCAGCACGGTGAGGTCGCCGTTGGTGAACGTGAGCACCTCGTCGCCGGAGGACAGGAACCGCAGCGGGCCCCGGGCCAGCGCGTGCTCGCGGCGCAGCCGCAGCGCGGTCCGGTACAGCTCGTACGTCGACCCGGGCACGCCGCGCTGCCGGTCCAGCGCGTACTCGGCCCAGGTCGACGGCTGGGGCAGCCAGCTCGCGTCGGTCGGCCCGAAGCCGTACGACGGGGCGTCGGCCTCCCACGGGATCGGCACCCGGCAGCCGTCCCGGCCGCGCTCGGTGTGCCCGCTGCGCGCCCAGGTCGGGTCCTGGCGGGCCTCGTCGGGCAGCGTGGTGTGCTCCGGCAGCCCCAGTTCCTCGCCCTGGTAGAGGTAGGCGGAGCCGGGCAGCGCGAGCATCAGCAGGCTGGCTGCCCGGGCCCGGCGCAGACCCAGCGCGGCGTCCGGCTGCGGGTCGTCCACGCCGACGCCGTTGGCCCGGCCACCGGCGGTGCCGAGCCCCAGCCGGGAGGCGTGCCGGACCACGTCGTGGTTGGACAGGACCCAGGTGGTGGGCGCGCCGACGGAGTCGGTGGCCTCCAGCGAGCGGGTGATCACCGCGTACTGGGCCGGCGCGGTCCAGGCGGCCAGCAGGTACTCGAAGTTGAACGCCTGGTGCATCTCGTCCGGGCGCACGTACCGGGCCAGCCGCTCGGCCGGCTCCACCCACGCCTCGGCGACCAGGATCCGCTCACCGGGGTACGAGTCGAGGACCCGCCGCCACTCCCGGTAGATCTCGTGCACGCCGTCCTGGTCCCACATCGGCGGGCGCGGCTTGTCCACCTCGCTGCCGGAGAGGATCTCCTGCGGCTCCTGCCAGTCGGCCAGGTCGGCCTGCTTGATCAGGCCGTGCGCCACGTCCACCCGGAAGCCGTCCACGCCCCGGTCCAGCCAGAAGCGCAGCACGTCGAGGAACTCCGCGCGCACCTCCGGGTTGTCCCAGTTGAGGTCGGGCTGACCGGAGTCGAACAGGTGCAGGTACCACTGTCCGTCCGGCAGCCGCGTCCAGGCGGGGCCCCCGAAGACGCTCACCCAGTCGTTCGGCGGCTCGGCGCCGTCCGGGCCCTTGCCGTCGCGGAAGACGTAACGCTGCCGCTCCGGGCTGGCCGGGGCGGCCGCCACCGCTTCGGTGAACCAGCGGTGCGCGGACGAGGTGTGGTTGGGAACCAGGTCGACGATCACCCGTAGCCCGCGCGCCTTCGCCTCGGCGATCAGCTTGTCGGCGTCGGCGAGCGTGCCGAACAGCGGGTCGACGTCGCGGTAGTCGGCCACGTCGTACCCGGCGTCGGCCTGCGGGGACGGATAGAACGGGGACAGCCAGAGCGCGTCGACTCCCAGCTCGGCGAGGTGGTCGAGCCGGGAGGTGATGCCCGGCAGGTCGCCGATGCCGTCGCCGTCGGAGTCGGCGAACGAGCGCGGGTAGACCTGGTAGATCACCGCCTCGGTCCACCAGCCGGTGCCCGGGGCCTGCTGCGTCGCGTCGGTGTTCAGCGCCTTACTCCTGTCTGGGTGGTGCGGGGACGAGCAAGTTGGTTCAGTGTGCCCGCGGCGGCGCTGTCGATTCGCGCACCACCAGGCGAGTGGGGAGGATCACCGGGGGTGGCGTCCCGTCGTCGGTGCCGGCGCCGCGCGGCGCGGGCACCAGGCCGGGGTACGGCTCGGTGGCCCGTACGCCGAGCGGGTCGAGCAGGATGCGGGCGGCGAGCAGTCCCTGGTCGGCGGCGGGCTGGGCGATCGTGGAGAGCCCGAGCACACCGGCGAGGTCGTGGTCGTCGATGCCGATCACGCTCACGTCCTGCGGCACCCGTAGCCCGGCGTCGCGCAGCGCGGTGACCGCGCCCATCGCCATCTCGTCGCAGGCGGCGAAGATGGCCGTCGGCGGTTCGCCCCGGGCCAGCAGTTCGGCGGTGGCCCGGGTACCCCCGTCGATGGTGAATCGCGACTCGACGTCGAGGCTCGGGTCGGGCCGCAGTCCGGCGGCCCGCAACGCCTCCTGGTAGCCGCGCCGCCGGTCCAGGTGCGTGGTGAAGGCCAGTTCGTCGTCCGGGTCGCCGGAGATGTGCGCGATCCGGGTGTGGCCGAGGTCGAGCAGGTGGCGGGTGGCGGTCCGGGCGGCGGCCACGTCGTCGATCCGGACGCAGGGCCACCCGGGCACCTCGCTGCCGGAGCTGATCGTCACGCCGGGCAGGTCCAGGTTCGTCAGCGCGTGCACGTCCGCCGCGCGCAGCGGGGTGGCGACCAGGATGATCGCGTCCACGCGCTTGTGCAGGCTCGCCGTGCGCAGCACCCGCTGGCGGGTCTGCTCCCGGCCGCCGAGGTTGTAGAGCAGCAGGTCGTAGCCGCTGTCCTGGAGGAACTCCTCGACCGCCTCGACCACCGTGCCGAAGAACCACCTGGTGATCCGGGGCACCACCACCGCGACCGTGCCGGTCCGGCCGCCGGCCAGCCGGCTGGCGCTCGGGGACACCGCGTACTGGAGTTGTTCGGCGGCGGCGAGCACCCGCCGGCGGGTCGCGGCCGAGACCGTCGGCAGGCCCCGCAGCGCCCGGGAGACGGTGGCCGTGGAGACCCCGGCCAGCCGGGCGACGTCGTCAATTCTGGTCATCGTGTGGGCTCCCCGCCGTGACCCGGGCCCCGCCGCCGGCCGTGCCGGCGGCGGGGCGCGGATCAACCCTTGACGCTGCCGGCGAGCAGGCCTCGCACGAAAAAGCGCTGGAGGGACAGGAACACGATCAGCGGTACGACGATCGACACGAACGCGCCGGCCGTCAGCCGCTGCCACTCGTTGCCCCGGGTGCCGGCCAGTTCCGCGAGCCGGACCGTCAGCGGGGCGGTCTCGTCGCCGCCACCGGCGAAGATCAGCGCGACCAGCAGGTCGTTCCAGACCCAGAGGAACTGGAAGATGCCGAACGCCGCCAGCGCGGGCATGATCAGCGGCAGCACGATGGTGCGGAAGATCTTCGGGTGGGTGGCCCCGTCGACCCGGGCCGCCTCCATCAGATCGCCGGGAAGCTGCGAGATGAAGTTGTGCAGCAGGAACACGGCGAACGGAAGCGCGAAACAGGTGTGCGCGAACCACACCTGGGCGAACTTCTGCTCGTCGACCAGGTCCCACGCGGGCAGGATCTGCACGCCGGCGATCGTGACGCCGGTGGAGAAGAACCGCAGCAGCGGCACCAGGGCCATCTGCAACGGCACGATCTGCAGCGCGAAGATGCCGATGTAGACCCAGTCCCGCCCCTTGAAGTTCATCCACGCCAGCGCGTACGCCGCGAGCGACGCGAACGCGAGCGGGAAGAGCACCGAGGGGATGGTGATCGCCAGCGAGTTGATGAAGTAGCTGGCCAGCTGCCCGGACGAGCCGGAGCTGAACAGCACCTCCTGGTAGTTCTCCAGCGTGATCTGCGGGTCGCTGAAGAACGTCCACCATCCGGTGGTCTTGATCTCGTTCTCCGGCCGGAGCGAGGAGATGAACAGGCCGAAGGTCGGGATCGTCCAGAGCATCGCGATGACGACCGACACGAGCGTGGCGGTACGGCTGTTCAGACGCTTGCGCACCCGGGCGCCCCGGGTGGTCGGTTCGGTGGCCTGGGCGCCGACTCCGACGGTGGGCGTGGTGGTGGTCATCTCAGCCCTCCCGCTGCTTGCGCAGGTTGCGGATCTGGTAGATCACGATCGGGATCACCAGGACGAACAGGAACACCGCCAGCGCCGAGCCCTGCCCGTTCTCCTGGTAGCGGAACGCCTGGTTGTACATCTCGGTCGCGATCACGTTCGTGTCGTAGTTGCCGTTGGTGGCGGTGCGGACGATGTCGAAGACCTTGAGCGTGGCGATGGAGATCGTCACCACCACGACGATCAGCGCCGGCCGGATGCTCGGAATGGTGATCCGCCAGAACATCTGCCACGCGGTGGTGCCGTCGAGCCGGGCCGCCTCGACGATGTCGGCCGGGATGGCCTTGATCGCGGCGGAGAGCACCACCATCGCGAAACCGGCCTGGATCCACACCATGATCACGATGAGCAGGAACGTGTTCAGCGGCGAGTCCAGCAGCCACTGCTTCGGTTCTCCGCCGAGGCTCACCACGATCTGGTTGAGCAGGCCGATCTGGTCGCCCTCGCCCCGGTAGGCGTAGACGAAGCGCCAGATGATGGAGGCGCCGACGAACGAGATCGCCATCGGCAGGAAGATCAGGGACTTGGCGACCGCCTCGAACCGTGCCTTGTCCACCAGGACCGCGTAGATCAGGCCGAACGCGGTGGCCACCAGCGGCACCAGCAGCACCCAGATCAGCGTGTTGACCAGGACCCGGACGATCGAGTCCTCGGCGAACATCCAGCGGTAGTTGTCCAGTCCCACCCAGTTGCTGCTGCTGGAGTCCATGAAGGAGAGCAGCGTGGTGCGGATGGCCGGCACCACCAGTCCGACGGCGAGCAGCAGCAGCGTCGGCAACAGGAAGAAGAACGCGAACGCGCCCTCGCGCTGCTTGGGCCGGCGGGGCAGCGGCGTGCCGCTCACCGAGGCGGCGACCAGTTGCGCCTCCCGGCGCCGGGCGAAGTACGACGGCACCACGTCGAGGAGCAGGAGCAGCCCGCCCACCACCGCGACGAAGGCGATCAGCCCGTACATCAGCATGAGGAACTTCGGCTGCTCCGCCGCGAAGTCGAACTCCATCGACCCTCCTTCAAGGGTTCGGCTAGCAGAGGTGGCCCGGTCCGGGGGAACCGGACCGGGCCACCTGCTAGATCACTTCCAGCTGCCCTCGATGTCGTTCAGGACGGAGTTGGTGTCCTTGCCGTTGATCCAGGCCACCATGCCCTTCCAGAAGGTGCCGGCGCCGACCGCGGCCGGCATCAGGTCCGAGCCGTCGAAGCGGAAGACCGTCTTCTCGTCCTGGAGGATGCCCACGGAGAGCTTGTCCACCGGGTTCGGCACGTTGTTGATGTCCAGCTTCTTGTTCGCGGACACCCAGTCACCGATCTTGGCGCGGCTGTTGGCGTACTCGCCGGAGGCCAGGTAGGTCTGCACCGCCTGGACCTCGGGACGGTCGGCGAACGCGCCGACGAACTCGCCGCCACCCAGCACCGGCTTGCCCTTGGCCGGGTCGATGGCCGGGAAGTAGAACGCGAAGACGTCGCCGTCCTCGGCCACCTTGGTGCCCTCGGGCCACTGGTTGGCGTAGAAGGACGCCTGGCGGTGCATCGCGCACTTGCCGGTGGTGATCGGCGTGCCGCCCTCCTGGAAGGCGGTGGTGGAGATGCTCTTGACGCCGCCGAAGCCGCCGTTCATGTACTTCTCGTTCTTCAGGATGGTGCCGGCCCGGTTGAGCGCGTCAGCCACCTGCGGGTCGTTGAACGGGATCTGGTGGGTGGTCCACTTGTCGTAGACCTCCGGGCCACCGGTACGCAGCAGCACGTCCTCGATCCAGTCGGTGGCCGGCCAGCCGGTGGCGTCACCGGACTCGATGCCGGCGCACCACGGCTTGGTGCCGCTGGCCGCGATCTGGTCGGAGAGCTTGATCAGGTCGTCCCACGTGGTGGGGACGGTCCAGCCCTTGTCCTTGAAGGTCTTCGGCGAGTACCACACGAAGGACTTCACGTTCGAGCCGAGCGGGGCGCCGTAGAGCTGGCCGTTGACGGTGCTGTACTTCAGCCAGTCGGGGGAGTAGTTCTGCTCGGCCATCGCCTTGGTGTCGGCGCCGACCGGCTTGAGCTTGCCCGAGTCGACGAAGCGCTTCAGCAGGCCCGGCTGCGGGATGAAGGCGAGGTCGGGGGCGTTGCCGCCGTCGACCCGGACCGGGAGCTGCGCCTCGAACTCGGCGTTGCCCTCGTGGTCGATCTCGATGCCGGTGCAGTCCTCGAACTGCTTCCAGGACTCGTTGAGGCGGTCGGCCTCGATCTCCCGGATGGAGGAGTAGATGGTCACCTTCTTGCCGTCGTGACCTTCGTACTTCTCGTATGCGGCGCATTCGGCCGATCCGGCCTTGTCGCTCTTCTTGTCATCGCCGGTGCCGCAGGCGGCGACACCGAGCGCCAGCCCCAGGACGCCGGCGACCGCGAGCGTCTGGCGCGATCTGGCAAACGCCATGCCGATCTCCTTCCTTGCCGGCGCGTGGGGGGATCGAACCCGCGCCGGTCCGATGGTCGTCCTCACATGTAAGCGCTTGCATCGTGTCGGGTCCACCCCTGGCCGGACACGGCCCGGTAACAATCCCGAAACCCTGGCCAGGGGCTTGGGTGCGCTCCCACGAATCTTCCCGGGAACGGAACTTTCTGTCAGGATGTCCGCATCACATTGAAGACTTTCAACATTGGAGGCAGTGGATGCGTAAGCGATGGCTCGCCCTCGGGGCGAGCGCGACGGTCCTGGCGGCGACCCTCGTGCCGGCCGCGCCGGCGATGGCCGCGCCGACGTTCAAGGTCCCGTTCCCCTGCAACCAGTCCTGGTCCGGTCAGACCCGGACCAACCACAGCCCGGCGAACGCCATCGACTTCAACCGCACCGACGACGCCGGCGACCCGGTCGTCGCCAGCGCGCCTGGCACCGTCGACGTGGTCACCAACCTCGGCGACACCAGCTACGGCAAGTACGTCCGGATCAACCACGGCGGCGGCCACACCACCTACTACGCCCACCTGAGCGCCTTCAACGTCTCCGTCGGGCAGACCGTCGGCTACGGCCGGGTGATCGGGTACGTCGGCACGACCGGCGGCTCCACCGGCCCGCACCTGCACTACGAGCAGCGCATCGACGGCAGCTCGGTGAAGATCAAGTTCAACGGCGTCCAGGCGCTCTACTGGGGCACCAAGACCTACACCAGCGACAACGGCTGCGGCGGGACGAACACCGGCCAGGGCACCGTGAACACGGCCGGCTCCCCGCTGACGGTCCGCTCCGGCCCCGGCACCGGCTACAGCTCGGTCGGCACGGTCGCCGACGGGGCGAAGGTGACCATCCAGTGCCAGACCAGCGGCACCAGCGTCAGCGGCACCTACGGCACCAGCTCGATCTGGGACCGGATCGGCTCCGGCCGGTTCATCTCCGACGCCTACGTCTACACCGGCTACGACGGCTACATCCCCGGCGTACCCCGCTGCTGAGCCCGGCGGGCGCGGGGGCGACCGGCCCTCGCGCCCGCACCGGTCAGGAGTTCAGCCGCCACACCGCGAAGTTCAGCGCGGACGCGAACGTCACCCACGCCCAGTACGGCAGCATCAGCAGCGTGGCCGGCCGGGAGACGCGCCGGAACAGGACCACGGTCACGCCGACCGCCAGCCACATCAGCACGATCTCGGCGAACGCCAGCCCGTACGCCCCGGCGCCGAAGAACAGCGGGGTCCAGATCGCGTTCAGCACGAGCTGCACCACCCAGGCCCAGAGCGCGGGGCCGAACCCGGCCCGGCGCCAGACCAGCCAGCCGGCGATCGCGATCAGCGCGTAGAGGACCGTCCAGACCGGGCCGAACAGCCACGACGGCGGCGCCCACGCGGGTTGCTCCAGGCTCTGGTACTCGGCGGAGGTGCCCTGCACACCCAGCCCGCCGATCGCGGCCGCGGCGAAGGTGGCGGCGCCGAAACCGAGCAGCGCCCACCACTTCCGGGCGCCGGTGGTGCGCCGGGTGACACTCTGCGACGTCTCCATGGTCGAGATGTTTCCGCTCGACCGGCCCGGCAAACGCCGGCCCGGACGCGGAAAAGCCGGAGTCACCCGGCCCGGGTGTTCCGGTCCGGCAGGACGGAACACCCGGGCCCGGCGACCCCGGCGGGTACGAGAACCGCTGTTACGTGTTGAAGATGCTGACGCCACCCGGGCCGACCAGGAGGCCGACGACGATGAGGACGATGCCCCAGAGGATCTGCCGGCGGAACAGGGCGAGAATTCCGGCGACCACCAGTACGACTGCGAGAATCCAGAGAATCAGCTCCATGTCGGCTGAATACCCGTGCGCCCGATCCCGGAAACCTCCCGGTCAGTCGAGCTGGTCACCGCCCAGGTGGAAGACGCTGTACGCCTGCTTGATCACCGGGTGCGCCACGTTGCGCACCCGCACCCCGCCCGGCGTGGTGCCGCGCTCGGTGCCGTGGTGGGCGTGCCCGTGCAGCGCCAGCGCGGTGGGCGCGGCGTCGATCGCCTGCCCGAGCTGGTAGCAGCCGAGGAACGGGTAGATCTCCAGCGGCTCGCCGGCGAGCGTGTCCGGCACGGGGGAGTAGTGGGTGAGCGCGACGAGCGCGTCGCAGTCCAGCGAGAGCAGCGCGTCGGCGAGCGCGTCGGCGCTCTCCCGGGTGGTCCGTACGAACGCCTTCATCTCCGGCTCGCCGAAGTCGCTGGCGCAGCGCCCGGCGAACCCGCCGCCGAACCCCTTGACGCCGGCCACCCCGAGCCGCCCGCCCGGCGTGTCCACCACGACGCCGGTGCCCTCCAGCACCGTGATCCCGGCGTCCTCCAGCACCTTCACCACCTGCGGCACCTGGTCGCACTGGTGGTCGTGGTTGCCGAGCACGGTGATCACCGGTACGCCGAGATCGCCGAACTCCCGGGCCACGCAGCGTGCCTCGGCCTCGGTGCCGTGCCGGGTCAGGTCACCGGCGAGCAGCAGCGCGTCGGCGGAGCCGGGCAGCTCCTCCAGCGCCGGACGGAACCGGCCCACCACGTCCTCGTCCAGATGCACGTCGCCGACGGCGGCGATCCGGATCACCATCGAACCTCCCTCACGGCAGCTCCTCGACCTGGGTGGGCGCCTGCGTGCGGATCACCCCGATGTCGCTCGTCACGTGGGTGTCCGGGAAGCGCTCGGCCACCCGGCGCAGGATCTCCTCCCGCCGGTGCGGGCTCTCCACCTCGCCGTAGAGCACCAGCCCGTTCTCCCGCCGCACCACGGTGATGCCCTGCTCGGCCACCGTCGGGTCCTCGGCCAGCATGCTCTGGATCTCCGCCTCGACGTACTCGTCGGGGGGAACGTCGCCGGACAATCCGGTCACAGGGTCTCCCTTCCGCCGGGCGCGCCGCCGGGCAGCACGTCCAGCCGGTCGAGCAGCACCAGGAACGCCTCCGCGTACGGCGAGTGCTGCGTCTCCTTCCGTACCCGTTCCCAGTCGATCTGTTCCCGCAGCGAGCGGGCCAGCGGCAGGGCGCGGGCGAAGTCGCAGTAGTGCTGCGAGAAGCTCAACAGCTTGTGCACCATGAGCTGGCTGGCCGAGAGCACCGGCATGTGGATGGCGTCGACCGGGCGCACGATCGTGTCGGCGAACGTCTCCTCGGTCACCGGCGTCTCCACCGGCCGGTGGATCAGGTCCACCATCCGGTCCTCGTCGTAGACCTTGACCAGCCAGTCCTCCGGCGGGCGCTCGGCGGTGAAGCCGGCCTCGACGAGCGCCTCCAGCGCCCGGTCGACGTCCGCCTCGCGGAGCAGGAAGTCCACGTCGTGGTCGCTGGAGTGGCCGCCGTGCGCGTACACCGCGAAGCTGCCACCCAGCGCGAACGGGATCTCGGACTGTTTGAGCACGGCGGCGACCTTCTTCAGCGTGTGCACCAGGGTCTCGTCCCCGCGCTCGGCCATCTGCGGCTCCCTCGTCGTCATGGGCGGTGGGATCACGTTGCGTACCCGGCGGACGCTCCGGTCACACCTGTTGCGGCGCGATCGGCCCGCCAGGGCAGGAAAGCGACATACAGGCCGGTGTGGGCGTCGGTCGGATAACCTCGGGAGGGTGGCCAGCTCACTGCGGACGCGGCGGGGCAGGGCCCGACTGCGTGCCGTCGCCCTGATCGGCATCGACGGCTCAGGCAAGACCACCCAGGCGCACCGGCTCGCCCAGGCCCTCACCGCCGCCGGCCACCCCGCGACGTACCACCGCAACGCCGGTGGCCGCCGCTGGCTCGGCCGCGTCGCCCAACGGATCGGCCGTCCGGACGCGCAGCGGCTCGTCGGGCGTGACGGCCTGCTCGTGGTCGAGTCGGCGCTGCGCTGGCTGGCCATCGCGCTCGCGCTGCTGAGCTGCCTGGTCACTGGCCGTACCGCGGTGATGGACCGCTGGTCGTACTGCCAGTACGCGAGCATCCGGGCGCACGGCGGGCAGCGGTGGGAGCGGCTGGTCCGGGCCGGCTACCGGGTCTTCCCGGCGCCCGCTGTCACGTTCCTGCTCACCGTCGACCCGGCCGAGGCGTACCGCCGGATCGAGCGGCGCGGCACCGACCACGAGAGCATGACCTGGCTGACCGACGCGGACGCCGCCTACCGGAGGCTGCCGGAGTACGGCGGCTTCGTGGTGGTGGACGGCAACGGCCCACCGGAGGAGGTGGCCCGCCGGATCCGGGCGCACCTGAGCGAGTGGCTGCCCGACGATCCGTCCGCCGGTCCCGGCCCGGCTCCGGGCGGCCCTCCACGTCCGGCCGGCGGGGCGGGCCGCGACGGCCCGGTGCCGGTTCAGGCCCGGCCGTAGACCGGGATGCCGGCGCCGCTCGTGGGCGCCGACTCGGGGGAGGCCAGGAACCGGATCACGCCGGCGATCTGCGCCGGAGGCACCCAGCGCCGGTGGTCGGCGTCGGGCTGGGCGGCCCGGTTGGCCGGGGTGTCGATGACGCTCGGCAGCACCGTGTTGCACCGCACCCCGCGCTGGCGGTACTCGACCGCGACCGCGTCGGCGAACGCCCGCACCGCGGCCTTGGCGGTGACGTAGCCCGAGGCGCCCGGGAACGGCGACACCGCCGCCCGCGCGGAGACGCAGACCACGGCGCCGTCACCGGTTGCCACGAGGTGCGGCAGTGCCGCCCGGGTCACCAGGTAGGTCGGGCGCAGGTTGAGCCGCAGCATCCGCTCGAACTCCTCGACCGGGGTCTCGTGCACCAGGCCGCCCGCGGCGTACCCGCCGACCAGGTTGACCACCGCGCGCAGTGGCGCGGCCGGCTCGGCGGTCGCGACCTCGACCGCCCGCGCGGCCCCCTCGGGGGTCAGCAGGTCGGCCACGACCCGGACCGGGCCGTCGTCCGTCCCGGCCTCCCGCTGAGGTACGACCACCCGCCAGCCTGCGTCGAGGAAGGCGGCGGTGACCGCGCCGCCCAGCCCACCCGTGCCTCCGGTGACCAGCACCGTGCGTTCCGTCATGGACACACACGCTAGTCAACCGTCGTGCCGACCGACCGGTGACCCGCACGGGCCGTCCGGACCGTCCGGCCGAGGCCGACCAGGCAGGCCCTGCCGCGCGACGGCGGACCGGCACGTCGGGCGGCAGGAGTGACTCGACCGGACCGGTTGAGGCGGTGGGGCTGCGACAATGGGATCCTTGGCCCGGGGGCGGGCACGGAAGACGGTAAATTTCCCGATACGCGGTGTCATGGTTGACGCTCACGCGCTCTGAAAGTAAGTTTCATCCGTGGCGAAGAGTCCGAAGATTTCTGCGAGTCACGAGCCCGGTGGACTGATCGTCCACATCAGCGGCCTGCTGCCCTCGCTGTCCCCGGCCGAACAGCGGGTGGCCCGGCTGGTCGTCGCCGATCCGGCGGACGCGGCCCGGCGCACGATCACCGACCTCGCCACCGCCGCCGAGACGTCCGAGGCGACAGTGATCCGCTTCTGCCGCTCGGTCGGCATGGACGGCTACCCCCAGTTGCGCATCCGCCTCGCCGCCGAGGCCGCCCGCCGGGTCGAGCCGCCGGACGCGCGGGTGGTCGGTGGCGACATCCCGCCGGGCGCGGACCTGGCCCAGATCATCGCCACCATCGCCTTCAACGACGCCCGAGCCGTCGAGGAGACCGCCGAGCAGCTCGACCCGGCCGTCTGCGAGCAGGTGGTCGAGGCGATCGGCGCGGCCGGCCGGATCGACGTCTACGGCGCGGGCGCCAGCGGCTTCGTCGCCTCCGACTTCCAGCAGAAGCTGCACCGCATCGGCCGCATCGCGTTCTACTTCCCGGACGTGCACACCGCGCTCACCTCCGCCGCCCTGCTCGGGCGCGGCGACGTCGCGGTCGGCATCTCGCACACCGGCACCACGTCCGACGTCATCGAGGTGCTGGAGCAGGCGCGGGCCCGGGGAGCCACCACCGTGGCGCTCACCAACTTCCCGCGCTCGCCGATCACCGAGGTCGCCGACCACGTGCTCACCACAGCCGCCCGGGAGACGACCTACCGCTCCGGCGCGACGGCCAGCCGGCTGGCCCAGCTCACCGTCGTCGACTGCCTCTTCGTCGGGGTGGCCGCGCGCAGCCGGGCCCGGACCAAGAAGGCGCTCGAAGCCACGGCCGAGGCGGTCCAGTCGCACCGGGTCGGTCCCGGGCGGAGGCGGGGATGACGGCGGGCCGGGCGGAGCGCGACGGCGTGGCGGCGATCCGGCCGGTGGTGCGCGTCGGCGCGCCGACCGAGCGGCGCAACCCGCACAGCTTCGACCTCGACCTGATGTCCACCCGGGACGTGCTCACCGTGATCAACGAGGCGGACCGGCGGGTGCCGGCCGCCGTCGCCGCGGTGCTGGACGAGATCGCCGAGACCGTCGACCTCGCGGTGGCCGCGCTGCGCGACGGACACCGCGTGCACTACTTCGGCGCCGGCACCTCCGGCCGCCTGGGCGTGCTGGACGCGGCCGAGCTGGCCCCCACGTTCAACTCGCCCCGGCACTGGTTCTGCTCGCACCTCGCCGGTGGCCCGGACGCCATGTGGCGGGCGGTCGAGGACGCCGAGGACGACGAGCGCGGCGGCGCCGCCGAGGCCGCCGAGTGCGTGCGCCCGGGCGACCTGGTGGTCGGCCTGGCGGCCAGCGGACGCACCCCGTACGTCCTCGGGGCGCTCGCCGCGTCCCGGGAGCGGGGGGCCGCTACGGTGCTGCTCTGCGCGAATCCGGAGGCCCCGGCCGCCGCGTCGGTGGACGTCTTCATCGGCGTGGACACCGGGCCGGAGGTGGTCACCGGGTCGACCCGGATGAAGGCCGGCACCGCGCAGAAGCTGGTGCTCAACACGTTCTCCACGGCCGTCATGGTGCGTCTGGGCCGTGTCTACTCGAACCTGATGATCGACATGGTGGCCACCAACGCCAAACTGCGCGGTCGCATGATCTCGATCCTCGTGGAGGCCACCGGTTGCGCCGAGGAGGTCTGCCGGGTCGCGCTGCGGGAGGCCGACGGCGACCTCAAGACCGCGCTCGTCGCGCTGGTCTCCGGCGCGGAGGTGCCGGCCGCCCGGGCCGCGCTGGCCCGCTCCGCCCACCAGGTACGCGGCGCGCTCGCCCTGCTCGCCTCCTGACCGCCCCCGCTCACCCCTTCTCCCGGCGATCCACCCGCCCGGCGCATCCGTCCGGCGGGTGCGACACGTATCACGTGCGGGAGGGGGACGTTCCCGCCCGTACGGATTGTTCAACGAGGCGGAGGGTAATCCTGAGCGTGGCTGAACCGACCGGTCCACGAGCGCGTATCTCGCAGTGACCAGGATCGCAACGACCCGGTGACGCGGCTCGCTGTGTTCATGGAACAGGCAATGGTGCCATTCCATGGGCGAATAGCGATTCAGCAGCTCCGGCGGGCCCCCAAAGCCGTGTCCGGAAGCCGTCCGAACCGGGCCGGTAACAGGAAACATGGACCGGGCTCTCAGCTAGTACTCAGGCATTCGTGACAGTTTCGACTCACGACATGGAATCCCCGAAGCGTCACATCTGTTGTGTAGGTGTCAGCACCTACGGGCACAGCGGAGGTTACGGGGAGGGCTGATGAACGTGGGGATGGCAAGGAACCGGGCAACCGGCGCGAGCGAGGGGACCGTGGCAATCGTGGACAAGAACATCGGCATGCGTACCGACGAGGTCGCCGAGGAGCGGGACCTGGTCGGCGTCTACCTGCACGAGATCTCCCGGACGCCGCTGCTCGACGCCGCCCGGGAGGTCGACCTCTCCAAGGCGATCGAGGCGGGCCTCTACGCCGAGCACCTGCTCGACGAAGACCGGATCCCCGAGGGCGTCGACCGGGAGGACCTGGAGCGGCTGGTCGTCGAGGGTGAGCGCGCGAAGGACCTGTTCATCCGCGCGAACCTGCGACTGGTCGTGTCCATCGCCCGGCGCTACGTGCGCTCCGGGATGCCCATGCTGGACCTGATCCAGGAGGGCAACACCGGCCTGGTCCGGGCGGTCGAGAAGTTCGACTACGAGCGGGGTTTCAAGTTCTCCACCTACGCGACCTGGTGGATCCGCCAGGCCATCAGCCGGGCGATCGCCCAGCAGGAGCGGACCGTACGGCTGCCCGTGCACCTGGTGGAGGACGTCAACCGGATGCGCAACGTGGCCCGGCAGCTCACCCGTGAGCTGGGCAGCGACCCGGAGCCGGAGCAGATCGCGACCGCCCTCGGCGTGACCGTCGAGCGGGTCAACGAGCTGGTCCGCTGGTCGCAGGACACCGTCTCGCTGGACACCCCGGTGGGCGACGACGGCGACACCAACCTCGGTGACCTGGTCGCCGACAGCGACGCGCCGTCGCCCGAGGAGATCGTGCTCACCGGCCTGGAGCGGCAGCGGATCGAGGGTCTGCTCAACCACCTCGACGACCGGTCCGCCGGCATCATGCGGGCCCGGTACGGCCTGGAGGACGGTCGCGAGCACTCGCTGACCGAGGTCGCGTCGCGGTTCTCGCTCTCCCGGGAGCGGATCCGCCAGCTGGAGATCCAGGCCCTCGGCCGGCTGCGTGAGCTGGCTCGCGCGGAGGGGCTGCAGGCGGCCTGACCTGGTAGTAATTGAGACAACGAACGGCCGGCGTCCGACAGGGGGACGCCGGCCGTTCGCCGTCCGCGTCGATCAGACCCGGCCGTAGCCGGCGATCGACATGATGTTCATACCGCGTTTGCTGACGTTGCGTCCGGCGCTGGGCGCGTCGATGATCTGGCCGTTGCCGACGTAGAGCGCGACGTGCCCGAGCCCGGAGTAGAACACCAGGTCACCCGGTTGCAGCTGGCTGCGGCTGATCCGCGTGGTGGCGTTCCACTGCCGTGCCGCGCTGTGCGGCAGCGACTTCCCGGCGGCCCGCCACGCGGCGAGCGTCAGACCGGAGCAGTCGTAGCTGCCCGGGCCGTCCTGGGCATAGCCGTAGGGCTTGCCGACCGCGCCGTAGGCGTACCGCACGGCCTTGCCGGCGTCGCCGGAGACGGCCGGGGGCTTGCCCGCCGAGCCGGCGTTGCCGGGCGCCTCGGTGGCCCGCCCGTACGCCCTGCGCCGCATCTCGTAGAGGTCGGCCAGGTCTCCCTCGATCCGCGTCTTCGCGGACTTGAGCTGCTTGGCCTGCGCCGCCTCCCGGGCGAGCGTGGCGTCCAGCCGGGTCTTCTGGTCGATCAGCCGCTGCTGGTCGGCGGTGAAGCTGGAGAGGGTGCGCTGGCGCTGGCGGGTGAGCTGGTCCAGTGTGCCCAGCCGCTCCGGCAGCGTGGCCTGGCCACCCGGGTCCAGCAGGGCCGCCGCGGTACGCATGCCGCCGGTCTTGTACGCCGTCGCCGCCAGCACGCCCACCTCGGCGCGGCTGCGCTCGGCCTGTTCCTGCAGCGGCCCGATCCGGGCCTCCAACGTGGCCGCCGTGGCCTTGTTGGCCTTGATGTCCTCGTTGAGCTTGTTGTAGGACTCGACGATTCGCTCCAGCTCAGTCGAGGACTTCTCGATCTGCTTCGTCAGCTCTGCGGGTGTGGGCTCGGCCCGGGCCACCTGCGCCGGGGCGAGCAGCGCGGCCGAGAGGCCGGCCACCGCGAGCGAGCGGAGCAGCATCCGTAAGGACGACAAGAGCGGAAAGCTCCTCTCCCACCGGTCGCCGGGCGCGTTCGCGACCCGGCGACACCGGCCCGGGGCCATCCGGGTGGATGGCTGTCGACCGGGCCGACCTGCACAACCTAACCCGTGATCGGAGTGGTCGGGAGTTCAAGCAGGGGCGAAAGTTGGCAAAGTGGCGGAAAGTGACGATGGTGCAGCATGGTGTGGCTCGCCCGATTGGTCGTTCTGGGCGGATGTCGTCAGCCACCGCCACGCAAAGTCATGACAAAGACTGAAATCGCTTCCTCTTTCCGGCGGGCCACCCGGGGCAGAACCGGCGGCCGATCGCCGAAAACCCGAGGTCAGGTGGCGGGCCCGCAACACAATGAAGCCCGGAACCGGGATTCCCGCACGGGATCCGCGTCCCCGGGAGGCCGCCGTGCAGACCGAACGCTCCGCCACCCAGCCGCCCCGACCCACCTCGCCCAAACTGCTCTACGCCCGCCCCGGCATCGTCGTCACCGCCGAGCGCTTCACCGTCGGCCGCAACAGCTGGCCGGTGGCCGAGATCACCCAGGTGCGGACCGATCGCGGCCCGCACGACCGGCTCGCGATCCGCGCCGTCGCCGTGTCCGCCGCGATGATCGCCGCGGTCGGGCTGCTGCTCGGCTTCACCGGCGGCCTGCACCGGCTCACCGCCGAGGCGTACCTCCTGCTCGGCGCGGTCGGGCTGGTGCCGCTGCTGCTCGTGCTGATCGGCGACCGCTGGCGGCCCCCGGCGCACGAGCTGTGGGGCCGGGTGCGGGGCACCGAGGTGCTGCTGTTCAGCAGCGACGACGAACGACAGTTCGGTCAGGTCAGCCGGGCGCTGCGCCGCGCCCGCGAGGCGGCGCGCATGGGCGGCTGGGCCGACCCGCCGGCGGCCGAGCCGTGGCGACCGGCGCGGTGAGCGGCGCTCAGCCCGCGACCGGCTCCGGGGTACGCGGCTGCTGCTCGGCAGCCACCCACTGGCTCACCCGCCGCTCGGCGTAGAACGAGACGAACGGCACGGTCCCGGCGAGCATCACCAGCAGCATCCGCTTCAGCGGCCAGTTCGCCCGGCGGGACAGGTCGAACGTGAGCGCCAGATAGAGCATGTACAGCCAGCCGTGCGCCACGCCGACCACGCCCACCACGCTCGGGTTGTCGAAGCCGTACTTCAGCGGCATGCCGATCAGGACCAGCACCACGAGCGCCACGCCCACGATCCAGGCGATCACGCGGTACCGGGTAAGGGCTCCGCCCACCGTCGTCCGTCCTTCCGCACCGGCCTCAGCCGGGATAGTCGCCGGGCCGGGCGCCCGGATTGGCGTTCAACCAGGATAGATAGCGGTTGTACGCGGCCAGCTCGGCGTCGTCCGCCCCGTCGGCCGGGGCGGACGGCGTCCGCACGACGCGCACCGGGCGGCGTACCGCCGGGGTGGTGACGACCGGCTCGGCGCCGGCAGCCGCCGACGGCGCCGGATCGGCCGTCGGCTGCGCGTCGCCCGGCGGCGTCGCCCGCAGCGTCTGGCGGACCTCCCGCCACCAGACGAAGATCACGAAACCGGCGAACACCGGCCACTCGATCGCGTAACCGAAGCTGATCGCGTTGCCCCCGGCGGCGCGGGTGACCTGCCACCAGCCCATCCCGAGGCAACCCGCCACCAGCACGACCATGGCCACGTGGCGGACGATCCACGCCGGTGTCCAGAGCCGTTCCATGCCCACGAGAGTACCGGGACTCCCCGGGCGTCTCCGACACGGCGTCGTAGTCCGGGCGGTGGTTTGGTGGCACGCCCGCTGGGCATCCGAACAGGTGCCAACCCGAACGAGACGAGGGGGCGACGATGACCGAATCGGTACGCCGGGACGCGAGCCCGGAACAGCGGGTCGCGGAGTGGGACGGCGATCACGCCCGCACCGTCGACGGCGAGCAGCTCGGGGTGGACCCGGTGGAGCTGGGCGACGAGGACCTGGTCCGGGAGATGCAGAGCCTGCACCGCACCCGGCTGGACACGCTGCGCCACGCCACCGACTCGGCGCTCGCCAACCACCTGCGGCGCACCGCCGAACTGGAGACGGAGTACCTGGCCCGGCACCCCGGCCGGGAGGTCGACCCGAGCCGGCTGCGGGACGCCTGATGGGCAGCCACGCCGAGCGCGGCATGTCCGCGCCCCCGGAGGTGGTGTTCAACACCGCCACTGATCCGGACCGCTCCTCGGCCTGGCTGCCCGAGCGGCTGCGCAACTCCGGCACCTGCCGGGTCGAGGTCGTCGACGCCGACGACATGCGCGCCCGGTGGAGCGCCGCGGACTGGTCCGCCGAGATCGACGTGGAACCGGCCGACGCGGGCGGCGCCCGGGTCCGGCTCGACCTGGCCGGCCCGGACCACGACCTGGCCGACGAGATCCTGGCCAACCTCGACCGCGAGGTGGCCGACAACCTGACCGCCGGCTGAGCCCGGGCGCACGACGAGCACGAGGAGGCCGGCTTGACCGGGAGTGGCCTGAAGCAGAAGGTGGCGCGCCTGCGCCAGGCGTACGCGCCGCACGAGCACCGGCCGCTGGAGGGCTACCTGAAGGCGATGGGCACGTACGCGGGCGTGACCGCCGCGCTCGTCGGCCTGGTCCGGGCGACCGGACGGCCGGTGCCCGAGCGGCCCACGCCGGCGGACGTGGTGCTGCTCTCGATCGCCACGCACAAGCTCAGCCGGCTGCTGTCCAAGGACGCGATCACCAGCCCGCTGCGGGCGCCGTTCACCCGCTACGACCACCCGATCGGCAGCGGCGAGGTGATGGAGCAGGTCCGCGACGAGGGCAGCCCCACCCGGCACGCGCTCGGCGAACTGGTCAGCTGCCCGTTCTGCCTGGCGGTCTGGGTCGCCACCGGGCTCACCGGCGGGCTGGTGCTGGCGCCCCGGCTGACCCGGCTGGTCGCCACCGCGCTGACCGCGGTGGCCGCCTCCGACTTCCTCCAGATGGGGTACGCGGTCGCCCAGCAGGCGGCCGAGGGCGGTCACCACGAGGCGTGAGGGATGCGGACACGAAAAGGGGGCCGGTGTGCGCCGGCCCCCTTTTCGCGCGTCTCCCACGGTCAGGTGGGGGTGGTGCCGTGGTCCTCGCCGGCCCAGCCGCGCGACGCCTCCGGCTCCCGCTCCTCCTCGTCCTCCCCGGTGACGATGTCCCGGTCCACAGCGGTGCGCTCGTGCTCGTTGGCGAAGTCCGGCTCCGGCAGCGTGTCGACGCCCTCCGGGGGCTGGCCGAGCGCCGCCAGGTGCTCGTGCTCGGGGTTGCGGTCGGTCATGTCGCGTCCTCTCGTCTTCCGGGTGCTCAGGCGACCGTGCCGCCCAGCAGATCGGCCGCCTCGTCCGCCGCGTACTCGCCCTGGGGGAGCGCGGCGATCCGGGTGAGCAGCTCCGCGGGGAGTTCGGCGGCCACCGCCCGGCGGTAGATGTCCGCCTGGGTGATCCGCTCCTGGCCGTGGTAGATGTCGTCGAGCAGGTCGTCGAGCGGCCGCGTGTCGGGCTGCTCGGTCACGGGCGCGTCATCGGTCACGCCGACCACCTACCCGGCGCCGAACCGGTCAAACTCGCCCCAACCCCGCTCAGGCCGGCGCCGGCAGCGTGGCCCGGCGGGCCCGGACGGCCTGGGCCAGGTGCTCCAGGACCTCGGCCGTGCTGTCCCATCCGATGCAGGCGTCGGTGACCGACTGGCCGTACGCCAGCTCCCGGGTCGGGTCCAGGTCCTGCCGGCCGGGCACCAGGAAGCTCTCCAGCATGATGCCGACGATCCCGCGCTGACCGGCGGCGAGCTGGGCCGCCACGTCGGCGGCGACCAGCGGCTGGTTGCGGTGGTCCTTGCCGCTGTTGGCGTGGCTGGCGTCGACCACCACCCGCTCCGGCAGGCCCGCAGCGCGCAGCAGCTCCAGCGCCCCGGCCACCGACTCCGCGTCGTAGTTCGGCCGGCCGCCCCCGCCGCGCAGCACCAGGTGCCCGTCCGCGTTGCCCCGGGTGTGCATGATCGCCGGGGTGCCGGAGACGTCGATGCCGGGGAAGACGTGCGGCACCCCGGCCGCCCGGATCGCGTCCACGGCGGTGGCGATGCTGCCGTCGGGGCGGTTCTTCATGCCGATCGGCATGGACAGCCCGGAGGCGAGCTGCCGGTGCACCTGGCTCTCCACCGTCCGCGCGCCGATCGCGCCCCAGGCCACCGTGTCCGCGATGTACTGCGGGGTGATCGGGTCGAGGAACTCGCAGCCCACCGGCAGGCCCAGCCGCAGCACGTCGAGCAGGAGCGCCCGCGCGGTACGCAGACCGGTGTTCACGTCGCCGGACCCGTCCAGCGCCGGGTCGTTGATCAGGCCCTTCCAGCCCACCGTCGAGCGCGGCTTCTCGAAGTAGACGCGCATCACCACGAGCAGGTCGTCGGCGACCCGGGCGGCGGCCTCGCGCAGCCGGCCCGCGTACTCCAGGGCGGCGGCCGGGTCGTGCACGGAGCAGGGGCCGACGACGACGAGCAGCCGGTCGTCGTCGCGGTCCAGCACCCGGCCGACGGCACGGCGGCCCGCCACGACGGCCTCGGCCAGCGGGGTCTCGAGCGGCAGGTGGTGGTGCAGCAGGGCCGGGGTGGTCAGCGGCACCACACGGTCGATGCGCTGGTCGATGACCCGATGGGCGTCCTGGGACGTGGTCACGGTGGGGATTCCTTCCGCCGACCGTGCCCCCGTGCCGGGTCCGGGGGATCGAGCCGGCTGCTCGCATACGAAAGGGCAGGGAAAAGAATCCCTGCCCGGCCGGCTCGAAGAGGTAAGTGACGTCAGCTCATGGTCGAGTCACCGGCTCCTCCAGCCGGCTGCCTAAACCATCGATACGACCGCGTCACATCAGCCAGCGTACCCGACGCGCGCCGGAAAGCCCGCTGTCGTTCCGAAGTGCGGAACACGGGGTATGTGATCGCCATGACCACCAGCCATGACCCCAGTGACCAGGAACGGATCGAGTCCCGGGCGCATCTGCTGCCGGAGGAGGCGGCGGCGGGCAGCGACGACGCCGAGGCGCAGGCCGACGCGATCCTCACCGAGTCCGACATCCGCGAGGCGGACCAGAACGCCGCCCCCAACACGGTGCTTGAGCACCGCACCTCCGAGCAGACCGTCACCCCCGTCGAGCCGCCCGACTGAGCGTCGCGCCCCGGGCCCGGCGGGAACCCCGGTAACTGTCGTCCCGCAACCGGGCCAGCGGGCCGGCCAGGCGCAACCCCGGCGGCACGTTGCCGATCGGATCGAAGGCGAGCGCGGCGTCCTCGGCGGCGCCGCGCTCGCCGTCGAGGCGTACCTCGCCGAACGGCCGCCACCGGCCTGCCGCCGAGGCCACCGCCAGCACCAGCCGGGGCTCGTCGGCGGCCACCGCCGCGCCCGCCTCGGCCAGGCCGCGACCCAGGTCGGGTGACTCCGGGTCGGCCAGCACGGCCAGGAACAGCCGTCGCCCGCCGGCCCGGAACGGCATGATCGACGTGTACGTCCCGGTGAAGCGCCGCCGGGGCAGCGGCAGGTTCCGCAGCACCGGCGCTGCGCCGCTGGAACTGAACAGCAGGTCCACCGGCGGCTCCGGGTCGCGGCGCAGCCGTACCGCCACGCCCAGCACGTCCGGCCAGGCGCCCGGCGTCGGCACGCCCTTGGAGAGGCGGATCGTGGCCGGCCACCGGCCCGGCAGGTCGAGCAGCGGCACCCCGGTCGGCGGTCCCGGCGTACCCCAGATCCGGACCTCGCCGCCGAACGTGCGCCCCGCCGGGTGCAGCAGGCGGGCGTGCCGGAGCCGGGCCAGCGCGGCGGCGGCGCGCTCGACGGCGGACGGTGAGGTGGCGGCCATGCCCGCACGGGTACCCCGGCGCGCACCGACGATGCTCCGGCGCGCGTGTCACCTTTCCGCCTCCGGGATCGGATAGCGTCGTCTCATGCCCGACAGCGGTTTCCCCTGGCCGATCGAGACGACCCGACTGGACAACGGCCTGCGTGTGGTGGTGAGCGAGGACCGCACCGCCCCGGCCGTGGCGGTCAACCTCTGGTACGACGTGGGCTCCCGCCACGAGCCGGCCGGACAGACCGGCTTCGCGCACCTCTTCGAGCACCTCATGTTCGAGGGTTCGGTGAACGTGGCGAAGACCGAGCACATGAAGCTGATCCAGGGCGCGGGCGGCTCGCTCAACGCGACCACCAACCCGGACCGCACCAACTACTTCGAGACCGTCCCGGCCGAGCACCTGGAGCTGGCGCTCTGGCTGGAGGCCGACCGGATGGGCGGGCTGGTGCCGGCGCTGACCCAGGAGACGCTGGACAACCAGCGCGACGTGGTGAAGAACGAACGGCGGCAGCGCTACGAGAACGTGCCGTACGGCGACGCCTGGCTGCGCCTGCTGCCGCTGCTCTACCCGCCGGGGCACCCGTACCACCACGCGACGATCGGGTCGATGGCCGACCTGAACGCCGCCGACCTGGCCACCTTCCAGGAGTTCCACAGCACCTACTACGCGCCGAACAACGCCGTCCTCACCGTGGTCGGCGACACCACCGCCGCCGAGGTGTTCGGGCTCGCCGACAAGTACTTCGGCGGCCTCGCCGCGCGCGCCGACATCCCGGCCGCGCCGGACGGCCGTACCGTGCCGGCCACCGGCCACCCGGCGGTGGAGACGGTCACCGCCGACGTGCCCGCCCCCCGCGTCTACGTCGCGCACCGCACCCACCCGTTCGGCACCCCGGGGTACGACGTGACCACGGTGCTGGCCACCGTGCTCGGCAGCGGCCGGGGCAGCCGCCTCTACCAGCGCCTGGCCGACGGCGAGCGGATCGCCCAGCCGGACCTCGTCGGCGCGTACGGGGTGGACCTGGCACACGCGCCCGCCCCGCTGATCGCCACCGCCACGGCCCGCCCCGGAGTGAGCGCCGAGCGGCTGCGCGACGGGCTGGCCGAGGTGGTCGACGAGCTGGCCACGGTGCCGGTGACCGCCGCCGAGCTGGACCGCGCCAAGGCGCTGCTGAGCACCATGTGGTGGCGGCAGATGTCCACTGTCGACGGGCGGGCCGACACGCTCGGCCGGTACGCCACCCAGTTCGGCGACCCGGCCCGCGCGGCCGACCGGCTGCCGGCCTGGCTCGCGGTGACCGCCGAGCAGATCGCCGAGCAGGCCGCCGAGCTGCTCGGCGCCGCCGACCGGGTGATCCTGACCTACCTGCCCGAGGAGAAGTGATGTCGCTGATCGCCACCCGTCCCGGCCCCGGCGCCGCCCGCGCCTACCGGTTCCCGCAGGTGGTCCGGCGGACGGCGGCCGGCGGCCAGGTGGTCGCCGCGCACCTGCCCGGGCAGAACCTCGCCGTCGCGTTGCTGCTTCTCGACGGCGGCGCGGGCCGGGAGCCGGTCGGCAAGGAAGGGCTCGGCGCGGTGCTGGCCAAGGCGCTGGAGGAGGGCACCGCGCAGCGGGACGCCACCGCGTACGCGCTGGCCATCGAGGCGCTCGGCACCGAGCTGTCGACCGGGCTGGACTGGGACTCGTTCCAGGTGAGCGTGCAGGTGCCGGTGGACCGGCTGACCGCCGCCGTGGAGCTGCTCGCCGAGGCGGTCCGTACGCCCCGGCTCGACCCGGCCGACGTGCGCCGGGTCCGTGACGACGAGGCGACGGCGCTGCGGATGGACTGGGCCAACCCGGGCCCGCGCGCCGACGCGGTGCTGCGGGCCGAGCTGTTCGGCGCGCAGCACCGGTGGGGCCGCCCGCTCTACGGCGACCCGGACAGCGTGGCCGCGCTGGAGGTGGACGACGTCACCGTCTTCCACTCCGAGTGGTTCATCCGCCCCGGCACCCTGATCGTCGCCGGTGACCTGGAGCGGATCGACCTGGACGCGCTCGCCGCGACGGCGTTCGCCGGCGCCGGCGGCGGCCCGGTGGAACGCGGCGGCCCGATCGACGTGCCGCTGACCGGGCAGCGCCGGATCATTCTGGTGGACCGGCCCGGCTCGGTGCAGTCCACGCTGCGGCTGGGCCACCCGTCCCCGCACCGCGCCCACCCGGACCACGTGCCGATGACGCTCGCCGGCACCGTGCTCGGCGGCGCGTTCACGTCCCGGCTCAACCACCTGATCCGCGAGGTACGCGGCTACACGTACGGGATCCGGGGCGACTTCGCCTCGTCCCGGCGGTTCGGGCGGTTCGCGGTCAGCTCCGGCGTGCAGACCGCGGTGACCGCCCCGGCGCTCGTCGAGTCGGTGGGCGAGATCTCGCGTACCCAGCTGACCGGGGTCACCGAGGACGAGCTGGAGGTGGCGCGCTCCTGGCGGGCCGGCCAGCTCTCGGTCGAGCTGCAGAGCCCGCGCGCGATCGCCGCGGCCCTGACCACGCTGGTCGTGCACGACCTGCCGGACGACTACCACGCGCGGCTGCGGGAGCAACTGCTCGCGGCGACCGTCGAGGACGTTTCCGCCGCCGCGGCGACCTACCTGCACCCCGAGTCGCTGACCATGGTGATCGAGGGGGACGCGGCGGTCATCCGGGACGAGCTGGTCGCCAGCGGTCTCGGCGAGGTGCTCGACCACACGTGACCGGACGGAGCGGCGGGCCTGTGATTCCCGTCGCCCCGCATCCGCGCGGTGGGAAACGTTTCCCACCCGCACCGCCCGGCTGGGTAGCCTCGCGGGCATGAGGATCGGCATTGTGGGAGCCACCGGTCAGGTCGGTGGCGTCATGCGGCAGGTGCTGGCGGAGCGCGAGTTCCCGGCGGAGCAGGTGCGCCTGTTCGCCTCGGCCCGGTCGGCCGGGCGCACGCTGCCCTGGCGCGACGGCGAGGTCACCGTCGAGGACGCGGCCACCGCGGACTACCGCGGCCTGGACATCGTGCTCTTCTCGGCGGGCAAGGCCACCTCGAAGGAGCTGGCTCCCCGGGTCGCCGAGGCCGGCGCCGTGGTGATCGACAACTCCTCGGCGTTCCGGATGGACCCGCAGGTGCCGCTGGTGGTCGCCGAGGTCAACCCGCACGCGATCGCCGACCGCCCGAAGGGCATCGTGGCGAACCCCAACTGCACCACGATGGCCGCCATGCCGGTGCTGCGTCCGCTGCACGACGAGGCCGGGCTGGTCAGCCTCGTCGTCGCCACCTACCAGGCGGTCTCCGGCGCCGGCCTGGCCGGCGTGGCGGAACTGGACGAGCAGGTCCGCAAGGTGGCCGGGGACGCCGCCGGGCTGGCCTTCGACGGCGGTGCGGTGGAGTTCCCGGCGCCGCGCTCGTTCGCCCGCCCGATCGCCTTCAACGTGCTCCCGCTCGCCGGCTCGATCGTCGACGACGGCTCGTTCGAGACCGACGAGGAGCAGAAGCTGCGCAACGAGAGCCGCAAGATCCTGGAGATCCCCGGGCTGAAGGTCTCCGGCACGTGTGTGCGCGTCCCGGTCTTCACCGGCCACTCGTTGCAGATCAACGCCCGGTTCGCCCGCCCGATCGACCCGGCCCGGGCCCGCGAGCTGCTCGACGGCGCGCCCGGCGTGGCGCTGCGCGACGTGCCCACGCCGCTGGAGGCGGCCGGCCAGGACCCGACGTACGTCGGCCGGATCCGGGCCGACGAGACCGTCGAGCACGGGCTCGCGCTGTTCTGCGCCAACGACAACCTGCGCAAGGGCGCGGCGCTGAACGCCGTGCAGCTCGCCGAACTGGTCGCCGCCGAGCGCTGACCCTGCGGGCGTCCGTGCCGGGCCACCCGGCACGGACATCCGCTCAGCGGGTATGCCCGCCGGGTCGCCGGCCGCCCCGCGCGCCGGCAGGGCGGAGGTGCCGATGACGGCCGAAGGGGACACCGAGGCCGCCGGGATGCGTTCGGACACGGGCCGGGCGATCGGGTTCAGCGACGCGGTCTTCGCCATCGTCATCACGCTGCTGGTCCTCGACCTGCGGGTGCCCGAGACGGCGCCGGGCGGAATGCTGCGCGCGCTGCTCGACCAGTGGCCGGTCTACCTCGCCTACGTCACGTCCTACCTGTACGTGGCGGTCAACTGGCTGAACCACAAGGGGACGTTCCACCGGGTCCGCTGCGCCGACCGGGGACTGCACTGGGCCAACCTCGGCGTGCTGTTCAGCGTGGCGCTGCTGCCGTTCGTCACCGCGCTCGTCTCCCGCGCCGTGGAGGAGGGCGACGTCTTCGACGAGCGGGTCGCGGTGTCCGCGTACGGGCTGGTCGGCGTGATCCTGTCGATCACCTGGCTGTGGCTCTACCACTACCTGAGCCGGCACCCGGAACTGCTGGAGCCGCACGTCCCCGCCCGTTTCTTCGAGGCCGAACGCGTCCGTGCGCTGCTCGGCGTCCTCGCGTACGCGATCGCCGGTCTGGTGGCCGTGTTCCTGAGCGTGCCGGTGGCGCTCGTGGTGCTCCTGCTGCTGCCGATCTTCTACGGGCTGTCCAGCAACGGCTTCTACGACCTGCGCCGGCGCCTGCGCCACCGGCGGTGACGCCCCGCGTTACCCCGCCTCGGGCGGCGGGTAGACCGCCGTGCCGACACCGAGAGGGGAGCACCATGACAACGGTCGGAGAGTTCATGACGACCCGGTTGGTGACGATGGACGGCAACGACACGCTCACCGCCGCGGCGCAGGAGATGCGCGACAGCGCCATCGGCGACGTGGTGGTGACCGACGGCGACAACGTGGTCGGTATCGTCACGGACCGGGACATCACGGTGCGGGGCGTGGCCGAGGACATGGATCCCACCTCCACCCGGCTCAACCAGATCACCAGCAAGGACGTGGTGACGGTGAGCCAGTACGACGACGCGGTGGCCGCCGCCGACCTGATGCGCACGTACGCGGTCCGCCGGCTCCCGGTGGTCGAGGACGGCCGGCTGATCGGCCTCATCTCCATGGGTGACCTGGCGGTCGAGCGGGAACCCCAGTCGGTGCTCGCGGACATCAGCGCCGACGACCCCAACAACTGACCTGACCGACGCGGTGACGCCGGCTCCCGGTTCGGGGGCCGGCGTTCCGCGTCACGCAGGCGACGCGGCGGTCACCCGGATCGGGCGAGGTTGACCGCGGAACGGGTGGGGACACCGCATCCCGGACGGAAGACCGCGGAACGCGGGAGGAGTCGCCCGGATGGTGGACATGGCCACAAGATTCTTCGAGGACCTGGACCGGCGGGGGTTCGAGCCCCTGTTGGTCAAGACATCCGGAACGCTGCGCTTCGACCTGCACGAGGGCCCGCACACCACGCACTGGCTGCTGGAGATAGAACGGGGCAACCTGCGGGTCCGGCAGGAGGACGGCGAGGCGGACACCGTGGTCGGCACCGAGCCGCGCCTCTTCGCCGAGCTGGTCGGCGGTGAGGAGAACGCCATCGCGGCGCTGCTGCGCGGCGACATGACTGTCGTCGGCGACCTCCGGCTGGTGTTGCAGGTCGAGCGGGTCTTCCCCGGTCCGCCGGACTCCCGGGGACCACGTCACACGTTCGGTGGGAGGGGCGCCTGATGCCCGGGCAGAACACCGTCCGCATCCTGGACGGCAACACGTTCGTGGTCAGCGAGGACAGCGGCGACATCGAGGCCACCCCGAACGAGCCGACGGGTCTCTTCTCGCTCGACACGCGCTACCTGTCGAAGTGGGTGCTCACCGTCAACGGCGAGCGGCTCAACGTCCTGTCCTACGACGACCTGCAGTACTACGAGGCCCGGTTCTTCCTGGTGCCCGGCATGGCCACGCACTACATCGACGCGAAGCTGTCGGTGATCCGGGAACGGGCGGTGGGCGGCAGCTTCCGGGAGACGCTGACCATCCTCAACCATGACGAGAAGGCGGTCGACCTGGAGGTCCGGATGGACGCCGGGTCCGACTTCGCCGACCTCTTCCAGATCAAGGACGAGATCCTGAACAAGAAGGGCGAGCTGTACGCCGAGGCCGAGTCGGACCGGCTGCGCCTGGGCTACCGGCGGGGCAACTTCCGGCGCGAGACCGTCGTCTCCGCCAACCAGCCGGCCCGCTACGACCAGCGCGGCTTCGCCTGGAGTCTGCGGCTGGAACCCAACGAGCAGTGGGACGCCGTCATCGACGTGCAGACGTTCGCCATCGGTCCCGGCGGCCGGGACCTGCGGATCGGGCTGCGCGCCCACGGCGTCGAGCGGCTCGCGCTCCAGCACGACCTGGAGGAGTGGATCAGCCGGGCCCCGAAACTGAACAGCGAGCACGAAGATCTCGCCGCGACCTACCGGCGGAGCCTGGTCGACCTCGCTGCGCTGCGCTTCTCGCCGCTGTCGCTCGGCGGGCAGACGCTGCCCGCGGCCGGCCTGCCCTGGTTCATGACCATGTTCGGCCGGGACAGCATCCTCACCTGCCTGCAGGTGCTGCCGTTCGCGCCGGAGATGTCGAAGACCACGCTGCGGATCCTCGCCGCGCTGCAGGGCACCCGGTTCGACGACTTCCGGGACGAGGACCCGGGCCGGATCCTGCACGAGATGCGCTACGGCGAGACCGCCGCGTTCGAGGAGCAGCCGCACTCGCCGTACTACGGCTCGGTGGACGCCACCCCGCTGTTCGTGGTGCTGCTCGACGAGTACGAGCGGTGGACCGGCGACGGGGCGCTGGTCAAGGAGCTGGAACTGGAGTGCCGGGCCGCGCTGAGGTGGATCGACAAGTACGCCGACCTGATCGGCAACGGCTACATCTGGTACGAGCGGCGCAACACCGACACCGGCCTGGAGAACCAGTGCTGGAAGGACTCGTGGGACTCCATCTCGTACGCCGACGGCACGCTGCCGCCGTTTCCCCGGGCCACCTGTGAGGTGCAGGGCTACGCGTACGACGCGAAGATGCGCGCGGCCCGGCTGGCCCGGGTGTTCTGGGGCGACCACACGTACGCCGACCAGCTCGAACGCGAGGCCGCGGAGCTGAAGCGGCGCTTCAACCAGGACTGGTGGGTCGCCGACCGCGGCTTCTACGCGCTCGCGCTGGACCCGGACGGGCGCCAGTGCGACGTGCTCAGCTCCAACATCGGCCACCTGCTGTGGAGCGGGATCGTGGACGAGGAACGGGCGTCGAGTGTCGCCGAGCACCTGGTGGGGCCCCGGCTCTGGTCCGGCTGGGGGGTGCGGACGCTGGCCGAGGGCGAGGTCCGCTACAACCCGATCGGCTACCACAACGGCACGATCTGGCCGTTCGACAACTCGTTCGTCGCCTGGGGCCTGCGCCGGTACGGCTTCAACGAGGAGGCGGCCACCGTGGCCAACGGCATCCTCGACGCGGCCGCCTACTTCGACGGCCGACTGCCCGAGGCATTCGGCGGCTACCAGCGGGAGCTGACGAAGTTCCCGGTGGAGTACCCGACCGCGTGCAGTCCGCAGGCGTGGTCCACCGGCGCGCCGCTGCTGCTGATCCGCACCATGCTGGGCCTTGAGCCGCACGAGGGGCACCTGGCGGTGGACCCGCGCCTGCCGATGGGCATGGGACGCATCGAGGTGCTGGACATCCCGGGCCGCTGGGGCCGGGTGGACGCGTTCGCCCGGGGCCGGCTCGACCTCGACGAGCTGGCCGAATGAGTCAGTGCCCGGGCGGACGCGCGGTGTGCGCCTCGTCCGGCGGCAGCAGGCAGAACTCGTTGCCCTCCGGGTCGGCCAGCACGGTCCAGCGCGGCAGCTCGCGTACCACTGTCGCGCCCGCCTCCAGCACGGCGGCCCGCTCCTCGGCGTCGCCGACCAGGTCGAGGTGGATCCGACCGGGCGCGGGCAGCTCGGCGGCGGGGCTGATCCACAGGTCCGGCCGCCGCCCGTGCGGGTCGCGCAGCAGCACCGCCTCGGCCGGGGCGAGCGTGCCCTCGGCGAGCTTCACCCGGTCCTCCTCGACCACCGGCAGCCCGGTGACCGCGCTCCAGAACGGCGCGAGCAGGTACGGGTCGCGGCAGTGGATGACGATCGCGGCGAGGTCGGGCATGCCTCGAACCTAGTCGCCCGCGACGGCGGGCAGGACGTTGTCCAGGAACGCGGCGGACACCGCCCCCGGTACGCGGGCCCGGTCTGCCGAGGGCAGTCGGCCCTACGGTCGCGTAACCTACCCGGGGTAAAGTTTCGCCATGTCGGAACTCGTGTACCCACCCGTGATCACCGCCGCGAAGACGATGTTCCGGCTTCTCGACCTGCGCCTCGACGTGTCCGGCAGCGAGCACGTGCCGCCCACCGGCGGCGCCGTGCTCGCATCCAACCACGTGAGCTACCTCGACTTCATCTTCTGCGGCTACGGCGCGCACCCGGCCAAGCGGCTGGTCCGCTTCATGGCCAAGGACAGCGTCTTCCGGCACCGCGTCTCCGGGCCGCTCATGCGCGGCATGAAGCACATCCCGGTCAACCGGGCCGCCGGCGCCGGCTCGTACGCCGCCGCGGTGAGCGCGCTGCGCCGCGGCGAGGTGGTCGGCGTCTTCCCGGAGGCGACGATCAGCCGCTCCTTCGTCGTCAAGGACCTCAAGAACGGCGCGGCCCGGATGTCGCAGGAAGCCGGCGTGCCGCTGCTGCCGGTCGCGCTCTGGGGCACCCAGCGCCTGTGGACCAAGGGCCGCCCGCGCACGCTCACCCGCCGGCACACGCCGATCACCATCATCGTCGGCGATCCGATGGACCCGGCCGCCTACCCGGACGCCACAGTCATGACCGCCGACCTGCGTACCCGGCTGTCGGCGCTCGTCGACCGGGCCCAGCGGGAGTACCCGGACCAGCCGTCCGGCCCGGACGACACCTGGTGGCAGCCGGCCCACCTGGGCGGCAGCGCGCCCACGCCGGAGGAGGCGGTCGAACTGGACCGGTCCGAGCGCCGCACCCGCAGCGCCTCCTGACCCCCGCGGTCCGCAGCTCGGCTCGGCTCGGCTCGGCTCGGTAGATCTTGGTACGAAAAGGCCCCCATGAGGGCCCTTTCGTACCAAGATCTACACAGATCTCATGACGTAGTACGTTCGTCTCATCTGGTGGTGTGCCCTCCAGGAGTGCGGTGCGCGCCCGGCCGAACTGAGCGAGTGGAGTCTCACGCAACGCCCCTCCGTTGCCGAGATCTTCGGCCGCCCACCACGCACATACGAGGAAAGGGCCGCCGAGAACGCTCACCTGTTCCGCCGACTGAGGACAGCCGCACCGCGCAAGGATGCACCTCCATGCCGCAGAGGATGCGCGCTCGGGGGAGGGTCAGCAGGCGGAACCGGGCTGGTCGCGGGCCGGGACGTCGGACAGCGCCCACGGCGACGCCTCGGCCACCGGCGGACGGTAGTAGTCGTCGCGGGACAGGAACTCCACCGGCAGCGAGCCCGGCAGCGTCACCGTGCCGAGCATCGGGCCGGGGGAGGCGGCGACCCGGGTGGCGAGCACGTCCCGCTCCGGCGGTGAGAGGTCGACCAGATCGGGGTTGGCCAGACGGTATCCGGCCACCGCGCGGCGGACCTGCCGGGCCAGCCCGGCGACCGGCCCGACCGGGCCGGTCAGTGCCAGCGCCGGCTGCCGGATGGTGCGCAGTGCGTCGCAGACCACGCGCAGCTCGGCTGTGCCGTCGCCGTGATCGACCAGTTCCAGCCGGGACGGCCACTGCCAGCGGATCTGACCGCTGACCAGGCGGGACAGCCGGACCGGGCGCCGGTGCCGGGCACCCGTCCGGCTGTCCCGCCCGGGGACCACTGACAACTCGGAACCGCTGCAGACGTACGCCAGCCGGCGGTCGGTCACGGTGATCGTCGCCGGCGCGGGCAGCGCCCAGCAGCGGACGTCCTCGGTGGGGCCCAGCAGGTGACCGGCGACCCGCAGCAACTGATGCCCGAGTATGCGCTCACCCGGCTCGGGCACCAGCGCGTAACGCCGGTCCAGCACGGGACGGGTGGGGTCGGCGTCGGCGTCGAACCGATGCGGTCCGACGAAGAAGGGTGCGGCGTCCTCCGGCACGGTACGACCTCCCGGTGACGGTTGGCGGTATCAGGAAGCCTGCCGGATTCGTAGGGTGATTGTCATGACACCTGTTAGGGGGTCGGCCGGTCGGCCGACGCCTGCGACCGGTAGATGCCGATATCTTCCGGTCGGACGAGTCCGTCCTCGATCGCGCGGGCGAGCAGGGCCGCCTTCGTGGCAGCCGGACGCCCCGCTCGGGTGTACTTGATCCGCGCTCGGTCGACGTACTGCTTCACTGTGTGCTCGCTGATCTGCATCCGGCGCGCCACCGACGCCTTCGACATCGACTGGAACCACAACAGCAGCGCCTCGCGCTCCTTGTCCGACAGGGCCGGACGATCCGGCCGGGCGTCGCCGACCATCGCGCCGGCCAGCGCGGGCGGCACGTACGGCCGGTCCTGCGCCGCCGCCAGCACGGTGCCCACACAGTGCTCGCGTCCCTCGTGCTTGGCCAGGAACGCCACCGCGCCCGCGTCCAGAGCGGCCAGCATGGTCGGCGGGTCGCTGTGCTCGGAGTAGACCACCACCCGGCGCCCGGCCGCGCTCAGCTCGGCCAGCTTGTCCAGCACCATCCGGCCGTGCAGGCGCAGGTCGAGCAGCACCACCTCGGCGTCGGGCGCAGCCCGTAGCACCTCGTCCGGGTCGTCGCCGGTGGCCACCACCCGCAACCGCGGCTCGCCGGCCAGCCAGGCCCGCACCCCGTCGATCACCACCGGATGGTCGTCCACGATCGCCACCCCGATCGGCCACCCGGCGTTCACGTCCGCCGCCAGCGGGTCTGCGTCCATCTGATCTCCCCGTCCCGCTCGTGCAGGTGTTCCACCGGTCCGCCCCCACCGGTCGTCGTCTCGTCCGGGCCGTCGTGGTCCGGTGTCACCAGGCTGACCACCACCTCGTCCGGTCCCGCGACCACTGTCAGCCGCGCCCAGCCCTCGGCCGCGGCGAGCCCTGCCGTGAGCGGGTCGGCCAGCCCGCGCCGGATCTCCACCGGCAGCTCCGGTGGCGTGCCGACCGCCACCAGGTCGATCGGCAGTCCGTTGCGTTCGGCCAGGTCGGCCGCCGCGCGCAGCTCGTGCAGCAGCGCGTCGGGCACGTCGTCGGACTCGGCGATGAGCCGGCGCAGCCGGGCCGCGGCCAGCACCGCCCGCCGCCGCACCGCCGGGTCGGCCGGGTCGGCGTCGCCCGCCGCCAGCTCGGCCAGCACCTCCTCGGCGGTGCCGCTGACCAGAGCGAGCCGTTCCTGGCGCTCGGTGCGGGCCCGCTCGGCCGCCTCCCGCTCCGCCGCCACGGCCAGCGCCGCCGCCGCGGTGGCGGCCCGGGCCCGGGCCTGCGCGGTGAGCGCCGCCGCGCCGACGAAGACCGCCACCGGCAGGGTGGAGGTGCCGTAAACGTACATCGTGGCCCGGCTCAGATCGGCCGACGCGGTCGCGCCGTACAGCACCACCGCGGTCACCGCGATCGCGCCGTGCGCGGCGAGCATGACCAGCAGCCAGCGCACCGGCCGCCGCCAGAGCGCCAGCAGGAAGAACCACGCCAGACCGCCCCACACCCAGTTGGCGGTGCTGAACAGGAAGCGCTCGCCGGCGCCCGCGACGACCGCCGCGTCGACCACCAGCAGCGCCGCGGCCAGGCTCCGGGCCGGGGGCAGTTCGCCGCGCAGCAGTAGTACGCCGGCCCAGACCCCGATCAGCGCGGTCACCAGCCAGCCCACCGCCACCACGGCGGGGAAGGCCATTCCCGGTCCCGCCCGCAACACGGCCGGCAGCGCGATCGCCAGGTGCCAGGCCGCCGCGATGACGATGGCGGCGATCCGCGCGCCCCCGTCGGAGGCGTCGGCCACCGCGTGCGCCTCCGGCGGTGCGGTGGCCGGTCCGGGGCGCGTCGCCACCCGCGGCCGGGGAAGGGGACGCAGCACGGAGTCGGCGGTCACCGCCGCACCCGACTCAGTCGGCATCGGACCACTCCAGCCGAATCCGGGTGCCCGCGCCAGGGGCGGAGGTCACCAGCGCGCGTCCACCCACAGTGGTCATCCGCCCGTGGATCGACTCGCGCAGCCCGTACCGGTGGGCCGGGACCGTGGCGGGGTCGAAGCCCGGACCGTCGTCGACCACCTCGACCACGACGGCGCCGCCCTCGCGGGCCAGGCGCAGCGACGCGGTCGCGCCGGGTGCGTGCCGCGCCACGTTCGCGAGCGCGGCGGCGGCGCTGTCGGCGAGCGCCGTGGCGACCTCCGCCGGCAGCCGGCAGGGCGCGAGCGTCGCGGTCACCGCCGGCCCGGGCGTTCCGGCGAGCACCTGGCGCAGCCGTTCGTCCAGGTCGGCCTCGCCGGCCGCGGTCGCGGACTGCGCGCCCGCCAGGGCGGTCAGGGTACGCAGATCGTGCGCGCACCGCTCGCGCAACGTCGCCGAGTCGGGTACCGCGCCGAGGCCGACCATGGTGAGCGTGCCCAGCACGGTGTCGTGCAGGTCGCGGTTCTGCCGCCGTTCGTCCTCGCGGGCGGCGCGCGCGACCACCGCCTCGTGGGACAGCCGCTGGTAGTCGGCGAACGCGGCGTCGGCGCGGGCGATCCGGCGGCGCATCACCGCTGTCATCACCGCCGCGCTTCCGGTCTGCACCAGCAGCGTCCCGGCGTGCGCCCGCGCCTCGACCGGGTTGCCGGCCAGCGTGGTGCCGGTGACGTACGCGGCGGTGACCAGCAGCCCGGCCGGCACCGACCAGCGGGCCGGCGCGGTGGCCTGCGTGTTGATCACCGTCGAGCTGGCCAGCACCGCGATCCAGCTCGCCTCGCCCGGCAGCACCTCCGGCGCGACCAGCCACGGGACGGCGAGCGCGGCGGCGGTGGTGAGCGCGACGTCGCCGGCCACCAGCGGCCCGTCGATGCCGTGCCGGAACGCCCGCCAGGCGTACCAGACCGACCAGACGGTGAGGACGACGACAGCGGGGATCAGCAGCGCCACCCGCACCGGCGGTGTCCGCACCGACAGCGCGACCACCGCGCCGACCAGACCGCAGGTGAGTCGCAGAAGCGCGGGAAGCGTCGTGAAGATCAGCGTGAACGCCTCAGCCGCCGGCCGGGCCTGGGTGGACCCGGGCAGAGACGTGGCGGCAGCGACCGGCATCGGGGGGATGTCCTTCCGGCAGCGACCCGGCCGGGTCCGCGCGGCATAGATTGACGCCGGAGAATAACACGGTTTGTGGGTACTGGTCACCCTTGGTGCTTGACGAGTTTCGCTCCGGCGTAAAGCAGCCGAGGCTCAGCGCCCGCCGAGAAGCGGAGCCGCGGCCTCCGATTTACGGTTGCCGGCGTCTCCTACCCTGCGGGGTATGGCATACCAGCCGGCCATGGTGCCGCCGAAGAAGTCCAAGCGAACCCTGTTCATCGTGCTCGGCGTGGTGCTGGCGATCTGTTGCTCCGGCGGTGTGCTCGGCGGCTTCTTCCTCTTCCGGGTCGTGCAGGAAGCCACCGGTCCGGCCCGGTCCACAGCGCAGACCTACGCCGAGGCGATCGTCGACCGCGACTACCCCGCCGCGTACCGGCAGCTCTGCACCCGCGTACGCGACCGGGTCAGCGAGGCGGACTTCACCCGGCAGCAGTCCTCCCAGCCGGAGTTCACCGGCTACGAGATCACCGGGCTCAACGTGTCGAACAACAACGGCCGGGTGAGCGGGTCGACGACCATCCGGTTCACCCCGGCGGTCGGGACCAACGTGACGCAGTCGTTCCCCATGGTCAAGGAGGACGGGGAGTGGCGGATCTGCGAGTGAGCCGGTGGCGCTCCTCCGCGCGCACCTGATCCACTTGTCGCATGGCCCCATCTCCCACCGCACCGGTTCCGCCGGCCGTCGAGGACCGGCTCGCCCGTGAACGCAACGTCTGGCTCTGCACGCTGCGCCGGGACGGCTCACCGCACATGACGCCGGTGTGGTTCGTGTACGCCGACGGCGTCTGGTGGATCGGCTGCGAGGGCCGCAGCGTCAAGGCCCGCAACGTGGCGGCCGACCCCCGCGTCTCGCTCGCCCTGGAGGACGGCGTCCACCCGGTCGTCGCGGAGGGCGTCGCCCGACTGCACCGTGCCGGCTTCCCGCCCGCGATCGTGGCGGCCTTCGCCGAGAAGTACGGCGGCTGGGACATCCGGCAGCCGGTCACACCGGACAGTGAACGGGTGCTGCTGGAGGTGCCCGTCCGGCGGTGGCTGCTCGCCGGCCGGGCACGCTAGTCCCCGGAGAACCCCCAGAAGTAGATCTCGCTCGGGACGCCCGCCTCGTCGTGCAGCACGGCGTACCGGCCGAACCAGCGCTGCTCGGCCAGCGGCGCGAGCGCCTCGACGTGCGCGCGGGTCGGCCTGGCGACGCCCACACGTGCGAGCGCTTCGGCCTCGGTCACCCGCTGGAACGTCCCGAAGCCGGGCTCCTCGCCGTCGGTCAGCACCCGCGACATGTCCAGGATGGAGTGGGTGCCGGACTCCTGTACCCGCTCGTCCGCCCACAGTTCCTCCTCGCTGCGGGGACGGTCCGGGAAGTCGGCGGCGGACGCACCGAACTCGCCCGGCGCCGCCCACCAGTAGTCGCCGGTCTCGAAGACCTGCCGGCGCAGTTCGTCAAGCGCGGCCTGGGCATCCGGCTGGTACGCCACGAAGTAGGTCCATCCCGATGCGCCCACGCTGCCTCCCGGTGATCCCGCTCGTCGATCGCCGTCGTGCGGCGGCGCACGCGATCATGCCCGACACCACCGACGAAACCGGCGGGTCGACGCGACCAGGATTCCTGTGCCACTCTCCGCCATGCGTCTGTCGTCGGACCTGCGCGGGCGATCGCGCCTACGGGTGCGAATCGGTGATCGCGATGACCTCGTCGAGGCGGTCCAGGGCGGCCCGGAGATCGTCGACCCTGGCCTGGATGCGCTCGCGCTCGGCGCGCAGCATGGCCCGCTGCCCGGGGTCGGTGTGCCCTGAGTCCCAGCACGGCAGGAGTTCGGCGATCCGGCTGCTGGTCAGGCCCGCCGCGTACATCTGCTGGATGAACCGGACCAGCGTGACCGTGTCCGGCCGGTAGAGGCGCTGGCCGGACGGGCTGCGCCTGGGGACGAGAAGGCCCTGCTCCTCGTAGTAGCGCACGGCCCGTACCGAGACACCGGCGCCGCGCGCCACCTCGCCGATGCGGATCAGCGGCTCGGGCATGTGGCTCCTCTCACCCCGGTTTCGACGATCAACACTTGCCTCTGACGTCAACGTCAGGTTTTAGCGTACCGGGCATGGACATCAACGACTCGGTAGCCCTCGTCACCGGCGCCAACCGCGGCCTGGGTCGCGCCTTCGCCCAGCGCCTGCTCGAACGCGGCGCCCGCAAGGTCTACGCGACCGCCCGCCGGCCGGAGACCGTCGACCTGCCCGGCGTCGAGGCGCTGCCGCTCGACATCACCAGCCCCGCATCCGTACGGGCCGTCGCCGCTGCCGCCCCGGACGTCACGCTGCTCGTCAACAACGCCGGCATCCAGACCGGAACCGACCTGGTGACCGGTTCGCTGGCTGCGGTACGACACGAGGTGGACACCAACGTGCTCGGCCACCTGGAGATGATCCGCGCGTTCGCGCCGGCCCTCGCCCGCAACGGCGGAGGCACGATCGTGAACGTGCTCTCCGCCATGTCGTGGTTCGGGACCAGGGGTGCCGGCGCGTACCACCTGACCAAGGCCGCCGCCTGGGCCATGACCAACGGCGTACGCCTGGAACTCGCCGACCAGGGCACGCTCGTGACGGCGGTGCACCTCGGCCTGGCCGACACCGACATGTCAGCCGGCTGGCCCGTCGACAAGATCGCGCCGTCCGATCTGGCCGACGCGGCGCTCGACGGCGTCGAGGCGGGCGCCGCCGAGGTTCTCGCCGACCAGTGGAGCCGGGACGTCAAGTCCCGGCTGACGCTGACGCCGGAGGAGTTCAACGCCGCGATGGACCGCGCCCTGGCGGCGCTGGCGGCCTGACCGGGCCTGGCGGTACGTGCCGGTCGTGGCCGCGTTCGCGGAGGCGCCACATCGCCGACCGGTTGCAGCGCCTTGACGGTGACCCGGAGGGTGTCGTGGCGCTTCCGATCACCCTGATGCAGGATGCAGCGGGTGACCTCGATCTATCGAACCGCTGCGGGCCGGGACAGGATCCGCCGGTGGTGCGAGGAACAGTTGACTGCATGGTGGTCGCCGCCGACCTTCCAGGCCAGCCAGGGCTGAGCTCCGACGAAGCGGGCACCGCCGGTGGCCGGCTCACGTGGTACGGCTCATGGCTGGGAGAGGTCATCGAGAAGACCACCGCCGGGCCGGTCGTGGTGCTCGGGCATTCGTTCGGCGGCGCTGTCACGCTCGCCGCGGATCATCCGCGGATTCGGGGAAAGGTCGCCGTGTCTCCAGGCGGGTTGTGCCGGCTCCGGATCACACCCCGTGTCCTGCTGGCGTTCCTGGCCTGGCTGGTGCGGCCACGAGCTGATTCGAGCCGTCGACTGCTACGCATCCTGTCTGCTCCCGGCCAGGAGCCCCGCGCCGAACTGGTGGAATGGATGACGCTGGTCGCCCGGCACGCCCGTCCGGTGAGTTCCGACGACCTCGTACCGGCGGCCGCTCACACGATGCCGGTCGTGGTCGCGAGCGGACACCACGACGTGTTCCTGCCCCCGGAACGACTGCGCGCAGGAGCACGACAGCGGATCCATGTGGACGCCGACATCGTTCCCGCCGCCGGCCATCTCGTCACCGACCAGCACCCCGACCTGATCGCCGCGCTGGTTGCCCGGCTGGAGGATCAGTGGCACTGAACAAGCGGGGCAGTCGGCCCATCGTCGTCGACAGCAACCGCTACTGCTGGCTCGTCCGCCGGAAGCCGACGTACAGCCAGGGTCTGACCTGGTCACCGTTGAGCTTCGCCGTTGAGCGGTCGGACCTGGCCGGCTGCGCCACCCTCGTCGTCCGACTCGCGTCACCGCGACCGGACAACTGGATGAATGCCGTGGCCTCTCCGGTGCTCCCTTCGCTGGTCGCAAGTGCCATCCGGCAAGGGCTTGAGCGGGGCTGGCAGCCCGAGCGCCCCGGCTCCCCGTTCATGATGGACCTTGGCGCTGACGAGCAGGGCTAGGGCCGGCTCGACGCTGGCGTCGCACCGTGCGAAGGCTGGAAACGCGGTTCTCCGAATGGCGTTTCGCTCCGTAGGATCTCCGGCGATCAAGGGGGATTAACGGTGGGCGATTTCCAGCAGTTCGTGACGGACGTGACTTCACGTCTGTCCACCATGTCCAAAGGTGAGTTGTACCTCGTCGGCGACGGCCTCGACCGGGACTCACTCTGGCTCACCTTCCTCGAATCCTTCCCCGCCGGCACCAATCCGCGGTTCCGTGAGCGATCCGAGTACGACTGCTCGACCTGCCGCGGTTTCATCAAGCACTTCGGCAACGTCGTCGAGATCAACGCCGGGCGCGTCCGTACCGTCTGGTCCGGGGTCTCGGCCTCCGACCCGGTCTTCTCCGTCGTCGCCGCCGCTCTGGACGAGTTCGTCCTCTCGCTGCCGTTGGCCACCGTCTTCCGGTCCACTCAGGAGCAGTACGGCACGAAGACCACCCGATCGCTGCGCGACGGCCAGGTCGAGGTGTGGCACCACCTGCACGGCCGGGTGGAGAAGCGGCATCGCACCGACGACGTCGGCGCGGCACAGAGCGACTTCAACGCCGCGGTGCAGGTCTTCCAGCGGGGCCTGGCCGAGCTGACCCCGCACGCTCTGGACACCGTCGTCGACCTCATCGACGACAACGCCCTCTACCGCGGCACGGAGCATCGTCGGGCGGTGACCGAGTTCCGGTCGCTGCAGAACCGGTGGACGAAGGCGACCGACGGACGGGCCTTCGTCTTCGCCAACGCCATGAACCCGGCGGCACGCTTGCGCAACACGGTGATCGGCACCCTCGTCCAGGCTCTCTCCGCGGGCGTCGACCTGGAGCAGGCGGTCCGGTCGTTCGAGACGAAGGTGGCGCCGCAGAACTACCAGCGCCCCACGGCGCTGATCACCCCGGCCATGGTCAAGGCTGCCATGAAGACCATCGACGAGTTGGGCATCGAGGAGTCGTTGCAGCGACGGTTCGCCCGGCTGTCCGATGTGTCGGTCAACAACGTGCTGTGGGTCGACAATGACACCCAGCCGCAGATGAAGGACGGCATCGAAGGGCTGCTCATGCAGGCGGCCACCACGACGTCGACAGGTGCGCGCCTTCGTGACGCGAAGCCGGAGGAGATCCCCGTGGTCTCCTTCCTGAAGGACATCCTGCCCGGCGCCAGCTCCATCGACCTGTGGGCCGCCAACACCCACGAGCCGCACTTCGTCAGTCTCACGACCGGCCGGCACCCGGCCGCTCCGCGGTTGTTCAGGTGGGACAACGACTTCGGCTGGTCGTACGGCGGCAACGTCGCCGACTCGATCCGGGAGAAGGTCAAGCGGGCCGGCGGCAACGTCACCGGCAAGCTGCGGGTGAGCCTGTCCTGGTTCAACCACGACGACCTCGACCTGCACGTGTTCGAGCCAAACGGCGACCACATCTGGTACCAGGAGAAGCGCGACAAGCTGGACGTCGACATGAACGCCAGCGGGCCGTTCTCCCGCGAGCCGGTGGAGAACGTCACCTGGACCGACCACGTCCCCGACGGTGAGTACCGGATCGAGGTGAACCAGTACCGCAAGCGGGACAGCGCCCAGGTCGGCTTCGTGATCGAGACCGAGAGCGACGGGAAGATCGAGCATTACCGCCACGAGCGCGCGGTCGGCCACAAGGAGACCGTCGAGGTCGGCCGGATGACGGTCACCGGCGGCGTGATCACCGCTTTCCGGTCGGGTAAGGACGTGCAGCGGGGCAGTGCGGGCAAGGAACTGTGGGGGATCACCACCGAACAGTTCGTACCGGTGTCCACGATCATGTACTCGCCGAACTACTTCGACGACAACGAGGTCGGCAACCGGCACTACTTCTTCATCCTGAAGGGGTGCGTGAACGACCAGCCGACGCGGGGGATCTACAACGAGTTCCTCCGCGCCGACCTGCAACCGCATCGCAAGGTGTTCGAGGTTCTCGGCGACCGCACCAAGTGCGAGCCCTCTCCGGATCAGCTCTCCGGCCTCGGCTTCAGCTCCACGATCCGCAACTCCGTGGTCGCCAAGGTGACCATGACCGGCGGCCGGCGCCGCCTCCTCAGCATCCAGTTCTGATCCCCTACCCAGAAAACGGAGAGAGGTCGTCGTGACCATTTTTGAGAAGGCCACGCGGGAGAAGTTCCGCTATCCGTCGGCCAAGGGACTGCTGACCACGGAGCAGCTGTGGGAGCTTCCGCTGACCGCCAAGTCCGGCTTCAGCCTCGACGACGTGGCCAAGGCGGTCAACGCCGAACTCAAGGCCGTCGACACCGAGTCGTTCGTGGCCACCGAGGCCAATCCGGCCAAGGCGACCCTGGAGACCAAGTTGGAGGTCGTCAAGCACGTCATCGCCGTCCGCCTCGCGGAGGACCAGGCGGCGAAGGCGGCGGCGGCCAAGAAGCTGGAGAAGGAGAAGCTGCTGGCCGTCCTGGGGCGGAAGCAGGACGCGGTCCTGGAGAACCTGACCGAGGCGGAGCTGCTGGCCCGGATCAACAACCTGTAGCCCGCTGACGATCTGGCCTGCGGTGGGGATGGTGCGCCCGGCAGGATTCGAACCTGCGGCCTTGGGATTAGAAGTCCCCTGCTCTATCCGCTGAGCTACGGGCGCGCGCCGACGGTCGTCGCGCCAAGAGGGTACCGCCGCTCCCCGTCCGCCCGGGGGTACGGGTCGGCGCGTCCGTTCCGCCCCTCAGCGTCCCATGCCGGGGCCCGGAACGGCACCACAGTTCCGGCGGGTCCCGCGTGGGCCGGGCGGAACGCGATCCGTACCCTCGTCGGATGCTGCTCGACCAGGAAACCGAGAACGAGATCGTCTTCGAGCTGTGTCAGCTCCTCGGACGGGCCATCCTGCCCGTCACCGGCTCGGACGGCCCGGGCACACCGCCCGGCGTCCTCGGCACCGCCTTCTTCTACAGCGAACTGGTCGGCGCCACAGACGACGGCGAGGTCGCGCACGAGTGGCTGCTCACCGCCGACGCGCTGACCGAGCGGGCGTACGGCGAGATCGGGTTGCGGCCCAGCGTCACGGACCCGGCCGAGGGGGCGGACGAGCCGATCGACCTGCCCGGCTTCGCCGACCACTGGCTGCACCTGCCGGAACTGGGGCTCGCCGCGATGCCGACCGGCGGTCTGCACGGCTGGGCCGACGACCGGGGCTGGCGCTGGCGTACCCAGCAGGTCACCGAGGCGGTGGCCGCGCCGGCCGACTCGGTCGCCCGGATCGGCGCGGCGCCCGCCTCGGCGTTCGTGCTGGCCCTGGGCGCGGGTGAGGACGGGTCGCGGCCGCTGGAAGCGGTGGTCGAGCGGGTCGCCCGGGACGGCGGCGAGGTGCGGGTCACCACGGAGCTGCCCGCCGGGTACGTGGGCGCGCCGGTGTTCGCGGTCGAGGCCGGACCGGACGGCGGGCCGGCGTTGCGCTGCCTGGGTGTGGTGCTGCCGCCGCAGGCAGGCGGGCACCCGATCGCCACGTTCGACCGGATCCGCGCCGCGCTCGCGGCGGTCGTCGCCGACTGAGCCGGCGGCGAGGCCGGCCCGGCCTCAGCCCTCGGCGGTCGCGTCGGCCGGCCGCCGAGGTGACGGCGGCGTCGTGGGCTCCGGTTCGGTCGGTCCGGCGCGGAGGAACCCCTCCGCCCACCGTCCGACCTCCGCGAAGACCTTCTCGCGTACGCCGGGACTGGACAGCGTGAGGTCGTGCAGCCCGCCGTCGAAGCGGGCCAGCGTGACGTGCCGGCCGAGGCGGGGCGCCCAGCGCACCATGTGCTCGACGTCGAGCACGGCGTCGGCGCCGGTGGCGCTGTCGTGCCACTTGGTGCCCCGGAAACTGCGCGTCGAACAGGCGAGCAGCACCGGCACCGGGATGTCCAGCCCGGCCCGCAGGCGACGCTGACCGGTACGGATCGCATTGAGCCAGCCGGCCCGGACCGGGAACCCGGCGAGCGGCTTCCAGGCCAGGTCGTACCGCCACTCGCCCCGGTGGTCGGCGTGCAGGCTCTCGCCGTACACGGTGCCCAGGCCGAACGGCAGGACACGCTGCGGCGCCTTGCGGCCCAGGCGGGAGACGGCGGCCGCGAGGGGTCGACGGACCATCCAGGGCGCGTTGATGTCGAAGAAGGGGCTGTTGAGCACGATGCCGTCGACCAGTCCGGCGTCGCGGCGGTCGTGCGCCCAGAGCGAGATGATCAGGCCGCCGGTCGAGTGGCCCATGGCGAGCAGGGTGTCGTGGCCCTCCTCGGCACGGATGATCTCCGCGGCGGCGTCCAGCTCGGGGAAGTAGTCGCTCAGGTCGCGGCAGAAGTTCGGAGTCTGGTGCGCCAGCAGGCTGCGGCCGTACTTGCGCAGGTCGAGCGCGTAGAAGTCCCAGCCGCGCTCGGCGAAGAAGTCGGCTACGTGGGTCTGGAAGAAGTAGTCGACGAACCCGTGCACGTAGAGCACGGCGCGACCGGTCGGGCGGTCGGCCCGCCGTCGCACCAGGGTCGCGACGACCGGCCCCTCGTCGTCGGTGCCCAGGTCGATCGTCCGCCGCTCGTAGGGGGTGCCCAGCACGTCCGGTTCCACGACCGCGACGGTACGCCGCCGCGCTACCCGGCGGTAGGGGTGCTGGGCTGTAAGGAGGGGGCCCTTGTTAACGCATCCGGTAGAGGAAGGGCCCCTTCTTAACAACGCCTCGGCGCGGGGACGGCCCGCCCGCCGGCACCGAGCGGGCGGGCCGTGCCGGGATTCAGACGGTTTCGGCGTCCTCGCGTGCGGCGTCCTGCAACGGGACGCCCTCGGGCTGGTCGACGGCGCGTAGGTGCTTGTTGTTGCGCGGCTCCTGCCGGGTCTTCGCGTCGTTGAGCTTGCGGCGCAGGTCGTCCCGGACGTCGTTGAGCGCGGCGTGCAGATCCTCCTCGGTCGAGGTGGTGACGATCTTCTGCCGGCCGGCGATCCAGCACTCCAGGGTCACCTTCTGACCCCGGGCCTCACGATCCTTGACGGACACCTCCAGCTCGGTGGCGTCGGCGTGGAAGCCGGCGAGCCGGGTGTCCAGGGTCGCGAACTGCTCGGCGATCCAGTTGCGGTCGCCCTGGGAGAACCCGGCGCCGACCCGCAGGCACTCGGCCACGGTCGCGGGGTTCGCCACGGCGCTCATCGCGCTGCCTCGCGGACGTCTCGGAGAAGCATCGGAGCTCCCTTTCTCTCGGTTGATCAAGTACTTACCCAACCGGCGTGATTCCGGAACGCCTGCTTGCCGGCTCCACTCGATCGTGCGTCGCCGCAGGTCAGGCGCGTAGGGCCGGTTGACCTAGCAGATCGGGACCTTGATCAGGGGGTTGTCCACAGGGCGGTCCGTCGTCCACAGGTACGGGCCGGACGGGTGGTCCGGGCGAGGCGGCAGGCCGACGCTTCCGGGGACAAGTCGATCCCTGGGAGGGGCGATGTTCGATACGTACGTCACGATCGTCGGCAATGTGCTGACCGCGCCGGAGTGGCGCCGGACCACCCAGAGCGGAACGCTGGTGGCCAACTTCAAGGTCGCCTCGACCGCCCGCCGGCTCGACCGCGACAGCGGCCGCTGGGTCGACGGCAACAGCCTTCGGGTACGCGTCAACTGCTGGCGCCGCCTGGCCGAGGGAGTCGCGTCCTCGGTGGCGGTCGGCGACCCGGTGATCGTCGCCGGCCGTCTCTACACCCGGGACTGGACCGACGAGTCCGGCACCCACCGCACGCTCTACGAACTGGAGGCGGTCGCGGTCGGGCACGACCTGTCCCGCGGCCGGGCCCGGTTCCTGCGTAACCAGCCCCGCGCGGCCACCAGCACGGTCGAGGACGCGGAGGCCGAGCAGCGGGTGCACGGCGAGACGACCGAGCCGGTGCCCGACGGGCAGGCCCCGGCCACCTTCGACGACCGGCCCTTCGACGACGACTTCCCGCCCTCGGAGTACGGCGGCGGCCGGGTCGGGCTCGTCGGCACCGTGGAGCGGGTGGGTGAGCCCGACCCGTTCGACGCCCGGTCCGTCGATGCCCGGTCCGTCGACGCCCGGCCCGGTGCGCGGCAGGCCGCCGGCTTCGAACCCGGTTCGGGTGGCCCGGCGGGGGAGGAGGACGAGCTGGGCGACGTGGCCGACGACGGGCCGGCCACGGCCGAGGACGACGAACTGGGCGAGGTCGCACCGCCGGAGGTCGGCGGACCGGGTGGTTCCGGGCCGGGTGAGGGCGAGCCGGGCGGCGCGAGCCCGGGCGGGACCGCGTCGGGGCGCCGGAGCAGGCGACGGACCCCGGTGCCCGCCTGACAGTCGTCCGACGGGGGCGCGGGGTGGTGACATCGGCGTCTCCACCCCGCGTACGACTAGGCTGGCCGGCCGGAGGTGGTGACGGGTGCGGCAGGCGACCGCCATGGCGAACGCGACCGGACTGGTGGCGGGCTACGCGCTCGACGCGCTGCTCGGTGACCCCCGCCGGTGGCATCCGGTGGCCGGCTTCGGCCGGGCGGCCGGCGCCCTGGAACAGCGGCTCTACCGTCCCGACCGGTCGGCCGGTGCCGCGTTCACGGCGCTCGCGGTCGGCGCGCCGGTCCTGCTCGGCGCCGCCGCCGCGCTGGCCACCCGCCGTCATCCAGTGGCCCGGGCCGCGCTGGTCGCCGCCGGCACCTGGACGGTGCTGGGTGGGCGCACGCTGCGGCACGAGTCCCGGGTGATGGCACGGGCGCTGGGCCGGGCCGACCTGCCCGCCGCCCGGGCCCGCCTCGGCAACCTCTGCGGGCGGGACCCGTCCGCCCTCGACGAGTCCGAACTCGCCCGCGCCACGGTCGAGTCGGTCGCCGAGAACACCTCGGACGCGGTGGTCGCCCCGCTGGTCTGGGGCGCGGTCGCGGGCCTGCCCGGTCTGCTCGGCTACCGGGCGGCAAACACGCTCGACGCGATGGTCGGTCACCGCTCGCCCCGGTACGCCCGCTTCGGCACCCCGGCGGCCCGGCTGGACGACGTGCTGAACCTGGTGCCGTCCCGGCTGACCGGGTTGCTCACGGTCGCGGTTGCGCCGGCGGCGCACGGGGACCGTGCCGTCGCCTGGCGGGTGTGGCGGCGGGACCGGGCCGACCACCCGAGCCCCAACGCCGGTCAGTGCGAGGCGGCGATGGCGGGCGCGCTCGGTGTCCGGCTCGGCGGGCGCAACGTCTACTTCGGCCGCGCCGAGACCCGGCCGTTCCTCGGTGACGGGCCCCGCCCCGAGGCGCGGCACCTGAAGCGGGCCGCCCGGATCTCCGGCGCGGTCGGCGCGGCCGCGCTCGGCCTGGCCGCGCTCTACCCGGTGACCGTCGGGCGCGTGGCCGGAGCCGCCGGACGGGCCGCGCTGGGCGTCCTCATGCGGGCAGCCCGCCGGGGGAGCGGGCGGTGAGCGGCGGGCTGCTGGTCGCCGGCACCACCTCCGACGCCGGCAAGAGCGTGCTCACCGCCGGTATCTGCCGCTGGCTGCGCCGCCGGGGCGTCCGGGTCGCGCCGTTCAAGGCGCAGAACATGTCGAACAACTCCGCTGTGGTGGTCGGGCCGGACGGGCGCGGCGGGGAGCTGGGCCGAGCCCAGGCCATGCAGGCCGCCGCCTGCGGGCTCGACGCCGACCTGCGGTTCAACCCGGTGCTGCTCAAGCCGGGCAGCGACCACGCCAGCCAGGTGGTGCTGCTCGGCGAGGCGGTCGACACGGTCACCGCCGGCAACTACCACGAGGTGCGGTCCCGGCTCGCCACCACCGCGTACGCGGCGCTGACCGAGCTGCGCGAGGAGTACGAGGTGGTGATCTGCGAGGGCGCGGGCAGCCCCGCCGAGATCAACCTGCGTGACGGCGACTACGTCAACATGGGGCTGGCGCGTGCGGCCGGGCTGCCGACGATCGTGGTCGGCGACATCGACCGGGGCGGCGTGTTCGCCTCGATGTTCGGCACCGTCGCCCTGCTCGACGCGGCCGACCAGGCGCTGGTCGCCGGGTTCGTGGTGAACAAGTTCCGGGGCGACCGGGGGCTGCTCCAGCCGGGGCTGGACATGCTGCGCCGGGTCACCGGCCGTCCCACGTACGGGGTGGTGCCCTGGGCGCTGGACCTGTGGCTGGACGCGGAGGACTCGCTCGCGTACGGGCGGGTGCTCGGCCGGCCGCCCGCGCCCCGGGGCACCGACTGGCTCGACGTGGCAGTGGTGCGGCTACCCCGGATCAGCAACGCCACCGACGTCGAGGCCCTCGCCACCGAGCCGGGTGTGCGGGTACGCCTCACCGTCGAACCGGCCGAACTGGCCGCCGCCGACCTGGTGGTGCTCCCCGGCACCAAGTCGACTGTCGCCGACCTGGCCTGGCTGCGGGAGACCGGCCTGGCCGACGCGGTACTGGCGCACGCCGCCGCCGGACGGCCGCTGCTCGGCATCTGCGGCGGCTTCCAGATGCTGGGCCGGGTGATCCACGACCCGGTGGAGAGCCGCCGGGGCACCGTGCCCGGCCTCGGGCTGCTGCCCGTCGAGATCACGTTCGAGCCGGTCAAGACGGTGCGCCGGGCCGAGGGCAGCGCCGCCGGGGACGTGCCGGTGAGCGGCTACGAGATCCACCACGGCCGGGTGTCGACGGCCGACCCGGGGCTCGCGCCGCTGTTGCGTCACACCGACGGCACCGGCGAGGGCGCGCGCCTCGGCAACGTGTACGGCACCCACTGGCACGGCACGTTCTCCTCCGACGAGTTCCGCCGCCGCTTCCTGACCGAGGTCGCGGCGGCGGCCGGGCGCACCGGCTTCAAGGTCGCGCCGGACACGTCCTTCGCGGCGGCCCGGGAGCGGACGCTGGACCTGCTCGGCGACCTGGTGGAGGAACACCTCGACACGGACGCGCTGTGGCGGCTGATCGAGTCCGGTCCGCCGCCGGGACTGCCGTTCGTGCCACCCGGCGCGCCGCCGGCACAGAGCGACGTCCGGCGGCCCGCCGTCGACCGCGCGGTTCAGTAGCGCACGTCGGCGGGGCGGTCGGACATCGGCAGCCCGGCCTCCCGCCAGCCCTGCACCCCGCCGATCATGTCGGTGGCCTGCCGCAGCCCCAGCGTCTGGAGGCTGGCGGCGGCCAGGCTGGAGCTGTACCCCTCCCGGCACACCACGACTATCTCGCGGTCGTACCCGGTGGCCTCGGGGATGCGCCAGGCGCTGGCCGGGTCGAGCCGCCACTCCAGCACGGTGCGGTCGATGACGATCGCGCCGGGCAGCTCACCCTCCTCGCGGCGCTGCGCCTCGGTACGCGTGTCGATCAGCAGCGCGCCGCCTCGGACCGCCTCGACGGTCTCGTGCGGAGTGAGCCGGCGGAGACCGGCGCGGGCCTGTTCCAGGAGGGCGTCGACGCCCGGACACATCACGTCATGGAGCACCCCCCGATGATGCCCAGCCGCCCACGTCACCGCTCGCCGAAACGGTCCGCCCGGGTCGCAGGTTCCAGCGGACGGGGGAACGTTAGCGTCGGTCGGGTGAACGTCGCCGTGATCGAGGCGTACGCCGGGTTGGCCCGCCGCGTGCTGGCCGGTCCGGCGCGGTTGGGGCGTACCCGGCTGGTGGCCGTCGACGGGCCCAGCGGCGCGGGCAAGAGCGTGTTCGCGACGCGCCTCGCGGACGCGCTCGCGGAGCGGGCGGGCGGCGTGCGCCCGCCGTTGGTGCACACCGACGACCTGCTCGACGGCTGGGACGACCAGCTCACGTTCTGGACCCGGCTGGAGGAGCAGGTGCTCGGCCCGGTGCGGGCCGGCCGGGCGGGCGGCTACCGCCGCTACAGCTGGGTGCGACGCCGGTTCCTGGACCGGGTGGTGCCGGTGCCGGCCGGTCCGGCGCTGATCGTCGAGGGGGTGAGCGCCGCCCGCGCCGCGGTACGCCCCGAGCTGACGCTGTCGGTGCTCGTCACCGCGCCGGCCGAGCTGCGGTTGCGCCGGGCGCTCGCCCGCGACGGTGAGCAGATCCTGCCGGAGTTGCGCCGCTGGCACGCGGGGGAGCGGGCGCACTTCACCGCCGACGGCACCGCGGCGGCGGTGGACCTGGTCGTCGACGGCGCCCCGGACCTGCCGCACGACGCGGACCGCTACTACGTCCGGGTGGGCGGCCGGCGATCAGGCTCGGCCGACGTGGCGGGGTAAGGCCAGCATACGATTCCGGTCATGACCACTCCGATCCTCTCCGAGTCCGAGGTGCGGGCCGCCGTCGAGCGGGAACTGCCCGGCGTCCGTGCCGACCTCGAGCGACTCGTCCGCATCCCGGGCATCGCCTTCGAGGGCTTCGACCACTCGCACGTGGAGCGTTCCGCCGAGGCGGTGGCGGAGCTGCTGCGCGGCTGCGGCCTCGACACGCGGATCGTCCGGTCCGGCGGCCAGCCCGCGGTGATCGGCACGAAGGCGGCCCCGCCCGGCGCGCCCACCGTGCTCATGTACGCGCACCACGACGTGCAGCCGGTCGGCGACCTGTCGCTGTGGGAGTCGGACCCGTTCGAGCCGGTGGAGCGTGACGGCCGCCTCTACGGCCGGGGCGCCGCCGACGACAAGGCCGGCATCATGGCGCACGTCGCCGCGCTGCGCGCGTTCGGCGACCGGCTCCCGGTCGGCGTGGTGCTGTTCATCGAGGGCGAGGAGGAGTACGGCTCGGACTCGCTGGAGCGGCTGCTCGCCGAGCACCGTGACGATCTGGCCTCCGACGTCATCGTGATCGCCGACTCCACCAACTGGGACGTCGGCGTGCCCGCGCTGACCACCTCGCTGCGCGGCATCGTCAACTGCTTCGTGGAGGTGCGCACGCTCGACCACGCGGTGCACAGCGGCATGTTCGGCGGCGCGGTGCCGGACGCGCTCACCGCGCTGGTGAAGCTGCTCGGCACGCTGCACGACGAGGCCGGTGACGTCGCGGTGGACGGACTGGTCGGCCGCGAGGGCGCCAGCGTCGACTACCCGGAGGACCGGTTCCGCGCCGAGGCCGGCCTGGTCGACGGCGCGGAACTGTTCGGCACCGGCCGGATCACCGACCGGCTCTGGACCAAGCCGGCGCTGGCGATCCTCGGCGTGGACGCGCCGGCCACCGGCGAGGCGCCGAACGCGCTGGTGCCGTCCGCGAAGGCGAAGCTGAGCGTACGGCTCGCGCCGGGCGATGACCCGAAGAAGGCGTACGCGGCGCTGACCGCGCACCTGGAGCGGCACGCGCCGTGGGGCGCGCAGGTGTCGGTGACGTTCGAGCACGACGGCGCGCCCTGCGTCATCGACGCCTCCGGGCCGATGTTCGACGCGGCGCGGTCGGCGTTCCGGGCGGCCTGGGACGGCACCGACCCGGTGGACATCGGGGTGGGCGGGTCGATCCCGTTCATCGCCACGTTCCAGGAGATGTTCCCGCAGGCCGCGATCCTGGTGACCGGGGTGGAGGACCCGCACGCGCGGGCCCACGGGCCGAACGAGAGCCTGCACCTGGGCGAGTTCGCGCGGGTGTGCCTGGCCGAGGCGCTGCTGCTGGCCCGGGTGGCGGAGGCCGGAAACCGCGGCTGAGGTGTCGAAACCGTAACTTCGGGGCCGATGTCGGAGTTTGTGGTGTGTCGGCGGGCGGGGTGTTATAGCCTTTCGAACATGCGTACGAACGACGAGATGGAGCGGCTTCAGGCCGCCGTCCGTGCTCTGGGGGACGTCGACGTCTCCGCGTGGTCCGAGGACACGCTCAACGAACAGATCGGCGAGCTCTCCGCCGCGCTGGTCACGCTCGACGCGCTGCTCACCCGGGTCGCCGAGGGCGTGCGCGGGCGCGGCCTGCGGATCGAGGAACCGGTCTCGGCCTGACCGGTTGCCGGTGACCCGGCCACCCGTGTGGTGTGCCGGGTCGCCGGATCGGCCCCGGTGTCGCAGGTGACTGGCAGGATATGGGCGTGCGTTTCGTGGAGCTGGCGGCCACCTCGGCCGCGGTCGGCGCCACCAGCGGCAGACGAGCCAAGGTGGAGCTGCTGGCCGCTGCGCTGCGCGGGCTGGAGCCGGGCGAGATCCCGGCCGGCGCCGGCTATCTCGCCGGTGAGCTGCGCCAGCGTCAGACCGGTGTCGGCTGGGCGGGCCTGCGTGACCTGCCGCCGCCGGCCGCCGAGCCGACGCTCACCGTCGCCGCCGTCGACGCGGCGATCGAGGAGATCTCCCGCGTCGCCGGCTCCGGTTCGCAGGCCCGGCGGCGGGATCTCGTCGGCCGTCTCTTCGCCGCCGCGACCGCCGACGAGCAGCGCCTGCTGACCGGCCTGTTCCGGGGCGAGCTGCGGCAGGGCGCGCAGGCCGGGCTGCTGACCGACGCGGTCGCGCGCGCCGCCGACGTACCGGTCGCGGCCGTCCGGCGTGCCCTGCTGCTCGCCGGTGACCTGCGCGCGGTGGCGGTCGCGGCGCTCACCGGCGGCGCCCCGGCGCTGGCCGGGTTCGGCCTCCAGGTGGGCCGCCCGCTCGCGCCGATGCTGGCGCAGAGCGCGCCTTCCGTCGACGAGGCGCTCACCGCCACCGGCGTGCCGGCGATGGTCGACGTGAAGCTCGACGGCATCCGCATCCAGGTGCACCGTTCCGGCTCGGACATCGCCGTGTTCACCCGCAGCCTGGACGAGATCACCGGCCGGCTGCCCCAGGTGGTGGCGGCCGTACGCGCGCTGCCCGCCCGCGAGCTGGTGCTCGACGGTGAGGCGATCGGGCTGGACGCGGCCGGCCGGCCGCTGCCGTTCCAGGAGACGTCCAGCCGGGCGGCCCGGCGCACCACGCCCAGCACCACCGGGCCGACGCAGGTCGCGCCCGCTGTGCTGGCCGCCGCCGAGCGCACCGGCGAGCCGGTGCTCACGCCGTACTTCTTCGACCTGCTGCACCTCGACGGCGCCGACCTGATCGACGCGCCCGGGCGGGAGCGGTGGGCGGCCCTGGCCCGCGCGGTCGACGCCTCGCTGCTCGTCGACCGGATCGAGGTGGACGACGCGGAGCAGGCGGCCACGGCGTTCGCCGCGGCGGTCGACGCCGGGCAGGAAGGCGTGGTCGTGAAGGACCCGGCCGCGCCCTACGACGCCGGCCGGCGCGGCTCGGCCTGGGTCAAGGTCAAGCCGCGGCACACGCTCGACCTGGTGGTGCTCGCGGTCGAGTGGGGCAGCGGCCGGCGCGAGGGATGGCTGTCGAACCTGCACCTCGGCGCCCGCGACCCGCGAACCGGCGAGTTCGTCATGCTCGGCAAGACCTTCAAGGGGCTCACCGACGAGATGCTGCGCTGGCAGACCGAGCGGTTCCTGTCGCTCGCAGTGGAGAAGGGCGACTGGGAGGTGCGGGTCCGGCCGGTGCAGGTGGTCGAGATCGCCTTCGACGGGGTGCAGACCAGTAGCCGCTACCCGGGTGGCATGGCCCTGCGCTTCGCCCGCGTGCTGCGTTACCGCCACGACAAGACGGCCGCCGAGGCGGACACGATCGACGCGGTCCGCGCCATCCACGCCGGCCGGCTCACCGGCTGACCGGTCCGGCTCAGGCGGAGGTGGGGGCGGCCGGCTCGGCGGCCCGGTCCACCGGCTCGCCCGGCTTGTCCAGTCCGGCGAGGCGCCGGGCCTCGCGGCGCGCCACCCAGCCGTAGCCGAACAGGCTCATCACCGCGAAGATCCACCACTGCCACACGTAGCCGAAGTTCTGCCAGTTGTTCGTGTGCCCGATCTGCACCGCCCGGAACGCCGGGTCGGCGGCCGGCGTCTGCCCGTCGAGCAGCACGTAGCCGCCGGTCACCGGATAGGGGAGCTGCTCGGCCAGGCGGGGGATGTCGATGCGCCGGGCCTCCAGCTTCCCGTCGCGCCGGCTGACCCCGCCCCCGCCGCTCTCGCTGGCGACCACCCGGCCGGTCACTGTCACCTCGCCGCCCGGCGCCGCCGGCACCTGCGGCTGGACCGTCGCGCCGGCCCCCGGGGCGGGCGGGATCCAGCCCCGGTCGACGAGCACCGCGCTGCCGTCGGCGAGCACCAGCGGGGTGAGCACCTCGAAGCCGACCGTCCGGTCGACGGTCCGGCCGCGGATCAGGATGGTGTTCGCGCTGTCGTACCGGCCGGTGGCGGTGACCCGGCTCCAGGTCAGCTCCTCGGCCGGAGCGGGACCGACGGCACCCGCGCCGCCGGTGGGCGCGGGCAGCGCGTCGCGCAGCGGCGCGGGCGTCATGGTGGCCCCGGCGTCGATCCGGTCGTTGATCGCCGTCCGGCCCCGGTAGCGGTCCAGCTGCCAGTTGCCCAGGAACACCATCACCGTCGCGGCGACGAGCGTCAGCGCGAGGTAGCCGAGCCAGCGCGGGGTCAGCAGGAACCGGTACACGTTGGCCAAGGCTACCCGTATGAGCGATGCCACTCGCCGTCGCCGGGCAGAAACGGCGGTACGCGCGGACGTCGCGGGCCGGGCCGGACGGGTATGGTCACGCGGGCGGAAACCACCCACATCAGGAGTCGATGATGACCGACGTGCCGCGCGTCGTGCTGAGTGCGCCCTCCTCGGGTCACGGCACCGGCGCCGTCTCTCTCGGCCTGCTGGCGGCCCTCGCCGACCGGGATCTCCCGGTGGCCGGCTTCAAGGTCGGGCCGGACCAGGTGGACGCGGCGTACCTCGGGCTCGCCGCCGGCCGTCCCGGGCGCACGCTCGATCCGAGGCTGGTCGGTCCGGAGCGGATCGTCCCGCTCTTCGCGCACGGCGCGGCCGGGACCGGGTTCGCCCTGGTCCAGGGGACGATGGGCCTCTACGACTCGGTCGCCGGGCGGCCGGAGAGCGAGTCCACGGCGGCGGTGGCCACGGCGCTGCGTAGCCCGGTGGTGCTCGTGGTGGACGTGGCCGCGATGGGCCAGTCGGTGGCCGCGCTGGTGCACGGCTTCCGGGCGTACGACGACGAGCTCTGGCTGGGCGGCGTGATCCTCAACCGGGTGGCCTCGCCCCGGCACGAGGCGCTGCTGCGCGAGGCGCTCGACGACGTCGGCGTGCCGGTCTACGGGGCGCTGCGCCGGCACGAGCTGCCGCCGGTGCTGCCCGCCCGCCGGTACGGCACCGGTCCCGTGGTGCGCGGCGACGCCGACGCCGAACGTGGCGTACGCCGGCTCGGGGAGGCGGTGGCCGCCACCGTCGACCTCGACCGGCTGCTGGTGCTGGCCCGGTCCGCCCCGGCGCTTACCGTTCAGGCGTGGTCGCCGGAGCCGGCCGACGCCCCGGCGGCGTCGGCGGAGCGCCCGGTGGTCGCGCTGGCCGGCGGCCCGGCCGGCGCCTACAGCCACCCGGAGGTCGCCGAGCTGCTGCGCGCCGCCGGCGCCGAGGTGGTCACGCTCGATCCGCTGCGCGACGAGGCGCTGCCCGCCGGGGCGCGGGCGCTCGTCGTCGGCGGCGGGTTGCCCGAGACGTACGCGGAGCAGCTCTCCGCCAACCGCCGCCTCTGCATCGCGGTGGCCGAGCTGGCCCGCTCGGGCCGTCCGGTGATCGCCGAGGGGGCCGGCCTGCTCTGGCTGGCCCGGGAGCTGGACGGCCTGCCGATGTGCGGCGTGCTCGACGCGGTCGGCACGGTCCGGGACGGCCTGGTGGTCGGCTACCGCACGGCCACGGCGGTCACGGACAGCGTGGTGGCCCCGGCCGGTACGACGGTGACCGGGCACAAGCAGCACGCGGCAGTGCTCACGCCGCGCGCCGGTGAGCGGCCGGCCTGGCGCTGGGAGGGCGGCAACCCGGAGGGCTTCGTCCGGCAGGCCGTGCACGCCTCGCAGCTCGTGCCGCACTGGGCCGCGCACCCGGACGTCGCGGCCCGGTTGGTGGCCGCCGCGCTGGCGCCCGTGCCGGCGCCCGCCTGACCGCAAGGTGACGGAAACGTCGATCAAGGAGCTCGCGTCGGCGGATCAGGCGATCCGGACGCAAACTCCTTGATCGACTACCCGGGCGCACCCCCGGGCGGATCGGGGCGGGTCAGCCGACTATCTGGTCCGAGGGTGGGGTGAACTGGCGGGTCGGCTGACCCTTCAGGGAATCCCGCAGGGTCTGCGCCACCGCGTTCACCGGGATCTGCGACTGCCCGTCACCCACCGCGTTGAACGGATTGTCCGGGTCGGCGATGAAACTCGCCGCCGCCAGCTCCGGCGTGTAGCCGACGAACCACGCCGACCGGGTGCTGTCCGTCGTACCCGTCTTGCCGGCGACCGGCCGGCCCACGGTGCCGCGGACGCTGTCGGCCGTCGACCAGCCGCCGCAGCTCCCCTTCGCCGGGGTGTCGCCGGTCGGGCAGCGCGCCGCGTCCGTGGCGGCCCGGGCCGCGTCCGCGTTCACCACCTGGCGGCACCGGGGCTTGGCGACCTCCCGCTGCACCCCGCCCGGCGTGCTGTACGTGGCCGGTGTGCCGTCCCGGTTCATGATCGCGTTGACCGGGATCGCCTCGCAGTAGCGCCCGTCGGCGGCGATGGCGGCGTACGCGTTCGCCATCTCCAGCGGGGTGGCGTCGGAGACGCCGAGCGTGAACGCGCCCCACTTCTTCGCCTTGCCCGGCGACGCCTGTTCCTTGTCCACGTCGGTACGCCAGCGCAGCCCCAGTTGCTCGGCCAGCCGCACCCCGGCGTCCGCGCCGATCTTCTCCTCCAGCTGGACGAAGTAGGTGTTCACCGACTTGCCGAACCCGGACCACATGGTCTGCCGCCCGGTCATCGCGCCGCTGGCGTTCGACGGGGCCCACCCGTCGTAGACGGCCGACTTGTACGTGTACGGCGAGTCGTACGCGGTGGACAGCGGCATCCCGGCGTTGAGCGCGGCGAGCATCGGGAACATCTTGAACGTCGAACCGGCCTGGTAGCCCGGGAGCGTCCCGCCGCCGAGCAGCGGCGCCACCGTGTTCGGGTAGTTCGCCTTGACCTTCGGTCCGGCCTCCGGGTTCGAGCTGTTCGGGTTCTCGGCCAGGTCCAGCGAGTAGTTCCGGTTCACCGCCATCGCCTTGATCCGCCCGGTGCCGGGCTCGGCGACCACGATGCCGTTGGCGAACGGGCTGCCGGTGTTGTCCTTGGCGCCCACGTTCTTCTCCGCCGCCGCCTGCGTCTTCGGATCGAGCGCGAGCACGATCCGGTAGCCGCCGCGGCGCAGCTTGTCCATCCGTTCCAGCCGGTTCTCGCCGAACGCGGGCTGGGCGCTCCACCAGTTCTTCAGGTAGTCGCAGTAGAAGCCCCAGCTGCGGTGCCCGCCGTCGATCGCGGCGCAGTCGTTCGGCGGGTCGGTCAGCTTCAGCTTGATCGGCTGGCCCTTGGCCGCCGCGGCGGCGTCGGGTGACAGGTAACCGAGGCGGGCCATGTTGTCCAGCACGTAGTTGCGCCGGCCGGTGGCCTCCTTCTGGTCGGAGGTGATCGGGTCGTACTCCGACGGCGACTTCACCAGCCCGGCCAGCGTGGCCGCCTCGACCGGGGTGAGCGTGGCCGGCGTCTTGGAGAAGAAGATCTGCGAGGCGGCGTAGATCCCGTACGCGCGGTGACCGAAGTAGGCCGAGTTGAGGTAGCGCTCCAGGATCTGTTCCTTGGTCAGGTGCTTCTCGATGTCCAGCGCCATGCGCATCTCCTTGACCTTGCGCAGGCTGGTCTGCTGGGTCGCCTCCTGGACCTCCTTGGGCGTGGTCGCGCTGTCCCGCAGCGCCATCCGCACGTACTGCATGGTGATCGTCGAGGCGCCCTGGGAGACGCCGCCGGATCGGGCGTTGGAGACGAAAGCTCGCGCCACGCCCTTCGGGTCGACGCCGTGGTGCTGGTAGAAGCGGTTGTCCTCGGCGGCGACGATCGCCTGCTGGATGTTCGGCGACATGTTCTCGATCTTGGTGTACTGCCGGTACTCCTCGTAGAACATCGTCAGCACCGTCTTGCCGTCCGGCGCGTAGACGTACGAGGTCTCGGCCGGCAGCGCGGTCTTGAGGATGCTCGTCTTCTGTTCGATCGCGTGCGCGGTGGCCTTGGCCCCGATGCCGGTGACGGCGACCAGCGGATACAGGGCGGCGGCGACCACGATGCCGGCGATCAGCCCGGCGCGGAGAAGAGGAACGAGACGGCCAGCGGAAGCAAGGGGACGACTGCTCACGGGGTCAAGCTATGACATTTCCGATTCGGAAATGAGAAGAACTCATAAACCGGCGGACCGTGACGCGACCCACGCCGGGATGCGCTGTCCCGGGCGGCGGCTACCCGGCAGGATCGCGGACATGCCCGCACCATCGACCGGGAGCGCCGCCGCGCTCGACGAGCCCGACCTGGGCCACCACGGGGACGCCGAGGCCACGCCCGGCCTGGTCGACCTGGCGGTCAACGTGCGCCGCGCCCCGATGCCGGACTGGCTGGCCGACCCGGTCACCGCCGCGCTGGGCGACCTGGCCGCGTACCCGGACCCGGCGCCGGCCCGCGCCGCCGTCGCTCACCGGCACGGGCGACCCCCGGAAGAGGTACTCCTCACCGCCGGCGCCGCCGAGGGTTTCGTCCTGATCGCCCGCGCGTTGTCCGGCGTCCGCCACCCCGTCGTGGTGCACCCCCAGTTCACCGAGCCGGAAGCCGCGCTGCGGGCCGCCGGGCACCGGGTGGACCGGGTGCTGCTCGACCCGGCCGACGGCTTCCGCCTGGACCCGGCGAGCGTCCCGGAAGACGCCGACCTGGTCATGATCGGCAACCCCACGAACCCGACCTCCGTGCTGCACCCGGTGGAGGCGATCGCCACGCTGGCCCGCCCCGGACGGGTGCTCGTGGTCGACGAGGCCTTCGCCGACACCACCACCGCGCCGGGCGTCGACGGCGAGCCCGAGTCCCTGGCCGCGCGTCGCGACCTGCCCGGCCTCGTGGTCGTGCGCAGCCTCACCAAGACCTGGGGCCTGGCCGGGCTGCGGATCGGCTACCTGCTCGGCGACCCCGCGCTGCTGGCCCGGTTCGCCGCCGCGCAGCCGCTCTGGGCGGTCTCCACCCCCGCGCTCGCCGCCGCCACCGCCTGCGCCGCGCCGGCCGCCGTCGCCGCCGAACGCGCCATCGCCGCCGAACTCGCCGCCGACCGCGACCACCTGGTGGCCGGCCTGTCCGGCCTGCCCGGGGTACGCGTGGCGGGCCGCCCCGCCGCCGCCTTCGTCCTGATCCACGTGGCCGGCGCCGCCGACGTGCGGGAGCGGCTGCGCGCGCACGGCTGGGCGGTACGCCGGGGCGACACGTTCCCCGGGCTCGGCCCGGACTGGCTCCGGATCGCCGTACGCGACAGGGGCACCACAGACGCGTTCATCGAGACGCTGGCACGGATCCTGGAGGCATGATGCTGGAGTCCACAGTCGCGGCGATCCGGCCGCTGGACGAGGCCGCCATGGCGGCGGCCCGCGAGTTGCAGGGGCGGCTGACCAAGCCCGCGGGCTCGCTCGGCGCCCTGGAGCCGCTCTCGGTACGCCTCGCCGGGCTGGCGGACGCCTGCCCGCCGCCGCTGCCCGAGCCGGCCGCGGTGGCGATCTTCGCCGGTGACCACGGCGTGCACGCCCAGGGCGTGACCCCGTGGCCGCAGGAGGTCACCGCCCAGATGATCGCCAACTTCCTGGCCGGCGGCGCCGTGGTGAACGCGTTCGCCCGCCAGGCCGGCGCCTCGGTCACGGTGGTGGACGTCGGCCTGGCCACCCCGATCCCCGGCGCCGAGTCCGCCGACCCGGCCGGGCCGCGTCTGGTGTCCGCGAACGTCCGCGCCGGCACCCGCGACATGACGGTCACCGCCGCGCTCACCCGGGACGAGGCCCGCACGGCCGTCGAGACCGGTATCCGGGTCGCGGGCGAGCTGATCGACGCCGGGGCGGGCATCCTGCTCACCGGCGACATGGGCATCGGCAACACCACCCCGTCCGCCACGCTCATCGCCGCGTTCTCCGGCGTCGACGCCGAGGCGGCCACCGGCCGGGGCACCGGGGTCGACGACGAGACGTACGCCCGCAAGGTGGCGGTGGTGCGGGCCGCGCTGGCCCGGCACGAGCCCGACCCGGCCGACCCGCTGGGCGTCCTCGCGGCGGTCGGCGGGCTGGAGCACGCCGCGCTGACCGGCCTGATCCTCGGCGCCGCCGCGCGCCGGGTCCCGGTGCTGCTCGACGGCGTGATCGCGGTGAGCGCCGCGGTCGCCGCCGCCGCGTTCGCGCCGGACGCGGTGGGCGCCATGGTGGCCGGGCACCGCAGCGCCGAGCCGGGCGCCACGGCGGCGCTGCGGCACCTCGGACTGGAGCCGCTGATCGACCTGGGGCTGCGGCTCGGCGAGGGCACCGGGGCGCTGCTCGCCCTGCCGGTGGTCACCGGCGCGGTCCGGGTACTGCACGAGGTGGCGACGTTCGACTCCGCCGGGGTGGCGGAGAAGTGACCGGACCGACGTCGCCCAGCCCGTACCCCCTGGGGTTGCGGCTGGACGGGCGGCGCGTGGTCGTCGTGGGCGGGGGAGCGGTCGCCACCCGGCGGGTGCCGGCGCTGCTCGACGCCGGCGCGGACGTCCTGCTGGTCTCGCCCGAACTGACGCCGGCGCTGCGTGCCCACGTCGACGCCGGGCGGCTGCACTGGGAGCCGCGCCGGTTCGCCCCCGGTGACCTGGACGGCGCGTGGCTGGTCCAGGTGGCGGTGGACGACCGGACCGCCGCCGCCGCGGTCAGCGCCGCCGCGGCCGAGCGGCGGATCTTCTGCGTACGCGCCGACGACCGGACGGCGGCGAGCGCGTGGACGCCGGCGGTGACCCGGCACGGCCCGGTGACGGTTGCGGTCCTCGGCGGCGGCGACCCCCGCCGCGCGATGGCAGTCCGCGACGCCGTCCGGGAGTTGCTCGGAAGGAAGGGCCCCCCGTTAACGCCTGCGGTAGAGGAAGGGACCCCTGTTAACACCGGCGGCCGCGTCGCGCTCGTCGGATCCGGTCCGGGCGACCCGGAGCTGATCACCGTGAAGGGATGGCGGCTGCTCACCGAGGCCGAGGTGGTCGTCGCCGACCGGCTCGTGCCCGGACTGCTCCTGGACGAGATGCGCCCCGACGTCGAGCTGGTCGACGCCTCCAAGATCCCGTACGGGCCGTCGCGCGCCCAGGAGGAGATCAACCGGATCCTGGTGGACCGGGCCCGGGCCGGCAAGGTCGTGGTACGGCTCAAGGGCGGCGACCCGTACGTCTTCGGCCGGGGCGGCGAGGAACTGCTGGCCTGCGCCGAGGCGGGCGTACCGGTGACTGTGGTACCCGGCGTGACCAGCGCGATCGCGGTGCCCGAGGTGGCCGGCGTGCCGGTGACGCACCGGGGAGTGGCGCACGAGTTCACAGTGGTCTCCGGGCACCTCGCGCCCGACGCGCCCGCGTCGCTGGTGCGTTGGGACGCCCTGGCCGGGCTGCGCGGCACGCTGGTGATCCTGATGGGGCTGAAGAACCTCGCCGCGATCAGCGCCACCCTGATCGCGCACGGCAAGCCGGCGGACACCCCGGCCGCGGTGATCCAGGAGGGCACCACGTCGGCCCAGCGCACGCTGCGCTCCACGCTCGGCGCGGTCGCCGCCGACGTCGAGGCCGCCGCCCTGCGCCCACCCGCGATCGTGGTGGTAGGCGACGTGGTGCACGCCCTGACCCCCGACTGACCCTCCGCCCTCGTACGGCGTTACTGCTTGAGCATGTTGTCCAGCAGCAGGGCGCAGCGGATCAGGCCCAGGTGGCTGTACGCCTGCGGGTGGTTGCCCAGCCCGCGCTCGGCCAGCGGGTCGTACTGCTCCGGCAGCAGCCCGGTCGGCCCGGCCGTGTCGACCATCTGGGTGAACAGCTCCTCCGCGTCGCTCCGGCGGCCGGTGCGCAGGTACGCCTCGATCAGCCACGACGTGCAGATGTGGAAGCCGCCCTCCCGGCCGGGCAGGCCGTCGTCCCAGTGGTACCGGTAGACGACCGGCCCGCTGCGCAGCTCCGCCTCGATCTTGAGCACGGTGGAGAGGAAGCGCGGGTCGTCACCGGCGAGCAGCCCGGAGATGCCGATCCACAGCGACGAGGCGTCCATCTCCTCGTAGCCGTAGGCGACGCTGTACGCCTCGGCCTCCGGGTGCCAGCCGTGCTCCAGCACGTTCGAGGCGATCCGGTCGCGCAGCTCGACCCACTCGGGCCGGTCCTCGCCGCCGTGCCGCCGTACGACGTGCAGCGCCCGGTCCACAGTCATCCAGAGCATGACCTTGGAGAAGACGTGGTGCCGCGGGGGGAGGCGGGCCTCCCAGATGCCGTGGTCGGGCTCGTGCCAGCGGCGGCGTACCGCCTCGACCATGTTCTCCAGCACCCGCCACTCGTCGTCCCGGATCGAGCCCCGGGCGTCGGCGACGGCCGCGATCAGGTCCGCGACCGGGCCGAACACGTCGAGCTGGAGCTGGTGGTTGGCGAGGTTGCCGACCCGTACCGGCCGGGAGCCGGCGTAGCCGGGCAGCGTGTCGATGACCGCCTCGGCGCCCAGCTCGAAGCCGTCCACCGTGTAGAGCGGGTGCAGCCGCTCCGGGTGCCCGCCGGTGCGCTCGACCACGCCGTCGATCCAGCGCAGCAGACCTTCGGCCTCCTCGGTGGAGCCGAGGTCGACCAGCGCGCGGGCGGTCATCGCGGCGTCCCGGAGCCAGCAGTAGCGGTAGTCCCAGTTGCGGACACCGCCCAGCTCCTCGGGCAGCGACGTGGTGGCCGCGGCGAGGATCGAGCCGGTGGGCTCGTGGCAGAGCCCGCGCAGCGTCAGCGCGCTGCGGGCGACCAGGTCCCGGGCGGTGGCGGGCAGCCGCAGCGAGGCCACCCAGTCCTTCCAGGGCTGCTCGGCGGCGGCCTGCCGTTCGTGCACCGGCAGCCGGTGCGGCTCCAGGCTCTGGGTGCCGAAGCGCAGCTCCAGCACCACCTGGCCGCCGGCCGCCGACAGGTCGACCACCGCCTTCGCGGTCTCGTACCCGGCGTCGTTGGTGACCTCCCACTCGACGCCGGGGGAGTGCAGCGCGACCGGCTCGTTGGAGCCGAGCACCAGCAGGCCGTCGTCGAGCGGCTGGAGCTGCACCGCGACCTGGCCGAACTCGGGCCTCGGCGCGAACTCGACGCGGGCCCGCCCGGTGCCGCTGAGCACCCGGACCAGTGTGGAGTCGCCGCTGACCACGGCCGGGTCGTCCGGCGTGGTCTGCCGTACCGGTAGGTCGAGCCAGTCGGTCACGGTCAGGCCGGACCAGCGGGTCTCGACGGTCATCGTGTTGCTGCGGTAGCGCTGGCCGAGCGGGATGCCGCCGCGCTCCGGGCCGACCGTGAAGTGCCCGGCCGGGCTGCCGCCGACCAGGTCGGCGAAGATCGCCGCCGAGTCCGGCTTCGGGTGACACAGCCAGGTGATCTTCGCTTCCGGCGTGACGAGCGCGACGGTACGGCCGTTGGCGAGCATCGAGTGCCGCTCGATCGGCACCGCCCGCTCGCCGAACAGCCAGTGCCGCCGCGTCTCCAGCAGCAGCCCCAGTGCGCGGGCCGCCTCGATCGGCTCGGACACCCGGTAGTCGGCGCGGGTCTCGCCGGGGCCGATCTTGATGCCGACGTCCGGCCCGGTCAGGTTGCCGAACGCGTTCTCGTCGGTGACGTCGTCGCCGATGAACAGCACCGCGCTGGCGGCGAGCTGGGTCCGGAGCTGGTCGATCGCGGTGCCCTTGTTGGTGACCACCACCGACAGCTCGATGACTTCCTTGCCCTGGGTGACCGTCACGCCGTCCCAGGTCGCCGGCCCGTTGCGGACCGCCTCTACGGCCCGGGCGGCGGTGTGCGGGTCGACGCCGCGGGTGTGCACGGCGACGCTGGCGGGCTTGCGTTCCAGGCGGATGCCCGGATGCTCGGCGGCGATCTCCCGCAGCGCCTCGCGGAGCCGGTGCCGGACCGCGATCAGCTCGGGGGTGAGGCGCTCGACGAAGCCGATGTCGAACTCCGAGCCGTGGCTGCCGACGAGGTGCACCTCGCTGGGCAGCCGGGAGAGCGTGGCCAGGTCGCGCAGCGCGCGGCCGGAGACCACCGCGACGCTGGTCTGCGGCAGCGAGGCCAGAGCGCGTACCGCGGCCACCGACTCCGGCAGCGGAACGGCCTTGCTCGGGTCCTCGACGATCGGCGCGAGCGTGCCGTCGTAGTCGCAGGCGACCAGAAGCTGCGGAACCCGGGCGATGCGGCCGATCGCGGCACGCAGTTCGGGATCCAGCACGCCGCCGTGTGCGGCGGCGAGGGCGGGCGAGGTCACGCAGCCTCCGTATCTCCGACGCCGAGCTCGCTGAGGAACGACTTGGCCCAGTGGCCCACGTCGTGGCTGCGCAGATGGCGTTGCATGACGCGCATCCGGCGGCGGGCTTCGGGCTTTTCGACATGCACGGCCCGCAGCAACGCGTCCTTCACCGCGTCCGGGTCGTGCGGATTACACAGGAACGCCTGGCGCAGCTCGGTGGCAGCGCCGGCGAACTCACTGAGCACGAGCGCGCCGCCCTGGTCGGCGCGCGATGCGACGTACTCCTTGGCCACCAGATTCATTCCGTCTCGCAGCGGGGTCACCATCATGACGTCGGCCGCGACGTACATCGCGGCCAGTTCGGAGCGACTGTACGACTGATGCAGATAATGCACTGCAGGCACGCCGACCCGGCCGAATTCACCATTGATCCGGCCAACCTCGCGTTCCACCTTCACCCGAAGTGCCTGGTAGTGCTCCACACGCTCGCGGCTGGGCGTGGCGACCTGCACCATAACCGCGTCCGGAACTGTCAACTTTCCGTCAGCGAGGAGTTCGCGGAAGGCCTTCAGGCGGAGTTCGATGCCCTTGGTGTAGTCGAGCCGGTCGACGCCCAGGATGATCGTCTTCGGGTTGCCCAGCTCCTCGCGGATCTGCTTGGCGCGGGCCTGGATCGCCGGGTCCTCGGCCAGCCGCTCCATCTCCTTGGTGTCGATCGAGATGGGGAACGCGCCCGCCTTCACCTGCCGGCCGTCGACCTGGATCATCTGGCCCTCGTAGCGCAGGCCGAGCAGGTGCCGGGCCAGCCGGACGAAGTTCTGCGCCGCCAGCCGCTGCTGGAAACCGACAAGGTCCGCGCCGAGCAGGCCGCGCAGGATCTCGGTGCGGAACGGCATCTGCATGAACAGCTCGATCGGCGGGAACGGGATGTGCAGGAAGAAGCCGATCCGCAGGTCCGGCCGCAGCTCGCGGAGCATCGCCGGCACCAGCTGGAGCTGGTAGTCCTGGACCCAGACCGTGGCGCCCTCGGCCGCCACGTCGGCCGCGGCCTCCGCGAACCGGGCGTTCACCAACCGGTACGCCTCGCGCCAGCGGCGCTTGTACGCGGGTGTCTCCACGGCGTCGTGGTAGAGCGGCCAGATCGTCGCGTTCGACTGGCCCTCGTAGTAGCGCTCCAGCTCCTCGGCGCTCAACGGCACCGGGTGCAGGCGGATGCCCTCCAGGTCGAACGGCTCGGGCGCGGCGCCGGTGCCGCCGGCCCACCCCACCCAGGTGCCCTGGTGCTCGGCGAGCACCGGGTGCAGCGCGGTCACCAGCCCGCCCGGGCTGCGCCGCCACTGCCGCCCCTCGGGTGTGCTCACCTCGTCGACCGGCAGGCGGTTGGCCACTACGACAAAGGAGCTACGGACGGTCACGATCGGCCACCTCCGGGTACTGACGGGTCCACCGCGATGAGCGTACTGAGCGTAGCTGCGGCCTCTGTTCCCCCGTGCCGGAGTTACCTACCCGTCCCAGAACCGCCGAACCCACCGCGTGATCTTGTCGACACCGGTGGCTCAGAGGTCGATGATCGGCCACTCCTTCGGCAGCACCTCACCGAGCAGCTCCCGCCGGTCCGTCACGATCGGCACGAGCGGATTGGCGGCGGCCTCCATGGCCAGCTGCGCGAGATCCATCCGCCCGGTCATCCGCCGCGACCAGCCTCCGAGGTAGGCGCACATGTCAGGTTCCACGGGGGTGATCTGCACCTGCGGCAGGGCGGCCAGCAGTTCCAGAAGCTCCCACTGCGGAGCCGTGGCCTGCTGATTTGCATGCGCCAGGCAGAGGGCGGGCACCAGCACGTCACGCGCGTAGTCGGCGGCCTCGGCGATCCTCGCACCGACGTCCTTGGCGCCCGAGGCATAGGCCAGCAGCGCGGCCGTGTCGAGCGCCAGGCCGAACTGCGTCACCGCCGCGCCTTCGCCCTGGCCGCAAGGACCTCCGACTGGAGCCGGCTGGCCCGCTCACGAAGCTCGGGCGTGATACTCGCGGTGAGCTGCTGCATCTCCGCGTGGGCCCGGGCCACGTCCTCGTCGGTGATCGTGACACCGGCGCGAGCGAGCAGCACCCGCGTCTGCTCGCCGGCCATCTGCCGACGCACGGCGCGCGCTACGAAGGCGGACACGTTCGGCTCCTTGGCCAGCCGCTCCGCGACGTCGTCCGGCAGGCTCACGGCGATCTTCTTGGTCATACGCCAAGGCTATTCAGTCATACCCGCGCCGGCAAGGAGGCGCGCCGCCGTACCCCTGGGGTGGGGTGATGTGGGCGTGGCGGTCCGTACCTGTCAGGATTGACGGCGGCGTGCGTGCGGCCGGCTCCCGGCCGGCGGCGGCGGGCGGAGATCGACGCCCGCGCCCCGCACCCGACAAGCCCGCGAACGCAACCGACGGAGGTAGCCCGCACCGTGGCCCAGTTCATCTACGTCCTGGACAAGGCGCGCAAGGCGCACGGCGACAAGGTCGTGCTCGACAACGTGACGCTGAACTTCCTGCCGGGTGTCAAGATCGGGGTGGTCGGTCCGAACGGCGCCGGTAAGTCCAGCCTCCTCAAAATCATGGCAGGGCTGGACCGGCCGAGCAACGGCGAGGCCCGGCTCATGCCCGGCTACTCCGTCGGCATGCTCGCGCAGGAGCCGCCGCTCAACGAGGAGAAGACGGTCCTCGGCAACGTCGAGGAGGCGGTCGCCGAGACCAAGGCCAAGCTGGAGCGGTTCAACGCCATCGCCGAGCAGATGGCCACCGACTACTCCGACGAGCTGATGGAGGAGATGGGCAAGCTCCAGGAGGAGCTGGACGCCGCCGACGCGTGGGACATCGACTCCAAGCTCGAACTCGCGATGGATGCGCTGCGCTGCCCGCCGCCGGACGCCGACGTCACCAAGCTCTCCGGTGGAGAGCGCCGCCGGGTCGCGCTGTGCAAGCTGCTGCTGGAGGCGCCGGACCTGCTGCTGCTCGACGAGCCCACCAACCACCTGGACGCGGAGAGCGTGCAGTGGCTGGAGCAGCACCTGGCCAAGTACGCCGGCACCGTCCTGGCGATCACCCACGACCGGTACTTCCTGGACAACGTGGCCAACTGGATCCTGGAGCTGGACCGCGGCCGGGCCTACCCGTACGAGGGCAACTACTCCACCTACCTGGAGAAGAAGGCCGCCCGGCTCTCCGTCGAGGGACGCCGCGACGCCAAGATGAAGAAGCGGCTGTCCGAGGAACTGGAGTGGGTTCGCTCGAACGCCAAGGCTCGGCAGACCAAGTCCAAGGCCCGCCTGGACCGCTACGACGAGATGGCCGCCGAGGCGGAGAAGACCCGGAAGCTGGACTTCGAGGAGATCCAGATCCCGCCGGGCCCGCGACTGGGCAACACGGTCATCGAGGCGCAGAACCTGACAAAGGCGTTCGGCGACCGGGTGCTGATCGACGACCTGTCGTTCTCGCTGCCCCGCAACGGCATCGTCGGCATCATCGGCCCGAACGGCGTCGGCAAGACCACGCTGTTCAAGACCATCGTCGGGCTGGAGCAGCCGACCAGCGGCTCGGTCCGGGTCGGCGAGACGGTCTCGCTGTCGTACGTCGACCAGAACCGGCAGGGCCTGGACGGCGACAAGACGGTCTGGGAGGTCGTCTCCGACGGGCTGGACCACCTCATGGTGGGCAAGGTCGAGATGCCGTCCCGGGCGTACATCGCGGCGTTCGGCTTCAAGGGGCCGGACCAGCAGAAGCCGACGAAGGTGCTCTCCGGCGGCGAGCGCAACCGGCTCAACCTGGCGCTGACGCTGAAGATCGGCGGCAACGTGATCCTGCTCGACGAGCCGACGAACGACCTGGACGTGGAGACGCTGTCCAGCCTGGAGAACGCGCTGCTGGAGTTCCCCGGCTGCGCCGTGGTCATCTCCCACGACCGGATGTTCCTGGACCGGGTCGCCACGCACATCCTGGCCTGGGAGGGCGACGACCAGAACCCGGCGAAGTGGTTCTGGTTCGAGGGCAACTTCGAGGCGTACGAGAAGAACAAGATCGACCGGCTCGGCGCCGAGGCGGCCCGGCCGCACCGGGTGACCTACCGCAAGCTCACCCGTGACTGACCGCTTCGTCTACCACTGCGCGTTGCGCTGGTCCGACCTGGACGCGTACGGCCACGTCAACAACGCCCGCTTCCTCACGCTCTACGAGGAGGCCCGGGTGGCGATGATGTTCGCCGGTGGCCGGGCGTGGGGAGTGGGCTCGTTCGCCGACGGGGTGGTCATCCGCCGGCACGAGGTCGACTATCTGCGCCCGGTCGACTACGCGCTCGGCCGGGCCAGCGCGGAGGCGGCCCCGACCGTGCGGATCGAGCTGTGGGTGGACCAGATCCGCAACGCCTCGTTCTCGGTCGCCTACGAGCTGTACGACGGCGACACGCTGGCCAGCACCGCCCGGTCGGTGCTGGTGCCGTTCGACCTCGCCGCCCAGCGGCCACGCCGGATCTCGCCGGACGAGCGCGCGTTCCTGCTCCGCTACGCGCCGGGGCTGAGCGGATGACGACCGGGCACGGGCTGACCGGGGTGGCCGACGCGGGGGCCTTCCTGGCCCGGCTGGTCCGGTTCGACCCGGCCACGGTGGTCCGCCTGCGGCCGGTGCCCGGCGCCGGGCGTACGGCGCTCTGGGCGCGGCTGCCCTGGGGGGTGCTCGTGGTCCGTACCGTGCCCGGCGCCGCCCCCGGTGACGTCACTGTGGCCGCGGGGGAGCTGCTGGCCGAACTCTCCGCCGGGGGCGCGGCGCTGCCGGTACGGCGGGACGACGGCTGGCGCTGGCAGCTCCCACCGGCTGCCAGCCGCGTGGTGGAGACGCTGCCCGGCGCGGAGTTGCGCCGGATCGCGGAGGCGGCGGCCGGGACGCTGCGCGAGGCGGCCACGCACGGGGTGGCCGGCCGCGCGGTGGGTCAGCGGGTGCTGCGGGACGCGCTGCTGGACCACGTCGCCGTGGTGGTGACGCCGGACGAGGACCCGCGCACGCCGGTGGAGGTGTCGCAGCGGCTGGTGCAGGGTCTGGTCCGGATGGGCTTCGCCGGTAGCGGCGAGGACGACGTTCAGGTGCGGGTCGCCGGCCGGTGGGCCGGGCTCGTCGGTCCGTTCGGGGCGGTGTGGTCGCGTACCGTCGCCGATCTTGCACTCAGGCCGATGCCGGGTCAGCCGAAAGTATGACCCATCATCGGCCTTCCGGTTTGGGGCGGCCGTTGGGGGGATGCCTCATGCCGCCTGTCCGGGTACCGTCCTTCCTCGGATCCAACGCACCGTAGGCGATTGGATCCGCTGGGGAGTGAGGTGCGCGAGCGATGCCGTGGTGGTCATGGCGCCCTGGTCCCGCCGCTGGCGGCGAACCGGAGACTCGAAGCGGAGTCACAGTGGATGACACCATCCGGGTGGGGCCACCTACCCCGCGCCAGCCGGGAGACGACGCGCCGGCACCCGAGCGCCCGGCCCTGGCGGACATGCCGGCCACTGTCGCCCCGGTCACCCTGAGCCGGGTCTGCGACGCGCTCGACCTGCTGGACGTGCGCTACCTGGCCGACGGCGGCGGCAACCTGCTGGCCATGTGGGAGCGGCACGCCGTGCTCGTCGCGCTGGAGGGCCCGGAGGACGAGATCCTGGTGATGCGGGCCCGCCCGCACGCCACCGTCCCGCCGGACTGGGCCGACCGGGCGTACCGGGTGGTCAACGAGTGGAACCACACCCGCCGCTTCTGCAAGGCGTACATCGGCGACCCGACCGAGCGCGGCCAGCTCCCGATCTACGCCGAACTCCAGGTCCCGCTCGGCGCCGGGGCCCACGACGCGCTGCTCGTCGAGATGCTCGACTGCGGCGCCGCGGTCGCCACCACGTTCGTCGACTGGCTGCACGACGAGGGCGCGCTGCTCTGAGAGCCGGGCGGCTCAGCCGGCCGCCGGGTCCTCCATCACGTTCACCATGAAGTAGGCGGCCCGCTCCAGGTAGTCCCAGAGCGCGCCGGCGAGCTGCGGCGGCAGGTCCAGCGCGTCCACCGCCCGGCGCATGTGCAGCAACCAGGCGTCGCGCTCCGCGGCGCCGATCCGGAATGGGGCGTGCCGTATCCGCAGCCGGGGGTGCCCGCGCTGCTCGGAGTAGGTGTGCGGCCCACCCCAGTACTGGATGAGGAAGAGGGTCAGCCGGTCCGCCGCCGGGCCCAGATCCTCCTCCGGGTACATCGGCCGCAGCAGCGGGTCCTCGGCGACGCCGGCGTAGAACTCGTCCACCAGCTTGCGGAAGGCCGGTTCACCGCCGATCGCCTCGAAGAGGGTCATCGACTCGCCTGGGGAAGTCACGCTTCCATCCTGCCAGGTGCGCCCCCGCGGTCGCGCCCGCCCGCGGGGCGGCGCGGATCACGTCACCGCGTGCCGGCGCCGGCCGTGCTCCCGGCCCCGGTCGCCCGCCGCCGGGCCACGCGCGGCGTGCGTGGGTGCGGCGGCGTCCGGGGCCGACTCGGCGCGGGCGGCCGCGATCGCCGCGTCGATGGTGCGCGGCCGAGGCCAGGCGAACGCCGCGACGAGCATCAGCAGCACGCCCGCCGCACTCCACGCGCCGACCACCGACGGGACGGAGAACCGCTCGGCGAGGGCGCCGGTGGCGAGCACCGCGGCGCCCTGGATGACCTGGGTGCCGGTGGCCATCACCCCGAACGCCCGGGCCCGGTAGCCGTCCGGCAGGGCCTGCACGAACAGCCCGTTGGCGACCGGCACCAGCCCGGCGACGGCGAAGCCGCACGCCGCGGCGAGCAACGCCACCACGGACGGGGCCGGGTCGAGGAGCGCGGGCACGAGCACCGCCGGCGCGATCACCATCAGCGGCCGCATCAGCGCCAACCGGCGCGCCGGGGCGATCAGCCGCCCGATGATCACCCCGCCGAGGACGTATCCGACCGGACCGGCGGCCATGATGACCGCCTGGGCGGTGCCGGCGTCCATCGTGCCGTCGGTGCGCTCGGCGGCCCAGCCGGCGGCCAGCCCTTCGGGGACGATCGAGAACAGCATCGCGCTGAACACCAGCATCGCGATGGCCCGCAGCACCGGCCGTTCGAAGACGATGCGGAAGCCCTGGCCGGTCTCCCGCAGCAGGTGGCTGCGGTGCTTCGCGGTCATCGTCGACGGCCGGTCGCGTACGCCGACGCGGACCAGCAGGGCCGACAGGGCGAAGGTCGCCGCGTTGACGAGCAGCGCGGCGTTCGGGTTCAGCGCGGCGATGGTCGCGCCGATCAGGTAGCCGACGACCTGGGCGGCCTGGGACGCGCTGGTGAACGCGGACAGGCCCACCACCAGCCGGTCGCCGGTGAGGATCTGCGGCATCACCGCCGAGCGCGCCGCCTGGCTCGGCGGATTCGCGAGCGTGGCCAGGAAGATCAGCGCGAGGACCGACCAGGCCGGCATGAACGGCATGGCGACGAGCACCATCAGCGCCATCCGGATCAGGTCGCAGATCACCATGACCCGGCGGTAGCGGTGCCGCTCGGCGAGCGCGGAGAGCAACGGGCCACCGAGCAGCCAGGGCAGATAGCTGACCGCGAACGCGGCGGCGGAGAGCGCGACCGATTCGGTCTCGCGCAGCACGAGCACGGTGACCGCGGCCTTGGCGAGATAGTCGCCGACCCAGGAGAGGATGTTGGCGGCGAAGAGCGCCCGGAACTCCGGCTGACCGAACACGTCGCGGAAGGTGGCCGGGCCCTCCTGGGCGGGTCGCTCGTCGGACACCGTCGCCTCCATCGTTCCTGGTCGACCACTTGTGATGGCCCGACCGGGAACCGTCGTCAGATCAACCGATCAGCGAGGACACGAGCACGCTCCCCGGTGGAGCGTGTTCACCGGATTCTGCCCGATCGTCTGACAACTGGCTAGGGTGAACGGATTGATCGTCGCATCTCCGACTGAACCGAACGGACGATACCCGAGGGGCCGCGCGGAGCGCGACCCCCGGAAAATAGTCCGGCTTGTCCGGCGACTCAGGTGGGTCCGCTGGTCCCCGTGCCCTCGGCCGTGGGCGTCGCCGGCGTCTGGGGCGGCAGCCCGGGGAAGAGCCGGGCCGCCGCGATCTGCGCGGTGATCCCGGAGTTCTCCAGCGCCTCGGCGAGGCGGCGGCGCAGCTCCCGGCCCACCGCGAACTGCCCGTCCGCGGTGGTCTTGACGACGGTACGGATCACCGTGCCGTCCACGGTGATCTGCTCGACGCCGAGGACCTCCGGCGCCTCGACGATCTTCGGCGCCAGCTCCGGGTCCAGCGCCACCGACGCCGCCGCGGTACGCAGCACCGCCGTGGCCTCCTCGGTGCCGGCGAAGCCGATCGGCAGGTCGACCACGACCAGGGCCCAGCCCTGACTCTTGTTGCCGACGCGGACGATCTCCCCGTTGCGGATGTACCAGAGCACCCCGCGGCCGTCACGGACCGTGGTCACCCGCAGGCCCACCGCCTCCACCACGCCCGTCGCCTCGCCGAGGTCGACCGTGTCACCGACGCCGTACTGGTCCTCGATCAACATGAACAGGCCGGCGATCAGGTCCTTGACCAGGCTCTGCGCGCCGAAACCGAGCGCCACGCCGGCGATGCCCGCGCTGGCCAGCAGCGGGGCCAGGTCGAAGCTGAACTCCTTGAGCACCATCAGCAACGCGATGCCGAACACGAACGCGGTGACCATGCTGCGCAGCACCGACCCGATCGCCTCGGCCCGCTGCCGCCGCCGCTCCGGCACGAACTGGTCCGGGTCGGGCGTGGCGCTGGGAATCCGTTCCCGCAGCGGGCGGAGCATGGTCGGCACCGCGCCGTCGGTGGTGGTCCGCACCAGCCGGTTGATGGTCCGGTGCAGCGCCCAGCGGGCGGCCACCGCGAGCAGCAGGATCAGCGCCACCCGCAGCGGCTTGAACAGGATCCAGTAGCTGCTCTCGGCGAACCAGGCGGAGTCGGTGACCCGGTACACCCACTCGCAGGAGCTGCTGCCCTGGCAGTCCGGCCGCCGGTCGGAGACGGCGGACAGCAGGGCGGAGATCAGGTCGGAGAGATTCACAGTGCTTTCGTACCGCACCCGCGTCGCCCGTCCGGCGCGGACCCACCGCCGGCCGGGCAACCCGCCCTGCTTCCTGCTCCGTTGTACCGGGGGGCGGCAAAAAACGCCCCGGCCCGCACGGGGGCCCCGCGACTGGCCGTCCAGCGCGCAGCTGGGCGGAGCAAGGGGAAAAGCGACATGACGGAGGAACTCTTAGGCGCGCGCCGATCCTGGTCCCGTCGTCAGGTGCTGACGGTGGTGGCGGCGGCCGGCGCCGCGCCGCTGGTGGCGACCGGGGCGGCGAAACTGTCTGCCGAATCGCCGGTCAAGTTCCGCAGCGACCCGTTCGAGATCCGCGATCTGCCGCAGGGGCAGCGGCCCTACTACAGCGGGGTGCGGCTGCCGCTCGTCGACACGGGCACGCACGACGAGCACGGCGTACGCATGGCGCTGCTCACCGGGAAGCTCTACGACCATCCGGTGGCCCAGGCCCAGTACGGCATCAACCTGCTGGAGAGTCACCGGGTCACCGGCGATCAGGTGTACCTCAAGCGGGCGATGGCGCAGGCGCAGCGCCTGATCGACAGGCGGGTCGTGCGGCGGGACGCCTGGTTCTACCCGTACCGGTTCCGGCACGCCATGCACCGCGGCACCGACGTCTACGAGACGCCGTGGTACTCGATGATGGCCCAGGGACAGGCGATGAGCCTCTTCGTCCGGCTGGCGCAGATCGTCGGCGAGCGCACCCACTGGCGGCAGGCGGCCGACTCGACGTTCGCGTCCTACCTGCTCCCACCGGTGGGCGGCCTGCCGTGGGGGGTGTACGTCAAGGACGGGCTGCTCTGGCTTGAGGAGTACGCCCACCCGACGCGGGTGCGCGGCGACCAGACCTACAACGGGCACGTCTTCTCGGCCTTCGGGCTCTGGGACTACTGGAGCCTGAGCCGCGACGCCCGGGCCCGCCAGATGCTCCAGGGCGCGATCACCACCGCCCGGGACGCCCACCACCTCGTCCGCACCCGCCAGTGGCGGAGCCGGTACTGCCTCACCCACCGCAAGGACGCGGGCATGTACCACTCGACGCACATCATCCAGCACGCCGTGCTGCACGCGATCACCGGCGACCCGACCTTCGCCGGGATCATGGACCTGTTCTACTCCGACCACCCCACCTACGGGGTGTCCGGAACGATCCGGCTCGCCCCCGGGGACCACGTCGGCTACAAGTTCGACGCGTCCGGCACGGTCCTGGACCGCAAGCGGATCTCCCTGACCAGGCCGACCGAGGCGGCCTCCACGGAACGGCACAAGGTGATGCGGCAGACCGGCATCTGGTACGACATCAGCGAGGGGAGCCTGAGCGGCTACCTGGTCCAGGAGATCCCCGGCCGGTCGTACCAGATCGGGAGAGCGGCGCCGATCGGCTACCGCATCCCGCGCTCGGCGGTGGTCGTCGCCGCGCCCGGCAGGGCGTACTCCCTGGACGACGCCGGGAAGGTGACGGCGGTGACCGCCGGCCTCGCCGTCGGTGACACCGTGACAGTGGATCTGCGCGCCGCCATCGACGGCGTCCAGCACTACCGCCTGGCCGCCGGCCCGCACGAGGGCCAGTGGGTCCGGCTGGGCACCCTGCGTAGCGTCGGCACGGCGTAGCGCGAGCGCGCCGGACCGCCCCGGTGCGGGTGATCCGGCGGGCCGCTTGCAGATTCGTGCGTGCAATCGAGGGCGCGATCAGGGACTATTGGCGCAACGGACGTCGGTGATCCGGCCGGCGTCGGAATTCGTTCCGCGCTGTTCGCGGGCGGTTCCGGCGCGCAGACGGCGGGAGCGGCTGGACCGGGAGGGTGAGCGCGATGCCTGACATACGACCCACGGCGGGCTCCGGTGCGCTCGTTCTCAACGCCACCTACGAACCCCTGTGCGTCGTGTCGGTGCGTCGTGCCGCGATCCTCGTGCTCTCCGCCAAGGCGATCTGCGTCGCCGACGGTGAGGGCATCCTGCACAGCGCGCGCAACGCGTTACCGGTGCCCTCTGTGGTACGCCTGACCCGCTACGTCCGGGTGCCCTACCGCACCCACGTCGGGCTGTCCCGGCGGGCCGTGTTCGCCCGCGACGGGTGGCGGTGCGCGTACTGCCGGGGGCCGGCGGAGACCATCGACCACGTGTTCCCGCGCAGCCGGGGTGGCCGGCACGCCTGGGAGAACGTGGTCGCCGCGTGCGCGCGGTGCAACCACACCAAAGGCGACAAGACGCCGGCCGAGCTGGGCTGGCGGCTGCACCACCTGCCGGCCGCCCCGAAAGGGGCGGCCTGGCGGGTTCTCGGGCACCGCGCGCCCGACCCGCGCTGGGCGGACTGGCTCGACCTGCGCGAGCCCGAGTCCGAGGCGGCCTGACCGGAGCGCTCAGCGCGCCTTGACCAGCGAGGCGTAGACGACCAGGTTGTCCGCGTACCCGGTCTCGCCGCCCACCCAGCGCCCACCGCAGGTGATCAGCCGCAGGTTGGGCCGGCTGAAGTCGCCGTAGACGTCCTCCACCGGCAGTTTCTCCTTGCCGTACCGCTCGATCGAGGTCACCTCGAACACCGCCACCGAGCGGTCCTCGCGGGTCACCTCGATCCGGTCGCCGTCGTCGAGGTTCTTCAGCCCGTGGAAGACGGCCGGCCCGGTGGTGGTGTCGACGTGCCCGACGAGCACCGCCGGGCCGTACTGGCCGGGGGTGGGGCCCTGGTCGTACCAGCCGACCTCGCCGGCCCGGTCCACGTCCGGCACGTCGATGCTGCCGTCCGGCGCGATTCCGACGCGGTGCACCGGCGCGCGCAGGTCGAGCTTGCCGATGCTCAGGTCGGTCGGCGGGCTGGCCGGCAGCACCGGGAACTTCTTCGGCGGCGGGCGCAGGCCGGCGACGATCCGGTCCGGCAGCACGCTGACCCCGGTCACCCGTTCCAGCCCGAGCATGGCCACGATCAGCGCCATCACGCTCGCCACCACGAGCACCGGGACACCCGGGTTGCGGCTCGGGGCGTACCGGCGGGTGGTGGCCGGTGCGGCGCGGGCCGGGACCGGCCGCGGGTCGGCGGTGGTGACGCTGGCCGTGAAGGCGTGCCCGGCGACATGGGCGAACCGGCGCGCGGCCCGGGACGTCAGCCGCAGCGCGGCCCGGAGCCGTTTCGCGCGCTCCGGCGGCCGGCGGCCGGCGGCGCGACGGCGGGTGCGGTCCGCCGCCGGGCCGGCGCGGTCCCGGCGGCGCGATTTGCGGGCCATGTCGGCGCCTCGTCAGACGCGGTTACCGGTCTTGCGGCGGGCGCTCACACCGGCCACCACTGCCACCGCCACCAGCCCGCCGACCAGCAGCAGCGAGCCGGTGCCCCGGCCGCCTGCGGCGCCCCCACCGCCGGTCGCCGGTCCCTTGCTCGGCTGCGCCATGTTCAGCACGGTGAGCATGGTCGAGGCGGTGTTGCCGTTGGAGCAGTCCAGGTTCACCGGGTAGTCGCCGGGCGCCTTGTTGCCGGGCACGGTGACCGAGCCGGTGAGGAAGCCGTTGTCGGGCCGCAGCGTCACCCGCCCGAAGGCGTCCGAGGTGACCTGGGCCTGACGGTTGTTGCTGTTGTCGCAGCCGGCCCGCAGGCTCACCCGGGAACCGGCCTGGACGCTGTTCGGCGTCACCTCGATGAACACGCTCTCGCCGGCCCGCGCCGGTGGCGCGGTCGCCAGGACGAACGTCGCGACCAGGCCGAACAGGCCCAGTACGGACGACAGCACGCGGTGTGACAGGAGCCCTCGCATGGTTCCCCCCTCCCGGCGCGACGGTGCGCCGGACCCACTGACGGGCAGCGGCGGCTGCTTTCCCGGCGGGCGGGGGAAGCTAACGAGGCGCCTTCACCACGGGATGCCAGGCCAGCGGCGTGGAGAGCACCATCGTGCTGGACGGCTGGCCGTACGGGGCGAGCCGGTCGATGACCTCCTCGAACTCGCCCATGTTGGTGGCGGCGACCTTGAGCATGCTGCAGGCGTCCCCGGTGATCCGGTGGATCTCCATGATCTCCGGCCAGCCGGAGACCTCGGGGTCGTTGAGGATGCAGCGCGCGCCGTAGCAGGACATCCGGATCAGGGCGAGCACCGTGCGTCCGGCCCGGGTGAGGTCGACGTGGGCGTGGTAGCCGGTGATCACGCCGGACTCCTCCAGCCGCCGCACCCGTTCGGCCACCGCGGGCGGGGACAGGTGGACCCGGCGGGACAACTCGCTGTACGAGAGCCGGGCGTCGGCCTGGAGCTCACGCAGCAACGCCCAGTCCATGTCGTCCACGCGGGGACCTTCCTTCCGTAAAGGGAGCGACGCGAGATGGTTTCGGTTCGCGAGGTGAGACCACCATACCGCCGTTGAACAGGCATTCCATTCGGCCGCCCACCAGCGGGATCATGACGTCTACCCCGCGCACGGACGGAGAACGACTGTGGAACAGACGACGGCGGTGCGCCCGGTAACCCCCCAGGAACGGGCGGCTCGGGCGGCACGCAACGGCGGCGAGCCGACGCTGGAATTCGCCGAGCGCGTGCCGTACGACGCCTACGTACGGGCCAGCACCCTGCACCGGCTCCAGGAGCCGCTCAGCGACGACCCGGGCGAGATGTCCTTCCTGATGGTCAGCCAGATCATGGAGCTGTACTTCGGGCTGACCTGCCACGAGCTGCGGCACGCCAAGCGTGAGCTGCGCGAGGACCGGATCTGGGAGGCGCTGGCCCCGCTGCGCCGGGCCGCCCTGCACCTGGAGGGCCTCAACGCGGCCTGGCACGGCCTGCGCTGGATGAGCCCGGCCGACTTCAACCGCTTCCGCGACCGGCTCGGCGAGGGCTCCGGCTTCCAGTCCGCGATGTACCGGCAGCTGGAGTTCCTGCTCGGCCTGCGCGACCGGGCGCTGATCCGCCCGTTCCGCCGGCAGACCGACGTGTACGACGAGCTGACCGCCGCGCTGGCCACGCCGAGCCTCTGGGACGAGGTGGTGGCGCTGCTGGCCCGCAAGGGCTTCGACGTGCCGGCCGAGCTGCTGTCCCGGGACGTCAACGCCGAGCACGAGGCGCACCCGGCGATCGAGGCGGCCTGGGTCCGGATCTACGGCGACAGCGGCCCGGACAACCACCTGCGCCTGCTCGGCGACGCGCTGACCGAGATCGCCGAGGAGTTCGGCGACTGGCGCTGGAACCACGTCAAGGCCGTGCAGCGCACCATGGGCGCCAAGGTCGGCTCCGGCGGTTCCGCCGGACTGGCATGGTTGCAGCGCAGCATGGCCCGGGTGGTCTTCCCGGAGCTGTGGTCGGCCCGCACCGCGATGTGACGAGAGAGAACAGCATGCACACCCCCGAGAACGAAGCCCTCCGCCGCGACGCCGACGACCCCGGTCACCGGCACCTGTTCCACATCCCGCCGGCTGACGGCGGTCGCTACCCGGACACCGCGTACCTGGCCGGCAACTCGCTCGGCCTGCAGCCCCGCGCCACCCGGGACGAGCTCCTCGCCGACCTCGACGCCTGGCAGCGCCTGGGCGTGGAGGGGCACCTGGAGTCGGAGCGGCCCTGGCTGCCGTACCACGAGCTGCTGACCGCGCCGGCCGCCCGCCTGGTCGGCGCGCTGCCCGCGGAGACGGTGGTGATGAACTCCCTCACCGTCAACCTGCACCTGCTGATGGTGAGCTTCTACCGGCCGGCCGGCGAGCGCACCCGCATCGTGATCGAGGACAGCGCGTTCCCGTCGGACAGCTACGCGGTGCGCAGCCAGGCCCGCTTCCACGGCCTGGACCCGGACACCACCGTCGTACGCCTCAAGCCGCGCCCCGGCTCCGACACGCTGGGCACCGAGGACGTGCTGGACTTCCTGGCCCGCGAGGGCCACACGGTGGCGCTGCTGATGCTCGGCGGCGTGAACTACCTGACCGGCGAGCTGATGGACATCCCCGCCATCACCGCCGCCGGGCGGGCCGCGGGCGCGGTGGTCGGCTGGGACCTGGCGCACGCCGCCGGCAACGTGCCGCTGGCGCTGCACGACTGGGACGTCGACTTCGCGGCCTGGTGCTCCTACAAGTACCTCAACTCCGGCCCGGGCGCGCTGGGCGGCGTCTTCGTCCACGAGCGGCACCTCGGCGACCCGTCGATCCAGCGCTTCGAGGGCTGGTGGAGCACCGAGGCGGCCACCCGGTTCGAGATGACCCCGGTGTCCCGGCCGCCGGCCACCGTCGAGGCGTGGCAGATCTCCAACCCGCCGATCTTCGCGATGGGCCCGGTGCGTACCTCGCTGGAGCTGTTCGACTCCGTCGGCATGCCGGCGCTGCGCGAGCGCAGCCTGCGGCTCACCGCCTGGCTGGAGCAGCTGCTCGACGAGGTCACGCCGGGCCGCCCGCTGAGCGTGGTCACCCCGCGCGACCCGGCCCGGCGCGGTTGCCAGCTCTCGGTGCGGATCGGGGTGGGCAGCGCGAACGAGCTGACCAAGCGGCTGCGGCACGAGCACGGCGTCGTCGCCGACGCCCGGGAGCCGGACATCGTCCGGTTCGCCCCGGTGCCGCTCTACTCGACGTACCACGACTGCTGGCGGGTCGCCGAGGCCCTGGCGGCAACTGTTGAGAAGGAGGGGTCATGACGGAGCGCGACGAGATCGCTGTCGTCGGCGCCGGGCTGGCCGGCTGCCTGCTGGCCTGCTACCTGGCCCGGCGCGGCTACCCGGTGGCCCTCTACGAGCGGCGGCCCGACCCGCGTACCGGCACCGTCGAGCGGGGCCGCTCGATCAACCTGGCGCTGTCCGAGCGCGGCCTGGACGCGCTGCGCCGCATCGGCCTGGAGGACGAGGTGATGGCGGACGCGCTGCCGATGCGCGGCCGCATGATCCACCCGGTCGAGGGCGAGCCGGAGTTCCAGTCCTACAGCGGCACCGGCGACCTGGCGATCAACTCGATCAGCCGGGGCGCGCTGAACAACGCGCTGCTCGACGCCGCCGCCGCGCTGCCGAACGTGCGCGTCGCGTTCGACCACCGGCTGGTCGGCCTCGACCCGCTCGGCGGCGAGATGACGTTCGAGACCCCGCAGGGCAAGGTCACCGCCACCGCCTCGGTCATCCTCGGCGCCGACGGCGCCGGCTCCGCGGTGCGCGGGCAACTGCTCGCGTACGGGGGCCTGACCGAGAGCCTCGACTTCCTCGACTACGGCTACAAGGAGCTGACCATCCCGCCGCTGGGCGGGGAGTTCGCGCTCGACCCGGGCGCGCTGCACATCTGGCCGCGCGGCACCTCGATGATGATCGCGCTGCCGAACCCGGACCGCTCCTTCACCTGCACGCTGTTCTGGCCGACCCACGGCACGCGCAGCTTCGCGTCGCTGAGCAGCCCGGCCGCGATCGAGCGGTTCTTCGCCACCCACTACCCGGACCTGGTCCCGCTGGCCCCGAACCTGGTCGACGACTACCAGCACAACCCGATCGGCCTGCTCGGCACGGTGCGCTGCACGCCGTGGCAGGTGGCCGGGAAGGTCGGCCTGATCGGCGACGCCGCGCACGCCATCGTGCCGTTCTACGGACAGGGCGCGAACTGCGCGTTCGAGGACGTGGTCGAGCTGGACCGCTGCCTCGACGAGTGCGACGACGAGTGGGCCGCCGCGCTGCCGTTGTTCCAGCACCGCCGCCAGGACAACGCGGAGGCGATCGCCCGGATGGCGCTGGCGAACTTCGTGGAGATGCGGGACAAGGTCGCCTCGCCGGTGTTCCGGACCCGCAAGCAGGTCGAGCACGCGCTGGAGCGCGCGCTGCCCGGCCGCTACGTCTCCCAGTACGAGCTGGTCTCGTTCTCGACCACCCCGTACGCGCAGGTGCGCCGCCGGGTGCGCGCGCAGTACGCGGTCGTCGGCGCGGTGGCGGCCGGCGCGGTGGCGCTGCTCGCCGGTGGGGTCCGCGCGGCGCTGGGGCGGCGGCGATGACGCTCTGGGATCCCCGGCTGATGGCCGGGCACGCGCCGGACGGCCCCGGCCTGCTGCGCAACTTCGTCGGCGGCGCGTTCGTCGACGCCGGCTCCCGGTTCACCAAGCGCAGCCCGGTCACCGGCGAGCCGGTGTTCGAGGTGGTCGAGGCGTCGCAGTCCACGGTGGACGACGCGGTGGCCGCGGCCCGGGCGGCGCTGCGCGGCCCGTGGGGCCGGATGGGGGAGCGGGAACGCGCCGAGGTGCTGCGCCGGGTCGCCGACGAGCTGGAGCGGCGCTTCGACGACCTGGTTGCCGCCGAGGTGGCGGACACCGGCAAGGCCATCTCGCAGGCCCGGACGCTCGACATCCCGCGCGGCGCGGCCAACTTCCGCGCGTTCGCCGAGATCGTCGCGACCGCGCCCACCGAGTCGTTCACCACTGTCACCCCGACCGGTGGCCGGGCGCTGAACTACGCGGTCCGCAAGCCGGTCGGCGTGGTCGCGGTGATCGTGCCGTGGAACCTGCCGCTGCTGCTGCTCACCTGGAAGGTCGCGCCGGCCCTGGCCTGCGGCAACGCCGTGGTGGTCAAGCCCAGCGAGGAGACCCCGGCCTCGGCCACGCTGCTGGCCGAGGTGATGGCCGCGGCGGGCGTGCCGGACGGCGTGTTCAACCTGGTGCACGGCTTCGGCCCGGGCTCGGCCGGCGAGCACCTGACCCGCCACCCGGGTGTGGACGCGATCACGTTCACCGGCGAGTCGGCCACCGGCAGCGCGATCATGCGCGCCGCCGCCGACGGGGTGAAGGCGGTCAGCTTCGAGCTTGGCGGCAAGAACGCCGGCCTGGTGTTCGCCGACGCCGACCTGGACGCGGCGGTGGCCGGCTCGGTGCGGTCCAGTTTCACAAACGGCGGCCAGGTGTGCCTGTGTACCGAGCGCATCTACGTGCAGCGGCCGGTGTTCGAGGAGTTCACCGCGCGGCTGGCCAAGCGTGCCGACGGGCTGGCGTACGGCTGGCCGGACGACGAGGCGACGGCGAACATGCCGCTGATCTCGCACGGGCACCGGGACAAGGTGCTCGGCCACTACGCGCTGGCGCGCACCGAGGGCGCCGAGGTCCGCGCGGGCGGCGGCACGCCGCGCTTCGGCGACGGCCGCGACGGCGGGGCGTACGTGCAGCCGACAGTGCTCACCGGCCTCGGCGCGGACGCCCGCACCAACCAGGAGGAGATCTTCGGCCCGGTGGTGCACGTCGCGCCGTTCGACGACGAGGACGAGGCGTTCGCGCTGGCCAACGGTACCGACTACGGCCTGGCCGCGACGGTGTGGACGCGGGACGTGGGCCGGGCGCACCGGGCCGGCGCCCGGCTCGACGCCGGCATCGTCTGGGTGAACACCTGGTTCCTGCGCGACCTGCGCACCCCGTTCGGCGGGGTGAAGGCGTCGGGTGTCGGCCGCGAGGGCGGCGTGCACTCGCTCGACTTCTATTCCGAACTGACAAACGTCTGTGTGGATCTGTCATGAGCGCGCGTGGTGGGCAGAATGGCCGGAATCCCCAGCGACGTAAGCGAGGAACCGCCATGACCGTGGACATCGAGGCCGCCAACCGGGAACTCGCGGTGGCCCGGCAGGAGGGCAAACCCTGCCCGCCGCTGCGCGGCCGGCTGCTGCCCGAGGGCGACGTCGAGGCCGCGTACCAGGTGCAGCAGGTCTACACCCGGCAACGGCTGGGCAAGGGGCACCGCCGCGTCGGCGCGAAGATCGGCCTGACGTCGCGGACCGTGCAGGAGAGCTTCGGCGTCTTCCAGCCCGACTTCGGGGTGCTCTTCGACGACATGGCCGTCGGCGACGGCGTCGAGGTGCCGATCGACCGGCTGCTCCAGCCGCGGGTGGAGGCGGAGATCGCCTTCGTGCTCGGCGCGGACCTGCCGGACGAGCGGGTCACCACTGTCGACCTGATCCGGGCGGTGGACCACGTGCTGCCGGCCATCGAGATCGTCGACTCGCGGGTCGCCGACTGGGACATCTCCATCGTGGACACGGTGGCGGACAACGCCTCCAGCGGGCTGTTCGTGCTCGGCACCGCGCCCCGGCGGCTCGCCGACGTGGACCTGCGGTTGTGCGGCATGGTGCTGGAGCACGCCGGTGAGCCGGTCTCGGTCGGCGCGGGCGCGGCCTGCCTCGGCAACCCGCTGCACGCGCTGCAGTGGCTGGCCGCGACCATGGCCCGGGCGGGCGACCCGCTCAAGGCCGGTGACGTGGTGCTCTCCGGCGCGCTCGGCCCGATGGTGCCGGTCACGCCCGGCGCCGCGTACGAGGCGCGCATCTCCGGGCTCGGCTCGGTGCGTACCTGTTTCTCGCGGGAGGGAAGCTCATGAGCGGCGTCGGAGTGGCGGTGCTCGGGTCGGGCAACATCGGCACCGACCTGATGATCAAGGTGCTGCGGCTCAGTGAGAGCCTGCGCATGGTGGCGATGGCCGGCATCGACCCGGCCTCGGACGGTCTGGCCCGGGCCCGCCGGCTCGGCGTGACCACCACCGCCGAGGGCGTCGACGGCCTGGTCGCGCTGCCCGAGTTCGCCGACGTCCAGCTCGTCTTCGACGCCACCTCGGCCGGCGCGCACAAGCGGCACGACGAGGTGCTGCGGGCGCACGGCCGCACCGTCGTCGACCTGACCCCGGCCGCGATCGGCCCGTACGTGGTGCCGCCGGTGAACCTCGACGAGCACCTGGCCGAGCCCAACGTCAACATGGTGACCTGCGGCGGGCAGGCGACGGTGCCGATCGTGCACGCGGTCGGCCGGGTCACCCCGGTCGCGTACGGCGAGATCGTCGCCTCGATCGCCTCGAAGTCGGCCGGTCCGGGCACCCGGGCCAACATCGACGAGTTCACCGAGACCACCGCCCGGGCGATCGAGGTGGTCGGCGGCGCCGAGCGCGGCAAGGCCATCATCGTGCTGAACCCGGCCGACCCGCCGCTGCTGATGCGCGACACGGTCTACTGCCTGTGCCCGGACGCCGGCGCCGACCGGGTGAAGATCGCCGCCTCGGTGGCCGACATGGTCAAGGCCGTGCAGGAGTACGTGCCCGGCTACCGGCTCAAGCAGGACGTGCAGTTCGACGCCGTCGACACGTACGCGCCGGTGCTCGGCCGGCACTTCACCGGCCTGCAGGTGTCGGTGTTCCTGGAGGTCTCCGGCGCCGGGCACTACCTGCCCGCGTACGCCGGGAACCTCGACATCATGACGTCGGCCGCGCTGCGCACCGCGGAGCGGCTGGTGGCGCTGCGTTCCCCGGAGGGGGCACCCCGATGACCGACCTCTACATCCAGGACGTGACGCTGCGCGACGGCATGCACGCCATCGGGCACCGCTACACGGTCGACCAGGTGCGTACCATCGCCGCCGCGCTCGACGCGGCCGGTGTGGCCGCGGTCGAGGTGGCGCACGGCGACGGCCTGGCCGGTTCCAGCGTCAACTACGGGCACGGCGCCGCCGCCGACGCGGACTGGATCGCCGCTGCCGCCGAGGTGCTGACCACCGCGCGGCTGACCACGCTGCTGCTGCCCGGCATCGGCACCATCGCCGACCTGAAGGCGGCGAAGGCGCTCGGCGTGACGAGCGTCCGGATCGCCACGCACTGCACCGAGGCGGACATCTCCGCCCAGCACATCGCCTGGGCCCGCGAGAACGACATGGACGTCTCCGGGTTCCTGATGATGTCGCACCTCAACGACCCGGCCGGGCTGGCCGCGCAGGCCAAGCTGATGGAGTCGTACGGCGCGCACTGCGTCTATGTCACCGACTCCGGCGGGCGGCTGCTGATGTCGGACGTGGCGCAGCGCGTCGACGCGTACCGGCAGGTGCTGGAACCGGAGACGCAGATCGGCATCCACGCGCACCACAACCTGTCCCTGGGTGTGGCGAACAGCGTGCTGGCGGTCGAGCACGGCCGGATCCTCGGCGACGGCCCGCTGGGTTCGCCGTCCGGGCGGACCGTCCGGGTGGACGCGTCGCTGGCCGGCATGGGCGCGGGCGCGGGCAACGCGCCGCTGGAGGTCTTCGTCGCGGTCGCCGAGCTGCACGGCTGGAAGCACGGCTGCGACGTGTTCGCGCTGATGGACGCCGCCGACGACCTCGTCCGCCCGTTGCAGGACCGGCCGGTCCAGGTGGACCGGGAGACGCTCTCCCTGGGGTACGCGGGCGTCTACTCCAGCTTCCTGCGGCACGCCGAGCGTGCCTCGGCCAAGTACGGCGTGGACGTCCGCTCGATCCTGGTCGAGCTGGGCCGCCGCCGGATGGTCGGCGGCCAGGAGGACATGATCGTGGACGTGGCACTGGACCTGGCGAGCAAGGAGACCTCATGATCGGGCCGGACATCGCCGGCATCGCGGAGAAGCTGGGCGCGGCGGCCGACACCGCCACCGCGATCCCGCAGCTCGCCGCCGAGACCGGCCTCGACGTCGACGCCGCGTACGCGGTGCAGACCGCGCTGGTGAAGCGCCGCCTCGACCGGGGCGAGCGGCTGGTTGGCCTGAAGATGGGCCTCACCAGCAAGGCGAAGATGGCGCAGGTCGGCGTGGACGAGGTGATCTGGGGCCGGCTGACCGACGTGATGCGGGTGCCCGACGGCGGCGCCGTCGACGTCGGTGACTTCATCCACCCGCGCGTCGAGCCGGAGGTGGCGTTCCTGCTGGACCGGCTGCCCGACCCGGGCGAACCGGTCGGCTCGTTCACCCGGGCGGTACGCGCTGTCGCCCCGGCGATCGAGCTGATCGACTCCCGGTACGCGAACTTCACCTTCTCCCTGCCGGACGTGGTCGCCGACAACACCTCGGCCGCCGCGTTCGTGGTCGGGCCGTGGGCGCCGGTGCCGGACGGGCTGGACAACCTCGGCGTGCTGCTGGAGATCGACGGGCGGGTGGCGCAGGTCGGCTCGACCGCGGCCATCCTCGGCGACCCGCGCCGCGCGCTGGACGAGGGCCTGCGGCTGGCCGGCCGGCACGGCGTCCGGCTGCGCAAGGGCTGGGTGTTCCTGGCCGGCGCGGCCACCGCTGCGGTGCCGCTGCGCCCCGGGGCGCACGTCCGCGCCACAGTGGAGAAGCTGGGTTCCGCCTCCCTGAAGGCTCTCCCATGACCGCCCGCGTGGTGGCCGGGAAGGCCGTGCCGCGGGGCGCGTTCCCGCACGTCAAGGTGGCTGGCGGATTCGTCTACGTGTCCGGTACGTCGTCGCGCCGGCCGGACAACACGTTCGCCGGGGTGTCGGTGGACGATCTCGGCACCACCGACCTGGACATCCGGGAGCAGACCCGGGCCGTGATCGAGAACATCCGGGACCTGCTGCGCTCGGTCGGCGCCGACCTCGGCGACCTGGTGCAGGTCACCAGCTACCTGGTCAACATGAACGACTTCGGTGGCTACAACCAGGTGTGGGCCGAGTTCTTCGACGCCACCGGCCCGACCCGGACCACTGTGGCCGTGCACCAGCTTCCGCACCCGCATCTGCTGATCGAGATGCAGGCCGTCGCCCTTCTTCCGTCGGGAGGTTCCCATGAGTGAGATCGCCGAGCCGTTCAGCTTCTCCGGCTGGATCGGCGACAACCAGCACCTGCTCAAGCCCCCGGTGGGCAACAAGGAGATGCTGCCCGGCAGCGACGACTTCATCGTCATGGTGGTGGGCGGCCCGAACCAGCGCACGGACTTCCACGTCGACCCGTACGAGGAGTTCTTCTACCAGGTCAAGGGCAACATGCACGTCAACCTGATGCTGCCCGAGGGGCCGCGTACGGTGCACGTGCGCGAGGGCCAGATGTGGATGCTGCCGCGCAACACCCCGCACTCGCCGCAGCGTCCCGAGGCCGGCTCGATCGGCATGGTGATCGAGCGGGTCCGCGAGGAGGGCACGCTGGAGAAGTTCCAGTGGTACTGCGCCGAGTGCCACCACAAGGTGCACGAGGTGGAGTTGCAGGTCCGCGACATCGCCGCCGACCTGCCCCCGGTCTTCGCCGCGTTCTACGCCGACGAGAAGGCCCGCACCTGCGACAACTGCGGCGCGCTGCACCCGGGCAAGGGCTGACGCCGGTGTCGATGCCGGTCGTGGACGTGCACACGCACGTCGTACCGAAGGGGTGGCCGGACCTCGCCGCGGCGTGCGGCGGGTCCGGCTGGCCCTGGCTGCGGGTGGACTCCGAGCGCGCCGCCATGATCATGGTGGGGGAGACGGAGTTCCGCCCGATCGGCGCGCAGTGCTGGGACGCGCCGACCCGGCTCGCCGACATGGCCGCCGACGGCGTGGACGTGCAGGTCGTCTCGCCCACCCCGGTCTTCTTCAGCTACGACCGCCCGGCCGATCAGGCGGTCAAGGTGGCCCGGATCTTCAACGACCTCACGCTGGAGGTCACCGCGGCCGGCGGCGACCGGCTGGTGCCGTTCTGCCAGGTGCCGTTGCAGGACGCGGACGCGGCCTGCGCCGAGCTGGACCGCTGCCTGGCGGCCGGGCACGCCGGGGTGGAGATCGGCAACCACGTCGGCGACCGGGACCTGGACGACGCGGGCATCGTGCAGTTCCTCACCCACTGCGCCGAGGTCGGCGCGCCGGTCTTCGTGCACCCGTGGGACATGCCCGGCGGCCCCCGCCTGGACCGGTGGATGGCCCGGTGGCTGACCGGGATGCCGGCCGAGACGCACCTGTCGGTGCTGGCGCTGATCCTCGGCGGCGTGTTCGACCGGGTGCCGGAGACGCTGCGGATCTGCTTCGCGCACGGTGGCGGCAGCTTCCCGTTCTGGCTGGGCCGCGCCGACAACGCCTGGCACCGCCGCGGCGACCTGGTACGCGGCGCGTCGAGCGCGCCGCCCAGCTCGTACGTGGACCGGTTCCACGTCGACTCGGTGGTCTTCGAGCCGGCCGCGCTGCGGCTGCTCGTGGACACCATGGGCGCCGAGCGGGTGCTGCTCGGCAGCGACTACCCGTACCCGCTGGGGGAGCGGCCGGTGGGCCAGGTGGTGCACCGGGCGGACTTCCTCACCGACGATCAGCGGGCCGCGCTGCTCGGCGGCAACGCGCTGCGGTTCCTCGGCCGCTGAGACCGGCGCGGGTGCGTCCGTCGTCGCCCTAGAGTCGACGGACGCACCCGGCGCTGCTCAGGACCCGCCGGACGTGTCGCCCGGCCTCCCGGCCGCCGGACCGGCAGGATGGACGGCATGGCCGAGCCGCACGACCTGACCGCGCTGGAACAGGCCGCCGCGATCCGCCGGGGCGAGCTGTCCAGCCTGGAACTGGTCGAGCACCACCTGCGCCGGGTCGAGGCGCTCGGCGACACCGTCGGCGCGTTCGTCACCGTCACCGCCGAACACGCGCGGGCGGCGGCCCGGGCGGCCGACGCGGTCCCGGCGGCGGACCGGCATCCCCTGCACGGCGTGCCGACCGCGATCAAGGACCTGACCCTCACCGCCGGGGTACGCACCACCTTCGGCTCGGCCGCCTTCGCCGACTTCGTCCCGCCGGTCGACGCCGACGTGGTCCGCCTCATGACCGACGCCGGCCTAATCAGCGTCGGCAAGACCACCACCTCCGAGCTGGGCTGCTCGCTGTACTCCGAGGGGCTGGTGGCGCCGCCGGCCCGCAACCCGTGGGACCTCGCGGGCACAGCGGGCGGGTCCAGCGGCGGGGCGGCCGCAGCGGTGGCCGCCGGACTGGTGCCGGTGGCCCAGGGCTCCGACGGCGGCGGCTCGCTGCGCATCCCGGCCGCGCTCTGCGGCCTGATCGGCTACAAACCCAGCCGGGGCATGGTCTCCGGCGGGCCACTCGGCTTCGGTGGCTTCGGGCTGCCGGTGAACGGGCCGATCGGCCGCACCGTCGCCGACGTGGCCGCGCTGCTCGACGTGCTGGCGCGACCCGTGCCCGGCGAGCCGTACCTGCCGCCGGCCGCGCCCGCCGGCGGCTACCTCGGCGTCGCCCGCTCCGCCCGCGCCACCGGCCCCGGCCGGCTGCGCGTCGGCCGCTTCACCACGCCGATGCTCGCCGACGAGCCGGTCCACCCCGACTGCGTCGACGCCGTCGACCGGGCCGCCGCGCTGCTCACCGACGCCGGGCACGAGGTGGTCGACGTCCCCGCGCCGCTCGGCCCCGAGGCGTGGCCGCTGTTCGAGACCCTCTGGTACGCGCTGGCGGTCACACCGGTCCCGCCCGACCGGGAAGGCGAGCTGCTGCCGCTGACCCGATACCTGCGGGAGCGCGGCGCGGCCCTCGGCGTCCCCACGCTGATGGCCGCGCTCGGCGAGCTGCAGGCGCAGGTACGCCTCGGCGTACGCCGTACCGCCGGTTGTGACCTGCTGCTCTGCCCGACGCTCGCGGCCCCGCGGATGCCGGTCGGCGCGCTCGCCGCCCTCGAACCGGCAGAGGATTTCGACAGGCAGCGGCGCTTCTCGCCGTACTGCGCGGTCTTCAACGTCACCGGCGATCCGTCCGTTTCCCTGCCGGTCGGACGCACCCCCGACGGCCTGCCGGTCGGGGTGCTGCTCACCGGCCGGTACGGCGACGACGCGACATTGGTCGCCACTGCCGCGCAGCTTGAGCACTCGAGTGGCGGATGGGATCAGCACCCCGCAATCTGGCTGGCCACCGACTCCGCTAACGTGAACATCACAAGTGAGGTGCGGCGCGGCCGGTCCTGACCGGTCACCCGACCCGAATCATTCCTGGTCTCTCTTTCCGCCTGGGGGCGTTGGGATTGTCTGTTACCGAGACGTTGGTGGTCTTCGTCGGCATCCCGGCCGCCGCGGTGCTGCTGATCGCCGGCCTGGCGGCCGTCGGGGGCAGCCGTGGCAACGGTGGCGGCGCCAAGCGCTACCGGCCGGGCCGGCCCTTCGACTTCACTCCGGTCTGGTTCCTGAGCCGTCCGGAGCAGCTGGCCGACTCGGCCGGCACGGCGCTGTCCGCCGGAGCGCAGGCGCCGGCGTTGACCAGCCGCAAGCAGGAGCAGGCCGGCCGGGAGGCGCCGGCCGGTGGAACCGGAGGCGCAAGTGACCGTTGGTGAAGCGCGGCCCACGACGGGGACGGACACTCCGCCCGACGTGCTGGACGGACCGTTCTCGACCCGTCAGCTGCTCCGCATCGACGAGGCGCTGCGCCTCGCCGACCAGGGCACCGGCCTGGTCTTCTCGGTCTACGTCGGCGGGCTGGACGAGCCGATCCGGGAGCACGCCGAGCGGCTGCACCGCCAGCTCGCCGAGCCCGACCGCTCGGTGCTGATCGCGGTGTCGCCCAACCAGCGGCAGCTGGAGGTCGTCACCGGCCGGTACGCGCGCAAGCGCATCCCGGACACGTACGCGAAGCTGGCCGCGCTCTCCATGGTGGCCGCCTTCGGTGGCGGCGACCTGGCCGGCGGCATCATCCAGGGCCTCGACCAGCTCGCCAGCCACGCCGGCAAGGGCTGACCCGCCCCGCACACGACGAAGCCCGGCCCGCGCACCGCGCGGGCCGGGCTTTCTCGTCGTCTCAGCGGGGCCAGGCAGAAGGATCCAGGCGCATGGGCCACGGCTCGTCGAGCTGGGCGGCGTCATCCGGCCCGACCGTACCCATCAGGTTGTAGTGGACACCCTTGACCAGTTGGTAGCGGTAGATCACCGGGCCGAAGTCGCCTCGCTCCACCCGCCAGTAGTGCGGGATGCCGGCCTCGGCATAGAGCGGAGGCTTGATCAGCCGGTCATACCGGCGGCTGCTGGGTGACTCGATCTCGACGACGAGCGCGACATCCGAGGGGTGCGTCCACAAGCCGTCCGGGGGAGCGCTCGGCCTCAGCACGGAGATGTCCGGAATGAGATTGGCGACAGGTGCCCGGAGTCCGGCCTCCCGAATGACCCACCAACCGGTCGGCGCAGTGGCCTGGAGCGCCGATCGGATCTCGTCGGCCAGAAGTTGGTGCCCGTACCCGGGGGGTGGGGTCACGTGCAGGCTCCCGTCGATGATCTCGTAGCGGCTTCCGTCCTCGGGGAGGTCGGACAGGTCCTGCTCCTGCCACGGCCGCTCCGGCGGGCGCCACTCGTGGGTCGGTTGTGCCATCACGTCCACCTCCTCCGCACACGATAACGGCCGGGGGTCGGCGCGGGCTCCCACCCACGCCGGCCCCCGGCCGCCGCGCCCCTGCTTTCAGGCGCTGCGGGCGTCCCGCTCGCGGGCCCTCAGCGCGCGGACCACACCGTCGCGACCCTCCGCCACCAGCCGTCGCAGCGACGCCGGCCGCCCGTCCTGGGCCAGCCACGCGTCGGTGGCCGCGACCGTGTCCTCCTCGACCAGGTGCGCCGGGTAGGCGAGCTGGACGAACTCCTGCGCCGGCTCGCTGTCACGCTGCGCCCACACCTGGTCCACCGTGGCGAAGTACCGCTCCCGGTACGGCGCGGTCAGCTCGACCTGCGCCGCGTGGGTGAAGCCCTGCAGCAGCGCCCGGTTGCGCCAGTTGGGCAGCGCGTCCGGGCCGGTGAGCAGCGCCCACACCGCCGCCTTGTTCTCCTCGGTCGGCACCAGCGCGTACGCGTACGCGGCCTCCCGCTCGCCGCTGGCGGTACGGTCGGCGGCCAGTTCCGCGTCCACGTCGGCGGCACCGGCCGCGCCGTTGGCCACGAGCGACTGCAGCACGGTCCAGCGCAGCTCGGTGTCGACGGTCAGCCCCTCCGGCACCCCGTTGCCGTCCAGCCAGCCGCGCAGCGTCGCCAGGTCCTCGCCGGAGCGGGCCGACGAGGCGTACGCGCGGGCCCAGGCGAGCTGGAAACCGCTGCCCGGCTCGGCGGCGGCCAGCGCGGTCCGGGCGGTACGGGCCAGGTCCGCCCAGCCGGTCGGCGCCCACTCCGGGTCGGCGTAGAAGGTGAGCGCGGTGTTCGCCTGCCGCAGCGTGGCCGTGACCAGGTTGATGTCCGTCTCGGCGGTCAGCCCGGCCAGCACCAGCGCCACGTAGTCGCGGGCCGACAGCTCGGCATCACGGGTCATGTCCCAGGCGGCCGTCCAGCACAGCGCCCGGGCCAGCGACGAGTCGAAGCCGGCGATGTGCTGCACCACGGTGGCCATCGACCGCTCGTCCAGCCGCAGCTTGGCGTACGTGAGGTCCTCGTCGTTGAGCAGCAGCACGTCCGCGGCGGGCTTGCCGTGCAGCTCGGACAGCTCGGTCAGCTCGCCGGTCACGTCCGTCTCGATCAGCTCCCGGCGCACCAGCCGGCCGTCGGTCAGGTCGTACAGGCCCACGCCGATGCGGTGCGTACGCAGCGTCGGGTAGCCCGACGGCGCCTCCTGCCGGACCACCACCCGCTCGTACGTGCCGTCGGCGCCGATGGTCACCTCCGGGCGCAACGTGTTGACCTGCGCGGTCTCCAGCCACTGGGCGGCGAACTTGCGCAGCTCCCGGCCCGAGGCCGTCTCCAGCTCGGACAGCAGGTCGTCGAAGGTGGCGTTGCCCCACGCGTACTTGCCGAAGTAGGCGCGCAGGCCGGCCAGGAACGGCTCCTCGCCCACGTACGCGACGAGCTGCTTGAGCACGCTCGCGCCCTTGGCGTACGTGATGCCGTCGAAGTTGACCTCGACCGCCTCCAGGTCCGGCATCTCGCAGTAGACCGGGTGGGTGGAGGAGAGCTGGTCCTGCCGGTAACCCCAGTTCTTGCGGATCGACAGGAACGTGGTCCAGGCGTCGGTGAAGCGGGTGGCGTGCGTGTTGCACCAGTGGCTGGCCCACTCGGCGAACGACTCGTTCAGCCACAGGTCGTTCCACCAGCGCATGGTGACCAGGTCGCCGAACCACATGTGCGCCAGCTCGTGCAGGATCGTGTTGGCGCGCTGCTCGTACTCGAAGTCGGTGACCTGCGAGCGGAAGATGTAGTGCGACTCGGCGTGCGTGACGCAGCCGAAGTTCTCCATCGCGCCGGCGTTGAAGTCCGGCACCCAGAGCTGGTCGTACTTGGGCAGCGGGTAACGCACGCCGAACTTCTCCTGGAAGAAGTCGAAGCCCTGCGTGGTGATCAGGTGCAGGTCGTCGGCGTCCATGTGCGGGGCCATGCTGGCCCGGCAGAAGTAGCCCATGTCGATGCCGTCGTGGCTGCGGCGCACCTCGTGGTACGGCCCGGCGCAGAGCGCGGTGATGTAGGTGCTCATCCGCTCCGAGAGCGCGAAGTGCACGGTCTTCAGCCCCTCACCGGCCGCCTCCTCGCGGGCCACCGGCATGTTCGACACGACCCGCCAGTGGTCCGGCACCGTGGCGTGCCAGGTGTAGACGCTCTTCAGGTCGGGCTGGTCGAAGCAGGCGTAGACCTTCTGCGCGTCGGCGGTCTCGAACTGGCTGTACAGGTAGGTCTCGCCGTCCACCGGGTCGACGGTGCGGTGCAGGCCCTGCCCGCTGTTCGAGTAGCCGAAGTCGGCGTCGACCACGAGCACGTTCTCGGCGGCCAGGCCGGTCAGCGTGAGGCCCTTCTCGGCGGACCAGCCGGACAGGTCGACCGGCTCGCCGTTGAGCGTGGCGGAACGCACCGACTCGGCGGCCGCCTCGATGAAGGTGGTGGCCCCCGGCTCGGCGCAGCGGAACCGGACCTCGGTCACCGAGCGGAAGGTGCGACCGGTGGGCTGCACCGCGGTCGACAGGTCAAGGCTGATGTCGTACCCGGTCACCTCGAGCAGGCGGGCCCGCTCGGTCGCCTCGACCTGGGTCAGGTTGCGCACTCCCGGCACTGTTCGTCTCCATCCCACTCGTCTCGCCGCGCCCCGCGGCACCGGTCTTTCCCGGCCCGCTCGTGACGGCCCGCTGAGAACCGAGTCTTCCATGCACGGACCGCTCCCGGTGGTCGAGGTCACGCTCTCATTCCGGTACCGGTCGATACGGCTGTGGGTGGAGGATCGGGAGTGACCGCGCCGGATCCCCGGCGCGACATTGTCGTGAAGGGATGACACCGTGACCGAACGTGTCACCGCGGACATGTGGTTCGACCCGCTGTGCCCGTGGGCCTGGATCACCTCCCGCTGGCTGCTCGAGGTCGAGCAGGTCCGGGACGTGGACATCCGGTTCCATGTGATGAGCCTGTCCGTGCTCAACGAGGGCCGGGACCTGCCGGAGGAGTACCAGGACCTGATGGTCAAGGGCTGGGGTCCGGTGCGGGTGTGCATCGCCGTCGAGCAGGCGCACGGCGCCGAGACGCTGGCGAAGCTCTACACCGCGATGGGCACCCGGATCCACCTCGGCAAGGAGGAACTGGGCCGCGACATGCTGGTCGGCGCGCTCACCGACGTCGGTCTGGACCCGGCGCTCGCCGACGCCGCCGAGTCCACCCAGTACGACGACGCGCTGCGGGCCAGCCACGAGGCGGGTATGCGGCCGGTCGGCACCGAGGTGGGCACGCCCGTGATCCACGCGCCGGGCCCGGACGGCGGGCAGGTCGCCTTCTTCGGCCCGGTGATCACCCCGGCGCCCAAGGGCGAGGCGGCCGGCCGGCTCTGGGACGGTGTGCTGCTGGTCTCCGCCACCCCCGGGTTCTACGAGCTCAAGCGCACCCGCGAGCAGGGCCCCATCTTCGACTGAGGGGTAAGGAAGGGCCCCTTCTTAACGCCTCCGGCAGCGGAAGGGCCCCTTGTTAACACCCGCAGCGCGCCCCGAGCCCCGCACCCGCCCGTCACCGGGCCGGTGCGGGGCTCGTTTCACCGGATGTCCCAGCCGACGGCCCACGCGGGGCCGCACCACGGCAGCTCCTGGAGGCGTTCCCATGGCTAAGCACCGCCGCATGTCCGACGACGCGCCGCAGCCGGCGACCGAGGACTCCGGTGCGACGTACTGGTCGGTGACCGAGAGCGACTGGCCGGCCGGCCCGGCCGAGGTGGCCGACCTGCTGGCCCCGCCGATCGTGGTCGGCGTGGCCCGGGTGGTGGCCACGTCGCGGATGACGCCGCCGGCCGAGACCGTCCGGCCCGGGCGGGCGCCGTCTCGTACCGGCGCCGCCGCGGGCGCGACGACGGTACGCCTCAACGCCGGCTCCCGCCCCGCCGCCCCGGCTCGCCGTCCGGTTCCGGGCCGGCACCGTAACCCCACCGCCTGAGCCGCCCTCCCGGTGTTAAGAAGGGGCCCTTCCTCTACCGGAGGCGTTAACAGGGGGCCCTTCCTTTCACCTGGTGGTAAGGGGGTGAGTCCGGCGGCGGGGGCGATCGGGGCCCGGGTAGCGTCAGCGGACATGACGGTCGTGCATCCGATCAACCGGGCCTGGATCACCACTGGCGGCACCGGCGCGCAGAACTACGACGAGTTCGCCGACGACGCGGAGATCACCTCCATCGTCGAGGCGAATCCGCACAGCGCGCTGGGCATCGAGATGCCCCACCGGGCGCCGGGCAGCCTCGGGAAGTCGTTCCTCGACGCGCTGCCGGACGCGGTGGCGCGCCTGGCCGAGGCGAAGGCGGACGGCAGCTACACGCCGGCCGAGCAGGTGGTGGTGCTCTACCGGATCAGCGCGCCGGGCGAGGAGAGCGCGTACGGGCTGTGGGCGATGGTCGACACCGACCAGATCTCCACCCGCGCCGACGAGCCGGGCCTGGTGATCCGCAACGAGGACGTGTTCATCGCCAAGGTGCGCGAGCGCGTCGCCCTGGCCGAGGCGCTCGGTCACCTGCTCTCGCCCGTACTCCTGCTCCAGACCGGTAGGGGCGACGAGCTGCACGCCGCGCTCGCGGCGGCGACCGAGGCGGCCGGGGCCCCCGCCGCGACCGACGTCGACCAGTCCGGTCGCACGCACGCCATCTGGCTGCTCGGCCCGGGTGCCACGCAGGACGAGCTGACCGCGCTCGCCGGCGGCGGGGAGCTGGTGGTCGCGGACGGCAACCACCGCAGCCTGGCCGCGCAGACCGGCGGGTTCCCGCGCTTCCTCGCGGTGGTCACCACGCCCGCGTCGGTCGCGATCCAGCCCTACAACCGGCTGGTCAGCGAGCTGACCACCACGCCGGAGGAGCTGCTCGACCGGCTGCGCGCGGCGGGCGCGGAGATCACCCCGGTGGACGGGCCGGTGGACGTGCCGGCCACCGGCGGCGTCGTGCGCCTCTACCTCGGCGGCCGGGGGTACGCGGTGACGCTGCCGCACGTCGGCGCGGGCCGGCTGGAGAACCTCGACCACGCGCTCGTCGAGCGCCTGCTGCTGCGCGACGCGCTGGGCCTCGACCCGGGCGACAAGCGGATCACGTACGTGGGCGGCGACTATCCGGCGAGCTGGCTCGTCGGTGAGGTCGACGCCGGCCGGGCCGAGCTGGCGGTGCTCGTCGCGCCGGTGACCGTCGACGACTTCGTCGCGGTGAACCTGGCCCGGGAGAAGATGCCCCGCAAGAGCACCTGGTTCACCCCGAAGGCGCGGGCCGGCCTGGTCGTGGCCGAGCTGCCGCACTGACCGTGTGACGTACCGCCTCCGGGTCGCCGCCGGTTCGCCGGCCCGGAGGCGGGCCTGTCAGACTGCGCGGTATGCGCGTCTACCTGGGATCCGACCACGCCGGTTTCGAGTTGAAGGTGCACCTCGCCAACCACCTGGCCAAGCAGGGCTACGAGGTGGTGGACGTGGGTCCGCACGCCTTCGACCCGGACGACGACTACCCGGCGTTCTGCCTGCACACCGGCGACCGGGTGGTCGGTGACCCGGGCAGCCTCGGCGTGGTCATCGGCGGCTCCGGCAACGGCGAGCAGATCGCCGCGAACAAGGTCGCCGGCGTCCGGGCGGCGCTGGCCTGGAACGTGGAGACCGCCCAGCTGGCCCGCGAGCACAACGACGCCAACGTCGTCGCGATCGGCGCCCGGCAGCACACGCTGGACGAGGCGACCGCGCTGGTCGAGGCGTTCCTGACCACGCCGTTCTCCGGCAACCCCCGGCACAGCCGGCGCATCGAGCAGGTGGCCGCCTACGAGCAGAGCCGCAAGCTGCCCGAGCTGCCCGCCTGACCGGACGCCGCCGGGCTCACCGCCCGTTGCGGGGCAGCTCCTCGCGGGGCACCCAGTTGCGCCGGATCAGCACCACCCGCTCCTCCGCCGCGGCGAGATCGTCGTCGGTGGGGCGGGCGGCGTCCCGTGCCCGCAGCGCGGCGGTGACGCTCACCTGCGACGAGCCGGAGCCGACCAGCCCGCGCAGCCCGCGCTCGCCCTCCTCGGCGGTCGGGGCGGCGCGGCGTCCGCGCGGCTCCGGCTCGCCCGGCCGGCCGCCGCGCGGGGCCCGGGGCGTCACGTCGTCGTGTACGGGGGCGGTGCTGGCCGTGGTGCCGTCGGCGCTGTCGGCCGGGGCGCCGGCCTCGCCGTGATGCCGTAGCCGTCGTCGCCGTCGCTCCGCCTCACCCATCCCCCGACCGTACCGCCCCCGACCCACCCGCGCCCGGGGTCGCGCGATCATGAAGTTGGCCGGGACGAACCGGACGGTTCACGCCGCCAACTTCATGATCGACGGGGAAAACGGGCGGGGCGGGCGGTCAGAAGACCTCCATGGGGGAGGGGGCGCGGTACCAGGTGAAGGCGGGCGTCAGCGCGGTCAGCGTGTCCGGGAGCAACTCCCGGACGCGGCCGGCGGCGGCCAGCGCGTACGGGTTCGCGCCGCCGAGGTACAGCTCACCGAGCGCGCGTACGTCACACGCCAGCCCGGCCGGTGCGGTGGTGGGCGTGCACTCCGCCCCGTCCGGGCCGCCGACCAGCCGCCAGCGGCCGGTGTTCTCCTTCAGCAGCTCGTCGGTGACCTCGATCACCACGTCCACGTCAGCGGCGTAGCGCCGGGCGGCGAGCGCGGCCGGCACGTCCACCACCCGCACCCAGAGCGCGTCGGCGAGATGCGGGGAGAGCTGGCGGGGTTCGTCCACCAGCCGCAGCAGCGGCTCGTCCAGGGCCGCGATCGGGAACGACAGCCGCCGGGTCAGGTCGACCGAGAGCAGCAGCCGCCACAACGCCGTGTACGCCTCCGGCGTCAGCGCCACCACCTCGCCGACCTGCGTCTCGGCCTGCGGGCCGGTGGCCGTCGAGCTGTCCTTCGTCCGGTAGAGCGCATATCCGTCGAGCCCGCCGGGGCCCTCGTGCAGCAGCACCCGGCGTTCGGTGGCGCCGCCCCGGTGCGCCTTCAGGTCCGCCAGCAGGTACGACCACCAGCGCTCGTCGCGGCGGGACCAGCCGGGGCGGTCGGCGCGCGCCTGCTCGTACAGCCGGGCCAGCTCGTCCCGGCGCGCCTCCGGACGGTCCAGACGCAGCCTGCCCTCGGCGGGCGCCGGGGCGGGCAGGCGCAGCCCCGTGGTGTCCACGGACAGCATGTACCGCGGTGCCGCCGACCCGTAGCCGAAGCGGGGATAGATGCGGCCCTCGCTGGCCCAGAGCACCGCGATCGGTTCCCGGCCGGCGTCGCGGACGTCCCGCAGCTGGCGGTGCATCAGCGCGGTGAGCAGGCCGCGCCGCCGGTGCGTCGGCGCGACAGCGACCATCGTCACGTGCGCGGCCGGCACGTTCGCGCCGGGTACGGCCAGTTCGCGGCTGAACGCGGCGGCGTTTGCCACGACCGTCCCGCCGTCGCGGACCAGTAACGACCGGTCCGGCTCGAAGATCGGGCGTTCGAGCGCCTGCACGTCGGGGTCCAGATCGCCGTGGAAGGCCAGCGCCAGCAGCGCCGCGATGTCGTCGAAGTCCTCAGCCCGGGATACCAGCACGTCAGTCACGGCACGTGTGTATCGCACCGCGATGGGGGTCGGCACCCTATTTGCGGGCTGGCTACCCTCGAAAGCGAGGCCGGGATCGGCCGAGGGGGAGGACGAGGATGGCGGACCAGACACAGCCGTGGGCCGAGCGCACCGTGGAGGTGCCGCCCCAGCCGGGGGTGGTGCCCCCGCAGCGGGACGCGTTCCAGCGCGGGGTGGCGGCGGTCGGTCAGCCGCGCACGCGGCGTACGCCCCGCACCGAGCAGTTCCCCACCGTCGAGCAGCACGGCGACTGGGCCGGTGAGCCGGCGCCGCGCCGGCCGATGAGCTGGCATCTCGCCCAGGCCCGCAAGGGCGGGGAGCTGAGCGCCGCCGGGGCCCTGTTCGCGTTCGTCTGCTGGGGCATCTGGGCGATCTCCGGGCGGGGCAACCTGATCGCGCCGCTGCTCACGTTCGTGCTCAGCCTGCTCACCGCGGTCGGCCTGTTCGCGCTGGCCCGGCTGCTGGGCCGGCTGATCCTGGAACGGCAGTTCGGCCGGGTGCGCCGCAGCGCCAAGGGTGCTCACCTGGTCACCGCGTTGTTCCTGGTCGGCGTGGGGGTGGCGTACCTGCAGCAGACCGAGTGGGTGGTCTCCGCCTGGAACTGGGTGACCGGCGTCTAGGTGACTGTCGTCCGTCCGGCCCGCGCCGGACGGACGACAGGGGCGTCGGCGTCAGAAGGTGGTCGGTGCGCCGGCCGTCTTGCAGGCGGCGTTGATGTCCTTGCTGGCCTTCTCCATGGCGGGGTTGTCGGCGGCGGTGCCCGGGTCGGCGGCTGAGCCCGCCTTGCCGGCTTCCGCGGCGAACTCCTTCAGGGCGGTGGCCGCCTTGCCGTCGCCGGCGGTCCCGGCGAGCTGGGTCACCCGGTCACCGAGCTCGGTCAGGATCGCGCCGGTCTGCTTCGTCAGGTCGCCGCCCGACTGCACGGCGGTCATGAGCTTCGCCCGCATGTCCTTGTTGATCTTCTCTGCGGCGGTGCAGAGTTCCTTGTCGCTCACGGCGGCCGCCGACGGCGAGGGGGCAGCCGACGAGGGGGTGGCGGAGGCCGAGGTGGCCGCCGGCCCGGCCGTGGTCGAGGGCTTCTCGTCGCCGCACGCGGCGAGCCCCAGCACGGCACAGGTCAGGAGGATCGGCAAGATCCGATTGGTTTTCACGCCTGCGCACGCTAGTCGACAGCCGTCGTCGATCAAACTCGGTTTGCCCCGGGATGCGCGGGCGGGCGGCATTCGCGCCGCCCGCCCGCGTGCCCGGCCGCGGTACGCCGCGACACCGGTCGTCTCTCCACCAGGACCGTGCTGGGTTACCCCGCCCCACGGGCTTCATCCGTCGCCCGTTGGGCTGAGCGGCCACCGCCCACCGCCGTGAGCGGCCGTTCAGCGAGCCGGGCCGTGCTTCCGGCGCACCGGACCCGTCCGGCCGTCGTGCCGGCGGTGCGCCGCGGCGCAGCATGACGGTATGGGCGCGTATCGATCAGCGTACGAGCGGAGCATCGCCGACCCGGCCGGTTTCTGGCGGGACGCGGCGGCCGACATCGACTGGGTCATCCCGCCGGAGCACATCCTCGACGAGGAGGCGGCGCCGCTGTACCGCTGGTTCCCCGACGGGGTGCTGAACACCTGTCACAACGCGCTGGACCGGCACGTCACCGCCGGGCGTGGCGACCAGCCCGCGTTGATCCACGACAGCCCGGTGACCGGCACGGTCCGCACGCTCACCTACGCCGAACTGCTCGCCGAGACCGCCCGGTTCGCCGGTGCGCTGCGCCGGCTCGGCGTCGGCCGGGGCGACCGGGTGCTGCTCTACCTGGCGATGGTCCCGGAGGCGGTGATCGCCATGCTGGCCTGCGCCCGGATCGGCGCGGTGCACTCGGTGGTATTCGGCGGCTTCGCCGCGCACGAGCTGGCCGTCCGGATCGACGACGCGCGGCCGAAGGTGGTGGTGGCGACCTCCTGCGGCATCGAGGCCGACCGGGTGGTGCCGTACCACCCGATCCTGGCCGCCGCGCTGGACGAGGCCGGGCACGCGCCGGAGCGCTGCGTGGTGGTGCAGCGCCCGCAGGAACCGGCTCCGCTGGTGCCGGGCCGCGACCTGACCTGGGCCGAGGTGATGGCGGACGCGGAACCGGCGCCGTGCGAGCCGGTGGCCGCCACGGACCCGCTCTACGTCCTCTACACCTCCGGCACCACCGGCCGGCCCAAGGGCGTGGTGCGGGACAACGGCGGGCACGCGGTGGCGTTGCGCTGGTCGATGCGCAACGTCTACGGCATCGAGCCGGGCGAGGTCTTCTGGGCCGCCTCCGACGTGGGCTGGGTGGTCGGCCACTCCTACATCGTGTACGCGCCGCTGCTCACCGGCGCGACCACCGTGCTCTACGAGGGCAAGCCGGTCGGCACCCCCGACGCCGGGGCCTTCTGGCGGGTCGCCGCCGAGCACCGGGTGGCGGCCCTGTTCACCGCGCCCACCGCGATCCGGGCGATCCGCCGCCAGGACCCGGACGGCGCGTACATCGACCGGTACGACCTGAGCGCGCTGCGTACCCTCTTCCTCGCCGGTGAGCGGCTGGACCCGGACACCTGGGCCTGGGCGGGGCAGCGGCTCGGCGTACCCGTGGTCGACAACTGGTGGCAGACGGAGACCGGCTGGCCGGTGGCGGCCAACCCGCGCGGCCTGGAGCCGCTGCCGATCAAGCCGGGGTCGCCGACGGTGCCGGTGCCCGGCTACGACGTGCGCGTGGTCGACGGCGCGGGCCGGGACGTGCCGCCCGGCACGGACGGCTCGATCGTGATCCGGCTGCCGCTGCCGCCCGGCTGCCTGCCCACGCTCTGGGGTGACGACGAGCGGTTCGTCCGCTCCTACCTGTCGACGTTCCCCGGTCACTACCTGACCGGTGACGGCGGCCGGTTCGACGAGGACGGCTACCTGTACGTGATGGGCCGCACCGACGACGTCATAAACGTGGCCGGGCACCGCCTGTCCACCGGCGCGATGGAGGAGGTCCTGGCGACGCACCCGGCGGTGGCCGAGTGCGCGGTGATCGGCGTGGCCGACGCGCTGAAGGGGCAGGTGCCCAGCGGGTACGTGGTGCTCAAGGCCGGCGCCGACGTGGACCCGGACGCGCTCGCCGCCGAACTGGTCGCGCTGGTCCGGCAGCGGATCGGCCCGGTGGCCGCGTTCCGCCGGGTGACTGTGGTGCCGGCGCTGCCCAAGACCCGTTCCGGGAAGATCCTGCGGCGCACCATGCGGGGCCTGGTCGAGGGGCGCGACGAGCCGGTCCCGGCGACCATCGACGACCCGGGCGCGCTCACCGTCTTCCGCGACCTCGGCGCCGCGGACCGGGACGGGCAGGGCTGACGCGGTCCCCGGCCGGACTTCCACCGGCCGGGGACCGCCTGCCCTCAGCGCCGGACCGGGTTGCTCGCCGCGTAGTCGCGGGCGACGCGGACCAGCTCCACCAGGCCGCCGGCGTACTCCTGCGCCTCGCCGTGCGCCTCGTCGAACGGCGGCTGGAAGCCGACGCCCTCCCACTGGCCGGTGGCCTCGTTCCACCTGTCGTTGCCGACCTCGAAGTCCCAGGCGAAGATGCCCAGCTCGTAGTAGAGCTGGTCGGCCGAGTTGCCGGCCGCCGAGTAGAGCACGTCGGCGACCGGGCCGGTCTGCGACGGCCAGGTGACGGTGCCGCGCTCGGCCGCGATGGCCCCGACGATGCGCCGGGCGCTGGCCAGGAACAGCGTCGACTCGTCGATCGACGGGCGCGGCAGCGTCACCCGCCCGTCGGCCTTGTACGCCCCGGGCGGCCACATGAAGTAACCGCCGTACGAGTGCACGTTCATCGCGAACTTGATGTTCGGGTGCGCCTTGGCCAGGTCGATCACGTTGCGGCTCTCCGGCTCGGACAGCTCCGCCGTGCCCGCGTAGTTGCCGGCCAGGCAGTTCGTGCTCGCGCCCACGTACCCGTCGAACAGGGATCCGACCGTGTAGTTCCGGTTGACGTCGACGCCCCACATGTTCCGGTACTTCGGGTCCCGCGCTTCACCGGCGCAGTGGTTGACCAGGTTCTTGCGCTGGAAGTTGTAGTCGTGGAACGAGTAGTTCGCGCCGTCCGGGTTGACCGTCGGGATGACGAACACGTCCACCTGCTCCAGCAGCTTGCGGGTCGCCGCGTCGGTGCGGGCGTTGGCGAGCAGCCGCTCGGCGAACTCCAGCGTGACGAGCGGGGTGGCCCACTCGCGGGCGTGCTCCTGCGAGTACGCCAGCACGCCGATCCGGGAGCCGTCACGGTGCTTGCCGATGCGCAGTGCCTGCACGGTCCACGGCCGGGCCGGCACCTCGGTGCCCTGCAACCCGTCGTCGAGGCGTACCGGCCCGGTGACCGGCATCGGCAGCCCGGCCGAGCCCTCCTCCACAGTGGCCCGGAAGCGGGCGCCGCGCGGCGCGTTGATCAGGGCGGCGACGTCGTCGGTGGTGCTCGTCACCTTGCCCGCCCGGTCGGTGGCCAGCGAAATCGTGAGCACCCGGTCCCGGTAGCGCATGCTCAGCGGCCGGCTCGGCCGGCCCGGGTCGACGGTGCGTACCTGCACGCCGTTCATGCCCTGGTCGCCGAAGCGGACCGACTCCACCACCACGGCGGCGGCCGCCGGGTCACCCAGGTAGGCGGCGGCGTTGCGGCGGTAGCCCTGCGTCTTGTTCGGCAGGTCGATCACGTCGACCAGGTCGCGGTACTGGCGGCCGAGCCGGGCGATGCGCGCCTTGATGTCGACCGGCGTCAGGTACGCGTCGATGAAGTCCTTCTGGTAGCCGGCCGGCTGCGGCGGCGGGGAGGCGTTCGGCCAGAGCGACGGCGTGACCGGCCGGCTCGTCCCGCCCAGGCTGGACGTGGCGGTGAACTGCACGGGCCGGCCGGGCGCCGGCTGCGGCAGCGCGTAGTGGTACTGGTATTCGCCCGAGTCCTCGAAGCGGTACAGCGGGAACGAGCCGGTGGCGCCGTCGGCGGTACGCCAGGTGACGGTGATCTCCACGTCGGGGTCGTCGCTGGCGGTGGTGGCAACCTGCGCCTGGACGAACGTCCGCCCGCCGGTGGTCCACCAGTACGCCTGGAGGAACTGGAGCGTGTCGACAGCGGCGGCGCCGCTCGCGCGCAGCCCGGTGCGGGTGCGCTCCTGGGCGGCGCGGCGGCTCTCGGCGATCCGCCGGGTGCCGTCGTCGGCCCGCTGTACGACCTGCAGGGCGGTCGCGCCCTGCCGGGTGAGGTCGGCGAGCTGCCGGCCGGTGAGGACCAGGTCGGCGATCAGCTTGCCGTCCCGCGAGCGGGGACGGTTGGCCAGGTCCGCGCCGCCGGCGACCAGGCGGTCGAGCTGGGCCCGGTCGGCGAGCTGCACGCGGACCAGCGCGGTCTCGGTGGGGGCGAGGGTGAGCGCGGGGGCGGCCGGCGCGGCGGCGCCGGGGCCGGGATGGGACAGGACAGCGGCGATCAGGATGCTGGTGGTGGCGAGTGCGGTCCACCGTCGTCGGACGAACACGGGGCCTCCTGACGAACGTCGATCTCTCTGCCGTTCACACCAGCCGAGGCATCGATCGCTGTCAAGCTCACTTCCGGTCAGCCGGCGAACCGGTACAACCGGAACTCCTTCTCCGCGCCGCACACCAGCATCTCGGTGTTCCACGAGCAGGACTCGCTGCGGATCTGCTTGAGCTGCCCCATCTCGACCGGCTTGCCGTCCACCGCCGTCCCGGCGAGGACCCGGTCGTCCTCGTACGCGCTCGGCGCCTCGGAGAAGATCAGCAGGTTGCCGGCGTCCAGCCGGACCGCGAACCCGTCCCGGTCCCGCATCACCTTCGCCGTGCCGTCCGGCGCGAACAGCGTCACCGCGTCCGGCGAGCCCTGCACGGCCAGCACGTGCTCACCGACCGGCACCAGCGACTCGGCGCCCGGCGCCGGCCACTGCCGGTTGCCCTCACCCTCGGTCGCCGCCACCACCCGGGTGCCGTCGGCGCCGCCGGCGGGCGTCTCCAGCAGACACACGCGACGTTCCCCGCAGGTGACCAGATCCTTCACCCGGCCGCCCTGCTCCGGCGCCTCGTACAGCACGCCGGGCGTGCCGAGGCTGCCCAGGTCGTAGGAGAGCAGCCGCAGGCCACGGTCGTCCTCCGCCACGTACAGCCGGTCGTCGCGGGCGGCCATCGGGTCGTCGAGGCCGGCCACGTTGCCCCGGTCCTTGAGGACCTTTCCGCTGCGCAGGTCCAGGACCCGGACCGAGCGGTCCGCGCCGACCTGCACCAGCCGGTCCGCCTTCCCCGCCCACGGGGCGAGCGGCGAGCCCTCGGCGTCACCGGGCCCGTCCAGCGCCGCGCCGGTGCCGACCGGCAGCACCTTCGTACGGGCGTCGCCGTACTCGGTGCGCGGGTTGCGCCGCTCCCACCGCTGCCGGCCGTCGTCCAACCGCAGCCCGACCAGGCGCTCGCCGGCCCGGTCCACCCGGACCACCGTGTCGGCCCCGAAGAACAGCGCGTCGTCGCGGCCCACGTCCGTCTGCCAGCGCTGCTCGCCGGAATCGCCGTCGAGCACCGCGAGCACGCGCGGAGTGCCGCTGCCGGTGGCGTCGCCAAGGACGAGCAGCCCGTCGGGCAGCGCCCGGATCCCCGCCCACCGCTGCGTGGCCGCGTCGGTCCGCTTCTCCCAGACCGTCCTGCCGGTGGCCGCCTCGACGGCCGTCACGTGGAGGTGGTCGTCGGGCAGCGAACGGGCCAGGTAGGCGCGCTCCCCGAGCGTCGCGGTGAACATCTGGCCCGGCCGCGTGTCACCGGCGGCCACCGTCCTCACCAGCTCGGCGGTGTGGAAGTCCAGCGCCGGGTGCCGGTCCCGGAACACCCAGAGCAGCACCGACGCCGCCACGGCGACGACCACGAGACCCGCGCCGAGCGCGAACCACCGGCCGCGCCGGGGCCGGCCGCCGCCGGGCCGGACACCGCCCGGAGCGGGGGAGAAAGGCGCCCCGGGTACGCCGGGACCGGGCCCCGCCGGCGGCCATCCACCGCCGGGCGGTGGCATCCCGGGTACGCCGGGTCCGGCGTGGTGCGCGGCGGGCGCTGCCCCCGGCGGCACGAAACCGGGGACGCCCGGAGTGCCGTCGTACCTCGGGTGCGGGACCGGACCTCCGGCGAGCGGCGTGCCGTCGTACCTGGTGGCGGGGGTCTGCGGGACGGGCCCATCGGCGACCAGCGTGCCGTGAGGTCCGGCGGAGGCCGCGTCCGTACCGCCGAGCGGCGCGGTCGGGTTCGTCCTGGTCGCACCGGCGGGGACCGTGGCGGCGCTCGCCGTGCCGGCGTCGGTCCCGCCCGGCGCGGGCCCTGTCGGTTCGGGCTGCGTGGGCGCGGGCTGGGCGGACGCCAGCTGGACCGGCGCGGCCGGGCGCCCGGACCGGCGGGGCAGCGGCAGGTCGGTGAGCGCGCCCTCGGCGACTGGCATCTCCGGCTGCTCCAGCACCGTCGGCGCGATGCCCAGCTCGGCGTGCAGCAGCCGGGCCACCAGCGGCACCCGGGTCGACCCGCCGACCAGGAACAGGCCGCTGAGCTGCTCCGGTCGCAGCCCGGCGGCGGCGGTCACCTCCCGGGTCTCCGTCACCGCCCGGGCCAGCAGCGGCGCGGCGAGGCGTTCGAAGTCCTCCCGGGGCAGCGGCACCGCCGCCTCCACCCCCGGTACGGCCACCGGCGCCACCATGGCCCGGGACAGCATCTCCTTCGCGCCGCGCACGTTGTCCCAGAGCTGCTGGCGGTCCCGCCGCTCGGCGGTCGTCGTCGCCTCGGTCAGCCGGGCCCACGCACGCGGGTGGGCCGGGCCGACCAGCTCGCCGAGCCGCCCGAGCAGGGCCGCGTCCAGGTCCAGGCCGCCGAGGTCGGGAATGCCGCCGGTGGCGACCAGTTGGAAGCCGGAGTCGCCCCACGGGTCGGCGCCCTCGTTGCGCAGCACCGCCACGTCGAGCGTGCCGCCGCCGAAGTCGAACACCGCCACCGAACCGCCCACCGGCACCGGCCGGCGCAGCACCTGCGTGAAGTAGCGCGCCGCGGCCACCGGCTCGCGCAGCAGGCGGGTGCCGGGCGCGATCGGCCCGGCCAGCGTGTGCTCGGCCGCGGCCGGCCAGCCGGCGAGTTCCAGCGCGTCGTGCAGCACCTGACGGCGGGCCGGCGTCCAGGCCGCCGGGTGGGTGACCACCGCCGGGGGCAGCATCCCGACCGCCGCCACCGCCGCGTCCGCGACCGCGCGCAGCGTCGCGGCCAGCAGCTCCGCCGGCCGGTACGCCCGCCCACCCAGCTCGACGGTCTCCTCGTCGACCCGGCGCTTCGGGTTCGGCTCGTAGCCGGCCGGGTCGGCCTGCGCCAGGCGCTGCGCGTCCCGCCCGACGTGCAGGTGACCGTCCGCGTCGGCGTACACGCCGGACGGCAGGATCGGATGGCCGTCGACGAGCACCGGCCGGGTCCGCCCGTCCGGCCAGCGCAGCACCGCCACGGTGTTCGAGGTCCCGAGGTCCACGCCGAGGGCGAAACCGTCCTGCTGGCCTGCCATCCGCGGCTACCTCCACCACCCGACGAGGATGTCCGGCCCGCATCGTACGCAGGCCACGCCGCCTCGCCGTTCACCCGGCCCGGGGGAATGGACTGGCCCGTCCGGCCCTGCGCCGCATACCGTCGCCGTCATGAGGGTGATCTCCGTCAACGTGGGCCGACCGCAACCGAACCCGTGGAAGGGCATCAGGGCCACCGGCATCGACAAGCGGCCCGTGGACGGCCGGGTCGCCGTCACCGCGCCCGGACCGAAGGGCACCGGCGATGTCGGGCTGGCCGGCGACCGGGTCTACGACGTGGCCCACCACGGCGGCACCGACCAGGCGGTCTACGCGTACGCGCGGGAGGACCTCGACCACTGGGAGGCCGAGCTGGGCCGCCCGCTCGCCGACGGCAGCTTCGGCGAGAACCTGACCACCAGCGGGCTGGACGTCAACGGCGCGCTGATCGGCGAGCGGTGGCGGATCGGCCCGGACCTGGTGCTGGAGGTCACCTGCCCGCGCATCCCCTGCGGGACGTTCCAGGGGTGGCTGGGCGAACGCGGCTGGATCAAGCGGTTCACCGAGGAGGTACGGCCCGGGGCGTACCTGCGGGTGGTCACGCCGGGCAGCGTCGGGGCCGGCGACCCGGTCGAGGTCGTGCACCGGCCCGGCCACGACGTGACGGTGGCGCTGGTGTTCCGGGCCACGACGCTGGAGACGGAGCTGCTGCCCCGGCTGCTGGTGGCCGACGCGCTGCCCGAGGAGGACATGGCACGGATCCGCCGCCGCCTGTCCTGACCGGCGGTCAGGGCTGTCCGCGTCCGGTCCGCCGCCTGGCCGCCACCACCAGCCCGGCGGCGGCGAGCGCCGCCACCGTCGCGCCGCCGACGATCCACCAGGCAGGCGGTCCCGCGGCCCGCGTCCGCTCAGCCGTGGCGACGGACGGCGTGGTGGCCGCCGCCGGGCTCGACAGCTCGCGGATTCCGGCGCACACGCCGGTGGCGCCACCATACGAGTTCACCCGGTACCGGGTGCCGAGGCGGAAGGCGTAGCCGCAGGCGGCCTCGCCGGGCGAGACGCGCAGCGTGAGGCTGTTCCCGACCTGGGCGCCGCCCTTCTCGACGGACTCGACGGTGAGCCGGATCGCCCTGTCGGTCACCTGCGAGACGGTGCCGACGACGGTGCTGTCGGCGTTGGCGTCCTGTTCGGTGGTGGACCCGACGCACGAGCACGCCCACGCGGGTTTCGGGGGTGACATGACGACGACGAGGCCGAGAGCTGCCAGGGCGACGACAAGCAGGGCACGAAGTCTCATGGCCGCTTCGACGTCGTCCGATCCCCGCCGGTTCCGCGCCGCTTGACGTCAACCGGACTTCAGGTCGGACGCTTGCCGACGTGCTGAACTCCGTACTCGACGAGGCGTACGAGCGCGTACGCCACACCGGTCCCGAGCGCGACGGGTGGCTGTCCAACCACGTGCCGATGGCGGCGGAGGCGCTGGTGCGCCACGGCCACGGGCGGGCGGTGCACCGCTGGATCGACGCGTACGCCGACCGGCTGGAGGAACGCCCGCGCGGCATCCGGCGTATCGCACCCGCGGAGTGGCGCGACCCGCTCGGCGACCCGGTGCGTACCGGCGACTGGCTCGACCTCTTCGACCGAGAGCTGGCCGGCGAGCCGTGGCGCGACGTGCTGGCCCGCTGGTGGCCGCGCCTGCTGCCGGGCATCGCCGCCGGGGCCACCCACGGCGTCATCCGGGACGGCCACGCCGTACGAGCCCTGATCGACGCCGAGACCGGACCGCGGGTCACCGAACTCGGCCACGGGCTCGCCTACTGGGCCGCCCGCTGGCAGCCACTCGCGCCGCCAGGCGCCGGGCCGTACCCGGTGACAGACGCGCGGTCCGCGCTCGACGCGGTGCCCCGCGTACCCGATCAGCGGTTCGGCATCCGGTCCCGCCTGGCGCAACTGGCCGACCTGACCCGGTGGCCGGCGGTGGCGGCGGCGGTGCCCGGCGACGCGGCCGACGACGCGCCCACCCGGCTCGCGGCGGTCGTTGACGCCGCCGTGCTCCGGCACGGCACCCACGGGTACGCCGCCCGGTCATGCTCGTGCACGCGGCGACCGCGCCGAACGCCGTGCTCCGTGCCCTGCCGGCCGTGCCGCCGCCGCTGTGGCAGCCGAGTCTGGCCGCCGCCTGGGCGGCGACCGCCGCCGTCACCGCCGCCTACGCCCCGGTCGAGGCTCGTGCCCTCCCACCGGCCGCCGGGCCGGAACTCGGCGAGGCCATGGCGCGTGCGCTGGACACCGGGGACGCGCACGCGATCAAATTCATCGACACCCTGAGCGATGCGTACGCCCGCAGCGGTGACCCGGTCCTGCGCGCCGTCGCCGCCCGATCCGTCGAGCAGATCGCCGCCGACTGACCACCAGGAGAGCCGATGACCCCCGACGACGAAGCGTTCCTGCGCCGCGCCGTGGAACTCGCCGACCGGGCCGGCGCGTCCGGCGAGCGGCCGTTCGCGTCGCTGCTGGTCGGCGCGGACGGCACCGTCCTGATCGAGGACCACAACACGGTGGTCTCCGAACGGGACGTCACCGCGCACCCGGAGCTGAAGCTGGCCCGCTGGGCCGCCCGGCAGCTCGCCCCCGAGGCGGCGGTCGCCACCACCATGTACACCAGCTGCCAGCCCTGCCCGATGTGCACCGTGGCGATCAACGCATCAGGCCTCGGCCGGGTCGTGTACGCGCTGTCCACCGAGCAGTTCGAGCAGGTCAAACCGGCCACCCCGGCACCGCGCCCGGTGCGGTACGACGGACCGGCGCTGTTCGACGAGGCGCGCCGGCCGATCGAGGACCACTACTAGGCCATCGGCGCCGATCGGGTGGAGATGGCGGCTCGCCGAGCCGGTGTGGCCCATCTGACCGGGGGCTCGCTCCGGCGCTGCTGACCAAGGTCGACGCGACTGAGCTGCTTCACAGCCAGGCGTTCGGAACGGGCACGAGATGGCGGGAGACCCGCCGGCCGTACGGCTGGCCCGTCACCGTCGCCTGAGGACGCGGGCGGGTGGCAGGCACCCCGTACGGTCGGCGGGGTGTTGTTCGAGCCGGTGTCCGCGGAGTTCTCGTTCCTCGACGACGGGAACGAGCTGGTCGGCGACTTCGTCCGGCCGCCCTGGCCGGGGCCGTACCCGGCGGTGGTCTTCGTCGAGGGTTCCGGTCCCGGTGGCCGCGACCAGGGGTCGTGGCAGACGAGGCTGGCCGCAGCCGGCTTCGCGAGCCTCGCCTACGACAAGCCCGGTTCCGGAGCGTCAACGGGTGACTGGACCCGTCAGACCATGACCGACCGCGCCGACGAGACCGTGGCAGCGGTCCGGGCCGTGCGGAGCCGCGCGGACGTGCTGTCCGGCGCGGTCGCGCTGATCGGCGGCAGCCAAGGCGGCTGGGTGGCTCACCTCGCGGCGGCCGCTGACGACGGGATCGCGGCGGTGGTGACGGTGTCGGGTCCGGGCGTGAGCGTACGGGTCCAGGAGGAGTACCGGCTCCGCCACCAACTCGCGGCGGAGGGCTTCAGCGACACGGACATCCAGCAGGCGCTTCTCCTGCTACGCGACCAGATCCGGCGGGTCCGGTCGGGCGACGACCCGGCACGCGTGCACGCCGCGCAGGCGCACTGGCACGGCGCCCCCTGGTATCCGATGCTCGCCGGGACGACACCCGAGTCCATCGCGTTCATCGCGGGCATCGCGGACTACGACCCCGCCCCGGCACTGGCGGCCCTGCGCTGCCCGCTGCTGGCGATCTTCGGCGCGGACGACCTGCTCGTGCCGGTGGAGGCGAGCGTCCGCGCGATCAGCAGCGCCCTCGACGACGCGGGCCACGCCGACCACACGACTGTGGTCTTCCCCGGCGCCGACCACAGCATCCGCGTCTACACGGGCGACGGACCCGCGCAGGTGAAGGAGGGTCGCTACACCCCTGCCGAGCGGGCGCCGGGCTTCGACGAACTCGTCGTCACCTGGCTGCGGCGCCGCCTGCCGGCGACCGACCTGGGGTACGCGGCGCGCTGATCGCGGCATGGGCGGGTGCTCACGCGGGGAACCACCTCCACTGCCCCTCGGAGACGACCTCGACGGCGCTCAGCCCGACCCAGACGGTGTCCCGCAGCGACGGCATGAGGTCCGCCAGCCCGGACTGCCGCATCCGGTGGACCCAGTGCTCCTCGCCGATGCTCGGTAGTGCTGACAGTTCGAGTACGCCCAGCGGCCTCCTGCGCGTAGCGGTCATGACGCTCTGCCCGGTGTCCGGAGATCGGTGCGCAGGAATGCTGACCGGACGCGGTAACGAAACCCGTCGCTGTCGACCGAGGGCTGCGGATGGTCGCAAGATCCACCCCACGGAAGCGAAAGGCCCAGGTGCCGCAATCATGCGGTCTGCCTGGGCCTTCGTGGGTGGAGCGGGCGACGGGAATCGAACCCGCACCGTCAGTTTGGAAGGTGCCTTCTATCGCTCTAACGAGTCGCTTGATCGTGGTGTTAAGCAGCCGTGGTGGCGGCAGGCCACGCCCATCAGCGCGTGTTGCTGGTACCCGATGTCGCGCTGCTGGCCGGTGTTGACCGCTGCGTCGGGCACGGATCGGGCACGCAAGCCCATCGGCCTGCTGCCCACAGTACTGCCGCAAGTGGCTTGGGAAGGGTTCAGCGGCAAGCTGCGAGCCCTTGAGCATCCGTGCCGGTTCCGGATTTTGTGATCGGGCCGGACCGCTCGCCAGGTGAGCTGACTCGTCGGGATGCGCTGCCCGTCTGACGCCCAACTGCACCGAGTGACGTCCATCGCCATTACTGGCCGTCAATAGACGGCGTCCCACGGCCTACTAACGCGGGAGAGGTCGGATTCCTCGCTCATGACCTATTGACCTTATGCATTTCAGCGTATGTCCACTCTCGGTGAACTACCCCAGCCATCATAAGGCGGATCAGTAGGCGGCCTTTGTCGGATAACCTAATTGCTCCACGACTCTTGTCCTCGTTAAACGAAGTAAATACATAAATTCCCGAATCAACTAACGCTTGCACTGCCAAGTCCGGCATTCTGACGAGCGTCCCAGAATCAAGCCTCCGAGGGCTTTTGGAAGAATGAAAAACTCGGTTTAGGAACTCGACAATGTGTATTGCGGGCATTTTCGATAGGACCTCCAGAGCTGTCGTGGCATCAGCTTCGCTGACGGGCTTGCGCGCCCAACCTGGAAGGAAATCTGACTCCGGCCGCGCGCTCGGCGCCATCATAAACTTCCGCAGTCGGCCTTCAACCCGCTCAGCGATCAGCTCGGGATCCAAGCTGGCTCCGTCGGCAGAATCGGGCGAATCGGCCGCAGCGTCAGTCACCTCTTCCACGACGCTCGCGGTGGCACTTCTGAGAGCGGCGGAGAGCACCTTGTTAAACTGCTCGGACTGGTTGGAAAGTAGGGCCTGAGCCGTGGACCTAACCTCGGCCAACGCGGATTGTGTCTCCGAATTTGTTCGTTCCACCTGCGTTAGTTGCTGAGCGCTCCCTTGAGCCTGTGCAAGAGAGACAACGAGCTGGGCCGCAAAGGCGAGCACTGCGAGAGCAAGCGCAATGGTAGACAGGGTGTCGACGTTATTCACACTCACAACGACTGCAAGCGTGCCGAGGCATGTAATCAAGGCCACCGCCAGGCTTAGCGTCAGCCATGACCAAGGCACAACGGGGCCACGAGAAGTCTTCGCTTCATGGTTGTCCAGCACGGCGTACATTAAATCACTTGATCTCCACCCCTCAATGACTTGATCCATCTCGTGCCATCTCGTCTGCCGTCGACCCGCCCTCCGGGGAGCGGGCCGCCGCCCGGCCCGCCTCGTCAAGACGGCCTTGACGCACGGTCGGACGCTGGCGGACCGGGCGGTGGTCTGCTCGGCTCGCCCGGGTCGTCGGCAGGCGGGATGGCCCGCGCAACCACCCACGGGCCGCAACCCGCCGACGGGGTTGCAACCATCTCGGAGCCCGAGCGCCCCCGCCGGAGGCGCAGTAACCGCAACCCCGCGATCGCCGCCAGCTCGCCGACGTGGGCTGTGTGCTCCCTCTACGCAGCGCGGGCTCGTGACCGCGCGGACCCGGCCGGCTGCCGGTCCGCCACTACCCGGTCGACCGTCTGTCGTTCTGCGGCGGCCTCTTGGGCTTCTCGCTTCCGCGCCAGCCGCCGGGCGTGTTGCGTGGCCGGAGTCGGAGCGCCAGCGCAGCGACGGACGCGCGCCCAGGCGGCGGCGCGTGCGGCCCGTTCAGGGCCGCCTTGAAGACGTACAGAAAGTTCTCACCGATTCGCCGGGCAGTCGGCCGGATCGGGTGCGAAAGCGCTGCTCAGGCTGCGTAGACGGCGGTGGCGTCGTCGCTGCGCTTGTTGCGTGCCCACTTCATGCAGGACGGGTCGGCACCTTCGATGGCGCGTACTCGGCGGATCAGCTCGGTCGGGCCGTTCTGCTCCAGGACATCGAGGACGTCGGGCCAGTCCAGGAGCCCAAACAGGGCGACCAGTCGGGCGGCTCCGTCGGTGAGCACCGCGACCCGCCGCACCTTGTCGAGTGGGATCTCTCCGGTGATGGCGTGCTGAGCGGCGAACGGGTCTGCGGCTGCTACCCAGTAGCCGCCGGGTTGGTTGCGAGCGGCCAGCTCGGCGTGCTTCATCCGCAGTAGCGCTGCCTGCTTCTCGGCTGACCCGAACGGGTGCCGGTCGGCTTCTTCGCGTTCGGCTCTGGCGGTCTTGTCCACCCGGTCGTCGGTGATGACCTGGATGCCGTCTGCGGTGTCGATGAGGACTGTGACGTCACCGAGCACGAGGTATTCCAGCGCCGTGTCTCTGAGTCTCAGCATCGCCGTGGCCGCCGACGGGGTGCCAGGGTGGCTCAGGTCGCAGGTGTCGCGGTGCTGGTCTGCGGTGAACCGGATGCCGTACATGAGCGCGTTCGCCAGCGCGGAGTCACGGTCGGCGGCCAGTCCGGCGAGGGCGGAACCGAGCTTGGCGGCGTACCAGGCGATGCCATGGACGCAGCCGGTGCCGGTGCGAGCGGTAGCGCCGTCGAGGACCACGATCAGGCTTTCGCTCGCCATGGCCCAATCCTCGTTGGGCGAGGTCGGGTTGCCAGCCTCAGTGGCGGTTGCGACGCGCATCAGGCCACGCCCTCGCTGCGGTAGATCGGCGTCAGCGCCTCAACCTTCTTGATCGTGCGCTTAGCGGCGTCGTAGGTGCATGACACCAGCAGCGAGAACCGCCGGTTCTTGACCTCGCGGTACAGCTCGTCGAGGTGGTCTTCGAGGTACTGCGCGACACCGAGGGTGCCCATGGCGTGGATACCGGCGAGATACAGGAACGTTCCTCGTCCGTCCGGGCGGGGTAGCCGGCCGATGTACCCGTAGTCGATCGGCTTGCCGCTGTCCGACGGGGAGCGGAACTCCTCGCCCGTCTGGTGGTTCACCAGGTACAGACCCGCGTCATCCTTGCCGAAGCCCAGCTTGGCGTCAGAGGCGAGCACCTGGCCGACGAAAGGCAGGATGCGAGGGCTGCCGACGACGACGAGGTTGGTGCGGTTGAGGTCGACCATGCCCGGCGGCGGGACCACCTCGTACTCGGTCTTCAAGCCGAGTCCTCGGGCGAGGTTGGACAGCTTCTCGTACGCGGCGAGCATTTCCGCCGAGACAACCGCGTACGGGTCCTTCTTGCCTGCCTCGAACTTGCCGCCGACGGCAACGGTCAGCGCACCCGTGCCCAACATCGCTCGTTCTGGCCTAGGGCCGGACGACAGGAGCTGGCCTACCCGGGCGCGGGTCATCCCGATCACCTGAGCGATCTGCGCCTGGGTCATGCCCTGAGACACCATGTCGTCAAGTGCCTCGCGGCGTAGCCGGGACAGCTCGTTGACGGCCGCCTGGTGCTCATCGATGAGGTCACTGGCCTTACGTGCCCGTTCTCCCGGGTCTTCGATCTCGGCCAAGCCCTGCGGCGCGATCTCCACGGCCTCCCCCTGAAGGTGCGCTAGACGTCCAACGCACCATATCGCAGAACAGGGCTTGACCCCAGCAAGGGGGCTTGCGTAACCTCAGCACACATCGACGTGCAACCCCCCTTTACAAGGGATATGGGGAGCGCAACGAAAAGGCCCCGACGGGATTGCGGCCCGTCGAGGCCAGGTGCATCGGCCCTCTGCGAAAGGAATCACGATGCCTGTCCAGCCTACCGTTCACCCTGCTGTCTGCGCCTCGGGTCATTCTCCGGCGTTGTCTGATGCTCGCCTGCTGTCTGCGTTGGCGACGCTTCGGGACACGCTGGCCCCTGGAAAGGCGCTGAACCTGCCCGCAGTCCTCGATCGGGCTGCTCTGCTGGCCTGCCTGTCCGTGCTCACCACGAACCCAACCACTGTCCCGGCACCGGACACCTCTGCCCGACCGCCGCGTCACAACTTCGCCGGCTACTGCATCATGTGCGGCCACCAGGGCTGCCAGTCCTCGGAGTGCATCTCCGACTTCACCCAGACCGTTTGGGGCGTCTGCGACCAGTGCCACGGCTACGGGGCTGACCCCGCCTCATCTCTCCCTTGTTCCTGCTGGGGCGGTCTTACCCAGGTCGAGGCGGAGACGCTGGCGGTGGCCCGATGACGGCCACGTCGATCCGCCACCCTGTGACGGCGTTCGACACGCCGACTGGTGCTCACTCGCACCTGTCCCTCGCTGACCTTCGGCCCACCACCCTGCGCACCGTTACCAGTCCCTGCAACGAACGGCTCCGCGAGACTCTGCTCTCGCTCAACGAGTCGCCGGCTGACTTCGCCGCCAAGCTCGGTGTGGATCCGAAGACCGTCGAACGGTGGATCCTTAACGCCAATCGTCACCCGCACCCGCGTACCGCCTACCAGGCCGCGCGGCTGCTCGACGTGGATGTCACCTACCTGTGGCCCACCATCCACGGCAACCGCACCAGCAAGATCGCTGGCACCGACGAACTCACCGCCTGCTGGCCCGGCCGGGCCACCGTCCCGCACGACCTGTGGCCCCGCCTGTTCGCTGAGGCCAACCGACAGGTCGTCATCATGGGCGACTTCGGGCTACCCGACCTCATCCCCAACCTGCCCCGTCTCCTGGTCGCCAAGGCCACCCGGGGCGTTCAAGTGCGGGTCATCGTCAGCGACCCGCACACCGCCACCAACCCCATCGACACGGCCCGCGCCATCGCGGCCGAGGCCACCTACCTGCCGCTGGTCGACCAGGGCGTCACGGTCGCCCGCTACCCCGGCCACCTGTCCACCACGATCCTGCGGGCCGATGACGACCTGATCGTGCGTACCGGCATCGACGGCTGCCCCGCCGCCTTCGCCCCGGTCATCCACCTGCGAGCCCTGCCGAACGGGCCGCTGTCCCGGCTGTACCTGACCAGCCTCGACACCATCACCGAAACCGCCATCCCCGTCACCACGACCATGCGGGCGGTGGCCTAATGACCACCATCCCCGCCCCTGCCGGCTACCGCTGGCGTCAACCCCGGCTTGCCCGGGGTTGGGAACCTGTCCAGCTCATCGGCCGCATGAAGATCCTCGCCGCCCGTGACGGGATCGAGCTGCCGAAGACCTACCAACTCGTCCGCGACATCTACCTGTGGGAACACCACCGGGCCGACCTGCCCGCTGCTGTGGCGTCCCTGCTCGGCCGGATCTTCGACGGACCCAACCCGTTCGCCACCGGCCACATCACCCACCTCCCGATGAAGGCGGCCCGCACCCGTGGCCGCTGACCTGATCGCCGTTGTCCCGGACCAGGCACACCCGTCTGGTCCGGGGCTCCGGCCCACCCCCGCCACCGTCGGCTCGGCGGGCTCGTTCACCGGCCGCGACGAGTCCGCCTTCCACCGGGCCACCACCCCCGACTACTTCGGCTGGCTCGACCACGTGAAAGCCGCCGCGGGCTGCTCCCACCCGATCCGCCTGGCCGGTGAGGTCGCCACCATCGACCGGACCACCGGCCAACTCCTCGCCTCCACCGCCACGGCCGACCTGCCGGACGGGGAGATCTACAAGCCGTGCGGCAACCGCCGCCACGCGGTCTGCCCGTCCTGCGCCCGCACCTACCAACGCGACGCCTACCAACTCCTGCGCGCCGGGCTCACGGGCGGCAAAGGCATCCCGGCAACAGTCGCCGGACATCCGGCGGTGTTCTCGACGTTCACCGCGCCGTCGTTCGGCACCGTGCACACCCGGGTCGTGAAGCGCCACACCTGCGCCGGCCGCCGCCGCTGCGACTGCCGCGCCGAACCCTGCCACCCCCGCCGCGCCACCGACCCCACCGCCCGACCCTGCCAGCACGGGCAGCAGACGGTCTGCTGGGCACGTCACGAGGCAGACGATGCCCGGCTGGGACAGCCGTTGTGCCTGGACTGCTACGACTACGACGCCCAGGTGGTGTGGAACCATGCCGCGCCGGAGTTGTGGCGCCGCACGACCATCGCCGTCACCCGCCACCTCAACGGCCGCGCCCGGCAACTCGGCCTCCCGCCGGTCGTTCAGGTCACCGCCAGCGGCACGGTCCGCCGCGTGGCACCGGTGAAACCATCGTTCGGGAAGGTCGCGGAAATGCAACGCCGCGCCGTCGTGCACTACCACGCCATCGTCCGCCTCGACGGCGTCACCGGCGACCCGGACACCATCGTCGCCCCGGTCGGCCTCGGCGTTGACGACCTGGTCGCAGCGATCGAACACGCTGCCGCCACCGTCGCCTTCACCACCCGCCCCCACCCCAACCGGCCCGAAGGCTGGCACATCACCTGGGGCGACCCCGGCAAAGGCATCGACGTGCGCGCAATCACCGCCGACGGTGAGATCACCGACGGCAAAGCAGCCGGTTACCTCGCCAAGTACGCCACCAAGAGCACCGAGGCCACCGGGCACGTCTCCCGACGCCTTGACGGCGAGGTCATCGACCTCTACGCGAATGAGCATGGCACCCATCCGGAACGGCTTGTTGACGCCTGCTGGACCCTCGGCGGCCACGGCGACTGGCAGCAGCTCCGACGGTGGGCGCACATGCTCGGCTTCGGCGGCCACTTCCTCACCAAGAGCCGCCGTTACTCGGTCACCTTCCGCATCCTGCGCGACGCCCGCACCATCTGGCGACGCACCGAAACCGGCCACGAACACGCCGACCAACCCGACGACCAAGAGACAACGCTGATCGTCGGCCTGCTCACCTACGCCGGTTCCGGCTGGCGCACCACCGGAGACGCCCTCCTGGCCAACACCGCCGCCGCCATGGCCAGAGAGCGACACGAGATCGCACGAGAGGAGATCACCGCTGCCGCCTGAAACTGCACGACCCTGACCGCCATCACGAAAGGAGTACCGCGCTGAACGAACCCCGCAACGTCGACATGCTCACCGTCGAACAAGCCGCCCAGCGCCTCGGCACCGGAGTCCGCTTCGTACGCCGCATCGTCGCTGAACGCCGCATCCGCTTCTACAAAGTCGGCAAGTACGTCCGGTTCCACCCCGACGACCTCACCGACTACATCCGTCAAGGCCGCATTGACGCCATCCGGCCCGTCCTGCACTACCGGAAGGGAGAACACGTCTATGGCTAGCAAGCGCCGCTTCGGCCGTATCCGCAAACTCCCGTCCGGCCGGTACCAGGCCCGCTACCCCGGCCCGGACGGCATCGACCGGCCAGCACCACACACCTTCGCCCGTAAGACCGACGCCGACCGGTGGCTCACCGCTGTGGAAGCCGACATTCTCAAGGGAACCTGGCATGACCCGAACCGGGGGCGCGTCGAGCTGGGGGAGTATGTGACCACCTGGATCGACCATCGGCCGAACCTGCGGCCACGGACTGTCGACCTCTATCGGTGGCTCTCGCGTAAGTACATCGAACCGACCCTGAGCGCGGTTCTGCTCAGTGACCTCACGCCTGGCCGGGTCCGGGCCTGGTACGCCGAACTTGTCGCGGCTGGCGCAACCGCCACTATGACCGCCAAGGCGTACCGACTGCTGCACGCGGTGCTTTCCACCGCCGTTGACGATGAGCTGATTCGCCGCAACCCTTGCCGTATCAAGGGAGCGGGCGAGCACCACACGCCCGAGCGTCCCGTGGCGACCATCGCCCAGGTCCTCGACATCGCCAGCCGGGTACCCGCACGCTTCCGTGCCTTGGTGCTGCTGGCCGCCTTCACGAGCCTCCGCTACGGCGAACTCGCGGCGCTACGCCGCAGTGACCTCGACCCGCGCTGCCAGACCGTTACGGTCCGCGCGACCCTGGTCGAGATGTCTGATGGACGCATGATCTTCGGCCCGCCCAAGTCGGCTGCTGGCCGTCGTGCCGTCACCATCCCGGCGGCTATCCGCCCGGACCTTCGGCGTCACCTGCGTGACTTCACCGCCGACGACGCTGACGCCCTGGTCTTCACCGGCGCGAAGGGCGCTGCCTTGCGCCGCTCCAACTTCCAGAAGGCGGCCAGCTGGTCCGCCTCGGTGGCTGCCGCCGGTCTGCCCGGCTTCCACTTTCACGATCTGCGCCACACCGGCAACACCCTCGCCGCTGGCACTGGTGCCAGCCTGGCTGACCTGATGGCGCGCATGGGACACGGCTCGACCCGGGCCGCGATGATCTACCAGCACGCGACGGCCGAGCGCGACAAGTCCATCGCGGGAGCGCTCAGCGCCAGCATCGCCAAGGAACGTGATCGGGCACGTAGCGGGCACGTCCGCAAGGGCAAGGGATAAGTATGGATGCGGCCCAGGTCGGAATTTGCCTCTGACCTGGGCCACCATCGCTGAGCGGGCGACGGGAATCGAACCCGCACCGTCAGTTTGGAAGACTGAAGCTCTGCCATTGAGCTACGCCCGCGAGCACCCCACCACAGCAGGGCGCGCCGACAGCGTACCCAATCCGGGTTGGCGCCGCGAAGCGCATACCCCGCGCTCGCCGCGGACCGTCAAGATCCACACCACCTCGGCGAGGTGGCGCCTTCCCGGGCCCTCGGACCCAGCCACTTCCCCGAACTGGCGGCGCGGCGGCGGCCCGGCGGCGGCCCGCCGACCGCCGCGCCGCGCCCCGGTCACCCGCGCGGGGGACCGGACGGCATACACTCTTCGTCGCCACGGGGTGTGGCGCAGCTTGGTAGCGCACTCGCTTTGGGAGCGAGGGGCCGTGGGTTCAAATCCCGCCACCCCGACTGTCGTTCGCGACCGGATCGTCCCGGGAACCGCCGGTTTTTTCCGCGCGGTGCCCGGGCCCTGCCGATGCCGTCGGCCGGCTCGCCTACACTCGATGCGCGCAATCACGCCCCAGAATCAACACCCAGATCCGTCAAGGAGTACGCCTGTGAAGAGCACCGTCGAGACTCTGAGCCCGACGCGCGTGCGGCTCGCCATCGAGGTGCCGTTCGTCGAGCTCGAGCCGAGCCTCAAGAAGGCGTACCGGGAGATCGGCCAGCAGGTCCAGGTTCCCGGCTTCCGCCGGGGCAAGGTTCCCAGCGCGGTGATCGACCAGCGGGTGGGCCGGGGGACCGTCCTCAACGAGGCGATCCAGGAGGCCATCCCGCAGAACATCCTCGCCGCGGTCCGGGAGCACGACCTGAAGACGCTGGGCCGTCCCGAGGTCGACATCACGGAGTTCAACGACGGCGACTCGCTCAACTTCACCGCCGAGGTGGACGTCCGGCCGGAGATCACCCTGCCGGACCCGGCCACCATCGAGGTGACCGTCGACGAGATCGAGATCGCCGACAGCGAGATCGACGAGCAGATCAACAGCCTGCGCGAGCGCTTCGCCACGCTGAAGACCGTCGAGCGGGCCGCCCAGGAGGGCGACTTCGTGCAGATCGACCTGAACGCCACGGTCGACGGCGAGGAGGTCCCGGGCGGTTCGGCGAGCAACATCTCGCACGAGGTGGGCAGCAAGCAGCTCCTGCCGGGTCTGGACGAGGCGCTGGTCGGCCTGGCCGCCGGCGACAGCACCACCTTCACCACGCAGCTCGTCGGTGGCGACTACGCCGGCCGCGACGCCGACGTGGCGGTGACCGTCCGCACGGTCAAGGAGAAGGAGCTCCCCGAGCTCAACGACGACTTCGCGCAGATGGCCAGCGAGTTCGACACCATCGACGAGCTGCGCGGCGACCTGCGGGAGCGGATCACCCGGGGCAAGCAGGTCGAGCAGATCTACGCCGCGCGCGACAAGGCCCTGGAGCAGATGGTGGCCGCCGCCGAGGTGCCGGCGCCCGAGGGCGTCGTCAAGGAGGAGGTCGAGAGCCGCAAGGCCGCGATGGTCGACCAGCTCGAGCGCATCGGCGCCTCCCTGGAGGAGTACCTCGCGGCGGAGGAGAAGACCGAGGAGCAGATCGACGCCGAGCTGACCGAGGCGGCGACCGACGGCGTCAAGATCCAGCTCCTGCTGGACACGCTGGCCGACGCCGAGGACGTGCAGGTCTCCGACGACGAGTTCGGTCACGAGATCGTGCACCGGGCGCAGCGCGCCGGCATGGCCCCGCAGCAGTACTACGACCAGCTGGTCCGCTCCGGCGCCGCCGCGGCCGTCTTCGGCGACGTCCGCCGGGGCAAGGCGCTCGCCGCGGTGATGGAGAAGATCAAGATCAAGGACTCGGCGGGCAACGAGGTCTCCCTCGACGCGCTGCGGGCCCAGAACGAGGCCGAGCACGACCACCAGCACTGACCGTCGGGGGTGTCGGCCGCCGTCCCGCGCTGTGCGCCGGGAGGCGGCCGAAACCCTTTCCGGGGTACGCCGTGCGGGTGACTGCGCTGAGAGCGAACAGTGCCCCGACCGGGAGTACGCCTCCCGGCTGAGCGGTTAGTGTCGGGTAGGACGGTACGGAGAGCGAAGGGCTGCCATGACCGACATGCACATCCCCAAGAAGTCGCTCCGGGTGAACGAGGCCCGCGGTGGCGACTCCATTGGCAACCTCGACGACTCGGTCTACAACCGGTTGCTCAAGGAACGGATCATCTTCCTGGGCAGCGAGGTGAACGACCAGGTGGCCAACCGCATCTGCGCGCAGCTCCTGCTGCTCGCCGCGGAGGACCCGGACCGCGACATCTTCCTCTGGATCAACTCGCCGGGTGGCTCGGTCTACTCCGGCATGGCGATCTACGACACCATGCAGTACATCGACAACGACGTCTCGACAGTGGCGATGGGCATGGCGGCCTCGATGGGCCAGCTGCTGCTCTGCGCCGGCACCAAGGGCAAGCGCTACGCCCTGCCGCACGCGCGGATCATGATGCACCAGCCGTCGGGTGGCCTCGGCGGCACCGCGTCGGACATCGCGATCCAGGCCGAGCAGATGCTCTACACCAAGCGGATGTTCCAGGAGCGGGTCGCGTTCCACACCGGCCAGTCCCAGGAGCAGATCGAGGCCGACTCGGACCGCGACCGTTGGTTCACCGCCCAGGAGGCCATGGACTACGGCTTCATCGACAAGGTGATCATCGGGGCCGCGCAGGTTCCGGATGGCGCCGGGACCCTGAGCTGAGCGAGGAGCTGACGATGACCGACCTGAGCCTGCCGCCCCAGTTCGCGGCCGTGCACAACCGCTACGTCCTGCCGTCGTTCGTCGAGCGCACGTCGTACGGGATGAAGGAGTCCAACCCGTACAACAAGCTCTTCGAGGACCGGATCATCTTCCTCGGCGTGCAGGTGGACGACGCGTCGGCCAACGACGTGATGGCCCAGCTGCTGACGCTGGAGGGCACCGACCCGGACCGCGACATCATCATGTACATCAACTCGCCCGGTGGCTCCTTCACCGCCATGACGGCGATCTACGACACCATGCAGTACGTCCGCCCGGACATCCAGACCGTCTGCCTCGGGCAGGCGGCGAGCGCGGCGGCGGTGCTGCTCTCCGCGGGCACCCCGGGTAAGCGGATGGCGCTGCCCAACTCCCGGATCATCATCCACCAGCCGGCCACCGAGGGCGGCTACGGCCAGGGCTCGGACATCGAGATCCAGGCGCGGGAGATCCTGCGGATGCGGACGCAGCTGGAGGACATGCTGTCCCGGCACTGCAACCGCCCGATCGAGCAGGTTCGCAAGGACATCGACCGTGACAAGATCATGACGGCCGAGGAGTCCAAGGAGTACGGGCTGGTCGACACGATCCTGACCAGCCGCAAGAAGGGTCTGCTGGCGTCGCACGCCGCGGGCTGAGCCACGTGTGGTCGGAGGTCGGCCGGGGTATCGTTCCCGGTCGACCTCTGACACACCGGTTTTGGGGGTCGGAGAAAACCCGGCCACCGGGTAACGTCGGGTCTGTACCGCTCCGCCGGTCGGATCGGTGGAGCCGACAGCATGGTGGAACGACAGGACGGACGGGCGCTCCGGCGCTCGCAGGTCAGGGCCGGCGTTCCGGCCGATGAGTGCAGGGAGAACGTAGGTGGCACGGATCGGTGACGGCGGCGACCTACTGAAATGCTCGTTCTGCGGCAAGTCGCAGAAGCAGGTCAAGAAGCTCATCGCGGGCCCTGGCGTCTACATCTGCGACGAGTGCATCGATCTCTGCAACGAGATCATCGAAGAGGAGCTGGCCGAGTCCGGCGAGGTGAAGTGGGAAGAGCTTCCCAAGCCGATGGAGATCTGCCAGTTCCTCGACAACTACGTGGTGGGTCAGGAGCAGGCCAAGAAGGCGCTCGCCGTCGCGGTCTACAACCACTACAAGCGGATCCAGGCCGAGGCCGCCGGCGCCCCGGGCTCCGGCACCGACGGCGTAGAGCTGGCCAAGTCCAACATCCTGCTGCTCGGCCCGACCGGCTGCGGCAAGACCCACCTGGCGCAGACGCTCGCCCGGATGCTCAACGTCCCGTTCGCCATCGCGGACGCCACAGCGCTCACCGAGGCGGGCTACGTCGGCGAGGACGTCGAGAACATCCTGCTGAAGCTGATCCAGGCCGCCGACTACGACATCAAGCGCGCCGAGACGGGCATCATCTACATCGACGAGGTCGACAAGATCGCCCGCAAGTCGGAGAACCCCTCGATCACCCGTGACGTCTCCGGCGAGGGCGTGCAGCAGGCGCTGCTGAAGATGCTCGAAGGCACTGTCGCCAACGTGCCGCCGCAGGGCGGGCGCAAGCACCCGCACCAGGAGTTCATCCAGATCGACACCACCAACGTGCTGTTCATCTGCGGTGGCGCGTTCGCCGGGCTCGACCAGATCATCGAGGCCCGCACCGGCTCCGGCGGCACCGGCTTCGGCGCCCGGCTCCGGTCGGTGTCCGAGCGGTCGACCGACGACATCTTCAGCCAGGTCATGCCGGAGGACATGCTGAAGTTCGGGCTGATCCCCGAGTTCATCGGCCGGCTTCCGGTGATCACCAACGTGCGCAGCCTCGACCGCACCGCGCTGGTGCGGATCCTGACCGAGCCGCGCAACGCGCTGGTCCGGCAGTACCAGCGCCTGTTCGAGCTGGACGGCGTCGAGCTGGAGTTCGAGCAGCCCGCGCTGGAGGCCATCGCCGATCAGGCCATGCTCCGCGGCACCGGCGCCCGCGGCCTGCGGGCGATCATGGAAGAGGTGCTCCTCTCCGTGATGTACGAGGTGCCGAGCAACCCCGACGCGGCCCGGGTGCTGATCACCCGCGAGGTCGTGCTGGAGAACGTCAACCCGACGATCGTGCCCCGCGAGTTCACCGGCCGGCGCCGGCGGGACCGCGAGGAGAAGTCGGCCTGACCGCCGTCGCGACCGCGCCCGGGTCAGCTCGGGCGCGGTCCGCGTGAACGGGTCCGCCGGTCCCACTCGCCCGACGGGGTGACCACCACCATCATCAGGCGCACCGGCTCGTCGCCGGCTGTCCGGTAGCCGTGCTCCCGGTCGGCGTGGAACTCGACCGTCTCGCCGGCGCGTACCTCGTGGTCGACGCCGTCGACGGTGACCGTCGCGGTGCCGTCGAGCACGTGCAGGATCTCCCGGGTGCCGTGGGCGTGGTCGGGGGAGCGCAACGTCTCTCCGGGTTCCATCCGCCAGTCCCACAGCTCGACCAGGTCGGGTTCGCCGAGCCCACTGAGCAGACGCGCCAGGCCGCCGTGCGGGCCGCGCCACAGCACCGGCGCGTCATCGGCAGCGCTGACCCGTACCGTGCTCTCCTCGGCCGGCTCCAGCAGCCGGGCGATGCTGACGCCGAACGCGTCGGCGACCCGGCAGAGCGTGCCGATGCTCGGGTTGGTGCGGGCACCCTCGATCTGCACGAGCATGCCCTTGCTGACGCCGGACCGGCCGGCCAGTTCCTCGAAGGACCAGCCGCGGGCGGCTCGCAACTCATGTACCTGCCGGGCGACCGCTGAGGTCACCGCGCCGACCCGTCCGCTTGCGTCGGTCATCACACTGTCCTTCACGGTCACTATTATGGTACGACTGCGGGGTGCTCCCCATTGTCCTCGCCGCCGTCTCGGCGCTCGCCTTCGGCACGGCCGACTTCTCCGGCGGCAAGGCGTCCCGATGGGCCGACCCCATCGCTGTCACCGTCGTGTCGCAGATGCTCAGCCTTCCGCTGCTGGTCGTGCTCGTACTCGTCGTGCCCGGCACCCCGAGCGCCCTCGACCTGGGCTGGGGGCTGCTGGCCGGGGTGGCGGGCGCGGGCGGCGTCATGCTGCTCTACCGCGCGCTGGCCACCGGCGTCATGGCCGTCGTCGCGCCGGTCACCGCGATCACGGCGGCGATCGTGCCGATCGTCGCCGGCCTGGTCCTCGCCCATTCCCCGGGCGCCGTGGCGCTGGGCGGCGCCGGGCTCGCCGTGGTCGCCATCGGGCTGGTCAGCCTGGGGGAGCGCGGCGCCGCACGCCGCGTCTCCGGCCGCGTCCTGGCCATGGCACTCGCCGCGGGACTGCTCTTCGGCGTCTTCTTCGCGCTGCTCGGCCAGGCCGACGAGAGCGCCGGCATGTGGCCGGTTCTGGCGGTACGCGTCAGCTCCGTCGCGTTCGGCCTCGCGCTCGCCGCGCGTACCGGCACTCGCCTGCGCCTCGGGCGGCGTGTGCTCGGCTGGGCCGCGGCCGCCGGCCTGCTCGACTCGGCAGCGAACGCGCTCTTCCTCGCCGCCGCCGGACGCGGCCACCTGAGCGTGGTGGCCGCCGTCGCCTCGCTCTACCCGGCGAGCACCGTCCTGCTCGCGCTCGCCGTCGACCGGGAACGGCTCCGGCCGGTGCAACTGGCCGGACTCGGGTTCGCCGCCGCCGCGCTCGTGCTGTCCAGCGTCTGAG
>NZ_CP118233.1:595000-3427500 GCF_028768405.1 Micromonospora chalcea | reverse complement strand
AGAAGGGTGAGAAACCCTTCCGCCGGATGACCAAGGGTTCCAGGGCCAGGCTAATCCGCCCTGGGTGAGTCGGGACCTAAGGCGAGGCCGAGAGGCGTAGTCGATGGACAACGGGTTGATATTCCCGTACCCGCGAAAGAGCGACCCTGACGAACCTCGTTGTGCTAACCACCCAAACCGGCCAAGACCTTCGGGTTGAGGTTGGGGAGCGTGGGAACCTGGCGGGTAGTAGTCAAGCGATGGGGTGACGCAGGAAGGTAGCTGAGCCCGGCCGGTGGTTGTGCCGGGGTAAGCGTGTAGGCCGTGTCGTAGGCAAATCCGCGACACATGGGGCTGAGACGTGATGCCGAGCCGATTCAGGTGAAGTCAGTGATCCTATGCTGCCGAGAAAAGCCTCTAGCGAGTTCTTAGCGGCCCGTACCCCAAACCGACACAGGTGGTCAGGTAGAGAATACCGAGGCGATCGGGCGAACTGTGGTTAAGGAACTCGGCAAATTGCCCCCGTAACTTAGGGAGAAGGGGGGCCGGAGACGTGAAGCCCCGCGCGGGTGGAGCGTTGTATGGCCGCAGAGAGCAGGGGGAAGCGACTGTTTACTAAAAACACAGGTCCATGCGAAGAAGTAATTCGATGTATATGGACTGACGCCTGCCCGGTGCTGGAACGTTAAGGGGACCTGTTAGCTCTTCGGGGCGAAGCGGAGAACTTAAGCGCCAGTAAACGGCGGTGGTAACTATAACCATCCTAAGGTAGCGAAATTCCTTGTCGGGTAAGTTCCGACCTGCACGAATGGCGTAACGACTTCCCCACTGTCTCAACCACAGGCCCGGCGAAATTGCAGTACGAGTAAAGATGCTCGTTACGCGCGGCAGGACGGAAAGACCCCGGGACCTTTACTATAGCTTGACATTGGTATCTGAATTAGCTTGTGTAGGATAGGTGGGAGCCGGTGAAGCCTATACGCCAGTATGGGTGGAGGCAATCTTGAAATACCACTCTGGTTGATTTGGGTATCTAACTTCGGACCGTTATCCGGTTCAGGGACAGTGTCTGGTGGGTAGTTTAACTGGGGCGGTTGCCTCCTAAAGGGTAACGGAGGCGCCCAAAGGTTCCCTCAGCCTGGTTGGCAATCAGGTGTTGAGTGCAAGTGCACAAGGGAGCTTGACTGTGAGACTGACAGGTCGAGCAGGGACGAAAGTCGGGACTAGTGATCCGGCACTGGCATGTGGAAGCGGTGTCGCTCAACGGATAAAAGGTACCCCGGGGATAACAGGCTGATCTTCCCCAAGAGTCCATATCGACGGGATGGTTTGGCACCTCGATGTCGGCTCGTCGCATCCTGGGGCTGTAGCAGGTCCCAAGGGTTGGGCTGTTCGCCCATTAAAGCGGTACGCGAGCTGGGTTTAGAACGTCGTGAGACAGTTCGGTCCCTATCCGCCGTGCGCGTAGGATACTTGAGAAGGGCTGTCCCTAGTACGAGAGGACCGGGACGGACGAACCTCTGGTGTGCCAGTTGTCCCGCCAGGGGCACGGCTGGTTAGCTACGTTCGGAAGGGATAACCGCTGAAAGCATCTAAGCGGGAAGCTCGCTTCAAGATGAGGTATCCCACCCACTTTGTGGGGTAAGGCCCCCAGCTAGACGACTGGGTTGATAGGCCGGAAATGTAAGCCCGGTAACGGGTTCAGTTGACCGGTACTAATAGGCCGAGGACTTGACTACCAAGCTGCTACGCGTCCACTGTGCAACTCTGAACAAACGATCACCCGCAGGGTTGGTTGATATGTTCATAGAGTTACGGCGGTCATGGCGGAGGGGAAACGCCCGGTAACATTCCGAACCCGGAAGCTAAGCCCTCCAGCGCCGATGGTACTGCACTCGGGAGGGTGTGGGAGAGTAGGACACCGCCGGACAAACATTCGATTTCAGGGCCACCCTCTCAGGGGGTGGCCCTGAAACGCGTCCACCCCGAAAACCGGTCCTCATGCCGGCGCGTGAACGGTGGACCACCCACCACTTCCCCGAACCGCCGAACCGGCCACCACTACGCCGTAATGGCGATCCGGGGGGCCGTTACGCCGAGGTGGCGGCAACGGCGTGCCGGGAATGCAGCCACCTCCCCGTAATGGCGAACCGGGCGGCCGTTGCGGGGAGCGGTCACCAGGGCGGGGACAGGCACCCGTCACCACGGCGACGTGACGGGGCGGGTGCCTGTCCCCTCGCCGCACTGGCGTGGACGAGTGCCCGCCGAGGTCGCGGTCAGCGCGTCTGGACGGACTCTCGGATGTCCCGGAACAGGGCTGCGGCGGCGTCGACCGTCCGGCCCGGGAACATGCCCATCACCACGCTGCCGTGGTCGGCCCACCCGCAGACCGCGAAGTCACCGCCGTCGCCGCTCGTCGTACCGCACTTCATCACGCCACCCAAACGGCCGGCGTCCACCTCGCGCAGGCCCGCGACCCGGCCGGTCTCGTCGGCCATCAGCCCGAACAGGGTGTCCAGGTCGCGTTCGGGCTGCCAGAGCAGCGTGGTGCCGCCGAACAGCAGCACCGAGCGCTTGGCGTCGCCGCGGTCGGAGTAGACGGCACCGTAGCCGCGGTCCAGCTCGATGTCGGCGGCGAGCCCGTCGCGCAGGTAGTCGGCGGTGCTGCGGGCCCGCTCGCTGTCGTCGCGTACCAGCCCGGCGACCTCGGTGGGCTGGCCGAGAGTGGTGTCCTTCTGCTGGAGCACCCGCCATCCACCGAGGCCGAGCACGCCGGCGCCGGCCAGGCCGGCCGCCAGCAGGGCGGCGAGGACGATCTTCCGGCGCCGGGAGACGGGCCGGCGTTCGGGCTCCTGCGCGGGGTCGCGGCGGCTCAGCTCGATCGGCTCTTCGGTCAGCTCGACCGGATCGGAACCCCCGTCGACCGGGCGCTCGGTGAGATGCGCGTCGGACATGACCGCCACCGTACGCGAATCACCGGTGGCGCACGTCAGGTCCTCGAAAGCGCTCCGTAGACTTTCAGGGTGACCGAGAGACTGGATGCCCGACGCCCCGACGCCCCGACCCTCGCCGGCCAGTACCAGCCCGGCGAGGTAGAGCAGCGACGGTACGAGCAGTGGGTAGCCGGCGGACACTTCCGGGCGTCGGCGGACAGCGAGAAGCCACCGTTCACCATCGTCATCCCGCCGCCCAACGTCACCGGCTCGCTGCACATGGGCCACGCGTTCGAGCACACGCTCATGGACGCGCTCACCCGGCGCAAGAAGATGCAGGGGTACGAGGCGCTGTGGCTGCCGGGCATGGACCACGCCGGCATCGCCACCCAGAACCTGGTCGAGCGGCAGCTCGCCGGTGAGGGGCTGTCCCGCCACGACCTCGGCCGGGAGAAGTTCGTCGAGCGGGTCTGGCAGTGGAAGGCCGAGTCCGGCGGCGCGATCCTGGGCCAGATGCGCCGGCTCGGCGACGCCGTCGACTGGGACCGCGAGCGTTTCACCATGGACGAGGGCCTGTCCCGGGCCGTGCAGACCATGTTCAAGAAGCTCTTCGACGACGGGCTCATCTACCGGGCCAACCGGATCATCAACTGGTGCCCGCGTTGCCTCACCGCGCTGTCCGACATCGAGGTGGAGCACACCGACGACGAGGGCGAGCTGGTCTCGATCCGCTACGGCGACGAGGTGGTGGTGGCGACCACCCGTGCCGAGACGATGCTCGGTGACACCGCGGTGGCGGTGCACCCGGACGACGAGCGGTACCGGCACCTGATCGGCACCGAGGTGGAGCTTCCGCTCACCGACCGGCGGATCCCGATCGTCGCCGACGAGCACGTCGACCCGAGCTTCGGCACCGGCATGGTCAAGGTGACCCCGGCGCACGACCCGAACGACTTCGAGATCGGCCAGCGGCACGACCTGCCCTCGCTGACGATCATGGACGAGCGCGGGATCATCACCGCGCCCGGCCCGTTCGAGGGCCTGGACCGGTACGAGGCCCGCCCGGCGATCGTCGCGGCGCTGCGTGAGCAGGGCCGGATCGTGGCCGAGAAGCGGCCGTACCTGCACGCGGTGGGGCACTGCTCGCGCTGCAAGACGACTGTCGAGCCGCGGCTGTCGCTGCAGTGGTTCGTCAACACCGGGCCGCTCGCGAAGGCCGCCGGCGACGCGGTGCGCGACGGCCGGGTGGCGATCGAGCCGGCCGAGCTGGCCAAGCGCTACTTCGCCTGGGTCGACAACATGCACGACTGGTGCATCTCCCGCCAGCTGTGGTGGGGTCACCGCATCCCCGTCTGGTACGGCCCGGACGGCGAGATCGTCTGCGTCGGCCCGGACGAGGAACCGCCGTCCGGCGAGGGCTGGCGGCAGGACGAGGACGTGCTGGACACCTGGTTCTCCAGCGGCCTGTGGCCGTTCTCCACGCTCGGCTGGCCCGAGCGCACCCCGGACCTGGCGAAGTTCTACCCGACCAGCGTGCTGGTCACCGGCTACGACATCCTGTTCTTCTGGGTCGCCCGGATGATGATGTTCGGCCTGTACGCGATGGACGGCGTGCAGCCGTTCGACGTGGTGGCGCTGCACGGCATGGTCCGCGACGAGCACGGCAAGAAGATGTCGAAGTCGTTCGGCAACGTGGTGGACCCGCTGGACTGGATCGACCGGTTCGGCGCCGACGCCACCCGGTTCACGCTGGCCCGGGGCGCGAACCCCGGTCAGGACGTGCCGGTCAGCGAGGAGTGGTGCCAGGGCTCCCGCAACTTCTGCAACAAGCTCTGGAACGCCACCCGGTTCGCGCTGCTCAACGGCGCGCACACCGGCGGCCCGCTGCCGGACGCCGCCGACCTCTCCACCGTCGACAGGTGGATCCTGTCCCGGCTGGCGCACGTCACCGCCGAGGTCGACGAGCAGTTCGAGGCGTACGAGTTCGCGAAGGTCTGCGACCTGCTCTACCACTTCGCGTGGGACGACGTCTGCGACTGGTACGTGGAGCTGAGCAAGCCGGTGCTCGCCGAGGGCGGCCCCGCCGCCGACGCCACCCGGCGGGTGCTCGGGCACGTGCTGGACCAGCTCCTGCGGCTGCTGCACCCGGTCATCCCGTTCGTCACCGACGAGCTGTGGTCCGCGCTGAGCGGCGGCGAGACCGTGCTGACGGCGTCCTGGCCGGTCGCCGACCGTACCCTCGTCGACGACGCCGCGGAAGGCGAAGTCGCCACCCTCCAGCGGGTGGTGACCGAGGTCCGGCGGTTCCGGTCGGACCAGGGGCTGCGGCCGACCCAGCGGGTCGCCGCGCGGCTCGACGGCCTGACCGGCGCGGGCATCGCGGCGCACGAGCCGCTGGTGCGCTCGCTGGCCCGGCTCGACGCGCCCGGCGACGACTTCCAGGCCAGCGCCACGCTGGCCATGCCCGGCGCGGTCAGCGTCGCGCTGGACACCCGCGGCTCGATCGACGTGGCCGCCGAGCGCGCCCGGCTCACCAAGGACCGGGCGGCGGCCGAGAAGGAGGCCACCCAGGCGCGGGCGAAGCTGGACAATCCGGCGTTCGTCGGCAAGGCGCCCGAGCCGGTGGTGGCGAAGATCCGCGAACGGCTGGCGGTGGCCGAGGCGGACCTGGTCCGGATCGACGCCGCCCTGGAGGCGCTGCCCTCGTGAGCGACCGCACCGACCGCACCGACCGCAGCGCGTTCGCCGAGGTGGAGGCCGCGCTCAACGCGCGCGGCTTCACCCGGATGCACTTCGAGCTGGAGAAGATCGAAACCCTGCTCGACCTGCTGGGCAGCCCGCAGCGGGCGTACCCGTCGATTCACCTGACCGGCACCAACGGCAAGACCTCGACGGCCCGGATGATCGACTCGCTGCTGCGGGCGTTCGGGCTGCACACCGGCCGCTACACCAGCCCGCACCTGGAGACCGTCCGGGAGCGGATCAGCCTGGACGGCGAGGCGGTGAGCGAGGAGCGGTTCGTGTCCACGTACCGGGAGATCGCGCCGCTGGCCGAGCTGGTCGACCAGCGGTTCGCCGAGCCGCTGACGTACTTCGACATGACCACGGCGCTGGCGTTCGCCACGTTCGCCGACGCCCCGGTCGACGTGGCCGTGGTGGAGGTCGGGCTCGGCGGCGCGGAGGACGCGACGAACGTCATCCAGGCCGGCGTCGCCGTGATCACCCCGATCGGGCTGGACCACACCGAGTGGCTCGGCGACACGATCGAGGACATCGCGCTGCACAAGGCCGGCATCATCCACCCCGGCGCCACGGTGATCGCGGCGGCGCAGGAGGAGGAGGCGGCCCGCCCGATCCTGGAACGCTGCGCCGAGGTCAACGCCACAGTCGCCCGGGAGGGCGCCGAGTTCGGCGTGCTGCGCCGCGCGGTCGCCGTCGGCGGCCAGGTGCTGACCATCCAGGGCCTGGGCGGCGTGTACGAGGAGATCTTCATCCCGCTGCACGGCGCGCACCAGGCGCAGAACGCGGCGGTGGCGCTGGCCGCGGTGGAGGCGTTCCTCGGCGCCGGGGCCCGGCGGCAGCTCGACATCGAGGCGGTCCGGGAGGGCTTCGCCGCGACCAGCTCGCCGGGCCGGCTGGAGCGGGTACGGACCGCGCCGACGGTGCTGCTCGACGGCGCGCACAACCCGCACGGCATGGCCGCCACGGTGGCCGCGCTGCAGGAGGAGTTCGCGTTCAGCAAGCTGGTCGGCGTGCTGGCGGTGCTCGGCGACAAGGACGCGGCGAGCCTGCTGGAACTGCTCGAACCGGTGCTCGACTCGATCGTGGTGGCGGAGAACAGCTCGCCCCGGGCGATGCCGGTGGACGAGCTGGCCGCGCTGGCGCGGGAGATCTTCGGGCCGGAGCGCGTGCAGGTGACCCGAGAGATGCCCGACGCGATCGAGGCGGCGGTGGCGGAGGCCGAGTCGGACGTGCCGGGTGAGCTGGCCGGGGTGGGCGTGCTGGTCACCGGATCGGTGGTGACAGTGGCCGACGCCCGCCGGCTGCTGAAGCGATGACCGGCCCGCAGCAGGGTCCGGGCCCTGAACCGGCGGCCGGCGACACGCCGGAGGACCAGGCCGGTCCGGAGCAGGCGGGCGGCGAGCGGCGGTCCGGGCTCCGGAACCCGGACAAGGCGGTACGTGGACTGGGCGCCGGCACGATGGCGCTGGAGGCGCTGGTGCTGCTGCTGGCCATCCAGCCGATCCGGGTGGTCGGCGGTGACCTGAGCGGCGCGGCGATCGGCGCGATCGTGGCGCTGGCGGTCGCCTGCGTGGTGCTGGCCGGCCTGATGCGCCAACCGTGGGCGTGGCACGCCGGCACCGTGCTTCAGGGTCTGCTGCTGCTCTCCGGGCTGCTGCACTGGTCGCTGTTCGCGCTCGGGGTGATGTTCGCGCTGGTGTGGGCGTACGCGCTGCACGTGCGGCGGGTCATCCTCGGCTGAGCGCCGTCGCGCGCGGCGCGGTGCCGCGCGGTGTTGTGTTAAGAAGGGCCCCTTCCTCTACCTGAGGCGTTAAGAAGGGGCCCTTCCTTACACCTCGGCGAGGGTGCGCCACTGGGTCAGGGCGACGCCGTGACCGTCGGGGTCGCGGAAGGCCGCCGCCCACACCTCCAGCTTGGTGCCCCGGTTGACCACGCGCGGCGCGTACGTGAACCGGACGCCCGATTCGCGCAGCCGCTCGTACGCGCCCTGGATGTCGTCCACCTCGAGGTTGACGTGCACCAGCCGGCGGCTGATCGGGGCGGCGCCGGTGACCCGGCGCAGCACCAGCCGGGTCGGCCCGGAGGCGAGCACGGCGTTGCCCTCGCCCCGGTCCAGCTCGTCGAAGCCCAGCTCGCGGTAGAAGTCGAGGGACCGGTCCAGGTCGGTGACGAGCAGGGTGATGCCGACGCCGCTGATCGGGCTGCCCAGCCCGTCCGGCTCGGCCGCGTCCGCCGGGCCGGACGAGCCGGACGGGCCGAAGATGGCCTCGTCCAGCTCCTCGGCGGTGGGCGGGGTGTCGGAGCGCCGGGGCGCGTCCGCCGGGTCGTCCAGCGGCACGTCGATCGGGTCGGGCACGGTCTCGACGGGAATGGTGTCGGCCGCCTCGGCGCGCGTGCTGTCGGGTGCCGGGGCGCCGATCGGCTCCTCGGCCGGGACGCGGGGCGCCGGGGCGCGGCGGGGGAGCGGGCCGGCGGCTGCCGGTTCGACGAGCTGCCCCTCCAGCACCATCCGGCCGCTGGGGCTCTGGTGCAGCACCACCGGCTCGCGCTCCTCGGCCCGGGGCGGCACGTCGTCCAGGTACTCCTCCGGCGCGGGCGGGTAGTCGTCGCGGAAGTCGTCCTCGGGCGCGCGCCCGGCCCACGGCGGCGCCTCCTGCGCGATCAGCGGCTCGTCCAGCGGGTCCGGGGTGTCGTACTCGGGCGGCAGGTCGGCCACCGCGGCGGCGGTCTCCGCGTGGGTGGGCACCTCGTCCCAGAGGACGCGCACGTGCCGCTGGTCGTCCAGCGCCACCCGGACCGGCAGCGCCTGGCCGAGTGAGGGCCACTTGGCGACCGGCACCCGCGGCTCGATGATCTTCTTGGACCGGGGCGGCAATCCGGGCGCGTCGATCACCAGTTGCAGCTCGCAGCGGCCGAACGCGTACTGGGTGGGTGGTTCGGAGGCGCTGTGCACGTGCCCCAGCCCGATCACCCAGGTGCGACCGCCGCCGCGTACCGTGGCCAGCGCGATCGCCAGCACCAGCAGCGCGACGCCGAGCGCCACGATGGCCCAGCTGGTCATGCCCAGCCCGAACACCGTCACGAAGGTGGCGACGGTGCCCAGCACCGTGCCGATCAGTTTGCGTACCGGCGCGATCGTGCGGTTCCCGCCATTCGCCACAGTGGACCTCCCAGGGGTTCCAGGGCCAGGCTAGGCCGCCACGGCGGGCCAGGGAAGACGCAGCCGCCGCGCCGGCGCCGGGACCGGGTCGCTACGCTGACCGTACCCAGCCGACCCCGTTTGAGTGCGCAGGAGGAAACCAGCGTGTCCAGCAGCAGCCCGGACGAGCGGACGCTCGTACTGATCAAGCCCGACGCGGTGCGCCGCGGTCTGGTGGGCGAGATCCTGTCCCGTTTCGAGCGCAAGGGCCTGCGGATCGACGCGATGGTGACCCGGACCATGGACGGCGACTTCGCCGACCAGCACTACGCCGAGCACGTCGACAAGCCCTTCTACCCGCCGCTGAAGACGTTCATGACCAGCGGCCCGCTCGTGGCGCTGGTGCTCTCCGGCGACCAGGTGATCGAGGTGGTGCGCGCCATGATCGGCAGCACCGACGGCCGCAAGGCCGCCGCCGGCACGATCCGGGGCGACCTGTCGCTGTCGAACCGGGAGAACCTGGTGCACGCCTCCGACTCGGCGGACAGCGCCAAGCGCGAGATCGCGCTCTGGTTCCCCGAGCTGGCCTGACCGACGCGCCGACGGCCCCGGCCCGCTCCTGGCGGGACCGGGGCCGTCGTGTGTCAGCGATCAGACCTGCGCCGGCGGCTGCGTCCGGCAGGTCACCGCGACCCGGTTCCACACGTTGATGGTGGCGATCGCCACCACCAGGTCGGCCAGTTCCTTCTCCGACCACACCTTCGCCGCGCCGTCCCAGACGTCGTCCGGCACGCCGTGCTCGCCGAGCCGGGTCACCGCGTCGGTGAGGGCCAGCGCGGCCCGCTCCCGCTCGTCGAAGAACGGCGCCTCCCGCCACGCCGCGACCGCGAACAGCCGGCGGCTGTCCTCCCCGGCCCCCAGCGCCTCCCGGCTGTGCATGTCCACGCAGAACGCACAGCCGTTGAGCATCGACGCCCGCAGCTTCACCAGCTCCAGCACGGTGTGGTCCACGTTCGTCCGGACGTACTTCTCCAGGCCCAGCACGGCCTGGTACGCCTCCGGCGCCACCGCCGCCATGTCCATCCGGCTCATCGCCGCCTCCTCGTTGGTTGGGGTACGCGCACAGGACGGGGCACGGCGGGCGCGGCGTGACGCGCCTGCGGTGTGACGGTGGTCATGGCCGGGCCGACAACAGTCGTTGACGTTCCGGTCACCTCGACCGGAGTTCCCGGCCACCTGCGGCCGGTAGACCGGACTGGCGACACTGCCGAGACCGGGAGAACCCATGACGCACATCGATCGACGTACCCTGCTCCGCGCCGGCCTGGTCGCCGGCGCCGGAGTCGCCGGCGGCGCGCTGCTCGGCGCGCCCGGCGCGCCCGCCGCACCCGGCCTGCGGCCCGGCGGCCGGCCGCTGCTCACCCACGGCGTGCAGAGCGGCGACGTGACCGCCGACTCGGCGCTGGTCTGGACCCGCGCGGACCGGCCCGGCCGGATGCTGGTCGAGGTGAGCCGCCGGCCCGACCTGCGCGGCGCCCGCCTGGTGCGCGGCCCGGTGGTCGACCCCACCGGCGACCTCACCGGCAAGGTCCGCCTGCGCGGCCTGCCCGCGGGCCAGCGGCTGCACTACCGGGTACGGGTGGAGAGCCTGGACCGGCACGGCCTGTGCAGCGAGCCGCTGACCGGCTCGTTCGCCACCGCCCCCGGCCGGCAGCAGCGGCGTGACGTGCGGTTCGTGTGGACCGGCGACATCGTCGGGCAGGGCTGGGGGATCAGCCCCGACTTCGACGGGCTGGCGATCTTCCGGGCCATGCGGGAGCGCCGCCCGGACTTCTTCCTGTGCAGCGGCGACACCGTGTACGCCGACGGCCCGCTGACCGAGAGCGTGGTGTTGCCGGACGGGCGCACCTGGCGCAACCTGGTGACGCCGGAGAAGAGCAAGGTGGCCGAGACACTCGCCGAGTACCGGGGGCAGTTCGCGTACAACCTGCTCGACGAGCACCTGCGGGCGTTCGCCGCCGAGGTGCCGCAGATCAACCAGTGGGACGACCACGAGGTGGTGAACAACTGGTACCCGGGGGAGATCCTGACCGACGAGCGGTACGGCGAGAAGCGGGTGGACGTGCTCGCCGCCCGGGCCCGGCAGGCGTTCCACGAGTGGCTGCCGGTGCCGGCCGGCGGGCCGATGTACCGCAAGCTGTCGTACGGGCCGCTGCTGGACGTGTTCGTGCTGGACATGCGCACCTACAAGGACCCGAACGACGGCAACACGTACGCCGACCGCAACCGGGGGCTGCTCGGCAGGGCGCAGCGGGAGTGGCTGATCCGGGAGCTGCGCGCGTCCCGGGCCACCTGGAAGGTGATCGCCAACGACCTGCCGATCGGCGTGGTGGTGCCGGACGGGGCAGACGCCCAGGAGGGCGTGGCGCAGGGCGACCACGGCGCGCCGGCCGGCCGGGAGCTGGAGTTCGCCGAGGTGCTGCGCGCCTCGCACCGGGCCGGGGTGACCGGGCTGGTGTTCCTCACCGCCGACGTGCACTACACCGCCGCCCACCACTACGACCCGGCCCGTGCGGCGGTGCGGGACTTCAGCCCGTTCTGGGAGTTTGTCTCCGGCCCGGCGCACGCGGGCGCATTCGGCCCGAACGCGCTGGACGGCACGTTCGGCCCGAAGGCGGTGTTCGTGCACGCCCCGCCGCGCGCCAACACCTCCCCGGCCGAGGGCTTCCAGCACTTCGGCGAGGTCACGATCGACGGCCCGTCGGCGGCTCTGACGGTCCACCTGCGGGACCGCTCCGGCGCCTCGCTCTGGACCACCACCCTCCCGGCCCCGTGGCGCCGCTGACACCTCGCCGGGCAGTGGAATACCCGGCGGCGCGGCACGGCGGGCAGGGGGTCGAGTACGCTTGAACGCACAGGCGACGACCCGGCCATCACCGGTGAGCCTCCGGAGGAACAGCCGGGTGACCGGCCCAGTAGAACCGGACGGGACGGCCCGTCACAGCCGGCCAACGAGCGGGCGGTCGCACCTCGGCCGCCAAGCGGGGTGGTACCGCGGGCCACGCCCGGGACGCCGGTCACGGCGTACCGGATCCGGCTCGTCCTCGCAGAGCACAGACGAGTGAGCTGCTGAGGAGCGACAGGCGATGGCCTATCCGTTGCACGACCCGTCCGGCGCCGGTGTCCCGGCGAGCCCGGACCTGCCCGCGGTCGAGCGCCGGGTCCTGGAGCACTGGACGGCCGACAAGACCTTCGAGGCGTCCGTCGAGGCCCGCGACGCCGGCCGCGACGGCGAGAACGAGTACGTCTTCTACGACGGCCCCCCGTTCGCCAACGGCCTGCCGCACTACGGCCACCTGTTCACCGGCTACGTCAAGGACGTGGTGCCGCGCTACCAGACCATGCGCGGCCGGCGCGTCGAGCGCCGGTTCGGCTGGGACTGCCACGGCCTGCCCGCCGAGGTGGTGGCCGAGAAGCAGCTCGGCATCACCACCAAGGCGGAGATCCTCGACCTCGGCGTGGCCCGGTTCAACGACGCCTGCCGCACCTCCGTGCTGGAGTTCACGCACGACTGGGAGCGGTACGTCACCCGGCAGGCCCGCTGGGTCGACTTCGCCAACGACTACAAGACGCTCGACCTGGACTACATGGAAAGCGTCATGTGGGCCTTCAAGACCCTGCACGACAAGGGCCTGGTCTACGAGGGCTTCCGGGTGCTGGCGTACTGCTGGCGGTGCGAGACCCCGCTGTCGAACACCGAGACCCGGATGGACGACGTCTACCGGGACCGGCACGACCCGACGCTGACGGTGTGGTTCGAGCTGGCCGCCGACGACGCCGCCCCCGAGCTGCTGCGCGGGCCGGTGAAGCTGGGCGTGTGGACCACCACGCCGTGGACGCTGCCGTCGAACCTGGCGCTCGCCGTCGGCCCCGACATCGAGTACGCGGTGCTGGAGCACCGGGGTTCCCCCGACAGCGAGCGCAGTGGTGAGCGCTACGTCGTCGGCGCCGCGCGCCTCGGCGCGTACGCCAAGGAGCTGGAGGGGTACGAGCAGGTCGGCACGGTGTACGGCCGGGACCTGGTCGGGCGTCGCTACACGCCGCTGTTCGACTTCCTGGTCGAGCCGGCCGGGGAGAACGCCTACCAGGTGCTCGCCGCGGACTTCGTCACCACCGAGGACGGCACCGGGATCGTCCACCTCGCCCCCGCGTTCGGTGAGGACGACCAGAACGTCTGCAACGCCGCCGGCATCCCCACCGTCGTGACCGTGGACGACCACACCCGGTTCACCGCGCTGGTGCCGCCGTACCAGGGCGAGCAGGTCTTCGACGTGAACAAGCCGGTGATCCGGGAACTCAAGGAGCGGGGGGTGGTGCTGCGGCAGGACACCTACACCCACTCCTACCCACACTGCTGGCGCTGCGACACCCCGCTGGTCTACAAGGCGGTGTCGTCCTGGTTCGTCGCGGTGACGAAGTTCAAGGACCGGATGGTCGAGCTGAACCAGCAGATCAACTGGACGCCCGGGCACATCAAGGACGGCTCGTTCGGCAAGTGGCTGGCCAACGCCCGCGACTGGTCGATCAGCCGGAACCGGTTCTGGGGCTCGCCGATCCCGGTGTGGCGCTCCGACGACCCGAACTACCCGCGGGTGGACGTGTACGGGTCGCTGGCCGACATCGAGCGTGACTTCGGCGTACGCCTGACCGACCTGCACCGGCCGGCGGTGGACGACCTGGTCCGTCCCAACCCGGACGACCCGACGGGCAAGTCGATGATGCGCCGGGTGCCGGAGGTGCTGGACTGCTGGTTCGAGTCCGGCTCGATGCCGTTCGCCCAGGTGCACTACCCGTTCTCCAACCGCGAGTGGTTCGAGCACCACTACCCGGGTGACTTCATCGTCGAGTACATCGGGCAGACCCGCGGCTGGTTCTACACCATGCACGTGCTGGCCACCGCGCTGTTCGACAGGCCTGCGTTCCGCAACTGCATCAGCCACGGCATCCTGCTCGGCTCGGACGGCCGCAAGATGTCCAAGAGCCTGCGCAACTACCCGGACGTCTACCACGTGTTCGACTCCTACGGGTCGGACGCGATGCGGTGGATGCTGATGTCCTCGCCGGTGCTGCGCGGCGGCGACATGGCGGTCACCGAGTCGCTGATCCGGGACGCGGTGCGCCAGGTGCTGCTGCCGCTGTGGAACGTCTGGTACTTCTTCTCGCTCTACGCCAACGCCGACGGCTACACCGCGCGTCGCCGTACCGACTCCACGCACGTGCTCGACCGGTACGTGCTGGCGAAGACGAACGAGCTGGTGGCGACCGTCGGCGCGCAGATGGACGCGTACGACATCTCCGGCGCGTGCGCCACCGTGCGGTCCTACCTGGACGCGCTGACCAACTGGTACGTGCGCCGGTCCCGGGACCGGTTCTGGGCCGGCGACGCTGACGCGTTCGACACGCTCTCGACGGTGCTGGAGACGCTGTGCCGGGTGGTGGCGCCGCTGGCGCCGCTGACCGCCGAGGAGATCTGGCGCGGGCTGACCGGCGAGCGGTCGGTGCACCTGACCGACTGGCCGCGGGCGGACGAGTTCCCGGCCGACCACGAGCTGGTCTCCGCGATGGACAACGTGCGGTCGGTCGCCTCGGCGGCGCTGTCCCTGCGCAAGGCCAAGGGCCTGCGGGTACGGCTGCCGCTGGCGAAGCTGACAGTGGCCTCGCCCGTCGCCGCCCAGCTGCGGCCCTTCGCCGACCTGGTCGCCGACGAGGTCAACGTGAAGGAGGTAGTGCTCACCGACGAGGTGTCCGCGTACTGCCAGCAGGTCCTCACCGTGGTGCCGCGGGCGCTCGGCCCGCGCGTCGGCAAGGCCGTCCAGCAGGTGATCAAGGCGGTCAAGGCGGGGGAGTGGGAGCTGCGCGACGGCGCCCCGGTCGCCGCCGGGGTTACGCTCGCCGAGGGCGAGTACGAGCTGCGCCTGGTCGCCGCCGACGCCGAGCACTCCGCGCCGCTACCAGGCGGTGAGGGCGTGGTCGTGCTGGACACCGAGGTCACGCCGGAGCTGGCCGCCGAAGGGCTGGCCCGGGACGTGGTCCGGGTCGTGCAGCAGGCACGCCGCGACGCCGACCTGGACGTGTCGGACCGGATCACGGTGGCCGTCTCCGCCTCCGAGGAGGTACGCGCGGCGGTCGCCGCGTACACCGAGTTCGTGGCCCGGGAGGTGCTGGCCGACAGCATCGACTTCGCCGAGGGGCTCGACGGCTTCGCCGGCGAGGCCGGCGACGGCGAGCGGGTCACAGTGACGGTCCGGAAGGTCTGAGCCGGACCGGGTGCCCTCCCCCGCCCCCGTGGTGGGGGAGGGCCCAGCCCCAGCGAGTGGACTGCGGGCCACCCGCTCGGTGACGGACGGCCGCGTCGGCTACCGTGACAGCGCCTGTTTCACGTACGACCGCCGGAGGACCCGTGCCCCTGCTCTACACCATCGGCAAGCTCACCGTGGCGCCCGCGCTCCGGTTGGCCTTCCGTCCGCACGTGGAGGGTTTGGAGCACATCCCGGCGACCGGCGGCGCGATCTTCGCCAGCAACCACCTCTCCGTCGCCGACGAGCTGCTGCTCGGCACCGTGGTGCCCCGCCACCTGGCGTTCTGGGCAAAGTCGGAGTACTTCAAGGGCACCGGCCTCAAGGGCGGCTTCTCCAAGTTCGTGCTCACCGGGCTGGGCGCGATCCCGGTCGAGCGGGCCGGCGGGCGGGCCGCGCTCACCGCGTTCGACGCGGCGATCCCGGTGCTCAAGGCCGGTGACCTGGTCGCCGTCTACCCGGAGGGCACCCGCTCGCCGGACGGGCGGCTCTACCGCGGGCGTACCGGCACGGTCCGGCTGGCCATCGCCGCCGGCGTGCCGATCATCCCGGTCGGCGTGACCGGCACCGACAAGGCCCAGCCGATCGGTACGCGGATCCCGCGACCGGGCCGGGCCAAGATCACCATCAAGTTCGGCAAGCCGCTGGACTTCACCGGCCGTCCCGACGACCGCACGTCGCTGCGCGCGATGACCGACGAGATGATGGCCGAGATCCAGAAGCTCAGCGGCCAGGAGTACGTCCCGCGCTACGCGCCGAAGCGCACCGACCAGGCCGCCGGTGAGCAGACCGCCTGAGCGGTCAGGACTTCGGCACCACCACGCGCTGACGCAGATCGTTCAGTAGCCGCCCGCTGTCGTCCACGGACAACCGGGTGAACACGCCTGTGGTCAGACTGCCGTGGTCGGCCGAGGCGCAGACCACCACCGAGTCGCCGTCCGCCCGGCCGACCGCGCAGCGCGCGTACCGGCCCCGGACGCCGGTCTCCACGTTCACCGACTCCTTCAGGCCGTACTCCCCGGCGAGGCGGTCGATCTCCGCCTTGGCGTCCGACTCCGGGCTGAACCGCAGGCCGGTGCTGCCGAACAACGTCACCCGCTTGCCGTCGCTCGTCGTGTAGATACCGGCGAACGTGTCCTCGGCGAGCAGGTTCGACTCGCGTACCCGGCTCTTCAGCTCCTCGGCGGCGGCCTGGCTGCGCTCGTCCTGGCGCAGCCGCATCGAGTCGATCTGGTCCGGGAGGCTGGCGCGGGCCGGGTACTGGCTGGAGATCGGCTGGAACCACCACAGCGGCAGGCCGCAGCAGCACGCGACGCTGAGCAGCAGCACCCAGGGCCAGCGACGCCGTCGGCGGGTCCGCTTGGGCGGCTGCTGCCAGCCCGGCGGCGGCGCTACCGGCGGCCCGGCCTTGCCCCGGCGCTGCTTCGGCGGCCGCGCCGGCTTGGCCGGGGCGGGAGCCGCCGGTGGTGGCAGGGGACGGGCGGCCGGCGCGGCGGGGTACTGCGGCGCGTGCGGCGGCGGCGACACCGGCCGGGCCGGGTGATGCGACGGCGGTGAGAACGGCCGGGCGGCCGGTGCGGCGGGGTGTGCCGGGTGGTGCGGCGGCGTGGAGACCGGCCGGGCGGCGGGCGGCTGCGGGTGGGGTGGCTGCGGCGGCGCCGGGTGGGCCGGGTGGGGGTTCGGCGTCGACCAGGGCGCGGTGTACGGCAGCGTCGGCGTCAGGGGCGGCAGCTCCGGCGCGTGCAGCTCCCAGCCGGTGGTGTCCACCCCCTCCCACGGGTCGACCGGCGTGGCGTGCTCGGGCGAGTCCAGCGGCGGCACCGGCGTGGGCTCGGCGGACGCGCCCCAGCGGGGTCGGCTCGGCGGCGGTGGCGGGACGGCGGCGGAGCCGCTCCAGCGGGGCGCCTCAACGCGGGTGGCGTTCGGTGCGTTCCCAGTCGGGTTCGGGGCGTTGTCCACCCGGGTGGGGTCCGGCGTGGTGGCCGAGGGTGGCTGCGGCGCGGCGTCGATCCGGGTCGGGTCCGGCGTGGTGGTGGCCGCCGGCGGCTGCGGGGCCGCGTCGATCCGGGTCGGGTCCGGCTGGCGGCCCGTGCGGGGAGTGGGGGCGGGTGTGGTCCGGCCCGGCACCGGGGCCGACCCGCGGGCCCGTGGGACCGGCACCTGCGGGACGGTGTCGGTCCCGCCGGCGGCTGTCGCGGTGTTGTCGGCCGGTGTTCCGGCGGTCTCGGCGGGTGTTTCGGCGTCGGTTGCCGGGGCGTCAGCGCTGTCGGCGGGCGTCTCGGTGCCGGCGGCGAGGGCCTCAGCGCTGTCCGTGGCCGTCTCGGTCGCGGCGGACTGGACCTTGTCGGTGGGTGTCTCGGTTCCGGTGGGCTGGACCTTGTCGGTGGGTGTCTCGGTTCCGGTGGGCTGGACCTTCTCGGTGGGCTTCTCGGTTCCGGTGGGCTCGACCCTGTCCGTGGGCGTCTCGGGCGCGGTGGCGTCGACCTCGTTCGTGGGCGTCTCGGCCTCGGTGGTCCCCGGCTGCGGGGCCGCGTCGTGCGAAGGCGCGGCGGTGTCCGGCGTGGTGGACGGCCGGCCCTCGGGTGCGGCGGCTCCCGGCGCGGCGGACGGCGACGCCGGAGCGGAGGCGCCGGTGGCGTCCTCGGTGTCGACGGCGGTGGCCGGCTCGATGACGGTCGGCTCCTCGGCCCCGTCGGCCGGCCGGCCCGCCCCCGGCTGCGGCTGCGGCTGCGGCATCGCGGCTATCTCCTCTCGCGCCCGTTGCGAGGTTAGTACCGCCCCGCCACCCAGGACTAATCCCGCCCGCTCACCGGCCCCACTCCGGTGATCAAGGAGTTCGTGTCCGGTGGGAGCGCGGGACAGCCCGCAAACTCCTTGATCAACGCGGCGGACACGGGCGCGGGTGTGGCGGCTGGGGACGGCGGGGCGGGGGCACCGCGTACGCTTGGGCATCATGAGTGCCCCGTCCACCACCCCGCGTCCCGCCGCCGCCAACTCGGTCTGGCCTCGGCTGGAGCCGTTGCTGCCGCAGGTGACCAAGCCCATCCAGTACGTGGGTGGAGAGCTGGGCGCGGTGGTCAAGGACTGGGACGCCGCCACCGTCCGGTGGGCGCTGATGTATCCGGACGCGTACGAGGTGGGCCTGCCCAACCAGGGCGTGCAGATCCTGTACGAGGTGCTCAACGAGCTGCCCGACGTGCTGGCCGAGCGGACGTACGCGGTCTGGCCGGACCTGGAGAAGCTGATGCGCGCCCACGGCGTGCCGCAGTTCACCGTCGACGCCCACCGCCCGGTGCGTGACTTCGACGTGTTCGGCGTCTCGTTCTCCACCGAGCTGGGCTACACCAACCTGCTCACCGCGATCGACCTGGCCGGCATCCCGCTGCTCGCGGCCGACCGCACCGACGCCGACCCGGTGATCGTGGCCGGCGGGCACGCCGCGTTCAACCCGGAGCCGATCGCCGACTTCGTCGACGCCGCGGTGCTCGGCGACGGCGAGGAGGCGGTGCTGGAGATCACCGCCATCGTGCGGGAGTGGAAGGCCGAGGGCTCCCCGGGCGGCCGGGACGAGCTGCTGCTGCGGCTGGCCCGGACCGAGAGCGTCTACGTGCCGCGCTTCTACGACGTCGACTACCTGCCCGACGGCCGCATCCAGCGGGTCGTGCCGAACCGCCCGGACGTGCCGTTCCGGGTGCACAAGCGCACGACGATGGACCTGGACGCCTGGCCGTACCCGAAGAAGCCCCTGGTCCCGCTCGCCGAGACGGTCCACGAGCGGTACGCGGTGGAGATCTTCCGGGGCTGCACCCGGGGCTGCCGGTTCTGCCAGGCCGGCATGATCACCCGTCCGGTGCGGGAGCGCTCGATCACCACCGTCGGCCAGATGGTCAAGGAAGGGCTGGAGTTCTCCGGCTTCCACGAGGTCGGCCTGCTGTCGCTGTCGTCGGCCGACCACTCGGAGATCGGCGACATGTGTTCCGGCCTGGCCGAGCAGTACGCCGGCACGAACGTCTCGCTGTCGCTGCCCTCGACCCGGGTGGACGCGTTCAACATCGACCTGGCCCAGGAACTGTCCCGCAACGGGCGGCGGACCGGTCTGACGTTCGCCCCGGAGGGCGGGTCGGAGCGGATCCGCAAGGTGATCAACAAAATGGTGTCGAAGGAAGACCTCATCCGCACCGTGGTCACCGCGTACTCCAACGGCTGGCGGCAGGTGAAGCTCTACTTCATGTGCGGCCTGCCCACCGAGACCGACGAGGACGTCCTGGAGATCGCCGACATGGCGCACGAGGTGATCCGGGCCGGCCGCGCGGCCACCGGGTCCAAGGACATCCGCTGCACGGTCTCCATCGGCGGTTTCGTGCCCAAGCCGCACACCCCGTTCCAGTGGGCCTCGATGGAGCGGCCGGAGGTCATCGACGGCCGGCTCAAGCTGCTCAAGCAGGCGATCAACAGCGACCGGTCGCTGGGCCGGGCGATCGGCTTCCGCTACCACGACGGCGAGCCGTCGCTGATCGAGGGCCTGCTGTCCCGGGGCGACCGCCGGGTCGGCGCGGTGATCCGCAAGGTCTGGGAGAACGGCGGCCGGTTCGACGGCTGGAGCGAGCACTTCTCGTACCAGCGCTGGGTGGACGCCGCCGCCGAGGTGCTGCCGGCGTACGGCGTGGACCTCGACTGGTACACCACCCGCGAGCGCGAGGAGCTGGAGGTCCTGCCCTGGGACCACCTCGACTCCGGCCTGGACAAGGACTGGCTCTGGCAGGACTGGCAGGACTCGCTGTCGGAGTACGAGCAGGACGACTGCCGCTGGACGCCCTGCTTCGACTGCGGCGTGTGCCCGTCCATGGACACCGAGATCCAGATCGGCCCGACCGGCCGCAAGCTGCTGCCGCTCACCCCGGTCAATGGACTGAAGCTGCCCGCCGCCGCCCAGGGCTGAGGCGCGGACCGTACCGGAGCGCGGGAACCCGACCGGGTTCCCGCGCTCCGTCGTCCTTCCGGGCGACCGCGCGCGTGCGCGGGGTGGGGCTGCCCCGACTGGTGCATCCTCGATACGCTGCGTCCGTAATGGACCGGCCAGGGCCGGTAGCGGGGAGGACAGCAGACATGGGCATCAATCCGCCGGATACCGGCGATCTGCACGTCAGCGTCGAGGACCTGGACGCCGCGGCGGAGTACGTCGAGCGCCTCAAGCAGTACGTCGACGACACCATCGGCTACGAGATGGAACGCATCAAGGAGCGGATGAAGGGCGACAGCGGCAACGCGCAGACGGTGCCCAACGGCACCCCGTTCGGCGCGTACGAGGACGCCCGGATGCAGTGGGCGGCGCTGACCAGGTCCACGGCCAGCATGGAGGCCCACCTCAAGGCCATCTCCATGAAGCTGGCCGGCCTGAAGCAGGGCACGCAGGACATCGCCAAGGCGTTCCGCGACGCCGAGGCCCGCAACGCCGCGAACGGCAAGGACATCGAGCGGCTGCTGGAGACCGCGGCCCCGCCGCCGGACGCCGGGCAGCAGCCCACCTACCCGTACACGGCCTGAGGGGGAGACGGTCATGGCAGGAGGCACCTGGGAGCGCTGCGTCCGTGAGGTGACGCTCTCGGCGGATCCGGAGACCGTGGGCTCGGTCGGCGCGGGCTGGCGCAACCTGTCCACCGCGCTCGGCCATCTGCGTGACTCGCTGGTCGGCCGCTCGTTCGTCGGCCCGATCGCGCCCGGCCAGGAGCGCCCGCACACCGGCGGTCTCCCCGGGCTGCTCGCCGGCTGGCAGGGCAGCGGCGGCGACGCGTACCGCGAGCACCTGGGCGAGATCGGCAAGGAGATCGAGGAGCTCATCACGCACGCCAGCAACGTCAGTGGCGCGCTGTCGCGGATCGAGGGCGACATCCGTACGGCGGTGGCGAGCATCCCGATCCCGCTGATGGACAACTTCGGCTGGAACGAGTGGAGCCTGCCCGGCGGCACCGAGCTGGACGACGCGCGCGACGGCGAGAGCCAGTCCGGCTTCCTCGCCGCCCTGCGCAGCGACTACCAGTCCAACCAGGCGCTCTACGCCGACGGCGCGTTCCGCGACAAGGCCGACGATCTCGAAGCCACCATGAAGATCGACGGCAACGCCAACGACCAGAAGCGCGGCGGCTGGTGGGACACCAAGTCCCACCTGGACAACTGGTACCGCGACAACCAGCAGGCGGCCAACAAGGCGATGTCGCCGCTGCCGGCCGCGGTCGAGGCCGAGCGTCCCAAGCTGGTCGTACCCCAGCCCGACGGCCGGCTCGACGACGGCTACCGCCCGGACACCCGCGTACCCCCGTCCGGAGTGCCCGGTGGTGGGCTGCCCGGCGGCGGTGGTGGCGGTGCCGGCGGTGGTGGCGGGATGCCCTCGCTGGGCAGCACCGGCATCGGCGGCGGCGGTGGCGGTGTCGGCGGTGGCGGCTCGTTCACGCCCCCGCCGACCACCGGCGTGCCCGAGTTCGGTGGCGGCGGCTCGTACACCCCGCCCGGCACCGGCCTGCCCGGCGCCGGCGCCCCGGGTTCCGGCAGTCCCGACTACGGCACCGGCCTGGCCGGCGCGGGTGGGCCGGGCACGATCACCCCGGGCGGTCCGGGCAGCACCCTCGGCGGTGGCGGCGCCGGACTGAGCACCGGCGCCGGCTTCGGTGGCGGTGGCGGTGGTGCCGGGCTGGGTTCGGCGGGCGGCATCGGCGGCGGTGGCCTCGGCGCGGCCGGTGGCATGGGCGTGGGCGCGCTGCCCGGCATGGTCGGCGGCGGCAACGGCAAGGTGCCCCCGCTGACCAGCGCGGCCGGCGCGCTGCGGGCGGCGGCGGGCGCGGGGCCGGGAGGCGCGGGCGCGGGCGCGGCGGGCGCGCGTGGTGGCCTGGCCGGCGCGGGCATGATGGGCGGCGGGATGATGGGCGGCCACGGCGGCGCCGGGCATGGCGGCGGCGGTGGCGACCACTCGTCGTGGTTGACTGAGGACGACGATCCGTGGGGCGCCGGTGACGGTGCGTCCCCGGGCATCCTGCGATGAGGACGGACGGATGACGGTGCACGTCGGCGCGTTCCGGCCGGTGGTGGCCGCGCTGGCGGCCGGGCTGATGGTGCTGGGGGCCGCGCAGCCCGCCGTCGGCGCTCCCCGCCGGGCCGAGCAGTGGTACCTCGACGAGCTGCGGATCGACCGGGCACACCAGATCTCCACCGGGCGTGGTGTCGTGGTCGGAGTGGTCGACAGCGGCGCCGACGCCGACCACCCGGACCTGCGCGGCCGGCTCCTGGCCGGGCGCAGCACGTTCGACTCCGGCGACGGCCGGCGCGACCCGGACGGCCACGGCACCCACATGGCCGGGATCATCGCGGCGAACGGGACCGGGGTGGTCGGCGTCGCGCCGGACGCCCGGATCCTGCCCATCCGCACTCCGTCCGGCGACAAGGGCGCCGACGCGGGCAACTCCGCGACCGGCATCCGGATGGCGGTGGACGGCGGCGCGAAGGTGCTCAACCTGTCCTACGGGCACGCCGGGGCCGTCGACGAGGGCGAAGAGGCGGCGATCCGGTACGCGCTGGAACGCGACGTGGTCGTGGTGGCCGCCGCCGGCAACGTCCGCAAGCTCGGCCCGGACATCGCCTCACCCGCGAAGATCCCCGGCGTGATCGCGGTGACCGGCACGACCCGGGGCGGCGGCTTCTGGCCCGGCTCGGCCCAGGGCCCGGAGGCGGTGGTCGCCGCTCCGGGGGACGAGGTCTACAACATCGGACCCGACCGGGGGTACGGCTGGGGCGACGGCACGTCCGACTCCACGGCCATCGTCGCCGGTGTGGCGGCGCTGATCAGGTCGAAGTTCCCCCGGCTCTCCGCACCCGACGTGATCAACCGGATCATCCGTACCGCCCGGGACGCCGGCCCGCCCGGCCGCGACCCGCAGTTCGGCTTCGGCCGGATCGACCCGGTGGCGGCGCTCACCGCCGACGTGCCGTCGGTGTCGGCGAACCCGCTGCTCGGCGCCGCTCCGGCCAGCGCGTCCGCGCCACCGGCCGCGGCCGAGGACGAAGACTTCGACGTGACCGACTACGGCGACCGGGGCGGCCCCACCGACCAGCAGGTCATGGTGATCGGCATCGGCATCGCCGTGGCGCTGGTGGTGCTGTTGGCGCTCGTGGTGTTCCTGATCTGGAACCGCCGCCGGCACCGGCGCGAGCTGGCGCGCGCCGCCGACATCCCGGACGAGGCGCTCGACCGGATGACCGAGCAGGGCCCGCCGGTCCCGGCCGGCCACCCCGCCGGCTACGGCCCGCCGCCCGGCTACGGCCCGCCGCCCGGCTACGGCCCACCCGGCGGCCCTTCGTCGCCCGGCGCCTACGCCCGCCCGGGCACCTCACCGCACCCTGGCGCCCCGTCCCAGCCGGACGGATACCCGCCCAAGGGCACCCACCCCCAGCCCGACCCCGGCGCCTACCCACCCCCGGCCCAGCCCACCCCGCCCCACGACAACCGCTCCTGACCCCGCCCAACCTCTCCCGGCCCTCCGGCCCACCCCGTCGATCATGAGGTTGGCGGCGATGTCGATCTCCAATTCCGCCGCCAACTTCATGATCGTCGGCCCTTGTCGGCCCGGCCCGGCAGGCCGGGTGGGGTGATCAAGGGGTTGGGGTCTCGGGGGCGTGGGAGCTGGACGTGAACTCCTTGATCACGGCGGGAGCGGGCGGGGGTTTGGGGCGGTTTGGGGTGGGTGGGGTGGCCCCGGGTGTGGGGCACCGTGGGTGCTGCGCCAGGATGGGACCGATACGCAGGCACAGCCGAGGAGCTCACGATCGCCAGAAAGCCTCAACCCGAGGGCGGCCAGGCCCCCGTCGTCCAGCGGGTCCGTATCCGGTACGCCAAGCGGGGACCGCTGCGTTTCACCTCGCACCGGGACTTCGCCCGGGCCTTCGAGCGCGCGCTGCGCCGGGCCGGCGTGCCGATCGCCTTCTCCCAGGGCTTCACCCCACACCCCAAGATCTCGTACGCCTCGGCGGCGCCCACAGGTGTGGCCAGCGAGGCGGAGTACCTGGAGATCGGGCTGCGTGAGCCGGTCGACCCGGCGCGGCTGCGCGAGGCCCTCGACGCCGCGCTCTCGCCCGGACTCGACGTGCTCGACGCGGTGGAGGCCACCGGCGGCAGCCTCGCCGACCGGATCGAGGCGTCGTACTGGCGGATCGAGCTGCCCGAGGTCGACCCGAATGTGCTGGCGGGGGCCGTGGCGGCCTTCACCGCCGCCGAGGAGGTCCTGGTCGAGCGGATGACCAAGCAGGGGCGGCGTACGTTCGACGCCCGTGCGGCAGTGGTGTCCATCGATGTGGTGTCTCCGTCTGAGACGCCTTCCGAAGCGGCGGCCGTACCGTGTGCGATACTCGAACTGGTCGTGCGGCAGGTCACCCCGTCCGTTCGGCCCGATGACGTCCTGTCCGGCCTCCGTGCGGTGGCCGCCCTGGAGCCGCCGGTCACCCCGAAGGTGATTCGGCTGGCGCAGGGCACGCTGACCGCGCAGGGCGAGATCGTCGATCCGTTGGAAGCGGATCGCGACGGGGCAACCATCGGAGAGCGCTGACCGTCGGTCAACGCTCTGGCAGGCAGACTTCGGCGGTCGCGCGTTTGCGCGCCCGGCGGAAACACCTTTGCGGCAACCCTGCGTGGCAGCGCTCACCCGCGCCCGGGGCAGCCAGAACTGGAGAACGTCCATGCTCGAGAACGAGCCCGAGGGCGGCGAACGGACCGGCGCAGAGCCGACCGGGACGCCCGCCGACAACGCCGCCACCGCCTCTGGCAGCGCCGCGAGCGCGGCCTCCGCCAGCGCCCAGGGTGCCGCCTCCGGCAGCGCCGACGACGGCACCGCCCAGGGCGTCACCAGTGCGGAAGGCGCCACCGCTGAAGGCGTCGCCGCCCTGGAGGGCGTCGCCGAGACCAAGCCGCCGGCCCGTAAGCGGGCCAGCCGTCGCAAGGCCGCCCCGCTGAACCAGGCGGAGCAGACCGACGCGCCGGTCGAGGCGTCCACCGCGGCGACCGGCAGCGGCGAGTCGCCGCAGGCCGAGGTGCTCGCACCGATCGCCGGAGAGCTGGACACCGCGCCCAAGACCACCCGGCGGCGTCGTAAGGCGACCCCGGCGAAGGCGGTCGAGGAACCGGTGGCCGCGGCGGGTGTGGAGGCCGCCTCGGAGGAGGTCGTGCCGCCGGTCAAGGTGACCCGGACCCGTCGTCGCAAGGCCACGCCGCCGGCTGCCGAGACCGTCGCGCCGGACGAGACCGCCACCGGCGGGCAGACGGCCACGGACGGGGTGATCGACGGGCCGGTCTCCGCGCCCGGGGGCGATCTGATCGCCGAGGGCCGCGCCGACATCGACGGTGCCGAGGCCACCGCGCCGGGCCAGGCCGGCGTCGCGGAGAGCACGGGTACCGCCGGGCGGTCCCGCACCCGCCGCCGCGCCGCCACCGCCGACAAGGCCGCCTCCGGGGACACGGCCACCGCCACCGGCGACAAGGCCGCCACCGGCGACAAGGCCGCCACCGGGGATGCTGCCACCACCGGCGGGAGCGGGGCCACCGCCGGTGACAAGGCGATCGCCGGCCTCGGCGAGGACGTCGAGGACGAGGACGCCGAGGCCGGGACCGTCGAGGACGCGAGCGCCGCGGGTGCGCGTACCCACGAGGTCGACCTGGCCCGCAGCGGCGGCCCGGCGGACGCGACGGGCGTCGTGTCGACGGGCGCCGCCGTGCCGCGCGTGGACGAGGAGCCGGCCGAGCCGACGCCGCCCACCACCCGGCGGCGTCGTGCCGCGCTCTCCGCGCCGACCGTCCTGTTCATGGCGCCGCAGCCCGACGAGGCGCCCGCCGTCCAGGTCACGTACCCGGCGGCGGAGGAGCCGATCGAGGAAGCGGTCGAGACCGGCCGGCGCCGCCGTCGCGCCCGCCGTGAGGTCGAGCCGGTCGAGGCCGAGGCCGAGCCGGAGGTCGTCGAGGAGGAGCCGGCCGCCGAGGCCGAGGAGTCCGCCGAGATCGACGAGGACGACGAGACGGCCGCCGGCCGGCGGCGGCGTCGCCGGGGTCGCCGGGGCCGGGGCCGGGGCAAGGGTGGCGCCGACGAGGCCGACGACGAGGACGTCGAGGAGCCCGCCGCGGCCGAGACCGCCGAGGACGAGACCGAGGAGTCCGCCGAGGACGAGGAGCCCGACGGCGAGGGGATGACCCGCCGCCGTCGCCGCCGTCGCCGCCGCGGCGCGGGGGAGGCGGACACCGCCGCCGAGGACGGCGTGCCCACCGTCGTCAAGATCCGTGAGCCGCGCAAGCCGGTCGACGAGGTGCAGGGCGTCTCCGGCTCGACCCGGCTGGAGGCCAAGCGGCAGCGCCGCCGGGACGGCCGCGAGCAGCGGCGTACCCGGCCGCCGATCCTGAGCGAGTCGGAGTTCCTGGCCCGCCGTGAGGCGGTCGACCGGGTGATGGTGGTCCGCCAGCGCGGCGACCGCACCCAGATCGCCGTGCTCGAGGACGGCGTGCTGGTCGAGCACTACGTGACCCGCAACTCGTCCGCCACCATGGCCGGCAACGTCTACCTGGGCAAGGTCCAGAACGTGCTGCCGAGCATGGAGGCCGCCTTCGTCGACATCGGGCGCGGGCGCAACGCGGTGCTGTACGCCGGCGAGGTCAACTGGGACGCCACCGGCCTGGAGGGCCGGGCGCGCTCGATCGAGCAGGCGCTGCGCTCCGGCGACTCGGTGCTCGTGCAGGTGACCAAGGACCCGATCGGGCACAAGGGCGCGCGGCTGACCAGTCACATCGCGCTCTCCGGCCGGCACCTGGTCTACGTGCCGAACGGCAACGCCTCCGGCATCAGCCGCAAGCTGCCCGACACCGAGCGTAAGCGGCTGCGGGACGCGCTGAAGAAGCTGGTGCCGGACGGCGCCGGGGTGATCGTCCGGACCGCGGCCGAGGGCGCCAGCGAGGACGAGCTGGCGCGTGACGTCAAGCGGCTGCAGGCGCAGTGGGAGGACATCCAGGCCAAGGCGACCGAGGGCGGCGCCCCGGTGCTGCTCTACGAGGAGCCGGACCTGGTCATCCGCGTGGTCCGGGACCTCTTCAACGAGGACTTCCGCGAGCTGGTCATCGAGGGCGAGTCCGCGTACGACCTGGTCGAGTCGTACCTGTCGCACGTCTCGCCGGACCTGGTGGCGCGGCTGCGCCGGCACGCCGGGGTGGCGGACGTGTTCGCCGAGTACCGGATCGACGAGCAGATCCTCAAGGGGCTGGACCGGAAGGTCTTCCTCCCCTCCGGCGGCTCGCTGGTGATCGACCGCACCGAGGCGATGACCGTCATCGACGTCAACACCGGCAAGTACACCGGCTCCGGCGGCAACCTGGAGGAGACGGTCACCCGCAACAACCTGGAGGCGGCCGAGGAGATCGTGCGTCAGCTGCGGCTGCGCGACCTCGGCGGCATCGTGGTGATCGACTTCATCGACATGGTGCTGGAGTCGAACCGGGAGCTGGTGCTGCGCCGGCTCACCGAGTGCCTGGGCCGGGACCGCACCAAGCACCAGGTCACCGAGATCACCTCGCTCGGCCTGGTGCAGATGACCCGTAAGCGCATCGGCGCGGGCCTGCTGGAGGCGTTCAGCGAGACCTGCGAGTGCTGCAAGGGCCGGGGCGTGATCATTCACACCGAGCCGGTGCCGGAGAAGCCGCGCGGCGGCGCGGGCGAGAAGGTCAAGGCGGTCGCCTCGGCGGTCGCCGCGCCGGCCGAGGAGAAGAGCGGCCGACGCCGGGGCCGCAAGGCCGCCGCGGAGAAGCCGGCCGTGGAGGCCGTACCGGAGCAACCGGCCGCGCAGCCGCAGGCCGCCACCGAGCCGCCCGCTGCGGTCGCGCCGCCGGAGCGGACCGTCGCCGAGGTGGTCGAGACCGACGACGACTACTACGACACCCAGGGCTACGACCTGTCCCGGTTCGAGACGGACACGCCCGCCGCCCCGGCGGTCGCGGACAGCCAGGAGGGCGACTCGGCCCGGCTGGCCGCCGCCGACGACCCGGACGCGATCGGTGACGGCGACAGCGACGACGACAGCGGCGCCCCGCGCCGGCGGACCCGCCGTGGCGGCGCCCGGCGGCGTACCCGGCCGTAGGGCACTGACCTGCGCGAACAGGGCCCCCGATCCACGCCTGGCGTGTGGCGCGGGGGCCCTGTCGTGCCGGTGGGCCGCGCGGAAGAGCCGCCTACCGGCAGCCCGGTTTGGGGAGCGGGCCGGGTATGGCGTAGGCTTGCCTGCGGCGCACTTTGGTGTGCCGAGTTCCCGCGTGCCCGCGCCGCCGGTGTCACGGCTCCCGGCGAGACGCCGTGGGAACGACCGCCGACGGTGTGACAACCGGCAGCGGTGGAACAGACGCCAGCAGCCTCAACGACAGGGAGTCCGCCTCCGATGTACGCGATCGTCAAGACCGGCGGCAAGCAGTACAAGGTCGCCGAGGGCGACGTGATCGAGGTCGAGAAGCTCGCCGGTGCCCCCGGCGACGCGGTGAAGCTCACCGCGGTGCTCCTCGTCGACGGTGACGACCTGGTGACCGACGCGGCGAAGCTCGCCAAGGTCGCGGTGTCCGGCGAGATCGCCGCGCACACCAAGGGCCCGAAGATCCGGATCCACAAGTTCAAGAACAAGACCGGCTACCACAAGCGCCAGGGTCACCGCCAGCCGCTGACCCAGGTCAAGGTGACCGGCATCTCCAGCGGGAAGTAGGTCGTCCTCCAATGGCTCACAAAAAGGGTGCGTCCAGCTCGCGTAACGGCCGTGACTCCGCGGCCCAGCGGCTCGGCGTGAAGCGCTTCGGTGGTCAGGTCGTCAGCGCGGGTGAGATCCTCATCCGTCAGCGTGGCACCAAGTTCCACCCCGGTGACCTGGTCGGCCGTGGCGGCGACGACACGCTGTTCGCGCTGGCCGCCGGCTCGGTTCAGTTCGGCACCAAGCGCGGTCGCAAGACCGTCAGCATCGTGCCGCAGCAGTAGTTTTCTGGCCAAGCGGGCCGCGGACCTCTGGTCCCGGCCCGCTTCGCCTTTTCACGCGCGGGGCGGACCCCGCTGGAAGGATTGGCGTCGTGACGACGTTCGTTGACCGGGTCGTCCTGCACATGCAGGCCGGCGACGGCGGGCACGGCTGTGTCTCGATCCACCGGGAGAAGTTCAAGCCGTTCGGCGGGCCGGACGGCGGCAACGGCGGCCACGGCGGCAGCGTGTCCCTGGTGGTCGACGCGCAGGTCACCACGCTGCTCGACTTCCACTTCCGGCCCCACCTGAAGGCCGAGAACGGCAAGGGCGGGGCCGGCTCGAACCGGGACGGCGCGAACGGCCGCGACCTGGTCATCAAGGTGCCCAACGGCACCGTGGTGCAGAGCCTCGACGGCGAGGTCCTGGCCGACATGGTCGGCGTGGGCACCACGTTCGAGGCGGCCCGGGGCGGCCGGGGCGGGCGCGGCAACGCCTCGCTGGCGAACGCCCGCCGCAAGGCGCCCGGCTTCGCCGAGCTGGGTGAGCCCGGCGACCGGCTGGACGTGGTGCTGGAGCTGAAGAGCGTCGCCGACGTGGGCCTGGTCGGCTTCCCGTCGGCCGGCAAGTCGTCGCTGATCTCGGTGATCTCCGCGGCCAAGCCGAAGATCGCCGACTACCCGTTCACCACGCTGGTGCCGAACCTGGGCGTGGTCCGGGTGGACAACCACACCTTCACCGTCGCCGACGTGCCGGGCCTGATCCCGGGCGCGGCCAGCGGCAAGGGCCTGGGCCTGGAGTTCCTCCGCCACGTCGAGCGCTGCGCCGTGCTGGTGCACGTGGTCGACACCGCGACGCTGGAGCCCGGCCGCGACCCGCTCGCCGACATCGACGCCATCGAGTCGGAGCTGTCCCAGTACGGCGGGCTCGCCGACCGGCCCCGGCTGGTCGCGCTCAACAAGGTCGACGTGCCCGACGGCAAGGACCTCGCCGACATCGTCCGCCCCGACCTGGAGGCCCGTGGCCTGCGCGTCTTCGACGTCTCCACCGCCACCCGCGAGGGCCTGCGCGAGCTGACGTACGCGATGGCGGAGCTGGTCGAGCAGGGCCGCCGGGCCGCCCCGCCGGCCGAGCCGACCCGGATCGTGATCCGCCCGAAGGCGGTCGACGACGCCGGCTTCACCATCGAGGCCGAGCCGGACGGCTCGTACACGGTGCGCGGCAGCCGGCCGGAGCGCTGGGTCAAGCAGACCAACTTCGACAACGACGAGGCGGTGGGTTACCTGGCCGACCGGCTGGCCCGCCTCGGCGTCGAGGAGAAGCTCGCCAAGGCCGGCGCGCAGGCCGGTGACCTGGTGCGCATCGGCGAACGGGAGTTCGACTGGCAACCGACGCTCTACGCCGGTGTCGACTTCGTACCCGGTAACCGGGGCACCGACGTGCGGCTGGAGGAGAAGTCGAACCGTCCGTCGGCGTCCGACCGGCTGGCGGCCCGCAAGGCCCGCCGGGTCCGCCCGGAGGACGAGATCGAGGCCGCGGCCGCGGCGGAAGCGGACGTCGAGTAGCCGTCTGCGGGACGGTGGCGGGAAACCTGCGCGAAATCCGGCGGATCTAGCGTACGGGCATGTTGATCGAGTCCCGTCCCGCCACCGACCCGGAGATCGCCGCGCTCGTCGTCGCCCAGCAGCGTGAGCTGCGCGACGCGGACGGCGGGCTGGACGGGCAGGTGACGGTCGTGCACACCGACATCCACTACCTGGCCGCCGTGGTGGGCGGCCGGGCGGTCGGCTGCGGTGGGCTCCAGGCGCTCGACGCCGACACCGGTGAGCTGAAGCGGATGTACGTGCGACCGGCGTTCCGGGGGCGGGGCATCGCCCGGCAGTTGCTCGTCGCGCTGGAGGAGCTGGCGTTCCGGGCGGGGCACCGGACAGTGTGCCTGGAGACGGGCACCTACCTGCCGGCCGCGATCTCGCTCTACCGGTCCAGCGGCTACGAGCCGATCCCGGTGTACGGCGAGTACGTGGACAACCCGTACAGCGTCTGCTTCGCCAAGCGGCTGCCGGTGGCGGCCTGATCGGCCGGCCTGACGCTCAGGCGCTGGTCTGGGCGTGCGGCGCGGTGACCGGCTTCGACTCCGGGCTGGCGTGCTGGCGCAGCACGATGCTGAGCAGGATCAGCACGCCGACGGCGAGGAACTCGCTCTGCCAGTTCTGCATCGACTGGAACCAGAAGTCGCTGGTGCCGAGGAACTGCCAGGCGCTGATCGGGGCGGCACCGCTCTCCAGCGCCTGCTCCTGGTTGTAGGCGGCCACGCCGCCGAACAGATGCCCCAGGAACGAGCCGCCGAAGATCATCAGAAGCGCGATGGCGAGGCTGTTCCGGTAGACCACGAGCGGCAGCCCGCCGACCCGTACCGGCCAGGGCGAGTCGGGGCGGGCGTGGTCCCGGTTGTCCTCCGGCCGGTCCGTCTGGTCCTCCGGCTTCGACTCGGCCGAGCCCTTCTGCACCAGGTACGCGGTGAGCAGCACGTAGCCGCCCATCTGGAGGAACTCCGACTCCCAGTTCTCGAACACCGCCTCGGCGAAGTGCCCGGTGCCGAGATAGGCCCACCAGCTCAGCGGCTCGATGCCGTACCGGCTCAGCTCCTCGTTGTGCACCTGCCAGCCGAAGACGCTCTGCAGCAGCAGGAAGACCAGGAACGCGCCGAGCATGGCGACCGAGAGCATGTTGTCGCGCAACCACCGTGGCATCGCCGGACCTCCTCGACCCGCTCGCGCCTGCCCTCCTGCCCGGCATCGGGTCGGGACAAACGCCGCACCGGCGTGTCGCGCCTGGTCAGGGACGGTCGAACGGGGCCTCCACCCGGGTGCCGGTGCCGAGGTTGTTGTTGAGCAGCAGGCCGGCCGCGAGCATGCCGAAACCGAGGAACAGGTGCAGCCAGTTGTCGGCGTCGTTCACCGGCACGAAGTTCGCCGAGGCATCCCGGTCGATGGCGAAGCCGTACAGCCACAGCACCAGGTAGAGCGCGCCGCCGCCGGCCAGGAACACGCGCGCCCCGGCCAGCCGCCGCGCCATGACCAGACCGACCAGGCCGAACAGCAGGTGCACCAGGTTGTGCAGCACCGACACCTGGAACACCCCGAGCAGCTTCGCCTCGGAGTGGTGCCCGGCGAACGTCATCTCGCCGTAGTGCGTGGTGATGCCGGGTACGAAACCGAGCACGCCGATCAGCGCGAAGACGGCTGCCGCCGCGAGGGCGACCTTCTGCACCGTAGGCCGGGCGGGCGCGTGTTCGCGCACGTCACGTGCCATCCCTGTCACCCCCGTGGACTCGCCGCCGCCCGGGCGGGCAGGCATTCCATTCTCTGACCGGAGCGGGTCGCTCCCGCAGAGAAATCACGAATCAGGCATGGACCGGTCGACCGGGGGTAGGGCGATTGTCATGCGGAAACAAATCCGCGTACCCCCCGAGAACACCCGCTGGGAAACACACGAGCGGAAGGGACATCATGACTCAGGATCTTTCCCCGACTTCTGCCACGTACCAGTCGACGAACGGCGGCGGCGTGCGTGACCAGGCCCGCCAGGTGGGCTCCGACGCCGCGAGCGCCGGTGGCGCCGTGGCGCAGACCGCCAAGGAGCAGGGTCGGGAGGTGGTGGGCGAGGCCAAGCGACAGGCCCGCGACCTTTACGGCGAGACCCGCAGCCAGGTCACCGCCCAGGCCGGACAGCAGCAGCAGCGCGCCGCCAGCGGCCTGCGGTCGCTCGCCGACGAGATGCGCACCATGGCGCAGCAGGGTGGCGGCTCCGGCCCGGTCACCGAGCTGGCCCACCAGGCGGCCGAGCGGGTGCACGGCGTGGCCGGCTGGCTGGAGCAGCGCGAGCCGGGCGACCTGCTCAACGAGGTGAAGAACTATGCCCGCCGCAACCCCGGCACGTTCCTCGTCGGCGCCGCGCTGCTCGGCGTGGTCGCCGGGCGGCTCACCCGCAACATCACCGCGCTCGGCGACGACAACAGCGGCGCGCGGCCGGCGTACGACCCGGACCGCACGGCCGTCATCCCGACCGCGCGTGAGGTGCCGGACCAGGTGCCGCCGGGCGGCTACCTCGACCCGACGCCGGGCAGCTACGCCGAGCCGGACCCGGGCTACTCCGCGCCGGGCGCGACCTACCCGACCGGCGGCGCCCCGAACACCTGGGCCGACCCGGCGGGTGGCACCGGTCAGCCGCTGCCGCCGCCGGAGCGCACCGACCCGCTGCCGGGCGTCCCGTCCACCGGCGCTCCCCGCCCGTGACCGGCCGTACCGGCAGAAGGGAGGCGACGGCATGACCGTACCCACGCAGGACCCCGGCTATCAGGCGGCGGGCGCCCCGCCCCACGCCGACGAGGTGCGCGGCAGCTCGCTCGGCGACCTGATGCGCCAGGTCACCACTGACCTGTCCACGCTGATGCGGCAGGAGGTCGAACTGGCGAAGGCGGAGATCCGCCAGGAGGGCAAGAAGGCGGGCAAGGCCGCCGGACTGTTCGGCGGCGCCGGCTTCGGCGGCTACATGGTGGCGCTCTTCGTCTCGATCGCGATCTGGCAGTTCCTCGACAACGTCATGGACTCCGGGCTGGCCGCGCTGATCGTGGCCGTCATCTGGGCCGTTGTCGCGGCGGTCCTGTACTCGATGGGCAAGAAGAACGCCGAGCGGATCCGCGGCCTGAAGCAGACGAACGACAGCGTGCAGCGCATCCCCGACGCGCTCAAGCCGCACCCGGAGGGAGTCATCCGATGAGCACCGATCCCGAGCAGATCCGCCGCGAGATCGAAGCCACCCGCAACAACCTCAGCTCGGACGTGGACGCCCTGGCGTACAAGGTCAGCCCGGGCCGCATCGTCGACGACCGCAAGCAGCGCGTGCGTAGCGCGCTGACGAACGTGAAGGACAAGGTGATGGGAACCGCATCGGACCTCGGCCACGGCACCGGCCACGCCGCCCACTCGGTGGGCGACCACGCCTCCTCGATGGCGTCCACGGTGGGCGACAAGGCGCACTCGGCCGCCGCCACGGTGAGCGACGCCGCCCACCGGGCGCCGCAGGTGGTGCGGCGCAAGTCCGAGGGCAACCCGATCGCCGCCGGCGTGATCGCCTTCGGCGTCGGCATGCTGGTCTCCTCGCTGATCCCCGCCACCCGCCGCGAGCAGCAGGTCGCCGCGCAGGTCAAGGAGAAGGCCGCCGAGCACGGCGGCGTGGTCAAGGAGAAGCTGGGCGAGGTCGCCGGTGAGCTGAAGGAGGAGCTGCGCGAGCCCGCGCAGCACGCCGCCGAGTCGGTGAAGGCCACCGCGCAGGACGCCGCGTACGCGGTCAAGGACGACGGCCGCGCCGCCGCGCAGGACGTGCGGCACAGCGCCGAGCAGGCGCAGTCCTCCTGAAGGCCCGCGCTCTCGGTTAGGAAGGGCCCCTTCTTATCGCCTCGCGATAAGAAGGGGCCCTTCCTTTCACATCAGCGGGCATCGACCCGGTCTGCACCCAGAGCACCAGCTCGTCCGGGCGGTGCCGGGTCGTCCGCCGCCGCAGCGCACGTGTGGAGTTGGCCGCCACCCGCAGCCGGGCGCCCGCGTAGGGCACCCCGCCGCGCAGCCGCCGGCCCACCGCCAGCCACGCGCACAGCCCGCGTTCCAGCGCCCAGAGCGGCGCGGCCAGGCTGGTGTGCGCCGGGAACACGGTCGCGCCGCCGGCCCGTCGCCGGCCCAGCTCCGCCACCGCGACAGTCGCCAGCCCGGCCCGCAGCAGCAGCCCGGGCCGGCGGGTGGCGAGCGCAGCCGCCGTCGCGGGCAGCACCACCAGCGCGGCGAGCAGCCACGCCGGCCGGGCCGTCTCGTCGTACGCCTGGCGGACGCGCTGCCCGAGGAAGTGCGCCGCGGAGGGCGGGAGCCGCCGCACGTACAGCCACGCCGGGGTGGCGGTGCTGCCGCCGTACGCGCGCACGGTCCGGACCAGCTCCAGGTTCTCGAAGAGCACGTCCGGGTCGTAGCCGCCCATCGCCAGGAACGTGCCCCGCCGCACCCCGAGCGTGCCGGGCCAGTCCCCGCCGAACGCGCGGGCGAGCAGCGTCCGGCCGGTGTCCCACCAGGCGTGCCACGGCAGCGGGTCGAAGTGGTTCTGCGGGCGGACCAGGTCGACCCCGTCCAGCAGCTGGTGCACGGCGCGCAGGGCCGGCAGGTCGTACCGGATGTCGTCGTCGGCGATCACCACGTGCTCGTGCCGGGCCAGCGCGACGCCGGTGAGCACGCCGAGCACCTTGCCGTTGCGTCCGCGCAGCGCCGGGTCCGGCGGCACGTGCCGTACCAGCCCGTCCCATGCGGCGGCGTGCCGGGCGAACAGCTGCGGCGGCGAGGCGTCGACCACCACCACGTCGACCCAGCGGCTCAGCTCCCGCAGGTACGCGGTCAGCTCGTCCAGGCCGCCGTCGTCGTGGGCGCGCAGCGGCAGGACGTACGCCATCGGGAGCCGGACCGGCGCGGACGCGGCGGTCTCCTCGCCCGGGCGCGCGGCGATCGGTCGGGTCACGTCGTCTCCCCTCGTGTCGGGTCACGCGACTTGCCCGGAATGCGGCTGCTGAAACCGTTTCGGGCGGGCTGTGTCGGGTAGCGCACCCGGATACGGGACGGTCCGAGTCGGGAGGAGACGTGATGCCCAGCAACGCGACGAGATGGGCGCTGGCCGGCGCCGCCGCGGTGACCGCGCTCGGAGTCACCCGGACGGTCGCCGGGCGACGGCACCGGCACCAGCCCGACCGCGAGGACGGCTGGTACGTGGTGCGCCGCGGCATCACCGTGGACCGGCCGGTCGACGCGGTGATCGGGTTCTGGACCGACCGGGAACGGCTCGATCGAGGGCTGGCCGAGTGGGCCACGCTGGAGCAGCTCGACGCGAACCGGTGGCGCTGCGTGGCGGCCGACCCGGCCGGCGGCGGCACCGAGTGGCGGGCCGAGATCACCGTCGACGGCCCGGGCCGGTTGAGCTGGCGGGTCACCGACGGGCCGGTGGCCCAGCGCGGCCGGGTCGAGCTGGTGACCGCGCCGCAGAATCGGGGCACCGAGATCCGGGCCGAGCTGCGCTGGCGCTCCGGGCCGATCCGGCGCGCGGTCGGGCTGGTCGGTGGCACCGACCCGGACCTGGGGCTGCGCACCGCGCTGCGCCGGATCAAGTCGTTGATCGAGACCGGGCACGTGCTGGACACCCGGCACGACCCGTCCGGGCGCAGCCCGCGTCAGGAGCGGGCGACGGACAAGGTACGCGAGAAGCTGATGGTGGGAGGACGGCCGTGAGGGCGTTGTGCTGGGAGGGCGTAGGGAAGCTGGCCGTACGGGACGTGCCGGAGCCGACCATCAGGTCCGGCGGCGACATCATCGTCAAGGTGCGCGCGAGCAGCGTCTGCGGCTCCGACCTGCATCTGATCAACGGCTACCTGCCGGCGATGCGCGAGGGGGACATCCTCGGCCACGAGTTCATGGGTGAGGTGGTCGAGACCGGCCCCGACGTGCGGCGCATCTCCGTCGGTGACCGGGTGGTGGTCGGCTCGGTGGTGGCCTGCGGCTCGTGCTGGTACTGCCGCACCGAGCAGTTCTCGCTCTGCGACAACTCCAACCCGCAGCCGGTCTTCACCGAGAAGCTGTGGGGCCACTCGCCGGCCGGCATCCTCGGCTACTCGCACGCGGCCGGCGGCTACTCCGGCAGCCACGCCGAGTACATCCGGGTGCCGTTCGGCGACGTCGGCGCGTTCACCGTGCCGGACGGGGTGCCGGACGACTCGGTCGTGTTCGCCTCCGACGCCATGCCGACCGGCTGGATGGCCGCCGACTTCTGCAACCTCAAGGGCGGCGAGGTGGTGGCCGTCTGGGGCGCCGGCGGCGTCGGCCAGATGGCGGCCCGGTCCGCGCAGATCCTCGGCGCCGAGCGGGTGGTGGTCATCGACCGGCTGCCGGAACGGCTCGCCACCGCGTCGCAGCGCCTCGGCGTCGAGACGATCAACTACGCCGAGACCGACGTGCTGGAGGCGCTGCGGGAGATGACCGCCGGGCGCGGCCCGGACGCCTGCATCGAGGCCGTCGGCATGGAGTCGCACGACGTCGGCCCGGCGTACGCGTACGACAAGGCCAAGCAGACGGTACGCGCGCAGACCGACCGCCCCACCTCGGTCCGGCAGGCGATCATGGCGGCTCGCAAGGGCGGCACGGTGAGCATCGTCGGCGTGTACGGCGGCCTGGTGGACAAGTTCCCGCTCGGCGCGGCCATGAACAAGGCCCTGGTGCTGCGGATGGGGCAGATGCACGCCCAGCGCTACATCCCGATGCTGCTGGACCGGGTCGCGGCCGGCGAGATCGACCCCGGCTACCTGGCCACCCACCCGATGTCGCTGGAGCAGGGCGCCCGGGGTTACGAGATCTTCGAGAAGAAGGAGGACGGCTGCCTGCGTACCGTGCTGCACCCGCAGGCCGCCTGACCGCCCGACGAGGGGGCGCCCGTTCAGCGCAGCGGGCGCACCCCGCCGGCCCGATGTGCCCCGTCGACCGGGCGTACGCCGTCGAGCACCAGCCCGCTGGGCGGCAACGCCGGCATGGCGCCCAGGTCGAGCGCCAGGTCCTGCGGCGGTACGCGGTAGTCCATCGCGCCGGTCAGGTTCGTCACGGCCCGCTTCATCAGCTCGATGGTGATCCACTCGCCGGCGCAGCGGTGGCCGGTGAAGTGGTCGCCGCCGCCCTGCGGGACCAGGCCGAACGGGTCGTCGCGCCAGCCGGTGAAGCGCTCGGGGCGGAACTGCTCCGGCTCCGGCCAGATGCCGGGGTGGTGATTGGTGCCGTACAGGTCGAGCAGCACCCGCCGGCCCTGCGGGAACGTGTACCCCCGCCACTGGAACGAGCGGCGCACCCGGGCCGCGGTGACCGGGAAGAACGGGTAGTAGCGGCGTACCTCCTGCACGAACCGCTCGGTCGCGGCGTCGTCGCCGGGCAGCCGGTCCCGCCAGTGCGGGTGGTCGTGCAGCGCCAGCGCGGCGAAGACCACGTACCGGTCCACCGCGACGGTGGGGCGCAGCACGTTGAGCAGTTCCACGGCGGCGATCCGGCGGGGCAGCGGCAGTCCCCGCTCGTCCCGGTGCCCGGCCACGACCGCCAGCGCGCTGCCCTCCGGGGCGGGCACCGCGCCCGCGCGTACCCGTTCGATCAGGTCGCCGGCCCATCGTTGCGCGCGGTAGCGGCCGAGCCGGCCGCGCCAGTGCCGGGGGCCCAGCGCGGCCGGCGCCTCGATCATCGCGTGCATCTCGGCGGTGCGGCGCGGCACGTCGGCCTCGGCCAGCGGCACCCCGGCCCAGGCCCAGACCGTACGGGTCAGGATCTCGCCCACCTCGTCGTAGAGCACCACCGGGCCGTTGCGGGCCCAGACCGGGATCCGGGCCTGCCACTGTTCGTCGAAGATCTCCCCGAGGCGGCGGATCGCGGCCGACGTCATGATCGACATGAACATCGCCTTGCGGACCCGGTGCGCCTGCCCGTCCAGGCCCTGCACGCCGCCGACACCGGTGAGCGTGCGCTGCCCGCGCATCGGCATGGCGCCCCGCCGCACGAACCGCTCCTCGTCGTAGAACAGCTCGGCGGCCTCCCGGCCGCGCAGGCAGATCGTCGGCTCCAGCAGCAGCCGGGTCTGGAACACGTCGGTGCCGAGGCGGTCGCAGCGGGAGCCGACGAAACGGTAGCCCTCCCGGATGAAGGCGAGCGTGCTGTCCGGGCTCCGGTCGCTCGGCATGGTGCTCATGTCGGCTGCTCCTGACGCGGTTCGGCGGCGCTGCCTACCTACCCCGGGCGACGCCGCCGAACCCTTCATCTCAGCAGCTCGGGCCGCACGCGGGAGGGGCCAGCCGGTCGGGCGGACGCTGGCCCCTCCCCGGCGGCGGAAAAGCTGGTTCCCTCGAGGCACGCGGACCGGCGGCTACCGGTCCGGCGCCCGCCGGCGTGGTGTCCGGCGGCGGTCACCGGCGACGGGGGAGGGCACTGATGCGTGACGACAGCGCGGCACGGCGGCACCGCGAGGCGTGGGCCGGGCTGCGCGGGGACGGCCGCGACGGTCCGCTGATCGGCGGGCCCCGGCGCGCCGGGGCCCGCCCACCGCGGTACTTCACCGTGCACCTGGGCTTCGCCGCCACCGATCCCGCCGTCGCGCGGGAGCAGGCGGTGGCGTACGCCGAAGCGCTCGGCCTGCTCCGCCCGGAGCTGGCGCTCGGCGCGGCGGCCCTGTCCCCGGCGGACGCCTGGCACCGGGCCGAGCGGCTGTTCTGCGACGCGGTCGGGCCCGACGGCGAGCGCTGCGCCGACGTGTCCGGGCACCCGGGCTTCCACCACGCGCCCGGTCCGGGCGGCCTCGGCTGGGGCGACGGTGACTGAGGTGCGCTCAGTCCAGGTCGAACTCGCCGTCCTGGGCGCCGGCGACGAACGCGTCCCACTCGGCCTGGGTGAAGACCAGCACGGGCCCGTCCGGCTCGGCGGAGTTGCGCATACCGATCAGGTCGTCGACGAATGCCACCTCGACCGCTCCCTCGGAGGTGTCGCCCTCTGCCCGCTGCCAAACCGCCCGGGAGAGGTCGAAATCGCCCTTGGGGTGCTGACCCATCGCTGCTCCTCCATCGCCATGCGTAACGAGGCGGCCCGAGCGGACCACATCGGGCAGGATAAGCGGATGCCGAGCCTCACCCGTGCAGAGGCGACCGCGCGCCGCGCGTCGATCACCGTCGAGTCCTACGATGTGGACCTCGACCTGACCGGCGACGCCGAGCGGTTCCGCTCCGCCGTCACCATCCGGTTCCGGGCCACCCCCGGCGCCGAGACCTTCGTCGACGTCAAGCCGCGCCGACTCCTCGCCGCCCGCCTCAACGACAGCGACCTCGACCCGGCCCTGCTGGCGGACGGCCGGCTGCCGCTGACCGGCCTGGCCGCCGACAACACGCTCACCGTCGAGGCCGAGATGGCCTACTCCAACACCGGCGAAGGGCTGCACCGGTTCGTCGACCCGGCCGACGGCGAGACCTACCTGTATGCGATGTCCTTCCTGGACGACGGGCCGCGGATCTTCGCCGCGTTCGACCAGCCCGACCTGAAGGCGCCGGTGACGCTGACCGTCACCGCGCCACCGGAGTGGACGGTGGCCGCCAACGGGCCGCTCGCCGACCGGCCCGCACCCGGCCGCTGGGAGTTCGCCACCACCGAGCCGCTCGCGACCTACTTCGTCTCGCTGATCGCCGGGCCGTGGCACGTGCTGCGCGCCGAGCACGACGGCATCCCGCTCGGCCTCTACTGCCGGCGCTCGCTCGCCGAGCACCTGGATGCCGACGCCGACGAGATCTTCACAGTCACCCGCCAGTGCCTCGACCGCTTCCACGAGCTGTTCGCCGAACGCTATCCGTTCGGCAAGTACGACCAGGCGTTCGTGCCCGAGTTCAACGCCGGCGCGATGGAGAACCCGGGCCTGGTCACGATCCGCGACGACTACGTCTTCCGCTCGGCGGTGACCGACACCCAGCGGGAGCTGCGCGCCACCACGATCGCCCACGAGATGGCACACATGTGGTTCGGCGACCTGGTCACCATGAGCTGGTGGGACGACCTGTGGCTCAACGAGTCCTTCGCCGAATACCTGGGCACCCGGGTCACCGCCGAGGCGACCCGGTTCGACCGGGCGTGGACCACGTTCGCGAGCCGTCGCAAGGCCTGGGGCTACACCGCCGACCAGCGCCCCTCCACCCACCCGGTGGCGCCGGAGGAGGTGGCAGACGCCGCCCAGGCGCTGCTGAACTTCGACGGCATCTCGTACGCCAAGGGCGCCAGCGTGCTGCGCCAGCTCGTCGCCTGGCTCGGTGACGAGGCGTTCCTGGCCGGGCTGAACGCGCACTTCGCCGCGCACCGCTTCGGCAACGCGACACTCGCCGACCTGCTGGCCGCCCTGGGTACGGCGAGCGGCCGCGACCTGGCCGGCTGGGCGGAACGCTGGCTGCGCCGCGCGCAGGTGAACACGCTGCGGGTCGACACCGCCGTGGACGCCGACGGGCGGTGGACCGACGTGGCGATCGTGCAGACCGCCCCGGCGAGCCACCCGGTGCTGCGGCCGCACCGTATCGGCGTGGCCCACCACACCGCCGACGGCCCGGCGTACCGGTTCGACGTCGACCTCGACCCCGACGCCGACGGCGGCCGGACGCCGCTGCCCGAGCTGGTCGGACGGCCCGCCACCGGGCTCGTGCTGCCGAACGCCGGTGACCTGACGTTCGCCAAGATCCGCCTCGACCCGGCCTCGGCGGACGCGGTGCCGCTGCTGCTGCCGGGGCTCGACGATCCGCTGGCCCGGGCGCTGCTCTGGGGCGAGGCGCTGGACGCGGTCACCGACGGGGAACGGCCGGCCGGCGCGCTGGCCGCGCTGATCGCGGCGGCGCTGCCCGCCGAGACCGAGGTGACGATCGTCGAGGACGTGCTGCTGCTCAGTCGCCGGCTGATCGACCGCTACCTCGACCCGCTCGGCCGGGACGCGGCGCTGCTGCGGGTGGCGACCGCCTGCGCGGCGTTGCTCGACTCGGCCCCCGCGGGCGGTTCCCTGCAACTGGCGGCGGCGCGAGGCCTGATCGCCGCCACCACCGACACCGCGATGCTCGCCGGCTGGCTGGCCGGTAAGGACGTGCCGTCGGGGCTGGCCGTGGACACCGACCTGCGCTGGGCGGTGCTGCGCCGGCTGGTGGTGCTCGGCGCGGCCGGTACGCCGCAGATCGACGCCGAGGCCGACGCCGACCGCAGCGCCACCGGCGCCGAGCAGGCCGCCGCGTGCCGGGCCGCGCTGCCCGACGCCGACGCGAAGCGGGCCGCCTGGGAGATCGTCACCCGCAGCACCGAGCTGTCCAACCGCCTGGTCGAGGCGACCGCCGAGGGCTTCTGGCAGCCCGAGCAGGCCGAGCTGACCGCCGGGTACGTGCAGCGCTACTTCACCGACATGCCGGCGGCGGCGCGTCTGCGTACCGCGTGGGTGGCCGACGCGGTCACGGTGGCCGCCTACCCCCGCTACGCCGTGGCGCAGCCCACCCGGGAGATGGCCGCGGCGCTGCTGGCCCGCGACGACCTGACGCCGGGCCTGCGGCGGTGGGTGACCGACCTGGACGACGACATGCGCCGGGCGCTCGTGGCCCGGACGGCGGTGGCCGCCGCGTCGGCCTGAGCTGGGAGCGCGCCGGGTGGGGGACCGCCCGGCGCGCTCGACGGCGGACCCCGCCCGGGGCCGTCGGGCGGGCGGCCTACGATCGCTGGGTGGAGGAAGACATCCGGCGGGTCGGCATCATGGGCGGCACGTTCGACCCGATCCACCACGGGCACCTGGTGGCGGCGAGCGAGGTGGCCGACCGGTTCGGTCTGGACGAGGTGGTCTTCGTGCCCACCGGACAGCCGTGGCAGAAGGCGGAGGAAGCGGTCACCCCGGCCGAGGACCGTTATCTGATGACGGTGATCGCCACCGCCTCCAACCCGCGCTTCCAGGTGAGCCGGGTCGACATCGACCGCGGCGGCCCCACCTACACCGTCGACACGCTGCGCGACCTGCACGCCGAGTACGGCGCGAAGGCGCAGCTGTTCTTCATCACCGGCGCGGACGCGCTGGAGCGCATCCTCTCCTGGAAGGATCTGGACGAGGCGCTCGAACTGGCCCACTTCATCGGCGTGACCCGGCCCGGCTTCGAACTGACCGACAAGCACCTGCCGGCCGACTCGGTGAGCCTCGTGCAGGTGCCCGCGATGGCGATCTCCTCGACCGACTGCCGCGCGCGGGTCGCCCGGGGCGAACCGGTGTGGTACCTGGTGCCCGACGGTGTGGTGCAGTACATCGCGAAACGGCGTCTCTATCAGCGGTGATTCCGCGCTTTATGTCCCCGTTTGTGCCTGAAATCGACCAGAACTGACAAGTCGCCGCACCGCCGGGTGTGAGAGGCTTGGAGGGTCGCACGGTTGATCGAAGGAGAACGGTGACAGTTTCCGAGCGCGCGCACGAGCTGGCGATGGCCGCCGCCCAGGCCGCGGCCGACAAGAAGGCACAGGACATCGTCATCATCGACGTGGGCGACCAGCTCGCGATCACCGACGCGTTCCTGCTGGCCGCCGCTCCGAACGAGCGTCAGGTGCTCGCCATCGTCGACGCCATCGAGGAGCGCCTGCTGGAGCTGCCGGAGAAGGCCAAGCCGGTGCGCCGCGAAGGCGAGCGCGGCGGCCGCTGGGTGCTGCTCGACTACGTCGACATCGTGGTCCACGTCCAGCACACCGAGGAGCGCGAGTTCTACGCGCTCGACCGGCTCTGGAAGGACTGCCCGCAGATCCCGTTCACCGATCGCGACCTGGCCGACTCGGCCGCCGGCAGCGCCACCGCCGAATGACCCGCCTGATCATCTGGCGGCACGGCAACACCGACTGGAACGCCGCGAGCCGCGTCCAGGGCCAGACCGACGTGCCCCTCAACGACCTCGGCCGCGAGCAGGCCCACGCCGCCGCCCCGGTACTCGCCGCGCTGCGCCCCGACGCGATCGTCGCCAGCGACCTGCGCCGGGCCGCCGACACCGCCGCCGCGCTCGCGGCGCTGACCGGGCTGCCGGTCCGCACCGACGCGCGGCTGCGGGAACGGCACTTCGGCCAGTGGCAGGGCCTCACCCTGACCGAGGTGGCCGAACGGTTCCCCGACGAGTACGCCCGCTGGCGGGCCGGCGACCCGGACCCGGGCGCCGGCCTCGAACCCCTGGGTGACCTGGGCGCCCGGCTCGGCGCCGGGTTCCAGGACGCGGCCGACCTCGCCGTCGGCGGCACGGTCGTGGTGACCACCCACGGCGGCGGCGCCCGGCAGGGCGTCGGGCACCTGCTCGGCTGGGACCACACGGTGCTGCGCAGCCTCGGCTCGCTGGCGAACTGCCACTGGACCGAACTGCGCCACAACGACATCCGGGGCTGGCACCTGCGGGCACACAACGTCGGTCTGGTCACCCGGGCGGCGCTCACCGACGCGGTCTGACACCTCCGGCCCCGGCGCGTCACAGCGCCATCGGCTAGCGTGCCGGTCATGCCCGTCGCGGTCGTCACCGACTCCACCGCCTACCTGCCCTCCGACCTGGCCCGCGCACGCGGGCTCACCGTCGTCCCGCTCACAGTCGTGCTCAACGGCGCGGAAGGGCTGGAGGGCGTCGAGACCTCCCCGGCCGACGCCACCCGCGCGCTGAGCGGCCGGCGGGTCTCGGTGAGCACGTCCCGGCCCGCGCCCGAACAGTTCGCGCAGGTCTACCGCACGCTGCTCGCCGAGGGCGCCGACGGCGTGGTGTCGGTGCACCTGTCCGCCGAGCTGTCCGGCACCGTCGAGGCCGCCCGGCTCGCCGCCGCCGAGGTCGGCGACGACCGCGTCACCGTCGTCGACAGCCGATCCACAGGCATGGGCCTCGGCTTCCCGGCGCTCGCCGCCGCCGCGGCCGCCGCGGCGGGCGCCGACCTGACCGGGGTACGCGACGCGGCGCTGGACGCGGTCGCCCGCACCACCATCTACTTCTACGTCGACACGCTGGAGTTCCTGCGCCGGGGCGGCCGGATCAACGCGGCCGAGGCGCTGCTCGGCACCGCGCTCTCGGTAAAGCCGATCATGCACATGCCGGATGGCGCGATCGTGGTGAAGGACAAGGTCCGTACCGCCAGCCGGGGAGTCGCGCGGCTGGTCGACCTCGCCGTCGAGGCGGCAGACGACGCCCAGGTCGACGTCGCGGTGCACCACCTCGCCGCGCCACAGCGGGCCGAGCAGTTGCTGACGGCGCTGACCAAGCGGCTGGGCGACCGGCTGCACGACACGTACGTCACCGAGGCCGGAGCGGTGGTCGCCGCCCACGCCGGGCCGGGGCTGGCGTGCGTGGTGGTCCACCGCCGTACACCCTAGGGTGGCCGGATGAGCCCACTGTCGTATGTCGTCACCGGCGGCGGGCGCGGCGTCGGACGCGCCATCGTCGAACGGCTGGCCACCGACGGCGGCATCGTGGTCGTGGTCGAACGGGACACGAGCGCACTGGACTGGCTGGCCCGGCATTCGCTCGCCGACCGGCTGCACGCCGTGACCGGGGACGCCGGCGACGAGGCGGTCACCGGCCGGGCCGCCGACCGCGCCGAGGCGTACGCGCCGCTGGCCGGCTGGGTCAACAACGCCGCTGTCTTCCGCGACGCCGACCTGCACCGCGCGCCCGCGAGCGAGGTGGTCGACCTGATCACGCTCAACCTGCGGCCCGCCGTGGCCGGGGCCGGCACCGCCGTACGCCGGTTCCTGGCCGCCCGGACCGGCGGCGCGATCGTCAACGTCTCGTCCCACCAGGCCCGCCGGGCGGTGCCGGGCGCGCTGCCGTACGCCACCGCCAAGGCCGCGCTGGAAGGGCTGACCCGGGCGCTCGCCGTCGACTACGGCCGCCACGGGATCCGCGCCAACGCGGTGGCGCTCGGCTCCGTCCACACCGAACGGCACGCCGCCTACCTGGCCGGACTCGACCCGGCCGAGGTCGCGCACGTCGACGCGGAGATGGCCCGGCTGCACCCGCTCGGCCGAATCGGGCGTACCGACGAGGTGGCCGAGGTGGTCGCGTTCCTGCTCTCCGACCGCGCCTCGTTCGTCAACGGCGCGGTCGTGCCGGTCGACGGGGGACGGGCCGCGCTCGGCCTGGACCCGGAGGCGCGCTGACCGTAGTTTTCGGCCACCTAGCACGGCCAGGGCTTGATCGGGTGTGTGTCCACAGTCCCTTGGTTGTCCACAGGTGAGCGTTCATCGGCCGATGCGGGACGAGCTGTCTCCGTAGCGTCCCGAGCCGTGCCAGACGACGAGGAGACGACGGTACGGCGGCGGCTCGCCCGGCTGTTCGGGCCTGGGCCCGGCGAGGCCGAGCCGGGTCTCGGGCTGCGTCCCGGCTTCCCGGAGCGCGACGGCGGGCGGGAACCCTCGTCCGGGGCGAACCCCTGGTCCGCCGAGCCGGACGCCGACGAAGGCCCGTCCCACGATGCTCCGGTGGCCGCGCGCGGCCTGGCGTCCCGGCTGCCCGGACCCGGGGCGTTCGATCCCGGCAGCCGGGGTGTGCGGGCGCTCGCGGCGGTGGCGGCAGTGGTGGTCGTGGTGGCCGCCGTCTGGGCCTGGCGCTCGCGTCCGAGCACCGAACCCGTGCCGCCGGTGACGGCGTCCTCCGAGGCGCCTGTGGGCGCGGCGACCGAGGCGGTCACCGGGGTGCCCGCGTCAGCCGGCGCACCGGGTCAGGTGGTCGTCGCGGTGGCCGGGAAGGTCCGCCGCCCCGGCCTGGTCCGGCTGCCGGCCGGCGCCCGGCTGGCCGACGCCGTCGAGGCAGCAGGCGGCGCGCTGCCCGGCGTCGACGTCGCGCTGCTCAACCCCGCCCGCAAGGTCACCGACGGTGAACTGATCCTGGTCGGTGTGACCGCCCCACCGGGACCGGGCGGGCCCGCCGCGGCGGGCGCAGGCGGTGCGCCGGGCGGACCTGCGGCGCCGGCCGGACCGGTCAACCTGAACACCGCGACGCTTGCCCAGCTCGACGCGCTACCCGGCGTCGGCCCGGTGCTCGCCCAGCGGATCCTCGACCACCGCGACCAGCACGGCGGCTTCCGGTCCGTGTCCGACCTGCGGCAGGTCGACGGCATCGGCGACGCCCGGTACGAGCAGCTCAAGGAACTGGTGACGGTGTGACCGGCCGGCGTGCCGCTGCCTCGCCCGTCCTCGACGGTGACCCTGCGCCTGTCCGCGACGTGCCCGACCTGCGGCTGGCCGGGTTGGCGGTGGCCGCGTGGCTCGCCGCGCTGGCCGGGCTGCACCTCACCGTCCGCGCGACCGTGTGGACGGCCGCCGTCGCCGCCGCGCTCGCCCTCCTGGCGGCCCTGCGCTGCTGCGGCGTGCTCGGCCGACCGGGGGAACCGACCCGCCGCTACGGCTGGATCGTGGTCGCCGTGCTGCTCGGCGTGGTCTGCGGGGCCGCCGCCACCGGCGCCCGGCTCGCGATCCGCGACGCCACGGCGGTACGCGCTCTGGTCACCGAAGGCGCAGTGGTCACCGCCGACCTGGTGCTGCGCGACGATCCCCGCCCGGTACGCGGTGCCCCCGGCCGGCCACCGATGCTCCTGGTCCGCGTCGACCTGGTCCGCCTCACCGGAGGCGACGGCGCGCGGGTCACCGGCCCGGTACGCGCCCTGGTGCTGGCCACCGACCCGGCCTGGCGGCCGCTGCTGCCGGGTCAGCGGGTCACCACCCAGGGGCGGCTGTCCGCCCCGCGCGGCGGTGACCTGACCGCCGCCGTGCTCTCCGCCGCCGATCCGCCCACGCTGCGCGGCAGCGCGTCCTGGCCGCAACGGGCGGCCGGGGTGCTGCGATCAGGGCTCCAGCGCGCCTGTGCGCCGCTGCCGGACGCGCCGGGCGGGCTGCTGCCCGGCCTCGTGGTGGGGGACACCAGCCGGCTGCTGCCCGAGGTGGAGGAGGACTTCCGGGCCACCGGGATGACGCACCTCAACGCGGTGTCCGGCTCCAACGTGGCGATAGTGGTCGGCGCGGTGCTGCTGCTGGCCCGCTGGGCGCGCGCCGGTCCGCGTACCGCCGCCACGCTGTGTGTGCTCGCCCTGGTCGGGTTCGTCATCCTGGTACGGCCCTCGCCGAGCGTGGTGCGCGCCGCCGCGATGGGTGCGATCGGGCTCGCCGCGCTGGCCGCCGGGCGGTCCCGGTCGGCGCTGCCCGCGCTCGCCGCGGCGGTCACCGGGCTGATCCTGTACGACCCGGACCTCGCGGGCGACCCGGGGTTCGCGTTGTCGGTCTGCGCCACCGGGGGACTGCTGCTGCTCGCGCCGGGATGGCGGGACGCGCTGCGCCGCCGGGGCGTACCGCCCGGGCTGGCCGAGGCGCTCGCCGTGCCGGCCGCCGCGCAGCTCGCCTGCGGCCCGGTGATCGCCGGACTGTCCGCGACGGTGAGCCTGGTGGCGGTGCCGGCGAACCTGTTGGCGGTGCCGGCCGTCGCGCCCGCCACTGTGCTCGGTGTGCTGGCGGCGGTGCTGTCGCCGGTGTGGCCGGGCGGCGCGGAGTTCCTGGCCTGGCTGGCGAGTTGGCCGGCGCGCTGGCTGGTGGCGGTGGCCGCGCACGGGGCGGACCTGCCGGCCGGGAACCTGCCCTGGGTGGGCGGGGTGGCCGGGGCCCTGCTGCTGGCGGGGGTGAGCGTGGCGCTGCTGCTCGCCTTCCGCCGACGCCGGGCGCGGCGGCTGGTCGCGGTCGTGGTGATGGCGGTGGTGCTCGGCGCGGTGCCGATCCGGTTGCTTGCCTCCGGCTGGCCGCCGCGCGGCTGGGTGGTGGTGGCGTGCGCGGTGGGACAGGGGGACGCCGTGGTGCTGCCGGTGGCGGCCGGCCGGGCCGTGGTGGTCGACGCCGGACCGGACCCGTCCGGCGTGGACGCCTGCCTGCGCCGCCTGCGCGTACGTGAGGTGTCGCTGCTGGTGGTCAGTCACTTCCACGTCGACCACGTCGGCGGCGTGGCCGGGGTGTTCCGGGGCCGGCGGGTGGGCGCGGTGGTGGGTCCGTCCTGGTCCGAGCCGCCCTACGGCGCCGCCCAGGTACGCGAGGCGGCCCGCCGGGCCGGTGCGCCGCTCGCCGCCGCGCAGGCGGGCTGGCGGTGGCGGGCCGGAGCGGTGGACCTGGTCGCGGTCGGGCCGCCGTACCCGCTGCGGGGCAGCCGGTCCGACCCGAACAACAACTCACTCGTCCTGACCGCCACCGTGGCCGGGGTACGGGTCCTGCTCGCCGGTGACGCCGAGACGGAGGAGCAGCGGGCGATGCTGGAGACGATGCCGGCCGCCGCGATCCGGGCCGACGTGCTGAAGGTGGCCCACCACGGCTCGGCGTACCAGGATCCGCAGTTCCTCGCCGCGGTGCGCCCGGCGGTGGCGCTGGTGTGCGTGGGCGTCGACAACGACTACGGGCATCCCAACGCCGGGCTGCTGGACCGGCTGACCCGGGGCGGCGCGCGGGTGCTGCGTACCGACACCGGCGGTGACCTGGCCGCCGTGCGCGTCGGCACCGGCCTCGCCGTGGTGACGCGCGGCCCCGATCCGGTACGACAGCGGTGAGGTGGCGAGTCTTGTTGCGATAGATGGTGCATCAAGGCAAATGTCTGGATTTGCGCTGAGTGCGGGCTGTGCCGTCACAGTCCTCGATGACCAGGTCCGATCGGGTCGGAGGGCGTGCGAGTATGGGCGACGTGACCCCCGCCGACCTGCCTCCTATTGTGCTCGTCCTCGGCGACGAGGAGCTGCTCGCCACGCGAGCGGTGACCGAAGCCGTCGCCCGGGCCCGCGAGGTGGACCCCGACGTGGACGTGCGGGAATACCAGGCCGGCACGCTCACCGTCGGCGAGATCGCCGAGATGCTCAGCCCGTCGCTGTTCGGCGGCCGCCGGGTGCTGGTGCTCCGCTCCGGTCAGGACGCCCGCAAGGACCTGTCCACCGCGCTACTGGCGTACGCGAAGAACCCCGACCCGGACGTGCAGCTCGTCGTGCTGCACCTGGGCGGGGCCAAGGGCAAGGCGTTCGCCGACGGGCTTCGGGCGGCCGGTGCCACTGTGGTGCCGGCGATGAAGCTCAAGGGCGACCGGGAACGGGCCGCCTTCGTGCGGGACGAGATCCGTCGCAACGGGGGCAAGTGCACGCCGGACGCGGCCGACGCCCTGGTCGCGGCAGTCGGCAACGACATGCGTGAGCTGGCCGCCGCCTGCTCGCAGCTGCTCGCCGACACGGACGGGCGGATCAGCGCGGACACGGTGGCCCGCTACTACCGGGGGCGGGCCGAGGTGACCGGCTTCACGGTGGCCGACGCGACGATGGTCGGCGACGTGCCCGGCGCGCTGGAGGCGCTGCGCTGGGCGCTGCACGTCGGCGTCGATCCGGTGCCGATCGCCGACGCGCTGGCCGACGGCGTACGAACCGTGGCCCGGGTCGCCGCCGCCGGGCGGGGAAGCCCGTTCCAGCTGGCCAAGACGCTGGGCATGCCGGCCTGGAAGATCGAGAAGGCTCAGGTGCGGGCACGGGGCTGGACACCCGAGGGCCTGGTCGAGGCGATGCGGGTGGCCGCCGAGTGCAACGCGGCGGTCAAGGGCGGCGCCGACGACCGGGCGTACGCGCTGGAGCGAGCCGTGTTCTCGGTGGCCGCGGCCCGGCAGGGCGGCGCCCGGTGACCCGATCGTGGTCGACTGTGGCCACGGACGAGGAGCGGTACCGCCCGCTCTACGCCCGGGTGCTGGGCCTGCGCTTCGTCAACCCGGGCGGGGTGCTCTGCTTCCTGTTCTTCGAGGGCGCGATGGCGCTCGCCGTGCTGCTCGCGCTCGCCGAACTGGTGAGCTGGTGGGCGGTGCTGGTGCTGCCGGTCGCGGTGGCCGCGATGGTCAAGCTCAACGACGTGGTCGCCGAGATGGTCGTCCGCACCGCGGCGCTGGTGCCCGAGCAGGAGCGGGACCGCTTCCGGCGGCAGATGGAGCCGGTGGTCGGCCGGGCCCGGGTGCCCGCGAGCGCCCGCGCGCTGCCGAGCGGCGCGGTCCGGAGCGTCCGGTCGTTGCCGGGCGGCACGCCAGCCGACTCCCGGGGCGTCCGCTACCACCACCCGCAACGCGCGACGTTCGACCGCCCGACCGAGCGCTAGCAGCGCCTCTTCCCCCGCGCCGCGCCCCGCGCCTTCGCGCGGAGATCTTGGTACGGAACCGCCCCTCAGGGGGCCGTTTCGTACCAAGATCTGCGGCGTGATCGGAGTGGGACAGCCGGAAGCCCCGTGGGCTCGATGGCCCCGGGGCTTCCGGTCGGGATCTGCGGTGCCGGTCAGGCAGAGAACGAGGCGACGCGCTTGGCGATCGCCGACTTCCGGTTGGCCGCCTGGTTGGCGTGGATGACACCCTTGCTGGCAGCCTTGTCCAGCTTCCGGGTGGCCTCACGCATCAGCACGGTGGCCTTCTCGGCGTCGCCCGCCTCGGCAGCCTCGTGGAACTTCCGGATGGCGGTCTTCAGCGACGACTTGACCGACTTGTTACGCAGCCGGCGCTTCTCGTTCTGCCGGTTGCGCTTGATCTGGGACTTGATGTTCGCCACGCGACAGCCTCGTCTTGATAGCTCGGGTTGGTCTGCTTTCGCGCACGACGAGCATGCGTCATCGCCGCGCGAAAAGCCAGGCTACCAGGTCGGTCCCCGACGAGCCAAAACGCCTCCGGCCGGGGCCCACCTGCCACCGTCACCAGCATGCCGTCGCACCCAGCGATCACACCAGTCCGATCGGCGTTTCCAGGCTGGTCGAGCGGCGCGCCACTTCGGGGAAGTGGCGGGGCCAGGGCCGGTGTGATGCGGCCACCTCCCCGTGCTGGTGTGGATCAAGGGGGCGGTGGGATGCGCGCCACCTTGTTGAGCTGGGGTGGGTCATGGGGAACCGGCGGGGTGGGGTCAGGACCAGCCTCGCCGCTCGGCCAGCCAGCTGAGCGCCTGCTCGCCGCTCCAGCGCTGGTGGGCGCGCAGGTGCGGGGACGCCGTCGACGGTTCGGCGGCGGCCCCGGTCAGGTAGTAGCCGGCCAGCGCGGCCAGCGTCACGTCCAGCGCATCAGCGGGCGCCCCTGCCACCGCCGGGTGACCGGCGAACGCGCCGTCCGCGTCCAGGCCACTGGCGTACGCGGTGAGCAGCAGCCCGGCCAGGTCGAACCAGGCCGGCCCGTGACAGAGCCACGGCCAGTCGCACAGCCAGGCGCGCCCGCCGGAGTCGATCAGGAGGTTGTCCACCCGCAGGTCGCCGTGGGCCAGCCCGGGGGCCGCGTCGGCGTACCCGGGCAGGCGCGACTCCAGCGCCACCAGCTCGGCCAGCGGGGCGCCGGCGGCCTGCTCGGGCAGTGGCTCGCGCCCGGCGGCCACCTCGCCCCACCAGAGGATGTCGTCGCGGGCCAGGTCCGCGAGCCGGGGGAGCGGGAGCGCGGCCAGCTGCGCAGGCGGGTCGGCGAGGGCGGCGGCCACCTCGGCGTACGTGGCGAGGGCGGCGTCCAGCTCGGCCGGCGCCCAGGGCAGCGCGGGGGTGTGCCCGTCGATCGCGTCGAGCGCCAGCGCGTACCAGCCGGACTCGGTGAGCGCCCAGCGCGGCCGGGGCACCGGCAGGCCGGCCGGGAGCCGGGCCAGGATCGCCGCCTCGTGGGCGTACCAGTCGACCAGGTGCCGTTGCCCGTGCAGCGCCGCCGCCTTGACGAACACGCGCTCACCGTCTGGGCCGGTCAGCACGGCGGCGAATCCGCTGGTGAACCCGCCGGCGGCCACCCGTACCGCCGCCGGTGGGCCGCCGAGCCGGGCGGCCAGCGCGTTCCGCAGCCCGGCCGGCAGGTCGGCCCAGCCCGGCCGCACGGCCGTCGACCCGTACGCGACGGGCGGGAGTGAGATCGCACGCACCGCACCATGCTGCCGCACGCGGGCCGCGCCGCCCCGCCGCACCGGTGGCGCGCGGCGAACCGGCGCGTCGGAGGGCTCTGCCAGACTGCCTGCCATGAGGACCGACGAGTTCTGGCAGCTGATCGACGACGCCCGCGCCGGGGCCGGGGGAGAGCCCGACGCGGTCGCCGCCCGGGCGGTCGCGCTGCTGGCCGAGCGCGACCCGGAGGAGATCGTCGGGTACGCCCACCACCAGCGGCGGGTGCTCGCCGCCTCCTACCGGGTGGATCTCTGGGGCGCGGCGTACCTGATCAACGGCGGCGCCTCGGACGACGGCTTCGAGTATTTCCGGGGCTGGCTGATGACCCAGGGCCGGGCGGTGTTCGCCAAGGCGGTCGGCGACCCGGACTCGCTCGCCGAGTTGCCGCAGGTGCGGGCGGCGGCGCTCAGCGGCGAGGAGTTCGAGTGCGAGGACATGCTGGCGGTGCCGTGGGACGCGTACCGGAAGGCCACCGCGACCGACCTGCCGGCCGAGCGTGACCCGGTGCCGGTGCCCGACCTGAACGACTTCTGGGACTTCGACGACGAGGAGGAGGCCCGGCGTCGGCTGCCGAGACTGGCCACCCTCTTCGTGGAGCCGCCCGTGGAATAGCAGTGGAGTAAAGGGGGAGTCCGGGCGCTCCCGGGGCGACGTGGGACCATGGAGGGGGCCGGCGGCGCGCCGGCCCGCTCACGTCAGCCGACCAGAACGGACCGCTGTGCCACCGACGCTCGATCCCGGCGCGAACGCTCCTGGTGCCACCGACCCGGCGCGCATCCGGAACTTCTGCATCATCGCCCACATCGACCACGGGAAGTCGACCCTGGCCGACCGGATGTTGCAGCTCACCGGTGTGGTCGACCCACGGCAGATGCGCGCGCAGTACCTGGACCGGATGGACATCGAGCGCGAGCGCGGCATCACCATCAAGAGCCAGGCCGTGCGGATGCCGTGGACGATCCGCGAGGGCGACCGGGCCGGTGAGACGGCCGTGCTCAACATGATCGACACTCCGGGCCACGTGGACTTCACCTACGAGGTGTCCCGTTCGCTGGCTGCCTGCGAGGGTGCGATCCTGCTCGTCGACGCCGCGCAGGGCATCGAGGCGCAGACGCTCGCCAACCTCTACCTGGCGCTCGAGAACGACCTGCACATCATCCCGGTGCTCAACAAGATCGACCTGCCGGCCGCCCAGCCGGAGAAGTACGCCGAGGAGCTGGCGCACCTGATCGGCGGCGACCCGGCGGACTGCATCAAGGTCTCCGGCAAGACCGGCGAGGGCGTGCCGTACCTGCTGGACGAGATCGTCCGGCAGTTCGTGCCGCCGGTGGGTGACGCCGAGGCCCCGGCCCGCGCGATGATCTTCGACTCGGTGTACGACGTCTACCGGGGCGTGGTCACGTACGTCCGGGTGATCGACGGCCGGATCTCGGCCCGGGACCGGATCAAGATGATGTCCACCGGCGCGGTCCACGAGCTGCTGGAGATCGGTGTCATCTCGCCGGAGATGGTCAAGGCCGACGCGCTCGGCGTCGGCGAGGTGGGCTACCTGATCACCGGCGTGAAGGACGTGCGCCAGTCCCGGGTCGGTGACACGGTCACCATCAACAACAACCCGGCCAAGGAGGCGCTCGGCGGTTACAAGGACCCGAAGCCGATGGTCTACTCGGGGCTCTACCCGATCGACGGCTCGGACTACCCGAACCTGCGCGAGGCGCTGGACAAGCTCAAGCTCAACGACGCCGCGCTGGTCTACGAGCCGGAGACCTCTGGCGCGCTGGGCTTCGGCTTCCGCTGCGGCTTCCTCGGCCTGCTGCACCTGGAGATCATCCGGGAGCGGCTGGAGCGGGAGTTCAACCTCGACCTGATCTCCACCGCCCCGAACGTGGTCTACCGGGCCATCCAGGAGGACGGCGAGGAGATCGTGGTCACCAACCCGAGCGAGTACCCGACCGGCAAGATCGCGGAGGTGTACGAGCCGACGGTGCGGGCGACGGTGCTGACCCCGAACGACTACGTCGGCGCGGTGATGGAGCTGTGTCAGGGCCGCCGGGGCAGCCTGCTCGGCATGGACTACCTCTCCGCCGACCGGGTGGAGCTGCGCTACACGCTGCCGCTGGCCGAGATCATCTTCGACTTCTTCGACCAGCTCAAGAGCCGTACCAAGGGTTACGCCTCACTGGACTACGAGCCCTCCGGCGAGCAGGCGTCGGACCTGGTGAAGGTGGACATCCTGCTGCACGGCGAGCCGGTCGACGCGTTCAGCGCGATCGTGCACAAGGACAAGGCGTACACGTACGGCACGACGATCGCGGCGAAGCTGCGTTCGCTGATCCCGCGCCAGCAGTTCGAGGTGCCGATCCAGGCGGCGATCGGCAGCCGGGTGATCGCCCGGGAGACCATCCGCGCGATCCGCAAGGACGTGCTCGCCAAGTGCTACGGCGGTGACATCAGCCGCAAGCGCAAGCTGCTGGAGAAGCAGAAGGAGGGCAAGAAGCGGATGAAGATGGTGGGCCGGGTGGAGGTCCCCCAGGAGGCGTTCATCGCGGCGCTCTCGTCCGACTCCGGTGACGGCAAGCCCGCCGGCAAGAAGTAGCGGTCCGGCTCCGCGCAGCGGCCGGCGTCCCCTCGCAGGGGCGCCGGCCGTTCGCGTACCCAGGAGATTTTCAGCCTCTGGCAGCGCTCCCACCTGCGGGTTCGCGTCAGTCGGGAGGGTGGCGGTCGATACGGCCGGTTTCGGTTTTCGATGCGTCGGGCACTTAGCGGTCACGACAGCAACCGCACAGAACGTGCGAAATCGCTTTAGGAGGACGACCGTGGAGTTCACCGTCTGGGGCATCATCACCGCGCTGGTCGTGGGTCTGATCGTCGGCGCGCTGGGCCGGCTGGTCGTGCCGGGCCGGCAGAACATGCCGATCTGGCTGCACATGGTGATCGGCGTCGGCGCGGCGCTGCTGGGCACCGTCCTGGCCCGCGCGCTCGGCATCGCCACGCAGACCGCCGGCATCGACTGGGCCGAGCTGGCCGTGCAGGTCGTGCTCGCCGCCATCGGTGTGGCCCTGGTGGCCGGCGTCGGCCGCCGCAGCAGCGTCTCGCGTTACTGATCGCATCACGCGCCTCGACGGGTGCCCGGCCGCATCGGCCGGGCACCCGTCGGCGTATTCGGCGCATTGAACCCCGTCGGTGTGCCGGGCCCGCCCGCCGCGCCCGGTTTCGGGGAGAAGCAGCAGGTCAGGGTACGTCTGAACAATTCGTCATCGGAGTCGGTTTGGATTTCCGGGCGGTCGGGAACTTAGCGATCACGACAGTAACCACACAAAAACGTGTGACCGGATCTTAAGGAGGAGGGCGACCATGGAGCTCACCGTTTGGGGCATCATCACGGCGCTGGTCGTTGGTCTGATCGTCGGCGCGCTGGGCCGGCTGGTCGTGCCGGGCCGGCAGAACATGCCCATGTGGCTGCACATGCTGATCGGCGTCGGCGCCGCGCTTCTGGGCACGCTCGTCGCCCGGGCCTCCGGCTTCGCCGAGACCGCCGGCATCGACTGGCGCGAGCTGATGCTGCAGGTGCTGTTCGCCGCGATCGGCGTGGCCCTGGTGGCCGGTGTCGGCCGTCGCCGCGGCGTCTCGCGCTACTGACCCCGCACCACGCGCCTCGACGGGCGCCCGGCCTCACCGGCCGGGCGCCCGTCGGCGTTCGTGGGCTCTGAACTGCCCGGACGGCATCGATGTCGGCCGGGCCCCGGCTGCGATACGGTCGCCTGTGCCCTCCGTCACGAACACCCCCTGTTGTAAAGGAAATTTTCCTACTAAGGTGCGGCGGAGAAGGTTAGTGCCAAACGGCCCTGAGGGAGATATGGCGTGAACAGGTGGAAGCGGCTGGCTCCGGTCACCGCCATCGTGGCGTCGGCCGCGTTGGTGCTGACCGCGTGCGGTGGCTCCGGCGACGACGACAAGGCCGCCGACAACAGCAAGCTCACTGTGTGGATGATGGGTGAGGGCGGCGACGCCCAGACCGCGTTCCTCGACAGCGTCGAGGCGGAGTTCAAGAAGAAGCACCCCGAGACCGACGTGGTGGTGCAGTACATCCCCTGGCTCGAGGCGCCGAAGAAGTTCCAGGCCGCGCTCGCCGGTGGCGAGGGCCCGGACGTCACCGAGCTGGGCAACACCGAGACCCAGGGCTGGGCCGCTCAGGAGGCCCTGGCCGACGTCTCGGACAAGTTCAACGCCTGGTCCGAGGGCAAGGACATCCTGCCCGACCTGGTCAAGAACGCTCAGCTCGACGGCAAGCAGTACGGCGTGCCGTGGTACGCCGGCGTGCGCGCCGTCTACTACCGCACCGACTGGTTCGCCGAGGCCGGCGTGAAGCCGCCGACGACCTGGGACGAGATGGTCGCCGCCGCGAAGGCCGTGCAGGCCAAGAAACCCGGCACCTACGGCATCGCCCTGCCCGGCAACTCCGAGCTGCCGTTCTACTCCTTCCTCTGGAGTGCCGGCGCGGAGATCGCCACCAAGGAGGGGGACAGCTGGAAGTCCGGCTACAACACCCCCGAGGCGCAGAAGGCGGTCAAGTTCTGGACCGACCTGGTGACAGTGCACAAGGTCGCCCCGCCGGCCGCCGCCGGATGGAACGAGGTCGACGCCCGTACCCAGTTCGCCACCGGCAAGGCCGCGATGGCGTTCGCCGGTAGCTGGCAGGGCGGCGCGATGAAGAAGGACAACCCGGACATCGAGAAGGTCTGGGGCACGTTCCCGATCCCCGGTCCGGACGGCAAGGCCGCCCCGGCGTTCGCCGGTGGCTCCGACATCGCCATCTGGAAGGACAGCGAGCGGCAGGCGCTGGCCTGGGACTACATGACCGTGCTGCTGAGCAAGCAGAAGGACAAGGAGTTCGCCAGCAGCCTCGGGTTCTTCCCGGTCTACCAGGACCTGGTCAGCAGCGGTGACTACGCCAACGACAAGGTGATGGCGGCGTTCGCCACGGCCATCCAGAACACCAAGCTGACCCCGCTCACCCCGAAGTGGGTCGAGGTCAGCCGCACCAAGACGGTGACCCAGGCGATGAACAGCTCGGTCATCAAGGGCCAGAAGACGGTCGAGAAGGCCACCGCCGACGCGGCCACCGAGATCGAAAGCATCCTCAACGCCAAGTGACCACGCTGACCGAGGCCACCGGCGAGGCCGCCGCGCGGGAGACCCCCGCGCGGCGGCGCCGTCGCCGGGTGGACCACCTTCCGTACCTGCTGCTCCTGCCCTGCCTGGCGATCATCGCCGTGCTGCTGCTCTGGCCGCTCGGCCAGGTCGTGTGGATGTCCTTCCACAAGCTGGACAGCGTCCGGCAGCTGCGCGGCGACCGCGAGTGGCCGTGGATCGGCCTGGCCAACTACGCGCAGATCCTCGGCGACCCGTTCTTCCGTACGGTGCTGCGCAACACGGTGCTGTTCGCGGTCGCCAACGTGGCGCTCACGATGGTCCTCGGCACGCTGGTCGGGCTGCTGCTCAACCGCCTGGGCAAGAAGATGGCCACGTTCGTGGCGAGCTGCGTGATGCTCGCCTGGGCCACCCCGGCGCTGACCGGCACGATCGTCTGGAAGTGGATCTTCGACGACACGAGCGGCCTGGTCACGTGGCTGTTCAACAAGCTCCCGGACGGGCTGTCCACGGCGCTGTTCGGGCGCAGCGACTGGACCGGGTACGGCTGGTTCAACGACCCGCTGCTGTTCTTCGCCATCCTGACGCTCGTGGTGGTCTGGCACTCGTTCCCGTTCATCGCGGTGAGCGTGCTGGCCGGGCTCAAGAGCGTGCCGGCGGAGTTGCAGGAGGCGGCCCGGGTCGACGGCGCCGGCCCGTGGAAGGTGTTCTGGAAGGTGACGTTCCCGATCCTGCGGCCGGTCTTCGGCATCCTCGTGGTGCTCTCCACGATCTGGGACTTCAAGGTCTTCACCCAGCAGTTCGTGCTGGCCGGCGGCACCCAGGACCGGTCGACGTTCATGCTGTCGATCTACTCGTACGCGGAGGCGTTCTCACCGCCGCCGAAGTACGGCCTCGGCTCCGCCATCGCCGTGATCCTCACCGTGATCCTGCTCGTGGTGACCGCCCTGTACGTCCGCATGGTGCTGCGGCAGGAGGACGAATGATGAAGAAGATCGCCCTCAACGGCGCGGGCCTGCTGGTCGCGCTCTTCGCCGCGTTCCCGGTCTACTGGATGGTGGCGACGTCGCTGAAGCCCAACCGGGAGATCTTCTCGTCCACGCCCCGGCCGGTGCCGGCCGAGCCGACGCTGGAGCACTACCGGGAGATCCTCACCGGCAACCTGATCCCGGGCGTGACGTTCACCGACTTCTTCCTCAACAGCGTGCTCGTCGCGGGGGCCACGGTGCTGCTGAGCGGGCTGGTCGCGCTGCTCGCCGCGACAGCCGTGGCCCGGTTCCGGTTCAAGCTGCGCACCACGTTCCTGATCATGCTGCTGGTGGTGCAGATGATCCCGCTGGAGGCGCTGGTCATCCCGCTGTTCCTGATGATCCAGCGGCTCGGTCTCTACAACACGCTGCCCAGCCTGATCCTCACGTACCTCGGCTTCTCGCTGCCGTTCGCGGTCTGGATGCTGCGCGGCTTCGTCGCAGCGGTGCCGAAGGAACTGGAGGAGGCCGCCGCCATCGACGGCGCCAGCCGGGCCCAGACGTTCCGCAAGGTGCTGTTCCCGCTGGTCGCGCCCGGCCTGGTCGCCACCAGCATCTTCTCGTTCATCACCGCCTGGAACGAGCTGATCTTCGCGCTGACCTTCATCAACGACCAGCAGAAGTACACGCTGCCGGTGGCGATGACGTTCTTCTTCGGCCGCGACGACACCGCCTGGGGCTCGGTGATGGCCGCGTCCACGCTGTTCACCCTGCCGGTGATCGTCTTCTTCCTGCTGGTGCAGCGCCGGATGGTCTCCGGCCTGGTCGCGGGAGCTGTGAAGGGCTGAGGGCGGCGGGCCGGTCAGGCCGCGGCGAACACCTCGGCGCGTACCTCGGTGGCCGGGTCGCCCTTCACCCGGGCCCAGGAGCCCTGCTCGGCGGTCCACTCCAGGTTGCCGAAGCGGACCTTCTTCACGCCGTGGTCGTCGGCGTGCGAGACCAGCCAGTGCGCGTACCGCCAGCCGTTGCGGTCGTCGCCCGCCGGCACGGTGAGCGCGGTCAGGTCCGTCGCCGTGGCCAGCCGGGGCAGCCCCCAGTCCAGCGACAGGCTCTCCAGCACGGCGCTGGCGGCGGCCGGCCCGCGCATCGTCGGCGGCGAACTCACCGTGCAGGCCACCGCGCCGGTCGCGTGGCCGAGCAACGCGCGGGTCAGGACCTCCGACTCGTCGGCCCACTTCTCGTACGCCTCGGGGAAGGCCGACCGCTGCACCCGCTGGGCGGCGTCGGTGACCCGCATCCGCTCCCAGCCCTTGACCTTCTTCAGCGCGGCGTAGAACTTGTTCGCCGCGTACCGCGGGTCCTGGACCTGCTCCGGGGTGCCCCAGCCCTGGCTCGGGCGCTGCTGGAACAGGCCGAGCGAGTCGCGGTCGCCGTGCGCGATGTTGCGCAGGTGCGACTCCTGGTACGCGGTCGCCAGCGCCACCACCACCGCCCGCTCGGGCATCCGGCGCTGCATGCCGATGGCCGCGATGGTCGCCGCGTTCGCCATCTGGTCGGCGCCGAGCACCACCTCGCCGTCGGCCTGCACCGTGCAGGTCCGGCTGGCCAGGGGGAGCCGCAGGTGCTCGCCGAACTGCTTGGTCACGACATAGACCGCGAGCAGCGCCAGTACGCACACCGCAACACCAGATGCCACGATCGCCGCTCGCGTCCGCACCCGCACCCCCTGTCCCGACAGTCCGACAAGCGTACGTCGGCCCCGCGCCGCCGCGTCTCGGCCGAGTGGCCGTCCCGCCACCACGTGACCGGCGCCGTGCCGCCGCGCGGGGCCCGCCACCACCGAAGGTGACCAGCCGGGCCCCGCCGCGTACCTCAGTCTCCGGCGGGCACCCAGGCGGCGGGACGCTTCTCCCGGAACGCCATGACGCCCTCACGCCCCTCGTCGGAGAGGAAGTACCCGGTGGACAGCGCCGCCAACTCGGCGATCTCGGCCCGCAGGTCCGTGGCGGCGGGCCGGCGCAGCAGCTCCTTCGCCCCGGCCAGCGCCCCCGGCGCACCCCTGACCAGCGAGGCGCAGTAACGCTCGACGGCGGCGTCCAGCTCGCCGGCCGGCACCGCGGCGGTGACCAGGCCGACCTCGGCGGCGCGGCGGCCGTCGAACGTGTCGCCGGTCAGGTACAGCTCGGCGGCGGCCCGCTGGTCCAGCCGGGGCAGCACGGTCGCCGAGATCACCGCCGGGATCACCCCGATCCGCACCTCGGTGAACGCGAACGTCGCCTCCTGCGCGCAGACCGCCAGGTCAGCGGCGGCGATCAGGCCCAGCCCACCGGCCCGGGCCGGCCCGGCGACCTTCGCGACCACCGGCTTCGGGCACTCCCGCACCGCCACCAGCACGTCGCCGAGCATCCCGGCGGGCACCGTGCCGCTGGCGTACGCGGCGGCGGTCTCCTTCAGGTCGGCGCCGGAGCAGAAGACCGGGCCGGTGTGGTCGAGCACGATCGCGCGTACCGCGTCGTCGGCGACCGCGTCGGCGAGCCCGGCCAGCAGCTGGGTCATCAGGGGGGTGGAGAGCGCGTTGCGGTTGTGCGGGCTGTCCAGGGTGAGGGTGGTCACCCCACGGGCCGTGGCGACTCGCACGAGAGCGTCCGGAGAGGTCATGCCGGGCACACTAGTGGCCATGCCCGGCGTCCTTCCAGAAGGCGAACCCGTCCCGCGCGACGGATCGCTGCCCGCCACCGCCCGTCGCGCCGTCGGCGCGCGCGGCTTCGGCGTGTACGTCCACGTGCCGTTCTGCGCCAGCCGGTGCGGTTACTGCGACTTCAACACGTACACCGCCTCCGAGCTGGGCGGCGGGGCGAGCCGGGAGACGTACGCCGACTCGGTGCTGGCCGAGCTGGCGCTGGCCGCCCGGGTGCTGGGCGACTCGCCGCCGCAGCGGGTCGACACCGTCTTCGTCGGCGGCGGCACGCCGACCCTGCTGCCCGCCGACGACCTGGCCCGGATCCTCGACGGCATCGACCGCGTCTGGGGGCTGGCCGCCGACGCGGAGGTGACCACCGAGGCCAACCCGGAGTCGGTGACCCCGGAGTCGCTCAAGACGCTGCGGGCGGCCGGCTACACCCGGATCTCGCTGGGCATGCAGTCCGCCGCGCCCGGGGTGCTCGCGGTGCTGGACCGGCGGCACAGCGCGGGCCGGGCCACCGCCGCCGCGCTGGAGGCGCGCGACGCCGGGTTCGAGCACGTGAACCTGGACCTGATCTACGGCACGCCGGGCGAGACGGCCGACGACTTCGCCGCCTCGCTGGCCCAGGTGGTCGACGCGGGGGTGGACCACGTCAGCGCGTACGCCCTGATCGTGGAGGACGGCACCCGGCTGGCCGCGCGGATGCGCCGGGGCGAGCTGCCGTACCCCTCCGACGACGTGGCGGCGGACCGCTACCTGGCCGCGGAGGCGGCGCTCGGCGCGGCCGGCTTCTCCTGGTACGAGGTGTCGAACTGGGCCCGCTCGGCGGCGGCGGCGTGCCGGCACAACCTGCTCTACTGGACCGGCGCCGACTGGTGGGGCCTGGGCCCGGGGGCGCACAGCCACGTCGGCGGCGTGCGCTGGTGGAACGTCAAGCACCCGAGCGCGTACGCGGCGCGGCTGGCCGAGGGCGCCTCGCCGGCACTGGCCCGGGAGGTGCTCAGCGCGGACGAGCAGCACATGGAGGACGTGATGCTGCGGGTGCGGCTCGCCTCCGGGCTGCCGCTGGACGTGCTGGACGAGCCCGGCCGGGCGGGCGCCGAGCGGGCCCGGGACGCCGGGCTGCTCGACGCCGGGGCGTACGCGCGGGGGCTTGTGGTGCTGACGCTGCGCGGACGGCTGCTGGCCGACGCGGTGGTACGCGACCTGCTGCCGTGACCGGCGCCGGCCGGCCGCCCCCTCGGCCGGCCGGCGGTGTCACTTCACGAAGTTGTAGGTCATCGGGTAGCGGTAGAGCATACCCTCGTTGGCCTTGACCCCGCCGATGATCCCGAAGATCAGCGGCACCAGCCAGACCAGCATCGGGACGAAGAACAGGATCCCGCAGGTGATGACCGTGATCACCCAGGCGAGGACGCTGGCGATGGTCCAGGTGATCTGGAAGTTCAGCGCCGCGACCGCGTGGGCGCGTACGGTCGGCGACTGCTGGCCGCGGGTCATCATCGCGATCAGCGGGGCGACCCAGCCGAGCAGACCGCCACCGATGATGACGCCCGCGGCGCCACCGAAGTGCGCCACCAGGGCCCAGGTCTTCTCGTCGTTGTTGGCGTACCCGGCCGGGCCGTAGCCGCCACCGCCGGGATAGCCGCCACCGGCGCCGTAGCCCGGCGCGCCGGCCGGCGGGGGGTAACCACCAGGGGGCGGGTAGCCGCCCGGCGGAGGCTGGGCACCGGGGGGCGGGTAGCCGCCCGGGGGCGGATAGTCACCGGGCGGGGGATACCCGCCCGCGCCCGGCGCGCCGGACAGTGGAGCGGTGGGCGGCTCGCCGGAGCCGTAGGGCGCCGACGGGTCGGGCTGGGGGCCGGAGTCCCCTGCTCCGGGAGGGCGAGGAGGTTCAGTCATGGAGGTCACGGTAGGGCCAGCGGGCAAGTCGCACCAGGGCGACACAGACCGAGCGTGACCGGCTGTTCGGCCCTGGCGTGCCGCGTGGTGTGGTGGGCCGCACCGCAGGTCCGTCAGGCGATCATCGCGTCGGTGGGGGTGCCGACGTAGACTGGCACTCGCTACAGTCGAGTGCCAGCCGCCCGGCGGATGCCGCGTGCCGGCCCGGCCGAGGTGTGTCAGGAGGTGGGGACATGGGTCTCGACGACCGCAAACTCGCCGTGCTGCGCGCGATCGTCGAGGACTACGTCGCCACGCAGGAGCCGGTGGGCAGCAAGGCCCTGGTCGAGCGGCACCAGCTCGGCGTCTCCCCGGCGACGGTGCGCAACGACATGGCGGTGCTGGAGGAGGAGGGCTACATCCGGCAGCCGCACACCAGCGCCGGCCGGGTGCCCACCGACCGCGGCTACCGCCTCTTCGTGGACCGGCTCTCCCGGGTCAAGCCGCTCAGCCCCGCCGAGCGCCGCGCCATCGAGCGCTTCCTGGTCGGCGCGGTCGACCTGGACGACGTGGTGCACCGCACGGTCCGGCTGCTCGCCCAGCTCACCCGGCAGGTCGCCGTGGTGCAGTACCCGAGCCTGGCCCGGTCCAAGGTGCGTCACCTGGAACTCGTGCCGATCTCCACCACCCGGCTGATGGTCGTCATGATCGCCGACACCGGCCGGGTCGAGCAGCGGCTCGTCGAGCTGCCCGCCCCGGTTCCCGCCGACGACGTGACCGACCTGCGCCGGCTGGTGAACGAGAAGCTCGTCGGCAGCCAGCTCTCCGAGACGCCGCCGCTGGTGCAGGCCCTGGTGGACGAGTCCGCGCCGCACCTGCGCCCGGCCATGACCACGCTGTCCACGGTGCTGCTGGAGACACTCGTGGAACGGCACGAGGAGCGCCTCGCGCTGGCCGGCCAGGCCAACCTCACCCGGGGCGGCCTGCTCGACTTCCAGGGCTCGCTGCGGCCGATCCTGGAGGCGCTCGAAGAAGAGGTAGTGCTGCTCAAACTGATCGGCGAGACCGAGCCGAGCACCACCCGCGTGCTGATCGGCGACGAGAACGAGTTCGACAACCTGCGGGCCGCCTCGGTGGTCAGCACCGGCTACGGACCGGGCAGCACCATCGTCGGTGGGCTCGGCGTGCTCGGGCCGACCCGGATGGACTACCCCGGCAATATCGCCATGGTGAGGGCCGTGGCACGCTACGTGGGCGAACTGCTGGCCCAGAACTGACCAGTCAGGGCCGACGGCCGGTTGCGGCCGACGACCGGAGCGACGCGAGACGAACATGAGGACACCTAACGCAGTGGCCAGGGACTACTACGGCATTCTCGGCGTGAGCCGGGAAGCCTCCGACGACGAGATCAAGCGCGCCTACCGCAAGCTGGCGCGGCAGTACCACCCGGACGTCAATCCGGACCCGGAGGCCCAGGAGAAGTTCAAGGACATCAACGCCGCGTACGAGGTCCTCTCGGACGACCGGAAACGGCAGATCGTCGACCTCGGCGGCGACCCGCTCGCCCCCGGCGGCGGTGGCATGGGCGGCCCGGGCGGGCCCGGCGGCGCCGGTCCGTTCGTCGGTTTCCAGGACATCATGGACGCGTTCTTCGGCGGCGCGGCGGGCGGCAGCCGGGGACCCCGGCCGCGCACCCGGCCCGGCGCGGACGCGATCCTGCGCCTGGAACTGGACCTCAACGAGACCGCGTTCGGCGTCGAGGCGCCGATCACCGTCGACACCGCGGTGCTCTGCACCACCTGCTCCGGCGCCGGCACCGCCGCCGGCACCCACCTGGCCACCTGCGAGGCGTGCGCCGGCCGGGGCGAGGTGCAGTCGGTGCAGCGCACGTTCCTCGGCCAGGTGGTCTCCGCCCGGCCGTGCACCGTCTGCCAGGGCTACGGCACCACCATCCCGCATGCCTGCCCGACCTGCGCCGGTGAGGGCCGGGTGCGTACCCGCCGCTCGCTGACCGTCAAGATCCCGGCCGGCGTCGAGGACGGCATGCGGATCCGCCTGGCCCAGCAGGGCGAGGTCGGCCCGGGCGGCGGCACCGCCGGCGACCTCTACGTGGAGATCCACGAGCGGCCGCACGACGTCTACTCCCGCAAGGGCGACGACCTGCACTGCCGGGTGACGGTGCCGATGACCGCCGCCGCGCTCGGCACCCGGCTGACCATCAAGACGCTGGACAGCGAGGAGACCGTCGACGTCAAGCCCGGCACCCAGCCCGGCAGCACGCTGCGGCTGCGCGCCCGGGGCGTACCGCACCTGCGCGGCACCGGCCGGGGTGACCTCTACGTGCACCTGGACGTGCGTACCCCGACCAAGCTCGACGCCGACCAGGAGCGGATGCTGCGCGACTTCGCCAAGACCCGCGGCGAGGAGGTCGCCGAGCTGACCAAGCAGGGCGGCTTCTTCTCCCGGATGCGCGACGCCTTCAACGGGCACGCCTGAGGTGTCCGCCCCGCTGTTCCTGGTCGAGGCGCTGCCCACCGGTGACACGCTGACGCTGGACGGCCCGGAGGGCCACCACGCGGCCACCGTGCAGCGGCTGCGGGCCGGTGAGGAGCTGCTGCTCGCCGACGGCCGGGGCGGCACCGCCGCCGCGGTGGTCACCGCCGTCGGCCGGGGCACGCTCGACCTGCGCGTCACCAGCCGGGGGTACGCGGACGCGCCCGTCCCGCGGCTCGTCGTGGTGCAGGGCATCGCCAAGGGTGACCGGGGTGAACTCGCCGTGCAGGCGATGACCGAGGTCGGGGTGGACGAGATCGTGCCGTGGGCGGCGTCCCGCTCGGTGGCGCAGTGGCGCGGCGACCGGGGCGTACGGGCCCGGCAGAAGTGGGTGGCCACCGCCCGGGAGGCGGCCAAGCAGGCCCGCCGCCCGTGGCTGCCGGTGGTGGCCGGCGCCCCGGACGAGTCCACCGCCACGGTGGCCCGCCGGATCGCCGGCGCGGCTGCCGCGTTCGTGCTGCACGAGGGCGCGCAGGACCGGCTGACCACAGTCGACCTGCCGACGGCCGGGGAGATCGTCCTGGTGGTCGGCCCAGAAGGCGGCATCGCCGACCACGAGCTGGCCACGTTCGCCGAGGCGGGCGCCCGCACGGTCCGCCTGGGCCCGTCGGTGCTGCGTACGTCCACAGCGGGCGTGGCCGCCCTGACAGTCCTGGCCACCCGCCTGACCCACTGGTAGCGGGGGAGGGGTGGGTCAGGAGCGGAGGTAGGAAGCGCCGTTCAGGTCGATGATCGTTCCCGCCGCCCACTCGGCCTCGGGGCTCGCCAGCCAGTGCACCGCCGCCGCGATCTCCTCCGGACGCGCCACCCGGTGGAACGGGGACTGCGCGCGTACCGCCTCGCCCCGCTCTGCCTTCAGGTGCTCGTTGGTCATGTCCGTCTCGACGAAGCCGGGCGCCACGCAGGCCACCCCGATGCCGTACGGCGCCAGGGCCACCGCCAGCGACTGGGCCATCGCGTTCATCCCGGCCTTGCTGGCCCCGTACGCCGGGTTGGCCGGCTCGCCCCGGAACGCGCCCCGGGACGAGACGTTGACGATCCGGCCCCCACTGTCGCGCATGTGCTGCGCGGCGCACCAGGCCGCGTTCGCCGCGCCGACCAGGTTGGTGTCGAGCACCTCCCGCCACCGCGCCCGCCACTGCTCGTAGCTGCTCTCGAAGACCGGGTGCGGGGGATCGGCCGGCCCGAACACACCGGCGTTGTTCACCAGCACGTCGAGGCCACCGAGCCGCTGGGCCGCCTCGTCCACCATGGCGCGTACCGCGTCGGGGTCGGCCAGGTCGGCGCGCACCACCACGTGCCCGTCGCCGGGCAGCTCGGCGCGCAGCCGTTCCGCCAGCTCGGCGGAGTCCCGGTGGTGGATCGCCACCCGGTCCCCACCTGCGGCGAACGCTCGCGCCACCGCCCGCCCGATGCCCCGCGAGGCCCCCGTCACCAGCACCGCCCGTCCCGCCATGGCGGCCATCCTGCCGCACCGGCCCGGGGTGTTAAGAAGGGCCCCTTCCCATGCCGGAGGCGTTAAGCGGGGGCCCTTCCTTACACTGCTGCGATGGACTGCCTCTTCTGCCGGATCGTCGCCGGGGAGATTCCCGCCACCATCGTCCGCGAGACCGCCACCACCCTGGCCTTCCGGGACATCGACCCGAAGGCGCCCACGCACGTGCTGGTGATCCCGAAGGAGCACTACGCCGACGTGGCCACGCTGGCCCAGGGCGCGCCCGAACTGGCCGGGGAGGTGCTCCAGACCGCCGCCGTGGTGGCCGAGGAGGAGGGCCTGACCGTGGACGGGTTCCGGCTGATGTTCAACACCGGCCCGTACGGCGGCCAGGAGGTCTTCCACGTGCACGCCCACCTGCTCGGCGGCGCGCCGCTCGGCCCGATGCTCTGCCGATGACCGACGTGTCCGACCGGCTCGGCCGGATGGTGCGCCAGGCGCAGGCCACCGGGCGGATCCCGGCGGTGTCGGCCGCCCTGCACCGCGCCGACCGGCCGCTCTGGACCTGCGCCGTGGGCGACACCGGCAACGACACCCCGCTGGGGCCGGAGACGGTGTTCCGGATCGGCTCGGTCACCAAGACGTTCACCGCGGCACTCGTCATGCAGTGCCGCGACGACGGCCTGCTCGACCTGGACGACCCGGTCGGGCGGCACCTCGACCTGCCGGCGCACGGCGAGCTGACCGTACGCCGGCTGCTGTCGCACACCGCCGGCCTGCAACGCGAGCCCCACGGCGACGTGTGGGACAGCCTGCGCGCCCCGGCCGTGGAGGAGCTGCTGGCCGATCTGGCCCGGGTCGAGCGGGTGCTGCCCACCGGGCGGCGCTTCCACTACTCCAACCTCGGCATGGCCCTCCTGGGCGAGATGGTGGCCCGGCTGCGCGGCGGGACCTGGGCCGAGGTGCTGGCCGACCGGGTCCTCGCCCCGCTCGGGCTGACCGCCACCGGTCCGGCCCCGACCGAGCGTGCCGCGACCGGGTTCCTGGTCGACGCGTACTCCGACGAGGCCCACCCGGAGCCACCGGCCGACTTCGGCGCGGTGGCCCCCGCAGCCCAGCTCTGGAGCACCGCGCCGGACATGGCCCGCTGGGCCGCCTTCCTGGCCGACCCGGCGGCGCTCGACCCGGACGGCGCGGTGCTCGCCGCGGCCACCGTCGAGGAGATGCGCTGGCCGCTCACCACCACCGACGAGTCGGTCTGGACGGCCGGCTTCGGCCTCGGGCTGATCCTGGTGCCGCAGCCCGAGCGGGTGACCCACGTGGGGCACGACGGCGCGATGCCCGGATTCCTCGCCGCCGTCTACGGGCGGCGCGGCGGGCAGGGCACCGCCGGGGCGATGGGCGCCGCGGTGCTCGGCTCGTCCGGCGCCGGCGTGGAGGTGTTCGACCTGGCGCACCGGCTGCTCGCCGCCGCCGCCGAGCACGACCCGGCGGAGATCGAGCCGTGGCGTCCCGGCCCGCCCGCGCCGGCGCACCTGCGCGGCATGCTGGGCCGCTGGTGGGGCGAGGGTTTCGAGTACGTCTTCTCCTGGCACGACGGGACGCTGCGGGCCCGGGGCGCGGACGACCCGGCCGGGAAGCCGCCTGCGGTGTTCGCGCCGCTGCCGGACCGGCCGGACGTGTTCCGCACGGTCTCCGGCCGCGAGGTGGGGGAGCTGCTGCGGCTCACGCGCGACGAGCACGGCGTCGTGGTCCGGATGCACTGGGCGACCTACCGCTTCACCCGCCGCCAGGAGACCTTCGACGGGTACGACTTCCGCGCCGGTGACTGATCGCCGAGCGCCGGAAATGGGCGCGGTGTGCGCGGTGCCGACCCGATACGATGGGAGGTAACCGTACGCCGCGCCAGCAGGGCCCGGCACAGAGAAGCGGAGAGCAGGTGGCGCAGGGCCCGACGGCCCGACCTATGACCGGCACCCCACCTCCCGGCACGCCGCGCGTGCAGACCAGGATCACGGTCGGAGACCAGAAGATCATGGTGAACCTGCTCGGCGCGGGCGACGAGATCCTGCGACTCGTCGAGCGTTCGGTCAACAGCGACGTCCACGTGCGCGGCAACGAGATCACCATCACCGGCGCGCCCGCCGACAACGCCCTCGCCGAGCGTCTCTTCAGTGAGCTGCTCGAACTGATCGAGAAAGGCGAGACCCTGACCACAGACGCGGTACGGCGTACCGTCGGCATGCTCGAGCAGGGCGGCGCCGAGCGGCCCGCCGAGGTTCTGACGCTCAACATCCTCTCCCGGCGCGGCCGCACCATCCGTCCCAAGACGCTCGGGCAGAAGAAGTACGTCGACGCGATCGACGCGCACACCATCGTCTTCGGCATCGGGCCGGCCGGCACCGGCAAGACCTACCTCGCGATGGCGAAGGCAGTGCAGGCGCTGCAGGCCAAGCAGGTCAACCGGATCATCCTGACCCGCCCGGCGGTCGAGGCGGGGGAGCGGCTGGGCTTCCTGCCCGGCACCCTGAACGAGAAGATCGACCCCTACCTGCGCCCGCTCTACGACGCGCTGCACGACATGCTCGACCCGGAGACCATCCCGAAGCTGATGGCCGCCGGGACGATCGAGGTCGCGCCGCTGGCATACATGAGGGGCCGCACGCTTAATGACGCGTTCATCATCCTGGACGAGGCGCAGAACACCACGCCCGAGCAGATGAAGATGTTCCTCACCCGGCTCGGCTTCGGCTCCAAGATCGTCGTCACCGGTGACGTCACCCAGGTGGACCTTCCCGGCGGGACGACCAGCGGCCTGCGCGTGGTCCGGGAGATCCTGAACAACGTCGAGGACGTGCACTTCGCCCAGCTCTCCAGCTCCGACGTGGTCCGCCACAAGCTGGTGGGTGAGATCGTCGACGCGTACGCCCGCTGGGACGCCGAGCGGGAGAACCAGCAGGCCCAGAGCGTGCACGCCGTACCCGGGCGGACCGCCCAGGGCGGCCGGGCCGGCCGGCGCCGCTGACCACCGGCGCAAGCCGTCACACCATCAGAGGAAGACAGTTGTCCATCGAGATCGCCAACGAGTCGGGTGTCGAGGTCGACACCGACGCCGTGCTCGCCGTCGCGCGGCACGCCCTCGACGAGATGGGGGTCAACCCCCTCGCCGAGCTGTCCGTGCTGCTCGTCGACATCGAGTACATGTCGGAGCTGAACCACCGCTGGATGGGCGGCGACGGCCCGACCGACGTGCTCGCCTTCCCCATGGACGAGGGCAGCGTCGACCACGGCCCGGGCGAGAGCGCCCCGGCCGGCGGTGAGCCGGCCCTGCTCGGCGACATCGTGCTCTGTCCGGAGGTGGCGGCCAAGCAGGCCGCCGTGGCCGGGCACTCGGCGGCCGACGAGCTGCACCTGCTCACCGTGCACGGCGTGCTGCACCTGCTGGGCTACGACCACGCCGAGCCCGAGGAGGAGCGGGAGATGTTCGGTCTCCAGGCCCGGCTGCTGGCCAGCTGGCGGTCGACCCGGTCGCGGTGATGGACACCTTGGCGGCGGTCCGCGCGCCCGCCGGCCTGCCCGATCTTCAACTCCTGGTCTTCGCCGCCGGGCTGGTGGTCCTCGCCGGCCTGATCGCGATGACCGAGGCGGCGCTCGCAGCGGTCTCCCCGGCCCGCGCCGCGGAGCTGACCCGGGACGGGGCGCGCGGCGGGCGGGCCCTGCAGGTGGTCGCCGGTGACGTGGTCCGCCATCTGAACCTGCTGCTCCTGCTGCGGCTGCTGGCCGAGCTGACCGCCACCACGCTGGTCGCGCTGGTGGCTGTGGACACGTTCGGCGCGGGCTGGCGGGCGGCGCTGGTGACCGCCGGCGCGATGACGGTGGTGAGCTTCGTGGTGGTCGGGGTCGGGCCGCGCACGATCGGCCGCCAGCACGCGTACGCGGTCGGCCGCGCGGTCGCGCCGCTGGTGCGCTGGCTGGGCCGCGCGCTCAACCCGCTGGCGTCGCTGCTGATCCTGATCGGCAACGCGGTCACCCCGGGCAAGGGCTTCCGCGAGGGGCCGTTCGCGACCCAGGTGGAGCTGCGGGAGCTGGTCGACCTGGCCGAGCAGCGCGGCGTGGTGGAGCACGGCGAGCGCCAGATGATCCACTCGGTCTTCGCGCTCGGCGACACCATCGCGCGCGAGGTGATGGTGCCGCGTACCGAGATGGTGTGGATCGAGGAGCGCAAGACGCTCGCCCAGGCGCTGGCGTTGTTCCTGCGCTCCGGGTTCAGCCGCATCCCGGTGATCGGCGAGAACGTCGACGACGTGCTCGGCGTGCTCTACCTCAAGGACCTGATCCGGCGGGTGCAGGGCGACCAGGGCGCCCGGCAGATGCCGGTGGCCGAGCTGATGCGCCCGGCCACGTTCGTGCCGGAGTCCAAGCCGGTGGACGACCTGCTCTCGGAGATGCAGGCGGCCCGCAACCACCTGGTCATCGTGGTCGACGAGTACGGCGGCACCGGTGGGCTGGTCACCATCGAGGACATCCTGGAGGAGATCGTCGGGGAGATCACCGACGAGTACGATGTCGAGCGCCCGCCGGTCGAGCATCTGCCGGACGGGGCCGTGCGGGTGACCGCGCGGCTGCCGGTGGAGAATTTGGGCGAGCTGTTCGACACCGAGCTGCCCACCGACGAGGTGGAGACGGTCGGTGGCCTGCTGGCGCAGGCGCTCGGCCGGGTGCCCATCCCGGGCGCCGAGGCCGAGGTGGCCGGCCTGCGGCTGATGGCCGAGGGCACCACCGGCCGGCGCAACCGGATCGACACGGTTCTGGTGAGCCGCGTCGACCGGGGCGACGCGCCGGAGGGCGCGAACCGAAACGACCCGCCCGATTCCCGTGGCGACAACAACCGTTCCGAGGAGAGGCAATCCGCCGATGCCTGAGACACCCGCCGTGCCCGCCGCCCTGCCCACCCCGGCTGATCCGGCCGAGCTGAGCGCCGAGGACGCCAAGCTCGTCGTGCTGGCCCGGGGCGCGCGGGGCCGGGTGGCGGCAGTGGAGGGCGCCGCGGTCCGCGACCAGGACGGCCGGACGTACGCGGCGGCGAGCGTTGCGCTGCCGTCGTTGACGCTCACCGCGCTTCAGCTGGCTGTCGCTTCGGCGGTGGCGGCGGGCGCGAGCCGGCTGGAGGCCGCGGTGGTGGTGACCGAGGCGTCGACGCTGGACGGGGCGGGGCACGCGGCGGTGCGTGACCTGTCCGCCGACGCGCCGATCCACGTGGCCGCGCCGGACGGCGCCGTGCTCGGCACGGTGGTCGAGTGACCACGCCTGAGGCGCGTCCCTACCGGGCCGGTTTCGCCTGTTTCGTCGGGCGGCCGAACGCCGGCAAGTCGACGCTCACGAACGCGATCGTCGGCACCAAGATCGCGATCACCTCGAACAAGCCGCAGACCACCCGGCACATCATCCGGGCGGTGCTGCACCGGCCGGACTCGCAGCTCGTGCTGGTCGACACCCCGGGCCTGCACCGCCCCCGCACGCTGCTGGGGGAGCGCCTCAACGACCTGGTCCGGGAGACGTGGAGCGAGGTCGACGTGATCGGCCTGTGCGTGCCGGCGAACGAGCCGGTCGGCCGGGGCGACCGCTTCATCACCGGCGAGCTGGCCAGCCTGAAGGCCACCGTGCTGGCGGTGGTGACGAAGACCGACCTGGTGGACAAGAAGCGGCTGGCCGAGCAGTTGCTGGCGGTGAGCGAGCTGGGCGAGTTCGCCGCCGTGGTGCCGGTCAGCGCGGTCTCCGGGCACCAGGTCGACACGCTCGTGGACGTGATGACCGGCTACCTGCCGCCCTCGCCGCAGCTCTACCCGGACGACATGCTCACCGACGACCCGGAGCAGGTCCTGGTGGCGGAACTGGTCCGCGAGGCGGCGCTGGAGGGCGTACGCGACGAGCTGCCGCACTCCATCGCGGTGGTGGTCGAGGAGATGATCCCGGAGGGCAACCTCACCAAGATCTACGCCGACGTGTACGTCGAGCGGTCGAGCCAGAAGGCCATCGTCATCGGCCACCGGGGCAGCCGCCTCAAGCACGTCGGCACCACCGCCCGGCGGCAGATCGAGGAGCTGCTCGGCACCCGGGTCTACCTCGACCTGCACGTACGGGTGGCGAAGGACTGGCAACGCGACCCGAAGCAGCTGCGCAAGCTCGGCTTCTGAGCCCTCGGCCGGGCGTGCTCGGCGACGGGTGATCAGGATCAGTCAGGCCTATGGGACATCTCACTTTTAATAGGCGTCTGTGGTTGTTTCGAGGTGTCCGGGAGCAGGGTAGGGACCATTGTCTCTGCCCCCGGACCCCGCCGCGAGCTGATGCGAAACCGCTATCTGGACCTGCTGCGCTTCCTGGCCATCCTCCGAGTCGTCACGTACCACGTCACCGGCTACGCCACGCTCACGCTGGTGTTCCCGGCGATGTCGGTGATGTTCGCCCTGGCCGGGTCGCTGATGGCCGCGTCGCTGGACCGCAGCGGGGTGGGCGCGGTCGGGCGGCGGCTGCGCCGGCTGCTGCCGTCGCTGTGGGTGGTCGCCGCCGTCTTCGTGCCGGCCATGCTGCTCACCGGGCTGGCGTTCGGCCCGAAGGTGCTGCTCTGGCTGTTCCCGATCAGTGACCCACCGGCCAACTACTGGGGCGGGCTGGCGCTCAGCCCGATCTGGTACCTGCGGGACTACCTGTGGTTCGTGCTCGCCTCACCGTTCGTGCTGTGGCTGTTCCGCCGGGCGCCGCTGCCCACGCTGGCCGCGCCGTACCTGCTCCTGGTCGCGATCGAGGCCGGCATCCTGGCGAACCCGCCGACGGTGCTGCGCGAGTTCGGCCTCTACTTCGGCGCCTGGCTGCTCGGCTTCGCCCACCACGACGGGCTGCTGCGCCGGATGCGCAACCGGGTGCTGCTGCCGGTGGCCGCCGTCGTCGGCGCGGCCGGCCTGGCCTGGATCTTCACCCATCCCGGCCCGCGCGGGTACGACATCAACGACATCCCGCTGGGCAACGCGCTCTGGTCGGCCGCGTTCATCCTGGTCGCGATCGGCCGCGCGCCGACCGGGGTGACCTGGGTCGACCGCGTGCCGGCGCTCGGCCGCGCGGTGACGGTGGTGAACCGGCGCGCGCTGACCATCTACCTCTGGCACATGCCGTTCGTGGTGGCGCTCACCCCGCTCGTCGGCCTGGTCGGCTGGTCGCCACGCGACCCGGTCGGCCTGTGGCTGCGGGTGGGGCTGGTCTTCGCGCTGGTCGGCGTGGTGACGCTGATGGTCGGCTGGGTCGAGGACGTGGCCGCCCGGCGTACCCCGGAACTGCTGCCCGGCAGGCCGCGGCGGACCGTGGCGGAGCGGGCGGCGGCCGCCCCGGCCAGCCCGGCTCCCGCCGGCGCCCAGGACGGGCTGGTGGGCGCCGGCGCCCGGATCCCGTCGCCGCGCCGCGCGGTGGACCGGGCGGACGACCCGCCGCCGGGCGCGGGCGGCCACCGGCGGGACGCCCCGGCCGCCGACTGACCGCGCTCAGCGGCTGGTGACCGTCACGTTCCCGCTGGTGGCGGAGACGTCCAGCAGCACTGACGCGCCCGGGTCGTCGGTCACCGTCACGTCGGTGTCCCCGGATCTCGCCTCGGCCCGCACCCGGTAGCGGCCGGCCGGCACGGCCAGGTCCACGTCCCCGCTGGTGGCGTGCAGCCGGGCCGGAGCGGGCTGGTCCAGTTCCACGACGACGTTGCCGGAGGTGGTCTCGGCGTCGACCGCGGAGGCGAGGCGGCGGGCCTCGATGTCGCCGGAACGGGCCCGCAACCGCACCGGGCGGGCCGCCTCGACCACCCGGATGTTGCCGGACGTGGACGACGCGCGGACCTCTCCGGTGGCGCCCCGGATGGTCAGGTCGCCGGAGCTGAGCGTGAACTCCACCGCCCCGATCTCGGTCAGGTCGACGTTGCCCGAGGCGGTCCCGCCCTTCACCGCCACGCCGGGCGGCGCGGTCACCTCCCAGGAGATGCTGCACCGGTGACCGCAGTCGGTGGGCAGCACGAGTTCGTCGCCCTTGATCTCGTACCGGCTGGTCGGCTCGTCGCCCTGGTAGCGGACGACGCGCTTGATCCGTACCTGGTCGGCCGGGCCGTTGGCCCGGACCACGACGTCCCCGGAGCCGTCTTCCGTCACGGTGATCCGGGTGATCTTCGCCTGCTCGGTGTGGTCGTAGTCGAGCCGGCGGAACGAGAGGGTGTCACACCCGGAGAGAACGATGAGCGTGGCGGCAGCGGTCGCGGCCACCGCGGTACGGAGCGAAGCCATGGCCAGCACACTAGGTCCGGCCCGGCGCCCGGCACATCGGGGATCGCCCGCCGGTCCACCCCGAGCCGACCCTGAGATCGCACCCGGAGGGAGAATGGCCTGATGGCCGGGTACCGCCGACAGCTCTACCGCGACGACGCGGTGGTGTTGCGTGTGCAGAAGCTGGGCGAGTCCGACCGGATCATCACGCTGTTCACCCGCCGGCACGGCCGGTTGCGCGCGGTGGCCCGGGGCGTGCGGCGCACCACGAGCCGGTTCGGCGCCCGGCTGGAGCCGTTCGGGCACGTCGACCTCCAGCTCGCCGGTGACCCCAAGGGCAACCAGGGCAGCTCGCTGCACACCGTCAGCCAGGTCGAGGCGATCGAGCTGTACGGAAAACGGTTCCTCGGCGACTACCCCCGCTACACGGCCGCCAGCGCGATCGCCGAGACCGCCGAGCGGCTCACCCCGGTCGAGCGCGAACCGTCGCTGCGGCTGTTCCAGCTCACCCTCGGCGCGATGAAGTCGCTGGCCCGCGGCGAGCACGCCACCACGCTGGTGCTCGACGCGTACCTGCTGCGCGGTATGGCGTTCGCCGGCTGGGCGCCGGCGCTCGCCGCCTGCGCCGTCTGCGGCGAGCCGGGCCGGCACCGCGCGTTCTCCGTACCGGCCGGCGGCGCCGTCTGCCCGGACTGCCGGCCCCCCGGCGCCGCCCACCCCGCGCCCGCCACGCTGGAGCTGATGTCCGCGCTGACCTCCGGCGACTGGGGGTACGCCGACGCGGCCGAGACCGGCGTACGCCGGGAGTGCAGCGGGCTGGTCGCGGCGCACCTCCAGTGGCATCTGGAACGCGCGCTACGCTCGCTGCCGCTGGTCGACCGGGGCGCCCCGGCGGCCGGCGCGGTCCCGTCGCCCGGCGGCGCGGGACCGGATGTGGCCCCGCCGCGCTCCGGCGCCGGGCCCGTCGCCGGTGTGAACAGGGAGATGACCGAGTGATCCGATCGACGAGGGCGACCCGCCGCGAGCCGGTCCCGCCGACCCCGCACCCCTCCGGGGCCCGTCCGCCGGCGCTGCCGCCCGCCGCGGTGCCCCGGCACGTCGCCATCGTGATGGACGGCAACGGCCGCTGGGCCAAGGAGCGCGGCCTGCCCCGCACCAAGGGGCACGAGCAGGGCGAGCACAGCCTCTTCGACACCGTCGAAGGCGCGATCGAGATGGGGATCCCCTACCTGTCGGCGTACGCGTTCTCCACCGAGAACTGGCGGCGCTCGCCCGACGAGGTCCGCTTCCTGATGGGCTTCAACCGCGACGTCATCCGTCGCCGCCGCGACCAGCTCGTCGACCTGGGCGTACGGGTGGTCTGGTCGGGCCGCGCGGGCCGGCTGTGGAAGAGCGTCATCTCCGAGCTGCAGACCGCCGAGGAGATGTCGCGCGGCAACTCGACGCTGACGCTGCAGTTCTGCGTCAACTACGGCGGCCAGGCGGAGATCGCCGACGCCGCCGCCGGGATCGCCCGGGACGTGGCCGCCGGCCGGCTGGACCCGGCCAAGGTGAACGAGAAGACTGTCGCGCGGTACCTCTACCACCCCGAGGTGCCCGAGGTCGACCTGTTCCTGCGCCCCTCCGGCGAGCAGCGCATCTCCAACTTCCTGCTCTGGCAGACCGCGTACGCCGAACTGGTCTACCTGGACACGCTCTGGCCCGACTTCGACCGCCGCCACCTCTGGTACGCCTGCGAGCTGTACGCCCAGCGCGACCGCCGCTTCGGCGGCGCCCTGCCCAACCCGGTCGCCCCGGGCGCCTGAGGGGGCAGGCTTACCGGCGCGCCGCTCTGGGTACCGATACCTCCAGACAGCAAACGCGGAGGTGAACCACATGATTCAGAAGCGGATCGCGCAGTGGGCGGTCATGGCGGTCGCCGTGCCGCTGGCGGCGGCCGGCGCGCGCCGGCTCAGCCACACCCTGGAGGCCCGTCGCGGCCCGTCCGGGGTGAGCCGTCTGCTGACCAAGGGCGCCGACCTGATCCGGCCGCAGAAGGCCAGGCGTCGCCGGTTCTTCTGACCTGCGACGTCGGCCCGACCGGTACGCCCCGCATCCGGCTTTCCCGCCGGGCGCGGGGCGTTGCGCTCTACGATCGGCGCAGGGCGCGCCGCCGGGTGCGCGCCCGCCACGGGGGTGGAGGATGCGCGATCTCCGGTACGAGATGACTGCTGCCCTGGCCGCCGCCGACCTGGTGGAACCGGACCGCCGGGACGCGGTCGCCGGGCTGTGCGCCGAGCTGGCCGAGCGGTGGTGCGCCGAACTGGGGCACACCCCGGCGGTCCGCTCCGGCGAGATCGGCGAACTGGCGGCCGGCGAGCCGGCGGCCGGCTGGGCGCCCGACCCGCACGCCCAGCGGGCCTGGTGAGGTGTCCGGCCGGGCTCACGCCTCCACTTCGGAGCGGTCGCCCGCCCAGAGCGTGTGGAACGAGCCGTCCCGGTCCACCCGGTGGTAGGTGTGCGCGCCGAAGTTGTCCCGCAGCCCCTGGATCAGCGCGGCCGGCAGCCGCTGCGCCCGCAGCGCGTCGAAGTAGGCCAGCGACGACCCGAAGGCCGGTGCCGGCACGCCCGCCCGGGCCGCGTCGGCCACCACCCGTCGCCAGGCCGGTACGCCGGCGCTGACCCGCTCGGCGAACCACGGCGCGACGAGCAGCGTCGCCAGGTCCGGCTCCGCGTCGTACGCCTCGCGGATGCGGTCCAGGAAACCGGCCCGGATGATGCAGCCACCCCGCCAGATGGTGGCCGTGCCGCCCAGGTCGATGTTCCAGTCGTACTCCCGGCTGCCGGCGCGGATGTGGTCGAAGCCCTGCGCGTACGCGACGATCTTGCTGGCCAGCAGCGCGCGGCGCACGTCCTCGACGAACGTCTCCCGGTCGTCCACCTGCCACTTCTCGCCCGCGTCGGCGAACACCCGGCGGGCGGCCTCGCGCTGGCCGGCGTGCCCGGACAGCGACCGGGCGAACGTGGCCTCGGCGATGCCGGTGATCGGAATGCCCAGGTCGAGCGCGCTCTGCACGGTCCAGCGGCCGGTGCCCTTCTGCTCGGCCTGGTCGAGCACCACGTCGACGAACGCCTGACCGGTGGCCGCGTCGGTGTGGCCGAGCACGTCGGCGGTGATCTCGATGAGGAACGACCCCAGCTCGCCGCCGTTCCACTCCCGGAAGATCTCCGCGATCTCCGCCGGGCTCGCCGACAGACCGGCCCGCAACAGGTCGTACGCCTCGGCGATGAGCTGCATGTCGGCGTACTCGATGCCGTTGTGCACCATCTTCACGAAGTGGCCCGCGCCGTCCGGCCCGACGTGCCGGCAGCAGGGCTCGCCGTCCACGTGCGCGGCGATCTTGGAGAAGATCGGCCCCAGCTTGCGGTACGACTCGGCCGACCCGCCGGGCATGATGCTCGGGCCGAGCAGCGCGCCCTCCTCGCCGCCGGACACGCCGGTACCGACGAAGTGCAGCCCGTGCGCGCGCAGCGCCTCCTCCCGGCGGCGGGTGTCGGCGAAGTGCGCGTTGCCGCAGTCGACGACGATGTCGCCCTCCTCCAGCAGCGGGACCAGTTCGTCGATCACCGCGTCGGTCGGGGCGCCGGCCTTCACCATCACGATCACCGCGCGGGGCCGCTCCAGCGAGCCGACGAAGTCCGCGAGCGACTCCGACGGCACGAACGTGCCCTCGTCGCCGTGCTCCGCGACCAGGCTGCGGGTACGTTCCGGCGACCGGTTGTGCACCGCCACGGCGAAGCCGTTGCGGGCCAGGTTCCGGGCCAGGTTGCGGCCCATCACCGCCAGACCGGTGACCCCGATCTGCGCCGTCGCCTGCTCTGCCATGCGTACCGCCACCTCTCGTCCGTACTGCCGTGCTGCGACCGTATCGCGGCCGTCGAGGATGTGGGCCACGGTGTCCACAGGGTGTGACCGGTGGGTGGCCGTACGTCCCTCGGCTTAATTCGGCTGCGGGACTCGCCGGTGGCGCGATAGCGTTGCCGCATGCGTATGTGACGCCCCACCTCCGAGCCCGGTCCACCGCCGCGAGTGCCGTGGACCCGTCCTGCTCCGGGCGTCCGCATCCTTCCCCGCCACCGTCGGTCGCGGTGTCTGTCGTGATCGGAATGCGCCGGAGCCTTCGCTCGGCGCGTCCCGGTCGGCGCGCCCGCACGACAGGAGGCCCGCGAATGCCCGCGAAGCGCAATCCGAAGAAGTCCCGCAAACAGTCCTCGCCGCAGGTGATCGCGCCGGCGCTCGACGCGCTCACCGCGCCGCCCGCAGTGGTGCTCCCGACGGAGCCGGTGGCGTCCGCCGGGTCCCTGGACGCGGCGCCGCATTCGGCGTCACCGGAGACTCCGGTCCTGCCCAGCGCACCCGCGACGCCGCCCCGATCCGGCCCACCGGCAGGGCGGCAGGCCCGGGTCACCGGGCGCAGCCAGCGCGCCGGCCAGACCCGCTTCTACGCGTTCCGCCGGAGCTGACCGGCAGGCCGGTTCCCGTCGCCCGCTGCCCGGGCAGGCCCCTCATCCGGGTCCTTGCCCGGGCAGCGTTTCTCCTTCCCGCCGCTCGCCCCCACCGCCGGTGTCCCTAGAGATCTTGGAAGATTTCGGCCCCTATAGGGACCATTTCCTACCAAGATCTTCACCGACGCCGGTCGATCATGAAGTTGGCGGCGACAAAACGGGCAACCCGTGCCGTCAACTTCATGATCAACGGGGCGGGGCGAGGCGAGGTGCGGGTCAGCCGATCAGGGGGCGGAAGGTGCCCAGGGCGATGCTTGTCGCCAGAGCGGCGGCGGCCAGGAGGGCCGCTCCCACGACCAGCAGCGTGTCCGCGCCGGTGAAGCGCTGCGGGCGGGCCACGGTGCGCGGCGTACCCGCGTCGAAGCCCCGGGCGTCCATCGCGACGGCGAGCCGTGTACCGCGCCGGATCGCGCCCACCAACAGCGTGAACGCGGTCGACCCGAACAGCCGCAGCTTCGCCACCGGATTGCGGCCGGCGTCCACGCCACGGGCCCGCCGGGCCATGCTGATCATCCGCCACTCCTGCTCCAGCAGAGGCACCATGCGGAACGCGGCCAGCGCGCCGATGGCGAACCGGGCGGGCGCCTTCGCGTTCTGGATCAGCGCGTCGGCCAGGTCGGTCGGGTCGGTGGTGGCGAACACGACGATGCCGGGCAGCGCCACCGCGAGCATCCGCAGCACCAGGCCCAGCGCCGTGACGAGCACCCCTTCGGTGACCAGGACCGGCCCGGCCTGGAGCAGCACCGGGCCGGAACGGTCGGCCGCGAAGAGCACAAGCGTGACCAGGATGCCGACGGCACCGGCGAGCAGCGGCCAGGCGCGGCGGGCCAGCACCCGGTAGCGGACGCCGAACAGCGGCAGCACCGCGAGTTCGACGGCGATGGCGACGGCCGGGGCCACCGGATCGAGCGTCGCCACCAGGATCAGCGTGAACACCATCGCGGCGGCCAGCTTCGCCACCGGGTTGCGCCGGGCCAGCGGAGCGCCCGGCGCGGCGACCGGTTCGACGTTGATCACGAGGACGCCCCCAGGGTGAGCGTCCGGTCGGCCAGCGCGGCCACGAAGTCCTCGTCGTGGGTCACCGCCACCACGCCGTGCCCGGCGTTGCGCAGCTCGGCGAGCAGGTCGATCAGTTCCAGCCACGTGCGCCGGTCCTGGCCGAACGTGGGCTCGTCGCAGATCAGCAGGCGGGGCGCGGTGGCCAGGGCCGTCGCCACGCTCAGCCGCCGCGCCTCGCCACCCGAGAGGGTGTACGGGTTGGCGCCGGCCAGCCGGTCCAGCCGCAGCCGCTCCAGCAGTGCGTCCACTGTGGCGCTGACCGCTGCCTCGGGCTGCCCGGTGCGGCGCGGGCCGAGCGCCAGCTCGTCGCGGACGGTGGCGGTGACGAACTGGTGTTCCGGGTCCTGGAACACCGAGCCGATCCGGCGTACCAGCGCGGGCGCCCGCCAGCGGTGCGGGGGAGTGCGCGCGTCCCGCCCGGCCAGTTCCGCCGACGCGGTGACGCCGCCCGTGCCGGGTTTCAGCAGGCCGCCCAGGAGCAGCGCCAGCGTGGACTTGCCGGCCCCGTTGGGGCCGAGGACGGCGAGCGCCTCGCCGGCGCGTACCCGAAGATCGGTGGGGTCGAGCCGCGGCGTCAGGCCGAGCCGCTCCGCGGTGAGCAGCACGTCGCCGGGCGGCGTGGTGGCGTGCCGGGGTGGCGTGACGTGGCCGGGTACCCAGACCCCGGCGGCGGCCAGCGCGTCGCCGTGCGCGGCGAAGACCGCAGCGGGCGGCCCGTCGGCGCGCACCCCGCCGCCCGGTTCCAGCACCACCACGCGGTCGACCAGCGGCAGCGCCTCGGTGACCCGGTGCTCCACCAGGACCATCGTGGTGTCCGTGTCGAGCGCGTCCGCGACGGCCCGGCGGATCAGCGCGGCGCCGGCCGGGTCGAGGTTGGCGGTGGGCTCGTCGAGCAGCAGCAGTCCGGGGCGCAGCGCGAGCGTGCCGGCCAGGGCGAGCCGCTGCTGCTCGCCGCCGCTGAGCGCGGCGGTCGGGCGGTCCCGGTCGTACGGGAAGCCGACCCGGCGCAGCGCCTCGTCGACGCGGGGCCAGATCTCCCCGGCGGGCACGCCCCGGTTCTCCAGCCCGAACGCGACGTCGTCGCCGGAACGGGCCATGACGAGCTGGGTCTGCGGATCCTGGAACAGGATGCCGACGCGCTCGCGGGCCTTGCGCGGGTCCAGCCCGTCGATCTCGACGGTGCCCTCCTGCTCGCCGGAGTCCTCCGGCAGCAGCCCGGCCAGCGCCGCCAGCAGCGTGCTCTTACCGGCGCCGGAGGGTCCGAGCAGCAGCACCCGCTCGCCGCTCTCCACGCGCAGATCCACCCCGCGCAGAGCCCAGCGTTTCCGTCCCCCGTGCCGCCACCCGAACCCCCGCAGCACCACCCCGCTCACCGCCCACCACCCCCTCTCCCGGCCCAGCCTGCGTGATCAAGGAGTTCGCGTCCGGAAAACCGTGCCCGGCGGACGCAAACTCCTTGATCACCGGGGCGGGGCGAGCCGTCAGACCAGGGCTCGGTCGCGGCCGGCGGGGAAGCGGTCCAGGACGCCGGTGTTCGCCAGCGCGCGGGTGAGGGCCACCGCACCCAGGCCGGCCACCAGCAGACAGCTGAGCACGCCGAACGCGATGTAGGGCAGCCGGAACGTCGTCCAGCTCGTGCCGGGGTACCAGTAGAGAGCGTCGAACAGCGTGGCGAAGAGGCCGCCGCACGCGCCGGCGAGCGCCGCCGTGAGCGGCCGGTGGAGGCGGTACCGGGTGGCCGCGAAGACCGCCTCGACGCCCAGGCCCTGCACCGCGCCCTGGAGGATCGCCATCGCACCGTAGGGGGAGCCGAGCAGCACCGAGACGGCCGAGGCGACGGTCTCGGTGAGCAGCGCCGCTCCCGGCTTGCGGACGATGAGCGCGCTCAGCACGGCCGGGATGAGCCAGACGCCGTACATGACCGACTGGAGCGGGGCGAAGAAGGCGAACGGCCCGTCGCTGCCCTTCCAGAGGATGTTCCAGAGCTGGAACACGACGCCGAAGGTGACGGCGATGACCGAGGCGACGACGATGTCGACGGTACGCCAGCGGTTGCTGTCGGTGTGGTTCACGGTTGGCTCCCAGTTCGTCGAGGTGAACCAGGAGAAGACGCACGCCGCGCCCGGTGGTCACCGGACGGCGACGCGGCTGGAGGTCGACCGAACTCCCTGCGCTGGCATTACCCAGATCAGGTTCGAGGGTCTGCGGGCACCGGCCCGCACTCTCAGCGCTGTGCGCTCCCCTGTCGGATGTGAAGTTGTCTCGTCGCAGACGCTAGCACCGACCACGGGCCCCGGCCCAGCAGGGCGAGTGTCGGTATGGTGGCGATCATGCTGGTGGATGCGCGGGGACTGACGTTCGAGGTACGCGCCGGCGGCCCCGAGGGCGGTGACCCGGTCCTGCTGCTGCACGGATTCCCGCAGCACTCCGGCGAGTGGGACGCGGTGACGCCCGCGCTGCACGCCGCCGGGCTGTGCACGTACGCGCTCGACCAGCGCGGCTACTCGCCCGGCGCGCGTCCGGCGGACGTCGGGGCGTACCGGATTCCGGAGCTGGTGGCCGACGCGGCCGGCGTGCTGGATTCCCTCGGGGTGACCCGCGCCCACCTGGTCGGCCACGACTGGGGCGCGATCGTGGCGTGGGGTCTGGCGGCGGCGCACCCGGAGCGGGTGCGGACGCTGACCGCGGTGTCGGTGCCGCACCCGGCCGCGATGGGGCACGCGCTCGCCACCGACCCGCGGCAGAAGGTCAAGTCCGCGTACATAGCGTTGTTCCGTAAGCCCGGTACGGCGGAGCGGGTGCTGCTGGCGTGGAACGCCGCCACGCTGCGCAAGCTGCTCAGCGGCGTGGGCGACGCCGGCGCGGTGGCCCGGTACGCCGAGCCGATGCGCGAGCCGGGGGCGTTGACGGCGGCGCTGAACTGGTACCGGGCGATGACCGGGGCGGACATGAAGGCGGTCGCCCCGGTCGGGGTGCCCACCACGTTCGTCTGGAGCGACAAGGACGTGGCGATCGGCCGGACGGCCGCGCAGGCGTGCGCCGCGCACGTCACAGGTGACTACCGGTTCGTGACGCTGCCCGGCGTCAGCCACTGGATCCCGGACGAGGCGCCCGGCCCGCTGGCCGAGGCGATCCTCGCCCGGTGCGCAGGAACGGAGGAGGCATGACGGTGAGCGCCGAGGCGTACCTGGCGGTGGTGACCGAGACGATCGGCCGGGTCGCCGCCGAGCAGCGGCGCAACGTGGCCGACGCGGCCGACCTGATCGCAGCGGCGCTGCGCGCCGATGGTGTGGTGCACGCGTTCGGCACCGGGCACTCCGAGGCGCTGGCCATGGAGATCGCCGGTCGGGCCGGCGGGCTGGTGCCCACGAACCGGATCGCGTTGCGTGACCTGGTGCTGGTCGGCGGCGATCCGGCCGACGTGCTCGGCCCGAAGCTGGAACGCGACCCGGCGGTGGCGCACCGCCTCTACGAGCTGGCGCCGATCCGGCCGCAGGACGTGTTCGTGCTCGCCTCGAACTCGGGCGTGAACGGGGCGATGGTCGAGTTCGCGTCCATCGTGAAGGAACGCGGGCACGGGCTGGTGGCGATCACGTCGGCGCAGCACTCGGCCCGGATGACGTCGCGGCACCCGTCCGGCCGCAAGCTCGCCGACTTCGCCGACGTGGTGCTGGACAACGGCGCCCCGTACGGCGACGCCACGCTGCCGCTGCCGGGCGGCGGCGCGGTGGGCGCGGTCTCGTCGATCACCGCGGCGCTGCTCGCCCAGCAGATCGTCGCCGAGGTGGTGGCCCGGCTGGTCGCGGCGGGGGAGCGTCCGCCGGTCTACCTGTCCGCGAACATCACCGGCGGCGACGAGCACAACGCCGAGCTGGAGGCACGGTACGCGGGGCGGATCCGCCGCGGTTCCTGAACCGGTTTCGTGATCATCCGTACGGGGCACAGGCGGTCCTGCCGGTGGGCGTTCACCCGCCGGCCGTGCCGTCTCCCGGGGAGGTCCGCGAGTGTCGAAGGAATCCGAGAAGCAGCGCTGGCAGCGCAACTTCGCCGATCTGTTGCAGGAGCTGCGCGTCGCGCAGACCGGCGTGCAGATCCTGTTCGCCTTCCTGCTGACGCTGCCGTTCAGCGCCGGGTTCGACCGGACCACCGAGTTCCAGCGTGACGTCTACATCCTGGCGCTGCTGACCGCCGCCGCGTCCGCCGCGATGATCATTTCTCCGGTGGCGTTCCACCGGGCGCTGTTCCGCCAGGGCCGCAAGCCGGAACTGGTCCGCTTCGCCCACCGGATGGCCACCGGCGGCCTGTTCTTCATGCTGATCGCGATGGTCAGCTCGGTCCTGCTGGTCTCCGACTTCGTGCTGGACCGGCCGATCGCGTTCCTGCTCAGCGCGCTCACCGGCCTCTGGTTCCTGATCTTCTGGGCGATCCTGCCGTTCAGCCGCCGCAACTGGGGCGACGACGACATCGACGACGAGGACGACGACCCGCAGACGCTCACCGGCGGCTGACCGTCCGCCAAATCGGACGTGCACGCGGCGCTACCCCTGGGTAACACCCGGGGGTAGCGTCGTTTTCGTCGAGCGCGTCGACGCAGCCGGACCGACGAGGAGGCAGCCGTGACCACGACACAGAACAGCCGGCCCGAGTCCCCCGACGGCGCGGAGCCGCTGCCCGGAGAGGCGGGCCAGGTCACCGAGAAGGAGGCCCGCCAGGTCGCCGAGGCGGCCCGCGAGTCGGCCTGGGACCGGCCCAGCTTCGGCAAGGAGTTGTTCCTCGGCCGGTTCCGGCTCGACCTGATCGACCCGTGGCCCCGCCCCGACCCGGCCGAGGTGGCCCGTGCCGACGAGTTCCTCGGCTCGCTGCGGGCGTACCTGGGGTCCGAGGTGGACGGTGAGGCGATCGAGCGGGACGCGCGCATCCCTGACGAGGTGTTCCACGGACTGGCCGGGCTGGGCGCGTTCGGCATGAAGATCGACCGCAAGTACGGCGGACTGGGGCTGAGCAACCTGCACTACTGCCGGGCGCTGATGCTCGTCGGCTCGGTGAGCCCGGCGGTCAGCGCGCTGCTCTCCGCGCACCAGTCGATCGGCGTGCCGCAGCCGCTGAAGATGTTCGGCACGCCCGAGCAGAAGGACCGGTTCCTGCCCCGGCTAGCCGCCGGTGAGGTTTCCGCGTTCCTGCTCACCGAGCCGGACGTCGGCTCCGACCCGGCCCGGCTCGCCACCACCGCCGAGCCGACGGCGGACGGCACCGGCTACCGGCTCAACGGGGTGAAGCTGTGGGCCACCAACGGCACGCTCGCCACCCTGCTCGTGGTGATGGCCCGGGTGCCGGCCGGCGAGGGGCGGCGCGGCGGCATCACCGCGTTCGTGGTGGAGGGCGACAGCGACGGCATCACCGTCGAGCGGCGCAACTCCTTCGTCGGGCTGCGCGGCCTGGAGAACAGCCTCACCCGCTTCCACGACGTGTTCGTGCCGGCCGAGAACGTGATCGGCGGCGAGGGCAAGGGCCTGAAGATCGCGCTGACCACGTTGAACACCGGCCGTCTCTCGCTGCCGGCCATGTGCGTGGGCGCCGGGAAGTGGGCGCTGAACGTGGCCCGGGAGTGGGCGGCGGACCGGGTCCAGTGGGGCCGACCGGTGGCCGAGCACGAGGCGGTGGCGAAGAAACTGTCGTTCATCGCCGCCACCACGTACGGCATGGAGTCCATGCTCGACCTGTCCTGCATGCTCGCCGACGACGACCGCAACGACATCCGGATCGAGGCGGCGCTGGTCAAGCTCTACGCCAGCGAGATGGCGTGGCGGATCGCCGACGAGCTGATCCAGATCCGCGGCGGACGCGGGTACGAGACGGCCGACTCGCTCGCCGCCCGGGGCGAACGGCCCGCCGCCGTCGAGCAGCTCCTGCGTGACCTGCGGATCAACCGGATCTTCGAGGGCTCCACCGAGATCATGCACCTGCTTATCGCCCGCGAGGCGGTCGACGCGCACCTGTCGGTGGCGGGCGACATCATCGACCCGGACGCCGGGCTGGGCCGCAAGGCGAAGGCGGGCGCGCGGGCCGGCGCCTTCTACGCGAAGTGGCTGCCCACGCTCGCTGTCGGCAAGGGGCAGACGCCCGGGGCGTACCAGGAGTTCGGGCCGCTGGCCGGGCACCTGCGCCACGTCGAGCGGACCTCCCGCAAGCTGGCCCGGTCGACGTTCTACGCGATGTCCCGGTGGCAGGGGAAGATGGAGCGTAAGCAGGCGTTCCTCGGCCGGGTGGTGGACATCGGCGCGGAGCTGTTCGCGATGAGCGCGGTCTGCGTCCGGGCCTACGCCGAGCGGGACGCGCACCCGGAGAACGTCGAGCTGGCCGACCTGTTCTGCCGTCAGGCGCGGCTGCGCGTCGACGAGCTGTTCACCGGCCTGTGGTCGAACACCGACTCGGTCGACGTGGCCGCCGCCAAGCGGATCGTCGCCGGCCGGTACGCCTCGCTGGAGGACGGCGTCCTCACGCCGCCCGCCGACCTGCCGTGGGTGGCGCGCTGGGAACCGGGGCCGTCCACCGCCGAGGACGTGCGCCGCCGCATCCCGCCGGCCCGCTGACCAACCGCTACGCCTCGGCGCGCCCGCGCGGCGGTCGTCGTCCGCCGGTGCGGTGCCGGGTTCCGGCGTGCTGCGCCTGCGGACGGCGTCGCCCGTCGGTCCACGCGGGCGACTGCCCGGCCGCGCAGGAACTTCGGCCGCGCCCCACCGGTCTCCGTTCCCGAACCGGGGGAGCGAGCTGGTGTCGCGGCGTGGCCCGGGCCCGTGGCCGTGGTGCCGGACCTGCGGCGTGCCGTCGGACCGGCGGTCCTCAGGCGGGGCCAGCGACCCGTTACGCGGTGTCACGTGGTGCCAGAGGAAGGACTCTGTTTTTGGCGTTATGCCTCTCAGGCATATTTAAATATGACTCAGAGGCATAACGCCGAGAAGTGCATCAGCCGGGAGCCGGGAGCCGGTCCGTCAGCGGCCGCCGCGCAGCCCCAGCCCGCGCAGCTCCAGCGCGGCGAGCGCGTCGACAGTCGCGTCGTCGCCGCGCCGCCACGCCTCGGCGACGTCCGGCGCGATCCGGTTCAGCTTCGACAGCGGCTGACCGGCCAGCGCGCGCAGCGCCAGCAGGTCCCGGCCGGCCGGCGCGCCGGCCAGGGCCTTCGCCGCGGCGGCCCGGCGCATCCAGCGCACCCGCAGCGGCAGCCAGCCGAACAGCACCAGGCCGAGCGGGAACACCAGCACCGCGATGGTCAGCCCGAGCGCCAGCTGCCCGACCATCTCCTGCTGGTCGCGGCCGGCCTCGGCGACCGCGCGGGCGGCGTCGGCGGCCCGGGTGAACGGCGCGGTCAGCTCGTCGCCGACCAGCGGCACGCGGCCGACCTTGCCGCCGGCGTCGGCCAGGTTGTCGGCGAGGCCACCGCCGGCCCCCTCCAGCTTCTGCCCGGGTACGGCGAGCTTCTCGACCACGTCGTGCAGCCACAGCGCGAAGCGGATCGCCGCGTACACCCAGACCACCACGAGCAGGTCGGTGAGGAACTGGCGGGCGGCGGTGGGAAAGCGGTCGGCGTAAATCTTCACGCCGGACAGCCTGCCACGGCTCGGCCCTGCCGGCACGAGACAGTTTCGCGCCTCAGGAGGGCCCTTCACCGGCGTGGCTGACCGCGTCCGCCACGATGTGCGCGACGTGGTCGTCCACCAGGGCGTACGCGATCTCCCGGCCGCGCCGCGACCCGCGTACCACCCCGGCGCCGCGCAGCACCCGCAGGTGCTGGGAGACCAGCGGCTGTGGCGCGCCGAGCTTCTCGACCAGCTCGTGCACGCAGCGCTCGCCCTCGGCCAGCTCGCTGACGATCGCGAGCCGGATCGGGGCCGAGAGCGCGCGCAGCAGGTCACCCGCGCCCTCGAAGGCGTCGTACCCGTTCGTGCCGGTCACCCTGTAACGGTAACCAATCCCAGCTGCGTCAGCCGGTAGGGCCTCATCCGAGCAGCACCTCGTGCTCGGCGGGCTCGACCGGCGGCGCGGCCCGGTCGCTCCCGCTCCGGCGTCGCAGCGCCCGCACACCGGCCGCGCCGAGCGCGACCAGCAGGAACGAGCCGATCGCCACCAGCACCACCGACGCGCCGGGCGCGGTGTCCGCGGTGGCCGCCACCCAGACCCCGGCGCCGGCGGCGAACAGCCCCAGGGCCATGGCCGCCGCCATGGTGGACCGGAAGCCCCGGGTCACCTGCTGCGCGGTGGCCACCGGCACCACCATCAGCGCGCTGATCAGCAGCACCCCGACCGCCCGCATGGCGATGGTCACCGTGATCGCGGTGCCGACCGCGATGATCAGGTTCAGCGCGCGTACCGGCAGGCCGGAGACGCGCGCGTACTCCTCGTCGTGGCAGACCGCGAACAGCGCCGGGCGCAGCACCAGCATGGTCACCAGCAGCGCCGCGCCGAGCACGCCGATGGTGACCAGGTCGCCCTGCGAGGTGGTGGTCAGCGACCCGAACAGGTACGCGTTGAGCGCCCCGCTGCTGGCGTCGGAGAGCCCGACCAGCACCACGCCACCGGCGATGCCGCCGTAGAACAGCAGTGCCAGCGCCAGGTCGCCGGAGGTGCGCCCGTACGCGCGGACCAGCTCGATGACGATCGCGCCGAGCGTCGCGGCGATCACCGCCACCAGCACGGGGGAGCGGTTGAGCAGCAGGCCCGCGCCGACGCCGGTGAGCGCCACGTGCCCGATCCCGTCGCCGATCAGGGCCAGCCGCCGCTGCACCAGGTAGATGCCGAGCGCCGGCGCGGCCAGCCCGATGATCAGCGCGCCGACCAGGGCGCGGAGCATGAAGTCGTACTGGAAGAGGTCCATCTCAGATGCCTGTCCAGAGCCGGGCGGGCTCCTCGTCGCAGTGCGGGTGCACGTGCTCGTGGTCGGGGTCGGCGTGGTGGCCGGCGGGTTCCGGCACGGCGCCGTCGTGGGCGATGCCGCCCTGGTGCACCACCACGGCCCGGCTGATCAGCGGGCGCAGCGGGCCCAGCTCGTGCGCGACGAGCAGCACCGTGCCGCCGCCGTCGCGGAACGAGCGCAGCGCCCCGGCGAACGCCTCCTGGCTGGCCGCGTCCACCCCGGCGGTCGGCTCGTCGAGCACCAGCAGCTCCGGCCCGCCGGCGAGCGCGCGGGCGATCAGGGTGCGCTGCTGCTGGCCGCCGGAGAGCGTGGACACCGGGTCGCCGGCCCGGTCGGCGAGCCCGACGGCGTCCAGCGCTGCCGCCACCGCCTCCCGGTCCGCCCGTCCGGCGGGCCGCAGCACGCCGCGGCGGGCCAGCCGCCCGGACGCCACCACCTCGCGTACGGTGGCGGGCACTCCGCTGCCCGCGCCGAGCCGCTGCGGCACGTACCCGATTCGGTGCCACTGCCGGAAGCGGCGCTGCGGCGTGCCGAACAGGGCGACCGACCCGGCGCCGACCGGCACCAGGCCGAGCGCGGCGCGCACGAGCGTCGACTTGCCGGAGCCGTTGGCGCCGAGCACGGCGACCACCTCGCCGGCGGTCACTGTCAACGAGACGTCACGCAGCACCGGGCGGCCGTCGTAGCCGACTGTGGCGTGCGCGATCTCGATCACGGGTGGGGTCATGAACAGTCCAGAGCGGTTCGCAGGGTCTGCAGGTTGGTACGCATCGCGGAGAGGTAGTCGCCGTCGGCGGGCGGGCCCTCCAGCGGGTCCAGCACCGCCGTCTTCGCGCCCACCTCACGCGCGATCGTCTCGGCGACCTTCGGGCTGACCAGCGTCTCGAAGAAGATCGTGCCGGCCTGGTGCTCGCGGGCCTCCTCGGCGACCTCGGCGAGGCGCTGCGGCGACGGCTCGGACTCCGGGGTGAGCCCGCTGATGCCGATCTGCTCCAGTTGGTAGCGCTCGGTGAGGTAGCCGAACGCGGTGTGGCTGGTGACGATCTCGCGGCGCTTGCAGGTGCGCAGGCCGTCGGCGTACTCGGTGTCCAGCTTCGTCAGCTCGGCGCGCAGCGCGCCTGCGCGGGCGGTGTAGTCGGCGGCGTGCTCCGGGTCGGCCTTGCCGAGGCGCTCGGCGAGCTTGTCGCCGATGGTGGCCAGCCGGGTCGGGTCGAGCCAGACGTGCGGGTCCTTGCCGCCGCCCTCCCCGGAGTGCCCGGCCTCGCCCTCGTGGTCGTGGTCGTGGCCACCGGCGGCGGCGTCGCGCAGCGGCGTCACGCCCGCCACGTCGAACGCGCGGTCGCCGCCGTTCTGCTCCACCGCCTCGTCCACCGCCGGCTGGAAGCCGCTGAGGTAGACGACCACGTCGGCGTCGACGACCTGGCCGACCTGCCGCGGGTTGAGTTCCAGGTCGTGCGGCTCCGCGCCGGGCTTGGTCAGGTTGCTGACCGAGACCGTGTCGCCGCCGATCCGCTCGGACAGGAACTGCAGCGGGTAGAACGCGGCCACCACGCCGACCTTGCCCGGCTCGCTCGCGGCGCCGGTGCCGTCCGCGCAGGCGGTCAGGCCGGCGGCGGCGAGCAGGGCGGTTGCGGTGGCGGTCAGGACACGGCGGGGTGCGCGAACGGTCATGGGCTCAACTGTCCGCGACAACGAAAACTATTGTCAAAAACGCATGATTGCATGTCAGCGCAGGTCAGCTCGGCTCTGCTTCCGTACGTCAGCCGACCATGAGCTTCGCCAGCGCCACCGCGATCAACAGGGTGAGCATCACCAGCCGGAACATCCGGGTCGCCGGCGCCTGCACCGGCCAGGTGACCGACATCAGCCACACCAGGCCGCCGGCCAGCGCCAGCAGCAGGACGCCGCCCGCCGGGCCGGGCGCGAAGAGGCCGACCAGCATCAGGGCCAGTACGGCGAGGAACACCGCCGTCGGGTTGAGCCGTGCCAACCGGGACAGCACGGGACTCTGCGTACGCTGCATGCCACAAACTCTACGAGGAGGAACGCCGTGCTGGTCACCAACCGGTTCGTGGTGGAAGCCGAAACGGTGGACGAGTTCACCCGGGAGGCGCACGCCGCGCTGGCCGCGCTCGCCGCCCGCCCCGGCTACCTGCGCGGTGAGCTGCTGCGGGCGCTCGACGACCCGGACCACTGGTGCCTGCTCACCGAGTGGGAGTCGGTCGGGGCGTACCGGCGGGCGCTCGGCGGGTTCGACGTCAAGGTCACCGCCGTCCCGCTGCTCGCCCGATCGGTGGACGAGCCGTCGGCGTACGAGACGCTCGCCAGCGCCGCCCCCGAGGGTGAGATCGTCGTCGTCGCCAGCGATCGGGCCGCAGGTCCTTACCGGTGAGTGCCGGGGCACTACCCTGGCGCGTATGACCGCTCCCGGACCGGCCGCACCACCCCCGTCGTCAGTTCCGCCCGCGCCGCCGGCGGACCCCGGGGTGCCCGCGCCGCCGCAGGGGCCCGGCGCCGCGCCGCCGTTCGCCGCCCCGCCCACCGAGGGCGGGCGGACCCGGCTCTGGCTCGGCCTCGGCGCGGGCGCGCTCGCCGTGCTGATCTGCTGCGGCGGAGGCGGCGCGGCGGTGGTCGGCCTGGCCGTGAGCAACGCCCAGGCGATCGGCGAGCAGGGCCGGGCCGTCACCAGCGACTACTACCAGGCACTGGTCGCCCGGGAGTGGTCCAAGGCGTACGACACGCTCTGCGACGACCTCCGCCGACGCGAACCGCGGCCCGAGTTCGTGCGGCGCGTCGCCACCGAGCCGCAGATCTCCGGCTACCGGGTCGGCGAGGTCGACATCACCACGCTCACGGTCCCGGTGGACGTCACGCTGGCCGGCGGCCGGCGGGAGGCGCAGACCGTGACGCTGGCGCCGGACCAGCAGACGGGCGGCGTGGAGGTCTGCGGGGTGAGCTGACCGGCCCCCGGTATTCTGCTGGGCTCGGGACGAACGCGGTCGTACCGTTGTCCCGAACAGCCCGGTTTTATCCATCTCAACCGCGCCGACCGCCAGCCGGCGTAGGAGGAAACATGCCAGCCGACCGTATCGACGCCGTCACCAGCCTCGCCAAGCGCCGGGGCTTCGTCTTTCCCTCCAGCGAGATCTACGGGGGCACCCGGTCGGCGTGGGACTACGGTCCGCTCGGCGTCGAGCTGAAGGAGAACGTCCGCCGGCAGTGGTGGCGGACCATGGTGCAGCAGCGCGACGACGTCGTCGGCCTCGACTCGGCGGTCATCCTGGCCCGCAAGGTCTGGGAGGCCAGCGGCCACATCGCCGAGTTCGTCGACCCGCTCACCGAGTGCCAGTCCTGCCACAAGCGGTTCCGGGCCGACCACCTGGAAGAGGCGTACGAGGCCAAGCACGGCAAGCCGCTGACCTCGCTGACGGAGCTCAACTGCCCCAACTGCGGCAACAAGGGCACCTTCACCGAGCCGAAGATGTTCAACGGCCTGATGAAGACCTACCTGGGCCCGGTGGAGAGCGACGAGGGCATGCACTACCTGCGCCCGGAGACCGCCCAGGGCATCTTCGTCAACTACAAGAACGTCGAGACGGTCGCCCGCAAGAAGCCGCCGTTCGGCATCGCGCAGACCGGCAAGTCGTTCCGCAACGAGATCACCCCCGGCAACTTCATCTTCCGGACCCGCGAGTTCGAGCAGATGGAGATGGAGTTCTTCGTCGAGCCCGGCACCGACGAGCAGTGGCACGAGTACTGGCTCTCCGAGCGCTGGAACTGGTACCTCGACCTCGGCCTGTCCGAGGAGAACCTGCGCTTCTACGAGCACCCCAAGGAGAAGCTCTCCCACTACTCGAAGCGCACCGTCGACATCGAGTACCGGTTCCGGTTCGGCGGCAGCGAGTTCGCCGAGCTGGAGGGCATCGCCAACCGCACCGACTTCGACCTGTCCACGCACAGCAAGCACTCCGGCGTCGACCTGTCGTACTTCGACCAGGGCAAGGGCGAGCGCTGGATGCCGTACGTGATCGAGCCGGCCGCCGGCCTCACCCGCGCGGTGCTGGCGTTCCTGCTCGAGGCGTACGACGAGGACGAGGCGCCGAACACCAAGGGCGGCGTGGACAAGCGCACCGTCATGCGCTTCGACCCGCGGCTGGCCCCGGTCAAGGTCGCCGTGCTGCCGCTGTCGCGTAACGAGGCGCTGTCGCCGAAGGCCAAGCAGCTCGCCACCGACCTGCGCAAGCGCTGGGTGGTCGAGTTCGACGACTCGCAGGCGATCGGCCGCCGCTACCGCCGGCAGGACGAGATCGGTACGCCGTTCTGCGTCACCGTCGACTTCGACACGCTCGACGACAACGCCGTGACGGTCCGGAACCGGGACACCATGGCCCAGGAGCGCGTCTCGCTGGACCAGGTCGAGCGCTACCTGATCGAGCGCCTCCCCGGCTGCTGACGTATCACCGAGAAGGGCGCCGTCGCCGACGGCGCCCTTCTCCGTGTCCGCCCGGGCCGGACGACACGTCGACGTGTCTGAATCCCGCGAGCCCGTTGGCGTTAGCCGGCGGGAGCGCCGGGTAGCAGATCCCTCACCGGCAGCGGAGGGGGCGAGATGCGGCACGCGACCACCGAACCGTCCGCGACCCCGGCGCCCGCGGTGGTGGCGCATCGGTGGCCCACCGCACTGGTCCTGGCCAGCGCCATGTTCCTGGTGCTGTTCGACAGCCTGGCGGTGGCCACAGCGCTGCCGCGCATCGGTGACGAGTTCCGCCTCGGCCCGGGCCGCCTCCAATGGGTCGTGACGTTGTACTCGCTGAGCATCGGCGGCCTGCTGCTGCTCGGGGGCCGGCTGTGCGACCTGTGGGGACGACGCCGGCTGATCGTCGTCAGCCTCGCGCTGGCCACTCTCGGCTCGGCCCTGGCCGGGCTGGCGACCGCGTTGGCCCCGCTGCTGCTCGGCCGGGTGTTGCAGGGCGCCGGCGCGGCCCTCGCCATCCCGGCGACGCTGGCGTCGGCGGCGACGTACTTCCCCGACGAGCCGTGGCGCAGCCGGGTGTTCGCGGTGGTCGCCGCCGCCGCGAACACGGCAGGTCTGGCCGGGGCGATCGTCGGCGGCCTGATCACGTCGCACCTGGGCTGGCGCTGGGTCTTCCTGGCCACCGTGCCGGTCGGACTCGCGGCGATGGTGGCGGCCCGGCTGCTGCTGCCGGCGAGCCGGCCCGAACCGGGCGGCCGGCAGCGGCTGGACCTCGCCGGGGCGGTCCTCGCCACCGGCATGCTGCTCGCGCTGCTCTTCGGCGCCAACCGGATCGCCGAGTCGGGTCCGGACCCGGTCGGGCTCGGCGCTGTCGCCGCCTCCGTGGTGCTGCTGTTCCTGCTGGTGCGCGTCGAGCGGCGGGTGGCCGACCCACTGGTCCGGCCGGCCCTGCTCCGGTCGCGCCCGCTGGTCGCCGGTTGCCTCGCCTTCGCCGCCCACTCGGCCGCGTACGCGGTGGTGGTGGTCGTGGGCAGTCTCTACCTCCAGGAGGTCCACGGCCTGTCCCCGGCGGGCGCCGGGCTGGTGCTGGCCCCGGTGCTGCTCGGCGCGCTGGTCAGCGCCGCTCCGGCGGGCGCGCTGATCCGCAGGTTCGGCGCGCGCCGGGTCGTGGCTGTCGCCCTGGGCCTGTGCGCGGTCACGCTCGCGTTGGTGGCGGTCAACGCGGGCGGTCCGCTGCCGGTCCTGGTGACGATTCTGGTCGTGTGGGGCCTCAGCGCCGGCCCGATCTACGTCGGGCTGACCCGGGTGTGTGTCGGCGACGCCCCGCCGGGCGACCAGGGAACGGCTTCGGCGGTGTTCGAGTCGACCACCCACGTGGCCGGGGCGATCTCCGTGGCGGTCTTCCTCACGCTGCTCGCCGCCGGGGTCGGCTACGGCGTCGTGCAGTTCGTCGGCGCCGTAGCGGGTGGGCTGGGCGTCCTCGCGCTGCTGCTGATCATGCCGGCGGGGCAGCCCGAGACCGCGCCGTCGCCCGCGCCGCAGCGGGTGGCGGCCCGGTAGGCGTCGATACCCGAGAACGCCTCCCTACACTGGTCAGGTGACTGCCCCGACGCTGCCCGCGCTGACCATCGGCCCGCACCAGGTGTGGCCACCGGTGGTGCTCGCGCCGATGGCCGGGATCACCAACGTCGGCTTCCGCCGGCTCTGCCGCGAGCAGGGCGGCGGCATCTACGTCTGCGAGATGATCACCACCCGGGCGCTCGTCGAGCGGAACCCGAAGACGCTCCGCATGATCGCCTTCGGCGCCGAGGAGCAGCCCCGCAGCCTCCAGCTCTACGGCACCGACCCGGAGATCACCGCCGCCGCCGTGCGGATCGTGGTCGAGCGCGACCTCGCGGATCACATCGACCTGAACTTCGGCTGCCCCGTACCCAAGGTCACCCGGCGCGGCGGCGGCTCGGCCCTGCCGTGGCGCCGCCGGCTGTTCGCCCGGCTGGTCAAGGCCGCGGTGGACGCCGCGTCACCCGCCGGGGTACCGGTCACCGTCAAGATGCGCAAGGGCATCGACGACGACCACCTGACGTACGTCGAGGCGGGGCTGGCGGCCCAGGACGCGGGCGTCGCGGCGGTCGCCCTGCACGGGCGTACGGCCGCGCAGCGCTACTCCGGCACCGCCGACTGGGACGCGATCGCCACGCTCAAGTCGGCGCTCGACGTGCCGGTGCTCGGCAACGGTGACATCTGGGAGGCCGACGACGCGCTGCGGATGGTCGCGCACACCGGCGTGGACGGCGTGGTGATCGGGCGCGGCTGCCTGGGCCGGCCGTGGCTGTTCGCCGACCTGGAGGCCGCGTTCAACGGCAGCCCCGAGCGGCGGCTGCCCTCGCTCGGCGAGGTGGCGGTGACCATGCGCCGGCACGCCGAGCTGCTGGTGGAGCAGTTCGTGGCCGGTGCCCGCAACCCGGCCCGGGGCGAGCGGGACGGCTGCACCGACTTCCGCAAGCACGTCGCCTGGTACCTGAAGGGCTTCCCGATCGGCAGCGAGCTGCGCCGCTCGCTCGCCATGATCGAGAGCTTGGCGCAGCTCGACGACCTGCTCGGCAAGCTCGACCCGGCCGTACCGTTCCCGGTGGAGAACCTCGGCCAGCCGCGCGGCCGCACCAACTCCCCGGGCAAGGTCTTCCTGCCCGACGGGTGGCTGGCCAGCCGCGACGACGACACCCCGCCGGACGGCGCCGAGCTGGACGACTCCGGCGGCTGACAACCCGGGTACGCCGAAGGGCCCGACCCCGTGGTGGGGGTCGGGCCCTTCGTGTTCGGTCAGGAGCTGTAGCCGCGGCTGGCGATCCAGCGGGCGAGCTCGTCCACGTCCATCCGGTAGGAGGCCTGGTTCGGGTTCGCCGAGTCGGCGATCGTCACGACCTTCCCGCCGTCGCGGTAGCCCACGACGCTGATGTAGTGGCCGCCCTCGAAGGAGTGGGCGTTGCCGTCGGTGTCGGTCGCGGTGCCGGCGATGTTGGCCACCACGGCACGGCCGTCGTCGACGGTCTTGACCACGTCGGCGCGCAGCTTGTCGACCTTGTCGCGGTCGCGGGCCTTGTCCACGGGGATCTCGGTGGACTTGTAGACGTCCTTACCGGTCTCCTTGTTCAGTACCGGGGTGATGTCGTTGATGGAGTTGGTGCCGGCTTCGGTGGTGCCCATCTCGCGGGCCATGGCGTGTACGTCGATGTTCTTGCCCTGCACGCTCAGCGCGTTGCGGGCGGCGGCGGGGCCGCAGAAGTAGAAGTTGGGCTGGGCTTCGTAGCGGACGTCGAGTTCCCGCTCGCCGTGGCCCTTGCGGTCGGTGGTGACCTGGGCGGCGGCGCGCTCGGCCGGGGTGGCCTGGGCGGCGATGGCGGGGCCGGCGATGCCACCGGCGGTGGCGACGACACCAGCAGCGGTCAGAACGGTCTTGCGCAGCAGAGTGGTAGCCATGATCAGTTGCCTCTCTGTCGGGGGTACGCGGCGATGGGGGATGCCGCAAAGAAAGATCAGGTGGCCCGGTATGTGCGTCGGGCCGGTGGCTCGCTCGGGCGGCCAGGGGGACGGCCTGCTCCGGCGGCTCGGGGATGTAACGACCGGCGTCCCGGCCTCATTCCCAGCCCGCCGGAGGTGGGGCGGGGTGGTCGGCGGGTGCGGCGCGGTCTGCCATGTACAACGCCCCGCACCCCGCCCCGATTCCAGCCCAGCCGTGGCGCCCACCACCCCGAACCCGGACAATCCACCCAGCGCCCGCCCGGCGTTGATCAAGGAGTTCGTGTCCGACAGACCACCCAGAACAGACACAAACCCCTTGATCACCACCCGAGCGCCCAACCCTCGATCGCGATCTTGCGCTTGCGGCCCTTGAGGTGCCCGATTCGCACCTTTTTCCGGGGCGGCAACTGCAAGATCCCGCAAACTCCTTGGTCGACAACGCGCTTGGTGAGGGGTGTTCGCGGCTCCGGCGGGCGTGAGCTGTCCGTTTTCCGGCGCGCTGCCCTGGCCCTGGGTGTGATCAACTCCAGCTCGCCGAAGTGGTGGTGTCGCGGAGCCTCTGATGCCACCACCTCGCCGAGCTGGAGTCGATCAAGCCGCGGTGCCCCAAGACCTCCCGCCAGCAGCGGGCGATCATGAGGTTGGCGGCGGTTTGTGTCCGGTTTGTCGCCGCCAACCTCATGATCGACGAGGGCTGTCCTCCGGGCGGCGGCGCGGGGTGGGGACGGGTGTGGGGGTGGGGGGCCAGGGGATCTCGGGGGATGGGTGGAAGGTGATGCCGGCGGTGGCCCAGCGCGGGCCGTGGCCGGCGAGGCGGCTACGGAACCGCTGCCAGTCGTGCGTGGCACGCGGTGACCAGCCCAGCTCCGCGACGGCGGGCAGGCGGGGGAAGAGCATGTACTCGACCTCGGCCCGCGTACTCACCGACTCGGTCCACAGCGGCGCCTCCACGCCCAGCACGGCCTCGGCCGGTACGCCCCGCACGTGGGTGCCCGGATCCCACTCGTACGCCCGGCGCACGTCGATGAGACCCGCCCAGTCGTGCCCGATCGGGGTGTCCGGCGCGTACTTCATGTCCAGGTACGCGTGGTTGGCGGGGGAGAGGATCACCCGGGCGCCCCGGCGTACCGCGTCGGCGGTCTCCGGGTCGTCGCCGTTCGTGCCCCACCACTGCAGGACGCGCCCGTCGACGTGCCCGGCCGGGGCGAGCTGGTGCCAGCCGACCACCGTCTTGCCGGTGGCCTGCACCAGCCGCTGCGCCCGTTCCACGAAGGCGCGGTAGCTCTCGGCCGGCACCTTGAACGCCTCGTCGCCGCCGAGGTGCAGCCACGGCCCCGGCGTGAGCGCGGCCACCTCGCCGACCACGTCCGCGACGAAGGCGTACGTCCGCTCGTCGGCGGGGTCGATGTAGCTGAACCCGACCTCGGTGCCGGTGTAGGGCGGTGGCGCGACCTTGCCGGGTGCCAGTTCGGGGTACGCGAGAAGCGCCGCGTTGGTGTGGCCGGGCAGGTCGATCTCGGGCACCACGGTGACGTGTCGGCGGGCCGCGTACGCGACGATGCGCCGGTAGTCGTCCCGGGAGTACCAGCCGCCGGGGCCGCCGCCGACAGCTGTCGCGCCGCCCACCTCGGCGAGCCGGGGCCAGGAGTCGACGGCGATCCGCCAGCCCTGGTCGTCGGTGAGGTGCAGGTGCAGGTGGTTGAGCTTGTACCGGGCAAGGTGGTCGACCACCCGCAGCACGTCCTCGACGGGGAAGAAGTGCCGGGCCACGTCGAGCATGGCGCCCCGGTAGGGGAAACGCGGACGGTCGACGATGGTGCCACCGGGCACTGCCCAGCGGGTGGCGACCGGCGTGGGGCTCTCGATCGCCGCCGGCAGGAGCTGCCGTAGCGTCTGCGCGCCGTGGAACAGGCCGGCCGGGGTGGCGGCGGTGATCCGGACGCCGGTGGCGGTCACGTCGAGGCGGTAGCCCTCGCCCCCGAGCCCGCCGACGGCCGGCCCGCCGGAGCCGTCGTCCGTCGCCCGGGTCCCGGGAGCAGCGGCGGCATCCGGGGCGGACGGGGACAGCGTGAGCGTCAGCGGGCCGTCCCCCCGGGCGGGGACGTCGGTGACCGGCAGCGGGAAGCCGGTGGCCGGACGCAGCCAGGCGGCGAGCTGCTCGGCCACGTCCCGCCCGGCGGGGCTGACCCGCAGCGCCGCGTCCGCGCCCAGCGTGAAGTCGCCCGCGGGGTCCGGGAACACCTGCTCGGGCGCGGGCACCACGTCGTCGAGCCGGACCGGCGCCGGTCCGGCGAGCACCTCGGTGGCACGGCCCGCGGCGACACGCGCCAGCTCGGCGGCAGGCGTCGCCACGCCGGGCAGCAATTCACCCGGCGTGCTGGTGGGACGGGTGTCGGTCGGCTCCGGCCCGGTCTCCGGGGCGGTGGGTGTGGTCGGCACGGCGACGGCTCCGAGGGGTGTATTCGCGCGGGATATGGCAAAGGTGAGGATCCGCGGGACGCAGTCAGTCAAGAGTACGAGGGGAAGCGGAATTGCGTGATCGTGCTCGTGGAAGCGTTCCCAACAACCCGTACGAACGCGCATAGTGGCGACCGTTGTGCCGAAAGTCACCGAACGCTCCCAGGTTTCACGAAACTCGCCTAGCCTTCGGCCCACCGACGCTGACGAGCCGGGATTACCGGTGGTCACTCCCGGGGTATGTCCGAACTAAACCTTCGTTAAGTGTCAATGGCGCGCGTTGGAGGCTCTGGTGGAAGCGCAGGAATCGGGCGAGCACAAGTACGTGTACGACTTCGCCGAGGGCAACAAGGATTTGAAGGATCTGCTCGGCGGCAAGGGGGCCAACCTGGCCGAGATGACCAACCTCGGCCTGCCGGTTCCGCCCGGCTTCACGATCACCACCGAGGCCTGCAAGGCGTACCTGACGACCGGGCGTGAGCCCGACGGCCTGGCCGCGCAGATCGAGGCGCACCTGGAGTCCCTGGAGCGCGAGATGGGCCGCCGCCTCGGCGACCCGGACGACCCGCTGCTGGTCTCGGTACGCTCCGGCGCCAAGTTCTCCATGCCCGGCATGATGGAGACCGTCCTCAACGTGGGCCTCAACGACCGCAGCGTGGTCGGCCTCAGCAACCAGGCGGGTGGGAACGACAGGTTCGCCTGGGACTCCTACCGCCGGCTGATCCAGATGTTCGGCAAGACCGTCTGCGAGGTGCCGGGCGAGGAGTTCGAGCACGCGCTGGACGAGATCAAGAGCGCCAAGGGCACCCACAACGACCTCGACCTGGACGCCGACGACCTGCGGGGGCTGGTCGACGCGTACAAGAAGATCTTCGCCAAGCACACCGGCCGCGAGTTCCCGCAGGAGCCGCGTGAGCAGCTCGACCTCGCCATCCGCGCGGTCTTCGACTCGTGGAACGCGGAGCGGGCGATCCTCTACCGCCGCCAGGAGCGCATCCCGGCCGACCTGGGCACCGCCGTCAACGTGGTGGCGATGGTCTTCGGCAACCTCGGCCCCGACTCGGGCACCGGCGTCGCGTTCACCCGCGACCCGGGCAGCGGCGCGCAGGGCATCTACGGCGACTACCTGGCCAACGCCCAGGGCGAGGACGTGGTCGCCGGCATCCGCAACACCGTGCCGTTGCAGGAGCTGGAGCAGCTCGACAAGACCTCCTACGACCAGCTGCTCGGCATCATGGCCCGGCTGGAGGAGCACTACAAGGACCTCTGCGACATCGAGTTCACCATCGAGCGCGGCAAGCTCTGGATGCTGCAGACCCGGGTCGGCAAGCGCACCGCCGCCGCCGCGTTCGTCATCGCCGGGCAGCTCGTCGACGAGGGCCTGGTCGACCTGGACGAGGCGCTGCACCGGGTCAACGGCGCGCAGCTCGCCCAGCTGATGTTCCCGCGCTTCCAGCTCGACCACGAGTTCGAGGCGGTCGCCAAGGGCATCGGCGCCTCCCCGGGCGCCGCGTCCGGCAAGGTCGTCTTCACCTCGGCCCGGGCGGTCGAGCTGGCCGCCGAGGGCGAGTCGGTCATCCTGGTCCGCCGGGAGACCAACCCGGACGACCTCAACGGCATGATCGCCGCCAAGGGCATCCTGACCTCCCGGGGCGGCAAGACCAGCCACGCCGCGGTGGTGGCCCGCGGCATGGGCAAGACCTGCGTCTCCGGCGCCGACGAGCTGGACGTGAACGTGCCGGCGAAGAGGTTCACCGTGGGCGACCACGTGGTGAACGAGGGCGACGTGGTCTCGATCGACGGCACCACCGGCAAGGTGTACCTCGGCGAGGTGCCGGTCATGCCGTCCGAGGTGGTGCAGTACTTCGAGGGCGAACTCGACCCGGAGAACACCGACGACGCGCTGGTCCGCTCCGTACACCGGATCATGACGCACGCCGACGCGGCGCGGCGGCTGCGCGTGCGCACGAACGCCGACACCGGCGCGGACGCGGCCCGGGCCCGGCGCTTCGGCGCCGAGGGCATCGGCCTGTGCCGCACCGAGCACATGTTCCTCGGCGACCGGCGCGAGCTGGTCGAGCGGCTCATCCTGGCCTCCGGCGCGCGGGAGCGGGAGGACGCGCTCGCGGCGCTGCTGCCGCTGCAGCGGGCCGACTTCATCGAGATCTTCCGGGAGATGGACGGCCTTCCGGTCACCGTGCGGCTGATCGACCCGCCGCTGCACGAGTTCCTGCCCCCGCTGGAGCAGCTCGCGGTGAACGTCGCGGTCGCGCAGGAGCGCGGTGAGGACGTCGCGAAGGAGGAGGCGCTGCTCGCCGCCGTCCGGCGGATGCACGAGGAGAACCCGATGCTGGGTCTGCGCGGCGTCCGGCTCGGCCTGGTCATCCCGGGCCTGTTCGCCATGCAGGTCCGCGCGATCGCCGAGGCCGCCGTGGCGGTCGTCCGCGACGGCGGCAGGGCCTGCCCGGAGATCATGGTGCCGCTCGTCGGGGCCGTGCAGGAGCTGGAGACGGTACGCGCCGAGGCCGAGCGGATCATCGCCGAGGTGGTCGGGGACAGCGGCGTCGAGGTGCTGATCGGCACGATGATCGAGGTGCCCCGGGCGGCGCTGACCGCCGGGCAGATCGCCGAGGCGGCCGAGTTCTTCTCCTTCGGCACCAACGACCTGACCCAGATGGGCTGGGGCTTCTCCCGCGACGACGTGGAGGGCGCGTTCTTCTGGCGCTACCTGGAGCTGGGCATCTTCGGCATCTCGCCGTTCGAGTCGATCGACACCGACGGCGTCGGCCGGCTGGTCCGCATCGCCGCCGAGGAGGGCCGGGCGGCCCGCCCGGGCCTGAAGCTGGGCGTCTGCGGCGAGCACGGCGGTGACCCGGACTCGGTGCACTTCTTCCACGAGGTCGGCCTGGACTACGTCTCCTGCTCGCCGTTCCGGGTGCCGGTGGCGCGCCTGGAGGCCGGCCGGGCGGCGATCACCACCACCGGCTCCGACTCCCGCTGACGCCGACGCGGGGCCGCCGGTGTTCATCGACGGCCCCGCGTACCGCCTGGCGCGCCTTTCCGGCCTCCTCGGCGTAACCTGAGCTTCCGCCACGTGTCGATCAGGAGGGGTGGGCGCATGACCGCCGTCTGGGAGAACCTGACCATCGACGCCCGGGACCCGTCCCGGCTCGCCAGTTGGTGGGCGGAGGCGCTCGGTTATCAGGTGGTCACCGACAAGCCGGACGAGGTGGAGATCCGCCGCACCCCCGACACGCTGCCCGGTCTCGTCTTCGTCCCGGTCGCCGGGCCGAAGGAGGGGAAGAACCGGCTGCACATCGACCTGCGCCCGGCCGACCTGGAGGCCGAGGTCGAGCGCCTGGTCGACATGGGCGCGCGGCACGTCGACATCGGCCAGGGAGACGTGGAGTGGACGGTGCTCGCCGACCCGGAGGGCAACGAGTTCTGCGTGTTGCGCCAACGCGGCAACGGTGACCGGGGCTGACGACGCGGCGCGGCTGGTCGACGAGGCGCCGAAGGACACCGGGTACGGCCGGTCGCCGTTCGAGCGGGACCGCGCCCGGGTGCTGCACTCGGCGGCGTTCCGGCGGCTCGCCGCGAAGACGCAGGTGCACACCGCCGGCACCGACGACTTCCTGCGTACCCGCCTGACCCACTCGCTGGAGGTCGCGCAGATCGCCCGCGAGATGGGCGCCCGCCTCGGCTGCGACCCCGACGTGGTGGACACCGCCGGGCTGGCCCACGACCTGGGTCACCCGCCGTTCGGGCACAACGGCGAGTACGCGCTGGACGAGCTGGCCGCCGCCTGCGGCGGGTTCGAGGGCAACGCGCAGACGCTGCGGGTGCTCACCCGGCTGGAGGCCAAGGTGCTCACAGCGGACGGGCGTTCGGCCGGGCTGAACCTGACCCGGGCCGCGCTGGACGCGGTGAGCAAGTACCCGTGGCCGCGCCGGCCCGGTGAGCGCAAGTTCGGCGTGTACGCCGATGACCGCCCGGTCTTCGACTGGCTGCGCGAGGGCGCGCCGCCCGGCACCCGGCGCTGCCTGGAGGCCCAGGTGATGGACTGGGCCGACGACGTGGCGTACTCGGTGCACGACGTCGAGGACGGCATCCACGGCGGATACGTCGACCTGCGCCCGCTGCTGGCCGACGCGGACGAACGGCGGGCGCTCTGCGCCGACGTGTCCGCCACGTACTCGGGTGAGGCGCCGGAGGACCTGGGCGAGGTGCTCGCCGACCTGCTCGCCGACCCGGTGCTCGCCCCGCTGGCCGCGTACGACGGCAGCCACCGTGCGCTCGCCGCGCTGAAGGCCACCACGAGCGTGCTCACCGGGCGGTTCGTCTCCCGCGTGGTGGCCGCCACGCAGCAGCGCCACGGGCCCGGCCCGCACCGCCGCTACGCCGCCGACCTGGAGGTGCCGCGCCGGACCCGGGCGCAGTGCGCGCTGCTCAAGGGCATCGCGCTGCGGTACGTGATGCGCCGCCCCGGTGCCGAGGGCCGGTACGCGCGGCAGCGCGACGTCCTGGCCGGGCTGGTGACGGCGCTGCTGGACCGGGCGCCGGACGCGCTCGACCCGGTGTTCGCGCCGTTGTGGCGGGAGGCGGCGGACGACGCCGGACGGCTGCGCGTGGTGATCGACCAGGTCGCCTCGCTCACCGATCCGGCCGCGCTGGCCTGGCACGCCCGCCTGGTGTCGCCGAGCTGACCGGATCACCCCGGCGAGCTTAGGTTAGCCTAAGTGGCATGACGGACCGCCCGAAGAAGCTCACCGCCGCCACGGTCGTCCGGACCACGCGGCCCACCCCGCACCTGATCCGCCTGGTCCTGGGCGGTCCCGAGCTGGCCGGGCTGCCGGTGGGCGCGTACACCGACCACTACGTGAAGTTCGTCTTCCCGCCGGCCGGGGTGACCTACCCGTACCCGGTCGACCTGGCGACGATCAAGCGGGAGTTCCCGGCGGAGCAGTGGCCGCGCCTGCGCGCGTACACGGTGCGGGCCTGGGACGCCGCGGCGGGTGAGATGACGGTGGACGTGGTGCACCACGGCGACGAGGGGCTGGCCGGGCCGTGGGCGGCGGCGCTGCGGCCCGGCGACCGGGTGTTGTTCACCGGGCCGGGCGGCGCGTACGCGCCGGACCCGGCCGCCGACTGGCACCTGCTGGCGGGCGACGAGAGCGCGCTGCCGGCCATCGCCGCCGCCCTGGAGCGGCTGCCGGCGGGCGCGCGGGCGAAGGTGTACGTCGAGGTCGGCGGCCCGGCCGACGAGCTGCCCCTGACCAGTGCGGGCGCTGTCGAGGTGTGCTGGCTGCACCGCGACGGCCGCCCGTACGGCGAGCCGCTGGTCGAGGCGGTGCGGGCGCTGGAGTTCCCGCCCGGCCGGGTGCACGCGTTCGTGCACGGCGAGGCCGGCGCGGTGAAGGAGCTGCGGCGGCTGCTGCGGGTCGAGCGCGGCGTGCCCCGGGGCGACCTGTCCATCTCCGGCTACTGGCGGCAGGGCCTGGACGACGAGGGCTGGCGCTCCACCAAGCCGGCCTGGAACGCCGCGGTGGAGGCCGAGGAGGCCGCCACCGTCCCCTCCTGACCGCCCTCGCCGCCCGCCGCCCCCGCTCCCGACGCCGATCTTGGAGTTGTGGCGCCTCTGATACCGGTGTGAAGCGGGCATCCTGGGCGCCACAACTCCATGATCGACGGAGGCGGAGTGGGCGTTTCGTCCTACCCGGGCGGCTGCGCTGCCCAGGATGGGGTCATGGGGGAAGACGTGGGGGAGCGGGCCGGGACGCAGCCGGCCGACCGGGTGGTGCTCGGGGTCGGCGTGGCCGGGGTGCTGGCCGTGGTGGCCTGGGGCGTGTTCGCGCGTGGTTCCCTGGCGTCGTTCGGCGCGGCCGGGCTGAGTTGGACCGTGAGCACGTTCGGCTGGTTCTTCGTGCTCGCGGCGGACGCCTTCCTGGTGCTGGCGGTCGTCGTGGCCGCCTCCCGGTTCGGCCGGATCCGGCTGGGCGCCGACGACGACGAGCCGGAGTTCGACACGCTGGCCTGGGTCGCCATGATGTTCAGCGCCGGCATGGGCATCGGCCTGGTGTTCTTCGCCGTGGCCGAACCGATCCAGCACTACGCGACGCCGCCTCCCGCCTCCGGCGTCGCGCCGCAGACCGGGGCCGCCGCCGCGACCGCCATGCAGTACACGCTCTTCCACTGGACGCTGCATCCGTGGGGCATCTACGCGATCGCGGCGCTGGCCCTGGCGTACTCGACGTTCCGCAAGGGGCGGGGCAACCGCATCTCGTCCGCGTTCACGCCGCTGCTCGGCGACCGGACCGACGGCCCGCTCGGCCGCGCGATCGACCTGCTCGCCGTCTTCGCCACCGTGTTCGGCTCCGCGACCAGTCTCGGGCTGGGTGCGCTCCAGGTGGCGGCCGGCCTCGACCTGGTGGCCGGTGTGCCGGACGGCCGGGCCGTCGAGCTGACGATCATCGGCGCGCTCACGCTCGCGTTCGTCGTCTCCGCCTTCTCCGGACTGCACCGGGGCGTCAAGTGGCTGTCCACCACGAACGTGCTGATCGCCGTCGTACTGATGCTGTTCGTGTTCGTGGTCGGTCCGACCGTCTACACGCTGGAGGTGTTGCCGGCCTCGGTCGGTGACTACCTGAGCGGCCTGGTGCGCATGTCGACGCGTACCGGGGCGTTCTCCGATCCGGCCTGGCTGGGCTCGTGGACCATCTTCTACTGGGCGTGGTGGATCTCCTGGGCGCCGTTCGTGGGCACGTTCATCGCCCGCATCTCACGCGGCCGTACGGTCCGCCAGTTCCTGATCGGGGTGCTGCTGATACCCAGCGGCGCGAGCACCGTCTGGTTCGCGGTGATGGGCGGGACCGCCCTGCGTACGCAGACCACCGGCACCCGGGACCTGGTGGCCGACGTGGAAGCCGGGTCCGAGCAGGCGCTGTTCGGGCTGCTCGACGCGCTGCCGCTGGCCACGCTGACGAGCGTGCTCGCCATGGTGCTGATCGCGCTCTACTTCGTCACCAGCGCGGATTCGGCGTCGCTGGTGCTCGGCTCGCTCAGCTCGCGCGGCGCGCTGCGGCCGCACCGCGGGGTGGTGGTGCTCTGGGGTGTGCTGATCGGCGCTGTCGCGGCGGCGTTGCTGCTGGCCGGCGGGCTGGCCGCGCTGCAGCAGGCGACCATCCTGGTCGCGCTGCCGTTCGTCGTGGTGATGCTGGGCCTGGCCGTCGCGGTGCTCCGGGAGATGGCCGCCGATCCGGTGCTGCGCGCCGGGCCCCGGCCCCGCCGCTCCGGCCTGGCCGCCGCGGTGAACGCGGCCCGGTCGTACGAGGAGGAGGAGCCGCCCCCCGTCACCCGCTGGTTCCACAGTCGGCGCCGCTGAGTGGGGGTACCTCGGTTTGTAGTATAGGTGCTACATTTCGAGGCATGACTGCGGTCGAACTTCCTGGGGCCGTCGCGTCCCCCCGACCGCCCGACGAGGATCTCGTCCTCGACGTGCGGGATCTGCGTATGCGCTACGGCGCCGTCGACGTGCTGCACGGCGTCGACCTGACCGCCCGGCGGGGCGAGGTGGTGGCGCTGCTCGGGCCCAACGGCGCCGGCAAGACCACCACCATCGAGATCCTCGAAGGCTTCCGGCTGCCCTCGGCCGGCACGGTGCGCGTGCTCGGCAGCGACCCGGCCCGCGGCGACGAGCGGTGGCGCGCACGACTGGGCGTGGTGCTCCAGTCCTGGCGCGACCACGGCAAGTGGCGGGTACGGGAACTGCTCGCGCACCTCGGCGACTTCTACGCGCCGTACGGCACCGACCGGATCCCGCGCCCGTGGCCGGTCGACGAGCTGCTGGAGACGGTGGGCCTGACCGCGCACGCCGGCAGCCGGGTGTCGCGGCTCTCCGGCGGTCAGCGCCGCCGGCTGGACGTGGCTGTCGGCATCGTCGGCCGCCCGGAGCTGCTGTTCCTGGACGAGCCCACTGTCGGCTTCGACCCGGCCGCCCGGCGCGAGTTCCACGAACTGGTGCACCGCCTGGCCGACCTGGACGAGACCACGATCGTGCTGACCACGCACGACCTGGCCGAGGCGGAGAAGCTGGCCGACCGCATCCTCATCCTGGCCGGCGGCCGGATCATCGCCGAGGGGTCGCCCGACCAGCTCGCCCGGCGCGTCGCGGGGGACGCCGAGGTGCGCTGGACCCGCGACGGCGAGCGGTACGTGCACGCCACCCCCGACGCCACCGCGTTCCTGCGCGACCTGCTCCGCGAGCACGGCGACCGGATAGGCGAGCTGGAGGTGCGCCGGGCCAGCCTGGAGGACGCGTACCTGGCGCTGGTGCACGAGGAGGAGACCGGCATCCGGACCGGCCGGGCCGAGCGGGTGTGGCAGCAGGAGGCGGACCGATGAACCCGACCACGAACGCGCTACGGGCCGGGCTGCGCCGCGGCGTGATCGAGCTGCGCGCGACGTTCACAAACGGCCAGGATCTCTGGACCTACTTCTTCCCCACCGTGGTGCTGCTGATCGCGGTGTTCTGGATGCGCGGCTCGACGGTGCCGGGCACCGACTTCTCGCTCGGCGCCCGTACGCTGCCCAGCGCGCTCGGCATGGGCCTGCTCTTCGGCGGCCTGCTCGGGCTGGCCAACCAGCTCGTCATCGACCGGGAGGACGGCACGCTGCTGCGCGCCAAGGCCATCCCGGACGGCATGCTCGGCTACCTGGTCGGCAAGATCGTGCTGGTCTCGGCGGTCGCGCTGATCGGCGTGGTCATCCAGCTCACGCCCGGGCTGTTCTTCCTGGACGGGCTGCGGCTCGGCGACCCGGGCGCCTGGCTCACGCTGGCCTGGGTGGTGCCGCTCGGGCTGGTGGCGACGCTGCCGCTGGGCGCGGTGATCGGCTCGCTGATCGAGAACCCGCGCAACATGGGCCTGGTGGTGATGCCGATCTTCGGCCTGATCGCGCTGTCCGGCATCTTCTATCCGATCAACGGCCTGCCCGGCTGGCTCCAGGGCGTCGCCCAGGTGTTCCCGCTCTACTGGCTAGGCTTGGGCATGCGCTCGGCGCTGCTCCCCGGCGACCTGGCAGCAGTCGAACTCGGCGGCTCCTGGCGGCACCTGGAGACGGTCGGCGTGCTCGGCGCCTGGGCGGTGCTCGGGCTCGTGCTGGCCCCGGTGGTGCTGCGCCGGATGGCCCGCCGGGAGTCCGGCTCGCGGGTCGCGGCCCGGCGGGAGCGGGCCATGCAGCGGGTCGGATGAGAGGGCGTCGATGAGCGAGACCGTGCACAACCGGATCGCGGTGCTGCGCGCCGAACGGGGCATCTCCCGGCGGCAACTCGCCGACGCGCTCGGTGTGCACTACCAGACCGTCGGTTACCTGGAGCGCGGCGAGTTCCGGCCCAGCCTGCACCTGGCGCTGCGCATCGCCGCGTACTTCGAGGTGCCGGTCGAGGTGGTCTTCTCCATCGAGCCGTTCCCGCGTATCGGCGACCCCGCGGCGGCCCGCTCGGCCTGAGCCGGCGGGGACGGGCGTGGTCGGCCACACGCCCGTCCCCCCGGCCGCCGGATCGTCGGTCCGGCAGGGCAGGATGTACGCCGAGGGGGTGGCGGTCATGGCGGGGCGGATCCGGGACGAGGACATCGCGCTGGTCCGCGAGCGCACCGCCATCGCGGACGTCATCTCCGAGGTGGTGACGCTCAAGTCGGCCGGTGGCGGCAACCTCAAGGGGCTCTGCCCGTTCCACGACGAGAAGAGCCCGTCGTTCAACGTCTCGCCCGCCCGCAACGTGTTCTACTGCTTCGGCTGCGGGGTCGGCGGCGACGCGATCAAGTTCCTGATGGACGCCGAGCACCTCAGCTTCGTCGAGTCCGTCGAGCGGCTGGCCGCCCGCGCCGGCATCCAGTTGCGCTACGTCGAGGACGACAGGTCCGCGCCGCGTCCCCGCCCGCAGCAGGGGCAGCGGCAGCGCCTGGTGGCCGCGCACGCCGCCGCCGTCGACTTCTACCGGGCCCAGCTCACCACCGCCGGCGCGCGCCCGGCCCGCGAGTTCCTCGCCGGGCGCGGCTTCGACCGGTCCGCCGCCGAGCGGTACGGCTGCGGCTTCGCCCCCGACGGGTGGGACCTGCTCACCAAGCACCTGCGCCAGCAGGGCTTCACCCACGACGAGCTGGTCACCGCCGGGCTGTCCCGCCCGGCCCGCTCCGGTTCGCTGATCGACCGGTTCCGCCGCCGCCTGATGTGGCCGATCCGGGACATCACCGGTGACGTGATCGGCTTCGGCGCCCGCAAGCTGTTCGACGACGACGACGGCCCGAAATACCTGAACACCCCCGAGACGCCGATCTACAAGAAGTCGCACGTGCTCTACGGCATCGACCAGGCCAAGCGGGAGATCGCCAAGCAGGGCAAGGTGGTGGTGGTCGAGGGCTACACCGACGTGATGGCCTGCCACCTCGCCGACGTGCCGACGGCGGTGGCGACCTGCGGCACGGCGTTCGGCGGCGACCACATCTCGGTGCTGCGCCGGGTGCTGTTCGACAGCGACGAACGGGCCGGCGAGATCATCTTCACCTTCGACGGTGACGCCGCCGGGCAGAAGGCCGCGTTGCGCGCGTTCGAGGACGACCAGCGCTTCGTCGGGCGTACCTTCATCGCGGTCAGCCCCGACAACATGGACCCGTGCGAGCTGCGCCTGGCAAAGGGCGACCTGGCCGTGCGCGACCTGGTGGCCCGCCGAGAGCCGCTGGTCGACTTCGCGCTCCGGCACGTGATCAGCCGGTTCGACCTGGACACCGTCGACGGCCGGGTCGAGGCCATGCGCCGCGCCGCGCCGCTGGTGGCGAAGATCAAGGACCGGGAGAAGCGCCCGGAGTACGTGCGCAAGCTCGCCGGCGACCTCGGCATGGAGATCGAGCCGGTGCAGCGCGCGGTGCTCAACGCGGCACACGGGCCGCAGGCCGGCGGCGCCGCCCCCGCCGCCCCGGCCCGCCCCGGCCGGGCCACGCCCGCTGTGGACAGTCCGCGTTCCATGGTGGAGCGGGAGGCGCTCAAGCTGGCGTTGCAGGAGCCGGTGCTGGCCGGTCCGATGTTCGACGCGGTCGAGGTGACCGACTACCAGCACCCGGTGCACGTCGCGGTACGCGCCGCCGTGGCGGCGGCCGGCGGCGCGTCCACCGCCACCGGCGGCGCGGTCTGGATCGAACGGGTCCGCGACGCCTGCGACGACCTGGCCGGGCAGGCGCTCATCGGCGAGCTGGCGGTGGAGCCGCTGCGCATCGACGGCGAGCCGGACCCGAGGTACGTCTCGATCACCATGGCCCGGCTCCAGTGGAGTTCGGTCACCGGCCGCATCCGTGACCTCAAGTCGAAGATCCAGCGGGTCAACCCGGTGAGCAACAAGGACGAGTACTTCGCCCTGTTCGGGGAACTGCTGTCGCTGGAACAGCACGCACGGGCACTGCGCGAGCAGGCCGCCGGAGGATTGTGATGGGACTGTTCAACCGCCGGCCGAAACTGCCGTCCGCCGACCGGCCGCCGCTGGCCGCCGACGAGCGGGTGCTCGCCTGGGCCGCCGCCGGCACCGGCGAGGGCGGCAACGACGGCGTGCTGGTCGCCAGCAACCGTGGCCTCTGGCTGCCCGGCCGGGTGGAGCGACTCGGCTGGCACGACATCCTCAAGGCGGTCTGGTCCGGCCGCGAGCTGACTGTCACCCCGGCCGAGCCGGTCGCCGAGCGCGACGGCTACCTGGTGGTGGCGGACGGCCTGCCCGAGACGTACCTGCTCGTCGACCCGGGTGACCTGCCGCACCAGGTCCGGGACCGGGTCACCGGCTCGGTGGCGTACACCTCGCACCACGAGATGCCCGGCGGCTCCGGGCGGATCGCCGCCCGGCGGGTGCCCGGCGTCGACGGGCTGACCTGGACGGTCCGCTACGACCCGGGGACGCCCACCGACGACGAGGACGTGGCCGCCGAGACCGCCCGGCTGGTCGCAGCGGCGCGGGCCGCCACCACCCCCGCCGACGTCTGAGGTCTACACCTTGAGGACGTCGACCTCGTAGAGCGGGATGGTGGCGTCGCCGGTGATGGCCCAGAGCGCGACGTGGGTGTCCAGCAGCAGGGTCATGCGCCGATCCCGAAGTCGGCGGCGATCTCGGCGTTGGTCTGTGGCGAATCCCAGTCACCCGAGAGGTCCACCTGCCCCGCGAGGGAGCCGATCGCCGTGCGGTCGGTCCGGCGCACCAGCGGTACGACCTTCGCCACGGGGGTGCCCGCCCGGTCGATGATGATCTCTTCGCCGCGTTCCACCCGCTCGATGATGCGCGACAGGTGGGTCTTGGCATCATGCATGTTGTAGTGCACAGCCTCAGCCGACATGGCGCGCCCTCCTTGGCTTAGTTTAGGCACGTGGGCGGGCGCCGTCGAGGAAGAGCGCGACGACCCGGGCGGGGCCGTTCTCGTCGGTGAGGTCGGTCGCGCGGGCCAGGTGCAGGAACGCGTTCATCAGGAACTCCGGTTCGCCGGTGACCGCGCCCTCGGCACGGGCGTCGGCGAAGAACCGGGTGACCGGGGCCAGCATCAGGGCGACGTAGAGGCCCGAGACGTGCTCGCTGGTCTCGGCGGAGACGAGCGGCAGCGTGTCGTAGATGCGCTGCTCGAACGTGATCGCGTCGCCGTGCTGACCGGCGGCGACGGTGGCGAGCGCGTGCAGCCGGTGCGGCACGTCGCCGGGGCCGGCCAGCGCCGCCGAGATCCTGCCGCCGACGTCCCGGATGTACCGCTCCGCCACCGCGATGTAGAGGTCCTCCTTGCCGCCCGGGAAGTGGTGGTAGATGGACGGCTTCTGGATGCCGACGCTGCGGCCGACGCCGACCAGGGAGATGCCCTGGTAGCCGGTCGCGGCGAGCTGTTCGGCGAAGGCATCCATGATCTGGGTGCGGGTGTCGCTCATCGGTTCTTCCTGGCGTGGTGGAGGGCGAGGGCGCAGGCGGCGGTTCCGGCGACGGTGAGGGCGGCGAGCGCCGCGACGCCGATCGGGGCCGCGGCGAGCGGCGTGCCGCCGCCGAGCTGCCGGGCGGTGTCGACGATATAGGTGAGCGGGTTGACCGTGGCGATCACCCGCATCCAGCCGGCGAGTTCGTCGACCGGCGCGAACACGCCGGTGAAGAACGACAGGCCGAACACGACGAGCGTGACCAGGTTGGTGGTGGACGCCGAGCCCGACCGGATGGCGAGCGCCGTGCTCAGCAGCGCGACGCCGAGTCCGAGCGCGAGCATCAGCAGGAGCATTCCGGCGACGCCGGACCAGCTCGCCGGCCGGTAGCCGATCGCGACGGCCCCGGCGACGGTCACCACCATCTGGAGTACGACAGCGAGCAGCGCGGCGACGACCGGGCCGACGAGGAACGGCGTCGTGGTCCCGTGGGCGAGCCGGAGGCGGTCCAGGTATCCGCTGGTGATGTCGCCCAGCACGAGCGTGCCGGCCGCGCCCGCGCCGGTGGCGACGCCGGTGAGCAGGATCAGCGGCAGCAGGAACGCGATGAAGCTCGTCCCGCCCAGATAGGTGCTGCCCACGGCGTCGAGCTGCCCGGCGTAGACGAGCAGGAAGAACAGGGACTGGGCGACCGGGGCCACGAGCAGCGCCGGGGTACGGAGCACGGCCCGGGTCGAGCGTCTGATCGCCGCGAGGACGGCCGGGGCCGAAGAGCGGCGGGGCGGGGTGAGCGCGAGCGGGAGCACGGTGTCGGGCCTTTCGGGGTGCGGTGGGGGCGCGCCTCAGCGTGCGGCGAGGGCGACGAAGACGTCGTCGAGGGAGGGCTCGGCGAGATGGAGCCGGGTGATGTCGGCGGCGATCGCGCCGGCTTCGTGCAGGGCAGCGGTCAGCGCGCGGGGGTCGTCGGGGACGCTGAGGCGTACCCGGTCCGGGTGGTCGGGGTCGGCGCGGAACCCGGCTTCGGACGCGGCGACGAGCGCGGTCGCGGCGGCGGCGTCGGACAGGTCGAGCGTGAGCGTTCGGGCGCCGACGCGCCCCTTGAGCGACGCCGGTGGGCCCTGGGCGACCACCCGGCCGTCCCGTAGCACGGCGATCTCCGTGGCCAGCACGTCGGCCTCGTGCAGGTCCTGGGTCGAGATGAGCAGCGAGGTGCCGCTGTGGTTGAGGCGGGTCAGCTCGGTCCAGAAGTCGATGCGTGCGAGCGGGTCCAGGCCGGTGGTCGGCTCGTCCAGGATCACCACTGCGGGCTCGGCGACGAGCGCCACCGCCAGGTCCAGCTTGCGGCGGGTGCCGCCGGAGAGCTTGGCCACCCGGGACGAGCGCTGCTCGGCCAGGCCGAACAGTTCGACGAGTTCCCGCGTGCGGCGGGCCCGCTGCCGGCGGCCGAGCCCGAGCGCCACGCCGTGGAATTCGAGCACCTCCGCCGGGGTGGCGAGGGGGTCCAGCGCGTTGGACTGCGGCGCCAGGCCGATCAGCCGCCGTGCGTCCCGCGCCTGGGTCACGGTGTCGAAGCCGCCGACGCGCACCGAGCCCGAGGTCGGGGTGCGCAGGGTGGCGATGATCTCCAGCAGCGTGGACTTGCCGGCGCCGTTGTGGCCGAGCACGACGAACCGGCTGCCGGCGCGACGGCGAGGTCGAGCGCGCGCAGGGCGTCGCGTGTCCCGTAGGTCTTGGTCAGGGCGGAGGCGAGGACGAGCGGGGTCATGCCAGCCACCCTACCGACCGGTCGGTAGGGTGGCCAAATCCGATTGCCGACCCGCTCCGTCGCCGCTAGCGTCGCGGCATGTTCGCCACCGAGCGCGTCCGTCTGCGCCCTCCCACCCCCGACGACGCGCCGGACCTGTTCCGCCTGCACAGCGACCCGGAGCTGCACCTGATCACCGACGACGAGCCGTTCCTGCCGCACCATGTCGGGCAGGTCCGGGCCCGGCTGGAGAAGCGCGCCGCCGAGCAGCCGGAAGCCGGCGCTCCGGTGTCACTGCTGGCCGAGACCGTCGCCGACGGCACGTTCCTCGGCACCGGCGTGCTGTGGGGGATCAACACCTTCAACGGGTACGCCCACCTCGGCATCACGCTGCTGCCCGAGGCGCGCGGCCAGGGCTACGGCACCGAGGTGATCCGGCTGCTCTGCCGGTACGGCTTCCGCAACCGCAACCTGCGGCGCCTGGAGATCGAGACGCTGGCCGGCAACACGGCGATGCGGCGTACCGCCGAGCGGTGCGGCTTCGTCCACGAGGGCACCCAGCGGGAACGCGGGTACGACGGCGACGGCTTCGCCGACATGGCCATCTACGGCCTGCTGCGGCGCGACTGGACGCCGTAGCGGGACCGCCCCGCGCTCAGCCGCCGTCGCGGTAGAACCGGGCCGCGCCCGGGTGCAGCGGGATCGGGCCGGTCGCGGCCGCGCTGGCCCGGTTGAAGTTCGCCGCCTCCGGGTGCACCTGGATCAGGTCGCCCTGCCAGGTGAAGAGCACCCGGGTCAGGTCGTACGCGAGCTGCTCCGGCATGTCCGCCGCCACCAGGATCACGTTCGCCACCGTGATGGTGGGCGTCGGCTCGGCCGTGCCGTAGACCTCCTTCGGCAGCGTGGCGGTGGTGTAGACGCCGCCGAACCGGGCGCTCAGCGGCTCGATCAGGTCGTTCAGCGGCAGCAGCCGGAACTTCCCGGGCGCGGAGGAGAGCAGGTCCTTCACGCCGGGCGTGGGCAGGCCGCCGGAGAAGAACATGGCGTCCAGCGTGTTCGCCCGCATCCGCTTGACCGTCTCCGGCAACGACAGGTTGAGCCGCTGGATGCCGGCGTTCGGGTCGATGCCGCCGGCGGTGAGCAGACGCCCGGCGATGATGTCGGTCCCGGACTTCGGCGAACCGGTCGAGACGCGCTTGCCGCGCAGGTCGGCGAAGCTGTTGATCTTGCCGTCGCTGCGGACGATCACGTGCGTGTAGTTGCTGTAGACGCGGGCCAGCGCACGTACCGGCTGCGGTTGCTTGTCGAACGCCCCGCGGCCGTCGACCGCGTCCGCCGCCGTGTCGGCCAGGCTGAACGCGATCTCCATGTCGCCGCCGGCCACCCGGGTGATGTTCTCCACCGACGCGCCGGTCGGCTCCGCGCGCGCCTCGTACCCGGGCACGTGCCGGGTGATCAGATCGGCGTACCCGCCGCCGAGCTGGTAGTAGACGCCTGTGGTGTTGCCGGTGGCCAGGAAGATCCGCCCGCCGTGCCACGCCTGCCCAGTGGTGTCCTCGGCGCCGCAACCGGCCACCAGCACCGTCGCCAGCAGCGCCGCCACCAGCCGCGCCGGGCGGCCGCTCACCGGCGGACCGCCGGTTCCAGCGCCTCCGCCACCCGCTGCACCAGCGTCGCCGTCTCGTAACCGATCTGGCCCAGGTCGCAGCCGGGCGCGGCCAGCACGCCGAGCAGCGCCCGTTCCCCGACCGCCATCACCAGCATCACACCGCCGTCCATGTCGACGATCTGCTGGCGTACCCGGCCGGCGGACATCAGCCGGGCCGCGCCCACGGTAAGGCTCGCCAAGCCGCTGATCACCGCCGAGAGCTGGTCGACCTGGTCCGGGGAGAGATCCGGCGAGGACGCCAGCCGCAGTCCGTCCTCGGAGACCGCGAGCGCGTGCGAGACGTCCGGCACCTGCTCGGCGAAGTTCGCCAGCAGCCAGTCGAGCCCGGTGGAAGCGGGTGGATTCATGGTCTTCTCCCGTTGGGTGGTGTGGTGTTCGGGGCACGGCGCGTCGCGCTGGCCACCCCCTCGGCGAGGGCGGACAGCCGGGCGCGTACCACTTCGGGGTCGAGCAGGTCGGTCGCGGGCGGCGGCGCGGTGGCGGCGGGCATCGGTCCCGGCAGATGCCCGCCCACCGGCCGCCGGGGCAGCCCGGCGGCGGTGGTCGACACCGGTGCCGGTGGCACGCTCACCGGCCGGATCCGCGCCGCGCTCGGCGCCAGCAGCGCGCCGCCCGGCGCCCGGACCGTGGCCACGCCGCGCGCCGGCCCGCCGGCCGTCGGGGCGCTGGTGACGAGGTCGCGGGAACCGCCCTGCGGCCGCAGGACGGGCGCGTTCTTGAACCACGGCGCGCCGCGCCCGTGCGGGCGCCGCTCGGCCGGCGGCCGGGACGCCACCGACTCGACCCGGGTCAGCACCGACTCCGGTACGTCCACCTGCGCCACCGTGCCGGTGCCAGGGTTGTGCAACTGCACCCGGATCCCGTGCCGGGCGGCCAGGTGGGCCACCACGTGCAGGCCCATGCTGCCGGCGGCGGCGCTGGACAGGGTGGCCGGCGCGGCGAGCCGTTCGTTGATCTCGGCCAGCCGGCTCTCGCTGATGCCGATGCCCTGGTCGTGCACGCGCAGCACCAGCCCGTCGACTGTGCGCCGGCCGTCCACCAGCACCCGGGCCTCCGGCGGCGAGTAGACGGTGGCGTTCTCCAGCAACTCGGCCAGCAGATGCACCAGGTTGCCGGCCGCAGCGCCGTGCACCGCCGCGGTCGGCACGTCGATCTCCACCCGCGGATAGTCCTCGATCTCGGAGGCCGCCGCCCGTGCCACGTCGTCCAGCAGCAACGCGCCCTCGTGCCCCCGGCCCGGCTCGCCACCGGCGAGGACCAGCAGGTTCTCCCCGTTGCGCCGCAGCCGGGCGGCCAGGTGGTCCAGCGCGAAGAGCCGGGCCAGCGCGTCCGGATCGGTCTCCTCGCGTTCGAAGTCGTCGAGCAGCCGCAACTGCCGGGTGATCAGCGTCCGGATGCGCCGGGCCAGCGCCTCCGCCATCCGGGTCACGTCCAGCCGCAACTCCGCCTGCTGCCCGGCGAGCCGCAGCGCGGCCCGGTTCACCGTGTCGAACGCCTCGGCGACCTGCGCCACCTCGTCCCGACCGCGCCGGATCCCGTCCGTCATCCGGGTCGCCGGACCCTCCGCGGGCGCCCGTTCGCCCGCCGCGATCGCGGTGATCCGCTCCGGCAGCTCCCGGTTCGCCATGGTCAGCGCGGCCACCCGCAGCCGGCGCAACCGGCGGCTGGTCCGTACCGCCAGCAGCACGGCGGTGACGAGCGAGCCGAGCGCGACGGTGCTCGTCGCCCCGGCGGTCAGCACCGCGCGCAGCCGGGCCGCGGCGGCCAGGTCGGCCGCGTCCCGGTCCAGCCCGTCGGACAGGTCCCGGCCGAGCAGGTTGTACCGGCGGATCGCGCCGCTCTGCGCCACGTACCAGGCGTCGCCGTCGGTCTTCAGCGCGTCCGGCGCGCCGTCGGTGTCGAGCATCGCGTCGCGCATCCGCCGGGCCGTGGTCACGTCGGCGCCGTCGACCAGCCGGTACCAGGCAGCGTTCGCCGGGGCGGAGGCGATCCGCAGGAACTCGGCCTGCCGCTGCTCCCGGGCGCCCCGCAGCCGGCCCAGCCGGGCCAGCTCGCCGCGTTCCAGTCCGCCTCTGACGAACACCGCCCGCAGCAGGTCGCGCTCCAGCGCGGACAGGTGCTCCTGGGCGGCCACCGAGGCCACCTCACGGGCCTGGTTGGCCAGGTCGGCGTCCCGGAGTTGACTGGGCAGCGCGTCCGCGACCGCGAGCAGCGACTCCACGAGCGACACGTACGCCGGGTCGCCGCGCTCACCGGCCAGCGCCAGGTCCCGGGTCGGCGCGAGTTGCTCCAAGCGCCCGCGCGCGTCGTCCAGCACCCCCGCCAGGTCCGGGGCGGCCCGGCGCGCGTCACCCTGCGCCGAGCGGTAGCGCTCCACGGCCGTGTCGACCCGGCGGCGCTGCGCGTCCACGAGCGGGCGGCCGGACGTACCGCCGCGCTGGCGCAACGCGGCCGTCTCGCCCAGTTCGCGTTCCAGCTCGTGCACCAGACGTACGGTCGCGGTGGCGGTGCCGGCCAGCACGCGCGCCCGGTCGGCGTCGGCGGACGCGTCCAGCGCGGCGTCGGTCTGCGCCGCCCCCAGCACGACCAGCCCGGCCGTGGCGACCAGGATCGGGGCCAGCAGTTGGACGCGGACCGAGCGCAGGCGTCCGGTGCGGTCCGCGGAGCGGTGGTGCCGGCGTACGCGAGCCGGGTGGGGCAGCGGCACGGTGGTCTCCGGTCGGGTCGGGCGGGCCGGGCCCGGACGCGCGTCCGGACCCGGCCCGTTCAGGTCAGCTCGCGCCGAGGTCGCTCAGTGCCCGCTCCGCGCCGCGGTGCAGCGGCACCGGGTCGGTCTTGCGGGCGTTACCCAGCTCGATGCCCTTCGCCGCCGGGTTCGCCTGGGCCAGGGCGTCCTTGGACTCGAACACCGTCCGGGTGATCGCGCAGGCCACGTCGGCGTCGAGGTTGTCCCGCACCAGCAGCACGTTCGGCACCACGATGGTGGGCACGTCGGCCGGGGTCCGGTAGATGTCCTTGCCGATGGTGCCCGCCTGGTACGCCGGGTTCAGCTCGGCCATCTTCGGCAGCAGCGGAGTGATGTCGACGAACTTCACCTTGTCGCCGGACGTGGTGAACAGGTCGGTGACCCCGCCGGTCGGCACGCCGCCGGACCAGAAGAAGCCGTCGATGCTGCCGTCCTTCATGCCGTCGACGGTCTTGGTGAGGTCCAGCCGCTGCGCCTGGACGTCCTTCGCCGGGTCCAGCCCGGCGGCGGTGAGCAGCCGGTTGGCGATGACCTCGGTGCCGGACTTCGGTGAGCCGGTGGAGATCTTCTTGCCCTTCATGTCGGCCACCGACGTGATGCCCGCGTCGGCCCGTACGACCACCTGGGTGTAGTTGTCGTAGATCCGGGCCAGCGCCTTGACCGGCTGCGGCGCGGTGAAGCTCCCCTTGCCCTGCACCGCGTTGACAGCGGTGTCGAACAGGGAGAACGCCACGTCGTACTGGCCGGCGACGAGCTGTTCGACGTTCTGCACCGAGGCGCCCGTCTCGGCGGCCGTCCCGGTGAGCTTGCCGTCGGTGGTCTTGCTCAGCTCACCGGCGAGCGCGTTGCCGACCACGTAGTAGACGCCGGTGGCGTTGCCGGTGGCGATACCGACCCGGGTGTCCTTGGTGACCTTGCAGCTGACCTCGCGGGCGGCGTCGTCCTTCGCCGCGCCGTCCTGACGGCCCCCGCAGCCGGCGGCACCGGCGGCGACCAGGACAAGCGCCCCGACACCCGCCACTATCCTCGCGTCGATCCGTCCCACTCTCTCTCCTCCCCAAGATCCACGGATTCTTCGACCGCCGGGCGGCCGGCGTGCCCGGCGGCGCCACGTCGGACGTACACGCCCGCGACCGTGAGCGCGGCGAGCGCCGCGCCGATCGCCATGGGCAGCGGTTCCAGCCAGAGCAGGACCAGCCCGGCGATCGCGCCGAGGATCCGCTCCGGCGCGCCGGCCGGGCCCACGCCCGGCAGCCAGCCGCCGGCCGCCACCGCCAGCACCGCCACGCCGAGCGCGGAGACCAGGCCGGCCGTCACGATCCGCCCGGGCCCGCCGATGCCGAGCAGTCCGAGGCCGGTCGGCGTGATCACGAAGGCCAGCGGGATCAGGTACGCCGGCAGCGCGTACCGCAGGGTCTGCCACATGGTCGGCACCAGGCGGCCGCCGGTGACCGCGGCGGCGGCGACCGCGGCGAGCGCGGTCGGCGGCGAGACCTCGGACAGCACCGCGAAGTAGAAGACGAACATGGCCGCGGCGGGCGCCTCGACACCCAGGTTCAGCAGCGCCGGGCCGATGATCACCCAGCCGATGACGAAGGACGCGGTGACCGGCACGGCGAGGCCCAGCAGGCTGAGCGCGACGGCGGCGAGCACCGCGGTCAGCGCCAGCACCACGGCGGGCTCCGAGCTGACCGCCTGCGCGCCGCTGATCAGCAGCGAGGCGGCCTGCGGCCCGAGCCCGGTCTTCGTGGTGGTGGCGGTGATGATGCCGGCCGCGGCGCACACGGCGCTCACCGCGAGCACCCCGCGTACGCCGTCGCGCAGCGCCGCCACCAGCCGGGCCGGCGTGAGGCGGTGCCGCCGGTCCAGGAAGGACAGCGCCGCCGCGATCACGGTGGCGATGACCACCGCCCGCATCGCCGACGCGCCGAGCGCCAGCACCACGATGATCACGAGGAGCGAGAGGAAGTGGTAGCCGAAACGGGCCAGCAGCCGCCAGGCCGAGCCGCTGTCGATGACCACCGGACGGACCCCGGAACGTCGTGCGTCGATCTCGACCGAGAACAGGATGCCCAGGTAGTAGAGGATCGTGGGCACCGTGGCCCAGCCGAGCACCTGCAGGTAGGACACGCCCAGGTACTCGGCGATGATGAACGCCGCCGCGCCGAGCGTGGGCGGAGACAGGATCGCCCCGACACCGGCGGCGGCCAGCATGCCGCCCGCGCGCTCGGCCGGGTAGCCGGCGCGGCGCAGGATCGGCCAGGTCACCGCGCCGATGCTGACGGTGGTGGCGGCGCCGGAGCCGGAGACCGTGCCGAGCAGGAAACCCGAGGCGACGGCGGTGCGCCCGGCGGCGGTACGGGAGCGGCGGAACGCGGCGGCGGACAGCTCCACGAAGAACCGGCCCGCGCCGGACAGGTCGAGCACCGCGCCGTAGATGGTGAACAGCACGATGTAGGAGGCGGCGACGTCCAGCGGCGTGCCGTAGAAGCCGCTGTCGGAGTTGTAGAACGCGTCGACCAGCTGCGCGAAGTCGAGCCCCGCGTGCGCCACCGGCCAGGACTGCGGCAGCAGCCCGCCGTAGTAGCCGTACCCGAGGAACAGCACGCAGACCGCCGGCAGGATCCACCCGGTGGTACGCCGGCACGCCTCCAGCAGCAGGAGCAGCAGCCCGGTGCCGAACGCCACGTCCAGCGGATCCAGCAGGCCCTGCCGGTCCAGGAAGGCGTCGTACCCGCCGCCGCCCGCACCGACGGCGACCGGCAGCACCGGGTAGAGGCAGACCACGAGCGCCGCGAGCGCCAGCAGCCAGTCCACGGGCGTCGGTCCGCGCCGGTCGTCCACGTCGACCGCGTCGGCCTCGGTGCGTCGCAGCCGCACCCCCGAGGGGTACGCGAGGAACACCATCGGCAGGACGCCGGCGAGGAAGAAGATGAGGTAGTACTTGCTGCCCTGGGCCAGCGGGAAGAACACCTGCCAGAGCGTCAGCAGCCCGACCGCGACGGTGACGCCGGTGAACAGGAAGCCGACTCCGCCGGCGAGGACCCGTCCCGGCTTCTCCTCCTCGAACCGGGCGGCCAGTTCCCGGGCGTCCTGCTGGGCCTGATCCGGGGCGTCGTGCGTCTCGGCCGGATTGTGGTCCTCGGTGTGGTGCGGCACGGCCCGGCTGTGGTGGTGCGTCTCGCCCGGCCCGTCGTCGGACCACTCCGGACCGGCGACGACGCCCTCGTCCGGCGGGAGCGGCACCACCTCGGCGTCCACATCGGACCCCGGTCGTCCGCCGGACGGCGGCCGGGGTTTCGGGGGAGTCGCGTCGGAGGGGCGAACGGGCGGCACGAGGGGGCACGATACGCGAATTGCGCGCGCGTTGGGAACATTGCTTAACGTGATTGCAATGAGTGACGGTAATTGGGGTGACGCGCTCCGGCGGACGCTTCTTGAATCTCTTTCGTAATTGCGCGATCAAGGACTTCGGCAATGCCTTCCGGTGGTCGACCGGGCGCCTTTCCAACGATGAATGGCGAGTCACGGGAGCCGGTGGCGGTTACGGATAGTGCAGCGCGACCGACTGCTGTCGCAGGCCCTGTCGGCCCTCGGCGGTGCCGGCGCCGACCGGCGTCGGCAGTACGTGCTCCGGTGCCCGGAAGGCCCATGATCGAATTCATTCCGCCGAGGTCGCGGGCTCCTTCGTCATGACGACGCCGCCACTGCGGCACGGTGGCTGTGCCGGGTGCCGCCGCCGATTCCACCGCGCGCCCGCCGCCGGCGGATCGGACGGGTGGAACGCCATGGGTGTCTCCGCCCCCGTTTGGCACCCATGACGTTCCACTCGTCGTGACGGTTGTCGAGATCTTGGGCGAGTTGTTGTCCGCTCCGGGCGGCGGGCGCCGAGATCTCCGGTCGAGTGCGTCGCGCTGTCGTGACGGGGTGCGGCGCCGGCGGGCTTTGCTCTGCAGCCACCCGCGCGGCAGACACGCTGCGTAACCGTGTGCGCCGATGGATGCAGAGCGAGGCGGCGGGAAACGCGGACGGCCGCGATGGGCGTGAGTGGCCGCCTCGGGGGCAGGGGCGTCGGGCGGGTCTGCCGTTTTCGCGGGTGGTGGTTATGGCCGCCGTCGTCAGGGCATGTCGTCTGACGACGCGACGACGAGGAGGTGCCATGGCCGCCGACGAGGCTCCCGCCCGTGACGGGCGCGACCGCACGGAGCCGGTGGGCCCGGACGACGGTCCGGACAGCCCGACCGACCTGACCGCGACGGGCTGGATGGCGACGCTCAAGCGGACCGTCCGGGAGTTCCAGGACGACAGCCTGACCGACTGGGCCGCCGCGCTCACCTACTACGGCGTGCTCTCCATCTTCCCCGGCGTGCTGGTGCTGATCTCGCTGCTCGGCCTGCTCGGTGACCGGGCCACGGAGGGGGTCCGGGACACCGTCGGCCAGGCGGTGCCGGAGGAGAACATCCGCAAGATCATCGAGAGCGCGATCGACCAGGCCGGCCAGTCCGGCGGGCTGGCCAGCATCGCGGCCGTCATCGGTCTGGTCGCGGCCTTCTGGTCCGCCTCCGGCTACATCGCCGCGTTCATGCGCGCCTCGAACAGCATCTACGACGTGCCGGAGGGGCGGCCGATCTGGAAGACGCTGCCGGTACGCCTCGGCGTGACCGCGGTGATCGGCGTGATGCTGCTGATCAGCGCCGTGATCGTGGTGTTCACCGGCGGCCTGGCCGAGCAGGCCGGAAACGCGATCGGGCTCGGCTCGACCGCCGTCACGGTGTGGAACATCGCCAAGTGGCCGGTGTTGCTGGTGCTGGTGAGCCTGATGTTCGCGATCCTCTACTGGGCCTCGCCGAACGCCCGGCACGGCGGCTTCCGCTGGGTCAGCCCCGGCGGCGTGCTCGCGGTGGTGCTCTGGCTCGTGGTGTCCGGCCTCTTCGCGCTCTACGTCAGCAACTTCGGCTCGTACAACAAGACGTACGGCGCGGTGGCCGGCGTGATCATCTTCCTGGTCTGGCTCTGGCTGAGCAACGTGGCCATCCTGCTCGGCGCGGAGTTCGACGCCGAGCTGGAGCGCAGCCGGGCCATCGCGGCCGGCCACCCGGCCGACGAGGAGCCCTACGTGGAGTTGCGCGACGACCGCAAGCTGCGCAAGAAGGGCAATGCCTCCTCCCACCACTGACCGCTGACCGCACCTCGCCGCCCCGCCCGGATGCGCCCGGGCGGGGCGGCGCGTTTTTCTGGCCCGGCACCTCTTTTGTTCGTATGGACAAAAGTTTGCATCAGGCGTGCCGAAGCTATGGACATGCGACCCGGAAGGCTCCTACTGTGTCGGACACAACACACATCGCCATGGTCGATGTGACGGACTTCCGATGCGGAGGTGACTGCCGGTGCGGACGGTCGACCCCCTGCACGTACGGCTCCTGCGGCTGCTCCGGGACGAGGGCGCGGTGTCCCGCGCCGAACTCGGCGACCGCCTCCAGATGCCCCGCCCGCGCCTGCTCGCCGAGCTGGAACGGCTCGTCTCCCTCGGGTACGTGGCCGAGGCCGGGCTGGCCGCCTCCCGGGGCGGGCGGCGCTCCACCCTGGTCGAGCTGAGCCCGCACCTGCGGTTCGCCGCCGTCGACCTGGGCGCCAGCTCGATCGACGTGGAGGTGGTCAACGGCCGGCTGGAGCCGGTGGCCGCCTACACCGAGACCGCCGACATCCGCTCCGGCCCGAAGGTGACGCTCCAGCGCGTCAACGAGCTGCTGCACAAGGCCAAGGTGGACGGCGCGTACGAGCGGCTCGACGCGGTCGGCATCGGCGTGCCGGGGCCGGTGAGCTTCCGTGACGGCGTCCCGGTCTCCCCGCCGATCATGCCGGGGTGGGACCGGTTCCCGGTCCGCGAGCTGCTGACCCGGGAGCACGGCTGCCCGGCGGTGGTGGACAACGACGTCAACATCATGGCGATCGGGGAGCGGCACGGTGGCGTGGCCCACTCGGTCGACGACTTCCTGTTCATCAAGATCGGCACCGGCATCGGCTGCGGCATCTACCTGCACGGCGAGGTCTACCGGGGCACCGACGGCTGCGCCGGGGACATCGGCCACATCCAGGTCGACCCGAACGGTCCGATGTGTTCCTGCGGCAACGTCGGCTGCCTGGAGGCGGTGTTCAGCGGAGCCGCGCTGGCCCGCGAGGCGACTGTCGCGGCCCGCACCGAGGTCTCCCCGGCGCTGGCCGAGCGGTTCGCCGCCCGGGGTGTGGTGACCGCGCTCGACGTGGCGCAGGGGGCGATCGAGGGGGACGTCTCCTGCATCCAGTTGATCCGGGACGGCGGCCGGCGGGTCGGCAGCGTCCTGGCCGGGCTGGTCAGCTTCACCAACCCGTCGATGATCGTGATCGGCGGCGGACTGGCCCAGCTCGGCCACATCCTGCTCGCCGAGATCCGCAGCGTGGTCTACCGCCGCTCGCTGCCGCTGGCCACCGGCAACCTGCCGGTCGTCCTGTCCGAGCTGGGCCCGCGCGCCGGCGTCGCCGGCGCGGCCGTGCTGGCAAGTGACCTCGCGTTCGGGGAGGCAGCATGACCGGGAAGCCGCTGGTCGAGGCGCCCGCGGACGCCGTCGCGGGCGAGGTGGTCCTGCGCCTCACCGACGTCGTCAAGACGTTCCCGGGGGTACGCGCGCTCGACGGCGTGCAACTCGAGGTGCGGGCCGGTGAGGTGCACTGCCTGCTGGGGCAGAACGGCGCCGGCAAGTCCACCCTGATCAAGGTGCTGGCCGGCGTGCACCGGCCGGACTCCGGTGAGGTCGTGTGGCGGGGCGAGCCGGCGTCGTTCGCCAACCCGCAGGCCGCCATGCGCGCCGGCATCGCCACGATCTACCAGGAACTCGACCTGGTCGACGACCTGTCGGTGGCGGAGAACGCGTTCCTCGGCCACGAGCCGCGCCGGTTCGGCTTCGTCCGGCGGGGGCACATGGCCCGCCGTACCCGGCAGATCCTGGCCCGGCTCGGCCACCCGGAGATCCCGCCGGGGCGGCTGGTGCGGCACCTGCCCGCCGCCGGCAAGCAGATCGTCAGCATGGCGCGGGCGCTCTCCCACGAGGCCCGGCTGATCATCATGGACGAGCCGAGCGCGGTGCTGGCCCACGACGAGGTGGCGAACCTGTTCCGGATCATCCGGGAACTCACCGCGCAGGGCATCGCTGTCATCTACATCTCGCACCGGCTGGAGGAGATCCGCGAGATCGGCGACCGGGTCACCGTACTCAAGGACGGCCGGACCACGGCGGCGAGCCTGCCGGCCCGCGAGACGCCGACCCGCGACCTGGTGGCCCGGATGACGGGCCGGACCATCGAGTACGTCTTCCCGCAGCGCCCGGCCGACCACGGGGGTGGCGCGGAGCTGCTGCGGGTGGACGGGCTGACCCGGCCCGGCGAGTTCGCCGACGTCTCGCTCCGGGTCCGGGCGGGAGAGATCGTCGGCATCGCCGGGCTGGTCGGCTCGGGCCGGTCGGAGCTGCTGGAGACCATCTTCGGCGCGCGCCGGGCGCACGCCGGGACGGTCCGGGTGAACGGCCGGACGCTGCGTCCCGGCAGTGTGGGCGCGGCGGTACGGGCCGGGATGGGCATGGCGCCGGAGGAGCGCAAGAGCCAGGCGCTGCTGCTCGGTGAACCGATCTACCGCAACGTCACGCTCGCCACGTTCGGCAGGTACGCCCGCCTCGGGTTCACCGACGCCGGGCGGGAACGCGCCGAGGCGGACCGGATCGCCGAGTCGCTGGAGCTGCGGCCCCGCGACGTACGGCGGCCGGTGCGCACGCTGTCCGGCGGCAACCAGCAGAAGGTGGTGGTCGGCCGGTGGCTGCTCGGTGACACCCGGCTGCTGCTGCTCGACGAGCCGACCCGGGGCGTGGACGTGGGCGCCCGGGCCGAGCTTTACCAGGTGATCCGCGATCTGGCCGCCCGGGGCGTCGGGGTGCTGCTGGTCTCCAGCGAGGTGCCCGAGGTGCTGGGCCTGGCCGACCGGGTGCTGGTGATGCGGGAGGGCCGGGTGGTCCGCGAGGCGCCGGCCGGCGAACTGGACGAGAACACCGTGCTCGACCTCGTCATGGCGGGGTCCCTCATGGAAGGCGCACCGGCATGAGCGATGTAACCGAATCCGCCCTGCCCGCGCAGTCGCCGCCGGTGGAGCGGACGGAGACCGCCAAGGTCGACGCGCCGGCGAAGCTCTCCTGGTGGCGCGGCGACGGCGGGGAGGGCGTCAAGCGCAACCTCGGCCTGCTCGCCACGCTCGTCGTGCTGGTGGTCATCGGCATCCTGACCCGCCCCGACCTCTACGGCGACCCGAACTGGGTGTGGGGCAACACGCTCACCATTCTCAAGCTCGCCTCGGTGGTCGGCGTGGTCACCGTCGGCATGACCTTCGTGATCATCGGCGGCGGCATCGACCTGTCGGTCGGCGCGATCGTCGCGCTGGCCGGGGTCTGGTGCACCACTGTCGCCACGCAGAGCTACGGCGCGGGCGGCATGATCTTCACCGCGCTGACCGTCGGGCTCGCCGTCGGCGTGGTGAACGGGCTGCTCGTGTCGTACGGGCGGCTGGTGCCGTTCATCGCCACGCTGGCGATGCTCGTCGCCGCCCGGGGGCTGGCGGCGGAGATCTCCGACAAGCAGACCCAGGTGTCGGGCAACACGTTCATCAACGGCATCGCCAGCACGAACGTGCTCGGCATTCCGCTGCTGGTCTACATCCTGGTGGCGGTGGTGGCGGCCGGCTGGGTGCTGTTGAACCGGACCACGTTCGGCCGCCGTACGGTGGCGGTCGGCGGCAACCCGGAGGCGGCCCGGCTCGCCGGCATCAACGTGCGCCGGCACACGGTGCTCCTCTACGCGCTGTCCGGCCTGTGCTGCGGCATCGCCGCGGTCATGCTGACCGCGCAGGCCACCTCCGCGCAGGCGGCGATGGCCAACCTCTACGAGCTGGACGCGATCGCCGCCGCGATCATCGGCGGCACGCTGCTCAGCGGCGGGCGGGGCACGATCATCGGCTCCCTGCTCGGGGTGATCATCTTCTCCACGATCACCAACCTGTTCGCCATCAACAACCTCTCCGCCGAGGCCCAGAACATGGTCAAGGGCGGCATCATCGTCGCCGCCGTCCTGGTCCAGCAGGTGCAGTTCGGCAGCCTCACCCAGTTCCTCGCCCGCAACCGGGCCACCACCACCTGACCCCACCCGCGCACACCAGGCTGCAGTCGTACCGACTGCGGTCCGGCCCGCCACACCCGAAACCACCCCACCACCTCATCCCAGGAGGCGTCATGAGAACACCGCGCCATGACCTGTCCCGCCGCCGGCTGCTCTTCGGCGGGGCCGCGGTCTCCGCCGGGGTGCTGCTCGCCGGTTGCACCAGCAACGAGCAGAGCCCGACCGAGGCACAGACCAAGGCGGCCGGTTCCGGCGCCAACACCGAGCCGGGCAAGAAGGTGACCATCGGCTTCTCCGCCCCGGCCGCCGACCACGGCTGGATCGCCGCCATCACGAACAACGCCAAGGCGCAGGCCGGGGCGTACCAGGACGTGGAGCTGAAGTCGGTCGAGGCCGGCGCGGACGCGGCGGCCCAGCGGGCGGCGCTGTCCACGCTGATCTCGCAGAAGCCCGACGTGATCGTGCTGCTGCCGCACGACGGCAAGGAACTCAACGCGTTCGGCCTGGAGGCGATGAAGGCCGGCATCCCGGTGGTGAACCTGGACCGGGCCTTCCCGGACGCGCGCGCCTACCGGTGCCAGATCAAGGGCGACAACTACGGCATGGGGGTGGCCGCCGCCACGTACATCGCCGAGCAGCTCAAGACCAAGGGCGTGAGCAACCCGGTGATCGGCGAGATCCCCGGCATCGAGTCGCTGGAGCTGACCCAGGAACGGTCGAAGGGGTTCGCCGACACGCTCGCCTCGTACGGGTTCAAGGTCGCCAACCGGCGCCCCGCCGAGTTCACAGTCGACTCCGGGCAGCAGGCCGCCACCGGCCTGTTCCAGGCGCTGCCGAAGATCGACGCGGTCTGGAACCACGACGACGACCAGGGCATCGGCGTGCTCGCGGCGGTCAACCAGGCCAACCGCAAGGAATTCATCATGGTCGGCGGCGCCGGCTCCAAGAAGGCCATGGAGGACATCGCCGCCGACAACACGGTCCTCAAGGCCACAGTCACCTACAGCCCGTCGATGGCCTCCTCGGCCATCTCCCTGGCCCGCCTGATCGGCCAGGGCAAGGGCATGTCCGACCTGGTCGAACTCCAGGTACCGAAGGAGATCGTGCTCGCCTCCGAGACGATCACCAAGGAGAACGCGAGCGACTACCTGAAGCTCGGGTTCTGACACACGGGGGGAGACCCACCTTGTCCAGTCACGACAGCATCCTGCGGGTCGGCATGGTCGGCTACGCGTTCATGGGCGCCGCGCACTCCCAGGCGTGGCGCACCGTGAACCGGGTGTTCGACCTGCCGTCCCGGGTACGGATGGCGCTCGTCTGCGGCCGGGACGAGCCGAAGGTGGCCGAGGCCGCCGACCGGCTCGGCTGGGACGGCTACACCACCGACTGGCGGCGGCTCGTCGAGTCCGACGAGATCGACGTGGTCGACATCTGCACGCCGGGGGACAGCCACCGCGAGATCGCGCTCGCCGCGCTCGCCGCGGGCAAGCACGTGCTGTGCGAGAAGCCGCTGGCGAACAGCGTCGCCGAGGCCCGCGAGATGACCGGGGCCGCGGCCCGGGCCCGCGAGTCCGGGGTACGCGCGATGTGCGGCTTCAACTACCGGCGGGTGCCCGCTGTCGCCCTGATGCGGCAGCTGGTGGCCGACGGGCGGATCGGCGAGATCCGGCACGTCCGGGCGGTCTACCTCCAGGACTGGATCGTCGACCCGCAGTTCCCGCTGGTGTGGCGGTTGCAGAAGGACAGGGCGGGCTCCGGCGCGCTCGGTGACATCGGCGCGCACATCATCGACCTGACCCAGTACGTCACCGGTCAGCTCGTCAGCGGGGTCAGCGCGCTGACCGAGACGTTCGTCCGCCAGCGGCCACTCGTCGCCGGGTCGAGCGGCCTGGCCGCGCAGGCCGACGGTAACGGCAGCGCCATGGGCCAGGTGACGGTGGACGACGCGGCGGTGTTCGTGGCCCGGCTCGACGGGGGAGCGCTCGCCACGTACGAGGCGACCCGGTTCGCCACCGGCCGCAAGAACGCCCTGCGCGTCGAGATCAACGGCTCGCGTGGCAGCGTCGTGTTCGACCTGGAACGCCTCAACGAGCTGGAGTTCCTGGACGCCACCCGGCCCGCCGCCGAGCAGGGCTTCAGCCGGATCCTGGTGACCGAGCCGGACCATCCGTACCTGGGTGCGTGGTGGCCGCCCGGCCACATCATCGGCTACGAGCACTCCTTCACCCACCAGGCGCGCGACTTCGTCGAGGCGGTCGCCACCGGCGCCGACCCGGCCCCGTCGTTCGCCGACGCGCTGCAGGTCCAGCTCGTGCTCGACGCGGTGACCCGCTCGGCCGAGCGGGCCGCCTGGACGGAGGTGGAGCCCGCGCTGGCCGAAGCTTCCGCCTGATCCGAGGCGGGCCAGGCCCGCCCGACACTCACCGGCGCCGGCTGGCGAGGGCCCGCCCGCGGTTGCGCCCCGCGGCGGGGACGAGGCCGGCTCCGGGGAGCGTGCCGCCGGTGTCCGCCGGCACGACCAGCACGGCCCTCCGGTGCGGCCGGACCGGGATTCCCCGGCCGCACCGGTGGACCGGCCTTACCTGGGGAGGTAGCGCGAATGCGTACGGGTGTGTGGCTGGTGGGTGCGCGCGGCTCGGTCGCCACCACCGCCGTGGTCGGCGGGCTGGCCCTGCGGGCCGGGCTCACCGCGCCGACCGGATGCGTGACCGAGCTGCCCGACCTGCGCGGGCCCGCCCTGCCGGGCTTCGCCGATCTCGTCTTCGGCGGCCACGACGTGGTCGCCACCCCGCTCACCAAACGCGCCGAGGCGCTCGCCGCCGCCGGCGTGCTGCCCGCCCGGCTGGCCGATGCCGTCGCGCCGGACCTGGCCGCCCTCGAGGCGGCGCTGCGACCCGCGCCGGCCGAGGGCGACCAGGGCGAGCGGATCGCCGCCGTGGTGCGCGACCTGACCGGGTTCCGCACCCGGCACGGGCTGGACCGGGTGGTGGTGGTCAACGTCGCCGCCACCGAACCGGCGCCCGCACCGCACCCGGCCCACCACGACCTGGCCACGCTGCGCGACGCGCTGACCGGCCCGGCCGGCGTGCTGCCGCCCAGCTCCGCCTACGCGTACGCGGCGTTCACCGCCGGCTGCCCGTACGTGGACTTCACCCCGTCCACGGGCGCCCGGCTGCCGGCCCTGGCCGCGCTCGCCGCCGAACGCGGACTGCCGTACGCCGGGCACGACGGCAAGACCGGCGAGACGCTGCTCAAGTCGGTGCTCGCGCCGATGTTCGCGATGCGGCACCTGGCCGTGCGCTCCTGGTCCGGCACGAACCTGCTCGGCGGCGGCGACGGCGCCACGCTCGCCGACCCGGCCGCCAACGCCGCCAAGGTCGGCAGCAAGCAGCGGGTGCTCGCCGAGACGCTGGGCTACCTGCCCCAGGGTGGCACCCGGATCGAGTACGTCGAGGAACTGGGCGACTTCAAGACCGCCTGGGACCTGATCACGTTCGCCGGTTTCCTCGGCACCGGCATGCGGATGGAGTTCACCTGGCACGGCTGCGACTCGGCGCTCGCCGCGCCGCTCGTGCTGGACCTGGCCCGGCTCACCGCCGCCGCGCACGCCGCCGGCCGCCACGGCCCGCTGACCGAACTGGCGTTCTTCTTCAAGGACCCGCTCGGCGCGACCGGCCACGCGCTCGGCGAGCAGTGGACGGTGCTGCGGGACTTCGCCGCCGGCCTGCACGCCCGGGTGACGTCGTGACCCGCCTGGCCGACCTGGCCGAACTGGTCCGGGCGCCGGCCGCGCTCTCCGTACCCGGGGACGTGCTGTCCGGCGCCGCAGCGGCCGGGGCGCTGGGCCGCCGGACGCCCGCCCTGGCCGGCGCGTCGGTGCTGCTCTACTGGGCCGGGATGGCCGCCAACGACTGGGCGGACCGGCGGCTGGACGCGGTCGAACGGCCGGAACGGCCGATCCCGTCCGGCCGGGTGCGCCCGTCGGTGGCGCTCGGCGTCGCGTCCGGCCTCACCGCCGCCGGGCTCGCGGTCGCCACCGCCGCCGGGGGCCGCCGGGCGGCGGCGGTCGCGCTGCCACTCGCGGCCACCATCTGGGGGTACGACCTGTGCGCGAAGAACACCGCCGCCGGCCCGGCGGTGATGGCCGCGTGCCGTGGGCTGGACGTGCTGCTCGGCGCGTCCGGCGGCCGGGTGGTCCGGGCGCTGCCCGCAGCGCTCACCATCGCCGCGCACACCTGGACGGTGACCGCGCTGTCCCGCCGCGAGGTGACCGGCGCGGACCGGCGTCTGCCGGGCCTCACGCTGGCCGGCACCGCGCTGATCGCGTTCACCACCCCGGCCCGGCCCACCGTGTTAAGCGGGGCCCCCTCCTCTACCGGATGCGTTAAGAGGGGGCCCTTCCTTCGGCTCGGGGAGCTGGTGCCGGCGGTGCTCGCGGCCGGGTACGCCGTCCGGTACGGCCGGGCGCAGGCCCGGGTGCTCGCCGATCCGTCACCGGCCCGGGTACGCGCCGCCGTAGGGGCCGGGATCACCGGGCTGCCCGCCTTGCAGGGTTCGCTCACCGCCCGCGCCGGGGCGCGGCTGCTCGGCCTCGCCGTGGCCGGCGCCGCCCCGCTCGGCCGCCGCCTGGCCCGACTGATCTCCCCGACATGACCGCCGCCGACCCGCTGCCCGGCCCGGGCGCGCTGCGTTTCGGGTACGGCACCAACGGCTTCGCCAACCACCGCCTCGGTGACGCGCTCGCTGTTCTCGCCGACCTCGGCTACCAGGGCGTCGCGCTCACCCTGGACCACGACCACCTGGACCCGTTCGCCCCCGGCCTGGCCCGCCGGGTCGCTGCCGTGCGCCGCCGGCTGGACGCGCTCGGGCTGTCGGTGGTGGTCGAGACCGGCGCCCGCTACCTGCTCGACCCCTGGCACAAGCACGCGCCGACGCTGCTGCACGACGACCCGTCCCGGCGGGTGGAGTTCCTGCGCCGGGCCGTGCGGATCGGTGCCGAGCTGGGCGCGGAGGCGGTCTCCTTCTGGGCCGGCGTACGCCCGCCCGGCGTACCGCCCGGCGTCGCCGCCGACCGCCTGGTGGCCGGCTGCGCGACGGTGTGCGCCGAGGCGGCGGAGGCGGGCGTGCCGCTGGGTTTCGAGCCCGAGCCGGGCATGTTCGTCGAGGACATCGCCGGGTGGCGGCGGCTGCGCGAGGCGCTCGGCGCGCCGCCCGGCTTCGGCATCACGCTCGACATCGGGCACTGCCGGTGCCTGGAGCCGCTGCCGGTGCCGCGGTGCGTGTCCGAGGTCGCCGCGCACCTGGTCAACGTGCAGATCGACGACATGCGCCGAGGCGTGCACGAACACCTGGAGTTCGGCGCCGGCGAGATCGACTTCCCGCCGGTGCTGCGTGCCCTGGCCGACGCCGGCTACCGCGGGCTGGTGGCGGTGGAGCTGCCCCGGCACTCGCACGCGGCACCGGCCGTCGCCGCCCGCTCACTGGACTTCCTGCGCGCCGCCGCCTCGCGCGGCGAGGGGCGGTGACCCACCACCTTCCACCCGGCAGAGGGGAGACGGCATGACACCCGACCGACTGCGCGCCGCGCTTCGGGGCGTACCCGACCCGCAGTGGCTGGACGCGGCGCTGCGCCGCGTCGCGACCGAACCCACGGCGATCGAACGGTTCTTCGCCACCGCCGCCCGGCGGTGCGGTCGCGGGCCGCTGCCCGACCCGCCCGGCTGGACGGCCGACGAGGCGGCCCGCGCGCTGCTGCTGACCACGCTGCCGAACGGCCACGCCGCCGCGGCCGAGACGCTCTACCGGCAGGGCGACGCCGCCGAGAAACGCGCCGTGCTGCGCGCGCTGCCGCTGCTGCCCATCGGCGCGGAGTGCGTGCCGCTGCTGCACGACGCGATCCGCACAAACGACACCCGGCTGGTCGCCGCCGCGCTCGGCCCGTACGCCCGGCACCTGGAGCAGCCGGCCTGGCGGCAGGCGGTGCTCAAGTGCGTGTTCACCGGCGTGCCCCTGGCGGTGGTCGACGACCTGCCGGAGCGGGCCGACGGCGAGCTGGCCCGGATGCTCGCCGCGTACGCCGCCGAGCGGCACGCCGCCGGCCGGACCATGCCCGACGACGCGGCCGACCTGCTGCGCCGGCTGACCATCCCCACCCCGGAGGCGTGACATGCGCATCTTCGACCCGCACATCCACATGACGTCCCGCACCACCGACGACTACGAGCGGATGGCCGCCGCCGGGGTCCGCGCGCTGGTCGAACCGGCGTTCTGGCTGGGCCAACCGCGCACCAGCGTGGACAGCTTCGTGGACTACTTCGACTCGCTGATCGGCTGGGAGCCGTTCCGGGCCGGGCAGTTCGGCATCCGGCACCACGCCACAGTGGCGCTCAACCCGAAGGAGGCGAACGACCCGCGCTGCCGCCCGGTGCTCGACCTGCTGCCCCGCTACCTGGACAAGGACGGCGTGGTGGCCGTCGGTGAGATCGGCTACGACGCGATGACGCCGGCCGAGGACGCCGCGCTGGCCGGGCAGCTCGCCCTGGCCGTCGCGTACGACCTGCCCGCGCTGGTGCACACGCCGCACCGGGACAAGGCACGCGGCGTACGGCGCACGCTCGACGTGGTCGCCGAGTCGGACATCGCGCCGGAACGGGTGCTCGTCGACCACCTCAACGAGGTGACTGTGGGGCTGGTCCGGGACACCGGCTGCTGGCTGGGCTTCTCCATCTACCCGGAGACGAAGATGTCGCCGCCGCGCATGGTCGAGCTGCTGAAGCGGTACGGGACCGAGCGGATGCTGGTCAACTCGGCCGCCGACTGGGGGCGGTCGGACCCGCTGCTGACCCGGGCCACCGGGGAGGCGATGCAGCTGGCCGGGTTCAGCGCCGACGACGTGGACCGGGTGCTGTGGCGCAATCCGGTCGAGTTCTACGGCCAGTCCGGCCGGCTCGACCTGACCGCCCTGGAGGCGAGCGACCCCACCTTCGCCGGCAACTCGATCCTGCGCGGAGGCGAATGATGCGGCTGCGCCACGCCGACGGCACGACCGTCCATCTCGGCTACTGCACGAACGTCCACCCGGCCGAGGACCTGCCCGGCATCGTCGCCCAGCTCGACACGTACGCGGTAGCGGTGCGCCGGGCGCTCGGCGCCGACCTGCTCGGGCTCGGGCTCTGGCTGGCCGCGCCGGTGGCCGCCGCGCTCGCCGCCGACCCGGCGGCCCGCCGCCGGCTGCGTCACGAGCTGACGGTACGGGGCCTGGAGGTGGTCACGCTCAACGGCTTCCCGTACGCCGGGTTCCAGGCCCCGGTGGTCAAGGGCGCGGTGTACCACCCGGACTGGACCACGCCGCAGCGCTCGGCGTACACGCTGGACCTGGCCCGGGTGCTGGCCGACCTGCTGCCCGACGACGCGGTCCACGGGTCGGTCTCGACGCTGCCGCTGGCCTGGCGTACGCCGTGGGACACCGCGCGCGCCGCGACCGCCCGGCGCCGGCTCGACGCGCTGGCCGACGGGCTGGCCGCGGTGCAGCGGGAGACCGGCCGGGTGATCCGGGTCGGCTTCGAGCCGGAACCCGGCTGCCTGGTGGAGTCGACGGGACAAGCACGCGAGGTATTCTCAGCCATGGATACCGACCGGCTCGGGATCTGCCTGGACCTCGCACACCTGGCGTGCGCCTGGGAGCAGCCGGCGGATGCCCTGGCCGGGCTGCGTGCCGCCGGTCTCCCCGTGGTGAAGGTCCAGGTGTCCGCCGCCGTCGAGGCGCCCGATCCGGCCGGGGCGGGCGCGGCGTTGCGCCGCTTCGTCGAGCCGAGGTTCCTGCACCAGACCCGCGCGGCCGGTTGCGCCGGCGCCGCCGATCCGGCCGATCCGGCGTACGCGGCCGACGACCTCGACGCCGCGCTCGACGCGGGGCTGCCCGGTGCCTGGCGGGTGCACTACCACGTGCCGCTGCACGCCCCGCCCGAACCGCCGCTGCGCTCCACGGTGCCGGTGCTGCGGGAGGCGCTCGCCGCGCTGTTCGCCGGTCCGGCCGCCGGCTGCGACCACCTCGACGTCGAGACGTACACCTGGGGGGTGCTGCCGGAGGCGCGGCGGCCGCGCGGCGACGCGGAGCTGGCCGCCGGCATCGCCGCCGAGCTGGCCTTCGCCCGCGACGAGCTGACCGCGCTCGGGCTGGCGCCGACGGCGGTGATGTCCTCGTGAGCGCGAGGAGTGAGCCGGTCCTGCGAGCCCCGCAGTCGCGAACGAAGGCCGGCACCGCATGAGCCGGCGGCTGGTGGTGCTCGACGTGGTCGGGCTGACCCCGCGGCTGCTGGCGCACATGCCCCGGCTGCGCGCGGTGGCCGAGGCCGGGTTCGCCGCCGAGCTGGGCACCGTGCTGCCGGCGGTGACCTGCTCGGCGCAGTCCACGTTCCTCACCGGCGAGCTGCCCGCCGGGCACGGCGTGGTGGGCAACGGCTGGTACTTCCGCGACCTGGGCGAGGTGCTGCTCTGGCGGCAGCACAACGCGCTGGTCGGCGGCGAGAAGGTGTGGCAGGCGGCCCGCCGCGTCGAGCCGGGCTACCGGGTCGCGAACGTCTGCTGGTGGTACGCGATGGGCGCGGACGTGGACTGGACGGTCACGCCGCGCCCGGTCTACCACGCCGACGGGCGCAAGGAGCCGGACTGCTGGACCGACCCGCCGCGGCTGCGGGACACGCTCACCGACGCGCTCGGCACGTTCCCGCTGTTCAGCTACTGGGGGCCGGGCGCGGGGCTGCCGTCCTCGGCGTGGATCAGCCGGGCGGCGCAGCGCATCCTCGCCGACCACGCCCCCGACCTGACCCTTGTCTACCTGCCGCATCTGGACTACGACCTGCAACGCTTCGGTCCGTCCGGGCCGGAGGCCGCCGCCGCGGCGGCGGAGCTGGACACCGTGCTCGGCCCGCTGCTGGACGCGGCCCGTGATCGGGACGCTACTGTGGTGGCGTTGTCCGAGTACGGCATCACCGACGTGTCCCGCCCGGTGGACGTGAACCGGCTGCTGCGCGCCGAAGGATTGCTGCGGGTCTACACCCAGGCCGGGATGGAATACCTCGACCCGTGGACGTCACGCGCGTTCGCGGTGGCCGACCACCAGGTGGCGCACGTCTACGTCCGGGATCCGGCGGACGTGCCGGCGGTGGCGAAGCTCTGCGCGGCGCTGCCCGGCGTGGCCGAGGTGCTGGACGCCGCCGGGCAGGCCGGGTACGGCCTGGACCATCCCCGCTCGGGCGAGTTGGTGCTGGTGGCCGAGCCGGACTCCTGGTTCACCTACTACTACTGGCTGGACGACGCGCGGGCACCCGACTTCGCCCGGCTGGTGGAGATCCACCGTAAGCCGGGCTACGACCCGGCCGAGCTGTTCTTCGATCCGGCCGCTCCGGGCGCGGCGAAACGTCGTGCGGCGGTGGCGCTGGCACGCAAGAAGCTCGGCCTGCGCTATCTGATGAACGTGGTCGGGCTGGACGCCGGGGCGCGGGCGGTGCGTGGTTCGCACGGGCGCCTGCCGGCCGATCCGGCGGACGGCCCGGTGCTGCTCTGCTCCGACCCGGCCGCGATCCGGCCCCGGGTGGAGGCGACCGATGTGAAGGCGTTGTTGCTGGAACTCGCCGGATTGGCCTGGGAGGCACCATGACCGTGACCGTCGCACCGACCGACCCGGCCCTGCTTCGGGGCCGTTTCGACGCCGAGCTCGCCGCGTTCCTGGACGCGAGAGGGCCGGGTCGGCCGGACGACGGTACGGGGACTGTTCACTCCGCTTTGCGCCGGTTCGTGCTGGCCGGCGGGAAGCGGCTGCGACCGCTGTTCTGCTACTGGGGCTGGCGGGGCTTCGGCGGCCCGGACGAGCGGCCGATCGTGGTGGCCGCGGCGTCGCTGGAGCTGTTCCACGCGTTCGCGCTGATCCACGACGACATCGTGGACCGCAGTGACCGCCGCCGGGGCGCGCCCACGCTGCACCGCTTCTTCGCCGACCTGCACGAGCGGTCCGGCTGGCGCGGCGACCCGGCGGCGTACGGCCGGCAGGCGGCGGTGCTCTGCGGGGACCTCTGCGCCACCTGGTCGGCGCAGATGTTCCACGGCTGCGGGTTGCCGCCCGAGCGGCTGCGCGGCGGGCAGGTCCTGCTGGCCCGGATGCGCTCGGAGGTGATCGCGGGGGAGTACCTGGACGTGGTCGCGGCGGCCGGGGACGGTTCGGTGGCGAGCGCGCTCGCCGTGGTGCGGCTGAAGACGGCCCGTTACACGGTGACCCGTCCGGTGCAGATCGGCGCCGCGCTGGCCGGCGCGACGCCGGCGGAGGTGGCGGCGCTGGCCGGGTTCGGCGATCCCCTCGGGGACGCGTTCCAGCTCCGCGACGACGTCCTCGGCGTCTTCGGCGATCCGGCGGTGACCGGAAAGTCCAATCTGGACGACCTGCGCGAGGGCAAGCCGACGGTGCTGCTGGCGCTGGCCCGGGCGTCCGCCTCCCCGGCCGGGGTGGCCCGGCTGCGCGAGCTGGTCGGCGATCCGGCGCTGGATCAGGCGGGCGCCGCCGAGGTGCGGGGCATCGTCGAGGAGTCCGGCGCCCGGGAGGCGGTGGAGCGGATGATCCGTACCCGGGCCGACGCGGCAGTGGTCGCGCTGGACGCGGCGGGGCTCGCGGAGCCGGCCCGGCGGGTGCTCGCCGCGCTCGTGGAGCGGGCTGTCGACCGCCGCGAGTGACACCTACTTTTGTCGCGTGGCGGCGAAAGTGTAAGCCGATCGATCAGAAGCTATGGACAGGCTGATCGAAAGGTTTTAATGTCGTGCACAGTACCTAGCTGACCCGACGAGGCGATCCGCCCCCGTACCGCCCGCCTCGCCGAGGCGCAGCATCCCCCGCTCGGCATCCGGCGCGACGCGCGCCCGGTCCTGGCTGCGCGCGTCAGGAAGGACAGCACAGCATGTCCAGCCACCACCACCCCCGTGCCCGACGACCGTTCGCCGCTGCCGCAGCGCTGCTGCTCGCGGCCACCGCCGGCACCGTCACAGCGGCCGCGGCGCCCGTCCCGGCGTCCGCCCACCCGATCACGGCGAGCGACTTCCAGCAGGTCGAACTCGCCCGCGGCGTCGCCGAGACCGGCGAACCGATGTCCCTGGCGGTGCTGCCCGACCGGTCGGTCCTGCACACCGCCCGCAACGGCACGCTGCGCCGCACCGACGCGGCCGGCGCCACCACAGTCATCGGCACGCTGCCGGTCTACACCCACGACGAGGAGGGGCTGCAGGGCGTCGGCGTCGACCCCGGCTTCGCCTCCAACCGGCACATCTACCTCTACTACGCGCCGCCGCTGTCCACCCCCGCCGGCGACGCGCCCGCCACCGGCACCGACTTCTCCGCCTGGCAGGGCGTCAACCGGCTGTCCCGGTTCACGCTCAACGCCGACTTCACGCTCAACCAGGCCAGCAAGGTCGACGTGCTCGACGTACCGGCCGACCGGGGGCTGTGCTGCCACGTCGGCGGTGACATCGACTTCGACGCCGCCGGCAACCTCTACCTGTCCACCGGCGACGACACCAACCCGTTCGACTCGGCCGGATACGCGCCGATCGACGAGCGCACCAACCGCAACCCCGGGTACGACGCGCAGCGCAGCGCCGGCAACACCAACGACCTGCGGGGCAAGATCCTGCGGATCAAGGTGAACGCCAACGGCACGTACTCGATCCCGGCCGGCAACCTCTTCGCGCCCGGCACCGCGCGGACCCGCCCGGAGATCTACGCGATGGGCTTCCGCAACCCGTTCCGGATCAGCGTCGACAAGGCCACCGGCGTCGTCTACGTGGGCGACTACGGGCCGGACGCCGGCACCACCACCGCCCGCGGCCCGTCCGGGCAGGTCGAGTTCAACCGGGTCACCGGGCCCGGCAACTACGGCTGGCCGTACTGCACCGGCACCAACACGGCCGCCGAGACGTACGCCGAATGGGACTTCGCCACCGGCGCCGCCGGACCGAAGTACGACTGCACGGGCGGGCCGACGAACAACTCGTTCCGCAACACCGGCCTGACCACGCTGCCGGCGGCGAAGCCGTCCTGGATCCGCTACGCCGGTGACGCGGGCAGCCCGCCCGAGTTCGGCGGCGGCTCCGAGTCGCCGATGGGCGGTCCGGTCTACCGGTACGACGCGGCGAACCCGTCCACCACCAAGTTCCCGCAGTCGTTCGACGGGCAGTTCTTCGCCACCGAGTTCGGCCGGGGCTGGATCAAGCCGATCCACGTCAACGCGGACGGCTCACCCGGCACCATCGACAGCTTCCCGTGGACCGGCAAGCAGGTGATGGACTCCGCGTTCGGCCCGGACGGGGCGTACTACGTGCTCGACTACGGCACCGGCTACTTCAACGGCGACGCCAACTCGGCGCTGTACCGCTTCGACTACCTGGGCGGCGCCAACCGCGCCCCGGTGGCCCGCGCCGCCGCCGACCGGACCTCCGGCGCCGCGCCGCTCGCGGTGGCCTTCTCCTCGGCCGGCTCGTCCGACCCGGAGGGCGGCGCGCTGACGTACGCCTGGACGTTCGGCGACGGCGGCACCTCCACCGCGGCGAACCCCTCGCACACCTACACCGCCAACGGCAGGTACACCGCCACGCTCACGGTGCGCGACCCGCAGGGCGCCACCGGCACCGCCAGCGTGACGATCACCGTCGGCAACACCGCCCCGACTGTGGTCATCGAGACACCCGGCAACGGCAAGCTGTTCTCCTTCGGCGACACCGTGCCGTTCCGGATCACCGTCACCGACCCGGAGGACGCGACCATCGACTGCACGAAGGTCAAGATGACCTACGTGCTCGGCCACGACCAGCACGGCCACCAGATCACCTCGGCGACCGGCTGCACCGGCTCGATCGCCGTACCCGTCGACGGTGAGCACGACGACGCGGCGAACATCTTCGCGGTCTTCGACGCCGAGTACACCGACTCCGGCGGCCTCACCACGCACACCCAGCACACACTCCAGCCCCGGCACCGGCAGGCCGAGCACTTCAAGACCTCGTCCGGGATCAACACGTTCGACAAGGCCACCGCCGAGGGCGGCAAGACCGTCGGCGACATCCACAACGGAGACTGGATCGCGTTCCAGCCGTACCTGCTCGCCGACGCCACCGGGTTCACCGCCCGGGTGTCGTCCGCCGGGGCCGGCGGCACGCTCCAGGTACGGGCCGGCTCGGCCACCGGCGCCGTCCTCGGCTCGGCCACCGTCCCGGTCACCGGCGCCTGGGACACGTTCACCACAGTCACCGGCACGATCGCCAATCCGCCGGCCGGCACCACCACGCTCTATCTGACGTTCGCCGGTGGCACCGGGGCGCTCTACGACCTGGACGCGTTCACGCTCACCACGTCGGCCGTGCGCACCGGCCCGGTGAAGGGCCTGGCCGGCAAGTGCCTGGACGTGCGCAACGCCGCCACCGCCGACGGCACGCAGATCCAGCTCTACACCTGCAACGGCACGACGGCGCAGTCGTGGACCGTGACGCCGAACGCCACGGTGAAGGCGCTCGGCAAGTGCCTGGACGTGTCCGGCGGGGCCAGCGCGGACGGCACGAAGATCCAGCTCTACGCGTGCAACGGCACCGGCGCGCAGAACTGGTCGGCGCAGGCCGACGGGACGCTGCGCAACCCGCAGTCGGGCAAGTGCCTGGACGTGTCTGGCAACAACTCGGCCGACGGCACGGCGGTGCACCTGTGGACCTGCACGGGTGCGGCCAACCAGAAGTGGACGCTGCCGTGAGGTGGGAAGGAAGAACGCCGATGAGACTCCTCCGTATCGCGCTGGTCGCGGTGACCGCCGTGGCCGCCACCAGCGCCGGCACCCCGGCGAGCGCCGCCGACGCCCCCTACGACGTGCTCGTCTTCTCCAAGACCGCCGGCTTCCGCCACGACTCCATCGCGGTCGGCACGCAGGCTGTGCGGGAGCTTGGCGCGGCGAACAACTTCACGGTCACCGCGACCGAGGACGCCGCCCAGTTCACCACCGCCAACCTGGCCCGTTTCGAGGCGGTGATCTTCCTCAACACCACCGGGGACGTCTTGAACGCCACCCAGCAGTCGGCGTTCGAGGCGTACATCGGCGCCGGCGGCGGGTACGTCGGCGTGCACTCCGCCGCCGACACCGAGTACGACTGGCCGTTCTACGGCAACCTCGTCGGCGCGTGGTTCGCGTCCCACCCGGCCATCCAGCCGGCCACCGTCAAGGTGGAGGACCGGGCGCACGCGGCCACCGCGCACCTGCCGCAGCAGTGGAACCGCACCGACGAGTGGTACGACTACCGCTCCAACGCCCGCTCCACCGCGCACGTGCTGGCCAGTCTCGACGAGTCCTCGTACTCGGGCGGCTCGATGGGCGGCGACCACCCGCACGCCTGGTGCAAGACGTACAGCGGTGGCCGGTCCTTCTACACCGGCGGCGGCCACACCCAGGCCTCCTACGCCGACGCGGCGTTCCGCAACCATCTGCTCGGCGGCATCCGCTACGCGGCCGGGCGCACGAAGGCCGACTGCCGGCCGGAGACCGGCTACACCGCGCTCTACAACGGCGGCACCACCGGCTGGTCGCAGGCCGGGCCGGGCAGCTTCACCAACACCGACGCCACGCTCACCTCGGTCGGCGGCATGGGCCTGTACTGGTACAGCGCGAAGCAGTTCACCAACTACTCGCTGAAGCTGGACTGGCGGCTGGCCGGTGACGACAACTCGGGCGTGTTCGTCGGCTTCCCGCCGTCGAGCGACCCGAACTCGGCGGTGGACAACGGCTACGAGATCCAGATCGACCCCACCGACGCCGCCGACCGGACCACCGGCGCGATCTACGGCTTCAAGTCCGCCGACCTGGCGGCCCGGGACGCGGCGCTGAACCCGGCGGGGGAGTGGAACACCTACGAGATCCTGGTCGAAGGGGAACGGCTGCAGGTGTTCCTCAACGGCGTACGCATCAACGACTTCACAAACACCGATCCGGTGCGGTCGCTCGCCGGGCACGTCGGCATCCAGAACCACGGCACCGGCGACGACGTGTCGTTCCGCAACATCCGGATCAAGGAGCTGGGCGGGACGCCGCCGCCGACCGGCAACACCACGGTCCAGGCCGAGGCGTTCGGTTCGGCCAGCGGCGTCAGCGCGTACCCCAAGGCCGGTGCCAACGGCGGCCAGACCCTGGGGTACGTGGATCCGGGCGACTGGGCCGCGTACCCGGGGCTGGACCTGACCGGTGTGACGTCGCTGCGCGCCCGGGTGGTCTCCGGCGGCCCCGGCGGCACGCTCCAGGTGCGGACCGGCTCGCCGACCGGACCGTTGCTCGGCCAGGTGGCGGTGCCGAACACCGGGAGCTGGACCACGTTCGCCGACGTGTCCACCGCGCTCACCGGCGTGCCGTCCGGTACGCAGACCGTGCACCTGACGTTCGCCGGCAGCGGCACCGGCCTGTTCGACGTGGACGACTTCACGCTGGTCCGCGGCACCGCAAGCGGCGGCACCGGCCCGATCAAGGGGCTGGCCGGCAAGTGCCTGGACGTGCGGAACGCCTCGTCGGCGGACGGCACCCAGATCCAGCTCTACACCTGCAACGGCTCGACGGCGCAGACGTGGACGGTGACGCCGAACGGGCCGGTGAAGGCGCTGGGCAAGTGCCTGGACGTCTCCGGCGGCGGCAACGCGAACGGCACGAAGATCCAGTTGTGGTCGTGCAACGGCACCGGCGCGCAGACCTGGTCGGCGCAGGCGGACGGGACGCTGCGCAACCCGTCGTCGGGCAAGTGCCTGGACGTGTCCGGCAACAACTCGGCCGACGGCACGGCGGTGCACCTGTGGACGTGCACGGGCGCGGCGAACCAGCGCTGGACCCTGCCCTGAGGTAGGCCATAGAGTGGAGGCGGCGACCGCGAGGTGGCCGGTGACCCGGCGGGAGGCGCAACCCGCCCGGGAGGCAGACGCTCCGGCGTCCACCGGTGCCCTCAGGCCGCCGCCTCCGGTCGTCCTCGCCCCGGTCCGCGACGGAATCCCCCATCACCACAGGGGAGAAGGACAATGGCGCGACCCATCACGCTCTTCACCGGCCAGTGGGCCGACCTTCCGTTCGACGAGGTCTGCCGGCTCGCCGCCGAGTGGGGCTACGACGGGCTGGAGATCGCCTGCTGGGGCGACCACTTCGAGGTGGACAAGGCGCTCGCCGACGACTCGTACGTCGAGCGCAAGCGGGCCACCCTGGCCAAGCACAACCTTCAGGTGTTCGCCATCTCCAACCACCTGGTCGGGCAGGCCGTCTGCGACCACCCGATCGACGAGCGGCACCAGGACATCCTGCCGGCCCGGATCTGGGGCGACGGCGAGCCGGAAGGGGTGCGGCAGCGGGCCGCCGAGGAGATCAAGGACACCGCGCGGGCGGCGGCGAAACTCGGCGTACGCACCGTCGTCGGCTTCACCGGCTCGTCCATCTGGCACACGGTGGCCATGTTCCCGCCGGTGCCACCGGCCATGATCGAGCGCGGCTACCAGGACTTCGCCGACAGGTGGAACCCGATCCTGGACGTGTTCGACGAGGTGGGCGTGCGGTTCGCGCACGAGGTGCACCCCAGCGAGATCGCGTACGACTACTGGACCACGAAGCGCACGCTGGAGGCGATCGGGCACCGGGAGGCGTTCGGGCTCAACTGGGACCCGTCGCACTTCGTCTGGCAGGAGCTGGACCCGGTGAACTTCATCTTCGACTTCGCCGACCGGATCTACCACGTCGACTGCAAGGACGCGAAGGTCCGTACCGGGGACGGCCGCCGCGGCCGGCTCTCCTCCCACCTGCCCTGGGCCGACCTGCGGCGCGGCTGGGACTTCGTCTCCACCGGCCACGGTGACGTGCCGTGGGAGGACTGCTTCCGGGCGCTGAACGCGATCGGCTACGACGGCCCGATCTCGGTCGAGTGGGAGGACGCCGGCATGGACCGCCTGGTCGGCGCGCCGGAGGCGCTCCAGTTCGTCCGCCGCCTGGCGTTCGACGCCCCGAGCGCCGCCTTCGACGCCGCCTTCAGCAGCCGCGACTGACCCTCCTTCTGCCGCTCGCGATCTTGCACTTGCGGCCCACGTGATGCCGCTTATGCCCGTCTCGGGAGGGCCGCAAGTGCAAGATCGACGGGGTGAGGGCGCGGGCGGGGGCGGGGGTCAGCGGGCGGCGTAGGTCTGGGTGCTGACCAGGTGGGCCGCGCCGATCAGGGCGGCGGTGTCGCCGAGGTCGGACAGGACGATCGGCAGGCTGCCGGTGGCCAGCGGCGTGGAGCGCCGGTAGACCACGCCCCGGATCTCGGCGAGCAGGACCGGCCCGATCCCGGCCGGCGCGCCCCCGATGATGACGATGGCCGGGTTGACGAAGCTGACCAGCCCGACCAGCACCTGCCCGAGCCGGCGGGCGGCGTCGCGGACGATGGTCTGCGCCGCCGGGTCGCCCTCGGTGGCCGCCGCCGCCACGTCGGCCACCGCCAGCGTCCCGGCCGCGGCCAGCCGGTCCGCGAGCACCGTCGAGCGCCCGGCCCGCGCGGCCGTCACCGCCTCCCGCACCAGCGCGGCATCCCCGCAGTACGCCTCGACGCACCCGTTGTTGCCGCAGCCGCAGAGCGGCCCGTCCTCGCTGAGCTGGAGGTGGCCGATGTCGCCGGCCCCGCTGGCCGCGCCCCGGTAGAGCGAGCCGGCGAGCACCAGCCCGCAGCCGACCGCGTCGCCCAGCTTGACGGCGAGGAAGTCGTCGAACGGGCGGCCGGTGCCGGCGTGCCGTTCACCGAGGGCCATCGCGTTGGCGTCGTTGTCGACCTGCACCGGGCAGCCCAGCTCGGCGGCGAGCGTGTCGCGTACCGGGAAGCGGTGCCAGCCGGGCAGGGCCGGCGGGGAGACCGGCGTGCCGTCGCGGACCTCGACCGGCGCGGGCAGCGCGACACCGACGCCGGTCAGCGACGTCAGCCCCGCCTCGACGCGAAGCTTGCCGAGCAGCTCGACCATGCGTCCGACCACCACGTCCGGGCCGAGCCGGACGTCCACCGGCTCGTCGTGCCGGGCCAGCGGGTTCAGCTCGCCGTCGGTGAGCGCGACCCGCAGCGTGCCGCCGCCGACGAGCACCGCGCCGAACCGGACCTGCGCGCCGATGCGCAGCAGCGACGACCGTCGCCCGCCCCGCGAGGCAGCCGGGCCGGCGCTCTCCACCAGGCCCAGCGCGGTCAACCGGTCCACCTCGGCGGCGAACCGGGCCCGCGGCAGGCCGAGGAGGTCGGTCAGCTCGACCCGGGACCGCGGGCCGTCGTCGCGCAGCAGGCGCAGCAGCCGCGCCTGATCCGCCGTTTCCGGTCCGACCATCGGCATGTGGTCACCTCCCCACGGAGAATGTGCCACATCGGCGCCCGAGCACACGGGAGCGGGCCGGTCACCCGGAGGTGACCGGCCCGCTGTCCGCTTGCGTCAGAGCGTGTTGCCGGTGGACGGCTTGGTGCTCGTGCCGGTCGTGGTCGAGCCGGACGCGCTGGTCGAACTGGTCGAGCCCGTGCCGTTGGCGCTGCGGCTGCCGACCGCGGCCGGCGTGCCCGCGAACGGCTTGTCGGCCTCGGTCATGCCCGGCTTGCCACCGTTGCCGGTGGCGAGCTTCTCACCCAGCTTGGTCTGCCCCAGCTTGTCCTTGCCCTCGGAGTAGAGCCGGGTCGCCTGGGCCTGCGCGACCCCGGCCGCCTCCTGGACGGTCGGGTGGTCGAGCACCTTGCGCCCGCGGACCACCAGCTCCTCGTACTTCTCCCGGCCGGCACGGGCGCCCAGGACGAATCCCGCAGCCAGCCCGCCAAGAAACATGATCTTTCCGCGCATGGCGGCTCCTTCCGTACCTGACGCTCTTGCCGATTTCCGCCGGCTCGGCGGAACGACCATCTTGCGCCTGCGTTCTCTGTCGACGGCTAACTACCCATCCTGCTCTCCGCTCATGCCTCCCTGTGCCGAGATGGCGATTTGTCCGTAATCCTGGCGCGTCCGCCGGTCCGGTCCTCCTCCGGTAACCCCCTGGCGCACAACCCCCCGATGTCCTGTACTCTTGTCCCCGTCGCACGGAGCGGAGAGATCCGATCCGAGCGGTGCACGGTCCCCTGTAGCTCAATTGGCAGAGCAGCCGGCTGTTAACCGGCAGGTTATTGGTTCGAGTCCAATCGGGGGAGCTTCGCTCCACGTCACGCCCGTCGGCCCTGCCGGCGGGCGTTTCCCGTTCCGGCCCCTCGCGTGTCCCGGCTGCCCGGTTTCCGCCCGCGAGTCGTCAGTCGCCCGGCAGGATGGTCGGCGTCGACCTAGACTCCCGCTGCGTCGATTGTTGCGTCGATTCGAGGACGGTGGAGATGGCCGCAGGACGCAGCCGCTGGACCGCGACGCTGATCGCGGTAGCCGTGGTGCTCGGCTGGCTGATCATCGGCGGCGTCGCCGGGCCGTACTCGGGCAAGCTCGGCGAGGTCTCCACCAACGACAACGCCTCCTTCCTGCCGGCCGACGCCGAGGCCACCCGCGCGCAGGACCTGGCCGCCGGATTCGTCGACCGGGAGACCACGCCGGCGCTCGTGGTCTACGAACGCGCCGGCGGCCTCACCCCGGCCGACCAGCAACGGATCCAGGCCGACGCGGCCCGCTTCGCCGACGTACCGGGCGTGGTCGGCCCGCTGCCGCCACCGGTCGTCAGCCAGGACCGGCAGGCCGCCCAGGTGATCGTGCCGATCGACAGCGGCGAGGGCGAACAGATCCGCGCGGTGGTGGAACGCCTGCGCGACATCGCCGGCCCGGACCGCGACGGGCTCACCGTCGACGTCGCCGGACCCGCCGGGCTGCTCGGCGACCTGATCGAGGTGTTCGGCGCGATCGACGGACCGCTGCTGCTCGTCACCCTCACCGTGGTCCTGGTCATCCTCCTCGTCGTCTACCGCAGCCCGGTGCTGTGGATCTTCCCGCTGCTGGCCGCCGGGATGTCGTACTCGCTGGCGGCCGTCTTCGTCTACCTGCTCGCCGACCACGACATCGTCAAGCTCAACGGGCAGGCACAGGGCATCCTCACCGTGCTCGTGTTCGGCGCCGGCACCGACTACGCGCTGCTGCTCATCGCCCGCTACCGGGAGGAGCTGCACCGGCACGAGCGGCCCTGGGACGCGATGAAGACCGCCTGGAAGGGCGCCGCGCCGGCCATCGTCGCCTCCGGCGCCACAGTCATCGTCAGCCTGCTCTGTCTGCTGCTGTCCAGTCTCAACTCCAACCGGGCGCTCGGCCCGGTGAGCGCCGTCGGCATCGCCGCCACGCTGCTGGTGATGCTCACGTTCCTGCCCGCGCTGCTGGTCCTCGGCGGCAGGTGGGCGTTCTGGCCCCGGCGGCCCCGGCACGACGAGGCCGACCCGCGCGCCGAGCACGGCATCTGGGCGCGGATCGCCGGCTTCGTGGCGCGCCGCTCCCGTACCGTCTGGGTCGTCACCGCCGTGGCGCTCGCCGTGCTCGCGATCGGGGTGACCCAGCTCGGCGCCACCACGCTCGGCCAGTCCCAGCTGTTCACCCAGCGCACCGACTCGGTGGCCGGGCAGGAGGTCATCGACAGGCACTTCCCGGCCGGCACCGGCAGCCCCGCCACCATCTTCACCACCCAGGACACCGCGCGGCAGGTCGCCCAGGTGGCGCAGGGCGTACCGGGAGTCGCCTCGGTGCTGCCGCTCGGCCAGCGCGGCGAGAACGCGCCGCCCGACCCGAACGCGCCCCCCAAGGTGGTCGACGGGCGGGTGCAGCTCAACGTCACGCTCGCCGACGCGCCGGACAGCAACGGCGCCGAGCGGACCATCCGCGACCTGCGCGAGGCGGTGCACCGGGTGCCCGGCGCGGACGCCGTGGTCGGCGGCTTCACCGCGATCAACGTGGACACCGCCGACGCCTCCGTCCGCGACCGCAACGTGATCATCCCGGTGGTGCTGCTGGTCATCGCGGTCATCCTGGCCGTGCTGCTGCGCGCCCTGGTCGCCCCGGTGCTGCTGATCGCCACGGTGGTGCTGTCGTTCCTGGCCACGCTCGGCCTCTGCGCGCTGCTGTTCAAGTACGTGTTCGACTTCCCCGGCGTCGACCAGTCGTTCCCGCTGTTCGCGTTCGTCTTCCTGGTCGCGCTCGGCATCGACTACAACATCTTCCTGATGAGCCGGGTCCGGGAGGAATCGGTACGCCGCGGCACCCGCGCCGGTGTGCTCGTCGGCCTGGCCGTCACCGGCGGCGTGATCACCTCCGCCGGCATCGTGCTCGCCGCCACGTTCTCCGCGCTCGCCGTACTGCCGCTCGTTGTGCTCGTCGAGCTGGGCGTGGCCGTCGCCGTCGGCGTCCTGCTCGACACCATAGTGGTCCGCTCGCTGCTGGTGCCCGCGCTCGCGTACGACATCGGGCCGAAGGTCTGGTGGCCGGGCCGGTTGTCGCGGTCGCACCGCGAGGGCGACCGGGCCGGCGCGGGGGTGGACCGTGCCTGACACCGACGTGGTGGTCGTCGGCGGCGGCCTGGCCGGTCTCGCCGCCGCCCGGCGGCTGCACCGGGCCGGCGTGCCCTGGCGGCTGCTGGAGGCGAGCGACCGGCTCGGCGGGCGGGTCGCCACCGACCGCGTCGACGGGTTCCTGCTGGACCGCGGCTTCCAGGTGCTGAACACCGCGTACCCACGGCTGGCCGGCCTGGTCGACGTCGGCGCCCTCGAGATGGGCTGGTTCACGCCCGGCGTGCTGGTGCGCCGCGGCGACCGGCTGGAACGACTCGTCAACCCGCTGCGCGAGCCCGCCGGCGCGCCCGCCACGCTCACCGCCGGCATCGGGACACTGACCGACCGGCTGCGCTTCGGCGCGCTCGCCGCCGGCTACGCGACGCTGCCGGTCGGGCGGCTGCTCAACACACCCGAGACCAGCGCCGAGAAGGCGCTGCGCCGGGCCGGGCTCTCCGACGCGATCATCGAGGAACTGCTCCGGCCGTTCCTGTCCGGCGTGCTGCTCGACCGCGAGCTGGCCACCTCCAGCCACGTCCTCGCGGTCATCATGCGCTCCTTCGCCCGGGGCCGCATCGGCCTGCCCGCGGACGGCATGGCGGCGCTGCCCCGGGCGCTCGCCGCGCCGCTGCCCGCCGAGCTGATCGACCTGAACACCCCGGTCACCGAGGTCGCGCCCGGCCGCGTCCGCACCCCGTCCGGCGAGATCACCTGCCGCGCCGTCGTGGTCGCGGCCGACCCGCCGGCGGCGGCCACGCTGCTGCCCGGGCTGCCGAGGGTACGCATGCACGCCTACACCACCTATTACCACCGCACCGAGACGGCGCCACTGGACGAGCCGATCCTGCTGCTCGACGGCGACCGGCGGGAAACGATCGCCAACACGGTGGTGGTGAGCCGGGCCGCGCCCACGTACGCCCCGGATGGCCAGCACCTGGTCGCCACCTCGGTGGTCGGCCCGCAGACCCCACCCGAACCGGTGATCCGCCGCGAGCTGGACCGCCTCTACGGCCGCTCCACCGCCGACTGGACCCACCTCACCACCGTCACCGTGCCGGACGCGCTGCCCGCCGCCCCGCCGCCGCAGGGCCGCCTGCGCAAGCCGGTCGCGCTCGGCGACGGCCTGTACGTGGCCGGGGACCACCGGGACAGCCCGTCCATCCAGGGCGCGCTCGCCAGCGGCTGGCGCACGGTCGGCGCCGTCATCGCCGATCTGCGGCGCGCGTAGAGCCGTTGGCCGGTGGGTTGCGCGTTGTTATCCTCGCGTAGCCCATCGTGCTGTCGCGGTAGTCTTTCCGCCCGGCCGGTGGTGGTCCGCGAAACGATCGGCGGGTTACGATCCGGCGCGGTGACGGGGCGGTAGCTCAGCCGGTTAGAGCAGGGGACTCATAATCCCTCGGTCGCGGGTTCGAACCCCGCCCGCCCCACCAGCCGTTTTCCCAGCTCAGCCATGCTGGGGACGACCCAGGCGAACCGCGTCCAGGTCCGGACCCAGGCTCACAGTCCGCACTGAGTCCGCAGCGGCACGACCCGCCGCCCGGTCGAGGCGATCCGCCACCTGGTCCAGGTCGTCCTCGAACAGGTCCGCGTACACGTCCAGCGTCATGGCCGCCGAGGCGTGCCCGAGCATCCGCTGCACCGCCTTGACGTTGGCGCCCTCAGCCACCGCGAGACTGGCCGCCGTATGCCGCAGCTCGTGCGGAGTCAGGCCCGCGAGCCCGACCGACACCGCAGCCCGATCGAAGACGCGGCGACGGAAGTTGTTGTTACGCAACACCTCGCCGGTCGGGGAGGTGAACACCAGCTCGTCACCGGAACGACCGGCGATCTGCGCGGCGATCGGCTCGACCAGGAACCGGGGGAGCGGCACCGACCGCCGCTGATGAGTCTTGGGCGTACCGAACACCGCCCGACCGTTGACCTCGGTCACCGACTCCGCCACCAGCAGCCGGCGCTTCACCAGGTCCACCCGCCGCACGCGCAGCGCGGCCAGCTCGCCCCACCGCAACCCGGTGTAGGCCAGCACCCGGATGATCAGCCCGTGAGGCTCTGCCGCTGCCGCCAGCTCGCCCACCTGGCCGTGCGACAGGAACACCTTCTCAGCCCTGCCGATCCGTGGCAGCCGCACACCTGACGCGACGTTGCGAGTCAGCCGACCATCCCGAACGGCGAGGGCCAGCAGCAGCGAGAACACCCGGTGCGCTTGCCGAACGGTGGACGGCGCAAGACCGGCCTGCGTCATCCGGCGCACCCACTCACCAACGTCGGCGTGCGTGACTGCCGAAAGCGCGACGCGTTCCCACACCGGAAGCACCTGCCGGCGCAGAAGACTGCCGTACCGCTGGCGAGTCGACGGCTTGAGCTGCACCTGATTGGCGAACCACCGGGCAGCCCAGTCACCAACCGTGACCCGCGACAGAGCCGGATCCACCCACTCACCGCGGGCAAGTGCCGTCTTCATCAAGGCGGCCCGCAAGCGGGCCGCGCCGGCCGCGCTCGGCCTGCTGGCGGCGCAAGCGCCGGCATCGGCCGGCGCGCCGGCCGTTAAGAGCCTTTGCCTCCGGCGGGGGCCAGACGACTCCGAGATGGAGTTGCCGAACGGTTCAGGTTCGTGGGTGGTGGGATGCCATCCCGCCAGCCACCGACCCAGGCAGAGCCGAGCAGACCAGGGCCAGGGTGACAAGGTCGTTCGTCCGATAGGGCGCTCCACCTTGTCACCCTGGCCCTGGCCCGCTCCACGGTGTGTGGGTCGGCGGCAGACGGGATGGCAGATATGAGGTTGTCGGAGCGTGAGGTGCGCCTACAGGCCGGTGCCGCCGTCGGGCATCTTGTTCCTCTCCGACATGCCGGAGGCGAAGCGCTCTGCGTCGCGCCGATGCTGTTCGCTGGCGGCTCGGCGGGAAGCAGTCGAATCCACATCCGAAGAGAGCTGATTGCGCTGCCGCCGACTTAAGAGAGCGACGATTCCGCCAGCCAGCACCAAAAGCACCACGAGAGAAACCACCACCGTCGTCATACCATCGACGCTACGTCACGCGCGCCACTTTTTGCCATCACCGATGGCCGTACAGCCATCCGTACAGCCAAGCCGGCCGACCTGCCCGGTCGGAGGCCGACCAAAGGCGACATGACGAGCAGGTCAATGGCGGTCACCGATACTGGCCGACAGCGGGCTTGATCTTTGCAATGCAGGTCTGGCGAGCGCCGTTCTCGTGGCGGGGAGCAGTCCGCATCCAGTCCGCAAGAGGTCGACGGACGGTGGGGGAGTGGTGAGAGACGTCGAGAGGTGTTTCCGCTGGTAGGAGCCCACTCGGGCAGGTCACCGGGTCGCCCATCTTGATCTCATAATCCCTCGGTCGCGGGTTCGAACCCCGCCCGCCCCACCAAGCCGTTTCTCCAGCTCAGCCATGGTGCCGACGGCTCGGGTGCACTGCGTCGAGGTCATGGCCGCCTTCACATTGGCCCCTCCGCCACCGCGACACTGGCCGCCGTTGTGCCGCAGCTCGTGCGGCGTCCGGTTCGCAAGCTCGATCGACGCCGAAGCCCGGTCGAAGACCCGGCGACGGAAGTTGTTGTTACGCAACACCTCGCCCGTTGGGGATGTGAACACCAGCTCGTCACCGGGGCACATCAGTGGGCGTCGGGACGTGCGGTCTGCCGATGGGTGGTTGGTTCGGAATCCTTGGTGTCAGGGGACCGACGGAGGCCAGCGATGCCTGCGCCAGTCCTCCCACGTCGCGAATTCTGCCGGCGGGCAGTCGACGGGTTCACTGCCGTCGAGTTCCCCTTCGGTCGGGATGCTGATGAGGGCAGCCCACCTGTCGAGTTCCTCGTCGGACATGTGCCACGTCGTGTGCGGCTCTTCGGCTTGGCGTTGGTCGAGTCGTCTCCGTTGCTCGGCCGGTGGGAGTTCGAAGTAGCGCATCTCCACCGCCGCGCCGAGGTCGGCAGCTGCCTGCCGTAGCGCGGAGCGCTCATCTCGACCCCAGAGGCCGAAGTCGATGACGACGTTGATGCCGAGATTGAGGGCGCGCAGCCCAATCTCGATGAGCCGTCCTTCGATCACGTCCGAGGCCGACGGCGGGTTCGCGAGGCCGTACAGGGCCTTTACCCACTCGTCCTTCGTGAGGCGAAGAGCCTGCTCCTCGACTTCTATGCGCCGCGCTTCTGTGGTCTTCCCGGTGCCTGGCAGTCCTACCGTCAGGAACAGAGTCGGTCGTGTCGTCATCGTTTCCCCATCTGAACGGTCGCGCCATCATCGCTGACGCTCGCTCATGCCGCGACCAGCGCGTAGGTGTCGCCGATCAGTTGGCGGACGGGTGTCGCGCATCAGCCGACGGAAGACAAGAGTTCTACACCGCGAACTGCCGAATTGGCCTCTTTAGGATCAAGGCGGCCTGCTGGCGGCGCAAGCGCCGGCATCGGCCGGGCCGGCCGGCCACGCTGACGGGGCCTACCAAGGGCTTGAAGGGCTGTGAGGCGGGACGATCGGCGTAGGCGTCGCTCCCAGTTGAGGTTGGGGCGATCGGCTGCCGCGCAGCGGAACTGCTTGCCCCCGGCCTCTCGTAGGTCGCCGAATGCGGTTTGACGACGATGAGGGCCAGGGCGTGAACCGTCCCCGGGTGCCCGATCCTCTACGCCACCCGCCCGGCGTCAAGGGCGCTGCGCGTCGGTATGCCGATGGCCTACAGCCATCCTTGACCCCCACCGGGCACCGCAGTTCTTGGCACCTATCCGGGGGACGGGGGCAGACTGGCGGCTATCCGTCGAGGATCTGGACGGTCTGCGACGGCATCTTGATCCAGAGGGGCAGCCTTGGATGTGAACCGCGACGAATCAACGGTGACCGTCCCACTTGACCGGGCGATCGAGGTAGCTCGCTTCCTTGAGTGCCTCACCCGCTCGATTGACCGGATCGGTTCAAGGATGGCAGGCGGCCATGCAGACGCCGGGACCGTCGACCGCTTCATCGACGAGTGGCTGATCGGCCCTCAAGCGTCTCGGGCGCGAAGGGTCCTATGGGATGCCATCAGTCAGGTGATCGGTGAGGAGGCGGTGGAGGGAATCGCTGAAGCAGTGCCCAGATTCCCGGACGCCTCACCTGATGAGGTGGGACGGCTTCGACAGGAGCTGTCGGCGTGGCAGAAGGCGCTCGATGGGTAGCCGCCTCTTGCGGGACGAGAGGCTTGCGGGCAGTTCGCACCCAGTCCGCAAGAGGCCGACCGCCGCTGGGGGAGTGGTGAGAGATATCGAGAGGTGTTTCCGCTGGTGAGAGCCCATTCAGGCAGGTCGCTGGGTCGCCCATCTTGATCTCATGATTCCCTCGGTGGCGGGGTCGAACCCCGCCCGCCCCACCAGCCGTTTTCCCAGCTCAACTACGATCAGGACGTCATCGCGGTGCAACGCCGGGGCGCGACCATTGCGCGGTGGGGCGGCCGTCGAGACGCCACGGGTGCCCGGTGACCCGCGGCCAGCCTTCAGGCGAGTTCTCCCAGTTCTCCTGCCGGCCGTACACCGTGAGATCCAGAGCGTGGTAGGTGGTCATCAACGCCTCCACGCCCCGCCCGGTGGTCCAGTAGGTCTCGTAGACCTTGTCGCCGTCGCGCAGGTAGCACGCGATGAACCCGAAGTGACGACCGTCGGCCAGAGCCGGGTCGGAGTCCTTCGCCGAATACCAGGGGAACCGGTAGCCCATGAACTCCGCGAACGGGGCGCTTTCGTCGTAGGGACCCTCGCAGAAGACGGCGTAGGTGACGTCCCGAGCATGCAGGTAGTCCAGCGTCTGCATGTGACAGGTCGAGAAGGTGCACCCCTCACACTGATCCTCGTACGGATTGCCGTCGTGCCACATATGGAAGTAGGCGATGAGCATCCGGCGGCCCTCGAACACCTCCACCAGTGGGGTGTCCCCGCCCGGGCCCCGCACCGTCACCGTCGGCATCAAGGTCATCGGTAGCTGACGACGAGCGGCTGCGATCGCGTCTCCTTCGCGGGTGTGGGCCTTCTCCCGTACGAGCAGTTCGTCGCGCTTGCGCAGCCAGGTCTCCCGGTCGACGACCGGGGGCGCGGCGGCGCTGGACGCGGGGGTTGCCGTCATGGCTGTCTCCTTCGTGGAGTGGGGATCGGTCACAGGTACAGACGACCGGGCCGGCGATTGTCATCGGTGACCGATGACGGATGGGGTCCACGGTCGTCAGTACGGTTGTGAGCACCACTCAGCCCCGGGGAAATCACATGTCCGACTCGCCTGACGAGCAGGCGGTCTGGCTGCAGCGCGCCTTCGACGAGCACCGGCGTGAGCTACACGTCCACTGCTACCGCCTCGCCGGGAACGTCACCGACGCGGACGACCTGGTGCAGGAGACCTTCCTGCGTGCCTGGCGGGCTCGCGACCGCTTCGAGGGTCGGGCGTCGGCGCGGACCTGGTTGTACCGGATCGCCACGAACGTCTTCCTCGACAGCCGCAAGGCGGCCGGTCACCGGACGGTGCCGTACGGTGATCCGCTGGAGTGGTCCACCGAGCTCGGTCCCTATCCCGACGCCCTGCTTGCCGACGATGCGCAGGCCGGTCTCGCCGCTCGGGAGACCGTCGAGCTGGCCGTGATCGCAGCGCTCATGTACCTGCCGCCGCGGCAGCGGGCGGCCTTCGTGCTGCGCGACGTCCACGGCTGGACGCCGCAGGAGATCGCCGTCGCGCTCGACACCGCCGTAGCGGCCGTCAACAGCCTCCTCCAGCGGGCCCGCCACACCCTCCGGGGGCGCGCTCCGTCGGACCCGAAGGAATGGCGCCGCCCGCAGCTCACCAGTGAGGACGAAGAGATCCTGCGCCGCTACGCCGACGCGAAGGACCCGGAGACGATACGGGAACTGCTCGCCGAGGACGTACGGATCACGATGCCGCCCGAGCCGCCGGTCGTCGGGATCGACGCGGCCGCGGAGTTCCTCGGCCGACCGCTCGACTGGCGTACGTTCCCCACCTCGGCCAACGGGCGCCCGGCACTGATCAACTATCTCCGCCGGCCCGGCAGCCGGCACTACGAGGCGTTGGTCGTCGACGTACTCCGGATCGAGAACGGGAAGATCGTAGAAAGCAACGCCTTCATCGGTGCCCGTCACGTCGCCGCCTTCGGCATGCCCACCACGCTCGAGGCCTAGACAAGTAAGCCTCAAGCTCAGGATTCCTACGAACTCGGCGGCGTGGTTCCGTCGCAGGGGACACCGACACCTAGTTGTACGTGCGCCGTCTGCCCCCGCGACGTGATGGTGAGCAGTAGGCAGGCCGGCCGCGCAACCCAGGTGCCGCCGACGAAGGCCAGCCACTGAGGTCGGTCATCGACAGGAGCGCAGGCGCGCACGTGGGCGCTCATGGCCGGCACCACTGACGAGCCCCATCCGAGACGCGCCTTGTCCTCCCAGCCGGCTGCCACCCGAAGATCGACCACTGCGCCGCCGCGTACGACCAGGCCCCATTTGGCGAACAGCCGGGCTGCCGGGTCCGGTTGCCCCGATTCCGCTACTTGAAGCACCGGCCGGGCAGGTACCGCGACGTCCTCTCCCACGAGCCGATAACCCGCCGGCGGTTCCGTGATCGTATCGACCGATTTGGTGCACGACTCCTGCCCGGCGCCCACGTCAGCTGACGGGGTCGCGCTGGGGTCGGTGCCCAGAGACGCAGTTGGCGTGGGTGGTCTGGCCCCACCCTGGCTCGAACCGCTTGAGGACGTACAGGCTGCCGGTGCCGCCATCAGGAAGATGCTGAGCGGCCACCACACCATGCGGCTGGTCCTTCTCACGCGCATCACCTCCTGAACGGCGAGGCCTTCGACGGTAAGGGCGCGACTCGTGAAGCGTCACCGTACCGGAAAACGGGATGCGTGCGATGCCGCCAATCTTGATCTCGTAATCCCACGGTCGCGGATGCGAACTCCGCCCCGCCAGGTCAACGACGTCCTACGCCACCACTCCGCCCATTCGGTTACCAGTCTCGCGCCGACGCAGATTTGATCATCGGGCCAAGTCCTCAGTGGAGCGCGATATTCGACCAGAAGTCGTGTTGCTGACATCCGAACCGGCCGAATGTCTGATCCTGGCATCAGTGCGCGAACGCCAGGATCGATTTCAAGCCGGTTGAACGATCCTCGCAAGTTGCGGGTGTGCTGCCGGTCGATCCTCGACGCATTGTCGCGTCGTCTGCATTGTCCCGCTGACCTCTTTTTCCTTCCGTCTGAAGGAGTGCTGTGCCAGTTACCAGGCAATTCGCGGTGCATGGAGCGGATCCGGTCCTCATCGAGGTCGATGGCCAGGACCTGGATATTCGTGGCGAGAGCGCCGGCATCGGACCGGTGGGCCGCAGCGGTCGTACCGAACCGAGATCCTTCGAAGAGTCCCTTCGGAGCGTACGCGCGGCGGCTCTGGAGGCCATGCGAGTGTTCCGCGAGGACCTGGGGCCGAGCGAGGTCAAGCTCACCTTCGCGGTGAAGATGACGGCTGAGATGAACGCCGTCATCGCGAAGACCGCGTACGAAGGAAACCTCGGTGTCGAACTGGTCTGGCGACGGGAAGACTCCGCACCGAAATGATCACCTCCTCTGAACCCTGGCGGCTGCGGATCCGAGCCACGACGAATGATGGTGCTCCGTCGGAGGTGCTGGGAACCGCATTCGTCGTGGCGCCGGGCGTGGCCCTCACGTGCGCTCACGTGGTCGAGGGCCGGGTCCGGTGCTGGGCGGAGGCGCCGGGGGGCTGGGGCTCGGGCCAGGTCTGTTCCACCCGCTACGCGGTGCCGGGCTGGAGTCCGGGCCGGTACGACGGGACCGACGTGGCAGTCGTCGACGTGCCGGAGAGCTGGCCTACGGCGCCGCTCGGGCCCAGTGCGCCGCCGCGGCCGGAGACGCCGCTCGACGCGCTCGGCTTTCCGGAACAGTATTCGGCGGCGGACGACCGCGGTCAGCGGACCCGGGTCCAGGTCATCGGGCCTGATGAGACCGGGAAGCTCATCCAGGTGAACGGTCTGCCCGGATTCGACGGCCAGATCCAGCGCGGATACAGCGGCGGCCCCGTTGTCGACGTCACGTCGGGCCGCGTCGTCGGCATGGTTTCGACCGCCGACATGGACAAGAGGCTGCGGATCTCGTGGATCATCCCGCTCGCCACGCTGGCTGAGGCCTGGCCGCCGTTGGCGGACCTGCTCCCGGAGCAGATCCGCGTCGACCCGGAATTCGTCGAGGCGGTCGCTGCTCTCAACAATGGGGCGTACGCGCGGGCCCTGGAGCGCTTCAACACGCTCGTGAACATGTATCCACGCGAAGTCGATGTCTACTACTACCGGGTGCTGGCCGCTCTCGGCGGCCGACGCCCCGGCGGGTACCGGTACGAGGTGATCCGGGCGATGGAGAATCTGCTGCAGATCGGCATTCAGATCGAGCCCGGCCGTACGAGCAACCATTTGCGAGCCCTCTGGGCGCTGATCATCGAGGACTACTACGAAATCCGTGGCATTCCGACCGACCGCTCCAGGCTGCGCGGCCTTCAGGCGGCGCTGTCGGGCGTCGGCAGTGATCGCGCCCGCGAGATCATCAACCACGTTCCTGCTGTCGAGTGCCCGACCTGGCAGGGGCTCAGCCGAAACCAGGGGATCTGATGCATCCTGAACAACGCGCAGAGCGAGCCGGCAAGTATTTCGCGCCCGAACCGTCCACGCCGGTAGCCCAGTACGTCAAGCTGGCATTCGGTGGCGGACTCCTGCTGATGGCCCTGGTGATGTTCGCCGTCGGTGACGCGGCGATCTGTCTCGGATTCCTCTGTGGGGTCGGCGGCGCCGTGCTCGTCGTCCTGGGGCTCATCGGGCTCTTGAACTATGCGGAGGCGCGCCGGCGCGCCTATCCCCGGGCGACCGATCAGGAGATGGACGCCTGGCTGTACGGGGCCGAGGAAGCCATCGCGCAGATGGGCTACCGGCGGCTGAACATCCACCCCACCGAGCTTTCCCAGGGCAGGCAGCCCTATCTCGTCTTCTACGGAATCCCCGAGCTGTTCTCGGTTCTCCCGTTCCACTGGAACAGGGGACGGGACGGCAAACTCCGCTACTCCGCGTACAAGATCATGATCGTCTACATGTCGAACTGGCGCCTGCCGGTGTACGAGTGCGTGCTCGACATCGCCACCGGGTTCACGATCCGCGACTCCACGAAGGAGTACGCGCTCGGCAACGTGGACGGGATGGAGACGTCCGCGGACCGGGTGAGCGTCTTCAACGAGCAGTGGAAACCCGGCTCCGACGGCAACAGCGGCGGGGTCTTCTCGGGAGCCATCGGCAACGGGCCGAACATGGGTGCACAGTTCGGGCACTACACGCAGCGCCAGATCATCAAACTGCTTGTCTCCGGCCGGGTGGCTGTCGACCTCTGGCTGGGGATCGCGCCCAACGAGGCGATGGGTATCCAGGGTGTCACGGAGCCGTCCTCCGTGGACAGGATGATCTCCCAACTCCGCGAGCACTTGCGGGAACACAGCGGCGCCGCGTATCCCGACGCGCCCGCGGCGTTGAGTGGACCCGCTGTGCCGTCGGGTGCGGACCCGACCGCTCTGTTGATGCCGCCGCCGTCCGAAGGTCACACGACCGAGCCGATCCGCCAGCGTCCTCCTGGCGAGGAGAACGAACAACGCCCCGCGTGAGTCGAGCGCCCCGTCCGTCGTGTGAGTCCGGGCGGCGGACGGGGACGGCGATCAGCCCGTGCGGTTGGTGGCCATCCACCCGGTCGCGAAGTCGACCAGCGCGCGTTGGCGCATCAGCCTGGCCGTCGCGCTGCCGACCCGGCCGACCGTCGCGCCGCCGGTGGCCTCGAAGTCGGCGCCCAGCCGGTCGAAGTCGTCCTCGTCGGTGACGACGTCGGTCCACGTGGTCCACCGGCTCGTTCCGTCCGGCAGCCGTACCGCCGAACCTGTCACCGCCCGCGGCGGCGACGCCTGCCGCCATTCCGCCAGGTGCAGCGAGGTGTTGGAGCTGTGTTCGCAGCCGAGCAGCAGCACCTTGCCGCCGAGCCGGTAGACCGCGCCCAGCGGTGAGCCCTCGCCCAGCGCGTCGTCGAGGCGGTGTCCGTCCACGACATCGGCGGCGTGCGCGCCGAGCGCGGCGAACGACACCTGCGGATGGTCGCTGCGGCGGGCGCCCGGCCAGGTGCGTACCGTCTCGGCGACGGCGCCCATCCACCGGCTCGGCGTGCGCGCCGGGTCGAAGCCCGGGGTGTGCTCGCGGATGACGGGCCACCACGCCTCCGGTACGGGCGGATGCCGCCACCCGGCCGGATCCGTGTTGTCCGGCGTGTGCGTCGGCACCACGAGGGTGCCCTCCGGACCGAGCGCCTCCAGCAGCGCCAGCACCACCGCGTGGGTGCCCCCGGCGACGAACCCGAGACTCCGGTACGACGAGTGCAGCAGCAGGACGTCACCGGAGGTGACGCCGAGCGTGCGCAGGTCGTGCGCGATCGAGGCGACGGTGTGCGGTGCGGCCTGGTCCACGCGGCGCAGTGTAGGCGGGGCCCTGAGCAGGATTCTCGCCGATTCCGGGATAGTGGCGGCGTCCCCGCGCGTCTGTCACTGGTGAACGAGGAGACGAGGGTGGTGCGGTGGACGAAGACGAGCGGGCGGTGCTGGCCGAGTTCGTGGCGAGCCGTGCGCCGGCGCTGATTCGGGTCGCCTACCTGCTCACCGGCGGGGGATGCCGGTTCACGTAGTCGCGGGCGCGGGGGAGCGGGTCACCGAAGTACTGGTGCGGCATGCGGTGATGCTGGGCCCGGCAGAACGTGGCGAGGTCGCCCGTGATCCCGATCCGGTCCAGTGGACGCCGTTCGAACTCCCGGTTGGCGGCGAGCAGGTCCGCCTCCCGGTTCCATCCGGCGTGGTCGAACGCCCAGTCCGCCCAGGTCGCGTACACGTGGAAGACCTGGCGCTCGCCCGCGAACCGCAACCCCGCGAGACCGATCGGCCGGTCCGGGTAGGTGTCCCGGCACACCCAGGCCGTTCCCGCGGCGTGCGCCGGAAGACGCCCGCTGCCGTCACTGCCACCAGCGCACCCTAGCCGAGCGGCCACGTGACGCGTGGACCCTCGCACGGGCCGATCTGAACCCGATTGACATGTGGGGTGGTCGGCGGGGGAGAGTCGGGCATGCGCTTTCAGGTGTCCACACCGCCCGCCGTTCCCGCCGGTACGTTGGCCGCCGGCCCGCAACCGACGTTGCCCGCCGAGGGCGGACTGGTCCTGCGCCCCTGGGCGGACGGGGACGCGCCGACCGTCCTGGCCGCGTACCAGGATCCGGAGATCCGCCGCTGGCACACCCGCCGGCCCGCGTCGCCGGAGCAGGTCCTCCAGTGGTTCGCCCACTCCCGTCGATCGTGGCAGGAGGAGACGGGCGCGAGCTGGGCGGTGACCCGGGGCGACGAGGTGGTGGGCCGCATGACGTTGGGCGGCGTCAACCTCGACGACGGCGAGGCCGCGTGCGCGTACTGGGTGGTTCCGGCGGCCCGCGGCACCGGCGTGGCCTCCGGCGCGCTGCGGGCGCTGAGCGCGTGGGCGCTCGCGGACGGCCGGCTGCACCGGCTCTGGCTGGACCACTCGACCGGCAACGTCGCGTCGTGCCGGGTGGCGGTCAAGGCCGGGTTCCGGCTGGAGGGCACCAAGCGCAGCGCGGCCGTGCACGACGACGGACGGCACGACATGCACCTGCACGCCCGCGTACGCGGGGACGACTGACCGGGTCACGACTGCGCGGCGGCCACCTCCCGGATGCGCCGCAGCGCCTCCTCCCGGTCCATCCCGGTCGCCTGGAGGATGTCGCTCGCGGCGGTCCGGACCTGCCCGACGATCACCGTGCCGGACAGCCCGGTCCCGGCCAGCTCCGCGCGCGTCGCGGCCGCCACCGCGTTCAGCGCGTGCCGGCGGGCGTCCTCCGGACCCTGGTCCGCGAGAACCTCCTCCTGTACGGCGTGCACCGCCGCGCCGAGCGCCTCCACGGCGTCCGGCAGGCTCTCCGGGATCGGCTCCCCGTCCTCGATCAGCACCACGGCCCGCCGGGCCAGCACGCGGGTGTTCCAGACCGCCTGGTCCACGTCCGGCGCGCCGAGCTGGTAATGCTGAACGGATCGCCGCCTCGGCCACCGGGCCGGGGCGAGGTCGACGGTTTCCTTCGCGCCGCCGAAGACGTCCCAGAACCGGCCCAGGTCCGTGCCGATCGCCTGCGACCGGCTCAGCGCCCGGTCGGCCAGTTCGTGGTCGCGTCGCCGTAGGGCGGTGGCGGTCGCCGCGAGCTGGTCGGCGAGCTGCCGCAACGTCGGCGCGGCCACCCGCCGCATGACCCGCAGCGGGTTGATCGGCACCAGCAGCAGTGTCACCACCAGTCCCACGCCGCCGCCGATCAGCGCGTCCACGAAGCGGGGGAACTCCAGCGTGTGCCGGGACGAGGAGAGCGCGCCGAGCAGCACCGCCGTACCGCTGGCGTTGCCCACGATCCCGCCCCGCGTACTCAATGCCAGCGCGACCAGGACGGACGCCGCGACGATCACGCCGGTCTGCCACACCCCGGCGCCGACGGCACCGATCAGCAGGTCCGACACGATGATGCCGAGCGTCACCCCGGCGAGCAGCTCGACGGTGTTGGAGAGGCGGCGTCCGAACGACGAGGTGATCACCGCGACCGCGGCCGCCGGGGCGAAGATCGGGCTCGGCATGCCGGTGACCCAGCGCGCGACGGCCCAGGCCAGCGCCGCCGCCAGACCGGCCTGCACGGCGAGTACGGACTTGACCCGCAGCTGCTGCATCCGGTCCCGCCCGGCGGCCCGGCCGCGCTCGTCCACGCGCTCCCACGCCTCGTCGAACCGTTCCGCGTCCAGGCCGGCGCGCCGCGACGACCGCCGCCGGCCGCCGCGCCCCTCCCGCTGCCCGGTCACCGCCGGCGGCTACCCGCAAAAACCGCCGCCAATCCCGGCGTCCGCCGAGGTCAGCCGCCCGATTCGAGGTACGCGGCCAGGTGCGCCAGCGAGGACGCGATGCCCTCCTCGTGCACCGCCTGGTCGATGCCCGGTGGTACGCCGGTGGCCGTGACCGTCACCTCGGTGCCGTCGCCGGCCGCTGCGAGGTGCCAGGTCATGGTCATGGTGCCCGCGTACGCGGGGTCGTCGGCCTGGAACACGGCGGTCTGCACGACCCGGCGCGCCGGTACGAGTTCGGCGAACCCGACGTCGACCACGTCGGTGGCGTCCGACGTCTTGCCCGGGCTGCCCGCCGGATCGAGATAGGTGAGCACCATCCGGAACCCGCCACCGGGCCGAGGATCCCACCGCTCGATCCGCCCGCGCATCCCGTCCGGCGGCAACCAAGCCTCCAGGGCGGCCCGGTCCACGAGCGCCCCGTACACCGCTGCCGGCGCGGCCCCGATCGTCCTGCTACCCCGATCGACCCTGCTCACCCCCCAACCCTAGGCCCCGCACCCTGCCCGCCCGTGGGCGCTCTCGTCGATCTTGAAGTTGTGGCGGTTGACGAATGCCACCGAGTAGGGCGATTCAGGCGCCACAACTCCAAGATCGGCGGGGAAGCGGGGGCGGGGCGCGCCGGGTACGCTGCCGCGAATGCCGGTACTGCCGCACCTCCACTACTCGCTGCTGTTCGATGCCGACGACGTGCCGCTGGCCCGGATGCGGCTGCGGGACGACGACGGCACGCGGGTCGCGGCCGGCGTGAGGCCGCTGGCCGGGGCGCCGCTCACCCGGCTCGTCGCGCAGGTGCGGCGTGACCTCGCCGGGCATCGGCTGGAGACGCCGGACGAGGCGCTGGCGGCGGCGCTGGTGGCCGACGGGCTGAAGCTGAGCCGGGCCGCCACGGACATGCGGCACGACCTGACCGACGTGCCGGAACCGGTGGCGCTGCCGGACGGCTGGTCGCTCGGCGCCCCCGGCTGGGACGACGAACTCGCCGAGGGACTGGACGCGGCGTACGGCCCGGACCACCCGGACGGCCGCTGGCAGCCCAGCGACACCGAACAGGTGCGGGCGATGTTCGACACCGGCGAACCGGTGCCGCCGCTGGTGCCCGCCTCGGCCCGGCTGATCGACCCGGACGGCCGCAGCGCCGGGCACGTGCTGTGCGCCGGACCGGTGCCGTGGACTGACGACGACTGCGTCTGGATCCTCAACCTCGGTGTCGCGCCCCGGGCGCAGCGGCGCGGGTTCGGGCGGGCGCTGCTCGTCCACGCGCTGCGCGGCGCGCGGGAGGCGGGGCTGCCGTCCGTCGGCCTGTCGGTGGTCGACGGCAACCCGGCCCGCAGGATGTACGACGCGGCCGGTTTCCGCGTCCTCACCCGGGTGCTCACCGTCCGGATCCCCGACGCGTAGCCCGCCGGGGAACCTTCAGGCGCCGGTGAGCAGAGGGTGGTGCTCGGACCAGAGCCAGCGCAGGTAGTCGCGTAGCCGTTCCGGGGTGGCGATCCACCCCTGGCCGGGATAGCGGAGCAGCCGACTGACCTCGCCGGCCACCAGGTCGTACCCGGCCGCGCCGGTCTCCGGCACCGGGGCGTCCGGTGCGACAGCCACTGGTAGCGGCACCATCGGGATCCGCAGGCCGGCGTCGTCGCAGGCCCGCAGCACTGTGAGATAGACCCGGACCAGGTGGTACGGCGAGACGACGAGCGCGACGCTGCCGATGCCCAGCGCCCGTACCTGCTCCACGACCCAGGTGGCCTGCCGGCCGGTGCCGGTGACCGGCTCGGCCTGGAGCACGACCCCGTCGACCCGGCGCAGACCGAGTCCGCGCAGCCGGTCCAGTGTGAGCGGGCGGTACGTCCGCTCGGCCGAGTCGGTGTTCGCCACCAGCAGGTGCCGCAGCGCCGGGCCGGTCTCCCAGGCGCGGATCGCGTCGGTGAGACGCCAGTCCTCGCCCTGGCCGGTGGCCACCACCAGCGCGTCCACCCGCTCGGCGGCGCGGTGGGGGAGCGTGAGGACCATCGTGACCGCCTCCAGCACCGCCAGGAGCCGGTCGGCGGGGACGTCCGCGAACGCCTCCGGCCCCACGAGCCGTGGCAGCGGGCGGGACACACTCGTCACGCCCGCGATCTTGCCACCATCGGTTCGCCAGCGGGTGAGAGAGTGACATGGTGCGGGTGGGGATCCTCGGGCCGCTTGAGGTCCGCGACGGCGACCGGCCGCTCGACGTCGCCGGGGCGCGGCTGCGGGCGCTGCTGATCCGCCTCGCCCTGGACCCGGGCCGGCCGGTGAGCGTACCGGCGCTGGCCGAGGCGCTCTGGGGCGATGAGCCGCCGACCGACACCGCCAACGCGGTGCAGACGCTCGTGTCGCGGCTGCGCCGGGCGGTGCCCGGGCTCGGGGTACGCAGCAGCCCGGCGGGCTACCGGCTCGACCTGGACCCGGACGACGTGGACGCCGGGCGGTTCGAGCGACTGGCCCGGCAGGGGCGGGCGGCGCTTCGCGACGGGGACGCGGCGACGGCGCGGACGACGTTGCGCGACGCGCTCGCGCTGTGGCGGGGGCCGGCGCTGGCCGAGGTCGCCGACGCGCCGTACGCGGCGGCAGCGGTGGCGCGGCTGGCGGAACTGCGGCTCACCGCGCAGGAGGACCGGATCGAGGCGGAGCTGCGCGCCGGGCGGCCGGAACTGCTGGTCGCCGAGCTGGAGGAGCTGACCGCCGCGCATCCGCTGCGGGAGCGGCTGGCCGAGCTGCACCTGCGTACGCTCGCCGCCGCCGGGCGGCCCGCCGAGGCGCTCGCCGCGTACGAGCGGATCCGGCAGCGGCTCGCCGACGAGCTGGGCGTCGACCCGTCGCCGCAGTTGCGGGCCGCGCACCTGGAGCTGCTGCGCGGCGAGGCGGCCCCGCGGCAGCCGACGGCCGTGACGCGGGGCAACCTGCGGGCCGCGCTCACCACGTTCGTCGGGCGCGACGAGGACCTGCGCCGGCTCACCGGGCTGCTCGCCGGCAACCGGCTGGTCACCCTGCTCGGGCCGGGCGGAGCGGGCAAGACGCGGCTGGCGAGCGTGGCGGCGGGCCGGCTCGCCGACGGCGTACCCGGCGGGGCGTGGCTGGTCGAGCTGGCACCGATCACCGACCCGGCGGACGTGCCACGGGCCGTGCTCGACACGCTCGGGCGGCGGGACCGGAAGCTGGAACCGGTACGCCAGCCGGCCCGCGACACGCTCGGCCGCCTGGTGGACACGATCGCCACCGACGAGACGCTGATCGTGCTGGACAACTGCGAACACGTCGTCGAGGCCGCCGCCCGGCTCGCCGAGGACCTGCTCGGCCACTGTCCGGGGCTGCGCGTGCTGGCCACCTCCCGGGAGCCGCTCGGCATCGTCGGCGAGGTGCTGGAACCCGTACCCCCGTTGCGGCTGCCACCGGCGGACGCGACGCCGGGCGACGCGCTCGCGTACCCGTCGGTGCAGTTGCTGCGCGACCGGGCCGCTGCCGTGCGGCCCGGGTTCGCGGTGACCGGCGAGAACGTGGCGGCAGTGGTGGAGATCTGCCGGCGGCTCGACGGCCTGCCGCTGGCCATCGAACTCGCGGCGGCGCGCCTGCGGACGCTGTCGCCGCGGCAGGTCGCGGCCGGTCTGGACGACCGGTTCCGGCTGCTGACCGGCGGCAGCCGCACCGCGCTGCCCCGGCACCGCACGCTGCGGGCGGTGGTGGACTGGAGCTGGGGGCTGCTCACCGACGACGAGCGGCAGCTCGCCGAACGGCTCGCGGTCTTCCCGGCGTCGGTCACCGCCGACTCGGCGGCCGGCGTCGCCGGCCCGGCCGCCGTCGCGCTGCTCGACGCGCTCGTGGACAAGTCGCTGCTCCAGGTGGTCGGCGACGGGCGGTTCCGGATGCTGGAGACCATCCGGGAGTACGGGCTGGAACGGCTCGCCGCCGCCGGGGCGTCGGCCGGGGCGCGCGCCGCGCACGCGGCGTACTTCCGGGAGCTGGTCCGGACCGCGGAGCCGCACCTGCGCACGGCCGGTCAGCTGCCGTGGCTGCGGCTGCTGGAGGCGGAACGGGAGAACATCGTCGGCGCGCTGCACTACGCCTGCGACGCCGGTGACGCCGACACCGCGCTGCGCATCGGCGCGGGGCTGGCGTTGCCGCTGGTGATCTGGGGCGACGGCGGCATCGGCGGTGACGTGCTGGCCCGCGCGCTGGCGCTGCCCGGCCCGGCCCCGGCGGAGGAGCGGGCGGTGGTGCTCGCCATCCGCATCGGTTCGGAGCTGGCAGGCGGCGAGCGGGGGCCGACGCCGGAGCAGATCGCCGAGCTGACCACGACCCTGCGGGCGGTGGAGGGGACCAAGCATCCGATCGTGGGGCTGCTCGCGCCGATGCTGTCGATCTTCGACGACGACACGGCGGCCGGGATCGCGGCGATCGACCGTGCGCGCGGGCATCCCGACCCGTGGACCGACGGCACGCTGCTGGGGGTACGCGGCAAGTTCAAGGAGAACGACGGCGACGCCGAGGGCATGCTGCGTGACCTGACCGACGCCGCCGCGGAGCTGCGCGCGGTCGGCGAGCGGATGAGCCTGTCGCACGTGCTCAGCGAGTACGCCGACGCGCTCACCAAACGCGGCGACTTCGAGGCGGCGACCGCGGCGCTGGAGGAGTCGGTGCGGCTGGCCCGGGAACTCAACCCGGCCTCCGAGCCCGGCTTCCAGCTGATCTGGCTCGCCGCCATCCGGGCCCGCTCCGGCGACGTGGCCGGCGCCAAGGCCGAACTGCGCCGGTTCGTGACCGACCGGGACGGCCGGGACGGCGCGTTCGGGCTGATGATGCTCGGCAGCATCGCCCGCTCCGAGGGGTCGCTGGACGAGGCGCAGGAGTGCCTCGCCGAGGCGACGCGCCGCCAGGACGAGACGCCGTTGGCCGCCCCGCAGTTCCGTGCCCTGCTGCTGACCGAGACGGGCCATCTGGCGCTGGCCCGCGGTGACCTGCCGGGTGCGCGTCGCTGTCTCGACGATGCGACCACGCGCAGCCTCGCCGCCCGGGACATGCCGGTGGTCGCGATCGTCACTGTCGGCTGGGTCGCGTTGGCGGTGGCCGAGGGCCGGTACGAGCGCGCGGCCGAACTGCTCGGCGTCTCCGACTCGCTGCGCGGGCGGCCGGACCGCTCCAATCCCGACGCGCAGCGGCTCGCCGAGCGGCTGCGCGCCGAGCTGGGCGAGGAGAGCTACGCCGCCGCGTACGCCCGGGGTCACGGCCGCAGCCGGGCCGACGCCCTCGCGTTCGTGGGCGGCGACCCGGCTGGATGAGGCGCCCTCAGGCGCGGCGGCGGTAGGCGCGGACGGCGAGCGGCGCGAAGACCGCGATGATCGCCACGGTCCAGAGCAGCGACCGGGTCACCGGACCGGCCACCGGGCCGCCGATCATCAGACCCCGGGCCGCCTCCATCACGTCGGCCACCGGGTTGACCCCGACCCACCACTGCAACCAGCCGGGCAGCGTGTCCGTCGGCACCATCATGTTGGTGCCGAAGGTCAGCGGGAACAGCAGCAGGAACGCCGTGCCCTGCACCGCGCCCGGGCTGCGCATCAGCACCCCGAGCAGCACGCCGATCCAGCTGACCGCGAACGCGAACGCGATGGTCAGCAGGCAGGCGGCGAGCGCGGACAGCGGATCGGTGCCGATCCGGAAGCCGAGCGCGTAGCCGAACCCCAGCAGCACCGCGATGGAGACCACGAACCGGACCAGGTCGCCGACCACCGAGCCGACGAGCGGCGCGGACCGGGCGATCGGCAGGCTGCGGAACCTGTCGAAGACGCCCTTCTCGACGTCGGTGTTGAGGCTGACGCCGGTGGCGATGGACGCGAACAGCACGGTCTGCACCATGATCGCGGGCAGCAGGAACTGCAGGTACTCGTGCTGCGAGCCGGCGACCGCGCCGCCGAGCAGGTAGACGAAGATCAGCACGAAGACGACCGGCTGGAGCGTGACGTCGAGCAGTTGTTCCGGGGTCCGGATCGTCTTGATCAGGCTGCGGCCGGCCAGCGCGAGACTGTGCCGGACCAGCCCGAACGGACGGGCGGAGGCGCGGGGCGTGCCGGTCCGGGGCGGCGGCGTCGCCGTACGGGTCGTCGTGGTCATGCCGCCACCTCCGCCTGCTCCTCGGCGCCGTGGCCGGTCAACGTGAAGAACACCTCGTCGAGGCTGGGCAGCCGCAGCGCCAGCTCGACCACTCCGATGCCGGCGTCGTCGAGCCGGCGGACCACAGCGGTGAACGGGGCGTCGTCGTCCACCGGCACGGTCAGCACGCCCGGCCGGGGCAGCTCGGGATCGGCCCCGGTGGCGGCGCGCAGGATCTCGGCGACCGCGCCGATCCGGCCCGGATCGGTCGGCCGGACCACGATCGTCTGGCTGCCCGCGATCCGCTTCAGCTCGCCCGGCGTACCGTGCGCGATCACCCGGCCGTGGTCGATCACCGAGATCTCGTCGGCGAGCGCGTCGGCCTCGTCCAGGTACTGCGTGGTCAGCAGCACCGTCGACCCGTCGTCGACGAGCGAGCGGACCACACCCCACATCTCCTCCCGCTTCGCCGGGTCCAGCCCGGTCGTCGGCTCGTCCAGGTAGATCACCTCCGGCCGGCCGACCAGGCTCGCGGCCAGGTCCAGGCGGCGGCGCATGCCACCGGAGTACGTCTTGGCCGGGCGTCCGGCCGCGTCGGTCAGGCCGAACCAGGCGAGCAGCTCCGCCGCCCGCGCCCGCGCCTCGTGGCGGCTCAGGTCGAGCAGCCGGCCGATCAGCACCAGGTTCTGGGTGCCGGTCAGGTCCTCGTCCACCGAGGCGTACTGGCCGGTCAGCCCGATCAGCCGCCGTACCCGGGCGGCGTCGGTGACCACGTCGTAGCCGCCGACAGTCGCGCGCCCCCCGTCCGGGCGCAACAGCGTGGCGAGGATCCGTACCGCAGTGGTCTTGCCGGCGCCGTTGGGCCCCAGCACCCCCAGCACGGTCCCCCGGCGTGCGGCGAGGTCGATCCCGGCCAGCGCGGTGGTCGTACCGAACCGCTTGACCAGGCCCTCCGCTTCGAATGCGTAACTCATGACGCCGACGATGGCCGGGGCCGCTGGCACCGGGCGCACACGCCGCGCACACCGCCGTGTGCGCGGCGGCGAAATCGAGTACGCGTGCTCATTCGCCGGCCCCGCCGGCCGGGCAGGATCGAAGGCGTGACGACGAGACGTACGCTGCTCGGCGGTCTGTTCCTGGCGCTGGCCACGGCCGGCGCCTGGGTGGCCTGGCTGAGCTGGGAGTCCGGCTGGACCGTGGACCCGCAGACCGGTGACATGAGCGGGCCGTACGCGGTCTGGCAGGTCGCCGCCGCGGTGCTGACCCTGGGCGCGCTGGCCGCCGTCGCCGGCTGGTGGCTGAACATCTGGCTGGTGGCGACCGTGATGACAGTGGCGTTCACCGTTCCGTGGGCGGTGCACGCCGCCTCGACCGACGACACCGGCCTGTGGGCGGTCGGGGCGGCGCTGGTGGCGATCGGCACCACCATCGGAACGACGCTTGTCGGCGGCGCCGCCGGGTGGCTGCGCCGCCGGACCGGGTGACCGCAGTCGTCAGTCGCGGTCCAGGCGTTCGGCGTACGCGTCGCGCAGGTCCGCCCAGCCGAAGTCCTTCGCCTCCGCGCCCCGGATCGGGCCGACCGGGTCGCCGTCGAGCAGATGCGCGGCGACGTCGAGGCAGATGTGCCAGCCGGCGGCAGTCATCGCGGCGAGGTCGGGACCGCCGACCCGGTGCCGCAGCGTCAGCGTGGTGCCGTCGCCGTTGGCGGTCAACTCCCAGCGCAGCAGGTCGTCGCCCCAGGTGTACTCCAGCAGGTGCGGCCGGTCGGCGCGCAGCACCCGGGCCGGCGCCGGGTAGCTCTGGTCGCCGTCGACGGCGCTGAGTACGGCGTCGCCGGGGCGGCCCAGGTCACGGTCGGCCAGGAACGGCGCCCACTCGGCGAGCCGATCCGGGTCGGTGAGCGCGGCCCACACGGTTTCCGGCGGGTGCCGCAGGTCGCGGACGAAGACCAGTTCGTTTTCGGGTGTCAGCCTCACCCGGGCGAGTGGGCCGGGGCGGAACGAGTCGCGGTCCATCTGTCACTCCTGACTGTCGAGATGGCGTTCCAGGGCGTCGAGATGCGTGGTCCACATCGACCGGTAGGGCCCGAGCCAGTCGTCGACTGCTCGTAGCGGCGCGGTGTCGACCCGGTAGATCCGCCGCTGCGCGGCAGTACGGCAGGTGACCAGGCCGGCGTCGCGGAGCACGCGCAGGTGCTTGGAGACGGCCGGCTGGCTCATGCCCAGCGCGTCCACCAGCTCGCCGACGCTGCTCTCGGTCCGGCGCAGCCGGTCCAGGATGCGGCGCCGGGAGGGCTCGGCCAGCACGGCGAAGGCGTCGACTGTCACGCCTTCAATATGCCTCATCGGTTATATGCCTGGCAAGGAATGACAGGTCGCGCTGCCCCGCCCCGGCCGGCTCCATATGCTCGGGGCATGGAACTGCGGATCTTCACCGAACCCCAGCAGGGCGCCACGTACGACCAGCTCCTCGCCGTGGCCCGGCGCGCGGAGGAGACCGGCTTCGCCGCCTTCTTCCGCTCCGACCACTACCTGAAGATGGGCTCGGTGAGCGGTGACCCCGGCCCGACCGACGCCTGGACCACGCTCGCCGGGCTGGCCCGCGACACCACCCGGATCCGGCTCGGCACGCTGATGACCGCCGCCACGTTCCGGCTCCCCGGCCCGCTGGCGATCACCGTGGCGCAGGTCGACCAGATGAGCGGCGGCCGGGTCGAGCTGGGCATCGGCACCGGCTGGTACGCCGAGGAACACACCGCGTACGGCATCCCGTTCCCGCCGCTGGGGGAGCGGTTCGACCGGCTGGAGGAGCAGCTCGCGGTGATCACCGGGCTCTGGTCCACCCCGGCGGGCTCCACGTTCGACTTCCCCGGCACGTACTACCCGGTCAGCGACTCGCCCGCGCTGCCCAAGCCGGTGCAGCGCCCCCGCCCGCCGATCCTGCTCGGCGGCATGGGCCCGAAGCGCACGCCCCGCCTGGCCGCCCGGTACGCCGACGAGTTCAACCTGCCGTTCGTCTCGGTCGAGGACACCGTCACGCAGTTCCAGCGGGTACGCGACGCCTGCGCCGAGATCGACCGCGATCCGTCCACGATGGCTTGGTCCAACGCGCTCGTGCTGTGCTGCGGCCGCAACGAGGCCGAGGTGAAGCGGCGCGCCGAGGCGATCGGTCGTGACCCGGACGAGTTGCGCGCCAACGGCGCCGCCGGCACGCCCGCCGAGGTGGTCGAGACGCTCGGCCGGTACGCCGAGGCGGGCAGCTCCCGGGCCTACCTCCAGGTGCTGGACCTGACCGACCTGGACCACCTGGAGCTGGTAGCCGCCGAGGTGATGCCCCACATCTGACCGGGGTTGGCGTCCCCCGCCCCGCCTCCCGCCTCCCGCCTCCCGTCGAGATCTTGGTACGGAACGGCCCCTATAGGGGCCGTTCCGTACCAAGATCTCCAGCGGTCCCACCTTGCGGAACAACAATCTCGCGTTACGGGAGGCACTCCCGCGCCGCCCCCCACAAACCCCGCGATCTTGCGGTTGCGGCCCTTCCGGTGCCGGATTTACGGCTCTTGTCGGGGCGGCAACCGCATGATCAACGGCGGTGTGGACGCCAGAACTCCAAGATCGTCGCCGAGTCGCGTGGGCGGCGGGCGGGTCAGCTTGTTGTGGCGCGGCGGACCGTGTCGAGGCGGCCGTCGCGGTCGCTGTCCAGGTACGTCACGTCGGGTACGCCGTCGCCGTCCAGGTCGATCTGCACCACGTCGGCCACACCGTCGCCGTCCAGATCCGTGACCACCTCGACGGAACCGTCCAGGTGCCGGGTCACGATCGACCGGCCCGCCCCCTGGCGCGGCGGCGGCCCCGGGTGGGGCACCGGCGCGGGCTCGGGCTCCGGCGTGGGCCCCGGAACCGGGGCGGTCGCGGCGGGCGTCACCCCCACACCGGCGGGTCCCACACCGGCGGGCGGCATCTCCGCAGCGTCGGGGTCCACGCCGGTCGGGTCGATCTCCTCCTCCGACGGGTACACGTCGCCGCGGAGGCTCGGGTCGCGGTAGCTGCTCATCCCGCCAGGATTCCCGCCGAGTGGCCGGGGCAACCCTGCCGGCGCATGATGGCGGATGATGCAGCGCATGACGGACACGAACTGGGCCGGAAACGTCAGCTGGTCGGCGCGTACCCGATCGCGGCCGACCTCGACCGACGAACTGCGGCGGCTGGTCGCGGAGGCCGACCTGGTCCGGGCCGTCGGCACCGGCCACTCGTTCAACCGGCTCGGCGACACCACCGGCACCCAGATCGCGCTGGACGGCCTGCCACCCGCCGTCGCGCTCGACCCCGACCGCGGCGCCGTCACCGTCGCGGCGGGCGTCCGCTACGGCGACCTGGCCACCGCGCTCCAGGCCCAGGGGTACGCGCTGGCGAACCTCGCGTCGCTGCCGCACATCTCGGTGGCCGGCTCGGTCGCCACCGCCACCCACGGCTCCGGCGCGCGGAACCGCAACCTGGCCGCCGCCGTCGCCGCGCTGGAACTCGTCACCGCCGACGGCGACCTGATCACCGTCGACCGGGCCGACCCGCGGTTCGCCGGGCTGGTGGTCAACCTGGGCGCGCTGGGCGTGGTCACCCGGCTCACGCTCGACGTGGTGCCCACGTACGAGATCCGGCAGCACGTCCGTCTGGGCCTGCCCCGCGCCGCGCTGGACGAGGCGCTCGACGCCGCGTACAGCGTCAGCGTCTTCACCTCGTGGCGCTCGGAGCGCTTCGACCAGGTGTGGGTGAAGCAGTACGCCGACGAGGCCCCGCCGCCCGCCGACTGGCTGGACACGGTGGCCGCCGACTCGCCCCGGCACCCGGTGCCCGGCATGTCGCCGGAGCACTGCACCGCTCAGCTCGGCGAGCCGGGGCCGTGGCACGAGCGGCTGCCGCACTTCCGGCTCGGCTTCACCCCCAGCAGCGGCGAGGAGCTGCAGTCGGAGTGGCACGTGGCCCGGGCCGACGCGTCGGCGGCGCTCGCCGCGCTCGACCCGGTCGCCGACCGCATCGCCGCCGTGCTCCAGATCTGCGAGCTGCGTACGGTCGCCGCCGACGAGCTGTGGCTGAGCCCGAACTTCCGGCGCGACTCGCTGGCGCTGCACTTCACCTGGATCGGCGATCCGGTCGCTGTCGCGCCGGTGCTAACCGAGGTGGAGGAGCGGCTCGCCCCGTTCGCGCCGCGCCCGCACTGGGGCAAGCTGTTCGAGCGCGATCCCGCCGCCGCGTACCCCCGGCACGCCGACTTCGCCGCGCTGCTGCGCGAGTTCGACCCGAAGGGGAAGTTCCGCACCGCCGAGATGGACCGCTACTTCCCCCGGGACTGACTCAGCGTCCGGCCGGCATCTGCTGGCGCAGGCTGCCGCGCTGCACCGCGCGGCTGATGTCGCTGGGCGAGACGATGCCGACAAGCTGGTTGTCGACCACCACGAGAGCGCGGCCGTCGGTGCACTCGTTGAGCCGGGGCAGCAGGTCGGTGAGCTGCTCGTCCGGGCGGGCGAGCACCAGCTCGTCGGCCCGGCAGGACACCTCGGCCAGCGTGGTCGACGCACGGCGGTCGGCCGCGATGCCGCGTACCCGATCGAGCGTGACCAGACCGACCGGCCTGCCGTCGACGGTCAGTGGGAGCGCGGAGTGCCGGTACGCGAAAAGGTAGTGGTCGACGAAGTCGGCCACTGTGAGGTCGCCGGACGCGGTCTGCGGCTGCGGCGTCATCACGTCGCCGACCCGGATGCCGCGCAGCGCGTCGCCCATCCGGGCGGCGCGTTCCTCCTGGCCGGCGGCGCCGAGCAGGAACCAGCCGATCAGCGCCAGCCACAACCCGCCGAACCCCGCGCCGGTGAAGAACCGCCACAGCCCCAGCCCGATCAGCACGACGCCGAGCACCCAGCCCGCGCGGGCCGCCACCACCGACGCCTTGGTTCGGTCGCCGGTGAACTTCCACACCGCCGCGCGCAGCAGCCGCCCGCCGTCCAGCGGGGCGGCCGGCAGCACGTTGAAGATCGCCAGCAGTACGTTGATGCCCGCCAGCCAGGCCAGCGCGCCGAGCAGCAGCCCGTGCCCGCCCGCGGCGGCCACAGCCACCGCGATCGCCGCGAAGAACACGCCGATGATCAGGCTGACCAGCGGCCCGACCCCGGCGATCCGCAGCTCGGCGCCCGGGTCCTTCGCCTCGCCCTTCAGCTCGGCGACACCGCCGAACAGCCAGAGCGTGATGCCCTCGACCTCGATGCCGTTGCGCTTGGCGACCACCGCGTGCGCCACCTCGTGGGCGAGCAGACCGACGAAGAAGACCACGGCGGCGGCCAGGCCGGCCGCGAAGTAGGCGACGGGGGAGTGACCGGGGTACGAGGCCGGGAACAGGCTCGCCGACAGCGCCCACGCGATCAGCACGAAGATGACCAGGACACTCCAGTTGACGCCGACCGGTACGCCCGCGATCCGACCCAGACGGAAACTCGCCCTCATGTTTCCGTCATACCCGGCGGACCCACCCGCACACCAGGGTCGGCAGGCGGCACTTTTGCACTTGTACGAGTTGTACGAGTCGTACGATCGGGACATGAGCGAGCCCGCCGCCGAACTGCCGATCTCCGATGCCCGAGACAGCCTCGCGGATGTCGTGTCGCGTGCCCACTACGCCGGGCGGATCACCTACGTGACCCGCCGGGGGCAGCGCTTGGCGGCCATCGTCCCCGCCGAGCTTGCCGAGGCGATCGAGCGAGCCGAGGATGCCGCAGATGTCTCGGCGGCCCGCGATGCCCTGGCCCGTATCGACGCCGGCGACACCCCCGTCCCGCTGGCCGACCTGCGCGACGAGCGCGGCCTGTGACTCCGCACGAGCTGGTCTTCGCCGTCCAAGTCGACCGGGCCGGCCTCTCTCATGGCTACCTGTTGAGTCGCCATGCTGACATCTGGGACTGGGTCAGGGCCGCTCATCGGGATAGTGGCGAGGGTGGCGACGCAGGTTGATGAGGGCGACGACCCGTACCTCTGGTTGGAGGAGCTTGAAGGCGCGGACGCCGTGCGGTGGGTGCGGGAGCGGAACCTGGAGACCGCCGCCGCGCTGACCGACGGTGAGGCGTTCGCCGGCCTGCGGACGGAGATCCGGCAGGTGCTGGACGCAGACGACCGCATCCCGTATCCGGGATGGCGTGCGGACGGCTTCTACTACAACTTCTGGACCGACACCGTGCACCCGCGCGGGGTGTGGCGGCGGACCACCCTCGACCAGTATCGCCAGCCGGCGCCGGAGTGGGACGTGCTGCTCGACCTGGACGCCCTCGCCGCCAAGGAGGGCGAGAACTGGGTCTGGCAGCAGGTGACGGTGCTGCGCCCCGGTTACCGGCGTTGCCTGATCAGCCTGTCCCGCGGTGGCGCGGACGCGGTCGTCGTACGGGAGTTCGACCTGGTGCGCCGCGACTTTGTCGAGGACGGTTTCGCGCTCCCCGAGGCAAAGACCGACGTCTGTTGGATCGACGCCGACCACATCTTCGTCGGCACCGACTTCGGACCCGGATCACTGACCTCGTCGGGATATCCACGAGTCGTCAAGCGCTGGCGGCGAGGCACCCCGCTCTCCGCGGCTGCCCTCGTACACGAGGGGCGCGCGGACGACGTCAGCGTCCACGCCTGGCACGATCCGAGTCCCGGCTTCGCGCGTGACTTCGTAGCCCGAAGCCTGGACTTCTATCGGGTACGGAAGCACCTGCTGACCGAGGCCGACGAGCTGGTGCCGATCGACGTGCCGGAGGACGCCGACTCGGACGTGCACCGGATGTGGCTGCTGATCCGACTGCGCTCGGCGTGGACGGTCGGCGGGGTCACGCATCCGGCGGGCACGCTGCTGGTCACCCCGTTCGACGCGTTCCTGGCTGGCGGGCGGGATTTGGCGGTGCTCTTCCGGCCGGACGACCGCGCCGCGCTGAGCGGCTGGGCCTGGACGCGACGCCACCTGATCCTGGAGACCCTCCTCGACGTGCGGAGCCGGCTTGAGGTGCTGACGCCCGACGGGTCGGGCTGGCGGCGTGAGCCGCTCGCCGAACCGCCGGTGGGTCGGCACAGCCGGATCGTAGAGACCGACCCGGACCACAGCGATGCCTATCTGCTCGACTCCGAAGGGTTCCTGCAACCGGCGACGCTGCGACTCGGGCAGGTCGGCGGCCCGGTGGAAACGCTCAAGCGAGAGCCGGCCTTCTTCAATCCTGAGGGCCTGGCGGTGCGCCAGTTCTTCGCCACCTCGGTTGACGGGACGCTGGTGCCGTACTTCGTGGTGGGAAAGGCGGACGCGACCGGCGGGCCGGCGCTGCTCACCGGCTACGGCGGCTACGAGATCCCGATGACCCCGAACTACAGCGGAGTCATCGGCCGGGGGTGGCTGGCCCGCGGCGGCACGTACGCGGTGGCGAACATCCGGGGCGGCGGCGAGTACGGCCCACGGTGGCACCGCGCGGCGCTGCGGGAGAACCGGCTGCGGGCGTACGAGGACTTCGCGGCGGTCGCGGCCGACCTGGTGACGCGCGGGATCACCACGCCGCGAAGGCTGGGCATCGAGGGCGGTAGCAACGGCGGGCTGCTGATGGGAGTGATGCTCACCCGCTACCCGGCGCTGTTCGGCGCGGTTGTCGCGCACGTGCCCCTGCTGGACATGCGGCGCTACCACCGGCTGCTGGCCGGCGCCTCGTGGATGGCCGAGTACGGCGACCCGGACCGGGAGGAGGACTGGGCCTACCTGCGGGAGTACTCGCCGTACCACAACGTCCGGGCCGGCGAGGCGTACCCGCCGGTCCTGTTCGTGACCTCGACCCGAGACGACCGGGTGCATCCCGCGCACGCCCGCAAGATGGCGGCCCGGCTGCGGGAGTACGGGCACGACGTGACCTACCACGAGAACGTCGAGGGCGGGCACGGCGCGGCGGCGAACAACGAGCAGCGCGCCTTCGTCTGGACACTCACGCTGGAGTTCCTGTGGCGGAAGCTGGCGGGACCGGACCGGCCCCTGCCGCGCCAGGTCCCGCCGGGCGACGCTGCCGAGCGGGCCAGCCGTGGAATCCACCGGTGACCGAGCCGAAGACGCAGCGCACGACCCTATTGAGCGGTTCGGGTCCAGCTACCGACCAGAGGTTCAGCGCGCCGTTGCCGGGCTGTGTCGAAGCCAGGATCTACGTGCCGTCTGCACGCTCGAAGGCCGCCCAGTCGTCCTCCCATCGGGCGACGTCCTGCGGCTCGATCTTGGTGTGCTGGCTCTCGCTGTTGCGCGGCCTGACGCCTACCCGGTCCATGAACTGCTGGTGTCGTAGTTGCACATCACGGCGGAGGTCGTCGCCGGGCGCGACGAAGAATCGAGGATGAATCCCGGAGACGTCCACCAGCACGTACGTTCCGATGGTGCTGCTGGTGAACTTGCCGATGTCCGCGATCATCCAAGCGCCCTTGCCCGCGACCATCACCGCGGCGCGACGACGGTTGACGGTGATGAACGTCTGCGCGCCGACGAGTTCCGCTTGGTAACCACGTAGAAGGGCGTGACCGACGGCAAGATGGCGGCCGGCTTGGTGGGTCTGCCGATGGGTGGGCACCGGATCCTCCCTGAAGCCTTGTCCGTGGGGCTACGGCCGCTCGTTCGAGACCGGCCAGAGTTCGCGCAGAGCCTTCGCTGCGGAGGAATAGGCTTCAAACGGCTTATCCCAATCGATACTGCCGCCGGCTGCCTGCACCGCCTCTTCCACCTCCGCGAAGGTGCGTGTCTCGGGATCGCTGTGCGACCAGACCAGAAAGGCCACCGGGTGACGTCTAGGTTCGGTCACCACTCGCGCCACCCGTGCAGGAGACCATGCTCGGGAGGTGCGGCGGGGCTTCTGCTCGATTGCACCGACGTCGACGACGACGACCTCGTCCCCTTGCCGGACGGCCTGCTCATCGCCCCGATTCATGCGCCAGGGCAAGACAGTCCCACGTCCGTGTCGCTGTTCCAGCCTTTTTGCGACCACTGCCGCCTTACTGGGAAGCGCAGTCGTTTCGTTGACCGCCATGCCCACCCAGAGGCGGGGCAGTCGTCGGTGGGCGCGGGGCAGTGGAGCGGCAACCGGCGGACGGTAGACAGCCCGGGCGTGCACAAGCCATTCCGCGTCGATCTCGTCGCTTTCGGCCTGCCATACGTCCAACTGTTCGGCTACCTGGGCGCACAGCCCTTCGTCGTCGGTGACGACTGCGGCCTCCCGTAGCCGGTCCCGGGAGTGAGCCGAGGCGTTAGCCGAGCCGACCACCGCCCGGGTCTGCCTGCCCTCCAGCAGCATCACCTTGGCATGCAGGCCCCAGAGCGAACGCACCTCGACACGCTCGGAGAGCCAGGCGTCCACGACGGCCGGATCGACGAGACCGGCGCCGAGCGCCGCATCGGACCCGTCCACGATGATCAGGTCGCCACCGACGAGACCCAGCATCTGAGCAGCGGCCGACCCGATGTAGGCGATAGCGGCTCGTTTCCGCGTGGCCTGTCGCAGGTAGCTGTCGAGGCCGTCCCAGGTGTCGTCCGCGATCAGCCGAATCATCGTCGCATCGTCGCACCTGCCGTCCAGCATGGTCGATGCCTTGTCGGGTGGCGATGGCCGTCGTCTGAGTACCGGGACCGCCTGCACGGCTTCACGTATGGCCGCGTCGGCTCTTGACCCCCCACCGCTTGCAGGTCTCCCGCTGCTCCTCCCAGAACCGGACGCTCGCCGTCACGGCTTCCGGCTTGGCGCGCTCCGCGAGCGGGTCGGCCAAGCCGTTGATCCGGAAGTAGCCCGCTCCCGGAAATCCAGCACGGCGGGCGGCGACGTGCACGACGAGTGCGTCCAGGGGAGGGAGCTGCCGTTCCTTGCAGCGGTTGTGAAACGCCTCCATGAACTCGGTGACCCGCTGAGGGTCGCCGTCCATGTGGAGGTACTGCGGCGCGGGAAGGCCCGCCGCATCGAACACTCGGGAGTACGAGACGGTCTGCCCGCGATCCTCCGCGCCGTTCTTGATCACGAAGTCGATGGCCGCATCGACGTCATCGACGCTGAATTCGTGCGAGGGGCTCATGGAGGGCACGGTAGCCGGGTTGTTCACCGGAAGCCGCGCAGCACACTGTCAGCACGCCGACACCGCCGCTCCCGTGCTGGCGAGGCAACCCCTCAGCGGCTCAGGGTCTCGCTCTTGACGGCCCGGATGAAGGCGGCCCAACTGCTCGGCGGGAAGGCGAGGGCCGGACCGGCGGGGTCCTTGCTGTCGCGTAGCCCGACCACGCCGGGCAGGTTGTCGGCGACCTCGACGCAGTTTCCGGAGCCGTTGCTGCGGGTGCTCTTGCGCCAGGTCACCGCCGCCTGGTTGGCCTCTTCCACCCGCGCCGTCCTCTCATAGCTCGTCGATCGCCCCCAGGATCAGGTCGTGCGACTCGCGGGCGCTGGCCGCCGTGGCGACCAGGTGCTCGAAGACGCGGCTGTACTCCCTGACCTGTTGGCCTTCGAGGTAGAGGCTACCCGCGCGGGTCTCGACGTAGACGACCCCCGGATCGGCCGGCTCGGGGAAGGCCAGCACGCTGAAGGCACTGCCCATCGACCCGTACTCGCCCGCGCCGAAGGTCAGGATCTGAATGGTGCGGCCGGGTCGGTCGGCCTCCTCGGCCAGTCGCCGCAACTGCGCCGCGAACAGCTCCGCGCCGCCGACCGGCCGCCGTAGTGCGGCTTCGTCCAGCACCACCCAGAGCTTCGGCGGAGTCTCGGTGTCCTGTCGCCGCATGCGCAACTCCACCCGCCGGTCCACCTCGTCGGTCGGGGCGTCCGGGTGCTCGGCGCGGATGACCGCGCGGGCGTAGTCGGCGGTCTGGAGTAGACCCGGAACCAGTTGCGGCTCGAACGCGCGGATCTCGGAGGCCTCGGCCTCCAGCCCGACGTAGACCTCGAACCAGTCCGGCAGCACGTCGTCGTACGCCTGCCACCAGCCGCGCTTGCGGGCATCGCGGGCGACCTGGACGAGTGCGTCCACCTCGTCGCCTTCCACCCCGTACAGCTCAAGAAGTCCACGGGCGACCGGCGGCATGACGGACACCTGGGCGTTCTCGATGCGGCTGATCGCCGACTTCGAGATCCCCACCTCCTTGGCGGCCTGGTCGGCGGTCATGCCGGTCTGCTCACGGAGGCGACGGAGGGCAGCGGCCAGGCGTCGACGTCGGACGGTCGGGCTTCCAGTCATGCCGGTCAGTGTGGCGGAAGCGGACGAGCTTCGCAATGACATCATCCCGAATCGGGAGTTGCGCAAAGGGTGCGGTTCACTGCACGATGAGTGAGTGGCCGGATCGGCTGGGTCATCGGGTGTCGACCTGGGCCACGCGTTGTGCCCTGCTGACGTACTGCTGGTCGAAGGCTGCGGTGGCAGGTGCCGGGGTGGGTCCGCCGGTGCGCGGCGGGCCGGTGGGCCCGCCCTTCCACGGTTCGATCTCGACGGTGAGAGGCAGGTCCTGTCATGCGCGTCTTCCTCCGGCGTGTCCGGCGTCGCCGGCGGTCGGTCCTCGGATCGACCTGCTACCGCTCGTCCGCCTATCAGCCCTTGCGTCCGTGGCAGGTCCGTGAGCGGAGCTTCCGGACGACCCAGCTGGGCCGGCGTGGGCTCGATCCGCAGGAGGTGCGGGAGTTCCTCGACCGCGTCGCCGGTGACCTGGCCGTCGTCTACGACGCGCTGGCGCAGAGCCGCCGGGAGACAGACCGGATCAAGAACGCGCTGCGTCGCTGGCAGTCGGAGCAGGCCCGGGCCCGCAACGAACGGGGGTACGACAGGTGACCGAGCGATGGGTGATCCACCTGCCGGTCGTCGTCAACGACCTGCTCTCCGCTCAGCGGCTGGCCCGGGTGGTGGCGCACTGGTCGCACGTCCTGCCGCAGACCGAGCCCGGCGGCACCACGATCTCGGCGGAGGACGACCAGAACGTCCGCCACTGGGTGTTCTGCGACCGGTTGCTGCCCGGTGGGCAGCGGTGTCTGCTCCGGCCCGGACACGACGGTGAGTGCTCCCGGCGGTTCCGGCCGCGATGAGCACCCGCTCGACCGGCACCGCGTGCCGCACCGAAAGCGGAGTATGCATGAGCTATGGTGAGAGTATGACGCGGCGCATCACGATCAGCCTGCCCGACGACGTGGCCGAGTACGTCGAGCGGTCGCAGGGCACGACGTCCGGCTTCATCGCCGACGTGCTCCGGCGGAAGATGCGAGCGGACGGTCTGCGTGCCCGATGGGCTGAGCACGGCTATGTGGTGACCGACGAGGACGTCGAGCGGGCTCGCCGGAGGCTGGCACAACAGCCGCCGATCACCGACGAGCAACACGATCGGAACATGGAGTGGCTACGCCAGTTCGGGGACGGTGACGGGGCGGCTGCCGCGTGAACGGGCTCGTCCTGGACACGTCCGCACTGCTCGCGTACGCCGCTGGGGACAGCGTCGAGCCGGGTGCGCTGCTGACCCTCGCGCAGGAGGATCCCGAGCAGGAGGTGTGGATCCCGGCGCTCTGCCTGGGGCAGGCGCAGCTTCAGGTAGCGGGTACTCCGGCCGCCGATCTGCTCGACCTGCTCCTCGACACGGACCGGGACATCCGGATCGCGGTATACGACGGTCCGACCAGCCGGCGGGTGGCCCGGATCGCGGCGAGCCGCAAGGTGCCGCTCGACGTGGCCCACGCGATCGCCACCGCCGTGCTCTACCGGTGCTACCTGGTCACACGGGACGTCGGGACGGTAGCGGTGGCGGCCCCGCCCGACCTCGAGGTCCTCGACATCTCCGACTCCTGGGAATGAGGACCGTAGTCGGTCAGTCGGCCTTTCCGGCCGGGACGACCCACGTCGTCGGCTGGCCGGTGATCGCGGTGATCAGGTCGAAGTCACCGTCGTAGTGCAGAACGGTCACGCCATGCCGTTCGGCGGTGGCGGCGATCAGCAGATCGGCCATCGAAAGCGCGCGGTGGTTGCCCTTGTGCAGCGCCTGCACCTGGACGTCGATCGCACGATCCCAGATGTCGTCCGGCATGGCGAGCCAGTCGAAGCCGCGAAGCAGCCATCGAGCGCGCTGCGCGTCCTTGGCCGAGCGGGCGCTGTGCACCACCTCGATCTCGACCGCCCCGCAGACCGCCAGCAGACCGCGCTCGGACAACTCGTCCAGGACGGGTGCCACGGCGGGCTTCGGCCACCTGGCGAGCGCCGACTTGTCGAGAAGGTAGCGCTCCCGCGTCATGCCGCTTCGGGCTTCGACGCCTGCTGCGGGTCGGTGAGGTCCGGCAGGCCGCCGCTCTTGAGCCAGTCGGCGAACTCCCGGCGCTTCTCCCGGTTGACCACTTCCTGCAGCGCGGCGTTGACGGTGGCCTTCTTGGTGCCGGTACCGAGGATCTCGGCGGCCTCGGCCAGGAGGTCGTCGTCGACGTCAAGGATGGTCCGGGACACGTGCGCCTCCTCGTCCGAGCACTCGAAACGAGGTGATGATATCAATTTTTGCTGATCTTGATATCTCCGTGGGTCAACGCCGTCGCGGGGCCTCGGCGACCACTGTCGGGGAATACTCGTTCGCCGCCTCGACCGCCCACTCCAGCGCGTAGTCCGCCTCCTCCTCCCAGCCCGGTTCGCCGCCGACGAAGTGCGACCGGCCGGGGAACTCCCGGTAGCCGGTGAGCGCCGTCGAACTCCGGTAGAGGTTGGCGATCGAGCTGGCCAAGGTTGCGGGCACCACGTGGTCCTCGCCGCCCGCGGTGATCAGCAGCGGGGCGCGGTCGCTGCGCTTCTTGTCGATCTCGGTGGCGGAGTTCGGGTCCAGGTTGGCGAACGCGGCCTCGAACAGCACGTGCCCAGCGCCCGGTACGGCGTACCGCTCCCAGGCGGCGTCGGACTCCTGCTGGCTGATGGTGTTGCCGAAGGCGTACCGGAAGTCCTCCGGCGTGAACGGCACGGCGCGGTGCCGGTTGGCCGGGTTGTGCAGGATCGAATATCCGGACCGCAGCGTGCTGGGCGGCAGCTTGAGCACACCCCGTACCGGCGCGGGGTGCACGGCGACCACCGCGGCGCCGAGGCGGCGGTCCGCCAGCAACTGGGCGATCAGGCCGCCGAACGAGTGGCCCATGATGATCGGCGGGCGCGGCAGGTCCCTGACGATCGCCGCGTAGTGGTCGGCGATGTCGGCGATGCGCTGCGCGGCGATCGGGGCCGGGTCGGCCCGCAGCTCCTCCACCTCGCGGTCCATCCCGGGCCAGGCGGGCGTGAGCACCTGGAAGCCGCGCGCTGAGTACCGCTGCGCCCAGTGCTCCCAGCTCCGCGAGGTCATCCAGAGCCCGTGGATGAGCACGATCGTGTCGACCCGTCCCGTCGGTGCGCTCATGTCCGCCTCCCCGTTTCGCCGCTGGACGGCCCGCGCGTACCCGGACTGGGCGCCGGCAATCCTGCCTGACCGGCCGGACAGGAATTGACGGCTGACCCGGATGATCAGCGTCCTGAGTCGACTGTCAGGATGACGACATGACGGTCAGACTTGCCGACAGGGTCGCCCTGGTGACGGGCGGGAGCCGGGGAATCGGCGCCGCCGTCGTGCGCCGGCTGGCCGAGGACGGCATCCACGTCGCGTTCACCTACCGCACCGCGCAGGACAGCGCGAAGTCCGTGGTGGCCGAGATCGAGGCGTACGGGCGGACCGGCCTGGCGATCAACGCGGACAGCGCCGACGCGACGGCCGTGATCGGCGCCGTGGACCGGACCGTCGCCGAGTTGGGGCGGCTGGACATCCTGGTCAACAACGCCGGCGTGTTCGCGGGTGGGCCGATCGAGTCGGTCAGCCTCGACGCCCTGGACCGGGCGATCGCGGTGAACGTGCGCGGGGTCTACCTCGCCACCCAGGCGGCGGTACGCCACATGGGCGCGGGTGGGCGGATCGTCAACATCGGCAGCAGCTTCGCCAGCCGCGTCCCGGCACCGGGGGTGAGCGCGTACGCGATGACCAAGAGCGCCGTGAACGGGCTGACCCGGGCGCTCGCCCGCGAACTCGGTCCGCGTGGGATCACCGTCAACCTGATCCTGCCCGGCTCGACCGACACCGACATGAACCCGGCGGACAGCGCGGGCGCGGACGGGCAGCGGTCGCACATCGCCCTCGGCCGGTACGCGACCCCGGACGACGTGGCGGCGACTGTCAGTCACCTGGTGAGCCCCGGCGGACGGCACGTCACCGGCGCGTCGATCGCGATCGACGGCGGCGCGACGGCCTGATCGGCCCCAGAGCGTCCGGCGTCGGCGGCGTGACCGCCTGACAAATGTCACGGCCGGAAGGTGACTGCCGCTCCGGGGAACCGGACACCGCACGCCGGAGCATCGGGACATGACCGATTCCGCACCGGCCGTGGACCTGGCCGGACTCACCAAGACCTTCGGCCCGGTGACCGCCGTCGACGGGCTCGACCTGCGGATCGCCGCCGGTGAGGTGGTGGCGTTCCTCGGCCCCAACGGCGCCGGCAAGACCACCACCGTCGACATGCTGCTCGGGCTGGCCCGCCCGGACGCCGGCACGGTCCGCCTCTTCGGCGGCGAGCCGGCCGACGCCGTCCGGCACGGCCGGGTCGCCGCCGTGATGCAGACCGGCGGCCTGCTCAAGGACCTCACCGTCGCCGAGACGGTACGGATGACCGCGCACTTCTACGGCCACACCCGGCCGGTGGCGGAGGTGCTGGAGCGCGCCGGCATCGCCGGGATCGCCGACCGGGCGGTCGGCAAGTGCTCGGGCGGGCAGCAGCAGCGCCTGCGGTTCGCGCTCGCGCTGCTGCCCGACCCGGACCTGATGGTGCTGGACGAGCCGACCACCGGCATGGACGTCGAGGGCCGGCGCGACTTCTGGCAGGCGATCCGGGCCGACGCCCGCTCCGGCCGGACCGTCCTGTTCGCCACCCACTACCTGGACGAAGCCGACGCGTACGCGGACCGGATCGTGCTGATCCGCCAGGGCCGCGTGGTCGCCGACGGCACCACCGCCGAGATCAAGAACCTGGCCGCCGGGCGGGTGGTGCGGGCGACGCTGCCCGGCGCCGACCAGGCCGCACTCGCCGCGCTGCCGGGCGTCCGCTCGGTCGAGGTACGCGGCGACGCGGTCCTCGTGCACACAGGGGACTCCGATGTGGTCGCCCGGCACCTGCTGACCCGCACGGACGCCCGGGACCTGGAGATCACCTCACGCAACCTCGAGGACGCGTTCCTCACCCTGACCGCCTGAACCGGGGAGCCTCGCCATGACCGCCACGACCTCGTCCACCACCGCCCGCGCCGTCGACCGCCGGCCGCCCATGCTCGGCGGGTTCTGCGCGCCGGTGCTCGCCATCGAGATCCGCCGGGTGCTGCGCAACCGCCGTACGCTGCTGTTCATCCTGGTCATGCCGGCCGTGTTCTTCCTGCTGTTCGGGCTGCCCACGCGCGGGGAGAAGCTGGACAACGGGCTGCCGGTCACCGGCTGGATCATGATCAGCCTGGCCGTGTACGCGGCCATGGTCGCCACCACCAGCGCCGGCGCGGCCGTCGCCACCGAACGCGCGCTGGGCTGGAGCCGGCAACTGCGGCTCACTCCGCTGCGCCCCGCCGCGTACGTGGCGACCAAGGTCGCCACCGCGATGGTGCTCGGCCTGCTCGGCGTACTCGTGGAGTTCGCCGTCGGCGCGGCCTCCGGGGTCCGGCTGCCGGCCCACGTCTGGGTCGAGTCCGGCCTGACCGCCTGGGTCGGCGCGCTCGTGTTCGCCGCGTTCGGGCTCTTCGTCGGCTACCTCGCCCCGGCCGAGAACGTCATGCAGTTCGTGGGCCCGGCGCTGGCGATCCTGGCCATGCTGGGCGGCCTGTTCGTCCCGCTGGAGCTGCTGCCCGACGTGATGCGGCAGATCGCCAAGTTCACCCCGGTGTACGGGGTCGGTCAGCTCGCCCGCGCGCCGCTGACCGGCACCGGGGTGGACTGGGCGGCGGTGGCGAACGTGACCGCCTGGACCGTGTTCTTCGGCCTCGGCGCGGCCCGGCTGTTCCGCCGGGACACCACCCGTGTCTGAGCGGGGTCTAGCGTGGTCGGCGTGACGTCGCCGCCCGGTCCGGCCCGGCCGGTGAACCGCCACTGGCGGTTCACCGGCTGGCTGCTGGCGGCGGTCTGGCTGTTCTTCCTCAACATCCCGCTCGGCACCGCACTGCACCAGCCGCAACTGTGGCGGCGGCTGGTCGGGATCGGCGCGCTCGTCGCGTTCGCCGTGGCGTACGTGCTGATCTTCGAATGGGCCCGGGGCCGACGGCAGCGCCATCGACCGGTGCCGCCCGGCCGGGCCCGGCTGCTGATCGCCGTGCTGCTCGCGCTCGGGCTGGCCGGGATCCCCGGCACCGGCGGCGACTGGCTGACCACACTGGTCTTCGTCGGGGCAGCCGCGGTGTTCCTGCTGCCGTCGGCAGAGGCGCTGGTCGTGGTGGTGCTGGCCGCGGCGGCGCCGCCGGTGACCGCGCGTCTGGTGCCCGGCTGGGAGCACGAGAGCACGCTCGTCTTCGCGGTGCTGCTCGCCTCGTTCGCGATGTTCGGGGTGAGCCGGCTGGCCCAGCGCAACGGCGAACTCCAGGCCGCGCAGCAGGAGATCCGCCGGCTGGCGGTGGCCGAGGAACGCGCCCGCGCCGCCCGGGACCTGCACGACATCCTCGGGCACTCGCTCACCGTGGTGGCGGTCAAGGCCGAACTGGCCGGCCGGCTGCTGGAGCTGGACCCGGCCCGCGCCGCCACCGAGGTCGCCGACATCGAGCGGCTGGCCCGGGAGGCGCTGGCGGACGTGCGGAGCACCGTCGGGGCGTACCGCGGGGTGGATCTGGCCTCCGAACTGGCCGGCGCGCGGTCGGCGCTGACCGCCGCGGGCGTCGTCGCGGAGCTGCCGGAGTCGGTGCCGCCGCTGCCGGCGGACCGCGACGAGCTGTTCGGCTGGGCGGTCCGCGAGGGGGTGACGAACGTGGTGCGGCACAGCGGCGCCCGCCACTGCGTCATCCGGGTGGAACCGTCGGCGGTGGAGGTACGCGACGACGGCCGGGGCCCGGCGGACCAGCATGGCCCGGCCGGGCACGGGCTGGCCGGGCTGCGGGAGCGGGCCCGGCGGCTGGACGCGACGGTGACGGTGACGGTGGCGCGGCCGGACGACGGGCGTGGCTTCCTGCTCCGGGTGACGGTGCCCGCGGCGGATCCGGACGGAGGGACGCGCCCGTGACCGAGCCGATCAGGCTGCTGCTCGCCGACGACCAGGCGCTGGTCCGGGGCGCGCTCGCAGCGCTGCTGTCGTTGGAGCCGGACCTGACTGTGGTGGCCGAGGTGAGCCGCGGCGACGAGGTGGTGCCGGAGGCGCTGCGCACCGGCCCGGACGTGGCGCTGCTCGACGTGGAGATGCCGGGCCTGGACGGGGTGGCCGCGACCGCCGCGCTGCGGGCCGCGCTGCCGTCCTGCCGGGTGCTCGTGGTGACCACGTTCGGGCGGCCCGGCTACCTGCGCCGGGCGATGGAGGCGGGCGCGAACGGCTTCGTGGTGAAGGACACCCCGGCCCGGCAGCTCGCCGACGCGGTCCGCCGGGTGCACGCCGGGCTGCGGGTGGTCGACCCGGCGCTCGCCGCCGAGACGCTCGCCACCGGGCCGAGCCCGCTCACCGAGCGGGAGACCGAGGTGCTGCGTACGGCGCGCGGCGGCGGCACGGTGGCCGAGCTGGCGGCGACGTTGCACCTGTCCGAGGGGACCGTACGCAATCATCTTTCCGCAGCCATCGGCAAGACCGGCGCCCGCAACCGGGCCGACGCGGTGCGGGTGGCCGAGGCCAACGGCTGGCTGCTGGGCTGAGCCCGGTCAGGGCAGGCGGTCCACCACGACGAAGGCGGTGCCCGGCTCGACCTCGGTCAGCAGCAGGCGCTGGGCGCTGCGGGTCAGCCGGATGCAGCCGTTCGTGACGTTCTTGCCGAGCGTGTCGTCGTTGTACCAGCTGTGCAGTCCGATGTGGGCGCCGCGCAGCCCGGTCGGCACCGCACCCGGGTCGTCCGGGATCGCGCCGAGGGCGAAGATGTCGACGCCGCCGTAGACGGCCTCCGGGGGCGGGGTGCGGCCCAGTACGAACGTGCGGCCCAGTGGCGTGAGCTGCCCGGACATGCCGAGGCTGACCGGCCAGGTGCGCATCGCGCGCCCGTCCCGGCTCCAGGTGAGGCGGTGGGTGCGCCGTTCCACCACGATCTGGTCGCGCAGCGCCACCGTGGTCCAGCCGCCCGAGGGCAGCCAGCCGATGGTGCGGTTGGCCGACGGGAGCAGCACGGCGGTCCAGCCGGAGCGGCGTTCGACGATCGGCACGGTGAGCCGTACGCCGTTGATGGTCGGCGCGAGGAAGGCCAGCGGACGGCCGCCCGGCGCGTCGTACGCGGCCACGTTGCGGTTCGGGCGCAGCCCTTCGCCGAGCTGGCGGGTGTCGGCCGGATCCGGGTCGGGCGGGAAGCCGCGCGGCGCCGGGTCGTAGGTGATCACCGGCAGGTCGTCCGGCGGGCGCGCGGCGGGCGGCACCGACTCGTACGGCGACGGGCTCGGCGCGGCGGTCGTGCTCGTGGGCGCGGCGACGACCGGCGTTGACGGGCGCGCGGGCGTGACGGTGAGCGCGCGGCCGACCAGCAGCGCGGTGACGAGCAGCAGCGGTACGGCGAGCGCGGCGATCAGCCAACCGGGAGGTCGGCGCGCGGCAAACCGGTCGAACAGCACGAAACTGACTGTAACCGACCGGAAGCCCCCGTACCCGGTACTACGGGTACGGGGGCTTCGCGGCCCGGGGTGGCTCAGCTGAGCTTCGCGCCGATGTGGATGGCGATCGCGTCGTGCGCGGGGACGTTCGCGGCGAACCAGCCGGACGAGTCCACCGTGATCACCGGACCGCTGCACGAGCCGTTGCTGAACGTGCCGTGGACGACGTCGCAGTAGCGGCCGGCCGGCAACCCGGTGTAGTACGAGCGGCCGTTCACCGCGCTGCCCTCGTCGTTGATCGTCAGGTAGCCCTTGCCGGTACGGCTGAACGCGATGTGCTGGTAGCCGTTGTCGTACCAGTTGGAGACCCCGGCGCCCTCGGTGGCGTTGCGGAAGCCGACCATGTTGGCGATGACCGGCCAGCGGTGCTCGCACTCCCAGCCCGAGTAGCAGGTGACGTTGGTGATCCGGTTGCTGCCGTCGGCGGGCGGGCCCTGGTCCCGGCCGCTGTAGGTGAAGCTCGACATCACCGCCGGGGTGCCGTACGGCCAGGCCAGCATGAACGCGTTGGCCAGCGCGTACGTGCCGCGGTCGCGGTAGGTGAGCACGCCGCCCTCGCGCTGGGTGTCGTGGTTGTCGGTGAAGACCACCGCCTTCGCGCTCGACAGGTAGCCCCAGGACTCACCGAAGTTCTTCAGGTACGCCAGCCGCTCGTTGTTGAACATCCGGGCCAGGTCCTTGCCGTACCGGAACTCGTGCACGTCACCGTTGCCGGTGTACTCGGTCGGCTGGATCGGCTCGCCCGCGCCGTAGATGACCTCCTGCACCAGGTACGCGCTGCGGTTCAGCTTGGCCTTGATCGCGGCGATGTCGGCGGCCGGCATGTGCTTGCTGCCGTCCAGGCGGAAACCGTCGACGCCGAGGGAGAGCAGGTCGTTGAGGTACGCGGCGAGCCGGCCGCGCACGTACTCCGACTCGGTCTTGAGGTCGGCGAGGTTGACCAGCTCGCAGTTCTGCACCTCGTACCGGTCGTTGTAGTTGGCGATGTCGTTGTTGCCGTTGCGCCCGCAGTAGTGGAAGTCCTGCGCCGAGTAGATGCCGGGATAGTTGTAGTGGCCGTACGACGAGCCGGCCCAGCCGGTGCCGCCGTTCTCCTGGCCGGACATGTGGTTGACCACGGCGTCGACGATCACCTTCACGCCCGCCGCGTGGCACGTGTTCACCATGGACTGGAACTGCGCGCGGGTGCCCTTGCGGGACTCGATCCGGTAGCTGACCGGCTGGTACGACACCCACCACGGGCTGCTGTTGACGTGCTCCTGGGGCGGGGACACCTGCACGTAGCCGTAGCCCTTCGGGCCCAGCGTGCTGGTGCACTCGGCGGCCACCGACGTCCAGTTCCACTCGAAGAGCTGGACGATGACCTTCTTGGCGCCCGGGGTGGCGGCGGTGGCCGGGGGAGCCGCCGCCGTGATCGGGACGAGCAGGCTGGCGGCCAGGCCCAGGGCGAGCGCCGCGGTGCGGAATCGGCGTCGATGCATCAGGACTCCTGCGAGGGTGCGGGGGATGCGGGGGAGTGGAGCCTGTCTCAGTGCTGGCTTCTTGCAGCCCGCGCTGAAATTTTGCGGCAAGGTTACGAGAATGTTGCAAGGACTGTCAACGTATGGGCATTCGTCGTTGCGTCAGGCGCCACACGCGCGTCCGGACCGGACGGTTCGAAAAACCGGCCGAGAAATTCGCCACCGGAGGTGATCCGTCCGCGCCGTCGCTCCGTACCTGAGTGGGGAGCAGGGTCGGCCGGTGGGGGCGCCGCCGCGAGACGATCGAGGAGCAGATGGCCCGGGCACAGCAGAACGAGAAGACGACGACCGTCCGGACCACCACCAGCAGCCGTGGTGCCCGGACCATGTCGAAGTCCGCGATCGCGGCGCTGACCGCTTCCGCACTCGGCCTCGCGTGGGCCGGAGTGGAGCTGGCCGGCGCCGGCGGGCTCATGTACTCGTACGGATTCTTCTTCACCGAGTTCTTCGCCGGGGTGGTCGCCCTGGTCGCGCTCAGCATCACCGTCATGCTGGGCCTGCTCGCCACCGATCGCCTGGTGCTGCTCATCCGGCACCGCGTGCTGCTCCAGTCCGCGCACCGCGCCACCGGCGTGCTCGGCGTGGCCGGACTGGTCTTCCACGTCATCACCAAGGTGGCCATCGGCCGGGCCGGTCCCACCGACGCGGTGGTGCCGTTCATCGGCGGCGCCGGCCTCTACGTCGGACTCGGCACCGTCGCCGCGCTGCTGATGGTGGGCGTGCTCTGGACCGGAATCGTCCGGGTCCGGTTCGCCGGCGTCGGTCCCAAGTGGTTCTGGCGGGCGCTGCACTCGATGGCCTACGTGTCCTGGCCGTTCGCGCTGGTGCACGGCCTCAACGCCGGCCGTCCCGCGGCGACCTGGGTGCTGCTCAGCTACCTCGCCTGCGTGCTGGCCGTGGTGCTGGCGCTGATGGTGCGGCTCTCCGTCCACCTGGGCAAGCGCAGCCGGGAACAGCACCAGGCCGCCGCGCTCAACAAGGCCATGGCCGGCAAGGCCGAGGAGCGGACCGGCGTGTTCGCCGTGCTCACCCGCAAGAAGGACAGCGCCAAGGAGGACAGCGGCACCGGCCGGGGGCGCTGGGCCGAGGCCACCGCCACCTGGACCGCGCCGGCCGGCACCGCCCGGCGGCGCGACCCCGAGCGGTTCGCCGTACCCGTGGTGCCGGAACCCGGCTCGCTGCGGGAACCGGTCCGCGCGTCCGCCCGCCGCCGCGACGAGGAGCGGGTCGCCACCCGGGTACGCGAGGAGGAGCGCGAGCCGGTCCTCTTCGACCGGGACGAGGAACTGGTGCCGGCACGCCGGTCCGACAGTGAACGCTCCCGCCGTCGTCGCCGGTCCGAGGAGGAGCCGGCGGGCCGCCGGTCCCGCACCGACGAGGAGCGGGTGAGCCGCCGGTCCCGGACCGACGCGGAACGGGTCGGTCGCCGATCCCGGGCCGACGAGGACGTCGCCGCCCGCTACTCGGCCCCGCCGGAGAGCGGTGGCCGCCACTCCGCGCCCCCGGACACCGGGGGCCGCCACTCCGCCCCGCCGGACAGCAGCCGGTACGCCACCCCGGCCGAGGTGGCCCGCTACTCCGCGCCGCCGCGTGCCGGCAGCGAGCCGGAGGAGCCGTGGGACAGCCCGCGCCGCTGGGAGACCCGCCCGGTCTCCGGTGAGCCGATCTCGGCCGGGCCGATCTCCGGCAGCCCGATGTCGGCGCAGCCGCTCAGCGGATCCGGCCGGCGCTACCGGGACGAGGAGGACGTGCCGGAGGAGCCGGACTACTGGCGCCCGCCGGCCCGCTACGACGCCGACGAGGCGTTCGTGGACGACACCCCGACGCTCGTCGACCTCGCCTCCCGTCGCGCCATGCGGGCCGGCAAGGACAGCCGGTCCGGCCGTCGCAAGCGGGCCGACGCGGACGCGGTCGACGGGGCGTACTGGGCCGGGCTGCGGGGTGAGGCCCGGTGACGCGGCAGACCAAGGTCCCACCGGTCGCCTGCGTCGGCGAGCCCCGCCTGACCGCCGGGTTCGCCGAGTTCGGCCGGCTCGACCTGCTCGCCCACGAGGAGGTGCACGGCCCGATCGGCCCGATGGAACCGGCGGCGCTGCTGCGGCTCGCCGAAGCCATCGACCTCAAGGGCAAGGGCGGCGCGGGCTTCCCGTTCGCCCGCAAGCTTCGCGCGGTGCTGGAGTCCTGCGAGCGGCAGGACCTCTCCGCCGTGGTCGTCGTCAACGCCACCGAGGGGGAACCGGCGAGCTGGAAGGACAAGGTGCTGCTCACCCGCGCCCCGCACCTGATCCTGGACGGCGCCGCGCTGGCCGCGTTCGCGCTCGACGCGGAGGAGATCGTCATCGGCGTCGCCGACGACGACGTGGGCCGGCCCTCGCTGGCCGAGGCGCTGCAGGAACGCCGGATGCCGGTGCCCACCACGATCGTCACGGTGCCGCACCGGTTCATCTCCGGCGAGGGCGGCGCGCTCGTCAACGGCATCAACGGCCTGCCGCACATCCCGCCCGGCACCAAGAAGCGCTCCAGCGACTCCGGCGTCGGCGGGCTGCCCACCCTGCTGTCGAACGCCGAGACGTACTCCCAGCTCGCCGTCGCCGCCCGGATCGGCCCGTACGAGTACGCCGCGCTCGGCACCGACGACGAGCCCGGCACCGTGCTGCTCACCGTCACCGGGTCGGCGAAGCGGCCCGCCGTGGTGGAGTGCGCCGCGGGCACCCCGCTGCGCGAGATCCTCGACCTGTGCGAGGTGCCGCCCGGCCCGGGCATCCTGATGGGCGGCTACCACGGCAAGTGGATCACCGCGGCGGCGGCGGACCGGGCCGAGGTGTCCCGCAAGGGGCTCACCGCCGTCGGCGGCACGCTCGGCGCCGGCATCATCGTGCCGCTCGGCGCCGACACCTGCCCGCTCGGCGAGGCCGCCCAGGTCGTGCGGTACCTGGCCGGTGAGTCCGCCGGGCAGTGCGGCCCGTGCAAGATGGGCCTGCCCGACCTGGCCCGCTCGGTCGACCTCGCGGTCTCCGGCAGCGCCCCGGTCGAGCTGGTCCGCGCCGCGGCCGGGGACGTCAAGGGACGCGGCGCGTGCAGCCACCCGGACGGCACCGCCCGGTTCGCGCTGTCCGCCATGGAGGTGTTCGCCGACGACCTGCGGCTGCACGCCACCGGCGAGGGCTGCGGCAAGCGGGTCAAGGGCATGATGGGCCTGCCCGGCGCGCCCGACGCCAACCCGCAGAAACTCACGCTCGACTGGTCCCGCTGCGACGGCCACGGGCTCTGCGCGCACGTGGTGCCGGACTTCATCCGGCTCGACGGCAACGGCTACCCGGCGTTCCCGCCTACCCCGGTGCCGACGTGGCTGCGCGAAGGCGCGCTCAAGGCGGTAAAGGTCTGTCCCGAACTCGCGCTTCGCCTGGTCCGGGCCGAGTAGAACCCAGGAGCCGCCGATGCGTACCGCCGTTCGTGTGACCGCCGCCGTCGTACTCGCAGCCACGCTCGCCACCGGCTGCGCGGCCGGGCCCGAGGCCGGGGCGGTGGCACCCGCGGCCCCCGCCGCCGCGCCCCCGGACGTCGCGTCCCCCGCCGCGACGCCGGGCGGGCCGACGTCCGCGCCACCGGCCGCGGTGCCGGCCACGCTGGCGTTCACCGGCAAGACCCTCGACGGTACGGCGTTCTCCGCCGCCGCCCTGGCCGGGCGGCCGGTGCTGCTCTGGTTCTGGGCGCCCTGGTGCGCCACCTGCGCCAGCCAGGCGTGGACGGTCGCCGAGATCGCCCCCGCCTACCGGGACACGGTCCCGATCGTCGGCGTCGCCGGGCTCGGCGAGCAGAAGGCGATGAAGGACTTCGTCACCGAGTTCGACCTGGGCGGCACGACCCAGATCGACGACCGCAACGGCGCGCTGTGGCGCCGTTTCAAGGTGACCGAGCAGAGCACGTTCGTCGTCCTGGACCGGACCGGCCGGGTCGTCCACCAGGGATTCCTGGACGGTGAGGCGCTCACCCGGCAGGTCGAGACGCTGGCCCGGGGATGACCGTCGCGCTGCTGCTCGCCCTGACCGCGGGCATGCTCGGCGCGGTCAACCCGTGCGGCTTCGCGATGCTGCCCGCGTACCTGTCACTGCTCGTCGCCGGGCCCGACGGCGGGCGCGGCGCGGTTGGCCGCGCGCTCACCGCGACGGCCGCGCTCACCCTCGGGTACGTGCTGGTGTTCGGCGCGTTCGGGCTGGCCGTGGCACCGGCGGCCGACTGGTTGCGCCCTCGGCTGCCGTGGCTGACGGTGACGCTCGGCGTGCTGCTGGCGCTGGCCGGGTGCTGGCTGCTCGCCGGCAAGCGGCTGCCCGCCCCGGGCCCGCTGCGCGTCGCGCCCCGGCTCACCCGCACCTGGCCGTCCATGGTGCTGTTCGGCGCGGCGTACGCGCTCACGTCGCTGAGCTGCGCGATCGCGCCGTTCCTGGCGATCGTGGTGACCAGCATGCGGGCCGGGTCGCCGCTGCGCGGGCTGGCGCTGTTCGGCGCGTACGCGCTGGGCATGGCGCTCGTGGTCGGGGTGGCCGCGCTCGCCGTGGCGCTGCTGCGCGGCCGGGTCGTGGCGCGACTACGCGGCGCGGGCGCCTGGGCGCCGCGTCTGAGCGGCCTGGTGCTCGTGGTCGCGGGCGGCTACGTCGGCTGGTACGGCTGGTACGAGGTGCGCCTCGCCCAGGGCCGGTACGACGCCTTCACCGACCCGGTGATCCGCGCCGCCGCCGAGGTCCAGCAGACCCTGGTGAAGGCCGTCGACACTCTGGGCCCCGCCGTCCTCGCGGCCCTGCTCCTGGCCGCCGTGCTCCTCACCCGCCGCCGCCCCCTTTCCCGCGATCTTGCGGTTGGGGCCCGGGCGGAAGGGGTGAAGCGGACTTCTCGCGGGCCGGAAGTGCAAGATCGCGGGGAAGGGGCGGGGACGGCGGCGGGGGAGCGGGTCAGCGCGGGGTGAGGCGGTCGGTGCCGAGCTTGTCGCGCAGGACCTCCGGGACCACCACCGAGCCGTCGGGCTGCTGGTGCTGCTCCAGGATGGCCGGGAACAGGCGGCTGGTGGCCAGCGCCGAGCCGTTGAGCGTGTGCACGAAACGGGTCTGCTTCGCGCCCGGCTCGCGGTAGCGGATCGCCGCCCGGCGCGCCTGGTAGTCACCGGCCCAGGAGACCGACGACACCTCCTTGTACTTGCCGGTGCTCGGCATCCACACCTCGACGTCGAGCGTCTTCTTCATCGAGGCGCTCGCGTCACCAGCGGCCAGCAGGCTGGTCTGGAAGTGCAGACCCAGCTTGCCGACCAGGCCCTCGACGTGCCCGACCATCGCCTCCAGCGCCGCGCCCGCCTGCTCCGGCAGCGTGAACTGGAAGATCTCCACCTTGTTGAACTGGTGGCCGCGCACCGTGCCGCGCTCGTCGGAGTGCGAACCGGCCGCCTCGCGCCGGTAGCACGGCGTGTACGCGAACGCCTTCAGCGGCAGCTTCGGCGTCTCCAGGATCTCGTCCTGGTACGCGCCGAGGATCGCCGTCTCCGCCGTGGGCAGCAGGAACTGGCCGCGCGAGGACGACTGCTTGTCGATGTGGTAGACGTCGTCGTGGAACTTCGGGAACTGCCCGGCCGCGTAGCCGGCGCTGTCCAGCAGCAGGTGCGGCGGGAGCAGGAACTCGTAGCCGGCCTGGATGTTCTGCTCGATCAGCCAGTTCACCAGCGCCCACTCCAGCCGGGCGCCCAGACCGGTGTACATCCAGAAGCCCGAGCCGCCGAGCTTCACGCCCCGCTCGTGGTCGACCAGGCCGAGCGCGCGGCTCAGCTCCACGTGGTCGCGTACCTTCTCGATGGCCGGCGCCTCGCCGAACGTCCGCACCACCCGGTTGGCCTCCTTGCCCCCGGCGACCACGTCGTCGGCGGGCAGGTTCGGCAGCTCGCTCATCACCGCGCGGAGCCGGGACTGCACCTCGTCGAGCTGGGACTCCAGCTCCGCGAGCTGCTTGCGCTCGGCCTCCGGGGCGACCGGCTGCGGCGTGCCGCCGGACCGTTTCGCCTCCGCGTACGCCCGCGCCTCGGCCTTGCGGCGCTGCCGCTCGGCGTCGATCTCCGTGATCAGGGCGCGTCGTTCCTGGTCGAGCCGCTGGATGTCGTCCAGCGTCCGGGTGACCTCGGCAGGATCCAGACGCTTCGCCAGCGCGGTCGCCACCGCCTCGCGATCCTTCCGGATCAACTCCATGTCGAGCATGCTGCTCGTACGCCTCCGTCCAGGCAGTCAGGTGGGACCTCCAGATGCTACCGTCGCGCCCCCGTCGCCCCGGCCCGGCCCGCACAGCCCGCCGCCGCAGGGCCCGTTTCGGTGACGGCGCGTGACGGTGGTGCTGTCGGAGGGGTGTGCTCACAGTCCGTGACGGTGTGCTGGTGCCCGCTCCGACCCGCGTCCGCTGGTCGGCGTGCTGAACTGGTCAATCTGACGGATCCGCCTTCGGGCGGGTGTGCCCCTTCGGCGACTTTGCTCTGCAGCCACCGACGCGGCGTTCGACGCAGCGTCAGCGTCGCGCGGATGGCTGCAGAGCAAAGTCCGCGAGGGGCAAACATCCCGGGGGAGCGTTCGCATCACGCACAGTCACTGACGTCTTCCGCCGGGGCCTAGCGGAGCCCGGGTGGCGGAGGCCGGGTGACGGAGGCCCGGGAGCGCTGAGCGTCAGAGGCGTACCGGCATCAGGACCGAGAAGGCGTGCGCGTCGTCGGCCCGCCGCACGGCGAGTGGAGCGATCGGGCCGTCTAGCTCCAGCACGAGCTGGCCGTCGCCGGACCCCAGCGCGTCCAGCAGGTACTCCCGGTTGAGCCCAACCCGAAGCGCGTCAGCGCCGGCCGCGCCGGCCGGGTCGACAAGGCGCAACTCGCCGCGGCCGTCCAGGCCGAGCGCCACCACCTCGTGCTCGACGCCCTCGTGCGCGCGGTGGCAGACCGGGACGCCGTCGGCGGTGAGCGCCGCGCGCAGCGCCGCGCCGTCGACCGGGATCCGGTACGCGGGTACGTCACCGAGCTGCGCGCGCAGCAGCCGGCGGTAGTCCGGGAAGTCGTACGGCAGCGGTACGGCGGTCAGCGGCCGGCCCGCCACCGTGACGGTCACCCGGCCGGGAGCGACGACGACCTCGGCGACGTCCGAGCCGTCGGGGCCCGACACCGAGCCGGCAGCGTCCAGCAGCGCCCGCAGCTCGTCGACGGCGGCCACCGGCAGCAGCACGCTCACCGGCGGGCCGTCGACGGTGCCGGCGACCCGGGCCACGGCGAGCCGGTGCCGGTCGGTGGCGATCAGGTGCACCCCGTCGAGGGCGACCTCCAGCAGCACGCCGGACAGGACCGGCAGCTCGGGGTCGGCGCCGACGGCGAAGCGTACGGCGTCCACGGCGGCGGCCAGGTCGGTGCGGGCCAGCGCGAGGCGGGTGGTCACTGTGGGCTCCTCCGGGTCGATCAGGCAACGGATCCGGGAGAACTCGCGACGCGCGTCGGCCAGGCCGTCCTCCAGGCGGCGCAGGTGCGCGTCCAGCAGCCGGTGCACCTCGGCCGGCCGGTGCCGGTTCCGCAGCGCCTCGGCGATGCCGGCCAGCGGCATCCCGACCCGGCGCAGCCCGGCCACCAGCCGGGCCGGGTCCACCTGCTCCTCGGTGTACCAGCGGTAGCCGGTCACCGGGTCCACCCGGGCCGGGGCCAGCACCCCGGAACGGTCGTAGAACCGCAGCGCGCTGACCGTCAGGCCACTGGCCCGGGCCAGCTCGCCGATGCTGCGAAGCTCGCTCTCCACGGCCGTCATCCTGTGACCTCAAGCGGGTCGAGGGTCAACCTCACGCCGACAGCATGCGGAACGTGATGCCCGCGCGTACCAGCCGGTCCAGCAGCGCGTCGCCCATCGCCGCGACCGGCGTGACCTGCCCGGCGGTCTCCGGCAGGTCGTCGAAGGCCAGGCAGAGCGCCGACTCGGCGAGCATCTTGGCCGTCTCGTCGTAGCCCGGGTCGCCGCCGGCCACCTCGGTCACCACCCGGCGGTCGCCACCGGTGCCCACGAACCGCACCCGGAACCACGACTTGGCCCGCTGCTCGGCGGTCGGGCCCTGCCCGGAGGCGAGCCGTCCGAGCAGCCAGCGCCGCGTCGGCGCCACCTTCACCAGCCCCATCACACCGGCCAGCCCGACACCTGCGACGAGCACCGTGGGCAGCCGCTTCAGCGCGGCGAAGTGCCGGTAGCGGAAGTCCGGGCCGTACTCCGGGCGGGCCGCCGCGGACCGGCGGACCACCTGCGGGTCGATGGTGGGCAGGGGCACCGCCCACTGGCCGAACTCGCGTACCCGGCCGACCTTGCCCGGCACCGCGCGGACCCGGCGCCCGTCGGGCTTCGGCTCCATCGCCCGCCGCGCCCGCGCCGCGCGGCTCGTCTCACCGGTACGGGAGAACGCGGTGAGCGCCGAGTGGTACGTGCCGGCGGAGAATCGACCACCGGCCCGCACGTACCCGTCCACGGCGATCGGCCCGTCTGCGGGCAGTTGCTTGACCGTGTACCAGACGCCCAGGTCGTGCGGGATCGAGTCGAAGCCGCAGGCGTGCACCAGGCGGGCCCCGGTGCGTACCGCCTCGGCGTGGTGCCGCACGTACATCCGGTCCACGAACTCCGGCTCACCGGTGATGTCGAGGTAGTCGGTGCCGGCCGCGGCGCACGCGGCCACAAGCGGCTCGCCGTGGTGCACGTACGGCCCGACGGTGCTGGCCACCACCCGGGCGCACTCCGCCACCGCGCGCAGCGACGCCGGGTCGGTCACGTCGGCGGTGAGCAGCGGCAGCTCGGCCAGGGCCGGGTCGATCGCGGCGAGCCGCTCCCGCACCGCGGCCAGCTTGTCCGGGTTACGCCCGGCCAGCGCCCAGCGCAGCCGCTCCGGCGCGTGCCGGGCCAGGTACTCGGCGGTCAGCCCGCCGGTGAAGCCGGTGGCGCCGAACAGGACGAGGTCGTACCGACGGTCTGCGCGCATCCGCCGAGTGTGCCATCCACGGCGCTCACCTTCACGGCGTGAAGACCACCCGGACGCAGCCGTCGGCCCGGTCGCGGAACAACGCGTACCCGTCGGTGCCGCGCTCCAGCGGCATCCGGTGCGTGGCCAGATGCTCGGTGACCAGCTCGTCGCGGGCCATCCGGGCCAGCAGCTCCGGGATCGCCGTCGCGCCCCGCCGCCGGGCCGCGCGGACGGCGAGGCCCTTGTCCGCGAGCGCGCCGAGCGGGAACCGGTCCACCACCCCGGGCCGGGCGTCGAGCACCACCACGACGCCGCCCTTGCGGCACGCGTGCACCGCCTCGCGCAGCGCCGCCCCGCCGTCCGCCTCGGTCAGCGGCCACCGGTTCGGCTCGGCCGGCACCCCGGAGGCGTCGACGCAGACGTCCGGGCCCCGGCCGCCGCTGCGCTCCCGCAGCTCGGCGAGCACGTCCACGTACATGTGGTTGAGCGCCTCCACCCCGGCGTGCCGGGCGACCATGCTCAGCCGGTCGTCCCGGTCGTCGACCACGATCACCCGGTCCGCGCCCCGGGCCACCGCCGCCCCGGCGGTGAGCTGGCCGACCGCGCCCGCGCCCCACACCGCCACCACGTCGCCCGGGGCGACCTCGCCCAGCTCCGCGCCGTACCAGCCGGCCGGCGCGGCGTCGGCGGCGAACACCGCGCGGTCGTCGCTCACCGACTCCGGTACGGCGAACGCGCCCACGTCCGCGTACGGCACCCGGACGAACTCGGCGTGGCCACCGGCGAACCCGCCCAGCCGGGCCGGCCGGCCGAAACCGCCCGCTGACGGCTGGCCCCACTCCGGCTCGGCGGTCACGCCGCTCGTGCCGTTGTCGCAGCAGGCGAGCAGCCCCTGCCGGCAGAACCAGCACGCCCCGCAGGCCACCGCGGCGCCCACCACCACCCGGTCGGCGACCCGGTGCCGGCGTACCTCCGTACCGACCTCGACCACCTCGCCGAGGAACTCCCGTCCGAGCACCTCCCCGGCGGACGCCTCGGGCACCCGCCCGTCCAGGAGCGGCAGGTCCGCGCCGCAGGTGATGCTGCGCCGCACCCGCACGATCATGTCCTGGGCGTTGCGCAGCTCCGGGTCCGGGACGCGGCGCACCTCCACCGCGTCGGCCCCGGCCCAGCACAGCGCCCTCATCGCACCGGTCCCGGCCGCTCCAGCGGCGAACGGTCCGCCCGCAGCACCTCGCCGGTCTCCAGGAGCTGCTTGGTCTGCCGCAGCACGTGGCGCAGGTACCGGCCCGGGTCGTCACCGACCAGGTGCGCGGCGAACCCCGGCAACGTGCACTCCCCGCCCAGCGGACGGATCGCCAGCTCCGTGCCGCGACCGCCCGGCGCGGGGCGGGCCCACACCTCGACCGCCCCGTCGAGACGGCGCAGCGGCTCGGGCCACCGCCCGGCCGGGAGCACCCGCTCGGGCTCGGCGGCCACCGTCACCTTCTGCCAGCGCCCCGGCCGTGGATCCGTTGCGGCCCGCTGCGGCAGGCGATCGGCCAGCCTCCGCGCACCGCCGGCCGCCAGCGCCAGCGCGCCCGCCGCCAGCCGTCTGATCCGCGCCACCTGACCTCCCGAGGTCCCGGCCTCGGGCGGCCGGCGCTGCCCGGCCGGCCGCCCGCGTGCCTCCAGGGTGGGCGAGGGGCGGGTGAGCCGGGTTCGCCCCGAAGGGGTGAACCGGCCCGGTTCGGGTAACCGCTGCCCGCGTCGACAGGGGGAGGGATGCATGCCGGAGGAGGCCGACCAGGTCCGGTTCGTGGCCGCGCCACACGACACCAGCGAGATCACCGGTACGTCCGATCTGCGTACCGCCGGCATCGATTCGCCCGACCTGGCCGGTGGTCCGCTGCCGGGCGGCCCGCCGCTGCTGGCGTCCCGGTTGACGCCGCCGGCGCCACCCGAGCCGGGCCTGCTGCGGCCCCGGCTGGTGGAGCGGGTGGAGCGGGGCGCGAGCGGTCCGGTGACGCTCCTGCTCGCGCCGGCCGGCTGGGGCAAGACGGCCGTGTTGTCCACCTGGGCGCGGGCGGAGCGGGACGGCCCGGCGCCGGCCTGGGTGACGGTGGGTGAGGGCGACACGGCACGGCGGCTCTGGGGCTACCTGGCGGCGGCCCTGCGGACGGCCGCCGTCGACGACCCGGACGAGGGACCACCGCCACCGGTGCCGGACGGCCCGCCCCGGCCGGAGCAGCTGGAGTCGCTGGCCGCCGCGCTGGCCGGACGGGAACGGCCGGTGCTGCTGGTCCTCGACGACCTGCACCGGGTCACCGACCCGGCGGCGCTGTCCGGGCTGGAGTTTCTGCTCCAGCACACCGACGGGCGGCTGCGGCTGGTGGCCGGCGCGCGGCGCGAGCCGCCGCTGGCGCTGCACCGCTGGCGGCTGGCCGGCGAACTGACGCTGATCGGCCCGGACGAGCTGGCGTTCACCACCGACGAGGTCGCCGACCTGCTGGTCGCGCACGGTGTGCCGGTGCCCGCCCCGGCGGTGCCCCGGCTGGCCGAGCGCACCGCCGGCTGGCCCGCCGGGCTGCGCTTCGCCGCGCTCGCGCTGGCCGACGGGACCGACCCGGCCCGCGCGGTGGACCGGTTCGCCGGTGACCAGCCGGACGTCGCCGCGTACCTGCGGGACGAGGTGCTCGCCCCGCTGGGCCCGGCGACCCGCGACGTCCTGCGCCGCGTGGCGGTGGCCGTCGCGGTCCGCGCCGACCTCGCCGCCGCGCTGACCGGGCGGGCCGACGCCGGGCAGGTGCTCGCCGAGGCGGCCCGGGACGGCGGCTTCCTCCTCCACGACGGCGGCAACCCGCAGTGGTACCGGCCGCATCCGCTCCTGGCCGACGTGCTGCGGGACGAACTGGGCCGGCTGCCCGCCGACGAGGTGCGCGAGCTGCACCGGCGGGCGGCGGACTGGTACGCCGCCCATGACCGGCCGGCCGAGGCGGTACGGCACGCGCTGACCGCCGGTGAGTGGACCGCCGCCGCCGAGCTGCTGGTCAGCCGCTGGCCCGAGCTGACCCCGGACGAGCCGGCCGCCGCGCCGGCCCCGCCGGAGCCGCCCGCGCACCAGGTCCGCCGGGATCCCGAGCTGGCGCTGGCCGCCGCCGCCGAGCGGGCGTACGCCGGTGATCCGGCCGCCGCCGACGGGCAGCTGCGGCGGGCGCTGGCCCACGCCGACGACCTGCCCGCGCCGCGCCGCGACCGGTTCCGCCGGCTGGCCGCCGCCGTGGAGCTGAGCCTGGCCCGGCTCGGCGGGAACCACCAGGGGGTACGCGAGGCCGCCGACCGCCTGCTCGCCACCGCTTCCGGCCCGGCTGCCGACGCCGGGGCCGATCCGCGTGCCGGGTCGGCCGAGCGCGACGATGTACGCGCGGTGGCGGGCGCCGCGCACGGGCTGGTCGCGCTGGCCGAGGGGGAACTGCCGGCAGCCCGTACCCGGTTCGCCGAGGCGCGGGAGGCGGCGCGCCGGGCCGGGCGGCCGCGGACCGAGCTGCTCTGCGTCAGCCGGTCGGCGGCGCTGGAGGCGGCCCGGGGCGCGTTGCGGGCGGCCGAGGAACTCGCCGGGGAGGCGCTGGCGATGCCGGCCTGCCAGGGCTGGTCGGCGCGGGCGGACTGCGGCTACGCGTACCTGGCGCTGGCGCTCGTGGCCTGGCACCGGGACCGGCCCGCGGAGGCCGTGGCCCACCTGGCGCTGGCCGGTCCGGCCACCGCGGAGCCGGGGGGAGCGGCGCTGGCCGCGCTCTGCCGGGCCGGGCTGCTGGCCGACGGCGACGACCCGGCGGGCGCGCTGCGCACACTCGCCGGCGCGCGGGCGGTCGCGCCCGGCGCGGAGCTGGGCGGGTGGCTGGCCGCCGAGGAGGCGCAGGTACGCGCGGCGGCCGGTGACGCCGACGGCGCCCGGGCGCTGCTCGACGCCACTGGTGACGGGCCGGCGCCGGCGCTGGCGTCCGCCCGGTTGCTGCTGCGCGCCGGTGACGCCCGCGCGGCCGAGCGGACGCTGCCCGACTGGGCCGGGCCCGGCGCGGCGGACTGGCCGCTGCCGGTGCGGCTGGGCGCCGGGCTGCTCGACGCGGTGCTGGCCGGGGGGTCCGGGGACGCCCGGCGGGCCGGGCGGGCGCTGGAGGAGGTGCTGGCGCTCGCCGAGCCGGACGGCTACCGGCGCGTCTTCACCCGGACCGACCCGGGGGTACGGGACCTGCTGGCCGCGCACCTGGACTCCGGAACCGCGTACTGGGCCACGGTGAGCGAACTGGTCCGGGGCGCGGACGCGCAGCCGGTCACCGGGCCGGCGGACGGCCCGGCGCGCGGGCTGGACGAGCCGCTCACCGAACGGGAGCTGACCATCCTGCGGTACCTGCAGAGCATCCTGTCCAACGTGGAGATCGCCGCCGAGCTGTCGCTGTCGGTGAACACCGTCAAGACGCACGTGCGCAACATCTACCGCAAGCTCGACGCGACCCGCCGGCGGGACGCCGTCCGGCGGGCGCGCGACTTGCGGTTGATCTGACTCAGGCGTCGGCGGCGGCGTCCACCGCTGTCAGCAGTTCGGCCAGGTCGTAGCCGCCGTCGTGGCGGACGCCGTTGACGAACAGCGTCGGGGTGCCGTTGACGCCGCTGCGGATGCCGTCGACGAAGTCCTGCCGCACCCGGTCGGCGTACTCCTGGCGGCCGACCTCCGCGGCGATCTCGTCCGGCGACAGTCCGATCTGCTCGACGCCGAGCGACAGGTGCACCGGGTCGAGCTGGTCCTGGTGCTGGAAGAGCCAGTCGTACATCTCCCAGAACCGGCCCCGGGCGGCGGCCGCCTCGGCGGTCTCCGCCGCGCTCTCCGCGTACGGGTGGATGTTGGCGATCGGGAAGTGCCGGTACGCCAGCCGCACCACGTCGGCCCGCTGGCGCAGCACCTCGGTCAGGTTCGGGTACGCGGCGCCGCAGAACCGGCACTGGAAGTCGCCGTACTCGACGATCGTGACCGGCGCGTCCGCCGGCCCGCGGACGTGGTCGTGTTCGGTCACCGGGGTCCGCAGCCGCGCGGTGGTGACCTGAAGTGGCGTGGTCATCGGGCGCTCACCCGCCGATCCGCGTCCAGCCGCTCCAGCGCGTCGAGGATGCCGTCCACGCCCGGGTTCACCTCGGGCGGCGACAGGTGGCTCCAGGCCACCCGGCCGTCCGGGTCGATCACCACGAGCGCCCGGTCGGACTGCCCACGCGGCGCGTACGCGCCGTACCGGCGCGACACCTCGCCCTTGGGCTCGAAGTCGGCGAGCAGCGGGAACCGGATGCCCTGGCTCTCGGCGAACGCCCGGTGCGAGTCGACGCTGTCCACCGAGATGCCCAGCAGCACCGCGTCGTACCGCTCCAGTTCGGGCAGGGCCGCCTGGTAGAGGGCCATCTGCTCGCCGCAGACCGGTGACCAGTCGGCGGGATAGAAGGCCAGCACCACCGGACGGCCCCGGAACTGCCCGGGACCCACCTGTCGCCCGTCCGGCGCCGCCGGCAGCGTGAACCCGGGGGCGGCCCGCCCGGGTGTGATCAGCCCGTTCGGATCACTCATGCCTCCCACCATGGCGGGCGCCCGGGTGAGGCGGGCTCACCCGGGCGGGGTGGTTCGGCTCAGCGCACGACCAGGTGGTTGTGCACCTCCCGGATGCCGGGGGCGTTCCACACCACCCGCTCGATCTCCGCGCGCTCGCCGGGCGAGTGGACCTGCCCGCCGAGCACGACGGTGTCGCCGTGCACCCGGACGTCGACGCTCTCGGCCTCGGTGGCGGCGTTGCGCGCGAGCGCGTCCACGATCCGTTCGGCCAGGTCGTGGCCGTCGGCGCGGACCGCCGGGCGCACGGCGATCCCGTTGCTCACCCCGCGTACGCCGGTGAGCCGGGCGACCGACCGTTCGGCGGCCCGCCGCTGGTACTCCCACTCGACGTCGCCGTGCAGCGTGACCCAGCCGTCGGAGACCGTCACCTGCAGCGTCTCGACCGGCACGAACGCGTCCCATTCCAGCGCCCGTACGGCAGCGACGGCGATCTCCGGGTCCTCCCGGCCGGCCGCGGTGGCGATCTGGACGGCGAGGTCGTTGGCGACCGCGCGGACCCGGGCGGCCCGGTGCGCGGCCCGCTCGGCAGCCCACTTCTTGGCGTAGCTGTCCACCCGGCCGGTCAGCGTCACCACGCCCTCGGTGACGGTTACGCCGATCTCGTCCGGGCCGACCCGGGGCTCCCAGGTCAGTTCGTCGAGCACCGCGGACTGGATGTCCCGGTCGGTGCGCGTGATCGTGTCGGTGGCCATCCGGCTCTCCCTCCGTCGATGGCGGCGCGGGCACGCGGTCCCGCACCCGCGATCCTGCGCGTGTCCCGGGTGACCGGCCCTCACCCGGTCCGGGTGGGGGAGAGCACCACGCGGCACGGTGGCCGCCCCCAGGAGTGCCGGGAGCGGCCACCGTGCCGGTCGGGTGGGGTTCAGCCGTCCAGGCCGGCCGGGGAGTTCGGGCGGTCCACGTCCACGAACTCGATCTCGTCCGCGGCGCGGTCGCGGCTGCCCGCGGCGCGCGCGGCGGTGCCGGCGGCCCAGCCGATCGCCGCGCCCGCGAGCGCCGCCGCGATCAGCAGCGTCCAGGGCAGGGCGGGCCGGCGTCCGGCCAGCGCGTCGAAGGCGAGCGTGGCACGCCGGCGCGCCTCCTCGGCTGCGGAGCCGACCAGGTCGGTGGCGTCGTCGGCGAAGCCGGAGGAGTTGCGGCGGGCGCTGCGGGTGGCGTCGCGCACGCTGTCACCGGCGGAGCCGGCCGCGGAGAGCAGGTGCTGCCACGCCTGGTCGGCGACCCGCTCGGCCTTGCCCCGGCGGTCCAGCAGGTTGGATCCGAACATCGTTCTACCTCCTCGGGTGCCGAAGGCCGGCGGCCACTTCGGACTCCGGTGTCCATCCGGCGCGTTCACTGTCTCGGGGCAGTGCCCCACCGGCGCACGCGGCAAACCCTCGCGGTGGTGCCCGGCTCGTGAGCAGCGAACGGGACGAACCACCCGAACGCGCCGGGACCGGTGCCGACGGGACGTGCGCGCGCCCGCTACCCTGGTCGGCGGATCGACGGGTCCGACCGGCCGTACGGCTGGCCGCGGCCCGCGTCGAAGGGGAAACTGGAACCCGGAGGTCCGGATTGGGAGCGCCCAGGTGTGCCCAGTTCGCGAATTGCTCATCCCGGGGGGTGGCGACCGGGCCGTTGGAGGAATACTCTCGGTCGCGGCCCGCGTACTGATGAGGCGCCCGTCAAGGGCGAGTGGAGGTGCTCGCGTGAGCCTGTCGATCGTGAAGTCGGTGCGGCCGGGTGGTGTCGTCCAGATCGCGCCCCGTGGGGAGATCGACGTCGACACCGCGTACGAGGTGCGGGAAGCGATCGCCGAGGTGCTCGCGAAGGGCCGTCCCTCGCGCATCGAGCTGAACATGCGGCTCGTCACGTTCATCGACTCGGTCGGCATCAGCGCCATGGTGGCCGGCTTCCAGACCTGCGAGGTCAGCGGCGTCAAGCTCGTGGTCACCGAGCCGAGCCGGTTCGTGCACCGGCAGCTCTGGGTGACCGGCCTGCTCGGCCTCTTCGGCGCTCCCGAGCCGTGGTTCGCCGACGACACCCCCGAGGTGCTGCCCGGCGCCTGAGCGCCGTTCGCACCCCCTGCGGCCAGGGGACCTTCTACCCGTTGCCAGCCCGGCGTCGGTACGGGACGATCGTCGCGACGTACGACGGCGAGGGGGCCCGCTTGCAGAGCAGCGACAGCTTCAGCTACACCGTGCAGGCCCGGTGCAGCCGGGCCGACGCGGTGGCACTGCTGGGTGACCTGAGTCGCCAGGGCGAGCTGCATCCGCTGATCGTCCGGGTCCGGCAGCTGCCGGCCCGGCCGGGCGCGCTGGCCAGCTACGCGATCACCGACCGGCTGCAACTGGGCCCGCTGCACTTCCCGGTCACGTACCAGGCGGACGTGCTGGTCGCGAGCGAGGACGAGGTGGTCACTGTCGCCCGGCAGCAGCCGGCGACGACGGTGCGCAACCACACCCGGCTACGCGACGAGCCCGACGGCACCGTGCGCATCGACGTGGAGATCACGCTCACCGCGCCGGCGCCGCTGTTCGGGTACGCGTTCCGCCAGGCCCGGGCGGCTCACCTGAGCCTGGCGGCCCGTCTCGGCGCGACGCTGGAGGGCCGGCCCGATCCGGCCGGCCCCCCGGGAGCGCGCTAGTACACCGACAGGTGCACGTGGTTGGTGTGGTCGCTGGACGGGTCTCCGTTGCCGCCGCTGTACGACTTCCACCCGCTGCTGGGCAGCCAGATCTGCTTGAACCAGATCACGTAGAGCACGGCGAGCGGGTCGGCGTTGCGCACGAAGTACGCGGCCAGGTTGTTGCCGTACGTCCGGTCACCGCCGCTGGCCACGCCGCCGAAGCCGTTCTTCTGGGCGGCGAAGTCGCAGGCCCGCCCCTTCGGGTGCTCGCCCGAGCCGCTGGGCCGGTGGCACGAGACGTACCTGGTGAAACCGGCCGCCTTGGCCTGCTGCAGCGCGTGCAGCGTCCGCGGGGTGATGCAGCCGTTGGCCGGGGTCGGGTCGTTGACGCTGCACGACTCCGACGGCCACGAGCCGTCCGAGTTGCGTGGTGCGGGCTTCGCGTTCTTGTTTGAGGTGCCCTGGACGCTGCCGCCGCTGCTGTTGTTGCGGGCGGAACGTTCGTTCGCCACTTCGAGCGCGCGCTCGGCCTGCTCCTTGCGCTTGCCCATCACCTCGACCTGCTTGCGTTGCTCGCGGATCTCGGTGTCGAGCGCGGCCCGGGTGCGGGTGGCCTCGTCCCGGGTGGTGATCAGCTCGCGCACCGTGCGGTCCTCGTGCGCGGCGACCTGTTCCAGCGTGGCGGCCCGGTCCATGAAGCCCGCCGGGCTGCTGCTGTCGAGCAGCGCGGCGGCGGTGCCGAGCCGCCCGGCGCGGTACGCCACCCCGGCGATCTCACCGACCTTGGCGTCACGTACGGCCAGCTCGGCGCCGACCTTCGCGAGCTGGTCGTTGAGCTGCTTCTGGCGGTTCACCGACCGGTTCAGCGCGGCCTTTGCCTCCAGCCAGCCCTTGCTGGCCGCGTCGAGTTGGGCGCGCAGCTCGGGCGTGCCGCCCTCGTCGTCGCCGGGCGCGGCGGCGAGCAGGCCGGTCCGGGGCGCCGCCGAGGCGGGGGAGGCCGGAACGGTCGCGACGCCGACAGTCAGCGTCGCGACGAGCAGGGCCGCCAACCGGGCGGCCGTCCGTCGTACAGGTGCCACTGGGGGCATTCACATGTCCTTCCGTCAACCGCCGACCGGGTTAGCTGACGGGTTCGGGACGGAAGATCCCTACCGCTGACGCGGATGCACCCCACGTACGTGGTTCCCCGGCTCGCCCCTTCGGGCGATTAGGCGACGGCCACCCCACCTGCGCCGGTGACGCCGGTGGCTGCGGCCGCGACCGAGCCTACCGGCGCGGCCCGGGCGTGGCTCCGTTGCGCAGTGCCGCATGGTGGGGCAAAACCGACATAAGTGTACAGCAGTCACGGTGATTTAAGTCTGCCCTAATCACCACTCGGTCTTTCCGCACACTCCGGCTGACGCTCCGGGCTCGACCTGCAACGTGGCGTGATCGATGGAGAAGTCCTCGTGCAGCGCCGTCCGCGCGGCGGCCAGCACCCCGGCCGGGTCCACGCCCGGGTCGGTGGTCAGGTGCGCCGAGGCCACCTCCATGCCCGAGGTGAGCGTCCAGACGTGCAGGTCGTGCACCTCGGCCACGCCGGGGACCGCGGCCAGCCGGTCGTGCACGGCGGTCACCTGGAGGTGCTCCGGCGCCGCCTGCACCAGGATGCGCACCGCGGCCCGGCCGAGCCGCCAGGTGCGCGGCAGGATGAACAGGCCGATCCCGACGGCGACCAGTGGGTCCGCCCACCACCAGTCGGTCACCGCGATGACCAGCGCCGCGGCGATCACGCCGAGCGAGCCGAGCAGGTCGCCGAGCACCTCCAGGTACGCGCCGCGCAGGTTGATGCTCTCCTTCGCCCCGGCGCGCAGCAGCGCGAAGGCGACGATGTTGGCGAGCAGGCCGAGCACCGCCACCACGAGCATCGGGCCGGCCAGCACCTCCGGCGGCTCGCCGAAGCGGCGTACCGCCTCGATCAGGACGTAGACCGCGACGGCGCCGAGCAGCACGGCGTTGGCGAGGGCGGCGAGCACCTCCAGCCGGTAGAGGCCGAACGTGCGCTGCGGGTCGGTGCCGGCGCGCCGGGTGGCGGTGATCGCCGCGAGGGCCATGCCGATGCCGAGCACGTCGGTGAACATGTGCCCGGCGTCGGAGAGCAGGGCGAGCGAGCCGGTGGTGAAGGCGGCCACCGCCTCGACCACCATCAGGACGGCGAGCAGCGCGAACGCGGCCCAGAGCCGGCCTGCGTGGCGGTGTGCCGCGTTGGCCACCGCGCTGCTGTGGTCATGACCTGCGCCCACGCCAACACCCTCCCTGCCGCGTACCGGCCGGGCCCAATGTATGCTCACATCGCTATGTATGCAAGTGAACTGTGGGTGGCGCGGGCGTGGCCCCTCACCCCACCGGGTCGAGCGTGGTGAGGCGCTGGGTCGCCCGGGACAGCGCCACGTAGAGCGTGCGCACGCCCGAGCCCGGATCGGCCCGGATCTCGCTCGGCGCCACCAGCACCACGCCGTCGTACTCCATGCCCTTGGCCTGGAGGCTGGTCACCACCTGGAGCCGGCCCGCGCCGAGCGCGCCCAGCCAGCCGGCCACCTCGTCCCGGCGCGGCACCGGCGTGATCACGCCGACGGTGCCCTCCACCTGGCCGAGCAGCGCCTCGGCCGCCTCGACGGTGGCCGCCGGCAGCTCGGCGGCGGGCACCGTGCGTTCCACCGGCGGAACGCCTGTGGACCGGACCGCGTCGGGCAGCGGCAGATCCGGGTAGAGCCGGCGGATCTCCGCCGCCGCCACCGCGAAGATCTCCGCCGAGTTGCGGTAGTTGGTGGTCAGCTCGTAGCGGTGCCGCTTGCGCCGGCCCAGCGCCTGGTCCCGGGCCCGGTCCAGCTCCTGCGGGTCGCCGGTCCAGGCGGTCTGCGCCGGGTCGCCGACCACCGTCCAGGACGCCAGCCGCCCGCGCCGGCCGATCATCCGCCACTGCATCGGCGAGACGTCCTGCGACTCGTCCACCACCACGTGCGCGTAGTCGCGGTAGTCGGCCGGACGCTCCCGGGCCGCCGCGCGGGCGGCGCGCTGCCGATCGGCGTACGTGCTCAGCTCGCGCACGCCACCGGCGAGCTGGTACGGGTCGCGCTTGGGCCGGGCCCGCTGCACCGGCTTGCCCAGCAGCGCGTCCAGCTCGTCCAGCAGCGCGATGTCCGCCACCGTCAGCCCGTCGGTCGCGAGCGTGCGGTACGCCTGCCCGAGCAACCGGATCTCGGCCGAGGAGAGGATCCCCCCGGCGTAGCGGCGCAGCCGGTCCGGGCGGGCCAGCCAGTCCAGCACGTGCCGGGGGTGCAGCCGGGGCCACCACGCCTTGAGGAACTCGCGGAACTCCGGCCGCTCGATGATCTCGTCCTCGAACGCGGGCTGCTCCGGCAGCCGGCCCACCCGCAGCGTGCGGGCCTGCGCGTAGAGCGCGGCGAGCACCGCGTCGAACGCCGCCCGGCGTACCTCGTTGCGGCGCGCGCCCCGGGCCAGCGTCCGGTCCCGGATCGCGTCCAGCGCGGGGCGCTCCAGGCGCAGCAGCTCACCCCGGTACAGCAGGCGCAGCTCGGCGGGGGAGTCCGGCACCGCGTCGCGGACCGCGCGTTCCAGCACCCGGCGCATCCGCAGCGAGCCCTTCACCGCCGCCACGTCCGGCGGGTCGGTCCGCGACGCGGACAGGCCGGGGAAGAGCGAGCCGAGCGAGTGCAGCGTGGCGGTCTCCTCGCCCAGCGAGGGCAGCACCGAGGCGATGTACTCGACGAACACGCCGGACGGGCCGACCACCAGGATGCCGCCGCCGGCGTACCGGGCCCGGTCGGAGTAGAGCAGGTACGCGGCCCGGTGCAACGCCACCGCCGTCTTGCCGGTCCCCGGGCCGCCGGAGACGATCGTGACGCCGTTGCCGGGGGAGCGGATCGCCTCGTCCTGCTCGCGCTGGATGGTGGCGACGATGTCGCGCATGCCCCGGCCGGTGGCCCGGGACAGCGTGGCCAGCAGCGCCCCGTCACCGACCACCGCCATGTCCGGCGGCGCGGCCTCCGGGTCCAGCAGGTCGTCCTCGATCCGGGTGACCTTCTCCGAGGCCGACTGGATCGTGCGCCGGCGTACCACGCCGCGCGGCTCGGCGGGCGTGGCCTGGTAGAACGCGGCGGCGGCCGGCGCCCGCCAGTCCACCACCAGCGTCTCCGCGTCCACGCCCCGCACGCCCAGGCGGCCGACGTGCAGCACCTGCCCGGTACGCAGGTCCAGCCGCCCGAACACCAGCCCCTCGTGCTCGGCGTCCAGCACGTGCCGGCGCTGGGCGGCGTGGAAGACCATCGCATCCCGCTCGACCAGCGCGCCGAAGTTGCCGACCCGGGCCAGCCGGTAGCCCTCCCGCTCGGCGTCGGCCGCCGACCGGCGCAGTTCGGCCAGCCGGGCGTACACCCGGTCGAGGTGGCGCTGCTCGGCGGCGATCTCCCGGTCCAGCGTGGTCTGGTCGGTCAACGCGGATGCTCCTGTGGTCGGACGGCACGACGGGCTGAATGAGGGTACGGGCCCCCGGCAACCGCAGCGCCGGGGCATGCCGTCCGCGTGGCGTACGTCAGTGCCGTTCCGGAGCGGGAGACGCTCAGAGGCGGGCCGCCGGACGGCCGGTCAGCACCCGGTCCAGCACCCCGGCCACGGCGTCGTTCACCTGGTCCGGGCGCTCCATCATCAGCATGTGACCGGCGCCCGGGCAGACGGTCAGCTCCGTGGTGGGCAGCGCCGCCGCGATCGACTCGGCGCACGGCGGCGGGGTGAGCCGGTCCCGGTCCCCGACCAGCGCGGCGGCCGGCAGCCCGCCCAGCGCGGCGAGCGTCTCCAGCCGGTGCTGCGCCCCGATCGAGGCGCGGAACCCGCCGATCGAGCGCAGCGTGGCCCGGGCCACCGCCGAGGTGACCAGCCGGATGTCCGCGGGGTCGCAGCGGTCGCCGAACAGCATCCAGCGGATGCTCGGGCGCAGCGCGCGCAGCAGGGCGTGCGGTGGCCGCCAGCCGCCGCACCGGGCCAGCACCCCGGCGCCGGTGGTCTCGGCGAGCCGGATCAACCTCGTGATGCGGGGGGACAGGCCGTAGACGGTGTGCGTGTGCCCCTCGGCGGTGGTCGAGACGAAGACCAGCCCGGCGGTACGCGCCGCGAACCGGTCGGCGTGGCGGTGGGCGTACTCCATCACCGTCATTCCGCCCATCGAGTGCCCGACCAGCACGATCGGCCCGGACGGGGCGATCTCGTCGACCACGGTGGCGAGGTCGTCGCCGAGCTGGGCGAGCGTGGCGTCGCGCAGCGCCAGGCAGCTCGACCGGCCGTGGCCGCGCGCGTCGTAGGTGACCAGGCGGACCCGGTCGCCGAACCGTTCCCGCAGCTCGGCGACCTGACGGTGCCAGCTGCGGCCGTCGAGCGTCCAGCCGTGCAGCATCAGCACGGTGACCTCGGCGTCGACCGGCCCGGTGACCGTCACGTGCAGGCGTACGCCGTCCGGAAGCCGCAGTTCCATGTCGCCACCCCCGAGCCCGTCCGGTTTGCGTCCACCGGGTGTCCCGGCGGTGACACCGGCGTTACCCGTCATGACACCACGGCAACCGGGGCGGGGAGAAGATTCGCGTCCGGCCTATGGACGAGCCGGACGCACATCCACCGGCGATCCGCCACCGGTGAGGTGACGCTGCTGCCGCAGGAGCAGACGCGAAACCGCCCGCCGGGTGATCCCGGCGGGCGGTCGCGGCGGTGCGGGTGAAGGGTGCTCAGCCCTCGAAGACGCCGGCCTCGACCAGGCGCTTCTCGGTGGCCTCCCAGCCGTGGTCCGGGTGGGCGGCGGCGAGGCCGTTGATCTCAGCCCGGATCTTGGCGGCGTGGCCGGCGGCGGCCAGCACCCGGATCTCCTCGACGAAGGCCTCGGAGTCGGTGCGCAGGTGCGCGGTCTTGCCGTTGGTCAGGTTGCGCACGTAGGCGTGCTTGCCGCCGTTGAGCGGGATCAGGTACTTGAACTCGCCCAGCACGCTGAGGGCGCCACCCTGGCCAGCCTGGCCGGCCCGGACTGACGCGCGCGCGGTCTTAGAGGTGTTGCTCGCCACGGAGGTACTCCTTGCAGACGTACGGTGGGGACGGAAAGCCGTCCGGGGGCTGTGCGAGTGACGCCCGGGTTGAGCGCCTGCCCGCGAAGATGTACGGCGGCACACAGAACCGCCCAGAGAACTGTACACGACCGCGACACCTGGCTGGTCGTCGCGGCGTCAGAGGGCACAACCGGCTCCACCTCCCGGGTATTTCCCGCCGGCTGGGACCGGCGAATTTTCCGATTCGCTGGCGCACCACCAGTCACACGGGTCATCATGTGTGTCCAGGTACCACTCGGTAGGACGAGGTCGTAGGGGAAGACGCACCTCGGCTCACCGGGAGGTCACCGTGCCAACGCGTGGCGTCGTATACGTCCACTCGACCCCGCTCGCCGTGTGCTCGCACGTCGAGTGGGCGATCGCGCGCGTCCTCGCCGCGCCGGTCAACCTGCACTGGACGGCGCAGCCCGCCGATCCGGGCGCTCGTCGCGCCGAGTGCGGCTGGACCGGCAGCCCGGGGACCGGCGCGGAGCTGGCCGCTGCCCTCCGGCAGTGGCCCATGATCCGTTTCGAGGTCACCGAGGAACCCAGTCCCGGCGTCGACGGCGAGCGTTTCATGTACGTACCGGGCCGGGGCCTGTTCCGGGCCGCCGTCGGCGCGGCCGGTGACATCCAGCTCGGCGAGGACCGGCTGCGCAGCCTGATGGCCGCCGCGCGCAGCCCGGAGGCGCTCGCCCACGCGCTGGACAAGGCGCTGGGCACCGCCTGGGACGCCGAACTGGAGCCCTACCGTTACGCCGGCGACGGCGCCCCGGTGACGCTGCTCACCCGGGTCGGGTGACGGCGGCCGAGTTGCCCCGATACGGTGGGCCGCGTGTCGATTTCCCCGCGGCGCTCCGCCGTCGCGCTCGCCGCACTGACCGCGCTTCTCGTCTCCGGGTGCTCGGACGGGCCGGACCGGCCCCGTCCCACCCCGACGAGTCCGGCGCCGTCGTCGGCCGCGCCCGCGCCGAACGAGTCGCCGGCCGCTGACCCGGCCGCCCGCGCCGCCGCGCTGGTCGGCACGCTGAGCGACGAGGACCTGGTCGGGCAGGTGCTGATGCCGTACGCCTACGGCAGCTCGGCCACCGAGGTCTCGGCCGGCTCGGCGGCCGGCAACCGCGCGCTGGCCGGCGTCGACACCCCCGCCGAGATGGTGGCGAAGTACCGGCTCGGCGGCGTCATCCTGGTCGGCTTCAGCGCCGACGACCCCACCTCCGGCAACCAGGCCACCACGAACGTCGACAACCCGAAGCAGGTCCGGGCGCTCACCGACGGGCTGCGCGCCGCCGCCGGCAAGCTGCCCGCCGGCGCCGCGCCGTTCCTGATCGGCACCGACCAGGAGTACGGCGTGGTCACCCGGATCACCGACGGCGTGACGCTGCTGCCCAGCCCGCTCGCGGCCGGCGCCGCCGGGAACCCGGCGCTGACCGAGGCCGCCTGGCGGGCCGCCGGGGCCGAGCTGGCCGCGATGGGCATCAACCTCGACTTCGCCCCGGTCGCCGACGTGCTCGTCACCCGCAGCACGGTGATCGGCTCCCGGTCCTTCGGCGCGGACCCGGCGACCGCGTCCCCCCAGGTGGCCGGCGCGGTACGCGGCCTGCAGGCCGAGGGCGTCGGCGCGGCGGTCAAGCACTTCCCCGGGCACGGCCTGAGCGCCGAGGACTCGCACACCGAGCTGCCCGTGATCAAGCAGTCCCGCGCCGACCTGGACCGGATCGCGTTCCCGCCGTTCCGGGCCGGGATCGGCGCCGGGGCCATGGCGGTGATGTCGGCCCACCTGGACGTCAAGGCGGTCGACCCGGGCACCCCCGCCACGTTCTCCCGCAAGCTGCTCACCGACGTGCTGCGCGGCCAGCTCGGCTTCCAGGGCGTGGTGATCACCGACGGGATGAACATGGCCCCGGCCAAGAAGTGGTCACCCGGTGAGGCGGCCGTGCGCGCGCTCAACGCCGGCAACGACCTCATCCTGATGACGCCGAACGTCACCCAGGCGTACGACGGGCTGCGCGCCGCGCTCAAGGACGGCTCGCTGCCCCGCGCCCGCCTGGTCGAGGCGGTCACCCGGGTGCTCACCATGAAGTTCCGGCTGGCCGGGCGGGACACGCCAGCGCTGTCCACGCTCGACGGCGCGGCACACCGCAAGGCCGCCGACGACCTGGCCACCGCCGCGGTGACTGTGCTGCGCGGCAAGTGCGGCGGCGCGGTGACCGGACCGGTCAGCGTGACCTCCTCCGGTGGCCGGGAGCGCACCCGCAAGCTGCTGACCGAGGCGCTCACCGCGGCCGGCGTCAAGGTGGTGCCCTCCGGCGGCACGGTGGTGCACCTGGTCGGGTACGGCGACGGCGCGAAGGACCTGCGCGCCGACGCCGCCGTGACGGTGGCGATGGACACGCCGTACGTGCTGTCCGGGGCGAAGTCCCCGACGCTGATGGCGACCTACTCGTCCACCCGGGCCTCGATGAACGGCCTGGCCGCGGTGCTCGCCGGCAAGGCCCGCCCGGGCGGCCGCTCCCCGGTGCCGGTTTCCGGCCTGCCCGCCACCGCCTGCCGCACCTGACCGCCGCCGCCGGTAACTCGGGTGCGGCCCGGGGCGGCCGGCTGGCAGGGTGGCGCCCATGGGAGAGGCAGCACAGGGATTCCGGTACGTCCAGCGCGCCGACGGCACGGTGGTGATCACGCATCACGGCCGGGTCGCGAGCACGCTTCGCGGCGGCCGGGCGGCGCAGTTCCTGGCCGAGGTCGACGACGATCCGCAGCTGGCCATGGCCCGGTGGACCGGCAACTACCGGCGGGGCAACGAGCGCACCGCCCGCCTACACCCCCGCAACCGCTGAGGTGTAAGGAAGGGCCCCTTCTTAACGCCTGCGGTAGAGGAAGGGCCCCTTCTTAACAGTCGGCTGTTAAGAAGGGGCCCTTCCTTACGTCAGGGGCGGGTGAAGACCAGCGCCACGTTGTGTCCGCCGAAGCCGAACGCGTTGTTCAGCGCCGCCGGGATCTCCATGTGCCGCGCCTTGTGCGCGGCGACGTCCAGGGTGAGGCCCTCGTCCGGGTCGTCCAGGTTGATCGTCGGCGGGATCACGCCGTCCCGGATGGCCAGGATCGTGGCGATCGACTCCAGCGCGCCGGCCGCGCCGAGCAGGTGCCCGGTCATCGACTTGGTGGCGGTGAGCACCGGGTGGTCGCCGACCGCCTGACGCAGCGCGCCGATCTCCAGCATGTCCCCGACCGGGGTCGAGGTGGCGTGTGCGTTGACGTGCACGATGTCGGTACGGGCCACGTCCGCGTCGGCGACCGCCCGGGCGATGGCCCGGATCGCGCCCTCGCCCTCGGCGTGCGGCTGCACGATGTCGTACGCGTCCGAGGTGATCCCCGCGCCGGCCAGGCGCGCGTACACCCGGGCGCCCCGGGCGGCGGCGTGGTCGGCGCGCTCCAGGATCACCACGCCCGCGCCCTCACCGAGGACGAAGCCGTCGCGACCGGAGTCCCACGGCCGGGAGGCCCGCTCCGGCTCGTCGTTGCGGGTCGACATGGCCCGCATCGAGCTGAAACCGGCGATCGGCAGCGGGTGGATGACCGCCTCGGTGCCGCCGGCCACCACCACGTCGGCCCGGCCGGCGCGGATGATGTCCAGACCCAGCGCGATCGCCTCCGCGCCGGTCGCGCAGGCGCTGGCCACGGTGTGCACGCCGGCCTTGGCGCCCAGCTCCAGCCCGACCCAGGCGGCCGGACCGTTCGGCATCAGCATCGGGATGGTGTGCGGGGAGACCCGCCGCGGGCCCGACTTCTCCAGGATGTCGTCCTGGGCGAGCAGGGTGGTGGCGCCGCCGATGCCCGAGCCGACGCTGACCGCCAGGCGCTCCGGGTCCGGCCCGGCCTCGGCCAGCCCGGCGTCGGCCCACGCCTGCCGGGCGGCGATGATGGCGATGGCCTCCGAGCGGTCCAGCCGGCGCAGCTTCACCCGGTCCAGCACCTCGGACGGGTCCACCGCCAGCTGGGCGGCGATCCGGACGGGCAGGTCCGCCGCCCACTCCTGGGTGAGCGCACTCACCCCGGAGCGGCCGGCGAGCATGGCGTCCCAGGTCGACGCGACGTCCCCGCCGAGCGGGGTCGTCGCGCCGAGCCCGGTGACGACGACGTCGGGACGACTCATGATCAGGACTGCGCCTCGATGTAGCTGACCGCGTCACCGACCGTCTTGAGGTTCTGCACCTCGTTGTCCGGGATCTTGACGCCGAACTTCTCCTCGGCCGCCACCACGACCTCCACCATGGAGAGCGAGTCGACGTCGAGGTCGTCGGTGAAGGACTTCCCCTCGGCCACGTCGTCCGGGTTCACCCCGGCAACCTCTTCGAGGATCTCGGCGAGGCCGGCGGTGATCTCGTCACGGGTCATTACGGTTGGTTCCTCTCATCGGGGGTTACCGGTGACCGGCGTCGCCGGTCACGCGCCTCGGCGCGTTCGCGCCCGAGGGGGTCTCAGGGGCAGCGCACGACCTGACCGGCGTAGGTCAGGCCGCCGCCGAAGCCGAACAGCAGGACCGGGGCGCCCGAGGGCACCTCGCGCCGCTCGACCAGCTTCGACAGGGCCAGCGGGATGCTCGCCGCCGACGTGTTGCCGGACTCGACGATGTCCTTGGCGATGATCGCGTCCGGAATGTTCAGCCGCTTCGCGATGCCGTCGATGATCCGGCCGTTGGCCTGGTGCGGCACGAACGCGGCCAGCTCCGACGGGGCCACGCCGGCCCGCTCGCAGGCCTGCAGCGCGAGCGGGGCCAGCGCGGTGGTGGCCCAGCGGAACACCGACTGCCCCTCCTGCGCGATGTACGGCTGCCAGCCCTCGATGCGTACCGCGTCGCTCTTCTCCGGCGCGGAGCCCCAGACCACCGGCCCGATCCCGGCCGGCTCGTCGTCGGCGGTCGCGGTCACCACGGCCGCCCCGGCGCCGTCGGCGAAGATGATGCAGGTCGAGCGGTCGGTCCAGTCGGTGAAGTCGGAGAGCTTCTCGGCGCCGACGACGATCGCGTTGCGCGCCGCGCCGGCCCGGATCGCGTGGTCCACGGTGCCCAGCCCGTACGCGAAGCCGGAGCAGGCGGTGTTGAGGTCGTATGCGGCGGGCGCGGTGACGCCGAGCTTCGCCGCGACCCGGCAGGCCACGTTGGGACTGCGGTCCACCGACGAGCAGGTGGCCACCACGACCATGTCGATGTCGGCGGCGGTGAGGCCGGAGTTGGCGAGCGCCTTGCCGGCGGCGGCGGTGGCCATGTCGGCGACCGTCTCGTCGCCCGCGATCCGCCGGGTGGCGATGCCGACCCGGTCCCGGATCCATTCGTCGCTGGTGTCCACCATCTGCGCGATCTCGTCGTTCGTGACGACGCGGGAGGGCTGGTAGTGCCCCATCGCGACGATCCGGCTGCCGGCCATTTAGTGCGTTCCTCCGATGCGGACGAGGGGCTGGCCCGGGGCGACCGGGTCGTCGTGGTGCGCGAGCCACTCGGTGAGCAGCCCGTTGTCGTGTGCGGTCACCTCGACCGGCCCCTGCGCTCCGGTGACGTGGCCGAGGACCTGGCCGGCGCGTACCTCGGCGCCCACCGTCGCCTCGGCCGCCCGGGCGAGGCGGCCGGCGGCGGGGGAGACGACCATCCGGAACCACGGCGCGTACGGGCGGGCGGGACCGGCGTGCCGGGCGATCAGCCGCCGCGCGGCGGGCAGGTCGGCGGGGGTGTTCAGGGTGACGATCTCGGGCGCGCCCTCGCCCTTGAGTTCCCGCTTGACCAGTCCGGCGAGGGTGCCGGCGGGCGGCAGCTCGATCACGCCGGTGACCCCGAGGTCGGCCAGCGTACGCATGCACAGGTCCCAGCGGACCGGGGCGGTGACCTGCCGGACCAGCCGCTGCAGCGTCTCCGGGCCGTGCCCGACCGGCGCGCCGTCGAGGTTGGACAGCAGGATCCGGGCCGGGGCGGAGGCGGTGACACCGGCGGCGACGGCGGCCAGCGCGGCCTCGGCCGGCGCCATGTACGGCGTGTGGAACGCGCCGGCCACCTGGAGCCGGATGATCCGGGTGCGGGCCGGCGGTTCGGCGGCGAGCTTGTCCAGCCCGTCGATCGCGCCGGCGGCCACGATCTGACCGGCGCCGTTGCGGTTGGCCGGGTGCAGCCCGTGGGACTGGAGCGCGGCGAGCACCTCGTCCGGGTCACCGCCGAGCACCGCGGCCATCCCGGTCGGTTCCAGCGCGCAGGCCGCGGCCATCTCGTGTCCGCGTACACCGGCGAGCGTCACGGCGGCCTCGGCCGGCAGTACCCCGGCCAGGGCGGCGGCGCCGAGCTCACCCACGCTGTGCCCGGCGACCAGCGCGACGTCGTGCATCGGCAGGTGCTCGGCGGCGAGCAGCGCGGCGGCGACCAGCAGCGGCTGGGTACGGGCGGTGTCCTTGATCTCGTCCGCGTCCGCCCGGGTGCCCAAATGGATCAGGTCCACCCCGGCCAGGGCCGACCACCAGCGCAGGCGCGCCTCGACACCGTCGAGGTCGAGCCACGGAGCGAGGAAGCCGGGCTTCTGCGAACCCTGTCCCGGAGAGAGTACGGCGAGCACGTGTACGACTCTGACGGATACTCGCGGGTCGCGCTGTAACGCACGGCACGAAACCGCACTAGAACCTTTGGAGGAAACCTACAAAAATCGGTGGGCGGTCATCGCCGGTCGGAGACCCCCGGTACCACCGGGTCGAGCCTACCCACAGTCAGCGCCACCTGCAGCGCGAAGGCGTCGCGCGGGGCCAGCGGCGAGAAGGCGGTCACCTCGGCGATCCGCTTCAGGCGGTAGCGCACGGTGTTCGGGTGCACGAAGAGCGCCCGGGCGGCGCTCTCCAGCGTGCCACCGGCGGCGAAGAACGCGTCCAGCGTCTCCAGCAGCTCGCCGCCGGAGCGGGCCAGTGCCGCGTACACGTCGTGGCGCAACCGGCGGCGGGCCTCGGTGTCGCCGGCCAGCGCCCGCTCCGGCAGCAACTCGTCCGCGGCGACCGGGCACGGCGCGGTCGGCCAGGCCGGCGCGGCCCGGAACCCGGCCAGCGCGGCCCGCGCCGACTCGGTGGCCTCGTCCAGGCTGGGCACCGCCGGGCCGACCACCACCGGCCCCTCACCGAAGGCGGTACGCAGCTTCTCCGTGGCCGCCACCGGGTCGGCGGCCCCGCCCAGCACGATGACCAGCCGGTCGCCGTGCACGCCGCCGATCACCTCGACGCCGATCCGCCGGGCCTGCCGGTAGACGGTGTGCAGCACGGCGGCCACCTCGCCGCCGGGGGAACGGCCGACCGCCACCGCGACCGGTGGGGCGTCCGTCCAGCCGAGCGCGGCGGCCCGGCTGGCCAGCACGTCCGGGGAGTCGCCGCGCAGCAACGCGTCGACCAGGAGCGCCTGCAACCGGGCGTCCCAGGAGCCGCGGCTCTCGGCGGCCCGGGCGTAGACCCGCGCGGCGGCGAACGCGATCTCCCGGGAGAAGCGCAGCACCGCCTCCCGCAGCGACTGCTCCTCGCCCGGCACGGCCAGCTCCGACACCTGCTCCTCGACCACGTCGATGGTCACCTTGATCAGCGCCACGGTCTGCTGGAGGCTGATCGAGCGGGCCAGCGCCTGCGGCGCGGCGGCGAAGACCTCGTCCGACACCTCCTGGGTGCGGTCGGTGGCGCCGCCACCCTGGCGCAGCCACTGCACCAGTGACCGCACGCCGGCCTGGGCCACGAGCATGACCCAGGAGCGCTGGTCGGCGGGCAGGTCGCGGAACCAGGGCAGTGTCTCGTCCATCCGGGCCACGCTGGCGGTGGCCAGGCCGCCCGCCGCCCGTTCGATACGGCGCAGCGTCGCCGACGTCTCCGTGCCGCCCGGTTCGCTCACCGCACCAGCCTGACATGCGCTGAGCAGCGGTTCCACTCCGAGGTGGCGGCTTCGCCGTGGCGTGACGATCTCCACCGGTACGCGCTGGCGATCTTGTCCGGGTGGGCCAGTACGGTGTCAGGGCGCGCCCGGGCTGTTCCGGCGGGCGCGCGAGGGCGACGGTGAGGAGGCCGGGATGGCGCAGGGGGAGGCCGAGCACGGTTGCGCCCAGGGCGAGCCGTGCCGGCGTGGCCACGACCAGCCGGTCACGGCCACGCACCCGCGTCGGCCGTGCCTGCACCACCAGGGCGAGCAGGCCGTCGGCCGGGCCGCGGAGCGCGCCGAGGACGAGCCGGCGGTGCCCCGTCAGCGGGCCGCCGAGCCGGCGCATCTCGCGGACGAGGCGTCGCCGGAGCAGGGTTGTCGCAGCGACCTGTCGGGCTGGGCGGGCGCCCACCGCCACGGCGCGGTACGCCCGCGCAACCGTACGGTCCGCCGGGAGCGCCCGCCGCGTCGCTGGTGCTGATGCGGAGCCGGGCGGGTTGACGCCGACGCGGTGTCGGGCCGGGCTCAGCGGGTGCGGCGGCGCACCAGCAGCGCGATGCCGGCGAGCCCGGCGGTGATGACCAGCACGACGCCCACGTTGAGCAGCAGCAGCCGCTGGAGTTCGCCGAGGGCGGTGTCGAGTTCGCCCACTGGGTCGAGCGCCTCCTCCGGCAGTACCCGCTCGCCGCCGCCGATGCCACCGGCGAGCGTGTCGAACTGCGCCGGCAACGGCACGCCTACCGAGCGCAGCGTCTCCGGCATGTTGAGCCGCCCGAGGAACCAGCCCGCGCGGAGGTTGCTCCGGTCCGGCTGCTTCGCCGGCCGGTAGACCCGCGGGCCGCCCTTGGCCAGGGGAAAGAGGTCGTAGGTGCGCTGCGGACCGGCGGCGACGTGCACCACCACCGTGTACTTCGGACCGAGGTCCGCGGCGGCCGGGCCGCGCAGCTGGCCGGTCGCGCCCAGCCACTTGATCTGGTCGATCACCAGGTGGACGTCGGCCGACCGGCTGTCGGTGCGCAGCCGCAGCGGCTCGTCGAGCTTGTCGCCGGTGATGTCGACGCCGGTCGGGGCGGGCGCGGGCGCCGGTTTCGGGGCGGCGTGGGCCGCCGTCGCGCCGGTCAGAGCCAGTGTGCACGCGAGGGCCGCCATCGTCCCGGTCACGGCGATCAGCAGCCGTCTCACCTTCCGGATCATCGCCGCCTCCTCGCCCCGTTCGATGGCTGGCTTCCGCTGCAGTCACACTGGACCGGTGTCCACCACAAAGACTCCGCAGAACGGCGCTCGGTTGCAGCAGGTGGAAGAGTATTTGGAACTATTTGCGAGCTGAGACCGACCAACGAGCGGTCGATGATCATCGGCCGGATCTTACCCGGACGGAGGGAACCATGGGGGGCAGGGTCGCCCGTACGGCGCGTACCTGGCTGGTGGTGCTCGGGGTGGTGGCGGCGTTCGCGCTGCTGCCGGCCGCGCCGGCCGCCGCGCACAACTCGCTGACCGGCAGCGATCCGCGCGACGGGGCCCGGCTGGCCGCCGCGCCGGAGCGGATCGAGCTGCGGTTCCTGGCCACGCCGAAGGAAGCCACGACCGAGGTCACCGTCACCGGGCCGGACAACGTGGCCGCTGCCGACGGCGCGCCGACCTTCTCCGGCAAGCGGGTGACCGTGCCGTTCCGGCCGGGCGCGGCCGGGCTCTACATCGTCACCTACCGGCTGGCCTCCGACGACGGCCACCCGATCAAGGGGGAGATCCGGTTCACCCTGACCACCGGCACCCCCGCCGAGGCGCCGTCGGCGAGCGCACCGCCCACGAGTGCCGCGCCCGCCGCGCCTACCAGCGCGGCGCCGAGCCCGACCCCGGCCGCCGCCGAGGCGGACGACGACGGGGGTACGGGCTGGCTGTGGGCGGCCGGCGCGGTGGTGGTGCTGGCCGCGCTGGGCGGCGGGCTGCTGCTGCGCCGCCGGGCCGCCCGCCGCTGACGCCGGCCGGTCAGCGGGAGCCGGCTCGCGGGGAACACTCCGCGTGACGCGGCCGGCGCAACGATCGCCGAAAACGCATATGCCTCTGAGTCATAATCATGACTCAGAGGCATATCGCTCGACAGGGTTACCTTTTCCCGGCCACGACACGCCCGGGCCGTCGGCGGGCCTGCCGCTCAGACCAGGCGTACGCGGGCGGCGCGCAGCCGGGTCAGCGTACGGTCGCGGCCGAGCACCTCCAGCGACTCGAACAGCGGCAGCCCGACGGTGCGGCCGGTGACCGCGACCCGTACCGGCGCCTGCGCCTTGCCCAGCTTCAGCCCGCGCTCCGCGCCGACCGCCTCCAGCGTGGCCTTGAGCGACTCCGCGTCCCAGGACTCCAGCGCCTCGAACGCGACGATCGCCGCGTCCAGCAGGTCGGCCGCGCCCTCCTTCATCGCCTTCGCCCACGCCGCCTCGTCGATCAGCGGGTCGGCCAGGAAGAGGAAGTCGACGTTCGGCACGATCTCGCTGAGCACCGCGATCCGGGTCTGCGCCAGCGGAGCCACCGCCGCGAACGCGGCCGGGTCGAACTCCTCGGGCTGCCACGGCGGCGGGGCGATGGTGTCGGTGCCGGTGAGCCACGGCTGGCAGGCGGCGACGAAGTCCTCCACCGGCAGCGCCCGGATGTAGTCGCCGTTGAACGCGCGCAGCTTCTTCTCGTCGAAGAACGCCGGGGACGGGTTGACCTCGTCCAGCCGGAACTCCTCCTCGATCACCGACCAGGGCACGATCTCCCGGTCGCCCGACGGCGCCCAGCCCAGCAGCATCAGGTAGTTGCGCATCGCGTCGGCGAGGTAGCCCTCGTCCCGGTACGCCTCCAGCGCGACCTTGTCCCGCCGCTTGGACAGCTTCTGCCGCTTCTCGTTCACCACCACCGGCACGTGCGCCCAGACCGGCGGCTTGACCCCGAGCGCGTCCCACAGCAGCTGCTGCTTCGGGGTGTTCGGCAGGTGCTCCTCGGCCCGGATCACGTGGGTGATCCCCATCGACATGTCGTCCACGACGTTGGCCAGCAGGAACACCGGGGAGCCGTCGCCGCGGGCGATGACGAAGTCCTCGATCAGCTTGTTCTCGAACGTCGGCTCGCCGCGCACCAGGTCGACCACCACGGTCTCGCCCTCGTCCGGCGTACGGAAGCGCAGCGCCCGGCCCTCGCCCGGCCCCAGGCCGCGGTCGCGGCAGAAGCCGTCGTACCCGCGCTGCTGCGGCCCGGTACGCGCCTGCACGTCCTCGCGGGTGCAGTCGCAGTAGTAGGCCCGGCCGCCCTCGTACAGCCGCTGCGCGGCGGCCCGGTGCTCGCCGGCGTACGAGGACTGGAAGTACGGACCCTCGTAGCTGCCCCGCGCGATGCCGATCCACTCCAGCGCGGACAGGATGCCCTCGGTCCACTCGGGCTTGTTGCGGGCCGCGTCGGTGTCCTCGATGCGCAGCACGAACACCCCGCCCTGCTGCTTGGCGAAGATCCAGTTCTGCAGCGCCGAGCGGGCGCCGCCGACGTGGAACATACCGGTCGGGGAGGGGGCGAAGCGTACACGTACCGTCACGTCCCCCAGCCTACGGCGGGCCGCCACCGAGAAAGGAAGGGCCCCTTCTTAACGCCTCCGGAGGTGAAGGGGCCCCTTCTTAACAAGCGCGGCAGCCGGCGGGCGTCACGGCACGGAGCGGATCTTCACGACCAGGGCGCTGCCGAGCAGCGTGACCGCCGCGGTCACCGCGTACAGCGTCGGGTAGCCGCCGAGGTGCACGACGATCGGTGCGGACAGCGCCGGACCGAGCACCTGCGGCGCCGAGTTGGCGATGTTGATCACGCCGAGGTCCTTGGCCCGGTCCGTGGCGGCGGGCAGCACCTGCGTGATCAGCGCGGCGTCCACCGACAGGTAGACGCCGTACCCGGCGCCGAGCAGCAGCGCCGCGACGATCGCCATCGGCCAGGTGGGTGCCACCGCCAGTAGCGTCGCCGCCACCGCCATGATCAGCCCGGAGGCGATCACGAAGACCTTGCGCCGGCCGGAGCGGTCGGACATGCGCCCGGCGGTCACGGCGGTCAGCATCATGCCGACCGTGTAGAGCAGGATCAGGATCAGCAGCGAGCCCTCTGGGTCGGCCACCCGTACCCCGTCGGTGAGGAAGTAGAGCAGGTAGAGCGTGCCCAGCGCGTTGCCGGTCTGCACCAGGAACCTGGTGAACCACGCCCAGGCGAAGTCGGGGTGGCGGCGCGGGCTGATCCACATCGAGGAGAACAGCGAGCGCAGCCGCAGCGGCGAGCGGTGCTCCCGGGGCAGGTGGTCGTCCTGGGTCAGCAGCGCGAACGGCAGCGACAGCAGCAGCACGGCGAGCGCGATCGCGGCGTACCCGGCGGCGTTGCCGGTCACCACGGCCGTCACCAGCACCGCGCCCAGCACCAGGCCCAGCGCCTGCGGGATGCCCACCCAGCCGGACACGCCGCCACGCTGCGCCACCGGCACCCGATCGGGGATCGCCGCGGTGAGGCTGGCCAGCATCGCGTTGAAGCAGACCTGCGCGGCCACCCAGGCCACCGCCACCCCGGCGATCGTGTTCTGCCGGGCCAGCAGCACCAGGGCGAGCGCGCCGATCACCGCGCCGAACGCGGTCCAGACGTGCCGGCGGCCGAAGTGGCGGTTGGCCAGCCGCAGCGAGGTGCGGTCGGACAACGCGCCGGCGAGCGGGTTCGCCAGCACCGCGGCGAGCGCGCCGACGCCGGTGACCACCGCCAGCATCGCCTCCTTGTCGGTCGGCGCGATCCGTTCCACCTGCTGCGGCAACAGCACCTGGATCGGGGTGAAGAACGCCATCCAGACGCCCAGGTTGGCCGCGAAGATCAGCGCGATCCAGCTCCGCCGTACCGGCACCGTCGGTTCGGCGAGCGCCGCCGGCAGCGAGGCCGGCGTCGGGTTCACAGTGGTCACCGCCGGACCAGGTCCCGGAACCAGGCGTACGACGACTTCGGCGTCCGCCGCTGCGTGTCGAAGTCGACGTGCACCAGGCCGAACCGCTTGGTGAAGCCCTCGGCCCACTCCCAGTTGTCCAGCAGCGACCAGACGAAGTACCCGGTCACCGGCACGCCCTCGGCCATCGCCCCGCGCACCGCGCGGATGTGCCCGTCCAGGTACGCGATCCGCTCCGGGTCGTGCACCCGGCCGTCGGCGTCCGGCGCGTCGTCGTACGCGCAGCCGCTCTCGGTGATCTGGATCGGCGGCAGCGCGTCGCCGTACCGCCGGTGCAGTTGGAGCAGCAGGTCGCGCAGGCCGTCCGGCGCCACCGGCCAGTCGAACGCGGTACGCGGGTAGCCCTCCAGCGGCACGATGTCGAACGGCAGCGGCGAGCCCGCCTCGGGCGCCCGGATGGCGGTCGGGTTGTAGTAGTTGACCCCCAGCACGTCGATCGGCGCGGCCAGCACGTCCAGGTCGCCGTCCCGGATCACCGCCGGGTCGAGGCCGGGAGCGTCCGGGTAGCCGCGCCCGAGCAGCGGATCGGTGAACAGGAGGTTGTGCAGCGCGTCGTACGCCGCGGCGGCGGCCCGGTCCGCGTCGGTGTCGCCGGCGACCCGCACCGGGGAGTAGTTGTTGGCGATCGCCACCGGGGACGTGGTGCGGGCGCGCAGCGCGGAGACCGCCAGACCGTGCCCGAGAAGCTGGTGGTGGGCCACCGGGAAGGCGTCGAACAGCAGCATCCGGCCGGGGGCGTGCACGCCCATGCCGTAGCCCATGCTCATGTGGATGAACGGCTCGTTGAGCGTGATCCAGAGCTTCACCCGGTCGCCGAGCCGGGCGGCGGCCAGGTCGGCGTACTCGGCGAAGCGCGCGGCGGTGTCCCGGTTCAGCCAGCCGCCGGCGTCCTCCAGCGGCTGCGGCAGGTCCCAGTGGAACAGCGTGGCGACCGGGTCCACCCCGGCGGCGAGCAGGCCGTCCACCAGCCGGTCGTAGAAGTCCAGCCCGGCGGCATTGGCCGGGCCCGTGCCGTCCGGCTGGATCCGGGGCCAGGCGAGCGAGAACCGGTACGCGGACACCCCCAGCCCGGCCAGCAGCGCGGTGTCCTCGGCGTACCTGTGGAAGTGGTCGCAGGCCCGGTCGCCGGTGCTGGCGTCGGCGACCCGGCCCGGCTCGTGCGCGAACGTGTCCCAGATGGACGGACCGCGACCGTCGGCAGTGGTCGCGCCCTCGATCTGGTACGCGGAGGTGGAGACCCCCCAGCGGAAGCCGGCGGGGAACTCGGGCATCGGCGCGGTCGTCAAGGCACCCTCCAAGACATGAAGCGTGCTCGCGACTCTAGGGCTCGGCGGACCGCCGCGCCATAGGCCGAGATGACTGGGTGGCGCAAGGGAGTTCGGCGTGTCTTTTCCGAACCCGTCCGCTTAAGTCCGATTTACACATAGAGTGCCAAATATCGCGGATGTGATTTAAGTGGGGGAAAGATACTCATGATCCTCGTGGAACGAAGCGCGCACGTGGCGGCGCCGGTGGATGTGGTCTGGGACGTGGTGCAGCGCGCCGAGCAGCTGCCGGCCTGGCTGGCGGGAGTCCGCGCGGCCGAGGTCCTGTCCGGGGAGGGATTCGGGCGGCGGCAGCTGGTCCAGGCCGGACGCGGCGCCGCGCACGAGGCCGAGGTGATCGCCTTCCAGGAGCCGACCCTGATCGGCTGGCGCGAACGCGCGAAGGGTGCCGGCGCCCGAGCCGAGGCGCGCACCGAGATCTACGTCCAGCTGACCCCGGACGAGGAGGCCGGCGGCACCGTCGTACGCCTGATCGTCGTGCGGTGGCCCGCCGGACCCGTCAAGGCGGCCCTGCTCCGGCTCGGCCTGCGCCGGGTCGGCGCCGACCTGGAGGACTCGCTGGCCCGGCTGACCGACCTGGCCGCCGTCGGCTGACCGAGCCCAGTCCCGGCGTCGCCCGCGATGGTGACGGCCCGGCGTTCCCGCCAGGGACGCCGGGCCGTCGTTCTACCCGAGGTTGTTAAGAAGGGGCCCCTCCTCTACCGGAGGCGTTAAGAAGGGGCCCTTCCTTTCAGCTGTCGCCGCCGGTCTCGCCGACCGGGGCGGCGTTGACGTCGTCCAGCGCGTACTTGCGGGCCGCGTCGGCCGGCACGTGCGCCGGCACCACACCGCGCAGCGCGAGCTGGCGCAGCGTGGCCACCGCCACCGACTCGGCGTCCACGTGGAAGTGGCGGCGCAGCGCGTGCCGGGTGTCCGACATGCCGAACCCGTCGGTGCCGAGCGAGGTGTAGTCGCCGGGTACCCAGCGGGCGATCAGGTCCGGTACCGCGCGCATCCAGTCGCTGACCGCGACCTTCGGCCCGTCGGCGTCGGCCAGCTTCCGCGCGATGTACGGCACCCGCGGCTCCTCGCCCGGGTTGAGCAGGTTGTGCTCCTCGCACTGGACCGCGTCGCGGCGCAGCTCGGTCCAGGACGTCACCGACCACACGTCGGCGGCCACGCCCCAGTCCTCGGCGAGCAGCTGCTGGGCCTTGAGCGCCCACTGCATGCCGGTGCCGGAGGCGAGGATGTTCGCCTTCGGCGCGTCGTCGCCGACCTGCGGCGCGGGGGAGTAGCGGTGGATGCCCTTGACGATGCCCTCGACGTCCACGCCCTCCGGCTCGGCCGGCTGGAAGATCGGCTCGTTGTAGACGGTGAGGTAGTAGAAGATGTTCTCCTGCGCCTCGCCGTACATCCGGTGCAGGCCGTTCTCCACGATGTGCGCCAGCTCGAAGGCGAACGCCGCGTCGTAGGAGACCACCGCCGGGTTGGTGGCGGCGAGCAGCAGCGAGTGGCCGTCCTCGTGCTGCAGGCCCTCACCGTTGAGCGTGGTCCGGCCGGCGGTCGCGCCGAGCACGAAGCCCCGCGCCATCTGGTCCGCCGCCGCCCAGAACCCGTCGCCGGTGCGCTGGAAGCCGAACATCGAGTAGAAGATGTACAGCGGGATCATCGGCTCGCCGTGCGTCGCGTACGCCGTGCCGGCAGCGGTGAACGAGGCCACCGAACCGGCCTCGTTGATCCCCTCGTGCAGGATCTGGCCGGTGGTCGACTCCTTGTAGGACAGGAACAGGTCCCGGTCGACCGCGGTGTAGCGCTGACCGTGCGGCGAGTAGATCTTCTGCGTCGGGAACAGCGAGTCCATACCGAACGTACGGGCCTCGTCCGGGATGATCGGCACCCAGCGCTTGCCGAACTCCTTGTCCTTCATGATGTCCTTGAGCAGGCGGACGAACGCCATCGTGGTGGCGACCTTCTGCTTGCCCGACCCGCGCTTGACGTCGGAGAACCGCTCGCTGCCCGGGATGGCCAGCGTCTTGCGGGCGGTGCTGCGCGTGGGCAGGTAGCCGCCGAGCTGCTGACGCCGGTCCTTCAGGTAGGTGATCTCGTCCGACTTCTCGCCCGGCGTGTAGTACGGCGGGAGGTACGGGTTCTCCTCCAGCTGCTTGTCCGGGATGTCCAGGTAGAGGCGGTCGCGGAAGAGCTTCAGGTCCTCCAGCGTCAGCTTCTTCATCTGGTGCGTGGCGTTGCGGCCCTCGAAGTGCGAGCCGAGCGTCCAGCCCTTGATCGTCTTGGCGAGGATCACCGTCGGCTGGCCGGTGTGCTCCATCGCCGCCTTGTAGGCCGCGTAGAGCTTGCGGTAGTCGTGGCCACCCCGCTTGAGGTTCCAGATCTCGTCGTCGGACAGGTGCTCGACCATCTTGCGGGTCCGCGGGTCGCGGCCGAAGAAGTGCTCCCGCACGTACGCCCCGGACTCCGCCTTGTAGGTCTGGTAGTCGCCGTCGGGCGTGGTGTTCATCAGGTTGACCAGCGCGCCGTCGGTGTCCGCGGCGAGCAGCGGGTCCCACTCCCGGCCCCAGACGACCTTGATGACGTTCCAGCCGGCGCCCCGGAAGAACGCCTCCAGCTCCTGCATGATCTTGCCGTTGCCGCGGACCGGTCCGTCCAGGCGCTGCAGGTTGCAGTTGATCACGAAGGTGAGGTTGTCCAGCTCCTCGCGGGCGGCCACGCCGATCGCGCCGAGCGACTCGACCTCGTCCATCTCGCCGTCGCCGAGGAACGCCCAGACGTGCTGCTGGGAGGTGTCCTTGATGCCCCGGTGCTGCAGGTAGCGGTTGAACCGCGCCTGGTAGATGGCGTTCAGCGGCCCGAGACCCATGGAGACGGTCGGGAACTCCCAGAAGTCCGGCATCAGCCGCGGGTGCGGGTACGACGGCAGCCCGCCACCGGGGTGCGACAGCTCCTGCCGGAACCCGTCGAGCTGGTTCTCGCTGAGCCGGCCCTCCAGGAACGCCCGCGCGTACATGCCGGGGGAGGCGTGGCCCTGGTAGAAGATCTGGTCGCCGCCGCCCGGGTGGTTCTTGCCCCGGAAGAAGTGGTTGAAGCCCACCTCGTAGAGCGACGCGGAGCTGGCGAACGTGGAGATGTGGCCACCGACGCCGATCTCCGGGCGCTGCGCCCGGTGCACCAGCATCGCGGCGTTCCACCTGATGTACGCCCGCAGCCGCCGCTCGACGTGCTCGTCACCCGGGAACCACGGTTCGCGCTCCGGCGGGATCGTGTTGATGTAGTCGGTGGTGGTCAGGGACGGCACCCCGACCTGCCGCTCGCGGGCCCGCTCCAGCAGGCGCAGCATGACGTACCGGGCTCGCTTTGTCCCGCGCTCGTCGATGACACCGTCGAGCGACTCGACCCATTCGCTGGTCTCTTCAGGGTCGATGTCCGGAAGCTGGCTCGGCAGACCAGCGGTGATCACCGGGCGCTTGCGTTCCGTAGCCACAGGCGTTCCCTCGGTTTCGTGTGGGATAGGTCTCTAGCGCCATCCTGCCCCCTGGTGGCGCGTGCCGTCACCTCTCCCACCCTCAGACGCGACGCTGAACACAGGTACCCATCAGTAACTTTGCGCGATCACCGGATGCGCTATCGGCGGGCGGGGCGAGGAACCGGGCGCTGCGGCAGAATGCGCCGTATGCGCAGTGAGGTGATCACCGTCCGGACCGGCTCCCGGCCGACCGTCCGGGACATCACGAGCGAGGCCGAACGGTTCGTGTCCGGCGCCGGCGACGGCCTGCTGCACGTCTTCGTCCCGCACGCCACCGCCGGGCTGGCGATCATCGAGACCGGCGCCGGATCCGACGACGACCTGCTGCGGGCCCTGGACGACCTGCTTCCCACCGACGACAGGTGGCGGCACCGGCACGGCTCGCCCGGGCACGGACGCGACCACGTGCTGCCGGCGTTCGTGCCGCCGTACGCGACGCTGCCGGTGCTCGACGGGCGGATCCAGCTCGGCACCTGGCAGTCGATCTGCCTGGTCGACACCAACGGCGACAACCCCGACCGCCAGGTGCGCTTCTCGTTCCTGCCCGGCTGAACGACGGCGCAGATAGTGGAGTACGTCAATTGTTGACTGGTCACGTACAATCGACCGATGGCGCACTCCACTGTCTCCGCTGAGCAGCCCGGCCCGGGTGACCGGCCGGGCCTGGCCGGGGACACCGTGCGCCGGATCCTGCACGTCGCCGCCGCGCTGCGCCACCACCAGGACGAGGCGTTCGCCGACCTGGGGCTCACTCCGGCGGCCGCCCGCGCGCTGCACCAACTGGACCCGGACCGCCCGCTGCCGGCCCGCGACCTCGCCGAGCAGCTCGGCTGCGACAGGTCGAACGTCACCGGCCTGGCCGACCGGCTGGAGCGGGCCGGGCTGGTGGAACGACGCACCGACCCGGCCGACCGGCGGCAGAAGGCGCTCGTGGTCACCGAGCGCGGCCGGGAGGTCCGCGAGCGGGTCGCCCACGTCATGTCCGACCCCCGGCTGCTCGACGACCTGAGCACCGCCGAACTGGCCGCGCTACGTGAACTCGTCTTCAAGGTCTCCGACGGCGGCTGTCCGGAGGAGTGCGGCGAGGTCTGAGCCACGCCGGGCGGAACGTGTCCGACTGGGCGCGGCGGGCCCGAGTCGGTAATGCTGTCCGACGTGACCACCCCGCACGATCTCGACGACCGGCTCCGGGCCGAACTGGCCGCGCTCGGGGCGCCCGAGAAGCGGCGCGACCTGGGCGAGCGACTGCCCGACGGCGGGCCGCTGACCGGGGCGCAAGTGCTGGCCCTGTTCGACGCGCAACTGACCAGCCGGCTGCTCGACCTGGCCGGGCAGTGGCTGCACGGCTTCGGTGAGGGGTACCACACGATCGAGTCGGCGGGGCACGAGGGCAACGCCGCCGTGGCCGCCGCGCTGCGGCCGACCGACCCCGCGCTGCTGCACCACCGCTCCGGGGCGTTCTACTGCCTGCGCGCCGCCCAGGCCGCCGGCGCCTTCCCCACCGCCCCGCCGCCGCCCGTCCCGCCGACACCCGCCCCGGAGGCCGATCCCGACGCCGCCGTGGACGCCTCGCCCGATGCTGGTCCCGGCACCGTCGTCGACGGCTCGCCCAGTGCTGCTCCGCCGGCTGGCGCCGCCGGCTCGCCCGGCAGCGCCGTTGACAGCTCGCCCGGCACCGCCGCCGACGGCTCGCCCGGCACCGCTGCCCGCGCCGAGGTCCACGGCTCGTCCGGTGCCGTCCCCGGCACCTCGAGCGGCGTCTCGCCCGACGGGCCGGCCGCATCCTCCGCGCAGCGGGCCACCCCCGCCTCCTCGCCTGTCGCCCCCGCTCCGTCTGCTGTCATCCCGGACCCGGCGGCCGCCCCGGCCCTGCCGGCCGCCGTGCACGAATCGCACGACCTGCCCGCCCAGCGCGGCACCGGCCAGGATGCGCACATCAATCCCACCTCCCAGGAGCAACGTTCCACCCTCCGGGAACCGGAGAGATCTTGGTACGAAAGTGCCCCTATAGGGGCCGTTTCGTACCAAGATCTCGAACGGCCGGGGGCGGGAGGTGAGGCGGGCAGCCTTCCTGCGGGAGCGCCCGCGATCGTGGTGGACGCGGACGGTGGCGCGACTGTCGGCGTACCCGATCTGCCACAGCTCGCGCCCGACGACGCGTTCGCGGCGGCGGCGCGCGACGTGCTGCGCGGCATTGTCGCGTCCGTGGAGGAACCGGCCGCCGGCGGCCGGCAGAAGCTCTTCGGCCGCGCCGACCTCGCGGTCGTGCCGACCGCCGCGAACGCCGGCTCGCACCTGCCCCGCGCGGTCGGTCTGGGGCTGGCGCTGGAGCGGCTGCGCCGGGGCGCCCGGCCCGCGGACGGCGAGCCGGAAGCGGCGGCCTGGCCCGCGGACTCCGTGGTGGTCTGCTCCTTCGGCGACGCCTCGGTCAACCACGCCACGGTGACCGCCGCGCTCAACACGGCCGGCTGGTACGACCACACCGGCCTGCGTATCCCGGTGCTGTTCGTCTGCGAGGACAGCGGTGGCTCCGCCGACGGGTGGGTGGCGACGACGCTGCGGTCCCGGCCCGGCATCCGCTACTTCGCGGCCGACGGCACGGACGTGGCCGAGAGCTACCGGGTGGCGGCGGAGGCGGCGGCCTGGGTGCGCCGGCACCGCCGGCCCGCCGTGCTGCACCTGGGCGCGGTCCGGCTGATGGGCCAGGGCGACGCGGCCCGCGACCCGCTGCTGGCCACCGCGCGGCTGCTGGTCACCTCCGGGTACGCCGGGGGCGAGGAGCTGCTCAGCCGGTACGACGAGCGGGGCTGGCAGCTGCGCCGCATCGCCGAGGAGGCGCTGGACGAGCCGAAACTGGCGTCCGCTGTCGACGTCGTGCGGGAGCTGGCGCCGCGGCGGCCGGTCCGGGTGGCCCGGGCGGTGGCCGAGGCGGCGGAGCGGGCGGCCGGGCCGGGCGCCGGGGCGCGGGCGGAGGCGTTCGGCGGCAAACCGCCGGAGCTGACCGGGCCGCTGACGCTGGCGCAGAGCATCAACGCGGCGCTCGCCGACGGCATGCTCGACCACCCTCGGATGGCGGTGTTCGGCCGGGACGTGGCCGCCGGCGGCGGGGCGCACGGGGTGACCGAGGGGCTGCGGGACCGGTTCGGGGCGGCCCGGGTGTTCGACACGCCACGGGACGAGACCTCGATCCTCGGACTCGGGCTGGGCGCCGGCCTGGCCGGGATGCTGCCGGTGCCGGAGATCCGGTACCTGGCGTATCTGCACAGCGCCGAGGACCAGCTGCGCAGCGAGGCGGCCACCATGCGGTTCTTCTCCCGGGGCGCGTTCCGCAACCCGATGGTGGTGCGGGTGGCCGCGCTGGCGGGTGAGGACGGGCTCGGCGGCCACGCGCGCAACGACAACTCGGTGGCGGTGCTGCGGGACGTACCGGGGCTCGTGGTCGCCGTGCCGGCGCGGCCGGACGACGCCGCGCCGATGCTGCGTACGTGCCTGGCCGCGGCCCGGGTGGACGGCAGCGTCTGCGTCTTCCTGGAGCCGGCCGCGCTCTATGACGCCCGTGACCTCTACGCCGACGGCGACGGCGAGTGGACGGCCGAGTACGCCGAGCCGGGCGCCTGGGCGGACCGGCACGTGCCGATCGGGCGGGCCCGCGTCTACGGGATCGGCTCGGCCGAGGACCTCACCATCATCACCTTCGGTAGCGGGGTGCGGATGTCGCTGCGCGCGGCGGCCACCCTCGCCGCGGAGGGCGTGGGCAGCCGGGTGGTGGATCTGCGCTGGCTGGCCCCGCTGCCGGTGGCCGACATCATCCGGGAGGCCTCGGCGACCGGCCGGGTGCTGGTGGTGGACGAGACGCGACGCTCCGGCGGGGTGGGCGAGGGCGTGGTGTCCGCGCTCGTCGACACCGGGTACGTCGGCGCCGCGCGCCGTGTGGCCGGACTTGACTCGTTTGTACCATTAGGTCCGGCCGCTCGTCAGGTTCTGGTCTCCGAGGAAGCCATCACCCAGGGTGCCCGTACGCTGCTGGCACGGTAAATTCCGTTCCACCCGGTGCGCCACTTGCGCGGCGAGCCGCAACTGTGTGGACTGGGCCCGACGGTGTCACCCGACGCCACGAGCAGGGATAGATGAGGAGGCACGCGACAGTGAGCGCGACCGCTGGCCAGGCCGACGGGGTACGCAGCCTGGCGGACCGGTTCGGTATCGAGCCGGGCATGGTCGTCATGGAGATGGGCTACGACGACGACGTCGACACCGATCTCCGGGACGCCCTGACCGACCGCTGTGGGGAACTCGTCGACGAGGACACCGACGAGGTGGTCGACGCGGTTCTGGTCTGGCACCGCGACGGCGACGGTGACCTCTTCGAGCTCCTCGTGGACGCCCTCGGGCCGCTCGCCGACAACGGCGTGGTCTGGCTCCTGACCCCGAAGGCCGGCCGCGACGGCCACGTCGAGCCGAGCGAGGTCGCGGAGAGCGCGCAGACCGCCGGCCTCCAGCAGACCTCCACCATCAACGCCGGCCGCGACTGGAGCGGAGCCCGCCTGGTCATGCGGCGCGGCTCCAAGAGCAAGAAGTAGGAGCGCACATGCCCGTCGAGGTTGGCGCCGAAGCGCCCGACTTCCTGCTCAAGGACCAGAACAACCAGGAGGTACGGCTCGCCGACTTCCGTGGCCGCAAGACCGTGCTGCTCGTCTTCTACCCGCTCGCGTTCACCGGCGTCTGCCAGGGCGAGCTGTCCGAGGTGCGGGACAACCTCGACGAGTACGCCAACGACGACGTCCAGGTGCTGACCGTCAGCGTCGACTCCGTGTACGCCCACAAGATCTGGGCCGAGCAGGAGGGCTTCCAGTTCCCGCTGCTCGCCGACTTCTGGCCGCACGGCGCGGTGGCCCAGGCGTACGGCGTCTTCAACGACGTCGCGGGCATCGCCAACCGGGGCACCTTCGTCATCGACAAGGCCGGCGTGGTCCGCTTCGCGGAGATGAACATGCCCGGCGAGGCGCGCGATCAGCAGGGCTGGCGCAAGGCGCTGGCCGAGGCCGCCGCTGCCTGAGTCCCACACCCAGGTACGTCGTTCGACCGGGCCGGAGGCGGGCAGGTAAGCTGGCCGCTCCGGCCCGCCGTACGGGCGTTCCGGGCGCGTAGCTCAGTGGGAGAGCACTCGCCTTACAAGCGAGGGGTCGCAGGTTCGAAACCTGCCGCGCCCACCCTTCACCACCAGCAGAAACCGCCCCGAGAAGATCGTTCCTCGGGGCGGTGACAGCAACAGGGTCTATGACAGCCGTCCATCGAGCTTGCCGAGCGCCTGACGCATCGCGTCGAGGTTGGCATGCGAGTAGACCTTCAGCGTGATCTTCACGTCGGCGTGCCGGGCGATGGCCTGGACGACGTGCGGCGGGACGCCCAACTCCATCAGCAGCGAGACGACGGTGTGCCGCAGGTCGTGCAGCCGGACCTCGTGGCAGCCGGCTTTCTCCCGGAGGCCGGCGAAGTGTCGGTTGAGGTTGCGCGGTTCCATTGGGGTACCGACCTCGGAGGGGAAGACCAGGCCGTGATCCTGCCAGACCTCGGCGAGGCGATCACGTTCCCGGCGCTGGCGCTCCTGCTGGTCGAGCAGCGCCAACCAGGTCCAGTCGGGCAGCGGGAGGATGCTGTCCGAGTCCTCGGTCTTGGTGTCCTGTAGGCGCAGGTCGCCGCCAGCACGTTGCACTGTCTGCCCGATGGTGGCGGTGCCGTTGTCGAGGTCAAGGTCCGACCAGCGGAGCCCGAGCAGTTCTCCCCGCCGCAGTCCGAGAGTCGCGGCCACCACGTACAGCGCGTGGAGCCGTCTGCCATCGACCCGGGCAAGCCGAGCAGACCACCGCCCGACCCGCCAGCGTCCGACCGTGCGTCTAGGCCGTCTTGACGTGGCGGGCCGGGCGGTGGCCCGCTCCCAGGAGGGCGGGTCGACGGCAGACAGTGAGGATGGCACCGCACAATGGGAGCTTCGTGGCGTTTCAAGATGCACTGGCCTTTTCCTAGGTAAGGCCCGACATGCGAATTGGACCTGTATGACTGTTGAAAGCTGGGGAACTAGATACTTGGCTGGGCCAGGTGCGGCCCGAGGTACCTGGTGGCCGGTGGGAAAACATGTAGTTGAACATGATCGTTTAAAGCAGGTGCTTGCCCTGTCTGCTAGGCATCATGCGAGACAAGCCATCGAGTTGTTCGCAAATGATGACCAAGACGGGCTGACTCAGGCGGCCGTCAGTGCGGGCTGCGCTGTGGAGTTGCTTGCCAAAGCATTTATTGCCAGCGTTGAACATGGCCTGCTGGCCGAAAAAGGCGACCGGGATACGATTCTCATTCTTTCCGGAAATGCGAACCTGGCCTCTGCTCGAATCGCTGAGATGAAGACGGTTGGCGCGTTGGAGGCTCTAAAAATTGCCAAACATCTGCATCCATCCTTGCCGTTCAATTTGCAGTCTGACCAGGTAGTGTTGCGGGTTCGGAATGCAGCTGCCCATATGGGAATGGTCCTGCCGGACGAGTTGCGCGCGGCCGTTGCGGTGATGTGTCGTCTCGTGGACGGATTGCTAGCCGCCCTGTCTCTTAAGCGTAATGAATACTGGGGTAGTCACGCAGTTGGAGTAGTTGATGAGATCCTTGACATAGCCAAGAGCGAGGTTCGTCGCATTGTCGCCGCAAAGATTGCTGCCGCTGCAGGGCGATTCGCTAGCCTGGTCTCCGGACTTGATGTAGCAGGCAGGGCAGTCGTTCTTGCCGCCCTGTCTCGTCGTAGCCCATATACTATTGCTGACCACAACGAGCCTCAAGAGTGTCCTGCCTGTAAACAGCAAGGATGGCTGGTCTGTCACGTTGATGAAGGTCAGCCGGAAGTCGAATATGACGATGACGGAACTCAGTACGCCTTTGCGTCGAGGACGGCTTACCCTGCAATCTTCGAATGTCCGGTCTGCGAACTTGAATTAGAAGAGGAGGAGTTGGCTGAATTTGACTACCCTATGGAGATCGAGCTTGAGCCCAATAATGACCCATATTCGGACTATGAGCCAGACGAGGATTGGTTCCGTGACCGGTAACCCACCTGCCCGTTCCGCTTCAACGCCTGACACCGGGTTGGGTGACCAGCTGGGTGACGATGGACACGAGCGACGCCGGACGCCGATGGACCGTTTGGACAGCTCAGCTCTGATGCAGAAGCAGCTCATCGACGGCCGGTAGTTCCTTTGGGACTAAGTAGTCAGCTTCGCAGGCGGAAGGTCCGGCAAGCCTGACGTCCATAGGGGCATCGGGATGGCGGACTGTCTATCGGTTAAGCGCGCTCGGCATCGTTCTTCGCGCTAGCCTCGTCGGGAGAGCCATTCAGCTCGCGAGTGGATAGCGCCCACGATGCCGCCATCTCAGCCAGTTGGGAAACAAGAGTATAGATTGCGTTGACGACGCCATGCGTGCTTTTGAAAAGGGCAACAACCTTGGTTGATTGCAAATCGTCGGAATTTCGAGCTAAATCGATCATTGCAAACAATCCTGCGATTGCGTCTGCCAAAACGGTCCATGCGGTACCGCCATACTCTGCCGATATCGTTCTCAAGACGCGTCTAGCCGGCACCTGGTTGAAGCCAAACAGTGTTCCAACTTTGAGTAGGTAACTCTCTATTTCGAAAGCTAAGCGGTCGAGAGTCTTTGGCGAGGGAGAGATGGGGCCCTCAATTGATGCCCACATTTCCCAAAGGCGTGGAGGGTTGGGTATCCCGTGCTCTAGTACGCGCTCGCCGAATTCGATAGTACTCCGGGTTTGCGCGGGGTGTCTCATGCGCGAAAAGCTTACGCCGAAATCGTTGATATCAGGAAGCGTGAAAGAGATTCCCTCGGAACCATCTGAGAATGTGGCTGCCGGCTCCCCTGGGCGATCATCTATTGCCGCCGTCTCTCGGGGCAGCATCTCAGCGGCAACTGCAACAAGCTCATCGACCTGGTCGCGCTTCTCGAAGAACTCAATACTGCCTACGGGGGTGTCGGCTCGCTGAATCCTAGAGACTAAGTCAGGGATTGAGCGCCTAAGCAGAATCCCCAGCGTAACGACGACTGCTGGCCAGATGACCACCTGTAGTAGCTTGATCGCCAGCTCCGCCCATCGCACAGTTCCAGCCTCCACGGGGTGCTGACAGCTCTCCAGGTCGCTGTGCCAGCGTAGGTCTGGTCCGCAACCTCCTGCAGACACGCCGCAGGTCCTCGCTGACCCAGCTCGGGTGAATGGCAGGCGATGACCTTGGCGAGCCTTGGGCATTGCGCCCACGGTGATGTTCGGGAAGGAACCTCATCGCCGGACCTGATCGTGCTCGCGTTGAGGTCGCTGACAGCAACGGTGACAGCAATGTGACGAGATGAGGGTGACCGTCGGCGGCCGGACGCAGGCAGCCGTCCGAGGTCGCGGACGCGGACGGATCCGACTGGACGGAGCGCCCAGAACTTACAAGCGAGGGGTCGCAGGTTCGAAACCTGCCGCGCCCACCAGCAGATGAACAGGGGCCCGGTGCGCTGACAGCACGAGTCGCCCGTTGAGCTGACCTGCCGTGAGGTCAGGCGCTCCAGCCACCGACGCCACCGCTGCCGGTGTTGCCGCCGTCCGTCCGGTTCCGATGGTCGTCGAGCCTGCGGCGGGCCTCCGCGGATGCCTGGAGGTCACGCACCTGGCCGCCGTCGACTGGTGTCTGCCGGGTACGGCGCCACAGTGCGACCGCGGCCACGGCCGCCGCGATGATGATCAGGACGATGAGCCAGCGCACTTGGACCTCCCTGGGTGAGATGCCTGCCCTCAGTGTGCGCAGCCGGTCAAGGCTGGTCCCAGGGCGCCTCGACGTGAACGAGTTGCCGCAGATCAGGCCCGGAGCCGTACCCTCCGGGGCTGTGGAACTGGACGACGCATCGCGGGGCAGGGCGCTGGCCCTCGTTCAGGAACTGCGCGACCCGGCCACTCCTGACGAGGAGACGGGGGCGAAGCTCAAGGAGCTGGAGCGGATCCTGCGCTGCCCGCACGTCATCACCCTGATGTTCTTCAATCAGCCCGAGTTGACCGATGAGGAGGTGGTGGCGGAAGCCCTCGCGTACGAGCCGTTTGCCCTCTGAGCACTGCGCCACGACAGCGACGGTGCGGTCAGGCGGGATGGTCGTGCAGGAACGACCGTGCCGCCTCCTTCATGGCCGCCACCGCCTCCTCCGTCTGATCCGGCGCTGCGCCGCAATCGGCGTACAGGTGGAGGAAGCGGTAGCCCACCTCGCGCAGCTTTTCCCGAGGGAAAGTAGGACGACTGCCAGTAGATCTCGTGCGCCAGGTCCTCGGGATCGCCCTCTCCGTCGATGATGCTCGCCGCTGCCGCCCGCATGAGGTGCAGCCGGGCGCCGCTCTCGTCCGGGACCGGCGAGCCGAGTTCCTCCATCGCCTGCCGGAACAGGTCGACGGCTTCCCGGGACTGGCCCTTCGACAGACCGGCGAGCCCCCGCAGGCTCGGCGAGTCGACACCACGGGCCAGAGCATGCGCGGCTGCCATCGCCAGGTCGTCGCCGACCGGCTCGTCCATCGCCAGCCGGACGGCAAGGTCGCGCAGTCGCTCCATCCCCGAGAGGCTAGGCGGTGCGCGGGGCGTGCAGCCGGACAGCGGTCGTGACGGCAGCCCGGGACAATGCGTCGATGGCTCGATCGGATGTGTCGCACCGCGTACAGGATCTCTGGGCCGGCCTCGCCGGTGTCGCCACCAGCTTCCCGGCGGACGGCGTGCGGGTGGTCGTCTCCGCCGGGTCGCGGCTGTGCCCGCCGGCCTGGGCCGGCATCGTGGTGCTGGGAGGATCAGGGATCGCCACCGCGCCGGACGCTGCCGCCGCCCGGTTCCTACGCGAATCGCTCACGGGACGGCCACTCCGGTCGGCCGTCGAGGACGGGCGGTGGGACGGGGAGCGCGGCGTGGTGGACGTGCTCGGTCCCGCCTCGCTGGCGTACCTCGACGAGCGTGAGTTCCGGCCGGAGCCGGCGACCGCCGAGGTGGCCCGGTTGTCACCGGGGCACCCGGACCTCGATCGGCTGGTCGCGGACGTCTCCGCGGATGACCTCGCGGAGAGCGGGATCGGTGAGATCACCTCTCCGGTGTTCGTCGTCCGGGACGGCGTACGAGTGGTGGCGGCGGCGGGGTACGACAACTGGCCAGACGCGGTCGCTCATCTCTGTGTGCTGACCAGCGCCCACTTCCGAGGCCGCGGACTGGCCCGTGCGGTGGCGTCCGCGGCGGTGGCGGAGGCGCTTGCGAACCGACTGCTGCCGCAGTGGCGCGCACGTCCCGAGCCTTCACGACGGCTCGCTCGCCGGCTCGGCTTCCGTGAGCTCGGAGCCCAGGTGAGCATCAAGCTGGCGGCGTCCGCCCGCGGGAGGCGGCCGCGCGACGGGTCAGCGGATGCCCGTGTCGTGGAGCCGCCGGGTGGCGTCCGGGTCGATGGTGGTCCGCACGAGCGAACCGGGCGCGTCTGAGGATCCGGTACTGAACGCGGTCACCACCAGCACGACGACCAGCACCGGCATCAACAGCGTCCGGACCAGCATCGCCCAGCACGCCTTCAGGCCGATCCGGCCGCCGTCCTTCGCCCTTACGAGTTGGGTGCCGGTGAGCAGCGCGCCGAGCGCCCGGCCGTTGCCGTAGCAGAGGCCGTAGAGCAGCGGCACCACCACGAGCAACGAGAGGCTCGCCCCGGCGGCGAAGTCGTCGGACAGGGTGACCGCACGGTCCACCAGGGCCAGGGCGACGACGCCCGCCCCGACACCGAACAGGAACACCGTGAAGTCGACGAGCCAGGCCATGATCTGTGCCCCGGTGCCGGCCCGGACGTACAGGCCGCCGTTGCCAAACGTCGCGATCCGCTTCGCCTTGCGAGGACCGAGTACGTGCTCCGCCTGCGCCTGGGCGGCTTCCAGCCGGGTCAGTGGCCGGCCCGTGGCGCGGACTGTCACAGCGCTCTCCTGTTGTGTCGTGGGCACCGGGCGTTCCGCTGGATCCGGACGCCGTGCCGTGTTGTACCCCGAGTGCAGAGTAGTCGGCGCCAGAACAAGGCCACGGCGCTATGTCGCTGAGGTGTTGTACCGGTCCAGCGTCGCCTTGGAGGTCGAGGCGTCGCGGAAGACAAGCTCCCACGGGCCGGTGTTCACGTCCATGTCCTTGCCGAACCCGACCCACTTTCCGGCCATCCGCCGGCCCGTCGGCTCGGCCAGGAGTTGGATCGCTCCGTGATAGTGGGCACCCCGGTAGTAGCCGGCCGGGTCGGTCTGCTCCACCCAGGTGCCGGTGACAACGGCACCGTCCACGGTCAGGTCCAGCGACAGAGATGAGGACGCCGATCCGGGCAGGCTGCGGGCGGTCAGCCTGTCGCCGTGCTGCAGCAGGACGACGAAGTGCTGTCCGGCGAAGGACTCCTCCCGTCCGCTGGAGTAGTACTGGTAGCGGCTGAGCCACACGCCCTCGTACGACCTGTGCGCCGTGCTGGGCTTGGCAGCCGGCGTCGGCGTGGCCAGGTTCGATACGGGTGAGGTCAGGTCGTGGCCACCCTGCGGGTCGTCGGCCACGTGCCCACCGGGCACCGCGGCGAAGCCGAGCAGTGAGATGGGCAGGCCGGTGACGACCTCCAGCGCGCGTGCGAAGTCGTCCTGGTTCATGCGCATCCCGTTATGGAGGGCGCCCAGGGCCGTGTCGGGAGCGGCCATGAGCGACACGATAGCGCTGTGTCGCAGTGGTGTCACCGTTGGTGCGTGGCTCGTAGATCATCGACGAGCGGCGTTTCGGGGTACGGTCGACAGAATGGCGGCCGGGTGAGTTCGCCGGGCCTCTTGAGCTTGGAGCTGGGCTATGGCTTCCTCCGTCGATCCGCGCTTCGGGGCAGCTCTGCGCGAGTTTCGGGAGCGGCGTGGTCTGTCGCTTCGGTCCCTCGGGCAGCTCGCCCATCGAAGCAAGAGCCATCTGCACGAGCTGGAAGCAGGGCTCAAGGCTCCGACTGTCGACACGGCGCGCCACTTGGACCGGATTCTCGACGCCGGAGGTGTGCTTGCTCGGCTGGTCGATGCGCCGATCGACCATGCGGCCGAGGCGGGCGAGTTGCGGGCGAGGGTTGCCGCCAGTGATGTCAGCGGTGAGGTGCTCGAACGGATCGAGCAGGGCGTCGACGACCTCGCCAGCTCCTATCCGACTATGGCGCCGGAGGATCTGTTGCCGCTGGTGCGGCGACATCTGGCCTATGTGGTGCGGCTGCTGGACGGACGGGTCACGCATGCTCAGCAGCGTCGGCTGTTGGTTGCGGGCGGTTGGTTGGCGGTGCTGCGGGCCACCGTTCACATCGACCTGCGGCAGCGCGGTGCGGCGGCTGCCCATCTGCGTGCTGCTCGTGAGCTTGCCGAACACGCCGAGCATGCGGAGATCCAGGCGTGGTGTCTGGAGACCCGGGCCTGGGACGTGTTGACGCAAGGTGACTACCGGACGGCACTCGATCTGTCTCATCAAGCACAGCGGGTCGCGCCGAAAGGCAGCTCGGCCAGGATTCAGGCGACTGCCCAGGAAGCTCGCGCGTGGGCGCGGATCGGTGATGTGGCCGCCACCCGGCGAGCGCTGGAGCGGGTGGAGCGGTTGACGGCGAATCTGCCCGTTCCGGAACGGGCCGAGCATCACTACCGCTACGACCCCGCGAAGGCCGCCGCCTATATGGCCACGACGTTGGCGTGGGCCGGTGACCCGGCTGCCGAGCAGGTGGCGCGGGCGGTACTGACCGATCTGGACCCGCACGGTGATGGGGGAGCGCGTCCTCGCCGTTCCGCGTCGGCGCGTCTCGACCTCGGACTTGCCCTGGTCGCCGCCGACCAGCCGGATGAGGCGGTTGCGCTCGGGGCGCAGGCGGTGGCGTCCGGGCGGGTGGTGCCGTCGAACTGGTGGCGAGCCGCGGAACTGCTCGCGAAGGTGGAGCAGTCGGGCGTGCCGGAGGCCGCGATGTTGCGTGACCTGTGCGTCGAGTACGCCCCCGCCCGCCGATCGACAGCGGACAGCACACCTGGTTAGCGGACAGTCACCTCCTGGATCGTGGACGCGCTCGGCGTGACGCTGGATCTCCACCGGGCGCGGATAGGCACATCAGCAGGTGTCCTCCGTGCCCTCACCACGGAGGGCCGGACAGATGACGGTGACCATTGGGCTCCTGCGACGGCTCGTCGGTCGGTACCTTCCGCCGTCGACGGTGTCCGGCTTCGGCGAGCGCATCCAGGCGATGGAGCAGGAGATCGCCAGACGTCGTTTGCTGAACCAGGCGCGAGGCGGGCAACGGTCCCCGGACGGCGACGCCTCGCGGGAACGCCGCGTCTCGTACGACACGTACCTGTCGGCCGCCGCGTTGACGTTCGCCCGGCGGCATCGGCCGGTGTGGTGCTGGCGGCGGTGGAGACGGGTTTGCTGGTGCGGAGCCGAGCTGCCCTGTCATTCGCGGCATCGGCTTCCGATCAATCGTGGTCACTGGCCACAGGCGAGCGACAAGTGATCGCCGGGCCGGAGGAGACGATCCTTGCGGTACACGTGCGGGGACTCGACGGCATGTGTGCCGGGTGCCGGGCGTGGTGGGCACGGCTCACGCCGTACCCGTGCTGGCAGGCGGAATGGGCGACGAGTCGGCAGGTGCGGGCGATCACCGCGCGGTTCCTGGAGGGTGCGCGCACTCGCAGGCGTGAGCTGCGGGCGGAGTACGCCGGCGCGCCGGTGTCACTGGCTCTGTATCTCGGCGCCTACCTCGTGCAAGCCTCCGAGGACATGCCCTGGGCGCCTGCCGGCGCGCTGCACCGCCGCTTCGTCGGGTGGACCCGGGAGGCGGGTCCGCAGGGGCGGTGACTGCTCAGAGTCGTCGCTCCCGCAGCCGCCGCCGGAACCGCATCCACTCGGCCGGGACGACGAGGCAACCCGCCACCGCAGGCGGCACCGTCACCAGGAAGTCCGGCCACCGCCAGATGGGCGCGTCCGCTTCCCTCAGGTGGGTGGGGTGCCGGGGGTCGTACCGGACCGCTATCACGTCGCCCGCGGCCGGCCGGTGCACCGGGTTCTCCAGGATCGCCGTCGCGCCCACCGGCCCTGACAGGTAGACGACGTTCAGGGACTTGCCGGGCCCTTCGTAGTTGGCGCGCACCACCTGCGCGTCGCCGATCCGGCCCCTGGTCTCCAGCATGCGGTTCTCCCACACCTGCCACCCGGCGAAGGTCAGGAACAGCGCGGTGAACAGGGACGTGACGAGCAGCCAGAGACCGGCTGTCAGCACGGTCGCCCCCTCGCCCCGTAGCAGGCCGAGGACGACCTCCTCGTAGCGCGAGGGGCGGCTGACGGGGCCGGCGCCCGCTCCGTCGACAGACATCCCGCCGCTCCTTCGCCGACTGCCCCGGACATCCACGGTAGCCAGCGCGCCCAGCCCGGTGGGGAATAGGTGACGAGAAGTCGATATGACTGAGAGGCATAAATATACCTCTCAGTCATATCGCTCGAAGCACTCAGTCTTCCGGCCGGGCATCACCCTCCGTGACCAAACGGCCTGGCACCGCCGGGGCGGTGAGCGACAGCGTGGGCCACGCCGCCAGGTCGTGGAGCATCTGCCGGTCGTGGGTGGCGACGACCACCGCGGCCCTCGTCGTCAGCAGGGCGGCGGTGAGGTCGTCGACCAGCGGCGCCGACAGGTGGTTGGTGGGTTCGTCGAGGATCAGCAGGTCGGGACGTTCGGCCAGGCGCAGCGCCAGGTTCAGCCGCCGTTGCTGTCCGTGCGACATCCGGCCGACGGGGGTACGCCGGGCCTCGGCGTCGAGCAGGTTCGTCGCGCTCAGCGGCAGGGCCGTGCCGGAGTCGACGCGCCCGGCGGAGCGCAACCGGCCCACGTGCTGCTCGTACAGGTCGTGGGCGAGCAGCGCCGGCGGCCAGTCGGGCACCTCCTGACCGAGGTACGCGACGCGCGCCCCGGACAGGTGCCGGACCTCCCCGGTCGACGGCGTGAGGTCACCGGCCAGCACGGAGAGCAGCGTCGACTTGCCCGCGCCGTTGGGTCCGGTCACCAGCAGGCGGTCCCCGCCGTCGAGCGTGAGCGTGACCGGGGTACGCAGGCGCCCGGCCACCGTCACGTCGTGGCAGCGCAGGATCGGCAGTCCGGGACGGGTGTCCAGCGGTGGCCAACGCAGCGGCTGCGGTGGCTCGGGCACGGTGACGCGGTGCGCGTCGAGCGCCTCCTGCCGGCGGCGCAGCGCCTGGACCAGTCCGGGCGCGCGGGACTGGCGCTGGTGCTTGCCGTGTCCCTTCTCCGGCCGCCAGCCGGTGCTGAGGCGGTCCTGCGCCTCCCGTACCCCGTCGGCCAGCCGCTGGTGCTCGGCCTGCTGCGCCTCGTGGTCGCGTACCCAGTGCGCGAAGTCGCGGCGGCGCCCGTCCTGCCAGGCGGCGTAGTCCCCGGCGTAGCGGCGCGGGCGCCCGTCCGCGCTGGGGTCGAGGTCCAGGAACTCCGTGGCGACGTCCCGCAGCAGGGCGCGGTCGTGGGTCACCAGCACGACGCCGCCCGGGTGGTCGCGTAGCCGGGCGGTGAGGAAGGCCAGGCTGTCCGCGTCGAGGTGGTTGGTCGGCTCGTCCAGCATCAGCAGGTCCATCCGGGCTCCCAGCAGGCACGCCAGCCGGACCCGGTAGCGCTGGCCGACGGACAGCGTGGCCAGTTCCCGGTCCCGGTCCGGGCAGGCGTCGAGGCCGGCCAGCGCCACGTCGACGCGCCGCTGCGCGTCCCAGGCGTCCAGCCGGGTCGCCGCGTCCAGGGCGGCGGCGTACGCGTCGTCCGCGCCCGCCCGGCCCTCGGTGAGCGCGATCGCGGCCTCGTCGAACGCCCGCAGCGCGCGTTCGGACTCCCGGATCGCCTCCCGGACGAGCGTGCCCACGGTCTCGCCGTGGCGCGACTCCAGGTTCTGCCGGGCGACGCCGATCGTGCCCAGCCGTTCCACCACGCCCTGGTCGGGAGCGATGAGGCCGGCCAGCACGTGCAGCAGCGTGGTCTTGCCGCGGCCGTTCTCGCCGACGACCGCCAGGCGGGAACCGGCGGAGACGGTCACGCTGACGTCGGACAGCACGACCCGGCCGCCGAGTACGACGCGGACGCCGTCGGCCCGCACGTGCGCCCGGTGCCCGGCGGGCAGCGAACCGCCCGAGGTGGATGGGAAGGAAGGAATGTTGTCGAGGTTGTGCACAGTCCGCTCTTCGGCTCGTCGTGGAGCCGGGCAGCGCGAGGACACCGCCCGGCGGGAACGCCGGGACGGCGGAGCAGAGCTGGTACGTCAGAAGAAGCCGGTCACCCTGCCGCCGTCAGCGGAGGGACCAGGGCTTCATGACAGCGGCGAAGAACCTCATGCGGTAAACAGTACCCGGCTCCGGGCCGGAGATCACCGGAATTACCGGCGGAGGCGGGCGGAGGCCTCGGCGTCGAGCAGGTCGTTCACCGCCAACGCCGAGTTGATCAGGGCGAGGTGGCTGAACGCCTGCGGATAGTTGCCGATCTGCTCACCGGTGGAGGCGATCTCCTCGGCGTAGAGCCCGAGGTGGTTGCTGAAGGTGAACATCTTCTCCAGGGTGAGCCGGGCGTCGTCCAGCCGGCCGGAGCGGGCCAGCGCCTCGACGTACCAGAACGTGCACATGTTGAACGTGCCCTCGTGACCGGGGAGCCCGTCGGGGGAGTGGACCGGGTCGTACCGGTGGACCAGGCTGTCCGAGACCAGGTCCCGCTCGATCGACTCGAGGGTGGACAACCACAGCGGGTCGGTGGGCGTGACGAACCCGACCGCCGGCATGTAGAGCAGGGCGGCGTCGAGCACGTTCTCGTCGTACGCCTGCACGAAGCTGCCGCGTTCCCGGTGGAAACCGCGGGCCATGACCTGGTTGTAGATCCGGTTGCGTTGTTCGGTCCAGCAGTGCATGTCGCCGGGCCGGCCGGTGCGGGTGGCCAGCCGGATGGCGCGGTCCAGCGCCACCCACGACATCACCCGGCCGAACGTGTAGTTGCGGGGGTGGTGGCGGCTCTCCCAGATGCCGGCGTCGCGCTGGTCCCAGTTGTGGCAGAGCCAGTCGATCAGCCGCACGGTGCTCTTCCACACCTGGTGCGACACCCGGATGCCCTGCTCGTCGGCGAGGTGCATGGCGTAGAGCGCCTCGCCGTGGATGTCGAGCTGGAGCTGGTCGGCGGCGCCGTTGCCGATCCGCACCGGACGGGAGCCGCGGTAGCCCTCCAGGTGGTCGAGCACCTCCTCGTGCAGGTCCGAGGACCCGTCCACCCGGTACATGATCTTCAGTGGGTCCTGGTGGTCGCCGGCCTCGCGGATGCGCTCGTCCAGCCAGTCCATGTACCGGCTGACCTCCTCGGTGAACCCGAGGCCGAGCAGCGCGTGCACGGAGAACGAGGTGTCGCGTACCCAGGTGTAGCGGTAGTCCCAGTTGCGGGAGCCGCCGACCAGCTCGGGCAGCGCGGCGGTCGGCGCGGCGATCATCGCGCCGGTCGGCGCGTACGTCATGAGCTTGAGCGTGATGGCCGAGCGCTCGACCATCTCCCGCCAGCGCCCGGTGTAGCGGGAGCGCTCGACCCAGCGCCGCCAGTAGTCCCGGGTCCACTCGAACATGCCCTGGACCTCTTCCGGCGGAATGATCCTGGGCTCGTCGATGCCGGTCTCCAGGACCACCCCGCCGGTGTCGCCCTCCTGCAACGTGCCGTAGGCGATCAGGTCGCCGTCCTCCATGCGGATCTCGCCGGTCTTGGCCCAGAGCTGCCGCACCGGATCGATCGGGTTGAAGGCGAGCGTCGCCGACCGGCTCCGGAACAGGTAGCCGTTGCGGTGCCGCTCCAGCTCGTGGCTCTCCCGGGCGAAGTCGAAACGCGGCCGGCACTCCACCCGGAACCGCATGCTGCCGCGCACCATGTTGACCATGCGCACGATGCGGTGCGAGTCGGTGACCCGCTCGCCGGTCACCGGCATGAAGTCCATCACCTCGGCGACGCCGTCCGCGCTGATGAACCGGGTGATCAGGATCGGCGTGCCGGGGAGGTAGAGCTGCTTCGTGACGTACCGGACGTCGTGCGGGGCGATCTGGAAGAAGCCGCCCTTGTCCTTGTCCAGCAACGCGCAGAAGACGCTGGGCGAGTCGAAGCGCGGCGCGCAGAACCAGTCGATCGTCCCGTCACAGGTCACCAGCGCCGCGGTCTGAAGGTCGCCGATGAGCCCGTGATCCTCGATCGCCGGATAGCTCTTCACGTCGCCCCCCAGGTTCCGACTGCCCTCTCCGACTCAACCTAGGGGAAGAATTGTCAGGTTAGAGGGGATTCGTGGTCACCCACCCTCGCGCGTCACGCCGCGCCTCGACCGCCCGGCGGGTCTCCTCGTTCACCAGTTCCGCGTTGATCATCGCTGCGGTCCGGGCACCAGCCGCGGCAGCGGCCCCGACCTGCGCCGACAGGTCGGTCACGTTGCCCGCGACCCACACCCCGGGCACCTCGGTACGCCCCGACTCGTCGGCCGGCAGGTACTCGCCCATCCCGCTGGGGTGCGGTTGCGGGCGAAGTCCCAGTCCGGCCAGGAAGCCGGTGCGCGCGACCATCCGGGGCGCGACGGTCAGCACCTCCCGGTCGACGGTGCGGCCGTCGCGCAGGCGTACCCCGGTCACCCGGTCCCCGGCCGTCTCGACGGCCGCGACCTCGCCCTCGACCACCGGCACGCCGCGGGCGGCGAGCTGCTCGGCCTGCTCGTCGGTCAGCGGCGGCGCGGTGTGCCGCAGGTAGACCACGTCGTCGCTCCACTGCCGGAACAGCAGCGTCTGGTGCACCGACATCGGGCCGCTGCCGATCACCCCGATCGGCCGGTCCCGCACCTCCCAGCCGTGGCAGTACGGGCAGTGCACCAGGTCCCGGCCCCAGCGCTCGCGCAGGCCCGGCACCTCGGGCAGCTCGTCGACCAGGCCGGTGGCGACGAGCACATGACCGGCGCGTACCCGCCGGCCGTCGGCGAGCGTCACCTCGAAGCCGTCGCCGTCGCGGCTCACCGACTCGACCCGGCCCTCGGTCAGGTGCCCGCCGTAGCGGTGGACCTCGTCCCGGCCGCGTGCCAGCAGTTCGGTCGGCGGTACGCCGTCGTGGCCCAGCAGCGCGTGCACGCCGTCGGCGGGCGCGTTGCGCGGTTCGCCGCCGTCCACCACGAGCACCGACCGGCGTGCCCGGGCCAGCATCAGCGCGCCGCTCAACCCGGCCGCGCCGCCGCCGATCACCAGTACCTCGTAGTCCTCACGTAGCTCGGTCATCGTGACCACCTCCGCGACCAGACTGCGGCGGGGAAGCGCAGAACCGCAAACTCTCTTGCTGATGTGGCAAACTGGGGGCATGGATGTCGACCTCGACCAGGCCCTCGACGCGGTCGGTCCCCGGCTGCGCGCGCTGCGGCGTGAGCGGGAGACCACGCTCACCGATCTCTCCGCCGCCACCGGCATCTCGGTGAGCACGCTGTCCCGGCTGGAGTCCGGCGGCCGCAAGCCCACCCTCGAACTGCTGCTCCCGCTCGCCCGCGCGCACGGCGTGACGCTGGACGAGCTGGTCGGCGCCCCGCCCACCGGCGACCCGCGCGTCCACCTGCGGCCGGTCGCCGCCTTCGGGATGACCATGCTGCCGCTCACCCGCCGCGCCGGCGGCATCCAGGCGTACAAGCTGATCATCCCGGCCGGCGGCCGGTCCGAGCCCGAGCCGAAGACCCACGAGGGGTACGAGTGGGTCTACGTGCTCAACGGGCGGCTGCGGCTCGTGCTCGGCGAGCACGACCTGGTGATGGTCCCCGGTGAGGCGGCCGAGTTCGACACCCGCGTACCGCACTGGTTCGGGCGTGCCGACAGCGAGGGGGTGGAGTTCCTCAGCCTCTTCGGCAGCCAGGGCGAACGCGCCCACCTGCGCGCCCGCCCCCGCGCGTCGAGCTGAGCGGCGACGGTAAACACGCCCGCCGCGGCATCGGCGGCGCGACGATCAGCGGGTGAGCTATGCGGACGTCGGCGGGCTGCGGATCTGGTACGAGGAGCACGGGGCCGGCAAACCGCTGGTCCTGCTGCACGGCGAGTACGGCTCGACGGAGACTTTCGCGCCGGTCCGCCCGGCGCTGGCCACGCGCCGGCGGCTGATCGCCGTCGACCTGCAGGGCCACGGCCGCACCGCCGACGTGGACCGGCCGCTGCGGTACGAGTCGATGGCCGACGACGTCGCCGGGCTGCTGCGGCACCTCGGCCTGCCCCGGGCCGACGTGCTCGGCTACTCCCTCGGCGGCGGGGTGGCCCTGCGTACCGCGATCCAGCACCCCGACCTGGTCCGGCGCCTGGTGCTGGTCTCCACGCCGTTCCGGCGGCGCGGCTGGTACCCGGAGACGCTCGCCGCGATGTCCGCCCACGACGAGCGCGTCGCGCAACGGATGCGCGGCACCCCGCTCCACGAGCGGTACGCGCGGGTGGCGCCCCGCCCGCAGGACTGGCAGGCGCTCTGGGCCCGCGGCGGCGAGCTGCTGCGGCGGGACTACGACTGGTCCGCCGAGGTGGCCGCGCTGCCGATGCCGGTGCTGCTGGTCTTCGCCGACGCGGACGAGATCCCGGTGAGCCACGCGGCGGAGTTCTTCGGCCTGCTCGGCGGCGGCCGCCGGGACGCGGGCGGCGACGGAACCGGCCGCCCCGCGTCCCGGCTGGCGGTGCTGCCCGGGCTGACCCACTACGACGTGCTGACCTCGCCCGCGCTGCCGGCGGCGGTGCTGCCGTTCCTCACCCATCCGGCGCGCGCCCCGGGCTGACTCAGCCCACCAGCGCCGGGGTGTCCGCGCCCGCCGTCGTGCGCGGGCGCAGCAGCGCGTACGCGAGCCCGACGGCGACCACGAGCAGCCCGGCGCCGATCGCGAACGCCAGGTGGAACCCACTGGTCAGCGCGGCGGCCCGGTCGTCGCCGAGCGCGAGGCGGTCCGCGGTACGGGCGGCGGCCAGCGTGGACAGCACCGCTACGCCGAACGCCATGCCGAGCTGCTGGGTGGTGTTGAACAGCCCGGAGGCGAGACCGGCGTCGTCGGGGCGGGCGGCGGACATGCCGAGCGCGGTCAGCGCCGGCAGCACCAGCCCGAACCCGCCGGCGAGCAACATCACCGGGAGCACGTCGGGCAGGTAGCGGCCGTCCACCGGTACGCGGGCCAGCAGCACGAACATGGCGACGAGCAGGACGAGCCCGGCCAGCAGCACCGCCCGCTCGCCGAACCGGGCGTTGAGCCGGGCGGAGACGCCCAGCGACACCGCGCCGATGACGACTGCCGCCGGGAGCAGGGCCAGCCCGGTGCCTGTGGCGTCGTAGCCGAGCACCTGCTGGAGGTAGAGCGTGACGAGCACCTGGAACGCGAACGTCGACGCCACGGTGAGGATCTGGACCACGTTCGCCACCGCCACGCCGCGCGAGCGCAGGATCCGCAGCGGCATGAGCGGGCGGCGTGCGGTCGCCTGCCGGACGACGAACCCGGCGACCAGCGCGACGGCGAGCGCGCCGAGGCCGAGCGTACGCGCCGACGTCGCCCCGTACCGCTCGATCGTGACCACCGTGTAGATGCCGAGCACCAGTCCGGCGGTGACCAGCAGCGCGCCCGCCACGTCGGCCCCGGCGGCCAGGCCCAGGCCCCGGTCGGCGGGCAGCGTACGGACCGCGAGCGCGATCGTGGCCAGGCCGATCGGCAGGTTGATCAGGAAGATCCAGTGCCAGCCCAGCGCGTCGGTGAGCAGGCCGCCGGCGACCTGGCCGATGGCCGCCCCGGCCGCGCCGGTGAAGGCGAACACGGCGATCGCCCGGCCCCGCTCGGCGGCGTCGGGAAAGAGCGTGACCAGGATGCCGAGGCTCACCGCGACCGCCGCCGCGCTGCCGACACCCTGGAGGAAACGGGCCGCGACGAGCGTGGCGCTGTTCGCCGCCACCCCGGCCAGCACCGAGGCGGCGGTGAACAGCGCGGTGCCGCCGAGGAACATCGCCCGGCGTCCGACCAGGTCGCCCAGGCGGCCGGCGAGCAGGAGCAGGCTGCCGAACGCGATCAGGTACGCGTTCACCACCCAGCTCAGGCCGGCCGGGGAGAAGCGCAGTTCGCGCTGGATGGCCGGCATCGCCACGGTGACGATGCTGCCGTCGAGGATGGTCATCAGGGCGCTGGTGGCGAGCACGCCGAGGGCGAGCCGCCGCGAGCGGGGAGCGGACATGGAGTCCTCCTGTCGAGAGGTGCGACAGGATGGACCGTAACGGATAGTTCCGTTACGGACAATCTATTGAGGGACTATTGGCGAGCCCGGCGGGCCGGCTTCGGGCTCTGCACCGGCGTGGCCAAATGGCCGGCGGCCAGGCGCTCCAGCGCGCGCAGGAAGACCGCCCGCTCGTCCTCCGGCAGGCTCGCCAGCGCCTCGGCGTGCACCCGGTCGACGATCTCCTGGCTGCGCGCGGCCACCCGGGCGCCCTCCTCGGTGACCGCGATGATCCGGGCCCGCCGGTCGGTACGCGACGGACGCCGCACCGCCAGCCCGGCCTGCTCCAGCGCGTCCACCGTCACCACCATCGTCGTCTTGTCCATGTCGCCCATCTCGGCGAGCTGGATCTGCGTACGCTCCTCGGGCAGCGCGTGCGCGAGCACGCAGTGCATCCGCGCGGTCAGCCCGATCTCGGCCAGGGCCGCCGCCACCCGGGTGCGCAGCACGTGACTGGTGTGGTCGAGCAGGTACGACAGGTCCGGGGTGCTCATCCGCCCAGCGTACCGATGGGTTCGTGGCGGATGATCCGGCGCGGACCCGGTCGGACCGCGGATACGATCTTGTGAGATGTCGTCGGCAGGAGAGGTTCGGTGCGGTGAGCGACGTGCACGGCAGGCAAGTGATGGTGGGTTACGACGGGTCTCCGGCCGCGAGCGCCGCCATCGAGGCGGGCGCGCTGCTGTTCCCCGGCGCGCACGCATGGATCGGGCATCTGTGGACGCCACCGTTCGCCAGCGAGGAACTGCGCAAGCGGCTCTGGACCGGCAAGCGCAACATCAACGCGTTCGTGGAGGCGATCGAGCGCGAGGGCGGCCGGGAGGCCGACCGGCTCACCTCCGTCGGCGTGATGCTGGCCCGCGCCGCCGGCTGGGACGCCGAGCCGCTCGTGTGCCGCAGCTACGGCGGTGAGGGGCTCCGGCTCGCCGAGCTGGCCGACGAGAAGCAGACCGACGTGCTGCTGCTCGGCTCACGCGGGCTGGGCGGCGCCCGGGCCGTGCTCGGCAGCGTCTCGGACATGGCCGTGCACTACAGCCCGCGGCCCGTCCTGGTGGTGCCGCACCCGCTGCTCACCGACGAGCACGACGCGCTCGCCGCCGGGCCGGTCGTGGTCGGCTGGGACGCCTCCGCCGGCGCCGAGGCGGCGCTCGACGCCACCCGGCGCCTCTTCCCCGAACGGGACGTCGTCCTGGTCGCCGTCGACGGCGACGAGGGCGAGACGCCCACCCCGGAGACGGCCGGCGGATCGGTCACCGTCGTGCGGGTGAACGCCGGGCGCGGCACCCCGGGGCGCGCGGTGGCCGACGCGCTCTCCGCAGTCGCCACCGAGCACAAGGCGAGCACGGTGGTGGTCGGCTCGCGCGGACGGACGGCGATGCGCAAGATCCTGCTCGGCAGCGTCGCCATGGCCACCCTGCACCGTGCCCACCGGCCGGTGATGGTGGTGCCGCAGAGCCCGGTCCGCGAAGCGGAGTAGAAGTCGGCCGCGACGACAGAAGCATCACGGGTGCCTCCCCGGCCGGGGAGGCACCCGCGGCGTTCCACCCCAGCCGTACGCTTACCGCTCGCTCCTCCCTGCGCGCCACTCTTGTCGTACGTTCGGTAAGCGCCCGATCTGTCGAAGGGCTGCAAGGTCCCGGATGGTGATTTGGCGGTACCCCGTCTCAAGAGCCCCGGCCTGCCGAAGCTCGCGAAGCGCCTTCTCTACGGTCGGCTCCGCCGCACCACTCAGCGTTGCCAACTCGGTCTGAGTGAGCGTCACTCCAAGAGTTCTGCCGCCTGGCACCGGCTCGCCGTGAGCGGCTGAAAGCTCGGCCAGAACCCGAGCCAGTCGAACCTTCGCCGGGTAGGAGGCGAACTCGACCCTCCGCTGATTGGCCCAGCGAAAACGGGCTGCAGTGGTTCCCGCCAACGCAAGCGCCGCCTCTGGGTGATTCTGCAAGAAGGGGTACCAGTCACGTCGATGAATGACGTTGATCATCCCGTTGCTGCAGCTCGTGACGGTAGCGGTGCGCGGTGTGCCGGCCAGCGCTGATATCTCACCTACGACGTCGCCCGAAACCCTGATCGCCAGCAGGGCCTGACGGCCATCGGCCAGGTTGACGGTTACCTTAGTCAATGCGTGCCGAAGTAGCAGCATATGGCTGCCCTCATCACCTTCGCGGAGAATGCGGTCTCCGGGTTCCACCTCGATGGCTGTACCGATGGAGAGGAAGGCGGCGCGCACGGACGGAGCCAAGCAGTTGAGGAGTGAACCTGGAGGCCACTCTGGCGAGGTCTGCGCTCGTTCCTGGTGTTGTCGCATGTCAGCACCCCGTTCGCCGTGAGACATGACGATGCTCGGCCTGGTTGCGGCTGCATCAGCACAGGAACCATTGTGGTCGATGCAGTCGGCCTGCAGAAGGTGTCCAAGCGGCAGGGTGCCCAGCTACACGAAGGAGGCAAGGATCAGCCAAGCCGTTGCAGAGGCGGCTGCAACGAAGGTCCACGGGAGTGCTGAGCGGACCCGATGATGCTTGCTACGTGCGATCTGACCGAGCAGCATCACAAGCTGCCACGCCTCGGTGATTTCCTGTCCCGCATCCAGCGCAAGTGGTGCTGATCGAGGCTCGATGAAGCCGAACCGATTCGCTCCCTTCGGTCCGGTCACCACCGGCCGGAAGCCGAGTGCCAGGTGCCGAGTGCCCAAGGCCGAGCAGCACAGGAAGACAGCACAGGCCAGGCCGAGGGGCAGGCCGAGAACTGGATTGGCTGTTATATCGGATGGTGCGGGCATGCTGCTGGCGGTGAGGCTTACCAGCGCACCGTACAAGCCGGCCAGTCGGGCGATCTTGGCGTCGGCATGCTGGATCGAGTCTTGATGCATTCGGGCGGTTGCCAACGCGCGTTCCACGTCTGAAGTGCTGAAGGAAGCTGGAGTCTGAGGGGTGCTCATGGCGCAAGTCAAGTCTGGGCTGCCCTCGCCTGGCCCCTTTGAAGTAGGGATTGACGTGAATGCGACAACAGCCCTATAACCGAAACCCGTATTTTGATGGCATTCCCACGGTCACGCCTCGCTATAAGTGACATTGTCTCGCAAGCAGGGCGGGGCACGAGGAGGGTGAGATGGCATCGGTTGTCCAGTCGCAGCGGCGGCTGATCATGTTCGTGGATATGGAGAGCTACAGTAGGAACGACGACGTCGGACAGTTCCATGCGCAGAAAAACTTCCGAAAGATTATGCGCGAAGCCGCGGATCTTTGTGGACTGGATCGGAGTGGTTGGACGGTCCAGGCGACAGGAGACGGTGAATTCGCCATCTTTCCGCCTGGGACCTCGGAGCCGAGGATTGTTGCCGAACTCGTCCCGGCCATGGAACGGGTCTTGCGTGACCACAACCGTCAAGCCTCAGATCACGCTCGTATCCGAATGCGCGTCGCCATGCATCAAGGATTGGTGGCTCTGGCCGAGAACGGCTTCGCCGGCAAGGCAGTCGTAACGGCCGCCAGGCTCGTCAACGCCGAGCCGTTGCGCGACGCGCTGGGCTCGTTCCCTGACGCCGCAGTGGCGTTGATCGTGTCGGACACGATCCACCGCGACGTCGTCTCCCAGTCCTACAGCGGTATCCGGCCAGACCGCTTCCGCCGAGTGCGCGTCGAGGTGAAGTCCTTCGTAGATGAGGCGTGGATATTCGTGCCGGATGAGAACGTCAACTGCACTCCCATGGATCCCCCTGCCGATCGTCGCAGTGGTGCTCGCCGTCGTGCGGAGAAGGCCAAGCAGCCGCCGGCAGGTCGGACCAGTGGGAGCAGGTTCGACTTCGGCACGGTGACCAACAACGGGCCCACTGTGTACGGCGACAACGGTCGCGCCTACGGCTCGCATGCGGCGTGGCGCGAAGAGGAGGACGAGGAGGACGGGTCGTGATTCCCCAGCGTCCCTCTACGGACGAGCCGGCACCCGCTGATGGAGGGCCTGACGCGCCACCGGAAGGGGTGGGTCAGGAGGTAGACGACTCGAAGAAGCCGACTGCGGCGGCAGGGCCGGAGGGTGACGAGGGCGCTGCGGGCGCACAGTTGCAAGACAGCAAGAAACGTGAAGAGAACAAAGAGGATGAAGGGCGGTCGGACGCCCAAGCGGAGGGCGATGAGTCTGGCGACTCGGCCGACTTCGTCCAGGCCAACCCGACGCTTCGAGCCTGGGTGCCAGGGCAGGGCAACCATATTCGTTTTGACGACGTTCGGAACGATGGGCCAGCGGTATATGGCGATTACGCGCACGTTATCGGAAGCGTCATCAACGTGGCGCAGGACGACCGCGTTCGGCTCAGCATCGACCCCGTCAGCCGGATCAAGCTCAAGGTGGCGACCTTGGTCAAGCCTGCATGCTTCAAGGATTTGACCCAACGCCTTGATCGGAGCCCGGTAGTTGGCCTCGCGGGCCCGTCCGGCGCCGGGAGATTAACCACAGCCTGCGCTGTGCTCGCGGCTCGCTACGGCGGGGAGAACGTTCGAGAGATCATGCTCACCGAATCCAGTGACCCCTTGCAAGTTCGAGATCATCCCGATCTGCTGCAAAAGGGACACGGGTATATCATCCGGCTCGGCCCCAACGCCACCGCCGGGCTCATCCGGGCCTTGGAGCGAACATTTGAGCAACGCGAATCAAGTGCCATCATGGTCCGCGATCTGGACACGCCAGGCGGCGCGCTCCATCACGCGGAGGTGTTTCACCACCTCAGCATCGATCCGATAGCGGTGTTCCGTCGGCATCTCGTTTACAATCTCCACGGCCGCTGCGTCCATAGCGACAGATGCGGTGACCGGCGGTGCGGGACCCGCTATGCGCGCCGTCTGCTGGAGAAAAAATTTGTTCGCCGTGGTGTAACGCTTCTTCATCGTCCTCGTGAGTGCGCGCAGCAGGCGGAGATGATAGCGACCCGACTTCCGCAAAGCGACGAACAAATAGCTGCGCTGCTTCCGTCCGGGGAAATTCGGCGACGTGTGCGTGCGCGCGCCATCCTGGAGACGCCACCTGTCGACAGCAGCTATCAACATCGCCACCTCCAGCACCGCCGTGCCCTGCGAGTGACCTATGCAGTGTTCTCCGGCCATCCGATTGCACACGTGACGGACGCCGCCGGGCTGTTGTTGGAAGGGCTTGATGGACTCTTCGCTCATTCCGCAATCGGTCGGCCTGCGCTGGTATACAGCTTCCCCGAGCTGCTCGGCGACGATCTTGCTCAGCACTGGGACAGTGAGGAAAAGGCAATAGGTAGTTTCAAATCTGGTCTGGCAACCCGCAAGGCACAGGTCGAGCCGGACATGGTCCGGGCGCTTCTGGACGTCGCTTGGAACGAATTCGACAACAGCCGAAGTGCGCTCATCGGGTGGCTGAACGCTCTGGCAGCTCATCCGGCTGAGGATTTCAAACACTGCGCGGCGGTCGCTGCCGCCGGATTCGCCCGTCACGACTTCGAGCAAGTCTACGACAGTGTGATCGGCAACTGGGCGAAGGACCGGAGACCGCCTCTTCGTCGAGCTGCCGCGGCTGCACTGGTGGCCGTGGCCAACCTTGCCGACTCGGGGCCTCCCGACAGGCTGGCTGGCCATCGGATCAGCAGCCGCGTGAGCGCGGAGATCTCCTCCCTCGCCCGGTCCGGCGCCGCATTTGAGCGCGACACAGCCGCAAAGGCTTGGTCGATGGGCTTCCGGCCCGCGAACCACAACCGCTTGCTGCAAGAACTGACGCACGTGGCGCGGAACGCCCATGGCTACCTCGGCTATGAGATCACCGGTGCCGTTGCAGGCCTTGCCGGAGACATCGGCCATGCTCCGATATTGGTGCTGCTAAAGAGGTGGGCGCTGAGTGAGGATCGCGCCCTGGAGCTCGCAGCCAGCCGCGCGTTCAGCCGACTGATCATGTCGGAGCTCCCTCTCCCGGGCCAGTTTCCCCTGCTCTCCCTGGCTGGGGTGTCGCCGCACGCTTTGGAAGACGTTGTCACTCTCTGGCGCTTGGTCCTGTTGGATCCTGACCATGCCGAGAACGGCTGGCGCCAACTGGGCCACTGGCTTCGATCCTTCCGGGCCTACGCGCCGACCGCCGAGGCCTTTCAGACGATGCTCCGGAAACTCGTCCTGGATCCGAGCGTGCGGCCGAGGTTTACGTACTGGCTGTCGCGTGCGTCATCGTCTTCTACGTCGGCTGCTTGAGATCAGGAGTGCTCATGAACGCACCTAACGCGGCTGCTCTCACGGAGACCCCGACCCGCGGCTGGAGGATACTTCAGGCGTGGCTGATCCGGCTCTGGACAGCAGCGCGCCGCGCTTTCGTCGGAACAGCGCTGTCCGCTCAAGAGCCCGTTCCGGAGAGTGTCAGTCAGCATCGCCGGCTGTCCCGGCCCATCGTCGTGTCGGCTCGTGGCTCCGTTTTCACTTTCGAAATCGATGTGCTGCTGAACTGGCGGGCAAGACAGCTCAGCGAGGAACTGCTCGGTGCCTGGTCACTGCAATTCGCAGATATTGCGCGAAGGGATGTAGAACGCCACTGCGTTGAGCTTGCACGGAATTTTTACCCTCAGCAGGCCGGCGAGTTCGAGTACCGCCTGAACCGTGAACTTTCGAGAAACCACCGCACCTATGAAAGGCGCGGCGTTGCGCTCCACTGTCGACCCGAGGTCAGGGTCCGCCTCGACCCGGAGGTCCGCCAACAACTCCGTGCGGTCCACTTGCAGCGGATACAGGAGGAAGGCGAACACGAACTGCGCCTCCGTCGAGCCCAGCGGACCGACCAGTTGACTCAACGCTGGATTGCGGTAATAGACCGGCTGCGCCGCAGTCCTCTTGCCCATGCTGCAGCTCACCTGACCGACAAGCACCTTGCCGAAGTCATCGAGCACTACATCGCGGCGGACGAGAAGTCAAAGCTCGACCTTCTCGCCAGCCGCCTGGACGAGGTGCTCCGACGTAGCGGGAGGGTCGGGCAGCCCTTGGAGGCGCACGAAGCTGACGAAGTCATCAAAATGCTCAACGATGTCCTCACCGATATGCCCGACCTTCTGTCAGCCACCTATCGCCCGACCCCGAACGGCGCCAAGTCGCAATGAGCTCAGCGGCAGCCCGTCCGCTCGAGCTAAAGGCGGGAAGTGCGGGCCAAGGCGCCAGCCGTCGCGATGTCGTCGCTGGCAGCGGTCGATAGATGGCAACTACCCTGGGGGCACAAGCCTGCCGCCAGCCGACGGAGTAGTCGATGTTGAGGGATGTGGCCACGGTCCGGCATGCGCAGGGGGACGGCCGCAGAGCCAACCTCGGCGCGCTGCTCCGGCGCGTCCACCTGACCGGCCCGGTCACCCGCGTCGAGCTGGCCGAGTGGATGGGCGTCAACCGCAGCACGGTCATGGCGCTCACCGCGGAACTGGCGTCGGCCGGTCTGGTCCGGGAGGTGGCGGCCGGCGGCAGCGGACGGGCGGGCCGACCCTCGCTTGTGGTCCGCCCGGCCTCGAACGCCGTCTACGTGCTCGCCTTCGACATCGCCGTGGACCGGCTCGTGGCCGCCCGCGTCGGGCTCGGCGGCGTGGTGTCGGCCCGCCTGGAGGCGGAACGGCCACGGGCCGGGGCCGACCTCGACTCCGTCGTCTCGGTGCTCGCCGACTTCGGGCGGGCCCTGCACCACGCCGCGCCGCCCGGGTCGGTGTGCGTGGGCGTGGGCGCCTCGTACTGCGGCATGATCCGGCCGGGTGACGGGATGGTCCGCTTCGGACCGGACATGGGCTGGGTCGACCAGGCGTTCGGTGCCGAGCTGGCCCGGCGGCTCGACCTGGGCCTGCCGGTCCTGGTCGGCAACGAGGCGCACCTGGGCGCGCTGGCGGAGCACCAGCGGGGCGCCGGAGTCGGCGTGCAGAACGTCGTCTACCTGCACGGTGACGTGGGCGTCGGCGGCGGGATCATCGTCGGCGGTGAGCTGCTCGACGGCGACGGCGGGTACGCCTCCGAGGTCGGGCACATGCTCGTGAACCCGTACCAGGGGCGGCCCTGCGGCTGCGGCTCGCGCGGGTGCCTGGAGGCCGAGGTCGGTGAGCGGGCGCTGCTCGACGCCGTCGGCCGCCCGGCGGGGGAGAAGGGGCGCGAGGCGGTACGGGCCGTGGTGGCAGCCGCCGCGCGGGGCGAGCCGGCGGCCCGGGACGCGCTGCGGCACATCGGTGACTGGCTGGGCATCGGCGTGGCGAACGTGATCAATCTGTTCAATCCCGGCGTGGTGATCTTCGGGGGCACGCTCAGCGAGGTCTTTCCGGTCTGCGCCGCTCACGTCCGCAGCCGGATCGCCGCCAACGTGCTGCCCATCTCCCGCGACAAGGCCCGCCTGCGCGTGTCCGCGCTCGGCTACGACGCCACCTTGATCGGCGCCGCCGAACGGGGCTTCACCCCGTTGTTCGCCGACCCACTCGGCACCCTCACCCGCGCCTCGGTGCTTCGCTGATCTTGGAGTTGTGGCGCCTGGGATGTCGCTTTGGTGAGCCTTGTGAGGCGCCACAACTCCAAGATCGACGGCGGCACTCCGCGCGGGGCGGTCAGGAGGTCAGGCGGTGGGTCAGCCAAGGGAGGAGAGCCTCGCCCTGTTGGCGCTGGAACGCCCGGACGGTGGGGATGCCGGGTGGGGGTGGCTGGCGGGCGCCGTCCAGGAAGAAGCCGGTGAGGCCGGCCAGCACGCCGGTCAGGTCGGCCGGGTCCACATCGGCGGTCAGTGCCCGGGCGGCGAGCAGCGCGTCCGGGTCGTGTCCGCCGTACACCTGCACGTTGACGACGGTGAACAGGGTGTCCAGCCAGGCCGGCCCGCGACAGGCCCACGGCCAGTCGACCACGGTGACCGATCCGTCCGGGCCGAGCAGCAGGTTGTCCGCGCGGACGTCGACGTGGCAGAGCGTGTCGCCGGCGAGCGCGGCCAGGCCCCGGTCGGCGGCGGCGCACAGCTCGGGCAGGTGGGACCGGGCCCACGGGTCGAGGTCGGCCGGCGGGTCGGCGGCGAGGCGCCGCCAGCCGCCGAAGTCGTACGCGAGGTGTTCGGCGGCGGTGGTGGTTCCGGCGGCGGCGGGCGCCGGGGTGAGCGTCGCCGCCATCGCCTCCAGCGTGGACAGCACGGCGGCCAGCTCACCGGTACGCCACGGCGTGGCCGGGTGCCGGCCCTCGACGTCGGTGAAGACGAGCGCGATCCAGTGGCCGTCGTCGTAGCTGCCGAGCAGCCGGGGCGCGGGCGCATCCGGGGGCAGGGCGGCGGCGATCCGGGCCTCGGCGCGGTGCAGGTGGGGACTGCGGTCGTTCTGCGCCGGGCTGACCGCCTTGACGAAGGCCCGGCCACCGCCTGCGGTACGGACGCGGTCGGCGGTGCCGGGGGAGAAGCCGCCCGGCTGCGAGTGCGCCGCCACCACCCGGTCGCCGAGGACGCCCTCGACGCCGTCGCGTACGTGCCCGGGCAGTTCGTGCCAGTGCAGCCGAGTCTTCGTCACCGTCCCACGGTGCGTGCCGCCCGCCGTCCGCGGCAACCGGTTAATCGTTGCGCGTGTAGTGCAGGACGACCACGCCGGCGTCGAACGGGCGCGCCGAGGTGAGCGTGAGCCGGCGCGGGTCGAAGCCGCTCTCGACGAGCTTGATGCCGCTGCCAACGACCACCGGGTTGAGCTTGACCACCAGCTCGTCGATCTCGTCGAGGAGCTGACCGGCGAGCTGCCCGCCGCCGCAGAGCCAGATGTCGCGCCCGGGTTGTGTCTTCAGCTCGCGGACGAAGGCCACCGGGTCACCGGCGACGACGTTCACGTCCGGGTAGTCGGCAGGGGGCAGGGAGCGGCTGAACACGTACTGCTCCAGGTGGGCGTACGGGCTTGTCACGCCCATCTTCAGGCCGGGCTCGTAGCTGGCCCGGCCCATCAGCACTGTGTCGAAGCGGCCGGCGGGCGGGGAGTCGATGCCGAGCTGGGCGTGGGCGAACGTGGGCAGCGTCTGGGGCCACTCGGCCACCAGGTGGGGCGCCAGGTCGGGCGTCAGCGGGAGGAAGTCGAACGACCCGTCGGGCGCGGCGATGAAGCCGTCGAGGGTGCTGGCGACGAAATACACGAGCTTGCGCAAACCGGCTCCGATGTCCGAGGTGATCCACGACGGCTGTCGTGGTTCGGTGGCGAATCTACAACACCTGTCGTGGTTGTTGCTACTGTGTTCGCGTGGCCAGGAACCCGGAACGCCGTACCCTGCTCGCCGACGCCGGTCTGCGGGTGCTCGCCGACGCCGGCGCGCGCGGGCTGACCCACCGGGCGGTCGACGCCGAGGCGGGCGTGCCCACCGGCACCACCTCGAACTACTTCCCGTCCCGCGCGGCGCTGCTGGCCGGCCTGGCCGAACGGATCTTCGACCGGATCGCACCCGACCCGGCCGTGCTGGCCGACCTCGGCCGCCGCGAGCCGTCGCTCGCGCTGATGACCGACTACCTGCGCGACATCGTCGCGCGCACCACCCGCGAGCCGGGCCTCACCCGCGCGCTGTTCGAACTGCGGCTGGAGGCCGCCCGCCGCCCCGAGTTGCGGTCCGCGCTCGGCGGCGTGCTGCGCCGGGGGTACGCCGACGACGTCGCCCACCACCTCGCCGCCGGACTACCGGGCGGGGCGTACGAGGTGGCGCTGCTGCACTACGCCGTCGACGGGCTCCTGCTCGACCTCCTCACCACCTCGATCGACGCCGGGTTCGACACCGATCAGGTGGTCTCCGACCTCGTCTCCCGTCTGGTCGGCGACGCCTCCCGGTAGGCGCAAGCCGTGTAGCCGTGGTTACCGATCTCCGCTATCGGCTGGGATTGACAAGTGGCCGTAAAGTTCGTCGTCCCGACGTAACAGGAAGCCCAGAGCTCGCAGGCACATATAGAGCGGCATTGAGACGGCCTCTGCGACGTCATCGGGCAGACAATCAAGCGAGTTTGGGTCGCGTCGGAGTAGATGCAGGTCCAGGCGGCAGTCGAGGGTCAAGCCCTGAACGTATGGCGTCTCCACGAGCCGAACATCGGTGCCCACCAGATCATCTGATGATACGGCGAGCTCGGTCAGGCCCACGTACTCCGGCTTGCCGCCTCGGTTGAGCCAGCGAAAGTAGCCGAGCACCCGCGTCTTTCCCAACTGGTCTGGATTGAGGTGGCTCTCTTCCATCAACTCGCGGCGCATGGCCGAACTGATGAAGTCGGTGAACATCGCGCCCGGCGGAGTATCGTCAACGTCGACTAGGTCTACCGAGCCGGAGCCGGCGGGCGCGGCTAGCCCTCCTGGCCCCGCTTCCCCCTCCGGTTGCTGCCAGGCCAGCACGAGCCGTCGATCCCTGGTCAACGCCAGTGTCGACACCCCGATTACGTTTGCCAACCTGCTTTGCGACAACGGCAGGAGCCGGCCGTCTTCTCCGTACGGCAGGAGGCTCCCATCCAGATTCAATGCTCCCGTCGCTCGATCCAGTACCCGCCAGCCGAACAGGTAGTTGGAACAGAGAAGTGCGTAATAGTCCGTGCAGCCGAGTCGCACCTCGCCGCCTCCGAGTAGTTCCGGTGTCGGGTCATTCAACTGGCGGACGAGGCGTCCGTTGAATGTCCTCCGCCGGCGCACTCGAGCGACGAGGATCGGCCCGGAATGAGCTGCCACTCGCCGAGGCAACTCCAGCCGCTCTGCCGACCACCCGTAAGTCGCCTCGGCATCCGGGAGTGCCTCATCGACATCGGGTCGGCACCATGCCACCTCATGGTGATCTGTCGGCAGTCTTACCAGAGTTTCCGTCCCGGTTGTGGGCGGTGTCGACACACCTCGGTGTCGAACGAGCCGGACACGTCCGCGCCGCAACGCTAGCCACTCCGGTGCCAGCAGGAGTACGGAGAGTAGAACGCCGGCCAGCCCAGCCAGCAGTGCCGGAAATGACCCCAGCGGGGTCGACGCCAGACCGATGACGCCCAACAAAAACCCTGCGACGGCCGTGTACCAGGTCCATCTGTGGCGAGCGAGAGCAAGGCGTAACTGCCACCAGCCGCGGACGCCCACCAGCAGCAACCAGACCCGCCCGTGTCGGAGCCCACGGGCCGACATCCGCGCCATTCCCACCTCCACCGTCACCGATCAAGGCGGACAGGCTAGTCGAACATTTTTCGACCAGCTGTCTGGTTTGAGCAGTCCCCCTTAGGCATGTGTCGCAGAGCGCGGGGAAACCACGGCGGACACCCCTGGGAAGGAGCAACGGATGAGGGAACGCACCGGACTGACCATCGGCGTGCTCGGCTCCTACGGCGGTCGCAACCTCGGCGACGAGGCGATCCTCACGGGTCTCCTGGACGATCTGCGCCGACACGAGCCGAACGCCCGGATCATCGTCTTCTCCCGCAACCCCGCGCACACCGCGCTGGCCCACCCCGAGGTCGAGGCGGTGCCGTGGGAGGGCGTCAGCCGCGTCGACTCGTCCCCGGTGCTCAACCAGCTCGACCTGCTCATCCTCGGCGGCGGCGGGATCCTCTACGACAAGGAGGCCCGGCGCTACCTGCGGGTGGTCCGGGTCGCCCAGGAACGCGGGCTGCCGCTGCTCACGTACGCGGTGGGTGTCGGCCCGCTCAGCGACACGCTCGACAGCGGCATGGTGCGCGAGACGCTCGCGCAGGCGGTCGAGGTGACCGTCCGGGACCAGGAGTCGCGGATGGTGCTGGAGGAGGCCGGTCTGATCAATCCCATCACCGTCACCGCCGACCCGGCGTTCCTGCTGGAACCGGAGGAGTTCCCCGAGCAGTGGCTGCGTGAGGAGGGCGTGCCGGCCAACTCCCGGCTGGTCGGGCTGAGCGTGCGCGAGCCGGGCCGGGCGGCCGAACGGCTCGACGTGGACGGCTACCACCGCCTGCTCGCCCAGATCGGTGACTTCCTGGTGCACCGGATCGACGCGCACGTGCTGTTCGTGCCGATGGAACGCGACGACATCCGGCACTCGCACGGCGTGCTGTCGCACATGACCGCCGCCGACCGGGGCCGGATCCTGCACGGCGACTACCGTCCGGCGCAGATCCTCGGCCTGATGCGCCACTTCGACCTCGCGGTCGGCATGCGCCTGCACTTCCTGATCTTCGCGGCCATGATGGGCACGCCGTTCCTGCCGCTGCCGTACGCCGGAAAGGTCTTCGACCTGGCCCAGCGGCTCGGAGTGCCGGCGCTGCGCGGCGTGGAACGGGAGGTCGAGGGCCCGCTGCTGGCCGAGGTGGACCGGCTGTGGGACGAGCGGGCGGCCCGGGCCGACGAGACCGCGCGCCGGGTGGCGGAGGTCTGCGAGCAGGCGCGCGGCACCTCGCAGGTGACCCGCAGCGTGCTGGACAGCATCCGGGCCCGGTCCCTGACCCCGGCGGTGTGAACCGGGTCGTCAGACCGCCGGGCCACGCCAGGCGTAGACCCACTCCCGGCCCGGCTGGGCGTCCGACTCCAGCTCGTAGATCTGTGCCTCCGCGAGCCCGTTGGACCCGAGGTGGTGGTGGGTCAGCGGGGGACGGCCGTTGCTGTCCAGCTCGACGGTGACGGTCTCGCCGTCGGCCGCGCCGCCCACCAGGGGGATCTGCACCGTGGAAGCCATGCGCCCATCCTGCCCCGGCCGGCCCGCCCGCGCAGGGGATCACGCGGGGCAGCGAACCGGGCACCGTGCGTACTAGGGTCCGGGGATGGCGCACCCGACGATCGATCCGACTCTCGGTCCGGTCCTCGCCCGTACGGGCGGCGAACGGGCGATCCTCGACGCGTTCCTCGACTTCCACCGGAGCACCGTGCTGCGCAAGGTGCGCGGCCTGACCGACGCCGACGCCAGCCGGCGTCTGGTGCCCTCGCTGACCACCCTGGCCGGGCTGCTCAAGCACCTGACGGTGGTCGAGGGGAACTGGTTCCGCCGCCTGTTCGCCCCCGAGCCGGGCGACGTCTACCTCACCTCCCAGGCCGACGCCGACGCCAGCTTCGCGCTGCGCCCCGGCGACACGGTCGAGACGCTCGCCGCCGCGTACGAGGCGGCCTGCGACGAATCCCGGCGGGTCGCCGCGCGGTTCGACCTCGACCACGTGGTGCCGCACCCGCAACTCGGCGAGGTGTCGCTGCGCTGGGTGCTGGTGCACCTGATCGAGGAGACCGCCCGGCATGCCGGGCACGCGGACATCCTGCGCGAGCTGACCGACGGCGAGACCGGCGCGATCTGACGCCTCAGGCCCGGGGCAGCAGCCCGTCCGGATACTCCATCCCGTCGTGCGTACAGGCCGCGGCGGCCACCCGGGCGGCGTACCGGGCCGCGTCGAGCACGTCCGCGCCGCGCAGCCGGGCGGCGATCACCCCGGCCGCGAACGCGTCCCCCGCGCCGTTGGTGTCCACCACCGGCCCCGGCGGGGTGGCGGCGGGCACGTGTGCGGGCGGCGCGCCGGGGGTGTGCAGCGTCGCGCCGGCCGCGCCGCCGGTGACCAGCACCGTGCGCGGCGCCAGCTCGGCCGCCTCCTTCGCGGCCCGCTCGCCGAGCCGGGTGTCGCTGACGAAGACCAGGTCCGCGATCCGGGCGAACGGACGGTGGTAGTCGTTCTCGCCGTCCCAGTCGTGCAGGTCGGTGGAGACCGACGTGGCGGCGCGCAGCACCGGCAGCGAGTCCCGGGCCCAATCCATGATCGACAGGTGGACGTGGGTCGCTTCGGCCACGAGCGCGGCCAGCTCCGCGTCGGCGAACGGTGCCGGCCCCGACCACGGGCGCGGGTCGTGCAGCGACATCCGCCGCCCGGCCGGGTCGACCAGGTTCACCGAGCGGCGGGTGCCGGCCGGCGCGTCCGCGAGCGTGGACCGCACCGAGGTACGCGCCAGCGCCGCCCGCACCACGTCACCTGCCGGGTCGGCGCCCAGCACGTCGACGAGCGCCACCCGCAGGCCGAGCGCGTGCGCGGCCAGCGCCACCCCGGCGCCGGTGTTGCCGATCCGCATGTCGATCGGCGGCACCAGCAGCGAGTCGGCGACGGGCGGCGGCAGCGCGGGCACCTGGACGCGGACGTCCACACCGAGCCCGCCGAGCACGAGAAGGTCGACCATGGCGCCGACGATAGCGACGCCCGGCGGCCTATCCTGACTCCCCGGGCGCCGTCTTCCGGCCCCGGCGTCGGCGAGGGGGAGCAGTGCTGGTCATCCACGGGCTGTGGCTGCCCGGTAGCGGGCTCGCCCTGTGGGCCGAGGACAGCACGCGCCCGGCGCGCGGGCCCCGCCGGCCCGGCCGCGTCCCGCGCGAGCGCCCGCACCCGTTCGCCGCCGACCACGCCACGCTCGCCGCCGCGCTCGACGGCATGCCGGGCGAGCCGGTCTCCGTCCTGCTGGACCTGCCGACCCGCGCCGGCTCGCCGGTGGACTCGCCGGAACTGATCCGGGCCACCGTCGGGGAACCGGTCCGCGGCCCGGTCACCCGCGCCGGATGGCGGGTCCCGGCCCTGGGGTACGCCCCGGACGCCGCGTACGAGCTGCTGCGCGTGCCGGCGCCGGGCCCGGTCGGGGCGAGCCTGCGTCACCTGTGCGAGCTGGCCGAATTCGCCACCGACCTGGTCGCACGCGGCCGGCTGCTGCCGGTCGCGCTCGACGCGTACCCCGGTGGTGGTGGACCCGACGGCGGGCCGGCCGCGACCGGCCGGCGTGCCTCGGCGCGGCGGTCACCGGCGGCCTCCGGCGCGAGGGCCGGGCGGCGGTTGCGGGCCGTCGGGGCGGACGACGTGGCGACCGGGTGGGCGCTCTGGCGGCCGCTGCTCACCGGCACCGACGCGGGCTGGGCGCGCGACCTGGCGACGGCGTTGCCACCGGCGGCCCGCGCCGCCCGGGAATGGGGGCCCGAGCCGTGGGGCCCGGCAGCGGCGTCGGTCGGTGCGGGCGAAGGCCCTGGCGGGGCCGCCGCCCCGGTGTCGGCGGATGTGCGGACGGACGCCGCCGGGCCCATGCCGGGCGGGCGCTCGCCGAGCGGGTCCGTCCGGGACAGCAGCCGGGCGGGCGGACCGGCGGGCGGCGCGTGGGCCGGGCGATCCGGCGACATCGGAGCCGGTGCGCTGGTCGCCGAGGCGCTGGACGCGCTGGTCGACGCCGCCGCCCGGGTGGCGCTGGCCGACACCCGGCTGCACCGGGGAATGCGCCCGGTCGGCGCGGTGCCGCGCTGGCTGGCCGCGCTGACCGGCCCGGAGCGGGCGTTCCCCGCCGAGCCGGACGCGCTGGCGACGCTGCGCGACGAACTGGACGCCTGGCAGCGCGACGCCGCGGGCGGCGCGGTACGGGCCACGTTCCGCCTGGTCGAGCCGGACGTCGACCCGGTCGCCGAGCTGGTCGAGGACGCCGTCTGGCGGGTCGAGTTCGGCCTGCACCCGGCCGACGAGCCGGGGCTCGTGGTGGACGCCGCGCACATCTGGCAGCGGCCCGCGCCGGCGCTGGCCGCCCGGGGCGTGGAGCCGCAGGAGACGCTCCTGGCCGAGCTGGGCCGGGCCAGCCGGCTGTGGCCCGAGGTGGACGCCGCGTTGCGTACCGCCGCGCCGGAAGGCATGGAACTGGACGCCGACGGCGCGCACCGGTTCCTGCGTGAGGGCGCGCCGGTGCTGCACGCGGCCGGGTTCGGGGTGCTGCTGCCGTCGTGGTGGCGGCGTTCCTCGTCGCGGCTCGGCGCGCGGCTGCGGGCGCGCAGCCGGAGCGCGCCGGGAGCGGTGGCCACAAGCGCCGGGAAGCTGGGGCTGGACGCGCTCGTCGACTACCGCTGGGAGCTGGCGCTCGGCGACCAGCCGCTGACCGCCGAGGAACTGGCGTCGCTGGCCGACCTGAAGTCGCCGCTGGTCCGGCTGCGCGGCCGGTGGGTCGAGCTGGACCCGCAGCGGCTGGAGGCCGGGCTGAAGCTGCTGCGCTCCTCCGGCGAGCTGACGGTGGCCGACCTGCTGCGGATGGGACTGTCCGGTGACGACAGTGCCGGTGAGCTGCCGGTGCTGGACGTGGTCGCCGACGGCGCGCTCGGCGAACTGCTCGCCGGTGAGGCGGAACGGCGGCTCACCCCGGCCGACCCGCCGCCGGGTTTCACCGGGACGCTGCGGCCGTACCAGCGGCGCGGGCTGGCCTGGCTGGCGTTCCTCCAGTCGCTCGGGCTCGGCGGCATCCTCGCCGACGACATGGGGCTGGGCAAGACCGTCCAACTGCTCGCGCTGCTCGCCGGTGACCCGCCGGAGGCCGGGCCCACGCTGCTGGTCTGCCCGATGTCGCTCGTCGGCAACTGGCAGCGGGAGGCGGCGAAGTTCGCGCCCGGCCTGCGCGTACACGTGCACCACGGCGCCGAGCGCGCCCGGGGCGAGGGCTTCGCCACCGCGGTGGGCGAGGCGGACCTGGTGCTCACCACGTACTCGGTGGCCGCCCGGGACGCGTTCGAGCTGGCCGGCGTCGACTGGCACCGGGTGGTGGTGGACGAGGCGCAGGCGATCAAGAACGCCGCCACCCGGCAGGCCGAGGCGGTCCGGTCACTGCCCGCGCGGCACCGGGTCGCGGTCACCGGTACGCCGGTGGAGAACCGGCTCGCCGACCTCTGGTCGATCATGCAGTTCGCGAATCCGGGGCTGCTCGGCCCGGCCGCGGCGTTCCGCAAGCGCTTCGCCGAACCGATCGAGCGGCACGGCGACGCCGAGGTCGCCGAGCGGCTGCGCCGGATCACCGGCCCGTTCGTGCTGCGCCGCCTCAAGACCGACCCGACGATCATCACCGACCTGCCGGAGAAGCTGGAGATGGAGGTGGTCTGCAACCTCACCGCCGAGCAGGCAGCGCTCTACCAGGCCGTGGTCGACGACATGATGGCGAAGATCGAGTCCAGCGACGGCATCGAACGACGCGGGCTGGTGCTGGCCACCATGACCCGGCTCAAGCAGGTCTGCAACCACCCCGCCCAGCTGCTGCACGACGGCTCCGCGCTGGACGGCCGCTCCGGCAAGCTGGAACGCCTCGACGAGATCGTCGACGAGGTGCTCGCCGCGGAGGAGAAGGCGCTGCTGTTCACCCAGTACGCCGAGTTCGGCGGCATGCTGCGCGGGCACCTGTCGGCGCGTACCGGTCGGGAGGTGCTGCTGCTGCACGGCGGCGTCGGCAAGGCCGACCGGGACGCCATGGTGACCCGCTTCCAGGCGCCGCAGGGGCCGCCGCTGTTCGTGCTGTCGCTCAAGGCCGGCGGCACCGGTCTCACGCTGACCGCCGCCAACCACGTGGTGCACGTGGACCGGTGGTGGAACCCGGCCGTCGAGGACCAGGCCACCGACCGGGCGTTCCGCATCGGACAGCGCCGCCGCGTGCAGGTACGCAAGTTCGTCTGCGCCGGCACCGTCGAGGAGAAGGTGGCCGCGATGATCGCGGACAAGCGCAGCCTGGCCCGGTCCGTGGTGGGCAGCGGCGAGCAGTGGATCACCGAGCTGTCCACCGACACGCTGCGGGACCTGTTCACGTTGGAGTCCGGGGCGGTGGTCGAGTGAGCCCCCGCTTTGACGACTACCGGCCGCCGCTGCGGGTCGAGGGTGGCCTGCGGGCGCGCAGCACCAGAGGCGCGATCGGGCAGTCCTGGTGGTCCCGGCGCTTCGTGGAGGTGCTGGAGTCGTTCGCGCTCGGCTCCCGGCTCACCCGCGGCCGGGCGTACGCGCGCCGGGGGCAGGTGCTCCGGCTGGACGTGTCGCCCGGCAAGGTCACCGCCGAGGTGCAGGGCTCCCGGCCGCGCCCCTACCCGGTGCGGATCGGGCTGGCCGCGTACCCGGAGAAGGTGTGGCGGCGGCTGGAGTCGGAGCTGGCCGGGCAGGCGTTCTTCAGCGCCCGGCTGCTCGCCGGTGACCTGCCGGCCGAACTGGAGGAGCTGTTCGCCGAGGCGGGCGCGCCGCTGTTCCCGGCCGAGATCGACGAGCTGGACCAGAGCTGCGGCTGCCCCGACTTCGCGGTGCCGTGCAAACACCTGGCGGCCACGTTCTACCTGCTCGCCGAGGCGTTCGACGCCGACCCGTTCCACCTGCTGCACTGGCGTGGCCGGTCCCGCGCCGAACTGCTCGACCGGCTGCGTACGCTGCGCGGCGCCGTGGCGGACGGCGGTGTGCTCGGCGCGGGCGCGGCATCGGTCCCGGGCGCCGGGCCGGACCCGGCGGCGACGACGGGTGTGCCGGTGGTCGGCGCGGCGCGGGCCCTGGCCGGGCTGCCGGCGGTCGAGCCGGACGAGGAGCTGGACCGGTTCTGGCTGGCGCCGGTGGCGCTGCCGGACCGGCCGCCCACGCTCGCCACCGGCCCGGAGCTGCTGCTGCGCCAGCTCGGGTCGCCCGGTGCCGCGATCGGCGGGCCTGGCCTGGCCGAGCGGCTGCGCCGGGCGTACCGGGAGTTCGGCAGCGCCGAGGGCGCGTCGCCCACGGAGTTCGGTCGCGCCGAAGGCGCGCGTTAAGAAGGGGCCCTTCCTCTACCGGAGGCGTTAAGAAGGGGCCCTTCCTTACGCCTACAGCAATCGGCGGCGGAAACGCCACATCACGGCGGCGTTGGCGACCAGCACCACCGCGCAGATCGCCCCGGCCAGCCGTCCGACCAGTACTGTCATCGCCGGTAGCGAGGCCCACAGCACGATCGTCAGCAGCATCATGTACCGGCCCCGGCGTCCCTTTATCCGGCTGTCCAACCGGGCGAAGAACCGAGGGTCGCTCTCCCGCAGACGGCGGGTGATCTGTTCGAACCTGCGCTGATCCTCTTGGCTGAGCATGGCGGTGCCTTCCCCTCACGGCTTCAGCGGTTCGGCGGCATACCCGGATCGGAGGGCGGTCACGCGCCGCCGCTGCTGCTGTTTCGCCGGACCGGACAGGCGGAACGAGGTTCTCAGCGCAGGCTTATCCGTACCTTAAGTTTCGGTGAGGCGGTGAACGCCCCCGGCGGCGTCGCCGGGCTGCGAAACCTCGCGTTCGGGCGGTGCGTGACCGGATCGGCCCTGCTCCGGAGGTCGCCGCGCACTCGCCGCCCCGCCGGGTCCTCCGCGGCGGGCCTGAGCACCGTCTTAAGTGCGCTCACGGGCGCGTCCGGCGTGCCTTGAGCGGCCGGGACGGCCTGGCTACTTTCCCGTAGGCAACTTCTCCGGCAACCGTCGCCGCCCCTGCGCCACCCGACCCCCCCGGGTGGCAGGCGTGCCGGCACTCGAAGAAAACGGGATAGGTACATGGCCGACCTGAACGTGCCACCGCGTCGACCCCGGGACGACCGCGGCTGGGACGGATACCAGCACCCCCATCCGGACGGGTACCGCGACCCGCACGCCGCGCCGTACGCCGGCGCTCACCCCGGCGCCGCGCCGGGCCCGCAGTGGGTCGGACCGGACGGCTTCGCCCCCGCCGCCGGTGGCTACCCGCCGCAGGGCGGCTTCCCCCAGCAGGGCGGCTACGCCCAGCCCGCCGGCGGGTACGGCCCGCCGCCCGGCCCGGGACTGCCCACGCTGGACGACGACGGCGACGAGCCGCCGAACCGGGGTCGCCGCCGCGCGCTGGCCACCCTCGGTGGGGCCGCGGTCGTCGCCGGTGGCGCCGCCTTCGCGCTGTCTCCGCAGGTACGCGGACTGTTCACCGGTGACGCAGCGGCCGGTGACGCCACCGGCACCGTCACCACCGACGGCAACGCGGCGCGGCCGAGCGGCCAGCAGCCCAGCACCGTGCGGACCTACACCGAGCAGAACGAGAGCTACATGGGCTCCCGGGCGGGCGAGGCGCTCAAGCGCAACGCGCCCACCGGCGGCCGGCTCTACGGCAGCCCGGCCGCCGCCGCCGAGGCGACCAAGGTGACCGTGAAGACGGTGCTCGCCAAGGATCCGATCCGGCACCTCGCCACCCGCACCACGTTCGGCGCGACCCCGAAGATGCTCGCCGACATCAAGCGGCTCGGCATCGACGACTGGCTGCGCCAGCAGCTCGAACCGGAGAAGATCGCCCCGACGAAGGCCGAGCTGAAGCTGGCCGAGCTGCAGTCACTCAAGCTCAGCCCGACGCAGCTGCGCGACCAGCGCGAGCAGCTCAACGAGAAGGGCGTCGACCCGGCCCGGGAGACGGTGGACGCCACCATCGCCCGGCAGATCTGGTCGGACCGGCAGCTGTTCGAGGTGATGGTCGACTTCTGGAACGACTTCCTGCACGTCGCCGCCGACTTCGACGGCGGGGAGAACTACCGCAACGCGTTCGACCGGGACGTCATCCGCAAGCACGCGCTCGGCAGCTACCCGGAGATGCTCGTCGCCGCGAACAAGCACCCGGCGCTGCTGCTCTACCTGAACCAGGTCGACTCGCGCAAGGACGCGGTCAACGAGAACCTGGCCCGGGAGAACCTGGAGCTGTACTCCGTCGGCGTCGACGGTGGCTACACCGAGAAGGACGTACGCCAGGCCGCGCTGCTGCAGACCGGACGCGGTGTCGCCGACGGCAAGTACAAGTTCTTCGCCGAGCGGCACTACCTCGGCAAGGTGAAGATCCTCGGGTTCAGCCACGCCAACAACTCCGACGATCCGGTGGCCGCCGACAAGGTCATCGACTCGTACATCCGCTACATCGCGACGCACCCGTCGACCGCCCGGTACGTGGCGCAGAACCTCGCCACCCGGTTCGTCTCCGACACCCCGCCGAAGTCCGTGGTGGACCGGCTCGCCAAGGCGTACACCACGAACAAGGGGCAGATCCGCCCGGTGCTGGCGACGCTGTTCAGCTCCTCGGAGTTCTGGGCCGCGGTCGGCCAGAAGGTACGCCGCCCGATGGAGTACCTGGTCGCCACGTACCGGGCGCTCGGCGTCTCGCCGGACGCGGCCCCCGGCTACTCCGGCGACAATCGGCGGACCCCGTTCGCGCAGGGCCTGCGGCAGATCCAGGACAAGATGCGCGAACTCGGCCAGTACCCGATGGGCAAGCCCACCCCGGACGGCTACGCCGACGTCTACCTGGCCTGGACCTCGGCCGGCACGATGATCGATGGCTGGAACGAGGCGGGCGACCTGATCGCGGGCTACCGCAAGCAGTTCACCTTCGCCAAGCCGGAGAAGCTGGTGGCGAAGCCGCCGGCCACCGCCGGGGCGTACGTGGACGCGCTGGCCCAGCGCCTGGTGCACCAGAAGCTCAGCGCCAAGGAGAAGAAGCTCGTGCTCGCCGTGGCCGGGGTCGCCGAGAGCGCCAAGGTCGACGCCACCTTCAACGGGGCCATCGCCGCTGTCGCGCGGACGATCCTCGCGTCCCCCCAGCACCACCTCCGGTGAGGCATTCGATGGAGATGACCGTGAACCCGTACCCCCTGCACCCCGAATGCCCCGACCTGCGGCGGCTGGCCGACAACCCGGCCGAGGCGCTGCTGCGCGCGGAGGCGGACATCGTCGCGGCCGAGAGCGCGGCCGAGGCCGACCGGTACCGCCGGCTGGAGGAGATCGAGGAGGCGCAGCAGGACGGCCGGGGCGTCACCCGCCGTACCTTCGTCGCGGGCGCCGCGGCCACCGCGACCGCGCTGGCGACGGCCCAGTTCGTCACCACGTCGGCGTCGTTCGCCGCGACCAAGACCGGCACGCTGATCCACGTCTTCCTCTACGGCGGGCTGGACGGGCTGAGCCTGGTCGCCCCGGCGAGCGACCCGGTGCTCACCAAGGCCCGCCCGGACCTGCTGCTCGGCGAGGACTCGCTGGCGCTGGCCCGCGGCTTCAAGCTGACCAGCGCGTTCGCGCCGCTGGAGAAGTGGCTCAAGGCCGGTCAGCTCGGCTTCGTGCCGGCCGCGTCCGACCCGCGGCTGTCCCGCAGCCACTTCCAGGCCGCCGACGCCTGCAACCTGGGCGGCCTGCCCGGCGAGACCGGCGGCCGGGGCTGGCTGGACAGCCTGGTCGACGCGCTCGGCAAGGGCACCGCGTTCCGCAGCGTCGGCATCGGCAGCACGCTGCCGCGCTCGCTCGTCGGCGTGAACGGCGCGATCTCCCTCAACAGCGTCGGCGACCTGCGGCTCAACGGCGACGACAAGTTCCGGGCGGCCACCGAGAAGGCGATCCGCGGCCTGTTCACCGGCATCAACCACCCGGTGGAGGAAGCGGTCATCGAGGGCATGGGCGCGCTCGCCACCGCCCAGAAGCTCGCCGCGAAGCCGTACGCCGCCGCCGAGGGCGTCGAGTACCGGGGCGTCGGCAACTCGTTCAAGCAGCTCGCCCAGCTCATCAAGGGCGGCGCGAACGTGCGGGTGGCCACCGTCGGCATGGGCGGCTACGACACCCACGAGAACCAGGGCACCCGCGAGGGCGGCCAGCTCTGGCGGCGGCTCAACGAGCTGGCCGCCGCGATGGCCGCGTTCTTCACCGACCTGGGCGACCAGGCGGCGGACGTGACGATCATGGTGTCCAGCGAGTTCGGCCGCCGGGTCGCCTCGAACGGCGGCGGCACCGACCACGGCCACGGCGGCGTGGTCACCGTGCTGTCCGGCCGCAAGCTGGCCAGCTCGCTGCTCGGCACCTGGAACGGGCTGGACAAGTTGGACAGCGGCGACGTGCCGGAGTACAACAACATGTTCAACGTCTACGGATCGGTCGCGCAGGGCCGCTTCGGCCTGACAAACGCCGAGGTGGACAAGATCTTCCCCCGGCAGAAGTTCACCCCGGTCAAGATCTACGCGTGACGTACCAGGAAACCCGCGCCGCCGGCCGTCGTACCGGGCACTCCGCCCCGTACGGCGGCCGTCCGGCTGCTCCCGTACCCCCGGCTCGTCCGCGCCGCGGACCCGGCGCCCGGCGGACGCTCGCCGCGCTCTTCTGGCTCGGGCTGGTCGCCGCGGTGGTGCCGTGGTGGCTGGACACCCCGGCCGGGTCGCTCACCGACACCGCCGACCTGCTCACCGCGGGCGGCCGGATCACCGGCCTGATCGCCGGCTACCTGCTGCTGGTCCAGGTGCTGATGATGAGCCGGCTCGGCGTGCTGGAACGCGCGCTCGGCGGCGAGCGGATCTCCCGGCTGCACCGGGACCTCGGCGCGACGCTGCTGGTGGCGGTGCTCACGCACATGTCGCTGCTGGTGGTCGGCTACTCCCGGCAGGAGCGCAACTCGGTGCTCGCCGAGGTCGGCGTGCTGCTGACCGACTACGAGGACATGATCACCGCGTTCGCCGCGGCCGGCGTGCTGGTCACCGTCGCGGTCACCGCGGTACGCGCGGTGCGCCGCCGCCTGCCGTACGAGCTGTGGCACCTGCTGCACGCGGCCAGCTACCTCACGCTGCTGCTCGGCTACGCGCACCAGTTCAGCAACGGCGCGCAGCTGCACCAGCCGGGCCTGGTGCGTACCGGCTGGATCGCCGGATACGTGCTGGTGGTGGCAGCGCTGGTGTGGGGCCGGGTGCTCGCGCCGCTGGCGTTCAACCTGCGGCACCGGCTGCGCGTCGCCGACGTCGTGGCGGAGAGCCAGGACACCGTGTCGGTCTACCTGACCGGGCAGCGGCTCAACCAGATCGACCTGCTCGGCGGGCAGTTCTTCCGCTGGCGGTTCCTCAACCCCGGCTGCTGGTGGCAGTCGCACCCGTTCTCCGTCTCCGCCGCCGGCAACGACAGGTGGCTGCGGATCACGGTGAAGGTCGTCGGCGGGTACACCGCCGAGCTGCGCGACCTGACGCCGGGCACCCGGGTCTGGGCGCAGGGTCCCTCCGGCACGTTCACGGCCGCGCACCGCACCCGGGAGCGGACGCTGCTCATCGCCGGCGGCAGCGGCATCGCCCCGCTGCGGGCCATGCTGGAGGAGCTGCCGCCCGGCGCGGCGCTGATCTACCGCGCGAGCACCCCGGCCGACGTGCTGCTGCACCAGGAGCTGGACTGGCTCGCGCAGGCCCGGCAGACCTCCGTCTGGTACGTCGTCGGCCGCCGTGACGACCCCGGCCCCCGCCAGGTGATGAACCCGGAGGGGCTGCGCCGCCTGGTGCCCGACCTGACCCGGCGCGACGTCTACCTGTGCGGCCCGGGCGGCCTGGTCGACGAGGCGGTCGCCGCGCTGCGCGCGGCCGGCGTGCCCCGCCGCCAGATCCACCTGACCGCGTTCGAGCTGTAGGAAAGGCACCACCATGCGTCGCGCGCTCCTCGCGATCACCGGACTGGCCGCCGGCACCACCGCGCTCGTGGTGCTCAAGGGCGCGCCGGGCAGTGGGCAGACCCTGCCGGACGCGCCGGTGGCGCTGGCTCCGGTCGCCCCGGGCGGCTCGGCCGCGCCCGAGCCGCCGTCGCCCACCGCCGCCGCGTCCGGCAGCGCCACGCCGTCGTCGCGCGCCTCGGCGAAGCCCACCCCGAAGGCATCCGCCGACCGTAGCCCGGCCAGCCGGGGCGGCACCCGTACCAGCACCGCACCCGCCGCGCCGCGGACCACCACCAGCGCGCCGAAGGTCACCACCCGCACGGTGACCGGGCCGTCGGTCACCTACGAGTACGGCTCACTGCAGGTGCGGATCACGCTCAGCGGCAGCCGGGTCGTCGACGCCACGGCGATCGGACTGCCGCTGGGCGGGCAGTCCGGGCAGCGCAGCGACGACGTGCAGGCCCGCTACAGCGGCACGTCCGGTGAGGTGGTGGCCCGGCAGAGCGCCAACCTGAGCACCGTCTCCGGGGCCACGTACACCAGCACCGCGTACAAGCAGTCGTTGCAGGCCGCGCTGGACAAGGCGTGACGGTTCGTTCCGGCCTGCGCCGGGTCGAGCACGTCATGGGTACGGCGATCAGCCTGGACCTGGCCGACGACCTGCCCCCGGGGACCCTGCACGAGCTGGCCGAGGACACGTTCGGCTGGCTGCGCGAGGTGGACGCGCGGTTCAGCACGTACCGGGACGACAGCGAGGTGTGCCGGATCGACCGGGGCGAGCTGCGGCCCGCCGACGCCTCCGCCGACCTGCGCGCCGTGCTGGCGGCCTGCGCCGACCTGTGGACCGCCACCGACGGGTTCTTCGACGTGTACGCGACCGGGCGGCTCGACCCGTCCGGCTACGTCAAGGGCTGGGCGGCACAGGTCGCCTCGGACCGGCTGGTGGCCGCGGGCTCGCCGAACCACTGCGTGAACGCGGGCGGCGACGTGCGGGTACGCGGCCACGACGCGGCCGGACAGCCGTGGCGGATCGGGGTGCGGCATCCCTTCGACGCGGCGGCGACCTGTCTGGTGCTGACCGGCACCGACCTGGCGGTCGCCACCTCCGGCGTGTACGAGCGCGGGCACCACGTGCTCGACCCGCGTCGAGGCGTACCGGCGAAGGGCTTGCGCTCGGTCACGGTGGCGGGCCCGGACCTGGGCGTGGCGGACGCGTACGCGACAGCCGCGGTGGCCATGGGTGAGCCGGGCCTCGCCTGGCTGGACCGCCTGCCGTCCCCCTGGCAGCACGCCGTGGTCACGGAGGAAGCCCACCTGCACCACTCCCGCGCCCTCCCCACCATCCCCACCCCAGCGCGATGATCAAGGAGTTTGTGTCCGTTTAGCCCGCGCTGGAGGACACAAACTCCTTGATCAACGGCATCGGCGGGGGTGAGGGGTGAGGGGGGTCAGCGGAGGGGGCGGTGGAGGATGGCTGGGCGGGAACCCGTCGGGCGGGGGCGGCCGGGGCGGACGCCCAGGGGACGGGTGAAGGCCCACGGGTGCACACGGCGGCGGGGCCGCGCCGGCTCGGTGCCGCCGGTGTGGCGGGCCGCGTCGTCCCTGGACATCCTCAAACCCCCGCTCCGGCGCGCACGCGCCCTCGCCAGGTTCAACGATTCCGGTGCCGGGGAGGTCGCTGTCGGCCACCCGTCCGGGGCGGACGGGTGGGTCAGCGGCCCCGCCGGGGCAACGGGAGGTGGCCGGGGAACAGGTCCGCGCCGAGCGTCACGCCGGCCGCGTGTAACGCGGCGATCAGCGCGTTCTGCACCAGGTACGAGTCGGGCAGTTGCCAGCGGGCCTGCTCCGGGGCGACCGCCCAGCGCACCGTCCCCTCGGGCAGCCGGGTCGGCGGGGCCGGGATCCACGAGCCGGGCCCGTGCCGCACCACGTGGAAGCAGTGCTCCAGTTCCGGGCGCAGCGGGTCGCCGGGGCGGACCAGGAACATCCAGCGGCCGGTCGGGGTGACCAGCGCCGGGCCGCGTACGCCGGGCCCGGCGGGATGGGTGGCGACCGCGTCCAGCACCTGCCGGCCCAGGTGGGCGGCGACCTCGAGGACGTCGAACGCACGGCCGGTGGGCAGCAGGACGCCGTGCGGGCGGCTGCGCCACCAGGTGGCCACCCGGGCCGGGTCGGTGCTGGCGGCGTGCTCCCAGTCCTCCAGGGCGGGGTGGCAGCCCACCGTGGGGCAGCCGGCCCGGCCGCAGACGAAGCGGCTGTTGGCCAGGCAGGCGCCGGGCGTGACCGGCCAGCCGTGCAGCGCGTACCGCACCGCGACGCGGCGCAGGCGGACCCGTTCCAGCGGGGACAGATGAGCGACGCGCGGCCGGACATTCCTCCACATGTCTGACATCCCCTCTCGTCCCGCGAAACCGTCCACATGCCACACGTCGAAAGCCGTCACTGCCGAAACTCACGCTCGTTGTGGTGACTAACGGTCGGTGCAACTTGCACGAAAACTACGAGAACTGGCTGGTCGGTGGACGCACAACCTGTGCGATCGGGGCAAGCCTGGGGGACGTGGGGGGACCGGCCGGCGCCGTGAGGGGGAGGGAGCAGGGATGGACGAACTACCCATAGGCCGGCGGGTGGCGTACTGGCGGAGCCGGCGCAAGATGTCCCAGCAGGTCTTCGCCGACCGGCTCGGCAAGTCCAAGAGCTGGGTGGACAAGGTGGAGCGTGGCGTCCGCCGGCTGGACAAGTTCTCCGTCCTCTACGAGATCGCCGACATCCTCCAGATCGACGTGCAACTGCTGCACGGCAAGGACCCGGAGCGGCGCACCGACGCGCTCAACTGCATCGACCAGGTCGAGGTGGAGGAGATCCGCACCGCCCTGGAGCGGTACGACTCGATGAGCGCCTACTTCGACGCGGCGCCCTTCCCGCCGCCGCTGGCCGACATGCGCAAGGCCGTCAACCACGCCTGGCTGACCTACCAGTACGGCCGGTACGGCATGCTCACCCGCGCGCTGCCGAAGCTGCTGCGCGACGCCCAGGCGGCGGACGCCGGCTACGCCGCCGACGAGCAGGTACGCGAGGCCGCCCACCTGCTCGGGCAGGTCTACCAGATCGCCTCCTCGGTGCTGCGCAAGCTCGGCGAGTGCGACCTCGCCTGGCTGGCCGCCGACCGGTCGATGGCGGTGGCCCAGCGCGCCGACGACCCGCTGCTCGCCGGGATCGCCACCACGAGGGTCTGCAACGCGCTGGTCGCGATGGGCCGTCCCCGCCCCGCGCTGGAGCTCAACGTGCGCATCGCCGGCCGGCTCGCGCCCGGCGGCGACAACGACGTGCGGCCCGAACGTCTCTCCGTCTACGGCATGCTGCTGCTCCAGGGCGCGATGGCGGCCGCCCGGATCGGCGACTCGGCGACGGTGGACGACCTGCTCGCCGGCGCCGACGAGGCGGCCAAGCTGCTCGGCGGCGACCACAACCACTACTGGACCTCCTTCGGCCCGACCAACCTGGAGCTGCACCGCGCCGCCGCGGCCGTCGAGCTGGGTGACGGCGGCCGGGCGGTGGAGACGCACCTGCGGCTGTCCGAGCCCGCGTTCAACGCGCTGCTGCCGGAGCGGCGCGCGCACCACCTGCTCGACCTGGCCCGGGGCTACTCGCAGATCGGCGACGTGGCGAGCGCGGGGGACATGTTGCTGCGCGGCGACCGGCTCGCGCCGTCCGAGATCCGGTGCCGGCCGATAGCGCACGAATTGATGTCCGAGATTCTCCGTCGCACACGTGGTGCGCCGCCTCAGCCGATCGCGGAGTTGGCTGAGCACATGGGAGTCGGAGTATGAGCGGTCCGGAGACCGCGAGCGAGCACCGGCGGGTGCTCTACGTCATCGCCTGCGGTTCGCCGCTGGCCCGTCACGTCGGCCGGCTGGTCGACCTCGCCCAGCGGGAGGAGTGGACGGTCTGCGTGGTCACCACGCCCGACGGCGCGAAGTTCGTCGACCGGGCGGCCCTGGCCCGGCAGACCGGCCACCCGGTCCGTACGCACTACAAGAACCCGGGTGACCTGGACGTGCTGCCACCGGCGGACGCCATGCTGGTGTGCCCGGCGACGGTCAACACGATCAACAAGTGGGCGGTCGGCATCACCGACACCCTCGCGCTCGGCCTGCTGGTCGAGGCGCAGGGGATGGGGGTGCCGATCGCTGCCGTCCCGTACACGAACGAGGCGATGGCCGGGCACCCGGCGTTCCGGGCCAGCCTCGACCGGCTGGCCGGGTGGGGCGTCCGGGTGGTCTTCGGCGACCACGTCGTACGCCTGCATCCGCCCGGCACGGGGGAGCGGCGCGCGGACGCCTTCCCCTGGGACGCCGGCCTGGCCGCCCTGCGCGGCGCGGACCGGCCGGTCGCCCCGGTCGGCTGACGGTGTGAGCGTGGCTCCCGGCGCGCCCGGGAGCCACGCCCGACGGCGGTCGGCGTGTAGCGGCCCGGACGCCGGTAAGCTGGCCGCCCGTGAGCACAACCGTCGCCGACGTGGTGGCCGCCCTGGACCGCCGTTACCCGCCCGCCTGGGCCGAGGAGTGGGACCGGGTCGGCCTGGTGGTGGGTGAGCCCGACCACCCGGTACGCCGAATCGCCTGCGTGGTGGACGTGGTCCCGGAGACCGTGGACGAGGCCCTCGAAGCCGGCGCGGACATGATCGTCGCGCACCACCCGCTGCTGCTGCGGGGCGTCTCCTCGGTGGCCGCCACCACGTACAAGGGCCGGATCGTGCACCGGTTGATCAAGGCGGACGTCGCGCTGTACGTGGCGCACACGAACGCCGACGTGGCCGATCCCGGCGTGTCCGACGCGCTCGCCGCCCGGTTCGGGCTGACCGGGCTGCGCCCGTTGCACCCGCCCCGCCCCGGCTCGCCCGCCGCCGGGCCCGGCCGGGGCATCGGCCGCATCGGCGAGCTGCCCGAGCCGATGACGCTCGCCGAGCTGACCCGGCTGGCCGCCGCCGTGCTCCCGGTCACCGCCTGGGGAGTTCGCGCCGCCGGGGATCCCGGGCGTATGGTTCGTACCCTCGCCGTCAGCGGCGGCTCGGGGGACGGCTTCCTCGCCGAGGCGACCGCGGCCGGGGTGGACGCGTTCCTCACCGCGGACCTGCGTCACCACCCGGCCGGGGAACACCTCGCCGCGGGTGGCCCGGCGCTGCTGGACGCCGCCCACTGGGCGACCGAGCGACCCTGGCTGGACGACCTGGCCGCCCACCTGGCCGGCGCGCTGGGCGTCGAGACCGTGGTGTCCGACCTGGACACCGACCCGTGGACCGTGCACGCCGCCGCGCCCCGGCCGGACGACAAGGAGCCCCGACGTGAAGGCTGACCCGAAGGTGCAGCGCCGCCTGCTCGACCTCCAGGCGATCGACACCGCGCTGGCGCAGCTCGCGCACCGCCGCCGCAGCCTGCCGGAACGCGCCGAGCTGGAGGCCCTGGCGCGTGAGCTGTCCGCGCTGGAGGACGAGCGGGTCCGCGCCCAGGTGGCGGTCGACGACCTGGACCGGGACATCGCCCGGATCGAGAAGGACGTCGACCAGGTGCGGGCGCGCAAGAACAAGGACGAGGCCCGGCTGGCCTCGGGCAGCGGCCCGGCCCGCGAGCTGGAGGCCCTCCAGCACGAGCTGGTCTCGCTGAACCGCCGGCAGAGCGACCTGGAGGACGCCGAGCTGGAGCTGATGGAGCAGCGGGAGACCGCGCAGGGCGTGCTCGACGGCATCGAGAGCCGGCTCGCCGAGGCCCGCGAGCGCCGCGCCGCGACCGAGCAGCGCCGCGACGAGGCCCTGGCCGAGATCGCCAAGGAGGAGGACTTCAAGCGCACCGCCCGCCAGCCGCTCGCCGGTGACCTCCCGGCGGACCTGGTCGGCCTCTACGACAAGATCCGTGAGGACACCGGGCTGGGCGCCGCGCTGCTGACCGGGGGCCGCTGCGGCGGCTGCCGGCTGGACCTGTCCGGCGCCGACCTGGCTCGCATCCGCAAGGCCGACCCGGACGACGTGGTCCGCTGCGAGGACTGCCGGCGGATCATGGTCCGGACCAACGAGTCGGGGCTGTAGCCGCCGTGGCGGTGCGCGCGGTAGTGATCGAGGCCGACGGCGGCTCCCGGGGCAACCCGGGCCCGGCCGGTTACGGCGCCGTGGTCCGGGACCCGGAGACCGGCGAGGTGCTGGCCGAGCGGTCCGAGTCGATCGGCACCGCCACGAACAACGTGGCCGAGTACCGGGGCCTGATCGCCGGGCTGGAGGCCGCCGCCGAACTGGGCGCGGCCGAGGTCGAGGCGCGGATGGACTCCAAGCTGGTGGTCGAGCAGATGTGCGGCCGCTGGCAGATCAAGCACCCCGGGCTGCGCCCGCTCGCCGCCCAGGCCGCCGGGCTGGTCGGCCGGTTCACCGCCGTACGCTTCACCTGGATCCCCCGGGAGCGCAACCGGCACGCCGACGCGCTCGCCAACGCGGCCATGGACGCCGCCGCGTCCGGCGCCGCGCCGGAGGCGAAGGCCGAGGCGCGGGAGGCGGCGCTCGTCCGGGCCACCGGCACCGACCCGGCCACCACGCCCGCCTCCTGGGAGCCGCGCCCGACCGAGGAGGCCACCCGGCTGATCCTGGTCCGGCACGGCGAGACCGAGCGCACCGTGTGCAAGCACTACTCCGGCCGGGGCGACGTGCCGCTGACCGAGCGGGGCCGGGCCCAGGCCCGGGCCACCGCAGCCCGGGTGGCCGCGCTGGCGCCGTCCGTCGCGGCGGTGGTCAGTTCCCCGCTGTCGAGGTGTACGGCCACCGCCGAGGCGATCGCCGCGCGGGTCGGCAACCCGCCGGTACGCACCGACGACGACCTGATCGAGTGCGACTTCGGCGTCTGGGAGGGGCACACGTTCGCCGAGGTACGCGAGCGCTGGGCGGCGGAGCTGGACGCCTGGCTCGCCTCCACCCGGGTCGCCCCGCCGCAGGGCGAGTCGTTCGTGGCGGTCGCCGAGCGGACCGGGCGGGCCGTCGACCGGCTGCGGTCGGCGTACCCGGGGGAGACCGTCGTGGTGGTCTCCCACGTCTCGCCGATCAAGCTGGTGCTGCGCGACGCGCTCGCCGCCGGCGACGCGTTCCTGCACCGGCTCTACCTGGACACGGCGGGCATCTCGGTGCTGGACCTGTACCCGGACGGCGGCGTCGCGGTCCGCTCGGTGAACGACACCTCGCACCTCACGGACGCCTGACGGCCGTTCGGCGCATGCCGGCGGCCGTTTGGCGCATCGACATCACCCGATCGGACGTGACCCCCGTCACAGGGTCGTAGCCTCCGGCCGTCACATGGCCCGCTACGAATGCCCGGAGGGGTGTCACATGTCCGAACCGGAACCGGAGGCGCTCGACACGGCGCGATCCAGGGCGAAGGACAAGAGTCCCTGGAACTGGTTGCTCTTCATCCCGATCGTGGTGCCGCTGATCCCGGCGCTGTTCAACGCCGACTCACCCCGGCTGTTCGGGTTCCCGCGGTTCTACTGGCTGCAACTGGCCTGGATCCTGCTGGGCGTCGGCACCACCACGCTGGTCTACCAGATGACCAAGAAGCGGGGTGACCACTGATGTGGCGGGACCACCTCACCGAGATCATCGTCTTCACGCTGTTGTTCCTGCTGGTCAGCGCCATGGGCTTCGTGGCGGCCCGGTGGCGCAGACCGACCGACATGGCCCACCTGGACGAATGGGGGCTGGGCGGGCGCAGCTTCGGCGGCTGGATCACCTGGTTCCTGGTCGGCGGTGACCTCTACACCGCGTACACGTTCGTCGCCGTCCCGGCGCTGATCTTCGGGGCCGGCGCGGCCGGCTTCTTCGCGGTGCCGTACACGATCGTCATCTACCCGCTGGTGTTCCTGGTGCTGTGCCGGCTCTGGTCGGTCTCGCACCGGCACGGCTTCGTCACCCCCGCCGACTTCGTCCGCAACCGGTTCGGCTCGCCGATCCTGGCGCTGCTGGTCGCGATCACCGGCATCGTCGCCACCATGCCGTACATCGCGCTGCAACTGGTCGGCATCGAGGCGGTGCTCAAGACCATGGGCGTGACCGGGGACAGCGCGCTGGCCCGGCACCTGCCGATCATCATCGCGTTCGCGATCCTGGCCGCGTACACGTACCAGTCCGGGCTGCGCGCGCCGGCGCTGATCGCGTTCGTCAAGGACTCGCTGATCTACATCGTGATCCTGGTCGCGGTGATCTGGCTGCCGTACAAGCTCGGCGGCTGGGGCGCCATCTTCGACGCCGCCGACGCGAAGTTCCAGGCGTCACCCGCGCCTGGCGACGGCATCCTGCTCAACCAGAACAACCAGATCCAGTACGTGACGCTGGCGTTCGGCTCGGCGCTGGCGCTGTTCCTCTACCCGCACAGCATCACCGGTGTCCTGGCCAGCCGGAACCGCGACGTGATCAAGCGGAACATGTCCGCGCTGCCCGCGTACAGCCTGCTGCTGGGGTTGATCGCGCTACTCGGCTACATGGCCATCGCGGCGAACGTGAAGCCGCTGCCGGGCGCGAAGGAGGGCACCACCGACGGCAACACAGTCGTGCCGCTGCTGTTCGACCAGCAGTTCCCGGACTGGTTCGCCGGGGTGGCGTACGCCGCCATCGGCATCGGCGCGCTGGTCCCGGCGGCGATCATGTCGATCGCGGCGGCGAACCTGTTCACCCGCAACATCTACAAGGAGTACCTGAAGCGCGACGCCACCCCGGCGCAGGAGGCGAACGTCTCGAAGATCACCTCGCTGGTGGTGAAGGTCGGCGCGGTGGCCTGCATCGTCTTCCTCGACCCGCAGTTCTCCATCGACCTGCAGCTCATCGGCGGCGTGATCATTCTGCAGACGCTGCCGGCGGTGGCGCTGGGCCTCTACACCCGCTGGTTCCACAGGGGCGCGCTGATCGCCGGCTGGGCCGCCGGCATGGGCCTGGGCATGTGGATGCTCTACCAGATCGGCAACCCGGCGACCGGCAAGAAGCACTTCGCCGGGTCGGCGTTCCCGCTGGAGAAGTTCGGCTTCGACACGCCGAAGACCATCTACGTGGGCATCGTCGCGGTGCTGGTGAACCTGGTGGTGGCCGCGCTGCTCACGCTGGTGCTGCGCGCCGCGAAGGTGGCCGACGGCCCCGACCACACCACGCCGGACGACTACTTCGCCGACGAGGACGACCCGCGCGTGACGCCCTCCGCCGACGCAGCCCGCGAGCCCGTGGCATGAAAGGAAGGGCCCCTTATTAACGCCTCGTGCATTGAAAGGGGCCCTTCCTAACACCCTCAGCGGCGGCGGGTGCGCGCGTCGAGCGCCTCGTTGAGGCGGTGCAACATGTCCGCGAGCGTCTCCCGGTCCGCCTCGGGCCAGGCGGCGAGGATGTCGCCGTACAGCCGGGTGCGGGCCGCCCGGACGGCGGCCATCCGCTGGAGCCCGGCCGCCGTCGCGGAGATCACCGTGCCGCGCCCGTCGGCCGGGTCGGGGGTACGCGAGATCAGGCCGTCGCGCTGGAGCGCGGAGACCTGCCGGGTGACTGTGGAGCCGTCCAGGCTCAGCCGTGCGGCGAGCGCCGAGACGTTCTGCGGGCCGGCCGCGTCCAGGTGGCGCAGGATCACGTACGCGGCGCGGTCGAGCAGCCGGTGCTCCATCGTGCCGGTGCCCCGGCGGGTGGCCTCGCCGAGCCGCATTAGCAACGCGACCTCGGTTTCGATCCGGCCGAGGGTGACTTCGGTGCCGTGGACGTCCTCGCTCATAGCTGTATGATACAAGAAAATTACCTGTACAATACAGCTATCTGGGAGGTTGCGGAGTGGATCGCCGATCCGAGCCCAACCGCAGTGCCATCTACGCCACCACGCTCGTCGCGTTCCTCGCCATTGCCGGCATCGCCGTCGTCGACCCGATCCTGCCCGCCATCGGCGAGGCGATCGGCGTCACCGCCTGGCAGGTCGAGCTGCTCTTCACCGCGTACATCGCGGTCATGGCCGTCGGCATGATCCCGGCGACGCTGGCCAGCGGGCGGTTCGGTTTCAAACCGGTGCTCGTCACCGGCGTCTCCGTCGTCGGCCTCGCCGCGATCCTCGCCTCCTTCAGCAACGACATCGTGCAGCTCTCAGTGCTGCGCGGCGTCTGGGGCCTGGGCAACGCGATGTTCTTCGCCACCGCCATGGTGGTGCTGGTCAACCTCGCGAACGACAGGGAGTGGGTGGTCGGCCTGTTCGAGACCGCCCTCGGGCTCGGCTTCGCCGTCGGCCCGCTCATCGGCGGCCTGCTCGGCGAGGTGAGCTGGCGGCTGCCGTTCTTCGTCTGCGGCGTGTTCATGGTGCTGGCGCTCGGCGTCGCCGCCCGCAAGCTGCGCGAACCGGCGAACAAGCAACCACCGGTACGCGTCGGCCAGATCTTCGCCACCTACCGCAAACCCGCGTTCGTGACGCTGTGCGTGGTCACCGCCGCGTACAACTTCGTCTTCTTCGTCGTACTCGGCTACACGCCGCTGTTCCTGCGCCTCGACGTCATCCCGCTCGGCCTGGCGTTCACCGGCTGGGGCCTCGGCCTCGCCGCCGGCATCCTGCTGATCGGGCACCGGCTGGCCCACCGCATCGGCGCGGTGCAGACCGTCGGCGTCGCCCTGCTCGGCCTGCTGGCCTGCATGGTCGCGTTCGCCACCTCCACCGGCACCGCCATGTCGCTCGTCGTACTCGTCGTCGCCGGCCTGTTCATGGGCCTCGCCAACGCCAACCTGACCGACCTGGCACTCGGGCTCGGCTCCGCCGACCGGCGCGTCGCCACCGGCGCGTTCAACCTGGTGCGCTGGGGCGCCGCCGCACCCGCGCCGATCATCTCCGGCAAGCTGGCCGAACACGGCCTCGCGCTGCCGTTCTGGGTCGGCTTCGCGGTGCTCGCCGCCGGCGTGCTGGTCTACCTCGCGTTCGGTCACCTGATGGCGGCCGGCTACGGCGAACGGGTCATCTGGAACCGGGCCGCCCGCCGTGCCGAGCACGCCCCGGAGGAGCCGGTGGGGGAGGCGTACTGACGCTCCGGTCTTGCCCCGGGCGGCGTCAGGTCAGCGCGCGCCACAGCAGGTAGCACCCGATGGCCGTGCCGAACACCACGATCACCGTCTTCAACACCACCTGCGGAAGCCGGCGGGCCAGCCGCGCGCCCGCGTACCCGCCGAACAGCGTGGCCGGCGCGACCACCGCGACCGCCGCCCAGTTCACCGGGCCGAACAGGGCGAACACCACCAGCGTGGTCAACCCCACCACGGCCGAGAGCAGGTTCTTCACCGCCGACACCCGGGCCAGCGTCGCGTCCAGCACCAGCGCCAGCCCGGCCACCAGCATCACCCCGAGGGCCGCGCCGAAGTAGCCTCCGTACACGGTGCCGAGCGCGACCATGGTCTGCACCGTGACGGTACGGCGGCGCGCGCCCAGCCGTTCCGGATGGCCGACCAGCCGGCGCAGCGGACCCTGGAACGCGAGTACGGCGGTAGCGCCGAGCACCAGGAACGGCACCACCAGCTCGAACGCCCGAGCCGGGGTGGCCAGCAGCAGCGCGCACCCGGCGATCGTGCCGAGCACGGCGGTCGGCAGCAGCGACCACAGCTGCCGCCCGCGCGGCAGGTCCATCCGGCTGCCCGCCACGCTTGCCACGTACCCGGGAAAGACCGACACCGAGTTGGAGACGTTCGCCGCCACCGGCGGCAGACCGGTGGCGATCATCGCCGGGAACGTGATCAGCGAGCCACCTCCGGCCACCGCGTTGACTGTGCCCGCGGCGAGACCGGCGGCGAGCAGGAGCGCGGCGTCGGAGAGATCCATGGTCCCCCGAGGCTAGTCGGTCGGGCGGGCGAACGCGCATCGCGCCGGTTCGGGGAGGTGGCTGTATCGAGAGCCGGTTGATGCCGGCACCTCCCCGAGGTGGTGGGCGGGAAATGGGCGCGGCGGGTGCGTCGTTAGGATGAGAGCGCGACGGACGAGTCGACCGGGCGGTCGCGTCGACGGGCTCCGGCCCGTCGCCGAGGAACGTCCGGACTCCACAGGGCAGGGTGGTTGCTAACGGCAACCCGGGGTGACCCGCGGGACAGTGCCACAGAAAACAGACCGCCGGCCCGTAACGGGACGGTAAGGGTGAAACGGTGGGGTAAGAGCCCACCAGCACCCCGGGTGACCGGGGTGGCTCGGTAAACCCCACCCGGAGCAAGGCCAAGAAAGGGCCGTCACCGCAAGATGACGACCCGCGCAGACGCTTGAGGGCTGCCCGCCCGATGTCTGCGGGTAGGCCGCTGGAGCCTGCCGGCAACGGCAGGCCGAGATGGATGGCCGCCGCCGGTGCGCCTACGGGCGTGCCGGGCACAGAATCCGGCGTACAGGTCGACTCGTCCGTCGCCCACCAGGTGAGCCGCCCGCTCTTGGTCGGCGTTCGACGCCCCTGTGACGGCCCCGACGGCCCAACGACGGCCCAACCACGGCCCAGGAGGGTGGCGGCACTGCCCGCTATCGTCCTCGCATGTTCGTCGAGATCATCGGAGATCAGCCACTACCTGACGCAGTCGACCGGGACGACGTGGAAGACCTCCTGGAGCAGGCCATCGGCGACGAGGGCAGCGTCACGGGTGCCGGCACAGGCGACGGGCGTTGGCACCTGGACGTCGAAGTGGACACCGCCGGACGGCAGGCACAGCTACTCGTGCGGCGGCTCGCACAAGCACTCGTCGACGCTGAGCTCGGCTGGGTGCGCGTCCGACCTGAGGCAGAAGACACGGGATTGCCTGCCTCGGCACTCGTCTGAGCCGTACCGTCGCCGAAGCGCGACGCACGACCTCTTCCTCCCGAAAGACTTTGTCATCCCACCAGCTGGTTGAGTCGCGCACGAGCTATTCGGGTAGCGAGCCCTGGCCCGGCAAGGAGTATGACGAGCATGCCGGCCCCGATCAGCGGGAACGGGGCGAGTGTTTGCACACTGCTGGTCACGTAGCCATCCCTGGTCGCGACGAACTGTGGGTCAGTCTCCGACACATAGATGGTGACGCTTTCGCCTCGCGAGTAGCCGGGCCCATTACCCCAGGCGCTCTCCAAGGGAACGCTCCAGGTTCGGCCACGAGCCACGTACGTGGCATGATCGCCGAACTTGAACCCCTCCATCACTGCTTGGACCGGTTCGCCGGTCGCCACGAGTTGGCGGATGCGAACTTCAGTACGGCGCGGCTGAAGGATTCCCCCGGCGACAGACAGGCACCGACCAGATAGCACAGAACGATGCGCAGCCAGGACCGAGCTATCCAATCGAACAGCGGCACAGGACTGTGAGGCTGGTGTGAAGAGACCTAGGCTGACGTCCATGCCGCGGAGCATGCAGTGATCGACCTGGACGACCACGATCACCAGTCGGCGGGGTCGGGTACCACCGTCCATGACCGTCTCCTGGCCAGACAGAAGATGATCCTGCGGCTCGTCGCCGCTTTCGTGGTCGGCGTTGTGCTTGGCGGCTTCGGTGTCAGCCAACTGCGGGACTCGCGTGATCAGCGGGAGCGGAACGCCGTGGTCGCATTCGTGGCCTTCCCTCAATCGGCCGACTCTGGAAGCGCGGCCTCCGCGGGACCCGTCCGACTGTCCGGGTATTTGGCGTTGGCCAACGCCGGCCCCGGGCCGATCACCGTTCGTCGGGTTCACGCAAAGAGGCCGGGCGTCGTGATACACAGCATCGGATCGCCCCGGTTGTTACCGCCTGGCAGCACCGGTCAGCTCGCGGTCGAGCTGTGGTTCGATTGCTCGGTCGCACGCCTCCAGCGAGAGCCGCTGCCGCTAGGGTTGTCGGTCGAGACCGATGACAAGCAAGGCAGAAGGGTCAGCTACCCCGTCGCTCTCGTAGGAAGCGACTGGGAGCGCGAGGCTCTGAGCAAGTGTTCACGCATAGGCACGGTGGGCTGACGCGTAACGAACCAAGGCCAAGCGCTGAAGCGGATCTCTGCGCGGCTGCCCCTCGTGCCCGCTGCGCACTCCGCTACTGCCCCTCACCGCCCCTGAAGTTCTCGCCTACAGTGCCGGCTGTGGATCTCGCTGACTGCGTGGGGCGTGTGCTCGAACTGCGGACGCTCGACCTCGCAACGCAACCTCCACCCAGTCCCGGGCCCGCTGCTCTACCCGTGGTGGGATACGACTTCCTGGCTCTGTATCTGAGTGTCACCGAAGAGTTCGACGACAACGTGCAGGTTCTTGAGGTCCTGGAGCGCTTCGAACAGGACTGCGCCTCTCTCGAAGAGGCGTTGAGCCGGCTGTGGGGACCAGCCGAGAGCGTGGACCTACGGCCGTACATGGATCTCATGGTGCGGGGAGAGAGCGTTCCGGAACTTCCCGGGTTCCTTCTCGGCGTCATGTCGGATGTGGCTGTGTGGCGCTTTGCAGATCGGAGTATCTGTGTCGGCGTCGGGGTGTCGGACACCCACGGCCCGGTGGTCCTGGTAGCCGCAGCGGGCGAGCTGTAGCGGGAGCGTGCTTCGGGGCGTTTGTGCTGGTAGTAGTTCCGGTTCCGCCCATCGGGATCCGTGCTCAGCGAGGATACTTGTGGGGTGGGGGATCTTTTCTGAGCAGCGCGAGCGAGATCGCGATCACGGCGAGGCCCAGGCCTGCCAGCACGGTCGGCGCCTGCAGGAGAAGATCCTCCGTCGCGTACCCGTCAGGCGTGGCAGCCCTGGTCGGATCCGTCCGGTCGACGCGTACATCGAGTACGTCCCCGACGTGGAACTCACTCTCGTCGAGTTCGCTGGAGAACCGCTTCCGGTGCCGTATGCCGTCGAACGTGTAGTCCACGGTCAGCCTCGTGGCGGCGAACGATCGGCTGATCTTGAACCGTTCGACGTGAACCACCTGGCCGGTCGTCTCGGCGCCGGCGAGTACCCGCTCGTCGATCGCCGTGCTCAGCCGATCGTGGAGCAGCATCCCGCCGCCGACCAGAAGGGTGCCCAGGACAACCGCCAGGACCAACTTGAGTTCCCGTCGGCCGAACGGGCTCGCCATTGCCGGTCCTCCCAGCATCCTCGGGATGAGTGCGTTGTAGCACGTCCTCGCTCGTCGCCAGCCGCCATGGCCGCCGGCGCTGCAACCCGTGCCACTCTGCGATGATCACGTGTGACCTCCTACGTGTCCCACACCACCGTGGACTGTGCCGACGCCTATGCCCTGTCCCGCTGGTGGGCATCGGTTCTGGACTACCGCGAGGACCCGGTCGACCCGAACGAGCCGGGCCATGAGGAGTGCATGATCTACTCGCGGGACGGGCGGCACCGCCTGCTGTTCATCGAGGTGCCGGACGCGAAGCGGGTCAAGAACCGCATCCACCTCGACCTGCGCCCGGTCGAGGGGACGCGCGACGAGGAACTGGTCCGGCTGACCGGGCTGGGTGCGGCGGTGGTGGCCGACCGGCGGGAGACCGACGGCACCGGCTGGGTGGTGCTCGCCGATCCGGAGGGCAACGAGTTCTGCATCCTCCGCAGCGACGCCGAGGTGGCCGCCACCCGCCCGTGACAGCGATCGAGCCCAGGTGCTCGACCTGGCTCCCACCGATCTTGGAGTTGTGGCGCCCACAACGCCCCGTTTCGCGAAGTTCGGCAGGCACCACAACTCCAAGATCGACGGGGAGAGCGAGAGGTGGGGGGACGGGGAGGGCGGGGAGAGCGGGCAAGGGCGGGGAGAAAGCCGGCGGGTTGCTTGTGGCACGCTGCGGTGGTGATCGAGCTTGCGGACATCCAGGCGGCCGCCGACCGGATCGCCGACGTCGTGGTGCACACGCCGACCCTGCCCAGCCCGGGACTGACCGAGCTGCTCGGCGTACCTGTGACCGCCAAGCTGGAGCTGCTGCAACGTACCGGATCGTTCAAGGCCCGGGGCGCGGCGGCGAAGCTGCTCGCGCTCGACGACGCCGAACGGGCGGCCGGGGTGGTGGCGGTCAGCGGCGGTAACCATGGCATCGCGGTCGCGGTGATGGCCGGCGCCCTCGGGGTGGCGGCGGCAGTGGTGATGCCGCGCAGCGCGCCCGCCCGCGCGGTCGAGATTGCCCGCGCGGCCGGGGCGGACGTGCGGCTGACCGAGGACATGGCCGGCGCGTTCGCGCTGATGAACCGGCTGCGGGACGAGGGTGTGACGCTGCTGCACCCGTTCGACGACCCGATCGTGCTGGCCGGGCAGGGCACTGTCGGGCTGGAGCTGGCCGAGGATGCCGGTGAGCTGACCGACGTGCTGGTCAGCATCGGCGGCGGCGCGCTGATCTCGGGCGTGGCGGCGGCGCTGCGGGCGCGCCGGCCGGGGGTACGCGTCTGGGGCGTGGAGACCGAGGGTGCGCAGGCGATGTCGCAGGCGATCGCGAAGGGTGGCCCGGTCGAGGTGCCGTTGTCGTCGATCGTCACCACGCTCAGCGCGCCCAGCGTCTCGCAGCTCACCTACGATCACGTGACCGCGCTGGTCAGCGACGTCCTCGTGGTCTCCGACGCCGAGGCGGTGCGGGGCACGCTGGAGTTGGCCGAGCACGCCAAGGTGTGGGCCGAGCCGGCCGCCGGTTGTCTGCTTCCTGCCGCCCGCCGGGTGGTCGAGCGGGTGGGCGGTGACGCCCGGCTGGGCCTGGTGGTCTGCGGCGGCAACGCCACGGTGGCCGACGTGACGACGTGGGCCGGCCGCTTCGGCGTCTGACCCGCCGGGCACGGGACCACCGAGCACGGGACGGCCGCGCCGGAGCGGGCGACCGCCGCGCACAAGCTACCGAACCTGGGGTACGCCGGCCGGCTCGGTTCGGACGGGTGGGACCGAGCGGCCGGCGTACGTCAGGACGTGGTCGGACTGACCCCGTCGAGCAGCTCGGCGAGCTTGGCCGCGGTGGTCGGGGCGTGCAGGTGCAGGCGCGCCACGTTGATGCTGTCCGTGCCGACCACGGCGAGCAGGGCCTGGCCGTTGATCGCGTACACGCTGAGGTAGCCGCCCGCGTTGCGGACCGTGGACTGCTGGAAGTCGCCCTGTCCGAGCCGGAGCCCGACCTGGCGGCCGAGCCCGTACGTGGTGGCGGCGAGCGCGGCCAGGTCGTCCGGGTCGGCGCCGTTCTGCAGGTTGTGCGTGACGAGCAGGCCGTCGACGCCGCCGAGGACGCACCCGTGCACGCCGGGGATCTGCAACCGCAGCGCGGACAGTTCCTGGGCGATGGCCGGGTACGGCAGGGTCGGGTTGCCGGCCAGCGAGGGCGGAAGCGCGCGTGGTGGCGGCAGGGTGCCGGTCTGGGGGCGCGTACGGCGGGGGAGGTCGTCCACCCGGCTCACAGTTCCAGGCTCTCCTCGATCGTGCGCAGTTGGTGCCGCGCCATCGCGAGGTTGGCCCGGCTCTTGCTGACCATCAGGTAGAGGAACAGGCCCTTGCCGGTGCGGTTGCTCAGCGGGCGGATCAGGTGGTACTGGCTGCCGAGCGTGATCAGGATGTCCTCGATCTCGTCGTCGAGCTTGAGCATCTCGATGGTGCGCAGCTTGGCGCGTACGACGTCGGTGTTCCCGGCGGCGGCGACGGTCAGGTCGATCTCGCCGGTGCCACCGGCGACGCCGAGGGTCATGCCACTGGTGTAGTCGACGAGCGCGGCGCCGATCGCGCCGTCGATGTTCATCGCGTTCTTCAGCGCGATGTCAAGGTTGCCCACGATTTCTCTCCCCAACTCGGGCCGCTGTCCGCTGGAAGCGCGACAGCGGATTCGTCCGTCGAGGCTCGCATATGGAGGTGCGAGGTGCACACGGACCACCGGTGATCCACCTGAGCGGGCCCTCCGGACGGGCCACCGGTCCCGCGGGAGGGACCACGCCGTCCATCGCCGATCGCCGTCCGTCCCGGCAAGACGGTGCATCCATGCTATGTAGAGTTCCGATAGAGTGCCGCTGTGCGACTGACCATCCCGGTGGCGAAGGTGCTCTCGGCGCTGCTCGCCGAACCCGAGGCGCCGCGCTACGGCCTCGACCTGATGCGGCTCACCGGCCTGCCCAGCGGGACGCTCTACCCGGTGCTGCACCGCCTCCAGGCGGCCGGCTGGCTCACCGCCGACTGGGAGGCCGTCGACCCGGTCGCCGCCGGCCGCCCGGCCCGCCGCTACTACCGCCTCACCGGGGAGGGCATCCGCTCGGCCCGGCTGGCGCTGGCCGAGCTGCGTGCCCTCGTACCCGCCGAACGTGCCGGCGCGGACCCGGCGTGGTGACCCGGCGGGTGGCGCGTACCGCCGGGGTGTTGCTGTTCGCGCCGCCGGCCTGCCTCGCGGTCCTCGTGGCCGCGGCCGCGGCGATGGCCCTGGCGCACGGGTGGCTGGAGATGCGCGCCGCCGCGCAACTGCCGGCCTGGTCGGCGCTCACCGCGCTGCTCGGCGTGGCGCTCGCGCTCGTCGTCGCCCGGGCCGCGCGCCGGACCGTACGCGTGGGGGCGCTGCCCACCGCGCTCGGCGTGGTGCTGCCGATCGCCGCGACGGTGACCGCCACGTCGGCGCTGCTCGCCGCCCGGGGCGAGAGCCGGGTGGGGGAGAAGGTGCCCGGGGTGCTGCTCTGGCTGGCGCTGCTGGTCGCGGCGCTGTGGGCCGCCGGGGCGCTGGCACGCCGGGGCCGGGTCCGGGCCGCGTGGCTGGCCGGGCTGCTCGGCGCGCTGGTGGCGGCCGACGCGGCGGTGGTGCTCGCGGTGGTCACCTCGATCCCGGCCGGCGCGCCCGTGGCGGACGGCCTGCCGCCGGACTCGGTGGACCGGATCTCCGCGCCGCTGTGGCTGTTCACCTGCTGGACCGACTCGTCGTTCGGGCTGCCCCGGCCGACCGGCTGGGAACGGTTCCTCATCACCGACCGGGTGCTCGTCGAGCCGATGTTCTACCTGGCGTGCACGCCCTACGTCCTGGCGTACGCGATCGCGGCGGCCCGGCCGGCGGCGGCCGCCGCGCCCGTCCCGGCTCTCGCCTGAAGGGTCAGGAGTTCCAGCTCAGCGCCCGGCCCGCCCGCTCGTAGTGCCGTGCCAGCTCGGCGTCGATCCGCGCGGCCCGTTCCTCGGTGAGCGTCACGGCCGGATCCTGCCAGGGCCGCGCGCCGAGCATCCGGTGCCGCAGGCCGTTCGGCGGGTGGGTGGCGAACAGCGAGGTTTCCTCCCGGACGGTGAGCTGGCGTTCCAGCGACAGCCGTTCGGTAGCGGCGTCCAGCGCGCGCCCCGTCTCCACCCGCCAGGCGTCCGGCCCGTGTCCGCCGCGTACCGCGTTGCGCACCACGGTGGCCACCGTGTCGGTACGCAGCAGCGTGTCCATCAGGCGGGTCGCACCAGCGGTGCCACCGGCGCGGGCGGCCATCTCGTCGGCCAGGTACTCGGCCCGCTGGCTCTCCCGCAGCGCGGTGGCGACCAGCACGACGTGCCCGGCGAACAGCAGCCGGGACAGCGTCCAGGACGCCAGGCGCCCGAGCCATTCGCCGACCATCACCAGCAGCCCGCCGCCGTCGGAGCCGCCCCGGGGCCGGAACAGGTCGGCGGCGTTGCCGAGCATGGTCAGCGCCGGCTGGGTGACCGGCCTGCGCCGTACGTCGCCGTTGACGAAATGGCCCAGCTCGTGCCCCAACAGCGCCACCCGCGCGGGCCCGTCCAGTGCACCCCACAACGGCAGCCCGAGGCCGAGCACGCGCCGCCGGCGCAGCCCGACCGCTGTCGCGTACGCGTTGATGCCGCCGTCGACGCTGATCACGTGCGGCATCGGCGCGCCCACCGCCGACGCCACCTCGCGGACCAGGGCGTGCAGCTCCGGCGCCTCCTGCGCGGTGAGCACGTCCAGGTCGCCGTCGATCCGGCCGAAGCGCGGGCGCAGCGCCACCGCCAGCGCGATCAGCGCCACGCCGCCGACCACGGCGAGGTTCGGGAAGGGGTACGCGAACAGCAGCCACACGCCGGCCACCGCGAGCCCGGCCACACCGAGCAGGAGCAGCACCGAGATGCCGGTGACGAGGAGGCCGGCGAACCCCGGCCCGGTCGACTTCAGCGACCGGGCGACCAGGGCGGCGTACTGCTGACGGGTGAGCCGCGCGGCGAGCCGGTGGGTCCGCCGGTCGACAGGCGACCAGCCGAACTCGGGCGCCTGGCGGCGCGCGTCGTAGGTGTCGAGGTTCCAGTCGCATCCGGGGCACCACGGCAACGCCCCGTCCAGCGACACCGGCGTCGTGCCGCAGCGCGGACAGGCCCCCGTGCCCGTCGTCATGGTGATCACGAGCGCCGATCCTGTCCGGTTCGCACCACTGGCGGTACCCGCCGTTCGGACGAGGACGGGCTTGCGCGGTTCCCCACCGCAACCGTCCCGACCAGGTCTAATGTGGAGAAGCGTGACTATTTGGGCCGTTCCGGTGGCGGACGGGCGGTTACCAGTGCACAGTGATCGCATGAGCGACGACGGAAGTGGTGGGCACTACTACTGGTGCACGCGACACCACCGGGTCGAGACCGATGCCGACGTGTGTCCCGCACGGCACGTTCTCGGACCGTACGCCTCAGCCGCCGACGCGGACAACGCCCTGCAGACGGTGCGGGAGCGGAACGACGCGTGGGACGCCGAGGACGCCCGTTGGGCCGGGGAGGGCCGCTAGACGGCGCGGGAGGGCCCGCGTCGAGGTGATCCGTGCTCCCGCGAGGGCGGGAGCACGTCCCCAGGAAAGGGAACCGAGATGGCCGAAGCACAGCAGGCCACCCGCCCGGCCGCGAAACGGACGACCGCGAAGAGGACCGCCGCGGGCAGGTCGACGACGGTCACCAAGGCGTCGCCGAACGCCTCGGGCGCCGGCGCCGGACGGACGCCGGCGAAGAAGGCGGTGGCGAAGAAGGCGGCCGCCAAGAAGGTCGTGTCGGCGGTCCGCGGGGCGCCGGCCACGAAGGCCACCACCAGGACGACCGCCAAGAAGACGGCCGCGAAGAAGGCTGGTACCCGGACGGCGCCGGCCGGCCGGGCCACCGCCAAGAGCGCGCCCGCCAAGAAGGCCACCGCGAAGAAGACGACGGCGAAGAAGACCACCGCGGCGAAGAAGACGACGGCCGCGAAGAAGACCACCGCCGCCCGGAAGAGCACGGCGGCGAAGTCGACTGTCACCGCGCGCAAGAGCACCACCGCGAAGAAGGCGCCGGCCCGCAAGACGACCGCGAAGAAGACGGCGGCGGCGACGAAGGCGACCGGAGCGCGGAAGGTCACCGCGGCGGCGAAGAAGACCACCGCCGCCAAGAAGACCACAGCGGCGAAGAAGGCTCCGGCGAAGAAGGCCACCGCCTCGACCCGCCCCACGGCGCGCAAGGCGGCGGCGAAGAAGGCGCCCGCGCGCAAGACCACCACCACGGCGAAGAAGACCACAGCGGCCAAGAAGGCGCCCGCCCGCAAGACCACCACCGCCAAGAGCACCGCCCGGAAGGCGCCGGCCCGCCGCGCCTGACCCCCGCCGCCCTCCCGCGGGGCGCCGCACGGACACGGCGCTCGCCCCGAAGGGCGGAACGAGCGGGGCGCTGTCAGGATTGACCACGTGGTGATCCGACGCGTACTGGCGCCCCGTATCGACTTCGGCGCGCTGCGCCGCGAGCTGGGACTGCCCGAGAGCTTCCCGGCCGCGGCGCAGCGCGAGGCCGACGCGGCCGCAGCCGCGCCGCCACCGGCCGTCGCCGACCGGACCGACGTCCCGTTCGTCACCGTCGACCCGGCGACCTCGCGCGACCTCGACCAGGCCATGCACCTCGCCCGCCGTCCCGGCGGCGGCTACCGCGTCCGGTACGCGATCGCGGACGTGCTGACCCACGTACGCCTCGGCGGTGACCTGGAGGCCGAGACGTGGCGCCGGGGGCAGACGGTCTACCTGCCCGACGGCAACGTGCCGCTGCACCCGCACACGCTCAGCGAAGGGGCGGCCAGCCTGCTGCCCGACGCCGACCGGGCCGCGGTGCTCTGGACCGTCGACCTGGACGCCGACGGCGCCACCGTCGCGGTCACGCTGGAGCGGGCGCTGGTGCGCAGCCGGGCCAAGCTCGACTACGGCGGCGTGCAGCGCGACGCCGACGCCGGCCGGCTGCCCGAGCCGATCGCCCTGCTGCCCGAGATCGGGGCGCTGCTCACCGCCCGTGGCCTGAGCCGGGGCGCGATCAACCTGCCGCTGCCGGAGCAGGACGTCGAACCCGACGGCGACGGGTGGCGGCTGGTGCTGCGCGGCCCCGGCCCGATGGAGGAGCACAACGCCCAGATCTCGCTGCTGACCGGGATGGCGGCGGCCGACATCATGCTGGCCGGCCGGATCGGGCTGCTGCGCACCATGCCGCGTCCCCGCGCGGAGGCGGTCGAGCGGCTGCGGCTGGCCGCCGGACCGCTCGGCGTGCCCTGGCCGGACGGCACCCCCGTCGGTCAGGTGCTCGACGGGCTGGACACCTCCCAGCCCCGGGTGGCCGCCTTCGTCGACCAGGCCGCCGAGCTGATGCGCGGCGCCGCGTACACCGCGTTCGACGGTGAGCTGCCCGAGCAGCCCGAGCACGGCGGGGTGGCGGCCGCGTACGCGCACGTCACGGCGCCGCTGCGGCGGCTGGCCGACCGCTACGCCACCGAGGTCTGCCTGGCGCTGCACGAGGGCCGGGAGGTGCCCGAGCAGGTGCGGGCCGCGCTGCCGAAGCTGCCCGAGGTGATGGCCACGACCGACCGGACCGCCGGCGCGGCCAGCCGCGGCGCCGTGGAACTGGCCGAGGCGGTGCTGCTCGCGCACCGGGTGGGGGAGACGTTCGAGGCGGCCGTGCTCGACGTCGACGAGCCGCGCCCGGCGGGCAACGGCCGGTCCGGCCGACCGCCCGGCGGCACGATCGCGCTGGACGAGCCGCCGGTCCGCGCCCGCTGCACCGGCGAGCTGCCGCTGGGCGAGCGCGTCCGGGTACGCCTCACCGTCGCCGACCCGGCCCAGCGCCGGGTCGCCTTCGAACGGGCCTGACCAGCGGCCATTGTCACAGCATCGGGATGCACCGCACGCCGCCTCGCTTTGCGAGGATGAGCGCATGGCTTACGACGCGACCACGCTGCCCGACGTCTCCGGGCTGACCGTCGGCATCATCGGTGGCACCGGCGACCAGGGACGAGGTCTCGCCTACCGGTTCGCCCGCGCCGGGCAGAGCGTGCTGATCGGCTCCCGCACCGCGGAGCGGGCCTCCCAGGCCGCCGCCGAGATCGCCGCCCTGCCCGGGGTGCCCGACGGCGCCATCGTGTCCGGCGGCGACAACGAGGACGTGGCCCGGCGCAGCGACGTGGTGATCGTGGCGGTGCCGTGGGACGGGCACGCGGTCACCGTCGCCGCGCTCGCCGAGCCGCTGGCCGGCAAGATCGTGGTGGACTGCGTCAACCCGCTCGGCTTCGACAAGCAGGGCCCGTACGCGCTCGACGTACCAGAGGGCAGCGCGGTGCAGCAGGCCGCCGGGCTGCTGCCCGAGTCCCGGGTGTGCGCCGCGTTCAACCACGTCAGCGCGCCGCTGCTGGCCGACCCGCAGATCGACCGGATCGACCTCGACGTGCTGATCTGCACCGAGGACCGGGAGGTGGCCGGCGTGGTGGCCGCGTTGGCCGCGCGGATCCCCGGCATGCGGGGCATCTACGCCGGCCGGCTGCGCAACGCCCACCAGATCGAGGCGTTCACCGCCAACCTGATCGCGATCAACAAGCGCTACAAGGCGCACGCCGGCATCCGCGTCACCGACCTCTGAACCGCCGCGCGCCGCGCGGCGCGCGGCGCGCGCGCGTGTTAAGAAGGGGCCCCTCCTCTACGCCAGGCGTTAAGAAGGGGCCCTTCCTTACACCCTCAGAAGGTGTGCTCGGCCGCGGGGAAATCGCCGCCGCGTACCTCGTCGGCGAACCGGCGGGTGGCGTCGGTGAGCGCGCCCGCCAGGTCGGCGTAGCGCTTCACGAAGCGGGGCGCCCGGCCGGTCCGCAGCCCGGCCATGTCCTGCCACACCAGCACCTGCCCGTCGGTGTCCGGGCCGGCCCCGATGCCGACGGTGGGGATGGCCAGCTCGGCGGTGACCCGCTTGGCGACCTCGCCCGGCACCATCTCCAGCACCACCGCGAACGCGCCCGCCTCGGCCACCGCCCGCGCGTCGGCGAGCACCTCCTCGGCCGCCTCGCCCCGGCCCTGCACCCGGTAGCCGCCGAGCGTGTGCTCGCTCTGCGGGGTGAAGCCGATGTGCGCCATCACCGGGATGCCGGCGCCGGTGATGGCCTCGATCTGGGCCGCGCAGCGCCGTCCGCCCTCCAGCTTCACCGCGTGGCAGCCGCCCTCCTTCATGAACCGCACCGCGGTGCGCAGCGCCTGCGCCGGGCCCTCCTCGTACGAGCCGAACGGCAGGTCGCCGACGATCAGCGACTGCTTCGTGGCCCGCACCACGGCGCGGACCAGCGGCAGCAGCTCCTCGGCGGTCACCGGCAGCGTGGTCTCGTAGCCGAACACGTTGTTCGCCGCCGAGTCGCCGACCAGCAGCACCGGGATGCCCGCCTGGTCGAAGATCGAGGCGGTGTACTGGTCGTACGAGGTGAGCATCGCCCAGCGCTCGCCGCGCTCCTTGGCGGCGATCAGGTCGCGGGTGCGTACCCGCCGGGTGGCCGGGCCGCCGTAGAGCGCCGTCACCTCGGCCGGGGTGGACTCCACCATGACAATCTCCTTCCTCGAGGCCGCGCACGCGGTCCCCGGGTTCCCCGCGATCGTCGCACCGGGCGACGGCCCGCGGGCAGATCGGAGTGGAGGATGTCACTCCCCGGCCGGGGAGCGGTCAGCCGTCCTCGCGCCACCGGTTGGTGATCGGCAGCCGCCGGTCCCGCCCGAACGCCTTCATGGAGATCTTGGTGCCGGGCGCGGACTGCCGCCGCTTGTACTCGGCGGTATCCACCATCCGCAGCACCTTGTCCACCACGGCCGGGTCGTGGCCGGACTCGACCAGGCCGTCGCGGCCCAGGTCGCCGTCGACGTAGCCGATCAGGATCGGGTCGAGCACGTCGTAGTCGGGCAGCGTGTCGCTGTCGAGCTGGCCGGGGCTCAGCTCGGCCGACGGCGGCTTGCCGATCGAGTTCTCCGGGATCGGCGGCGTCTGCCCGCGGCGCGCCGCGTCGGCGTTGCGCCACTTCGCCAGCCGCCACACCAGCGTCTTCCAGACGTCCTTGACCGGGTTGTAGCCGCCCACCGAGTCGCCGTACAACGTCGAGTAGCCCACCGCCAGCTCACTCTTGTTGCCGGTGGTGAGCACCAGGTGGCCCTCCTGGTTCGACAGCGCCATGAGGATCACGCCGCGTACCCGGGCCTGGAGGTTCTCCACCGCCACCCCGGACAGCGACATGTTCGCCAGGAACGTGTCCACCATCGGCTGGATCGGCTCGACCCGGTAGTCCAGGCCGGTGCGCTTGGCCAGGTCCTCCGCGTCGGTGCGGGAGTGCTCGGAGGAGTGCTGACTGGGCATCGAGACGCCGACGACCCGCTCCGGGCCGACCGCGTCCACAGCGATGGCCGCCGCCACCGCCGAGTCGATGCCGCCGGACAGGCCGAGCACCACCGACGGGAAGCGGTTCTTGTCGACGTAGTCGCGCAGGCCCAGCACCAGCGCGTGCCACACCTCGGCCTCGTCGGCGACCGGCTCGATGATCCCGCCGTCCGCAGCCGGTCCGGGCGGCGTGGCCGGGATCGTCGCCACCTCGCCGCGGACCACCCGCATGCCGTCACTGAGCCCACCGGCCTCGCCGGGCGTCCCGGCCGCCGCCGGCAGCTCCAGGTCGTGCACCAGCAGGTGCTCGACGAACTGCGGCGCCCGGGCCAGCAGCGTGCCGTCCGCGGCGACGATCATCGAGTCGCCGTCGTAGACCAGTTCGTCCTGGCCGCCGACCATGTTCACGTACGCGATCGCGGCCCCGGCCTCGGCGGCGCGCCGGCGCACCAGCGGCAGCCGCACGTCGTCCTTGTTCAGCTCGTACGGCGAGCCGTTGATGCTCAGCACCAGCCCGACGCCGGCCTGCCGCGCCGCCGCGAACGGCCCACCGGCCTGCCACAGGTCCTCGCAGATGGTCAGCGCCACGTCCACCCCGCCGACGCGCACCACGGTGAGCATGTCACCGGGGACGAAGTAGCGGTCCTCGTCGAACACGCCGTAGTTGGGCAGGTGGTGCTTGAAGTAGGTGGCGACGACCTCGCCCCGGTGCAGCAGCGCCGCCGCGTTGCGGGCGCCCCTGCCCGGCTCCGCGTCGGAGCTGACCTGCGGCGGGCCGTCGGCGTCCAGGTAGCCGACCAGGACCGGCAGGTCGCCGTGGCCGTCGGCGGCGAGGTCGGCGGCGAGCCGGTGCAGCGCGGCCCGGGACGCGGCCACGAACGAGCGGCGGAAGACCAGGTCCTCGACCGGGTAGCCGGTCAGCATCAGCTCGGGGAACAGGACGAGCTGGGCGCCGGAGCCGGCCGCCTGGCGGGTCCACTCGCGGACCAGGCCGGCGTTGCCGGTGAGGTCGCCTACCGTCGGGTTGACCTGGCACAGGGCGAGACGCAGGGTGGGCATGTCCTCATCTTCCCCCAGCCCTCCCGGCCGAATCCGACCGGTTGGGGCAGACAGGCGTGCCGGCCCGCGCGTCCCAGCGCGGCGGACACGGCGGGACGGCCGGCCGGGGAGGGCGTAACGTCGGCGTAACGAGCCCGGTGGAGACTGGGCGGTCAGGCCGAGCCGGCCCGGCGCCGGTGCGGACGTACGTGTAACGAGGGGTGGAAGTGGACCGTCAGCAGGAGTTCGTCCTCCGTACGCTGGAAGAGCGGGACATCCGTTTCGTCCGGCTGTGGTTCACCGATGTGCTCGGCACGCTCAAGAGCGTCTCGGTGGCCCCGGCGGAGCTGGAGGCGGCCTTCGACGAGGGCATCGGTTTCGACGGCTCCGCGATCGAGGGCTTCGCCCGGGTCTTCGAGTCGGACATGGTCGCCATGCCGGACCCGACGACGTTCCAGGTCTTCCCGTTCGAGGGCGGCGTCAGCGGCGAGAGCGCCCGGATGTTCTGCGACATCTCGCTGCCCGACGGCAGCCCGTCCTGGGCCGACCCGAGGCACGTGCTGCGCCGCATGCTCTCCCGCGCCGCTGACAAGGGCTTCACGTTCTACACCCACCCGGAGATCGAGTTCTTCCTGCTGGAGAACGGCCCGCAGGACGGCTCGGTGCCGATCCCGGTGGACACCGGCGGCTACTTCGAGCACACCACGCACGCCGTGGCGCGGGACTTCCGCCGCCAGGCGGTGCTGGCGCTGGAGCGGATCGGCATCTCGGTGGAGTACAGCCACCACGAGGTCGCCCCCGGCCAGCAGGAGATCGACCTGCGCTACGCCGACGCGCTCACCACCGCCGACAACATCATGACCTTCCGGCACGTGGTGAAGGAGGTCGCGCTCTCCACCGGCGTGCAGGCCAGCTTCATGCCGAAGCCGTTCACCGACCAGCCCGGCAACGGCATGCACACCCACCTGTCGCTGTTCGAGGGGGAGCGCAACGCGTTCCACGACGCCGGTGACCCGATGAAGCTGTCGAAGGTCGCCAAGTCGTTCATCGCCGGGCTGCTCACCCACGCGCGGGAGTACACCGCGGTGACGAACCAGTGGGTCAACTCGTACAAGCGGCTGTTCCCGCAGGCGCTGCCGGACCGGATCACCGAGAGCCCCGCGTACGTCTGCTGGGGTCACCTGAACCGGTCCGCGCTGGTGCGGGTGCCCGCGTACGGCAAGCCGAACTCGGCCCGGGTCGAGGTCCGCTCGCTGGACTCCGCGACCAATCCCTACCTGGCGTTCGCGGTGATGCTCGGCGCCGGCCTCAAGGGCATCGAGGAGGGGTACGAGCTGCCGCCGGGCGCCGAGGACGACGTCTGGTCGCTGAGCAGCGCGGAGCGCCGCGCCATGGGCTACGAGGCGCTGCCGGAGAACCTGGCCGAGGCGATCGACGTGATGGCCGGCTCCGAACTGGTCGCCGAGGTGCTCGGCGAGCACGTCTTCGACTTCTTCCTGCGCAACAAGCGGGCCGAGTGGGAGCAGTACCGCCGCGAGGTCACCCCGTACGAGCGGCAGCGCTACCTGTCTCTCTAGATCATCCTGGCGCGGTGCCGCTATCGTCTGCGGCACCGTCCCGGCACCTGGCCGGGCGGGTGAGCCGGGGAGGCGTTGGGTGCTGGGAGACCTGCTCGACGGGGCGTGGCAGAGCATCGTGTTCGGGATCGTCGGGGTGGCGCTGATGGCCGCCGGATTCCTGCTCGTGGATGTGCTCACCCCGGGCAAGCTGCGGGAGCTGATCTGGGTACGCCGCAACGGCAACGCCGCGCTGCTGCTCGCCGCGAACCAGCTCGGCATCGCCGGCATCGTCTTCACCGCCGTGCTGACCAGCTACAGCTCGTTCACCAAGGGGCTCGCCTCCACTGTGGTCTTCGGGCTGGTCGGCCTGCTGGTGATGGCGCTGGCGTTCCTGGTGCTGGACCTGCTCACCCCGGGCCGGCTGGGCGACGTGATCGCCGCCGAGGAGCCGCACCCGGCCGCCAAAGTCAGCGCCGCCACCCACTTCGGCGCCGCGCTGATCGTCTGCGCCTGCATCGCCTGAGCGGTGTCGTACCCCCGGGTTAGCGTCCGGGGGTGAACCGCACCGATCGCCTCTACGCCCTGGTCGAGGAGCTGCGGGCGGTGTCGCCGCGCCCGCGCAGCGCGAGCTGGCTGGCCCGCCGCTTCGAGGTCAGCACCCGCACCGTCGAGCGGGACATCTCCGCGTTGCAGGGCGCGGGCGTGCCGATCTGGGCCGAGCCGGGCCGCACCGGCGGCTACGTCGTCGACCGGGCGCGCACGCTCCCGCCGGTCAACCTGACGGCGGCCGAGGCCGTGGCGATGGCCGTCGCGCTGCACCGGCTCGGCGGCTCCCCGTTCGCCGCGGCGGCCGGCGCCGCGCTGCGCAAGCTGGTCGCGGTGATGCCACCGGCCGCGGTGGCCGAGGCGCACCGGCTCGCCGGCCGGGTGCACCTGGTCGGCGACGGGCCGGGCACGCCCGTCCCGGCCGTCGTCGCCGACGCGGTCGCCGCCGGGCGGGTGCTGCGCCTGCGGTACGCCGACCGCGACGGCGCCGACTCGGTACGCGACGTGGAGCCGCTGGCCTACCTGGGCAACTCGGTGCACTGGTATCTGGTCGCCTGGTGCCGGCTGCGCGACGGTGTGCGCTGCTTCCGCACCGACCGGATCCGCTCGGTGCGCCCGCTCGCCGAGCCGGTGACCCGGGAGTGGTGTGCTGACGACCTCGATGTGCCGGTCGACCGGGTGCGCCCGCTCACGCTGGTCTGATCCCTGTGGAAACACCGACAGGACGCTGTCGTGTCCCGGCACCACGCTGATTCCTGACGACGTCGGCCGACCGCTGGCGCGAACCTCAGGAGGAAGCATGTCCAGCACGCCCGTGACCTGGTTCGAGATCAGCTCCGACCGCCCGGACGAGGCGCAGCGGTTCTACGCCGACCTGTTCGGCTGGAGTTTCGAGGAGCAGGGCGGCCCGGCCGGGTCGTACCGGCAGACGACCGCCGGCGGTGAGCGGGGGATCGGCGGCGCGATCCGGGGCACCGACGCCGGCAACTACGCGATCTTCTACGCCGAGGTGGCGGACGTCGCGGAGATCTGCCGCCGGGCCGAGGCGACCGGCGGCGTCGTGGTGACGGGGCCGGTGACCACGCCGGCCGGTCTGGTGCGGGCTCTGTTGCGCGACCCGTCGGGCAATCTGCTCGGCGTCTTCACCCCGCCGGCCGGCGGCTGACCCCGGTCCGTCCACCCGTGGCGGCCGGCCACGGTGGAGCGACGGCGGGCGAGAGACCGGTCGATGTCGGGTCCGGTGATCGCCGGAGAGGATCTTGGATGCGCCCCCTACCTCGGGTTATGTTCAAGATCCTCCGAGTCGGACGGCCAACACCGGCCGGCTCGCACAGTCAGGAGAAGCGTATGACCAACGACGGCCACCCCTCTTCCCCCGCCACGGACATCACCGGATCCACTGTGAACCGACGCCGCATGCTGACCATCGCTCTCGGTGGCGCCGCCACCGTGGCCCTGCCCGCGCCGGCCTGGGCGGCCGACGACAAGCGCCCCGGATCGAGCCGGAAGCCGGCGCTCACGTCGGACGATCGCAAGATCATCGCCCAGGTCTCGGCCGAGCGGGCGCTGGCGCACCTGCGCGTCCTCAGCGAGGAGATCGGGCCGCGTATCGGCGGGACCGCCTCGGAGCGGCGTGCCGCCGACTACATCGCCAAGCAGCTCGACCGCCTCGGCTACCAGGTTCGGCTGGAGCCGTTCGCGGTGGCGGACAAGTTCCTCGCCCAGCTCGCCTCGCCGGCCGGGCTGCCCACCGACCTGAACTGGCAGGCCGGCGCCTCCCCGCAGGCCGCGCTGGACACCACAGTCCAGGGTGACGTGGTGGACGTGGGCGCGGGTGCTGAAGAGAACTACCCGGCGAGCGTCACCGGCCAGATCGTGCTCGTCGACTACGTGGCCGCCCGGCGCGAGCAGTTGGTCGCCACCGCTGTGGCGCGCGGCGCGGCCGCCGTGGTGTTCCTCGCCGCCGACGGGGTGCCGCCCCGGCGCAGCAGCGCGTTCTCGCCGACCCTGCCGGGCTCGGCGGGCACGCCGGTGCCGATCCCGGTGGTCGGCGTCGCGCAGGCGCAGAAGGAGCGGCTGCGTGCCCTGCTCGCGGCCGGGCGGCTCACGCTCACGATCTCCACCGTCGCGCACCGCAACCTGACGTCCCACAACGTCATCGCGGAGCGGGTCGGGCGGTCCGGCGCGAACGGGCCGGTCGTCATGGTCAGCGCCCACTACGACACTGTCATCGGCGCCCCCGGCGCCAACGACGACGGTTCCGGCACGGTGCTCTGCCTCGAACTGGCCCGGGTGATGAAGGCGATCCCGGTTGACGCCACCCTGCGGTTCGCGCTGTGGGGCTCGGAGGAGCAGGGCCTGCTCGGCTCGCGTCACCACGTCCGGCAGCTCCCGCAGGCCGAGCGGGACCGCTTCCTGGCGGTGTACCAGAACGACATGGTCGCCACGAGCTGGGACCCGGCCACCCTCTACTGGCTGCTGTCCTTCACCGGCCAGTCCAACCGGGCCACCGACGAGGTGGCCGCCGCCGGTGTACGCCTCGGCTACGACCCGCGGATGTCGCCGGTGACGCAGCGCGGCTCCAGCGACCACCAGTCCTTCCAGGAGGTCGGCATCGCCAGCGCCAACTTCTCATGGCGGGGTGAGACGAGCCCGGCGCTGCTGGAGCCGCCATACCACACCCCGGAGGACACCATCGCCAAGAACATCAGCCTCGAGCGACTCCAGGTCTCCCTCGAACTCATCGGCTGCGCCGCGTACGCGACAGCTCGCTGATTTACTGCCGTCCCCGTGCCGCCGGCCGCGGTGTCACGGGGACGGCGACCGGCGCCGCACCGGGGAGCCCCGGTGCGGCGCCTCTGTCCCGCCCGCCTGGTGTCAGGCGGTGGCCTCGCCGGCGCCGGTCACGAGGAGGGCCGGCCGGCGGGAAACGGCGTGGCCGTGCGGTCACTTGCCGTCCGGGCCGTCCTTGCCGCGCTCGCCGTGCGGGCCGCCCTTGCCGTCGTGGCCGGGGCCACCCGGGAACACGCCCGCCTCGGTGGCCTTGAGCACCGCGTCGGCCTGCTCCTGGGTGAGCTTGCCGTCGGTGACGGCCTGGTCCAGGCGCTCCTTCAGCGCCGCCTGCCGGTCCTCGGTCGACGGCCGCTCCGGCCGCTCCGGGCGGTCGCCCTGCCGCTGCTCGTGCAGCTTCTCCAGCGCCGCGGTGACCTTGTCGGTCGACACGCCCAGCTCCTTGGCGAGCGCCTCGGCGAACTCGGCCTGCCGGTCGGCGTGCTTCTGGCGGCGTTCGTCACCCTGGTCGGTGCTGCTGGCGCTCGAGGACGGCTTCGGGTTCTTGTCGTCGGCGAGCGCCACCGTCGGGGCGGCGATCCCGACGCCGAGCACGCCGGCAGCGGCCAGGCCGGCCAGCAGGTGCTTCTTCGACATCGTGCGGATCATGCGATTCTCCTGTTCGGTGGTGGTGCGATGACGTCACCGACAGTGAGCCCCGGAACTGAGGGCAACCCGTGGCGAACCTGTCAGCAGGCTGGCAATCCCGTCCGGAAGGCCCGTTTTATTCGTGTTGCAGGTGTGCCGGAGCGCCCGCGAGGCTGGGCGAAACCCGACGAAAGGCCACGCCATGACACAGCCTGCCATCCGCGAGATCCCGCTCACCGGGCCGGGCTCCGGCCCGTACTCGATCACGGTCGGGTCCGACGGCGCGCTCTGGCTGGCGCTGGCCGGCTCCGGCGGCGTCGCCCGGCTCGGCCCCGACGGTGAGGTGCGGACCTACCGCGACGACCCACCCGGCAGCCGCCCGCTGATCATCGTCGGCGGCCCCGACGGCGCGCTCTGGTACACCCGCTCGGGCGACGACCGGCTCGGCCGGATCACCGTCGACGGCGAGACCGGCTCGGTGGCGCTGCCGCCCGGCTGCGGCCCGTGCGGGCTGGCGGTGGGCCCGGACGGCGCGCTCTGGTACGCCGGCATGAACGACGACACGGTCGGCCGGGTGAGCGTCGACGGGGAGGTGACGTCCGTCCCGCTGCCGGTGGAGAAGGGCTTCCCGTCGATGCTCGCGGCCGGCCCGGACGACGCGCTCTGGCTCACGCTCAACCAGGCGAACGCGATCGCCCGGATCGACCTGGACGGATCGGTGACGCTGCATCCGCTGCCCACCGAGGCGGCCGGGCCGGTCGGCATCACCCGGGGTGTCGACGGCGCGCTCTGGTTCGTCGAGATCGCCGCCGGGCAGGTCGGCCGGATCACGCCGGACGGGCGGATCGACGAGTTCCCGCTGCCGGACCGCGCGGCACGCCCGCACGCGATCGTCGCCGACCCGGCCGGCGGCTGCTGGTTCACCGAGTGGGGCGCCAACCGCATCGCCCACCTCGACCCCGACGGCCACATCACCGCCCACGATCTGCCCACCCCCGCGTCGGAGCCCCATGGCCTCACGGTCACCCCCGACGGCACGGTCTGGGCAGCCCTGGAGATCGGCGCGGTAGCCCACCTCACCCCGCCCGCGCCGCGTTGATCATGAGGTTGGCGGCAGTTGTGGATCTCTGAACTGCCGCTAACTTCATGATCGCCGGGGCCGGGGCGGGGCCGGGCCTCGGCCTCGGCTTCAGCGGACGGCGGAGGTTACCGTCAGGGTGCCTGTGGTGGCGTCCAGGACCGCGGGGGTGTTCACCGGGACGGTGAGCTGGGCGGGGCCGTGGCCGACGGGCAGGCCGCCGAGCACCGGCACGCCCAGGTCGCCCAGGCGGTCGGTGAGCACGTCCACGACAGTGGTGTCCCAGCCGTCCGCGCACTCGGTGAACTGGCCCACCGCCACCCCGGCGATCCCGTCCAGCGCGCCGCAGCGACGCAGGTGGGTGAGCATCCGGTCGATCTTGTACGGCGGCTCCTGCACCTCCTCGACCAGCAGGATCGCACCGGTCAGGTCCGGCATGTCCGGCGTGCCGATCGACGCGGTGATCAGGCACAGGTTGCCGCCGATCAGCCGGCCCTCGGCCCGGCCGGGCACCCGCACCGGGTACGTCTCCTCCGCCTCGACCGCCGCCACCGTCACCGGCTCGGCGCTGGTCAGCGCGGCGTGCAGCGACTCCGCCGAGCGCAGCGGCGTGCGCTCGTCCCGCCACGCCGCCCCCGGCCCGTGCACCCCGGCCAGGCGGGCGCCCCGCCAGAGCGCGAACTGCAACGCGGTGATGTCGGAGAACCCGGCCACCACCTTCGGGTCCCGGCGTACCGCCGCCATGTCGATCAGGTCCACCACCCGCTGCGCGCCGTAGCCGCCCCGCGTGCAGATCACCCCACGGATCTCCGGGTCGGCGAACGCCGCGTTCAGGTCCGCGGCCCGCAGCGCGTCGTCGCCGGCCAGGTAACCGCGCCGGGCGTACGCGTTCGGCGCGGGCACCGGACGCAGCCCCCAGCCGGTGAGCAGTTCGATGCCACGGGCCACCCGCTCGGGACGGGTCGGTCCGGACGGGGACACCAGCATCACCGCGTCGCCGGGACGCAGGGCCGGTGGGCGCAGGCAGTCGTCGGGCACGATCGCGAGCCTAGGGCCTGCCGGACCGTGCCCTGTCGGCCGCACCGGTTAGCCTCGACGTCGTGGCGACCGCGCTGGTGATCGAGAACGACCCGACCGACGACCTCCGCCGCCTGGGGGAGTGGCTCACCGAAGGGGGCCTGGAGCTGCGCGTGCTGCGTCCGCACGCCGGTGACGCGCTCCCCGCCGACCTGGAGGGATACGCCGCGCTGGTGGTGCTCGGCGGCGACCAGCAGGCGTACCCGGGGTCCGACGGCGCCCCCGGCGCGCCCTGGTTCCCGGCGCTGGAGGGGCTGCTGCGCAAGGCGGTCCGCCAGCGGGTGCCCACGCTCGCGATCTGCCTCGGCGCGCAACTGCTCGCCACCGCGCACGCCGGCCTGGTCGAGCGCAGCCCGTCCGGGCCGGAGATCGGCCCGGCCCTGGTGGGCCGGCGCGACGCCGCCGAGGACGATCCGCTGTTCCGGTACGTGCCGCTGATGCCCGACGTGCTCCAGTGGCACGCCGACGAGATCACCGAGCTGCCGCACGGCGCGACGCTGCTGGCCGCGTCCACCCGCTACCCGCACCAGGCGTTCCGCCTCGGCGACCGGGCCTGGGGCCTGCAGTTCCACATCGAGTGCGACACCGCGATGATCGCCGAGTGGTCCCGCGACTCGGCGGTGCTGGCCGAGCTGGACTACGACCCGGAGCTGGTGGTGGCCGCCTGCGACCGGGTGATGGCCGACGTCGAGGAGGCGTGGCAGCCGTTCGCGATCCGGTTCGCCGCGCTCGCGCTCGGCGAACTGGGCGACGACAACCCGCGCCGCAGCCTGCCGCTGCTCGGGGCCTGACGGTGACCCGGCCGGCCCGCGGGCGCCTGGCCCGCTACGGATTCGCCGAGGGGGACGGCGCTACGCGCGCCGCCGACCTGCTCGGCCCGGACGGGCTCGACCTGTGGCGGCCCCAGACGCAGGAGCCGGCCGACGAACGCGCCGCCGAACTGCTCGCCGCGCTGTCCCGCGCCGCCGACCCGGACCTGGCGCTGCGTCAGCTGCACCGGCTGGTCGAGTCCGAGCGGCGCTCCGGCGACGAGGTGGCCGTACGCGACGCGCTGGCCGCCGACCCCGGGCTGCGCCGCCGCCTGATCGCGGTGCTCGGCGCCTCCTCCGCGCTCGGCGACCACCTGGTCGCCAACCCGGGGCAGTGGGCGGTGCTGGCCACCGAGCCGGACGGGCTCGCCCCCACCGCGGACGGGCGGCTCGACCTGAGCGTGGCCGCCCGGCTCACCACCATGACCGGCGCGGTCCCGCTGCTGCGGCAGGCGTACCGTCTCGCGCTGTTGCGGATCGCGGCGGCCGACCTGACCGGCGGGCGCGGCCTGGAGCAGACCATGGCGGCGCTGTCCGGGCTGGCCGACGCCACGCTGGCCGCCGCCTACGACATCGCCGCCGACGAGCTGCCCGAGGGCACGCCGCGCCCTCGCCTGGCCGTGGTGGCGATGGGCAAGTGCGGTGGCGACGAGCTGAACTACGTCTCCGACGTCGACGTCATCTTCGTCTCCGCCACCGACGACGACCTGCCCGCCGCCACCCAGATCGCCACCCGGCTGATCCAGATCTGCGGGCTGGTGGCCTGGCCGGTCGACGCGGCGCTGCGTCCCGAGGGCAACCGGGGCCCGCTGGTCCGCACGCTCGCCAGCCACCTCGCGTACTACAAGCGCTGGGCCCGCACCTGGGAGTTCCAGGCGCTGCTCAAGGCCCGCCCGGCCGCCGGTGACCTGGAACTGGCCCGGGAGTGGATCGAGGCGCTAGCCCCGCTCGTCTGGACCGCCGCCGAACGCCCCGAGGCGGTCGAGGACGTCCGGTCCATGCGCCGCAAGATCCTCGACAACGTGCCGCCGAAGGAGCTGGAACGCGAGATCAAGCGCGGTCCGGGCGGGCTGCGCGACATCGAGTTCGCCGTCCAGCTGCTCCAGCTCGTGCACGGCCGGGGCGACGAGTCGCTGCGGGTGCCGGGCACCGTGCCGGCGCTGCGCGCGCTCGTGGCCGGCGGCTACGTGGGCCGCGCCGACGGGGAGGCGCTGCTGCGCGGCTACCGCTTCCTGCGCGCCGTCGAGCACCGGCTCCAGCTCCAGGCCCTGCGCCGCACCCACACCGTGCCGACCGAACCGGCCGCGCTGCGCTGGCTCGCCGCCGCGCTCGGCTACGCGGCCACGCCGGGCCGCAGCGCCGTCGAGGAGTTCCGCGCCGAGTGGGTCACCCACGCCGCCGAGGTACGCCGGCTGCACGCCAAACTGCTCTACCGGCCGCTGCTGGAATCCGTGGCCCGGGTCCCGGCCGAAGGGCTGCGGCTCACGCCCGAGGCGGCCCGGCACCGGCTGGAGGTGCTCGGCTTTGCCGACCCGGCCGGCGCGCTGCGGCACCTGCAGGCGCTCACCGGCGGCGTCAGCCGTACCGCCGCGATCCAGCGCACGCTGCTGCCGGTGCTGCTCGACGAGTTCGCCGACGCCCCCGAGCCGGACCGAGGTCTGCTCAACTACCGGCAGGTGTCCGACAAGCTCGGCAGCACCCCGTGGTACCTGCGCCTGCTGCGCGACTCCGGCCCGGTGGCGCGCCGCCTGGCCCGGGTGCTCTCCTCGTCCCGGTACGCGGCCGACATGCTGTCCCGCGAGCCGGAGGCGCTGCGGCTGCTCGCCGAGGACAGCGAACTGACCCCGCGCCCGCGCGAGACGCTCGTCGACGGGTTCGCCGCGGCCGCTGCCCGGCACGACGACCCGGTCGAGGCGATCCGGGCGGTCCGTGCGCTGCGCCGCCGGGAACTGGTCCGCATCGCCGCCGCCGACGTGCTCAGCCGCGCCGGCTCACTCGCGCCGCTCACCCCGCGCCCGGTCGGCGGCGGCGAGCGGCGGCCCACGGTGGTCGACGTGACGGCGGTGGGTACCGCGCTGTCCCACGTCACCGACGCCACGCTGGCCGCCGCGCTGCGCGCCGCCCGTACCGTCCACCCCGGACCGCCCGGCCTGCGCTTCGCGGTGATCGGCATGGGCCGGCTCGGGGGGTACGAGTCCAACTACCTCTCCGACGCCGACGTGCTGTTCGTCTACGACCCGCCGCCCGGCGTGGACGAGAGCACCGCGAGCGCGGCGGCGCAGGCCATCGCCGAGGAGTTGCGCCGGCTGCTGTCCGCGCCCGCCCCCGACCCGCCGCTCGGTGTGGACGCCGACCTGCGCCCCGAGGGCCGGCAGGGCCCGCTGGTACGCAGCCTCGCCGCGTACGCGCAGTACTACGCGCGCTGGTCGCGGGTGTGGGAGGCGCAGGCGCTGCTGCGGGCCCGGTTCGTCTGCGGCGACGCCGACCTGGGCGCCGAGTTCGAGGCGATGATCGAGCCGGTGCGCTACCCGGCCGACGGGCTGACCCGCGAGCAGGTCATCGAGATCCGCCGGATCAAGGCGCGGGTGGAAACCGAGCGGCTGCCCCGGGGCGCCGACCCGGCCACCCACACCAAGCTGGGCCGGGGCGGGCTCGCCGACGTCGAGTGGGCCGTGCAGCTGCTTCAGCTCCGGTACGCCGGCCGGATACCCGAGCTGCGCGGCACCCGTACGCTCGACGCCCTGACCGCCGCCCGCGACGCCGGCCTGCTCGACGCCACCGACGCCGCCGAGCTGGCCGCCGGCTGGACGCTCGCCGCCGAGGTGCGCGACGCGCTGATGCTGGTACGCGGCCGGGCGGGGGACCAGTTGCCCCGGCACGGGGTGGAGCTGGCCGGGGTGGTGCGGCTGCTGGGGCGCGAGGACCAGGGCGAGTTCCTCGACGAGTACCTGCGAACGGGCCGCCACTCCCGCACGGTCGTCCAGCGCATCCTGGAGTCCCCCCTCTAGGCCCTGCGCCCGCCCACGCCTCTTGGTTAGGCGGCGCCTGCCCGGCCCTCGGCCTTGTTCACGTCGGCCGTGCCCCGTCCCGCCCTCGACCTCGCCCCGCCCGGTCCCAACGTCGATCTTGCACTTGCGGCCCTAGCTGTAATGCCTAGCTGCGTCGCCTGTCGTCGGCAGCGGGGAGGCGGTCAGAGGGCGAGGCGGTCCAGCCCGGTGCCACGGGATGCCGGGACCTCGATGGCCGCCCTCGCCTCCGCTGCCGCTGCTGGTCCCGACACGCGAGAAATGCTTTCCGAATCTCAGGAAAGCCGAGAGATCTTGGTAGGGAACGGCCCCTATGGGGGCCATTTCGTACCAAGATCTCCGCCGGGATCAGCTTGTGAGGGTGTAGGTGCCCTCTCGGGGGACCGTCACCGTTGTCCACTTGCCGTCTTGGGTGACTTCGGCGCCGCCTGAGGCGGTCAGCCAGCGATCGTGGCGGACCCGGATCGGGATCGGGCCGGGGGCGGGGGCGCGGAAGGTGATCGAGGCGCCGTCCTGGCTGATCAGCTCACCCGGCGCGCCGACGACCGGGGTGGGCTCGGCCACCGCGTACAGCTTCCAGTGCCGGTCCGACCAGACCTCGGTCAGGTACGGCAGGCCCGTCTCCACCAGCTCCGCCTCGGATCGCCCCACCCAGGAGAACTCGGCGTCGGGCACTGCCACGTACTGCACCGCGTTGTCGGCCAGCCAGTCCCGGTAGGTGACGGGGGTCAGCGGAATGCCGGTGCCGTCCGCGCCGGGCACCGTGGTGAAGAACAGCGGATTGCGGTCGATGTCGGCCTGGCGAAGCCAGCCCCGGGCCAGTGGCACCTCGCCCATCCGGGCCGCCTCCCAGTAGTTGCGGGTCGGCGGCACCTCCACCCGTCCGGTGAGCCCGCGCCGGGCCAGTTCCGCGCGCAGCGGCGCGAAGTACGCCGGGTCGGCCGTCGGATCGTCGGCGCTGCGCAGGTCGGCGGTGACCACCGGCGGCTGCCACCAGCAGACGACAGCGAGCAGCGCGGCCAGCCCGGCCGCACCGGCGGTCCGGGGCAACCGGGGGATGCCCAGCCTCGCCGGTGGCGTCGCCGCGGCGGCCAGCAGCGGCAGCGCGAACATCACCACCAGGCGGGTGGCGTTCAGCCCGACCGGGGTGGGCAGCAACGCCGACGCCAGCACCCCGGCCGCGGACAGCAGCGCGCCCACCCGCACCGGCCGGTACGTCACGAGCGCCGCGACCAGCAGGCTCGTCACCACGGCGTGCACGGTGTCGGTGCGGCTGATGTTCATCCAGCCGCCCTCGCCGAACAGCAGCCCGGTCACGGCGAGCGGCCCGGCCGCGGGTACGGCGAGCAGCAGGCCGTCGGCGTACCGGCGGCTCAGCAGCAGCGCGACGCCGGCGAGCCCGACGAACAGCCCGGCCACCGGGCTGGCCGCGGAGGCGAGCAGCGCGGCGACCACGGCGGCGACGGCCGCCCAGACGCTCCGGCCCGCCCAGATGCCGACGGGGGAGGCCGGCGCGCCGGGGCCGGCAGGACCAGCAGCGGCACCGGCCGCACCGGCATCGGTGCCGGAGGCGTCGACGGCGGCAGCACGTCGGGCGGGCACGGTGAGCGCGAGCAGCGCGGCCAGGCCGAACGCGACGCCGAGGGCGTACGTGACCCGGCCGGAGACCAGGTTGCCGGCGATCGTGACCACGCCGACCAGGCTGCCGAGCAGCGGTCGGGGCACCCGGGTCCGCACCAGCAGGGCGGCGAACGCGGTGGCGGAGGCGAGCAGGGCCAGCGCGCCGGTGACGCGTACGCCGAGCAGCGCCATCAGCGGCGGCGAGACGAGGCTGTAGCCCCACGGGTGCACGCCGCCGTACCAGCGCAGGTCGACCAGGGCGGACGGGTGCGCGGCGAAGAAGTCGGCGCGGGCGACCTGGGCGGACAGGTCCGAGCCGGTGACCGGCAGCGTGAGGTGGAGCACGGCGAGGACGAGCGCGAACGCGGCGGACACCGCCACCACCCGACCGCCCCGCATGCCCACCTCCTGATCGCGAACCACCGTACTGGCAGCATGTCGGGCGTGCCTCACCACCTCTCGCGTTGGATCGGCCTGGCGGGTTCGGTGCTGCTCGCCGTGGCCGCGTTCCTCGGCGGCGCCCTGCCCGACGGCGAGTTGCGTCCCACCCCGGTCAGCATCTGGCAGGGCCCGAACGGGCCGCTGATCATCGGGTTGTGGCTGGTCGGCACCGGGCTGCTGGCGTGGGCGTGGTGGTCTTTGCGGGACCGGGTGCCGTCGTCGCGCTGGGTGCTGGTCACAGTGGCGCTGTGGCTGCTGCCGATGCTCGTCGCGCCGCCGCTGGGCAGCCGGGACGTGTACGCGTACGCCTGCCAGGGCGCCAGTTTCTCGGCCGGGATCAACCCCTACGAGCAGGGCGTGTCGGCGCTGCCCTGCCCCTGGCTGGACACCATCTCCTACATCTGGCGGGACACCCCGGCGCCGTACGGGCCGCTGTTCGTGCTGCTCGCCGGTGCGGTGGTGGAGGCGACCGGGTCGCTGCTCGGCGCGGTCGCGCTGTTCCGGCTGCTCGCCGTGGCCGGGGTGGCGCTCACCGCGTGGGCGCTGCCGGTGCTGGCCCGCCGCTGCGGGGTGCCGCCGCGGCGGGCGCTGTGGCTGGCGCTGGCCAGCCCGCTGGTGCCCGTGCACCTGATATCCGGCGCGCACAACGACGCGCTGATGATCGGCCTGCTCGTGGCCGGGCTGGCAGTGGTGGCGGCCCGGCCGGGGCGGCCCTGGCCGCTGCTCGCCGGTGGGGCGCTGCTCGGACTGGCAGCCGCCGTCAAGGTCACCGCGCTGGTCGTGATGCCGTTCGCCGCGCTCGCCGCCATCGTCGGGGCGTACCGGATCAGGTCGCTGGTCCGCGACGGCGGGTGGGTGGTCGGCGGATCGCTCGTGGCGCTGGCCGGGGTGACGCTCGTCTCCGGCCTGGGGCTGGGGTTCATCAGCGGGCTGGAGCAGGGCAGCCTGGTGGTGGCCTGGACGTCGCCGCCGACAGCGGTGGGGCAGACCGTCGGCTATCTGCTGGCGCCGTTCGGGGTGCACGTCGACGCGCTGCCGGTGACCCGGGCGATCGGCATGGTCGTGCTGGTCGGGGTGCTGATCTGGCTGTGGTTCCGCTCGTTGCGTCGCGGTGAGCCGTTCTGGCACGCCGCGCTCGCGCTCACCGCCACCGTCGCGCTGTCCCCGCTGTTCCACCCCTGGTACTGGCTGTGGCCGCTGGCGGTGCTGGCCGCCACCGCGCACCGCACGCTCTGGTTCTCGATCGTCACCGTGGTGTCGTCGTTCCTGGTGCTCGCCGACGGAACCGGGCTGGCCCGGTACAGCAAGATGCCCGGTGCGCCGCTGATGACGCTGTTCGTGATCGGCGTGGTCGTCTGGTTGGTACGGTCGGCTCGCAAGGGCCGGCAGCCGGTTCCCGCGGACTGAGGAGTGTGCCGGTGAGCGAGGTCGACGGACCGGTCCGGCCGATCGCCGCCGCCGTCGCCCGCTACGCCGGTCTCGCCGGGGCGGTGCTGCTCACCGTCGCCGGGTGGCTCGGCGGCGCGCTGCCCGGCCCGCCCCCGCGCAGCACGCTCGCCGCGATCTGGGCGGCCCCGAACGGGCCGCTGACGCTCGGCTGCTGGCTGGCCGGGACGCTGCTGCTGGTCGGCGCCTGGTGGTCGCTGCGGTGGGGCGCGCCGTCCGGCCGGTGGGCGTACGTGACCGTCGGGCTCTGGTCGCTGCCGCTGCTCGCCGCGCCGCCGATCGGCAGCCGCGACGTCTACTCGTACGCCTGCCAGGGCTGGACGTGGACGCAGGGCCTCAGCCCGTACCGGGTGGGGGTCGCGGCGGCCGGTTGCCCGTGGACCGACTCGGTGTCGCCGATCTGGCGGGACACCCCGGCGCCGTACGGGCCGTTCTTCGTGCTGCTGGCCGGGCTCGCCGTCCTCGCCGGTGGCGGCCTGATCGGGACCGTCGTGGCGCTGCGCCTGGTCGCGGTGGCCGGGGTGCTGCTGACCGCGCTCTGCCTGCCCGGTCTGGCCCGCGCCGCCGGGGTGCCCACCCGCCGCGCCGCCTGGCTGGTGCTCGCGTGCCCGCTGGTCGGCATCCACCTGGTGGCCGGCGCGCACAACGACGCGCTCGCGCTCGGCCTGCTCCTGCTCGGCCTGCTGGTGCTGGTCCGCCTGCCGGGCAAGCCGCGCGCGCTGCTGGTGGCCGGGGTGCTGCTCGGCCTGGCGGTGGCGGTGAAGGCGGTCGCGGTGGTGGCGCTGCCGTTCGCGGCGCTCGCCGCCGTGCTCGGCCGCTACACCTGGCGGGCGCTGCTGCGCGACGGCGGGCAACTGGCCGCGTCGGTGCTCGGCACGCTGCTCGTCGTCTCGCTCGCCACCGGCCTCGGGCTGGGCTGGATCGGCGGACTCGGCCACAGCGGCGACTCGCAGCAGTGGACCTCGCCGCCCACAGCGATCGGGTTCGTCATCGACTACGCCGGTGAGCTGGCCGGGCGGCGGCCCCGGGCGGTCCCGGTGGTGCGCGCCGTCGCGCTGGCGTTGCTGGCCGGGACGCTCGTCGCGCTCTGGTGGCGGGCGTGGACGACGCTGCGGCGGCTCAACGACGCCCGGCAGCGGGTGGCCCGGCTGACAGTGGCCCGGCCCCGGGTGGCGCTGCTCGGCGCGGGACTGGCGCTCGCCGCCACCGTGCTGCTCGCGCCGGTCTTCCACCCCTGGTACGCGATCTGGCCGCTGACGCTGCTCGCGGTCGCGGCGGTGCCGCTGGCCCGGGAGGTGTGGTTCGTGGCCCCCTGCGCGGCGGTCTCGCTGCTCACGCTGCCCGACGGCACCAACCTGGCCCGGTTCACGAAGGCGCCCGGCGCGGTGCTGATGACGGTGCTGGTGGTGGTCGTCGCGGTGGCCGGAGTCCGGGCGGCACTGCGCCGCCGAGCCGCGTGAAACGGCCGGGCCGGCTCCGCCATCGCGGAGCCGGCCCGGCCGGTGCTGACGAGAGCGCTCAGCAGTCGAAGTACATCGCGAACTCGTGCGGGGTCGGGCGCAGGCGCACCGGGTCGACCTCGTTGGCCCGCTTCCACTCGACCCAGGTCGAGATCAGGTCCGGCGTGAACACGCCGCCGTCGAGCAGGTAGTCGTGGTCGGCCTCGAGCGCGGTGAGCACCTCCGGCAGCGAGCCCGGGACCTGCTTGACGTCGCCCCACTCCTCCGGCGGGAGGTCGTACAGGTCCTTGTCGATCGGCGCCGGCGGCTCGATCTTGTTCTTGATGCCGTCGAGGCCGGCCATCATCATCGCCGAGAACGCCAGGTACGGGTTGCTGGACGGGTCCGGCACCCGGAACTCGACGCGCTTGGCCTTCGGGTTGCTGCCGGTGACCGGGATGCGGGTGCACGCGGAGCGGTTGCGCTGCGAGTAGACCAGGTTCACCGGGGCCTCGAAGCCGGGCACCAGACGACGGTAGGAGTTCACCGTCGGGTTGGTGAAGGCCAGCAGCGAGGGGGCGTGGTGCAGGAGGCCGCCGATGTACCAGCGGGCGGTGTCGGACAGGCCGGCGTAGCCGGTCTCGTCGTAGAACAGCGGCTCGCCGCCGCGCCACAGGCTCTGGTGGGTGTGCATGCCGGAGCCGTTGTCGCCGAACAGCGGCTTGGGCATGAACGTGGCGGTCTTGCCCGCGGCCCAGGTCTCGTTCTTGACGATGTACTTGAACAGCTGGAGCTGGTCGGCGGCGTGCAGCAGCGTGGAGAACTTGTAGTTGATCTCCGACTGGCCGGCGGTGCCGACCTCGTGGTGCGACCGCTCGACGGTGAAGCCACCGTCGACGAGGCGCCGCACGATCCGGTCGCGCAGGTCGGCGTAGTGGTCCACCGGGGGCACCGGGAAGTAGCCGCCCTTGTAGGCGGTCTTGTAGCCGCGGTTGCCGCCCTCTTCGATCCGGCCGCTGTTCCAGGCGCCCTCGATCGAGTCGATGTAGTAGAACGACTGGTGGGCGGAGGTTTCGTGGCGGATGGAGTCGAAGATGTAGAACTCGGCTTCGGCGCCGAAGTAGGCGGTGTCGGCGATGCCGCTGGCGGCGAGGTAGGCCTCGGCCTTCTTGGCGACGTTGCGGGGGTCGCGGGAGTAGGCCTCGCGGGTGAACGGGTCGTGGATGAAGAAGTTCAGCGCGAGGGTCTTCTGCGTGCGGAACGGGTCGATGAAGGCGGTGGCGACGTCCGGCAGCAGGAGCATGTCGGACTCGTGGATGGCCTGGAACCCGCGGATCGAGGAGCCGTCGAAGGCGAGGCCGTCGGTGAACACGCTGTCGTCGAACGACTCGACCGGCAGGTTGAAGTGCTGCATCACGCCGGGCAGGTCACAGAAACGTACGTCGACGAACTTCACGTCCTCGTTGGCGAGGTATCGCAGGAGTTCCTCGGAATTGGCGAACACACGTCCTCCTGGCAGGTCCACTCCGGTAGCTAACTACTGGCGACGCTATGGCCGGGGGGTTGCCCTGCCGTGTCTCGTCTGTTTCCGCCGTGTTACGTCGCTTGCGGAGCGTCATCCTAGCGCTGTCTGGTGCGGAATGTCGGAATTTTCGTTGGGGGTCGCGGCGGCGCTACCCTGGCCGCTGTGACCGATACCGCCGCCACACCGGTGCCGCCCGCCACCGATCCCGCTTTCACCCCGCCCAGCCTCGGCCGCCGATTCGGCGCCCTGATCATCGACTGGGTGCTGTGCCTGATGGTCGCCCGGGCCTTCTCCGACCCGGTCCGCGACGGCTGGCCGCCGGTCCTGGTGCTGATCCTGGAGTACGGCTTCTTCATCGGCCTGTTCGCCCAGACCCCCGGCATGTACCTGACCCGGCTGCGCTGCGTCGCCTGGGCCGACGGCGGCCGGATCGGGCTGCTCCGCGGGCTGCTGCGCGGACTCCTGCTGGCCCTCGTCGTGCCGGCCCTGCTCATGGACGAGCACAAGCGCGGCCTGCACGACCGGCTCGCCGGCGCCGTCGTCACCGACGCCCCGCGCCGCTGACCCGCACGAGAAAGGAGCCGGCCCCGCACGGGACCGGCTCCTTCTCGCGTACGCCGAAGGTCAGCGACCCCGGGTCTGCCGGAACGCGCCACGCGGCGGCCGCATGTTCTTCGGGACCGCGCCCTTGGGCATCTGCGGCCGCGCGGTCAGCGCCTTGAGCCGCTTGTCGAGGGCGTTGACGTCCTTCGGGGACAGGGCGCGGGGCAGCCGCATCAGCGTCATCCGCAGCTTGCGGACCGGCAGCTCACCCTCGCCCTGCCCGATCACGTAGTCGTGCAGCGGCGCCGTGCCGATCACCTTCGCCAGCCGGCGCTTCTCCTGGCCGAGCAGGCCACGCACACGCTGCGGGTTCCCCTCGGCCAGCAGGATCACGCCCTGGCGGCCCACCACCAGGTGCACCATGTCCATCTGCGTGGTGGAGCTGACCGCCGGGGTGACCCGCCAGTCGCCGCGCATGCTCTCCATGATCTGCGCCGCCGCGCCCGGCTGCCCCTCCGCGGCGTTCATCATCGCCTTGTTGGAGCGCAGGTTGAGCACGATCAGCACGGCCAGCAGGGCGAGCAGGATGCCGATCGGCAACCAGATCCAGCCCCAGGCGATCACCGCGACCACGGTGAGCGCGAGCGGGATCAGCACCGCCGCCGCCGTCAGCGGCGCGAACCACTTGTCCTGCTTGGCGGTGAACCGGAACACCATCCCGATCTGCTTCAGCCGCTGGCCGAACGAGACCTTCTCCTGGGGCTTTGCCATGCCGCAGAGTCTAGTGGTCGGCGCACGTCACGTTGATCCGTGGCCGCCTCTTCCGGAGCGGGCTGAGTACCTTACGGCCGCGCGGCCCCTCGTCGGCCCTCAGGTAAGGAGGCGGCGGGGGCAAAGATCAGGCGGCGTACCCATGTGCCGGGGGCACCTTCGCGCGAAAAGTGGATCTCGACAGCGACGACAGACCCACGACAGGGAGATCCGACATGTTCGGCAACGACGCGGAGTTCATCCTCAGCATCCACCGCAGCCACGCCTCCGAACTGCAGGCCGACGCGGCGCAGGACCGGCTGGCCCGGTCGCTGCCCCGACGGCACCCGCGCGGCTGGCTGAGCCGCCGACAGCACCACGCCCGCATCACCGACGCCCGCCGGTGACCGCGCCGGCGGTCGTCGCCGGTCCGGCCGTCACGGGGGCGGCCGGGCCGGCGGCCACCGACCGCCCGATCGGCCAGGCGAGGCCGTCGGGGGGCCGTGGCATGCTCGACGGCGTGACAGTACGCGCCGCCAGCACCGTCCTCGTCGGCCGCCGGCCCGAGCTGACAGTGCTCGGCGACGCGCTGGCCCGGGCACGCTCCGGCGACCCGACGACCGTGCTCGTCGGCGGCGAGGCCGGGGTCGGCAAGACCCGGCTGCTGGAGGAGTTCGGCACGCACGTCCACACGGCCGGGGCGCGGCTGCTGGTCGGCCAGTGCCTGGAACTGGGCGAGGCCGGCCTGCCGTTCGCCCCGTTCGCGGCCGCGCTGCGCGACGTGCTGCGCCACGACGGGCCGGCCGCGTTCGCCGGCTACGAGGCGGAGTTCGCGCGGCTGCTGCCCGAGCTGGCCCGGATGCCCGCAGGCGTCGCCGCGCCCGCCGGGCCGGCCCTCGCTGACACCCCGCGCGGCTACCTGTTCGACCTGGTCGCCGACCTGTTCCGGCGCATCGCCGAGGAACGCCCGCTGGTGCTGGTGATCGAGGACCTGCACTGGGCCGACCGCTCCACCCGCGACCTGATCGGCTTCCTGGTGCGGGCCGCCCGCGCCACCCGCCTGCTGGTGGTCTGCACGTACCGCACCGACGAGCTGCACCGCGGGCACCCGCTGCGGCCGTTCCTCGCCGAGCTGGACCGGGTCCGCGGCGTGGACCGGATCGAGCTGGGCCGCCTCGACCGCGACGGCACCGCCGCCGTGCTCGCCGACCTGCTCGGTGTCGAGCAGTTCGCCCGGACCGTGGACGACGTGCACGAACGCACCCAGGGCAACCCGTTCTTCATCGAGGAGCTGGCCGCCGCCGGTGGCCCGGTCGGCTGCGCCACCATCCCGGAGACGCTGCGCGACCTGCTGCTGGCCCGCGTCGACCGGCTGCCCGAGCCGGCCCAGCGGGTGCTGCGGATCGCCGCCGCCGGCGGCACCCGCTTCGCCCACCAGCTGCTCGCCGAGGTGGCCGGCCTGCCCGAGGCCGAACTGGAGGACGCGCTGCGCGCCGCCGTCGCCGGTCAGCTCGTGGTGGCCGACCCGGACGGCGACTACGAGTTCCGGCACGCGCTGGTCCGCGAGGCGGTGCACGACGACCTGCTGCCCGGCGAGCACGCCCGGCTGCACGCCCGGTACGCCGCCGCGATCGAGGCCCAACCCCACCTGGTCGCCGCCGGTCGCGCCCCGGCCGAGATCGCCCACCACTGGTACGCGGCGCACGACCACCCGCGCGCGCTCACCGCCGCCCGGGTCGCCGCCGAGGCAGCCGCCGAACGGTACGCGTACGCCGAGCAGAGCCGGCTGCTGGAGCGCGTCCTCGAACTGTGGGAGCAGGTGCCCGACGCCGCCGACCGGCTCGGCATGGACCACCTGCGGGTACTGGAGGACACGCTCACCGCCGCGGTCACCGCCGGTGACCTCAGCCGCGCGCTCACGCTCACCCGGGCCGCGCTGGCCGAGGTCGACTCCGACGCCGAACCGCTGCGTGCCGCCCGCCTGCTCGACCACCGGGGCCGGCTGTTCGCGCTGCTCGGCAAGAGCGACGGCGCGGCTGAGCTGCGCGAGGCGTACCGGCTGGCGGCCGGCGCCCCCGACGGCCCGGAACGGTTCGCCGTGCTGGCCGACATCGCGTCGCACCTGATGAAGGTCGACCCGCGCGAGGCCGCCACGGTGGCCGCCGAAGCCGCGGCCGGCGCGTCCGAGGTCGGCACCGACCTGGTGCTGCTGCCCACCCGGATCGCCCTGCTGCACCGCCTCGACGGCACGCCGGAGCGCGGGCTGGCCGAGCTGCGCCGGGTCGAGGCGCGGGCCCGTGCCGCCGGTGACTCGTGGGCCCTGGTCAGCGCGCTGGTCTTCCTCTCCGACGTGCTCTACGAGCTGGGCCGCTACGACGAGTCCGAGCAGGCGGCCGCGGCCGGGGTGACCGAGGCGCGCCGGGTCGGCATCAGCCGCTCGATCGGGGCGTACCTGCTGTCGAACCGGGCCGAGGCGCTGATCGCGCTGGGCCGCTGGGACGAGGCGGACGCCACCTGCGCCGAGGCGGCCCGCATCGACCCGCCGGGCGTCTCCGGTCTGCACTGGCTGCAACTGCGCGCCGGGCTGCACCTGGCCCGCGCCCACCCCGCCGCCGACGAGGTCGTCGGGCGGGCGCTGGCGTTCCTCAGCCGCCCCTACCTGTGGCCCAACCACCGGCTGCCGCTGCACGAGCTGCGCGTGGAGGCCGCGCTCGCCGCTGACGACAAGCTGGAAGCGGTACGCGCGGCGCGCGCCGCCCTGGCCGACCCGCACCTGGCCGACCTGCCGCGCGAGGGCTGGCCGGTGCTCGGCGCGGTGGCGCGTACCGCCGCGCTGACCGGTGACGCGACGCTCGCCGCCGACGTGTCCACCAGGGCCGCCGCGCTGCCCGCCCGGCATCCGGCCGAACAGGCGTACGCGGCGCACGTCACCGCAGTCCTGGCCGGGCTCGCGCCCACCGGTCCCGCCGGGGCGCTCGCGCAGTGGCGGGCGGCGGTGGCGGCGTGGCGGACGGCCGGGCAGCCGTACCCGCTGGGCCGGGCGCTGCTCGGGCTGGCCGAGGCGGCCGCCGCGGCGGGCGAGCGGGACGACGTGGCCGCCGCGGTACGGGAGACGGTCGAGGTGGCCGCCCGGCTGGGCGCCACCCCGCTGGGCGAGCAGGCGGCGACGCTGGCCCGCCGGGTCGGGCTGCGCGGCACCGGGCGACCCGGGCCGGACCTGCTGACCAGCCGGGAACGGGAGGTGCTGCGGCTGGTGGCCGAGGGGCACAGCAACAGCCGCATCGCCGAGCGGCTGTTCATCTCGCCGAAGACGGCGAGCGTGCACGTGTCCCGGATCATCGCCAAGCTGGACGTGACCAACCGGGTGGAGGCCGCCGCGCTGGCCCACCGCCTCGGTCTGCTCGACCCGCCACCGGGCCTGCGTCAGCGGCGTGGCAGGTAGATCCGCCAGCCGGCGACCGTGACGACGTCGAGCGCGCCCGGTTCGGGGCCGAGGCGCGCGTCCAGCCGGGCGGCCAGCGGCGAGCCGGCGAGCGCCACCCAGGCGGCGTCCGGGTCGGCGGCCACCTCCCGCCGGTACGCGGGCAGCCGGTCGAATCCGGGGCGCAGGTCGTCCTCGACCACGGCGCAGAGCACGTTCTCGCCGGTGGCGTAGGTGAGCCGGTTGCACGTCCAGTAGCCGCCGCGTACGTGCCGGACGCCGAGCGCGCCGAGCGTGTCCACGAGCGAGCGGTGCCGGTCGGCCTCGGCGTGCACGGCCGGGGCCGCCCGGATCACCTCCACTGTGGCCGCCGCGCCGGTTCCGAGCACACCTGCGAGCACCGCCACCGCCCCGACACCCGCCACGCGGGCCCTAGCCCCGGCCGCCCGCCCGCCGGTCGCCTTGATCGACTCCACCTCGGCGAGTGGGCGGACGGCCTGCCACAGTGGCCAGAGCAGGGCGGGCACCGCGACCGCCAGGCACGACAGGTACCGGCTGCTCTCGATCGGTGTCCGCCCGGCCGCGTTGCTGAGCGCGTACGCGGCGAGGACCCCGGCCGCGCCGCCGAGCAGCGCCAGCCGCACCCCGGCCGACACCCGCTCCACCGAGCGTGGACCGCCCCAGGTTCGTCGCAGGGTGTGCCACGCGGTGAACGCGGCCAGCAGCAACAGCACCGGGAACGCGAGCGCCCACCAGAGCTGCCAGGTGGCGCACCGGCCGGGCGAGCAGAAGCCCATCGCCAGCGGCGGCCCGAGCACCAGCCCGCCGTACAGCCGGTCGGCCCAGTCCGCCGACGCGCCCGTACCACCGGCCGCCAGCACCGCGCTCACCGGGTTGCGGCCGTGCCGGAGGCTGTCCACGAGCATCGGCGCCGTACCCAGCAGCAGCGCCCCGGCCAGCACCACGCCGGCCCGGCCGGCCAGTTCCCGCCACCGCCACGCCACCAGCAGCGCGCCGAGCGTCAGCACGTACGGCAGGATCAGCGGGTCCACCCAGAGCAGCACTCCGGCGATCAGCCCCCAGGCCGCCCAGCGGGGCAGCCGCGCGCCCGCCCCGGTCACGCAGAGCCCGACGGTGAGCAGCGCCAGCGCCGCGCCGGCCGGGTTCAGCTCCGGATAGCCGCCACCGGCGATGAGCTGGTTCTTCACCACGCGGTCCGCGCCGAGCGCCAGCACGGCGACGACCAGCAGGGCGTACCAGCGGTCACCGCCGAGCCGCCGGGTCAGCCGCCAGGACAGCAGCAGGAACAACGCGTACAGCGCCAGCGTGGGCAGCCGCAGCACGAGCACCGACGGTCCGGCCAGCGCGATCAGCGGCGCGGCCAGGTACGCCTCCAGCGTGCCCATGTACGCCTGGCCGTAGAACCACACCGGGAAGCCGTCGCCCCGGGCGATGTGCAGGGCGGCCAGCCCCATCGTCGCCTCGTCGCTGTTGGTGGGCGGCACGTCGGCGAACAGCAGCGCCAGCCGGTAGCCCACAGCGGCGAACCCGACGAGCACGGCGAGCAGCGTCGGCAACGGCAGCCGCCGGGGCGTACGGGAGCGCACGGTCTCGCGTGGCTCCTCGCGTACCCCGGCGGTCATGCCTGTGATCATGGCATCCGGCGGGCGGCCGGCGGCGGGTGACGCGGTCGACGGCCGGCCTCAGCCGGCGGCGACGACCTCCCGGCGGGCGTCGAGCGCCTGCTGGTAGAGGCGGCCCGCGCGGTACGACGAACGGACCAGCGGGCCGCTCATCACGCCCGCGAAGCCGATCTCCTCGGCCTCCTCGCGCAGCTCGACGAACTCCTCCGGCTTGACCCAGCGGGTGACCGGGTGGTGCCGGGGGGAGGGGCGCAGGTACTGCGTGATGGTGATCAGCTCGCAGCCCGCCTCGTGCAGGTCGCGCAGCGCCTGGGACACCTCGGCGCGCTCCTCGCCCATGCCCAGGATGAGGTTGCTCTTGGTGACCAGGCCGTCGGCGCGGGCCTGGCGGATCACGTCGAGCGAACGCTCGTAGCGGAACGCCGGGCGGATCCGCTTGAAGATGCGCGGCACCGTCTCCACGTTGTGCGCCAGCACCTCGGGCCGCGAGCCGAACACCTCGGCGAGCTGCTCGGGTACGGCGTTGAAGTCGGGGATCAGCAGCTCGACACCGCAGCCGGACTGCAGCGCGTGGATCTGCCGGACCGTCTCGGCGTAGAGCCAGGCGCCACCGTCGGGCAGGTCGTCGCGGGCGACACCGGTGATGGTCGCGTAACGCAGGCCCATCGCGGCGACCGACTCGGCGACGCGCCGCGGCTCGTCGGCGTCGAACTCGGCCGGCTTTCCGGTGTCGATCTGACAGAAGTCGCAGCGCCGGGTGCACTGGTCACCACCGATGAGGAAGGTGGCCTCCCGGTCCTCCCAGCACTCGTAGATGTTGGGGCAGCCGGCCTCCTGGCACACGGTGTGCAGCCCCTCGCGCGAGACGAGCCCGCGCAACTGGGTGTACTCCGGGCCCATCTTGGCCTTGACCTTGATCCACGGCGGCTTGCGCTCGATCGGCGTCTCGGCGTTGCGTGCCTCGATCCGCAGCATGCGCCGCCCCTCCGGGGCGACCGTCGCGGGGCGCGCGGGCTGCTCAGTCGTCGGCGCGGATTGCTCGATCGTCACAAAACCGAGCGTACGCCGGTCGGCGCCGGTCGATGAACGGCGGGCGACGGCCGTCACCCCGGAATCGCTGTGACACCGGACACGAAGGGCCAAAAATCCCGGTCACACCGCGAGGCGCCCGGTGCTAGCGTGCCGGGCAGAGCTGTGACGGAGCCGAGTAACGGACCGATCCGCCAGTCGAGAGAGCCGCCGGTTGCTGCGAGGCGGTCTGGCGCCGGGCCGTGAAGACCCTCCCGAGCTGCGGGAAGAACAGCGCCTGTGCGCCCAGTAGAGCCCGCCCGGCCGGCCCCGGTGAAAAGGCGACGAACGAGGCTCCCGCCCCGGCGGGGGCGAAGGTGTGGTGGCACCGCGAGGTTCCCGCTCGCCCACACCTCCCTGGGGATCGCGTTGCGATTGGTCAAGGAGGTAGTCGTCGTGCAACGCATCCTGTCCTCTCAACTCCCCGCCCATGTGGGCGCCACCGTGCGGCTCGCCGGCTGGGTCCACCGCCGCCGGCTGCTCAAGTCGGTGGCCTTCCTGGTCCTCCGCGACGGCGGCGGGCTCGCCCAGGTGGTGGTCACCGCGCCCGCCGTGCGCGCGCAGGTCGAGGCGCTCACCGAGGAGACGGTCGTCGAGGTGGTCGGCACGGTGGTCGCGAACCCCGCCGCGCCCGCCCGGGTCGAGGTCGTCGAGCCGACGGTACGTCCGCTCGGGCCGCCCGCCGTCCCGCCCCCGTTCGACCTGTACCGGCCGGTGCTGACGGCCGGCCTGTCCACCCAGCTCGACCACGCGCCGGTCGCGCTGCGGCACCCGAGCCGATCCGCCGCGCTGCGGATCTCGGCGGCGGCCGTGTCCGGCTTCCGGGCCACGCTCGACGGGCAGGGCTTCGTCGAGGTGCACACGCCGAAGGTGGTCGCCTCGTCCACCGAGAGCGGGGCGAACGTGTTCGCGCTGGACTGGTTCGGCCGTCCCGCCTACCTGGCCCAGTCGCCGCAGTTCTACAAGCAGCTCATGGTGGGCGTCTTCGAGCGGGTGTACGAGGTCGGGCCGGTGTTCCGCGCCGAGCCGCACGACACCGCACGGCACCTGGCCCAGTACACGTCGCTCGACGTCGAGCTGGGGTTCGTGGCCGACCACCGGGACGTGATGGCGGTGCTGCGGGACACCCTGGCCGGGATGGTGGCGACAGTCGCCGACCGGGCGGACGGCGCGCTGGCCACGCTCGGCGTGACGGCGCCGGAGGTACCGGCCGAGATCCCGGCGGTGCACTTCACCGAGGCGTTGACGATCGCCGGCGCGCCACCTTCCGAACCCGATCTGGCCCCGGCGCACGAGCGGGCGCTGGGGGAGTGGGCGCTCCGCGAGCACGGCAGCGACTTCCTCTTCGTCACCGGCTATCCGATGGCGAAGCGCCCCTTCTACACCCACCCGGACCCGGCGCGGCCCGCGTACTCGAACGGTTTCGACCTGCTGTTCCGCGGCGTGGAGCTGGTCACCGGCGGGCAGCGGCTGCACCGGCACGCCGACTACCTGGCCGCGCTGGCGGCGCGCGGCGAGCCGGTCGAGCCGTACGCCGGGTACGTGGACGCGTTCCGGCACGGCATGCCGCCGCACGGCGGGTTCGCGATCGGGCTGGAGCGGTTCGTCGCGCGGCTGACGGGCGCGGCGAACGTCCGGGAGGTGGTCGCCTTCCCGCGCGACCTGCACCGCCTCGCGCCCTGACGGCTGCGCCCTCGCGCGGCTTGCTCCGTGCCGGTCCGCGGCGGCGGGCTCGCTCCTAGCCGGTCCCGGTCCCGGTTCCGACCCCGATGGCGGGCGCGGGCTCGGCATCGGGCCGGCGGTCTCGCCGCCGACCTCCGGAATCGGTTCGGATCTGCCACTGAGCGTGACGAGGGGTCGCTCGGCCCAGTGGTCACTCTCGGTGAGGGTTGTTTCGGGGCGGTCGAGAGGCCCTCGGCGTCGACGGATTGCGCTGAGCTGGGGTTATGGCGGACTGCCGTCCGGAGGGAGGGAAGGGTGTCTGCGCCCTTTGCTCTGCAGCCACGAGCGCAACGGTCGACCGGGCGTGATCGTTGCGGATCTGGCTGCAGAGCAAAGTCGGCGAGAGGTCACATGCCGCGGACGCGGCGTTGTCACTCACCGTGACCGATGGCGGGGTGGGGGCTGGGCGAGCGGCGGTTCTGGGCGGACGGCGATCCGGACCGGTCGGCCACCGCGCCGCCGAGCGGTCGGGCCGGGCCGATCGGCCGGACCGGGCGGTCAGGCCGGGCCGAGCAGGTCCCAGGGGTTGCCGGCGATGTCGCGGAAGACCGCGACCCGGCCGTACGGCTCGGTGCGGGGCGGCCGGACGAACTCGACCCCCGCGTCGGCCATCCGGCGGTACACCGCCTCGAAGTCGTCGACCTGGAGGAAGAAACCCACCCGGCCGTGGGTCTGGTCGCCCACCGCACCGGCCTGGTGCTCACCGTCGGCGCGGGCCAGCAGCAGGCCGGTCCCACCGCCCGGCGGGCGTACGACCACCCAGCGCTTGGGCCGGCCGTCGTTCGTCAGCGAGGGCTTGTCCTCGGCCAGCTCGAACCCGAGCACCTCGGTGAAGAACGCGATCGCGGGGTCGTACTCGGCGACGACGAGCGTGACCAGGTCGAGCCGCACGGGGCTCAGACCTGCGTCAGCGTCGGCAGGTGTCGCTCGACCACCGGCAGCACGTCGGCGACGGTGATCGGCCGGCCCAGCTCGGCGGTCAGCGAGGTGACCCCGGCGTCGCGGATGCCGCAGGGCACGATCCGGTCGAAGAAGCCCAGGTCGCAGTCGCAGTTGACGGAGAAGCCGTGCAGCGTGACGCCGCGGGCCACCCGGATGCCGATGGCGGCCACCTTGCGGGCCGGGCCCCTGTCGTCCTCCGGCACCCACACGCCGGAGCGCCCCTCGACCCGGCCGGCGGCCAGCCCGAACTCGGCGCACACGTCGATCAGCAGCTGCTCGGTGCGGCGGACGTACGCGACCACGTCGACCGGGTCGGGCAGCCGGACGATCGGGTAGCCGACGAGCTGCCCCGGACCGTGCCAGGTGATCTTCCCGCCGCGGTCCACGTCCACCACCGGGGTGCCGTCCATCGGGCGGTCCCACGGCTCGGTGCGCTTGCCGGCGGTGTAGACGCTGGGGTGCTCCAGCAGCAGCACCGTGTCGCCCTGCTCGCCGGCCACCACCGCCTCGTGCAGCCGGCGCTGCTCGTCCCAGGCGGCCTGGTAGTCGAGCAGGCCGGCGCGGACGGCGGTCAGCCCGGAAGTCGTCACGCTCACCCGTCCAGCCTAGTCCCGCCCCCCGGGAACCGGACCCGTGAGCCTCGTCGCCATCGGGCCGAGGTGGCGGTCAGTCCGGCACCCGCCACAGCCAGACGTCCTCCACCCGCTCCGGCTCGCCGAGCAGCGCGGTGGCGGTACGCCGCAGCGCGTCCTCGTCGACGTCGTACTTCGCGCCGTGCACCCGGTCCGGCAGCACCACCGCCCGCACGCCCCAGTGGCGCAGGTCCGCCCGGGACTCGCGGATGCTGCCGTCGGTGATGATCGGCACCAGCCCGGTCCGGCCGGCCTGGTCCATCAGCGAGTCGAAGGTGCGCGGCACCGGCCCGATCCGGCCCCGGCCCTCCGGACCGCCCGGGCCGAGGAAGAACCCGGCCGGGATGCGGAACTCACCCTGCCGGTGGGCCAGCGCGTACGCCTGCCAGCGCTGCCCGTCCGGGTACACGTCGACGGTCAGCGGCAGCGGGGTCAGCACCCCGTCGGGCGGGACGTAGCGCTGCCAGGCGCCACTGGTGATGAACGCCGGGATCGGCTCGCGGACGCTGGTCAACAGCGGCGTCGGCACCAGCGGCAGCAGCGCGGCGACGAACCCGAGCGCCCAGGCCACGCCGATGGCGCGGCGCGGCGGCCGGGCGCGCAGCGAGTCGATCGCGTACGCCAGCAGCAGGCCGATCACCGGCGCGACGACAAGGGCCAGCCGCGACGGCAGCGCCGCGTTGATCACCGGCAGGTTGTCCAGCACCCCGAACGGCAGCGTCTGGTCGAAACGGCGGCCGTTCCACTTCACCGTCGGCCCCCACGACAGCACCGCGAAGACCACCGCGGTCACCCCGAGCGCCGCGAGGGTGGCCCGGAACGCCCGGTCCGCGCGCCACCACAGCAGCGCGAAGCAGGCCAGGCCGAGCACGAGCAGCGGTACGCCGAAGAACGAGTTCTCCTCCGTCGGGTTGGGCGCCAGCGAGGTGCCCCACCCGGCCCAGCCGGCCAGCGACCGGCGCGGGTACGACCCGTACGCGGCGATGTCCTCGGAGTGGATCAGCGGATCGAAGCCGGTGCCGTGGAACCGCTGCGGCCCGAGGAAGTGCAGCCAGAGCGGGTACGCCAGCAGCGCTCCGGCGACGAGCGCGGTGACTCCGAGTCCGGCCGCCATCCGGGGCAGCGCGGCGCGTGCCTCCGGCCACCGGGCCGGGTGCAGCGCCCAGACGGCGAGGAACACGCCGAGCGCCAGCGCGGTGAAGAACAGCCCTTCGGCGGCGATCGAGAACGCGGCCGCCACCAGCAGCCCGAGCACGATCCCGCCGGTGACCGCGCGGCCGGGGCGGCGCAGCCGGAACACGCCCCAGATCAGCAGCGGCACCAGCCAGCCGGCGGTCCAGTTCAGGTGCGCGTTGGCGTGCGACACCATCGCCGGGCAGAAGGCGATGAACAGCGCCCCCACACCGGCGGCCAGCCGGCTGCGCACCAGGTACCGGCTCAGCAGCCAGTACCAGGCCACCGCGGTGGCGGCGAGGTTGAGCGTGAGGATCACCAGGAACGTCGCGGGCGGCCCGATCAGGTACGTCAGCGGCGCGAAGACCGCCGCGTACACGGTGATCGAGGTGTTCACCGCGAGGTTCACCCCGTCCGGGACGTTGATCAGCGTGGTGTAGAGCGGGTTCTCCCCGTGGGTGAGCGCGTGCCCGCCGAACGCCAGCAGCCACTCGAACAGCGCCTGGTCGCTGGAGTTGACGGTGATGGCACGGCTGTTCGGATCACGCCACATGCCGCTGGTGACCCAGAAGGCCAGGGCCAGCGCGGCGAGCGTCACCAGCAGGTCGGCCCGCCGGTCACGGACGCGGGTCGTCGACGGCCCGGTGGCCAGGAACGGGGAGGACGGCACGCAGCGGACGTTACCAACCGGACCTGGGCAGACCGCCCGGACACGAAACTCACCCGCACACTTCGGCGGTCGTGAATGTGTGAGCGGCGGCCATTCCGGTGTGACGAAACACAGCCGTAACGTCGCGGCAACCCGGAGGTGACTCAGTTCACATTCCACGATCGGGAGGTTCCCGTGCCCCGCTCCTCATCCCTCATCGCCCGCGTCGCCGGGGCGGCGGCCGGGGTCGTGCTGGCCGCGGCCACCGCGCTGGTCGCCGCCCTTCCCGCCCAGGCCGCCTCGCTCACCCAGGTCACCGGCTTCGGCTCCAACCCCGGAAACCTGACCATGTACGCGTACCGCCCGGACGGCCTGCCGGCCGGCGCGCCCGCCGTGGTGCTGCTGCACGGGTGCGTGCAGAACGCCTCGACCTACGTCGCCAACTCCGGCTGGCAGAAGTACGCCGACCAGTGGAAGTTCACGCTCATCGCGCCGCAGCAGCCCAGCGGCAACAACGCCAACTCCTGCTTCAACTGGTTCGAGACCGGTGACACCGCGCGCGGCCAGGGCGAGGCGCTGTCGATCAAGCAGATGGTCGACTACGCCAGGACCACCTACGGCACCGACGGCGCCCGCGTGTACGTCAGTGGCCTCTCCGCCGGCGGCGCGATGAGCGCGGCCATGCTCGCCGCCTACCCCGACGTCTTCGCCGGCGGCTCGATCATCGCCGGCATCCCGTACCGCTGCGCCACCAGCACCGTCACCGCGTTCAGCTGCATGAACCCGGGTGTGGACAAGACCCCGGCCCAGTGGGGCGACCTGGTCCGCGGCGCGTACGCCGGCTACACCGGCAAGCGGCCCCGGGTGGCGATCTGGCACGGCACCAGCGACACCACTGTGGCGACCGCGAACGCCGCCGAGTCCCGGGACCAGTGGACGAACGTGCTGGGCCTGTCGACCACCCCGACCAGCACGTCCACGCTGCCGTCCGGCACGAGCCTGGAGGTCTACGGCAACGACCAGGTCCGCCTCTACCGGGTCTCCGGCATGGGCCACGGCACCCCCGTCGACCCGGGTACCGGCGCGGACCAGTGCGGCACCGCCGGGGCGTACTTCCTGGACACCATCTGTTCGACGTACCGGGACGCGCTCTTCTTCGGGCTCGGCGGTGGCGGCGCCTCGCCGAGCCCGACCCCGACGGCGACCGCGTCACCCACGCCCACCGCGTCACCCTCGCCCACGCCATCGCCGACCGGCGCGCCGGTCTGCGTCACCGCCAGCAACTACGCGCACGTGGTGGCCGGGCGGGCCTACCAGTCCGGCGGGTACGCCTACGCGCTGGGCAGCGGGCAGCGGATGGGCCTCTACAACACCTTCTACACGAGCACGCTCAAGCAGACCGGGCCCGCGTACTGGGTGATCGGCTGCTGAACGGCCACGCCGCGCCGCCCTCGCGGGCTCACTCCGTGAGGGCGGCGCGCAGCGCGCCCGGCAGGTCCGGATGCGTCCAGGGAAAGCCGGACTTGTCGAGTACGCCCGGCAGCACCCGGGTGCTGGTGAGCGCCTCCTGCGAGAAGCCGCCCAGCACCACCTTCAGCGCCACCGCCGGGATTGGCATGATCGCGGGGCGGTGCAGCTGACGGGCGAGTTCCCGGGTGAACTCGGCGTTGGTGACCGGCGCCGGGCCGACCACGTTGACCGGGCCCGCCACGTCGTCGCGGTCGAGCAGGAACTTCGCCGCGTTCAGCCAGTCCCGCATCGAGATCCACGGCAGCCACTGCCGCCCGTTGCCCAGCTTGCCGCCGACGCCGAGCCGGAACGGCAGCAGCTGCGGCTTGAGCAGGCCGCCGTCGCGGTGCAGCGGCAGTCCGGTACGCAGGCGCACCACCCGTACGCCCGCGTCCTCGGCCGGCCGGGTCGCGGCCTCCCACACCCGGCAGACGTCGGCGAGGAACCCCTCACCGGCCGGCGCCTCCTCGGTGACCGCGCGGTCACCGGTGTTGCCGTACCAGCCGACCGCCGAGGAGTTCAGCAGCACCACGGGCCGGTCCGCGGCGGGCAGACCGGCGATCGTGATGGCGAGCGTGGTGGTGCTGTCCACGCGGCTGGTCCGGATCAGCTTCCGGTACTCGTCGTTCCAGCGCTTGTCGCCCACCCCGGCCCCGGCCAGGTTCACCACCGCGTCCGCCTCGGCGACGCACTGCGGGTCCAGTTGCGCGGCGGACGGGTTCCACTGGCGCTCGGCGGGTGTGCGTGGTGGGCGGCGGACCAGGCGGGTGACCTGGTGGCCGTCCGCGGTGAGGCAGTCGACCAGTCGGGTGCCGAGGAAACCGGACGCGCCGGCCATGAGGATCCGCATGCTCACATCTTCGAGTACGCGGCGCTATTCGGATGCGTGGAGCGAAATCACTCACTCGTCACGCCCACCCGTCACGCGCGCTGAACGCGTTGCGTTTTTTTCGAATAGCGATACCCTTGTGGTCATGAGCAGCGCGCTGCGTGAACGTACCGTCCTTCCTCCGGACGACCCGGCTGAGCTGGCCCGGTTCGTGCACGAACTGCGGAGCGCCAGCGGTCGTGCGCGGGCCAGGCTGGTCGGGCCGGACGGGTCCGAGATCGAGATCCCCGACGAGTTGTACGGAGTGCTGCGGGACGTGGTGACGGCACTGTCCGAAGGGCTTGCGATCTCCATCGCACCGCACAACACGATGCTGACGACCCAGGAGGCGGCAGACCTGCTCAACATCTCCCGGCCCACGCTGGTCCGGTTGCTGTCCGAGGGCGAGATGCCGCACACGATGCGCGGCCGTCACCGGCGAGTCATGCTCCGGGACGTTCTCGACTACCAGGAGCGGACCCGGCAGGCACGCCGCCGGACGCTCGACCGGATGACCGCCGAAGCCGAGGAAGACGGCCTGTACGACGCGACGGCCACACCGCGCAGGACGAGATGAGCGTGACCTGAGTGGCGTTCCCGGCTTTTCTCGACACCTGCGTCCTCTACCCGGCGCATCTCTGCGACACCCTGCTGCGGCTGGCCGAGGTCGCCGCCTACCGGCCCCTCTGGTCCAGGGACGTCCTTGACGAGCTGCGACGCAACCTGATCGCACGAGGCATCGCGGAGGAGCGGGTCGACCGCCGGATCGGCCAGATGTCCGAGGCGTTCCCGGACGCCATGGTCAGCGGGTACGAGTCGCTCATCGACGGCATGTCCAACGATCCCAAGGACCGGCACGTGCTGGCTGCCGCCGTCCGGGCGAACGCGGAAGTGCTGGTCACGTTCAACGTCGGTGATTTTCCCGAGGCGTCGCTCAAGTCCTTCGACATCGTGGCGATGCACCCGGACGACTTCCTGCTCGACCAGCTGGACCTCTACCCGGGGCAGACACTGGACGTCCTGCACCGCCAGGCGGCCGCCTACCGCAGGGAGCCGACGACCGTACCGGGTCTGCTCGTACTGCTGGGACGCACCGGCCTGCCCCGGTTCGCCGCGGAGGTCCGCCGGCACCTCTGAGGCGGCCCCCTGCGGCGGGACAGAGCGGTCAGGCGTCGGCCGGGGCGGTGCGCAGGTCGGCGAGCAGGCGCTCCACCTCGGCGAACGCGGCCTGCGGCAGCGGCCCGTACGCCAGCGCTCCCAGGTTCTCCTCGGCCTGCGCCACGGTCCGGCAGCCGGGAATCGGCAGCGTGTGCGGGCTGCGGGCGAGCAGCCAGCCCAGCGCGCCCTGGGCGAGCGTGCGGCCGTCGGCGGTCAGCGCCGCACGGACCCGGGCCACCCGCTGCGCCCACTCGGCGCGCGGTACGCCGCCGGCGAACCAGTCCAGCCACTCCGGTGCCACACCGCGTACGTCGTGGCCGCCCCGGGCGGTCGGCGCGTCCTGGTACTTCGCGGTGAGCAGGCCCATCGCCAGCGGCCCTCGATTGAGGCTCGCCAGGTCGAACTCCGCGCACACCGCGAGCATGGCCGCGTTGTCCCGCAGCACCGACTGGTCGTGCTGGATCGCCGCGCAGTGCGGTCCGGCCTCGGCGAAGGCGCGTGCCGAGGCGGGGTCGTCGGTGCTCCAGCCGTACGCCCGGATCTTCCCCTCCGCGACCAGGTCCTCCAGCGTGCCGACGAGGTCCAGCGCCCGTGGCACCGGCAGACCGCCCAGGTGGAGCTGGTAGAGGTCGACGTGGTCGGTGCCGAGCCGGCGCAGCGAACCCTCCAGGCTGCGCCGCGCGTACTCGGGACTGGCGTCCTCGCCGAGCGCCTGGCGGGTCTCCTCGTCGGTGGGGTAGCCGAACTTGGTCGCGATGACCGCGCGGTCCCGGCGGCCCGCCAGCGCGCGCCCGAGTACCCGCTCGCTGTGCCCGGCGCCGTAGTTGCTGGAGGTGTCGAACAGCGTCGCGCCCAGGTCGAGAGCCCGGTGGACGGTACGCACCGACTCGTCGTCGTCCACCTCGCCCCAGCCGAGCGGTTGGGTGCCGTCCCAGAGCGGGCCGCCGATCGCCCAGCAACCCATGCCGATCGCGCTGACCTCGATGCCGCTGCGGCCCAGCCGTCGTGTCGTCGTCATGCGCCCAGTGTTCACTTTCGAGTGTGCTCGAAGTCCAGCGCTTTTCCGGCCAGCCGGGGCAGGAGCGCGTCGACGGCTCCTGCCGCCCAGACCGTAAGGAAGGGCCCCTTCTTAACGCCTGGCGAGGTGAAAGGGCCCCTTCTTAACACGTGTCACACGGCGTCGAGGCGGGCCAGGTCGGCGGGGGAGAGGCGCAGCGCGGCGGCGGCGACGTTCTGCTCCAGGTGCGCCGGGTCGCCGGTCCCGGGGATGGCCAGCACGTTCGGGCCGCGGGCCAGCGTCCACGCCAGCCGGACCTGGGCCGCCGTCACGCCGTGCTCCCGGGCCACCGCGAGCACGTCCGGGTGCTCCTCGCCGGTCGCGCCGGCCTCCCGACCGCTGGTGACGAGGGAGAAGAACGGCACGAACGCGGTGCCGTGCGCGGCGCAGTCGCGGATCAGCTCGTCGTGCTGACGGCGGTAGCCCAGGCCGTACGAGTTCTGCACACACACCACCGGTGCGATGGCGCGCGCCTCGGTGACCTGGTGGGGGCGTACGGCGGAGACGCCGAGGTGCCGGATCAGCCCGGCGTCGCGCAGCTCGGCGAGCGCGCCGAAGTGCTCGGACAGCGGCTCCGGGCCGTGCACCCGCAGGTTCACCACGTCCAGGTGGTCGCGGCCGAGCTGGCGCAGGTTCTCCTCCACCTGCCCGCGCAGCTGGTCCGGGCGGGCCGCCGGCAGCCACTGCCCGGACGGGTCCTTGCCCGGCCCGACCTTGGTGACGATGACCAGACCCTCCGGGTACGGCCACAGCGCCCGGTTGATCAGCTCGTTCGCCGAGCGCAGCGGCGAGAAGTAGAACGCGGCCGTGTCGATGTGGTTGACGCCAAGCTCGACGGCGCGGCGCAGCACGGCGACGGCCCGGTCGCGGTCGCTCGGGCTGCCGTCGGCGTTCGCGGTCAGCCGCATCGCGCCCAGGCCCATCCGGTTGACGGTCAGGTCGCCGAGCTGCCAGGTGCCGGCCGCGCCGGCGTGGACGGTGTCGATGGTCATGTGGCCCCGTATCCCTCAGGTGTGGCCCCGCGGCGGGGCCGACAGGTTTCACGGAGGCGGCGGGCCGCTGGTTCACTCGCCTTCGTCGCGGTCGTCGGGCCGTTCGTGCCAGCGGGCCCGCCAGGCCGCCTCGTGCGCCTCGTGGCTGGCGCGTTCCTCGAAGACCAGCTTCCGCAGGGCCCGCCGGCCCTCGTCGAAGACGATCACTTCGACGGCCACCATACCCACGGTGATGGCGGTGAGCATGCCCAGCGCGGCCAGCCCCGGCACCCGTTCCGCGACCGGGATGCTCAGGCCGAGCAGCAACGCCGTCGCGACCCGCGTCCAGCTCAGCGTGCGCAGGGTACGGAGTTGGAACAGCATGTTGCCGCAGAGATAGCAGATCACGCCGCCGAACAGCAGCGGCACGCTCGGCCCGTGCCCCGGCTCGCTGGGCGGCACGTTCGGGTCGGCGATGCCGTGCACTATCGTCTCGGCGCCGAGCGCGAACAGGATGATGCCCGCGATCATCGGCAGGAACAGGTAGGCGTACGCGTCCCGGGCCATCGCCACCCGGGGGCCGTCCTGCGCGACGTGCAACGCGATCCGGGCGGCCGGCCCGATCATGTCGTAGTGCGCCCACCAGAGCGCGGCGGTGAAGAAGATGCCGAGCACGGCCGCGGTCACGGCCGGCCAGGTGGGCGGCTGGCCGAGCAGGTTGCTGCCGACGCCGACCGAGATCACGGACTCGCCCAGCGCGATGATCAGGATCAGGTCGTACCGCTCGGTCCAGTGTTCGGCCGATGCGACGCCCCAGCCCCAGGTCCCGGCGAGGATGCCGGTGCCGTACTGGAGCAGGACGACCACCGCCCACAGCACGTCGCGGAGCACCGCCGCGGAGAACAGGTCGTCGATCCTCGGCGGCAGCAGCGCGGCGACCAGCAGCAGCGCGGTGCTGCCGATCAACTCCGGGGCGAACCGGAGGAGTTGCCGGCGCTCGTTCGGGCTGTCCCGGACCGCGTGCCGGTACAGCAGCAGGTGGATCAACCGCAGGACGGTGTAGCTGAGCGCCGCGACCATCGGCCCGGCCGCGTTGCCGGTCGGGTCCCGGAACGCCTGCGGCAGCGACAGCGCGAACGTGAACAGCGCGGCCATGCCGACTGTCATGAGCACCGGGACGAAGCCCTCGCCGAGGCGTACCCGGGTGGCGACCACGCTGTGCACCACCCACGACCACCAGAGCACGGCGAGGACCAGCAGCGCGTGCAGCAGCGCCCCGCCGGTCACCTGCAGGGCGGTGGCCCGGGTGATGATGAAGAACGAGAAGACGAAGACCAGGTCGAAGAAGATCTCGAACCGGTCGACGCGGGCGCCCGGGGCCACCGGCACCGCCGGCCCCAGGCGTCCCCGCCACCGGTTCGAGCCCACCGGCCGAGTCTGTCAGCGCAGGTCGGGCCGGGTGGCCGATTCGGTCAGCCCGTCCGGTGGCGCAGGCCGTCCATCAGCAGGTCGAGCAGGCGTCCGGCCTGGGCGCGCTGGTCCGGCTCGCCGGCCACCAGGGACACCCCGCTGAGGCTGGCGAGCACGTCGGCGGCGGCCACGTCGGCGCGTACGGCACCGGCCGCCGCGCCGGCGGCGAGGAGTTCGCCGAGCGCGGCCAGCAGCAGGTCGCGGCTCTGCGCGTACGGGTTGGCGCCGGAGGCGATGACCAGCCGCAGGGCGTCGGCCATGCCCCGCTTGGTGGCGAGGTAGTCGACGAACCGGTCCATCCACGTGCGCAGCGCCACGTCGGCGGGCCGGGTGGCGAGCAGCGTCGACGCGGCGTCGCAGAGCTTCTCCAGCTCGTTGCGGTACGCCGCCTCGATGAGCGCTTCCCGGCTGGGGAAGTGGCGGTAGAGCGTGCCGATCCCGACCCCGGCCTCCTTGGCGACGCGGTCGAGCGTTACCTCCGCGCCCGCCTGGGAAAACGCCTGCACCGCGGCGTCCAGCAGGCGCTGCCGGTTGCGCAGCGCGTCGGCGCGCAGCGGTCGGTCGGGCACGGTTCCTCCTCGGCTCGACCGGGTCGCGGGCCCGGGTCGGTGGTAACCGGAGTCTCCTCCGGTTATGCTGAGCAAGTAACGGAGGATCCTCCGCTTCTCATCGTAGCGGGCGGACATCGGTCCGCGTCGCCGTCGACAAGGATGGACCATGACAACCCCGACACCAGTCACGACCCCGTTCGACTCCGAGACCACCGCCCTGGAAGTGGTCCGCGACCTGGACCTGACCGGCCGGCGGGCCGTCGTCACCGGCGGCGCCTCCGGGATCGGCGTGGAGACCGCCCGCGCGCTCGCCTCCGCCGGAGCGGACGTCACCCTCGCCGTCCGCAACACCGAGGCCGGTCAGCGCGCCGCCGCCGAGCTCACCGGCGCCACCGGCAACGACCGGATCCTGGTCGCCCCGCTCGACCTGGACGATCTCGCGTCGGTGGCCGCGTTCGTCCGGAACTGGGACGGGCCGCTGCACATGCTCGTCAACAACGCCGGGATCATGGCCTCCCCGGAGATGCGTACCGAGCAGGGCTGGGAGATGCAGTTCGCCACGAACCACCTCGGGCACTTCGCGCTCGCCACCGGACTGCGCCCGGCGCTCGCCGCGGCCGGTGGCGCGCGGATCGTCTCGGTCAGCTCGGCCGCCCACCTGCGGTCGCCGGTGGAGTTCTCCGACATCCACTTCCGGCAGCGGCCGTACGACCCGTGGCTGGCGTACGGGCAGTCCAAGACCGCGAACGTGCTGTTCGCGGTGGAGGCGACCCGCCGCTGGGCCGACGACGGCATCTGGACCAACGCGCTGATGCCCGGCGCGATCCGGACCAACCTCCAGCGCTACATCACCGAGGAGGAGTTGGCCCGGATGCGCGCGCAGAGCGGTGGCGGTGCGGCCTCGTTCAAGACCCCGGAGCAGGGCGCGGCGACCTCGGTGCTGGTCGCCACCTCACCGCTGCTCGACGGCGTCGGCGGCCGGTACTTCGAGGACTGCCAGGAGGCCGGGCCGAACCAGCCGGGCACGCGGACCGGCTGGGCGCCGTACGCCCGGGACCCGGAGGCCGCCGAGCAGCTCTGGACGGTATCCGAGGAGCACCTGAAGGGCTGAGGCCGCTGACGACGAAGGGGGCGCACGGCATGTCGCCGCGCGCCCCCTCGCCGTCTCGGATCTACAGACCCAGCTCGGCCTCGAAGTTGCCGGCCTCCAGCCGCTCCTTCACCGCGGTGAGGAAACGGGCCGCGTCGGCGCCGTCGATCAGCCGGTGGTCGTACGACATGGCCAGGTAGACCATCGACCGGATCGCCACGACCTCGCCCAGCTCCGGGTCGTTCACCACGACCGGGCGCTTCACCACAGCGCCCGTGCCGAGCATCGCCGACTGCGGCGACGGCACGATCGGGGTGTCGAACAGGGCGCCCCGGCTGCCGGTGTTGGTGAGCGTGAACGTCGCCCCGGCCATCTCGTCCGGGGTGATCTTGTTGGCCCGGGTGCGCTCGGCCAGGTCGGCGATCCGCTTGGCGATGCCGCCCATGTTCAGGTCACCGGCGTTGTGGATGACCGGCACGAGCAGGCCGCGCTCGGTGTCCACGGCGATGCCCAGGTGCTCCGCGGCCGGGTAGGTGATCGTCCCGCCCTCCAGGTCCATGCTGGCCTGGACGATCGGGTACGTCTGGAGCGCCTCGACGGCGGCGAGCGCGAAGAACGGCAGGAACGACAGCTTCACGCCGTGCTTGGCCTGGAACGACTCCTTCGCCCGCGCCCGCAGCTTCGCGACCCGGGTGACGTCCACCTCGACCACGGTGGTCAGCTGGGCCGTCTCGTGCAGCGACTGCTGCATCCGCTTGGCGATGGTGGCCCGGATACGCGGCAGCTTCTCCGTCGTACCCCGCTTGGCGCTCGGCTGCGGCTTGGCGGCCGGCTGGGCCGGCGCCTCCGCCTTCGCGGCCGGAGCGGCGGCGGTCGGCGCGGGCTTGGCGGCCTTCGCCTTCTCCGCCGCCTCCAGCACGTCCTGCTTGCGGATGCGGCCACCCACGCCGGTGCCCTTGACCGAGCCCAGGTCCACGCCGTGCTCGGCGGCGAGCTTGCGCACCAGCGGCGTCACGTACCCGGCGGAGTCCTCGCCGTGCTCGGCCGGAACGCTCCGGCGCTGCGTGGCGGCCGGCGCGGCCGGCTGGGCCGCCGCCTCGGCCTTGGCCGGCTGCGCGGCCTGCTCCGCCTCGGCGGCCGGCTCGTTGTAGGCCGCGCCCGGCGTCGGCTCCTCGACCTTCGGCTCCGGCTTGGGCTCCGGCTTGGGCTCCGGCTTCGCCTCGGCCTTGGGCTCCGGCTTGGGCTCGGGCTTCGGCTCCGCCTTCGCGGGCGCGGCACCGGCCACCCCGACGATCGCCAGCACGGCGCCGACGTCGGCGGTCTCGTCCTCGGCGACCTTGATCTCCTGCAGCGTGCCGGCGACCGGCGACGGGATCTCGGTGTCGACCTTGTCGGTGGAGACCTCCAGCAGCGGCTCGTCCACCTCGACGGTCTCACCGACCTGCTTGAGCCAGCGGGTGACGGTGCCCTCGGTGACGCTCTCGCCCAGGGCCGGCATGGTCACCGGCGTGCCCTCGCCCGACGACGCCGCCGGCTGGGCCGGCTCCTCGACGGCCGGCTGCTCGGCCTCGGCGCCCGGCTCGGCGGCGGCCTCCTCGGCCTGCTGCTCCGGCTCGGGGCCGGTGCCCTCGGCGGCGGCGGTCGGCTCGGTGGCCGGCTCGGCCTCCTGCTTCGGGGCCGCGCCCGCGTCCTCGCCCTCACCGGCGATGACCGCCAGCTCGCTGCCGACCTCGGCGGTCTCGTCCTCGCCGACCACGATCCGGCTCAGCACGCCCGCCGCGGGGGACGGGATCTCGGTGTCGACCTTGTCGGTCGACACCTCGAGCAGGGGCTCGTCGACCTCGACGGTGTCACCCTCCTGCTTGAGCCAGCGCGTGACGGTGCCCTCGGTGACGCTCTCGCCGAGCCGGGGCATGGTGACCGATACCGGCATGTTCTCCAGACTCCTTCATTCCCTGGTGGGATTCTCGCCCGTCGCCGGACGCCGCGGTTGTCGTGTCAGGCGTGCGCGTGCAGCGGCTTGCCGGCCAGGGCCAGGTGCGCCTCGCCCAGAGCCTCGTTCTGCGTCGGGTGGGCGTGCACGAGCTGCGCCACCTCGGCCGGGTACGCCTCCCAGTTGTAGATGAGCTGCGCCTCGCCGATCAGCTCACCGACCCGGGCGCCGACCATGTGCACGCCGACCACCGGGCCGTCGTCCACCCGGACCAGCTTCACGTGGCCCGCGGTCTTGAGGATCTGGCTCTTGCCGTTGCCGCCCAGGTTGTAGTTGTACGTCTTGATCTTGTCGGCGCCGTACTGCTCCTTGGCCTTCGCCTCGGTCAGGCCGACCGACGCCAGCTCCGGGTCGCAGTACGTCACGCGCGGGATGCCGGCCTCGTCGATCACGGCCGGGCTCTTCCCGGCGATCTCCTCGGCGACGAAGATGCCCTGCTGGAAGCCGCGGTGGGCGAGCTGCAGGCCGGGCACGATGTCGCCGACCGCGTAGACGTTCGGCACGCTGGTGCGCAGCCGCTCGTCGGTCAGCACGTAACCGCGGTCCATCTTGACGCCCTGCTCCTCGTAGCCGAGGCCGGCGGTGTTCGGGCCGCGGCCCACGGCGACCAGCAGCAGCTCGGCCTCGACCGTGTCGCCGCCCTGAATCGTCAGCTTCACGCCCTTGTCGGTCTTCTCGACCTTCTCGAACGGCTTGCCGACCTTGAAGTTGATCTTACGCTTGCGGAACGCCCGCTCCAGCGCCTTCGACGACTCCTCGTCCTCGGCGGCGACCAGGCGGGGCAGCGCCTCGACGATGGTCACGTCCACGCCGAAGGACTTCCAGACGCTGGCGAACTCGACGCCGATCACGCCGCCGCCGAGCACGATCGCCGAGGACGGCACGCGGTCCAGGGTCAGGGCGTGGTCGCTGGTGATGATCCGCTCGCCGTCGACGTCCAGGCCGGGCAGGCTCTTCGCGTACGAGCCGGAGGCCAGCACGACGTTACGGCCGGTGTAGCGCTTGCCGTCCACCTCGACGACGTTCTTGCCGACCAGCTTGCCGGCGCCCGCCACGAAGGTGATCTTCTTGCTGCTGCCCACCAGGCCCTGCAGGCCCTTGTACAGGCGGGAGATCACGCCGTCCTTGTACGAGTTGACCGCCTTCATGTCGATGCCCACCAGCTCGGCCTTCACGCCGAACTGCTCGGACTCGCGGGTCTGGTCGGCGATCTCGGCGGCGTGCAGCAGCGCCTTGGTCGGGATGCACCCGTTGTGCAGGCACGTCCCGCCGAGCTTGCTCTTCTCGATGAGGGCGACGGAGAGGTCCAGCTGGGCGGCACGCAGCGCCGCCGCGTAGCCGCCGCTACCACCTCCGAGGATGACGATGTCGAAGGTCGTGTCGTTCGGCTCGCTCACATCCAACTCCCAGGTCGCGTCACTGCATCGGGGGTTACGGCGGAGTAACAGGCACACCCCACCTCGGTCATCTTGTCACCACCACGGACCGGGCGCGTACCGAGGTGCCCAACGACACGTCGGTGACACGTACCCTTGACACCGTCCTCGACGACGGCTTGGGGGAGGAGTGGATTCGGTGGGGTTGTTCCGACGACGAAAGCGGGCCGCCCCGGCGAGCCGCGACCGTGCCGCCGACCGCGCCGATCTGGACCACTTGGAGAACTTCGTCCGGACCCGTAAGGGCGTCGAGGCGTACATCGAGCCCCGTACGACGGTCACCGAGACCACGATCATGCTGATCGCCGACGACGGCGAGTGGACCCGGCGGCGCGTCGGCGGGCCGGACGAGGCCCGCCGCTGGGCGCACCGGATCGCCATCCCGATCTACGACGTGCGGCTGATGGGCTATCCGCAGCGCATGCGCGACTACAACGAACGCCGCAAGCGCCGCCCGGAGCCGTTCTGAGCGGGCGCGGGCGCGGGTGTTAAAAAGGGCCCCTTCTACAACGCGAGGCGTTAAGAAGGGGCCCTTCCTTACACGTCAGCCGTTGGTGGCGACGTCCTCGACCAGGTGCACGAGCGTACGCACCGGCACGCCGGTGCCGCCCTTGGTCCAGTAGCCGGTCGCCTCGCCCGAGTGGTAACCCGGACCGGCGATGTCGATGTGCGCCCACGCCACGTCGTCGGTGACGAACTCGCGCAGGAACACGCCGCCCTGCAGCATGTGCCCGGCCCGGTCCATCCCGGCGTTGACCTGCGAGATGTCCGCGACGTCCGACTCCATGCCCTTGCGCACGTCGTCCGGCAGCGGCATCGGCCAGGCCGGCTCACCGGTCGCGTCACCGGCCACCCGCACCCGCTCGCACAGCTCCGGGGTGCCCATCACACCGGCGATCCGCTTGCCCAGCGCGATCACCTGCCCGCCGGTCAGCGTGGAGGTCTCGAACAGGTAGTCCGCGCCGTCCGCGCAGGCCCGCGCCATCGCGTCGGCCAGCACCATCCGGCCCTCGGCGTCGGTGTTGAGCACCTCCACCTTCTTGCCGTTGAACATGCTGATCACGTCGCCCGGCCGGTAGCTGGCGCCCGACGGCATGTTCTCCGCCATCGGCAGGTAGCCGGTGACGGTGACCGACGGCTTGAGCGCCGCGATCGCCAGCATGGCCGCGCCGACCGCCGCCGCGCCGGCCATGTCCGACTTCATCTCCCACATGCCCTGCGCCGGCTTGATCGAGATGCCGCCGGTGTCGAACGTGATGCCCTTGCCGACCAGCGCGACCCGCTTGCCGTTGCCGCCGCCCTCCGGCGTCCAGGTGAGCTTCACCAGCCGCGGCGGGGCCTCGGAGCCCTGGCCGACGGCGAGGATGCCGCCGTAGCCACCGGCCTTGAGCGCCGCCTCGTCCAGCACCTCGACCTCCAGCCCCGCCTCGCGGGCGGCGGCGGAGACGGCGTCGGCGAACGCCGGGGGACGCAGCTCGTTCGGCGCGGTGTTCACCCAGTCCCGGCTGGTCCGCACCGCGCCGGCTACCGCCTGCGCCCGCGCGACCTCGGCCTGGGCGGTCGCGTCGGCCGCGTCCGGCACCGCCACCAGCACCTCGGCCACCGGCTCACGGCGGGCCGGCTGCGGCTTGGTCTTGTAGCCGGCGAACCGGTAGCCGCCCAGCAGCGCGCCCTCGGCGACCGCGCGCAGCGCGGCCGGGGCGTCGGCGTCGTCGGGCAGCGGCAGGGCCAGGGCGACGCGCGCCGCGCCGGCCAGCGCCCGTACGGCGGCGCCGGCGGCCCGGCGCAGCGACTCCGGGGCCGGAGCGGCGCCCGAGGGCTCCGGGCCGAGGCCGACGGCCACGACCAGCGGGGCGGTCACGGTGCCCAGCGTGGCCAACTTGATCACCTCGCCCGGGCCACCTGTCGCGCCGAGCAGGGCCAGCGTCTCGGTCAGCTTTCCGTCGAACGCGGCGGCGATGCTCTCCCCGCCGGTGGCCAGCAGCAGGGCGTGGGCGGGTGCGCCGCTGCCCGGCTCGGTGGTCTGGCTGTGCACGCCGATCACGATCGCGTCGACGGCGAGTTCGGCGGGGTCGGTGTCGACCAGGCTGAGGGTGGTGCGGGGCGATGTCACGAAAGCTACTCCGGGCGGGCCGGGCCGGCCGCGTCGTCGCGTACCGGCGGTGAAGGTGTCTCCGGCGGCAACCTACCCGCCGGAAGGCGTGGGTGTCCCGCCGATGCGCGCCGACGGGATCCCGCCGATGCTAACCACAGTCGTCGCGGCCGGTAAGTTGCCACCCATGACCGAGGTGACCTCCGACGCCGCCGAGACCCGGCTGCGCCGCTCCCCGCTGCACGAGCGGCACACCGCGCTCGGCGCGAAGTTCGCCCCCTTCGGGGGCTGGCAGATGCCGCTGGAGTACGCCGGTGGCGGCGTGCTCAAGGAGCACACCGCCGTCCGTGAGGGCGTCGGCGTGTTCGACGTCTCGCACCTGGGCAAGATCCGGGTCACCGGGCCGGGCGCGGCGGACTTCGTCAACGCCTGCCTCACCAACGACCTCGGCCGGATCGCCCCCGGTCAGGCGCAGTACACGCTCTGCTGCGACGACGCCACCGGCGGCGTGGTGGACGACATCATCGCCTACCTGCACGCCGACGACCACGTCTTCCTGATCCCCAACGCCGCGAACACCGCCGAGGTGGCCCGCCGGCTGCGCGCCGCCGCGCCCGCCGGGGTCACCGTCACCGACGAGCACGAGGCGTACGCGGTGCTCGCCGTCCAGGGCCCGCGCTCGGCGGACCTGCTGGGCGCGCTCGGCCTGCCCACCGGGCACGACTACATGAGTTTCTCCACCGCCACGCTCGACGGGGTGGAGCTGACCGTGTGCCGCACCGGCTACACCGGCGAGCTGGGCTACGAGCTGGTCGTGGCGTCCGAGCACGCGGTCGCCGTCTGGGACGCGCTCTTCGCCGCAGCCGGCGACGTCCGCGCCTGCGGCCTGGCCGCCCGGGACACGCTGCGCACCGAGATGGGCTACCCGCTGCACGGGCAGGACCTGTCCCCGGAGATCACCCCGGTGCAGGGCCGCTCCGGCTGGGCGGTGGGCTGGGACAAGCCAGCGTTCTGGGGCCGCGACGCGCTGCGCGCCGAGAAGGCCGCCGGACCCGCCCGTACGCTGCGCGGCCTGACCGCTGTCGACCGGGCCATCCCGCGCCCCGGCATGGCCGTGTACGCGGGCGACCGGCAGGTCGGCACCGTCACCAGCGGCACGTTCAGCCCGACGCTCAAGCACGGCGTCGCGCTGGCGCTCGTCGACACCGACCCGAAGCTGGCCGACGGCGAGGAGCTGGAGGTGGACATCCGGGGCCGCCGTGCCCGGATGCGCCTGACCCGGCCGCCGTTCGTCAAGCCCTCGGTGCGCTGAGGCCGGAGGCGGATCGGCCCTCGGCGCGCTGAGCCGCGCGGGTCAGTCCTCGCCGCGCTCCCCGGCGTCGAGGACTGCCTGCGTCCAGCCGCCCTCCAGCACGCCGGTGCCGTCCAGCACCGCCCAGTCGACCACGTCCGACGCCTCCACCACCACGGGGGAGCCGATCCGTACGTTCGGGTCGGTGTTGGCGTCGCTGGCGCTCGCGCCGACGATCCGTTCCGGGCTCTCCCACGAGGTCACCCCGGCCCAGACGTACTCGGGGCCGTCGTCGCCGGGCAGCCCGTACTTGACCACGAGCTGGCTCTCCTCGGGCAGCCGCCCGGCCAGGAACCGGGCCCGGATGTCGCCGAGCGCCTCCCGGGCGGTCTCCACCGCGCGGCTCATCGCGTCCCCCGTGCGGGTGTAGCGCACGTCCGGCTGGATGCCGTTGAACAGCGTCGCGCAGGCGGCGGCGAAGTAGCGGCCGGGCGGACCCGGATGCCCGGGCGGCGGGTTGAGGCTCAGGAACGAGTCGGCGTCCGGGTCGGTGGCCGGGTCCAGCTCCAGCCGCAGCAGCACCGGCGCGGTCGCGCCGTGCTGCTCCGGATTGCCGTACGCCACGGCGATGTCGTGCCCGGTCACCGTGGCCAGCACGGGAAGCTGCACGAACGCCGGCACCTCCTCACCGGCGAGCCCGTCGGTCCAGTCCCGCAGCAGCCGCCGGGCCGCGCCGGTCATCACCGCGCCCCACGCCCGGGTCAGGTGGTCCGGCACGCCCTGGGCCTGCAACTCCAGCAGCCCGAACCGGCGCAGCCCCTTCGTGGTGAACCACAGCCCGTCGGAGTCCGAGGAGTAGGGCACCAGCACCCAGTCGACGAGCCGGATCCGGCCCTGCTCGTCGGGCAGCGAGCGCAGCGCCGCCGCCGGGTCGAGGAACTGGAGCCCGAAGACGTCCACCACGTCCCCGCCGACCGTCTCGGCGACCGCCGCGGCCACCGCGCGGGCGGCCCACTCGTGCGCCGGCGGCCAGCCCGGCCGGTACTCGGCCTGCACCACCACCAGGTGGGTGGCGGCGGCCAGCCGGGCCAGTTGCTCCTCGGTGGCGCCGAACGCGGTGAGCAGGTCCGGCGGCAGCTCCGGGAACTCGTCGACGGTACGGGTGTCGACGGTCATCAGCGGGCTGTCGAGCATCTGCTTGGCCAGCCCGTGCACCGGCTCGGCGAGCCGCCCGGCCAGCCCTTCCACCGCGGTCTTCGGGCTCACCTTGGGCAGCCCGGTGATCGGCACCAGATAGGTCGCGTCGAGCGACTCGGGCACCGGTACCGGCAGGAAGTCGTCCGTGATGAGCATGCCGTCCCCCTCGACCGCGCCGGTGCACTCGCCCCGAACGCTACCCGCCCGGACCGGTGACGCTCAGCCGGTCAGCACCAGTCCCAGGTAGGACAGCGTGGTGACGATCTCCACGAGCGCCCCGAGCACGTCGCCGGTGATGCCGCCGAAGCGGCGTACCAGGTGCCGGAGCAGCCCGGCCGCGACGGCGAGCGCGCCGAGCACGGCGATCGGCCCCTGCCACGGACGGTCCGGCACCGCGGGCACGGCCGCCAGCGCGACGGCGACCGCGCCGAGCGCCAGCGCGCCCCACCCGACGGTGCCGGCCACGAGCGCGCCCAGGCCCTCCGGCCGCGCGGCCGGCACGCCGCGCCGGCAGGCCAGGCCGACAGCGAGCCGCCCGGCCGCGGTCGCGGCGACCACGGCGGCGAACGCGGCGAGCGCGTCCCGGCCGGCCAGCTCCGCGAGCACCGCGCTCTGGAGCAGGAGTACGACCACCAGCGCGACCACCCCGAACGGGCCGACGTCCGGCTGCTTCATGATCTTCAGCGCGGCCGGACCACGCCGGTACGAGCCGAGCGCGTCCACGGTGTCGGCCAGCCCGTCCAGGTGCAGCCCCCGGGTGAGCAGCGCGCCCAGCCCCACCGTGACCACGGCGGCGACGAGCGGTGGCGCGAGCGCGCCGGTGAGCAGCAGCGCCCCGCCGAGTACGGCGCCGAGCAGCGCGCCGACCAGCGGGGCGAGCGCCATCGCGGTGCCGGCGGCGGCCCGGTCGACCCGGCCGGCGCGTACCGGTGCGGTGGTGAACGTGGTGAGCGCCAGCCGGATGCCGTCGGCGAGCCGCGCCTCAGTCGGCACGTCGGCCGGGGAAGACCGGCTCGTCGGACCCGATCGTGGTCGGTCCCGGCCCGGCCGGCTCCGGCTCGGCGAAGTCCGGTTCGTCGCCGGTCCGGCCGTCGCCGGTGTCGCCGTCGTCGTCGGGGCCGCCCAGCGACGGATGCGCCGGCAGCGTGGCGGCGAGCGTCAGCGCGGAGCGCAGCAGCGGCAGCGCGGCCAGCGCGGTCGCCCCCTCGCCCAGGTCGAGCCGCAGGTCCACCAGCGGCGTCAGGCCGAGCACGTCGGCGGCCAGCCGCACACCCGGACGGCCGCCGTGGTCGGGCAGCAGGCACCAGTGCCGGGCCTGCCCGGCCAGGTCGCGGCTGACCATCGCGGCGGCGGTGCCGACCGGGCCGTCCAGCAGCACCGGCACCTTACGGGCGGTGGCGCCCAGCAGGACGCCGGTGGCCAGCGCGATGTCGCCGCCACCCAGCTCGGCCAGGATGTCCTTGGCCTCGCGGGACGAGCGGCGGGTGCGGTGCAGCGCGTCGCGTACCGCCGCGCAGCGGACCATCCAGGCGGTGTCGTCGATCTCGCCCTGCTCGCTGATCACCCGGCCGAGCACGGTGGGCGGCTCCGCGCCCGCGGTGGCCGCGAGCACCGCCGCGGCGGCGGCCTCGGCGCCCGCACCGCACGCGGCGAGCACCAGCAACTGCACTCCCGCGTCGGCGGCCTGCTCGGCGAGCCGCCAGCCGTAACGCAGCGCCGCCTCCACCTCGTCGCCGGGCAGGGCCGGGCGGTCCTCGATCGGCGCCGACGTGGGCGCCTCGACGATCTGCAGGTCGGCGCGGTTCTCGGCGGCCAGCCGGGCCAGCGCGCCCCGGCCGGCGCGGGCCTGCCGGGCCCGGCGGGCCGACTCACCGGCCGGCGCGCCGGCCGACACGCCGCCTTCGTGGTCGCCCTGGATCAGCAGTACGCGCACCGAGTCCCACGGCCGCGGCATCGAGGTGCCCTGGGTGGCGGCCGCGAAGCCGACCACCTGCTCCAGCACGCCCAGACCGGCGCCGGGAAGGTCGAGCGTGGCGAGCCGGTCGACCGCCTGCGGACCGGTGTAGTCGTCAGGCATCGGCAGTTCCATGCCCGGCTGGATCACCAGGCCGGTGGCGATCATCGGCAGCGCCATGGTGGGGGCGGCCCAGTCGCCCGTGCCGGGCTCGTCGGACGCGGCCGGGGCGGGCAGCGGGGCGGCGGCCGGGGTGAGCACCTCGGGCAGCGTCACGTCCCCGGCGCCGAGGTCGGCCGGTACGGCCTGAGCCGGTGCGGTCCGGCTCGCGGCGGCTCCGGTCGGCGCGGCCTGGTCCGGCGCGGGCCGGGGTGCCGTGGCCCAGGATGTCGCGACCTGGGGCGCCGCGTCGCGGCTCGGCCCGGCCTCGGGCGACGTGCCGGCGGGCGGCACGGCGTGGGCCGGAGCGGCCGGCTTGAGCCAGGTGGTCTGACCGGCGACCACCAGCGCGACCGCGTCGCAGGCGTCGGCGACCGCGCGGTTGGCGGCGCCGAGCGCGTCAGTGAACGCCCGGCCGAGCGGCGTGGTGGGCACCAGGGACAGGCCCACCTCGGGGCTGACCAGCACCAGCCGGGCGGTGCTGGAGCGCACCGCCGCGGCCAGCTCGGCGATCGTGGCGGTGTCGTCGGCCGGCTGGTGGGCCGGGTCGAGCAGCACCGTCACCCAGCCGCCCAGGTCGTCCACGAGCAGCGTCTCGTTCGGCCCGGCGGCGGCGATCACCTCGACCAGTCGGCCCGGGTTCGCGGCCGTCTCCTCGGTGGTCCAGCTCCCCGGCCGGCGGGCGCGGTGCGTCGCGAGGCGGGCCGCCCACTCGGTGTCCTCGGGATCCCCGGCCGGGGCGGTCGCCACGTACCGGACCGTGGGCGCGTCGGCGACCAGCGACTCGGCGATCTCGGACTTGCCGGAGCGGATACCGCCGAGCACCAGGAGGGTGTGCCACCCGTCAACGGACATGCCCCGTACCTTAGATGCCGCCGCCCCGGCGGGGCAGTGAGAGGTGGCTCATCGCGGTCGGCGCTCGGGGGCCTCGAAGCGATAGTCGTTGGGATTCACGTCAACCGGCTTCGGATCCTCCTGCCAGGCTCCCTCGCCGGGGCGGGCGAGAAGCGCGTCGAGCAGCTCCTCCCGGTCCATCTCGTGGGCCGCCTCGATGCCGCCGCGTACCGCCATCGCCCGTATCTCCTCGGTGTCCATCTCCCGCAACGGCCGCATGGTGTCCTCCCTCGCTGACGACGTCCGGCGTGGATACCCCGCTGGTGACGGCCGAACCTTGCGGGCACCCGCGCGTCGGCCCGCGCCGGTCGAGGGGTGAAGCGTCGTGGGCGGGCGACTAGGCTTGCGGAGGTTTGGCGTCCTGCGGGACGACGGCGGCGAGGGGAGACGCGGCATGGCGTGGAGCTGGCGGTACGAGGGCACGAACGGCGACGCGGTCGACGGGCCGGACGAGTCGTTCACGAGCCAGGCGGACGCCGAGTCGTGGATCGGCCAGACCTGGCGGGAGCTCGCGGCATCCGGCGTCACCACCGTCGTGCTGGTCGAGGACGACCGGGTGGACTACCGGATGAGCCTGCAACCCCCGGCCGAATGACCGGCTACGACCGTCCCGGCGAGCCGCTGGTCCTCGGCGTGCCCCGGGCGGCGTTCCGGCCGAGCCCGATCTTCCTGGCCCTGGTCGCGCTCTTCGTGGCCAGCGGGGTGATGGCCTGGAACCGGTACGGCAACGTCCGGTTCGACGTGTTCCTCTTCGTGGTCTCCGGCTGGCTGGTCTCACTGTGCCTGCACGAGTACGCCCACGCCGTGGTCGCGTACCGGGCCGGTGACCGGGACATCGCCCACCGGGGCTACCTGACGCTCAACCCGCTGAAGTACACCAGCCCGCTGCTGTCGATCGTGCTGCCGGTGGTCGTGGTGCTGCTCGGCGGCATCGGCCTGCCCGGCGGCGCGGTCTGGGTGGACCGGCACGCCATCCCCGGCCGGCTGCGGCACACGCTGGTCAGCCTCGCCGGGCCGGCCACAAACGTGCTGTTCACGCTGGTGCTGGTGGCCGCGGTGGCGTGGGGCCCCGAGCTGGGCGGCCCGCTGGAGTTCTGGGCCGGTGTCGGGCTGCTCGCGTTCCTCCAGCTCACCGCCAGCGTGCTCAACCTGCTGCCGGTGCCGGGCCTGGACGGCGGCAACATGCTCCAGCCCTGGCTCAGCCCCGCCTACCGGCGGATGTACGACCTGTTCGCCCCGTACGGCTTCATCCTGCTGTTCGCGCTGCTGTGGAGCCCGCAGATCAACCGGGCGTTCTTCGGCGCGGTGTTCGCCGTCGGCGACGCGCTCGGGCTGCCGCGGGAGCTGTACCAGATCGGCTACGCCCTGATCCGCTTCTGGCAGTAGCCGACCGGCCGTTCCCGGGCCGGAGCGAGCCGGCCCGGGAACGGCGCGACGTCACGGACGCTGCGCCGGGCTCTCGGTCTTCGCCGGGTCCCGCTCGGTGACCGGCTCGACGATCTCGTCGATCGCCTTCAGCAGGTCGGCGTCGAGCTTCACGCCCGCCGCCTTCACGTTGTCGTGCACCTGCTCGGGCCGGGACGCGCCGACGATCGCCGAGGCGACGTTCGGGTTCTGCAGCACCCACGCGACGGCGAGCTGCGCCATCGTCAGTCCGGCCTGCTCGGCCAGCGGCTTGAGCCGCTGCACCCGGGTGAGCACGTCGTCGTTGAGGAACCGCGCGATGAAGTTCGCGCCGGACTTCTCGTCGGTGGCGCGGGAGCCGGCGGGCGGCGGCTGGCCCGGCAGGTACTTGCCGGACAGCACGCCCTGCGCCATCGGCGACCAGACGATCTGACCGATGCCCAGCTCCTCGCTGGCCGGGATCACCTCGGTCTCGATGACCCGCCACAGCATCGAGTACTGCGGCTGGTTGGAGATCAGCGGGATGCGCAGCTCACGGGCGAGCGCGTGCGCCTCGCGCAGCTGCGACGCCTTCCACTCGGAGACGCCGATGTAGTGCGCCTTGCCGGAACGTACGACGTCGGCGAAGGCCTCCATCGTCTCCTCCAGCGGCGTGCTGTAGTCGTACCGGTGGGCCTGGTAGAGGTCGACGTGGTCGGTCTGCAGGCGGCGCAGCGAACCGTCGATCGACTCCATGATGTGCTTACGGGACAGGCCCCTGTCGTTGCGGCCCGGCCCGGTCGGCCAGTAGACCTTGGTGAAGATCTCCAGCCCTTCGCGGCGCTCACCCTTGAGCGCGCGGCCGAGCACCGACTCGGCCCGGGTGCCGGCGTACACGTCGGCGGTGTCGAACGTGGTGATGCCGCTGTCGAGAGCGGCGCGGACGCACGCGAGCGCGGCGTCCTCCTCGACCTGTGAGCCGTGGGTGATCCAGTTGCCGTACGAGATCTCGCTGACCATCAGGCCGGAGCGGCCCAGGTGACGGAATTCCATGCTCCCGACCCTAGTCCTGCCCGGTGGCGACCGCCGTCCGGCGCTCCCCGCCGGGCGCGGGTCAGAGCACCGGGCTGGCGTCGGCGAGCAGACGGTCGATCTCCGCTACCACCGCCGCGCGGCCGGGATGCACCGGGTCGATGAGCGGGTCGCCGCGCCGGTCCAGCGCGCCCCACCGGCCCGACTCCGTGGCGACCATGAACGCCACCGGATGCACCACCACAGTCGGGTACGCCGGCGTGACCACCACCCGCCCGGCGCGGTCCACCACGCCCCGGCGGCCGGCCAGCTCGACCACGGCCAGGCCGTCGGCGGTGAACCCGTCCACCTTCCGTCCGTCGGCCAGCGGCGTGCCGAGACCGTGGTACCGGGTCGGCACCACCACCTCGCCGGTGAGGTCCACCGCGCCCCAGCCGCCGTTCTGCCGTACCGCCGCCAGTCCGTTGCGGAACGACCTGACCTCCTCGTACCCGGGCGGGATCCGCACGATGTTCATCCGGTCCACGGCCATCCAGCGGCCCTTGCCGTCCATCGACACCCAGGACAGCCCCTCGGAGAAGGCGCCCACCGCCCGGTAGCCGTTGTTCGCCTCGATCAGCGCCGCGCCGGACGTGTCGATCAGCGCCCAGCGGGACGCCTCCGGACGGCGTACCCAGGCCAGCCCTTCGTGGAACGGCTGCACCTCGGCGTACCGGTGCGCGATCACCATCTCGCCGTCGGCGTTCGCGTACCCCCAGAGCTGCTGCTCCTCGTCGAACGTCGCCACCGGGAGACGCGGCGCGCCGAGCACCTCCTCGGGCCGGCGCGGGGCCGGACCGAAACCGTCGGCGGCGGCCCGCTCCGCGACCGCGTCCAGCGCCACCTCGACGCGCGCGTTCATCGCCGCGTCCTCGCCGTGGCGCAGGTCCAGCGCCCGCTCGAAGTGCAGGCACGCCTCGGTCAGCCGTCCCTGGTCGTAGCAGCTCCGCCCGGCGTGCTCGTGCAGCAACGCGCGCAGCGGGTCCGGCAGCTCCGGCGAGTTCGTCTCGGCGAAGAGCCGGTCGGCCTCCGCGTGGTCACCCCGCCACCGCAGCGCCTCCGCGAGACGGGCCCGGGCCAACGCGGTACGCCGCAGCTCACCCGTCGTCTCCGCGTACGTGACTGCCAGCCGCGCGTCCCCGAGCGCGTCGTCCAGGTCGCCGAGGATCCGCGACGCCACCGCGCGCAGGCTCAGCAGCCGGGCCCGGCCACGGTTGTCCAGTGTGGTGTCGAGCTTGCCGGTCAGGCCGTCCCGGATCAGCCGCAACTGCGCCGGATCGGGCGCCTCCTCGCGCAGCGTACGCGGATCCAGCCGCCAGCCGACCGCGGCGAGGGCCTGCTCCGGGTCCGCCGGGGGCGGCGGCGGTCCGGCCGGTTCGGCGTCCGCTTCGGTGTCCGGTTCTTCGGTACGGGGAGTCGGCGCGTCGTCGGTCTGAGCGGTCGGCTCGTCGGCGGGCTCGGGTGGTGCGGGCTCGCGGTCGTGCTCCGGGTCGACGGTTGTGGTGTCGGTGTGGGGTGCGGGCTGGCCGTCGGCCGCGGGCTCGGCGGGGGCGCGGTCCGGGTCACCGGTCGGTGCGGTCTCGCCGTCGGAGTCCTCGCCGGGCGCGGTGGCCGGGGTGTCGGCGGCCTGCGGCTGCGGGATCGTGATGCCGGTGGGCTCGATGCCGGCGGGTGCCGATTGCGGGGTCGCGATGCTCGTGAGGTCGGCTTCGGCTCGGCTGCCCGGAGACTCCAGTGGCGAGGCGGTGATGTCGGCGCGGTCGGCGTCGCCCCGGATGCTGCCGGTCGGCTCCGGTGTGGTGGCCGGTTCCTCGACGTGACCGGCCCCGCCCGGCTCGCCGGCTGTCTGGCTCCCGCCGCCAGCCTCTGAATCCGTGGCGTCCTGCCCGGCATCCACAGTGACCGGCGGCTCGGCGTCGGTGACCGGCCGGCCGCTTCCGGTGTCGGCGGACGTGCCGGTGGCGGGCATGCGGTTGCCCGCGTTCTCCCCGCCGGAAGCGGTCCCGTCCGGTGTGTCCAGGTGTCCGGCCGCCGGGTCCGCGGTGCTCGTGGATTCGTCGGTGTCGGTGTTTGCGTTGGTGCTGATGTCGGTGGCGGCAGGGGCGCTCGGTGTGGCGTCGCTGGTTGCGGCGTCGGATGGCGTGGTGACGCCGGTAGCGGGCGGCGTCGAGCCGGTACCGGACCCGGCCTCGGCCACCTCGGGGGTACGAATCGTCGCCGGCTCGGCTAGGTCTGCCGGAGATCTTGGTACGAAATGGCCCCCAGGGGGGCCGAAATCTTCCAAGATCTCCGGCGGTTCCGGTGTCTGGGCGGGGGCGGCGGGCTGGCTGGGACGGAACCATGCCTCGGCGCCGGAGTCCGTGGCCGGGGAGGGCGGAGCGGCTGTCGCCCCCGGGCGGGGGTGCTCGGCTCGCTCCGATGGCTCGCCGGTCCGGTCGACAGCCGGGCCGGGTTCCGTCCGTCCTGTGCCGGGCGCGGGACGGGCACTGACGTCGGCGTAGGGCCGGTCGGCGTCAGGGGCCGAGGTGGACGGAGCCTGCACCTCGGACTCGCGCCGACGACCGGCATCCACATCCGACGGCTTGGCCTCGGCGTCCGGTCCGGCCTCGGGCTCGCCGATGGCGCCGCTCTCCACGACTGGCCGGGGCGCGATCGGGGCCGGGTGCTCCACCGAGTCGGCGGGCCTGACGTCGGGTAGCTGCTCGGCCGGTGTGGGTACGGGCGGCCTGCCCGCGGTCTGCTGTGCGGGCACGGAACCGGAGTAGGCAGGCGGTGCCGGGCGAGCCCTCGCGGGTTGCGCCGTGTTCACCGGGTCGGAAGAAGGCGGGCCGTGACGCTCGGCGGTCCCGTCCTGCGACGGCGTGGGCCGGGCCGCGCCCTCGCTCCGGTCCGTCGGTGCCGCGCCACCCGGACGCTGCGCTCCAGAAGTGGGCGCTCCGGACGTGGGCGCACGGGAGACGTGCGCGTCGGAAGGAGGCGGAACGGGGGTGACCGCGCCGGAAGCGGGGCTGCCCGCGCCAGGCAAGTCGGCCTGCGGCGCGGCGGGGGCGGACGCTCCGGAAACGGGAGCGTCCGCGACGGGCACGCCGGCCTGCGGCGCAGGAGATGCCGGACGCGGGGTGTCGCCGGTCCGAGGCGCGGCCGAGCCCTCCCCGGAACGCCCGGGCGTGGCCGGCGGCGGCACCGGATCGGGCCGTACCGGGGCGACCCGGGGACGGTCATCGGGACGGGTGTGTGCGGCCGGCTCGACAGGTGCCGTCTCCCGGCCGTCGGCGACCCGGGGCGGCGGGTGACCGGCCGGCCGTACCGGCCACTGCACCGGCGGCGCCGACCTGCGCTCGTCCGGCGGTGCCGACCTGCGCTCGTCCGGCCGCACCGGCCACTGCGGGGCACGGGTCTCGGGGCGGGCGGCGGCATCCGGCTGTGGCCGACTGGGCTCGGGACGGGGCATCACGGTGGGCGGCCGGGTGGCGTCGGACGGCGGCATCGGGTACCGCTGCGGCGCCGGCCGCTCCACGGGTGGGCGCTGCTGTTCGTCCGGCCGGCGCGTGTCCGTCTCGGGACGGGGCCGCGGCTCGATGATGGGCCACTCGCCCTGGTGCGGGCGGGACCGGTCGACCGGCGGGCGCTGACCCTGCCACCGCTGGTCGGCGCCGGGACGCGGTGCGCCGTACCGGTCGGGCTCGGTCTGCGGAGGCCCGTTCTCGGGCGCCCGGCGCTGGGTCTCCGGGTACGCGGCGGCCTCCCGGCCCGGCGCACGTCCGTCTGCCAAGGGCCGGCCGTCCACCGGCTCACGCCGCTCCGCCGGGGGACGCCGGCTCGGGTCACGCCAGCCGTCACCGTCGGTGCCGCGCCAACCGTCCCGGCCCGGCTGGCCCCACCCGGCCGCGCCCCGCTCCAGCGGCGGCACGGCGTCGTCGCGCCGATCGGCCGGGCGCCCGGCGCCGTGGTCACGCCGCCCGTCGGACGGCGGCTCCCGGCGCTCGTCCGGGAAGCGGTCGCGGCGTCCGTCGGGCATGGACTCGCGGCGCCCGGCGGGGGAATGGTCCCGCCGCGCGTCGGACGCCGAGCCCCACCGCTGTTCCGACACGGCAGGCGGGCCCTCGACCGGGGCGCGGCGTCCGTCGGCCTGGTGCGGGCGGTCGGCCCGGCGCTCGCCATGGTGCGGGAACTCGTTCGGCTCCGGCATCCAGCCGGGCTGGGACGGCCGGCGCGGTGCGGCCTCGGGGCGTACCCAGCGTTGGTCGAGCCGCTGCTCGGGCGGCGTGGGCGGGCCGGTGCGGCGCCGATCCTCCGGCCAGGGCCGCCGCCCGTCCGCGGGGTGCCCGCGGCGGTCGTCCGGAGGGCTGCCGGCGGGGCGCTGGCCGCCGTGATCCGCGGGCCCGGCCGGGTACGCCCCGCGGGACGTGGCCGGACCGGCCGGGCCGCCACCGCGTGGACCGCCGGACCCCGGCTGCTCGGCCCCGCGCGGACCGGCGGGACCGGTCGGGTACGTGCCGCGTGGGCCGGCTGGACTGGTCGGGTACGTGCCGCGTGGGCCGGCTGGACTGGTCGGGTATGTGCCGCGTGGGCCGGCCGGACTGACGGGGTACGCGTCGCGCGGACCCGCGGGACCCACCGGGCCGGCGGGGTGCGGGCCGTGCGGACCTGCCGGGCTGACCGGGTGGAATCCGGCGGGACTGACCGGGTTCGCGCCGGCCGGGCTGACCGGATACGGATCGGTGTCGGGCGCGGGACTGACGGGGTGGAACCCGGCCGGGCTGACCGGGTGCGCGCCTGCTGGGCTGACCGGGTACGGGTCGGCGTCGGGCGCGGGGCTGACCGGGCGTACCTCGGCGCGGCCGACCACGGTACGGCGGCGCGGCGTCAGGTTCTCGATGCCGATGTCACCCGGGTAGCGCTGCCCCGGGAACTGCGGCTGCCACTCGTGGGTGGGCTCGGCGGCCCAGGCCGGTTCGGCCGGCTCGCGCCAGCTCCCCCAGCCACTCATCGGCAACCCCTCCGGCCGCTCGCGCGGGACGGCCCCGGGGCCGGCTCGCGTCGCTCGCTCACGGCGGTGTCACCTCATTGGAAATTCGCGCGCTGGGGCGCCGGACGTGCCGGTACAGTCGCCCGGTCCAGCACGTCGTGGCTGCGGAAGGAGGGTAACGGCGTGGGCTCGGTCACCGCCACTGTGGCACCACCCACCGGCGCACACGTTACCCCATGGTTTCGGACATTCGGCGCGATCGCGGCGGCCGGGTTCCGGCGGCACGCGACCTACCGTCAGGCCGCCGTGGCGGGGCTGTTCACCAACACCGTATTCGGCTTCCTGCGCTGCTACATCTTCCTCGCCGCGACCGGCGCGGCCGGCACCGTGGCCGGCTACGACAGGGCGCAGCTCGCCACGTTCGTCTGGGCCGGCCAGGGGCTGCTGGCGGTGATCGCCATCTGGGGCTGGACCGACCTGGCGGACCGGATCCGTACCGGTGAGGTGGCCGCCGACCTGCTGCGACCGGTGCACCCGGTGACCAGCTACCTCGCCACCGACCTGGGCCGGGCCGGGTTCGCGGCGCTGGCCCGGCTGGTGCCGCCGCTGGTGATCGGCCCGTTCTTCTTCGCGGTGTACGTGCCCCGGCACTGGGCAACGGTGCCGCTGTTCCTGCTCTCCGTGCTGCTCGCGGTGGTGGTCTGCTTCGGCTGCCGCTACCTGGTGAACGCCACCGCGTACTGGCTGCAGGACGTCCGAGGGCCGATGATCCTGTGGACGCTCGGCTCGGGCGTGCTGGCCGGGCTCTACTTCCCGCTCGGGTTCCTGCCCGGCCCGCTGGAGACGGTCCTGCGGTACGCGACCCCGTTCCCCAGCATCCTCCAGGTGCCGCTGGACGTGCTGGTGGAGCGGGAGCCGATGTCCACCGGTCTCGCCCTGGTCGGGGTGCAGGCCGCCTGGGTGGTGGCGCTGCTGGCGCTATGCCGGCTGGTGCAGCGCCGCGCCGAGCGCCGCCTGGTGGTCCAGGGTGGCTGAGCGCGACAGCGCGCCCGGGGTGGCTGAACTGCGGGCGTACCGGGCGCTGCTCGGCGCGCAGGCGCGTTCGCAGGCGGCGTACCGCACCTCGTTCGTGGTGGACCTGGTCGGCAACGTGGGCGCCACCGTGTTCGACGTGGTCACCGTCCTGGTGATCTTCGGTGTGACGCGGGAGCTGGGCGGCTTCACGCTGCGCGAGACGCTCGTCGTGGTCGGGCTGTCGGCGTGCGGCTTCGCCACCGCCGACCTGCTGGTCGGCAACATCGAACGGCTTCCCCGGTACGTGCGCACCGGCCTGTTCGACGCGGTGCTGGTCCGTCCGCTCGGCGCGCTGCCGCAGCTGCTGCTGATGGACCTGCCGCTGCGTAAGCTGTCCCGGGCCGTGTTCGGGCTCGCCGTGCTGCTGTTCGCGCTGGTCTCGGCGGGGATCGACTGGACACCGGGCCGGGTGGCGCTGGCGGTCGTCGCGCCGCTGGCCGCCGTGGTCTTCTTCGCCTCGGTCTTCGTGCTGACCGCGACGGTGTCGTTCTACTGGGTCGACTCGGGCGAGCTGGCCAACTCGGTCACCTACGGCGGGCGTGACTTCACCTCGTACCCGGTCACCGTCTACGGCGGCTGGTTCCGCGCGTTGTTCGCGTACGGGATGGGGTTCGCCTTTGTCAGTTACCACCCGGCGCTGGCGTTGCTGGGCCGCGCCGACCCGCTCGGCCTGCCGTCCTGGGCGGGCTGGGCCGCGCCGGGCGTCGCGGTGGTCGCGGCGGCGCTGGCCGCCCTGGCCTGGCGCGTCGGGGTCCGTCACTACCGGAGTACGGGGTCATGAGCGTCATCGAGATGGACGGGCTGCGCAAGGAGTTCACGGTCCGGGTCCGGGCCGGGCGGTTGCGGCGCGAGAAGCGGACGGTGACCGCCGTCGACGGGGTCGACCTGCGGGTGGAGCGCGGCGAGATGCTCGGCTACATCGGCCCGAACGGCGCCGGGAAGTCGACCACGCTGAAGATGCTCACCGGCGTGCTGACGCCGTCGGCGGGGCGGGCCCGGGTGTGCGGGCTGCGCCCGGTGGCCGACCGGACCCGGCTGGCGCTGCGCATCGGCGTGGTGTTCGGGCAGCGCTCGCAGCTGTGGTGGGACCTGCCGCTGCGGGACTCGTTCGACCTGCTGCGGCACGTCTACCGGGTGCCGGCCGGCGAGCACGCGGCCCGGCTGGCCCGCTGCCGGGAGCTGCTCGACCTGGACGGGTTCCTGGACACGCCGGTCCGGCAGCTCTCGCTGGGTCAGCGGATGCGCGGTGAGCTGACCGCGGCGCTGCTGCACGGCCCGGAGGTGCTGTTCCTGGACGAGCCGACGATCGGCCTGGACGTGGTCAGCAAGCAGGCGGTGCGTGGTTTCCTGGCCGAGCTGGGCCGGGCCGGGGACACCACGCTGGTGCTCACCACGCACGACCTGGCCGACATCGAGCGGCTGTGCCGGCGGCTCGTGGTGATCGACCACGGGCGGGTGGTGCACGACGGGTCGATCGCCGAGCTGCACCGCCGGTACGGCTCGCGCCGGATGGTGGTCGCCGAGCTGGACGCGGCGCTGCCCGAGCCGCCGGTGCTGCCCGGCGCGCCGGTGCAGCGGGTGGAGGCGGACGGGCGGCGGCTGGTCTTCGCGCTGGAACGGGCGAGCGTCGCCGAGGTGGTGGCCGGGCTGGCCGGCCTGGCCACGCTGCGGGACATCTCGATCGTGGAGCCGGACATCGAGGAGGTCGTGGCGCGGCTCTACCGGGCGCCGGCCGCGGTCACGGGTGCTCCATGACGAGTACGGCGAACGTGCCGGGGGCCAGCGCCTCGTACCGGTGCGGGGTGTCGCCGGGGAAGGTGACGTAGTCGCCGGGTCCCAGCTCGACCGGGTCGGTCTCCGGGCCGACGCGCATCCGTCCGGCGGCGACCACGACGTGCTCGACGCTGCGCGGGGTGTGCGCCTCGGCGATCCGTACCGCGCCGGGTTCCAGTTCCATCACGTAGACGTCCCGCCGGGCGTGCGGCGCTCCGGCGGCGAGCAGGGTGGCGGAGAAGTCGGCGTGCTCGGAGCGGATCCGGGGGCCCTCGCCGGCCCGGACCACCCGCACGGCGGCGGCGGGTGGTTCGACCAGGCGGCTGAACGGTACGTCCAGCGCCACGCCGAGCGCCCAGAGCGTCTCCACGCTGGGGTTGCCGGAACCGGACTCCAGCTGGGACAGGGTGGACTTGGCGATGCCGGCGCGGCGGGCCAGCTCGGTGAGCGACAGGCCGGCCCGTTCGCGTTCGCGGCGTAGCGCGGCGGCGATGGTCGCGAGTGGGGGAGCGGGGTCGATCGCCATGTGTTCGCTCCAACGGTCGGTTTGTTCGGTTTGACGAACAAGCGTTCTCGCGTTCAGGATAATGGACATGCGTACGGCATACCGAACGGGCGACGCCCGGGTGCTCCGCGACGTCGCCGCCATCGGCGCGGCGATGCTGGCCGTGGGCGCGTCGTTCGGCGCCGTGGCGGTAGCCGCCGGCCTGCCCGCCTGGGCCACGCTCGCCATGTCCGCGGTCGTCTACGCCGGTGGCGCCCAGTTCATGGCGGTGGGGCTCGTCGTGGCCGGCAGTCCGCTCGCGGCGGTCCTCGCCGGCCTGCTTCTCAACGCCCGCCACCTGCCGTTCGGCCTGGCCCTCGGCGGCGCGCTCGGCTCCCGGCGCTGGCAGCGGCTGCTGGGCAGCCACCTGATGACCGACGAGGCGACCGCGTTCGCGCTGGCCCGCCCGGCCGGTCCGGGGCGGCGCCGGGCGTTCTGGCTCGCCGGGGTGCTGCTCTTCCTGGCCTGGAACACCGGCACCGCGCTCGGCGTGCTCGCCGGCGGCGCGGCCGGCGACCCGGCCGCGCTGGGACTCGACGCCGCGTTCCCGGCCGGGCTGGCCGCGCTGCTGCTGCCCAGCCTGCGCGACCGGGAGACCCGCCGGGTGGCGCTGACCGGCGCCGGCCTGGCCGTGCTGGCCACGCCGCTGCTGCCGGCCGGGTTGCCGGTGCTGCTCGCGCTCGCCGCGCTGGCCCTGCCGCTGCTGGCCCGCCGCCGCCCGCCCGCCGCGCCACCCCGGACCGCTGACGAGGCGGCTGATGATCGGAGCGTGCGGGCCGGGGAGGTCTCGTGCTGATCGCCGTGATCCTCGCGCTGGCCGCCGGCACCTACGGCTTCCGCGTCGCCGGGGTGCTCCTGCGGGACCGGCTGGACCTGCCCGAATGGGCCCGCCACCTGCTGCCGGTCGGCGCCGCCACGCTGCTGGCCGCGCTCGCCGCCACCGCGGCGCTGACCGAGGCCGGTGGCTTCGCCGGGTACGCCCGCCCCGCCGGGGTGCTGATCGGCCTGGTGCTGGCCTGGCGCCGGGCGCCGTTCGTGCTGGTCGTGGTCGCGGCGGCGGCCACCACAGCGGTGCTGCGCCTGCTCGGCGTGGACTGACGCCGGCCCTCGCACGAGAACGGCCCCGCACCGCCGGAGCGGGAAGGGGCCGATTTCGGAGCGGGGCCGGTCAGACCTTGTCGCCGATGTTCACCCGGGGCGCGGGAGCGCGCATCCGGCGGAACGTGATCGACCGCATGATCGCGTAGAAGTAGAGCGAGCCGAGCTTCTCGGTGCTCTTCGGGAAGCGCTCGCGGACCAGCCGCTTGATCTTCCGGGAGATCAGCACCGAGTCGATCAGCACGCCGAGCGCCAGCGCGCCCCACAGCAGGTTGGACAGCAGCCGCACGATCGGCGGCATGGCCTGGTTGGAACCGACCAGCACGATCAGCGCGCCGCCGAAGAACCAGGTGCCGACCGTACGCCGGGAGTCGACCACGTTGCGGGCCAGCAGCCGCTCGGGCCCCCGGTCACGCGGGCCGCCCTCGCGCCGGAACTCGGCGGCGGCCTCGGCGCGGGCGGCGCGGCGCTGCGCGCGGGCCTCCTCCTTGGTCAGCGGCTTGGCCGGCGCGGTCGGCCGGCGGCCGGCGACCGGGCGCTTCGGCGTGACCTGCCCGAGTTCCTTCTTGCTGGGCGTGTAGCCCCGGGGACGGGCGGCGGCGGACTCCTCGTCGGTCGTCACAGTGGTGACGGACTCCTCGACGAGGTCGGCGGACTTGCGGCGAAACAGCGACGGCACGCGGCAAGGGTAGCCAACCGGCCGCGCCCGGTGCACATCACGGGTGCACCGGGCGCGGCCGGTCGAGTGAACGGGACGCCTCAGGGACGCTCGACGTGCGCGCCGAGGTCGGCCAGCTTGGCCTCGAAGTCCTCGTAGCCGCGGTTGATCAGGTCCACGCCGTACACCCGGGAGGTGCCCTCGGCGGCGAGCGCCGCGATGAGGTGGCTGAACCCGGCCCGCAGGTCCGGGATGACCAGGTCGGCGGCGTGCAGCTTGCTCGGCCCGGCGATCACCGCGGAGTGCTTGAAGTTGCGCCGGCCGAAGCGGCACGGGGTGCCGCCGAGGCAGTCCCGGTAGACCTGGATGTTGGCGCCCATCGTGTTCAGCGCCTCGGTGTAGCCGAGCCGCTGCTCGTAGACCGTCTCGTGGACGATCGACAGGCCGCGGGCCTGGGTGAGCGCGACCACCAGCGGCTGCTGCCAGTCGGTCATGAAACCCGGGTGTACGTCGGTCTCCAGCGCCACCGCGTTCAGCTCGCCGCCCGGGTGCCAGAAGCGGATGCCGCCCTCCTGGCCGGGGCTGCCGCCGCGCGGCGGGCGCAGGTCGGTGACCTCGTACTCGCCGCCGACCGAGCGGAAGATGTTCAGGAAGGTCATCATGTCGGCCTGCTGGGCGCCCAGCACCTCGACGTGACCGCGGGTCGCCAGCGCCGCCGCCGCCCAGCTGGCCGCCTCGATCCGGTCCGGGATCGGCCGGTGGGTGTAGCCGTGCAGCTTCTTGACGCCCTGGATCTCGATCACCCGGTCGGTGTGCACCTTGATGATCGCGCCCATCTTCTGCAGCACGCAGATGAGGTCGATGATCTCCGGCTCGACCGCCGCGTTGCGCAGCTCGGTGACGCCCTCGGCCATCACCGCGGTGAGCAGCACCTGCTCGGTGGCGCCCACGCTCGGGTACGGCAGCGCGAACTTCGTGCCGTGCAGCCCGTTGGGCGCGGACAGGTGCAGGCCCTCCGGCGTCTTGTCGACGGTGGCGCCGAACTCGCGCAGCGCCTGGAGGTGGAAGTCGATCGGGCGCGGGCCGATGTGGCAGCCGCCCAGGTCGGGGATGAAGGCGTGGCCGAGCCGGTGCAGCAGCGGGCCGCAGAACAGGATCGGGATCCGGCTGGAACCGGCGTGCACGTTGATCTGGTCGGTGCTGGCGCTCTCGACGTTCGAGGGGTCGAAGACCAGCTCGCCCTCCTCGTCGCCGTCGCTGACCTTGACGCCGTGCAGGCCGAGCAGACCGCGGACCACCTCGACGTCACGGATACGCGGCACGTCGAACAGCCGGCTGGGTGTGTCGCCGAGCAGGGCGGCGACCATCGCCTTGGACACCAGGTTCTTCGCGCCGCGGACGCGGATCCGCCCTTCCAGCGGAGTGCCTCCGTGTACGACCAGGACGTCGTCGGTCAACGCAACCTCCAGCGCGTTGGGTGCTGCCGTGTCTAGTGATGGGTGCACGAAGTTCATCGCTACCCGGAACGCGGTCATGGGAAAACGGGCCGCGTGTGTCGTCGCCCCGGCAGCATAGCCCTCCGTGACGAAAATGGAATCGGTCACATCACCAGCGAGGGCACGAACCGGGGTGTCCGGTGCGTTTACGTGCCAGTGGGGTGACCGAGGGTGATCACGCTCCCGGAAGCGCGAGCATCTGGTCCAGCGCCGACCGGGCGTGTCGGGCGGTCTCCGGATCGACGGTGATCTGGTTCACCACGCGGCCGGCGACCAGCTCCTCCAGCGCCCACACCAGGTGCGGCAGGTCGATCCGGTTCATCGTCGAGCAGTAGCAGACCGCCCGGTCGAGGAACATGATCTGCTTGTCCGGGTGGGCCAGCGCGAGCCGGCGTACCAGGTTCAGCTCGGTGCCCACCGCCCACGCCGAGCCGGCCGGGGCCGCCTCGATCGTCCTGATGATGAACTCGGTCGAGCCGACCAGGTCGGCGGCGTTCACCACCTCGTGCCGGCACTCCGGGTGCACCAGCACGTTCACGCCCGGCACCCGCTCGCGTACGTCGTTGACGCTGTCGAGCGTGAACCGGCCGTGCACCGAGCAGTGGCCGCGCCACAGGATCATCTTCGCGTCCCGCAGCTGCTCGGCGGTCAGCCCGCCGCCCGGCTTGTGCGGGTCGTAGAGCACGCAGTCGTCGAGCGAGAAGCCCATCTCCAGCACCGCGGTGTTGCGGCCCAGGTGCTGGTCGGGCAGGAACAGCACCTTGCGGCCCTGCTCGAACGCCCAGTCCAGGGCCCGCTTGGCGTTCGACGAGGTGCAGACCACACCGCCGTTGCGGCCGACGAAGCCCTTGATGTCGGCCGAGGAGTTCATGTACGTCACCGGGACGGTGTCCGCCGCGATGCCCAGGTCGGTGAGCGTGTCCCAGGCGGCCTCGACCTGCGACAGCACCGCCATGTCGGCCATCGAGCAGCCGGCCGCCAGGTCGGGCAGGATCACCTTCTGCGCGTCCGAGGTCAGGATGTCCGCGCTCTCGGCCATGAAGTGCACGCCGCAGAAGACGATGTACTCCGCATCAGGGCGCGCCGCCGCCTCCCGGGCCAGCTTGAACGAGTCGCCCGTCACGTCGGCGAACTGGATCACCTCGTCGCGCTGGTAGTGGTGGCCCAGCACGAACACCTTCGTGCCGAGCGCGGCCTTCGCGGCGGCGGCGCGGGCCACCAGGTCGGGGTCGCTCGGCGCGGGGAGATCACCCGGACACTCCACGCCACGTTCGGTGGCGGGGTCGCTGCCGCGGCCGAGGAGCAGCAGCGCCGTGGCGGTGTTGGACGGCTCAACCCAGGTCGAAGTCACGCCCCCATGGTCCCACAGCGCGACCACCGCGCAGCCGTCCCCGATGTGGCCTGCCACACTGCTGCGCATGCGCGTGCTGCTCTGCCCGGACAAGTTCGCCGGCACGTTGTCCGCCCCCGAGGTGGCCGCCGCGGTGGCCGACGGCTGGCGGGACGTCGCCCCCGGCGACGAACTGCTGGTCCGGCCGCTGGCCGACGGCGGACCGGGGTTTGTCGAGGTGCTCGCCGACGCGCTCGGCGGGCGCCGGCTGCCGGTGCCCACGGTCGACCCGCTGGGCCGTCCGGCCACCGGTGAGATCCTGCTCACCGACGACGGCACGGCGTACCTGGAGAGCGCCCAGGCGTGCGGCCTGCACCTGCTCTCCGACGCCGAACGCGACCCGAAGGCCACCACCTCGTACGGGCTGGGGCTGCTGGTCACCGCCGCGGTCGAGGCGGGCGCGCGCACCGTGGTGGTGGGGCTGGGCGGCTCGGCCACCAACGACGGCGGCGCCGGGATGCTCGTACCGCTGGGTGTCACGCCGCTCGACGACGCCGGCCGGGCGCTGCCGTACGGCGGCGCGGCGCTCACCGCGGTGGCCGCGCTCGACGGCGAGCCGCGGCTGCGCGGCGCGACGCTCGTCGCCGCCACCGACGTGGACAACCCGCTGCTCGGGCTGCACGGCGCGAGCAGCGTCTTCGGCCCGCAGAAGGGCGCCGACCGGGCCGACGTGCTGCTGCTCGACGCCGCGCTGACCCGCTGGGCGGACGTGCTGACGCAGCGCCTGCCGGGCTGCCCGCCCGGGCTGGGCGCGCTGCCCGGCGGCGGCGCCGCGGGCGGCCTCGGCGCGGCCGTGCTGGCGCTGGGCGGCCGGTGCGAATCGGGCATCGGGGTGGTCACCCGCGCGGTGAAGCTGGACGCCGCGCTCGACGCCGCCGACCTGGTGATCACCGGCGAGGGCTCGTTCGACCACCAGTCGCTGCGCGGCAAGGTGGTCGCCGGCGTGGCCGGCGCCGCCCGGGACCGGGGCGTGCCCTGCGTGGTGCTGGCGGGACGGGTGAGCACCGGGCGGCGGGAGGCCGCGGCGGCCGGCGTGACCGACGCGTACAGCCTGGTCGACCACTTCGGCGGCGAGGAGCGCGGGGGAGTGGACGCGGCGATGACCCGCCCGGCCGAGGGGCTGCGCGCGCTCGGCGCGCGGCTGGCCGGGCAGTGGAGCCGCTGACCGGTTCCGCTGGTCACGCCGCCGGGTGGTGACGCCGACGGCGGCGTACGATCGAAACGGACCACACCGGGAATCACTGGCGGACGTGCGGCGTTGGCCAGGACGTCCGGACCTATACCGCGCAGGGAGACTTCCACGTGACCACGCCAGCGCAGACCGAGTCGACCGAGGCCAAGGCCCCCAGCACCGTCGTCCTCACCGACGTCGCGGCGCAGAAGGTCAAGGCCCTGATCGAGCAGGAGGGCCGCGACGACCTGCGGCTCCGGGTCGCCGTGCAGCCGGGTGGCTGCTCCGGCCTGCGGTACCAGCTGTTCTTCGACGAGCGCTCGCTCGACGGTGACATCGTCACCGACTTCGACGGCGTCGAGGTCGTCGTCGACCGGATGAGCGCCCCCTACCTGACCGGCGCGACCATCGACTTCGCCGACCGGATCGACGCCCAGGGCTTCACCATCGACAACCCCAACGCGGGCAACTCCTGCGCCTGCGGCGACTCCTTCAGCTGAGTCGACGCACCGACCGCAAGCGGCGGGCCGTCCCGGTGGGGCGGCCCGCCGCTTCGTCGTACCCCCTGGGGGTGACGTCCGGATGTGCGCTGATCGACCGGTTGGTGACCGACCGCCGTCCGTCCGGTCCGGGGGCCGGTAGGCTGACCGCGCCGTGCTCCCGACCCCGAGGGTTGACATGAAGATCGCCGTGACCGGCTCGATCGCGACCGACCACCTGATGAGCTTCCCCGGCCGCTTCGCCGACCAGCTCATCGCCGACCAGCTCGACAAGGTCTCGCTCTCCTTCCTCGTCGACGAGCTGGTCCTGCGGCGCGGCGGCACCGCCGCCAACATCGCGTTCGGCATGGCCCAGCTCGGGCTGCGCCCGGTGCTGCTCGGCGCGGTCGGCGCCGACTTCGCCGACTACCGCTCCTGGCTGGAGCGCCACGGCGTCGACTGCGACTCGGTGCACGTCAGCGAGGTGGCGCACACCGCCCGCTTCGTCTGCACCACCGACACCGACATGTGCCAGATCGCCTCCTTCTACGCCGGGGCGATGAGCGAGGCCCGCAACATCGAGCTGCACCCGGTCGCGCAGCGCCTCGGCGGCCTCGACCTGGTGCTGGTCAGCGCCAACGACCCGGCCGCGATGATCCGCCACTCCGGCGAGTGCCGGGACCGGGGCTACGCCTTCGTCGCCGACCCGTCCCAGCAGCTCGCCCGGATGGACGGCGCGGACGTGCTCGGCCTGGTCGAGGGCGCCGACTACCTGATGACCAACGAGTACGAGAAGTCGCTGCTGCAGAGCAAGGCCGGACTGACCGACGAGCAGCTGCTCGACCGGGTCAAGGTGCGGGTCACCACGCTGGGCAAGCAGGGCGTGGAGATCGCCGGCCGGGAGGTCGGCACGATCCGGGTGCCGATCGCGCGGGAGATCCAGGCGGTCGACCCGACCGGCGTCGGCGACGGCTTCCGGGCCGGCTTCTTCGCCGCGCTCGACTGGGGCGTCGGCCTGGAGCGGGCGGCCCAGGTCGGCTGCCTGCTGGCCACGCTGGTGCTGGAGAACTTCGGCGGCCAGGAGTACGAGGTCCGCCGCGACCTGTTCGTGAAGCGACTCGCCGAGTCGTACGGTGACGCGGCCGCCGAGGACGTCCGGCCGCACCTGCTGTGACCGGCGCGGCCGTCCCGTCGGGCGGGGTGGACCCGGAGGCGGTCCGCCCCGGCTCCGGCGGCCCGGTTCTGGTCGCCTTCGCCGGGCTGCCCGGCGTGGGCAAGACCACCCTCGCCGCCCGGGTCGGCGTCGCGCTGCGCGCCCCGGTCCTGCCGGTCGACCCGGTCGAGCGGGCCCTGCACCGCTACGGCCTCACCGGCGACGTGCCGGGCATGGCCGCGTACGGCGCGGTCGCCGGGCTGGCCGAGGTGCAGCTCGGCCTGGGTCTCAGCGTGGTGGTCGACGCGGTGAACCCGGTCGCCAGCGCCCGGGGCCTCTGGCACGACGTGGCCGAACGGGCCGGCGTGCCGCTGCGGGTGATCGAGGTGCACTGCGGCGACGAGGAGGAGCACCGGCGCCGGGTCGAGGCCCGCCCGCCCGAGGACGGCACCTGGGAGCTGACGCTGCGCCGCCGCGCCGAGTACGAGCCGCTGATCGGCCCCCGCCTGGTGGTCGACACCGCCGTGGCGGCCGACCCGCTGCCCGGCATCCTCGCGTACCTGAGCTGAGCGTCGGGCGTTAAGAAGGGTCCCTTCCTCTACCCGAGGCGTTAACAAGGGGCCCTTCCTTACACCCGGACGTCGTAGGCGGGCCCGTCGTGCGCGGCGAGGAACTCGTGGCCGCGCATCCGGCACCACGCCGGGATGTCCACCGCCGCCGCCGGGTCGTCGGCCAGCACCCGCACCACCGCGCCGGCCGGCAGCCCGGGCACCAGCCGGGCGAGATTGATCACCGGCAGGGGGCAGCGCTGCCCCCGGCAGTCCAGCACCTGATCCGGCTCGCTCACAGGTCGGTCACCCCCGCCTGCGCCCGCAGGTCCGCCACGATCCCCGGCAGCTCGGCCAGGAACCGCTCCACGTCCGCCTCGGTGGTCTCCCGGTGCAGCGACACCCGCACGTTGCCGTGCGACAGCACCCCCATCGCCTCCAGCACGTGCGACGGGCGCACCGTTGACGACGTGCACGACGAGCCGGAGGACACCGCGAACCCGCGCCGGTCCAGCGCGTGCAGCAGCGCCTCGCCGTCCACGTACAGGCAGGAGAACGTCACCAGGTGCGGCAGCCGGTCGACCGGGTCGCCGACCACCTCCACGTCCGGCACCTCGGCCGCCACCCGCGCCCGGATCCGGTCCACCAGCGGTCCCAGCCGCGCCGCCTCGGCCGCCGCGTCGGCCGCCGCCGCGCGCAGGCTCGCCGCCGCCGCGACCACCGCCGGCAGGTTCACCACCCCCGGGGTACGCCCCGACTCCCGCTCGTCGGCCGGGTACGGCGACTCCCACCGGGCGCCCTTGCGCACCACGAGCAGCCCGACGCCGGGCGGCCCGCCCCACTTGTGCGCGCTGGCGCTCAGCACCGACCAGCCCGCCGGCAGTGGCGCCCGGCCGGCGAGCTGCGCCGCGTCCACGTACAGCGGCACGCCCGCCTCGGCGCACAGCTCCGCCGCGGCGGGCACCGGCTGCACCGTGCCCACCTCGTGACTGGCAGCGATCAACGCCGCGAGGGCCACGCCGGGCGCGGCCACCGCCGACGCCCAGGCGTCCAGGTCCACCCGGCCCAGCCGGTTCACCGGTACGGACACCGCCGCGCCGCCGGCGGCCGTGTGCCGCTGCGCGGCGTGCAGCACCGCCGAGTGCTCGACCGCCGAGTGCACAAGCGTCGCCCCGGCCCGCCGCCGCCCGGCCAGGCCACCGAGTACGGCGGCGTGCGCTGCCGCCGTACCGCTGGGGGTGAAGGACAGCTCGTCGGCGCGGACGCCGAGCGTCTGCGCGGCGGCCTCGCGCGCGGCGTCGAGGAGCTGGCGGGCCCGGCGGGCCGCCGAGTAGAGCCGGGCCGGGTCGGCCCAGCCGTCGTCCAGGGCGGCCAGCATCGCCTGCCGCGCGACCGGATGCAGCGGGGCCGCGGTGGCGGCGTCCAGGTAGACCGGGGAGGCGCTCATGACGTTCCACGCTATCGCCCGGTTACGCCCAAGATCCCCCCGATGGGGGTGGACAGCGACCCCAAGACGGCCTGGCCGGTCATGGTCGAGTAATCTGCGACCGTCGGTGACGCCTTTGCCGTCGGTGTCAAGGAGAACAACCGCCGCGGCGCGCTAGGGAGGCAGGACCAGGTGGTCGCAAGGAGTTCGGAGGTACGGCGCTCGGCCGTACGCAGCGCTTCCCCGGGGGCCGGTGGACGCCGGCGGCGTGGTGCTGGTCGAATCGCCGGGCTCGGTCTCGGCGCGGCGGCGCTGCTGGTCTCGCTCACCGGCTGTGACGTCGGCAAGGCGTTCGGCGGGTTCGGCTGGCCGCAGGGCGGCATCACGCCCGAGTCGCAGCGCATGTACGACCTGTGGATCGCGTCCTGCATCGCGGCGCTGGCCGTCGGTGTGTTCGTCTGGGGCCTGATCTTCTGGTGCGTGGTCCGCTACCGCAAGCGCGGCAACGAGCTGCCGGTGCAGACCCGCTACAACCTGCCGATGGAGTTCCTCTACACCATCGCGCCGATCCTCGTGGTCTCCGTGCTCTTCTACTACACCGCGGTCGTGCAGACCGACGTGATCAAGGAGTCGAAGAACCCGGACGTCACCGTCGAGGTCGTGGCGTTCAAGTGGAACTGGCAGTTCAACTACCGCGACGGCCAGGGCCGCGACGCCAACACCGTCGCCTCGGTGCTGGGCACCAGCGAGGTCATCCCGGTCCTGGTGCTGCCCAGCGGCCGCTCGATCCGGTTCGAGGAGACCAGCCGCGACGTCATCCACTCGTTCTGGGTGCCGGAGCTGCTGTTCAAGCGCGACGTCATGCCGGGCAACGTGCGCAACACGTTCGAGGTCTCCCGCATCGACCAGGAGGGCGCGTTCGTCGGCCGCTGCGCCGAGCTGTGCGGCAGCTACCACGCCTTCATGAACTTCGAACTGCGGGTCGTCTCGCCGGAGAAGTACGACCAGTTCCTCGCGGCCAAGAAGGCCGGCAAGTCGACCCAGGAGGCGCTCGGCGCGATCGGTGAGCCCGAGTACGCCACCGAGACGAAGCCGTTCGACACCCGGCGCGACGTGAACAACTTCAACCCGTCCGACGCCCAGGCCGGCGCGGGAAGCTGAGAGGTCCGGCATGAAGACCGAGTGGAAGATCTTCCTCACCATCGCCACGTTCCTCCTCGGCGCGACCATCCTCTACGGCGCCTGGACGTACGCGGACAGCGACGGCCGCATCGAGTGGATCGGCACCGTGGCGCTGCTGCTCTCCTTCCTGCTCTGCGCCATGTGCGGCGGCTTCTTCTGGTTCGTCTCCCGCCGGATCGACCTGCGCCCCGAGGACCGGCCGGACGGCGAGATCGCCGACGGCGCCGGTGAGGTCGGCTTCTTCAGCCCGGGCAGCTACTGGCCGTTCGCGTTGGCGCTGGCCGCCGCGATCGCCGGCCTGGGCCTGGTGTTCTGGCAGTTCTGGCTGCTGGGACTGGGCCTGGTGACGGTCGTCTTCGCCACCTGCGGGCTGCTCTTCGAGTACTACTCCGGCACCCGCCGCACCGCCGAGCACTGACCCAACGCGCCACGGCAGGCCCGCACCCCCTCCGGGGGAGCGGGCCTGCCGCGTTCCGCGCCCCCCTCCGCCGTCCCCGTTGATCATGAAGTTGACGGCACCGGCGGTCCTTTTTGTCCCCGCCAACCTCATGATCACCGCCCGTGCGGCGGCGCTCTGGCGCTCTGCCTCCGGTGCGCACCACCGGCTCACGCCGGACTGTTCCATCAGCCGAGAGCGCCGTTCCGGTTGGCAGGACCACGAGAGATCTTGGAAGGAAACGGTCTCCATGACAGCCGCTTCCTTCCAAGATCTCGCCGCGCGGCTCGGCCAGGTGGGGCGAACCGCAGTCCGCTCCCCATGACGCGGTGCCGCCACCGGGTCATCGTTGACACTCACGCCCGAGCCCACCGCGCTCCCGGCGCCGCCCCGCCCCGTTGATCAAGGAGTTTGTGTCCGCCTGGACAACCGTGGGGACACAAACTCCTTCATCACGCGAGGCAGGCGGTTGGGCTGTCGGGCGTGGCGGGGAGGGAAAGGGCGCCGAAAGGGAGTGGAGGTCAGGCGGCCTGGGGGTGAGAAGGGCGGCGGGTGCGGCGGCCGGACAGGCGGGCCGGGCGGAAGGTGAACGTGGCGATCACCACTGCCGCGCCGCAGCGGGTGCAGATCAGCTCCGGGCAGTCGGCGCCGTGCCCGTCGCCGCAGGGCGGCGCCTCGAACAGCACGACGTCCTCGCAGGTGTCGCAGTGCAGCTCGCGGTCAGACACGGGTGGCTCCTCTCGCTCCGGGCCCGGGGCGAGGCGGTGTGGCGCCGGCCGGTGGACCGAAGACCGAAAACGGATAGACCGAAAACGGAAAATAACTCCCGTGTAGTTTGGCACGCGGGTACGACACCCTCGCCGTCAGGCGGCGCGTGCCACCTCCAGCCAGCGCTCCAGCGCGGCCGCCGCGGCGCCCGAGTCGACGGCCTCGGCGGCCCGGTCCAGGTTGGCCCGCAGCGCCTCGTGCAGATCGCCGTCGAGCGGGCCCTGGGTGGACAGCGCCACAGCGGCGTTGACCAGCACCGCGTCCCGTACCGGGCCGGTCTCGCCGGCGAGCAGGCGGCGTACCACGTCGGCGTTGTAGGCCGCGTCTCCGCCGCGCAGGTCGGCCAGGGTGGCCCGGGGTACCCCGAGCTCCGCCGCGTCCAGCAGCGCCTCCGTGACGGTGCCCTGCTGCGCCACCCAGACCCGGGTGGGCGCGCCGGTGCTGAACTCGTCCAGGCCGTCCTCGCCGCGTACCACGATCGCGGAGTCGCCGCGGGCCGCGAAAACGGCCGCCATCACCGGGGCCATCCGCTTGTCGAAGCAGCCCACCGCGCCCGCGCGGGGCCGCGCCGGGTTGGTCAGCGGGCCGAGGAAGTTGAACGCGGTGGGTACGCCGATCTCGCGCCGGACCGGGCCGGTGTGCCGCATCCCAGGGTGGAAGCGGGCGGCGAAGCAGAAGCCGATGCCGGCCTCGGTGACGCAGCGGGCCACCTGCTCGGGCTCCAGGTCCAGCGGTACGCCGAGCTCCTCCAGCACGTCCGCGGTGCCGCACGAGGAGGAGGCGGCCCGGTTGCCGTGCTTGACCACGCGGACGCCGGCCCCGGCGACCACGAGCGCCGCCATGGTGGAGATGTTCACCGTGTGCGCGAGGTCACCGCCGGTGCCGACCACGTCCAGCGCGGTGTCGCGTACCTCGTCGGGCAGGAGCACCGGCACCGCGCGGGTCAGCATGGTCTCGACCAGGCCGCCCAGCTCGGCGGGGGTCTCGCCCTTGGTGCGCAGCGCCACGGCGAACCCGGCGATCTGCGCCGGTGTCGCCGAGCCGGCCATGATCTCGCCCATCGCCCACGCCGTGTCGGCGGTGGAGAGCTCCTCGCCGCGCAGCAGCGCGTTGAGCAGAAGCGGCCAGGTCCGTTCGCCCATGACGGGCCTCCCGAGCGGCGTGAGGAAAGCGGTTGGGGCTTGCCACGGCCGCGTCGCCGTGGCGCGCGAGGGTCGGGGGATCAGGCCGCGGCGTGGGTGCGGCGCAGCAGCTCCGCGACGGTGCTGCCGGCGACCACCGGGTCCAGCGGGTGGGTCAGCGTCGCGTCGACCTCGGCGTACGCGGCCAGCCAGCGGTCGGCGGCGCGGGCCAGCACCACGCAGGTCGGCGGCGCGTCGTCCCGGTCGTCCTTGATCTGGCGGGCGATGCCGATGCCGCCGCCCGGGCTCGCCTCGCCGTCGAGCAGCAGCAGGTCGATCTCGTAGTCGTCGACCAGCCGGACGCAGGCGGCGTACTCGTCGGCCTCGACGAACTCGATCTCGATGCCGGGCGCCGGGCGGGTGCCCACGGCCAGCCGCATCCGGTCGCGGACCTTCGGGTCGTCGCTGTAGAGCAGGACGGTGCAAAGACGATCGCTCATCGTGACGTGGCTCCCACCTCGTAGCTGCCCGCTGATCGTAGCGGGCGTCACGTTCGGCCTGTCCTCCGCCCGGGCGGGGGAGGGCGTACCCCGTCAGGGGCCTCAGGCGCTCGCTTCCGCGGCGCGCTCGCGGGCCTCCTGGCGGTCCAGTTCGCGGTCGAGCCGGCGGGCCTCGCGCTCGGACTGTTTGACCCACTGGACGACCAGGACGGCGAGCATGGTGACGCTGACGAACTCGCCGCCGGCCCAGAGGACGCCTCCGGCCACCACCTGGTCGTTCCAGGGGTCGGACCAGGACAGGTTGAGCGACGGGTACCAGTCGCCGCCGAACAGCGTGGTGCTCTGCATGATGGTGAGCCCGAGCACGGTGTGGAACGGCACCGAGAGCAGCATGAGCAGCGCGCGCGCCGGGTACGGCCAGCGTCCGGGCAGCGGGTCGAGGCCGAGCAGCGGCCAGAAGAAGACGCAGCCGGTGGCGATGAAGTGCGCGTGGACGAGTTCGTGCGCCCACTCGTGGCGCAGGGTGAACTCGTAGAGGTCGGTGAAGTAGAGCGCGAACGGGTTCACCACGAAGATGGTGAACGCCACGAGCGGGAAGCTGTAGATCCGCGCGATCCGGCTGTGCACGATCGCGAGCAGGCGCTTGCGCGGGCGTACCGGCAGCGTGCGCAGCGCCAGCGTGACCGGCGCGCCGAGCGCCAGGAAGATCGGCGCGATCATCGACAGCACCATGTGCTGGACCATGTGCACCGAGAGCAGGGCGGTGTCGTACGCGCCGAGCCCGGTGAGCGTGACCAGCGCGATGCCGCCGAGGCCGGGGCCGAGGAACGACACGGTACGGATGACCGGCCAGCGGTCGCCGCGCAGCCGCAGCCGGTGCACCCCGTAGAGGTACAGGCCGGCGGCGAGCACGATGCCCAGCGTGAGCCAGCTGTCCAGCCGGGTCTCGGTGAACACCCGGGCCACGGTGAACGGCGGCGGGGCGCTCTCGCCTCCCGCCGCCAGCGTCGCCGGAACGGCCGAGGTGACGGCGAGGATCTGATCGACGTGCAGCACGCTTTTCAGGGTAGGTCAGGCGAAGCGGACCACCACGATCGGGCCACGGAAGGGCCGGGTTTGGCACCCCGCTGATCGTCGGTCCCGGTCAGGGGCAATAATGACCGCGTGACTGCGGCCCCAGCCATTGACAAGAGCCGGATCCACTCCCTGACGCGACCCAACATGGTCAGCGTCGGGACGATCGTGTGGCTCTCCAGCGAACTCATGTTCTTCGCGGCGCTGTTCGCGATGTACTTCTCCATCCGCGCGGCTGCGCCGGAGCAGTGGGAGAAGCACACCGAGGTGCTGAACATCCCGTACGCGACCACGTTCACGGTGATCCTGGTGCTCTCCTCGATCACCTGTCAGATCGGCGTGTTCGCGGCCGAGCGCGGCGACGTCCACGCCCTGCGCCGGTGGTTCACGATCACGTTCATCATGGGTCTGATCTTCGTACTCGGTCAGCTGAACGAGTACCGGACCCTGGTGCACGAGGGCGTGAAGATCAACGAAGACGGCTACGGGTCGATGTTCTACCTCACCACCGGATTCCACGGTCTGCACGTGACCGGCGGTCTGGTCGCCTTCATCATCTTCATGATCCGCACCACCATGGGTCGGTTCACCCCAGCCCAGGCGACCTCGGCGATCGTCGTGTCCTACTACTGGCACTTCGTGGACGTCGTGTGGATCGCGCTCTACGCCATGATCTACTGGCTCCAGTGATCTTGGCGCGTCACGAACCGCGCCGCTGCTCCGTCCCCTGAGACAAGGTCCAACCGGTTAAGGACACAGGTCATGACTTCTGACAACGACCGCCGACGCGGTCTGCTCGCGCGGCTGCGCGGGCGGCCCGTAGCGCGCAGCAGGGGCCGCCGCCGGCTGGGCGCCGCGGTCCGGCTGTTCGCCGCGCTGATGCTGGCCGGCGGTGCCTACACCGTCTTCGCCCCCGGCGTGCAGGCGCAGGACAACCCGCCGTTGACCGCCGCAGGCAACGAGGGTAAGGCGCTGTTCGACGTGAGCTGTGTGACCTGTCACGGTCGCAATGCCCAGGGCGTCGAGGGCCGTGGTCCGAGCCTGATCGGCGTCGGGTCCGCCTCGGTGGAGTTCCAGGTGAGCAGCGGTCGCATGCCGATGGCCCGGCAGGAGGCCCAGGCCATGCGCAAGCCGCCGCAGTTCACCGACGAGCAGGTGCGCCAGCTCGGGCAGTACATCCAGGAGCTCGGTGGCGGTCCGGAGGTGCCCAACGGCGACCTGCGTGAGGGCGCCAACCTGGCCACCGGTGGCGAGCTGTTCCGGATCAACTGCTCGCAGTGCCACGCCTTCGGCGGTGGCGGCGGTGCGCTGTCCTCCGGCAAGTACGCGCCGAGCCTCGCGCCGGCCAGCGACCGGCAGATCTACGCCGCGATGCTGAGCGGTCCGCAGAACATGCCGGTGTTCGGTGACAACCAGATCACGCCGCAGGAGAAGGCGGACATCATCGCCTACATCCAGGACACGCTGAAGAACGACGGCGACCCGGGCGGGTTCAACCTGGGCCGGTACGGCCCGTCGACCGAGGGCATCGCGATCTTCCTGGTCGGCATCGTCGCGCTGGTCTTCGCGAGCCTGTGGATTGCGGGCAAGTCGTGACCGGACGGATCAATGGTTCCAGTGCTGTGGCGCCGACCCCCGGCGTCACCCGTAGCGAGGTGACGGCATGAGCACCCACACCGAGCACCAGGCCCAGCGGGGCCCGGAGCCGCTCGACGTGAACGACCCCCGGCTCTCCCGGTTCGAGGTCGTTCAGGAGGGCGCCCGGCGGGACGACATCGAGATCGTCCACTACGAGCCGCAGGTGGTCCCGGGCAGCAAGGCCGAGCGCCGGCTGACCCGTACCGTCGCCCTGATGTTCCTGCTGACCGGCGTCTTCGCGACCGCCTTCCTGGTGGTCTACATCTGGTGGCCGTGGCAGTGGGAGCCGGGTCGCGGCGGCGACAAGCTCTACACGCCGCTGCTCGGCGTGACGCTGGGCCTGGCGCTGCTGGGCATCGGTTTCGGCATCCTGACCTGGGGCAAGAAGCTGCTGCCCAAGGAGGTGTCGATCCAGGACCGGCACGACCAGGTCGACGACCCGGAGGGTCGCAAGATCACCGGTGAGACGATGCTCTACCTCGCCGACGAGATGGGCGTACGCCGCCGGCCGCTGCTGGGCATCTCGCTGCTCGCCGGCCTGGCGCCGGTGGGCGCGGTGGCCGCCGCGCCGCTGATCGGTGGCCTGATCGAGCAGCCGCACAAGAACAACCAGATGTTCACCACCGGCTTCCAGCCGGGCGAGGGCGGCAAGAAGATCCGGCTGATCCGTGAGGACGGCCGTCCGATCCGCCCGGCCGACGTCAGCGTCGGCGGCCAGCTCACCGTGTTCCCGGGCATCGACGGCGGCGTCAGCAACAAGCACGCCGACTCGCCCACCCTGCTCATCCACCTGCGGGAGGACGACGCGCAGAAGTCGCGCGCCGCGAACGAGCGCAAGGGCCACGGCGACTACATGTGGGGCAACTACGTCGCGTACTCCAAGATCTGTACGCACGCCGGCTGCCCGGCCAGCCTCTACGAGCAGCAGACCAACCGCCTGCTCTGCCCCTGCCACCAGTCCCAGTTCCTCATCACCGACAACGCCAAGCCGATCTTCGGCCCGGCGAACCGGCCGCTGCCGCAGCTGCCGATCGAGGTGGACGAGGAGGGCTTCTTCGTGGCGAAGTCCGACTACACCGAGACCATCGGTCCCGACTTCTGGGAGCGGCCATGAAGCGCCGAAAGTTTGATGCCGCCGCGCTGCCGGCCAAGAGCGCGCGGGCGGTGGACGACCGCTTCCAGGTGGCCACGCCCCTGCGCAAGCTGCTGAACAAGGTCTTCCCCGACCACTGGTCGTTCCTGCTGGGCGAGATCGCGCTGTTCTCGTTCATCGTCCTGCTGCTGACCGGCGTCTTCCTGACGTTCTTCTTCGAGCCGACGATGACCGAGGTCATCTACAACGGCAGCTACGCGCCGCTGCGGGGCACCCCGATGTCGGCCGCGTACGCCTCCAGCCTGGACATCTCGTTCGATGTCCGGGGTGGCCTGATCATGCGGCAGATGCACCACTGGGCGGCCCTGCTGTTCATGGCCGCGATCGTGGTGCACATGCTGCGGGTGTTCTTCACCGGCGCGTTCCGCAAGCCGCGTGAGACCAACTGGATCATCGGTTCGCTGCTGTTCTGGGTCGGCTTCCTGGCCGGCTTCACCGGCTACTCGCTGCCGGACGACGGCCTGTCCGGCACCGGTCTGCGCATCGCCTCCGCGATCATCCTGTCGATCCCGGTGATCGGGTCCTGGGTCAGCTCGTCGATCTTCGGCGGGGAGTTCCCCGGCACCATCATCATCAGCCGCTTCTTCATCGCCCACGTGCTGCTCGTCCCGGGTCTGCTGGTGGCGCTGATCAGCGTGCACCTCGGCCTGGTGTTCAAGCAGAAGCACACCCAGTGGCCCGGCCCCGGCCGGACCAACTCCAACGTGGTCGGCGAGCGGATGTTCCCGCGCTACGCGCTCAAGCAGGGCGGCTTCTTCATGGTCGTCTTCGGCGTGATCGCGCTGATGGGCGGCCTGTTCCAGATCAACCCGATCTGGCTGTTCGGCCCGTACGAGGCGTGGGTGGTCTCGGCCGCCAGCCAGCCCGACTGGTACGTCATGTTCCTCGACGGCTCGACCCGGCTCATGCCGGGCTGGGAGATCCACATCCCGATCGGCAACGGGTACGTCATCCCACCGCTGTTCTGGCCGACGGTGGTCCTACCCGGAATCCTGGTGGGCCTGTCGACGATGTACCCGTTCCTGGAGGCGCGCCGCCTCAAGGACTACAAGCACCACAACCTGCTCCAGCGGCCCCGGGACGTTCCGGCCCGGACCGCCGTGGGCGCCATGGCGCTGGCCTTCTACATCGTGCTGACGCTCTCCGGCGCCAACGACGTCATCGCCGACAAGTTCCACATCAGCCTGAACGCGATGACCTGGGCGGGCCGGATCGGCCTGCTGATCCTGCCGCCGATCGCGTACTACATCACGTACCGGATCTGCCTGGGTCTGCAGCAGCACGACCGGGAGGTGCTGGCCCACGGCGTGGAGACCGGCATCATCAAGCGGCTGCCCGACGGCCGGTTCGTCGAGGTCCACCAGCCGCTCACCTCGGCCGAGGGGCACGACGGTCACCCGCCGGCACTGGACTACGTCGGCTGGGTGGTGCCGAAGAAGATGAACCGGCTCGGCGCCCTCGGCCCGGCGATCCGGGGCTTCTTCTACCCGATCGAGAAGCCGGCCGAGGCGCCGGTCTCGCCGGGGCACCCGCCGGTCGAGGACCGGCCGGAGCGGGAGGAGATCGGCAGCGGCGAGAGCCGTCGCTGACCTTCCCGGTACGACTGACAGTGGCGCCCGCCGGATCATCCGGCGGGCGCCACTGCCGCTTTACGTACCTGTCGTCCGGTTGTGCCCGCCCGGCGCCCGACGTGCGGTGCACCGGTCCCCGCCGCCCCCCGACACGGACGGGTGGAATCGCAGGAATAACCCCGGTCAGCCGGGTATCCGTGCGGTCCGACGTCTCATGGGGGAGGAAAGATGCTGGGAATCAAACGCCTGGGCCTGATGGCCGCGCTGGTGGTCGTGGGGCTGGCGCCCGCCGCCGCGGCACAGGCCGCGGCGCAGCCGTCGACGCAGGACACGCAGTACCTGCAGGCGGTGCACCAGGTCAACCTGTTCGAGATCACCGCCGGTAACCTGGCCCAGCAGAAGGGTCAGAACCAGCAGGTCAAGGACCTGGGCAAGATGTTCGTCACGGACCACACCCAGCTGGACCAGACGGTGCAGTCGACCGCCCAGCAGCTCAACGTGCAGCTGCCGGCCGACCCGACCGCCGACCAGCAGAAGGTCCTCGACAAGCTGAACAACCTCAACGGGGCCGAGTTCGACAAGGCCTGGGTGACCGCGCAGCTCGCCGGCCACGTCCAGGCCATCCAGGCCACCCAGACCGAGATCTCGCAGGGCTCGGAGCAGTCGGTGGTGCAGATCGCGCAGGACGCGCTGCCGGTCCTGCAGGCGCACTACGACGCGCTGGTGGCCCTGGCCCAGACGCTGGGTGTCCCGGTTCCGCAGACCAGTGCCAGCGGCACGCCCAGCCCGGGCGGCACCACCTCGCCGGGTGGCACCGAGTCGCCGGCTCCGGGCGGCACCGAGACCGAGGAGCCCGCTCCGGGCACCACGGAGACCCCGGTGCCCAGCCAGAGCTGACGTACCGCACGGTCGACGGTGGCCGGTCCGCCCACGGGGCGGGCCGGCCACCGGCTCGTGTCAGTCGGCGCTCGCGAGCCCGATCGCGAACGCCTCCTCCAGGTCGTGCTGGGAGTACGCGCGGAACGCGATGTGCGACTCGGTGTTCAGCACGCCTGGCACCTTCGAGATGCTGCCGGCGATGACCTGCGCGATCTGCTCGAACTCCCGGACGCGGACCATGGCGATCAGGTCGACGTGCCCGGCCACCGAGTAGACCTCGCTGACGCCGGGCAGGTTGGCCAGGGTCTCGGCCACCTCGGGGATGGAGTCGGTGGCGCAGTCGATCAGCACGATCGCGGTGATCACGGGACGGTTCTCCGTTCGTCGGCGACGAGGCCCATGCTAGATCCCGCGGCCCTCACCGCGCCGCCGGGACGGTCAGGTCGTCCCCGGCCCGGATCACCCGGTGGAGGCTCTCCCCGGCCGCGACGGTCGCGCCCGGCCACACCACGGACCGGTCCACGTCGCCGTCCACCCGCGCGCCCGCGCCCACCACCGAGCCGGTGAGCCGGCCGGTCACCGTCGCCGCCGGGTCCACCAGCCCGTCCGGTCCGGCGGCGTGCAGGTTGGCGTCCAGGTAGTCGGCCGGGGTGCCGGTGTCGTAGAACGTGCCCCGGTAGGGCACCACGGTGAGCGCGCCGGCCGCCTCCGCGGGCCGCCACACCGCCCGGACCAGGTCGCCGAACGTGGCCGGCAGGTCGCGGACCAGCCGCCAGGGCAGCAGCGAGAAACCCACGAACTCGTGGCCCTCGAACGTCCCGGGGGCGTCCGGGTCGTCGGCGGGCCGGCCGAGCAGGCGTACGCCGTGCCCGTCCCAGCCGTCCAGCAGCGCGGCGATGTCCGGCCCGGGCGGGGCCGCCGGATCGGCCAGGTACGCGTCGGCGTTGCCCACCAGCACGCCCCGGCCGGCGATCCAGTCTCGCAGCCGGCCGACGCCTCCGGCGGTGCCCAGCGGGGCGTCCGGCTCGACCGACAGGTGGGCCCGGTCGCCGACCCGCGCGACCACCTGGTCACCCAGGTAGCAGGCGTTCACCGCGACCCGTTCCGGACCGGCCAGGCCGAGCCCGGCCAGCCGGGCCAGCGCCCGGTCCAGCAGCGGGACGTTGCCGACCGGGCAGAGCGCCTTCGGCACCCGCTCGGTGAGCGGGCGCAGCCGGGTGCCCTCACCGGCGGCCAGCACCACCGCGCACACCTCGCCCCCCGGCGCCGGAGCGCCCGCGTACGGGGTGCTCACGCGGCCGGTGGGCGCTCGCCGGCGCGCGGGCCGATGCCGTAGAAGCCCAGCAGGTTCGCGGTGGCGCGGCTGAGCCGGGGCAGGTCGTCCAGCGGATGGAAGGCGGCCTCGAAGACCTCGGCCCCGTCCACCTTCAGCTCGGTGGTCGACGCCGGCACCTCCGCCTCGAAGACCACGTCCACCCAGCCCTTGGCGTGCACCACCGCGTTCGGCACCGCCGGGCGCAGCGCGTCGGGGGACAGGCGGACACCTGATTCCTCGTACAGCTCCCGGGCGGCGCCGACCACCGGGGCCTCGCCGCGTTGCAGCAGCCCGGCGGGCAGCGTCCAGCTGTAGCCGGGCGGCTGGCGCAGCAGCAGGATCCGGCCCGCGCCGGTGGCCTCCGCGTCCTTGACCAGCGTGACCGCGCCGACGACGTACTTCGGCACGGCCAGCCGCACCAGCCGCCGCCGCAGCGGGACCGGAAGCCGGTAGAAGATCTGGTAGCCGAGGGCCCGTCCGGTGGCACGCGCGCGGGGGATCATGCCGTCCAGGCTAGTGGTCCCGGCGCGGACCGGCTTCGTCTACTGCCTGTGGTCGACCAGATCGATCAACTGCTGGACCACGGTGTCCGGCTCGACGGTGCGGTCGAAGACCGCCACCAGCATCGTCTCCAGGTCGGGGTAGCCCAGTTCCTCGGACAGCCGCAGCAGCGGCAGGTCGCTGGCCAGACCCCGGTTGTGCTTGCGCAGCGCCAGCCCGATGGAGGCCCGGCCGAGGCGTACCTTGTCGGCGATCGAGATGCCCGGCTCGGTGTGCTCGGCGAACCAGCGGTTGATCTGCATCTGGGCGTGCGGCGACTTGACGAAGCCCAGCCACTCCCGGCGCGGGCCGCGCGGGGCCACGTCGGCCTCGAAGCCGCTCTCCGCGTCGCGCTCGGTGTAGATCTCCACCACGTCGCCCTCCTCCAGTTCGGAGGAGAGCGGGGCGAGCCGGCCGTTGATCCGGGCCGCCAGGCAGTGGTCGCCGCGCTCGGTGCCCAGCTCGTACGCGAGGTCGACCGGCGTGGCCCCGGCCGGCAGCACCACCTGCCGCCCGTCGGCGACGACCTGGATCTGCGCCTCCGACAGGTCGCAGCGCAGCGACTCCATGAACTGGGTCGGGTCGACGGTCTCCTGCTCCCAGTCGAGCACCCGGCGCAGCCAGGCCAGCTCGTCCGCCCGGTCGACGGCCCGGCCCGCGGCGCGGGGGAAGCGGTAGTGGGCGGCTACGCCGTACTCCGCGGAGCGATGCATCTCGGTGGTGCGGATCAGCACCTCGACGGTGCGGTCCTGCGGGCCGCAGACGCTCGTGTGCAGGGAGCGGTAGAGGTTGTTCTTCGGGGAGGCGATGAAGTCCTTGAAGCGGCCCGGCACCGGCCGCCAGAGCCCGTGCACGGCGCCCAGCGCGGCGTAACAGTCGGTCGCCGGACCGTCCACCACGATCGCGATACGCGGCAGGTCGTACGGGGCCGTGTGACCGCCGGCGACGGTGTCCTTCCAGATCGAGTAGAGGTGGCGGGGGCGGGGGGAGACGTCGGCGTCGACCCGGTTGCGGCGCAGCGCCACCCGGGTGCGGGCCACCACGTCGGCGAGGTAGGCGTCCCAGCCGGGCCGGTCGTGCACGAAGCGGGCGAGCCGGGCGTGCTCCTCCGGCCGCAGGTGCAGCAGGACCACGTCGTCCAGCTCGCGTTTGAGCGTCTGGATGCCGAGCCGGTCGCAGAGCGGGACCAGCACCTCCTGGGTCTTGCGGGCGATCCGCTCCCGGGACGCGGCCGAGCGGACGCCGAGCGTACGCATGTTGTGCAGCCGGTCGGCCAGCTTGATCACCAGCACCCGGACGTCCTTGCCGGCCGCCACGATCATCTTGCGGACGGTCTCCGCCTCGGCGGCCTTGCCGTAGAACGCCTTGTCGAACTTCGTCACGCCGTCGACCAGGTGGGCGACCTCGCGGCCGAAGTCCTCCTGGAGCGCCTGGAGCGTGTAGCGGGTGTCCTCCACCGTGTCGTGCAGCAGCGCGGCGACCAGCGTGATGGTGTCCATGCCGAGGTCGGCGCAGATCTGCGCCACCGCCAGCGGATGGGTGATGTACGGCTCGCCGCTCTTGCGGAACTGGCCGCGGTGCATGTTCTCGGCGATCGTGTAGGCGCGGCGCAACACCGAGGCGTCGGCGCTCGCGTGGATGCCGCGATGGGCCCGGACCAGCGCGGTGACCGGGTCGCCGTCGGAGGTCGGCCAGGTGAGCAGGGAACGCAGGCGGCGGGTGAGTGGCAGTTCGCCCTGGGCTGGAAGCGCGCCACCCAGGGCGGCGCCGTGTCCGGCGTCGACGTCCACCTGGGACACCTCCTCACCCCGGCCCTCGGCCGCCGGGAACCGGCGACCGGGAGCAGAGCCCGCGAATCGGGCAGGTCTGCACTCCTTTAACAGACTAAGGGAGTCGAGGTAGTCCGATCGGTCAGTTGGTCATGAGCGTTCGGTCGAGACTTTGTGGGTTCCGCCGCTCTCCGCCTTCGTCAGGAGGTCGCGGAAACGCCCCGCGCCGGCCACCGGCGAGGCCCATCCGGCGCTCGCCTCGACCAGGCGGGTCTCCGGTCGCTCCAACCAGGACAGGATCCGTTCGGTCTCCTCGGCGGTCGCGGCCGGCACCGGCCCGTGCCCGGGCAGCACCGTCTCGGCGGTGGCCCGGATCGCGTCGATCGTCGGTCGCGGATGGACACCCGGCGGGGACACCCCGGCCCCCGCCAGCCGCCCGTGCCGCACCAGCGCCAGCTCCCAGCCGCCCCGGGCCGCCGGCCGGGCGGCGGCCAGCTCGGCGATGCCGGTCAGCGCGGCCAGCCGCTGCATCCGGACCGCCGCGCGCAGCACCGCGACCAGCCGCCCGCGCACCACAGCCGCCTCCTCGTAGCGCTGGGCGGCCGACAGCACTTCGATGCGGGCGAGCAGCGCGTCCACCACCACACCGGGATCGTCGCTGGTGGCGGTGCGGAACGGCGTCGCCGCCCGGTCGTCGTACTCCTCGGGGGTGATCCGGTGCTCGCAGGGCGCCGGGCAGCGACCCAGCTCGGCCAGCGCGCAGGCCGGCGTGGTGGTGCGCCGGGACAGCCGGTGCGTGCACTGCCGCAGCGGCACCGCGTCGTGGAAGCCGGCGGCGGCCAGCTCCGCCGCCTGCCGGGACCGGAACGGCCCCAGGTAGGCCGTGTCGGTCGGCGCGATGTCGCGCACGATCGACAACCGGGGGTACGCCTCGTCGGTGAGCTTCAGCCACACCTGGCGCTCCGGATACTTCGACCTGCGGTTGTACGGCGGCGCGTGCGCCGCGATCAGCCGCAGCTCGCGGACCTCCGCCTCCAGCGAGTGGGCGCACTCGACCGCCTCCACCCGCTCGGCGGCGGCGAGCATCTCGGAGATCCGGGCCCGCTTCTCCGCGGCGGTGAAGTAGCTGCGCACCCGGGTGGCGATGTCGCCGGACGTGCCGACGTAGAGCGGCCGGTCGTCGGCGGCCCGGAAGATGTAGACGCCCGGCACCTTCGGCAGCCCGTCGGCGAGGTGCCGCTTGCGGCGCTGGGTGGGTGTGACCGCGCGGGCGAACTCGATCGCCTCGCCGACCGTGTCGACGCGGTGCCCGCCGAGCCGGCCGATCAGCCCGTGCAGCACGTCGACGGTGGCCTTGGCGTCGTCCAGCGCCCGGTGGGTGGGCTGGGTCGCGGTGCGGAAGTAGGCGGCGAGCGTGCCCAGCTTGCGGTTGGGCACCTCGTCGCGGGTCAGCACCCGCCGGGCCAGCGCGGCCGTGTCCAGCACCCGCGGGTTGGGCCAGCGGTAGCCGTGCTTCGCGCAGGCCGCCTTGAGGAACCCCACGTCGTACGGCGCGTTGTGGGCGACCAGCACGGCGTCGCCGACGAACTCCAGGAAGCTCGGCAGCACCTGCTCGATCGGCGGGGCGGGCAGCAGCATGGCCTGCGTGATGCCGGTGAGCACGGTGATGAACGGCGGGATCGGCACGCCCGGGTTGACCAGCGTGGCGAGCACGCCCAGCTCCTCGCCGCCGCGCACCTTCACCGCGCCGATCTCGGTGATCCCGCCGCCGTCGGGCGCGCCGCCCGTGGTCTCCAGGTCGACCACCACGAAGGTGGTCGCGTAGAGCGGCAGCGCCGGGTCCACGCCGCTGCCCGCCGCAGTGTCCAGGCCGGCCAGCGACTCCTGGACGTACTCCGCTCGTGTCACCCGCGGGACGCTAGCGGCACGGTCCGACACTTGCGTCACTGCGGCCCCAGGAGATACCACGGGGGTACGATGAGAGATCGGCTCACTCACCGGGCGGTGGGCCCGTTCGGGGTGGGAGACTTGCCTCATGCCCCTCACCGAGCCGCACGACGACCACTCCTCCGCGGAGGAGCCGGTCCTCGGCGTGCCCGGCGCCGGTGAGGACGCGCCGACCCCGGTCGAGCCCGAGCCCACCCTGCCCGAACCGGTCCGGCAGCGGATCGTGACGCTCACCGCGGCCGTGCTGCCCGGCCTGCCCGCCGACGAGGTGCCGGTGCCGCTGCGGCGGGTCGCCAAGTTCGCCCCGAACCGCCGCGCCCGGCTCGGCGCGCCCGCGATCGCCGCCCAGCTCACCGCCGACCCGCTGTTCCGGCAGCGGGTCACCGCCCGGGTGCTCGCCGACGCCGGCGACCTCGGCGCGGCGGTGGTGGAGGGCACCGCCCCGGCCGCGGCCGACCCGGTCGAGGTGGCCGCGCTGGCCTACCTGGCCCGGCCCCGGGGCTGGCGGGAACTGATCGAGGCCAGCGGCGAGGCGGTACGCGCCGAGGCCGACAGCGCTGTGGTGGCCGAACTGGTCCGCGAGGCCGAGCAGCGGGCCGCCCGCGCCGAGCACGACCGGGCGGTGGCCCGGGTGGAGGCGGAGAAGCTGCGCGACGAGCTGGCCCGGGTCCGCGAGGAACTCGGTCAGCTCCGCGAGGAGGCGCGCCAGCTCGCCCGTACCCTGCGGGAGACCCAGGCCCGCGAGCGCAAGGCCACCGAACTGCTCGCCACCGAGCGGGGCCGGGCGGCCCGCGCGGCGGCCGACGCGGACGCCGAGCTGCGCCGCGCCCGGGCCCGGCTGGCCGAGGCGGAGGCCGCCGCCGGCGTGGCCCGGGCCAGCGCCAAGGAGGCCCGGTCGGTCGACGACGCCCGGCTGTGGCTGCTGCTGGAGACGATCGGCCAGGCCGCGGTCGGGCTGCGCCGCGAGCTGGCGCTCGACCCGGTGGACAAGCTTCCGGCCGACTTCGTCGCCGACGCGTTCGCCGAGCAGCCGGGCGCCGCGCAGGCCGGCCCGTCGACGCGGGCCCGCGACACCGACGACCCGGCCCGCCTCGACCAGTTGCTCGCGCTGCCCCGGGCACACCTGGTGGTGGACGGTTACAACGTGACGAAGCGGGGCTTCGGCGAGATGTCGCTGGAGCAGCAGCGCAAACGGCTGATCACCGGGCTGGGCGGGATCGCCGCGCAGACCGGGGACGAGGTCACAGTCGTCTTCGACGGCGCCGAGCGGATCCACGGCCTGCCCCCGGCGCCGCGTGGCGTGCGGGTGCTGTTCTCCCGTAAGGGCGAGACCGCGGACGAGCTGATCCGCCGGCTGGTCCGCGCCGAGCCGGCCGGGCGGCCGGTGGTCGTGGTCTCCTCCGACCGCGAGGTCGCCGACGGGGTACGCCGGCACGGCGCGTACCCGCTGGGCGCCGACTCGCTGCTGCGGCGCCTGGCCCGGTCCTGAGCCTTCTCTCTCCCCCTTGATCGACTCCAGATCGGGGGAGTGGTGGGGTCGGGCGCGTGCTGATCGCGCCACTTCGGCGTACTGGTTCTGGTTCGCGGCGGGTGCTGCCTCGTTGTCCGGTTCTGTCGTACCCCGGCGTTAGCGTTCTGGTGACCGACGGTGGTGGTCCCTTCCCCGAGCGCCACCGGCGACCCGTCAGGAGGCGTTGATGCTCATCGACTGCGACACCTGCGGCAACCGTGGCGCCGGCTGCTCCGGCTGCCTGGTGACCGCACTGCTCGACTCCGACCCGGCCGACCTCGGCCCGGCCGAGCACCGGGCGATCGAGGTGTTCGCGCGGGCCGGGTTCGAGGTCGAGGTGCTACCACCCCCCGCGCCCGCGGAGGCGCTGGCGCCGATGCCCCGCCGCCCCGGCCGTCGCCGCCGGGTCGCCTGACGCTGCCCGCCGCTCGCCGCCCGCCGCCCGCCGCCCGCCGCCCGCCGGCTTCCGCCTGCCGCTGAAGGAACGCTGCCCCGGGGTGCTCAGGCCGGCCGCGGGATCACCCCGTCCACCGCATGTCGATCGGGCCCGGGCCGCCGTCTGCCGCGTCGGCCCACCCTGGCATGCGCTGCTCCTCGATCCCCCGAGTCTGGATCCAGCCACATCTGACCCTCCTTCTCGTCCCCGCCCCGGCAAGGGCCGTCGATCTTGGAGTTGTGGTGCCCAGGATGTCCGAGTAGCCACGTTTGTTAGCCGCCACAACTCCAAGATCGGCGCGCGGGGCGGGCTGGGGCCGCGCGGGGGCGGGGCGGGGCCGCGGGGCGGGGCCGCGGGGCGGGCACGGTCTCGCTTGCGTGGCCGGGCAATAGGATGAGCGGTCACGGCGGGAGGGGGCGGGATGACGCGGACCGGGCACGACGGCGGGGTGGAGCGGTGACCCCGCGCGCGTGGGCCCTGCTGACCCTGGCCGGCCTGGCGGTGGCGCTGCTCGTGGCGGTGGCGCTTCTGGTGCCGTGGAGCCGGCCGCCCGCGCCCCGAGCCGACCAGCTCGCGGCGCTGCGTGACCTTCCGGCCGAACAGGTGACCCGGGGCCGCGCGTTCCACGGCGCGCTGCGCCCGGCGGCCTGGTCGGCGCTGGCGGTCGGGCTGGTGGTGGCGTTGCTGCTCGGCCTGACCCCGCTGGGCGGACGCCTGGTCGAACTGGCCGGCCGGCCCTTCGGCGGGCACTGGATCGCGCAGGCGGTGCTCGGCGGGCTGGCCGTCATGTTCCTCGCCGACCTGCTCACCCTGCCGTTCGCGGCCTGGCGGCGCACCGTGCTGGTCCGCTACGGGCTGAGCACCCAGAGCTGGGGCGGCTGGGCGGTCGACCTGCTCAAGTCGTACGCGGTCAGCGCCGTGATCGGCGCGCTGGTGCTGCTCGGCTTCTACACCGTGGTCCGGCTGGCCCCGCGCTGGTGGTGGGCGTTCGGCGCGGCCGGCGCGGCGGCGCTGGTGGTGGTGCTGTCGTTCGTGCTGCCGGTGCTCGTCGAGCCGGTGTTCAACAGGTTCACGCCGATGGAGCCGGGCCCGCTGCGCAGCGAGCTGACCGCGATGGCGGCCCGGGACGGCGTACCGGTGCGCGACGTGCTCGTCGCCGACGCGTCGCGGCGCACCCGGGCGGTGAACGCGTACGTCTCCGGGCTCGGCCCGACGCGGCGGGTGGTGGTCTACGACACGCTGCTGCGCGAGGCGGAGCCGGCCGAGGTGACGAGCGTGGTCGCCCACGAGCTGGGCCACGCCAAGGACCGGGACGTGTGGACCGGCACGCTGCTCGGCGCGCTCGGCGCCGCCGCCGCGGTGGTGGCGCTCTACCTGATCGGCTCCTGGACGCCGCTGCTGCGGCTCGCCGGCGTCGACTCGATCGCCCAGCCGCGGGCGTTCCCGCTGCTGATCGCGCTGGTCACGGTCGCCGGCCTGCTCACCACGCCGGTGCAGGCGCTGGTCTCCCGCCGGATCGAGGCCCGCGCCGACGCCCACGCGCTGGCGCTCACCGGCGACCCGGCGACGTTCGAGGCGATGCAGCGCCGGCTGGCCGGGGTGAACCTGGCCGACCCCGACCCGCCGCGCTGGGAGCACCTCTGGTCGGCGACCCACCCGTCCACCGTGGAGCGGATGGCCGCCGCCCGCGCCTATGCCAGGGAGTCCGGCCGATGAGCCGCACCTTGCTGATCACCAACGACTTCCCGCCGCGCCCCGGTGGCATCCAGTCCTTCGTGCACAACCTCGCGGTGCGACAGCAGCCCGGCTCGGTGGTGGTCTACGCGTCGAGCTGGCGCGGGGCGGAGAAGTTCGACGCCGACCAGCCGTTCGAGGTGGTGCGGGAACGTACCCGGGTGCTGCTGCCCACGCCGCTGATCGCGCGGCGGGCGGCGCGGCTGGCCCGCGCGTACGACTGCGACACGGTCTGGTTCGGCGCGGCGGCCCCGCTGGGGCTGCTCGCGGCGGGCCTGCGGCGGCGGTCCGGGATCCGCCGGGCCGTGGCGCTGACCCACGGACACGAGGTCGGATGGGCAGCGCTGCCCGGCGCCCGCTCGGCCCTGCGCCGGATCGGCCGGGGCGTGGACGTGACCACCTACCTCGGCGAGTACACCCGGACGCGGCTGGCGCGCGTGCTGGACGGGCTGACCGAGCTGCGGCGGCTCGCGCCCGGCGTGGACGTGGACACCTACCACCCGGACGTCGACGGCACGAAGGTCCGCGAACGGCTCGGGCTGGCCGACCGGCCGGTGGTGGTGTGCGTGTCGCGGCTGGTGCCCCGCAAGGGCCAGGACATGCTGATCCGCGCGCTGCCGGAGATCCGCCGCCGGGTGCCCGGCGCCGCGCTGCTGGTGGTCGGCGGCGGGCCGTACCGCTCGACGCTGGAGAAGCTGGCCCGGCAGAGCGGACTGGAACAGGACGTGGTGTTCACCGGTTCGGTGCCGTCGGCCGACCTGCCCGCCCACTACGCGGCCGGTGACGTGTACGCGATGCCCTGCCGCACCCGTAACCGGGGCTTGGACGTGGAGGGCCTCGGGATCGTCTACCTGGAGGCGGGCGCCACCGGGCTGCCGGTGGTGGCCGGCGACTCCGGGGGCGCGCCGGACGCGGTCCGCGACGGCGAGACCGGGTACGTGGTCGGCGGCCGGGACGTGGCCCAGCTCGCCGACCGGGTGGCCACGCTGCTCGCCGACCGGGACCTGGCCCGGCAGTTCGGCGCCGCCGGCCGGGCGTGGGTGGAACGGGAGTGGCGCTGGGAGACGCAGGCGCAGCGGATGGCCGCGGTGCTGGCCGGCTGACCGCCGCCCCCGACCCGCAAGCGGCTCCGGCACGACGGCCGAGCCGCCTCAGGAGACGGCTTCGACGTGCACGGGCACCCGGCCCAGGTGCGGCGCCGCCGGGCCGGGGCGGCCGAAGTGCCAGCCCTGCCCGGCGTCGCAGCCGATCGCGCGCAGCCGGTCCGCCTGGTCGGCCGTCTCCACGCCCTCGGCGGTGACGGTCAGGTCCAGCGCGTGCGCCAGCGACACGAGCGAGGCGAGGATCCGCTCGTCGGTGCCGCTGTCCGGCGCGCGCAGGCCGGTGACGAACTCACCGGCCACCTTCAGCTCGTCGACCGGCAGGTCCCGCAGGTACGCGAGGTTGCAGTAGCCGGTGCCGAAGTCGTCGATGGCGACCCGGACCCCCAGGTCACCGAGCACCCGCAGCGCCCGCACCGGCTCGACCACGGTGCTCATCATGGTGCTCTCGGTGATCTCCAGTTGCAGCCGGCGCGGCGGCAGGCCGGTGCGGCCGAGCACGCCGCGTACCTCGGGCACCAGGTCGGCCCGGTGCAACTGGCGTACGGCGAGGTTGACGCTGACGAACGGCGCGTCGCCGTCGACCGCCGACCAGGTGCCCGCCTCGCGGCACGCCTCGGCCAGCACCCAGCTGCCGAGCGGGACGATCAGCCCGGTCTCCTCGGCCAGCGGGATGAAGCTGTCCGGCCGCAGCACGCCCAGTTCGGGGTGGCGCCAGCGGACCAGCGCCTCCATGCCGAGGACCCGCCCGTCGCGCAGGGACGTCAGCGGCTGGTAGTCGAGGTAGAACTCGCCCCGGTCCAGGGCGGCGGGGATGGCCGCGGACAGCGCGTACCGGGCCAGGTCGCGGCGGTTGCGGTCGGCGTCGAACAGCGACCAGCGGGCCCCGCCCGCGGCCTTGGCCCAGTGCAGCGTGCTGTCGGCCGCGCGCATCAGCTCCATCGGGGAGGTGCCCGCGACCGGGCGCTCCACGATGCCGATGCTCGCCGAGACGGTCAGCTCGTGGCCGTCGACCAGCGCCGGCTCGCGTACCGCGGCCAGCGCCGCCTCGGCGACCTGCACCGCGTCGTCGGTGCCGGTCGTGCGCTCGATCAGGATCACGAACTCGTCGCCGCCGAGCCGGGCCACCAGATGCTCGCCGAGCGCCTCGTGCAGCCGCTGCGCCACCGCGACCAGCAACGAGTCGCCGACCTGGTGGCCGAGGGAGTCGTTGACGACCTTGAACCGGTCCAGGTCCAGGAAGCAGACGCCGACCCGGTCGGCGCCCCGGTTGATCGCGGCGGCCAGCCGCTCGGTGAACAGCGTGCGGTTGGGCAGGCCGGTGAGCGGGTCGTGGGTGGCCTGGTGCCGGAACCGGGCCTCGCTGTCGCGCAGCGCCCGTTCCGCCTGCGCACGGGCCATCATGGCGGCCCGGCGGATGGACTCCTGCTCGTCGAGCGTGCGGTCGCGCAGCGCGCGGGCGTACCCGGTGGCGACGGTGGCGAGCAGCCGGGCCATCCGGTCCTCGACGTCGTCCACGACCAGGTCGAGGTCGCGGACCAGGCGCAGCTGGATCACCTCGACGGTGCGGCCCAGCCCTTCGGCGGAGGCGATGTGCGCCTGCACCAGCTCCGCGCCGACCTGCTGGCCGATCCGCAGGTCGAACGGCTCGGCACGCAGCGCCTGGGCCAGCCGTTCGGTGAGCCGTTGCAGCATCTCCTCCAGCTGCGACTGGGTCATCGGCAGGTAGCTGGTGCCGGACACCGCCTTGGCCCAGGCCCGGGCGAACACGCCGGGCCTGCTGCGGGCCGCGTCGTCACCCACCGAGCCGCCCGACCCCGCCCATGAACACGGCCCGCTCGGCGTTCTCGGCCTGGTCGGGGGAGTCCGGCCGCCACTGCGGCACCCACACCACACCCGGGTCGACCAGTTCGAAGCCGTCGAACAGCGCGGTCAGCTCGGCCCGGCTGCGGATCCAGAGCTGGCTGTCGGTGCGCCGGTAGACCCGCTCCGCCTCGGCCCGCTCGCCGGTGCCGTCGCGGCCCTCCTCGCTGGCCTGGGAGAGCACCAGGTGGCTGCCGGGCGCCAGTGCTCCGCGCAGCGTCCGTAGGATCTCCTCGGGGCGGTCGCTGTCCGGGATGAAGTGCAGCACCGCCACGATCATCACCGCGACCGGACGGCTGAAGTCCAGCAGCCGGGTGACCTCCGGATGGGTCAGGATCGCCTCCGGGCGGCGCAGGTCCTCCTGGAGCACGGTGGCGTGCTCGTTGCCGGCCAGGATCTCCTGGCTGTGCGCCACCGCCACCGGGTCCACGTCGACGTAGACGACGCGCGACTGCCCGTCGATCCGCTGGGCGATCTCGTGCACGTTGCCGACGGTGGGGATGCCGGAGCCGATGTCGAGGAACTGGCGGACGCCGGCCTGGGCGAGGTACTGCACGGCCCGGCGCAGGAACGCGCGGTTGGCCTGGGCCATCAGTGGCGCCTCCGGCACCGCCTCCACCATCGCGCGGGCGGCCGCCCGGTCGGCGGCGAAGTTGTGCGAGCCGCCGAGGTAGTAGTCGTACATGCGGGCGACGCTGGGGCGTTCGATGTCGATCGTCTCGGGTGCCCAGTCCGGCCGCTGCATGTCCTGCCCCTCGGGTGTCGACGGCGCGCGGTGGTCACCGCCGCGCGGATCACCCGGGTATTCTGCCCCTCCGCCGTCGTGGTGCAAAGACCGTCGTCGCTATGCGTCCGGCCGTTCACCGTACGCGGTCAGCCGCACCCACGACGCCGGAGAGGCCCGCGTCCGCGGTGGACGGGGCCTCTTCCGGCGGTGTGCCTCAGAACTTGGGCGCGTCCGGTGCCTCGAGCAGGCCCAGCCGCAGCGCGGTCATCAGCGCCTGGGCCCGGTTGGCGGCGCCCAGCTTCTCGTAGAGCTTGGAGATGTGGGTCTTGGCGGTCGACTCGCTGACGAACAGCTGCTTGGCGATGCCCGCCACGCTCATGCCGTCGGCGAGCAGCCGCAGCACCTGGCCCTCACGGGGGGACAGCTGCGGGCCGGACGGGGCCAGCCGGCGCTTCATCGCCTCGGCCAGGTCGGCGGCGGTGAACGCGCTGGGGGAGGAGGCGGCGTGCCGGGCGGCGGCGACCACCTCGTCGGCCGGCGCGGTCTTCGGCACGAACGCGCTCGCGCCGGCTTCCAGGGCGCCGAAGAGCTGGTCGTCGCCGGCGTACATGGTCAGCACGACGATGCCCATCGACGCGCTGGACTTGCGCAGGGCGCGGGTGGCCTCCAGGCCGCTGCCGTCGGGCAGGCGAAGGTCCATGATCACCACGTCGGGCTGGAGCGCGCCGGCCTGGCGCACGCCCTCCGCGGCGGTGGCGGCCTCGCCCACGACCTCGAACTGACGGTCACGCTCGAACGCGTGACGAAGACCCTTACGGATGAGGTCGTGGTCGTCGACTAGGAGAACCTTGGTACGGGTGGCCGGTGTCGGACTGCTGGTCATCCTCGGGTTACTCCCCTTCTGCTGCTGCGGCGCTGCCGCGCACCTTATCGCGCCGGGGCGACGAGCCGAGCACCACGGCCACTGTCGTCCCACTGGGTCGACGTGGCCTGATCTCCAACCGGCCTCGGATACGTTCCGCCCTCTCGGCCATGATCGCAAGGCCATAGTGCCCGTCCGGGCGCTGGTCACCGATGCCGTGACCGTCATCCGACACTTCGATTCGGGTGTACGGGGGATCCACCTCGCACGTGACCCACAGATTCGACGCGCCGGCGTGCTTACGGGCGTTCGTCACCGCCTCCTGCGCGATGCGCAGCAACTCGGCCTCGGTCGCGGCCGGCAGCCGGGCGGTGGACTCGTCGAGTGACAGGTGCACCCGCAGGCCGCCGGAGGCGCCGACGGTGCGGGCGTACTCGGCGATGGCGGCGGCCAGGCCACCGTGCCGGTCCACCTCGCTGCGCAGCTCGAACAGGCTCAGCCGCAGCTCGGTGATCACCCGGGTCACCTCCTGGCGCAGCGTGCGCAGCGAGTCGGCGGTCTCGTCGGCGTCCTCGTGCACGGTGGCCAGGGCGTTGTCGATGCCGTACCCGACCATGACCAGTTCCTGGGCGACCCCGTCGTGGATCTCCCGGGCCAGCCGCTGCCGCTCCTCGTTGGTCGCCAGCGAGCGCACCTCGTCGAAGAGCAGCGCCGCCTCCAGCCGCAGCGCCGCCGGGCCGGTCAGCGCCGTCACCCGGGACACCACCGGCGGCGGGTACGCGGCGGCGGTGTCCGCCTCGATCACCACCAGGCCGACCGTGCGTACGCCGGCCACCAGCGGCACGATCAGCGCGGAGACCTCGCCGGAGTGCCGGGACCGGGCCTGCGACCGGGACGAGACGGTCGGCTGCTGGCTGGCCCAGGCGTCGGCGATGGCCGAGTCGGCGTCGAGCGTGGTCTCCCAGTCGACCCGGTCCGCGCCGATCTGGGCCAGCACCACCAGCCGGCCGCCGCCGCTGGCGGAGAGCACCGCGCCCCGGTCGGTCTTCGCCACCACCCGCAGCTCCTCCAGCAGGTGCTCGGAGATGCCGCCCGGGTCGAGCGTGGCGCCGGGCAGCTGGCGGGCGACGGTACGCAGCTGGGTGAGCAGCCGGGTCGCCTCGGCGTACGGCTGGGGTTTGCCCTCGCCGCGGACCCGCATCACGCGCTGGAGCGTGCCGGCGGTGTAGAGGCCGAGACCGGCCAGGATCAGCCACTGGGCGCAGACCGCCAGGTAGCCGACCTGACCGAGCTGCGCGCCGCCGTCGACCCGGGTGAACGCGGCGCTCGCCACGAGCGTCGCCGCCGCCACCGCGAGCAGCGCGGCGCCCTCGCGGAACCGGCGGCTCAGCGCGGTCACGGTGACCGGCACCGCGAGGTACGGCAGCACCGCCGAGGCGCCAACGCCCCCGGTGACACCGGTGAGGTGGGTGTCGGCGGCGACCTGGCTGGCGGCCAGCCCGAGCACCACCACCTCGGCGAACCTGCTGATCGGGGTGAGCAGCCGGTGCTGTGGGGCGAGCACGGCGGGCAGCCCCGCGACGCCCAGCAGGGCGATCCACCAGAGCTGGGCGGCGTCGCGGGTGGCGAACAGGGTCAGGGCGGCGACCAGCGCGAGGAGGACCGCGCGGGCCGCGACCGCGAGGGGCTGCGTCTGCGGCTGGCCGGATGTGGAGGCGGGCACGTGACGGATCGTAGTCAGCGTTGGTAGATCTCCGCGATCTCCGAGGCGTACGTCTTGTGCACGACCTGCCGCTTGACCTTCAGCGACGGGGTCAGCTCACCGGTGGTCTCGGTGAAGTCCTGCGGCAGGATCCGGAACACCTTGATCGCCTCGGCCTTGGAGACCGCCTGGTTGGCCTGGTCGATCGCGCCCTGCACCTCGGCGCGCAGCGTCGCGTCCTCGCGCAGCTCGGCGATGCTCGTGGTCTCCGGGCGGCCCTGCGCGGCGAGCCACTTCGGCAGCGCCTCCTCGTCGATGGTGACGAGCGCGGCGATGAACGGCTGCCGGTCGCCGACCACCACGCACTGGCTGATCAGCGGGTGCGCCCGGACCTGGTCCTCCAGCACCGCCGGGGCGACGTTCTTGCCGCCGGCGGTCACGATGATCTCCTTCTTGCGGCCGGTGATGCTCAGGTAGCCGTCCTCGTCGAGGTGCCCGAGGTCGCCGGTGCGGAACCAGCCGTCGGCGCTGATCGCCTCGGCGGTGGCCGCCTCGTTGTGCCAGTAGCCCTGGAAGACGATGTCGCCGGCGATGAGGACCTCGCCGTCGTCCTCGATCCGGATGGTGACGCCGGGCAGCGGGCGGCCGACGGTGCCGATCCGGGTGCCGGTGGGCAGGTTCGCGGCGGCGGCCGGGGAGGTCTCGGTCAGGCCGTACCCCTCGCAGATGGTCACCCCGATGCCGCGGAAGAAGTGCCCGAGGCGCGCGCCCAGCGGCGCGCCGCCGGAGATGGCGTCGCGGCACCGGCCGCCCATCGCCGCCCGCAGCTTGCGGTAGACCAGCTTGTCGAAGAGGGCGTGCTGCGCGCGCAGGCCCAGGCCGGGACCGCCGGGCAGCTCCTGCGCCTCGCTCCAGGCGATGGCGACCTTCTCCGCCCGGTCGAAGATCTTGCCCTTCCCCTCGGACTCGGCCTTCTGCCGCGCGCCGTTGTAGACCTTCTCGAAGACCCGGGGTACGGAGAGCACGAACGTCGGCTTGACGTCCTGCAGCTCGGCGACCAGGTTCTTGGTGTCCGCGCAGTGCGCCATGGTGGCCCGGGCGTGCACCACGCCGACCTGGATGAGCCGGGCGAAGGCGTGCGCGAGCGGCAGGAACAGCAGCGTCGAGGCGCCCGGGCGGAACAGGTTCGGCAGCACCGGCACCGCGTTGGCGATGTCGGTGTAGATGTTGCGGTGGGTCAGCACGCAGCCCTTCGGCCGGCCGGTGGTGCCGCTGGTGTAGATGATCGTGGCGACGTCGCCGGCCTTGAGCATGGAACGGCGCGTCTCGACCTCGGCCGGGTCCACCGCCTCGCCGGCGGTGACCAGGTCGTCCACCGCGCCCAGCTCGATCTGCCAGACCTCGCGCAGCTCGGGCAGCCGGTCCCGGACGCCGGCGACCAGGGTGGCGTGCGCGGTGCTCTCCACCACCACGGCGACGGCGCCGGAGTCGCCGAGGATCCAGGCGGCCTGCTCGGCGCTGGAGGTCTCGTAGATCGGCACGGTGACCGCGCCGGCGGCCCAGATCGCGTAGTCGAACAGGGTCCACTCGTAGCGGGTGCGGCTCATCAGGCCGACCCGGTCGCCGGGGGAGACGCCCGCCGCGATCAGGCCCCGGGCCACCGCGACCACCTCGTCGCGGAACTGCCGGCAGGTCACCTCCTCGCGCGCCGTCCCCGCGCCGGGACGGACGAACTGCACGGTGTCCGGGGCGACCTCGGCGTTTTCCCAGACCGGGTCGGTCAGGTTGGCCGCGTCGCCGACGGTGACGATCGGCGGGACGGAGAACTCGCGCACCTGCACTCCCTCGTGCTCTACCGGCGGGGGCCGGCCTGGTCGGCTCTGTCGAAACCTACCCGCACACCCCGGGGGGTCGGCCAGGGAGGTTGGCCGACCGGCTGGTGGGAGGCCCGTCGGCGGGTGGAGCGGCGCCGGGCGGGACGCGGCCGGGTAGCCTCCCCCCATGGCGGACTCCTCCACCCAGTCGATCATCATCGGCGCGTCACCGGATCGGGTGGCGGCCGTCATCTGCGACTTCCCCAGTTACCCCGAGTGGACCGAGGCGGTACGCGAGGCCGAGGTGATCGAGGAGTACGAGGACGGCTATGCCAGCCAGGTCCGGTTCACCCTCGACGCGGGCGTGCTGGCCGACGAGTACGTGCTGGCCTACGAGTACGCCGAGGACATCTCCCGGATCGAGTGGCGCCTGGTCGCCCCGTCGAAGATGCAGCGGTCCCAGCGCGGGTCGTACGACCTGGTGGGCAACCCGGACGGGACGACCACGGTGACCTACACCCTGGAGGTGGAGCTGTCCGTGGCGATGCTCGGCATGTTCCGCCGCAAGGCCGAGAAAATGATCATGGATACGGCGTTGAAGCAGCTCAAGCGCCGGGTAGAAGCACCCGGTGCGGCGCACTGACCCGACCGTCCCGACCGTCCCGGTAGTCACGCTGGAGGAGCCGAACCATGGGCACCACTGATCCGGGTTCGGCCCGGGAAGAGGCCGAGCGCCTCGTCGCCACCCTGCTCGCCGGCGCGAAGATGGCCGCCGCGGCGCCCGGCTCCGGCGCCTGGGGTCCGCTCGGTGGGATCCTCTCCGGTGTCCTCGGTCACACCCCGCCCGGCGCCGGGCCCGCTCCGGAGGCGCCCGCGCCCGCCGGTTTCGCCACCGGCTCGCCGGAATGCTGTGTCTGCCCCGTCTGTCGCGGTATCGCCGCGTTGCGCGACCCGAGTCCGGAATTCGCCGAGCGGCTCGCCACCGGCGCCGGGGACCTGGCGGCCGGCGTGGCGAGCCTGCTGCGCGCGTTCACCCCCGCCGAGCCGGAGCGAACCGCCGACGACGGCACCGCCGCGGCGGACGGATCCGGGGACCACGTGTGGCGCGAGGCGACCCGTACCGGGCATGATTCTCAGCCGGCACCCGAGCAGGACGTGTGGTCCGCCGCCACCCGGGGGGAGGGCGCGGCCGATTCGGGTGCCGCCGCCGACGCCGCCGGGCCGCCGGAGCCGGCGACGAGCCGGCCACCGGCCGGCCGTCCCGTGGTGCCCGCCTCGCGGGCGTCCGGAGAGGTGGGCGCGGACGCACCAGGCGACGGGGCCTGACCACCGGACATCCCGGGACCGTACGGCTGGTTCGGCCGGTCCCCGGGCAGCACAGCAGAGGGGAGTGGCAGCGGTGACGCTGACCATCGGAGTCGACGTCGGTGGCACGAAGGTGGCCGGCGGTGTCGTGGACGACGCCGGCACGGTACTCGTGCAGACGCGACGGGACACCCCCGCCGACGACGTGGCCAAGACCCGCGACGTCATCATCGAGGTGGTCACCGAACTGGCCGCCGGGCACGCCGTCGAGGCGGTCGGCATCGGCGCCGCCGGCTGGATCGACGCCTCCCGCTCCACCGTGCTGTTCGCCCCGAACCTGGCCTGGCGGGACGAGCCGCTGCGCACGTACGTCGGGGACGCCACCGGCCTGCCGGTGATCGTGGAGAACGACGGGAACGTGGCCGCGTGGGCGGAGTTCCGCTACGGCGCGGCCCGCGACGCCGACGACTCGATGGTCATGTTCACCATCGGCACCGGCGTCGGCGGCGGCATCGTGCTCGGCGGCGGCCTGGTCCGCGGCGCCAACGGCATCGCCGCCGAGCTGGGGCACATGCTCACCGTGCCGGACGGCCACCAGTGCGGCTGCGGCCGGCTGGGCTGCATCGAGCAGTACGCCAGCGGCAGCGCCCTGGTCCGCTTCGCCCGCGCCGCCGCCCGGCAGGAGCCGCACCGGGCCACCGCGCTGCTGGAGCTGGCCGACGGCGAGGCCGAGTCGATCACCGGCCCGATGGTGACCGCCGCGGCCAAGGGCGGCGACCCGGTCTCCACCGAGGCGTTCGCCCAGGTCGGCCGCTGGCTCGGCACCAGCCTCGCGGACATGGCGCAGATCCTCGACCCGCAGGTGCTGGTGGTGGGCGGCGGCGTGATCGACGCCGGTGACCTGCTGCTCGGCCCGACCCGCCGGTCGTTCGCCGAGGCGCTGGCCCAGCGCAGCCGCCTGCCCGTCGCCGAGGTACGCCCGGCCGAGCTGGGCAACACCGCAGGTGTGATCGGCGCCGCCGACCTGGCCCGGCGGATCTGACATGACGGACTCGGGTGTGCCGCTGCGGGTGCTGTCGTACAACGTCCACGGCCAGCGGGACGACACTGCCGCGCTGGCCGAGGTGGTCCGGGGCGCGGAGCCGGACGTGGTGATCGTCCAGGAGGGACCGCGCCGGTTCCGGTGGCGGCAGAAGTGCGCCGCGCTCGCCGAGTCGTTCGGCATGGTGGTGGCGGCCGGTGGCCTGCCGTCGCTGGGCAACGTGCTGCTGACCAGCCTGCGGGTGCGGGTCACCGACACCAGCTGCCAGCGCTATCCGCTGACGCCGGGGCGGCACATGCGCGGCGCCGCGTACGCGCGCTGCCGGGTCGGCGGCGTCGACGTGCTGCTGGCCGGCTCGCACCTGTCCACCGACCCGGCCGAGCGGCCCGCGCAGGCGGCCGCGTTCAAGCGGGAGCTGGCCGCGTCGACGCTGCCCGTGGTGGCCGGCGCGGACCTCAACGAGGGCCCGGACGGGCCGGCCTGGCGGACGGTCGCCGAGGGGCTCACCGACGCGGCGCTGGCCGCCGACCGGGCCGACCGGCACACGTTCTCCTGCGCCGACCCGCGCCGCCGCATCGACGCGCTGTTCGTCGACCCCCGGATCACAGTGGTCGACTACGACGTGGTGGACACGCCGCTGACCCGCCGCGCCAGCGACCACTTCCCGGTCCTGGTGGACCTGCTGCTGCCCACCGCCTGACGGCCGCGGACCGCCGGCCGTGACGCACGGTCACGGACCCGGCGGCCGGCAGGACAACCGCTTCGCCGCCTTTGCTCTGCCGTCACATGCGCATCAGTTACCCGTCGTGATCGGCGGCCGCCTCCCGGCCGGCCGGCCGAGAGGCGTCAGGCCAGTTCCCGCCGGTGCCGCGTCCGTGGCGGCAGAGCAAAGGGCGCACGAGGTACGCCTCCGGCGCGGCCGGTCCATTCACGCTCGGTGACCGGGCCCGTGGTGACGCTGTGTCAAGCGAGTCGAGCGGGTGGGCGGCGGCGAAATCGGTGGCTGGACAACCGCTGGCATTCTCGGCAGGATTTCGCGGTGTCCTCCTCCACCGACCCCGGCCACCCCGATCCGGACTCCACGGTCGCATCGAGCCGTGCCGAACGCCCGGTCTCCGACCGGGGTGACACGGTCTGCGTCATCGGCGCCGGCGCCAGCGGCCTGACCGCCGTCAAGAACCTCCGCGAGGCCGGCTTCGGCGTGGACTGCTACGAGCGGGAGACAGGCGTCGGCGGCGCCTGGAACTGGCGGCACGACCGCAGCCCGGTGTACGCCAGCACGCACCTGATCTCGTCCCGGCCGTTCACCCAGTTCCCCGACTTCCCGATGCCGGACGACTGGCCGGACTACCCGCACCACAGCCAGCTGCTGTCCTACTTCGAGCGGTACGCCGACCACTTCGACCTGCGCCAGCACGTCTGGTTCGGCACCGAGGTGGTCCGGGTCGAGCCGGTCGAGGGGGACCGGTGGGACGTGACCACGCGCAGCACCGGCGGCTACGGCCCCGAACGCACCTCCCGGTACGCCGCCGTGGTGCTCGCCAACGGGCACAACTGGTCGCCGAAGCTGCCCCGCTACGAAGGGCTGGAGCAGTTCCGGGGCGAGGTCATGCACGCCTCGTCCTACAAGGACCCGGCGCAGCTGCGCGGCAAGCGGGTGCTGGTGGTGGGCGCCGGCAACACCGGCTGCGACATCGCGGTCGAGGCGGCCCAGCAGGCGTCGCACTGCTGGCACTCCACCCGGCGCGGCTACTGGTACGCCCCGAAGTACGTCCTCGGCCGCCCCGCCGACCAGGTCAACGACACGCTGCTGGCGCTGCGGGTGCCACTGCGGGTACGGCAGTGGCTCTACCACTGGACGCTGCGGCTGACCGTCGGCGACCTGACCCGGTTCGGCATGCCCGAGCCCGACCACCGCGTCTACGAGACGCACCCGATCGCCAACAGCCAGCTCGTCTACTACGTCGGGCACGGCGAGGTCACGCCGGTGCCGGACGTGGCCCGGTTCGACGACCGCGCGGTCGAGCTGACCGACGGCCGGCGCATCGACCCGGAGCTGGTCGTCTTCGCCACCGGCTACCTGCCGCGCTTCGAGTTCCTCAAGGGACAGGTGCTCGGCGACGAGGACGGGTCCGGGCGGCCCCGGCTGTGGCTCAACGCGTTCACCGCCGGGTATCCCACGCTCGCCGTGGTCGGCCTGGTGCAGCCGGACTCCGGCATCTTCCCCATCTCGCACTGGCAGAGCGTGCTGTTCGCCCGGCTGCTCACGCTGCGCGCCACCCGGCCGGAGCGGGCCGCCGCGTTCGAACGCAAGGTCCGCGCGGGCCTCGGCGAGCGGTACTCGGCCAAGGTCAAGGACAGCACCCGGCACTGGTTCGAGGTCGGGCACGCCGACTACCTGCGTGCGCTCCAGCGGGCGCTGCACGAGCTGGAGGGTGTCAAATGACGGTTGAGCGTGTGCGGGTGGTCCGGTCCTGGGAGTGGGCCCGGCCGGAGCGGCCCGCCCGCCGGGAGGTTCTCGCCGCCGTACCCGAGCGGGAGGAGGCGAAGCCGCCGCTGCTGTTCGTGCCCGGCTTCGGCCACGGCGCGTGGGCGTTCGCCGAGCACTGGCTGGGGCACGCCGCCGGTCGCGGCTTCCCGGCGTACGCGCTGAGCCTGCGCGGGCACGGCGGCAGCGAGCCGGCGCCGGAGGCGACGCTGCGCTCGTACACCCATGACGTGACGCAGGTGGCGGCGAGCCTGCCGCGGCAGGCGGTGCTGGTGGGGCACGGCGCCGGCGCCCGGGTCGTGGCGCACGCGCTGGCCCGCTACCCGGCGCGGGCCGCGGTGCTGGTGGCGCCGGTGCTCGGCGGCTGGGCGACGTTCGGCACGGCGTTGCGGCGCAATCCGGCCGGGACCCTGCCGGCGGTCTTCGGCGCCGGGCTGCGGCTGCACCGGCGGCAGCTGTTCAGCCGGGAGCTGCCCGACGCCGACGCCCGGCGGCACCTGGCCCGGCTGGGCCGGGCCGGGCGGCGGGCGCAGTGGCAGCTGCTGACCGGCCGGGGGCCGGAGCCGGCGGTGGGCCGGCCACCGGTGCTGGTGCTGGGCAGCCCGGACGACCGGGTCGTGCCGGCGTCCGCGCTGATCCGGGCCGCCCAGCGGTACGCCTCCGCGCCGCTGCTCTTCCCCGGCATGGGGCACGACCTGATGCTCGACGCCCGCTGGCGGGAGCCGATCGACGCGATCCTGGACTGGCTGGACAAGGACCCGGCGTCCGCGGCGGGGTGAGCGCCGGGGCGCCGGCTCAGCGGGTTGCGGCGCGGCGGCCGGCGAGCGACCCGCTCTCCTCCAGCGCGCTCAGGTAGGACGCCGCCCAGGCGTGGATGTCGTTGCGCGCCAGATGGTCGCGCATCGCGCGCATCCGCGCCGACACGTCCTCCGGGCCGGCCCGCAGCGCGGCCAGCAGCCCCTGCTTGAGGCCGTCGAGGTCGTGCGGGTTGACCAGGTACGCCTGCTCCAGCTCGGAGGCGGCGCCGGCGAACTCGCTGAGCAGCAGCGCGCCGGTGCCGTCGACCCGGGCCGCCACGTACTCCTTCGCGACCAGGTTCATCCCGTCGCGCAGCGGCGTCACCGCCATCACGTCCGCGACGCGGTAGAGCGCGACCAGCTCGGCCCGGTCGAACGGCTGGGAGAGGTAGTGGATCGCCGGCTCGCCGACCCGGCCGAACTCGCCGTTGATCCGCCCGACCTGGTGCTCGACCCGGTCCCGCAGGATCTGGTACTGCGCCACCCGGTCGCGGCTGGGCACCGCCACCTGCACCAGCACGGTGTCGCGGACCTTGATGTCGCCGCTGGCGAGCAGCTCGCGGTACGCCTTGAGCCGCTGCTCGATGCCCTTCGTGTAGTCCATCCGGTCGACGCTGAGGATCACCTGCTCCGGCTGGCCCAGGTCCTGCCGCAGCCGGCGGGCCCGCTCGGCGACCTCCGGGCGGGCCGCGAGCGCGGACATCTCGGCGGTGTCGATGGCGACCGGGAAGGCGCCGATGCGCACCACCCGGCCGTCGACGCCGATCCGCCGGTCGGTGGCGGGCAGGCCGAGCACCTTGGTGGCGAGCTGGGCGAAGTTGTGCGCGGCCTGGGCCCGCTGGAAGCCGATCAGGTCGGCGCCGAGCATGCCGCGCAGCAGCTCGGCGCGGCGCGGCAACTGCATGAACAGCTCCGGCGGCGGGAACGGCACGTGCAGGAAGAAGCCGATCCGCAGGTCCGGTCGCAGGTCGCGGAGCAGGCCGGGCACCAGCTGGAGGTGGTAGTCCTGCACCCAGACCAGGCCGCCGGGCTCGGCCGTCTCGGCCGCGGCCTCGGCGAAGCGCTGGTTGACCCGCTGGTACGCCTCCCACCACCGGCGGTGGTACTCCGGCTGTTCGACGGCGTCGTGGTAGAGCGGCCAGAGGGTGGCGTTGGCGAAGCCCTCGTAGTGGTCGCGGAAGTCCTCGGCGCTCAACGGGACGGTGTGCATCCGGACGCCGTCCACGTCCGGCAGCGCGGGGGCGGGACCGGTGCCGCCGGCCCAGCCGACCCAGGTGGCGGGCGTCTGCCGCAGCAGCGGGTGCAGGGCGCTCACCAGGCCGCCGGGGCTGCGGCGCCACTCGAAGGCGCCGTCGGGCGCCACACTGTCGTCGATGGGGAGGCGGTTGGCCACCACCACCAGGGGGCTCTGTCGCATCGGGCATTCCGCTCAGCAGGGGACCGGCGACCCGGAAGAGACGCAAGCCGGACAGCCGGTGCGGGACGTGACGTTCAGCCTATTCCTACTGACTGTAAGTTACACGCTTGTTACGTCCCGGCCCAGGGGCGAGCGGCGTCCCGCCATCCGGGCAGAGCCGGGCGGCGCGACCTCAGACGACCGCGCCGTCGTCCGGGTCGTGGTCGTCCCGGTCGCCGGGGCGCAGCCGCCAGATCAGCATCACGAAACCGGCCAGGATGCCGGAGAAGCCGAGCAGCGTCACCACCGACGGGTCGACCAGCGACACCACGGTGGGGGACAGGAACAGCAGGAAGCCGAGCACGATGCAGGCCACGCCGAGCACCGCGTACTTGGAGAAGCGGGGCAGCGGCGGCGGCGGGGGCGGGGTGTAGTGCTCCTCGTCCGACGCCTCGTCGGGCAGGTTGGCGCCGAACGTGTCCAGGCCGTCCAGCAGCGAGGGCTCGTCGTGCCGGTCCCGGCTCAGCGAGACGCCGGAGATGTCGGCCGCGTACGGCAGCCGGCGCACGTCGGTGGCGGTCGGCCCGGCCGGCTCCTCGGGGCGGCTGCCGGCGGCGGCGCCCGGCGGGGGTGGGTCGTCCACGTCCTCTGCCGCGGGCCAGGGGTGGCTGCCGGCGCTCGGCGCGGTGTGGAACCCGGCGACGATCTTCGCCCACTCGGCCTCGATGTCCGGCTCGTCGGCGCGCGGCTGCTCGCCGCCGCCCTCGTCGGCGAGCTGGGTGAGGTAGTCCCGGGCGGTGGTCAGGTGCGACCTGTCGACGTAGAGCCGGTCGACCGGGCGGGCCGGGACGGTGGTGGTGCGGGTCACCGGGTTCAGGTCGGCCGAGGGCTGGAGGTAGGCCGCGATGCCACCGGCGGCGAGCACGTCGAGCAGGTGCTCGCCGACGCGTGGATCGACGTCGCCCGCGACCGCGTACTCGGCCGCGTCGAGCCCGTTGTCCCGCCGTCCCCGACGGGGCCCGCCCCCTGACACCGGACACCCCCTTCGCCGATCCCTGCCCGTGCCCTGAATCGTGACACGTCGGCACCCGGTTCCGGGAGTGCGTTGTGGCGTGCCGCTCGTCGTTCGTACCCTCTTCCCGGACTCCTCCGGGCGCCGACGGCGCCTCCGGGGCCACGCGGCGACCCGCCCGCCGCCACCGACACGGGAAGGACGCCGGTGCTGTACTGGCTGCTGAAGTACATCATCCTCGGCCCGCTGCTGAGGCTGATCTTCCGCCCGCAGGTCGAGGGACTGGAGCACGTGCCGGACACCGGGCCGGTGATCCTCGCCAGCAACCACCTCTCCTTCTCGGATTCGATCTTCACTCCGTTGATCGTCAAGCGAAAAGTCACATTCATCGCCAAAGCCGAATACTTCACGGGTAGGGGCCTCAAGGGCTGGCTCACCAAGATGTTCTTCGTCGGCTCCGGCACCATCCCGGTCGACCGCTCCGGCGGCCGGGCCGCCCGTGCCGCCCTCGACACCCAGCTGTCGGTGCTGCGGGCCGGCGGCATCGCCGGCATCTACCCGGAGGGCACCCGGTCGCCGGACGGCCGGCTCTACCGGGGCAAGACCGGGGTGGCGCGGCTGGCGCTGGAGAGCGGCGCCCCGGTGGTCCCGATGGCCATGCTCAACTCCGACGCCATCCAGCCGACCGGGCAGATCATCCCCAACCTGGGCCGGGTGCGGATCCGGTTCGGGCCGCCGCTGGACTTCTCCCGCTACGCCGGGATGGCCGGTGACCGGTTCGTCGAACGGGCCGTCACCGACGAGATCATGTACGAGCTGATGGAGCTGTCCGGCCGCGAGTACGTCGACACGTACGCGCAGAAGGCCAAGGGCGCCGGGGCGCGCCAGCCGGTACCGGCCTGACCCTCAGCCCGCCCCGGCGATCCGCAGCAGCCCACCGGCGGCGTGCCGGCCGGCGAACGCGCGTACCCGGGCCAGCGTCGCCGCCGCGGCCGGCGGGTCCGCCTCGGTCAACGGCCCGACCGCCAGCGCGGACGCGATCATCTGGTCGGTCACGTCGGTCATCTCCGCGTACCCCTCGGCGGCGGTGGTGAGCAGCCGGCCCGCCCGCGCGGCGTCCCCGGCCCGCCGGGCCAGCGCCGCCTCGGCCGACCCCCCGGCCGCCCGCGCCCAGCGGGTCACCCGTGGCGCGTGGGCCAGCAGGTCGCGCACCAGCTCCGCGGCGTCGCCGCCGAGCAGCGCGGCGACGTGACCGACCGCCGGCACCCACTCGGCGAACGGGATCATCTTGGTCTGCCGCCAGTCCTCGTCCAGCTCGGTGAGCAGCGCCATCGCCTCGTCCCGGCGGCCCTGCACGGCGCGGCAGAGCGCGGCGTGCGCCAGCGTGGAGCGCAGCACGCGCTGGAAGCCGCTGCGCCGGGCCGCGACGAGCGCCTGGTCCACCAGGTCCTCGCCGGCGCCCGGGCCGGCCGGGTCGTCGCCGAGCGCCCGGATCCAGCCGGACACGGCCACGATGTGCAGGTCCCACTCGTCGGTCGGGCGTCGCGTCGACCCCTCGGCCATCCGCAGCGCCGCCGTCCAGTCCCCGCTGTAGTACGAGTGGGCCCACTGGTCGCTGAAGCTCACCGTCAGCGCGTGCTCGCCGGCCAGGTCCAGGGACCGCTGCTCGTCGACCAGCCGGGCCGAGCCGGTCAGGTCGCCCTCCTCCTGCAGCACCCAGGCCAGGTTGTGCACCGCGCGGCGGCGGCTGGTCAGCCGCTCCACCCGGCACTCCTCGGTCACCTCGGCCAGTTCCGCGTACGCCTCCTCGGCGCCGGCCTGGTAGCGGACCACGGCGAGCGTGATGCGCGCGTTCGCCCGCGCCTCACGCAGCCCCAGCCGCTCGGCCAGCTCGGCGGCGGTGCGCGCGGCCACGCACGCCGGCTCGGTCTCCGCGTCGAGCATGTGCGCCCGGGCCAGCTCCAGCAGCACGCCCACCTTGTCCTCGCTGTCCGGCAGCGTGGCGTGCAGCCCGATCGCCTGATCCAGGCAGCGCATCAGCTCCGAGCGGTCGGCCCGGGCGAAGGCCGCCGTGGCCAGCAGCCGCCACGCCTTCGCCGCGCCGGGCCGGTCACCGGCGTCGGCCAGCCGGCCGGCCAGCGTGGTGAGCAGCGCGGTCCCGCCGCCGTCGAGGAACCCGTCGCGGTCCCGGTAGAACGCCAGCTCGGCCTGGAACAGCTCCAGCGCCGGGTCCGGTCCGCACTCCACGCTCAGCGCGCGCTCCACGAGCGTGGCAGCGGTCTCCAGCGCGTGCAGCTCGTACGCCCGGCGGGCGGCCCGGTGCAGCGCGGACCGGGTCGCGGCGGCGTGCGGGGCCTGGTCCAGCCCGACGGTACGGGCGATCTCGTGCGCCGCCCACCTGTGGTTGGCCAGCACCTCGGCCCGGTCGTGCTGCCGGCCGTCGGCGAGCTGCTCCAGCCAGTCGGCGGTGCGCTGGTGCCGGGCGACCCGCTCGGCCCGGGGCAGCCGCTGGTAGCAGACGTCCCGGACCAGCACGTGCCGGAACCGGTACTCGGCCTGGCCGGGCATGGTCGAGACGGGCAGCTCGTAGACCAGGTCCCGGCGCTGGAGGTGGTGCAGCGCGCGCTCGACCCACTCCGTCGGGCGGCCGAGCGCCAGCGCCACCGGCGCCGCCCAGAACTGCACGCCCACCACCGAGGCGGCCTGGAGCACCGCGCGGTCGGCCGGGTCGAGCAGGTCCAGCCGGTTGGCGATGACCGCCTGCACGGTACGCGGCATCCCGGCGACCCCGGCCGGGTCGACGAGCGCGAGCCCGGCGGTCCGCTCGGCGAGCCCGCCGTCGAGCAGCATCCGCGCGTACTCCTGTGCGTAGAGCGGGTTGCCGTCGGCGAACTCGATCAGCGGCGCCCGCGCGTCCTGCGGCAGCGTGGCCTGGCCGAGCAGCAGCGAGTAGAGCGTGTCGATGTCCCCGTCGTGCATCGGCGGCACCGAGATGGACATCGCCCCGCTGATCGTGCCGGTCCAGGCCGGGTGCCGCTCGCGCAGCTCCGGCCGGGCGGTCGCGACGACGAGCAGCGGCACGTTGCGCGCCGCCGCGCCGAGCTGCTCGACGAAGGACAGCATCGCCTCGTCGGCCCAGTGCATGTCCTCGAAGACGAGCACCGTGGGGCCGGTCGCGGCCAGGGCGAGCAGGAAGCGCCGCCACGCCGCCTCGGTCTCGGCCGAGGTGAGCCGTTCGCCGGAGACGCCGACGAGCGGGCCCAGCGCCTCGGCCAGCCGTACCGCGTGCGGCTCGGCGAGGCGGCCCAGCCGCTCGCGCAGCCGGTCCCGGACGGTGGCCGGGTCGTCGGCGCCGGTCAGCCCGGCCCAGCTGCGGACGATGTCGGCGAGCGCGGCGTAGGTGACGTTCTCGCCGAACGGCGGGCACTGGCCGGTCAGCCAGGTGACCCGGGCGCCGGGCAGGCTGGCGGCGTGCCGGGCCAGCTCGCGCAGCAGCCGGCTCTTGCCCACCCCGGCCGGGCCGAAGACGGTGAGCAACTGCGAGGTGCGCTCGGTCAGCGTGCGGTGCAACGCGCTGACCAGCAGGCCCCGCTCGTGGTCCCGGTCGACCATCGGGGTCAGCTCGGCGGTCTGCCCGTCGCGCCGGGGCCGTGCCCGCACGGCCAGCCAGATCCGGCTCACCGTGGACCGGCCGCGCAACGTCACCGGCGGCTGGTCCGCGTACTCCATCTCGCGCCGGGTGGCCGCCCACGTGCTCTCGTCGACCACCACGCCGCCGACCGGGGCGAGCGCCTGCAACCGGCTGGCGGTGTTCACCACGTCGCCGGTGACGAACGCCTGGCCGCCGTCGCGCGCCGCGGCCAGGTCGACGAGGGCCTCGCCGGTGGCGATGCCGACCCGGAAACCCAGCGGCGGGTGCGGCCCGGCCGGCTGGCGGGCCAGGCTGCGCTGCAGCTCCAGCCCGGCGCGTACGCAGCGCAGCGCGTCGTTGTCGGTGGCCACCGGCGCGCCGAACAGCGCCATGACGGCGTCGCCGATGTACTTCTCCACCACGCCGCCGTACTGGTGCACCAGCCGGCGCACCGTGGCGAAGTAGACCTGTTGCAGGCTGCGTGCCTGCTCCGGATCGGCCCGCTCGGCGTACGTGGTGAAGTCGACGATGTCGATGAAGAGCACGCTGACCTGCCGGCGGTCCTCCTGTACCGCCACCGCGTGGTCGCGCAGCGGCTGACCGCAGTTGGTGCAGAAGTTCGCGCCGGTGTCGTTGGCGTGCCCGCAGCCCGGGCAGGACGCCGCCAGCGGACGGCCGCACCCGCCGCAGAAACGGTCGTCCGGCCCGGCGGTCCGGGCGCAGTGTCCACAGGTGAGGTCGATGTCCGGCTCCGTACGCGTGAGGTCCCCAGTGTCCCGCGCGGCCGCCGCAGTCGGGTACCCGACGGGTCGGCGGGACGTCACGGCTGTTCGGCCGGGTCTAGTCTCCCCTAGCAGGAAGTCCCGTCGACAGGGAGATTGCCGTGCACGTCCGGCTGTCCGCCTCATGGACCGATCCACGGGGGACGGTGTGGGCCGTCGGCGACACGGTCGACGTGGACGCCGTAACCCTCGCCGAACTGGAGGAAAAAGGAATGGTGGAGCAGCCCGCGGGTAGCGGATCGACCGAGACCACGACCACCACGACGACCCCGCCGAAGAAGACCGACCCCTCGAAGATCGGCCCGGGCCCGAGCGCGCCCCCGGCCGACAGCGACAAGGACTGACGGTCCGACCACGACGACGCGGGGGCCGGCGGGACGACCGCCGGCCCCCGCGTCGTCGTCGCTCAGCGGTCGTTCATGCCGGCCCGGCGGCGCAGCGCGGCCACGTCGGTGACCACGATGCGGCGCCCTTCGGTACGCAGCCAGCCCCGGCTGGCGAACGAGCCGATGGCCTGGTTGACGCTCTGCCGCGAGCCGCCGGCCATCTCGGCGAGCTGGCTCTGGTTCAGCTCGATGGTGATCATCGGGGCCTGGCTCTCGCCGGCCAGCCGGACCAGCGTCTTGGCCACCCGGCCGGGCAGGTCGAGGAAGACGTGGTCGGCGTTCTGCTCGGTGAGCCGGCGGATCAGCTGGCCGAGCGAGCGCATCACCGCGTCCAGGATGCGCGGGTTGGAGTGCACCAGCTCCATGAAGGCGGGCCGGGACAGCGCCAGCGCGGCGCAGTCCTCGATCGCCTCGGCCGAGGCGGACCGGGTGGAGGCGTCCAACAGGGACACCTCGCCGAGCACGTCCGGGGGTCGGATCACCGACAGCACCGCGCGCTCGCCGGTCGGCGCGGTACGGAACACCGCGACCGCGCCGCGGCGCAGGACGATCAGCGACTCGCCGGGGTCGTTCTCGACGAAGAGCAGCTGCCCCTTGCGGTAGGTGCGCGGTACGGCCGCGGCGATGACCCGCTGCCGCACCTCCGGCTCGAGCCCGGCGAACATCTCCACGCCCGTGAGCGCGTCACCCGGCTCCGGCAGGCGAGACTCCACGGCTCAACCCCTCCCCGGTCAGAAGTCACGACTCGCACACCGGGTGAAGCTGTCAGTCCCGGTACGAAGGCAGCTCAACCGGTTCGGCGCCCGACGGCGGTACACATCAGATCATGACGGTCCCGTCGCGTGCTGTACACCCCCGGAGACACTTCCGTGACCATGGCCCGGCCGTGTCCGGCACGCCGCCGACCTCGGCGGACGCCCCGGCGGGCGGTCCCCGGCGGTGATGGGCGAGGATGAGGGCGATGGTCTACCGCTATTTCTACGACTGCGAATTCATCGAGGACGGCCGGATCGTCGACCTGGTGTCGATCGGCGTCGTCGACGAGTACGGCCGCGAGTTCTACGCGGTCTCCACCGAGTTCGACGACTCCCGGGCGGTGCCCTGGGTGCGGCGCAACGTGCTGGACAAGCTCCCCTCGCCGGCCGACCGGGCCTGGCGCTCGCGCGCGCGCATCCGTGACGACCTGCACGACTTCCTGCTGGAGCCGGTGCGGGACCGGCCGGGCGAGCAGCTGGAGCTGTGGGCCTGGTACGCCGCGTACGACCACGTCGTGCTGGCCCAGCTCTGGGGCGCGATGCCGGCGCTGCCCCGGGAGATCCCCCGGTTCACCAAGGAGCTGCGCCAGCTCTGGGACGACCGGGGGCGTCCCAGGCTGCCGGACGCCGAGGCGGACCGGCACGACGCACTCGTCGACGCCCGGCACAACCTGGCACGGTGGCGGGCGATGACGGCGCGGGAGGTTTGACCGGTTCCGCCCAGGGCACGGGAGCGGCATCTACGCCGATCCGAGACAGGAGTGCCCCATGAGCCATGAGCCGACAAGCGCCGCGGACGCCCGCCGCCGGGTCACCGAGCTGATCCGGGACGCCCGGATCTGCCTGCTCACCACCACCGGCGTGGACGGTCGTCTGGTCAGCCGCCCGATGGGGCTGCAGGAGGCGGAGTTCGACGGGGACCTGTGGTTCTTCGCGTACGCCGACTCGGCGAAGGTGCGGCAGATCCGGGTCAACCCCCAGGTGAACGTCGGTTTCTCCGACCAGCGGCACCACGCCTGGGTGTCGGTGGCCGGCACCGCCACCGAGGAGTGGGACCCCGAGCGGGCGAAGGAGCTGTGGAACCCGCTGCTCAAGGTGTGGTTCCCGGACGGTCTGGACACGCCGGGGATCACGTTGATCAAGGTGCACGCCGGCTCGGCGGAGTACTGGGACTCGCCCGGCAGCACAGTGGTGAACCTGCTCGGGTTCGCCAGGGCGGCGGTGACCGGCAAGCCGCCGAAGGCGGGGGAGAACCACGAGGTCAGCTACTGACGGGTAGGGCCGTCCGTCGTCCGGAACGGCCCGGGGTGCGGTGTCGGCGTACACCTGTGGCGACTACAGTGCGCACTGACGGCCCGCCCCGGGCCGGCAACGGCGCCGATGGTCTGATCTGACACATATCCTGGGGCTTATCCGGGCTTCACCTGATGCTCCAGGAGGATGAGCAGATCATGCGTATCGGCGTGCTCACCGGCGGCGGCGACTGCCCAGGTCTCAACGCGGTGATTCGGGCGGTGGTCCGCAAGGGCGTCGCCACCTACGGTCACGAGTTCGTGGGCTTCCGGGACGGCTGGAAGGGCCCGCTCGAGGGCCTGACCAAGCCGCTGGGCATCCCCGAGGTGCGCGGCATCCTGCCCCGCGGCGGCACCATCCTCGGCTCGTCCCGCACCAACCCGTTCAAGATCGAGAACGGCGTGGAGCGGATCAAGGAGAACCTGGCCGCCCAGGGCGTGGACGCGCTGATCGCGATCGGCGGCGAGGACACGCTCGGCGTCGCCACCAAGCTGCACGAGCTGGGCGTCCACGTCATCGGCGTGCCGAAGACGATCGACAACGACCTGGGCGCCACCGATTACACGTTCGGCTTCGACACCGCGGTGAACATCGCGATGGAGGCGATCGACCGGCTGCACACCACCGCGGAGAGCCACCACCGCACGCTCGTGGTCGAGGTCATGGGCCGGCACGCCGGCTGGATCGCGCTGCACGCCGGCCTCGCCGGTGGCGCCAACGTGATCCTGCTGCCGGAGCGGCAGTTCGACGTCGAGCAGGTCGCCGGCTACGTCGAGAAGCGCTTCCAGCACCAGTACGCCCCGATCGTCGTGGTCGCCGAGGGCGCCCAGCCGCTGGACGGCCAGATGGTGCTGCACAACCAGGAGCTGGACGCGTTCGGCCACGTCCGCCTGGGCGGCATCGGCCAGTGGCTCGCCGAGCAGCTGGAGGCCAAGACCGGCAAGGAGGCCCGCACCGTGGTGCTCGGCCACATCCAGCGCGGTGGCACGCCGACCGCGTTCGACCGGGTGCTCGCCACCCGGCTCGGCCTCCACGCGATCGACGCCGCGAACGAGGGCGACTGGGGCAAGATGGTCGCGATGCAGAGCACTGACATCGTCCGGGTCCCGCTGGCCGACGCCACCCGCGAGCTGAAGACCGTGCCGCTGGAGCGGTACGCCGAGGCCGAGGTCTTCTTCGGCAGCTGATCGACGGCGCACGGCGTGGCGGGCCGGTGATCCGGCCCGCCACGCCACGCCCACGTGACCCGGGAAGGGGTACGGCTGATGGCACGCGAGGTGCACACGGTCGCGGTGATCGGCGCCGGCAAGATCGGTGAGCTGATGCTGTCCGGGCTGCTGCGCTCCGGCTGGCCGGTGGAGCGGCTGCTCGCCACCGCGCGCCGCCCGGCCCGGGCGAAGGAGCTGGCCGACCGCTACGGCGTACGGGTGGTGGACAACCTCACCGCGGTGACCGAGGCCGAGGTGCTCGCGGTGTCGGTCAAGCCGCAGGACGCCGCCGCGCTGCTGGACGAGATCGGCCCGAAGGTGCCGGCGGACAAGCTGGTCATCTCGCTCTGCGCCGGCCTGCCGACGGCGTTCTTCAACCGCCGGCTGCCAGAGGGCACCCCTGTGGTCCGGGTGATGACCAACACCCCGGCGCTCGTCGACCAGGCGATGAGCGCCATCTCGGCGGGCGCGTACGCCACCGGCGAGCACCTGGCCCTGGCGGAGGAGATGTTCTCCCCGCTCGGCTCGACCGTCCGGGTGCCCGAGTCGCAGCAGGACGCGGTCACCGCGCTCTCCGGCTCCGGCCCCGCCTACTTCTACCTGCTGGTCGAGGCCATGATCGACGCGGGGATCCTGCTCGGCCTGCCGCGCCAGGTGGCGCACGAGCTGATCGTGCAGACCGCGATCGGTTCGGCGGTGATGCTGCGCGACTCCGGCGAGCACCCGGTGAAGCTGCGCGAGGCGGTCACCTCGCCGGCCGGCACCACCATCTCCGCGGTCCGCGAGCTGGAGAACCACGGCGTACGCGCGGCCATGCTGGCGGCGCTGGAGGCGGCCCGGGACCGGGCCCGGGAACTCGCCGCCCAGGCGGACTGACGCTCAGCCGCGACGCGACGCCGGCCGCGGATGCCGCCGGAGCAGCAGGATCAGCACGGCCAGGGCGAGCGTCCCCCACAGTGGCACCCAGCGGGGCCGGTGCTGGGCGAGCGTGCCGACCGCGCCACCGACGCTGTAACTGACCAGGGCGAGCAGCCCGAGCAGGGTGCCCCGCCGGGCCCGGGCCCGGCCGGCGGCGGGGCCGAGCAGCCAGCGGGCGGCCCGCTCACCGGTCTTGGTCGTGGTGCCCGACTGGTAGGTGATCGGCGTGGCGATCCCCGCGGTACGGCTCGCCAGCGTGGTCAGGCTGCCCATGGCGGCCGCGCCGGCGGCGGCGAGCAGAACCCGGGACGCCGTGCCGTCCCGGCCGTACGCGAGCGCCAGGTTGAGCGCCGCCCAGACGATCATGGCGGCCTCGGTGACCGCGATGTCCACCAGCGGCGCCGACGTCGGCCCGGTGCGGCCGCGGAGCAGGCTGACCAGCCCGGCGGCGGTGGCGAACGCGACGATCGACGCCGCCGAGACGGGCCACGTGGAGTGCCCGCCGGTGGGCCCCATGCCGAGGAAGATGGCGTTTCCGGACTGGTTGGCGACGAACGCGCCGTATCGCAGGAACGCGAAGGAGTCCAGCGCGCCGGCGGTGACGACGGCGAGCACCAGCGCCGCGAGCGGGCGCCGGAACTCGCGGTAGGAGTCCGCGGGGTCGTACGGCGCCGACCGGTTCACCCGTCCCCCGTCCGTGTGCAGGAGCAGCCCCGGCAGTTTCGCTGTCGGGCCGCCGCGGCGAACCTACTATATGTCGCATATGTAGGGTTTAGGGCGCTTCGCAACGCGGCGACCGGACGCGCGGCCGGCCGCCGGGGCGCCGGGTACCTGATCACGCAGTTCTTCCTGAGCCTGCTCGACGCGCTCGGTCGCTCGGGCGTGTTCGCGCTGATCGCCGCCGACTACGACCGGCGGCGGCGGGCGCACGCCGGTTCCTGAAATCTCCCTGAACGGCTGCGGCTGCACCAAACCGCTCTTACCATGACGTAATAGCTGAAACCGTACAAAGCGTGCGGACGAAGGGATCGCGAAGTGCATCTCACGCCGAAGGAATTCGACAAGCTGACGATCCACTCGTTGGCGATGGTCGCCAACGCCCGGAAGGCGCGCGGGGTCAAGCTCAACCACCCCGAGGCCGTGGCGGTGATCTGCGCCGCGGCGCTCGAGGGCGCGCGCGAGGGCAAGACCGTCGAGGAGGTCATGAACGACGCCAGCCACGTGCTCACGGCCGACGACGTGATCCCCGGCGTGGCGGACATGATCCCGATGCTCCAGGTCGAAGCGGTGTTCACCGACGGGTCACGGCTGATCACCGTCCACTCACCCATCCAGTAGAGCAGCGACCGGAGGCCACGGTTTCCGGCAGAGCGGGGGCGACATGGCGAAGCAACACCCGGGACCGAACTCCAAGCACCTTCGGCCCATCGGCGGCTACAAGCTCAGCGACCAACCTCTGGAACTCAACGCCGGGCGGCCGGTGACCGAGGTGGTCGTGCACAACACCGGTGACCGGCCCATCCAGGTCGGCTCCCACTTCCACTTCTTCGAAGCCAACCGGTTCCTGGAGTTCGACCGCCCGGCGGCGTTCGGCAAGCGGCTGAACATTCCGGCCACGACCTCGATCCGGTTCGAGCCCGGCGACCGCAAGACAGTGCAACTGATCCCGTACGGCGGTTCCCAGCGGGTGTACGGCTTCAACGGACTGGTCCAGGGCTGGACCGGCGACGGGCCGATCCCCGGATACCGGCCGGACCGGGCCGAGGCGCTCCACCAGGCCCAGACGCGCGGCTTCAAGACCACGTCGCAGGACCAGGACCAGGGCAAGGGTCAGGACCAAGGCAAGGGCAAGGGCAAGTAGCCCGCCACTCTCAGACGCGCCAGAGCTGGAGCGATAACGCATGAGTCAGATCTCACGGCAGGAATACGCCGGAATGTACGGCCCGACCACGGGCGACCAGATCCGGCTGGGTGACACCGACCTCTACATCGAGATCGAGAAGGACCTGCGGGTCCTCGGTGACGAGGTGATGTACGGCGGTGGCAAGACCCTGCGCGACGGCATGGGCAGTGCCAGCCAGGCCACCAGCGCCGAGGGCGTGGTGGATCTGGTGATCACCAACGTGACAATCGTCGACGCGCTGCTCGGCGTGGTCAAGGCGGACGTGGGGATCAAGGACGGCAGGATCGCCGGGATCGGCAAGGCCGGCAACCCCAACATCATGGACGGGGTGACCCCGGGCCTGGTGACCGGACCGGGCACCGACGCGATCTCCGGTGAGCACCTGATCCTGACCGCCGGCGGCATCGACGCGCACGTCCACCTGGTCACTCCGCAGCAGGTGTACGCCGCGCTCAGCAACGGCGTCACCACCCTCTGGGGCGGCGGCACCGGGCCCAGCGACAGCACCAACGGCGTCACCATCACGCCCGGCCCGTGGAACATCCACAACATGATGCGGGCCTTCGAGAACCTGCCGATCAACATCGGCCTGCTGGGCAAGGGCAACAGCAGCGGCCGGGCGCCACTGGTCGAGCAGATCATGGCCGGGGTGCCCAGCTTCAAGATCCACGAGGACTGGGGCGCGCCGCCCGCGGTGATCCGGTCCTGCCTGGCCGTCGCCGACGAGTACGACGTCCAGATCAGCATCCACACCGACACGCTCAACGAGAGCGGCTACATCGAGGACAGCATCGCCGCCTTCGAGGGCCGGACCATCCACACGTTCCACACCGAGGGCGCGGGCGGCGGGCACGCGCCGGACATCATCAAGGTCGCCGGCCAGATGAACGTCCTGCCCGCGTCGACCACGCCCACAGTGCCGTACGGCATCAACAGCCAGTCCGAGCTGTACGACATGATCATGGTCTGCCACAACTTCAACCCGAAGGTGCCCTCGGACGTCGCCTTCGTGGAGAGCCGGATCCGCACCGAGACCATCGCCGCCGAGGACGTGCTCCTCGACGAGGGCGTCATCTCGATGATGCAGAGCGACTCGCAGGCCATGGGCCGGGTGGGGGAGACCTGGCTGCGCACCGTCCAGCTCGCCGGGCAGATGAAGAACGCCCGCGGCAAGCTGGCCGAGGACTCCGACGCCAACGACAACTTCCGCGTCCTGCGCTACGTCGCCAAGATGACCATCAACCCGGCGATCACCCAGGGCGTCTCGCACGTCATCGGCTCGGTCAGCCCGGGCAAGCTCGCCGACCTGGTGCTCTGGGAGCCCGCGTTCTTCGGCACGAAGCCGAAGATGGTGCTCAAGGGCGGCATGATCGCCTGGTCGATCATGGGCGACCCGAACGCCTCGCTGCCCACCCCGCAGCCGGTCTACTACCGGCCCATGTTCGGCGCCACCGGCTCCCAGCTCGCCAAGAACTGCGTGACGTTCGTGTCCCGGGCCGCGCACGAGTCCGGTGTGGCCGAACAGCTCGGCCTGCAACGGCAGGTCATGCCGGTCTACGGCTGCCGCAACCTGACCAAGCGCGACATGGTGCGCAACGACCGTACGCCGAAGCTCGAGGTCGACCCGGAGACCTTCGCCGTGAAGATGGACGGCGTGCACGCGACCGTGCCGGCGGCCAAGAACCTCCCCCTCAGCCAGCTCTACTTCTTCAGCTGACCCGGCGCGGCACCCGCCCCCGGCCGGGCCGGCGGCGGGGTCGCGTGAAAGGAGAACACATGCTCGTCGAAACGGTACTCGGCAACGTGAACGAGCCGGCCTGGACCGAGCGGCTCCGGGAGGCCAAGGTCGACGACCTGGTCCTCGACCAGTGGGACGCCCAGAAGAGCCGGCTGCGCCGGACCACGAGCCTCGGCACCGAGCTGGCGCTGTCCCTGGCCCGCGGCGTACGGCTGCGCGACGGCGACGTGCTCGCCTGGGACGACGCCACGGCGACCGCTGTGGTGGCCCGGATCGCGCTCGGCGAGGTGATGGTCGTGCACCTCGACACGCTGCACGGCGAGTCGCTGGACATGGTGATCCGTTCCGCCGTCGAACTCGGCCACGCGATCGGCAACCAGCACTGGCCGGCGGTGGTGAAGGGCACCAAGATGTACGTCCCGCTGACTGTGGACCGCAAGGTCATGGACTCGGTGATGCGGACACACGCGTTCACCGGCCTCACCCACGAGTTCATCCCCGGCACCGAGATCATCGCGTACCTGGCCCCGCACGAGTCGCGGCGGCTGTTCGGCGGGGCCGACTCGACCCCGCACACGCACCTGCCCGCCGACCTGAACTGAGGGCCGGGGTGTCCACGGTGACCGAGGCCCTGAAGCTGCTCCAGTTCGGCGACTCGGTCTTCCCGGTCGGCGCGTTCTCCTTCTCCAACGGGCTGGAGACGGCGGTCGAGCAGGGCGCGGTGCACGACCGGACCACGTTGCAGGAGTTCGTGCGGACGGTCACCCGTGCAGCCGCCACCGGTGACGGGGTGGCGCTGCTCGTGGCGCACCGCGCCGCGCGTGCCGGTGATCTCGATCGGATCCGGGCGGCCGACGAGGCCGTACACCTGCGCAAGATCAACGAGGAGACGCGGACGATGACCGTCCGCATGGGGCGCAAGCTGGCCGAGGCCGCCGAACGGGTGGTGGGGGAGTCCCTGCTGCGCAAGCGCGTCGCGGAGAGCGGCGGCGGCGTCCCGGTCACCTACCCGGTCGCGCTCGGCGTGCTCTTCGCCGAACTCGGCGTGGGCGAGGCGGACGCGTTCGCCGCCCACCAGTACGGCGCGGCCTCCATGGTGCTCGGCGCGGCGGTCCGGCTGATGCGGGTGGACCACCTCGACACCCAGTCGATCCTCTTCGCGGTGAACGAGCGGGTCGGCGAGGACTACGAGGAGGTGCGCACCGCCGGGCTGGACGACATGCAGAGCTTCGTGCCGCACCTCGACGTGCTGGCCGGCGCGCACCAGCACGCACACGTACGCATGTTCATGAGCTGAGCGCTCACCCACTGAAGGGCTTCTTCGAAAATGAAATCAGCGAGTCGGATCGGCGTCGGCGGCCCGGTGGGCAGCGGCAAGACGGCCATCATCGAGGCCGTCGTGCCCCGCCTGGTCGAGCAGGGCCTGCGCATCCTGGTCATCACCAACGACGTGGTCACCACCGAGGACGCCAAGCACGTCCGCCGCGCCCTGACCGGCGTGCTGGTGGAGGAGCGCATCGTCGGCGTGGAGACCGGCGCCTGCCCGCACACCGCCGTCCGCGAGGACCCCAGCATGAACCTCGCGGCGGTGGAGGACATGGAGGCGCGGTTCCCGGACAGCGACGTCGTGCTCATCGAGAGCGGCGGGGACAACCTCACGCTCACGTTCAGCCCCGCGCTCGTCGACTACTTCATCTACGTGATCGACGTGGCGGCCGGCGACAAGATCCCGCGCAAGAACGGTCCGGGCATCTCCAAGTCCGACATCCTCGTGATCAACAAGACCGACCTGGCCCCGTACGTCGACGCCGACCTGGACGTGATGGCCCGCGACGCCGAGCTGATGCGCGGCGGCAAGCCGTTCGTGTTCACCAACTGCAAGACCGGCGAGGGCATCGACGACCTGGTGGACCTGGTCCGCCGCAACGCGCTGTTCGACGCCGAAGTGCTGGCATGATCACTCTGGACTCCGTCCGGGAACTCGCGCCGTACCAGGACCAGCCGGCGCAGCTGCCGGCCGCCGCGAACGGCAAGGTGGGCATCCTCCGGCTGGGGTTCGAGTGGCGCGAGGACCAGGACCGGACCATCCTGCGCGACGTCTTCCGGCAGTCGCCGCTGCTGGTGCAGCGCGCGCTGTACTGGGACGAGGAGATGCCGGGCCTGCCCTGCGTCATGATCCTTACCACCTCGGGCGGCGTGCTCCAGGGCGACCGGTTGCGCATCGACGTCGACCTGGGGCCGGGCGCGCAGGCGCACCTGGTCACCCAGGCCGCCACCAAGATCCAGGAGATGGACGCCAACTACGGCACCCAGACCCAGAGCTTCACCCTGGCGCAGGACGCCTACCTGGAGTTCCTGCCCGAGCCGGTGATCCCGTTCCGGCGCAGCCGGTTCGTCTCCGACACCGTGGTCCGGCTGCCGGAGACCGCGACAATGCTGTACGCCGAGGTGCTCCAGCCCGGCCGCAAGTACTACCGCGACGGCGAGATCTTCGCGTACGACCTGTTCTCCACCACGCTGCGGGCGCACCGGCCCGACGGACGCCCGTTGTTCGTGGAGAAGTTCGTCATCACTCCCGGCCGGTTCCCGGTGACGCGGATCGGCATGATGGACCGCTTCCACGTCTTCGGCAACGTCGTGCTGCTCACCGACCCGGACCGGGCGGCCCGGGTCTTCGAGCGGACCGCGACGCCGGTGTGGGACGAGCGGACGCCGCTGGCCACCGCCGTCAGCCGGCTGCCGAACGACGCCGGCCTGGTGTTCAAGGTGCTCGGGCAGGAGACCGAACCGGTCCGCGCCGCGGTACGCGCGTTCTGCACTGCCGCCCGCGAAGAGGTGACCGGCTGCACCTTCCCGCCGGTCTTCAGCTGGCGTTGAGGCGAGGAGAACAGCGGCATGGCCGACATCGGACGTGGCTGGCACCGGCTGGCCGACCGGAACCCGGCGGTCGGATTCGTCGACGCGAGCCTGCGCGGCGCCGCGCAGGTGGTGCTCCAGAACAATCCGCTCAGCGGCCTGCTCATCCTGATCGCGCTGGCCTGGGGCGCGTTCGAGAACGGAACGCCCCGGGTGTTCGGCGGCGGCGTGCTCGGCCTGGTCGTGGGCACCGCGACCGCGCTGGCGCTGCGGGTCGACATGTCCAGCTGGCGCAAGGGCCTGTTCGGCTTCAGCCCGCTGCTGACCGGCCTCGCGGTGCCCACGTTCCTCGACCAGCGCCCGCTGATGTGGCTCTACCTCGTGCTCGGCGCGATCGGCACGGTGGTGGTCACGCTCGCCCTCAACGCCGTGTTCAAACGCTGGAACCTGACCGCCTACACGTTCCCGTTCGTGCTCACGACCTGGTTCCTGCTGATGGCGGCGTACCAGTTCGACAGGTTCACGGTGCTCACCAAGCTGACCCCGAAGTTCCCCGGTGAGGGATCCCTGACCGGCGGCACGTTCGACTGGGGCCTCATCCCGGTCTTCTTCAAGGGCGTGTCCCAGGTCTACCTGATCGAGAGCTGGGTCACCGGCCTGCTCATCCTCGTCGCCCTGCTGATCAACTCCCGGTGGTCGGCGCTGTTCGCGGTGATCGGCGCCGTCGGCGCGACACTGCTGGCGCTCTGGTTCGGCGCCGACGGCGCGTCCCTGGACAAGGGGCTGTTCGCCTTCAACGCGGTGCTGACCGCGATCGTGGTGGGCGCTGTGGCGCACCGTCCCGGCGCACTGGTCACCGTCTACACGCTGTTCGGAATCGCGCTGACGCTGCTCGTGCAGATGGCGCTGACCACCATGCTCACCCCGCTCGGCATCCCGGTGCTCACCGGGCCGTTCAACATCGCCACCTGGCTGTTGCTGCTGCCGGACCGGCACTTCGCGCCGGTGCCCAACCACGAACGGGTCAGGGACACCGTGATGCACACCGTCCGCGACTCCGTCCACCTGCGAGAGAAGGAGGGAAACCGTGTCCGCTCCGAACGCGGGTGACACCGCCTGGGTGCTCGTCTGCGCCGGCCTGGTCCTGTTCATGACACCGGGGCTCGCCGCGTTCTACGGCGGCATGGTCCGCACCCGCAACGTCCTGGCGATGCTGCAACAGAACATGATCGCGCTGGGCGTGGTCAGCCTGACCTGGGTGCTCGTCGGCTACACCATCGCCTTCGGCGACGACGCCGGCAGCGGACTGTTCGGCAACCTGGAACTGTTCGGGCTCGCCGACCTCAAGGTGCCGCCCGCGCCCAACCTGCACGTGGTCGACGGCCGGATCACCATCCCGACGCTGGCGTTCGTACTGTTCCAGATGATGTTCGCGGTGATCACGCCGGCGCTCGTCACCGGCGCCACCGCGGGCCGGCTGCGTTTCGGCGGCTGGGTGCTGTTCCTCGCGGTCTGGTCGGTGGTGGTCTACGCGCCGATCGCGCACTGGCTCTGGCATCCCGGCGGATGGCTGGCGAAGTTCGGCACCCAGGACTGGGCCGGCGGGCTCGTCGTGCACGCCAGCGCCGGCGCCGCCGTCCTCGCCGTCCTGCTCGTCGTCGGCCGGCGCCGGGACTGGCCGCACACCGCCGCGCCACCCAACTCGATCCCGCTGACCATCGTCGGCGCCGGCATCCTCTGGTTCGGCTGGTTCGGCTTCAACGGCGGCGACGGCCTGCAGGCCAACGGCCTGGCCGCGCAGGCCGTCCTCAACACGCACCTGGCCGCCGCCGCGGCGATGCTCGTCTGGCTGGCGCTGGAGCGCGTCACCGACGGACACAGCACCGTCGTGGGCGCGGTCTCCGGCGCGGTCGCGGGCCTGGCCACTGTCACCCCGACCGCCGGGTACGTCAACGCGGCCTCGGCCGTCGCGATCGGCGCGCTGGCCGGCCTGGTCTGCCACTTCGCGCTGAAACTGAAGTACCTGCTGCGCCTCGACGACGCGCTCGACGTGCTCGCCGTGCACTTCGTCGGCGGCATGCTCGGCACGCTCCTGCTCGGCCTGTTCGGCAACCGCGGCGTCAACCCGCTCGGCGCGGACGGGCTGTTCCTCGGCGGCGGGGGCGGCCTGCTGTGGCGCCAGCTCGTCGGTGTGGTGAGCGTGGTCGCGTTCTCCTTCGTCCTGACCTGGCTGATCGCCGCCGGGGTGCAGGCACTCATCGGCCTGCGTGTGCCGCCGGCCGATCAGGAACGCCTGGACCAGGCGCAACAGGGCGCCGACGCGTACCACCTGGGCGGGGTCACCAGCCTGACCGCGCCGGGCGCGCCCCGCCGCCGTGCCGCGGCGGCGCCGGCCGGCGAACCAGCAGTGCCACCAGGCCAGCGGGTACGGGTGGTCACCGCGCTGCTGGAACCGGACCCGGCGGCGAACAGCGCCGACCTGCGCGACGCGCTGCTGCGCGCGGGTGCGATCTCGGTCATCGTCAGCGACGCCGCCGTGGCGACGACGACACCGCAAGCGAGCCTGCTGCCGCGTGGTTACTGGCAGGAGCAGCCGTTGTCGGCCCGGTTGCGCGTCACGGTGCTGGTGGGCGCGGACGGGGTGGGGGCGGTGCTGGATGAACTGGACCGGATGGGGGCCAGGCGGAGCGACACGTTCGTGCAGGAGGCGGAACGCGTCCAGTCCTGACGGTCCGTCGACCGATGCCGGCGGACAGCTCACCGGAGAAAGTCACGACAGGCCCTCGTGACCTGTGTGGGATCGTTCTGGTGCCACTCAATCAACAGCGGCTGATGCCCTGAGGACCGGAATGGAGCCGATCTTCTGGGAGCTGAGGCTTTCCCAGCCTCACCGGAAGTTGAGCCTTGTCCGGGTTGGACTTGATGACGCGAGCGCTGCGCCAAGCGTCATGCGCCGTAAGCCGTTCTGCGGCCCGCTTGGCTCCAACGAAGTCGGGGATGCGCCCGTACGCGCCAGGGGGTAGCGCCTGAGCAGCCTGTTCCAACCGTGACCAAATGGTCTCACGCACCTCGCATTTCGCCTCATCGATGTTCATGTGGCCCCCTCACGACGACGTCAGAGCGAGCGCCCAGGGCGACCTCTGCCACAGTCGTCATCGGCTCACGCTGTCTCGTTCTCCCGCAGGTGCGGCAACATCTGACCTACCAGCCCAGGGGTGATCGCGAGGGTAGTCGTCGACTCGGCGCTGTACTCGGCCCCTCTGCTGTCGACGACGACGGCTCCCGCCTCACGGGCGATGGCCACCCCGGCTGTCATGTCCCAGGTGTGGTTGGAGAGGGTGATGGCGGCGTCGATCTTCCCCTCCGCCAACCAGACGAGATCCACTGCGGCTGATCCACTCATCCGCACGCGCTGCACCGTCGCGGCGAGCCGCGCCATAAGTGCCAGCCGGATCCGATTCTTGTTCGCGGCATCCGCTCCGACGGCGAAATCGCCGATCCCTACGACGGCTTCGTCCAGGCTGGTGGTGTCGCTCACCTTGACCGGATCGCCGTTCGCGAATGCCCCACAACCTTCGGCGGCCCAGTATCGAGCACCGAGGAAGGGTAGGTCCACGACGCCGAGGGCTGGACGTGTTCCGTGGAGTAAGCCGAGGGAGATGCCGCACAAGGGGATACCGCGCACGAAATTGATCGTTCCGTCGACCGGATCAAGCGTCCACTGCAAATCCCCGGTGCCGCTGACTCCCTCCTCCTCCCCGAGGAAGGCGATGCCGGGTGTCGCATCGCGCAGGAACGATCGAAGGTCTCGCTCAATCGCGTAGTCGACATCCGAGACGAGATCGCGGTCGCCTTTACTGGTAGAGGTGACCGGTGCCTGGCGGCGCATGAAGGTGGCTGCCCGACCAACAGCATCGAGGGCGACCGGCAGCAGCTCACGGTACGAGGTCACAATTGCCGGCTCCGCTCCCACTGAGAGTCGAAAATCTGCTCATACACCGGGTACAACCCCGTCGTGGGTTCTCGGCGTCGCATCACGAAGGTCGGAGAGTCGACCCCTCGGCTCGCGGGCAGGTATGCCTGGGCAAGGCAGAGGTCGTCGATGAGGAGCACGTTGAACCGAAGCGTCTCGTCGTAGAGGGCGAGCTGCACGTTGCCGTACAGGTCGCCCGACAGGCGGTCACGCACCCGCAACATCGTCTCGATGTTGAGCTTCGTCAGTGCCGCGAGCTGGCCGGCCGGGAAGCTCTCCTCACGTTCCCTGGCTTGGATCGCCGAGCCGTCAGGATCCAGGAACAGGCATCGGACCTGTGCGCCGCCTTCGATGAGCTGACGCCAGCGGTGATCGGGGTAGTGCTGGCACAGCAGGTTCAGGGAGAGTCCCATCGCTCGAACCTTTCGGGCGCCGTCCAGGATGCGATCCGCAGGCAGGTGCGCAGAGAGCTCCGCCCGATTGCGGAAAACCGCCGTGACGTCCGCTACTGAGGTGCCACCGTTCCCTTCCGCCTGGATATCGGCAGCACCTTGCCGCAGCTCGGCGGCATCTGCCAATCCCAAGCCTGACCGGAATCGCCGATGAACCTCGTTCCCCGCCCGCGCGAGCGCGGTGTCGAGCGCGGCCTGGATCTCCGGTCGAGGTTGCACCGCCTCCCGGCCGGCCTCCCACTTCGAGACGGTGCGCTCGCTGACGCCGAGGTGTTCGGCGAAGTCGCGGATGCTCATTCGCAGCGCGTGCCGCAGCATCCGGGTCTCCCGGCCGGTCCACTTCTGCATGGTCGTCATCGGCTCGCCTCCGAGTGCGTCGAGACCGGCCGCCAGCAGCTTAGCGGCTCGACTTCAGAGCTGGTACAGCGCAAGTGCAGAGCGTAGTCGTACCCGATGAGCCGCAAGCTGGCGAGGGTGGACGCATGGCCCGGGGCGGGTGCTGGGCTCCGGTGGGGCGTCACCCGAGCGCGTCCGCCGTCCCCGCCCGCCCCGGTGCCGCTCCGACTCTCGACGGAAGGGCTCTTCATGGCGGCGGTGCTGGACGACTTCCCGGTGTTCACCCCGGTCAGCGACGAGGACGTGGCGTTGGCCGTACGCGCGGTGGCGGTGCATGTGCCGGAGCGGTGGCCGGCGGGTCCACTGTGCCGCAGTGAGCGGGTCCCGCATCCGTGCCGGCTGGCCCGCTGGGGCCGCAGCACATTGCAGGCGGCCGGGCTCACCGAGGAGCGCGTGGACGAGTTGGTCGCCGCCGGCGACCCGGGCGCCTGGCCGTGGGCGTGACCGGGCTCGGGGCGTACCCGACGGAGAGCTGGCCCGGGTCGGCGGCGGTGCGTGAGGCGGTGGCCCGGTGGCTGCGGCTGGTGGCGGCGGACGCGGAGCTGGCGCCGTACCTCGTCGGGGTTGATCGGGCCCGGCTCGCCGGACACCTGGCGCTCACCCTCACGGTGGCGCTCGGCGGACCGGCGGGCGACATCGCCCGGCCAACGGCCGAGGCATGGCGCGGCCTGGGCCTGACCGAGGCGCAGCACCGCCGCGTGGTCGACTACCTGGCCGGGGTGCTCTGGGCGCTCGACGTGCCGGCAGGCTCGGTGACAGCGGCCCGGCGGGCCTTCTCGGACGAGGCCGGCTGGTGACCGCCGCCCTCGCCGCGTCGTGGTCCGTCACCATGCGGTACGCCCGCGAGGCGGCCGACCACTTCTGGTGCGCGGTCGAGGAGCGCTGCCCCGGGACGCTGCCGGAGCGGGAGGCGGCGGTGTTCCTCGCCGCATTCGGACGGCTGGTCAGCGGTGGCGACGACCCGGCCGGGCGGGCGGCGTTGTTGACCGTGCTCGGCCGGGCCTGTCGCCGCTACCGGCTGCTGCCGCACCAGCTCACCGTCGAGGCCGCGCTCGTCGCGACGGTGTCCCGGCAGGCGAGGTTGACACCGGAACTGGTGGCGGCCTGGGCTGGGGCAGCCCGGCGGGCCACGGCGGCGGTGAGCCGTGCGGTCGAGCAGGTCGGCGACGGCCCGCCCTGGTGGCCGGCGCAGGTCGTCGACCACGACCGGGCGGCCGACGGCATCGCCGTGGTGACCGTGCGCCCCTGGCGCCGCCTGGCGTTCCGGCCCGGCCAGGCGCTGCCCGTCTGCGCCGAGCGCCGGCCCGGCCGGTGGCGCTGGTACTCGCCGGCCAACGCTCCGCGCGCCGACGGCACCATCGAACTCCACGTCCGTGCCGTCGCCGCCGTCTCCCGCACGCTCGTGCACCGGGTACGCCCCGGTGACCGGATCTGGCTCGGCCCGCCCCGGTCGACCGGCCTGACCCTCGACCCGGCGTCGAAGGCGGGCCTGCTGCTCGTCGCCGGGGGGACCGGGCTGGCGCCGCTGCGCGCCCTGGTCGAGCAGGTCGCCGCCGCGCCGGCCGGTCGCCGGGTCACAATGGTGGTCGGCGCCCGTACCCTCGCCGACCTCTACGACCCGATCAGCCTCGACAAGCTTCAGAGCAGCAACGACTGGCTGACCGTCGTGCCCGCGTTCTCGCACGATCCGGTGGCGGAGGCGGGAGAGCAGGGTGATGCGCTCACCGTCGCGCTCGACCACTGGCGACCCGGCCAGGAGGTCTACCTGTGCGGGCCACCGTTGATGGTGGCCGGGTCGCGGCTGCGCTTGCTCGCCGGTGGGGTGCCGGCCGAGCGGATCCACCTGCCCGACGGGTTCGGCGTCTGATGGGCGTCTATCACAGCCGCAACGCGCTGGCCGGCCCGCTCACCGCGGACCGGCTCAGCGCCGTCGAGCTGCCCCGCACGTCACTGGGGCGGCGCGGTTACCGGACCGACGACGTCGACGCGCTGTTGCACCGGCTCGTCTACGAACTGGGGGAGCGGAGCCGGCTGCTCGATGACGCCCGGGACGAGAACGACCGCATCAAGCGGGCCCTGCGCGCCTGGCAGGCCGAGGTGCGGGAGGCTGCCGGTGTCGTCTGGTCTCCCGCGGCCATTCCAGGCGCACCGTCCCGTCCCGGCCCCGACGGTCGACGTGCGGGTGAGCGGTGACCCGGACGACACCGGTCGTGCCGCATACTGGCCCGGTGTTCACTCTCGCCCAGGCGCGACACCTGGTGGCCACGCTGCGGCCGCGCGTCGACGAGCTGATCCGGCTGCGGGCCGACCTGGCCGAGCTGCGTGTCGATCTGGCCGACCACGGCGTCAGCGCGCTCGGCGGGCTCGCCGAGGTGAAGGCCCTGGAGGCGCGGCTGCACGTGGTGGTGGACGAGTTCCACCAGCACGAAATCGCGGTCAAGGGGATCGCCCCGGTGCTGCTCGACTTCCCCGGTGAGCGCGACGGCCGGGCGGTGCTGTGGTGCTGGCTGGAGGGGGACACCGACATCAGGTGGTACCACCGGGTCGAGTGCGGATTCGCCGGCCGCCGTCCGGTCTGAGCCGGCCTGTGGGTGACGCGCGCCAGGCGGTGCCGTCCGACGCCGACGAGCTGGTGCGGCTGCGCGGGCTGATGCTCGCCGGAATGAGCGGCGCGCCGACGCCGCCGGGCCGCTGGCAGGACGTGGCCCGGGACAATCTGCGCGCCTGGCTGGCCGAGCCGGACCCGTGACTGGCCGCAGCGCACTGCTGGCCTGGTTCCGGGACCGGGGCGTGCGCCGGGTCGACCTGCGGGCCTCGGCGGCCGGTCGGCCGCTCTACCGTGCCCTGGGTTTCCGGGAGACCGCCGACCCGGCGATGCGCCTGACGTTCCCGGCGGAACAATCCTTCATCCCGCTCCGCGAGACCGGCAACGATTTGTAGGCGTAAGTCGCTATGCGCGCTGAACCGCAAATCGGTGATCTTCCATGCGCTGTGATCTTATTGATATCTATCTCTCACCACCACTTCACGCCTCCAGGAGTGCGACGTGCGGAGATCCCGTCTTGCCACCCTCGCCCTGACCCTGGCCGCCTCGGTCGGGGTCACTCTGTCTCTGGCCGCCCCCGCCCAGGCGGCCCCGTCCGACCGCTACGTCGCGCTCGGCGACTCGTACGCCTCCGGCGTCGGCGCCGACAGCTACACGTCCGAGAGCGGTAACTGCCTACGCAGCACGAACGCCTACCCGGCGCTCTACAACGCCAACATCAAGCCGGCGTCGTACCGATCGGTGGCCTGCTCCGGCGCCACCACGGCCGACGTCATCAACAGCCAGCTCTCCGCGCTCTCCTCGACCACCACGCTGGTCAGCGTCACCGTGGGCGGCAACGACGTGGGCTTCGCCAACATCATGAGCACCTGTGTGCTCCAGGGGGAGACCCAGTGCGTGGCGGCCGTGCAGTCCGCCATGAACGTGGCCCGCACCTCGATGCCGGGCCGCCTCGCCAACGTCTACAACGGCATCAAGAGCCGCTCGCCCTCGGCCCGCGTCGTGGTGGTCGGCTACCCGGTCTTCTACCAGCTCGGCACGACCTGTGTCGGGCTCAGCGCCACGTCCCGGGCGAAGATCAACGAGGGCATCAACCTGCTCGACGACATCACCCGCACGGCCGCCGTCTCAGCCGGCTTCAAATTCGCCGACGTCCGCTCCATCTTCGTCGGCCACCAGCTGTGCAGCGGCGGGACCAAGTGGCTGCACGCGCTCAACGTGCTGAGCCTGAGCAAGTCGTACCACCCGACGGCGGCCGGGCAGTCTGGCGGCTACTACCCGGTCTTCCGGTCCGCCGCCGGCTGACCCGGTCCGCGGCAGCGGCACGCCTCCCCGCGGGGGCGTGCCGCTTCGCCGTGTCCGGCGGCGGTGTGCCCGTCAGGCCGGCAGGACCTTCTCGATCGCCGCGCGCAGCTCGGGGTCCTCGGGGGTGACCTGCGGGGCGAACCGGGCGGCCACTGTCCCGTCCGGGGCGACGAGGAACTTCTCGAAGTTCCAGCGCACGTCGCCGGTGTGCCCCTCGGCGTCCGGCGTGGACACCAGTTCGGCGTAGAGCGGGTGCCGGTCCGGGCCGTTGACGTCGACCTTCTCCGTCAGCGGGAACGTCACGCCGTAGTTGACCTGGCAGAACTCCTCGATCTCGGCGGCGCTGCCCGGCTCCTGGCCGGCGAACTGGTTGCACGGCACCCCGAGCACCGTGAGCCCGCGCCCGGCGTACGTGTCGGCGAGTTCCTGAAGGCCCGCGTACTGCGGGGTGAGGCCGCAGCGGGAGGCCACGTTGACCACGAGCAGGGCGCGGCCGCGGTAGCGGCCGAGGTCGGCCGGTCCGCCGGTGAGGGCGTCGATCTGGACGTCGAAAACGGTCATGTGACGAGGCTACGGGCCGTCACGCGGACCGTACCGCGCCACCCGTGAAATCGACGCATCTACATCTTGACGAAGTGGTGACGGCGTGAGTAGCGTCTCAGCAATCAATTTGGAAACTTTCCTAACTATTGGAGGGACGCCGTATGAAGAGATCGCTCCGCCGGGCCCTGTGGGCCACCGGCGCCGTGGTCGCGCTCGCGGTCGCCGCGGTGCCCATGACCACCGCGTCGGCCGCCGGCAGCGTCACCGCCACCTTCGCCAAGGTGCAGGACTGGGGGACCGGCCACGAAGGGCGGGTGACCGTCACCAACGGCACCAGCTCCACCGTCAACGGCTGGCGCATCGAGTTCACGCTGCCCTCCGGCACCTCGATCAGCAGCTCCTGGGACGCCGACATCACCCGCAGCGGTGACCGCTACGTGGCTGTCAACAAGAGCTGGGCCTCGACGCTCGCCCCGGGCGCCAGCTTCAGCTGGGGCTACAACGGCACCGGCGGCTACAAGGCGCCGGTGAGCTGCACGATCAACGGCGGCACTTGCACCGGCGGCGGCACGCCGACGACCACCGCGCCGACCACGGCGCCGCCGACCACCGCGCCGCCCACCACGGCGCCGCCGACGACCGCCCCGCCGACCACGCAGCCGCCCACCACGCCGCCGCCCGGCGGCAAGAAGGTCGTCGGCTACTTCGCCGAGTGGGGCGTCTACGCCCGCAACTACCACGTCAAGAACATCCACACCAGCGGCTCGGCCGCGAAGCTCACCCACATCCTGTACGCCTTCGGCAACACCACCGGCGGCCGGTGCAGCATCGGGGACAGCTACGCCGACTACGAGAAGGCGTACACCGCCGCGGACAGCGTCGACGGCGTGGCCGACACCTGGGACCAGCCGCTGCGCGGCAGCTTCAACCAGCTGCGCAAGCTGAAGAAGATGTACCCGAACCTGAAGGTCCTCTGGTCCTTCGGTGGCTGGACCTGGTCCGGCGGCTTCACCCAGGCCGCGCAGAACCCGGCCGCGTTCGCCGACTCCTGCTACTCCCTGGTCAAGGACCCGCGCTGGGCGGACGTCTTCGACGGCATCGACGTCGACTGGGAGTACCCGAACGCCTGCGGCCTCCAGTGCGACAGCAGCGGCCCGAACGCCTTCAAGAACGTGGTCTCGGCGCTGCGGAGCAAGTTCGGCTCCAGCTTCCTGGTCACCGCGGCGATCACCGCCGACGGCAGCAACGGCGGCAAGATCGACGCGACCGACTACGCGGGCGCCGCGACGAACCTCAACTGGCTGATGCCGATGACGTACGACTACTTCGGCGCCTTCAACGCCCAGGGGCCGACCGCGCCGCACTCGCCGCTCTACTCGTACTCGGGCATCCCGCAGCAGGGCTTCTGGTCCGACGCGGCGATCCAGAAGCTGAAGTCCAAGGGCGTACCGTCCAGCAAGCTGCTGCTCGGCGTCGGCTTCTACGGACGCGGCTGGACCGGCGTGACCCAGGCTGCGCCCGGCGGCAGTGCCACCGGCGCGGCCCCCGGCACCTACGAGGCCGGCATCGAGGACTACAAGGTGCTCAAGAACAGCTGCCCGGCCACCGGCACGGTCGGCGGCACCGCGTACGCCAAGTGCGGCAGCAACTGGTGGAGCTACGACACCCCGGCGACCATCGGCGGGAAGATGAGCTACGCCAACAGCCAGGGCCTCGGTGGCGCGTTCTTCTGGGAGCTCTCCGGTGACACCAGCAACGGTGAGCTGATCGGCGCCATCAAGGGCGGTCTCGGCTGAGCCGAGGGCCGACGCACCACCCACCCGGCGGGGAGGGGCCGTACCGGCCCCTCCCCGCCCGCGTGCCGTTCTGGCAGAGCGCGCCGATCCGGGTCAGGATGGGGAGTCACCCGGCCGGCCGGGCCGGGTGTGGCACACTCGCCGCTCGACGAGTCCACGCGACGGGAGGACCGATGGATCGCAGCCACCGCGGCCGGTTCGCCGCGCTCGCCCTCGCCTTCGCGCTCACGCCGGCGCTGGCCGCCTGCGGCTCCGGCCCGGACGGCGCCGCCACCGCGCCCAGCGGCCGGGCGCCCGCCGAGGAGGCGGCGGCCAAGAGCCGGGAGCGCGTGCAGGCGTACCTCGACGCGCTCACCGCCCGCGACGCCGACGCCGGCCGCAGCCAGCTCTGCGCGCCCATGCACGCCGCCTTCGACGCCGCCGCCACCGGCCCGAACGGTGACTTCGCCGACCACTTCACGGTGCCCGAAGCGACGATCACCGACGTCCGCTCCGGCCCGAACGGGCAGGAGGTCAGCGCCTCCGTCACGGTGGCCGCCGGATCGCGCAAGGCCACCCGGTCACTGCTGTTCACGGTGACCCGTAACGGGGCGGACTGGTGCATCTCCGGCGAGGTTCCCGGCGACCGCACGGCCGACCCGTCCGAGCCGCCGCCGGCGGCGCGGCCCTCGCCGGTCTCCTCCCAGTGACCGGAACCATGCCCCTCGGCGACGAGTGATCGCGACGGTCGCCGTACGCTTTCCTCCATGCGCCATGAGTGGCATCAGCTGAGTCACCCCGCCGTGGGCAGCCCTGGCCTGCAGACCAGCCGCCCGACCGCCGACTCCGCCGAGGACGCAGCCCTCGGCCTCGACCGATGGCGGGAGCTGCCGCGCGCGCAGACCCCGCCGTGGGACGACCCGGCCCAGGTCGCCGAGGTCTGCCGGGTGCTGGACACGGTTCCCTCGGTGGTCGCGCCCTACGAGGTCGACCAGCTGCGGCAGCGGCTGGCCCTGGTCTGCGAGGGCAAGGCGTTCCTGCTCCAGGGCGGTGACTGCGCCGAGACGTTCGCCGACAACACCGAGAGCCACCTGCTCGCCAACGCCCGCACGCTGCTCCAGATGGCCATCGTGCTCACGTACGGCGCGTCACTGCCGGTGGTCAAGGTGGCCCGGGTGGCCGGCCAGTACACCAAGCCCCGGTCCCTGCCGACCGACGCCCGGGGGCTGCCCGCCTACCGCGGCGACATGATCAACTCGCTGGAGGCCACGCCGGAGGCGCGGGTCGCCGACCCGCAGCGCATGATCCGGGCGTACGCCAACTCGGCCGCCGCGATGAACATGCTCCGGGCGTACCTGGCCGGCGGCCTGGCCGACCTGCACGCGGTGCACGACTGGAACAAGGACTTCGTCCGGCAGTCCCCGGCCGGGGAGCGCTACGACGCGATCGCCCGGGAGATCGACCGGGCACTGGCCCTCATCCGGGCCTGCGGGATGACCGACGACGAGGCGCTGCGCACCGTCACGCTCTACTGCTCGCACGAGGCGCTGGCGCTGGAGTACGACCGGGCGCTGACCCGGATCTCCGACCACAAGGCGTACGGCCTGTCCGGGCACTTCCTCTGGATCGGCGAGCGGACCCGGCAGATCGACGGCGCGCACATCGACTTCATCTCCCGCATCGCCAACCCGATCGGCGTCAAGCTCGGCCCCACCACCACGCCGGACGAGGCGATCGAGCTCTGCGAGAAGCTCAACCCGGACAACATCCCCGGCCGGCTCACGCTGATCAGCCGGATGGGCAACCACCGGGTACGCGACGCGCTGCCGCCGATCGTGGCGAAGGTCACCGCCGCCGGCGCGAAGGTCGTCTGGCAGTGCGACCCGATGCACGGCAACACGCACGAGTCCTCGAACGGCTACAAGACCCGGCACTTCGACCGGATCGTCGACGAGGTGCTCGGCTACTTCGAGGTGCACCGCGGCCTCGACACCCACCCGGGCGGCCTGCACGTCGAGCTGACCGGCGAGGACGTCACCGAGTGCCTCGGCGGCGCCCAGGGCATCGAGGACCTCGACCTGCCCGACCGGTACGAGACCGCCTGCGACCCCCGGCTCAACACCCAGCAGTCGCTGGAGTTGGCGTTCCTGGTGGCGGAGATGCTCCGTGGCTGACGCGAGGAGTGAGCTTGCGAGCCCCGCAGTCGGCAGCCGAAGGAGGCTCCGTGGCTGAACTGATCGATCTGCGGACGGACACCGTGACCCGGCCGACGCCGGGGATGCGGGAGGCGATGGCCGCCGCCGAGGTGGGCGACGACGTCTACGGCGAGGACCCCACAGTCGCCGCCCTGGAGGCGGAGGTGGCCGCGCTGTTCGGCCACGAGGCGGCGCTGTTCGCCCCGAGCGGATCGATGGCCAACCAGATCGCGCTTCAGTTGCACGTGCCGCCCGGCGACGAGTTGCTCTGCGACGCCGACGCGCACGTGGTCACGTACGAGGTGGGGGCCGCCGCCGCGTACGGCGGGATCTCGTCGCGGACGTGGCCGGCGGTGGGCGCGGACCTGGACCCCGACGTGGTCGCCGGGATGATCCGGCCGGACGGCTACTTCGCGGTGCCGACCCGCGCGATCGCGGTGGAGCAGACCCACAACCGGGGCGGCGGCGGGGTGATCCCGCTGCCGACGCTGCGACGCATGCGCGAGGTCGCCGACGAGCACGGGGTGGCGCTGCACTGCGACGGTGCCCGGATCTGGCACGCGCACGTCGCGGACAGGGTGCCGCTGGCCGGGTACGGGGAGCTGTTCGACACGCTCTCGGTGTGCCTCTCCAAGGGCCTCGGCGCGCCGGTCGGCTCGCTGGTGGTGGGCAGCGCGGAGAAGATCGCCCGCGCGCGGGTCCTGCGCAAGCGGATGGGCGGTGGCATGCGGCAGGTCGGCATTCTTGCCGCCGCCGGCCGGTACGCGCTGGCGCACCACGTCGAGCGGCTCGCCGAGGACCACGCGAAGGCGGCCCGGCTGGCCGAGGCGGTCGCCCCGCACGGGGTGCTCGCGTCGGTGGTGCGGACGAACATCGTGCCGCTGGACCTGACCAAGCACCCTCTCGACGCGCACGCGCTGGCGGCGGCCGCGCGGGAAGCCGGCCTGCTGATCTCGGTGCTCGGCCCGCGTACCGCCCGGTTGGTGACCCACCTGGACGTCACCGACGAGCAGATCGACAGCGCCGCCACCATCCTCGACACCGCCCTGCGCGCCTGACCCTCCGGCAACGCCGTGGCGAGGGCGGGAGGAAACGGCTGTGTCAGGGGCGCAGGCGTTTGAGGGCGGCGATGTCGGCGGCGTGGCCGACGTGCTTCTCCGTCGGGGTCTCCACCAGCACCGGTACGCCGGCGGCCGCCGGATGGCGCATCAGCTCGGCGAACGCCGGTTCGCCGATGGTGCCCTTGCCGATGTTCTCGTGCCGGTCCCGGGTGGAGCCGCACAGGTCCTTCGAGTCGTTCGCGTGCACCAGCCGCAGCCGGTCGGCGCCCACCGTGGCGACCAGCGTGTCGAGCGTGGCGGTCATGCCGCCCTCGGCGGCCAGGTCGTGCCCGGCCGCCCAGGCGTGACAGGTGTCGAAGCAGACGCCCAGCATCGGGTGCCGGTCGACCGCGTCGAGGTAGGGGCCGAGGTGCTCGACCCGGGACGCCAGTGACCGGCCGCCCCCGGCGCTCGGCTCGACCAGCAGCATCGGCCCGCCGGTGGCCGCGGTCTCGTCGAGCAGCGGGAGCAGCGACTCCCGGACCTGCCGCAGGGCCGCCTCGGCGTGCCCGGCGTCCACCGAGCTGCCGGCGTGGAACACCACGCCCTCGGCGCCGATCGCCCGGCCCCGCCGCAGCGCGTGGGCGAGCGTCTCCGCCGACCTGGTGACCGTCGCGGGGGTGGGGGAGCCGAGGTTGACCAGCAGCGACGCGTGGATGAACACGGGCAGGCCACGCTCGGCGCAGCCGTCGCGGAACAGCGCGTCCTGCGCCGGGTCACCGGCCGGCAGCGCCCAGCCACGCGAGTTCGAGACGTAGACCTGCACCACCTCGGACTCGGCCGCATCCGCGTACGGCAGGGCCGCCCGCGCCAGGCCACCGGAGGTGGGGGTGTGCGACCCCACCGGCCGGCACCCGTTCGCCGCGCTCACAGGCACGTCACAGTGATCGTGGTGCCCGGCGGCACCGGCGTGTTCTCGGCCGGGTTCTGGATCCGGACGATGCCGTTCGGGTTGAGCTGGATGTTGACCGGGAAGCCCTGGCTCTCCAGCGTCTGCTTGGCCTGCTGGCAGGGCATGTCGACCACCCGGGGCACGGCCACCTGCGGCGGGCCCTTGCTGATCTCCAGCTTGACCTGGGCGCCCTTTTCCACACCGGTGCCGTCGGCCGGGCTCTGGCCGAGGATCTCGTCCTTCGGCTTGTCGGACTCCTTGACGTTCTCCACCGGCTTGAGCCCGAGCCGCGCGAGGATGGCGCGCGCCTCGGTGAGGCTCTTGCCGACCAGGTCGGGCACGCTCACCGGGGCGCGGCCCTTGCTGAGGATCAGCGTCACCTTGGCCCCGGGCTTGACCTCAGTGCCCACCTTCGGGTCGGTGGCCAGCACGACACCCGCCGGCAGCGCGTCGTCGTAGCGGGAGCTGCCCTTGGCCGCGACCAGGTTGAGACCCTCCAGCTCCACCTGGGCGAGCGCGAAGTCCTTGCCCACCACGTCCGGCACCGGCAGGCGCTCCGGACCGAGCGACAGGGTCAGCGTGATCGTGCCGCCCTTGACGATCCGGGCGGCCGAGCCCGGCGCCTGCCCGAGCACGGTGTCCTTCGGGACGTTCTCGTCGTACCGGGGGTCGGCGTAGCGCAGCGTGAAACCACCGCGCTGGGCCTGCGCCTCCGCCTCGGCCTTGGTGAGGCTCACCATCTGCGGCGCGACCGTGTAGCGGCCCACGCCGAACCACCAGCCGCCGACGGCGGCGACCAGGCCGAGCACCACGACCGCCGCGGCGACGGCCAGCCGGCCGCGCGGCGAACCCATGATCCGGGTACGCAGGGCGGCGAACCGGGCGCCCACCCCCTCCGGTTCGGCGGCGCGTCGGCGGTGCGGGCGCTGCGTGGCGGCGCCCTCGGGCAGCCGGGCCCACGACGGGCGCTCGATCGGCTGCAGCGCGGCCACCACCTGCGTCGGCTGGCTCAGCACCGCCGTGTCGTCGCTGAGCTGACGCAGGACAGTGGTGTGCGTGTGCGGGTTGCCCAGTTCCTCGCGGGCCGCCTGCACCTCGGTCAGCAGCGCCGCGGCGTCGGCCGGACGGGCGGCCGGGTCGCGCCGGGTGGCCCGGGCGACGAGCGCGTCGACGGCCGGCGGCAGCGCCGGAACCAGCGTGGACGGGGCCGGCACGTCCCGGTCGACATGCTGCCAGGCGACCTCCACCGGGCGGTCGCCGTCGTAGGGCACCCGGCCGGTGAGCATCTCGAACAGCACGATGCCGGCCGAGTAGACGTCGGTGCGCGGGTCGGCGTGGCCCTGGGTGACCAGCTCCGGCGCCACGTACGCCACCGTCGCCATGAGCTGGTTGCCGTTCTCGTCCTCCGCGCTCGCCTCGACGGCCCGGGCCAGCCCGAAGTCGGCCACCTTGACCACGCTGTCGACCAGGTCGCGGCTGCCGCCGGCGGGCACCTCGGCGACCAGGACGTTCTCCGGCTTGACGTCGCGGTGCACCAGGCCGGCCCGGTGCGCGGCGGCGAGCGCGGCGAGCACCTGCTCGGTGATCGCGAGCGCCTCGTCCGGGTTCAGCCGGCGGCGCTCGGCGAGCACGTCACGCAGCGTGCGGCCGCGCACGTACTCCATCACCAGGTACGGCAGGCCGGCGTGGATGCCCTGGTCGTAGACCGCCACCACGTTCGGGTGGGTGAGCCGGGCGATCGTCTTCGCCTCGTCGGTGAACCGCTCGACGAACCCGGCCATCCGGGCCCGGGCCTGCGGCGCCTGGGTCGGGTGAATGATCTTGACCGCCACGGTGCGCTCCAGGCGCTCGTCGGTGGCGGTGTACACGGTCGCCATGCCGCCACGGGCGACGCGACCGCGAATGCGGTAGCGCCCCTCGATCAGCGAGCCCAGCAACGTGTCGGCGACCTGTGTGTCCATCGGCAGGCAGTCTATGTGTCGGAAGGGTGAACGTAGAACAGGATGCTACCGCCGGGTTGGGACACCGGTGGCCCGGCGCGCTCCGGCGCAGGTCGGGGGGTGCCGTGCACCGGATCCGGCGGGCACGTGGCAGGGTGGTCGGGTGACCGATTCCGTACCCGCCGAGACCGGCGCCGACCTGGCCGGACCGGCCGACCCGGCCGGCTGGCTGACGCTGCCCGACGTGGCCGAGCGCCTGGACCTGTCGATCAGCAAGGTGCACCAGATGATCCGCGACCGCGAGCTGCTCGCGGTGCGCCGCGACGGCGTCCGCCGCGTCCCGGCCGACCTGGTGGCCAACCGCACCGTGCTCAAGCACCTGCCCGGCGTGCTCAACCTGCTCGCCGACGCCGGGTACGACGACGAGGAGGCGCTGCGCTGGCTCTACCGGGAGGACCCGTCGCTTCCCGGCACCCCCGCAGTGGCCCTCGGCGGCGACCTGGCCCGCGAGGTCAAACGCCGAGCCCAGGCCGTGGCCTTCTAACCCACACCCCACCCACCCACCCCCACCCACCCCGTCGATCATGAAGTTGGCGGCGAAGTCGATCTCCAAAAGTGCCGCCAACTTCATGATCGACCGCTTCGGAGGCGGGGGACAGCGCGGGGGGAGTGGTTGTCAGGCGGGGCGGCGGGTGGCGGCTATGGCCAGGTCCACCAGCGCCTGGCGGGCCTCGGTGTCCAGGTCGACGGCGGTGAGCGCGGCCAGCGCGCTCTCCGTGAGCGCGGTGATGTGCCGTTCGGCACGCTCCAGCGCGCCGCTGGAGGTGATCAGCTCGCGCAGCCGGTCCACCCCGGCCGCGTCCAGGTCCGGTACGCCCAGCCCGGCCAGCAGCGCCTCCCGGCCGGCCTCGTCGAGCGTCTCCAGGGCGGCCGCCACCAGGTACGTCCGCTTGCCCTCGCGCAGGTCGTCACCGGCCGGCTTGCCGGTCAGCTCCGGGTCGCCGAACACGCCCAGCACGTCGTCGCGGAGCTGGAACGCCTCACCCAGCGGCAGCCCGTACGCGGAGTAGGCGGCGTGCACCTCGGGCGGGGCGCCGGCCAGCGCGGCGCCCAGCAGCAGCGGCCGTTCGACCGTGTACTTCGCCGACTTGTACCGGGCCACCTTGGCCGCCCGGTCGAGCGAGGTGTCAGCGGTCGCCTGGGTCAGCACGTCCAGGTACTGCCCGACGGTCACCTCGGTGCGCATCTCGTCGAAGACCGGCCGGGCCCGGGCCACCGTCGCCGGCGGCAGGCCGGAGGAGTGCAGCAGCTCGTCGGACCAGACCAGGCACAGGTCACCCAGCAGGATCGCGGCCGAGTCGCCGAACGCGTCCGCGTCGCCGCCCCAGCCGGCCGCCCGGTGCCGGGCGGCGAACCTGCGGTGCACCGCCGGCTCGCCCCGCCGGGTGTCCGACCGGTCCATCAGGTCGTCGTGAATCAGCGCGCTGGCCTGCACGAACTCCAACGCGGCCAGGGCGGCGACGACCTGGTCGGAGTCGACTCCGCCGGCGCCCCGGTAGCCCCAGTAGCCGAACGCCGGGCGCAGCCGCTTGCCGCCGCCCAGCACGAACGCCTCGATCGCCTCGGCGACGGGCAGCAGGCCGTCGTCGACGGCGGTCAGCCAGCCGCGCTGGCCGGCCAGGAACTCGGTGAGCGCCTTGTCGATCCGCTGACGCAGGCCGGCACGGTCGACGGGGGAAACGGGAGCAGCGTGGGTCACGCCACGACGCTAGCGGTTCGGGCCCGCTCCCGTCGTGCCGCCGTCCCGGCGTGCCTCGCAGCTCACCGGCGGCGACGGCCGCCACGGGTGCCGTGACGGCAGGTACGGACGGGTCGCCGCGAGCAGCCGTGCGTACCCCCGGGTCGCCGGTCCGGGCGGACGGCGGGCCAGCCCGCGGCGGAACTCGGTGAGCTGGCCGACGGCCCGGGGCGAACCGGAGCGGACCGCGTCGAGCAGCGCCTCGCCGGCCACCGCGCACGCCTCGGGCTCCGCGCCGAGCCCCAGGTGCGCCCGGGCCAGCCAGCCGCCGTACACGGCGGAGCGGCGCGGGCGGCCCGGCGCTGTCACCACGGGCGTCAGCAGCGGCACGGCCGCGGCGGCCCGGCCCAGCGCGACGAGCGTGCGCCCGGTCATCGCGGCCAGCTCGGCGGCGTCCAGCCAGTAGAGCCACTGCGGCTCCCGGCCGGGCTCCGGCGGCCCGGCCCGGTCGGCGCCGGCCAGCGCCTCACCGGCGGCGCGACGCCGCCCGCCGAGCGCGGCGGCGAGGGCGACCCGGTGCAGCAGCAGCGCCCGCAGCCCCGGGGAGGCGGTGGCGCGGCTGGCCGCGTACCCGATCCGGGCCAGGACCAGCGCGCCGGCCGCGTCACCGGCGTCGGACAGCAGGTGGCTGGCCGACCCGAGCACGTGCCCGGCCAGCGGCGGCTCCCCGGCGGCCACCGCGGCCCGCAGCGCCAGCCGGTAGGCGACCAGGCCGCCGGTGAGGTCGCCGGCGTCGGCGGCCAGCCACCCGGCGAGCTGCGCCGACTCGGCCAGCGACGGCAGCATCCGCCGCCGGCCGGCGGGCCCGGCGCGCCGGTAGCCGCGGACCGAGCGGCGCAGCCGGCGGGCGCCGAGGCCGGCGAGGTCGCCGCCACCGAGGAGGTCGTCCCAGCGGCGCAGCGTGGCCAGTGACGCCCCGTCCGCCGGGTGCCCCCGGACGGGGCCGGCGCGGTCGGCGGCGCGGGCCGGTCCGTACCCGTCGCCGGTGGCCGGTCCGGGGACCGGCGGTGTCGCCGGGCCGGTGAACGGACCGGCCAGCGTGCCGCCGCCCGGGTCGGCGGCCCAGCGGTGCGCCAGGGTGAGCAGCGCCAGCCGGGCCCGGGACCCGGCCGGGTCGACGGCCACCGGCGTCACGCCGAGCCGGCGGCTGCTGGCGGCGGCCCCGGCGAGCAGCTCGCCGGGCACGCCCAGGACCGTCGCCAGCCACGCGGACCAGAAGTCGCCGGGGAGCCGGAGCTGGCGCTCCCAGCGGGACACCTCGTGCCGGGTCAGGGTGGGCACGCCGGAGGCGGCGCAGAGCTCGGCGGCGAGGCGCTGCTGGCTCCAGCCGCGGGCGGCCCGCAGCTCGGCCAGGAGCGGCCCGAGCAGCCGCGGACCGGGCGGCCAGGACGGGATCATGGTGACCTCCGGGGGCGACGGCGTGAAATGGCGACGCGGACGTCCGGCTGGCGCCGGCGCGTCACAGTCGTGCGACCCCCGCGCGGGCCCCCGGGACGGCCGTCGGCCGCCCCACCGCGCTGTGGTCTTTCTACCCCCGGGGTACGACGTCGCGCCGCGAAGTGTTCGCGGGCTGGGAAGACCCTCGGTAAGCCGTGCGCTCCCGGCTACAGTCGGTCCGTGGCGCTCGGTCTTCCCTCGGTCCTCCCCAATCCCCAGCCGGCCATCGGGGAGCTGATCCGTGACGGCCGCCCCACCTTCTCCTTCGAGTTCTTCCCGCCGAAGACACAGGCCGGGGAGAAGCTGCTCTGGCAGGCCATCCGCGAGCTGGAGTCGCTGCGCCCCTCGTTCGTCTCGATCACCTACGGCGCGGGCGGCTCGACCCGCGACACCACGGTGGCGGTGACCGAGCGGATCGCCACCGAGACCACGCTGCTGCCGATGGCGCACCTGACCGCGGTGAACCACTCGGTCGCCGAGCTGCGGCACGTGATCGGCCGGCTGGCCTCGGTCGGGGTGCGCAACGTGCTGGCCGTGCGGGGTGACCCGCCGGGCGACCCGGGCGGCGAGTGGATCGCCCACCCCGAGGGCGTCCGGTACGCCGAGGACCTGGTCCGGCTGGTCCGCGACAGCGGTGACTTCAGCGTCGGCGTGGCCGCCTTCCCGTACAAGCACCCGCGTTCGCCGGACGTGGACAGCGACACCGCGTACTTCGTGCGCAAGTGCCGGGCCGGCGCGGAGTTCGCGATCACCCAGATGTTCTTCGACGCCGACGACTACCTGCGGCTGCGTGACCGGGTGGCCGCCACCGGCTGCGACACGCCGATCCTGGCCGGGGTGATGCCGGTGACCCAGATCGGCACCATCGAACGCTCCGTGCAGCTGTCCGGCGCGCCGTTCCCGCCGGCGCTCGCCGAGCGGTTCGAGCGGGTGGCCGACGACCCCGAGGCGGTCCGCCGCCTCGGCGTGGAGCAGGCGAGCGAGATGTGCGAGAAGCTGCTCGACGAGGGCGTGCCGGGGATCCACTTCATCACGCTCAACCGGTCCACCGCGACCCGCGAGGTGTGGCAGCGGCTGCGCGCGGCCGCACGGGTGTGACCACCCGCCACACGACACCCGCGCCGTGCTTCTACGGTTGATCCGTGGTGGGCACACAGCTGAACTGGGACCAGTACGCGACCGCGTGGGCGCGGCTGCACGGCGGATTCGATCCGCGTACCGCCGCGCCGGTGGTGCGTGCCTGGCTGCGCTTCGCCTACCACGTGGGCTACGTGCTGGGCCGGCTGCGCGTCGGCCCCACCCCGGTGACCGTGTTCGGGGTGCTGCTCTGCTTCTGCGTACCCCTGTTCGCGGAGCGGCCCGGCGACGGACCGTTCCTCGGCGCGCTGTTCGTGCTGCTGGCGGCGGTGGCCGACAGCGTCGACGGCGCGGTGGCGGTCGCGACCGGCCGCACCACCCGGCTGGGCTACGTCTACGACTCGGTCGCCGACCGGCTCGGCGAGGTGGCCTGGCTGATCGCGTTCTGGCTGCTCGGCGCGCCCGGCGCGCTGGTCGCGGCGGCCGGGGGCCTGTCCTGGCTGCACGAGTACGTGCGGGCGCGCGCGGTGTCGGCGGGGATGCGGGAGATCGGCGCGGTGACGGTGGGGGAGCGGCCCACCCGGGTCAGCGTGGCGCTGGTCGGGCTGCTCGTCGCCGGGCTCACCGGGCTGATCGACGCCGACCTGACGGCCGGCACCATCACCATGGCCACCACGGTGTGGGTGCTGCTCGCCGGGTTCGGCCTGGGGCAGTTGCTCTCCGCCGTCCGCCGCGCCCTGGTAGACGCGGGCTGACCGCCGCGCCCGCGCCCGCGCAGCCCCGCCGCGCCCACGCGAGGCGCGCGGCGGGCGGCGGGCGGCGCGCGTTAATAAGGGGCCCTTCCTCTACCGGAGGCGTTAATAGGGGGCCCTTCCTTACACCCCTCACCAGGCGGGGCCGACCGCCTCGGCGACGATCTCGGCGGACATCGTGACCATGGGCAGGCCGCCGCCCGGGTGGCTGGAGCCGCCGACCAGCCAGAGCCCGGCCGCCGGGCCCCGGTTTGCCGGGCGCAGCAGCCCGCCCGCGGTGCCGTAGATCGCCCCGCCCGGCGCGCCGGTGGCCGCGTCCAGGTCGGCCGGGGTACGGATCTCCCGGAACACCAGCCGGTCCCGCACGTCGGCGCCGCGCTCGGCCAGCACGTCGAGGATCCGGTCCGCGTACGCCTCGGCCAGGCCGGGCCGCCGCCAGTCCACGGCGCTCGCGGCGGTGCCGTGCCGGGGCGCGTTCACGAGCACGAACCACGCCTCGTGGCCGTCGGGGCGGACCGCCGGATCGTCGGCGGCGGTGACGAACACGGTCGGGTCGGGCGCCGGGCGGGCCCGCACCCCGCGACCCGGGTCGCCGAACACGGCGTCGAACTCGGCGTCGTAGTCGCGGGGGAAGAACACGGTGTGGTGGGCCAGCCCGGAGTCGCCGCGCACGCCCAGCAGCAGCACGAATCCGGCCAGGCTGCGGTCGGTGAGCGCGGCCAGCCGGCGCGGGTCGGGCAGCAGGTCCCGGTAGACGGTGAGCGCGTCCACGTTCGCGACCACCACGTCGGCGGGCACCGGCGCGGCCGACCCGGCCACGCGTACCCCGTGCACCCGCCCGCCCGCGGCGTCGATCCGGGTGACCGCGGCGTCGGTGCGTACCACCACGCCCAGGTCCAGGCAGCGCGACAGCAGCGCGTCGGCGAGCGTGCCCAGCCCGCCGCGCAGGTACCAGCCGCCGTACGCCAGCTCGGCGTAGGGAACGGCGACGAGCGCGGCCGGGGCGCGGCGCGGGTCGGCGCCGGTGTACGTGGCGTACCGGTCCAGCAGCATCCGCATCCGTGGGTCGGACAGGTGGCGGCGGCCCAGCCCGCGCAGGCTGCGGCCGGGGCCGATGGCGGCCAGGTCGCCCAGCCGCCAGGCCAGCGCGGCCAGGTCGCGGGGCGAGTCGACGGTACGGCGCAGGATGTCCCGGTGCGAGGCCGCCCACACCCGGCCGGCGCGCCGCCACAGCCCGCGCCAGTCGGCGGCGGACCGGTCGCCGAACGCGGCGCCGATCCGGGCGGCGAACTCGTCCGGGTCGGCGCAGGAGTCGAGCGCCTGTCCGCCGCCGGGGAAGACGTGCCGCACGATCGGGTCCAGCGGGACCAGGTCCAGGTATTCGTCGAGCTTCGCGCCGGTCGCCTCGAACAGGTCGTGGAAGACCTGCGGCAGCGTGAACAGGCTCGGCCCGGTGTCGAAGTGCCACACCCCCTCCGGGGTGTGGTGGGCGTACCGGCCGAGCTTGCCCCCGACCGTGCCGGCCCGTTCGAGGACGGTGACCTCGTGCCCGGTGACCGCGAGCCGGGCGGCGGCGGCGAGCCCGCCCACCCCGGCGCCGATGACCACGATGCGCGCCATGGCGTGCCCCTCCTAGGTGACCGGGCGACCCCGCCAGGTGAGCCGGTGTCGCTTCCGCAGATGGTACGACCGGACGGTCAGCCAACCGAGGACCACGACCGACACGGGGTGTGCGAGCGCGTCGGGCCACGCCCGTCCGCCGGTGGCGCGGGCGCTGACCACCCGCCCGGCGACCCCGGCCAGGTAGGCCAGGAACGCCACGGCGGCCACCGCCGGCGCGCCGGCGAGCAGCGCCCCGAGCGCCAGCAGCGGCGGCGCGACGTAGAGCGCGAACAGCAGCGCCAGCACGGCCGCCGCGGCGGCCGGGTGCCCGAACGTCGCCCACAGCGACTTGGTGTAGCCGTCGCGCAGCTGCGGCCAGGTGTCGTACATCCGGCAGGACGCCAGCCGGGACCCGTCGGCCAGCGCGATCCGCCCGCCGGCCCGTTTCACCGCCCGGGCCAGCTCGATGTCCTCCAGCACCTTGTCGGCCACCGCCGCGTGCCCGCCGGCCCGCAGGTAGCCGGCCCGGTCCACGACCAGGAACTGCCCGCCCGCCGCCGCGAGGGACGGCCGCCGCGAGCGTTCCATCGCGCGCAGCGGCAGGAACGTCAGCCACAACCACTGCAGCAGCGGCTGCGCCAGCCGGTCGGCCACCGTCCGCACCACGATCCGGGGGTACGGCGACAGCAGCGCCGCGTCCGCCGCGCGCAACTCGGTCACCGCCGCCGCCACCGCGTACGGGGTGAGCACCACGTCCGCGTCGACGAAGGCCAGCACCGCCGGCTCCGGGGCGGTCCGGGTGGCGAGCTGCCAGCAGGCGTGCGGCTTGCCCAGCCAGCCCGGCGGCGGGGCGACGCCGGTGAGCAGCGTGAGCCGGGGATCGTCACCGGCCACCGCGCGGACCACGTCGGCGGTGCCGTCGGTCGAGCCGTCGTCGAGCACCACGATCCGCAGGTCCGGCACGCCGCGCTGGGCCAGCAGCGCGCGCAGGCACGGGGTGACCCGGTCGGCCTCGTCGCGCAGCGGCAGCAGCACCGCCACCGGCTCGGTCACCTCGGCCGGGCCGGCGGCCGGGCGGCGCAGCCAGGCGTACGCGTTGACGATCGTGTGCCCGGTGAGCGCGGCGACCGCCACGGCCAGCGCGAGGGTGGCGATCATGCCGGGGCGTCGACGCGCGGCGCCGGCTCCGGCGCGGCGGCCCGGTCCCGGCGGGCCCGCCACAGCGTCACCGCCAGCGGCACCGCCGCCACCGCCATCCCGGCCGCGCCCCACAGCGCCGACGCCGGCAGCCGCAGGAACACCGCGTGCGCCAGCACGCTGGAGGCGTACGTCCAGAGGTAGAGCGCGAACATCGGCGCGTCCCGGCCGTCGGTCCGGTCCACCGACGGACCGGCGAGCGGGCGCAGCGCGACCGCGAGCAGCACCGCGAAGCCCAGCCAGCCCAGGTAGTTGCTGACCGGGATGCCGGGCAGCCCGGGTAGCGCCGGGGTGGCGTCACGCCAGGTCCAGTAGCCCTCGGCCACCATCTGCGGGTCGAGGAACAGGTCCCACGCGGCCAGTCCGACCGCCGACAGCGCGATCCGGGCGAGGCGGGAGCGGACCAGCCGCACCGCGGTGAGCCACGCCGGCCAGGCCATCCAGGTCCAGGCGAGTGGGATGATCAGCGGCACCCCGGCCAGCTTCGGGCCCAGCTCGCCGGAGTAGTCGTAGGTGCCGAACGGGAACCCGGTGGCCACGCCGATCGCCTCCACCGCGAACCCGCCGCCGGTGACGACCGCGACCAGCGCGGCGGCGGTACGGACGCCGCGGGTGAGCAGCGCGTGGCCGACCGAGAGCAGCCAGCCGAGCACCACTGTGGCCACCGTGAGCCCGGCCCGGGTCGCGCCGCCGGTGAGCGGGTAGCAGATCTGGGCGAGGATCAGCGCGGCCAGCAGCGCCCAGGGCAGCCGGGCTCTCATGCTGTGCCGCCTTTCGTTCGCGACTGCGGGGCTCGCAAACCCGGCTCACTCCTCGCGCTCACGGTGCCGCCCTTTCGTTCGCGACTGCGGGGCTCGCAAACCCGGCTCACTCCTCGCGCTCACGGGGCGTCCGGCGGGGGCAGCGGCAGGTCCCGGCCGAGCACGCCGAACGGCCGCTCGTCGCCGGGGAAGTGGAAGTGCCGCAGGACGTCGACGAAACCGAACCGGCGGTACAGCCGCCAGGCCCGGGACTTCTCCTCGTCGGCCTCCGGCGTGGACAGCAGCGTGGTGTCGCCCTCGGCCACGGCGAGCAGCGCGCGCAACTGGCGGGCGCCCAGGCCGTGCCCCTGCGCGGGCGGGCGGACGTGCAGCTCGACCACCTCGAACGGGTGCGCCAGCCAGCGCTGCCGGTCCCGCGCGTTCAGCGCCCGGTGCACCTGGTCGTGCCACCACTGCCCGGTGGCGCCCCGGTAGCCGTACCCGAAGCCGGCCAGGTGGCCCTCGGTGGTGAGGCTGGCGACGGCGCGGAAGCCGGGCCGGCGTACGTGGGTGGCGATGTAGCCGCGGCGGGCCTCCAGCAGGTCGGGCCGGTAGCCCATCGCCTCGCCGTAGACGGCCACCACGTCGTCCAGCCGCCGGACCAGGTCGTCCGGTGTCCACCGCACCAGCCTCATGCGTACCCTCTCGCTGTTTCCGGGCCGCCCTCGGCGGCCCAGCCGAGCACCGTGCGGTCGCCGACCACGTCGCCCACCGCGAACCGCGCGAACAGTTCCTCCGCGTACCAGCCCTCGGTGGGGGTGCGGGTGATCGCGGCGCGGTGCTCGGGGGAACGGTACGCGAACGCGACCAGGTCCGCCGGGTCGCGCCACACGCTCACCGTGCCCTGCCAGCCCAGCGGCGCCTCGCCGACGCCGAAGCGGGCGAGCAGGCCGGGCGCGGCGTGCAGCTCGGTGGCGACCGGCGGGATCGCCCGCCAGAACGTGGCCGCCCGGCGGGCCCGCAGCCGGGCCCGGGTCAGCGCCAGCACCGGACCGGTGACCCGCCCGCCCGACGGCGCGCCGAACGGCTCCCGGCCGGACCACCGGCCGCGGCTGGTCAGCGGGCGCAGGTCGACCCGTACCGCGGCGCGGGCGATCCGGGCCCAGGAGCGGGCGACCGGGGAGGCGTCGAAGCCGGCCGCGTCGGCGAGGGAGTCCCAGACCACGAGCGCGGCCCACCGGGTCAGGTCGGCGTCGCCGGGGCCGAATCCGGTGCCGGTCCCGGTGCCGAGCAGCTTGGCGAAGCGGACGCCGGGCAGGCGGCGCAGCCGCGCCGGGTGGGTGGCCATCCGGGCCGGCACACCGGGTACGGCCCGTCGGGGCACACGCCACACGTGCAGCGTGACGAGTTCGGGGTTCACGCCACCTCGGCCGGCGCGCCGGCGGTGATCCGCAGCAGTTCCGCGTACGTGGTGGGGAACACCGCCCGGGGTACGCCGCCGGCGGCCCACACCTCGTCGTACCCGGTCAGGGCGGTGTCGACGACGGTGCGCAGCGGCGTGGGGTGGCCGACCGGGGCGACGCCGCCGATCACCTGCCCGGTGTGCTGCTTGACGAACTCCGGGGTGGCCCGGCGCAGCCGGGTCACGCCCAGCGTGGCGGCCAGCCCGGCGGTGTCCACCCGGTGCGCGCCGGAGGTGAGCACCAGCAGCGGCGCGCCGTCCGCGTCGAAGATCAGCGAGTTGGCGATGGCGCCGACGGCGACGCCGAGCGCCTCGGCCGCGGCGGCGGCGGTGTGCACCGCGTCGGGCAGCAGTCGGACGAGGCTGGCCTCGCCCGATCCGTCCCGCGCGCCCGCCTCGTCGAGCGCGCGCTGCACCGCCTGCACGTTCGGGTGTGGCTGCATGCCCCCATTCTTCCCTCACCCCCGGTCCGGCCCCGCCGGGGGCCGTGGCCCTCCCGTGTGTCCCCGGCGCGTCACACGTTGCGTTTTCGTCGGTAGGGAGGTGTACTGTCAGGGTAGTTAGAACGAGTGTTCGATTCGGTTAGAGCGGATAGCGGCTCAGCTCCCCGGCTGGCCCGGCTCCGGTCCGACCGGTCGGGCACCCGTCGAACGCTCCGGAAGCGGTGTTTCGCGGCACCGGCTTCCGGGAGGTGCGGCACCGCGGGCCGCACCGGGTTCGGACAGTCGCGAGTCCGGGCCCGTCAGGCAGGTCGTCGCCCGCCGCCCACGACCCCCGGGCGGCGGGCGACGGACCCGCCGGCACGCCGGCCGGGGGTGGGTGTGGGGAAGCGTCCACACCCGGCCGGCCAGCCACCTGAAGGTGCGTCTTCCTCCGCACCGACCGCTCCGGGCGACCGGGCGACGGTTTCCCCGTCGCGCGACCGCCCGCCCCGGCCACACGCGGAGGAGAGACCCATGCCGACCAGTCCGGCCCAGGCGCCCACGGTGCCCGCGCACGTGCTGCCGCACCGCACCCCCGCCCAGTTGCTCGCGGTGGCCCGCGACGGGCTGGCCGAGGCCGCCCGCACCCGTCCCGACGGTCTCCGGTACGCCGCCGCCCACCTCGCGGCGCTGCGCGCCGCCGCCGCCGTGCTCGCCGCCCGGGCCCGTCCCGCGCCCACCCGGCGGAACCGGATCACCAGCGTCTGGGTGCTGCTCGCCACCGTCGCCCCCGAGCTGGACGAGTGGGCCGCCTACTTCGCCGCCGGCGCGAGCAAGCGGGCCGCCGCCGAAGCAGGCATCCCCCGGGTGGTCACCGCCCGGGAGGCCGACGACCTGCTGCGTGCCGCCGAGGAGTTCGTGACAGTGGTGGAGACCGCGCTCGGCCTGGCCCACCAGCCGGCGCTCGACGGCCTGCCCCGGCCCCTGCGGCGCGGCGCCCCCGACTCCCCGACCCGGCCCGGAGCAGCCGCGGCCTGATTCGTGGCGCCCGGCCACCACCGGCGGGACCCCGGGTGGCCGGGCGCCGCACCAACGGCACCACGTGCCGCAGCACCGACACGATCCACAGCACACGATCCACAGCACCATCCACGGGCGGGCCCGTGGCGGAAACACGACGGGGGGTTGGTCCGATGGCGGGCCGCATGGTGGTCGGTTCCGCCGCCCTGGCCGAGCTGGTCCGTCCGGCGAGCGCGCCCGACCCGGCCGGCGGCCACCGGGTGCTGCCCGTCCGGGCCGAGCTGACCGGGCTGCTGCCCAACCGTGGCCTGCGCCGGGGCAGCACCGTCGCGGTCGGCGCCGGCCAGCCCCGGCGCAGCGGCGCCACCTCGCTGATCCTCGCGCTGCTCGCCGAGGCGTCCCGGGCCGGCTCGTGGTGCGCCGTGGTCGGCGTACCCACCTTCGGGGCCGGCGCCGCCGCCGAGGCGGGCATCGCCCTGGACCGGCTGGCCCTGGTGCCCGACCCCGGGCCGGAGTGGCCCACAGTGGTCGCCGCGCTCATCGACGGGGTCGACGTGGTGGTCACCGCCGTGCCGGCGACCGTCTCCGCCTCGATCGCCACCCGGCTGGCCGCCCGCGCCCGGCAGCGCGGAAGCGTGCTCGTCCCGTACGGCCGGTGGGACGGCGCGGACGTCACGCTCCAGGTGGTCCGGGGCGTCTGGCAGGGGCTCGGCGCCGGTCGCGGGCGGCTGCGCCGCCGTGAGGTGACCGTCTCGGCCCGGGGGCGGGGCGCCGCCGCCCGCCCCAAGGAGATCAAGGTCTGGCTGCCCGGCGACGAGCTGACCCGGGTGATCCCCCGCTCGGCCGGGTTCGGCGCACCGTCCGCCGCGCCGTCGCGCCGGCTGCGCGTGGTGGCTCCGCCCGCCCGTACGCCCGCCGTGGCCGGGCCGGCGTGAGCGGCGTACCGCAGCGGACGCTGCTGCTCTGGTGCCCGGACTGGCCGGTCCTCGCCGCCGAGATCGTCGACGGGGTGCCCGCCACCGACCCGGTCGTGGTGCTGCACGCCAACCGGGTGGTCGCCTGCTCCGAGCGGGCCCGTGCCGAGGGGATCCGGCGCGGGCTGCGCCGCCGGGAGGCGCAGGGGCGCTGCCCGCACCTGACGGTGGTCGACCACGACCCGGGGCGGGACGCGCGGGCGTTCGAACCGGTGGTGGCCGCCGTGGAGGAGGTGGTCGCCGGCGTCGAGGTGATCCGGCCCGGCGCCTGCGCCACGGCGGCCCGGGGGCCGAGCCGCTACCTCGGCGGCGAGGAGGCGGCGGCCGAGCGGATCGTCGAGCACGTCGCGCAGAGCTGCGCGGTGGAGAGCCAGGTCGGCATCGCCGACGGGGTGTTCGCGGCCGGGCTGGCCGCCCGGGAGGGGCGGATCGTGGCGCCCGGCGGCACCCGCGAGTTCCTGGCCACCCGGCCGGTCGAGGCGCTCGGCCGGCCCGCCCTGGCCGACCTGCTGCGCCGGCTCGGCGTCCGCACCCTCGGCGACTTCGCGGCGCTGCCCGCCGGGGACGTGCTGGCCCGGTTCGGTTTCGACGGCGCGCTGGCGCACCGGCTCGCCGGCGGCCGGGACGACCGCCCGCTCGCGGTCCGGCAGCCGCCCGCCGACCTGATCGTCACCGCCGACTACGACGAGCCGGTCGACCGGGTCGACGCCGCCGCGTTCGCCGCCCGCACGCTCGCCGAACTGCTGCACGAGCGGCTGGCCGGGTACGGGCTGGCCTGCACCCGCCTCGGCATCGAGGCGGTCACCGCGCACGGCCAGGAGCTGCACCGGGTCTGGCGGCACGACGGCCTGCTCACCGCCGCGGCCATCGCCGACCGGGTCCGCTGGCAGCTCGACGGCTGGCTCACCGGCAGCAACGGCCGGGGCGGGACGCGCCCGGCCCGCCCGACCGCCGGGATCGTCCGGTTGCGGCTGGTGCCCGACGGGGTGCTCGCCCAGGCGGGCCTGCAACCCGGGCTGTGGGGGGAGACCGGCGCGGAACGGGAGCGGGCGCACCGCGCGCTGAGCCGGGTGCAGGGCATCCTCGGCCCCGAGGCGGTGGTCACCGCCGTGCTCGGTGGCGGGCGTTCCCCGGCCGACCAGGTGCGCCTCGTGCCGTGGGGCGACGAGCGGGTGCCCGCGCGCCCCGGCCCGCCACCCCTGCCGCCCGCCTCTCCCGCCGCCGCGCCACCGGTCCCGGCCGGTTCGGTGCGCGGTGTCGCGTCGTCGCGCCCGGTCCCGGCCGGTTCGGTGCGCGGTGTCGCGTCGTCGCGCCCGGCTCCGGCCGGTCCGGCTGCCGCTCCGGCGAGCGGCGTGACGCCGTCGCGCCCGGCCGCCGGGGCCGCTCCGGGTGCCGCGTCCGCCCCTGTCGTCGTACCCCCTGGGGGCCGTGCGGGGCGACGGGCCGGGCGGGGCCGGGCGATGGCCGAGCCGCCGTGGCCGGGGCGGATCCCGCCGCCGTCGCCGGCCGTGGTGCTGCCCGCCCCACTGGCCGCCGACGTGCGCGACGCGGCCGGGGATCCGGTGGTGGTGAGCGCGCGGCTGGCGGTCAGCGCGGCGCCGGCCCGGCTCACCGTCGGCGACGGCCGCCCGGCCGAGATCACCGGGTGGGCCGGCCCGTGGCCGGTGGACGAACGCTGGTGGGCGCCGGCCGAGGCGCGCCGCCGGGCCCGGTTCCAGGTGTGCCTGGCCGACGGTGCCGCGCTGCTGCTCGCGGTCGAGGGCGGGCAGTGGCTGGTGGAGGCGATCTATGACTGAGCGCCGGGAAAGATCTTGGTACGAAAGCGCCCCTCCGGGGGCCGCTTCGTACCAAGATCTCGGGCTTTCGGGTGCAGGGCGAGGCGGGCACCGGTGAGCTTCCACAACCCGAAGATGCCCTGGTCGAAGCTGGAGCAGGTGCTCTCCGGGCGGGCCAAGGGGGAGCGGCACCTGCACGTGGTCGACCCGCTCGCGGTCGACGCCGACGGCGGCGACTCACCGGCGTGGAGCCGCAAGCGCCAGGAATACCAGCCGCCGCAGCTGGACCGGCCGGACGGCGTGGTGCCGTACGCGGAGCTGCACGCGCACTCCAACTTCAGCTTCCTCGACGGGGCCAGCCACCCGGAGGAGCTGGCCGAGGAGGCGGCCCGGCTCGGGCTGACCGCGCTCGCCGTCACCGACCACGACGGCTTCTACGGCGTGGTGCGCTTCGCCGAGGCGGCCCGCGCGCTGCGGCTGCCGACGATCTTCGGCGCGGAACTGTCCCTCGGGCTGCCCGGCCCGCAGAACGGCGAACCCGACCCGCTCGGCCGGCACCTGCTGGTGCTGGCGCACGGCCACGAGGGGTACGCGCGCCTGGCCGCCACCATCTCCCGCGCCCAGCTGCGCGGCGGGGAGAAGGGCCGCCCGGTCTACGGCGAGTTGGAGGAGCTCGCGGCGGAGCTGAAGGACCACGTGCTGGTGCTCACCGGCTGCCGCAAGGGGCACGTGCCCGCCGCGCTGCTCACCGAGGGCGTCGACGCGGCGGCCCGGGAGCTGGACCGGCTCACCGCGCTGTTCGGCGCGGAGACGGTGGCGGTGGAGCTGGCCGACCACGGCCACCCGGTCGACGCCGACCGCAACGACGCGCTCGCCGACCTGGCCGCCGCGGCCGGGCTGCCCACAGTCGCCACGAACAACGTGCACTACGCCACCCCGGGCCGGCGGCGGCTGGCCACCACGGTCGCGGCGGTCCGGGCCCGGCGCAGCCTCGACGAGATCGACGGCTGGCTGCCCGCCGCGGCCACCGCCCACCTGCGCAGCGGCGCGGAGATGGCGGCGCGGTTCGCCGCGTACCCGGGGGCGGTGGCGCGGGCCGCCGAGTACGGCGCGGAACTCGCCTTCGACCTGCAGCTCGTGGCGCCGAAGCTGCCGGCGTACCCGGTGCCGCCCGGGCACACCGAGATGAGCTGGCTGCGCCGGCTGACCATGGACGGCGCCCGCGAGCGCTACGGCCCGCCCGAGGCGCACCCGGAGGCGTACGCGCAGCTGGAACACGAGCTGCGGATGATCGAAGACCTCGGTTTCCCCGGCTACTTCCTGGTGGTCTACGACATCGTCGCGTTCTGCCGCGCGCAGGACATCTACTGCCAGGGCCGGGGCTCGGCGGCCAACTCGGCGGTCTGCTACGCGCTGCGCATCACGAACGTGGACGCGGTCCGGCACCGGCTGCTGTTCGAACGGTTCCTCGCCCCGGAACGCGACGGCCCGCCCGACATCGACGTGGACATCGAGTCCGACCGTCGGGAGGAGGTGATCCAGCACGTCTACGCCCGCTACGGCCGGGAGCACACCGCCCAGGTCGCCAACGTCATCTCGTACCGGCCCCGGTCGGCGGTGCGGGACGTGGCGAAGGCGTTCGGCTTCTCACCCGGCCAGCAGGACGCCTGGAGCAAGCAGATCGACAGGTGGGGCTCGGTCGCCGCGGTCGACGTGGCGGACATCCCGGAGCAGGTGGTCGCGTACGCCAACGAGCTGCAGACGTTCCCCCGGCACCTGGGCATCCACTCCGGCGGCATGGTGATCTGCGACCGGCCGGTGATCGAGGTGTGCCCGGTGGAGTGGGGCCGGATGCCCGGCCGCAGCGTGCTCCAGTGGGACAAGGACGACTGCGCGGCCGTCGGCCTGGTCAAGTTCGACCTGCTCGGCCTCGGCATGCTCTCGGCGCTGCACTACGGCTACGACCTGATCGGCTCCCGCCTCGACCTCGGCGACATGACGCTGGACGACCCCGAGGTCTACGACATGCTCTGCCGGGCCGACTCGGTGGGCGTGTTCCAGGTGGAGAGCCGCGCCCAGATGGCCACGCTGCCCCGGCTCAAGCCGCGCGAGTTCTACGACCTGGTGGTGGAGGTGGCGCTGATCCGGCCCGGCCCGATCCAGGGCGGCTCGGTGCACCCGTACATCAGGCGCAAGAACGGCCAGGAGCCGGTCACGTACGCGCACCCGCTGATGCGCAACGCGCTGGAGAAGACGCTCGGCGTGCCGCTGTTCCAGGAGCAGCTCATGCAGCTCGCCATCGACCTGGCCGGGTTCGACGCGGCCGGCGCCGACCAGCTGCGCCGGGCCATGGGGGCGAAACGGTCGGTGGAGCGGATGGCGCAGATCGCCGACCGGCTCTACGCCGGGATGGCCGAGCGGGGCATCACCGGCGAGCTGGCCGACGACGTCTACCGCAAGCTCACCGCGTTCGCCAGCTACGGCTTCCCGGAGAGCCACGCGATGAGCTTCGCCTACCTGGTGTACGCCAGCTCGTGGCTCAAGCGCTACCACCCGGGCCCGTTCCTGGCCGCGCTGCTCAACGCCCAGCCGATGGGCTTCTACTCGCCGCAGACGCTCGCCGACGACGCCCGCCGCCACGGCGTGGAGGTACGCCGGCCGGACATCAACGCCAGCGGCGCCAAGGCGGTGCTGGAGTCCACCCCGCAGACGCGGTGGGGCAGCGTGCCGGGCGAGCCGCCGCACGCCTGGGGGCTGGGCGGCCCGGCGGTACGGCTCGGGCTGGGCAGCGTCCGTACCCTCGGCGAGGACGTGGCCGAGCGGATCGAGGCGGAACGGACGGCGCACGGGCCGTACCGGGACATGCCGGACCTGGCCCGCCGCGTCGGTCTCACCGCCGCGCAGCTGGAGGCGCTGGCCACCGCCGACGCCTTCGCCTGTTTCGGGCTGACCCGGCGGCAGGCCCTCTGGGCCGCCGGCGCGGCGGCCCAGGACCGGCCCGGCCGGCTGCCCGGCACAGTGACCGGCGCGGACCCGCCCACGCTGCCCGGCATGGCCGCGGTGGACCGCCTGGTCGCCGACGTCTGGGCCACCGGCCTGTCCCCGGAGAGCCACCCGGCCCGGTTCATCCGGGACCGCCTCGACGAACTGGGCGCGGTGCCGATCGCCCGGCTCGGCCAGGTGCCGCCCGGGCAGCGGATCCGGGTCGGCGGGATCGTCACCCACCGGCAGCGCCCGGCGACCGCCGGCGGCGTCACGTTCCTCAACCTGGAGGACGAGACCGGAATGCTGAATGTCACTTGCTCCCCGGGGCTGTGGCAGCGCTACCGTCGAATCGCCCGCACCAGTGGAGCACTGGTGGTGCGGGGCCGGCTGCAGCGGCACGAGGGCGTCACGAACCTCACCGCGGACCGGCTGGACGCGATCGAGCCCCCCGTCACACCGGCATCCAGGGATTTCCGTTGATGGAGTGATCCACATTACGGTTTCCGTGAGCCGGAGGCGGGAGACTCCCGACGCGGGTGGGCAGAGTGGCCCACCCGGGGTATGGGGGATGAACAGATGACCTTTCACCGCACGTACGCCGGTGGCGTAGCCAACGCCCGACGGACCCGCCTCGGCGCCGACTGGGCGCCCACCCACGAGGCCGAGCCGCGGGAATACCAGGTGACCGACGGCCCGGTGGCCAACGACCAGCGCTCCCGCGCCGAGGACGACCCCGCCGGCGGCGGCGAGTCCTGAACCTGGGCCGGGGGGTGACTAGGCTCGGCGCGTGGAGCAGATCCGAACCCTCACCCCCCGCACCGCCGTCATCTGGTCGGTGCTCCGGGCCGAGCTGGACCGGCGGGCCGGCGAACGACTCTCCGTGCTCGACGTCGGCGGCGGGACCGGCGGCTTCGCCGTCCCGCTCGCCGAGGCCGGTCACCGGGTCACAGTGGTCGACGCCAGCCCCGACGCGCTCGCCGCGCTGACCCGCCGCGCCGCCGAGGCCGGGGTCGCCGACCGGGTACGCGCGACGCAGGGCGACGCCGACGCGCTCGCCGGGCTGGTCGAACCGGCCACCGTGGACCTGGTGCTCTGCCACTCCGTCCTCGAAGTCGTCGACGAGCCGGAACCGGTGATCTCCGCGCTGGTCACCGCGTTGCGCCCGGGCGGCGCGGCGAGCGTGCTCGTCGCCGGCCGGGCCGCCGCCGTGTTCGGCCGGGCGATGAACGGGCAGCTTGACGCCGCCGCGGCGCTGGCCGCCGACCCGCACGGCACCACCGGCCGCCGGGACACGCTGCGCCGCCGTTACGACGCCGCCGACGCGAGCGCGCTGCTCACCGCCGCAGGCCTCGCCGTGGAGGAGATCCACGGGGTACGGGTGCTCGCCGACCTGCTTCCGGCCGCCGTGGCCGACGGTCAGCCGGCCGCCCTGGTGGAGCTGGAACGGGCGCTCGCGGCCCGGCCCCCGTACCGTGATCTCGCCGCTCAACTGCACCTGTTCGCCCGCCGCCCGGCATGACCGGCCCGGCTCCGGGCCCGCTGGACCGGGTTGCGCCGCGCTACGACGGCGGCAGCCTGGCCGACGTGCTGCCCAGCGCGCTGTCGGTGCTCGGCGTACCCGGTGCGGCCGACCGGCTCGGCCTGGCACCGGGGCTGGCCGGGGTACGCCGGATCGCGGTGCTGCTCGTCGACGGCCTCGGCTGGTACCAGATCCCCACCGCCGCCCGGTACGCCCCGACGCTCGCCGGACTGGCCGCCACCACCGGCCGGCCGCTCACCACCGGCTTCCCGTCCACCACCCCGACCAGCCTGGTCAGCCTCGGCACCGGCACCGCGTCGGGCGCGCACGGCGTGCTCGGCTTCACCGTCCGGGTGCCCGGCACCGACCGGGTGCTCAACCACGTCGACTGGGCCGGCGACCCCGACCCGGTGAGCTGGCAGCCGGTGCCCACCTGGTACCAGCGGGCGCGCGCCGCCGGGGTGGCGGTGACCGTGGTCAGCCGCCCCGAGTTCGCCGGCAGTGGCCTGACGCTCGCCGCCAACCGGGGCGGCGACTACCGGGGCGCGGCCGGCGCCGACGCGCTCGCCGCGCGGATGCTGGCGGCGCTGGCCGCCGGGGACGGACCCACGCTGGTCTCCGGGTACCACCCCGACCTGGACCGGCACGGGCACCTCAGCGGCGTCGACTCCGCGCCGTGGCGGTCCGCCGCCGCCGATGTGGACGCGCTGCTGGCCCGGCTCGTCGACGGGCTGCCGCCGGACGCCGCGCTGCTGGTCACCGCCGACCACGGCCAGCTCGACGTGCCCGCCGGGCACCGGATCGACCTGGACGCCGATCCCCGGCTGCGCGCCGGCGTACTGGTGGTCGCCGGTGAGCCCCGCGTCCGCTACCTGCACACCGAGCCGGGCGCCGAGGCCGACGTGGTGGCCGCCTGGACCGAGCTGCTGGGCCCGGCCGCGCACGTGCTGACCCGCGCCGAGGCGGTGGCGACCGGCTGGTTCGGGCCGGTGCCCGAGGCGCACCTGAGGCGGATCGGCGACGTGGTGGTGGTCTGCCGGGACACCTACGCGGTGGTCGCCACCCGTTCCGAGCCGCCGATGGCGTCGCGGCTGGTGGCGTACCACGGCGCGGACACCGCCGCCGAGATGACCGTTCCGCTGCTGGTGGTGCGGGGCTGACCCGGCTCATCCGCGGCTGCGGCCGCGTCGGTGGCCGCCGGCCTGGGCGGTGGGGTTGTCGGACCGGCGGGCTAGCCTGCTGGCATGGGCCGCAGCCAGTCGTTGCCCCGAGGCGGTGACCCGCGCTTCGGGCCGGACGCCGACGACACCGGCTGCGCCATCCTGCACGTCGACATGGACGCGTTCTACGCCTCGGTCGAGGTGCGCCGCCGACCCGAGCTGCGCGGGCGGCCGGTGGTGGTCGGCGGCGTCGGCCCGCGCGGCGTGGTCAGCTCCGCCAGCTACGAGGCCCGGCAGTACGGCGTCCGCAGCGCCATGCCCACCGCCCGCGCCCGGGCGCTCTGCCCCGGCGCTGTCTACCTGCCGCCCGACTTCACCGCCTACACCGAGGCGTCGCGGGCGGTCATGCGGATCTTCCGGGACGTCACGCCGCTGGTCGAGCCGCTCTCGCTGGACGAGGCGTTCCTCGACGTGGCGGGCGCCCGCCGGCTGTTCGGCCGGCCCGCCGACATCGCCGCGCTGATCCGCCGCCGGGTCGCCGAGGAACAGCGGCTGACCTGTTCGGTGGGCGTCGGGCCGAGCAAGTTCGTGGCGAAGCTCGGCTCCACCCGGGCCAAGCCCGACGGCCTGCTCGTGGTCCCGGCCGCTCAGGTGCTGGACTTCCTGCACCCGCTGCCGGTGTCCGCCCTGTGGGGCGTGGGGGAGCGTTCCGCCGACGCGCTGCGCCGCCTCGGCCTGCGCACCGTACGCGACCTCGCCGAGGCGCCGGCCGGCCTGCTGCGCCGGGCCGTGGGCGAGGCGTCCGCCGCCCACCTGCACGAGCTGGCGTGGGGGCGCGACCCGCGCGGGGTGACGCCCGAACAGGTGGAGAAGTCGATCGGCGCGGAGGTCACGTTCGACATCGACGTGACCGACCCGGACGAGATCCGGCGGTCCCTGCTCGCGCTCGCCGACAAGGCCGGCGTCCGGCTGCGGGCGGCCGGGCAGGTGGGCCGTACCGTGTCGCTCAAGGTCCGTTTCGCCGACTTCCGGACGATCAGCCGCTCCCGCACGCTCGCCGTGCCCACCGACACCGCCCGGGAGATGTTCGACACGGCCTGGGCGTTGTGGGGCGCGCTCGCTCCCGGCGAGCCGGTTCGGCTGGTCGGGGTCCGGATGGAAGGTCTCGCCCCCGCCGGGGAGACCCCGCAGCAGCTCACCCTCGGCGCGCCCGAGCGCGGCTGGCGTGAGGCGGAGGCGGCGGCCGATGCGGCGGCCGCCCGATTCGGGCGGTCCGTCATAGGTCCGGCCAGTCTTCTCGGCCGTCGTGATACACGACAAGTCGAAAAACCGACCCGGCCGTAGGTCGTCCCGCTTTCCGACGCGCGGGGGCCCTCGTAGACTTGCGGGTAAGCAGCCGGTTGGCTGCCACGGTCTGTCGGCCCGCCCGGGTCGACCAACGTGACCGGGGAGGAGTGCCGTGCCGCTCTCGGAGCACGAGCAGCGGCTGTTCGAGCAGATCGAGCGGTCGCTTGCCGAGGACCCCAAGTTCGCCTCGGCCGTGCGCGCCAGCGACCCGCGTTTCCACGCGCGGCGTCGCGTGCTCGTCGCTGCCGGCGTGGTCGTCGCTGGTCTGGCCCTGTTGATCTATGGTGCCGTGATCAAGATTCCCGCGGTGGCCGTGGCGGGTTTCGTCGTCATGCTGGCCTCGTTGGGCTACGCGGTGCAGTCGCACCGCCGATCCCAGTCGCCCGACCTGCACGTGGTCGGCGGCACAACGAGCCGGCGTCGTCCCCGTGGCCGCAGCAGTGGCCGCCGGGGCTCCTTCCTCGACCGGATGGAGGACCGCTGGCGGCAGCGCCCGGAGGGACACCGCTGACCGTGCTCCGCCCCGGACCGGGGCGGATGTCGCGGCGACGCCCGTCGGCGTGCGCTTCGTCGTGCCCGCTCCACGGCCGGTTGGTGTCGCGTAGCGGTCGATGGCGCCGCACCCGTCCACGCCCCGATGTCGGTCGGTGTGGCGGTGCCCCCGGATTCCCCGGCTGCGGCGTGAGTCTCTCCCCGGTCCGCTGGCCAGTGCTTCGCAGCCGATCATCGCCTCCGCGCCGACCTGCGGCGGCTCCTGTCGGCTGATAGTCCACGAATAGAGATCGATCTTCCAAGCGCGGGAAACGCGAAGATCTTGGTAGGAAAAGGCCCCTATAGCGGCCCTTTCCTACCAAGATTTCAAGCGCCCTCGCTCCCCACCCCGCCAGCCCGCTGAGCAGTCGGTGATCAAGGAGTTTGTGTCCGGTCGGAGGCCTCGCGGAGACACAAACTCCTTGATCAACGGGCCGGGGGCCGGGGGGACGGGGCGAGGGGACGGGGCGGGACGGTCAGCGGGCCGTGCGGCCCGCCAACAGGCGGCGTGGGCTCCAGCGCAGCATCTGCGTCCGGGCCTGCCCGCTCGTGGTGACGATCCGGGCCGACTGCTCGGCCAGGGCGGTCCGCCAACGCTGGATCACCGACGGGGGCAGCAGCGCGGCCAGCAGCCGGGTGCGGCGGTCCGCCCTGGCCGCGAGCGCGCCCCGGACCGTCCGCAGCGCCGGTTGCAACTCCGCGCCGGCGAGCGGGTCCCGCGCGTACCGGGCCCGCTCCTCGGCCCGGCCCAGCAGCCGTACCCCGGTCGCGGCGTCGCCGTTCTCGGTGAGCGCCTCCCGGGCCAGCCGCTCGGCGGTCGCGCGGGGGGTCTCCGTGCGGTCCACCCGGACGTGGAAGTCGACGAGCGTGTCGAGAAGCTCGTCCCAGGCGGCGTGCGCGTCGGCGCGGGCGGACTCGGCGTCCACGCCGACGACGACCTCCCGTGTCTCGCCCCGCTGGCCCGGCACCGCGAGCGCGGTGGCCGAGGGCGCCCGGACCCGGACGCGCCGGCGGCGGCGCAGGGTGGAGCGGCGCAGGCCCGGTACGGCGAACAGCGCCAGCAGCGCCAGCGCCGCGGCCAGCCACCACGGCCACACCCGGTTCTGCTCGGCCGGGTCACCTCCGCCCAGGGACAGGCCCTGGTCGGTGTCCTTGTCGAGCCGGTCCGCCTCGTTCGGGCCGGCCGACGGGTCGGCGGCGCCGGGAGCGACGGTGCTGCCGGGCGACGGGGTGACCTCCTCGGGGGCGTCGGTGTCCGGCGCCCAGGCGGAGCGGACCGAGCCCTGCACGCTCGCCGCCGGGGTGGCGTCGAACGGCACCCAGCCGATCCCGTTGCCGAAGTTGACCTCGGTCCAGGCGTGCAGGTTGCGGTTGGTCAGCACGTACGTGCCGCCGTCGGACTTGCTGCCGTTGGTGAAGCCGACAGCCACCCGGGCCGGAATGCCGGCGGCCCGGACCAGCCAGGCCATCGCCGCCGCGTACTGCTGGCAGTAGCCGACCTTGGTGGCGAGGAAGTCGGTGATGTCCTGCCCGCTGCTGCCGTCGCGGGTGGACAGCGAGTAGGTGAAGCCGTTCTCCACGGAGAAGTATTCGTAGATCGCGCGGACCTTGTCGTAGTCGTTCGACTTGCCCCTCACCAGTTCGTCGACGAGCTCCTCGACCTCCGGGACCGACGGCCGCTCGGTCTGCTGGCGCTTCACCGGGCTGTCCGCGGGCAGGGACGGGGCGGCGCGCAGCGCCGCCGGGCTGAACGTCGAGCGCACGTACTCGAACGAGTAGCTCTTGCCGCGGGCGTTCTCCCGGTTGGAGAAGACGATCTGCTGGCTCGAGTCGTACAGCCAGTTGCCGTTGAGGTCGTCCGCCTTCACCGGATCGGCGTAGACCGGCAGCAGCGGCATGTTCAGGTTCTTCGACACCTCGACGGTGGCCTTGTAGCGCTGCCGCTCGACGCCACGCGGGGTGCGCTCGCTCGGGTCGGGCAGGCCGCGGGTGACCGGCCGCCCGGTGGGCACGCGCGCCTGGAAGCCGCTCGGCCGCAGGTCGTCGACCACGCCGAGGCGCAGGTAGAACGGGCTCGGCTCGTTGGTGCTGACCTTCACCAGCTCGGTTTCCTGGCTCTGGTTGAGCTGGCCGCTGAGCGCTGCGAACAGGTCGATCCGGCCCGGGCTGCCCCCCTGGCCGGGCCGGCCGTTGCCCTCACCGGGCCCGGCGCCGACGTTGTTCATCAGCCCGCCGGTCATCCCGGGCACGGCCAGGGGCAGGGCCACCGCCACCGCCACGCCGACCACTGCCAGCCGGCGGCCCGCCGCGGCCAGCGGCGACGCCTCCCAGACGTCGACGTCGCGTCCCTCACCGGTGAACCGGCGGCCGAACCGGCGTACCCGGTCGACGTTGTCGGTGACCAGCAGCCACAGGTAGCCGGCGGCGCCCACCACGAACGGGGTGGCGGGGACGCTGTCCAGGTAGACCGCCACCGGCACCGAGTAGATGGCGAGCATCGGCAGGCCGGCCAGCGCCGGCCGGCGCAGCCCGACCGAGAGGACGTCCACCACCACGGCGACCGCGCCGATGCCGAGCACCGCGAGGAACAGCAGCGAGTCGACGTCGGGCACCTTCACGCCGTACGAGCGCATGTCCTCCAGCGACGCCTGCGTCAGCTCGCCGAAGTGGGCGAACGTGCCTGGGGCCGGGATGAACGCGAGCAGCTCGGCGCCGCTCGGGAAGATCCACGTCAGGCCCAGGGTCAGGCCGGCGAGCATCGCCAGCACCTGGCCCCACAGCGGCGCCCGGGCCAGCCGGCTCAACGCGGCCGAGCCGGCCACCACGGCGACCACGATGGTGGCCTGGATCAGCCACGTCCAGCGTTCGAAGATCGCCGACAGCGGGGCCGCCGCCAGCAGGGTCGCCGCCGCGGCGACGAACCCGATGTTGCGATGGGGGGTCACGGGAGCTTCCTTCCGGTCATCGCATGCCTCCGGCGACCGTCTCGGCCAGGGCCGCCCGCAGCGCGAATCCCTGCGATCCGCGCCCGGCCTGCGGCCACAGCACCGGCAGACGGCTGCCGTGCTCCACCCCGATGACCCGCCAGCCGCTCTGCAGCAGCGCGAGCGCGGCGGCGCCGTGCGCCCGTTCCGCCTCGGTGCGGGCCTTCGGCGGCAGGTTCAGCCAGGTGTTGCTGTCGAGCAGGAACGCCACACAGGTCGCGCCGTTGCCGCGCAAACCGGCCAGCAGCTCCGCCTCGGCGGCGCCGAGCGTGCCGAGCAACGCGATGATCAGGCCGCCGTCGGCCCGCTGCCGGACCTGCTGCACCAGCGTGGTGATCTCGCCGCGCCGGTCCAGGTGCACGTCGGCGAGCTGGTCCAGGAGCAGGCCCTCACCGCCGGCCTCGGTCGCCGCGACGTCGGCGCCGTTGCCGGTGACCAGGCGCAGCTTGTAGCCGGCCTGGCGCAGGTGCACGGCGATGCTGGCGGCCGCCGAGACCGCCCACTCGAAGCTCGCCGTCGGCCCCTCGCCCCGGTGCCCGGCGGCGCGCGTGTCCAGCACGACGGTGGCGCGGCTCTCCCACGGCTGCTCCTCGCGGCGCACCATCAGCTCGCCGGTGCGGGCGGTGGACTTCCAGTGCACGCGGCGCAGGTCGTCGCCCATCCGGTACTCCCGGGTGGCGGCGTCGTCCTCGCCGTGCACCGCTACCGAGCGGGCCCGGCTGTCGCCGCTGCCGGCGTACTCGCCTGGTAGCCGCACCGACGGCAACGCAGTGACCTGCGGGATCACCGTGAGGTGGTCGGTGCTGGGGAACGAGCGGGTCAGCTCGCACAGCCCGAACGGGTCGGTCAGCCGGATCACCAGCGGGCCCACCTCGTAGCGGCCACGCACGTCCGCCCGGACGGTGTACGCCACGGAGCTGGCCTGGTGCGCGCCGAGCCGCTCCAGCACCACCCGGGGGCGGCTGCCCAGCGCGTACGGCAGGCGGTCCTCCAGCAGCAGCGTGCCGGTGGGCAGCCGGGACAGGTTCTGCAACCGCAGCACCACGCGGGAGCTGGCCCCGACCGGCACCCGGTGCGGCTCCAGCGACCTGTTGCAGGCCAGCTTGTACCGGCTGCGCCCGACGTACGCGGCGGCCAGCAGCGGCAGGACGGCGAGCAGGACCGCCACCCGGAGCAGGTCCTTCTCGCCCAGGATGCCGGCGGAGATCGCCGCGGCCACCGCGGCCGCCAGGAAGGAGCGGCCGCGGGTGGTCAGCCCACGCAGGCCGTCGCGCACGTCACGGCCTCCGCGGCTCGTACGGCCCGCGGCCGTTGTTGCCGCCGCCGGGGCGGGTGTCGTACGGCGAACGCTGCCGGTCGTGCGGGAGCGGCAGGCGGTGCACCAGCTCGGAGACGATCGCGTCGGTGGTGCGCCGGGCCAGCTGGGCGTCGGCGGTCGGGATGATCCGGTGCGCCAGCACCGGCACCGCGAGGACCTGGAGGTCGTCCGGCAGCACGTAGTCGCGGCCCTCCAGGGCGGCCACCGCGCGGGCGGTGCGCAGCAGCTGGAGCGTGGCCCGCGGGGACGCGCCCAGGCGCAGGTCCGGCGCCTCCCGGGTGGCGGTGACCAGGTCGATCGCGTACTGCTTGACCGCGTCGGCGACGTGCACCTGCCGGACGTGACCGATCAGCCGGCGCACGGTGGCCGCGTCGGAGACCGGCCGCAGCCCCGACAGCGGGTCGGTGGCGCCGTGCCCGTCGAGCATGGCCAGCTCGGCGCGCGGGTCCGGGTAGCCCATGGCGATGCGGGCGGTGAACCGGTCGCGCTGCGCCTCGGGCAGCGGGTACGTGCCCTCCATCTCGATCGGGTTCTGCGTCGCGATCACCATGAACGGCGTCTGCAACTGGTAGGTGACGCCGTCGACGGTGACCTGGCGCTCCTCCATGCACTCCAGCAGCGCCGACTGGGTCTTCGGCGAGGCCCGGTTGATCTCGTCGCCGACCACCAGGTTGGCGAAGACCGCGCCGGGGCGGAACTCGAAGTCGTGCGTCTCCTGGTTGTAGACGCTCACGCCGGTGACGTCGCTGGGAAGCAGGTCGGGGGTGAACTGGATCCGCCGGACCGAGCAGTCGATGGACCGGGCCATCGCCTTGGCGAGCTTGGTCTTGCCGACGCCGGGCACGTCCTCGATGAGCAGGTGGCCCTCGGCCAGCAGCACCGCCAGGGCGAGCCGGACGGTGGCGGTCTTGCCCTCGATGACCTGCTCGATGTTGGCCACGATGGCCTCGCTGGCGGCGCGGAACTCGTCGTGCGGCAGCAGACCGCCCACCTCGTCCCAGGTCTGTTGTGTCACGGGCCTCCTCCTCGTCGCCTGGACGGCAGCTCTTTATAGAGCACCTGGACCCGCCGTTGGGTTCGCGACGCCGAGCCACGTCTGCCGCAGTAATCTCACTGGCCTCTCAGGCTAACCATGTTTGTCGTTACTGCCGACTCCCGCAGGTGGTCGGTCGGTTACGCCCGGAATATTCGCCGGACCGGGGGACCGGCCGCTCCGGGCGGAACGGGCGCGCCGCCGCCGAGGGCTGCGAGGTACACTGCCTGCATGGCCGGGTTCTTCCTGCTTCTTACCGAGCCGTGTTGATGCGCTGAACGCGCGACAGCACGGCCGCCCCTCCTGCGCGAGGGGCTTTTTTGTGCCCGCAGCAGACCGCCCACAATTTTTTCGAATCGCCCGATCCGCGCCGAGGAGACGCCATGAGTGAGGCAGCCGCACCGGCGACCGACATTCCCCCGTTCCGGTACACCGCCGCACTGGCCGACGAGATCGAACACCGCTGGCAGGACACCTGGGAGCGGGACGGCACCTTCCACGCGCCGAACCCGACCGGCCCGCTGGCCGACCCGGGTCATCCGCGCGCGGGCGCCGAGAAGCTGTACGTGCTGGACATGTTCCCGTACCCCTCCGGCGCGGGCCTGCACGTCGGCCACCCGCTGGGCTACATCGGCACCGACTGCTACGCCCGCTACCAGCGGATGGCCGGGCGCAACGTGCTGCACGCGATGGGCTTCGACGCGTTCGGCCTGCCCGCCGAGCAGTACGCGGTGCAGACCGGCACCCACCCCCGCACCACCACCGAGGCGAACATCGAGCGGTACCGGGCGCAGCTGCGCCGGCTGGGGCTGGGCCACGACGAGCGGCGGTCGGTGGCGACCATCGACACCGACTTCTACCGCTGGACGCAGTGGATCTTCCTGCAGGTCTTCAACTCCTGGTACGACACGGACGCGCGCAAGGCCCGGCCGATCGCCGAGCTGATCGCCGAGTTCGAGGGCGGCACCCGCGCCACCCCGGACGGGCGGCCGTGGGCCGAGCTGTCCGTGGGGGAGCGGCGGCGCGTCGTGGACGACCACCGCCTGGCGTACGTCTCGGAGGCGCCGGTCAACTGGTGCCCGGGCCTGGGCACCGTGCTGGCCAACGAGGAGGTCACCGCCGACGGCCGCTCCGAGCGCGGCAACTTCCCGGTCTTCAAGCGCAACCTGAAGCAGTGGATGATGCGGATCACCGCGTACGGGGACCGGCTGCTGGAGGACCTGGACACACTGGACTGGCCGGAGCCGATCAAGCTGCAGCAGCGCAACTGGATCGGCCGGTCGACCGGCGCGCACATCGACTTCCCGACCGCCGCCGCGCCGGTGCGGGTGTTCACGACCCGGCCGGACACCGTCTTCGGCGCCACCTACATGGTGCTGGCCCCCGAGCACGAGCTGGTCGACGTGCTGACGCCGGCCGCCTGGCCGGAGGGGACGAAGGACGCCTGGACCGGTGGGCACGCGAGCCCGCGTGAGGCCGTCGAGGCGTACCGGAAGGCCGCCGCGGCCAAGACGGACATGGAGCGGCAGGCGGACAGCAAGGAGAAGACCGGCGTCTTCGTCGGCGCCTACGCGACCAACCCGGTGACCGGCGGGCAGATCCCGATCTTCATCGCCGACTACGTGCTGGCCGGGTACGGCACCGGCGCGATCATGGCGGTGCCCGCGCAGGACGAGCGGGACTGGGACTTCGCCGAGGTCTTCGAGCTGCCGATCGTGCGGACCGTGCAGCCGCCGGAGGGCTTCGCCGGCAAGGCGTACACCGGGGACGGCCCGGCGATCAACAGCGCCGCGCCGGAGCGCGGCATCGACCTGGACGGCCTGGGCGTCACCGAGGCCAAGGCGCGGATCATCGAGTGGCTGGAGGCGAACGGACACGGCGCCGGCGCGGTCACCTGGCGGCTGCGCGACTGGCTGTTCTCCCGGCAGCGTTACTGGGGCGAGCCGTTCCCGATCGTGTACGACGAGACCGGCGCGCCGATCGCGCTGCCCGAGTCGATGCTGCCGGTCGAGCTGCCCGAGGTGGAGGACTTCTCGCCGAAGACGTTCGACGCCGACGACGCCGACAGCAACCCGGAGACCCCGCTGTCGCGGCGGCGCGACTGGGTCGAGGTGGAGCTGGACCTGGGTGACGGGCCCAAGCGCTACACCCGCGAGACCAACGTGATGCCGCAGTGGGCCGGCTCCTGCTGGTACGAGCTGCGCTACCTGGATCCGACCGACTCGCAGCGCTTCGCCGACCCGGAGAACGAGGCGTACTGGATGGGGCCGCAGCGTCCGGGTGACTGCGGCGGCACCGACCTGTACGTCGGCGGCGCCGAGCACGCCGTGCTGCACCTGCTGTACGCGCGCTTCTGGCACAAGGTGCTGTACGACCTGGGCCACGTCTCGTCGTTCGAGCCGTTCCGCCGCCTGTTCAACCAGGGCATGATCCAGGCGTACGCGTTCGTCGACCCGCGCGGCGCCTACGTGCCCGCCGAGGAGGTCGTCGAGGTCGACGGCCGCTGGTTCCACGGCGAGACCGAGGTGCGGCGCGAGTACGGCAAGATGGGCAAGTCACTGAAGAACGTGGTCACCCCGGACGACATGTGCGCGGCGTACGGCGCGGACACGTTCCGGGTGTACGAGATGTCGATGGGCCCGCTGGAGGTGTCCCGCCCGTGGGAGACCCGGGCGGTCGTCGGCTCGTACCGGTTCCTGCAGCGGGTCTGGCGCACCGTCGTCGACGAGCAGACCGGTGAGCTGCGGGTCACCGACGCGCCGGCCGACGAGGCGACCCGGCGGCTGCTGCACAAGGCGATCGACGGGGTCCGCGCCGACATGGACGGGATCCGGTTCAACACCGCCATCGCCAAGCTGATCGAGCTGACGAACGGCCTGACCCGGCTGGCGGAGACCCCGCGTGAGGTGGCCGAGCCGCTGGTGCTGATGGTCGCCCCGTTCGCCCCGCACCTGGCGGAGGAGCTGTGGCGCAAGCTGGGCCACGAGGAATCCCTGACGTACGCGGACTTCCCGGTCGCCGACCCGGCCCTGCTGGTGGCCGAGTCGGTCACGTACCCGGTGCAGGTCAACGGCAAGGTCCGGGGCCGGATCGAGGTGCCGGCCGACGCGTCCGAGGAGACCGTCCGCGCGGCGGCGCTGGAGGCGGTGGCAGGCGCGCTGGCCGGCAAGGAGCCGCGCAAGGTGATCGTGGTGAAGGGCCGGATGGTCTCGGTCGTCGTCTGACCCGGCGGGTGGGCGTGTCCACACGCGGGACACGCCCACCCGCCGGTCAGGTCGCGCGGCGTCGCCGTTCGGCCCGCCACCAGCGGTGGATGATCAGCACACTGGCGATCAGGCCGAGGCTCGCAGGCGCCGCCGCGTACCAGTTGATCGACCCGGGCGTGGTCACCGCCGCGCCGATCGCCGCGTAACCGATGGCGGTGGGGGCGGAGGCGATCACGCTGCCGGCCAGGAACGGCCCCACCCGGGCGGCGGTGGTGCCGTAGCCGTAGCTGACCAGGCCGAACCCGGCGATCGGCAGCAGCCGGACGGTGATCACGCCGAAGACGCTCTGCCGGGCGAACCAGCCGTCGAGGCGGGCCAGCCGGCCGCGTACCCGCTCGGCGACGAAGTCGCGCCCGAGCACCCGCCCCACCGTGAAGCCGAGGGCCGCCGCCAGCAGCGCCGCGCCGAGCGCGTACGCGGCGCCCTGCACCGGGCCGAAGATCGCGCCCGCGGCCAGCGTGACGAACGTGCGCGGCACCAGAGCCACCAGCAGCAGCGCGCCGCCGAGAACCGCCGCGGGCGGGCCGTAGCCGCCGAGCGAGTCGGCGAGCCGGGGCAGGTCGGCCGGATCCGGCCGCGGCACCAGCAGCAGCGTCACGCCGAACCCGGCGAGCAGCAGCAGGAGCAGCCCGAACCGGCGCGCCGAGGGCTGCCGCAGCAACCCGGCGAGCCGGCGGGCCACCGGTCGCCGCCCCGGCCGGGCGGCGTCGGTCACGGCCTCGGGGCGGCGGCCACCGCGGTGCGGCGTTCGGAGCGGAGCCGGTCGGCCCAGGTGTCGTCGAGCGGCGGAAGCTGGTGGATGCCGGTCGCCCAGCGCAGCAGCAGGTCGGCCAGGTCGGGGTTGCGCGCCAGCGCCGGGCCGTGCGAGTAGGTGCCGAGCAGCTTGCCCCGCCACGCGCCCTCGGTGGCGCCGTCGTTGCCGACGCCCGTGGTGACCCGGGCCAGCGGGGACACGCCGGGGCCGAGGTGGGTACGGCCGCCGTGGTTCTCGAACCCGGACAGGTGCGGGATGCCCAGCCGCGGGTCGACCTCGCCGGCCAGCTCGCCGACGGCCCGGGTGGGGCCGCGGTCGGAGGAGAGGTCGAGCAGCTCCAGGCCGGCGCACTGGGTGCCCTTGGCGAAGAAGGAGGTGCCGAGCAACTGGTAGCCGGCGCAGACGCCGAACACCACCGAGCCCTGGGCCACCGCCCGGTGCAGGCCGCCGTCGGCGATCAGGCGCTGGGCGCCGAGCGCCTGCGGGCCGTCCTCGCCGCCGCCGAGCAGGTAGATGTCGGCGGTGGCGGGCAGCCGCTGGTCGGAGCGGACCTCCAGCACCTCGACCGGCATGCCGCGCAGCTGGGCCCGGCGGGCCAGGATCAGCGCGTTGCCCCGGTCGCCGTAGGTGGACAGCAGGTCGGGATAGATCCAGACGATGCGCAGGCTCTCAGTTGACACGGTCCAGCTCCGCTCGGATGTCCTGGAAGGCGGTGTAGTTGGCGATGACCTCCAGCCGGCCCGGCGGCACCGCGCGGACCGCCTCGTCGAAGCTGCGGACGTGCTGGAACGGCACGCCGTTGACCTCGAGCCGCACCGCCAGGTCGTACGCCCGGTCGCCGGTGATCAGCACCTGCCGGCCGGTCAGCGGGGAGAAGTCCACGTCGAACAGCCAGGACGTGTCCAGCCCGTCGGGGTCGCGGGCGTTGATGGACAGCAGTGTCGGCGCGACGTCGGCCATGTCGAACGCCTCCAGCCAGCTCGCCGGGTTCTTCGCCAGCAGCAGCCGGATGTTGCGCCCGTCGCGGTTCACCTGGGCGTAGCGCCCGGCCACCGAGGTGACGGTGCCGAGCCGGGAGACCGCGTCCACCGGGCGTACGCCGAACTCGGCGGCGACGGCCAGGGCGGTGGCCGCGTTGCCGAGGTTGACCTTGCCGGGGAGCTGAAGCTGGATCTTGTGCCAGGCGCCGGTGGGGTCGAGCACGCCGTCGTCCTCGACCGTCCAGTTCGGCTCGGGGCGGCGCAGCGGGCAGCCGGTGCACCACCACTGCTCGCCGGAGCGCTGGATGGTGGAGCCGCACTCGGGGCAGACCCAGGAGTCGTCGTGCCAGCGCTGCCCGGCGCTGAACCAGGTGACGTGCGGCGGCACGTGGCCCTGGGCCGGGTCGGCCGGCGGGGTGGCGGCCCACACCACCATCGGGTCGTCGGCGTTGGCGACCACCCGTACCCGCGGGTGCCGGACCAGGGCGGCGCGCCAGAGCTGCGCCATCATGGCGACCTCCTTGGCGCGGTCGAGCTGGTCGCGGGAGAGGTTGAGCAGCGCCACCACGTGCGGCTCGGTCGCCTCCAGCACCTGGGCGAGGTAGTGCTCGTCCACCTCCAGCACCGCGTACGGCGTGCTGCCGGCCTTGGCGAGCGCCGAGGTGTGGCCGGTGGGCATGTTCGCGCCGAAGGAGTTGGTGGCGACCCGGCCCAGCACGCCGACCGCGGCGGTGGTGAGCCGGGTGGTGGTGGTCTTGCCGTTGGTGCCGGACACCAGGGCGATGGCGCGCCCGGCCGAGAGGTGGGCGAGCAGGTCCGGGTCGATCTTGAGGCCGATCCAGCCGCCGATCACCGAGCCGTCGCCACGGCCCGCGGCCCGCGACAGCGCCGCGGCGGTGCGCGACACGGAGCTGGCCACCTTTGCCCGCAAGGGCATCTTCGCGTCCGTCACGCGAGCGAGGTTACCGGACCGCCACCTCCACCAGATCGCCGCCGACGGCGAACCGTTCGGCCGGGGACGTTCCGGCGGACGGGTGGAGCGCGCGGGGCCGGACGGCGTCGGTCGATGTCGGGTAGCGGACGGTGCCGGGCGCGCCCCACCCCCTCCACTCCGCCCCACCCGCGTTGACGTGCGGTTTTGCGCGCGGAAACGCCACGCCGCGCGGGCGATTCTGGTTGCAGGTGGAGGGAAGTGGAGTAGAGTGGGGCGCGATGGTGAGGCCGGGAGGGCCACACCGGCCCGGGGGGTCAGCGGCGCCGCGAACGCCGCTCAGGGCGAGGGGGTTGGGCCGATGTTCCTCGGCACCCACACTCCGCGCCTGGACGACAAAGGCCGGTTGATCCTGCCGGCGAAGTTCCGGGACGAACTGGCGGGGGGTGTCGTGATCACCAAAGGGCAGGAGCGCTGCCTCTACGTCTTCCCGATGCCCGAGTTCCAGCGGATCGCCGACCAGTTGCGCGCGCAGCCGATGACGAGCAAGGCGGCTCGGGCCTACAGCCGGGTCTTCTTCGCCAGCGCGCACGACGAGGTGCCGGACAAGCAGGGGCGGGTCACCATACCCGGCCACCTGCGGTCGTACGCGGCACTGGACCGGGATCTGGTCGTGATCGGAGCGAGCACCCGGGTGGAGATCTGGGACAAGGCGGCCTGGGAGGCCTACCTCGCGGAGAGCGAAGACGACTTCGCCGACATCGAGGAGGGGGTGCTGCCCGGCGGTCTGTAGGGCGTGACGGCGCCCGACGTACTGCGAGATCTCCAGCCGCTTTCGAGTTCCTGGCACCCCTTCCCCGGTGCCAGGCGCACGATCCGACACGGAGGGCCGCGGCCTCCGGCGGGCGGGAGCGGATGGGGATCTGGCGGTATGGCGAGGCGTCGTGGCGACGACGGACACGTGACGGAACGGTTGGCGAACGGGGTGGGGGTCGAGATGGGGGAGCTACGCGGCACGCACGTGCCGGTGCTGCTCGAGCGGTGTCTCGAGCTGCTGGCCCCCGCACTGGGCCGGCCCGGTCGCACCGTCCACGTCGACGCCACGCTCGGCCTGGCCGGGCACGCCGAGGCGGTGCTCACGGCGCATCCGGACACGGTGCTGATCGGCCTGGACCGGGACACCGAGGCGCTCGCCCACGCGCGGGTCCGCCTGGCCCGGTTCGCCGACCGGATCCACCTGGAGCACGCCGTCTACGACGAGCTGCCCGAGGTGCTCGACCGGCTCGGTTACCCGGCGATCGACGGGGTGCTGTTCGACCTGGGCGTCTCGTCGCTGCAACTGGACGCGCCCGACCGCGGGTTCGCGTACGCGCAGGACGCGCCGCTGGACATGCGGATGGACCAGACCCGGGGGGTGACCGCCGAGGAGGTGGTCAACACCTACTCCCACCCGGATCTGGCCCGCCTGCTGCGGGTGTACGGCGAGGAGAAGTTCGCCGGGAAGATCGCCTCGGCGATCATCCGGGAACGGGAGCGGGCCCGGATCACGTCGTCGGCCCGGCTGGCCGAGCTGGTCCGGGAGAGCATTCCGGCGCCAGCCCGACGAACTGGCGGACACCCGGCAAAGAGAACGTTTCAGGCTTTACGGATCGAGGTAAACAGAGAACTGGCAGCGCTGGAGACAGCGCTGCCGGCCGCTCTGGACAAGCTCACAGTGGGCGGCCGCATGGTGGTCCTGTCCTACCACTCGCTGGAGGACCGGCTCACCAAGCACGCGCTCGCCGACCGGGTCCGCAGCAAGGGCCCGGTCGACCTCCCGGTCGAACTGCCCGGGTCGGGCCCGACGTTCCGGCTGTTGAGCCGGGGCGCCGAGCTGCCCGGGGAGGCGGAGGTGGCCGCGAACCCGCGCGCCGCCTCGGTGCGGCTGCGGGCAGCGGAACGGCTCGACCCGGAGGCGGCCCGGCAGGGGCGTACCGACCGCGAACGGTACCGCCGCCGGGTGAAGGCGATGCACCAACCGGGGACGGGGTCACCGGGGTCCGGGACGGACCCCGCGTCGGCTCCGGGGGACGGGATCGGGACGGACGAAGAGGGGGAGGGGACATGAACGTCGAGAAGCGCGACGGCCGGGGAGCCGTCGGGCAGCGCGCACCGCGGTCGGGGGGCCGGACCGCGGCGCAGCGCACCACGCGGGCCACGACGGCGACCGACCGCCGGGAGGACACTCGCGCCCGGGGGGCGCGCGAGTTCCCGACGCAGGGCAGCGCCGCTCTGCGGCCGGCCGAGCGGACCCGGGTCACCGGCACGCCGGCGCCGCGCCTGCGGGTCGCCCCGCCGGCGCCGATCCGGGTGCCCCGGGCGCCTTTCGTCGCACTGATCCTGGTTCTCGTGGTCGGTGGGGTGCTGGGCATCCTGGCCGTCAACACCAAGATCAATGAGAACGCCTTCAAGCTGGAGAGGCTCCAGCAGCAGCAGGCCAAGCTCGACGTGGACGAGCAGGAGCTCAAGAAGGAGATCGCCAACCAGAAGGCGCCCGGCAACCTGACCGCCAACGCCCGCAAGCTGGGCCTGGTCGAGTCCGAGGACCCGGCCTACATCCGGCTGCCGGACGGGCAGACCATCGGGGTGCCGCACCCCGCCCAGGGCGCCCCGTCGGTCACCAGCCAGCAGGGCAACGGAGGCTGAGCGGTGCCGCCGAGATCGGAGGATCCGCGCCGGGACGCCACGGGCTCCCGGCGCGGATCGTCGCGGGGGTCGGAGCCGCGCGAGCCGGGTCTCGGCGGGATCTCCGACGCCCGGGCGTACACCCCACGCGGACGGACCGTGCGCGAGGGCGGCGGCGCCGAGCAACGGCGTACCCCCCGCAGCACCCGGTCCGGCGACCCGTTCCGGCCCGCGTTGCAGGTGCTCGACGGCGGCCGGGCCGGGCGTGCCGGCACGCGCGAGCCCACGGGTGACGGCGCCCGGACCGGCCGCCGGGCCACCGCCGCGGGCGGCCGGGCCGGCGTGGTGCGGACCGTCTCGTCCCGGCCCGTGCGGGAGCCGTTCGACGACGAGGAGGACGCGCCGCCGCCGCGCCGCCGGTCCCAGCCGCGCCGTCCCGCCGCCCAGCCGCGCCGACCGGTCCGCAAGCCGCGCCGGCCCCCGCGGCTGGGCGATCCGCGCCGGCGGCTGCGCCTCGGCACGCTGCTGGCGCTGACGTTGTTCGCCAGCATCGGCGTGCGGCTGGTCTACCTCCAGACCGTCGACACCCCGGCGTACGCCGACGGCGGCCTGCCCAACCGGCTCGCCGTGGTCGAGCTGCCGGCCCCGCGCGGGGCGATCCTCGACCGCAACGGTGAGCCGCTGGCACACAGTGTGGAGGCCCGGTACGTGTTCGCCGACCCGACCCGGGTCAAGGACCGCGCCGCCACCGCACGGGCGCTGTCCCCGTTGCTCGGCGTGCCCGCCTCGGACCTGGCCGAGAAGATGCGCGAGCGCAACCTGCCCGGCACCGACACCCCGTTGCAGTTCGTCTACCTGGCCCGGGGCGTCGAGATCGGCACCGCGAAGCGGATCATGGCACTCGACCTGGCCGGCATCAACGTGCACCGGGACGAGCGGCGCGAGGTGCCCGGCGGAGACCTGGCCGCGAACCTGCTCGGCTTCGTCGGCCAGGACATGAACGGCCTGGAGGGGCTGGAGGCCAGGTACGACGACGTGCTGCGGGGACAGGCCGGCAAGCGGACCTACGAGGTGGGCCAGGGTGACCTGGCCGCGCCCATCCCGGGCGGCTACAGCCGGACCACCCAGCCGAAGCCGGGCAGCTCGCTGCAACTCACTGTCGACCGGGACCTGCAGTTCATGACGCAGCGGATCCTGGCGAAGCAGACGGAGAAGGTGAAGGGCAGCGTCGGCGCTGCGGTGATCATCGAGATCCCCAGCGGCGAGGTGCTGGCCCAGGCCAGCCAGCCGACGTACGACGCGGCCAACCCCACCAAGGTCACCTCGCCGTCGGACCGGGACGACGCGGCCACCACGTTCGTGGTCGACCCGGGCTCGATCCACAAGGCGATCACGTTCGGCGCGGCGCTCCAGGAGGGCGTGATCACCCCGGACACCGCGTTCCCGGTCGCCAACACCATCGAGCGGGGCGGGGTCACCTTCCGCGACACCCACCCGGTCGACGGCCGCACCATGAGCATCCCCGGCATGCTCGCCTTCTCGTCGAATGTCGGCACGATCGAGATCGGCGAGAAGCTGGGCAAGGAACGGCTCTTCGACTACCAGAAGCGCTTCGGGCTGGGCCAGGTGACAGGCGAGGGCATGCCGGGTGAGGCGGCCGGCCGGCTGCTCCCGCCGGACCAGTGGAGCGGCTCGGCGTACGGGTCGGTGCCGATCGGGCACAGCGTGGACGCCACGCCGCTGCAGATGGCCGCCGCGTACGCGGCCATCGCCAACAACGGCACGTACGTGCAGCCGCACCTGGTCAAGGAGACGATCGGCGCGGACGGCACACGCAGCCCCGCCGCGACGCCGACCACCCGGTCCGTGCTCAGCCCCGCGAACGCGGCCGCGCTGCGCCGGATGATGGAGGCGGTCACCACCGTCGACGGCCCGGAGGGGCAGGCCACCGGGCTGGCCGCCGCTGTGCCCGGCTACCGGGTGGCCGGCAAGACCGGCACCGGGCTGCGCTACGACAACGGCAAGCAGCAGCCCGGTGAGGTCGGCTCGTTCATCGGCATGGCCCCGGCGGAGAACCCCCGGTACGTGGTGGCGGTCTTCGTGTGGAGCCCCGGCGGCGGTGGCGGCGCGGTGGCCGCGCCCGCGTTCCGGGAGATGATGGGCTTCACTCTCCGCCACTACCGGGTGCCTCCGTCGCTGACCAACAAGTCCCCGAAGTTCGAGGTCTTTCCGCGCTGAGCCGGGACGGCGGGACATCATCGGTGAGTGGCGACGAACCACCGGGGCGGCTGTGCGGTCGGAACCGGACGACCGGGTAGGGTCTGACGCCGTGCCCGGCAATCCACGTCCCGCCACCGTGCGTCCCGTACGGCTCGGCGACCTCGCCGCCCGCGTGGCGGTGACCCCGCCGGAGGGGGCCGCCGAGGTGGCTGTCACCGGCGTGACCCACGCCAGCCAGGAGGTCCGCCCCGGCGACCTGTACGCGGCCCTGCCCGGCGCGCGGCGCCACGGCGCGGAGTTCGCCGCCGCCGCCGCCGAGGCGGGCGCGGTGGCCCTGCTCACCGACCCGGCCGGCGTGGCGCTGGCCGCCGGCGCCGGCCTGCCCGTGCTCGTCGTCGACGACCCGCGCGAGGCGCTCGGCGAGGTGGCCGCGACGGTCTACGGCGACCCGACCGCCGGCCTGACCGTGATCGGCGTGACCGGCACCGCCGGCAAGACGTCCACCAGCTACCTGGTCGAGTCCGGGCTGCGCGCCGCCGGGCGCGTCACCGGCCTGATCGGCACCGTGGAGACCCGCCTCGGCGATCTGGTGATCGACAGCGTCCGGACCACCCCGGAGGCCACCGACCTGCACGCCATGCTCGCGGTGGCCCGCGAGCACGGGGTGGACACCGTGGTCATGGAGGTGTCCAGCCACGCCCTGGCGATGGGCCGCGTCGGCGGCGTCCGCTTCGACGTCGGCGGCTACACCAACTTCGGCTCCGACCACCTGGACTTCCACGCCGACGAGGCGGACTACTTCGCGGCCAAGGCCCGGCTGTTCGACGGCCGCTGCCGGGTCGAGGTGCTCAACCACGACGACCCGGCGCTGCGCCCGCTGTACAAGCCGGGCACGGTCACCTACTCGGCAGCCGGCGACCCGGACGCCACCTGGTGGGCCGAGGGCATCGACGGCGAGGGGTACGCGCAGCGCTTCACCCTGCACGGGCCGGACGGGCTCGCGCTGCCCACCGGGGTGGCGCTGCCCGGCCGGCACAACGTGGCGAACGCGCTGCTGGCCGTCGCGCTCCTGGTCGCCGTCGGGGTGGACGCGGAGACCGCGGCGCGCGGCGTGGCCGCCTGCGGCGGCGTGCCCGGGCGGCTGGAACTGGTCAGCGGCGACGCCCCGGTACGCGGGGTGGTCGACTACGCGCACAAGGCCAACGCGATCGAGGCGGTGCTGACCGCGCTGCGCGACCTGACCGGCGGCCGGCTGATCTGCGTGCTGGGCGCCGGCGGCGACCGGGACCGGGGCAAGCGGCCGGTGATGGGCGGCGTGGCCGCGCGCGGCGCCGACGTGGTGCTGGTGACCGACGACAACCCGCGGACCGAGGACCCGGCCGCGATCCGGGCCGAGGTGCTGGCCGGCGCGTACGCCGCCGCGACCCCGGCCCGCGTCATCGAGGTGCCCGGGCGGCGGGCGGCGATCGAGGAGGCGGTCCGGGTGGCCGAACCGGGTGACGTGGTGGCGGTGCTGGGCAAGGGCCAGGAACGCGGCCAGGAGATCGGCGGCGAGGTGCTGCCGTTCGACGACCGGGTGGAGCTGGCGGCGGCGCTGCGCGCCCGCTTCGGTGACCTGGTGGGTCAGCGGTGATCCCGCTGACGCTGGCCGAGGTGGCCACCGCCGTCGACGGCCGGCTCGTCGGCGCCGACCCGGACGCCCGGGTCACCGGCACCGTCGAGTTCGACTCCCGCAAGGTGAGCCGGGGCGGCCTGTTCGTGGCCTTCCCCGGCGAGCGGGTGGACGGCCACGACTACGCGGCCGGCGCGATCTCCTCGGGCGCGGTGGCGGTGCTCGGCACCCGGGAGGTGCCGGGCGTGCCGATGGTGCTCGTCGGCGACGCGCTCGACGCGATGGGCCGGCTGGCCCGCGCAGTCGTCGACCGGCTGCCCGGCCTGACCGTCATCGGGCTGACCGGCTCGTCCGGCAAGACCACCACCAAGGACCTGATCGCCCAGGTCGCGGTCCGGCTCGGCCCGACGGTGGCCCCGCCCGGCTCGTTCAACAACGAGCTGGGGCACCCGTACACGGCGCTGCAGGCCACCCCGGAGACCCGCTTCCTGGTGATGGAGAAGGGCGCCCGCGGGGTGGGGCACGTCCGGTACCTGTGCGACGTGGTGCCGCCCCGGATCTCGGTGGTGCTCAACGTCGGCGTGGCGCACCTGGGCGAGTTCGGCTCGGTGGAGGCCATCGCGCTGGCCAAGGGGGAGCTGGTCGAGGCGCTGCCCTCCGACGGGCTGGCGGTGCTCAACGCCGACGACCCGCGGGTGGACGCGATGTCGACGCGTACGCAGGCCCGGGTGGTGCGGTACGGCGAGTCGGAGCGCGCCGACGTGCGCGCCGTGGACGTGACGCTCGACGGCCGGGGCCGGCCCTCGTACACGCTTGTCACCCCGGAGGGGAGCGCGCCGGTGCGGCTCGGGCTGACCGGCCGGCACCAGGTCTCCAACTCGCTCGCCGCGGCGGCGGTCGGGCGCGAGCTGGGCCTGCCACTGCCCGACCTGGCGGCGGCGCTGAACGAGCTGGGCCTGGTCTCCACCCGGCGGATGGACGTCTTCGAGCGCCCCGACGGGGTGACCGTGATCGACGACTCGTACAACGCGAACCCGGCCTCCACCGGCGTGGCGCTGCGGGCGTTGGCCAGCATGCGCGGCGAGGGGCGTACGGTCGCGGTGCTCGGCTACATGGCCGAGCTGGGTGACTTCGAACTTCAGGGGCATCAGCAGGTCGGCCGGCTCGCGGCCGAGCTGGGAGTGGACCGGCTGCTCGTGGTGGGCGAGCCGGCGGCGCCGATCCACGAGGGCGCGACAGCGGTAGGCAATTGGGGAGGAGAGTCGGTGCTGCTCAGCGATCAGGCGGCGGCCGTCGAGGTGCTGCGGAGCGAGCTGCGTCCGGGAGACGTGGTGCTGGTGAAGGGCTCCCGGTACCGGACCTGGGAGGTGGCCGACGCGCTGCGCGCGGACGCCCGCGAGGGTGCGACGGAGGGCGGCGCCGCATGAGGGCGGTCATCGTCGCCATCGGGGTCGCGTTCCTGATCTCGCTGTTCTGCACCCCGATCGCGATCAAGGTGTTCGCCCGGCTGAAGGCCGGCCAGCCGATCCGGTCGAACCTCGGGCTCGCCAGCAACGAGGGCAAGAAGGGCACGCCGACGATGGGCGGCGTGGTCTTCATCCTGGCCACTGTCATCGCGTACGTCGCCGGGCACCTGGCCCTGACCACGCTGCCGGACGCGCAGATCGCCCAGGTCGAGCCGACGATCACGGCGCTGGTGCTGCTGGGGCTGATGGTGTTCTCCGGCGCGGTCGGCTTCATCGACGACTTCCTGAAGGTGCGCAAGCGGCACAGCGGCGGCCTCAACAAGCGGGGCAAGCTGGCCGGGCAGATCCTGGTCGGCGCGGTCTTCGGCGCGGTCGCGGTCTACTTCCCGTCGAGCATGACCGACGCCGGCGGCAACGCGACGAACACCGAGACGGTGGCCAGCACCACGCTGAGCTTCATCCGGGACATCCCGGCGCTGGAGATCGGCAAGATCGGCTCGGTGATCGTCATCATCATGGTGGTCATGGCGGCCACCAACGGCGTCAACCTCACCGACGGCCTGGACGGCCTGGCCACCGGCGCCTCGGTGATGGTGCTCGCGGCGTACGCGCTCATCGCGTTCTGGCAGTACCGGCACTGGTGCGCCGACCCGAACTACACCGAGGCGTACTGCTACACCGTGCGCGACCCGCTGGAGATCGCGCTGATCGCCGGCGCGGCGGCGGGCGCCTGCGTGGGCTTCCTGTGGTGGAACACGTCCCCGGCGCGGATCTTCATGGGTGACACCGGCGCGCTCGGGCTGGGCGGTCTGATCGCCGGCATGGCGATGTCCACCCGCACGATCCTGCTGCTGCCGATCCTGGGCGGCCTGTTCGTGATCATCACGATGTCGGTGGTCATCCAGATCATCTCGTTCCGTACCACCGGCAAGCGGGTGTTCCGGATGTCGCCGTTGCAGCACCACTTCGAGCTGGCCGGCTGGAGCGAGGTCAACATCGTGGTCCGGTTCTGGATCATCGCCGGCATCGGCGTGGCCATCGCGCTGGGCCTGTTCTACAGCGAGTTCCTCGCCGCCGTCAGCTAGGTGTAAGGAAGGGCCCCTTATTAACAGACGTCTGTTAATAAGGGGCCCTTCCTTCAGATCCGACACGCCGACCGGGCGGTTGCGCCACGGGCGGGCGGGGCGAGCGGCAATGATGGGCCTGTGGGGGAGGGACGAGACATCCAGGTGACCAGCGACCCGCCGGCCCGCCGTGCGCCGGCGGCCACGCCTCCGGCCGAACCGCCGGCGGCGCGCTGGGATCCGGCCGGTGGGCTGGCCGCGCTGCGTGGCCTGCTGGCCCGGCCGCTGGCCTCGTACTACCTGCTGCTGTCCAGCGTCGGACTGCTGCTGCTGATCGGCCTCACCATGGTCTTCTCCGCGACCAGCGTGAAGGACTTCGCCGAGGGCGGCGACGCGTCCGCGTCGCTGACCAAGCAGGCCGTGTTCGCGGTGATCGGCATCGGCGCGTTCTGGGCCTGCCAGCGGCTGCCCGCGCGCACGTTCCGGGCGGTCAGCCGCCCGGCGCTGGGGGTGGCGGTCGCGCTGCTGCTCCTGCTCAACCTGCTCGTCGCGATGGGCTCGCTGTTCGGGGTGACGTCGATCGGGCCGTTGCGGGCCGAACTCCTCTCACTCTCGCTCGGCCCGATCTCGCTGCAACCGGTCGAGGTGGCGAAGTTCGCGCTGGTGCTGTGGGCGGCGCACGTGCTGGCCCGCAAGGGCGCGGTGCTGGGCTGGTGGAAGGAACTGGCCACGCCGCTGTTCCCGGTGGTGGGCCTGCTGTTCGTGCTGGTCGGCTACAACGACCTGGGCAGCATGCTGTGCCTGCTCGCGCTCGTGGTCGGCATGCTCTGGGCGGCGGGCGTACGGACCCGGGTCTTCGCCGCGCTCACCGCGATCGGCCTGGCCGGCATCGGACTGCTGGTGGCCGCGGCCTCGCTCGGCGCCGGCTCCGGCTCCCGGGGCGCCGACAACTACCGGCTCGGCCGCCTCACCATGTGGCTCGACCCGCCGTCCCCGCGCACGTGTTTCGAGCAGGAGCTGCCGAACTGCTACCAGCTCGTGCAGGCCCGCTACGCGATCGGCAACGGCGGCTGGTTCGGCGTCGGCCTGGGCCAGAGCTCGCTGAAGTGGAACTGGCTCCCCGAGGCGCACAACGACTTCATCTTCGCCATCGTCGCGGAGGAACTGGGCGTGGTCGGCTGCACCGTGATCCTGGTGCTGTTCGCCGTGCTCGCGTACACCGGGCTGCGCATCGCCCGCCGGGTCGAGGACCCGTTCCGCCGGCTCGCCGCCGCCGGCGTGACCGCCTGGCTGGTCGGCCAGGCGGTCATCAACATCGGTGGCGTGACCGGGCTGCTGCCGCTGACCGGCGTACCGCTGCCGTTCATCTCCGACGGCGGCAGCGCCCTGGTGGTGACGCTCGCCGCGGTCGGCATGCTCGCCTCGTTCGCCCGCGCCGAGCCGGACGCCGCGCGAGCGCTGCATGCCCGTCCGCCCGCCCGATGGGTCCGACTAGTGTGGGCCCCGTTGCCGCCGCTTCCCGGCCGGCGCCGCAAGCCGGCGTCGCCGCCGGCCGACCGAGGGTCCGTGCCCCGGTCCCGGCAGCGGCGGCAGGACGATCAGGCCGCGCCCCGCGGCGCCCGGTCCGACCGGGCGCGCACCGGCGCGGCGAGCGAGAGGAGACGCTGATGGGTCCGCTGCGTTCGGTGGTGCTCTGCGGAGGGGGTACGGGCGGGCACATCTACCCGCTGCTCGCCTTCGCCGACTGCCTGCGCCGACACGACCCGAGCGTCCGGATCACCTGTCTGGGCACACCGAAGGGGCTGGAGAACGAGCTGATCCCGCCGGCTGGCTACGACCTGCGGCAGATCCCGGCGTACCAGCTTCCCCGGTCGGTGAACATGAGCCTGGTGCGCACCCCGGACCGGATGTGGAAGGCGGCCCGCGCCGCGGGCAAGGTGATCGACGAGGTCCAGGCCGACGCCGTGGTCGGCTTCGGCGGGTACGTCTCGGTGCCCGGTTACCTGGCCGCGTGGCGGCGGGAGCTGCCGATCGTCATCCACGAGGTGAACGTGCCGCCGGGCGTGGCGAACCGGCTCGGGATGAAGTTCACCAAGAACGTCGCGGTGGGTTTCCCGCACCAGCCGGCCCAGGCCGAGGCGTTGCGCGACGCCCGGGTGGTGGGCGTGCCGCTGCGCCGGGGCATCGCCGGGCTGGACCGGGCCGCCCTGCGTGACGCCGCCCGCGCCCACTTCGGACTCCGTCCCGACCTGCCGGTGCTCTTCGTCGCCGGTGGCTCGCAGGGCGCCCGCTCGATCAACCTGGCCGTGTCCGGCGCGGCGAAGGAGCTGGCCCGCAACGGCGTGCAGGTGCTGCACGTCATCGGCGCCCGCAACGAGCCGGTCTCGGTGCCCACCGACCTGCCGGTGCCGTACGTCACGCTGCCGTACCTGTCCGAGATGGAGCTGGGCTACGCCGCCGCCGATCTGATGCTGGCCCGGGGCGGCGCGATGACCTGCGCCGAGGTGGCCGCGATCGGACTGCCCACCGTCTACGTGCCCTACCCGCACAGCAACCAGGAGCAGAAGCGCAACGCGCTGCCGGTGGTGGAGGCGGGCGGCGGTCTGCTGGTCGACGACGCCGAGATGACCCCGGCCTGGGTGGAGCGGACGGTGATCCCGCTGATCCGGGACCCGCAGCGGCTCTGGGCGATGAGCCAGGCGGCAGCCGGCTACGGCCGCCGCGACGGCGACGTGGCGCTGCTGAACTTCGTCTACGAGGCGGTGGCCCGCTGATGAGGGAAACCGCGACGGGAAGGTACGTCTGATGAACACCGCGCAGTTCACGCCCGCCGGCACCATGACGGCGGAGGACCTGGGCCGGATCCATCTGATCGGCGTGGGCGGGGTCGGGATGGCCGGGCTGGCCCGGCTGTTCCTCACCCGGGGTCTGCCGGTCTCCGGCAGCGAGCTGCGGGAGTGGCCGTCGCTGGCCGGCCTGCGGGCGCTCGGCGGCACCATCCACTCCACCCACGAGGCGTCCAACCTCGACGGCGTGGACACGGTCGTCTACTCCTCGGCGATCCCGCAGGACCACCTGGAGATGGTGGAGGCGCGCCGGCGGGGCCTGCGGGTGCTGCACCGGTCCGAGGCGCTCGCCGCGGCGATGACCGGCCGCCGTACGGTGGCGGTCGCGGGCACCCACGGCAAGACGTCCACCACCTCGATGGTCACCATGGTGCTCCAGCAGGCCGGCACCGATCCGTCCTTCGTGATCGGCGGCGAGATCTCCGAGGTCGGCTCCGGCGCGCACCACGGGACCGGCGAGCACTTCGTGGTCGAGGCGGACGAGAGCGACCGCTCCTTCCTCATCTACCGCCCGTTCGTGTCGATCATCACGAACATCGAGGCGGATCACCTCAACACCTACGGCGACCTGGCCACGCTGGAGGCGGCGTTCGCCGAGTTCGCCCGGCTCACCGACCCGGCGGGGTTCGTGGTCACCTGCGCCGACGACCCGGGCGGGCGGCGGCTGGCCGAGACACTGCGCGCCGAGGGCCGCCGGGTCTGGACGTACGGCGAGTCCGCCGACGCGGACCTGCGGATGAGCGACGTCGTCTCGTCCGCGCACGGGGTGCGCTACCAGGCCGAGATCGAGGGCCGGGCGTTCGGCGAGTTCCGGCTGCCCGTACCGGGGCGGCACATGGCGCTCAACAGCGCCGCCGCGGTGCTCGCCGCGTACCTGCTGGAGCTGCCGGTCCCGGCGGCGGAGGCCGCGCTCGGCGCGTTCCCCGGCGTGCGGCGCCGCTTCGAGCGCAAGGGCGTCGCCGACGGCGTGCTGGTCTACGACGAGTACGCCTACCACCCGACCTCGATGACGTTGGCGTTGCAGACGCTGCGCGAGGTGGCCGGCGACGGCCGGCTGATCGTGGTGTTCCAGCCGTACCGGCTCTACCGGACCCGGGACAACCAGGCGGAGATCGCCGCCGCCCTCGGCATCGCCGACGAGGTGGTGCTGCTGGAGGTGTTCGGCCCCGGCGAGACGCGCCGCCCCGGCGAGGGCTCGGCCGCGCTGATCCAGGACGTGCCGCTGCCGGACGAGCGCAAGGTGTTCGTCGAGGCGTGGGACGACGTGCCGGCCGAGGTGGCCCGCCGGGCCCGGGCCGGCGACGTGGTGGTGACCATGGGCGCGCCGCCGATCTCGCTGATGGGTGACCAGTTGCTCGACGCCCTGCTGGCCCGCTCCGGCGGCACGGGGCTGGACGCCGGCGTCGGCCCGGACGGCGCGGCGGCCACCGCCGGATGAGTCCCGGTCCGGCCCGCGGCCGTACCCCCGGCCCGGACGGCGGAGGTGGCCGGCGCAGCCCGGTGCGGCGCTGGCAGCTCGTGCGGGCCAACGCGGACGCCGTGCCGCCGTCGGCCCGCCGGTTCATGGCCCGGGCCCGGCAGCGGCGGATGCGGGCCGCGCTGCCGTGGGCGGTCGCCGCCGCGGTGCTCGCCGTCGTGGGCCTGGTGGCGTGGACGGTGCTCGGCACCGGCCTGTTCGGCGTGCGCGAGGTACGGGTGGTCGGCGCGCGGCTGGTCACGCCGGTGCAGATCCGCGACGCCGCGGCGGTGCCGGACAACGAGCCGCTGGCCCGGGTGGACCTGGCCGCGACCGCCCGCCGGGTCGGCACGCTGCCGCCGGTGGCCAGCGCCAGTGTCGAGCGGGAGTGGCCGGGCACGCTGGTGATCCGGGTGCGGGAGCGCACCGCGGTGGCGGCGGTGCCGCAGGGCGACGGGTTCGTGGTGGTGGACGGCTCGGGCGTGGTCTTCCAGCGCCTGGACCGGGCGCCGGACGGGTTGCCGCTGGTCAAGGTGGCCCGGCCGGGCCCGGACGATCCGGGTACGCGGGCCGGGCTGGCGGTGCTCGCCGCGCTGGGGGAGAAGCTGCGCGCGGAGCTGGTCGCGGTGGACGTGGCCGGCCTGGCCCGGATCACGTTGCAGCTGCGCGGCGAGCGTCAGGTGTTCTGGGGCGACGCCTCCCGGGGCGCGGACAAGTCCACCGTGGCGACCGCGTTGCTGAGCCGCAAGGCGGACCGGATCGACGTCAGCGCGCCGGACGTGGTCACGTTCGAGTGACCGGCGGCTCAGCGAGCGGACGCTGTGTCCCCTGTCGCTCGGTCGCGACACGCCGGAACAGGTCCTTGGCTCCTGGCGCGGCGGCGCATACGTTGCCCCGAAGAGATCAGTGGTTGACATAACTCTAAGCCTCTAGTAGAGGGTGAGGGTTCAGCCGTCGGAGGCCGCTGATCCGGCCAAGCCGTGTGGGGTCGGCCCATGCCAATCTCGAAGGGAAAGGACCGGAGATGACACCTCCGCACAACTACCTGGCGGTCATCAAGGTCGTCGGCATCGGGGGCGGCGGAGTCAACGCCGTCAACCGGATGATCGAGGTTGGGCTCAAGGGCGTCGAGTTCATCGCGATCAACACCGACGCGCAGGCGTTGCTGATGAGCGACGCCGACGTCAAGCTCGACGTGGGCCGGGAGCTGACCCGGGGACTGGGCGCGGGCGCCAACCCGGACGTCGGCAAGAACGCCGCCGAGGACCACCGCGACGAGATCGAAGAGGTCCTCAAGGGCGCCGACATGGTGTTCGTGACCTGCGGCGAGGGCGGCGGCACCGGCACCGGCGGCGCGCCGGTCGTGGCGAACATCGCCCGCAAGCTCGGCGCGCTCACCATCGGCGTGGTGACCCGGCCGTTCTCGTTCGAGGGCAAGCGCCGGCAGGTCCAGGCCGAGGCGGGCATCGAGGAGCTGCGCAACCAGTGCGACACGCTCATCGTGATCCCGAACGACCGGCTGCTCGCGCTCGGTGACCGCAACATCTCCATGATGGACGCGTTCCGCACGGCGGACCAGGTGCTTCTCTCCGGTGTCCAGGGCATCACCGACCTGATCACCACGCCGGGTCTGATCAACCTGGACTTCGCCGACGTGAAGAGCGTGATGAGCGGCGCGGGCAGCGCGCTCATGGGCATCGGCAGCGCCCGGGGCGAGAACCGCGCCGTCGAGGCGGCCGAGGCGGCCATCTCCAGCCCGCTGCTGGAGCAGAGCATGGACGGCGCGCGCGGTGTGCTGCTGTCCATCGCCGGCGGGTCGGACCTCGGCCTGTTCGAGATCAACGACGCGGCGCAGCTGGTCACCGACGCGGCCCACCCGGACGCGAACATCATCTTCGGCGCGGTCATCGACGACGCGCTCGGTGACGAGGTGCGGGTCACCGTGATCGCGGCGGGCTTCGACGGGGGCGCGCCCGCGTACAAGGCGGTCGAGCCGCCGCGCAAGAGCAACCAGAACCCGCCGGCCCAGCCGAACGCGCCGGTGAGCCCGCCGGCCACCATGCCGGCGCCGCAGCAGCCGTCGCGGCGGGTGCTCTTCGACGACGTCGACGTGCCCGACTTCCTCAAGAACGGGTCCTGAGCCGCGCCGATGACGGAGTCACAGACGGCGGTGCGGCCCGAGCGGCGCGCCGAGCTGGCGGCCGGGCTGGCCCGGGTCCGGGCCCGCATCGCCGACGCCTGCGCGGCGGCCGGGCGGCAGCGGGACGCGGTCACCCTGGTCGCGGTGACCAAGACGTACCCGGCGTCGGACGTGGTGGCGCTGGCCGGGCTGGGCGTGACCGACGTCGGGGAGAACCGCGACCAGGAGGCGGCGCCGAAGGCGGAGGCGGTGGCCGAAGCCGGCGCCGCGCCGCGCTGGCACTTCATCGGCCAGCTGCAGCGCAACAAGGCCCGGTCGGTGGTCCGGTACGCCGACGTGGTCCAGTCGGTGGACAGCGTCCGGCTGGCCGCCGCGCTGGACGCCGCCGCGGGCGCGGTCCGGGACCGGCCGCTGGACGTGCTGGTGCAGGTGAGCATCGACGGCGACCCGGCCCGGGGCGGGGCACTGCCGGGCGCCGCCGATCCGCAGCGCGGGCTCGACCCGGTCGCTGCGGCGGTGGCCGGCGCGGACGGGCTGCGGCTGGCCGGCCTGATGGCGGTGGCGCCGCTGGGCTGGGAGCCGGACCGGGCGTTCGCCCGGCTGGCCGAGGTGGCGGCGGCGCTACGGGCCGACCATCCGGGCGCCACGGTGCTGTCGGCGGGGATGAGCGGCGACCTGGAAAGCGCGATCGGGCACGGCGCGACACATGTCCGTGTCGGCAGCGCGTTGCTCGGAATGCGCCCTGCGCTGCGGTAGCCTCACCACGACGGAAGCAAATTACATCAGTGTTGTTCAGGACGGCGTCCCTGTAGCCGGGGGCCGTGACGGGCGGACCGCGAACCGCACGTCAGGGGATTGCCGATCCGGTCCGGTGGGCATGATCGTCCACTCGTGATCAAGCGACACGGCACGGGGGCGCGTGCCGCACGGCGGACGGAAGGGCGCGGGGATGGGTGCACTGCGCAAGGCGGGGGTCTGGCTCGGTCTGGTCGAGGAGGACGACGAGCGGGCGTACGAGGACGGTGGCTACGACAAGGGTGGCTACCGGGACTCGTCGCGCTACCGGTCGAGCCGGTACGCCGAGGAGTTCGCCGACGAGGACGACGACGAGGCCGACGAGCCGCCGGCGACGCGGTCCCGCCTCAGCGACCGGGGCCGGCTGTCCGAGCGCGCCTCCAGCCGGTCGGTCGACACCGACCGGGGCGACGTGGAGCGCCCGGAGCGGGTCGAGCGCTCCAGCGTCCGGTCGATCACCCGGTCCTCCGCCGGCGAGACCTCGGGCGCCCTGACCTATCACACGCGGGACAATCTCGCGCTCGCGCCGCAGGCCCAGCCGCGCGAGCGGGAGCGGGTGGCGCCGGAGGACGAGCAGCGCTACCAGATCACCACGCTGCACCCGACCACCTACCGCGAGGCGCGGACCATCGGCGAGCACTTCCGGGACGGCGTCCCGGTGATCATCAATCTCACCGAGATGGACGAGGCGGACGCCCGCCGCCTTGTCGACTTCGCCGCCGGGCTCGCGTTCGGCCTGCGCGGTACGATCGAGCGCGTGACCAACCGGGTGTTCCTGCTCTCACCGGCCAACGTCCAGGTCACCGCGGAGGACAAGGCCAAGATCGCTGAGGGCGGCTTCTTCAGCCTGAGCTGACCCACATGACCGAGGGACGTCGCCTGCCGTGTTGTCGATCCTGTTCCAGGTGCTCTACCTGCTGCTGTACATCTTCCTAATTGTCCTTTTGGCGCGATTTGTTATGGGGGCGGTGCTGGCCTATGGTCGCCGCTGGCAACCGGGCCGGGGAGCGTCGGCGGGACTGGAAGTCGTGTGGAGCGTCACTGATCCGCCCCTGCGAGCGTTGAGGCGTGTGATCCCGCCACTGCGAATTGGTACCGTGAGCATCGACCTGGCCTCCCTTGTGCTCCTGGTTATCCTGTTCGTGCTGATGGAGTTCGTGTTTAGGCGCCTGATCTTCGCGTTTGCCTGACCAGAGCGCTTTCGCGGCCGCAACTGACCCGAGGAGTTTCGATGCCGCTGACCCCGGCCGACGTTCACAACGTCGCCTTCAAAAAGCCGCCGATCGGCAAGCGGGGGTATGACGAGGAGGAGGTCGACGCCTTCCTGGACGAGGTCGAGCGCGAGCTGGCCCGTCTGATCGAGGAGAACAACGAGCTGCGCGCCCAGGTGGAGCGCGGCGGTCGGGGTGGCGCTCCCGCCGGCCCCGGCGGTGACGCCCGCCTCGCGGCGGAGCTCAACGACGTCAAGGCCCAGCTCGACCGGGTGCAGCGCGACAAGGCGGCCGCCGAGCAGGCGGCCCGCGCGATGCAGGCCGAGCTGGAGCAGGTCCGCACGCAGGGCGGCCCGGCCGGGGTGACCGGGGACGGCGAGCAGCAGGCGCTGCGGGTGCTCATGATGGCCCAGCGCACCGCCGACGACCACGTCTCCGACGCCCGTCGCGAGGCCGACCAGCTGCTCTCCGAGGCCCGTTCGAAGGCCGAGGAGGTCACCCGGGAGGCGCGCGCCAAGGCCGACGCCCTGGAGCGGGACGCCCGCCAGCGGCACCAGGAGGCCATGGGCGGCCTGGACGCCAAGCGCACCGCGCTGCAGAAGCACATCGAGGAGCTCAAGCAGTTCGAGCGCGAGTACCGCACCCGGCTCAAGGCGTACCTGGAGAGCCAGCTGCGTGACCTCGACGGTCGCGGCCAGGGCCTCGAGGTGGAGATGAACCGCGCCGAGGGCACCCGTGCCGCCGGCAGCAACGGTCTCGCCGCGGCCGGCCTCGCCGGCTCCTACGGCGGTGGCCGCGGCGCCGGCTCGCTCGAGTCCGGCCGCTGATCCCGCGTCGGTGGCCGTCCCCGTGACGGCCACCGACCGCCCAGACCGACACGACGCGGCCGGGGGTGAGCCGTGGTAGCCGCCAGCATCCTGCTCATCGTCGTCGCGGTCGTGCTGCTGGTCGCCGGGCTCGCCGGCGGATCCAGCCTCCTGCTCATCGTCTCGATCGCGGCCAGCGTCCTGTCCGCCGTCGTCTTCGTCGCGTTCGCCCGCCAGGCGGCCGCGGCGCGGGCCACGGCCGTCCGGGCGACCGGGCCGCGTACCCGGACCGCGCACACCGTCCCGTCTCCGGACGACCCGGTGAGCCCGGTCCCGCACCACACGTCCACGGTCGACGCCGGCGGATCCGGGTGGCGGCAACCGCCCGGGTCGCCGGTGACCGAACCGGACGACACCCCGCCGCCGGCCGCGTACTCACCACCGGCCGATCCGTTCGACGCCGATCCGTACACCGCGACTTACGAGCCGGCGACCGCCGAGTCGTACGAACGCGTCGCCGCCGAGCCGGTGACCGACGCGGAACCGACGCCCTACTCGCCGCCCGGCCAGCGCGCCTCGGACGCCACGCGGCCCACCTCGCCCGCGCCGGGCGATGCGTTCGACGGCGACCCGCCGGCCGAGTACCTCTCCGCCGGGCAGGTGGCCCGGCTGGTGCGGCTGCCCGGCGAGGTCCTGGTGGTCGACGGCCACCCCCGCTTCCACCTGCCCGGCTGCCCGCATCTGGTGGGCCGGGAGGACGAGCCCGTTCCGGTCGCCGAGGCGGTCGGCCTGGGCTTCACCCCGTGCGCGCAGTGCGCCGCCGCCACCACCCTGCTGGCCGAGGCCCGGCCCCGCTGACCATGACGATCGCGGACGACACGCTCACCGTCGCGGTGCGGGTGAAGCCCGGCGCGTCCCGGACCCGGGTCGGCGGCCGGTACGACGGGCCGCTGGGTCCCGCGCTCGTCGTCGCGGTGCACGCGCCGGCGGTGGACGGCCGCGCGACCGAGGCGGCCCGGAGGGCGCTCGCCGAGGCGCTCGGCGTCCGGCCGGCGACCGTGTCGCTGCGCTCCGGCGCGGCCAGCCGGGACAAGCTCTTCCTGGTGGAACGCCCGCACGCCGAACTGCCCGGGGTGCTGCGGCGACTGCGCGACGGCAGCACGCCGTGAGATCCGCCCGGGCCGGTCGGCGATGACCCCCGGGCTGGACGTCGCGTTGCTGGTGGGCGCCGCCGTGCTGCTGGTGGCGGTGGGCGCGGTGCGCTTCTCCACCCGGCTCGGCGTGCCGAGCCTGCTGGTCTACCTGGCGCTCGGGGTGCTGCTCGGCGAGGCCGGGCTGGGCATCCGCTTCGACGACGTCGAGCTGACCCGGGTGCTCGGCTTCTGCGCGCTCATCGTGATCATCGCGGAGGGCGGCCTGACCGCCCGGTGGAGCACGCTGCGGCCGGTGCTCGGGCTGGCGGCCACGCTGTCCACCGTCGGCGTGGTGGTCAGCATCGTGGTCGTCGGCGTGGTGGTGCACCTGCTGCTCGACCTGGACTGGCGGCTGGCGCTGCTCTACGGCGCGGTGCTCTCCTCGACCGACGCGGCGGCGGTGTTCGCCACGCTGCGCCGGTTGCGCCTGCCACCCCGGCTGGTGGCCGCGCTGGAGGCCGAGTCCGGGGTGAACGACGCGCCCGTCGTGCTCGTGGTGCTGCTGCTCTCCCGCGCCGGAGCGGAGGCGGCCCACCCGTGGTGGTACGAGGCGCTGCTGCTCGGCTACGAGCTGGGCGTCGGCGCGGCGGTCGGGGTGGGCGCCGGGCTGGCCGGGCGGTACGCGCTGCGCCGGGCCGCGCTCCCGTCGGCCGGCCTGTACCCGATCGCGGTGGTCGGGTTCACCGTGCTGGCGTACGCGGCCGGCTCGGTGGTGCACGCCTCCGGCTTCCTCGCCGTGTACGTGGCGGGCGTGCTGCTCGGCAACTCCCGCCTGCCGCACCGGCAGGCCATCCTCGGCTTCGCCGACGGGCTGGCCTGGCTGGCCCAGATCGGCCTGTTCGTGCTGCTCGGCCTGCTGGTCTCGCCGAGCCGTCTGGAGACCGCGGTGCTGCCCGCCGTGATCACCGGGCTGGCCCTGCTGCTGCTCGCCCGGCCGTTGTCGGTGGCGGTGTCCGCGCTGGCGTTCCGGGTCAACCTGCGCGAGCAGCTCTTCCTGTCCTGGGCCGGTCTGCGCGGCGCGGTGCCGGTCGTGCTCGCCACCATCCCGCTGTCGCTGCACGTGCCGGGGGCGGACCGCCTCTTCGACGCGGTCTTCGTGCTGGTGGTGATCTTCACGTTGCTCCAGGCCGGAACGCTGGCGTCGGCGGCCCGCCGGCTGGGCGTGATCGCGCCGGCCGAGCCGAACGAGATCATGCTGGAGACCGCCCCGCTGGAGCGGATGCGCGCCGACCTGCTCCAGCTGGAGGTGCCGGACGGGTCCCGGCTGGCCGGGGTGCACGTGGACGAGCTGCGGCTGCCGGTGGGCGCCGCGGTCACGCTGGTGCTGCGCGACGGCGTCGGGTTCGTGCCCGGCGCGGACACCCGGCTCAAGGTCGGGGACAGCCTGCTCATCGTCGCCACCGCCGGCGTACGGGACGAGACCGAGCGGCGGCTGCGGGCGGTGAGCCGCCGGGGCCGGCTGGCGCGGTGGTTCGGGGAGTACGGCGAGGAGACGGCCCGCTGATCTGCTACCGTTCCTTTTGCCCCGATTGATGGCAGTCCGGGGCGGATACGTGGGACGACGGTGCGGCACGTTGTCGGACGCCTGTACGTTCCGTATTCTTGCCAACCTCCGGAGTGCACGGCGGGCCCGCTCGCCGTGCACCCTTCCGTACGCGGAGATGCCGACGACGGCGTCCCCGCCCACGTACCGCTGACCGCCGCGCCACGCGGCTGAGGGAGCTGACGATGGCGAAGCCAGCCGACACCAGGACCGCCGGCCGCAAGCCCGCGCCGAAGGCCACCCGCAGCGCGGCGGAGACCGAGAAGATCCGGGCCGCCCTGGCGGCGCGGCGGGACGAGCTGAACGCCGAGTACGATCAGACGCTGAGCGAGATCACCGAGCTGCAGCGCGACCGGCTGACCGACTCGGCCGGGGACGACCAGGCCGACACCGGCACCAAGACGTTCGAGCGGGAGCAGGAGATCTCTCTCGCCAACAGCATCAAGGAGCGGATCACGCAGGTCGAGCGCGCGCTGGAGCGCCTCGACGAGGGCGGCTACGGCTGGTGCGAGCGGTGCGGCAACCCGATCCCGGTGGAGCGGCTCGCCGCGTTCCCGTCGGCCACCCTCTGCGTGACCTGCAAGCAGCTGGAGGAGCGGCGCTGATCACCGCTCCCCGGCGGCCGTACGGCAGACGGTGACCACGCCGTCGCAAGCGTCGATGGGGAGCAGATGACCGCAGCACCGCCCGCCGGTTCCGGCACCACCGAGTCGGGTGCCGGCGCGCCCCGCCGCAGGGCCGTCGGCCTGCTGCTCGGCGTGTCCCTGTTCTCGCTGCTGGCGGATCTGGGCACCAAACAGCTCGCGCTGGCCGAGCTGACCGGCCGGGAGCCGGTGTCGGTGCTCGGCGGCGCGGTCTACTTCAGCCTCACCCGCAACAGCGGCGCCGCCTGGAGCATCGGCTCCGACCACACCTGGGTCTTCCCGATCATCACGTTCGTGGTGATCGGGTGGATCGCGTGGATGGCGCTGCGGCTGCGCTCGCTGCCGTGGGCGGTGTCGCTGGGCCTGGTGCTGGGCGGCGCGCTGGGCAACCTGATCGACCGGATCTTCCGCGCGCCCGGGCACTTCGTCGGCCACGTGGTCGACATGATCAGCCTCTTCGACCCGTACGGCCAGGTCTGGCCGGTGTTCAACCTGGCCGACAGCTCGCTGGTCTGCGGCGTGGTGCTGGCGGTCTTCCTGGAGCTGACCGGCCGGCAGCGCGACGGCTCCCGGCTGCGCGACGAGAAGCGCGACGACGCCGCCCCGGCCGAGCAGCGGGAGACCGCGTGACCTCCGCGTTCGCCGCCGGCGGCGACACCCGCTCCCTGCCCGTCCCGGACGGCCTCGACGGCATGCGCCTGGACCAGGCCGTGTCCCGGCTGTTCGGGCTCTCCCGCACCGCCGCCGCCGGCCTGATCGACGCCGGGGACGCGCTCGTCGACGGCGTGGCCCGGCCCAACTCGCACAAGGTCAAGGCCGGCTCGTGGCTGGAGGTCACGCTGCCCGCGCCGCCCGCCCCGCCGACCGTGGTGCCGCAGGCGGTGCCCGGCCTGACAGTGGTGTACGCCGACGACGACATCGTGGTGGTGGACAAGCCGGTCGGGGTGGCCGCGCACCCGAGCCCCGGCTGGACCGGCCCGACGGTGATCGGCGGGCTGGCCGGCATCGGCCACCGCATCTCCACCAGCGGCGCGGCCGAGCGGCAGGGCGTGGTGCACCGGCTCGACGTGGGCACCACCGGGATCATGGCGGTGGCCAAGAGCGAGCGCGCGTACACCGCGCTCAAGCGGGCGTTCAAGGAGCGCGAGGTGGAGAAGCGCTACCACGCCGTGGTGCAGGGCCACCCGGACCCGCTGCGCGGCACCATCGACGCGCCGATCGACAGGCACCCGCACCACGACTACCGGTGGGCGGTGGTCTCCGGCGGCAAGCCGAGCATCACCCACTACGACACGCTGGAGGCGTTCCCCTCCGCCAGCCTGCTCGACGTACGGCTGGAGACCGGGCGCACGCACCAGATCCGGGTGCACTTCTCCAGCATGCGGCACCCCTGCGTGGGCGACCTGACCTACGGGGCGGACCCGACTCTGTCGGCCCGGCTCGGGCTGTCCCGGCAGTGGCTGCACGCCCGTTCGCTGAGCTTCGCGCACCCGGGCACCGGCGACGAGGTGACGTTCGTCAGCGACTACCCGGAGGATCTGGCCCGGGCGCTGGAGATCCTGCGCGACTGACCATGAGCGACGACACCGCGCCGCCGCGCCGGTCCCGGTTCACCACGCTGACCTGGTTGGCGCTGGCCTGCGCGCTGGTGGTGCTGGTGGTAGCGGTGGCACAGCGGCGGGACCGTCCGGCCAGCGACCGCACTGTCGGCGAGGTGACCCGGGTCGGGGTGGCCGCCGGCGCGAGCGTCCCGGCGTACCTGCGTGCCGCCGGGGAGGAGCTGGCCGCCCTCGACGCGCCCGACGCCTACGCGCTCGTCTCGTTCGCCGGCTACCTGACCCCGGCGCGGGCGGCCGCCGCGCTGGACGGCGCGCCGGTCTCGGCGGTGGTGGCGCGGGTGCCGCTGTCCGGCCGGCAGACCGAGATCGTCCGGATCGCGGCGTTGCGGCTGCCGGACGACGTGGTCGCCGGGATGGCCGACGTCGCCGGGCGCAAGGACCGGGAGGCCGCCGACTACCGGTCGCGCGCCGCCGCCCCGGCGGCCACCGCCGATCCGGAGCTGCGCCGGGTGTACGAGAGCGGGGCCGAGGTCGCGGCCCGGGAGGCGGACGCCTACCGGACCGGGTGCGCCTGCGTGTACGCCGCGGTGGTCCGTGCCGCGCCGGACGCGCTGCGCGCGCTCGCCGGGCGCCCGGACGTACGGGTGGTGGACCCGGCGCCGGAGGTCACCCGGCTCGACCGGACGGTGTTCACCCCGCCGCTGCCGGAGCAGCGTGACGTGGCCCGGCCGCCGGCGGACAGCGCGGCGGCCCAGGGCGGCGGAATGGGCGATTCGTCGGAAGCTGCACGGACGGTGAGCGGACCTTCACCGACCGCCCGTGCGCCGGTCCCCGGATCCGGGCCACCCAATCCCGCTCCCACCTCCTGAGACATCAGCGGGCGCGGCCACCCGGTCGATCCCACCGTGCGGCGGGTCACCGGGCGATGTGCGGCGCGGGGAGTGGTCCGAATAGGGTTTCGTTCGTAGCCTGTCAGGCGGAGATCGATGGGCTGGGGGAGGGCGAATCCTTGGACGGCAGCGAGACCGGCTGGGGTCGGCAGGGCGAGCCGGCACCGCGGTGGCGGGCGCTGCTCGACCGGGCCCGGCTCGGCGGTCGCGGCGCGGAGCACGCCGACGCCGACCGGCACGTCGAGGACCACCACGCGCCGCCGCCCGACCCGCTGCCACGCCGCGCCGCCGGCACCGGCTGGACCGGGCGCGCCGCCGCCGTCGGCCGCGCCCCCGACGGGTCGTACGGCGCCGAGCCCGGTTACCGGGCCGAGGCCACGTTCCGCGTCGACCCCGCCTTCCGCGCCGACCCCCGCCAGGAAGGTGAACCGGCCTACCGGGGCGAGCCGGCGTACCGCACCGACCCGGAGCCGTCCTGGCGCGCCGGGCAGCCCTATCCGGCCGAGCCGTCCTGGCGCGCCGAGCCGTCTGTCGCGCCGGACCCGTCCTTCGCCGCCGAGCCCCGGCCGGAGCCGTCCTGGCGCGCCGAACCGGCGCTGCCGGAGCCGCGCGGCCGGGCCGAGGCGCCGGCCGAGTCGCGCTACTCCCTTCTCGACGGTGGCTACCGGCCCGCGCCACCGCCGGCCGAGTCCCGGTACGCCCTGCTCGACCGGGGCCGCTACCGGCCGGACGTCCCGCCCGCGCCGGAACCGGTGGTGCCCGCGCCGCGCAGCCCGCTGGAGGGCCGCTCCGGCCGCGCCGGGCGGGTCGCGCCGGCCCAGGCGCAGTGGCGTGCCCCCGAGCCGGACGCCGAGCTGGAACGCGCCACCAGCGTGCTGCGCCGCGAGCTGGGCACGCCCCGGGTGCTCGCGTTCGCCAACCCCAAGGGCGGGGTGCACAAGACCACCGCCACCGTGCTCGCCGCGGCGACGGTGGGCAGCGTCCGCGGGCGCGGCGTGCTCGCCTGGGACGACAACGAGCTGCGCGGCACCCTCGGGCTGCGGGCCGGCAGCGCCCGGCACGCCCGCACCATCCGCCACCTGATCCACGACCTGGCGCAGATCGAGATCCTCGAGGGCAACCGGCTGCTGTCCCACCTCGACGACTACCTGCGGCACGCCTCCGACGGCTCGTACGACGTGCTGGCCGGCGAGGAGAGCCCGCGCTTCGCCCAGCGGCTCGACCAGTTCACCGTCAAGCGGGTGCTGGAGCTGCTGCGCCGCACCCACGAGGTGGTCTGCGTGGACACCGGCAACAACGTGGAGAGCCCGAACTGGCGCACCGTGATGCAGGCCGCCGACCAGCTCGTGGTGACCACCGTGCCGCGTGAGGACGCGGCGTTCAGCGCGGACTGGATGCTCGACCTGCTGCACGAGGAGGGCATGGGCGACCTGGCCGACAACGCGGTCACGTTGATCTCCTGCCCGACGCCCGGCCGGACCTCCCTGCAGGACGACCTGGAACGGCACTTCGCCACCCGGACCCGGGCGGTGGCGGTGGTGCCCTACGACCCGGCGCTGGAGACCGGCTCCTCGATCGAGTACCACCAGCTCCAGGCCGAGACCCGCAACGCCTGGCTCAAGGCCGCCGCGGTGATGGTGGAACCGTTCGCGCGCTGAGGCGGCGACCACCGCCCCGCGCCGTGCCCCGGCCTGAGAGGATCAACGGGTGACTCCGGACACCCCTGATCCCGAGCGGACGCGCGAGCGTGCCGACGGCGCCGAGGCGCGGCCCGAGCGCGAGCAGCCGCCTGCCTGGCCCGGCGGACCACCCGGCTGGCCCGGCGGACTGCCGGTGCCCGCCGGCACCCCGGTCACCGCGCCCGGCGCCGACCCGCTGGCCGGGCATCCGGGCGTCGTGACGCAGCTCCCCGGTGCGTCGCCCGCGTCCCGGCGATCCGCCGGCCGGGTGGTGGCGACCACCCTGGGCGTGGCCGCGCTGCTCACCGCGCTCGGCGCGCCGCTCGGGCTGCTCTGGGTGTGGGCGGCGCCGGCCACCCCGGTACGGCAGACGCCGGCCGGCGCGGTCTACGCCACCACGCAGCCGGAGCAGCCGATCGCCGCGGACGGCTGGTTCAGCCTCCTGACCCTCGGCTTCGGCGTGCTCGCCGCGATCACCCTGTGGGTGGTGCTGCGCCGCCGGCGTGGTCCGGCGGGCCTGCTCGCGGTCACCCTCGGCGGTCTCGGCGCGGCGGTGGTGGCCTGGCAGGTCGGCCGCCGGATCGGCCTGTCCACGTTCCAGCGGCTGGTGGAGACCGCGCCGCCGGGTACCGCCTTCACCAAACCCGTCGACCTGCGCGCCGGCGGCGTCGACTGGTTCGGCCCGCTCCCGCTGCCGCACGGCAACCTGCTGCTCGCCGCGTTCGGCGCCGCAGTCACGTACACGCTGCTCGCGGGCTGGTCGCGGTGGCCGTCGCTGCGGCCGGAGCCGGAGTTCGACGGCGGGTGGCCGCCGCCGGCGCCGGGGTTCAGTTCGGCGCCGGGAGACCCGCCAGCTCGCTGAGCGGCACGGGCACCGCCCGGACCTGCCGCAGCAACGCCGTCTCCCGGTTGAGCAGGCGCAGCTCGGCCCGCAGGCGGGCGGCCGTGTCGTCGATGGCGAGCAGCCGCTGCCGGTCGTCCACGGTCAGCGCGGCGGTCGCGGCCACCAGATGCGACAGCACCGTCGGGTCCTCCGGCAACTGCTCGGAGATCTCCTGCTGGTCCGGCCGGATCAGGCCGAGATATTGCCGGAACACCGAGATCACCCGGGCCGCCAGCAGGTCGGCCGTCTCGTCCGGGCCGCCCGGCTCGGGCAACCACTCCACCTCCGCCGTCAGGTAGGGCTCGGCGGAGTGGTCGACCTCGGCGAGGCGGAACCGGCGCCGCCCCACGGTGACGATGTCGAACCCGCCGTCGGCCAGCTCGGTGACCTGCCGCAGCTCGGCGGTGCAGCCCACCTCGTGCAGCGTGACCTCGCCGGCGGTCAGCCCGAAGCGCCCCGGCGGCCCGGCCGGCGCCACCTCCCAGCCGGCCCGGATCGCGACCACGCCGAACTCGCGCGGCGCGCCCTCGGGCAGCGCCACCAGGTGGCGTACCAGCGCCCGGTAGCGCTCCTCGAAGATGTGCAGCGGAAGGACCAGCCCGGGGAAGAGGACGGTCCCGAGCGGGAACACCGGCAGCCGTGCGCTCACGCGATCGAGCGTATCCCCAACGCGCCCGCCCGCGCGTGTCCCGGCTCACCGTCCCGGCGTGCGGGCGGCCCGGGCCGGTCGCCGCGGCGGCGGCCTAGACTCGCAGGCGTGCTGAATCGGATCGACCTGCGCGGCGGGGCACGTGACCCGCGCCGCCTGCTGCCCCGTGCCCAGCTCGACGTCTCCGTGGCGGTCGAGCGGATCCGCCCGCTGGTCGAGGCGGTCCGGGAGCATGGGTACCCGGCGATCCGGGAGGCCAGCGAACGGTTCGACGGTGTGTCACCGGAGCGGCTGCGGGTGCCGGTCGAGACGATCCGCGCCGCCGAGGACGAGCTGGACCCGCAGGTCCGCGCCGCGCTGCTGGAGTCGATCACCAGGGCCCGCAAGGTGCACGCCGACCAGCGCCGCACCGACCACACCACGACCGTGGTGCCCGGCGGCACGGTCACCGAGCGGTGGGTGCCGGTCGACCGGGTCGGTCTCTACGTCCCCGGCGGCCTGGCCATGTACCCGTCGACGGTGGTGATGAACGTGGTGCCGGCCCAGGCGGCCGGGGTGCGCTCGCTGGTGGTGGTGAGCCCGCCGCAGAAGGACAACGACGGCCTGCCGGACCGCCGGGTCCTGGCGGCCTGCGCGCTGCTCGGCGTGGACGAGGTGTACGCCGTCGGCGGCGCCCAGGCCGTCGCCATGCTCGCGTACGGGGCGGGCGCCGACCCGGCCGGGGACGAGCGCTGCGAGCCGGTCGACATGATCACCGGCCCGGGCAACATCTGGGTCACCGCCGCGAAGCGGCTGCTGCGCGGCGTGGTCGGCATCGACGCCGAGGCCGGCCCGACCGAGATCGCGATCCTGGCCGACGACACCGCCGACCCGGCGCACGTCGCCGCCGACCTGATCAGCCAGGCCGAGCACGACCCGCTCGCGGCCAGCGTGCTGGTCACCCCGTCCACCGCGCTGGCCGACGCGGTCGACGCGGAGCTTGCCCGGCAGGCGCCGGCGGCCAAGCACGCCGAGCGGATCGGCACCGCGCTGCGCGGCGAGCAGAGCGGCGTCGTACTGGTCGACGACCTGGAGGCCGGGCTGCGGGTGGTCGACGCGTACGCGGCCGAACACCTGGAGATCCAGACCGAGAACGCCCGCGAGTGGGCGCTGCGGGTCCGCAACGCCGGTGCGGTGTTCGTGGGCGCGTGGTCGCCGGTGTCGCTCGGCGACTACTGCGCGGGCTCCAACCACGTGCTGCCCACCGGCGGCTGCGCCCGGCACTCCTCCGGGCTGTCCGTGCAGTCGTTCCTGCGCGGCGTCCACCTGGTCGAATACACGCAGGAGGCGCTGCGCGACGTGGCCCCGCACGTGGTCACGCTGGCGACCGTGGAGGACCTGCCCGCGCACGGCCAGGCGGTCAGCGTCCGGTTCCCCGAGGGCGGGGCGTCGTGACCACGCTCGACGACCTGCCGATCCGCGACGACCTGCGCGGGCGCACGCCGTACGGCGCGCCGCAGCTCGACGTGCCGGTGCGGCTGAACACCAACGAGAACTCCTACCCGGTGCCCGAGCCGGTGGTCGAGGCGATCGGCAAGGCGCTCGCCGCCGAGCTGCGTGACCTCAACCGCTACCCGGACCGGGACGCGGTGGCGCTGCGCGCCGACCTGGCCGCCTACCTGGGGCACGGGCTCACCGCCGACCACGTGTGGGCGGCGAACGGCTCCAACGAGATCCAGCAGCAGCTGCTGCAGGCGTTCGGCGGTCCCGGGCGCACCGCGCTCGGCTTCACCCCGGCGTACTCGATGCACCCGCTGCTGGCGCTCGGCACCGGCACCCGGTGGGTGCCCGCCCGGCGCGGCGCGGACTTCGGGCTCACCGCCGACGAGGCGGTGGCCCAGGTCCGCGAGCACCGGCCGGACGTGGTGTTCCTCTGCTCGCCGAACAACCCGACCGGCACCGCGCTCGACCCGGCCGTGGTCGCCGCCGTGCTGGACGAGGCGCCCGGCATGGTGGTCGTGGACGAGGCGTACGCCGAGTTCGCCCGGCCCGGCACGGTGAGCGCGCTGGCGGTGCTGCCCGGCCACCCGCGGCTGGTGGTGACCCGCACCATGAGCAAGGCGTTCGGCTTCGCCGGCGGCCGGCTCGGCTACCTGGCCGCCGACCCGGCGGTGGTGGACGCGGTGCAGCTGGTCCGGCTGCCGTACCACCTGTCCGCGCTCACCCAGGCCGCCGCCCGCGCGGCGCTGGCGCACCGGGACGCCCTGCTCGGCACCGTGGCCGCGATCATGGCGCAGCGGGACCGGATCGTCGCCGAGCTGCGCGCCCGGGGCCACCGGGTGGCCGACAGCGACGCGAACTTCGTGCTGTTCGCCGTCGACGGGGACCAGGCGGTGGCCTGGCGTACCCTGCTCGATGCCGGCGTGCTGGTGCGCGACGTCGGCCTGCCCGGCTGGCTGCGCGTCACCGCCGGCACCCCGACCGAGACCGACGCCTTCCTCACCGCGATGGAGAACGTTTCATGAGCCGGATCGCCCGGATCGAGCGGGTCACAAACGAGACCAAGGTGCTCGTCGAGATCGACCTCGACGGCACCGGCCAGGCCGACATCTCCACCGGCGTCGGCTTCTACGACCACATGCTCAACCAGATCGCCCGGCACGGCGGCTTCGACCTGACCGTGCACACCGTCGGCGACCTGGAGATCGACGCGCACCACACGATGGAGGACACCGCGCTGGCGCTGGGCGCCGCGTTCGACCGGGCGCTGGGCGACAAGGCGGGCATCCGGCGGTACGGCTCGGCCACCGTCCCGATGGACGAGGTGCTGGTCCGCGCCGCCGTCGACCTGTCCGGCCGCCCGTACGTGGTGCACGACGAGCCGGCGCTGGCCCCGTACATCGGGCCGGTCTACCCGACCAGCATGACCCGGCACATCTGGGAGTCGTTCGGCCAGTCGGCCCGGATCACGCTGCACGTGGACGTGCTGCGCGCGGCCCGGCCGGGCGGTCACCCGGATGCGCACCACGTGGTCGAGGCGCAGTTCAAGGCCGTCTCCCGCGCGCTGCGCGAGGCCACCGCGCTGGACCCGCGTAACGCCGGTGTGGTGCCGTCCACGAAGGGCGCTCTCTGATGAGCGCGAGGAACGCAGCGCAGCGGAGTCCCGCAGTCGCGAATGAAAGGCGGCTCTAATGAAGGTGCTGCCCACTCTCGTGTTGATCCTGGCCGGGCTGCTGGTCGGCGGGACGTGGTCGCTGCTCAAGCAGGGCGCGCCGCGCGCCGCCGTGGTGGTCACCGGGCTGCTGGCCGTACTGGCCACCGTCGCCGGGGTGCTCTGGCTGCTGCCGGGGGAGAGCTGATGACGCGGCGCGTGGTGGTGCTCGACTACGGCTCGGGCAACCTGCGGTCGGCCGAGCGCGCGGTGGCGCGGGCCGGCGCCGACGTGACCGTCACCGACGACCTGGACGCCGCCGCGTCGGCCGACGGCCTGGTGGTGCCGGGCGTGGGCGCGTTCGCCGCCTGCATGGCCGGGATCGAGGCGCTGGGCGCCGGGCCGGTGATCGCCGAGCGGGTCGCCGCCGGGCGGCCGGTGCTGGGCATCTGCGTCGGCATGCAGATCCTCTTCGGGCACGGCGAGGAGCACGGCGTGGTCACCAAGGGGCTCGGGCTGCTGCCCGGCGGCGTGACCCGGCTGCCCGCGCGGCGGCTGCCGCACATGGGCTGGAACACGGTGCGGCCGTCGGCCGGCTCGACGCTGTTCGCCGGGCTGCCGGAGGGCACCCGGTTCTACTTCGTGCACTCCTACGGCGTGACGGACCCGGCGGCGCTGGCCGAGGCGGGCGCCACGGTGACGACCGCGCACCACGGCACGGACTTCGTGGCCGCGGTGGAGCGGGGCGCGCTGTCGGCCGCGCAGTTCCACCCGGAGAAGTCGGCCGACGCCGGTGCGGCGCTGCTGCGCAACTGGCTCGGCACGCTGTGACCGGCCCGCTGGCGTCGGCGTGAGCAAGGAGCGGGCCCGCCGCCGCGCGGAGCGCGAGGCCGAGCAGGAGCGTGCGCGCGCCGTCCGCGCCCGCCGGGTGGCCCGCCGGGAGCGGCGTCGTTCCCTGGTACGCCGGCTGACGCCGTCGCTGCGGCGCGGCCGTACCGGCCGGCTGCGCCGGCACACCCGCCGGGAGCGGGCGACGATCCTGGTGCTCACCGCGGTGGCGGTGGTCGGCATCTGGAGCCTGGTGGACGACCTGGCGCTGCGGCTGGTGCTGGTCGCGTTGTTGTTGCTGGTCCTGCCCGCGATCGTGGTGATCGCGCTGGACCGTCGTTGAGGATCCGAGGAGAGAAGCGTTGAGCCTCACCCTGTTGCCCGCCGTGGACGTCGCCGACGGCCAGGCCGTCCGGCTCGTGCAGGGCGCCGCCGGTAGCGAGACCGCGTACGGTGACCCGCTGGACGCGGCGCTGGCCTGGCAGTCCGACGGCGCGGAGTGGATCCATCTGGTGGATCTGGACGCCGCGTTCGGGCGGGGCTCCAACGCCGCGCTGCTGGCCGAGGTGGTCGGCAAGCTGGACGTGAAGGTGGAGCTGTCCGGTGGCATCCGCGACGACGAGTCGCTGCGGGCGGCGCTGGCCACCGGGGCGGCACGGGTGAACATCGGCACCGCCGCGCTGGAGGATCCGCAGTGGTGCGACCGGATCTGCGGCGAGTACGGCGACCGGGTGGCGATCGGGCTGGACGTGCGCGGCCGTACCCTGTCGGCGCGCGGCTGGACCCGCGACGGCGGTGACCTGTACGAGGTGCTGGCCCGGCTGGACGCGGCGGGCGCGGCGCGGTACGTGGTCACCGACATCACCAAGGACGGCACCATGCGCGGGCCGAACCTGGACCTGCTGCGCGAGGTGTGTGCCCGCACCGACGCCCCGGTGATCGCCTCCGGCGGCGTGTCCACGCTCGACGACCTGCGGGCGCTGGCCACGCTGGAGCCGGTGGGCGTGGAGGGCGTGATCGCCGGGAAGGCGCTCTACGCGGGCGCGTTCACCGTCGCCGAGGCGCTGGCGACGCTGCGGGCCGGCGCGTGACCGCCGCGCCGCCCGAGCCGCCGGCGGACGCCGGTGTGGTGACCCGGCTCGGCTCGGGCGGCCCGTGGGAGGCGCTGTACGGCTACTCGCGGGTGGTCCGGGCCGGTTCGCTGGCGATCACGGCCGGCTGCACCTCCACTGTGGACGGCCGGGTGGCGCACGCCGGCGACGCGGCGGCGCAGACCGCGCAGGCGATCCGGATCGGCCTGGACGCGCTGGCCGAGGTGGGCGCCGGTCCGGGCGACGTGGTGCGGACCCGGATGTACGTGACGGATCGGATCTTCGCCGACGAGGTGGGCCGGGCGCACAACGCGGTGTTCGGCCCGGTACGCCCGGTGGCGACGATGGTGGTGGTGGCCGGGCTGATCGACCCGGACCTGCTGGTCGAGGTCGAGCTGGAGGCGTACCTCCCCGCCTGAGGCGTTCCGGGGTGCCTCGCGCGCCCCGGACCACACGCCGATCGGTTGTGCACAACCTAATTGTGCGTTACGGTTTCGCGGTGACCGATGATCTGGTGCTGCGCCGGCAGGTGTGCTTCGCCCTCTACGCGGCGTCGCGCGCCATGACCGACGTCTACCGGCCCATCCTCGACGAGCACGGCCTGACCTACCCGCAGTACCTGGTGCTGCTGGTGCTCTGGGAGCGTGACGACGACGCCCCCACGGTCTCCGAGCTCGGCGCCGCGCTCCGGCTCGACTCCGGCACGCTCTCCCCGCTGCTCAAGCGGCTGGAGGCGGCCGGCCTGGTGGTGCGTACCCGCTCGGCTGCCGACGAGCGCCGGGTCGAGGTGGGCCTCACCGGCCAGGGCCGGGCCCTGCGGGAGCGGATGTGTGACGTGCCGCGGCAGGTGGCCACCGCCACCGGGCTCACCGAGGCCGAACTGGTCTTCCTCCACGGCATCCTCACCCGGGTCACCGAGACGATCCACCGACAGAAGGAGCAGTGACATGCAGGTGCTCTACACCGCCTCCGCCCGCGCCACCGGCGACGGCCGCGACGGTCACGTCCGCACCTCCGACGGCACGGTCGAGCTGGACCTCGCCGTACCGAAGGAGATGGGTGGCGCCGGCGGCGCGGCCAACCCGGAGCAGCTCTTCGCGGCCGGCTACGCGGCCTGCTTCCACTCCGCGCTGCGCGTGGTCGCCCGCAAGGCCAAGGCGGACGTCTCCGGCTCGGTGGTCGAGGCCGAGGTGGGCATCGGCCCGAACGGCAGCGGCGGCTTCGGCCTCGCCGTGACGCTCGTGGTGGACCTGCCCGCGGTCGAGCGCGCGGCCGCCGAGCAGCTGGTCGACGCGGCCCACCAGGTCTGCCCCTACTCCAACGCGACCCGGGGCAACGTCGAGGTCACCCGCACGGTCCGCGAGGCCCGATGAGCGGGATGAACCGGGAGATCCATCTGGCGTCCCGGCCGCAGGGCTGGCCGACCGCGGAGAACTTCCGGCTGGTCACCACCGAGGTGCCGACGCCGGGCCCGGGACAGGTGGTGGTCCGCAACCGGTTCATGTCCGTCGACCCGTACATGCGCGGGCGGATGAACGACGTCAAGTCGTACGTGCCGCCGTTCGCGCTCGACGCCCCGCTCGACGGGGGCGCGATCGGTGAGGTGGTGGCCGGCGAGGCCGGCGGCGTCAAGCCCGGCGACACGGTGCTGCACGGGCTGGGCTGGCGCGAGTACGCGCTGGTGGACGCCAAGGGCGCGCGCAAGATCGACCCGGACCTGGCGCCGGTGACCGCCCATCTGGGCGTGCTCGGCATGACCGGGCTGACCGCGTACGCCGGGCTGCTCGACGTGGCCGCCATGAAGCCGGGGGAGACCGTCTTCGTCTCCGGCGCGGCCGGCGCGGTGGGCAGCATGGTCGGCCAGATCGCGAAGCTGCGCGGCGCCGGCCGGGTGATCGGCAGCGCCGGCTCCGCGGCGAAGGTGGAACGGCTCACCGCGCTCGGCTTCGACGCCGCGTTCGACTACCACGACGGCCCGGTGTCCAAGCAGCTCAGGGCGGCCGCGCCGGACGGCGTCGACGTGTACTTCGACAACGTCGGCGGCGACCACCTGGAGGCCGCGATCGGGGCGATGAACGTGCACGGCCGGGCCGCCATCTGCGGCATGATCGCCCAGTACAACGCCACCGAGCCGCCGCCCGCGCCGCGCAACCTGGCGCTGGTGATCGGCAAACGCCTGACGCTGCGCGGCTTCCTTGTCAGTGACCACGGTCACCTGCGGGAGCAGTTCGTGCAGGAGGTGGCGGGCTGGCTGCGCGAGGGCCGGCTGTCGTACGACGAGACGATCGTCGACGGCATCGAGCAGGCCCCGGAGGCGTTCCTCGGCCTGCTGCGCGGCGAGAACCTCGGCAAGATGCTGGTCCGTCTCTGACCGGCGTGAACCCGTACCACCACGGGCGGTGGTGACCGGCCTCACCGGCGGGTCACCACCGCCCGCGCGTTGGCTAGGCTCGGGGCATGACGGTGGCGGTACGGGTCATCCCGTGTCTGGACGTGGACGCCGGGCGCGTGGTCAAGGGGGTCAACTTCCTCGACCTGCGCGACGCGGGCGACCCGGTGGAGCTGGCGGCGGCGTACGACCGGGCCGGCGCGGACGAGCTGACCTTCCTCGACGTCACCGCCTCGTCCAGTGACCGCGGCACCATGCTCGACGTGGTGCGGCGTACCGCCGAGTCGGTCTTCATCCCGCTCACCGTGGGCGGCGGCGTCCGCCAGGTCGCCGACGTCGACACGCTGCTGCGGGCCGGGGCGGACAAGGTGGGCGTGAACACCGCCGCCATCGCCCGCCCGGAGCTGATCGCCGAGATCGCCGACCGGTTCGGCAGTCAGGTGCTGGTGCTCTCGCTGGACGTGCGCCGCGCGCCCGACGGCACGACGCCGAGCGGTTTCGAGGTGACCACGCACGGCGGGCGGCGGGGCACCGGGCTGGACGCGGTCGAGTGGGCGGCGCGCGGCGCCGAGCTGGGCGCGGGGGAGATCCTGCTCAACTCGATGGACGCCGACGGCACCAAGGCCGGGTTCGACCTGCCGCTGATCCAGGCGGTCCGGGAGGTGGTCGACGTGCCGGTGATCGCCAGCGGCGGCGCGGGCGAGGTGGCGCACTTCCCGCCGGCCGTCGGCGCGGGGGCGGACGCGGTGCTCGCGGCGAGCGTCTTCCACTTCGGTGAGCTGACCGTCGGCGAGGTCAAGGACGCGCTGCGCGGCGCCGGGCACCCGGTGCGCTGAGGCGCGCTCACTGCCGGCCGGAGTGCCCCTCGGGGGAGCGGCGCGGCATCGGGATCGAGCGGACCACGTACTCCTGCACGGCGGCGGCGTGGTCGTCCTCGTCGAGCTGCCACTCGGACTCACCGGGCGGGTGCCGGCGGGTCAGCACGCCCTGCACCGTGTCCACAGTGGTGCCGAGCCCGGCGCTGGGGCGGGTGCGCCAGAGCCGCTCACCGTCCGGTGTGACCCGGAACCAGCCGTCGGCGACGCTGACCAGGCCCGCGCCGACGAGCCGCCGGACCGCGCCCTCCACCTCGTGCCGCTCGGGGATGGCCTGGTTTAGGTGGTCGGCGGTGGAGAGGACGTCGGCCAGTCGTACGCCTTCGGGGCGGCGTGTCGACGCGGACCGCCGGTGCCGGCCGGCGCCACTGGCGATGACAAGCGCGACGAAGATCCAGGCGTCGCTCCAACGCCATCCGTTCTCCCCCATGCAGGAATGATGCCCGGCCGCGACGGCGGAGGAAACACCTGGTTTTGCTGTTCTTCGTCACCGCAGCTCAGCGCGTTGCGGATCGCTTCGGGCCGTGGCGGTCGGCCCGGCGCCGGTCACGTAGCGTAAGCGCCGCTCGCCGGCCGTGCGGGCAGCGCGAAGACCGGGATGAAGAACTGGGCGAGCGGGCCGATGGTCAGCGCGTACGCCACGGTGCCGAGGCCGACGGTTCCGCCGAGCAGCCAGCCGAGGGCCAGCACGGTGACCTCGATGCTCGTGCGGACCAGCCGTACCGAGAAGCGGGGATGACGGGCGACGAATCCGGTCATCAGACCGTCGCGGGGCCCGGGGCCGAGCCCGGCGCCGAGGTAGAGCCCGGTGGCGGCGCCGTTGGCGACGATCCCGGCCACGAGCATCGCGGCACGCGCCGGCATGCCCTCACCGGGCGGCAGCACGGCCAGGGTGGCGTCGACGACCAGGCCGATGACCACGACGTTGCTGACCGTGCCGAGGCCGGGCCGCTGCCGCAGCGGGATCCAGAGCAGCAGCACGAGAGCGCCGACGGCGATGGTGACGGTGCCGAAGGAGAGACCGGTCTGCCGGGCGAGCCCCTGGTGGAACACGTCCCACGGGTCCAGCCCCAGCTCCGACCGGATCATCAGCGCCATGCTGAGGCCGTACAGGACGAGCCCGGCGTAGAGCTGGGTGAGTCGTCGCGCCGAACGGTGCCCGAGATTGCCAAGCGGTGCCATGCATGCCACCCTAGGGGCCAATTGCAGGACGTAAGGGGTCCAATTCCGGAGGTGTGGCCATGACCAGCCAGGTGCGCGGCGTCCAATTGGCGCGACTCCTCGGCCAGTGGCATGCGCTGCCGGGCCGCCGCCGCAGCCCCGACTACGCCGCGCTCGCCGGCGCCGTCCGGGGCCTGCTCGCCGACGGCCGGCTGCCCCTGGGGGTACGCCTGCCGGCCGAGCGGGAACTGGCCGAGGCGCTGCGGATCAGCCGGACCACTGTCACCGCCGCGTACCGGGAACTGCGGGAGAGCGGCCACCTGGCCAGCCGCCGGGGCGCCGGGAGCTGGACCATGCTGCCCGGCGGCCACCGGGTCGCCAGCACCGGGCTGTGGACGCCGCTGGACGACCGCGACATGATCGACCTCGGCGTGGCCGCGCTGTCCGCGCCGCCGCAGCTCGTCCCGGCCGCCCGGGCGGCCGCCGAGGACCTGCCCCGCTACCTCGGCGGGGCCGGCTACCACCCGACCGGCATCATCGAGCTGCGGGAGGCGGTGGCCCGCGGGTACACCGAGCGCGGGCTGCCCACCAGCCCGGAGCAGATCATGGTCACCAGCGGCACCCAGCACGCGCTGGACCTGGTGCTGCGGCTGGCCCTGTCGCCCGGCGGCGCGGTGCTCGTCGAGTCACCCACCTACCCCAACGCGCTGGCCGCGCTGGCCGCCCGGCGCGCCCGGATCGCCACGCACGGCCTGTCCGACGAGGGCTGGGACGCCGAGCTGCTGCTCGGCAGCATCCGGCAGACCCGGCCGAAGCTCGCGTACGTGATCCCGGAGTTCCACAACCCGACCGGCCACCTGATGGCGGCCGACCTGCGCGAACGGCTGGTCGGCGCGGCCCACGCGGCCGGCACCGACCTCGTCGTCGACGAGTCCTTCGTCGACCTGCCGCTGGACGGCACCCCGCTGCCGCCGCCGGTCGCGGTCTTCGACAGGCACTCCCGGGTGATCAGCATCGGCGGGATGAGCAAGCCCTACTGGGGCGGCCTGCGGATCGGCTGGGTCCGCGCCTCCGCGCCCCAGGTGCAGCGGCTCGCCGCGGCCCGGGTCGGGGTGGACATGGCCAGCCCGGTGCTCGACCAGCTCGTCGCCGTGCACCTGCTCGCCGAGGCGCCGGCCATCGTGGCCGCCCGCCGGGCCCAGCTCGCCGCGCAGCGCGACGCCCTGGTCGCGGCGCTCGCGGAGCAGCTGCCCGACTGGCGGGTCACGCCGCCGCGCGGCGGCGTGACGCTCTGGGCCGAGCTGGACGGCCCGATCTCCAGCGCGCTGGCCCGGGCCGCCGAGGAGGTCGGCGTACGGCTGGCGCCCGGACCCCGGTTCGGCCTGGACGGGACGCTCGAGCGCTTCCTGCGGTTGCCCTTCACGCTGCCCGCCGAGGAACTGGTGGAAGCGGTGGGCCGGCTCGCCGCGGTGCGCTACGACCTGGACCGCACCAGCCGCCCGCAGTGGCGCGAGCCGAGCGTCATCGCCTGACCGCCCGCCCGATCCGGTGGTGAACCGCCCGAACCACAGCTGCGGGCGGGTCCGCGCCCGCACACTGCCCGGGTGGGAGACGGGGACGCGGTCCGGTGGTCGTGGGCGGTGCGGCGCAGCGCGCCGGGCTCCCGCACCACTCGGCTGGAGCTCTTCTACGACCTGGTCTTCGTCTTCGCGTTCCTGAGCGTCACCACGCTCACCGCCTCGGTGCTCACGCCCGCCAACCTCTACCGGTTCCTGCTGGTGCTGGCGCTGCTCTGGTGGTCGTGGACCGGCTTCGCCCGGATGGGCAACGCGTTCCGCGCCGACCAGGGGATGCTGCCGCTGATCGGCGTCGTCACCGTGGCGGCCACGTTCCTGCTCGTGCTCAGCACGCCCAGCGCGTTCGCCAACAGCGGTGGCTGGCTGCCCGGGCCGCTGGTCTTCGCCGCGTGCTACTTCGTGATCCGGACCGCCCAGCTCACCGTCTTCGCCTGGGCCGACCGCGCCGACCCGGCCCGGCGCCGGGGACTGCGGATGCGCTTCCTGGCCCCGACGGTGGCCACGGCGCTGCTTGTCGTCGCCGGCACACTCCCCGGCCGGCTGCCGCAGGAGCGGTTCGCGGTCGGGCTGCAACTGGCGCTCTGGACGCTGGCGCTGCTTGTCGAGTACGTCGCCGGGACGGTCCTGGGCCAGCAGTGGTGGGTGGTGCTCTCGGCCGGGCACTGGGCGGAACGGCACGCGCTCATCGTGCTCGTCGCACTCGGCGAGTCGATCATCGCGCTGGGGCTCGGCCCGAAGCGCGGGCTGCCGCTCACCGGCCCGGTGGCGATCGCCGCGTTGCTCGGCATCACGGTCGTGGCGGCGCTGTGGTGGGCGTACTTCGACACGCTGGCGTTCGCCATGGAACAGGTCCTGCACCAGGCCCGGGACCGCGCCACACGGCTGCGGCTGGCCCGCACCGCGTACACGTTCCTGCACCTGCCGATAGTCGCCGGGATCATCCTCTACGCGCTCGGCCTCAAGGACCTGCTGGCCGAGGCCGCCGATCCGCACACGCCCGCCTGGGGGCTGCCGCTCGGCGACTTCTGGGGCGCGATCCTGTTCGGCGGGGTCGCGTTGCACCTGCTCGGCGTCGCCGGGTGCTGGTGGGTGGCGCTGCGCGAGATCCACTGGCGGCTGCTGACCACCGTGGGGGCGCTGACCGCGGTCGCCCCATTCGTGTTCCGTGTGCCGGAGCTGGTCGCGCTGATCGTGCTGGCGGTGGTCACCGGCGCGGGAGTGGCTTGGGAGACCCGGGGCGAGAACGGTCACCGGCGCCGGGTACGCCAGCTCGCGCTGGAGGAGCAGATCGCCGCCGAGGCCGAGCAGAGCCGCTGGCGGCAGCAGCACCTCTGACCGGCGCCGACGCGAACGGCCGTGCCCCGGGACGGTGGGGCACGGCCGGCGCTACCGGCTGGCGGTGCGGGTCACAGCTCGGCGAGCGTGCCCTCGTACATCTTGTCGATCTCGGAGGAGAAGTTCGTCTCCACGCTCCGGCGCTTGATCTTCAGCGACGGCGTGACCTCGCCGTCCTCGATGGTGAGGTCACGGGGGAGGATCGTCACCTTCTTGATCGTCTCCCAGCGGTTGAGCTTGGCGTTCAGCTCGGCGACGTACCCCTCGACCATCTCCCGCGCCTGCGGCGAGGTGACGATCGTGGTGTAGTCGCTGCCCTCCAGCGGGGTGCCGGCGGCCCAGCCCTTGATCGCGTCCGGGTCCAGCGTGACGAGCATGGTGCAGTAGTTGCGCGCCTGCCCGATCACCACCGCCTGCGAGGTGTACGGGCAGACCGCCTTGAACATGCCCTCGATGTGCGACGGCGCGACGTACTTGCCGCCGGACGTCTTGACCAGGTCCTTCTTGCGGTCGGTGATGCGCAGGTAGCCGTCGTCGTCGAGCGTGCCGATGTCGCCGCTGCGGAAGAAGCCGTCCTCGGTGAACGCGGCGGCGGTCTCCTCGGGGAGGTTGTGGTAACCCCGCATGACCGGCTTGCCCCGCATCAGGATCTCGCCGTCGGTGTCGATCCGGCACTCCAGATCACCCATGGCCCGGCCCACGCTGCCGATCTTCAGCCCGTCGGGCGGGTTCACGAACGCGCCGGCGCTGGTCTCGGTCAGGCCGTAGCCCTCGGAGATGGGCAGGTTGGCGGCGGCGAAGAAGGTGGCGATCTCCTTGCTCAGCGGCGCCGCGCCGGAGACCAGCACCCGCATCCGGCCGCCGAGCCGGGCCTGCAGCTTGCTGAACACCAGCTTCTCGGCCAGCGCGTACTTCATCCGCAGCCCGGCCGGCACCGGCTTGCCGGCCTGCTCCAGCGCGACCTTCTCCTTGCCGACCTCGACGCCCCAGGCGAAGATCTTGGCCTTCGCGCCGCCCGCGCCCTGCGCGGTGGTGACCGCCTTGTTGTAGACCTTCTCGAAGACCCGGGGCGCGCCGCACATCAGCGTCGGCCGGATCACGCCGAGCAGGTCGACCAGCTTGTCCACCCGGCCGTCGACGTACGTGGGCAGGCCGACGTGGGTGGCGCCGCAGAGCAGCGTCTTGCCGAACGAGTGCGACAGCGGCAGCCACAGGTACTGCAGGTCGTCGGTGCGCAGCAGGCCCAGCTCGGCCTGCGCCACGCCCTCCCAGCACCAGCCGCCGTGCAGCAGCTCCACGCCCTTCGGGCGGCCGGTGGTGCCCGAGGTGTAGATGAGCGTCGCCAGGTGGTCCGGGCCGATGCCGGCCACGAGCATGTCGATCAGGTCGGGCTCGGCGCTCAGCGCGGCGGCGCCGCGCTCCTCCAGCTCGGCCAGGGTGAGCTGCGGGACGGCGGCGGCCGGGTCCGGCGCGCCGTCGAAGAGCACCACGTGGGTCAGCGCGGGCAGGTCCGCTCCGGCGATCTTCGCCGCCTGGGCCGGGTTCTCCGCGAACAGCACCTTCGAGCCGGAGTCGGCGATGATGTAGACCGCGTCGTCGGGCTCGGTGGTCGGGTAGACGGTGGTGGTGGCCCCACCGGCGCACATGATGCCGAAGTCGGCAAGCACCCACTCCAGCCGGGTGTTGGCCAGGATCGCCACCGGGTTCTCCAGGCCGACACCGAGCCCGTGCAACCCGGCGGCGATCGCCTTCGCGCGCTGCCCGACCTGCTCCCACGTCAGCCAGACCGGGCCCGAGTCGTCGGGTGCGGGGTGAGCGAACGCCTGGCGGTCGGGGGAGTCCGCCACGCGCTTGAGGAACATGTCGGGTACGGAACGGTACGGTACATCGAGAGCCATCGCTGTAGCCGCCTTCAGGGGTGGAGGGACGTGACGGGGGTCACGCCGGTCTGCGGTTACCGAAGGGTATTGCCTGTACCCGGCCAGCGGCTAGCCCTGATCGGCCGAGTCGCCACCGGTCCCGACTTCTGGAATCGGATCAGGCGTATCGGCTGGCGGCGCGGGACCAGTCGTAGGTGGCCCGGATCCAGTCCCGGCGGGTGTCCAGGAACGCCCGCATCCCCTCGTCGGCCCCGGCGCTCAACGCCGCGTCCCGCTCCGCGTACGAGGCGAGGGCCGCGTTGAAGCGGTTCGCCGCCGCGTTCAGCGCCGCCGACTCGTCCTGCCCGGTCTCGCCCGCGATCGTGGTCACCAGGTTGTGCGCGTCCGGGGTGACGCCCCGCTCCTTGCCGTAGGAGAACACGTCGTTGCACCAGCAGACCAGGTCGGTGGCGAGGGCGTCCAGCGCGGTGAGCGCCGGGGTCGCCCGCTGGTCGGCCCGGGGCAGGGACGGGCGGGCCAGGTCGGTCACCGTGAAGCTGGGGCGTACGCCGCCGGTGTGGCGGCGCATCTGCACGTACTCGGCGACCCCCGGCACGCGCCGGCGCTCCCGGTTCGCCGCCTCCCACAGCAGCGCCAGCAGGTACTCCCGCAACTGGCTCACCAGCCGCATCAGGTGCGCCGGCCGGCCCCGGCCGCGCGCCCGCCGGCACAGATCGTGCAGCGCCAGGCCCATCGGGCCGGCGTCGGTGGGCGCGGGCGCGTCCGGGTCACCGTGCCGGTCGAGCACTTCCAGCAGCGCCGCCAGGGTGGGCGCGAGCACTGTCGGCGCGGCGCCCAGCCCGTCGTCGTCGCAGGCGTCGTCCACCACGAACAGCCAGTTGATCAGGTCGGTGAGCAGCCGCAGACCGGCCGGGGACGCCTCGGGGCAGGCCCGTCCGGCCAGCTCCGAGGCATGGGCGCCGGCCAGCCGCAGCAGGCCGGCCTGGGTCTTGACCAGGCCGAAACCGCGCACCCAGGCGACGCTCTGCGCGGCCACCTCGTCCGCGGCCGGGTGACACCGGGAGGGAAAGGGCGGCTCGTGCAGCGCCGAGAGCGCGAAGTCCCGCATCGTCGTCCCCTGTCCGCCGCCCCGCAGGGTCGGGCCGGTGCGCAGGAGCGTACGGCAGCCGGCGAACGTTATCGAACGCCGGGTGTCCACATTCTACGATCGCCTGGGTGGACGGGCGGAAACGTCTGTCACAGGCCCAGTTCGGCGGTACGCAGACGCTCGGCGCGCTCGGCCGGACCGTCCACCTGGACCCGGGCCACCCGCTGCCGCCCGGTGAGGAACAGCACGAGTTCCCCCGGCGCGCCGACCAGCCGCAGCCGCTCGCCGCCGCCACCGGCCCGCAGCTCGCCGTGCCCCGGCGCCTGCACCAGCACCTCGGCCGGGAAGCGCCGCAGCGCCATCCGGGCCAGCAGGGCGACCCGCTTCCAGAGCACCGCCTGCTGCCCGGCCGGCAGGTCACGCGGCTGCCAGCCCGGCCGGGCCCGGCGGACGTCCTCGTGGTGGATGAAGAACTCCATCCCGTTCGCGATCTCGTCGGTGAGCGGGTTGCTCACCGGGCTCCACACCGGGGGACGGCGGACCCGGGCGATCAGGTCGGCGTACGGCCCGGCGGCGATCCGCCTGCGGACCGACTCGCCGTAGCCGCGCAGCGGCGGCAGCAGGATCCCGCCCGCCGCGTCCGGCCGGCGCTCCCGCACCAGCAGGTGCGCCGCCAGGTCGCGGGTGGTCCACCCCTCGTTCACAGTCGGCGCGTCCGGTCCCAGCTCCAGCATCAGGTCGGCGAGCGCCTCGCGCTCCGTTCGGGCGTACCGCGGCATGGCCCGATCGTAGGCCCGTCGCGGCCGATCGGCGCGCCACGCCCGGCGCTACGGCGGGCCGCGAGCATCGAGGGCCGGTGTCCGCCCAGGTCCGGTGCGAACGTGACGGCGGACATATCCCGGCCGGGTCGGCGGAGCTGGCGGCGAGCGGTAAGGATGGGGGAGAAAATTGCGGCTTACGGCGGGGGCGAACGTGGCGAGCGGGACAAGTCGGGACGTGCTCGGCAGAGGGCTACGGGTGCTCGGCCGGGCCATCCGGGAACAGCCGCGGATCTTCGCGGTGGCGGTCAGCGGCAGCGTGCTGTTCGGCCTCCTGGTGATCGCCAGCGCGTACGTGGTCGGCGGGGTGGTCGGCAAGGTCGTCGTGCCCGCGGTCGAGCGCGGCGAGGTGGCCCGCGGGACCCTGGCGCTGGCCGCGGCGGCGCTGCTCGGCATCAGCGTGCTGCGGGTCGTCGGCATCTTCGGCCGGCGGCTCGGCGCCGGTTACATGCAGTACCGGCTCCAGGCCGCCTACCGCCGCCGGGTCACCCGCCGCTACCTGGAACTGCCGCTGGCCTGGCACCACCGCAACTCCACCGGCACGCTGCTGTCGAACGCCAACTCCGACGTGGAGGCGGCCTGGTACCCGATCGCGCCGCTGCCGTTCGCGGTCGGCACGCTGGTGATGCTGGTCGGCGCGGTGGCGTCACTGTTCGTCACCGACTGGGCGCTGGCCCTGGTCGGCCTCGCCGTGTTCCCCGCGCTGTTCGCGCTCAACGTGGTCTACTCCCGCCGGATGGCGCCCCGGCAGGCCCGGGCGCAGCGGCTGCGCGCCGAGGTCAGCGGCATCGCGCACGAGAGCTTCGACGGCGCGTTGGTGGTCAAGACGATGGGCCGCGAGGCCCAGGAGACCGCCCGTTTCGCCGCCCGCGCCGGCGAGCTGCGGGACGCGCTGATCTCGGTCGGCCGGCTGCGCGGCGTCTTCGACCCGATGCTGGAGACGCTGCCCAGCCTCGGCACGCTCGCCGTGCTGGTGGTCGGCGCGATCCGGCTGCGGCAGGGCGCGATCACCGTGTCCGAGCTGGTCAGCGTCGCGTTCCTGTTCACCGTGCTGGCCTTCCCGGTGCGCGCCATCGGCTGGGTGCTGGCCGAGCTGCCGCGCAGCGTCGCCGGGTGGGACCGGGTGCGCCGGGTGCTCGACGCGACAGGCGAGATGCCGTACGGCACGAGGACGCTCGACCCGGCCACCCGTACGCCGGCCACGCTCGCGTTCCACGACGTGCACTTCGCGTACGAGCCGGCCGAGGCGCACCTGCCCGGCGCCCAGGTGCTCGGCGAGGTGACGTTCACCGTGCCAGCCGGGAAGACCGTCGCCCTGGTCGGGCCCACCGGTTCGGGCAAGTCCACGATCGCGTCGTTGGCCGTGCGCCTGGTCGACCCGGGCGCCGGGCGGGTCACGCTGGACGGCGTGGACGTGCGGGAACTGACCGCCGCCTCGCTCGCCGGCAACGTGGCGCTGGTGGCGCAGGTGCCGTTCGTCTTCGACGACACGGTCCGGGCCAACATCGCGCTGGACCGGGCCGGCATCGGCGACGACGAGGTGTGGGCGGCGCTGCGGCTGGCCGAGGCGGACGGCTTCGTGGCCGCGCTGCCGGACGGGCTGGACACCATGGTCGGCGAGCGAGGCACCTCGCTGTCCGGCGGGCAGCGGCAGCGGCTGACGCTGGCCCGGGCGCTGGCCGGACGCCCCCGGCTGCTGGTGCTCGACGACGCCACGAGCGCTGTCGACCCGCGCGTCGAGGCGGCCATCCTGGCCGGGCTGCGCGCGCCCGCCGACGGCGGCGCCCCGGCGTCGATCCTGGTGGTGGCGTACCGCCGGGCCACCATCGCGCTCGCCGACGAGGTGATCTACGTGGAGCAGGGCCGGGTGGTCGCCCGCGGCGCCCACACCGAGCTGCTGGCCACCGTGCCCGGCTACGCCGACCTGGTCACCGCGTACGAGCAGGCCGAGCAGGAACGCGAGCAGAAGCAGACGTACGACGAGGTCACGCCGCTGGCCTCCGGCCTGGAGGTGGAGCGGTGAGCGCGACGACGGCGGAGGCGGACCGGAGCACCGAGACCACCGAGTCGACCTGGCAGACGTTGCGGCGCGGGCTGGCGCTCTCCCCGGAGCTGCGCACCGGTCTCGCCGGCACGCTCGCGCTGGCGCTGGTCTACATGGTCGGCCGGGTCGCCGTGCCGGTGGCGGTGCAGCGCGGCATCGACCACGGCATCGTCGGCGGGCTCGACCTGAACGTCATCTCGCTCACCGTGGCGATCACCGCCGGGGTGCTGGTGGTCACCACCGCCTGCGGCTACCTGATGATGCGCCGGCTGTTCACGGTGAGCGAGACGGCCCTGGCCGGGGTGCGCACCCGGGCGTTCCGGCACGTGCACGACCTGTCCATGCTGCACCAGCAGTCCGAGCGGCGCGGCTCGCTGGTCTCCCGGGTGACCAGCGACGTCGACCAGATCACCCAGTTCCTGCAGTGGGGCGGCGTGATCCTGATCGTCAACCTGGGCCAGCTGCTGGTGACCACAGCGGTGATGCTCGCGTACTCCTGGCAGTTGACGCTCGTGGTGCTCGTCGCGTTCGCGCCGGCGGTGCTGGTGATCCGGCAGTTGCAGCGCCGCCTCGCCGGGGCCTACGGCCTGGTGCGGCAGCGCACCGGCACGCTGCTCGGCGCGATCGGCGAGAGCGTGGTGGGCGCGCCGGTGATCCGGGCGTACGGCATCGCCGGGCGGACCGCGCGGCGGCTCGACACGGCCATCGACGGTCAGCGGGTGGCCCAGCAGCGGGCGATCCGGATCAGCATCATGGGCAGCTCGGTGGGGGAGCTGGCGGCCGGGCTGGCGCTGGCCGGCGTGGTCGTGGTCGGGGTGAGCCTGGGCGTCGACCGCACGCTGTCGGTCGGCCAGCTCACCGCGTTCCTGTTCCTGGTCACGCTCTTCATCCAGCCGGTGCAGATCGCCACCGAGGTGCTCAACGAGGCGCAGAACGCGATCGCCGGCTGGCGCCGGGTGCTGGACGTGCTGGACGTCTCCCCGGACGTGGCCGACCCGGGCGAGCAGGGGCGGGAGCTGCCGCCCGGGCCGCTGGACGCCCGGTTCGCCGGCGTGACGTTCGCCTATCCGGGCGGCCCGCCGGTGCTGCACGACGTGACGCTGGACATCCCGGCCAAGAGCCGGGTGGCGGTGGTGGGCGAGACCGGCAGCGGCAAGACCACGTTCGCCAAGCTGCTCACCCGGCTGATGGACCCGACCGAGGGCGCGGTGCTGCTCTCCGGCGTCGACCTGCGGCAGGTGCGTTTCGACTCGCTGCGTTCCCGGGTGGTGATGGTGCCGCAGGACGGCTTCCTGTTCGACGCCACGGTCGGGGAGAACGTCCGCTTCGCCCGCCCCGACCTGACCGACGAGCGGCTCACCGCCGCCTTCGGCGAGCTGGGCCTGGCCGACTGGCTGGACGGGCTGCCGTCCGGGCTGGACACGCCGGTCGGTGAGCGCGGGGAGGCGCTCAGCGTCGGCGAGCGGCAGCTCGTGGCGCTGGCCCGGGCGTACGTCGCGGACCCGGACCTGCTGGTGCTGGACGAGGCGACGAGCGCCGTCGACCCGGCCACCGAGGTACGCCTGCAACGCACGCTCGACGCGGTGACCCGGGGGCGGACCACGCTCGCCATCGCGCACCGGCTGTCCACCGCGCAGGCGGCGGACGAGGTGATCGTGGTGGACCGGGGCCGGATCGTGCAGCGTGGCCCGCACGACGAGCTGGTCCGCGACACCGACTCCGTGTACGCGCTGCTGTACGCGTCCTGGTTGGAGCAGACCCGGTAACCGGTCAGCGGGAGTAGAACTCCACCACCAGTTGCTCGTCGCAGACCACCGGCACCTCGTGCCGGGCCGGTTCGCGTACCAGCGTGGCGCGCAGCTGCGCCGGCTGCGCCGACAGGTACGGCCGGGGCTGCGCGTCGGCGTGCGCCCCGGCGGCGGCGAGCTGGAACGGTGGCAGCGTGCGGCTGCGCTCGCGTACGCCGACCACCTGGCCGGGCCGCAGCCGGTACGACGGCCGGTCGACCTTGCGCCCGTCCACTGTGATGTGGCCGTGCCCGACGAGCTGGCGGGCCTGGTAGATGCTGCGGGCCAGCCCGGCCCGCAGGACCACCGCGTCGAGGCGTCGTTCCAGCAGCGCGACGAGCGTGTCGCCGGTCTTGCCGGCGGCCCGGGCGGCCTCGTCGAACAGCCGGCGCAACTGGGCCTCGCTGACGTTGTACTGGTGGCGCAGCCGCTGCTTCTCCAGCAGCCGCACCTGGTAGTCGGAGGTGGTGCGGCGGGACCGGCCGTGCACGCCCGGGGGATAGGGGCGCCGCTCGAAGTACCGCACGCACTTGCGGGTCAGCGGGATGCCGAGGGCCCGGGAGAGCCGGGCTTTGGGCCGGGGGTGGTTCACGGGGGCGTCTCCGATCGTCTAGCCTGCTTCTTAGGTAAGCCTAACCTATCTTGAGGAGGTCGGGATCATGCGGCCCAGCCCGGCGGAGATCGTGCGAACCCTTGTCGCGGGCCGGTTGCCCGCCCTCGTCCACCTGGCCCGGCACCCCGGCCCGCACCAGGTCCGGCACGCCGTCGACCCGGACGGGCGGGTGCTGCTGCTCGTACCCGTGGTCAGTGACCTCGCCGCGGCGCTCGTGCCGCCGGCGGGCGACGCCGACGTGGCCGCCGTGCTCGACGTGCTCGACCTGCCGCCGGCGGCCGGGGCGCCCTCGCTCGGCCGGGCCTGGGTGTCCGGCTGGGCGACGCGGCTGAACGGGGACGAGGCGCGCGACGCGGCTGTCGACTTCGCCGCCACCGACCCGGTCGCCGATCTGCTCGACGTGGGCAGCCGGTTCCACCTGCACCGCTTCGAGGTGGCCGAGGCCCGCTGGGAACGCGCCGGGCGGGTGCGCCGGATCGACCCGGAGGCGTTCGCGGAGGCCGAGCCGGACCCGCTGCACCCGGTCGAGGCCGCCCTGCTCGCGGACCTGGCCGACCACCACGCCGAGCAGGTCGGCGACTACCTTCGGCGGCGGCTGGACCTGCCCGGCGACCAGATCCCGCGGGTGGTCCGGATCGACAGGTACGGCCTGCTGGTCGCGCACGGGCGGCCCGGCGCGACCCGGCGGGCCCGGCTCGCCTTCCCCCGGCCGGTCGCCGACGTGGCGGAGTTGTCCCGCCTGCTGCACCCGATGCTCTGCCCCCGGGCGGCCGCGGCCTGAGCCGCGACGGCTCAGGTGATGTCGCCGGTGAGGTACCGCTGGACCGTCGGGCCGACGGCGGCCACCAGCGTCGCCGGCTCGGCGGTGGCGACCGCGTCGAGGCGGAGCACGTACCGCATCATCGCCAGCCCGGCGAGCTGGGTGGCGACCAGGCCGCCGCGCAGCGCGCGCTGCGCCGGGTCGACGTCGAGCTGGTCGAGCACCCGCCGCAGCACCTGCGTGACCAGGAACTCGCGCAGCAGGCGCGCGGTCCAGTCGTTGCTGACCGCCGAGCGCAGCAGCGCCACCGCGGCGGTGCCGGTGGGGGAGTCCCAGACCTCCAGGAACACCCGGACCATCCGCTCGCCGAGCGCGTCCGGGCCGCCGGCGAGCACCGCCGGCAGCAGCCGTCCCGGGTCGGCTGGGAACGCCGTCGCGGCCCGGAACAGCTCCTCCTTGCCGCCGAAGTAGTGGTGCACGAGCGCCGGGTCCACTCCCGCCGCGGCGGCGATGGCCCGGATGGACGCGGCGTCGAACCCCCGCTCGGCGAACGCCTCCCGCGCCGCGGCGAGGATCGCCTCGCGGGTGTCCGGAGTGCCGGGCCGCCGCCCGGTGCGCCGCGCGTTCACCCGCTGCGCCGGCGCAGCGTCGCGGCGGCCAGCACCAGCGCCGCCACCGCCGCCCCGGTCACGATCGCCACGTCCCGCCACATCGTCCCGGTCGGCTCGGCGTGCGCGCCGACCTCCTGCAGCGCCTCGACCGCGTACGACAGCGGCAGCGCGTCGCTGACCGCCTGGAGCCAGCCGGCCATCTGGTCGCGCGGCACGAACAGGCCGCACAGCAGCAGTTGCGGGGCCACCACCACCGGCATGAACTGGACCGCCTGGAACTCGGTGCGGGCGAACGCCGAGCAGAACAGCCCGAGCGCCACCGCCAGCACCGCGTTCACCCCGGCGATCAGCACGACCAGCCACGCGCTGCCCGCGGTCTCCAGGCCGAACACCCGGTACGCGACGACCGAGGCGACAGTGGACTGGAGCACCCCGGCCAGGCCGAACGCGATGCCGTACCCGAACAGCAGGTCGAGCTTGCCCAGCGGCGTGGTGAGCAGGCGCTCCAGCGTGCCCGTGGTGCGCTCGCGGAGCATGGCGATGCTGGTCACGAGGAACATGATGATGAACGGGAAGAAGCCCAGCATGATCAGGGCCACCCGGTCGAACGTGCTGGGCGCGCCGGGCGGGGCGGGCTGGTCGACGTACATGAAGTAGACGAGCGTGAGCAGCACCGACGGCACCACCACGAGCAGCGCCACGGTCCGCCGGTCGTGCCGGAGCTGGCGCAGGATGCGCCCGGTGGTGGCGGCCAGGATCCGTCCGTTCATCGCGCCTCTCCCTCGGCGTCGCGGATCAGGCGCAGGAACGCCTCTTCCAGGTCGTCGGTCCCGGTGGCGGCGCGGACCGCGGCCGGGGTGTCGTCGGCGACCAGCCGGCCCTCGCGGATCAGCAGCAGCCGGTCGCAGCGGGCGGCCTCGTCCATCACGTGGCTGGACACCAGCAGCGTGGTGCCGGCGGCGGCCATGGCGTGGAACCGGGCCCACAGGTCGGCCCGCAGCACCGGGTCCTGGCCGACCGTCGGCTCGTCGAGGACGACCAGCTCCGGCTCGCCGACCAGCGCGCACGCGAGCGAGGCGCGGCTGCGCTGGCCGCCGGAGAGCGTGCCGACGAGCTGGTCGGCCGCCTTTCCCAGGCCGACGTCGGTGACCGCGCGGTCGGCCTCGGCGCGGCCCCGGCCCTGGAGCACCGCGAAGTAGCGGGCGTTCTCCCGCACCGTCAGGTCGGCGTAGACGCTCGGCGCCTGGGTCAGGTAGCCCACCCGGCGGCGCAGGTCGGCCGAGCCGGCCGGGCGGCCGAGCACGTCGACCGCGCCGGAGCCGACCGTCTGCACGCCGACCACCGCGCGCATCAGCGTGGTCTTGCCGCTGCCGCTGGGCCCGAGCAGCCCGGTCACCGTGCCCCGGGGCACCCCGCAGGTGATGCCGTGCAGCACCCGCCGCCCGCCCCGGTCGACCACCAGCTCGCGGACCGACACCGCGTCGTCCATGCTCGCCTCCGTCAATTCATCACCCGGTGAACTCAACGCTAGATGAATTCCGTCGGCGAGGCAACGAGGGACTTGACTTCGAGTGGGCTCGAACTGGAAGCCTGGAGGGCGTGGACATCAGCACGCGGGAGATGAGCCTCACCGTGGGTGAGGCGGCGGAACGGGTCGGCCTGACCACCTACACGCTGCGCTGGTACGAGCAGGAGGGGCTGGTGGGCCGCGTCGGACGGGACTCCTCCGGCCGCCGGCGCTACACCGAGTCCGACGTCAACTGGCTGTTCCTGCTCACCCGGCTGCGGCGCACCGGGATGCCGGTGCGCGACATGCGCCGCTACGCCGAGCTGGCCCGGCACGGCGACAGCACCCTCGGCGCGCGGCGGGCGCTGTTCGAGGCGCACCGCGCCCGGGTGCTGGCCCGGATGGCCGAGCTGGAGGAGGACCTGAAGGTTCTCGAATACAAGATCGACGCGTACCGGCGGGCGGAGGAGGAGTCGGGCTGAACACCCGGCGGCGGACAGGGAGTCCGGCATCGGAAGATCAGGTTTCGGGCACCATGAGGCAGTGGGTCCAGCTCCGTTGTCCGACACCGGGTTCCTCGACCTCTGGGCCGCCCGCCTGCGGCACGCCGCCGACCGGCCGGTCGTCGGGATCATGCTGCGGGGCAGCCACGCCCGGCGGGCCGCCACCGAGCACAGCGACGTGGACGTGGACGTGCTGGTGGCCGCCGACGAGCCACGCGCCACCGGCGGGCCCCGGCCGGTCACGTCCCGCCGCGGCACGCCGTACGCGGCCCGGCGGGCGTACCTGACCGAGTTCGGCGGCCGCCTGGTGCACGTCTCCGTGGCCGCCCGCGACGTCCGTTCCTGGGTACGCCGGCTCGGCCAGCCCGCCGACTGGGCGTTCGGGCTCCCGGTCACCGCGCCGGCCCGGCTGCTCTGGGCGGTGCCGGAGTGGCGGCGCCGGATCGACCTGCCGGTGCTCTGCCAGCCCGCGGACGAGCCGCGCCTGGAGGAGCTGATCGCCACGCTGGGCAAGGTCGCCGCCGCGCGCCTGGCCGGTGACCCGGCCGGGGTCCGGCTCGCCGCGGCCGACCTGGCCCGGCTCTGCCCCTCGGTGCTGCGGCCGGCCAACCCGTCGGTGCGCGTGGTGTCCCGCCGGGCCGCCCTGACCGCCGCGCTGGACCTGCCGGTCGCCCCGGCCGGCTACCGCGACGACATGCTCCTCTGCCTCGGGCTGCGCCCCGGCGACCCGGCCGAGGTCGGGGCCGCCGCCGGACGGCTGGTCACCGGCATCCTCCCGCTGGTGCGCCCGTACGCGGCGGAGATCGCCCGGGCCACCGGGACCGACCTGGCCGAGGCGCTCACCGACGGCCGGGCGGACCGCTACCTGCGGCAGCTGGGCCGGGCGCTGGCGACGGTGACGCCCGCCTCCCGGGACACGTCGGCGGTCCCCGGGCCGCGTGCGGGAGAATGGTCAACCGTGCCCGCCCCTGACGCGCCGCTGACCGGCGCCCCCAGTCCCGGCCCGGCCCGGCCGTCCCGGCTCGACCCGGCCATCGCGGCCAAACTCCGCCGCACCCCGGACGGCCTGGTCGCCGCCGTGGTCCGCGCCCACGACACGGGCGAGGTGCTGATGGTCGCCTGGATGGACGACGAGGCGCTGCACCGCACGCTCACCACCGGCCGGGCCACCTACTGGTCGCGCAGCCGCGGCGAGTACTGGGTCAAGGGCGCCACCTCCGGCAACCACCAGTACGTGCGCTCGGTGGCCCTGGACTGCGACGGCGACGCGCTGCTGGTCAGCGTGGAGCAGGTCGGCGCGGCCTGCCACACCGGGCAGCGCACCTGCTTCTTCACCGACCTGCCGGTCAGCTCACCGGAGGAGACCCCGTGACCGACGGCACCGTCAGCCCGGACCGGTCCACCTTCGCCGGCCTGGCCGCCGGCTGGCGGGTCGTGCCGGTGACCCGGCGGCTGCTCGCCGACGCCGAGACCCCGGTCGGGGTCTACCGCAAGCTGGCCGGCGGTCCCGGCACGTTCCTGCTGGAATCCGCCGAGCAGGGCGTCGGGTCGGCCGGCACGGCCTGGTCGCGGTACTCGTTCATCGGCGTCCGCAGCAGCGCCACGCTCACCGAGCGGAACGGCGAGGCGCGCTGGACCGGCACGCCGCCCGCAGGCGTACCGACCACCGGGGACCCGGTCACCGTGCTCCGCGAGTCGGTCGACGCGCTCGCCGGCCCGGCCTGGGACCCGGCCGGCGGAATGCCGCCGCTGACCGGCGGGCTGGTCGGCTACCTCGCCTACGACCTGGTCCGCCGCTTCGAGCGGCTGCCCGAGCTGACCGAGGACGAGCTGGACGTGCCCGAGCTGGGCATGATGCTCGCCACCGACCTGGTGGTGCTCGACCACTACGAGGGCTCGGCGATCCTGGTCGCCAACGCGGTCCTGCCCCCGCTCGACACGCCCGGGCGGGCGGAGCTGGTCGACGCCGCGTACCACCACGCGGTGGGTCGCCTGGACGCCATGACCACCGCGTTGTCCCGACCGATCCCGCCCATGGTGTCCACCGTCGGCCGGCCGGGCGTCGGCGAGGTGGTCAGCCGGACCCCGGAGGGCGGCTACCCGAAGGCCGTGGCGGCGGCCAAGGAGGCGATCCGCGCCGGCGAGTGCTTCCAGATCGTGCTCAGCCAGCGTTTCGAGCGCCCCACCGAGGCCGACCCGCTGGACGTCTACCGGGTGCTGCGCACCACCAACCCCAGCCCGTACATGTACCTGCTGCGCTTCGACGGCTTCGACATCGTCGGGTCGTCCCCGGAGGCGCACCTCAAGGTCAGCGCCGGCCCGGACGGGCGGCGGCGGGCCCTGCTGCACCCGATCGCCGGCACCCGGCCGCGCGGCGGATCCCCGGAGGCCGACGCCCGGCTCGCCGCCGAGCTGCTCGCCGACCCCAAGGAACGCGCCGAGCACGTCATGCTTGTCGACCTGGGCCGCAACGACCTGGGGCGGGTCTGCCGGCCGGGCACCGTGGAGGTGCCCGAGTTCGCCACCATCGAGCGCTACAGCCACGTCATGCACATCGTCTCGACGGTCGTCGGCGAGCTGCGCGCCGACCGCACCGCGTTCGACGCGCTCGCCGCCACGTTCCCGGCCGGCACGCTCAGCGGCGCGCCCAAGGTACGCGCCATGGAGATCATCGAGGAGCTGGAGCCGGTGCGGCGCGGCGTCTACGGCGGCACCGTCGGCTACTTCGCCTTCGGCGGCGACCTGGACATGGCCATCGCGATCCGTACCGCGCTGATCCGCGACGGCCGGGCCTACGTGCAGGCCGGCGCCGGGATCGTGGCCGATTCCGATCCGGCCGCCGAGGACCGGGAGACGCGCAGCAAGGCCGCCGCCGTCCTCGCCGCGATCGCGGCCGCCGAGACGCTGCGGGCAGCCCGGTGAGCGCGCCCGGCACCACCGCGCCGTCGGCCCGCGGTCGGCGCGAACTCGCGTACGCGGTGCTGCTCTGCCTGGCCGGGGCGGGCCTGGCCTGCTGGGCGGTGACCCGGACCTGGTCGGTGGAGATGACCGCCCGGGGGTCGCTGCCGCCCGGCCGGGCCGACCGGACCGGCGCGGAGCTGCTGCCCTGGGTGCTGGCGCTGACCTACGTGGGGCTGGCCGGCGGCGGCGCGGTGCTCGCCACCCGGGGCCGCCTGCGCCGGCTGCTGGGCCTGCTGCTGGGCGCGGTCGGCGTGGCCGTGGCGGTCGGCGGCGGGATCGGCCTCGCCGAGGCCGGGGTGAGCCGCCAGTGGCCGGCGCTGGTGGTGGCCGGCGGCCTGGCCCTCGCGGCCGGCGGCGCGTTCACCGCGCTGCGCGCAGCGGGCTGGCCCGCGATGGGCGCGGGGTACGAGCGACGGGCCGTCCCGGCGGTCGAGCCCGGCCGGCCGGCGGTCGAGCGGGGCACCCGGGACGCGTGGGACGCGCTGGACCGGGGCGAGGACCCGACGGTCAGCTGACCGGCTGAGCCTCGCGCGCGTCGCGCCGGCGGCGGGCCGCGGCCCGTGCGGCGGTCAGCTCGGCCACCAGCCGCTCCAGCTCGCGGCGCTGGGCGGCGCGGGCCCGGTCGGCGCAGACGGCCTCCCAGGCGTTGCCCTGGGCGGTACGCGTCCGGCCGTCACCGGCCACCGCGCGCTCCAGCGTGTGCACCACGCCGAAGGCGAGGGAGGCGACGGTCCGGGAGATGGTGGTCAAGCCGATGGTCTGGTTCGGCCCGTTGGCGCTCATGGTCACCCCGCACGAGATGGTTGTCGGCGGTGGTCAGCCGCCGGTGTCGAGTCTGCCCGAGGACGATGCTGCCGGGCTCACGTTTCGCCCTCGTGAAGCACAGGTCAACGGTCCGCCAGGCAGCCCGACCTGGGCAGGGCCGGAGGTCCTTGAGCTTGGTCACAGCCCGGCGCGGGAGCGGTGCTGCGGCGACGGATCAACCGTGGTGAGATGGGGGATGGGTGACGGTCGATGCCAGCGTGGCGCTGCGTGACGTGGCGTTCACCGGAAGTCGGCCATCATGCCACAGCCCATGTCGTGAGGTGCGCCATACCCCCCGGCACTTGTCGCCAGGTGGCGCCCCCTAGCATCGGCCCATGACGCCCGGAGAGGGGAGTCCGTTGGTGACTGCTGAGCATGCGCACGCGGAGGGGGACGACGCCGGAGCGGCGCCGTCCGCAGGCGTGCTCGACGAGATCCTGGCCGGTGTGCGCGAGGACGTGGCCCGGCGGCAGGAGCAGGTTCCGCTGGAGCGGATCCGTGAGCTGGCCGCCGCCGCGCCGCCGCCGCTGGACGCGTACGCGGCCCTGCGCCGGCCCGGCGTGGCCGTGATCGCCGAGGTGAAGCGCTCGTCGCCGTCCAAGGGGCGGCTGGCCGAGATCGCCGACCCGGCGGACCTGGCCGGTGACTACGCGGCCGGGGGAGCGCGGGCGATCAGCGTGCTCACCGAGGGCCGGTGGTTCGGCGGGTCGCTCGACGACCTGGCGGCGGTGCGGGCCGCGGTGAACGTGCCGGTGCTGCGCAAGGACTTCGTCGTCTCCAGCTACCAGGTGCACGAGGCCCGCGCGCACGGCGCCGACCTGGTGCTGCTGATCGTCGCCGCGCTGGAGCAGAACGTGCTGGTCGGCCTGCTGGAGCGGATCGAGTCGCTGGGCATGACCGCGTTGGTCGAGGTGCACACCGAGGAGGAGGCGGACCGCGCCCTGGAGGCCGGCGCGCAGGTGATCGGCGTGAACGCCCGTGACCTGCGTACGCTGGAGGTCGACCGCTCGGTGTTCGAGCGGATCGCGCCCGGCCTGCCGAGCAGCGTCGTCAAGATCGCCGAGTCCGGGGTGCGCGGTCCGCACGACCTGATCCGGTACGCCTCCGCCGGCGCCGACGCCGTGCTGGTGGGCGAGGGCCTGGTCACCCAGAAGAGCCCGCGTGAAGCGGTCGCCGAGCTGGTCAACGCCGGTAACCACCCGGCCACGCCCCGCCCGGTGCGCTGAGCCGCCGGGCCACCCGATCCGAGAGGACGCCCGCGATGAGCGCCGCACCCGCAGCCGGCCAGGTTCCCGACGCCGCCGGTCACTTCGGCCGGTTCGGCGGCCGGTTCGTCCCGGAGGCGCTCGTCGCCGCGCTGGACGAGCTGGACGCGGCGTACCGCAAGGCGATGGGCGACGAGGACTTCCTCGCCGAGTTCGACGCGCTGCTGCGTGACTACGCCGGCACGCCCTCGATGCTCTACGAGGCCCGGCGCTTCTCCGCGCAGGTCGGGGCGCGGGTCCTGCTCAAGCGGGAGGACCTCAACCACACCGGCGCGCACAAGGTCCGCAACGTGCTGGGCCAGGCGCTGCTCACCAAGCGGATGGGCAAGCGGCGGGTCATCGCGGAGACCGGCGCCGGCCAGCACGGCGTGGCCACCGCCACCGCCGCCGCGCTGTTCGACCTGGAATGCGTCGTCTACATGGGCCAGGTGGACACCGAGCGGCAGGCGCTCAACGTGGCCCGGATGCGGATGCTCGGCGCCACCGTCGTCCCGGTGACCACCGGCTCGCGCACGCTCAAGGACGCGATGAACGAGGCGATGCGGGACTGGGTCGCCAACGTCGACGACACCCACTACCTGATCGGCACCGCCGCCGGCCCGCACCCGTTCCCGGAGATGGTCCGCGACTTCGTCCGTGGCATCGGCGTGGAGGCCCGCCAGCAGTGCCTGGACCTGACCGGCACGCTGCCGGACGCGGTCGCGGCGTGCGTCGGCGGCGGCTCCAACGCGCTGGGCATCTTCCACGCGTTCGTGCCGGACGCCGGGGTCCGCCTCTACGGCTTCGAGGCCGGTGGCGAGGGCGTCGGGACCGGCCGGCACGCCGCCAGCATCACCGGCGGCTCGTCGGGCGTGCTGCACGGCACCCGCACGTACGTGCTGCAGGACGCCGACGGGCAGACCATCGAGTCGCACTCGATCTCGGCCGGCCTGGACTACCCGGGCGTCGGCCCGGAGCACGCCTGGCTGCACGACACCGGGCGGGCCACGTACCTGCCGGTCGACGACGCCGACGCGATGGCCGCGTTCGAGCTGCTCTGCCGCACCGAGGGCGTGATCCCGGCGATCGAGAGCGCGCACGCGCTGGCCGGCGCCCGCGCGATCGCCCCCCGGCTCGCCGAGGAGCTGGGCCGGGAGCCGTTGATCGTGGTCAACCTGTCCGGCCGGGGCGACAAGGACGTGCACACCGCCGGCGCGTACTTCGGCATCCTCGACAAGGAGTGACAGCGTGAGCCGCATCGGGGTCGCCTTCGACAAGGCGCGGGCGGACGGCCGGGCCGTGCTGGTCGGCTGCATGCCGGCCGGTTTCCCGACCGTCGAGGGCAGCATCGCCGCCATGAAGGCCATGGTCGAGGCGGGCGTGGACGTCATCGAGGTGGAGATCCCGTACTCCGATCCGGTGATGGACGGCCCGGTCATCCAGAAGGCGAGCGACATCGCGCTCGCCGGTGGCGTCCGCGTCGCGGACGCGCTGCGCGTCGTCGAGGCGGTCGCCGCGACCGGGGCGAGCGTGGTCACCATGACCTACTGGAACCCGATCGAGCAGTACGGCGTCGACGCGTTCGCCCGCGACATGGCCGCCGCCGGTGGGACCGGCCTGGTCACGCCGGACCTGATCCCCGACGAGGCCGCCGAGTGGCTGGCCGCTTCCGACGCGCACGGCCTGGACCGGACGTTCCTGGTCTCACCGTCCTCGACCGACGCGCGGCTGCGGATGACCGCCGAGCACTGCCGCGGCTTCGTCTACGCCACCGCGATCATGGGCGTCACCGGCGCCCGCGCGCAGACCTCCGAGGCGGCCCCGGTCCTGGTCTCCCGGCTGCGCGAGGTCACCGACATCCCGGTCGGCGTCGGGCTGGGCGTGGGCACCGGCGCGCAGGCCGCCACCGTCGCCGGGTACGCCGACGCGGTGATCGTGGGCAGCGCGCTGGTCCGCTGCGTGCTGGACGCCCCGGACCAGGCCGCCGGCCTGACCGCGCTGCGCAAGCTGAGCGCCGAACTGGCCGAGGGCGTCCGCAACCCGGCCCGCTGACGCCTGGCTCGCCACCTGCTTGATCGACTCCATTTCGCCGAGCTGGCGTGGTCCAGGACGCCGGGATACCGCCACTTCGCCGAACTGGTGTCGATCAAGCGAGCGAGCGAGCGGGCGGGCGGTCAGCGGCTACTGCTGTCGACCTGCTCGGAGGCGCGCTGGCCGGGCGGGGCGGGCTGCCCGTCGCCGGGTGGCGTGAGCGCGTCGGCGGCGGTCGTGTGCCGCAGCACGCCGGCGCGGCCGGCGAGCGCGTCCGCGATCGCCGCGCGCGTCGTGGGGGTCAGCACGTCGGGCAGCTCTTGCGGCGGCCACCACCGAGGCAGGCACCCGGTCGCCGGTTCGCCCGCCGGTCCGGCGTCGGCCGGTCCGGCGCGGAACACGTGCACCAGCACGTCTGGGCGCGCGCCGCACCGCCCGGCCGATGGGGCGGGCACCGGTGGACCGGTGACCCGGTAGAGGCCGACCAGGTCGGCCGGCGCCACCGCCCAGCCGGTCTCCGTGCGGACCGCCCGGACGACGGCATCCACCGGGCTCTCGTCGTGGCGCAGCCGCCCGCCCGGCAGGCCCCAGCGCCGGGCCCCCTCGGACCGGCCGCAGAGCAGCAGCCGCCCGGATGCGTCGGTGACGACAGCGGCGACCGCCCAGGTGAGCGGGCTCATGGACAAACAGCCTACGACCGTGCAAACCAGAAGTCATCCGACCCGCGCGGCAGGCGGCCCGGGGTGCCGCACACACAGTCCGCACCGGTACCGTGTGCACCCGTGACCCTCGCCCCGATGACCCCACTGGCGGCCATGCCCAGCCCCAGCACCGCCGTCTGGCAGCTCGGTCCGGTTCCGATCCGGGCGTACGCGCTCTGCATCATCCTCGGCATCGTGGTGGCCTGCGTGGTCACCGAGTACCGGCTGCGCCGCCGCGGTGTGGCGCCGGGCGCGGTGCTCGACATCGCCGTCTGGGCGGTGCCGGCGGGCATCATCGGCGCGCGGATCTACCACGTGATCACCTCGCCGGAGAAATACTTCGGCGCCGGCGGTGAGCCGATCAAGGCGCTCTACATCTGGGAGGGCGGGCTCGGCATCTGGGGCGCGGTGGCCGGTGGCGCGGTCGGCGCGTGGCTGGCCGCCCGGCAGCTCGGCATCCCGTTCCCGGTGATCGCCGACGCGCTGGCGCCCGGGCTGCCGCTGGCTCAGGCCGTGGGCCGGCTGGGCAACTGGTTCAACAACGAGCTGTACGGCGGGCGGACCACGCTGCCGTGGGGCCTGGAAGTGCACGTCATGGACCCGGACAACCCGGGTCACGCACTGCGCGACGACGCCGGCAACCCGGTGCTCCAGCCGGGGCTCTACCACCCGACGTTCCTCTACGAGGCGCTCTGGAACATCGGCGTCGCCGCGCTGGTGCTCTACCTCGACCGCAAGCTGCGGCTCGGGCGCGGCCGGGCGTTCGCGCTCTACGTGATGGGCTACACGGCGGGCCGGTTCTGGATCGAGCTGATGCGCACCGACGAGGCGAACCTGATCCTCGGCGTACGCCTCAACGTCTGGACCGCCGTGCTGGTCTTCCTCGGCGCGCTGGCCTACTTCGTCCGGGTCCGCGGCCCGCGCGAATACCTGGTGCCGGTGGGCGAGCCGGCCGCCGCGCCCACCCCGTCCGGGGACGTCTCCCAGGTCGACCTCTCCGCCCGGGAGGCCGCCGCACGGCCGGCCCCGCCCGAGGGCTACCGGGTGGTGAGCGAGGAACAGTTCGACGCGTACCGGAAGACCGGCGTGCTGCCCCCGGTGGAGCCGGCGGCCGACGACGACCGGCCGGAGACCCCCGGCGGTGCCACCGACGGCGACGCGGAGCAGGCCGACCGCACGGACACCGACCCCGCGGCCACCGACGGCGCCGACGCGGACGGCACCGACGCCGACCCGGAACGGACGGACGCCGAGCGCACGAACGCCGGCCGGGCCGACGGCGGGCGCCCGGCGGACCGGGACAGCTGAGCGGGGGAGTCATGCGCAGCGCGGTGGTGGTCGGCGCCGGCCTCGGCGGGATGGCGGTGGCCGGCGTGCTGGCCCGCTCGGGATGGCAGGTCACGCTGCTGGAACGCGCCGACCGGGTCCGGCCGGAGGCGACCGCCGTGGTGCTCTGGCCCAACGGGGTACGCGCGCTGCGCGCCCTCGGGCTGGGCGACGGGCTGGACGCGATCGCCACCCCGCTGCCCGACGGCGGCGTGCGCCGCCCGGACGGGCACTGGCTGGTGCAGGCCCGGTCCACCCCGGCCGAGCGGATGCCGGTGGTGGTGCACCGGGAGGACCTGCACGACGCGCTCATCGCCGGCCTGGGTGACCGGGTCGAGCTGCGTACCGGCGTGAGCGTGCGGACGGTGCGCGCCGCGTCCGGTGAGCGCCCGGCGGTGGGCGACGGCCGGCACACCTACGAGGCGGACCTGGTGGTGGCCGCCGACGGCACCGACAGCGAGATCCGCCGGCAGTTGGCGCCGGAGACCTCGGTGGTCAGCTCCGGGTGCGCGGCGTGGCGGGCGGTCATCCCCTGGTACCGGGCCCCGCAACTGCCCGACGACCAGCCGCTGCAGGGGGAGACGCTGGGCGCCGGCTACCGGTTCCTGGCCGCCTCGCTCGGCGAGCGGGGCAACGCCGGGGCGTCCCGCCGGGGCGGCGTCTACTGGGTGGCCACGGCGGCGGGCGCGCCCCGCCCGGAGCCGCCCGAGGTCCAGCTCGCGCTGCTCAAGCGCTGGTTCGCGGGCTGGCCCGCGCCGATCGGCACGCTGCTGGACGCGACCGACCCGGACGACGTGGTGCAGCAGGAGATCCGCGAGCTGCGTCCGCTGCCCAAGGCGTACGGCTTCCCGGCCGGGCCGGGCGGCGTGGTGCTGCTCGGCGACGCGGCGCACGCCATGCCGCCGCACCTCGGCCAGGGCGCCTGCCTGGCGTTCGAGGACGCGGCGACGCTGGCCGGACTGCTGCGGGAGTCGCGGCTGCCGGACGCGGTGACCGCGTACGACAGGCTGCGCCGGCCCCGCGCGGCCACGATGGTCCGGCAGACCCGGCGGATGTCGGCGGTCCTGCAGGCCCGGGGCCGGCTGGCGCTGCGCGCCCGCGACGCCGCCCTCGGCACGATCAGCCCGCGCCTGCGTAACACGGCCGCCGCGGCGGCCGCCGCCTGGCAGCCGCCGTCCTGACCTCCGCCGCGGCGGCCTCAGATGACCGCGGCGGGCTCGGCGATGCAGGCGGTGCCGATCCGGCGGAACCCGACCCGCAGGTAGACCCGGGCGATGTCCTCGCTGCCGGCGCTGAGGAAGATCAGGTCGGTGCCGGCGGCCCGCAGTTCCCGAGCGAGGGTGGCGGTCACCGCCGCGCCGAGGCCGCGCCGCCGCGCGGACGGCAGCGTGGCCACCCCGGCGATCTCCGCCACGTCGCCGACCCGCATGGCCATGCCGCCGGCGAGCGCGCCTTCCTCGGGCGTGGCGGCGAGCACGGAGATGCGCCGGCCGTCGGCGACCCGGGTCGCCTCCTCCTCCAGCGCGGCCACGTCCAGCCCGGAGACGGTGGCGTCCCGCTCGGCCGGTCCGGCCTCGCCGCGCGCGGTGCCGCCGTTGGCGAAGCCGACCGCGGCGACGGCCCGCCGCAGCGCGATGTCCGCGGCGAAGCCCGCGTCGCCGGGGTCCAGCACCCGCACCGGTACGTCGCTGAACGTCCCCGGTTCGGGCAGGCGCTCCGGTTCCAGCAGCATCAGCGGCGCCTCCAGCACGCTCAGCCCGGCTGAGCGGGCCACCGCCAGCAGCTCCGGTTGGTGCTCGTGCACCCATTCGAACGCCTCCGGCAGGCCCAGTTCCTGCTGCCGGGTGCGTACCGCGTTGACATCGGCGAGGGTGGGGTGCTCGGTGGCGTCGAGCCGGGGCCGGGCGTAGAACGGCCATCCGGCGCCTTCCCGGACGAAGAGCACCAGGGCGCCGTACTCCTCGGTCCGGGCCCCGTCGCGGGGCACCGCGTCGTAGAACCGCTCCAACCGGTCGAGTACGTCAGCGCGTGCGAGATCCACCGCGCGAGACTACATGTCCCAGCATCTGGAAGTGTGATCAATCTGAACTGGCCTTGCGCCGGAAGCCCTAACGTAGACTCAATAAACCGCAGAGGGCCGACGTCGTCCCCATCATGATCCATCCTGAGTGACGACAGGAGGCCCGGTGGCCTTTCCGTACCCTCACAGCCCGCAGTCGGCCCCACCGGCGACCGGGCTCTACGACCCCGCGTACGAGCATGACGCCTGCGGTGTGGCCTTCGTGGCCGACCTGCACGGGCGGCGCTCGCACCAGGTCGTCGCGAACGGCCTCGGGGCGCTGTGCCGGCTGGACCACCGGGGCGCCCGGGGCGCGGAGCACAACACCGGGGACGGCGCCGGCATCATGATCCAGGTGCCGGACGCGTTCCTGCGCGCCACCGTCGACTTCCCGCTGCCCCCGGCCGGCCAGTACGCCACCGGCCTGGTGTTCCTGCCCGACGACGACGCGGCCGAGACCCGTGCCCGCCAGGTGGTCGACAAGTACGCGCTGGTCGAGGGCGCCGACGTGCTCGGCTGGCGCGAGGTGCCGACCGACCCGTCCGGCCTGGGGGAGACGGCGCTCGCGGCGATGCCCCGGGTCCGGCAGCTCTTCGTGGCCGCGCGCCGGCTGACCGGCTCACCGGCCGGCCCGGCCGGTTCCCCGCTGACCGGGCTGGACCTGGACCGGGTGGCGTTCTGCCTGCGCAAGCAGGTCGAGCGGGAGACCGCCGAGCGGGGCGTGCCGGCGTACTTCCCGTCGCTGTCCGGCCGCACCATGGTGTGGAAGGGCATGCTCACCCCGGACCAGCTTCCGGAGTTCTACCCGGAGCTGACCGACGAGCGGGTGGTCAGCGCCATCGCGCTGGTGCACTCGCGCTTCTCCACGAACACGTTCCCCTCCTGGCCGCTGGCGCACCCGTACCGGTTCATCGCGCACAACGGCGAGATCAACACGATTCGCGGCAACCGCAACTGGATGCAGGCCCGCGAGGCGCTGCTGCGCAGCCCGAACCTGCCCGGCAACATCCGCCGGGTCTTCCCGGTGTGCACCCCGGCCGCGTCCGACTCGGCGAACTTCGACGAGGTCCTGGAGCTGCTGCACCTGGCCGGGCGGAGCCTGCCGCACGCGGTGCTCATGATGATCCCCGAGGCGTGGGAGAACGACCCGGACATGCGCGCCGACAAGCGCGCCTTCTACCGCTTCCACGCCAGCCTGATGGAGCCGTGGGACGGCCCGGCCTCGGTCGCCTTCACCGACGGCGAGATCGTCGGCGCGGTGCTCGACCGCAACGGGCTGCGCCCGGGCCGCTGGTGGCACACCGCCGACGGGCTGGTGGTGCTTGGCAGCGAGGCGGGCGTGCTCGACCTGGACCCGTCCACCGTGATCGCCAAGGGCCGGCTCCAGCCGGGCCGGATGTTCCTGGTCGACACCGTCAACGGCCGGATCGTCTCCGACGACGAGATCAAGACCGAGCTGGCCGCCGAGCAGCCGTACCAGGAGTGGCTGCACGCGGGCCTGATCGAGCTGGACGACCTGCCGGCCCGCGAGCACATCGTCTACACCCACGACTCGGTACGCCGCCGCCAGCAGGTGTTCGGCTACACCGAGGAGGAGCTGAAGATCCTGCTCGGCCCGATGGCCCGCAGCGGCGCGGAGCCGATCGGCTCGATGGGCACCGACACGCCCATCGCCCCGCTGTCCACCCGGCCGCGGCTGCTCTACGACTACTTCCATCAGCTCTTCGCGCAGGTCACCAATCCGCCGCTGGACGCCATCCGGGAGGAGCTGGTGACCAGCCTGGCGTCCACCATCGGGCCGGAGGGCAACCTGCTCGACCCGGGTCCGGCGAGCTGCCGGCAGATCGTGCTGCCGTACCCGGTGATCGACAACGACGAGCTGGCCAAGATCCTCTCCATCGACGAGGACGGCGACCTGCCCGGCTTCAAGGCGGTCCGGGTCTCCGGTCTCTACCGCCTGCGCGACGGCGGCGCCGGCATCAAGGCCCGGCTGACCGAGATCTGCCGGCACGTCTCCGAGGCGATCGAGGACGGCGTACGCATCCTGGTGCTCTCCGACCGGGACTCCAACGCCGACCTGGCCCCGATCCCGTCGCTGCTGCTCACCGCCGCGGTGCACCAGCACCTGGTACGCGAGCAGACCCGCACCCAGGTCGCGCTGATCGTCGAGTCCGGCGACTGCCGCGAGGTGCACCACGCGGCGGTGCTGATCGGGTACGGCGCGGCGGCGGTCAACCCGTACCTGGCCTTCGAGTCGGTCGAGGACATGATCTCCACCGGCGTGCTGGCCGGCGTCGACCGGGTGAAGGCGGTCCGCAACTACGTCAAGGCGCTCGGCAAGGGCGTCCTGAAGATCATGTCCAAGATGGGGATCTCGACCGTGTCGTCATACTGCGGCGCGCAGGTCTTCGAGGCGGTCGGCCTGGAGACCCGCCTGGTCGACAGGTACTTCCGGGGCACGCCGAGCACCATCGGCGGCATCGGGCTGGCCGAGATCCACGCCGAGGTGGCGGCCCGGCACGCGCGGGCCTGGCCGGCACCGGGCGTGCAGGCGAACGACCGGCTGGAGGTCGGCGGCGAGTACCAGTGGCGCCGCGAGGGCGAGCTGCACCTGTTCAACCCGGAGACCGTCTTCCTGCTCCAGCACGCCACCCGCAGCCGCCAGTACGACGTGTTCCGGCAGTACACCGCGAAGGTCGACGAGCTGGCCGCGCAGGCCGGCTCGCTGCGCGGGCTGTTCACGCTGCGCACCGGCGTACGACCGGCGGTGCCGCTGGACGAGGTCGAGCCGGCCAGCGAGATCGTCAAGCGCTTCGCCACCGGCGCCATGTCGTACGGGTCGATCTCGGCGGAGGCGCACGAGACGCTCGCGATCGCGATGAACCGGCTCGGCGGCAAGTCCAACACCGGTGAGGGCGGCGAGGACGTCGAGCGGCTGCACGACCCGGCGCGGCGCTCCGCGGTCAAGCAGATCGCCAGCGGCCGCTTCGGCGTGACCAGCGAATACCTCGTCAACGCCGACGACCTCCAGATCAAGATGGCGCAGGGCGCGAAGCCCGGCGAGGGCGGGCAGCTACCCGGCAACAAGGTCTGGCCGTGGATCGCCCGGACCCGGCACGCCACCCCCGGTGTCGGCCTGATCTCCCCGCCGCCGCACCACGACATCTACTCCATCGAGGACCTGGCCCAGCTCGTCCACGACCTGAAGTGCGTCAACCCGGCCGCCCGGGTGCACGTCAAGCTGGTCAGCGAGGTCGGCGTGGGCACCGTCGCGGCGGGCGTGGCCAAGCTCAAGGCCGACGTCATCCTGATCTCCGGCCACGACGGCGGCACCGGCGCGTCCCCGCTCAACTCGCTCAAGCACGCCGGCACCCCGTGGGAGCTGGGCCTGGCCGAGGCGCAGCAGACGCTGCTGCTGAACAAGCTGCGCGACCGGGTCACCGTGCAGGTCGACGGCCAGCTCAAGACCGGCCGGGACGTGCTGATCGCGGCGCTGCTCGGCGCCGAGGAGTTCGGCTTCGCCACCGCCCCGCTGATCGTCGAGGGCTGCGTGATGATGCGGGTGTGCCACCTGGACACCTGTCCGGTCGGCATCGCCACCCAGAACCCGGTGCTGCGCGAGCGCTTCACCGGCCGCCCCGAGTTCGTGGAGAACTTCTTCCTCTTCCTCGCCGAGGAGGTCCGCGGCTACCTGGCCGAGCTGGGCTTCCGCAGCATCGACGAGGCGATCGGGCACACCGAGCTGCTCGACGTGGCCGGCGCGATCGACCACTGGAAGGGCCACGGGCTCGACCTGAGCCGCGTGCTGCACCTGCCCGAGCTGCCCGAGGGCGCGGCCCGCCGGGGCGTACGCGCCCAGGACCACGGCCTCGACGCGGCGCTGGACAACCGGCTCATCGAGCTGGCCGGGCCGGCGCTGCGGGAGCGCACCCCGGTCCGGGTCGAGGTCGAGGTGCGCAACGAGCACCGCAGCGTCGGCGCGATGCTCGGCGGCGAGGTGACCCGCCGCTTCGGCGGCGCCGGCCTGCCCGACGACACGATCGAGTTCCTGCTGCGCGGCACCGCCGGCCAGTCGTTCGGCGCGTTCCTGCCGCGCGGCGTCACGCTGCGCCTGCACGGCGACGCCAACGACTACGTCGGCAAGGGACTGTCCGGCGGACGCCTCGTGGTGCGGCCGGACGCCGGCGCGCCGTTCGTCGGCGTGGACGCCGCGCCCGGCCGCCGCGCCGAGGACCAGATCATCGCCGGCAACACCATCCTGTACGGCGCGACCGGCGGCGAGGTCTACCTGCGCGGCCGGGTGGGGGAGCGGTTCGCGGTGCGCAACTCCGGCGCGGTCGCGGTGGTCGAGGGCCTCGGCGACCACGGCTGCGAGTACATGACCGGCGGCACCGTCGTGGTGCTCGGGCCGACCGGGCGCAACTTCGCCGCCGGCATGTCCGGCGGCACCGCGTTCGTGCACCGGCTCGACCGGCGACTGGTCAACACCGAGCTGGTCGACCTGTCGCCGCTGCGCGACGAGGAACGCGACCGGCTGCACGAGCTGGTCCAGCGGCACTTCGCCGAGACGGACTCGGCGGTCGCCGAGGACCTGCTCAAGCGCTGGCCGCAGGCGGTGGAGGAGTTCACCGCGGTGGTGCCCCGGGACTACCGCCGGGTCATGGAGATCATGCGGGCCGCCGAAGCCGCCGGCCGAGACGTCGACGACGCGGTGATGAGCGCCCTCTCGCCCGCGCCGGTACCGCCCGCGCCCCGGGCGGTCGCCCAGGAGGTGGCTCGTGCCTGACCCGAACGGTTTCCTGCGCTACGACCGGCGGCTGCCGGCCCGTCGTCCGGTGCCGGTGCGGATCTCCGACTGGCGGGAGGTGTACCCGCCGGCCGGTGAGGAGCTGATCCGCGAGCAGGCCACCCGGTGCATGGACTGCGGCATCCCGTTCTGCCACGACGGCTGCCCGCTGGGCAACCGCATCCCGGACTGGAACGACCTGGTCCGCACCGGCAACTGGGACGCGGCGGTGGACTCGCTGCACGCCACCAACAACTTCCCCGAGTTCACCGGCCGGCTCTGCCCGGCGCCGTGCGAGGCGGCCTGCGTGCTCGGCCTGGGCGGCCAGCAGCCGGTCACCATCAAGCAGGTCGAGGTGGAGATCGCCGACGCGGCGGTGGCCCGCGACGGCCTGCGGCCCCGGCCCGCGTCCGTGTCCACCGGCCGGTCGGTGGCCGTGGTCGGCTCCGGCCCGGCCGGGCTGGCCGCCGCGCAGCAGCTCGCCCGCGCCGGTCACACGGTCACCGTGTACGAGCGCGACGACGCGATCGGCGGCCTGCTCCGCTACGGCATCCCCGACTTCAAGCTGGAGAAGCAGCACATCGACAAGCGGCTGGCCCAGCTCACCGCCGAGGGCGTGCGGTTCCGCACCGGCGTCGAGGTCGGCGTCGACGTGACCGCCGAGCAGTTGCGCGCCGAGCACGACGCGGTGCTGCTTGCCTGCGGCGCGTTGCAGGGCCGGGACACCCCGGAGACGCCCGGCCGGGCGCTGCGCGGCGTGCACCAGGCGATGGCGCACCTGGTCGCCGCGAACCGGGTGGTGGCCGCCGCCGGGGACGGGAAGCCCGCCCCCGCGACGCTGCCCGACGGTACGCCGATCGACGCCGCCGGCAAGCACGTGGTGATCATCGGTGGTGGCGACACCGCCGCCGACTGCCTCGGCGTGGCGCACCGGCAGGGCGCGGCCGGCGTACACCAGCTCGACCTCTACCCGGAGCCGCCGGCCGAGCGGGACGCGGCGCGGGACCCGTGGCCGACCTGGCCGTGGGTGCTGCGCAACTACCCGGCGCACGAGGAGGGCGGCGAGCGGGTCTTCGCCGTCGCCGTGCAGGAGTTCGTGGACGACGGCACCGGCCAGGTCCGCGCGGTCCGGATCGCCGAGGTGACAGTGGAGAAGGTGGACGGTCGCCGCATCGTCACCGCGCTGCCCGGCTCCGAGCGCGAGATCCCGGCCGACCTGGTGCTGCTCGCCATCGGCTTCGAGGGCACCGAGGAGCAGCCGCTGCTGGCGCAGTTCGGGGTGACCCGCAACGGCCGGGGCGCGATCGACTCCCGCCCGGACTGGCAGGCCACCGACGGCGTCTTCGTCGCCGGTGACATGCACCGGGGCGCGTCGCTGATCGTCTGGGCGATCGCCGAGGGACGCGCCGCCGCGGCGGCGATCCACACGTACCTGGGCGGGGTGGGCGACCTGCCCGCCCCGGTCGACCCGGCCCGCCAGCCGCTCGCCGCCAGGTGAAAGGAAGGGCCCCCTCTTAACGCCTCAGGTAGAGGAGGGGGCCCTTCTTAACACCCGCCGCCGCCGCGCGGCCGTCCGGGAAGGGTGGCCCAGGTCATGCCGGACGGGGCCCCGGCGGCACGACGACCGTCGTTAGGCTGCGGCCATGGACGTCGAGGTACGCCTGCGGCGCATCCGCCGCTGGCTCTGGCTGGTGGTGGCGGGGCTCTTCCTCAGCGGGGTGACCGCGTTCCCGCTGGAGGTCGAGGTGCGCTGGCTGCTGGCGGCGTCCGACCCGCTCGCCGGGCAGTTTCCGGCGCTGGTCGACTGGATCGAGCGGGTCCACGTCGGACTGGTGGCGGCCGGTGAGGACTACCCGTTCCTGCGGTACGGCACCGACTGGCTGGCCTTCGCGCACCTGGTGCTCGCGGTGGCGTTCTGGGGGCCGCTGCGTGACCCGGTCCGCAACGTGTGGGTGGTCCAGGTCGGAATGATCGCCTGCGCCGGCATCGTGCCGCTGGCGGTGATCTGCGGTCCGATCCGGGACATCCCCTGGTTCTGGACGCTCGTCGACCTCTCGTTCGCGGTCGGCGCGTTCCCGCCGCTCTGGTTCGCCTACCGCCACATCCGCGCGGTCGAGGCGGCGCAGCCTTGGACGGCGTCGACTGCGGCACCCGTGCCGACCGCCGGTTGACCGGCCGGCCGGGCCGCCCCCGTCGTGGGGGAGCGGCCCGGCCGGCGCCCGGTCAGCGGCCGAGCGGGTCGTGCGCCGCGCGGATCTTCGTCCACGAGGCCGGCTGCGCCGGTGCGGCGCTCGTCCGCGCGGCGGCGGTCACGTCGGGGCGGCCGGGCGTGAACAGCCAGGTGGTGAACACCGCGTCGAGGTCCCGCCCGGAGATCCGCTCGGCGAGCGCCTGGAACTGCGCGACGGTGCCGTTGGCGTACTGCCGCTTGGCCGTCCAGGTGCGCAGGATGCGGAAGAACGCGGCGTCGCCGACGGCGAGCCGGATCTGGTGCAGCGCCATCGCGCCCCGGTCGTAGACGGCGTCGTCGAAGATCCCGCTCGGGCCCGGGTCGCCGGGGCGCACCTGCCAGAACTCCGAGTCGGCCGGGTAGCTGTCGTAGGTGAAGTCGAACAGCTCCTGCGCGGTGCCCTCGCCCTGCTCCTCGGACCAGAGCCACTCGGCGTACGAGGCGAAGCCCTCGTTGAGCCAGATGTGCCGCCAGTCCGCCACCGACACCGAGTCGCCGAACCACTGGTGGGCGTTCTCGTGCACCACCACGTACGGGTTGGCGCCGCGCCGCCAGAAGCCGGGGCCGTACACCGGGCGGGTCTGCGTCTCCAGCGCGAAGCCGATGCCGTCGACCGGCCCGGCCACGCCGCCCTGCGCCTCGAACGGGTACGGGCCGAACAGCCCGCTCTCCCAGTCGACGATCTCGGCGGTGCGTTCGATGCTGGCCCGCGCGGCGGGCAGGCGCTCGCCGAGCGTGGTGCTGTACGCGTTCACCACCGGCTGGCCGTTGGGCGCGACGTCGGTGACGATGTCGTACTGCCCGATGGCCAGGAACGCCTGGTACGTGGCGCCGGGCTTGACGCTGCGCCAGCTCCACCGGGTGCGGTTGCCGGCCTCGGGCAGCGGGTCGCGCGGCTGCACGCCGTTGCTGATCACCTCGACGCCGGTCGGCACCGAGACGGAGATGTCCCAGGTGGCCTTGTCCTTCGGGTGGTCGTTGCTCGGGTACCACCACCAGGCCGACTCGGGCTCGTTGACGGCGAGCGCCCCGTCGGCGGTACGGGTCCACGCGGTGTAGCCCTGGACCGTGGTCTGCGACGGCACGCCCGCGTACTTCACCACGACGGTGAGCTGCTGCCCCTTGGTCAGCGGCCGGGCCGGGGTGATCACCAGCTCGTGGTCGCCGGCCCGGGTGTACGTGGCGACCCAGCCGTTAACGCGCACCGACTCGACGGCGAGGACGAAGTCCAGGTTGAACCGGGACAGGTCCTTGGTGGCGGTGGCCAGGATCGTGGTGGTGCCGGTGAGCCGGTCGGTGGCCGGCTCGTAGCGCAGCCGGATGTCGTAGTGCCCGACGTCGTAGCCGCCGTTGCCGTAGTCGGGGAAGTAGCTGTCGCCCAGCCCGGGGCTGCCGGGCGTCGGGGTGGCCGCCGCGGGTTGCGGCCGGCCCCATCCGGCCGGGGCGGCCTGGCCGGGCGCGCCGGTCACTGTGGTGCCGGCCGCGGTGAGGGTCAGGGCGGCGATGGCCGCCGTGAGTGCGCGTCGCACGGGGGACTCCCTCCGTCGGGTGTCGTCACCGCCAAGCTAATCGACGCATGTGAACGCATCTGTCCCGTCCGGCCGATCTCGGCTATTCAATTTCGGCAAATGTTTCGATAGCATTACCGACCAGTAACAGCACCGATCCCTCGGCCACGCGCGCGGTCAACGGGCTCCACCACCCTGCCCCGTGGAGGCTCTGCCATGCCCCGTCGCGTCCGTACCGTGTTCGCCGCCGTCCTGGCGGCCGTCCTCGGCGCCGTGCTCCTGCCCGGCGCCGCCCGGGCGGCCACCGTCAACTACGTCGCCCTCGGCGACTCCTACTCCTCCGGGGTCGGCGCCGGCCCGTACGACCTGTCCACCTGCCTGCGCAGCCAGAAGTCGTACGCCCCGCTCTGGGCCGCCGCCCACTCGGTCACCAGCTTCAAGTTCCCGGCCTGCGGCGGCGCGGTCACCGCCGACGTGCTGAACAACCAGGTCGGCCAGCTCAGCAGCAGCACCACGCTGGTGACCATCACCATCGGCGGCAACGACGCCGGCTTCGCCGACGTGATGACCAGTTGCCGGTTCGGCAGCACGTCGAGCTGCGAGAGCGCTGTGAACGAGTCGAAGGCGTTCGCCACCGCGACGCTGCCCGCCCGGCTCGACGCCACGTACACCGCGATCCGCAACCGGGCCCCGAACGCCCGGCTGGTGGTGCTCGGCTACCCGCGGCTGTTCGAGACCGGCTCCTGCGGCCTGCTCGCCATGAGCAGCTACAAGCGCACCATCCTCAACCAGGCCGCCGACACGCTCAACGGCGTCATCTCCGGCCGGGCCGCCGCGGCCGGGGGCACGTTCGTCGACGCGCGGCCGTTCTTCGCCGGGCACGGCGTGTGCGCCGCCGACCCGTGGATCCGTGACGTCAGCGGCGTGATCGAGGCGTACCACCCGAACGCGAACGGCTACCGCTACGGCTACCTGGCCGCGCTGACCGCCGCCATCGGCTGACCGGCACGGCGAAGCCCCGCCCGGCACCGGCGCCGGGCGGGGCTTCCGTCCGCGTACCCCATGGGGTCAGCGGGCCGGGACCAGCTCCGGCGCCGGCGCCAGGTCCGGCACCGCCGGCCCGATCCGTCGCCGCGGCCACCGGCGGCGGCCGGAGGGTACGGCGAGCGCGGCCAGCGCCGCGGCCACCGAGATGCCGGTGAGCAGCAGGAAGCCCGCCGTGAAGCCGGCCTCCCGGGGCAGCCCGCTCGGCTGCGGATTCGCGGTGATCACGGCGCTGGCGAGCGCCGCGCCGATCGCGCCGCCGATGGTACGGATGTTGGCGTTCATGCCGGTCGCCGCGCCGGTCTGCCCGGCCGGCACGTTCGCCACGATCAGGTTGGCCATCGAGGCGAACGCCAGCCCGATGCCGAGGCCGACCAGGCCACCGGCGACACCGACCTGCCAGCGGGTGTCGTGCGCGACGGTCAGCATGGCGGCGGCCGCGACGTTGAACACCGCGCCGGTGCTCAGCTGCGCCTTGGCGCTGAACCGGGACTGCAGCCGTCCGGCCAGCAGGCCGGCCACGAACATGCCGACGAGCATCGGCAGCATCAGCAGCCCGGCCTGGGTGATGCTGGCGCCGAAGCCGTAGCCGGCGCTGGTCGGGATCTGCGCGAACTGCGGCAGGAAGGCGTAGACGGCGAACATCGAGGCGCCGTAGAGCAACCCGACGAGGTTCGTGGTCCAGACCGCCGGCAGGCGCATCATCCGCAGGTCGATCAGCGGGTTCGCAGCCCGCGCCTCGGTCGCCAGCCAGGCGACCGCGAGCACCGCGGCCAGCGCCAGCAGCCCGACCACCCGGCCGGAGCCCCAACCCCACGCGGCGCCCTTGCTGACCGGCAGCAGCAGCGCCACCAGCCAGCCGGACAGGAGTACGGCGCTGAGCCAGTTGATCCGGCCCGGGGTGCGTACCGGCGAGCGCGGCACGAACCGGTGCGCGGCGAGCGCGGTCAGGCCGACCACCACCAGCGGGATCCAGAACAGCCACCGGTAGCCCAGCGTGGCCACGATCGGCCCGGCCAGCACCACGCCCAGCCCGCCGCCGACTGCGACGACCGCGGAGATCGAGGCCACCGCCGAGCTGACCCGGGCGGCCGGGAACTCGTCGCGGATGATGCCGAACGACAGCGGGAAGACGGCGCCGCCGATGCCCTGCACCACGCGGGCGGCGATCAACACGCCGATGCTGGGGGCGACGGCCGCCAGCAGGCAGCCCAGCGCCAGTGCGGCGAGCGAGAAGACGAGTGTCTTCTCCTTGCCGACCATGTCGCCGACGCGGCCGATGATCGGCGTGAAGACGGACGCGGAGAGCAGGTAGGCGGTGAGGACCCAGGTCACCGTGTTGGGCGAGGTGTGGAGGTCGTGCTGGATGGTGGGCAGCACCGGCGTGATCAGCGACTGGAGCATCGCGAAGAATCCGGTGCCGGCGGCCAGCACGAGGAAGGTGAGCCGGCGCGAGCCGCGCCGGGTTGAGTGGATCATGTGGGACGACTCCCCGTTCGGTACGAGACTGGTGGCCGCTCGCGCGGTCCTGCGGCGGTGGCGGCCGGACGTCCGGAGTAAGCTATCCGGAGGGGTGGCTCCGGTCAGCAACCGGAGGCTTGCCTCCATTAACTTAGCGGAGGGCTGCCTCCGGTTGCAAGACGGAAGGGGTGACGCGGGTCATGACCGACGCCGACGTGCCCGGTGAGGTCTTCTCCCGCCGCCCGAAACGGGCCGACGCCCGCCGCAACTACGACGCGCTCATCGCCGCCGCCCGTGAGGTCTTCGGCGAGCACGGCGCGGGCGCGTCGCTGGAGGAGATCGCCCGCCGGGCCGGCGTGGGCATCGGCACGCTCTACCGCAACTTCCCCCACCGGCGTGACCTGTTCGAGGCGGTCTACGTCGAGGAGGTGCGCGCGCTCAGCGCCTCCGCCGCCGACCTGGCCGACGAGCCGCCCTGGGACGCCCTGGTCGGCTGGCTGCACCGGTTCGTCGCCTACGTGGCCACCAAGCGGGCGCTGGCCGAGGAGCTGGTGCACGACTCCGAGGTGTTCCGCAGCTGCCGCACCGAGATCTACGCGACCGGCGAGCCGCTGCTGCGCCGCGCCCAGGAGGCCGGAGCCGCCCGGCCGGACGCCGGCTTCGACGACGTGATCCGGCTGATCAGCGGGCTGGCCGCGTACCAGTTCCCGGACCCGGCCCAGCGCGACCGCGTCCTGGCCATCGCGCTGGACGGCCTGCGCCCGCCGGCCCGTGTGACCTGATACGTCTCGTCGCCCGGCCGTCTGTCGACGTGACGCATCAAGGGCTGCTCGGCACGGGAGGAAGTGGCGGGCGCGGCCGTGCCCAGCCGACGAATCGAGCGAACAACACTTGTGGGCTGGGAGCCTCGTACGGGTTGAGGCGATGTAGCTCGTGGGCTGCGTCATAGAGCTGCCCACACAGGTAGATCGACAGGGCGACACGATCGTTCGCGTACTCGGCGAGCAGTGCGAGTCGAGCCTCCGCGCACGGCCACGGATAAGCGCAGCGTTTGCAGATCCAGAGTGGGCGCATAGGCAGATGCGCGCGAGCGCCCGTGCTCACCCCAGCCCTCGCAGCCGCGTGGCCGCGTAAGTGCGGCTGCTGCTGGACATGCGCTCCCGAGTTGTTGATTCCAGTCGGTGCAGACCAGCCAAATACACGAAAAGTTCCCGCTTGGTGACTGCGGTGCCTCGGGCGTTCAACTCGTACGCCTCGATCCATGCCCAGCCGTCGTACGGCTGGCGATCCTCGATCTCCCGGATCACGCGAACGGTGATCGGGCGAAAGAACTGAACGCTTGCCCTGCGGTCGAGGCAGAGGAGGTCTCCCGCCTTGAGCGGGCTGTCATTCGCCGTTGCGTCGCGTCGACCCGCCCTCGGCCTGCTGTCGGGCATGAGTTTCCTCTCCTGCCAGGGGGGCTGCGTCGGGCGGCTCGCCCGACATCCCTGGTCCTGTGGCCGCCGGACGTCCGAGCACCGGCTGTGTCGCCTGGAGGTCAGCTTTGCTGAGAGCTATGGGACCAATACACAGCGTTGATGTATGGTGCCGAGACGTTCGGGACGTCCATGAGGGAGGAAGGATGAACCACGCGCTCCAGGTGGCGATGGCCGAAGCCGGTGAGACGGCGGAGAGCCTTGCAGCTCAGACCGGCGTGGATCCGAAGACGGCGGCCCGTTGGGTCTCTCCGGGACGTATTCCGCAGCCTCGGCGACGTGCCCAGGTGGCGGCGCTCCTCGGCCGGGACGTCGGGGATCTTTGGCCGGACGTCCTCAAGCGCCGTGAACCGCCGTGGCTGCGTGAGTGGGTCGACTGGGAGCGGGACGCCGTGTCGATCCGCTGGTTCGAGCACACATGGGTACCCGGGCTGTTGCAGACCGAGGCATATGCACGCGCGACGCTGACCGGCGAGGCGCTGACCGCAGCGGAAATCGATGAGCTGGTCGCCTCGCGGCTCGAACGACAGGCGATCCTCCGTCGGGACCGGCCGCCTCTGGTCGTCGCGGTCATCTTCGAGGGCGTACTGCATCAGTCGGCCTACGGCGACCGGGAGCTGATGCGGGAGCAGCTTGAGCACCTGGTCCACTGCGCAGCCCTGCCCGGTGTGCAGATACACGTCGTGCCGAGGGACATCGGCATGTATCCGGGGCTCGGTGGCGGCTTCATCCTCGCCGAACTGCCCACCGGTGAACATGTCGCGCACGTCGACAGCCAGGCGTCCGCGCAGCTACTTAATGAGGCTGCGGCCGTTGCTACGCTCAGCCGTAGGTGGGAGCGCATCAGGGGCGAGGCCCTCTCCCGAACCCAGTCACTAGACCTGATCATGGAAGCGGCAGGATCATGGACATGACCGCTGCGCGATGGCGCAAGAGCACGAAGAGCGGCAACAACGGCGGCTCTTGTGTGGAGGTCGCCGACAACCTCGCGGGCGTCGTGCTGGTCCGGGACACCAAGGACCGGGCCGGCGCGACGCTGGCCTTCGCGCCGGCGGCCTGGCAGGGATTCGTCGACCTGGCCAAGGAGATCGGCGTCAGTGAGCGTCGATGACACCAGCACCGACGCTCGGTGAAGATCTCGATGCCGAACTGGCCCGGCGGGGGATGGCGGTCTCCGCCGAGGGCTGCGCTCGCGCGGGGAGGCAACGTGCTCAGGTGGAGCAGCAGTGGCCTCGCGGTCGTCGGGTCAAGCTGCGCGAACGAATGCGTCAAGCGGCACAGGAGATATCCTCCAGGATCTATGACTGAGCAGCGTGGCTCAGCTGATACGCCGGACGACCGGATCGAGCGCTGCTGTCAGGAGGTCCGTCTCGCCGGTGTTCAGGTGCTGGACGCAAGCGTCGATGTTGTCCGCCGCGTCGAGTTCCGACCAGTCGAGCAGGTAGCCGGCCGCGGCGCCGAGCTGGCGCAGGAAGGCGCGCAGGGTCCGTCCGTTGCCCTCCCGGAACGGATGGCAGACGTTCAGCATGATCCGCCTGGCCAAGCGACCCGTGCAGCGGTGTCGAATGGGACGTCTGTCGCAGACCAGCACTGCTCGGCCGGCGGCTCCCGAGCGAGAACCGCCGGCCGCTCACCGTCCCGTCAGCGGTGCCCGTTGCCCGGCCGCCCCCACGGCCCGGTGATCGCGAACACGTACCCCGGCGACTGGATGTTGGCGAACAGCGTCCTGCCGTCCGCGCTGAACGTCGGCCCGGTGAACTCGCTGTCGTTCAGCTCGTTGCGCGCCAGCGGATACGCAGTGCCCTGCTCGGTGACGCCGACCAGGTGCGACACACCCTCGCCGTCCTCGGCCAGGATCACCCCGCCGTACGGCGACACGGTGATGTTGTCCGGCCCGTCGTAGTTGCCGTGGTCGGCGTCCGGGTCGGTGTTCACCCCGAAGATGGTCTTCAGCGTCACGGTCTGCCGGCGCGGGTCGTAGAACCACACCTGCCCGTCGTGCTCGTTGGCGCTGCCGTCGTCGTGCCGGGCGTAGCTGGCCACGAAGTACGCGCCGCCGTCGCCCCACCAGGCGCCCTCCAGCTTGCGGCTGCGGGTCACCTCCGCGTCGGTGAACTGCTTGCGTACGGACACGGTGCGCGCGTCGCGATCCGGCACCTCGACCCACTCGACCCGGTAGCGGGTCCCGGGCGTGGTGGCCTCGGACAGGTCGGTCACATGGTCGTCGCCGCGCAGGCAGCGCATCGCGGCGAGGCTTCCGGCGGCGCCGCCGTCGGGCCGCTGGGCGAGCGCCCGCAGCGCGCCCTTGCCGGCCCGGAAACCGGGCGGCGGCGTCCACCGGAAGTACAGGCCGTTGGGCCCGCTCGCGTCCTCGGTCAGGTAGATCGAGTGCGTGTACGGGTCGACCGCGACCGCCTCGTGCGAGTACCGCCCGAGGAACGTCAGCGGCACCGGGTCGGTGTTGGCGGACCTGTCGTGCGGGTCGACCTCGAAGACGTACCCGTGGTCCTTCAGGAATCGCCCACCGGCCCGCTGCTCGGTCTCCTCGCAGGTCAGCCACGTGCCCCACGGGGTGATGCCACCGGCGCAGTTGTTGTGCGTGCCGGCCACGCTCACGTACTCGCGCAGCCGCCGCCCGTGCCGGTCCACCTCGATGGTGGTGGTGCCGCCGCGGGCACCCGGGTCGTAGGTGAGACCGGTCAGCGCCGGCACCGGGTACGGCTCGTCGCCGCCGATCTCGTGGTTGTTCACCAGCACCGAGCCGCGCGGGCCGCGGAAGCAGCCGGTGCCGTCGGCGTCGCTGGGGGTGGGCTGCCCGGACTCCAGCAGCGTCGCGCCCGCCTGCGCGACCACCGTGTACGAGAAGCCCGGCGGCAGCGCCAGCAGGCCGGCCGGGTCCGGCACCAGGTCGCCGTAGCCGACGGCGGGACGGCACGCGGGCCGGGCCGCGGCCGGGCCGGCGATCGCCTCCAGGCTGCCGGCCACCACGATGCCGAGCCCGCCGGCCACGCCGCCGCGCAGCAGGGACCGCCGGGGAAGAGGTGAGGTCACGTCGTCGCCTTCCTGTGCGCCACGATTGCCTGGAGGAAGGCAAGCGGGGCCGGGGGAACGGTGGGCGGCGCGCCCGTCCGCCGCCGGGTGAACAGTGGACGAATCCCCGGTGCGGAGCGCCTTGTGCCGCTGCGCCGCGCGTCCGTTAGGGTTCCCTCGATCGCAAGACGTCGGAGGGCGGACGGTGGGCAGACTCGCGGCGGCGTACCGGCAGGCGGTCGATCGGCACCGGCAGGCACTGCGCCACTGGGAGGCGGCTCGGCGGCTGCTCGGCGCCGCCGGGCCGGCGCCGGTGGGCAGCCCCGAGCTGGTCGCGCGGCTGGCCCGCCTCGGCGGTGAGCTGGCCGCCGCGGTGCCCGGCACCGCCCGCGTCGCGACCCACCCCGTTCCGGTACGCCTCGGCGCGGCGACCACAGTCGACGGCGCGTTCCCGGTGCTCGTGCCGGTGGGGGCGGGCGCGCATCTGGCGCTCGATCAGGACGCCCGCGACCCGCGCGTCGGGGAGCTGCTGCGGGCGGTGGTGGTGCGGCTGCTGACCGCCGCTCCGGCCGGCGCGATCCGGGTCGTCGGCATCGACCAGGCCGCCTTCGGCGCGGCGTTCCTGCCGCTGCGCCCACTGCAGGACGCCGGGGTGCTCGCCGCGGCGGCGACCACCGAGGCGGAGACAGCAGCGCTGCTCGACGCGGCCGAGCGGCACGCCCGTACCGCCCAGCGGTCCGCGCCGGAGGACCGGGAGCTGCTGGTGGTGGTGGCCGCGTCCGCGCCGCCGCCCCGGGAGCTGGCCCGGCTCGCCGCGCTCACCCACGCCGGCCCGGCCGCCGCGGTCTGCGTGCTGCTGGCCGGTCACCGGCCCGCCGGGCCGAGCGCCGCGCCGCCGCTGGGCGCCACCACCCACCTGCGGATCACCGAGCGGTACACGCTCGTCGGTGACCCGCCCGGCCGCCCGTTCAGCGCCGACGGCAGCGGGCTGGCCGCGCCGGTGGTGCTCGACGGCGACCCGTCGCACGCCGCGGTGACCGCGCTGGCCCGCCGGTACGCCGAGACCGCCGACCAGGACGTCGTCACGTTCGCCGACCTGCTGCCCGCGCAGCGCTGGGCCGGGTCCGCCGCCTCCGGCCTGCGTACCGTGCTCGGCCGCGCCGGCCGCCGCCCGCTCGCGGTGGCGTTCGACGACGCCACGCCGCACTGGCTGATCGGCGGCCGCACCGGCGCCGGCAAGACGGTGCTGCTGCTCGACGTGCTCTACGGGCTGGCCGCCCGCTACTCCCCGGCCGAGCTGCGGCTGATGCTGCTCGACTTCAAGGAGGGCGTGAGCTTCACCGAGTTCGTGCCCACCGACCGCGACCCGTCCTGGCTGCCGCACGCCGACGCGGTGGGCATCGAGTCCGACCGCGAGTACGGCGTGGCGGTGCTGCGGGAGCTGCGCGCCGAGTTGGGCCGCCGCGCCGACCTGCTCAAGCGGCACGGGGTCAGCCGCCTGGCCGACCTGCCGCCCAACGCCCGGCCGCCCCGGATCGTCACCGTGATCGACGAGTTCCACGTGCTGTTCGCCGGCAACGACGCGCTGGCCCGGCAGGCCGTCGACCTGATCGAGGAACTGGCCCGCAAGGGCCGCTCGTACGGCCTGCACCTGGTGCTGGCCAGCCAGAGCACCACCGGCATCGAGGCGCTCTACGGCCGGGCCGAGGCCATCTTCGGCCAGTTCCCGCTGCGGATCGCGCTGCCCGGCGGGGACGCCGTGCTGGACCCGCGCAACGACGCCGCGCGCGGGCTCACCGTCGGCACGGCAGTGGTGAACACCGCCGCCGGCGCGCCCGGCGCGGACGCGGAGGTGCGGTTCCCCGACGCGCACGCCGCCTCGGCCGACCTGGCGGCGCTGCGCCACGAGCTGCACGCGGCCCGCCCGGCCGGATCGCGCCCGCCGTCGGTGTTCCGGGGACACGAGACGCCCCGGCTCACCGACGACTCCGCCTGGACCGCGCTGACGCCGGGCGCCGACCCGCCGTACGCGCTCGTGGGCCGCGCGGTCGACGTCGCCGGCAGCCCGGCCGGGTTCGCGCTCGACGCCAGCCCGGGCCGGCACCTGGCGGTGGTCGGCACCGCCACCGTCGGCGCGGAGGTGCTCCGGTCGGCCACGCTGTCCCTGGCCCGGCAGCACGCGCCCGGCACCGCCCGGTTCCTGTTCGCGCCGCTGGCGCCCGGCACCACCGACGCCGCCGACGACCTGGCCATGACGCTGGCCGCCGCCGGGCACCCGGTCCGCCGCCTGGCCGCCGAGGCACTGCGCGCCCAGCTCGCCGAGGCCGCCGCAGGTGACGCCCCGGCCTCCGGGCGTACCTACCTGGTGGTGTTCGGGGTGGACGCCGCCGCCACGACGCTCGCCGCCTCCGACCCGGCGACGTTCCGTTCCGGGTACGACGATCTGCGCGCCGTGCTGCGCCAGGGGCCCGCGCGCGGGGTGCACGTGCTCGGCTGGTGGCGCGGGCTGCGCCGGCTCGCCGACGACCTGGGCGGCAGCGGGCAGCGCGACGACGTCACCGGCCTGGTCGCGCTCAACGTGCCCGCCGCCGACCTGGGCCTGCACCTCGGCGTGCACGACCTCGCGTACGTGCCGCGCGAGGGCCGCGCGCTGCTCGTCGACCGGCACGAGCACCGCACCGCGCTGATCGTGCCGTTCGCCGCGGGGAGTGATGTCCCATGAGTGGATTCGACGAGTACGCGGCGCTGCTGCGGGAGCTGTCCACCCGGCAGCGGGGCGGGGAGCGAGAGATCGCGGCCGAGGCGGAGCGCCGCCGTGGCCTGCAGGCCGCCGTCGACAAGCTGGGGCAGCGGCTCGTCGCCCAGGGGCAGCACCTGGACCGGCTGGGCCAGGCGATCGGCACGCCGATGACCTCGGTACCGGCGCCGGCGGTTGCGGTGGCCGCCGGACCGGCCGCGCCGGAGGCGGCAGACGTGGGCGGGCGGACGGGCGCCGGGCGGGGGGAGGACGCGGGCGGGCGGACGGGCGCCGGGCCGGGGGACGGCGTGACCGGCGGCGCAGCCGCCGCGCCGGGGCAGGCGGGCGTCGGGGCGTACCCCTCTCCGGGTGTGGCGCCGCGGGCGGGTGACCCGGCGGCGGAGCTGGCTGCGGCGGAGCGGCTCGCCGGGGAGGCCGACGGGTACGGGCAGCAGGCCGACGCGCTGGCCCGCACGCCGGTGCTGTTGCCGACCTGGTCGGCGCCGGCCCGGGCGGTCGCGGTGTACGGCGGTTGCGCGCTCGTCGGCTCGCTGCTGATGCTGGTCGCGCTCGTGGGGTCGCCGGTGCCGGTGGCCGGGCTGGACCTGGTGGCGGCGCTGTCCTGCGCCGGGGTGCCGCTGCTGTCCTTCGTGGCCGGTCAGGTCGTGCTGGCCCGGTGGGGCCGCCCGGCGCTGGCCGGCGGTGAGGCCACGACCGGGCGGTACGTGCCGCTGGGCTTCGTGATCTGCGCGCTGGTCTCCCCGTCGCTGTTCTGCGTCTACCTGCTTCTGTTCCGCCTCCTCCGCTGACCCCAGCCCCTGTCGATCATGGACTTGTGGCCGCGGCGGTGGGCTTGATGTGGCTTTTGCCGGGGCGGAAACTGCAAGATCGCGAAGGCGTGGGGGTGGGGGAGGGCGGTAGGGTTCCCGAGGGTGGGTGAGGTGGGGGAGGGGTTGTGAGCGCGGCGGAGATCATCGCGAGGCTGGCGGCGGCGGCGCAGAAGCTGGACGAGGCCAAGGCGCGCACGGCTGCCGCGGCACAGGACGCGGCGGAGGCGCGGGCGCTGGTGGCGGGCGCGCTGGAGGGGGCCACGGCCGGGCCGCTGATCGGCGTCATCGACTCCTACCGGCAGGCGCTGGCGCAGGCCGCGCAGGGCGGGGAGCCGGCCCGGCAGCACGTCCAGGAGACCATCGCGAAGGTCCAGGCGCTGGGCAACTGAGCCCGGCCCGGCTTGCCGGTTTGCGCGGTGGGCGCGACAAGTGGTTACCGCCGCGTAACTTCTCATTGACGTGTGTGAAATCGGACACGCATCATCGTGTCCACGATCGATCGGATCCCACCCGTCCCCTCCCGGTCCGCCCGGGTGCCTCCCCCTCGGAGGTGCAGCCCATGCTGCTCCGAACGATCCTGGCCGCCACCACCGCCGCCACCGTCCTGCTCGTCCCGGCCGCCGCCCAGGCGGCCGCCGCCGAACCCGCCGCCCCGTCGAACACGGCCACCGTCACCACCGCCGCGCAACGGGCCACCGCCGCGGCCGCCGACCCGGTGATCGTGGTCGGCGGCCTCAGTGGAATCTCCATCGCGTACGAGCCGATCGCCGCCCGGCTGCGCGCCGACGGCTACCGGGTCTCGATCTTCCAGTTGCCGAACCTCGGCCTCGGCGACATCCGCGAGTCCGCCCGTGCGCTCTCGACCTACGTGGACCAGGTCCGCGCCGCCACCGGAGCGGCCCGGGTCGACCTGGTCGGCCACTCCGAGGGCGGCCTGGTCAGCCGCTGGTACGTCAAGTACCTCGGCGGCGCCGCCACCGTCGACCAGTACGTCAGCCTCGGCAGCCCGCAGTACGGCACGTACGTCGCCAACCTGGTCGCGTTCCTCGGGCTGGGCAGCTGCGCCGGGGTGATCGCCTGTCAGCAGATGTCGATCGGGTCGAGCTTCCTGGCCGACCTCAACGCCGGCGACGACACGCCCGGGCCGGTCCGCTGGGCCACCGTGCGCACCTGGCAGGACGAGCTGGTCCGGCCGGTCGACAACGCGCTGCTCGCCGACGGCGCCACGAACGTGCTGGTGCAGGCGTGGTGCCCGCTGCGGGTCGTCGGCCACCTCGGGCTGGTGCTGGACGGCACCACGTACACGGTGGTGCGCCAGGTGCTCGCCGGCGCCCCGGTCCGGCCGAACTGTTTCGCGGTCTGACACCGGTGCCCGGGCCCGCCGTCGCGCGGGCCCGGGCGCTGTCAGCTCCCGTCCCGCCCGCGGATGACGTCCGCGGCCCGCCAGGCCAGCGCGCTCACCGGGGCGCTGGTCCAGCCCGCCACCATCACCGGCAGCACCGACGCGTCGACCACCCGCAGCCCGTCCACGCCGCGTACCCGCAGCTGCGGGTCGACCACGTGGTCGTCGCCGTCGCCCATCGCGCAGGTGCCGATGGCGTGGTAGCCGCAGTAGCCGCGTGCCACCGCCGCCTCGACGATCTCGGCGTCGGTGCGGACCGCCGGGCCGGGCACTGTCTCGGCCCGGATCCGCTTCGCGATCGGCCCGGTGGCGAAGAACTCCCGCATCCGGCGGAACAGGTCCGCCGCCACCCGCCGGTCGTGGTCGGTGGTGAGGTAGTTCGCCACGACAGCCGGCGGCGTACGCGGGTCCGCGTCGGTGATCGCCAGGCTGCCCTCGCTGTCCGGCCGGGTCACCGTGCCCAGGCACATCACGCCCGGTTCCCGTTCCAGTTCGAGGGCCTTGCCGGGCCGGGGCGGGGCGGCCGAGAACGGCGCCATCAGCAGGTGCGCGTCCGGGCGGTCCAGCTCCGGCCGGGACTTGACGTGGGCCGCCACGTCGAGCACCGGCAGGGCGAGCGGGCCGCCGCCGGTGAGCAGCCAGCGCAGCGTGGCCCGGGCCTGCCCGAGCGGGCTGCCGATGGTCATGTTGTGGCCGCCGGGCTCGGCGAGGCGGTACTGCAGCACCATCGACCGGTGCTCGCGCAGCCCCGCGCCGACCCGGGGCCGGTCGAGCAGCACCGGCACGCCCGCGGCGCGCAGCGTGTCCGCCGGCCCGATGCCGGAGACCTGCAACAGGTGCGGGGTGGCCAGGGCGCCCGCGGCGAGGATCACCTCCCCGGCCGCCCGGCGCTCGACCTCCCGGCCGCCGTGCGCCACCCGTACGCCGACCGCCCGGCCGCCCTCGACCAGCACCCGCAGCACGACGGCGCCGACCTCGACGGTCAGGTTGGGCCGGCGCCGCACCGGGTGCAGGAACGCGTTCGCGGCGCTGACCCGCCGTCCGCCGTGGATGGTGGCGGTGGGGTAGCCGATCCGCTCGTCGTCGTCGGCGTCCAGGTCGTCGGCCCGGCGCCAGCCCAGCTCGGCGCCGGTGGCCACCATCTCCTCGGCGAGCGGGTCGGTGCCGGTGGCGATGGACAGCCGCACCGGCCCGCCCGCGCCCCGGTGCGGCGCGGGGCCCAGCGGGTGGTCCTCCAGCCGCGTGAACACCTGCCGCATGGCCGACCAGCCCCAGCCCAGCGGGTCGAGGGCGTCCCAGTCGCGGGCCGCGCCGCGGCTCCAGATCATGCCGTTGACCGACGTCGAGCCGCCGATCATCCGGCCGCGCTGCCAGATCTCCTGGCGGCCCGGCCCGGTGGTGGCCGGGTAGTGCCAGGCGGTGCGCTCGTCGTCCATCAGCCGGGAGAACGCCTTCGGCACCCGCACGTACGGGCTGCGGTCCCAGCCGCCCGCCTCCAGCAGCAGCACCCGCGTTCCCGGATCCTCGGTGAGCCGGTTGGCCAGCACGCACCCCGCCGCGCCGGCCCCCACGATGATGTAGTCGAACTCCTCCACAGCGGACCCCCACTCGTGAGAATCCTTCTGACGGTAGTTGCTCGATCACATTCCGCGAAAGGGCCGGACGGCGGCAGACTCAGGCCGCCTTGGCCAGCGCCTCGAACTCGTCGTCGGTCAGTTCCACCTCGGCCGCCGCCACGTTCTCCTCCAGGTGCGCCACCGACGACGTACCGGGGATCGGCAGCATCACCGGCGAGCGGCGCAGCAGCCAGGCCAGCGCGAGCTGCGCCGGAGTGGCGCCGTGCGCGGTCGAGATCGCGTCCAGCGGGCCGCCGGGGCGGGCCAGGTTGCCGGTGGCGATCGGGAACCACGGGATGAACGCCAGGTCGTGCCGCTCGCAGTGCGCCAGCACGTCCTCGGCGCCGCGGTCGGCCAGGTTGTAGAGGTTCTGCACGGACACGATCGGGACGATCTCCCGGGCCGCCTCGATCTGCTCGACGCTGACCTGCGACAGCCCGATGTGCCGGATCTTGCCCTCCTGCCGCAGCAGCGCCAGCTCGCCGAGCTGGTCGGCCAGCGGCACCTTCGCGTCGATGCGGTGCAGCTGGTAGAGCGGGATGCAGTCCAGGCCCAGGTGGCGCAGGCTCAGCTCGCACTGCTGGCGCAGATACTCCGGGCGGCCCACCGGCCGCCAGTCGTCCGGGCCGGAGCGGGTCAGTCCAGCCTTCGTCGCGATGACCAGGTCGTCGGCGTACGGGTGCAGCGCCTCGCGGATCAGCAGCTCACTGACGAACGGCCCGTACGAGTCGGCGGTGTCGATGAACGTGACGCCCAGCTCGTACGCGCGGCGCAGCACCCGTACCGCCTCGGCCGGGTCCTTCGGGTCGCCCCACACGCCGGGGCCGGTGAGCTGCATCGCCCCGTAGCCGAGGCGGTCGACCCGCAGGTCACCACCGATCCGGTAGCTGCCCGACGCCTTGGCGGGCTGGGTGCTGGTGGCCATCGCGGTCCTCCTGTGCTCGTACGCGGTCGCGGGCGGCGCGCGCCCCGACCCCTGGACATTCCCCGAATCGTGGCGGCGAAGCACTGATAGTTGCGGCGAGCGGCCCCGGCGCACCGGACCGCCGTGCGAGGCTGGGCGCAACGGTGGTCAGCAGGAGGTGCGCATGGGCACGACGCCACGGCTCGACTTCGCGCTGGACACGTACGAGTGCATCGTGCTCTACCCGGGGCCGTCCGGCCGGGCCCTGCCGGAGGAGACCGTGCAACGGCTGCAGGCCGAGCATCTGCAGCACATGCGGGCGCTGCAACGGCGCGGCATCGTGCTCGTCGACGGCTCGGTGGACGGCCCGGCCCGGGAACCGGACCCGCCGATCGGCTTCGGCCTGGCCCGCACCGGCTCGGTGGACGACGTGCGCAGCGTCATGGAGGCCGACCCGGCGGTACAGGCCGGGCTCTACCGCGTCGAGGTGCTGACCTTCCTCTGCCCGGCCGGCTCGCTGGAGTTCCCGCTGGTCAAGACGGAGAGCTGACGGCCGGCGCGGTCTCGTCGCCGTTCTCGGCGATCGCGCTGCACCAGTTTCCACGGCGCCGCGAGCCGGGTCCCGCTGGAGCGGACCGCGTCCGGGCTGCGCGCCGACCACCTGCTCGCCGAGATCATCGCGGCCCGGCCGCCCGGCGGCTGCCCGAACCTGCCCCCGGCCGGTCCGGCGGGGCCGCGCCACGGCGAGGGCGGACGGCATCCACGGGAGCACCCGGCCGGCACGTGACGGCGAGGGGTACCATTTCCGCCGCGCGGTCGCCGATGCCCGCCACACACGACGTTCCGGTGCGGTACGCCAACCGCCCGCCCGCGCGGTACACGCGCGTCGTTGGACAACTGTTCCGCTGTCCGCAAGGGGTCGGCCGGGAGGCCGATCCGGAGGAGAGACTAGCCTGATGGGCGTGACACGCCGCGCGAAGATCGTCTGTACTCTCGGCCCCGCCACCTCGTCCCCGGAGCGTATCCGAGGGCTCGTCGAGGCGGGCATGAACGTGGCGAGGCTCAACTTCAGCCACGGCAGTCACGCCGACCACGAATCGGTCTACCGGCTGGTCCGGGAGGCCGCCGAGGCGTCCGGCAAGCCGGTCGCGGTGCTGGCCGACCTCCAGGGGCCCAAGATCCGGCTGGGCCGGTTCGCCGACGGCCCGCACGAGTGGCGCACCGGCGACTCGGTCGTGATCACCGGTGACGACGTCGTCGGCTCGAAGGAGCGCGTCTCCTGCACCTACCGCAAGCTGCCGCAGGAGGTGAAGCCGGGCGACCGGCTGCTGATCGACGACGGCCGCGTCGCGGTCGAGGTCAGCGACGTCACCGGCAACGACATCCGGTGCCTGGTCACCGAGGGCGGCCCGGTCTCCAACAACAAGGGCGTCTCGCTGCCGAACGTGGCGGTCAGCGTCCCGGCCCTGTCCGACAAGGACGCGGAGGACCTGCGCTTCGCCCTCGGCCTCGGTGTCGACCTGGTCGCGCTCTCGTTCGTCCGCTCACCCGAGGACATCAAGCTCGTCCACTCGATCATGGACGAGGAGGGCGTGCGCCGCCCGGTCCTGGCCAAGGTCGAGAAGCCCGAGGCGGTCGACCACCTCGAGGCGATCGTGCTGGCCTTCGACGGCGTCATGGTCGCCCGCGGCGACCTCGGCGTCGAGCTGCCGCTGGACCAGGTGCCGCTCGTGCAGAAGCGCGCCGTGCAGCTCTGCCGGGAGAACGCCAAGCCGGTCATCGTGGCCACCCAGATGCTCGACTCGATGATCGAGAACTCCCGCCCGACCCGCGCCGAGGCCTCCGACGTGGCCAACGCGGTGCTCGACGGCGCGGACGCGGTGATGCTCTCCGGCGAGACGAGCGTCGGCAAGTACCCGGTGCTCACCGTCAGCACCATGGCCAAGATCGTCACCACCACCGAGGCCGGCTCGATCGCCGTCCCCCGGTTGCAGCACGACCCGCGTACGCACGGCGGCGCGCTCACCGTGGCCGCCTCCTCCATCGCCCGGGCCATCGGCGCCAAGGCCATGGTGGCGTTCTCGCAGACCGGCGACACCGTCAAGCGGCTCGCCCGGCTGCACTGCGACCTGCCGCTGCTGGCCTTCACGCCGGTGCCGGAGGTGCGCAACCAGCTCGCGCTCTCCTGGGGCGTGGAGACGTTCCTGATGCCGTTCGTCCAGCACACCGACGACATGTTCCGCCAGGTCGACCAGGCGCTGCTGGGCCTCAACCGGGCCAATCCGGGCGACTACGTGGTGATCGTGGCGGGCAGCCCGCCCGGCACCCCCGGCTCCACCAACACGCTGCGCGTGCACCAGCTGGGTTCGCTCGTGGACGCGGCCTCGGCGCGAGCGCTCCAGTGAGTGCTGCGGCGACCGGGCAGGCGGCGGTCGACCAGCTGCTGGAGGTGCTCGACCTGGACCGTACCGGGGAGATGACCTTCCGGGGGATGAGCCCGCCGGTGGGCCCGCAGCGGGTCTACGGCGGGCAGGTCGCCGGCCAGGCCCTGGTCGCCGCCGGCCGCACCGTCGACGCGGAGCGGGCCGTGCACTCCCTGCACGGCTACTTCGTGCGCCCCGGTGACCCGGCCGAGCCGATCGAGTACCAGGTGGAGAACGTCCGCGACGGCCGGTCCTTCTCGGTGCGCCGCTCGGTGGCGTTGCAGCACGACAAGCCGATCTTCTTCATGTCGGCGTCGTTCCAGCGACAGGACGAGGGGCTGGACCACCACGCCCCGGTGCCGCCGGACGTGCCCGGCCCGGACGACGTGCCGACCATGACCGACCGGCTCTCCCGCTACCCGGAGCGGCTCGGCATCTGGGGGATGATCCCGCGCCCGATCGACGTGCGCTACGTCGGCGAGCCCGGCTGGGTACGCCCCGGCGACCGCCCGGCCGAACCGCACCAGCGGGTGTGGATGCGGCTGGACGGCAAGCTGCCGGACGATCCGCTGCTGCACGCGTGCGCGCTGACGTACGCCTCCGATCTGACGCTGCTGGACTCGGTGCTGTCGGTGCACGGCGAGGTGTGGGGCCCGGGCGGCGTGGTCGGCGCGAGCCTCGACCACGCGCTGTGGTTCCACAGGTCGTTCCGCGCCGACGAGTGGTTCCTGTACGACTGCTGGAGCCCGTCCGCGTCGGGCGGCCGTGGCCTGGCCACCGGCCGCATGTTCACCGCCGACGGGCGGCACATCGCCAGCGCCGTGCAGGAGGGACTGCTGCGCCGCGTCGGCGGCTGAGCGGCGGGTGATGATCGTCCGGGCACGGGTCGGCGGGGCGGCCCCCACCCGAGCGGACTAACCTGGCCGTATGCGTCTTTCCGCCCGGGTCGACTATGCCCTCCGCGCGGCCGCTGAGCTGGCCTCGGTCGCGGACGGGACCGCCGAGCGGAGCCGCCCGGTGACCGCCGAGCAGATCGCCCGGTCCCAGGACATCCCGCCGAAGTTCCTGGAGAGCATCCTGCTCCAGCTTCGCCGGGGCGGCATCGTGCACGCCCAGCGTGGCCCCGAGGGCGGCTACTGGCTGGCCCGGCCGGCGAGTGAGATCTCCCTGGCCGAGGTGATCCGCGTCATCGACGGGCCGCTCGCGCACGTGCGCGGCCAGCGTCCGGAACAGCTCGGCTATCAGGGCGCGGCCCGCGCGTTGCAGGACGTCTGGATCGCGTTGCGGGCCAGCGAGCGGGAGATCCTGGAGCTGGTCACGATCGCCGACGTGGCCTCCGGTGAGCTGCCCGGCCGGGTCAACGAACTGGCCGCCGACCCGCGCGCCTGGAGCTGACCGCGCCGTCCGGCGCGTCCTACCAACCGGATGGGGACTTGACCGGGACCACCTTCGTGCCGCATTGTCGACCAAGTCGATAGGAGATACCGAAAAGTCAGGGGGCGCTCGTGCGCAAGCTGCTGGTCCTCGCCCTCGTCGGGCTCGCCGCGCAACTGGTCGACGGCTCGCTCGGCATGGCGTACGGGCTGACCTCCTCGACGCTGCTCCTGTTCGCCGGTGTCGCGCCGGCCGCCGCGTCGGCCTCGGTGCACCTGGCCGAGATCGGCACCACGCTCGCCGCGGGCGTCTCGCACTGGCGCTTCGGCAACGTCGACTGGCGGGTCGTCGGCCGGATCGCGCTGCCCGGCGCGATCGGCGCGTTCGCCGGGGCGACGTTCCTCAGTTCCATCTCCACCGAGGCCGCCGCGCCGTGGATGGCGGCCATCCTGTTCACGCTCGGCGCGTACCTGCTGGTGCGGTTCTCCCGGCCGCTTCGGGCCACCCGCGCCGCCGGCCGGCTGCGGAGCCGCTTCCTCGCCCCGCTCGGCCTGGTCGCCGGCTTCGTCGACGCCACCGGCGGCGGAGGCTGGGGCCCGGTCGCCACCCCGGCGCTGCTGGTCTCCGGCCGGATGGAACCCCGCAAGGTCATCGGCTCGGTCGACACCTCCGAGTTCGTCGTGGCCGGCGCGGCGAGCGTCGGCTTCCTGATCGGCCTGGGCACCGAGGGCTTCCTGCTGCCCACGGTGGCGGCGCTCCTGATCGGTGGCCTGATCGCCGCCCCGATCGCGGCCTGGCTGGTCCGCATCGTTCCCGCTCAGCTGCTCGGCGCCGTGATCGGCGGCGTGATCGTGCTGACCAACGCCCGCACGCTGCTCAGCGCCGGCGGCGTGAGCGGCTCGGCGCCGGTGGTGGTGTACGCGCTGCTCGGTGTCGCCTGGGTGGTCGCCATTGTCCTGGCGGTGCGGGCGCTGCGCCGCACCCGCCGCGCCCGCGCCACCGTCGAAGCGGCGCTGGCCTCCACGCCGCCGGCCTCCGCGTCGCCGGCCTCCGCGCCGCCGGCCTCCGCGCCGCCGGTCGAGGCCGCGCCCGTCTCCGCGTCGCCCGCGGAGGCGGGGGAGCCCGCTCGGCCGGGGGAATCCGTCGGGTCGGCAGAGGCCGCGAAGTCGGGGCAAGTCCCGGAGCCGGTGGTCACCGCCGAGACCTCCGAGCCTGCCGAGGCCGCGGAGTCGCGGAAGCTCGCCGCCGCCGTCGAGGGCTGAGCCGCTCGCGTTCCCGGGCCGCGCCATCGCCCAGGAGTGTTCTGTCTCGGCGTGTCGCGCGCCGTAGAGACATGTCCTGCTGACCGATATACCTCAGAGTCATAATTATGACTCTGAGGTATATCGGCTTTCAGGCATCTCTTCTCGTCGGCGTCGGCGTCGGCTGTTGGCCGCCGCGCTCCTGCGCCGCCACTCCACCGCGCCGTTTCGCCGCCCCGCCCGGCCCCGCGCCGCCTCGCCCCGCCGCGCCGCCTCGCCCCGCCGCGCCGCGCCGCCCGCGCCGCCGCCCCGCCGCCCGCGCCGCCCGCGCCGCCGCCCCGCCCGCGCCGCCGCCCCACCCGCGCCGCCGCGCCGCCCCGCCCGCGCTGCCACGCCCACGCCGCGCCGCCGCGCTGCCCGCCCCGCGCACGCTGCCGCGCTTGTGGGGGTGTCCGGCGGTGACCTAGGCTGACGGAGCGCGGAGCCGAATCATCGACGTCGATGCGTTGACGTCGCCCGTCGCGTCAGGGCACGTATCCGCCGGTCCGGGCAGGCCGGCGTCGTCGCGTGCCTGACCTCCGCGAAAGGCATCTCCGTGCACCTCACCACCCCACGCCGCCGGCTCGCGCTGCTCGCCGCGGCCTCGGCGCTCACCCTGTCGGCCGGCGCGCTCACCACGATGACCGCCGCGGCGGCGGCCGCCGGCTGCCGGGTCGACTACCGGATCACCAACCAGTGGAGCGGCGGATTCGGCGCCGACGTGACAGTGACCAACCTCGGCGACCCGGTCAACGGCTGGACCCTCGGCTGGAGCTTCGCCGCCGGCCAGCAGGTCGTCCAGGCGTGGAGCGCGACGGTCAGCCAGTCCGGCGCGCAGGTGAGCGCCCGCGACGCCGGCTACAACGCGGCCATCGGCACCGGCGGCACCGCGAACTTCGGCTTCAACGGCTCGTGGAACAACGCGTCGAACCCGGTGCCGGCCGCGTTCACGCTCAACGGCACGGCCTGCACCGGCGCGCCGTCCACCAGCGCGCCGCCGTCGACGCCGCCTCCGCCCACCACGCCGCCGCCCACCACACCTCCGCCCAGCACACCGCCACCAACCACGCCCCCGCCCACCGACCCGCCGGCCGGGGCGAAGCAGATGGAGAAGCTCGACCGAGGGCTGGTCAGCGTCCGCTCCGGCAGCGGCAACCTCGTCTCCTGGCGGCTGCTCGGCACCGAGACCACCGGTGTGGCGTTCAACCTCTACCGAGGTGGCACCAAGGTCAACGCCAGCCCGATCACCGGCGCCACCACGTACCTGGACAGCGGCGCGGCGGCCGGGTCCGCGTACACCGTGCGGGCCGTGGTGAACGGCGCCGAGCAGGCGGCGTCGGCCCCGGCGCTCCAGTTCGCCAACGGCTACCTGGACGTGCCGATCCAGCCGCCGCCCGGCGGCACCACCCCGGCCGGGGAGGGGTACAGCTACTCGGCGAACGACGCGAGCGTCGGTGACCTCGACGGCGACGGCCGCTACGAGTTCGTGCTCAAGTGGGACCCGTCGAACGCCAAGGACAACTCGCAGTCCGGCTACACCGGCAACGTCTACGTCGACGCGTACACGCTCACCGGCACCCGGCTGTGGCGCGTCGACCTGGGCCGCAACATCCGCGCCGGCGCCCACTACACCCAGTTCCAGGTGTACGACTACGACGGCGACGGAGACGCCGAGGTGGCCATGAAGACCGCCGACGGCACCCGCTCCGGCACCGGTCAGGTGATCGGCAACGGCTCGGCCGACCACCGCAACTCCAGCGGTTACGTGCTCGCCGGCCCGGAGTACCTGACCATGTTCGACGGCCGCACCGGCGCGGCCCTGTCCACAGTCGACTACGACCCGCCGCGCGGCACCGTCTCGTCCTGGGGCGACTCGTACGGCAACCGGGTCGACAGGTTCCTCGCCGGCACCGCGTACCTGGACGGGCAGCGCCCCTCGCTGATCATGGCGCGTGGCTACTACACCCGGGCCGTCGTCGCCGCCTGGGACTTCCGCGACGGCACGCTGCGCAAGCGCTGGACGTTCGACTCGAACGCCTCCGGCAACGGCGCCGCCGCCGGCCAGGGCAACCACCAGCTCTCCGTGGCCGACGTCGACAACGACGGCCGTCAGGAGATCGTGTACGGCGCCGCCACCATCGACGACAACGGCCGGCTGCTGTACTCCACCGGCAACGGCCACGGCGACGCGCTGCACGTCGGCGACCTCGACCCGTCCCGCGCCGGCCTGGAGGTGTTCAAGGTCGACGAGGACGGCAGCAAGCCCAGCTCCTGGATGGCCGACGCGCGTACCGGGCAGATCATCTGGCAGACCGCGCCGAACGGCGACAACGGCCGCGGCGTCTCCGGCGACGTCTGGGCCGGCAGCCCGGGCGCCGAGTCCTGGTCGTCGGCCGTCGACGGGCTGCTCAACACCCGGGGCCAGAACGTCGGGCGCAAGCCGTCGTCGGCGAACTTCCTGATCTGGTGGGACGGCGACCCGGTCCGGGAGCTGCTCGACGCCACGAAGATCGACAAGTACGGCACCGGCGGGGAGACCCGGCTGCTCACCGGCAGCGGCGTCGCCTCGAACAACGGCACCAAGTCCACCCCGGCGCTCTCGGCGGACCTGCTCGGCGACTGGCGGGAGGAGGTCGTCTGGCGCACCTCCGACAGCACCGCGCTCCGGATCTACAGCACGCCGGTCACCACCGGCCTGCGGCTGCCGACGCTGATGCACGACCCGCAGTACCGGGTGGCGGTGGCCTGGCAGAACACCGCCTACAACCAGCCGCCGCACCCGGGCTTCTACCTTGGCGACGGCATGAGCACCCCGGCCGCGCCGAACATCTACCTGCGCTGAAACGACAGGCACCGGGTCGCCGGCCGCGGAATCCGCTCCGCCGGCGACCCGGTGCACCACACCGCAGCATTCCCGACCCGTCCCGACCGGGAATGCCGTACCACCACCGGGGACAAAGTTATGCGTCCCGCGCGACGCTGCGGTGACGTGGCTATGAAGAGCGTGTTTCAGCCCTCCCGGCGCAGCCCGCCCGCCACCTTCTCGGCGATCAGCTCGAACGAGCGGACCCGGTCAGCCACGTCGTACACCATCGTGGTGAGCATCAGCTCGTCCGCGCCGGTGCGCTCCAGCAGTTCCCCGAGCTGCCGGGCCACCGTCTCCGGCGAGCCGGTCGCCTGGCCGTCGCGGCGCTGGGCGACGAACTCCCGCTCGAACTCCGAGTACGGGTACGCCGCCGCCTCCTCCGGCGTGACCAGCGGCTCCGGGCGCCCCGAGCGCAGCTTCAGGAACGACAGCCCGGCCGGCCCGGCCAGCCACTCGGCCCGCTCGTCGGTCTCCGCGCAGACCGCGTTGACCGCCACCATCGCGTACGGCCGGTCCAGCCACTGCGACGGCCGGAAGTTCTGCCGGTAGAGCTGCAACGCCGGGATCGTGTTCTGCGAGCTGAAGTGGTGCGCGAACGAGAACGGCAACCCGAGCAGACCGGCCAGCTGCGCGCTGAACCCGCTGGACCCGAGCAGCCACACCTGCGGCGACTGGCCGCGGCCCGGCGTCGCGGTGATCGGGCCCGGCTCGGCGCCGGAGAAGTAGTTCATCAAGTCGGCCAGCTCACGCGGGAAGTGCTCCGCGGACAGGCCCTCCATGGTGCGTCGCAGCGCCAGCGCGGTCACCTGGTCGGTGCCGGGCGCCCGGCCGATGCCCAGGTCGATCCGGCCCGGGTGCAGCGCCTCCAGGGTGCCGAACTGCTCGGCCACCACCAGCGGCGCGTGGTTGGGCAGCATCACCCCGCCCGAGCCGAGCCGGATGGTGCTGGTGTTCGCCGCCAGGTGCGCGAGCAGCACCGCCGGCGCGGAACTGGCGATGGCGGGCATGTTGTGGTGCTCGGCCACCCAGAACCGGCGGTAGCCCAGCTCCTCGGTGCGGCGGGCCAGCTCCGTGGTGTACCGCAGCGCCTCACCGGCGTTGCCGGTCGCCGCCACCGGGGCAAGATCAAGAACAGACATGGGTACGTCGATCACAGCGTGGTGCAACAGGCCACGTGCCGGAATTGTTCCGCCGGGTGCGCTACCCCATACCCCGGGCCTGCTCGAAGATCAGGCTGGTCTGGGTGTGCTGCACCGCCGGATCGACTGCGAGATGATCGAGGACGAAGTCCCGCAGCGCGTCACCGGAGGCGGCCCGCACGTGCAGCACGTAGTCCTCCGCGCCGGCCACGTGGAACACCGACACCACCCCTGGTAGCCGCACCGACCGGGCCCGGAACGCGTCCACAGCGGCCCGCTCGTGCGCGGTCAGCCGCACCGACACCAGCGCCTGCAACGGCAGCCCCACCGCCGCCGGGTCCACCTCGGCGTGGAACCCGCGGATCGCCCCGCACTCGCGCAGCGCCCGGGTACGCGTCAGGCACGTCGACGGCGCCACCCCGACCCGCTCGGCCAGCGCGTTGTTCGGCAGCCGGCCGTCGGCCGCCAGCTCGGTGAGGATCGCGCGGTCGACGTCGTCCAGGCCGGCGAACGGCCGTACATCATTCGGTGCGGCAGGCATGTGACCATCCTTCACCGAATCACCGCTGGGCGAAAGCGTGATTGCCAGAATCTTCTTCGCTGCTATTGCCTCTAGCCATCGTCATGTTCGACGCTTCCGGCATGACTTCCGTGGACACCGCAGCCGTACACGCCGGGCGCGCCGACCTCGCCGGGCTCGGCGTCCACGTCCCGCCGATCGACCTGTCCACCACCAACCCGCTGCCCTCGGTGGCCGGCGGCGGTGACGACTACGAGACGCTCGCCACCGGTGGCACCCTCCCGGCCGGCGGCAGCGCCGTCTACCAGCGCCTCTGGAACCCCACGGTGGCCCGGTTCGAGACCGCGCTCGCCCAGCTCGAAGACACCGCCGAGGCCGTCGCCTTCGCCAGCGGCATGGCCGCGCTCACCGCCGCCCTGCTCGCCGCCACCCGCGACGGCAACCGCCACATCGTCGCCGTCCGCCCCCTCTACGGCGGCACCGACCACGTCCTCGCCACCGGCCTGCTCGGCACCGAGGTCACCTGGGCCACCCCCGCCGACGTGGCCGCCGCGATCCGCCCCGACACCGCCCTGGTCGTGGTCGAGACCCCCGCGAACCCCAGCCTCGACCTGGTCGACATCGCCGCACTCGCCGACGCCGCCGGTGACGTCCCGCTGCTCGTCGACAACACCGTCGCCACCCCGGTGCTCCAGCAGCCCGCCCGCCACGGCGCCGCGCTCGTGCTGCACAGCGCCACCAAGAGCATCGGCGGCCACGGCGACGTCCTCGCCGGCGTGATCGCCTGCGCCCCCGACTGGGCCGCCCGGCTGCGCCAGGTCCGCGCCGTCACCGGCGCCGTCCTGCACCCGCTCGGCGCGTACCTGCTGCACCGCGGCATCCAGACCCTCCCGCTGCGGGTCCGTGCCCAGCAGGCCGGCGCGGAGAAGCTCGCCGCCTGGCTCGCCGGTCACCCCGCCGTCGAGCGCGTCCACCACCCGTCGCTGCACGACCCGGCCGGGCTGGTCGGCCGGCAGATGTCCGGCACCGGCAGCCTGCTCGCCTTCGAGGTACGCGGTGGCGCGCCCGCCGCGGCCGAGGTCGCCGGCGCCTGCGAGCTGATCACGCACGCGGTGTCGCTCGGCGGCGTCGACACGCTGATCCAGCACCCAGCCTCGCTCACCCACCGGCCGGTCGAGGGTGACGCGAAGCCCTGCGGCGGGCTGCTGCGCGTCTCGGTCGGCCTGGAGGACCCGGAGGACCTGCGGGCGGATCTCGCGCAGGCACTGTCGCGGATCTGACGCCCGCCGGCCGGCCGGGTCGGCGGCGCGGGCCGGTCACGACTTGGGGCCGACGTGCTGGTCGAGGGCGGCGACCGCCTCCCGGCGGGCCACCGACAGGGAGTTGGGGCGGTTCATCCGCCAGGCGATGCCGAGCCGGTCGAGGGCCTGCTGGCACAGGCCCATGATGTCGGCCGACTCGTTGTGGAACATGTAACGGGGATAGACGTACTCCTTTTCCCGGACGACGACGTGGTTGGCGAAGCGGCACCCGTCGGAGTGGAAGAGGCCGCGCAGGAAGTCGCCCGCCTGAGCCTCGACGATGGGGCGCTGCCAGTCCGCCAGGACGATCGGGCGTTGGTGCTTCTTGCCGGGTCCGTGCTGTGGGAACAGGCACGGCCAGTGCTTGCCGTAGCTCTGCACGCTGACGCAGCCCGGATGTTGGACGCGCTGGACCTTCGCCGCCAGGACCCGCCGCATGGCGTCGTCGCAAGCCTCGATCAGCCCGGGCCAACTGTCACTGCAGGAGATCCGGAGCACCGGCACCCGTGCCCTGGTCACGAGATGCCCGTCGCCCAGGTAGAGCCCGAGGAGATAGGCATAGGCCGCCGGATCTGTCGGAACGCGGACACCCTCGCGGCAGCGGAAACACCGCAGCGCGGTGCCGTGCTCCCTCGACTCCGGCCGATCCCTGCACCAGTGCCAGACGGTGCGGTAGTTGAGGCCCACTGCGCGGGCCGCCTCCGCGACGGTGGCCCCGGACAGGAAGGCCTGACGTGCTCGCGCGCGTATCTCGGGTGGATGCACGTGGACATCTTCGAACGCGCGTACGACAGTTTCGGTGTCCCCGGTGGGATTCGAACCCACACTGTCGGAGGTTTGAGCTCCGTTTCTCTACCGGTTGGAATACGGGGACAGGCTCGCGCGACGCTCTCGCGTCGTGCCATAGGTTACCTACTACGCTAGGGGCGGCGACACCCGGCAGGGCGGGTGTCGGGCTCGAACCGGTGGGAGTGGCTCGTGGGCGAGATGCAGGCGGACGCCGAGCGCAAGCGCGTTCTGATCGCCGAGGACGAGGCGCTCATCCGGCTGGACCTGGCCGAGATGCTCGTCGAAGAGGGCTACGAGGTGGTCGGCGAGGCCGGCGACGGCGAGACCGCCGTCAAGCTCGCCGAGCAGCTCAAGCCGGATCTGGTCATCCTCGACATCAAGATGCCGATCATGGACGGGCTGGCCGCCGCCGAGCGGATCGCCGGCGCGCGCATCGCCCCGGTGATCATCCTGACCGCGTTCAGCCAGCGTGACCTGGTGGAGCGGGCGCGGGCGGCCGGCGCGATGGCGTACCTGGTCAAGCCGTTCCAGAAGAGCGACCTGGTGCCGGCGGTCGAGATCGCGCTGTCCCGCTACTCGGAGATCGCCGCGCTGGAGTCGGAGGTCGCCGGCCTCACCGACCGGCTGGAGATCCGCAAGACCGTGGAGCGCGCCAAGGGCGCGCTGATGACCACGTACGGCATGACCGAGCCGCAGGCCTTCAAGTGGATCCAGCGCACCGCGATGGACCACCGGATGACCATGAAGGAGGTCGCCGAGCGGATCCTCGCCGAGACCGCCGGCGGCGAGGTGGAGCAGCCGGCTTCCTGACCTGCCGGAAGGTGCCCGATCGATAGGATCGGGTCCATGCCTTCCGTGCGCGTCCGGCCGGCGCTCGCCGCCGTGACCGCTGCCGCGTCGCTCGTGGCGGCCTGTCACGCCACCCCGCGGCCGCTGCCCGTGCCGGCGCTGGTGCGCCCGGAGTGGCGGGCCGTGGAGCTGGCCCTTCCCGACGGTGCCGCAGGCCGCCCGGTGCCCCGGGACGCGGCGCGCTGTGCCGGCCGCTGGTACGTGGTGGGCGGGCTGGTCGACGCGGTGGGGGAGACCCGGCCGGCGGTGTGGTCCTCATCGGACGGCGTGACCTGGTCGCCGATCCCGGTACGCGGGCAGACGTTCTACGGCCGTCAGCACGTGCTCTACGCGGTCGCGTGCCGCGACGACGGGATGGCGGCGCTGGGTGCGAAGACCGGTGGTGTGCACGGCAATCCGCGTACCGGGACGTGGGTCTGGCGTTCGGGTGGGCCGGTGCGGGAGGTGCCGGCGGCGTTCGAGTTGTTCGGTGGCCCGCGCGCGGTGAGCGCGTCGCGGCTGGCGGCGGGGCCGGGTGGGTGGTTGGTCGCCGGGTCGCGCGCGGACGGCGCGTCGGTGTGGTCGTCGCCGGACGCGGAGGGTTTCGTCCTGCGTGAGGGCGTGGCGGAGCTGGCCGGTGACGGCCGGGGCCGGACGGCGGCGTACGACGTGGCGGCGGTGGGCTCGGGTTGGCTGGTGGTGGGGTCGTTGCTGCCGCCCGGCGGTACGGCCCGGGTTCCGCTCGCGTGGTCCTCGGCCGACGGCCGGGTGTGGCGGCGCGCGGCGTTGCCGGTGCCGGCGGGCGCCGCCGGGGCGGCGGAGCGGGTGGTGCCGGCCGACGGCGGGCCGGTGGTCCTCGGGCCGGTGGGTGACCGGTTCGCGGTGTGGCGCGGGTGCGACGACTGCGGCTCGCCATCGACCGGTTCGGCGGGTGCGGCGCAGGGGTGGCGGCGGGTCGGCGGGTTCGGTACGGCGGGTCCCGGGGTGTCGTCGGTGGACGCGCTCGCGGCGGCGGGTCGGCGGCTCGTCGCGGTGACCGGTGACGGGGCTCAGCGACGGCTCTGGATGTCGCGTGACGGCGGCGCGTCGTGGCTTCCGGTGATCACTCCGGTGCCGGTGCCGGACGGTGGCGACGCGGCGCTGGCGGTGGCCGTCGGCGACGACGGGCTGTTCGTGGTCGCCGACGATGGGAAAACGTCCCGTGCCTGGTGGGGGGCGTTGCCGGCCATCGATCGGTAGCGGGTGATCGCCGATGGGCCCGTTACCGAGGAATAGTTGGTGAAAGCCTTTCCCCGCCTACGGTTCTTACGGCGATCGGCTTGAATCCGCCACCGCGTGTAACGGTTCGGTCAACCCCGCTTTCCAGGTCTTACGCCACCGCTTCCGGTGGGATAACGTCCCGGCCCAGACCGGCGACGACGGTCTTGGTTCGTCCACCCCGCAAGGGCCAATCAGCGGCGGGTGGTTCGGATCATGGACGGAGGAGGGTTCGGGCCTTGAGGCAGAAGCTCGCACGCGTGATCGGCGGGGTCGCCATGCTGGCGCTCGTCGCCGGTGGCACCGCTTGTTCCAGCGGCAGCGACGATGAGGGTTCCGGGGGCAGCGCCTGCGGGAGCAAGATCGCTTTCTTCGGCGCGCTGACCGGTAGCTCGGCCGCGCTGGGCATCAACGAGAAGAACGGCGTCAAGCTGGCCGTCGACAAGTACAACAAGGAGAACCCGGACTGCAAGGTGGAGCTCGCCGAGCTCGACTCGCAGGGCAGCCCGGACCAGGCGCCGGGTCTGGCCCAGAAGGCGATCGACGACACCAAGATCCTGGGTGTCGTGGGTCCGGCCTACTCGGGCGAGTCCGAGGCCGCCGGTCCGCTGTTCAACGAGGCCGGTCTGGTCACCATCACCCCCTCCGCGACCCGTCCCAGCCTCGCCGAGCAGGGCTGGAAGACGTTCTTCCGCGCGGTCGGCAACGACCTGAGCCAGGGCCCCGCCGCCGGTAACTACATCAAGAACGTGATGAAGGCCGACCGGGTCTACGTCATCGACGACCAGTCCGCGTACGGCGCCGGCCTGGCCGACGAGGTCAAGAAGGTTCTCGGCGCCTCGGTCGTGGGCAGCGACAAGGTCCAGGGCGAGGGCAAGCAGGTCGAGTTCTCCGGTGTGGTCACCAAGGTCAAGGCCGCCAACGTGAAGGCGGTCTTCTACGGCGGTTACTACCAGGAGGCCGGCCTGATCCGTAAGCAGCTCACCGCTGCCGGGGTCACCGCTCCGCTGGTCGCCGGTGACGGCGTGAACGACGGCGCGTACATCACCTCCGCCGGTGCGGCCGCCGCCGAGGGCACCATCCTCACCTGCCCCTGCGCTCCGTCCACCGAGGCGCGCGGCACCTTCGCCGCCGACTTCAAGGCGCTCAACGGCACCGACCCGGGCACCTACAGCGACACCGCCTACGACGCGGCGAACATCCTGCTGGCGGGCATCAAGGCCGGCAAGAGCAGCCGCGCCGACCTGCTGGAGTTCGTGAAGGGCTACAGCGGCGAGGGCGTTGCCGCCAGCTACAAGTTCGTCGAGGGCGGCGAGCTCGACCCGGCGCAGGTCAAGGTCTGGGCGTTCAAGGTGCAGGGCGGCAAGGTCGTCCCGGACCAGGAGATCCCCAAGTCCTGATCGTTCGATCGCTGGACTGGCGATTGAGTAGTGATCGCGGGTGCGGCCGGGAGCTGGCTCCCGGCCGCACCCTCTTTTTCTCTTGAGCGACGGAGCGTCCCTCCCTTGGACTTCGACGGATTGTTCTCCAACTTCGGGGAACTCACCACGACCGGCTTGACGCAGGGCGCCATCTACGCCCTGGTCGCGCTCGGCTACACGCTTGTGTACGGCGTGCTCAGGCTCATCAACTTCGCCCACTCCGAGGTCTTCATCGCCGGCGCGTTCGCCGCGATCTGGACCTGGAACGGATTCGGACTCGACCAGAACTCGCAGGTCAGCGGCCTCGGCTCGATCCTGTTCTACCTGCTGGTGGCGATGATCGTGGCGGCCATCGCCTCGGCGGGCACCGCGACGGTGATCGAACGGGTGGCGTACCGGCCGCTGCGCAAGCGCAACGCGCCGCCGCTGGCGTTCCTCATCACCGCCATCGGCGCCTCGATCGCCATCTCCGAGGCGTTCGGCGTCTACACCCGGCGTCGGCCGGAGGGCGCGCCGATCCTGGTCAGCTCGGAGCCGCTGTTCCACATCGCCGGGGTGCCGATCGACGCGGTGCAGCTGCTCACGATCGGTTCCGCGCTGGTGATGATGTTCGCGCTGGACCAGTTCATCAACCGCAGCCGTACCGGCCGCGGCATCCGGGCGGTGGCCCAGGACGCCAACACGGCGGCGCTGATGGGCGTCAACAAGGACCGCATCATCCTGATGGTCTTCATCGCCGGTGGCACCATGGCCGGCGTCGCGGGCCTGCTCTACGACGTGCGGATCCAGACGCTCACCTACAGCGTCGGCTTCCTGCTGGGCCTCAAGGCGTTCACCGCCGCGGTGCTCGGCGGTATCGGCAACCTGCGCGGCGCGCTCGTCGGCGGGTTGCTGCTCGGCGTCGTGGAGAACTACGCCGCGGGCCTGTTCGGCAGTCAGTGGAAGGACTTCGCCGCGTTCGCGGTGCTGGTCGTGCTGCTGATGTTCCGGCCGACCGGTCTGCTCGGCGAATCACTGGGGAGGGCACGCGCATGACGACCACCATCGACCCGCCGGAGCGGCGGGAGACGGCGGCGGACAAGCTGCGGCAGGGCCGGCACGCGATCTCGGAGCGCTGGCACCACGCGCCGCGCTGGGTCCGCTGGGTGCTGCTGGTCGCGGTCATCGCGTTCTTCTACGCGCTGCCGAACAAGGAGTTCTACCAGTACCTCGGGCCGATCCCGACGCCCGGCGCGAACTTCACCCAGGTGATGTTCACGGTCTCGATCTACGTGCTGCTGGCGGTCGGCCTCAACATCGTGGTCGGCTTCGCCGGTCTGCTCGACCTCGGCTACTTCGGCTTCTTCGCCGTCGGCGCGTACACGGTGGCGGTGCTGACCTCGCCGAGCAGTGACCTCAAGACGCTGTGGCCGTGGCTGGCGGTGGTGCCGATCGCGATCGGCCTGACCATGGTCTCCGGCGTCATGCTCGGCACGCCGACGCTGCGTCTGCGCGGCGACTACCTGGCGCTGGTGACGCTCGGCTTCGCCGAGATGATCCGGATCGCTGCGGTCAGCTCCGAGTTCCTCAAGGGACAGCGCGGCTTCAACCAGATTCCGCACCCGCCCGGCCAGTACGCCGACGGCCGGCCGTGGTTCGGCGTGCTCGACGCCCGCCCGTACTACTGGCTGGTGCTCACGCTGATCATCCTGGTGGTGATCGGGGTGCGGAACCTGACCCACAGCCGGGTCGGCCGGGCCTGGATCTCGATCCGTGAGGACGAGGACGCGGCCCAGCTCATGGGTGTGCCGACGTTCAAGTTCAAGCTGTGGGCGTTCGCCTCCGGCGCGGCCATCGCCGGTCTGGCCGGCGCGTTGTTCGCCGGTAAGCAGAACTTCGTCAACTCGCAGAACTTCGAGCTGCTCAACTCGATCATCATCCTGGCCGCCGTCATCTTCGGCGGCTCGGGCAACATCGTCGGCGCGATCGTCGGCGGCGGCCTGGTCGCGTACATGATCGAGCGGTTCCGCGGCATCGAGCTGTTCGGCATCGAGCTGTACGAGTACCGGTTCCTCTTCTTCGGTCTGGTGCTCGTGGTGATGATGATCTTCCGGCCGCAGGGCCTGATCCCGAACCGGCGACGAGCGGCGGAGTTCAAGGACCGCCGCAAGGAGGTGATCGTCGGTGAGTGACACCGAGCAGACCCCGGCAGTTCCGGCCCAGGCGGCGGCCCCCGCCGTCGAGACGGTCGACAAGCGGGAGCCGTTGCTGGAGGTCGACCACGTCACGCTGCGCTTCGGCGGTGTGGTGGCCCTCAACGACGTGGACTTCACCCTCTACAAGGGGGAGATCCTCGGCCTGATCGGACCGAACGGCGCCGGCAAGACCACCTGCTTCAACGCGATGACCGGTATCTACCAGCCCACCGAGGGGCAGATCCGGTTCCTGGGCCAGAAGATCAGTGGCAAGAAGCGCCACCAGATCACCCGGATGGGCATGGCCCGTACGTTCCAGAACATCCGTCTCTTCCCGGAGATGACCGCGCTGGAGAACGTCCAGGTCGGCGCGGACGCGCACCACAAGACCAGCGTGATCGCCGCCCTGCTGCGCCTGCCGCGGCACTGGAAGGAGGAGCGCGAGGGCCGGGAGAAGGCCGAGCGCCTGCTGGAGTTCGTCGGCATCAGCAACCGGATGCACGAGTTCGCCCGCAACCTGTCCTACGGCGAGCAGCGCCGGCTGGAGATCGCCCGCGCGCTGGCCACCGACCCGAAGCTGCTCTGCCTGGACGAGCCGGCCGCCGGCTTCAACCCGGCGGAGAAGGAGGAGCTGCTGCAGCTCATCCGGCAGATCCGGGACCAGGGCGTGACGGTGCTGCTGATCGAGCACGACATGCGCCTGGTGATGGGCGTGACCGACCGGATCGTGGTCCTGGAGTTCGGAAAGAAGATCGCCGAAGGGCTGCCCGCCGAGGTGCGGGACAACCCGAAGGTGGTCGCGGCGTACCTGGGGGTGCCGGACGATGCTGCTTGAGATCGAGGACGTGAGCCTGCTCTACGGGCGGATCCAGGCGCTGCACGGCATCAGCCTGACCGTGGACGAGGGGGAGATCGTCGCGCTGATCGGCGCGAACGGCGCCGGCAAGTCCACCACCATGCGGGCGATCTCCGGCATCCGGCCGGTCGCCTCCGGCACGATCAAGTTCGCCGGTGAGGACATCACCAAGCTCCGCGCCGACCTGCGGGTCCGCCGCGGGCTGTGCCAGGCGCCCGAGGGCCGGGGCATCTTCCCCGGCATGACGGTGCTGGAGAACCTCGACATGGGCGCGTACACCCGGCGCGACAAGGCCGGCATCGCGCAGGACCTGGCCCGGGTGCTGGACCTGTTCCCGCGGCTGGCCGAGCGGCGCAAGCAGGCCGGCGGCACGCTCTCCGGCGGTGAGCAGCAGATGCTCGCGGTCGGCCGGGCGCTGATGAGCCGGCCGAAGCTGCTGCTGCTCGACGAGCCGTCGATGGGTCTCGCGCCGATGCTGATCCAGCAGATCTTCACGATCATCACGGAGATCAACCAGCAGGGCACCACGATCCTGCTGGTGGAGCAGAACGCCCAGCAGGCGCTGGCGCGCGCCCACCGGGCGTACGTGCTGGAGACCGGCCGGATCGTCAAGAGCGGTACCGGCGCGGACCTGCTGCACGACCCCTCGGTCAAAGAGGCCTACCTCGGCGTGGCCTGACCGACCGACCCCTCGCAATAAGGAGTACAGCCATGTTCCACCCCAACCCCGGACGGCGGGCGGCGCTCGGCGTCGCCGGTGCGGCCGTCCTGCTGCTCTCCCTCGCCGCGTGCGGCGAGGAGGAGAGCACCGAGCAGCCCGGTGGCGGCCCCAGCGTCTCGTCGTCGGTCGACGCCGCGCTGGCCGCGAAGGTCCCGGACGCGATCAAGTCGGACGGCAAGATCGTGGTGGGCACCGACTCCACCTACGCCCCGGCGGAGTTCCTGGACACGGACGGTAAGACCGTGATCGGCTTCGACGTCGAACTGTTCACCGCGGTGGCGGCCAAGCTGGGCCTCAAGGCGGAGTTCGTCTCGGCGCCGTTCGGCGACATCATCAACGGCGTCAACTCGGGCAAGTACGAGGCGGGCGTCTCGTCGTTCACCATCAACGACGAGCGCAAGGGCCAGGCCAACATGGTCAGCTACTTCCAGGTCGGCACGCAGTGGGTGACCAAGAAGGGCAACCCGGCCGGGGTCGCGCTGGACAACGCCTGCGGCAAGAAGATCGCGGTGCAGAAGGACACGGTCCAGGTCGAGGACATCCAGAAGCGCTCCAAGGCGTGCACCGACGCCGGCAAGCCGGCCATCACCGTCGACCAGTTCCCGGGCCAGGACGCCGCCACCGCCGCCGTCGTGTCCGGCAAGGACGACGCGATGCTGGCCGACTACCCGGTCGGCGTGTACGCGGTGACGCAGTCCAACGACGCCCTGGAGCTGCTGGACAAGCAGTACGAGGCGGCGCCGTACGGCTACGTGCTGGCCAAGGAGCAGACGCAGCTGGCCGAGGCGGTGCGTGACGCCACCAAGGCCGTGATCGCCGACGGCTCCTACAAGCAGGTGCTCGACAAGTGGAAGGTGGGAGACGGCGCGATCACGGACCCCGCGATCAACCCGTGACGACATGACCACCGAGGAAGCGACAACTGCACGGGCACGGCCGGAACCGATCAAGGCCGTGCCCGTGCGGCACCCCGGACGATGGGTCGCGGTGGCGGTGCTCTCCGTCCTGGCCGCGATGTTCGTCCACCTGCTGGTGACCAATGAGGCCTTCAACTGGTCCTTCATGGTCGACAAGATGTTCCGGCCGCCGATCATCGAGGGCCTGCTGCGCGGCACCGTGCTGATGACGGTCAGCGCGATGCTGATCGGTGTCACGCTCGGCGTGGTGATCGCGGTGATGCGGCTGTCGGACAACCCGATCCTGCGCGGCGTGGCGTGGCTCTACACCTGGTTCTTCCGGGCCGTGCCCCGGCTGGTGCTGCTGGCCGTCTTCGGCAACATCGGCATCCTGTGGAGCCGGGTCGAGTTCGGGGTGCCGTTCGACACCCAGATCGGCCAGCTGTTCGGTATCGACAACCTGCAACTGCGGCTGTTCGGGTTCTCCTCCCGTGACATCCTCACCGGGTTCATGGCCGGTCTGCTCGGCCTCGCGCTCTCCGAGGCCGCGTACATGGCGGAGATCGTCCGGGCCGGCATCCAGTCGGTCGACCCCGGCCAGACCGAGGCCGCCCAGGCGCTCGGCCTGAGCCGTTCCCAGTTGCTGCGCCGGGTGGTGCTGCCGCAGGCGATGCGGGTGATCATTCCGCCGACCGGCAACGAGACGATCGCCATGCTCAAGGACACGTCCCTGTTGCTCTACGTGCCGGTGAGCGTGGAGCTGTTCTTCCAGCTCGACGCGGTCGGCAAACGGACGTTCCAGATCTTCCCGATGTACGTCGCGGCCTGCCTGTGGTACCTGTTCCTGACCAGCATCCTGCTCGTCGGGCAGTACTACCTGGAACGCCACTTCGGCAAGGGCTACGGCGTGACCGGACGGGCCCGGCTGAAGCTGCGGGGGATGACTGCCGAGGCCGGCGGCGGCGCGGGGGTGGTGAAGTGACCGAGCTGATCGTGCCCGCGCAGGCCACCGCGTCGGCCGCCGAGTCCGGGCTGATGGTCCGGGCCGAGCAGGTGCACAAGTCGTTCGGGCCGCTGGAAGTGCTCAAGGGCATCGACCTGGAGGTCCGCTCCGGCGAGGTGTGCTGCCTGCTCGGGCCCTCCGGCTCCGGCAAGTCGACGTTCCTGCGCTGCATCAACCACCTGGAGAAGATCGACGCCGGCCGGATCTGGGTGGACGGCGACCTGATCGGCTACCGGGAGCGCGGCGGCAAGCTGTACGAGATGCGCGACAGGGACGTGGCCGCGCAGCGCCGTGCCATCGGCATGGTGTTCCAGCGGTTCAACCTGTTCCCGCACATGACCGTGCTGCAGAACGTCATGGAGGCCCCGGTGCTGCTGCGCCAGGCCAAGAAGACGGAGGCCCGGGAGCACGCCGCGCAGCTGCTGGACCGGGTGGGGCTGGGCGACAAGCTCGGCGCGTACCCCGGTCAGCTCTCCGGCGGCCAGCAGCAGCGGGTGGCGATCGCCCGGGCGCTGGCCATGCGGCCGAAGCTGATGCTGTTCGACGAGCCGACCAGCGCGCTCGACCCGGAGCTGGTGGGCGAGGTGCTGGACACGATGAAGGACCTGGCCCGCGACGGCATGACGATGATCGTGGTGACCCACGAGATCGGCTTCGCCCGCGAGGTGGGCGACCACCTCGTGTTCATGGACGGCGGCGTGGTGGTCGAGCAGGGGGACCCGCGCGAGGTGATCTCGGCGCCGAAGCACGAGCGGACCAAGGCGTTCCTGGCCAAGGTTCTCTGACCTCGGCCTCCGGTGCGGCGCGCGCCGCACCGGAGGCCGGAGTTGTCGGGCGTACGGACTAGAGTCGCAGCCGTGACAGCTACGACGCCGCGCCTGCTCCTCGTCGACGGACATTCCCTGGCATACCGGGCGTTCTTCGCCCTGCCTGTGGAGAACTTCTCCACCACCACGGGGCAGCCGACGAACGCCGTCTACGGCTTCACCTCGATGCTGATCAACGTGCTGCGCGACGAGCAGCCGACCCACATCGTGGTCGCGTTCGACGTGTCCCGCCGCTCCTTCCGCACCGAGAAGTACTCCGAGTACAAGGCCGGCCGCAGCGAGACGCCCACCGACTTCAAGGGCCAGGTCAGCCTGGTCAAGGAGGTCCTCGCCGCGCTGCGCGTGCCGGTGGTCGAGAAGGAGGGCTACGAGGCCGACGACGTCATCGCCACGCTCGCCTGCCAGGCTCGCGACCAGGGCATGGACGTGCTGATCACCACCGGCGACCGGGACGCGTTCCAGCTCGTCGGCGAGCGGGTCACGGTGCTCTACCCGCGCAAGGGCGTCTCCGACCTGGCCCGGATGGACCCGGCCGCGGTCGAGGCGAAGTACGGCGTCACCCCTGATCGCTACCGCGACCTGGCCGCGCTGGTCGGCGAGACCAGCGACAACCTGCCCGGCGTGCCCGGCGTCGGCCCGAAGACCGCGGCCAAGTGGATCAACCTGTACGGCGGCGTCGAGGGCGTGGTGGCCCGCGCCGACGAGATCAAGGGCAAGGCCGGCGACAGCCTGCGCGAGCGGCTCGCCGACGTGATCCGCAACTACGAGATCAACTGCCTGGTCTCCGACCTGGAGCTGCCGGTACGCCCCGAGGACGCCCGCTGGCAGGGCTGGGACCGCGAAGCGGTGCACCAGGTCTTCGACACGCTCCAGTTCCGCATCCTGCGCGACCGGCTCTACCAATACCTGGAAGCGGTCGAGCCGGAGGCCGAGGCGGGCTTCGACCTGGACGGCGCGGTGCTCACCGAGCCGGGCGCGCTCGCGGGCTGGCTCGACACGCACGCCCCGGCGGGCACGCCGGTCGGCCTGGCGGTCACGCTCGACACCGGCCCGAACCGCCGCCACACCGCCACCGTGACCGGGATGGCGCTGGCCACCGCCGCCGGCGCGGGCGCCTGGTTCGACCCGAGCCGGCTGGACGCCGGCGACGAGGCCGCGCTGGCCGGCTGGCTGGCCGACGCCGAGCGCCCGAAGGTGCTGCACGACAGCAAGCCGGCCGTGCTGGCGTTCGCCGCGCACGGCTGGGAGCTGCACGGCATCGCCCGCGACACCCAAATCGCCGCCTACCTGGCCCGCCCCGACCAGCGCTCGTACGACCTGACCGACCTGGCGCTGCGCTACCTGCACCGGGAGCTGCGCGTCGACGCGCCGGAGACCGGTCAGCTCACGCTCGACGGGTTCGGCGACGAGGGCGCGGCCGAGCAGAACCTCATGCTCCAGGCCCGCGCCACGCTCGACCTGGCCGACGCGATCGACGCCGAGCTGTCCCGCGACGGCGAGCAGTCGGCCCGGCTGATGGCCGGCGTCGAGCTGCCGCTGATGCGGGTGCTCGCCGCGATGGAGCGCACCGGCATCGCCGCCGACACCGACTACCTCTCCGAGCTGGAGGCGCACTTCGCCGCCGAGGTGAAGGCCGCCGCCCAGAGCGCGTACGAGGTGGTCGGCCGCGAGTTCAACCTCGGGTCGCCGAAGCAGTTGCAGGAGATCCTCTTCACCGAGCTGGGCCTGCCCAAGACCAAGCGGATCAAGACCGGCTACACCACCGACGCGGACGCGCTCCAGTGGCTCTACGCCCAGACCGAGCACCCGCTGCTGCACCACCTGCTGCGCCACCGCGACGTGGCGAAGCTCAAGTCGACTGTCGACGGCCTGCTCAAGTCCGTCTCCGACGACGGCCGGATCCACACCACGTTCAACCAGACGGTGGCGGCGACCGGGCGGCTGTCGTCCACCGAGCCGAACCTGCAGAACATCCCGATCCGCACCGAGGAGGGTCGCCGGATCCGCCGCGCGTTCGTCGTCGGCGAGGGCTACGAGTGCCTGCTCACCGCCGACTACAGCCAGATCGAGATGCGGATCATGGCGCATCTGTCCTCCGACGACGCGCTGATCGAGGCGTTCAACTCCGGGCACGACTTCCACGCCGCCACCGCGTCCTCCGTCTTCACCGTCGAGGTCGCGGACGTCACCGCCGACCAGCGCCGCAAGATCAAGGCGATGAACTACGGCCTGGCGTACGGGCTCAGCGCGTTCGGCCTGTCCCAGCAGCTCGGCATCAGCGCCGAGGAGGCGCGCGGGCTGATGGAGAACTACTTCGCCGGGTTCGGCGGGGTGCGTGACTACCTCCAGGAGGTGGTGGCCCGCGCCCGCCAGGACGGTTACACCTCCACCATCCTGGGCCGCCGCCGCTACCTGCCCGACCTGGTCAGCGACAACCGGCAGCGCCGGGAGATGGCCGAGCGGATGGCGCTCAACGCCCCGATCCAGGGTTCGGCGGCCGACATCATCAAGGTCGCCATGCTGCACGTCGACGGCGCGCTGCGCGACGCCGGGCTGCGGTCCCGGATGCTGCTGCAGGTGCACGACGAGCTGGTCTTCGAGGTCGCGCCGGGCGAGCGGGAGACGCTGGAGGCGCTGGTGCGTAAGCAGATGGGCGAGGCGTACCCGCTGTCGGTGCCGCTGGAGGTGTCGGTGGGCGAGGGCCGCGACTGGAACAGCGCCGACCACTGACCCCCGACGCCCCACCCCGTCCGGCCCGCCGGCCTGCGGGTGATCAAGGAGTTTGTGTCCTCCCGGGGCCCGAATCAGGACACGAACTCCTTGATCACTGAAGGGAAGCGGGTGAGGGCGCGGGCGCGGCCGGAGGGGCGGCGGCCTGGAGGGCGGCGGCCAGGCGGTCGCGGACGGCCACCTGGGCCGCGATCCGGGCGTCCAGCACGGCCAGGCGCTCCCGGCCGACCCGCAGCCCGGCCACTGACGGCGGCGCGGACGCCACGTCCCCGTCCAGGCAGGGCAGGAAGACCCGCACGTCGTCGAGCGTCAGCCCGGCGTCGAGCAGGTGACGGATGTTGCGGACCCGGGTGACCACCGCGTCGTCGTACTCGCGGTAGCCGTTCGCGGCCCGGGCCGAGGCGATGAGCCCGTGTTCCTCGTAGTGCCGCAGGGCACGCGGCGTGCAGCCCGTCGCCTTCGCCACCGCGCCGATCCGCACCGCTGTCACCGTCCTCTCACGCGACCACCGCGCCCCCGTCCACCGGCAGCACCACGCCGGTGACGAAGCCCGCCTCCGGCTCGCACAGCCGCCGGATCGCCCAGGCTACGTCCTCCGGGCGGCCGATCCGGCCCGCCGGGGTGTGCGCGAGCTGCCAGTCCCGCACCGCCGCGCGGCGCTCGGGGGACAGGCCACTGTGCACCCCGATCGGGGTGTCGATCGCGCCGGGCGCCACCGCCACCACCCGGACGCCGCGCGGTGCGAGTTCCACCGCCCAGCTGCGGGTCAGCGAGTCCAGCGCGGCCTTGCCGGCCGCGTACACCGAACTGCCCGGCCAGGCGCGCAGGCCGACCGACGTGGTGACGTTGACCAGCACACCGCGTGTCGCGGCGAGCGCCTCGACGGCGGCGTGCGCCAGCCGGACGGGCGCGAGGAGGTTCGTCTCCAGTTGCCGCCGGGCGGCGTCCTCGTCCAGATCCGCCAGGGGCCCGCCGCCGGCCACGCCCGCGTTGTTGACCAGGACGTCCAGGCGGCCGTACCGGTCGAGCGCGGCGCTGACGATCCGGCCGGGCCCGTCGGGCGCGGTGACGTCGGCGGTCAGTGGCGTGATGTCCGGCCGGCCGGCGGCGGTCTCCGACAGCGGCGCGGCGCGCCGGCCGACGGCGACGACGGCGTACCCGGCGGTGGCGAGGGTGTGTGCGGTGGCCCGGCCGATGCCGGTGCCCGCACCGGTGACCACGGCGGCCCGTGGTGTGCGGCGTTCCATGCCGGCATCGTCCGACCCTGCCGCCTGCGGCAGGGTCAAGTCAGAGGCCGAGCAGGACGGGCATCGCGTTTACCGCGCCGTGCACCACGAGCAGCGGCCACATGCGGCGGTACCGCGACCACAGGTAGCCGAGGAACAGCCCGGCGACCCCCTGGTTCACGATCACCGACGCCAGGTCGACGGCGGGACGGCCGCTGCCCTGGATGGCCACGTGCCAGACCGCCCACACCAGCGACGCGAGCACGATCGCCGGCCAGCGTCCCAGCAGCGACTCCCACCGGGTCTGCAGCCACCGCCGGTAGAAGACCTCCTCCAGCAGCGCGTTCACCGCGAAGGCCACCAGCAGCGTGACGACCAGCTCGACCGGCGTGACGGTCCGCCCCCAGTCGCTCGCCGGCACGGCCAGCGGCGTCGCGTAGCTGAGCGCCAGCCACACCGCCACCGGCAGCGCCGGACCCCACCGGTGGGCGGCGTCCGCCGGGGCCGGGCCCGGCGACCACCGTGGCGGCCGGCGGCGCGCGGCCAGGAACACCACGAGGGGTACGCCGAGCAGCAGCGCGAGCTTCAACACCGTGTACGCGGGTTCGCCGCCCAGCAGCGGCATGACGGCGGCGAACGCGATCCCGGCCAGCAGCAGCGGCACCGCCTCGCGGTGCGGCGCGACCGGGTCCGGCCACCTCGGGTCGGGCGCGGGCGGGATCAGCCGGATCAGCGCGATCCCGGCCAGTGCCGGGATCCAGCGGCTCCACATCGGCACGGTGCCGTCGTGGTCGGCGCTGTAGCGGATGCCGGTGTTCCCGGTGGTCACCAGGAGGAGCGCCGCGACGGCGATCAGGCCGAGGCCCGCCAGGAGGACCACCCGTCCGGCGCGGGGATGACGGCCGGCGGTCGGGACGTCTGTCGTCATCGCCGGCACGGTACCAACGCGCGGCGAACGGACCGGGCGGCTCAGCCCTTGAGCGGGTCGTGCCCCCAGTTCATCAGCGACCAGCGCCACCTGGTGTCCCGCACGTCCCCGGACGGCCGCTGGGCGAGGTGGCGGTGGACGTACCCGATCACCTTGCGCATGTGCTTGTAGTCGGCGGCGGTCAGGTCGGCGCGTTTGCGGCGCAGCAGGTCGACGATGCGCCGGCCGGAGTCGTGCCCGACCGACTCGCCGCCGGCGGTGCCCTTCTTGTGCCAGCCGACGTGCTTGGACTCCTCGGTCTCCAGCCAGCGGGACAGCTCACCGGGCTTCATGTTCACCGCGTCGGTGAACTCCCGGTACGTCTGCTGCGGGTCCTCAGCGCGACTCATGGCGCAGCACCTCCGGGCGGTGGGCGACGTCGCGGCCCGAGTCGTCGTTGGTGATCCGGTACTGCGGCTGCTCTGGCGAGGCGTTCACGGTGTGCCCGCGGACGTGGGTGCGCTCGGTCAGCTTCTCCTTGACCACCCCGTACGCCCGGCCGCTGTGGCTGGCCCAGGAGACGTGGTCCCCGGCGTGGAACTCCTTCTCGGCCATGCCGCCCGGTTACCCGGAGTGGATACCGAGTAACGGCGTCGTCATGGCCGGATCTCCGCGATCGGCAGCTTGATCGCGAAGGGCTCGGGCAGCTCGATCACCTCGCTGCTGTCGTCCACCAGTTCGTACTGCCGCTCGCCGCCCGGGCCGATCCGGTCACCGAGGCGGTACGCGTGGAGGTGCACCGGATCCTGCTCGATCCGCCAGTAGAAGGGGATCCCCGCGGCGGCGTATTCGCCCGGCTTGGCGAACCGGTCGACGCGCCGGGTGCCGGGGGAGACGATCTCGACGGCCAGGACGACGTCCGCCGGTCGCAGGAGGGACCTGTCGCTCGGCAGCCCGGCGTGGTGGAGCAGGACGTCCGGTTGCCGGCTGGTGTTGGGGCTGAGCCCGACTCCGACGGCTTGGGACGCCCGCAGGTGAGCCGGTGCGTGCGATCGAAGCCAGAGCCACAGCAGGCTGGAGATTGTCTGGTGGCCCAGGGTGGGGGAGGGTGTCACCTGGAAGACTCCGTCGACGAGTTCGACGCGGGGGGCGTCGTCCGGCAGGGTGAGCAGATCCTCCAGCGTGTAGTCCGCACGCTGCTGCCGCATCGGGTCCGGACACCAGGGGCCAGGTGATGTCGGGATGGGCTCGGCGCTCATGCGGCGAGCGTACCGCCGGGTGCCGGAGCTCGTGTCGCACCGGACGTGCGACGCGCTCAGCCCGTGGGCTTCTCGGCGACGAAGATCGCGGTGCCGGGGAACAGCCGGCCGCGCAACGGGCTCCACTGCCCCCAGATGCCCTCGTGCCCGGCCGGCCACTCCGGCTCCACCAGGTCCAGCAGCCGGAACCCGGCGCCGACCAGCTCCCGGATCCGGTCGCCCAGGGTGCGGTGCTGCTCGACGTACGTGGCCACGCCGTGCTCGTCCTGCTCGACGTAGGGGGAGCGGTCGAAGTACGAGTGCACGGCGGTCAGCCCGCCCTCGCCCGGGTCGTCCAGGAAGATCCAGCGCATCGGGTGGGTGACCGAGAAGACCCACCGGCCGCCGGGGCGCAGCACCCGGGCCACCTCGCGCATCGCCGCCGCCGAGTCGTCCACGAACGGGATCGCGCCGAACGCGGTGCAGACCGTGTCGAACGCGGCGTCGGCGAACGGCAGGGCGAGCGCGTCGGCCTGCACCAGCGGCACGCGTACCCCGGTGCGTTCGGCGGCCTCGGCGGCGTGCCGCAACATGCCGGCGGACAGGTCCAGCGCGACCGGCCGGGCGCCCTGGGCGGCGAGCCAGCGGGCGGCGGCGGCCGCCCCGGCGCCGAGTTCGAGGATCCGCCGGCCGGCCACGTCGCCGAGCAGCCGCGCGTCGGCCTCGCGCAGGCCCTCCGGGCACCAGACGAAGTCGGCGTCACCGAGGAACGCGCCGTGCTCGGCCTGGTACGCGTCGGCGTCGGTGTCCCACCAGCCGCGGTTGGCCCGGCGGATCTCACCGGCGTCGACCCGTCGGCGGGTCACCCTGTCGTCGTCCACCCGTCCACGCTAGGTCCGGCGGCGTCCGGCCGGTCGGGTGGGGTGGCGGTTGGGACGGGTGTGACGGACGAGACAGCTGTGGCCCCTTACCGCGCAAAATCTCCGCTTTCGCAGCGGATGAGTTCGCGCGGACCCGGGAGGGCTTGCACGCTGTGGTAATGCAGCGGGTAGGCTAGACGATGCGCTCGCGGATCGTGTGCCTCGGCAGGGAGCAGGTGCGCGGTCACCGGAGCCACTAATGATCTTCTCGCGTCGATCGTTCGGTGTGCCCGGCGACGGATCCGTTGGCGCGGCAGAGTCACCGCGACACCCATGCCCGCTGTGACAACCCATCCGACCGGAGCAACCGCCCACATGACGAGCAGCATCGAGGCCACCTCGAGCGCCAACAAGGTCACCCACGACGACCTCGGCTCTGAGGAAGCTTTCCTCGCCGCGATCGACGAGACCATCAAGTACTTCAACGACGGCGACATTGTCGAAGGCACCGTCGTCAAGGTCGATCGGGACGAGGTCCTGCTCGACATCGGCTACAAGACCGAGGGTGTCATCCCCTCTCGGGAGTTGTCGATCAAGCACGACGTGGACCCGGCCGAGGTCGTTTCGGTGGGCGACCACATCGAGGCCCTCGTCCTCCAGAAGGAGGACAAGGAGGGTCGGCTGATCCTCTCCAAGAAGCGGGCGCAGTACGAGCGGGCCTGGGGCACGATCGAGAAGATCAAGGACGAGGACGGCGTCGTCCGCGGTTCGGTCATCGAGGTCGTCAAGGGTGGTCTCATCCTCGACATCGGCCTGCGTGGCTTCCTGCCCGCGTCGCTCGTCGAGATGCGGCGTGTGCGTGACCTGCAGCCGTACGTCGGCCGCGAGCTCGAAGCCAAGATCATCGAGCTGGACAAGAACCGCAACAACGTGGTCCTGTCCCGCCGTGCCTGGCTGGAGCAGACGCAGTCCGAGGTGCGCACCGAGTTCCTCAACAAGCTGCAGAAGGGGCAGGTCCGCAAGGGCGTCGTCTCCTCGATCGTCAACTTCGGCGCGTTCGTCGACCTGGGCGGCGTGGACGGCCTCGTGCACGTCTCCGAGCTGTCCTGGAAGCACATCGACCACCCGTCCGAGGTCGTCGAGGTGGGCCAGGAGGTCGAGGTCGAGGTCCTGGACGTCGACCTGGACCGCGAGCGGGTCTCGCTGTCGCTGAAGGCGACGCAGGAGGACCCGTGGCGTCAGTTCGCCCGCACCCACGCGATCCAGCAGATCGTGCCGGGTAAGGTCACCAAGCTGGTGCCGTTCGGCGCGTTCGTCCGGGTGGACGACGGCATCGAGGGCCTGGTCCACATCTCCGAGCTGGCCGAGCGCCACGTGGAGATCCCGGAGCAGGTCGTGCAGGTCGGCTCCGAGGTCATGGTCAAGGTCATCGACATCGACCTGGAGCGCCGCCGGATCTCGCTGTCGCTCAAGCAGGCCAACGAGGGCTTCGTCGAGGGCGAGGAGCACTTCGACCCGACCCTCTACGGCATGGCCGCGACCTACGACGAGCAGGGCAACTACATCTACCCGGAGGGCTTCGACCCGGAGACGGGCGAGTGGCTCGAGGGCTACGACAAGCAGCGCGAGACCTGGGAGCAGCAGTACGCCGAGGCACGTCAGCGCTGGGAGGCCCACACCAAGCAGGTGCAGACCTCCCGCGCCGCCGACGCCGAGGCCGCTGCCAACCCGGCTCCGCCCGCCACCAGCGGCACCACCACCTCGACCTCGGCCCCGAGCCGTCAGGCCGAGGAGCCGGCCGGCACGCTCGCGACCGACGAGGCGCTCGCCGCGCTGCGGGAGAAGCTCGCCGGCGGCAAGTGACCGGACGCTGACACCGGCTCGTCCCACCGGACGAGCCGGCGACCGCCTCTGACGACGGGCCCCGTCCCCGCGTTCCGCACCAGCGGAGCGCCGGGGGCGGGGCCCGCGTCGTGTGCCGGGACGGTTTGGCATGTGGACGAGCGATCCGGTTGACTGTCCGGGTGCTGAAGGTGGGGCTGACCGGCGGAATCGGATCGGGCAAGAGCGCGGTGGCGAGCCGCCTCGCCGCGCTGGGCGCGGTGATCGTCGACTCGGACCGCATCGCCCGCGAGATCGTCGCGCCCGGCACCGACGGGCTGGCCGAGGTGGTCGCCGCCTTCTCCGACAGGGTCCTCGACGCCGACGGGGCGCTGGACCGGGCCGCCCTCGGCGCGCTGGTCTTCGGCGACGAGGCCGCCCGCCGCACGCTCGAAGGGATCACCCACCCCCGGGTACGCGCACGCAGCGCCGAACTGGTCGCCGCCGCCCCGGCCGACGCGATAGCCGTCAACGACGTCCCGCTGCTGGTCGAGGTGGGGCTCGCGCCCACGTACCACCTGGTGGTCGTGGTGCAGACGGCCGTGCCGACCCGGATGGCCCGGCTGACCCGCGACCGGGGCATGGCCGCGGCGGAGGCGCAGCGGCGCATCGCCGCGCAGGCCGACGACGCCACCCGGCGCGCGGTCGCCGACGTGCTGCTGGCCAACGACGGCACGCTCACCGAGCTGCACGCCGCCGTGGACGCCCTCTGGCGGGACCGCCTGGTGCCCTACGAGCGCAACGTCCGCGAACGCCGCGCCGTGCCGGCCGACCCGGCGGCGCTCGCCGGGCCGGACCCGACCTGGCCCGAGCAGTACGCCCGGCTGGCCGCCCGGATCCGCCACGCGGCGGGCGGTGACGTCCGGGTCGACCACGTCGGCTCCACCGCCGTGCCGGGGCTGGCCGCGCCGGACGTGATCGACATCCAGGTGACTGTCTCCTCGCTGGACGAGGCGGACGGGCCGATCGCGCAGCGGCTGGCCGAGGCGGGCTTCCCGCGCCTGCCGGGTGACTGGTGGGACGTCCCCCGGCAGCCGGAGCCGGTGCGCTGGCCCAAGCGGCTGCACGGCGGCGCGGACCCGGGGCGTCCGGTGCGGCTGCACCTGCGCGAGGCCGGCTCGCCCGGCTGGCGGTACGCGCTGCTGATGCGCGACCACCTGCGCGCCGACCCGGCGCGGCGGGCCGACTACCTGCAGGTGAAGCGGGAGCTGGCGGCCACCGCGCCGGAGCACGCCGCGTGGGGCACTGTCAACGACCCGTGGTTCGACGAGGAGCACCTGCGCGCCGAGGAGTGGGCCGCGCAGACCGGCTGGCGTCCCTGACGCTCACCCGCGGCGTCGCGCGCGGCGGCGGGCGGGTCAGCGCGACGCCGGGCCCGGTGGACCGGCGGACACACGGCCCGGCGTGAGGTCGAGCCGGACCCAGACACCGGACCCGGTGCGCAGTTCCAGCCGGCGTGGCAGCCCACCGCGGTCGAGCCACCAGCGCCTGCCGCCCGGCACCTCGACCACGTCGACGGTCCGGTCGGCGACCCGGTCCTCCCGTACCCGGACGGCGGCGCCGTCCGGCGCGTGCGTCCCGGCGCGCAGCGCCGCGTCGATCAGCCGGTCCAGGTCGTCGCCGGGCGGGCGCGCGGGCGCCGCGAGCAGCCCGGCCGGCATCGGCGTCGGCGGCGTGGCCGGCCCGTCGGGGGACCGGTGCGCCTCGGCCACCCGGCCCGGCCGGACCCAGCGCAGGGTGCGCCGGCCGCTGCCGTCCTCGATCACCACCAGGTACGCCGACGAGCTAGCCCAGCTCAGCGTGCCCGTGCCGCGCAGGGTGGCGGACGGGCCGAGCGGGGCGGTCACGGTCACCGCCGCGCCGCCGACGGCGCGCAGGCGGGCGGGCAGCGCGGCCAGCCGCTCGGCCTCGTCGTCGGTGAGGTCACGGGGTTGCCCGGGCCGGCCGCCGAGGGCGTCCACCGGGTGCAGCGTGGGCCGGTCCGCGCGGCTCAGCTCGACGGTGACCGGGGTGCCGTCGGCCAGCCGTCCGGCGAGCCGGTGCAGGCGGGCGTCGGCGTCCAGCCAGAGCGTGGGCCGCGGGTCGCCCGGCACGGCGAGCGGGGCCTGGAGCACGTCCACCGGGATCCCGCCGACGGTGTCGTGGCGCAGCCACCGGCCGTCGGCGCCGGGCGGGTCGACCCGCGCGGCGCCGAGCCCGATCAGCAGGTCGCGTACCGCGCCCAGGCCGTGCCCGCCGCCCGGGGCCCGCATCCGCCAGCCGTCAGTGGGCGGCACCAGCGGGGGCCGGGCCGGCGTGGGGAGCGCGCCGGGGTCGGGGCGCACGAGCAACGCGGAGCCGGTGGCCTGGGCCAGGCCCCGGTCGGCGTCCGCGCCGGGGCCGCCGACGTCCAGGTAGACCAGGGGGCGGGCCCAGTCGACCCAGCCGACCAGTTCGGTACGGGCGCCGCCGGCGCCCACAGTGACCCGGACGCCGGCGCGTATGTCGCGCAGGTTGGTGACCCGCAGCGCGGCCACCCGGTCGGCCTCGGCGGAGGTGAGCGGGCGAGCCGTCCCGGCCGGTGCGTCGCGCCCGGGCGTCCCGGTCAGCAGCGCGGCGACCAGCGCCGTCGCGGAGATCACGGCGGCGCCGGCGAGCGCGGCGAGCATGATCCGGCGGCGGCCCGGCCCGTCCGGTGGGTCGTCGGCGCCGTCCAGTTCCGGGCCGCCTCCGGGCCGGGCCGGGTGAGCGGGGGAGCGGCCGGTGACGAGCTCGCGGCGGCGCCGGCCGGCCACGGTGGCGGGCCGGGCCGGCGTGCTGGTGCGGGCGCGGCGGTGCCGGCGGCCGGGCTCACGGGGCACGGACTGGTCGCCGCTGCCCCGGGCGGTGAGGCGGCGGGGGCGACCCGCGCCGCGCGGGCGGCCGGCGTCGTCGGCGGACGGGGGCGCGCCGGTGTCGGGCGGCTCGCGTCGCGGCCGGCGGTCGGGAGAGGTCCCCACGAGTGGAAAACGCGAGAGCGGGGTTTCGGTGACGAGCAGGGGCGCTCGCGGCGGCCGGTCAGCGCCTGCGCGCGACCACCGTCGGCGCGCACGCCGGTCGACCCGGGTGCTGCGGCCCTGGCGCCGGGGGCAACCGGCCCTCGGAAGGGGGCGGTCGCCGGCCCGGTCGGCCGCCGCGAGCGGCCTACGGTACGAGGGTAAACCCGTGAGATGAGCCACACAATGGGAATATCGAAGCTGATCAGGGACGGTCCGTGGTCGTGGCCGGAAGTGTCGGACCGCGGGCGTACGGTTGGTGTCATGGCGCTCGACATTCCCCGGCTCGACGGCCGCTTCCAGGTCGTCAGTGAGTTCCAGCCGGCCGGTGACCAGCCGGCTGCCATCGACGAGCTTGAGCGTCGCGTGCGGCGCGGCGACCGCAACACGGTGCTGCTCGGCGCGACCGGCACCGGCAAGAGCGCCACCACGGCGTGGCTGGTCGAGCGGCTGCAGCGGCCGACCCTGGTGCTCGCCCCCAACAAGACCCTCGCGGCCCAGCTGGCGAAGGAGTTCGGCGAGCTGCTGCCGCGCAACGCCGTCGAATACTTCGTCTCCTACTACGACTACTACCAGCCCGAGGCGTACATCCCGCAGACCGACACCTACATCGAGAAGGACTCCTCGATCAACGAGGAGGTCGAGCGGCTGCGGCACTCGGCCACCATGTCGCTGCTCACCCGGCGCGACGTCATCGTGGTCGCCACCGTCTCGGCGATCTACGGGCTGGGCACGCCGGAGGAATACCTCGACCGGGCCGTGCGGGTGAAGGTGGGGCAGGAGCTGGACCGTGACCAGTTGCTGCGGCGGCTGGTCGACATCCAGTACACGCGCAACGACATGGCCTTCCAGCGCGGCACCTTCCGGGTCCGCGGCGACACGCTGGAGATCATCCCGGCGTACGAGGAGCTGGCGGTCCGCATCGAGCTGTTCGGTGACGAGATCGAGAAGCTCTACTACCTGAACCCGCTGACCGGTGACGTGGTCCGCGAGGTCGACAGCTTGATGATCTTCCCGGCCACGCACTACGCCGCCGGTCCGGAGCGGATGGAACGGGCGATCCGCGACATCGAGGCCGAGCTGGGCGAGCGGCTGGCCGAGCTGGAGCGGCAGGGCAAGCTGCTGGAGGCCCAGCGGCTGCGCATGCGCACCACCTACGACATCGAGATGATGCGGCAGGTGGGCTTCTGCTCCGGCATCGAGAACTACTCCATGCACATCGACGGCCGGCTGCCCGGCAGCCCGCCGCACTGCCTGCTCGACTACTTCCCCGACGACTTCCTCACCGTGGTCGACGAGTCGCACGTGACGATCCCGCAGATCGGCGGCATGTACGAGGGCGACGCCTCCCGCAAGCGGATGCTCATCGACCACGGCTTCCGGCTGCCCAGCGCGGCGGACAACCGTCCGCTGCGCTTCGACGAGTTCCTGGAGCGGGTGGGCCAGATGGTCTACCTGTCCGCCACCCCCGGCCCGTGGGAGCTGGAGCAGGCGCAGGGCGAGTTCGTCGAGCAGGTGATCCGCCCCACCGGCCTGATCGACCCGGAGGTCGTGGTCAAGCCGACAAAGGGCCAGATCGACGACCTCATGCACGAGATCAAGCTGCGCACCGAGCGGGACGAGCGCGTCCTGGTCACCACGCTCACCAAGAAGATGGCCGAGGACCTCTCCGACTACCTGCTGGAGAACGGCATCCGGGTGCGCTACCTGCACTCCGAGGTTGACACGCTGCGCCGGGTCGAGCTGCTGCGCGAGCTGCGCAAGGGCGACTACGACGTGCTCGTCGGCATCAACCTGCTCCGGGAGGGTCTCGACCTGCCCGAGGTCTCCCTGGTGGCGATCCTCGACGCCGACAAGGAGGGGTTCCTGCGCAGCGGCCGGTCGCTGATCCAGACAATCGGCCGGGCGGCCCGTAACGTCTCCGGCCAGGTCCACATGTACGCCGACAAGATCACGCCGTCGATGGCGGACGCGATCGACGAGACCAACCGGCGCCGGGCCAAGCAGATCGCGCACAACGAGGCGAACGGCATCAAGCCGGAGCCGTTGCGCAAGAAGATCCACGACATCCTCGACGACATCTACCGCGAGGCGGAGGACACCGAGAACAGCAACGTCGGCGGTGCCGTGCGGCAGCTCTCCCGGGGCAAGGCGCCGGTGAAGGAGACCCGCAGCCGCCGGGGCGCCGCGACCACCCCGTCCCGCGAGGGCATGGCCCGGGCCGACCTGGCCAACCTCATCCAGGAGCTCAACGACCAGATGCTCGCCGCCGCGCGGGAGCTGCAGTTCGAGCTGGCCGCACGCATCCGGGACGAGGTCGCCGACCTCAAGAAGGAGCTGCGCGGGATGGACGCCGCAGGAGTCCGGTGACCGGCGTGACGGCCGGGGTGGCGCGATGCTGACCGAGGCCGTCGTCGCGCGCCCCGATCCGCGACTGCGCCAGTGGGTGGACAGCTACCTCGGCTACCGCGAGGACGTGTCCGTCCCGCTGGCGCGCCGGGAGGTGGCGGGCGCGTTCGTGGTGCTGATCCTGGGCTGGGGCGCCCCGATGGACGTCGCCGACCCGCGTGACCGGGCCCGGGGCGCGTACGGCACGAACGCCTTCCTGGCCGGCCCGTTCGACAGCTGGTGCGCCACCCGCACCGTGGGGACGGGCACCGGGGTCCAGGTGATGCTGACCGCCCCGGCGGCCCGCCGCCTGCTCGGGCTGCCGCTGGCCGAGCTGGCCAACCGGGCGGCGCCGGTCGACGCGGTGGCGGGCTGGCTGGCCCGGCTGCGCGACGAGCTGGCCGCAGCACCGGGCTGGCCGGAGCGCTTCGCCCGGCTCGACGCCGCGCTGTCCGCGCGGCTGGCGGCGACCACGCCGGTGGACCCGCACCTGCTGGCCGCCTGGCGGCGGCTGGACGGCGGCGGGGAAGCGGTCGGCGTGGCCACGCTGGCCGAGGAGCTGGGCTGGTCGCGTCGCCACCTGTCGGTCCGGTTCCGACGGGAGTTCGGCCTGCCGCCGAGGACCGTCGCCCGTCTGCTGCGTTTCGACCGGGCGTACGCGAGCCTGGGCCGTACCGTGCTCACCGCGCCCTCCGCCGTGCCCGACGACACCGGCTGGGCGGAGCGGGCGGCCCGGTGGGGCTACTACGACCAGTCGCATCTGATCCGGGAGTTCCGCGAGTTCGCCGGCGTCACCCCGGCCGCGCTGGCCGGGCCGGGATCTCATTCGTCCAATCCGGCCTGACCGAGGCGGCGGCAGACTGGCGGCATGCAGAGCGTTTATCCCGTCTTGCGCTATCCCGACGTGCGAGCCGCCGTCGAATTCCTCTGTTCCGCGTTCGGCCTCACGGTGCGCGAGCTGCACGAGCTGCCCGACGGCGCCCTGGTCCACGTCGAGCTGGAGTACGCCGGCGATCTGGTGATGCTCGGCCCGGGGCCGGCGCCGCAGCCCCGCCCGGCCGACGACGACTACCGCGTCTACCTGGCGATCGACGACGTCGACGCGCATCACGAGCGGGCCGGGGCGGCCGGCGCGGAGATCATCAGGGCGCCGTTCGACACCGACTACGGCTCCCGTGACTACATCGCCCGCGACCTGTCCGGGCACGTCTGGTCGTTCGGCACCTACCGCCCCTGAACGACTGGCGCCTACTCCGGGCGTGGTAGCGCTGTGTGGGCGAGGTATTGCCGAGCGTGATGGTCATGCGTACTCTCCTCCCCTGGGAGGCGTGCATGCCGTTGTCAGCAAGTCCCGTGGTCCGGAGGGCGCGGCTCGGTGTGGAGCTGCGCCGGCTGCGCCGTCGCGAGTCGCTCACGTTGGAGCAGGTCTGCGTCCGGCTGGGTTGGGCGTCCACCTCGAAGCTGTCCCGCATCGAGCTGGGGCAGAGTCGGCCCGACCTGGCCGACGTGCTCGACCTGCTCGACGTCTATCAGGTGCCGTCACCGCAGCGGGACGAGCTGATAGTCATCGCCCGGGACGCCGCCACCGGACGCGGCTGGTCCCGGGCGCTCGGCGAGATGGGCGAACGGCAGCGGGCGTACGTCGAGCTGGAGGCGGGCGCCGAGCGCATCGTCGAGTATCAGTGCGCGCTCGTGCCCGGCCTGCTCCAGACCCCGGCGTACGCCCGGTTGCGCGTCTCGGCGGGCGCGGCGCTGACCGGGGACGTGGACGTGGAGGCCGAGGTCCGCGCCCGCGCGGCGCGTCAGGAGCTGCTGATCCGGCCGGATCCGCCGCACTACACGGCGCTGATCGACGAGCGGGTCTGCGACCCGGACGGCCTGCCCGGTGACGTGTGGCGTGACCAGATGCGGCATCTGCTCGCGCTCGCCGAGCGGCCTCGCGTCAGCGTCCGGCTGCTGCCCGGCGCGTCCTGCGGCGACGGCCCGCACCCGCTCGCGCCGTTCTCCTACTACGCCTACCCCGATCCGGCGGACCCGCGCACCGTGCTGGTGGAGACGCTGACCACCGACGTGCGCCTGGTTTCCGAGACGGACGTGAGCCACTACGAACGGGTCATCGAGCGGCTGCTCGCGGTCGCGCTGCCACCCGATGCCACGGCCGAGCTGGTGGCCCGGCGGCTGGGCGCCGCGCCGGTGCCCCGTCAGCGCGATCCGCACGACCTGGGCTGACCGGCGCGAGCTGGATCGACCGGCACGAGCTGGCGCGACCACCGGGCCCGGCGCCCCCGATGACCGTCGGGGCCGGTGGCCGCGCAGCGCGCAGGCTACGGCACGGGTACGACAGTTCAGGCCGGGACGTCGGTGAAGTGCTCGACCAGCGGCGGCCCGGCGAAGTACGGGCCGATCAGCCCGCGCCACTGCGCGAACCGGTCGGTCTGGCGGAAGTTCACGTCGTGCGCCTCGACCGAGTCCCACTCGACCAGCAGGACGAACCGGGTGGGCGACTCCACGCCCCGGGTCATCCGCACGGAACGGCAGCCCTCGGCGCCGGCGAGGATCGGCCGTGCCTGCGCGTAGGCGGCGGCGAAGTCGTCCTCGTTTCCGGGCGTCACATCGATCAGCGCGACCTCAAGAACCATGTCCGCAGCCTGCCATGCCACCCCGCCGGGTGTACGCACCGGGGGAGACGCCCGGGCAAGAGTTGCTGGGCTAGCCTCCTAGGATGCGCTGCGCGGGGTGAGGCGGCGCACGTCACCCAGCCGTACGACGGCCCGGAGATGCGGCACCTGGGTGTGATGGTGAACAATGGCGCCCGAGGAGGGGAGTATTCCCTCGCGGTGGAGTCGTCAGCACGGAAGAGCGCCGGTACCTTACGGTGGCCCGACCCGGCTCCGTCGGTCGGAACCTGCTGTCAGGCTCCGGCGGAAGAGACCTCCGACAGTCACCCCTGTCGGCGTCGACGCACCCCTGCAGCCCACCCGGCGTACGGTGTGCCCGAGGCCGCGTGTCTGCCGGAGGATGGATTTGAACGTGTCCGCATTGGTGTGGGCGGTAACGCTGATCGCGATGATCGCGGTCCTGCTCGCCGACCTGTTCATCATCGGCCGGCGACCGCACGAGCCCAGCGTCCGCGAGTCCAGCCTCTGGGTGGGCTTCTACGTCGGTCTGGCGCTGATCTTCGGCGGGGTGCTCTGGCTGACCGCCGGTGGCCGCGTGGCGGGGGAGTTCTACACCGGCTGGCTCACCGAGTACAGCCTCTCGGTGGACAACCTCTTCGTCTTCGTCATCATCATGGCCCGCTTCGGGGTGCCCCGGCAGTACCAGCAGAAGGTGCTGCTCGTCGGCATCATCCTGGCGCTGGTCATGCGCGGCGGCTTCATCGCGGCCGGCGCGGCGCTGATCTCCCAGTTCTCCTGGGTGTTCTACATCTTCGGCGCGTTCCTCATCTACACCGCGGTGAACCTGGCCCGGCAGGGCGAGCCGGACGAGGACGAGTTCAGCGAGAACGTGCTGATCCGGTGGAGCCGGCGGGCGCTGCCGCTGTCCCGGGACTACGACGGGGCGAAGATCACCACCCGGGAGAACGGTCGGCGGCTGTTCACCCCGATGCTGATCGTGATGATCGCGATCGGCACCACCGACCTGATCTTCGCGCTCGACTCGATCCCGGCGATCTTCGGCATCACCCAGGAGCCGTACCTGGTCTTCACCGCCAACGTCTTCGCCCTGATGGGGCTGCGGCAGCTCTACTTCCTGCTCGGCGGCCTGCTGGACCGGCTCATCTACCTCAGCTACGGCCTCGCCGTGGTGCTCGGCTTCATCGGCGTGAAGCTGATGCTGGAGGCGCTCGCCGACAACCACCTGCCGTTCATCAACGGCGGCGAGCCCGTGGGGTGGGCCCCGCACATCCCGATCTGGCTGTCGCTCACCGTCATCCTCGGCACCCTGGCCGTGGCCACTGCGGCAAGCCTGGCGAAGTCGTCGCGGGACCGGCGACGGGAGCTGGTCAAGACCCGCCCCTGACCGCAGGGTCAGACGCGGTGCGCGCCGACGAGCGTGGCGGCCCGGTCGGCGGGCAGCTCCTCCTCGACCACCCGGCGGGTCAGGTAGCAGGCGTGCAGCATCCGGCGCCGGCCGCCGTGCGGCTCGGCCGAGACGATCCCGACGTGGTGGACGCGCCGGCCGGGCCGCGCGAAGAAGTAGAGGTCGCCGGGACGTTCGTCGCCGAGCGCCACCGGCGTCGTCGCGTCCGCCTGGTCGTCGGCGTCGCGGGGGAGCGTGATCCCGTGCCGCCGCCAGGCCAGGTGGACCAGCCCGGAGCAGTCGATGCCGTCGGTGGACAGGCCGCCCCAGACGTAGAGCAGGTCACGCAGCCGCTCGGCGACCGCGAGCACCTCCTTGGCCTCGGGGCGTTCGGCCGGCAGCGGCACCAGGTCGCCCTCCGGGGCCCACAGCGGGTCGGCCCGACCCGGTACGCGGACCGGTCGCCCGCCGTCCACCGGCCGCCCGGCCGACTCCAGGCGGGTGCCGAGCACCAGGCCGCGAAGCGCGGGTGCGCCGCCCGGCGAGGCGTGCAGCGTGGTGTGGGCGACGTCGACGGTCAGCGCGGCGCCGGCCGGCTCGGCGGTGGTCAGGTGGGCGGTCCGCACCCAGCCCGGGTAGCCGTCGGCGCCGTGTTTCGCGGCGGGCTGGCCGAGCGCGACGACGCGGGCCCAGCCGTCCGGCCGCGTCTCGGTGATCCGTACCGGCTCGCCGAGCAGCAACTGGGTCAGGACGCAGTCACCGACCCGCTGGTCGCGGTCCATCCCGGCGATCCAGCCGGCGACGTCGGGGCAGTCGGCGAGAGCGGGCCGGTCGATCGGGCGCACCGCATCGGGTGCTGTCCACAGGGTCGCCACCGGCACCCGTACGACGGCCTGTCGGCACGGTTGAGGCGCCACGCGTACCCCTCTCTGGAATGCTTCTCCGGGCGACCATATGAAAAATTCTGCCGCTACTCAACCATGTGACTGAATTTTAGCTTCACGGAGGCCGGTGACGCCGAGACCCGGCGCGTCCGGCAGCAGCACGCTCGCGCCCTCGTACCGGATGCCGCCGGTCACCGGCGACCAGGCCAGCCACCAGGCGGCGTCGAGGTCCGACACGGCGGTGGTGCCGTAGGCGGCGACCAGGCTGGCGGCGGCGCCCACGCCGACCGGGCCCTCCATCATCGAGCCGACGATGGTGCCCATGCCGTGCGCGGCGGCCAGGTCCAGCAGCGTGCGGGCCGGTTGCAGCCCACCGCACTTGGCCAGCTTCACGTTGACCATGTCGGCGGCCCGCCGCCGGATCACCTCGACCATGTCCCGCACGTCGAAGACGGACTCGTCGGCCAGGATCGGCAGCCCGACCCGGTCGCTGACCCAGGCCAGCCCGTCCAGGTCACGGCGGTGCACCGGCTGCTCGACCAGCTCGACGTCGAGCCCCGCGTCCTCGATCGCGCGGATCACCCGCACCGCCTCCCGGGGCGTCCAGCCCTGGTTGGCGTCCAGCCGGATCCGCACGTCCGGCCCGACCGCGGCCCGCACCGCGCGCACCCGGTCCAGGTCGCCGCGGGCGTCGGTGCCGACCTTGAGCTTGAGCACCCCGAACCCCTCGGCACCGCGCCGCGCCGCCGTCGCGGCCAGGTCGACCGCGTCGCCGGCGGCCAGCGTGACGTCCGTCGGCACCCGCAGCGCCGTGCCGCCGAGCAGACGCACCAGGGGTACGCCGAGCCGCCGCGCGGCCAGGTCGTGCAGCGCCACGTCGACCGCCGCCTTCGCCGACTCGTTGCCGACCACCGCGCGACGCACCAGGGCGCAGCCCGCCTGGAGGTCGTCGGCGTCCCGGCCGATCAGCAGCGGCGCGAGCAGTTCGCGTACGCACGCCTCGGCACCGGCCACCGACGCGCCGGTCACCTGCCAGACCTGCGGCGCCTCACCGAAACCCGAGAGGCCGTCGCCGTCGATCACCTCCACGACCAGCGTGTCCACTGTGGTGGTGCGGCGCAGCGCGGTGACGAACGGGGTGTGTAAGGGGGCCGACAGACGGTGGGTGCGTACCGCGGCGATGGTCATGTGGGGCACCCTATAGCCAACTGGCGGCGAGCAGGGGAGGGCCGATGACCGGGCGGGAATGGGAGCTGGTGGGCGCGCCGAACGCGCGTGACCTGGGCGGACTGCCGACGACAGACGGGCGGCGGGTACGCGCCGGGCGGCTCATCCGCACGCCCGCGCTGGGCCGGCTCACCGACGAGGACCTGCCGGTGCTGGGCAAGCTCGGCCCGGCCTGCGTGGTGGACCTGCGTGACGTCCACGAGCAGGCGGTGGCCCCGCCGGACCGGCTGGCCGGTGCGCCCCGCGTGGTGCACCTGCCCGTCTACGACGCGGCGCATCCCGTCTTCACGTACGTCTCGGCGGTGCTGCAGGGCCACGACCTGAACGCCTACGCGGCGCTGGCCCGGGAGGGCATGCCGGGGGCGATGACGGCGATCTACCGCTGGTTCGTCACCGGCGAGTCGGCGCGGGCCGGTTTCAGCGCGGCGGTGCGGCTGGCCGTCGAGGACGCGAACCTGCCGCTGCTGTTCCACTGCTCGGCCGGCAAGGACCGCACCGGCTGGCTGTCGGTGGTGCTGCTGACCGCGCTGGGCGTCCAGGAGGAGGCGATCCGCGCCGACTACCTGGTGCACAACGAGCTGACCGAGAGCCTGCGCGAGGTGCTGCTGTCCGCGATGATCCAGCGCCGGCCGGACCTGGATCCGGCGGTGGCGCGGCCGCTGCTGGAGGTGCGCCCGGAATACCTGGACGCCGCCTACGACGAGGTGCGCCGGACACACGGCTCGTTCGAGGCGTACCTGCGCGACGGTCTGGGGGTGACCGACGCGGACCGCGCGGCGCTGCGCGAGCGGCTGCTGGAGTAGCCGGGTCAGCTGGCCAGGTCGTGCCGCGCCGCCCAGACCCGCGCGGAGACGTGCGCGATCAGCCGGCAGGCGTCGTCCTCCACCTCGTCGCCGTCCGCGCCGCCGTCGGCCAGGTCGGTGGTGGTGCAGACGACGATCGTGTACGGCGGCGCGTCGTCCGGGAAGACCACGCCGGCGCCGTGGCGCACGCCGCGCACCCAGCCGTTCTTGTGCGCGATGCGGGTGCCGTCGGGCAGCCCGGCGGCCAGGTCCTCGCGGTGCTCCTGGGCGGCGAGCACGTCGAGCATGGCCGCGCAGGCAGACGGCGAGGCGAGCGGGCCGGGCCGGGTCGCGCCGAGCGCCAGCTCGCCGAGCAGGGCGGCCAGGTCGGCGGCGGTGACCAGGTTGTCGATGCCGGAGTCGCGGGCGGCGAAGTCCTCGATGCCGCGGCCGGTGACGCTGTGCCGCCCCCCGGCGAGCGCCCACGCCCGCGCCACGGCGGGCAGCCCCACCTGGCCGATGCAGATGTTCGTGGCCAGGTTGCTGGACCGGACGATCATCCGTTCGGCGAGCCAGCGCAGCGGCGCGTCCCCGCCGACGCGGTCCCAGACCGCCTCGTCGTTGTCGTAGTTCCGGGCGTTGGCGAACCGGGGCGCGCCCGGCAGCGCGGAGTCGAACGAGTTGCGCACCGGCACCGGCGCGTCCAGGTCGAGCCGGCCGGCCTCGGCGGCGCGGAACAGCGCCACCAGCACGGCGAGCTTCATCGTGCTCGCCGCGTAGTGGGTGCCGTCGGCGCGCCGCGTCCACGCCGGCCGCGCGCCGGGCCGGCCCACGTACGCGGAGACGGTGCCGGGCACCTTGTCCAGGTGCGCGTCGAGCTCCTCCCAGGTCATGGGGGCACCGTAGCCGATCTGCGGGGCAGCGGCGGGCCCGGTGCGGGGCTAGCGTGCGGAGATGACGACCCCGTTGTACGACGACATCGCCGACTGGTACGAGGAGTACGCCAGCGAGACCTCGTCGGTCTACATGGACCGGATCCGGTCGGTGCTGGCCGGCCTGCTGGGCGAGGGCCCGGGCCGCTGCCTGGACCTGTGCTGCGGCACCGGCGCGCACGCGGCCGAGCTGCGCCGTCTCGGATGGACGCCGGTGGGTGTGGATCTGTCCGGCGGGCAACTGCGCCACGCCCGGTCGCGGCTGCCGGTGGCCCGGGCTGACGCGACAGCGCTGCCGCTGGCCGCCGGCGCGGTGCCGGCCGCGGTGTGCGTGCTCGCGCACACCGACATGCCCGACTATCCGGCCGCGCTCGCGGAGGCGGCGCGGGTGCTGGCGCCCGGTGGCCGGCTGGTGCACGTCGGGGTGCACCCGTGTTACGTGGGCGCGTTCGCCGACCGGTCCGAGCCGGAGCGGATCGTGATCGACGGCGGGTACGCCTCACGGGAGCACACGCTGCGGTCGTGGAACGTCGTCGGGGTGCGGGCGCGTGTCGGCGCCTGGCACCTGCCCCTGGCCGACCTGCTCAACGCCGTCACCGCGGCCGGTCTGGTGGTGATCCGGGTGGTCGAGTCCGGCTCCGGGCCTGTCCCCGACGCCCTGGCGATCGCCGCCACCAAGCCCCGCTGACGCCTCGTCCCCGCGATCGTCCTGTTACGGGCGTTCGTTCGGGTCCGTGCCGCCACCGCTGTCGCCCGACCTCCACCGTGGTCGGCCACTCGTCCGCCCGCTTCCGGGATCCGCCCGCTTGCTCGCTTACGGGCCAGCCCGCTTGCCCCATTCCCGCGTGCGCTCGCCTGCGCGCTTCCGCGTCCGCCCGCTTGCCGGCTCGCATGTCGGTCGGCCCGTCCGGCTTCCGCCTGTGTCCGCCCGCCCGCTCCTGCCCGTCCGCCGGCTTCCGTCTGCGTCGGCCCGCTCGCTTCTCCTCCGCCCACCGGTTCCGGCCTGCGCCGGGCCGTCCACTCCTGGCTCAGTCCGCCAGTTCCACGTCATCCGACGGCCGCTCCCATGCCGTCCGCGGAGACCGCCCGGTCTCCCACTATCCGGGATCTAGAAGGTCATATCCCGAGATCCGTGTAGATCTTGGTAGGAATCGGCCCCTGGAGGGGCCATTTCGTACCAAGATCTCGCGCTTTGGCGGTCGATCATGAGGTTAGCGGCGGTTATGGAGATCGAAAACGCCGCCAACCTCATGATCAACCGGGCAGGGCAGGGCAGGGCAGGGGGAGAGACGGGGGAGCCCGGTCCGCCTGGGGCGGGCCGGGCTCCGGGTGGGGCGGGGTGGGTCAGCCTGCGTGCTTGCGGCGGGCCGCCATCCGGCCGCGCTGGGTCTGGTCCAGCACCACCTTGCGGATGCGCACCGCGGCCGGGGTGACCTCGACGCACTCGTCCTCGCGGCAGAACTCCAGCGCCTGCTCCAGGGACAGCTTGCGCGGCGGGATCAGCTTCTCGGTCTCGTCGGCGGTCGACGAGCGCATGTTGGTGAGCTTCTTCTCCTTGGTGATGTTGACGTCCATGTCGTCGGAGCGGGAGTTCTCGCCGACGATCATGCCCTCGTACACCTCGGTGCCCGGCTCGACGAAGAGCTGGCCGCGTTCCTGGAGGTTGGTCATCGCGAACGCGGTGACCGCGCCGGCCCGGTCGGCGACCAGCGACCCGTTGTTGCGGGTGCGCAGCTCGCCGAACCACGGCTCGTACGACTCGAAGACGTGGTGCAGGATGCCGGTGCCGCGGGTCTCGGTGAGGAACTCGGTGCGGAAGCCGATCAGGCCGCGCGCCGGGACCAGCCACTCCATCCGGATCCAGCCGGTGCCGTGGTTGACCAGCTGCTCCATCCGGCCCTTGCGGGTTGCCAGGAGCTGGGTGATCGCGCCGAGGTACTCCTCCGGGGCGTCGATGGTCAGCCGCTCGACCGGCTCGCAGGTCTTCCCGTCGATCTCCCGGGTGACCACCTGCGGCTTGCCGACGGTCAGCTCGAAGGACTCGCGGCGCATCTGCTCGACCAGGATCGCCAGGGCCAGCTCACCACGGCCCTGCACCTCCCAGGCGTCCGGCCGCTCGGTGGGCAGCACCCGCAGCGACACGTTGCCGATCAGCTCCTTGTCGAGCCGGTCCTTGACCATCCGGGCGGTGACCTTGGCGCCCTTGACCCGGCCTACCAGCGGCGAGGTGTTGGTGCCGATGGTCATCGAGATGGCCGGCTCGTCCACGGTGATCAGCGGCAGCGGCACCGGGTTCTCGGCGTCGGCGAGCGTCTCACCGATCATGATCTCCGGGATGCCGGCCACGGCGATGATGTCGCCCGGCCCGGCGGACTCGGCCGGCTTGCGCTCCAGGCCCTCGGTCATCAGCAACTCGGAGATGCGTACCCGCTGGGTGCTGCCGTCGGTGCGGCACCAGGCCACGGTCTGGCCCTTGCTGATCGTGCCCTGGCGGACCCGGCACAGCGCGAGCCGGCCCAGGAACGGCGAGGCGTCGAGGTTGGTGACGTGCGCCTGCAGCGGCGCGCCCTCGTCGTACGCGGGCGCGGGGATGGTGTCCAGCAGGGTGCGGAACAGCGGCTCCAGGTTGCTGCTGTCGTCCGGGACGGCGCCGTCGGCGGGCTGGGTCAGCGAGGCGATGCCGTCGCGGGCGCAGGCGTAGACGATCGGGAAGTCGATCTGCTCCTCGTCGGCGTCCAGGTCGAGGAACAGCTCGTACGTGTCGTCCACGACCTCCTTGATCCGGGCGTCCGGACGGTCCACCTTGTTGATCACCAGGATGATCGGCAGCCGCGCGCGCAGCGCCTTGCGGAGCACGAACCGGGTCTGCGGCAGGGGGCCCTCGCTGGCGTCGACCAGCAGCACCACACCGTCGACCATGGTCAGGCCGCGCTCGACCTCGCCGCCGAAGTCGGCGTGACCGGGGGTGTCGATGATGTTGATGGTGACCGGTTCCGAGCCGTCCGCCGGCAGATACCGCACGCCGGTGTTCTTGGCGAGGATGGTGATGCCCTTCTCGCGCTCGAGGTCCATCGAGTCCATGACCCGCTCGGTGTTCTCACCGCGGGCGCCGTAGGCGCCGGCCTGCCGCAACATGGCGTCGACCAGGGTCGTCTTGCCGTGGTCGACGTGGGCGATGATGGCGACGTTGCGGAGGTCGGTGCGTAGCTGCATACCCTCCATACTCCTGTCTGCGGTAGCCCGGGCACGCCTCGGGGTCACCCCGAGATCGCCCGGATCTGCGTCGAAAGTGCTGTGCCGACCGTTCCAGCGACTGGCATGCTGACACCCGTGCGGGGTGTCCGATGCCTGACCTGCTGAGCTGGCTGCAGGAGCTGCCGCCCCTGCTGATCTACCTGGCCGCCGCGGCGATCGTCGCGGCGGAGACCGCGGTGATCGTCGGGCTGCTGATGCCCGGCGAGGCGACCCTGCTTCTGGTCGGCTTCCTAGCGTACGCGGGGACGCTGCGCCTCGCGCCCGTGCTGGTGGCCATGACCGCCGCCGCCGTGATCGGAGACACACTCGCGTGGCGGGCCGGGCGGCGGTACGGCCCACGGCTGCGTGCCTCGGGGGTGGGTGCCCGGATCGGGGCGCACCGGTGGCGGCGGGCCGATTCGCTGCTGGACCGGCTGGGCGGTCGCGGCGTGCTGGCCGCCCGCTGGATCGCGTTCGCCCGTACGCTGGCGCCCCGGCTGGCCGGGTCGGCCGGAATGCCGTACCGGCGGTTCGCGCCGTGGAACCTCGCCGGGGTGGCGAGCTGGGTCGGCGCCTCGGTGCTGGCCGGTTACCTGGCCGGGGAGTCGTACGAGCGGGTGTCGAAGCTGCTCGGCCAGGCCACCGGGGCGGTGCTGGCCCTGCTGCTGTGCCTGCTCGGCGTGGTGCTGGCGGGCCGCTGGCTGGGGCGCAACCCGGACCCGGTGCGCGCGCTGGCCGCCCGGGCCGCCGCGCTGCCGCCGCTGCGCTGGCTGCGGTCCCGGTACGGCGTGTTGTTCTTCCTGGTCGCGATGCGGGTCGGCCCGGCCTGGAGCCTGCTGGTCAACCTGGTGCTGGGGCTGGCGCTGCTGTTCGTCGCCGGGCTGGCCGTGGCGCTGCTGCTGGAGGCGGTGGTCCGGCACAGCGGGCTGGGTGTCCTCGACGGGCTGGTCTCCGACTGGTTCGCCGCCCGGCGTACCCCCGGGGTGGTCGACGCGGGGCAGGCCGCGGTGTCGGGGCTGCGCGGCTGGCTGCTCATCGCCGCGGTCGCCGTGGTGGCGGCCGTGGTGACGGGGCGGGGCCGGCCGTGGCGGGCCGACCCGCTCGGGGTGCTGGGCACCGTCGGCGCGGCGGTGCCGCTGGTGTTGCTCGTCGTTGTCGCGGAGCTGACCGATCCGGGTGGCCCGGACCGGGCCGGTGACCTGTTCCCGACCCAGAACGCGGTGGTGACGGCGAGCTTCGGCACGCTGGCCTGGCTGCTGTCCCGCGGCGCGCGCTGGCCGGTCGGCGTGGCCGTGTGGACGGCCGCGTCGGCAGGCGTGGTCATGGTCACCGGCGCGCGGCTCTACCTGGGACTCAGCACCGCGAGCGGCACCGTCACGGCGGTGCTGCTGGGCATCGCCTGGACCACCGTGTTCGTGGTGGCGTGGGCGACCCGGGACCGGCTGGCGGACGGCGCCGAGCGGCCGGACCCGGCGGATGGCGGCCCGGCCTCACGGGACGCGCCGCCGCGGCCCCGGCGGCGCCGGTCGGCGTCTCGGGTACCCCGCGGACCTGCCGATCCTTGTTAGGGTGCGCCGACGGCAACGACGGGGGAGGTCGGATGCGGCGAGGATTCGGCAGGTGGGCCGCGGTGGCGGTGGCGGCGCTGCTCGCGACGGGCACGCTGACGGCGTGCGGCGAACAGGAACGGCCGGTCCGCGAGGTCGCCGCGGACCTGCCCACGGCGGCGCCGGCGGACGAACCGCAGGAGGCGCCCGCCGACGCGCCCAGCGAGGAGCCACCGGCGGTCGCGGCGATGGGTGGGCGGCCCAGCCCGAGCGCGTCGGCCAGCCCGCGGGCCAAGCCGTCCCGCACGTCCACCGGGCCGCTCGCCAAGCCGGATCCGCCGACCGAGACCAAGGTTCCGCCGCCCCCGCGCAAGCCGGTGGCCGGCTGCAAGCCGAGCTACCGGGGCACCGCGGCGAGCCGGAGCCAGGTGAAAGCGGCGCTCGCCGATGCCGCGGCGCGCACCTACTGGCCCACCTCGGCGCCGGACATCCGCATCCCGTCGGCCCTGATGAAGGCCACCGCCTGGCAGGAGAGCGGGTGGCAGTCCAACATCATCGCCTGCGACACCGGGATCGGTCTGATGCAGGTCATGCCGGATACGGCGGAGTGGATGAACCAGCGGTTCGGCCAGTCGTACGACGTCGAGGACTACCAGGACAACGCCTACCTGGGCGGCAGCTACCTGGCTTGGCTGACCAAGTACATCGGCGACATGTACTTCAAGGCCGACTACCGCCTCGACGCCTCGCTGTGCACCGCGGAGCTGGACTCATGTCTGCTCAACGCCGTGATCTCGGCGTACAACTTCGGTCACGGCGCGGTGGCGCAGAAGGACAAGCCGCTGGACATCCCCAACCCGCAGTACGTGCGCAACGTGCGGGCGCTGATGACCGAGTGCGAGTGCCTGAGCTTCTGAGCGAACGAGCGAACGAGCGAACGAGCGGACAAACGAACGGGCGGGGCCGGCGAACGTGCCGGCCCCGCCCTGTCCGTCCAGGTCAGTCCCGCGCGGGCACCGGCTCGGCCGGCGCGTCGACGGCGTCGCTGGGCGCGTCGGCGTCCCGGGTGATCCGGCCGGGCCACCAGAACCGGTCGCCGAGCAGGAACGCCAGCGACGGCACCAGCACGGTACGGACCAGCAGCGTGTCCAGCAGCACACCGATGCAGACGATGATGCCGATCTGGGTGAGCGTGATCAGCGGCAGCACGCCGAGCACCGCGAAGACCGCGGCGAGCAGCACGCCCGCGCTGGTGATGACGCCGCCGGTGACCCGCAGCGCCGACAGCATGCCGTCGCGGGTGCCGGTGCGCCGGGCGTCCTCCCGGGCCCGGGTGACCAGGAAGATGTTGTAGTCGACGCCGAGCGCCACCAGGAAGACGAACGCGAGCAGAAGCACCCCGCTGTCCAGCGCCGGGAAGTCCAGCACGTGGTCGAAGAGCAGCCAGGCCGCGCCGAGGCTGGCGAAGAACGACGCGATCACGGTCACCACCAGCAGCAGCGGCGCCAGGATTCCGCGCAGCAGCAGCACCAGCACCGCGCCGACCAGCAGCAGGATGAGCGGCAGGATCAGCTTGAGGTCCTTGGTGTTCGCCTCGTTCGAGTCGTAGGTCGCGGCGACCGAACCACCGACCAGGGCGCCGTCGGGGGCGTCCGCGCCGTCCACGGCGGGCGGCGCGGAATCCGGTACGGCGGCCACGGCGTCGCGCAGCGCCACCACGGCCCGGTCGGAGGCGGCGCTGCCGGGCTCGGCGGTGAGCACCACGTCGATCTGGGCTACCCGGTCTCCGGCGGCGCCCGGCCGGGCCGAGGCGACCCCGTCGACGTCGGAGGCGGCGGCGAGCACCGCCGGGGCGGCCTGCGGGTTGGTGAGCACCGCAACCGGCTGGGTGCTGCCGGCCGGGAACGCCCGGGCGAGCGTCTCCGCCCCGGCGACCGCCTCCGGCTTCTCGCTGAACTGCTCGGTCTCGGACAGGCCGGTGCGGATGCCGAGGCCGCCGAGGGCCAGGCCGGCGAGCAGCAGGACGGCGAGCGCGGCGACCGGCAGCGGCCGGCGGATGACCATCTCGCCGAGGCGGCCCCAGATCCGACCCTCGCGGGCGGCGCTGCCGACGCGGGGGATGAACGGCCAGAACAGGCCCCGGCCGAACAGCAGCAGGGCTGCGGGGAGCACGAACAGGGCGGAGAGCATGGCGAGGATCACACCGGTGGCGCAGGCGATGGCGAGCGCCCGGTTGGTCTCCTGCTCGGACAGCAGCAGCGTGAGCACGCCGAGGACGACGGTGCTGCCGCTGGCCAGGATCGGTTCGGCGGTGCGGCGCAGCGCCGAGCGCATGGCGGCGAACCGGTCCTCCTCCCGGCGCAGCTCCTCCCGGTAGCGGGCGATGAGCAGCAGGGCGTAGTTGGTCGCGGCGCCGAACACCAGCACGCTGGCGATGCCGGTGACCTGGCCGCTGGGCAGGTAGATGCCGAACGCGGGCACGAGGGACTCCACCACGCGCAGCGTGATCTGCTCGGTCGCGCCCACCACGAGCAGCGGTACGAGCCACAGGAATGGGCTGCGGTAGGTGACCAGCAGCAGCACCGCCACCACGGCGGCGGTGACCAGCAGCAGCGTGGTGTCCGCGCCCTGGAACACCTTGCCCAGGTCGGCGGTGAACGCGGGCCCGCCGGTGACCTCGACGGTCAGCTCGCCGGGCAGGTCACCGACCGCCTCGCGGAGCTTCTCCACCTCGTCGACCACCGCCGACGGGCCGCCCTCGGTGGACAGCGGCACCGCGACCAGCGCCACGGTCCCGTCCGGGGAGACCTGGGCGGGGGAGACCCGGCCGCCGGCGGCGAGTGAGTTCAGCTGGCCGGCGAGGCCGTCGAGCTGGCCGTGGTCAGCCGCGCCGCTCAGCGGGGCCTGGTCGGCGCGGCTGACCACGACCAGGGCGGTCTGGGCGTCCTTGGAGGGCAACTGGTCCTGCAGCCGTTCGACCTGCGTCGACTGCCATTCCACGGACAGGCCGGTGCCGGAGACCGGGTCGGGATTGTCCGGCTTCGGCAGCCCGAAGGCGACTACGCCGACGACGAGCGCGACGGCCAGGGTGAGCCAGGCGGCGAGCCGGCCCCGGACGACGCGGGAGAACAGTGACATCGGATGCCCTCACTATTGGTCGCGGAGGATTCTCTCTGAACGAGTATCTTGATAGGCGAGATTATCCGGGGTGGTTCTATGCTGCAACCGGATCAGTTCGGGCAGGGGGTGTCGGCGAGCGGTGGCGCACAGGATGTACCGGCGACGGGACGACCCGCGCGGGCGGATGATCGCCGAGATCACCAACGACCTGCGGCGCTACTCCGTCGACGCCCAGCACATCGGGCACGCCTTCGCCGGGCTGCACGGGCTCAACGCCACCGACCTGCACGCGCTGATCGCGGTGATGGAGGCCGAGCTGGTCGGCGACCCGATCACCCCGGGCCGCCTCGGTGAGGCGCTCAACATCTCCTCCGGGTCGGTGACCGCGCTCGTCGACCGCCTGGAACGCGGCGGTCACATCCGCCGCGACCGGGACACCGCCGACCGCCGCAAGATCCTCCTGCACTACGCCGACCGTGGCGCCACGCTGGCGCAGAGCTTCTTCGGCCCGCTCGGGCGCCGCACCGACGAGGTGATGGACCGCTTCACCGACGACGAGCTGGCCGTGGTGCAGCGGTTCATGGCGGAGATGGTGCGCTCCATGCGTACCCACCGGGACGAGATCCGCGCCGCGCCCCGCCGCGGCGCCGCACCCGGCCCCGGCGAGGGCGACTGACCGTGCGGCTGGTCACCCGGGCCGCCGCCGCGGCGCTGCGACTACCGGCCGCCCGCACCGGGCGGGTCACCGTCACCCGGGACATCCCGGTCCGGGTCCGCGACGGGGTGACGCTGCGCGCCGACCACTACGCACCCGACCTGCCCGGCGCGCACTGCGTGCTGATCCGCACCCCGTACGGGCGGGGCGGGCCGATCCGCCTGCTCGGCCGCCTGATCGCCGAGCGGGGCTTCCACGTGGTCATCCAGTCCTGCCGCGGCACGTACGGCTCGGGCGGCGAGTTCGCGCCGCTGGTACACGAGCGCGACGACGGCCTCGACACGCTGGACTGGCTGCGCCGCCAGCGCTGGTGGACCGGCGCGTTCGGCATGTTCGGCGCCAGCTACCAGGGCTTCGTGCAGTGGGCGCTCGCCGCCGAGGCGGGCGACGAGCTGCGCGCGATGGTCGCCGTGGTGACCGCGTCGGGCACCCGCGACTCCACGTACGCGGGGGAGTCGTTCGCCCTGGACACGGTGCTCACCTGGGCCGAGCTGCTCCAGGCGCAGACGGTGCCCTGGCTGGCCCGGCAGTGGGAACTCAAGCGCGGTCAGCCCCGCCTCGTCCGTGCCCTGGCGCACCTGCCGCTGGCCGAGGCGGACCGGGTCGCCACCGGTGTCACGGTGCCGTTCTTCCAGGAGTGGCTGCGCCACCACACCCCCGACGCCGACTACTGGCGTACCCGGGTCTTCGGCGAACGGATCACCGAGGTGCGCGCCCCGGTCGCCATGGTCAGCGGCTGGCAGGACATCTTCCTGCCGGCCCAACTCGACGACTACGCCCGCCTGCGGGCCGCCGGAGCGCGACCCCGCCTGGTCGTCGGCCCCTGGACCCACGGCAGCCCGGGGCTGCTCCTGGCGTCGCTGCGCGAAGGGCTGGACTGGCTCGACACGCACCTGGCGGGGCGGCCCGCGCCGCAGCGCGCGCCGGTGCGGGTGCACGTCGGCGGCGCCGGCGGCGGCTGGCGTGACCTGCCGGACTGGCCGCCGCCCGCCACGCCCGTGCGGTGGCACCTGCGCTCGGGCGGCGGGCTCGCCCCGGAGCCGCCGGAGCCCGGCACCACGCCCGACCGCTTCTGGTACGACCCGGCCGACCCGACCCCGTCGCTGGGCGGGCCGCTGCTCGTGGCCCAGCGGGCCGGCGCGGTCGACAACCGGCCGGTGGAGGCCCGGCCGGACGTGCTCACCTACACCAGTGGGCCGCTGCCGGAGCCGGTCGAGGTGGCCGGGCCGGTACGCGCCGAGATCCACGTGCGCAGCGAACTGTCGTACCTGGACGTGTTCGTGCGGCTGTGCGACGTGGACCGGCGGGGGCGCTCCTGGAACGTCTGCGACGGGCTGGTCCGGGTCGAGCCGGGCCGGTTCCCGCGTGATCCGTCCGGTGTGGTCGCCGTGCCGGTGACGCTCTGGCCGACCGCGTACCGCTTCGCGCCCGGGCACCGGCTGCGGGTCCAGGTCTCCGGTGGCGCCCACCCCCGGTACGCGCGCAATCCCGGCACCGGTGAGCCACTCGGCACTGCCGTGACTCTTCGTGCTGGTTGGCGAGAGATTCTCAGCGATCGTGAGCATCCCTCGGGGTTGGAGCTGCCGCTCACGCGGACACCGTCCACAGCGGGCTGATAGTCCAAAAAACCGTCCCTGAGCTGGGCACTTCTGCCTAACCGTGGTTAAGCTCGGAGCAAGTGCCCGGTGCCGTGCAGTTATCCGGCGGGGCGCGTCCGCGGATCGCACGCCATCACGCGGTGTGATTGTCGTGCCCTCGCCGGTCATCGATCGGAAGGGGATCTGCCATGACGTCGGCCCCGGCGAACCTGCTGGCCGTCCGGAACCTGTTGCTCACCTATCTCAACGTCGACAAGAAGGCCGTACGCGCCGACGATCTGGAGCCGGCGGAGGTCGGCATCGTCGGCGACCCCAACCACCGGGGCGGCTACCACTGCGGATCCGACCGGGTCGTGACGAACGACTACTCGGTGGTGGAGTCCACCCGGGACCGGTCCGGCCTGACCCTGTACGCGTCCGCGTTGGACGTCGGCACGTTCTCCGTCCGCTCCGGCGGCGGTACGCACAACCTGCGGACGTTCTCCACCTGGATGGTGGCGCAGTGCGTGGCGAACGCGGCCGACACCCGGGACATCCGGGAGGTCATCTACTCCCCGGACGGGCGGACCGTGCGCCGCTGGGACCGGCTGGGCCGGCGCACCAGCGGCGACAGCAGCCACCTGTACCACACGCATTTCAGCTTCTTCCGTGACTCGACAAAGGCGGGGCGTGACCTGACCCCGCTGTTCCGCCGCTATCTGACCGCGATCGGAATGATCGCCACCGCGAAACCGGAGGACGACATGGAACAGACCGACCGGCTCATCAAGGACACCGGCTCGAAGAACCGCACTGTGGGCGACGTCCTGGCTGACCTGCAGAACCTGCGCAACTGGCTGATCTCGCCGGCCAGCACCACCGGGCTGGTCAACCCGCCCATGCCCAACTCGCCGTTGCAGCAGATGCTGGCGATGCTGCGCGCCTGGCCGGCGCTGGTCGCGCAGGTGAACGAGTTGTCCGGCCGGGACTTCACCGACGAGCAGCAGATCGTCTCCGGTGTGCTGGCCGGGTTGCCGCCGGAGAAGATCGCCGAGGCCATCCCGCCGCAGATCGCCCGGGACGTGGCCGACGAGTTGTCCCGGCGGTTGATCGCCTGACGGTCCGGCGCCGCGACCGCGGGTCGCGGCGCCGTCGGCCGGCGCATTCCGCAAGAGTTGTTGCGCAACAGCTCTTGCGGATGTGAGACTCGGGCGCATGGAACAGCGGACCGTCCGGCAGATCACCGACTCGCGGGTGCTCGCCGCGCTCGCCCACCCACTGCGCCGCCGGCTCATGGACGTGCTCAAGGTGTACGGCCCGTGCACCGTCGGCATGCTCGCCGACCGCACCGACCAGGCGCCGGCGAACGTGAGCCACCACCTCAAGGTGCTGGCCGCCGCCGACCTGCTGGTCGAGGCGCCCGAGCTGGCACGCGACCGCCGGGAACGCTGGTGGCGGCTGCGCGATCGCGGGGTGCGCTGGTCCAACAGCGACTTCGGCGACGACCCGGCGGCCCGGGTGGTGGCCGACGCGGCCAGCTCGCTCAACCTGGAGCGGCACGCCGAGCTGGTCCGCGCCTGGCACGCCGCCCCCGACGAGGCGCACGCCGCGTGGGGAGAGGGGCCGTTCAGCACCGACAAGTGGCTGCACCTGACCCCGGACGAGCTGGCCGAGCTCAGCCGTGAGGTGATCGCGCTGTTCGCACGGTGGGCCGACCGGCCGGCGCCCGAGGACGGGCAGCGCCGCGAGCCGGTCTTCGTGTTCGCCCACGGCGTCCCGGGCCGGCCGTGACCGCCCACCGCGTTCCGGCGCCGCCCGCGAGCGCCTTACCGGGGCGCGCGTCATGACCGCCCCCGCGCGCACGTCCGGGCCGGTCGCCCCGCCGCGCGGTGGGCTGTTCCGGCACCGGGACTTCCGGCTGCTCTGGACCGGCCACACGGTGAGCGCCGTCGGCAGCAACATGACCGCAGTGGCGCTGCCCCTGGTCGCGGTCGCGGTGCTCGACGCGAGCACGTTCCAGGTGGCGGTGCTCACCGCCGCGGCGTGGCTGCCCTGGCTGCTCGCCGGCCTGCCGGTCGGGGCGTGGGTCGACCGGGTCCGCCGCCGGCCCGTGATGATCGCCGCCGACCTCGCCGCCGCCGCGCTGTTCGCGAGCGTCCCGGTGGCCGCCCTGCTCGGCCTGCTCACCGTCGGGCACCTGCTGGTCGTGGCGCTCGGCGCCGGACTGGCCCGGGTCTTCTTCGAGACCGCCGACCAGGTCTACCTGCCCACGCTGCTGCGTCCCGAGCAGGTGCCCGAGGCGAACGCCCGGCTGCACGCCACCCAGACCGCGAGCTACCTCGTCGGCCCGGGACTGGCCGGTCTCGTCGCCCAGCTCGTCGGCGCGGTGACCGCTGTGGCGCTGGACGCGCTCACCTTCCTGCTGTCCGCGCTCTGCCTGCGCCGGATCAGCGCGGTCGAGGCCCGGCCGCACCGGGACGCCGGGACGACGTCGCTGCGCCGCGAGGTCGCCGCCGGGCTGCGATTCGTCGTCCGCGACCCGTACCTGCGGGTGCTGACGGTCTTCGGGGCGGCGAGCAACATCGGGCTCACCGGCTACCAGGCGGTGCTCGTGGTGTTCCTGGTGCGCTCGGCCGAACTCCCGGCGGGCCTGGTCGGCCTCCTGATCGGACTCGCCAGCCTCGGCGGCGTGATCGGCGCCGCGCTGGCCGCGCGCCTGGCCCGCCGGCTCGGCAGCGCACGCGCCGTACTGCTCGCCGGCGCTCTCACCGGGCCGCCCGCGCTGCTCATCCCGCTCGCCGGACCCGGCGCTCGCACGGCGTGGCTGGTGCTCGGCGGTGCGCTCGTGAGCCTGGGCGTCGCGATCGGCAACGTGGTCAAGGGCAGCTTCCGGCAGACGTACACCCCGCACCGGCTGCTCGGCCGCGTCACGGTGAGCATGCATCTGCTCAACTACGGCACCATTCCGCTGGCCGCCCTGCTCGCCGGCGCGCTGGGCGCGGCCTGGGGGCCGGGTGGCGCGATCCGGGTGATGACCGCGTGGCTGGCGCTGACCCCGCTGATCCTGCTGGCCGGGCCGCTACGGAGACGGCGCGACCTGCCGGCCGCGCCGTCCTGATGATGCGCTGCGGCGGCGGTCGGAGCCCCGACCGCCGCCACCGGCACGTCACTACATCGGACGGACGTTGTCCGCCTGCGGGCCCTTCTGGCCCTGGGTCACCTCGAACTCGACCTTCTGACCCTCGTTCAGCTCGCGGTAGCCACTGCTCTGGATGGCCGAGTAGTGGACGAACACGTCCGGACCTCCGCCGTCCTGCTCGATGAAGCCGAAGCCCTTTTCCGAGTTGAACCACTTGACCGTGCCGGTTGCCATGCGTCTCTCCCTGTTCAATGCGGGCGAGCGCCGGCCCCGCGGCCGGTGGTCGCCCTGTACCACCCCGACAGTAACCGTCCGGACCGCAATCCGCTGCCGGAAGCGCGCGGCGCGCCCGTGAATACGTGCCGCGCCGGGAAAATGACCCCGGCGCCGGGCGCGGCGCGGCATGCTTGCCCCGATGAGCACGCAGACGGCTCTGGCCGACCTGGAACAGGAGATCGCGGTGCCCGGCGCGGGCCCGGACCGCCTGCGACTGGTCGACACGCCGTTCGTGCCCGAGGTGCGCCTGCACCTGGCCGAGGACGCCATCCTGTGGTGGGCCCGGATGGAGGCCGCCGCCGGTCGGTCGCTGCCGCCGCCGTACTGGGCGTCGGTCTGGGCCGGCGGGCAGGCGCTGGCCCGGCACCTGCTCGACCACCCCGAACTGGCCGCCGGGCGGCGGGTGCTCGACCTGGCCGCCGGATCGGGGCTGGTCGCCATCGCCGCCGCGCTCGCCGGGGCGGACGAGGTGGTCGCCAACGACATCGACCCGTACGCGGTGGCCGCCGTCACTGTGAACGCCCGCGCCAACCGGGTCCGGGTGGCGGCCGACGGCGACGACCTGCTCGACGGCGTCGCGGGTGCCGACCTGCTGGTGGCCGGGGACGTGCTCTACGACGCCGGACTGGCCGCGCGGGTCCTGCCCTACCTGCGGCGCTGCGCCGACCACGGCGTCGAGGTGCTGGTCGGCGACCCGGACCGGGGTCACCTGCCGCCGGGCGGGCTGGAGCTGGTGGCCAGCTACCCGGTGCCGACCACCGAGCCCTCCGTCGACTCCCCGGTACGCCGGGTGCAGGTGCTGCGACCCCGATGACCCTCAGGGATCTCCGGGTCGGGTGTCGGGGGCCACTGGGGGATCATGCCCGATGTGCCGGGTGACCGGCGGGCCATAGCGTGCAGCTCATGAACGATCTCGTGGCCGCCGCCGGTGAGCTGCCCACCACCCTCCTGATGGGTCTGCTGGGCATCGTGATGCTCGCCGACGCCGTACCCCTGATCGGGGTGCTGGTGCCCGGCGACGCGGCGGTCCTCGCGGCGGTCGGCGCCGGTCGCCCGGCCGGCGGGGCCCTGACCGTCGCCGCGGTGGTCACCGGCTGCCTGGCCGGCTGGTCGCTGAGCTTCTTCGCCGGACGGCGCTGGGGCGGGCAGCTGCGGGAGAGCCGGGTCGGCGGCTGGATCGGCGAGTCCCGGTGGACCGCCGCCGAGACGCTGCTGCACCGCGGTGGCGGACGGATCGTGCTGGTGGCGCCGTTCCTGCCGGTGTTCAACGCGCTGCTGCCGCTGGCCGCCGGCGGGCTGCGGATGTCGTACCGGCGGTTCCTGGCCTGCGCGGCGGCGGGGGCGACCGCCTGGGCCGGGCTCTACGTGGCGCTGGGCCTGACCGCGCGGGCGCTGACCGGGCTGCTGCCCGCGGCGCTCAACCCCACGGTGCTGACCATGGCGGTCGGGCTGCTGCTCGCCGGCCCGGTGCTGCTCGCCACCCGGCACCGCCTGCGCGCGGTCACCGGCTGACCGCGCCCGGCCCGGCCGCCACGGGGGAGGCCGGACCGGGCGTGTTCACCAGCCGCGGGCGCGCCACTGCGGCAGCGCGGGCCGCTCGGCGCCGATGGTGCTGTCCTTGCCGTGGCCCGGGTAGAACCAGGTGTCGTCGGGCAGCCGGTCGAAGAGCTTGGCCTCGACGTCGTCGATGAGCTGCCCGAAGCGCTCCGGGTCCTGGTCGGTGTTGCCGACGCCGCCCGGGAAGAGAGAGTCGCCGGTGAACAGGTGCGGGGTGCCGGAGGGGTCGCGGTAGAGCAGCGCGATCGAGCCCGGCGTGTGCCCGCGCAGGTGGATGACCTCCAGCGCGCAGTCGCCGACCGGCACCGTGTCGCCCTCGCCGAGCCGCTCGGCGGAGATGGGCAGGCCCTCGGCGTCGTCGGCGTGCACGAGCGCGCGCGCCCCGGTCTTGGCCACCACCTCTTCCAGCGCGACCCAGTGGTCCATGTGCTGGTGCGTGGTCACCACGGCGGCCAGCCCGCCGTCGCCGGCCAGCTCCAGCAGGCGCGGCGCCTCGTTCGCGGCGTCGATCAGCACCTGCTCGCCGGTGGCGTTGCAGCGCAGCAGGTAGGCGTTGTTGTCCATCGGGCCCACCGACAGCTTGGTGACGGTGAGCCGGTCGAGCTCGCGCACGGCCGGCGGCCCGCCGGGCGTGACGTCTCCGGTGTAGGTCATGACGATGTTCAGATCCATTCCGGTGGGTTGGGCAGAGGGCCGTCGGGGTCGACGGTGAGCAGCTCGCCCGCGCCCCGGCCGGTCAGCCAGGCGGCGAGTTCCGGCGCGGGGCCGGTGACCGTGGGCGCCCCCTCGGGGTCACCCACGACGAGTTCGGAGGCCGCGCCGTCGAAGCGCAGCACCATGGCCGGCGCGGCCGGATTGCCGGACAGCCCGGTCACCACCTCGTGCAGCAGCCGCTGGGCGAACGCCTCCGGCCAGTCCGCCGGAAGGTAACCGGCCGCCAGGTCGACGTGGTGGACCTCGACCTCGCGCAGCCGGCCCCAGACCAGCATCGCCGCCGGCCAGGGGCCGCGCCGGGTCTGCACGGTGGCGCCCCAGGCGTCCACGGGCATCGCCGCGACCGCCGCGTCGAAGCGCTGGCCGCTGCGGCGTACGTCGTCGAGCAGGTCGGCCGGACCCCGGTCGGCGCCGGCGTCGATGTCGGCGGCGCGGGCCTGCGCCGAGGCGTACATCGGGATGTCCTCGCCGGTGCGCGCGGAGGTGAGCAGGTTGACGAACCCGTCGGCGTTGCGGGCCAGGTGGGTGAGCACGTGCGCCCGGGACCAGCCCGGCAGCAGCGAGGGCGCCGCGACGTCCGCCGCGGTCAGGCCGGACACGGTACGCAGGAGACGGTCGTTCGCCTCGGCCAGCGGGCCGGTCAGCAGCAGGGGGTCGGTGGTCATCGCGTTCTCACGGTTCGACACTAGCGGGCCCGGGCAGGGCGCGCCGCCGGGGAAATCGCTTTCGGCGCGTCGGCGCGGCACCTACCGTCGGGGCCGACGACCTGGGCCGCCCGGTCCGCGTCGTCGCCAACGCGGCACCGGGAGTCGGAGAGGAGGTGGTGTGCATGCCGGTCGCAGCGCGTGTGCTCCACCACGTATCCCTCGACACCGAAGAGGACGCCATGACTCTCGACCTGACCGCCCTCGGCTGGGACGCCGGCTGGGCGGCCCACCTCGACCGGCGCGCCGGCCACCGTCCCGGGCGGGTCGCCCGGGTGGACCGGGGCGTCTGCACCGTGCTGAGCCCCCAGGGGCCGGTGCGGGCCAGCCTCGGCGGCGCCGTGCTCGCCGCCGCCGCCCGTGACCTGACCGCGCTGCCCTGCGCGGGCGACTGGGTGCTGCTGTCCACCTGGCCGGACGGCCCGGTCACGGTGGAGGCGGTGCTGCCGCGGCGTACCGCGCTGGTGCGCCGTACCGCCGGCAAGGACGCCAGCGGCCAGGTGCTGGCCGCCAACCTCGACGCCGCCGCGGTGGTCGAGCCGGTGCACCCGGAACCGGACGCCGCACGGATCGAACGGCTGCTCTCCCTGGCGCACGAATCCGGGGCGCAGCCGCTCGTCGTGCTCACCAAGGCCGACCTGGCCGCCGACCCGGAGGCGGTGGCCCGGCAGCTGGCCGACCTCGCGCCGGGCGTGCCGGTGCTGCCGGTCAGCGCCGAGCGGGGCGCCGGCCTGGCGCCGCTGCGGCGGTTCGTCGGCCCCGGGCGCACGCTCGGCCTGCTCGGCCCCTCCGGCGCCGGCAAGTCGAGCCTGGTCAACGCGCTGGCCGGGGCGGACGTGATGCGCACCCAGGCGATCCGCCGCGTCGACGGCAAGGGCCGGCACACCACCACCTGGCGGTCGCTGGTGCCCCTGCCGGGTGGGGGAGCGGTGCTGGACACCCCGGGCGTACGGGCGGTCGGCCTGCTCGACGGCGCGGCCGGCCTGGACCGTGCCTTCGCCGACATCGCCGAACTGGCCGCCGGCTGCCGGTACGGCGACTGCGCCCACGACGCCGAGCCGGGCTGCGCGGTGCGCGACGCGCTGGAGGACGGCGCGCTGCCGGCGCGCCGCTGGGAGAGCTGGCGCCGGCTGCAGCGGGAGATCGAGTTCGAGGGCGGCCGGCGCGCGGCCCGGCTGGCGGCCGAACGGCGGGGCGGCTGGCGTGGCGGGCGGCGACGTACCGGGCGTCCGGCGCCGCCCCCCGCACCCGGGGCATTCTGAACCTGCGCGAGCCGGTCGGGTGGGCGTGGGTGGTTCCCGCCCGACCGGCCTGAGCTGGGGGAATGTTCGCGAGACGGAAGTTGTCATACGTCGGGGCTAGAGTTGCCGAGGCGTCTTCTCTGCGCCCCGACAACCTGTGAAAACCACCCAGACCCGGCGTCTGGTGCACAGATCCGCCTCATATTCTTCTTCCGGGAGCACACGCACCGTGGCCGACCGACTGATCATCCGTGGCGCGCGCGAGCACAACCTGCGTGACGTCAGTCTCGACCTGCCCCGGGACGCCCTGATCGTCTTCACCGGGCTGTCCGGTTCGGGCAAGTCGAGCCTGGCGTTCGACACCATCTTCGCCGAGGGGCAGCGCCGCTACGTCGAGTCGCTGTCGTCGTACGCCCGGCAGTTCCTCGGGCAGATGGACAAGCCCGACGTCGACTTCATCGAGGGTCTCAGCCCCGCCGTCTCCATCGACCAGAAGTCCACCTCGCGCAACCCGCGCTCCACCGTCGGCACCATCACCGAGGTCTACGACTACCTCCGCCTGCTGTTCGCCCGCATCGGAGAGCCGCACTGCCCGATCTGCGGCGAGCGGATCTCCAAGCAGAGCCCGCAGCAGATCGTCGACCGGGTCCTGGCCATGGCCGAGGGCACCCGGTTCATGGTGCTCGCGCCGGTGGTGCGCGGCCGCAAGGGCGAGTACGTCGACCTGTTCGCCGAGCTGCAGGCCAAGGGCTACGCCCGGGCCCGGGTCGACGGCGTGGTGCACCCGCTGACCGAGCCGCCGAAGCTCAAGAAGCAGGAGAAGCACACCATCGAGGTGGTGATCGACCGGCTCAGCGTCAAGCCCAGCGCCAAGCAGCGGCTGACCGACTCGGTCGAGGCCGCGCTCGGCCTCTCCGGCGGCCTGGTGCTGCTCGACTTCGTCGACCTGCCGGAGGACGACCCGGCCCGGGAGCGCCGCTACTCCGAGCACCTGGCCTGCCCGAACGACCACCCCCTCGCGATCGAGGACCTGGAACCCCGGGTCTTCTCCTTCAACGCGCCCTACGGCGCCTGCCCCGAGTGCACCGGCCTGGGCACGAAGAAGGAGGTCGACCCCGAGCTGGTCATCCCCGACCCGGAGCGCACGCTGCGCGAGGGCGCGATCCAGCCGTGGGCCACCGGGCACAACCTCGAATACTTCCTGCGGCTGCTGGAGGCGCTGGGCGAGGCCGAGCACTTCGACATCGACACGCCGTGGCGGAAGCTGCCGTCGCGGGCGCAGAAGACGATCCTGCACGGCTCCGACGACCAGGTGCACGTGCGCTACCGCAACAAGTACGGCCGCGAGCGCTCCTACTACACCGGCTTCGAGGGCGTGGTGCAGTGGATCGAGCGCCGGCACACCGACACCGAGTCGGAGTGGTCCCGGGAGAAGTACGAGGGCTACATGCGGGACGTGCCCTGCGCGGCCTGCGGCGGCGCGCGGCTCAAGCCCGAGGTGCTCGCGGTCACCCTGGCCGGCAAGAGCATCGCCGAGGTCTGCAACCTGTCCGTGGGTGAGGCCGCCGACCTGCTCGCCGGCATCGAGCTGACCGACCGGCAGAAGATGATCGCCGAGCGGGTGCTCAAGGAGATCAACGCCCGGCTGAAGTTCCTGCTCGACGTCGGGCTGGACTACCTCTCCCTGGACCGGCCCGCCGGCACGCTCTCCGGCGGCGAGGCGCAGCGCATCCGGCTCGCCACCCAGATCGGCTCCGGCCTGGTCGGCGTGCTCTACGTGCTCGACGAGCCGTCGATCGGCCTGCACCAGCGCGACAACCACCGGCTCATCGAGACGCTGCTGCGGCTGCGCGGCCTGGGCAACACGCTGATCGTGGTCGAGCACGACGAGGACACCATCCGGGTGGCCGACTGGATCGTCGACATCGGCCCGGGCGCGGGCGAGCACGGCGGCAAGATCGTGCACAGCGGCTCGGTGCCGGCGCTGCTGGACAACACCGAGTCGGTCACCGGGGCGTACCTGTCCGGGCGCAAATCCATCCCGACGCCTGCCGGCCGCCGCCCGCAGACGCCGGGCCGCGAGCTGGTGGTGCACGGCGCGCGCGAGCACAACCTGCGCAACCTCACCGTGAGCTTCCCGCTCGGCCAGCTCATCGCGGTCACCGGGGTCAGCGGCTCGGGCAAGTCGACGCTGGTCAACGACATCCTCTACACGGTGCTCGCCAACCAGATCAACGGCGCGCGGCTGGTGCCCGGCCGGCACACCCGCATCACCGGCCTGGAACACGTGGACAAGGTCGTCGGCGTGGACCAGTCGCCGATCGGGCGTACCCCGCGCTCCAACCCGGCCACCTACACCGGCGTCTGGGACCACATCCGCAAGCTCTTCGCCGAGACCACCGAGGCCAAGGTCCGGGGGTACGGCCCGGGCCGGTTCTCGTTCAACGTCAAGGGCGGGCGCTGCGAGGCGTGCTCCGGCGACGGCACCATCAAGATCGAGATGAACTTCCTGCCGGACGTCTACGTCCCCTGCGAGGTGTGCAAGGGCGCGCGCTACAACCGCGAGACGCTCGAGGTGCACTACAAGGGCAAGACGGTCGCCGAGGTGCTGGACATGCCGATCGAGGAGGCGGCCGAGTTCTTCTCCGCCATCCCGGCCATCCACCGGCACCTCCGGACGCTGGTCGACGTCGGCCTCGGCTACGTGCGCCTCGGCCAGCCCGCGCCGACGCTGTCCGGCGGTGAGGCGCAGCGCGTCAAGCTCGCCTCCGAGCTGCAGAAGCGCTCCACCGGCCGCACCGTCTACGTGCTCGACGAGCCGACCACCGGCCTGCACTTCGAGGACATCCGCAAGCTGCTGATGGTGCTGGAGGGGCTGGTCGACAAGGGCAACACCGTCATCACCATCGAGCACAACCTCGACGTGATCAAGACGGCCGACTGGCTCATCGACATGGGCCCCGAGGGTGGCCACCGGGGCGGCACCGTCCTCGCCACCGGCACGCCGGAGGAGGTCGCCGAGGTGCCGGAGAGCCACACCGGGCAGTTCCTGCGGCCGATCCTCAAGCTCGACGGCAAGGCCAAGGGCGCCAAGGCGGCCACCAGCCGGGCGGCCAAGGCCAACGGCAACGGCGGCGCCAAGCCGCGGGCCCGCAAGGTGCCGGCCGCGGCGCGCTGACCGACGTCCTCCATGCGATGCCCGGTACGTTGACGCGCCAGTATGAACCGTGCCCCACGCTGGTGCGTGTTTCCGCAGTAAGCCGAGAGAAAGGCCGGATATGAGTGATGATCAGGCATTGACCCGACCGGTCACCCAGAGCCGCCGTGCCCTGCTCGCCGGAGCCGGGGCGGTCGGCGCGGCAGTGGTGCTCGCGGGCTGCGGCAGCGACGACGAGGCCTCGCCCGGGCTCGCCCCGACCAGCGGCGGCCCGCCCGGCGCCACCGCCACCGGGGACGCCGGTGGCGGCGACCGGGCCGGCAGCAACTCCGTGGCCCGCACCTCGGACATCCCGGTCGGCGGCGGCGCGGTCTTCGCCAGCCAGGGCGTGGTCATCACCCAGCCCGAGGCCGGCCAGTTCAAGGCGTTCGACCCGATCTGCACGCACCAGCGCTGCCCGGTGTCGAACGTCGACGGCGGCACGATCAACTGCACCTGCCACAACAGCCGCTTCTCCATCGTCGACGGCTCGGTGAAGGGCGGCCCGGCCACCAAGCCGCTCGCCGCGAAGGGCATCACCGTCGACGGCGACCAGATCCGCCTGGCCTGACCACCCGCCGCGCCCCCGGTCACCCGGGGGCGCGGCGGCGGCCGGGTGTCAGGGGTGCGGACTAGGCTTGACAGCGTGGCTGACCCCTCGACGTACCGTCCCGCGCCCGGCACCATCCCGGAGTCGCCAGGGGTCTACCGCTTCCGCGACGGCACCGGCCGGGTGATCTACGTCGGCAAGGCGCGCAACCTGCGCAGCCGGCTCAACTCCTACTTCGCCGACCCGGTCGGCCTGCACCAGCGCACCCGGCAGATGGTCTTCACCGCCGAGTCGGTCGACTGGATCACCGTCGCCACCGAGGTCGAGGCGCTCCAGCAGGAATACACCTGGATCAAGCAGTACGACCCGAGGTTCAACGTCCGCTACCGCGACGACAAGTCGTACCCCTATCTCGCGGTCACCCTCGACGAGGAATACCCCCGGTTGCAGGTGATGCGGGGCGTCAAGCGCAAGGGCGTGCGCTACTTCGGGCCGTACTCCCACGCCTGGGCGATCCGCGAGACGCTCGACCTGCTGCTGCGCGTCTTCCCGGCGCGGACCTGCTCGTCCGGGGTGTTCAAGCGGGCCGGGCAGGTCGGCCGGCCCTGCCTGCTCGGTTACATCGGCAAGTGCTCCGCGCCGTGCGTCGGCAGCGTCACCGCCGAACGCCACCGGGAGATCGTCGACAGTTTCTGCGACTTCATGGCGGGTCGCACCGACACCATGGTTCGCCGGCTGGAGAAGGAGATGCTCGACGCCAGCGAGCAACTGGAGTTCGAGCGGGCCGCCCGCCTGCGCGACGACGTCGCGGCGCTGCGCCGGGCGATGGAGAAGCAGACCGTGGTGCTCGGCGACGGCACCGACGCCGACGTGGTCGCCTTCGCCGACGACCCGCTCGAAGCCGCCGTGCAGGTGTTCCACGTCCGCGGCGGCCGGGTGCGCGGCCAGCGCGGCTGGGTGGTGGAGAAGACCGAGGAGCTGAGCACCGGCGACCTCGTGCACCACTTCTGCACCCAGGTGTACGGCGGCGAGCAGGGCGAGGCCGACGTGCCCCGCGAGCTGCTCGTGCCCGAGCTACCAGGCGACGCCGACGCGCTCGCCGACTGGCTCTCCACCCGCCGGGGCAGCCGGGTGTCGCTGCGGGTGCCGCAGCGCGGCGACAAGCGGTCGCTGCTGGAGACCGTCGAGCGCAACGCCAAGGACGCGCTGGCCCGGCACAAGCTCAAGCGGGCCGGCGACCTGACCACCCGCAGCCAGGCGCTCGACGAGATCGCCGACGCGCTCGGCATGAACACCTCGCCGCTGCGCATCGAGTGCTACGACGTCTCCCAGATCCAGGGCACCGACGTGGTCGCCAGCATGGTCGTGTTCGAGGACGGGCTGCCCCGCAAGAGCGAGTACCGCCGCTTCATCGTGCGCGGCGCCACCGACGACCTGTCGGCCATGTCCGAGGTGCTGCGGCGGCGCTTCGCCCGCTACCTCGACGCCCGCGCCGAGACCGGGGAGCTGGGCGAGGAGACCGCCTCCGACCCGGACCGCCCCGGCATCGACCCGACCACCGGGCGGCCGCGCAAGTTCGCGTACCCGCCGCAGCTCGTGGTGGTCGACGGTGGCCCGCCGCAGGTGGCCGCCGCCGCGAAGGCGCTCGCCGAGCTGGGCATCGACGACGTGGCGCTGTGCGGGCTGGCGAAGCGGCTGGAGGAGGTGTGGCTGCCCGACGACGAGTTCCCGGTGATCCTGCCCCGCACGTCCGAGGCGCTCTACCTGCTGCAGCGCGTCCGCGACGAGGCGCACCGCTTCGCCATCACGTTCCACCGGCAGCGGCGCTCCAAGCGGATGACCGAGTCGGCGCTGGACAACGTCCCCGGCCTCGGCGAGGTACGCCGCAAGGCGCTGCTGCGGCACTTCGGCTCGCTGAAGCGGCTGTCGTCGGCCACCGTGGAGGAGATCACCGAGGTGCCCGGGGTGGGCAGGCGTACGGCCGAGGCGATCCTGGCCGCGCTGGACGGCTCCACCGACGCCACCACGGCCGCCCCCCGTTCCTGACCCTTCGCCTGCTCGCGCCTGCTCGCGCCTGCTCGCGCCTGCCGTCGTGGCCCCCGGCCGCTGTCCAGAATGCGTCAACGAACGCCCGCTGTCCGGCCCGCCGGCCCGCCACCGCCGTCGCGTGCCGTGGGTGGAACGCCATGGGTGTCTCGGGCTGCTTTTGACACCCATGCCGCTCCAGTCGCCGTCGCCAGGTGCCTCGGGTGGAACGCCATGGGTGTCTCCGCCCGCCTTTGACACCTACGCCGTTCCAGCCATGGTTGTTCCCGGTGGGCGAAACCGTCATCCTTGCAGTTCGTGCCTAACGTATGACCGCTTTGTGAGGCTTGCCCGGGGGGCCGACTGCAAGGTCTGCCGTGCGCGTGCACCGCGAAGGCGCCGCCCAGTGCGCCCTGGGGCCGGTGTCCGGTTTGCCGGGGTGGCGCGTTGTGGTCGGCGCCATGCTCACGGCGGAATCCGAGGTGGGGTGCAGGCGTTGTACATGGCTGACCGCCCAGGCACCAGGGCCGAGCGCTCAACCCGGTCCGCCCGGCGCCACGGGTCAGGGCACGGGAATCGCCCCGGCCCGGCCGTCGTTACATCCCCCGACGACGAGCACCCCCGCCGGCGGAAATGACCCCGGCCCGGTTGTCGTTACATCCCCGAGCCGCGGAGCAGCCCCCTTTCGGGGCGCCCGCGTGCCAGCCCGCTCGACGGGCGCCCCCCAAGACTTTTCCCCTCCGCGGCACCCCCGCCGCGTATCCCCCATTTCAGGGAGGCAACCATCATGGCTACCACTCTGCTGCGCAAGACCGTTCTGACCGCTGCCGGTGTCGTCGCCACCGCCGGTGGCATCGCCGGCCCTGCCATCGCCGCCCACGCCGCCCCGGCCGAGAAGGCCGCCATCGTCGCCGACCGCAAGAGCGGTCATGGTGAGCGTGAGCTGGACGTGCGCTACGAGGCGCAGCCGAACTTCTACTTCTGCGGCCCCGCCGCCGCCCGCAACGCGCTGAGCGTGCAGGGCAAGAACATCGACGTGCACGCCATGGCCCGCGAGATGGGCACCACCGAGGCCGGCACCAACTCCATCAACGACATCACCCCGGTGCTGAACAAGGAGACCGGCGCCAAGGACGCCTACAAGTCGGTCGAGATCAGCACCCCCAAGGCCGACGACAAGCAGACCGACAAGCTGCGCGCCGACGTCGTCAAGACCGTCGACGCCGGCCGGGCCGTGGTCGCCAACATCGCCGGCACCGCCACCGACACCGACGGCACCACCCACTCCTTCGAAGGCGGCCACTACATCAGCGTCATCGGCTACCGCGACGACGGCAAGACCGTCACCATCGCCGACAGCGCCGACCCGAACACCGCCACCTACCGGATGAGCATCGACAACCTCGCCGACTGGATCGCCACCCGCGGCTACAGCACCAGCTAAGACCAACACCGCCGCACCCATGGCTGCAGAGCAAGAGCGGCAGCACGCACACCGGAAGGGCCCGACCCCCACCACAGGGGGTCGGGCCCTTTCGCGCATACGTCAGGACTCGGTGAGGACGGCCAGGATCGCGTCGCCGTACTTGGCGAGCTTGTTCTCGCCCACCCCGCTGACCCGGGACAGCTCGGCCAGGGAAGCCGGCGGCTCGGCGGCGATCTGCCGCAGCGTCGCGTCGTGGAAGATGACGTACGCCGGGACGCCCTGCTCCTTGGCGGTGGCCGCGCGCCACGCGCGGAGCCGCTCGAAGACCGGCGCGGCGGCGGGGGAGAGGTCGGCGACCACAGTGGCCGCGCCCCGGGGCTTGGCGGACCGGCCGGCCGCCGGCCGCTCCGGCTCCTTGCGCAGCGTGACCGTACGGCGGCGGCCGAGCACGTCCGCGCTGGCCTCGGTCAGCGCCAGCGTGCCGTAGTCGCCCTCGACGGCGAGCAGACCCTCGGCGAGCAGTTGCCGCACCACGCCCCGCCACTCGGTCTCGCGCAGCTCGGTGCCGATGCCGAACGTGCTGAGCGAGTCGTGGCCGTGCTGGTCGATCTTGTCGGTGTGCTTGCCGAGCAGGATGTCGATGCTGTGCCCGGCGCCGAAGCGCTGGTTGCGTTCGCGGTCGAGCCGGTAGACGGTGGAGAGCAGCTTCTGCGCGGCGACAGTGCCGTCCCAGGACTCGGGCGGGTCGAGGCAGGTGTCGCAGTTGCCGCAGGCGGCCACGCCGGTCTCGCCGAAGTATTCGAGCAGCTGGGCGCGGCGGCAGCGGACCGTCTCGCAGAGCGCCAGCATCGCGTCCAGGTGGGCGGCGAGGTTGCGCCGGTGCGCCAGGTCGCCCTCCGACGTCTCGATCATCTTGCGCTGCTGCACCACGTCCTGCAGGCCGTACGCCAGCCAGGCGGTGGACGGCAAGCCGTCGCGCCCGGCGCGGCCGGTCTCCTGGTAGTAGCCCTCGACCGACTTCGGCAGGTCCAGGTGGGCGACGAAGCGTACGTCGGGCTTGTCGATGCCCATGCCGAACGCGATGGTGGCGACCATGACCAGCCCGTCCTCGCGCAGGAAGCGCTGCTGGTTGGTGGCGCGGGTCGTGGCGTCCAGCCCGGCGTGGTACGGCAGCGCGGGGATGCCGTTGGCGACCAGGAACTCGGCGGTCTTCTCCACCGAGGCCCGGGACAGGCAGTAGACGATGCCGGCGTCGCCCGGGTGCTCGTCGCGCAGCAGGCTGAGCAGCTGGCGGCGGGGCTCCCGCTTCGGCACGATCCGGTACTGGATGTTGGGCCGGTCGAAGCTGGCCACGAAGTGCCGGGCCTCGGTGAGCCGCAGCCGGGTGGCGATCTCGGTGCGGGTCGCCCGGGTCGCGGTGGCGGTCAGCGCGATGCGCGGCACGTCCGGCCAGCGTTCGTGCAGCATCGACAGGTTGAGGTAGTCGGGGCGGAAGTCGTGCCCCCACTGCGAGACGCAGTGCGCCTCGTCGATCGCGAACAGCGCGATCCGGCCGCGTTCCAGCAGGCCGAGCGTGGACCGCACCGCCAGCCCTTCCGGGGCGAGGTAGAGCAGGTCCAGCTCGCCGGCCAGGTAGGCCGCCTCGATCCGGCGCCGCTGCGCCGGGTCCTGCGTCGAGTTGAGGAAACCGGCGCGTACGCCGACGGCGGTGAGCGCGTCGACCTGGTCCTGCATGAGCGCGATCAGCGGGGAGACCACTACCGCCACGCCGTCGCGGACCAGCGCGGGGATCTGGTAGCACAGCGACTTGCCGCCACCGGTGGGCATGAGCACCAGCGCGTCGCCGCCGGACACCACGTGTTCGACGACGTCCTGCTGGAAGCCGCGGAAGGCGTCGTACCCGAAGACCCGCCGCAACACGTCGAGCGCGTCGCCGGTCGGTGGGGAGCCGGCCGGTGCGGAGGTGGTCCGCTCGTCGGTGGGGGAGACCATCCGCGCAGTCTACGAGCGTCCCCCGACAGCGCCCGTCCGGCGAGCCGGTCCGGGGGTGGCGACATGTTCCGGTGGTCACCCCGTGGAATCCCGGACGGGGTCGCAGCCGTTAGAGTCGCTGATTGACCATGCGCGGCCGACCGGCCGCGGCGCCACGGCTGGGGGTAGCGGGTGAGCGAGGCGCGTACAGCGGGTGACCTGGGGCCGAGCGAGGCGGAGACGGCGCCGGCCGAGTCGGACACCTCACTGGTGGTGGTGACCGGGCTGTCCGGCGGCGGGCGCAGCACGGTGGCCCGGGCGCTGGAGAACGTCGGCTACTACGTGGTCGACAACCTGCCCCAGGCGCTGCTGCTCGACATGGCCGAGCTGGCCTTCAAGGCCGGCGGCGCGGCCCGGCGCACGGCGATGGTGCTGGACGTGCGCTCGCGCGCCTTCTCCACCGACCTGGCCGGGGCGATCCGGGAGCTGCGCGAGCGCGGCTTCTCCCCCCGGGTGGTCTTCGTCGACGCCGACGACGAGGTGCTGATCCGCCGGTTCGAGAGCGTGCGCCGCTCGCACCCGCTGCAGGGCGACGGGCGGCTGGCCGACGGCATCGCCGTCGAGCGGACGCTGCTGGAGGAGGCACGCGAGCAGGCCGACGTGATCATCGACACCAGCCACCTGAACGTGAACCAGCTTCGGCGCCGGGTGGAGGAGCTGTTCGGCGGCGAGGACGCCCGCCGGCTGCGGATCACCGTGATCTCGTTCGGCTTCAAGTACGGCCTGCCGCCGGACGCCGACTTCGTGATGGACGCCCGGTTCCTGCCGAACCCGTACTGGGTGCCGGAGCTGCGCGAGCACACCGGCCGGGAGGAGGCGGTCAGCGCGTACGTGCTGGGCCAGGAGGGCGCGGACGCCTTCGTGGCCGGGTACGCCGACCTGGTCAACGCCACCACCGCCGGTTTCGAGCGGGAGGGCAAGCGCTACCTGACCGTGGCGGTCGGCTGCACCGGCGGCAAGCACCGCAGCGTGGCGATCGCCGAGGAGCTGGCCGCCCGGCTGCGCCGCTCCGGTATCGCCGCCAACGCCCAGCACCGGGACCTGGGGCGGGAGTGACCCCGACCAGGGTGGTCGCCTTCGGTGGCGGGCACGGGCTCTCGGCGTCGCTGCGGGCGCTGCGGCACTGCGTACCCGAACTGGACCTGGACATCACCGCGGTGGTCACCGTCGGCGACGACGGCGGGTCCAGCGGGCGGCTGCGCGCGGAGCGCGGCGGCCTGCCCCCGGGTGACCTGCGTCAGGCGCTCGTGGCGCTGGCCGGCGACCATCCGGCCACCCGGCGCAGCGCGGCGCTGTTCCAGTACCGCTTCACCACCGCGACGCCGCCCCCGCCGACGCTCGCCGCGCCGGTTCCGGCCGCCCGCGCCGGCGACTCGCTGGCCGGCCACGCGGTCGGCAACCTGCTGCTGCACGGCCTGACCGAGCTGCTCGGCGATCCGGTGGCCGCGCTCGACCACGCGGGCGCGATGCTCGGCGCGGTGGGGCGGGTGCTGCCGATGTCCCGTCAGCCGGTGGGCATCGAGGCCCGGGTCCGCGGCGCGGACCCGGCCCATCCGGACGAGGTGTCCACCGTGCGCGGGCAGCACCAGGTCGCGGTCACCCCGGGCACCGTCGAGTCGCTGCGGCTCAACCCGCCCGCGCCGGCCGCGTGCGCCGAGGCGGTGACAGCGGTACGCGCCGCGGACTGGCTGATCTTCGGGCCGGGCAGCTGGTACACGAGCGTGCTGCCGCACCTGCTGGTGCCGGGCCTGGCCGACGCGATCGTCTCCAGTCCGGCGCGGCGGCTGGTGACGCTCAACCTGGTGGCGGAGAAGGAGACCTCGGGGCTCTCCCTGCCCGACCATCTGGACACGCTGCGGCGCTATCTGCCCGAGCTGAAGGTGGACCGGGTGCTGGCGGACTCCACGGCGGTGGGTGATCCCGCGGCGGTCGAACGTGCGGCAGAATCGCTTGGTGCCCGGCTGGTCCTCGCTCCCGTCGCCGTCCTCGACGGCACGCCCCGTCATGATCCAGCCGCACTGGGCGCCGCGCTGGTGCCTGTCCTGCGCGCCGATCGTTAGACACGTACGTAATCACCGGCGACACGCCGGAACCGGTCCGTGAGGGGGCGCACTATGGCGATGACGGCTGCGGTCAAGGACGAGCTGAGTCGGGTCGACGTGCCCAAGCCCTGCTGTCGGCGGGCGGAGATGGCCGCCCTGCTGCGTTTCGCCGGCGGCCTGCACATCGTGTCCGGCCGCGTCGTGGTCGAGGCGGAGCTGGACACCGGCGCGGTGGCCCGCCGGCTGCGGCGGGAGGTGGCCGAGGTCTACGGCTACCCGAGCGAGATCCACGTGCTCGCCTCCGGCGGCCTGCGCAAGGGCAGCCACTTCATCGTGCGGGTGGTCAAGGACGGCGAGGCGCTCGCCCGGCAGACCGGCCTGCTCGACGTGCGGGGCCGCCCGGTGCGCGGCCTGCCGCCGCACGTGGTGGCCGCGAACGTCTGCTGCGCCGTGTCGGCCTGGCGGGGCGCGTTCATGGCGCACGGCTCGCTGACCGAGCCGGGCCGATCCAGCGCGCTGGAGATCACCTGCCCCGGCCCGGAGTCGGCGCTGGCGCTCGTCGGCGCGGCCCGCCGCATCGGCATCACCGCGAAGAACCGCGAGGTGCGCGGCGTGGACCGGGTGGTGGTCAAGGACGGCGACGCGATCGCCGCGCTGCTCACCCGCATAGGAGCGCACTCCAGCGTGCTGGCCTGGGAGGAGCGGCGGGTACGCCGGGAGGTGCGCGCCACCGCCAACCGGCTGGCCAACTTCGACGACGCCAATCTGCGCCGCTCGGCCCGGGCCGCGGTGGCCGCCGCCGCCCGGGTGACCCGCGCGCTGGAGATCCTCGCCGACGACGCGCCCAACCACCTGACCTCGGCCGGCCGGCTGCGGCTGGAGCACCGTCAGGCGTCCCTGGAGGAGCTGGGCGCGCTCGCCGAGCCGCCGCTGACCAAGGACGCCATCGCCGGCCGGATCCGCCGGCTGCTCGCGCTGGCCGACAAGCGCGCCCGCGACCTGGGCATCCCGGATACGGAAGCGGCAGTCACGCCCGACATGCTCGTGGTCTGATAGGACTCGGGCGGCGAGCACGCGAGCGGGATCACCACCCGCCGCAGCGCGACGCCGCACGCTCGGATATGGTCGCTGCGTACGGCAAGGGGGCCGCGCACAGGCATCCCTCGCCGTGCTCACCGCCTCGGGCGGTCAGGTCTCCGTGACCGCGGCGGGGTGGCCGAGATGACATGTCGACGGCCGGCTCCAACGGTCGGCGCACACACCTCCGCCGGCCCCGGTCTGGCGCCGGCGGACCAGAACGCGAGGAGATGGGACCTGTGACCATCCGGGTTGGCATCAACGGCTTCGGCCGGATCGGCCGCAACTTCTTCCGGGCAGTGCTGGCGTCCGGCGCTGACATCGAGGTCGTGGCGGTCAACGACCTGACCGACAACGCGACGCTCGCCCACCTTGTCAAGTACGACAGCATCCTGGGCCGCCTCCCGCACGAGGTGAAGGCCACCGCCGACGAGATCACCGTGGGCGGCAAGACCATCAAGGCGTACGCCGAGAAGGACCCGGCGAACCTGCCGTGGGGCGAGGTCGGCGCGGACGTCGTCATCGAGTCCACCGGCTTCTTCACCGACGGCACCAAGGCGAAGGCGCACCTCGACGGCGGGGCCAAGAAGGTCATCATCTCCGCGCCGGCGAAGAACGAGGACGTCACCGTGGTCATGGGCGTCAACCAGGACCAGTACGACCCGGCCAAGCACAACATCATCTCGAACGCCTCCTGCACCACGAACTGCCTCGCGCCGATGGCGAAGGTGCTGCAGGACACGTTCGGCATCCAGCAGGGCCTGATGACCACCATCCACGCGTACACGCAGGACCAGAACCTGCAGGACGCGCCGCACAAGGACCTGCGCCGGGCCCGCGCCGCCGCGCTGAACATCGTGCCGACCTCGACCGGCGCCGCGAAGGCGATCGGCCTGGTGCTGCCGGAGCTGAAGGGCAAGCTGGACGGTTACGCGCTGCGCGTGCCGATCCCGACCGGCTCGGCCACCGACCTGACCGTCACGGTCGGCCGGGAGACCACTGTGGACGAGGTCAACGCCGCGCTCAAGGCCGCCGCCGAGGGCCCGCTGCGGGGCATCCTCACCTACAACGAGGACCCGATCGTCTCCGCCGACATCGTGACCGACCCGGCGTCGTGCATCTTCGACGCGCCGCTGACCAAGGTGATCGGCAACCAGGTCAAGGTCGTCGGCTGGTACGACAACGAGTGGGGCTACTCGAACCGCCTGGTGGACCTGGTCAAGCTGGTCGGTAGCTCGCTGTGAGCATCCGCAACCTCGACGACCTGCTCGCCGAGGGGGTGTCGGGTCGGCGCGTGCTGGTGCGCGCCGACCTGAACGTCCCGCTCGACAAGCAGACCGGTGAGATCACGGACGACGGCCGGATCCGGGCCGTCCTGCCGACGCTGAGCGCGCTGGTGCAGGCCGGCGCGAAGGTGGTCGTCTGCTCGCACCTGGGCCGCCCGAAGGGCGCGCCGGACCCGCAGTTCAGCCTCCGCCCGGTCGCCGGGCGGCTCGGTGAGCTGCTCGGCGTCCCGGTGCACTTCGCCGAGGACACCGTCGGTGACTCGGCGCGGTCCACCGTGGCCGACCTGGCCGACGGCCAGGTGGCGCTGCTGGAGAACCTGCGGTTCAACAAGGGCGAGACCAGCAAGGACGACGCGGAGCGGGGCGCGTTCGCCGACCAGCTCGCCGCGCTCGGCGACGCCTACGTGGACGACGCGTTCGGCGCTGTGCACCGCAAGCACGCCAGCGTGCACGACGTGCCGGCCCGGCTGCCGCACTTCGCCGGCCGGCTGGTGCTGCGCGAGGTCGAGGTGCTCAGCCGCCTCACCGGCTCCCCGGAGCGGCCGTACGTGGTGGTGCTGGGCGGCTCGAAGGTCTCCGACAAGCTGGCCGTGATCGAGGCGCTGCTGCCGACCGTGGACCGGCTGCTCATCGGCGGCGGGATGTGCTTCACCTTCCTCAAGGCCCAGGGCCACGAGGTGGGCACGTCGCTGCTGGAGAAGGACATGGTCGAGACCTGCCGCAACCTGATGGAGCGCGCGCCCGGCAAGATCATGCTCCCGGTCGACGTGGTGGCCGCCGACGCGTTCGCGCCGGACGCCGCGCACGACACCGTGCCCGCCGACGGCATCCCCAGCCACCGGCTGGGCCTGGACATCGGCCCGGAGACGGTGGCCGGCTTCGCGGCCGCGCTGTCGCAGGCGAAGACCATCTTCTGGAACGGCCCGATGGGCGTGTTCGAGATGGCGGCGTTCGCCAACGGCACCCGGGGCGTGGCCGAGGCGATCACCAAGGCCGACGCGTTCAGCGTGGTCGGTGGCGGCGACTCGGCCGCGGCGGTGCGCGCGCTGGGCCTGGACGAGTCCTCGTTCGGGCACATCTCCACCGGCGGTGGCGCCTCCCTGGAATACCTGGAGGGCAAGACCCTCCCCGGCATCGCGGCTCTGGAGAACTGAATGGCGAGCACGACCCGCCGGCCGCTGATGGCCGGCAACTGGAAGATGAACCTGAACCACCTCGAGGCCAACCTGCTGGTGCAGAAGCTGGCCGCGAGCCTGAACGAGAAGCAGCTCACCGACGTCGAGTGCGTGGTGCTGCCGCCCTTCACCGACCTGCGTACGGTGCAGACCGCTGTGGATGGCGACAAGCTGCTGATCGGCTACGGAGCGCAGGACCTGTCGCCGCATCCGTCCGGCGCGTACACCGGTGACATCGCCGGGCCGATGCTGGCGAAGCTGGGCTGCGGCTACGTGGTGGTCGGCCACTCCGAGCGGCGGCAGTACCACCACGAGGACGACGCGCTGGTCAACGCGAAGGTGTCGGCGGCGCTGGCGAACGGGCTCACCCCCATCCTCTGCATCGGCGAAGGCCTGGAGGTCCGGGAACAGTCGGGGCAGGTGCGGCACTGCTGCGACCAGCTCGACGGCGCGCTGAAGGGGCTCACCGCCGAGCAGGTCACCAAGGTCGTCGTCGCGTACGAGCCGGTCTGGGCGATCGGCACCGGCAAGACGGCCACGCCGGAGGACGCCCAGGAGGTCTGCGGCGCGGTGCGCAAGCGCATCGCCGAGACCTACGACGAGGGCACCGCCGAGCAGGTCCGGATCCTGTACGGCGGGTCGGTCAAGGCGTCGAACGTCGCCGCGATCATGGCGCAGCCGGACGTGGACGGGGCCCTGGTCGGGGGCGCCAGCCTGGACGCGGAGGAGTTCGCGCAGATCTGCCGGTTCCCGGAGCACACCGCCCGCTGATCGCTCGCTATCCTTGACGCTGCCCGTCCACCGGTCGGTGCCGCAGTGCCCGACAGGTCCGGGCAGTGATCGCAACGAGAGGACTGACCCCCGCCATGCCGATCTGGTTCGCCTACACGATGATCACGTTGCTGGTCATCACCAGCGTGCTGCTCGTCCTGCTGATCCTCCTGCACCGCGGTAAGGGCGGCGGGTTGTCGAGCATGTTCGGCGGCGGCGTCAGCTCCAGCCTGGCCGGTTCGTCCGTGGCCGAGAAGAACCTCGACCGCTACACCGTTCTGGTGGGAATCGTCTGGTTCGCCTGCATCATCGGGCTCGGGCTCTGGCTGCGGTTGCAGATGGCCAACGGCACCTGAGTCTGCGCTGAGAAGCGTACAATCTGCGCGCGGTCCGTCACGGACCGCGCGCAGTTTTGTTTCTCCGCGCGTCGCCCGTCGCCCATCCCCTCCGGCGGCGGTCCCCTCCGACGACAGGGAGCGAGCAACCGTGCCCAGCAACAACGTCATCCGCGGCACCCGGATCGGGTCCGCCCCCGAGCGCTTCGACCAGCGCGTGGAGCCCGCGCCGCGCCGCCCGGTCGTCTACTGGTGCCGCCACGGGCACCGGGTCGAGTTCCTGATCGCCGCCGAGGCGGAGACGCCGGCCGCCTGGGAGTGCCCCCGCTGCGGGGAGCCGGCCGGCCCCGACCCGGGCGACCCGCCGGGCCGCCAGCGCGCCGAGCCCTACAAGACCCACCTGGCGTACGTGCAGGAGCGGCGCACGCCGGAGGAGGGGGAGGCGCTGCTCGCCGAGGCCCTCGACGCGCTGCGCCGACGTCGTGGCCGCGCCTGAGCCGAGGCGTTAAGAAGGGGCCCCTTCTCTACCGGAGACGTTAAGAAGGGGCCCTTCCTTACACCTCAGCGGAGGCTGCGCAGGCGCGGCGGCACGTTGGCCGCCGCGGCCCGGTCGAGCAGCCAGAGCGTACGGGAGACGCCCTGCACCCCGGCGGCCGGCAACTGCACCGGCCCGGCCCCGGCCAGCGCCATGCCCACCGCCCGGGCCTTGTCCGCCCCGGCGGCGATCAGCCACACCTCCTCGGCCGTGTTGATCGTCGGCAGGGTCAGCGTGGTACGCACCGGCGGCGGCTTCGGGCTGCCCCGTACCGCGCTGACCGGGCGGTTGTCGTGGTGCACCGGGTGCTCCGGGAACACCGACGCCACGTGCCCGTCCTCGCCGACGCCGAGCATCAGCACGTCGAAGTGCGGCACGATCGCGTTCCCGGGCCGGGCGGCGGCGGCCAGCTCCCGCGCGTACCCGGCGGCGGCCGCCTCCGGGTCGTCACCGGCCGGGCCGTCGGACGCCGGCATCGGGTGCACCCGGGCCGGGTCCAGCGGCACCGCGTCCAGCAGCGCCGCCCGCGCCTGCGTCTCGTTGCGCTCCGGGTCGCCGGCGGGCAGGAACCGCTCGTCGCCCCACCACACGTCGACCCGGGACCAGTCGACCGCGTCCCGGGCGGGCAGCTGCCCGACCGCCCGGTACACCGCAGCGGCGATCCGCCCGCCGGTCAGCACCACCGACGCCTGGCCGCGCTCGGCCTGCGCGTCGAGCAGCTTCACCACCAACCGGGCCGCCACCGCCTGCGCCAGCAGGTCGGGGTCGGCGTGTACGGCGACACTCGCCTCAGTCATCCGTCGAGCCCTCGTGTTCCGACCGCCCACCGGCGGTCACCTGTGCTTCCGGCCACCCGGTCCGGGCGGTCACTCGTTCGCGGTCGCGCCCGCGTGCGCGGTCACGCCGGCCTCGGCCCGCTGGGCGGTCGCCGGATCCTTCCACACGTGCACCCGCTGGGCCGGCCGCTGGTCGAGTCCGGTGATCCCGGCCGCAGCGCCGAGCGCCTCCGCGTACACCTGGTCGGCGTCGAGGCGGCGCAGCTCCTCGGCCAGCTCGTCGCCGAGCGGTCGGCGCACCAGCGGCAGCGTGCGGTCCTCCTGCCCGGTACGCCGGAACACCGCGATGCTGTCGTCGCGGGTCAGCGTCAGCTCGTCGCCGTTGGCGCAGCGCAGCTGCACCTGACGCATGCGCGGGAACTCGTCGGTCCGCTCCCAGGTCGGTTCGATGCCGAGCCGGGCCTTGAGCCACCCGCTCATCAGCGCGGCCGTCGGATCCGACGGGGGCGCCACCACGCTGGCCTCGGTGACCCGGGCCTGGGTGGTGTCGAACGCGCCCGCCACCAGCGTGCGCCACGGGGTGATCCGGGTCCACGCCAGGTCGGTGTCGCCGGGGGCGTAGTCGTGGGCCCGCTGCCGCAGCGCGGCGATCGGGTCGGCCGCCTGCGCCGAGTCGGTGATCCGCCGGTCGGCCACCACCCCGAGGAAGTCGGTGGCGATCTCCTCCGGCGGCTCGCCGTGCCACCACGTCACCACCGGTACGTCCGGGACCAGCAGCGGCATCACCACGGATTCGGCGTGCAGCGCGAGCCGCCCGTACATCCGGGTCACCACCGCCTCGCACGGCCCGAGCCGGCCGCCCACGACGATCTCCGCGTCCAGCCGGTTGCGGTCGCGCTCCACGTCGGAGCGGACCACCACGAGCAGGCGGCAGGGGTGCGCCGCCGCGGCGATGGTGGCGGCCGCCTCGGCCTCCCGGACCCGCTTCTCGTCCACCACCACGATCAGCGTGAGCGCCATGCCGCTGGCCACCCCGCCCGCGCTGCGCCGTTCCGCGGCCAGCGCCTTGACCACCTCGTTGCCGGTGGTGTCCCACAGCCCGATCAATGGAGCCTCCTGGTTCGCTCGCAGTGCTCGCTCACGCTCTCCGCCAAGCCCGGCCCTCGCGGGCCAGCATCTCGTCGGCGGCCCGGGGTCCCCACTCGCCGGCCCGGTACGGCTCCGGCGTCGTGCCCTCCCAGGCGTGTTCCAGCGGGTCGACGACCTGCCAGCTCTGCTCGACCTCGGCGGCGTCCGGGAACAGCGTCCGGTCGCCGATCAGCACGTCCAGCACGAGCCGCTCGTACGCCTCGGGGCTGGACTCGGTGAACGCCTCGCCGTACTGGAAGTCCATCGCGATGTCGCGGACCTCCATCGTGGTGCCCGGCACCTTGGAGCCGAACTTCAGCACCACGCCCTCGTCCGGCTGCACGCGGATGACGAGCTGGTTGGGACCGAGGGACTCCATGTCGGCGGCGTTGAACGGCAGGTGCGGCGCCTTCTTGAACATGATGGCCACCTCGGTGACCCGCCGGGGCAGCCGCTTGCCGGCCCGGATGTAGAACGGCACCCCGGCCCAGCGCCGGTTCTGGATGCCCAGCTTCACCGCCACGTACGTCTCGGTGGTGGAGCCCGCCGGGACGCCCTCCTCCTCCAGGTAGCCCTTGGCGCGCTCGCCGCCCACCCAGCCGGGCAGGTACTGGCCCCGCACGGTGTCCTCGGAGACGTCGTGCGGCACGGTGATCGCCTTGAGCACCTTGAGCTTCTCGGCGCGGATCTCGTCGGCGTCGAAGCTCGTCGGCTCCTCCATCGCGACCAGCGCGAGCAGTTGGAGCAGGTGGTTCTGGAGCACGTCACGGGCGGTGCCGACGGAGTCGTAGAAGGCGGCCCGGGTGCCGATGCCGACGTCCTCGGCCATGGTGATCTGCACCGAGTCGACGTACTTGGAGTTCCACAGCGGCTCGAACAGGTTGTTCGCGAACCGCAGCGCCAGGATGTTCTGGACCGTCTCCTTGCCCAGGTAGTGGTCGATCCGGAACACGTCCTGGCGGGTGAAGACGTCGTCGACCAGGTCGTTGAGCGCCTTGGCCGAGGGCAGGTCGTTGCCGAACGGCTTCTCCACCACCACGCGGCGCCAGCCGCCGGACCTGTCGTTGTCGGCCATGCCGGTGCGGGCGAGCTGCTTGAGCACCACCGGGAACGCCGCCGGGGGGATGGAGAAGTAGAAGGCGGCGTTGCCGGCGATGCCGTGCGAGTCGCGCAGCTCGTCGAGCGTGGCGGCGAGCTGGTCGAACGCGGCGTCGTCGTCGAACGAGCCGCCGACGAACTTGATGTTGCCGGCCAGCCGGGCCCACACCTCCTCCCGCCACGGGGTACGGGCGTGCTTCTTGGCCGCCTCGTGCGCCACCGACTCGAAGTCGCCGTCGCCCCAGTCCCGGCGGGCGAAGCCCAGCACCACGAAACCGGGCGGCAGGAGCCCCCGGTTGGCCAGGTCGTAGACCGCCGGCAGTAGTTTCTTGCGGGCCAGATCGCCGGTCACCCCGAAGATCACCAGGGCACACGGCTCGGGGATCCGGGGCAACCGCCGGTCCTGGACGTCGCGCAGCGGGTTCACCGGGCCACCTCCTCCTGCGTCTCGGTCCGCTGATTCCAGGTCATTGATCGTCACGTGCGTGTCCGTCCGGCCGTATCCAGCAGCTGGGCGACGCCAGCCGCCCGCTTGGTCAGGTGCAGTCGCAGCACCGGTCGTTCCCGGCCGGCCAGGGCCCGCCGGTCACCGGCGGCCTGGGCCGCCTGGAGCTGCGCGAAGGTGTACGGACGACCGGGCACTTCCAGATCATCGGTGACCGCACCGGTGATCTGGAGGTGCCGGCCGCGGGTGTCCGTGTGCTCCGGCCGGCGCGGTCCCCAGGTGAAGGTGACCGGCCGCCGGGTGTGCCGTGCCAGCAGCGGGCGCAGCCCGGCCAGCGCCGCGTCGGCCCGCGGGTCGAGGTACGCGGTGACCGCGAGGTGTTCCCGTTCGCCCAGCCCGTCGAGCAGCCAGCACAGCGCGCCGGTCAGGTCGGCCGGCGCGCCGCTCGGGGCGTACACCTCGATCGCGTCCTCCACCGACGACGGCGGCCCGCTGTCCGCCTCGTCGTCGGCCGCCGCGGCGGCGGGCGCCGCGAACGGGTCGGTCCGCAGCGTCACCGCGGCGGTCGCGGCGGCGTAGGTCCAGGTGAGCAGGTGCGCGCCGAGCGGCCCGTTGACGGCGACGTCGGCGGCCACGCCCGGGCCGACGCCCGCGCCGAGGGCGCCGCCGAGACCGACTGTGAGCACGCCCGGCCCGGTGGCGCCGGGGGAGTCGGGGGACTCCACGGCCACCGGCAGGAGCCGTCCGCCGGTCGCGTCGGCGAGCAGCGCGCCCGCCCAGCGGCCCAGGCCGTCGAGTCCGGTGCCGTCGGGGACCAGCGCTACCGTGTGCCGGCCCTCGCCGGGCGCCGCGCCCAGGGCCGCGCCGAGCGCGAGGCCCGGGTTGTCCCGGTCCCGGTCGAGCGCAGCGGTGAGCGCCTCCGCCTCGTCCAGCACCTCGGCGACCGGCGCGCCGGCCAGCGCCGCCGGGACCACGCCGAACGCGGTGAGCGCGGCCCACGGCCCGGTCACGCCGGGCTCGGCCGGGAGCACCACCGCGCCCAGCTCGTCGGCGCGCGCCGCGAGGTCCGTGCCGGGCTCGGTGACCACCACGACGTGCCGGGCGGCATCCGGGCCCTCGTCCGCCCACGCCTGCCGGTAGGCCCGCAGGTGGGCGTCGGTGGTCCGGTCCAGGCCGTGCCGGGCGGCGAGCACCAGGAGGGTACGCGCCGGGCGGTCGGCGAGTGCGGCCCGGACCGGCCCCGGATCGGCGGTGTCGAGCACCGTCACCGGCCGGCCCAGGCATTCGGCCAGCACCTCGGCGGCGAGCGTGTCGTCGGGGGCGCCGGCCAGCACCACGTGGTCCAGGTCGCTCAGCTCGGCGGCCAGCTCGGCGAGCTGGGGGAGCAGGTCCCGGCTGCGCCGGTGGGCGTGCAGCCAGCCCAGCCGGTCGAGGGCCGCCGACTCGGCGGCGGGCCCCCAGAGGGCCGGGTCGGCGGCGGCGAGCCGGGCCGGGACGTCGTGGGCGACGAGCGTGGCGCGCGCCGACGCGCCCAGGGCGTCCGCGCCGCGCACGGCCAGACCGGCGGCCATGTCGGCCCGCCCGGCCAGCAGGTCACTCACGGTGCCGCCCCTCACCCAAACCACGGTACGGCGCGACGCGCCCCGGGGCCGGGCCCCGGGACGCGTCGGACGCCGTCTGTCACGCGTTGCCGCCGGCCTGCTGCGCCGCCTGCGCGTTCTTCCCGGCGGCCCGGTGCGGGCTGCCCGAGCCCTTGGCCGCCTCGGCGAGGGACTTCTTGACCCCCTCCAGCAGCTCCACCCAGCTCGCCTCGAACTTCTCCACGCCCTCGCGCTCCAGCGTGGCGATCACGTCGGACAGGTCAACGCCCACCGCCAGCAGGTCGGCGAAGACCTGGCGGGCGTCGTCGTACGCGACGGTGACGGTGTCCGGCTTCGTCTCGCCGTGCTCGGCGTAGGCGTGGATCACCGGCTCCGGCATGGTGTTGACGGTGCCGGGCGCGATCAGCTCCTCGACGTAGATGACGTCCCGGTAGTCCGGGTTCTTCGTCGAGGTGGAGGCCCACAGCGGGCGCTGCGGGTGGGCGCCCGCGTCGGCCAGCTTCTGCCAGCGCGCCGAGGAGAACACCTCGCCGTAACGCTCGTACGCCAGCCGGGCGTTGGCGACAGCGGCCTTGCCGCGCAGCGCCTTGGCCCGGTCCGAGCCGATCTTCTCCAGCCGCTTGTCCACCTCGGTGTCGACCCGGGAGACGAAGAACGAGGCGACCGAGCCGATCTTCGACAGGTCGTGCCCGTTGGCCTGCGCCTGCTCCAGTCCGGCCAGGAAGGCCTCCATCACCTGCGAGTACCGGTCCAGGCCGAAGATCAGCGTGACGTTGACGCTGATCCCCTCGGCCAGCGTCGCGGTGATCGCGGGCAGGCCCTCCTCGGTGGCCGGGATCTTGATGAACAGGTTCGGCCGGTCGACCAGCCACCACAGCGCCTTGGCCTCGGCGACGGTCTTCGCCGCGTCGTGCGCCGAGCGCGGGTCCACCTCGATCGACACCCGGCCGTCCACGCCGCCGCTGGTCTCGTACGACGGGCGCATCACGTCGCAGGCCCACCGCACGTCGTACGTGGTGAGCATGCGGACCGCCTCCTCGACGTCCACACCACGTACGGCGAGGTCACGAAGCTGCCAGTCGTACTCGCCGGCGTCGCTCAGCGCCTTGGCGAAGATCGTCGGATTGGTGGTCACCCCGGCTACGTGGCTCTCCCGGCGCAGCTTGTCCAGCCCGCCGGAGCTCAGCCGTACCCGGGAGAGATCGTCGAGCCAGATCGCCACCCCGGCGCCCTGGAGCTCCTTCAGCCTGTCCGTCATGCCGTCCACGCTCCCCTCAGTTGCCGGTCGTGAAACCGGTGATGTCGCCCACCCGGGTCAGCGCCGCGTGCGCGGCGGCCACGATCCGGTCGGGGGTGAACCCGAACTGCTCGAAGAGCACGGTGTGCGGCGCGCTGGCGCCGTAGTGCTCGATGCTCACGCACTCGCCGCTGTCGCCGACGATCGCGCGCCACGACATCGCGATGCCCGCCTCCACGCTCACCCGTGCCTTTACCCCGCGCGGCAGCACCGACTCCCGGTACGCCTCGTCCTGCGCGAAGAACCACTCCTGGCAGGGCATGGAGACGACCCGGGTGGGGGTGCCGTCGGCCTCCAGCCGCTCCCGTGCGGTGAGGCAGAGCTGCACCTCGGAGCCGGTGCCGACGAGGATCACCTGCGGCTTGCCGTTCGACGCCTCGGCCAGCACGTACCCGCCCTTGGCGACGCCCTCGGCGCCGGCCAGGTCGGTGCGGTCGAACGTCGGCAGCGCCTGGCGGCTGAGCGCCAGCGCGGTCGGCCGGTCGGTGTGCTCCAGCGCCTGCCGCCACGCCCAGACCGTCTCGTTGGCGTCGGCCGGGCGCACCACGTCCAGGCCGGGGATGGCCCGCAGCGCGGTCAGGTGCTCGATCGGCTGGTGCGTCGGGCCGTCCTCGCCGAGGCCGATCGAGTCGTGCGTCCAGACGTACGTCACCGGCAGCTTCATCAGCGCGGCCAGCCGCACCGCCGGGCGCATGTAGTCGCTGAACACCAGGAACGTGCCGCCGTACGGGCGGGTGCCGCCGTGCAGGGCGATGCCGTTGAGGATCGCGCCCATGGCGTGCTCGCGGATGCCGAAGTGCAGCGTGCGGCCGTACTCGTCACCGGGGAAGTCCTTGGTGGCGTGCGCGGCCGGGACGAACGACGGCTCGCCCTTCATCGTGGTGTTGTTGCTCTCGGCCAGGTCGGCCGAGCCGCCCCACAGCTCCGGCAGCACCGGCGCCAGGGCCTCCAGGATCTTGCCGGAGGCGGCCCGGGTGGCGACGCCCTTGGCGTCCGCCGGGAAGGTCGGCAGCGCGTCGGTCCAGCCGGTCGGCAGCGTACGGGTGGCCATCCGGTCCCACAGCGCCTTGCGCTCCGGGTTGGCCTGCGCCCAGGCGTCGAACCCGGTGGTCCACTCGGCCTGCTCCTGCGCGCCACGCTCCAGCACCTGACGGGCGTGCTTGAGCACCTCCTCGTCGACCTCGAAGGTGCGCTGCGGGTCGAAGCCGAGGATCTCCTTGGTGGCCTTCACCTCGTCCGCGCCGAGCGCCGAGCCGTGGATCTTGCCGGTGTTCTTCTTGTTCGGCGCGGGCCAGCCGATGATGGTGCGCAGCGCGATGAACGACGGCCGGCCGGTCTCCGCCTTGGCGGCCAGCAGCGCCTGGTACAGCGCCTCCACGTCCTCGTGGTAGTCGCCCTGGTCGGCGTCGCCGCTGCGCCAGTCGACGGTCTGCACGTGCCAGCCGTACGCCTCGTAGCGGGCCGCCACGTCCTCGCTCTTGGCGATGCGGGTGTCGTCCTCGATCGAGATCTCGTTGTCGTCGTAGATCACGCAGAGGTTGCCGAGCTGCTGGTGACCGGCGAGCGCGCTGGCCTCGTGGGTGATGCCCTCCTCGATGTCACCGTCGGAGGCGATGCACCAGATGTCGTGCCGGAACGGCGAGTCGGCGCGGTCCGGCTCGCTGTCGAACAGGCCGCGCTCGCGGCGGGCCGCCATCGCCATGCCGACCGCGTTGCCGAGGCCCTGGCCGAGCGGCCCGGTGGTGGTCTCCACGCCCGGGGTGTGGCCGTGCTCCGGGTGACCCGGGGTGAGCGAGCCCCACTGGCGCAGCGCCTTGAGGTCGTCCAGCGACAGCGGGTAGCCGGAGAGGAAGAGCTGGATGTAGAGCGTCAGGCTGGAGTGGCCGGCGGAGAGCACGAACCGGTCGCGCCCGGCCCAGTTCGGGTCGGCGGGGTTGTGCCGCATGACCCGGTTGAAGAGCAGGTACGCCACCGGGGCGAGGCTCATCGCCGTCCCCGGGTGGCCGTTGCCGGATTTCTCCACGGCGTCCATGGCCAGCACGCGGACCGTGTCGACGGCCCTGCGGTCGAGGTCGGACCAGTTGAGAGCGGGAAGCTCGGGTCGGTTGGCAGCCACGATGGTTGTGCTCCTCGGCAGATGGGCGGAACCCTCACTGATGACCCTATCGAGCGGTGCTAAACCTCCGCCCGGGGATCTCAGCATGCTGTTCTGTACGGATCGCGGACGTCCGGTCGTTCAACCCCAGGTGTGACGGCTCGCACCGTTGCCGGGTCTGCGGGGCAGCCAAAACGACGCCGCGTAGTGTGTGGGGCGGTGTGTGGACCTCGACGGGTCCGGGCCGAACGACCTCCCCCCGCCGATGCCGGAAGGTGGCAATCCGTGAGCATGATCACCGAGCGCCCCGTCAGCAACCCTGCCGGGCAGCCGCCGGTGGGCGCGGTGGCGGAGGCGCCGGCGAGCGGCCGGCGGGACGTACGCGCCGTGGTGGCGGCGTACGTGGCGCTGACCAAGCCGCGGATCGTCGAGCTGCTGCTGGTCACCACCGTTCCGGCGATGATGCTCGCGGACGGCGGCATGCCGTCGCTGTGGCTGGTCGCCGTCGTGCTCGTCGGCGGCTCGCTCGCGGCCGGCGCGGCGAGCGTCCTGAACTGCTACATCGACCGGGACATCGACCAGCTCATGCGGCGCACCAAGCGCCGCCCACTGCCCGCGCACACGGTTTCGCCGCGCAGCGCGCTGATCTTCGGTCTGGTGCTGGCGGCCGTCTCGGTGGCGCTGATGGCGGCGACCACCAACTGGCTGGCGACGGTGCTGACGCTCGCCGCGATCGCCTACTACGACCTGGTCTACACGCTGTGGCTGAAGCGGACCACCGCCGCCAACACGTTCTGGGGCGGCATCTGCGGGGCCGCGCCGGTGCTGATCGGCTGGGCCGCCGTCACCGGCTCGCTGGCGCCGGCCGCGTGGGGCCTCTTCGCCGTGGTCTTCTTCTGGCAGATGCCGCACTTCTACGCGCTGGCCATCAAGTACAAGGCCGACTACGCGCGCGCCGGCGTGCCGATGCTGCCGGTGGTGGCCTCGGTCCGGCGGGTCAACGCCGAGATCATCGGGTTCTCCTGGCTGACCGTGCTCTCCTCGCTGGCGGTCTGGCCGCTCGGGATGAGCCCGATCTACGGTGTCACCGCGCTCGTGGTCGGCGGGATCTTCCTCGTCGAGGCGCACAAGCTGTGCCGTCGCGCGACGCGGGGCGAGGCGGTCAAGCCGATGCGGCTGTTCCACTGGTCCACCACGTACCTCACGATCCTCTTCGCGGCCGTCGCGCTCGACGCGCTGCTCTGACGCGCCCGTCCGGCGGTTCATCAGAAATTTTTTTCGGGCTTCCCCGGAGGGGTCCAACCCGGACAGATTGTGACGATCTCGCCCGCCCGCTTCGCCCAGATATAAGCGACATATTCAGGCGAATTACCTGTGGTTCTTCTTAAACCGGCGGGTAATTGGCATCACATTCAGTTCATGGTTCTCGCACATCCGGGTGGAACTCTGCTTAGGCTTCGCGTCATGGCAGATGGTTCCGATACGACGCTGACGGCTGACAAGACCGCGGAGCAGGCCCCCAACGGCCTGGTCGCGGGCATCAAGTCGTTCGCCGCCGGACACGGCGGCGCGAAGGCGGTCATCGAGTACGTCGGCAAGCGCGGCGCACGGATCGTCCTCGTGGGTTCCGACGGGGTATGGGCAGACCAGTTCGCCGACGGCACCGACGTCGCGCGGCAGGCCTGCGCGAAGGCCGGGGTCGACGTCGAGAACGCCTGGGAGCGTGAACTGATGGACCAGATGCGTCCGAGCAACGACCTGTGGCGGTCGATGGCCCGGCGCACGATGGCCCGTTGACATAACCGAATGACCAACCACCACCAGTCGACCCGGGGGAGACCCCGGGTCGCTTTCGTCACCTGCGCCGAGCTGCCCGACCTCGACCCGGACGACCGGCTCGCGCTCGGCCCGCTCGCCGCCCGCGGGGTCACCACCGAGATCGCGGTCTGGGACGACCCGGCCGTCGACTGGTCCGGGTACGACCTGGTCGTGATCCGCTCCCCGTGGGACTACGCGCGGCGGCGCGACGAGTTCGTGGCCTGGGCGCGTACCGTGCCGGCCCTGGTCAACCCGGCCGACGTGGTCGCCTGGAACACCGACAAGCGCTACCTGTCCGAGCTTTCCGCCGCCGGAGCGCCCACCGTGCCGACGCAGTGGGTCGAGCCCGGGCGGGAGTGGACCCCACCGGCGGGCGGCGAGTACGTGATCAAGCCGGCGGTCAGCGCCGGCAGCCAGGACACCGGCCGCTACGACCTGACCGACAGGGAACACCGGGAACTGGCGGTGGCCCACGTACGGCGGCTCTCCGACGCCGGGCGGGTCACCATGGTCCAGCCGTACCTGGAGGCGGTGGACACCGCCGGGGAGACCGCGCTGCTGTTCCTGGCCGGGCCCGACGGCCTGGCGTTCAGCCACGCGATCCGCAAGGGTCCGATGCTGACCGGGCCGGACCTGGGCGAGGCCGCGCTCTACAAGGAGGAGCGCATCGACGCGCGCACCGCCACCGCGGAGCAGCGCGCGGTGGCCGAGAAGGTGCTGGCAGCCGTGCCGGGCGGCCCGGACCGGCTGCTCTACGCCCGGGTCGACCTGATCCCCGGCCCGGACGGCACGCCCGTGCTGGTCGAGCTGGAGCTGACCGAGCCGAGCCTGTTCGTCGGGTACGCCGACGGCGCCCCGGACCGGCTCGCCGACGCGGTGCTCACCCACTTGACCCCCCGCGCCTGACCCGTCCCGCCTGGCCGCGGCCGTGGCCGTGGCCGTGGCGAGCGTGCCGGCCCTGGCGGCGTCCGGGCTTTGGCAGCGGGCCCGGGACCGCGACCCTCCCGGCTGCGGACGCACCTCGCCGACCCACCCGACGCGGTGCACGCAACGCCAGGCTGTCTCAGGGCTCGAGGCACCCACGGTGTTCCACTCGCTGTCTGCCGCGGCCCTGGGTGGAACAGCATGGGTGTCTCAGGGCTGTCCAGGTACCCATGGTGTTCCACTCGCGATCCGTCCGTGCCGTGAGTGGAACGCCATGGGTGGCACGAGGGGGCGCGTTTCCACTCGGGCTGGCGGCGCGTTTGCCGGCCGTCGCCGCCATCGTGGCGTCGGCGGCTTTCGCCGGGGCCCACCGGGCCGCGTCTTCGATACCATCAGCGCGCGCTGCTCGGCCTGCACGTCGCCAGGCTGCTGCACCGCGACGGCGATCTCTGGGTGCTGATCGTCGCGTACGCGGTCAGCAACGGCAGCTTGGTCATGCTGGCTGTCACCACCGACGCCGGCCCGGCTGAACCGGAGCCGCCCGAGCCGCCGGTGCCGCCCGCGCCGCCGGGAGGTCAGTCGCGGTCGCTGTGGTTGCGTGTCCAGCGGCCGCCGATCGGCGGCGTGTCCAGCCGCAGCGCGGCCTCGGCGCCGGCCAGGTCGTTGTCCTCGAACGCGCAGGAGACGCAACTGCCCGCCTCGGTGACCCAGATGCCGTACGCCTGGGTGTCGGCGTCTCGGTGCCAGATCCGGTTGGCGCGCACGGTGGCCGAGTCGAACGGCGCGGCGATGGTGATGCCGCCGCAGGCCGGCGGGCCGTCCGGCAGCTCGTACCTCGTGCCCGGCCCCGGGGTGGCCTCGTTCCAGCCGGTGGTGCCGTCCGGGCGTACCTCGGCCAGGGAGAGCCGGGTGGCGCTGTTGTCGGACACCACCGCGTCCCGTGAGCCGACCCGGACCACCTTGCCCCGGTGCCCGCCGTCGGGCCAGTCCGCGTTGCCGTCGGTGAGCTCGCGCGGGCCGTAGCGCACCGCCTCGCCGGAGCCGGAGCAGGCCGGGGCGGAGCGACGGCCGTTGTCCCGGATCCGGTTGCCCACGATCGAGGTGTCCAGCATCGGCCGGTCGATCCGGATGCCGTCCAGCGCGTTCTCCCGGATGTCGTTGTCCTGGATCACCACGTCGGCCGCCGCGCCCCGGTAGCCGTGGCCCAGGTCGTGCTCGTGGTAGCCGAAACCGCCGTTGCGGCTGATCCGGTTGCCCTGCACCGTGTACGGGCCGGGGGTGTTGCCCATGCTGATCCCGTCGCCGACGTTGGCGTCGATCACGCAGCCGGTGAGCAGGCCGCCGCGCCCGGCCACCCCGGCGGTGCCGTTGCCGGACACGTCGAAGCCGGCCTCCAGGTTGTTGGTCATGGTGCAGCCGGAGACGATCAGCCCGTCGGCGCCCCAGTCGGAGATGCCGAACCGGTTGGCCTGGCTGTGGCAGCCGATGATCCGGAAACCGCGCGGTGGGGTCCAGTAGTCCTTCTGCAACTCCAGGAAGATCCCGTTGGTGCCGTTGCCGATGGTGGTGCAGTTGGCGATGGTGAGGCGCTCCACGTCGCCCCAGCCGCCGATACCGACGCCGATCCCGGCGCCGCCCATCTGGTCGCCGTTGTCCAGCCGGCCGCACCCCACCACGACCACGCCGTCGATCAGGCTGTCCTGGAGGAAGTCACAGCCCAGGCCGGTCGCCCCGGTGTGGTGGATGTAGAGGTTGCGGAACACGCCGCGCACCACGTACTGCAGGCCCAGCCCCTTGGCCAGGTAGTCGTAGGAGGTCTGGGCGACCCCGGAGCCGTCGATCTCGAAGTCGGCGAACGTGCAGTCGGCGATGTGCCGGTCCCGGTCGGCGCCGTGCTGCACGGTGGTCCAGTACGCCAGCGGGACCGGTGCGCTGCGGTCGCCCTCGTTGCTGAGCAGGAACCGGGTCGCGGCCGGTCCGGCGCCGATCAGCGAGACACCGCTGCGCCAGACGGTGCCGGCGTCGCGGATCGAGTACAGGCCGGGCGGACAGTAGATCACCCGGGCCCGGCCGTCGGCGTCGTACCCGGCGCCGAGCCGGTCCACCAGGGCCGCCAGCGCCGGCTGGTCGTTCGTCCCCCCGTCGCCGGTGAGGCCGTGCTCGTGGGCGTCGCACCACAGCGGCGCGCCGGCGACCGGCGTCAGCCGTTGCGGCGTGGTGGTGGCGAGGCTCTTGCGCGGCACCGGGAACTCCCCTCGGGCGTACGGTCCGTGGCACGGACCGCTTTCCCGTTCCCGTCGCGCGATAACGCCCGCTCAGGCGCCGGCGCCCACCGGCTCGGCGACCGGCTCGGCCGGGGCCGGCGGGGCGGCCGGCAGCCGCTCCCGGGTCGCGAACAGGACGCCGAGCGTGGCCAGCAGCACCAGGCAGGAGCCGAGCATGTGCGCGCCGACGAGCACGGCGGGCAGGTGGGTGAAGTACTGGACGAAGCCGATCACGCCCTGGCCCAGCTCGACCGCGATCAGCACGGCGGCGGCCCGCGCCGCGCGCGCCGCGCCGACCGCCCGGAACGCGAAGTACAGCGCCACCGAGAGGCCGATCAGCAGGAAGACGCCGTCCGCGTGCACCTGCGAGATCGCCGTCGGGTCGAGGCCGTTGCGGGCCGCGCCGTGGTCGCCGGCGTGCGGGCCGCTGCCGGTCACCCAGGTGCCGACCACCAGCACCGACGCGCTCACCGCCGTGGTGATCCAGGCGAGGGTACGCAGCGGCGCCGGCACGGTCGGGGTGACCGGCCCGTCCGGCTCCTTGATCCGCCGCCAGAGCGCGTACGCGGCGGCGATGACCGCCATCGAGGCGAGGAAGTGCAGCCCGACCACCCACGGGTTGAGGTTGGTCAGCACGGTGATGCCGCCGATGACCGCCTGGGCCGGGATGCCGAACAGCACGCCGACGGCCAGGGGGAGCAGCCCGCGCCGACGGGGACGGTGGGCCAGCACGGCGAGCACGACGGCGAGTGCGATGATCCCCACCGCGAAGGTGAGCAGCCGGTTGCCGAACTCGATCACCCCGTGCACGCCCATCTCGGCGGTCGTGGTGTAGGAGTCGTCGGTGCACCGGGGCCAGGTGGGGCAGCCGAGGCCGGACGCGGTGAGCCGGACGGCCCCGCCGGTGACCACGATCGCGACGTTCGCGATGATCGAGGCGAGCGCGAGGCGGCGCAGCAGCGTGGACGAGACCGGGAACCGGACGGAACGCTTCACGGAGCGAATCCTACGCACCGTAGTTGATCCCGATCGGGTGACTCCGCCACCCCGGTGGTCGGAATCACCGGACCCGGGTTTGCGAGCCCCGGACGATTTACGTAACGTTGCCGTTGTGAAAAACGCGGCGGCGCTGTCCCGGGCGTCGGTGACCAGTGCGGTCACCGGCGGTTCGCGGTCGCGTCGTGGCACCCGGCACGTCGAGCGGGAGTCCGCTCCGGCCGACCTGTCGACCCGTGACCGGGTCACCCAGCTCCTGCTGGAGCGCGGCGCCACCACCGCCGCGCAGCTCGGCTCGGCGCTCGGCCTCAGCCCGGCCGCGATCCGCCGGCACCTCGACGCCATGCTCGCCGACGGCGACGTGGTCGCCCGCGACCAGGTCGTGCGGGGCAGCCGGGGGCGGGGCCGGCCGGCCAAGGTCTTCGCGCTCACCGAGGCGGCCCGGGGCCGCTGCGGCACCCACCACTACGACAACATGGCCACCGCCGCGCTGCGGTGGATCGCCCGCACCGGCGGCGCCGAGGCGGTCGCGGCGTTCGCGGCCGAGCAGGTCTCCGCGCTGGAGACCCGCTGCCGGGCGGCCATGGAGGACGCGGGTGACGCGCCGCTCGCGCGGGCCGAGGCGCTTGCCGGGGCGCTCACCGCCGAGGGTTACGCTGCGAACGCGTCCACGATCGCCTCCGGCGGCCAGCTCTGCCAGCACCACTGCCCGGTGGCGCACGTGGCCGCCGAGTTCCCTCAGCTGTGCGAGGCCGAGACCGAGGTCATCTCCCGTCTGGTCGGCACCCACGTACAGCGCCTGGCCACCATCGCGCACGGCGACGGCGTGTGCACCACGCACATTCCCGCCCAGTCCGGTTCCACCGTCACCACTGTGAGGACAGATAAATGACCGAGCAGATCGTTCAGCCCCTGACCCAGGAGGAGCAGCTCGCGGCCCTCGGTCGTTACGAGTACGGCTGGGCCGACCCCGACGTCGCCGGGGCGTCCGCCCAGCGCGGCCTCAGCGAGGCGGTGGTGCGGGACATCTCGGCCAAGAAGAACGAGCCGGCCTGGATGCTCGACCTGCGGCTCAAGGGCCTGCGGCTGTTCGGCCGCAAGCCGATGCCGAACTGGGGCGCCGACCTCACCGGGATCGACTTCGACAACATCAAGTACTTCGTGCGGTCCACCGAGAAGCAGGCCACCTCCTGGGAGGACCTGCCCGAGGACATCAAGAACACCTACGACAAGCTCGGCATCCCGGAGGCGGAGAAGCAGCGCCTGGTCGCCGGTGTCGCGGCGCAGTACGAGTCCGAGGTGGTCTACCACCAGATCCGTGAGGACCTGGAGGAGCAGGGCGTCGTCTTCCTGGACACCGACACCGCGCTCAAGGAGCACGAGGACCTGTTCAAGGAGTACTTCGGCACGGTCATCCCGGTCGGCGACAACAAGTTCGCCGCGCTGAACACCTCCGTCTGGTCCGGTGGCTCGTTCATCTACGTGCCGAAGGGCGTGCACGTGGACATCCCGCTGCAGGCCTACTTCCGGATCAACACGGAGAACATGGGCCAGTTCGAGCGGACGCTGATCATCGTCGACGAGGGCGCGTACGTGCACTACGTCGAGGGTTGCACCGCGCCCATCTACTCCTCCGACTCGCTGCACAGCGCGGTCGTGGAGATCATCGTCAAGAAGAACGCCCGGTGCCGGTACACGACCATCCAGAACTGGTCGAACAACGTCTACAACCTGGTCACCAAGCGTGCCGTGTGCCACGAGGGCGCGACCATGGAGTGGGTCGACGGCAACATCGGCTCCAAGGTCACCATGAAGTACCCGGCGGTCTACATGACCGGCGAGCACGCCAAGGGCGAGGTGCTCTCGGTGGCCATGGCCGGCGAGGGCCAGCACCAGGACGCCGGCGCCAAGATGGTGCACGCCGCGCCGCACACCTCCTCGACCATCGTGTCGAAGTCGATCGCCCGGGGCGGCGGCCGCACCTCGTACCGCGGTCTGGTGCAGGTGCTGGAGGGCTCGACCAGCAGCAAGAGCACGGTCAAGTGCGACGCGCTCCTGGTCGACACGATCTCCCGCTCCGACACCTACCCGTACGTCGACATCCGCGAGGACGACGTGTCGATGGGGCACGAGGCGACCGTCTCCAAGGTCAGCGAGGACCAGCTCTTCTACCTGATGAGCCGGGGCCTGAGCGAGGACGAGGCGATGGCGATGATCGTGCGCGGCTTCATCGAGCCGATCGCCAAGGAGCTTCCGATGGAGTACGCGCTGGAGCTCAACCGCCTGATCGAGCTGCAGATGGAGGGCGCGGTCGGCTGACGCCGGCCCCCGTCCTCCGCCTCACCTGACACCTCGTCGCAGAACACAAGGAAGAGATGACTACCCAGGCTTCCGCGCCGCCCACGACCAAGTCGCAGGCGCTCCGCTCGTACGACGTCGCAGACTTCCCGGCCCTGACCGGCCTGGAGGAGGAGTGGCGCTTCACCCCGCTCAAGCGCCTGCGCGGCCTGACCGGGTCGGCGCAGGGCGCGACCGGCGCGGTCCGGCACGAGTACGGTGACCTGCCCGAGGGCGTCGCCGTCGACCGGATCGGCCGGGACGACCCCCGGGTGGGCAGCGTGCTCACCCCGTTCGACCGGGTCAGCGCGCTCGCGTACGGCGGGGCCGACCGCGCGCTGCTGGTGCGGGTCGCCCGCGACGCGGTGGTGGAGGCGCCGGTGCGCCTGCGGGTGGTCGGCGAGAACGCCGAGGCGCTCGCCTTCGGCCACACGTTCGTCGAGGTGGACCGGTTCGCCGAGGCCACAGTGGTGATCGAGCACGTCGGCTCGGCCACGCTGGCCGACAACGTCGAGGTGTCGGTGGGCGACGGGGCGAAGCTGACCCTGGTCACCGTCGCCGACTGGGCCGACGACGCGGTGCAGGCGCAGCACCTGAAGGTGCGGCTGGGACGCGACGCCCGGATCCTGCACGTGCAGGTCAGCCTCGGCGGCGACCTGGTCCGGCAGTACACGTCGGTGGAGTACACCCAGCGCGGCGGCGAGGCCGAGCTGTACGGCGTCTACTTCGCCGACTCCGGCCAGCACCTGGAGCACCGGCAGCTGGTCGACCACACCGTGCCGGACTGCCGCAGCAACGTCGGCTACCGGGGCGCGCTGCAGGGCGACGACGCGCACACGGTCTGGGTCGGCGACGTGCTGATCCGCGCCGAGGCCACCGGCACCGACACGTACGAGATCAACCGGAACCTGCTGCTCACCGACGGCGCGCGGGCCGACTCCGTACCCAACCTGGAGATCGAGACCGGCGAGATCGCCGGCGCCGGGCACGCCAGCGCGACCGGCCGGTTCGACGACGAGCAGCTGTTCTACCTGATGGCCCGGGGCATCCCGGAGGCCGAGGCGCGGCGCCTGGTGGTGCGCGGCTTCTTCGCCGAGCTGATCAACAAGATCCCGGTCGAGGACCTGCGCGAGCGCCTCGGTGACGCCATCGAGGCCCGGCTGGCGAAGGCCGGCGCCTGATGCTCAAGATCTGCTCCACCGAGGACGTGCCGAAGGGCACCGCGATCAGCGCCGACGTGGACGGCGTGCAGGTCGCGATCGTGCACGGCGAGGACGACGTGTTCTACGCGGTGCACGACGAGTGCTCGCACGCCGCCGTGGCGCTGTCCGAGGGCGAGGTCGAGGGCTGCACGCTGGAATGCTGGCTGCACGGATCCCGTTTCGACCTGCGTACCGGTGAGCCCACCGGGCTGCCCGCGACCGAACCCGTACCCGTCTATTCCGTCGAAGTCCGCGACGGCGACATCTACCTTTCCGTGGACGGCGACGGCCGTCCGCTGCCGAGCAATGGAGTGACCCGCTGATGAGCACCCTGGAGATCCGCGACCTGAAGGTGTCGGTCAAGCTGCCCGAGGGTGAGCTCAAGCCGATCCTGCACGGGGTCGACCTGACCGTGCGCTCCGGCGAGACGCACGCCATCATGGGCCCGAACGGCTCCGGCAAGTCGACGCTGGCGTACTCGATCGCCGGTCACCCGAAGTACGAGATCACCGGCGGCGAGGTGACCCTCGACGGCGAGGACGTGCTGTCCATGTCCGTCGACGAGCGGGCCCGCGCCGGTCTCTTCCTGGCCATGCAGTACCCGGTCGAGGTCCCCGGCGTGTCGGTGGCCAACTTCCTGCGTACCGCCAAGACCGCCATCGACGGTGAGGCGCCGAAGCTGCGCACCTGGGGCGGCGAGCTGCGCGGTGCCATGGAGCGCCTTCAGATGGACCCGGCGTTCGCCCAGCGCAACGTCAACGAGGGCTTCTCCGGCGGCGAGAAGAAGCGGCACGAGATCGTGCAGCTGGAGCTGCTCAAGCCGAAGATGGCGATCCTCGACGAGACCGACTCCGGCCTGGACGTGGACGCGCTGCGCGTGGTCAGCGAGGGCGTGAACCGGGTACGCGACACCGGTGACACCGGCCTGCTGCTGATCACCCACTACACGCGCATCCTGCGTTACATCAAGCCCGACTTCGTGCACGTCTTCGTGGCCGGCCGGATCGTCGAGCAGGGCGGCCGGGAGCTGGCCGACAAGCTCGAGGAAGAGGGCTACGAGCGCTACGTCGCCGGAGCCGGCGCGGCACGGGCCTGACCTGCCATGACCTCGATGGCCATCCCGGCGGGCATGCCGCAGTACGACGACGTGCCGCGCTTCGACGTGGCGAAGGTGCGGGCCGACTTCCCGATCCTCGACCGGGAGGTCAACGGCCACCCGCTGGTCTACCTGGACAGCGCCAACACCTCGCACAAGCCGCGGCAGGTGCTCGACGTGCTCGCCGAGCACTACGCGCTGCACAACGCCAACGTGTCGCGCTCGGTGCACACGCTGGGCACCGAGGCCACCGAGGCGTACGAGGGCGCGCGGGCGAAGATCGCCGCGTTCATCAACGCGCCGAGCGTGGACGAGGTGGTGTTCACCAAGAACTCCACCGAGGCGATCAACATCGTGGCGTACGCCTTCTCCAACGCCTCGCTGCGCGCGGACGGCGACCCCCGGTTCCGGCTGGGCCCCGGCGACGAGATCGTGATCTCCGAGATGGAGCACCACTCGAACATCGTCCCGTGGCAGCTGCTGGCGGAGCGCACCGGCGCGACGCTGCGCTGGTTCCCGGTCACCGACCAGGGCCGGCTCGACGAGTCCGGCCTGGACGACCTGGTCACCGAGCGGACGAAGATCGTCTCGCTGGTGCACATGTCGAACATCCTCGGCACCGTCAACGCCACCTCGCGGATCACCGCGCGGGTCCGCGAGGTCGGCGCGCTGCTGCTGCTCGACTGCTCGCAGTCGGTGCCGCACCTGCCGATGGACGTGGTCGACCACGACGCCGACTTCATCGTCTTCACCGGGCACAAGATGTGCGGCCCGACCGGCATCGGCGTGCTCTGGGGCCGGGGCGAGCTGCTCGCCGCGATGCCCCCGGTGATGGGCGGCGGCTCGATGATCGAGACGGTGACCATGGGCGGCTCGACGTTCGCCGCGCCGCCGGCCCGGTTCGAGGCGGGCACCCCGCCGATCGCCGAGGCGGTCGCGCTCGGCGCTGCGGTGGACTACCTCACCGCGATCGGCATGCCGGCCATCCAGTGGCACGAGAAGGAGCTGACGGCGTACGCGCTGGACGCCCTCGCCACCGTGCCCGGCCTGCGGATTTTCGGCCCGACGGTGCCGGTGGGCCGGGGCGGGACGATCTCGTTCGCGCTCGGTGACGTGCACCCGCACGACGTCGGGCAGGTGCTCGACTCGCTCGGCGTGCAGGTGCGGGTGGGCCACCACTGCGCCCGGCCGGTGTGCACCCGGTTCGGGGTGCCGGCCACGACGCGGGCGTCGTTCTACCTCTACACCACCACCGCGGAGATCGACGCCCTGGTGGCGGGTCTGGAGCGGGTGCGGAAGGTGTTCCAGTGATGCAGCTCGAATCCCTCTACCAGGAGATCATCCTGGACCACTACAAGCACCCGCACGGCCGCGGCCTGCGGGACGCGGCGGACCCGGCCGCCCGGGTCGGCGAGGCGCACCACGTCAACCCGACCTGCGGCGACGAGATCACCGTACGGGTGGCGACCGACGGCACGGTGTTCACCGACATCTCGTACGACGGGATGGGCTGCTCGATCAGCCAGGCGTCGGCGAGCATCCTGCACGAGCTGCTGCGCGGCAGGGCCGCGAGCGACGCCGCGGTGGTGCACGAGGCGTTCGTGCAGTTGATGTCCGGGCGGGGCCAGGTCACGCCGGACGAGGACGTGCTCGGAGACGGGGTGGCGTTCGCGGGTGTCGCGCGCTACCCGGCCCGGGTGAAGTGCGCGCTGTTGTCGTGGATGGCGTTCAAGGACGCCGCGGCACGCGCCGGGGTGGGCGTGAGCCCGGAGGTGAAGGCATGAGCGACGAGAACATGACCCCCGAGGCTGGCGCGGTGGCGACGGACGGCGCGGCCGTCAACGGTGCTGTTGCCGGCGGCGCGGCCGCGGGCGCGGCGGCGCCGGCCGGCGGCAAGGCCGCTATCGGCGACATCGAAGAGGCGATGAAGGACGTCGTCGACCCCGAGCTGGGCATCAACGTGGTCGACCTGGGCCTGGTGTACGGCGTCCACGTCGACGACGACAACGTGGCCACCCTGGACATGACGCTGACCTCGGCGGCCTGCCCGCTGACCGACGTGATCGAGGACCAGGCCCGGCAGGCGCTGACTACCGGTCCCGGTGGCGGCCTGGTGAACGACATCCGGATCAACTGGGTCTGGCTGCCGCCGTGGGGCCCCGACAAGATCACCGACGAGGGGCGCGACCAGCTGCGCTCGCTCGGCTTCAACGTCTGACAGTTCTCCCGGTCACCGCCACGGGCGCGGCACCCTTGAGGGGTGCCGCGCCCGCGGTGTTCTCTCGGCATGATCGACACCGTTACGCCGATGTGGTGTGGTCGGAGTGGCTTTGATGCCGCCACATCGGCGAAGTGGTGTCGATCAAGGTGACCTGGCGGCACTGCCACCGGCGTTGGTGCCCCGAACAGCGAGATCTTGGTACGAGATCGCCCCAGCGGGGGCAGATTCGTACCAAGATCTTCAGTCCAACCGAGGCGCGGGAAAACCGGTTCCGGGGTGGGGGAACCAGGGGGCAGGATGAGCGGGTGATCGAGGCGTACCCGAAGCAGGCTCCTGTCCGTGCGGCCACCGCCGCGCGCCGACAGCGCATCCTGCCCTCGGCCGCCTCGGCCCACCACCCCTCGTCGTGACCGGGGCGTTCCTGGCCGGCCTGGTCGCCGGCTACGGCGTCGCCATCCCGGTCGGTGCGATCGCGATCCTCATCCTCGGGCTCAGCGCGCGTACCTCGTTCCGGGTCGGTTCGGCGGCGGCGCTCGGCGTGGCCACCGCCGACGGGATGTACGCGGCCGTCGCGGCGCTCGGCGGGGCCGCGGTGGCCAGCGGGCTCGCGCCGTTCGCGGGTCCGCTGCGGCTGATCGCCGCGGGGGTGCTGCTGGCCCTCGCCTGCCTCACCGCCTGGCGCGCGATGCGCCCACCCGCCCCGGCGCAGGAGCCGAACTCACCCGCCCCGGCGCAGGAGCCGAGTCCGCGGGGTGGCCTGGACACGCCGGTGCGGGCGTTCGCCGCGGTTCTCGCGCTGACCCTGCTCAACCCGGCCACCGTCGTCTACTTCGTGGCGCTCGTCCTCGGCCGGGGCGACGTGCTCGGCTCGAGCCCGGTCGGCGCGGCCGCCTTCACCGCAGGCGTGTTCCTCGCCTCGGCCAGCTGGCAGCTGCTGATCGCCGGCGGCGGCTCGCTGATCGGCCGGGCCCTCACCGGTCCCCGTGGGCGGCGGGTCACCGCGCTGCTGTCCAGTGTCATCATCGCCGCCCTCGCGGTCGCCACAGTGCTCGGTGTCTGACCGAAGGGGACGGCCGCGGCCCGACGGCATCGATCGGATTCCGGGAGCCGGGACGACCCGGAGCATCGTCCGGACGCAACCGCATCATCTTCGCGGCTGATGTTCGGAGTCGCGAGTGGTCCTAGGGTCACGGAACAATCCGTGGACCGTTCACGTACATCCGGTCATCCCCACCGGTCGTGCGTCGATCCACACCAGACCCAGCAGGGAGAAGACTTGAGGATCACCCTGTGGCGTCCGCCGCGCGACCGGCAACCCGCCCGGCGCGGACGGACCGCTGCCCTCCTCGTCGCCGCGCTGGCCGCGGCGACGCTTCCCGTTCTCGCGGCGCCCGCGCCCGCCTCCGCCGCGCCCGGCGTCCACGGGCCGTGGCAGAAGGTGGACGGCAAGCCGGCGGCCACCAAGGCGGGCCGCCAGGCCGCGATCAAGGCCAAGCGGCTGACCGCGTACAAGCTGGACCGCGGCACCATGAAGGGCCTGCTGGACAAGGCGCCGGCCGAGAAGCGCGTCGCGGTGGCCCGGGTGGCGAAGCAGGTGGTGTCGCTGCCCGCTCCGGACGGCACGTTCCAGCGCTTCGAGCTGGTCGACTCGCCGGTCATGGAGGCCGGTCTGGCCGCGAGGCACCCGGAGATCACCACGTACGCCGGCAAGGGCCTGGACGACCCGGCCGCGACCATCCGCGCGGACCTCACCCCGCTCGGGTTCCACGCCTCGGTCCGGTCGGCCAAGGGCAACTGGTACATCGACCCGTACTACCAGCGTGACCAGAGCCTGTACGCGAGTTACTTCGCCCGCGACCTGGAGCACCCGGAGGGCGAGTTCGTCGAGCGTGCGGACGTCACGCAGGAGGCGCACGCGCTGGCCGAGGAGATCGCCGAGGCGGACGTCCCGGCCGGGCCGCTGGTGAAGCTGCGCACGTACCGGGTGGCGCTGGTGACCGACCCGTCGTACGCCACCTACTTCGGCGCGGAGAACGTCACCGCCGCGAAGGTGACGCTGATGAACCGGGTCACCCAGATCTACGAGGACGAGACGGCGATCCGGCTCGTGCTGATCAACGACACCGACAAGACCAACCTGAACACGCCGGCCCTGGCCACCGAGCCGAACGGCCCGTGCGGCGCGGCGGCATGCTTCACGCCGGCGCAGCTCACCTCCTGCGGCAGTGGCACGCTCAGCCGTAACCGGATCGTGCTCGGCCAGCTGGTCGGCGCGAGCAACTACGACGTGGGCCACGTCGGCCTGGGCGTCAACGGCGGCGGCGTGGCCAGCCTCGGCGTGATCGGCGGCAACGGCAAGGCGCAGGGCTGCACCGGCCTGCCGACACCGGTCGGCGACTTCTACGCGGTCGACTACGTCTCGCACGAGATGGGTCACCAGTTCGCCGGCAACCACACCTTCAACGGCACCCAGTACAACTGCTCGGGCGGCAACCGCAGCGCGGCCAACTCGTACGAGCCGGGCAGCGGTTCGTCGATCATGGCGTACGCGGGCATCTGCCAGCAGGACAACCTCCAGCCGCACAGCGACCCGTACTGGTCGCACCGCAGCTACACCGAGATCACCAACTACGTCACGTCGAACCGCCCGGCCATCAACGAGGTGCAGAACGTCTCGCTGTACGGGTTCGACGCCGACGGTGACTCGTTCACCATCAGCTACGCGGGCAGCGACTCGGCGCCGATCACGCGGGGCGTCAACTACACCACCGCGGGCATCAAGGCGGCCATCGAGGGCATCGCCGGCTGGCCGGCCGGCGCGACGGTCACCGTGGCCGCGTTCGGTGGCAGCGGCACGCTCAACGACAACGGCTTCCAGGTGACCTTCGGCGGCACGCTGGCCACCACCAACGTGGCGTCGCTGGAGCTGACGAACGCCTCCGGCGCGTCCGGTTTCGTCGGCGAGACGGCGAAGGGCGGCGCCATCGACAACGGCGGCTGGCTGGTCGAGGAGACCACCAACCACGCCCCGGTGGTCACCGTCCCGGAGACCGTCACCATCCCGGTGCGTACGCCGTTCGCGCTGACCGGCAGCGCCACCGACGCCGACGGCGACACCGTCACGTACCTGTGGGAGCAGAACGACAGGGGCGCCACGACCGGCACCGCGCTGACGAACAACACGAAGGTCAACGGTCCGCTGTTCCGGGTGTTCGGCGAGGCGGCGATCGTGTCGCCGACGGACACGCTGAAGTACTACTCGCCGGGGCTGAACGCGGTGACCACCGACTCGACCCGGGTGTTCCCGGACATGCGGCAGATCCTGGCCGGCAACACCAACGCGGCCACCGGCGCCTGCCCGGCTGCCCCGGCCCCGCCGGCCACCGGTGGCGCGTCGAACGTGCCGGCCGAGCTTGTCGACTGCTACTCCGAGTTCCTGCCCACCCGCGACTGGGTCGGCATCGCGGGTGACCGGACCCTGCACTTCAAGCTCACTGCCCGGGACGGGCGGCTGGGTGGCGGCGGCATCGGCAGCGGCGACGTCGCCGTGGTGCTGGCGCCGGACGCGGGTCCGTTCCTGGTGACCTCGCAGGGCGCCGCCGCCGTCCTGGACGGCGGCTCGACCCAGACCGTGACGTGGGACGTGGCCGGCACCGACGTGGCGCCGGTGAACGCCGCGCAGGTGAAGATCTCGCTGTCCGCCGACGGCGGGCTGACCTTCCCGTACGTGCTGGCGGAGCAGACCGCCAACACCGGCTCGGCGACGGTGACGCTGCCGAACGTGGCGACCGGGAAGGCCCGGATCAAGATCGAGGCGGTCGGGAACGTCTTCTTCGACGTCAACGACGCCGACTTCACGATCCGGTCCGCCCCGGCCGTCACCAGCACCGCCCCGGACGGCGTGAGCGTCCAGTACAGCGACGCGCTCTCGCCTGCCGTCACGGTCACCGCCACCGACGGCGACACCACGGGCGCGGACCTGACCGCCGCCGCCACCGGGCTGCCCGCCGGCCTGTCCCTGGCCGTCACGAGCACCTCCGCGGCCGACGCCCGGCCGGGCTCGCGTACCTGGACGGTCGCCGGCACCACCACGGCGGCACCGGGTGCCTATCCGGTCACGGTGACCGTCTCCGACGGCTCCGGGCTGACCGGCAGCACCTCCTTCACGATCACGGTCACCGCCGAGGACGCGGCGGTCAGCTGGGCCGGTGACACGCTGGTGAACACCGCGACCGGCGGCGCCTCCGGCAAGGCCCTGCTGCAGGCCGTGGTCCGGGACAGCTCGGTGCTGCCCGGCGCGACGGACACCACAGCCGGTGACATCCGGACCGCCACCGTCACCTTCACGAAGGACGGCGTGACGCTTTGCGCCGCAGTGCCGGCCCTGCTGGGCACGGCCACCACGAGCGCGTCCGCGGCGTGCGAGGCCACGCTGCCGAAGGGCACGCACACCGTCACCGCGACAGTGGGCGGCAACTACACGGGCAGCACCACCGCGCAGGTCACAGTCGCCGTCTCCGACGGCGGGTTCCTCACCGGTGGCGGTCACCTGACCGCCACCCGCTCGGCGGGCACCTACCCGGCCGACGTGAACTCCACCGTCGAGGTGGAGCTGAACGCGAAGCCGGGCAAGGCGAACAAGCCCGCCACCGGCAAGGCCGAGATCGAGTTCCGCTCCGGCGGGAAGGCGTACACGATCAAGGCCGGCACCGTCGACGCGCTCGGCGTCACCTCGGCGGGCAAGGTCGCCCAGGTGCGCTACCAGGCCGCCCTGTACGACAACAAGGGCAAGCTGGTGGCCTCCGGCCTGACGCTGGCCGTCACGGTGACCGACCGGGGCGCCCCCGGCAGGAACGACACCGTCGGGGTCACGCTGTGGAAGGGCGGCGCGCTGCTGTTCTCGTCCGACTGGACGGGCGGCGGCACCGCCGAGGTCACGCTGAAGGGCGGCAACCTCACCGTCCACTGATCCACCCGGTAGACGCGGGAGGGCACCGGTCACGGTGTCCTCCCGCGCTGCGTTCCCGGGCCCGGCGATGGCGTACCGTCGGGCCATGAGCAGCCGACCCGCCGCCGGCGGCGGCCGGTGGGTCGAGGTCGACCCCGGCCGCGTCGCCCGCTGGGTCGAGGGTTTCACCGACCGGCACGGCCCGCCCACGACCACAGTCCAGGAGTACGGGCTCCTCCTCACCGCCCCGGACGACGCCACCGCCGAGCTGCACACCCCGCCCGGGGCGAGCGCGTCGGCGGACGTACCCGGATTCGTCGCCTCCGCCACCGCGGCCCGCCGGATCGGTCTGCTGCTGGCCCGCAAGGGCGCTGTCGCGGTCGGCGTCGCCGACGGCGCCGACCTGGTGGTCTCCAAGGTGGACACCCGGTACGTGCAGGGGCGTACCGCGGCGGGCGGCTGGTCCCAGCAGCGGTTCGCCCGGCGGCGCGACAACCAGGCGAAGGCAGCCCTGGGCGACGCGGCCGAGCTGGCCGTACGCCTGCTGCTGCCGGAGGCCGGAACGCTGTCGACGCTGGTGTGCGGCGGCGACCGGCGCGCGGTGGACACGGTGCTGACCGACCGACGGCTGGCCCCGCTGGCGGCGCTGCGCGCGCCGCGCCTGCTCGACGTGCCGGAGCCCCGGCACGCGGTGCTGGTGGCCGCCGTCGCGGCCGCCCGGGCGGTCCACATCCTGGTCCGCTGAACAGGAAAGATCACCTCAAGACGGCGCAATCCCGCTCCTCGATGATGCATCGAATCGACTCGATGCCTATCGTCGGTGTCACGAAGCGGCGGGTCTCCGGGCGACCCGCAGGGGCAGCTTCGCCTCCGCCATCACGCGCCGACATCGTTGGGAGACAACAACTTCATGAGCGGATATCAGGACGGCCGGCTGCGAGCCCGGTGGCGCCGTGCGACGAGACTCCTCGTCGCGGCGGCGGCAATGAGCGCCGGAAGCCTCGTGCTCACCGCCACACTCACCGCCGGTACGGCGAACGCGGGCCCGGCGCAGCGCGCCGCGCTCGCCGCGCCCACCGTCAGCAGCGTCACCGCGGGCGGCGCGCACACGTGCGCGATCAGCACCGACGGGGGACTGTGGTGCTGGGGCTCGAACTACGGCGGTCAGCTCGGCGACGGGACCACCACGAACCGCAGCGCCCCGACGCGGGTCGGCACCGCCACCTGGACCAACGTCGACGCCGGCTCCGGGCACACCTGCGCGGTCCGCACGGACGGGACGCTGTGGTGCTGGGGCTCGAACTTCCGGGGCCAGCTCGGCGACGGGAGCACCACCAGCCGCAGCGCCCCGGTGCAGGTCGGCACCGCGACCACCTGGGCCCGGGTCGACGCCGGCCCCCAGCACACCTGCGCGATACGCACCGACGGCACGCTCTGGTGCTGGGGCTTCAACCGGACCACCCAGCTGGGCGTCGGCGCCTCGCCGTACGTCGCGAACACCCCGCTGCAGGTCGGCACGGCCACCGACTGGGTGAGCGTCTCGACCGGCTACGGGCACACCTGCGGTATCCGGACCGGCGGCACGCTCTGGTGCTGGGGGGCCAGCTCGGACGGCCAGCTCGGGCTCGGCAACCTGACGCCGCAGACCGCGCCCGCGCAGGTCGGCACCGCGACCGGGTGGACCGGCGTCGCGGCCGGGTACGCGCACACCTGCGGGGTCCGCGCCGGCGGGCTGTGGTGCTGGGGTGAGAACGGATACGGCCAGCTCGGCGTGAGCGGCTCGTACCGGACCGCGCCGGTGCAGATCGGCACCGCCACCACGTGGAACCGGATCGCCGCGAGCAGCGACACGTCCTGCGCGTCGCGTACCGACGGCACCCTCTGGTGCTGGGGCAAGAACTCGGCCGGCCAGGTGGGCGACGGCAGCACCACCCACCGGTCCGCGCCCGCGCAGGTCGGCACCGCCACCAGCTGGACCGGCGGGCTCGCGGTCACCGACCACGGCTGCGCGATCCGTACCGACGCCGGCCTGTGGTGCTGGGGCGACAACAGCGGGGGCCAGCTCGGTGACGGGACGACTGTCAACCGGTCCACTCCGGCTCAGGTGACACTGCCGGCCTGACCGGCCCCGGAAACGACATCGGCCCGCACCGCCGTCCGTGGCGGTGCGGGCCGATGCGCCGAGCGGGGATCAGGCCCCGGCGCCGAAGGTGTCGCAGGACTTCGGGTCACCGGTGGTGAAGCCCTTGGTGAACCACTGCTTGCGCTGCTCCGAGCTGCCGTGGGTGAACTCGTCCGGGTTCACCGGCCGGCCGGAACGCTCCTGGATCGCGTCGTCCCCGATCTTCTCGGCGGCGTCGATGGCCTGCGAGATGTCCTCCTCGGTGATGCTCTTGAAGATCTTCTGCCCGCGGTCGTCGGCGGTGCCGGTGGCGTTCTTCGCCCACGCGCCGGCGTAGCAGTCGGCCTGCAGCTCCAGCTTCACCGACAGCGCGTTCGCGCTCTGCGGGTCACGCTCCTGCTGGCGGCGCATCTGCGCCTCGGTGCCGAGCAGGTCCTGCACGTGGTGGCCGTACTCGTGGGCCAGCACGTACGGCTGGGCGAACTCGCCCTTGGCGCCGAGCTGGTCGGCCAGCAGCCGGTAGAACGTGAGATCGATGTAGACCTGGTCGTCGGCCGGGCAGTAGAACGGGCCCACGCCGGAGTCGGCGGAGCCGCAGGCGGTGCTGACGTTCTGGCTGAAGAACACGGTCTTCGACGGCTTGTACTGCTCGCCGAACGCCTCCGGCATCGCGGTACGCCAGTACGCCTGGATCGAGTTGACGTAGAGGGTGTTGCGGCAGTCGAGCTGCTCCAGCGCGTCCTGCGCCGAGCACTTCTGCTCCAGCGAGGTGTTGTCGCCCTGCTCGGAGCCGCCGCCGTTGGTGGCGGCGTTGAGGCCGAAGCCGCCGCCCACCAGGGCGACGAGCACGGCGATGATGATGCCCACGATCCCGCCCCGGCCGCCGCCGATCGGGATCGGAATGCCCATCCCGCCGCCTCCGCCGGACCCTCGCCGGTCGTCCACCTGGCTGGTGTCGACCCGCGCGTTCTCGTTCAGCTCCATGTTGACCCCGATCACCGATGTGTCCGTTTGTGATGGTTGCGGTACCGGACCGGGTCCGGACGGCGGATTTCGTACCCGATGATCTTGCACGGTAATCCGGCGGAGGGGGCCCGCGGGGACCGGTACACTTGCCCCCGTGCTGCGCTGCGAAGGCTGAACCGCCCCGCGCCGACGGGAAAACACCACCCGCCGGCGCTTTCGCGTGCCCTGAATCAGCCCTTCCGGACCCGAGAGCGAGTACTCCGAGATGATCACTGCCACCGGCCTGGAACTGCGCGCCGGTTCCCGGATCCTGCTGTCCGACACCACCCTGCGGGTGCAGCCGGGGGACCGGATCGGCCTGGTCGGCCGCAACGGCGCCGGCAAGACCACCACGCTCAAGGTGCTCGCCGGCGAGGGGCAGCCGTACGGCGGCCAGATCGACCGGCGCAGCGCCATCGGCTACCTGCCGCAGGACCCGCGCACCGGTGACCTGGACGTCACCGGCCGGGACCGGGTGCTCTCCGCCCGCGGTCTGGACGTGCTCATGGCGCAGATGAAGGAGCTGGAGAACAAGCTCGCCGAAGGCGCCGACGACGAGCGGCTGGTCCGCCGCTACGGCGCGCTGGAGGACCAGTTCGCCTCCCTCGGCGGCTACGCGGCCGAAGCCGAGGCCGCCCGCATCTGCGCCAACCTCGGCCTGCCCGACCGCGCCCTGGCGCAGACCATCGGCACGCTCTCCGGCGGTCAGCGCCGCCGCATCGAGCTGGCCCGGATCCTGTTCCGCGACGCCGGCGAGAACGGCGGCGGCATCCTGCTGCTCGACGAGCCCACGAACCACCTCGACGCCGACTCGATCACCTGGCTGCGCGGCTTCCTCGCCAACCACAAGGGCGGCCTGATCGTGATCTCCCACGACGCCTCGCTGCTGGAGGCGGTGGTCAACAAGGTCTGGTTCCTGGACGCCACCCGGTCCGTGGTCGACACGTACAACCTGGGCTGGAAGGCGTACCTGGAGGCGCGGGAGACCGACGAGCGGCGCCGCCGCCGGGAGCGCGCAAACGCCGAGAAGAAGGCCGGCGCGCTGATGGCGCAGGCGGACAAGATGCGGGCCAAGGCCACCAAGACCGTCGCCGCGCAGAACATGGCCCGGCGCGCCGAGCGCCTGCTCTCCGGCCTGGACGAGGTCCGCGTCGCGGACAAGGTCGCGAAGGTACGGTTCCCGAGCCCCGCCCCGTGCGGCAAGACGCCGCTGACCGCCACCGGCCTGTCCAAGTCGTACGGGTCGCTGGAGATCTTCACCGACGTCAACGTGGCGGTGGACCGGGGTTCCCGGGTGGCCATCCTCGGCCTCAACGGCGCCGGCAAGACCACGCTGCTGCGGATGCTCGGCGGGCTGCTGGAGCCGGACACCGGCGAGGTACGCCCCGGGCACGGGCTGCGGCTGGGCTACTACGCCCAGGAGCACGAGACGCTCGACGTGGACCGGACGATCCTGGAGCACATGCGCAGCGCCGCGTCCGACCAGACCGACACCGACCTGCGCAAGATCCTCGGCGCGTTCCTCTTCTCCGGCGAGGACGTGGACAAGCCGGCCGGCGTGCTCTCCGGCGGCGAGAAGACCCGGCTGGCGCTGGCCACGCTGGTCTGCTCCGGCGCCAACGTGCTGCTGCTGGACGAGCCGACGAACAACCTCGACCCGGTCAGTCGTGAGCAGGTGCTCGACGCGATCGCCCGCTACCCGGGCGCGATCGTGCTGGTCACGCACGACCCGGGCGCGGTCAGCGCGCTCAAGCCGGACCGCGCCATCCTGCTGCCCGACGGCGACGAGGACGCCTGGTCCGACGACCTGCTGGAGCTGGTCGAGCTGGCCTGACCCGCCCTCTTTTCCCCGTGGGCCGGGTCGGGGCGGTTCGGGTCGGTCAGGTCAGGAGATCGGCCAGGTGGGGGAGGACGCCGGAGGTGAGCAGGATGGTCGCGCCGATGACTATGAAGATCACCGGCACCAGCCAGTGGCCGGCGCGGCCGACCAGGGCCACCACCCGGGGGTGCCCGCCGAGCGCGGCGGCGACCGCGCACCACACGGCCACCAGTAGCGCGAACACCAGCAGCCAGACCAGGCCGGTGGCCGGGTCGAGGGAGCGGAACACCGGCACGTAGACGGCGACGTTGTCGGCTCCGTTCGCCACGGTCACCCCGGCGACGCCGAGCAGGCTGCCGACCACCGCCGGCGGCTCGTCGTCGTCGCCACGGGACATCAGCGCGCGTACGCCGAGCGCGATCGGCAGCAGGCCGAGCAGGCCGGGCCACGGGTCCGGCACCACGAGCAGCCCGGCGGCGGCCACCACCGCGACCGCGACGAGCGCGCCGATGCCCGCGTACTGCCCGGCGACGATCTGCCAGGGCCGGGGGCGTCCGGTGTGCCGGAGGGCCACGAACAGCACCGTGAGCACGACGATGTCGTCGAGATTGGTGGCGGCGAAGACACCGGCGGCACCCGCCGCGGCCGTGATCACGTCAATCACCCCGGGCACGATACGGCCCGCCGCACCGGCCGTCGCATGATCCACACCAGTTCGCCGAAGTGGAGGTGTCCGGAGCACGGTGACGCAGCCACTTCGGGGAACTGGTGTCGATCATGGGGGAGGATGCGCTCGTCCGGCGGGGCGGTACGGATCAGCCGGTCGGAAGGATCACTCTATCGGGAAGCTGACATTGCGTAGCGTGTCGGTTGGCGAATAGTTGATATCTGGCGCATGATCGTCCGAGGCGGTCTAATAGGTGGGACCGTATCCGAACCGCACAGTCTGGGACGTGAGGGATCAGCATGGCAGCCACCGGCACAGCCACCAGCACTGAGAAGGGTCGCCGGATCGTCGGGGCCGAGCGTCAGACGCTCGCCAAAGACCTGGTAAAGCGGTACACCGGGGGTGAGAGCATCCGTGCTCTGGCGGCCTCTACCGGCCGTTCCTACGGGTTCATCCACCGTGTGCTCACCGAATCCGGCGTGCAGCTGCGGCAGCGCGGCGGCGCCCGGCGCCGGAAGAAGGCGTGACCCGCCGCCCAGCGTCGTCCATCAGCGCAGTGTTCCGGGGCGTCCGGTGACCGCCGAGACGACCGGAGTGCGCTTCGACTGCGACGGGCCGGTTGCGACGGTGACGTTGTGCCGGCCCGACGTGCTCAACGCCCAGACCCCGGCGATGTGGCGGGCGATGAGCGACTTCTCCCGCGACCTGCCCGGCGACGTCCGCGTCGTCGTCGTACGCGGCGAGGGGCGCGCCTTCTCCGCGGGCCTGGACCTGGCGGTCGCCGGTGCCACCGGGCCGGGCTCCTTCGCCGAGTTGGCCGCGCTCCCGGAGGCGGAGTGCGCCGACCGGATCGCCGAGTACCAGGGCGGCTTCACCTGGCTGCACCGGCCGGACGTGGTGTCGATCGCCGCGGTGCAGGGCCACGCCATCGGCGCCGGCTTCCAGCTCGCGCTCGCCTGCGACATGCGTGTGCTCGCCGCCGACGCCAGGCTCTCGATGGCCGAGGTGACACTCGGCCTGGTGCCCGATCTGGCCGGCACGCGCCGCCTGGTCGAGCTGGTCGGCTATTCGCGCGCCCTGGAGATCTGCGCCACCGGCCGCCGGATGGACGCCACCGAGGCGGACCGGATCGGCCTGGCCACGCTCGTGGTGCCGAACGACGAGCTGGACGCCGCGGTGCGTGACCTGTCGGCCGGGCTCCTCGCCAACAACCGGGACGCGATCGTCGAGATCAAGGCGCTCCTGGCGGGCGCGGCCGACCGTACGCACGCCGAGCAGCAGCGCGCCGAGCGGGAGGCGCAGACCCGGCGTATCCGGGACCTGGCCGGCCGGGGCGAGTAACCGGCCCGGAGCGCGATTTCGTAAGGACCGTTCGGGAAGATCTGGGTTACTCGCGAGGTTGTCACAGGCGTCTGGAGAATGGACTCCGACGATTCATGCTGCCTGACGACCTGGAGGTGACGAGTGTCCCACCCGATGGCCGGCGGCGGCATGGGCGGCTGGAGCATGCTCCGGTCGCTGCGCAACCGGGACGAGGTCTCCGCCCACGAGCTCAAGCGCGGCACGGCCCGGCGGATCGTCGCGTTCGCCCGGCCCTACCGGCGTGACATCGTCGTCTTCCTGATCACCGTGATCATCGCCGCGGTGATCGGCGTGGCCACGCCGCTGCTCGCCGGCGACGTCATCGACGCGATCGCCGGCGGCGGTCCGGACGCCCGCACGACTGTGGTCCGGCTCGCCCTGATCATCGCCGCGCTCGCCGTGGCCGATGCCCTGTTCTCCCTGGTCCAGCGGTGGTATTCGGCCCGCATCGGCGAGGGCATAATCCTCGACCTGCGCACCCGGGTCTACGACCACGTCCAGCGGATGCCGCTGCAGTTCTTCACCCGCACGCAGACCGGCGCGCTCGTGAGCCGGCTCAACAACGACGTGCTCGGCGCGCAGCGGGCGTTCACCTCGACGCTGTCCGGGGTGGTCAGCAACGTCATCCAGCTCGTGCTCACCGCCGGCGCGATGCTCGTGCTGTCCTGGCAGATCACCGTGCTGGCGCTGGTGCTGCTGCCGATCTTCATCATCCCGGCCCGCCGGGTGGGCCGGCGCCTGGCCGAGATCACCCGCGAGTCGTACAACCTCGACGCGAAGATGAACGCGACCATGACCGAGCGGTTCGGCGTGGCCGGAGCGCTGCTGGTCAAGCTGTTCGGCGCGCCGGAGGTCGAGGCCGACCGGTTCGCCCGCCGGGCCGAGCGGGTGCGCGACATCGGCATCCAGTCCGCGATGTACTCGCGGACGTTCTTCGTGGCGATGCTGCTCGTCGCGTCGCTGGCCCAGGCGCTCACCTACGGGGTGGGCGGCTGGCTGGCGGTCACCGGTGCGGTCAGCGCCGGCACCGTCGTCAAGCTGGCGCTGCTGCTGACCCGCCTCTACGGCCCGCTCACCGCGCTCTCCAACGTCCGGGTCGACGTGATGAGCGCGCTCGTCTCGTTCGACCGCGTCTTCGAGGTGCTCGACCTGCGTCCGGGCATCGCGGAGAAGCCCGACGCGGTGCCGGTGCCGCGCGGCAGCGGCCGGGTCGAGTTCCGCGACGTGCGCTTCCGCTACCCGAGCGCCGCCGAGGTGTCGCTCGCGTCGCTGGAAGAGGTCTCGACCCTCGACCGTACGGTGAACGAGCCGGTGCTCAAGGGCGTCTCGTTCGCCGTCGAGCCCGGGCAGATGGTGGCCCTGGTCGGCCCCTCCGGCGCCGGCAAGTCGACGCTGTCCATGCTGATCTCCCGGATCTACGACGTCAGCGAGGGCCAGGTGCTCGTCGGCGGCGTCGACGTGCGGGACGCGACGCTCGCCTCGCTGCGCGACGAGATCGGCGTGGTCACCCAGGACTCGCACCTGTTCCACGAGACCATCCGCGAGAACCTGCGGTACGCCAAGCCCGACGCCACCGACGACGAGATCTGGGCCGCCCTGGCCGGCGCGCAGGTGGCCGACCTGGTCCGGGCGCTGCCGGACGGGCTCGACACGACGGTCGGCGAGCGCGGCTACCGTTTCTCCGGCGGCGAGAAGCAGCGCATCGCCATCGCCCGGTTGCTGCTCAAGGCCCCGTCGATAGTGATCCTGGACGAGGCCACCGCCCACCTGGACTCGGAGAGCGAGGCAGCGGTGCAGCGGGCGCTGTCGGTGGCGCTGACCGGCCGTACCGCGCTGGTGATCGCGCACCGGCTCTCGACGGTGCGCGACGCGGACCAGATCCTCGTGCTCGACGAGGGGCGGATCGTGGAGCGCGGCCGGCACGACGAACTGGTGGCCGTCGGCGGCCTGTACGCCGAGCTGTACCGCACCCAGTTCGCGGTCACCGACTCGCCCGCGCCGCACGCCGAGGCGGAGCAGCCGGAGCCGGTGGTGACCACTGTGCCGATGGGCACCTACGTCGCCCACGAGGCCATGCCCCCGGCGGCAGCCAACTAGCGGCCCGCGAGGCCTCAATCCCGGCGCCGGCGGGCGTGGATCGGCACCGACCGGGTGGACGGGCACCCGGCGGCCGGGCCGTGGCGACCCGGACGGCCGCAGCCCTAGCTCGCGGCGACCGGGGCCCTAACCCGCGGCGACCGCGGCACGCAGCTCGGCGAACGCGGCGCCGAGCGTCTCCGGGGTGAAGTGGGCGTTCAGGCCGCTCGGGTTGGGCAGCACCCACAGCCGGGCCGGCCCGAGCGTCTCGGGCTGCGGCCCGAAGCCGGCCTTCGGCCGGGTGAACCCGATCCGGTACGCGGTCACGCCGACCACCGCCACCCAGCGCGGCCGGTACCGCTCGACCTTCGCGGTGAGCGTCGCCGCGCCGTCGACCAGTTCGGCGGCGGTCAGCTCGTCGGCGCGGGCACTGGCGCGGGCCACCATGTTGGTGATCCCGAGGCCGAGTGCGGGCAGCGCGTCCTGCTCGCTGGGGTGCAGCAGACGCGGGGTGAACCCGCCCCGGTGCAGGGCGGGCCAGAACCGGTTGCCCGGACGGGCGAAGTGCCAGCCGGTCGCCGCCGACCACAGACCCGGGTTGATGCCGACGAAGAGCACGTCCAGGCCGGGCGCGATGACGTCCGGCAGCAGCCGGTCGGCCGCCGCCGCGAGCTGCTCGCGGCTGGGGCGTGGGTGCCGCCGGGCGGGCGTGCCCGGCCCCGGGGCCGCCTCGGGCCGCCCACCGCCCGGGCGCCGTCGGTCGCTCACCGGCCCACCGCCCCGGGCGCCCGGCCCACCACAGCGGCCACTGTCACAGCCCGCGCAGCGCGCCGCCGTCGACCGGGACGGTCACCCCGGTGACGTACCCGGCGGCGGGGGAGAGCAGGAACGCCGCCACCCGGCCGAACTCCGCCGGGTCGCCGATTCGCCCGAGCGGGATCGCCGCCTCCGCCTGGGCGCGGGCGCGCTCGGGATCGCCGGAGCCGGCCAGCAGCTCCCGGTTGCGGTCGGTCATGATCCGCCCGGGTAGCAGGCTGACCACGCGGACGCCGCGCGGGCCGAACTCGTCGGCCATGTCCTTGGCCACGCCGGCCAGGCCCGGTCGCAGCCCGTTGGAGATGCCGAGGCCGGCCAGCGGTCCGCGTACCGAGGTGGACAGCACCAGCCCGATCGCGCCGCCGTCGGTGAGCGCGCCGGCCACCGTGCGGGCGAGCCGGACGCTGCCCAGGAAGACCGTCTCGAACGACTCGCGCCACTGCTCGTCGGTGACGGTGGCGGCGGTGCCGGGCGGCGGGCCGCCGACCGAGATCAGCGCGCCGTCGAGGCGGCCGAAGTGTTCGCGGGCGGCGGCGACGAGCCGCTCCGGGGTGGCGGAATCGGCGAGGTCGGCGGTCAGCCCGATCGCCCGCTGCGGGTCGCCGAGCGCCTCGATCGCGGCGGCCACCCGTTCCGGGGTACGCGCGGAGATGACCACCCGGGCGCCGTCGGCGACGAGTTGTTCGGCGGTGGCGAAGCCGAGGCCGCCGGAGGCGCCGGTCAGCACGTACACCCGGTCGGCGAGTCCGAGATCCATACGCCCGATCCTGCCGTACCCGGGGGCGCGTGTCAGCGCGGGGCGGGCCGCAGCAGGCGTACCCGGCCGGCGAACTGGGCCGCGACGGCGCCGCCGGCCCGGGCGACGGCCGGCATCCGGCGGGGCCGGGGCGGGCGGTGGCCGTCGTAGCGGCTCGCAACCTCGCGCGCGGCCAGCTCCTCCGCGCCCAGCGGCGGCAGCGTGCCCCGGTCGCGCAGCTCGCGGGCCAGGTCCCAGCCGTCGCGCAGGGAGCCGTTCGAGGGGCGTCCGTCCGCCCACGCGGTGAACGTCGCCGGCCAGTGCGCGCCGAGGCCGGCGGCGAGCAGCGGCCAGTGCCGGGCCACGTCCGCGGCCCGCTTGCGCAGCAGCGCCCGGCGGGCCGCCTCGACCGGGGCCGGTGCGAAGCCGGGCGGCAGCGGTCCACCGGCGACGAGCGCGGCGACCAGCTCGGCCTGCCGGGCCGCCAGGTCGCCGCTCACGTGACCGCCGGGTGGCCGGAGGCGGCGGCGAGCGCGTCCAGCTCCGCGCGCAGCTCGGCGGCGGGCGGGTAGTGCCCGTCGCGTTCCAGCAGCAACGCGGGCGGCCGGCGCCGCCGGCACAACTCGCGGACCAGGTCCAGCACGGCGGCGGGCACCGGGTCGGTGTGCGTGTCGTGGTAGAAGCCGCCGTGTTCGGCGCCGCCCGCGACGTGCGCGTAGGCGATGCGTTCCAGCGGCAGCCGGTCCAGCAGCGCGGTCGGCTCGCCGCCCCGGTTGCGGGCGTTGGCGTGCACGTTCGCGACGTCGAGCAGCAGCAGCGCGCCGGTGGCGTCGAGGATCTCGGTGAGGAAGTCCGCCTCGTCCAGCTCGTCGTCGGGCCAGTCGAAGAGCGCGGCGATCGGCTCCAGGGCCAGCGGCACCGGCAGCTCCGCCTGCGTCCGCCGCACGTTCGCCACCACCGCGGCGACCGCCTCGCGGCTGCGCGGCAGCGGCAGCAGGTGACCGGCCTCCAGACCGCCGGCCCGCACGAACGCGATGTGCTCACTCACCAGCGGCGCGTCCAGGGCCGCGGCCACCGCGGCCAGGTGCGCCACCCGGGCCGGATCGACCGGTTCCGCGCCGCCGAGGGACAGCCGCACCCCGTGGGGTACGACATCGACGCCGCGTCCGCGCAGCTCGGCGAGCCCGTCCGGGAGCGGCCCGGCCGGTGCGACCGCCTCCGCGACCACCTCGACGAAACGCAGCCCCGGCAGCCCGGCCACGAAACCGGCGATCTCGGGACGCCAGCCGATGCCGACGCCGGACGGGCCGCTCATCCGCCGCACCCGCCTCCGCCGCAGCCACCGCCTCCGCCGCAGGAGCTGCCACCGCCGCACGTGGAGGCGCCGCCTCCACAGGAGGTGCCGGAGCTCGCGCCGCCGACGTTGCCCATCGCCTGCCGCTGGATCTCGGCCTGCTCGGCGAAGCCCGGATCCATGGTCCAGAGCGTGGCGGTGCCGAACAGCGCCACGCCCAGCGCCACATCCGTCGCGCCGTACGTGGCGTACGCGGGGGAGGCGGCCGGTCGCAGCCAGGCGTGCCGGCGGCGCATGTCGTTCAGCGCGGCGGTGGCCGCCCGGGTACGCCAGGGCACGCGGTTGAGCAGCAGGAACGCGAGGCCGAGCGGGAACAGGCTGAGCAGCAGCCAGCCGGTGGGCCGGTCGTTGAGCAGGCCGGAGATCGCACGCACGACGCCAATTGCCAGCAGGAAGCCGATCAGCAGCGCGCCGCGCCGCAGCGTCCGGCGCCGCTCCTGGTCCAGGGCCAGGCCCCGGCGTACCAGGCCGTCGCGCAGCTCGTCGAGCGCGCGCCGCACCCACTCGTCGGCGGCCAGGTCCCGGGTCCGCAGGCCGCGGCTCGCCGCGTGGTGGACCGCCTGGTCCAGCGGGGTGGCCCCGGCCGGCAGCGGACCGCCGGTGGTGAGCCGCCGGTCGGGTCGTACGCCGACCGCGCCCGCGTGGCGCAGCGCGCCGAGCGTGGCCCAGACGGCGAGCTGGTCGCCGCCGTTGAGGTAGGCGACCTGCTGCGGACCCAACGTGCCGTGATCGGTCACCGGGGTGCCGGCCAGCATCCGACGCCGGTACACGATCGCGCCGATGACCAGGACGACGGCGAGCAGGAGGTACCAGCGCAGGAATACGGGGCCGGGGATGCCCCAGGTGTCGGAGGGGGTCATCGTCTGCTCCTGTCGCGAGGAGGGGTCGCGGCTCATTGTGGAGCAGGCGCGCCAGAGTCGATCTCCTGGAGCGGCGCAGTTACCGGACCGAGACCGGCGGGCTCAGTGCCGGCGCACTGCCTCCTCGACCAGGTCGAGCACCCGGGCCAGGTCGCCGGCCGGGCGGCCCATCGCCAGGTGCAGCACCAAGCCGTCGTAGGCCAGCTCCAGGAACTGGGCCAGCACGTCGATCGGGACGTCGTCGCGCAGCACGCCGGCCTCGCGCTGGCGTACCAGGCGCTCCCGGGTCGCCGCGGCGATGGCTTCGGAACGCTCCGCCCAGCGCTTGGCGAAGGCCGGGTCGGTACGCAGCCGGCGCGAGACCTCCAGCTGGCTGCCGAGCCAGCCGGTCGTGTCGGGCGAGACCGCCCGGGCCAGCAGGTCGCGCATGACCTGCACCAGGCCGTTGCGGGCGACCGTCTCCACCATGGCGGCGGCGTCGTCCTCGGCGACGGCGAGGAACAGGGAGTCCTTGTCCCGGAAGTGGTGGAAGATCGCGCCCCGGGACAGGCCGGTGGCCTCCTCCAGCCGACGCACTGTGGCGCCCTCGTAGCCGTGCCGGGCGAAACACGCCCGCGCCGCCGCGAGGATCTCCTGCCGGCGCGCGTCGAGCTGGTCCTGACTTACTCTGGGCACGAACGGATCGTCGCAGGTGGAACCGCGTGATGCAAACCGTACGTACGGCTTGAGATGCGAATTCGGAAGATCATCCGGCCGCGTCCGATGGTTAGGATCGGCGTGTGACCGCCCTTCCCGCGCGCCCGCTCACCGTCGCCGCCGTCCAGGCCCAGCCCGTCCCCGGTGACGTCGCCGGCAACGCCCGCGCCGCCGCCCGCCTCGTCGCCCGGGCCGAGGGCGCCCGGGTCGTGGTGCTGCCCGAGCTGTTCCTGCCGGCGTACCACCCGCCGACGCTGGGCGCCGACCCGGAGGGCACCGACGTGGCCGCCGACGCCGACGGCCGGGTCGCCGACCCCCGGCTGGACCCGCTGCGGACCGCCGCCGCCGACGCGGGCGCGGCAGTGGTGATCGGCGCCGCCGTCCGCCACCCCGACCGGCGGCGCACCATCTCCTCGCTCGTCGTCGACCCGGCCGGCACTGTCACCGCCGCGTACGACAAGCAGCAGCTCTGGAGCGGCGAGCGCGAGATGTTCGACGCCGGCCGCCGGGGCGCGACACTCGACGTCGACACGTGGCGGTTCGGCCTTGGTGTCTGCTACGACGGCTGCTTCCCGGAGCACGCCCGGGCTGCGGCCGGCGACGGCGCGCACGGGTACCTCTGCCCGAGCGGTTACCTGGCCGGCTCGGAGCACCGCCGCGACCTCTACTACGCCGCCCGGGCGCTGGACAACACGATGTACGTCGTGTTCGCCAACGTCGTCGGCGGCGCGGACCCCTGGCGGTTCAACGGTGGCGCGGCGGTGTACGACCCGGAGGGCCGGCCGCTGGCGCGGGGCGCCGACACCGGAGAGGACGTGCTGGTGGCGACGCTGGACCCGGAAGCGCTGGCGGCCACCCGCGCGGCGCACACCATGCTGCTCGACCGGCCGGTGGACGCCGGCGCGGCCCGTACGGCGCTCGTCGCCTGACCGTGGCTGGGCCCGGGGCCCTGTCGGTGCTCCGAGCGTTCCCGTAGGGTGCCCAAGTGCCGTTGCTCCTGCTCGATCTGGACAACACCCTGCTGGACCGCGACGGGCCGTTCCGTGTCTGGGGAGAACGCTTCCTGGCGGGCATCGGCGCGCCGCCCGCCGACCTCGACTGGCTGGTGTCGGTGGACGCCGACGGGCTGACCAACCGGTGGGACGTCGCGGACGCGATCCGCGACCGGTACGCGCTGCGCATCCCCTCGATCGACCTGGTGGACGAGCTGCACGACGGCGTGGTGGCGCACATGCGGCTCGATCCGCTGGTGGCCTGCGCGCTGCGGATCGCCGCCGACGCCGGCTGGGTGCCGGTGGTGGTCACCAACGGCGCGTCCCGTCAACAGGACGCCAAGATCCGCAAGACCGGCCTGGACCGCTACGTCGCCGACTGGGTGATCTCGGAGGAGGCCGGCGTCAGCAAGCCGAACCCGAGGATCTTCGCGCTCGCCGCCCAGCGGGCCCGGATGCCGCTGCGCGGCGCGTGGGTGGTCGGCGACAGCCCGGAGGCGGACATCGGCGGCGCGACCGCGGTGGGCCTGCCCAGTGTCTGGCTGCATCGGGGACGCCGCTGGTCGGACCCCCGGTTCGCGCCGACCCGGATCGAGGACGGGCTGATCGCGGCCGTCGCCGCAGTGCTGGCCGGCTGACCGGCGGCGCGGGCCGGCAGGCAGCGCGGCGGCACCGTGCGGAAATCCGTTGACCCGCGCCGGGGCGCGTACGAGCATGGTGCCGCGCGAGTGCGCAGCCGGGGGGTGCCCGGTCGAGGAGAGGAGGTCGGTCATGGCCGTTTTCGCAGGGTCGTACCACCTGCCTCCACCAGCCTCGATCGAAGGACAGATCCACCCGTGCGCGATCACGACTTCCCGGCGCCGCAGCGCCGTGGCCGCGGCAAGAGCCGCTTCGACGACGACGAAACCGACTTCCTGAAGCGGGGGCGGCCCACGCCGACCCTCGCCGACCCGGACGCCGAGCCCGACGCGGAGGACAGCTGGTCCTCCTGGGACCGGGCCGTCCACGGCCCCGAGCCGTACCCGGACTGGCTGGTCACCGAACTGGCCGCCCGGGACACCGAGCTGGGGGTGCTCAAGACCGGCAAGGAGGCGGACGTCCACCTGGTCCGCCGCGCCGTGCCGGACACCGACCGTTCGTGCCTGCTGGCGGTCAAGCGGTACCGCGACGCCCAGCACCGGCTCTTCCACCGCGACGCCGGTTACCTGGAGGGCCGCCGGGTACGCCGGTCGCGGGAGATGCGGGCGATGACCGGCCGGACCGCGTTCGGCCGGCAGATGATCGCCGGGCAGTGGGCGGCGGCCGAGTTCGCCGCGCTGTCCCAGCTCTGGGAGATCGGCGCCGCCTCCGGGCGGATCGCGGTGCCCTATCCGGTGCAGTTGCTCGGCACCGAGCTGATGCTGGAGTTCGTCGGCGACGCCGAGGCGGGGGAGGCCGCGCCACGGCTGGCGCAGGTCCGGCCCGACGCGGCCGAGCTGCGTGACCTGTGGGATCAGCTGGTCGAGGCGCTCACCGTGCTGGCCCGGGCCGGGTACGCCCACGGCGACCTGTCTCCGTACAACCTGCTGGTGCACGCGGGCCGGCTGGTGATGATCGACCTGCCGCAGGTGGTCGACGTGGTGGCCAACCCGCAGGGCGGCGAGTTCCTGGGCCGGGACGTGCGGGTGGTGGCCGCCTGGTTCGCCGCCCGCGGGATGCCGGCCACCGTCACCGATCCGGAGGCGCTCACCGAGGCGCTACTGCGGGAGGCGGGGATCCGCTGACGGGCGGGCGTCCCGGGTGGTCGAGCCGCCCGGGACGCCCACCCGTGCGGGTCATTGCAGGTAGCGCTCGACCTCCGGCACCGGGCGCTCGCCCTGGGCGTCCGGGTCGCCGTGCGCCTGGCGCGCGGCCCGGCGACGGCGCAGCAGGTCCCAGCACTGGTCCAGGGACTCCTCCAGGGCCCGCAGCCGCTCCCGGGCCTCGTCGTCGGTGCCGGACTCGTGCTGCTGCGCGTCGGCCCGCAGCCGGTGCTCCTCGTCGACGAGTTCCGAGATCCGGCTCAGGATGGTCTTGTCGTCCATGCCCGAAGCTTGGCACAGCGGACGGGTCCGCGCCCGCGTTCTGCCGGCGTCCGCGATAGGTGAGCGCTGCTCGCGCTCCGCAACCACCACTGTGTACGGGAGTGACGCACATCCCACGGGCTCCATTCTCGACAAAGAGATTGTTGTTACGTGAAATATCCTCCGACCTGCCTTTTGATCTGCGGCTCAGGATGGCATGCTCGCGAGCAACGTCACGGGTCGATACGAAGCCGCGACCCTGAGTCAACCGAGGGAGCGTTCAGGTGCCCGAACCAACGGACACACCGGGACCCACCGGCCGACCCCGAACCGTGCCGCTGCGGCAGATCCTGCCGGCGGTGCTCCGCGACCCCGCCCGGGCGCTCATCGACATCGGCAACCGTACCGAAGGTGAACTGGTCCGGCTGAACCTCGGCTCGTTCCGCCCCTACCTCGTCACCCACCCCAAGCACGTGCAGCACGTCCTGCGCGACCGGGCGGACAACTACGAACGAGCAGGCGATGGGCTGTTCTGGCGTCCGGTCAAGCGGCTGTTCGGCGAGGGGATCCTCGGCGAGGGGCAGATCTGGTCGGCCAGCCGGCGCATGCTCCAGCCGATGTTCACCGCCAAACGGGTCGAGGCGCTGGTCGACGGCATGGCCGACGCGATCCGCGACGCGGTCGACGAGCTGGACGAGCCGGCCCGCGCCGGCCGTCCGGTCGACATCGGCGTGGAGCAGGCGCGCATCGTCAGCCGGGCGATCATGAAGGTGCTCTTCGCCGACCGCATCTCGGTGCCGGACGCGATGCGCGTGATCGAGGCGCAGGACCGGATCGCCACCGCCGTCATCCCCCGCATCATCGTGCCGTTCGCGCCGCTGTCGCTGCCGATGCCGGGCGACCGCACGTTCGCCCGTGCCGTACGCATCGTGGACGACGTGCTGGTGCCGATCGTCCGCGAGACCCGCGAGTCCGCCGACCAGGGCGACGACGTCATCTCGACGCTCTGGCAGGCCCGCACCGACGACGGGCGGCAGCTCGACGAGCGGCAGGTCCGCAACGACACAGTGGCCATGTTCGCCGCCACCACCGAGACCACGATCAACGTGCTGACCTGGGCCTGGCCGCACCTGGACCAGCACCCCGAGGTGGCCGAGCGGCTCTACGCCGAGATCGACGAGGTGGTCGGGGGCGAGCCGGTACGCCGCGAGCACCTGAGCCGGCTCACGTACACCCGGATGGTGCTGGACGAACTGCTGCGGCTCTACCCGATCGGATGGATCATCCCGCGCCGCGCGGTCGCCGGGGACGTCATCGACGGCGTGCCGATCGAGCCCGGCGCGACGATGGCGGTCAGCCCGCTGATCACCCAGCGGATGCGGCAGTTCTGGGACCGCCCGGACGAGTTCGACCCGGAACGGTTCCGGCCCGAGCGGGTCCGGGCCCGGCACCGGTACGCCCACTTCCCGTTCGGCGGTGGGCCGCACCAGTGCCTCGGCATGTACCTGTTCTACCTGGAGGCGCAGCTCATCCTCGCCACCATGCTCAGCCGCTACCGGTTCCGGCTGCACCGCCCCGGCGTACCCGGGTTGCGGCTGGCCGCGGCGCTGCGGCCGCGCGAGCGGGTGGAGCTGACACTCGTCGCGGCCGGGCGGGCGGAGCGGGCATGACCGACGGGCCGACACCGGATTTACTCGCCGTCGCCGCGGAGCAGGGCCGGGTCTGCGCGCTCGCCGCGCAGGGCCAGCGCGGCCTGCGCAAGGCCGCCGCCGCGCACCCGGAGCTGTTCCCCGCGGACCCGTTCGACGCGACGCTGTTCAGCAGCATCGCCCAGGCGATGGCGTTCAGCGCCCCCTGGCACAGCGCCGCCGAGCTGGCCGTGACCAACCGCGCCGTGCTCTGGGGCTTCGCCGTGGACTGGCTGGTCGACCACCAGGCCACCAGCCGGGCCGAGGTCGACCGGATCACCGGTGTCTGCCTGGACGTGCTCGACGGCGCCGGCACCGACGACCCACTGGGCCGGTTCCTGGCCGAGCTGCGCGACGACGTGGCCGCCGCGCCCGGCTACCCGGCGCTGCGCGGCCACTGGCGTGCGGCGATGGAACGCACGCTCGACGCGATGGCCCGCGAGTGGGACTGGCGGCGCACCGGCCGCCCCACGCTCGCCGACTACCTCGCAAACGCCGACAACCTCGCCGCCACAGTGGTCAACGTGGCGCACTGGATCCACACCGGATCGGTGTCCACCGCCGAGGCGATGGACCACGCGGTCGCCGTCAGCGACGAGGTGCAGCGGGCCCTGCGGCTGGTGAACGACCTCGGCACCCACCGCCGCGACGCCGAGTCCGGCGACCTCAACGCGCTGCTGCTGGTGGACGACCCGGCCGAGGTCGAGCGGCGGTTCGCCGAGCAGGTCGACCACTGCCGCGTCCGGCTGGCGAAGCTGGCCGGTGAGGCGCCCCGGGAAGCCGACTTCCTGTCCCGGCAGCTCGGCTTCACCACCGGCTTCTACCGCAACACCGACTTCTGGGGCGTGCGGTGACGCTCACCGCCGGATCGGTGCCCGCCACCCGGTCCGGGACCGCGCACGACCTGGTCGCCGCGCTCACCGGCGAGCCGGCCGGGCAGACGTCGCCGTCGGTCTACGAGACCGCCCGGCTGGTCGCGCTCGCGCCCTGGCTGGACGGCCACGACCGGCGCCTGGCCTGGCTGCTGGCCCGGCAGCGGCCGGACGGCGGCTGGGGCGGTCCCGGCGGGTACGCGCTGGTGCCGACGCTGAGCGCGGTCGAGGCGCTGCTGACCGTGCTGCGTCGCGACGGCCCGGCCGCCGTGCCGGCCGCCGCGGCCCACCGGGGCCTGACGTTCCTGTCCGGCGCGCTGCGCGGCGACGCGCCGCCCGACCTGCCGGCCACCGACCTGATCGTGCCCGCGCTGCTCACTGCCGTGGACCGGCACCTCACCGGACCGGCCGGGCCGCCACCCGGGCTGGCCGAGTGGGCCGGCCGGCCCCGCCTGCCGCTGCCGGCCGGTCTCGACCCGGCCCGCCTGACCCGGGTACGCGCGCTGCTGGCCGCCGGGCGGCCCGTGCCGGAGAAGCTGGCGCACGCGCTGGAGGTCGCCGGTGAGCTGGCGTACCGGGCGGCCGGCGTGCGTCCCTCGGCCAGCGGCGCGGTGGGCGCCTCCCCGGCCGCCACTGCCGCCTGGCTGGGCCGTCCGGAGCCCGGAGCGGCGCTGGACTATCTGCGCGCGGTGGCCCGGCCCGGCCCGGTGCCCTGCGCCAGCCCGATCACCGTCTTCGAGCGCGCCTGGGTGCTCGGCATCCTGGTCCGGGCCGGTGTGCCGGTCGGCGCGCCCGAGCCGGTGCTCACCGAGCTGCGCGCCGCCGTCGGCCCGTCCGGCGCGGCCACCGCGCCCGGCCTGCCCGCCGACGCGGACACCACAGCTGTCACGCTCTACGCGCTGGCCCGGCTGGGCCGCGCCCCCGGCGTCGGGCCGCTGGCCGGGTTCGACACCGGACGGCACTTCTGCACCTGGCCGGGGGAGGACGGCGCGTCGCTGACCACTAACGCGCACGTGCTCGACGCGCTCGGCGAGCAGCCGAGCGGACCCGGCGTCACCGGCGCCCGCCGCCGGGTCACCGAGTGGCTGGTGGAGCGGCAGCAGCCGGACGGGCGCTGGGAGGACCGCTGGCACGCCTCGGCCTGCTACGCCACGTACGCGGTGCTGCTGGCGCTGGCCGACCACGCGCCCGACGGCACGGCGCGTGCCGCCGTCGAGCGGGGCGTCGCCTGGCTGCTGGACACGCAGCGCCCGGACGGCTCCTGGGGACTGTGGCACGGCACCGCCGAGGAGACCGCGTACGCGGTGCTCGCACTGGCCGGCGCAGGCCGTTCCGGGGACGCGCGGATCGCCGCGGCGCTCGCCCGCGGACGCCGTCGACTGTCCGAGCTGGACGGATGCGACGACGAACCGGCACTATGGCACGACAAGGATCTCTACCGCCCGACGCAGATCGTGCGCGCGGCGGTGCTGGCGGCCTCCGGCCGCGCCGTCGAGGCCGGACCCACCATGATCAGGATCGCTTGAATGGAGTTCACGACGGCTGCTAGCGTGCGCCGGAGTCGATCGGATTTCGGACCGACCGTAGACCGGGCCAGGACGGTGTGATGGGTTCCCGCAGTACGAATCTCCGTACGAAGATCATCGCGCTGCTGGCGTCGCTGACCGCGCTCTGGGCGTTCGCCGCGTGGGTGACCGTGCGGGACGGGTTCAACCTGCTCGGCGTGCAGACGCTCAACGCGCGCGTCTTCGAGCCGAGCGACCCGCTGCTGCAGGAGCTGCAGGCCGAGCGGCGGCTGTCGCTGCGCTATCTGGGCGAGTCCGATCCGGGCCGGCTGCGGGAGCTGGACGCCCAGCGCGCCCGTACCGACGAGACCGCCACCGCGCTGTGGCGCTCGGTGCAGGACTGGCGTACCGAGATCCCGGCCAGCGAGGAGCTGATGCAGCGGCTCGGCGAGCTGAAGACCGAGCTGGACCAGATCGGCCAGGTACGCGCCGACGTCAGCCGCAAGACCATCGACCGCACCGCCACGCTCATCGCGTACGACGAGGCGGTCGACGCGATCTTCGCCGTCTTCGACGCGCTCGGCGGCCTCGACGACGACGAGATCGCCAAGGACACCGCCGCGCTCATCGACCTCAACCGGTCCCGGGAGCTGCTGTCCCAACAGGACGCGCTGATCACCGGTGCGATCGCGGCCAACCGGATCACCGTGGCCGAGCAGACCGCGTTCGCCCGCCTGGTCGGCGCGCAGTGGTTCCTCGCCGACCGCACCGCCCGGGAGCTCGCCCCGACCGACCGCGCACGCTTCGAGCGGATGGTCGAGGGCGACGCGTTCCAGCAGTTGCAGACCCTTCAGGACCGGGTCCTCGCGGCCAAGGGCGCCGACGTGCGCCCGCCGGTGACCGCAGCGGCGTGGCAGGCCGCCGCCGAGCAGGCGATGGCCGACCTGCGCGGGGTGATCCTGGCCGGCGGCGAGGACATCGTGTCCCGGGCCATGCCGGTAGCGATCGGCGTCATCGTGCGGCTGGTGCTCGCCGCCGGTCTCGGCCTGCTCGCCGTCATCGCCTCCGTGGTCGTCTCGATCACCACGGCCCGGTCGCTGGTGCGGCAGCTCGAACGGCTGCGCGAGGCGGCCTTCAACCTGGCGCACGAGCGGCTGCCGAGCGTGGTGGAGCGGCTGGGCCGCGGCGACGAGGTGGACGTCGCCCGCGAGGCGCCGCCGTTGCAGTTCGGCGACGACGAGATCGGCCAGGTGGGCAAGGCGTTCAACGTCGTGCAGGAGACCGCCGTCCGCACCGCCGTCGAGCAGGCCGAGCTGCGCCGCAGCGTACGCGACGTCTTCCTCAGCCTGGCCCGGCGCACCCAGGCGCTCGTGCACCGGCAGCTCACGCTGCTGGACGCGATGGAACGCCGGGAACACGACGCCGAGGAGCTGGAGGACCTGTTCCGGGTCGACCACCTGGCCACCCGGATGCGGCGCAACGCGGAGAACCTGATCGTGCTCTCCGGCTCCACGCCCGGCCGGGCCTGGCGACGCAACGTGCCGATGGTCGACGTGGTCCGCGGCGCGGTAGCCGAGGTCGAGGACTACACCCGGGTCACGGTGCGCCCACTCGGCGAGGTGTCGCTGACCGGCCGCGCCGTCGGTGACGTCATCCACCTGCTGGCCGAGCTGATCGAGAACGGGCTCTCCTTCTCGCCGCCGCAGACCACTGTCGAGGTTCGCGGTCAGCTCGTGGCGAACGGCTTCGCCATCGAGATCGAGGACCGGGGCCTCGGCATGAGCCCCGACGAGCTGGCCGCCGCCAACGCGCGCATCGTCGACCGGTCCGAGCTGAACCTGGCCGACGCCGCCCGGCTGGGCCTGTTCGTGGTCAGCCGGCTCACCGAGCGGCACGGCGTCAAGGTGCAGCTCAAGGAATCCGCGTACGGCGGGACCACCGCCGTGGTGCTGATCCCGCGTGAACTGATCACCGCTGACGGCGCCGACGCGGCCGAGGCCCTTCCCGCACCCGGGACGGCCCTGCCCGTGGCGCCCGCGCCGGACCCGGTGCGGAGCACTCCGGCCGGCGACGGGCCGGCGATCCCGTCCGGCCCGGACGGCGCCGCCGAACCGGACCAGCCGGCCGAGCCCGCCCCGCAGGTGCCGGAGCCGGTGACGCGGGCGCCCCGGCTGACCCCGTCCGGGCTGCCGGCGCGTACCCGCAAGCGGCAGCCCGCGGTGGCCGGGCCCACCACGGAGCTGGCGGTGGTGGAGCGGCGGCCCGCCGCCACGACCGACGCGGCGGAGGCGTCGCCGGCGACGGAGCCGGAGACCGAGGCGGAGACGACGCCGGTCACCGACGCGGGACTGCCGGTCCGGGTACGCCAGGCCAGCCTCGCGCCGGAACTGCGGCACGACCAGACCGAGGCGGACGACGACGCCGCCGACGATGACACGGCGCGTGCACCGGAGCAGGTGCGCCGGATGATGAGCTCCTACCAGAGCGGCACCCGACGCGGCCGTACCGATGCCGCGCGCCTGCTCGGCGGGGCTCAGGGGGCCGGCGGTGCGCCGGCCGACGCGGACGAGCAGGTTACCTGACCGGGACGTCGACGCGACGGAAACCGGAAGCTGACGGCACACAGCCGGAAAGAAGAGGACGACGAGTGGCGCAGAAGACGGCTTCGAGCGCGGATCTGACGTGGCTGCTGGATGACCTGGTCGGCCGGGTCAAGCAGGCGGAGCACGCCGTGGCGCTCTCCACCGACGGACTGCTGATGGCCTCGTCCCGCGGATTGAGCCGGGACGACGGCGAGCACCTGGCCGCCATGGCGGCGGGCATCCAGAGCCTGGCCCGTGGCGCGGGCAAGCGGTTCGGCGGCGGGCAGGTGCAGCAGACCATCATCGAGATGCAGTCCTCCTTCCTGTTCGTCACAGCGGCCGGGCGTAACGCCTGCCTGGCGGTGCTGGCCTCGGAGGACGCGGATGTCGGCCTGATCGCGTACGAGATGGCCATGCTCGTCACCCGGGTCGGCCGGTTCGTCGCGTCACCGACCCGGGAACAGCCCCTCGGCGAGAACGCGGCACGATGACCGGCCGGGGGGAGTCCGCGGAGCAGGAGTGGGTGGACGACCACGCCGGCCCGGTGGTGCGCCCGTACGCGGTCACCGGCGGCCGGGCCCGCCCGGTGACCGGCACGTTCGACCTGATCTCGCTGGTCACCGCGACCCGCACGGATGTCGGGTCGGAGTCCGGGCTGGGCCCGGAGCACGTGGCGATAGTCGGCCTCTGCCAGCGGATTCTCTCCGTGGCCGAGATCGCCGCCCATCTCGACCTGCCGGTGGGCACGGTCCGGGTCCTCCTCGGAGACCTGGCCGCCCGCAGTCTGGTGCAGGTACGCGAGCCGCGCGCGACCACCGCCGGCCTTCCCGACGAGCACGTTTTCGAGGCGGTTATCAATGGACTACGGGCGCTCTGAGCGGCCGGCGGGCGCCGGGCCGCTGCCCACCGCGATCAAGATCCTGATCGCGGGCGGGTTCGGCGTCGGCAAGACCACCATGGTGGGCGCGGTCAGCGAGACCAAGCCGCTGCGCACCGAGGAGGTGCTTACCGAAACCGGGATCGGCATCGACGACCTGTCCGGCGTGGAGGAGAAGTCGACCACCACCGTGGCGATGGACTTCGGCCGGATCACCATCAGCGACGACCTGGTGCTCTACCTGTTCGGCACGCCCGGGCAGGACCGGTTCTGGTTCGTCTGGGACGAGCTGGCGCTCGGCGCGCTCGGGGCGGTGGTGCTCGCCGACACGCGCCGCCTGGCGGACTGCTTCCCGTCGATCGACTACTTCGAGGGGCGCGGCACGCCGTTCGTGGTGGCGGTGAACTGCTTCGAGGGGGCCAAGAAGTTCCGGCTCGACGAGGTGCAGGCGGCGCTCGACCTGGACCCGGGCGTACCTGTGGTGCTGTGCGACGCGCGCAAGCGTGAGTCGGCCAAGGAGGTGCTGATCACGCTGCTGGAACACGCCATGAAGCTGCGCGAGGCGCGCCGCCGCGCCGCCGGCGACTGAGGCTGCGTCGCATGACCGAGCTGAGTGTCCGGGCGATGTCACCGGAGGAGTTCGACAGCTGGCAGGACGAGCTTGCCGCCGGGTACGCGCGCGAGCACGTCACGGCCGGCAACTGGACGCCCGAGGAGGCGCTCGACCGGGCCCGGGAGGCCACCGCCGGCTTCCTGCCGCAGGGCATGGCCACGCCCGGCATGCTGTTCCTGGTCGGCGAGCTTGCCGACGGCTCACCGGTCGGCTGGCTGTGGATCGGCCTGACCCACCCTCGCGGTCTCGCCGACTGCGCGTTCCTCTACGACATCGAGGTGGCCGCCGGGCACCGGGGCCGGGGGCTCGGGCGGGCGCTGCTCGCGGCGGGGGAGCGGGCGGCCCGGGAGCACGGCGCCCAGGCGCTGGAGCTGAACGTCTTCGGCACCAACGAGACGGCGCGCAAGCTGTACGAGACGTCGGGATACCGGGTGGTCACCCAGCAGATGCGCAAGGACCTGCCCGCCTAGGCACGAGCGTCAGAGGCGGGTGGCGGTCCGGATCAGGCCGGCCAGCGCCCGGGACCGGCTGTGCGGTGGCCACGCGATGACTGTGGTCACCGCCGGCGCGTCCGGCACCGGCACGGTGGCCAGGTCGGCGAGCAGCAGCGACCGGGCCGACTCCGGCAGCACCACCACGGTCCGGCCGAGCGCGATGAGCTGGAACAACTGGGCGTGGTCCCGGACCTCGGGGCCGGGCCCGTCCGGATACGACCCGTCGGCCCGGGGCCAGCGCGGCATGGGCAGGCCCGGCAGCGCCTCCACCTCGGCCATCAGCAGGTGCGGTCGCCGGGCCAGCGGATGCCCGGCCGGCAGGATCGCCACCTGCGGCTCGGTGATCAGCTCTTCGGTGTCCAGCCCGGTCGTCGAGTCGTACGGCAGGTGCAGCAGCGCCACGTCGGCCCGCCCGTCGCGCAGCAGCCGTTCCTGCTCGCCGATGCCGCACAGCAGAACCTCGACCGGGACCGCGTCCGGCTCGGCGGCGTACGCGCCGAGCAGTTTCGGCAGCAGCTCGCTCGACGCCCCGGTCTTGGTCGCCAGCACCAGCCCGGGGCCACCGGTAGCGGCCTGCCCGGCGCGTCGGGTGCGGCGGTCGGCGGCGGCCACGGCGTCGAGTGCGGCCCGGCCCTCCCGCAGCAGCACCGACCCGGCCGCGGTGAGCGCGACGCTGCGGCTGTCCCGCTCCAGCAGAGTCACGCCGAGACGGCGTTCGAGCTGCCGGATCGCTCGCGACAGCGGCGGCTGGGCGATGCCCAGGCGGCGCGCGGCGCGGCCGAAGTGCAGCTCCTCGGCGACCGCCACGAAGTAGCGAAGCTCCCGCGTCTCCATCCCGCCACCGTACCGCCGCATCGATGCCTTCCGGGTATCGCGCGCCACCGAAGCGGTGTTGGAGGCCCGCGCGGCCCGCGGACAGGATCGAGGGCATGAGCGAACGGACGATCGCGCTGGTGACCGGCGCGAACAAGGGAATCGGGTACGAGATCGCGGCCGGCCTGGGCGCGCTCGGCTGGCGGGTGGGCGTCGGCGCCCGGGACGAGCGGCGGCTCGCCGAGGCGGTGGCGAAGCTGCGCGCGGGCGGCGTGGACGCGTTCGGCGTACCGCTGGACGTCACCGACGACGCGAGCGTGACCGCCGCCGCCCGGCTGCTGGAGACGGAGGCCGGCGGTCTGGACGTGCTCGTCAACAACGCGGGCGTGACAGGTGGCGTGCCGCAGCACCCGGGCGACGTCGACCTCGCGACCATCCGGACCGCCGTCGAGGTGAACGTGATCGGGGTGGTCCGGGTGACCGAGGCGATGCTGCCGCTGCTGCGCCGCTCGGCGTCGCCCCGGATCGTCAACATGTCCAGCGGTGTCGGCTCGCTGACCCGGCAGAGCGCCTCCACCGGAGAGGACCAGACCGGGCCGCTGTCGGTGGCGTACTCGCCGTCGAAGAGCATGCTCAACGCGGTGACCATCCAGTACGCGCGGGCGCTGGCGGACACCGGCATCCTGATCAACGCCGCCTGCCCGGGCTTCACCGCCACCGACCTCAACAGCTTCCGCGGTGTGCGGACCCCGCAGCAGGGCGCGGCGATCGCGATCCGGCTCGCGACGCTGCCCGACGACGGGCCGACCGGCGGCTACTTCGAGGACGCGGGCACGATCCCGTGGTGACTCCGGTCAGCTTCTAGACGTGACTGAGCGTGACGCTCACGGCGGGGTATACCGCTCTCAGGTGACGTCATCTTTCCCCGGACGACACGCCCGGACATGCGGTGGTCCATCAGAGCGCGGTGCGGACCGGCTGTCGAGGGTGGCCCGTCAGAACCACATCACCGGGTTGCCGGTGGCCACCGACGCCGCGCACAGCCGGCGCAGCGGCTCCACGATGTAGGCGAAGTCGCTGCCCGACCGGCTCCGGGTCCGCACCGCGAGCCGTTCGGGCGGCGGCTCGCCGTGGGCGCCCACCGGCAGCATCGCCAGCACCGTCCGTGTCCCGCCGGCGGTGAGCTCCACCCGGTCGCCGGGCAGCGGCCGCTGGCCGAACCGGACGGCCCGGAACAGCGTCACCGGCGGGTCGGCGGTGTCGACGACGAAGAAGCCGTCCGGATCTACCCCGGCCCGGAAGTCCGGGCCGAGCATGAACACCCCGTGGTAGCTCTCGACGTACTGCATCAGCACCCGGCCGGTCGCCTCGTCGATCAGTTCGACCCCGTCGGTGATCCGATCGGTGCGCGCGAACGCGTCCAGCTCGGCGAGCGCCACCGCCGCCCGGTCGGCCGGCAGCGAGCCGCCGTTGAGGTTCGGCAGCGCGGTGGCGAGCGTCGGGAAGCGCTCCGGGCCGGCGGCGCGTAGCGCCTGCTGGAACAGGCGTACGCCGGCCCAGTTGGAAACGTGCTCGCTCGCCTGCTCCATGGCCTTGTGCGGGCACGCCTCCGCCAGCCAGGCGTCGAACGTGCGGTGCGCGGCCTCGTTGCCCTCCCACTGCCGCAACAGCGCGAGACAGCCGTCCTCGTCGATGCCGACCGGTCCGACCGGGCACGGCGTGGTGAGGCCGTCCTGCCAGCACCGGCAGTACACGAACGCGTCGAGTCCCACGCCGGCACGCTACCGGCGCCCGATCGTCGGCGCGTACCCGTTTCCGCCGGCCCGCTTCCGTAGGCACGCTTCCGGCGGGTCACGTGATGGCGAGCAGCATGCCGTCCCCCTGTTCGGCCGCGGCGCGGTAGAAGTCACGCAGCGCGGTGAAGTTCGGCAGCAGGTAGGCGTCGAACTCGTCGGCGCCGTCGTCCCAGATGTGCGGGTAGATCTCGGCCTCCGACAAGGCTGCCGGGTCGAAGCGGGCCCGCAGCGTCGCCTCGTCGATCGCGTCGAGCCCGCCGGCCACAGCGCGGACGGCGTCGGGCATCAGCAGCCGGGCCGGGCCCATCCCCAGGTCCGGCCCGATCGGGTCACCACCCAGGACGGCCGGCCCGGCGTCGCCCCGGATCTCGTACGTGTCGCCGGTCAGTAGGTAGTGCAGCCCGTGCCACGCCTTGTCGAGGTCGAGCTCGTCCGGGCCACCCTGGAACAGGGTGTCGACCTTCTCCGGGTCGGCGAGGACCGCCGCCAGCTCCTCGGCGGACAGCCGGCGTGCGTTGAAGATCATGCCCACGGGGTGCCTCTCAGGGGTGCCGGTCGGAATCGGCGGCAGCGTAGCGTGCGCTTGCGACAGGCATGGCACCATCGGCGCATGGCCACTGACACCCGCCACCTCGCCGTCCACATCGACCGTCCGGTCGCGGAGGTCTACGCCTTCGCCGCCGACCCGGCGAACCTGCCCCGCTGGGCGCCGGGCCTCGGCGGTTCGGTGAACCTCATCGACGGCCAGTGGTTCGTGGACACACCCGAAGGGCGGGCGCGGCTCACGTTCGCCCCGGCCAACGAGTACGGCGTGCTCGACCACGAGGTGCGGACGCCGTCGGGCGAGACGGTGTACGTGCCGTTGCGCGCCATCGCCGACGGCAACGCCACCGAGGTGGTGTTCAGCCTGCGCCGGATGCCCGGCATGAGCGACACGGACTTCGACCGGGACACCGCGCTGGTCGAGGCGGATCTGGCCCGGCTCAAGGCCGTGCTGGAGAGCGCCGCCGGCTGAGAGGCGCGCGTGGTCAGTCGGCAGTCCGGCCCCGACAGTGGCAAGGAGGGCGCGTCATGCCCCTGCTGCGGATCCACCTCGACAGCGACCCGACCACCGCCCGCCGCGTCCTGCAGACGCATCGCGAGGGCGGCGTGCATCACGAGTCGCGGGAAGCGGCCCGGGAGCAGGTGTGGCGCCAGGGCCGCACCCCGGCCGGTGACCCGGTCTTCGTCGGCATCACCAACGGACGCCGCAACGTGCAACTGCTCTACGACGTCGAGGTCTACTCCGATACCGTCCCGTGAACGCACGCGGCACTCACGCCCCTGAAATGGGAATTGCGCGCCGGGCTCGGCCGGTGATCGTGAGCGGGACGAAATTCGACGCACCTGGGCGCCGAATGCAATTCTTGATTCAGTCGCCGATCGCGTCCCGCATTCGTTCCCTCGTCCAGTATTCGGACGGGTCGGTGGCACCCGGGCTCGGATTGTGGGTCGCGACCACCGGGCCGGGCGGCGCCGGCCGCCCCGCGCCGCCGTCGCGCGCCGCGACGACCACGACGGCCACAGCCACGGCGAGCGCCGCGACGGCGGCCGCGCCGAGCAGTACACGATGTGACATGTCGCCTCCTCCGGACCGGTCGACCGGTGCGCCGGCGGCACACCAGGCGGACCGTCGTTCACCAGGTGTCGTTCGCGTACGTGTTGTAGAGCGTCCCCACCACCGCGGCGGAGAAGTACGGCGAGCCGTTCGTGTTCGTGCCGCTCGAGTAGCTCATCACCCCGTGCACGTCACCGCGCCTGGTGGTGTTGTCATAGCTGTAGTACCACGGGCCGCCGCTCGAACCGCCCCCGAAGCCGCAGTTCATCTCGATCCGGTTGCTGCCCGCGTCCCTCGACGTGCCCGAGCAGACCCACTGGATCTCGCCGCTGTCCTTGTTGCTCGGGTAGCCGAAGACGTCGTAGTGGTACGCGCGCCCACCGCCGGTGAGCAGGCCGTTCGCGCCGACCGCGTCCACGATCGACCGGCTGCCGTAGACGAGCGCGACCGCCACGTCGTACTGCCGCTCGCGGGTGCTGATCCAGCCGCTGGGCACCGCGAGCGTGGACCAGTCCCAGGTGCCGTACGGCTGCGCGCCGTTGCGGTAGGACGGCACGAACATCCAGTTCGCGGTGTGCCAGTCCCGGCCCGGCCCGTCGTGCACGCAGTGCGCGGCGGTGAAGACCATGTTGCGCGCCGGGCTGTTCACCACGCTCGCCGAGCAGTAATGGCCCAGGCCGTCGGTCGAGCTGGTGTAGAAGATCTTCCCCACCGTGATCGACTCGTTGAGCTGGGCGCCGAAGCCGCTGCCGTCCTTCGGCGCCACCGCCTCCGCGAAGCGCCGTACCCGCTCCGCCGTGGGGCTCTGGGTGACCGGGCCGGCGGCCTTCTCCACCTCGTCGGCGGGAGTGGCCGCCGCCATCCGCTCGGCCGTCCAGTATGCCCTGGCCTGCCCGGCCGACGACCCCACCTTGCGCTCGATCGAGGTCACCGCGGCCGGAGCGGCGGTGCCGGAGGTGGTGTCGGTGGCGGCCTGAGCCGGAGTGCCGGCGAGGATCGTCGGCAGGATCAGGGCCGGCAGGGCCAGAAGTCTGATCGTCGTCTTCATGAAATCCTTCCCAGTTTTCGATTCCGGATCGAAACTGGAGCGCCCCGTTGTTCATCGCGATGTCGGCAACGTATCGACGGGATTCGGAGCGTGTCAATGAATCATGGACGTCGATTGTTTGCGGTGTCGGATGTGTGATCGGGGAGGGCGGGGACATCATCGAATTGCAATTCCGGGTCCGTGAGCGGCGCTCGACCTCGGTAGCCTCGAAGCCGTGACGAAGCGACCGGGGCCACGATGACTGCTGATCCGCCGCCTGCCGCCGAACGACTGATCTTTGCCGAGATGACCGTCGACGACCTCGACGACATGGCCGCCATGCTCGGCGACCCGCTCGTGATGCGCTACTACCCGCGGCCGAAGACCCGGGCGGAGGCACTGGACTGGATCCGCTGGAGCGAGGGCCTCTACCGCAGCCACGGCTTCGGACTGTGGGTGCTCAGGTCACGGGCGACAGGCGAGTTCGTCGGCGACTGCGGTCTCACTCCGCAGCCGGTGGACGGGGTGATGGAGGTCGAAGTCGGTTACCACCTGCTGACCGCAACGCAGGGTTACGGGTACGCCACGGAGGCGGCGGCTGCGTGTCGCGACCACGCGCGCGACCGGCTGGGCGTCGACCGCCTCGTCGCGATCATCCACCCGGACAACACGCCCTCGCAGCGGGTCGCGGAGCGGATCGGGCTGAGCTTCGAGCGTGCGACGACGTCCGGATCGGGGGATCCGGTGCACGTCTACGCTGCGCGGCTGGCCTGACCGGCTCAGCGGCGGGTCGACGTCAGGAACCGGGTCCACGCGGCCGGGGTGAAGGTGAGCACCGGCCCGGCCGGGTCCTTCGAGTCGCGGACGCCGACCACACCGGGCAGGTTGCCGGCGACCTCGACGCAGTTGCCACCGTTGCCGCCGCTGCGGGTGCTCTTGCGCCACCGGGCGCCGCTCAGGTCCATGCCGCCGCCACTTCCCTCAGCAGTTCCAGGGTCCGCGCGCGGGGCAGCGCTTCGCCCCGGATGCGTTCCCACCGACGCTCCAGGGTAGCAATCTCCGAGGGCTGCTCGATGATCTGCGCGCGGGCCTGGCTGTCCACATGCGCCACCCGGTTGCCGTCGCGCAGCTCCGCGATGACGAACGGCCCGTCCAGCCCGGGATAGGTCGGCGTGTCGGCCGGCACCACGTGGAGCTGCACGTTCGGCAGCTCGGCGCAGGCGAGCAGGTGGGTCACCTGCGCGGCCATCAGCGCCCGGTCGCCGGCGGCGGCGCGGCGCAGCACCTGCTCGTCGAGCACCACGACGTACAGCGGCCCGCGCGGCCGGGTGAGGATGCCCTGCCGGTCCAGCCGGGCGGTGACCAGGTCGGTGATCTCGTCGGCGGTCAGCGGCTGGCCGATGAACGTGGCCCGGGCGTACGCCTCGGTCTGCAACAGACCCGGCACCCACGCCAGCTCGAACGTGCGTAGCGCGACCGCCTCGCGTTCGATGTCCACCCACGGGCGGAACCAGACGGGCTCGCGGCGGCGGACCGCGTCCGGCCAGAGCGCCTCGATCGGCTGGCCCAGCAGGTTCGCCACAGTCGCGCGGTGCCGGCTCTGCGGGATGTGCCCGGGGTTCGCCCACCGGGCCACCGTCTTCGGGTGCAGGCCGAGCCGCTCCGCCAGGCTCTCGGCGGTGTGGCCGGCGCCGGCCAGCGCGGTGACGAAGGCATGGTTCATGCCCATTCCTCCCCGGAGCAAAAGAACCGTCCGGAGGAGATTACACAACGCTGTGTGATTGTTCGGGCACCCTCGGCACGGTGGAGGCATGACCGAACCGACACCCACATCGGCGTACCCCCGGGTGGTGCTGCCGCTCACCGGCCACCGCGCGTGCGGTCCGGCCTGGCGCTGCGACCGCTGCGGCGAGCCCTGGCCGTGCCCGACCCTGCGGGCCGCGCCCACCGACGCGGCCCGCCGCGCCACGATGATCCCCGAGTTCTCCCGGCTCACCCGGCAGGCGATCCGCGACCTGCGCGGCCACCCCGACGGCCCGGACCCGATCGCGATCGTGCGGCGCTTCCTGTGGTTCCTGCCGCTCACCGACGCCGAGGCACGCGCCGTCGCGCTCCGCCTCCGCTGAGATGTAAGGAAGGGCCCCTTCTTAACAGACGTCTGTTAAGAAGGGGCCCTTCCTTACATCCAAGGTCAGCTGGCGATCATGCGGCGCAGCACGTACTGCAGGATGCCGCCGTGCCGGTAGTAGTCCGCCTCACCCGGGGTGTCGATGCGGACCACGGCGTCGAACTCCACACCGGTGTCGGTGGTGACCTTCACCGTGCGCGGGGTGTCGCCGTCGTTCAGCGCGGTCACGCCGCTGATCGAGAACGTCTCCGTGCCGGTCAGGCCCAGCGACTCGGCGGTCTCCCCGCCCGGGAACTGCAGCGGCAGCACGCCCATGCCGATCAGGTTCGAGCGGTGGATCCGCTCGTACGACTCGGCGATGACCGCCTTCACGCCCAGCAGCATCGTGCCCTTGGCGGCCCAGTCACGCGACGAGCCCGAGCCGTACTCCTTGCCGGCCAGGATGACCAGCGGGACGCCCGCCTCCTGGTACGCCATCGAGGCGTCGTAGATCGAGGTCTGCTCACCGGTCAGGTGGTTGACGGTGAAGCCGCCCTCGACACCCGGGACGAGCTGGTTACGCAGCCGGATGTTGGCGAACGTGCCCCGGATCATCACCTCGTGGTTGCCCCGGCGGGAGCCGTACGAGTTGAACTCGTGCCGGGCCACGCCGTGCTCGGCCAGGTACTTGCCGGCGGGGGAGTCCGCCTTGATCGAGCCGGCCGGGGAGATGTGGTCGGTGGTCACCGAGTCGCCCAGCTTCGCCAGAACGCGCGCGTCGGCGATGTCCTGCACCGGGGCCGGCTCCTGCTGCATGCCCTCGAAGTACGGGGGCTTGCGCACGTACGTCGACTCGCCGTCCCAGGAGAACGTGTCGCCGGTCGGGGTCGGCAGCGACTGCCAGCGCTCGTCACCGGCGAACACGTCGGCGTACGCGGCGCTGAAGCCGGTCGCGCCGATCGCGGAGGCGATGACGTCCTGGATCTCGGCGCTGTTCGGCCAGATCTCCCGCAGGTACACCGGGTTGCCCTGGGCGTCCTCGCCGATCGGCTCGTTGGCCAGGTCGATGTCCATGGTGCCGGCGAGCGCGTACGCGACCACCAGCGGCGGGGACGCCAGGTAGTTCATCTTGACGTCCGGGTTGATCCGGCCCTCGAAGTTGCGGTTGCCGGACAGCACCGACACGACGGCGAGGTCGCCCTCGTTGACGGCGGCGGAGACCTCCTCCGGCAGCGGGCCGGAGTTGCCGATGCAGGTGGTGCAGCCGTAGCCGACCAGGTTGAAGCCGAGCTTCTCCAGGTACGGGGTGAGGCCGGCGCGGTCGTAGTAGTCCATGACGACCTTCGAGCCCGGCGCGAGGGTGGTCTTCACCCACGGCTTGCGGGCCAGGCCCTTCTCCACCGCGTTACGGGCCAGCAGCGCGGCGCCGATCATGACCTGCGGGTTCGAGGTGTTGGTGCAGGAGGTGATCGCGGCGATCACCACGGCGCCGTGGTCCAGCTCGTACTCGACGCCGTCGGCGCCGGTCACGCGTACCGGATTGCTGGCCCGGCCGCCCGCGCCCACGGCGGCGGTCTCCAGGTCGCGCGGCGCGTCCGCCGGGTCGTTCACGCCGTTGGCGGGGGAGTCGCTGGCCGGGAAGGACTCGGCGGACGCCTCGTCGGCCGGGCCGTCGGCGCCGAACGGCTTCTCCTGCTGCGGCACGCCCGGCTTGCGGCCCGGGTCGCCACCGGTCTCGTCGGCGGCCACGTAGTCGCTGAGCGCGGAGCGGAACAGCGTCTTGGCGCTACCCAGCGGCACCCGGTCCTGCGGGCGCTTCGGGCCGGCCAGCGACGGCTCGATGGTGCTCAGGTCCAGCTCGAGGCGCTCGGAGTACTCCGGCTCGCGCTCCGGGTCGTGCCAGAGGCCCTGCTCCTTGGCGTACGCCTCGACCAGCGCCACCTGCTGTGCGTCGCGGCCGGTCAGCTCCAGGTAGCGGACGGTCTCGGCGTCGATCGGGAAGATCGCCACGGTGGAGCCGTACTCCGGCGACATGTTGCCGATGGTGGCGCGGTTGGCCAGCGGCACGGCGCTGACGCCGGGGCCGTAGAACTCGACGAACTTGCCGACCACGCCGTGCTTGCGCAGCATCTCGGTGATGGTCAGCACCAGGTCGGTGGCGGTGGTGCCGGCCGGCATCTCGCCGGAGAGCTTGAAGCCGACGACGCGGGGGATCAGCATGCTGACCGGCTGGCCGAGCATCGCGGCCTCGGCCTCGATGCCGCCGACGCCCCAGCCCAGCACGCCCAGGCCGTTGACCATGGTGGTGTGCGAGTCGGTGCCGACGACCGTGTCCGGGTACGCCTGGCCGTTGCGCTCCATGATCGTACGAGCCAGGTACTCGATGTTGACCTGGTGCACGATGCCGGTGCCCGGCGGGACGACCTTGAACTCGTTGAACGCGGTCTGACCCCAGCGCAGGAACTGGTAGCGCTCCTTGTTGCGCTCGTACTCCAGCTCGACGTTGCGCTCGAAGGCGTCCTCGCGGCCGAACAGGTCGGCGATGACCGAGTGGTCGATGACCAGCTCGGCCGGAGCGAGGGGGTTGACCTTCGTGGCGTCGCCGCCCAGGTCACGTACCGCCTCGCGCATGGTGGCCAGGTCGACCACGCAGGGCACGCCGGTGAAGTCCTGCATCAGCACCCGCGCCGGGGTGAACTGGATCTCCACGCTCGGGTCGGCGGTGGCGTCCCACGCGCCGAGCTGCTGGATGTGGTCGGCGGTGATGTTCGCGCCGTCCTCGGTCCGCAGCAGGTTCTCCAGCAGGATCTTCAAGCTGTAGGGCAGTCGCTCGTGGCCCTCCACCTTGTCGATCTTGAAAATCTCGTAGCTCGCGTCTCCGACGCGTAGCTGGGTCTTCGCACCGAAGGTGTCGAGGCTCGCCACGTCGTACTCCTTCACACCAGCGACCGTGAGTAGTCCTGAGCAGTTTGTCGCACCGACCGGAGCGCCGCCGTGCTTAGGCAACACTTACCTGCGTCGGTCTCTACAAAACCGTACGTCCGTCTTGCTATTCACGCAACCTCGTGCCACGCTGCGGGACGAGGAGGTGCCACCATGATCCATCACGTCCTGCTCGCCTGCCCCCGCGGCTCCGAGGATCTGTCCCGCTCCTTCTACACCGGCCTGCTCGGCCTCACCGAGAAGCCCAAACCCCCGGCCCTCGCCGCCCGCGGTGGTTGCTGGTTCACCGGGTACGACGCCGAGCTGCACCTGGGGGTCGAGGACGACTTCCGTCCCGCCCGCAAGGCTCACCCGGCCCTGATGCGGCCCGACCTGGACGAGCTGGCCGCCCGCCTGATCGCCGCCGGCCACGCCGTGACCTGGGGCGACGAGGAGATTCCCGGCATGCGGCGGTTCCACACGCACGACCCGCACGGCAACCGGCTGGAGTTCTTGGCCCCCGCCGGGTGACCGGGCGCGGGTAGGGTCGGCGGGGTGGTCGACGTACAGCACTGGCTCGCCGCCCTCCCACCGGGCCTGATCTGCCTGCTCGTGGGCGTGGTGATCGGCGTCGAGAGCATGGGCATCCCGCTGCCCGGCGAGATCGTGCTGGTCAGCGCCGCCCTGCTCGCCGCCACCGGCGCCGTCGGGCCCGAGTGGGTGGCCGCCGCCGCAGCCACCGGCGCGATCCTCGGCGACTCCGTCGGGTACGCCGTCGGCCGCCGCGGTGGCCGTCCCCTCTTGGAGCGGCTCGGTCGGCGCTTCCCGAAACACCTCGGCCCCGCGCACCTGGCCCGCGCCGAGTTGAGCTTCGCCCGGCACGGTGTCTGGGCGGTGTTCTTCGGGCGGTTCGTCGCGCTGCTGCGCATCCTCGCCGGGCCGCTCGCCGGAGCGCTGCGCGTGCCGTACCGCCGGTTCCTGATCGCCAACGCCGCGGGCGGGCTGGTCTGGGCGTTCGGCACCACCTACCTGTTGTTCTATCTGGGGCAGGCCGCCGAGCACTGGCTCAAGGACATCTCCTGGGCCGGGCTGGTGCTGGCCGTGCTGGCCGGCGTGGTGAGCACCGCGTGGCTGCGCCGCCGAGCCAAGCGCCTGCAGCCCCTGGACAGCACCGACACCCCCGACCCGGTCCCCGCAGCCGACCGCTGACCCACCCCGCCCGCACTCCGGTCCCCGCCCTGGGCCATGGCCCCTGCTCCGGTCCCCGGCCCTGCTCCCGTCTCCGCCTCGCCTAGCTGCCCGTTACCTTTTTGGTCGTCCCCAGCCGGGGACCCTCGGTCGCCCGGCCCGGTATGACTTCCTGCCCCTGTCGTTCGGATGATCCGGGGGGTGTTGTCGCCGGGTCGGGTGGCGTCGGTGGACCGCTGATAGGGACACGGCCACCCGTGTTCGGGGTAGGTCTCTTCGTAACGTGGCTGCCGGCAGTCCGACGCTCAGACCAGCGGCCGAGGCCACGGAGCGATGCGTGGAGGCGGGTGTGGTGCACGGCGGATATGGCGTCTACCTCGGCTTGGACGTCGGCAAAGAGGGTCACCACGCGGTCGGGTTGGCGCCGGACGGCAAGCGGCTGCACGATGCGGCGTTGCCGAACACTGAGGCCCGGCTGCGGCAGTTGTTCGACAAACTCGCCCGTCACGGCCGGGTGCTGGTGGTGGTCGACCAGCCGGCCTCGATCGGTGCCTTGCCGGTCGCGGTGGCTCGGGCGGCCGGGCATCAGGTGGCCTACCTGCCTGGCCTGGCGATGCGGCGCATCGCTGACCTGCATCCCGGTGCGGCGAAGACCGACGCCCGGGACGCCTACGTCATCGCCGATGCGGCCCGGACCCTGCCGCACACGCTGCGGCGGGTCGACGTCGGCGACGAAGCCCTTGCGGAGCTGGAGGTGCTGGTCGGCTTCGACGACGACCTCGCCGGCGAAGCCACCCGCGTGTCGAACCGGATCCGTGGTCTGCTGACGCAGATCCATCCCGCCCTGGAACGGGTCCTCGGCCCGAAGGTTCACCACAAGGCCGTGCTGGAGTTGCTGTCACGCTGCGGCGGCCCGGTCGGGCTGCGCAAGGCAGGCCGCCGCAAGCTGATGGCGATCGCCGCCGTCCACGCACCCCGCATGGGTGAACGCCTGGTCGAGCAGATCATGACCGCCCTGGACGAGCAGACCGTCACCGTCCCCGGCACCCAGGCCGCGGAGACGATCCTGCCCCGCCTCGCCGACACCCTCCGCGACATCCTGCGGCAACGCGACCAGGCCGCCGGCGAGGTCGAGAGGATGCTTGATGCACACCCTCTTGCCCCGGTCCTGACCTCGATGCCCGGCATCGGCGTCAGGACCGCCGCCCGGATCCTGCTCGAAGTCGGCGACGGCACCGCCTTCCCGACTCCCGGGCACCTCGCCGCCTACGCCGGCCTCGCCCCCGTCACCCGACGATCCGGCAGCAGCATCCGCGGCGAACACCCACCCCGCGGCGGCAACAAGAACCTCAAACGGGCGTTCTTCCTCGCCGCGTTCGCTGCCCTCGCTGACCCCACCAGCCGCGCCTACTACGACCGAAAGAGAGCCGAGGGCAAGCGCCACAACGCCGCCCTCATCTGCCTCGCCCGCCGCCGCTGCGACGTCCTGTTCGCCATGCTCCGCGACAAGATCCCCTACCAGCCCCGCCCAGCCACGCCGATCGCCGCTTGACGAAACCCATAGGGACACCCGTTACCTTTTTGGTCGTCCCCAGCCGGGGACCCTCGGTCGCCCGGCCCGGTATGACTTCCTGCCCCTGTCGTTCGGATGATCCGGGGGGTGTTGTCGCCGGGTCGGGTGGCGTCGGTGGACCGCTGATAGGGACACGGCCACCCGTGTTCGGGGTAGGTCTCTTCGTAACGTGGCTGCCGGCAGTCCGACGCTCAGACCAGCGGCCGAGGCCACGGAGCGATGCGTGGAGGCGGGTGTGGTGCACGGCGGATATGGCGTCTACCTCGGCTTGGACGTCGGCAAAGAGGGTCACCACGCGGTCGGGTTGGCGCCGGACGGCAAGCGGCTGCACGATGCGGCGTTGCCGAACACTGAGGCCCGGCTGCGGCAGTTGTTCGACAAACTCGCCCGTCACGGCCGGGTGCTGGTGGTGGTCGACCAGCCGGCCTCGATCGGTGCCTTGCCGGTCGCGGTGGCTCGGGCGGCCGGGCATCAGGTGGCCTACCTGCCTGGCCTGGCGATGCGGCGCATCGCTGACCTGCATCCCGGTGCGGCGAAGACCGACGCCCGGGACGCCTACGTCATCGCCGATGCGGCCCGGACCCTGCCGCACACGCTGCGGCGGGTCGACGTCGGCGACGAAGCCCTTGCGGAGCTGGAGGTGCTGGTCGGCTTCGACGACGACCTCGCCGGCGAAGCCACCCGCGTGTCGAACCGGATCCGTGGTCTGCTGACGCAGATCCATCCCGCCCTGGAACGGGTCCTCGGCCCGAAGGTTCACCACAAGGCCGTGCTGGAGTTGCTGTCACGCTGCGGCGGCCCGGTCGGGCTGCGCAAGGCAGGCCGCCGCAAGCTGATGGCGATCGCCGCCGTCCACGCACCCCGCATGGGTGAACGCCTGGTCGAGCAGATCATGACCGCCCTGGACGAGCAGACCGTCACCGTCCCCGGCACCCAGGCCGCGGAGACGATCCTGCCCCGCCTCGCCGACACCCTCCGCGACATCCTGCGGCAACGCGACCAGGCCGCCGGCGAGGTCGAGAGGATGCTTGATGCACACCCTCTTGCCCCGGTCCTGACCTCGATGCCCGGCATCGGCGTCAGGACCGCCGCCCGGATCCTGCTCGAAGTCGGCGACGGCACCGCCTTCCCGACTCCCGGGCACCTCGCCGCCTACGCCGGCCTCGCCCCCGTCACCCGACGATCCGGCAGCAGCATCCGCGGCGAACACCCACCCCGCGGCGGCAACAAGAACCTCAAACGGGCGTTCTTCCTCGCCGCGTTCGCTGCCCTCGCTGACCCCACCAGCCGCGCCTACTACGACCGAAAGAGAGCCGAGGGCAAGCGCCACAACGCCGCCCTCATCTGCCTCGCCCGCCGCCGCTGCGACGTCCTGTTCGCCATGCTCCGCGACAAGATCCCCTACCAGCCCCGCCCAGCCACGCCGATCGCCGCTTGACGAAACCCATAGGGACACCCCCCGGGCGCCGCCGCCGAGGTGATCAAGGAGTTTGTGTACGGATTCGGCCCGCCAGAGGACCAAAACTCCTTGATCGTCCGGCGTGGGCGCTGGCTGGTGGGCTGTAGGCCGGGAAAGCGAGAACGGGCGGGGCGAGCGGGAACGGGTGCTCAAGCGCGGGTGCGGGATTCCGGTGCGCCGCCCGCCCCGTTGATCATGAGGTTGGCGGCAGTTTGTGTCTGTTTTGTCCCGGCCAACCTCATGATCAACGAGACGGGGTGAGGGCGTGGGGAGATCTGGTGGTGCGATGGCCGGTGGTCAGGGGGCGGTCAGCAGGTCGAGCAGGGTGTCTCGGGCGGTGCGTACGGCGGCCCGGGACTCCTCGGTGTGGTCCAGCGCGTCGAATCCGTGCTGACCGTTCGGCACGTCCACCACGTGCAGCGGGATGCCGCGCCGCCGGGCGACCACCGTGAACGCCTCGATGGTGGGTGCGACCTCGGGCCGTTCCCGGCCCGCCCTGGTCAGCACCAGCGTCGGCCGAGCCGGCTCGGCCGGCCGTGCGGCGTCGATGCCCGTGTCGCCGGAGTCCACGCTGCCTGGCGTCGTGGTGTCGTCCGGCCGCGCCGGGGTGGCGGTGGCGTCGCCGGTGGGGGCGGGCAGGTCGAGCGCGTCGATCGGGCGGAAGCGCGGATCCACCGGGGGCCACCCGGGCAGCGGGGCCAGCAGCGGATAGGTCGCGGCCAGGCCGCGCAGCCAGCGGGGCGGGTCGCGGAGCCAGTCGCCGAGCAGCAGGCCGGCGCCGGAGAAGAACCAGAGGCCGAGCCGGTCGGCGTCGACGCGAGGATCGGCGCGGAGCAGTTCGGTGGCGGCGGCGACCCGCGCGGCGACGGCGTACAGGTCGTCGGGGCCGGCCACGGTGAGCTGGGGAGTCGCGGCCAGCACGCCCCGCTCGGCGAGCAGCGCGCCGTAACCGCGGTAGAGCGGCCAGTCGCGCGCGTCCGGCGCGTCGGGCGGGCCCGGCACGCCGTGCACGATCACGACTGCGGGGTGCCGGCCGTCGCCGGTGGGGACGTGCAGGTCGACGTCGCCGTGCCGCTCCACCGCGGCGGGCCGGGGGTCGAGGACGAACGGGCTTTCCCAGAAACTGGTTCCCATCACGCCGATGCTAGGAGAACCCGCCCGGCCGCGCCGCCCCGTGACTGTCCGCTCAGGAGGACGACGACGCCTTCGCGTGCCGTTCGCGCAGCCGGTCCCGGATCTCCTCCGGGGTGTACGCGCGGCGCCGCCGTTCCGCGCGCGCCACGACCACTCCGGTCGCCGCGACGCCGGCGAGACCCGCGAGTCCGAGTACCTTCCACCACCGCATCCGTTGCCGCATCCGCTTAGGGTAGTCCTCCATGAGCATCAGCCTGGACGAGGCCGTGGAGCTGACCCGCACCGGCGATCTGTGGGTGTTCCGCGGGCGCAGCGTGCCGGACCGCGCCATTCAGCTCACCACCAACAGCCCGGTCAACCATGTGGGCATGGCGGTGGTGCTCGACGACATGCCGCCGCTGATGTGGCACGCCGAGCTGGGCCGTTCGCTGCCGGACATGTGGACCGGCACGCACCAGCGTGGCGTGCAGCTGCACGACCTGCGCGACGCGGTCTGCGTCTGGGCCAACCGGTACGGCCAACGGGGCTGGCTGCGTCAGCTCGAACCGCCGGCCGACCCGGCGATGGAGGAGGCGGTGCTGCGTACCGTGGCCCGTCTCGACGGCACGCCGTTCCCGTCCACCGCGCAACTCGCCTGGCGGTGGGCCCGGGGCCGGGTGCCGCACCCGCGCCGCCTGAGCCTCGACGGCATCAAGGGCCGGATCGGCGGCCGGGGCCGGACCAGGAGCGGAGACGAAAGCACGGACGGCGGGCAGAGCAGCGACAACGCGTTGGAGACGGCGTACTGCGCCGAGGTGGTGGCGGTGACGTACGAGGCGATGGGTCTGCTGCCCGCCGGGCGGCGACCCAACTGGTACGACCCGGGACGGTTCTGGAGCGGCGACGACCTGGCCCTCAGCGGCGGCGCGCGCCTCGGAGCCGAGATCGAGGTGCGGATCCCGCCGCGCTGAGGAAGGTTTGCCGCCGCGCCGGGCCGGTAATGAGGAGCGTCGTGACGGCTTCCACCGACCTCGACACGCTCACCGACTTCTTCGACCGGTACGGCGTGGCGCTGACCACCGCCGACGTGCCGGCCATCGCCGGCTGCTACGCCCTGCCCGGGCTGGTGGTCGCCGACACCTACAGCTTCTCGTTCACCTCGCCGGCGGCGGTGGCGCTCAGCTTCGTCGGCGCCGCCCCCGACTACCAGGAGCGGGAACTGGTGGCCGCGAACGCGCAGATCGAGGACGTGCAACAGGTCTCGGCGCTGCTCACCGAGGTGGCGGTGCGCTGGGAGTTCCTGGACAGCCAGGGCGGCGCGGTGCCCGGCGAGCGTTACCGCTACCTGCTGCGTACCACCGAGGACGGTCCGGTCATCTGCACTGTCATCCGTACCGCCTGATCGTGGTGGTGCGGCGGCCGGCCACGCGGGCCGGCCGCCGCACCGACGGACGTCAGCGGTGGTGGGCGCCGGCCCAGCGGTCGGCCTCGGGGGCCGGGTGCAGGCCGGGCTCGTGCAGGCCCTCCTCGGTGACCTGGCCGATCCGGCGGTACGTCTCGGGCCGGCTGGTGCGCAGCACCGCGCCCCAGATCAGGCCGAGCACGCCCGCCGCCACCGGAATCGCCGGCAGCAGCCACTTCAGATAGCTCGCGGTGTCGGGCGCGAGCAGCGCGTCGAAGTTGAACAGCAGCACCAGCAACACGGCGGTGAGCAGGATCGTGCCGAGCCCCGGGGCGATCGCCCGCTGCCACGCGCTCTCCGGGCCGGGACGGCCCCGGAAGAAGCCCACGACGGAGGCCGAGGTGAGCGTCATCAGCAGCACGACGCCGACCGCCGCCGCGCCGGACAGCCAGGTGAACAGGTCGATGACCGGGTCACGGCCGGTCATCGCGAACGCCAGGAACACCACCACGGCGAGGATGCTCTGCACCAGCGAGCCCGCCACCGGGGCGCCGCTGCGGCTGGAGGTCGCGCCGAGGAAGCCCGGCAGGACCCGCTCGCGGCCCAGCGCGAACAGGTACCGCGCCACGCCGTTGTGGAACGACAGCAGGGCGGCGAGCACGCTGGTGATGAACAGGACGTTGGCGATGTCCGCGACGACCGCGCCGGTGTACTGGTCGAGCGCGCCGAAGATGACGCCGGGCCCCGCCTCGGCGCTGGCCGCGGGCGCGTTCTCCGGGCCGGTCAGCACGGTCAGCGCCCACGCGGAGAAGGCGTAGAACAGGCCGGTGAACGCGACGGCGATGTAGGTGGCCCGGGCCACCGTGCGCCGCGGGTCCTTGACCTCCTCGCTGTAGATGGCGCCGCTCTCGAAGCCGGTGAAGGAGGCGATGGTGAACGCGAGCACCGCGCCGAAACCGGCGCCGAACAGGTGGCCGGGGCTGATGCCGGCGGTGGTGACGGCGCCGCCGGCCGGGTTCGCGAAGGCGACCAGGTCGAAGATCAGCACGGCGATGCACTCAAGGATGAGCAGCACCGCCAGCACGGTGGCGTTCAGGTCGATGCGCAGGACGCCGAGCGCGCCGATGAAGACCCAGGCCAGCAGCGCCCAGACCCACCAGTCGAGGCTGATGCCGGTCTTGGCGTCCATGAAGTCGCCGAGGATCGCGCCGAGCAGGCCGTAGAGACCGATCTGAATCGCGTTGTACGCGGCCAGCGCGACGGCCGAGCCGGCCACCCCGCCGGCTCGACCGAGGCCGTTGGCGATGTACGCGTAGAACGCGCCCGCGTTGGCGACGTACCGGCTCATCGCGGCGTAGCCGGTGGCGAAGACGGCGAGCACGGCGGCGAGCAGCACGTATCCGAGTGCGGCGCCGATGTTGCCGCTGACCGCGTACATGGTGGTGACGCCACCGCCGAGAACGGTCAGCGGGGCCGACGCGGCGACGGTGAAGAAGACGAGGTGAGCGGTGCCGAGACGACCGCGGCGCAGCCCACCGTCAGAGAAAAACGGATCGGAGGACAAGGCTTCTCCAGGGGAGGGGAGTGAGGGGGTTCAGCTGTCTACTTCGGAACAACCTGAAGCAGGGTATTGGTGATCACTGATCGTCACAACCCCGTCTCGATATCGATTTGGGGGGCTCCTGATCGACCGGAATTGAGCTGTGCGTGGTCATGCCGTACCGTCCCGTGTCGACGTTCACGGCCACCGTTCGAGGATGGACCATGACCTACCCCGGGGCGCAGGCCACCTACCGGCTTGCGGATGCGCTGTTCCTTATCGGACACGACGAGTTCACCGGCAAGCCGCATGTCGCCGTCGACCGGCTGGAGTGCGGGCTGGCCGGCGCCGCGCTCGCCGAATTGATGTTCGAGGGCCGGATCGCCCTCGACGGCGGCGGAATCGCCGCTGTCGATCCGCGACTGTGGCAGGAGCCGCTCACCGATCTGCTCATTACCGAGATTCTGCGTCGGGAGGGCGCGCACCCGGCCCGGCTGTGGATCCGTTATCTGCGGACCCAGCTCAACATCAACGAGCGTGTCGGCACCCGGCTGGTCACCGCCGGTGTGCTCCGCCGGGAGCAGGGCAAGCTGATCGGCCGGACGGTGCGCTGGCCGGCCAACGACCCGAACCAGGCGGCCTCGCCGCGGGTACGGCTGACCGCCATGCTGATGCACTCGTCCCCGGCCGAACTGGACCCGGGCACGCTGCTGCTGGCCAGCCTCGCCGAGGCGGTCGGGCTGGCCGCGAACATCTTCGACCCGCAGGTCGGCGTCCGGATGCGGGACTGCCGGCGGTTCCTGCCGGGGCAGCTCGACGGACTGCTCGCCGCCGTCGTGGGCGCGCTCGACGTCAGCACCACGACGGTACGGCGATGACGTCCCGCCCCGGGTGAGGCCGGGGCGGGACGATCCCGGTCAGGCCGGGTCGCGCCACATCGGGTAGAGGCTGGGCCCGTCCGGCAGGTCGAGCGTGACCGGGCGGCGCCGGAACCCGAGCCGCTCGTAGAGCGCGGCGTTGCGCGGCGAGCTGGCTTCCAGGTACGCGGCGGAGCCGGCCTGATCCAGCTCGGCCAGCTTGTTACGCAGCAGCGCCGACCCGACGCCCTTGCCGTGATGGTCCGGGTGTACCGCGATGAAGGGCAGGTACCAGTGCGGCTCGCTCGGGTGGCGGGCGCCCATCATCTCGTCGAGCATGCCGAACCGCTTCATGGCCTCGGCGCCGATCGCGGCCTCCATTCCGGCGAACTCGTCGCCCTCCTCGGCCTCGTGGCCGTCGCCGGTGGGCAGCCAGAGCGTGGCGCCCAGGCCGTCGCCCGCGAGGTGGACCTCGCCGGTGCGCAGCGCCAGCGCGACGAACGGCCCGAAGAAGGCGGGATGGACCCGCGCGCGGTGGTCGTCGGCCGGGAAGACCCAGCCGCTCACCGGATCCCGCATGAACGCCTCGGCGAGAATCGCGGTCACGACGGCGGCGTCCGCCGTGGACGCCCGCCGGATGTTGCCCTGCCACTCAGTCACTGGCCATCCGTCCTACCGGCTCGACGAGCCATTGTGGTCATTGATCGGCGTGCAAGGTATCAGGAGTCCGCGCCGTGCGGCAGGCCCGATTCCGGCCGCTCGCCGCGGCCCGGTCCCGGTGGCTACGCTGGCCCGGACCCCGACAGGAGGACCATGTCCCACACGCGTCGCTCCGGCCCGCAGCCCGGGGCCGCCATGACCTCGTCCCCCTGGATCCTCGTCGCCGCCGGCGTGGTCGTGATGGTGGTCCTGTTGGCGGTGGCGCTCGGTTCGGTGCGGGGACGGAGCACGTTCCCGGCGGCCGATCCGCCCGATCCGCTGATGCCGCTGCCGCACGTGCCGCCGACCCCCACGGCGGTCAGCGCCAGCGGTCCGTCGCCGGTCTCCGCCACCGCTCCGGTGTTGCCGGGTCTGTCGCCCCGCTCCACGGAGCTGCCCGCCCGGCCGACGCCGGCCGCGTCGACGCCCAGCCCCCGGGGCGTCGCCCGGCCGGTGCCGCCCCCGTCGACTCCGCCGCCGGTGGCGCCGCCGTCCGCGGTGACCGGCAGGTACAGCGTGCAGAGCGCCTTCGACGGCGGCTTCATCGGCGAGGTGCTGCTCGTCAACACCGCGCGTTCGCACCGGGGCTGGACGGTGCGCGCGGTCTTCCCCGGCGGAAGGCTGGTCACCGCCTGGGTCGAGGGCGCCGAGCAGGGCGTGTTCCGTTTCGACGACGGCGTCTTCACCTACCGCAGCGGATTCGACCTGGCCCCCGGGCAGTCCCTGGCGGTGCGGTTCCACATCGAGCGGGCGGGCACCCGGCCGACGAGCTGCACCGTCGACGGCACGCCCTGCGTCGCCCGGTAGAACCCGCGCCCCGGATCGGGGCGACACGCGTGCACTCTCTTGCAAGGTAACTGCTTTGTTGCAGCATGGTTTGCAAGGTATTGCAGAATGTTTCGGCAAGGGCTAGCGTGCGGGCGAATCAGCGACCAGAGAAAGGCCGTCGATGAAACCGCCGCCGATATCCCCCAAGGCGCTGCTCGCCCTGGTCACCTCCCTCGTGCTCGCCGTCGTCGGCGTTCCGGTGGCCCTCCATCAGCTCGGCGACGACGCTCCCGAGCGCGCCGCCACCCCCGACGTCCTCGCCGCCGGCAACGCTCCCCAGTGGAACCACGAGCCCTCGCCCGACGCGCTGCTCGCGGCGAGCCGCAACACCGCCAAGGCCGAGCAGTTCTACTTCGTCCTGCCGGACCGCTTCGCCAACGGCGACAAGCGCAACGACAACGGCGGCCTCACCGGCGGCCGGCTCACCACCGGCCACGACCCGACCGACAAGGGCTTCTACCACGGCGGCGACCTCAAGGGCCTGATCGACCGGATGGACTACATCCAAGGGCTCGGCACCACTGCCATCTGGCTCGCCCCGATCTTCAAGAACCGGCCCGTGCAGGGCACCGGCGCCGACGTCTCGGCCGGCTACCACGGCTACTGGATCACCGACTTCACCCAGGTCGACCCGCACTTCGGCACGAACGCGGAGCTGAAGAAGCTGGTCGACCTCGCCCACCGGCGGGGCATCAAGGTCTACCTCGACATCATCGTGAACCACACCGCCGACGTCATCCGGTACGCCGAGGACAAGTACGGCTACGTGGACAAGAAGACCGCGCCCTACCGCGACGCGCAGGGACGACCCTTCGAGGACCGGAACTACGCCGACGGCACCCGTAAGTTCCCCGCCGTCAACGAAAAGTCGTTCCCGTACACCCCGGTGTTCGCCACCCCCGCCGACGCGAAGGTCAAGGTACCGGCGTGGCTGAACGACCCGACCATGTACCACAACCGCGGTGACTCCACCTTCGCCGGGGAGAACAGCGAGTACGGCGACTTCTCCCGCCTGGACGACCTGTGGACCGAGCGGCCCGAAGTGGTGCGCGGCATGACCGACATCTACGCCGAGTGGATCGGCAAGGCCGGCGTGGACGGGTTCCGCCTCGACACCGTCAAGCACTCGAACCTCGAGTTCTGGCCGCAGTTCGCCCGCGGCATCGACGCCGCCGCGGCGAAGGCCGGCAAGAAGGACTTCTTCATGTTCGGCGAGGTCTACAGCGCCGAACAGGAGATCCAGTCCACCTACGTGCGGCGCGGCGGCCTCCCCGCCACGCTCGACTTCTCGTTCCAGGAGGCGGCACGTGGCTACGCCGCCGCCGACGGCTCGGCCAAGGCCCTCGCCGACGTGTACGCCAAGGACGACCTCTACACCGCGCGGGACACGAACGCCAACCGGCTCACCACGTTCCTCGGCAACCACGACATGGGCCGGATCGGCTCGTTCGTCGCCGCCGGCGGCGGGGACGACGCCGCCCAGCTGACGCGCAGCCGGCTCGCCCACCAGCTCATGTTCCTCACCCGTGGCCAGCCGGTCGTCTACTCCGGCGACGAGCAGGGCTTCACCGGCCCGGGCGGGGACAAGGACGCCCGGCAGGACATGTTCGCCTCCCGGACCGCCGACTACCTCGACGACGACCTGATCGGCACCACCCGCACCCACGCCGTCGACCAGTACGACACCCGCCATCCGCTCTACCGGACCATCGCCGAGCTGGGCGGCCTGCGGGCCGCGCACCCGGCGCTGCGCGACGGCGTCCAGGTCACCCGGCACGCCGCCGACGGTCCCGGCGTCTTCGCGTTCTCCCGCGTCCTGCCCGCCGACCGGATCGAGTACGTGGCGGCGGTGAACAACGCCGCCACCCCGCAGACTGTCACGGTGGACACCTGGTCGGCCGGCGCCCGCTTCACCGGCGTGTACGGCGGCGCCGCAGACGTGACGGCCGCTGCCGACGGCAAGCTGAGCCTCACCGTGCCGGCGATGTCGGCGGTGGTGCTCAAGGCCGACCGGGCCATCCCGCACCCCGGGGCCGCTCCGAAGATCACGATCACCGAGCCGGGTGACGAGCCCGCCCCCGGCAAGGCCACCGTCACCGCCCAGGTCACCGGCGACCCGCTCGCCACCGTCACGTTCGCCGCCCGGGTCGACGGCGGGAAGTGGACGCTGCTGGGCAGCGCGCACCGCGCCCCGTACACCGTGCACCACGACCTCACCGGCCTGCCCGGCGGCACCACTGTCGAGTACAAGGCAGTGGTCCGCGACGGCAAGGGCCGCACCGCCACCGCCCGCGCCACCGGCACCGTCGGCACCCCGGACCGGGGCGAGTCACGGGACTGGGCGATCGTGCACTACAAGCGCCCGGCCGGCGGGTACGACGACTGGCGGCTCTACGCCTGGGGTGACATCGACCCGGCGTACGTCACCGAGTGGCCCGCCGGGCAGCCGTTCGCCGGCGAGGACTCGTACGGCCGGTTCGCCTGGGTGAAGCTCAAGCCGGGCGCGAAGTCGGTCGGCTTCGTCGTGGTCGACTCCGGCGGCAACAAGGACGTCGCGGCCGACCGCTTCATCGACGTGACCCGGACCGGGGAGGTCTGGGTCAAGCAGGGCGACGCCGAGGTGTACCCGACGCGGCAGGCCGCCACCGGCGAGCCCGACCCGCCGGTGGCGCCGGACACGGCGCTGATCCACTGGCGCAAGGCCGACGGCAACTACGACGGCTGGGGCCTGCACCTGTGGGACGGCGCCGCCAGCCCGACCGACTGGGCCACGCCGCTCAAGCCGGAGAAGATCGACGCCTACGGCGCGGTGTTCCGCGTGCCGCTGAGCGCCGGCGCGACCGGGCTGAGCTACATCGTGCACTCCGGCGACCAGAAGGACCACCCCGAGGACCAGCGGCTCGACTTCGCCACCGCCGGGCGCGAGGTGTGGCTGCTCGCCGGCGTCAAGGGCCGGCTGCTGCCGACCACCACGTCCGGCGCCGCAACCGACATCGACATCACCAGGCAGAAGGCGAACTGGATCGACAGGTCCACAGTCGCCTGGGCCACCGGCCCGACCGACGGCAGGCGGTACGCGCTCGCGGTCGCCCCGGCCGGTGGGATCGGCGTCGCCGACGGCGAGCTGACCGGCACGTACACCGAGTTGCCGCTGCGGGCGCAGCGCAACGGGCTGACCGAGGCGCAACGACAGGCGTACCCCCATCTCTGGGACCGTCGCGCCTTCACGCTCGCGCGCGGCGACCTGGCCAAGGTGCCGGCGGCGCTGCGCGGGCAGCTCGTGGTGACCGAGCGGGACGCCGAGGGCGCCCTGCTCGCCGCCACCGGCGTGCAGATCCCCGGCGTGCTCGACGACGTCTACGCGGCCGCGACCGGCGCGAAACTCGGCCCGACGTTCGCCGGGCGGGTACCCACGCTGGCCGTGTGGGCGCCCACCGCGCAGAAGGTGGCGCTGGAGCTGTTCGACTCGCCCACGGCCGAGCCGACCACTGTGGCGATGCGACGCGACGACCGCACCGGTGTCTGGTCGGTGCGCGGGACGAAGGCGTGGACCGGCCGCTACTACCGCTACCAGGTGCAGGCGTGGCAGCCGGCGACACAGAAGGTGGTCACCGCGTCGGTGACCGACCCGTACTCGGTGGCGCTCGCGCCGAACTCCACGCACAGCCAGATCGTCGACCTGACCGACCCGGCGCTCGCGCCGGCCGGCTGGGCGAACCTGCGCAAGCCGGCCGCCCCGCCGGCGTCGAAGGCCCAGATCACCGAGCTGTCGGTGCGGGACTTCTCCATCGCCGACAACACGGTTCCGGCCGAGCGGCGCGGCACCTACCTGGCGTTCACCGACCCGCAGACGGCGGGCATGAAGCACCTGCGGGCGCTCGGCGACGCCGGGGTCAACTACCTGCACCTGCTGCCCGCGTTCGACTTCGCCACCATCCCGGAGAAGCGGGCCGACCAGGCCCAGCCGGCCTGCGACCTGGCCGCGCTGCCGCCGGACTCCGACCAGCAGCAGAAGTGCGTCGCGGCGGTCGCCGACACCGACGGCTACAACTGGGGGTACGACCCGCTGCACTACACGGTGCCGGAGGGCGGGTACGCCACCGACCCGAACGGCGCCAAGCGCACCACCGAGTTCCGGCAGATGGTCGCCGGGGTGAACAAGGCCGGCCTGCGGGTGGTCATGGACGTGGTCTACAACCACACCTCGGCCGCCGGCGCCGACCCGAAGTCGGTGCTCGACCAGGTGGTGCCGGGCTACTACCACCGGCTGCTCGACGACGGGTCGGTGGCCAACTCGACCTGCTGCGCCAACACCGCCCCGGAGCACGCCATGATGGGCAAGCTCGTGGTGGAGTCGATCGTCACCTGGGCCAAGGCGTACAAGGTCGACGGCTTCCGGTTCGACCTGATGGGTCACCACCCGAAGGCGAACATCCTGGCCGTACGGGCCGCGCTGGACAAGCTCACGCTCGCCCGCGACGGCGTCGACGGCCGGAAGATCCTGCTCTACGGCGAGGGCTGGAACTTCGGCGAGGTCGCCGACGACGCCCGGTTCACCCAGGCCACCCAGATCAACATGGCCGGCACCGGCATCGGCACGTTCAACGACCGGCTCCGCGACGCGGTGCGCGGCGGCGGCCCGTTCGACGCGAACCCGCGCGCGCAGGGCTTCGCCTCCGGCCTCTACACCGACCCGAACGGCGACGAGGTCAACGGCACGGCGGCCGAGCAGCGGGCCCGGCTGCTGCACCAGCACGACCTGATCAAGGTGGGCCTGACCGGTAACCTGCGCGACTACCGGTTCACCGACTCCTCCGGGAAGCGGGTCACCGGCGCGCAGGTCGACTACAAGGGCGCGCCGGCCGGATACACGGCCGCGCCGGGCGAGTCGGTCACCTACGTCGACGCGCACGACAACGAGATCCTGTACGACGCGCTGGCGTACAAGCTGCCGCAGGGGACCTCGGCGCAGGACCGGGCCCGGATGCAGGTGCTCGCGCTGGCGACCACAGCGCTCGGGCAGGGCGCCGGGTTCGTCACCACCGGCTCGGAGCGGCTGCGCTCGAAGTCGCTGGACCGCAACTCGTACAACTCGGGGGACTGGTTCAACCAGATCCGCTGGGACTGCGCCCAGGGCAACGGGTTCGGCGCGGGCCTGCCGCCGGAGGCCGACAACCGCGACAAGTGGTCGTACGCGAAGCCGCTGCTGGCCGACCCGTTGCTGGTGCCGGACTGCGCGGCGGTCGAACTGGCCGACGCCCGGTACGCGGAGCTGCTGCGCGTCCGCCGATCCTCGCCGGTGTTCGGGCTCAGCAGCGCCGAGCAGGTGCAGAAGCGGGTGGCGTTCCCGCTGTCCGGGACGAAGGAGACGCCGGGCGTGCTCACCATGACCCTCGACGCGCGCGGGCTGGACGGGACGTGGAAGTCGGTGACCGTCGTCTTCAACGCCACGCCGGAGACGGCGAAGCAGACGGTCACCGGGCTGCGCGGGGCGAACGTGACGCTGCATCCGGTGCTGCGGAACTCGGCCGACCCGGCGCTGCGTACCGCCTCGTTCGACCGGGCCGCCGGCACGTTCACCGTACCCGCGCGCAGCGTGGCGGTGTTCGTCCAGAGCTGACCGGCACGGCCGACCGGCCCCCTGCCACGTCACGTGGCAGGGGGCCGGTCGCGTACCCCTGGACCGTCAGGTCAGTTGAAGCAGTCCTCGACGGTGTTGGCGCAGTTGGTGGGGTCGTTGTTGCTGATGAGGGACTTGTCGTCGAGCTTGACGCGTCCTTCGTTGTTGAGGACGCCGCCGGCGACGCGGTGGAGCTTGCTGGAGTCGGTGGCGGTGTTCTTGGTGACGTGGGTCTTGGTGAGGGTGATCTTGGCCTTGTTGTTGAAGATGCCGCCGCCGTTGAGGGCGGTGTTGGCCTTGATCTCGGTGTCGCGGATGGTGAGGGTGGCGTTGTCGTCCTTGTCGTGCTCGCGGGTGAGGAAGCCGTCCTCGATCTTGATGAGCCACTCACCGTTGTAGATGCCGCCACCGAAGCGGTTGGCGGTGTTGTCGACGATCTTGCTGTCGGCGATCGTGGCGCTGGCGTGCTCCTTGTCGTTCGGGTAGCCCCAGTGCTTGCCGCCGGTGACCACCACGCCGCCGCCGTTGCCGTCGGCGTGGTTCTTGGCCACGTGCACCTTGTCCAGGTCCAGGTCGGTGTTCTCGGCGTAGACGCCGCCACCGTTTTCGCAGGCGGTGTTGCCCGTGATCGCGGTGAAGGAGACCGTGACGGTGCCGCCGCTGCTGAACAGACCGCCGCCGTTCTTGCCAGCGCGGTTGTCCGACAGGCTGGACTTGATGCCGTCCTTGCCGTGGTCGGAACCGAAGATCTCGACGATCCCGGCCTCGTGGTGCTTCTCGTTCTTGTCGTAGCCCTTCGGCGCGGCCGAGGCCGCCGGGCCGTGCTCGCCGGAGAAGCCGCCGCCGTTGGCGATGCCGCCGCCGTTGCCGCCGGCGGTGTTGTCGTCGACGTGGGTTTCCTCGACCTTGAGGATGCCCTCGTTGAAGATGCCGCCGCCGTCGCCCTGGGCGTGGTTGTTGACGACCTTGCTCTCCTTGAGCCAGGTGCGGCCGTAGTTGGCGACGGCGCCACCGTCGCCCTCGGCGTTGTTGTCGACGAGCTTCACATTGTCCAGGTAGGCGCTGCCGCCGCGCTCGACCAGCAGCGCGCCGCCGTCACCCTCGACCCGCTTGTCGTCGTCCTTGCCGCCGTTCATGCCGTCGGCGACGGGCGTGGCAGCGGCGGCCGTGGTCGCCGCGGCCGGAGCCGCGACAGCCGGAGCGGCCGGGGCCGCCACCGCCGGGGCGGCCGCCGGAGCAGCGGCCGGCGGCTGGCCGCCGCCACCCGGGTACTTGAACTCGTTGGCGTTGCCGCCCTTGATTGTGAGGTCCTTGAGGGTGAGGTCGCCGCCGTCGCGGACGCGGAAGATGCGGAAGGTGTCTTCGGCGTCGCGCTTGATGGTGGAGCCGTTGCCCTTGATGGTGACGTCCTGCTTGATCTCGGGCAGGGCGGAGCCGAACTTGCGGTCCTTGACGCCGAGTTCGTAGGTGCAGTTCTCGGCGAGCTTGAGGGTGCCGCCGTGGTCGCGGTTGGCGAGTTCGAGGGCGTCGATCAGGGCGTCGTCGTCGCAGGCGACCTCGCGGGTCTTGCCGTGGTCGTCCTTGCCGTCCTTGCCCCAGTCGCCCTTGTCCGGGCCCCACTCGCCGCGGTCGCGGCCTTCCTGGCCACGGTCCTTGCCGTCCTTGCCGTCCTTGTCGTACCCGTCCCGGCCGTACTCGCCCTTGTCGCCGTGGTCGTCGTCGCTGAGCTGCTGCGTGGTCGACCACTTGACGTCGGCGAGCCGGTGCGGGCCGGTGGCCCCGGTGGTCGCGTAGGCCACGCCGGCGAGGCTGACCGCTCCGGTCAGGCCCACGACGCCCGTGGCGAGCCACATCCGGCGACGCCGGAGCGGGGAGATGGTCTTGCTGGTGGCGTCATTGTTATTGCGAAGGTAGTTGGACATCGGAGCTCTCTGCCCTCTCCTTGTACCTGACAAGGTCGCTTCGCCCTGGCGAGGCGGCCTTCGCTACAAATCGGTTGTAGCTGCTGAGAACGACCGTATGAGAACCTTCTTCGCCTCGTGGCCATATACGAAAAAAACCCGCATAAGGGTGCGGGTGGGATGGGCGGGCGCAGTGCGGTCCGGACGCCCCGGTGGGGGACACCACGGCCAGCCGGGCCGCTCCGAGGTCGGGAGCCCTCCTCCCGCCGTCGCGGCGGAAGGAGGGCACCCCGGGTTATGTGGTGGAGCGAATCAGTTGTAGCAGTCCTCGACGGTGTTGGCGCAGTTGGTGGGGTCGTTGTTGCTGATGAGGGACTTGTCGTCGAGCTTGACGCGTCCTTCGTTGTTGAGGACGCCGCCGGCGACCCGGTGGAGCTTGCTGGAGTCGGTGGCGGTGTTCTTGGTGACGTGGGTCTTGGTGAGGGTGATCTTGGCCTTGTTGTTGAAGATGCCGCCGCCGTTGAGGGCGGTGTTGGCCTTGATCTCGGTGTCGCGGATGGTGAGGGTGGCGTTGTCGTCCTTGTCGTGCTCGCGGGTGAGGAAGCCGTCCTCGATCTTGATGAGCCACTCACCGTTGTAGATGCCGCCGCCGAAGCGGCCGGCCGTGTTGTCCACGACCGCGCTGTCGGCGATCGTGGCGCTGCCCGCGAGGCCGTCCTTCTCGGCGCCGTTGCCGGCCCAGTCGCGCCCGCCGGTCGTCACCACGCCGCCGCCGTTGCCGTCGGCGTGGTTACCCGCCACGTGGACCTTCTCCAGGAGCAGGTCGGTGTTCTCGGCGTAGACGCCGCCACCGTTGTCGCAGGCGACGTTGCCGCCGATCGCGGTGAACGAGACGGTGACCCAGCCGCCGCTGCTGAACAGGCCGCCACCGTTGTGGCCCGCCCGGTTGCGGCTCAGGGTGCTCAACGAGGCGTCCTTGCCCTCGTACGCCCCGGTGATCTCGACCGTGCCGGCGCGGTGCTTGCCGTGCTCACCCTTGTCGGCCTTCGCCGCCGAGGCCAGGTCGACCGGCCCGTCGTGGTGCTCACCGCTGCCGTTGGCGATGCCGCCGCCGTTGCCGCCGGCGGTGTTGTCGTCGACGTGGGTTTCCTCGACCTTGAGGATGCCCTCGTTGAAGATGCCGCCGCCGTCGCCCTGGGCGTGGTTGTTGACGACCTTGCTCTCCTTGAGCCAGGTGCGGCCGTAGTTGGCGATGGCGCCGCCGTCGCCCTCGGCGTTGTTGTCGGTCAGCTTCACGTTGTCCAGGTAGGCGCTGCCGCCGCGCTCGACCAGGAGCGCGCCGCCGTCACCCTCGACCCGCTTGGCATCCAGCTCGGCCGGGTCGGCCGCCTTCGGCACGGACGGCCCGGGGTACTTGAACTCGTTGGCGTTGCCGCCCTTGATTGTGAGGTCCTTGAGGGTGAGGTCGCCGCCGTCGCGGACGCGGAAGATGCGGAAGGTGTCTTCGGCGTCGCGCTTGATGGTGGAGCCGTTGCCCTTGATGGTGACGTCCTGCTTGATCTCGGGCAGGGCGGAGCCGAACTTGCGGTCCTTGACGCCGAGTTCGTAGGTGCAGTTCTCGGCGAGCTTGAGGGTGCCGCCGTGGTCGCGGTTGGCGAGTTCGAGGGCGTCGATCAGGGCGTCGTCGTCGCAGGCGACCTCGCGGGTCTTGCCGTGGTCGTCCTTGCCGTCCTTGCCCCAGTCGCCCTTGTCCGGGCCCCACTCGCCGCGGTCGCGGCCTTCCTGGCCACGGTCCTTGCCGTCCTTGCCGTCCTTGTCGTACCCGCCGTCGGAGTCGTTGCCGGTGTTCTGGGGAGCGGCGGCGTGGTTGTCCGCCACCGGCTCGGTGCCGGACTTGTCGTCGCGGGCGGCGAGACCGCCCAGCGCCGCCAGCCCGACGACGCCGGTCAGCCCGGCCACGCCGGTGGCGACCCAGAGCGCCCGCCGCTTGCTCGTCCGCGGGGCAGGCGCCATCGGCGCTCCACCGTCGGGTGTCGTTACATCGTTCGACATGAGATGAGAGCCCTTTCGGTTCTTCCCAAACGGGTCGCACCGCCCCAGGCCGGGCGACCAGCTACAAACCGGTTGTAGCCTCTGATCAGCACCGTATGAGAAGGTTCCTCGCGAGGAAGACGTATCCGAAAAAAGCCCGCATTCCTCCCACGATCGGCGGTCGGTGACCAACCACGTGAGCGGACCGCAACTCCCCCAGACGGCGGCGGGCCCCACCACCTGCCGTGAAGGCGCGGTGGTGGGGCCCGCCGGAAGATCGCGGCCCGCAGGACTCAGCCGGGCAGGCGGGGGCCCGCCTCACGCTGCTCGGCCAGCCAGGTCTCCACCTCGTCGGAGCGCCGCGGCAGACCGGCCGACAGGTTCACCGGACCGTCCGCGGTGACCAGGATGTCGTCCTCGATCCGCACGCCGATGCCCCGCAGCTCCTCGGGGACCATCTCGTCCTCCGGCTGGAAGTAGAGCCCCGGCTCGACGGTCAGCACGTACCCCTCGCCGAGCGGACCCTCCCGGTAGTTCTCCTTGCGCGCGTTGGCGCAGTCGTGCACGTCGATGCCGAGCATGTGGCTGGTGCCGTGCAGCGTCCACCGCCGGTAGACCGTGGAGGCCGGGTCCATCGCCTCGTCCACGCTCACCGGCAGCAGCCCGAGATCCTTCAGCGCCTCGGCCAGCACCCGCATCGAGGCCAGGTGCACGTCCCGGAACGCCACGCCCGGCCGGCACATCTCGATGCCGGCCTGCTGGGCGGCGTACACGGCGTCGTAGACCTGGCGCTGCAGCGGCGTGAACCGGCCGTCGACCGGCAGCACCCGGGTGACGTCGGCGGTGTAGAGGTTGCGGTTCTCCACGCCCATGTCCATCAGCAGCAGGTCACCCGGACGGGTGGCGCCGTGGTTGTGCACCCAGTGCAGGACAGTGGCGTGCTCGCCGGCCCCGACGATCGAGCCGTACCCGACGTCGTTGCCGTCGTGCCGGGCGCGCAGCGCGAAGACGCCCTCCAGCAGCCGCTCGGAGACGCCGCGGTCGGCCGGCAGCGCCCGTGCCACGTCCTCGAAGCCGCGCACCGTGGCGTCGCACGCCTCCTGGAGCTGCGCGATCTCCCACTCGTCCTTGACCAGCTTCAGCTCGGCGATCGCGATGGCCAGCTCCCGGTCGCGGCCGGGCTGACCGTCGGCGCGCGCGCCGTCGTACTGACGCACCGCCGCGTCCACCCGGGCGTCGAAACCGCGCAGCACCCGGGTACGCCCCGGCGCCAGCTCGGCCAGCGTCGCGTCCAGCTCGCTCAGGTCGGCCGTCGGCAGGCCCAGCTCGGTGGACTTCTCCCGCAGCGTCGGCCGGCGGCCCACCCACAGCTCACCGTGCCGGCTGCGGAAGAACTCGTCGGTCACCCGCGACGACCGGGGCCGCATGAACAGCGTGGACTCCCCACCCGGGCGCAGCACGAGGACGCTGTCCGGCTCCAGGTCGCCGGTCAGGTACGCGAAGTCGCTGCCCGGACGGAACCGGTGCTCGGTGTCGTTGGCGCGTACCTTCTCGTTGCCCGTGGGGATGACCAGCGTCTCGCCCGGGAAGGCCTCGGCCAGCGCGGCCCGCCGCTTGGCGTGGTTGGGCGCCTCCGGGCGCGGGGCGACCGGCAGTTCGGTGTCCCGCCAGCCCTGGCGCATGAACGACAGGAACGCCTCCGGGAAGTCCGGGTCGTGCGACTCCGTACCGTCCGCCGGTTTGCCCTGTCGCGTCCGCTCCTCGGCCATGATCCGTCCCTCCCTGAGCCTCGTCGCTGGTCCAGACGGTACCGCGCGCACGACAGCGGGAGGTGCCTGCGGTGCCGCGACGGAGGCTTCCGGCGCGTGGAAAGATGGCGGCCATGTGCGGACTCCTGGCCTTCTTCAGCGCGCGCGGCGACGCCGCCGCCCACCGCGACAACATCGCCGGCGCACTGGAGTGCCTGCACCACCGTGGCCCGGACGAGACCGGGGTCGAGGTGGTCGGCGACGCCTCCGGCCGGTACGCGGACGGTGTGTTCGCGCACAAGCGCCTGGCGATCATCGACGTGGCGCTGAGCCACGAGCCCCTGCCGTACGCGGGCGGGCGGTACCTGCTCACCTTCAACGGCGAGATCTACAACTACATCGAGCTGCGCGAGGAGCTGATCCGCGACTACGGCGCCCAGTTCGCCACCAACGGCGACGGCGAGGTGATCGTCGCCGGCTACCACTACTGGGGTGAGCAGGTGCTCACCAAGCTGCGCGGCATGTTCGCGTTCGTCATCTGGGACCGGCAGGAGCGGCGGGCCTTCGGCGCCCGGGACTACTTCGGCATCAAGCCGCTGCACTACCTGGAGACCCAGGACGGCCTCTACCTCGCGTCGGAGAAGAAGGCGCTGCTGCCGTTCGCGCACTCGGCGTACCAGGGCGACGCGGGCATCGACACCGCCAACCTGAGCCACTACCTGACGCTGCAGTACGTGCCGGAGCCGGGCACGCTGCACAAGGGGATCAGCCGGATCGGCTCGGGGGAGTACCTGAACTGGACCCCTGGTGGCCGGATCGAGGTGCGCCGCTGGTACCGCCCGGTGTTCCGGCCGGCCCCGGTCTCCGACGAGCAGCGGCTCTACCACGACATCCGGGAGACGCTGCGGGAGAGCGTCCGGATGCACATGCGCTCGGACGTGCCGGTCGGCTCGTTCCTGTCCAGCGGCATCGACTCCACCGCCGTGGTGGCGCTGGCCCGCGAGTTCAACCCGAACATCCTCACCTTCACCGTCGGCTACGACGTGCCCGGCTACTCCGAGATCGACGTGGCCCAGGACTCGGCCCGGCACCTCGACGTGACCACCATCCCGACCAAGATCGGGCCGCAGGACATGATCGACGCGCTGCCGAAGATCGTCTGGCACCTGGACGACCCGGTCGCCGACCCGGCGCTGGTGCCGCTGTACTTCGTGGCGAAGAAGGCCGCCGAGCACGTCACGGTGGTGCTCTCCGGCGAGGGCGCGGACGAGTTCTTCGGCGGCTACACGATCTACCGGGAGCCGCTGTCGCTCAACTCGGTGAACAGCCTGCCCGACGGCGTGCAGAAGGGCCTGCGCGCGGTGTCCAAGGCCATTCCGCAGGGGGTCAAGGGCAAGAGCTTCCTGGAGCGCGGCACCACCCCGATCGAGCAGCGCTACTACGGCAACGCCCGGATGTTCACCGAGGAGGAGAAGCAGCACCTGCTGCGCCGCTACGACCCCTCGGTGCGCTACACCGACGTGACCGCCCCGATCTACGCCGAGTGCACCGAGCTGGACGACGTCACCAAGATGCAGTACGTCGACCTCTACACCTGGCTGCGCGGCGACATCCTGGTCAAGGCCGACCGGATCTCGATGGCGCACTCGCTGGAGGTGCGGGTGCCGTTCCTGGACCGGGAGGTGTTCAACGTCGCCGCCGGCATCCCGGTCGACCTGAAGCTGCCGCCCCGCTCCGAGGCCACCAAGTACGCGATGCGCCAGGCGCTGCAGGGCGTCGTGCCGCCGGCCATCGTCAACCGCAAGAAGCTGGGCTTCCCGACCCCGACCCGGGTCTGGCTGCGCGGCGAGATGTACGAGTGGGCGCGGCACGTGCTGTCCACCTCGGGCGCGGGCGACCTGATCGACCTGTCGTACGCGATGCGCCTGCTGGAGGAGCACAAGCGGGAGGAGGCGGACCACTCCCGCAAGGTGTGGACCGTGCTGATCTTCTGCATCTGGCACGCCATCTTCGTGGCCAAGACGCTCGACCCGGGCATCCAGCGCAACCAGTCCGCGCTGCTCACCAAGCCGGTCGTCGGCAGCATGGTCCGCTGACCCGAGCGTGACGAGGAAGGGCCCCCGGGGTGTTCCCCGAGGGCCCTTCCCGTTACGGGATCACCTGCCGGTGCAGGTGACCGTCGGCAGGGTGTTGGTGCCGGAGAAGTTCGCGGTGAAGCCGAACGTGGTGGTGCCCTCCGGCGGGACGCTGCCGTTGTAGGCGGCGTTGGAGACGCTCACCGACGCCCCGCTGCCGCTCAACGTGCCGTTCCACACCTGGTTGATGGTCTGGCCGCTGGGCCAGGTCCAGTTCGCGGTCCACCCGGAGTACGTCCGGGTGCTGTGGTTCATGATCGTCACTTCGCCCTGGAAGCCGCCACCCCAGGCGGTGACCACCTTGTACACCGCCATGCAGGAGCCGGCCGGCATGGTCGGGCTGGTCGTCACCGGCGGAGGCGAGGTCGGCGGCGCGGTGGTCGGGGGCGCGGTGGTCGGGGGCGCGGTGGTCGGCGGCGCGGTGGTCGGCGGCGCGGTAGTCGGGGGGTTGCTGCCGCCCGAGCCGATCCCGGTCACCTCGCCGTTACCGCCGTCGAACGTCACGTCCGAGCAGCCGAAGAAGTTCTCCTGGCTGTCCGAGCGGACCCAGCGCGAGTAGATGATGTGCCGGCCGCTCTTGTTCGACGGCAGGTTGCCGGTGAAGTAGTAGTGACCGTCGTTGGTGCCGACCGCGCCGCGCTGCGGCGGGTTGGTCACCTGCAGGAACGGCTGCTCCTCCAGGTCGCTCCAGGCCAGCGGCCGGTTCGGGCTCCAGCTGTCCTTGGTCACGTAGAAGTAGAACGTGCCCGGGTGGTGGGCCCAGTTGCTGTACCGGAACTCCATCGACCGGCCCGCCGTCAGGTGGGTGATCGGCCAGTCGTTGCGCGCCGCGTCGTACCCGCTGAAGCCGGGGTTGCCGCCGCTGCACAGCTTGCCGTCGGGGATGAACCCGACGGTCCGCCCGCCGGCGTCGGAGCGCAGCACGCTGAACCAGTTGTACAGCGAGTTCGCGCCGCTCTCGGCCACCGCCGACGAGCAGGCGGGGTTGTTCGGCCGGATCTCACCGGTCCCGGTGAGGCCGTCCTTCCAGCACAGGTAGGTGCGGGCGCCCGGCGTCATGGCCGCGCCGTGCGCGGCCGCCGGTCCGGAGTTGGTGACCAGGGCGAACGCGCCCAGGGTCAGGGTGGCGGCCGCGGTGAGCAACGCGGCCGTACGGGATCGGGATCGGTGCACGGGGATCTCCTGACTCGCGGAGCGTGGCCCGGTTCGGCCCGCCCCGCTGCGACGAGCGGATGCGACGATCGCGGTGCCCGCGCCCGGTCGGAGTGCGGCCGTGGCCGTCGACGGGCGCGCACCGTCTGCGGTCCGTTGCCCAACGGACCGTGGATGCCCTCGCGTCGGATCGACCCGGCGGCCGGTGACGCGGCAGCCCCCGCGTCGTCACCCGGCACCGCCATCCCACCACGTCCGGGCGCGGCCCGCAATAGGCGCCGTTCGATGCCAGGGTCCCGGCGCGCGGTGGCGCCGGTATGCGCCAGGATCGGGGTAGGACGACGAGGGGAGCCAGGATGGGGTACGCGGTGGTGCTCGGCGAGGCGCTGGTGGACCTGCTCGACGCCGAGCGCGACGGAGAGCCCGTCTACCGGCAGGCGATCGGCGGGGGACCGCTCAACGTGGCGGTGGCGACCGCTCGGCTCGGCGGGGACGCGCGGTTCGTCGGGTCGCTCGGCGACGACGCGCTGGCCGGACGGATCCGCGCCTTCCTCACCGACGCCGGTGTGGACGTGAGCGGGACGGTGACCGTGCCGGCCCCGACCGCGCTCGCGGTGGCCACCTTCGCCGGCCCCGAGCCGGACTTCCGCTTCTACGGCGAGCCCCGCTCGTACGCGCTGCTCGGCCCGGACGACCTGGACGTGGCGCTGGTCGAGGGCGCGGATGTGCTCTACTGCGGCTCGATCGTGCTGCTCGACCCGCCGGTGCTCGCCGCCGCCCGGCGCGCCTGGTCGATCGCGGGCGCGCTGCGGGTGTTCGACCCGAACGTCCGGCCCCGGCTGCTCACCGCCCCGGGCGCGCTGGACGGGCTGCGCGCGGTGGTCGCCGAGTTCGCCGCCGCCGCGCACCTGGTCAAACTCAGCAGCGCCGACGCGCGGGTGCTCTACCCGCACGAGCCGGTCGAGGGCGTGGCCGCGTACCTGCGGGAACTGGGCGCGAGCACGGTCGTGGTCACGCTCGGCGCGGACGGCGCGCTGGTCGCCGCCGGCGACGACGTGGTGCGCGTGCCCGCGCCGAAGGTGGACGCGGTGGACGCGACCGGCGCGGGGGACTCGGTGATGGGCGCGCTGGTGGCCGAGCTGCTGGCCGCCGGTGAGCCGGCCGAACCGGCCGGGTGGCGGGAGCGGGTGGCGTTCGCGCTGCGGGTGGCCGCAGTGGTCTGCGAGTCCCCGGGTGGCGCCACCGCCATGCCCACCCGCGAGGAGGTGACCGCCCGCTTCGCGTGAAAGGAAGGGCCCCTTGTTAACGCCTCAGGTAGAGAAGGGGCCCCTTCTTAACGCGCTCAGCGCTCACCCCGCGCGCGTGCGGGTCATCGTCAGGACGGTGACCAGGGTGAGAACGGCGGCGCCGGCCAGGACCGTGGCCATCGGCAGCGCGCTGCCCTCGCCGCCGAGCCCGACCAGGGGCGCGGCCAGCGCGCCGACGACCGACTGGATGCCGCCCATCAGCGCGGCGGCGGTGCCGGCGTGGCGGGCGTGCGCGTCCAGCGCCAGCGCCGTGCTGTTCGGCGTCACCATGCCCAGCGCGCCGACGTACCCGAACAGCGCCACCGCGGTCAGCGCGAGGCCGTCGGTCAGCGCGCCGCTCAGCACGCCGGCCGCGGCGACCAGGCCGACCGCCAGCGCGGTGACCAGCAGCCGGCGTGGCGGGAACCGGTCGAGCAGCCGGGCGTTCAGCTGCCCGACGGCCACCAGGCCGAGCGCGTTGACGCCGAAGATGACGCTGAACACCGCCGCGGAGACGCCGAAGACGTCCTGGAACACGAACGACGACCCCGAGATGTACGCGAACAGCCCGGCGAAGGCGAAGCCCTGGGTCAGCGCGTACCCGAGGTAGACCCGGTCGGCGAGCAGCGACCGCATGGTCCGGGCGGTGGCCCCCAGCCCGCCGGTGCTGCGGCGCTCGGCCGGCAGCGTCTCCGGCAGGCGCAGCGCGACCGCGACGGCCAGCACCGCGCCGATGGCGGCCAGCACCAGGAAGACGGACCGCCAGGAGCCGAACCGGAGCACCAGGCTGCCCACGCCCGGCGCCGCGATCGGCGCGACCCCGAAGACCAGGGTGAGCCGGGAGAAGTACTTCGCGGCGTCCCGGCCCGAGTAGAGGTCGCGGACCACGGCGCGGGCGACCACCACGCCCATGCCGCCGGCCAGGCCCTGGGCGAACCGGACGGCGGCCAGCAGCGGGGCGTTCGGCGCCGCCGCGCACGCCAGCGCCAGCACGGTGTACGCGACCACGCCCACCAGCACCGGGCGGCGGCGCCCCCAGCGGTCGCTGAGCGGCCCGGTGACGAGCTGGCCGAACGCCAGGCCGATCAGGCAGGTGGTCAGCGAGAGCTGGATGCCGGCCTGGTCGGCGCCGAGGTCGCGGGTCATGGCCGGGAACGCGGGCAGGTACATGTCCAGCGAGAGCGGGCCGATCGCGGTGAGCGTGCCGAGCAGCACCAGCAGGCCCGCGCCCCCGGTGGACGCGGTGGCGCCGGCGCCGGACGGGCGGGCGGCGGGCGGCGCGGCTTGACTCACGAGCGGGTACCCCCTGAAATCCGATGTGCTCGGGTACCTTACCTCTGTAGTCAGAACTATTGCGATGTGAGGCGGGTGACCCCGTGTCGACGAACGAGCAGGTCGCGCGGTTCGGCGCGGTCCTCGGGGAGCTGCACCGGCTCGTGCGCCGCCGGTCCACGGCGCGCGCCGGGCGGGACCCGCTGCCCGAAGCTCAGGTGGAACTGCTCCTGCTCGTCCGGGACACGCCGGGCATCAGCGGCAAGGACGTGGCCCGGCGCCTCGGCACGGCGCCCAACACGGTGAGCACGCTGGTCCGCGACCTCACCGACGCCGGGCTGCTGGCCCGCGACCGCGACCCCGCCGACCGCCGCGTGGTCCGGCTGCGCGTCACCGAGGCCGCCCACCGGCGGATGGCCGACCACCAACGGCACCGCACCGCGCTGCTCACCGAGGCGCTGGCCGACCTCGACCCGGCGGCGCGTGACGCGATCCTGGCCGCCGCCCCGCACCTCGACACGCTGCTCACCACGCTGCGGGCACACACCCGCCCGGAACTGGACCCCCGTACGTCCGGAAACCCGGTGGCCGCCGCGCCGCCCGGCACCGGATGATCGCCGGGTGATGCTGCACCAGGACGAGACACCTGTGGACGAGGGGATCGTCCGGGCGCTGCTGACCGACCAGCGCCCCGAGTGGGCCGCGCTGCCGTTGACCCCGGCCGGCGCCGGGACCGACAACACCATGTACCGGCTCGGCGACGACCTGCTCGTCCGGCTGCCCCGCACCGCGGAGAAAGCCGGCGCGCTGCGCAAGGAACAGCTGTGGCTGCCCCGGCTCGCGCCACTGCTGCCGTACCCGGTGCCGGAACCGCTCCACGCCGGGACGCCGACCACCGCCTTCCCGCTGCCGTGGTCGGTGCAGCGGTGGATCCACGGCGACGAGGTCGGACCCGGCACGGTCCGGGACTGGGCCGCCCTCGGCGCCGACCTGGCGGTGTTCGTACGTCACCTGCACGCGGCCGACCTGCTCGGCGCGACCCGCGCGGACGCGCTGAGCGGATACCGCGGCGGCAGCCTGCACCCCTGCGACACCTGGGTCAGCGCGGCGCTCGACGACTGCCGGCGCAGGATCGGCGACGAGACCGACGTCGACACCCTGCACCGGCTCTGGCGCGACGCCCTCACCCTGCCCGAACCCGCCGGCCGGCACGTCTGGCTGCACACCGACCTCAAGCCCACCAATGTGCTGGCACGCGACGGCCGGCTGTGCGCGGTGATCGACTTCGGCGGGCTGACCGTCGGGTTCCCGGACGCGGAACACGCGCCGATCTGGGACCTGCCGCCGCAGGCCCGGCACGCCTACCGGGAGGCGCTCGGTGTCGACGACGTGACCTGGGCACGGGCCCGCGCCTGGGCGCTCGGGGTGGCGGCCAGCGGCGTCTCCTACTACTGGCACACGTTCCCGGCGTTCGTCGCCGAGTGCCGCAACCGTCTCCGCGAGATCCTCGCCGACGCCGGCTGAGCCCAGGCCGCCGCTCAGGCGGTGCCGTCGAGTTCGGCGTAGCCGCGGCGGGCGGCGATCAGGCCCGGCCGGGCGCCGAACGGCGACTCGGCCGCCACCCGCTCCGGCGGCGCGCTGCCGGTGTGCCCGGCGCGGATCAGCCACGCCTGCCGCGCGAGCTGCGCGTGCTGCTCGCGGACGAAATCCGCGCCGACCGGCTCGCCGTGGCCCGGCACCACCACCGTCGCGGGCGTGGTCAGGCGCAGCAGGTCGGCCAGCGCGTCCGGCCACCGCAACGGGTACGACTCCTCGAACGCCGGCGGCCCGCTCTGCTCCACCAGATCGCCGGCCACCAGCACGTCCGCATCGGGCACGTGCACCACCAGGTCGGCGTCGGTGTGCCCATGCCCGGGATGGCGCAGCACCACCCGGCGGCCACCGACGTCGAGCACCGTCTCCTCGACCACCTCGTGCGTCGGCGCCCGCAGCTCGGTACGCGCCAGCTCCTCGGCCAGCGCCGGATCCTCGGCGCGCATCTCCTCGTACGCGGCGCGGCGCAGCGCGTCCGGCCGGTCCCGCAGCGCCGCCACGGCCTGCGGGTGCGCGTAGATCGCGGTGTCCGGCCCGGCCAGCGTGGCGTTGCCGAAACAGTGGTCGAAGTGGTGGTGCGTGTTCACGATCGTCCACGGGTACGGCGTCACCGCCCGCGCCGCCGCCGCCAGTTCCCGCGCCTGCCCGGCCGTGGAGAGCGTGTCGACCAGCAGCGCCGCGCCGTCGCCGACCACGAGCACCACGTTCACCGCCAGCAGCGGCTCACGTCGCACGTGCACACCGGGGGCGACCTCGGTGAAGCCGGCGGTCATGACGGGCCGAGGGCCCGCTCGACGAAGCGCTGCCGGTCGACCAGCGACCGCTCTACCCGGCCCTGCGCCGCCACCGTCGGACCGTCGGTGACAGTCACCTCGAAGACGAGCCGCTTCCCGTCGACCTTCACCAGCTCGGCGTGGGCGGCCACGGTACGCCCGACCGGGGTGGCCGCGCGGTGCTCCAGCTCCACCCGTACGCCGACGGTGGTCGACCCGGACGGCATCCGGGTCGCGGTGGCGGCCACCGTCGCCGCCTCGGCCAGCGCCAGCACGCGCGGGGTGCCGAGCACCGGCACGTCCCCGGAGCCCACCGCCTGCGCGGTGTCGGCGTCGGTCACTGTCAGCTCGACGCGGGCGGTCAGGCCCGGCGTGAAGGGCGACTCCGGCTGCTCCTGCATGCGGCCGAGCCTAGTGCAGATGAACGGGGGCCGTCCGGCGTCCGAGCCGCCGCGCCCGTGTCGTCCCCGCCCGCCCGCAGGCCCGCCCGTCGCCCGCCGTTAACCTTGTCCGCGATGGCCGAGCAGACACAATCTCCGACCCCCGCCCCCGACGCGACCACCGAGTCGCCCGACGGCGGGCGCCGCCGTGTGATCGCGATGACCATCTGGGGCGTCGCCTTCGTGGCGGGCTGGCTCGTCATCGGCCTGCCCACCGACCCGGCGTACGCGTTCCTGTGGATCTGGGCCGGCACCATCGCCTGGAACTCGGCCCGCCCGTGGCGCAGCCACCTGCGCTTCGCCCGGGACTGGATCCCGGTGGTGCTGCTGCTCGCCGCGTACAACCTGTCCCGGGGCTTCGCCGACAACGGCGCCACCCCGCACGCGATGGAGCTGATCGTCGCCGACCGGTTCCTCACCGGCTGGCTCACCGGCGGTGAGGTGCCGACGATCTGGCTGCAGGAGCGCCTGTACGACCCGTCCGAGGTGCGCTGGTGGGACGTGCTGGTGAGCTGGATCTACTTCTCGCACTTCGTGGCGACGTTCGCCGCCGCGGCCGTGCTGTGGATGCGCAACCGGCGGCGCTGGATCGCGTACATGTCCCGCTGGGGCTTCCTGTGCGCGGCCGGCCTGGTCACCTACTTCGCCTACCCGGCCGCGCCGCCGTGGTGGGCGGCGCAGAACGGCCTGCTGACCGAGGTCGCGCGGATCTCCACCCGGGGGTGGAAGGAGATCGGCATGCACGGCGCGGGCAATCTGCTCAACGCCGGGCAGATCGCCTCCAACCCGGTGGCCGCGATGCCGTCGCTGCACACCGCGTTCGCGCTGTTCGTGGTGCTGTTCTTCATGCGGTCGGTGCGCAAGCGCTGGTGGCCGCTGATGCTGGCGTATCCGCTGGCCATGACGTTCACGCTGATGTACAGCGGCGAGCACTACCTGATCGACGTGCTGGTCGGCTGGGCGTACGTGGGCATGACGTTCCTGGTGGTCGGCCTGGCCGAGCGCTGGTGGGCGGCGCGGCGGGCCCGGCGTGCCGGTGAGCCCGCCGGCGCGGCCGACGTGCCGCAGCCCGCCACCGCGGCCGAGGCCGACGCCCCCGCGGACGACCGGGACGCGGTGCCGGCCGAGCGACGCTAGCCCCGCTGGCGGGTCAGCGGCGGTGGTCGGCCCGGCGCGCGGCCCGCGACCGCTCGGTCAGCTCCGCGGCCAGCTCCCAGGCGTCGGCCAGGTCCCGGTCGACCGCCGCCGCCCCGGCCCCGCCCGCGGTGTCCGCGTGCACGGTGGCCAGCCGCAGCAACCGCTGCGCCGGCCCCTGCGTGACGCGCACGCTCTGGATCCGGGCGTACGGCACCAGCGTCAGCTGGCGGGTCAGCAGCCCGGACCGGGCCACGAAGACCCGCTCGTCGAGGCCGGCGCCGACCACCTTGCGGCTCAGCGGGCGCAGCCAGCGGGCCCGGGACGGGGGCGGCGTGCCGGGCAGCTCGTCCAGCCGTACGCCGGGCAGCACCTCCGCCACCACCATCGCGCCGGTGCCGGCGTCGCCGACCGGCAGCAGCCGGTCCGGGCGGTTGCGGTCGTCCGGCTCACCGGCCGAGTAGCCGGCCACCTCCAGCCGCAGCCGCAGCCAGCCCTTCATCCGCCAGAGCAGCGGCCAGGTCGCCCGCACGGTCTGCACCCGGTGCAGCGGCACCGTCTGCACCCGCGTCTCCAGCAGCCCGTTGTGCACACGCAGCGTGCCGTCGTCCCGGTCGAGCCGGAAACTCCAGTCGTCGAGCACCCGCCGGACCGGTTGCAGCACCACACCCGCCATCGCGGTGAGCGTGCTCGCCACCGCGATGAACGACCACGAGCCCTCGGAGAGGAACTGGGCGCCCACGAACACCACGCCGACCGGCAGCAGGAACGCCTGCGGCGTGAGCAACTGGCTGACCAGCAGGTCCTGGTTGCGGACGACGTGCAGCCGGCGGCCGGCCGGCGCGGGCGCGACCGGCGTACCCGGGGCGGCCGGCACGCCCGGCTCGGCCACGGCGGACGGGGCCCGGCCGGCGACAGCGAGCAGCCGCTGCCGCAGCGCGGTGGCCTCGGCCACGCTGAGGTAGGCCAGCGGCGCCTCGGTCTTGCCCCCGCCGACCACCTCGAGCCGCAGCTCGGCCAGGCCGGTGAGCTGGGCCAGCAGCGGCCGGACCACCTCCACCGCCTGCAACCGTTCCAGCGGGATGGCGCGCGTGCGCCGCCACAGCAGGCCCTCATACACGCGCAGCTCCCGGCCCACCAGGTGGTAACCGGTGTTCCACCAGCTCACCACGGACAGCACGGTGGCGCCGAGCACGAAGACCGTGACCAGCAGGGCGAACCAGCCGAACCCGACCCGCGACAGCGTCGACCAGGACAGACCGGCGATCACGACGACGAGTGACTTCGCGCCGTGCAGCGCGGGGCTCAGCGGATGCAGCCGCTGCCGCGGTTCCTCCCCGTCCGCCGAGGGCGCGGCGGCCGGACCCCAGGGTCCCGGGTACGGCGGAGCGGGCGCGGGCCACGGCCCGGGCGTCGCGTCGGCTGCCGTCCCGTATCCGGGCGGGGGCCCGTAACCGGGTGGTGGCGCGTATCCGGGCGGCGGTCCGTAGCCGGGCGGCGCGGCGGGCGGCCCGTAACCCGGCCCGGGCGGCTGTTCCGGACCGACCGGCGGTGGGGGACCGGGCGCCGCCCCGGGCCGGTCGTCGTGGGGCCGCGGCGCGCCGGGGTCGTTCCGGTCGCTCACAGGCCCTCCGCCCGGTCCTCGCCCAGCGCGGTGAGCCGGTCGCGCAGCCGGGACGCCTCGGCCGGACGCAGCCCCGGCACCCGGGCGTCGCTGGCGGCCGCCGCCGTGTGCAACTGCACAGTGGCGAGGTCGAAGGCACGCTCCAGCGGACCGGCGCTCACGTCGACGAACTGCATCCGGGAGTACGGCACGATGGAGAGCCGCCGCACCAGCAGACCGTGCCGCACCAGCAGGTCGTCGTCGCGCTCGGCATACCCCCAGGCGCGGACCGCACGCACGATGGTGATCGCCCGCCAGACGCCGATCAGCAGGGCCACGCCGACGGCGGCGCCGAGCAGCCAGTGCCCGGACAGCGCCCAGGCCACGCCGAGCACCACGAGCGCCACCGCCAGCCCGATGCCGAGCCGGATCAGCTCCACCCAGATCAGGTCGCGGGAGATCGGCCGCCAGTCGACGGTGTCCGGCCAGGGCTCCAGCGCGCTGCGCGACGCGGGCGGGAGGCCGGTGTGGCCGTCACCGCTCACCGGGAGGACCTGCCGTGCTCGCCGCCGGTACGGGCTCGGGTCGTCTGCTCGCTCACGCTTCGAGCGTAGGCGATCAGGGAAGCGGGACCACCTCGCGGAGGAAGCCGCGTGCGTCGAGGAAGTCCCCGAGGGAGTCCCGGTGCGCCGGGCAGGCGAGCCAGGTCTTGCGCCGGTCGGGCGCGTGCAGGCGGGGATTGTGCCAGCGAAGCTGGTAGGCGGCGGGAGCGCGACACCCCCGCGCCGAGCAGATCAGCTCGTCTTCGGGGGCGTTGGGAGTCGTCACCGGGGCGAGTCTAGGCGTCGCACGCCGGGAGTTTTAGCGCCGGGCGGCCACGGGGGGAGCCGCCCGGCGACGGGGTGAATCGTACACACTGCGGACCCCTTTTTGTCCACCCGTGTTCAGCGTTTTCGTGCGGCGGTACGGCGTGGCCGGACGGCGCGGCGAAAATCGTGCCTCTCCCACCCTCGGCTCTCAGCGAGGCATGACAGTCTTGATACGCACCACGCCGCGACGACGACCCTGCTGTGGAGGACCGGTGGCCCAGCCGACCACACCCGACGTGCCGAACCCGACCGAGGCGCCGCCGGACGCCCCGCCCCCGGCGGCCACCACGCCGGCGCAGGACGCCACGCTGCTGGAGCGGGCGCTGTTCGAGACCAAGCGGGTGATCGTCGGCCAGGACCGGATGGTCGAGCGGATGTTCGTCGCGCTGCTGGCCCGGGGGCACTGCCTGCTGGAGGGCGTACCGGGCGTGGCCAAGACGCTCGCCGTGGAGACGCTGGCCCGGGTCGTCGGCGGATCGTTCGCCCGGGTCCAGTTCACGCCGGACCTGGTGCCCGCCGACATCATGGGCACCCGGATCTACCGGCAGTCCAGCGAGAAGTTCGACGTCGAGCTGGGTCCGGTCTTCGTCAACTTCCTGCTCGCCGACGAGATCAACCGCGCGCCGGCCAAGGTGCAGTCGGCGCTGCTGGAGGTGATGAGCGAGCGGCAGGTCTCCATCGGTGGCGAGAGTCACCGGGTGCCGGACCCGTTCCTGGTGATGGCCACCCAGAACCCGATCGAGCAGGAGGGCGTCTACCCGCTGCCGGAGGCGCAGCGGGACCGCTTCCTCATGAAAATCGTCGTGGGCTACCCGACCGATGCCGAGGAACGCGAGATCGTCTACCGGATGGGCGTCGCCCCGCCGGAGCCGGCCCGGGTGTTCGACACCCCCGACCTGATCGCCCTGCAGCGCAAGGCCGACCAGGTCTTCGTGCACAACGCGCTCGTCGACTACGCGGTCCGGCTGGTGCTCGCCACCCGGGCGCCGGCCGAGCACGGCATGCCCGACGTCGCCCAGCTCATCCAGTACGGCGCCAGCCCGCGCGCCTCGCTCGGCCTGGTCCGGGCCACCCGCGCGCTGGCGCTGCTGCGCGGGCGGGACTACGCGCTGCCGCAGGACGTGCAGGACATCGCGCCGGACATCCTGCGCCACCGGCTGGTGCTCAGCTACGACGCGCTCGCCGACGACGTACCGGCCGACCACATCGTGCACCGGGTGATGTCGACCATCCCGCTGCCCGCCGTCGCGCCCCGTCAGCAGGCCGCACCGCCACCGGCCGTGCCGCACAACGGATGGCCCGGGCAGCGGCCGTGACCCCGCCCACCCGCCTCGCCACCGGCGACCGCTCCGGGGCCGTGCTGGCCCGGCTCCAGCTCATGGTCACCCGCAAGCTGGACGGGCTGCTCCAGGGCGACTACGCCGGGCTGCTGCCCGGCCCGGGCAGCGAGGCGGGGGAGTCCCGGGAGTACCGGCCCGGCGACGACGTGCGCCGGATGGACTGGCCGGTCACGGCCCGCACCACCATGCCGCACGTGCGGCGTACGGTGGCCGACCGCGAGCTGGAGACGTGGCTTGCTGTGGACATGTCGGCCAGCCTCGACTTCGGCACCGGCCGGTGGCTCAAGCGGGACGTGGCGGTCGCCGCCGTCGCCGCGCTGGCCCACCTCACCGTGCGCGGCGGCAACCGGATCGGCGCCGTCGTCGGCACCGGCGGGGCCGGTGGGCCGGGCACGCTGCTGCGGCTGCCCGCCCGCGCCGGCCGCAAGGAGGCCCAGGGGCTGCTGCGGGCGGTGGCCGGCGCCGAGATCCGGCCCGGTCGCAGCGACCTCGGCGCGCTCGTCGACATGCTCAACCGGCCGCCCCGGCGGCGCGGCGTGGCGGTGGTCATCTCCGACTTCCTCGCGCCGCCGCAGCAGTGGGGCCGGCCGCTGCGTAAGCTGCGGGTCCGCCACGACGTGCTGGCCGTGGAGGTGGTCGACCCGCGGGAACTGGAACTGCTCGACGTGGGGGTGCTGCCGGTGGTCGACCCGGAGAGCGGCGAGCTGCACGAGGTGCAGACCGCCGACCCGGGCCTGCGCCGCCGGTACGCCGAGGCGGCGGCCGCCCAGCGCGGGGCGATCGCCGCCGAGCTGCGCGCCGCGGGCGCGGCCCACCTGCGCCTGCGTACCGACCGAGACTGGCTGCTGGACATGGTGCGTTTCGTCGCCGCACAGCGGCACGCCCGCACCCGAGGGACGACTCGATGATCCGTTTTCTGCAACCGTGGTGGCTGCTGGCCGTGCTGCCGGTGCTCGCCCTCGCCGCCGCGTACGTCTGGCGGCAACTGCACCGCCGGCAGTACGCGCTGCGGTTCACAAACGTCGACCTGCTGCGTACCGTCGCGCCCAAGGGACTGGGCTGGCGGCGGCACGTGGCGGCCACCGCGTTCCTGCTCTGCCTGCTGGTGCTGGCGACCGGGCTGGCCCGCCCGGCGATCGACACCCGCGAGCCGCTGGAGCGGGCCACCGTCATGCTCGCCATCGACGTGTCGCTGTCGATGCAGGCCGACGACGTGTCGCCGAACCGCCTGGAGGCGGCGCAGGAGGCGGCCAAGCAGTTCGTCGGCGAGCTGCCGGAGAGCTACAACCTGGGGCTCGTGTCGTTCGCGAAGTCCGCGAACGTGCTGGTGCCGCCGACCAAGGACCGGGCGGCGGTGAACACCGCCATCGACGGGCTGGTGCTGGCCGAGGCGACAGCCACCGGCGAGGCGGTCTTCACCTGCCTGGAGGCGATCCGCACGGTGCCGGCCGACGGCGCCGCCGGCATCCCGCCGGCCCGGATCGTGCTGCTGTCCGACGGCTACCGGACCTCCGGCCGGTCGGTGGAGGAGGCCGCCGCGGCGGCGCAGGCGGCGAACGTGCCGGTGTCCACCATCGCGTTCGGCACCGACTCGGGGCAGGTCGACATCGGCGGGCAGCTCCAGCGGGTGCCGGTGGACCGCACCGCGCTGTCCCAGCTCGCGGAGACCACCCAGGGCTTCTTCTACGAGGCCGCGTCGGCCAGCGAGCTGAAGCAGGTCTACCAGGACATGGGCAGCTCGATCGGCTACCGGACCGAGCCGCGCGAGATCACCCAGTGGTACGCGGGCGTCGCCCTGCTGCTGGCGCTGTGCGCGGGCGGGCTGAGTCTGCTCTGGACGTCCCGGCTGGTCTGAGCCGGGCCCGGCCGGCGGTGGTCAGTGACCGCCGCCGGCCAGCACGAACAGGACCGCCACCCAGACGGCGGCGAGGGTGAAACCCAGGGGGGCGACGTAACGGCTCATGGGTGTGCTCCGTGGCGACAGTCGGCCCGGTGCGGGCCGTGGGGGGTCGGGGCGTACGCGCACGAAGTCGTGACCGGGTGCTCCGCCGCGCGGCAGGGCCGCCCCGGCGTGGGCGCCGGAGAGCGGATGCGGTGCGGAGGGCGGGAAGCGGGTCAGCCGCGTCGACCGAGCCGTGGCTCAGCGGGGCTGACGGTGGGCCCGGCCACGACTGGGAGGATCGCTATCTCGCACAGCGATCACCTCCTACGGTCGGCGGGGCCCGGAACGCGGGCGCAGACCGGCCCGCAGACCCGGTGATCGTACACCGGTGTGTGCGGGTGTCGCGCGCGCGGCCGCCGACCCCGGCGGCGCCGGCGTGTGACCTGCTCGGGTTAGCGCTTACCTACCGGTAACCCCTAGGCTCCGACCGGACCGAGAGATCACTGGAGCAGAGGGGGATCCGTGGCCCGTACGGTGCTGGTGACCGGCGGCAACCGGGGGATCGGCCTGGCCATCGCCCAGGCCTTCGCCAAGCAGGGCGACCGGGTGGCCGTCACGTACCGGAGCGGCGAGGCCCCGGAGGGCCTGTTCGGGGTGCGGTGTGACGTGACCGACGCCGAGTCGGTCGACGCCGCGTTCACCGCGGTCGAGGCCGAGCTGGGCCCGGTGGAGGTGCTCGTCGCCAACGCCGGCATCACCGACGACACGCTGCTCATGCGGATGTCCGAGGAACAGTTCACCCGCGTGCTCGACACCAACCTGAGCGGCTCGTTCCGGGTCGCCAAGCGGGCCTCGACGAAGATGCTCCGGAACCGGTGGGGCCGGATGATCTTCATCTCCTCGGTGGTCGGCCTCTTCGGTGGCGCGGGCCAGGTCAACTACGCGGCCAGCAAGGCCGGCCTGGTCGGTGTGGCCCGCTCGATCACCCGCGAGCTGGGCAGCCGCAACATCACCGCGAACGTGGTGGCGCCCGGCTTCATCGACACCGACATGACCGCCGGGCTGCCCGAGGAACGCAAGGCGGAGCTGCGCAAGGCGATCCCCGCCGGGCGGATGGCCACCCCGGACGAGGTCGCGGGCGTCGTCACCTGGCTCGCCTCGGACGCGGCCGGCTACGTCACCGGCGCCGTCATCCCGGTCGACGGCGGCCTCGGCATGGGTCACTGAGCAGAGCACGGAGGAGACACGCAATGTCCGGACTTCTCGCCGGTAAGCGACTGCTGGTCACCGGCGTCATCACCGACGCCTCGATCGCCTTCTCGGTGGCGAAACTCGCCCAGGAGAACGGCGCCCAGGTCGTGCTCACCGGCTACGGCCGGCTCTCCCTGGTGGAGCGGATCGCCAAGCGGCTGCCCGAACCCGCGCCGGTGATCGAGCTGGACGTCACCAGCGAGGAGCACCTGGCCGGGCTGGCCGACAAGGTACGCGAGCACGTCGACGGCCTGGACGGGGTGGTGCACTCGATCGGGTTCGCCCCGCAGAGCTGCCTCGGCGGCGGCTTCCTCGACGCCCCGTGGGCGGACGTGGCCACCGCGCTCCAGGTCTCCACCTACTCGTACAAGTCCCTGGCCATGGCCGCGCTGCCGCTGATGTCCTCCGGCGGCGCCGTGGTGGGCCTCACCTTCGACGCCACCAAGGCGTGGCCGGTCTACGACTGGATGGGCGTGGCCAAGGCCGGGCTGGAGTCCGCCTCCCGCTACCTGGCGCTGCACCTGGGCAAGCAGGGCATCCGCAGCAACCTGGTCGCGGCCGGCCCGCTGCGCACCATCGCCGCCAAGTCCATCCCCGGCTTCGACCAGTTCGAGGACGCCTGGACCGAGCGGGCCCCGCTGGGCTGGAGCCTCACCGACCAGGAGCCGGCCGCCCGGGCCTGCCTGGCGCTGCTGTCGGACTGGTTCCCGGCCACCACCGGCGAGATCGTCCACGTCGACGGCGGCTACCACGCCATCGGCGCCTGAGATGTAAGGAAGGGCCCCTTCTTAACGCCTCGCGCATAGGAAGGGGCCCTTCTTAACACCCCATGCCCGGGTGGTCACCGCGCCGACCAGGGGGCGTCGCCACACCGTCACGGCGGGCGAGGAAGAATGGACCCCATGGCGTACGACGCGTTGGTGCTGGTCTCCTTCGGCGGCCCGGAGCGGCCCGAGGACGTTCTCCCGTTCCTGCAGAACGTCACCCGGGGGCGGGGGGTGCCGCCGGAGCGGCTGGCCGAGGTCGCCGAGCACTACCTGCACTTCGGCGGGGTGTCGCCGATCAACCAGCAGTGCCGTGACCTGCTCGCGGCGATCCGCGCGGACTTCGCCGCCAACGGCGTCGACCTGCCGGTCTACTGGGGCAACCGCAACTGGGATCCGATGCTCGCCGACACGGTGGCGCGGATGCGCGACGACGGGATCACCCGGGCGCTGGCGTTCGTCACCAGCGCGTACGGCGGCTACTCCTCCTGCCGGCAGTACCAGGAGGACATCGCCTCGGCCCGCGCCGCGGTCGGCCCGGACGCCCCGCTGATCGAGAAGCTGCGCCAGTTCTGGGACCACCCCGGCTTCATCGAGCCGCACGCCGACGCGGTCCGCGCCGCGCTCGCCCAGCTCGACCCCGCGAAGCGGGACAGCACCCGGCTGGTCTTCACCGCGCACTCGGTCCCGATGTCGGCGGCCGCCAGCGCCGGCCCGCACGGCGGCCGGTACACCGCCCAGCTCGAGGAGGTCGCCCGGCTGGTGCACGCCGCGGCCGCGCCGGACCTCGCGTACGACCTGGTCTGGCAGAGCCGGTCCGGCCCGCCGCAGGTGCCGTGGCTGGAGCCGGACGTCAACGACCACCTGGCCACGCTGCCCGAGCAGGGCGTGACGAGCGTCGTGGTCAGCCCGATCGGCTTCGTCTCCGACCACCTGGAGGTGGTGTGGGACCTGGACACCGAGGCGCTGGAGACGGCCAAGCAGCTCGGCCTGGACTTCGTCCGCGCCGGCACCCCGGGCGTCGACCCGCGGTTCGTGGCGATGGTCCGCGAGCTGGTGCTGGAACGCACCGCCCCGGACGGCGAGCGGCTGCGCCGCCGGCTCGGCGAACTGCCGGCCTGGGACACCTGTCCGGCGTTGTGCTGCGTACCCCCGGCCCGCCGGCCCTGAGCCCGACCCGACGACACCCCTGGGGACGACACGATGCTTGACCGCAAGCCGGTGCAGAGCTGGCTCACCGACATGGACGGCGTGCTGGTGCACGAGGGGCAGCCGGTGCCGGGCGCGCCGGAGTTCGTCAAGAAGCTGCGTGCCTCCGGCAAGCCGTTCCTGGTGCTGACGAACAACTCCATCTACACCCCGCGTGACCTCCAGGCCCGGCTGGCCCGGATGGGGCTGGACGTGCCGGAGGAGGCGATCTGGTCGTCCGCCCTGGCCACCGCCCAGTTCCTGGCCGACCAGCGGCCGGGCGGGACCGCGTACGTCATCGGTGAGGCCGGGCTGACCACGGCGCTGCACGCGGTGGGGTACGTGCTCAGCGACTTCGCCCCGGACTACGTGGTGCTGGGGGAGACGCGCACCTACAGCTTCGAGGCGATAACCAAGGCGATCCGGCTGATCAACGACGGCGCCCGGTTCATCTGCACCAACCCGGACGCCACCGGCCCGTCGATGGAGGGCGCGCTGCCGGCGGCCGGTTCGGTGGCGGCGATGATCTCCAAGGCGACGGGTGTCGACCCGTACTTCGTCGGCAAGCCCAACCCGATGATGATGCGCTCGGCGCTGAACACGATCGACGCCCACTCCGAGTCGACCGCGATGATCGGCGACCGGATGGACACCGACATCCTGTGCGGACTGGAGGCCGGCCTGGAGACGATCCTGGTGCTCACCGGCATCAGCAGCCGGGCCGAGGCCGAGCGGTACCCGTACCGTCCGTCGCGGATCGTCGACTCGGTGGCCGACCTGATCGACGAGGTCTGAGCCGGGGTTCTACAGCCGCAACGGCGCGTTGCAGGCGGCCACCAGGGCCTGCCGGCAGGCGGTGGTCAGCGGCCGCAGCGCCGCGTCGCGCTGCTGCGCCTCGTAGGTGTTCACCGCGCCGCCGGGCGCGCTCTCCCCGGCCAGCGCCAGCACCCGATCGAGTACGGCGGCGCGCGCGAACAGCCGGCGGGCCCGCGGGTCGAAGCCGGGCGGCAGGTCGGTGCCTCCGTCCGGGCGGCGCAACGCGGCGAGCGCACCGGCCAGCTCGGGCCGCCACTGCGCGACGTCGAGGCGGGTCAGCGTGGCTGTCGTCTCGGCGAGCACCGCGGAGAGTTCCGCCTCGGCCTCCGCCGCGCCGGGCGTGGACAGGGACGCCTTCGGCGCGTCCGCCGGCAGCGGGTGGACCCGCCACAGCACTGTCTCCCAGGTCATCCCCGACCCGGAGGTGTGCGTGCGGACCTCCGGCACCAACCCCATGCCGCTGGCCACCACCGCCTCGCCGGCCACCAGCGCGGCCCCGGCGAACGCGCCCGGGCCGGGCAGGCCGCGCGGGTCGCCCGGCGCGGGCAGCACCAGGCGGATGTCGTCCGGGGAGTGCTTGGCCAGGCTGGGCAGCGCCTCCCGCAGGGACACGTCGGTCCAGGTGCCGGGTGCGTCGGCGACCAGGTGCTCCTCGTCGCCGGCGACCGCGTCGGCCACCTCGTCGAACGGCACCAGGCCGGCTCGCCAGGCACGCACCCAGGCGACGAACCGGCTCGACCGGCGCGGAGCCAGTGTGGCCGCGCCCGCTGCGGGGGAGGACATGCCGAAAGGGTACGTGCTCCGCGCCGCTGCTGTCTCGGCTGCCGCTCCGGTGGCGCGACCTGCCCCCAACTAACCCCTTCGCACCGTTTCGTGCCGACGGATGACGCCCCGGTCGGCGCGTCGGCGAGCGACACGCCGAGGTCGTGGCTAGCGTCTCCGGCATGGCGGGGCGATACGACGGCGACGTGCTGGCCGGCGACTGGCGGCGACGGAAGGTGACCCCCGAGGTCGACGCCGAGCCGGACCTGGTGGTCGAGGACGCCGACTCCGGGTTCTGCGGCGCGGTGGTCGGCTTCGACACCGGCGCGGTGGTGCTGGAGGACCGGCACGGGCGACGGCGAAACTTCCCGCTGCTGCCCGCCGCGTTCCTGCTCGACGGCCGGCCGGTCACGCTGCGGCGGCCGGCACGCGCCCCGGTGCCCGCCGCGCGCCGCCGTACCGCGTCCGGCTCGATCGCTGTGGACGGCGTACGGGCGCAGGTCGCCAAGGCCAGCCGGATCTGGGTCGAGGGCGTGCACGACGCCGCGCTGGTCGAGCGGATCTGGGGCGACGACCTGCGCATCGAAGGCGTCGTGGTGGAGCCGCTGGACGGCATCGACGCGCTCGCCGACGAGGTACGCGCGTTCGCGCCCGGCCCCGGCCGCCGACTCGGCGTACTGGTCGACCACCTGGTGCCCGGCTCGAAGGAGAGCCGGATCGTGGCCCGGGTGAACTCGCCGCACGTGCTGGTCACCGGGCACCCGTACGTCGACGTGTGGCAGGCGGTACGCCCGGACGCCCTGGGCATCGCGGCCTGGCCTGTGGTGCCGCCGGGGCAGCCCTGGAAGGAGGGGGTCTGCGCGGCGCTCGGGGTGGCCGAGCCGGCTGACATGTGGCGGCACATCCTGTCCCGGGTGGACAGTTTCGCCGACGTGGAGACGCCGCTGATCAACGCGATGGAGCGGTTGATCGACTTCGTCACCGAGCCTGTCTGAGAGGTCGGTTGCGGTTGAGGGCCGGGGGCGACCGTGCCCGGCTCCGGGCGGTCAGGCTTGATCCCTGCGCCGGTCACGGTCGCCCCCGGCCCCGCCGTGCGCCAGCGCCACCCGCACCCGCCCCCGCCCCGGCCCCTCGCGCCCCCGGCCCCCCGCGCCCCGCCCGCCCCCGCCAGGGTGATCAAGGAGTTTGCGGGTGAATTGGAGATCAACGCGGACGCGAACTCCTTGATCACGGGGTGGGCGGTGCGGGTGTGCGTCGATCATGGAGTTGTGGCCCCCGCGGATCGGGCATAGCGGGGCGAAATGAGGGCCACAAGTGCAAGATCGGCGGGGCGGGGGTGGGGCGGGGCGGGGGCGGGAGTTACGGGAGCTCGTCGGGGGTTCGGGTCAGGACGAAGGTGGCTATGTCCAGGGCTACCGGGGTGCCTGATTCGTCGCGGATCACCGTCAGGATCTCGCCGTCCTGGGAGCCTGCGCGGCCCCGCCACCGGTCCGGGCCCTCGCGGGTGAAGCGCAGCTGCGGCCTGCCCACCTGGCCGCCGACCAGGTCACCGGCGGCGTCGACGCGGAACTCGTACTCGCCGCCCATCCACCACCAGCGCCCGGTCAGCGCGGCCACGTCGGCGGCGGGCGGGTCGGCCGGGCGCCAGGGGGCGGGCGCGGCCGGTTCGGCGTCCAGCACCAGTGTGAGCGCCTCCCGGCCGAGCGCGCCGATGTGGTGGCCGCGCAGCCCGTACGAGTTGGCGAAGTTGACCACGGCGGTGCCTGTGGGCCGGTGCACGGCCAGGCCGGCGACGTACCCGGGCATGGAGCCGCCGTGTCCGACGTACACCCGGTCGCCGACCCGGTAGAGCTCGATGCCGAGGCCGTGCCCGCCGGTCCACGAGTCGAGGTCGTTGATGACCATGGGGGCGCACATCTCGGTGAGCGTGGCGGGGGAGAGCAGCGCCGGGTCCGGGTCGGCCAGGAACGTGGCCCAGCGGCCCAGGTCCTCGACCGTGGACCAGAGCTGGCCGGCCGGCGCCATCGCCGCGGTGTCGGTGCGCGGCTCCTCCCGCAGCGTCTCGTGCCACGGGTGGACGACGTAGCCGCGGGCGTACGGCTCGGTGGGGTGGTACGTGGTGCGGCGCATGCCCAGCGGGGCCAGCAGCCGCTCGGTCAGCAGCTCCGCCCAGGGCGTGCCGGTGATCCGTTCCAGCGCGGCGCCGAGCAGTCCGTACGCCAGGTTCGAGTAGTGGTAGACGAAGTGCGGCGGGTAGGCGATCTTGTCCGAGGTCAGCCCGGCGAGCAGGGTGTCCAGGTCCGTGCCCCCGACCCGCTCCCACCAGTCGCCGTCCGGCTCGCGTTGCAGGCCGCTGACGTGGCCGAGGAGCTGGCGCACCGTCACCGAGCCGACCGGGGTGCCGGGCAGGTGGGCGTCCAGCGGGTCGTCCAGTGACAGCCGGCCGGCGTCGCGCTGCTGCATCACCAGCACCGCGGTCATGGTCTTGGTGATCGAGCCGATCCGGTACTGCAGGTCGGCGTCGGGGCGGGGCGTCTCACCGGCGACGGCGAGGTGCGCCAGCCGGCCGTCGCGGACCACGCCGAGCGCGAGTGAGGGGCCCCGCCCCTCGGCCTGGGCCCGGGCGACCAGCAGGTCCACCTGACGCGCGGTCTCGGGCAGCAGGGGCATCTCGTCCTCCTCGTCGGCGGTGGGCGCGGTACGCCGAGCCGAGCCTAGCGATCATGACAGTTCGATGACACGTGCGTTGACGTGTCAGGATTGTTCTCGTGGACGCCGTGTTCTGGATCGTTCTGGGTGTGGTATTGGCGGTCGCCGAGATCTTTACGACGACGCTCTTCCTGATCATGTTCGGGGTCGGGGCGTTCGCCGCGGCCGGCGCCGCGGCGCTCGGCGCGCCGGTGGCGCTGCAGGCGGTGATCTTCGCGGTGGTGTCGGCGTTGTCGGTGGCGGTGGTCCGTCCGGTGGTCCGGCGGCACGCGCGGCCGGCGATCGAGACCGGGGAGCAGCCGTTCGGGGTGGAGGCGCTGGAGGGGGCCACCGCTGTGGTCCTGGAGCCGGTCGACTCCGAGCGCGGGATGATCAAGATCGACGGTGAGCTGTGGACGGCCCGCTCGTACGACGCGACGCGCTCGTACGCCGAGGGTGAGCGGGTGCAGGTGATCAAGGTTCGGGGCGCTACCGCCCTGGTATGGCAGGACGACATTTCCACCCCGGGCGAGCTGCCCGAAGCGAAAAGGTGAACGGTATGGAGTTTCTGGCGATCCTGATGATCGCGGTGGCGTTGATCGGTGTGGTGACGCTGTTCAAGGCGGTGCGGATCGTGCCGCAGCAGCGGCAGGACGTGGTGGAGCGGCTGGGCCGCTACAAGCGCACGCTGAACCCGGGCCTGAACCTGCTGGTGCCGTTCGTCGACGCGGTACGCACCAAGGTCGACATGCGTGAGCAGGTGGTCAGCTTCCCGCCCCAGCCGGTGATCACCTCCGACAACCTGGTCGTCTCGATCGACACGGTCCTCTACTTCAAGGTGGTCGACTCGGTTCGCGCCACCTACGAGATCTCCAACTTCCTCCAGGCGATCGAGCAGCTCACCGTCACCACGCTGCGTAACGTGATCGGCTCGCTGGACCTGGAGCGCGCGCTGACCAGCCGCGAGGAGATCAACCGGCACCTGTCCGGCGTGCTGGACGAGACCACCGGCCGCTGGGGCATCAAGGTGACCCGGGTCGAGATCAAGGCGATCGAGCCGCCGCCGAGCATCCGCGACTCGATGGAGAAGCAGATGCGCGCCGAGCGGGACCGCCGCGCCGCGATCCTCAACGCCGAGGGCCACAAGCAGTCGCAGATCCTCACCGCCGAGGGTGAGAAGCAGGCCGCGGTGCTGCGCGCCGACGGTGACCGGCAGGCCCGGATCCTCCAGGCGGAGGGCCAGGCCAAGGCGATCCGTACCGTCTTCGACGCGATCCACACCGCCAACCCGAGCCAGAAGGTGCTGGCCTACCAGTACCTCCAGGCGCTGCCGCAGATCGCCAACGGCACTGCCAACAAGGTCTGGATCGTCCCGACCGAGCTGACCAAGGCCCTGGAGGGCATGGGCGGCGCGCTGGGCGGGCTGGCCAACATGGCCGGCGACGTGCCGTCGCCGGAGGCCGCCCGCAGCGCCGGTGAGGTCGAGCGGGAGGCCGCCGAGGCCGCCCAGGCCGCGGCCGTCGCGGCCCAGGAGATCCACAACGAGGTACGGGTGGCCGAGGCGCAGGCCACCGGCGGCAACGCCCCGCAGGGCCTGCCCGCGCCGGAGCCGGTGTCGCCGGCCAGCCTGGTGAACGACCCGGCGGACCAGCGCGAGCGGGGCTGACCGGCAAATCCGAAAAGTCCTCATACGGCGCTCCGGCGACTGCCACCATCGGTCTTGAGGACGGGTGGTGAGCAGGGCCGGAGCGCCGTTGCGTGTCCCGGGCCACCCGCGGCGCGAACGAGGTGACGCATGAAGGACCCGGCGAACCGGCTGTTCTCCCGTACCCCGGTCCCCGGCGCGCACGACCCCGCCGGGCCGATCGGCTCCCGGCGTACCGGAGGGGGGTTCGGGGTCCTGCCGTTCGTCTCCGAGCCCGGCCCGGGCGCGCCCGCCACCGACGCGACCTGGGCCTGGTCGATCCGCCGGTTCGCCCGCGCGGCGGTCTGGCTGCTGCCCGCGTACGCGGTGCTCTACGGCCTGGTGGCGATGGCCAGCGACGGCGGGGTGGGCAACGACCCGTACCCGGCCGACGGCCGGCCGCTCTACCTGGTCGGCTGGGTCGCCTCGGTGTGGCTCGGGCTGCTCGCCCTGCTCGCGCTCACCGGCCTGCTCGCCGCCACCCGCTGCCGCCGCGTCGCGCTGGCCGGGCTGCTCGCCAGCATCGGCGGGATGGTGCTGATGCTGCCGTTCGCCGGGCTGGCCGAGCAGACGCCGGTGTTCGGCGTGACCGCGCGCGGCATCGTGCTGTTCGGCGCCACGCTCTACAGCGTGGGCTGGTTCCTGACCGGCTGGTCGGTGGCCCGGTCCGGGATGTTCTCCTACGGCGACGGGACCATGCTGATGATCGCCGCCCCGCTGCTCGGCCTGGGCGGCGCGCTGATCGGCTCGCTGCAGACGTTCGGCGCGATCTTCGTGCTGGTCGCCGGCATCGGCATCGGCTACCGCAGCGGCCGCCTGGTGCCCGAGACCATCGCCCGGGACGCGGCGGCCGCCAGCGTCGCCGCCGCTCCGGTGCCGCCCGCGTCACCGAAGGGCCCACTCGGCGCCGGTTGACCGGTTCTTCAGCTGGGCGGCCGCCGTGAAGTAACTGACAGTTGCCTGGCGAGGTGGCCGGTAGGCGGCTTTCGTGGCAATCCTTGCCTTCATGCCGTCACCCAGGTCGCCGCTGTCGCGGCTGTTCACCGTGCTGCTGGCCGGCCTGCTCGCCGGGCTCGTCCTCGCGGTCGCCGCGCTTCCCGCCGGACTGCTCGGCGGGTTCGCCGCCCGGGCGGCGCTCGGCGCGTACGCGGACCTGCCCGACGCGCTGCGCACCCCGTCCCAGCCGCAGCGCTCCTACCTCTACGCCAACGACGGCAAGACGCTGATCACCACGTTCTACGACGTGAACCGCACCGACGTGTCGCTGGACGAGATCGCCCCGGTGATGCGGCAGGCGATCATCGCGGCCGAGGACCGGCGGTTCTACTCGCACGGCGGCGCGGACCTGCGCGGCATCGCCCGCGCGCTGGTGGCGAACGTCAAGGGCGGCGGCACCGAGCAGGGCGGCTCCACGCTGACCATGCAGTACGTCCGCAACGTGCTCAAGACCGACCCGAACCGCACGCCGGCGGAGCGGCAGGCCGCCACCGAGCAGACCGTCGGGCGCAAGCTCCAGGAGATCCGGTACGCGAACGCGCTGGAGCAGTCGCTGTCCAAGGACGAGATCCTCAACCGCTACCTCAACATCGCGTACTTCGGCTCCGGCGCGTACGGCGTCGCCGCCGCCAGCCAGCGCTACTTCGGCAAGGCGCCGGCCGACCTGACGCTGGGCGAGGCGGCGCTGCTGGCCGGTCTGGTCCAGTCGCCGGAGGCGTACAGCCCGATCGACGGCGACCTGGACCAGGCGCTGGCCCGCCGGGCGTACGTGCTGGACGCGATGGCCGAGACCGGCGCGATCACCGCCCAGCAGGCCGCGGCGGCGAAGGCGCAGGCGCCCACGCTGCGCCCGACCGCCCAGCCCAACGGCTGCACCGCCACGGCCCAGGGGCACGACGACTGGGGCTTCTTCTGCGACTACCTGCGCCGCTGGTGGCTCACCCAGCCCGCGTTCGGCGCCACCCCCGAGGAGCGCGAGCAGGCGCTGCGCCGGGGCGGCTACCGCGTCGTCACCACGCTGGATGCGAAGATCCAGGAGACCGCGCAGGAGCAGGCCACCAAGGTCTACGGGTACGGCAACAAGCGCGCGCTGCCGATCGCGGCGGTCGAGCCCGGCACCGGCCGGGTGCTCGCCATGGCGGTGAACCGGCACTACAGCCTCGACGCCAACCCGGACGGGCAGGCCAACCACCCGAACACGGTCAACCCGCTGATCTCCGGCGGCGCCAGCGTCGACGGCTACCAGGCCGGCTCGACGTTCAAGATGTTCACCATGCTGGCGGCGCTGGAGGCCGGCAAGCCGCTGTCCACCGGCTTCGACGCCCCCAGCCGGCTGCCCACCCGGTACGCCTCGGACGACGAAGGCAACTGCGACGGCACCTGGTGCCCGGCGAACGCCAACCCGCAGTGGATGGACGGCTACCGGATGATGTGGGACGGCTTCGGCCGCTCCGTCAACACGTACTTCGTCTGGCTGGCCGAACAGGTCGGCGAGGACAAGGTGGTGGAGATGGCGCAGCGCCTCGGCATCACCTTCCGGGCCGACTCCGACGCCACGTTCGCCCGCGACCACGCCGCCGACTGGGGCGCGTTCACGCTCGGCGTGGCCGCCACCACCCCGCTCGACCTGGCGAACGCGTACGCGACGGTGGCCGCCGAGGGCACGTACTGCACGCCGCTGCCGGTGGTCTCGGTGACCACGCCCGACGGCGGCACCGTCGACGTGGGGCAACCGGAGTGCAAGCGGGTCCTCGACCCGGACGTGGCCCGGGCCGCCACCGACGCGGCCCGCTGCCCGGTCGGCCAGCAGTCGGCGTTCGGGCAGTGCAACGGCGGCACCGCCACCGCCGTCGACTCGATCGTCGGCCGCCCGGTCGCCGGCAAGACCGGCAGCTCGGAGCGGAACGCCACGGAGACGTTCGTCGGGTACACCCCGCAGGTCGCCGTGGCCGGCATCGCCGCCAACCCGGACGACGTCACCGACCTGGTCGGCTCCGCCGTGCAGGCGAAGGTGATCGACGCGGTCGCGCGGACCATCAGGACAGCGGTCACCGGCAAGCCGGTGGCCGACTTCACCGCGCCGAGCCGGGCGCTGGTCGGCGACCCGCAGCGTCCGCAGCCGCCCCGGCGGACCGAGCCGGACCGCCGCGAGCAGCGCGAGGACCGCGAGCTGCCCTCCGACGTGCTGCGCTGGCTGCGCGACCGCGGGTAAGGAAGGGCCCCTTCTTAACGCCTCCGGTAGTAAAGGGGCCCCTTCTTAGTGAGTGTTTGAGATTTGGGGTGCGGCGGCGTGTCGGGTTGAGGTGAGGGAAGGCCCTCGGTAGGTCCGGTGGTGTCGAGCCAACCGTTTCCATACCGAGGGCCTTCTGATGACGTTGTACCCGATCACTGTCACGCCGTCCGCGTCGCCCCGCCGTTATCCGTCGCAGCGGGTGCGGCGGGAACGGGAACGGGCGGTGCGGCGGCGGTATCCCAGTGATCTGACCGATGCGCAGTGGGCGTTGATCGCGCCGCTGGTCACGCCGGCGTCGGTCGGTCGGCGGGGGCGGCCGCCGTCGCATCCGATGCGGGCAATCGTCACGGCGATCTTGTATGTGGCCTGCACCGGTTGTCCGTGGCGGGCCCTGCCGCGGGAGTTCCCGCCCCCGGGGACGGTGTACTGGTGGTTCGCTCGATGGCGCGATGACCACACGTTGATGCGTCTGCACGACCGGTTGCGGGAGCAGTGCCGTACCGCCGCCGGACGGCACGCGCATCCCAGCGCCGGAGCGATCGATTCTCAGTCGGTGCGCGCCGCGGACACCGTGCCCCGACACAGCCGCGGTTTCGACGTCGCGAAGAAGGTCAACGGCCGTAAACGCCACATCGTCGTGGACACCATGGGCCTGCTCCTGGCCGTCATGATCACCGGCGCGCACGTCAACGACCGCACCATCGCCCGTGACCTGCTCTGGCGCACCCGGCTGTTCCACCCCCGCCTACGCCTGCTCTGGGCAGACGGCGGCTACATCGGCACCCTGAGCACCTGGGCCCGCCACGCCCTCGACCTCACCGTGCACCTGGTCCACAAACTCCCCGGACAACACACCTTCGTCGTGCTGCCCCGACGCTGGGTCGTCGAACGCACCTTCGCCTGGATCAGCAAGAAACGCCGCTGCGTCCGCGACTACGAACACCTACCCACAAGCCACGCCGCCTTCGTCACCTGGGCCATGATCCACGTCATGGTCACCCGCCTGGCCCGACACACGAAACCGGCCCAGGCAACCCACACCTGAGCCGGAATCTCAAACACTCACTTAACGCCGCCCCCGGCGCGCGGCCACCCGCCGCCTGGGTCGCCCCGGGCCGCCATGATCACGTCCTGGCACCAGGTCCACCGGTCCAGCACCGCGACCCGGCCGGTCAGGCGGGCCACCGCCGCCGCCCGCACCGTCGCCTCCAGCGCCGGATGGACGGTACGGCCGAACAGCGCCAACCCGTCGGCCCGGCCGAGTGCGCGGGCCAGCCGGTTCCACAGTGGCCTCCCACCGGCGTTCTCGAAGTACCGCGCCCGGACGCCCCGCCGGCGCAGCCACTCCGCCAGCGCCTCGGCCTGGTTGGTCCTGCCGGAGCCGTCGACGCCGAGCAACGCGATCATCACAGGTCGGGCCACACACCCGGATGCTGGCGGCGATCATCAACGGCCGCTGATGATCGACTTGTGATCGACCGGTGACGCCGGGCGACAGGCTTGGGCTCGCCTTCCGGCACCACGGAAGGCGTACCCGAATCGAGGAGGCGTCCATGGAGAAGGCCACGATCGAGCAGGCCGGCAAGAAGAAGCTCTCGCTGAAGGTCCGCAAGCTGGAGCGGCTGGAGACCACCGTCATCCGCGAGAGCAACGGCGCCTGATCCGCGCCGGCACCCCGGTCGCCGCCACCTACCGCGGCGGCCGGGGTGCCGCTTTCCCGTCTTCCGCCGAGCGTTAGTGAGGTTGCGGTCCCATGCTCAAGCCGCGCGTCAAGAGTGTCCACGAGCCCTACACGCTGCCGGGGAACCGGCTGATCATCGGTCTGATGCAGTACGGCGTCGCGTCGGAGATCCAGGACGACGAGGACGGCACGATCGCCCGCATCCTGACGTTGCTGGACGGCACCCGGTACGTGTGGGAGGTCTGCGCGGACCTCGCCGAGACGCACCCGGGCATCGACGAGGACAGCGTCCGCGAGGTGGTGGAGCAGCTCATCGCGCAGGGCTTCGTCGAGGACGCGGCGGCCCCGCTGCCCGACGGGTTCACCGCGGAGGCCGCGCAGCGCTACGACCGGGCCCGGCACTTCTACGCCTGGATCGACACCCAGCCCCGCAGCTCGCCCTTCGAGGTGCAGGCGCGTATCGGGCGGGCGCGGGTCTCCGTACTCGGTCTCGGCGGCACCGGCACGGCGGTCGCGGCCGGACTCGTCGCCAGCGGCGTCGGCGGCCTGCACTGCGCCGACTTCGACGTGATCGACCAGCCGAACCTGACCCGCCAGCTGCTCTACACCGAGAGCGACCTCGGCCAGCCGAAGGTGAAGGTCGCCGTGGACCGGCTGCGGGCGATGAACTCGCACGTCGACGTCACCGGGGAGGAGTGCCGGGTCCGCTCCGCCGACGACCTAGTGCCGCTGATGAACGGGCGGGACGCCTTCGTCCTCTGCGCGGACCGGCCCGTCGACCAGATCCAGGACTGGACGAACGAGGCGGCGCTGCGTACCGGCACGCCGTGGTTCATGGCGCTCTACACCGGGCCGATGACGGTCGTCGGCTCGTTCCTCCCGGGCCGCACCGGGTGCTACACCTGCCTGCGGCGGCGGCCGGACAAGCACGAGATCCAGACCGACGGCACGCCGCTGCGCGGCGGGGAACGACCGAACGCGGTGATCGCCGCCACCGCGAACGTGACCGGTCACCTCTGCGCGCTGGAGGTGCTCTACCACCTCGGCGGGCTGCCCCAGCAGGTCGCCGGCCGGGTCTTCCACCAGAACGCCGCGCGCTGGGACCACCACTACTTCATCGACGTGCCGCGGGACCCGGACTGCCCCTCGTGCGGTCCGCGCGGCGCGTGAGGACCGGGCGATGACGACCACCGGGGTCGAGGCGGCGCCGGATCTGGGCGCCGCGACGCGGGTACGGTTCCACCCGCTGCGGATCCGGCCGTCCGACGACGACCCGGACTCGGTGGTGGTGGGCCGGCCGGAGGTCGGCGAGTTCGTGGAACTGCCCGCGATCGGCGTCCGCGCCGTCGAGCTGCTCGACGGCGGAGCGCCGATCGGCGTGGCCGAGGAACGGATCGCCGCCGACCACGACGTGGACCTCGACCTCGTGGACCTGGTGCTCGCGCTGCGGGAGGCGGGCCTGGTGGCCGAGGTCGACGGCCGCCCCACCGGCGGCGCCCGCCGCGAGGACCGGCCGCACCTGCCCTGGCTGCGGGCCCGGCACGTGCGCTGGCTGTTCGGCCCGGCGGCGAAGGTGGCCTACGTCGCGCTGGTCGCGGCGACGCTGGCCACAGTGGTACGCCGTCCCGAGCTGCTGCCGTCGTACCGGGACTTCTTCTGGACCGGCTACGTCGGTCTCGCCGTGCTCGTGAACACCGTGCTGTTCTCCGGGACGGCGGTGCTGCACGAGTTCAGTCACCTGGTGGCGGCCCGTTCGCTGGACGCGCCGGCCCGGATCCGGTTCGCCACCCGGCTGCACCATCTGGTCCTGGAGACCGACGTGACGGCGATCTGGTCGGTGCCGCGCCGCCACCGGTACCGCGTCTACCTCAGCGGCCTGCTCTGGGATTCCGCCGTGGTGTGCGCCGCGCTGCTGGTGATGGCGTACGCCCGGCCGCATCCGCTGGTCGGCGGCCTGCTGTCCGCCGTCGTTCTGGTGATCGTCATGTCGATGGCGCTGCAACTGCACGTCTACATGCGTACCGACTGCTACTTCGTCCTGCTGGACCTGCTGCGGTGCCGCAACCTGTTCCAGGACGGCTTCGCGTATGCCCGGCACCTGCTGCGCCGGGGTCTGCACGCGGCGCTTCCCGGCCGGGTGACGCCGTCGGCCGGGGACCCCACCGCCGTCCTTCCGCCGCACGAGCGGCGCGCGGTGCGGATCTACGCGCTGGCGGTGGTGGCGGGCAGCGCCGTCGCGTTGTCCAGCTTCGTCCTGTTCGGAATCCCGATCGTCGCGCACGGCGCGATCCAGGCCGGCTCGGCCGTGCTGGCCGGCGCGACCGGCGGAAGCCTGCTCGCGGCCGTGGACGGCGCGCTCGTCCTGCTCGTCGAGGGCACGCTCCAGGCGATGTTCCTGGTCACGTTCTACCGCCGTCACTCCCGGCGGCGCCAGGCCCGGGGCACGTCCGGTCAAGCGCCGCACGCCGCGCCGGACCCGATCGGCTGACCACCGACGACGACCGGACACAGTGGTGTGTCCCCCCGGTCACCGCTGGTACGCGTCACCCCCTGGCCTCGCGCGAACTCGTCTAGGGTGGGGCCGGAGGGCGATCTTGACGTGGTCGCCCGGGTCCGCGCGCTTCGGGGGGAGCGAATGGTGCCGGCGGTCATGTTTCGGCTGCTCGGCCCGGTCGAGGTGTGCCTCGACGATCGGACGGTCCGCGTCGGTGGCCCCCGCAGTCAGGCCATGCTCGCCGCGTTGCTGCTGGAAGCCAACCGGATCGTCCCGGTGTCCCGTCTCATGGACGCGGCCTGGGGCGGCCATCCGCCGGCGAGCGCGGACGTCCAGGTCCGCAACCGGGTCGCGGCGGCGCGACGGGCGCTGCGCGCCGCCGGTCTGCCCGGCGACGTGATCGGCACCCACGGCTCCGGATATCTGCTCACCGTCGCCGAGGGTCAACTCGACCTGGACGTCTTCGAGGAACGGGTACGCCGGGCGGAAGGGCTCCTCGACCGGGGCGGCGCCCCGGAGGAGGTTGTGTCCGGGCTGCGCGAGGCGCTGGCGATGTGGCGCGGTCCGGCGCTCGACGGCCTGCGTACGCCGGCGCTCACCGCGGCGGCGCAGCGTCTCGACGAGCGGCGGATGACAGTGGTCGAGCGCTGCCTCGGCCTGGAGCTGGGCCTCGGCCGGTACGACAGCGTGATCGGCCGGCTCACCGAGCTGGTCGAGGTGTACCCGTGGCGGGAGTCGCTCGTGGGTCAGCTCATGCGGGCCCTCTACCTGGCGGACCGGCAGGGCGAGGCGCTGGACCGGTTCGACCAGTTGCGCCGCCGCCTGGCCGAGGAGCTCGGCATCGACCCCACGGCCCAGCTGATCCGGCTGCGCGACCTGATCCTGCGCAACGACCCCAGCCTCCGGCCGGCGCTCGACGCCGGGTCGGTCGTCGCGCCGCCGGACCGCCCGCCCGGCTCCGGACCGGGCCAGGCCGCCGCCGCCGCACAACACGGAATCGCCGCACAGCACGGAGGCGCCGCACAACACGGTGCCGCCGGGCCGGACGGGGCCGCGCGCCCGCCGGTCCGGATGCTTCCGGCCGGCCTCACCGACTTCGTCGGCCGGGAGGAACAGATCGCAGCGGTCCTGGAGTGGCTTCCGGAGCGGCCGGCGGTCGCCGTGACGGCGATCAGCGGCCTGCCCGGCGTCGGCAAGACCACCCTCGCGGTCCGGATCGCCCACCAGCTCGGCCCGGCGTACCCCGGTCCGCACCTCTACGTCGACCTGAACGGGCACGACCATCCGGCGCCCCCGGTCGAGGTGCTCGGGCGGTTCCTGCGGGCGCTCGGCGTGCCCGGCGCCCAGATCCCGGCGGACCTGGAGGAACGCGCCGCGCTGTTCCGGGGCGCGATGGCCGAGCGGCCCGGAGTGGTGCTGCTGGACAACGCGGCCGACGCGGCGCAGGTGCGCCCCCTGCTGCCCGGTACGGACACCGTCGTGCTGGTCACGAGCCGGCGCGCGCTCGTCGACGTCGACGGCGCCCACCAGCTGCGGCTGGAGCCGCTGCCCGAGGCGGACGCGCTGCGGCTGCTGGCCGGCATCATCGGCCCGGACCGCGTCGCCGCCGAGCCCGGCTCCGCGTCGGACGTCGTCCACCACTGCGGGCTGCTGCCGCTGGCGGTGCGGATCGCGGGCGCCCGGCTGGCGATACCCGGCGTGCTGTCGCTGCGGCAGGCGGCGGCGCAGCTCGCCGAACTCTCGCACCGGCTGGACCATCTCGCCCGCGCCGACCGCAGCATACGGGCGGCGTTCCACTCGGCGTACGTGGCGCTGGACGAGCCGGCCCGCCGGCTCCTGCGCCGGTTCGCCGTGCTGGACCTCGACCGGGCCCCTCCGTGGCTGCCCGCCGTCCTGCTCGACGACGAGGCGGGCGCGGCGAACGCGGTCACCGGTCTGGTCGAGGCCAACCTGGTCGAGGTGACCGGGCCGGACGAGCTGGGCCAGGTCCGCTATCACCTGCACGATCTGGTCCGCGCGTTCGCCCGGGAGCGCGCCGCGCGGGAGGAGGGGCCGCGGGAGCGGCCGGAGGTGCTGCGGCGCGTCTTCGGCACCTGGCTGACGCTGACCGAGCAGGCCCGCGTGGCGCTGAGCCAGGAGGGCGGCGCCGTCATCGTCGCCGACCTGCCGAGGTCACCGGCGCCCACCGGCGAGCACCTGCGCGACCCGAAACGCTGGTTCGGCGCCGAACGGGCCGCCCTGCTCGCCGGCATCGAGCAGGCCGCCGCGACGCCCGGCCTGGAGGACTACTCCTGGGCGCTGGCCTGGCACTGCGACTACTACCTGTTCGTCGACGCCCGGGTGGACGACCTGACCCGGGTCACCGAGATCGGGCTGGCGGCCGCCGAGCGCCGGCGGCACCCGGAGGGGATCGCCCGGCTCCGGCTCTGCGTGGCGTTCGCGGCCCTGCTACGCAGTGACCTGGAGGCCGCGCTCGGCTACGCGCGGGCCGCCGCGGCGGCGGCCGAGCCGCTCGACCAGCCCTGGCTGCGGGCCGACATCGCCGGCGTCGAGAACCAGGTGTACGAAGGGCTGGGCGACCGTCCGGCGGCACGCGCCAGCCTGGTCCGCTCCATCGAGCTGTACCAGGAGGCCGGCGACGAGGTGGCCGCCGGACCGAAACTCGCCCGGCTGGGCGTCCTCCAGTTCCAGGAAGGCGACCCGGCCGCCGGGGAGACGCTCGCCCGGGCCGTCGCGCTGCTGCGGGCCGCCGGCACGCCCCGGCCGCTCGCGTTCGGCCTGCGCGCGTCGGGCCGCTGGCACGACCACCGTGGCGCGGTGGACGAGGCCCGGGCGGCGTACCTGGAGGCCCTGGAACTGGTCCGGCGGCACGGTGACCGGCTCGGTGAGGTGGCGCTGCTCAGCGAGGTCGCCGCGATGCTCGCGGGGCACGGCCGGCTGGGCGAGGCGGCCGGATACGCCGACACCGCCCTGGAACAGGCCCGCGAGATGCGGGTCGCCGCCTACCTGGCCTACGCCCGGTACGCCCAGGGACGGATCAGCCTGATGTCGGGCGACCCGGCGCGGGCGCGGGTCCTGCTCGAACAGGCGGCCGACGACCTGACGGCCAGCCCGCCGCTGCAGCTGGAGGCCCTGATGGACCTGGCCCGGGCGGTGGAGCGGCTGACCGGGGCCGAGGCGGCCCGGGACGTCTGGCGACGCGCCCACGAGGTGGCCGCCCGGATCGGGGCCACCGCCACGGCGGACGAGATCGAGCGGCGGCTGGCCGGACCGTAGCCTGGCCGGGAGTCGTCGGGGCCGGGTTGTCGGATCCGGCCGGGCGGCTCCGACCCACCGGCGAGCGCGCCCGACCGGGTCGCGCCGCAACGCGGAGGAACACATCATGGGCAACGTCATCTACGGGGTGCACACGTCGGTCGACGGCTTCATCGAGGGCCCGAACGGTGAGTTCGACTGGCCGGAGATGGGGGAGGAGCTGTCGGCGTACTCGATCGACCTGGCCGAGCGGGCCTCCGCCTTCGTCTACGGGCGGCGGGTGTGGGAGATGATGGCCTCCTACTGGCCGCAGGTCGAGTCGATCTCCGACCACCCGCACGACCTGGCGTTCGCGCCGATCTGGCGGCGTACCCCGAAGATCGTGGTCTCCCGCACGCTCGCCAAGGCTCCCCACGGCGCGGTGGTGGTCGGCGGCGGCGACCTGGCGAAGGAGTTCGCCGAGGTCCGCGAGCGGTTCCCCGGCGACCTGCTGGTCACCGGCGGCACCGGCGCGGCGACGGCGCTGGCCGCGCTGGGGCTCGTCGACACCTACGAGGTGATCGTGCACCCGGTGGTGCTCGGCGGCGGACGGCAGGTGCTGCCCGACCTGGCCCGCCAGCACCTGCGGCTGGTCGAGACGCGTCAGTTCGACGGGCGGTCGGTGCTGCTGCGCTACGCGCGGGCCTGACGCCTCAGCGGCCCCGGCGGCGGGGCCGGTACGTGGCGAGCGCGGCCGGTACGCCGCGGCGCACGATGCCGGCCCGGTCGCTGTCCCCGCGCAGCACCGCCGCGGCGGTCTTGCGGGCCTGCTCGGCGGTGAAGTGCGGCGGCAACATCAGCTCGGCCGGGTCCACCACCGCGTTGACCACCACCGGCCGGTCCGCGTCGAGCACCCGCTGCCACAGGCCGTCCACCCGGTCGGGGGAGTCGACCAGCTCACCGCCGAGGCCCAGCACCTCCGCCCATTTGTGGTACGCCACGTCCGGCAGGTCCTGGCTGTCCGGGAACATCGGCGTGCCCTCGCTGGACCGCTGCTCCCAGCTGACGAACGCGAGGTCACGGTTGTTGAGCACGAGCACCACGAACCGGGGGTCGGCCCACTCCCGCCAGTACTTCGCCACAGTGATCAGCTCGTTGACGCCGTTCATCTGCATCGCGCCGTCGCCGAGCAGCGCGATCACCGGGCGGTCCGGGTGGGCGAACTTCGCCGCCAGCGCGTACGGCATGCCGCCGCCCATGGACAGCAGCGTGCCGGAGAGGCTGGCCAGCATGCCGGGGCGCACGCGCACGTGCCGGGCGTACCAGGCAGTGGCGGTGCCGCAGTCCACGGCGAGCACGGCGTCGTCCGGCAGCGCGTCGTCGAGCGAGGTGAACAGCGACTGCGGGTTGACCGGGTCGGCGGGCTGCGCGGCCACCTCGCGTTGCGCGGCCCGCCACTTGCCGGTGGCGTCGGCGATGGTGGCCCGCCAGGCGGTCGGGCCCGGCCCCGGGTCCAGCTCCCGGAGCAGTGCGCGCAGCGTCGGTCCGGCGTCGCCGGTCAGGTTCACCTCGGTCGGGTAGCGCAGCCCCATCCGGCTGCCGTCGATGTCGATCTGCACCGCCCGGGCCTGCCCCTCCGGCGGGTAGAACTCCGAGTACGGCATCTGGCTGCCGACGATCAGCAGCCGGTCGCACTCGCGCATGAGTTGCCAGCTGGGGCGGCTGCCGAGCAGGCCGATCGCGCCGGTCACCCAGGGCTGCCGGTGGTCGACGGCGGTGAAGCCGAGCAGCGCGGTGGCGACGCCGGCGCCGAGCCGGTCGGCGATCCGGCGTACCTCGTCCTCGGCGCCCAGCGCGCCCTGCCCGACCAGCATCGCCACCCGCTCGCCGCCGCGCAGCACCTCGGCCGCGCGGCGCACGTCGGCCTCCGGCGGCACTGTCGGCTCGCTGCTCGGCACCGCGCTGGTGTGGTAGTAGCCGTGCGCGTGCGGCGGGTGCGGCACCGCCGGCAGGTCCTGCACGTCGGAGGGAAGGACCAGGGCGGTCACGGTACGCCGGGCCAGCGCGGTGCGGCAGGCCCGGTCCACCAGGTGCCGGGCCTGCGACGGATCGTCGAGCTGGGCCAGGAAGGCCGACGCCACGTCCTTGTAGAGCGAGAGCAGGTCCACCTCCTGGTAGTAGCCGCCGCCCTCGGCGGGCAGCGCGGTGTGCCCGAGCAGCGCCACCACCGGCTGGTGGTCGAGCTTGGCGTCGTAGAGGCCGTTGAGCGCGTGGATCGCGCCCGGGCCGCTGGTCACCACCACGCAGCCGAGCGGGCCGCCGCCGTACTTGACGTGCGCGCCGGCCGCGAAGCCGGCGGTCTCCTCGTGCCGGACCTGGATGAACCGGGCGCGTCCCTCGGCGCGTTGCAGCGCCGAGGTCATGCCGTTGATCCCGTCGCCCGGGTAGCCGTAGTAGCGATGTACGCCCCACTCGGCGAGCCGGGCCACCAGGTAGTCGGCGACTGTGGCGTCGCGGGGGAGGTTGCCGTCGTGATCCGCGCCCATCGTGGTCCCTCCGTCGCGTCGGCCTTCGGGCTCCGTTCCCCGCCCGGGGCGGCGGAAACCCGGCCCGTGCCGGGGCGCCCCCGACGGGCCGGGCAGAATCGCGTGGTGCCCGTCCACGAGATCACCGACCCCGACGACGACCGGATCGCCGACTACCGCGCGCTCACCGACGTGGAGCTGCGTACCCGCTGGGAACCGCCGCACGGGCTGTTCATCGCCGAGGGGGAGCTGGTGCTGCGGCGGGCGCTGCGGGCCGGCTACCCGGCCCGGTCGTACCTGGTCGACGCCAAGCGCGTGGACCAGCTCGCCGATCTGGACACCGGTGACGCGCCGGTGTACGCGGCCACGCCGGACGTGCTCCAGCGCGCCACCGGCTTCCACGTGCACCGGGGCGTGCTCGCGTCGTTCCACCGCAAGCCGCTGCGCTCGGCCGACGAGGTGCTGGCCGCCGCCCGGCGGGTGGTGATCCTGGAGGACGTCAACAACCACACCAACCTGGGCGCGATCTTCCGGGGCGCCGCAGCGCTCGGTGTCGACGCGGTGCTGCTGTCGCCGACCTGCGCCGATCCGCTCTACCGGCGCAGCGTACGGGTCAGCATGGGCGAGGTGTTCGCGGTGCCGTACGCGAAGCTCGACAGCTGGCCCGGCGGGCTGGACCAGGTCCGGGCGGCCGGGTTCACCGTGCTCGCGATGACGCCCGCGCCTGATGCCGTACCGGTGCAGCGGCTGACCCCGGCGCAGCGCGAGCGGGCGGCGTTGCTGCTCGGGGCGGAGGGGCCGGGACTGACCGCGGCGGCGCAGGCCGCCAGCGACGTGCGGGTGGTGATCCCGATGCGGCGCGGTGTGGACTCGCTGAACGTGGCCGCCGCGGCGGCGGTGGCGTTCTGGGAGCTGGGGCGGGACGACCCGCTCTGACGACCGGCTTGCATGACCATGCGACGGCGTGCATAATCTTCCTTGTGTCCAAGGTTCTCACCTCCCTGCCCATCGGCGAACGTGTCGGCATCGCCTTCTCCGGCGGCCTCGACACCTCGGTCGCGGTCGCGTGGATGCGCGACAAGGGCGCCATCCCGTGCGCCTACACCGCCGACATCGGCCAGTACGACGAGCCCGACATCGCCTCGGTGCCCGGCCGCGCCCACACCTACGGCGCCGAGGTCGCCCGCCTCGTCGACTGCCGCGCCGCCCTGGTCGAGGAAGGGCTGGCGGCGCTGACCTGCGGCGCCTTCCACATCCGCTCCGGCGGGCGGGCCTACTTCAACACCACGCCGCTGGGCCGGGCCGTGACCGGCACGCTGCTGGTGCGCGCGATGATCGCCGACGACGTGCAGATCTGGGGCGACGGCTCGACGTTCAAGGGCAACGACATCGAGCGGTTCTACCGGTACGGCCTGCTGGCCAACCCGCAGCTGCGGATCTACAAGCCGTGGCTGGACACCGACTTCGTCACCGAACTGGGCGGCCGCACCGAGATGTCGGAGTGGCTGCTGGAGCGCGGCCTGCCCTACCGGGACAGCACCGAGAAGGCGTACTCCACCGACGCCAACATCTGGGGCGCCACCCACGAGGCCAAGACGCTCGAACACCTGGACACCGGCATCGAGACGGTCGAGCCGATCATGGGCGTGAAGTTCTGGGACCCGTCCGTGGAGATCCCCACCGAGGACGTCACCATCGGCTTCGACCAGGGCCGCCCGGTGACGATCAACGGCAAGGAGTTCGGCAGCGCCGTCGACCTGGTGCTGGAGGCCAACGCCATCGGCGGCCGGCACGGCCTGGGCATGTCCGACCAGATCGAGAACCGGATCATCGAGGCCAAGAGCCGGGGCATCTACGAGGCCCCCGGCATGGCGCTGCTGCACGCCGCCTACGAGCGGCTCGTCAACGCCATCCACAACGAGGACACGCTCGCCAACTACCACAACGAGGGCCGCCGCCTCGGCCGCCTCATGTACGAGGGCCGCTGGCTGGACCCGCAGGCGCTGATGCTGCGCGAGTCGCTGCAGCGCTGGGTCGGCACGGCGGTCACCGGCGAGGTCACGCTGCGGCTGCGCCGGGGCGAGGACTACTCGATCCTCGACACCACCGGCCCGGCGTTCAGCTACCACCCGGACAAGCTGTCGATGGAGCGCACCCAGGACTCGGCGTTCGGCCCGGCCGACCGGATCGGCCAGCTCACCATGCGCAACCTCGACATCGCCGACTCTCGCGCCAAGCTGGAGCAGTACGCCTCCGTCGGCATGGTCGGCGGCGGGAACCCGCAGCGGGTCGTGGGCGCCGCCCAGGCGGCCTCGACCGGGCTGATCGGCGCCATGCCGCAGGGCGGCGCCGAGGCCATCGCGTCCCGGGGCGTGCCCACCGCCGAGGACGAGGCGCTCGACCGGGCCGCCATGGAGTTCGGCGTCGACTGATCCCGCAGCCCGGCCGGCTCGTCCTCCCCGGCGAGCCGGCCGGTGCGGCCCTCGGCAACGACGGTGACGCAGGGTAGCGTGTCGCCCGTGTTCCCTACCGTGCGTGAGGTCCTGGACCTGGTGCCGATGCGCCACGGTGCGCCACGCCTGGTCGCCGGGAACGCCGGGCTGGACCGGCCGGTGCGGTGGGTGCACATCGCCGAGGTGCCCGACATCGCCACCCTGCTCGGCGGCGGGGAACTGGTCCTGACCACCGGGATCGGGCTGCCGGCCGACGACGCCGGGCTGCGCGAGTTCATCGGCACCCTGGCCGACGTCGGCGCCTCCGGACTGGTGGTCGAGCTGGGCCGCCGGTACCTCACCGGAGTGCCCCGGGTGATGGCCGCCGCCGCCGAACGCCGCGGCCTGCCCCTGGTCGAGCTGCGCCGGGGCACCCCGTTCGTCCGGATCACCGAGGCGGTGCACGGGCTGATCGTGGACGCCCAGCTCACCGAGCTGCGCGCCACCGAGGAGATCCACCAGCGGTTCACCGACCTGTCGGTGGAGGGCGCCGAACCGGCCGAGGTGCTGCGGCAGGCCGCCGAACTGGCCGGCTGCCCGATGGTGCTGGAGAACCTGTCCCGGCAGGTGCTCGCGTACGACCCGGCGGGGGAGAACGCGGAACTGCTGCTGGACGGCTGGGAACAGCACTCCCGGCAGATCCGCCCGGCCGGGCGCACCGCGTACGACCCGGGCAGCGGCTGGCTCGTCACCACCGTCGGGGCGCGCGGGCAGGACTGGGGACGGCTGCTGCTGCGCTGGCCCGTCGCCGAGTCCACCCCGCCGACCCGGCTGACCATCCTGATCGAGCGGGCCGCCTCCACGCTGGCCCTGGGGCGGCTGATCCGGCGCGACGCCGAGGGCCTGGAACGGCAGATCCACCGTACGCTGCTGACCGCGCTCATCGACCACTCCCGCCCGGTGGACGAGGTGGCGCTGCGCGCCAAGGCGCTGGGCGTCGTCCTGGACCGACGGCACCTGGTCGGCGTGGTGGTCCGGCACCGTGGCGACGAGCCGGCCGCCGGCCCGGGCGCCGACGCCGACCCCGAGGCCGGTCCGGCCCGCCTGCGCGACCTCGCCGAGGCGGTCGGCCAGGCCGTGCGGGACGCCAAACTCACCGCCCTGACCAGCGCCGTCGACGACCATGCGGTGGGGGCGCTGCTGGCCCTGCCCGACGCGGCCGACGAGGAGAAGGCACTCGCCGCGTTCGCCACGGCGTTGCGCCGGGTACGCCTCGACGCCGCCCCGTCCCGCCCTCCGGCCACCCGCACCGTGGTGGCGGCCGGTTCGGGCGTGGGCAGTCTGCGCGAGGCGCGCCGCTCACTCGTCGAGGCGCGTCAGATCGCCGAGGCGGCGCGGCGGGACCCCCGAGACCTGCCCTGCTACCGGCTGCCGCACGTCGGGCTGGCCGGTCTGCTGCACCTGCTGCGCGACGAGCCCCGGCTGCAGACGTTCGTCGAGCGCGAACTCGGGGCACTGCTCGCGTACGACGCCCAGCACCCGCGTGAGCAGTTGCTCGGCACGCTGCGCGCGTACCTGGAGCAGGGGCGGAACAAGTCGGCGGGCGCGGCCGCGGCGCACCTGTCCCGGCCGGCGTTCTACGAGCGGCTGGCCCGGATCGGCCGCATCCTCGACGCCGACCTGGACTCGGTCGACAGGTGCCTGTCCCTGCACGTGGCCCTGCTGGCCCTCGACGCCATCCGAACCCCCTGACCCACCCCCGGGGCCGTCACGCCGGTCCCGCCGACCCCGCCGATCTTGGACTTGTGGCGCCCGAGATGCCCAAAACCGCGGCTTATGCGCGCCGCCACAACTCCAAGATCGATGGGCCGAGGCGGTGATCATGAGGTTAGGCCGGTGTTTTGCCCGGATTCGCCCCGCTAACTTCATGATCAACGCGGCGGGGCGAGGGCGGGGCGGGCGGGGGCGGGAGCGGGGTGGGTCCAGGTTAGGGCGGTCAGGGTTTTGGCGTAGGGGGGTGGGACGAAGTTCGGGCCGGCGGGGGTGAACACGTCGGAAGTGGCGGCCGCCTGCCAGGCGGTGTCGGGCAGGGCCGCGACCAGGGCGCGTACCACCGGGGCGTCGCGCCACTGCTCCTGCTGGGCGAGCAGGCTCAGCGCGACCACCGACTCCTCCACCTCGCCGACGCACTCGAACGGCTTGTGCCCGTCGACGCCGAGCAGCTCCCGGTAGCCGGGCACCTGGGACTCGTCGGCCAGCAGGTCGCCGCCGAAGATGCCGGTCAGCCGCTCCCGGGGCATGAACGGGGCCATGGCGAGGAACACGAAGCGGCACTTCGGGCAGTCCCGGCACCAGCGCTCGCTCGCGTCGCGCAGCTTGAACGCGGCGTTGCAGCTGGTCACCACCGCGTCGTACCGGTCGATCTCGGCGAACAGCCGGGCGATGTGCAGCTCAGACAGGGAACGCAGCAGCGAGAAGTACGGCTCGGTGAGCCCGGCGTGCTCGGCCAGCGCCGCGCGCAGCAGCCCTTCCGCCTCGACGCCCTTGGACCACTGGTGGTTGATCTCGTGGCCGTTCCAGATCAGGTTCGGGTCGGACGCCGAGCGCTCGTTCGACATCACCACCGGGCCGAGCCCGTGCAGGACGGCGGTGGCCACGGCGATCAGCGAGTTGATCGCGGTGACCGGGATGTGCCCGTTGCGCGCGCCGGCCGCGTTCAGCTCGAACAGCACCGGGTCCAGCCGCCGCCGGGCGGCCAGCGGCACCAGGTCCGACGCCTCGTTCACCGCCACGATCACGTGGTTCGGGTTGACCGAGAAGGGCACCGGGTCGAGGCCGGCGCGGCGCAGCGCCTCCAGCGTGACGATGGAGTCCTTGCCGCCGCCCACGGCCGACAGCGGCCGGCGGTCGGAGTTGTCCAGCGCCGCCGCCGGATCCACCGTCCCGGCGGGCACCTCGGGGCGCAGCTCCAGCACGTGCGGCAGCTCGTTGCGGTACGCGTACTCGGCGAGGCCCTTGGTGTAGACGGCGGTGACCAGCTCGACGGCGGCGGCGCCCAGCGGCGCGGGCAGCACCAGCCGGGGTGGCGCGGCGGCCTTGTAGTAGCTGACGCCGGCGACCACGTGCAGCAGCTCCAGCACCCGCGCCAGGGTGGCCGCCGTGGTGTCGGAGACCGGCTCGGCCGGCAGCGGGAGCGTGATCACCTCGGTGAATCGCTGCTCGCCGTCGGGACCGGTCAGGGCGTAGTCGAACAGGACCTCGCCGGTGGCGAAGTCGATCGAGTAGGACGGGAAGGTGAAGGCGTCCATCCGCCGCAGCTGCTCGTTGGGCACACGCCATACTAGGCCCTGGTTCGTCCGCCCGTGTCCGGCTGGGCCGACCCCCACCGCCGTGCACCGACCGAGTCCGAGGAGAGCCCGTGCGCCTGTCTGATCTGCGCGGACGTCATGTCGCCGTCTGGGGCGCCGGCCGCGAGGGCCGGGCCGCGGTGACCGCGATCGCCGCGCACGGGCCGGCCGGCCTGGTCGTCGTCGACGACAGCGCCAACTTCCTCACGCTGCCCTGGGAGGGTCCGCTGGCCGACGCGGCGCCGCTGGTGACCGGCGAGACGGGCTTCGACCGGCTGGCCGCCGCGGACGTGGTGGTCCGCTCGCCGGGCGTGCCGAACACGCACCCGTGGATGGTGGAGCTGCGCCGCCGGTCCGTGCCCGTCACGCAGGGCAGCGCGCTGTGGATGGCCGACCACGCGGACCGGACCGTCGGGGTGACCGGCAGCAAGGGCAAGAGCACCACGTCCAGCCTGATCAGCCACCTGCTCACCGCGATGGACCGGCCGAACGTGTTCGGCGGCAACATCGGGGTGCCGCTGCTGGACCTGCCGGAGGCGGAGCTGTACGTGCTGGAGCTGTCCAGCTACCAGTGCGCCGACCTGACCGACTCGCCCCGGGTGGCGGTGGTGACAGCGCTGTTCCCCGAGCACCTGGACGCGCACGGCGGTGAGCGGGAGTACTACCGGGACAAGCTGAACCTGATCGCGCACGGCCCGCACGCCGTGGTGGTCAACGGCGCCGACCCGCGCCTGGCCGCGGAGCTGGGCGACCGGGCCGCGATCCGGGCCGGCTCACCGGACACCACGCACGTGTCCTCCGGCCCGGACGGCACGCAGTGGTTCCACCTGCGGGACACGCCGCTGTTCCCGCGCGCGGTGCTGCCGCTGGTCGGGCGGCACAACGAGGGCAACCTCTGCGTCGCGCTCGCCGTGCTGGACGCGCTCGGCGTCGACGTGGTGGCGCGCAAGGACAGCCTCGCCGTCGCGGTCGCCGAGTTCCAGGGCCTGGCGCACCGGCTCACCGAGATCGCCGACCCGTCCGGGCTGACGTTCGTCGACGACACGCTCGCCACCAGCCCGTACGCGGCCATGCACGCGATCGACGCGTACGAGGGGCGGCCGTTGACGGTGATCGTCGGCGGCGCCGACCGGGGGCTGGACTACAGCCCGCTGCGCGCGCACCTGGCCGACCGGGAGGTCACCGTGATCGGCGTGCCGGACAGCGGCCCCCGCATCGTGGAGGCGCTGTCCGGGCTGCCGTCGGTGCGTACCGAGCTGGCCGACGACCTGGTCGCCGCCGTCGGGCTGTCCCGCAAGCTCACCCCGGCCGGCGGGGTGGTGCTGCTGTCCCCGGCCGCGCCGAGCTACGGCCGGTTCCGCAACTTCGAGCACCGCTCCGAGGTGTTCGCGCAGGCGGTGGCGGACACCGCCCGCTGAGTCAGCCGCGTTCCGCCCGGGCGTCCCGCGACGGCCCCGGCTCGGCCGACAGGAGCGCGTCGAGCGACTCGGTGGGCGCCGAGCTGTCCACCGGTTCACGCGGCCCGGGCGCGGTGGCGGCGACCGCCGTGCCGGCGGCGGGTGTCGCCTCGGCGCGGGCCGGCCGCTGCTTGACCGGGGTCCAGGCGAACGCGAGCGCCCCGCCCACCAGCGCCAGCAGCATGCCGACCAGGAACCCGCCCAGATTCGAGGTCAGCCAGGAGGCCAGCCCGAGCACCAGGGAGAGCACCGCGTAGAAGACCCGTTGCTGCGGGGTGGTGATCAGCAGCACGCCGCAGATCACCAGGATCGCCGGGACCAGGTACGCGGCCAGGCCCTGCGGCCCGACGTGCAGCAGGACGCCGAGCGGCGCGCGCAGCGTCACCAGCATCTCCGCGCCGCCGAGCGCAATGAGCAGCCCGGCGGTGAACGGTCGCGCGCGCCGCCAGCGCCGCCAGCGTGCGCGGACGCCGGCGGCCGTGTGCTGTCCCGGGCTCATGTCAGCACCCGTCGGAGCTGAAGCCCATGCGCAGGTTGGGCAGCGTGAAGATCGCGGCGGTGGTGGCGTAGTTGTTCTGCCGCAGGTTGGTGATGGTCACCGTGTCGGCCTGCTGGGCGAACACGCCCGGGTTGCCCTTGACCCCGGGGACCTTGTCGACGGTGCTGGCGTCCTGCCCGACGTCGATGTTCTTGAAGGAGGCGTTGCCGGCGATCTCGTCGCCGTCGACCACGAGCGTGCGGGCGGTCACCGGCTTGCCGGAATTGCCGGCGGTGATCCGCAGGTTGGTTCCGCCGAGATTGATGCTCTGGCAGAGGTTGGTCAGTTCGGCCTTGTCGATGGCCGAGACGATCACGAGCACCTGCCCGCCGGTGTCGCCCTGGTTGGGGCTGTCCGGGATCATCTGGTCGAGCGTGGCGAACTGCTCGAACCCGGTCCCCTCCAGTTTGTCCGCGGTGACGGTGAACGGCATGCCCGAGATGGCGAACTGCGCGCCGAGGACACCCTGCGCGGTGAGCATCACCATGCCGGCCGCGCCGACGGTCACGGTGCCGAGCGTGACGGCGAACCGGCGCCAGCGTACGCCGCTTCTCGGTTGATCGATCTGCTCCGACATGCTGGCTCCCTTTCGAGATCAATTCATCCGCGACGATGTGAATTGGATTCGCGGGGCGTCCGCGCCGGGTGGGCGCAGGCCGAAGTTACCGCTGAGTAAAGGGCCGGTCAACTGCCTGTAGCAGATCATTGGACGGCATTTGCCAAAAGCGGCCAAAGTGAAAAACCGCTGCGGTTTCTGATCGGTCAGGGATGAGCGGGCGGCGCGCACGGCGCCGTGGCGGCCGGTCCGTCGTCCGGTCGGGCGGCCCGGGCGGCGCGCCGGGCGCCCTCGGGACCGAGGAACGGCGCGGTGGCCGCGTACGTGAGCACCGGCAGCAGCGCCGGCAGCTCGTCGGCCCGCCCCTGCGCCACCCGCTCACGGATGGTGGCGTGGATGCCGCCGACCACAGTGGACACCAGCGCGTCGCGATCGACCTCCGCCGGCTCCGGACCGGTGCCGGCGAAGAACCGGCGGAAGCTGCGCAGCAGCGCGTCGCGTTCCCGGCGCGCGTCCGGGCCTGCGGCGTCCACCTCGACGAGTGCCATCCGGGCGAACGCGGGCACGCTCGCCAGCACGTCGAGCAGCGTGCGCAGCGCCGCGCGTGCCGCGTCCGGCCAGGCCGGGCCGGCGTCGCGGTAGGCGTCCTCCATCAGGTGCGACACCACGGCGATGCCGTGCCGGTACGCGGCCAGGAACGCGTCCTGCTTGCCGTTGAACAGCGCGTAGAACGCGGGCCGGGTGACTCCGGCCGCGTGGCAGATGTCGCTGACCCGGGCGTTGTCGTACCCCCGGGCGGCGACCTCCCGGACCAGCCCGTCGAAGAGGCGGTCGCGCTGGGTCGCCGCCACCTCCTCGGCCGGCACCCGGCGCGGGCCGCGCTTGATGGCGCGGTCCGGGTCGCGGCCGTGGCGGGCGCCCGGCAGGGGTGCGGGTGCCGGTGACGGCGGGCTCGGGATGGTCACCTGTCGACCTCTCTCGATGCGTTGACTTTACGACCCTCCGGGGTTTATAACTTTCGACACGCTCAGTTCACGCCCCGTCACCGCTGGTGATCTCTCCTCGTCGGTCACCCCGTACGTGTCGAAGGAGGGCCGGATGGCTGCCATTATCGCCGCGCGCACCCGTCCCCCCAAGGCCGGAAAGACCGAGGTGACGCGGCGTCGCCGCACTGCGCCACGCCGCCCGGCCCGCTGAGGCCGCAACGGCGCACCACCACCATCGGCGGCCCGGCCGCCGCACCCACCGGCTCCGTCCACCCCGGACGCCGCCGGAACCGTTTCCTGTCCCACCGCCGGAAGGAACAACCATGCCCAGGTACGGACGCATCGGCGCGGGTCTCGCCGCCCTGGCGCTGCTGACCGGTCTGGTCGGCGCCGCCCCCGCCACCGCCGCACCCACCACCTCGCTGGCCAGCAACGTGCTGACCTACCCGACCGTCGCCGGCACCGCCGTGTCGGTGGGCGACGTCATCCAGGCCAGCCTGCGCAGCGGCACGAACGCCACGTTCTACTCCTCGTCCAGCGGCACCACCGGCATCAAGTGCGCCGCGTCCAGCTTCAGCGCCAAGGTGCTGACCAACCCGACCGCCCCCGGCACCGCGACCGAGAGCCTGACCGCGCAGTCGTTCTCCAGCTGCACCACGAACGTCTTCGGCACCACCGGCGTGCAGAGCATCACCGTGAACAACCTGCCGTACACCACGTCGGTGACCAGCGCCGGCGTGGTCACCATCGCCGGCACGGCGGCCGCGCCGATCCAGAGCACCGTCGTGCTCAACTCGCTGCTCGGCGCGATCACCTGCGTCTACCGCACCAGCACGAACACGCTGACCGGTACGGCGTCCAACGGCACCAACTCGATTACCTTCACCAACCAGACCCTGACCAAGTTCTCCGGCCCGTCGCTGTGCTTCGGCACCGCGTACTTCACCGCCTCGTACTCGCCGGTGAAGGACACCAGCAAGACCGGCAGCCCGGCGGTCTACGTCAACTGACACCCGCTCCCGGGCCGGTGCGCGGCGGTACGCCGGGCGCCGGCCCGCACGCCGGTTCAGCCGGCCGTCAACGTGGCGTGCAGCGCGCGCATCGACCGCAGCGCCGACCGGATCTCCTGCAGGTAGCGGCCCGGCGTCAGGGTCGGCTCCGGCACGTCGACAGCGGCCCGGGCGGCCGGGTCCACGCCGACCGTCTCGATGCCGCACCCGTACGGCACGGCGAGCGTCCGCAGCGCGTCGCAGTGCTGGAACGGCACGTAGATCGGTGCGGTCACCATCAGCACCTCGTCGCCCGCGCGCAGCCGCACGTGCTCGGCCCAGAACCGCTGCGTGTCGGCGGTGTGCGCGCGACGCCGGTCCGGCTCGCTCGACGGCGCGGCGAGCACCCGTACCGGGGGCAGCCCGGCCGGCCGGTAGGTGCGCGAGGACCAGGACCGGTGCGGATGACCGGCGGGCTCGCCGCGTTCGTCGTCCGGCTCGGCCACCCCGAACGCCAGCCGCACCCCGGCGTCGAGGACGTCGACCTCGGTGGCGCAGCCGGACACCCCGGCCGCGTCGAGCGTGCGGCACTCGACCGCCGAGAGCGGCCGGAAACTGCCCAGCACCGCCACCTCGCCGGTCACCCCGGCCGCCGTCCGGGCCAGCATCGCCGCGTACGCGGTGCGCCGCAGGCAGGCGTGCGCCAGCCCGCCGAGCACCAGCAGGTGCGCGTACCCGGATCGGGCCGGCGCGACGGCGCGGACCAGGCCCAGCGTGGCGGCCGCGCGCAGCACCAGCCCGGCGGTGGCCGGGTCGAACGCCGGCTCCCGGGCGTCCGGGCGTTCCCGTCCCTGCCGGAAGTCCCAGCGGCGGGCGGAGAACACGTCCAGGCCGGCCAGCACCGCCGCGAGGTCGCCGTCGGGCCAGTCGCCGCCGAAGTGCGCCACCAGATCCCGCACCGGGGCGGACTCCACCCAGGACCGGATCCCGGCCAGGAGGTCCGCCCGCGTCGTCCCCGCCACGCCGCCCGGCAACGTCACCTGATCCGTCCGCACCCGCCGGATGCTACCGCCGGGCCGGCCCGCGAAGTGCCAGTTGTCCCGCCCCCGCTCGTGGTGGGAACGTGCGGGGATCCACCTCCGCTGAAGGGTGCGCCGATGACCTCCGACGACCTGCTGGCCCGGCACCGCGCCGTGCTCCCGTCCTGGATGCCGCTCTACTACGCCGAACCGCTGGAACTCGTCGCCGGGTCCGGTCGCCGGGTCACCGACGCGGCCGGCCGGACCTATCTGGACTTCTTCGGCGGCGTGCTGACCACGATGGTCGGCCACGACATCCCGGAGATCCGGGAGGCGGTCGAGCGGCAGCTGCGGACCGGGCTCGTGCACACCTCCACGCTCTACCTGATCCGCCGGCAGGTCGAGCTGGCCGAGAAGATCGCCCGGCTCTCCGGCATCCCGGACGCCCGCGTGTTCTTCACCAACTCCGGCACCGAGGCGAACGAGGCCGCGCTGCTGGTCGCCACGAACCACCGGCGCTCGCACCAGATCCTCGCGGTGCGCAACAGCTACCACGGCCGGTCGTACGCGACGATGGGCGTCACCGGCAACCGCGGCTGGTCGGCCAGCGCGCTGAACCCCTTGCAGGTGGCCTGGCTGCACTCGGGGGAGCGGCTGCGCGGGCTGCTGGCCCGGCTCGACGCCGCCGACCGGGTCGACGCGGCGGTCGAGGACCTGCGCGAGGTGCTCGCCACCCAGACCGCCGGCGACGTGGCCTGCCTGATCGCCGAGCCGGTCCAGGGTGTCGGCGGCTTCGTGCACGGCCCGGACGGGCTCTTCGCCGCCTGGAAGAAGGTGCTCGACGAGCACGGCATCCTGCTGATCAGCGACGAGGTGCAGACCGGGTGGGGCCGTACCGGCGAGCACTTCTGGGGCTACCAGGCGCACGGCGTGACCCCGGACCTGCTCACCTTTGCCAAGGGCATCGGCAACGGCTTCGCGCTCGCCGGGGTGGTCGGCCGGGCCGAGGTGCTGGAGTCGGTGCCGGCGATCAGCTTTTCCACGTTCGGCGGCAACCCGGTGTCCACCGCGGCCGGCAACGCGGTGCTCGACTACCTGCTCGACCACGACCTCCAGGGCAACGCCGCCCGGGTCGGCGCGATCCTCGGCGACGGCCTGCGCGCGGCCACCGCCGGGCTGGACCGGGTCGCCGAGGTACGCGGCAAGGGCCTGATGCTCGCCGTCGAGTTCGTCCACCCGGGCACGGTCGAGCCGGACGCGGCGCTGACCACCCGCGTGTTCGAGGCGTGCCGGGCCAGCGGCCTGCTGGTGGGCAAGGGCGGCCTGTACGGCAACGTGATCCGGATGGGCCCGCCGCTGACGCTCACCGAGGACGAGGCCCGGGAGGGCCTGGCGATCCTGGTCGACGCGATCCGCGCCTCGATCGAGGCGTGACCATCAGCCCGGCCGGTCCCGTCCGGACCTGAGCAGCCGCAGCAGACCCGCCCCGGCCAGGTACGCCACCAGCGCCGGGGCGGGCAGGCCCAGCGGCTCCGGTCCCTCTTTGGGCGTGAGGCTGTTCAGCAGCAGGCCGACGAGCACGCCCGCATACCCGGCGAGGGCCAGCCCGGCGCGCAGCCGCCGCCTCCCGACGCCGGCCGGGCCGGTCGCGGCCGGGCGGCGGGTCCGGGCCTCGACCGGGCCGAAGACGGCGACCAGCACGGCCAGCACCGCGGCCAGCGCGAGCAGCCACGGTACGCGCCACGCCCACCAGGCCGCCGAGCCGACCGGGGGAGTGGGCAGCACGCCGAGCGCGTCCAGCAGGCCGACCAGCAGCACCGCGGCGGTCAGGTGCCAGAGGAACAGGGTGAGCACCACGGCGTTGACCGCGAGCACCGCCTGCCAGGGGCCGGACCGGCGCAGCCAGCGCCCGGCCGGGCGTCGCAGCAGCAGGATCAGGCCGAGTTGGGCGGCCGCGGCGGCCATCAGCGCCAGGCTCGGCGGTGCCGCGTTGTCCAGCCGCTCGCCGGGTACGTGGAGCATCGCCACCGGGTACGGTCCGGCCACCGTGAGCAGCACCAGCGCGACCAGGCCGCCGCCGAGCAGGACCGCCCCGGCCCGGCCGGACAGCGGCAGCCGGCGGCGGAACAGGCCACGCGGCGCGGCGTGTCCGGCGCGGTTGTCCGGCCGGGCGGCGTCGTACCAGGCGAACCCGACCTGGTGTACGGCCAGCCAGCCCAGCAGGTAGTTGCCGTCGGCGAGCACGGCCGGGCCGAGCAGGCGGCCGAGGTCGCCGAGCGCGACCAGGGCCACGAGCGCCACCGGCACGGCGAGCCCGAACCGGCGGTGCAGCGCGTACATCGGCGGGGTCAGCGCCACCACCGCCACGTAGGCGACCAGGAACCACAGCGGGATGGTGGCGAACCAGATCACCTCGCGCACCTGCGCCGCGTCGGCGCCGCGCAGCGTGGCGACTCCCGCTCCCGCCGCCAGGACCAGCAGCAACACGGTGGTGGGGCGGATCAGCCGGGCGCTGCGGTCGACCAGCCAGCCCGTCGCCGAGCCGCCCCGGCGGCGGCGTGAGGTGAGCGAGGCGGCGTTGGCGTAGCCGCCGACCAGGAAGAACACCGGCATCACCTGGGCCACCCAGGTCAGCGGCCAGGCCCAGCGCAGGTCCGCCAGCGCGGAGTGGCCGGCGGGGCGGCCGTTGTCGTACCCGATCACCGTGACGCCCCAGTGGCCGAGCACGACCATGGTGATGGCCAGCGCCCGGAGCAGGTCGATGTAGCGCTCCCGCCCCGGCGGCGTGCGTTGCGCGAGCTGCCGCAGGCGGCGCATGAAGTCAGGCTAGGCCAGCGCGCCGCGACCGGTACGGATAACGGATCGGTCGAGAGGGGTTGTGGTCCCCGTCGCACTGTCGTAGAAATTCTTCAGTGGAAATGCCTTATGTGAAGACAAGCGACAGATCGTTCACCGGGCGTACCCGAACCGAGGAGATGCGATGAACAGGCGTGAGATCCTTCGGCGCAGCGCCGCCGCCGGCCTGCTGGCCACCCCTGCCGCCGGCCTGCTCGCCGGCTGCGCCACCTCCGGTGGCGGCGACGAGGGCGACGGCGGCGCGTACAAGGGCACGAAGAGTGAGCAGAACCCGCTCGGCGTGGCCGAGGACGCCCCGCTGGAGGTGGTGATCTTCAACGGCGGCTTCGGGGAGGACTACGCCAAGGCCCACGAGGCCATGTACAAGGAGCGGTACCCGAAGGCGGAGATCAAGCACTCGGCCACCGCGGAGATCAGCAAGACGCTCCAGCCCCGCTTCGTCGACGGCAGCCCGCCCGACGTGGTGAACAACTCCGGCGCCGGCCAGATCGACTTCAACGGCCTGGTCTCCCAGAACGCGCTCGCCGACCTGGGCGAGCTGCTCGCCGCCCCCAGCCTCGACACGCCCGGCAAGACGGTCAAGGACACGCTGCTGCCCGGCACCGTGGAGGTCGGCTCCTACGACGGCCGGTTCCTGGTCCTCAACTACACCTACACGGTGTACGGCATCTGGCACTCCACCAAGCTGTTCGCCGACCGTGGCTGGGAGGACGCCAAGACCTGGGACGACCACATCGCGCTCTGCCGCCGGATCAAGGCCGCCGGCATCGCCCCCTGGACGTACGCCGGTGTGCACCCCCGCTACATGAGCTGGCCGCTGATCTCCACCGCGATCAAGCTCGGCGGCCCGTCCGTGGCGCTGGCGATCGACAATCTGGAGCCGAACGCCTGGAAGTCGGACGCGATGAAGACCGCCGCCGACGCCTGGCACCAGATCGTCAAGGACAAGTTCATCCTCGCCGGCTCCCCGGGCCTGGACCACAAGCAGTCGCAGACCGCCTGGTGCCAGGGCAAGGCCGCGTTCATCTCCTGCGGCTCCTGGCTGGAGAGCGAGCAGAAGGACGTCACCCCGCCCGGCTTCAACATGACGGTCGCGCCCACGCCGAGCCTGGGCAGCGGCGACAAGCTGCCGTACGAGGCGATCCGCGGCACCGCGGGCGAGCCGTTCATGGTGCCGGCGAAGGCGAAGAACGTAGCCGGTGGCCTGGAGTACTTCCGGACCATGCTGTCCCGCAAGGGCGCGCAGGACTTCACCAAGAAGGTCGCCAGCCTGCCCGTGGTCGCCGGCGCCACCGAGGGCGTCGACCTGCCGTACGGGCTCAGCACCGTGGTCAAGGCGCTCGACGCGTCCGGGTCCAACGGCTTCAACTGGGTCTACAACAACTACTACCGCAAGCTGGAGCGCAACCTCGTCGACGCGGCCTGCGGCGAGTTCTTCAGCGGACGGATCGGCCCGGCCGAGTTCCTCGACCAGTGCCAGAAGGGCGCCGACTCGATCGCCGGAGACAGCTCGGTCAAGAAGTACAAGCGGTCCGCGTGATGCGACAGGGTCGCCTCCCCCTGATCCTCACGTTCCTGCTGCCCCCGCTGGCGCTGTACGGCATCTTCGTGCTCTCGCCGTACCTCCAGGCTTTTCAGATCTCCACCACCGACTGGATGGGCTACTCCGCGCAGGCCGACCCGGTCGGCATGGCGAACTTCCGCACGCTGCTGCACGACGGGTACGTGTGGAACGCCCTGAAGAACAACGCGATCCTGCTCGCCGTGGTGCCGGTGGTGACGATCGGGCTGGGCCTGTTCTTCGCCAGCATGCTCACCATGGGCGGCCGCCGGGGCCGGGCCGGGGTGACCGGGGTGCGGGGCACCTCGGTCTACCGGCTCGTCTACTTCTTCCCGCAGGTGCTCTCCGTGGTGATCATCGCGCTGCTCTGGAAGGAGATCTACAGTCCGACGAGTGGCCTGCTCAACGGCGCCCTGCGCGCCGTCGGGCTGGCCACCCCGGCCTGGCTCGGCGACCCGCGCTTCGCGTTCTGGTGCGTGCTGGCGGTGATGGTGTGGAGCAACGTCGGCTTCTACGTGGTGCTCTTCGGCGCCGCCATGCAGGCCATCCCGCGTGACATCTACGAGGCGGTGCTGCTCGACGGCGCGTCCCGCACCACGATGCTGCGGAAGATCACCATTCCACTGCTCTGGGACACCATCCAGGTCGCGTGGATCTACCTGGCCATCGCGGCGCTGGACGGCTTCATCCTGGTCCAGCTCATGACCAACGGCGGGCCGAACTTCTCCTCCGACGTGATCGGGCTGCGGATGTACGACACGTCGTTCGGCAGCGAGAACAAGTTCGGGTACGCCTCGGCGATCGGTGTGGCGATGTTCTTCCTGACCCTCTCGGTGGCGGTGCTGGCGCTGCGCACCGCCCGGCGCGATCGGATCGAGTACTCGTGACCACCGTGGACACCGGCGCCCCGGGCGCCGAGGCGACCCGCGCGGCGACCCCGGCCGACCGTCCGCCCCGGCGTGAGCTGGGCGTGGCGAACGTCTTCTCGCACGGCTTCCTCATGCTCTGGGCGGCCATGACGGTGCTGCCGCTGGCCTGGATGGTGCTCAGCTCGCTGAAGAGCAACGGCGAGATCATCGCCGAGCCGTGGGGGCTGCCCGAGGCGCTGCGCTTCGACAACTGGGCGCGGGCCTGGAGCACCGCGCACATCGGCCGGTTCTTCTTCAACAGCCTGGTGGTGGTGTCCGGCTCGCTGAGTCTGACCATGCTGCTCGGCGCCACCGCCGCGTACGTCTTCGCGCGCTACGAGTTCCGCGGCCGGCAGGTGGTCTACTACCTGTTCGTCGGCGGCATGATGTTCCCGGTGTTCCTGGCCCTGGTGCCGCTGTTCTTCGTGGTCCGCAGCGTCGGCCTGCTCGGCACCTGGCCCGGCCTGATCCTGGTCTACACCGCCTACTCGCTGCCGTTCACGGTGTTCTTCCTGACCGCGTTCTTCCGGACGCTGCCGACCTCGGTGGCGGAGGCCGCGCTGATCGACGGATGCGGGCACTTCCGGCTGTTCTTCCGGGTGATGCTGCCGATGGCGCGACCGGGACTGATCAGTGTCGGCATCTTCAACTTCCTGAGCCACTGGAACCAGTTCCTGCTGCCCCAGGTGCTCATCCCCGGCGACGGGCAGGACCGGATGCTCGCCCAGGGCCTGAGTTCGCTCGCGGTCAGCCAGGGCTACGCCGGTGACTACGCCCAGTTGTTCGCCGGCCTGACCATCGCGGTGCTGCCGGTGCTCGTGGTGTACGTGGCGTTCCAACGTCAGGTCCAGTCCGGACTGACCGCGGGGCAGCTCAAGTGAGGTGGTTGCCACAGGCAACGGGGCAGTGGGGAAGATCGAACTGACCTAGGGTGGGCCGGCACGCTCATCTATCGACAGGAATCTCATGTTCTTCCTCATCTACACGCTGTTGCTGCTGCTCGGCGGCATCGCGATGGTCGCGGTAGGCGTGGCCGTCAAGGAACAGGGGACCGGCTCCCGCATCCTCAACGTAGTCGTCGGCCTGGCCTTCTTCGGGTACGGCTTCTACCTGCTGTTCCTCTTCGACGGCGACAGCTACCGGATCTTCTTCTACGTCTTCGTCCTGCCGATCCTGCTGATCGTGCGCGCGGTGAAGGCGCGCAAGGAGGCACGCGAGCAGGCGGCGGCGCAGCAGTTCGCGGGCGGGCCGCAGCAGCCGGGGATGTACCCGGCGGGGCAGGGTCAGCCCGCGCCGTACGGCGCGCCGCAGGGTCAGCCGGCGCAGTACGGCGCGCCGCCGCAGGGGTATCCCGGTCAGGCGCCGCAGCAGCACGCGGCGTACCCGCCGCACGCCGGGCAGCCGGCGCCGCAGGGCTGGCAGCCGGGGCAGCCGGGCGGTCCGAACGCCTGAGCGGGTGACGGAGGCCGGTCGGCAGATCCCGGCCGGCCTTCGTTCCGCTTGACCGGTAGGAAATCTCCTACCTATGCTGGCGGGCATGTCCGTCACTCACGCGCAGATCGTCTCCGTCCCCGTCGGCGACCAGGACCGGGCCCGCGACTTCTACGTCGACGTCCTCGGCTTCGACCTGGTCCGGGACAACCCGATGCCGGACGGCCGCTGGGTCCAGGTGGCGCCCCGGGGCGCGGTGACCACGCTGACGCTCGTCACCTGGTTCGACAGCATGCCGGCCGGCTCGCTGCGCGGGCTGGTGCTGGAGAGCGACGACCTCGACGCGGACGTGGCCCGGCTGCGCGAGCGGGGGGTGGCGTTCGCCGAGGACAGCGTCCAGGTCGTGCCCTGGGGGCGCTATGTCACCTTCGCCGACCCGGACGGCAACGGGCTCGTCCTGCAGGAGACCCGTGTCTGAGCCGGACGTGTTCGCGGCGCTGGCCAACCCGACCCGGCGGGAGGTGCTGCGGCTGCTCCGCGACGAGGGGGAGCAGCCGGTGCAGCGGCTCGCCGACCGCTTCGAGATGCGGCGTCCCAGCCTGTCGGAGCACCTGCGGGTGCTCAAGGACGCCGGGCTGGTGACCGAGCGGCCCGTCGGCCGGCAGCGGGTCTACGCGCTGCGCCCCGAGCCGCTGCGGGAGGTGGCCGACTGGCTCACCCCGTACGAGCGGTTCTGGCGGCAGCGGCTGGCCGGCCTGGGCGACGTGCTGGACGCGATGCCGGATGAGTGAGCCGACCCGCATCGCGGTGGACCAGTTCCTGCCGCACCCGCCCGCCAAGGTGTGGCGCGCGCTGACCGATTCCGATCTGATCGGACGCTGGCTCATGCCGAACGACTTCCGGCCCGTACGCGGGCACCGGTTCACGTTCCGGACCGACGCGCGACCCGGCCAGCGGTTCGACGGGACGGTCCACTGCGAGGTGCTGGAACTGGACGAGCCGCGCCGGATGCGGTGGGCCTGGCGCGGCGGCACGCTCGACACGGTGGTCACCTGGACGCTTGTGCCCGAGGGGCGGGGCACCCGGCTGTTCCTGGAGCACGCCGGGTTCGATCCGGACGATCCGCTTCAGCGGCGTACCTTCACGCTGCTCGACGGCGGCTGGCGTACCCACGTCTGGGCGCGCCTCGCCGCCGCGCTGACCGCGCTGCCCTGACCCGCCGCAGCGCGGGTCAGGCGGGTGGGGGCACGAGGCGGGCGTGCAGCGCCGCCGGGTCGGTCACCTCGGGCAGGTCCCGGGCGGCGAGCCAGGCCGCGGCGGCGGCCCCGTCCCCGGCGCTGAGCAGCGGCGCGTCCGGCCAGCGTTCGGCCAGCTCCGCGCGTACCGCGCCGGCCAGCGGCGTGTCGCCGGTGAGCAGCCCGCCGCCGAGCACCACGGGGTCGGCCGCTCCCGGCGGGCGGATCCGGGACACGCTCTGCGCCAGCGCCGCGGCGGCCTCGGCGATCAGCGCGACCGCCGTGGGCTCCCCGTCGCGGGCCGACGACACCACGAGCGGCGCGAGCCGGGCCAGCTCCACCGGCGGTCGGCGGGTCACCGCCTGCACCACGGCGTCGACCGTCGCACGCGGTCGGTCGTCCACAGCGGTCGCGCCGGTCAGTTCCGACAGCACCCGTCGGCCCAGGTCGCCGGGGGCTTGTGCGCGGTCCAGACCGGTCAGCAGCCGGCGGACCGCCTCGCGGCCGAGCCAGAACCCCGAGCCGGCGTCGCCGAGCAGCCAGCCGTGGCCGTCGGCGACACGGTCCAGCCGCAGGTCGCGTACCTGGGCGGCGATCGCGCCGGTGCCGGCGATGAGCACAGTGCCGTCCGGGGCGGCGGTGCCGGAGGCGTAGGCGACCAGCGCGTCGCCGTGCACCGCGTACGGGCAGCGCAGTCCCGCCTCGGCCCAGGCGCTGTCGAACGCGTCGCGGCCGTTCGGGTCGGCCAGGAGACGGCCGGCCCCGGCGAGGCCGATGACGCCGGCGCGTACCCGGGTCGGGTCGATGCCGGCGAGCGCCGCGCGCAGGGCGGTGAGCAGCTCGGCGGCGGCCCGGTCGGCGCCGTGACTGGTCGGGTTGCCGCCGCCGGCCCGGCCTTCGCCCAGGCGGGCGCCGTCGAGGCTGAGCGCTGCCGCGCGGGTCGACGTACCCCCGACGTCGAGGCCGACCACGACGGTGTCCGACATGGTCCCCATGCTGGTCGGCCGCGTCGCCGGACGCAAGATCGCGGTCGTGCGCCAGGTAACAGTTTGAAAACTTCGCCCACGGCCTTGACACGGAGGGGCCTTCAGTAAGAACTTTTACCACTAACAGTTAACACTCTTTTCCGAAAGGCGCCCGCCGATGGTCGAGCACGAGGTGGAGACTTCCGCGGCGACCGCGGTGGTCGATGCCGGTCCGGCCGACCGGCTGGGCGCCGACGGTGTGCTGGCCCGGGTCCGGGCCGGCGCGGGGGAGTTGACCGGCGCGCTGCGCCGGGTCGCCGAGCACGTGCTCAGCGACCCGGAGGCGGCGGCCCGGGCCACCATCGTCGAACTGGCCGAGCGCAGCGGCACGTCACCGGCGACCATCACCCGGTTCTGCCGGGCGATGGGCTTCGAGGGGTACGCCGACCTGCGGCTCGGCATCGCCGCCGAGACCGGACGGGCCCGCTCCGCCGGCTGGACCGTCGACATCGGACGCGAGATCCAGCCCGGCGACCCGCTGTCCCGGGTGCTCGACCAGATCATGGCCGCCGACACGCGGGCCATGCACGACACCGCCGCGCTGCTGGACCTGGCCGAGGTGGAACGCGCCGCGGTCGCCATCGCCGGGGCCAGCCGGGTGAACATCTTCGGGGCCAGCGGCAGCGCGCTGGTCGGCGAGGAGATGCAGTTCAGCCTGCACCGCATCGGGGTCGCGGCGTGGGCCTGGAACGACGTGCACGAGGGGCTGGCCAGTGCCGCGCTGCTGGGCGCCGGGGACGTCGCGCTCGGCATCTCGCACACCGGGCAGACCCGGGAGACGATCGAGCTGCTCGCCGAGGCCGGCAGCCGCGGCGCGACCACAGTCGCGCTGACCGGATTCCCCCGCTCGCCGCTGGCCGAGCTGGCCGACATCGTGCTGGTCACCGCCAGTCAGGCGACCACGTTCCGGCCGGACGCGCTCTCCGCCCGGCATCCCCAGCTCGTCGTGCTCGACCTGCTCTACATCGCGGTGGCGCAGCGTACCCACGACCGCGCCCACGCGGCCTTCCGGCGTACCGCCCAGGCCGTCGACGGGCACAAGGCCGCGAAGGGGTCCCTCTCATGATCAGTGCCCAGCGGTACGCCGACGCGGTCCGCCCGGTGCTCGACCGGCTGGTCGACACCCAGGCGGTCGCGGTGGACCGGGCGGCCGACCTGATCGCCTCCGGCCTGCGCGCCGGCGGCGTCCTCCAGGCGTTCGGCGCCGGTCACTCCGAGGCGTTCGCCGCCGAGCTGGTCGCCCGGGCCGGCGGCCTGGTCCCCGCCAACCGGCTCTCCCTGCACGACCTCGTGCTGCACGGCGACGCGCCCCGCGACGTGCTCGCCGATCCGAAACTGGAACGCGACCCGGCCGTGGCGCACCAGCTCTACGCGCTGGCGGCGCCGCAGCCGGAGGACGTGTTCGTGGTCGCCTCGCAGTCCGGCATCAACGGCTCGGTGGTCGAGCTGGCGACGCTCGTCAAGCGCGGCGGCCACCAGCTGATCGCTGTCACCTCGGTCGAGCACACCGCCCGGGTAGCTCCTCGGCACCCGTCCGGGCACCGGCTCGCCGACCTCGCCGACGTCGTGCTGGACAACGGCGCGCCGTACGGCGACGCACTGCTGCCGCTCGAGGGCGGCGGCGCGGTCTGTGCGGTCTCCTCGGTCACCGCGGCGCTGCTGGCGCAGCTGCTGACCGCCGAGGTCGTACGACGGTTCCACCAGGCCGGAGAGGTACCCCCTGTCTACCTCTCCGCCAACGTCCCCGGTGGGGACGAGCACAACCTCGCCCTCGAGTCGCGGTACGCCGGGCGCCTCCGGCGGACCGCCTGACCCGACACCACAAGGAGAGACAAGATGTCGGTTACTCCCGAGAAGTTCGGCGACGTCAGCCGTCGGACCCTGCTGCAGCGTGCCGCGGCGGCCGGTCTGCTGGCCGTACCGGCGGCCGGTCTGCTCAGCGCCTGCGCCGGCAGCGAGCCGAGCAAGTCCGACGGCGGCGGCGCGGCCAAGAGCAAGGACAACCCGTTCGGCGTCAAGGACGGCAGCGCGGTCAAGGTGGTGGTCTTCAACGGCGGCCTGGGCGACCAGTGGGCCAAGGAAGACAAGGTCATCTTCAACGCCAAGCACCCGAACATCACGGTCAACATGTCTTCCACCCAGAAGATCAAGACCGAAGAGCAGCCCAAGATGGCGACGCAGCCGAGCGACCTGGTGATGAACTCGGGCGCCGACATGATGGACCGCAGCACGCTGATCAACGAGGGCGCGATCGAGCCGCTGGACGACCTGCTCACCGCGCCGGCCTGGGACAGCGAGGGGACCGTCGCCGACAGCCTGCTGCCCGGCACGGTCGCCGACGGTACGCAGAACGGCAAGTTCTACGTCGTCAACGTGGCGTACACGGTCTGGGGCAACTGGTACAACGCGGCCCTGTTCAAGAAGGAGGGCTGGACGGCGCCGACCACCTGGGACGAGTTCTTCGCGCTCGCGCCGAAGATCAAGGCCAAGGGCATGGCGCCGTACGTGCACGACGCGGTGCACGGCTACTACCCGCGCTGGGCGCTGTTCGCCAGCATCTGGAAGGCGGTCGGCAAGCAGGCCGTCGTCGACATCGACAACCTGAAGGACGGCGCCTGGAAGGCCGACGGCATCGTCGCGGCGCTGGAGCCGTGGGAGAAGCTGGTCAAGGACAAGCTGCTGCTGCCGGGCAAGCTCGACCACACCCAGTCGCAGCAGGCGTTCCTGGACGGCAAGGCGGCCTTCATCCAGGTCGGCACCTGGCTGAAGAACGAGATGGCCGCGACCATCCCGCCGGGCTTCGAGATGACCATCTCCGACTACTGGAGCAAGAGCGGGGACAAGGCCGCCAAGGACGTCTTCGCCTCCTCCGGCGAGGGCTTCGTGGTGCCGAGCAAGGCGCCGAACAAGGAGGCCGCGAAGGAGTTCCTGCGGGCCATCCTCTCCAAGGCCGGCTCGGCGAAGTTCGCCGAGCTGACCAAGTCGCTGGCCTCCACCAAGGGCTCCGGCGACAACGTCCAGGACACCGCGCTGGCGTCGGCGAACTCGCTGATGAAGAACGGCAGCTCGGACCTGATCTCGGTGAAGTTCCCGGACTTCTACGCCGACCTGGACAAGGAGAGCCAGAACCTCTCCGAGGAGCTCATGGCCGGCCGCCTGACCGCGCAGCAGTTCGTCGACAAGATGCAGGCGGCCGCCGACAAGGTCGCCAAGGACTCGTCGATCAAGAAGCAGACCCGCACCGCCTGATCACCGCGAGGAAGTGAGTCCAATGCGGCACGGAGTCGCGCGTTTCGTCACGGGCTTCCTGGCCCTGCCCGTCGCGCTGTACCTGTTCTACGTGGTGTGGCCGTTCGCCCAGGCGGCGGGATACTCGCTGACCGACTGGGGCGGGTACTCCGATTCCCAGCGCTTCGTCGGGCTGGACAACTACGTCCGGCTGTTCTCCGACGAGCTGATCCGGAAGGCGTTCTGGCACAACGTGTTCTTCCTGGTCACCGTGCCGCTGTTCACGATCGCGCTGGCCCTGTTCCTCGCGTTCCTGCTCAACGTGGGCGGACGCGAGGACAGGGCCGGCATCCGCGGAGTCTTCGGCTCCGGGATCTACAAGGTCATCTTCTTCTTCCCGCAGGTGCTGTCGCTGGTGGTCATCGCCGTCATGTGGCAGCAGATCTACCGCACCGACGGGCAGGGCCTGATCAACGGCCTGCTCATCAAGATCGGGCTGGTCGACGCGGACAACCCGATCGCCTTCACCGCCGACCCGGAGCCGTTCCTCGGCGTGCCGGCGGTGCTCTGGTGGCTGCTGTTCATCGCGGTGTGGAGCGGCGCCGGCTTCTACATGGTGCTGTTCTCCGCCGCGATGCAGTCGATCCCGAAGGACATCTACGAGGCCGCCATCCTCGACGGCGCCGGCCGGTTCCACACGTTCTTCAAGGTGACGCTGCCGCTGCTGCGGGACAGCATCTCGGTCGCCTGGGTCTATCTGGGTTTCATCGCGCTGGACATGTACGCGCTGGTCTTCGTCATGACGCCGAGCCAGGGCGGACCGAACCACGCCAGCGAGATCTTCGCCTCGGTGATCCAGTTCAACGCCTTCCAGAAGGGCCAGTTCGGTTACGCCTGCGCGATCGCCGTCGCGCTGGCCATCTTCACCATCCTGCTGGCCGCGCTCCAGCTGAGGATCACCCGCCGTGAGCGGATCGAGTTCTGAGGAGGTCTGGACGATGAGTACGGTGACGCACCCCTCCGGTCCGGCCCGGTCCGACACGGCGCCGCCGGCCCGCCCGCCCGCGGCCCGGCGGGACGTCGGCAACGGCTTCGGCGGCCGGATCTTCAACGGCTTCTCGCACCTGTTCCTCGCGGTCTGGGCGATCATGGTGGTCTACCCGCTGCTGTGGGTGGTGATGTCGGCGCTCAAGACCGACTCCGAGGTGATCCGCGAACCGCTGTCGCTGATCCCCGACGCGCTGCAGTGGGACAACTTCGCCCGGGCCTGGACCGCCGGGATCGACAGCTTCTTCCTGAACACGCTGCTCGTGCTCGTGTTCAGCGTGACGCTGACGATGCTGCTCGGCTCGATGGCCGCGTACGCGCTGGCGCGCTACGAGTTCCGCGGCAACCGGCTGATCTACTGGATGTTCCTGTCCGGGCTGACGCTGCCGATCTACCTGGCCGCGGTACCGCTGTTCAAGGGCGTCTACAACACCGGGGTGAGCCTCCCGCTGCTCGGCCCGAACAAGCACCTCATGCTGATCCTGGTCTACGTGGCCTGGTCGCTGTCGTTCACGATCTTCTTCATGCACTCGTTCTTCCGGACGCTGCCCGACTCGATCGCCGAGGCGGCCCAGGTAGACGGGGCGTCGCACAGCCGCACCTTCTTCAGCGTGATGCTGCCGATGGCCAAGCCGGGCCTGATCAGCATCGGCATCTTCAACGTGCTCGGCCAGTGGAACCAGTGGTACCTGCCGACGCTGCTCATGCAGTCGGTCTCCGGCGAGCCGAAGAACCAGGTGATCGCCCAGGGGCTGATCGAGCTGTCGGTCAACCAGGGCTACAAGTCGGACTGGAGCGGACTCTTCGCTGGTGTCACCATGGCGATGCTGCCGGTGCTGATCGTGTACATCGTCTTCCAGCGCCAGGTGCAGTCCGGCCTCACCGCCGGCGTCGGCAAGTAACCCGCCGGACGCAAGGAAGGGCCCCTTCTTAACGCTGAGCGTTAAGAAGGGGCCCTTCCTCTACCGCAGGCGTTAAGAGGGGGCCCTTCCTTACACGCGGAGCGTGTCGGGGGGAGGGGGCAGAATGCGTCCGTGCTGATGGCGGTGGTGGCGGACGAGCGGGGCGGCGGCGTGCTGCAACCGCTGCACGCCGACGGCACCCCGGCCGGCCCGGCCGAGGAGGTCACCGACCTGGCCGCCGCGGTGGCCGCCCGCGAGGCCGCCGGGCACCCCCGCTGGCTCTGGGCCGCCTGGGTGGGCGTCTACCCGGCGCTGCTGCGCGCCGGGGTGCGCCTCGACCGCTGCCACGACGTCGAGCTGACCGAGGCGCTGCTGCTCGGGCACGCCGGCCGTTGGGGCGAGCCCCGCGCGCTGCCGGCCGCCTGGGCCCGGCTGACCGGCGCGCCGGTACCGCCGGACCCGGCGCCCCGCCCGCCCGAGCCGCCGGGCCAGGCCCAGGCCGCGCTCTTCGAGCCGCCGTCGGGCCCGCCCGGTCCGGGCGTCACGGCGTTGACCCGGGTGTACGCCGACCAGCTCGCCCGGATCGCCGCGACCACCCATCCCGGCCGGTTCCGGCTGCTGGTGGCCGCCGAGTCGGCGGGCGCGCTGGTCGCCGCCGAGATGGGCGCGGCCGGTCTGCCGTGGCGCGTCGACGTGCACGACGCGATCCTGGCCGACCTGCTCGGTGAGGCGTCACCGGTGGGCGGGCCGCCGCGTCGGCTGGCCGAGTTGCAGGCCCGGATCGCCGACGCGTTCGGCGTACGCCAGGTGCACGCCGACTCGCCGGCGGAGCTGTTGCGGGCGTTCGCCCGCGCGGGCGTGGACCTGCCGAACACGCGGGCCTGGGTGCTGCGCGGGGTGGAGCATCCGGCGGCGCCGCTGGTCCTGGAGTACAAGGAGCTGTACCGGATCTGGACGGCGCACGGCTGGGCCTGGCGCGACGCCTGGGTCGCCGGCGGCCGGTTCCACCCGGAGTACGTGCCGGGCGGCGTGGTCTCCGGCCGGTGGGCGACCCGGGGCGGTGGGGCGTTGCAGATCCCGAAGGTGATCCGGCAGGCAGTGGTGGCGGACCCGGGCTGGACGTTCGTGGTCGCCGACGCGGGCCAGCTCGAACCGCGCGTGCTCGCGGCGGTCTCCGGTGACGAGCGGCTCGCCGCGGCGGGTGGGGCCGGTGACCTGTACGCCGCGCTGGCCCGGGACGCGTTCGCCGGTGACCGGGCGAGGGCCAAGGTGGCCCTGCTCGGGGCGATGTACGGGCAGACCGGCGGCGCGGCGGTGCCGGCGCTGGCGGTGCTGCGGAAGAACTATCCGACCGCGTTCGGCTACGTGGAGGCGGCGGCGCGCACCGGTGAGGCGGGTGGGCTGGTCCGGTCCTGGCTGGGGCGTACCTGCCCGCCGGGGTCGGCGGGGTTCGCCGAGGGTGACGAGGCGCTGCCCGACGGCGAGGCCGACCCGCACAGCCCGTCGGCCCGGGCGGCCCGGTCGCGTGGTCGTTTCACCCGTAATTTCGTCATCCAGGCGACTGCCGCCGAGTGGGCCTCCACGCTGCTGGCGACGCTGCGCACCGAGCTGGCGGGCACGGAGGCGGAGCTGGTGTTCTTCCAGCACGACGAGGTGGTGGTGCACTGCCCGGCCGGGCGGGCGGCGGCGGTCGCGGAGGCGGTCACCGCGGCCGGCGCGCGGGCCACGCGGTTGCTGTTCGGCGACACTCCGGTCCGGTTCCCGCTCGACACGTCCACTGTCGACTGCTACGCAGACGCGGCATAGTCACGCAAATTTCCGTTTTGCCCCGCTACCCGCATCCGGTCGTGCTCGTTGGGCCCGGTGTGCGTACGACGGGACGGACCGGGCGGCTGTGCCCGGTCCGTCCCCTGATCGAGGGGGCACAGCTGAACCGGATCGCTGCAATGATCATCGCCGCCGGAGGCGGCCGCCGCATCGGCGGACCCGAAGCGCTGCTGCACCAGGGCGAGAAGCCGCTGGTGAGCCAGATGATCGACACGATGGCCGAGGCGGGCTGCGCACAGGTCGTGGTCGTCCTGGGCGCGGCGGCCGAGCAGGTGCGTCAGACCACCGACCTGACCGGCGCCACGGTCGTGGTCAACCGCGCGTGGGGCACCGGCGTGGGCTCCTCGATCCGGGCCGGGCTCGCCGCGCTCACCGACGACGACATCGAGGCCGTCGTCGTGGTGCCGGTGGACATGCCCGGGCTCACCGCGGCGGCGGTCCGCCGGGTGACCGCGCTGCCGTACCCGGACGTGCTGGTCTGCGCCACCTATGACGGGCTGCGCGGTTACCCGATGCTGTTCGGCCGCCGCCACTGGTCCGGCATCGCCACGCTGGCCAGCGCCGACGTCGGCGCCCGGCCGTACCTGCTGGCGCACAAGGACCAGATCGTCGACATCGCCTGCGACTCGGTGGCCGACGGCAGCCGGATCGACAGTCCGGAACTGATGGCGCTGTACGGCCTGTCCATCCCCGAACAGCGCGTCGGCGCCTGAGGCGCGCCCGCCTGTCGGACCCGGGTGCCAGGATCGGACCGTGGCCTACGACGAGGACCTGGCGAACCGCGTACGCGAACGCCTCGGGGGTGAGCCCGGGATCACCGAGCGGCGCATGTTCGGCGGCCTGGCGATGATGCTGCGCGGCAACATGGCGGTGGTGGTGCGCGGCGCGGGCGGCCTGATGGTCCGGGTCGACCCGGCCGAGGCCGACCGAGCGCTCGCCGAGCCCGGCGCCGAGGCGACCGTCATGCGGGGCTGGGTGATGCGCGGCTGGGTCACCGTGTCGCCCGCCGCCTGCGAGCGCGACGCCGACCTGGCCCGCTGGGTCGACCGGGGGGTCCGCTTCGCGCGTACGCTGCCGGCGAAGTAGCCCGCCGGATATCCGGGTGCGCGCCCGGCCCGGCCCGTCCTACGCTGCGGCCAGTCGGCAGCGGGGGATCGGAGACGACGGATGGCGGTTCACCTCTACGCGGTCAGCATGGACGCGGGCGACCCGCGGCGGCTCGCGCGGTTCTGGTCCGGCGTGCTCGGCCGGGAGATCCTCGACGACCCGCGCGAAGGCGTGGCGCTCGGCGGCGACGCCCACAGCGACGTCCGCATCCGGTTCCTGCCCAGCGACGCGCCGAAGACCGTGCAGAACCGGATCCACTTCGACCTGACCAGCGCGTCGCCGCAGGCCCAGCGGGACACCGTCGACCGCGCGCTGACGCTGGGCGGGCGGCACATCGACATCGGCCAGGGCCCGGACGACGACCATGTGGTGCTCGCCGACCCGGAGGGCAACGAGTTCTGCGTCATCGGGGCAGGCAACACCTTCCTCGCCGGCTGCGGCCCGGTCGGCGCTGTCAACTGCGACGGCACCCGGGCGGCCGGCCTGTTCTGGACCGAGGCGCTGGGCTGGCCGCTGGTCTGGGACCACGGCGAGGAGACAGCGATCCAGTCGCCGCGCGGGGGCGCGAAGGTCACCTGGAGCGGGCCGCCGCTGATGGACGCCGGCGGGCGGGACCGCGTACACCTGGACCTGGTCGCGGCCGGTGACCGGGACGCGGAGATCGACCGGCTGCTGGCGCTCGGCGCGACCCGGGCCGGTACGGGCCGGCACACCGTCGGCGACGTGGTGCTGGCCGATCCGGACGGCACCGAGTTCTGCCTGCTGACGCCCCGCTGAGGCGGGTGCGGCCCGGGGGACCGCACCCGCACCGGTCAGCGCAGCCGCAGGCTCGGCTCCAGCGTGACCTCGAACAGCCGGTCCCACGGCAGCTCGACCCGCACCGCCGTGACCCGGTCCAGCGTCGCGGTGAAGGTCTTACGTCCGCGTACCCCGAGCACCAGCTCGTGCCCGGCGAAGTGGTCGGCGAAGTACCGCTCGGTCAGCGGCACCAGCCGGTCGCGTACCCAGCCGTCGAAGTAGCGCTTCTGCTCGGCGGTCAGCGCCAGCGGATCCCAGCCCTGCGCGCGGGCGTGCGCGTACGCCTCGACCTGCACCACGTTCTTCCACGGGTCGTCCTTGACGAACCGGTAGAGCAGGTACTCGGCGTGCGCCTGGGCCGGCCCGCGCAGCTCCGGCACGCCGAAGCCGCTGCCGGACGAACGCAGGTACGCCCACCGCGCGGTGCCGTGCGCGAGCGCCAGCCCGAGCGCGTTGCCGCCGGTGTTCCACCCCGAGTACGACAGCAGCGCCGGCAGGTCCAGCCGGGACTCCATCCGGGACACCAGGTCGTGGTCGCCCTTGTTGACGATCAGCGGGTCCACCACGATCACCTGGGTGCCGGCGGCCAGCAGTTCACCGATGCGGCCGACGAACGCGTCCAGGTCGGCGGCCCGCTGCCCGGCCGCCGCCGACGGGGTGTTCACCGCGAGGACGATGTCCGCGTCGCCGGTCACCACCCGGCCGCCCACCGAGGTGACGTGCCGGCGGATGTTCTCCGCGAACGGGATGCCCTCCAGCGCGGCGGTCCAGCCCTCGCCGGACACCCCGGCGTACTCCACCCGGTAGGTGGGCGCGGCGCCGGCCGCGACGACGCGCGCGACGAGCAGCGCGTTGACCTCGTCGGCGCCGGGGAAGATCTCCACCCGGTCGCCGACGCCGAGCCGCGCCACCAGCGCCTCCAGCTCGACCCGCTCGGCGCGGGCCAGGCCGACCGGCGCGGTGTCGTCCTCGGAGAGCACCAGGTGGCTGATCGTCCCGTCCGCGACCCACTCCACCATCAGCCGGTTGACCTGGTGGTTGCGTGCCCGGGCGGCCAGGTAGTCCTCGACCACGGCGTCCGGGATGCGCGCCCGCACGGCGTCGAGCTGGCCCCGCAGCGCCTCCTGGCCCAGGTTGACCACCTGGTCGTACAGCTTGGCCCACTGGACCAGCAGGTCACGGTAGTTGTCCAGGTCGGTGCCGGTGCTGGTGATGGCGAGCCGCTGGATCGTGTCGTGCACCTCGATCACCGCGTCGGACCGGCGTGCGCGCAGCCGCCGGATCGCCTCCAGGTTGCGCAACGCGTCGGCCAGGGCCGGAGCGGCGGTACGCGAGGCGATCAGGCCCCCGTACGCCAGCATGCTCACCGAGATCACGTACCCGTCGACGCGGTCGGTGCCGTCGAGCCAGCGGGCGATGCCGGCGCCGTCACCGGGGGTGAAGAAACGGCCCAGCAGGTTCCGCGGCGGCAGCAGCACCTCGGCGTCGGCGCTCGCACCGGTCATCTCGGCGCAGTACGTGTTGACCGGCCGGTCGTCCAGCGGCACCAGCGCCACGCTCGGTCGCCGGCCGGCGGGCCGGGCGAACGCGGGGCCGCCGAGGGCGACGGTGGCCAGGCCGGCCGCGCCGGTGGCCGCAAGAAGGGTTCTTCTCTTCATCGATGCTCCCTTTTCTCCGGCGCGCTCGCCGCCCGGGGGGTGGCCGGTACCAGCCGGCGGGTGATCCACAGCGGTGAGGTGACGGCGTTGCCCATCACCACCGCGTGGGCGCCCGCCTCGAAGGCCCGGCTGATCTGCTCCGTGGTCCGGTAGCGCCCTTCGGCGATCACCGGCACGGGCAGCAGCGCGGCGAGTCGCGCCACGAGCCCGAGGTCGGGCCCGTCGATCGGTGGGCCGGCCGGCGTGTAGCCGGACAGCGTGGTGGCGACCGCGTCCGCGCCGGCCTCGACGGCGGCGACGCCCTCGGCCACCGTGGCGACGTCGGCCAGGACCAACGCGTCGCTCTGTTCGTGGACCGCGCGGACGGTGTCGGCGAAGGTCCGGCCGTCGGGCCGGGGACGGTCGGTGGCGTCCACCGCGACGACGTGCGACCCGGCCCGCGCCGCTTCGAGGGCGTGCCCGGCGGTCGGGGTGATGAACACGCCCTGCGTGCCGTGCTTGTACAACCCGATCACCGGCACGTCGACGGCGGCGCGTACGGCCCGCACGTCGTCGGGGCCGTTGACCCGGACCGCCACCGCGCCGCCGCGGACCACGGCGGCCGCCACGCGGGCCTGGACGTACGGGTCGCGCATCGGGTCGTCCGGGTCGTCGGGCAGGGGCTGGCAGGACACGACCAGCCCGCCGGCGAGTTCGTCCAGGACACTCACGTGCTTGTTCCTCCGTGGTGATGGGGCGGTGCGGTGGCGAGCCGGGCGGCGCCGACCACCACCGCGTCGGCGCCCAGCGCCGCCGGAAGCAGCGGCACGTGCGCCCAGCCGCCGGGTAGCTCCGCCCGGTAGGCGGCCGTGGCGGCGGGAAGCAGCGTGGCGGCGGCGCCGCCGGCGACCACCACCGCATCCGGGTCGAGCAGGGCGACCAGCCCGGCCAGGGCCGCGCCGAGCGCGGCGCCGGCCCGGTCGACGACCTGCCGGGCGGTCGCGTCACCGGCCGCCGCGCGCCGCGCCACCTCCCGGCCGGTGACCGGGTCACCGCCGGTGAGCGCGTACGCGGCGGCCAGGCCGGTGCCGGAGGCGATCGCCTCCAGGTGCCCGTACCGGCCGCAGCCGCAGCGCAGCCGGTGGGCGCCCGGTGCCGGCAGGTGCCCGAGCTGGCCGGCCGCGCCCCGGGCACCGCCCTCGACCCGCCCGTCGTTGACGATCGCGCCGCCCAGCCCGGTGCCGACGGCGGCCAGCAGCACGTGCCCCCGGCCCCGTCCGGCTCCGGCCCAGCACTCGCCCAGCGCCGCCGCGGCGACGTCGTTGGTGACGCGCACCGGCCGGCCCAGCCGCGTGGCCAGCTCGTCGGCCACCGGGGTGCCGGCCCACCCGGGCAGGCTGTCGGTGGCGTACCGGATGGCGCCGGTCGCCGGGTCGACGGTGCCCGCGGTGCCCACCCCGACCGGTCCGGGGCCGGCGGCGGCGAGCAGATCCGCGGCCAGGCCGGCGGCGGTGTCCAGCACCGCGGCCGGCCCGCCGCGCGCGGGGGTGGGCGCCTCGCGGCGGTCGAGCACCCGCGCACCGGGACCGACGAGGGCGGCGGCGGTCTTGGTGCCGCCGATGTCGATCCCGACGACCGGCTCGGTCATCCCTTCAGACCGGTGTGCGCGAGGCCCTCGACGAACTGCTTCTGCGCGATGACGAACACCGCCAGCACCGGCAGCGCGGTCATCGACGCCGCCGCGAGCTGGACGTCCCACATCGGACCGCCGTACGCGTCGACGAACTGGGTGAGCGCCTGCGGCAGGGTGAACTTGTCCGGCGAGGAGAGGAACACGATCGGTTCCAGGTACAGGTTCCAGCTGTGCAGGAACGTGAAGATGGCCACCGCGCCGAGCGCGGGCCGGGACAGCGGCAGCGCGATCTTCCAGAACGTGGCGAAGCGTCCCAGCCCGTCGACCCGCGCCGCCTCCTCCAGCTCACCGGGGAGGCTGATGAAGAACTGCCGCATGATGAACGTGGCCAGCACGCTCGGCGCCCCGAAGATCGGCACCAGGATCAGCGGCCAGTGGGTGTCGATCAGGTCGAGCTTGAAGAACATCTGGAACAGCGGCACGATCGTCACCTCGCTCGGGATGAGCAGGCCCGCGAGGACGACCAGGAACAGCACGTTCTGTCCCCGGAACCGGATCCGCGCGAACGCGTACCCGGCCAGCGACGCCACGGCGAGCGTGCCGACGGTGACCAGCAGCGCGATGTAGAGGCTGTTCAGGTACTGCTGCCCGAACGGCTGCAGCTCGAACACCCGCCGGTACGCGTCCAGCCGCGGATCGGTCGGCAGCAGCTGCGGCGGGAAGGAGAAGATGTCCGCCACCGGCTTCAGCGACGAGGTGACCATCCACCAGGTGGGGAACACGAACGGGACGGCCAGGACCATCAGCACCCCGTAGAGCACCAGCTTGGTCCGCCGGGACAGGTCACGATTCATGGAAGACCCACCTCTTGCGCATCTGCCACTGCAGCACCGTCAGCGCGAGCACGATGACGAACAGCAGGATCGACAGCGTGGCGCCGTAGCCGAAGTGATGGAACTGGAAGGCCTGCTGGTAGAGGTAGTAGACGAGCACCGTGGTCGAGGTGCCGGGTCCACCCTGGGTCAGCACCGCGATCTGCGCGAACACCTGCAGCGAGCCGACCACCGTGATGATCGACGTGAGCATGATCGTCGGGCTGATCAGCGGCACGGTGATCCGCCAGAACTGGCGCAGCCGGCTCGCGCCGTCGACCTCGGCGGCCTCGTACAGCTCGGCCGGCACGCCCTGCAGGGCGGCCAGGAACAGCACCATGTTCAGGCCGACGTTCTTGAACACCTGCACGACGATCACCGACAGCATCGCCGTGCCCTCGCCGCGCAGCCAGTTGGGGCCGTCGACGCCGATCGTGTCGAGCAGGCCGTTGATGCCGCCGTTGTCCTGCAGCAGGAAGCCCCAGACGATGGTCCACGCGACGAGCGAGACCACCACGGGGGAGAAGAACAGGGTGCGGAACACGATGGTCCCGCGCAGCTTCTGGTTGAGCAGGACGGCCAGCAGCAACGCCAGGCCGAGGTTGAACACGACCAGGCCGACCGAGAACAGGCCGGTCGACCGCAGCACCGGGCCCAGGTTGGGGTCGTCGGCCAGCGCGGCGTAGTTGTCGGTGCCGATGTAGTCGAAGCTGCCGGCCAGCACGTTCCACTCGTGCAGGCTGTACCAGACCACGAGGACCAGCGGCAGGATCACGAAGACCACGCTGCCGAGCAGCTGCGGGGTGATGAACAGGTATCCGGTGAGCTGGTCCCGGCGGCGGGTGGTCCAGAACGGCCGGGCCCGGCCCGGGGCGGGCCCGGCAGCAGCCGGGCCCACCCTGGTGTCCGTCTGGGTCATGATCCTCGGCCCTACTTCGCCAGCAGCGGCTGGATCTTGGAGCAGACGCCGTCGAGTACGCCCTTGACGTCCGCGTCCGCCTTCCACAGCGGGTCGAGCGCGGCGCGCACCTGCTGGCTCAGCTCGGCCTGCCCGGAGTGGCTGGGCTTGACCGTGCCGTTGGTGATGCCGTCGATGACGACCTTCTGCAGCTGCTCCGGCTTGAGCTTCGGGTTCGTCTTCGCCAGCGTCTCGGCGGTCAGCTGGGACTGCCGCGGCGGCGGGAAGAACTGGGCCAGTTTCGCCGAGTTGGTGGGGTTGGTGAAGAAGGCCAGGAAGTCGGCGGCCTGCTCGGCGTGCGGGCTCTTCTTCATCACGCCGATGCCGGCCTGGCCGACCACCGCGTACGGGCCCTTCGGACCGGCCGGCAGCGGGACCAGGTCCCAGTCGAAGCCGTTCTCCTTCAGCAGCGAGGCGCGGGAGATCTGGGTGACGGTCATGGCCGCGTCACCGGCGAAGAAGTCGGCGGTCGTGCCCGGACCGGGCAGCGCCTTGCCGGTGAAGATCGCCTTGTGCAGCGTGGTCATCGCCTCGACCATCTCCGGGCTGTTGAACCCGCAGCTGCGGCCGTCCTCGCTCCACGCCTGGGCGCCCCAGCCGGTCCAGAACGTGGCCAGGTTGTCCCAGCCCTTGTAGTCGAAGTCGCGGACCACGAGCCCGGCCTTGCCCGACTTCGCGGCTGTGGCGCCGGCCGCGGCGAGCGCGGTGTCCCAGTTCCACTGCCCGGCCGCGATCAGCTCGGCCGGGGTCTTCTGCCCGGCCTTCTTGAGCATGTCGTTGTTGACGAACACGCCGAACGGCGAGGTCGAGAACGGGTACGCGAAGAGCTTCCCGTCGTTGCGCCACAGCTTCAGCGTGGCGGGGGACAGGTCGTCGTACTGGTAGCCGTCGGCCTTCTTCAGCGTGTCGTCGAGCGGGCTCAGCGCGCCGGAGGCGACGAAGTCCGGAGCCGAGTTCTCGAAGATCCACGCGAGGTCCGGCGCGTTGCCGCCGGCGATCTGCGTGGTGAGCGTCGTGGTGTAGTTCTCGAACGGCAGCGGATCGAACTTGATCTCCGCGACGTCCGGGTTGTTCTTGCGGTACTCGTCGGCGATCTCGTTGAACAGCTTGAGGTGCGCCTCGTTCGCCGACCAGACGGTCATCCGCAGGCTCGCCGGACCGTCGTCCTTGGCGTCGCCGCCACCGCCGCAGGCGGTCAGGGCGAGCACACCGGTCATGGTCGCCGCGACCAGGCCGGACAGTCTTCCGTATCTCACTTTCCTTCTCCTCACCGGGGGTTCAGTAGCCCGCGATCTGCGGCCAGCGGCATTCCACGCCGGCGGCCGAGATGCGGTCCGTGAATTCGGCCAGCAGGCGGGGGGTGCCGCGGACCGCGCGCGGGGACTCGCCCCGCGCAAGGCAGAAGTCGGCCAGCAGGCCGGCGACCTCACCGACGTTCCACTCGACCGGGTGCAGTCGGTAGCTGCCGTTGGTGATGTGCGTGGTACCGATGTTCTTGCCGGCCGGCAGCAGGTTCTCCATCCGCTGCGGGATGAGCGCGCCGAGCGGGATCTCGAACGGGCAGGAGCCGACGTCGATGTAGTTGTCGCCGCCGGTCGACGGGTGCAGGTCGATGCGGTACATGCCGACGCCGATCGAGTCGGGGTAGTTCACCGCGCCGTGCTCGCCGCGTACCGCCAGGGAGAGGTCCTGCTCGACCACCGTGTACTCGGCGCGGATGCGGCGCGACTCCCGGATGTAGGGCGCCTGCGCCAGCCCGTCGGGGCTGCCGGTCACGTCGCCGCGCAGCCGCAGCCCCGGGTAGCCGGTGCCGCCGTCGGGACGGGGCGCCTCGGTCTGCAGCCAGTACAGGACGGAGTACGACAGCTCGCGTGCCTGGGACAGGTGCCAGGACGCGTTCGGCACGTCGATGACCGGGCCCTCGAAGTAGTCGATCATCGGCCAGTTGACGAGCGTGATGTCGCTGCCGTACGCGCCGTCGACGAAGTTGCGCCGCGCCGCGATGCGCCGGAACGTCCACAGGTTGCCGTCGCCCGGGTTGAGCCGCTGGTCGGCGTTGACGCCCAGCGGGTCGTCGTCCGGGTTCGGCGTGAAGCTGCGCTCGACGATCTCCAGCGTGCGCGGGTGGGGTGACCGCCAGGACAGCAGCCGGTCGCCCCAGAAGTCCGGCTTGTAGTCGCGCCAGAAGTCGTACCCGGCGGGCCGGTCGATGGTGTGGTCGCCGTCGACGTGGTCCAGCGCGAAGCAGACGGACACCGCCTGCATGTTCAGCGGCTGCGCCTGCGCGGGCGCGCTCGGCTCACCGGTCTGCGCCTGCGACTCGAACCCGGTCACGTACTCGGTGCCGGTCAGTGGCAGCAGCTCACCGGTCTCGGTGGCGTCCAGGACGTACGGCGCCTCCACCTCGATCCGCTCGTCGCGGTCCCGGTGGGCGAGCGTGACGCCGGTGACCCGGTCGCCGTCGGTCTCGGCCGCGACCGGCCGGTACGGCTGGAGCACCGTGAGCCGCCCGGACCCCCGGTACGGCGCGAGCATCTGCTCCAGGACCGCGACCGCCACCCGGGGCTCGTGGCAGAGCCGGCTCACCCAGCCCGCGCCCGGGTTCAGGTCGGTCCACGCCCGGGACCGCTCGGTCAGCGGGTAGTGGCGGCGGTAGTAGTCGCGGATGCCGTCGCGCAACTCCCGGTAGCTCGCGGTGGCGCCGAACTGCTCGATCCAGGAGTGCTCGTCCGGCGGGACCGCCTGGCTGGTGAGCTGCCCGCCGAGCCAGTCGAACTCCTCGGTCAGGATGACGGACCGGCCGGCACGGGCCGCGGCCAGCGCCGCGGCGACACCGCCCAGTCCGCCCCCGACGACGAGGACGTCCGCACGCATTAGTACCACTTGCTTCCTTCCAGTTGCGCGGCCGGGCGTGTCAGCGCCGGTCGGCCGCCGATCCAGGGACGCCGAGGGTGTCGCCCTCGACGAGTTCGCAGGGCAGGAGCCGTTGCTGGAGGCCGCCGGCGCTGCCGTCGATGACGCCGGTCAGCACCTCGACGGCCTGGCGGCCCATCTCCTCGCGCGGGATGCGGAACCCGGTGAACGTGATGTCCGTGGGCACCGGGACGGTCGGGTCGCCGAGGGTCACGACGGACAGGTCACCGGGCACCGTCAGCCCCTTGCGGCGGGCGGACGCCTCCAGCGCCACGGCGGTGGCGAAGTCCTCCACGAAGGCGACGGTGCTGCCGTCGGCCCGAAGGTCGTCCACTGTGGCGTCGGCGGTCTCCGCCGTTGCGGTGATCTGGCGGGCGCTGTCCGCGCCGGTCGCGCCGGCGTGGAAACCGCTGCGCCGGTCGTGCGAGGACTCGGCCGAGGTGCCCATGCCCACGTACGTCAGGCGCCGGTGTCCCAGCTCCACCGCCCGCTCGGCCAGCCGGTGGACCGCGCTGGCGTAGTCGGCGCCGACGTAGGGCACCGGGCCGCCGGCGTCGTCGCGGCGTCCGACGGCGACGTAGGGGAACCCGTCGCGGTTGAGCCGGAGCAGCTCCGCGCCGTCGATCTCCCGGCCGAGCAGGATGCAGCCGTCGGCCAGCCGCAGCCGGTTGTCCTGGTGGAAGATGCGCCGCCGGCCGGCCACCACCGGGGCGCTGGTGAACAGCAGCAGGTCGCAGCCGACCCGTTCGGCGTACTCCTCGATGCCGAGCAGGAACGGGTGGAAGAAGTCCCGGCTGCCGCTGGGGAAGGCCGGCTCGTAGGTGAAGACGCCGATGATCCGGTTGAACCCGGAGGCGAGGCGGCGGGCGGCCGGGTCGGCGGCGTATCCCGTCTCGGCGATGACCTGCAAGACCCGGTCCCGTGTCTCCGGCGCGATCCGGACGTCGGCGTCGGTGCGGTTGTTGAGCACCAGCGACACGGTCGCCTGGCTGACGCCGGCCATGCGCGCGATGTCACGCTGGGTGACACGCCTGGGGGGAGGGGTCACGTCGGTCCTTCCACTTCCGCTAATGCGTATTAGCGATCGGGTCGGGATGGAGCCTCTCTGCTCTCCCGGCGTCCTGTCAAGGGGTGGCCGGAAGATTTCCGTTCGATGAACTCCCTGATGTAATGCGGATTAGCAACCGCGCCCGCCGCTGCCCTGCGGTTGTTCGGGCGGGAATCTTGACAAGGGCCGACCGGGCGCGCGACAGTAGGCGGACCTCCGCGCTAATGCGCATTAGCGTGTCGTCGATCGTCCGCACGGATGATCGACGACGCTTGCTTCCCTACCCAGAGTGATGCCGGGTGCGGCCTCTGCCCGCCGCCACCCCGGGCATTACCGTTCTCATCGGACGGTCGTGGCGCCGTCGCGGCGTGGGCTGGACGGCCCGGCTGATCGGGGCCCGGGCGGCCACCGCCCGCCCGGTACGCGCCGAGGCGGGCTGACCTACACCTGGATGTCGAAGCGCTGCAGCACCGAGGGCGCGACCAGCCCCACCGCGGCCAGGACGGACAGGATCGTCATCGCGGTGCGCAGCACCACCGTCTCGGCCTTGCTGCCGGTACGCAGAGCGATCTTGTTGGGCAGGCCGATCATCGTCCACATCCGGCGTTTGATCGGGATGGGCCACAGGATCGGCACCCCGGCCCGGGTGATCATGTCGCCGAGGATGTGCACGAAACAGCCCACGCCGACGGCGAGGCCGATCATCGGATAGCCCCGGTCGCCGGGCAGGTTGGCGAACGTGAACCAGGCCGCGGCGGCGGACACCAGCGTGACCACCACCCAGCCCGCGCGCTCGGCCCACTTGTCGAACAGCCCGCGCAGCGCCAGGCCGATCATGAAGAAGAGGATTCCGACGACGGCCCACTTGCCGTAGTGGGCGCAGAGCGCGGTGGTGCCCCAGCCGACGAGCACGGTGAACGGGATGGTGTGGGTGAGCGTGCGGTGCCCGTTGTTGCGGCGCGGATCCTTGCTGAGCTTGGTGGCGTAGTAGACGCCGAGTGAGATCTTCTCCACCACCTCGGCGACGAAGAGGCTGACCACGCCGAACGTGCGGGCCACGGTGGCGCCGCCCTGGTTGCGGGTGACCTTCCCGGACAGGTCGAGGTCGGGGAAGAGCGCACCGCCCGCGCAGACCGCAGTGCCCACCGCCAGCGCCAGCGGTGTCTGGTGGTAGTCCGCGAACTGGGCCATGGCCCAGGAGCCGGTCAGCCACACCGCCGCGCCCGAGAGCGCGTGGGACGGTCCCATCATCTCGGCTCGCCCTTCCCGAAGATCTTGATCCACGAAACTACGCCACTGTAGTCAGCCCGTGCGACAGCGGGGCATCAGCCGGACGGTCCACTGGGGAAGGGGTGCCGCGGACGCGCGACGGCGTACCAGTGCCACCCGGAATTATGGCGGGCCGGGCTGCCGCCGCCACGCCGACTGTCGGTGATGGGACGGGGTGCGGCTCAGCCCGCGGTACGGGTGGGCCGGACCGTGCCGAGGCTCGCCCGGATGACCGCGAACTGCTTCGACGCGTCCGCCCAGTCGGCGTCGGACGTGGTCAGCCCGAGCGTCCACCCGGCCCGCTGACCGGGCAGTACGCGCAACGCGCGCATCCGCTCGCCGTACGGCGCGGTCCACCGGCACTCCCACTCCGCGCCCGGACCGTCGGCGGCCAGCCGGATCTTCTCGTACTGCGGCAGCCGACCGGCGGAGGTCAGATCCCGCTCGGACGAGCGCAGCCGGCCCACCGGATCCCCACCCGGATACGGCTCGACGCCGAGGATGCGCCGGGTGGCCGGGTCCTGGAAGCAGGTCGTGTCGCCGGAGCGCAGCTGCAGCCACCCGGCGGGCAGGGCGATGTGGAAGCCGCCGGTGTCGGCGGGCCAGACCCAGCCGGCCGGCACGTTCACCGCCGGGTCCTCGGGAGGTGGGCCCTTGCGGACCGGCGTGCCCGTCACGTCCGGCCGGACGCAGGGGAACGGGGGAGGGGGCACGCCCGGGCCGCCGGGCTGATGATCCCAGGGCCGGGCGACGGCCTCGCCGGACCGGCGCGCCTCCGGATGCTCGTCGGCGCCGTCGGTGACCGCCAGCGCGGTGCCGACGCCGGTCGCCACGGCGAGCAGCACCGCGCCCACGGCGAGCCCCCAGCGTCGCAGCCGCTTCTGATCCTCGGCGTCGAGCGGCCGGTCCGGGGGGCGCGGAACGCCGGTGGGCGGGGGCGGGCCGGCCCGCAGCGCACCGCTGTCGGCGGGGCCGCTGTGGGCGACCGGGGCCGGGCGGGCGACCGGCGCCGCGTCCGGGCCGGGGATGCGCACCGGGCTCAGCGCGTCGGCGCGGGGCGCGGACTCGGGGCCGGTCGGGCTCCCCGGGTCGACGAAGCTGGTGAGGACCGTCGGGCCGAGGCTGACCGGACCCGAGCGGTCCGGGGCCGCCCGGGGCGGCTCCGCCGGCGTGGTCGCGGGGGACTCCGCCCGCTTCAATTCGTCGGACCGGTCCCGCTGCGGCGGCTCCGGGCGGGGGCGCGGCGGTGGCTCGGGTCGGTCCGCCGAGCCCACGGGGCCGGACCGCTCGGCGCCGTCGCGCGGCGCGGGCCGGCCGGAGCGGGCGGCCGTGCCGGAAGGGCCGGACCGGCCGGACTCGCCGGAGCGCTCCGGCAGGTCGGCGGAGTCGGACGGACCGCCCGGCGGTGGCGCCCGGTCACCCTCGGGGGGCGGCGCCCACTCGCTGCGCTTCGCCGCCCGGCTCCAGGCGCGGGCGGCGGCGGCCGGCGGCATCAGGTCCGGGTACACGACGCCCGCCGCCGCAGCCGCCGGCTCGTCACCGGCGCCCGCGCCCGGGGGACGTCCCCGAGCGTCGCCCTCGCGCCCGGCGGCCGGCCGATCGGACGGTACGGCGGACCGGCCCGCGGACCCGCCGGCCGCCGTCGCGTCGGCGTCCGACACCGCGGCCACGCCGAGCAGGCGGGCGGTCTCGTGGTGGCCGAGCCGGGCGCGCGGGTCTCGCCGCAGCAGCCCGGCCAGCACCGGCGTCAGCGGGCCGGCGTGCGGCGCCGGGTCGGGCGGCCGGGTGGCGAGCGCGGCGAGCGTGGCCATGGCGGTGCTGCGGGCGTACGGCGAGCGGCCCTCCACGGCGGCGTGCAGCGTGGCGCCGAGCGACCACATGTCCGCCTCGACGCTGGACACGCCCTCGGCGGCCCGCTCCGGCGCCACGTACTGGGGGGAGCCGAGGACCAGGCCGGGGCGGGTCATGGCGCCGTCGCCGCCCTGGAACACGGCCAGCCCGAAGTCGGTGAGCAGCACCCGGCCGTCCCGGGCGAGCAGCACGTTCGCGGGTTTCACGTCCCGGTGCAGCACCCCGGCGTCGTGCGCGGCGCGCAGCCCGGCGAGCACCGCCAGCCCGATCTCGGCGGCCCGCCCGGGCGGCAGCGGCCCGTCGGTCTCGATGATCTCCTGGAGGGAGCGGGACGGGACGTACTCCATGACCAGCCAGGGGTCGCCCTCGACCCGGACCACGTCGTAGACGCGGACCACGTTGGGATGGTTGAGCCGCGCGGACGTCCGCGCTTCGCGCAGCGTACGGGCGCGCAGTTCGTCCCGCTCGTTCTCGGCGAGCCAGTTCGGCGGCACGACCTGCTTCACCGCGACCTCGCGATGCAGTTCCTCGTCGCGCGCCCGCCAGACCTGGCCCATCCCGCCGCGACCGACCAGGTCGAGCAGGCGGTACCGTCCGGCGATCACTACGTCCCGCACCGCACTCCTCACCGCTGGTCAGTGGTCCACAATAGCCAACGGATCGGACGGTACCTATCGCACGGCGAGACGTCATGCCCTAACTGGCCGTACCGGCGAGCAGATTCCCTTCCGGAATGGTGATCGCGGACCGGTCCCGGGCCAGCAGGGCGGTGGCCCGGCGGGCCTGGAACCCGTCGTGGTCGCGGCGCGCGGCGGCGTAGCTGCCCGCGGTGCGGGCGGCGATCGCGGACCAGGCGTACCGCTGCGTGACCATGGTCCGGGCCCGGCGCGCCACCCGGCGGGCGAACACCTCGTCGGCGAGCAGCCGGTCCACGGCGCCGGCCAGCGCGTCCGGGTCGCCGTGCGGGAACGTCACCCCGGTCACCCCCGGCTCGACGATCTCGGCCAGCCCGCCGGTACGCGCCACCGCCAGCGGCGCGCCGGCGGCCGCCGCCTCCAGCGCGATCATGCCGAACGGCTCGTAGAGGCTGGGGATCACGGTGGCGTCGGTGGCGGCGAGCACCGCGGGCAGCTGGGTGGAGTCCATGAAGCCGGCGAACCGGACCGTGTCGCCCAGCCGCAGCCGCCGCGCCTGGTCGATGAGCTCGTCCTTGTACGGCCCGTCCCCGGCGATCACCACGCGCAGGCCGGGGTGCTGGTCGGCCAGGCGCGGCACCGCGTGCACCAGGTGCTGCACGCCCTTCTCGTAGACCAGGCGGCCGGCGTACCCGACCAGCGGCCCGTCCGCGGCGAAGCGGGCCCGGGCGGAGGCGACCGCCTGCGGCCGGGCCCGCCAGGCCCGGTCGTCGACGCCGTTGGCGACCACGTCGATGCGCCCGGACGGTACGCCGAACAGCCGGGCGACCTGCTCGCGCATGTACCCGGAGCAGGCGATCACCCGCCCGGAGGCGTTGCTCAGCCAGTGCTCGACGCCGTGGATGGTGCGGTTCATCTCCTCCGGCAGCCAGCCCTGGTGCCGCCCGGCCTCGGTGGCGTGGATGGTGGTCACAAGCGGCACGTCCAGGTGCTCGGCAAGCGTGACGGCGGTGTGCGCGACGAGCCAGTCGTGGGCGTGGATCACGTCGTAGGAGCCGGCGGAGGCGGCGCGCAGCGCGGCCCGCGTCAGCGTGTGGTTGAACGCCATGGTCCAGGCCAGCAGCGAGCCGGTGGCGAGCGGGAACCGGACCGGATCCTCGGCGGCGCGGACGACGCGCACGCCCTCGGCGTACTCCTCCAGCGGGGCGCCCTCGGCGTGGCGGGTGACGACCGTGACCTCGTGCCCGGCGGCGGCCAGCGCCACGGACAGCGCGTGGACGTGGCGGCCGAGGCCACCGACGAGCACCGGCGGGTACTCCCAGGAGAGCAGCAGCACCCGCAGGCGCCGGGCGGGCTGGATGTCGATCACTTCGGCGTCAGCTGACACGCGGCCCCCTTTGAGTTGTGGCGTCCCCACCCCGGCGGCGGCGTCGCCGCGGTGTCCGGTGGGGTCGGCACCCATCCTGCCCAGGGGTCGATAACCGGCGGCGACGCGCCGGTTGCCGGTCTGTAACGCGTTACCGGCGTGTCCGCCGTGCGCGCAGCAGCTCGGCCACCGACCACGCCTGGAACGGGCAGCCGGTGGCCGCGTGCGGGGCGTCGCCGTCGGCGGTCTCGCTCACCGAGCCCAGGCCGTCCTCGGCGAGGTGGCCCTCCAGGCCGACCAGCAGGTCGTCGGTGGGCAGCCCGGCCCGGCGGTACGCGTCCAGCAGCGGACCGGTCAGCCACGGCCAGACGGTGCCCTGGTGGTAGGCGGAGTCCCGCTCGGCCGGCCCGCCCCGGTGCCGGCCGGTCCAGCCGGGGGAGCCCGGGGCGAGGCTGCGCGGGCCGAGCGGGGTGAACAGCGCCTCGGTGATCCGGCGCAGCGTGGCCTCGTCCGGCTCCAGCGGCGCGTACGGCAGCGACCAGGCGAGCAGCTGGTTGGGGCGCAGCAGGTCGTCGTCGTGGTGCGTGGCACCGCCCAGCGGGTACGCCGGCGCCGGGGCGTCCACCACGTCGTACAGCCAGCCGGCCGGGGCGGGGAACCGCTCCCGGAACGCGGCGGCGGCCCGCCGGTGCAGCGCGTGCAGCGCCGAGGCGTCGCGTCCGGCCAGCTCGGTCAGCTCGACGAGCCCGGCCAGCCCGTTGATCCACAGCGCGTTCACCTCGACCGGCTTGCCGGTACGCGGGGTCACCGGCACCCCGTACACCCGGGCGTCCATCCAGGTGAGCGCGACGTCCGGCGGGCCGCCCTGGGTCAGCAGCCCGTCGGCCGGGTCGACGCCGATGCCGTACCGGGTGCCCGCCACGTGCGCCTCGACCACACCGTGCAGCGCGGGCAGCAGCTCGTCGCCGAGGTCGGTGTCGCCGGTGACGGTGACGTGCCGGCTGACCGCGTGCAGGAACCACAGCGTGCCGTCGACGGTGTTGTGCTCGACCCGGCCGGTGTCGGCGGTGTTCGCCAGCATCCCCTCGGACAGCGTCGCCGCGTACGCCCGCAGCAGGTCCCGGCCCTCGTCGGCCCGGTTCGTGCACAGGAACAGGCCCTCGTAGGAGATCATCGTGTCGCGCGACCAGGCCCCGAACCACGGGTAGCCGGCGACCACGTCCGGGCCGGTGGCGGTGCGTACCACGAACGCGTCGGCGGCGAGCGCGAGCGTCGCCTCGACCGCGTCGCCGGGCTTCGCCGCCGCCGTCACGGCCCGGTTGCGCCGCCGGGTCGACTCGACCACCGCGGTCGCCGGGGGCGGCTCCTCGGCCAGGTCGCCCGCCCAGGCCAGCACCGACACCGTCGCGCCGGGCTCGTCCAGCGCGCCGGTGAACCGGCCCGCGTACCAGAGGTCCTCGTCCGGGTGCAGGCCGCGCTCGGCCTCGGTCCGGTGGCGTACCCCGTGCCACCACTGCCCCTCCGGGGTCCAGTCCGGCCCGGCGAGCCGGTACGCGCCGTCGATCACCGCGCCGCCGGCCGCCGCCTCCAGCCGGGGCGCCGGACCGTCGGCGCGCCGCTCGCCGTGCGCGTCGCGCCACGTGCAGGCCGCCGCGAGGTCGAGCCGCACCGGGCCGCCGGAGATCAACCGGTGTACGACGGCGACGCACGAGCGGCCGTACGTCATGGCGATCTCCCGTTCGATCACCACGTCGCCGACGCGCCACCGCCAGCGCGGCACCCCGTCGGTGAGGTCGAAGCGCTCCAGCAGCTCGAAGCCGCGCGGGTCGACCACGCCGGAGGACCACTCGTGCGCGCCGAGGCGGACCTGCCGCCCCGACGGCAGCGTCACCGCCGGGTCGAGGCTCGCCAGTCCCACCTTTCGGGACGCGGGCGTGTCGCCGGCCACCACGAGCAGCCCGTGATACCGGCGGGTACGCAGCCCGGCGACGGTGCCCATGGCGTATCCGCCGAGCCCGTCGGTGACCAGCCATTCCCGCGTGGCGGCGGCGGACAGCTCACCGCAGACGCGCGGCCCGAAACGGATGTCGATCAACTTTCCTCCACCGGCAGCGAGGTGTGACATGCCACGGCGACAATGGCCGCTGTGGAGAAGTACCCCGGCGGCGTCGAAGATGTGCCAGTGATCACCGACCGGTCGACCTCCGCGTCCCCCGACCCCGAGCGGCACCGGCTCGCCCAGGCCGACGCCGGGGAGCAGGACTGGCGCGCATGGGGCCCCTATCTGTCCGAGCGGGCGTGGGGCACGGTACGTGAGGACTACAGCGAGCACGGCACGGCCTGGGACTACTTCCCCCACGATCACGCGCGGTCCCGAGCCTACCGGTGGAACGAGGACGGCATGGCGGGCGTCTGCGACGACCGGCAGACGTTCTGCTTCGCCCTGGCGCTGTGGAACGGGCGCGACCCGATCCTCAAGGAGCGGATGTTCGGCCTCGGCGGCGACGGCGGCAACCACGGCGAGGACGCCAAGGACTACTGGTGGTACCTCGACAGCACCCCCACGCACTCCTTCATGCGCTGGCGCTACCACTACCCGCAGGCCGCCTTCCCGTACGACGAGCTGGTCGCGGTGAACGCGCTGCGCGGCCGGGACGACACCGAGTACGAGCTGGTCGACACCGGCATCTTCGACGACGACAGGTACTGGGCGGTCACCGTCGACTACGCCAAGGCGTCCCCGACCGACATGTGCGTGGTGATCACCGTGGCGAACCGGGCCGACACCGACGAGACGCTGCACGTGCTGCCCACGCTCTGGTTCCGCAACACCTGGGCGTGGGGGCTGCCCGGCGCCGACCGGGTGCCGAAGCTGGTCGGCACGGGTTCCCGGCTCGTCGGTGAGCACTGGGTGCTCGGGCAGCTGCTGCTGGAAGGCGACGGCGACCCGGTGCCGCTGCTGTGCGACAACGACACGAACGCTGAGCGGCTGTGGGGGCTGCCCGGGCGGTCCGCGTACCCCAAGGACGGCATCAACGACCACGTGGTCAACGGCGCCGCCACCGTCAACCCGGAGCGCACCGGCACCAAGGGCGCGCTGCACTACGTGCTCGACGTGCCGGCCGGCGAGCAGCGGCAGATCCGGCTGCGGCTGACCCGTACCGCGCCGCCCCCGGCGGCCGCGCCGCCCGCCCCGGCCGACCTCGGTGACGGGTTCGACGCCGTGCTCTGGGCACGCCGGGCCGAGGCGAACCGGTTCTTCGACAGCGTGATCCCGGCCGCCGCCACCGCCGACGAGGCGCTGGTCGCCCGCCAGGCCATCGCCGGGCTGATGTGGGGCAAGCAGTTCTACCACTTCGACGTCGAGCGCTGGCTCACCGGCGACCCCGGCTCCACGCCGCCCGCCGGCCGCCGGCACGGGCGCAACAGCGCCTGGTGGCACATGAACAGCTTCGACGTGATCTCCATGCCGGACCCGTGGGAATATCCCTGGTACGCCGCATGGGACCTGGCCTTCCACTGCGTCACCATCGCCCGGGTCGACCCGGGCTTCGCCAAGGAACAGGTCCTCCTGCTGCTGCGCGAGTGGTACCTGCACCCCAACGGGCAGATCCCGGCGTACGAGTGGGCGTTCGGGGACGTGAACCCGCCGGTGCACGCCTGGGCGGCGCTGAAGGTCTTCGAGATCGACGGCTCCCGCGACCACGAGTTCCTCGCCCGGGTCATGCACAAGCTGCTGCTCAACTTCACCTGGTGGGTCAACCGCAAGGACACCGGCGGCAACAACGTCTTCGAGGGCGGCTTCCTCGGGCTGGACAACGTCGGCCCGTTCGACCGCTCGGCCGCGCTGCCGGTCGCCGGGGTGCTGGAGCAGTCCGACGGCACCGGCTGGATGGCCATGTACGCGCTCAACCTGCTCGACATGGCGATCGTGCTGGCCGAGCACGACCGCGCGTACACCGACACCGCCACCAAGTTCTTCGAGCACTTCGCGTACATCGCCGCGGCGGCGTACCACCAGGGGCTCTGGGACGCCGAGGACGCGTTCTTCTACGACGTGCTGCGCCTGGCCGACGGCACGAAGGTGCCGCTGAAGGTCCGCTCGGTGGTCGGGCTGCTGCCGCTCGCAGCCGTCACCCGGCTCACCGCCCGCACCATGCGCCGCCTGCCCGAGCTGGGTGCGCGGCTGCGCTGGTTCCTCACCAACCGCCCGGAGTACGCCGAGGTGATCGGCGGCCGCCGGATCGGCCCCGACGGCCGGCAGCAGCGGCTGCTGTCGATGGTCGCCCCGGACCAGGTGGTGCGGCTGCTGGCCCGGATGCTCGACACCGACGAGTTCCTCTCCGAGTACGGGCTGCGTACGCTGTCCCGCGCCCACCTGGACAAGCCGTTCACCGTCACGCTCGGCGGGCAGGAGTTCAGCGTCGGCTACGAGCCGGCCGAGTCGACCAGCGGCCTGTTCGGCGGCAACTCCAACTGGCGCGGCCCGATCTGGATGCCGACGAACTTCCTGCTGATCAGCGCGCTGCGCGACTACGCCGCGTTCTTCGGCGACGACCTGCAGGTCGAGTACCCCACCCGCTCCGGGGTCAAGCGGACGCTCGACGAGATCGCCGACGACCTGTCCGCGCGGCTGATCTCGCTGTTCACCCGCGACGGGTGGGGACGGCGGCCGATCTACGGCGCCGCGCAGCTGTTCCAGACCCACCCGGACTGGCGCGACCTGATCTGCTTCCCGGAGTACTTCCACGGCGACAACGGCGCCGGGCTGGGCGCCTGGCACCAGACCGGGTGGACCGCGCTGGTCGCCGACCTGATCCTCACGCTGCGCCGCTGACCGTGTGTGCGGGGCGCGACGGGAGAGCCCGCCGCGCCCCGCACGGTCACGCCAGCGGCAGGAACGCCAGCCGGGCGTGGTACTCGCCGGCCACCGTCACGGTGTCGCTGCCGACCCACAGGCCCCGGTCGGTGGCGTACAGCTCGCCGGTGCCCACCCCGCGGTCCTTCGTCGGGTTCCACGGCAGTGCCTTGCCGGTGACCGGGTGGATCGCCCCGATGCCCGGCCGGGACACCGCGCCCGGACCGGCCGAGTTGCGGCCCTGCGGGTTGTCCAGCCAGCGCTGGTGGCCTCCGACGTAGACGGCCGCGCCGGTCACCGCCACCGACAGCAGCGTGTCGCCGCCGGTGTAGTTGGCCCAGGTGGGCTGCTTGCCGCCGGTGGCCGCACCGAACTCGAAACGCGCCGCGGTGTCGCAGAGCGTGGCCGGGAACGGGCCGCCGGTGGTGACCACCGCGAACCAGGTGCCGTCCGGCGAGATGTCGACGCCGCGCATGTAGACCGGCATCGTCCGCGCGCACTGCGGCTGGTAGCGGTCGGTGGCCCAGCCGGAGAGCGTGGCGCCCGACGCGCTCAGGTCGGCGACGGCGATCTGGTGCCGCGCCACACCCGCGACGCTGCTGAAGCCGCCGACGAACACCAGCCGCCGGCCGTCGGCGGAGACGTCCAGCGCCTCGATCTTCACCGGCGCGGTGGCGCCGGAGGTGGTCGTGCGCGGACCGGCCAGGTTCAGGTTGACCGACGGATCGGCGGCTCCGGTGGTGGCGTTCACCGCCGCCAGGGCGCGCCGGGTCACCCCGCCGACGGTCTGGAACGCGCCGCCGACGATCAGCCGGTTGCCGACCAGGTGCATGTCGTTGACCTGGTTGTTCAGCGCCGGCGTGGTGAAACCGGCGACCCGCGCGCCGGTGGCCGCGTCGATCCGGGCCAGCCGGGACGCCGCGGCGCCGTTGACAGTGGTGAACGCGCCGCCGATGTAGAGCGAGCGGCCGTCCGGCGCGGCGGCGAGAGCCTTCACCGCGCCGTTCACCTGCGGCCGGAACGCGGTGTCGATCCGGCCGGTGGTCGCGTCGAGCGCCACCAGGCGGGGCATCGCCAGCTGGGCCGACTGCCCGGCGTTGCGCACCTTGGTGAACGTGCCGGCGACGTACACGCGGTTGCCGATCTGGAGGATGCGGTGCACGGTGCCGTCCAGCGCGTGCGGCGTCCAGTCGACCGGGTTCGTGCCGACGACTGTGGTGTGTGCGGCGTTGACGGCGAGCGCCGGGGATCCCGGCAGCGCCGCGCCCGCGACGGCGAGCGCCGCGGCCACGGCGACGGCCGCGCCCCGTCTGCGCCCGGGTGGATGATCGGGTGAGATCGTCATGGCCGAAGCATGTCGCCCGACCAGGGATCGCGCAGTCGGGTAGCCGCCGGTAACCGCCCGCCGACCGGATAATCCGCGTGGTCCGTCCGGCGACCGGGCAGTACGGTGTGCGAGGTCCGTGAGGGAGGGAGCCCCATGCCGCCGCGCCGGGATGCCGCCGTGCTGGTCTTCGACGCCGACGACACGCTCTGGGAGAACAACGTCCTGTTCGAGCGGGTGATCGACGACTTCCTCACCTGGCTCGACCATCCCACGCTGGACCGGGCCCGCATCCGCGCGGTGCTCGACGACATCGAGCGGGCCAACGCCGTCGCGCACGGCTACGGCAGCAAGGTCTTCCTGCGCAGCCTCGGCGAGTGCCTGGAGAAGCTGCGCGAGCGTCCGGCCACCGACCGGGAACGCGCCGAGATCGATCAGCTCGCGGCGGCTCTGATCGGGCACCAGGTCGAGCTGATGCCGGGGGTGGCCGAGACGCTCGACGACCTGGCCGGCCGGCACGAGCTGCTGCTGCTCACCAAGGGCGAGCGCGAGGAGCAGCAGCGCAAGCTGGACGCCTGCGGGCTGCTGCACCACTTCCGCGCCGCGCACATCGTGCCGGAGAAGGACGCCGACACGTACCGCTGGCTGGCCCGCGAGCACGCCTTCGACCCGGCCGCCGCCTGGATGATCGGCAACTCCCCGCGCTCGGACATCCTGCCCGCCCGGGCCGCCGGGATGAACGCGGTCTTCATCCCGAACGAGAACACCTGGATCCTGGAGCACGACGAGCTGGACCCGTCCGACTCCCAGGTGATCCGGCTGGCGGCGTTTCCCGACCTGGTCCAGCACTTCTAGGCGGCCGGTAACGTCCGGGAGGTGCCACTCACCTTCCCGTCGCACCTGGCGCCGGTGCTGCCGCTGAAGCTGTGGCGGCCCCGCTGGTTCGACGGGGTGGCGCTGTGCGCCGGTGCGGTGGCGCCGGACGCCGCGTACCTGTTCACCGGCACGCCGCTGGCGCTCGGCATGCGTACACACACGCTCGGCGGGCTGCTCTGGTGGGGGCTGCCGGTCGCGCTCGCGTACGCCTGGGTGGCGCGCCGCGTGGTCGCCGGCGTCGTCGCGCACCTGCCGGGACGGCGGTTCTTCGGCTGGGCCTGGTACGCGACGCTGGCCGGGGTGCGGCATCCCTGGCAGGTGTCGGTCTGCTCGGCGCTCATCGGCGCGTTCAGTCACGTCGCGTGGGACCGGGTCAGCCACAGCGAGCGCCTGCCCCGGCTGCTCGGCGTCGCCGACTTCCATGCCCTGACCGGCGTGTACTGGTACCAGTTCGTGGACGTGACCGCCGGGTTCGCCGGTGGGCTGCTGGTGGTCGTCCTGGTCGTGGGGGAGGCCCGCCGGGGACAGCGGGCCGGGGGCGTGGCGTCGCCGCTGCCGGCGGCGAACCCGGCCGTGTTCTGGCGGGTGGCGCTGGCGGTCACCGGGCTCGGCGCGCTGCTGCTGCCCGCGCTGCCGGCGGCGGACGTCGCCGCCCCGGCCGGCGTACGGGCGCTGCACGTGGCCGCGCTGGCGCTCGTCGCCGGGGCCGCCGCGGCCCGGAGCGTCCCGCCGGGGCAGGCCGGGCGCAGTCCGCGTCTCGAAGTCGAACAGCGCGAAACCGGCTGACCCCGTTACGCCGACATGCCGCAATTCCGCATAGACATCAATCACAGGCGCGGCCACCGGTCATCGCTTGTCCGGCCTGCGCGTACGCGCCTAACCTGAGCCGGCGTCCACGCCTCGTCGGGGTGAGACGGGGGCGCACCGGAGTCCGGTGGTAAGAGCACCGTGGAGCTGAGTGCGGGCATACCGGCTCGCCGCGCGGAGCCCGGCGAACGGCGTCGTGCCACGCCTGCCGTGTTCCCGCGGCGCAGACCGCTACCCAACCGGACGGCCGGGGTCAGGGCCGGGGAGTTGCGGACCCGGTCCTGACCCGTCCGGCCCCGGAAACAGGCACCGGAATCGGGTGGGACGCCTCTGGTGCGCGGGCCGGTCACGGAGCGACACTGAGTCATGACTCCTCAGCGCGTACCGCTGCTCGCCGGCCTGGTCGTGCTGCTCGCGGCGGCCTGCACGGCGACCGGCCACGACGGCGCGTCCACGGCGCCCACCCCGACGGCCGCGGCGGCCCCCGCGGCGACCGCGACGGAGGCCACGCCCACCCCGCCCGTGCCGACCGAAGCGGCCTCGACGGGCGGCTCGTGGCGTGTCATCTGGGGCTGGGCCGTGCCCGGCCAGCCGGCCCGGGTCGCCCACCGGGTCCGGGTGCCGGTCACGCCGCCGCCGGGGGAGCCGCTGCCGGTCCTGGTGGCGGTGGACGTCGGCGACCATCCGGCGGAGGGCTTCAGCCGGATCACCTTCGCGTTCCGCGGGCCCACCCCGTCCTATCAGGTCGCCTACGTGCCGCGGGTGGTGACCGAGGGCCGGGGCGCGCCGGTCGCGCTGCCCGGTACCGCGTACCTGTCGGTGCGGTTCGAGCCGGCCCAGGCGCACGACGCGCGCGGCGGCGGAACGGCGGACCTGCCGCCGGCGGCGATCCGCTTCCCGACGCTGCGCGGATGGGCGGTGGCCGGCGACTTCGAGGGGCACCTCAGTTTCGGGCTCGGCCTGCTGCCGCCGGACGACGGCCGCCTGCCGGTGCGGCTGGGGGAGTCCACCCGCCCGGACGGCACGCACGTCGTGGCCGTGGACGTGCGCCGCAGCTGAGGCCGGCCCGCGCCGGCGGGAGCGGCGCGGGCCGACCGGGAATCAGCGGTCGATGATGTTGTTGTTCTCGTCGATGCCGTGGGTGCGCCAGTAGACGTCCCACTCGTCGTCGACGTGCTGCGGCACCTTGCCCTCCGGGTAGCGCACATACGGCGGGGACGGCTCTTCCCCGTCCGGCACGCAGGAACTACCGCCCTGCGGGCCGACCGCGATCACCGGGTACTCGTCGCTGCCGCAGATGCTCTGCCGCAGGGAACAGCCGGTGGTCGCCATCAGCCCGGCCAGTCCGAGCACGGCAAGAACGATCATGATTCGAGTTCGCACGGGGAGAATTGTCGTCGCCCCGGGCGGACCCGCCATCGGTACGCGTACTCAATTCCAGGGTGCGGCCCGGGCTCAGGTCAGCTCGCCCCGCACGATCGCCACCGCGACCCGGCAGAACTCGTCCATGTCGGGCTGGAAGCCGGCCGCGATGTCCGGGTGCAGGCCGGAGCGGGTCTCGTCGAGCAGGCGGCGGCACACGTCCTCCACCGGCTCGCCCGCGTAGCCGGAGCGGACCCGGTCCGCGGCGGCCTGCAGGGCCGAGGTCAGCTGATCCTCCAGCGGGCCACGCAGCTTCTGCTGCACAGGGTCAAGCCCGCTCGGGTCGAGCGTGACATGTGGCTCCGACATCGGCGCTCCCTTCGTCGGCGTCCGCGGTACCCCACCGCGAACGTCGGTCAAACCATCGTCGGTACGGCCGACACCCGGACCAGGTACGAGAACTCCTCCGCCGGCTCCTCGACGTACGACAGCCGGCGGATCTGCCGGTCGTCGGACCAGAGCGCGACGTCGACCAGCACCCCGAGGTGGGCGAGACCGATGTTGGCGACCCGCTTCTTGTCCTGGAGCACCGCGCACACGCCGCCGAGCAGGGTGCTGGCGTCGGAGGTGCGGTGCCCGGGCGGGCACCGCAGGGTGAGGTCCACCTCCACCGGGCCGGCGAGCGGGGTCCACCCGGTGCGCTGGGCCGCCGTGCAGGCGGCCTGGAGCAGGGTACGGACTCTCGTCGCCTGCCGGTGCCCGGCGGCGAAGATGGACAGGGCCTCGGTCTTGACCGGGGGCAGGCCGCTCACCTCGAACGTCAGGGCGAGAGCGCGGGTGTCCTGCACGACGGCACCTCCTCGGGGCGAATCCTGCCCAACCGGGGAACGAGCGGACGGCACTTTCCCGACAGAACCAACCGATCGGGCGGGCAGTGGGGGACGGCCGGAGGCGTATCGACGTCGACGGCGACGCGCCGGCTACGGAGCCAGCCCCACGCTAATGCACGACCGCTGACGCTCGGTAGCCTCGCCGTTTCACGACGTGGGACGGCGTGTCGGCCGCGCCCCGTCGTCGCGCTGCCGACGGTGTGCGCGCCGTCACCGTCACATGTCCGTGATGTTTCGCTCCGTCGCAGGTCGGGCACGTTCAGCCGCACGACACGCCCGGGGCGTTCGGTGATCGGACCGAGAACCCCGCCGTCTCGCCGTGCGCCGGGGCACGGGTCACTCCCCGGTTCTTCGCCGAAGAGAGGGGGAGGGTGATGACGACAGTCCCCGACACGGCCGCACGACGGCCGGCCGGACGCGCGGTGGCGGCAGCCGCCGCGCTCGCGTTGGTGGCCCCGCTGGCAGCCTGCGGATCCGGCGGCGACGGCGGCGTCCCCACGATCAACCTGTACTACCCGCCGGAGCAGAACCTGCAGAAGGTCGTCGACACCTGCAACACGGCGGCGCAGGGCCGGTACCGCATCGACTACCGGGTGCTGCCGCGCGAGGCCGACGAGCAGCGGGTGCAGATGGTGCGGCGGCTCGCCGCGCAGGACAGCGGGATGGACGTGCTCGGCCTGGACGTCACGTGGACCCAGGAGTTCGCCAGCGCGAAGTGGATCCGGGAGTGGACCGGCGAGGACAAGGCCGAGGCGGAGCGGGGCACGCTGGCCGGCCCGCTGGACACCGCCCGGTACGAGGACAAGCTGTACGCCGCGCCCAAGAACACGAACGTGCAGCTGCTGTGGTACCGGTCGGACCTGGTGTCGCAGCCGCCGAAGACCTGGGACGAGATGATCTCCGCCGCCCAGCAGCTCAAGGAGCAGGGCAAGCCGTACCAGGTGCTCACCATGGGCGCCCAGTACGAGGGCCTGGTGGTCCTCTACAACACGCTCGCCGAGAGCGCCGGCGGCAAGATCCTCAGTGACGACGGCAAGAAGGCGGAGATGGACGCCGGCGCGGTACGCGCGCTCGACCAGCTCAAGAAGTTCGCCACGTCCGGCGTGACGTCGCCGTCGTTCAGCAACGCGCTGGAGGACCCGGTGCGGCTGGAGTTCCAGTCCGGCAAGGGCGCGTTCCAGGTGAACTGGCCGTTCGTCTATCCGGCGCTCCAGGAGGCCAACCCGGAGCTGGCGAAGAACGTGAAGTGGGCCCGGGTGCCGGGCATCGAACCGGACACCCCCAGCAAGGTCACCATCGGCGGGGTCAACCTGGCGGTCAGCAGCTACTCCAAGCACCCGGAGGAGGCGTTCGAGGTGGCGCGCTGCCTGCGCAACGCCGAGAACCAGAAGTTCTCCGCCGTCAACGACGGCGTGCCGCCCACCATCGAGGCCGTCTACGACGACCCGGAGATGACCGAGGCGTACCCGATGAAGGAGACCATCCTGGAGGAGCTGAAGGAGCCGGCGGTGCGACCGCTGACCCCGGCGTACCAGAGCATCTCCACGGTGATGTCGGCGATCCTGTCGCCGCCGTCGGCGATCCGGCCCGAGCAGACCGCCGACGAGCTGCGCAAGGCGATCTCCGACGCGCTGGAGTCCAAGGGGGTTCTGCCATGAGCGTGAACGCCACTCCGGCCGGCGCGCAGGCCGCCGCCGAGGCCGAGTCCGAGCAGCCCGGCGGCCGGCACGCCGCAGTGCCGCAGCAGCGGTCGCGGCGCGGCTCCCGCGCCCCGCTGAGCGAGAACAAGCGGGCCGAACGGCGGCTCGGCTGGCTGCTGTGCGCACCGGCCGCGCTGGTCATGGTGCTGGTCACCGCGTACCCGATCCTGTACTCCGTCTGGTTGTCGCTGCAACGCTTCGACCTGCGCTTCCCCGACGAGCGGCAGTTCGTCGGGCTGGAGAACTACGTCACCGTGCTCACCAACGACTTCTGGTGGACCGCGTTCGGGGTGACCGCCCTGATCACCGTGGTCACCGTCGCGGTCGAGCTGGTGCTCGGCATGGGCCTGGCGCTGATCATGCACCGGACGCTCGTCGGCCGGGGGATCGTCCGCACCGCCGCGCTGATCCCGTACGGCATCGTCACTGTGGTCGCGGCGTTCTCCTGGCGGTACGCCTGGACGCCCGGCACCGGCTACCTGGCGAACCTGTTCGACGGCAGCGCCCCGCTCACCGAGCGGGCCAGCTCGCTGGCGATCATCATGCTGGCGGAGATCTGGAAGACCACCCCGTTCATGGCGCTGCTGCTGATGGCCGGGCTGGCGCTGGTGCCGGAGGACCTGCTCAAGGCGGCCTCCACCGACGGCGCGACGGCGTGGCAGCGGTTCACCAAGGTGATGCTGCCGGTGATGAAGCCGGCCATCCTGGTCGCGCTGCTGTTCCGCACGCTCGACGCGTTCCGGGTCTTCGACAACATCTTCGTGCTCACCAACGGCGGCAACGAGACGTCGTCGGTGTCGATGCTCGCCTACAACAACCTGATCCGGGGCCTGAACCTCGGCATCGGCTCCACGATGTCGGTGCTGATCTTCATCACCGTGGCGATCATCGCCTTCGTGTTCGTGAAGCTGTTCGGCACCGCTGCCCCGGGCAGCGACGATGGGGAGAGGCGCTGACATGGCAGTGGAATCCACCACGCGGGCGAAGGTGCGCTGGGGCCTGCTGGACGTCGTGGTCGTCGTCTTCGCGCTGGTCCCCGTGCTCTGGATCGCCTCGCTGTCGTTCAAGACCCCGGCCACGCTCACCGACGGCAAGTTCTGGCCGCGCGAGTGGACGCTGGACAACTACCGGACCATCTTCGACACCGACCAGTTCGTCCGGGCCCTGATCAACTCCATCGGCATCGCGCTGATCGCCACCACCATCGCGGTGGTGCTCGGGGCGATGGCCGCGTACGCGATCTCCCGCCTGGACTTCCCCGGCAAGAAGCTGCTGGTCGGCGTCTCGCTGCTGATCGCGATGTTCCCGCAGGTGTCGCTGGTGTCGCCGCTGTTCGAGATCGAGCGGCAGCTCGGCCTGTTCGACACCTGGCCGGGTCTGATCCTGCCCTACATCACGTTCGCGTTGCCGCTGGCGATCTACACGCTGTCGGCCTTCTTCAAGCAGATCCCGTGGGACCTGGAGAAGGCGGCGAAGATGGACGGCGCCACCCAGGCCCAGGCGTTCCGGCGGGTGATCGCGCCGCTGGCCGCGCCGGGCGTGTTCACCACCGCCATCCTGGTCTTCATCTTCTGCTGGAACGACTTCCTGTTCGCGATCACGCTCACCTCGACCGAGCGGTCCCGCACGGTCCCGGTGGCGCTGCAGTTCTTCACCGGCGAGTCGCAGTTCGAGGACCCGACCGGGGCGATCTGCGCCGCCGCCGTGGTGATCACCGTGCCGATCATCCTGTTCGTGCTCTTCTTCCAGCGCCGCATCGTCTCCGGTCTGACCTCCGGCGCAGTCAAGGGATAGGTGGTAGCAATGGCCGACATCGTGCTGGACAAGGTGAGCAAGCGGTTCCCGGACGGGACCACCGCCGTACAGGACGTCGACCTGGAGATCGCCGACGGCGAGTTCGTCATCCTGGTCGGTCCGTCCGGCTGCGGGAAGTCCACCACGCTCAACATGATCGCCGGGCTGGAGGACATCAGCTCCGGTGAGCTGCGCATCGGCGGCGAGCGGGTCAACGACAAGGCGCCCCGCGACCGCGACATCGCCATGGTCTTCCAGTCGTACGCGCTCTACCCGAACATGACCGTTCGGGAGAACATGGCGTTCCCGCTGCGGCTGGCGAAGCTGGACAAGGAGACCATCAACCAGAAGGTCGACGAGGCGGCGAAGGTGCTGGAGCTGACCGCGCTGCTGGACCGCAAGCCGGCCAACCTCTCCGGCGGCCAGCGGCAGCGGGTGGCGATGGGCCGGGCGATCGTCCGCCAGCCCAAGGCGTTCCTGATGGACGAGCCGCTGTCGAACCTGGACGCCAAGCTGCGGGTGCAGATGCGCACCGTGGTGTCGCGGCTGCAGAAGCAACTCGGCACCACCACCGTCTACGTCACCCACGACCAGACCGAGGCGATGACGCTCGGCGACCGGGTGGTCATCATGCGCGGCGGCGCGGTGCAGCAGGTCGGCCCGCCGCAGGAGCTGTACGACCACCCGCGCAACCTCTTCGTCGCCGGGTTCATCGGTTCGCCCTCGATGAACTTCGTGCACGCCGCGGTGGAGGACGGGAAGCTGCGGACCGCGCTCGGAGAGGTGCCGATCGGCGAGCGGGTCCGCCGCGAGCTGGAGGCCGGTGACGCGCCCCGCGAGCTGATCCTCGGCATCCGGCCGGAGCACTTCGAGGACGCCGCGTTGATCGACGACGAGACCCGCCGCCGGGGCATGGAGTTCGAGGCGCCGGTGGACATCGTCGAGTCGATGGGGTCGGACAAGTACGTCTACTTCACCGTCGAGGGGGAGCGGGCGACCGCCGCCGAACTGGAGGAGCTGGCCGCCGACGCGGGCGCGGCGGACTTCGCGGGCGGCGGCTCGAACCTGGTCACCCGCCTGTCGGCGGAGTCCCCGGTACGCGAGGGCGAGTCGCGCCGGGTGTGGTTCAACCTGGAGAAGATCCACCTGTTCGACCCGGGCAGCGGCCGTAACTTGACGCTGCACGAGGGCCGTTCGGCCGGCGCTCTGGCCGACTGACCCCGGACGCGCGAAGGGCCGGTGGCAACGCGGTGCCGCCGGCCCTTCGGCCTTGTCCGGCCAGCTCACCCTCCCTCCGTCGTCGGCCATCGGCGTGAGTGGAACGCCACGGGTGTCTCGGCGCGGTTTTGACACCCATGGCGTTCCACCGAGCACGGGCGCGGCGACCCGATGCGCCGATGGCTGCAGAGCAAAGGGGATGCTCGGCAGCAGAGGAGAATGAGGTAGGGCAACGGCGGGAGCCGTCGCTCACCAGGAGTGACGCAGCTCCAGGCCGAGGAAGCGGGCGTAACCCGTCAGCGCGGCGTCCACCCGGGTGCGCAGCGCGGCGTCGAACGGCACGAGCTGGTGCGCTGTCACTGTCACCGCCCGCGCGCCGATCGTCCGCGTCCAGGTGCCGACCACGCGCCCGCCGCGCACCACGGTCGACCGGAACATCCCGTTGTTGCCGGGGACCACCGCTGCGGCATGCGCCGGGTCGAGCATCAGCGACCGGTCCTTGAAGCCGAGCAGGTATTCGTCGAAGCCGGGCAGCGTGTGCACGTCGTCGACGGGCGCGCGGGGCGTGTCGAGCAGCGCGGCGTCGACCACCGCCGGCTCGCCGTCGACCTCGACCGGGGCGAGCAGGTCACCGGCCAGCGTGATCGCCCGGGTCGCGTCGGTGACGGTGAGGCCGGTCCACCGGGCCAGCTCGTGCCGGGTCACCGGGCCGTGGCCGCGCACATAGCGGTGCGCCAGCAACGCCAGCGCCTCGTCGCGCTCCGGGCGGCGCGGATCGGGCGCCCACTCGTCGAGCAGCACGAACGTCTGTTCGTTGCCGACGTGCGGGGCGATGCAGGTGACGCCGCGCTGGCTGGCGTACCAGAGCAGGTGGTAGCCGCGTTGACCATCCGTGTCCAGCCCGGCGGCGCGCAGCGCGGCCAGGCACTCGGCGCGGGTGAGCCGGCCGCCGCCGGCCAGCGCCGCACCCAGCACGTCACTGGCCCGTTCACCGTCGGCGACCGTCAGCCCGAGCTGCCGCCACCGCGCGGCGATGCCGGCGAGCGTCCGCACCCCGGTCAGGTCCAGCAGCCACCGCGCGTCCCGCGCCGGCACCAGGTGCACGGTGCCGCGCATCGGCCAGGTGCGCAGGGCCTCGCGCCGCTCCAGCGCCGCGCGGACGTCGTTCTGGGTGGCGCCGGGAAGGCGTACGCCGAGCGACCACAACCCGCTCGCGGCGTCCTGGGCCTGCATGGCGCCGAACCACTCGACCACGTCGGCGACGCCCTCGGGACGGGCCGTCGGGTGCGGGCGCAGCAGCAGGCCGGTCATCCGTAGCGCGAGCGCCTCGGCGCGGCTGAGGCGAACGGTCACGGGCGTCAGCGTAGGCCCGGGGTCCGACAGCCCCTGATCGCGCTGCGCCGGCCGCGCTGCCGACGAAGCGCGATCCCCCGTTCAGGTTCCCGGCGCGGGGCAGCCGACTTGGCTGGCGCCGGTCCGACCAGGATCCTCGCTGAGCTGGGCCGGGAAAGCGTTTTCGCGCGGAACTTGCGCAAATCTTGAGCCTCGGTCAGTCGAGCCGCCGGTGCATGACGAGCAGGTCGACGTACCCCCGGGTGGGGTGCCGGAAGCCCTCCGGCACCCGGCCGATCACCGCGAAGCCCAGCGACCGCCACAGCGCGACCGCCCGGGTGTTGGTGGCCACCACCGCGTTGAACTGCATGGCCCGGTAGCCGTCGGCCCGGGCCGCGGCGAGCACGTGCCCGGCCAGTGCCCGCCCGACGCCGTGCCCGGCGGCGGCCGGGGCGACCATGAACGAGGCGTTCGCCACGTGGTCGCCGGGGCCGCCCTGGTTGGGCGCGAGCTTCGCCGAGCCGAGCACCGCGCCGTCCGGCGCCACCGCGACCACCGTCCGCGCCGGTGGGCCCGGCATCCAGAGCCGCCGGGCCTGCTCCTGCGTGACGTCCGGGGGCCAGGTGTACGTCTCGCCGGCCGCGACGATCTCGCGCAGGAACGGCCAGATCAGTGGCCAGTCGGCGGGGGTGGCGGTGCGGATCTCCACCTGGCGAGCATGCCACGCCCGCCGTTTGACGCGACAAGTAACGGGTAGTCGCGGGAGTTGACCCCAAACGAGGAGGGATCGTCTGATGGATGGCCAGGTCAAGGTCGCGGTGATCTACTACAGCGCGACCGGCATCACCTACCAGATGGCGCAGTCGGCAGTCGAGGCGGCGGAGGAAGCCGGTGCCGAGGTGCGCCTGCGCAAGGTGCGTGAGCTGGCGCCCGACGAGGCGATCCGCTCCAACTCGGGCTGGCAGGCGCACCGGCTGGAGACCCAGGACGTGATGGAGGCCCAGCCGGACGACCTCTCCTGGGCCGACGTGGTGATCATGGGTTCGCCCACCCGGTACGGCATGGTCGCCGCACAGCTCAAGCAGTTCATCGACACCACCGGCCCGCTCTGGGCGGCCGGCGCGCTCGCCGACAAGGTGTACAGCGGCTTCACCTCGACCGCCACCTCGCACGGCGGCCAGGAGGCGACGCTGCTGTCGCTGTACACGATCTTCTACCACTGGGGCGGGATCGTGGTGACCCCCGGCTACACCGACCCGAGCCAGTTCGTCGCCGGCAACCCGTACGGCGCCTCGCACACCAGCAACAACGGCGAGGTGGCCCCGGACCACGTGGCCCTGACCGCCACCGCGCTGACCGCCAAGCGGGCCACGCTCATGGGCGCCGCGCTGAAGCGGGGCATGGCCGGCTGACCGGCGGATGGCGACCGGTGGCCGGACGGGGGCTCTCGAACCCGTCCGGACCACCGGTCGCCCCTCGCCCTACCCGCGATCGGCCGCTCCATGCGCGCTCAGCGCGGGCCGGTCGAGCAGATGTCCGAGCAGATCCGCCAGGACCGAGGTGCCGTCCTGGCTCAGCACCGACTCCGGGTGGAACTGCACCCCGGCGAAACCCGCCCCGCGCAGTGCGTGCACCGCGCCGTCGGCCGGGTCGCGGGACAGCTCCACCGGGCCGTACGGGCCGGTCATCCGGTCGGCGTCGGCGCGGGCGGTGAAGCTGGCGTAGAAGCCGACCCGGCGGGTCACCCCGAACACCGGCACGTCGCGCGGCAACCCCTGGTACGGCGCGTCCCGCCGGTGCAGCGGCAGACCCAGCAGCCCGGCGAGCAGCTGGTGGCCCAGGCACACCGCGAGCGCCGGCCGGCCGGAGGCGAGCAGCTCGGCCAGCAGCGCCCGCAGCGCCGCCATCTTCGGCGCGTCCGGGTCCCGCGGGTCGCCCGGCCCGGGGCCGACCACCACCAGGTCGTACCCGTCGAGCGGCCCCGGGTCCGGCCAGTCCCGCCGGGTCACCGCCAGCCCCAGCGCGCCGAGCTGGTGGGCGAGCATGCCGGTGAACGTGTCCTCGCCGTCGACGATCAGCGCCCGCCGGCCGGCGAGCCCGCGCAGCGCCAGCGCGCCCGCCCGGCGCTGCTCCAGCCAGAACCGGGCCAGCGGCGCGTTGCGGGCGGCCAGCGCGGCCTGCACCTCCGGGTCGTCGGCGTACCTGACGGCCGGCTCGGCGCCGGTGCCCGGCGCGTCCGGGCCGAGACCGAGCGCGGCCAGCACGCCCGCCGCCTTCGCGTGCGTCTCGGCGACCTCCCCGGCGGTCGTCGAGTGCCGCACCAGCGTGGCGCCGACCGGCACCCGCAGCGCGCCCTCGGGCGAGATCTCGGCGGTCCGGATCAGGATCGGCGCGTCCAGCGTCTGCCGGCCCTGCTCGTCGCGTCCGAGCAGCGCGAGCACGCCGGCGTAGTAGCGCCGGCCGGCGCGCTCGTGCCGGGCGATGACCCGGCAGGCGTTCTCCATCGGGCTGCCGGTCACGGTCGGGGCGAACATGGTCTCCCGCAGCACCTCCCGCACGTCCCGGGAGCAGCGCCCGGCCAGCAGGTACTCGGTGTGCGCCAGGTGCGCCATCTCCTTCAGGTACGGCCCGACCACCTGGCCGCCGTGCTCGGCGACCACGGCCATCATCTTCAGCTCCTCGTCCAGCACCATGTACAGCTCCTCCACCTCCTTCGGATCGTGCAGGAAGCGCAGCAGCTCAGCCCGGTCGACGGTCTCGCCCCGGTGCCGGAACGTGCCGCTGATCGGGTTCATCTCGACCAGACCGTCGGCGACGCTGACGTGCCGCTCCGGGCTGGCGCCGACCAGGATCCGGGCGCCGGTGTGCACCAGGAACGTCCAGTACGCGCCCCGCTCACGCAGCAGCAGCCGGCGCAGCGCGGCCAGGGCCGCGGCAAGTGGGTCGCCCTGCACCGTGGCGCGCATGGTGCGGTGGATGACGAAGTTCGCGCCCTCACCCCGGCCGATCTCGTCGGCCAGCACCCGGTCCACCACCGCCGCGTACTCGTCGTCGGCGATGTCGAAGCCGGCGTCGGTGGTGCGTACGGCGGCGTCGGGCAGCGCGCCGAGCAACTCGGCCAGGGGTATCCGCCGGTGCGCCTCGACGGTCAGGAACTCCAGCGGCATGCCGTCGTCCACGCACTCGAAGCCACGCTCGGTGACCTGCCGGAACGGCACCACTGCCAGCGTGCGCGGGCCGGCGCCGTCGTCGGGCAGCGGCAGGTCGGCGAGCCGGTCGGCGGTGCGTACCGGACCGGTGAACAGGTCGACGTGGTCGGCGCCCTCGCGGCGGACGAGCGCGAACGGGCCGGGGTCGTGGCCGGCCGCGACGGCGGCGAGCGGGTCGGACGGGCGGGTCATCGGGTCTCCTCGGTGGGCCGGTGACCGCCGACGTGGGCGACCCGGGATGCCGGGGAAGACCGGCGGCCGCCTCGTCGGGCGGCCGCGTGGGGAAGCTACGCGCGGGGGTGGGCCGCCGGGTCGGCGGGCCACCAGCAGGACAGGTGCGCGGGCATGACCGTCACTGTACGCGATCAGGCCGCCTCCGGTAAGCCGGTCGCGCCGGGTAGGTTGATCGGCGATGGACATCCTCGCTCTCGATCTGGGCACCTCCTCGGTGCGTGGGCTGGTGCTCGACGCGGACGCGGTGCCGCGTCCGGGCGCGCTGGCCCGTCGCCGGGTGCATCTGGTCACCGGGGACGACGGCACCGGGACGCTGGACGGCCCGGCCTACCTGGCGTGCCTGACGGAGTGCCTGGACGAGCTGGCCGCCGGCGGGCACCTGCGGGACGTGGACCTGGTGGCCACCTCCGCGCAGTGGCACTCGGTGCTGCCGCTGGCCGCCGACGGCACCCCGTCGGGACCGGTGCTGACCTGGCTGGACACCCGGCCGGAGGCGCTCGCCGGCGCGGTCGGCCCGGCCGACCCGGCGGACTTCCACAGGCGTACCGGCACGTGGTGGCACCGCTGCTTCTGGTCGGTGCGGCTGCCCTGGCTGCGGGAGCACGGCGCGCGGAACGCACGCTTCACCGGGCTGGCCGAGTACGTGCTCGGCGCGCTGCTCGGCGACGTGCCGATGTCCATGTCGATGGCTTCCGGCACCGGGCTGCTCGACCTGCGCCGCCTGGACTGGGACCCGGAGGCGTGCGAACTGGCCGGCGTACGCCCGGAGCAGTTGCTGCGGCTGGCCCCGGACGGCTGGCACGGCCGGCTGAACGCGGAGCACGCGCGGCGCTGGCCGCAGCTGGCCGGGGCGCGGTGGGCGGCGCCGGTCGGCGACGGGGCGGCCGCCAACGTCGGGTCGGGCTGCGTCGACCCGACGCGCGCGGCGGTGACCGTCGGCACCTCCGCCGCGGTCCGGATGATGCAGGCCGTGCCGGCGGGCGCGGAGCCGCCGCCGCTGCCGGAGCAGCTCTGGCGGTACCGGGTGGACCACAACCACGTGGTGACCGGCGCGGCGTACTCCAGTGGCGGCAACCTGTTCGCCTGGGCCAACCGGGAGCTGCGGCTGCCCGAGGGCGCGGCGCTCGAGGCGGCGCTGCGCCGGACCACCGGCTCGGTGCGGGCCAACCCGCGGCTGGGCGGTGACCGGCCGCCGGGCACGGACCCGGCGGGCTCGGGCGAGCTGCGTGGGCTCAGCTTCGGCACCACCGCCGTGGACGTCCTCGCCGGGCTGATGGGTGGCCTGTGCCGGCTCGTCGCCGATGACCTGGTCCTGCTGGAGGGCGGCGTCGGCGAGCCGATGGAGGTGGTCCTCGGCGGCGGGGCGCTGACCGCCTCGCCGTGGTGGCGCGCGGCGTTCGCCGACGCGCTCGCCCCGCGCGAGGTGCGGTGGCAGCGCAACCCGGAGATCGGGGCGGCCGGCGCGGCGCTCGTGGCGCTGGGACGTCTGCCCGAGGCGGCGCACATCGGCGGCATCGGCCGGACGGACGAAACCGCCTCGCACGCGTGACGGTCCGCCCGAAGCGCTGACCGGCCTGCTCGTGCCGTCCGGGCGGCCGTTGACACGGACCGCCGGCCTGGTTGGATGGACTCCGCTCCCCGACGTGGTGGAGTGGAACGAGGAGGCAGGTGTGGGCGCAGGTCCCGACCCGGCTCGTGGCGCGGTCCCGCAGCCGCACCGGCGGCGCTCCGGGTTCCGGCTGCGGGACTGGCGGATGGGCACCAAGCTCGCCACCGTGCTGGTGATCCCGTCGCTGGCGTTCCTCGTCCTGGCCGGCATCCAGACGCGCGGTCTGGTCGGGCAGACCACCACGCTGAGCGCCTTCGCCGAGCAGGTGGGCATCGGCCGGCAGATCGCCGTGGCCGTCGACCGGCTCCAGCACGAGCGGGACCGTACCGCCGGGGAGCTGGCGGGGCTGCGCCGCGCCGGCACCGGCGCCGACCGGGACGCCGCGGTCGCCGCCCTGAAGCCACTGCAGGCGGCCACCGACCGCGCGGTGGCGGACCTGCGTACCGCGGCCGCGCCGCTGGCCGACGCCGACGCGGCCTGGCGGGTGTCCTACTCGGAGGCGCTGGAGGCGTACGACCAGGTCGTCAACATCCGCGCCGCGGTGGCGCCGGCGGTGCTGTCCAGCGACACCGTCCTCAGCAACTACCACCGGTCCGTCGCGGCGCTGCTGAACCTGCTGGCCGAGCCGTCGCCCGGCGGCGGGCGGCAGGAGCTGACCGAGGCGGTGCTGCGCTACGTGCAGCTGTCCCGGGTCAAGGAGTTGTCCTCGCGGATCCGCGCGGAGCTCTACGCCGCCGCCCGCTCCGGCCGGTACGAGGCCGACGACCAGGTGACGCTCAGCGACCTGCGGGCCCAGCAGCTCACCGCGCTCGGCGCGTTCCGGGTCGCGGCGACCGCCGACCAGATCCGCCGCTACGACCAGACCTCGGTCGACCCGGCCTTCGTCGCGGCCACCCGGATGGAGGAGCGGACCCTGCCCGGCGGCGGCGACGCGAAGCCGGCGCTGCTCGACGCGGAGCAGTGGTGGTCGGCCAGTGAGCAGCGGCAGGAGTTGCTGCGCCAGATGGAGAGCGGGGTCGTCGACGACGCGGTACGCCGGGCCGACGACGCCAGCGCCCGGCAGCTGCGCGACACGCTGCTGGTGGCCGGTGGCATCGCCACAGTGCTGCTGGTGGCGGTGGCGATCTCGCTGCTGGTCGGCCGGTCGGTGGCCCGCGGCATGCGGCAGCTGCGCGGCCAGGCGCTGCGGATCGCGCAGGTGGATCTGCCGCTGACGCTGGAACGGCTGCGCACTGTGGACCGTCCGGTCGGCGCGATCGACGTGCCGCCCGCGGTGATCGACTCGCAGGACGAGATCGGCGAGCTGGCCGAGGCGTTCGTCGCGGTGCACCGCAGCGCCGTCGACGTGGCGGTCGAGCAGGCGATGATGCGGCGCAACGTCAACGCCATGTTCGTCAACCTGGCCCGGCGCAGCCAGGTGCTCGTCGAGCGTCAGCTGGAGCTGCTCGACGACCTCGAACGCGAGGAGAGCGATCCGGACCAGCTGGAGAATCTGTTCAAGCTCGACCACCTCGCCGCCCGCATGCGCCGCAACGACGAGAGCCTGCTGGTGCTCGCCGGCAGCGAGTCGACCCGGCGCTGGAACCGCCCGGTGGGTCTGGGCGCGGTGCTGCTGGCCGCGAGCGCGGAGATCGAGCAGTACCAGCGGGTACGCCACGAGAACCGGACGGACCTGCACGTCGTCGGGCACGCGGTGGGCGACCTGGTGCACCTGTTCGCGGAGCTGCTGGAGAACGCCACCTCCTTCTCCCGCCCGGAGACCACGGTGCGGGTCGTCGTCGAGCCGGACGGCCGGGGCGCGCTGGTGCGGGTCGTCGACGAAGGGCTGGGCATGAGCCCGGCGGCGCTGGCCGAGGCGAACGCGGTGCTGGCCGAGCCGCCGGCCGCCGACGTGTCGGCCTCGGAGCGGATGGGTCTGTTCGTGGTCAGCCACCTCGGCGCCCGCAACGGCGTACGGGTGCGGTTGCAGGCCGGCGGCGCGGGCCTGGTCGCCCTGGTGCGGATCCCGGTCGAGCTGCTGGCCGAGGCGCCCGCGCCGGAGGCGGGCCGGCCGGTGCCGGCGGGTCGGCCCGTACCGGGGGTGGACCGGAGCGTCCGCACGCCCACCGGTCCGGTCGCGGCGTCCGGGGCGCTCGCGGCGCCGACGGCCGAGCTGCCGGTGGCGGGATGGCGTCCGGCGCCCGGTCAGCCGGCGGCGCTGCCGCTGTCGCCGCTGACCGGCCGTCCGCTCGGGGACGGGCCGGAGGCGCCGACGTCCGGATCGCCGGCGCCCGCCGCGCCGGCCGGCGCCGTGCCGCGCCCCCGGCCGGCCCGGGCCGAGGACGTCCTGACCCCGGCTGTCGCCGGACCCGCCGGCGGTGGCTGGTTCAGCCGGCAGGGGCCGACGGCGTCGCTGCTGGGTGTGACGCCCGCCCCGGCGCCGACGCCGGTGACCGGAGGGACCAACGAGCGGGGACTTCCGGTACGGGTGCCGATGGCCCAGCTTGCCCCGGCCTCCGTGGCCGACCGCCCGGTGATGCGGCACGAGCCGGACCCGGAGGCGGTCGGCGGCATGCTGTCGCGCCTCTACAGCGGGGTGCGGCGCGCCGAGGCCGAGGAGACCACCGAGATGTACCTGCCGCGCGACGAAGGAGGACGACGACAGTGACGACGTTGAGCCAGGAGGCACGCGACCTGAGCTGGCTGGTGAACGCGTTCGCGGAGCGCGTTCCCGGGGTGGCGCACGCGGTGGTGGTGTCCTCCGACGGGCTCCTGGTGGCGATCTCGGCGCATCTGCCCCGGGACCACGCGGACAAGCTCGCCGCGGTGACCTCCGGCCTGATGAGCATCACCGCGGGCGCGGCCCAGATGTTCGACGGCGACGTCGTCAAGCAGACAGTGGTCGAGATGGGGCGCGGCTATTTCCTGGTGATGCAGATCCGGGACGGCTCTATCCTGGCCACGCTGGCCGGGGCGGACGCCGACATCGGCGTGGTCGGCTACGAGATGGCGCGGCTGGCCAAGCAGGCCGGCGAGATGCTCACCCCGGCGCTGCGCGCCGAGCTGCAGCAGGCGCTGCCGCGCTGATCCGCCGATGCGGGGGCCCGGCCGGCGCGCAGCCGGCCGGGCCGCCACCGCCTACAGCCCGTTGCGGCGGATCACGTCGCGGTACCAGTGGGCGCTGCGCTTGAGCACCCGCCGCTGGCTCGCGTAGTCCACGTAGACCAGGCCCCAGCGCTGCTCGTACCCCTCGGCCCACTCGAAGTTGTCCAGCAGCGACCAGACGTGGTAGCTCTCCAGCGGTACCCCGTCGCCGATGGCCCGGTGGGCGGCGGCGAAGTGGTCGCGCAGGAAGCTGACCCGCCCGGCGTCGTCGACGTTGCCGTCCGCGCCGGGCACGTCGGGGCAGGGCAGGCCGTTCTCGGTGATGGTGATCGGCACCCGGCCGTAGTCCCGGGTGACCCGGGTGAGGATGTCGTACATGCCCTCGGGGTAGATCTGCTGCCACTCCGCCTCGGAGGTGGGCCACTTGCGGACCGTGCTGCCGTCGCCGGTGACGTAGATCGGCGTGTAGTACTGCACGGCGAGCAGGTCGACCGGGCTGGAGATGATCTTCAGGTCGCCGTCGCGGACGCCGCGGACCAGCCGGCTGTCCGGGCCGCGGTCGTCCAGCACGTCCTGCGGGTACGCGCCCTTGAAGATCGAGTCGAGGTAGAGGCGGTTCTCGTAGCCGTCGTGGAGCTTGGTCGCGGCGGCCGCCTCGGCGCTGTCGTCGGCGGGGTAGCAGGGGTGCAGGTTGAGGGCGGGGCCGATCCGGCCGGTGAGGCCGGAGGCGCGCAGCGCCCGCACGGCGAGGCCGTGGGCGAGCTGGAGGTGGTGGGCGACCAGGTACGCCGCGTCCTCGTCCCGGAAGCCCGGGGCGTGGTGGCCCCAGATGTAGCCGTTCTGCACGACGGTCTTGGGCTCGTTGACGGTCAGCCAGACCGGCACCTGGTCGCCGAGGGCGTGGAACACCGCGTCGGCGTACTCGGCGAAGCGCTCGGCGGTGTCCCGGTTCTCCCAGCCGCCGGCGTCCTGGAGGGCCTGGGGGAGATCCCAGTGGAACAGCGTGGCCATCGGCGCGATGCCGCGCTCGTGCAGCCCGTCCACGAGGCGGCGGTAGAAGTCGAGACCGCGCTGGTTGGGACGGCCGGAGCCGTCGGCCTGGATGCGGGGCCAGGAGATGGAGAACCGGTAGCTGCGCAGTCCCAGATCACGCATCAGGTCGAGGTCCTGCGCGTACCTGTGGTAGTGGTCGGCGGCGACGTCGCCGGTGTCGCCGTTGCGGATGCGCCCCGGCGTGTGGCTGAAGGTGTCCCAGACGGACTCACCCCGCCCGTCCTCCTTGGCGGCCCCCTCGATCTGGTACGCCGAGGTCGCCGCGCCCCAGCCGAAGCCGTCCGGGAAGCGCAGTCCGCGGTCCTGCTCCGGGTCGGTGGCGCGCTCGGGCGGGCTGTCGCAGCCGCCGAGCGCGACGGTCGACGCGGCGGCCGCTGTCGCGGTGGCGCCGGCGAGCCCGGTCCGGGCCGCGCCGGCCGCGGTCGCGGACAGGGCGGCGCGGCGGAGCAGGCGCCGTCGGGTGAGTAACGACATGAGGTTTCTCCTCGGAGTGACGGGCCGCCCTGGGCCGGGAGCGCTCCCATCATAGCCAGGGAGCGGCCGGCCCTGATCCGGCGGTCGCGGCGAGGTGCGGCGCGGCCGGCGGGCGGCCGGAAAGTGGGTGGGCGGGGGCGTCGCTCGGGAACGCCGCTCGGGGCGGCGTGAGCGGCGAGGGGTGGGGTGGATAGCGAGAAAGGCCGTCCGGGTGGCGTGTCACGCCTGTCCCGTCGGCCTCTTTTGCCGTCGACAACGGGGGTTTAGTGTGGGGACGGGGGAGGGCAACCCCCGTCCCCACCGATGGTGCACACACGCACGAAGTGGAATTGGCGTCCGTCGTGCGCGTCGCGCGGGAGCCGGGCCACGCGAGTGGCTCTGGTTCCACCTCCCTCCGTTTGGCGGGTGGCGGCCGGTGGCGGCGTCCGGGCTGGTCCGCCGCCGGCCTCTGGGCCGACGCGCCGGGCACGGGCGTACCCGGCGATCCAGTACTTGTATCACCGTCGATGGAAGCGCTCCCATCGGCGATGCTGCGACTGTAACGCCCGTCACGGGTTTGGAAAAGCCCCTAAACGAGATCGAAACATGGAAGCGCGTATCTGCGCTGGCCGTTGTGGTGGGAGCGCTTCCATGTCACACTCTCGTCACGCCACGCGGAGCCAGTGACGCGAGCGCGGGCCGCCGAGGGCACCCGGTGACAACCGGTGCGGCGCCCCGATCCCCGGCACGGCCGGGACGACCACCTTTCCGGACGCCTCCGTCCCCCCGCGTACGCCCCGTCGACGCGTGGAGGCGCCCCGCCGGGACCCCGAGGTCCCGGCCCGGTCCGAGGAGACACCGCCCACATGAGACTTCTGGCCAGACGTCGCCGTACGGCGATGCTCGCCGCCGCCGCCCTCGTCATAGGCGGGGTGGCCCTGCCCGCGGGCGCCGCCCAGGCCGCGCCCGCCTGCGACGTGACGTATGCGTCGAGCGACTGGAACAACGGCTTCACCGCCAACGTGACCATCAAGAACCTGGGCGACGCGCTCAACAACTGGTCGCTGAAGTTCACCTTCCCGAACAGCAGCCAGCGCGTGGTCCAGGGCTGGTCGGCCCGGTGGAGCCAGTCCGGCAGCGAGGTGACCGCCACGAACGAGTCGTGGAACGGCAGCCTGCCCACCGGCGCGTCCACCAGCATCGGCTTCAACGGCAGCTTCAGCGGCAGCAACCCGAAGCCCACCGCGTTCACCCTCAACGGGGTGGCGTGCAACGGCGCGCAGACCAACCAGCCGCCGACGGTCTCGCTGAGCGTGCCGTCCGGCCCGTTCGAGGCGCCGGCGGACGTCCCGCTGACCGCGACCGCCAGCGACCCCGACGGCACCATCAGCAAGGTCGAGTTCTACCGCAACGGCCTGCTGGTCAACACCGACACCACCGCGCCGTACGGCTACGACCTGCTCGACCTGCCGGCCGGCAGCTACACGGTGCAGGCCAAGGCGTACGACAACGCCGGCGCCTCGGCGGTCTCGGAGAAGTCGTTCACAGTGACCGCGGCCACCGGGCCGAAGCTGGTCGCCACCCCGTCCGCGGTCACCGTCAGCGAGGGCGGCAGCGCCACGGTCCGGTACACGCTCAGCGCGGCGCCCAGCGCCAACGTGCCGGTGACCCTCGCCGTCACCGGTGACAGCGACATCACCGTGTCGCCGACCACGCTGACGCTCACCCCGAGCAACTGGAGCACCGGCGTCACCGCCACGGTCTCCGCCGCGGAGGACGCCGACACGGTCGGCGGCACCGCCACGATCACCGCGTCGGCCACCGGCTACGCGCCGGTCTCCGTCGTGGCCACCGAGGCGGACAACGACAGCCCCGGCGGCGACAACGCCTACATCAAGAAGTTCCTCGACCAGTACGGCAAGATCAAGAACTCGGGGTACTTCAGCCCCGAGGGCGTGCCGTACCACTCGATCGAGACGTTGATCGTCGAGGCGCCCGACCACGGCCACGAGACCACCTCGGAGGCGTTCAGCTTCTGGCTCTGGCTGGAGGCGCAGTACGGCCGGGTCACCCAGAACTGGGCCCCGTTCAACAACGCCTGGACGGTGATGGAAAAGTACATCATCCCGTCGCACGCCGACCAGGCCACGGCCGGCTCGCCCGGCACCCCGCAGTACGCCGCCGAGCACAACCTGCCCAGCCAGTACCCGTCGACGCTGGACGCCAACGTCCCGGTCGGCCAGGACCCGCTGCGCTCGGAGCTGCAGTCCACCTACGGCACCGGTGACATCTACGGCATGCACTGGCTGCTCGACGTGGACAACACGTACGGCTACGGCCGCTGCGGCGACGGCACCACCCGGCCCGCGTACATCAACACCTTCCAGCGGGGCACCCAGGAGTCGGTGTGGGAGACCGTGCCGCAGCCGTCCTGCGACACGTTCAAGCACGGCGGCCCGAACGGCTACCTGGACCTGTTCGTCAAGGAGTCCAACGCCCCGGCCAAGCAGTGGAAGTACACGAACGCCCCGGACGCCGACGCGCGTGCCGTCCAGGCCGCCTACTGGGCGCTGACCTGGGCCAAGGCGCAGGGCAAGGCGGGCGACGTGGCGGCCACCGTGGCCAAGGCCGCCAAGATGGGCGACTACCTGCGCTACGCGCTGTTCGACAAGTACTTCAAGAAGATCGGCAACTGCGTCGGCGCTAGCACCTGCCCGGCCGCCAGCGGCCGTGACTCGGCGCACTACCTGCTCTCCTGGTACTACGCCTGGGGCGGCGCGTACGACGCCTCGCAGAACTGGTCGTGGCGGATCGGGTCCAGCCACAGCCACTTCGGCTACCAGAACCCGTTCGCGGCCTGGGTGATGACCAACGTCGCGGAGCTGAAGCCGAAGTCGCCGACCGCGGCCTCCGACTGGCAGAAGAGCCTCGACCGGCAGCTGGAGTTCTACACCTGGCTCCAGTCGGCCGAGGGCGGCATCGCCGGTGGCGCCACCAACAGCTGGGACGGCAGCTACGCCCAGCCGCCGGCCGGCACCGCCACCTTCTACGGCATGTTCTACGACGTCGACCCGGTCTACAACGACCCGCCGTCGAACCAGTGGTTCGGCATGCAGGCCTGGTCGATGCAGCGCATCGCCGAGCTGTACCTGGAGACCGGCAACGCGAAGGCCAAGGCGCTGCTGGACAAGTGGGTGCCGTGGGCGATCGCCAACACCACGCTGGGCACCGACTGGTCGATCCCGTCGGACATGAAGTGGACCGGCCAGCCGGCCAACTGGAACCCCAGCAGCCCGCAGCCGAACACCAACCTGCACGTCGAGGTGACGGTCAAGGGCCAGGACGTCGGCGTCGCCGGCGCCTACGCCCGCACGCTCATCGCGTACGCGGCGAAGTCCGGCAACACCGCGGCGAAGGACACCGCCAAGGGCCTGCTGGACGCGCTCTCGGCGGCCGCCGACAGCAAGGGCGTCTCGACGCCGGAGAAGCGCGGCGACTACAAGCGCTTCGACGACGTCTACAACGCCGCCGACGGCCAGGGCCTCTACATCCCCAACGGCTGGACCGGGAAGATGCCCAACGGTGACGTGATCGCCCCGGGCAAGAGCTTCCTGGACATCCGCTCGTTCTACAAGAACGACCCGGACTGGCCGAAGGTGCAGGCGTACCTGGACGGCGGTCCCGAGCCGGTCTTCAACTACCACCGGTTCTGGGCGCAGGCGGACATCGCCATGGCGTACGCCGACTACGGCACCTACTTCCCGCAGGGGTGAGGTGACCCCTCCTTCGTGGGCGGGCTCGCGCCCGCCCACGAAGGAGGCCGACCCGGCCGATGGGGGAACGGAGCGGCCGGGTCGGCGGACGGCCTGACGCCCACGGTCAGGCCGGGTGGGCCGGCCGTCCGGCCGACGCAGCGGACCGGCCGGCCCACCACTCCGCCCGGTGACGACCCATGGCGCGAAAAGGCACGCAAAATTCAGCGGTCCACGGGATCACATCCGGGCCGTGGACGGAGTAACGTATTTGACGGAGAGGCCGCTCCCCCCGTGGCGGCCTCTCCATTACTCTTCCCGGACCGGCTCACCGCCGGGCACCGGCGCCGTCACCGGGTGCCGCAGTCCCGGATGCCCGGCCGGCAGCGACCGCCGGATCACCACCCAGCTCGACGCCAGCGCCGCCGCGATCAGCGGCCAGGTGAGCGCCGCCCGCGCCACGGTGAGCGCGACCACCTGCCCGTCCAGCCACAGCGGGATGAACACCGCCAACCGCAGGACGTAGGTGCCCGCCCACACCCAGCTGCCCCGGCCGTACGCCCGCAGCAGCGCCGGATCACGCCGCCACCGGGTCCGCTGGCCCAGCGCCGTGCCGACCACCACGCCGAGCAGCGGCCAGCGCACCACGATGCTCACCGCCCAGGCCAGCGCGCTCGCCGCGTTGGCGGCGATCTGCAGCAGGAAGAAGTCCTCGGCCCGGCCGGTCCGCAACGCGACGAGCGCGGCCACGCAGACCGCGAGCAGCCCGATCAGCACCGAGCGGGGGCGGTCCCCGCGCCGCCACCGCCAGCCGGCCACCGCCGTGCCGGTCAGCAGCGCGGCGAGCACACCGCCGCGCAGCCCGCCGAGCACCCAGCCGAGCCCGAACGCGAGCGGCGGCAGCGTGGCGTCGACCGCCCCGCGCCGGCCGCCCAGCAGGTCGGCCAGCGACTCCGGCCGTGGCCCGGCCTGCGGTTCCCGCTGCGGCGTGCCGGTCACGCCCCACCTCCTCGGATCGCCCGCCTCACCGTACGCCGAAGCCGATGGCGCTCCGCCGCGCGCGTCGGCGGCCCTACCGTTAAGTTGTCCGGGTGCGGGAGACGGCAAGGGGTTGGACGGCGGTCTGGTTGGTCGTACTGGCCCTGCTGCAGACGGCTGCGTTCGTGCTGGTGTGGCGCTTCGCCGTGCACACCGAACTGGGCCAGTGGCTGGACACGGTGGCGCTGACCGGCAACCAGATCGGCCAGGACCGCATCGACGGTCCGGTCGACACGCTCCTCAACGCCATGTCCGTGGTGTCGCTGCTGGCCGCGACCGCGGTGATCGGCTTCATCGCGCTGATCCGGGGCCGCAAGGCGCTGGCCGTCACCGCGACGCTGCTGATCGCCGGCGCGAACGTGACCACGCAACTGCTCAAGCACTTCCTGGTCCGGCCCGACTTCGGCATCGACCCGGAGCGGGCCGCCGCCGGCAACAGCCTGCCCAGCGGCCACACCTCGGTGGCCGCCTCGGTGGCGGTCGCGCTGATCCTGGTGCTGCCGCGCAAGCTGCGGGCGGCCGGGGCGTTCCTCGGCGCCGGGTACGCCGCCGCCGCGGGCGTCGCCACGCTCTCCGCCGGCTGGCACCGACCCAGCGACGCGGTCGCCGCGTACCTGGTGGTCGGCGCGTGGGCCGCGGTCGCCGGGCTGGTGCTGCTGGTCTTCCAGCGGGAGCAGGCGGTGGTCGAGCCCGGCGACGCGCACCGGGTGACCGCCGCCGTGCTCGGCGGCGCCGGCGCGGTGGCGCTGTTGGCCTCCGCGCTCGCGTTGTCCTGGCTGGTGGACCGCTCCACGATCCCCGTCGAGGCGCTCAGCCGCCGTCAGCTCTTCGTCGGGTACGCGGGCAGCGCGGCCGGCATCGCCGGCACGATCGCCGTGGTGGCCGCGCTGGTGCTGGTCGTGGTGCACCGGCTGGTGCCCCGGTGGAAGGGCTGATCCGGCGGATGGAGACGGTACGGGCGGCGTTCCGGGCCGAGTGCGACCGCCTGGAGCGGGTGCTGCGCGACCTGGACGACGCGGCGCTGGACCGGCCCACGCCGTGCCCGCCGTGGCGGGTGCGCGACCTGATCGCGCACGTGAGCACCGGGGCCGGACGCCTGGCGGGCATGCTCGCCGAGCCCGCGCCGCCCCGGGCCGAGGTGGACGCGGCCGCCTACTTCGGCGCGGCCAAGTTCAGCCCGCCGGTGGACCGGGACCGTGTCGAGGGCGCGCAGCGTGCGGCCCGGGAGCATCCGGGCGCCGCCGAGGTGGCGGCGGAGTTCGGCCGGGCCTGGCGCGCCACCGACGAGGCGGTCGCCGCGGAACCGCCCGCACGGGTGGTGCGTACCCGCCACGGTGACGCGATGGCGTTGCCGGAGTTCCTGCGTACCCGGGTGGTGGAGGTCGCGGTGCACGGCCTGGACCTGGCCGACGCGCTGGTCCGGACGCCGTGGCTGACCCCGGCCGCCGCGGACGTGGTGATCGGCGTGCTCACCGGCGGCGTGCCGGTGCCGCCCGGACTGGGCTGGGACGCGCTCACCGTGCTGCGCAAGGCCACCGGGCGGCTGCCGGTCACCGGCGGCGAGCGCGCGGAGCTGACCCGCGCCGGCATCGGCCGGCTGGCCTTCGGCGGCTGACCTCAGCGCCCGGCGCAGCGCCGCAGGTGCTCCAGCACGATCGGGTCGATCCGGCCGGGCACGAAGCGTTCCTCCAGGTTCTCCAGACCCGTCCAGGCGGCCAGCGCCTCGTCCAGTCCGGCCGGGCCGACCGGGTGCCCGGTGGCGGCGAGCAGTTCGGCCACCTCGGCGGCGAGCGGACCGGTGAGGTCGCGCAGCGTGGCCGGATCGGGGCGGCCGAACAGCATGTGGTGGATGCCGAGCAGGCGGCGCAGCTCGGAGACCGGGTCCACATGATCGTCCACCCGCAGGTCCACCAGCTCGTCGCCGGTCCCGGCGTAGCCGCCGTGGCGCTGCACCACGAGCATCGCCGCGCTCTGCCGCCCGCGCCGGTCGCCGCCGGCCGCGTCGCCGGCGGTGAGCGCGGCCAGCAGCCGCTGCGGGAACGGCAGCTCCGCACGGGCCAGCCAGGCGTCGCGCAGCGCGTCGATCACCTGCGGGCCGGTCAGGATGTTGCCCTGTGCGGCCCAGCCGTCGCCGGCCTGCCCACCGGCCCACGGGTGGCAGCGCGGCCCGGTCCAGGTGGCCCCGTCGCCGGTCGCGCCGACCACGGCGAGCTGCCGGTCGTCGCGTCCCGGATCGGCGGCCACCAGCCCGGCCACCGCGTCGGTGGCGCTGACGCCGGTCCGTAGCAGCGCGAGCGCCTGCGCCCGGTAGGCGAGGTTGGCGTGCGCCTGGGTGGCGACCGCCCCGACCAGCGCCTCGGCGGCCGGCACCAGCGCCCCGGCGGCGAGGAACCGGCTGGCCACTGCCACTCCGAACAGGCGCCCGTCGGCGGAGCGGGCGACGAGCGAGAAGGTCACGCGCGGATCGTAGCCCGCAGGGCGGGCACGGGGCCCCGCTCCGGCGGCACCGCTCAGAACGGCGGCGCGGCGTCCTCCGGCGGCCGGCCCCAGGCCCGCCGGGCGTCGGCGACCGCCACCGCCGTCAGGACCGCCGCGGCGAAGCCCGACGCGACGAGCGGCGCGAGGCGCACCAGCAGCGGTACGGGCAGCAGCAGCGCGGCGATCCCCACCAGCCGGGACGGGGAGACCCGGCCGAACACCTCGTACTCGAAGCGGGCCCGGCCGGCCAGGAACACGGCCGGCCCGCCGAGGATCACGGCCAGCCAGGGCAGCTCGTTGTGCCCGATCGGGTGCTCGATCACCAGCTCGTAGCCGATCGCGGTGGCGACCACGCCGATCACCATGACCAGGTGGGTGTCGGCGGCGGACCGGCCGACGGTGGCCGGGTGCGCCGCCCGGGTCACCGCCTCGCCCATGATCTGCCCGGCCCGCTGCACGTAGATCCGCCACAGCAGCACCGAGGTGGCCAGCGCGACGGCGAACGCGGTGACCATGCCGGGGCTGGTGGGGGAGCGGGTGAACGACAGGCCGGCGAGCAGGATCGTCTCGCCGAGCGCGACCAGGAAGATCTGCTGGTAGCGCTCGGCCAGGTGCTCGCCGTGGATGTCCCAGCGGGAGACCGTGGACCGGCCGAGGCCCGGCACCGGCCAGCCGAACCGGGCGGCGAGGTACTCCAGCACCAGCGCCGCGGTCCAGAGCGCCACCCGGGCGTTCACCGGCAGCAGCGCGCCGGCCAGCCAGAGCACACCGGTGGCGCAGAACGTGATCAGCATGCGCCGCTTGAGCCGCCGGTACTGCTGGTTCTGCAGCACCAGCACGAGGATCGCCGGCCGGCTCACCTGGGCCACCACGTACGCGGTGGCGAACATCAGGCCGCTGTGGCCGAACGCGCGGGGGATCGCCACCCCCATCACCATCGCCGAGATCAGCGCGGTGATCACGATGATCTGCAACCACAGGTGGTGCGGGTCGTAGCGGCTGGTCGTCCACGCCGTGCCCTGCCACACGGCCCAGAGCGCGACCAGCAGCAGCAGCGTCTTGCCGCCGCCGGTCACCGCCGACCAGCCGGTCTGCCCGCCCTCCAGCACCAGGTCCTCGAAGGCGCGCGCCGAGATCCGGGTCAGCGCGAACACGTACACCAGGTCGAAGAAGAGCTCCAGGAACGTGGCCCGGTCGGGCCCGCCGCCGGAGCTGCGCAGCGCGGCCGGCTCGGCGGTCCTCACCGCGCTGCCCCGTCCCCGGTCCACCTCATCCGGCAGTCGTAACACTCTTTCCCGGCGTCTCGGCACCGATCGCCCATATCGGTCTGGATCTTGCTCGCGGCGGTGCCGGACGGGCACCATCGACGGGTGACGAACCGATGGGGCATGACAGTGCCGCTGGGCGGTATCCCGCTCGCCGACCACGCCGCCGTCTACGCGGCCCTGGACGACGCCGGCTTCACCGACGTGTGGTCGTCGGAGGTGGCCGGCGCCGACGCGTTCACCCCGCTGGCCCTGGCCGCCGCCTGGTCGCCGCGGCTGCGCCTCGGCACCGCGATCACACCGGTGTTCACCCGCGGCCCGGGACTGCTGGCGATGAGCGCCGCCGCGCTGGCCGAGGCGGCGCCGGGCCGCTTCGCCCTCGGCGTCGGCGCCTCGTCGCCGGTGCTGGTGCGGGACTGGAACGCGATCGAATTCGACGAGCCGTTCAAGCGCACCCGGGACGTGCTGCGGTTCCTGCGGGCCGCGCTGCGCGGCGAGACCGTCGACGGCGCGTTCGACACGTTCGCCGTACGGCGCTTCACGCTGGAGCGTCCCCCGAGCGTGCCGCCGCCGGTCGTGCTGGCCGCGCTGCGCCCCGGCATGCTGCGCCTGGCCGCCGCCGAGGCCGACGGGGTGATCCTGAACTGGCTGGCCGCCGAGGACGTGCCGACCGCCCTGGCCGAGGTGGGCGAGCGCCGCCCCGGGTTCGAGGTGGCCGCCCGCATCTTCGTCTGCCCCACCGAGGACGCCGCGTACGCCCGCGCGCTGGGCCGCCGCATGATCACCGGCTATCTCACCGTCCCCGCGTACGCGGCCTTCCACAGATGGCTGGGCCGCGAGGACACGCTCGGTCCGATGTGGGCGGCATGGGCCGCGGGGGACCGGCGGGGCGCCTCCGCCGCCGTACCGGACGAGGTGGTCGACGCGCTGGTGCTGCACGGCTCACCCGAGCAGTGCGCGGCCGCCGTCCGCCGCTACGCCGACAACGGCGTCGACGTGCCGGTGCTGGCGGTGCTCCCCACGCCCGAGATCACCGAGGGCGGCGCGGCGGCCTGGATGGATCTGCTGCCCCGGCTCGGCCCCGGGAAGGTGGCCTGAGATGAACCTGACCGACCGGGTGGTCGTGATCACCGGCGGGGCCGGCGGGATCGGCGCGGCACTGGGCCGCCGGTTCGCCGCCGAGGGCGCCGCCGCCGTCGTGCTGGCCGACCTGGCCGCCGACGCGGCCCGCGCCACGGCCGAGGCGATCGGCCCGGTCGCCACCGGCGTCGGCCTCGACGTCACCGACGAGGCGGCGGTACGCGCGCTCGTCGAGGAGACCGAGCGCCGCCACGGACGGATCGACCTGTTCTGCGCCAACGCCGGAGTGGCCACCGGCGGCGGCATCGACGCGCCGGACGCCGACTGGGACCGCGCCTGGCGGGTCAACGTGTTGGGGCACCTGCACAGCGCCCGCGCGGTGCTGCCCGGCATGCTCAGCCGGGGCCAGGGGCACCTGCTGCTCACCTGCTCGGCGGCCGGTGTGCTCACCGCGGTCGGCGACGCGCCGTACACCGCCACCAAGCACGCCGCCGTGGGTCTCGCCGAATGGCTGGCGATCACCTACCGGGACGCCGGCATCCGGGTCAGCGCGCTGTGCCCGCAGGGCGTGGACACCCCGATGCTCGCCGACGGCCTCACCGAGGGGCACCTGGGCGCCCGGGTGATCGCCGCGTCCGGGACGATCCTCAGCCCGGATCAGGTCGCCGACGCGGTGATCGCCGGGCTGGCCGAGGAACGGTTCCTGATCCTGCCGCACCCCGAGGTCGCCGACTACGCCCGCCGCCGTGCCGAGGACCCGGACGGCTGGCAGGCCGGGCTGCGCAAACTCGTCCGGAAGCTGCGCGCGAGCCTTCCTCAGTCGTGAGGGATCTCCTGCCCGTCGACGCACGCGGGAGACCGCCAGTGGGCCAAGGGCGGGCTTCATGTGGGTCGGGTCAACGACGTGGGCATCGTGCTGCGGACGGATGCGGATTCAGCCATCGTCACCGGTTCTCGCCATCACCGGCGGGGTTGCCGTCGCCGCCGGCTCCGCCGCCGCCGGCGGTCCGGATCGGGTGGGTAGCAGCAGGGCGGCGACCACTGCGCCGGCCGCCAGTACGCCGATCACGAGCCAGACCGTGGTGGTGAGGGGCAGCTGTTGTCCGGCGATGCTGCCTGCCGAGGCACCCACCACGGTCGCGGCCATCTCGGCGGCGGAGAAGGCGGATCCGACCCGGCCGAGCTGACGGTCCGGGGTATGGCGTTGGACCTGCACCTGGACCAGCATCAGCAACGCGCCACCGGGCAGGCCGGCAAGGGCGATGAAGACCAGCGCGGCGGCGAAGTGGTGGATGAGGAAGAGCCCGGCGAAGCAGAGGGTGATCGCCGCCAGGCAACCGGTGAACGACAGCCGGAGGAGCCCGCTACGGGACAGCACGTTGCCGACGTACGCGCTGGCCAGGAAGCCGCCGCCGAGCGCTGCCATGAGCACACCGACGTCGCCGGCGTCGCCGCCGAGGACGCTGATGACGTACGGCACCAGAAGCACGTTCAGAGCGGCGTTTGCCAACAGGAAGAGGCTGGAGACGACGAGAGTCGTGCGGAGGATCGGATGCCCGAAGAGGAAGGCCAGTCCCTCCCGGAGTTGCCCCCGGAAAGCGGCCAGCCAGGAGGACGCGTCCGGCTGCTGCCCGTCGTCGGTCACCCGCAGCCGACCCATTCCGAAGATCAGTAAGGCCGAGAGCAGGTACGTCGCGGAGTCGATCAGCACCAGGCCGTCGAAACCCACGAGGGCGTAGAGCGCGCCGCCCAGGGGTGCGCCGGCGAGGCGGACGATGCCGCTCGCCACCGTGTTCCAGGCGTTCGCCGCCTCCAGGTCGCCGCCCCGGCCGACGACGGCGGGCACCACTGCCCGGGCCGCGGACTGGAAGACGTGCCCGATTGCGCTCTCGAAGAACATCGCCGTGTAGAGCAGCCACAGCATTCCCGGATCATCGACCACGATCAGCGCGAGCACGACGACCATGCGCAGCAGGTCAGCGCCGACCATCACCGTTCGCCGGTCCCACCGGTCGGCCAGCACCCCGGCCAGGGGCGCGAAGACGATCGCGGGCAGGGTCTGCGCGACGAAGGCGAAACCACTGCTGAGCGTCGACCCGGTCATCGTGTAGACGTAGACCGGCACCGCGACGATCATCAGCCAGTTGCCCAGGTTGGACAACAGCGTGCTGGTCCAGAGCAGACCGAAACGCCGGTTCCTAATGCAGATCACCACTCACCTTACTTCCGTGACGCCGGCTGCCGGTGTCCCACAGGCGTTCGACGACCAGGAGGTCAGCAGATGGTCAGGAGGACTCGTGGCGGTACCGGCTCGGCGATCCGGTTACGGCTGTTGATCAGCGTCGCCACCGTAGCGGCCCCGGATGGATCGTCCACAGCAACTGTCGCCACCGTGGCCGGGCCGAGCGCAGCGCCTCGGCGAAGCCGGCGCTCAGTCCTGCGGCCCGGTCCGCCTGTTCCGGCGTGACGCTGCCCGGCGCGAAGCCCGCCTGGTTGAGCAGAGCGGCCAGCTCGTCCACCGTTGCCTCATCCGGGTCGCCGATCGCCGCGTCCTCTCCGGGCCGCGCCGCGCGGGCCTCGGCGAGCGTCCGGCGGGCCCGCGCGGCGACCTCCGCCGCCGCCAGGTCCGGCCCGACCGGATGCCCGGCCAGACGCAGCGCGTCGGTCAGCTCCCGCCACGCTCCCGCGACCCGTTCGCCCGGATCGCCCACTGCCAGACGGGAGCGGGTCAGCCGCCGGCGCATCGCGACCAGCGCCGCCAGCACCGCGCCGACCAGCAACACCAGTCCGCCGACACCGCCGCCGACCAGCGCCGGTGTGCCGAGCCCGCCCTCGTTCCGGCCGGGTGCGGGCGCGGCGGCCGGCGGCGTTGCGCTCGGCTCCTCGGTGGGCGCGGGCACCTCCGACGGCGGCGGGTCCTCCGGCTGCGGCCGGAAGTCCTCCTCCACCGGACGGGGCTCGGAGTCCGGGCGCGGCATCGGATCGAACGGCACCCAGCCGACGCCGTCGAACAGCACCTCCGGCCAGGCGTACGCGTCGGCCGCCCGCACCGGCCCGTCGCCGTCGGGCCCGAACCCGACCACCACCCGGGTCGGCAGGCCGGCGAGGCGGCCGAGCACCGCGAACGCGGCGGCGAACTGCTCCGACGTGCCCCGCTGCCCGCCGCCGTTGCGCGGCCCGAACAGGAAGAACGCCAGATTCGGGTACGCGTGCCCGCTCGGCGCGTCGGCTGTCACCCGGTAGTGCTCGGCGAGGAACGTGGCGATCGCGTCGGCGCGCGCGTACGGAGCACCGTTCGACTCGGCGAGCTGGGTGGCCAGCCGGCGCAGCGGTTCCGGGGCGCCGTCGGGCACCCGCAGCACCCGGGCCACCTCGTCACCGGCGGGCACGTTCGCCGTGGGCAGCAGGTTCACGTCCGGGCGCTCCCGCACCGAGGACACCTCGTACCGCAGCCCCGGTGCGAGCCCCTCCGGGCGGATCAGCGTCCCGGTCGCCGGGTCGTACGCCACCCGCGCGCCGGTCACCTCGCGTGGCGTGGGCACCGTGGGCAGCAGCCGTCCGGTCAGGTCGCCGACGGTGATCTCCTGGCGCACCTCGTCGGTGGCCGTGTTCGGGGCGGGCTCGACGGCGGGCAGGATCCGCCCCGCGTTGCGGTACGTGGCGCCGACCCGCCAGGTCACGCCGTCGTAGTCGCTGAGCACCGCCAGCCGGATCCGCGGCGTCCCGCCGGCCGGCGCGCCGCCGACGGTCCGCACGTCCAGCAGCCGCTGGTCCGGGTTCAACGCCCACCCGGAGATCCGGATCAGCGGGTTCTCGTCCAGCGACTCCACCCGTGGCGGCTCCACGTAGCGGCGCGGATCGACCGGTCGCTCGTCCACCTGGGCGGCCACCACCGGGGCGAGCAGCGCCGCCAGCGCCACCACCACCGCCAGCCCGGCCGCGCTCGCCGCCACCAGCCGCAGCCGGACGGCCGCGCGTACCGCCGGGGTCAGACCGGCGACCGGATCGGCCGCCGGGCCGTCACGGCGCCCGGGCGTCGCCAGGCCGGCCGCCGCGACCGCCGCGAACACCACCGTCGGGCCGATCGCCGGATCCGCGTTCGGCCCGACCACGTAGAGCGCCCCGGCGTAGAGCAGAGCCGGCGGCAGGTAGCCCAGCAGCACCCGCCCGGCGCGCAGCGCCACCTCGGCGGCGGTCAGCCCGGCCAGCCACGCCGCCACCACCGGAACCAGCACCGTGTCCGGGGCCGGCTCGACCGGAATCATCGCGGTGAGCAGCCGGGGAATCGCGTTACGGGCGGCGTCGGCGGTCACCTCGCCGAGCCCGCCCGGCAGCGCCGCGTGCGCGGCGGCCAGCCGCAGCGACAGCAGCGTCCACCCGGCCATCGCGGCCACCGACAGCGGCGCCACCAGCCAGGACGGCAGCCGCCGCGCGGCCACGCCGACCAGCACCGACCCGAGTGCCGCGCAGGCCATGAGCCGGGTCAGCAGCGGATCCGCGTACACCCGGCCAAGCACCACACCGGAGAGCGCGACCAGCACGATCAGCGCGGCCGGTACCGGCACGGCCCGCAGCACCCGGACCGCGCGTTCCGCCGCCGGTTGGGTCCGTGGCAGCGTCACCACCGGCGGATCCCGTCCCACTCGGCGGCGAACGCCGCGCCGTCCGCCGCGTCCAGCACCGTGAGGCCCGTCGCGCCGGCCGCCGTCGGCCCGTCCGCGCCGAACATCCCGACCACCACCGACGGGTACGCGCCGCGCAGCGCGCCGACGTGCCCCAGCTCGTCGCGGCCACCCGGCCCGGTCAGGAAGACCAGCGTGTCACCGAGCCGGTCCCGGCGCAGCCGCCCGGTCGCGGCCGGCAGCACGTCCGGCCCGGCGTCCGCCAGCTCCACCGCGGCCAGCCGGTCCAGCGGCCCGGCCGCGCCCTCCGGCTCCACCTCTCCCGGTACGACGAGCAGCAGCTGCACCGGCAGGTCCTCCCGCACCGCGGCGGCCACCACCGACGCGGCCGCCTCGCACGCCGACTCGAACGACTCCGCGACCCCGCCCACCCGGCCCGGATGCGCCGACGCGCGGTTGTCCAGCACCACCACCAGGCGCGGCAGGCTGGTGTCCACGTTCTCCCGCACCATCAGCTCACCCACCCGGGCGCTGGTGCGCCAGTGCACGCGGCGCAACTCGTCGCCCACCACGTACTCCCGCAGCGAGTCGAACGTGATCGACCCGTGCGGCACGCTGTCGGTACGCCCGTCCAGGCTGCGCCCGGCACCGGTGGGCACCGCGGACAGCGGATGGATGCGCGGGTGCACCCACACCGGCACCGTGCCGCCGTAGCCGCGCGCCAGCGCCACCAGGCCCAGCGGATCCCGGCGCACCACCCGCAGCGGCCCCACCGGCACCACACCACGCCGGTGCGTCGGCACGTCGTAGCGCACCACCGTGTCGCGGCCCGGGCGCAACCGCAGCAGCGGCACCGGCACCAGCGCCCCGGCGCAGCGGTCCTCGGCCACCAGGTTCGCCGCCCGCAGCCGACCGGTGTTGCGCACCGTCAGCTCCATCGCCGCCGGCTCACCCCGGGCCACCCGGTCCGGGTCGGCCCGCCGCGCCACGCTCAGCCGGGGCCGCCAGGCCGCGTTCACCACGCCGTAGCCGACCGCCACCCCGGCCGCCGCGCCCAGCACCGTCAATTCGGGGTACGCATAGCGGAACCCCACGCCGAGCAGCACCAGGGCGGCGACGAGCAGCCCGATGCCACGGGCGGTGATCCCCACGCTCAGCCGTGCACCGGCGTGGCCTGGCCCGACGGCAACGGCACCGGCACCGACGCGACCGCCTGACGCAGCACCTCGGCGGACGTCACACCACGCACCTGCGCGTCGGGGGTGAGCAGCAGCCGGTGCGCGAACACCGGCTCGACGAGCGCCTTCAGGTCCTCCGGCATGATCCAGCCCCGGCCGTCGATGAGCGCGTACGCGCACGCCGCCCGGGTCAGCGCGATCACGCCGCGCGGACTCACCCCGACCCGCACCTGCGGATGGGTACGCGTGGCAGCGGCCAGCCGCACCGCGTACGCGTACAATGGCTCGGCGATGTGCACCCGCCGGGCCATCTTCACCATCTCGCCCACGGTGGCGGTGTCGGTCACGGCGGTCAGCGAGTCGGGGGAGCGGACCGTGGCGCCGCGCAGCACCTCCACCTCGACCGCCTCGTCCGGGTAGCCGACCGACAGCTTCACCAGGAACCGGTCGAGCTGCGCCTCGGGCAGCCGGTACGTGCCGTCCATCTCCACCGGGTTCTGCGTGGCCACCACCAGGAACGGCTGCGGCACCGGATGCCGTACGCCGTCCACCGTGACCGTGCGCTCCTCCATCACCTCCAGCAGCGCCGACTGCGTCTTCGGCGACGCCCGGTTGATCTCGTCGGCGATCACGATGTTGGCGAACACCGGCCCCGGGTGGAACTCGAAACCCCGGCTGGCCTGGTTGAAGATCGTCACCCCTGACACGTCGGAAGGGAGCAGGTCCGGCGTGAACTGGATCCGCCGCCACTGCCCCTTCACGGTGGCCGCGATCGCCCGCGCCAGCGTGGTCTTGCCGACGCCCGGGACGTCCTCCAGCAGCACGTGCCCCTGCGCGAACAGCGCGGTCAGCGCCAGCCGCACCACCTGCGGCTTGCCCAGCACGACCGCGTTGACGTTGTCGGCCAGCCGGGCGGCCAGGGCGGCGAAGCCCTGCACCTCCGGCTGGCTGAGCGGTTCGTGCGTGTTCACGGATGCGCCTCTCGGGGTGGTGCGGTCAGCAGGTGGGCAGCAGATTGAGGTCGTCGCCGCCCTCCAGGTTCAGCCAGGCCCACGGGATGTAGTCGCGGCCCTTGCTGTGGTCGACGCGCACCCACCAGGTGCTGCGCTTGTCGTTGTTGTAGATGTAGGCGTAGACCTCTTCGCCCTTCTTCTTGCAGTAGGCCTTCAGCCGGGCGCCGTTGGGCTCCCAGCCTGCCTGCCTGCTGTTGTCCTGCTGAGTGACCGAGAAGATCTCGTTGCCGTTGCGCTCGCCGGGCACGTCCCGGGAGCAGTAGGTCGCCTCCGCGCCGGAGGAGCCGTTGCGGCAGGTGGCGATCCCGTACAGCGCGTCCGTGGTCTGGGCGCGCGAAGCGGTGCCCTTGCCGGCGGCGTTCGATGCGGTCAGCGTCACCGTGTACGCGGTACCCGGCGTCAGCCCGGTCACCCGCAGGCTGGAACAACTGCCGCTCGCCGTCTTCCCACCGGTCGCCGCCGTGCAGGAGGCCCGCCCACCACCCGCGTCCACGGTGAACGTCACAGTCACCGACGTGGCGTCCGCCGACGAGCCGGTCACCGTGATCCGCGGCTCGGCCACCGTCCGCGCGGTGGTGCTCGCCTCCGGCCCGGCGCCCGCCTCGTTCACGGCCTTGACCTTCACCGTCACGTTCTGGCCGTTGCCCAGCCCGCCCACAGTGGCCCGCACATCGGTCACCTCGACGGACTTCCCGGCCGCCTCCACCACGTACTTCGTCACCGGGCGGCCGTTGTCCACCGCCGGAGACCACTGCACCGCGACCGTGCCCGGCTGGTCGGCGACAGTGGACGCGCGCAGCTCGCCCGGCGCCTTCGGCGCCGTGAACGGCACCACCGTGTTGCTCACCGGCGACGCCTTCGACCCGGCGCCCTTCTCGCTCACCGCCGTCACGGTGAACGCGTACTGGGTGCCGTACTCCAGTTGCCCGGCCGCCACCACCAGCTCCGTCTTCGCCGACTCGCCCGCCGGGGCGCTCGCGCCCGCCGAGGTCGCCGTCACCGCGTACTTCGCGATCTTGTTGCCCTGGCCGTCGGCCTCGGGCCAGCTCACCCGCACCGTGCCGTCCGGCCGCGCCTCGGCGGTCACCGACGCCGGCGGGTCCGGCACCTCAGCCGTCGGCACCACCGGGTTACTGCGCCGCGCCGGCCCCTCACCCTTGGCGTTCACCGCGTGCACCGAGAACGTGTACGTCTCGCCGTTCGTCAGGCCGGTCACCTCCAGCGACCGCTGGTTCGCGCCGACCTGGCGGGTCTGACCGGCGCCCTCCACCACGTACCTGGTGATCTCGGCGCCGTTCGACGCCGCGGCCTGCCAGCTCACCCGCGCCGAGGCGTCACCGGCGGCGGCGGTGACCGACTTCGGCGCGCCCGGCTTGGACACCTTCGGCTTCTTCGGCGGGGGCGGCGGCGGAGCCACCGGCGGCGGATCCCCGCCGAGCACGTCGTTCGCGTACTTGTCGACCTCACGCACCTGGTTGCGGTCGTCGACCACCTGCGCGGTGGACGAGTCCGGCGGGTTGATGAACAGGTGGTTCTCGCGCACCTCCAGCTCGACCGGACCGGGGCGGCCGGCGCCCTTCACGGTCTGCACGAGTTGCCCCTCGGCGTCGAACGCGTAGACCGTGCCGGTCGTCTCGTCGGCGCAGTAGAACCGGCCCGCCCACGCCACCGCCGGGCTGAGCCGCACACCGTCGCCCGGCACCGTGAACCGCTTCACCTCGCGGCTGTCCCGCACCACGTGCACCGACCGCTCACCGGGAACCGTCACCGGCACCTGCTGCCCGCTGGTACGGGTCGGCAGGTAGCCCGGCGCGGTCATGGTCAGTGCCGCCCGCTGCGTCTGCCCGCCCACCACCGTCACCAGCGACGCCGAGGTGCGGTCCAGCACCGCCACGCCCTCGTCCAGCGTGGACACCACAAGCTCGTGCGCCGGCTCGGCCACGTCGTACGTCTCGACGCGCTTCGGGCTGAGCCCGGCGGGCGGCGCGTCACCGGGCGTCTCCGGCAGCTCGGCGGCGGTGACCGCCGAGACGGTGCCCTCGCTCGGCACCGCGATCCACAGCTTGCCGGCGCCGTCGAACGTGCCGCCGGCGATGCCCGGCGGGTAGCGGACCGGCTCGCCCACCGGCGTCAGCGCCCGCGGGTCGAGCTGCCGGACGATGCCCTGCACCGCGTCCACCACGAACGCCGCGTCCTCGTGCAGCGCCACGCTCACCCCGAGCCCCGGCGCGGTCGGCGTGGTCGCGGTGATCTGCAGCGTCGCCAAATCCAGCGAGCTGACCTGGCCGGTCTTGAGGTCGCGCAGGATCAGCAGCCGGTCGGTCTGGGCCACCTGCATCTGGTGCCGCCGCCCACCCGGCACCTCCATCCGGGTGTCCACCCGCGCGGTGACGCCGTTGACCCGGGCCAGCTCGCCGCGGGTGGTGCTCCACAACCAGGAGGAGGCGTCGTAGCTCGCCACCGCGTTGTCCGCGGCGCCCAGCCCGAGCACCGTCAACCCCATCGCGGCCAGCAGCGCGGCCACCGTGCCGATGGTGACCAGCCCGCCCCGCATACGCGATCGTGGACGAGCCTGCTCCGGCCCGGTGCCCGTGACGTCCTCGATGGTGGTCACTGCCGGCTGCCTCCCCGTGTCGGTGGGGGAGGCGCACCCGCGCGAGGTCGACCCTCCCCAGAGCCGGGAGCCATCATAGGTGCCGCCCGGTGCCGGTGAAACCCGCACCGTCCCCCTGTGGACACCGAGCGTGGCGTCCCCGGACCGTCAGTTCGGCGTCGCGCCGCCCTCCCGGTCCGTGCAGACCTGACCCGAGGTCGAGTACGAATCGGTCGCGTAGACAGCCAGCACGGTGAAGCAGTAGTCCAGCTTCGCGCTCAGCCCGTTCACCGTGTAGCGGGTCTGCCCCGCGTCCACTGTGGCCATCACGCCGAGCTTCTGCCCGGCCCGGCCACCCGCCACCACGAACGGCACCCCGCCGTTCGTCGGGTCGGTCCAGGTCACCGTGACAGTGGTGGTGTCGTCCCGTAGCTGCAAGTCGCCCGGCGGCGGACCGGCCACCTTCGGCGACGCGGAACCGGACGCGGGCGCCGGAGCCGGCGGCGCCGCCTCCCGGTTGAGCAACACCACGCCGACACCGACCGCCGCCACCACCGCGAGCACCGCGCCCCCGGCCACCAGGGCCAGCACCGTGCGGTTGCGGCCCGGCCGCTCCGGCTCCATCGGGTACGCGCCCGGCGGCTCGACCGGCGCCGGCTGGTGGAACATCGGCGGGTTCACCGGCCAGGCGCCCGGCTCCGGCTGGGCCGGCGGCTCCGGTCGCGTGGACTCGGGGAAGTCCAGCAGATCCTCGTAGATCGGCATCGGCCGGTTCCGTTCCGGCGCGTCCCCTTCCGCCTGTCCGGCCGCGTCGCCGGCCGTCGGCTCGTCCGGGTCAGGCTCGTCCGTGTCCTGCTCGGGGTCGGCGGGCCGGTCGACCGGCTGGGACGGGGCGACACTGCTCCACGGCGGCGCGACCATGCCCCACGGCGGTACGGAGCCGCCGCTGACCGGCGCGGCACTGACGGGCGCCGCATGTGCCTGGCCGGCCAGTGACGGGTAGTCGCCGTGACCGGGTGGTCCGCTGACCGGAGGGTAGCCGGTATGGCCAGGTGGTGCGCTGATCGGCGGGTAGGCGCTGTGGCCGGGCGGGGCGTAGGTGCCCTCGCCGGGCGGGGCGCTCACCGGCGTGTAGCCGCCCTGGCCGGGTGGTCCGCTGACCGGTGGTGGGTAGCCGCTGACCGGAATTCCGCTGATCGGGTACGCGGCCGCACCGCTCACCGGTTGCCCCGGTGGGCCGCTGACCGGGTGCGTGGGCGGCGCGCTGACGGGAGGCGGCGTGGGCGTGCCGAGGGCTGGCCCGTTCACCGGTGGCGTGGACGGTGAACCAATCGGTGGTGGGCCGGCTTGCGGTCGTGCTTCACCCGGGGGCGTGCTGGCAGCGGGTGCGCCTGCGCTCGTCTGCTGCGCGCTCACCGGCGGCGCGATGGCTGGCGGTCCGCTCACCGGGGGTGTGCCGGCCGGGGGTCCGCTGACTACGGGTGTGTCGGCCGAAGGTCCGCTGCTCTGGGTGCCGTCCACCGGCGGTGCGCTGACGGGACCGGATACCGAGGGCTTGGACGCGGTGCCGGCGGCCGCTGTCGCGGCTTGGCGCTCCGACTCCTCCTCCAGCAGCGGGCCGATCTGCTGTACCTGGATCGTCGGCTTGTCCCATCCCGGTCCACCCGGGACGGTCGGTGGCGTACCCGCGCCGGGGCCGCTCACGTTCGCCTCGATCGCTGCGGGGTGGACTTCCGAGGCTGCTGCCGTTCCGGTCCCGGCCGTGCGGTCCGTGGCGGTGTACGGAGGAGCGGCTGCGGCCCCGGCCACCGGTTGGACGGCTGCTGGCCGTGGCGGCACGGGGGTCGACGTCGGCGCCGGAGTGGGAGCAGAGGGCGGCGTGGAATCCGCTTCGGGCCGAGAGGCACCGGCCGGGGACGCCGTCGAGCCGGGCGTGCTGACCGAAGGCGGAGCCGGCGGGGCCGAGGTGGGGGTCGGCGGGGCGACCGTCACTACCGGCGGTGGTGGTAGGACGCCGCTCGCCGGTGCGGGGATGCGCGGTGCCGGCGGCAGGACGGTCGGCGGTGGCGGTGGTGGCACGACTCCCGCCGACGGCATCCGCGACGGAGGCGGGGTGACGGACGCTGGAGGCGCCTCGGCGCTCGGCCTCGCGGGTGGCGGCGGGATGACCGGCGGGGGCGGTAGCGGGGACGCCGGGCCGGGTCCGGGCGGCGCCACCGGCCGCCCGTGCACCGGCGTCCCGGCGGCCGGCGCGGCCGTCGGCGTTCCAGCTGTTGCCGTCGGCGTTCCGGGCGCTGCTGGGGGCACCACGGCGCCAGGGACCGCTGGCGGCGGTGGTGGGGCGACCGGAGGACGGGGCGGCACCGGCGTCACTCCGGGGGCAGCGGGCTGCCGACCGTACGTTCCCGGCGCGACGGGGGTGACACCCTGGGCCGGGGGCACCGGCCGGACACCGGGAATCTGCGGGGCAGCTCCGGCGGCCGACTGCGGCGTCAGCGGGGCGGTGGGTTCGGCGGGCACTACCGGGAACCGGGAGGTCGCTTCCTCGGAGATCGGCGCGAAGCGGGTCGTCGCCTCCTCGGACGGCGCAGAGGGTGGCGAGGGCGGCGCCCACGGGCTCGTCGAGCCGTCCGGCCGCACGGCGGGATGCTGGCGCGGCGGGACCGGAGGGGCGGGCTGCGGGGGAGTGCCCTGCGGGTTCGGCACGGGATACGGCGACTGCACGGCGCCGGGCGCCGGGGACGCCGGGCCGGGGCGGGGCGCCCACTGTGCGCCGGATACCGGCGCAGCCGCGGCAGGCGTCCCCGGGGCGGCGGGGCGGGTCGGCGCGGGCGGGTACGGCGGCGGGATCGCCGGCAGCGACACGGTGGGCTCGGACAGAGCGGGACCGGAGTGCCCGGGGGAAACGGGACCGGGTTGGCCGGGCAGGACCTGTCCAGGCTGTGCGGGCACGACCGGACCGGAGTGCCCCGGCAGAGCCGGGTTGGGAGGTCCTGGCAGGGGCGGACCGGAGTGTGCCGGCGGGGCCGGGCTGTGGTGTCCCGGCAGGGACGGACCGGGGTGCCCGGGCAGGTACGGACCGGGGTGCGTGCCGGCAGCGGCGGCGAAGCCGCCGGGAGGTGGGCCGTAGCCGGCGGGAGCGGCGGCGGAGCCGCCGAGGTACTGGCGGGCTGCGCGTACCGCGGGGTGGTCCGGACCGAGCACGGCGGACCCGGCGGTGGCCACGCGGCTGTAGTTGCGGCGGGCCTCGTGCCGGTTGCCCAGCTCCTCGGCCACCCCCGCGAGGTCGAAGCTGAGCGCGAGCATCAGCGGGTCGCCGTCGCCCCGGCGGCGCTCGCCGGCGGCGTAGGCCTCTTCGAGTACGCGCCGGGCGGCGGCCGGGTCGTCGGCCTCGCGGTGCAGCCGAGCCAGCAGGTGGCCGGTGGCCAGGACGTCCTGGTGGTCCTCGCCGTACGCCGGGCGGGCCGCGACGATCGCGTCGGCGAGCAGGCGGCGGGCGCTGGTCAGATCACCCGCGGCGCGCATCGCGAGGGCCTGGTGTTGAGTGGCGATCAACGGGGAGGGGTGGGACACGGGAGCAATGCTGCCCGGAATCGCCTGTTGCGCGCTACCCACCCGATCTTTGTGGGTGCTGACCTGCGCAAACATGCCGAGCTGGAGCTGATGTGCATGATCGTTCCGGGCCGTGTACAGTAATGCCCCGTGCGGCCCGCCAGGCCGGCTGATGCGGTGAGATGATCACCTTGGCCGACCGGGTAGGCTGGTACGTGCAGGTCCGGGTGGCGGAATGGCAGACGCGCTAGCTTGAGGTGCTAGTGCCCGTATAGGGCGTGGGGGTTCAAGTCCCCCCTCGGACACAATCTAGTACATGATCCACTTGGGGTTGCCTGAGCGGATATCCTGCGGGCCGTCGGCCGGTAGGTCAGGGTCAGCCCCAGTTCGCGGTAGACCAGTGCCTTGTCGGCGGGGTCAGCGTCGCGGAGCACGGCGGTGATATTTCCCAGAGCCTCTACGACGCGGTGGATCTCGTCCAGGCTCATGGTCTGACGTCCGGTGAGGCGACGCAGGTCGACCTCGGCGGTGACCTGTTCGGCTTGGACGTCGGCGATCCACCGGCTGACGACGGTGGGGTCGGCGCCGCTGTCGAGAGCGGCGCGGTAGCGGTCCAGTCGAGTGCTGCAGGTGGCGAGGGTTTCGCGTGCCGCCTTGATCGCCTGTTGGTCGACGTCGGTGTGCTGCGCGTGGGCCATGGCTTGGACAGTTGCGGTGAGTCGGCTGGGTGAGAAGGCTCGGGCGAGCCATGGGTCGAGTTGTTCCAGGATGTGGTCCTCGCGGACGTAGACGCTGCGGGGGTGGGCGATGCGGTTGGCGTCGGCGTACTCGGCGGCGTAGGTGCAGCGGTAGTGGTTGCGGTCGTTGTTGAAACTGCCGATCATGCGCCGCTGGCAGATGCCGCAGTGCAGGAGCCCGGACAGCACGTAGTTGCGCTTGCTGGCCCGCGGCTTTCTGGCCCCATCGGGGCGCCTGCCCGCGGTGGCGATCAGGGCTTGCACGCGGGTGAAGGTCTCGTCATCGACCAAGGGCTCGTGGGCCAGGGCACCTGAGTAGATCCATTCCTCGGCCGGGTTCCACCGCATCTTCGTCTCGTGCCCGAGGGCGACGTCGTCGACATCGATGAGGATTTCGGTCTTGCGTTGTTTGTTCCAGACCTGCCGGCCGGTGTAGCGGGGGTTGGTCAGGATGACCCGGATGGCGCTCTTGCTCCACGCGGTGGTGGTGCGGTGTGGGTTGCGCCGTCGGTCGTAGGCGGAGGGGGAGAGGATGCCGTCGCGGGTGAGTCCTTCGGCGATGGCGAGGATGCCGTTTCCGGCGAGGTACTCGGCATAGATGCGCCGTACGACGGGTGCCGTGAGCGGATCGGGTTCCAGGCGGTGCAGTCGCCGGCCGTCGGCTGCCTTGCTCGGATTCGGGTGGGGGCCGGCGTCAACGAGCCGGTAGCCATAGGGTGGCCGTCCGCCAAGGAATCGTCCCTCGGTGGCGGCCTGGGCGGCCATGGCACTGCGCACCCGCACCTTGATGCGGTTACGCTCGCCCTTGCTCATGCCCCCATAGAGGGCCATGACGAGGTCGTGGGCGTCGCTACCCGGGTCGACGGCTCCGCCGACCTCGGGCACCCATAGCGCGACACCGTAGTGCTCGAACAGTGGGAAGGTGAGGCCGAACTGGTTGCCGTAGAAGGCGCGCTGTGGCTCACCGATGACAACGGCGTCGAAGCCGCGGTGTGGGTCGCGGAGCGCGGCGAGTAGGCGGGCTGCCTCGCGGCGGCGTTTCCACGGTACTGAGCGGGACAGGCCGATGTCGAAGAACTCGGTGACCACCTGCCCGCCTGCTGGCTCGATCAGTGCTCGTGACCGTGAGAGTTGCCAGGCTCGGGAGGCTTCCGGGTCCTGCTGGTCCTCAGTCGAGACTCGCCCGTAGAAGGCGAAACGAAGCGATCGGGGAGCAGGATGCACTGTGGAGTTGTGGTTCTTGTTGGTCCATTCCATTGTCATGCTTCCTCGCTCTTGGGGTGGCGAAGTCTTTGTTGCGCGGCGAGCAGTATCCGTAGAAGTGCGCGCGCGGCGACCTGATTGAGATCAGGCTGATCCGTTGGCACGATTACAGTTAGTCGTCGGGGGTCCTGTTTGTGTGTTGCCTGTTCGCTGGGGTAATTGTATTCGGGGTCATGGGAAATCGGAAAATCTGGTTTTTGTGATGCCATAGGCGCTCCGAGGGGTAATGGCCATCGTTTGATTGGCCTGACACGAGATGTTCATCGGGTGCCTTCCTTTCGTGGGCTTGACTACTTCTGAGATGGAATTGCCCGCAGAGCGTGAGTTCTGTGGGCTCGTCGCTATACGACGACATGGAGGCATAGCGAAGCCCCACCGAGAACTCGGTGGGGCTTCGCTGTTGGAGCCGATACCCGGCTATCCGGTCACAACGGCTCGTAGCTCAGCTGCAAACGTCACGTGGCTTGTCCGTCGATGACGCGGCGTAGCGCTCGCCCGGTGGCTGGGAAGGCGAGCCGCAGCGTGTGTGCGGTGAGTTGGATGCCCCACCAGGTGAGGGCGACGAGGTATCCGACGATCAGCGCGCTGTTGGTGTCGTAGGTGACGACGATGGCGTAGCCGATGGCGAGGCCGGGTGCGGTGATGGCGCGGGCGGTGCGGCTTCGAATGGCGGTCAGGGCGGTGGCGACGCCAATGAGCGCGGCTCCGGCGCTGGCCATGAGGCCGGCCATGCCGGTCACGTCGACCGGTGGGGTGATCGTGAGAGCTGCGCGCATGAGGTAGATGCCGGTGGTGCCGATGGCGGCGGGCAGGATCGCCGGCCGGGCACGCGCGAGCCAGGCGGGCAGAGCATCGGCGGGGATTCGCGGTGCGGTGGCGGCGATGACGGCGGCGCAGACTGCGACGGGTAGCGCGGAGCCGAGTGTCCATTTCAGGTACGGGCCGTAGTCGAATTCGACAGCGGTGCCGGTCGCGAGGCCGTAGAGAGCGGCGGCGATTGCGCCGCCGACGGCGGCGGCGAGATATCCGCGTCGGATGAGGCTGCCAGTCGCGGGTTCAGGTGTGGACGTGGTGGGTGCGCCCGCGAGCCAGGTGGTGGGGGCGAGGTGCGCCATGGCGAACGCGGTGAGCATGGCGAGCGCGCCCGCGGCCCCGAGCTCGGGTAGGGAGAGGCGGACACCGACGACCCGTAGAGCGTAGGTGGTGGTGATGTCTGCGGTGAAGATGGCTTGCAGGAGCAGGGTGAGGGAGCAGGCGCCGAGCAGGATGGCGCTGGTCAGGTCCCGGATGCGGAGCCGGACGCGTGGTAGTTGGGTGTCGGCGGCGGTGGCTGTCGCCTGATGGTGGGGTGCGGTGAGGGCCAGGGCGCCGTCGGCGAGGGCGTGGGTGTGGCCGGTGAGAGTCGTCGGCGCCAGGCCGGTAGCTGCCGTGAGCCGGTCTCGCAGGCCCGGGATCGCTTCGGCTTCGCGGTGGATTACACCGCCGAAGTGCTGACGGTCCACGTCGGCCGCGTCGAGGATGTCCTGCACTGCGGCGTCCACCTCGTCGAGGAGGGGCTGGGCGGCGGCGGTGACGTCGTCGCGGGTGATGACGGCGGGCTTGCGGGGTGCGGGCAGGAGAACTGGCGCACGGTCCTGGACGGTCAGGAGTTGCCTGGCCTGACGAACGGACTCCAGCAGCTCTCCGCTGCCTTGTGCAGGCTGGGCTGTCTCGGCTCGTAGGGGGTCGTCGTCCGTCGTGCTGGCGTCAACGATCCGCTGGGCGAGAACCTGGTCCAGGTCCCGGGTCGGGTTGATCGATCGGGTCGCGAGTTCGCGGTATCCGTCGGGGTCGACCTGGAGGACCGTCAGGGTGACTGGGTGCTGGTCGGCCTGGCAGATCAGCAGGCACGAGCCGTCCGGGGTGATGCCCTCGTGGGCCCTGGTGTAGGCGGCGAGTGCTGCTGGTGCGGTGACCATGGCGGGGGCGGGCAGGCCGGCGCGGGCCGCCGCGTCGGTGAGGTGTCCACGTCGGCGCGGTCCCCAGCCCGAGGGGATGGTCACGGTGAGGGCGGCGACGGGTCCTCCGGCCTGGCGGGCGGCCTGGTCGGCGACGTGCCACAACTGCCCGGCGATCAGCTGCACCACGTCGACCGGTGGGACGGTGTCGACGCCGCCGAGCAACTCCAGCGGTTCGCGGGTGAACTGGTAGCCGGCTGAAGGCTCGGGCGGCGCCGTTACGCCTACGCGCAGGTGGCCGGCGGGGTCGAGGGTGATGCCGTGCGGCATGACGAGGCGGCCGTTGAGCATGACCGGGATCCGGGTGCCGTGCCGGTCGATGGTGGCGGCGATGGCCGACGAGCTCAGATCGATCGACAGTCGGATGCCCCCGCTTGGCATGTGCGGCAGTCTCTCCCGAGGAGGGAGTAGACCGTCAACCAACGTCTCATCGAGTGATCCTTTGTGCGCGCATGGTGAGAATCCTTCTCCACGGGATGGCCGCCGATACGCATCGTCGTGTAAGCGAGAGAAGATCAGCGTCAGGCACGGGGGGAGGGACACAGTGCCGCAGGAGTCCCCGGATCGAGGTGACCGGCTCGCCGAATATGTGCGTCCCACGGTCTACACCCCACGCGTACCGTCACCGTCCCGCCGCCCAGCAGGGCGGGCGGGGACCGTGGGCCGGGTGATCCGTGCTGTTCTGGGCGCGGTGGTCTTCCTGGGCGGAATACCCGCGCTGCTGTTGTTCCTCGGCGGGAACCCCGTACGACGGTTGCCGTCGTGGACGCAGGTTGCGGCGTGGTTCGATCAGCCGCGCGGACGGTTCACCCCGAACGTTCTTACCGGCGCGGCCATCTGGGCGCTGTGGCTGCTGTCGGCTGCGCTGGCGCTGCTGTTGGTCGCCGAACTGCTCGCGCTGGTGACCCGCTGGCGGATCCCAGTCCTGCGGCTTCCCGCACCGCTGCACCGGCTCGTGTTCGGCCTGGCCGGCACCGCGGCGATCGCCGTCACCTCCGTCGGAACTCTCAACGTCGCTGACGGCGGCGACAGGTCGCCCGCCGTGCTCGCCTCGACCGACGATGTGGGGGTCATTCCTCGGCAAGCCGTTGCGCGAGGACCCGCGCTGATCCAGGTCGCCAACACCCGCTACATCTACACCGTCGAACGACACGACACCCTGTCCAAGATCGCCAAGGAGTGGCTCGGCAACGCGGACCGGTGGCCGGAGATCTGCCGCCTGAACAAACACCGCCACTTCCCTCGAATCGGCGGCACCCTACGCGACTGCGACCTCATCTACCCCGGCTGGGAACTGCGCCTCCCTACGGACGCCCACCCACCCGAGAGTGCCACGCCGGTGCCCCCGACCTCGTCTCCTCCGCCGCCACCGGCGACCGTCACTCCTTCGCCATCGCCGAGCGTCGCGCCGGACGCGCCCAGCCCCACCGTGTCGCCCACGACGACCGAGCATGAAGCAGCTGTCATCCCCGACAGCACTCCACCAGTAACCCCCAGCGCACGAAAGCCCGCCCCTTCTACCGAGCCTGCGACCCCCATCCCCACCATCACGGCGTCGCCGTCCACCTCGCCAACTGTGAGCGGCCGGCGAAGCCCGGCCGTGGCAACCGACGAGCACGGTGTTCAGCTGTCACCAGCAAACTGGCTGCCCTGGTCACTCGCCGCCGCGATTAGCGCCGCCGCCGTGCTGGTCTGGGCACAGCGACGCCGCCGCTACACCGGTAAACCTGACGACGACCCGCCCACCGAGCTACCGCCGCCGGTGGTCGAGCTGCGCCGTGCCGTGGTCCGCAACCCCGAGCTGCCGCGCCCCGACGCCGACGACACCGAGCCGCCCGCGCTGGTGTCTGACATCGCCCCGCTGCCAGCCGGCGGTACCGGAATCGTCGGCGACGGCGCACCCGCCGCCGCCCGCGCGATGCTCGTTGCCGCGCTGGCCTCCGGCGGCCCGCAGCACCCCGACGCACGCGGTGAGGTCGTTATCGACGCCGCCACCCTGGCCACGCTCCTCGGCCCGGAGGTGGTGACCCTCGGCCCGTGGCCGCGCCTGCACGTGGCCGACAGCATCGACGATGCGCTCACCGTGGTTGAGTCCCGGCTGCTGCACCGCAGCCGCATCCTGGACGAGCACGCGCTAACCGACCTGGACGAGTTGCGGCGGACCGTGCCCGACGAGGAAGCGCTGCCGCCGGTCATGCTCATCACCGAGACCCCGCCCGCGGGCGCCCGCATGCGCGCCAAAGTCGCCCTCGCATTGGGCGAGGGTCTGCACGTGTCCGCACTGCTGCTCGGCGAATGGGCACACGGCGCCACCGTTGAGGTCGCCCCGGACGGACACACCAAACTCGTATCCGGGCAGCCGCCTGAACCAGTGCCGCCGCGCCTGCCCGTGCTCGAACCGGCCACAGCGATCCAGATCCTGACCACCCTGCGCGAAGCGCAGACCGGTGAACCACGCGCCATTGCCTCACCAGCCGTACCGGTCACGGTCGTTCCCCTGCACGCCAGCCGCGTACAGAACACGCCCGAAGCCACCGACCTGCCTGCCCCGGCCACCAACAAGCCCGCCGCCGACACCACATCGAGACGGGCGCGGCTGCGCGTGCTCGGCCCGCCGCGCATCGAAGACATCACCGCGGAAGGCCGGCCGCTACGAGCCAAAGCCCTGGAACTGGCGGTGTACCTCGCCGTCCACCCGGACGGTGCCACCACCCGCGAGATCGGCGAATACCTCGAACCCGACGCCCGCATCAGCCAAGCCGACCAACGCGTACACACCAACGCCTCGAACCTGCGGCACGTACTCGGCCGCGCCGGCACCGCCGAAACGAAGAACGCCTACGTCATCAAATCCGCCGGACGGTACCGACTCGACCCCGCCACCGTGGACGTCGACGTGTGGACCCTCCGCGACCTGATGCGCGCCGCGACCATCGCAACCGAGCCGCGCCGCCGGGAACTGCTCACCGCCGCATGCGACCTCTACACCGCGTCCCTCGCTGAAGGACAGGACTACGAGTGGTTGCAGCCGCACCGCGAGACGGTCCGCCGATGGGGCACCGAAGCCCACCTGCTGCTCGCCGACGACCTGCTCGACCACGACCCGCAGGCCGCATCCGACCTCCTCGACAAGGCCATCGGACTCGACCGGTACAACGAGGCCCTCTACACCAAGGCGATGCACGCCCGCCACGCCCTGGGCGATCCCGACGGCATCCGCACCCTGCTGCGCGCCCTGACCAAAGCCCTCGCCGACCTCGACGCCGAACCTCAGGATGAGACCGTTGACCTCGCCACCGAGCTCCGCAGCCGCTTGGACGAGAAGTGACCACAGGCTCTGGCCCAGCGCCGTCTGCGAAGAAGGGTGCTCGCGCTTGGCCTCGTCTCGGTACGGTGGCGGGCAGTCGCCGCGCATCTGTGGCCGACGATCACCCGTGGCTCACCATGCGCCCGTGCGGGAATCCAAGTAGTCATCGGATGGCGGGGCGTCGGCGCCGAGTTGGAGGCCGATCTGCAGCGAGATCCTCGCCAGCGGCGACAGCGCGGGGAAATCGCCGTCGAACCGCCATGGACGAATTTCTCGCTGCCGCATGATTCGCGCGGATATGGCTACTGCGCCGGCCAGGTCCAAATCGATTAAGTCGGTCTGGGCACGGCCGGTCGACCAGTGGTGGTCATCAGCTGTGGCGAGCTGCAGTTGCCGGCTGTGCGCCTCAGCGAGCTCGGCGATGATCCGTGCCAGTTCGCGTCTGATCCCTTCGGCGTCGGATTCCAGGTGGCTAAGCAGGCTACCGAGCCGCCACCAGGTCGAGAAGGGCTGGGACGTCACGCCGACCGCCGTCGTCTGGTGCGCCTGGGGCGCCTCAGCCAGCCGCGACCGTAGGTCGGTAGCGTCGGGGGCCGCCGTGAGCAGTAGGTAGCGCTGCTGCGCAGGCGTTGCAAGTGCTGCCGAGCCGAGCAGCCCGGTGTTTGTGATCTGGGAATCGGACAGCAGGGCGTCGACCTGTTCGGCGGCCGAGACCGACCGTTCCCTGTCTCCCGCCGCAGCGACGGCTAGGAAGTCACCGAATGGCAACCCGAGCTCACTGTAGCCGCGGCTGGCCTCCAGCAAGGTCGCCCGGCCAGCTTGTGTTTGGAGGAGCAACTCAGCGATTGCGGCGTTTCGCAATGCGTCCGCGACCTCGGCCAGCCGCACCCAAGGCCCCCCGCCAAGGGGTCGTTGGATCTTCCGCAGACGTTGACCGACTGCCCCTGCCTCCTTACCTATGAGGTTGATGACGCGGGGGCCAAAGCCTCCGGGAGGGCGATCCCGCATCAACTCAGCCAAGTCGCGTACGTCGAACGGGGGCTCTTCCAACTCTGCGTATGCGCGATAGAAGCGGGCCCGAGCCGCGACCGTGGCCGGATCGAGCCGCAGCGCCTCCCACAATCGCTCCGGTAGCGTCACAGCATGCTCCGTTCCGCAAGCAGCGCCGCAGGATGACAAAAATTGAGGTTCAGCAGGAGGTCGGTGAGCCTTAGCCGACCATCCGGTGCAGGCTCGTATCGCTCCGCGCACAGGATCTGCGCGGATGGGACATGCAGCTTGGCCGCCACCTCGCCCTGCCAGTACCAGCCGGAGTATGCGCGGCCATGGTTTAGCTCCCGAATCTCTTCGGCAACCGTCGGGATCCGGACGGCCGGGTTGGCACCCACAACCACGTAGCAGTAGAGGACCCAGCCGGGGCACGCGGGCATTTCCGGATCCGAGTAGTCCGTGGTGGCGAATTCCAGAGCGGTGCGAAGCGCGCGATGGGTGATGTTGGTCTTGGCCGCCACGTCGCGGTCGACGCAACCGGCTGACAGTGATATAAAAGGAGTTACCTCGCAAAACTTCCGGCCCGTATTCGGTTCCACGCTGCTAAAGCTGTTGACGTGGCGGTCCAGGTTCTCCTCGGTGAGGCGCCACATGGCGTCCCCCACCGGGAAGGGCACACCCATTCGCGAGTACGACTCCCAGTCACGGCAGAGCAGGCCCGTCGGAGCGGTGAGCATCTGCTCGATGTCTTCTCTGTCGAGTTTCGCCAGCCCCTTGCAGCACCATTGAATGATCATCTCAAAGCTTCCTTCGGTGCAGGCTGTGTGCCGATTTCGGAGCCGAGCGCCGCGGTCAGCGATTGGTACCGCTCCTTGATCACATCGGGCGGGGTCTGGTCGGCTTCTTGTGTGAACATCGCATCCCAGGTGGCTTCCCAGTACTCGGTGAATGCCTTCACGCGGCTTCCGTGCTGAGACATAAGCCCCGTACGTAGCTGTGCGCTGGAGCCGGGGACCACAAACGTCTTGAACAGAGCTGAGATGAACGCGTCGTACGCCGCTATTGCCGAGGTCGAAAAGAATGGGCTGTTGGCGTGGAAAAGTCGATCGAGTTGCCGCTTACGTAGCAGGATCTCGGGCGGCGAAAGCTCCTTCCAGTTGCCCACCCACGTGAAGTAGCAGAACAAGTCGTTGAGATCAGGCAGGGCAGCAGTGAGCAGCTCGATGCGCTTCTCGACCAGCTTTTGGCTGAACCACTGCCGATTCTCGGCACGCCTCAACGCGCGGCTGAACACAGCAGCTAACACGGCAACGGCGACCGGAACCATGCCGCCGATGACGAGCTTGGCGACCTCCAGGCTGTTCCACACCGAAGCGGCGAGCACGTGCAGCTCCCTCCCGTCACTGTCGACGGTGGCATCGTTGCAGATCGCTTCTGTCGCGTCATCCGCCGCAAGTACGCACCCGTCGGTCCCGGACGCCGGCATGCTGCAAAGCAAGACCAGCCTCAGGTGGCCGCCTGTGTCCACGATGCTGTAGGCGGGCATGAGGCAGTGGCCCAGGACAGGCTCAAGCTGGCTCTGATGAGACCTCCGGCTCTATGTCAGTAGCCGCCGGCCGTCTGTCCCGAACCTATCCACCACCAGGAACGCCTTGCCCAGCTCGTTGAGCGTCAGCTCCAGCCGCCAAAAGTCCACCTCGCCCGAGGGGCTGGCGTAGGGTCGCAGTCCCGGGGCCAATCTTCTGCTGCGCCACTGGTCGAAGTCCTCGGTGACGAAGCGGTCTCCCTCGTTGTCGTAGATGACGCACTCGGCCTCGTACTGGTCGTACTCGGCGTCCTCGTACGTCTCTTCATGCACTTGCACGTCGGCCCATGCGAACATCCGGGGGACCGCCTCGGCGTAGCTGGCGAGTCCGAGGAACACGCCCCAACTCGCCAGCTCCTCCGGCTTTTCGCCGTCCTCTTTGTCGACACCCAGAGAGATATCGCCGCGTCCGGACGTCTTGTTGATCCACTCTTCGATGTCCACGACGAGTCGTTTGCCACTGGCCAGCATCTCCATCCAGGGCTTTGCCAGCTGCAGTTGGCGGATCCGCAGCACGTAAGGGTCGCCCTCAGCGGCCTCACGGAGCGGAGCCGCCGCACTGGCATCCAGCACTTGGGCTTCCGGCACGAGCAGCTTCCAGCCGCCAGTGGACGTCTCCTGAAGCGTCCGGCGGTTCATCAGCTGCCAGTGGCAGCGCTTGGTCCCGGGGTGGTAAAGCACTACCGCAACGGGCAGGGAGTGGTTGAGCCAGTACGTAACATGCTCGGCGTCGGGCCGGAACCACCAGCCGCCCGGCGCGGCCTGCTGGAACCAGCTCTCACCGCTCTTGATTTGGAGAGCCAGCAGCCGCCCGCGCACGTCTTCGCCGTCCACTACCTCAATCTGCGCGTCAATGCCGTAGTCCTCCGTGGGCTGCTCACGGAACAGCCACTTCAGCTCATCCTCGACGGCCAGCTTGGTATGGGTCACGCCGGCGCTGGCGACCGTGGCGGAAGGTTTGCGACGCATGCCCACATCTTCCCTGCCGAATGACACGCTTTGGCACCGGCCGCCCAGGCAAGCGGAGCCGTCGCCGTCCGTGCTACTCCGAGTCCCGTGACCATGGCCTCCCTCCGCTACCTGCCGCTCGGGCAGATCCATGTCTCCTTCACGGATGTCCACCTGGCGCCCGGTGTCGCCAACCATCGCCTGGTCCTGCCGGTACAGGTCACCGGCACCTGGCTGGACGCCAAGGACCCGCAGAGCAATGCCCAGGCGCTCCTCACTGGCACTGTCTGGACTGAGCAGCCGTCCTTCCGCTGGCTGGCCGGACTGGAGCCCCAGGTCGTGACCCTCCACGGCTACGCTGCGGGGGAAGAGCTGGCGGTCTCCCTCACCGACGACCAGCTCATCGCCCTAGAACGCGCCCGAGCCCTGGATGACGTCGTCCTGCGCTTCAAAATTCAGGCCACCCTCCTGGCACCGCCCCACGGCGTCCATCCGGTGACCCACGAGGAGCTGCAGGTGCGCGTCGCCCGGACACGGTGGCTGGAGCTGATGGACCAGGTCGGTACGGAAGTTGGGGTGCTGGTCCGGATACCCAGCCCGCTGACCGACTCAGCCCTTACCCCGCCGCCGGCCGCCTCCGATGACTTTGCGGCCTCGCTGGCTCAGGCCGCCGCACGGTTGCGCCAAGCGCGGGCCGAGCTGCGGGACCAGCAGTGGGAAGCACTGTGTGGCCACAAGCCGGAGAGTGCTGGAAAACATCTCCCGGTTGGTCAACTTGCCTTCGGCCAAGAGCGTGGTGGACACCCCGGCAGCTCAACGCACTCAGGACCAACGCTGGGCGGCCATCTATTGGGACGTCAAGAGCATCGCCAGTGCCGCCCACCATGACGACAGCACCACCGAGGGCTTCTCCTGGAGCCGCGCGGACGCCGAGGCCATCTTGGCGGCTACGGCCGGGTTGCTGAGGAGGTATTGCCAGCGCTAATGCACTGTTGCTGTCACCAGCCACAGCAGGCTGGTCACCAGGATGATGCCTAGCACGGCGTTGCCCGGTTGCACTGGGTCCTCGAGACCGCTTGGGCGCTGGCATGCGGCCCAAGCGCCAGCGGCGCTCGGTGCAGTTTCTCGTTCAGGCCGCCGGTAGGCCGCCCACACCGGCGTGATGGGGGCAGACCAGCCCGCACTGTGTCGTCGTTCAGCTCCAGCCGCATGCCGTTCGGCTTGTTGCTTGTGATCGTCTCGAAGTCCGTTGGGAAGTGGGTTCCTGAGCGGCATGTCCAATAGGGTCAGCGCCAGCGCCGGACACCGCGTCGAAGAACCCGTATGGCCCTCTGCGCGAACGGCGTCTGCTCGCGGTGATGCAATCAATCCGCTTCAACGATGCGACGAAGCGCTGCGACCTGGTTGATCCAACTGCTCAGCCGAGTGATCTTGACGACGTCGCCGGTCTTCGGGGCATGGATGATGAGCCCGTCGCCGAGATACATGCCGACGTGACGCGGGTTGGCCACGGTGCCTTCGCTGCCCGGGATGAGGATGAGGTCCCCGGGCAGCAGAAGCGCCGGGTCGGCCACGGGCTTTCCGGCCTTGACCTGCTCGGTCGTGACCCGGGGGATGGAGATGCCGGCCGCCCGGTACGCCGATTGCATGAGTGACGAGCAGTCGCATTGCTTGTCGGGGACGCCGGAGTGCGGGTCGGCGCACGATCCGCCGAAATGGTACGGGGTGCCGAGCTGGTTCACGGCCCAGAAGATGGCGGTCGTGACGGCGGGCGGTGTGTTGGCGGGGAGCGCGAACCCTTGCGGAAGGGCGGCGAGCGCGTCGGTGGCGCAGTCCGCGAGGGTGCTGGTCAGCTGTTCCACCAGGTGTAGGGCGTCGTCGGTCCACTTCGTGTACCCGTCGGGGAAGGCGGAGACCTGGACCGCCTGCGCGGCCTGGGTGAGCGGCATCGATTCCCAGCCGGGGATGGTCAGGAGCTTGTCGAAGAATTTGCCTGCCTGGTAGGTGGGCTCGGACAGTTGCGCGAGGGTGCCCCAGCCTTGGCTTGGGCGCTGCTGGAACACGCCGATGGAGTCGTGGTCGTTGCGGTCGCCGAGGTGGGGCCGGTTTAGTAGGCCGGATTCCTGCATGGCGGTGGCGACGGCGACGACCCAGCCCCAGCGGGATACGCCTTTGGCGACGCCGACATCGATGATGGTGGCGGCGATCTCCAACTGTTGGGTGTCCCAGGTACCGGCGCCGGGCGGCTGCCCGGAGGGGCGCACGGCGGGCGCGGCGGCGATGCCGCACCCGTTGGGGCCGCCGCCCATGACGGCCGACAGCAGCAGCATGGGCAGCCCGAAGCAGGCGACGATGACGACGGTGACAACTCCGATGATGACCTTGGTCATGGTGATTGTCCTTTCCGTTGAAACGAAAGAGGCCGACCTGCGCCCGGGTGCCCGGCCGGCGGAGGTGGAGCGGTGCTGCGGGTTACAGGCGGTGGATGAGCGGCAGCAGCCCGGCGTGGGTGTCGTGGAGGAAGTCGGTGATCAGGTTGGCGGTCTCGAAAGCGGGTGGCCGACGTCAACGGGGTGGCGTAGCCCCAGTCCCAATGGCCGGGTTCCAAGCCGGGCACGTACCAGAGCGCTCCGTGGCAGTCGAGGAACATGGCGCCGTTGATCTGTGGGGCGCGCAGGGTCATGGGCTGGCTGGCGCAGGTGGCCAGGCAGTGACAGCCCGGGTCGTTGTAGGTGGAGCGCGGCTGGCCGTGGTGAATCGGGCAGCGGCAGTGGCAGTCGCGCGCGTAGGCGCTGCGGTAGGTGCGGTACATCGCTGTCTCCTCTGGTCGTGGAACACAAAAGGGCCGTGGGCCGCCCGCGTGGGCGGCCCACCTTCAGCTGTCGGGTCAGGTGATGGATGCCTGGAGTACGTGGGCGGCCTGGCGTAGCAGGTGCTCGATGACGCGGCTGGCGTCGTAGATGTCGTGCCGGCTGTCGATTTCTCCGGCGTATGCCCAGTCGAAGGTGCCGTTGGCCATGGCGGGGACGTGCCAGAGGTCGCCGCCCTGGTCGAGGAACAGTGCGCAGGCCCACGGGTCGGCCAGCAGGGTGAGGGGTTGGGTGGCGCAGGTGATGGTGCAGGCGCAGTCGGGCGCGTTGTAGGTGGTGCGCGGCAGGTGGTGGTGGACGAGGCAGCGGCAGTCGCAGAGCCTCTGCCACGGTGGCGTGTATGCCATGAGGTCTCTCCCGAGGCGTGGATGTGCGTACGCCTCGGTCGCCGCCGGCGGTGGGCAGCTTCCGAGGCGTACGGGGTGGGTGGGTGTCAGGTCGTCATGAGGGCGGCGGTGGGGTGGTGGCGCCGGGTCCCAGGAGGACGTTGTCCTGGATCTGGCGGGTTTCCTCGGCGGTGAGCAGGTAGGCGGGCAGCCGCGGTACGTGCTCGCGCCAGGCGCGGTAGAGGCGGTGGATGCCGTCGATGAGCAGCGGGCTGGGTGGGTGCCCGGTGACGTCGAGTTGGGCGACGATCAGGGGTTTGGTCAGGTTGGTGGTCATGGCGTAGGCCCGGTTGAGGCCGGTGCTGGTCGGGCCGATGAGGTTGACCGCCTGCTGGTGCGGGTCGTCGAGGCGGGTCAGGCCGTAGGCGGTAGCCCAGGTCATGACGTCGAGGGGTCGGGTGTCGCGGGGTGTGGTGGCGATCAGCGCTTCGGCGGCGTCGATGGAGAACACCAACGGGCCGAAGTGGAACCACTGCGGTCGGGGGTCGGTCACTGTCCGCCTCCGTCCCTGGTGAGGCGGGTGTAGATCGCGACGCACCGCAGGATCAGCTCGTGTGACGGCAGGGTCAGCAGCCGCTGCCGCTTGTCGTCACGAAGCCGGTCCCAGATCAGGACCGTGACGGAGGCCGACCACACGTCCACGAGGACGCCGTCGATCTTGAGGTGCTGGCGGTCGGCGACGATGCGCCGCAGTGTGTCGATGTGGGTGGCGTCTCCTGGCGGGTGGTTGGCGTCGTCGGGCCAGGAGGCGTCGGGGAGCAGGGTGTAGCAGTCTTCGCAGGTGTAGTCGATGCGCGGTGGGTCCTCGGTCTCCCACCGTCGGACGTCGGTGGCAGGCAGTCCGCATACCGACTGGCGCAGGTCGCGGGGGTGGCGGATGTGGCCGCTCATCGGCTGCCCGCCCCGTCTGATCCCCACCTGGTCGTGCTCGGCTGTGCCATGGGGCGTGTCCCTTCCTTGCGGGGCGGGGCGGCGGCACGGGTGACCGCCGCCCCGGTGGTGTGGACGAGGTGTGGTCAGACCTTGAGCAGGTCGAAGGCGGTCACCTTCAGGTCGCCGACGTTGCCGGTCAGCACCCGGTTGGCGCGGGCGATGGCGTTCTTGGCGGGCCGGTAGTGGTCGAGGTATTCGGTGATGGCCTGGTATCCGGCCCACCGGCTGCCGGTGATGGCTTTCTGGGTGTCGGCCTCGCGGATCAGGTACTTGAGGGTGCCGAGGCGCTGCTTGGCGTTGTTCTTGGTCTGCTCGGAGGCGTTGTCCTTGACCGGCCACACCTGCGCCACGACCTTCTCGAACTCGCGCATGGTCAGCTCGGTCTGCAGCATCCGTTCGGCGGCCTTCTCGAAGGTCTCCATGTACTTCCACATCAGCCCCAGAGCTTCACGGGCCTGGCTGATCTGGGAGTTGATGTTGGAGGTGTGCCGGAACGTGTAGTGCCCGACCGAGGTGGCGAAGGCGGCCCGTTGGGTGTTGGCGCACACCACCCGGATGGGGCTGGCGTCCACCCGCAGCGCGGCGGTGCCGTCGTGGGAGGTGGTGCCGATCAGGTAGAGGTCCAGGCGGTCCACCCCGGCGATCTCCATCGCCGTGGGCAGCTTCATCGTGACGAACACGCTCTTGCCCCGGCGCAGGCTGCCGGCGGTCTCGAAGTGGGCACCACCCACCTCATCCACGAGGCGGTCCAGCATCTCGGCGCACTGCTCGTTCTGGACCACGGTGTAGTCGGTGCCGACGATGCCCAGATACTCCGTGACGCCGGTGACCGGGTTGCGGCGTACGGTCATCCGCTTGTCGTCGGCGGGGATTTGCACCTCGACGCCGTCAACCACGTCGATGCCGACGGTGCGGATGGTGCGCACGCCCCAGTCGCCGAGCCGGGCGGCGGCCATGATCTCCTCGGCCTTCATCGTGTCCTGGGTGACGGTGCCGAGCTGGTGCCAGGCCGACAGGCGGGCGCTGGCGAAGGCGGTCGTTCCGTCCGCGAACGTCTCCAGTTCGTGTGCCACGGGTTTCTCCTCTCGATGCGGCTGCGGGGGCCGAGCGCACGGCTCGGCCCCCGCGATGGGATAGGGATTGGTGGGTCAGGACTGCTCGGTGCCGCCCGCGTCGGCCTCGGCGGCGGTGCCGCTCTCGGCCGGTGCCGGGTAGGCGAAGGTCAGCGGCGTGTCGGAGACCAGGAGGATGCGGCCCGCGGCGGCGGCCTTGGTGCAGTTGTTGCGCACCGCCCCGGAGCTGACCGTGCGGCCGAACTGTGTGCCGATGGCGGTGGCGATGTCCTGCGGGGTCATCGCCTTGCCGGGGTTGGCTGCCAGGACGTCGAGGGTCAGGCGCTCCAGCTCGCCCCGGGCGAACGGCTGGCTGCCGTCGGCGTTGACGGTCACGTCGCTGCGCCGGCCCACGCTCCTGGCGACGCCCGGCGTACGCGGGACCGTGCGGGTGGGCAGGGTGACGACGTGGGTCTCACCGTCCGGGCCGACGACGTGCAGCGTGCCGTCAGACCGGATCAGCGGCAGCACCGCCGATGTGGCGCTCGGCGTGCTCGCCAGCCCACGGATGACCTGGTAGCACAGCGGGCAGCGAGGCGGCTCCGGGTTCGGGTCGACCTCGCTGGCCTTGGTCGGACCCGGGATCCACCGCTCCGGCAGGCCGGGCAGGCGGCGGGCGGCGTCGGCCTGCTCCATCGCGGTCAACAGTCGGCTAGCGGTCGCGTGACCGATCCCGCTCTCGGCCACGATCACGTCGAGTGTCGCGCCCTCGTCGCCGTAGTCGGCCAGGACGCCCTTGATGGCCATGACCTTGCGGTCACCCGGACGCGCCGGCTGCACAACGACCGTCCGACCCTCGCCGTCCTCGCCGTCCTCGCCGTTGTCCGAGTCCTCGTCGCTGGTGTCGTCCCGGTCGGTGTCGTCCTCCGCCTCGTCGGTCTCCTTGTCTGCGTCGCCGTCGACCTCGTTGCCGGGCTGGTCGGCCTGCTCGGTGTCCGGCTCGTCGGCCGCTTTGTCGAGGTCCGGGTTGGCGAGCTGCTCGGTCTCGTCCGCGCCGGCGGTGTGCTCGTCGCCGAGGTCGGCGTCGGTGGCCTCTGCCGGGGTCGCCAGGGTCCACCGGGTCGGCGTGCCCTCAACCGGGTCGGCCCCGGTGTCCACCGCGACGATCACCCCGGCATCGGCCAAGGTCTTGATCGCCTTGTCGGTGGTGGACCGAGCCTTGCCGGAGCGGTCGGCCAGCTCGTGGATGTTGCCCTGACCGAGATCGGTCAGGGCGTCGAGGACGGCCTGCGTGGCAGGCGTCAGGGACAGGTTTTCCATCAGGTTCCCCTCCTTGGGAACGTGGGGTTGGGGATGCCCGGCACGCCTGTTGTGCCGGGCGGTGGTGCGCCGGGGCGCGGGGCAGCGGTCAGCGCGGCAGGCGCGTGGAGCGGTGCGCTGCCGTGCTGGGTGCTGCTGGATTGCGGCCCGATGGCCTTGGGGCTGCGTGATGCAGCCGAGGGGGTTAGTGGCCGGATGCGGTGGGCTCGTCGGCCGCGGACTGCAGGATGTAGAGCCCGCCCTCGGCAGGGTCGCGGTAGATCCCGGCGTTAGCGTGCGACAGCCGCAGTGGGGCGACGCTGCCAGGCAGGCGGAGCTTGGCGTCGGACTCACCGACCTGTACGCGGCTGGTCCGCCCGGCGAGCTGCTGCTTGCGGCAGGAGTCGGTGTGGGGCAGGACGACGAGGACGGTGTCGCCGGGGTTGATGTAGCGCCGCCGCAGTGACCGGCCCGGGTTCGCGTCGGCGTACTTGGCGCGTGCGGGGTCGTCGATGAGGGTGTCGATCCAGTTGCGGGCGTACCGGTACTCGCGGGCCAGCTCCCGGATGGTCTCCACGGGGCCGGCGACCGTGCTGGTGGAACCACTCAGGTCGTCCTCGTTGATCAGTAGGGTGCGCAGCCGGTCCACCGCCAGCAGCAGCTCGGTCCGCAGGTGCCGCAGTGTGGCGGCGGCCTCGGGTAGGTGCGCGGCGGCGGGGATGGGGTCGGCGGCGTGCTGGTCGAGGGTGCGGCCGGTGGTAAGGGCGACCCACCGGCTGATCGTGTCGAGGTGCAGCATGAGATCCCCCGGCCTAGCTGATGAGGTGGGCGAGTTCGGCCGGGGTGAGCTGGGCGGGGGTGCGGTTGCGCCAGGCGTCGGAGTGGCGCAGGTGCCACCAGCGCAGCAGCGACCGGCAGGCCGAGGCGAGGTCGCCACACACCGGCAGCGGGTACGCCATCCCGGACGTGATCTGGCGGTGCTTCGCGTCGGTGTACGCGGTCGGCGCCCACCCCTGGTCGGTCTCGGTGACCTCCCCGACGACGCGATCCGGGTAAGGGACGTCGAAGGCGCTGGCGGCTTCGGCATCGGGCACCACCAGCCAGGTGCGCGGATCTTTGAGTCGCAGCGTCGCCACGCCCCGCTCGGGTGAGGCCGGGTACAGCAGCATGTGCCGCTCGTTGCCGTCGTGGATTGGCCGGTGGTTGCGCCACGCCTTGTAGGCGGTGATGAGCATGGCCCCGAGTGCGGTGTGCCGCTCGAGGGCGGTGAGCACGTCGGTGAGGGCCTGCGGGTAGCCGGCCACGTGCACCTCGGCGCGGGCAGCGAGCCCTTGCCGGGAGGCCGTCGCCAGGTCAGCCAGCCGGGCGAGGTCCTGGTCCAGGAATTCCGTGCTATCGGTGAAATCGCGGGCGGTCCTGTGCAGGATGCGGGCGAGGTCGCCGATCGGGTCGAGGGTGGCGGTGTCGTGGCGCCACAGGCGCTCGGGCAGGACGTCGTTGGTGTCGGCGGCGATACGCCGCAGTGCCGGATCGGTCAGGAACACGGGAATCTCCTTTGGGACGAGGGTTGTGGGCATGCCGAAGGCCGGTCGCAGCGGGGGCTGTGACCGGTCCTCGGGTGCTTCAGGCGATAGGTGGTTAGGCGATGGCGACGGCGCACAGCCGTGCGGTGGAGTGGAGGCTGCGCAGGTAGCCGCATGCCTCGTTGAGGAAGCGGAACCGGTCCGCGACGGAGTCACTGGCCGGGGCGATAAGGCGGCCGTCGGTGGTGATCAGCGCGTCGCCGATCAGCGCGATGCGCCAGTAGAGCCCGACGTAGGTCGCTTCGCCGGCCTGGTAGACGGACAGCTCGTAGGGGTCGAAGTGGTGGGCGAGCATCGCCAGGACGCGGGGCTGCTGCTCGAAGCGGCGGCGGGCCTCGTTCAGGGTGACCTTGGCCGGGTCGGCGTGGTGCTGGGCGAGGTAGTCCTCCCACGGGCGGGCGGGCCTGGTGGTGGCGTTGATGTGGGTGTTCCAGGCACACCAGCGCAGGGCGGCGTCGTTGGCGGCCTTGGCGGCGGTGCCGGTCAGGTCGAGGCGGCTCTTGCGGCCTCCGGCGGCCAGGGTGACCGCGCCGAAGCGGCGGGCGGCGTCGAGCAGGTAGTAGCCGAGGAACCGGGTCAGCCAGCCGATGAGGCGGCGGTGGCGGACGTGGTAGCGGCGGGCCGGGGTGCCGTTGGCGTGCAGGAGGTCGTGGACCTTCTCCGAGGCGGCGAACCAGTCGGCGTCCTCGCCGGGGGCGAAGCAGACGGTGACGACCCTGTCGGTGAGCAGGGTGGGCTTGGGCATGGTGGGGTGCTCCCTTCGCGAAAGGAGTGGGTTGGGGGTGTGCGGTGGCGCCACCGGATCGCGGCGTCTGGACCGGGGAAGCTGCCGTGAAGGGCGCGGGTCGTGGATCACGAGCCGACCGCAAAGGGTGGGCTGTGGGTGATCTTGCGGGCGCGGGCAGATCCGAGGAGGAACAGACGGGCGGCGGAGCGAGCAAAGAGAAGAAGCTGCACCGTAGCTTCGTGACCTGACAGCACCAGCCCTGTCAGGAATCACGACCACGTCTCTGACCTGCGCTGACAGGATTCGCCACGAGCCTGCCAGGGTCTGTCAGACCACGAAGACGCCGTCGTCGTCGTAGTTCGGGTTGTCCGCCACGGGCTGCCCGTGGTCGCTGGGCAGCTCGGCGAGCCGGACCCGGCCGGTGGCGCCACCCGGCAGCCAGACCGCTTCGGCGGGCTCGCTGGTGTGGGTGGCGGTCGCGTAGGGGACGTCGCCGCGCCGGCCGTGCAGGTGCTGGTGGAGGTGCTCCTCGCGGTGTTCGCTGCCGAGCCAGAACAGCACCGGGTAGCGGGGGCCGCCGCGCCGGATCAGCTGCGCGTACCGGTCGAGCTTGGTCACCACCCGGCTCCGCAGGGGTTCGGTGCCGGTGTCGGCCTCCAGAAAGAACCCCACCGTGACGTCGCCAACGCTCCACAGGCCGTGCCCGTCGGCGGTGATGGTCCGGAACTGCTTGGTAGTCAGCGTCTCGGACCACCACCGCTCCAGCCGCGCCTCGTCGTATTGGCGGGCGTGCGCGGACAGGCGGACGAAGAACTCGTTGGCCGTGAGCAGGTGGGGCAGGTGCGGATTGGCCGACAGCCGCTGCACGGTCTGCCGGCTCGACCGGAGGGTGGGCTCGGGCCGCTGGTGGGCGGCGGCTTGGAACCGGTGCCCGTTGTGGCCGAGCGTCCAGTGCCACGGTTGGCTGCCGCCGCCGGCGCGGGCGAACCGGAACCGGTCCAGCAGGTTTAGGGCGGCCAGCTCACCGAGCCGGATCTGACAGGTCCGGCGGGCGTGGAACAGCATGCGGTGGATCTGGTCGGTGGTGAGGACCTGGTGGTCGTCGAGGAGCTGGAGCAGCAGCCGGTCACGGCTGGTGATGTGGGGATAGATGGCTAGCAGGTCAGCAGAGCGCGATTGCGGCATAGATGGGTCACCCCCGTGGAGAGAGAATCCCGTAGGGAGTCTGGATAAGTCGATCTTGGGATGGGGCTTGCCGTGGGGCATGTTTGAGCAGGTCAGGCACCTAACAGACCGGGTGGAGGGGGCTCGTCTGGGGTCTCGTGTCGTAGACACCCCCAGACGAGCCCCCGATGCCGCACCCAGCCGAGCCCCCGAACGAGCGGCTCGGATGTCAGCGGTCGCGGGAGTTCATGCGCCGCTTCATCGCGGTGCGGGCGAGCTGCTGCATCGGCGGCTCACCGTCCGTGCGGTCGTGGGCGGCGGCGCACTCCTGCCGGATCGCGGTCGCCTCGCCGACGACCGGCGCCGACGGGTTGGTGACGAAGGTGAACGCGGGTAGTTCCCGGTTGCCGACCAGAAGCCGGGCGGTGGCGGTGTAGACGTCGAGGTGGGCGAGGTCGTGCTCGTCCACCTCGGGTCTGGTGTGCCGGGACAGCTCCCTGGCGTCGGCCGGGTCAACGTTGAAGAACACCTTGCTGCGCGCGTTGGCCGACACCGCCGCCGCCACGTCGTTGGGCAGCTGCGCCAAGTCCTGGTGCGCCAGCACCAACCCCAGCCGGAACCCCCGCGCCTCGGCCAGCATGTCCCCGACACTGCTCGGCAACGTCAAGAAGTTCTGGCACTCATCCACGAACAACGTGGCGTCTTTTCGCTGGTCCTCGGGGATCGAGGCTCGAGCGATGGCGGCCTGCCACACCCGGGCAACGATCAGCGAGCCGAGGATGCGGCTGGTCTCCTCACCGAGGATGCCTTTGGGTAGCCGGCACAGCAGGACCCCGCCGTCGAGGATCTTGCCCATGTCGAAGGATGAGTGGGCGTTGCCGATCACCGACTTCACGAAGTCGCGCAGCAAGAACGCCCGCAGCCTGGCGAGCACGGGGGCGATGACCTGGCCTCGGAACTGCTCGTTGATGCCGTCGTACCAGAGCCAGAACCCGCCGAGCCCGTCCGGGTCGTCCAGGCCGTGGGTGAACCGGCCCCGGAACTCCCGGTCCTGCAACAGCGACGGCACCAGGCTCAGCGTCGGTTTCGCGTGCCGCATCAGCGTGAGGCAGGCCACACGCATGGTGTCGTCCATGCGCGGACCCCACTGACCTTGGAAGATCTTCGCGAAGATCCCCACCAGGTTGTCCACCGCCAGGTGCCGATCGCCCTGGTCGTCGAGGGGGTTGAAGCAGGCCGGGTTCTCCTGGTCCGGGTCGATGATCACGATCTTCTGCGCGTACGACGCCGGGAGCCGGTCGAGGATGTCGGTGATCAGGTCCCCGCGCGGGTCGATGACCACCGTCCCGCGCCCGGCCTTGACGTCCCCGAGGATCATGTTCAGCAGCAGCGTGGACTTGCCGACGCCGGTCTTGCCGACCACGTGCACGTGCTGCCGAGCGTCGATGACGGTCAAGCCGACGCTGTGGTGGCCGACCTGCGACCGGCCCAGCACCTTCACCCCACGGCCGCCGGACGGCACCTGCACGGGCGCCGGCACGGCCTTGGCCCGCGCCCGATCCAAGCCCGGCACCGCGAGGTCTTGCGGCAACGCGGCGAGGGCGGCGAGTTCCGGCACCGTGGCCAGGAACCCCCGTCGCAGCCGCCGTCCGGCGAGCGTGGCGACCGGTTGGGGCATCTTCATCCGCCGCAGCCGGTTCGGGCCGGTGTACGCCGCGGCGGCCGAGGCGATGGTGTGCCCCAGCCCGACGAGCCGCTCACGGATCTGCTTGGCCCGTTCCTGGTCCGGTGGGGTCTTGTCGGGGTCGGTGGCGACGGCGAACCGGACCGCGATCTCGAAGTGCGGCACCCGCACGGCCTTGTCCACGACCGTGCGGGCGTCGGCGTTGGCCACCGGGTCCCGCTCGGCCGCCCGCCCCGCCGTGACCGGGGTGCGGGGCCGGGCCGGGCCGGGCGTGAACGCATCCAGAAGCCACAGCAGAGGCTCGATGGCCAGCCCCGCCGCCCCGGAGAGGGCGCGGGCGGCCACGTCGGGCCGCCCGTGCGGGTGAGTGCTGGTGCTCGCCGCGCGGCGGGCTGCGCGGACGCGGCGGGCGTGTGCTGGGCGGGCGAGGATCTGCACGCACGCGTGCTCGCGATGGTGAACCTCGGCCCCGGCGGCGAGCAGCGCCCGCAGCGGGTCGGTGTCGTGCTCGGTGCGCAGCGGCAGCACGTCGGTGTGCTGCGGCCAGTGCGCCCCACCCACCTCCTCGCCCACCTCGCCTGGGATCGGCGCGGCGGCATCGGTGGTCGTTATCGTCGCGGCGGGCCAGGCCGCCCGGACGGCGGCCTCGACTGCGCCGGGTGGCACCGTGCCGGGCACCCACACGCAGATGGTGAGGGCGCGGCCGGTCCAGGTGTACTCCCAGGCGACGTGCGGGTAGCCGAAGACCCTGCGCCGCCACACTGACGGTGTCAGCACGCCCATGAGGGTGGTCCAGAACGCGGCGGCGGCCTCGGCGGTGGCCTCGGGTGGAGCGGCGATGGTGAGCCACCGCGCGCCGGCCGCGAACCGCCGGTGCCTCCACGCGAGGAGCTGGTCGTGGGCGAACACCGTGCCGACGATCGCGGCGGCGGCGAGGAGGCCGAGCCACGGCCGGGCGATCACCCACTGCCACACCTCGGCGGGCCATGTTGGAGTGGTAGTGGTGGTGGTCATTCGTCCTCCCCGATACCCGTGACGGCGATCCGATGCTCTGCGGCCGACCCCACGGCACGGAAGGGGATCCGGCTGCGCCCGGCGACGAGCAGGCCCTCGCCTCTGGGCGCCGACAGCAGCAGCCGCGACTCCCCGGCGGTCAGGCTGAACGCCTCGCTCACGGCGTCGATGGACTGCGTGCTCTGCCGCATCAACACCTGGGTCGCGGCGTTGGACACGACAGCGAGACCGAGACCGGTCGACAGCACGTCGGCCGCGTCCTGGGTGATCACACACAGCCCGGCGGATCGTTTGCGGGCGGCCTTGGCCATCCGGAACAGGAACCGGCTGCCTTCGCCGTCGCGCATGAGCAGCCAGGCTTCGTCGACCACGACGAGCTGCCGCCGCCGGCGGGCGCCCGTGGTCGAAGTGTCGATGCCCGACCAGATCGAGTCGAGGGCCAGCAGCGTGCCTACGGTGCGCAGCTCGTCGGGCAGGTGCCGCAGCGACCACACCACCAGGTGCCCGGTCGGGGTGGTGGTGGTCGGCCCGTCGAACAGGCTGGCGAAGTTCCCTACCGTCCACGGGGCGAGCCGCGCGGCGAGCTGCCCGGCGGCCGGGTCATCGTCGCCCGCCAGCATCTCGGCCAGGTCGCGCAGCAGCGGCGCGGGCCTGGTCCACGTGTGTGGGTCGCCGTTGATTCCGGCCTTGTTGTAGGTGGTGGTGATGGCCCGATCGAGGGCGGCGCGTTCGGCCGGCGGCGGTGCCGCGCCGAGCATGACCGAGATGAGCGTGTGCAGGTACAGGCCGCGCCGGGTGAGGGTGTCGGGCCTGTTGTCGGAGGGCAGATCGAGGGGGTTGATGCGGACGCCCGGTTGGCCGAGCTGCACGACGGTGCCGCCGACGTGTTCCGCGAGGGGCGTGTACTCGTCCTCCGGGTCGATCACGCTGACGGTCGTGCCCTGGTAGAGGTTGCGCAGGACCTCCAGCTTGACGAAGTACGACTTTCCGGCGCCGCTGCGGGCCAGGACCACGGAGTTGTGGTTGTCCTGCGCCCACCGGTTCCAGATCAGCACCCCGTTGCTGGTGGTGTTGACGCCATAGAGAACGCCCTCGGGTGGGGCGACGACGCCTGGGGTCGGGGCGGCGAGGTCGGCCGAGGCGAGGGGGAACGCTGCGGCGAGGGCGGTGGTGTCGAGGATGCGCCGCATCCGCAGCGGGTCCACGCCGACCGGCAGGGTGGCAATCCAGCCCTGCTGGTGGCGGAACGTGGCCGGTTGCAGGTCGAGGAGCACGCTGGCGGCGGCGGACTTCACGCCGGCGGTGACGGTGGCAAGTTCGTCGAGGGTTCGGGCGTGGATGGTCACGTAGATGCCGACCTCGAACAGCTTTGCCGCCCCGCGGGCGACGCGCTCGGCGAGGTCGGCGGCATCCGCCGCTGCTGCCTCGACCATCGGGTCCCCCAAGCGGCCTTGGTCGGCCTCTAGGCGGCGGGAGGATTCGAGGCGGGCGCGCTGGCGCTTGAGCATCGGCGCGGCCAGCTGCGGCGCGACGGGGTCCAGGTGCACCGCGACGTCGACCCGTCCGGGGTAGGACAGCAGCGGGTCCAACCAGGCGGGGCCGACCTCGGCCGGGTAGCCGCACACCGCGTAGGTGGCGGCGTATCCGTCGCCGACCTGCACGTGTGATGGGGTGACCGACAACGCGGCCGGGGAGGGCATGCCCTCCCCGGCCGCGACTCTCTTCTTCTTGGGCGTCAACAGGTTCACGATGTGCTCCGTAGGGTGATCGGGGCGTCCGGCACTGCTCGGGGGCCAGGCACAGGTGGGGAGAACGGATCGACCGCGTTCGCGAGGGCCGAGGCAACGGCCGGCCCGTCCAGAGCGGCGGCTTCGACACCGAGCCCGGACAGGGCACGCACGGCGGTGTCGGCCGCATGCTCGCCGGTGACGACGGCGAGGACCTGGCGGCGCAGCGGATCCCGCTGGGCGTCCAGGTCGAGCAGGAACTCGGCGTAGTCGTCGGCGGCGGCCTGCAACGCCGGATGCGGCAGGCGCGGCGCGTGGTCGACGGTCGCCTGCGCGTAGACGGTCAGGTCGTGCCGCTGCGCGGCAACGACGATCTGCGCCGGCCCGGTCAGGCTGTTGAGGAAGCGGCCGAACCCGTCCAGCAGCGCGCCCTGCTCGCTGCTGGTGCGCAGGTGGATGTTCGTGGTGCCGCAAGCGATCAGCACCTTGTCGCTGCTCTCGCTGGTGAGGACTCCGGCCGGTGTGACCTTCGTGACCGGCGAGCGCAGCGGCGCCGGGACACTCGGCTTGCCAGCCACGACCGCGACCGAGCTGGCCCGAGCCCTACCCGGGGTGAGCGTGCGCGGGCTCTGGGCGAGCGCGAAGCCGTGCCGCAGCCACGCGTCCAAGGGCAGGCCGTCGCGGCGGCCGAGCGCCACCACGATCGCGATAGCGAACACGATGACTCCGGCGACGATCCACGCCACCGGGGGCAGCAGGGGACCGAAGGTGCGGTAGAGACCGAACTCGGCGAGCGCTGTGCCGCCGATGATGCCCAGCTGCCGGAACGTCAGGCCGAACGCAATGCGGTCAGCCTCGTTGACATTGGCCGGGACAACGGCGCGCGGGGTGGTGTCCTCGTGGGTCATCGCCCACCTCGCACGGCGGTGCGCCCAAGACGGCCGAGCGGCAGGTGGCGGGTGACGCCCTGGATGAACACCGCGCGTAGCAGAATCCCACCGATGTTCGGCGATCCCGTGCGCGTGACGTACTGGCGCATCATTCGTGGGATCTTGATTGTGACCCAGAGCACGACGATGACGAGCATGAGGTTCACGGTGTCGGAGCCGGGCAGGCCGAGCAGGATCGGCAGGTTCGCCTCCGGGTCGATCAACAGGCTGATGCCCGCCGAGAACGCGACCGCCTGCAGCGTGGGTGTGGCCAGACAGCCCAGCAGGGTGCGCCACCACAGGTCGGCGGCACCCTGCGTCCACGGGGTGGCGTAGCACGCGAGGGCCACCGGCGCGACACCGGCCAGGACGACCAGCACCCCGATCCGCACGAGCCAGGTGCCGACGAGCATGAACATCAACACGACGATGAGCAGCCCGATGATCGCCATCAGGAGGGCGCCGCTCTCGTCGGTCATCGCGGAGGCGATGCGAGCCCGGACGAAGGTGACCGCCTCGGTGGTCGGCGCGGACGTGCCGGCCATCGACACCGTCAGGGCGTTGGCGATGTCGATGAGCACACCGGTCATCGGGACCGCGAACGCGGACAGGACGAACCCGACGACAAGCCGGGGGATCAACTCCTTGATGCCGTAACGCATCTCGACCGAGCCACCGACCATCGCGGCGACACCCACGGCGACGATCGCGAGGATGAAGCAGGCGTTGACAACCAGCGCGCTCTTGCCGGCGATCGAGGCCACCTGCGGCAGGACGGTGACGTCCGGCGATACGAAGATGGAGGATGTCAGGAAGGCCAGCAGGCCGCCGAGAAGGTCGACAACCTTCTCGGCGAGCCAGCTCACCAGGCCGTCCATCAGCCAGTCGACCACGGTGGCCGCCTCAGCCGCCGAGGATGCCCTGCAGCGCCTGCAGGATCACCGGGGCCAGCACCGCGAGGGCGTAGCCGATCAGGGCGGACTTGAAGTTGCCCTTCGCCTGCTCGACCTGGGCCGGGTCGCCGCCGGCGGCCATGTACCGCAGGCCGCCGATGACCAGGAACATCGTCGCGACCAACGCGATGATGCCCATGACCCAGCCGGTGATGTTGGAGATGACCTGGGCGATGGAGTGGGGGCCTCCGCCATCAGGGGCGGGGGCGGCGAAAACGAGGTCGTTGAGGATAGAGATCGTGTGCATTGCGGCGCTCCATGAGGGATCTGTGGGCCGCCGCGGTGGGAACCGGGCGAAGGACCGTGTGGTCCGGTGGGGGCGCTCCTCCCTTGCGTGGTGCGAAGGGATCGTGGTGTCAGTACGCCGCGCCAGCCATGCCGGACCGGTGGCCTCGCCGGAAGGAGTGGTCCCCACCGGGCGGGCATGCCGTGGATGACATGCACCGTCCAGATCTCGGCTGTCAGGCCGATCGAACCCGCCCCACGCCTGTCACACCCTGACGAAACCGGTCAGCGACTCACGTTGCCTCCGCTTGTGATGGCGTGGAGGACCGCGAACGCAAAGAGGCCGCCCCAGGCGAAAACCGGGGCGGTCTCGTGTCGAGATGAGCGGGGCGTTGTTAGGCCGCCATGGTCGCTTCGCGGCGGATGGACGAGTGGATCGGGCCGGACAGTTCGCCTCGTGTGACGGCTGCGGCCACGATGCGCTCGGCTCGCCTTCTGCGCATGCGTAGGGCCGATGCGGTGACGCCTTGCTCGGCGGCCAGGTGTTCGATCAGGGCGTCGCCGAACCGGGTTGCGCTGATCAGCTCGGCGGCTTCGGTGGTGATCAGGCCGGCGGCGGCTGCTCGGCCGAGCAGCAGGTCCGGGTGCCCGTAGGGCATCCTCGGCGAACGCGACCCGCTGGACAGGTCCAGCGGCAGTTCCTCGCCGTCGTCGGGCTTGACGACCGCGGCGCCGGCGCGCCATGCCGCCCAGCACAGCCGCAGCCACAGCCGGGGCGGGGCGAGATCCGCCGTGCGCAGTGCCTGGAGGAACCCGGCGAGGACTTCGGAGTCAACGTCGTCGGCGTGCCGGGCGTAGCCGCGGCTGATCTTCGCCGCGAGGTGCGTCAGCGCAGGCAACGCCACGCCGATCGCGCCGACGACCCAGGCCGGTCCCCATTCCCGGGCGTGGTGGGCCATCTGCCGCCACAGCTCGTCGGTCGTGGTGCTGTCGTAGCGCTCGAACATCAGCAGCCGGCGTAGCTCGTCCAGCGGCATCGTCTTGTCCGGCAGGCCCGGCACCGGCCGGGCGTCGAACACCAGCGGTGCAGGTTCGCAGGTCAGCAGCTCGAACGCCTTCTCCGCCGCGGTCAGCGCCGTGTCGGCAGTCCTCGTGTGGGTGGTTGTCGCCATGGTGTCCCCCTCGACAGGGGCCGTCGCCTGGTGCGAAGGCCCCGAGGCTCTCGATTGGGACAGCCCGACCTGACACCAGAAGCGTTTGTCAGACCGGGGACAGGTTGTGTCCGGTCGTGTCAGGTTTCCCCGCTGTGCCGACGGTTCGCGCGCCCGTTGATGCGGCTGTCAGGCGGCCGGGTGACGGGTTCTGTCAGGTCGGGGGCGGGTTCGATCCGGCTGCCAGCGGCGCACTGGGGATCGTCAGTACGCCCCGCCGGTCCGGGGGCCACCGTGCCTATGACCGATAGAAACCCGCGCCGCGCGCCGGTTCCCGTGGGGGATGTGGTGCCCGGCGACCCGCCCGTGCCGATCACCGTATGGCCGGTTCCCGCCCCGGACAGGGGTGAGACCATGTCCAACGCGATGGGCGTGCGGCTGGTCCACAACCTCACCCACCCGTCCGATCTGGTCGTCGACCTGGCCGTGGGGCCGCAGCTGGCCCGTGCGGTCATCGCCGCGCATCGGCGCAGCCACCTGCACGCGCCTCGGCAGGTCGGCTGGGGCCGGGAGGCGGCGACGTTGATCGTCACCGGCTGGCCGGTCGACGGCACCGCCTCGCCAGTCGAGTTCTTTCTGCGCTGCCGTGCCAGCCTCGTGCCGGGCGGTTGCGTGGTGGTGCTGCTGCCGCACGGCGATGTCGTCCTGCCGGTTGATGTGGTCATCGCCGCCAGGCGGGCCGGGCTGGCGTACCTGCAGCACATCGTGGCGGCCGACCGGCCGCCACGGCGTGGCCAGCGAGCACAGCTGGACATCCACACCGACGTGCTGATCCTGACCCGCAGCGCGACGCAGACCGGAGGCGCCGATGGCTGAAACCCTGCCAGTCACCTCGGTCTGGCTGACCTGCCAACAGCCCGCCCGTGACCAGCGGCGAGGCCGCTACGTCCCGCAGACCTCCAGCCATCCCGGAAAGATGCTCCCCAACGAGGCAGCGCACGCTATCGCCTCGTACACCGCGCCCGGTGATCTGGTGTTCGACCCGATGTGCGGATCGGGCACCACCCTCGTAGAGGCCATGCACCTCGGCCGAGACGGGATCGGAATCGACATCGAGCCCCGATTCACCGCGCTGGCCGAAGCCAACGTCGCCCTCGCCGCGTCGCAGGGCGCCGACGGCACGGCGAAGGTGCTCACCGGCGACGCCACAGGCCTGCTCGACATGGTGCCCGCGTCCGCGGTCGGCCGCGTGAGCCTCGTGCTCACCTCTCCGCCGTACGGGCGCGGGACCCACGGCCTCGTACGGACAACGAGTACCGGGGTACGCAAGCGAGACCACCACTATGGGGACCGGGAGCGCGGCAACCTCGCCTACGCGGGATGGTCCCGCTTGCTCGACGGGTTCGCCGCGATCCTCGCCGCCAGCTACCAACTGCTGCGTCCCGGCGGGACCGTGGTGATCACCTGCCGACCGGTACGCCGCCAACGGGACGACCTCATCGACCTACCCGGCGAACTCCTCGCCGTCGCACAGTCGGTGGGGCTGATCCCAGTGGAACGGTGCGCGGCAATGCTCGCCGCCGTCCGCGACGGGCAAATCGTGCACCGGGCCAACATGTTCGGGCTGATGGCGGTCCGCCGCGCCAGAGACGAAGGCGTGCCCGTGCACCTGGTGGCTCACGAGGACGTGCTGGTCCTGCGGCGTTGCTGAACTAACAACGCCCGCGGCGTTCAGGAATCCTGAACGCCGCGGGCAGGCCGAAAGCCGGGCGGTCGCCACCGAACAGCGTAGCGGTCCCACGGCCGCCCAGACGGAGGCAGGAGGCGGCGGCCTAAAGCCACCTTCCGCCAGGCTCTATCTCCGGGCCGGCGAGGTGACGGCCAGACAGCGGACGGTCCCGCTGGCCGCGGCCCGCGGGTGACCGGCGAGCGAGTCCGATCCAGAAAACAGCGGGACCGGTTCGCTCGGGGCGATGAGTCCCGCACCCGGTATCCCGTCACTGGCCGGGCAGAGCGGGACCCGACGGCTGCCGCGATCAGCATGCGGTACCGCAGTCCCGCCGGGTCCCGCTCCGACGAGCAGACCTGACAGGAGCGCGATCATCGCCGGGCTGTCAGGTTCGGTCAGGAGGCCGAACCTGACAGCCCGGCCGACAGGACACCCCGCACGGCTAACCTGAGGTTTCTCCTTAACTTCTTATCTGCCTCTGATCTGACGCCTCGCGCGACGGCATCGCGCCCACCACTTCCGGTCGGCCGACGCCGCCGGCCTCAGATCCGGCACCACAGACCCCCACGTCCCTCGCCCACGCGACCGGGGCGCGGCATCCCCATCCCTTCAGGCGGCCACCACCCGGTGGCCGCCTTCTTCATGTCCGAAGGAGGACCAATACACCTGACACACGGCGGCTTCCGCGCCGACCATCACAGCGCAGCCCCGCCTGATCTCCTCAGCGGTGTCACCGCACTCGGCGGCGAGACCAACCGTTCCCGCCTGGCCCACACCATGGCGCTGGCTCCATGCGCCGAGGCGGTCACGGACACCCACCTGGTCATCGCCGGCAAGCGGGCGGCGCAGCGATGACCAACGCGAGCCTTACGGACAAGATCCGCACCCTGCACGCCGAGACGATCGCCGCCATCGAGCAGCGAAGCAATGCGCCTGCTGCAGCCGGCGATGGCGGTCTACCCGAAACATGTCATCGACGTGACACCCATGCCGAATGAAAGCGACCAGCCTGGGCCGCAGCGGTACCGCATCACCGTGCAGGTCACGCTCCAGACATGGGTAACGGCCACCCGCCAGGCCGACGCGTACGAGGCCGCCCGCGTGATTGTGGAGAGCCACCTGCCTGGGCTCGCTGACGCTGGTATCACTCTGACCGGGCTGACGTGGCGGGCCGCAAACGGCGCCGACGCCGTCCCGCTGGACGACATCGATGCGGGTGCGCGGGCCGTGGCCGGCGCGGCGCAGCTGACCGAATTCGCAGACGACCTCACTGCCGCGACTGCGGTACGTGACGCGGCGGTTCAGGCTTTCGCCGACCTGCGGCGCAGCATCCGCGCCCGCGCGGTCCGCGGCCTGGTCGACGACGAGATCGGTGGCATCTATCAACAGACAGCTGAGCGGGTCGACCGGTTCCTGGTCGATCTCGGGCTCGACCGGCTGCCTCGGGCACACCACGTCACGGTGGTCGCCGACCTGACGCTGCCGGTCGGCACGGGCACGGCGCGGGATGCCTGCGACGCGGCACGGGAAGTGATGCGGGCGGCCACCACCAGCAGCCCGGACGAGATGCGGCCGTGGACCGCGTACGGCTGGACCATCCCCGAGTACGCCATGTGCGACGAGGACGGCTGGCGGATTCCGTGGCGGCACGAGTACGACATGCGGCTCCGCGGCCACGCCACCTCCGACGACGCGACAGCGGCGGCCGAAGCCCTTGCCCGCGCGGACCTGGCCCGGGCGCTGGCCGGCATCGACTACGCCCTCGTCACGGTGACCGCCAGCGCCGAGGCCGTCGGTATCGACATCTACCTGGACCCCGACCGCGACTAAACCCTCTGCCATCTACCGACCCGACATCCGCATTGGAGATCATCATGCCGTTCTCAGACAACAAGCTGACCGTACGATCCCCAGCAGACCTGGTGACCGCGGTGCCGTACCTGCTCGGCTTCCGACCCAGCGACGGCAGCATCGTCGTAATCGCCAGCAGGGACCGCCGCATCGTCTTCGCCGCCCGCAGCGACCTGCCCACCCCCAGCACCCCCGCAAGCCAACCCGTCGACCTCGCCGCCAACCTGATCCCGGTCGTGCGACGGCAGCAGCCGATCACCGACCTCATGATCGTCGGCTACGGGGACACCGACCACCTTGATCCGGCACTGCGCACTGTCGGCGAGGCCTTCACGGCCAGCGGTATCCCCGTCCGCGAGCTGCTGCGGGTCACCGGTACACGGGTCTTCAACCTCGACTGCGACAACCCCGCCTGCTGCCCACCCCAGGGAACCCCGTTCGACCCCACCGCCTCACTCATCGCCGTGCAGGCAACCGCCGCCGGGCTGGTCGCGCTACCGGACCGGGCGGCCGTGGCCGCCCGGTCCGCGCCCGTCGACGGTGCCGCCCGTGACGGCATACGCGACGCGACCAGGGCAGCGGCCACCCGCCTGAAGACGGTGAGCGCCGCCGGCAGCACCGGCGTTGACGAGGCCGGCGCGCAAGCGGTCCGCGACGCGCTGCGACAGCACGACGGCGGCAAGCGCCTCACCGACGACGAGGTGGCCTGGCTCACCCTGCTCCTGAAGCGGCCATCGGTGCGGGACCTTGCCGTAGACCTCACCGAGCCGAATGACCGGCACGTCACGCTCTGGGCGGACGTCACCCGCCGCGCCGAGGAGGCGCTCGTGCCGGCACCGGCAACCCTGCTCGCCGTCACCGCGTGGCGCTGCGGTGACGGCGCCCTCGCGGCCATGGCAGCAGACCGTGCCCTGCAGGTCGACCCCGCATATGGGCTCGCCGGCCTGCTGCGGCAGGCGCTGCACGCCGGACTCCCGCCATCAGTGTTCGAGCAGGCAATCGCCACCGACCGAACCAACCCCTCGGGTCAGTAGCCAGCCACTCAAAGGCAGGAGGAACATGATGGATCCCACTCGTAGCCTGCTACTTGCCCTCGCCAGGCACGCCGAGGAAGCTCGGCTGCGCTGGAACGCCGAACGAGCCGCCGTGCGGGCTCGCGGCGAAACGCCGGCCCACAGCGAGGCGTACGCCTACCACGTCCAGGCCAACCTGTGCCTGATCACCGCGATCGGCGCGGCGGACCTTCCGGCGAACTTCCGCATCTCCGACATCACGCTGTCCCGCGACCCCGTCGCGGCGGCCGAACAGCTGCGTCAGGTCGTGTTCGCCTACGACCCCAGCGGCGCGATCGAGGCCGCGCACGAGGCAGCGCGCCTGGCCTACAAGGCGGCCTTCGCTGAACCCGTCACCGCACAGGAACAGCAGTACATCGACCTGCTCGCCAGCCTTCCCGCCGCGCGGCGCGACAAGGTCGTCGACCTGGCCGAGGAACGCGCCCGCCACGCCGAGGCATAAGAAGCGGTCATCCGGCGACCCACCGGCCCCCCTGCTGGGTGGGCTTCTGTACACCCCTGTGAAAGGAACGATGAGCGTCTACACCCTCACACCCAAGCCCGGCTTCGAGCGCTACACCATCCAGGTCGGCTGGAACCCGCATCGCACCTTCTTCGCGACCGTCGTCGACTTCGCGTGGGATCCGCTCACCGACCCCGACAACGAACCCGACACGGCTCGGGTCGGCCTGGTCGAGGCGATTCTCGACCCGGCCGAGGTGCTCCTGGCCGTCGAACCCTACGCCCACATTCCGGCTGACCTGGCCGCCGCACTGCGCGCCGACCAAGCCGCTCACCCGGTGCGCCGTTAACACGAACACCAAAGGCACGTCGTCGCACCGACGCCGGGACCGCATCGCACCCGCAGACAACACGTTCTGATTCACCGGCCGTCGCCCGGCCGTCCCGCGCGAAACCCCGCGCACCATCCGGGCACGGCCGACGCGCCGTGCCCGGATTCCAACCAACCCATTCAAGGGGGAATCCATGCCCACCAACGACAAACGCATGGTCGTGCGTCGGCGCACCGAGTCCCGGCAGCACCGGCAAGCCGGCGCGCACATCCTCGCGCAACGGCACAGCACCCAGCACGACGACCTGGAACATCGGGCGGTCCGAGGCCAGCACGCCGTGATCGGCTCGACCGACGCTGCCACGGCGGTGACCGCATGACCACCCCGAACATCCCCAACATCCCGCTACAGCTGGCCGGTCGGCCCACCATCGGCGGGCTCGTCGTACCGTGGACCACCGCCCGCACCCCCGATGGCCGGCACCGGTTTGGCACCGTCGACCTCCACCGGCACAACCGAGCACTGACCGACCTACTCTGCCAAACCTGCGGGGCCCAGCTCGGCGCGCGGATCGTCTTCGCGATGCGCGACAGCGACCTGCGGCTGCTCACCAGCCCCGAACCCGGCATGCACCCGGTATGTGCCGCCTACTCGGCAACCGCATGCCCGATGCTCGCCGGGCGGATGAACCACTACCGGACCACGTCCCTCGCCGAGCAGCTGGCCGACCTCGGCGCCCTGTCCCAAGGCGATCCCACCAGCCAGCGAGCAGGCGCACCCGCCGAGCCCTGGCAGCTGGTCTGGGCCACCGGCTACCGGCCCTTCACCAACCCGCTCACCCATCAACTCGCCGCGCTGCTGCTGCCCGACCAGATCCTGCGCGTACGGCCGACCGAGATTCCCTCCAGCCTCAACCCCGGAACGAAGGCCAACCCCGAATGAACGGCCGCCTGCCCGGCTGGCCGTGCGGACGTTCGACAGCCGCCGCAGGCTGCCGATCCCGTACGTCAGCGAGCACGACGACGGCAGCGGGAACTTGCATACCGGTGAAGCGACTCCGGGCCGGCCAGTACCCCGCCCGAGTGAGCGAAGCCTGGAGCATCGGCGGCTCCACACCGCTGACCACATTCGCCGACTGGTCTCTGTCGATGGTGCCTCTCAAGGGAGGCAGCCACGGCCGTGCCGCGAACCAAGCGGCACATGCAAGAAAAACGGCCCGCCACCACGCGGGCCGTCGTCGCATCAGGACCCGGGACGCCCGCCTACGAAACGTCGCGTCCCGGGTTCTCCAACCAAATGGAGGACTCCAGTGTCCCTACCACTGATCATGATCGCCACCACCTTGGTGGCGTTCACCCTCGGCGGCGTCACCATGTGGCCGTTCATCCGCCGGCTCCGCGATCGGCTCGCCGACGCCATCTGGCAGCTGGAACACGACCCGGTAACCGGCCTGCTCAACCGCGCCGGCCTGCTCGTCGCGTACGCCACCCTCGCCGAGGCCGACAACGCTGGGCCCATCATCGTCGCCCTGATCGACCTCGATGACTTCAAACCGGTTAACGACACCCACGGCCACGACCAGGGGGACGACGTCCTGGCCGCAATTGGCAAACGCATCCGCGACATCGCCGCGCTCCATGACGGCACCGCCGGGCGGCTTGCCGGCGACGAGTACGCGGCACTGCTGCCCGTCCGCACCCACGACGTGGCCCGCATCGCCGACACGTTCGTCGCCCTGATTTCCCAGCCCGTCGAACTCACCGCGGACGGCGAACCTGTCACGGTCACCGTCACCGCCAGCGTCGGCCTGGCGCTCGCCGAAGCCACCGACCCGTTCGAAGAGGTGGCCCTACGCCGCGCTGACATCGCCATGTACCACGCCAAACACCACGGCCGGAACCGTCACACCGTCTACGAGCCGGGTATGGCGATGCCTGCCGCTGACGGCCGTCGAGGACCTCGCCTGCGCGACCGCCGGCAGCTGAACGACAAGGCGACGGCATGACGGCCGCACGCGAGGAGATGGCCTGCCAGATCTGCCTCTCCCCACTGAACACCCTCGGTACACCGCCCACCTACGTGCACCCGATCCAACTCGTCACCGACGGACACGAGCCCATACCCGTCCCGGTCAGCCAGCTCGACACCGTACGCCGCACCTGCGATTTCTGCGGCGACCCATACCCGACGTGGACGCTCCTCGGCGGCGAAGTCGCCGCCGTCGCCATAGGAGAAGCCGGGGGACTGGTGCAAAACTTCGGCGGCGCATGGGCAGCCTGCGCGACCTGCCAGACCTACATCGACGACGGCAGAAACGACATGGTCGTCGACCGAGCAGTGCACGCGCTCAGTCTCGGCAACCATCCGCAGGCGCGAGAACGTGTCGAGCAACTGCACCTGGCGTTCCTGAACGCCCGGGTCCCGGGACGCACGCTCATCACGACGACCGCCTGGCCCGCCACAGCTATCACCGCCCGCGACCTACCGAAGGTGCGCGACGGGCTCGCCCGCTTCTACCGACGCAACGACGGCCTCCCCGTCGCGCTCGTCGCCACCGACGCACGCCAACAGATCGCCGCCGGCCTGGACCGATCACGCCTGTTCTGGATCGACAGCGACTTCACCAACCTGGCCGAATACGCCGCAGAGAAACTTCCCGACGTCACCATCAGCCGCGACCTCATGCCCTCGACGGACGGACTGCTCGTCTGGTCGCGACCAGTGACACCCCGGCAGATCACCGCCGCATCCTGGACCGCCAACCGCGACGGCTGGCAACTGGTCAACTACCGCACCATCGGCGGAGGACTGGACGGCAAACCGCTCCAGCGACTCCGCGAACACGTGGGCTGGCTCGCCCCGACGAACACCGCCCAAGTGCACGATCAGCACGCGCTGCCCGGCGACCATCCAGCGGCACCGCTGCTCGCGACGTGGCTACTGGTCGTGCAGCAGGCCGCTGAAGTCACGACAGCGCAAGTCGACAAGGCCGTTCGCAAGACGTACGCCCGCACCAACCGGCCCGCGCCCGAGGTGCGGATCGTCCGCATCCGCGCCAACCGCAGCACCACGACGACCGGCACCCAATCGGCGCCCGGCGACTCAGGACCCTCCCAAACCAACCGGTTCTGGGTGTCCGGCCACTGGCGCAACCAGCCATATGGACCGGGCAGAGCGCTGCGACGCCCCGTCTACATCAACCCGTTCCTCAGAGGCCCCGACGACGCCCCGATCAAACTCAGCACAACCGTGCGCATGCTCAGCAGTCGCAAACCGAAGTCAGAAGATCATGAGTAGATGCGGTTAATCCGGTGGGGGCAGGCCCGAAGTCTCTGCCCCCACCGATATCCACGAGAGTTGCTGGGGTCACGGTCCGATCCGGCGCTCGTACACAGCACGATGTTTCCCGGGCCCCTTGTAGTCATGGATAACCGACACTCCCTGCTCTATGGCACCGCCAGGAACGTTGACGAAGCCCAACGCGAGCCAGGCTCCGTGCGCGGCGTGGTTGTCCGGTTCTGATGTGAGGAATAGGCGGCGGCATCCCCAGAGGGCGCCTTGGCGGTCAACTTCTTCTACGAGCGCCCGCGTGATTCCTGTCCGGCGGTGACTCGGGTGCGTCATCACGTCCTGCAGGTAGATCTCTGACAAGTCGACCTGGCTTCGGAAGGCGATCACGCTGCCGACGACCTCTCCATCGATGATGGCGAGTGGGCAGGTATTGGCGAACAGCGTGGCGTACAGCCAGTAGTCCGATGAACCCCGAAGCCTGATGTACGGCTCTCCCAGTGCCAGCAGTTTCTCGAGGTCGGGGATGCGGTCGACCGTGAGTGGGGTGATGATCATGAGCGGTTTCCTTCGGTGAGTTCGATCGATGCGGCGAGGTCCCGCGCGGCAACGGCGGGATCCAGGGAGTCGGTGACTCCGCGACCGACGACGAGGATGTCCCATGAGTGTCGTCTGCTGGCCTCGACGTCCGCGGGTTCGAAGCCGCCGGAGACCGCGACCGGCAGCTTGGTCCATGACCTGATGAGTTGTGCCTGGTCGAGAGGGTGGAAACCGGCTACGCCCAGGTCGATGTTTGTGGTGATGGCGAAGCCGTCGACTCCCGCGCGTTCCATGTCCTGGACCCAGCGTTGGATCAGCCGGCCTTCGGGCACGTCGATGACGATGGGGACGGCGAGGCGTTTGCTCGCTTCGACGGCTGCGGACACGCTGGCAGTGCTGGCGGGTCCGATGAGCAGCACGACATCAGCTCCGGCCTCGGTCGCGAGGACCACCTGATCGCGTCCCCAGTCTGCGGACATCATCTCGGCGACGATCCACGCGCCAGGGGTTCGCTGCTTGATGGCGCTGATGGCTTGAATTCCGACGCTCTTGATGAGCGGGTCGCCGATCTCGATGAATTGCACGCCAGCGGTAGCGGCGGCCTGTGCGACGGTGATGGCGTAGTCGACGTCGCGGACATCGAGCGCGACTTGAAGTGCGCGCCTGTCTCGGAGACGGCGGAAGGCTTCCTTGCTGATGCCTGGTGCTGTGCTCGTGGCCGTGGCGTAGGGGGCGAGCAGGTTGGCTTCGGTGCGAACGAGCCAGTCGGCCGAGGCGACGCCCTGGTTGACCAGAGCGGATTGGACGTTCATGGGTAGCCGTAGGGTGCCGGTGCGGATCTCTCGTAAAAGGCCGAACAGGGCGCTGCGAGATGAATCCTCGTCTTGGATCGGTTGCCTGCCGGATTTGAGTAGGAGCCGCTGCGCGGCGACTCGGACATTGCGGGGACCGTTTCCCCATGCCCCCTGGGCCCTGATGACCAGGTCGGCGGCCGAGTCGTCGTGTCCGACTCGGGCGGCAAGCCCTTGAAGGAGGCGCTCGCGGACGTGCCAGTTCCGGTCGTCGAGGAGAGCGGCGAGTAGGTGTTCCACGCCGGGTGCGGCCGAGCGGCCGATGGCTTCGGCGACGGCTGCGCGGACCTTGTAGTCGCGGTCCGCGGCCAACGATTCCATGATCGAGGCCATCGTGTGGTGTGGGATGGCGCGGCCCGCTCGGATCCCCTCGGCGAGGGCGGCCCGGGCTCGCCAGTCTGGGTGGGCCAGAAGTGCCTTCAGTTCTTGGGAACCGCCGTCGTCGGTGGCGAGGAAGACGTAGAAGTGTCGGGCGATGAACACCGCGTCTTCAACGGTGTCGAGTTGCGCGAGACGGACGAAGTCGTGGATGGCCGCGATGGGCAGCCGCGTCTCCACGCACGCCACGATGTCGGACCATACTGCCGGGCCGAAGCGGCGCAGCACCCGCAGCATCCACCGGGGGTACTCCGCACCGAGCGCCGAGGCGGCTGCGCTGGTGTGCAGGAGAGCTCTGGCGAGGGGAAGGCCGTTGTCGTGCAGGCACCGGGAGGCACACACGCGCAGCACCTCGGCGGTGGCAAAGGCGGGGGCATCGCTGGTGAGGTCGAGCATCAATGGCAGCGTTTCGGTGATGCTGACCGACGGTGACTGCGCGACGGCGGCCAGCAGTTCCGGTGAGGTCGCATCCAAGCCCTGCAAGAGGAATTCCAGGACGCCTCGCAGGTCGGCCGACGTGCTCGTGCGAGCGGCCAGGTCGTTGAGCAGCTCGATGGTGACGGTCGAGCGTCCATGGGACTCGATGAGCTGGGCGAGCCACCGTGCGAAGAGGTACTCACGAATGACGTCGTGATGGAACATCCAGCCGCCAAACGGGCCGGACCGCACGAGCCTCGCGGCCGAGGACACGGTGAGGTCACCGACGTTCCCTGGCGGATCGCCTTGGATTGCGGGAAGGAGGGGGTGCGGCCATGCGGAGGCGAGCTGCCGTCGCGCGAGTGCCGTCAGATCCGCCGTCGCACGTTCGACGTCCAGGCCCGCCGCCTTCAAGATCGAGGCGACGCAGAATTCCACGAGCCGGTAGGCGTTGGCTTGCCCGAGCGGCTCGGTCGACTTCGCGGCCCGGATGAGGCTCATGTACAGCGGCAGGCGAGCCAAGTTACGAATCTTCGCGGGCAGGGCGTCGAACGGGGGCTCGCTTGCATCCCGCTGCGCGTTCCACACGTCGCGGGCCGTGCCGACGTCCCAGCGGTCCAGCCGCAGCGACGGGCCGGCACCATGATCCTGGCCGGGCATGACCGCTGCGGCCAGGACGGGGTAGGGCGCCAGCTCGACGTCCGGCGGTGTGCGTAGAACGAGGAGGAACCTCAGGTTGCCCGAGAGCACCTGCCGCAGCGTGCCGTCGAGCTGGCGGCAGACCTTGTCCACCACGGCGCGGGACTGCGGACTGTCGATGACGACAAGCAGCGGCCTGGACAGGCTCCGGCTCTCATCCTCTAGGGTCAGCAGCGGATCCTCGCCGGCCGGCAGGGAGCCGTAGCGGAGGATCTCCCGCGCCAGGTCGATGTTTTCGGTCCACGAGTCCGCGGTCAGCAGCTGAACATCCACCCCAGGAGCCTGAGACGCCACATGGCGCGTGAAGCTGGTCTTGCCGCAGCCCGGGGGGCCAGCGACCAGGTAGACGCGCGCCGCCGAGGCGAGGAAGTCCGCAGCCTGCCGCTGGACGTCGGCCGGAGGCGTGTACACGAGGTCGTCGGGCTGCTGGCCACCGAGCGCCGCGAGGATGGCAGACGTCCGTTCCCTGGAACGGGCGCCGAGATCTTGTATTGCGGGCCCTGGGCTGCCGGCAGGCGGGGGCGAGCCGTTCGAACTTGCGGCCGCTGACGCTTTAAGGGTCTGGGCGAACCGCTGTTTGACCTCGATCGGCGACCGCGCCAGATCGACATCGAGCATCTGCTGGGTCTCATAGCGCATGCGGGTCGCGGCACCGCGCTTCTCCCAGTTGGAGACGGCCGCCGGATTAACGCCCAAGTGCTCGGCGAAGCCGCGCACGCTCATGCGCAGGGCCAGGCGTAGTGCTCTCGCCTCGCGGCCGGTCCACCGCCGTACCGTCTCCACGGGATATCCCCCAGGCTATGCACTGAGCGTCATTGTCGCAGTCGGCAGCGTAGTAGACGACGGCGGGCGCAGACGAGCTGAAACTAGGACAACACTAGAACGTCCACGCATCGTCATGGGACAGGCCGAACCCGCAGGCTGGTCGCACAGACAACCACGGCGATGGATGGGCGCTGCGACTTCGCGCTACCTCCACTGCTGTGGCAGCCCTCGCGTTTGCGAGCAGCGGTGATGGTGGAGGTGTCCTCGTGGTCGTCGACGTGCGAAGCGACAGCGTGCGTGACGCGCTCGCTATGCCGCTTCCGACCGCGGTAGTGAGTGGCTGGCGCAGCCCGGCTCGCCTGTCTCGGGGGTCTTCACCCTCGAGGGTCTGCCGCGCTGGCGTGGTTGCGGTGCGTCGCTGCAGCCCGTTCGGGGTGCTCGGTCAGCGGGCCTACCGGGGGCTCTGCGGTTGCCAGCTGAACGGCCGTGGATGCCGAGGACCTCGAACAGTTCGTTCTGGAGCCGGCGACGCCGGCACCGGGTTTGGTGGCGGACGGCGCGCCCGAGGAACTCGGCCCATCGTCCGCCGCTTGTCTTTCGCCCTCGGCGGCTGTGCCCAGGACCTGTCCATGATCTGGCCCCTCTAGCAACCGATTCAGCAGCTCCCGACGATGCGTCTGCCTTCGAAGCCGCTGCCGCCGCTTGGCCAGCTCGAGCACTGGCGGAAGTGAGCTGGCGTCGCTGACCGACAGGAAGGAATGAAACAGCATGCACACTAGGCAGATAGCGCCTCCGCCGGAGATCGGCTTGGCGCAGGCGTCGCCCGACTCCTCGCGGTTCGGATACCGACCGGAGCTGCGCCGCTCACTCGGCTTCGCCGACCTGCTCTTCTACGGGCTGGTGTTCATGGTGCCGATCGCGCCTATGGGCATCTTCGGATCCGTCTACTCCGGCGCCGGCGGGATGGTCGCGCTGGCGTACGTCATCGGCATGGCAGCGCTGGTGTTCACTGCCGCCTCATACGCCCAGATGGTCAAGGCGTTTCCCCTTGCCGGGAGTGTGTACAACTACGCCGGGCGAGGGATCGGCGCACCGGTCGGGTTCCTCGCTGGCTGGGCGATCCTGCTGGACTACGTGCTGGTGCCGAGCCTGCTGTACCTGATCGCCGCGGTGGCGATGCACTCCACCGTGCCGGCGGTTCCAGTGTGGGTCTGGCTGGTCGGCTTCGTGCTGATAAACACCCTGGTCAACTACCGGGGAATCCGGATGACCGCCCTGATCACCCGAGTGATGCTCGTCGGCGAGGTCATCGTCCTGGTGATCTTCCTTGCCGCCGCGGGCCGCGCCCTCGCGCAAGGCAAGGGACAGGGCTTCTCCTGGACGCCGCTCTACAACCCCGACACGTTCACCTGGGCGCTGGTGTTCGGCGCGGTGTCGATCGCCGTGCTCAGCTTCCTCGGCTTCGACGGCATCTCGATGCTGGCCGAGGAGAACAAGGGCGGCGCGGGGCAGATCGGCCGGGCCATGGGCGCGGCGTTGGGTGTGGCCGGATTGCTGTTCATCGCCCAGACCTGGATGGCCGCGCTGCTGCTGCCCAACCCGGATGGCCTCCTCGTCAATGGCGATCCGGAAGGCACCGCGTTCTACGACGCCGCCCGGCTCGCCGGTGGTCCCTGGCTGGCCACCCTGTGCGCGGTCGCCACGGCCGTCGCCTGGGGCGTGGCGAACTCCCTTGTCGCGCAGGTCGCCACCTCGCGGCTGCTGTACGCCATGGCCCGCGACCGGCAGCTGCCGAAGTTCCTGGCCAAGGTGTCGGTGCGCCACAGCGTGCCCACCCACGCCATCACCCTCACTGCGCTGGTGTCGCTGACGATCGGCCTCTACATGAACTGGCGCGACGATGGCATCGCACTGCTGTCCAGCCTGATCAACTTCGGCGCGATGACCGCGTTCCTCGTGCTGCACCTCGCCGTCATCTGGCACTACCTGGTCCGCCGACGCAGCCGCAACCTGATCGCACACCTGATCCTTCCGGGCATCGGATTCGCCATCCTCGCCTACGTCGTGGTCAACGCCAACGTGGCCGCCCAACGCCTCGGCTTCGTCTGGCTCACCCTCGGCCTCCTGGCCCTGGCAGGTCTGTACGCCGCCGGCCGCCGCCCCGAGCTGTCCGGACTTGCCAGCGGACGGGAGGCGGCATGACCAGCACGGTCACCTACCAGCCAACCGAAGACGAGCTGCGTTACACCTTCGGCGCCCACCCGGCGGTCGCCGAGATCAAGCCGGGCAGCCTGCTTGTCACCAGTACTGAGGACTGCTTCGGCGGGGCCGTGCGCACCGTAGACGACCTGCCGTCGAAGGTGTGCCAAGCATTTAATCCCGTCACCGGCCCCTTCCACGTGCTCGGCGCAGAACCTGGCGACACCCTCGGGCTACACTTCGCTGCCATCACCCCGGCCCGCGACTGGGGCATGTCAGCAACCTTCCCGCACTTCGGGGCACTGACCGCGACCCACACCACGCCGATGCTGCACCCACCGCTCGAGGAGCGGGTGTGGCGCTACACCATCGACACCGCGGCAGGCACGGTGACCTTCCACGCCCGCCGCTCCGGCCATGCGATCGTCATGCCCCTGGAGCCGATGCTCGGCACCGTGGGACTGGCCCCGGCCGGCGGGGAAGCCCGCTCCACGGTCGTACCTGATGCGCACGGCGGGAACCTCGACACTCCAGAGATCCGCCCCGGCACCACCGTGTACATCGGCGTCAACGCCCCCGGCGCGCTGTTCGCCATCGGCGACGGCCACGCCCGCCAAGGCCAGGGCGAGGTGTGCGGCGTCGCGGTGGAGACAGCCATGAACGTCACCGTTGCTGTCGACCTGATCAAGGGCGTGGCCACACCATGGCCGCGCATCGAGACCGACCACCGGATCATCTCGGTCGGTGCCGCCCGGCCCCTAGAAGACGCGTACCGGATCAGCCAGCACGATCTGGTCACCTGGACCGCACAACTGACCGGCTTGGAGCTGCTCGACGCCTACCAGGTCGTCTCGCAGGCCGGCCGAGCCGCACCCGGAAACGTTTGCGACCCGCTCTACACCATGCACGCCGCCCTCAACAAGGCGATCTTGGCAGGCGTGAACCCCTACGACGGAGTGCACCAGCGGCTGCGCCGCATCGCCGAGGCCCCAAGCGAGCAACCGGGGAAAGACCATGGGAACTGAGGCGATGAGCTGGGCACCCGCCGAGGTCGACCTGACTCGTCCGAATGCCGCACGGATGTACGACTACTTCCTCGGTGGCAGCCACAACTTCGCCGCGGACCGTCACGCCGCCGATGCCGTACTCGCCGTCGCACCCCATGTCGCCGACGCGGCCCGCGCCAACCGCGCGTTCCTGCGCCGCGCCGTCCGCTACGCACTCCAGCAGGGCATACACCAGTTCCTCGACCTCGGTTCGGGGATACCGACCGTGGGCAACGTCCACGACATCACCCGCCACGACGACATCAATGCGCGGGTTCTTTACGTCGATGTCGAGCCGGTAGCCGTGGCGCACGCTAGAGCACTGCTGGGCAATGATCCGCGGGCCGATGTCATCCAGGCCGACATCTGCTTTCCGGATTTCATCCTCCAGAACCCCACCACGCAGCGGCTGATCGACCTCACCCGTCCCGTCGCCGTTCTCTTCGTCTCGGTCCTGCACTTCATCCCCGGCGACGTCAACGCCATCGTGGAACCGTTCCGCGCCGCGATGCCCCCTGGCAGCGCCCTCGTCATCTCCCACGCGACCTCCGGCACGGCCACAAGCCAGACCGATGAGGTGCAGAGGCTGTATCAGCGCACGCCTACCCCACTTCAACTGCGCGCCCCCGCAGAGGTCGAGGCGCTATTCGGCGACTTCGCCATGGTCCCTGCCCACGCGCCAGCAGCGAAGTCGGCGAGCAACGCAGCGCTCGTCCCTGTTGCTCGGTGGCGCCCTGATCCCGAGGACCAGATCGAGAGGGGACACGGGTCAGCCAGCCCCTTCCTCACCGGCTTCCTAGCCGGGGTCGGGATGAAAGGAGCAGCAGCTCGTGAGTGAACCTCCTCGGCTCGCTACCCGCAGGGGACCATCCCTGCCCACTGCCAGCTGGGTACTGATGTTCATCGGATCCGGGGGACCCACCGAAGGCGGCAAGTGGGCGTCCGCCCAGGTTGCGCGCCAGCCTGCGGCAGGCTGCGTCCAGACCCCGGAAGGGGTAGGCCGATGAGTTTTGCTCGGCTGTCGCTACGCGATGAGTTGTTCCTGCTCGGTCATGACGACGACGCCGGCCACCCGCATATCCACCGCCAAGCCTTGGCGTTGGGGCTGGCCGGCGCGGTCCTGATCGACCTGTTTCTCGCCGGGCGGATCGTCCTCGACCCGAACGACGACCGTTTGTCCGGAGATCGGTGGCTGCGGCTGCACACCGATCAACCGCTCGGAGACCTAATCGCGGACAGTGCCATCGGCTTTATCCGCTGTGGGCGTGCAGCACCACCGGTGAAGGCGTTCCTGCGCGGCTTCGCCGACGACCTATACGAGCGCACTCGCGCCGGACTCGTCGCCGCCGGGATCCTCCGGCAGGTCACTCGCCGGCGCCTCGGCGGCCTTGCCCGCACCGACACCTACCTCGCCACCGACACCAAGTGGGCGGTCGTCGCCCGCGCACGCCTGCGGTACGTCGCTCAAGGCCGTGAGCAGCCCGACAACCACACCGCCGCACTCGCCGGACTCGTCGCCACCCTCGGCCTCACCGGCCACCTCTACCTCAACGACGACAGTACGACCGTGACGGCATACCTGAAGGCCGTCGCCGGCCAGCACCACCGGTCGGTGCGGGACATCACCGCCGCCCTCGACGCCGCCGTCGGTGACCTCGCCACCGCACCGTACCGGTGAAGCGAGACCACAAGGACATCTAATCCGATGGAGAGCCTGGTGCACATTCGCGCTGCCCGTTGGGCAGACAAGGATCTGGTTGCCCTGCTGATCGCCGACGCCCTGCACCCCACACCGCTCGCCGCGTGGCTGGTGCCCAAACCAGGGCAGAGGTGCCAGGTGCTGACCGAGGTCGTGGCGATCTGGGTGGAGCACGCCCTGTTCTTCGGCGACATCCACCTCACCGACGACCTGACCGCCACCGCCGTCGGCTTCCACCGCTACCGACCCATCCCACCGCCGGCCAACTACCGGACCCGGCTCACCGACGCCGCGGGACCACACGCCGACCGCTTCGACCTGCTGGACACGCTCCTTGCCAAGAAACAGCCCACCGAACCGCACTACCACCTGGCGTTCCTCGCCGTCCGCACCGACGTCCAACGGGGCGGCTGTGGCGTCGCGCTGCTGGCCCACCACCGAAGCCGCCTCGACCGTATCGACCTGCCGTCCTGGACTGCGGTCCTTGCGGGCGGGGAGCACCTGCTCGCCCGATACGGCTACACACCCCGACCGGCGATCACCCTGCCGGACGGCCCGACCTTGCAGCCGATGCGCCGCAACGCTCGCCACGGCAGCAGCGTCATGCCGATCAACCCGGCCCGCCCGGTCGACAACCGCTGGCACGGCTTCCATGCCTAGCGCCAGCGCTCCCGTCACAAACAGCCCCACCGGTGACATCCACAGGCAGCTGACCACCCCCAACCTGAAGCTGATTCCGCGAATCATGGCCTTTCCAAGCAGATATCCTCCAGACCTGATCGACGCCGTCGTGCAGCGCGTCACGGATGCCCGCCGAGTCAGGGCATACGGCGCCGTCACCGCCGTCGCCCGTCAGATGAACCTCGACCCGCGCCTGGTCCAGAAGTGGGTCACCAGAGCCACCGCCCCAGTCCCGCCCCAGCCATACCGGCCGGCCGCCGACACCTACGAGATGTACCTGCCGCCGAGACTGCTGCACTGCAGGTTCTGCCAGCAGCCGATGGCCCACGCCGAGTCGCACGACTCTGGGCAGGGCTACCAGTGCCAGCAGGGTTGCAGACCCCGGCCCCTGGATAGCGTGGCCGTCGCCGACACCGTCGGTCGCGCGATCCTGGCACGCGCCGCTCGGATCATCCCGTCGGCCAGCACGCCGACCCCGCCACACCTCGCAGCCGTCCACGCTCACCGCGTCCTCGCCCGCATCACCGTCGGTGCCACCCCCAGCGACGTCACCCTCACCTGGCGCGCCACCCCTGCTCCCGAACCCGGCCGGTTCGAGGCCGAACGCGCACAGCGTGTCGCCACCGCCCGCAACCTGGTCCTCAGCGATCCGCTGCGCGCCCGGCAACTCCTGCACGACAGCCTCACCGGCGTCGACCCCGCCACCGCGCCCGCCGACGCGGTGCACGCGGAAGCCGCCATCCTGTTGGCCGAACTGCAACTCCGCCTCGGCCACCCCGCCGACGCCATGAGCTGGGCCACCTACGCCCGGGCCAGCACGGCCCACCTCCACGGGCCCACCCACCGGCGGGCCTTGCACGCCCTCCACGTCCTCGCCGCTGCCCACTCGCGCGGCGGACACCATCAGCGCGCCTACCACCTCTACCGGGAACTCACCGGCCACCTCACCAAATCCGACGGCCCGCACGCCCAGCAAACCCTCGCCGTCCAAGCAGCCACCGCCCTCATCCTGCACGCCCTCGGCCACTGCCAAGCCGCCCGCACCCTCCTCGCCGACACCATCACCACCCACCGGCGCGAGCACCCCGGCCACCCCGCCACCGCCCACATGACCCGGCACCTGTCCCGCATCTGGCGCGAGTGCGCCATCAACGGCCACCAGCACCAGGACGCCTGACCGCCCGCCTCGCCCTGATAGGAGGTCCGCCGTGACCGCACGCCCCCTCCCCTCAGAACAACTCGCGGTACTACAGCGGCTCGGCGGCGATTTGTACGACGAACCACTCCTGTCGTTAGGCGTCGGTGACATCGCAGGAACTAGCGCAGGGCTCCCGCCGGCGCCCTGTCTTCCTGCATTCGCCGCACCAGGCGTGCCCCGAATGCAGGGAGTGCCTGTCCGACCCGATGAGAAGGAAGTATGAGTGACCCAGATGGCTGAGCCACGCATCAATGCCGACCGCGCCGCCCAGCTGCGCGCCGCGCTGGTGGACACACTGCGCGATGAGGGGATGGTCACGAGGGCTCTCGTGGAGGCGGCGGTCCGCGTGGTGCCGCGGGAGCGGTTCATGCCGGCCGGTACACCGCTTGAGGTCGCCTATGCCTACGACAACTCAGTGGTGACCAAGCGCGATCAGCACGGCATGGCGATCTCGTCGGTGTCCGCGGCGTACATCCAGGCGCGGATGCTGGAACTGGCCGAGCTGCGACCTGGCATGACGGTGCTGGAGGTCGGCTCGGGCGGGCTGAATGCGGCCTACATCGCCGAGATCGTCGGGCCGGAGGGCCGCGTGGTGAGCATCGACATTGACCCGGAGGTCATCGACCGGGCCGCGACCGCGCTGGACGCCACCGGCTACAGCAGCCGAGTCCGTGTCCTGGTCGCCGACGCCGAGCACGGTGTGCCGAACGAGGGGCCGTTCGACGCGATCATCGTGACGGTCGGGGCGTGGGACATCGCCCCGGCCTGGCTTGGCCAACTGGCTCCGGATGGCGTGCTCGTTCTGCCGCTGATCATGAACGGGGTCACCCGCACCATCGGGTTCCGGCGCGACGGCGACCAGCTGATCAGCACGTCGGCCGAAGTGGCCGGGTTCGTGCCGATGCAGGGCGCCGGCAGCCACGCCAACCAGGTGCTCGAGCTAGCCGATACCACCGGCGGCAAGGTCAAGCTTTCGTTCGACTCCGGCGCACCCCCGGATCTGATTCAGCTCGATGGCGTGCTGAACGCCGGCGCGGCCGAGTGGTGGTCTGGCGTCACGGTCAGCCACGGGATCTCCTTCGCCGACCTGCACCTGTGGCTCGCGTGTTACCTGGATGGGTTCTGCCGCCTCGCCGCCGACGAGGGCAGCGCCCTGGCTGCCCGGAAGCGCTGGTTGCCGTTCGCGGTCGTACGCGGAGCCGGGCTCGCCTGCCTCGTGTTGCGGGACGCGATGCAGGGCGCCGGGGCGGAGTTCGGTGCCCGCGCCTACGGACGCGACGGGCAGGTGGCCGCCACCGCGTTGATCGAACAGATCCAGGCGTGGGACCGAGCCGGGCGGCACACGCCTCCGACGTTCGCCTACTGGCCCGCCGGCGGCGACCGCTCCCAGATTCGCGCCGACGCCACGGTCATGAACAAGACCCACGGCGTGGTGACGATCTCCTGGCCCACGAGCAGTTGACTCTGGCCTCGGGCCAGCCTCGCTGGGCCATGTTGCAACAACCCAGCCGCCCAAAACCATAGGGCGAAGCGGGACGCCAAGTCCGCCAGCCCCCGCTACCCGAAAAGGATTCCCATGACATTGCAGGTCGACGACGCCACCACCTTGCGCCAGGCCATGGTGGGCACCCTGCGCGACGAAGGTCTGATCACCACCGACAGCGTCGCCGCGGCAATGAACGCGGTGCCCCGGCACGAGTTCGCACCCGGCGAACCGCTGGAGAAGGTGTATCAGACCAACAGCACCCTGGTGCCCAAGATCGACGCTCAGGGGCGTCAGACCAGCGTGGTCTCGGCCTCGCACATTCAGGCCATCCAGCTAGAACTGGCCGAGGTACGGCCGGGCATGAACGTGCTGGAGATCGGCTCGGGCGGATACAACGCCGCCCTGATCGCGGAGGTCGTTGGGCCGACCGGTTCGGTGACGACCGTGGACATCGATGCCGACGTCGTGGACCGTGCCCGCGCAGGTCTACGCCGGGCCGGGTACGAGCAGGTCAACGTCGTGCTCGCCGACGCCGAGCACGGCGTGGCACAGCACGCGCAGTATGACCGGATCATGGTCACGGTCGGGGCGTGGGACATCCCGCCCGCCTGGCTCGATCAGCTCACCCCGGACGGCCGGATCGTCGTTCCGCTGCGTTTCGCCGGGATCACCCGCCTGGTCGCCTTCGACCGCGCCCCCGGCAGGTCGGTGCTGACGGCCAGCAACTACCGGCTCGGCTCGTTCGTGCCGATGCAGGGCGACGGCGCCGCCAGCGAGCAGCTGATCCCGGTCACCCCCGACGTCGGGCTGCGCCTCGATCAGAACAGCGCTCTCACGTTCGACGTGCCGGCGCTGCGCAAGGCGCTCCACACCAAGCCCGTGGAGAGCTGGTCGGGCACGCCGTTCGACATGCCGGACGAGCTGGAGCTGTACCTGCTGACCAGCGGGCCGGAACTGCCGATGCTGCACGCCGCGCAGGCCGCGGTCGATCAGGGCGTAGTCAACCGCACGGTACGCAACGGCACCCCGACGCTGGTCCGCGGCGGCAGCTTCGCCTATCGCATCAAGCGGGAGAATCCGCAGCCCGTCAGCGGCTACGAGACCGGTGTCATCGCCCACGGGCCGGAAGCCGAGCAGGTCGGTGCAGAGCTGCTCGCCATGATCCGCACCTGGGCGGACTGCTACTACCGGCGCGGCGCTGCCCACATCACCTACCACCCGAACACCGCCGACACCAGCGACCTGACCGGGTGGCACAGCACCAAGCGACACGGCGTCCTCGCCATCGCCTGGTCCTAGAAGACTTCGGCGCTCACCTCAGCGGCCCATGCCGGGGGAGCGTCGGGGACCCCTATCACTCCAACCAGGGAGGTTGTCATGGCCCAGCTCGCCACGGTCCAGCCCGACGTCGAGGGCTGCATCCTCGACGACTTCGATCTCGACATCGAGTTCATCGAGGCCGGTGGCACCGTCGAGCACATCATCAAGATGACCGAGGACAACTGCGGTAGCACCTGCGCGTCGGCCTGCACCAGCTGCTGACCAGCCGCATCCGCTGGTGGCTCGCTCTGATGGCCAGCCCGAACCAGGTGGGCAGGCCGCAAGACGAGCCATCGACATCGGGTCAGGAGTGCCCGGCCCGGGGAGACCTGCTCTCGAAGGTTGGGCACTCCTGACCCGTAGACAGATGATCACGTCCGTGGGGAGGCTGGTGTGTATCGCAGCGTGAACGATGCCTTGATGCTCCGGGCGGCCGTACTTCGCCCCGGTCAGCTCGGCGTATGGCCTGACCTGACCAGCAGCGACACGGCGGCCAGTTGGCGGCTGTGGCTTGCCGAGGCGTTGACGATTCCGGAGTTCGCGGCAGCCTTGGCCCACGCGTCGCCGGACCTCGCCGAGCGGGCGACCGCCGCCATCAACGGCGGCCTGTCGCATGCCAACGCCCGCCGGGTGGTGCTCGCGGTCATGCGCTACCTGCTGCGCGCTGCCACCCGTGCCACACCGTACGGGTTGTTCGCGGGCGTCGTCGTCGCCACCGCGAGCCGCACCGGACGCATCCGCTGGGGCACCGCGCATCGCCCTGTCGCTCGCCTCCAGGCACCCTGGCTGGCCGCCGTCCTGGATGGCCTGGAGTCCGACGTGCGGCTGCGTCCGCATGTGATGGTGCGCGCCAACAATCTGCTGGTCGAGCGCAGTGAGAAGCTGGTGCTGGAGTACCGCGCCGCCACGAGTGACCCCTACGGCGCGCCCACGCATCTGCGCATCAAGGCCAACGACATGATCCGCGCGGCTCTCGCGTTGGCGGCTGAGCCGATCCGGTGGGCCGACCTCATCGGCAAGCTGACGGCCGAATGTGGGGCGCCGCAGGAAGGCGCGCAGCGGCTGATCGGCCAGATGGTGACGCAGCGGTTGCTGTTGACCAGCCTGCGCCCGCCGTCGACCGAGACCGACCCCCTCACGCATCTGGTGGTACAGATGGAGACTGCCGCAGCCGAAGGCGGCGACGTGGGCGAGCTAATTGATCCGCTGCGTCGCGTTCGCGATCTCAAGGCCCGACACGACCGCGCACCGGACGAGGCCACAGCTGCCGCCCGCCGCCGGGAACTCGGCGTGGCCGCCGCCGTGATCAATCCCGGGCAGGCGGTCGGGGTGGATCTGCGGCTGGACTGCGACCTTGTGGTGCCGACGACGGTGACGGCCGAGGCGTGCCGGGCCGCTGCCGCGCTGACCCGCCTCGCCCGGCCGACATCGCTTCGGTGGCGGGACTGGCATACGCGTTTCTTGGACCGGTATGGCCTGCACGCCCTCGTCCCCGTCCTGGATGCGATCGATGTTCAGGTGGGTCTCGGCTACCCGGACGGCTTCACCGGCGAACCAGCTGACGCGTCGGCCGTGACCGATAGGGATCGGGGGTTGCTCGCCTTGGCGCAACGTGCCGCCCTGCGCCGGGAACACGAGGTCGTCCTCGACGACGCCCTGCTGGAGAGGCTGGGCGGCCCGGCACCGACCGAGATCCCGCCGACCGCCGAGCTCACCGTGCGCGTCCACGCCGACTCCCTCCAGGCCATCGCCGGCGGCGACTTCCTGCTGTCGGTCGTACGGGCGTCTCCGCAAGCCTTCTCCACCGCTGGCCGGTTCCTGGACATGTTCGGCGCAACCGAGCGGCACCGGATGGCCTCCTGCGCCACCGACAGCCCGACAGTCAGCGCCGGAGCGTTGCTGGCCCAGCTTTCTGCGGTCACCCGCTACACCATCAGCCTGGACGTCAACCGCGCCCCCCAGGTGCTGCCACATCTGATCCCCGTCGGCGAGTACCACGCCCCGTCGGAGGCCGCGATCGGCTTGGACGACATCGCGGTAACCGCCGACGCGCACCGCCTATACCTGGTGTCGATCTCCCGCCAGCAGGCGCTGCAGCCGGTCGCCGTGAACGCGGTCGAACCGGTACGGCACGCCCACCCATTCGCCCGCTTCCTGGCCGAAGCGCCCGTAGCCCTCGCTACCCCGTGCACACCGGTGGAGTGGGGGCCAGCGGCCAAGGGCTTGCCGTTCCTGCCCGCGCTGCGGTACGGCCGGACCCTCCTGAGCCCCGCGCGGTGGCACCTGAACGCCGCCGAACTGCCCGACCGGAAAGCCCCCTGGCAGCAGTGGGACCAAGCGCTTACCGCCTGGCGGGAGGCCAGCGGCTGCCCTACCGCAGTCTCGCTCGGGGTCGGCGATCAGACCCTCGGCCTCGACCTGGATGGACCCGCTCACCGGGCGCTGCTACGCGACCACCTGACCCGCAACCCGACCGCCCTGTTGCGTCTCATCCCCGAAGGCGACGGCTGGATCGGCGGGCATCCGCACGAGATCGTCATCCCGTTGACTGCCACCACCGCGAGACCACCACCGCCCCGCCTCAGCAGCCCCCTGGTCGATGTCCGTTCCCACGGCAGCCTGCCTGGCAGCGACCACCACTACCTGAAGATCTACGCCCGGCCGGAGGAACAGACCACCATCCTTACCGCCCACCTGCCTCGGCTTGTCGGGCAACTCCCACCGGCGGGCAGGTGGTGGTTCCTGCGCCACGCCGACCCGGAGCCACACCTGCGGCTGCGTACCAGCGGCTTGCCCATCGACGCCATCACCGGCTGGACACGAGAGCTGACCGACGCCGACCTGACCCGGCGAGTCCAGTGGGACACCGACTTCGGCGAGCCTGGCCGCTTCGGCAGCCCGGCCGCGTACCAGGCGACAACAGCGGTGTTCGCGGCGGACTCCGCAGCCGCGCTCGCCCAGCTGGCCGTCACAGCGCGATCGTCCGCCCCGGGCTGGCAGGCGTTGACCGCCGCGAGCATGGTCGACCTCGTCACGGCGGTCATCGGCGACCCGCACGATGCCCTGCGATGGCTGATAGCCCGGACCCGCGCGCACCGGCCAGCACCCCCACGAGCGGTCTACGACCAGGCCATCCGCCTGGCCAAGCCGTACGACCCCACCGCCGTGGCGTCCCTGCCCGGCGGCGAGAACCTGATGGACCGCTGGGCCGAACGCCGCCGCATCGTGGCCGCCTGGCGCGACAGCCTGCCCACGGTCAGCACCGTCCCGCCGGTCGAGCTGCTGCCCGACCTACTGCACCTGCACCACGTCCGCGTTGCCGGACTCGACCTCGACAGCGAACGAGCCTGCCTGCACCTCGCCCGCGCCGCCGCGCTGAGCTGGACGACAAGGAGCACCTCGTGACCACCCCGACCACCACCGGCAACCACTTGGACCTGCTCGGGGCGGTATGCGCCAGACTCGCTAGCCCCTCCATCGTCGGCCCGTCCCCCGACGGGCGGACCCGGCCGCAATCGCTGGCCGGAGGCGCGGCGGGCATCGCCCTGCTGCACATCGAGCGGGCCGTCTCCGGACATGGCGACGAAGCCACCGCCCACCACTGGATACGCGCCGCAGCCAACGAACCGGTCAGCATCGGCCGCAACTCCGACCCCTTCCACGGCGCCCCCGCGTTGGCGTTCATGCTGCACACTGCCCACCCCCTCGGCGGCTACCACCGAGCCCGCGCCAGCCTCAACGACGCCACGATCACCCTCACACGTCAAAGGCTGGCCGCCGCCCACGCCCGCATCGACCGCCGCGAACCATTGACTATGTACGAGTTCGACCTCGTCCACGGCCTGACCGGGCTCGGCCTCTACCACCTGCACGCCCACCCCGACCACCCCGTCAGCCACGACCTAGCCAGCTACCTCACCCGCATCACCGAACCCGTCGGCGACAACGCCGCTCAGCCGCCGTGGTGGCTGCCCTCCGGGCTCGGCGGCACACCCGACCCCGACTTCCCGCACGGTCACGGCAACATCGGCATGGCCCACGGCATCAGCGCCGTCATCGCCCTGCTCGCCTACGCCATCCTCCACGGCCACGACACCCCAGCAGCCCGCAACGCCCTCGCCGCCCTCTGCGACTGGACCGACCACCACCGCCACGACGACCCGGCCGGAAGCTGGTGGCCCGGCTACGTCACCCCAGACACCACCCCACGGCGGCACCGTCCCTCCTGGTGCTATGGCACCCCCGGCATCGCTCGTGCCCAGCAGCTCGGCGGGCTCGCCCTGCACGACGAAGCCCGTCAGCAGCAGGCGGAGAACGCGATGCTCGCCGTACTACGCGACACCACCCAGCGCGACCGACTTCCCGAGATCGGCCTGTGTCACGGCAAAGCCGGCCTCGTCCAGTCCGCCTGCCGCATAGCCGCCACCAGCACCGACCCGCAGCGCTCAGCCCAGCTCACCGCCGAGCTACCTGGCCTTGCCGCCGAGCTTGCCAGCCAGCTCGCCGCCGACACCCAACGCAGCGCAGAGTTGATGGACGGCACCGCCGGAGCCGCGCTCGCCCTCCACACCGCCGCCACCGGCACCTCGGCCACCAGCTGGGACGCCTTCCTCGCCCTCACCTAAACGAGGGAACGCGCTGATGACGGCACCCGAATGGCGGCAAACCACGATCGCCTTTCCTGATCCACACACGGCAGAGCAGGCAGCCAGGACGCATCTCGCGCCGATCCTGGCCGAAGCCGAAGCCCGCCACCTCATCACCACCTGGTTCTACGTACGCAAAGACAACTGGCGGCTGCGCTACCTCCCCGCCACAACATCCGACGCCGACCGCTACCTGACCAGCGAGCTGGAGCGGCTCAAGCACGCCCGTCACATCCGCGCCGCCGTCCCCGGCATCTACGAGCCCGAAACCCACGCCTTCGGCGGCACCGAAGCCATGGACACCGCCCACCGGCTCTGGCACCACGACAGCCGCCACCTACTCACCCGCAGCACCGACCACACACCCGGCCGCCAACGCGAACTGTCGATCATGCTCTCGGCCACCATGATGCGAGCGGCGAGCCTTGACTGGTACGAACAAGGCGACGTATGGGCACGCGTCGCCGAACACCGAGACCCACCCCAACCAGCGCTCGTCGACTCCCTGCTCAACGCCGCAAGAAGGCTCCTCACAGTGGACCCGGCCAGCCTCACCCGTGGCCAAGGAGCGCCGCTGGCCGGCTACCACACCTTGTTCGAGGCTCACACCTCCGCCGGTGACACCCTCCGGCACCTCAACCAGACCGGACAGTTGCACCGCGGCCTGCGAGCCACCCTCGCACACCACGTGATCTTCACCTGGAACCGGCGCGGCATCCCCGGCCTCCACCAAGCGGCCCTCGCTACCGCTGCCAAAACCATCATCTTCGGCCCCGACCCCACGCACAGCACTCACACAACAGGCGGTAAATCATGAACCCGGCCGTCGCCCGCAGATTCCCGCTGATCGCCCGAACCCGACCCGTCTGCACACCCCTGGCCCAGCGCGTCTCGGACCTCCAGAAACGCGCCGACCTCGCCCGGCAAAGCGGTGACGTGGCCGCCGCGACCGCAGCGTTCAACCTCGCCGCGCTCCTCGCCTCCGACTGCGGCATGCCCGACCTGGCCCGCACCTGGTGCCATCGGCTCGCCACCGCCGCACTCGACCACGGCAGCGATCCCCAGCACGCGCTCGAACCCATCGTGAACCTCGCCCGTCTCCGCATCCGCGCGGGCGACGGCCTTGCTGCGTGGACCCTGCTGGAAACCCTCTTCCAGGCCATCGACACCCGTACTGACGCCCTGATCGACGGCCTCACCATCCCCGCCGCCCGCCTCACCGAGGCATCCGGCACCCACACCAAGACACGAACCTGGCTATGGACCGTCCTGCTCGGCACCGGCGCCCACGCCCTCGCCACCTCCGGGCGATGGGACGAAGCCAGCCACCGCCTCACCCAGTACAACGGCGTCGGCGTACGCATGCTCGACGGCAGGCAGATCACCGTCATCGCCCACGCCATAGCAGGCCGCCACCGCCAGGCACGCGCGATCCTCGATGCCACCAAACCCGGCGAACCATGGGAAAACGCCGTCACCGCATGCCTGCACCTGCTCATGCCATGCTCTGGGGACGATCAGGCGAGCACGGCGCTGACGGCCTACCACGCACTCGGGCCCGTCAAGCCCGGACTCATCGTCTTCCACACCCGACTCGGCCTCACCCTCCTCGACGCCCTCGACAAAGATCACCCAGCCGCCGAGCAGATCACCGTCGAACTGACCCAGTACGCTGCTGACGACGGATACGCCGCACGGGATCTACTGACTCACCCCACCTGCCTCGCCGCCGCCCCCTACCAACGAGTCAGCCAGCTCAAGACGCTCGTATCAGCATGCGGCTTTGACGCAGGCACCCTGCCGGCGGCGCACCTGAGAACCCTGCTCCGCGCGCTCGACATCGCCGAATCGGTCATAGCGCGCCCTCGCAAGCGCTGACCAGCCGACGGGCAACCCGGCTCCACCGATCGGGACGCCCGCGCGGTACCGCCCAATACAGCGGCGGCGCCTTCGCTGATGCCGGTCGCCGCCACGGCGTCCGCCGCTCGATGGAGCGGATTGGCTCATGTTACGACAAAGCCCTGGCCGAGGCGTTCTTCGCCCTCCCTCAAGCGTAAACTCGACGTCGACAGGGTTGCCTCTGTGCAGGTACGTGGCACGTCCTTCATCTTCAACCGCCATCGCCGGCGCACTGGGAATTGCCCCGTAGGTAGCAATCCGGGCATTTGGGTTACGGTCGGGGGTGCCGTTCCATGGATCGCCGCGAGCAGGGATAATTTGGCAGACGCGATGATCGCCACCTGGGCCGCGCCCCGCCGGGCACGGTCCATTCGGCAATCGGGTCGACCCCATGGCCGACGGGCCCCTGCGAGCGAGAGGTCACCACGTGGCTAGGCTGACGTTGCCGCAGCTGGAACGGCACCTTTTCGGGGCTGCGGATATCTTGCGCGGCAAGATGGATGCCTCCGAGTTCAAGGAATACATCTTCGGGATGCTGTTCCTGAAACGTGCCTCCGACCAGTTCGACGTGGTCCGTGAGCAGTTGGTGAGAAAGTGGAAGGCGCAGGGTAAAAGTCCGGACGAGGCTGAGCGGATGGCCGACGCCCCTAACTTCTATAGGGGCGAGAGTTTTTATGTCCCCTTGGACGCTCGCTGGCAGTATATCAAGGACAACTCTCGGCGAAAGAATGTCGGGGAATTGCTCAACACGGCGCTTAGCTCGCTGGGGGAGGTCAACTCGGCAGCACTGGAGGGCGTCCTCGAGCACATCGACTTCATGAAAAAGGTGGGCCAGTCGACCATCCCCGATCGGCGGCTGCAGAGGTTGATTGACCATTTCCATCGGGTGCGCCTGCGTAACGAAGACTTCGAGTTCCCTGACCTGCTGGGTGCGGCGTACGAGTATCTGATTGCTGAGTTCGCCGACTCCGCTGGAAAGAAGGGCGGTGAGTTCTACACGCCGCGGGGTGTGGTGCGCATGATGGTCAGGCTCGTCAAACCGGAGCCTGGCATGCGCATCTACGATCCTTGTGCAGGCTCCGGCGGGATGCTCATTCACGCCAAGGAGTATGTCGAGGAGCATGGCAAGGATCACCGCGACCTAACTCTCGCCGGCCAAGAGTACAACGGTGGGACCTGGGCCATCTCCAAGATGAACATGATCTTGCACGGTGTGCTCAACGCCAGCCTGGAAAACGACGACACGCTAGCCAACCCTCTACACCACGAGGGCGACGAGCTGATGCGCTTCGATCGAGTTTTGACCAATCCGCCGTTCTCCCAGAACTATGTCGCAACTGACATGCGGCACCCGGAGCGATTCAAGTACGGCTTTGCACCGGAAACGGGCAAGAAGGCCGACCTCATGTTTGCCCAGCACGTGCTCGCCGTGCTTACCCCCGACGGCGTCGGAGCGACCGTGCTCCCGCATGGTGTGTTGTTTCGCGGTGGCCGGGAGAAAAAGATCCGTGAGGGCATTATCAACGATGACCGCCTGGAGGCGGTCATCGGCCTGCCCCCAAATCTGTTCTATGGGACTGGCATTCCCGCCTGCATCCTCGTACTGCGCGGGACGGCAAAACGGCGCAAGGATCGACAGGGTAAGGTACTCTTCATCAACGCCGACCGCGAATTCACCAGCGGTCGCGCGCAGAATTACCTTGAGCCGCAGCACGCGGAGAAGATCGTATCAGCGTTCGAGGAGCACCGCGATATACCCGGCTTTGCTCGTGTCGTCGATGTCAAGGAACTAAGGAATAACGACTTCAACCTCAACATCCGCAGGTATGTCGACAATACGCCCCCGCCGGAGCCGCAGGACGTGCGCGCTCATGTGCACGGTGGTGTGCCCAAGACCGAGGTTGCCAGTAAGTCTCACCTGTTCACCGCGTTTGGCATCGATCCGGCAAGCCTACTCGCCGATAGAGATGCGCACTATTTCGACTTCCTGCCGGAGGGTTGGGAGTCGACCGCCAAACGTCTCCCGGCACTCGCCCGCCCCGCGGAGACACGGTTGCGGGACGTCTTCACTGACTGGTGGACGCAACACAGTAAGCGGCTGGTCGAATTGCCTGACTCCCGGATGGTCATGGAGATCCGCGCGGAGCTCCTCGACTCGTTTGTCGGCGAGCTGAAGCCGCTGGGCTTACTCGACCGCTTTGAACTAGCTGGGGTGGTCGCGGCGTGGTGGGGGGAAACTCAGTACGACATGAAGACGCTAGCGCTCAACGGTTTCGAGGGCGTGGTCGAAGGGTGGCTCACAACGATCGAGTCGGCGTTCGAGCTCGACGAGGAGGAGTTGGAATACTGGGACAAACAGAAGATCGAGGCCGAGAAGCGCAAGGCCCGCGACCACCGTGTCGTTCCGGCCCTGATCCCGGACTATTTGGCCGAGCTTGACGAGGCCGAAGCCCGGTACGCCGACCTGAACGCTCAGCTCAGAGCGGCGACTGCCCGGTCGGACGAGGAAGACGACGAGGCTCAGGACCCGGAGAACCAGCTGACTGAGGCCGAGCTAAGAAGGCTGAAGGCCGACACGGCTGCGGCGCGGAAAGACGTTACGGCGCTGGCGAACGACTTTCTCCCGCGGCTGCGGACGACCGCCGCTGCCCTGAGCCCCGATGAACGTCGCGCCCTCGTACTGGAGGTGCTTCGCCAGCAGCTCGCCTCGCGCCTCGACTCACGCGTGGCCGGCGCCCGCCGGCTCCTCGAAGCCGCGTTCCGTACATGGGCCGACAAGTACGCGGTCACGTTGCGTGAGCTGGAGGCCCAGCGTGAAGCGGCAGCGGCTCGACTGGAGACCTACCTCAAGGAGCTCGGCTATGCCTAGCGTGCCCGGTGGTTGGAGGCGGTTCACACTGAGTGACATCACGCTGGAGGAGGCCGAGCGCGTCGGCGGCCGGCGCGGCGTTACGGTGCTGTCATCCACGAAGCACCTCGGCCTGGTTCCATCAGATGAGTATTTCAAAAACCGATCCGTCTACAGCAGCAATCTGTCCGGATACAGGGTGGTCCGCCGTGGCTGGTTCGCGTATGCGACGAACCACCTGGCTGAAGGGTCAATCGGCCTGCAACAGGACTTCGAGCTCGCCTGTGTCAGCCCCATCTACACGGTCTTCTCGTGCACTGATGAGGTGTATCCGCCATATCTGTTCCGAGTTCTGAAGTCCCCGGACCTGATCGCGAAGTACGGAGTACACGAGCAAGCGTCGGTGGACAGGCGCGGCGCCGTTCGGTACCGCGACTTCAGCCGCATTGAGGTGGCTCTTCCGCCACAGCAGGATCAACGCCGGATCGTGGAGATTCTCGACACCATAGAGGATCAGATCGCCAACCAGCGGCTTGTTGTCGAAAAGACTTCTCACATCACCGCCGCTTTGATCGAAGCAGAGCTTCGGCGAATCACGGGCCTCGCCGCGTCCACCGCTAGTCTCGGAAGCGTCGCGACCGTTGCCACTGGCGTCACATTGGGAACGGAAACCGGCGGAACAGTTGAAGTGCCATACTTGAGGGTAGCGAACGTCCAGGACGGCTACATCGACACGACCGAGGTGAAGTCGGTACGGGTCAGCAAGAGCGATGCGCAACGGTATATGCTGCGAGCTGGCGACGTGCTCCTCACCGAAGGCGGCGACTTCGACAAGCTCGGTCGCGGTGCCGTGTGGGATGCCCGGATCGATCCATGCATCTGCCAGAACCATATCTTTCGTGTGCGCTGCGACAGGTCCAGATTGCTACCCGCCTACCTTGCGGCGTACACGTCCTCGAACCAGGGCAAGCAGTACTTCCTCAGCATCGCCAAGCAGACAACGAACCTAGCCACGATCAACAGTCGCCAGCTGAAGGCGATGCCGGTTCCGATCCCTCCGCTTGAGGCGCAGCACGAGTTGCTGTCGCTGCTGGCGGCCCAGAAGACAAGCACCAGTACCGAAGGGGCCCGCCTGCATCAGCTGATCCTTCTGCGGCACGGCCTTACTGAGGACCTGCTGACCGGGCGGATACGGGTCGCCGAAGCCGGTGCCCGGCTGGAGGACGTCTAGCCTCTCCGCGCTTCACAGCTTGTCGGCCAGAGTAGATATGCTCGTCAAGGTACGCCGACGGCTGGGACGGAGCGGTTTCGTGGCAGGTGGGCTGGAGTATTCCCTGGTGGAGAAGCCACTTATCGAGCAACTCCAGCAGATGGGCTGGCGGCATCTCGAAGGCGCTGCGCACGACGAGGTCATCCCGACCGTACCCGCTGCCTCCGGACGGGTCAGTTTCGACGAGGTGATTCTGGAGGACAAGCTGCGCGCCGCGCTGCGGCGGATCAACAAGAATCCGCTGGGCGAAGAGTGGCTCACAGAGGACCGAATCAGCCTGGCCATCAACGGTCTCACCCGGACAGCCCCCGCAAGCCTGCTCGACATCAATCGAGCCGCCACAGAACTGCTGCTCAGGGGCGTCGCGGTCGAGGGTGTCGAAGGGTGGGAGGGCGGCAAGACCCGGACGATCCACTTCATCGACTGGCACCACCTGGCCAACAACGAGTTCACGGTAGTCAACCAGTTCCGTGTGGACATTCCCGGCGGGCGGGGGCCGATCGTGCCCGACCTCGTGTTGTTCGTGAACGGCATACCCCTTGTCGTCGTGGAGTGCAAGAAGACGACCGAAACCAGCCTAAATGTGGCCATTGGCCAGATCCGCAGGTACGCCGAACAGGTGAACAGTGAGTACCGCGTCGGCAATCAGAAGCTGTTCCACACCGTGCAGCTGACTGTGGCGACGAGCGGGGAAGACGCTCGACTGGGCACGTTCACCGCCGAAGCTGATCGCTACATTCCGTGGCGGGACCCGTACCCGCTAACCCAGGAGGAACTCGCATCCCTGCGGGGCAAAAGCGCCGCACAGCTGAGCCGCCAAGAAATCCTGGCCGCCGGCGTGCTGGACCCAGCGAACCTTCTCAACATCGTCCACAACTACGTGACCGTGATGACGACCAACCAGGGCAAGATCGTCAAGGTCGCGCCGCGTTATCAACAGTTCCGCGCGGTCGAGAAGGCGATCAAGCGGCTCCATACGGGCAAGACCCGCCGCCAGGACGGCGCGGGCGACCGTCGCGGCGGGATCATCTGGCACACGCAAGGCTCCGGCAAGAGCATCACCATGACCTTCCTGGTACGCCGCCTGCGGTTCACCCCAGACCTCGCGGACTTCAAGGTTGTCGTGGTGACGGACCGCACCCAACTTCAGGATCAGCTAAGCGCAACCATGAGTCTCAGCGGCGAGATGGTGTACACGGCAAGGACGGCCTCTCGCGCCAGGACGCTGCTGGGCAGGCGCGGCCCAGCAGTGGTTTTCGTGATGATCCAGAAGAACCAAGCCGGCGACGGTGTCACCGCGGCCACATCGCTGGGCGAGGTAATGAACGCAGATGAGTCCATCGTCGTACTTATCGACGAGGCACACCGTTCCCACACCGCCTCGCTCGGCGCCAATCTCCGCGAGGCCCTGCCTAACGCCGCCCGTATCGGCTTTACTGGCACGCCCATCATGACCAGGAAGGGCATCCGCAAGACAAGCATCGACCTGTTCGGTCCGTTCATTGACACCTACCGGCTCAGGGAGGCCGAAGAGGACGAGGTAATCGTCCCGATCCTCTATGAGGGCGTGAAAGTCAAAGCTGCGGTCCGGGACAGCCAGGACCTCGATGACATTTTCGAAGACGAGTTCGTCGACCTCGGCCCTGAAGAACGCGAAGAGCTTCAGCGGCGTTGGGTCACCAAGGGAAGGGTCTCGGCGGCACGCCAACTGATCGACGCCAAAGCCAAACACATGTTGCTGCACTATGTTGACAATGTGCTGCCGGAAGGGTTCAAGGCGCAGTTGGTGGCTTACGACCGGGAGGCCACAGTCAGCTACCGCGAGGCGCTACTTGAGGCCCGGGATGAGCTGGTCGCGGCCATCGAGAAGCTACCGCCCGACGTGCTCGCCATGCGCGCTGAGGAGATACGCAACTCCAGTCGCGCGCGTCTGGTCCGAGCCGCCAGGCACCTCGACCTGTTGAAGCGGATCGACTTCCTCCCAGTGATCTCCAAGGGCGAGGCGGAGAACGAGCACCGACTTGCCGAATGGAGCGACGAGACGAAGCAACGGGACCGTATCGCCAGCTTTCTCCGCCCGTTCGGGGAGAACGACACCGCCTTCATCATCGTCCGCACGATGCTACTCACCGGGTTCGACGCGCCGATCGCGCAAGCCATGTACCTCGACAGGCAGCTCGAAGAGCATGATCTACTGCAAGCCGTAGCGAGGGTCAACCGCACCGCCGCCCGAAAAACCCATGGCCGCGTCGTGGATTACCGTGGTGTCGCCAGAAACCTGCTCGAAGCGCTGCGCGTGTTCGCCGACGAGGGGTTCTCCGTCGACGAAGGCAAAGATGTCCGCGGTGCGCTGATGGACGCCCGGCTACACGTGGCGAAGCTGGAACCGCAGGCACAGCGGTTGCGTCTGATGTTCCGGTACCCCGAGGATGTCGAGCGGTGCGTGCAGGCCCTCGCCGAACCGGAGTTACGAGATCGGTTCGACGCAGAGCTCGCCCGGTTCGCCCGGACCGTCAACACGGTCCTGCCCGATCCGGCTGCCAAGCCGTATCTGCCCGACCTGAAGCGCTTCATGGTCATCAAGCTGATGGCAACACGTCGATACCGTATAGATTCCGGTGATTTCGATCCGCGAGCTTACGGTGCGAAGATTCGTGCGCTGATCGATGAGCACATCGCCTCGCTCGGTATCGAGCAGCAGCTGCCGCCCATCAACATGACCGCGCCTGGGTTCGCCGCGAAGGTCGAAGCCATGGCCGGCGGTCCCCGAGCGAAGGCATCGGAGATGGAGAACGCCATCCGGTACCACATCACCGTTCATCGTGGCGAGGACCCGGCCCGCTACCAGAAGCTCAGCGAGCGCTTGGAGATCATTCTGAGCGAGCTGAAGGACGACTGGGACCAGCAACTACTAGCGCTCAACAAGCTGATGGAGGAGATCGTGCACGCCACGCCCGAGGACGACTCCGGCCTCAACGAGGTCGAGGCACGGCTGCATCGAACGATGACTGCCGAGCTGGCGACGTCACCGGATGATCTCGACGATCCCCGGTTCACCGATGCGACCCGGGACCTCTACCAGCTGGCCACTCGCACGATCCATCGTCAGGACTTCTGGCGAAAGACTGTCGACCAGGAAGAACTGCGCCGCGAGATCTTCGAGATCCTTTACGAGCGATCCTTGGGTGACTACGTCCAACTTGATCAGCTCGCCAGTACTTTACTAGATGTGCTCAAGAGTAACCGGCGCCTCATACCAAAGGCGTGACACCCATGCAGGTGACCACAAGCCGGCCCCCAGCCCTCCTACGCATCGGCGACCTGGACATCGCTGTGACCGTGAGCGAGCGCCGTAGGAGTGTCCGGCTCACCGTCGAACGTGATGCCTCGATCACCGCCGTCATCCCGCCCCTCGTTTCATGCAACGAACTGGTGAGGATTGTCAAGGCCAAGAGGTCCTGGCTCTATGGCAAACTGGCCGAGAAGCGGGACATGAGTGAATCGCCGCCCGCTAAGAAGTATGTCTCCGGGGAAGCATTTCTCTACCTCGGCCGTTTCTATCGCCTCAGGTTGGTCGAGGCGCCGGCCGTCAGGCTGTTCCGTGGCCGGCTGGAGCTTCCGGATGGTGGCGGAGCTGAGGATTTGGTCGGCTGGTATCGGCGCGTCGGGCAGCCGTGGCTGACCAGACGCGTGCAGCCTTGGACGTCGCGCATGGGGTCACCGATAACGGGGCTTCGCGTCCGCCCTCTTGGCTACCGTTGGGGATCCTGTTCCAAGGACGGCACCGTCAATATCCACTGGGCGGTGATGCAGCTTCCGCCCACCCTGATCGACTACGTGCTCGTCCACGAGCTCGCGCATCTCCACCGTCGCGATCACGGGGCAGAGTTTTGGCGCATCGTCGGGCGCGCTATGCCTGGCCACGAGGAGTACCGCGAACGCCTACGGACAGCGGGGAACAATCTGTGGCTTCCCAACGAGCCTCGATGACTCATTCGGATATGTCCGCACGAGCAACGTTTGCGATATCCACAAGCGACCCCGCACCCGGCACGAACCAACGGCTTGTTCCCTGAACCGTCTTGAGTCTGGTCCCTGTCGCCAGCTTGACCATGAGCTGCACAAGCGCCGTCGGCGAATACTGCTTGCCATCGGCTTCCCAGAGCAATGGGTTACGGCGGTGAGTAACCCACGTTGCACGACCACGACGAGGGTCCTCAGCCAACCAGAGGTCAAGCGCTCTGCGCTCCGGCCCGGTTCGTGCCCGGAACTCCAATGCGGTGCCGTCAGCGATGGCACCGGCGTCGACGATGACTCCGACAGCGTTACTCTTGCGCTCTGGCTTGGTCGCTCGATACTTGTCCGGAAGATCCGCGACCTCCTCCACGATGCGGGCCTGCGGCGGGGCATAGCCGAGGAGCAGGCGAGTTTTCTCCTCGGACTTGAACACCGTCTGCAGATAGCTGGTCGGCATCAGGTGATCAACCTGCCTAACCAGCAGCGAGAGTGTTGCCCTCGTCAACTGTCGCGCTTGTGCCACGACCGGGTCCCAGTTCGTCTCAGCATCGCTGATCCCGCGCAGATCCAGATGCCGACCGACGATGTTGACAATCGCCAAATCACCGTGAATTGCAACCTGGGCAGCTCGACCGACCACGTCATTCTGTGCCCCGTCCAACTCCTCCTTCACTGCGCGCAGCAGCAATACAGAGCGCCAGACGCGGTAGGCGTTGATCTTGAGTCCGAACAGTTTGTCGTAGGCGTCTTCTCTCCACAACCGCTCATGTCCCTGCTTGGCGCGCGCCACCATCACCGGGTCGCGATGCAAACTCGCCAACGCTGATGCCGCTTCGACCACCGAGCATCCCGCACGGGGCTCCGGCTCCCGCTCGCCGCGCCGAATCACATACGCCTTGTGCAAAGAGAGGGCGAACTCATCACGAATCCGCGCCTGGTTGGGGTCGAGAGAGACGAAGTCACGCGCCTCGACCCGATTCTGCGTATTGGTAGCCTTAGTCACCTCATCCGCGAATCGTTCAGGACAGTTCTCCAGCGAAATAACCCGAACCCATACCCGCGCATCCGCGGCCTTCTCCGAGTTCTGCCGCATCGCTTCGGCGACACAATGAACCGTCTGCGCACCGTTCACCACACTGGCGCCACTCAACACCAGATCAGCGGGCCCATGGGTATTCATCGCGTGCCTAGCGGTCCTGCCCAGGTTGTCGCACAATACTGTGATTCCATTGTTGAAGTACAGGAAATCCTCTGGCCGGGTAACCAAGGTGTCGATAAGCGCTTGGTTGACCTCGGTGATTCCTAGCGCGGCCCGGATGTTCTTGTCGAATAGCCGGTCCCCGAACCGTGCGGACCAGTCGGCGATCTGAGAGGCGTTAACGACACCTTGGTACACCTTGTACGGCTGGTCCGTGTACCCGGGACTATCCAGACGCAGCTCAAGATCGACCGTCGCTTCGCCGATTCCGGCCGCCGAGCGGACGATGTCGTGAAAGTCCTGCAGGCCGAGTACCCGCACATTGACCAGATCTCCGGCATCACGCACGATCTTGTCAAGGACCGCCTGTACTGGTGCCGCCAGTGTGCTATCACCGAGCAAGGCGACTACCAACGTGATCTTCACTTGTGGGTTGCTGATTACTTGGTCGATCTTTGCTTCGAGGGCACGGAATCGCTGGTTGAAACCGTCGAACTCGGCATTCGTGATGTTGTCCAACGCCTCGCGCATCTTTGCTGCGTCGCCCACGCCGAAGCCCGCGTTGCCCTTGTCGCTCCATTTCGACTGGGCCAGCCACAGCACCGGAGGGCGATCTTGTGTCAGCGCGACGTCCACATGGCCGTCATCGAACCCGTCGACGATCGAGGTGGCGGCCTGGACCTTGTCGCACCCGCTGAGTTGCTGAACCGCTAACGCACCCAGCGCGCGGCTATAGAAGGAGCTCTCCCGCTCGCTCTCTGGGCGGCCGTCAAGATCTGAGAGATCTACCAGGTGTCGGAACTCCCGGTCTAGGAAGTCGCGGACATGCCGAACATGAAGCTGACTCACGAAGTCTCCCCGAGGTCCACCGCGACGAGTCGTGCCTTCACGACCGCGGCGCGCCAGTGATCGCGCTCAAAATATAGAGTGCGCCGCCCCCTCGCCGCGACAGGTGACCAGTGCCGCTGCAGGCCCCGCCACCGGTCGACCGAAACCTGACACAACCCGCTGCGACGTCGACTACGACGCCCAGATCGATGACGGTGGGTTCGTTTTCACTCATTTCGCGACAGCGACCTGTCCTCACGGGACGGCGGCGCTGGGTCCGTCGTTGCCTGGTTGAAGCGCTGCTTCAGCAGGAGGACGGATGGGTTGTGTCCTAACAGTGACTCGACTGGTTGCCGCTCGTGTTCGGGGCACCAGTGGCCCAGGTTCCCAGCCGCCCTGAAGTCGATGTCCTAGGACGCTTTAGGGTGTGCATCAGCGCAGGCGGTGGCGGCTTCGACCGCAGTGTTCAGCGCCGTCTCGGGGAGCGCGCGCTCGGATAGACGGCGGCGTTTGGCATGGTGACGCGGATGATCGACAGTGCTGGAGGGGTTGGAGGCCGTGCTCCGGCATGCCACGGAGCTTGAGGACGACTACGACGACGTCGTGCCGATCCTCACCGCTTTCGCGACGTGCGGGGACGTCACCTTGGTGCCCCGGTTACATGAGGCGCTTGACCGGTTTCCTGTACGAGCGGAACTTCTACGGTCGCGACAAGATCGCCGGCATTCTGGCCGGCGTGCAGGGTCTGGCTGCGATCTCGGCGCTTCTGCGCGCGTCGGCCCGGGATCTCGGTTACGGCCAGGACAGTTTGACTGGCGAGATCATCGACCTGTTGCCTACAAACAAGGCAGCCGCGCGTCGCTCGGTGCTGGGCCTGGCTACTGGTGGCACCGCCGAACTACGCCGGGCAGGGCTGTGGGCACTCGGATTCGTGGTTGAAGCGCAGGATGTCGAACTGCTGGCCGCGGCCGACGCCGACCCGCGGGTCACGTCCGTGGCGATCGGCTCGATTCCCAACCCTGCTGGCGAGACCGAGCATTCCTGGTGCTAGTCATGGCGCTGCGCGACGCCGACGATCAGGTACGCATCTCGGCCGCCAGCAGGCTCGGCTGCACCGGCCGGGCCGACGCGATTGCAGCACTGGCCACCCTCGCCGCGGACCCCGTGCCGCGGGTACGGCCGATGGTCGCGTACGCACTCGGCCAGCTCCGCAAGGTCGAGGCAACCCCGGTGTTGCTGCGGCTGCGACACGACCCCGATCGGCACGTCCGCGAGAACGCCCTCGAAGCCCTTGGCTCAGTCGGCGGGGCGGCGGCGGTCGACGCGTTGCTGCTGATCGCCGCTGACGAGGACCCGCTGCGAGCCCAGGCCGCTCGGGCGCTTGGCAGGGCGGTGGACTCGGATCCGCGCACACAGCAGCAGCTCACGACGCTGGCGCAAGACGACGAGCCAGCGGTGCGCGCCGCCACCACCAGCGGCGCCGTCAGCACCGATAGCGTGCGATTCGCGCCGGGCGCCGTTCGTGGTCGGGCTGGCGAACGACCCAGACCCGGTGATCCGCCAGCGCGTCGCCCCCGAATCTTTCCCGGTACACCAGCGGCCCCGACCCGACCGTGCGCCGGATCGCCGATACCGAGCTTTGCCCGGCTGACCGATACCGCCGCAGGCTAATCCCCAGTGCCAATGGACAGGCACCCGCTGGAGCCTGAGTTCCCCGAGCTGGCGTGGCTTACCCGGAGATCGCTCGCGCCGGCAGCCTGGCCGCCGCAGAGATCGGCGTGGACGTTGGCGACGTGACAGCCAACGAGCGCAGCCCGCTGTGGTATGCGGGGTGGCTAGCGCAACAGCTCGCCTTTCAGTAGCCACCGGACCGAACGCCGAACTGAACATGGCTGGCTCACGTCGCGGGCCAGCTGTGCCATGATCACGTGACATCGGCACCCAGTATGTCAATTCACAGTCAGCACAACTGCAGGTCAGTGGCTATTCTGATCATGTAGTTGGGGTTCAACTCGGGCCTCGGACACCAAATTGCAGCATCCATGCTGTGTTTCGCGTACTGGTGGTCAAGCGCGCTTGACCACGCAAATCTCAGCGCAGCGACGCCCTCGACCGAGCTTGTCTCGATCGGGGGCGGTTGTCGTGGCTGATCGTTCCGTGGCTCCCGTCATCCCGCCGGTGATGCTGGCCGACCGGGGGCAGGAGTCCCGTCGCCCCCGTGGCGGAGCGCTTCGCCGTTCGCTGTTTCCCCTGCCGGTGCTGCCGACGCCACGCGCCGGCACGATGGTGTACGGCCTGGCCGCCATCGACAGCAGCGGCCGGATCGCCGACCGCACGGTCATCCGGGCCCTCGGCTGGAAGCCGGGCACGCGCCTGCACATCCGCGAGGGCTCCGGAGTGATCGTCGTCCGGTTGGACCGGCAGGGCGTTTTTTCCTCAACATGGGCGCGAGCTACTGCGTTTCGGGCCTGCGTTACCTGCCCCGGCAGGATGGCGGCTCCGGCGCGGTCAACGGACGCATCGGCCAGTACGAGGTGTACGTCAGCACCGACGGCACCAACTGGGGAACGGCCGTGGCCACTGGCGCGTTCGCCAACGACGCGAGCCAGAAGGACGTCCGGTCCACCGCGAAGACCGGGCAGTACTCGCGACTGCGTGCCGTGAGTCAGGTCGCCGGCAACCCGTGGACGTCGGCCGCGGAGATCTACGCCCTCAACTGAGGCCCGTCCGTGCGTTCCCGGGGGAGTGACCGCACGGGACGGTAAGGCATGGGGTGGCCGCCACGGAGCGGGCACCCCATGCCGTTATGAGCCGGCTGCCCCCCGGTGCCAGAGGAAAGACGCATACGAACACCAAGTATCGGTCCGCTGAACAGGGATGACATGGTGCACTCCCGAAGAGTCGACGACTTCCGGAGTCAGTCTTCACCGAGCGGCGGCATAGGTCGGATCCTTGATCTGGCAGGGATCGGGTTCACGACTGCCTCGGATGACCGAGGGCTCCTACCCTGAAATTTGTGGAAGATGTCGATGACGCCCGCGAGCTCGTTGAGCAGCGGATGCGCGCCACGGGGTTCGAGGAGGACATCCTCGACAAGGTCTTGGATCTGCTGGAACGCTTCGACACCGATCGGGAGAAGCTGTTCGAGGAGATGCTCTCCAAGCTGGAGCAACCGGGCTATGACGGCCTGACCGACCGGTGGGAGACCAACTGCGAGCAGGCCGAGGCGCTGATGGAGCGCCTCGAATCGGACATCCGGTCGGTGCTGGAGGACAGCCAGGCCAACGCGATGTCCGTCGACGAACGGTGGACCGCGGTCGGCCCGCGTGACTTCCTCGCCGGGGAGCGCAAGATCTGGGCGCAGGTCGCCCGGCTCGACGTCCCCGAGGTCGCCACGCTGATGAGCAAGGTCCTGGAGGCCGACCTCGCGCTCATCAAGAAGTGCGAGGAGGACCTCAAGAACGCGCGCAGCAACGACGCGATCGTCGAGCAGCTGCTCCTCAAGAACTTCGGCTCCATCCAGGACACGGTCAAGAGCCTGCTCGTCAAATACCTCCCGACCTCGGGCGCCCGCCTGATCGTCCTCTTCATGAAGGACCCGTCGTCCAAGGAAGCCGCCAACGAGGCGATCAAGAACTTCGAGCAGCTCACCGCGGAGAACCTCATGGCGGCCAAGCAGAAGCGTGCCGCGAAGCAGACGGTGGTCGACAACATCAAGCTGCTGACCGTGGCCCGCGAACAGCTCGACGAGGACTGGATCGACAAGCTCTTCGCCCGCGGCGCCGAGGCGGCGGGGAACTGGCGCGGCATCGGCGCGTCCGGCGACTACCGGGCCACCGACTGGGACTGGATGAAGGAGAACGTCCTCGACCGAGGGCTCGACACGCGGGCCGAGGCGGCCAAGGAGCAGTCCAGCAAGCTCTACGACGAGCTCTTCCCCACGCTCGTGGAGGAGAGCACCAACGCCTTCGCCCAGCTGACCGATGATCCGGGCACGCTGGCGAAGTTCAACGAGGAGCTGGAGAAGGCCTCGGAATCCCTGGAGTCGCTGCTGGCGACCGAGGAGGAATACGTCAAGGACCTGGCCGAGGGACCCTACAAGCAGACGGGCCTCGCCGCGTTCGCACAGGTCAGAGACGCGGTCAAGGTGGGCTTCAAGCTGCTCGCGGACAAGACGGAGGAAGCCGACGACGAGGTGAAGAAGTCATGACCGACCTCTTCGTCGCGGCGGGCGGCCCGGTCGGCGACGGCACCCGGGCCCGGCCGTTCCACGACCCGTGGCTCGCGCTGCGGCAGGCTGCGCCCGGCGACCGCATCCACATCGCGGCGGGCACCTATACCGGGCGCGGCGAGCGCTCCTCGTGGGTCGTCGACACCCCCGAGCTGACCCTGCTCGGCGGATACAGCCCCGACTTCTCCCGCCGTACCCCCTGGCAGACACCGACGGTCTTCGCGGCAAAGACCGGCCTGCGCGTCCCGAACGAGCCGAACATGCTCCAGGGCATCGGCGGCCACGACGGCCTCGTCCTGGACGGGCTGTTCTTCGACGGGGCCGGGCGCGACGACTACGACGAGCAGGGCGGCCTGCAGCGCGCCTCCTACGGGGACGGCCCGCTGGTGAGCCTGCGCGGCGAGCGCATCACCGTCCGCGACTGCTGCTTCGCCAACGGCAGCTCCGGCGCCGTCGAGCTCGGCGGCGACTCCGTGGTCTTCGAGAACAACATCGTCGTCAACTGCGTCGGCCTCAGCCTGCTCACCGTCCGCGACGGCGCCCCCGAGACCCCGGCCGCGGTCAGCCGCAACACCTTCGCCTTCGCCCACGACGACTCCGACCCGCCGCGCGGCTCCGGCGCCGACCGGGCCGTCGGCGTACGGATCAACGGCGCTGCCGCGATCGCCGACAACGTGTTCGTCGGCTGCGGCAACGCGGCCGTCGCCTGCCTGCGCGACGTCGGGCAGATCGCCATCGACCGCAACCTGTTCTTCGCCACACCGCGCGACATCGTGCGCAGCCGGGTGCCGGGCGCGGAGGCCGAGCTCACCGAGGAGTACGCCGCGGAGCTCGAAGACGTCGGCCTGCGCTCGGCGGCCGGCAACACCGTCGGCGACCCACAGCTGACCGGGCTCCCGGCGGCGTGGCTCGACACGTACACGGTGGACGTCGCCGTCACGTACGAGCGCCCGCCGATCGCCGCCCTCAACGCGCTGCGGAAATCGGCCGGCCTCGGTGAGCTGTCGTCCGCATCAGACCGTGATGTTCAGCGGCCCGTCATGCGCCGGCTCGCCCCGGCCGAGGTGCTCGCCCTCGCGGTCGGCGCGGCGCCGGGCGCGCACCCCGCCGACCTGGCGGCGCCGGAGCCGTTCACCGAGCTCCCGGCCGGCCCGTCGTACCAGGCCGTCGACTGGGCGCGGCTCTACGAGGCCGACCCGACGCTCGCCGGAGCCCCGGTGCAGGTGCGGGCCGGGGTCGGCTTCGACCAGAACACACAGATCCTCCCCGAGCTCGCGGAGACGCACATCGGCGTCGCCGTCTACGAGCCCGGCACCGACAACAGCCCGTGGTGGGCGCTCGCCCCGCGCTACGGCCTCGTCCATCACCAGACCGAGGAGGCCGTACGGTATTCGCGCGGCCTCGACCTCGAGTCCACGTACCTGCTCCGCGGCACGTACCGCCTCACGCCGCCCGGCGGGCGTCAGAGCGCCACCATCGTCCTCGACTCCCTCGCGCCCGTGCTCGACGTCACGGCCCCCGAGCCGCCCCGGCCGGCCGGCCGCGACTGGTTCGTGCGGGCCGGATCCTCCGGCGGGGACGGCAGCCGCGAGGCGCCGTTCCGCGACCCGTTCCAGGCCCTCGAAAAGGCCGCCGAGGGCGACCGCATCCTCGTCGCCGCAGGTGAGTACACGGGCCGCCTGCGGTCGGGCACATGGCGCATCCCCGTACGCAACCTGACGCTGCTGGGCGGGTGGGACGCCGAGTTCGCCGCGCGCGACCCCTGGCGGCACCCCGTGCGCTTCGTGCTCACCCCGGAGACCAAGGCGAAGGGCATCTTCGGCGATCCGGTGCTCACCGGCGAGGACTCGGGGGAGGGCCTCATCCTTGACGGGTTCATGTTCGACGGGGCGACCTACAACGCGTACGCCGACAGCGGCGCCCTCGACGCGGGCCATTCCCAGTCGGCGGCGCTGCTCGACCTGCGCGGCGGCAGCGGCGGCATCACCGTGCGCAACTGCGTCTTCGCCAACGCGGCGTACTGCGCCGTGCAGCTCAGTGCGGCGTACGGGACGTTCGAGAACAACGTGGTCGTCAACACGAGCGGCACCGCCGTCCGTGTCCAGGCACCCGGCGCGGGCCCCTGGACCATCCGCGGCAACACGGTCCTGTTCGCCGCCGACCCCACCGGCCGGGCCTCGACCGGGCAGTCCACGACCGGCTGCCTGCTGGACCTCTCCGGCCGGGGTGTCATGCGGGTCGAGGCCAACGTGCTCGCCTTCGCCGACAGCATCGCCGTCCGCGCGACCGTGCCCGACCAGAACCTGCTGCTCGACGGGAACGTGCTCGCCGCCAACCTGTACGCCGACCTCCACGACGGCCGCCACGTGCTCGTCGACGCCGAGAACCGCGACCGGGTGTTCCGCGACGCCCCGTTCGGCGCGCAGACCGGAACCCGGTTCGAGCTGCCGGCGGTGCCGGTCGACGCCGCGTACGCCGACCAGGCCGTCGGCCGCCTCTCGGCGCTGGCCGCCGCGATGCCGAAGGACGGGCTCAACGCCGCCGCGGCGGCGCTCGGCGTCTCGATCACGGCGCCGAAGACGGAGGCACCCGTCGAGGCGGCGCCCCCGGAGCCGAAGAAGGAACCGTCAGTGGCCGACCTGCTCGCGGACCTCGGCCGGGCCCGAAAGGCGTTCGAGGTGAAGGACGCGGCCCCGCCGGCCACAGACACTCCGCTGTACTGCCCGGTCTATCCGGTCGAGGCGGCGCTGAGGCTGGCCCTCGACGCCCCGCCAGGCGAGCCCGGCGCCCACGCCCCGCCTTCATGATCGAAGAGCCCGACTCCACCGAAACCGGGGCGGTTCGGTGCCGGGTGACCGCGCATACCGTTGCCGCCACGAGCCGCGGGCGGCGCTTCAGGTGGAGGTGCGTTCCCGCCACGCCCGCATGCGGTCACGCAGCCAGTGGTAGCTGGCCTTGGGCGTACGGGATCCGGTGCCGTAGTCGACGTGGGCCAGACCGAAGCGGGGCCCGTACCCGCGGGCCCACTCGAAGTTGTCGATGAGCGACCAGTAGAAGTACCCCCGCAGATCGAGCCGGTCGTCGACGGCGGCCGCACGGGCCGCCGCCGCCAGGTGCCCGGCCACGAACGAGATCCGTTCCGGGTCCGGCTCGGGTCCGTCCCGCAGGTCGGCGCAGCCGTTCTCCGTCACGTACACGGCAGGCAGGCCCGGGTAACGGTCCGCGAGCCCGGTCAGGGTGTCGAACAGCCCTTGCGGCTCCACCGGCCAGCCCAGGTCGGTGGTGGGCAACCCGTCCGGCCGTAGCTGCCGGACCCCGATGTCGAACGCGCTGCGCAGCGCCGGGTCGGGCTGCTCGTACGGGGCGTCGGCGACGTGGACCCGGTAGTAGTAGTTGACACCGAGGAAGTCCAGCGGCGTGGAGATCACCGCCAGGTCACCGTCCCGGCGGAACGACAGATCGCTCACCCCGGCGTAGAGCCGCTCGAACCCGGGCGGGTATGCGCCGCCCAGCACCGGATCCGTGAACTGCCGGTTGAGCATGAGGTCCTGCCGATCTGCCGCCGCCCGGTCGGCCTCGGTATCGCTGGCCGGCACGGCGGGGGAGAGGTTGAGCGTGATGCCGACGCGCGCCCGCGGGCCGGCGGCGGACCGGACTGCGGCGACCGCCCTGCCGTGCCCGAGCAGCAGGTGGTGGGCGGCGGCCAGAGCGCCATGTCCTTCGGCGGTGCCGGGAGCGTGCCGGCCCTCCGCGTAGCCGACCATCGACGAGCAGTACGGCTCGTTCAGCGTGATCCAGTCCTGGACCCGGTCGCCGAGGACGCCCGCGACCGCGGCGGCGTACTCGGCGAACCACTCGGCGGTGTCCCGTACCCGCCAGCCACCCTCGTCCTCGAGCGCCTGGGGCAGATCCCAGTGGTACAGCGTGACGAACGGCCGGATGCCGTGCCCGCACAGGGCGTCGACGAGCCGGTCGTAGTAGTCGAGGCCCCGCCGGTTCACCGCGCCCCGCCCGGCCGGCATGACCCGTGGCCAGGCGATCGAGAAACGGTAGGCGTCCACGCCGAGGCCGGCCAGCAGGTCCACGTCCTCCCGCCAGCGGTGGTAGCTGTCACAGGCGACCGAGCCGGAGGTGCCGTCGTCGACGGCCCCGGGGCGGCGGCAGAAGGTGTCCCAGATCGACGGCCCGCGGCCGTCCTCGTCGACCGCCCCCTCGATCTGGTACGCCGCGGTGGCGGCGCCCCAGATGAAGCCGGCCGGCAGGTCCGGCAGCTCGGGCAGGTCCGGCCGGGTTGCGGCCGCGGCGGCGCCTTGGGATGTGGTGGTCATCCCTTCACCGCCCCCTGCATGATGCCGTCGACGAGATGCCGGCCGAGGAGCATGAAGACGACGAGGATCGGCAGCGTGGCGAGCAACGTGCCGGTCAGCGTCAGGGTGTAGTCGGTGGTGTAGCCGCTGGCCAGTGCGGAGAGCGCCACCTGCACGGTCGCGTTGTCCTGCAGCACGACCAGCGGCCAGAAGAAGTCGTTCCACGCCTGCATGAAGGTGAACAGCCCGAGCACCGCCGCGGCGGGGCGGGCCGCCGGCAGGACGATGTGCCAGTACAGGCCGAACGTGCTGGACCCGTCGACGCGGCCGGCCTCCAGCAGTTCGTCGGGCACGGCGCGGCCGAGGTACTGGGTCATGAAGAAGACGCCGAACGCGGTTACCAGCCCGGGCACGATCACGGCGGTGAGGCGCCCGGTCCAGCCGAGGTCGGCCATCAGGATGTACAGCGGGATGATGCCGAGCTGGTGCGGCACCATCGAGGTGGCGATGGCCACGACGAGAAGCGCCTTTCGGCCTCGGAACCGCAGTTTGGCGAAGGCGAACCCGGCCAGGGTCGAGAAGAACACCACGGAGACGGTGATCGAGCCGCTGACGATGAAGGAGTTCACCAGGGCCCGGCCGAAGTCGGTCGTGTCGAACACGCGCGCGATGTTGTCGAAGAGGTGCCCGCCGGGCACCAGGGCCGGCGGCACCTTCGTGACGGCGTCGCTGGTCTGCGAGGACACGACGATGGACCAGTAGAGCGGGAAGACCGACCCGGCCACGACCGCCAGCAGGGCGCCGTAGCTCCAGACCGAGGCCTTGCGTGGGTACCCGAAGCTCCGGCGCCGGTGGGACCGGCGTGGCGGCGAGGGCGTGGTGCCGGTCTGTACGGGGTCCGCGAGGGTGGTCACGGCGTTCTCCTCAGTCCTCGTCCTTGGCGATGCGCCGGGTGAGCAGGAAGTTGATGATCGCGAAGATGGCGATGACCAGACAGAGCGTCCAGGCGACCGCCGAGGCGTAGCCGAAGCGGAACTCCCGGAACCCCTGCTCGTACATGAACAGGGCGACGGTCTGGAACTGCCGGTCGGAGCCGCCGGTGGGCGTCTGGGAGCTGGCGAACAGCAGGGGTTCGGCCATGATCTGCAGGCCGCCGATCGTCGAGATCACCGTGGTGAAGATGATCGTCGGCCGCAGCATCGGGACGGTGATCCGCCTGAACTGCTGAGCCTGCGACGCGCCGTCGAGGTCGGCGGCCTCGTACAGGTGGTGCGGAATCGCCTGCATCGAGGCGAGGTAGATGAGGGCGTTGTAGCCGGTCCACCGCCAGGCGACGATGAACGAGATGGCCAGGTGGGAGCTCCAGGTGTTGGCCTGCCAGTCGATCGGGCCGATGCCGACGAGGCCGAGAGCCCAGTTGACCATGCCGAAGTCGCGGCCGAAAAGCTGGGTGAAGACGATCGTCACCGCCACGATCGAGGTGACGTTGGGCAGCAGCACGCCCATCCGTAGCGCGGTGCGGGCCCGCAGCCGGTGGTTGAGCAGGTGGGCGATCCAGAGCGCGGCGAGCAGTTGCGGCACGGTGGACAGCACCCAGATGCTGAGTGTGTTGCCCAGGGCGTTCCAGAAGTACGCGTCCTGCAGCATCTCGCGGTAGTTCGCGAGGCCGACCCAGCGGTGCGACCCGGAGTCGAGCAGGTCCCAGTCGTTGAACGAGACGTACGCCGTGTACAGCAGCGGGAACAGCCCGAATGCGCCGAACAGCAGGAAGAACGGCAGGATGTAGAGGTAGGGCGAGCCCTTGGTGTCGAGCCGGCTCAGGCCGGCCCGCCGGGCCTGGTGGAGGTAGGTGGCCATCGTCGATCCTTTGTCGCCGGGTGCCGCCGGCGGTCACGGGCGACCGCCGGCGGCGCGGGTCGAGTTACTTGGCGAGGCGCTCGACGTCGCTGACCATCTGCTTCCAGGACTCGTCGGAGCTTTGCTTGCCCTGTTCGATGCGGACGAGGGCGTCGCGGATGGTGGTCTGTACGTCTCCGGCTCGCGGGCCCTGGTACTGGGGCTTGAGCTGCTTCGCCGCGGTGGTGAAGAGCTGGCCCACCGGTGCGTTGTTGAAGAAGGCGTCCTTGTACTGGGCAATGTCGGGCTTGTCGTACAGAGCCGGGATGGACGGCAGGTTGCCCCGCGCGGTGAACACCTTGGCCTGCTGTTCCGGGGCGGTCAGCCACGCCGCGAGCTTCTTGGCCTCCTCGATGTGCTTGCCCTGCTTGGGAACGGTGAGGTACGAGCCGCCCCAGTTGCCGCCGCCGCCCGGGACGCTCGCCACGTCCCACTTGCCGGCGGCGTGCTTCGCCTGGTCCTTGATCTTGGTCATCATCCAGGCCGGACACGCGATGGTGGCGAACTGGTCCTTCGCGAAGCCGTTGTTCCACTCCTGCGAGCTGCCGATCAGCTTGGCCGACAGGTTGCTCTGGATCGCCTTCACCGTCAGGTCCCAGGCCTTTCGGACATCGGGGCTGGTGCCCACGACGATGGCGTTGTCCTCGTTGTAGTACCCGACCGGGGCCTGGCCGATGATGGCGTTGAACAGTTGGCCTCCGCCATCGAAGAAGGCGCTGCCGGCCGGGGCCTTCGCCGCGTACCGCTTGCCGAACTCGATGTACTGGTCCCAGCCGCTGCCCCAGGCGGCCGACACCTGGTCGCGGTCGAAGGGCATGCCGGCCTTCTCGAACAGGTCACGCCGGTAGCAGATGGCCAGGCCGCCGACGTCGGTGCCGTACCCGATCTGTTTGCCGTCCTTGGCCAGCGACGCCGCCCACTTCCAGTCGAGGTACTCGGACTGGCGGTCCTTGCCCAGGTCGACGAAGAGGTTGCCCCGCTCGCGCATCTGTGCGATGAAGCCCGTGTCGACGCCCTCGATGTCGCCCGCGCCGGAGCCGGTGGCCAGGTGGGTGATCAGGTCGCGGTGATGGTCGTTGTAGGCGGCCGTGCGCTCCTGGATCGTGATGTTCGGGTGCGACTTCTGGTACTCGGCGTACAGGTCCTGGTACCCGAAGTTGCCGAACAGGTTGACGTTCAGGGTGATCTTTTCGTTGCCGCCGCCGGAGCCTCCCTCGGTGCCGGTGCCACACGCGGTCAGCAGTACTCCGGCGGCCAGGGTGGCCGCCGCCAGTCGCAACAGTCGTTTTGGGTGCATGCCAGGGAACCCTTTCGTGCGATGTAACCGGTTACCTGAAACCGGTTACATTGTCGGCGAAGCGATGGTGGTGGGAGTGGGTGGAGTTGGATGAAGATCGGATGCCGGCCGAGTTGCGGGTGACCGCCGGCGAGCACCTTTCCTGGGAAGTGTGAACGGGTTCGGCTAGGGGGTGTCAAGTTACGAAACGATAACGTTCGATGCGGGTTGACCGGCGGACATCGCTGGCGCTACGGTCGTGAAACCGGTTACAGAGAAGGCACCACATTGGCCACTATCAGGGAGTTGGCGCGCCGCTCCGGCGTGTCCGTCGCCACCGTGTCCCGCGTCTTCAACACCCCCGAGGTCGTCAGCCAGCACACCCGCCAGCGCATCCTCGACCTGGCCGCCGAGATCGGCTACCTGCCGAACGGATCGGCCCGGACGCTCGCCACGAAGAAATCCAACATGGTGGGCCTGGTATGGGACACCGACCATCGCCGCCCTGGATGGCGCCACCCATTCCTGCAGGAGATCCTCGTCGCGCTCAAGACGGCGCTCAGCGCGCACGGGCTGAACCTGCTCATGCTCGCCGGCCACGACGCGGCGGGGCCCGACGACGGGCAGCGATACGTGCGCGCCGTCCGCCAGCACAACCTCGACGGCGCGGTCATCATCGACAACGGCACCCGGGACCCGGCCGTGCTCGCCCTCGTCGAAGCCCAGGTGCCGTGCGTCGCTCTCGACCTGCGGGTCGACGGCCCGACGTCGACCTACATCACCTCGGACAATGCCGGCGGCGCGGCGCTCGCCGTCCGCCACCTCGTCGAACGCGGCCACCGGCGCATCGCCACCATCACCGGCCCGCTGCGAACCTGGCCGGGAGCCGAACGGCTCGTCGGCTTCCGGGCCGCGCTGGCCGGGGCCGGCCTGCCGCTCGCCGACGGCCACGTCGTCGAGGGAGACTTCTATCTCGACGGCGGTCACGCCGCGATGGACCGGCTGCTCGCCCTCGACGACCGCCCTACCGCGGTGTTCGTCGCCGGTGACGAGATGGCTGTCGGCGCGATGCGGGCGGCCCAGGCGGCCGGCCTACGGATCCCCGACGACATTGCGATTGTCGGCTTCGACGACATCGAGGTGGCCGCGCTGATCCCGCCCGGGCTCAGCACCGTCGCCCAGAACAAGCCCGGCTTCGGCACGGCCGCCGCCGAGGCGCTGGTCGCCATGCTGCACGGCGGCGACGACCCGCCCAAGCCGACCGTGTTGCCGACGACGCTCGTCGTCCGCGGCACCACCTGACCCGAACCGCGCGACGTCGGCGCCGTCCCGCTCTGGATCGTGCTGCTGCTCGCGGTCGCTGCTGCCGGAGCCGCTGTCACCGACCCCGCAACCGGGCCTGCCTCGAGCGTCACACCCGTGCCTGGGCGAGGTCGCGGCCGGCGGTGGCGCGAATGATCCGGGGCCAGGTCGGCGGGGCCAGCGCATTCAACCGCCTCGCCGCACTGCCGCGACCCGCCGGCTGACCCAGCAACCCCACGCCCCGACCAGCAGCACGGAGGAACCCGGCCCAGCGCCGGGCCGTCAGCATGCCAGCGAACTGGTACGCGAATCCCGAACCAACCTCATCGAACACGTCCAGTCGGCCGCGACAGCCGCAACCTGCCAGGCGTACGTGAGTTCGCCAGCCGAATCGGGCTGATCTAACCCGCTGCTTCCTGTCGCGGCTGCTGCTTTTGCGCGTGGGTGGGTTCCGGTCGGGCGGCGACTGTCGTGTCGGGACAGTGCACCCCTATAGACCCCTATTGATGCGTAGTGATGTCGTCGCGGAGCGTTATCGTCTGACGGTGTCGCCGCCCTCTGACGGCAAGATCGTCTGACGGAGAGGATCACCATGTCGCTGCCCACCAACCCTCCGGCGCTGAGCGTGGTGATGCCGACCTACCAGGATCCGCAGTGCCTCGCGCTGACCCTCAGGGCGCTGACCCGGCAGACGCTGCCGCCGGAACGCTTCGAGGTGATCGTGGTCCGGGACGGTGGCTCGTCCGACGGGTACGCCGAGGCGCTCGCCGAGGGCGCCGGTCTCCGCCTGCGCGTGCTGGAACTCGCCGAGCGCAAGGGCCGCTCCGCCGCCCGCAACGAGGGGGCGCGCCGTGCCTGCGCGCCGCTGCTGGTCTTCCTCGACGCCGACTCGTGGGCGGTGCCCGACCTGCTGGAGCGGCACCTGGCCTGGCACAGCGTGCCCGGCAACGCGGCGGTGCTGATCGGCCGGCGGGACGAGATCGGCCTCGCTGACCTGCCGGCAGTGCTGGCCGGGGAGTCGCACGCGGTCGCACGCGCCTTCCCGCACGGCGGCGACCTGCGGTTCGCCACGGGGCTTCCCGACGACGGGGGCGAGTGGCTCCGGGCCGGCTGGGTCATCGCCTACACGCACAACATCTCGCTGTCCAGCGCGCACTTCGCGCAGGTCGGTGGCTACCGCGAGGCGTTCGGTCTGAGCTACGGCGTGGAGGACGTCGAGTTGTTCTACCGCGTCGACCGCAGCCTCCCCGACGGCGTCAACTTCGGCTACGACGACGACGCCCGGGTCGTCCACCTGCCGCACCACAAGAACATCACCCGCAACTGGATGGAGATGAAGGCCAACTTCCAGCAGGCGGCCCGGCTCTATCCGTGCCTGGAGTGGGAGTTCCTCACCGCCGTCATGGGGTACGAGGCGATCCGGCGGATCCTGCACTATCGCGCGCTCATCGACGAGTGCGTCGAGCGGTCGGCCTGCGCCATCGGCCCCGCCGCCGCGCGCCTCGCCGGCCAGGTGCGGGGGCACCGCACGCTCTGGATCGGCACCGGCCGCGCCGATTCCGGGTTGCCCGCCTCGGCGTTGACCTTCGACTACGCCGCACCCATCGGGCGGACCAACTTCCACCTGCTCGGCGTCGCCCCGCCCATGCCGTCGGGCAGCCTGGACGCGGTGATCAGCGTGGACTTCTGGCGGTACCTGCTGTGGCCGGAGCTCTGCCAGTTCATCTCGGCCTCGCTGCTGCTGGCCGGCGAGGTCCACCTGGTCGCCACCGCCGACTCGACGCCGGGGATGTGCGCCGCCGACCCGCAGACGCTGGACTACCTGCGCCAGGCGCAGGCCGCGGCCTGCGCGGCCGAGCTGCGCGCGGTCGAGGGGCTCGGCCACGTACTGATCCTGCGGCCCCTCCGACCCGCGCCCGGTGCCGCGCGCCGGGTACCCGCTCAGACCGCCGCCGGGGCGCGACCCGCTGCCCTGGTGCCGGGGCGCTCCACGACGCGGGGATAGCAGATCGACGGTGCGGCCAGGCCCGACAACGCTGTCGGGCCTGGCCCAACCGTGCCCGGATCCGGCGTAAAAGACGGAAAGGCGAGTATTGTGCGCGTACTGCTGTCGACTCTCGGGTCGCGTGGCGATGTCCAACCCCTGGTGGCGCTCGCGTCGCGGTTGACGGCCCTCGGCCACCAGGCCCGCCTCTGCGCCCCGCCCGACTTCGCCCGCTGGGTGGCCAGCTTCAGGATTCCCTTCGTGCCCGTCGGCCCGCCCTGGCGCAGGTCGGCGGCGCCCAGGTCGCGGGCCGCCGTGCCAAAACCCTCGCCCGCGCAGGTACGCAAGTTCGCCGAGTCCTCCATCGGCATCCAGTTCGAGGTGCTGTCGGCCGCAGCCCGGGACTGTGACGTCCTCGTCGCGTCGACGGGCCTCCAGATCGCCGCCCGCACCGTGGCGGAGAAGCGCGGCATCCCGTACGTCTTCGCGGCGCTCTGCCCGGCGGCCCTTCCCTCACCCCACCACCCCCCGCTGCCGCTGCCGGTGCTCGGGGAGGTCCCGGCGCCCGCGTCGGCCGACAACAGCGACCTGTGGGCCGCCAACCTGCGGCACGTCAACGACACCTTCGCCGCGCCCCTCAACGCGCTGCGGTCGGCGGTGGGGTTGGGCACGGTCGACGACGTCAGCGACCACATCCACACCGACCGGCCGTGGCTGGCCGCCGACCCGGCCTTGGCACCCTGGCCGGACGTCGCCGATCCGGCCGTCTACCAACCGGGCGCCTGGCTCCTGCCCGACAAGCGGGCCCTGCCCGCCGAGCTGACGGCCTTCCTGGACGCCGGCGGGCCGTGCGTCTACGTCGGATTCGGCAGCGTCGCCGCACCCCCGGGTCTGCTGGAGACGGCCGTGCGGGCCGTGCGCGCGGTCGGTTGCCGGCTGGTCGCCTCCCGGGGCTGGGCGCCGCTCTCGCCGGTCGACCGGTCCCCCGACTGCCTGGTGGTCGGCGAAGTGAACCAGCAGGACCTGTTCCGGGAGGTGGCCGTGGTGGTCCACCATGGCGGCGCGGGCACCACGACCACGGCCGCGCGGGCCGGGACGCCGCAGGTCGTCGTACCGCAGGTGTACGACCAGCACTACTTCGCGCGCCGGGTGCCCGCGCTCGGCATCGGCACCGCACACCCCGGCTCCGTGCCGACCGTCGAGTCACTGACCGAGGCTCTGGGCGCCGCGCTGCGGCCGGAGGTGGCCGCCCGCGCCCGCGAGTTCGCCGGCGTCGTACGCACCGACGCGGCGCAGGTCGCCGCGGAGCGGTTGGTCGTCGCACCGGGAGCCTGATCGGTGAGGCGACGCTCCAGGTACTGCGGGGGCGGGTCCGGCTGGTCGCGCCGGATCAGCCGTGGACCGGTGGGGAGGGCGACCTGCTGGTCATCCCGGAGGCCCGGCACTCGTTGTACGCCGAGGTTAGGGCGTCGGCGGACCGGACCGGTGTCGGGGTGCTCCCTACTCCGGCCGGCGCTGTTCACCGGCGGGGCTGCGGAGACGTCGGTCGCGCCGCGGGCTCGTGGCGAGCGGGGCGCGTCGGCGTCAGAAGCTGCTGACCAGCTTCACGAACGCTTCGTCGATCTTGGCCGGATCGGTCGCGTCGAAGGCCTTGCCCGATGATGCCTTGGCGATCCGGTCCAGGGTGGCGAAGTCCGACTCCCGGTCGAAGGCGATGCAGAACACCTTCACCGGACGCCGCGGGTCGAGGGCGACCTCGGCGAGCAGGCCGGCCAGGTCGTTGTCCTGCCGGTACTCGTTCTTGCCGTCGGTCAGCACGACGATCGCGTTGATCCGCTGCGGGTCGTACCGGTCGAGCAGCTCTCGGTGTGCGGCCCGGACCGTCGCGTAGAGCGCGGTGCCGCCGTCGACGTGCAGGCCGGCGATCTTGCTGTTGATCCGCTTCTGGTCGAACTCGCCGAGAGGGATCTCCTCCCGGTAGGGGCTCTTCGGCCGCTTCCGGGTCTCCGAGGAGAACGACCAGAGACCCACCCGGTCCTCGGTGTTGAGCAGCGCGAGGCCCTTGCCCGCCGCTGCTGAGGCGACCTGGAAGCGGGTGCGGGTGCCGACCATCGCCTGCATGGACCCGGACGTGTCCAGGGCTATCAGGATGTTGGCCTTCTTGCGGAGCATCCGCCAGCCGTCCAGCATCGCGCCGACCACCTGCGGGTCCGGGGGCTCGAAGTAGCTCAGCCCACCGGTGGGCTCGGCGCCGACGTTGGCGAGCAGCTCCGCCGAGGCTCGGCGCTCGTGGTCCCGGAAGCCGAGGCGGGCGAAGCTCTCCTGCTGGGCGTCCTCGGTCAGGAAGGCCAGGAAGTCGGTCGCCGCCGCCCGCTGCCGCTCGTCGGCGGAGGGCAGCACCACGAACGGGTGGTCCAGGTTGAACGTGCCCTCCTTGGGGTGGACGGCGACCAGCGGGACGTTCGGCCTGCGGCCCCGCTCCTGCCCGTCCTGCCGAGGGCTCAGCGCACCCGTGTTGTAGAGGTCCACGAGTTCCTCCTGGAGGACGATGGCGCTCATGTCGTCCGTACTGCCCGCGCCGCCCGCCAGGTCCGCCTCGGCGAGGCTGCGCAGCAGGTCCACCGAATCGTCGCTGTAGTGCGACACATTGGCCTCGATCCGGCGGACGAACTGGGTGACCGCGGGGTCGGCAAGGTCGGACCGGGTCAGGTCGCTGGACCGTTGCACCGCCGCGTAGTAGGTGGCGATGGTCGCCGCCAGCCCGGAGGTGGACAGGTTGGGTTGTCCTTGCCGAAGGTGAAGCGGCCCCACTCCGGCTTGCCGAAGCCCGCCCACCCGTCCCGCCCGGACAGGCCCAGGATCTCCCCCCAGCCCAGCGGCCCGCGCCGGCGTATCAGTTCGGCCTTGGGCTGCGGCATCGCGATCACCAGTGGGCTGTTGGCGATCGACGGGTAGCGGTCCGGGGTCTGCGGTGCTCGCCCGGCGGCTTGGTCGAGCAGCCGGAGCTGGCCGGTCCACAGGCTCGACGTCGGCAGCCAGACCTGTGGTCGCGGCAGGCCGGTGTGGGTCCAGCCGGTGGCCAGCGCCTCGGCGGCCTGGCCCGAGTTGAGCGCGCTGACGTGCACCTGGGCGCAGCCACCGCCGTCGATCGACCGGCTGCTGCGGTTGTAGCGCTCGGCCAGGTCGACCAGCAGCGCCGCCTTCTCCGTCGACGAGTTGACCTGGAGGGTGGTGGCGCAGTCGGTGCGGGGCGCCTCGCCGCCCGCATCGCGCTGCTGGACGAACACGAACGCCCCGGCGATGACCACCAGCCCGGCGGTGACGGCAGCGGTGTAGGGCAACCACTGCCGCGTGCGGGTAACGGATGGGGTCATCGGGGCGTCCTCCTCGGCGGGCGGCTGGTGGCCGTCAACCTATCGATCCGGCGCCAGCCGGCGACCCGGACCCCTGCCGCGGCGTCACGGGCGGTCGGACCGCCCCCCGACCGCCGTAGCGACCAGCAGCCGGACCAGGTAGACCACGACGAAGGCGACCGCCCCGACTGCGGCGGCCGGGCCGATCGCGCTCGACGCGACGTAGCCGGCGGCGGCGCCGGCCGAGCCGAGGAAGAGCGCTGTCGAGATGCCCCAGGCGTCGAGGGCCTCACGACGCAGTCGCCGCAACGCGCCGCCGGACCCGGCGCCGACGCCGGGCTCCGTCGCCGGCAGGTACGCCGGCTGGGTCGTCATCCGTGGGTGTGCCGGCTGCGTCGGCCGGGCCTGGGTCGGCTGTGGCTGTGGCTGCGTCGGGCGCGGCTGCGGTGCCGTCGGCGTGATCCGGGGAAGGGGATGGTTCGGCGTCGGCGTGCCCGCGGTCTCGTTGCCGACCTCGAGCAGGCTCTCCCGACGTAGCGGCACGGTGGCCGTGGCGTCCTGCCGCAGCAGCCGCACCAGCACCTGCTCGGCACCCGGCCGATCCGCCGGATCCTTCGCCAGGCACTCCCGGATCAGCTCGTCCAGCACCGGAGGCAACGCCGGCAGGTCGGGCGGATCGTGCAGCACCCGGTGCATCACGGCGAAGAGCGAATCATCGCCGAAGGGTGGCCGGCCACCGGCAGCGAACGCGATCGTGGCCGCCCAGGCGAAGACGTCGCAGGGCGGACCGACCGCGTCGTTGCGGAACCGCTCGGGTGCCATGTACGCGGTGGTCCCCATGACCCGGCTGGACGCCGTCTCGGTCACGCCCAGCGCGCGAGCGATGCCGAAGTCGATCACCCTAGGGCCGTCCCTGCCCAGCACCACGTTGTCCGGCTTCAGATCGCAGTGCACCACGCCGGCACTGTGGATCGCGGCGAGCGCGGTGACAGTGCCGACCGCGAGCCGGTGCAGGGCGTTACCGGTCACCGGGCCGCGTTCGCGGACGTGCCGGTGCAGGGTCGGGCCTTCGATGAACTCACTGACCACGTAGGGACGCTCGCCGTCGACCTCGGCGAAGAGCACCTGCGCGGTGCAGAACGGAGCGACCCGGCGCGCGGCGGCGATCTCCTTCACGAACTGCGACCGCGCCCGTGGATCAGTCAGATCGACGTTGACCATCTTGACCGCGACGCGGTCACCAGCGTCGTCCTCACCGAGGTAGACGACCCCCTGCCCACCCGCGCCCAGCCGGCCGAGCAGCCGATACCGGCCGGCGGTGACCGGGTCGTGCGTCCACAGCTTCGCCAATCCTGGCACCGGCGTGCCGGCCAGTTCTGACATCCCGACTCCATCAGTGTCGTGCCCGGCCACCGGCGGCGCAGGGCACGGCCATCGTGTCATGCCGCAGCGACGACAGAGGACAGCCGATCATGGGTGGAGGCCACCGCCGCCGGTGGTCTCGCGGTGGCGGTCGCCGCACTGCGCGGGCCGGCCCGGCCTACGACGGCGGGCGTCCCTCCAGGGTGTCCCTTCGTCCTCCGCCGTGGCCGGCGCGAACTCGTTTCCCGCCGTGCCGTGCCGTGCCGTGCCGGGCCGGGCGGGTCGATGCCGGTGCCCGACCCCGGTCGCCGACGCGCAGCCGCAGCGGCGTCAGGCCCGGCGCAGCGTCCGCAGTGTGCCGGCCCAGGCGACCACCTCGTCGAGCATGGTGCCGAGGGCCTGCTCGTGGTGCGCGGCCGGCCGGAAGTCGCGGAAGTTGACGAAGTCGGTCGTCAGAGAGAGCGCGACCTGGGAGCGGACGTCGGCGACGCCGAGCTGCCCGAGAACCAGCCGCAGGTGCTCCGCCGCCCGGGTGCCGCCGTGCACGCCGTAGCTGACGAGGCCGGCGGCGGCGTGCTGCCACTCCTGGTAGAGGAAGTCGAGGGAATCCTTCAGCGCGCCCGGGATGGAGTGGTTGTACTCCGGCGTGACGAAGACGAAGCCGTCGAACCCGGCCACGGTCGCCGCCCAGCGGCGTACGGCCGGGCGTCGCGACGGCGCCATCGACGGCGGCAGCACCTCGTCGAAGTGTGGCAGGGCGTAGTCGGCGATGTCGACCAGTTCGACAGTGGCGTCGCCCCGCTTGGCGGCGACGTCGCGCACCCAGCGGGCCACGGCGTCGGCCTTGCGGCCGGGTCGCGTGCTGCCGACGATGACACCGATCCTGACCATGCTGCTCTCCTCTAGGCGATGGGGACGGGGCGCGCGGGAGCCGGCGTGCCGGTCAGGTCACGAGCCAGCTCCACCGCGCCGTGCAGGGACGACAGCCCGCCGAGGGCGGCGGGACGCACCGGTGGCGCCGGGCGCCCGGGCCGGCCGGCGCGACGTGCCCGTTGCGCGACGAGCGGCACGAAGCCGGGCAGGCCGGCGGCGAACCCGCCGCCCACGATCGCCAGCGCCGGATCGAGGATCTCGCCGAGGCTCACCACCGCCGCCGCCAGCGCCCGGCAGCTCTCCTCGACCGCAGCCACCGCCCAGGGCTCGCGCCCGTCGAGTCCGGCCCGTAGGTCGTCGAAGCCCACCTCGCCGCCCCGGCGGGCGGCGGCGCGGCGCAGGGTGGCGGGGCCGGACGCGACGGACTGGAGGCAGCCGTGCCGGTCGCAGTCGCAGCGCTCACCGTCGAGGGCGACGACCATGTGGCCGATCTCGGCGGAGGACCGGCCCGGCACCGGCCGGCCGGCCAGCACGACGCCGCCGCCGATCCCGGTGCCGACGCCCAGGTAGACCACGTCGTCCGCGCCGGCGCAGCGCGCCTCGGCCAGGGCGGCGAGATCACCGTCGTCGGCGACGGCGGTCGCCGCGTCGGGAAAGAGGCGGCGCAGCGCGCCGGTGAGGTCGAGGCCCGCCCAGCCGGGGCGCCCAGGCCAGGTGGTGACGATGCCCCCGGTGTCAGTGGTCGCCGGCATGGCCACCCCGACCGCGTCCACCGGCCCCCACCGGTCGAGCAGCCGGTCCACCTCGACGGCCAGCACCGTCAGGTCGTCGGCCGGGTCGGCGGCCCCCCGGGGCCAGCGGAAGGTCCGGTCGTACGCCGGCCGCCCGGGTGCCTCCGCGTGCAACGCGACCTTGGTGCCGCCGACGTCGATGCCGAGGACGCCGCCGTGGCGCTGCGGACCGGACACGGCCGGCCTCAGCCCAGCCGCACGTGCAGGTAGACGAGCGCCAGGGCGGCGACGGCAAAGATCACCGGCGTCAGGATCGTCGCGGCCGGGTCCTTCGCCCGGGCGTGGTAGACGACCGCGCCCGTCATCTGCAGGGCGAGACCGATCGCCGCCGCGATGCCCAGGGGCGGCCAGAGCAGGCCGAGCAGCAGCCCGGCGACCGCGGCGAGTTCCAGCACCCCCAGCACGCGGGTCAGCCCCGGCGAGACGCCGAGGTGGTCCATCCGCTCGCGCATCTGTGCCTGCCCGGTGAGCTTCGGCACGGCGGTGCCCGCGAACACGGCCGCGAGGACGAGGGTCAGGACGAGGACGGGAATCTCCACGTGAGGTCCTTCGGGAAGAGTCGGGACGTGCGGACGACCGTACCGCCGGCACGCCGGCGCCCACGGCACCGGACGGCGAGGTGCCCGGTCGTCATCGGACGGTCGCGGTGAGGGCGCGCGCGGCCAGCCGGTAGCCCAGCGCTCCGAGCCCGACGATCACCCCGCTGGCCAGCGGGGCGATCACCGAGTCGTGCCGGAAGCTCTCCCGCGCCCACACGTTGGACAGATGCACCTCGACGAAGGGCCGGGGGTAGTTGGCCAGCGCGTCGCGCAGGCTCCAGCCCGCGATCATCAGGGCGCCCGGGTTGACGATCGCGCCCACCGTGTCGTAGCTGTTCTGGATCTTACGGATCAGCGCACCCTCGCAGTCGTGCTGCTCGGCGACCACACCCCAGCCCCGGGCGGCGACCTCCTCGCCGACGGCGCGTTCGATGTCGTCCAGGGTGTCGGTGCCGTAGATCTCCGGTTCCCGCCGGCCGAGAATGCCCAGGTTCGGGCCGTTCAGCAGCAGCACGTCCGACACGCTTCACCTCGTGGGGCACGGCCCTGGTCCCGCAGAGCCTGATGACTGGTCACCGCAGTCTTACTACGCCGACGGCTCCCGGCGAACCGGCGGCGCCCGACGCACGGCGGACTAAGGGGTGGCTAGGGGCTGTTAGGGGCGGTGACCGCGTATCCGCGTCGGTTACCGTCCTCCCTGCTGAAGCGACGCCGCCGGCTCCAGACGGAGGCGTCACGTACCGCGCGGCCATCCGCTGCTCCGCTGCGCCCGGCCCGCGCACCGGCGGTCTCGGGTCGTCCCGCCCGATGGTCCGCCCAAGCCCCTGGTCTGCCCGAGTTGGGAAGTGGGAAGTCATGAGTGGTCAGCCCTCGACGGTGTCCGAGTTCCCCGAGTGGCCGCAGTACGGCGACGAGGAGCGAACCGGACTGATCCGCGCCCTCGAACAGGGTCAGTGGTGGCGGATGGGCGGCAGTGAGGTCGACTCCTTCGAGCGGGAGTTCGGTGACTACCACGGCAGCCCTCACGCGCTTGCCGTCACCAACGGCACCCACGCGCTGGAAGTCGCGCTGGAGGTGCTCGGCGTCGGCCCCGGTACGGAGGTGATCGTCCCGGCGTTCACGTTCATCTCGTCCTCGCTGGCCGCGCAGCGTCTCGGCGCGGTCGCCGTGCCGGTCGACGTCGACCTGGACACCTACTGCGTCGACCCCGCCGCCGTCGAGGCCGCGATCACCCCCCGTACCAAGGTGATCATGCCGGTGCACATGGCCGGGCAGTTCGCCGACATGGACGCGCTCGACAAGCTCGCCGCCGACGCCGGGGTGGCTCTGCTGCAGGACGCGGCACACGCCCAGGGCGCGCAGTGGCGCGGCCGGCGGGCCGGCGCGCTCGGCTCGGTGGCCGCCTTCAGCTTCCAGAACGGCAAGCTCATGACCGCCGGCGAGGGCGGAGCGGTCGTCTTCCCCGACGAGGAACTGCGCGAGCGGGCATTCCTCGTGCACAGCTGCGGCCGGCCCCGCACCGACCGCGAATACCTGCACAGCACCACCGGCTCGAACTACCGGATGAGCGAGTTCACCGCCGCTGTGCTACGCGCCCAGCTGACCCGCCTCGACGAGCAGATCGCGCTGCGCGAGCAGCGCTGGCCGCTGCTGTCGAGCCTGCTCGCCGAGATCCCGGGCGTCGTGCCGCAGGCGACCGACCCCCGCACCGACCGCAACCCGCACTACATGGCGATGTTCCGTATCCCCGGGATCGGCATCGAGCGTCGCCGTGCCGTGGTGGACGCGCTCATCGCCCGGGGCGTCCCGGCGTTCGTGGCGTTCCGGGCGATCTACCGGTGCGAGGGCTTCTGGAAGGCCGGCGCGCCCGACGAGTCGGTAGAGGAGATCGCGGCCCGCTGCCCCAACACCGAGCAGATCCACTCCGACTGCCTCTGGCTGCACCACCGCACGCTGCTCGGCACGGAGCAGCAGATGCACGAGATCGCCGCCGTGCTCGCCGACATCCTCGCCGGATGACGGCCCGGCCCCCGGCCGCGGCCGGCCGGCCGGTGCGGGTCGCGGTGGTCGGCCTCGGCTGGGCCGGGCGGGAGATCTGGCTGCCCCGGCTCGCCGCACACCCCGGCTTCGAGGTGGTCGCCGTGGTCGACCCGCAGCCCGTGGTGCGCGATCAGGCCCGCGACACGCACGCCGTCGCGTCCGCGTACGCCGACGTCGAGGACCTGCCCGCCGGAACGGTCGACCTGGCGGTGGTCGCCGTACCGAACCACCTGCACGCGGTCGTCGCCGTCCGGCTGCTGCGCCGGGGCGTACCGGTGTTCCTGGAGAAGCCGGTCTGCCTGACCTCCGCCGAGGCGGGCATCCTGGCCGACGCGGAGCGCGACGGCGGCGCGGTGCTGCTGGCCGGCAGCGCCGCCCGTTACCGGGCCGACGTCCGGGCGCTGGCCGACCTGACCGGTGAGCTGGGCCCGATCCGGCACGTCGATGTGGCCTGGGTTCGCGCCCGAGGGGTGCCCGACGCGGGCGGCTGGTTCACCCGCCGCGACCAGTCCGGCGGGGGCGCGCTGGTGGACCTCGGCTGGCACCTGCTCGACACGGTGCTGCCGCTGCTCGGCCCGGCCCGGGTCACTCACGCGATCGGCAGCGTCTCGGACGACTTCGTCAACGACAGCGCCGCCCACGCCGCCTGGCGCGGCGGGGCCGACACCGCAGGCCACGTTCCCGGCGACGTCGAGGACACCGCCCGGGGGTTCCTGCTCACCGACACCGGCGCCTCCGTCGCCCTGCACGCCTGCTGGGCCTCGCACGAGTCGCTGGACCGCACCACCGTCACCGTGCACGGCGCCGCGGGGTCGGCGACGCTGCGCTGCACGTTCGGCTTCAGTCCCAACCGGGAGCCCACGCCGGTGCTGACGCGTACCCGCGACGGCCGGACCGCGCGGCTGCCGCTGCCCGGGGAGCCGATCGGCGCGGAGTACGACCACCAGCTCGACGCCCTGCCCGGGCTGCTCGCCGACCCGGCCGCCCGGGGCGCGGCCGTCGCCGAGGCCCGCCGGACCATCGACATCATCGAACGGATCTACCAGTGCGCCCGGCCCACCCGGCCGGAGCGCCAGCACGCACTGGTGGGCCATCGCGCCGGGTGAGAACCACCGTCGGCCCCAACCCCTTCCGGGAGCAGCCATGAGCCGTCCATCGTCCACAGTCGAGGTGACCCCGCCGTCGCCGGCGCGCGGCCCGATCCGCGCGGTCGTGTTCGACCTCGACGGCGTCATCGTCGACAGTTCGGCCGTCATGCGTGAGGCGTTCAGCATCGCGTACGCCGAGGTGGTGGGCGACGGGCCGGCACCGTTCGAGGAGTACAACCGGCACATGGGCCGGTACTTCCCGGACATCATGCGCCTGATGGGGCTGCCCCTGGAGATGGAGGGGCCGTTCGTCCGCGAGAGCTACCGGATGGCCCACCTCGTGCCGCTCTTCCCCGGCGTCCGGGAGACCCTGGAGACCCTGCACTCGCGTGGCATCCGGATGGGGATCGCCACCGGCAAGGCCGGCCCGAGGGCCCGCTCCCTGCTCGACCAACTCGGCGTGCTGGGCCTCTTCGGCCAGGTGATCGGTTCCGACGAGGTGGCCCGTCCCAAGCCTGCCCCGGACATCGTGCTCCAGGCACTGGGCAACCTCGACGTGCCGCCGCACGAGGCCATGATGGTGGGCGACGCGGTGATCGACCTGCTCAGCGGCCGGGACGCCGGGGCGACGGCCGTCGCCACGACGTGGCACGGCGGGGACATCGCGGCGCTGCTCGCGGCCGGCCCCGACCTGGTCGTGCACGCCCCGGCGGAGTTGCTGGCGCACTGCCCGGCGGCCCTCGTCCACTGACCCGGACCGGAGCGCGCCGGGCTGCTCACGTGAGCAGCCCGGCGCGCTGCCGCCAGGCTGTGGTCAGCGTGTGTCGCTGACCGCCTCGGGGCCGGCTTCCAGGAAGCGCAGCATGCCGGTGGCCAGGATCTCGGCGGCGGGGGCCGGGACCAGGTCGGTACGGATGGTGACCCGCAGGAGGACACTCTCGTCGCCGGGCAGCACCTCGGCGACGCAGGCACCGGACCACTCCCGGGCGTACGGTTCGACGACCTCCTCGGTCCGGCAGCCGGGCAGGTCCAGCGGGAGGACGAGGTTGTCCTGGTAGGCGAACGAGGGCAGGCTGTTGATCACCTCGCGGGGCAGGTCGAGGACCGGGTCGTCGGTGACCATCTCCAGGAAGGAGACGTCCTGGGCGGCCATCAGCTCGTCCGCGGTCTGCTGGAGGGCGCGCATCAGGTCCTTCTCCGGGCCGCCGAACCGGACCCGGAGACAGTTGCTGCTGATCCTGCTCGTGAAGGCGGAGTCGAGGACGCGGCTGCCGCGCTGGGCGACGATCATCAGCAGGGCGATGTCGTCCTGCTGATGGATGGCGCGCAGCGCCGAGGCGTAGGCGGCGGCGAAGTAGGTGGAACGGCTGAAGCGGTGTTCGGCGGCGGCCCGGTCCCAGCGCCGTACCAGCTCGGGCGGGACGGCGACGATGTGCCCGGTCTTGGGGCCCCAGGTCGGGGTCTGTTCCAGGATCTCCTGCGGCCGGCCTTCGCCTTGGCGGGGTAGGTCGCGTAGTTGTTCGCGCCAGTAGGTTCGTTGGGTTTGCAGGTCGGCGGCGTTGCGGAGGCGGGTGTATTCGTCGTGAGACTGGTGCAGTGTGGGTGCGGGGTGGGTCCAGGTGGGTTTGTGGCCGGTGTGTCGTGCGGTGTAGGCGTGGGTGAGGTCTCGGACGAGTAGTCCGTATGACCAGCCGTCGAAGGCGATGTGGTGGATGCCGATGCCGAAGAGGATTCGGTTGGTGGTTTTGTTTCGGATCAGGGCGGCGCGCCAGTTGCGGCCTTGGGTGTAGTCGAGGGGTTGTTGTACTGCTTCGGCGAGTTGGTCGAGGGCGTCGTGTTCGGTGGCGGCGTCGGCGAGGAGTCGTAGCTGGGGCATGCCGGGGTTGGGTGGGATGATTGCGGTTGGTGGGTCGGTGCGCCGGTAGCGGGCGTGTAGGGCCTGGTGGCGGTGGTGGAGGTCGCCGAGGGCGGCCATGAGGGCTCGTAGGTCCAGCTCACCCTCGATCCACCAGGTGGTGGGGCAGACCAGTTCGAAGGGGAGCACGACGCACTTCGCGACGGACGGGGTCAGCGGGACGGGCTTCGACGGGCCGGGACGGCCGGTGACGGACGGCGCCGGCTCGGCCCCGGGGCGGCGGGGGGCGGTGGCGAGCCAGCGGGCCAGCCCTTGCGGGGTGGGGGTGCGGTGGATCTGCGAGACGGGCACGGCGACGTCGGCGGCCTCGTCGAGGGCGACAGCGACGGCGGCGGACTGCAGGGAGGTGCCGCCGAGGTGGAAGAACCCGTCGAGTGTCCCGACCCGGTCCAGCCCGAGCACCGTCGCGAAGATCCCCGCGACGAGGCGTTCGGAGTCGGTGGCCGGTTCGGTGTACGGCACGTCGAGGTCGGGACGGCGCGAGCCCGGCTCTGGTAGCGCCCGCCGGTCGATCTTGCCGGTGCCGCCGGTGGGGAACCGGTCCAGGACCATGATCACGGCGGGGACCATGTAGGGCGGGAGCACCGCGGCGGCGTGTGCCCGCAGGTCGGCGGTGACGGGGACGCGGCCGTCGCGTCCGGTGACGTAGCCGACGAGCCGGGCGGTGCCCTGGTCCTCGCGACGGGTGACGACGGCGGTGCCGACGTCCGGGTGTTGTTCGAGAGTCGCCTCGATCTCACCGAGTTCGATCCGGATGCCGTTGACCTTGACCTGGTGGTCCATCCGGCCGAGGATCTCCAGCGCTCCGGCGGCGTTCCACCGGCCGAGGTCGCCGGTGCGGTAGGCGGTCCCGCCGCCGTACGGGTCGGTGACGAACCGCTGGGCGGTCAGTTCGGGGCGGTTGAGGTAACCGTCGGCGACGCCGGCGCCGGCGATGAGGATCTCGCCGGGGACGCCCATGGGGACGAGGTCGAGATTGGCGTCGACGACGCGGATCTGCCGGTTGGGCATGGGTCGGCCGATGGGCACGTACGCGCCGGGCCAGCCCTTCGACGCGTCGTACCAGGTACAGGCGACGGATGCCTCCGCGGGCCCGTACGCGTTGATCAGGCGGGCACCGGCGGCCGTCCAGCGGTGCGCCATGCGGGGCGGAATGGGCTCCCCGGCGAGGGTCACGCACGTCAGGCTGGGGCAGTCGGCGGGATCGACGGCGGCGAGGTTCGTGGGTGGGCAGAACGCGTGGGTGGCCTGCTCCTTGGCGATCAGCTCCGTCAACCGGCGGGCGTCGAGCAGATCGTCGCGGGAGCTGACGACGACGCGGGCACCGGAGGTCAGCGCGGTGTAGATCTCGCCGAGGGCCACGTCGAAGACCGGTGAACAGGAATGGAGCATCCGGCTGTCCGGCCCGACCGCGCACTCCTCCCGCATCCAGGTGACGAAGTTCGTCAGGTGCTCGTGGGTCAGCACGACACCCTTCGGTGTCCCGGTCGAGCCGGACGTGTAGATCACGAACGCCGGCCGGGAGGGTGCCACCACCGGCAGGTCGGCCGCCTCGGCCGCCGTCACGGTGGGCCAGTCGGCATCGAGGGCGACGACCCGTACGCCGTCAGGTCTGGGGACACGCGGGGCGACCTCGCCGACGGTGAGGACGACCCGGGCGCCGTGGTCGGCCAGCAGCATCCGCATCCGCTCCGCCGGCCAGGACACGTCCATCGGCGTGTACGCCGCCCCCGCCCGCAGCACCGCCAGGGTGGCGACGAGCGTCCACATGCTGCGGTCCAGCGCCAGCGACACCACGTCCCCGGGCCGTACGCCCATCGACCGTAGTCGCGCGGCCAACTCCCCCGAGCGGCGGGCCAGCTCCGCGTACGTCAGCACCTCCCCGGCGGCGACGCCGGCCACCGCGTCCGGCGTGCGTCGCGCCCATTCGAGCACCAGCTCGTGCAGCGGCGCACCCGGCACCGGGCGGGCCGGGCCGCGGCCCCACGCGAGCAGCCGCTCGCGCTCGGGCGCGCCCAGCAGCGGCAGCGCGCCCAGCGGCACCCCGGGTTCCCGGATCCCGGCCGACAGCAACGACACGGTCTGGTCCACCAGGCCCCGCACCCAGTCCGCCGAGAAGCCGTCGGCGGCGTAGTCCACCCGGAGCGCCGACCCGTCCCCCGCGACGGTCACCACGATGTCCACGTCCACCACGTCCGGCCCCACCTCGGCCACCGGGGCGTCCACCAGCCCGACGACCACCGGCCCCGCCGCGCCCGCGCTGTGCGCGACCGGTCCGGCCAGCGCCGTGGCCACCCGCGACGTCAGCTCGCCGAAGCCCGGTTCGTCCGCGACGTCGACCCGCAGCACGCCGCCCGACGACAGACCGACCGCCACCTCGGCCTGGCCGGTGTACCGGGCCAGCACCCCCAGCAGACCGGCCAGCAGCACCGCGCCGGGGGAGGGCGCCCCCGCCGGGACGGGCAGGTCGACCCGCCGGTACGCGGAGGCCGCCCGGGCCGGCCACGCGGCCGGCCGGCGCAGGTCCCCCATCAGGTCGAGGACCTCGAAGCCGGGCCCAGCGACATCCGTGGTCTGCGCACCGACGATTCCGACAGACATTGAGCCAGCCTCCGATCAGGGCCGGCGCCACCCAGAGGGGTGCGCCGGAAGGGACAACCACGAACTCTCGGGACAACGGGCCGCGTGCCACGCGGCGACGAGCGGTCCGGTACGCAGGGGCGGACGGTCAGCCGGCGGTGGGCGTACCCGCCGGCCCGTCTTCGAGGAAGCGCAGCATGTGGTGGTTCAGCTCCTCGGCGAAGCTGTACGGCAGGTAGTCGGTGCGGATGGTGACGCGCAGGAGAGCATGGTCGACGCGGGGCAGCACCTCGACCGTGAGCCCGTTGGGCACCTCCCGGGCGTACGGGTCGACGACCTCCTCGGCCCGGCAGCCGGGCAGCTCCAGCGGCACCACCACGTTGTCCTGGAACACGAACGTCGGCAGGCTCGCGACCACCTCGCCGGAGAGCCCGGCGGCGGGATCGTCGGCGGTCTCCGCGAAGGGAACGTCCTGGGCCCGCATGAGATCGCGGATCGTCTCGTCGACCCGCAGGACCAGCTTGTCGTCGTGCGGCCCGTCGAAGCGCACCCGCACGCAGTTGAGGTTGAGCCGGGTGGTGAACGCGGAGTCGAGGACGCGGCTGCCGCGTTTGGCGACCACCATCAGCAGGGCGATGTCGTCCTGCTGATGGATGGCGCGCAGCGCCGAGGCGAAGGCCGCCACGAAGTAGCTGGAGCGGCTGAAGCGCTGGTCGCGGGCGGCCCGGTCCCAGCGGTCGAGCACCTCGGGGGTGACGGTGACGGTGTGGCCCGCCTTCGGTCCCCAGGCGAGGGCCTGCTCCAGGGGCGCGGTGGCCGGGCCTTCGCCTTGGCGGGGTAGGTCGCGTAGTTGTTCGCGCCAGTAGGTTCGTTGGGTTTGCAGGTCGGCGGCGTTGCGGAGGCGGGTGTATTCGTCGTGAGACTGGTGCAGTGTGGGTGCGGGGTGGGTCCAGGTGGGTTTGTGGCCGGTGTGTCGTGCGGTGTAGGCGTGGGTGAGGTCTCGGACGAGTAGTCCGTATGACCAGCCGTCGAAGGCGATGTGGTGGATGCCGATGCCGAAGAGGATTCGGTTGGTGGTTTTGTTTCGGATCAGGGCGGCGCGCCAGTTGCGGCCTTGGGTGTAGTCGAGGGGTTGTTGTACTGCTTCGGCGAGTTGGTCGAGGGCGTCGTGTTCGGTGGCGGCGTCGGCGAGGAGTCGTAGCTGGGGCATGCCGGGGTTGGGTGGGATGATTGCGGTTGGTGGGTCGGTGCGCCGGTAGCGGGCGTGTAGGGCCTGGTGGCGGTGGTGGAGGTCGCCGAGGGCGGCCATGAGGGCTCGTAGGTCCAGTTCACCCTCGATCCACCAGGTGACCGGGACGACGACCTCCAGCGGCGACATCAGGCACTTCGCCACCTGCTGCGCGAGCGGGACCGGTCCCGGGCGCTGCCGGGCCTGTCCCGCGGTCGAGCCGGTGTCCGTACGGCGGGGGGCGGTGGCGAGCCACCGGGCCAGCTCGTGCGGGGTGGGGGTGCGGTGGATCTGCGAGACGGGCACCACCACGTCGGCGGCCTCGTCGATGCCTGCGGCAACGGCGGCGGACTGCAACGACGTGCCGCCGAGGTGGAAGAAGCTGTCGCGGGCGCCGACCCGCTCGATGCCGAGCACGCTCGCGAACACCTCCGCGACGAGGCGCTCGCCCTCGGTGGCCGGCTCGACGTACGGCACGCCGAGGTCGGGGCGCTGGGCGCCGGGTGCGGGAAGGGCACTCCGGTCGATCTTGCCGGTGCCGCCGAGGGGGAAGCGGTCGAGGACGACGACGGCGGCGGGGACCATGTAGCTCGGCAAGTGGGCCGTGGCGTGGTCGCGCAGATCGCCGGTGGCCGGGGTGCGGCCGTCGCGCCCGGTGACGTACGCGACGAGCCGGGCCACGCCCCGGTCCTCGCGGCGGACGACGACTGCGGTCTCCACCTCCGGGTGCTGGGCGAGGATGCTCTCGATCTCGCCCAGCTCGATGCGGATGCCGTTGACCTTCACCTGGTGGTCCATCCGGCCGAGGATCTCCAGCGCTCCGGCGCTGTTCCACCTCCCCAGGTCGCCGCTGCGGTAGGCGAGCCCGCCGCCGTACGGGTCGGTGACGAACCGCTGGGCGGTCAGTTCGGGGCGGTTGAGGTAACCGTCGGCGACGCCGAAGCCGGCGATCAGGATCTCCCCGGGAACCCCGGCCGGCAAGAGGTCGAGGTTCGCGTCGACGACGCGGACCTGCCGGTTCGGCATCGGCCAGCCGATCGGGACGTACGCGCCACCCCACCCGGCCGACGCGTCGAACCAGGTGCACGCCACGGCGATCTCGGCCGGCCCGTACGCGTTGACCACCCGCGTGCCCGCCGTCAGCCACCGCTGGGCCAGCCGCGGCGGGACGGCCTCGCCGCCGAAGATGACGCAGCGGAGGCCGGGACAGGCGGCCGGGTCGAGCGGGGCGATGTTGGTGGCCGGTCCGAACGTGTGCGTGACGCCCTGGGTGTTGACGAGGTCGGTGAGCCGGCGCGCGTCGAGCAGATCGTCGCGCGGGCACACGACGACGCGGCCCCCGCCGGTGAGCGCGGCGAAGATCTCCCCGAACGCGGCGTCGAAGACCGGTGCCGCCGAGTGCAGCATCCGGCTGCCGGGGCCGATGGCGCACTCGCCGGTCATCCACGCCAGGAAGTTCGCCAGCCTCTCGTGTGACAGCACCACACCCTTCGGCGTGCCTGTCGAACCCGACGTGTAGATGACGAACGCCGGCGCGTCCACCGGCACCGCAGGCAGATCCGCCACCGCACCGGCCGGTACCGCGGGCCAGCCGTCGTCCAGCGCCACCACCGTGACCCCGTCCCCGGCGGGAATCCGGGCCGCTACCGCACCGACCGTCAACACCACCCGCGCGCCGTGGTCGGCCAGCAGCACCCGCATCCGCTCCGCGGGCCACGACACGTCCATCGGCGTGTACGCGGCACCCGCCCGCAGCACGCCCATCGTCGCCACCAGCGACCACAACCCGCGCTCCAACGCCACGGACACCACGTCACCGGCACGGACACCCACCGACCGCAGGTACGCCGCCAGCAGCCCGGACCGGCGATCCAGCTCCCCGTACGTCAGCACCTCGTCGCCCGCGACCCCCGCCACCGCCTTCGGCGACCGCCGCGCCCAGCTCAGCACGAGCTCGTGGATCGGCTCACCCGGGATCTCCCGCACCGGGCCGCGCCCCCACGCCAGCAGCCGTTCCCGTTCCGCGGCGTCCAGCAACGGCAGTCGCGACAGGGCGACCTGCGGCGCCGCCGTACCGGCGGAGACGAGCACCACCACCTGATCCACGAGTCCCCGCACGAACTGCGCGGAGAATCCCTCCACCGCGTAGTCCACCCGCAGCACGGACCCGTCCGCCGCCACGCGCACCACCATGTCGACGTCCACCACGGCCGGTCCCGTCTCCGCCACCGGACCGTCGGTGAACTCCACCGCCACCGGGTCCGGCCGGTCCGGGCCCGCCACCGGCGCCGTCCACGCCAGTCCCACCCGCGCCGCCAACTCCCCGAATCCCGGGTCGCCCGAGACGTCCACCCGCGCCACCGACCCACCGGCCGGGGCCAGCCCGAGCACCACCTCGTCCTGGCCGGTCCAGCGGGCCAGGACCGCCACGAGCCCCGCCACCACGACGTGTCCGGCCGGTGTCACGCGCGACGGCCAGGCGGGAAGCACCCGGTGCACCGAGGCCGCCCGCGCGGGCCACACCGCCGGCCTCCGCAGGTCCCCCACGAGTTCCAGAGCAACCGCGCCGTCCGCGGCCTGGGCGCCATCGAACCCGACAGACAACAGCTCGACCTCCGATCGAAAGGGGACGACCGAAAGGCTCAGGGCCGCGACGATCGGTCAGCCGGGATGCCGTACGCCGGACGGCGGGGGTTGGCGCGAGGCGCGTCGACGGGCGGCACCGCTCGCGGGCCACCCGATCCGGTGCGCTGAGAGTGGCAACGACGAGCCGACGGGGCCCGACCATACGAAGCGCTGTGCGGTGACGTACACCCCTAGAGATCGGCACGTCGACCCCTAGCGCATCAGCCGGAGATCTCCTCCCCGGGCAGGCCCGGGACGTTTCGGCGGTGCCCGCCGGCCGCGTCGGGGCCGGGCCGGCGATGTGAGCTGGCAGGGGGCGTGGCCGTCGGAATCCGGGCACTCGACAGCGCGGGCTGCGACAGCGCCGTCCGGCGACTCCAGCCCTTCTGAAGAACAGCTTTTCGGTCAGCCCGAGTCGATGGTCCCGCTAGGAGTATCGGCGGCCTCGGCGGCGAAAGAGCCGTCCGCGTTCGCCTGTCTGGCCCATCCCGGGGCAGTGCATAGTTGACTATGATCTTTCGATCATGACGCCGGTCGGTGGCTGGAAACTCAACCGCTGACCGGCGGTGTGCACCTCGCCGCCGCAACGCTGGCCATGAGCCAGCCGGCTTCCCGGCCGGTCCAGCTCACGACCGTCCGGTCGGTGCACGCGGCACGCCCGGCTCTCGCGGCCGAGCGGCCGCATCAGGACCGGGAGCCCACCCCTTCGGCCACGTTCTCCGCTGTTCGTGGCTGTGGCGCACCGGTTTCACCGCCACCCCGAGGCCCGCACCGGGCCGGCATGTCAGGAGACTAGATGCAGGCGCCCATCCAGGTACAGGTGTTCGCACACGACGGGGTGGTCCTGGCCCGACCGCCCGACCCGTCGGCCACCGCCGACAGCCCCTATCTCGCCGGCGCGGGCGCCGCTCTCCACAACGGCCTGGACATGATCACGGGTCTGCACCTGACCCTTCCGCACCAGTCGGCGGCGATCTGCAGCACCGGCTCCAGCGCGGACAAGTCGCTGCGTCTGCTCAGCCGGAGTGGTCTGAAGACGCCCAGCGACCTGCGGAAGTTCCGTTCCGGCGCGCAGGCGGTGCGGTACGCGCGGGAAGCCGTCGAGCGGGGCGAGACGCTGGAGTTCCAGTTTCCTCCGCATGACCCGCTGCTGCGGGCCGCTCGCGCCCGGGTGCCCGCGGATCTGGTCGCCCGCCTCAACAACAAGACCGTGCTGGAGACTCTGGTCGCGCCGGAGTACCTGCCCCGCCGGCAGGTCGCCACCCCCGCCGAAGTGCGCCGGATCGTGGCGCGGGACCGCCGGCCGGCGGTCATCAAACCGGCCGGGGTCGAGGTGTCCAGCGGAATTGCGATCTTCACCCGTCGGTTGGCGGACCGGCGGAACCGTTCCCTGTTCAACCAGTTGGAACAGGTGAGCGAGCAGTGGATCGTCGAGGAGGAGGTGCCCTTCCAGACGATCTGGGGTATCCAGTTCGGCGTGACCGAGAGCGGATCGGTGCACTACTTCGGATCGTCGGTACACCTGCCGCAGCCCACCTCGACGTGGGTCGGTTGTGTGATGGACGACGACCAGCCCCCGGAGGAGCTGGTCGAAGCGCTGACCGTAGGGGTCCGAAAGGCCAGCGCGCTCGGGTACCGGGGCTACTGCTCCTTCGACGCCGGGATCGGCCGCGACGGCGCCCTGCGGGTCATCGACCCGAACTTCCGGGTCAGCGGGGCCACCACCTCGCTGCTGCACCGCAGCTCGCTGCTGGGCCGGCATCCGTGCGCCATGACCACGTTCTTCTCACTGGCCCCCGGCGTCGACGCCGAACCGATCCTCGCGCCGTTCATCGACCGGGGGCAGTTCGTCGTGTTCATGCACCACGACCCGGCGGAGACGGACAACGGCCCGCTGCCGGCGACCATCGTCGGCATGGTCGGGGCCGCGGACCGGTACGCCTGCGGCGTGCTGGTGGCGCAGATCCAGCGGGCCCTGGGCACCTGACGCGCCGGTCCGGGGCTCGGCTCCGGCGGCTCGTCATCCGTTCGCCGGCCCGGCCGCCCCCGCGGCGCCGGCCGGCGAACGGGCACCCGGCGGTGTCGGCCTCACATGCCGGAAAGTGCGGTACGCACAGCGTCCTCGGGGACGCGGGCGACCAGTTCGACTCCGCCCGGTCCGTCCAGGACGAAGGACAGGCCCGAGGTGGCCTTCTTGTCCCGGCGCATCAGCGTGATCAGCTCGTCGTGGTCGAGGCCGCCGGGCAGCGTGGTGTCGAGCCCGTAGCCCGCCACCACGTCGTGGTGCTCGGCCACCCGGTCGGCCGGTATCCGGCCGAGGACGCCGGCCAGCCGGCCCGCGAAGACCGTGCCGACGCCGACCGCCTCACCGTGGCGCAGGCCGAAGTCGGTGGCCCGCTCCAACGCGTGCCCGAGCGTGTGGCCGTAGTTGAGGATGTGCCGCAGGCCGGAGTCCCGCTCGTCCGCGGCCACCACCCGGGCCTTCAACGCCACCGACGCGGCGATCTGCTCCGCCACCGGCCGGTCACGCAGATCACCGGCGCCGATGAAGTGCGCCCGGGCGATCTCCCCGTACCCGTTGCGCCACTCCCGCTGCGGCAGCGTCCCCAGGTGCTCGGTGTCGCAGAGCACCGCCCGGGGCTGCCAGTACACGCCCACGAGGTTCTTGCCCTCCGGCAGGTTGACGGCGGTCTTCCCACCGACGCTGGCGTCCACCTGGGCCAGCAGCGAGGTCGGCAGGTGGATCACCGGTACGCCCCGGTGGTAGAGGCCGGCGGCCAGCCCGACCACGTCCGTGGTGGTGCCGCCGCCGCACGAGACCACCGCGTCCGTCCGGCTCAGCCCGAACTCGGCGAACGCCCGGCAGAGCTGTTCCACAGTGGTCAGGTTCTTGTCGTGCTCGCCGTCGCGGGCCGGCACCACCCGGTGCGGCACGCCCGGGTCGGGCGTCCACTCCGGTGGCCGGGCCGAGACCACCACGACCCGCTGGGCGCCGATCCGCGCCACCTCCGCCGGGAGCCGGTGGCGTACGCCGGGACCGATCAGCACCGGGTACGACCGTTCCCCGAGTGCCACCTCGACGCGGGCCGGCTCGCTGGCGGGACGGTCAGGTACCGGCGTGTGCATGTGGTTGCTGCCTCCTCTGCGGAACGCGGGCCGGCGCGGTCGCGGCCGGGCTGCCCCGCACCATCGACAGGCGCAGCGCCAGCGCGGCCAGCGAGTCGACCTCCGGCCGGATGCCCCACCGATCGTGGGTGAGCTGCGCGTGGTGCGCCAGCAGGAACCCGGGAGGCGCCGTCGGGTGGTCGTGGCCCACCACGTCGGTCACCCGGTCCAGGTAGCGCTGCCACGCCACTGCCACGTCCCCGCCCAGCGGTAGGTCACCGGCCGACAGGACGATCTTCTCCGCCCCGGCGTCGGCCTGCGCGGCCAGGTCCCGCCGCTGCGCGCCGGTGAGCCGCTGGCTGCGTTCCTGCCAGTGCAGGAACAGGAACGCCAGGCGGTCGGCCGCCGGCATCAGCCCGGTCAGGTGCCGCAGGTGCGCCACGGCCAGCGGCAACTCGCCGCCGGCCAGCCAGGGCACGTCGCCGCCGAGCAGGGTGAGGGCCAGTTCGCTGCCCGCGAACGCGAGCGGGCCGCCCCGCGCGGGGTCGCGCACGACGTACCGGTCCTCGGCGAGGGACGCTCCCGGGTCGTACGCGAGCAGTCCCGCCCGTACCGCGTCGAGCGCGGCGGGGGCGGCATGGAAGCCGAGGCTCAGCCGCCCGGCGGGGGAGTCCTCCGGGTCGAAGAACCAGTCCATGCCGGGATCGGCCCGGCGGGCGGCGGCGACCAGCCCGGTCAGGACGGTGCCGACCAGCTCGGTCAGCCGCGTGCCCGGGCAGCCGCCGGCCGGTACGGCCGAACGGGCGAACAACCAGCAGCGTTCCAACGACGGCACCTCGGCTGACGGGCGGGTGGAGCACGGGATTCGACGGTCCGCGGGGGTCGCCCCATCATCGGCCCGCGGGCCCGTTCCACCACCCGATCGGCGCTCCGAACTGGGGACGACTTAGGGGGTGACAGGGGTAGGACACCGGCAGGGTGCTCGGAAGACTTGGGCCGCTACGGCGAGCGAGGTCTACGCCGCGGATGAGGAGTCTCGCCGACGGATGGATGTGGTGACATGCTTCGGAGCGACCTGATCCAGCCGTTGTCCGATCTGATCGAGGCGCACGCCGCCAGGTCGGGGAACAAGGTCGCATTCCGCGACGACCGCCGGGCGGTCGGATACGCCGATCTGGCGGCGCGGACCCGTCGGCTGGCCGGTCACCTGGCGGCGGCCGGGGTCGCCCGGGGCGACCGGGTGGCCTTCTGCCTCGGCAACCGGGTGGAGACGGTGGAGACCTGGCTGGCCGTCACGCGGGCCGCCGCGGTCGGCGTGCCGGTGAATCCGCACAGCACCGACGCGGAACTGGCCCATCTGCTGGACGACTCCGGCGCGGTGCTGGTGGTCACCGACCCGCGTCACCTCGACCAGATGCTGCGGCTGCGTACCGGCCGGCCGGCCCTGCGGATCGTGGTCACCGGGGACGACCCGGTTCCGGACGGGGTCGTCGCCTGGCGCGACCTGGTCGACACCGAGCCGTCCGTGGGGGCCCGCGACGACCTGGGCCTCGACGAGGTGGCCTGGATGCTCTACACCTCCGGCACCACCGGCCGGCCCAAGGGTGTCCTTTCCACCCAGCGCACCTGCCTCTGGTCGGTCGCCGCCTGTTACGTGCCGATCCCCGGGCTCACCGCCGCCGACCGGGTGGTCTGGCCACTGCCGCTGTTCCACAGCCTCTCCCACATCGGGTGCGTGCTCAGCGTGACGGCGGTCGGGGCCACGGCCCGGCTCATCGACGGCTTCTCCGCCGACGACGTGCTGCGCGCGGTCGACGAGGACGAGGCCACAGTGCTCGCCGGTGTGCCGGCCATGTACCACCACCTGGTCACCGCCGCCCGGGAGACCGGCTTCCGCGCCCCGGCCCTGCGGGTCTGCCTGGTCGGCGGGGCGATCACCACCGGCGCGCTGCGGCGGGCGTTCGACGAGGTCTTCGACGCGCCGTTGCTCGACGCGTACGGCAGCACGGAGACCTGCGGCTCGATCGCCGTCACCCGGCCGGAGCAGCCCCGGGTCGAGGGCTCCTGCGGGCGCCCGGTGCCCGGCGTCGAGGTGCGCCTGGTCAGCCCGCAGACGGGTCTGGACGTGCCGACCGGCGCCGAGGGGGAGGTCTGGGTCAGCGGTCCGAGCGTCATGCTCGGCTACCACGGCCTGCCGGAGGTCACCGCCGCCGCCCTGCGCGACGGCTGGTACCGCACCGGCGACCTGGCCCGCCGCGACGCCGACGGCAACATCTTCGTCACCGGCCGCCACCAGGAGCTGATCATCCGGGGCGGGGAGAAGATCCACCCGGGCGAGGTGGAGGAGGCGCTGCGCGCGGTGCCCGGCGTCGCCGACGTGGCGGTGACCGGCCGGCCGCACGAGGTGCTCGGCGAGGTGCCGGTGGCGTTCGTGGTGCCGGGGCCGGAGGGCTTCGACCCCCGTGCCGGGTACGCGGCCTGCCGGGAGAGGCTCAGCTACCACAAGGTCCCCGAGGCGCTGTACGAGATCGGGCAGGTGCCCCGCACCGCGTCCGGCAAGGTCACCCGCCGGCTCCTGCTCGACGGGCCGGCCCGGCTGCGGGCGGTCAACGGCAGCCACCACGAGGCGCTCAGCCTGCTCGCCTGGCGACCGCTGGACCTGGCCGCCGTACCGCCGGTGGCGGCGCCCGTCCCGGCGGCCGCGCAGGACGCCGCCGCCCCGGCCCGCCGCTGGGCGCTCGTCGGCGCCGGGAGCGAGCCGCTGGTGGAGCCGCTGCGCGCGGCGTCGCCGGGGGAGCGGTTCCGGGCCCACCGGGATCTGGCCACCCTGCGCGAGACTCCCGACGCGCCCGACCTGACGGTGCTGCTGGCCGGGCCGGCCGACGCCGACGCGGCGGACCTCGCCGACCGGTTGCGTGGCTGGCTCGACGACGACCGCTTCGCCGGCACCCGGCTGATGCTGCTGACCGGCCCGGCCGGCGACGCGGCCAACGGCCCCGGCACGAGCGGTGCCGGCAGCGCGGGCGACGCCCCCGCGCAAGACGCCGCCGCAGGCGAGGCCACTGCGGGAGACGTCGCCGGGGGAGCCGCCGCCGGGGGAGCCGCCGCCGGGGGCGACGCCGCCGGGTGGGCCGGGCCCGATCCGGCGGCCGGCGCCGTCTGGGCGGTCGGGCGCAGCCTGCAGGCCGCGTACCCGGACCGGATCGTGCTGGTCGACCACGACGCCGCGGACCGCTCGCTCGCCCTGCTGCCCGCCGTCGTGGACGCCGGCGCCGCGCAGGTCGCCCTGCGGGCCGGGGCGGCCCGGCACGCGGCCCTCGTGCCCGCCCCGGCGACCGTGCCGGGACGGCCGGTGACCGTGGCCGACCCGGAGCGCCCCGTCCTGGTCACCGGCGCCGACGGACCGACCGGCGCCGCGCTGGCCCGGCACCTCGTCGCCGCGCACCGCGCCCGCCGGCTGCGGCTGCTGCACACTGGCGCGACGCCCGCCCCGGCCCTGGCGGACCTGGCCGCCGAACTCACCTCCGCCGGTGCGGAAGCCGTTCCGCTGCCCGCCGAGCGGGCGGGCGACGAGGCGTTCGGCGCCGTCTTCCTCTGCCCGTGCGACGACGACCTGGCCGACGCCGAGGCCGCAGCCCGGCTGCTCGGCCTCGCCGCGACGCTGGACGCCGCGAGCCGGCACCCGGGGGCCGCGTTCACCGTCCTCGCGCCGTCCGCCCTCCTGCTGGGCGCCGCGGGCCGGGAACGGGCCGCCTCGGCCGTCGGCGCCCTGCACGCCCTGGCCACCCGCCGCCGGGCCGCCGGTCACCCGGCCCGGCTCGTCGGCACGACCGCGCCCGCCGAGCGCGGGCCGGCGGCGACCGGACCCGCAGCGGGCACCGCGTCGGCGGCCGTCCGTGCCGACCTCGCCGCGTTCGACGTGGCCCACGACGGCGCCGACCTGGTCGTGCTCGCCCGCCCGGCGGGCCACGCCGACGCCGCGCACCCCGCCTGGCGCGGGCCCGTGGCCGAGCCCGGCGACGCCACGGACGACCGGGACGCCGCCGAGCTGCGCCGCCGGCTGGCCGGGCTCACCACCGCCGAGGGGGACCGGCTCCTGCTCGACCTGGTCCGCGCCGCCACCGCCCAGGTGGCCGGGCTGCCCGGCCCGGCCGCGGTCCGCCCCGGCCGCGCCTTCAAGGAACTCGGCTTCACCTCGGTCGCGGCGGTCGCGTTGCGCGACCGGCTGGCCCGGGCCACCGGGGTACGGCTCTCCGCCACGGCCGCGTTCGACCGGCCCAGCCCCCAGGCCCTCGCCCGGCACCTCGCCGCCCGGCTGCGCGGTGCCGCCGCGCAGGCCGCTCCCACGACGGACCCGGCGGTGACGCCGTCCACCGGGGACGATCCGGTGGCCGTCGTCGCCATGGCCTGCCGGCTCCCCGGCGGCGTCGCCTCCCCCGAGGAGCTGTGGGAGCTGGTCGACCAGGGCCGGGAAGGGCTCACGGAGTTCCCCACGGACCGGGGCTGGGACCTGGCGAACCTGTTCTCCGACGACCCCGACCGCCCCGGCACCTCGTACGCCCGGGTGGGCGGCTTCCTCACCGGCGCCGCGGACTTCGACGCCACCCTGTTCGCGATCAGCCCGCGCGAGGCGCTCGCCATGGACCCGCAGCAGCGGCTGCTGCTGGAGACGTCCTGGGAACTGTTCGAGCGGGCCGGCATCGACCCCACCTCGCTGCGCGGCAGCGCCACGGGCGTCTTCACCGGCGTCATGCACCACGACTACGCCGCGAACCTGCGCCAGGCGCCGCCCGGCACCGAGGGCTACCTCGGCGTCGGCACCGCCGGCAGCGTCGTCTCCGGCCGGGTCGCGTACGCGCTGGGGCTGGAGGGGCCGGCTGTCACCGTCGACACGGCGTGCTCGTCGTCGCTGGTGGCGCTGCACCTTGCCGCCCAGGCCCTGCGCGCCGGGGACTGCTCGCTCGCCGTGGCCGGCGGCGTGGCGGTGATGGGCACCCCGCAGGCGTTCGTGGAGTTCAGCCGGCAGCGCGGGCTCGCCCCGGACGGCCGGTGCAAGGCGTTCGCCGACGGCGCCGACGGAACCGGCTGGTCCGAGGGCGTCGCCGTGCTGCTGCTGGAACGGCTCTCCGACGCCCGCCGGCACGGGCACCCCGTCCTCGCCGTGCTGCGCGGCTCCGCCGTCAACTCCGACGGCGCGTCCAACGGGCTGACCGCCCCCAACGGGCCCGCCCAGGAGCGGGTCATCCGCCGGGCGCTGGACGCGGCCGGGCTCTCCACCGCCGACGTGGACGCCGTCGAGGCGCACGGCACCGGCACGTCCCTCGGCGACCCGATCGAGGCGCAGGCGCTGCTCGCCACGTACGGGGTGGGCCGCGGTGACGCCGAACCGCTGCGGCTGGGCTCGCTGAAGTCCAACCTCGGCCACACCCAGGCCGCCGCCGGGGCCGCCGGGGTGATCAAGATGGTGCTCGCGATGCGGCACGGGACACTGCCGCGCACCCTGCACGTGGACGCCCCGACGTCCGAGGTGGACTGGTCCGCCGGCGCGGTCGAGGTGCTCACCGAGGCCCGCCCGTGGCCCGACGTACGCCGGCCCCGCCGGGCCGGCGTCTCGTCGTTCGGCATCAGCGGCACCAACGCCCACGTCATCGTCGAGGCCCCCGCCGATCCGCCGACCGCCGCCGGGGACGCCGCCCGGCAGTCGCCGCCCGCCACCGCTCGGCCGCCCGTACCGTGGCTGCTCGCGGCTGCCTCCGGCGAGGCGCTGCGTGACCAGGCGGCCCGCCTGCTGGCCTGGCTCGACGGGCCGGGGGCGCACGCCGACCCGGCCGACACCGGGCACGCCCTCGCCACCACCCGCGCCGCTCTCGAACACCGGGCCGTGGTGCTGGTGGGCGACGCGGAGTCCGCCCGGACCGGGCTCGGCGCGCTGGCCCGCGGCGGACCGGACCCGGACCTGCCGGGCGTGCTGACCGGCCGGGTCGTCGACGGCCGACTCGGCCTGCTCTTCGGTGGGCAGGGCGGCCAGCGCGCCGGCATGGGCCACGAGCTGCACGCGGCGTACCCCGTCTTCGCGGCCGCCTTCGACGCGGCCTGCGCCGAACTCGACCGCTGCCTCGCCGGCCACGCCCCGCTCCCCGTCGCGGACGTCGTCCTCGCGGCCGAGGGCACCGCACCGGCCGAACTGCTCGACGAGACCCTGTACACCCAGCCTGGCCTGTTCGCCTTCGAGGTGGCGCTCTACCGCCTCCTGGAGCACTGGGGGGTCCGCCCCGACGCGGTGCTCGGCCACTCCGTCGGCGAGCTTGCCGCCGCGCACGTGGCCGGGGTGTTCTCCCTCGCCGACGCGGCGGCGCTGGTCGCCGCCCGCGCCCGGCTGATGCAGCAGCTGCCCGCCGGGGGCGCGATGGTCGCCGTCGAGGCCGACGAGGCCGAGGTCGCCGCGCACCTGACCGACCGGGTGGGCCTCGCCGCCGTCAACGGTCCCACCAGCGTCGTCCTGTCCGGCGACACCGACGCGGTGCTGGCCGTCGCGGACACCCTGCGCGCGGCCGGGCGCCGCACCAGCCGGCTGCGGGTGTCGCACGCGTTCCACTCGCCGCGCATGGACCCGATGCTCGACGAGTTCCGCGCGGTCGCGGCCGGCCTCACGTACCGCACCCCGCACCTGCCGGTGGTGTCCAACCTGACCGGCCACCCCGTCGACCCGGCCCGGCTCTGCTCGCCCGAGCACTGGGTGGCGCACGTGCGGGGCACCGTCCGCTTCCACGACGGCGTACGGGCCCTGCACGGGCAGGGCGTCACCACCTTCCTGGAGATCGGCCCGGCCGGTGTGCTCACCGCGATGGCCCAGGACTGCCTCGTCGCCGAGGCCGACGAGCTGGCCTTCGTCCCCGCCGTACGGGGCACCGCGGGCGAGGCCGAGGCGCTGCTCGCCGCCGTGGCGCGGCTGCACGTGCGGGGCGTCGCGGTGGACCGTGCCGCCCTCGCCGGCCCCGGCCCGCACCGCCGCGTCGACCTGCCCACGTACGCCTTCCAGCGCCGGCACTACTGGCTGCCCGCTCCCACCGGCGCCGGCGGTCCCGTCGGCGCCGGACTGGCCGACGCAGGGCATCCGCTGCTCGGTGGCCTGCTGGCGGTCGCCGGCACCGGGCAGGTGGTCTGCACCGGGCAGATCGCCACGGCCACCTCGCCGTGGCTGGCCGCGCCCGGCGACGGCACGGCGCCGCTGCTGCCCGCCACCGCCCTGCTGGACATGCTCACCCACCTCGGCGACCAGCTCGGCGCCCCGAGCGTGCGGCGGCTGCGCGTGCCCGAGCCGGTTCCGCTGCCCGCCGAGGCAACCCTCGAGGTGCAGATCGACGTGGGCGCGCCGGACGAGCACGGACGCCGGGTGGCGCGCTGTCACGTCCGGGCCGGCGAGGGGCTGCCCTGGCGGGAGGTCGCCGAGGCCGTGCTCGCACCCGTCGACCCGGAGAGCGGCCGGGGCGCCCTCGCCCCCGCCTGGCCACCTGCCGGGGCCCGGCCGGTGGACCTGAGCGCCCCGCCGCACCGCGCGCCGGCCGGGGAGCTGGCCCGTGCCGCGTGGGTCGCCGCCGACCGGCTCTACGTCGACGTACGCCTGCCCGACGACGCCCGCGACCCGGACGCCGAGCGGTACGGCGTGCACCCGCTGGTGCTGGACGCGGCCCTGCGCCTGCTCCCGCTCGCTGGCTTCGCGTCGGTCGCCGACGCCGGGCCCACCGCCCGGCTGCTGCCCACCGAGTGGGCGGGCGTGCGCCGCCACGCCGTCGGGGCGCACGCGCTGCGCGTCTGCCTGGCCCCCGCCGGGGCGGACGCGGTGACGCTGAGCGCCGTCGACGACGCGGGCGGGCCCGTGCTCGACGCCGACCGGGTGGTGCTGCGGCCGGTGGACCTGCCGTCCGCCGACCCGCCGGCGCCGGCGGCCACCCCCGCCGGGCTGTACGCCGTCGACTGGCTGCCCGCCGCGTTCCCGGCGACCCCGGCGCCCTCCTGGACGCACGCCGACGGCACGCCGCCGGACGGGCCGCTGCCGCCGCTGCTGGTGCTGCGGGTCGGCGACGGCGAGCCGGGCCGGCCGGTGCCCGACCGGGCGCACGCCGTCGGCCTCGCCGTGCTCGACGTGCTCCAGACCTGGCTGGCCGACCCCCGCGCGGAGACCACCCGCCTGGCCCTCGCCGTGCGCGACGGCGACCCGGTGCACGCCCCCGTGGCCGGGCTGCTCCGCGTCGCCCAGGCCGAGCAGCCCGACCGTTTCCTCCTGCTCAGCCTCGACACCACCGACGACGCCGCCATCCGTTCGGCGCTGGCCGCCGCCGACGACGAACCCGAGGTGGCCGTCCGCGACGGCCGCGCACTGCTGCCCCGCCTCCGCCCCGTCGAGCGGCCCCCGGCGGGCGCGCCGCTCGCGGCCCTGGCCGGCGGCACCGTGCTCCTCACCGGCGGCACCGGCGGGATCGGCCGGCACGTCGCCACCCACCTCGCCACCGCGCACGGCGTCACCGAACTGGTGCTGGTCAGCCGCAGCGGCCGGGCCGGCGACTGGACGACCGCGCTGACCGACGCCGGCGTCACGGTGCGGGTGGTCGCGGCCGACGTCGCCGACCGGGCGGCGCTCGCCGAGGTCGTCGCCCCGCTGGCCGACCGGCTCGTCGCCGTCGTGCACGCCGCCGGGGCCACCGACGACGCCCTGCTCACCGACCTCGACCCGACCCGCTGGGCCCGGACCCTGCGCGCCAAGGTGCACGGCGCCTGGCACCTGCACGAGCTCACCGCCGGCCTCGACCTGGCCGCGTTCGTGCTCTTCTCCTCGGCCGCCGCCACCTTCGGCAGCCCCGGCCAGGGCAACTACGCGGCCGGCAACGCGTTCCTCGACGCGCTCGCCGCGCACCGCCGTGCCCAGGGCCGGCCGGCGAGCGCCCTGGCCTGGGGGCTGTGGGCCGCCGAGGACGGGATGGCCGGCCGGCTCAGCCCCGCCGACCTGGCCCGGCTCGCCCGCGGCGGCACCCGCCCCCTCGACACGGCCGCCGGGCTGGCGCTGTTCGACGCCGCCCTGCACGTGGACCGGCCGGCGCTCGTGCCGATCGGGCTCGACCTGGCCGCCGTACGGACCTCCGGCGAGGTGCCCGCCCTGCTGCGGGCGCTGCTGCCCCCGCCGCCCCGCCGGGCGGTCAACGCCGCCTCCGCGCCCGCCGCCGCGAAGGGCTTCGCCGACCGGCTGGCCGAACTCGCCGAGCCCGAGCGCGCCGAACTGCTGCTGGACCTCGTACGCGCCCGGTGCGCCACAGTGGTCGGGCACACCGGCCCCGAGCAGGTCGAGCCGCGTCGCCCGTTCAAGGACCTCGGTTTCGACTCGCTGATGGCCGTCGAGCTGAGCAACCGGCTCACCGCCGTCACCGGGGTCCGGCTCGCCCCGCACGCCGTGTTCAACCACCCCACCCCCGAGTTGCTCGCCGCGCACCTGCACGCCCGGCTGCTCGGCACCGCCGCCACCGAGGTCGCCGACGCGAGCACCGTCGCCCTGGACGAGCCGGTCGCGATCGTGGCGATGGCCTGCCGTTTCCCCGGCGGGATCGGTTCCCCGGAGGAGCTGTGGCGGCTGCTCGACGCGGGCGACGACGTCATCGGCGACCTGCCCGACGACCGGGGCTGGCCGCTGGCCGACCTCCACGACCCGGTGCCCGGCACGCCCGGCCGGACGTACGTGCGCTCCGGCGGGTTCCTCACCGGCATCGCCGACTTCGACGCCGAGTTCTTCGGCATCAGCCCCCGCGAGGCCCTCGCCATGGATCCGCAGCACCGGCTGCTGCTGGAGACCTCCTGGGAGGCGCTGGAACGCGGTGGCATCGACCCGGCCACCCTGCGGGGCAGCCGCACCGGCGTCTTCGCCGGCACCCACGGGCAGGACTACGCCGACCGGGTCGCCCCCGGTGTCGTCTCCGACGACGGCGAGGTCACCGCCGACGAGGGGCACCTGCTGACCGGCACCGCCGGCAGCGTCCTCTCCGGCCGGGTCGCGTACGCGCTCGGGCTGGAGGGGCCGGCTGTCACCGTCGACACCGCCTGCTCGGCGTCGCTGGTGGCGCTGCACCTGGCCGTCCAGGCGCTGCGCCAGGGCGACTGCGACCTGGCGCTGGCCGGTGGGGTGTCGGTGATGTCCACCCCGGCCGGGCTGACCGGCTTCAGCCGCCAGCGCGGTCTCGCCGCCGACGGGCGGTGCAAGGCGTTCGCCGAGGACGCCGACGGCTTCGGCATGTCCGAGGGCGTCGGGATGCTGGTGGTGGAGCGGCTCTCCGAGGCCCGCCGCCGGGGCCACCCCGTGCTGGCCGTCGTGCGCGGCTCGGCGGTCAACTCCGACGGCGCGTCGAACGGGCTGACCGCCCCGAACGGGCCGTCGCAGGAACGGGTCATCAAGGCCGCGCTGGGCGCCGCCGGGCTGAGTGCCGCCGACGTGGACGTGGTGGAGGCGCACGGCACCGGCACGTCGCTCGGCGATCCCATCGAGGCGGAGGCGATCCTCGCCACGTACGGGCAGCGCCCGGCCGGCGCCGCGCCGGTGCTGCTCGGCTCGGTCAAGTCCAACCTCGGGCACACCCAGGCCGCGGCCGGCGTCGCCGGCGTGCTCAAGATGGTCCTCGCCATGCGGCACGGGCGGCTGCCCCGCACCCTGCACGCCGAGCGCCGCAGCTCGCGGATCGACTGGGACTCGGGAGCGGTGCAGCTGCTCACCGAGGCCCGCCCGTGGCCGGCGGAGGACCGGCCGGTGCGCGCCGGCGTCTCGTCGTTCGGCATCAGCGGCACCAACGCCCACGTGATCGTCGAGTCGGTCGCCGAGGCGCCGCCGGAGGCCGCCGAATCCGAGCCGCCGCAGGAGCGCGCGCTGCCGTGGCTGCTGTCGGCGCGTACCCCGCAGGCGCTCGCCGGCCAGGCGCGGCGGCTGCGGGAGCACCTCGCCGCCCGCCCCGACCAGCGGCCCCTCGACGTGGCGTGGTCGCTGGCCACCAGCCGGGGCGCCTTCGACTCCCGAGCGGTGCTGGTAGCCGCGTCCGCGCAGCGGGTCGCCGACGCCCTCGACGCGCTCGTCGAGGGCCGGCCCGACCCGGCGGTCACGCGCGGCGAGGCGCGGCCCACCGGCCGGTGCGTCTTCGTCTTCCCCGGGCAGGGCTCCCAGTGGCTCGGCATGGGGTTGGACCTGCTCGACCAGGCCCCCGTGTTCGCCGAACGCATGGCGGCCTGCGACGCGGCGCTGCGGCCGTACCTGGACTGGTCGCTGCTGGACGTGCTGCGCCAGGCGCCGGGCGCGCCCGGCCTCGACGAGGTCGACGTCGTGCAGCCCGCCCTGTTCGCGATGATGGTGTCACTGGCCGAGCTGTGGCGCTCGTACGGCGTGCAGCCGGCCGCCGTGGTCGGCCACTCCCAGGGCGAGATCGCCGCCGCCTGCGTCGCCGGGGTGCTCTCCCTGCCCGACGCGGCCCGGGTGGTGGCGCTGCGCAGCCGCGCGCTACGGGCCCTGGCCGGGCACGGGGCGATGGCCTCCGTCGCGCTGCCGGCCGACACGGTCCGTGATCGGATCGCCCGCTTCGGTGAGCGGATCTCGGTCGCCGCCGTGAACGGGCCGGCCGCCGTCGTGGTCTCCGGCGAGCCGGAGGCGGTCGAGGAACTGCTCGCCGAGCTGGCCGGCGAGCAGGCCCGGGTGCGGCGCATCGCCGTCGACTACGCCTCCCACTCCGCCCAGGTGGAACGCATCCGCGACGAGCTGGCCGAGGTGCTGGCCGGCATCGCCCCCGGCCCGGCCGCCGTGCCGCTGTTCTCCACCACCGACCTGCGCTGGCTCGACGGCGAGGAGATGGGGCCCGACTACTGGTACCGCAACCTGCGCCGGCCCGTCGAGCTGGAACGGGCGATCCGCGCGCTGGCCGCCGAGGGCCACGACACGTACGTCGAGTGCAGCCCCCACCCGGTGCTCACCGTCGGCGTGGAGGAGACCCTCGCCGACCACGACGGCGATGCCGTGGTGGTCGGCTCGGTGCAACGCGACCAGGGCGGCCGGGAGCGGTTCCTGCTCTCCCTGGCCCAGCTCCACGTGTCCGGGGTCGCGGTGGACTGGCGGCCCGCGCTGGCCGGCGGCCGGCGCGTCGACCTGCCCACGTACGCGTTCGCCCACCGCCGCTACTGGCCCCGGCCGGTCTCCGGCCCCGGCGACGTCGGCGCCGCCGGTCTGGACGCCGCCGGTCATCCGCTGCTCGGCGCGTCGGTCGTGCTGGCCGAGACGAGGGGCCACCTGTTCACCGGGCGGCTGTCGGCCGACGCGCAGCCGTGGCTGGCCGACCACCGGGTCACCGGCAGCGTGCTGGTGCCCGGCACCGGCCTGGTGGAGTTCTGCCTGCGCGCCGGCGACGAGGTCGGCCACCCGTTCCTCGACGAGCTGGTCATCGAGGCCCCGCTGACCCTGCCCGCCGACGGCGCGACGCAGGTGCAGGTGGCGGTCGGCGCGGGCGCCGGCGACGGACGCCGGCCGGTGACCGTGCACTCCCGGCCCGCCGACGCGCCGGCGGGACAGCCGTGGACCCGGCACGCCAGCGCCACCCTCCGCGCCGACCAGCCCGCGGTGTCGCCGCAGCTCACCGCCTGGCCGCCGCCCGACACCCGGCCCGTCGACCTGACCGGCTTCTACGCCGGCCTGGAAGCCGACGGGTACGCGTACGGGCCGGCTTTCCAGGGCCTGCGCGCGGTGTGGACCGGCGGCGACGAGGTCTACGCCGAGGTGGAGCTGCCGGCGGCCCAGCGGGTCGACGCCGACCGGTACGGCCTGCACCCCGCCCTGTTCGACGCCGCCCTGCACGCCGCGCACTTCGGCGGTCTCGCCGGGGCCGGGGCCGGCCAGCTCCTGCTGCCGTTCGCCTGGAACGGCGTCAGCCTGCACGCCACCGGGGCCACCGCCCTGCGGGTACGGCTGACCCGGGTCGGGCCGCACGCCATCGCGCTGACCGTCGCCGATCCGACCGGCGCCCCGGTGGCCGAGGTGGCCGCCCTGACGATGCGCCCGATCTCCACCACCGAGCTGGCCGTCACCGACGACCGGGCCACCCGCGACGCCCTGTTCCGCGTCGACTGGACGCCGCTGCCGCCCGTCGAGACGGCCCCCCCGGTCGACGCCGTGGCCGTCGCCCCCGGCCTGGACGGGTTCCCGCTGCACCACGGGCTGGACGGGCTCGCCGACGCGGTGGACGCCGGACTGGCCCTGCCCGGGGCGGTGCTCGTGCCGCTCGGCGCGCACCCCGCGCAGCCCACCCCCCGCGCGGCGCGCCACGCCGCCGTGCAGGCCCTCGACCTGGTCCGGCGCTGGCTCACCGAGCCCCGCTGGGCGGCGTCGCGGCTGCTGCTGGTGACCCGGGGCGCGGTGGCCGTGCACCACGCCGGCGAGGTGACCGACCCGGCCGCCGCGGCGGCGTGGGGCCTGGTGCGCTCCGCCCAGTCGGAGAACCCGGGCCAGATCGTCGTCGTCGACGTCGACGGCGACGGGATCGGCCCCGACGAGGTGGCCGCCCTCCTGGCGGCGGACGAGCCGCAGGCCGCGATCCGGGTCGGCGCGGCGTACGTGCCGCGGCTGGCGCGGGCCGGGTCGGCCGGCGAGCTGCCCGCACCGCCCGCCGCCGCGTGGCGGCTGGACGCGCCGGTGCGCGGCAGCCTGGAGAACCTCACCCTGGTCGCCACCGACGCCGCGGACGCCGCGCTCGGCCCCCGCGAGGTCCGGGTCCGCGTCCGCGCCGCCGGCCTCAACTTCCGCGACGTGCTCAACGCGCTCGGTCTCTACCCGGGCGACGCGGGCCCGCTCGGCGGCGAGGGCGCCGGCGAGGTCGTCGAGGTCGGCGCCGAGGTGACCGACCTGCGCCCCGGCGACCGCGTCTTCGGTGTCTTCGTGGGCTGCTTCGGACCCGTCGCGGTCACCGACCGCCGCCTGCTGGCCCCGATGCCGGCCGGCTGGTCGTACGTCGAGGCCGCGTCCGTGCCGGTGGTCTTCCTGACCGCGTACCACGGGCTGGTCAACCTGGCCGGGCTCACCCGGGGCGAGTCGGTGCTGGTGCACGCGGCGGCCGGCGGCGTCGGCATGGCCGCCGTGCAGCTCGCCCGCCACCTCGGGGCCGAGGTGTACGCCACCGCCAGCCCCGCCAAGTGGGACGCCCTGCGCGCGCTCGGTCTCGACGAGGAGCACCTGGCCTCGTCCCGGACCCTCGACTTCGAGACCCGCTTCACCGAGGCCACCGGCGGCCGGGGCGTGGACGTCGTGCTGGACTCGCTGGCCCGCGAGTTCGTCGACGCCTCGCTGCGGCTGCTGCCGCGCGGCGGGCGGTTCGTCGAGATGGGCAAGACCGACATCCGCGACGCCGCCCGCGTCGCCGTCGACCATCCGGGGGTGGCCTACACCGCCTTCGACCTGACCCTGCAGGAGCCCGACGAGGTGCAGCGCATGCTGGTCGTTCTGCTGGGGCTCTTCGAACGGGGGACGCTCACCCCGCTGCCCACCCAGGTGTGGGACGTCCGCCAGGCGCCGGAGGCGTTCCGGCACGTCAGCCAGGCCCGGCACGTCGGCAAGGTGGTGCTCACCATGCCCCGGGCGTGGAACTCCGACGGCACGGTGCTGCTGACCGGCGGCACCGGGACCCTGGGCCGGCTGGTCGCCCGGCGGCTGGTCGAGACGCACGGCGTACGGCGGCTGCTGCTGGTCAGCCGCCGCGGCGAGCGGGCCCCCGGCGCGACCGAGGCGCTCGACGAACTGCGGGCCCTGGGGGCCGAGGCCACGGTGGTGGCGGCCGACGTGTCCGACCGCGACAACCTCGCCGGGGTGCTGGCGGCGGTACCGGAGCGGCACCCGTTGACCGCCGTCGTGCACCTCGCCGGGGTGCTCGACGACGGGGTGGTCACCGCCCTCACCCCGCAGCGCGTCGACACGGTCTTCGCGCCGAAGCTCGACGCCGCGTGGCACCTGCACGAGCTCACCCGCCACCTCGACCTCGCCGGGTTCGTGCTCTTCTCCTCCGGCGCCGGGGTCTTCGGCGTCCCCGGTCAGGCCAACTACGCGGCGGCCAACGCGTTCCTCGACGCGCTCGCCCTGGCCCGCCGTGCGCAGGGGCTGCCGGGCCGGTCGTTCGCCTGGGGGCTGTGGGAGCAGGCCAGCGAGATGACCGCCAAGCTGGACCGGACCGATCCCCGGATCACCGCCCGTGACGGGCAGCTCGCCATCCCGTCCGAGCTGGGGATGGCCCTGTTCGACGCGGGCCTGCGGCTGGCCGAGCCGGTGCTGGTGCCGACGAGGATCGACGTCGCCGCGCTCGGCGAGCGGGCCGAGCGGCCCCCGGCGCTGCTGCGCGGGCTGCTGCGCCGGGAGCGGCCGACGGCGCGGGCGGCCACCCCGGCCGGCGGCGGGCGCACGCTCGCCGACGAGCTGGCGGCGCTGGACGGGCCCGAGCGCCACACCCTCGTGGTCGACCTGGTACGCGAGCAGGCGGCGAGCGTGCTCGGGCACGGCAGCCGGGTGGCGGTGGCCCCGGGCCGGGCGTTCAGCCAGATCGGCTTCGACTCGCTGACCGCCGTCGAGCTGCGCAACCGGCTGACCACGGCCACCGGCCTGCGCCTGCCGGCCACGCTGATCTTCGACTACCCGGATCCGAACGAGCTGGCCACGTACCTGGTGTCCGAGCTGGCGCCGGACACCGGACCGGCGGCCCCGCCGGTCCTCGCGGACCTGGAGAACCTGGAGCGCTCGCTGACCGAGGCCACTGTGGAACCGGAGCTGCACGACCAGATCGGGTCGCGCCTGGAGGTGCTGATCGCCAAGTGGCGGACGATGCGCGCCGGCACGGGCGGCGATCCCGACCTCGATCTCGAACTGGCCAGCGACGACGACCTGTTCGACCTCATCGACTCCGAACTCGGCATCTGATGGCCGTCCGGCCGCCCCGCCCGCCGCAAGCCGACCCCGTGTCCGACCGACCCCTGAGGAACCGATACCGATGCTGACGACCGACGTCCTGATCGTGGGCTACGGCCCCGTCGGTGAGATGCTCACGATCCTGCTGGCGCAGCGAGGGCTCACCGTCACGGCGGTCGAGCGGTGGGCCACTCCCTACAACTTCCCCCGCGCGGTGTCGTACGACGGGGAGGCGAGCCGTGTCCTGGCCGCCGCCGGCGTCGCCGACCGCCTCGGGCCGGTGGTGGAGTCGTCCGGCGAGTACACCTTCAAGAACGGCTTCGGCCGGACCCTGCTGCACGTCAAGGTCACCGGCAACGGCCCGATGGGCTGGCCCGACTCGGTCTCGTTCTACCAGCCGGGACTGGAGGCGCTGCTCGCCGAGCGGGGCGCGGAGCTGCCGGGTGTCACGGTGCTGCGCCCGTACCAGGTGACGGGCCTGGTCGAGCACGACGACCGGGTCGAGGTGACCATCGCCGGCCCGGACGGCGAGGAGGTCCGCGCGGCCCGCTGGGTCATCGGCTGCGACGGGGCCAACAGCTTCGTGCGGGAGCACCTGGGCAGCGGCGTCACCGACCTCGGCTTCACGTACGACTGGCTGGTCTGCGACGTGGTCCCGCACGAGGCCCGCGAGTTCAAGCCGAACAACCTCCAGGTCTGCGACCCGGCGCGGCCCCGCACGGCCGTGTCGGCCGGCCCGGGGCACCGGCGGTGGGAGTTCATGCGGGTGCCGGGGGAGAGCCGCGAGGAGTTCGAGAGTGCCGCCAACGTGTGGCGGCTGCTCGGCCTCTTCGACATCACCCCCGACAACGCCACCCTGGAGCGGTACGGCGTCTACACCACCCAGGCATGCTCGGCCGGGCGCTGGCGTTCCGGGCGGATCCTGCTCGCCGGCGACGCGGCGCACGTGATGCCGCCGTTCATGGGGCAGGGGATGAGTTCGGGCTTCCGCGACGCCCTCAACCTCGCCTGGAAGCTCGACCTGGTGCACCGCGGCCTCGCCGACGAGGCCCTGCTGGACACCTACCAGGAGGAGCGCTGCGCGCACGTGCAGCACGCCATCCGGATGTCCATGGACTCGGGCACGGTGATCTGCGAGACCGACCGCGCCGCCGCGGCCGGCCGCGACGCCGCGATGCTCGCCGAGCTGCGCCGGCGTACCGCCCGCCCGCGCACCCGGTCCCTGCTGGAGCCCCTGTCCGGCGGGATCCTGCACAGCGGCTGCGAGGCCGCCGGCGCCCCGATGCCGCAGGGCCGCGTCGAGGTCGACGGCCGCGCCGGACTCTTCGACGAGGTCGTCGGCACCGGCTTCGTCCTGCTCTGCGCCGAGGACCCCGACGACCTGCTCGACGCCGACGCCCGGGCCTTCCTGGACACGCTCGGCACGCGGGTCGTCCGGATCGTTCCCGCCGGCGCGCCCGTACCCGGATCCGGCGCCGCGCCGACCGCGTTCGACCTCGACGACGTGTACCTGCCCCACCTCAAGCGGTACGACGCGGTGGCGGTGCTCGTCCGGCCCGACTTCTACGTCTTCGGCACCGCCGCCGACCCGGCCGTCGTGCCCGCGCTCGTCGAGGATCTGCGCCGGCAGATCCGGCGCGGCTGATCGGCATCCACCCACCGGAAGGAACCGACATGTTCGAGAACCTGAAGATCGCCGGTCGGGCGATCCGCACGGTCTTCACCGCCGACCCCATCACCCGGGTCCGGCGCTTCTACGAGATCCAGTCACCCGACGTGGAGTTCGCGGCCCGCCGTACCCACTACATGAACGTGGGCTACTGGTCCGACGGGGTCACCGACATCGACACGGCCGCCGACGCGCTGGCCGACAAGCTGGCCGACGCCGCCGGGCTCAAGCCGGACGACACCGTGCTCGACGTCGGCTTCGGCTACGGGGACCAGGACTTCAAGTGGCTGCGGGAGCGCCAGGTCGCCAAGGTGTACGGCCTGAACATCACCCCGCACCACGTCGAGGCGGCACAGCGCCGGGCGCAGGAGGAGGGGCTCGCCGACCGGACCGACTTCCGGCTCGGCAGCGCCACCGAACTGCCCTTCGAGGACAACACCTTCGACCGGGTCGTCGCCCTGGAGTCCGCCTTCCACTTCTACCCACGCAGCGCGTTCTTCGCCGAGGCGCTGCGGGTGCTGCGCCCGGGCGGCGTGCTCGCCACGGCCGACATCATCCCGGTCAGCGGCGACGTCGTCCGCGCCGCCATCCAGTCCGGCCCGCTGAGTTTCGTCAAGTTCAGCATCCCGAAGGAGAACTGGCACGACCGGGACACGTACCGGCAGCAGTTGGTCGAGGCCGGCTTCGCCAACCCGGAGGTCCGCTCGATCAAGGAGCAGACCTGGGAGGGCTGGCGGGCGTACATGGCCGAGCGGACCAACGACCCCGCGTTCCGGGCCGTCGTCAAGCCGGCCGTCCGCAAGAGCATGGCGGCCCACTGGAAGAACCAGGACCTCATGAAGCGTGAGCTGGCGCAGATGGACTACGTGATCGCGGTCGGCCACAAGCGGTGACACCGCGCACGGACGAGGGGCCCGCCGACCGGTCGTGACGACCGGCGGACGGGCCCCTCGTCCGGTGGGATCAGACCGCCGGCGCCGCGCTCAGTGCCGTCGAGATGGCCCGCAGGATCGCCGGCTGGTGCTCGGCGAGGAAGAAGTGCCCGCCCGGGTAGACCTTCAGGTCGAACGCCGCCGTGGTGTGGTCCGACCACGCCCGGGCCTCCTCGACAGTCGTCTTCGGGTCGTCGTCACCGGTGAGGACGGTGATCGGGCAGCTCAGCGGCGGCCCCGGCCGGTAGGTGTACCGCTCGGCGGCCCGGTAGTCGTTGCGGATCGCCGGCAACGCGGCGCGCAGCATCTCCGGATCCCCGAGGACGGCGGAGTTGGTGCCGCTCAGCTTCCGGACGTCGGCCAGCAGCCCCTCGTCGTCGAGCAGGTGCACCGTCTCGTGCCGTGACTTCGACGGCGCCCGGCGCCCGGAGGCGAACAGGTGCGCGACGCTGCCGCCGTCCTGCTCGATGAGCCGGGCGAGTTCGAAGCCGAGGCTGGCCCCCATGCTGTGCCCGAAGATGGCCAGCGGCTCGTCCCGCCAGGGCCGCAGCACTGTGAACACCTCGCGCGCGAGGTCGTGGATGTCGCCGATGCACTTCTCGTGGCGCCGGTCCTGCCGTCCCGGGTACTGGATCGACAGCACCTCCACGGCGGGGGAGAGAGCGCGGGACACCGGGAAGTAGAAGCTTGCCGACCCGCCGGCGTGGGGCAGGCACACCAACCGCCTCGCGCCGCCCGGAGCGGGGTGGAAGCGTCGCACCCACAAGCCGTTGTCGGTATCTGGCGTCGTCATCCTCTGGTGGTCCTTCCGGCGGCTGCGGTTGCCGACCGGATCGGCGCGGACCCGGTCGAGGCGACGCTAGTGCGACGGGTCGGGACCGGACACCCCTAGCTGGTCGGTTGCCTGGTTAGGGGTTGTCCGCGCTCGCGCGCAACCAATAACTTCTCCCGGCAGATGGGGATCTGCGTGGCTCTCGGCCGAGCGAGCCGAACGACAGATACAGGTGTCGCCTGAGACTTCTGCGCATTCGTACCGTCGCTTACGTCGAGTCTCCGCCGTGAATCGCGATGGGCTGGGTTGATGGACACCGAAGAGAAGCTCCGGGAGTACCTGAAGAGAGTCACCGCCGACCTGCGGCGGACCCGGCAACGGCTCCGGGACGTCGAGGCCGACGCGCAGCAGCCCATCGCGATCGTCGGCATCGGCTGCCGGTTCCCCGGCGGGGTGCGCACCGCCGAGGAACTGTGGGATCTCGTCGCGTCCGGCGGTGACGCGATCGCCTCCTTCCCCACCGACCGCGGCTGGGATCTCGACGCGCTCTACGACCCGGAGCGGTCCCGGCCGGGCACCTCCTCGGTCCGTGAGGGCGGATTCGTGGCCGACGCCGCCGAGTTCGACCATCGGCTGTTCGGGGTCTCGCCGCGCGAGGCCCTCGCCATGGACCCGCAGCAGCGGCTGCTGCTGCAGACCTCGTGGGAGGCCGTCGAGACGGCGGGGATCGACCCCACAAGCCTGAAGGGCGCCCGGGTCGGGGTCTTCGCCGGCATGACCCACAGCGGGTACGCCCACCCGCCGGAGACCCCGCCGGCGGGCGTGGAGGACTACCTCGGTCTCGGCAACGCGGGCAGCATCGCCTCGGGCCGGGTGGCGTACTCGTTCGGTTTCGAGGGGCCGGCGGTGACTGTGGACACGGCGTGTTCGTCGTCGCTTGTGGCGTTGCACCTGGCGGTGCAGGCGCTGCGGTCGGGGGAGTGCGATCTCGCGCTGGCCGGTGGCGTGACGGTGATGCCCACTCCCGCGGTGTTCGTCGACTTCACCCGGCAGGGCAACCTGTCCCCGGTGGCCCGGTGCCGGGCGTTCGCCGACGCGGCGGACGGCACGGCGCTCGCCGAGGGCGTCGGTGTGCTGCTGGTGCAGCGCTTGTCGGACGCGCGGCGCGACGGGCGTCGGGTCCTTGCGGTGGTGCGGGGTTCGGCGGTGAACCAGGACGGTGCGTCGAATGGTTTGACGGCGCCGAACGGTCCGTCGCAGCAGCGGGTCATCCGGCAGGCGCTCGCCAACGCCCGGCTGGGCGTCGCCGACGTGGACGTGGTGGAGGCGCACGGCACGGGTACGACGTTGGGTGATCCGATCGAGGCGCAGGCGTTGCTGGCGACGTACGGGCAGGGCCGGGATGTGCCGCTGTTGCTCGGGTCGGTGAAGTCGAACATCGGTCACACGCAGGCCGCTGCGGGGGTGGCGGGCATCATCAAGATGATCTCGGCGATGCGGTACGGGACCGTGCCGGCGACGCTGCATGTGGATGTGCCGTCGTCGCATGTGGATTGGTCGTCGGGTGCGGTGGAGTTGGTGACCGAGTCCCGTGAGTGGCCGGGCGTGGAGCGTCCTCGGCGGGCGGGTGTGTCGTCGTTCGGCATCTCGGGGACCAATGCGCACGTGGTCCTGGAGCAGCCGGAGCCCGAGGCCGTCCCCGAGGTCGCGGCGGAGCCGGAGTCTGCCCCGGCGTCTGCCGGGGGCGCTTCCGTGGCTTTGCCGGTGCCGTGGGTGGTGTCGGGGCGTTCGGAGCGGGGTCTGTCGGGTCAGGCCGGGCGGTTGGCGTCGTTCGTGCGTGGTCGTGGTCTGTCGCCGGTGGATGTGTCGTGGTCGTTGGTGACGTCGCGGGCGGCGTTGGAGCACCGCGCGGTGGTGTGGGGCTCGTCGGTGGACGAGCTGGTGGCCGGGCTATCGGCTGTTGCCGAGGGCCAGTCGGTGATGTCGGGTGTGGTGTCGGCGGGTCGCCGGGCGGTGTTGTTCACGGGTCAGGGCTCGCAGCGTGTGGGCATGGGCCGGGAGCTGTACGAGACGTTCCCGGTGTTCGCGCAGGCCTTCGACGGGGTGTGTGCGGGGTTTGATGGTTTGTTGCCGCGGGCGTTGCGGGAGGTCGTGTTCGCCGAGCCGGGCACCGCCGATGGGGCTCTGGTGGATCAGACCGTGTTCGCGCAGGCGGGGTTGTTCGCGGTGGAGGTCGCGTTGTGGGAGTTGCTCGCGTCGTGGGGTGTGCGGGCGGATTTCCTGGCGGGTCATTCGATCGGTGAGGTGACGGCCGCGTACGTGTCGGGGATGTTGTCGCTGTCGGACGCCTGTTCCCTGGTGGCGGCGCGGGGCCGGTTGATGCAGGCGTTGCCGGCTGGCGGTGTTATGGCGGCGGTGGGCGCGGCGGAGGAGGCTGTCGCCGAGCTGATCGCGTCGTCGGGTGTGGATGTGGCGGCGGTGAACGGTCCGGCGTCGGTGGTGGTGTCGGGCGCGGCTGACGAGGTCGCTTCGGTGGTGGCGGCCTGCCGTGAGCGGGGTTGGCGGGTCAAGGAACTGGCGGTCAGTCACGCGTTCCACTCGCGGTTGATGGATCCGATGCTGGACGAGTTCGCGTCGGTGGTGGCGGGACTGGACTGGCAGCCGCCGCGGGTGCCGGTGGTGTCGAACGTGACCGGCGCGGTCGCGGACGCGGCGGAGCTGACCGACCCGGGCTACTGGGTGCGGCACGTACGCCAGCCGGTACGGTTCGCCGACGCGGTGCGCACCCTCCACCAGCAGGACGTCACCCAGTTCCTGGAGGTCGGCCCCGACGCCGTACTCACCGCCATGGCGCAGGACTGCGTCGAGGCGGCCGGCGAGGTCCGGTTCACCGCCACGATGCGCGCCGGGCACTCCGAGGCCGACACGCTGCGCACCGCCCTCGCCGAGTGGTACGTCACCGGCGGCCACGTCGACTGGACCGGATACCTCGCCGCCCTCGACGGGTCCGGCCCCGAGCGGGCAGCCGAGGCACGCCCCCGCGCCATCGCCCTGCCCACGTACGCCTTCGACCAGCAGCGCTACTGGCTCAACGCCAGCGCGGGGGTCGAGACGGCGCCCGGGCTCGGTGTCCGCCCCGTCGACCACGCGCTGCTCGGCGCCGCCGTACGCGTCGCCGACGACGACGTACGGGTCTTCGGCACCGAACTCTCCGTACTGACACACCCGTGGCTCGCCGAACACGTCGTCTGGGACTCGGTGGTGGTGCCCGGCGCCGCCCTGGTCGAGATGGTCCTGCACGCGGGCGCGCAGGTCGGCTGCGACACCCTCGACGAGCTGACCCTCCAGGCCCCGCTGGCGCTCGCCGAGGACGGCACCCGGGCGGTGCAGGTGAAACTGGGCGCGGCGGACGAGGACGGTCGCCGGACGGTCACCATCCACTCCCGCGCCGCCGCCGACCCGGACGGCGAGTGGGACCGCCACGCGGCGGGCGTCCTCGCCCCCGCCGTACCGCAGCCCGACCGGTCCGATCCGGCGCCGTGGCCGCCCAGCGCCGCCACCGCCGTCGCGGTCGACGGGATCTACACCGAGCTGTCCCGTCTGGGCGTCGAATACGGCCCCCTCTTCCGTGGCCTGCGCGCCGTCTGGCGCACCGGCGACGAGGTGTGCGCCGAGGTGGCGGTGCGAGACGGCAGCGAGGTCGCCGGCTTCGGCCTGCATCCCGCCCTGCTGGACGCTGCGCTGCACGTCGTCGGCCTGCTCGACTCCGACGCGGATGATGCCTCCGGCGTACGCCTGCCCTTCGCCTGGACCGGCGTCACCCTCTCGGCGGTCGGCGCGACCGCGCTGCGGGTACGCGCCCGGCGCAGCGGCGGCGGCGTGGCCCTGACCCTGACCGACCCGGCCGGCGCCCCCGTCGCCCGGATCGACTCCCTGGTCTCCCGCCCCGTCACCGCCGACCAGGTGCGCGGCGGTGACTCCGCAGCCGACCCGCTGTACGCCGTCAACTGGCAGAGCGTGCGGCCGGGTACCCCGGCGACCGTCCGGGTGGTGCTCCTCGGCGACGCGCCGTCCGACCTGTCCGAGATCGCCAGGTACAGGCTCGCCGAGCTGGCGGAGGCGGTCGACTCCGGCCGGATCGACCCGGAACTGGTGCTGCTCGCCGCGTACACCGACGACGAGGACGCCCCGGTTCCCGCCGCGACGCGGAGCCGGCTCACGGCGGTGCTGGCCGCCGTCCAGGGCTGGCTCGCCGACGACCGGCTGGCACAGCGGCGGCTGGTCGTGCTGACCCGCGGGGCCGTCGCCGCCGGCGACACCTGTCGTACGGGCGACCTGCCCGGCGCGGCGGTCTGGGGCCTGCTGCGCTCGGCCCAGGCGGAGCACCCCGACCGCTTCGTGCTCGTGGACCTCGACGAGGCGCGGCAGCCGGAGTCCTGCACCGTGGACCTGGTGGCCCGTGCGGTCGCCACCGGCGAACCCCAACTGGCGGTCCGGGACGAGCAGGTGCTGGCGCCCCGGCTCGCGCCAGCCGTCCTCGACCCGGCGCCGGCCACCGCCCTCGACCCCGACGGGACGGTCCTGGTCACCGGGGCCACCGGCGCCCTCGGCGGTCTGCTGGCCCGGCACCTGGTCAGTACGCACAAGGTGCGCCACCTGCTGCTGGTCAGCCGCCGCGGAACCGACGCCCCCGGCGCGGCGGAGCTGCTCGCCGAGCTGACCGCGCTGGGTGCGCAGGCCCGCCTGGTCGCCGCCGACGTGGCGGACCGGGACCGCCTGGCCGCGGTGCTGGCCGACGTTCCCGCCGAGCACCCGCTCACCGGCGTGGTGCACGCCGCCGGCGTCCTCGACGACACGGTGATCTCGGCGCTGACCCCCGGCCGGCTGTCAGCCGTTCTCTCCGCCAAGGCCGACGCCGCCTGGCACCTGCACGAGCTGACCCGATCGCGGCCGCTGGCGATGTTCGTCCTCTTCTCGTCCGTCGCCGGTGTCCTCGGCGGCCCCGGGCAGGGCAACTACGCCGCCGCGAACGCGTTCCTCGACGGCCTCGCCGGGCACCGGCACGCCTGCGGCCTCGCCGCCACGTCCCTGTCCTGGGGCCTCTGGGCCGCGGACAGCGGGATGACGGGCGCACTCGACGCCGCCGGGCGGCAGCGGATGAGCCGCAACGGCCTCAGCCCGCTCGGCACCGGCCAGGCGTTGCGCCTCTTCGACGCCGGCCTGCACGGTGGACGCCCCCACCTGGTGCCGGCGCTGCTCGACCTCGCCGCGCTGCGCCGCCAGGCCGACGCCGGCCAGCTCCCGGCGCCGCTGCGCGGCCTGGTCCGGGCCCGGCGGCGCGTCGTCGACGGCGGCGGCGACGGCGGCCCGTCCTTCGCGCAGCGCCTCGCCGGCACGCCCGAGGCCGAACGCGGCCGGCTGGTGGAGGACCTGGTCAAGGCGCAGGTCATCGAGGTACTCGGCTACCCGCCGGCCACCGTCGTGCCGTCCGGGCAGACGTTCACCGGCCTCGGCTTCGACTCGCTGACAGCCGTGGAGCTGCGCAACCGGCTGACCGCCCTCACCGGCATCCGGCTGCCGGCGAGCCTCATCTTCGACTGCCCCACGCCCGCCGCCCTCGCCGACTTCCTGCTGGTCGACGCCGCCCCGCCGAAGCCCGAACCGGGCCTGCTCGCCGAGCTGGACCGGCTGGAGGCCGCGTTCGCCGCGACCGCGCCGGAGGAACTGGAGCGGCTGGCCGCCGACGACGAGACGCGTACCGCCGTGGCGGTCCGCCTCCGGGCGCTGGTCACCCGGTGGAGCGACACCACCGACCGGCCCGACGACGTCGGCCAGGCCCTCGACGACGCCTCGGACGACGAGCTGTTCGACTTCATCGACCAGAAGTTCGGCCGATCCTGACCACGAGTCCGCCGCTTGCCCCTTAGCGACAGGTGATCAACCCGATGGCGAACGAAGCCAAGCTCCGCGAGTACCTCAAGCGCGTCACCGCTGACCTGCACGAGACCAGCGAGCGCCTGCGGGCCGTCGACGAGCAGAATCACGAGCCGATCGCGATCGTGGCGATGGGCTGCCGCTACCCGGGCGGGGTGCGGACTCCGGAGGCGCTGTGGCGGCTGGTCGAGTCCGGCGTCGACGCCGTCACACCCTTCCCGGCGGACCGGGGCTGGGACGTGGAGAGCCTCTACGACCCCGATCCCGAGGCGCACGGCAAGTCGTACACCCGCGAGGGCGGCTTCCTGCACGACGCCGGCGAGTTCGACGGCGGCTTCTTCGGCATCTCGCCCCGCGAGGCGCTGGCCATGGACCCGCAGCAGCGCCTCCTGCTGGAGGTCGCCTGGGAGACGGTCGAGCGGGCCGGCATCGCCGCGGACTCGCTCAAGGGCAGCCGCACCGGCGTCTTCACCGGCGTCATGTACCACGACTACGTCTCCCGGCTCAACGGCGTGCCGCAGGAGGTCGAGGCGTTCGTCGGCACGGGCAACCACGGCAGCGTCGTCTCCGGCCGGATCGCGTACACGTTCGGCTTCGAGGGCCCGGCCGTCACCGTCGACACCGCCTGCTCGTCCTCACTGGTGGCGCTGCACCTCGCCGTCCAGGCCCTGCGTTCCGGCGAGTGCACCCTCGCGCTGGCCGGCGGCGTCACCGTCATGTCCAGCCCCGACACGTTCGTCGGCTTCAGCCGCCAGCGTGGCCTGTCCCCGGACGGGCGGTGCAAGTCCTTCGCGGCCACCGCCGACGGCACCGGCTGGAGCGAGGGCGCCGGGCTGCTGCTGCTGGAGCGGCTCTCCGACGCGCAGCGCAACGGCCACCGGGTGCTCGCCGTCGTGCGCGGCAGCGCGGTCAACTCCGACGGCGCCTCCAACGGCCTCACCGCGCCGCACGGCCCGTCGCAGCAACGCGTGATCCGCCAGGCCCTCGCCAACGCCCGGCTCGCCCCGGCCGACGTGGACGCCGTCGAGGCCCACGGCACCGGCACCCGCCTCGGCGACCCCATCGAGGCGCAGGCCCTGCTCGCCACGTACGGCCGGGACCGGGCCGACGACCAGCCCCTGTGGCTCGGGTCGATCAAGTCGAACCTCGGGCACACCCAGGCCGCGGCCGGCGTCGCCGGCGTCATCAAGATGGTCATGGCGATGCGTCACGGCGTCCTGCCGCGCACCCTGCACGTCGACGAGCCGTCCCCGCACGTCGACTGGTCGGCCGGCGCGGTGAGCCTGCTCCGCGAGCCGCGCCCGTGGCCGCGCGCGACGAGGCCCATGCGCGCGGGCGTCTCCTCGTTCGGTGTCAGCGGCACCAACGCCCACGTCATCGTCGAGGCCGCCCCGCCCGCGCCGCAGCCGGCCACCGACGCCGTCACCGGCCCCGACCCGCTGCCGTGGGTCGTCTCCGCGCGCAGCGCCGCGGCGCTCGGCGCCCAGGCCGACCGGCTGCGCTCCTGGCTCGCCGAGCACCCCGACGCCGCGCCGGCCGCCGTGGGCCGGGCCCTGGCCACCGGCCGGTCCGTCCTGGAACACCGGGCGGTGCTGCTCGGCGCCGACCGGGACGAACTGCTCGCCGGGCTCGGCGCGCTGGCCGACGGGGTCCCGGCCCCGTCTGTGCGGCGCGGGGTCGCCAGTCCCACCCGCGTCGCCGTGCTCTGCACCGGCCAGGGCGCCCAGCGCGTCGGCATGGGCCAGCGGTTGTGCGCCGCCTTCCCGGCCTTCGCCGACGCCTTCGACGCCGCCTGCGCGGAGCTGGACAGGCACCTCGACCGGCCGCTGCGCGGCGTGCTCGACGGCCCCGCCGACGTGCTCGACCGCACCGGGTACGCCCAGGCGGCGCTCTTCGCCGTCGAGGTCGCCGCCTACCGGCTCGTCGAGTCCTGGGGTGTCGTGCCGGACTTCGTGGCCGGGCACTCGGTCGGCGAGGTGGCCGCCGCGCACATCGCCGGCGTGCTGTCGCTGCCCGACGCCGCCCGCCTGGTGGCCGCCCGGGGCACCCTGATGCAGGCGCTGCCCACCGGTGGCGCCATGGTGTCGATCCGCGCCACCGAGGCGGAGGTCCGCGCGCACCTGGCCACCGCCGGCGGGACGCCCGGCGCCGGGCTGGCCGCCGTCAACGGTCCGGAGTCCGTCGTCGTCTCCGGCGACGAGGACGCCGTGCTGGCGGTCGCCGCACACTTCGCAGCCCTCGGCCGCAGCACCAGGCGGCTGCGGGTCAGCCACGCGTTCCACTCCGCCCGCATGGACCCGATGCTCGACGCGTTCGGCGACGTGCTCGGGCAACTGACCTTCGCCGCGCCCCGCATCCCCGTGGTCTCCACCGTGACCGGAGCGGTGCTCGACCCCGACGAGGTGTGCTCCCCGGCGTACTGGCTGCGCAACGTCCGCGACACGGTCCGCTTCGACGCCGCCGTGACCACGCTGCGTGAGCTGGGTGTCGGCGCGTACGTCGAGGTGGGCCCGGGCGGAGTGCTCTGCGCGCTCACCCAGGAGATCGTCGGCGCGGACCAGGCGGTCTGCGCCCCCGTGCTGCGCGCCGAGCACGACGAGGCGACCACCGCCCTGGCCGCCGCGGCCACCGTGTGGACCAGGGGCGTGCCGGTGAACTGGGCGGCCCTGTTCGCCGGCCCGCCCGTGCCGGTCGACCTGCCCACGTACGCGTTCCAGCGCGAACGCTACTGGCTGCTGCCCCTGCCGCAGCCCGCCGACGTGACCGCCGCCGGGCTGACCCCGACCGGCCACCCGCTGCTCGGCGCGGTGTTCCGCTCGGCCGACGGCGACGAGGTGACGCTCACCGGCAGGTTGTCCGTGGAGACCCAGCCCTGGCTGGCCGAGCACGCCCTGCGCGACGTCGTGCTCCTGCCCGGCACCGGGTTCGTGGAACTGGCGATGCGGGCCGGCGCGGAGGTCGGCGCGGAACGGCTCGCCGAGCTGACCCTCCAGGCGCCGCTGGTGCTGCCCGAGACCGGCGGCGTCGACGTGCAGGTCGCCGCCGAACGCACCGGCGGCGGAGCGTGGCAGCTCACCGTCCACGCCCGCCGCGCCGGCACCGACGACATCTGGGTACGGCACGCCACCGGCCTGCTCACCGAGGAGCCGGATGAGGACACCGGCACGCTGGCGCAGTGGCCGCCGAGCGACGCCACCTCCCTGGACGTGTCGGAGCTGGCCGGGCGGGCGGCACGGGCCGGGTTCGCGTACGGCCCGGCCTTCTCCGGGCTGCGTGCCGCCTGGCGCGTCGGCGCGGACGTGTACGCCGAGGTGGCGCTGCCCGAGCCGGCGGCCGGCGACGCCGGTGGGTACGGGCTGCACCCGGCGTTGCTCGATGCCGCCGTGCAGGCGGTCGGGCTGGGCATCGTCGACCCCGGCGAGGCCCGGATGCCGTTCGCCTGGTCCGACGTGACGCTGTCCGCCCACGGCGCCGACACGCTGCGGGTGCGGTTGACCCCCACCGGTCCGGACACGGTGTCCATGCTGGTCGCCGACGCCACCGGGGCGCCGGTCGCCCGGGTCGGCTCCCTGGTGCTGCGGCCCCTGCCGGCGGGGGAGCTCACCGCCGGCGGGTCCGCGTGGCGGCGCTCGCTGTTCCGCCTCGACTGGCTCCGGCACCCCGTCGCCGGGGGCGCTGCCGACGGCACGACCTGGGCGGTGCTCGGCGAACGTCCCGCCCCGCTGCCGTCCGGCCCGCCCGCCGCCCGGTACGCCGACCTCGACGCGCTCCGCGACGCCGGGGTACCCGACGCCGTGCTGTACCCGGTGGCCGGCGCGACCGGCCCCGGCGCCGTCCACGACCTGCTCGCCGAGGTCCTCGCCGTGCTCCAGGGCTGGCTCGCCGCCGAACCGCACACCGGCGACTCCCGGCTGGTGGTCCTCACCGGCGGCGCCGTCGCCGTGGACGACGACGCGGAGGTCACCGACCTGGCCGGCGCCGCCGTGTGGGGCCTGCTCCGCTCCGCCCAGGCCGAGCACCCCGGCCGCTTCCTCGTCGTCGACGTCGACGACGAGGAGAACTGCGCGGCCGTCCTCGCCGGCCTGCTGTCGGCCGACGAGCCGCAGGCGGCGGTACGCGACGGGGCGCTCCGCGTGCCCCGGCTCGTCGCCGCCCCGGAACCCGACGCGCCGGTGCCGGCGCTGGACCCGGAGGGCACGGTGCTGGTCACCGGCGGCACCGGTGCCCTCGGCGCGCTGACCGCCCGCCACCTGGTCACCCGGTACGGGGCCCGGCACCTGCTGCTCGCCAGCCGGCACGGCGCCGACGCCGACGGCGCAGCCGACCTGGTCGCCGCCCTCGCCGACCTGGGCGCCACCGCGACTGTCGAGGCGTGCGACGCCGCCGACCGGGCCGCCCTCGCCGCGCTGCTGGACCGGATCGACCCGGCGCACCCGCTGACCGGCGTGGTGCACACCGCCGGCGTGCTGGCCGACCGCACCCTGACCTCGCTCACCTCCGAGACGCTCGGCGACGTGCTGCGGCCGAAGGTGGACGCCGCCGCGAACCTGCACGAGCTGACCGCCGCCGGCCGCCTCGCGCTCTTCGTCACGTACTCCTCGGCGGCGGGCGTGACGGGCAGCCCCGGTCAGGCCAACTACGCGGCGGCCAACGCCTTCCTGGACGCGCTCGCCCACCGGCGACGGGCCGCGGGCCTGCCGGCGCACTCGCTGGCCTGGGGCCCGTGGGCGGAGTCGGGCGGCGGCATGACCGCCGGCCTCGACCGCGCCGACACCGACCGGCTGGCCCGGGCCGGCGTACGGCCGCTTCCCGCGGCGGACGGCCTCGCGCTCCTCGACGCCGCCCTGCTCACCGGCCTGCCCGCGACGGTGCCGATGGCGCTGGACGGGCCGGCGCTGCGCGCCCAGGCCGAGGCGGGCACCCTGCCGTCGGTCCTGCGCGGCCTGGTCCGGGCGCCCCGGCGCCGCGCCGCGCGGTCCGGCCCGGCGGAGACCGCCGCGCTGACCGGGCGGCTCGCCGGCCTCGACCGCGAGGAGCGCGCCGCGGCCCTGCTGCGGCTCGTCCTCGATCAGGTCGCGACGGTCCTGGGGTACGCCGACGCCGCTGCCGTCGAGGCCGGGCGTCCGTTCACCGAGCTCGGTTTCGACTCGCTCACCGCCGTCGAACTGCGCAACCGGCTGGGCGCGGTCACCGGCCTGCGCCTGCCCGCGACGCTGGTCTTCGACCACCCGACCCCGCTCGCCCTCGCCGACCACCTGGACGCCGAGACCGCAACGGACGCCGGCACCCGGGCGGCTCCGGTAGCCGCCGTCGCGGCGCTCGACGAGCCGATCGCGATCGTCGGCATGAGCTGCCGCTACCCCGGCGGCGTACGCAGCCCCGAGCAACTGTGGGACCTCCTCGTCTCCGGTGGCGACGGCATCACCGGCTTCCCCGCCGACCGCGGCTGGGACGTCGACGACCTGTACGACCCGTCCGGCGCGCGCCGGGGCAGCAGCTACGCCCGCGAGGGCGGCTTCCTGGCCGACGCCGCCGACTTCGACGCCGACCTGTTCAAGATCTCGCCGCACGAGGCCCTCGCCATGGACCCGCAGCAGCGGCTGCTGCTGGAGACCTCGTGGGAGGCCATCGAGGACGCCCGGATCGACCCGCTCGCGCTGCGTGGCCGCCCCGTCGGCGTGTACGCCGGCATGATGTACCACAACCACGCCGCAGGGCTGGCCGATGTTCCCGAGACCCTCGACGGCTACCTCGGCGTCGGCACGGCCAGCAGCGTGTTGTCGGGTCGGGTGGCGTACTCGTTCGGGTTCGAGGGCCCGGCGGTGACTGTGGACACGGCGTGTTCGTCGTCGCTTGTGGCGTTGCACCTGGCGGTGCAGGCGCTGCGGTCGGGGGAGTGCGACCTGGCGCTGGCCGGCGGCGTCACGGTGATGGCGACGCCCGAGACGTTCATCGACTTCTCCCGGCAGCGGGGCATGGCCCCCGACGGCCGCTGCAAGTCGTTCTCCGACGCGGCGGACGGCACGGGCTGGTCCGAGGGCGTCGGGGTGCTGCTGGTGCAGCGGCTGTCGGACGCGCGGCGTGACGGGCGCCGGGTCCTCGCGGTCGTGCGGGGCACGGCCGTCAACCAGGACGGCGCGTCGAACGGTTTGACGGCGCCGAACGGCCCCTCGCAGCAGCGGGTGATCCGGCAGGCCCTCGCGAACGCCCGGCTGGGCGTCGCCGACGTCGACGTCGTGGAGGCGCACGGCACGGGCACGACGCTGGGCGACCCCATCGAGGCCCAGGCGCTGCTCGCCACGTACGGGCAGGACCGCGACGACCGGGACGCGCTGCTGCTGGGGTCGGTGAAGTCGAACATCGGTCACACGCAGGCGGCTGCAGGGGTGGCGGGTGTCATCAAGATGATCTTGGCGATGCGGTACGGGGTGGTGCCGGCGTCGTTGCACGTGGATGTGCCCTCGTCGCATGTGGATTGGTCGTCGGGTGCGGTGGAGTTGGTGACCGAGTCCCGTGAGTGGCCGGGCGTGGGGCGTCCCCGGCGGGCGGGTGTGTCGTCGTTCGGCATCTCGGGGACGAACGCGCACGTGATCATCGAGCAGGCGGAGCCGGAGCACGCCGCGGGGTCTGCCGCGCCGGTCGGGTTGCCGGTGCCGTGGGTGGTGTCGGGTCGTTCGGAGCGGGGTCTGGTGGGTCAGGCGGCGCGGTTGGCGTCGTTCGTGCGTGGTCGTGGTCTGTCGCCGGTGGATGTGTCGTGGTCGTTGGCGACGACTCGGGCGGCGTTGGAGTATCGGGCGGTGGTGTGGGGCTCGGACGTGGACGAGCTGGTGGTGGGTCTGTCGGCGGTGGCTGAGGGCCGGTCTGCGGGTGTGGTGTCGGCGGGTCGTCGGGCGGTGTTGTTCACGGGTCAGGGTTCGCAGCGTGTAGGTATGGGTCGGGAGCTGTATGAGACGTTCCCGGTGTTCGCGGCGTCGTTCGACGAGGTGTGCGCCCGTTTTGATGGTTTGCTGCCGCGTGCGTTGCGGGAGGTCGTGTTCGCCGAGGCGGGTACTTCCGATGCCGGCTTGGTGGATCAGACGGTGTTCGCGCAGGCGGGGTTGTTCGCGGTTGAGGTGGCGTTGTGGGAGTTGCTCGCGTCGTGGGGTGTGCGGGCTGATTTCCTGGCGGGTCATTCGATCGGTGAGGTGACGGCCGCGTACGTGTCGGGGATGTTGTCCCTGAGGGACGCGTGCACGTTGGTGGCGGCGCGGGGCCGGTTGATGCAGGCGTTGCCGGCTGGCGGTGTGATGGCGGCCGTCGGTGCGGCGGAGGAGGCTGTCGCCGAGCTGCTCGGCGCGTCGGGCGCGGCCGTGGACATCGCGGCGGTCAACGGCCCCGCGTCGGTGGTCGTCTCGGGCGCGGCCGATGAGGTGGCTTCGGTGGTGGCGGCCTGCCGTGAGCGGGGTTGGCGGGTCAAGGAACTGGCGGTCAGTCACGCCTTCCATTCGCGGTTGATGGATCCGATGCTGGAGGAGTTCCGGTCGGTGGTGGCGGGGCTCGACTGGCGGGTGCCGCGGGTGCCGATCGTGTCGAACGTGACCGGCGCGGTCGCGGACCCGCTGGAGCTGGTGGATCCGGAGTACTGGGTGCGGCACGTGCGGCAGCCCGTGCGGTTCGCCGACGGGGTGGCTGCTCTGCGGGCACAGGGGGTGGACACGTTCCTGGAGGTCGGCCCGGACGCGACGTTGACGGCGATGGTGGCGGAGATCGTCGCGGATGCCGGGGTGCGGCGGGTTCCGGTGTCGCGGCGGGACCAGTCGGAGCTCGCTGCGGTGACGGCGGCCTTGGGGCAGTTGTGGGTGGCGGGTGTGCCGGTCGACTGGGCTGCGTACCACGGTCAGACCGGCGCCCGGCCGGGCGTGGTCGACCTGCCCACGTACGCCTTCGACCATCGACGTTACTGGATCAATGCGACGACGCGGTCCTACCGTCCCCCCGCCGCCCGGCGTACCGCCGCCGACGAGGACTTCTGGCGGGCGATCGAGGCGGAGGACCTGACGACCCTCGCCGAGAGCCTGGCCGTCGACGCCGACGCCCCCCTCGCGGACGTGCTGCCGGCGCTGTCCACCTGGCGACGCCGCCGGGACGCCGAGGCGGCCCTCGACTCCTGGCGCTACCGGGTGGCCTGGCAGCCGCTCACGGACGACGCCGCCCGCGCCGAGGCGACCGACTTCCTGCTCGTCGTACCGGCCGACGCCGACGCGGCCGTGACGGACTGGGCCGCCGCCCTCGGCGCCGCCGGCGGGCGGATCGTCGAGGTCGACGCCACGTGCGACCGCAAGCGCCTCGCCCACGAACTCGCCGAGGCGTCGACCGGCCGCGACGGGGACGTGCTGCCCGTACTCTCCCTGCTGGCCCTCGACACCCGGCCGTACGCCGGGGCCGCCTCCGTGCCGACGGGCCTCGCCGCCACGGTCGCGCTCGCGCAGGCCCTCGGCGACGCCGGGATCACCGCCCGGCTCTGGATCGCCACCCGCGGCGCGGTCTCCGTCGGATCCCGTGACCGGCACGTCGACCCCGTGCAGGCCATGGCGTGGGGCTTCGGCAGCGTGCTGCGCGCCGAGCACCCGCACCGGTGGGGCGGGCTCGTCGACCTCCCCGAGCAGCCCGACCAGGGCGTCGTGCGGATGCTCCGGACGCTGATCGCCGGCACCGGCCGGGAGGACGAGATCGCCCTGCGCGGCACCGGCGGCCACGCCCGCCGGCTCGTTCGTGCGACGTACGGCGACACCGGTGCGCGCGGTTCCTGGACGCCGCGCGGCACGGTGCTGATCACCGGCGGCACCGGGGCACTCGGGGGACACGTCGCCCGCGCGCTGGCCGCCGACGGAGCCGAACACCTCCTCCTGGTCAGCCGGCGGGGTGGCGAGGCGCCCGGCGCGACCGCCCTCGCCGAGGAACTCGCCGGGCTCGGCGCCCGGGTAACCCTCGCGTCCTGCGACGTGGCCGACCGGGCCGCGCTCGCGACGCTGCTCGACTCGATCCCCGCCGAGCTTCCGCTGAGCGCGGTCGTGCACACCGCCGCCGCCCTCGACGACAACGTCGTCGACGCCGTGAGTGTCGACCAGCTGGCCACCGCCCTGCGGGCGAAGGTCGACGCCGCGCGCAACCTGGACGAGCTGACCCGGGGCAGCGACCTCTCCGCCTTCGTCCTCTTCTCCTCCCTCGCCGGCCTCATGGGCGCCGCCGGCCAGGCCACGTACGCGCCCGGCAACGCGTTCCTCGACGCCCTGGCGCAGCGCCGCCGCGCCGAGGGACTGCCGGCGACCTCGCTCGCCTGGGGCCTGTGGGCCGACGGCGGGGTGAGCGCGGGCGACTTCGAACAGCGGCTCAGCCGTACCGGTTTCGGCGCGATGGCACCGGAGACAGCCGTGCGCGCCTTCAGCCGTGCGCTGGACCGCGACGAGACGTACCTCGTCGTGGCCGACATCGACTGGGCCCGGGTGGCCGCCACCGGTCCGCGGCGCGCCCACCCGCTGGTCCGCGACCTGCTGGCCGAGGCCGGCGCGGCGGTGCCCGCCGACGCCCCGGTGCCGGCGGCCGACCTGCGCCTGCGCCTGTCGGGAATGCCCGGCGCGGAGCAGTTGCGCGTCCTCGGTGAGCTGGTACGCGCCGAGGTCGCCGCCGTGCTCGGCCACGAGTCCGTCGAGCGGGTGGCGCCGGACCGGGCGTTCCAGGATCTCGGTTTCACCTCGCTGGCAGCTGTCGAGCTGCGCAACCGGCTCGACGCGGCGACCGGCCTCGCGCTGCCGACCACGCTCGCCTTCGACTACCCGAACTCGGCGGCTCTGGCCGGCCACATCCACGCCGAGCTGCTCGGCGGGCAGGCGCTGCCCGTCCCCGCCGCCACCGGCCCCGTCGTGGGCGACGACCCGATCGTCATCGTCGGCATGGGCTGCCGTTTCCCGGCCGGAGCCGAGTCCCCGGAGGGGCTCTGGGACCTGCTGACGGCCGGTGCCGACGCGATGTCGGACTTCCCGGCCAACCGGCACTGGGACCTGGAGTCGCTGACCGGCACCGACTCCTACGTCTCGCGCGGGGCCTTCCTGGCCGACGCGGGCGGCTTCGACGCGGAGTTCTTCGGCATCTCGCCGCGGGAGGCGCTCGCCATGGACCCGCAGCAGCGGCTGCTGCTGGAGGTCTCCTGGGAGGCGTTCGAAGACGCCCGGATCGAACCGCTCGCGCTGCGCGGCAGCCGCGTCGGGGTGTTCGCCGGCACCAACGGCCAGGACTACGAGACCGTCGTGCGCGAGGCCGGGGAGGCGCTCGCCGGGTACGGCGCGACGGGTGCCTCCGCGAGCGTGTTGTCGGGTCGGGTGGCGTACTCGTTCGGTTTCGAGGGGCCGGCGGTGACTGTGGACACGGCGTGTTCGTCGTCGCTTGTGGCGTTGCATCTGGCGGCGCAGGCGCTGCGGTCCGGCGAGTGCGACCTCGCCCTGGCCGGCGGCGTCACGGTGATGTCCACCCCGGGCGCCTTCATCGAGTTCTCCCGCCAGGGTGGGCTGTCGGCGGACGGCCGCTGCAAGGCCTTCGCCGAGTCTGCGGACGGCACCGCGTGGGGCGAGGGTGTCGGTGTGCTGGTGGTGCAGCGGTTGTCGGATGCGCGGCGTGACGGGCGTCGGGTTCTGGCGGTGGTGCGGGGTTCGGCGGTGAATCAGGATGGTGCGTCGAATGGTTTGACGGCGCCGAATGGTCCGTCGCAGCAGCGGGTGATCCGGCAGGCGCTGGCGAGTGCGGGTTTGTCGGCGGCTGATGTGGATGTGGTGGAGGCGCATGGTACGGGTACGTCGTTGGGTGATCCGATCGAGGCGCAGGCGTTGTTGGCGACGTATGGGCAGGGTCGGGATGTGCCGTTGTTGTTGGGGTCGGTGAAGTCGAACATCGGTCACACGCAGGCGGCTGCGGGGGTGGCTGGGATCATCAAGATGGTCTTGGCGATGCGGCACGGGACCGTACCGGCGACGCTGCACGCGGATGTGCCCTCGTCGCATGTGGACTGGTCGTCGGGTGCGGTCGAGTTGGTGACGGCCTCCCGTGAGTGGCCGGGCGTGGAGCGTCCTCGGCGGGCGGGTGTGTCGTCGTTCGGCATCTCGGGGACCAATGCGCACGTGGTCCTGGAGCAGCCGGAGCCCGAAGCCGTCCCCGAGGTCGCGGCGGAGCCGGAGTCTGCCGGGGGCGCTTCCGTGGCTTTGCCGGTGCCGTGGGTGCTGTCGGGTCGTTCGGAGCGGGGTCTGTCGGGTCAGGCCGGGCGGTTGGCGTCGTTCGTGCGGGGTCGGTCTGACCTGTCGGTGGCTGATGTGTCGTGGTCGTTGGCGACGACTCGGGCGGCGTTGGAGCATCGCGCGGTGGTGTGGGGCTCGGACGTGGACGAGCTGGTGGCCGGGCTGTCGGCTGTTGCCGAGGGCCGGTCTGCGGGTGTGGTGTCGGCGGGTCGTCGGGCGGTGTTGTTCACCGGTCAGGGTTCGCAGCGCGTGGGTATGGGCCGGGAGTTGTACGAGGCGTTCCCGGTGTTCGCGGCGTCGTTCGACGAGGTATGCGCCCGTTTTGATGGTTTGTTGCCGCGTGCGTTGCGGGAGGTCGTGTTCGCCGAGGCGGGTACTTCCGATGCCGGCTTGGTGGATCAGACGGTGTTCGCGCAGGCGGGGTTGTTCGCGGTCGAGGTGGCGTTGTGGGAGTTGCTCGCGTCGTGGGGTGTGCGGGCTGATTTCCTGGCGGGTCATTCGATCGGTGAGGTGACGGCGGCGTACGTGTCGGGGATGTTGTCCCTGAGGGACGCGTGCACGTTGGTGGCGGCGCGGGGTCGGTTGATGCAGGCTCTGCCGTCGGGTGGGGTGATGGCGGCGGTCGGTGCGGCGGAGGAGGCTGTCGCCGAGTTGATCGGTGTGACCGGTGCGGCGGTGGATGTGGCGGCGGTGAACGGTCCGGCGTCGGTGGTGGTGTCGGGTGCCGCCGGTGAGGTGGCTTCGGTGGTGGCGGCCTGCCGTGAGCGGGGTTGGCGGGTCAAGGAACTGGCGGTGAGTCACGCGTTCCATTCGCGGTTGATGGATCCGATGTTGGACGAGTTCGCGTCGGTGGTGGCGGGGCTGGACTGGCGGGTGCCGCGGGTGCCGATCGTGTCGAACGTGACCGGCGCGGTCGCGGAGCCGCTGGAGCTGGTGGATCCGGAGTACTGGGTGCGGCACGTGCGGCAGCCGGTGCGGTTCGCCGACGGGGTGGCTGCTCTGCGGGGGCAGGGGGTGGACACGTTCCTGGAGGTCGGCCCGGATGCGACGTTGACGGCGATGGTGGCGGAGATCGTCGCGGATGCCGGGGTGCGGCGGGTTCCGGTGTCGCGGCGGGATCAGCCGGAGGTCGGCGTGTTGACGTCGGCGCTGGGGCAGTTGTGGGTGGCGGGTGTGCCGGTCGACTGGGCTGCCTACCACGGTCAGACCGGCGCCCGGCCGGGCGTGGTCGACCTGCCCACGTACGCCTTCGACCACACCTGGTACTGGCCCGAGGCGGCGCCCGCGGCCCGCCGGGACGTGCACGGCGAAGCTCTCGACGGGCGGTTCTGGGCGGCCGTGGAGTCCGGCGACCCCGACCTGGTCGGCGGCGAGCTGGGTGTCGGCGCGGACGAACCGTTCAGCGCGGTCCTGCCGAAGCTCGCGCAGTGGCGGCGGGCCGCACAGCATCGGTCGACGGTGGACTCCTGGCGCTACCGCGTGGTGTGGCGGCGCCAGGACGTGACCGGGAACGAGAACCTGACCGGCTCCTGGCTCGTGCTGATGGTGCCCGGCCAGGAGGACCACCCGTTGCTGGCCGGGCTGGCGGAGCGGGGCGCCGAGATGATCCCCGTGGTGCTGGACGAACTGGACCGGGACGGGATCGCGCGTCGGCTGTCCGCCGCCTCGGCGGCCGCAGGACCGGTCGCCGGGATGATCTCGCTGATGTCGCTGGCCGGCGCCGGTGTCGTCGAGGCACTGGCGGTCGCGCAGGCGCTTGCAGTCACTGAGGTCGAGGGTCGGCTGTGGTGGTTGACCAGCGGTGCCGTCTCCGTGGACGACTCCGAGCCTCTGACCGACCTGGACGGTTCTGCGGTGTGGGGTTTGGGTCGGGTGGTGGGTTTGGAGGTGCCGTTGCGGTGGGGTGGTTTGGTGGATTTGCCGGGTGTGTTGGGTGGTGGTGTGTGGGGTTGGTTGTGTGGGGTGTTGTTGTCGGGGGTTGAGGATCAGGTGGCGTTGCGGTCGTCGGGTGTGTTTGTGCGGCGGTTGGTGCGTGCGGGTTGTCCGGTGGGTGCGGGTGCGGGTGCTGGTGGTGGTTTTCGGTTGTCGGGGACGGTGTTGGTGACGGGTGGTACGGGGGCGTTGGGTGCGCGGGTGGCGTTGTGGGCGGTGGGTGTGGGTGCGGAGCATGTGGTGTTGGTGAGTCGGCGTGGTGGTGGTGCGGCGGGTGTGGGTGAGTTGGTGGGGCGGTTGGAGGGTTTGGGTGTGCGGGTGTCGGTGGTGGGTTGTGATGTGGCGGATCGTGGTGCGGTGGCGGGGTTGTTGGGGGATTTGGTGGGTCGGGGTGAGCGGTTGCGGGCGGTGGTGCATGCGGCTGGTGTGGCGCAGTTGACGCCGTTGGGTGAGGTGGGTGTGGGTGAGGTGGAGGAGGTGTTGCGGGCGAAGGTTGGTGGTGCGGTGGTGTTGGATGAGTTGACTGCTGGTTTGGATTTGGATGCGTTTGTGGTGTTTTCGTCGATTGCGGGGGTGTGGGGTTCTGCGGGTCAGGTGGGGTATGCGGCGGCGAATGCGTTTGTGGATGGGTTGGTGGTGTCGCGGCGTGGGCGTGGGTTGGTGGGGACGTCGGTGGCGTGGGGGCCGTGGGCTGAGGCGGGTATGGCGGTGGGGGTGGCGGGGGAGCAGTTGAGTCGGCGTGGTTTGCCGGGGATGGCTCCGGAGTTGGCGGTGGCGGCGTTGCAGCGGGCGCTGGATGGTGGTGAGGGTCAGGTGGTGGTGGCGGATGTGCGGTGGGATCGGTTTGTGCCGTCGTTCACGGCGTTGCGTCCGTCCCGGTTGTTCACCGACATCCCCGAAGCACAGGCGGCGATCGAGGCGGCGTCCCGAGCCGAGACCGGCCCCACCGACCGGGCCTCCGCACTGCGCGAGCGGCTCGCGGCCCTGACGCCGCCGGAGGTCGAGGCGTCCCTGCTGGACCTCGTACGCTCCCAGGTCGCCACGGTGCTCGGCCACGCCACCGTGGAGGCGGTGCGGCCGGACCGGGCGTTCCAGCGCCTCGGCTTCGACTCGCTCACCGCAGTCGAGCTACGCAACCGGCTGACCGCCGAAACCGGCCTCGCGTTGCCCTCCACCCTCGTCTTCGACCACCCGACGCCGGCCGCCCTGGTCGCCTTCATCCGGGAGACCGTGCTCGGAGCATCGGGCGACGCGCCGGCCGACCGCAGGGTCGCCACCGTCGACGACGACCCGATCGTGATCGTCGGCATGGGCTGCCGCCTCCCGGGTGGTGTCGCGTCCCCGGAAGAACTGTGGCAACTGCTCGCCACCGGACGCGACGGCATCTCCGAGTTCCCCCTCGACCGGGGCTGGGACAGCTTCCTCAGCAGCGGCCTGTCCGACACGTCCTTCGCCCGCAGGGGCGGCTTCGTCTACGACGCCGGCGAGTTCGACGCCGAGTTCTTCGGCATCTCGCCGCGGGAGGCGCTCGCCATGGACCCGCAGCAGCGGCTGCTGCTGGAGACCTCGTGGGAGGCAGTCGAGTCGGCGGGCATCGACCCGACCACCCTGCGGGGCGGCGCGGTCGGCGTCTTCGCCGGGGCCAGCTTCCAGGGGTACGCCAGCGGGTCGGTCGGTCGGGCCCAGGAGGTCGGCGGCCACCTGCTCACCGGCAACGCGACAAGCGTGTTGTCGGGCCGGGTGGCGTACTCGTTCGGTTTCGAGGGCCCGGCGGTGACTGTGGACACGGCGTGTTCGTCGTCGCTTGTGGCGTTGCACCTGGCGGCGCAGGCGCTGCGGTCCGGCGAGTGCGACCTCGCCCTGGCTGGCGGCGTCACCGTGATGGCTTCACCGGGCACGTTCGCCGAGTTCTCGATCCAGGGCGGCCTGTCCGCCGACGGCCGCTGCAAGTCGTTCTCGGACGCCGCGGACGGCACGGGTTGGTCCGAGGGTGTCGGTGTGCTGGTGGTGCAGCGGTTGTCGGATGCGCGGCGTGACGGGCGTCGGGTTCTGGCGGTGGTGCGGGGTTCGGCGGTGAATCAGGATGGTGCGTCGAATGGTTTGACGGCGCCGAATGGTCCGTCGCAGCAGCGGGTGATCCGGCAGGCGCTGGCGAGTGCGGGTTTGTCGGCGGCTGATGTGGATGTGGTGGAGGCGCATGGTACGGGTACGTCGTTGGGTGATCCGATCGAGGCGCAGGCGTTGTTGGCGACGTATGGGCAGGGTCGGGATGTGCCGTTGTTGTTGGGGTCGGTGAAGTCGAACATCGGTCACACGCAGGCGGCTGCGGGGGTGGCTGGGATCATCAAGATGATCTTGGCGATGCGGCACGGGACCGTACCGGCGACGCTGCACGCGGATGTGCCCTCGTCACATGTGGACTGGTCGTCGGGTGCGGTCGAGTTGGTAACGGCCTCGCGTGAGTGGCCGGGTGCGGGCCGCGCACGCAGGGCTGCCGTGTCGTCGTTCGGGATCTCCGGCACGAACGCGCACGTGATCATCGAACAGGCGGAGCCGGAGCACGCCGCGGCGTCTGCCGTGCCCGTCGGGGTGCCGGTGCCGTGGGTGCTGTCGGGGCGTTCGGAGCGGGGTCTGTCGGGTCAGGCCGGGCGGTTGGCGTCGTTCGTGCGGGGTCGGTCTGACCTGTCGGTGGCTGATGTGTCGTGGTCGTTGGCGACGACTCGGGCGGCGTTGGAGCATCGCGCGGTGGTGTGGGGCTCGGACGTGGACGAGCTGGTGGCCGGGCTGTCGGCTGTTGCCGAGGGCCGGTCTGCGGGTGTGGTGTCGGCGGGTCGTCGGGCGGTGTTGTTCACCGGTCAGGGTTCGCAGCGCGTGGGTATGGGCCGGGAGTTGTACGAGGCGTTCCCGGTGTTCGCGGCGTCGTTCGACGAAGTGTGCGCGGAGATTGATCCGCGTCTGCCGCGTGCGTTGCGCGACGTGGTGTTCGCGGAGCCGGGTTCGGAGACTGCGGCTCTGGTGGATCGGACCGTGTTCGCGCAGGCGGGGTTGTTCGCGGTGGAGGTCGCGTTGTGGGAGTTGCTCGCGTCGTGGGGTGTGCGGGCTGATTTCCTGGCGGGTCATTCGATCGGTGAGGTGACGGCCGCGTACGTGTCGGGGATGTTGTCCCTGAGGGACGCGTGCACGTTGGTGGCGGCGCGGGGCCGGTTGATGCAGGCGTTGCCGGCCGGTGGCGTGATGGCGGCCCTCGGTGCGGCGGAGGAGGCTGTCGCCGAGCTGCTCGGTGTGACCGGTGCGGCGGTGGACGTGGCGGCGGTGAACGGCCCGGCGTCGGTGGTGGTGTCGGGTGCCGCCGGTGAGGTGGCTTCGGTGGTGGCGGCCTGCCGTGAGCGGGGTTGGCGGGTCAAGGAACTGGCGGTCAGTCACGCCTTCCATTCGCGGTTGATGGATCCGATGCTGGACGAGTTCGCGTCGGTGGTGGCGGGGCTCGACTGGCAACCGCCGCGGATCCCGATCGTGTCGAACGTGACCGGCGCGGTCGCGGACGCCGCAGAGATCACCGAGCCCGGCTACTGGGTGCGGCACGTGCGGCAGCCGGTGCGCTTCGCCGACGGGGTGGCGGCGTTGCGGGCACAGGGGGTGGACACCTTCCTGGAGATCGGCCCGGACGCGGTCCTCACCGCCATGGCCGCCGAGGCGGACACCGCCGACGACGTGCGGTACGTCGCCACGCTGCGCCGCAGCCAGCCCGACGTCACCACCCTCACCACTGCCGCCGGGCAGCTCTGGGCCGCCGGCGTGGCCGTCGACTGGGCGGCGTACCTCGGCCAGACCGGCACCCGGCCGCGCGCGGTGGAACTGCCCACCTACGCCTTCGACAGGCAGCGCTACTGGCTGGAGGACCCCCAGCCCGGCTCGGCTCCGGAGCGGGCCGACGCCCCGTCCGACGAGCAGTTCTGGGCGGCGGTCGAGTCCGGGGACCTCGGCGTGCTGGGCGAGGATCTCGCCGTGGGCGCGGACGAGCCGTCCACGGCGCTGCTGCCCAAGCTCGCCCGGTGGCGGCGGGCGACGCAGCAGCGGGCGGTCGTCGACTCCTGGCGGTACCGGGCGACGTGGCGTACGGCCGCCGTGCCGGACTCCGCGACGTTGGCGGGAACCTGGCTGCTGCTGATGGCGCCCGGGCAGGAGGACCACCCGGTGGCCGCGGCGCTGGCTGCCCGGGCCGACCGGGCGGTCCCGGTGCTGATCCCGGCCGGCGCCGACCGCGACCGGGTGGCGCGGCTGCTGCTGGAGGCGATGAGCTCCGACGCCCGGGACGCCCACGTGGTGTCCCTGCTCTCGCTGGCCGAGCCGCGGGAGGCGTCCCCGGTTCCGGCCGCCGCCGAGGTGTCGACGGCGCTGGCCGTGGTGCAGGCGCTGACCGACGTCGGTGGGTCGGGCCGGTTGTGGTGGTTGACCAGCGGTGCCGTCTCCGTGGACGACTCCGAGCCTCTGACCGACCTGGACGGTTCTGCGGTGTGGGGTTTGGGTCGGGTGGTGGGTTTGGAGGTGCCGTTGCGGTGGGGTGGTTTGGTGGATTTGCCGGGTGTGTTGGGTGGTGGTGTGTGGGGTTGGTTGTGTGGGGTGTTGTTGTCGGGGGTTGAGGATCAGGTGGCGTTGCGGTCGTCGGGTGTGTTTGTGCGGCGGTTGGTGCGTGCGGGTTGTCCGGTGGGTGCGGGTGCGGGTGCTGGTGGTGGTTTTCGGTTGTCGGGGACGGTGTTGGTGACGGGTGGTACGGGGGCGTTGGGTGCGCGGGTGGCGTTGTGGGCGGTGGGTGTGGGTGCGGAGCATGTGGTGTTGGTGAGTCGGCGTGGTGGTGGTGCGGCGGGTGTGGGTGAGTTGGTGGGGCGGTTGGAGGGTTTGGGTGTGCGGGTGTCGGTGGTGGGTTGTGATGTGGCGGATCGTGGTGCGGTGGCGGGGTTGTTGGGGGATTTGGTGGGTCGGGGTGAGCGGTTGCGGGCGGTGGTGCATGCGGCTGGTGTGGCGCAGTTGACGCCGTTGGGTGAGGTGGGTGTGGGTGAGGTGGAGGAGGTGTTGCGGGCGAAGGTTGGTGGTGCGGTGGTGTTGGATGAGTTGACTGCTGGTTTGGATTTGGATGCGTTTGTGGTGTTTTCGTCGATTGCGGGGGTGTGGGGTTCTGCGGGTCAGGTGGGGTATGCGGCGGCGAATGCGTTTGTGGATGGGTTGGTGGTGTCGCGGCGTGGGCGTGGGTTGGTGGGGACGTCGGTGGCGTGGGGGCCGTGGGCTGAGGCGGGTATGGCGGTGGGGGTGGCGGGGGAGCAGTTGAGTCGGCGTGGTTTGCCGGGGATGGCTCCGGAGTTGGCGGTGGCGGCGTTGCAGCGGGCGCTGGATGGTGGTGAGGGTCAGGTGGTGGTGGCGGATGTGCGGTGGGATCGGTTTGTGCCGTCGTTCACGGCGTTGCGTCCGTCCCGGTTGTTCACCGACATCCCCGAAGCACAGCCCGCACCGGCCGAGGAGGCGCCGAAGGGCGAGGACCGCGGCGCGGCGTCGGCGCTGCGCGAGCGGCTCGCCGCCGCCTCCGGGCCGGAGCGCGACCGCATCCTGCTCGACCTGGTCCGCGGCACCGCCGCGGCGGTGCTGGGACACGCCACGCCGAGCGGGATCAGGCCCGCCCGCGGCTTCCTCGAACTGGGCTTCGACTCGCTCACCGCAGTCGAGCTGCGCAACCGGCTGACCGCCGCAACGGGCATCGGACTGCCCGCCACCCTCGTCTTCGACCATCCCACCCCGAACGCGCTCGCCGGTCACCTGCGGGCCGAGTTGGCGCCCGAGCAGCCGGCGTTGCCGATCGTGGCCGAGATCGAACGCCTCGACAAGCTCCTCGGCGGGCTGCCGGGCGACCAGGTCGACGACGCGGTCGTCGGTCGGCTGGAGGACCTGCTGACCCGGTGGCGGGGCCGACCCGCCGCCACCGCATCGGCGCCGGCCGCCGCGGAGGAGTTGGAGTCGGCCAGCCGGGACGAGCTCTTCGACATCATCCAGCGGGAGTTCGGCAAGTCCTGAGCGGACACTGCCCGACCCGGGCGGGACGGGCCGGGGAAAGGGGCACCCGACGGCGCCGGACACCTGGCCGGCGCCGTCGGGCAGGCGCGGCTGTCTAGGGGTCCACGTATCCCGTCTAGGGGTGTGCCGGTGTGGATCCGGCTCCGTAGGGTCGGAGCACGCCAGGCCGTCTCGCCCTGCCCACCGGCGGCGAGCGGTACGGATGTGGGTGCGTGCGGTACCCCGGATGGACGGGAGGTCCGCATGGCCGGATCCGGCTTGCCTCAACTGCTCGCCATCAGCGACCTGCACGTGGTGCACGCGGAGAACAAGGCCATCGTCGAGCGGCTGCGGCCGGAGCGCGACGGCGACTGGCTCGTCGTCGCCGGCGACGTCGGGGAGTTCGTCGGCGACATCGAGTGGGCGCTGGGACTCCTCAGCCGCCGCTTCGCCAAGGTCATCTGGGCCCCCGGCAACCACGAGCTGTGGACTCCCCGCGAGGACCCGATCCAGCTGCGGGGGGACGCGCGCTACCAGCACCTGGTGGAGCTGTGCCGGGGGCTCGGGGTGGTGACTCCGGAGGACCCGTACCCCGTCTGGGACCCGCAGGGCGACGACCCGGTCCTGATCGCGCCGCTGTTCCTGCTCTACGACTACACCTTCCGGCCCCCGGGGACGTACACGAAGGAGCAGGCCCTGGCACGGGCACACGAGGTCGGCGTGGTCTGCACCGACGAGATCCTGCTGCACCCGGACCCGTACCCGACGCGGGACGCCTGGTGCCGGGCGCGGCTGGCCCTGACGGAGCGCCGGCTCACCGCCGAGCGCGGCGGGCTGCCCACCGTCCTGGTCAACCACTTCCCGCTCGTACGCGAGCCCACCCGGATCCTGCGGTACCCGGAGTTCGCCCAGTGGTGCGGCACCGAGACCACTGCCGACTGGCACGTCCGCTTCGACGCCCGCGTCGCCGTCTACGGTCACCTGCACATCCCGCGCACCACCTGGTACGACGGGGTCCGGTTCGAAGAGGTCTCGGTCGGCTACCCGCGGGAGTGGCGCCGCCGGTCGACGCCCCCCGGCCGGCTGCGCCGCATCCTGCCGTCGGCCGCCTGAATGGCCCTCGTGGCGCTGGTCACCGCCGCTCCCGGAGCCTGCCGGGACGCCGCCCGCGGGCCGGTCGATCAGGGGTTCTCTAGGGGTTGGGCGGGTGTTGGGCGCTCAGTACCGTCCAGTCACGGTGGCGGGCGTGTGTCGGCGGGACTGTCCGGCGTGGCGGGCGCCTGAGCAGGCACGACGACCGGAATCAGGAACAGGTGTGGGTTTCGTGAGCCGAACGGCCGCGTCTGCACCCACCTGTGCACGAAGCCGGCCCGCCGGCGGTGGTGTGGTCAACGAATCGGCAGATTCCGATCGATAGCAAGCTCTGGGCGGGTGGGTCATGGCGGACGAAGACAAGCTCCTCGAACACCTGAAGTGGGTGACCTCCGAGCTCCGCCTGGCGCGTCGGCGCCTGACCGAGCTGGAGGACGAGGACGCCGAGCCGATCGCGATCGTCGGCATGGCCTGCCGTTTCCCCGGTGGCGTCGCCTCACCTGAAGACCTCTGGGACGTCGTCGCCGGCGGGGTGGACGCCACCGGCGCGTTCCCCGACGACCGGGGCTGGGACCTCGACCGGCTCTACGACCCCGACCCCGACCACCCCGGCACCACGTACAGCAACCGGGGTGGCTTCCTGCGCGACGCGGGTCTGTTCGACCCGACCCTGTTCGGGATCTCGCCGCGCGAGGCGCTGGCCATGGACCCGCAGCAGCGCCTCCTGCTCGAGGTGACCTGGGAGGTCTTCGAGCGGGCCGGCATCGACGCCGCGTCGGTGCGGGGCAGCCGTACCGGGGTGTTCGTCGGCACCGCGGGGCAGGACTACACGTCCGTGCTGCGGCAACTGCCCGAGGGCACGGAGGGCTACGTCCTCACCGGCACCGCCGCGAGCGTCATGTCCGGCCGGCTGGCGTACTCCTTCGGGCTGGAGGGGCCGGCCGTCACCATCGACACCGCCTGCTCCTCGTCGCTGGTCGCCCTGCACCTCGCCGGTCAGGCCCTGCGCGACGGTGAGTGCTCCCTCGCCGTGGCCGGCGGCGTCACCGTGCTGGCCACGCCGGGCGCCTTCGTCGAGTTCTCCCGCCAGCGGGGGCTCGCCTCCGACGGGCGGTGCAAGGCGTTCTCCGCCGACGCCGACGGGACCGGCTGGTCCGAGGGCGTCGCCATGTTGCTCGTCGAGAAGCTCTCCGACGCCCGGCGCAACGGGCACCCCGTCCTGGCGGTGATCCGGGGCAGCGCCGTCAACCAGGACGGCGCGAGCAGTGGGCTGACCGCCCCCAACGGCCCCGCGCAGCAGCGGGTGATCCGGCAGGCGCTGGAGAACGCCCGGCTCAGTCCGTCCGACGTGGACGCCGTCGAGGCGCACGGCACGGGCACCCGGCTCGGCGACCCGATCGAGGCGCAGGCGCTGCTGGCCACGTACGGGCAGGGCCGCCCCGCCGACCGCCCGCTGTGGCTGGGCTCGCTGAAGTCGAACATCGGCCACCCGCAGGCCGCGGCCGGCGCCGGCGGCGTCATCAAGATGGTGATGGCGATGCGGCACGGCGTGCTGCCGCCCACCCTGCACGTGGACCGGCCCTCACCGCACGTCGACTGGTCGACCGGCGCCGTGGCCCTGCTCGACGAGGCGCGCCCGTGGGCCGGCGGCGAGCACGTCCGCAGGGCTGGCGTGTCGTCCTTCGGCATGAGCGGCACGAACGCCCACCTGATCCTGGAGCAGGCGCCGGCCCCCGACCCGGCCGGCGACCACGCCACCCCGTCCCGCCGTCCCGCCGTCGTGCCCATGCTGCTCTCCGCCGCGCAGCCGGCCGCGCTCGCCGCGCAGGCGGACCGGCTGGCCCGTTGGCTCAGCGACGACGAGGAGCCGCGCCCGCTCGATGTGGCCTGGTCGTCGGTGGTGTCCCGCTCGACGCTCGACCGGCGTGCGGTGGTGCTCGCCGGGGACCGTGGGGGCCTGCTGACGGGCCTGGAGTCCCTGGCGGCGGGCGCGCCGTCGGGCACCGTGGTCACGGGCCAGGCCGGGGACCGCGGTCCGCTGGCGGTGCTCTTCTCCGGCCAGGGCGCGCAGCGCGCCGGCATGGGCCGCGAGCTGTACGCCGAGTTCCCCGTCTTCGCCGCCGCCCTCGACGAGGCGTGCGGGCATCTCGACCGGGTGCTGCCGCGCCCGCTCAAGGAGGTGCTGTTCGCGCCGGAGGGCTCCGCCGAGGCGGAGCTGCTGGACCAGACCGCGTTCACCCAGGCCGGGCTCTTCGCCGTCGAGGTGGCGCTGTTCCGCCTCGTGGAGTCGTTCGGCGTGGTGCCGGACTTCGTGGGCGGGCACTCGATCGGTGAGATCGCCGCCGCGCACGTGGCCGGGGTGCTGTCCCTCCAGGACGCCTGCCTGCTGGTGGCGGCGCGGGGCCGGCTCATGCAGTCGCTGCCCGACGGCGGCGGCATGCTCGCCGTGGCCGCCGACGAGGCGGCCGTGACGGAGTCGATCGCCGGGCTGACCGACCGGGTCGGCGTCGCGGCCGTCAACGGCCCGACCTCCGTCGTGGTCTCCGGCGCCGTCGACGCCCTCGACGAGGTGGAGCGCGTCTGGCGCGACCGGGGTGTGCGCACCCGCCGGCTGGCCGTCAGTCACGCGTTCCACAGCCCGCTGATGGAGCCGGTGCTGGAGCGCTTCCGCGGCATCGTCGAGCGGCTGGACCTCGCCGCCCCCACGCTGCCGATCGTGTCGAACCTGACCGGTGCGCTCGCCGACGCCGACGAGATCCGCACCGCCGACTACTGGGTACGGCACGTCCGCGAGGCGGTCCGCTACGCCGACGGGCTCGCCGCGCTGCGCGACGCCGGGGTCGACACCTTCCTGGAGGTCGGCCCGCAGAGCGTACTGACCGCGATGACGACCGACGTGCTGCCCGACGACGACGTGCTCGCCGTCGCAGCCCAGCGCCGGGACCGGCCCGAGGCGCAGGCGCTGCTGCACGCCCTCGCCGAGCTGCACGTGCACGGGTTGCCGGTGTCCTGGCGGGAGTGGTTCGCCGACACCGGCGCCGCCCGGGTCGACCTGCCCACGTACGCCTTCCAGCGGGAGCGGTTCTGGCCCGAGGTGCTGCCGTGGCGGGTCGGCGACGTGTCGGGCGCCGGCCTCGGCGTCGCGGGGCACCCGCTGCTCGGCGCGGCGGTGCGGCTCGCCGGCGACGACGAGGTGGTGCTGACCGGCCGGCTGTCGACGTCGACGCACCCGTGGCTGGCCGACCACGTGGTCGGCGGCAACGTGGTGGTGCCGGGCACCGCCCTGGTGGAGCTGGCGGTCCGCGCCGGCGACGAGGTGGGCGCGTCGCGGGTACGGGAGCTGACCGTGGCGGCGCCGCTGGTGCTGCCCGACTCCGGGGCGGTACGCGTGCAGGTGCGCGTCGGCGCTGCCGACGACGCCGCCGTCCGGACGGTGTCCGTGTACTCCCAGCCCGAGGAGGACGACGACACCGACTGGGTGCGGCATGCCGACGGCCTGCTCGAACCGGTGTCGGCCGACGAGCCGGGGCTCGGCGAGTGGCCGCCGGCGGGCGCGACCGAGGTGGACCTGACCGGCTGGTATCCGGCGCTGGCCGAGCACGGCCTGTCGTACGGGCCGGTTTTCCAGGGCGTACGGCGGGCCTGGACCGCCGACGGTGGGGCGTACGCCGAGGTGACGCTGCCGGACGGGGCGGCCGGCGAGGCGGGCGCGTTCGGGGTGCACCCGGCGCTGCTGGACGCCGCGCTGCACCCGGTGGCGCTGCTGCTCGAGGCCGAGGGGCCGCGCGTGCCGTTCGCGTTCGAGGGCGTGCAGGTGCACGCCTCGGGCGCCCGGACGCTGCGGGTGCGGCTGACCCGGGACGGCTCCGGGGTGCGGCTGGTCGCCTGCGACGGCTCGGGCGCGCCGGTGGTCTCGGTGGACTCGCTGGTGCTGCGGGAGATGACCGCGACGGCGACCCGGGGCGGTGCCGCCCGGTCGCTGTACGAGGTGACCTGGCAGGCCGAGCAGATCGAGAGCGTCGACGACCTTCCGGGGTGGGCGGTGCTGGGCCGGCCGGCACCGGACGCGCTGCCGGAGGTGCCGGTCTTCGCGGACGTGGCGACCCTGGCGGCGGACGGGGCCACGGCCCGGCAGGTGCTGCTGACGGTGCCCGCCGGCGATCCCGGCGTCCCCGTGCCGGAGGCCGTGCGGGCGGCCACCAGCGGTGTGCTGGACGTGCTGCGGTCCTGGCTCGCCGCCGAGCCGCTGGCCGACACGAAGCTCGTGGTGGTGACCCGGGGCGCGGTGGCCAGCGGGGACGACGACCAGGTCACCGACCTCGCCGCCGCCGCCGTCTGGGGCCTGCTGCGCTCGGCGCAGTCGGAGCACCCGGGGCGGATCGTCCTCGCCGACGTCGAGGGCGAACTGACCCCCGCGACCCTCGCCGTGCTGGCCGGGGCCGCCGTCGACCCGTCGGTCTCCGGCGGCCAGCTCGCGGTGCGCGGCGAGCGCACCCTCGTGCCGAGGCTGGCGCGGCCGGTGGGCGACGAACTGACCCCGCCGCCCGGCCCGTGGCACCTCGCCCCCGTCACCGGCGGCACCCTGGACGGGATCGCGCCGGTGCCGGCCACGCCCGCGGAGCTGGGCGAGGACCAGGTGCGCATCGCGGTGCGCGCGGCCGGCGTGAACTTCCGCGACGTGCTGATCGGGTTGGGCATGTACCCGGATCCGGCGGCCGTGATGGGCAGCGAGGGCGCGGGCGTCGTGGTCGAGGTCGGCCCCGGCGTGACCGACCTGGTGCCCGGCGACCGGGTGATGGGCATGTTCGAACTCGGGTTCAGCCCGCAGGCCGTCGCCCATCGCCGGCGCATCGCCAAGATGCCCGCCGGCTGGTCCTTCACCCAGGCGGCGTCCGTCCCCCTGGTCTTCCTGACGGCGTACTACGCCCTGCGGGACCTCGCCGGGCTGCGGTCCGGCGAGTCGGTGCTGATCCACAACGGCGCCGGTGGCGTCGGGATGGCCGCCATCCAGCTCGCCCACCACCTCGGCGCCACCGTCCACGCGACGGCGAGCCCCGGCAAGTGGGGTGTGCTGCGGGGCCTGGGGGTGGCCGGGGAGCGGATCGCGTCGTCGCGGACCACCGAGTTCGAGCAGACCTTCGGCGCGGCCACCGGCGGTGCCGGCGTCGACGTGGTGCTCGACGCCCTCGCCGGTGAGTTCGTGGACGCGTCGCTGCGGCTGCTGCCGCGCGGTGGCCGGTTCGTGGAGATGGGCAAGGCCGACGTACGCGACCCGGAGGCGGTCGCCGCCGACCACCCGGGCGTGGCGTACCGCGCGTTCGACCTGAACGAGGCGGGCAGCACCCGCATCGGCGAGATGCTCACCGAGATCCTCGACCTCTTCGCGCGGGGCGCGCTGCGTCCGCTGCCCGTACGGGTGTGGGACGTGCGTCAGGCCCGGCAGGCGCTGCGGCACGTCAGCCAGGCCCGCCACGTCGGCAAGGTGGTGCTGCGCATCCCCGCGCCCGCCGACCCCGACGGCACCGTGCTGCTCACCGGCGCGGCCGGAACCCTGGCCGGCGTGCTCGCGCGGCACCTCGTCGCCACCGGCCAGGCCCGCCGCCTGCTGCTGGCCTCCCGCCGCGCACCGGGCCGGGACGACGCGTACGCCACCCTGGTCCGGGAACTGACCGACGCGGGCGCCGACGTCACCGCCGCGGCCGTCGACGTCAGCGACCCCGCGCAGGTCACCGAGCTGGTCGCCGGGATCGACCCGGCGTACCCGCTGACCGCGGTGGTGCACACCGCCGGGGTGATCGCCGACGCGACCATCGGTTCGCTGGACGAGTCCGCCCTGCGTACGGTGCTGGCGCCGAAGGTGGACGCCGGGTGGGCGTTGCACGAGGCCACGCGGCACCTGGACCTGTCGGCGTTCGTGCTGTTCTCGTCGGTGGCGGCCACCCTCGGTTCGCCGGGGCAGGGCAACTACGCGGCCGCGAACGCGTTCCTCGACGCCCTCGCGCAGCACCGCCGGCAGCAGGGGCTGCCCGCCACCAGCCTCGCCTGGGGCATGTGGGCCACCGACAGCACGATGACCGCCCACCTCGACGGCGACGACCAGCAGCGGCTGCGGCGCGTCGGGATGAGCCGGCTCTCCCCGGCCGAGGGCGTCGAACTCTTCGACGCCGCCCTGCCGGCGGCCCGGCCGGTGCTCGTCGCGGCCCGCCTCCACGTCACCGGCGAGGCGAGCGGCGTACCGCCGCTGATGCGGCACCTGCTGCGCGGCGGCGGCCGGCGCCGCACCGCCACCGATCGGCCGAGTGCCGGGGCGTCGTGGCGGGAGCGGCTCGACGGCCTGTCCGAGGCGGACGCCCGGCAGGCGCTCGTCGACCTGGTCTGCGGCCAGGCCGCCACGGTGCTGGGGCACGCCTCGGCGCAGGCGGTCCCCGCCGCCCGCGCCTTCAAGGACCTGGGCTTCGACTCGCTGACCTCGGTGGAACTACGCAACCGCCTCGGTGCGGCCACCGGGCTGCGGCTGACCGCCACGCTGGCCTTCGACCATCCCACCCCGGCCCGGCTGGCCGAGCACCTGTTCGCGCAGCTCGGCCCGGCCACGGGAGCCGGCGCCACCGTCCGTACGGTCGTCACCGCCGACGCCGACGAGCCGATCGCCATCATCGGCATGGCCTGCCGCTACCCCGGCGGCGTCGCCACCCCCGAGCAGCTGTGGCAGCTCGTCACCTCCGGGGCCGACGCCATCGGCGAGTTCCCGGCGGACCGCGGCTGGGACCTCGACCGGCTGTACGGCACGGACGGCGACCAGGCCGGCGGCACCGTCACCCACCAGGGCGGCTTCCTCTACGACGCGGCCGACTTCGACGCCGGCTTCTTCAACATCAGCCCCCGTGAGGCCCTCGCCATGGACCCGCAGCAGCGGCTGCTGCTGGAGACCGCCTGGGAGAGCTTCGAGTACGCCCGCATCGACCCCGCCACCCTCAGCGGCACCGCCACCGGCGTCTTCGTCGGCGCCGCCTCATCCGGCTACGCCACCAGCGGACGCGACGACCTGGACGGCCTCGAGGGGCACCTGCTGACCGGCACGGCGGGCAGCGTCGCCTCCGGGCGGGTCGCCTACATGTTCGGCCTCGAAGGCCCGGCGGTCACCGTCGACACCGCCTGCTCCTCGTCGCTGGTGGCGCTGCACCTCGCCGCCCAGGCGCTGCGCGGCGGCGAGTGCGACATGGCCCTGGCCGGCGGGGTGGCGCTGATGGCGCAGCCCGGCATGTTCTCCGAGTTCTCCCGGCAGGGCGGCCTCGCCCCGGACGGGCGGTGCAAGGCGTTCGCCGCCGGCGCGGACGGCACCGGCTGGTCCGAGGGCGTCGGCATGCTGCTCGTGGAGCGCCTCTCCGACGCCCGGCGCAACGGGCACCGGGTGCTCGCCGTGCTGCGCGGCTCCGCCGTGAACCAGGACGGCGCGTCCAACGGGCTGACCGCGCCGAACGGCCCGTCGCAGCAGCGGGTCATCCGCCAGGCCCTGGAGAACGCGCGGCTCGCCCCGGCCGACGTGGACGCGGTCGAGGCGCACGGCACCGGCACCATCCTCGGCGACCCGATCGAGGCGCAGGCGGTCCTGGCCACCTACGGCCAGGACCGTGCCGCCGGCGAGCCGCTCTGGCTCGGCTCGATCAAGTCGAACATCGGCCACTCCCAGGCAGCGGCCGGGGTGGCCGGCGTGATCAAGATGGTGCTGGCGATGCGGCACGGCGTGCTGCCGCCGACCCTGCACGTGGACGAGCCCTCGCCCCACGTCGACTGGAGTGCCGGAGCCGTCGCCCTGCTCACCGAGGCCCGGCCGTGGCCCGCCGTCGACCGGCCCCGCCGGGCCGCCGTGTCGTCGTTCGGCATCAGCGGCACCAACGCGCACACCGTCATCGAGCAGGCACCCGGCGAGCCGGCCCCGACGCCCGCGCCGACTGGGCACGTTCCCGGCCTGGTCGGGCCCGCCGCCGTACCCCTGCCGGTCTCCGGCAGAAGCCCCCGCGCGCTCCGGGCACAGGCTGCCCGCCTCGGCGAACGGCTCGCCGGCGACGCCGACCTCGACCCGCGGGACCTCGGCTTCTCCCTGGCCACCCAGCGGGCGCACCACCCGTACCGCGCGGTCGTCGTGGCCACCGGCCGGGACGACGCGCTCGCCCGGCTGGCCGCCCTCGCCGACGGCGACACCTCCCCGGCGGGCGCGGACGCCGCGTCGAAGGTCGTCTTCGTCTTCCCCGGCCAGGGCTCCCAGTGGACTTCGATGGCGCTGGACCTGATGGAGACCTCGCCGGTCTTCCGGCAGCGGATGGACGAGTGCGCCGAGGAGCTGTCCCGGCTGGTCGACTGGAACCTGGGGGACGTGCTGCGGCAGGCGCCCGGCGCGCCGCCCCTGGACCGGGTGGACGTGGTCCAGCCCGCGCTCTTCTCCGTCATGGTGTCCCTCGCGCATCTCTGGCGCGCGTGCGGCGTCGAACCGGCCGCCGTCATCGGGCATTCGCAGGGGGAACTCGCCGCGGCCTGCGTCGCCGGCGCGTTGACCCTCGCCGAAGCCGCGCGGCTCGTCGTGGCGCGCAGCCACGGCCTGCTGTCGATCGCGGGTCGCGGCGGCATGGTCTCCGTGCCGCTCCCGGCCGCCGACACCGAGCGGCTCATCGCGCCGTGGCGGGGCAGCCTCTCCGTCGCCGCCCTCAACGGCGCCGCCGTGACAGTGGTCGCCGGCGACTCGGCGTCGGTCGCCGAACTGCTCGCGCACTGTGCCGAGCGCGACGTCCGCGCCCGGCAGATCGCCGTCGACTTCGCGGCGCACAGCGGCCACGTCGACCCGATCCGCGACGAGGTGATCGCCCGGTTCGGCACCGTGGACCCCCGCTCCAGCACCGTGCCCTTCCACTCCACAGTCACCGGCGAGCCGATCGACACCGCCGGGCTCGACGCCGACTACTGGTACCGCAACCTGCGGGAGCCGGTCCGGCTCGCGCCGGTCGTGGACCAGCTGATCGAGCGGGGCTTCCGGACGTTCGTCGAGGTCAGCCCGCACCCCGTACTCAAGATCGCCGTGCAGGACGCGCTCGACCGGAAGGCCGACGGCGGCGTGGTGGTGGGCTCGCTGCGCCGCGACGGGCACGGGCCGCGTCAGCTACTGGCCAACCTCGGCGAGCTGCACGTCGCCGGCGTGCCCGTCGACTGGTCGCGCGTCTTCGCCGGCTCCGGCGCCACCCCTGTCGACCTGCCCACGTACGCCTTCCAGCGGGACCGGTTCTGGCCGGTGCTCGACCGCTCCGCCACCGGCGACGTGTCGGGCGCGGGGCTGGGCGCGGCCGGGCACGGGCTGCTCGGCGCGGCGGTGCGCCTCGCCGGCGACGACGAGGTCGTGCTGACCGGCCGGCTGTCGGCGTCCACGCACCCGTGGCTCGCCGACCACGTGGTCGGCGGCGCCGTGGTGCTGCCGGGCACGGCCCTCGTCGAGCTCGCGGTGCGCGCCGGCGACGAGGTCGGCGCCTCCCGGGTGCGGGAACTGACCGTCGCCGCGCCGCTGGTGCTGCCGAACCCGGGCGCGATCCGCGTGCAGGTGCGCGTCGGCGCCGCCGACGGCTCCGGAACCCGGAGCGTGGCGGTGCACTCGCAGCCCGACGGCGACCCCGAGGACCCCTGGACACGGCACGCCGACGGTCTGCTGGAGCAGGCCACCGACGAGCCGGCGCTGGGCTCCTGGCCGCCGGCCGGAGGCACCGAGGTGGACCTCGCCGGCTGGTACCCGGCGCTCGCGGAGCGCGGCCTGGCCTACGGACCGGCGTTCCGGGGCCTGCGGCGGCTGTGGACCGCCGGCGACGAGGCGTACGCCGAGGTGACCCTGCCGGACGAGGCGGCCGGCGACGCCGGCGGCTTCGCCGTGCACCCGGCGCTGCTGGACGCCGCCCTGCACCCCGTCGGGCTGCTGCTGGCCGAGCGCTCCGGCGGACCGCGCGTGCCGTTCGCGTTCGAGGGCGTGCAGGTGCACGCCTCCGGCGCCCGGACGCTGCGGGTGCGGCTGACCCGTGCGGGCTCGCGCGTGCGGCTGGTGGCCGGGGACGAGTCCGGCGTGCCCGTGGTGTCGGTCGAGTCGCTCGCCCTGCGGGAGATGACCGACGCCACCGGTGCGGAGGCCGCGGAGCGGTCGATGTTCGAGGTGACGTGGCAGGCCGAGACGGTCACCCCGGCGCGGGACGTCTCCGGCTGGGTGCTGCTCGGCGACGGACCCGCCCCGGCGGACCTCGTCACGCCGGTGTTCCCGACCGTCGGCGAGCTGACCGCGGCGGTCTCGGCCGGTACGGTCGAGGCGCCCCGCGCGCTCGTGGTCCCCGTGCCCGCCGGCACCCCGGACGGCGACCTGCCCGACGAAGTCCGTACGGCCACCGCCCGCGTCCTGGCCGTGCTGCACTCCTGGCTGGACAGTGAGGCGCTGGCCGACACCACGCTCGTCGTGCTGACCCGCGCGGCGGTGGCCGCCACCCCGGCGGACGCGGTGCGGGACCTGCCCGGCGCTGCGGTCTGGGGTCTGCTGCGCTCGGCGCAGTCCGAGCACCCGGGGCGGATCGTCCTCGCCGACGTCGACGGGGACCTCACCCCGGCCACCCTCGCCGTGCTCGCCGCCGTCGCCGAGAACCCCTCGCCGACCGGCGGCCAGGTGGCCGTACGCGGCAACGAGGTGCGCACGCCCCGCCTGGGCCGGCCCGCCGGCCAGGCCGCCGACGAACTCGTCCCGCCGGACGGACTGTGGCGGGTCGGGGCGGTCAGCCCCGGCACCCTCGACGGCGTCGGCATGGTGCCCGCCGCCACCGCCGCCCTGGACACGGGCCAGGTGCGCATCGCGGTGCGCGCGGCCGGCGTGAACTTCCGCGACGTGCTGATCGGCCTGGGCATGTACCCGGATCCGGCGGCCGTGATGGGCAGCGAGGGCGCGGGCGTCGTGGTCGAGGTCGGCCCCGGCGTGACCGACCTGGCCCCCGGCGACCGCGTGCTCGGCATGTTCGAGCCGGCCTTCGCCCCCGAGGTGATCGCCACCCGCGACCTCGTGGCGAAGATCCCCGCCGGCTGGTCATTCGCGCAGGCCGCCTCCGTGCCGGTGGTGTTCCTGACCGCGTACTACGCGCTGCGGGACCTCGCCGGGCTGCGGTCCGGCGAGTCGGTGCTGATCCACAACGGCGCCGGTGGCGTCGGCATGGCCGCCATCCAGCTCGCCCGGCACTGGGGCGCGACGGTCCACGCCACCGCCAGCCCCGGCAAGTGGGGCGTGCTGCGGGAACTCGGGGTGGCCGAGGAGCGGATCGCGTCGTCGCGGACCACCGAGTTCGAGCAGACCTTCGGCGCGGCCACCGGCGGTGCCGGCGTCGACGTGGTGCTCGACGCCCTCGCCGGTGAGTTCGTGGACGCGTCGCTGCGGCTGCTGCCGCGCGGTGGCCGGTTCGTGGAGATGGGCAAGGCCGACGTACGCGACGCCGAAACCGTCGCCGCCGACCACCCGGGCGTCACCTACCGCGCGTTCGACCTCAACGAGGCCGGGCACCGGCGCATCGGGGAGATGCTCACCGAGCTGCTCGACCTGTTCGCTCGCGGCGCGCTGCGCCCGCTGCCGCTACGGGCGTGGGACGTGCGCCAGGCCCGGCAGGCGCTGCGCCACATCAGCCAGGCCCGGCACATCGGCAAGGTCGTCCTGCGGGTGCCCGCCCCCGCCGACCCGGACGGCACCGTGCTCGTCACCGGCGCCGGCGGCGCCCTCGCCGGCGTGTTCGCCCGGCACCTCGTCGCCACCGGCCAGGCCCGGCACCTGCTGCTGGCCTCCCGCCGTGGCCCCGAGCACTACCGGGAGCTGGTCGACGAGCTGACCCGCGCGGGCGCCCGGGTCACCGCCGGCACCGCCGACGTGACCGACCCCGCGCAGGTGACCCGGCTGCTGGAACTGGTGGACCCGGCGCACCCGCTGACCGCCGTGGTGCACACCGCCGGGGTGATCGCCGACGCGACCATCGGTTCGCTGGACGAGTCCGCCCTGCGTGCGGTGCTGGCGCCGAAGGTGGACGCCGGGTGGGCGTTGCACGAGGCGACCGCGCACCTGGACCTGTCGGCGTTCGTGCTGTTCTCGTCGGTTGCGGCCACTCTCGGTTCGCCGGGGCAGGGCAACTACGCGGCGGCGAACGCGTTCCTCGACGCCCTCGCCCGGCACCGGCGTGAGCAGGGGCTGCCCGCCACCAGCCTCGCCTGGGGGCTGTGGGCGACCAGCAGCGCCATGACCGCCCACCTGGGCGGCAACCAGCACCGCAAGGCGATCCGCGCCACCAGCGCCCCGTTGACCGACCGGCAGGGCGTGGCGCTGTACGAGCTGGCGCGACAACGCGGCGCGGCGCACCTCGTCCTCATGAACCTGCCGCCGGCGTCGCGGGCGACCGGCCAGAACGTGCCCAGCCTGCTGCGGGACGTGGTCCGTGCGGGAGGCCCGGCCCGGCGCGCGGTGGGTCGCGGCCTCGCGGACACCGCCTCCGTCCGCGACCGGCTGGCGACGCTCGGCCCGGCGGAGCGGCGCTCCCACCTGCTCAACCTGGTGGCCGCCGGCGTGGCGGCAGTGCTCGGGCACCGCTCGGCGGAGACCGTCGACGCCCAGCGCGCCTTCAAGGAGCTGGGCTTCGACTCGCTCACCTCGGTGGAGCTGCGCAACCGGCTCTCCGCCGCCACCGGCCTGCGGCTGCCCGCCACCGTGGCGTTCGACTACCCGAGCCCGGTGGTGCTCGCCGAGTTCCTGGACCGGGAGCTCGGCGGCGCGGCAGTCGTGGACCGGCCCGCCGCGGTCGGCACCGCCGCCGCCCTCGACGAACCGATCGCCATCATCGGCATGGCCTGCCGGTTCCCCGGCGACGTGCAGACCCCCGAGCAGCTCTGGGACGTGGTCACCGCCGGCGCCGACGTCATCTCGCCCTTCCCCACCGACCGGGGCTGGAACCTCGACGACCTGCGCGCCGGCGGCGAGGACCCGGACGCCGTACCACGGCAGGGTGGCTTCCTCCACGACGCCGCCCAGTTCGACGCCGCCTTCTTCGGGATCTCGCCCCGCGAGGCCCTGGCGATGGACCCACAGCAGCGGCTGCTGCTGGAGACCTCCTGGGAGGCCTTCGAGCGGGCCGGGATCGACCCCCACTCGGCGCGGGGCAGCAGCACCGGCGTCTACGTCGGCCTGATCTACCACGACTACGCCTCCCAGGCCGCCGGCGGCACCGACGAACTGGACGGCCACGTCGGCAACGGCAGCGCCGGCAGCGTCGCCTCCGGCCGCATCTCGTACCTGTTCGGCCTGGAGGGCCCTGCCGTCACCGTCGACACCGCCTGCTCGTCGTCGCTGGTGGCGCTGCACCTGGCCACCCAGGCGCTGCGGCAGGACGAGTGCCGCCTCGCCCTCGCCGGCGGGGTGAGCGTCATGTCCACCCCCGGCATGCTCACCGAGTTCTCCCGGCAGCGCGGCCTGTCGCCCGACGGGCGGTGCAAGGCGTTCGGCGCCGGCGCCGACGGCACCGGTTTCGCCGAGGGCGTCGGCATGCTCCTGCTGGAGCGCCTCTCCGACGCGCAGCGCAACGGTCATCGCGTGCTCGCCGTCGTCCGGGGCAGCGCCGTCAACCAGGACGGCGCCAGCAGCGGTCTGACCGCGCCGAACGGCCCCGCACAGCAGCGGGTGATCCGGCAGGCGCTCGCCAACGCCCGGCTCGCCACCACCGATGTGGACGCCGTCGAGGCGCACGGCACCGGCACCGCCCTCGGCGACCCGATCGAGGCGCAGGCGCTGCTGGCCACGTACGGGCAGGGCCGACCGCAGGACCGTCCGCTGTGGCTGGGGTCGGTCAAGTCGAACATCGGCCACGCCCAGGCGGCGGCCGGCGTCGCCGGTGTGATCAAGATGGTGCTGGCGATGCGGCACGGCGTGCTGCCGCCGACCCTGCACGCCGAGAAGCCGTCCCCGCACATCGACTGGACGGCCGGGTCGGTCGCGCTGCTCACCGAGGCCCGGCCGTGGCCCGCCGTCGACCGGCCCCGCCGCGCGGCGGTGTCGTCGTTCGGCATCAGCGGCACCAACGCGCACACCATCGTCGAGCAGGCCCCCGAGCCCGCCCCGGCGCAGGCCGCCCCCGCCACGGGCGTCCCGGGCGACCTCGTCGCCTGCGTCCTGTCGGCCCGCGACGCCGCCGCCCTGCACGAGCAGGCGCGCCGGCTGCGGACCCTCGTCGACGGCGAGCCGGACCTGACCATCGCCGACGTGGGCCGGGCCCTCGCCACCGCCCGCAGCGCCTTCGAGCACCGCGCCGTGCTGCTGCCCGCCGACCGCGCCGGGCTGCTCGCCGCCCTCGGTGCGCTGGCCGACGACGAGCCCTCGGCCGCCGTCGTGCGGGGGATCGCCCGCAGCGGCCGCACCGCCGTCCTCTTCTCCGGCCAGGGCGCGCAGCGCGCCGGTATGGGTCGCGGGTTGTACGGGGCGTTCCCGGTGTTCGCCGCCGCGTTGGACGAGGTGTGCGGTCACCTGGATCCGTTGTTGCCGCGTCCGTTGCGGGAGGTGCTGTTCGCTGAGGCGGGTTCCGCTGAGGCGGGGTTGCTGGATCAGACGGTGTTCACCCAGGCGGGCCTGTTCGCCGTCGAGGTGGCGTTGTTCCGTCTGGTGGAGTCGTTCGGTGTGGTGCCGGACCTGGTGGCCGGGCACTCCATCGGCGAGGTCGCGGCGGCGCATGTGGCGGGCGTGCTCTCCCTGGCTGACGCGTGCGCGCTGGTCGCCGCGCGGGGAAGGCTCATGCAGGCCCTGCCGGCGGGCGGCGGCATGCTCGCCGTGGCCGCCGACGAGGCCGCGGTGGCCGAGTCGATCGTTCCGCTCGCCGACCGGGTCGGCGTCGCCGCCGTCAACGGGCCCACCGCCGTGGTGGTCTCCGGCGCCGCCGAGGCCCTCGACGAGGTGGAGCGGGCCTGGAAGGACCGGGGTGTGCGTACGCGCCGGCTCACCGTCAGCCACGCGTTCCACAGCCCGCTCATGGAGCCGATGCTGGCCGAGTTCCGGCAGACGCTCGACGGGCTGACGTTCCACTGGCCCGTCCTGCCGATCGTGTCGAACCTGACCGGGCAGGTCGCCGACCCCGACGAGATCGGCACCCCCGACTACTGGGTCCGCCACGTACGCGAGACCGTCCGCTTCGCCGACGGGGTCGCGAGCCTGCGCGAGCGCAACGTCCGTACCTTCCTCGAACTGGGCCCCGACGCGGTGCTCGCCGGCATGGTGGGCGCCTGCCTGCCGGACGACGACGCGGCGGCGGTCGTGGCGACCCTGCGCCCCGGCCGACCCGAGCCGGCGTCGCTGGTCCACGCGCTTGCGGAGCTGTACGCGCACGGCACGCCGATCACCTGGACCGCCCTCCTGCCGGCCGGAACCCGCCCGGTCGACCTGCCGACGTACCCGTTCCAGCGGCAGCGCTTCTGGCCGGCCGTGGGCCGGCTGCGCGCCGGCGACGTCAGCGGCGCCGGCCTCGGCGTGGCCGAGCACGGTCTGCTCGGCGCGGCCGTGGACCTGGCCGGCGACGACGAGATCGTGCTGACCGGCCGGATCTCCCCGACCACCCACCCCTGGCTGGCCGACCACGTCGTCTCCGGCGTGCCGCTGGTCCCGGGCACGGCCCTCGTGGAGCTTGCCGTCCGCGCCGGCGACGAGGCGGACCTGCCGCGGCTGCGGGACCTGACGGTGCTCGTGCCGCTGGTGCTCCCCGAGTCCGGCGCCGTACGGATCCAGGTGCGGGTGTCCGCGTCGGATTCGCCGCAGCGCCCCGTCGCCGTCTACTCCCGCCCCGACGACGACCCCGAGGCGGGCTGGACCCGGCACGCGGAGGGCGTGCTGGAACCGGCCACGGCCGACGAACCGCAGCCGACCGCCTGGCCGCCCGCCGGCGCCACCGAGGTGGACCTGACCGGCTGGTACCCGGCGCTCCTCGAACACGGCCTGTCGTACGGGCCGGCGTTCCAGGGGCTGCGCCGGGTGTGGACCGGCGAGGACGACGTCTTCGCCGAGGTGGTCCTGCCGGACGACGCGGCGGCGGAGGCGGCTCGCTTCGGCGTGCACCCGGCGCTGCTGGACGCCGCCCTGCACCCGATCGGGCTGCTGCCCGGCGCCGAGGAGACGGGCGGGCCGCGCGTGCCCTTCGCCTTCGAGGGCGTACAGGTGCACGCCTCCGGCGCGAGGCTGCTGCGGGTGCGGTTGACCCGCAACGGCTCCGCGGTGCGGCTGACCGCCCGCGACGAGGCGGGCGCGCCGGTGGTGTCGGTGGACTCCCTCGTCCTGCGGGAGCTGACCGGGGTGGCCGCCCCGAACGCGGCGTCGCGCTCCCTGTTCGAGGTGGCCTGGCAGGCCGAGGAGGCCGACCCGGTCGACGACGCGTCGGGCTGGGCGGTGCTGGGCGGGCCGGCCCTGCCGGGCGTCCCCGGTGGCCCCTCCGCCGAGACGATCCGGCAGCTGCGCGCCGCCATCGACGCCGGCATCGCCCCGCCGCGCCTGCTGCTCTTCACGCCGGCCGCGTCGCCCGCCGACGACGGCGACCCGGCGGAGGCCGTACGCACTGTCACCGCCGACGTGCTGGGCCTGGTGCAGGAGTGGCTGGCCGTCGACGCGCTGGCCGACTCGAAGCTCGTGGTGGTGACCCGGGGCGCGCTGGCCGTCCGCGACGGGGACCGGGTGAGCGACCTGGCCGCCGCGGCCGTGTGGGGCCTGCTGCGCTCCGCGCAGTCCGAGCACCCCGGTCGCATCGTCCTGGCCGACGTCGACGACGCGATCAACCCCGGCACGCTTGGCGTCCTGGCCCGCTTCGCCGCGGACCCGGCCGGCGGTCAGGTCGCGGTGCGTGCGGGCGCGGTGTTCGTGCCGCGTCTGGTGCGTGCGGTCGCCCCGGTGTCGGTGGAGACGCCGGTCGTGGGTGACGGTGCGGTGCTGGTGACCGGTGGTACGGGTGCGCTCGGGGCGTTGGTGGCGGAGCATCTGGTGTCGGCGCATGGTGTGCGGTCGCTGGTGCTGGTGTCGCGTCGTGGTCCGGCGGCTGCGGGTGCGGGTGAGTTGTCGGAGCGGTTGTCGGCGCTGGGTGCGTCGGTGCGGATTGTTGCCTGTGATGTGACGGACCGGGATCAGGTCGGCGCGCTGGTGGCGGAGGTTTCCGCCGGGGGTCGGCTGGCGGGTGTGGTGCACACCGCTGGTGTGTTGGATGACGGGGTGATCGAGCGGGTCACCGAGGAGCGTCTGGCAAGGGTGTTGGCGCCGAAGGTGTCGGCGGGTTGGTTGTTGCACGAGGCGACGGCGTCGCTGGATCTCGACTTGTTCGTGGTGTTCTCGTCGGTGGCGGGTGTGTTGGGTTCGCCGGGTCAGTCGGCGTACGCGGCGGGCAACGCGTTCCTCGACGGGTTGGCGGTGTGGCGGCGGCAGCTCGGGTTGCCTGCGGTCAGCCTCGCCTGGGGCATGTGGGACACCGCCGGCATGGCCGCGTCGATCGGCGGCAACGACCGGGCCCGTACGGCACGCGCCGGACTCCGACCGATGAACGCCCGCACCGGCCTGGAACTCTTCGACGCCGCCGTGGGGGCACAGCGGGCGGCGCTGGTGCCGGCCGCGATCGACGTACCCGCGCTGCGGGCGGCAGCAGCCGGCGCGGTCGTACCGCCGATGCTGCGCAACCTGGTCGACGTGGTGACGACCCGCCGCCGCGCCGGCCAGGGCGCCCCCGGCGGCTGGGCCGACCGCCTCACCGGCCTCAGCGCAGAGGACGGCCTCGCGCAGGTCGACCAGCTGATCCGGGGCCTGGTCGCGCAGGTCCTCGGGCACGGCGGCGCCGAGGCGGTGCCGGCCGACCGGGCGTTCAAGGACCTGGGCTTCGACTCGCTGACCGCCGTCGAGCTGCGCAACCGGGTGAACGGCGCGACCGGCCTGCGCCTCACCTCGACCCTGGTGTTCGACCACCCGTCCCCGCAGGTCCTGGCGGCCCACGTGTACGCGGAACTCGCCGGCACCCGGCCCGGCGCCGTCACGACCGACGAGGCGGCGACCGGCGACGCCGACGAGGCGATCGCGATCGTCGGCATGGCCTGCCGCTACCCCGGCGGGGTGGAGTCTCCCGACGAGCTGTGGAAGCTGGTCAGCACCGGTGGGGAGGGCATCGGGGAGTTCCCGGCCGACCGGGGCTGGGACCTGGAGACGCTGTACGACCCGGACCCCGACCACGCCGGCACCTCGTACACCCGCCACGGCGGCTTCCTGTACGGCGCGGCGGAGTTCGACCCCGGCTTCTTCGGTGTCTCGCCGCGCGAGGCCCTCGCCATGGACCCGCAGCACCGGCTGCTGCTGGAGGCGTCCTGGGAGACGTTCGAGTCGGCGGGCCTGGACCCGTCCGGCCTGCGGGGCAGCCGGACCGGTGTCTTCGCGGGCGTCATCTACCACGACTACTCGACGCGCCTGATGGAGACGCCCGAGGTCGAGGGCTACATCGGCACCGGCAACTCGGGCAGCGTGCTGTCCGGCCGGGTCGCGTACACCTTCGGCCTCGAAGGCCCGGCGGTCACTGTCGACACGGCGTGCTCGTCGTCGCTGGTGGCGTTGCACCTCGCGGTGCAGGCGTTGCGGTCGGGTGAGTGTGATCTGGCGCTCGCCGGTGGTGTGACGGTGATGGCGACGCCCGGCACGTTCGTGGAGTTCTCGCGGCAGCGGGGTCTGTCGGCCGACGGCCGGTGTAGGTCGTTCGCGGCGTCGGCCGACGGCACGGGCTGGTCCGAGGGTGTGGGTGTGCTGCTGGTGCAGCGCCTCTCCGACGCGCAGCGGGAGGGCCGGCGGATCCTGGCGGTGGTACGGGGCAGCGCCGTGAACCAGGACGGCGCGTCGAACGGCTTGACGGCGCCGAACGGCCCGTCGCAGCAGCGGGTGATCCGGCAGGCGCTGGCGAACGCCCGGCTCACCACCGCCGATGTGGACGTGGTGGAGGCGCACGGTACGGGTACGACTCTGGGTGACCCGATCGAGGCGCAGGCGTTGTTGGCGACGTACGGGCAGGAGCGTCCGCAGGATCGGCCGCTGCTGCTCGGGTCGGTGAAGTCGAACATCGGGCATGCGCAGGCGGCTGCGGGTGTGGCTGGTGTGATCAAGATGGTGTTGGCGATGCGGCACGGCGTCGTCCCGGCGACGCTGCATGTGGACGAGGCGTCCCCGCACGTCGATTGGACGGCCGGGGCGGTCGCTCTGGCGACCGAGGCGGTGCCGTGGCCGCGGGTGGGTCGGCCGCGTCGGGCGGGGGTGTCGTCGTTCGGGATTTCCGGCACGAATGCGCACGTGATCATCGAGCAGCCGCCCGCCGAGGTGGTTGAGGGGGAGGTCGTCGTCCGCGAGGTGCCGGTGGTGCCGGTGCTGCTGTCGGCCCGCGACGCCGCGGCACTCGCCGGCCAGGCGGGCCGGTGGGCGCGGTGGCTCGCCGTGGACGAGGCCCCACGCGGCGTGGATGTGGCCTGGTCGTCGGTGGCGTCGCGGTCGGCGTTGGAGCACCGGGCGGTGGTGTCCGGGGCGAGCCGGGACGAGCTGCTGGCGGGTCTCGCGGCAGTGGCGGCCGGCGAGCCGTCGGGGGCCGTCGTGACCGGTTCTGCCGCCGCGCGCGGCCAGTTGGCGCTGTTGTTCTCGGGTCAGGGTGCGCAGCGTGCGGGGATGGGTCGGGAGTTGTCGGCCCTGTTCCCGGTGTTCGCCGTCGCGTTGGACGAGGTGTGTGGGCACCTGGATCCGTTGTTGCCGCGTCCGTTGCGGGAGGTGCTGTTCGCGTCGTCGGGGTCCGCCGAGGCGGAGTTGCTGGATCAGACGGTGTTCACGCAGGCCGGGTTGTTCGCGGTCGAGGTGGCGTTGTTCCGTCTGGTGGAGTCGTTCGGGATCGTTCCCGATGTGGTGGCTGGTCATTCGATCGGTGAGGTGACCGCGGCGCATGTCGCGGGCGTGTTGTCCCTGGCGGATGCGTGTCAGTTGGTGGCGGCGCGGGGCCGGTTGATGCAGGCGCTGCCGACCGGTGGCGGGATGCTGGCCGTGGCGGCCGACGAGGCTGCGGTGGCGGAGTCTCTCGCGGGGCTGACCGGCAGGGTTGGTATCGCGGCGGTTAACGGGCCTGCCGCTGTGGTGGTGTCGGGTGCCGTTGACGCGTTGGATGAGGTGGAGCGGGTTTGGCGGGATCGGGGGGTGCGTACCCGTCGGCTCGCGGTGAGCCACGCGTTCCACAGTCCGTTGATGGAGCCGATGCTCGCTGATTTCCGGGCCGTTCTCGACGGGTTGGAGTTCGCCGCGCCGTTGTTGCCGGTCGTGTCGAACGTGACCGGGGCCCTGGCCGGCGATGAGATCCGTACGCCGGAGTATTGGGTGCGGCACGTGCGCGAGGCGGTGCGGTTCGCTGACGGGGTCGCCGCGCTGCGCGCCGCTGGGGCGGACACGTTCCTGGAGGTCGGGCCGCAGAGCGTCCTGACCGCGATGACCGCCGACCTGCTGCCCGATGACGAGGCCGTGCTGGCGGTGGCTGTGCAGCGCCGGGACCGTCCGGAGGTGCAGGCGTTGCTGCACGCCCTGGCGGAGTTGCACGTGCACGGGATGCCGGTGACCTGGGCGCAGTGGTTCGCCGAGACCGGCGCGCGGCGGGTGGACCTGCCCACGTACGCCTTCCAGCGGGAGCGGTACTGGCCCGAGCCGGCGAACCGGCCGCGGCAGACGGCGACCGACGGCGGCGACGCCGACTTCTGGAAGGCCGTCGAACGCGGCGACCTGAGCGCCCTCGCCGCCCAGTTCGGCGACGACGGCGCCGCCCTGGACGCCCTCACCCCGGCGCTGCCGGTCCTGTCGACCTGGCACCGGGCGCGCACGCAGCGGGCCGTCCTGGACGCATGGTCGTACCGCGTCGGATGGAAGCGCGCCGACATCACCGCCGGCCCGGCGCGGCCCGGCGCTTGGCTGCTCGTGACGGCGCAGGACGACCTGGCGGACGGCACCCGGGCGGAGGCGGTCACCAAGGCCCTCGCCGAGGTCGGCGCCGACGTGGTCCGGCTCACCGTCGACCCGGCCGGCACCGACCGGGCGGGCCTCGCCCGGCGGCTGGGCGACGCGCTGGCCGACGGTCCCGTCACCGGCGTGCTCTCCCTGCTCGGCCTCCGCGACCAGCCGCACCCCGCCCACCCGGCCGTGCCGGTCGGGACGGCCGCCACGCTGCTGCTGCTCCAGGCGCTGCACGACACCGGGGCGACGACCCGGCTGTGGTGCCTGACGCAGGGCGCGGTCAGCACCGGCGACGGGGACACCGTGCACGCTGTCGTCCAGAGCGGGCTCTGGGGCCTGGGGCTCGTGGCGGGCCTGGAACACCCCCACCTGTGGGGCGGGCTGGTGGATCTGCCCGAGCAGGCCGACGCGACGGCCTGGGACCGGCTGGCGCGGGTGGTGACCGGCGCCGGCGACGAGGACCAGCTTGCCGTACGCCCCTCCGGGGTGTTCGTCCGTCGCCTGGTCCGCTCGGCGCCCGCCGCCCCCGACACGGCGCAGCGGTGGCGGCCGTCCGGCACCGTGCTCGTCACCGGCGGCACGGGCGCGCTGGGCGCGCACGTGGCCCGCTGGGCGGCGGCCAACGGGGCGGAGCACGTCGTGCTGACCAGCCGCCGCGGCGGGGACGCCCCGGGGGCCGTGGAGCTGCGCGAGGAGTTGATCGCCCAGGGCGTACGGGCGTCGGTCGTCGCCTGCGACGTCGCCGAGCGCGACCAGGTGGCGGCGCTGCTGGCCCGCCTCGACGAGGATCCGGCGCCGCTGACGGCCGTGGTGCACGCGGCGGGCACCGGCGAGTCCGGGCTGATCGCCGACACCGACCTGGCCGCGTTCGCGGGCGTGCTCGACGGCAAGGTGGCCGGCGCGCTGCACCTGGACGCCCTGCTCGGCGACCGGCCGCTGGACGCGTTCGTGCTCTTCTCCTCCATCGCCGGGGTGTGGGGCAGCGGCGGGCAGTCCGCGTACGCCGCCGGCAACGCCTTCCTGGACGCGCTCGCCGAGCAGCGGCGCGGCCGGGGCCTGGCGGCGACGTCCGTGGCCTGGGGACCGTGGGCCGACGGCGGCATGGCCACCGGCGAAGCCCAGCAGATGCTGGCCCGGCGCGGCCTGACCGCCATGGCGCCGGCCGACGCCGTGCACGCCATGCGGTACGCCGCCGGCCTGCCCAGGGCGGCGCTGACCGTGGTGGACGTCGACTGGGCGGTCTTCGCCCCGGCGTACGCCTCGGCCCGCCCCCGGCCGCTGCTCGACGACATCGCCGAGGCCCGGGAGGCGCTGCACGCCCACGCCGTGGAGCAGCAGCCCGGCGGTGCCGCCGACGCCCTGCGGGAGCACCTGCTCACCCTGCCCCGCCCCGAGCGGGTCCGGCACATGGTCGACCTGGTCCGCACCCACGCCTCGGCCGTGCTCGGCCACGCGGGAACGGACCGGGTCAAGCCGCAGCGGGCGTTCAAGGAGCTCGGATTCGACTCGCTGACGGCGGTCGAGCTGCGCAACCGACTCACCGGCGTCACCGGCCTGTCGCTGCCCGCGACCCTCGTCTTCGACTACCCGAACCCGGCCGTGCTCGCCGAGAACCTGCTCGACGGTCTGCTGCCCGAGGCGGCGCAGGCGGACGACGGCGACCCGGCGGAGGCGGCCGTCCGGCAGACGCTCGCGGCGATCCCGCTGGCCCGCCTCCGTGAGGCCGGGCTGCTGGACCTGCTGCTCAACCTCGCCGACACCGACGGCGACGACGGTGACGAGTCCACCGACGAGGACCTGGACCTCGACGACCTCGACACCGACGCCCTCGTCAGGCTGGCGCTTGACGGAACCGATTCCTGACCGTTGTCCCCAGTACGGAGCTCATGATGTCTACGTCCGCAGACAAGGTCGTCGAGGCGCTTCGCGCGTCGCTCAAGGAGACGGGCCGCCTCCGTCAGCTCAACCAGCAGCTGACCGCCGCCGCCAGGGAGCCGATCGCCATCGTCGCGATGTCCTGCCGCTATCCGGGTGGCGTCGCCAGCCCCGAGCAGCTCTGGGACCTGGTGGCCTCCGGCGGCGACGCGATCGGCGGCTTCCCGACGGACCGGGGCTGGGACCTGGACAACCTGTACGACCCGGACGCCGACCGGGCCGGCCGCTCCACCACCCGCGAGGGCGGCTTCCTCTACGACGCGGCCGACTTCGACGCGGAGTTCTTCGGCATCTCGCCGCGCGAGGCCGTGGCGATGGACCCCCAGCAGCGGCTGCTGCTGGAGACGTCGTGGGAGGCGTTCGAACACGCCGGCGTCGCGCCCGCCTCGATGCGGGGGCAGAAGGTCGGCGTCTTCGTCGGCACCGCCGCCAACGGCTACGGCATGGGCCCGCAGAGCGAGACCGAGGGCGCCGACGAGGGCTACCTGCTGACCGGTACGGCCACCAGCGTCGTCTCCGGGCGGATCGCGTACGCCCTCGGCCTGGAGGGCCCCGCGGTCACCGTGGACACCGCCTGCTCGTCGTCGCTGGTCGCCCTGCACCTGGCGTGCCAGGCGCTGCGGCAGGGCGACTTCGACCTGGCCCTGGCCGGCGGCGTGTGCGTCATGGCCACCCCCGGCCCGTTCGTGGGCTTCTCCCGGCAGCGAGGGCTCGCCCCGGACGGCCGCTGCAAGTCGTTCGCCGCCGCCGCCGACGGCACCGGCTGGTCCGAGGGCGTCGGCATCCTGCTGGTGGAGCGGCTGTCGGACGCGCAGCGCAAGGGGCACCCGATCCTCGCCGTGATCCGCGGCAGCGCCGTCAACCAGGACGGCGCGTCCAACGGTCTCACCGCACCCAACGGGCCGGCCCAGCAGCGGGTGATCCGGCAGGCCCTCGCGAACGCGCGGCTGACCACGGCCGACGTGGACGCCGTCGAGGCGCACGGCACCGGCACCGTCCTCGGTGACCCGATCGAGGCGCAGGCCCTGCTGGCCACGTACGGCCAGGGCCGCCCCGCCGACCGGCCGCTGCTGCTCGGCTCGATCAAGTCGAACATCGGCCACAGCCAGTCGGCCGCCGGTGTGGCCGGTGTGATCAAGATGGTGATGGCGATGCGGCACGGGCTCGTGCCGTCCACCCTGCACGTCGACGAGCCGACGCCGAAGGTGGACTGGTCGGCCGGCGAGGTGTCGCTGGTGACCGAGGCGACGCCGTGGCCCGCGACCGACCGTCCCCGCCGGGCGGCCGTGTCGTCGTTCGGGATCTCCGGCACGAACGCGCACACCATCATCGAGGAACCGCCCGCCCCGGACCCCGCCGACCCCGCCGACACCGGGCCGGCCCCGACCGTCGCCCTGCCGGCGGTGCCCGTGCTGCTCTCCGCCCGCTCCGAGGCAGCGCTCAGCGCGCAGGCGGGTCGCTGGGCCCGGTGGCTGGAGGACGACGAGGCCCTGCGCACCGTGGACGTCGGCTGGTCGTCGGTCGTGTCACGCTCCGCGCTGGAGCACCGCGCGGTGCTCACCGCCACCGACCGCGAGGAGCTGCTGGCCGGGCTGCGCGCCCTCGCCACCGGCCAGCCGTCCGGCGCGCTGGTCGCCGGGCAGGCCGCCGACCGGGGTCCGCTCGCGGTGCTCTTCTCCGGTCAGGGCGCGCAGCGTGCCGGCATGGGCCGGGAGTTGTACGCGGAGTTCCCGGTCTTCGCCGCCGCGCTGGACGAGGTGTGCGCACAGTTCGACGCGCTGTTGCCGCGCCCACTCAAGGAGGTGCTGTTCGCACCCGAGGGTTCCGCCGAGGCGGAGCTGCTGGACCGGACGGTGTTCACGCAGGCGGGTCTGTTCGCGGTCGAGGTGGCGTTGTTCCGCCTGGTGGAGTCGTTCGGCGTCGCCCCCGACCTGGTCGGCGGTCACTCGATCGGCGAGGTCACGGCCGCGCATGTGGCGGGGGTGTTGTCGCTGGCGGATGCGTGTGTGTTGGTGGCGGCGCGGGGCCGGTTGATGCAGGCGTTGCCGGCCGGTGGTGGGATGGTGGCCGTCGCGGCGGCCGAGGCCGATGTGCTGGCGACGCTGGACGGCTTGACCGGTGTGGGGGTCGCGGCTGTCAACGGGCCGACGTCGGTGGTGGTCTCCGGTGCGGTGGAGGCGCTCGACGAGGTGGAGCGGGTCTGGCGTGGGCGGGGTGTGCGTACGCGCCGGTTGTCGGTGAGTCATGCGTTCCACAGCCCGTTGATGGAGCCGATGCTGGACGAGTTCCGGGTGGTCCTGGAGGGGTTGACGTTCGAGGCGCCGGCGTTGCCGGTCGTGTCGAACGTGACCGGTGCGCCGGCTGACGTCGACGAGATCCGTAGTCCCGACTACTGGGTGCGGCACGTGCGGGAGGCTGTGCGTTTCGCCGACGGGGTCGCCGCGCTGCGCGCCGCCGGGGTGGACACGTTCCTGGAGATCGGCCCGCGCAGCGTCCTGACCGCGATGGTCGGCGACATCCTGCCCGCCGACGACGGGGTGCTGGCCGTCGCCGCGCAGCGCGCCGACCGCCCCGAGGCGCGGGCCCTGCTCGCCGGCCTCTCCGAGCTGCACGTCAACGGGGTACCCGTCGACTGGGCGGCCCTCTACGCCGGCGCCGGAGCGACCCCGGTCGCCCTGCCCACGTACGCGTTCCAGCGGCAGCGCTACTGGCCCGAGCAGATGCCGGCCTCGGCCACCGGCCCGGTCAGCCCGGACGTGGTGGACGTCGAGTTCTGGTCGGCCGTCGAGCGCTCCGACGTGGCGGCCCTCGCCGCGCAGTTCGGCACCGACGGGGCGGGCGTCCTGGCCCCGGCCCTGCCGGTCCTGTCGTCCTGGCGCAAGGCGCGGCTGCGGGACGCCGTAGTCGACAGCTGGTCGTACCGGGTGGTGTGGAAGCGGACCACCGTCCCCGCACCGCTCACCCCGCCGGGACGCTGGCTGCTCGTGGAGCCCGCCGACGACGCCGCCACGACCGAGTGGGCCGGGGCGCTCGCGGGGGCGCTGAGCGCCGCCGGCGGCGAGGTGTCCCGGCTGGCGGTGGACCCGCTCGCCGAGCGCGACCAGGTGACGTCGCGGCTGGCCGGCGCCGTGGGGGACACCCCGTTCACCGGGATCGTCTCCCTGCTGGGCCTGCTGGAGCGACCCCACCCCGGCCAGCCGGCGGTGCCGCTCGGCACGGCCGCCACGATGACGCTGGTGCAGGCCCTGCACGCCGCCGACGTCGCGGCACCACTGTGGATGCTCACGCGGGGCGCTGTCGGCACCGGCGACACCGACCCGGTGCGCAGCGTCGCCCAGGGCGGGCTGTGGGGCCTGGCCCGGGTCGCCGGGCTGGAACACCCGCAGCTCTGGGGCGGCCTGGTCGACCTGCCGGACGCGCCCGGGCGCGGCGACTGGGACCACGCGGTGGGCGTCCTGACCGGGGGCGGCCACGAGGACCAGGTTGCCGTGCGGCCCTCCGGCGTCTTCGTGCGGCGCCTGGTGCGCGCCACGCCCGCGGCCGTCGGCACCGTCGACCGCTGGCAGCCGTCCGGCACCGTCCTCGTCACCGGCGGCACCGGGGCGCTCGGCGCGCACGTGGCCCGCTGGGCGGCGGCCAACGGCGCCGAGCACCTCGTGCTGACCAGCCGCCGCGGCGAGCACGCCCCCGGGGCGGCCGAGCTGCGCGACGAACTGACCGCGCTCGGCGCCCGGGTGAGCCTGGTCGCCGCCGACATGGCCGACCGCGCCCGCGTCGAGGCGCTGCTGCGCGACGTCGACGCCGACCCGGCGCCCCTGACCGCGGTGGTGCACGCCGCCGGGGTGGGCCAGCTGAACATGCTCGTCGACACCGACCTCGCCGGCCTGGCCGGGGTGCTCGACGGCAAGATCGCCGGCGCCGTGCACCTGGACGAGCTGCTGGGCGACCGACCGCTCGACGCGTTCGTGCTGTTCTCCTCCATCGCCGGAATCTGGGGCAGCGGCGGCCAGGCCGCGTACGCCGCCGGCAACGCCTTCCTCGACGCCCTCGCCGAGCGGCGCCGCGCCCGCGGCCTGACCGCCACCGCCGTGGCGTGGGGCCCCTGGGCCGACGGCGGCATGGCCAGCGGCGAGGGGCAGGAACTGCTGGCCCGCCGTGGCCTCAGCCCCATGTCGCCGGCCCAGGCCGTGTACGCGCTGCGCAGCGCCGTCGGCCGGGCCGGGCCGGCGGTGACCGTGGCGGACGTCGACTGGTCCCTGTTCACCCCGGCGTTCGCCGCCGCCCGCGCCCGCCCCCTGCTCGACGACATCGCCGAGGCGCGCGACGCCCTGCGCGTGGTCGACGCGGAACCGGAGGGGACCGTCGGCGGCGGGCTGCGGCAGCACCTGCTGACGCTGCCCCGCGCCGAGCAGGACCGCCACCTGACCGAGCTCGTACGCACGCACACCGCCGCCGTGCTCGGCCACTCCGGCACCGAACTGGTCAAGGCCAACCGGGCGTTCAAGGAACTCGGCTTCGACTCGCTGACCGCCGTCGAGCTGCGCAACCGGCTCGGCGCCGCCACCGGCCTCACCCTGCCCACCACCCTGGTCTTCGACTACCCGAACCCGGCCGCCCTCGCCGACCACCTGTCGGCGACGCTGCGCCTGCACGAGGTCGAGACCGTCACCGCCTGGGGTCCCGCCGGGCCGGTCGACGACGACCCGATCGTCATCGTCGGCATGAGCTGCCGCTACCCGGGCGGCGTGGCCAACCCGGACGACCTGTGGGAGCTGGTCGCCAGCGGGCGTGACGGCATCAGCGGCTTCCCCGACGACCGCCACTGGGACATGGGCCGGCTGCTGGCCGTCGACGCCGACGGGCAACCCGTCTCACACACCCGCGAGGGCGGCTTCGTCGACGGCGCCACCACATTCGACCCGGGCTTCTTCGGCATCTCGCCGCGCGAGGCCGTCGCCATGGACCCGCAGCAGCGGCTGCTGCTGGAGGCGTCCTGGGAGGCCATGGAGCAGGCCGGCATCGACCCGGAGGAGCTGCGCGGCAGCCGTACCGGCGTCTTCGTGGGCGCCTCCCCGTCGGGCTACGGCACCACCGACACCCCGGCCGAGCTGGCCGGCTACCAGCTCACCGGCGGCGCGCACAGCGTCATCTCGGGCCGGGTGTCGTACACCTTCGGGCTGGAGGGCCCGGCGGTGACGGTCGACACCGCCTGCTCGTCCTCGCTGGTGGCTGTGCACCTGGCCGCCCAGGCGCTGCGCGGCGGCGAATGCGACATGGCGCTGGCAGGCGGCGTCACCGTCATGGTGACGCCCGGCGCCTTCGTCGAGTTCTCCCGCCAGGGCGGCCTCGCCCCGGACGGGCGTTGCAAGTCCTTCGCCGCCGACGCCGACGGCACCGGCTGGTCGGAGGGCGTCGGCGTGCTGCTCGTCCAGCGCCTCTCCGACGCCCGGCGGCAGGGCCGCCAGGTGCTCGCCGTGCTCGCCGGCAGCGCCGTCAACCAGGACGGCGCGTCCAACGGTCTCACCGCACCCAACGGGCCGGCCCAGCAGCGGGTGATCCGGCAGGCCCTGGCGAACGCGCGGCTGACCACGGCCGACGTGGACGCCGTCGAGGCGCACGGCACCGGCACCGTCCTCGGTGACCCGATCGAGGCGCAGGCCCTGCTGGCCACGTACGGCCAGGGCCGCCCCGCCGACCGGCCGCTGCTGCTCGGCTCGATCAAGTCGAACATCGGCCACAGCCAGGCCGCCGCCGGCGTGGCCGGCATGATCAAAATGGTGCAGGCGATGCGGTACGGCCTGCTCCCACGGACCCTGCACCTCGACGAGCCGACCCCCCACGTGGACTGGTCCGCCGGCGCGGTCTCCCTGCTCACCGAGGCGCGCCCCTGGCCGGCGGTGGACCGGCCCCGCCGGGCCGCCGTGTCGTCGTTCGGCATCAGCGGTACGAACGTGCACCTGATCCTGGAGCAGCCGCCCACGCCGACCGACGCGGACGAGCCGGCCGACGGCGACGAGCCGGTCACCGGTGACGAGCCGTCCCGGGTGCCGGCGGTGCTGCCGCTGCTGCTGTCGGCCCGCGACGCGGCCGGGCTGTCGGCGCAGGCCGGCCGCTGGGCGCAGTGGCTCGGCGGCACCGGGGCCCCGCGCCCGCTCGACGTGGCGTGGTCGTCGGTGGCGTCGCGTTCCGTACTGGAGCACCGGGCCGTCGTGTGCGGGACGAGCCGGGACGAACTGCTGGCGGGCCTCGAAGCCGTGTCGGCGGGTGAGGTCTCGGCCGGCGTGCTCACCGGCCCGGGCGGCCAGCGCGGCCAGTTGGCGCTGCTGTTCTCGGGTCAGGGTGCGCAGCGCGCCGGGATGGGTCGGGAGTTGTCCGCCCTGTTCCCGGTGTTCGCCGCCGCGTTGGACGAGGTGTGCAGTCACCTGGATCCGTTGTTGCCGCGTCCGCTCAAGGAGGTGCTGTTCGCTGAGGCGGGTTCCGCCGAGGCGGGGTTGCTGGACCAGACCGTGTTCACGCAGGCGGGGTTGTTCGCGGTCGAGGTGGCGCTGTTCCGTCTGGTGGAGTCGTTCGGGATCGTGCCGGACATGCTGGCCGGTCACTCGATCGGTGAGGTGACGGCTGCGCATGTCGCGGGCGTGTTGTCCCTGGCCGACGCGTGCCAGTTCGTCGCCGCGCGGGGTCGGTTGATGCAGGCGCTGCCGGCCGGTGGCGGGATGCTGGCGGTGGCCGCCGACGAGGCGGCGGTGGTGGAGTCGATCGCGAGGCTGACCGACCGGGTCGGCATCGCGGCCGTCAACGGGCCTGCCGCCGTCGTCGTCTCCGGTGCCGTCGAGGCCCTCGACGAGGTGGAGCGGCACTGGCGCGACCGGGGCGTGCGCACTCGCCGGCTGACGGTGAGCCACGCGTTCCACAGTCCGTTGATGGAGCCGATGCTGGCCGAGTTCCGCGCGGTCCTGCACGGCCTCACGTTTGCCACGCCGTTGTTGCCGGTGGTGTCGAACGTGACCGGTGCCCTGGCCGGCGATGAGATCCGCATGCCGGAGTATTGGGTGCGGCATGTGCGCGAGGCGGTGCGGTTCGCCGACGGGATCGCCGCTGTGCGGGCTGCTGGTGTGGACACGTTCCTGGAGGTCGGGCCGCAGAGCGTCCTGACCGCGATGACCGCCGACGTGCTGCCTGACGACGACGGTGTGCTGGCGTTGGCTGTGCAGCGCCGTGACCGTTCGGAGGCGCACGCGCTGCTGCACGCCCTGGCGGAGCTGCACGTACACGGGATGCCGGTGACCTGGACGCAGTGGTTCGCCGAGACCGGCGCACGGCGAGTCGACCTGCCCACGTACGCCTTCCAGCGGGAGCGGTACTGGCTGCCGCCCACCGGCCAGTCCGCCGACGTCTCCGGGGCCGGCCTCGGCGTGGCGCGGCACCCGCTGCTCGGCGCGGCGGTGTCGGTCGCCGGCGAGGACATGGTGGTGCTGACCGGCCGGCTGTCGGTGTCGACGCACCCGTGGCTCGCCGACCACATCGTCTCCGGCGCCGTGGTGGTGCCGGGCACCGCGCTGGTGGACCTCGTCGTCCGCGCGGGCGACGAGGTCGGCGCGTCCCGCGTCCGCGAGCTGACCGTCCTCGCCCCGCTCGTGCTGCCCGCCACCGGCGGCGGGGTACGGGTCCAGGTCCGGGTCGGTCCCGTCGATGGAACCGGCAGCCGCTCGGTGACCGTGCACTCCCAGCCCGAGGACGACTCCGAGTCGGGCTGGACCCGGCACGCCGACGGCCTCGTCGGCGTCCCCACTGCCGACGAGCCCACCCCGGGCGCCTGGCCGCCACCCGGCGCGTCCGAGGTGGACGTCACCGGCTGGTACGCGACGGTCGCCGAGCACGGGCTCGCGTACGGGCCGGTCTTCCGGGGCCTGCGCCGGGCGTGGACCGCCGACGGCGAGGTGTTCGCCGAGGTCGCCCTCCCCGACGAGGTCACCGGTGACCCGGCGGGCTTCGGGGTGCACCCGGCGTTGCTGGACGCCGCCCTGCACCCCGTCGGGCTGCTGCCCGCCGACCAGTCGGGCGGCGGTCCCCGGGTGCCGTTCGCGTTCGAGGGTGTGCAGGTCCACGCCGTCGGCGCCCGGACGCTCCGGGTCCGCCTCACCGCCTCCGGCAACTCGGTGCGGCTGGTCGCCGCCGACGAGACGGGCGTGCCCGTGGTGTCGGTGGACTCGCTGGCACTGCGCGAGATGACCGGCCTGGCGGCCGCGCCGGACGAGGCGTACCGATCCCTGTTCGAGGTCTCCTGGCAGCCCGAGCAGATCGCCGCGCCCGACGGCGCGTACGGCTGGGCCGTGCTCGGTGACCGCCCGCTCGACGGCGCGCCGCAGCTCCCGGCGTACGCCGACGTCGCCGCTCTGACCACGGCGGCGACGGACGGCACCGCCCCGGCGGCGCTGCTGCTACCCGTCACCCCGGCGACCTCCGGGACGGACGTGCCCGACGCGGTGCGCTCCGCCACGACGGACGTCCTCGGCGCGGTGCAGGCGTGGCTGGCGGCCGAGCCGCTGGCGGACTCGCGGCTGGTCGTCGTGACCCGCGGCGCCGTGACCACCGGCGCCGACGACCGCGTGAGCGACCTGGCGGGGGCGGCGGTCTGGGGCCTGCTGCGCTCGGCCCAGTCGGAGCACCCCGGCCGGCTCGTGCTGGCCGACCTGGAACCCGGCGCCGACCTGGACGCCGACCTGCTGGCCCTGCTCGCCGCAGCCGCCGACGACCCCGACCTCGGCGGGCAGGTCGCGGTGCGTTCGGGTACGGCGTACCTGCCGCGGCTGGTCCGCGCCACGGGCGCCGCGCGGACCCCGGCGACCCTCGGCGGGGGAACCGTCCTCGTCACCGGCGGCACCGGATCGCTGGGCGCCCTGGTGTCCGAACACCTCGTCACCGCCTACGGCGTGCGTTCGCTGGTGCTGGCGTCCCGGCAGGGCCCGGGGGCCCCCGGAGCCGACGAGCTGGTGCGGCGGCTGGCCGCGCTGGGCGCGACCGCCCGCGTGGTCGCCACGGACGTGACCGACCGTGAGCGCGTCGACGAGCTGGTCCGGTCCATCACCGCCGACGACCGCCTGGCCGGGGTGGTCCACACCGCCGGCGTCCTCGACGACGGCATCGTCAGCGGGATCACCGCCGACCGGCTGGCGGACGTGCTGGCCCCGAAGGTCACGGCGGGCTGGTGGCTGCACGAGGCGACCGCCGAGCTGGACCTCGACCTGTTCGTGCTCTTCTCCTCCGTCGCCGGGGTGCTCGGCTCTCCCGGCCAGGCCGCGTACGCGGCCGGCAACGCCTTCCTGGACGCCCTCGCCGTGCTGCGGGCGCAGCGCGGGCTGCCCGCCGTCAGCCTCGCGTGGGGCATGTGGGACACCGACGGCATGGCCGCGTCGATCAACGACACCGACCGGGCGCGGGTGACCCGGGCCGGTCTGGTCCCGATGACCGCCCCGGTCGGGCTCGGGCTGTGGGACGCCGCCCTGACCCACGGCGGCGCGGCGCTGGTGCCGGCCGTTGTCGACCTGCCCGCCATGCGGGCACGGACCGCCGCCGGCCGGGTGCCGGTGATGCTGCGGGGCCTGGTGGGACCGGCCGCGAAGCGTCGCCGCTCCGGCACCGGCGCGTGGGCCGACCGGCTGGCCGGCCTCGACCCGCAGGAGGCGCGTACGCAGGTGGCCCTGCTGGTGCGCGGGATGATCGCGCAGGTGCTCGGCCACGGCGGCGCCGAGGCGGTGCCGGCGGACCGGGCGTTCCGGGAACTGGGCTTCGACTCGCTGACCGCCGTCGAGCTGCGCAACCGGATCAACAGCGCGAGCGGACTGCGGCTCACGTCGACGCTCGTCTTCGACTACCCGACCCCCGCTGCCCTGTCGGAGCACCTGTACGAGCAGCTGTCCGGCCAGGTCGCCGAGCAGCAGCGGGCCGTGCGGGCGACAAACGTCGACGAGCCGATCGCCATCGTGGGCATGGCCTGCCGCTACCCGGGCGGCGTGACGAACCCGCAGCAGCTGTGGGACCTGGTCGCCGCCGGCGCCGACGGTATCGGCGAGTTCCCCACCGACCGGGGCTGGGACCTCGACCGGCTCTTCCACCCCGACCCGGACAACCCCGGGACGTCGTACACCCGCCACGGTGGCTTCCTGTACGGGGCCGCCGAGTTCGACCCGGACTTCTTCGGCATCTCGCCGCGCGAGGCGATCGCCATGGACCCGCAGCAGCGACTGCTGCTGGAGGCGTCCTGGGAGACGTTCGAGTCGGCCGGCCTCGACCCGTCGCGGCTACGTGGCAGCCGGACCGGCGTCTTCGCCGGGCTCATGTACCACGACTACGCCTCCGGCGTGCAGGACCTGCCCGAGGGCGTGGGCGGCTACCTCGGCACCGGCACCTCCGGCAGCGTGCTGTCCGGCCGGGTCGCGTACACCTTCGGCCTCGAAGGCCCGGCCGTCACTGTCGACACGGCGTGTTCGTCGTCGCTGGTGGCGTTGCACCTCGCGGTGCAGGCACTGCGCGGCGGCGAGTGCGACCTCGCGCTCGCCGGTGGTGTGACGGTGATGGCGACGCCGGGCACGTTCATCGAGTTCTCCCGCCAGCGGGGCCTGTCGCAGGACGGTCGCTGCAAGTCGTTCGCGGCGTCGGCCGACGGCACGGGCTGGTCCGAGGGCGTGGGCGTGCTGCTGGTGCAGCGCCTGTCGGACGCGCAGCGGGAGGGCCGGCGGATCCTGGCGGTGGTACGGGGCAGCGCCGTGAACCAGGACGGTGCGTCGAACGGGCTGACGGCCCCCAACGGCCCGTCGCAGCAGCGGGTCATCCGGCAGGCCCTGGCGAACGCCCGGCTCACCACGGCCGACGTGGACGCCGTCGAGGCGCACGGCACCGGCACGACCCTGGGTGACCCGATCGAGGCGCAGGCCCTGCTGGCCACGTACGGGCAGGACCGGCCCGCCGACCGGCCGCTCTGGCTGGGGTCGATCAAGTCGAACATCGGCCACACCCAGGCCGCCGCCGGGGCGGCCGGCATCATCAAGATGATCATGGCGATGCGGCACGGGGTGCTGCCGTCGACGCTGCACGTCGACGAGCCGTCCCCGCACATCGAGTGGAGCGCCGGGGCGGTCTCCCTGCTCACCGAGGCCCGCGACTGGCCCGCGGCGGGCCGGCCCCGTCGCGCCGCGATCTCGTCGTTCGGCGTCAGCGGCACCAACGCGCACGTGATCATCGAGCAGCCCCCCGCCGAAGCGGAGCCCACCCGGGGCGAGCACGCGCCGACGCCCGCCGCCGGGTCGCTGCCGGCCCCCGTGCTGCTCTCGGCCCGCTCCGAGGCCGCCGTCGCGGCGCAGGCCGACCGCTGGGCCCGCTGGATCGCCGACGACGAGAAACTGCGCCCCGCCGACGTCGGCTGGTCGTCGACAGTCAGCCGGGCCGTGCTGGAGCACCGTGCGGTGGTCACCGCGACGGGCCGGGACGAACTGCTGGCCGGGCTGCGGGCGCTCGCCGCCGGTGAGCCGGCCGCCGCCGTGGCAACGGGGACCGGCACGACGCGTACGCAGCTGGCCGTGCTCTTCTCCGGCCAGGGTGCGCAGCGTGCCGGGATGGGCCGGGAGTTGTCCGCCCTGTTCCCCGTGTTCGCGACCGCGCTGGACGAGGTGTCTGCGCAGCTGGATCCGTTGTTGCCGTGTCCGTTGCGGGAGGTGCTGTTCGCTGAGGCGGGTTCCGCTGAGGCGGGGTTGCTGGATCAGACGGTGTTCACGCAGGCGGGGTTGTTCGCGGTCGAGGTGGCGCTGTTCCGTCTGGTGGAGTCGTTCGGGGTCGTGCCCGACGTGGTGGCTGGTCACTCGATCGGTGAGGTGACGGCGGCGTACGTGGCCGGGGTGTTGTCCCTGGCCGACGCGTGCGTTCTCGTGGCCGCGCGGGGTGGGTTGATGCAGGCGCTGCCGACGGGCGGCGGCATGCTGGCCGTGGCCGCCGACGAGGCTGCGGTGGCGGAGTCGATCGTCGGGATAACCGGCCGGGTCGGTGTCGCGGCCGTCAACGGGCCTGCCTCCGTCGTCGTCTCCGGTGCCGTCGAGGCCCTGGACGAGGTGGAGCGGGTCTGGCGCGAGCGGGGCGTGCGGACCCGTCGGCTCACTGTCAGCCATGCGTTCCACAGTCCGCTGATGGAGCCGATGCTCGACGAGTTCCGCGCCGTCCTGGCGGGGCTGGCGTTCCGGGCGCCGCTGCTGCCGGTGGTGTCGAACCTAACCGGCGCGCTCGCCGACCCGCAGGAGATCACCCGCGCCGAGTACTGGGTGCGGCACGTGCGGGAGGCCGTCCGCTACGCCGACGGCATCGCCGCCCTGCGGGCCACCGGGGTCGACACCTTCCTGGAGATCGGCCCGCAGAGCGTCCTGACCGCCATGAACGCCGACCTGCTCGCCGATGACGCGCTGGCGGTGGCCGTCCAGCGTCGGGACCGGCCCGCCCCGCAGGCACTGCTGCACGCCCTCGCCGACCTGCACGTCCACGGTGTCCCGGTGACCTGGACGCAGTGGTTCACCGACGCCGGCGCCGCCCGGGTCGACCTGCCCACGTACGCCTTCCAGCACCAGCGGTACTGGCTCGGCGCGGGCCAGACGCGTACCGCCGACGTGTCCGGGGCGGGCCTCGGCGTCGCCGGGCACCCGCTGCTCGGCGCGGCGGTCTCCGTGGCCGGCGAGGACATGGTGGTGCTGACCGGCCGCCTGTCGACGTCGACGCACGCGTGGCTCGCCGACCACGTCGTCTCCGGCGCGGTGATCGTGCCGGGCGCTGCCCTGGTGGAGTTGGCGGTGCGGGCGGGTGACGAGGTGGGTGCGTCGCGGGTGCGGGAGCTGACCGTGGCCGCGCCGCTGGTGCTGCCGGAGTCCGGCGCGGTGCGGGTGCAGGTGCGCGTCGGCGCGGCCGACGAGACCGGCACCCGGGTCGTGGCGGTGCACTCGCAGTCCGAGGGTGATCCGGAGGCTGACTGGGTGCGGCATGCGGAGGGCGTGCTGGAGCCGGCGTCGGCCGACGAGCCGCGCGTGGGGGAGTGGCCGCCAGTCGGTGCGTCCGAGGTGGACGTGGCGGGCTGGTATCCGGTGCTTGCGGAGCGTGGCCTGGCATACGGGCCGGTGTTCCGGGGGCTGCGCCGGGTGTGGACGGGCGGCGACGAGCTGTTCGCCGAGGTGGCGTTGCCGGATGAGGTGGCGACGGAGGCGGCGCGCTTCGGTGTGCACCCGGCACTGCTGGATGCGGCGCTGCATCCGATCGGACTGCTGGTGGGTGCGGAGGATTCGGGTGGGCCGCGGGTGCCGTTCGCGTTCGAGGGTGTGCAGGTGTATGCCTCGGGCGCGCGGGTGCTGCGGGTGCGGCTCACGCGTGCGGGCTCGGCGGTGCGCCTGGTCGCGTGCGACGAGTCGGGCGCGGCAGTGGTCTCGGTCGACTCCCTCGCCCTGCGCGAGCTGACCGGCGTGACCACGGCGGGCGCGGCAGCCCGCGCGATGTTCGAACTCACCTGGCAGGCCGAGGAGATCGCCGCCACCGGGGACCTCTCCGGGTGGGCGCTGGTCGGCTCGCCGGCAACCGCCGACCTGCCGGCGTACGGCGACGTCGAGGCGCTCGTCGCGGCGGTCGACGCCGGCCGGACGGTCGCACCGAGGGCGCTGCTGCTGCCGCTCGACGCGCCGGAGCGCGCCGTCCCCGACGCGGTACGCGCGGCGACCACGGCCGTGCTGGCGACCGTGCGGTCCTGGCTGGCGGCGGACGCGCTGGCGGAGTCGCGGCTGGTGGTGGTGACCCGGGGCGCGGTGTCGGTGGCGGCGGACGACCGGGTGTCCGACCTGGCGAGCGCGGCGGTGTGGGGTCTGCTGCGTTCGGCGCAGTCGGAGCACCCGGGCCGCATCGTGCTGGCGGACGTGGACGGCGACGTGGACGCCGGGCTGCTGGGTGTGCTGACCACGGTGGCCGACGAGCCGGTGGCGTTCGGTGGTCAGGTCGCGGTGCGTGCGGGTGAGGTGTTCGTGCCGCGTCTGGTGCGTGCGGTCGCCCCGGCGTCGGTGGAGACGCCGGTCGTGGGTGACGGTGCGGTGCTGGTGACCGGTGGTACGGGTGCGCTCGGGGCGTTGGTGGCGGAGCATCTGGTGTCGGCGCATGGTGTGCGGTCGCTGGTGCTGGTGTCGCGGCGTGGTCCGGAAGCCGCCGGTGCGGGCGAGCTGTCGGAGCGGCTGTCGGCGCTGGGTGCGTCGGTGCGGGTCGTTGCCTGTGACGTGACGGACCGGGACCAGGTGTTCGGTCTGGTGGCGGAGGTCGTTGCCGGGGGTCGGCTGGCGGGTGTGGTGCACACCGCTGGTGTGTTGGATGACGGTGTCGTGGAGGGGCTGACGGCGGAGCGGCTGGCGGGGGTGTTGGCGCCGAAGGCGTCGGCGGGTTGGTTCCTGCATGAGGCGACGGCGTCGCTGGATCTCGACTTGTTCGTGGTGTTCTCGTCGGTTGCTGGTGTGTTGGGTTCGCCGGGTCAGTCGGCGTATGCGGCGGGCAACGCCTTCCTCGACGGGCTTGCGGTCCACCGGCGGCAGCTCGGGTTGCCTGCGGTGAGTCTGGCGTGGGGGATGTGGGACACGGCAGGCATGGCCGCCTCGATCGACGAGGCGGACCGGGCGCGGTCCGCGCGGGCGGGTCTGACGCCGATGAGCGCCGAGATCGGGTTGGAGCTGTTCGACGCCGCCCTGGTGGCGGAGCGGCCGACGTTGGTGCCGGCCGTGATCGACGTACCGGCGATGCGCGCAGCGCTCGGCGCCGGCCCGGCGCCGGCCGTGCTGCGTACCCTGATCGGGTCGACGGCGGCCCGGCGACGGGCCGCGCGGAGCGGCGACTGGGCCAACCAGCTCGCGGGCCTGGCGCCCGACGAGGCGCGCGCCCAGATCGACGTGCTGGTGCGCGGTCTGGTCGCGCAGGTGTTGGGGCACGGTGGTGCGGAGTCGGTGCCGGCGGATCGGGCGTTCCGGGAGCTGGGCTTCGACTCGCTGACGGCGGTGGACCTGCGTAACCGGTTGAACGCGGCCACCGGGCTGCGGCTGGCCTCGACGCTGGTGTTCGACTATCCGACCCCGGCCGTGCTCGCCGACCACCTGCACGAGCAGGTCTCCGGGCAGATCACCGCCCGCCAGACGGCGGTGCTCACCGCCGGCACCGACGAGCCGATCGCGATCGTGGGCATGGCCTGCCGCTACCCCGGTGGCGTCGACAGTCCCGACCAGCTGTGGGCGTTGCTGGCCGGCGGCGGCGACGGGATCTCGGAGTTCCCCACCGATCGCGGCTGGGACCTGGAGAGCCTGTTCGACCCGGACCCGGAGCACAGCGGTACGTCGTACACGCGCCATGGTGGTTTCCTGTACGGGGCGGCGGAGTTCGACCCGGGCTTCTTCGGTATCTCGCCGCGTGAGGCCCTGGCGATGGATCCGCAGCAGCGGTTGCTGTTGGAGGCGTCGTGGGAGTCGTTCGAGTCGGCGGGGCTTGATCCGCAGCGGTTGCGGGGCAGCCGGACGGGTGTGTTCGCCGGCGTCATGTACCACGACTACGCCTCCCGCCTGATGGACCTGCCGCCGGACGCCGAGGGCTTCGTCGGCACGGGCACGTCGGGCAGCGTGCTGTCCGGTCGGGTCGCCTACACCTTCGGGCTCGAGGGCCCGGCGGTCACCGTCGACACCGCTTGTTCTTCCAGCCTCGTCGCGCTGCACCTCGCCGCGCAGGCGTTGCGTTCCGGCGAGTGTGATCTGGCGTTGGCCGGTGGTGTGACGGTGATGGCGACGCCGGGGACGTTCATCGAGTTCTCCCGTCAGCGCGGGCTGTCGCAGGATGGTCGCTGCAAGTCGTTCGCGGCGTCCGCCGACGGCACCGGCTGGTCCGAGGGCGTCGGCGTGCTGCTCGTGGAGCGGCTGTCGGACGCGCGGCGCAACGGGCACCGCGTGCTGGCGGTGGTGCGGGGCAGCGCCGTGAACCAGGACGGTGCGTCGAACGGCTTGACGGCGCCCAACGGCCCGTCGCAGCAGCGGGTGATCCGGCAGGCGTTGGCGAACGCGCGGCTCACCACCGCCGAGGTGGATGTGGTGGAGGCGCACGGTACGGGTACGACGCTGGGTGACCCGATCGAGGCGCAGGCGTTGTTGGCGACGTACGGGCAGGAGCGTCCGCAGGATCGGCCGCTGCTGCTCGGGTCGGTGAAGTCGAACATCGGGCATGCGCAGGCGGCTGCGGGTGTGGCTGGTGTGATCAAGATGGTCATGGCGATGCGGCACGGTCTGGTGCCGGCGACGTTGCATGTGGACGAGGCGTCGCCGCATGTCGACTGGTCGGCGGGAGCGGTGGCCCTGGCCACCGAGCCCACCCCGTGGCCGCGGGTGGACCGGCCGCGTCGGGCGGCGGTGTCGTCGTTCGGGATCTCCGGCACGAACGCGCATGTGATCATCGAGCAGCCGCCTGCCGAGGTGGTTGAGGGTGAGGTCGTCGCCCGCGACGTGCCGCCGGTCGTGCCGGTGCTGCTGTCGGCCCGCGACGCCGCCGCGCTGTCGGCGCAGGCGGGCCGGTGGGCGCGCTGGCTGGCCGCCGACGAGGCCCCGCGTCCGCTGGACATGGCCTGGTCCTCCGTCACCACCCGGCCCGCGCTGGAACACCGGGCGGTCGTCACCGCCGCCGACCGGGACGACCTGGTCGCGGCGTTGACCGCCCTCGCCGACGGCGACCCCACCGGTACGGTCGTCTCCGGCGCCACCGGCCAGCGCGGCCAGCTCGCGCTGCTGTTCTCGGGTCAGGGTGCGCAGCGCGCCGGGATGGGCCGGGAGTTGTCCGCTCTGTTCCCGGTGTTCGCCGCCGCGCTGGACGAGGTGTGTGCGCAGCTCGATCCGCTGCTGCCGCGTCCGCTCAAGGACGTGCTGTTCGCGTCGTCGGGGTCCGCCGAGGCGGAGTTGCTGGACCAGACGGTGTTCACGCAGGCCGGGTTGTTCGCGGTCGAGGTGGCGCTGTTCCGTCTGGTGGAGTCGTTCGGGATCGTGCCGGACATGCTGGCCGGTCACTCGATCGGTGAGGTGACCGCGGCGCATGTCGCGGGCGTGTTGTCCCTGGCCGACGCGTGCCAGCTCGTCGCCGCGCGGGGTCGGCTGATGCAGGCGCTGCCGACCGGTGGCGGGATGCTGGCCGTTGCCGCCGACGAGGCTGCGGTGGCGGAGTCGCTCGCCGGGATGACCGACCGCCTCGGTATCGCGGCCGTCAACGGGCCCACCGCCGTCGTCGTCTCCGGTGCCGTCGAGGCTCTCGACGAGGTGGAGCGGGCCTGGCGCGACCGGGGCGTGCGCACTCGCCGCCTGACGGTGAGCCATGCGTTCCACAGTCCGTTGATGGAGCCGATGCTGGCCGAGTTCCGCGCGGTCCTGCAGGGCCTCACGTTTGCCACGCCGCTGCTGCCGGTGGTGTCGAACGTGACTGGGGCCCTGGCCGGCGACGAGATCCGTACGCCGGAGTATTGGGTGCGGCATGTGCGCGAGGCGGTGCGGTTCGCCGATGGGATCGCCGCTCTGCGGGCTGCCGGTGTGGACACGTTCCTGGAGGTCGGCCCGCAGAGCGTCCTGACCGCCATGACCGCCGACGTGCTGCCCGACGACGACGGTGTGCTGGCGGTGGCTGTGCAGCGCCGGGACCGTCCGGAGGCGCACGCGCTGCTGCACGCCCTGGCGGAGCTGCACGTGCACGGGATGCCGGTGACCTGGACGCAGTGGTTCGCCGACACCGGCGCGCGCCGCGTCGACCTGCCCACGTACGCCTTCCAGCACCAGCGCTACTGGCCCACCGCCGGCCGGGCGCGTACGGGCGACGTGTCCGGGGCCGGACTCGGCCGCACCGGGCACCCGCTGCTCGGCGCGACAGTGGACCTGGCCGGCGACGACGAGATGGTGCTGACCGGCCGGCTCTCCCTGACCACGCACCCGTGGCTGGCCGACCACACGGTCTCCGGGCTGACGCTCGTACCCGGCACGGCCCTGGTCGAGCTGGCCGTACGGGCCGGCGACGAGGTGGGCCTCTCCCGGCTGCGGGAGCTGACCATGGCCGCCCCGCTGATGCTCCCCGAATCCGGCGGCGTACGCATTCAGGTGCGGGTGTCCACGTCGGAGTCGCCGCAACGTCCCGTCGCCGTCTACTCCCGCCCCGACGACGATCCCGAGGCGGGCTGGACCCGGCACGCGGAGGGTGTGCTGGAGGCGTCCACCGCCGACGAGCCCGACACGATCACCTGGCCCCCCGCCCCGACGTCGGAGGTGGACCTCGCGGGGTGGTACGCGACGCTGGCGGAGCACGGCCTGGCGTACGGGCCGGTCTTCCAGGGACTCCAGCGCGCCTGGGTCGGCCGCGACGAACTGTTCGCCGAGGTGGCCCTGCCGGAGGCCGCCGCCACGGAGAGCGCCGGATTCGGCGTGCACCCGGCGCTGCTGGACGCCGCCCTGCACCCGATCGGGCTGCTGCTCGGTGGCGAGGAATCGAGCGGACCACGGGTGCCGTTCGCCTTCGAGGGCGTGCAGGTCCACGCCGCAGGCGCGGGGACGCTGCGGGTGCGCCTGACCCGCGACGGCTCCGGGCTGCGGCTGGCCGCGTACGACGAGGTGGGCGCGCCGGTCGTGTCGATGGACTCCCTCGTCCTGCGAGAGCTGACCGGCGCGGCCGCGCCGGGCGTGGCCTCGCGGTCGCTGTTCGAGCTGCGGTGGCCGGCCGTGCAGGCCGCACCCGCCGGGAAGCTTTCCGGATGGGCGCTGGTGACCGGCGGCCTGGAGCTGCCGGCACCGGTAGGAATGCCCACGTACGCCGACGTGGCGACGGTCACGGGGGAGGAGTCCGTCCCCCGGACGCTGCTGCTGCCGGTGTTCCCCGCGCCCGGCGCGGCGACGCCGGAGTCGGTCCGGGCAGTGACCTCGGACGTGCTGGCGACGGTGCAGTCCTGGCTCGCGGCGGACGCCCTGGCGGACTCGCGGCTCGTGGTCGCGACCCGGGGTGCGGTGTCGATCGGCGACGGCGACCGGGTGACCGACCTGGCGAGCGCTGCGGTATGGGGTCTACTGCGTTCGGCGCAGTCGGAGCACCCGGGCCGCATGGTCCTCGCGGACGTCGACGGCGACCTGGACGCCGCGCTGGTTGCCCTGCTGGACGGCGTCCTGCGGGAACCGGCCACGACCGGCGGCCAGCTCGCCGTCCGCGAGGGCGCGGTGTACTCGCCGCGCCTGGTCCGGGCCGGCGTCACGGCCGCGCAGACGCCCAGCCTGGGTGACGGCGCGGTGCTGGTGACCGGCGGTACGGGTGCGCTCGGGGCGCTGGTCGCGGAGCACCTGGTGTCGGTGCACGGCGTGCGGTCGCTGGTGCTCGTCTCGCGGCGCGGTCCGGAGGCCGCCGGTGCGGGTGAGTTGTCGGAGCGGTTGTCGGCGCTGGGCGCGTCCGTGCGGATCGCCGCCTGTGACGTGACCGACCGGGACCAGGTCGGCGCTTTGGTTGCCGAGGTCACCGCCGAGGGTCGGCTGGCGGGTGTCGTGCACACCGCCGGCGTCCTGGACGACGGTGTCGTGGAGGGGCTGACGGCGGCGCGGCTGGCCGGGGTGTTGGCGCCGAAGGTGTCGGCGGGTTGGTTCCTGCACGAGGCGACGGCGGGTCTGGATCTGGATCTGTTCGTGGTGTTCTCGTCGGTGGCGGGTGTGCTCGGCTCGCCCGGTCAGTCGGCGTACGCGGCGGGCAACGCCTTCCTCGACGGGCTTGCGGTCCACCGGCGGCAGTTGGGTCTGCCGGCCGTCAGTCTCGCGTGGGGCATGTGGGACACCGCCGGCATGGCCGCCTCGATCGACGAGGCGGATCGGGCGCGGTCCGCGCGGGCGGGTCTGACGCCGATGAGCGCCGAGATCGGGTTGGAACTCTTCGACGCCGCCCTGCGTGCCGACCGTCCGGCCCTCGTACCGGCCGTGATCGACGTGCCCGCGCTGCGGGCGGCGACCTCCGGCGGCCCCGTGCCGGCCGTGCTGCGCACCCTGATCGGCGTGACCGGCACCCGCCGCCAGGCGGGGCAGGGCGGTGGCGGCTGGGCCGACCGGCTCGCCGGGCTCACCGAGGACGAGGGCCGCGCCCATATCGACGTGCTGGTACGGGGTCTGGTCGCGCAGGTGCTGGGGCACGGTGGTGCGGAGTCGGTGCCGGCGGACCGGGCGTTCCGGGAGCTGGGCTTCGACTCGCTGACGGCGGTGGACCTGCGTAACCGGTTGAACGCGGCCACCGGGCTGCGGCTGGCCTCGACGCTGGTGTTCGACTACCCGACCCCGGCCGCGCTCGCCGACCACCTGTGGTCGGAGCTGGCCGGCGTCAGCGCGTCGGCCAGCGCACAGGTCGCCGGCACGGTCGTCGGCGCCGACGAGCCGATCGCGATCGTGGGCATGGCCTGCCGTTACCCGGGCGGGGTGGAATCCCCCGACGAACTGTGGGAGTTGCTGGCCGGCGGCGGTGAGGGGATCGGGGAGTTCCCGGCGGATCGCGGTTGGGACCTGGAGTCGCTCTTCGACCCGGACCCGAACCGCAGCGGTACGTCGTACACGCGCCACGGCGGTTTCCTGTACGGCGCGGCAGAGTTCGACCCCGGTTTCTTCGGTATCTCGCCGCGTGAGGCCCTGGCCATGGATCCGCAGCAGCGGTTGCTGCTGGAGGCGTCGTGGGAGTCGTTCGAGTCGGCGGGGCTTGATCCGCAGCGGTTGCGGGGCAGCCGGACGGGTGTGTTCGCCGGTGTCATGTACCACGACTACGCCTCCCGGCTCATGGACCTGCCGACCGAGGTGGAGGGCTACGTCGGGACCGGCACGTCCGGCAGCGTGCTGTCCGGTCGGGTCGCCTACACCTTCGGGTTGGAGGGGCCGGCGGTCACCGTGGACACGGCGTGCTCGTCGTCGCTGGTGGCGCTGCACCTCGCCGCGCAGGCGCTGCGTTCCGGCGAGTGCGATCTGGCGTTGGCCGGTGGTGTGACGGTGATGGCGACGCCGGGCACGTTCATCGAGTTCTCCCGGCAGCGCGGCCTGTCGCAGGATGGTCGCTGCAAGTCGTTCGCGGCGTCCGCCGACGGCACCGGCTGGTCCGAGGGCGTCGGCGTGCTGCTGGTGCAGCGGCTCTCCGACGCCCAGCGCGAGGGCCGGAAGATCTACGCCGTGGTGCGGGGCACGGCCGTGAACCAGGACGGTGCGTCGAACGGGCTGACCGCGCCGAACGGTCCGTCGCAGCAGCGGGTGATCCGGCAGGCCCTCGCGAACGCGCGGCTCACTGCGGCCGACGTGGACGCCGTGGAGGCGCACGGCACCGGCACCACCCTCGGTGACCCGATCGAGGCGCAGGCCGTCCTGGCCACGTACGGGCAGGACCGGCAGGGGCGGGAGCCGTTGTGGCTCGGCTCGGTCAAGTCGAACATCGGGCACACGCAGGCCGCCGCCGGTGTCGCCGGTGTGATCAAGATGGTCATGGCGATGCGCCACGGCGTCGTCCCGCCGACCCTGCACGTGGATGAGCCGTCCCCACACATCGACTGGACGGCCGGGGCGGTGGCCCTCGCGACCGAGCCCACCCCGTGGCCGCGGGTGGACCGGCCGCGTCGGGCGGCGGTGTCGTCGTTCGGGATCTCCGGCACGAACGCGCATGTGATCATCGAGCAGCCGCCCGCCGAGACGATCGAGGGCGAGGTCGTCGCCCGCGACGTGCCGCCGGTCGTACCGGTGCTGCTCTCCGCGCGCTCCGACGCGGCCCTGGCCGGCCAAGCGGGCCGGTGGGCGCGCTGGCTCGCCGCCGACGAGGCCCCGCGTCCGCTGGACGTGGCCTGGTCCTCCGTCACCACCCGACCCGCGCTGGAACAGCGCGCCGTCGCCGTGGTTTCCGACGGCAACGACCTGCTCACCGCGCTTCGAGCCCTCGATGCGGGCGAGCCGTCGGGGGCTGTCGTGACCGGTTCTGCCGCCGCGCGCGGCCAGTTGGCGCTGCTGTTCTCGGGTCAGGGTGCGCAGCGTGCGGGGATGGGCCGGGAGTTGTCCGCTCTGTTCCCGGTGTTCGCCGCCGCGCTGGACGAGGTGTGTGCGCAGCTCGATCCGCTGCTGCCGCGTCCGCTCAAGGACGTGCTGTTCGCGTCGCCGGGGTCCGCCGAGGCGGAGTTGCTGGACCAGACGGTGTTCACGCAGGCCGGGTTGTTCGCGGTCGAGGTGGCGCTGTTCCGCCTGGTGGAGTCGTTCGGGATCGTGCCGGACATGCTGGCCGGTCACTCGATCGGCGAGGTGACCGCGGCGCATGTCGCGGGTGTGTTGTCCCTGGCCGACGCGTGTCAGCTCGTCGCCGCGCGGGGTCGGTTGATGCAGGCGCTGCCCACGGGCGGCGGCATGCTGGCCGTTGCCGCCGACGAGGCTGCGGTGGTCGAGTCGATCGCCGGGCTCGCCGACCGGGTAGGCGTCGCTGCGGTCAACGGACCCACCGCAGTGGTGGTGTCCGGTGCCGTCGAGGCCCTCGACGAGGTGGAGCGGCACTGGCGCGACCGGGGCGTGCGCACTCGCCGGCTGACGGTGAGCCATGCGTTCCACAGTCCGTTGATGGAGCCAATGCTGGCCGAGTTCCGCGCGGTCCTGCACGGCCTCACGTTTGCCACGCCGCTGCTGCCGGTCGTGTCGAACGTGACGGGTGCCCTGGCCGGCGATGAGATCCGTACGCCGGAGTACTGGGTGCGGCACGTGCGCGAGGCGGTGCGGTTCGCCGACGGGATCGCCGCTCTGCGGGCTGCCGGTGTGGACACGTTCCTGGAGGTCGGGCCGCAGAGCGTCCTGACCGCGATGACCGCCGACGTGCTGCCTGATGACGAGGCCGTGCTGGCGGTGGCTGTGCAGCGCCGTGACCGTTCGGAGGCGCAGGCGCTGCTGCACGCCCTGGCCGAACTGCACGTGCACGGGATGCCGGTGACCTGGACGCAGTGGTTCGCCGACACCGGCGCACGCCGCGTCGACCTGCCCACGTACGCCTTCCAGCACCAGCGCTACTGGCCCGAGGGCACGGCCGAGAAGCGGGCCGCCCCGGACGGCGGCGACGTCGAGTTCTGGACCGCCGTCGAGCGTGGCGACCTGGCCGCCCTCGCCGCCGAACTCGGCGACGACCCCGACGCCCTGGACACGCTCGGCCCGGCCCTGCCGGTCCTCTCGCGCTGGCGTCGTCACCGGTCCCGGGACACCGCGCTGGACGGGTGGTCGTACCGGATCGGGTGGGAGCCGGTCCGGCCGAACCCGAAGACCAGGCTGTCCGGGCGGTGGCTGATCGTCACCGTCGACAGCGGCGCCGACGCGGGCGTGGCGAAGACCCTCACCCAGGCCGGCGCCCGGGTGGACACGCTCACCGTGTCGTCCACCCTCGACCGCGCCGACCTGGGCGAGCGGCTGCGCCGGATCAGCGGGGACGGCTGGGCCGGGGTGCTCTGCGTCCTGCCCCGCCAGGACCGGCCCCCGGCGCACACGCCGGTGCTGCCCGCTGGCACGGCCGCCCTGCTCACCCTCGTCCGGGCGCTCACCGACACCGGCCTGGCCGGACGGGTGTGGGCGCTCAGTCGGACCGCGATGCCCGTCACGGCCGGCGAACGGGTCGACGACGTCTGGGCGGCCCTGGCCTGGGGCCTGGGCCGGGTCGTCGCCCTCGAACAGCCGGACCGCTGGGGCGGCCTGGTCGACCTGCCCGCCCGCGCCGACCGCGGCGCCCGCGCCGGGCTCGTCGCGGTCCTCGCCGACGGCACCCTGGACCAGGTGGCCGTCCGGCGCAGCGGCATCTTCGGCCGGCGGCTGGTGCCGGCCGCGCCGCCCGCCGGGTCAGGTTGGCGGCCCGCCGGGACGGTGCTGGTGACCGGTGGTACAGGAGCGTTGGGTCGGCACGTGGCCCGCTGGTTGCTGGCGAACGGGGCCGGTGAGGTGGTCCTCGCCTCGCGGCGGGGTCCGGGGGCTCCGGGTGCGGCGGAGCTGGTGGCCGAGTTGGGTGCGGTGCGGGTCGTGGCGTGCGACGTCACCGACCGGGCCGCCGTCGACGCCCTCGTGGCGGACCTGCCGGAGCTGACCGCCGTTGTGCACACCGCCGGAGCGTCCGGCGGCACCACCCCGGCGTACGAGGTGACCGACGGCGAGCTGTCGGACACCCTGGCCGGCAAGGTGCTCGGCGCCCTGCACCTCGACGCCGCCTGCCGGGGTCGCGACCTCGACGCGTTCGTGGTCTTCTCCTCGGTCGCCGGTGTCTGGGGCGGCGGCGGGCAGGCCGGCTACGCGGCCGGCAACGCCCTGCTCGACACCCTCGTCGCAGCCCGCCGGGCGAAGGGCCTGCCCGCCACCGCGCTGGCGTACGGCCCGTGGGCGGAGGACGGCATGGCCGCCGGGGAGACCGCCGACGGCCTGCGCCGCCGCGGGTTCAGCTCGCTCGCGCCCGACGCCGCCGTCGCGGCGCTCGGCCGCTGGGTGAACGCCCCCGAGGCGGCCCCCGTGATCGTGGACGTCGACTGGTCCCGGTTCGTCACGGCGTTCACCGCCGCACGGCCGAGCCACCTCTTCGACCGGGTCGCCCCCGCCGTCGCCGAGGAGCCGCAGCGGCCGGAGAGCGCCGCCGCCACCGACGGGCTGCGCAACCGGCTCGCCACGCTGCCGGCGACCGGCCAGGAGGCGCTGCTGGTCGACCTCGTCCGCGCGGAGGCGGCGGCCGTGCTCGGCCACCCCACCACCGACCAGGTGCCCGCCGGCCGGGCGTTCCGGGAACTGGGCTTCGACTCCCTCGCCGCCGTGCAACTGCGGGACCGGCTGGGCCGGGTCACCGGCCTGACCCTGCCGTCGACAGTCGTCTTCGACCACCCGTCGGCGGCGGAACTGGCCCGCTTCCTGCGTACCGAAATCGTCGTCGGCGCGGACGGCGGCCCGGTCACCGGCGGCGTGGCCTCTGCCCGGCCGGCGGCCGACGAGCCGATCGCGATCGTCTCCATGGCCTGCCGCTTCCCTGGCGGGGTGTCGTCGCCGCAGGAGCTGTGGCGCCTGCTGGCCGAGGGGGTGGACGCGGTCACGCCGATGCCGGCCGACCGGGGCTGGGACCTCGACGGCCTGTTCGACAGCGACCCGGAGCGGGTCGGCACCAGCTACACCCGCAGCGGCGGCTTCCTGCACGACGTCGTCGGCTTCGACGCCGCGTTCTTCGGGATCAACCCGCGCGAGGCCCTCGCCATGGACCCGCAGCAGCGGCTGCTGCTGCACACCACCTGGGAGGTCTTCGAACGCGCCGGCATCGACCCGCACCGGGTACGCGGCTCCGCCACCGGCGTGTTCATGGGCACCAACGGGCAGGACTACGCCACGCTGCTGCTGGGCGCCCGCTCGCAGGTGGAGGGCTACCAGGCGACCGGCAACGGCGCGTCCGTGGTCTCGGGCCGCCTGGCGTACTCGTTCGGGCTGCACGGCCCGGCGGTCACCGTCGACACGGCCTGCTCGTCGTCGCTGGTGGCGCTGCACCTGGCCGCGCAGGCGCTGCGCAGCGGCGAGTGCGACCTCGCCCTCGCCGGCGGCGTCACGGTGATGTCGACCCCGGGCGCGTTCCTGGAGTTCTCCCGGCAGCGCGGCCTCGCGGCCGACGGGCGGGTCAAGGCGTTCGCCGAGGCCGCCGACGGCACGGGCTGGGGCGAGGGCGTCGGCGTCCTGCTGCTCCAGCGGCTCTCCGACGCCCAGCGCGACGGCAACCGGATCCTCGCCGTCGTACGGGGCAGCGCCGTCAACTCCGACGGCGCGAGCAACGGCCTCACCGCCCCGAACGGACCCGCCCAGCAGCGGGTCATCCGGCACGCGCTGGACAACGCCGGCCTCACCCCCGCAGACGTGGACGTCGTCGAGGCACACGGCACCGGCACCACCCTCGGCGACCCGATCGAGGCGCAGGCGCTGCTGGCCACGTACGGCAGGGACCGAACCGCCGAGCGGCCGCTGTGGCTCGGGTCGGTGAAGTCGAACATCGGCCACACCCAGGCCGCGGCGGGCGCGGCGAGCCTGATGAAGATGGTGCTGGCCCTGCAACACGAGGTGCTGCCGAAGACCCTGCACGTCGACGCGCCGACCCCGCACGTCGACTGGTCCTCCGGCACGCTGGCGCTGCTCACCGAAGCACGACCGTGGGCCGCCACGGACGGACCCCGCCGGGCCGGCGTCTCCTCGTTCGGCATCAGCGGCACCAACGCCCACGTGATCATCGAGGAGGCCCCGGCGCCGGTCGCCGCCGCCGACACCGCAACGTTCGACGTGACCGCGGGGCACGGCGAAGCGCGACGCGACCACCGCGCCGTGGCCCTGCCGTGGCCGGTCTCCGCCGCCGATCTGCCCGCCCTGCGCGAGCAGGCCGGGAGGCTGGCCGACCACGTCGCGACCGGCGACGACCCGGCCGGCCTGGTCGCCTGGGCGCTCGCCGACGGCCGCGCTCACCTCGGCCGGCGGGCCACCGTGATCGCCGCCGACCGGGAGACCCGGCTGGCCGCGCTGCGCGCCCTGGCCGCCGGGGAGGAGCACCCAGCGGTGGTCACCGCCCGGCGACGCGCCGGCGGCCTCGCCGTCCAGTTCTCCGGCCAGGGCGCCCAGCGCCCCGGCGCCGGCCGCCAGCTGTACGACACGTTCCCCGTCTTCGCGGCGGCCCTCGACGAGGTCTGCGCGGCCCTGGACCACCAGCTGCCGCAGCCGCTGAAGCCGGTGCTGTTCGCGGCCGAAGGCAGCGCCGAGGCGGCGCTGCTCGACGAGACGGTCTTCACCCAGGCGGGGCTGTTCGCGCTGGAGGTGGCCCTGTTCCGGCTGGTCGAGTCGTTCGGGGTGGTGCCCGGGCACGTCGCCGGGCACTCCATCGGCGAGATCACCGCCGCGCACGTCGCCGGCGTGCTGTCCCTCGCCGACGCCGCCACGCTGGTGGCCGCCCGGGGAAGGCTCATGCAGGCCCTGCCCGCCGGGGGCGGGATGCTCGCCGTCGCCGCCGACGAGGCGGCCGTCGTCGAGTCCCTGGCCGGGCTGGGTGACCGGGTCGGCGTCGCCGCCGTCAACGGCCCCACCGCCGTGGTGCTCGCCGGGGCCGTCGACTCCCTCGACGGGCTGGAGCGGCTCTGGCGGGAACGCGGGGTGCGCACCCGCCGGCTGCGGGTCAGCCACGCCTTCCACAGCCCGCTGATGGAACCGATGCTGGCCGAGTTCCGGGCCGTCCTCGACGGACTGGCGTTCGCCGCGCCGCTGCTGCCGATCGTGTCGAACCTGACCGGGCGGCTCGCCGAGCCCGACGAGATCCGTACGCCCGACTACTGGGTGCGCCACGTCCGCGAGGCCGTCCGGTACGCCGACGGGATCGCCGCGCTGCGCGACGCCGGCGTGGACACCTTCCTGGAGCTCGGACCGCAGGCGGTGCTGACGGCGATGGCCGCCGGCCTGCTGCCCGGCGACGAGGACGGCACTGCCGTGGCGGCGCTGCGCGCCGGCGCCGACGAGCCGGCCGCCCTGCTCGCCGCGCTGGCCGTCGTGGACGGCACCGGGCGGGACGTCGACTGGGCGGCGGTGCTCGCCGCGCTGGCCGGCCCCCGCCCGGATCCCCGCCTGCTGCCCGAGCTGCCGACGTACGCGTTCCGGCCGCAGCGCTACTGGCCGACCCTCGACACGTCGCCGGCACCGGCCGCCGACCCGGTCGACGACGCGTTCTGGCGGGCCGTCACCGACGGCGACCTGGGCCGCCTCGGCCTCGACCCGGACCAGCCGATGCGCGAGCTGCTGCCGGAACTGGAGTCGTGGCGGCGTCGCCAGCAGCTCGACGGCACCCTGGCCGGCTGGCGGTACCGGGTCACCTGGGAACGCCGGGCGCTGACCGGCGCCGACCCGGGCACGTGGCTGGTCGTGGCCCCGCCGCACCAGGTCACCGACCGGGTGCTCGCCGCCCTCACGGCTGGCGCCGCGGCGGTGCACCTGCTGACCGTCGACCCGGCCACCGCCACCCGCGACGGTCTGGCCGCCGACCTCGACCGGCTCGCCGCCGCGCACCAGCCGACGGCGCTGCTGTCCCTGCTGGCGTTGGACGAGGCGCCGCACCCGGAGCAGACCGCACTGCCGACCGGCCTGGCGGCGAACCTGCTGCTGGTGCAGGCGCACACCGGCCGCTCCGGCCCGGCCGTACCGCTGTGGCTGGCCACCACCGGCGCCGTCGCCGTCGACGGGGAAGCGGTCGCGCACCCGGCGCAGGCCACCACGTGGGGCCTCGGCCTCGTCGCCGCGCTGGAACACCCCCGGCACGTCGGCGGAGTCGTCGACCTGCCGGCGGGCCCGGCCGAGGCGGCGTACGCGGCCCTGGTCGGGGCGCTGGTCAACGTCGACGGTGAGGACCAGCTCGCCGTCCGGGAGGCCGGCGTGCACACCCGGCGGCTGGTCCGCGACACCGGGCTGCCGGCGGCGGGCGACGGCTACCGGCCGAACGGAACCGTCCTGCTCACCGGCGGGACCGGCGCCCTCGCCCGGCACACCACCGACTGGCTGGGACGCCACGGCGCCGAGGTGCTCCCGCTGGCCGAGCCGGCCACGGGCAAGCTCGGCGACCTGATGGAGCAGCTCGCCGCCGAGGAACGGTCGGTGACCGCGCTCGTGCACGTCCCGGCCGAGACCGGCTCGGTGCCGCTCGCCGAGCTGACCCTCGCCGGCCTGGCCGCCGACCTGGCCGCCACCGTCGGCGACGTCCCCAGGTACGCCGACGAGCTGGCGCACCGCCCGCTCGACGCGTTCGTGCTGTGCACCTCGACCACGGGGGTGTGGGGCGCGGGCGGCCGGGCCGGCCAGTCCGCCGGCGATGCGCTGCTGCACGCGCTCGCGGCGAACCGGCGGCACGGGGGACTGGCGGCCACCGCCGTGGCGTGGGGCCCGTGGAGCGACGACCCCGAGTCGCCCGAGCAGGCGCAGCTGCGTCGGCGGGGCCTGCCGGGGCTGCCCCCGGAGCTGGCCCTCGAGGCGTTCGGTCAGGCGCTGCGGGCGGAGGCGGGGCTGATCGTCGCCGACGTGCGCTGGGACCGGTTCGTGCCGACGTTCGCGTCGATGCGGCCGTGCCCGCTGCTGACGGGGGTCCCGGAGGCGGGCGCGGCGATGCCCGCCGACGACGAGCGCCAGCCGGCGGACGACGAGGCGGCGACCGCGCTGCGGGAGCGGCTGCGGCCGCTGAGCCCCGCCGAACGCGAAGGCGTCCTCGTCGACCTCGTGGGCGGCCTGGCGGCGACCGTGCTCGGCCACGGCGGGGACGCGGGGCTGGAGCCCGACCGGGCGTTCCGCGAGGTCGGGTTCGACTCGATGACGGCCGTGGAGCTGCGCAACCGGCTCCGCGCCGCCACCGGCGTCCAACTGCCCGCCGCCGTGGTGTTCGACTACCCCACGCCGGCGGCCCTCGCCCGGCACCTGCGCGACCGGCTCGCGGAGGACGGCGCCGCCGCGGCGGCCCCGCTGCTCGCCGAGCTGGAACGGCTCGACGGTGTCTTCGCGGCCGACGCGCCGGACCGGCTGACCCGGCAGAAGCTGCTGGTGCAGCTGCAGGCGTTCGTCGCCCGGTGGGGCGACGACCGTGGTCCCGTCGAGGAGAAATCGGCCACGCACACCCTCGACGACGCCACCGATGCCGAGATCTTCGATTTCATCCACCGCGAGCTGGGTGGCCCCGGCGGCAATTTGCCGGGGATCTAGGAATGGTGTCGTACGACCGTTGTCGACGGTCGTGACACGCTGGGCCGGGCGGGTCCGCGCACCCGCCCGGCCGCACCCCGCGAGGGCGGTGCGCCACACCGGTCGCGGGGCGGGTCGGCCCAGCCTGCGCCCCCGCCACCTAGGGGCACCCGTAGGGGCACGCTAGGGGTTGTGACCGCCGTCCGGCGACAATTACCTTTCGTCCGGCGCGTAAGACCTGGTGGGGGGCTGAAACGCCATTTTGTCTGGCAATTCGTGGTCGGCTGAATGGGTTTGGATCTTCGCGGCTTGTGGCGTCCGTGGACGGTATTGGGTCGCTGTTTCTCTCCGACCCGAAGAGGTGGCGTCAATGGCGACTGAAGATACGCTCCGGGAGTACCTGAAATGGGTGACGGCGGACCTTCACCAGACCCGGAGGAAGCTCGGCGAGCTTGAGGCGGCCAACCGCGAGCCGATCGCCATCGTCGGCATGGCCTGCCGCTTCCCGGGCGGGGTGGCCTCGCCCGAGGAACTGTGGGAGCTCGTCGACTCCCGCCGCGACGCCTACTCCGCGTTCCCCGCCGACCGCGGCTGGGACCTGGCCCGGCTGTTCCACCCGGACCCCGACCACCCCGGCACGTCGTACGTGGCCGAGGGCGGCTTCGTCGACTCCGCCACCGAGTTCGACGCCGCGTTCTTCGGCATCTCGCCGCGCGAGGCGCTGGCCATGGACCCCCAGCAGCGGCTGCTGCTGGAGACGTCGTGGGAGGCGTTCGAGCACGCCGGCATCGACCCCTCGACGCTGCGCGGCCACCAGGTCGGAGTGTTCGCCAGCACCACCGGCCAGGACTATGTGGGGCTGCTCCAGCAGCCGCCGCCCGGCACCGAGGGCTACATCCTCACCGGCACCGCGGCCAGCGTCGTGTCCGGCCGGATCTCGTACGCGCTCGGCATCGAGGGCCCCGCCGTCACCGTCGACACCGCCTGCTCGTCGTCGCTGGTCGCGCTGCACCTGGCCTGCCAGGCGCTGCGGCAGGGCGAGTGCACCCTGGCACTGGCCGGTGGGGCCACCGTCATGTCCACCCCGTCCGCCTTCATCGGCTTCAGCCGCCAGCGTGGCCTGGCCATGGACGGCCGGGTCAAGTCGTTCGCGGCCGCCGCCGACGGCACCGCCTGGGGCGAGGGGGCCGGCCTTCTGCTCGTCGAGCGGCTCTCCGACGCCCGCCGCAACGGCCACCCCGTCCTCGCGGTCGTACGCGGCAGCGCGGTCAATCAGGACGGCGCGAGCAACGGTCTGACCGCCCCCAACGGCCCGTCCCAGCAGCGGGTCGTGCTCCAGGCGCTGGCCAGCGCCCGGCTCGCGCCCGAGCAGGTCGACGTGGTGGAGGCGCACGGCACCGGCACCACCCTCGGCGACCCGATCGAGGCGCAGGCGCTGCTGTCGACGTACGGGCAGGGCCGGCCGGCCGACCGGCCGCTCTGGCTCGGCTCGGTGAAGTCGAACATCGGCCACACCCAGGCCGCCGCCGGCGTGGCCGGCGTGATCAAGATGGTGATGGCGTTGCGGCACGACACCGTGCCCGCCACCCTGCACGTCGACGAGCCGACGCCCAACGTGGACTGGACGGCCGGCGCGGTGTCGCTGGCGACCGAGCCGCAGCCGTGGCCCGCCGGGGAACAGCCCCGCCGCGCGGGCATCTCCTCCTTCGGCATGAGCGGCACCAACGCCCACGTGATCATCGAGGAGGCGCCGGCCGCCGACCCGGCCCCGGCGGACACCCCGGACGGCCCCGCTGCCGCGACCGACCCGGTCACCGCGCCCGTCACCGCCCCGGTCGACGGTGCCGGCCTGGTGCCGGTGCTGGTCTCCGCCCGCGACGCCGCGTCCCTGACCGCGCAGGCCACCCGCTGGGCCGACTGGCTCGACGAGCGCCCCGAGCCGCGGCTGACCGATGTCGGCTGGTCGTCGGCGAGCACCCGGGCCAGCCTCGAGCACCGCGCCGTGCTGCTCGCCGGCGACCGCGCCGACCTGGCCGCCGCCCTGCGCGCGCTGGCCACCGGCGGCGACGCCCCGGGCCTGGTCACCGGCGCGGGCCCGCGCGGCGGCAAGCTCGCGTTCCTCTTCTCCGGCCAGGGCGCGCAGCGCAGCGGCATGGGCCGCGAGCTGGCCGCCGCGTTCCCCGTCTTCGACCGGGCGCTGACCGAGGTCTGCGCCGAGCTGGACCGGCACCTGCCCCGCCCGCTCGCCCCGGTGCTCTTCGCGCCCGAGGGCGACGAGGAGGCCGGGCTGCTCAACCAGACCCTCTACACCCAGGCCGGTCTGTTCGCCGTCGAGGTCGCGCTGTTCCGGCTCCTGGAGAGCTGGGGGGTCGTCCCGGACGTGCTGCTCGGCCACTCGATCGGCGAGCTCTCCGCCGCGCACGCGGCCGGTGTGCTGTCGCTGCCCGACGCCGCCACGCTGGTGGCCGCCCGGGGCCGGCTGATGCAGGCCCTGCCGGCCGGCGGCGCGATGCTGGCCGTCCAGCTCCCCGCCGACGCCGTCCGAGCCGCCCTGGCCGGCGTCGAGGACGCCGTCGCCGTGGCCGCCGTCAACGGGCCCACCGCCGTCGTCGTCTCCGGCGCCGCCGACGCCGTCGAGGAACTCGAACGCCGCTGGGCCGACCAGGGCGTACGTACCAGGCCGCTGCGGGTCAGCCACGCCTTCCACAGCCCGCTGATGGAACCGATGCTCGCCGAGTTCGCCGCCGTGGTGCGCCGGCTGGAGCTGCAACCGCCGGCGCTGCCGATCGTGTCGAACCTGACCGGCGCCGTCGCCGACGCCGACGAGATCCGCACCGCCGAGTACTGGGTGCGGCACGTGCGGGAGGCGGTCCGCTTCGCCGACGGCGTCGAGCAGCTGCGGGCCCTGGGCGTGCGTACGTTCCTGGAGGTCGGCCCCAGCGGGGTGCTCACCGCGCTGGCCCGCGACGTCCTGGCCGACGACGAGACCGCCGCCGTGGCGCTGCTGCGCCGCGACCGCCCCGAGCCCACGTCGGCGCTCACCGCCCTCGCCGAGCTGCACGTCGGCGGGGTGGAGGTCGCCTGGACGCGGCTGTACGCGGGCGCCGAGACCGCGCGGGTGCCGCTGCCCGGGTACGCCTTCCGCCGCCAGCGCTTCTGGCCCGAGCCGCCGCCCGCCGGCCCCGACACCGCCTCCGCCGACGGCGACGACGAGTTCTGGGCCGCCCTGGAGCAGGCGGACGTCGACACGCTGCGCGGCGAGCTGGGCGACGACGACGAGCAGGTGCGGGCGCTGCTGCCGGCCCTGCCCGTGCTGTCCTCCTGGCGCCGGTCCCGGCGGGAACGCTCCCTCGTGGACGGCTGGTCGTACCAGGTGAGCTGGCAGCCCGTGCCGGTCGCGGACGGCGACGCCCCGGCGGGCCGCTGGCTGGTCGTGCTGCCCGCCGAGGACGCGCCGGCGTGGGCCGACGGCCTGGCCGGGCTCTTCGGCGACGCCGAGCCGCTGGTGCTGCGCGTCGGCGCCGCGGACCTGGACCGCGCGGCGCTCGCCGCCCGGCTCCGGGTGCTGACCGGCGGCCGCGCTGTCGACGGCGTGCTCGCCGTCGTCGCCGGCCAGGACCGGCTGCTGCCCGAGCACCCCGGCGTGACCCTCGCCGCCGCCGGCACCCTCGCCCTCGTCCAGGCGATGACCGACCTGGACCTGGTGGCGCCGCTGTGGTGCGTCACCAGCGGAGCGGTGGCGGCGGCCCCGGGCGACCGGGTCACGCACCCGCTGCAGACCGAGGTCTGGGGCCTCGGCCGCGCGGCGGCCGTCGAGCAACCGCACCGCTGGGGCGGCCTGGTCGACGTGCCGGCCACCGTCGACGCCGCCACCACCCGGCGGCTCGCCGCCGTGCTGGCCGGCCACGGCGGCGAGGACCAGGTGGCCGTGCGCCCCGGCGGCACCTGGGCCCGCAGGCTCACCCCGGCCCCGCCGCCGAGCGACGAGAGCCCGGCCGGTGACTGGTGGTCCGGCGCTGTCCTGGTCACCGGCGGCACCGGCGCCCTCGGCGGCCACGTCACCCGCTGGCTGCTCGACCGGGGCGCCGGGCGGGTGGTCCTGGCCAGCCGCCGGGGCGCCGCCGCCCCCGCCGTGGCGGACCTGCTCGACCGGTACGGCGCCGACGGGCGGGTCACCGCCGCCACCTGCGACGTCACCGACCGGCGGTCCGTGGCGGACCTGGTCGGCTCGCTGCCCGACCTGACGGCGGTCGTGCACGCCGCCGGCACCGACCAGCTCACCCCGATCACCGACACCACCCTCGACGAGTTCTCCCACGTCGTCGCGGGCAAGGTACTCGGCGCCCTGCACCTCGACGCCTGCCTCGCCGAGCGCGACCTCGCCGCGTTCGTCATGTTCTCCTCCATCTCCGGCGTGTGGGGCAGCGCCGGGCAGTGCGCGTACGGCGCCGGCAACTCCCTGCTGGACGCCCTGGCCGTCAACCGGCGCGACCGGGGCCGGCCGGCCACCGCCGTCTCCTGGACGGCCTGGGGCGGCGCGCACGGCATGGCCGCCGAGAACGTCGCCACCGAGCAGCTCAACCGGATGGGCCTGCCGCCCGTCGATCCGGAGAAGGCGCTCGTCGCCCTCGACCGGGCGCTGCGGCGGGCCACGCCCTGCGTGACCGTCGCCGACGTCGACTGGAGCCGGTTCCACCCCGCGTTCACGGTGGCCCGGCCCAGCCCGTTCCTCGGTGACCTGCCGCAGGTGCGGGCGCTCGTCGCGCAGGAGGAGGCCGCCGCGCCGGCGGACGGGGTCGCGGCGCCGCTGCGCCACCTCGCGGCGCTCCCGGCGGCGGAGCAGGAGCGGGAGCTGCTGCGGCTGGTCAACGAGCAGACCGCGGCGGTGCTGGGCCACGCCACCCCCGACGAGCTGCGCGGGCGCCCGTTCAAGGACCTCGGCTTCGACTCGCTGACCGCCGTGGACTTCCGGGGGCGGCTCAACGCGGCCACCGGCCTGCGGCTGCCCACCACGCTGGTCTTCGACTACCCGACCCCCGCCGAGCTGGCCGCGCACCTGCGCGAGCTGGTCTCCGGCGCCGCCCCGGCCGCCGCCCCGCAGGCCGTCGTCGTCGACGCCGACGAGCCCGTCGCGATCGTCGGCATGGCCTGCCGCTACCCCGGGGGCGTCGACGGGCCGGAGGCGTTCTGGCGGCTGGTCGCCGACGGCGTGGACGCCATCTCGCCGTTCCCCACCGACCGGGGCTGGGAGATCCCCGAGCCGGCCGAGGGGACGCACCCGCCGGCGGGCGGCTTCCTCCACGACGTGGCGGACTTCGACCCCGCGTTCTTCGAGATCTCGCCCCGCGAGGCCCTCGCCATGGACCCGCAGCAGCGGCTCACCCTGGAGACGTCCTGGGAGGCGCTGGAGCGGGCCGGCGTGGACCCGGCGTCGCTGCGGGGCACCCGTACGGGCGTCTTCGTGGGCGCCTCCACCTCCGGCTACGGCACGGGGCTGACCGAGGTACCCGAGGGCGTCGAGGGCTATCTGATGACGGGCGCCGCGCACAGCGTCATCTCCGGCCGGGTCGCGTACGCCCTCGGGCTGGAGGGCCCCGCCGTCACCGTCGACACGGCCTGCTCCTCGTCCCTGGTGGCGCTGCACCTCGCCGGGGCGGCGCTGCGGCGCGGCGAGTGCGACCTGGCGCTGGCCGGCGGCGTGGCCGTGATGGCCACCCCGACGGCGTTCCAGGAGTTCTCCCGCCAGGGCGGACTCGCCTCCGACGGGCGGTGCAAGTCCTTCGCCGCGACGGCGGACGGCACCGGCTGGTCCGAGGGCGTCGGCATGCTGCTCGTGCAGCGGCTCTCCGACGCCCGGCGGCAGGGCCGCCGCGTCCTCGCCGTGGTACGCGGCTCCGCCGTCAACTCCGACGGCGCGTCGAACGGGCTGACCGCCCCCAACGGCCCCTCCCAGCAGCGGGTGATCCGGCAGGCGCTGGCCGGCGCCGGGCTGGCGGTCACCGACGTGGACGTCGTCGAGGCGCACGGTACCGGCACCGTCCTCGGTGACCCGATCGAGGCGCAGGCGCTGCTGGCGACGTACGGGCAGGACCGGGGCGACGCCGGCCCGCTGCTGCTGGGCTCGGTCAAGTCGAACATGGGCCACGCGCAGGCCGCCGCCGGTGTGGCCGGCGTGATCAAGATGGTGCTGGCGATGCGGGAGGGCACCGTACCGGCGACGCTGCACGTGGACGAGCCGTCGCCGCACATCGACTGGTCGGCCGGCGACGTGGAGCTGGTGACCCGGTCCCGGCCGTGGCCGGCCGCCGGCCGGCCCCGCCGCGCGGCGGTCTCCTCGTTCGGTATCTCCGGCACGAACGCCCACGTGGTCGTCGAGCTGCCCGCCGACGCGCCCGCCGGCGCCGAGGCGGCCGACGCACCGATGCCGCCGCCAGCCGCTGCGGCGGGGGAACGCCCCGCCGGGCTGCTCACCGCCGACGTGGTGGCCTGGCCCGTCTCGGCCCGCTCCGCCTCGGCCCTGGCCGCGCAGGCGTCCCGGCTGGCCCGGCATCTGCGCGCGCACCCCGGCCTCGCCCCGGCAGCGGTCGGCTGGTCGCTCGCCGCGACCCGCTCGGCGTTCGACCGGCGCGCCGCCGTGCTCGGCGCGACCCCCGGCGAGCTGCTGGCCGGCCTGGACGCGCTCGCCGCCGGCACCCCGGCCGGCAACGTCGTGACCGGCACCGTCGCCAACCACGGCGCGGGACCGGTGTTCGTCTTCCCGGGCGCCGCCCCGGCGGGCGCGGTGGCCGAACTGGTGGGCCGCTGCCCGGTCTTCGACGACACCCTCGCCGAGTGCCGGCAGGCCCTCGCGCCCTGGGTCGACGTCGATCCGGCCGCCCTGCTCACCGGCGCGGACGCTGCCTGGGCCGACCGGCCGGAGCTGGCCCGGCCCGTCCGGTTCGCCGTCGGCGTGGCGCTCGCCGCCGTCTGGCGGCACGCCGGTGTCACCCCCGCCGCTGTCGTCGGCACCGGCGACGGCGAGGTCGTGGCCGCGTACGTGGCGGGCCTGCTGTCCCTGCCCGACGCCGCCCGCACGGTGGCGATGCGGGCCCGCGCCGCCGCCGGCGGCCTGGACCACGACGGCCTCCGCGCCGCCCTGGCGGGGCTCGCGCCGCAGCCCGGGACCGCCCGGCTGGCCTCCACTGTCACCGGGGACTGGGCCGACGCGGCGGGCCTCGGCGTCGACCACTGGACCGACCCGGCCACCCCGGGCACCGACCCGGCCGTCCCCGGCGCCGGGGACGGGGGGCCGGAGCGGCTCGACGCCGCCCTGCGTGCCGCCGTCGCGGCCGGCCACCTGACCTTCGTGGAGGTCTCGCCGGAGCCGGCACTGGCTGCCGGGATCGCCGCCGCGCTCGACGCCGCCGGCACCCCCGGACACGTCCTGGACACCCTCGGCGGCTCGGCCGACGCCGCCACCCGGCTGCTGACCGGCCTCGCCACCGCGCACGCCCTCGGCCTGCCGGTGGAGCACCGCCGGCTGCTGCCCGAGTCCGAACCGGTCGACCTGCCCACGTACGCCTTCGACCGGCACCGCTACTGGCTGGAGCGCACCGGCGCGCACCGCTCCGTCCTGCCCGCCGTTGGCCTCGACGTGGTGGACCACCCGCTGCTCAGCGCGGTGGCCGACCTGCCCGGCGACGAGGGCCTGCTGTTCACCGGCCGGATCACCCTCACCACGCACCCCTGGCTCGCCGACCACGCCGTGCTGGGCACGGTGCTGCTGCCCGGGACGGCCCTGGTGGAGCTCGCGTCCTGGACCGGCCGGCAGGCCGGCGCGGCGACCGTCGCCGAGCTGAACCTGGAGGCGCCCCTGGCGATCCCCACCGAGGGAGGAATCGACCTGCGGGTACGCGTCGGCCCGCCGGACGAGACCGGGCACCGGCCCGTCGCCATTCACACCCGGCGCGACGACGACACCGCGGCCGACGGTTCCCGGCCCTGGCAGCGGCACGCCTCCGGGCAACTCGCCGACACCGCCGACCCGGATCCCGCGCCGGCCGCCGTGTGGCCGCCGGCCGCCGCCGAGCCGATCGCGCTCGACGGGCTCTACGCCCGGCTCGCCGCCCAGGGCTACCACTACGGCCCCACCTTCCGGGCGCTGCGTGCCGCCTGGCGCTCGGGCCCGGACATCCTCGCCGAGGTCGCCCTGGACGCCGACGCGTCCACCGACACCACGGCGTTCTCGGTGCACCCGGCCCTGATGGACGCGGCGCTGCACGCCATCGGCGCCAGCGCCACGGCCGACGACCCGGCCGGCGGCGCGTCGGGCACCGAGGGCGGCCCCGGCATCCGCCCGGGCCTGCCGTTCACCTGGTCGGGCGTCACCATCCGGCCCACCCGTGCCCGCGAGCTGCGGATCCGGCTGCGCGCCACCGACGCCGGCTCCGTGGCCCTGACCGTCACCGACACGGGCGCGACCCCGGTCGCCTCCGTCGACGGTCTGGTCCTGCGGCCCATCTCCGGCGAGCAGCTCAGCGCCGCCCGCCGCTCCGCCAGCCGGTCCCTGCACCGCCTCGACTGGCTCGCCCCCACCACCGGCCGCGCGGACACCGCCTCCCGGCTGGTCGTCCTCGGCGCCGACTGGTCCGGCGCCGACCGGCACCCGGACCTGTCGACGCTGGTCGCCGACGTACGCGCCGGTGCCGCCGCGCCCGACGCGGTGGTGGTGACCTGCGCCGGAGCCGCCGCCGACGAGCCGCACCCGGCCGCCCAGGCGCACCGGGTCGCCCACCGGATGCTCGCACTGGCCCAGCAGTGGCTCGCCGAGGAGGCCCTGACCGCCGCCCGGCTGGTGGTGGTCACCCGCGGCGCGGTCCGGGTCGACCCGGACGAGCGGATCGCTGACGTGCCGGCCGCCACCGCCTGGGGCCTGCTGCGCTCCGCCCAGTCGGAGAACCCCGACCGGATCGTGCTCCTCGACGTCGACGACGACGCCCCGGCCGCCGCGCTGCTGCCGGCCGCCCTCGCCACGGGCGAACCCCAGCTCGCCGTACGCGCCGGGCAGCTCCGGGTGCCCCGGCTGACCCGCCTCGGGCCGCCCCCGGCCGAGGCGTCCGGCCCCGACCTGGCCGCCGGCACCGTCCTGGTGACCGGGGCGACCGGCCTGCTCGGGCGGCTCGTGGCCCGCCGGCTCGTCACCCGGCACGACGTACGGCACCTGCTGCTGGTCAGCCGCAGCGGAGCGGACGCCCCGGGCGTCGCCGCGCTGGTCGACGAGCTGGCCGGACTGGGCGCCACCGTCCGGGTGGCCGCCTGCGACGTCACCGACCGCGAGGCGCTCGCCCTGCTGGTCGACCAGCTCCCCGCCGACCTGCCACTGACCGGCGTGGTGCACGCCGCCGGGGTGCTCGACGACGGTGTCCTGCCGGCGCTCACCCCGGAGCGCTTCGACACCGTGCTGCGACCCAAGGTCGACGCGGCCTGGCACCTGCACGAGCTGACCGAGAAGCTGGACCTGGCCGCGTTCGTGCTCTTCTCCTCGGCGGCCGGCCTCTTCGGCGGCCCCGGGCAGGCCAACCACGCGGCGGCGAACTGCTTCCTCGACGCCCTCGCCCAGCACCGGCACGACCGGGGACTCCCGGCGCTCTCACTGGCCTGGGGCCCGTGGGTCAACGACACCGGCGACGGGCAGACCGGGCACGTCGACGAGGCCCGGATGAACCGGGGCGGCTTCGTGCCGCTCGGCGCCGAGGAGGGCATGGACCTGTTCAGCGAGGCCCTGCGCTTCGCCGAGCCGGTGGTCGTACCGGTCGACCTGGACCTCGCGTTGATCGGCCGGCACGGGCCGGCGGCGGTGCCGCCGGTGCTGCGGTCGCTGGTGCGGCCGTCGGCGACGGGCGCGGCCCGGGCCGCCGAGCGGAACCCGGCCGAGGCGCTGCGGGAGACCCTCGCCGCCACGGCGGAGGCCGACCGCGACCAGGTGCTCTCCGACCTGGTGCGGACCCACGCCGCCGCCGTCCTCGGCTACGCGTCGATCCGCTCGATCGACGCCGAGCGCGGCTTCGTCGAGCTGGGCTTCGACTCGCTGACCGCTGTCGAGTTCCGCAACCGGCTCAACGCGGCCACCGGCCTGCGGCTGCCCTCCACGCTGATCTACGACCGGCCGACCACGGCCGCGCTCGTCGAGTACCTGCGCGGCGCGCTGCTGGCGGAGCGCAGCACGTCCGCGCTGACGGTGCTCGGCGAGCTGAACAAGCTGGAGCACGCCATGCGCGCGGTGTCCACCGGCGACACCGACCGGGCCGCCGTCGGCGTCCGGTTGCGCGAACTGCTCTCCCTGTGGACCTACACCGAGGCCGGTGCGGACTCCGCCGCCGACGAGGGCACCAGCCTCGAGTCGGCCTCCGCCGAGGAGATCTTCAGCCTGCTGGACGAAGAGTTCGGCTCGGCCTGATCCGGCATGTCGCACACCTCGAACCCCGATACGGAGTGGCCCGATGCCCACTGAGGCAGAGTTCCTCGACTACCTCCGGCGTGCCACTGCCGACCTGCGCGACGCGCGCCGGCGGGTACGCGAGGTGGAGGCCAAGGACCGCGAGCCGATGGCCGTCATCGGCATGGCGTGCCGGTTCCCGGGCGGGGTGTCCAGCCCGGCCGAGCTGTGGGACCTCGTCGACCGGGGCGGCGACGGGGTGGGCGACTTCCCGACCGACCGGGGCTGGGACCTGGAGCGGCTCTTCAACGTCGACCCGGACAACCCGGGCACGTCGACCAGCAACCAGGGCGGCTTCCTCTACGACGCGCCACAGTTCGACCCGGGCTTCTTCGGCATCAGCCCCCGCGAGGCCCTGGCGATGGACCCGCACCAGCGGCTGCTGCTGGAGACCTCCTGGGAGGCGTTCGAGCACGCCGGCATCGACCCGCAGGCGCTGCGTGGCAGCCGGACCGGCGTCTTCGCCGGGGTCATGTACCACGACTACGCGTCGCGGGTGCTGGACCTGCCCGACGGCGTCGAGGGCTACATCGGCACCGGCAACTCCGGCAGCGTGGTGTCCGGCCGGGTGGCGTACACATTCGGGCTGGAGGGCCCGGCCGTCACTGTGGACACGGCATGCTCGTCGTCGCTGGTCGCCGTGCACCTCGCGACGCAGGCGCTGCGCCAGCGGGACTGCGACTTCGCGCTCGCCGGCGGTGTGACGGTCATGTCCACCCCGGGCACCTTCGCCGACTTCTCCCGCCAGCGGGGCCTGGCCTCCGACGGCCGGTGCAAGTCGTTCGCCGCCGCCGCCGACGGCACCGGCTGGTCCGAGGGCGTCGGCGTGCTGCTCCTGCAACGGATCTCTGACGCCCGACGCGACGGCCGGCGCATCCTCGCCGTCGTCCGGGGCAGCGCGGTCAACCAGGACGGCGCCAGCAGCGGACTCACCGCCCCCAACGGCCCGTCGCAGGAGCGGGTGATCCGGCAGGCCCTCGCCAACGCCCGGCTCTCGCCGGCCGACGTCGACGTGGTCGAGGCGCACGGTACCGGCACCACCCTCGGCGACCCCATCGAGGCGCAGGCGCTGCTGGCCACGTACGGGCAGGACCGGGGCGACGGCGGGCCGCTCTGGCTGGGCTCGGTCAAGTCGAACCTGGGTCACACCCAGGCCGCCGCGGGCGCCGCCGGCCTGATCAAGATGATCGAGGCGATCCGCCACCGCACCATGCCCGCCACCCTGCACGTCGACGAGCCGTCGCCGCACATCGACTGGTCCGCCGGGCAGGTCTCGCTGCTGACCGAGGCGCGCGCGTGGTCGGCCACCGACCGGCCGCGCCGGGCCGCCGTGTCGTCCTTCGGCATCAGCGGTACGAACGCGCACGTCATCCTGGAGGAGGCGCCCGGCGACGACGCCCCGTCCACCGACGAGGCACCCTCCGCCGTCGACGCGCCGGTCGCGCTCCCGCTCGCCCCGGTGTTCCTCTCCGCCCGTACGCCGGAGGCGCTCGCGGGGCAGGCCGGCCGCTGGGCCGACCACCTCGCCCGCGTCGACGCCCCACGTCCGGTGGACGTCGCGGTCTCCTCGGTCAGCCGCGCGGGGCTCGAACACCGCGCGGTCGTCCTGGCCGGCGACGCGGACGACCTGCTCGCCGGGCTGCGGGCCCTCGCTGCGGGCGAGCCGACCGGCGCCGTCACCACCGGCGCGTCGGCCCCGCGTGGCCGGGTGGCCTTCCTCTTCTCCGGCCAGGGCGCGCAGCGCGCCGGTATGGGTCGCGGGTTGTACGGGGCGTTCCCGGTGTTCGCCGCCGCGTTGGACGAGGTGTGTGGTCACCTGGATCCGTTGTTGCCGCGTCCGCTCAGGGAGGTGCTGTTCGCGTCGGAGGGTTCCGCTGAGGCGGAGTTGCTGGACCAGACGGTCTTCACCCAGGCGGGCCTGTTCGCGGTCGAGGTGGCGTTGTTCCGCCTGGTGGAGTCGTTCGGTGTGGTGCCGGACCTGGTGGCCGGGCACTCCATCGGCGAGATCGCGGCGGCGCATGTGGCGGGCGTGCTCTCCCTGGCTGACGCGTGCGCGCTGGTCGCGGCGCGGGGCAGGCTCATGCAGGTCCTGCCGGCGGGCGGTGGCATGCTCGCCGTGGCCGCCGACGAGGCCGCCGTCGCCGCGTCCCTGGCGGGGCTGACCGGCCGGCTGGACGTGGCCGCCGTGAACGGCCCCGCCGCCGTGGTGGTCGCGGGCGACGTCGAGGCGCTCGACGAGGTGCAGCGGGTGTGGTCCGAGCGGGGTGTGCAGACCCGCCGCCTGCGGGTGAGCCACGCCTTCCACAGCGCCCGGATGGACCCGATGCTGGCCGAGTTCGCGGCCGTCGCCGAGGGACTGACGTTCCGGCCGCCGACGATCCCCGTGGTGTCGAACCTGACCGGCCGCGTCGCCGACGCCGACCAGATCTGCGACCCGGGCTACTGGGTGCGCCACGTACGCGGCACCGTTCGCTTCGCCGACGCCGTCGACTGCCTGCGCGTGGAGGAGGTCGACACCTACCTGGAGGTGGGACCGAACGGCGTCCTCACCGCCATGACGCAGAACTGCCTCGCCGAGCGCGCGGAGGACGAGCCGGCGCCCCTGCTGGTGCCGGTGTCGCGCCACGACCGGCCTGAGCCGCAGGCCCTCCTGGAGGCCCTCGCGTCGCTGCACGTGCACGGCCGCGCCGTCGGCTGGGCGGGCCTGCTCGACCGGGCCGGCGGCCGGCACGTCGACCTGCCGACGTACGCCTTCGAGCACCAGCGCTACTGGCTGGAGCCGGCGGGCCGCTGGACGGACGTCTCCGGTGCCGGCCTCGGCGCGGCCGGGCACCCGCTGCTCGGCGCGGCGGTCTCCGTGGCCGGCGAGGACATGGTGGTGCTGACCGGCCGGCTCTCGACGTCGACGCACGCGTGGCTCGCCGACCACGTCGTCTCCGGCGCGGTGATCGTGCCGGGCGCTGCCCTGGTGGAGTTGGCGGTGCGGGCGGGTGACGAGGTGGGTGCGTCGCGGGTGCGGGAGTTGACCGTGGCCGCGCCGCTGGTGCTGCCGCAGGCGGGTGCGGTGCGGGTGCAGGTACGCGTCGGCGCGGCCGACGAGGCGGGCGTGCGTGTGGTGGCCGTGCACTCGCAGCCCGAGGGTGATCCCGAGGCGGAGTGGGTTTCGCACGCGGAGGGTGTGCTGGAGCCGGCGTCGGCCGACGAGCCGGGCGTGGGGGAGTGGCCGCCGGTCGACGGTGTCGAGGTGGACGTGGCGGGCTGGTATCCGGCCCTGGCCGAGCGCGGCCTGTCGTACGGGCCGGTGTTCCGGGGGCTGCGCCGGGTGTGGGCGGGCGGTGACGAGGTGTTCGCCGAGGTGGTGTTGCCGGACGAGGTGGCCGGTGACGCCGCGGGGTTCGGCGTGCACCCGGCGCTGCTGGACGCCGCGCTGCACCCGATCGGGCTGCTGTCCGGCTCGGAGGGCTCGGGCGGGGCGCGGGTGCCGTTCGCGTTCGAGGGTGTGCAGGTATGGGCCTCGGGTGCGCGGGTGCTGCGGGTGCGGTTGACCCGCAACGGTTCGGCGGTGCGCCTGGTCGCGTGCGACGAGTCGGGCGCGGCCGTGGTGTCGGTGGACAGCCTCGCCCTGCGTGAGCTGACCGGGGTGTCGGCGTCCCCGGACGCGTCGGCCCGGTCGCTGTTCGAGGTCGCCTGGCAGGCCCAGGAGGTCGCCCCGGCCGGGGACGCCTCCGGGTGGGCGCTGCTCGGCTCGCCCGCCGCCGGCCTGCCGGCCGTCGCTGAGCTGCCGGTGTACGCCGACGTCGAGGCGGTCGCCGTGGCGTCGGGTGTGGCGCCGCGTCTGTTGCTGGTGCCGGCGGGTGGCCTGCGCCGGGCCCTGCACGCCGAGACGGAACCTGCTTCGGTCCCCGGTGAGATGCCCGCCGCCGTCGACAATGGCCCCGAGTCGGTGCGGGCGGCGACGTCGCAGGTGCTGGCGACGGTGCGGTCCTGGCTGGCGGCGGACGCGCTGGCGGAGTCGCGGTTGGTCGTGGTGACCCGGGGTGCGGTGTCGATCGGGGACGGAGACCGGGTCACCGACCTGGCCGCAGCGGCGGTCTGGGGTCTGCTGCGCTCGGCGCAGTCGGAGCATCCGGGCCGCATCGTGCTGGCGGACGTCGACGGTGACGCGGACGCCGGGCTGCTGGCTGTGCTGGGTTCCGTGGCCGACGAGCCGGTGACGTTCGGTGGTCAGGTCGCGGTGCGCTCGGCTGAGGTGTTCGTGCCGCGTCTGGTGCGTGCGGTAGCGCCCTCGTCGGCGGACGGTGCCGTGGTGGGTGACGGCGCCGTGCTGGTGACGGGCGGTACGGGCGCGTTGGGCGCGCTGGTGGCGGAGCATCTGGTGTCGGCGTACGGCGTGCGGTCGCTGGTGCTGGTGTCGCGGCGCGGCCCGGAAGCCGCGGGTGCGGGTGAGTTGTCGGAGCGGTTGTCGGCGCTGGGTGCGTCGGTGCGGGTCGTTGCCTGTGACGTGACGGACCGGGACCAGGTGTTCGGTCTGGTGGCGGAGGTCGTTGCCGGGGGTCGGCTGGCGGGTGTGGTGCACACCGCCGGTGTCCTGGATGACGGGGTGATCGAGCGGGTCACCGAGGAGCGTCTGGCAAGGGTGCTGGCGCCGAAGGTGTCGGCGGGTTGGCTGTTGCACGAGGCGACGGCGGGTCTGGATCTGGATCTGTTCGTGATGTTCTCGTCGGTGGCGGGTGTGCTCGGTTCGCCGGGTCAGTCGGCGTACGCGGCGGGCAACGCCTTCCTCGACGGGCTTGCGGTCCACCGGCGGCAGCTCGGGTTGCCTGCGGTCAGCCTCGCCTGGGGCATGTGGGACACCCCCGGCATGGCCGCGTCCCTCGACGAGGCGGACCGGGCGCGATCGACCCGGGGCGGCATCACCGCGATGAGCGCCGAGACCGGGCTGCGGCTGTTCGACGCCGCCCTGACCGCCGGCCGGCCGGCCCTGGTGCCCGCCGTGATCGACCTGGCCGCCCTCCGGGCCGCTGCCGGCGCCGGCCTGGTGCCGCCGATGCTTCGTAACCTGGTCGGTACGACCACGACCCGCCGCCAGGCGGGACAGGGCACCACCTGGGCGACCCGCATCGGCGGCCTGACCGCCGACGAGGCGCGCGCCCAGCTCGACGTGCTGGTACGCGGCCTCGTCGCGCAGGTGCTCGGGCACGGCGGGGCGGAAGCCGTGCCCGCCGACCGGGCGTTCCGCGAGTTGGGCTTCGACTCGCTGACCGCCGTCGACCTGCGTAACCGCGTGAACGCGGCCACCGGCCTGCGGCTGCCCTCGACGCTCGTGTTCGACTACCCGACGCCGCAGGCGCTCGCCGCCCATGTGCACGCCGAACTTGCCGGCGCCGCAGGTCGCCCCGCCGCGCCGGGCGCGCGGACCACCACCCGCGCCGACGAGCCGCTCGCGATCGTGGGCATGGCCTGCCGCTACCCGGGCGGCGTCGAGACGCCCGACCAGCTGTGGGCGCTGCTGGCCGCCGGCGGGGAGGGGATCGGGGAGTTCCCCACCGACCGCGGGTGGGACCTGGAGAGCCTGTTCGACCCCGACCCCGACCACCCCGGCACGTCGTACACCCGCCACGGCGGTTTCCTGTACGACGCCGGCGCGTTCGACCCCGCCTTCTTCGGCATCTCGCCCCGCGAGGCCCTCGCCATGGACCCCCAGCAGCGGCTGCTGCTGGAGGCGTCGTGGGAGACGTTCGAGTCCGCCGGGCTGGACCCGCAGCGGCTGCGGGGCAGCCGGACCGGTGTCTTCGCCGGCGTCATGTACCACGACTACGCCTCCCAGCTGATGGAGCTTGCCGACGAGGTCGAGGGCTACGTCGGCACCGGCAACTCCGGCAGCGTCCTGTCCGGTCGGGTCGCCTACACCTTCGGCCTCGAAGGCCCGGCGGTCACCGTCGACACCGCGTGCTCGTCGTCGCTGGTGGCGCTGCACCTCGCGGCGCAGGCGCTGCGGTCGGGTGAGTGTGATCTGGCGTTGGCCGGTGGTGTGACGGTGATGGCCACGCCCGGCACGTTCGTGGAGTTCTCCCGGCAGCGGGGTCTGTCGCAGGACGGCCGCTGCAGGTCGTTCGCGGCGTCGGCCGACGGCACGGGCTGGTCCGAGGGCGTCGGCGTGCTGCTCGTGCAACGACTCTCCGACGCGCAGCGGGAAGGCCGGCGTATCCACGCCGTCCTGCGCGGCACGGCCGTCAACCAGGACGGCGCGTCGAACGGGCTCACCGCCCCGAACGGCCCGTCGCAGCAGCGCGTGATCCACCAAGCCCTCGCGAACGCCCGCCTGACCCCGGCCGACGTGGACGCCGTCGAGGCGCACGGCACCGGCACGACGCTGGGTGATCCGATCGAGGCGCAGGCTCTGCTGGCCACGTACGGGCAGGAGCGTCCCGTCGACCGGCCGCTGCTGTTGGGGTCGGTGAAGTCGAACATCGGGCACACGCAGGCCGCCGCCGGTGTGGCTGGTGTGATCAAGATGGTCATGGCGATGCGGCACGGCCTCGTCCCGCCGACCCTGCACGTGGACGAGCCCTCCCCGCACGTCGACTGGACCGCCGGGGCGGTCGCACTCGCCACCGAGCCCACCCCCTGGCCGGCCGTGGACCGGCCGCGTCGGGCGGCGGTGTCGTCGTTCGGGATCTCCGGCACGAACGCGCACGTCATCATCGAGCAGCCGCCCGCCGAGACGGTCGGCGCGCGGCCCACCGACCGGCCGCGCGCCGACGTCGTACCCCTCGTGCTCTCCGCCGTGGACGCCCCGGCGCTGCGCGACCAGGCGGCCCGGCTGAAGGCGCACCTCGCGGCACACCCGGAGCTGGCGCCGGCCGACGTCGCGCACGCCCTGGTCACCACCCGGGCCACGTTCGACCACCGCGCCGTCGTCCTCGGCCGTGACACCGTCGACCTGACGCGGGCCCTGGAGTCGTTCCACCTCGGCGAGGCCACCGCCGCCGTCACCGGCGTCGCGGCGCGCGCCGCCGACCCGGTCCTCGTCTTCCCCGGCCACGGCGACCCGTGGCCCGCCGCGACCGTTGAGCTGCTGGACCGGGCACCGGAGTTCGCCACCGCGATCGCCGCCTGCGAGGCGGCCCTCGCCCCCCACATGGACTGGTCGCTCGCCGCCGTGCTGCGCGGCGCGGAGGGCGCTCCCACCCCGGCCGACCCCGGGGTGGCGCCGGCCGTCCGGTGGGCCGTGGCCGTCTCGCTGGGACGCTGGTGGCGCTCCCTCGGCGTACGACCCGCCGCCGTGCTCGGGCACGCTCACGGCGCGCTCGCGGCCGCCTGCGTGGCCGGCGCGCTGTCGCTGGAGGACGCGGCGAGGACGATCGCCCTCGCCAGCCCGGCGGAGGACGGCCCGGACGCGCTGGCCGGGATCACCCTCCGGGCGGCCGACGTGCCGCTGTACTCGGCGACGACCGGCGGCCCGGTCGACACCGACGGCCTCGACGCCGCCCGGTGGTATCGGGACCTGACCACCCACGCCGACGCCGAACCGGCCGTACGCGCCCTGCTCGACCAGGGCCACCGGGTCCTCCTCGAGGCTGCCCCGGCGACCGTGCTCGCCGCCGGCATCCGCGAGAGCGCGCGGGCCGACGACGCCGTCGTGGTGGCCGCCGACGACACCGTGGCCGGCGGCTGGCAGCGCATGCTGACGGTCCTCGCCGGACTGCACGTGCACGGCGTGCCCGTCGACTGGACGGCGATCCTGGGCGCCCCCACCGGCCCGCCGCCCCCGCTGCCCACGTACGCCTTCCAGCGCCGGCGCTACTGGCCGCAGCCGACGGCGGCGACCGCCCCCGCCCCCGCCGGCACCGACGAGGCGGACCGGCGCTTCTGGGAGGCCGTGGAACGCGCCGACGCGTCTGCGCTGGCCGCCGCCATGCGCATCGACGAGGCCACGGTCAGCTCCCTCGACCCCGCGCTGCCGCTGCTCTCCTCCTGGCGCCGGCGCCGCCGCGACGAGTCCACCGTGGACTCGTGGCGCTACCGGGTGACCTGGAAGCCGCTGGCCGTCAAGCCGGAGGCCACCCTCGCCGGCACGTGGCTGCTGGTCGTGCCGGCCGCCGAAGCCGAGCACCCCCTGGTCGACGGCGTCGCCCGGACGCTGGGCGAGGGCGGGGCCGAGGTCGTCCGGATCGACGTGCCGGAGACGGGCCGGCCGGTGCTGGCCGAGCGGCTGGCGCGTACCGGCGGGCCCGTCGCCGGGGTGCTCTCCCTGCTCGGCCTGGACGACGCGCCGCACCCGGCCCACCCGGTCGTCCCGGCGGGTCTCGCCGCCACGTACGCCCTGGTCCAGGCCCTCGGCGACACCGGCGTCACCGCCCCGCTGTGGTGCGCCACCGCCGGCGCGGTCTCGACCGGCCGCGCCGACCAGCTCGACCGCCCCCGCCAGGCGATGCTCTGGGGGCTCGGCCGGGTGGTCGCCCTGGAGCACCCGGACCGCTGGGGCGGACTGCTGGACCTGCCCGCCGAGCTGGACCCCCGGGACCGGGCCCGGCTCGTGGCGGTGCTGGCCGGCGTCGACGCGGAGGACCAGCTGGCGCTGCGCCCCTCCGGGGTGTTCGCCCGGCGACTGGTCCGCGCCCGCGCCGAGCGCACCGCGACGCAGGACTGGCGTCCCGCCAGCGGCGCCGTCCTGGTCACCGGCGGCCTCGGGTCCATCGGGGCCCAGGTGGCGCGCTGGCTGGCCCGCGAGGGCGTGGGTGAGCTGGTGCTGACCGGCCGCCAAGGCCCCGCCACGCCCGGCGCCGACGAGCTGGCCGACGAACTGCGCGCCGCCGGCGCCACAGTCACCATGGCCGCCTGCGACGTCGCCGACCCGGCCGCCGTACGGGCCCTCGTCGAGCGGCTCGCCGGGCAGGGCACCCACATCGGGGCCGTGTTCCACACCGCCGGCGTCGCCCACGCCGCGCCCGTCGCGGCCACCGACGTCGCCGACCTCGCCGACGCCCTGCGGGCCAAGGTGGCCGGCGCGGTCAACCTCGACGAGGCGTGCGGCGACGAACTGTCGGCGTTCGTGCTCTTCTCCTCCGGCGCGGGCGTCTGGGGCGGCGGGCACCAGGGCGGCTACGCCGCCGCCAACGCCTTCCTCGACGCGCTCGCCGAGGACCGGCGACGGCGCGGACGGGCCGCCACCGCCGTCGCCTGGGGTGCCTGGGACGGCGGCGGCATGGTCGACGCCGAGGGCGCCGCCGACCAGATGTTCCGCTCGGGCGTCCGGGCCATGCGCCCCGACCTCGCGGTCTCCGTCCTGGCCGAGGCGCTCGACCACGGCGACACCACGCTCACCGTGGCGGACATCGCCTGGGACCGGTTCCTGCAGACCTACACGCTGGCCCGCCCCCGGCCGCTGATCGCCGACATCCCCGAGGTGGCCCGGCTGCTCGCGGCCGGGCAGCGCGACGGCGGCACGCCCGACGCGGCGTCCCCGCTCCGCGGCCGGCTGGCCGGCCTCGCCGTACCGGAACGCCGTCGGGTCCTGCTCGACCTCGTACGCGTCCACGCGGCGGCGGTGCTGCGCCTGTCCTCGCCGCAGGCGCTGGCGGCGGACCGGTCGTTCCGGGAGATCGGCTTCGACTCGCTCAGCGCCGTCGAGATGCGCAACCGCCTCGCCGAGGCGGTGGGACTGAACCTGCCGGCGACCCTGGTGTTCGACCGCCCGACGCCCGACGCCCTCGCCGAGCACCTGGCGGGCAGGCTCGCGGGCGACGACACCCCGGCGACCGAGCCCGTGCGGGCCGCCACCGCGCTGGACGAGCCGATCGCCATCGTCTCGATGAGCTGCCGCTACCCCGGCGGCGTCGCCGGCCCCGAGGACCTGTGGCGACTCGTCGCCGAGGGACGCGACGGCATAGCGGAGTTCCCGACCGACCGGGGCTGGGACCTGGCAGCCATCTACGACCCCGATCCCGACCGGCCCGGCACCTCGTACGTGCGCGAGGGCGGCTTCCTCACCGACGCCGCCGGCTTCGACGCCGCCCTGTTCGGCATCTCCCCGCGTGAGGCGATGGTGATGGACCCGCAGCAACGGGTGCTGCTGGAGAGCGCCTGGGAGCTGTTCGAGCGGGCCGGCACCGCGCCCGCCGACATGCGGGAGACCAACACCGGCGTCTTCGTCGGCACCAACGGCCAGGACTACGCGACGCTGCTGATGGCCGCCCGGGTCGAGACCGAGGGCTACCAGGCCACCGGCAACGTCGCCGCCGTCATCAGCGGTCGGCTGGCGTACCACTTCGGGTTGCAGGGGCCCGCCGTCAGCGTCGACACCGCCTGCTCGTCGTCGCTGGTGGCGCTGCACCTGGCCTGCCAGTCCCTGCGGCAGGGCGAGTGCGACGTCGCGGTTGCCGGCGGCGTGACGGTGATGGCCACCCCCGGCCCGTTCCTGGAGTTCGCCCGGCAACGGGGGCTCGCCCTCGACGGCCGGTGCAAGTCGTTCGCCGGGGCCGCCGACGGCACCGGCTGGGGCGAGGGCGTCGGCTTGGTGATGTTGCAGCGGCTCTCCGACGCCCAGCGCGACGGCCGGCGGATCCTCGCCGTCGTGCGCGGCTCGGCGATGAACCAGGACGGTGCCAGCAACGGCCTGACCGCCCCCAACGGGCCCGCGCAGGAGCGGGTGATCAACCAGGCGCTGGCCAACGCGCGGCTGAGCGCCGCCGACGTGGACGCCGTCGACGGGCACGGCACCGGCACCCGGCTCGGCGACCCGATCGAGGCGCAGGCCCTGCTGGCCACGTACGGGCGGCAGCGCCCCGCCGACCGGCCGCTCTGGCTCGGCTCCGTGAAGTCGAACATCGGCCACACCCAGGCCGCCGCCGGCGTCTCCGGCGTGATCAAGATGGTGCTGGCCCTCCAGCACGACCTGCTGCCGCCCACCCTGCACGTGGACGAGCCGTCGCCGCACGTGGACTGGTCGTCCGGTGCCGTCGCGCTGCTGACCGAGGCGCAGCCGTGGCCGGACGTGGACCGGCCGCGCCGCGCCGGCGTGTCGTCGTTCGGGGTCAGCGGCACCAACGTGCACGTGATCCTCGAACAGGCGCCCGCCACGCCCTCGGCCGACACCGCCGCCCCCCGTCCGGCCGGCGCCGACGCGCCCACGACCAGCTCCAGCCGCGGCACGCCCGGCGCCGCCGACGGGACGCTGCTGCTGCCGTGGGTCGTATCGGCAGACACCGCCGACAGCCTGCGGGCGCAGGCGGCCCGGCTGGCCGACTGGCTGCCGGGCAGCGGAACACCCGCGGCCGACGCGGCCCGGGCACTGGCCACCGGACGGTCCCCGCTGCGGCACCGCGCGGTGCTGCTCGCCGCCGACGCCGACGCCGCCCTCGCCGGCCTGCGGGCCCTGGCCGCCGGGCAGGACCACCCCGGGCTCACCCGGGGCGCCGCCGAGCCCGGCGGCGCGCTGGCGGCGCTCTTCTCCGGCCAGGGCGCGCAGCACGCCGGGATGGGCCGACGCCTGTGGGAGACGTTCCCCGTCTTCGCGGCGACCCTCGACGAGGCGTGCCAGCACCTGGACGCGTACCTGCCGCGGCCGCTGCGCGCGGTGCTGTTCGCCGAGCCCGGCACCGCCGAGGCCGACCTGCTCGACCAGACCGTCTTCACCCAGGCCGGGCTCTTCGCCGTCGAGGTGGCGCTGTTCCGGCTGCTCGAACACTGGGGGGTCCGGCCCGACTTCGTGGCCGGGCACTCCGTCGGGGAGATCAGCGCGGCCCACGTCGCCGGAGTGCTCGACCTGGCCGACGCCTGCGCGCTCGTCGGCAACCGGGGGCGCCTGATGCAGGCCCTGCCACCCGGCGGCGGGATGCTCGCCGTCGCCGCGCCCGAGGTCGACGTGCTGCGGGCCCTGTCCGGCACGCCGGGACAGCCCGCCGTCGCCGCCGTCAACGGGCCGGCCGCCGTCGTCGTCGCCGGCGCCGAGGACGTGCTGACCGAACTGGCCGCCCACTTCGCCGACCTCGGCGTACGCACCAAGCGGCTGCGGGTCAGCCACGCCTTCCACAGCCCGCTGATGGAGCCCATGCTCGCCGAGTTCGCGGCCGTCGCGGCGACCCTGTCGTACGCCCCGCCGACGGTGCCGCTGGTGTCGAACCTGACCGGCACGGTCGTCGACCCCGAGCAGCTCTGCACACCCGACTACTGGGTCCGCCACGTCCGCGAGGCGGTCCGCTTCGCCGACACCGTCACCCACCTGCACTCCCACGGGGTGACCCGGTTCCTGGAGATCGGGCCGGACACCGTGCTGACCGCCCTGACCGCCGACGCGCTGCCGGTGGACGCGCCGGTCGTCGTGACCGGCGTGCAGCGGCCCGGCCAGGACGAGGTGGCCACCCTGCTCGGCGCGGTGGCCCGGCTGCACTGCCACGGCGTGCCCGTACGCTTCCCGGCACTGCTGCCCGGCGCCGCCGCCCCGGTGGACCTGCCCACGTACGCGTTCGCCCACCAGCGGTTCTGGCCGACCCTCGACGCGGCGGCGACCCACACACCCGCCGCCGCGCACGACGACGTCGACTCGGCGTTCTGGCGGGCCGTGGCGTCCGGCGACGGCGACGCGCTCGCCGGCCGGCTCGGTCTCGACGCGGACCGGCCGCTGCGGGAACTGCTGCCGGACCTGGACCGGTGGCGGCGCCAGCAGCAGGAGGACACCCTCGCCGGCGGCTGGCGCTACCGGATCACCTGGCGCCCGCGGGCTCTCGTCGCGGGTGCCGTCGACGGCACGTGGACCCTGGTGCACAGCGGTACGGACCAGCCGGTCGTCGACCGGCTCGCCGAACTGCTCACCGCGCGGGGCGGCACCGTGCGGCAGCTCGCCGTCGACCCGGCGACGACCGACCGGAGCACGCTCGCCGGGCAGCTCGCCGCCGCGGCGCCCACCCGGATCGTGTCGCTGCTCGCCCTCGACGAGCGGGCGCACCCCGACCGCTCGGCCGTGCCGCTGGGCCTGACCGCGAACCTGGCCCTGGTGCAGGCGGTCACGGACGCCCTGCCACCGGTGCCGCTTTGGCTGCTCACCCGGCGGGCCGTGGCCACCGGCGCCGACGACCCCGTAGCCCACCCCGCCCAGGCCACCACGTGGGGCCTCGGCCTGGTGACCGCGCTGGAACACCCCCGGCACTGGGGGGGCCTGCTGGACCTGCCCGCCACCCTGGACACCGCCGCCGCCGAGGGAGTCCTGGCGGCCCTCACCGCCGCCGGTGACGAGGACCAGCTCGCGGTGCGTGACTCCGGGACGTACCTGCGGCGGCTGGAGCGCGCGCCCCGCGCCGAGGCGCCGGCCGGCTGGCAGGCGCCGGGCACCGTCCTGGTCACCGGCGGCACCGGCGCCGTCGGCCGGTACGCCGCCGGCTGGTTCGCCCGGCACGGCGCGCGGCGGCTGCTGCTGGTCAGCCGGCGCGGCGCGGCGGCCCCCGGCGCGGACGAGGCGGTGGCGGAACTGGCCGCCCTCGGCGCCGAGGCGCGGGTGCTGGCCTGCGACCTGGCCGACCGGGACGCGGTCGCCGACCTGGTCCGTGGCCTGCGCGCCGACGGTGAGGCCGTGCACGCCGTGGTGCACGCCGCCGGGGTGGGCCGGCTCAACCCGGTCGCCGCCGTGACCGAGGCGGAACTCGCCGACGTCGTCTCCGGCAAGATCGCCGGCGCGCGGCACCTCGACGAGTTCCTCGACCCGGAGGCGCTCGACCTGGTCGTGCACTTCTCCTCCATCGCGGCCGTCTGGGGCGTCGGCGACCACGGGGCGTACGCCGCCGGCAACGCCTTCCTGGACGCCTGGGCGCAGTCCCGGCCGGCCGGGCGGGCCCGGCACCTCTCGGTGAACTGGGGACCGTGGGCCGGCGGCGGCATGGTGACCGACGCGCACGCGGCGGCCATGAGCCGGCGCGGGGTGTCCCTGCTCGACCGGGAACCGGCGATGGCCGCCCTGCGCGCCGGCCTCGACGGCGACGACACCGCCCTCACCGTCGCCGACATCGACTGGGAACGCTTCGCGCCGGTGTTCGCCTCCGCCCGGCCCCGGCCGCTGATCAGCGAGATCGCCGAGGTGGCCGCCCAGGCCGCGGCGGCGCGCGCCGACGCCGAGGACGGCGACCAGGTCGCCGGCGAACTGCGCAAGCGGCTCGGCGAGTTGTCGCAGGCCGAACAGGCACGGCTGCTGGTCGATCTCATCCGCACCGCCGCGGGCGAGGTCATCGGCCACGACAGCCCGTACGCCGTGGAGGCCGGGCGGCCCTTCCGGGACCTCGGCTTCGACTCGCTCACCGCCGTGGAGCTGCGGGGCCGGCTGGCCCGCTCGACCGGGCTCAGCCTGCCCAGCTCGGTGGTGTTCGACCACCCGACCCCGCAGGCGCTGGCCGAGCACCTGCGGGCCGAACTGCTCGACGAAGCGTCGGTGGAGGCGCTGCCCACCCTCGCGGAGCTGGACCAGTTGGAGGGCGCCCTCGCGCTGCGCGACCCGGACGACATCGGCCGGGTGCGGATCACGATGCGCCTGCACAGCCTGCTCGAACGGCTCGGCGCCGCCGAGGAACGCCGGGAGGACACCGCCGAGGTGGCCGGCCGGCTGCGGGCGGCCAGCAACCAGGAGCTGTTCGACCTCATCGACCAGGACCTCGGGCTCTCCTGAGCCGCCCGGGGATCTGTGGTGTCACGAGAAAGCGAGATGTCATGGCGGACGAAGATCGGCTGCGCGAATACCTGACGCGCGTCGTCGCCGAGCTGCAGCAGACCCGCCAACGGCTGCGCGAGGTCACCGCCGAGGAGTCCGAGCCGGTGGCGATCGTGGCGATGAGCTGCCGCTACCCGGGCGGCATCAGCTCGCCGGAGGAGCTCTGGGAGTTCGTCTCGTCCGGCGGGGACGCCATCGGCGACTTTCCCACCGACCGCGGCTGGGACCTGGACCGGCTCTACCACGCCGACCCGGACAACGCCGGCACCTCGTACACCACCGCCGGCGGGTTCCTGCGCGACGCGGGGCAGTTCGACGCTGCGCTCTTCGGCATCTCGCCGCGTGAGGCGGTCGCCATGGACCCGCAGCAGCGGCTGCTGCTGGAGGTCACCTGGGAGCTGTTCGAACGCGCCGGCATCGCCCCGCTGTCGCTGCGTGGCAGCCGCTCCGGCGTCTTCGTGGGCACCTCCGGGCAGGACTACGCCGCCGTGCTGCACCGGGCGCCCGGCGTCGAGGGGTACGTGCTGACCGGCACCGCCGCCAGTGTCGTGTCCGGTCGGCTGGCGTACACGTTCGGCCTCGAAGGCCCGTCGGTCACCGTGGACACCGCCTGCTCGTCGGCGTCGGTCGCCATCCATCTCGCCTGCCAGGCGCTGCGCCAGCGCGAGTGCGGCCTCGCCCTGGCCGGTGGCGCGACCGTGCTGGCCACCCCCGGCCCGTTCGTCGAGTTCTCCCGGCAGCGCGGCCTCGCCGCCGACGGCCGGTGCAAGTCGTTCGCCGCCTCCGCCGACGGCACCGGCTGGTCCGAGGGCGTCGGCATGCTGCTGCTGGAACGGCTCAGCGACGCCCGCCGCAACGGCCACCCCGTGCTCGGCGTCATCCGCAGCTCGGCGGTCAACTCCGACGGCGCGTCGAACGGCCTCACCGCCCCCAACGGCCCGTCCCAGCAGCGGGTCATCCGGCAAGCCCTGGCCGGCGCGAAGCTCACCCCCGACCTGGTCGACGTGGTGGAGGCGCACGGCACCGGCACCACCCTCGGCGATCCGATCGAGGCTCAGGCGCTGCTCGCCACGTACGGCCGGGAGCGGGGCGACGCCGCGCCGCTGCTGCTCGGCTCGATCAAGTCCAACATCGGGCACACCCAGGCCGCCGCCGGTATCGCCGGTGTGATCAAGATGGTGCTGGCGATGCGGCACGGCGTCGTGCCGGCCACCCTGCACGTCGACGAGCCCACCCCGCACGTGGACTGGGCCGCCGGCGCGGTCACCCTCGTCACCGAGGCCACGCCGTGGCCGGCCGTGGACCGGCCGCGCCGGGCCGCCGTCTCGTCGTTCGGGATGAGCGGCACCAACACCCACCTCATCCTCGAACAGCCCGAACCGGCCGGCGTCGAGGCGGACCACCCGGTGCCGCCCGCGCCCGCGCCGGTGCTGCTCACCGGCCGAACCCGCACCGCGCTGCGCCGCCAGGCCGAGCGCTGGTCGGCCTACGTCGCCGACGACGCGCACCTGCGCCCGGCCGACGTCGCCTGGACCTCGGCGGTCTCCCGCTCGCCCCTGGAGCACCGGGCGGTCGTGCTCGCCGACGACCGCGACGGCCTGCTCGCCGCGCTGCACGCCCTCGCCGACGACCGGCCCGCCCCCGGGCTGGTCACCGGCGCCGCCGCCGAACGCGGCGGGGTCGCGTTCCTGTTCTCCGGCCAGGGCGCCCAGCGCGCCGGCGCCGGCCGGGAGCTGTACGAGGCGTACCCGGTCTTCGCGGAGGCGCTCGACGAGGTCTGCGGCCACCTCGACCACCGGCTGCCCCGGCCGCTGAAGCCGCTGCTGTTCGCCGAGCCCGGCACCGCCGAGGCCGACCTGCTCGACCAGACCGTCTTCACCCAGGCCGCGCTGTTCGCCGTCGAGGTGGCGCTGCACCGGCTGCTCGGCTCCTGGGGCCTGGCCCCCGACATGGTCGCCGGGCACTCCGTCGGCGAGCTGACCGCCGCCCACGTGGCCGGCGTGCTCAGCCTCGACGACGCGTGCGCCCTCGTCGCCGCCCGGGGGCGGCTCATGCAGGACCTGCCCACCGGCGGCGCGATGCTCGCCGTGGCCGCCGACGAGGCCCGGGTCGCCGAGTCGATCGCCGCGCTGACCGGCCGGGTCGCCGTCGCCGCCGTCAACGGTCCCGACGCCGTCGTCGTCTCCGGCGACGCGGCGGCCATCGACGAGCTGGCGGAACTCTGGACCGGCCGGGAGGTGAAGGTGCGGCGGCTGCGGGTCAGCCACGCCTTCCACAGCCCGCTGATGGAGCCGATGCTCGCCGAGTTCGCTGCCGTCGCCGCCCGCCTCGACCTGCGCGCCCCCACCCTGCCGGTGGTGTCCAACGTGACCGGCGAGCTGGCCGACCCGGCGCAGCTCACCGACCCCGGCTACTGGGTGCGCCACGTCCGGGAGGCGGTCCGCTTCGCCGACGGCGTACGCGCCCTGCGCGCCCACGGCGTCGGCACCTTCGTGGAGGTCGGGCCGGACGCCGTGCTCACCGCCAGCGTCCAGGAGACCCTCGCCGGGATCGAGACCGACGCCGCCTCCGCCGTGGTGGTGCCGGTGCTGCGCCGGGACCGCCCGGACCGCCGTGCCCTGCTCGCCGCCCTCTCCCAACTGCATGTCGCCGGCACGCCGCCGCACTGGGCGGACGTCCTCGCCGGCCGGCCCGGCCGGCTCGTCGACCTGCCCACCTACCCGTTCGAGCGGCAGCACTACTGGGTGCCGGCCGAGGCGCCCGCCGACGACACCACGACGGGCGGGGCCGGCGCGCTCGACCGCCGGTTCTGGGCGGCCGTCGAACGCGCCGACCTCGACGCGCTGCGCGACACCCTCGCCGTCACCGACACCGCCGCCGCCGAGTCGCTGCGTACCCTGCTGCCCGTCCTCGCCGACTGGCGGCGGCAGCGGCAGGAACACTCGGTCCTCGACGGCTGGCGGTACCGGGAGGAATGGCAGGTGGCCCCCGAGCCCGCCCCCGCCCGGCTGGCCGGCACCTGGCTGCTGGCGCTGCCCGCCGACGACGCCGACGACCCGGTGGCGCAGGCCGTCCGGGCCGCGCTGACCGGCGCCGGCGCCGACGTGCTGCCGCTGACGGTGGAGCCGGACGCCGACCGGGCCGGCCTCGCGGCGGCCCTCGCCGGCACCGAGCCCGCCGGCGTCGTCTCCCTGCTCGCCGGGGAACCACGCACCGCCGACGGCACCGTCCTGCCCGGCCTGACCGCCACCCTCGCCCTCGTGCAGGCGCTCGGCGACGCCGGCGTGGCAGCGCCGCTGTGGCTGGTCACCCGGGGCGCGGTCGCCGCCGCCTCGTACGACCGGCTCGCCGACCCGGCGCAGGCCGCGATCTGGGGCCTCGGCCGGGTCGTCGGCGTCGAGGCGCCGCACCGCTGGGGCGGCCTGGTCGACCTGCCGTCCGACCCCGACGACCGGGCCGCCTTCCGGCTCGCCGCGATCCTCACCGGTTCGACCGGCGAGGACCAGCTCGCCGTGCGCGGCCCCGGCGTCTTCGCCCGCCGCCTCGTCCGCGCCGCCCTCGGCGACCGTCCGCCGGCGCGCCGGTTCACGCCCACCGGCACCGCCCTGGTCACCGGCGGCACCGGCGGGCTCGGGGCGCGCGCCGCCCGCTGGCTCGCCGCCGCCGGAGCCGAGCACGTCGTGCTGGTCAGCCGGCGCGGACCCGACGCCCCCGGCGCCGCCGAGCTGGAGGCCGAGCTGGCCGGCCTCGGGGCCCGGGTCACCGTCGCCGCCTGCGACATCGCCGACCGGGCCGCCCTCGCCGACCTGCTCGACCGGGTCGAGGCCGACGGCCCGCCGGTGCGCACCGTCGTGCACACCGCCGGCGTCGCGCAGGCCACCCCGCTGGCCGAGGTCACCCCCGCCGAGCTGGCCGGGGTGACAGTCGGCAAGACCGCCGGGGCCACCCACCTCGCCGACCTGCTCGCCGACCGGGAGCTGGACGCCTTCGTCGTCTACTCGTCCATCGCCGCCACCTGGGGCAGTGGCGGGCAGGCCGGGTACGCGGCCGGCAACGCCTACCTGGACGCGCTGGTGCGGCGGCGGCGCGCCGACGGCCGGGCCGGCACCGCCATCGCCTGGGGCCCATGGTCCGACGGCGGCATGCACGCCGCCGACGCCGAGCGGAACCTGCGCCGCCGGGGCCTGCCCGCCATGGACCCGGCCGTCGCCATGGCCGCGTTGCAGCAGGCCCTCGACCACGACGACGTCACAGTGACGGTGGCCGACGTGGACTGGACCCGGTTTGCCCCCGCGTACGCCTCCGCGCGCCGCCGGCCGCTGCTGGAGGGCGTACCGGAGGCGCGGGCCGCCCTCGACGGCGGCGCCGCGGCCGACGACGGCGACGACGGCCCGGCGGCCACGCTGCGCCGGCGCCTCGCCGCGCTGACCCCGGCCCGCCGCGAGGAGACCGTCGCCGACCTGGTCCGCGAACTCGCCGCCGACGTGCTCGGCCACGACGGCGGGGCTGCCGCCGTGGGCGCGACCACCGCGTTCCGCGACCTCGGCTTCGACTCGCTGACCGCCGTGGAGCTGCGCAACCGGCTCGTCGCCGCCACCGGGCAGGCGCTGCCCACCACCCTGGTCTTCGACCACCCCACCCCGGTGGTGCTGTCCCGCTTCCTGCTCGCCGGCCTCTTCGGCGCCGACGCCGGGGCGGCTCCCGTCGCTGTCCCGGCCGCCGTGGGCGACGACGAGCCGGTGGCCATCGTCGCCATGGCCTGCCGCTACCCCGGCGGCGTCGACGGCCCCGAACGGCTGTGGCGCCTCGTCGCCGACGGCGTCGACGCGATCGGCGACTTCCCGACCGACCGGGGCTGGGACCTCGACCGGCTCTACGACCCCGACCCGGCCAACCCCGGCACCACGTACGCCGACAAGGGCGGCTTCCTGCACGGGGCCGGCGAGTTCGATCCCGGTTTCTTCGGGATCTCGCCGCGCGAGGCGGCGGCGATGGATCCGCAGCAGCGGTTGCTGCTGGAGGTTTCGTGGGAGGCGGTCGAGCGGGCAGGGGTTGCGCCTGGGGTTCTGCGGGGTTCGCGAACAGGGGTGTTCGTGGGCACGAATGGTCAGGACTATGGGGCCCTGCTGATGGCTGCGGGGGAGCAGGCCGAAGGGTTCGGGGCCACGGGCAACGCCGCCAGTGTGGTGTCGGGCCGGGTGGCGTACGCGTTGGGGTTGGAGGGGCCGGCGGTGTCGGTGGACACGGCGTGTTCGTCGTCGCTTGTGGCGTTGCACCTGGCGGTGCAGTCGCTGCGGCGTGGCGAGTGCGACCTCGCCCTCGCCGGCGGCGTCACGGTCATGGCCACCCCCGGCACCTTCTTCGAGTTCTCCCGGCAGCGGGGCCTGGCGGCCGACGGCCGGTGCAAGGCGTTCGCGGCGGGTGCGGACGGCACGGGCTGGGGCGAGGGTGTGGGCGTGCTGCTGGTGGAGCGGCTGTCGGACGCGCGGCGCAACGGGCACCGGGTCCTGGCGGTGGTGCGTGGGTCGGCGGTCAACCAGGACGGCGCCTCGAACGGGCTGACCGCCCCGAACGGCCCGTCGCAGCAGCGGGTGATCCGCCAGGCCCTCGCGGGGGCCCGGCTGGGCAGCGCGGATGTCGACGTGGTCGAGGCGCACGGCACGGGCACGACGCTCGGTGACCCGATCGAGGCGCAGGCCCTGCTGGCGACCTACGGCCAGGACCGCGAGGGCGGCGAGCCGCTGCTGCTCGGCTCGATCAAGTCCAACATCGGCCACACGCAGGCCGCCTCGGGCGTCGCCGGTGTGATCAAGATGGTGCTGGCGATGCGGGAGGGCGTGGTACCGGCGACGTTGCACGTGGACGAGCCGTCGCCGCACATCGACTGGACCTCCGGCGCGGTGGAACTGGCCACGCAGTCGCGGCCCTGGCCGGTGGTGGACCGGCCGCGCCGGGCGGCGGTGTCGTCGTTCGGCATGTCCGGCACCAACGCCCACGTGATCATCGAACAGGCCGACGAGCCGCAGGCCGTGGCTGCCGCTCCGGCCGAGCAGGGCCCCGGGCTCGTTGCCTCCGACGTCGTGGTGTGGCCGCTGTCGGGACGTTCGAAGGGCGCCCTGACCGGCCAGGCGGCTCGCCTGGCGGAGTACGTGCGCGAGCACGGCGAGGTGGACGCGGCGGCGGTGGGCTGGTCCCTCGCCGCCACCCGGTCGACGTTCGACCAGCGGGCGGTCGTGGTCGGGTCGAGCGCGGAGGAGTTGCTGGCGGGGCTGGACGCCCTGGCGGCTGGTGCGCCGGCGGGGAACCTGGTCACGGGTACGGCCGTCGGGACGAGTGCGGTGTTCGTGTTCCCGGGTCAGGGTGCGCAGTCGGCGCGGATGGCGGCCGGCTTGGTGGGTCGGACGCCGGTGTTCGACGCGCGGTTGGCGGAGTGTCAGCGGGCCCTGGCCCCGTACCTGGACGTCGATCTGGTGTCGGTGTTGACGGGTGACGACGAGTCGTGGCTGGCGCGGGTCGAGGTCGTGCAGCCGGTGCTGTGGGCCGTGGGTATGGCCCTGGCGGCGGTGTGGCAGCACGCCGGGGTCACCCCGGCGGCGGTGGTCGGTCACTCGCAGGGCGAGATCGGCGCGGCGTGTGTGGCGGGGATTCTCTCCCTGGAGGACGCGGCGAAGGCGGTGGCGTTGCGGTCGCGGGCGCTGACGGTGCTGCGGGGCACGGGGACGATGGCGTCGGTGGACCTGTCGGCGGAGGCGGTGGCTGAGCGGCTGTCGGCGTTCCCGGGTGTCGGGGTGGCGGCGGTGAACGGTCCGTCGACGGTCGTGGTGTCGGGTCCGCCGCAGCCGGTTGCGGATCTGGTGGCGGCGTGTCAGGCCGACGGGGTGCGGGCGCGGTTGATCCCGGTGGACTACGCGTCGCACTCGGCGGCGGTGCAGGACGTCGCGGAGCAGTTGCGCGCGGACCTGGCCGACGTGAGCCCGCAGCCGGGGCACACTCGGCTCGTCTCGACGTTGACCGGTGACTGGGTCGAACCGTCCTCGATGGACGCCGGTTACTGGTACGACAACCTGCGGCAGACCGTGCAGTTCGACGCCGCCGTGCGCGTCGCTGTCGCCGCCGGGCACACCACGTTCATCGAGATCAGCCCCCACCCGGTGCTGACGATGCCGGTGACGGCGATCCTGGACGATGCCGGCGTCACCGGGCACACGCTGGGCAGCCTGCGGCGCGGTGACGACGACCCGACGCGGCTGCTGACCAACCTCGCCACCGCCCACGCGATCGGCCTGCCCGTCGACCTGACGGCCGTCCTCGCCGAGACCGACGTGGTGGCACTGCCCACCTACGCCTTCGAACGGGGACGCTACTGGCTGGACGCGCCCGCGCACCGCGTACGCGACGTCGGCTCGGCCGGCCTCCAGGACACCGGGCACCCGCTGCTCAGCGCGGCCGTACCCGTCGCCGACGACCGGGCGGTGGTGCTGACCGGGCGGCTGTCGGTGCGTACCCACCCGTGGCTGGCCGACCACGCCGTCGGCGGGGCGGTGATCGTCCCCGGCACCGGCGTCGTCGACATGGTGGTCCGGGCCGGCGACGAGGTCGACGCCGGCCAGGTGGGCGACCTGACGCTGATCAACCCGCTGGTGCTCCCCGCGACCGGCGCGGTGCAGGTGCAGGTACGAGTGGGCCCGCCCGCCGACACCGGCGAGCGGAGCGTCACCGTGCACTCCCGCCCCGAAGAGGACGCCGACGCCGAGTGGACCCGGCACGCCGAGGGACTCCTGCTGCCGCAGCCGCCCGCCCCGACCGCCGTACCGGGGCAGTGGCCGCCGGCCGACGCCGTCGAGGTCGACGCCGACCTGGACGCCTGGTACGCGCAGACGGCCGAGGGCGGCCTCGGCTACGGCCCCTCCTTCCGGGGGCTGCGCCGGGTGTGGCGCGGCGACGGCGAGGTCTACGCCGAGGTGGCCCTGCCCGAGGAGGCGAGCGCCGACGCGTCCCGCTTCGGGCTGCACCCGGCCCTGTTCGACGCGGCCCTCCAGGCCAGCGGCGTCACCGCCCTGCTCGGCGACGCGGCGGACACCTCGGGGGCGGGCTGGATGCCGTTCGCCTTCCGCTCGGTCGCCCTGCACGCCCACGGCGCCACCCGGCTGCGGGCGCGGCTGCGCCCGCTCGGCCCGGACACCGTCGCGGTCACGCTCGCCGACACCGCCGGCCAGCCGGTCGCCACCGTCGAGTCGCTGACGTTCCGCCCGGTCGCCGCGGGCCGGGCCGACGAGGCCGCCGCCCTGCGCCGCACGTCGGTGTTCCACCTGGACTGGACGCCGTTGACGGACACCGGGGCGGCGGCCGGGGAGGCCCGCTGGGCGCTGCTCGGCGACGACCCCCTCGGCCTCGCCGGGGCGCTCGCCGCCGCCGGGCACCCGGTGCGGTCCCACGCCGACCTGGCGGCGCTGATCGCCGAGATCGGGGAGTCCGGGGACGTACCCGATGTGGTGCTGGACCTGCGCTCCGGCGCGGAGCCGGACCCGCAGCGGGCCGGTGAGGCCGCGCACGACGCGGCCCGCGACGCCCTCGCGCTGGTGCGGCAGTGGTTGGGCGAACCCCGGCTGGAGCGGTCCCGGCTCGTGCTGCACACCCGGGGCGCGGTCGGCGCGGCCCCGGGCGAGGCCCCCTGCGACCTGGCCCGGGCGACCCTGTGGGGGCTGGTCCGCTCGGCGCAGTCCGAGCACCCCGGCCGGTTCACGCTGCTCGACACCGACGACGCCGCCGCCTCCCTGGCGGCCGTCCCGGCGGCCGTCGCCTCCGGCGAGCCGCAGCTCGCGCTGCGCGACGGCGCGCCGCTCGTGCCCCGGCTGGCCCGGGCCCGCGACGCCGGTGTGTTGCCGCTGCCCGCCGACGAGGTGCCGTGGCGCCTCGACGTCACCGAAAAGGGCACGCTGGAGAACCTCGCCCTGCTACCCGGTCCCGAGGCGGGCGGGGAACTGCCGGCGGGCCACGTCCTGGTCGGGATGCGCGCCTCCGGGCTGAACTTCCGCGACGTGGTGCTGGCCCTCGGCATGGTCCCCGACCAGGAGGTGCTGGGCAACGAGGGCGCCGGCGTGGTGCTCGGCGTGGGGCCGGGCGTCGCCGACCTCGCCCCCGGCGACCGGGTGATGGGCATCTTCTCCGGCTCGTTCGCCTCGGCGGCGGTCACCGACCGCCGGCTGGTCACCCGCATCCCCGACGGCTGGTCCTACACCGACGCCGCCGCCGTGCCCGTGGTCTTCCTGACCGCCTGGTACGGGCTGGTGGAGCTGGCCCGGCTGCGCGCGGGCGAGTCCGTGCTCGTGCACGCGGCGGCCGGCGGCGTGGGCATGGCCGCCGTGCAGATCGCCCGCCACCTCGGCGCGGAGGTCTACGGCACGGCCGGCCCCGGCAAGTGGCCGGCGCTGCGCGACACCGGCTTCGACGACGCGCACCTCGCCTCCTCCCGCAGCCTCGACTTCGCCGACGAGTTCGCCCACCGCACCGGCGGGCGGGGCGTCGACGTGGTGCTCAACGCCCTGCGCGGCGAGTACGTCGACGCGTCGCTGCGGCTGCTCGCCGACGGCGGCCGGTTCGTCGAGATGGGCAAGACCGACAAGCGGGACCCGCGGCGGGTCGCCGCCGACCATCCGGGCGTCAGCTACCAGGTCTTCGATCTCATCGAGGCCGGCCCGGAGAAGATCGGCGCGATGCTGGGCGAGCTGATGGCGCTTTTCGCCGCCGGTGCGCTGCGGCCCCTGCCCCGGCGCACCTGGGACGTCCGGCGCGCCCCCGAGGCGTTCCGCTTCCTCAGCCAGGCCCGGCACGTCGGCAAGCTGGCCCTGAGCATTCCGCAGGCGCCCCGGCTCGACGGCACGGTCCTGGTCTCCGGGGCGACCGGCACCCTCGGCGCGCTGCTCTGCCGGCACCTGGTCACCGCGCACGGCGCCCGGCAGCTGCTGCTGGTCAGCCGGCGCGGCCCGGACGCCGAGGGCGCCGACGAACTGCTCGCCGACCTGAAGGCGCTCGGCGCGGACGTGTCGATCGTCGCCGCCGACCTGGCCGACCCGGACGCCGTGGCGGACGTGCTGTCCATGGTGGACCGGCGGCACCCGCTGCGCGCCGTCGTGCACGCCGCCGGCGTCCTCGACGACGCCACCGTCGAGTCGCTCACCCCCGACCGCCTCGCCGCGGTGCTGCGGCCCAAGGTCGACGTGGCGTGGAACCTGCACCGGGCCACCCTCGGCCACGACCTGAGCGCGTTCGTGCTCTTCTCCGCCGCCGCCGGCGTGTTCGGCGGTCCGGGCCAGGGCAACTACGCCGCCGGCAACGCGTTCCTCGACGCGCTGGCGGAGCACCGGCGGGCCCTCGGCCTGCCGGCGGTCGCGCTGGCGTGGGGCCGCTGGGCACAGGCCAGCGGCATGACGGGCCACCTCGACTCGGCCGACATCCGCCGCCTCGACCGGGGCGGCATGGCGGCGCTCTCCGACGCCGAGGGGCTCGCCCTGTTCGACGCCCTCTGGCGCTCGGAGCGGGCGACAATCATGCCCGCCAAGATCGCCACCGGCGTGGCCGCGCCCGGGTCGCCCGTACACCCGCTGCTGACCAACCTGGTCCGCGCCGCCGGCCGCCGGGCCGCGGCCGGCGAGGCCGCCGACGGGCAGGCGTACGCCGAGACGCTGCGCGCCCTGCCCGACGACAAGCGGGTACGCGCCCTGCGCGACCTGGTGCTGGCGCACGTGGCGGTCGTTCTCGGCCACGGCGACCCGGCCGGCATCGAGCCGACCCGCGCGTTCCGGGAACTCGGCTTCGACTCGCTGACCGCCGTGGAGCTGCGCAACCGGCTCGGCGCGGCCACCGGGCTGCGGTTGCCGGCGACGCTGGTCTTCGACAACCCGACGCCCGAGGCGCTCGCCGTCCACCTGGCCGGGCAGTTCGCCCCGGTGAGCCCGGCCGGCGAGCCGTCGGCGGCGGGCCGGGAACTCGACCGGCTGGAGGCGGCGCTCGTCGGGCTGGACCCGGCCGACGACGAGTTCCGCCGGATCACCGACCGGCTGCACGGCCTGCTGGGCCGGCTGACCGAGCGGCAGGCGGACGCGGACGGCGACGACGACCTGGAGTCGGCCACCGCCGAGAACATCTTCGACCTGATCGACCGCGAGCTGGAGACGTCGTGACCACCAGCCGCAACGACATCGGCATGCCGAGTGAGGTAGGTCCACGGTGAGCAACGAGGACGAGAGGTACGTCGAGTACCTGAAGCGTACGACCTCGGAGCTGCGGCGTACCCGGCGTCGGCTGCGCGAGCTGGAGAGCCGGGACTCCGAGCCCATCGCCATCGTGGCGATGAGCTGCCGCTACCCGGGCGGCGTCGACAGCCCCGAGGCGCTGTGGCAGCTCGTGCACGACGGCGGCGACGGGATCGGGCCGTTCCCCGCCGACCGGGGCTGGGACCTGGAGAACCTCTTCCACCCCGATCCCGACCACCCGGGCACCAGTTACGTGCGCGAGGGCGGCTTCGTCTACTCCGCCGCCGACTTCGACGCCGACCTGTTCGGCATCTCGCCCCGCGAGGCCCTCGCCATGGACCCGCAGCAGCGGCTGCTGCTGGAGACCTCCTGGGAGGCGTTCGAGCGGGCCGGGCTGCCGCTGCCGGCCGTCCGGGGCAGCCGTACCGGCGTCTTCGTCGGGGCCTCGTCGCACGGCTACGACGGCATGATGGCGCAGGCCGAGAACGGCGAGGGTCACCTGCTCACCGGCAACGCCACCAGTGTCATCTCCGGCCGCGTCGCGTACACCCTCGGGCTGGAGGGGCCGGCGGTCACGGTCGACACCGCCTGCTCGTCCTCGCTCGTCGCTATCCACCTGGCCGCGCAGGCCCTGCGCAACGGCGACTGCGAGCTGGCCCTGGCGGGCGGCGTGACGGTGATGCCCACCCCGGCGGTCTTCGTCGGCTTCAGCCGGCAGCGCGGTCTCGCCGCCGACGGGCGGTGCAAGGCGTTCGCCGCCGGCGCGGACGGCACCTCGTGGTCCGAGGGCATCGGCATGCTGCTGCTCACCCGGCTCTCCGACGCGCAGCGGCACGGCTACCCGGTGCTCGCCGTGGTACGCGGCAGCGCGGTCAACTCCGACGGCGCGTCCAACGGGCTCAGCGCCCCGCACGGCCCCTCCCAGGTGCGGGTCATCCGCCAGGCCCTCGGCAACGCCCGGCTCACGCCCGAGCAGGTCGACGTGGTGGAGGCGCACGGCACGGGCACCCGGCTCGGCGACCCGATCGAGGCGCAGGCGCTGCTGGCCACGTACGGGCAGGACCGCGACGAGGCCGCGCCGCTGCTGCTCGGGTCGGTGAAGTCGAACATCGGGCACACCCAGGCAGCCGCCGGCGTGGCCGGTGTGATCAAGATGGTGATGGCGATGCGGCACGGCGTCGTGCCGCCCACCCTGCACGTCGACGAGCCGTCGCCGCAGATCGACTGGACCGCCGGGGCCGTCACCCTCGCCACCGCCGTCACGCCGTGGCCGGCCGTGGAGCGGCCGCGCCGGGCCGCCGTGTCGTCGTTCGGCGTCTCCGGCACCAACGCGCACACCATCATCGAGCAGGCCCCGGCTCCCGCCGAGGTCGAGGCCGAGGCCGAGCCGACCACGCCGCAGGCCCGCACGGTGGCCCCCGTGCTGCTCTCCGCCCGCTCCGACGCCGCGCTCGCCGCGCAGGCCGGCCGCTGGGCCGCCCGGTTCGCCGCCGACGAGACCCTCCGCCCGCTCGACGTGGCCTTCTCGTCGGTCACCTCCCGCTCCACCCTGGACCGTCGGGCCGTGCTGTCCGCGACCGGCCGCGACGACCTGCTCGCGGGGCTGCGCGCCCTCGCCGCCGGGGAACCGGCCGGTACGGTCGTGCTCGGTGCCGGGGTGCCGCGCGGCCAGCTCGCGGTGCTCTTCTCCGGCCAGGGCGCGCAGCGCGCCGGCATGGGCCGGGAGCTGTACGCCGAGTTCCCGGTCTTCGCCGCCGCCCTCGACGAGGCGTGCGGGCACCTGGACAGAGCCCTGCCGCGCCCGCTGCGTGAGGTGCTCTTCGCCGCCGAGGGCTCGGCCGACGCCGACCTGCTGGACCAGACCGTGTTCACGCAGGCCGGTCTGTTCGCCGTCGAGGTGGCGCTGTTCCGTCTCGTCGAGTCCTTCGGCGTCGCCCCCGACCTGGTCGGCGGCCACTCGATCGGCGAGGTCACGGCTGCGTACGTGGCGGGGGTGCTGTCGCTGGAGCACGCCTGCGCGCTGGTGGCGGCGCGGGGCCGGTTGATGCAGGCGCTGCCCGCCGGGGGTGGGATGCTGGCCGTCGCGGCCACCGAGGCCGACGTGGCGGCCACGCTGGACGGGCTGGCCGGCGTGGGGATCGCGGCGGTCAATGGTCCGCAGGCCGTCGTGGTCTCCGGTGCCGTCGAGGCCCTCGACGAGGTGGAGCGGGTCTGGCGTGAGCGGGGCGTACGCGTCCGCCGCCTCACCGTCAGCCACGCGTTCCACAGTCCGTTGATGGAGCCGATGCTCGCCCGGTTCCGCGCGGTGCTCGACAAGCTCACCTTCGCCGCGCCGTCGCTGCCGGTCGTGTCGAACGTGACCGGGGCACTGGCCGACGCCGACGAGATCCGCACGCCCGACTACTGGGTGCGCCACGTCCGCGAGGCCGTCCGCTTCGCCGACGGGGTCGCCGCGCTGCGCGCCGCCGGGGCGGACACGTTCCTGGAGATCGGCCCGCGCAGCGTACTGACCGCGATGGCGGCCGACATCCTGCCCGCCGACGACGCCGTGCTGGCCGTCGCCGCGCAGCGCGCGGACCGGCCCGAGGCGCACGGGCTGCTGGCCGGGCTGGCCGAGTTGCACGTGCGCGGGGTGGCGGTCGACTGGCGGCAGTGGTTCGCCGACACCGGCGCGCGCCGCGTGGACCTGCCCACGTACGCCTTCCAGCACCAGCGCTACTGGCCCGAGGTCGGCGGCACCGCCGTGACGGCCGTGCCGGGTGACGCCGCCGAGGGGGACTTCTGGGCGGCCGTGGAGCGTGGCGACCTGACCGGGGTCGCCGCCCACCTGGCCGTGCAGGACGATCCCGCGGCAGTGGAGGCGCTCGCCCCGGCCGTACCGGTGCTGTCGTCGTGGCGGCGGGCCCGGCAGCGCGACGCCGTGGTGGACGGCTGGACCTACCGGGTCGAGTGGGAACCCGTACGCCCCGCCGCCGTTCCGGCGCTGACCGGCCGCTGGCTCGTCGTCACCGCCGACAACGACGACGCCGGGGTGGCCGGCACGTTGACCGGTGCCGGCGCCCACGTCGACACCCTGACCGTCGCCCCGGGCGTCGATCGCGCCGAGCTGACCGGGCTGCTGCGCGGCCACGGCGAGCAGGGCTGGGCCGGCGTGCTCTGCGTGCTGCCCGCGACCGACCGGGCGCTGCCGGACGCCCCGGCCGTCTCCGTCGGCGCCGCGCTGCTGCTCACCCTCACCCAGGCGCTCGCCGACGCGGGCCTGCCCGGCCGGCTCTGGTGCCTCACCCGGGGCGCCGTGCGCGCCGGGGCCGGCGAGACCCTCACCGACCCGTGGGCCGCCCTGGCCTGGGGCCTCGGGCGGGTCGTCGCCCTCGAACAGCCGGACCGCTGGGGCGGCCTGGTCGACCTGCCCGCCCGCGCCGACCGCGCCACGGCCGACGCGCTGCTCGCCGTCCTCGCCGACGCCGGGCACGACCAGGTGGCGATCCGCCCCCAGGGCGTCCTCGGCCGGCGGCTGGTGCCGGCCGTGCCGCCGGTGGGTGTGGGTTGGCGGCCTGCCGGGACGGTGCTGGTGACCGGTGGTACGGGTGCGTTGGGTCGGCATGTGGCGCGGTGGTTGCTGGCGAACGGGGCCGGTGAGGTGGTCCTCGCCTCGCGGCGGGGTCCGGGGGCGCCGGGTGCGGCGGAGTTGGTGGCCGAGTTGGGTGCGGTGCGGGTGGTGGGGTGCGACGTCACCGACCGGGCCGCCGTCGAGGCTCTGGTCTCCGGGCTGCCGGAGCTGACCGCCGTCGTGCACACCGCCGGCGTGATCGACGACGGCGTCCTCGACGGGCTCGACCTGACCCGGATGCAGGCCGTCCTCGACGGCAAGGTCCGCGCCGCCCGGGTCCTGCACGAGGCCACCGCCCACCGCGACCTCGACGCGTTCGTGCTCTTCTCCTCCCTCGCCGGCGTCATCGGCAGTGCCGGGCAGGGCAACTACGCGGCGGCCAACGCCTATCTCGACGCGTTCGCGGCCTGGCGACGCGACCAGGGCCTGCCCGCCACCGCCATCGCCTGGGGCGCCTGGGCTGAGGACGGCATGGCCGCCGCCCTGACCGCCCGGCTCGCCCGGGGCGGGGTCGACGCGCTCCCCGCCGCCGAGGCCGTCACCGCCCTCGGCCGGCTGGTCAACACCGCCGAGCCGGCGGTCACCGTCGCTGCCGTCGACTGGGGACGCCTCGCCGCGTCCTGGGGCCGGCCCACGCCACTGATCGCCGCCCTGCCCGGGGTGCCCGCCGTGCCCACCGGTCCCGTCCGCGCCGTGGTGGTCGGCCGGTCCCTGCCGCAGCTCGCCGACCTCGTACGCACCCAGGCTGCCGTCGTGCTCGGCTACCCGGCCGGGCGGCCGCTGCCCGAGCGCACCTTCCGTGACCTCGGCTTCGACTCGCTCACCGCCGTCGAGCTGCGCAACCGGCTGACCGCCGAGACCGGTATGACCCTGCCCGCCACGCTGGTCTTCGACCACCCCACGGTCGCCGAACTCGCCGCCCACCTGCACGGCCTCACCGCCGGGCACACCACCGGCGAGGTGGTCGCCGACGGCACCGGCCGTGACCGCGAACCGATCGCCATCGTCGCCATGAGCTGCCGCTTCCCCGGCGGGGTCACCTCGCCCGAGCAGCTCTGGGACCTGCTGGCCACCGGCACCGACGCGCTGAGCCTGATGCCCGGCGAGCGCGGCTGGAACCTCGCCGAGCTGTACCACCCCGACCCCGAGCACCTCGGTACCAGCTACGTCCGGGAGGGCGGCTTCGTCGCCGGTGCCGGCGAGTTCGACCCGGCGTTCTTCGGCATCAGCCCCCGCGAGGCCCTCGCCATGGACCCGCAGCAGCGGCTGCTGCTGGAGACCACCTGGGAGGCGTTCGAGCGGGCCCGGATCGACCCGACCGCCCTGCGCGGCAGCCGCACCGGCGTGTACGTCGGCACCAACGGCCAGGACTACGGCTCGCTGCTGATGGCCACCGGGGACGTCGACGAGAACTACCTCGCCACCGGCACCTCCGCCAGCGTCATCTCCGGCCGGCTGGCGTACACCTTCGGGCTGCACGGCCCGGCCGTCACCGTCGACACGGCCTGCTCGTCGTCGCTGGTCGCGATGCACCTGGCCGCGCAGGCCCTGCAGACGGGGGAGTGCGACCTGGCCCTGGCCGGCGGCGCCACCGTGATGGCCACCCCCGGCATCTTCGTCGGCTTCTCCCGCCAGCGCGGTCTCGCCGCCGACGGCCGGTGCAAGCCGTTCGCCGGAGCCGCGGACGGCACCGGCTGGGGCGAGGGCGTCGGCCTGCTGGTACTCCAGCGGCTCTCCGACGCCCGCCGCGACGGCAACCCGGTCCTCGCCGTGCTGCGCGGCAGCGCCGTCAACCAGGACGGCGCCTCCAACGGCCTCACCGCCCCCAACGGCCCCGCCCAGCAGCGGGTGATCCGGCAGGCCCTCGCGAACGCCGGACTCACCGCCGAGCAGGTGGACGCCGTCGAGGCGCACGGCACCGGCACCACCCTCGGCGACCCGATCGAGGCGCAGGCCCTCATCGCCACGTACGGCCAGGACCGGCCCGCCGACCGGCCGTTGTGGCTCGGCTCGATCAAGTCGAACATCGGGCACACCCAGGCGGCGGCGGGTGTGGCCGGGGTGATGAAGATGGTGCTGGCGATGCGGCACGGGGTGCTGCCGCCCACGCTGCACGTGGACGAGCCCACCCCGCACGTCGACTGGACCGGCGGCAGCGTCGAGCTGCTCACCTCCGCCCGGCCGTGGGAGCCGGCCGACGGGGTACGCCGCGCCGCCGTCTCCTCGTTCGGGATCAGCGGCACCAACGTGCACACCATCCTCGAACAGGCCCCCGCCGACGAGCCGGAGCCCGGACCGGCGGCCGACGTGCCGACCGGGGAGCTGCCCTGGGTGCTCTCCGGGCGCACCGTCGACGCCCTCACCGCCCGCACCCGGGACCTGCGCGAGCACCTCGGCACAGTGGACGACGACGCGCTCGCCGACGTCGGCTGGTCGCTGGCCGCCACCCGCGCCGCCCACGACCACCGGGCCGTCGTCTTCGCCGCCGACCGCGACGACCTGGCCGCGTCCCTCGACGCGCTCGCCGCCGGCCGGCCCGGCCCGCAGACCGTCACCCGCGCCCCCGGCACGCCGGGCGAGGTCGCGTTCGTCTTCCCGGGCCAGGGATCGCAGTGGGCCGGGATGGCCGCCGAGCTGCTCGACACCGCCCCCGTCTTCGCGGAGACGTTCGCCGCCTGCGCCGAGGCGCTGCGCCCGTACGTCGACTGGTCACCGACCGACGTGGTGCGCGGCGCGCCCGACGCCCCGTCGCTGGAGCGCGTCGACGTCGTGCAGCCCACCCTGTTCGCGGTCAGCGTCTCGCTCGCCGCGCTCTGGGAGTCGTACGGGGTGCGCCCCGGAGCCGTCGTCGGCCACTCCCAGGGGGAGATCGCCGCCGCGTACGTCGCCGGTGGCCTCACCCTCGACGACGCGGCGGCCGTGGTCGCGCTGCGCAGCCGGATCATCGCCGGCATCGCCGGGGACGGCGGCATGGTCTCGGTCGCCACCACCGCCGACGAGGCCACCGCGACGATCGCCCGCTGGGCCGGCCGCATCGCCCTGGCCGCCGTCAACGGACCCACCTCCGTCGTGGTCTCCGGCGACGGCGCCGCCCTCGACGAGCTCGTCGCCCACTACGAGTCCCACGAGGTGCGGGTGCGCCGCGTCCCCGTGGACTACGCCTCCCACTCCGCCCACGTCGAGCAACTGCGCGAGCAGCTCCTGGAACTGCTCGCCGGGCTGCGGCCCCGCACCGGCGAGGTCCGGTTCCGCTCCACCGTCGAGGGGGACTGGCTCGACACCGCCGCCCTCGACGCCGACTACTGGTACCGCAACCTGCGGCAGACCGTCCGCTTCGACGAAGCGGTACGCAGCCTCGTCGCCGCCGGCTACCAGACCTTCGTCGAGGTCAGCGCCCACCCCGTGCTGACGATGGCCACGCAGGAGAGCGTCGAGCTGGCCGCCGCCGACCCGGACGCGGTCACCGTCACCGGCAGCCTGCGCCGGGGCGAGGGCGGCCTCGGCCGCTTCCTGCGCGCCCTGGCCGAGGTCTGGGCCGGAGGTACGGCCGTGGACTGGCGGCCCGCCTTCGCCGGCCTCGCCGGGCGTCGCCTCGACCTGCCCACGTACCCGTTCCAGCGGCAGCTCTACTGGCCGCAGCCGTCGACCGCGCCCGCCCCCGCGGTCGGGACCGCCGGTGCCGTGGCCGACGACGAGGTCGACGCCCGGTTCTGGGCGGCCGTCGAGGCGGAGGACCTGACCGCGCTCACGGCCGAACTCTCCGCCACGACCGAGCCGGGGCCCGTCCCGGAGACGGCGTTCGCCGACGTGCTGCCGGTGCTCGCCGCCTGGCGTCGCCGGCACCGCGACCAGGCCACCGTGGACTCGTGGCGGTACCGGGACAGTTGGACGCCCGTCGCCCCCGACGCCTCCGGCGAGCCGGCCGTCACCGGCACCTGGTGGCTGCTGACCGGCCCCGACGACACCGGCGCGGCCGAGGCCGGCTTCTGCGCCGAGGCGTTGCGGCGCCATGGCGGCACCGTCGTACCGCTGGCGCTGGACGCCGACCGCACGGACCGCGCGGCGCTCGCCGCCCGGCTGCGCGACCTCGCCGACGGCGGCCCCCGCCCCGCCGGGATCGTGTCGCTGCTGCCGCTCGACGAGACGCCCGCCCCGGCGTACCCGTCCGTGCCGGTCGGCTTCGCCGGCACCGTCACCCTCGTGCAGGCGCTCGGCGACGCCGGCGTCCGCGCGCCCCTGTGGTGCCTCACCCGGGGTGCCGTCGCGACCGGCCCGGCCGACCCGCTGCCGCACCCGCTCCAGCAGCTCACCTGGGGCTTCGGCCGGGTCGCCGCGCTGGAGCACCCGGACCGCTGGGGCGGCCTCGTGGACCTGCCCGACGAGCTCGACGACGCGGCCGGCCGCCGGCTCGTGCGCGTCCTCGCCGGTGCCGACGGGGAGGACCAGGTCGCGCTGCGGTGGGCCGGCGTGTTCGGCCGGCGACTGCTGCACGCCCCGCTCGGCGACACGCCCGCCCCGCGCGCCTGGCGGCCCTCCGGCACCGCCCTGGTCACCGGCGGCACCGGCGCGCTCGGCGGGCACATGGCCCGCTGGCTCGCCGCCAACGGCGCCGCCCACCTGGTGCTGGTGAGCCGGCGCGGCCGGCAGGCCGAGGGCATCGCCGACCTCGAGGCCGAACTGGTCGCACTGGGCGCCCGGGTCACCGTCGCCGCCTGCGACGCCGCCGACCGCTCGGCGCTCGCCGCCGTCCTCGCCGACCTGCCGTCCGAGCACCCGCTGACCACAGTCGTGCACACCGCAGCCGTGCTCGACGACTCGGTGATCAACTCGCTGACGCTGGACCAGGTCGACTACGCGCTCAGCGCGAAGGTCACCGCCGCACTGAACCTGCACGAGCTGACCCGCGAGCTGGACCTCGACGCGTTCATCCTGTTCTCGTCGATGGCCGGCACCGTCGGCAGCTCCGGCGTGGGCAACTACGCCCCCGGCAACGCGTTCCTCAACGCCCTCGCCGAGCACCGCCGCGCCCTCGGCCTGCCCGCCACCTCCATCGGTTGGGGCGCCTGGGGCGGCGGCGGCATGGCCGACGGCGAGTTCGGCCGGATGCTGCACCGCCACGGCGCACCCGAGATGCCGCCGCGGCTCGCCGTCGCGGCCCTGCACCAGGCCGTCGAGCACGACGAGACGTTCCTGACCATCTCGAACATCGCCTGGGAGCGGTTCTTCGTCGCGTTCACCGCCACCCGGCCCGGCCCGCTGATCTCGGAGATCCCCGAGGCGCAGCGGTTGCAGGCCACCAAGGGACTGGCCGAGACGAAGGAGACCGACGAGGCCGGCCCGGCCGGCGCGTTCACCCGGATGAGCGCCGCCGAGCGCCAGCAGGCGCTGCTCGACCTGGTCCGCGACCAGGCGGCCACGGTCCTCAGGTACGCCGACGGCCAGGCCGTCGACCCGCACCACGCGTTCCGCGACCTCGGCTTCGACTCGGTGACCGCGGTGGAACTGCGCAACCGGCTCGCCACCGCCACCTCGCTGCGGCTGCCGGTGACCCTGGTCTTCGACTACCCGTCGCCGACCGCGCTCGCCCGGCACCTGCACGAGGAACTGGGCGGGGAGGCCGCCGTGGCCGTCGAGGCCGCCCCGGTGGCGTTCGGCGACGACGAGCCGGTGGCCATCGTGGCCATGTCCTGCCGCTTCCCCGGCGGGGCCAACGATCCCGAGCGGTTCTGGCAGATGCTGCACGCCGGCCGCGACGCCGTGTCGGACCTCCCCGGCGATCGGGGTTGGGACGTCGAGCGCCTCTACGACCCCGACCCCTATTCCACCGGCACCTCCTACGTCCGCAGCGGCGCCTTCCTCTACGAGGCGGCGGAGTTTGATGCCGGTTTCTTCGGGATTTCCCCCCGCGAGGCGTTGGCCATGGACCCGCAGCAGCGGTTGTTGCTGGAGGTTTCGTGGGAGGCGGTCGAGCGGGCAGGGGTTGAGCCTGGGGTTCTGCGGGGTTCGCGAACAGGGGTGTTCGTGGGCACGAATGGTCAGGACTATGGGGCCCTGCTGATGGTGGCGGGGGACGAGGTGGAGGGCTTCGCGGGAACGGGCAACGCCGCGAGTGTGGTGTCGGGTCGGGTGGCGTACGCGTTGGGGTTGGAGGGGCCGGCGGTGTCGGTGGACACGGCGTGTTCGTCGTCGCTTGTGGCGTTGCACCTGGCGGTGCAGTCGCTGCGGCGTGGCGAGTGCGACCTGGCCCTCGCCGGCGGCGTGACCGTGATGGCGACGCCCGGGCTGTTCGTGGAGTTCTCCCGGCAGCGGGGCCTGGCGGCCGACGGCCGGTGCAAGGCGTTCGCGGCGGGTGCGGATGGCACGGGCTGGGGCGAGGGTGTGGGCGTGCTGCTGGTGGAGCGGTTGTCGGACGCGCGGCGCAACGGTCACGAGGTGCTGGCGATCGTGCGGGGCAGTGCCGTCAACCAGGACGGCGCCTCGAACGGGCTGACCGCCCCGAACGGTCCCTCGCAGCAGCGGGTGATCCGGCAGGCGCTGGCCTCGGCGCGGCTCTCCGCGGCCGACGTGGACGTGGTCGAGGCGCACGGCACCGGCACCACGCTCGGTGACCCGATCGAGGCGCAGGCCCTGCTCGCCACGTACGGGCAGGAGCGCGACGAGCCGCTGCTGCTCGGCTCGGTCAAGTCGAACATCGGCCACACCCAGGCCGCCGCCGGCGTCGCCGGTGTGATCAAGATGGTGCTGGCGATGCGGGAGGGCGTGGTACCGGCGACGCTGCACGTGGACGAGCCGTCGCCGCACATCGACTGGACCTCCGGGGCCGTCGAGCTGGCGATCGAGTCGCGGCCGTGGCCGGCCGTGGACCGGGCGCGCCGGTCGGCGGTGTCGTCGTTCGGCATCTCCGGCACCAACGCCCACGTCATCATCGAACTGCCCGAGGACCTCCCCGCCGAGAGCGTGGAGCCCGACGGCGAGGCCGCCGAGGATCGCAGCCCGGGGCTCGTGGCCTCCGACGTCGTCGTCTGGACGGTGTCGGGGCGGTCGAAGGGCGCGCTGGCCGGTCAGGCCGCTCGCCTGGCCCGGCACGTCCGCGCGCACGCCGACCTCGACGCGGCGGCGGTGGGCTGGTCTCTCGCCGCCACCCGGTCGACGTTCGACCAGCGGGCGGCTGTGGTCGGGTCGAGCACGGAGGAGTTGCTGGCGGGGCTGGACGCCCTGGCGGCTGGTGCGCCGGCGGGGAACCTGGTCACGGGTACGGCCGTCGGGACGAGTGCGGTGTTCGTGTTCCCGGGTCAGGGTGCGCAGTCGGCGCGGATGGCGGCCGGTCTGGTGGGTCGGACGCCGGTGTTCGACGCGCGTCTGGCGGATTGTCAGCGGGCCCTGGCCCCGTACCTCGATGTGGACCTCGTTGCGGTGTTGACCGGTGACGACGAGTCGTGGCTGGAGCGGGTCGAGGTCGTGCAGCCGGTGCTGTGGGCCGTCGGCGTCGCCCTCGCCGCCGTGTGGCAGCACGCGGGTGTGGTTCCGGCGGCGGTGGTCGGTCACTCGCAGGGCGAGATCGGCGCGGCGTGCGTGGCGGGGATTCTCTCCCTGGAGGACGCGGCGAAGGCGGTGGCGTTGCGCTCCCGGGCCCTGACCGCGCTGCGGGGCACCGGGACGATGGCGTCGGTGGACCTGTCGGCGGAGGCGGTGGCCGAGCGGCTGCCGGCGTTCCCGGGTGTCGGGGTGGCGGCGGTGAACGGTCCGTCGACGGTGGTGGTGTCGGGTCCGCCGCAACCGGTCGCGGATCTGGTGGCGGCGTGTCAGGCCGACGGGGTGCGGGCGCGGTTGATTCCGGTGGACTACGCGTCGCACTCGGCGGCGGTGCAGGACGTCGCGGAGCGGTTGCGCGCGGACCTGGCCGACGTGAGCCCGCAGCCGGGGCACACTCGGCTCGTCTCGACGTTGACGGGGGACTGGGTCGACCCGTCCTCGATGGACGCCGGCTACTGGTACGACAACCTGCGGCAGACCGTCCAGTTCGAGGCCGCCGTCCGGGTGGCCGTCGAGGCGGGTCACACGACGTTCGTCGAGATCTCACCGCATCCGGTGCTGACGATGCCGGTGACGGCGATCCTGGACGACGCCGGCGTCACCGGGCACACGCTGGGCAGCCTGCGCCGCGGTGACGACGACCCGACGCGGCTGCTGACGAACCTCGCCACCGCCCACGCGATCGGCCTGCCCGTCGACCTGACGGCCGTCCTCGCCGAGACCGACGTGGTGGCACTGCCCACGTACGCCTTCGACCGCAGCCGCTTCTGGCCCACCGCCGTGACCGGGCAGGACGGCGCCGAGGAGACCCCGAGCGGCGTCGACTCCGCGTTCTGGGCGGCCGTCGAACGCGAGGACCTGGCCGCGCTCGCGGAACTCACCGAGCAGGACGCGACGGAATCCCTGGAACGGCTGGGCGGGGCCCTGCCCGTGCTCGCCTCCTGGCGACGCCGGCAGCGCAGCCGGTCCGCCCTGGACGACCTGCGCTACCGCAGCGTCTGGCAGCCGTACACCGGCACGCCCGTCAGCTTCCTCCCCGGCGCCTGGTGGGTGATCGCCGACGCGCGGCACCCGGAGGAGGGCGAGGCCGCCGTCGCCGAACTGTCCCGCCGGGGCGCCGACGTCCGGCTGGTGTCGCTGCCGGAGAACCTGACCGACCGGGCCGCCCTCACCGCGCACCTGAGCGGTGTGACCCGTACCTCCGACGGCGGAACGGCCCCGGTCGACGGGGTGCTGTCCCTGCTCGCCCTCGCCGACGGCGCGGTCGACGACACCCAGCCGGTGCCGCCGTTCCTCGCCCGGTCGCTGGCGCTGATCCAGGCGCTCGGGGACCTCGACGTCGCCGCGCCGCTGTGGTGCGTCACCCGGGGCGCCGCCGGCACCACCCGGGGCGGCACCGCCGGCCGCCCGGAGCAGTCGCTGCTCTGGGGCCTCGGCCGGGTCGTGGCCCTCGAACACCCCGAGCGGTGGGGCGGCCTGGTCGACGTACCGGCCACCCTGGACGACCACGGCTGGGACCTGCTCTGCGCCGCCCTCGCCGGCCTCGACGGCGAGGACCAGCTCGCGGTCGACGGCGCCACCATCCTGGTACGCCGGCTGGTGCGGGCACCCGGCGGCGAGGCGCCCGCCGATGACGCCGGCTACCCGGGCACGACGCTGGTCACCGGCGGCACCGGCGCGCTCGGCGCGGAGGTGGCCCGCTGGCTGGCCGCCCGGGGCGCCGAGCACCTGATGCTCGTCAGCCGCCGCGGCGCGGACGCCCCCGGCGCCACGGCACTCGTCCGTGAGCTGACCGGGGCGGGCACCCGGGTGACCGTCGCGGCCTGCGACGTGGCCGACCGGGCCGCGCTGGCCAAGCTGCTCGACGAGGTGCCCGCCGACGCGCCGCTGACCACCGTCGTGCACGCCGCCGGCGTGCTGGAGGACGGGGTGCTCGACGGGCTCACCCCCGACCGGCTCACCACCGTCCTGCGACCCAAGGTGCTCGGCGCCCTGCACCTGCACGAGCTCACCCTCGGGCGGGAACTGCGCGCGTTCGTGCTGTTCTCCGCGATGGCCGGCCAGCTCGGCGCCGCCGGTCAGGGCAGCTACGCCGCCGCCAACGCCTACCTCGACGCGCTCGCCGAGCAGCGGCACCGCCAGGGCCTGCCGGCCACCTCGGTCGCCTGGGGCCCCTGGGCGGCCGGCGGGATGGCCGCCACCGACCAGGCCGTCGAGGAGCGCCGCCGGCGTACCGGCGTGGCCCGCCTCGACACCGCGCTCGCGCTCACGGCGCTCGCCCAGTGCGTCGCGCGGGGCGAGCCGACGACGATGGTGACCGAGATCGACTGGGCCCGCTACGTGCCCGGCTTCGTGGCCGTGCGGCCCAGCCCGCTCATCGCGGGTGTGGCCGAGGCACGGCGGGCCGTCGCCGAGCGGGCCGAGGACACCGGCGTCTCCGCGGAGTCCCTCGCCGCCCTGCTCGCCGGGCAGACCGACGCCGAACGACGCAAGACCCTGCTGGAGCTGGTACGCGGGCAGGCCGCCGCGGTGCTCGGGCACGCCTCGATGGACGCCGTCGAGCCGGACCGGGCGTTCCGCGAACTCGGCTTCGACTCGCTGACCGCCGTGGAGCTGCGTAACCGGCTCACCGCGGCGACCGGCGTGCGGCTGCCCGCCACCGTGGTCTTCGACTACCCGACCGCCGCCGGGCTGGCCGAATACGTGCGGGCCGCGATCGTCGACGGCGGCGTGGCCGGGGTCGCACCGGTCTTCGGTGAGCTGGACAGGTTGGAAGCGGCACTCTCCGGCTCGGCGCCGGACCGCAGCGCCCGGATTCGGATCACCGAACGGCTGCGGGCGCTGCTGGCCTCCCTCAACGAGGCCGACGCCCCGGCGGACGGCGACACCGTCGCCGAGAAGCTCCAGGACGCGACGCCGGACGAGGTCTTCGACTTCATCGACCGCGAGCTGGGGATGTCCTGACGTGATCGCTGCTGCGACGACGGGTCAACACAAGGAGTGCGCGGTCCATGGCTGACGAGGCGAAGCTTCTCGACTACCTCAAGCGGGTCACCGCTGACCTGCACCAGGTGCGCCAGCGCCTGCGCGAGGTGGAGGCCGGTGAACAGGAACCGGTCGCCATCGTCTCCATGAGCTGCCGCTTCCCCGGCGGGGTGCGCTCTCCCGAGGACCTGTGGGAGGTGGTCGCGTCCGGCCGGGACGTGGTCACCGACTTCCCCGAGGACCGCGGCTGGGACCTCGGGTCGCTCTACGACAGCGACCCTGAACAGAGCGGCACGTCGTACACGCGGCAGGGCGGCTTCGTCCACGACCTGGCCGACTTCGACCCGGGCTTCTTCGCGATCTCCCCCCGCGAGGCGCTGGCGATGGACCCGCAGCAGCGCTGGCTGCTGGAGACATCGTGGGAGGCCCTGGAGCGGGCCGGCATCGACCCGCACTCGCTGCGCGGCAGCCGCACCGGCGTCTTCGCCGGCAGCACCGGCCAGGACTACGGCACCGTGCTGATGGGCGCCGCGCAGGGCCTGGAGGGGCACCTGATGACCGGCAACGCCGGCAGCGTGGTCTCCGGCCGGATCGCCTACACCTTCGGGCTGGAGGGCCCGGCGGTCACCATCGACACAGCCTGCTCGTCCTCGCTGGTCGCCCTGCACCTGGCGGGGCAGGCGCTGCGGCAGCGGGAGTGCACCCTGGCGATCGTCGCCGGGGTCACCGCCATGTGCACCCCGGCCGCCTTCGTCGAGTTCTCCCGGCAGCGCGGCCTCGCCGCCGACGGCCGCTGCAAGGCGTTCGCCGCCGCCGCCGACGGGACCGGCTGGTCCGAGGGCGTCGGCGTCCTGGTGCTGGAGCGGCTGTCGGACGCGCAGCGCAACGGCCACCCCGTCCTCGCCGTGGTGCGGGGCAGCGCCGTCAACCAGGACGGCGCCTCCAACGGCCTGAGCGCCCCGAACGGGCCGTCGCAGCAGCGGGTGATCCAGCAGGCGCTGGCCAACGCCGGCCTCGCCACCGGCGGCGTGGACGTGGTGGAGGCGCACGGCACCGGCACCCGGCTCGGCGACCCGATCGAGGCGCAGGCGCTGCTCGCCACGTACGGGCAGGACCGGGGGGACTCGGCGCCGCTGCTGCTCGGGTCGGTCAAGTCGAACATCGGTCACGCCCAGGCCGCCGCCGGTGTCGCCGGTGTGATCAAGATGGTCATGGCGATGCGGCACGGCGTCGTACCGCCCACCCTGCACGTGGACGAGCCGACGCCCGAGGTCGACTGGTCGGCCGGCGAGGTGTCGCTGGTGACCGAGGCGACGCCGTGGCCGGCGGTGAGCCGGCCGCGCCGCTCGGCCGTCTCCTCGTTCGGGGTGTCCGGCACGAACGCCCACACCATCCTGGAGCAGGCTCCGGAGCCCCAGCAGTCCCCGTCGGCCGCCGCCGCGTTGCCGGTCGAGCGGCCGGTCGTGCCGGTGCCGGTGTCGGCCCGGGACGCGGCCGGCCTCGCCGCGCAGGCGGGCCGCTGGGCGGCCCGGATCGCCGCCGACGAGACCCTGCGGCCCCTGGACGTGGCCTTCTCGTCGGTCACCTCACGCTCCACCCTGGAGCACCGGGCCGTGGTCTCCGCGACCGGCCGTGAGGAGTTGCTGGGCGGGTTGCGTGCCCTGGCCGCCGGGCAGCCGTCGGGTGCGGTTGTCGTGGGCCAGGCCGGCGGCCGGGGTCCGTTGGCGGTGCTGTTCTCCGGCCAGGGTGCGCAGCGCGCCGGCATGGGCCGGGAGTTGTACGCGGAGTTCCCGGTGTTCGCTGCGGCCCTCGACGAGGCGTGCGGGCACCTGGACAGGGCCCTGCCGCGCCCGCTGCGTGAGGTGCTCTTCGCCGCCGAGGGCTCGGCCGACGCCGAGCTGCTGGATCAGACGGTGTTCACGCAGGCGGGGTTGTTCGCCGTCGAGGTGGCGTTGTTCCGGTTGGTCGAGTCCTTCGGGGTCGTGCCGGATTTCGTGGGTGGCCATTCGATCGGTGAGGTCACGGCCGCGTGTGTGGCGGGGGTGCTGTCGCTGGAGCACGCCTGCGCGTTGGTGGCGGCGCGGGGCCGGTTGATGCAGGCGCTGCCCGCCGGGGGTGGGATGCTGGCCGTCGCGGCCACCGAGGCCGACGTGGCGGCCGCGCTGGACGGGCTGGCCGGAGTGGGGATCGCGGCGGTCAACGGTCCGCAGGCCGTTGTGGTCTCCGGTGCCGTCGAGGCCCTCGACGAGGTGGAGCGGGTCTGGCGTGAGCGGGGCGTACGCGTCCGCCGCCTCACCGTCAGCCACGCGTTCCACAGTCCGTTGATGGAGCCGATGCTCGCTGATTTCCGGGCCGTTCTCGACGGGTTGGAGTTCGCCGCGCCGGTGCTGCCGGTCGTGTCGAACGTGACCGGTGCCCTGGCCGGCGATGAGATCCGCACGCCGGAGTACTGGGTGCGGCACGTGCGCGAGGCGGTGCGGTTCGCTGACGGGGTCGCCGCGCTGCGCGCCGCCGGGGCGGACACGTTCCTGGAGATCGGCCCGCGCAGCGTCCTGACCGCGATGGCGGCCGACATCCTGCCCGCCGACGACGCCGTGCTCGCCGTGCCGGCGCAGCGCGCGGACCGGCCCGAGGCGCACGGGCTGCTGGCCGGGCTGGCCGAGCTGCACGTGCACGGGGTGGCGGTCGACTGGCGGCAGTGGTTCGCCGAGACCGGCGCGCGGCGCGTCGACCTGCCCACGTACGCCTTCCAGCACCAGCGCTACTGGCCCGAGGCGGGCGCCGGGTGGACCGGCGACGTCACCGCCGTCGGCCTGCGCCCCGCGCAACACCCCCTGCTCGGGGCCGCCGTCGGCGTCGCGCACGCCGAGGGATTCCTGTTCACCGGCCGGCTGGCCCGGCGTACCCACCCGTGGATCTGTGACCACGTCGTCTTCGACACCGTGCTGCTGCCCGGCACGGGCTTCGTCGAACTCGCCCTCCAGGCCGGCGCGCACGTCGGCGCGGACCACGTCCGCGAACTCACCCTGGAGTCGCCGCTGATCCTGCCGGAGACCGGGGGCGTCGACATCCAGCTCTGGATCGGCCCGGCCGACGAGACCGGCTGCCGGTCCGTGTCGCTGCACTCCGCCCAGGACGGCGAGCCGGCCGAGGGCGCGGGCGAGCGGACCTGGACCCGCAACGCCAGCGGTGTGCTGGCCAGCGGCCCCGCCGCCCCGGGCGGCCCCGCCGCCCCGGGCGGCCCCGCCGGTTGGTCCGACCTGACCACCTGGCCGCCGCCGGGCGCCACCGAGGTCGGCACCGACGACCTCTACCTGAACCTTTCCGCCCAGGGCTACGACTACGGTCCGTCCTTCATCGCCCTGCGCTCCGCGTGGCGGCGCGGCGACGACCTCTTCGCCGAGCTGGCGCTGCCCGAGGCCCCCGCCGCCGAGGCCGGCGGATACGGCCTGCACCCGGCCCTGCTCGACGCGGCGCTGCACACCCTCGGCCTGACCACGCCGGCCGGAGAGCCTTCAGGGGCGGGCATGCCCCCGGGGTACGGCCGGCTGCCGTTCTCCTGGAACGACGTCGCCCTGCACGGCGCCGGGGCCGCGGCGGCCCGCGTCCGGGTCTCGCACACCGGCCCCGACAGCATCTCGCTGCTGCTCACCGACGTCACCGGTGCGCCCGTCATCTCCGTCGGCTCCCTGGTCCTGCGGCCGGTCTCCGCCGACCAGCTCCGCACCGCCTCCGGCGGCGGCGGCACCGAGTCGCTCTTCCAGGTCGATTGGGCGCCGCTCGCGCTGCCCGCCGGCCCGTCCACTGTCGACTGGGCGGTCATCGGCGACGCCGCGGCGCTCACCGACGCGGTCGCGGCCACCGGCACGGCCGTGGCGGCGTACCCCGACCTGACGGCCCTGGCCACGGCGATGGACGACGGGACGGACGCGCCCGGCGTGCTGGTCCTGCCGTTGCTCGACCCGCCCGCGTCGGCGGACGTGCCGCGCGCCGTCGCCGAGGCGACCCACCGGGTGCTTGCCGTGCTCCAGCAGTTCCTCGCCGAGGAGCGCTACGCGGTGTCCCGGCTGGTGGTGCTGACCTCGGGCGCGGTCGCCACCGACCGGGACGCCGACCTGACCGACCTGGCCGGCGCCGCCGTGATCGGCCTGCTCCGCTCCGCCCAGTCGGAGAACCCCGACCGGTTCGTGCTTGTCGACGTCGACGACGTGGCCGGCTGTGCCGCCGTGCTCGTCCCGGCCGTCGCGACCGACGAACCGCAGGTCGTGATCCGCGCGGGTGTCGCCGCCGGCGCCCGGCTCACCCGGGTTCCCGCCCCGGCCGAGCCGCCGGCCGCCCCGTTCGACTCCGACGGCACCGTCCTGATCACCGGCGCCACCGGCACCCTCGGCCAGCTGATGAGCCGGCACCTGGTCAGCACGTACGGCGTCCGGCACCTCATCCTCACCAGCCGGCGCGGCCGCGCCGCCGGGGGCGTCGCGGAGCTCTGCGCCGAGCTGGAGGCGCTCGGCGTGAGCGTCACCGTCGCCGCCTGCGACGTCGCCGACCGCGCCGCCGTGGCCGAGTTGCTGGCCGGCATCCCGGCGGAGCACCCCCTCACCGCTGTCGTCCACGCCGCGGGCGTCCGCGACGACGGCGTCATCTCCTCGCTGACCCCGGAGCGGATGGACGGCGTGCTGCGGCCCAAGGTCGACGCCGCGTGGCACCTGCACGAGCTGACCGCCGACCTCGGCCTGAAGGCGTTCGTCTCGTACTCCTCGCTGGCCGCCACCGCAGGCGGCCCGGGCCAGGGCAACTACGCCGCCGCCAACGCGTTCCTCGACGGGCTGGCCCAGCACCGCAAGGCGCGCGGCCTCGCCGCGCTCACCCTCGCCTGGGGCCTCTGGGCCGACCGCAGCGGCATGACCACCGAGCTGGACGACGTCCACCTCAACCGGATCTCCCGCTCCGGCGTCGCCGCCATGGAGGCTGAGGAGGGGCTCGCGCTCTTCGACGTGGCCTGCCGCACCACCGACGCCGCGCTCGTCCCGGCCCGGCTGGACCTCGCCGCGATGAAGGTGCAGTTCGCCGGCGGGAGCATCCCGCCGCTGTACCGGGCGCTGATCCGCACGCCCGCGCGCGCCGCCGCGGCCACCACCGGCGCGTCACTGGTGCAGCAGCTCGCCGGGCTGGGCGACGCCGAGCGGGCCGCCGCGCTGGTCGAGATCGTCCGCGGGCAGGCCGCCGCCGTGCTCGGCTACCCCGACCCGGCGGCCATCGAGCCGCGCCGGGCGTTCAGCGAGTTCGGCTTCGACTCGCTGACCGCCGTCGAGATGCGCAACCGGCTCAACAACGCCTTCGGGATGCGGCTGCCGGCCACCCTCGTCTTCGACTATCCGACCCCGCACGACCTGGCGGGCTTCCTGGGTACGGAGATCGCCGGCACCCCGGTCCCCGTGCGACCCGCGACGACCACCGTGCCGGTCGGCGACGACGAGCCCCTCGCGATCATCGGCATGGCCTGCCGGCTGCCCGGCGGCGTGTGGTCGCCCGACGACCTGTGGCGGCTGGTGGTCGACGGCGTCGACGCGATCAGCGACCTGCCGACCGACCGTGGCTGGGACCTCGACAGCCTCTACAGCCCCGACCCCGACGCCCCCGGCACCTTCTACGCCCGCGGCGGCGGCTTCCTCAGCGGCGTGGACCGGTTCGACCCCGGGTTCTTCGGCATCTCGCCCCGCGAGGCCCTGGCCATGGACCCGCAGCAGCGGCTGCTGCTGGAAACCACCTGGGAGTCCTTCGAGTCCGCCGGCATCGACCCGGCCGACGTACGGGGCAGCAGCACCGGCGTCTTCGTCGGCACCAGCGGCCAGGACTACGGCTCGCTGCTCGCGTACTCGCCGGAGGCCGCCGAGGGCTACATGCTGACCGGGATGACCAGCAGCGTCATCTCCGGCCGGGTGGCGTACACGTTCGGACTGGAGGGGCCGGCGGTGTCGCTGGACACGGCCTGCTCCTCGTCGCTGGTGGCCCTGCACTGGGCCGGTCAGGCGCTGCGGCGCGGCGAGTGCGACATGGCCCTCGCCGGTGGCGTGATGGTGATGGCCACCCCGACCGCCTTCGTCGAGTTCTCCCGGCAGCGCGGCCTGGCCGCCGACGGCCGGTGCAAGTCGTTCGCCGCGTCGGCCGACGGCACCGGCTGGTCCGAGGGCGTGGGCATGCTGCTCGTGCAGCGGCTCTCCGACGCGCGCCGGCAGGGCCGCACCGTGTACGCGGTGGTGCGCGGCTCGGCGATCAACCAGGACGGCGCCTCCAACGGGCTGACCGCCCCGAACGGTCCGTCGCAGCAGCGGGTGATCCGGCAGGCGCTGGCGTCGGCCCGCCTTACCACGGCCGACGTGGACGTGGTCGAGGCGCACGGCACCGGCACCACGCTCGGTGACCCGATCGAGGCGCAGGCCCTGCTGGCCACGTACGGGCGGGAGCGGCCCGCCGACCGGCCGCTGCTGCTCGGCTCGATCAAGTCGAACATCGGCCACGCCCAGGCCGCCGCCGGGGTGGCCGGTGTGATCAAGATGGTGCAGGCCATCCGGCACGGCCTCGTCCCGGCGACGCTGCACGTGGACGAGCCGTCCCCGCACATCGACTGGACCTCCGGCGCCGTCGAGCTGGCCACGGAGTCGCGGCCGTGGCCGGCGGTGGACCGGCCGCGCCGGGCGGCGGTGTCGTCGTTCGGCATCTCCGGCACGAACGCCCACGTGATCATCGAGCAGGGTGACGAGCCGGTCGACGCCGCACGCGTGGACACCCGGCCCGGCCTCGTGGATTCCGGCGTCGTGGCATGGCCGCTGTCGGGGCGGTCGAGGGAAGCCCTGACCGGCCAGGCGGCCCGGCTGGCCCGGCACGTACGCGAGCACGGCGAGGTCGATGCGGCGGCGGTGGGCTGGTCCCTGACGACGACCCGGTCGACGTTCGACCACCGGGCGGCAGTGGTCGGGTCGAGCACGGAAGAGTTGCTGGCGGGGCTGGACGCTCTGGCGTCGGGGTCGCCGGCCGGCAACGTGGTCGCGGCGACGTCGTCGTCGCACGGTGCGGGCCCGGTGTTCGTGTTCCCGGGTCAGGGTGCGCAGTCGGCGCGGATGGCGGCCGGTCTGGTGGGTCGTACGCCGGTCTTCGACGCGCGGTTGGCGGAGTGCCAGCGGGCGTTGGCGCCGTATCTGGACGTGGACCTCGTGTCGGTGCTCACCGGTGACGACGAGTCGTGGCTGGCGCGGGTGGAGGTCGTGCAGCCGGTGCTGTGGGCCGTCGGCGTCGCCCTCGCCGCCGTGTGGCAGCACGCGGGTGTGGTTCCGGCGGCGGTGATCGGTCACTCGCAGGGTGAGATCGGCGCGGCGTGTGTGGCGGGGATCCTGTCGCTGGGGGACGCGGCGAAGGCGGTGGCGTTGCGCTCCCGGGCCCTGACCGCGCTGCGCGGCACCGGGACGATGGCGTCGGTCGACCTCCGCGCGGACGCGGTGACGGAGCGCCTGCCGGGCTTCCCCGGGGTGGGCGTCGCGGCGGTGAACGGCCCGTCGACGGTCGTGGTGTCGGGTCCGCCGCAACCGGTCGCGGATCTGGTGGAGGCGTGTCAGGCCGACGGGGTGCGGGCGCGGTTGATCCCGGTGGACTACGCGTCGCACTCGGCGGCGGTGCAGGACGTCGCGGAGCGGTTGCGCGCGGACCTGGCCGACGTGAGCCCGCAGCCGGGGCACACTCGGCTCGTCTCGACGTTGACGGGGGACTGGGTCGAACCGTCCTCGATGGACGCCGGCTACTGGTACGACAACCTGCGGCAGACCGTCCAGTTCGACGCCGCCGTGCGCGTCGCTGTCGCCGCCGGGCACACCACGTTCGTCGAGATCAGCCCCCACCCGGTGCTGACGATGCCGGTCACGGCGATCCTGGACGACGCCGGCGCCACCGGGCACACCCTGGGCAGCCTGCGCCGCGGTGACGACGATCCGACGCGGCTGCTGACCAACCTGGCTACCGCCCACGCGATCGGCCTGCCCGTCGACCTGACGGCCGTCCTGGCCGGGACCGACCCTGTCGCCCTGCCCACGTACGCCTTCGACCACCAGCGGTACTGGGTCGAGCCGCCGGCGCACCGGGCGCAGGACGTCAGCTCCGCCGGTCTCCAGGACGCCGGGCACCCGCTGCTCAGCGCCACGCTGACGTTCCCCGACAGCGAGCGGATGGTCTTCACCGGGCGGCTGTCGGTGCGTACCCACCCGTGGCTCGGCGAGCACCGGGTGATGGACAACATCCTGCTGCCCGGCACCGCCTTCGTGGAACTCGCCACATACGCCGGTGCGCAGGCCGGCTGCCCGACGGTGGAGGAGCTGACGCTGCTCGCCCCGCTCGTCCTGCCCGAACTCGGCGCGCTCCAGGTGCAGCTGACGGTCGGCGACCGCGACGACGACGGGCGGCGCACCGTCCAGCTCCACTCCCGGCCCTACCGGGACGGCTCCGACGAGATCCTCGCCGACGTCGCCTGGACCTGCCACGCCACCGGCCTGCTCGGCCCGCATCCGGCCGACGCCGCGCCCGCCTTCGACCTGGGGGTGTGGCCGCCGCCCGGCGCGACGCGCGTCGAGTCCGACGACTTCTACTCCGGCATCGAGGCGACCGTCTTCGGGTACGGGCCGGCGTTCCGGGGTCTGCGTGCCGCGTGGATCCGCGACGACGAGGTCTTCGCCGAGGTCGAGCTGCCCGCCGGCCACCACGCCGAGGCCGGCCGCTTCGGCGTGCACCCGGCGCTGCTCGACGGCGCGCTGCAGGCCATGTCGATCGGCGGCTTCCTCGGCCGGATGGGCGACGGCGCCGACGCCGGCGTGCCCCGTCTGCCGTTCGCCTGGACCGGGGTCTCCCTGCTCGCCGCCGGGGCCACCGCCCTGCGCGTGCGCGTCGCCGCGGCCGGCGAGGTCGGCGTCTCGTTCCAGGTGGCCGACGCCACCGGCGCCCCGGTGCTGCACGTCGACTCGCTGATCATGCGCCGTGTCTCCGGGGACTCCCTCGGCGCGGCCCGCTCCGGCCGGCACGAGTCGCTGTTCCAGGTGGACTGGCCCGTGCTGCCGGTGCCCACCGGCCCCGTGCCGGCGGCCATCCGCTGGGTGGCGCTCGGCGACGACCTGGTGCTCAGCGCGGCCTGCGAGGCGGCCGGTGCCCGGGTGCGTACCGACGTCGGGCTCGACACCCTCGGCGACCTGCTCGCCGGGGGTGAGCCGGCGCCCGAGCTGGTGATCGTCCCGGTCGGCGACGCCGGGAACCCGTCGGCCCCGGAGCTCGCCGCGCAGGCGCGCGCCGCCACGCACCGTACGCTCGCCGCGTTGCGGACCTGGCTCGCCGACGACCGGTTCGCCGACTCGCGGCTGGTGCTCGTCACCCGGGACGCGGTCGCGGCGGGGGAGCAGGAGCAGGTGAACCTGCGCCAGGCCCCGGTCTGGGGCCTGCTGCGCGCCGCCCAGCTCGAACACCCGGGCCGGTGCCAGCTCGTCGACCTCGACGACGCCCCGGACAGCGCCGCCGCGCTGGCCGCCGCCATCGCCTCCGGCGAGCCGCAGCTCGCCGTGCGCGACGGGCAGGTCCGCACCCCACGGCTCGGCCGGGTTCCGGCCGGTGTCGAGCCGCTGCCCGGCGGGATCGACCCGGCCGGCACCGTGCTGATCACCGGCGGCACGGGCGTGCTGGGCCGCATCCTGGCCCGCCACCTCGCCACCAGCCACGGCGTACGGCACCTGCTGCTGGCCGGGCGGCGCGGCGCGGCGGCCGAGGGGATCGGCGACCTGGTCGACGAACTCGCCGGCACCGGTACGGAGGTGACCGTCGCGGCCTGCGACGCCGCCGACCCCGAGGCCCTGTCGGCGCTGCTGGCCGGGGTGCCGGCAGCGCACCCGCTCACCGCCGTGGTGCACGCCGCCGGCGTCCTCGACGACGGCGTGCTGGAGTCGATGACCCCCGAACGGGTGGACGCGGTCGCCGTGCCGAAGATCGACGCCGCCTGGCACCTGCACCGCCTCACGGCCGACGCGAACCTCGCGGCCTTCGTCCTGTTCTCGTCGGCGGCGGCCACGCTGGGCAGCGCCGGCCAGTCCAACTACGCGGCGTCGAACGCCTTCCTCGACGCCCTCGCGGCGCACCGCCGGGCACGCGGGCTCGCCGGCATCTCGCTCGCCTGGGGCCTGTGGGCGCAGGCCAGCGGCATGACGGGCCACCTCGGCGGCGACGACGTGCGGCGGATGGCCGAGCAGGGCGCCACCGGCCTGCTCACCGAGCAGGCGCTGGATCTCTTCGACGCCGCGTGGCGGCTCGACGCGGCAACCGTCCTGCCGATGCGCCTGGACGTCGGGACGCTGCGCGGGCAGGCGGAGACCGGCACCCTCGCGCCCATGCTCCGGGCCCTGGTCCGGGTGCCGCTGCGACGCTCCATGGACGCCACCGGTGCCCGCTCCGGCGGGGTGCAGCTCGGCCGGCGGCTCGCCGGACTGGCCGCCCCGGAGCGGCTCAAGGTGGTGCTCGACGTGGTACGCGCGAACATCGCCGCCGTCCTCGGCCACGCCGGCTCGGACGCGGTCGACCCGAACCGGCTCTTCACCGACCTGGGCTTCGACTCGCTCACCGCCGTCGACCTGCGCAACCGGCTCAACAGCCTGTCCGGCCTGCGGCTGCCGGCGACGCTCGTGTTCGACTACCCGACGCCGACGGCGCTCGCCGAGAAGCTGACGAGCGAGATCGCCGCCGACGCGGCGCCCTCCACCCAGCCGCTCTTCCAGGGCATCGACACGGTGGAGAGCCTGCTCACCGCCATCCCGCTCGACCCGGCGGCCCGCGCCCGGTTCACCGCCCGGATGCAGGACCTGCTCGCCAAGGCGTCCGATCTGGCGGCCGGGCCCGCCGTCGAACCGGACCGGCCAGACCTCGACTCGGCCAGCGACGACGAGATCTTCGACTTCATCAGCAAAGAGTTTGGAATCTCCTGAGATGACCAACCTTCGGACCGAGGCAGGGGCCACCCGATGAGCGACGACAAGCTGCGGTACTTCCTGAAGCGGGTGACAGCCGACCTGCACGACACCAAGCGCAAGCTGCAGACCGTCGAGGCCCGCGACCAGGAGCCGCTGGCCATCGTCTCGATGAGCTGCCGCTTCCCGGGTGGCGTGCGGTCGCCGGAGGACCTGTGGGAGCTTGTCGCCGACGGCCGGGACGCGCTCACCGAGTTCCCGGACGACCGGGGCTGGGACCTGGAGGCGCTCTACGACCCCGACCCGAACAAGCCGGGCAAGAGCTACACCCGCATCGGCGGGTTCCTCGACGGCGCCGGTGACTTCGACCCGTCCCTGTTCGGGATCTCGCCGCGTGAGGCCCTCGCCATGGACCCGCAGCAGCGGCTGCTGCTGGAGACGTCCTGGGAGGCCGTCGAGCGGGCCGGCATCGACCCGCTGTCGCTGCGCGGCAGCTCCACCGGTGTCTTCGTCGGGCTGAGCACCTCGAACTACGGCATGGGTCTGCCGAACGTGCCCGAGGGCGTCGACATGTACATCGGCACCGGCAACACCACGAGCGTGGCGTCCGGCCGGATCTCGTTCACCCTCGGCCTCAACGGCCCGGCCGTCACCGTGGACACCGCCTGCTCCTCCTCGCTGGTGGCCCTGCACCTCGCCGTGAACGCCCTGCGCCGCGGCGAGTGCGACCTGGCCATCGCCGGTGGCGTCACCGTCATGGTCACCCCCGGCGTGTTCGTCGTCTTCTCCCGGCAGCGCGGCATGTCCGTCGACGGCCGGTGCCGGGCCTTCGCGGCCGGCGCGGACGGCACTGGCTGGGGCGAGGGCGGCGGCGTGCTCGTCGTGGAGCGGCTGGCCGACGCCGAACGCAACGGCCACCCGGTCCTCGCCGTGATCCGGGGCAGCGCCCTCAACCAGGACGGCGCCTCCAACGGGCTCACCGCCCCCAACGGCCCCTCTCAGCAGCGGGTCATCCGCCAGGCCCTCGCCAACGCCCGGCTCGGCTCCGCCGACGTCGACATGGTCGAGGCGCACGGCACCGGCACCACCCTCGGCGACCCGATCGAGGCGCAGGCGCTCATCGCCACGTACGGGCAGGACCGCCCGGCCGACCGTCCGCTGTGGCTGGGCTCGGTGAAGTCGAACATCGGCCACACCCAGAGCGCCGCCGGCGTCGCCGGGCTGGTCAAGATGGTGATGGCGCTGCGTAACGGCGTCATGCCGGAGACCCTGCACATCGACGAGCCGTCCCCGCACGTGGACTGGACGGCCGGGGCGGTCTCCCTGCTCACCGAGTCCAAGCCGTGGCCGGAACTGGACCGCCCCCGCCGCGGCGGCGTCTCCTCCTTCGGGGTCAGCGGCACCAACGCCCACGTCATCCTGGAGGAGTACCGCCCGCGCGTCGCCGAGGCGGCGACCGCCGACGGCAGGCAGGCGGACGGGACCGACGCCGTCGAGCCCGCGCGCCGGCCGGGCCTGGTCGCCTCGGACGTGACCCTCTGGCCGGTGTCGGCCCGGTCGAGGACCGCCCTGGGCGGGCAGGCGGCCCGGCTCGCGGACTTCCTGCGCAGGCGCGGCGAGATCGATCCGGCGGCGGTCGGCTGGTCGCTGGCCACCACCCGCTCGACGTTCGACCACCGTGCCGCCGTCGTCGGGTCGACCGCCGACGAGCTGCTGGCCGGGGTGGACGCCCTCGCCGCCGGCCAGCCGGCGGGGAACCTCGTCACCGGTACGGTCACCAGCGCCGGCGCAGGTCCCGTCTTCGTGTTCCCGGGTCAGGGGGCGCAGTCGGCGCGGATGGCGGCCGGGCTCGTCGGTCGTACGCCGGTGTTCGACGCGAAGCTGGCCGAGTGCCAGCGGGCCCTGGCGCCGTACCTCGACGTGGACCTCGTCGCGGTGTTGACCGGTGACGACGAGTCGTGGCTGGAGCGGGTCGAGGTCGTGCAGCCGGTGCTGTGGGCCGTCGGCATCGCCCTGGCGGCCGTGTGGCGCGCGGCGGGCGTCGTCCCGGACGCGGTGATCGGTCACTCCCAGGGCGAGATCGGCGCGGCCTGTGTCGCCGGGATCCTGAGCCTGGAGGACGCCGCGAAGGCAGTGGCGTTGCGGTCGCGGGCGCTGACGGTGCTGCGGGGGACCGGGACGATGGCGTCGATCGACCTGTCCGCCGACGCGGTCACCGAGCGCCTGGGGGAGTTCCCGGGCGTCGGAGTCGCGGCCGTCAACGGGCCGTCCACCGTCGTGGTGTCCGGCCCGCCGCAGCCCGTGGCCGACCTCGTGCAGGCGTGCCAGGCGCAGGGCGTCCGCGCCCGGCTGATCCCCGTGGACTACGCGTCGCACTCCGAGGCCGTGCAGCAGGTGGCCGAGCAGCTCCGCGCGGACCTGGCCGGCGTCACCCCGCGGGCCGGCCACACCCGGCTGGTCTCCACCCTCACGGGCGAGTGGGCCGACCCGCTCACCATGGGCGCGGAGCACTGGTACGACAACCTGCGGCAGACCGTGCAGTTCGACGCCGCCGTCCGTACGGCGGTCGCCGCCGGGCACACCACGTTCGTCGAGATCAGCCCGCACCCGGTGCTGACGATGCCGGTCACCGCGATCCTCGACGACACCGGCGCGAGCGGGCACACCATCGGCAGCCTGCGCCGGGGCGACGACGACGCGACCCGGCTGCTGACCAACCTCGCCACCGCGTACGCCGTCGGCCTGCCCGTCGACCTGGCGGACGTCCTCGCCGAGACCGAGGTCGCGCAGCTGCCCACGTACGCCTTCGACCACCAGCGGTTCTGGCTCGACGGCAGCGGCGGGCCCGACCTGGAGACCCTGCTGTCGGGCATGAGCGGCGACCCGGGCGACGCGGGCTTCTGGGCCGCCGTCGAGAGCGGGGACGTCACGGCGCTCGCCGAGACCATCGCCACCGAGGAGACCCCGGCACACGAGGTTCTCGACGCGCTGCTGCCGGCCCTGCCGATGCTCACCTCCTGGCGCCGGCAGCGGCGCCGGCAGGCCGACATCGACAGTTGGCGCTACCAGGACACCTGGAAGCCCCTGACCGGCGTCGCCAACCGGGGCATGGACGGCACCTGGGTCGTGGTCATGCCGACCGGCGACATCATCGAGCCCTGGCAGGACGCCTGCGTCGAGGCGATCGCGGCGGCCGGCGCGACGCTCGTGCCGGTGGCCGTCTCCACGCCCGACGTCGACCGCGACCAGTTCGGCAAGCTGCTGCAGGAGGCGCTCGCCGCCGCACCGGGCGGCGACGCCACCGCCGACGCCGCCGGCGTGGTCTCGCTGCTCGCCTTCGACGAGCTGGCCCACCCGCTGTACCCCTCCGTGCCCGGCGGCTTCGCCGCCACCGTCGCGCTCTTCCAGGCCCTCGGCGACATCGGCCTGCGCGCGCCGATGTGGAGCGTCACCTCCGGCGCCGCGTCGGTAGGCATGGCCGACCTGCTGCGCGCCCCGGCGCAGTCGCTGGTCTGGGGCTTCGGCCGGGTCGCCGCGCTGGAGCACCCGCAGCGCTGGGGCGGCCTCGTGGACCTGCCCGAGGCCGTGGAGGACCGCTGTGCCGACCTGCTGGTCGCGGCCCTCACCACCGCCGGGGACGAGGACCAGATCGCGGTACGCCCGAGCGGCCTGCTCGCCCGCCGGCTCACCCGCGTCCCGCTCGGCGACAGTCAGCCCGCCAACCCGTGGCAGCCGTACGGCACGGGGCTCGTCACCGGCGGCACCGGCGCGCTCGGTGGGCACGCCGCCCGCTGGCTGGCCCGCAGCGGTGTGGAGAACATCGTCGTCGTCAGCCGGCGGGGCATGGCCGCGCCCGGCGCGCAGCAGCTCGTCGACGACCTCACCGCGCTGGGCGCCCAGGCCACAGTGGTCGAGTGCGACGCCTCCGACCGCGACGCCCTGGCCGAGCTGATCGAGGCGATCCCCGCCGAGTACCCGCTCACCGCGGTCGTGCACGCCTCCGCGGTCCTCGACGACGCCATGATCAACGACATCCGGCCCGAGCAGATCGAACGGGTGCTGCGGGCCAAGGTCGACGTCGCGTACAACCTGCACGAGCTGACCCTCGACCACGAGCTGTCCGCGTTCGTCATGTTCTCGTCCTTCGCCGGCAGCGTGGCCAGCTCCGGCGTCGGCAACTACGCCCCGAGCAACGCGTTCCTCGACGCGCTCGCCCAGCACCGCCGGGGCCTCGGCCTCACCGCCACCTCCGTCGCCTGGGGGGCGTGGGCCGGCGGCGGCATGGCCGACGGGCCGCTCGGCGAGCTGCTGCACCGCCACGGCGTACCCGAGATGACCCCGGAGGCGGCGATCACCGCGCTGCACCAGGCCGTGGACCACGGCGAGGCGTTCCTCACCATCGCCGACATCGCCTGGGAACGGTTTTCCGTCGCGTTCACCGCCACCCGGCCCGGTCCGCTGATCAGCGACCTGCCGGACGTGCGGCGGCTCGCCGCCGCCGAGGCGATGGACAGCGTGGAGGTCGGCGACGGCCCGGAGTCGTTGCGGGAGCGGCTCGCCGGGCTGCCCGCCGCCGAGCGGTTCGCCGTGCTGCTCGGCCTGGTCCGTGGCCAGGTCGCCGCCGTGCTCAACTACCCGTCCGCCGACTCCGTGGACGAGCATCGGGCGTTCCGGGAGCTGGGCTTCGACTCCGTCACCGCCGTCGAGCTGCGTAACCGGCTCGGCGCGGCCACCGCCGTGGCCCTCCCGGTCACCCTGGTCTTCGACTACCCGACCCCGACGACCCTGGCGGAGTACCTCTACGCCGAGGTCGCCCACGACGACGTGGTCACCCCGAACGCGCTCCTCGACGATCTGGACCGGATCGCCGAGGGCCTCGACGTGGTCGCCCGGGACGAGGCGGCCCGGGTGCGGGCCACCGTACGCCTGCAGGCGATGCTCTCCCGGCTCGGCCAGGACAGCGGTGGCGCCGACATCGGCCGGCACCTCGACGACGCCACCGACGACGAACTGTTCGCGATGGTGGACAAGGACCTCGGCATCTCCTGACCCAGCTCCAGCTCTCTCCCGTCTCTTTCGAGGAAGCGGCACTCCGATGGCCAACGAAGACAAGCTCCGCGACTACCTCAAGCGGGTCATGGCTGATCTCCACGACACCCGCCGCCGACTCAGCGAGGCCCAGTCCCAGGAACTGGAGCCGGTGGCGATCGTGGCGATGAGCTGCCGGTTGCCGGGCGGGGTGCGCAACCCCGACGACCTGTGGGAGCTGTTGCGGGACGGCCGGGACGCCGTCGCGCCCTTCCCCGACGACCGGGGCTGGGACCTGGAGCGCCTCTACCACCCCGACCCCGACCACCCGGGCACCTCGTACGCCCGGGAGGGCGGGTTCGTCGACGGGGCCGGCGACTTCGACTCCGCCTTCTTCGGCATCTCGCCGCGCGAGGCGCTGACCATGGACCCCCAGCAGCGGCTGCTGCTGGAGACCTCCTGGGAGGCGGTAGAGGCCGCCGGCATCGACCCCGCCTCGCTGCGCGGCAGCCGGACCGGGGTGTTCGTCGGCACCAACGGGCAGGACTACGGCACCCTGCTGATGATGTCGCCCGACGGCGACGAAGGGCACTCGATGACCGGGGGCGCGGCGGCCGTCGCGTCGGGCCGGGTGTCGTACTCCCTCGGGCTCGAAGGACCGGCCGTATCCATCGACACGGCCTGCTCGTCGTCGCTGGTGGCGCTGCACCTCGCCGTACAGGCGCTGCGGGCGGGGGAGTGCGACCTGGCGCTGGCCGGCGGGGTGACCGTGATGGCCACCCCGGGCCTCTACATCGGATCCAGCCGGCAGCGCGCACTCTCCACCGACGGGCGCTGCCGGTCGTTCGCCGCCGCCGCCGACGGCGCCGGGTTCTCCGAGGGGGTCGGCTGGCTGCTGGTCGAGCGGCTGTCGGACGCCCGCCGCAACGGCCACCGCGTCCTGGCTGTGGTCCGCGGCACCGCCGTCAACCAGGACGGCGCGTCGAACGGGCTGACCGCGCCCAACGGGCCGGCCCAGCAGCGGGTCATCAGCCAGGCACTCACCTCCGCCCGGCTCTCCACCGCCGACGTCGACGTGGTGGAGGCGCACGGCACCGGCACCAGGCTGGGCGACCCGATCGAGGCGCAGGCGCTCATCGCCACGTACGGGCAGGACCGTGACGAGGCACCGCCACTGCTGCTCGGCTCGGTGAAGTCGAACATCGGCCATGCCCAGGCCGCCGCGGGCGTGGCCGGCGTGATCAAGCTGGTGCTCGCCATCCGGCACGGCCTCGTGCCGGCGACGCTGCACGTCGACGCGCCGTCGCCGCACGTCGACTGGACGGCCGGCGCGGTGGAACTGGTGACGCAGGCCCGCCCGTGGCCCGAGACGGGCCGGGTACGCCGGGGCGCCGTCTCCTCGTTCGGCATCTCCGGCACCAACGCTCACGTGATCATCGAGCAGTCGGCTGAGCCGGTCGAGTCGGATGCGGGTGGGCGTGGGGCGGGGTTGGTCGCTTCGGATGTGGTGGCCTGGCCGGTGTCGGCGCGGTCGGGGACGGCGTTGGCCGGTCAGGTTGCCCGGCTCGCGCGGCACGTGCGTGAGCGGGGTGGGATCGATCCGGTGGAGGTGGGCTGGTCGTTGGCGGCTACCCGGTCGGCGTTCGATCATCGCGTCGTTGTCGTCGGGTCGTCCGTCGAGGGGTTGCTTGCCGGGCTGGATGCCTTCGCTGCCGGTCAGCCGGCGGGGAACGTGGTCACGGGGGTGGCGTCGAGTCCGGGTGCGGGTCCGGTCTTCGTGTTTCCGGGTCAGGGCGCGCAGTCGGCGCGGATGGCGGCGGGGCTGGTGGGTCGTACGCCGGTGTTCGACGAGTGTCTGGCGGAGTGCCGGCGGGCGTTGGCGCCGTATCTCGATGTGGATCTCGTGTCGGTGCTCACGGGCGAGGACGAGTCGTGGCTGGACCGGGTCGAGGTGGTGCAGCCGGTGCTGTGGGCCGTCGGTGTCGCTCTGGCGGCGGTGTGGCGTGCGGCGGGTGTGGTTCCGGACGCGGTGATCGGTCACTCGCAGGGTGAGATCGGCGCGGCGTGCGTGGCGGGCATTCTGAGCCTGGAGGACGCGGCGCGGACGGTGGCGTTGCGGTCGCGTGCGCTGGCGGTGCTGCGGGGTACCGGGACGATGGCGTCGGTGGACCTGTCGGCCGAGGCGGTGGCCGAGCGGCTGCCCGCGTTCCCGGGTGTCGGGGTCGCGGCGGTCAACGGCCCGTCCACCGTCGTGGTGTCGGGTCCGCCGGAGCACGTCGCCGGCCTTGTCCAGGCGTGCGGGGCCGAGGGTGTTCGTGCCCGGCTGATCCCCGTGGACTACGCGTCGCATTCGCCCGCGGTGCAGGAGGTCGCCGAGCAGCTTCGGGCGGACCTGGCCGGTGTCGGTCCGCGGGCCGGTCACACCCGGCTCGTGTCCACTCTCACCGGGGACTGGGTGGATCCGGCGGTGATGACCGCTGACTACTGGTACGACAACCTGCGGCAGACTGTGCTCTTCGACGCGGCCGTGCGGACGGCTGTGGCTGCCGGGCACACCACGTTCGTCGAGATCAGCCCGCATCCGGTGCTGACGATGCCGGTCACCGCGATCCTCGACGACGCCGGTGTGAGCGGGCACACCATCGGCAGTCTGCGTCGTGGTGACGACGACGCGACCCGGCTGCTGACCAACCTCGCCACCGCGTACGCCGTCGGCCTGCCCGTCGACCTGACGAGGGTGCTGCCCGCCGCGGCCACCGTCGACCTGCCCACGTACGCCTTCGACCACCACCGGTACTGGCCCGCGCCGCCGCTCTTCCTCACCGCGGCCGACGCCGCCCCGGACATCGACCGCTGGCGCTACCGGGTCACCTGGCGGGCCCTGCCCGACCTGCCGCTGACCTGGCTCGCCGGCACCTGGCTCGTGCCGGTGCCCGCGGCGCTGGGCGACGACCCGCTGGTCACCGACGTGCTGTCGGCCCTGGGCAACTTCGGCGCGGACGTCGTCCCGGTGGAGCTGGACGTCACACACGACCCGGCGGCGCTGGCCGAGCGGCTGAGCGCCGCGCTCACCGGCCCGGACGGACCCGTCGCCGTGCTCTCGCTGCTGGGTCTGGACGAGCGGGCGCACCCGGAGCACCCGGCCACCTCGCTGGCCGTCTCGGGCACCGCCCTGCTGGTGCAGGCGCTCGGGCTGCTCGGCGTCGAGGCGCCGCTGTGGTGCGCCACCCGGGGAGCCGTCGTGGCCTGCGCCGACGACCCGGCGCCGCGCCCCGCCGCCGCCTCCGTCTGGGGGCTCGGCCGCGCCGTCGCCCTGGAACACCCCGCCCGCTGGGGCGGCCTGCTCGACCTGCCCGACGTGCTCGACGCGCAGGCCGGCGCGCTGCTCTGCGCGGCGCTCGGCGCCAGCGGTGGCGAAGACGCCTTCGGCGACGACGGCGCGGAGCAGTCCGGCCGGGGCGAGGACCAGCTCGCCGTCCGCGCCTCCGGCGTCTTCGTCCGCCGCCTCACCCGGATCACCGAACCCGAGCCGGTCGAGTCCGGCGACGCGGACGACACCCGGCGGATGCGCGGCACCGTGCTGATCACCGGTGGCACCGGCGGACTGGGCGGGCATCTGGCCCGCTGGGCGGGCCGCTCCGGCGCCGCGCACGTCCTGCTGGCCAGCCGGCGCGGCCCGGACGCCCCGGGCGCCGCCGAGCTGGAGGCGGAGCTGACCGGTCTCGGCGTACGGGTCACAGTGGCCCGCTGCGACGTCGCCGACCGGGCACAGGTGGCCGACCTGCTCGCCGCCGTCCCCGCCGACGCCCCGCTGAGCGCCGTGCTGCACACCGCCGCCGTCCTCGACGACGGCATCGTCGACACCGTCACCGCGCAGCGCCTGCACACCGTCGCCGCGTCGAAGTGCGTCGCCGCGCTGCACCTGGACGAGCTGACCCGCGACCTCGACCTGGACGCCTTCGTGCTCTTCTCCTCGGTGGCCGGAACCACCGGCAACGCCGGGCAGGGCGCGTACGGGGCGGCCAACGCCTTCCTCGACGCCCTCGCCGAACGGCGCCGGGCCGAGGGACTGCCGGCCCTCTCGGTGGCCTGGGGCGCCTGGCGCGGGGCCGGCCTGCCCGCCGAGAACGAACGCGCCCAGGAACGGCTGCGCCGGGGCGGCATGATCGGCATGGACCCGGAACTGGCCGTCGAGGCCCTCGCCCGGGCGCTGCGCCGCGACGAGCCCACCACAGTCGTCGCCGACATCGACTGGGCCCGTTTCGCCCCCGCGTTCACCCTGGTGCGGCCCAGCCCGCTGATCGGCGACCTCGCCGAGGCCCAGGAGGCGACGCAGCCGGCCGGGCAGCAGGAGGCCGCCGAGGAGGAGACGGGCGTACCGTCGGCCCTCGCCCGGCGGCTCGCCGCGCTCGCGCCGGGGGAGCGCACCGCGACACTGCTGGAGCTGGTGCGGCAGTGCGCGGCGACGGCCCTCGGCTACGGCGCCGCCGACGACATCCCGGCCACCCAGCCCTTCCGCGACCTCGGCCTGGATTCGCTGACGGCAGTCGACATGCGCAACTTCCTGGCCGCCGCCACCGACCTGCGGCTGCCCGCGACGCTCGCCTTCGACTATCCGAACCCGACGGTGCTCGCCGCGCACCTCGGCGAACTGCTCACCGGGATCGTCCCCGACGCGACCACCCCCGCCCCGACCGCCGCGGCCGAGGACGACGACCCGATCGCCATCGTGGCGATGAGCTGCCGCCTGCCCGGTGGGGCGGACACCCCGGAGCAACTGTGGCAGCTCCTCGCCGCCGGCGGCGACGCCATCGGGGAGTTCCCCACCGACCGGGGCTGGGACCTGGACCGGCTCTTCGACTCCGATCCGGAGAAGGAGGGCACCAGCTACGCCCGTGAGGGCGGCTTCGTCACCGGCGCCACCGACTTCGACGCCGGCTTCTTCGGCATCAGCCCCCGCGAGGCCCTCGCCATGGACCCGCAGCAGCGGCTGCTGCTGGAGGCATCCTGGGAGGCGGTCGAGCGGGCCGGGATCGACCCGCACACGCTGCGCGGCAGCGCCACCGGCGTATTCGTCGGCACCAACTACCAGGACTACCGCAACCTGATGTTCAGCGCCGAGGGCGCCGAGGGGCACCTGATGACCGGCAACGCCGGCAGCGTCCTGTCGGGCCGGGTGTCGTACACCCTCGGGCTGGAGGGGCCCGCCGTCTCGGTCGACACCGCCTGCTCGTCGTCGCTGGTCGCGCTGCACTGGGCCTGCCAGGCGCTGCGCCGCTCGGAGTGCTCACTCGCCCTGGTCGGCGGCGTCACCGTCATGTCCACCCCCGGGGTGTTCGTCGGCTTCAGCCGGCAGCGGGGCCTCGCCCCGGACAGCCGGGTCAAGGCGTTCGCCTCCGCCGCCGACGGCACCGGCTGGGGCGAGGGCCTCGGCCTGCTGCTCGTCGAGCGGCTCTCCGACGCCCGCCGCAACGGTCACCCGGTGCTCGCGGTCATCCGGGGCAGCGCCGTCAACCAGGACGGCGCTTCCAACGGCCTCACCGCCCCGAACGGGCCGTCGCAGCAGCGGGTGATCCGGCAGGCGCTCGCCAACGCCGGCCTCGCCCCGGCCGACGTGGACGCCGTCGAGGCGCACGGCACCGGCACGAAGCTCGGCGACCCGATCGAGGCGCAGGCCCTGCTCGCCACGTACGGCCGGGAGCGGCCCGCCGAGCAGCCGCTCTGGCTCGGCTCGATCAAGTCGAACATCGGTCACACCCAGGCCGCCGCCGGTGTCGCCGGGATCATCAAGATGGTGCTGGCGCTGCGGCACGGCTACCTGCCGCAGACCCTGCACGTGGACGAGCCGACCGACCAGGTGGACTGGAGCGTCGGTGCGGTCGAACTGCTCCGCGAGGGCCGCCCCTGGCCGGTCACCGACCACCCGCGCCGCGCCGCCGTCTCCTCGTTCGGCATCAGCGGCACCAACGCGCACACCATCCTGGAGCAGGCCCCGGAGCCGGTCGAAGCCGAGCAGCCGACCGGTGACCCGGCGCGGCTGCCGGTGGTGCCGGTGCTGCTGTCGGGCCGTTCGGGGCTCGCGCTGGCCGCCCAGGCGCAGCGCTGGTCCGAGCAGCTCACCGGGCTGGAGGCGCCACGTACGGTCGACGTCGGCTGGTCGTCGGCCGTCGCCCGGGCCGCCCTGGAACACCGGGCCGTCGTGCTGGCCACCGACCGGATCGCGCTGGGCGCCGGGCTGCGCGCCCTCGGCGCCGGCGAGGACGCGCCGCTGGTGGTCACCGGCGTGGCGGTGCCCCGGCCGAAGGTGGCGTACCTGTTCTCGGGGCAGGGCGCCCAGCGGGCCGGGATGGGTCGCGAGCTGGCCGAGGCGTTCCCCGTCTTCGCCGCCGCCCTGGACGAGGCCTGCGCCGCCCTCGACGCGCACCTGCCCCGCCCGCTCAGGCCACTGCTCTTCGCCGAGCCCGGCACGCATGAGGCCGAGGCGCTGGACCGCACCGAATTCACCCAGCCGGCGCTGTTCGCCGTGGAGGTGGCGCTGTTCCGGCTGTTCGAGGCGTGGGGGGTCCGCCCCGACGCCGTCGCCGGGCACTCGATCGGCGAGATCGCGGCCGCCCACGCCGCCGGTGTGCTCTCCCTGGCCGACGCCGCCGAACTGGTCGCCGCCCGGGGCCGGCTGATGCAGGCGCTGCCGGCCGGGGGCGCGATGCTCGCCGTCGCCGCCACCGAGGCCGAGGTGACCGCCACGCTCGGTGAGCGGGCCGACCGGGTCTCCGTCGCGGCCGTCAACGGCCCCGCCGCGGTCGTGGTGTCCGGGGCCGGCGACGCCGTCGAGGAACTGGCCGCCCAGTGGGCCGCCCGGGGTGTCCGGGTCCGGCGCCTGGCGGTCAGCCACGCGTTCCACAGTCCGCTGATGGATCCGGTGCTCGACGACCTCGCCGCCGTCGCCGGACGGCTGCGGTACGCGGCTCCGAGCATCCCGATGGTCTCCACCGTCACCGGCGCGCCGGTCGACGCGGCGGAGATCGGCGCGCCCGGCTACTGGGTGCGCCACGCCCGCGAGGCGGTACGCTTCGCCGACGCCGTCGTGGCACTGCGCGAGCGCAACGTCACCGGCTACGTCGAGATCGGCCCGGACGGGGTGCTCACCGCCCTCGCCCAGGCCGTCCTGGCCGATGCCCCGGCCGGCGGCCGGGCCCCGCTGGTGGTGCCCGCCCTGCGCCGGGACCGCGCCGAGCCGAGCACCCTGCTGCGCGCGCTCGCCGCGCTGCACACCCACGGCGTCTCCCCGGACTGGTCCGCCGTCTACGCCGGTACCGGCGCCCAGCGGGTCGAGCTGCCCACCTACGCGTTCGACCGGCAGCGCTACTGGCCGGAGCCGCCGCCGTGGGCCGCCCTCGTGGCCGCCGACGAGGCCACCGAGGTCGAGCGCCGCTTCTGGGCCGCGGTCGAGGCCGAGGACCTGGAGTCGCTGGCCCGCGACCTCGACGTGCACCGCGACCAGCCGTTCGGCACCGTGCTGCCCGCCCTGTCGGCGTGGCGCCGGCGCGGCCGGGAGCAGGCCCTGGTCGACGGCACTCGCTACCGGGCGGTCTGGGAGCCCATCGCGGAGACCTCGCAGGAGCAGGACCCCGGCCGGTGGCTGGTGCTGCTGCCCGCCGACCGGGCCGACGACCCCGACCTGCACTCCTGCACCTGGGCCCTGGGTGCCGAGGTGAGCATCGTGCCCGTGGACACCGCCGCCGACTCCGAGGAGCTGTGCGGCGGGTTCGCCGACGTGCTCACCGAGGCGCTCGGCGCGGGCGACGGGCCGCTGTCGATCCTGTCCTTCCTCGGCCTGGACGACGCCCCGCACGCCGAGCACCCGGCGCTGCCGCGCGGCCTCGCCGCGACCGTGCACCTGCTCCAGCAGCTCGTCGACCTCGACGCCTCGGTCCGGCTCTGGTGCGTCACCCAGGGCGCCGTCGGCCTCGGCGACGGCGACGCCCCGGCCAACCCGCGGCAGGCGATGCTGTGGGGCCTGGGCCGGGTGGCCGCGCTGGAGCAGCCCGCCCGCTGGGCCGGGCTGGTCGACCTGCCCACTGACCTGGAGCCGTGGACGGCGATGCGTCTCGGCGGCATCCTCACCGGCGGCGGCGTGGAGGACCAGCTCGCCGTCCGCGAGTCCGGGGTGCTGGTGCGGCGGCTCGTACCGGCCACCACCACCGACGGGGAGCTCACGCCGTGGCAGCCCCGGGGCACGGTGCTGATCACCGGCGGCGCCGGTGCGCTCGGTGGGCACGTGGCCCGCTGGGTGGCCGCCGAGGGCGCGCAACGGGTGGTGCTGACCAGCCGGCGGGGGACCGGTACCCCGGGCGCCGCCGAGCTGATCTCCGAGCTGGCCGGGCTCGGCGTGGACTGCCGGGTGGTCCGCTGCGACGCCGCCGACCGCGCCGCCGTCACCGACCTCCTGGCCGATCTCCGGCGGGAGGGACCGCCGCTGCGCGCGGTGGTGCACGCCGCGGGGGTCAGCGAGGTGGTGCCGCTGGCCGACACCACCCTGGAGGACCTGGCGTACGTCATCGCCCCGAAGGTCTGCGGCGCCGAACACCTCGACGAGCTGCTCGGCGACGCCGAACTGGACGCGTTCGTGCTCTTCTCGTCCATCTCGGCGGTGTGGGGCAGCGGCGGACAGGGCGCGTACGCGGCCGGTAACGCCTACCTGGACGCGCTCGCCGAGCGGCGACGCGGCCAGGGCCGGGCGGCCACCTCCATCGCCTGGGGACCGTGGACCGAGTCGGGCATGTACACCGAGGGTGCGGCGGAGCAACTGCGCCGCCGCGGCCTCCAGGTGATGCCGCCCGGCGTGGCGATGGCCGGGCTGCGGCACGCCCTGGCGGTCGGCGACAGCTGCGTCACCGTCGCCGACGTCGACTGGGCCACCTTCCAGCCGCTGTTCACCTCGCTGCGGCCCAGTCCGCTGCTGGCCGACCTGCCGGCCGTACGCGGGCTGGCCGCCGCCCCCGCCGAGGCGCCGGAGGCGGTCGCGCCCGGCGCCCGGGACCTGCTCGCCGGGCTGCGGGCGCTGCCGGACGACGAGCGGCGGGCCGCACTGCTGGAGATGGTGCGGGTCGACGCGGCGAAGGTGCTCGGCCACCCCTCCGCCGACGCGATCGAGACCGACCGGGGCTTCCTGGACCTCGGCTTCGACTCGCTCACGGCGGTGGAACTGCGCAACCTGCTCACCGCGGCGACCGGGCACGACCTGCCCACCACCGTCGTCTTCGACTACCCCACCCCGGACGGCCTGGCCGGCCACCTGTACGAGCAGCTCTTCGCGGGCGCTGCGGGGGACGACGGCGACGGCGGCGACGAGGAGTCCGTGCGCCGGGCCCTCGCCGCGATCCCGCTTGACGAGCTGCGGCAGGCGGGCCTGCTCGACCAGCTGCTCCAGCTGGCCCGTACGAGTGCCGGCACGCCGGCCGTGGCGTCCGCTGCCCCGGTCACGCCGTCCGCACCCGAGACCCAGATCCGCGAACTCGACGTCGCCGGCCTGGTCCGGATGGCCCTGGAAGGCTCCGACTCGTGACCCGGCCGGCCCTGAGGAGCGCCCGATGAATGTTTCCCTGGACGAGGTCGTCGGCGCGCTGCGTGCGTCCCTGCTCGACAACCAGAAGCTCAAGCAGCAGAACCAGCAGCTCACCGCCGCGCTCAGCGAACCGGTGGCGATCATCGGCATGAGCTGCCGGTTCCCCGGCGGTGTCGGGTCACCCGAGCAACTGTGGGACCTGGTGGCCGCCGGCGGCGACGCGATGTCGGCGTTCCCGGACGACCGGGGCTGGAACCTGGGCGCGCTCTACGACCCGGACCCCGACCCCGACAGCCGGGGCACGTCGTATGTGCGTGAGGGCGGGTTCCTCTACTCCGCCGGGGACTTCGACCCGGCGTTCTTCGGCATCAGTCCCCGCGAGGCCCTCGCCATGGACCCGCAGCAGCGGCTGCTGCTGGAGACCGCCTGGGAGGCGTTCGAGCGGGCCGGCATCGACCCCACCCGGCTGCGCGGCGCGCCCACCGGTGTCTACGCGGCCACCAGCAGCCAGGGTGACTACGCGGCCCTGCTCACCGGGGTCACCGGCGGCGTCGAGGGCTACCTCGGCACCGGCAGCGCCGCAGCCGTGGCGAGCGGCCGGATCTCCTACGCTCTCGGGCTGGAGGGGCCGGCGGTCACCGTGGACACCGCGTGCAGCTCGTCGCTGGTCGCGCTGCACCTCGCCTGCCAGGCGCTGCGGCTGGGCGAATGCACGATGGCGCTGGTCGGCGGGGTGTCGGTGATGGCCACCCCGACCGTCTTCGTGGAGTTCTCCCGGCAGCGGGGCCTGTCCACCGACGGCCGGTGCAAGTCGTTCGCCGCCGCCGCCGACGGCACCGGCTGGTCCGAGGGGGCCGGCATGCTGCTCGTCGAGCGGCTCTCCGACGCCCGCCGCAACGGCCACCCGGTCCTCGCCGTGCTGCGCGGCAGCGCCGTCAACCAGGACGGTGCGAGCAGCGGGCTGACCGCTCCGAACGGCCCGTCGCAGCGCCGGGTGATCCGGCAGGCTCTGGCGAACGCGGGGCTGGGTGCCGACCAGGTGGATGTCGTCGAGGCGCACGGTACGGGCACCACGTTGGGTGACCCGATCGAGGCGCAGGCGCTGATCGCCACGTATGGGCAGGGTCGGTCCGCGGAGCGGCCGTTGTGGCTCGGCTCGGTGAAGTCGAACATCGGGCACACGCAGGCGGCGGCGGGTGTGGCCGGGGTGATGAAGATGGTGCTGGCGATGCGGCACGGGGTGCTGCCGCCCACGCTGCACGTGGACGAGCCCACCCCGCACGTCGACTGGTCGGCCGGGGCGGTGTCCCTGCTGACCGGCCCGCAGCCATGGCCGGAGACCGGGCAGCCCCGCCGGGCCGCGGTCTCCGCGTTCGGCATCAGCGGCACCAACGCACACGTCGTCATCGAGCAGGCCGCCGCGACGGACACCGACGACGTCCGGCCGGCCGGTACGCCCGCCCCGCCGGTACCGTGGATCGTCTCGGCCCGCTCCGCACCGGCCCTGGCCGGACAGGCGCGGCGGCTGCTGGCGCATCTGGCCGATCACCCCGATCTGACCCCCGCCGACGTGGCGTACTCGCTGGTCACCACCCGGGCGGCCCTGCCGTACCGGGCAGCGGTGATCGGCGGGGACCGCGACGCGCTGCGGGCCGGCCTGCACGCGGTCGCCGAGGAGCGCGACACCCCCGGCGTGGTGCGAGGCGTGGCCCGCCCGGCCGGCAAGGTCGCGTTCCTCTTCACCGGGCAGGGTGCCCAGCGCCTCGGCATGGGCGCCGAGCTGTGCCGCCGGTTCCCGGTCTTCGCCGCCGCCTTCGACGAGGTGGCCGGGGAGCTGAACCGGCACTTGAGCCGGCCGCTGCGGGAGGTGGTCTTCGCCGAGGCCGACTCGCCCGGCGCGGATCTGCTGGACCGTACCGAGTTCACCCAGCCGGCGCTGTTCGCCTACGAGGTCGCCGCATACCGGCTGGTCACCGCCTGGGGGCTACGCCCGCAGTTCCTGCTCGGCCACTCGGTCGGCGAGCTGGCCGCGGCACACGTCGCCGGGGTGCTGTCGCTGGCCGACGCGGCGACCCTGGTGGCCGCCCGGGCCCGGCTCATGCAGCAGTTGCCGCCCGGCGGGGCGATGCTGGCGGTGCAGGCGTCCGAGGCGGAGGTGGTCCCGCTGCTCGACGAGCGGGTGTCCCTGGCCGCCGTGAACGGCCCCCGGTCGGTGGTGCTCTCCGGCGACGAGGAGGCCGTGCTCGCGGCCGGGCGGCGGCTGTCCGCCGAGGACCGGCGGTCCCGTCGGCTGCGGGTCAGCCACGCCTTCCACTCCGCCCGGATGGACGCCATGCTGGCCGACTTCCGGATCGTCGCGGAGAAGGTCGCGTGGCACCCGCCGAACCTTCCGATCGTCTCCGACCGCACCGGCGAGCCGCTCACCGCCGCCCAGGCCACGGACCCGGGCTACTGGGTCGACCACGTCCGGGACACCGTCCGTTTCCACGCGGGCGTCGCCACCCTCGCCGCCGGCGGCGTCGGAACCTTCGTGGAACTCGGCCCCGACAGCGCCCTGACCGTGCTGGCCCGGGAGTGCCTGCCCGACATGGAACCGGCGGCCTTCGTGCCGCTCGCCCGCCGGGACCAGCCGGAGGCGACCACGCTGCTCGCCGCCCTGGCCGCGGTCGACCTGCGCGGTGCCGGGGTCGACTGGGCGGCTCCCTTCGACGGCAGCGACGCCGCGCGCGTCGAGCTGCCCACCTACGCCTTCCACCGCGAGCGTTTCTGGCCGGACCCGCCCACAGTGGATCTCATCCCGCCCGCCGCGACCGGAGAGGACGAGGAGTTCTGGGCGGCCGTGGCGCAGGGACGACCGGCCGAGCTGGCCGCCGAGCTCGGCCTGCCCGCCGACCGGCAGGACGCGCTCGCCGACGTGCTGCCCGCCCTCGCCTCCTACCGGGACCGGCGGCGTCGCGGATCGGAGCTGGACGGGCTGCGCTACCGCGCCGACTGGGAACGCGTCGACCTGTCCCCGGGCCGTACCACGCCGACCGGCCGATGCCTGCTGGTGGCCGGGGCCGGCACCGACGCCACCGCGGTGCTCACCGTGCTGCGCGCCGAGGGCCTGGAGCCGACGCTGGTCACGGTCGGAGACGACCTGGACGCCGTCGCCCGGGCCTCGCTCGCCGACGGCACCTGGTCGGTCGTGGTCTCGCTGCTGGCGGCGGAGGACCCGGCGGCCGGCGCGGGAACCGGCGCGCTCGCCGGGACGGCCGCGCTGGTGCGGGCCCTCGCCGCTGCGGGGAACGGCACGCCGATGTGGACCGTGACCCGGGGCGCGGTGGCCGTCGACGCGCACGACGCCGCTCCCGGCGTGGCCGGGGCGTACCTCTGGGGCCTGGGCCGGGTGCTGGCGCTGGAGCAGCCGCGCGTGTGGGGCGGGCTGGTCGACCTGCCGGCGGAGCCGGACGACGTCGCGCTCGCCGCGCTCGCCCGGGTCGTCGCGTCCGGCGGCGACGAGGACCAGGTGGCGGTACGCGCCGGCGGGGTGTATGCCCGGCGGCTCCGCCGGGCCCCGGCCGGCGCCACCGATACGGACTGGCGGCCCCGCGGCGCGGTCCTGGTGCACGGGTCCGCGCAGGTGCGTACCCCGCACCTGCTGCGCTGGCTCGCCGAGCGCGGCGCGTCGCACCTCGTCCTCGTGGGGCCGGTGGCGGATGCCGACCCGCCCGGCCCGGACGTCACAGTCACCGCCGTCGGCGACCTGGACGGGCTGCCCGAGGTGCTGGAGCGGCTGGCCGCCACCGGCAGCGAGATCCGCACCGTCCTGCACGTCGCCGACTCCGACGGGGCCGGCGACCCGGTGGCGGTGCTGGACCCGCACGAGCTGGCCGACGCCGTGGCCGCCCGTACCGCCGCCGTGGAACTGCTCGGGCGGGCCTGCGCCGGCCTGCCGGTCGACGAGTTCGTCGTCTTCGCCTCGACGGCCGCCGTCTGGGGCAGCGGGGGAGCGGCGGTCGCCGCCGCCGTGGGCGCCGGGCTGGCGGCGCTGGCCGCGGGCTGGCGTGCCGCCGGCCGCCCGGCCACCGTCGTCGCGTGGGTGCCCTGGGCGGACGAGATCACCGACGCGGCGCAGTTGCGCCGCCGGGGGGTCCGGCCGCTGCCCGCCGACGTGGCCCTGTCCGCGCTGGGGCAGGCTCTGGTCCGCGGCGACGACCAACTGGCCGTGGCCGACCTCGACTGGCCCGCTTTCGTGCCGGCCTTCACCGCCGTACGGCCCAGCGCGCTACTACGCGGCGTGCCCGAGGCGACGGCCGGCGCGGAGCCGGGGGCCGGCGACGCCGCGACCGATCCCGCCCGCGCGCTGCGCGAGCGGCTGGCCGGCGTTCCGGCCGGCGACCGGCACCGGATCCTGCTGGACCTGGTCCGGGCGCGGGTGGCCACCGTCCTCGGGCACGCCTCGCCCAACGCGGTCGAGGCCGACCGGGACTTCCTGGAACTCGGCTTCGACTCGCTGACCGCACTGGAACTGCGCGACGCGCTGCGCCAGGAGACCGCGGTGGAGCTGTCGGCGACCCTGCTCTTCGACCACCCCACCCCTACGGAGCTGGCCGTTCACCTGCTCGGCCAGCTCCTCGGCGCGGACGACGCCGGTGGACCTGCCGGGGAGAGTGCCGGCGGCGGACTGCTCGGCGGGTTGTTCAACCAGCCGAAGGCGCGCGAGGACCCGGCCGGGTATGCCGAACTGCTGGTCAAACTCGCCCAGTTCCGCCCCCGCTTCCGCGAGCCGGCGCAGCTCACCCGCCCGGCCGGTATCCTCCGGCTGGCCGAGGGCGGCGCCCGGGCGCAGTTGGTGTGCTGCTGCACGATGTCGCTGCTCTCCGGCGCGCACGAGTACGCCCGGCTGGCCGCCGGCTTCCGGGGCGTACGTGACGTGTGGGCCCTGCCCAACCCCGGGTTCGGCGTGGGCGAGGAGCTTCCCGCCGACCTCGACGCGCTGCTGCGGGTGCACGCCGACACGGTGCTGCGTACCGTCGGTGCCGGCCCGTTCGTGGTGGCCGGTCACTCCGGTGGTGCGATGGTGGCCAACCTGCTCGCCGGGGAACTGGAACGCCAGGGCCGCCCGCCGGACGCGGTGGTGCTCATGGACACCTACCCGGCCGACAGCGAGGTGCTCGGCGGGTGGGTGCCGCAGCTTCTCGACGGGATGATCGACCGGGACACCGCGTACACGCCGATGGACGACTGGCGGACGACGGCGTGGGCGGGCTACCTGCCGCTGTTCCTGGACTGGCAGCCGACCGAGATGGCGGCGGCGACCCTGCTGGTGCGGGCCACCGAGCCGCTGGGGGAGTGGGACGGCGAACCGGACGGCTGGCGGTCGCGCTGGCCCTACCCGCACGAGGCTGTCGACGCGGCCGGCGACCACTTCAGCATGGTCGCCGACCGGGGGCCGGAACTCGCCGGCACGGTCCAGCGCTGGCTGGCCGCGCGGGGTCTGTGACCGGTTCCGCCCCTGGCGTGCCCCTAGCGCCCCCTATCGGCACACATACATCTATCGGACCGACGTTCCAGGACGGAGCATGACGACGTGGACGAGGCAGTGGTGGTCACGGAGCTGGTCAAGCGGTACCAGCCCAACATGCCACCGGCGGTGGACGGGCTGAGTTTCTCCGTCGCCGCCGGTGAGGTCTTCGGCCTGCTCGGGCCGAACGGTGCGGGCAAGACGACGACGATCGGGGTGCTGACCACACGGGTGCGGGCCACCTCGGGCCGGGCCCGGGTGTGCGGCGCGGACGTGATCGGCTCGCCCGCCGCCGCCCGGCAGTTGCTGGCGGTCGTACCGCAGCGGGTGAACCTGGACCGGGCGCTGACCGTCCGGCAGAACCTGCTGTTCCACGCGGCCTACCACCGGGTGCCCCGGGCGCAGCGCATCCGGCGGGCGGACGAGCTGCTGGACCAGATGGGGCTCAAGGACTTCGCGAACCACCGCACCGACTTCCTGTCGGGCGGCCTCGCCCAGCGGACGATGATCGCCCGCGCGCTGATGCACTCGCCCCGGGTGCTCTTCCTCGACGAGCCGTCGGCGGGCCTCGACCCGCAGTCCCGGCTCTTCGTGCACGACCGGATCGCCGAGCTGAAACGGGACGGCGTGACAGTGGTGGTCACCACGCACGACATGGACGAGGCGGAGAAGCTCTGCGACCGGGTCGGCATCGTCGACCACGGCAAGCTGCTCACCATGGACACGCCGTCCGCGCTGACCCGTACGCTGCCGGGCAGCAGCACCCTGACCCTCGTGGTGACCCCCGGCGCCTCCGCCGAGGAGGTGCGGGCCGCGCTCGACGCGATCCCCGACGTGGAGCAGGTGGAACACTTCAAGATGACCGCCAAGGTGCCCGTCGCCGCGCCGGCGTTTCCCGGCATGCCGGCGATGCCGATGCCCGCCCCGGTCCCGGACGCGCCCGCCGACTCGGACGCCCCCCTGTCCTTCCGGGTCTACACCAGCGGTCAGCCGGCCAACGCCATCCCGATGGCGATGAAGATCCTCGCCGACCTGGGTTGCGAGGTTCGTGACCTCAACATCGGCCAGCCCAGTCTGGAAGATGTCTTCATCCACCTGACCGGAAGGGAACTTCGGTGAGCGTCACCGCCCCCGCCCCCCCGTCCGCGCCGTCACCGCCCGCGGCGCCGCCGCCGGTGCGCGCGCTGGACCAGCTCGCCACCTTCCGCGCGGTGCTCTCGCGGGACCTGTTCGTCACCGGCCGGGAGCTGATCGGCTTCCTGCTCCAGGTCTTCATCCAGCCGCTGTTCATGCTGCTGATCTTCGGCAAGGTGCTCAGCGACCTGGGCTACGCCAGCGACGACTTCTCCAACGTGCTGCTGCCCGGCGTCATCGCGCTGAACGCCTTCCTGATCGGCCTGGAGAACACCGCGCTGCCGATGATGATGGACTTCTCCTTCACCCGGGAGATCGAGGACCGCCTCCTGGCGCCCATGGCGACCCCGCTGGTGGCGCTGGAGAAGATCGTTTTCGGGGGCATCCGTGGCCTGATCGCCGGTGTGGTGCTGATCCCGGTCGGCATGCTCATGCTCGGCGTCACCTGGCCCTGGGCGGTGGTGCTCAAGGTGGTCGGGGTGTTGGCGATCGGCGCGCTGGTCGGCGCGGCGGTCGGTCTCGCCTTCGGCACCCTGGTGCCCACGCAGCACATCCAGATCATGTTCACCGTGGTGATGACCCCGATCATGTTCACCGGCGCCACCCAGTTCCCGCTGCTCGGCCTGGACTCGCTGCGCTGGTATCAGGTGATCTGTTCGCTGAACCCGCTGACCTACATCAGCGAGGCGACCCGGTCGCTCGTCGGCCCGCCGGGGGTCGAGTCGCTGCCGCTCTGGCTGTGCATGTGTGTCCTCACCGGGGTCTTCGTGGTGTTCTCGGCGATCGGCATGCGTGGCTTCATGCGCCGCGCCATGGACTGACCGCCCGGACGCGATCCGCCGAGGGCCCGAACCGCACCTGCGGTTCGGGCCCTCGCTTTCGCCCCGTGTCGCAGGGGGCCGGTGGTCACCGCGCCCCTGCGACAGCCGTCAGGACGTGGCGCTCTGTGCCTCGTCGGCCAGCGTCTCGGCATACACGACGAGCCGGGACGGCAGGTCGGTCCGGCGCTTCACGTCGAGCTTGCGGTAGACCCGGGTCAGGTGCTGCTCGACAGTGCTCACCGTGATGAAGAGCTTGCTGGAGATCTGGCGGTTGGTGTGGCCGTGTGCGGCCAGCGCGGCAACGCGCCGCTCGGCGTCGCTCAGCCCGTCGTCCGGTTCCTGGAGTTCGGCGGCGGCCGGGTACGCCGGCAGTCCACTGCCCGGCTCCCGGCGGATCAGCCGCTGAGCCAGCACCGACGCCCCGCAGTCCTGCGCGAGCTGGTAGGCGCGGCGGACGAGCAGCCGGGCGCGGGCGGAGTCTCCGGCGCGCTGCAGCGTCTGACCGGTGTCGCCGAGGGCACGGACGAGCTCCAACCGGTCGCCGCTGGACTGGAGCAGGTTGACCGCTTCGGAGAGCAGCTTGCGCCGGTGGTCCTGGGCGGCGGTGGTGGCGAGCAGGCGCAGCGTACGGCCCCGGGTCCGGTCGTCGACCCCGTGCGGCACCCGCAGTTGCTCCTGCAGGAGCTGCATGGCCTGCGTCTTGTTGCCGACGCTGAGCTGCACCCGGGCCAGCTCCAGCCGCCACGGCACCAGTCCGGCCGCGTCGATCCCCCACGTGCGCATCAGCTCGCCGCAGCGCCGCAGGTCGGTGGTGGCGGCGTGCGGCCGGCGTACGGCCAGGTGGTGCCGGCCGCGTGCGGCCAGGTAGTGCAGGCCCAATGGGGTGCGGAAGATGCCGGGCGGGGTCGGGTGGGCCAGCCACCGGTCGGCCTCGGCGAACCGGCCCGACTCCGTCGCGGACGCGATCAGGGTGGACAGCGGTCCGGCGATCGCCACTCCCCAGGCGGGGGCTGGCATGTCCTCCAGGGCCGCGCGGGCGTGGTGCTCGGCACCGGGCAGATCGCCGACGCGCAGGGCCGCCTCCGCCCGGATCGCCCGGATCACCGCCCGCCAGCCCGGCGCGTGCTGAACCACCGGCCGGTCGAGCAGCACGTCGCCCCAGACCACGGCCCGGTCCGACCGGCCGGCCCAGAGCAGCGCCAGCAGGGGCGCGGTCAGCAGGCCGAGGGCGCCGTCGTCCGTGTGGTGGCGCTGCAGGATCTGCTCGGCGGTCGGCGCCGTGTCGTTGTCGGCGGTCGGCGTCAGCGCGGTGCCGAGCACCGTGACCGCCTGCAGGAGCGGGCTGACGGTGGTCGGGGCGCCGGCCGCGCGGCTCCAGGTGGCCGGCGTCTGCCGTACGCTCGCCAGGTGGTCCGGGTGGGAGAGGGAGACCAGAAGCTGCATGATCCGCAGGCGGCCGGGCGGGGTGGCCTGAGCCTGCTCCTCGTCCGCCGAGAAGCCGCTGACGGCCTCGGCAGCCTCGTCGACGCGGCCCTGCCAGAGCAGGTACGGCACGGCGGAGAGGCTCGCATCGGTGGACCAGCCGGCGGCGCGCGCCGTCTGCACCAGCTCCGTCAGCTGCCCGTTCACCGTCAACGGGTTTAGCTGCCAGCGGGCATTCACCAGCATCTCGGTGGTGGCGGTGCGTTGCCGCTCGTCCACCGGCGCGCTGGCGAGCAGCCGCAGGCAGGCCGCCGCGACGTCGGGCCGGCCGGACGAGAGCGCGTGACCGGCGGCGTCCTGGAGCACCGGCACCCGCCAGCCGGCCACCGTCGCACCGGCGGCCACGAGGTGCTCGGCTACCACGCTCGCCTCGGCGCCGCGGTCGTGCAGCACCTCGGCGGCCCGCTGGTGCAGGGCGCGCCGCTCGTCGGCCGACATGTCAGCGAGGATCGAGTGCAGGATACGCGAGTGGCGTAGCTGGTCGGACTCCATCAGACCCGAGGTACGCAACACCCGCACCGCCGGGACCGTGGTCGCGGGCATCACGTCGAGGAGGTGGCCGAGCAGTTCGGCCGACGCGGGCCGGTCGAGCACGGCGAGCGCCTGGGCCACCCGGCGTACCCCGGGCTCGTGGCGGTAGAGGCACCCGAGCACGGCCTGGTCGAACGCGTCACCGACGGACGGAAGGTCGTGGTCGCTGCCCCCGCCACCGGCCCGTTCGTCGAGCAGCGCCCGGGTGAGCAGTGGATTGCCTCCGGTCATCCGTACGTAGTGTTCCGCGGTCCTGCGGGTGTCGGCGTCGTCGACGGCGCCCTCGACCAGCCGGGCGACGGCGTCGACGGTCAGTGGTGGCAGGCCGATCCGGGAGAAGTGCGGCTGGCTGAGCAGCTCGGCGCGGAACAGCTGGTGCGGCGGGCGCAGCGTCGACGCCTCCGCGAACACGACCATGATCCGGGCGTGGCGCAGCCGCCGGGTCACGTAGAGCAGGCAGTGCAGCGAGGCCGGGTCCGCGTGGTGCACGTCGTCGACGAGGAGGACCAGGGGCCCGTTGGCCGTCAGGTCGATCAGGGTGGTGAAGAGGCCGTGCAGCAGGGGTGCCCAGGCCCGGTCTACGTCGGACGCCTCGCCGCCGACTTCGGGCAACGGCACCGCGGAGGTGGCGTCGCGCAGCAGCTTCCCGACGTGGGCGGCGGCCTCCGGGGCGAGTCGTGCACTGTGGAACAGCTGCCCGACGACTCCCAGGTGGAGACCGCGCTCCGCCCGCGAGCCGGTCGCGCTCATCACCTGCCCGCGGGAGCCGGCCGTCCACTCGCCGAACGACTCCAGCAGGCTGGTCTTGCCGCTGCCCACGGCACCGGTGACCAGCGCGACGTGTCCGCGCTGCTGCTCTTCGCACGCGTGGAACACGCGCCGCAGACGGGTGATCTGTTCCTCTTGCTGAACCAACACCTGCGCGTAAGCCCTCCTTGTACGCGGCGCGGGCCTGGAAACGCCGGTGCGGCCCGACACCGCCACCCCTGCCGGAGACAGCCGCCCCTCCGCCCGCGTCTCGACGGGTAGGGGTGGAGCGCGCCGGGCGGCCACGCCGGGTGGACCTGAAATCCTTCGTCGGACCGGTCTTCTCGCCGTACGGTCCGCGTGTCGAGGCGAGTCTGGCACCGGCATGATGGTGCGACAACGGGCGTGAGACCCCATCGTTTCGCATCCAAACCTGCGGGCCCCGGAAGGCATTTAGGGGTTGCGCGGTTCGGGGTGATGGGTGTTGGAGCCGATCGGCCCGGGGGAGGCGACACGCCGGTGAGCGGCTGGTGCCGGGGCGTACGGCTCGATGGTGCCACACCGCGACTCCCGGCGCACGCCGATGGTACCCACAGTGGTGGTGAGCGAACTCTTCGCGACGGTCGGCGAGGGTGACGGTCGCGTGACGCCCGTCGGCTGTTCCGTGCGGAAGCCCGACCGGGATCAGCGCGGCCGAGGGCCGGACGGACGGCCGCCCGGGGGGTCCGTGCCCCGCGTCAGCGGATCCAGCACCGTCGTGCCGGAGCGGTCGAACCGCAGCCGTCCGGCGAGTTCGCCGCGCGAGTTGACGTCCAGCTTCCGGTAGATGCGCGTCATCCGCTGTTCGATCGCGCTGACCGTCAGGAAGAGCTTCTCGGCGATCTCACGATTGGTGTGACCCTGGGCGGCCAGGGTGGCCATCCTGGATTCGGTGTCCGTCAGGCCCTGGACCAAGACCGCCGCATCCGCCCGGCTGCCGGTGGCGCCGTCCCTGGTGGACAGGGCGCTGGGCCACAACGTCGGGATGCCGCACTCCTCGGCGAGAGCCCGGGCCGACCGGGTCGCGGCGCGGGCCTGCCGCCGGTCGCCGGCCTGCTCGTAGGCGTGACCGAGGTCGGCAAGGTTGTGCGCCAGTTCCATCCGGTCGCCGCACTGCCGCAGCAGCCGTACGGCGCTGCGCAGGTGCGGGATCCGTTCCTGTCCCTCCTCGGTCGCGGCCAGAACCCGCAGGGCCGCGGCCCGGTACCGGACATGGACGGGCCGCAGCCGGGCCAACTCGTCGCGCACCAGCTTGCGCGCCTGCAGACGGCGGCCCATCCGGAGCAGTGCCCGAGCCGACTCGGTGCGCCACGGCACCAGGCCCGAGAAGTCCAGCTGCCACCGCTGCATCAGCTGCCCGCAGAGCTGGAAGTCGGCCAGCGCGGCCTCGGGGCTTCCCGCGGCGAGGGCGTGCGTCCCGCGGGCGTGCAGGTAGTGCAGCCCGAGCGGGGTCTCGAAGATCGCCGGCGGCACCGGCACCTGAAGGCAGGCGGCCGCCGTGTCGAGCTGGTCCATATAGGTCAGGGCCCGTATCCGGACGGCGAGAGGTATCCCGATCACCACCCCCCAGCCTTTCGGCGAGAGCTGCCCCAGTGCCTCGTCGGCCAGCTTGCCGGCGCGGGGGAGGTCGCCGAGCCGGCCGGCGACGGCGGCCCGCAGGGCGGTGAGCGTGGCCGAGGGGGTGGGGTGGTGCGGGGTGGCGAGGTGGCGGTCCAGCCGGTCGCACCAGTCGTCGGCCAGGTCGAGCTGGTCGGCGTAGATCATGGCGATGAGGGCGCAGATGACCCTCCACATGTGCGGTTCGTCGTCCGGCCCGGTGGTCGACAGTGTCCGCTCGGCCTGCTCGACCACGCCCGCGTCACCCCGGGCCAGCACGCCGGACAGCAGGATGACTCCGCTGAGCCCGTGCTTGACCCGGGCCAGCGTGAGCGGATCCCGCGCGGCCACGGCGGGCGCGGGCCGGTCGACCATGACCCCGGGATAGAGCGTCGAGATCCAGCCGGTGATGATGAGCAGCTCGGCCACGGACTGCGGATCTGCGGGATCCGACCGCTCGCTGAGGTGCCTGACCAGGTCGACGGCCTTGTCGATCTCACCGTGCCAGAGGAGGTACTGGATGGGACCGGCGGCCTGTTGGCTGCCGAGGTGCCCGGCCCGGATGGCGGTGGCGACGCTGACCAGGTGGGGGATCGTGGCCTGCGGGTCGAGTCGCCACTCGGCGCGCGCCAGCGCGGAGCGGATCCGCGCCCGCAGACACTCGCCGACGCCACTGCGGTGCGCCCGGCGCAGGTACCGCAGGGCGGTCTCCACCTCGCCGTCGAGCAGCGCCTGCTCGCCGGCGTCCAGCAGGGTCTGCGCCATCCAGGGTTCGGCCAGCTCGCCGATGTCCACCAGGTGCGGCGCGATGCGGGCCGGGGGCGCGCCGTCGTCGTGCAGCAGGCGGGCTGCTCCCAGATGCAGCCGTACGCGTTCCTCGGCGGTCATCCCGTCGATCACGGCCTGGGTCACCGCCGGATGGCGCAACCCCTGTTCGTCGATCAGCCCGGCGCTGGTCGACTTGTCGACAGCGCCCAGCGCGGGGTGCAACCGGGCGTCGACGAGATGCGGCAGCAGGCTGCCGTGCAGCGGCTCGCCGGTCACGGCGAGCACCCGGGCGGCGTTGAGCACCAGGCGGTCGCAGCGGTACAGGCAGCTCAGCACGGCCTCCCGGAACGACTCGCCGACCGCCGGGGCGCCGGCGGACCGTGGCGCGGCTGCCTGGTCATCGGCGAGCGCGTGCACCAGGAGCGGATTCCCGCCGCTGATCCGGTGGCTCTCCTCGGCGATGCTGCGGGCGAGCGGGATGTCGAGCCGCTGGGCGAGCAGCTGGAACGTCCCCTCGGCGGTGAGCAGCGGCAGGCGGATGCGGTGCAGCTTCGCCGGTTGCAGCATCTCGGCGTGCACGTCCGCCTGCCACGGCCGGGTGCGTGGCGCCTCCGTCAGGACCATCAGCACGGATAGGCCGGAGAGCCGCCGGGCCACGTAATCGAGACAGCGCAGCGACGGCACGTCCGCGTGGTGGATGTCGTCCACCACGATGACCAGCGGCCCCCGCGAGGTCAGTTCGAGCAGGGCGCGCCCGATGGCGGCGGTGAGCCGGGCGTTCTCCGCGTCCGCCGGATCGGCGTCGCTCCATGCGAGGGCGCCCGCGTCCAGCAGCCGGGCGAGGCGGGCCCGGATGTCGGGGGCGTCCGCGGCGCACGACGGCACCGCGCGGACGAGCTGCCGGACGACCTCCAGCGGTACGCTGCGCTCCGCGCGGGAGGCGCTCGCGCCGATGACCCGTGCTCCGGCGTCGCAGGCGCGCCGGGCGAAGGCCTGTGAGAGCGCGGTCTTGCCGGAGCCGACCGGGCCGGTCAGCACGGTCACCGGCCGGTCGCTCGGCGAGGTGCCGCCGCGGAGCAGGTCTGCGAGTCGGCGCTCCAGCAGGCCGAGCTGGCTCGAACGCTCGGTCAGCTCCATCACCGCCCCCTCCGGGGGAGGGCCGGGTGCCCGGTGCGGCCCGATAGCTCGACCAAATTGGAGACCGGCAATTCTTGACCCATTCCATTATCGGCAAGGATCGACTGGTGTCGAGCCTTGCCGGTGCGCCATCGACCGACTTGACCGGTTGGCTGCTGCGAGCCGTGTTCCCGTGTGCGTCGGCGATAATTCCCCAGCTCTCTCGGGGTCGACACTTCCTATCGACCTGCTTGATGGTGGGAGTATGGCAGTTGGGCAATTGGGCGGCAAGCCGAGTTGTGTAAAGGATGGGCAAACATGGGTTACTTGTCTCGGGTGACCCGACCGGGGGTGGCGACGGAAAGTCGCCGACTGGTCCCGTACCGTGACAGAGCGCTCTCCTGAGCCGATGGTTCCGCTTATTCGGCCCGCCTGCTGATTGGCGAATGGGCTCTTCCGTGCTAATCCGACGTCCGGGCGTTACCGGTCGCTCTCGCCGCAAGGTTCGAGGCTGCCGCGGTCGCGGCGTGCGGAGGCGTCGAGCTGGGCGTCATCGTCGTTGAACTCGGCGTTCGTGACCCCGCCCGTGCCGATCCCGGCGCGGGCGGGCGTGGTGCCGGAAGCTGCTGTGGAGGTGTCGTCCGCCCCCGGGGCGGGGCCGTGGGGTCCGGTCGGGGCTCCGGCAATTGCCGGAGGCGCTCGATTGTTGCGATGTAAGGCATTGATGCCGGAACTGCGATCGATGCCTGTCCGGCCCTGCCGGCGGTCGAGGCTTGGTGTGCGTCGGCGGGCCACGATTCGGACGTTTGGGAGATTCTGCGATTATGTATGAAAAAGAATTATGAATCCGAGTGTCCCGTTGGTTGCGGAGGCCTGCGGTCCCATCCGGCCCGAAGGCTGATCTAATGCGGCACACGTCAATGCGATAAAGCCGTGACGGCGAGCTGCCGGGCATCGACGAGGACGTTTTACGGTCGATTTTCGCTCGCTGAGGACAAATGCGGCCTCTGCATTGTTCGCCGAGCCGGAGTGAGCGCTCGGGTCGGCCGTTGTGTCAGGACGGCCGGGATTCGGTCCTAGCTGGCCAGTAGGCCCGGACAGGGGGATTCGGACTCGGCGGCTAGGGGTTGTGCCCGACGATAGCCCGGCCCTAATTTCGGGGCACCCGGTCTCCACCGTCTGGATAGCCGGACATGGGGCCGTGCAGGCCCGAGACCTGAAGGGTTCTGTGGCCGTCGTGATGTCCCAGCTGCCGCCGCGACTCGTTGCGGCCCCGCGCAGGGGATAGCGGAGATGACGCTGCTGCCGGTGCTGCGTGGATTCGGTGCGGATCGGGCCGACGCGGTCACGGTGGCCGGAGAAGCCCTCTCCAGCGAGGCCCTGCTGGGCTGCGTCACCGCCGTCGCCGATCGGATCAGGGGCGCGACCGCGGTCGCGGTCGACGGCACACCGACGCTGGAAGCGGTGGTCGGAATGCTCGGCGCCCTCCTCGCCGGGGCGCCGCTCGTACCGCTGCCTCCCGGCGCCGACGAACGCGAACGCCGCCGTATCCTGCGGCAGTCCGGAGCGACGGTGATCCTCGGCCGTGCCCCGTCCGGGGCCGACGGCCTGTCCACGATCCCGGTCGACCTGCGAGAACACGCCTCGACGCGGCATCCCGAGCCCGCCCCGGGCAGCGACGCCGTCATCCTCTACACAGGTGGCGCATCAGGGCCGCCACGAGGGGTGCGCATCTCGCGCCGCGCCATCGCCGCCGACCTCGACCTTCTGGCCCGTGCGTGGCACTGGAGCGAGGAGGACGTGGTCGTCCAGGGCACCCCGCTGTTCCGGGCGTACGGTCTGGTCGTCGGCCTGCTCGGCGCGCTGCGGGCCGGCAGCCGTTTCGTCCACCTCGACCACGCCGGCACCGGGCCGGTCGGCTCCGTGCACCTGGCGTCGCCCGACCAGTGGGCGAAGATAGCGCTGGACGGCCACCGGGCCCGGCCGCTGTCCGCGGCGCGGATCCTCGTTTCCGCGGACGGCCCGCTGGCCCGCGCCGTGGCCGAACGGCTCCGACTGCTCACCTCGCACCGGCCGGTGCAGGCCTACGGCACCACCGAGACGCTCGTCGCGCTGACCGGGCGCCCCGGCGACCGTACGGTGCCGGGCGCTGTCGGCACCCCCCTGCCCGGCGTCGAGACGCGCGTGCTGGACCGCGAGGACCGGCCGGTGCCGGCCGACGGCCAGTCGGCGGGCGAGCTGAGCGTCTGCGGGCCGATGCTGTTCAGCGGGTACGTCGGCGGGCGGAGCCTCGCCGCCGGTCGCTGGCACGCCACCGGGGACCTGGCCAGCGTGGCCCCCGACGGCACGTACCGGATCATCGGGCGACGCGGGCTCGACGTGGTGCACAGCCGGGGCCGGCGGATGCCCGCCGGGCAGATCGAGGAGGCGTTGCTGAGCCACCCCGGCGTGCGCGACGCCGCCGTCGTCGGCACGCCGCACCACGCGCTCGGCGAGCAGGTCACCGCCTACGTCGTCGCCGAGGGGGTGACCGCGCAGGTGCTCATCGACCACGTCGGCCGGTACCTCTCGGCAGGCCAGCGCCCCCGGCGGGTGCACTTCGTCGACGAGTTGCCGCGCAGCGCCTTCGGGCGGATCAGGAAGTCCCTGCTGATCGCCGGCGGCTGAGCCGGCCGGACAGGGGGCAGCGGTGACCCGCCCCCGCCACGGTCAGCCCTCCACCCAGCCGTGCCGCCGGGCCAGCTCCAGCATCCTCGCACGTACCGCCACGATCTGCGCTCCGGTCAGGTCCGACACGGAGGTCACCAGCGCCTCGGTGGTCTCCGCGGAGAAGGCCCGCTCGGAGAGGACGTCGCACAGGCCCTCGTCGTCCTCCGCGCCGCCCGCGGCCTGCCCGCTGTCCCTGCTGCGCCCGCCGCCGACCGTGACGCCGGACACCCGCACCAGCACGGCCTTGGGCCCGCGCTCGGTCTCCACCGCGTCGTACTCGACCGGGACGCCGGGCGTCAGCGCCCACTTGTCGCCGTCGAGCATGTTCGCGTGCACGAACACGTCGTCGCTGCCGTCGTCCGGGGCGATGAACCCGTAGCCCCGCACCTCGTCGAACCGCACCACTTTGCCAGTGAGCATCGCCATTCCCGCGTCCATCCGCCCCAAATCCAGGTGCCCCGCCCGCAGGACCGGGACGGCGCTCAGAGTGGCACCTGTCCCGTGCAGGCCGGCACCCGTACCCGACCCCTATGGTGCACCTATCGCCGAGGCCCGCCGCGGCGAGGGGTGCCGCAGCGCCTACCATCGGCCAACGTGATCGAGCAGATCCTGCCCTCCACCGTGGCGGTGTCCGAGTCCTTCACCGATCCCGCCGGCGTGACCCTGTTCCCCGAGGAGGAGGCGCTGGTGGCACGGTCGGTGGAGAAACGACGCCGGGAGTTCACCACCGTGCGGCACTGCGCCCGGCTGGCCCTCGGCGAACTGGGCCTCGCCCCGGCGCCGATCGTCTCCGGCGCACGCGGTGCGCCGCTCTGGCCCGACGGCGTGGTCGGCAGTATGACGCACTGCGATGGCTACCGGGCGGCGGTCGTCGGCCGTACGGCGGCGTTCGCCAGCCTCGGGGTGGACGCCGAGCCGCACGCCCCGCTGCCCGACGGGGTGCTCGGAGCGATCGCCCTGCCGGCCGAACGGTCGCGCACCGTCACGCTGGCCGCGGTCCGCCCCGCCGTCTGCTGGGACCGGCTGTTGTTCAGCGCCAAGGAGGCGGTGTACAAGGCGTGGTTCCCGCTCACCGGCCAGTGGCTGGACTTCTCCGAGGCGGACATCGTGTTCGACCCGGCCGGCACGTTCGAGGCCCGGCTGCTGGTGCCCGGTCCGGTGCTCGGCGGGGCCGAGGTGCGGGCGTTCGCGGGCAGGTTCCTGGTCGAGCGGGGACTGGTGGTCACCGCGATCAGCATCCCGGCGGTCGCGTCCTAACCGTCGGCGCTGAGCCGCGTCTTCTGCACCTTGCCCAGGGCGTTGCGGGGCAGGGCGTCGACCAGGCGCACCTCGCGTGGTCGCTTGTGCGCCGAAAGGCGCCGGGCCACGAAGTCGATCAGCTCGGCCTCGCCCACCCCGTCGCCCACCACGTACGCGGTGACCTGCTGACCGAGGTCGGGGTGCGGTGTGCCCACCACGGCTGCCTCACGGACCCCCGGGTGCGTCAGCAGGGCGTCCTCCACCTCCCCGGCGCCGATCCGGTAGCCACCGCTCTTTATCAGGTCGGTCGACGCCCGGCCGACGATCCGGTGCCAGCCGTCCGGGTCGACGGTGGCGACGTCCCCGGTGCGGAACCAACCGTCCGGGGTACGGCTCGCCGCGTCGGCGTCCGGACGGTTGAGGTAGCCGTCGAACAGCGTGGGGCCGGTGACCTGAAGCTCGCCCATCGTCGCCCCGTCGGCCGGGAGCGGGGTGCCGTCGTCGCCGACCAGCCGCGTACGGACCCCGGGCAGCGCCAGCCCGACGGTGCCGGGCCGGCGTGGGCCGTCCGTCCGGGCGCTCACAGTGATCAGGGTCTCGGTCATCCCGTACCGCTCGACGACCCGGTGACCGGTGAGGGTGGCGAGGTCGGCGAAGACCGCCGCCGGCAGCGCCGCGCTGCCCGAGACCAGCAGCCGCGCCGGACGCAGCGCCCGGGCCGCGTCCGGGTCGGCGGCGATTCGGGACCACACCGTCGGCACCCCGAAGTACATCGTGCCGTTGGCGGCGGCGTACCGGTCGGGGCTGGGGCGGCCCACGTGGTGCAGCCGGCCGCCCAGCCGCAGTGGTCCGAGCACGCCGAGCACCAGCCCGTGCACGTGGAACAGCGGCAGGCCGTGCACCAGCAGGTCGTCCGGCGTCCATGCCCAGGCGTCGGCCAGCCCGTCGAGGCAGGCGGCGATCGCGCGGCGGGAGATCACGGCGCCCTTCGGGGCGCCGGTGGTGCCGCTGGTGTAGAGGATCACCGCGGTGCGGGCCGGATCCGGCTCGGGGTGGACGGTGTCCGACCGGCGGGTCAGGTCGACGGGTACGACGGGCCGGCCGGCGTCACCGACGGTGCGTTCCGCGCCGGCCGGGACCAGCAGCGCCGTCGCGCCCGAGTCACGCAGGATGTGATCGCGCTCCATCGGCCCGGCGTCCGGCGGGATCGGCACGACCGCAACCCCGGCCGTCAGCGCGCCCACCACGCCGACCACGGTCTCCAGGGTGGCGGTGGCCTCGATCGCCACCCGGTCGACGCCGCGCAGCTCGTCGGCCAACGCCGTGGCAAGGCGGCGAAGCTCCACCCAGGACGCCGCCCGGCCGCCGACCCGGATCGCGTCCGGGTGCTCGTCGGTGCCCTTCGTCAGCCAGCCCAGCAGCGGCATGGTGCGATCCTCTCAGCGGCCCGGTCCGAGCCCTGCCGGGGGCCGCGACGCCGGTAGGGTCGTGGGGTACCGCCGGATCCGGGCGGGCGAGTGCGCCGCCGGTGGGCCGGGAGAACGGTCCTGACCGTAGTCGGGGGTCTCCGCGGCCTGCCACCCCTACCGGCCGTGGCGGTCGTGCGGGCGGGGAGGTGACATCGATGGTCGCGAGGGCGACGGCGGCACCCGACGGTGTCCGGGCGGTGGTGTTCGACCTCGACGGGGTGCTGGTCGACAGCCTCGCCGTGGCCAGAGAGGCGTTCGCCCTCGCCTACGCCGAGGTGGTCGGCGACGGCCTGGCCCCGGTCGACGAGTACTGCCGCCACCCGGGCCGGTACCTGCCGGAGGTGCTGGAGCTGATGGGTCTGCCGGCGGCGCTCGCCGAGCCGTTCGTGCGGCAGAGCAACCGCCTTGCACACCGGGTCAGCCCGGTCGTCGGCGCGGCGGAGCTGCTGCGCACCCTGCGTCGGCGGGGGATCGGGCTCGCCGTGGCCACCGGCCGCAGCGGTGTACGCGCCCTGGACCTGCTCGGCCGGCTCGACCTGTTGCCGCTCGTCGACCACGTGGTGGGCTCGGACGAGGTGCCTCGCCCGAAGCCCGCGCCCGATATCGTACGGCGGGCGCTGCACCTGCTCGGGGCCCGGCCGGAGGAGGCGCTGATGGTCGGCGACGCGCCCAGCGACCTGGCCAGCGCGCGGGCGGCCGGGGTGACGGCGGTGGCCGCGCTGTGGGGCGAGTCCGACGAGGAGACGCTGCGCGCGGCCGGCCCGGACGTCGTTCTGACCCGGCTCGACGAGCTGCTGCCGCTCTGCCCGGCACGGCGGTGACGAGCCACACCGGATCCGTGGGCGAGAAGCCGCCCGGAGCCGCCGCCCGCCCGGACGGGACGCCCGGACACCTGGAGTGACCGGGCGACACCCCTGTCGTCGGGCGGTACCCCTGTGGAGGATGGTTTCCCGCCTCGACACCCCCGATTCGTCACCTGATCAGTTGATCGGGGCATCGGTTGCGCGGATGATGTCGGGCGTCGGTCGGCCCGGGTCCGGCCCGTTGCCGCGGACCGACGCCGCGATCAGCCGAGTGGTCCGCCCTTCCCGGCGGCAAACCGCACATGAAGGAGGACCATCCCGGATGCCGGTCATCGAGGTCGATCATCTGCAGAAGCGGTACGGCGAGAAGGTCGCGGTCGACGACGTTTCCTTCACCGTCGAGCAGGGCGAGATCTTCGGCGTCCTCGGCCCGAACGGCGCCGGCAAGACGACCACTGTGGAATGCGTGCAGGGGTTGCGCCGTCCCGACGGCGGGACCGTCCGGGTGTTCGGGCTGGACCCGGTGCGCGACCGCACCGAGGTGCGCCAGCGCGTCGGCGCCCAGCTCCAGGAGAGCCAGCTGCCGGACAAGGTGCGGGTGCGGGAGGCGCTGGACCTGTACCGGTCCTTCTACCGCAACCGGGCCGACATCGACGAGCTGCTGACCGACCTCGGCCTGGCCGAGCAGCGCAACACCTACTTCCAGAAGCTCTCCGGCGGGCAGAAGCAGCGGCTGTCGGTAGCCCTGGCGCTGGTGGGCAGGCCGGAGATCGCCATCCTCGACGAGCTGACCACGGGCCTCGACCCGCAGGGCCGCCGGGACACCTGGGATCTCGTCGAGCGGATTCGCGACCGCGGCGTCACCGTCGTGCTGGTCACCCACTTCATGGAGGAGGCGCAACGACTCTGTGACCGGATCGCGATCATCGACAAGGGGCGGATGGTGGCCATCGACAGCCCCGCTGGCCTGCTCGCCCGGGTCGGCAGCGAGCACCGGGTGCACTTCCGCCCGGCGGAGCCGGTCGAGGACGCCCTGCTGCTCGCCGCGCCCGACGTGACCGGGGTCAGCCGCTACGGGGCGGAGGTGACGGTGACCGGCACGAAGGACGTGCTCCAGTCGGTCCTGGCAGTGCTCAACGGGCGCGGGACGACCTACACGGACCTGCGGGTCGAGCAGCCCACCCTCGACGACGCCTTCGTCGCCCTGACCGGCCGCGGCGGCCGGGCCGCCGCGCAGTCCCCGACCGACGGGAGGTCGTCGTGAGCGCCCTGTCCAAGCTGATCGCCGTCGAGACGAAGCTGTTCCTCCGGGAGCCCGTGTCGTTGTTCTTCGTCTTCGCCCTGCCGATCGGCCTGATGCTCGTCTTCGGCCTGCCGCAGCGTGCCGGTACCGCCGCCGACACCGGCCAGCACGCCGAGCAGACGTTCCTGCCGTCGCTCGCGCTGGCTCTCACCATCGGCATGCTCGCGCTCTTCACCCTGCCGATGGCGCTGGGCATCTACCGGGAACGCCGGATCCTGCGCCGTCTGGCGACCACCCCGGTGCAGCCCGCGCTGCTGCTGGTCGCCCAGGTCGTGGTCAACCTCGTGATGGGCGTGCTCGGTGCGGTGGTCACCTCGATCGCCGTGCGGTTCCTGCTGGACCAGCCGGCGCCGGCCAACCTGCCCGGGTTCGTACTGGCCTTCCTCCTCGGGGTCGCGTGCCTGTTCGCCGTCGGCCTGCTGATCGCGGCGCTGGCGCCGTCGGCCCGGGCGGCACAGTCGATCGGCCCCGCGCTGTTCTTCCCGCTGCTCTTCCTGGCCGGCGCCTGGCTGCCCCGCGACCGGATGCCGGGTGCCCTGGCGGCCGTGGCCGACTACTCGCCGCTCGGCGCGACTGTCGACACCATCGGCGCGGCGTGGGCGGGGGCCGACCCGGAGCTGCCGCAGCTGATCGCCCTGGCCGTCATGGCCGCCGTCGCCGCCCTGGGGGCGACGCGGTTCTTCCGCTGGGAGTGAGCCCGCCTCCCGACCGGGCTGGTCCGCCGGCATCGTCGCTGCCCAGGGCCGTTTCTAGGGGTGCGCTAAGGGTGCTCACGAAATGTGATCTGCACTACGTTCGGAGCTGAACGGGTGGCCGCTCACCGGACAAGGACGTTCGACCGCGGAGCGACCGTTCACCCGGCAACGGGTGTCGTTGGACCTGTGTGGACCGAACCGTGTCGCCCCTGCGGCGGCTCGTGGGGTGTGCGGAATGCGACGGAGGTCGTGCCATGAAGGACGTTTCGCAAGCTGATCCGGTCGCCCGGGACGCCGCCGGCGTCATCGATGTCGTCCTGGAGGGCGGCCCGGCCGGCCTGCCGGCCGATCTGCGCAGCCGTCGGGTGTCCAGGGCCGAGAAGAAGATCAAGATCCTGTACTACGGCGGGTACGAGCACTTCGAGCGGGGCACCGCCGCCGCGACGGTCGAGCCGGTGGTCTTCCGCTGGACCGGCCGGACCCGGATCGCCGAGTAGCGAAGGGACGCAGCAGTCTCATGCGGGCACAGGACCAGCGGACGGGACCGCACCTGACGGTCAGCGACACGAGCGAGGCGATCGCCTTCTACACGGACGTCTTCGACGCCGTGGCCATCCAACGGGAGTGCCTGCTCGACGGGCATGTCGTGCACGCGGAACTGGCCGTCGGCGGTCATCGCCTGATCGTGAGCGAGTGGTGGGAGGCGGGCGACCCGTCGGTGGCCGCGAACCGTGACGAGGTGTTGACCATCGAGCGGACGGACCCCGAGTCGGTGCTGCGGCGGGCGGTGGCCGCGGGCGCCCATGTCGAGCCGCCGGCTGCCCCGTCGCACCAGGTCACGTTGCGCGACCCCGCCGGCCTCTGCTGGACCGTCGTCGGCCCGCAGCGGGCGGGGTAGGGCGAGTCCCGGCGGACCCGGGACAGGCCGCGGGAACCCGCGCGTACGGCGCGGGTTCCCGCGGCCTGTCCGGCGGGACGTCGCCGGAGTCCGCGCGGTGCGCGGCGCCTGGGCGCTCCTCCGGTCTCCTGGTCAGCCGCGCGGCGGTCCCGCCGACAGTCCGGCTTCCGCCGTCAGGTCCTGAGTCGTACGCGGGCCGGCGGGGGCGACGATCACCTGATCGTCTACCGGGCCGACGGTTCCCTCAGCGCCTCCGCCACCAGCGTACGCAGCCGCCCGGCGGTCGCCCCGGCCGGCACACGCGGCGGTGGGCGTGCACCGTTCGCCGTTGGTGTCGGCCGGAGGTGTCGGATCTGGGCAGGGGTGTTCGTAGTCAATGAGCGGGGCAGCCCACGAGGCTGCTGGGTGATGCGCCCGTGCGTCCAGGCTGTTGCGGTTGACCATCGAGAGGTAAGGCATGGCCAAGCTGATCTATGTGAACAACGTGTCGCTCGACGGCTACATGGAGGACGAACGCGGCGCGTTCGCCTGGTTGCCGATGGACGACGAGGTGTTCGTCGTCTACACCGATCTCCTGCGGTCCGTGGGCACGTTCCTCTACGGACGGCGGCTGTACGAGGCGATGGCCGTCTGGGAAACCGACGCCGCTCTGGCCGCGCAGTCCGACCTCATGGCCGACTTCGCAAGCGCCTGGCAGGCAGCGGGAAAGGTCGTGTACTCCACGACCCTCGCCGCGGTGTCGACCGCCGACACCCGCCTCGAACGCCGCTTCGACCCCGCCGCGGTACGCGAACTGAAGGCCACGGCCGGCAGCGATTTCACCGTTGGAGGTGCAAACCTCGCGGCGCAGGCTCTTGAGGCCGGGCTGGTCGACGAGTGCCAGCTGTTCGTCTGGCCCGTGGTCGTCGGCGGGGGTAAGCCGGGCCTGCCGTCCGGCATGCGCGTCGACCTCGAACTCCTCGACGAGCGCCGATTCCGAAACGGCGTAGTACACCTCCGCTACCGCCCTGTCGGGCAGTGAACGACGGCCCGTCCGATCGCCTGCGCTTGCGTGAAGGTGGGGCGCTGACGGCTGATCCGACCGGATGAGGTCGACCATCACCCACTCCGGTGAACGCACCCCGGGCGCGGCTCAATCCCCGCTCTCGGTGTTCGGTGTTCGGCAGCGGCACCGTGGCAGCTTCTGTGACCCTGTCCTGGTGAGCGCGCCCGGTGACGAGGCTGTCGAGCTGCGTGTTCACGGGGTCTCCGGCGCGTCGGCGGAGACCATCGTCGATCATCCGATCGTGGTGCGGGTGGCGGGGGACCGGCACGCCGGGTTCTACCGGGTCCGGGAGGGACTCGGTCGGGCGGGCGGCGCCACCGCCGGGGTGGTGGTGGAGGCGTACCGGTGGGGGCCCCTGACCGCGGGGGTGGCGGTGCGGACGGCGTCCATGCTGCTGCTGTTGCCGTTCATGCTGGGCAACCTCGCGGTCTGGCTGCGCCCCACCCTGGCGGACCGGTTCGGCCTGCTCGGCGGGTTGTGTCGCCTGCTCGCCGGGTCGCTGACCGTGGCGTTCACGCTCGCGCTGGTCGGGGTGAGCATGAACCTGCCCGGCTGGCAGTGCGTGCCGTACGTGGAGTGCCGGCAGGGGCGGCCGTACCTGTCCTGGCTGGCGGCGTTGCCAATGGGCCCGCGCCTGGCGGTGCTGGCATTGGTGCCGCTGCTGGCGTTGCGGGTGTTCTGGGCCGTCGGCGCGCGCTCGGCGCGTGCCTTCGAAGGCTTCGAGGCCGCCCCGCCCCACGAGCGGGTGCTGGAGTCGACCGGGAGCCTAGCCGCACCGGGGATCTGGCACGACGAGCGGATGACGTCGTGGCTGCGTCAGATCCATGTCGGGCTGGGCGCCGGCACTGTTTACCTCAGCCTGGTCGTCGCGGTGTCACACGATCGGTGGAACGGCGTAGCCGTCGCGCTGCTCGGCCTCACCGGCGGACTCGTGCTGTTCTGCGCGGCGCTGCTGCTGGTGACAGTGAGCGTGAGGTGGGCCGGCCCGCTGCGACGCCTGCTGTGGATCCTCGTCGCGGTGGCCACCGTGTCGAGTCTCGGATACGCCGTGTCCCGACGGGAGATGCCGGTGGTGGTCGGGCAGATGCCCGGCTACGAGGGCGCGGCCGCCGGCCTGGTCACCGCGCAGGGACTGCTGCTGGTCCTGATCGCCGCGGTGACGCTGGCGCGGCAGCACACCCGGCCGGCCGGCTCGCGCGCGCTGCTGCGCGGACTCGGCACGCCGCTGGTGGCGGCGATGTCGGTCACGGTCACCTCCGCCTACACCACCACGTTGGTGTTCCGCACCGCCGACCATCTCGACCGGGGCCGCATCCCCGACCCGATCCGGCCCAGCCCACCTGCGCTGGGCCCACTGGAACCACCGGTGGCGTACTGGTGGGCCGCGCTCGCCGGGCTGGCCGCGTTGCTTGTCGTCACCGCGGCGATTGCCCTCACCCTGCCCGCCGCCCGGCGCCGTCGTCGGGCGTACGCGCAACGCGTGGTCGAGCGGGACTACCCCGACGCGCCCGCTTCGGCGGCGCCGCGGCTGGCCGCGGTCCGCGACACGGTCGCCCGCTCCTTCGTCACCGAGGAACTCGGGCCGACCCTGGTCGCGTTCTTCGTGGTCTCCTCACTCGGGCTCGCCACCGTGGCGCTCGACCTCGTCGGGATCGGCCCCACACAACTCGCCGCCCGCCTCAATCGGCGCCACGACGTCCTCGCCGTGCTCACCGCATATGTCACCGACATCGGTATCTGGATCATCAGCCTCATCGTCGTCGGACTGCTGATCCTGGCCTACCGCGCGTACCGGTCGCCGGAGACCCGCCGGCTCGTCGGCGTGTTGTGGGATCTGGGCACGTTCTGGCCCCGGACGGTGCACCCGTTCGCACCGCCCTGCTACGCGGCGCGGGCCGTGCCCGAACTGACGCGGCGGGTCTGCGCACTGGCCGCGCATGGGCCCGTGGTGATCTCCGGGCACAGCCACGGCTCGGTACTGGCCGCCGCCACCGTCCTGCACCTGCCATCCGAGACTCTGCCACGGATCGCGTTGCTGACCCACGGCAGCCCCCTGTACCGGATCTATGCCCGCCTCTACCCGGCCTATCTCGGCGAACGGGTGCTGTGGGAGCTCGGTGAGCGGATCGACTGGCGGTGGCGCAACCTGTGGCGTGATACCGACCCGATCGGCGCGCCGATCTTCGACCATCCCGACCTCACGCCTGGCGTACCTCGGGAGGCCGCAACTGTCGACGTGCGGCTGCGCGATCCCCGCGGTGTCACCGTGGAGCCGACGGACACCGTTCCGCCCGCGGTGGAACGCCACTGGCCGTATCACACGCAACCGGAGTACCAGGACGCTGTCAGGCTCCTCGTCGGGAGGATCCGTGGCCGTGCGCCGTAGGTGGTGAGGTCAGGTTCGGGGCGCGGCCTGGACGACCACGGGGGGAGTCGCCCAGGCCGCGTCGGTGGTCAGGTGTGACGACGGTGACAGCGGGTACCCGCGCCCGTGAACAACGGGTGGCGGGAGCATCCTCATGCCCGGATCCCTCCCGGAACGTGGCCTGCACCGGATCGCCGGTGTGGCGGCGGAGGGATCGTCGTGGTGTCGGCCGACATCGGCGCGGGCCACGACGCCGCCGCCGCTGAACTGGCTGCCCGGCTCGCCCTCGACGGCGTCGAGGTGCACCACCTCAACTTCTTCACGTCCCTGCCCAAGCCCCTGCACGGGATGATCCGCGAAGGTTACCGGTCGCTGTTGCGCTGGTGCCCGCTCAGCTACGACGCCTTGTTCACGATCACCGACCGTTCGCCACCGCTGGTGGCTATGATCAGGTCCGCCTTACGGTCGGCCCGCCGGCGGATGCTGATGCAAATGCCGCCGGACACCCGCCTGGTCGTGTCGACGTTCCCGTTCGCCAACCAGATCCTCGGCCCGCTGCGCCACAGCGGGAGGCTGAGCACACCGGTCGTCACCTATGTCACCGACTTCGTCATCCACCCGACCTGGATGGCGACCGGCGTCGACACCTACTGCTGATCCACGAGGCCACCCAGCAGCAAGCCGCTGTTCGTGGCGCACCGGACGTCCGACTCGTCGACCCGCTTGTACCCGCCCGCTACCGGCCACCGACGGATGCCACCAGACGCGCCGCCCGCGCCCAGTTCACGCTGCCCGAAAAGGGAAGACTAGCGCTCATCGTCGCCGGGTCCTGGGGTGCCGGCGACGTGGCCCGTACCGCCAGGGAGGTACTGGCCGCCGGCTGTGTCACACCGGTGGTGGTATGCGGACGAAACGACAGCCTGCGCCGGCGCCTGGCCGGCTTTCCCGGGCACGTCATGGGCTGGGTCGACGACATGCCCACCCTCATGCAGGCGGTGGACCTGATCGTGGAGAACGCTGGTGGCCTCACCTGCCAGCAGGCACTGGCCGCGGGTCTGCCCACCATCACCTATCGCCCGCTTCCCGGCCACGGCCGAGCCAATGCGCAGGTGCTCGCCGGCGCAGGCCTGACCACCTACGTCCGAAACCCCGCCGACCTGTGCCAGGAGTTGACCCGCACAGCGGCTTCCGCCCTGCCGGCGTTCACCAGCGCCGACGACATGGCCGCGATCGTGTCCGCGACCCTACGGTCCGGGGCCGGAGTGGATGGGAACCCGCGGTGACGTCCCGGCGCTCACCCGCGGACCGCTCCTGCACCCAGCCATGATCTTTTACGCGCTGGCCGGGGCCTTCAGCTTCGCGCTGTCCGCCGCGCTGCATCAGCGCGCCGCGGCCCAGCAGCCGCGCTTCGCAGCGCTCGACCCGCGGCTGTTGCTGCGGCTGTTCCGCAACCGCCTGTGGCTTTCCGGCTGGATCCCGGACACGGCCGGAGTCGTCTTCCAGGTGCTCGCGTTGCGTTCCGGCGCGCTCGCGGTCGTGCAACCCATCATGGCCAGCGGGCTGTTCATGGCAGTGCTGATCGAGGCCGTCATCGCCGGCCAGCGCGTCGCGCGCCGGGACCTGCTCGCGGTTGCGGTGGGCGTGGTGGGCCTGACCGCGTTCCTGCTTCTCGCCGACGTCCGCGCCGGTGTGACCCGCCCTGCGCCGACGGCCTGGACGGTCGCCATGAGCTGCGCGGTGGCGGCCATTACGGCCTGCGTCCTGGCCGCGCGCCGCCGCCATGGCGCCGCGCGGGGCGCGCTGCTGGGCGTGGCCAGCGGCGTCGCGTACAGCTTCGCGGCGGCGCTGGTCAAGGACCTCGCCGGCGGCTCCCCGGGCTCCCTGCTGTCCGCCGTGGTCAGCTGGCGATCCGCGGCGCTGATAGTGGCCGTCGCCATCGGGCTGATCCTGAATCAGGCCGCCTTCCAGCACGGTCGCCTCGCCGCACCCCTGACAGCTCTCACGCTCACCGACCCCGTCGTCAGCGTTCTCGTCGCCATCACCGTCTTCCGGGAAACACTCTCCGAGGAGCCCATCCGTATCGTCGGCCTTGTCCTGGCGGCCGTCACGGTCGGCGGCGGCGTGTGGCTCGCTGCTTCCGCCTGCTCGGCGGGATCGGTCGAACACCGCCGACGGTGACCGTCACCCTTCCCGGTGCCTTCGTGGGCGTGCTGCTCGGCGTCGGCGCACCCGTCGAGGCGGTCGCCGTCGCGGTGACCATCGAACTGGTCGCCGACGGGCTGCTTCGCCGACCGGAACGCCGCGGATAACCCGATCTCCCCGAGGTCCCGCCACCGAGTCGGCAGGATGACATGGTGAACTACCGCCTGTTCGAACTCATAAACGATCACGCCGGACGCATCGACGGTATCGACGACGTCATGGAGTTCGCCGCGACCAGGTTGCTGTATCTGATCTTCGCAGTCACCGCGTTGCTTGCCGTGGTGACACTGCGCCGCCGACGAACACGCCCGGTCGTCGAGCTCGGCGCCGCCCTGGTCCTCGCCTTTGCCGCAGCCACCGTCCTGGCGCATTCGAACAGTCAGCAGCGCCCGTTCCAGAGTCATCACGTGCACCAGCTGATCCCTCACGGTGCGGGAGTTTCGCTGCCCAGCGACCACGCCACCGCCGCGTTCGCGCTGGCGTTCGGCGCTTACGCCTTCCTGAGCCGCCGGTGGGGCGTGGTACTGGCCGGAGCGGCGCTTGTCGTCGGGGTCGCCCGCGTCTGGGTCGGCGTGCACTACCCAGGCGACATCCTCGCCGCGGCAGTCATCGCCGGCCTCGCCGTCGTGGCCGTCAGCCTGGCGGGCCACCGCCGGCGTCGACTCGGCGCACCGAGTCGACGAACATAGCGGGGCACCAGTCAGCCGGACCCTGGCTCCGATCATCACATTCACGAGGCGCCACCGCGTGAAGCCTTCGGTAACGACGAGGCCGTCACCCGTGATGACCGGCGTATGTCCCAGGACGTGCCTCATGCCGGGCTGCCGCGAGGCAGACCATGCGTTGGGCGCTCTGCTTGTGACGCCCCTGCCATGGCCGTCGCCCCCGTAGGCGAGGTGCGGGGGCGGTGGCTGTGCCTCGGGGAGCGGGCTGCCCGTTGGGCCCTACGAGGCGTCCGCTTGGCCTGGGCGGTCAGGGGACCCAGCAGACGGAGGTTGCCGTGGGCCGGGACGCCGGGGTCGGTGGCGCAGAGGAACAGCGTCTGGTCCGGGGTGCCCGGCATGGCGCCTCGTCAGCATGCTCGGTCCGACCGCCGGGTGGCTCATCCGCTTGATGCCGTGCCCGCGCTCGTACACGTGGTGCCTGTTGCGGCAGGTACCGGACTGCGGATTCCTGATCGGCAGCTCGCTGACGAGCTGGTTGTTCGGGTGCACGGGTCGCCCGGCACGCCTGCACGGCCGGTGCATGTGGTCACGCACCGACCGTTCTCGGCCCGCCGGAGGTCACCCGCAGCGGTGACGCTCCCGCTTCGGTGTCTGGGATCGGCTCGTTTCGGCAAAGATCGGAGGGCGGGGCAGGCGCAGCAAGGGCCCGAATGGGTGTCTGCCCGCCACATCGACGCTCCGCCAGCAGGGGCGAGTTCCTACGGAGGGTGTGGTGGCCGACGGGAACGCAAGCGACAGGGGCCTACGGCTGGCGGCTGTCCTGCTGGGCCTGGCCGGGATCTTCGACGCGGTAGCTGGTGCGGCCGACCTGAGCGGCACCCGCTACGTCTCGGTTGCTGACGGTGCCGTGCACGAGCACGACCTCACCGGCTGGGCTTGGCTGCATCTGGCCGTCGGGGTGTTCACGGCGCTGGCCGGAGCCCTCGGACCGCTCCGCCGCCGTTGGTCGACGTCCCTGGCTCTGGCCGCGGTGGTGATCTTCGTCGGGCTCCACCTGTTCTTCCTCACCTATCACCCGATCCGCACGGTGCTGGTGCTCGGACTGGCACTGGCTGCCGCCCGCTTACTGATCATCAATCGATCTCGCGCTGTGGCTTGAGAGCGTCCGGGCGACGGTACCCGCACGCCTTGGCAAGGCGAGCGGCCGGCTCCGCGGTGGGCCGGCGACCAACGAGGACGGATCAGTCGGTTGGCCGACACACCTTCCCCGTGAAGGCGGGATCGGGTTGCCGGAACGCGGACCAGGCCGGGTTGGCCGCGATGGGCAGGGGCGGGGCCTGCCAGGCGGCGCCGAGACGTTGCAGGAGTGGGTACTCCTCGCGTTCCTGCTGGATCGGTTCGCCGGAGAGGAAGGTCAGGAGCCGGTCTTCGACCAGGCTGCGGTTGAGAAGACCCCCGTGTACGCCGGGCATCTGGAAGACGGGGATCCCGCTGTAGTCGCCGGGTGGCGCCTCTGCGGCCGTGGTGGTGGGAATGAAGGCGACCATCCGGATCCCGGGCACCGGACACATGAGTTGGTTACGGTAGAACGGCGCGTCGTCGACCAGGGAGCGGATGAACGGTTCGTCGGGCCCGGCATGCGGGCCACCGAACAGACGCATCACGCCGAACACGATTCGAAGCTGCGATCCCGTCGCCACGCCCCAGCCGTGGTTCTCGCGCGGGGGCGGGTAGTAGGCGCGACCCGCGTTGATCAGGGGACTGAACATGGCCAGCGTGTCGACGGCGGGGTGCGCTCGCTGCTGAAGGTAGGTTCGGGCGACGATCGCGCCTTCGCTTTCCCCGATCAGGGCGATCGGCCGGCCGGTGCGCTGGTGTAGTCGTCGCACCTGTGCGTCGAGGAGTCCCACGCTGTCCGCCACCGAGATCGTGGTGTCGTGCGGCCGGTAGGGCAGGGGTGTGCCGTCCCGGCTCAACCCCCGGTAGGAGAACCTCTCGACACGATTGTCGAGAGGTTGCTCGCCCCCGTACGACGACCCGTAACCTGCGAGGACGATGACTGCCTGCGGCACGTCGGGCGGCAGCGGGTGGTCGAGGACCACCGCCTCGGCCCGCAGGCTCTTGTCCGGCACGGCATCCACCATCGGCGGGATGAGCAACGGCACCGCAAGGGCGAGAACCGCCGCGACGGGAGTCGCCGGCACCCTCACCCACCGTGTCGATGGATTGATCAGCGCGGTACGGACCGTCCGGTTCCACAGCAGCCCGTTGACCACCCCGGCCACGGCGGCCACCGGCACCGACCACCAGCCCGGCAGACTCCAGCACAACGCGCCGGCCACGGTCAGCACCACGAAGTTGAGCATCGACCATCCCACCAGCGAGATCGACGGCAGGCCTCGCCACCACGGCCCTACCACAGCCGCCCGTTGCAGGAATGGCGCCAGCAGGAACAACGGCACCAGGGAGGCCAGCAGGACCCAGGACAGCGCCACCACCGACGCGGCCACCGAGATCAAGGCCCACGGGGCGACGAAGACCGCCACCAACGCGGCGAGCCCGACATTCCGTTTCAACAGCCACCGCGCCGGTGGCCGAGGCACCTCAGCCGGCCATGCCAACATCACCAGCAGCGTGTGAAAGAGCCCTCGGGCCACCACCAGCAAACTGAGCCAGAACACGAATGACGGCCACGAGTCGTGATAGACATACAGCCACCGCAGGTCGTGGTAGGTGTCGTACGGCCACACCGCCGCCGCCTGCGGCGCGAGGCCCCGCGCCGCGACGAAACCCAGCGAGACCAAGACGACGGCCTCGACCGTCGGAGACACCGCGGTCAGCAGCAGCAGGCCCACCAGTCTGCGGTCCGCGACCAGCACGCTGCCTCCCTTGCCGTTGCCCTCTGCATGGAGATTTCCGCACACCACACCCAAACGACGGCGTATCCCGCAAGGCCGTACCCGATAGGAACAGCACCGCCGCGCCTGCCGGGATGGCCGGACCGCGAAGGCGGCGTTGCTGGCGCCGCCGGCTGCCCTTCTGGGAGCGGGTTCGGACCCTTGTCAGCGAGTCGCCATCCGCGCACCGCGCCGGCTACCCACCACCGGGCGGGCCCTCACCCTCCGGCAACCTGTCCGACATCGACGCCGCCGGCCGCGGTGGCTGCACCTGCGTCCTCGACGTAGGGACGAAGTTCGGCGACGCTCGGTGCGGCAACCTCGTGCCATCGCGGCAGCGCGTTCGAGCACCGCCTGCCGTCGGATCTCCTCGTCTTCGCACCACAGTTGCAGGAATACCCGACGACGGCTTCCCCGACGTGCGCCCGCGTCAGCTCGCGAATGGGGTACTGCGGGCGTCCCTGGCGTGCCATCCGACCCGGACACCGGCAGGGCTCGATCCCTCACACCGAGCACACTGTTGCCCCCGCCGGTGGCGATCCTCTACGGTCTGCTCAAGCGGTGGGCGGTGCGGTCCGCATCCGACCGACACCGCCGGGTGCCCGTCGCGCGGGCCGGGATGGTGGAGTCCCGGGCCACCCGTAGGCGGCGTCGCGGCGGTCGTGTGACTCCAGCTCGTACTCCGGGTGGTCCTGCCCGGCGCGGCTCCACGCGGAGCCGACGGCGAGCGGGCCACGCCGACCCCACCGGAGAATCCCGTGTTCCTCAGCCCGCACGAGCAGGACCGCCTGCTCGTCCACGTCGCGGCCGACGTCGCTCGCCGCCGCCGCGAGCGCGGCCTGCGACTCAACTATCCCGAAGCCGTCGCGATCATCACCGCTTTCCTTCTCGAAGGGGCCCGTGACGGACGGTCGGTGGTCGACCTCATGTCGGCCGGCCGGAGCGTGCTCGGCCGCGAGGACGTCCAGGACGGCATCCCCGAGCTGCTGAGGGAGGTGCAGGTGGAGGCGACGTTCCCGGACGGTACCAAGCTCGTGACGGTGCACCACCCGATCCCGTGATCCCCGGGGAGATCCTGCCGGCGGCCGGCCCGGTCGAGATCAACGTGGGCCGGCCGGTGACCACTCTGGTCGTGGTCAACACGGCCGACCGTCCGGTGCAGGTCGGCTCGCACTACCACTTCGCCGAGGCCAACCCGGCCCTGATGTTCGATCGGGCGCTCGCCTGGGGTCAGCGTCTCGCCGTTGCGGCGGGCACCTCGGTCCGGTTCGAGCCGGGCGTGAGCCGCACCGTCGAGCTGGTTCCGCTCGGCGGCGCACGCGTCGTGCCCGGCCTGCGCGGCGAGTGCGCCGGGCCGCTGGACGAAGCGCCACCGGCCGCGCCGGGAACAGACGCGCCGACGAGCGGGGCGCCGACGACCGACGGGCCGACGCGGTGACCGCCGTGCGGCGGGACCGCTACATCGATTTGTACGGGCCGACCACCGGCGACCGCATCCGGCTGGCCGACACGAGCCTCCTGATCGAGGTGGAGACCGACCACTGCGCAGGCGGCGACGAGGCGGTCTTCGGCGGCGGGAAGGTGATCCGCGAGTCGATGGGCCAGTCGCGGGCGACCCGTGCCGAGGGCGCCCTCGACACCGTCATCACCGGCGCGGTGGTGCTCGACCACTGGGGGGTGGTCAAGGCCGACGTGGGTCTGCGCGACGGGCGGATCGTGGCGCTGGGCCGGGCCGGCAACCCGGACACCATGCCCGGCGTCCACCCCGAGCTGGTCATCGGCCCGGCCACCGAGGTCATCGCCGGGAACGGCCGGATCCTCACGGCCGGCGCCGTCGACACGCACGTGCACTTCATCTGCCCGGAGATCGTCACCGAGGCGCTCGCCAGCGGCATCACCACACTCGTCGGCGGCGGCACCGGCCCCGCCGAGGGCACCCGGGCCACCACTGTCACCCCGAACGCCTGGCACCTGGCCCGCATGCACGAGGCGCTGGACACGCTGCCGGTCAACGTGCTGCTGCTCGGCAAGGGCAACACCGTCTCACCGGAGGCGCTGTGGGAGCAGTTGCGCGCCGGCGCGGGCGGTTTCAAGCTGCACGAGGACTGGGGCACCACACCGGCGGCGATCGACGCCTGCCTGCGGGTGGCGGACGCCTCCGGGGTGCAGGTCTCCATTCACACCGACACCCTCAACGAGGCCGGTTTCGTGGCCGACACGCTGCGGGCGATCGCCGGCCGGGCCATCCACTCGTACCACACCGAGGGCGCGGGAGGCGGGCACGCGCCGGACATCATCACGGTGGCCGGCGAGCCGAACGTGCTGCCGTCGTCGACCAACCCGACCCGGCCGTACACCGCCAACACCCTCGCCGAGCACCTGGACATGCTGATGGTCTGCCACCATCTCAACCCGTCCGTGCCGGAGGACCTGGCCTTCGCCGAGAGCCGCATCCGGCCGTCCACCATGGCCGCCGAGGACCTGCTGCACGACCTCGGCGCGATCTCCATCATCGGCTCCGACTCGCAGGCGATGGGCCGGGTGGGCGAGGTGATCCTGCGAACCTGGCAGAGCGCGCACGTCATGAAGGAGCGGGTCGGCGCGCTACCCGGCGACGGCGCGGCCGACAACCACCGTGCCCGCCGGTACGTGGCGAAGTACACCATCTGCGCGGCGATGGCGAACGGGCTGGACCGGGAGATCGGCTCGGTCGAGCCGGGCAAGCTGGCCGACCTGGTGCTGTGGGATCCGGCGTTCTTCGGCGTACGACCGCACCTGGTGCTCAAGGGCGGCATGATCGCGTACGCCCAGATGGGTGACGCCAACGCGTCCATCCCGACGCCGCAGCCGGTGCTGCCACGCCCGATGTTCGGGGCATACGGCGCCGCGGCGGCTGCGACCAGCCTGGCGTTCGTCGCGCCGGCCGCCCTCGACGCCGGGCTGCGCCTGGACGTGCGGCGGCGGGTGGTGCCCGTCGCGGACGTGCGCTCGCGGGGCAAGGCCGACCTGCCGGAGAACGACGCGATGCCCCGGATCGAGGTGGACCCGGACACGTTCACCGTGCGGATCGACGGTCAGGTGGTGGAGCCGGACCCGGTGACACGCCTGCCGATGGCCCAGCGGTACTTCCTGTTCTGATGACGACGTCGAGCCTGCTCCTGCTGGTGGCCGACGGTCGCTTCCCGGCCGGCGCGCACGCCCACTCCGGCGGCCTGGAGGCGGCCGTCGCCGCCGGCCGGGTCACCGACCTGGCCACGTTGGAGGCGTTCCTGGCCGGCCGGCTGGCCACCGCCGGGCTGGTCGGTGCGGCGTTCGCGGCGGCGGCGCACCGGGCGGTGACGTCGGGTTCCGCCGTACGCGGGTCCACGCTGGCGTTGCTCGACGCGGAGCTGGACGCCCGGACGGCGGCGCCGGCGCTGCGTACGGTGTCCCGCCGCCAGGGACGGGCCCTGCTGCGCGCGGGCCGGGCCATCTGGCCGGAGGCGTCCTTCGACGACCTGCCCGCCACACCCGGCGGAGCGCACCAGCCGTTGGTGCTCGGGCTGCTCTGCGCCGCCGCGGGCCTGAGCCGCGCCGAGACCGCCACGGTCGCTGTCCACGGGACGGTGACCGGTGCGGCCAGTGCGGCGGTACGCCTGCTCGGCCTCGACCCGTACCGGGTCCAGGCCCTGCTTGTGGGTCTCGCCGGCCGGTGTGACGGCATCGCCGCGGCGGCGGCCCGGGCCGCCGACGACCCACCCGAGCGGCTGCCCGCGGCGGCCGCCCCGCTTGCCGACATCCATGCCGAAGCTCATGCCACCTGGGAGGTGCGTCTCTTTGCGTCCTGACACCGTTGCGCCCGAGGCCGACCGGAATCCTGCCCCGCACGACGAGACCGTTCCGCACACCCACCCCGAGCCGGGGGTGGACCCGCATCCGCCGCTGGCCCAAGCCGGCCGGGCGCTGCGCGTCGGCATCGGCGGGCCGGTCGGGTCCGGCAAGACCGCCCTGGTGGCGGCCCTGTGCCGGGCGTTCGCCGGGGAGCTGCGACTCGGCGTGGTCACAAACGACATCTACACGACCGAGGACGCCGACTTCCTCAAGCGGGCCGGTGTGCTGGACCCGGCCCGGATCCGCGCCGTGGAGACCGGTTGCTGCCCGCACACCGCCATCCGGGACGACATCGGGGCCAACCTCGACGCCGTGGACGAGCTGGCCGAGGCGGTCGGCCCGCTGGATCTGGTGCTGGTCGAGAGCGGCGGGGACAACCTGACCGCCACGTTCAGCCGAGGGCTGGTGGACCGGCAGATATTCGTGGTCGACGTGGCCGGCGGGGACAAGGTGCCGCGCAAGGGCGGACCCGGGGTGACGTCCGCCGACCTGCTCGTGATCAACAAGACCGACCTGGCCCCCATGGTGGGCGCGGACCTGGCCGTCATGGACCGGGACGCGCGGGCCCGGCGCGGCGACCTGCCGACCGTGTTCCTGTCGATCGTCGGCGACCCGGCGGCGGGGCAGGTCGCCGACTGGATCCGCCACGAACTGGCCCACCACGCGGCTCTGCACCCGGTCGCCGCGCGGGGCGGCCCGGCCTGATGCGCGCGTACGCCCGGCTGGTGGCCCGGGCCGACGGCCGGGGCGGCACGGTCCTCGCCGAGTTGCGCGGTGAGACGCCGCTGCTGCTGCGGCAGACGCCCGGGCGCGGTCGGGCCGTGACGGTGTACGTGGTCGGCGGGGCGGCCGGCCCGCTCGCCGGCGACGACCTGCGGCTGGAGATCGACGTGGGACCGGGGGCGGCGGTGCGGTTGCACACCGTCGCCGCCTCGGTCGCCCTGCCCGGCCGGCCCGGCGTCGTGTCGCGGATGGCGGTCCGTGCCGTGGTGCACGACGGCGGCGCGCTGCACTGGCTGCCCGAGCAACTGGTCGCCGCGGCCGGCTGCGCCCACCTCGCCGAGTCCTGGGTCGAGGTGGCCGCCGGGGCGAGGCTGACCTGGCGCGACGAGGTGATCTGCGGCCGGTACGGCGAGGCGCCGGGCAGCGCGGTCGTGCACACCCGGGTCGACTACGACGGCCGTCCGTTGCTGCGCCAGTCGCTTGCCGTGGGACCGGGCGCGCCCGGCTGGGCCGGCCCCGCGGTGCTCGGCGGCGCGCCGGCCACCGGGTCACTGCTGGTGGTGGACCCGTCGCTTCCCCACGAGTCCGCGACGGTCGAGGGCACCGTCGCCCGGCTGCCCCTGGCGGGCGGTCCGGCGACACTGTGGACCGCCACCGCTGCCGACGCGCACACGCTGCGCGCCCACCTCGACAGCGATTCGCTGCTCACCGAGGTGTAGTGAGGCGAACGCCGGCCGCCTCGGCGTTGTCGCGGCGAGTCGTCGGGTCGAGGCGGGCGATCAGGTCGGCGAGGTGGTCGAGCAGGGGAGTGTCGGCCGGTACGCCCGCCTCGGCGAGGCTGGTGCGGACCCGCTCGTCGAGGCGGGCGTGCTCGCGGCGGCCTCGGGCGGTCAGGTGGGCCCGGATGCGTCGCCGGTCCAGCGGGTCGATCCGCCGGAACACCAGGTTCCGGTCGACGAGCTGGTCGACCAGCTTGGTGAGGGTCCCCGGCGGCAACGACGCCTCGGCGGACACTTCGCTCATCGGATGGCCCTGCCCGTCGGCGAGCAGGCAGAGCACCCGCCACGCCTCGGTGGTCAGGTCGTCGTCGGCCAGCACGGCGGCCAACCGGCGGGAGAGCAGCCGTTCGGCGCGGGTGAGCGAGCGCAGCAGATCGGCTGGCGCCCCGGGCACGTCTGACATGGAACTCCCTGGGCCGGTGGCCCTGCCATGGTAGCGACTCGTCCCGCTCCATGGAGAGCTATGGTTTTCCCACGTCGGCCGGGCAATCATGGGCTCATGTCCGCGCCGGCCCCGCCGTGGCTCACAGTCGATCGGGCCGTGGTCAGCATCGCGCTGGTGTACCCGATGCGCGGGCCGGCGGGAATGTTCGGCCCGACCTGCGAACTCTGCGCCCAGCTCGCGGTCGAGGAGATCAACGCCGGTGGCGGGGTGCTGGGCCGCGAGGTGCGGCTGGTGCCGGTCGACGGTGGCGCGCCGCCGGCCGAGGTGGCCGCCCAGGTGGAGGCGCTGGTGTCGGTGGGCGCCGTGCAGGGCGTGACCGGCTGGCACATCTCCTCGGTGCGGCAGGCGCTCGCGCCCCGGGTCGCGCACCGCGTGCCGTACGTCTACACCGCCCTGTACGAGGGCGGTGAGCGTACCGAAGGGGTCTATCTGACCAGCGAGACGCCGGACGCCCAGCTGTGGCCCGCGATGCGGCTGCTCGCGGGGGAGCAGGGCGCGCGCCGCTGGTTCGTGGTCGGCAACGACTACGTGTGGCCCCGGCGCACCGCGCGGGCGGCCCAGCGGTACGCGCTGCGCGGCGGTGGTCGTGTGGTGGGGCAGGCGTTCCTGCCGTTGGAGACACACGACTTCGACGACGTGTTGCGCCGGATCGAGCGCAGCGAGGCCGACGCGGTGGTGATGCTGCTCGTCGGCGCGGACGCGGTGCGGTTCAACCGGGCGTTCGCGCGTGCCGCGATGGACCAGCGCTGCCTGCGGCTGAGCACCCTGATGGACGAGAACATGCTGCTGGCCAGCGGGGCGGGCGCGACGCGGCGGCTCTACAGCACGGCGGGCTTCTTCGCCGGCCTCGTGACGCCGGAGAACCTCGACTTCCACGGCGAGTTCGCCCGCCGGTTCGGGGTGGAGGCGCCGCCGCTGGGCAGCCTGGGGGAGTCCTGCTACGAGGGCGTGATGCTGCTCGCCGCGCTGATCGGGCAGGCCCGCACCCTCGACGTACGGGCGATCGAGACGGCTGCCGACACGGTGGCGTACCACGGGCCGCGCGGCCGGCTGCAGCTGCGTCGACGGCACGTGCGCCAGCGGATCTACCTCGCCGAGGCAGACGGTCTCGACTTCACAGTGCTCGCCCAGCTCTGACCGCCCGGTACCGGCCCTTGACACGTCCACCCGGCCCGGCCCTAAGATACTTCCTGCGTGAAGTATCTACCCCAGGGGTGGGTACCGCGAATGTCTGTCCACCGTCGGCGGAATCTGTCCGCCGACCATTGTGGTGGCGCAATTCTTCACCGAATTCATCACGGCTGACACCGCCTCGCACGGGGCGGTGTCAGCCGTTGCGGCGTGCGTTCTCTCCGGGTTTCCGGGAAACAGTCAATTAAGGACCGGGAAACGTCCGCGCAATCATGCCGGTCAACGCTTTGCGTGCCCATAGCCGATGCGATGACCACAGGCGACGTCCACCCGTCGACCCCGGCATCGCCAACTCCACCGGACCGCACCGACCGTCCTTTCGCTACTTGAGCGCACCGCAGGGAGATTAGATGTCACTTCTTTGGGGCCGCCGCATCCTGGCGGGGGCCATGACCCTCGTCGCCGCGGTCGCCGTGACCGCGTGCGGCAGCAAGACCAGTGACGAGGGCGGCGCGGCCGGCGTCACCGCCGACGTCTCCGGCGACACCGTCAAGGTGGGCCTGCTCAACTCGCTCTCCGGCACCATGGCGATCAGCGAGGTCACCGTCCGCGACTCCATCATGCTCGCTGTCGAGGAGATCAACGCGGCCGGCGGCGTCCTCGGCAAGAAGATCCAGCCGATCGGGGAGGACGGCGCCTCGGACTGGCCCACCTTCGCGGAGAAGGCCGAGAAGCTGATCTCCGAGGACCGGGTCGCGGCCGTTTTCGGGTGCTGGACGTCGGCCAGCCGCAAGGCGGTCAAGCCGGTGTTCGAGAAGAACAAGGCGCTGCTGTTCTACCCGGTGCAGTACGAGGGCCTGGAACAGTCGCCCTACATCTTCTACACGGGCGCGACGACAAACCAGCAGATCGTCCCCGGGCTCGACTACCTCAAGGCCCAGGGAACGAAATCGGTCTACCTGGTCGGCAGCGACTACGTCTTCCCGCGAACGGCGAACAAAATCATCAAGGCGTACGCGGCGGCGAACGGCATGACTGTGGTCGGTGAGGATTACGCGCCGCTCGGGTCCACCGAATTCGGCACGATCGTCAACAAGGTCAGGTCGTCCGGCGCGAAGGCGGTCTTCAACACCCTCAACGGCGACAGCAACGTGGCGTTCTTCAAGGAGTACAAGTCGGCCGGGCTCACCGCCGCCGCGATGCCTGTGGTGTCGGTGTCCATCGCCGAGGAGGAGGTCAAGAGCATCGGCACCCAGTACCTGGAGGGTCAGCTGACCGCCTGGAACTACTACCAGACCACGCCCGGCGCGGCGAACGGCAAGTTCGTGGCCGCGTACAAGGCGAAGTACGGCGCGGACAAGCCGACGAGCGACCCGATGGAGGCCGCCTACGTCAGCGTCTACCTGTGGAAGGCGATGGTCGAGAAGGCCGGCGCGTTCGACGTCGAGAAGGTCCGTGGCGCCTCCGACGGCATCACCTTCGAGGCGCCGGAGGGCCTGGTCACCGTCGACGGCAAGACCCAGCACATCGCCAAGACCGCCCGCATCGGCAAGGTCGGCGCGGACGGCCTGATCACCGAGGTGTGGAACTCCGGCAAGCCGATCGCGCCGGACCCGTACCTGAAGACCTATCCGTGGGCGAGCGGCCTGAGCTGACGACGCCGGCCCCGGGCGGGGTGGCCCCGCCCGGGGTTTCGACCAGCAGTACGGGAGTACCCACCGTGACAGTCCTCTTCGGTCAACTCTTCACCGGCATCAGCATCGGCGCGGTGCTGCTGCTCATCGCGCTCGGGCTGGCGCTGACCTTCGGCCAGATGAACGTCATCAACATGGCGCACGGCGAGTTCATCATGGCCGGCGCGTACACCACGTACGTGCTGCAACAGAGCATCACCGGCGCCGGCCTGTCGCTGCTGGTCGCGCTGCCGGTGGCGTTCGTGGTCGCCGGCACGATGGGGGTGCTGCTGGAGATCCTGCTGATCCGCCGGCTCTACGCCCGTCCGCTGGACACCCTGCTGGTCACCTGGGGCGTGTCCCTGATGCTGCAACAGCTCGCGCGGGACATCTTCGGCAGTCCGAACGTGCAGACCCGCGCGCCGAACCTGCTCACCGGCAACGTGGCGGTGCCCGGCGGGCTGACGGTCGCCAACAACCGGCTGTTCATCCTGGCCCTGGCCCTGGCCGCCGTCGCCGCCCTCACGCTGGCGCTGCGGTTCACCCCGCTCGGACGCCGGATCCGCGCGGTCGTGCAGAACCGCGACCTCGCCGCGGTGTCCGGCATCCCCACCGCCCGGGTCGACCGGACGACCTTCTTCCTCGGCTCGGGCCTGGCCGGGCTCGCCGGGGTGGCGCTCACCCTTCTCGGCCCGATCGGCCCGACCATGGGCACCAACCTGATCATCGACGCCTTCCTGGTCGTCGTGGTCGGCGGGATCGGTCAGCTCAAGGGCAGCGTGATCGTCGCCTTCGCCCTCGGGGTCCTCCAGGCCACCGGGGAGTACCTCACGACCCTCAGCGTCGCCAAGGTGATCGTCTTCGTGGCGATCGTCGCGTTCCTCCAGTGGCGGCCACAGGGCCTGTTCACCCTGCGGACCAGGAGCCTCGCATGACCGCCGTGACACCCGCGCCGCCGAGCACCGCCGGCGCACCGGCCCCGGCCGACGTCGCGCCTGGGAGCCGGCCCGGTGGCCGGTCCCGGCTGCGCGCGGCCGCGGGGTTCGCGTTCGGCGCGGCGCTGCTGTTCGCCGTCGCGCCGCTGGCGCTGTCGGACTTCCGGCTGGCCCTGCTCGCCAAGTACCTCTGCGTCGCCATGGTGGCCGTCGGCATCGGCATCGCCTGGGGGCGCGGCGGCATGCTCACCCTCGGCCAGGGCGTCTTCTTCGGCCTGGGCGGCTACGCGATGGCCATGCACCTCAAGCTCGCCGACGCGGGTCCCGGTGGGATGCCCGACTTCATGCAGCTGTACGGGCAGCTCGACGAACTGCCGGTCTGGTGGCGGCCGTTCGCCAGCCCGTGGTTCGCGCTGCCGGCCACGGTGCTGCTGCCGATGGCCGTCGCGTTCGGGCTCGGCTCACTGGTGTTCCGCCGCCGGGTGCGGGGCGCGTACTTCGCCATCCTCAGCCAGGCGCTCGCCGCCGCCATGGTGATCCTGTTGATCGGCCAGCAGGGGACCACCGGCGGCACCAACGGGCTCACCGACATCCAGGGCTTCTTCGGTTACGACCTGGACGACCCGGTCAACCAGCGGATGGTCTACTTCATCATCGCCGGCGTCCTGCTCGCGCTGCTCGCGCTGGCCCGCCAGCTCGTCCACAGCCGCTACGGGGAACTGCTGGTGGCGGTGCGTGACAGCGAGGAGCGGGTCCGTTTCCTCGGCTACGACCCGGCGTCGGTCAAGCTCGTCGCCTACGTGGTGGCGGCGGGCATGGCGGGCCTCGCCGGCGCGCTGTTCGTGCCGGCGGTGGGCATCATCTCGCCCGCCCTCATCGGCATCGTCCCGTCGATCGAGTTCGTCATAGGTGTGGCGGTGGGCGGCCGGGCCACGCTGCTCGGGCCGGTGCTCGGCGCGGTGGCGGTGGCCTGGGCGCGTACCGCCCTCTCCGAACGTTTCCCGGGCACCTGGACGTACCTGCAGGGTCTGCTCTTCGTGGTGGTCGTGGCGTTCCTTCCCGGCGGCCTGGCGTCGCTGTGGGCGCTGGCCCGCCGCCGCGCCGAGCGGGCGGAGGTGCACCAGTGAGCGACGACCGGCTGGACGGGCTGTCCGTCCGTGACGTGCGGGTCAGCTTCGACGGCTTCACCGCCGTCGACGGCGTCTCGCTGGAGGTGCCCGCCGGTGACATCCGGTTCCTGATCGGGCCGAACGGCGCCGGCAAGACCACCCTTGTCGACGCGATCACCGGTCTGGTGCGCGCCACCGGCTCGGTGCGCTTCGGCGACCAGGAGCTGCTGGGGCGCCCGGTGCACCGGATCAGCCGGCTCGGCGTCGGCCGGACGTTCCAGACGTCGACGGTCTTCGAGGAGCTGTCGGTAGTGCAGAACCTCGACATCGCCGCGGGCGCCCGCCGGAGCTGGGCCACCCTGGCCCGGCGCCGGCGGGGGATCCCCGACGAGGTGGCCGCCGCGCTGGAGACCATCGGGCTGGCCGGCCGGGCCGACCAGCTCGCCGGCACGCTCGCGCACGGCCAGAAGCAGTGGCTGGAGATCGGCATGCTGCTGGTGCAGGACGCGCGGCTGCTGCTGCTCGACGAGCCGGTCGCCGGGATGAGCCACGAGGAGCGCGACGCCACGGGCGTCCTGCTGGAGACGGTGAGCCGGGACCGCACGGTGGTGGTGATCGAGCACGACATGGACTTCCTGCGTCGCTTCGCGCGCAGCGTCACCGTGCTGCACGCGGGGAGGGTGCTCAGCGAGGGCACCGTGGCGCAGGTCCAGGCGGACCCGCGCGTGCAGGAGGTCTACCTCGGCCACCCGGTCGACGCCGGGTCGGTCCCCAGCCCTCTGGAGGCATGATGCTTGCCCTGCGTGGGGTGCACGCCGGATACGGGCGTTCCCGGGTGCTGCACGGCGTGGACCTCGCCGTCCCGCCCGACGGGGTGGCCGCGGTGCTCGGGCACAACGGCGCCGGCAAGAGCACCCTGCTGCGGGTCGCGGCGGGCCTGCTGCGCCCGAGCGCCGGCACCGTCGAGCTGGACGGCGAGGACGTCACCCGTCTCGCGCCGCACGAGCGGGTGGCGCGTGGCATGGCGTACGTCCCGCAGGGCCAGCAGTGCTTCCCGCACCTGACGGCGGCGGAGAACCTGCGCCTCGTCGCCGACGCCCGGCGCGACGGCGCGGTGGCGACGGCGGAGGCGCTGGACCTGTTCCCGGCGCTGCGTCCGCTGCTGCGGCGGCGGGCCGGGCTCCTCTCCGGCGGCCAGCGTCAGCAACTCGCCATCGCCCGCGCGTTGATCACCCGGCCCCGGCTGCTCATGCTCGACGAGCCGACCGAGGGCATCCAGCCGTCGGTGGTCGCCGAGATCCAGGAGCGGATCGTCGAGCTGACCCGGCAGTCCGGCTTCAGCGTGCTGCTCGTCGAGCAGCATCTCGGGTTCGCGCTGCGGGTGGCGAACCGCTATCACGTCCTCGAATCCGGCCGGGTCACCTCGCACGGCGACGGGGGAGTGACGGCGGAGCGGGAGGTACGGGCGGCTCTCGCGGTCTGATCCGGGGCGGGTCCGATTTACATTGACGGCGGTCTTTACTAAGATCGTGGCTGGGAGTCGCCAAGCGCTGCTGGGCAGCAGTGTCGTCCACCTGGTGGGCGGCTTGAATCGATCGGCGTCACCTTCTCCGGGGTGGGCACCCAGCGAGGGCCACTGGGCGTCGGCGCATCCACTGGAGCATCATGAAAATCTCACGGACAGCACGCCGTCTGGGACTGGCCGCGGCCGCAGTTCTCGTCGCCTCGTTCACGATGGTCGTGGTCAACCAGGCCGGTCCGGCCTCGGCGCACGGATCGGTCACCAACCCGCCGTCACGCAACTACGGATGTTACGAGCGCTGGGGTTCCGACCACCTCAACCCCACGATGGCCCAGACCGACCCGATGTGCTGGCAGGCGTGGCAGGCCAACCCGAACACCATGTGGAACTGGAACGGCCTGTACCGCGAGAACGTCGGCGGCAACCACCAGGCCGCCGTGCCGGACGGGCAGCTGTGCAGCGGTGGTCGCACCCAGAACGGCCTGTACGCCTCGCTCGACGCGGTCGGCGCGTGGACCGCGAAGTCGATGCCGAACAACTTCACGCTGACGCTGACCGACGGCGCCAAGCACGGTGCCGACTACATGTTGATCTACATCACCAAGCAGGGTTTCGACCCGACCACCCAGCCCCTCACCTGGAACAGCCTCGAACTGGTGCTGCGCACCGGCAGCTACCCGACCACCGGGCTCTACGAGGCGCAGGTGAACGCGGGCAACCGCACCGGGCGGCACGTCGTCTACACCATCTGGCAGGCGTCCCACCTCGACCAGCCGTACTACCTCTGCAGTGACGTGATCTTCGGCGGCGGCAACAACCCGCCGCCGACGACCCCGCCGCCGACCACGGCGCCGCCCACCACCCCGCCGCCCACCACGGCGCCGCCCACCACGCCGCCGCCGGCCGGCAACGGCGCCTGCACCGCCACCTACCGCAAGACCAGCGAGTGGTCCGGTGGCTTCGGCGCCGATGTCACCGTCCAGGCCGGCAACGCCGCCATCTCCGGATGGACGGTGGCGTGGACCTGGCCCAACGGCCAGAGCATCACCAACGCCTGGAACGCGACGGTCACCTCCAGCGGCTCGTCGGTCTCCGCGTCGAACGTCGCCTACAACGGTTCCCTGAGCGCCAACGCCAGCACCAGCTTCGGCTTCAACGCCTCCTGGAACGGCACCAACTCCGCACCCACCCTCACCTGCACCGCCCGGTAACAGCGTCTGCGGTGGGGTGGCGCGGCACGCGCCACCCCACCGCCGGCAGGGCCCTGCGCCAGCATCAGGAACCGCGACGAGGTGAGGAACGACAATGATTTCCCGGGTAGGCGTCGGCGGCTGGTACCGAAGCGTCTTCGTGTGGATCGAGGTGTGCCTGCTTGCCGCGTCGCTCGGTGTGGCCGCCCTGTTCACCTCGACCACCCCGAGGACGGACCCGGCAGTTCTCCGCCAGGAGATCCTGACCCGGATGCGTACGACCCTCGAGCAGGCGGACCCGAAAGATCATCAGCACGCCGGGCACACCGCCCCACAGGCGCCGGCCGGAGAGCAGGCGCCGCCGGCGATCGTCTGCGGAGTCCATGTCTACGGTTACGAGCCCACCGGGGCCGCCACACTGGCCGACGTCGAGACGGTCTACGGCTTCCACCTCTGCGGCGTCGCCGAACAGAAGCGCCACTGGGACGGGGCGGTCAAGCTCGTCGGCCCGGTGATCATGGACATGACCACCCAACCTCCCGGCATTCAGGTGGTCGAGGCGACCGCCGACGTCAGGTTCGTCGACCGGCTACGGGAGATGTTCCCCGACAAGTACGAGGAACTGGCGCTCAGGGAGGCGTTGCCCGCATCGGAGATGGCCGACCTGCGACGCCGGTACGACGCCGCCGCCGGCCTCTGACCACGCCGGACGGCCGACACCCGCCGGCGGGCAAGCGGCCTGGCCGGCAGCAGATCGTCACCGGCGGGGATGCTCTCCTTCCGCCGTCTGTGGCAGCTGTTGCGCCGGTTCACGCCCGCGGCGGGTCCAAAAAGCGTTGTGCCAGATCGGCGAGGGTGTCGGCGGTGGTGTCGACGGGCGCGGTCGGCAGCACGATGTGGCTGACGACCAGTCGCGCGAGGGATTCGGCGCCGACGGTGACGTCATCGGCCGGCACCCGGGGCAGGTGCGTGCCCGCCCACTCGCTCAGCACCGTGACGGCGGCGGCCAGGGCCAGGTCGGCGCGGGTGGTCAGGTAGGGGAGCAGGGCGTCGGTGCCTCGGGCGCTGTTGAGGACGGTTTTGACCAGCGGGTCGGTGCCGGCCTGCGTCAACACGAACGTGACCGCGGCATGGACGGCGGCCCGCACGTCGCCGCCGTGTGCGGACAACGCCTCCCGTACGCCGTCCGTGAACCGGTCGATCTCGCGGTGTGCGATGGCTTCGCCGAGTCCGGCCTTGTTGGTGAACTCGTTGTAGAGCGTCTGCCTGCTCACGCCCACGCGGGCCGCCACGTCGGCCATTCGTACCGCGTCCCAGCCGCGGTCGATCGCCAGGTCGCGGCCGGCCTTCAGGACCGCGTCGCGCAGGTGGCGGCGCGCGGTGTGGCGATAAGGCGGAGGGTCGACCATGGTGCGCCGAGTCTATCGACTGGACACATGCGCCTTGCATGCCCACCAAATTTACGCGGGGTCAAATATTGTCAAGCATGGGTATCCGTGTGACAGTCGACGCAGCGCTCGACACTCCGGAGGCGGCACATGCAGACCTCGATCGATGCTCCAGCGGTCGCCGCCGGTTGGCATGACGGCAAGAAGCACCTGTGGCCACTGGCTCTTCTCGTACCGGTGCTGCCGTTCCTGGCGTACGCGTTGTGGCAGGCCGGCGCGGGACCCGCTGCCTGGTGGCTCACCCCGGCGGTGGTCTTCGGACTCATCCCGGTCATCGACGTGCTGCTCGGTGACGACGGGGAGAACCCGCCCGACGACGTCGCCCGGCGGTTGCAGGAGGTCCGTTACTACCGCTGGATCACGTTCCTGTTCCTGCCGGCGCAGTACGCCGCCCTGCTGCTCGGAGCATGGGTCTGGACGCGTGGCGGCCTCGGTCTCGCCGGCGCCGCCGGCCTGGTCGCCACCATCGGAATCGTCAACGGACTGGCCATCAACACCGCACACGAGCTCGGCCACAAGCGCGAAACGGTCGAGCGGTGGATGTCGAAGATCGCACTCGCGCCCACCGGGTACGGCCACTTCTACGTCGAGCACAACCGCGGACACCATGTCCGTGTCGCCACACCGGAGGACCCGGCCAGCGCCAGGCTGGGGGAGAGCTTCTACTCGTTCTGGCCACGTACGGTCTGGGGCAGCCTCATCTCGGCGTGGCGGCTGGAGACCGGCCGCTTCCGGCTGCGGCACAAGAGTCCGTGGACGCTGCGCAACAACCTGCTCAACGCCGGGCTCATGACCGTCGTGCTCTTCGCCCTGCTGATCGCGGTGTTCGGGTGGCGGCTCGTGCCCTTTCTGCTCCTACAGGCGATCGTCGGCTTCTCGCTGCTGGAAGCGGTCAACTATCTCGAGCATTACGGACTGTGCCGCCGGCGCACAGCCACCGGCCGCTTCGAGAAGGTCGACCCACGACACAGCTGGAACAGCGACCGCGTCGTCACCAACGTGTTCCTCTTCCAGCTGCAACGCCACAGCGACCACCACGCCAACCCGCTGCGCCGCTACCAGACGCTGCGCAGCTTCGACGTCTCGCCGCGGCTGCCCGGAGGCTACGCCTCGATGGTGTTGCTCGCTCTCGTTCCGCCGCTGTGGTACCGGGTGATGAACCCACGGGTTCTGGCGCACTACGGCGGCGACCTGAACCTCGCCAATCGCAACCCCCGCGCCGAGGCCCGACTGCGGCGCCGCTACTAGACCTCGGCCCTGCGCCGCGAATTGCGAGCACCCTTCTTATTTGCATCGACCGGGATTACGCTCTGGGCCAGTCCTGAGGTGGATCACATCGGAGGTTCCTATGAGGAGAATGACCATCCGTCGCACTTCTGCGCTCCGCCTGGTGTCGGGCGCACGCCGGCTGTGGATCGAGTGGTGCTGGTAACTGCCGGTCCGGCGGGCGCTTCCGGGCGCCCGCCCCTGCGGCGGTGGGCCCTGCGGTGACCGGCGGGCCGGAACGTTACGACTGCCACCGCGACCACGGGCCGTACGCCGGGGTCTCGGTCTTTCTGGGTCGGGTCGCCGCCGATCGGCCCCGCCTGGCGGCCCGGCACGCGGTCGAACTGCGCGCGATCGCCCCCCGGCTCGATCCGGCGGCCCGGCCGGCCGCCGAGGAGGAGCCCATCCGCTTCCACCCCGCCCGCCGTACCGCCTGCCTTGCCTACGGCGCGGCGGAGTTGGTGGCGGCCTGGGCCGGCACGCTCCGGCGGCCGGTGACCGTCCGGTTCGATCACGTCGCCAGCGCCGACGAGACGACCACCGAGCTGCTGGACGCGCTGGCCCGCCGGCTCGGGCCTTCCCGGGTGCGCCTCGACCTGCGCGACGAGGGCGCCCCCGACCCGGCGCCCGACGGGCGCACCCCGCAGGCGCTGCGGCGGGCCCTGGGCGACAGCCTGGCCCGCGGCTACTACCACCACGCGGCCCGGGTCGCCCGGCGCGGGCGGGCGACGGTCACCCCCGACGGCGACCTGCGGCACTGGTGGGCGTTCACCACCGGCCTGGCCACCGCCCTGGCAGCCCTGAACCGGGCCGCCGAGGCGCTCGACCTCTACGACGAGGCGCGGGCCGTCACCGACGATCCGAAGATCACGATGTCGGCGGCGTACGCCACCGCCATGCTGCACGCCCGGCACCTGCCGGTGGCCGAGCAGGACCCGGCGCTGGCCCGGCAGTGGCTGGAGCGGGCGCTGTACCTCGCCGCCGAGCTGGCCGACCCACGCCAGCGGCTGTTGTCGACGGTCTTCTACGAGCAGGGCCTGGCGCTGCTGGACAGCCGGGCCGGCCGGCCCGACCGCGCGCTGCGGCTCGTCGACGACGGACTGGCCCGGCTGACGGCCGCGCTCGGGCCCGGCGAACGCCCGCAGGACCTGGCCCGGCTGCGCCACAACCGGGCGCAGGTTCACCTCGCGCTGGGCGACCCGGCGCGGGCGTTGGCCGACCTGGACACCGTGATCGCGCACGACCCGGACAACTGCGAGTACTACGTGGACCGCGCCGCCCTCTACCGGGCGGCGGGCCGGACCCGGGCCGCGATCAGGGACTACGACGCCGCCATCCGGCTGGGACCGCACCTGCCCGAGGCGTACTACAACCGGGCCGTGCTCCACCAGGAGCGGGGCCGCCCCGAGCGGGCGCGCGCCGACCTGGAGCGGGTGCTCGCCATCGAACCCGGGCACCTCGACGCCCGGATCGCCCTGGTCAACCTGCACGTGGAGCGCGGCGAGCTCGACGCCGCCGAGGCCGGCGCACGGGCCGGGCTGGCCGGCGCTCCGTACGAGCCCGCGCTGCTGTGCACCCTGGGCCTGGTTCTCGCCGAGCGCGGCCGGCCCGCCGAGGCCGACGAACTGCTCACCCGGGCCCTGAGCGGGGACCCCGAGCTGGTGGAGGCGTGGACGAACCGGGCCGCCGCCCGGTTCGAGCGCGGCGACGTGGCCGCCGCGCTCGCCGACCTGAACCGGGCGGTGGCGCTGTCGGAGGCCCCCGTGCCGCGCTACAACCGGGGCACGGCCCTGACCCGGCTGGGCCGGTGGGACGAGGCGGCCCGCGACTTCGCCCATGCGCTCGCCCAGCCCGGCCTGGACCGGGCCCTGCGCCGGGATCTGCGCGCGGAACTCGCCCGCTGTCGCCGGGCGCTGGCCGGCTGACCCGGCCGGGCGTAGCTCGGGAGACGGCCGAAGACGCGCGGATCGCCACTGCCGCTCCGGCCCCGCCCACGATCGCCCGCCGGCGCCGGCGTTCACAGCAGCCGGCGCCGGGTCAGGAGCCGGAAGGCCAGATATCCCGGCGGTACCGGGAGCCAGAACGTCGCGAGACGGTAGATCAGGGTGCCCGCGACGGCGGCGTCCAGTGGCACTCCGTAGAGCAGCAGACCGGAGACGAGCGCGGCTTCGGTGGCGCCGAGCCCGCCGGGGGTGGGCGCGGCGGACGAGACACCCTCGCCGACGAGGCAGACCAGGATCACCGGGGGCAGGTGGGCCAGCGGGACCGGGCCGGCGGCGATCAGCGCGACGTAGAGACAGAGGCCATAGGTGAGGGTGAGCGCCGTCGACGCGACGACGAGCCACCGCAGCCCGTGCTGGTGGCGCAGTTCGCGCAGCGCGGTCACGACCTGGCCGGCCGCGGCGCGTCCACGCCGCCGGACCCGGGGTACGGCGAGCACGCCGGCGAGGACCAGCAGCACGGCCAGGGCGCCCAGTAGCAGCGGCAGTGCCCTGGCCGCGTCGTGGGTGAGGATGCGGGCGGGCTGGCGTGCGAACGGCAGCAGCACCGGCAGCAGCAGCACGACGGACACCACGCCGGCGGCGCGGGAGACGGCCACGGCGGTGCCCGCGTCAGCGGCGACGAGTCCCTTCTGGTGCAGGTAACGCAGGCTGAGCGCGGCGCCGCCGAGGCTGCCGGGCGCCAGCCGGTTGGCGAACGACGCGGCCACCTGCACCAGGGTGGCCTCGCCCAGCGGGACCCGGCCGGCCGTGGCCAACCGGAGCACGAGACCGCTGAGCAGGTAGGTCAGGGCGGAGCCGAGCAGCGTCGCGGCGACCGCTACCGGGTTGGCGTGCACGATCAGACCCAGGGCGGTGCGGATCTCGCCGAGCTGGGGGAGCAGCAGGTGCACGACCAACCCCAGGACCAGCAGCTCCAGGACGGTGCGGCGGCTGATCCGGACCACCTTCGCCGCCGGGCGGTCGCGGTCCGGGCTGCGTCGCAGGATCTCCTGGTGAAGGCTGTCGAGCATGCCGGGCCGGGCGCGCAGGGCGGTCCGGCCGGCGCGGGACAGCACCGCGGGTTGCAGGAACGGCACGCTGTCCGCGACCGCCGCGACACCCAGGCGGTCGATCGCCGCATCGACCACGCCGGCCGGGTCGACCCGGCCGGCCAGGGCGACCATCAGCTCGACGACGTCGCGGGCCCGCTGCTCGGCCGAGGCGTCGTCGGCGCCGAAGCCCAGGTCCACCAGGTAGACGTGGTCCCGGCCGACGAGCACATTCGCGGCCCGCAGGTCCCGGTGCGCGATGCCCACCCGGTGCAGACGCGCCACCTGGTCCCAGGCGTCGCGTACGGCGGCAAGCGGGACCGGCCCGACGACGGCGTCCAGCGGGGCGGCGTCGATGAACTCCTGCACCAGCACGGCGTCGCCGCCGGGCGCGGCGGCGGTCGTGACGACGGCCGGTATCCGCACGCCGGCACGCGCGGCGAGCAGGGTCAGACAGGTCTCGTGTTCGCTCTGCTGCCGTGCGCTCAGGTACGGCGGCGCGTCGGCCACGTGGCGGTAGCGCATCCGCCGGTAGAGCTTGTAGACCCAGTCCGCGTCGCGTTGCTCGCCACCGGTCACCTTGACGAACAGTCGCCGACCGCCGGTGGTGACCGCCTGCCACGGCTGCGAGCCACGGGCGTCGCCGTGGATCGGCGCCAACCATGCCACCTCGATCCCACGCCGCCGCAGCGTCGCCCGCAGTGCGGGCACCGACCGTTGCGGCCCGACCTCGCCGACCACGAGTCGGGCCAGACACACCGCGAGCCAGCCGACGAGGACACCGCCGGCCACATCGATCGGCAGATGCGCTCCGACGTGGATCCGCGCGACGGCGACCAGCCCGATCACCACCCAGGCGGCGCGGCGCCACCGGGGGCCGCCGGCCCGCGCGGCGACGAGCGCCAGGGCGGTGGCGACCGCGACGTGTCCCGACGGGTACCCGAGGCGTCCGGTGATCGTCTCGCGCAGGACCACGTCGGTGAACAGCGCCGCGGGCCGCTGCCGGGCGACCGCGGCCTTGACGGCTGCCGCGAGCCAGTACGCCAGATTCCCGGCCAGCAGGAGAGTCCACGCGGCGCCGATGCGGCGTGCGATGACGGCTGCTGCGGCGGCGACGAACACCGCCGGGTACGAGCCGAGCTGCATGACCAGGACCAGGACCGGGGTCAGCCCGGCCGGAAGGTGGTTGAGCAGGGTGAACAGGTCCTGCTCCCAGCGAGGCACCCGGTGGCTGCGTACGGCCGCGCTGAGCGCCGCCAGAAGGCACGCCGAGACGGTCAGGCTGACCAGCAACGCCGGCGACGGGCGATGCGTACGCGCTCCCACCGGTCCTCGGCCGCCCCTCGTCCGGCACCGTCCCTGCCGTCGACCCGAACCCTACGGTTCGTCCGCCCGCGGGAGGCGCTTCTCTCTCACCGGCCACTCTCCGGGGCGACAATCATCGGGTGGACAGGATCCTGGCGGTGCTCGTGGGGCTGCCGCCGCTGCTCGTCCTGACCCTGGTGATCGTCCTGCCGGCCCTGGAGTCCTCGACGCTGCTCGGGCTGGTCGTACCGGGTGAGACAGCGATCCTGATCGGCGGGCTGGTGGCCCACGGTGGCGCGCTGCCGCTGTGGGCGGTGGTGGCCGCCGGGGCGGCCGGGGCCTGCCTCGGTGACCAGGCCGGGTACGCCCTCGGCCGCCGGTACGGCGCGGGTGTGCTCGCCCGCGCCCCGCGAGTGCTGCGCCGGCGCCTCGACATCGCGCGGGCCCGCCGCCTGGTCGCCCGCCGCGGGGCGTGGGCGGTGCTCATCGGACGCTGGGTGGCGGTGCTGCGCGCCGTGGTTCCCATGATCGCCGGCGCCGGTGGGATGCGGTGGCCGGTGTTCCTGCGGGCGAACCTGGCCGGCGGCCTGGTGTGGGCGACGGCCGTGGCGCTGCTGGGCTACCTGGGCGCCGCCTCCTACCGCTATCTGGAACGGGAACTGGGCATCGGGGAGTGGGCGCTGCTGGCCCTGATCGGCGTCGGCGTGGCGCTGCGGGCGTGGCAGAGGGCACGGCGCGAACCGGCCGACGGTGAGCGGGCAGGCCAATCACCCGCGCGCGGTGGGGCGGATCGGTAGCGTCACTCGTGGGGGTGGCCGGCGACCGCGGAGTGCGCAGTGGGGCGAGCAGACGACGGGCGCGCGGCGTTCTGGGCCGGGCCGCTGCCGCAGGCCGTGGCCGCCGTCGGAGCCTCCACGGCCGGGCTCACCGGTGAACGCGCCGCCGCCCTGCTGCGCGAGCACGGGCCCAACCGGGTCGACGCGGGCGCCAGGCGGGGCTGGCGGCTCCTGCTGTCGCAGTTCACCAGCCCGATCATCCTGATCCTGATTGCCGCGACCCTGCTGTCGATGGCCGTCGGGGATCTGATCGACGGCACGATCATCCTGGCCATCGTCGCGGCCAGCGGTGGCCTCGGCTTCTGGCAGGAACACGCCGCCGGGCGGGCCGTCGACGCGTTGCAGGCCCGGGTCCGGGTGGACACCGAGGTGATCCGCGACGGGCGTGAGGTGTCCGTACCGGTCGAGGAGGTCGTCGTCGGCGACCTCGTGGTGCTGCGCGCCGGGGACGTCGTCCCGGCGGACTGCCGGATCGTTGAGGCGGAACGTCTGCAGGTCGACCAGGCGGTGCTTACCGGCGAGTCGTTCCCCGTACCCAAGTCGGACGACCCGTCGCCGCCGGACGCGGAGCTGACCGCGCGCGGCAACGCGCTGTGGATGGGTACGCACGTGGCCAGTGGCACCGCGCGCGCGGTGGTGATGCGCACCGGCCGCGACAGCACCTTCGGAGCGGTGTCCCGCCGGGTCGCCTCCCGCCCCGCCAGCACCGGCTTCCAGCGCGGGCTGACCCGCTTCGGGCTGCTGCTCGTGCGGATCATGGTGGTGCTGCTGGTCGGCATCTTCGTCGCCAACCTGCTGCTGCACCGACCGGTCATCGACTCCCTGCTGTTCTCGCTCGCCCTCGCCGTCGGGCTGACCCCGCAGATGCTGCCGGCGATCGTCGCGGTCAGCCTCTCCGCCGGCGCCCGTGCGATGGCCGCGCACCGGGTCATCGTCAAGCGCCTCGAGGTCATCGAGGACTTCGGCGCCATGACCGTGCTGCTGACCGACAAGACCGGCACCCTCACCGCCGGCACGGTCACCCTCACCGGCTGCCTCTCGGTCGACGGTGAGCCGGACGCCGAGGTGGCCCGGCTCGCGAGGCTCAACGCCGGCCTCCAGCGTGGATTCCCCAACCCTGTCGACACGGCGATCATGAGGGGGCAACCACCCGCCGACCCGGGCACCCGCATCGCCGAGGCGCCCTACGACTTCACCCGCCAGCGCCTGTCCCTGCTGGTGCGCGACGGAGACGAACCGATCCTGGTCACCAAGGGTGCGCTACGCGCGGTGCTCGACGTCTGCGCCACCGCACGCACCGCCGCGGGCACGGTACCGCTGGACGAGGTACGCGAGCGGGTCCTGCGACGGTTCGCCGCGCTCAGCGACCAGGGCGACCGGGTGCTGGGCCTCGCCGTGCGAGCCATGCCCGGCGTCACCGCCGTCGCCGTCGCCGACGAACGGGAGATGACGCTGGTCGGGCTGCTCGCCTTCCAGGACCCACCCCGCGCAGACGCCGCCGCCGCCATCCGCCGGCTCGCTGACATGGGCGTCACGGTCCGACTGGTCACCGGCGACAACCGGCACGCCGCCCGGCACGTCGCCGCCAGCGTCGACCTCGCCGGCGAACCGCTCGTCGGCGCCGACCTCGCCGCCTGCCCCGACGACCAGTTGCCGGAGCGGATCGCCGACGTCACCGTGTTCGCCGAGGTGGACCCGCTGCAGAAGGAACGCATCCTGACCGCGCTGCGCCAACGCGGCGACGTCGTCGGGTTTCTCGGCGACGGCATCAACGACGCTCCCGCGCTGCACGCCGCCGACGTCGGCATCTCCGTCGACACCGCTGTCGACGTCGCCAAACAGGCCGCGGCGATCGTGCTGCTCGACAAGAACCTCGACGTGATCGCCGACGGCATCCGCCTCGGCCGCCGCACGTTCACCAACACCTTGAAGTACATCCGGGTCAACACCAGCGCGTCCTTCGGCAACGTCGTCAGCATGAGCATCGCCGCGCTCCTGCTGCCCTTCCTGCCGCTGCTGCCCCGTCAGGTCCTGCTGCTCAACTTCCTCTCCGACATCCCCTACACCACCCTGTCCACCGACTACGCCGATGCCGAGCAGATCCAGCATCCGCGTACCGTCGACGTCCGGACCATCCGCAGGTTCATGCTGGTGTACGGCTCGATCAGCATCGCCGTGGACCTCCTCGTACTCGGCGCCCTGCGCTGGTGGTGGCACGTGTCGACCGACGTCTTCCGCGCCGCCTGGTTCGTCCAGTTCACCGCCACCGAGATCATCGCGCTGCTGGTGCTGCGCTCCAATCGGAGTTTCCTGCGCAGCCGCCCCTCCGCCGCGCTCGCCGGCACCGGACTGTTGCTCATCACGGTCACCGTCGCGCTGCCCTTCAGCCCACTGTCCGGGCCACTCGGACTCGCCGCGCTCCCGCCGGTGGTGCTGGCGGCCCTCGCCGCGGTCACCCTGGTCAACGTCGCCGCCAACGAGACCGCCAAGCACGTCGTCCCGCCGGACCCGACCGCCGCACGGCGGGTGCCCCGCCCGTGACGGTCTCGCGTCCATCGGTGATCGCCTATTGACAAACAAAATTAACAATTGGACCCTGCTGAGAGAGCGCTCTCCCGTCCCTGTCTCCAGCGAGGTGTCGCCATGCGTCTTCGAAGAAAGCTGCTCGCCGCCGCGTCCGCACTGCTCGCCGGGCTCGCGGGCACCGTCGTCGCCACGCCCGCCCACGCGGTCGGACCGGCGTTGCTACCCGTCACCGTCACCAACACCACCGGTCGCACCGACCCGGTCTACCTCTACGTCATCGGCGTCCAGCTGTCCTCCGGCCGGCTCGGCTACGTCACCGCCGGTGGCGCCTTCGTGCCGTGGAGCGGCGGGCAGATCCCGCCGTCGCCCGCGCCGGACGTCTCCATACCGGGCCCCGGCAACGGCGGTAGCACCACGATCCAGTTCCCCCGGGGCTTCTCCGGCCGGGCCTACTTCGCCCTCGGGCAGAAGCTGAAGTTCTTCCTCACCCCGGACGGGCTGGTGCAGCCCGCGCCCTGGGCGGCCGGTGACGCGAACCGCGACATCCTCTTCGACTGGAGCGAGTTCACCTACAACGACTCCGGGCTGTGGCTCAACAGCTCCCAGGTCGACATGTTCGCGATCCCGCACGCGGTCACGGTGACCGGCGCCAACGGCGTCACCAAGCGCACCGGCGACGTGGTGGCCAACGGACGCAACGCGGTCATCGACGGCATCCGGGCGCAGCCGGGCTGGGCCAACACCGTCCACACCCGCTCAGACGGGACCGTGCTGCGCGTCCTGGCTCCGGGGAAGGCGGCCGGGGCCGGCCTGCTGAGCACCACCTATCTGGACTCCTACATCGCCTCCGCGTGGAACGCGTACACCACGAAGACGCTGACCGTGGCGCCCTTCGCCGACCAGCCGGCCATCCGGTACTACGGCCGCACCTCGGGCAACACCATGACCTTCACAAACGGCAGCGGCCAGGTGGTCGCCTCCTTCAACCGGCCCTCCTCGGCCAGCGTCTGGGGATGCGACGGCGACCTGCCCGCGCCGAACGACCAGGTGGTCGGCCCGATCTCGCGTACGCTCTGCGCGGCCCTCAACCGAGGCACGCTCGGCACCATCGACACCCAGCCCAGCACGAACGCCGCCGACTTCTACCGCAGCAACCCCACCAACCAGTACGCCCGCCTGATCCACGCCCACATGACCGACGGCCGGGCGTACGCGTTCGCCTTCGACGACGTCGGCGGATTCGAGTCACTGGTGCACGACGGCGACCCCCGTTCGGCCGGACTGATCCTCAGCCCGTTCACCGGCGGTGGGGGCGGCAACCCGGCCACCGGGGTGCCCGTGGTCAGCAACTGGAACAACAAGTGCATCGACGTGCCGAGCTCCAACTTCGTCGACCGCGCGCCGCTGCAGATGTGGAACTGCAACAACACCAACGCGCAGAAGTGGACGTTCAGCGGCACGGCGCTGAAGAGCCAGAACAACAAGTGCATGGACGTCGACGCCGGGTCCACCGCCAACGGGGCGGTGGTGCAGCTCTACACCTGCAACGGCACCGGCGCCCAGCAGTTCACCCTGAACTCGGCCGGAGACCTGGTCAACCTTCAGGCCGACAAGTGCGTCGACATCAAGGACCGGAACGGCAACGACGGCGCGAGGCTCCAGCTCTGGGACTGCACGGGCACGGCCGGCCAGAAGTGGCGTAAGGGCTGACCGGCCCTGCGACGGGGGGCGGGGGCCGACCGCGAGTCGCTCCCGCCACCCGCCGCGACGGCTCGCCGTCCCGCAGGACGGACGCGCCGACCACGTCGGCTCACCGCCCCATACGATGGACAACGGTGCTGGTTCGCCGTGCCCGTGAAGGGTGCGGCGTCGTAAGAGGGAACCCGGTGTGAGTCCGGGACTGCCCCGCAGCGGTGAGTGGGAACGACAGCCGTCATCGAAGCACTGGACCGTGAGGTCTGGGAAGCGACGGCCAGTAGGTGACCGGGTGGATCCGGTCGCGCCCGCGAGTCCGAAGACCTGCCCGCACCGCGCGCACCGTCCGGTGTGCGCCGCCGACGGTCGCTCGGGACGGCCGGTGCGGAAGCCGGTACGCCGTCTGTACCCCTTCCCTCCCCGCCTCGATCGGCCTCGTGTGCTTCGAGGGAAGGGATCTCCATGAGTACCGCATTCGGTCAGAGCACCGTGCTGGGCTATCCGCGTATCGGGGGCAACCGGCAACTCAAGAGGGCCGTCGAGGCCTACTGGGCGGGCCGGATCGACGCCGAGGAGTTGGCGGCGACCTCTGCCGCGCTACGGGCGAAGGTGTGGCGGACGCTACGCGACGCGCGCCTGGACGCGATCCCGTCCAACACGTTCTCCTACTACGACCACGTGCTGGACACGGCCGTCGCCGTCGGCGCGATCCCGCGCCGGTTCGCCCGTCTCGGCCTCGGCGACCTCGGCACCTATTTCGCCATGGCCCGGGGCGTCGATGCCGAGCCGGCGCTCGAACTGACGAAGTGGTTCGACACCAACTACCACTATCTGGTTCCCGAGATCGGCTCCGACACCACCTTCGCGCCGAATCCCGACAAGGCGCTGCGCGAGTACCGCGAGGCCCGCGAGCTGGGAATCGACAGCCGGCCGGTGCTGGTCGGGCCGGCGACATTCCTGCTGCTGGCCAAGCCCACCGAGGCCCGCGGCGAACCGTTCGACCGGCTGACCGACCTGGTCGACGTGTACGCCGGCATCCTGCGATCCCTTGCCGCGGCGGGCGTGCGATGGGTGCAGCTGGACGAACCCGCCTACGTCGCCGACCGGAGCGCCGCCGAGATCGACGCGCTGCGGGAGGCGTACACCCGGCTCGGCGCGGTGGAACAGCGGCCGGCGATCTCCGTCGCCACCTATTTCGGCGAGCTCGGTGACGCGCTGCCCGCCCTGCTCGACACGTCGGTCGAAGCGGTCGGCGTGGATCTGGTGGCCGGGCCCGGCAACCTGCGGCGGCTGGCCGGTGCGGGACCACTGCGCGGCAAGACGATCGTGGCCGGCCTCGTCGACGGCCGCAACGTCTGGCGTACCGACCTGCGGGCCGCCGTGGCGGCCGGTGCCGCCGTCACCGCCCTCGCCGACCACGTCGCCGTGTCCACCTCGTGCTCGCTGCTGCACGTGCCGGAGGACCTGTCCGCCGAGACCGCTCTCGACCCGGCGCTGCGTCAGCGGCTCGCCTTCGCCCGGCAGAAGGTCGATGAGGTCGTCCGGCTCGGCCGCGCGCTGCGCAACGGCACCACGTCCCTGCCCGAGCCGCTGCCGCCCACCCCTGCCGCCTGGCGCGACGACACCGTACGCGGTCGGCTCGCGGCGCTGCGCGCCACGGATCGGCAGCGCGGCGCGTACCCGGAGCGTGCGGCGGCACAGCAGGCCCGGCTGAACCTGCCGCCCCTGCCGACCACGACCATCGGATCGTTCCCGCAGACCGACGAGCTGCGCCGTGCGCGTGCCGAGCACCGGGCCGGGCGTCTCGACGACGCCGCCTACACGCAGCGGATGCGCGCCGAGGTCGAGCACGTCGTCCGGCTCCAGGAGCGGCTGGGCCTGGACGTGCTCGTGCACGGCGAGCCGGAACGAAACGACATGGTCCAGTACTTCGGCGAGCAGCTGGACGGGTTCGCCGCCACCGAACACGGCTGGGTCCAGTCCTACGGCTCCCGATGCGTGCGTCCGCCCGTCATCTACGGCGACGTGGCACGCAGGGCGCCGATGACCGTCAACTGGTCCACCTACGCGCAGTCGCTGACCGACCGGCCGGTCAAGGGCATGCTCACCGGCCCGGTCACGATCCTGGCCTGGTCGTTCGTCCGCAGCGACCAGCCACTGGCAGACACTGCGGACCAGGTCGCGCTCGCCCTGCGCGACGAGTGCCGTGATCTCGAGGCAGCCGGTATCCGGGTCATCCAGGTCGACGAGCCGGCGCTGCGTGAGACGCTGCCACTGCGCAGGGCGGACCAGAAGGCGTACCTGGACTGGGCAGTCGGGGCGTTCCGCCTGGCCACCTGCGGAGTCGCCGACGACACCCAGATCCACACCCACCTGTGCTACTCGGAGTTTGGGGAGGTGATCACGGCCATCGACGCCCTCGACGCCGACGTCACGAGCATCGAGGCATCCCGCTCCCGGATGGAGGTCCTCGACGACCTCGCCGCGATCGGATACCGCCGGGGTGTGGGGCCCGGCGTCTGGGACATCCACTCACCCCGGGTGCCGTCCCACGACGAGGTCGTCGGCGCGCTGCGCCGGGCCGTGGCCGCGGTGCCGGCCGAGCGGCTGTGGGTGAACCCCGACTGCGGCCTCAAGACGCGCGGCTATCCCGAGGTCGAGGCGTCCCTCCAGCACCTGGTCGCCGCCGCGGCCGAGCTGCGCGGACGCTGAGCCGCCGGCCGGGCGGAACGCCGCGCCGTTCCGCCCGGCCCGGGCCCGGTTCAGCCCTTGACAGGCCGTGCCCGGAGCGCCGAGGCTGCATGAAGTGATGTATGTCGATGTTACGGGGGCATGATGCGACGCAGGATCTGCGCGCTGGCTACAGCAGCCGCGGTCGTCGTCGGCGGGGCCATGACGATGGCGCTGCGGCCGGCCTACGCCGCGACGGCGTGCACGGTGGACTACACCATCACCCGGGAGTGGTCCAGCGGCTTCTGGGCCGAGCTCACCGTCACCAACCTGGGCGCTCCCGTCACCGACTGGTGGCTGCGGTTCCGGCAGGCGAACGGTCAGACGATCACCATGGGCCTCGACCGGCTGCCGGACGGATACACGCTGGGCAGCGGCGAGATGTATCCGATGACCATGCTCCGTCCGCCGGCGGGATCCACGCTGCCGACCGGCGCCTCGGTGACGGTGCGGTTCGGCGGCAACTACCAGGGTGCCGACCCCGAGCCGACCGACTGGGTGTTGAGCGGCCAGCCGTGCGACGGGGACGGCGCCGACCCGACCGGCTCGTCGCCGCCGCCGGCCTCGGGGAGCCCGCGGCCCAGCCCACTGCCGGGCGGGCCGTCGGTGGCGCTCACCTCGCCCCTGCCCAATGACTTCTTCGCCGCGCCGGGCGTCATCCCGATCCGTGCCGAGGCCACGGCGGCGCCCGGCCGGCGGATCGAGCGGGTCGAGTTCCGCGAGCGCGGCAGGCTGCTCGCCGTGGACACCACCGCGCCGTACGCGTTCGACTGGCGCGGCGTGGCGGCGAACAGCGGCACCCGCGTCACCGCCACCGCCTACGACAGCAGCGGCGCCCAGGCCACCGCCGAGGTCCGCGGCATCCGGGTGCTCCCGCCGCAGGCGCCCGGCGCCGCGCCTGCGCTGAAGGCGTTCGGCAACCGCATCCTCACGGTCACAGCCAGTCCGAGGCCGTACCGGCCCCGTGGAATCATCCGGTCGGCCGCGCCCGGCGAATGCGCATGGGGACCGATCCACTGGGACGGCCCGGTCGACGACGCGTCGGTAGGCGCGCTGCGGGCCCGCGGCGTCAACGCGGTACGGGTCGTGCTGAGCGACGCCTGCTACGCCTACACCGGCAGCCCTGCCGACAGGCAGAACCGGGTCGGCTACCTCGACGAGGCGGCCCGGTACGTCGACCGGCTCGTCCGGGCCGGCATCACACCCGTCGTGTCGCTGCGGCAGAGCGACATCTCCGCCACCCGCACGTTCTGGAGCGCGGCGGCGGAGGTGTTCGGCGACGACAACGCAGTGGTCTTCGACATCTCGTCCTACGACTTCCCGGCGGCCGGCGGCACCGATCCCGCGGCGGTCTGGACCTGCTGGCGCGACGGCGGTACCTCGTGCACGGGCACCGGCCTGCCGCCCTTCGGCGTGCAGGAGCAGATCCGCCTGCTTCGCGTCCAGGGCTCGTTCAACCTGGTCCTCGCCGCCGGGATCGACGGCGGCAACGATCTGAGCCGGTGGCTGGAATATCGCCCGGCTGACCCGGACGGCCGCAGCGTGGCCGCCGCCTGGCGCGTCGACGACCGCTCGGCCTGCGCCACGCCGGCCTGCTGGCGGTCCACGCTGCTCCCGGTCGCCGCCCAGGTGCCGCTGGTCGCCACCGACGTCAGCGCCGGCTCGGGGGCGCCGACGTTCGTACCGCGGACTGTCGCCTGGCTCGACCAGCACGGCATCGGCCACCTGCGCCGGTGACCGGGGGGAGGGGAGGCCGCGGCCGGAGGGCCGGTCAGACGGCCGCGCGCGCCCACTGCTGGTTGGTGCCGCTGCCTCTCCTACCCGTACGACCCCTCGACCGGGTCGGCGTGGGCGGGACATCGCACATCGAGCCGTCCATCGACGTTCATCCAACAGATCGGCGTGCGTAAGCTCCACACGGTCGGATCCATGGAACCTACGGAGGAGGTTCCATGGATCGTCGAACGATGTTGCGGGCCACCGTTGTCGGTGCGGGCGCCCTCGCCCTGCCGTTCACGGCGTGGTCGGCGGCGTACGGAGCCCCGGCACAGAACGCGGCGGGGCCCTACGGTGGGCTTCAGGCAGCCGACGCCAACGGCATCCAGTTGCCGGCCGGGTTCACCAGCTCGATCGTCGCGCGGTCCCGGCGGACGGTGCCGGGGACGTCGTACACCTGGCACGACGCCCCGGACGGCGGCGCCGTGTTCCCGAACGGCACCGGCTGGATCTACGTGTCGAACTCCGAGGTGTCGGCCGGTGCGGGTGGCGGCGCCTCGCGACTCGTCTTCAACTCCAGCGGCGCCGTGGTCGGGGCGTCGCGGATCCTCTCCGGCACCAACAACAACTGCGCCGGTGGGAAGACACCGTGGAACACCTGGCTCTCCTGCGAGGAGGTGTCCCTGGGCCGGGTCTTCGAGACGTACCCCCTCGGCGGGACCGCGGTGGCGCGTCCCGCGATGGGCCGGTTCAAGCACGAGGCGGCCGCGGCCGACCCGGTCCGCCGGGTCGTCTACCTGACCGAGGACGAGACCGACGGCAAGTTCTACCGCTTCGTGCCGGCCACCTGGGGCGACCTGTCCGCCGGAACCCTCCAGGTCCTCCGCGCCGGTACGGCCACCTCCGGCACGTTCACCTGGGCCACGGTGCCCGACCCGGACGGCTCGCCCACCCCGACCCGGCAGCAGGTGTCCGGCGCGAAGACGTTCAACGGTGGCGAGGGCTGTCACTACGCGGACGACACCGTCTGGTTCACCACGAAGGGCGACAACCGCGTGTGGCAGGTCAACCTGGCCGCCGGCACGTACGAGCTCGCCTACGACGACAACCTGGTCAGTCCGGGCGCCCCTCCGCTGACCGGCGTCGACAACATCACCGGGTCCACTGCAGGTGACCTCTACGTCGCCGAGGACGGCGGCAACATGGAGATCTGCATGATCACGCCGGACGACAAGATCTCGGTCTTCCTGCGGATCACCGGACAGAGCGGTTCGGAGATCACCGGGCCGGCGTTCACCCCGGCGGGGGACCGGCTGTACTTCTCCTCGCAACGCGGCACGACCGGCTCGTCGTCCGGCGGCATCACCTACTGCGTCACCGGTCCGTTCCGCCGTTGACCGGCTCCCGGTCCCGCCGGCAGTGACCACACGGTGAAGGACGCCCGGTCCTCACCGGGCGTCCTTCACCGGCGTGCTCCACGCGGACGCGCCGGGACGACGGCCTCTCGACGTCGGGGTGTGAAACCGCCGATTCCGCCGGCCGTCACGGCACGTGGCCGGTTCCTGGCGCATTGACATCGGCGCACCGGCCACAGCAGACTGTCGCGACAACTCAACCACCGCGTGTACGTGCGGGGGAAGACCGGTCGAAATCCGGCGCTGGCCCGCAACGGTAGGCCGCCCAGAGAACTCTGCGGCGGCGAGCCCGAATACCCGTCGTACGCGTGCAACCGCTCCCCACCCGTCGTGGCCCACGGGTCGGAGTCCCGGACGCCCCCGCGTACTGCGGCCGTCCGGGCTTTCGACGACCGCCGGGCCGGAAAGGCGCTTCCGATGGTCGTCCGCCGAAGCCGGCACCGCCTGCTCGCGCTCCTCTGCGGCGTACTCGCCGCCCTCACCCTCACCACACCGGCCGTCGCCGCCCCCGATCGCGCCGCCCTCACCCGCCCGGAGGCCGCCGCCGGCTGGCTCGCCCGGCAACTCGTCGACGGCGAACGCTTCGAGGCGGTCTTCGACGGTGTCGCCTACCCCGACCAGGGGCTGACCCTCGACGCCGTGTTCGCCTTCGCCGCCGGCGGCGTCGCCGACGACCACGGCGCCGGCGCGCTGGCCTGGGTCACCCGGCCGGACATCCGCGACGGCTACCTCGGCGACGGCGTCTCCGAGGCGTACGCGGGCGCGACCGCCAAGCTCGCCCTCGCCGTGCAGGTGCGCGGTGGCGACCCGGCCGACGTCGGCGGGGTGGACCTGATCGCCCGGCTGCGTTCGCTGCAGACGCCGGCCGGCCGGTTCAGCGACCGGTCCGCGTACGGCGACTACAGCAACGCGTTCAGCCAGTCCTTCGCGCTGCTGGCGCTGGACCGTACGGCGGCCGGGGCGCCTCCGGCGGCGGCCGCCTGGCTGGCCGGCACCCGATGCCCGGACGGCGGCTACCCGCTGCTGCCCGCGCAACCGGTCTGCACGTCCGACGTGGACGCCACCGCGCTCGTGACGCAGGCGCTGCGCGCCGCGGACCGTCCGGCCGACGCCGCCGCCGGGCTGCGCTGGCTGGTGTCCGTTCAGCGTGCCGACGGCGGCTTCGCCAACGCGGCCGGCACACCGAACGCCAACAGCACCGGCCTCGCCGCGCAGGCCCTGCGCGACGGTCACCGGCTGCCGGCCTGGGCGCGGTCCCGGGCGTTCCTCGCCGGACTCCAGGTCGGCTGCGCCGGGGCGCCCGCCGACCGGGGCGCCGTCGACTTCGACGGTGGCGGCTTCGACCCGGCCACCGCGCCCCGGGCCACCGCCCAGGCCGTCCTCGGTCTCACCGGGATCGGGTACGCCCGTCTGTCCGCCGCCGGCGCCGACCCCGGCGCACCGGCGCTCGCCTGCCCGTGAACCGCCTCGCCGCTCACCCGATCACAGGAGGACCCGTGTTCCGTCACCGTCCCACCGCCCGCACCTGGATGGCCGGCCTGCTGGCCGCCGTCGTGGCCGGCGTCGCGCTGACCGCAGTCGAACCCGCGCCCCGGTCGGCGCACGCCGCCGCCTGCGCCGGCACCTCGGGAGTCACTGTGGTCGTCGACTTCGCCGCGCTCGGCGGCGGCGTCCAGGTCGCCTGTGCGCCGGGCGATCCGGCCACCGGCCTGGCCGCGCTTCAGGCCGCCGGCTTCACCGTCACCGGCACCGCCCGCTGGGGCCTGGCCTTCGTCTGCCGGATCAACGGCAAGCCCACCGCCGCGACCGAGCCGTGCGTCAACACCCCGCCGGCCACCGCGTACTGGTCGTACTGGCATGCGTCCAGCGGCGGCTCCTGGTCCTACAGCACGTCGGGGGCGACCGGCTACAACCCCGCGCCGGGCAGCGTCGAGGGCTGGTCCTTCGGCGCCGGCGCCCCGCCGAGCATCGCCGCTCCCTGACCCGCCGGCTGCGAACGGTGTGACCAGCGGCGCGCCGGGTACCGGCAGCTGCTCTGGCGTCGTCGCGCGCCCGGGCGGTACGGTGTCGGCACCCGGTGCGCCGGGCACAACTGCATACGTCCCGTGTGGGGGGAAGCCGGTTCGAAGCCGGCGCTGACCCGCAACCGTGAGCGAGAGTCCCTTTCGCGAGCCGGAATGCCCCGCCCGGGACGAGCGGCTTCCACTGTCGAGGTCTACAGGGTGAAGTCCGGGCCGCCGAGGTCCGACCACCCCGCCCACCGCAGCACGCGGAGCGGGGTGTCCGTTTCTCGGGGCGCTTCCCGGAGCTTTCACCGACCGCTCCGCGAAAGGCACCCTGATGCCACTGTCCCGGCGTCTCACCATCGGTCTCGGAATCGCCACGGCGACAACTCTCGCCACGATCACCAGCGCCCCGCTCACCGTGGCCGCGGCACCCGCCCCGGCCCACGTCACCGCCGCCCGCGACGCCGCGTCCTGGCTGGCCGGTGAGTTCAAGAACGGTTCGCTGCCCGGACCGTTCACCCCCGAGGACTGGGGGCTGACAATCGACGGTCTGGTCGCGCTGTCCGCCACCGGCGTCGACGCGCAGACCCGGCAGGCGGCAACCGCGCAGGTCGCAAAGCATGTACGGTCCTACAACAGCTACGACGACTGGGGCATCGAGGGCTTCACCGACGGCGGGGCCACCGCCAAGCTGCTCTATGCCGCAGCCGCCGCCGACGCGGACCCCACCGACTTCGGCGGCTACGACCTGCGGGCGGAAACCCTGTCGCTGATCGCCACGGCCGACGCCGGGCACCAGCGGGGACGGATCACCAGCCGTACCACCGCCGACAGCGGCCCGGACGCCAGCAACACCTTCGACCAGTCCTTCGCCGTGCTCGGCCTGGCCCGCAGCGGCGACCTGCCACAGGATCCGGTGGACTTCCTGATCCGGCAGCAGTGCGCGGCGGGCGGCTTCCGGCTCTACCCGGACGCCGCCGACGGGCCGTCGCCGTCCTGCGACGACCAGCCCGGCGCCACCCTCGACGTCGACTCGACCGCGATGGCCGTGCAGGCATTGCTGGCCGCGGCCGAGGACGGCGCCACGGGCGCCGGCGACGCCGCCCGCAAGGGCGCCGACTGGCTGGTCACCCAGCAGCACGCCGACGGTTCCTTCGGCGGCTCGGGACCGACCACCGGCGCGAACTCCAACAGCACCGGCCTGGCCGGGCAGGCCCTCGCCGCCGCCGGCCGCGACGACGAGGCCGCCCGGGCGGCGACGGCCCTGGCCGCGCTGCAGCTCACCGCGGGCAACGGTGGCGCGGCCTCCGCCGACGCCGGCGCGATCGCCTACAACACCGACGGATTCACGGCTGCCGCGGCGGCCGGGATCACCGACACCGACCGGGACCAGTGGCGCCGGGCCACCGCGCAGGCCCTGCTCGGGCTGGCCCAGGTCCCGCTGGGCCGGATCGGCCTCGACCCGCCGCCCACGTCGACTCCCACCCCGACCGGCACGGCCTCGCCCACCGCGCCGTCCACGCCCTCCGCGTCTCCCACGCTCACCACGTCGCCTCCACCGACCGGCACCGCCGGCCCGACGCCGAGCGTGACCAGCCCTCCGGCGACACCCGCGCCCACGACCGCGGCGCCGGCCACCGCCGCGCCGCCGATCACGACCCCGGCCGCGTCCGGGCCGGGCGGGCTGCCGACGACCGGCGTGGCGATCGGTAGCTACCTGCTGATCGCGCTGCTGCTGATCGGTGGCGGAGTGACACTGCTCGTGCTCGGCCGACGGCGGGCGGGATGAGCCTCCGCGCCGCCCGTGGCGCGCTGGCCGTCGCCCTGGTCACCGCCTGCACCACGATCGGACCGGGCAGTCCTGCGGTGGCCGCCGGGTCGGCCGGCTACTGCCCGGACGCCTCCGGGGTCACAGTCGTGGTGGACTTCAACGAACTCGGCGGCGGGACGGTGGTGCGGTGCGCGCCGGGCACCCAGGCCACCGGCCTCGCGGCGCTCAAGAACGCGGGCTTCCCGATCACCGGAACCCTGCGCTGGGGCGAGGGGTTCATCTGCCGGATCGACGGCAAGCCGTCGGCCGCGACGGAGAAGTGCGTCGACACCCCGCCTGCGAGCGCCTACTGGTCGTACTGGCACGCCCCGAACGGCGGCAGCTGGACGTACAGCGACAAGGGCGTGCTCAACCGCAAGCCGGCGGCCGGTAGCTTCGAGGGCTGGTCGTTCTCCCTCAACCGCAACGCCGACGACGCGCCCCGTCCCGGCGTCGTGCCGAAACGCCCCGCCCCTCCACCGCCACCGCCACCACCGCCGCCGCCCACGGGCGGTGAGCCGGCGGCGCCACCACCGGCGGGAGGAACCGTCGCACCGCCGCCGGTCGCCGGTGGCCGGCCCGGCGAGCCCACCCGGCCGGGCGGCACCTCCGGCCCGCCGGTCTCCGTCGGCCCGCCGACCTCCGCCGGCACGTCACCGACGGCCGGTACGCCGACCCTGACGGCGACGCCGGGCGCCGCCACCGGCACGGCACCGCAGGGCTCCTCCGACGAGCCGGTGGTGACGGATGTCGCCGCGTCCCGTGACGACGACGGCCTGCCACTGGGCACGATCGCCGGGGTGCTTCTGCTCGCCCTGCTCGCCACCGGCGCGCTGGTCGCGGCCCGACGACGCCGTGCCGCCGACCCGGATGACTGACGTCACGGTCACCGGGTCGCGGCCGGCCGACGCCCGTCGTCTGCCGGGCCGATGGCCGGTGTGGTGGCTGCCCCGGGGGCTGCACCCGGGCGCATGGTGGCTGTGGGCGCTCGGCCTGGCCACCGCGGCCAGCCACACCACGAATCCGCTGCCGCTGGCCCTGCTCGTCGCCGTCGCCGGTCTGGTGGTGGTGCGCCGCCGGGGCGACGCGCCGTGGGCGTTGGCGTTCCGCATGTACGTCTGGCTCGGCGCGGTGATCGTCACGATGCGGGTGGTGTTCCGGATCGTGTTCGGCGGCGGCCAGGGCGACCACATCCTGGTCCGGCTGCCGGAGATCCCGCTGCCCGCGTGGGCGGCGGGCATCCGCCTGTTCGGACCGGTCGCCGCCGAGCAGATCCTCGGTGGCTTCTACGACGGGCTGCGGCTGGCGACGATGCTGATCTGCCTCGGTGCGGCGAACGCCCTGGCCAACCCGAAGCGGCTGCTCAAGGCCGTACCCGGAGCGCTGTACGCGATCGGCACCGCCGTCGTGGTCGCGTTGTCGGTCGCCCCGCAGCTGGTGGAGAGCGTGCTACGGGTCCGCCGGGCCCGGCGGCTGCGCGGCGCGTCCGCCCGCGGGATGAGGGCGCTGCGCGGGATCGCCCTGCCGGTGCTGGCCGACGCGTTGGACCGGTCCCTGGCCCTCGCGGCCGCGATGGACTCCCGTGGTTACGGCCGCACCGCGGCGGTGCCCGCCGGGCAGCGAACCGTCACCGGGGCGCTCGTCCTCGGCGGGCTGGTCGGCGTCTGCGCCGGCACCTACGGGCTGCTCGACACCGCCGCACCCGGCTACCTGGGGCTGCCGATGCTCCTGGCCGGACTGACCGCCGCCGTGACCGGCATGCTGCTGGCCGGCCGCCGGGTCCGCCGCAGCCGGTACCGACCGGACCGCTGGCGCCCGGCCGAGCTGCTCGTGGCCGGCTGCGGGGTGGCCGCCGCGGCACTGACCATGCTCGCCGGCTCGGTGGACCCGGAACTGCTCTACCCGCCGGTCAGCCCGCTCACCTGGCCCCAGCTGACCCCGCTGATGCTTCTCGCCGTCGGCGTCGCGGCGGCACCCGCCTGGCTGGCGCCGCCACCACCGCCGACAGTATGTGCCGGACGCCCGCCGGCGGTGGACCGGCCCATCCCCGTCACGGACGTGCCGGCAGACGGAGTGCGCGCCGCGAGGGCATCGATACCGGGAGACCGCCCATGATCACTTTCGACCGGGTCACCGTCCACTATGCCGAGGGCGGCCCGCCACCGTTGCGGGATGTGACGTTTCGCGTCGAGGAAGGTGAACTCTGCCTGGTCGCGGGCCGTACCGGTGCCGGAAAGTCGACGCTGCTGCGGGCGATCAACGGTCTCGTCCCACACTTCACCGGCGGCACCCTGCACGGCGCCGTCACCGTCGACGGCAGGGACACCCGCACGCATCCGCCGCGCGATCTCGCCGACGTCGTCGGCGTGGTCGGCCAGGACCCGTTGGCCGGCTTCGTCACCGACACCGTCGAGGAGGAACTGGCGTACGGGATGGAGCAGCTCGCCCTGCCACCCGCGGTGATGCGCAAGCGGGTGGAGGAGACGCTGGACCTGCTCGGCATCGCCGACCTGCGCGACCGGCCCCTGCGGACGCTGTCCGGCGGTCAGCAACAGCGGGTCGCCATCGGCGCGGTGCTCACGGCGCACCCCCGTGTGCTGGTGCTCGACGAACCCACCTCCGCGCTGGACCCCACCGCCGCGGAGGACGTGCTCGCCACCGTCACCCGGCTGGTGCACGACCTCGGAGTGACAGTGGTGCTGGCCGAGCACCGGCTGGAGCGCGTCCTGCAGTACGCCGACCGGCTGCTGTACCTGCCCGGCGACGGCCATGTCCACGACGGGACGCCGGCGACCGGGCTGGCCCACATCGACATCGCGCCACCCCTGATCGAGCTGGGTCGCCTCGCCGGCTGGACACCGCTGCCGTTGTCGGTCCGTGACGCCCGCCGACGGGCGTCCGACCTCCGGCACCGGCTCGCCGGCGTGGCGCCGCCGCCGGTCCCGGCGGGCGCGGACACCGGTCCCACGCTGACCGCGCGGAAGATCGTCGTACGGTATCCGGGCACCGTCGCGGTGGCCGGCGTCGACCTCGATCTGCGCGCCGGCCGGGTCGTCGCGTTGATGGGCCGCAACGGATCCGGCAAGTCCAGCCTGCTCTGGGCGGTGCAGGGCAGCGGCCCACGCCACGGCGGCACCGTCGCCGTGACCGGGCCGAAGGGCACCGTCGACCCGAAGGCCCTGCCGGCCGGTCAGGCCCGCCGGCACGTCGGCCTCGTCCCGCAGGACTCCGGTGACCTGCTCTACCTGGAGACAGTCGACGCGGAGTGCGCCCAGGCCGACCGGGAGACCGGCGTGCCGGCCGGCACCTGCCGGGCGCTGGTGGACCAGCTCGTCCCCGGACTGCCCGGTGACCGGCACCCCCGGGACCTGTCCGAGGGACAGCGGCTCGCCCTCGCACTCGCCGTGCAGCTCACCGCCGCTCCGCCGGTGGTCCTGCTCGACGAGCCGACCCGCGGCCTGGACTACCATGCCAAGCGGCAGTTCACCGCCGTCGCCCGGATGCTGGCCGGCAGCGGCCGAGCCGTGGTGGTCGCCACCCACGACGTCGAACTCGTCGCCACCCTCGCCGACCGGGTGATCGTGATGGCCGAAGGGGAGATCGTCTCCGACGGCACCACCGCAGAGGTCATGCTCGCCTCGCCGGCGTTCGCGCCGCAGGTGGCCAAGGTCCTCGCCCCCGCCCCCTGGCTGACAGTGGAACAGGTCGCCGCCGCGCTCGACGAGACCAGGGCACCGGCATGAGCGTGCTGCGGGTCGCCCCGCGTACCGCTGTGGTGCTGACCCTCGCCTCGGCCGCCGCGCTGGCCACCTTCACCTGGCCGTTCTTCGTCCCCGCACACCCGGAGAGCACCGCCCGCACCGGCGAGGCGCCGCTGGTCTTCATCGTCATGCTGCCGGTACTCGTGGCGCTCGTCCTCGCCGAACTCACCTCCGGCGGCATCGACAGCAAAGCCCTGGCGATGCTCGGCGTACTCGCCGCCGTCAACGCCGCCCTGCGCCCCCTGGGTGCGGGGACCGCGGGCATCGAGACCGTGTTCTTCCTGCTCGTCCTGGCCGGCCGGGTCTTCGGACCCGGGTTCGGGTTCCTGCTCGGTGCCACGTCGCTGTTCGCCTCCGCCCTGCTCACCGCAGGCGTCGGGCCGTGGCTGCCGTTCCAGATGCTCTGCGCCTCGTGGATCGGCCTCGGCGCCGGCCTGCTTCCGGCCCGGCTGCGCGGCCGCGCCGAGGTCGCCGTCCTGGCCGGGTACGGGATGCTCGCCGCCTACGGCTACGGCCTGCTGATGAACCTGTGGTTCTGGCCGTTCAGCGTCGGCGCGGACACCCAGCTGTCCTACGTCGCCGGTGCCCCCGTACTGGAGAACCTGCACCGTCTCGCCCTGTTCACCGCCGTCACGTCCACCTTCGGCTGGGACACCGGCCGCGCGATCACCACCGCCGTGGCGATAGTCCTCGCCGGTCCTGCCGTCCTCGCCGCGCTGCGCCGCGCCGTCCGGCGGGCCGCGTTCGGCGCGCCGGTCACCTTCGCCGCGGCGTCCGACAGGCCCGCGGCGAAGGTGACCGGCATCCCGCAGTCCTCCTCGCAGGCGACGTAGGGCGCCGGCCGGAGGGTCGGTCAGACGGTCGTACGCGACCACTGCTGGTTGGCGCCGGTGTTGCACGCGTACTGCTTGAGGACCACACCGTCAGCGGTCGATGCGGCCGGTACGTCCACGCACTTGCCGCTGTGCCGTGCCCGGAGTTGGAAGTAGCTGCCGCCTGTGACCATCTGGAACTGCTGGTTGGTGCCGGTGCCGCAGGTGTACTGGATCAGTTCGGCGCCGTCGGCGGTGGACGCGCTCACGACGTCGAGGCACTTTCCGCTGTTGCGGCTGACGAGTCGCCAGTAGCCGTTGCCGGCGTCCTGGAACTGCCACTGTTGCCACGTGTTGCCGTTGTACGTGTACTGGCCAACGCGCGCGCCGTTGTCGGTGTTCGGTTGCTGGACGTCCATGGCCTTGCCGCTGTGTCGCACCGTGATCCGGTAGAACGTGTCAGTCGACGGCGCGGGCGTCGTGGGGCCGCCGCCGATGGTGTCGCCCCAGGCGTACCGGATCTGGTCGGCGCCGGAGGTGTTGCGGACGGTCAGGTTGAGGTCGGTGCCGCTACCGCTGAGCGAGTACATCGAGTACCAGTCGTAGCCGATGGTGCCGGGCTTGCCGCCGAGCGCGGGCCAGTAGGTGCCGCCCATCCGGTTGTCGCGCATGACCTGGGCCATGGCGCGGATGTGGCGCACGAAGTTGTCGGTGCTGTTCGCGTCGGCGTAGTTGCGGCCGTCGTTCATGGGTGCGCCGAACTCGGTGGCGACCGCCCGCGACGCGCAGTTGCCGAGGCGGGTCTGGATGTGGCTCCGGAAGGCGTCGTAGGTCATCTCGCCGTAGAAGAAGGCGTAGTGGTGGAACGACAGCAGCGTCGAGGCGAATCGGCTGTCGTTGCAGATGTCGCGCAGGTCCTGACTGAACCCGGTGCCCCCGATGAGCACCCGGCTGGGCACCGCCGAGTAGTGGTAGCTGAGCCAGTTGGCAGCGACGTTGCGCCACTCCGTCGAGCTGTAGCCGTGGGGCTCGTTCATCGGCTCGAAGTAGACGTTGGAGTTCGAGCCGTACGTGTTGGTCACCGTGGACCACATCGCGTTCCACGCGGCGAGGTTCGTGATCCGGCCGCCGGAGGCGGCGCCGTCCTCCCAGTAGGCGAGGATGACCTTGAACCCGCGGGCGGTGGCGGCGTCGATGGCGCCCCGGTAGGCCTCCCACCACGCCGTTCCCACCGTGTGGGTGTTGATGGGTAGCCGGACGGTGTTGACGCCCATGGTGGAAGCCATGTCGTCGTAGAGGGCGTTGGCCTTGGCCCGCACCGTCGCGTTGCTGTCGGAGGAGCTGAGGCCCTGCACGACGAGGGGACCGGTGCTGAAGTTGTCACCCAGCACGGCCCAGTTCATGCCTCGGAACTGGTTCGTGGCGGCGACGGCGGGCGACGACACGACGGCGACGCCGCCGACCATCGCCGTCGTCGCGGCCACCAGCACGATCAGCAGCCGGCGCAGCGACCTGGTGCTCTGTGACGGGCCCGGTGGGCGGCGCCGCGACGAGGTGGTCCGCGTCGGGAAGTGGTCGATCATCTGATCCAGCCTCTCTGGCTCCGGACATCGGGCTGACCGCCGAATCCGCTGCTGCCCGTAGTGGTCCCGGCCGTCGTGAGGTCCCTCTGGAGATGGGCGCTGTTAGCGCTAACGCCGGTGGAGCGGCGTACCTGCGGGCTTCAGCGGCGGGGTGCGTGACACCGAGGCAGGGGTATGCCTTCTGGCTGTTAAATGTGCGTTGCGAACAAGTGTTCGCGATCACATCCGGAGTGTCAAGGCATCGATGTGCGTCGTCCCCTGTGGCGATCGGGGTGCCGGGGTGGGCGTGGCCCTGCGTCGACCTCGTGATCCAATGAGGCGCATGGTTCTCCAGTGGATCGCCGCCGGCCTCCTGTTGCTGATCGGGCCGGCGCGCTCGGCGGGCGGGCGCGGCGGAGGCGTCGGATACTGGGTCGATGACCAACCCCGACCTCGATCCCGAGGTGTACCCGCCGATCGACCCGCGTGAGGACGTGCCGGACGATCCCGGCGAACTCCTCCCGGATACGCCCGGCGAACTGCCCGAGGCGCCGGTCGAGCCGATGCCCGACGACGGGGAGCCCGGGGGCGTACCCGAACCGGCCTGACCGGCCCGGCGCCGGGGTGCGATAAATCGACGATGGTGGATAATCTTGCGGTGACCGGCGCGCGGACCGCAGGGGAGACCGGATGAGAATCGTCGACGCCCGGGTGATCGTGACCTGCCCCGGCCGGAACTTCGTGACCCTGAAGGTCGTGACCGACGCCGGCGTCACCGGCGTCGGTGATGCCACCCTCAACGGCCGGGAACTGGCCGTCGCGTCCTACCTGCGCGACCACGTCGTGCCGCTGCTGATCGGGCGTGACCCGGCCCGGATCGAGGACACCTGGCAGTACCTCTACCAGGGGTCGTACTGGCGGCGCGGGCCGGTCACGATGAGCGCCGTCGCCGCCGTGGACACCGCGCTGTGGGACATCAAGGGCAAGGTCGCCGGGCTGCCGGTCTACCAGCTGCTCGGCGGCCGGTCCCGCGAGGGCGTGACCGTGTACGGGCACGCCAACGGCGAGACGGTCGACGAGGTGCTGACCGAGGTCGCCCGTTTCGTCGACCTCGGCTACCGCGCGGTGCGGGTGCAGTGCGGCGTGCCCGGCCTGCCCCGGACGTACGGCGTCAGCGCCGACAAGATGTTCTACGAGCCCGCCGACGCCGCGCTGCCGACCGAGACGACTTGGTCGACGGAGGCGTACCTGGCCCACGTGCCGGGCGTGTTCGCCCGGGTCCGCGAGGAGTTCGGGCCCACCCTCCGGCTGCTGCACGACGTGCACCACCGGCTCACCCCGATCGAGGCGGCGCGGCTCGGCAAGAGCCTGGAGCCGTACGCGCTGACCTGGATGGAGGATCCGGTCCCGGCGGACCTGCAGGAGGGCTTCCGGCTCATCCGCTCGCACACCACCACGCCGATCGCCGTCGGCGAGGTCTTCAGCAGCATCTGGGACGCCGCCCAGCTCATCCGGGAACAGCTCATCGACTACGTCCGTACGACTGTGGTCCACGCCGGCGGGATCACCCACCTGCGACGCATCTTCGACCTTGCCGCGCTGCACCACGTCCGCAGCGGCTCGCACGGCGCCACCGATCTCTCCCCGGTCTGCATGGCCGCCGCGCTGCACCTGGACATCGCCATCCCCAACTTCGGTCTGCAGGAGTACATGCGGCACACCGAGGCGACGGACGAGGTGTTCCCGCACGGCTACCACTACGACGGCGGCTACCTGCATCCGGCCGAGACTCCGGGGCTCGGCGTGGACATCGACGAGCAGGCCGCGGCCCGCTACCCGTACGCGCCGGCCTACCTGCCGGTGAACCGGCTGACGGACGGCACCGTGCACCCCTGGTGAGCGCGCCGGCTCAGTGGATGCGGCGACCGTGCGCGTCCGGGATTCCGGACTTGCGGAAGAAGTACGTGTTGATCTGGTCCCGCCACTCGACGGCGCTGCGGAGCTGTTCGTCGAGGCGCTCGGCGACCCGGTCGTGGACGGCCGGGTCGACCGCCCCGGCGACGAGCCGCCACCGCTCCCGCATCGCCATCACCTCCTCGACCCCGGCGAAGTGCGTGTCGTAGATGTGCTGGATCACGGTACGGCCGCTGTGCAGCACGTGCCGGTAGGGCACGTGATGGAAGAACAGCAGCAGTTCGTCGGGGCAGCGTTCGCGGGACTCGTACACCTCGGACCACGGCGGCGGGTACTGGCCGGTGAAGCCGGTCCCGGTCGCCCGGGTCCGATCCACCCCGACGCCGTCGCGGTCGGCGAAGTGGTAGGTGCCCCACGGGGTGTACTCGTAGCCGTCCACGTCCGGGCCGTAGTGGTGGCCCGGCCGCACCATGAACCCGACGCCGAGCGGGGCGGTGTAGCGCTCGTAGGTGCGCCAGGAATCGTCCATGACCGCGTGCATCGTGCGCCGCACCGCGTCCGGATCGCCGGTGGTCACCGGCAGCCACGTCAGGTCGATCCACTCGTCGAGGATCGCGCCGGGATCCAGCAGCGGATCCCAGGCGAGCCGGCCGAAGGCGTACAGGTTCGCCTGGGCCAGCGGGTGCCCGGTCCAGAACGGGTCGTCGCCCACGTTGGACACGGCGACCAGGCCGCCACCGGCGCCCGCCCGTCCGGCCGCAATGTCGGCGATCGTGTCGCCGGCCGCGCCCCGGGGCCGGAACCGCAGCACCTCGCTCCACCAGGGGCCGAGGTAGCAGACGTGCCGCTGCTGGCCGGTGTACTCCTGCGTCGCCTGCACCTCCACCGCCAGCCGGGTAGCAGGCATCACGGCGAGCACCGGGGACACCGGTTCGCGTGGCTGGAAGTCGATCGGGCCGAACTTCACCTGGACGATCACGTTGTCGGCGAATCGTCCGTCCAGCGGCGCGAAGTGGTCGTGGGCGGCCCGGGCCCGGTCGGTCGAACGGTCCCGCCAGTCCTGGTGGTGGTCGTAGACGAACGCCCGCCAGCGCACCACGCCGCCGTGCGGTGCGAGCGCCTCGGCGAGCAGGTTCGCGCCGTCGGCGTGGTCGCGCCCGTACGCGAACGGGCCGGGCCGGCCCTCGGAGTCGGCCTTCACCAGGTAGCCGCCGAAGTCGGGAATCCGCTGGTACACCCGCCGGGTGGCGGCGGCCCACCAGTCCCGTACGCGCTCGTCCAGCGGATCGGCGGTGGGCAGGCCGCCGAGGACCACCGGGGCGGCGAAGGTCACCGCCAGATGCACCCGGATGCCGTACGCGCGGAACACCTCGGCGATCTCCGCGACGTCGCCGAGCCGGTCGGTCAGCAGCAGCGCCTCGGTGTCGTGCACGTTGACGTTGTTCACGCAGATCGCGTTGACGCCGCAGGCGGCGAGCAGGCGGGCGTAGTCGCGGAGCCGGGCGGGCTCGCGCCGGGCGGCGCCGTCGCGCCAGAACAGGGAGCCGCCGGCGTAGCCTCGCTCGACCTGGCCCGACACCGGGTGCACGGCCACGTTGTCCCAGTGGTCGAGCATCCGCCGGTCCAGTGCCGGCCGGTGCCGCCGCGCCGGAAGGTCGTCGTGGAAGGCCGCCGCGCCGAGCCGGACCACGTGGAACATCCCGTACAGCAGGCCGGCCGGCGCGTCGGCGAGGACCACTGTCACGCCGCTGGCCCGCGTCAGCAGGTACCCCTCGTCGCCGAGCGCGCCGTCGCCGGTGCCGTTCACCGCCGGTGTCGCGCCGAGCCGGACCGTCTCCGCCGCCGCGTTCGGCACCGGGCCGGCGCCGCGCAGGGCCAGCACCAGGTCGGCGTCGACAGGCCACGGTGGCCCGTGCCAGAGCCGTCCGCCGTAGCGGGCGCAGGCCCGGCTCACCTCGCCGAGGACGGTGTCGACCAGGAGCCCGTCGCCGTGCACCAGCACCGGCCGGGAACCGAGCTCACGGAACGCCGCAGTCGGTAGCCAGGCGGCATGCCAGGCCGACTCGCCGCTGTCGGCCGACAAGCGGCCGGTGACCGGGACGCTCACGCGGTGAACTCCGCCCGGATGTCGTCGATCATGGGAGCACCGATCCGCAGCAGCGCCAGCACCAGGAGCGCGGCGAGCAGGGCGAGCACCGCCTCGGAGAACACCGCGGTGACGCCGGCGGCGGCGACCAGCAGCGCGACGTTGCCGAACGTGACGCCGGGCTTGCGCGCCACGTAGTAGACGGCGAGCCGGAGCACGTCGCGGGTGCGGAAGGTGAACAGCGAGACGATCACCAGCGCGTTGACCCCGACCAGGATCACCCCCGCCCCGACCACGACGAGCGGCACGGCCCACCAGCCGGGGACGGCGGCGGCGGGCAGGTTCGCCAGGTTGAGCGCGATGACTGCGAGCCACAGCAGCGTGGGCGCCCAGACGCGCAGCACGCCCGCCAGGTTCTCCCGGTAGGCCCGGCGGAACGCGGCGGCGGGACGGAGATCGGTCAGGTCGGGGCGCTGGTGCCGCAGCGTGTGCAGCGCGGCCGAGACGGCCGGACCGACCGGCAGCGCGGCGGCGGCGACCAGCGGAAGGTTGCTGCTGTCGCGGTCGAGCAGCACGAGTACGGCCAGACCGGGCAGCGTGCTCACCAGGAGCAGCAGTTCGACCACGAGCAGGGTGTGGACCGTCGCGGCGGCCCGCGACAACGGCCCGTCGCCGAACTCCCGCAGCCCGCCGGTCGCGCCGGTCACCGTCGGTCCTCGTGCGGGTCGAGCAACCTGTCGTCCCACCACGGCGGCGTCTCGTCCACTACCGGGGTCAGCTCGGCGAGAGTCACCTCGTGCCGGGCGAGGTCGAGGTCGAGGTCCGCCCGCCCGCCCGCGACCGGCACTGCGCGATGGGTACGGGCCGGCTCGGCGGCCTCCCGCAACGCGTCGAGCTGCCGTGGCCGGGGTGAGTGCGGGCTGCCCATCTCCCGCCAGGCCGCGAAGGCGTTGCCGGCGTCCTCACTCACTGCCGAGCGGAGCAGGAACGCCGACGCGGTGCCCGGCGGGCCGATCGGAACGGACAGCGACAGGGTGTGCCGCTCGGGTACCGGCTCGCGGCCGGTGACGTCCACCGGGGCCCAGGCCAGGACCGCGACCCGGCCGTCGGGGTGCCGGGTGACGAGATGGTCCGGCCCGCGCGCGAGCACCTCGTCGCCGAGCCGGGCCATGAACGCGTACAGGTGGTAGGTGGGTTTCTTGATCTGCCGGTGGGTGAGCAGGCCGAAGCCGCCGTGCAGCGGCGCGGTCGGCACCCCCTCCTCCTCGAACACGTCGCTGAAGGTCCAGTAGGAGAAGGAGTCGACCAGATCCCCGCCGCCGGCCAGCACCGGAGCGAGGTAGGCGGCGTGGAAGGCCGTGTCGTGGATCGGGTTGTCCGGCCGGTAGGAGGAGTTGAACTCGGTGATGTGCACCGGGTGGTCGGCCAGCGCGGTGCCGGCCAGGTGCCGGCGGGGCGCGGCGAACTGCTCCAGCAGCTCCGCGGCCGGAGCCAGGGTCTGCCGGGTGCCGAACGGCAGGTGCCGGGCCGGGCCGGAGGTGTAGGCGTGCCGGCTGACGAAGTCGACAGGCACGTCGCGGTCGGTGACGAACTCGGCGAACGGCTTCAGCCACTCGTCGGCCCCGGGGGACAGCGCCGGGCCGCCGACCTGCAGCGCCGCGTCGACGTCCTTGACGGCGTGCGCCGAGACCTCGTACAGGCGGTGGTAGGCGTCCTGGTCGGCGCGCGCCCAGAACGCCGGCAGGTTGGGCTCGTTCCACACCTCGATCGGCCAGCCGCGCACCTCGTCGAGGCCGTACCGGTCGACCAGGTGGGTCACCGTGGCGCGCACCAGGTCACCCCATTCGGTGTACGACTCCGGAGGCGTCACGTTTCCCCGCCACCAGAACACGGTCTGGTCGCCGGAGGCGAGCGCCGAGGGCATGAACCCCAGCTCCACGAAGGGCCGGATGCCCAGCGCGAGGTATGCGTCGACGGCCTGGTCCACGTAGGTGAAGGCGTGCCGCACCCGGCGCTCGCCCCGGTATTCGTACGGGCGGTGCACGCCGACGCCGTCGCTGAGCAGCCCGTGGCCGCGGATGTGCCGGAAGCCGATGTCCTGCTGCACCAGCGCCAGCGAGTCCTGATAGTCACGTCGCAGAGCCAGGTCGAACCGGCCGGTGCCCACGCAGGTACGCCAGGCGTCGGTCAGCCGGCCGGCAGGCCGGTCGGGGACGAGGAGCCGCGTCATCCGTGGTTCTTGCGGTACCGGTCGTACGCCTTGTTGACCAGGTCGATGTAGGCCTGCGCGTTCTTGCCCTTCAGCTCCGAGACGTAGGCGTCCCACTCGCTCAGCGGCCGCTGGCCGAGGGCGAACTTCAGCGTGTTCTGGGTGACGTGGTCCTTCAGCGCGGTCGCCCACAGCGTCGTCTGCTCCCGCTCGGAGTCGCTGAGCGGCGCCGGTGGCGGAGTCACCCAGGGCGCGGCCTTGCGGGCGTTCATCTCCTTCTGGAACTCCAGTTCCTCGGGCGAGAAGAACGACTGCACCAGGTCGAGCTTGCCCCCGTAGGCGAAGACGCCGTTGTAGAAGCCGAAGTCCTTCTGCAGGTGCTTGGTGCCCTTGGGGTTGAGGCCGATGACGTTGACGTCCGGGGCGAGGGTGCGCTTGCCCGAGCCGTCCTTGGTGTACGTGGTTCCCTCGACGCCCCACTTGGCGAACTCCTGGCCGGCGTCGGAGTACCAGAGCCAGTCGACGAACTGCATCATGGCCACGAAGTTCTTGCCGTCGCGCGCCTTGCTGGAGATCATCACGCCGTTCTCCAGCCGGCTCGCCGGGTTGACCGCTCCGGCCGGCCCGACCGGGAAGAGGATCTTGCCGAGCCGGGCGTTCGGGTTGATCTTCGCGATGTCCGGGCGGTAGTCGTTCACCAGGGTCTGCGCGTTCGTGCTGATCACGAAGGACTTGCCGCTGGCGAGCTTCTGCCGGGCCTGGTCGTCGGTCTGGGTGAACGTCTCCGGGTCGAGCAGCCCCTCGGCGACCAGCTTGTGGAGGTACTCCACCACCTGCCGGTAGCCGTCCGAGGCGCCGGTGAAGACGTACTTCCCGGCCCCTTCGTCCCAGCTCGTCGGCTGGTAGTTCCAGCCGGCGCCGGGCAGGCCGTGCGCGAGGGCCAGCATGTTCAGCAGGTTGCCGGCCGGGTTGGGCTTGCCGAAACGGTCGGAGAACGGGATGACGTCCGGGTGGGCCGCCTTCATCGCCTTGAGCATGGCGTACACCTCGTCCCAGGTGGTCGGGGACGGGATCTTCAGCTGCTCCAGCACGTCGGTGCGGACCGCGAGCGTGTAGTCCTGCCAGGGCTTCTCGTGCAGGCCGGGCAGCAGGTAGAACTTGCCGTCCTCCTGCCGGAGCGTGTCCATCTCCGGCTGGAGCTTCCACTTCTCGATCTTGTCCTTGAAGTGCGGCATCAGGTCGAGGTAGTCGCTGACCGGCAGGATCGCGCCGGAGGAGACGTACGAGTTCTCCTGCGGGTGGTAGGTCTTCGGGATGATCATCGGGGCGTCACCGGAGCCGACCAGCACGCTGCGCTTCTGCTCGTAGTCGCTCAGCGGCACGGCGACCGGGTCCAGCTTGACGTTCGTCCGCCCGGCCAGCTCGGTCCAGAACAGCCACTCCGGCTTGAGCGGGTAGTTCGGGTGGTTGTTGTAGAGGATCGAGAACGTGACCGGCTCGGTGGCCTTGAACTGGTCGCCGATGCCGTACTTGTCCATCGCGCCCGTACGGTTGCGGTCGAGGTCCTTCTTGTCCGGGGTGTCGTCGCCGCAACCCGCCAGGGCGACGACGGCGGCCGCGCCGCTGGCGAGCAGTACCTGGCGCCGGGACAGCTGGGCCATGGGTTCTTCCTTCCGGTGGTGGGGTGGTGGTGCGGGCGGCGGCTATCCCTTCACGGCGCCGAGCATGATTCCGGAGACGAAATAGCGCTGGATGAAGGGATAGACCGCGAGGATCGGCAGGATCGTCAGCACGATCGTCACGGACTGGATGGTGGCGGCGGACTGGACGACGTCGCCGGCGCTGCCGAGGCCGCCGCCGGTCTGCGTGGCGTCGGTCGCGCCCGCGATGAGGTTGCGCAGATAGACGGTCACCGGGAGCAGGTCCTGCCGGTCCATGTAGAGGAACGCGGCGAACCACGAGTTCCAGAACGAGACGGCGTAGAACAGCACCATCGTGGCGACCATCGCCTTCGACAGCGGCAGGACGATCCGCAGCAGCGTGCCGTACGTGTTCAACCCGTCGACTGCGGCCGCCTCCTCCAGCTCGACCGGCAGGCTCTCGAAGAACGCCTTCATCACCAGCAGGTTGAACACGTTTATCGCGTTGGGCAGGGCGATCGCCCACACCGTGTTCTTCAGCCCGAGGCTGGTGACCAGGACGTAGTTGGGGATCAGGCCGCCGGTGAAGAACATGGTGAACACGGCGATCCCGACCAGCGCGGTCCGGCCCCGCAGGTGCTTCTTCGACAGCACGTACGCGTAGCAGGTGGTCAGCACGACGGAGACGAGCGTGGCGACCACCGTGTAGAAGACGGTGTTGCGGTAGCTGACCCAGAACGTCGGGTCCGACGTCACCACCCGGTACGCGGTCAGGTTGAACCCCCGCGGCACGAGGTTCACCTCGCCCGCGACGATGTACGCGTTGTCGCTGAGCGAGCGGGCCACGATGGTGAGGAACGGATACAGGGTCACCACCACGACGCCGGTCAGCACGAGGGCGTTCACCACCTGGAAGACCCGGTAGCCGCGGGTGGGCCGGGGGCCACGCGGCCGGGCCGCCGGTTTCCGTGTACGGGCCTGGGCGCGGGCCTGCGTGCTCACCACAGGCTCGTCCCCACCGTGCGCCGGGAGATCGCGTTCGCCGACAGCACCAGCGTCAGCCCGATCACGGACTCGAACAGGCCGATGGCGGCGGCGTAGCTGAGGTTCCCGGAGACGATGCCCACCCGGTACAGGTAGGTCGAGATCACGTCCGCCGTCGGGTAGGTGAGCGGGTTGTACAGCAGCAGGATCTTCTCGAAGCCGACGGCCATGAAGGTGCCGATGTTGAGGATCAGCAGCGTCACCATCGTCGGCCGGATCCCCGGCAGCGTCACGTGCCAGGTCTGCCGCCACCGGTTGGCGCCGTCGATGCGGGCCGCCTCGTACAGGTCGCCGTCGACGGTGGTGAGCGCGGCGAGGTAGAGGATGGTGCCCCAGCCGACGGTCTGCCAGACCTCGGAGGAGACGTAGATCGTCCGGAACCATCCGGCCTGCTGCATGAACGCGACCGGCTCGCCGCCCACGGCACGCACCATCTGGTTCACCGTGCCGTCCACCGACAGCAACTGGAGGACCATGGCGGCCACGATCACTATCGACAGGAAGTGCGGCAGGTAGGACACCGACTGGACGAACCGCTTGAGCGCGCGGTTGCGCACCTCGTTGAGCAGCAGCGCGAGCACGATCGGCAGCGGGAAGCAGAACACCAGCGTCAGCGCGCCCAGCACCAGCGTGTTTATGAACACGCTCCAGAAGGTCGGGTCGGTGAAGAACAACCGGAAGTACCGCAGCCCGGTCCAGTACTCGCCGAAGATGCTGCCGCCCGGCTGGAAGCGCCGGAACGCGATCACGTTGCCGAGCATCGGCAGGTAGCGGAACGTCAGGAAGAACAGCAGCGGAAGGACTGCGAGCGAGTAGAGCTGCCAGTCCCGGCGCAGGGCCCGCCGCCAGGGCGTACGGCGACTGCGCGGGGTCGGGGCTGCCAAGCTCGTCCTCCCCCTGACCATCGGCCGGAACGTTTCCGGTAATACGTCGTAAGCCTTTCGGAAATTTATGGGTATCGTTATCTTCGTGTCAAGAGCGTCGATTGATATCTCCCTCGGCCAACTCCGCCGCTACACGCCGGCTGTCGTCGAGCCCGCCGACTTCGACCGGTTCTGGCGGGCCACCCTCACCGCCGCCGCGGCCAGCCCGGTGCTCGTCGACGTCCGCCCCGAACCCACCGACCTGCGGCTGCTCGACGTGTGGGACGTGACGTTCGCCGGGTTCGCCGGCGAACCGGTGCGGGCCTGGTACACCCGTCCCGCAGGCGTAGCCACACCGCTGCCGGCAGTGGTGGAGTACCCCGGCTACGGGCGCGGCCGGGGCCTGCCGGGGGAGCGGCTCACCTGGCCGGTGGCGGGCTACGCCCACCTGCTGGTGGACAACCGGGGACAGGCCGGCCTGTACAGCCGCGGTGACACCCCGGACCCGCACGACGCTCCCGGCGGGCCCAGCCCCGCCACGAGGGGAATCCTGTCCCCGGACGACTACCACTACCGCCGCCTGATCACCGACGCAGTCCGCGCGATCGACGCCGTCCGCGTACTGCCCGGGGTGGACCCGGCCCGCGTCGCCGCGGTGGGCAACAGCCAAGGTGGTGGACTCGCGCTCGCGGCGGCGGGCCTCGCCGACGGCCTCGCCGCGCTCCTGGTCACCGCCCCGTTCCTGTGCGACATCCAGCGCGCCATCGAAGTGACCGAGGCGTCCCCCTACGGCGAGATCGCCCGCTACCTCGCGGTGCACCGCGAGGCCGAGGAGCCGGTCCGGCGCACGCTGTCCTACGTCGACGGCGTCACCTTCGCCCGGCGCGCCACCGCACCGGCGCACTTCGGGATCGGTCTGCGCGACGAGGTCTGCCCACCGAGCACCGGCTTCGCCGCCTACAACCAGTACGCCGCTGCCGCATCGGCCACTCCGCTACGGGAGATGCACACGTACCCGTTCAACGGCCACGAGGGCGGGGAGGCCGTCCACGTCCGGCGGCAGCTGCGCTGGCTGGACGCGGTTATGCGTTCCGCCGGGACGGCAGCCGGCTGACGGACTCACCGGATGTCCGATGCAGGGCGCTAGATCACCCGGCGGCGTACCCGCCACACCACCACGCCGATCAGAATCGCCGCGACCGCGACGAACACCGCCGCCTCGATGAGCTGGAACGTCCAGAACCGGTCGGCCGGGTGGTAGACCCCGAACCGCTGGATGCCGCGTTCGTGCAGGAACTGGCTGAGGTTCGTGCCGGCCTGGTTGGCCGCGTCCTCCAGTTCGTAGTACTCCGTCGAGCTCAGCCTGCGCCCGGCGGCGTCCGCGTAGCCGCGTTCGATCACCCAGTCGGCGACGCCGGCTCCGGCCTGACCCTTCGTGCCGCCGGCGGGGACCGGCTCCATGGTGGTGAGCGGCGTGGCGTACGCGGGACGGGCCAGCAGCGCCACCGACATCCGGGCGGCGAGGAACGCCCCGAACGCGACGCCGAACGCGGGCAGGCTGCGCCGCAGGATCGCCCCCGCGGCGGTGGCGACGCCGAACGCGAACAGCGCGTACGCCAGCGGAACGAGCCCTTCCAGGTCGAAGGCGTCGTACTGGAACCGCCCTTCCCAGGCGTCGAACGGCTGACGGAACCAGGTGAGCACGGCGGTGAACATGCCGGTGAGCGCGACTGTGACGCCGGCCAGCGCGGCGAGCTTGGCCGCCAGCCAGCGCATCCGCGGCACGGCCTGGGTCCAGGCGAGCTGCCAGGTGCCGTCCTCCAGTTCGCGGGCGAGCAGCGGCGCGCCGAGGAACGCGCCGATGACGACGGGCACCAGGTAGAAGGCCGCGAGGAGGTTCTCGACGTATCCGTACTCCTCGTCGAGCCGGCGGAAGGCGGCCGTGCACGTCTCACCGGCGCCTGCTGTTCCCGCGCACCGGGCGGGGTCGCCGGGGAACAGGTCGTGGGCCTGCGTCCCGAGCACGAGCAGGGCGATGCCAAACACGCCGAGGAGCAGACCGAGGACGCAGACCTCGGTGCGGTGCTGGCGCCAGATCAACCACGTCATGCCGCCACCTCCGACGGGACCGCGGCGCCCGGCTCGGACGGCCGGCGCAGGTACGCCAGCACCAGGTCCTCCAGCCCGACCGGCTGGGCCTGCCAGCCCGGGGCGGCCGGGATGCCGCCGTCGCGTACCAGCAGGGTGGTGTGCCGGTCGCTGTGGACGGCCTCCACGACGGCGCCGGCCCGGTCGAGGTCGGTGGCCGTGCGCGGGCCGACGAGCAGCCGGTGCTCGGCGAGGAGGGTGTCGATGTCACCGGTGAGCGTGACCCGGCCGTGGTTGAGCACGACCAGGTGGTCGCAGACACGTTCCAGCTCGTGCACGACGTGGGAGGAGAACAGGACCGTCACGCCGTCTTCGGCCAGCGGGTCGAGGCTGGCGACCGGCTCGTCGAGGACCAGCAGGTCCGGCCGTTTCGCCAGGGCCAGGGCCAACGCGACCTGGGCCTGCTGCCCGCCGGAGAGCGAGCCGGCCCGGCGGTCCAGCGGGATGCCCAGTTTCGCCAGCCGGCGCTCGGCCAGCCCCTGGTCGAAGCGGAGGTTGCAGGCCCGGCCGAAGCGGAGCATCTCGGCGACGGTGAAGCGCTTGTACAGCGGGTGGTCCTGGGCCAGGAACCCGATCCGGGACAGGGTCTGCGGGGTGCTGGCGGTGACGTCGTGGCCGAGGACCTCGACGGTGCCGGTGCTCGGCGCCAGTAGTCCGACGATCAGGCGCAGCAGCGTGGTCTTGCCCGCGCCGTTCGGCCCGACCAGGGCGATCACGCCGCCCGCCGGCAGGGTCAGGGTGCAGTCGCGCAGCGCCCAGCCCTTCCGGTACCGCTTGCTCACGCCGTCGGTGCGCAGCGCGATCTCGGTGTCTGTCACGCCACGTCCTCGTTTCTCGTCTGCTGGTGGACGGAGGTGAAGAGCGCGTCGACCGCCTGCTCGTCGAGGCCGGCCTCGTAGGCGCGGCGCAGCCACGTCGCCAGGCCGCGGCGCAGCGACGTGTACGTCGACGGCGACATCGCGGCCGACTGCTGCTCGGTGACGAACGTGCCCTGGCCGGGCCGGCCGGTGACCAGGTTCTCCTGCTCCATCTGCCGGTACGCCTTGGCCACGGTGTTCGGGTTGATGGCCAGGTCCTCGACCACCTCGCGGATGAGCGGGAGGCGGTCGCCGGGTTGGAGGAAGCCCAGCAGCACCGCCTGGCGGACCTGCTGGACGAGTTGCAGGTACGGCGGCACGCCGGAGTGGGTGTCGAGCCGGAAGACGAACACTGGTAGCCCTTCGCTGCTTTACTAGTACCGTAGTAAAGCAGCAGGTGGGCGGTCAAGAAGGGCGGGTTGGCCGCGGCTGGGGGATCGACATGATCGCCGATGGCTGTATCGTTGCCGACGCCGCATCCCGCAGGCCGCTTCCAGCAAGGACGACCATGACCGCCTCCACCGTCACCGCCGTCATTGACCTCGACCTGACCGGCCCCACCATCTCCCGCCACGTCTACGGCCACTTCGCGGAGCACCTGGGGCGCTGCGTCTATGGCGGCTTCTGGGTGGGGGAGGGCTCCGCGACCCCGAACGAGGGCGGGATCCGCCTCGACGTGGTGGAGGCGCTGCGCCGCATCGGCATCCCGAACCTGCGCTGGCCGGGCGGCTGCTTCGCCGACGACTACCACTGGCGCGACGGGATCGGCCCGCGCGAGCTGCGCCCCCGCATGGTCAACTCGCACTGGGGCGACGTGGTCGAGGACAACTCCTTCGGCACGCACGAGTTCATGGCGCTGTGCGAGCTGCTGGGCGCGGATCCGTACGTCTCCGGCAACGTCGGCTCGGGCAGCGTGCGGGAGATGTCCGAGTGGGTCGAGTACCTGACCCGCGGCGACGACTCTCCGATGGCCGCCCTGCGGCGGGAGAACGGGCGCGACGAGCCCTGGCGGGTCCCGTTCTGGGGATTGGGCAACGAGGCGTGGGGCTGCGGCGGCAACCTGCGCGTCGAGCAGTTCGCCTCGCTGGCCCGCCAGTACGCCACCTACGTCCGCGACCACGGCGACAACACCGTCTACCGGATCGCCGCGGGCGCGAACAGCGACGACTACCACTGGACCGAGACGTTGATGCGCTCCTTCGACGACCTGGCGGCGCCGGACTCCCGCGCCTGGCCGTTCCAGGCCGTCTCGCTGCACTACTACACGATGACCCGGGGCTGGTCGTCGAAGGGCGCGGCGACCGGCTTCGACGAGGAGGAGTGGTACCTGGCGCTGCGGAACGCGACCCGGATCGAGGAGCTGGTCTCACGCCACGAGGCGGTCATGGACCGCTGGGACCCGCAGCGCAAGGTCGGCCTCGTCGTGGACGAGTGGGGCACCTGGTGGGACGTGGAGCCGGGCACCAACCCCGGCTTCCTCTACCAGCAGAACACGCTGCGCGACGCGCTGGTGGCCGCGGTGCACCTCGACACGTTCCACCGCCACGCGGCGCGCGTCGTGATGGCGAACATCGCGCAGACGGTGAACGTGCTCCAGGCCATGATTCTCACCGACCCGGAGACGGGCGCGCTCGTGCTCACGCCCTCGTACCACGTGTTCGCGATGAACCGGGCCCACCACGACGCGGCGTCGCTCGCGGTGACCTTCAAGGACGACGTTCCGGTGCGCGAGGTGGCGGGGGATCACCTGGCGACGCTCTCGGCGTCCGCCTCGACGCGCGGCGACACGGCGCTGGTCTCGCTGTCGAACCTCGACGCGCGGCGTCCGGCGACAGTCGTCCTCGACCTGCGTGGTCGGGACGTCACCTCCCACCGTGCCACCGTCCTGACCGCCGACGCGCTCGACGCGCACAACACGCCGTCGACCACGGGCGTCGCGCCCCGCGAGCACGCCGGGGTCACGGACCACCCGCGTGGCCTGGAGGTCGAACTGCCGCCGCACGCGTACGTCACGGTGGCGCTCGACCTCGCCTGACCGCCGGACACACGGCTCCGCGCACGGCCGCGTGACGACAGCGGTCTGGTGACGCCTGCGTTCCTCTCCTCACTCCGGCGCCTGGGGCCAGGAATCGCCAGTGACCTCGGTCGATCGAGTTCGCCCAGTGGCGCGCTGCTCGGTCCGATAATTTTCGGTGCTGTGTCGGTCGGAACGTCTGCCTCTTGCCCGGTGCTACCGCAGGCAGCGGGGTCGTTGACGGATGGCGGGGCACTTAGTAGCCTCAGCGCACACAATCCTGGCATGTAAATATCTCGATAAGTTTCGGAGACGACGACCTCGCCTGCGGTGCCCACCGCCGGCAGGGCCGCCGCGCTGATTCGCCACGGTCACCCGACCACCGCCGCGCACGATTACCGCATGGAGGGCCGTTGAAACGCGTCCGGAGCACCGTAGCCATCATCGCCACCGCCGCGCTCCTCCTCGGCGGATGTGGCGGATCAGACGGCGAATCCGACTCGAAGACCTTCGAGTTCTGGTCGTTTGCCAACATCAACCAGAAGGCCGACGTCGACGTCTACACCAAGGCGCACCCCGATGTGCGCATCAAGCTCACCGAGGTCGGCAGCACCACCGAGACCGCGCAGGCGCTCACCGCCGCGCTGGCCGGTGGCAAGGTGCCCGACCTGGTGCTCATCCAGGCCGACGACCTGCCGAAGTTCATGCAGTCGCCGGACAACTTCGTCGACCTCACCACGCTGGGCGCCGGCGACATCAAGGGGAACTACCTCGACTGGGTGATGTCGCAGGCGACGACCAAGGACAACAAGATCATCGGGGTGCCGACCGACGTCGGCGGGCTGGCGGTCGCCTACCGTACCGATCTGTTCAAGGCAGCCGGCCTGCCCACCGACCGGGACGAGGTCGCCAAGCTCTGGCCGACGTGGGACGAGTTCATCAACGTCGGTAAGCAGTACGTCCAGAAGACCGGGAAACCGTTCGTGGACAACACGCCGACCAGCGTCTTCTTCCAGGCGGTCAACCAGGGCAGCCAGCGCTACTACAGCGCCGACCGCAAGCTCGACTACGACAACGAGCAGGTCAAGGCGGCGTTCGACGTGACGCTGAAGGCCTTCGAGGCGGGCATCTCCGCCAAGCAGGGGTCGTTCTCCTCCGGCTGGACCGCGGCCATGAAGAAGGGCGACTACGCGGTGGTGTGCTCACCGTCCTGGATGCTCAGCCAGATGAAGACGAACGCCCCCGAGACGAACGGCAAGTGGGACATCGCCACCATTCCCGGGGGTTCGGGGAACTGGGGCGGCAGCTTCCTCGCCATCCCCAAGCGCGCCAAGAACGCGAAAGCGGCGTGGAACTACATCTCCGAGATGCAGTCGCCGAAGGGCCAGCTCGAGCACTTCCTGATGCAGGGGTCGCTGCCCACCACGCCGTCGGTCTACACGGATCCGCAGCTGGTCGGAAAGACCGACCCGTTCTTCAGCAACGCGCCGATCGGCAAGATCTACACCCAGTCGGTGCTGGGGATCAAGCCGTTCTACTTCGGCCCGCAGGACGGCCCGATCGGCACCGAGTTCCTCAACACGCTCACCAGCGTCGAACAGGGCAAGGTGAGCCCGGCGAAGGCCTGGGACACCGCGCTGACAAACGTCAAGAACGCCGTACGCGAATGACCGAGGGCTGACGTGCGGCAGCCGGGCACCGCCCGGCTGCCGCCCATCGCGGAGGTGACGCTTTGACCACCATGCTCAGCCCGGCCACGGCCCCGCCGGACCTCCGGCGGCCCCATCGCAGACGGCGGATCCAGCAGGGCGTACGGGAGTTCCTGGCGCCGTACGCGTACATCGCGCCGTTCTTCGTGCTCTTCCTGATCTTCGGTCTCTTCCCGCTGCTGTTCACCTTCTACATCTCCCTGTTCGACTGGGATCCCATCGGTGAGCACCGTTTCGTGGGGCTGGACAACTTCACCGAACTCCTGCACGACCCGCGCTTCTGGGGCGCGTTGCGGAACACGTTCAGCATCTGGGTGATGTCGACGGTGCCGCAGTTGCTCCTGGCGCTCGGCCTGGCGCATCTGCTCAACCACGCGCGGCTGCGGCTGGCCGCGTTGTTCCGGATGTCGGTGCTCGTCCCCTACGTCACCTCGGTCGCGGCCACGACCATCGTCTTCGCGCAGATGTTCGACCGCGACTACGGCATGATCAACTGGTTCCTCGGGCTGCTGGGCTTCGACCACATCGACTTCACAGCCTCGCTCTGGGGCAGCCACGTCATGATCGCCACGATGATCGCCTGGCGCTGGACCGGCTACAACACGCTGCTGTACCTCGCCGCGCTGCAGTCGGTACCCCGGGAGCTGTACGAGGCCGCCGCCGCCGACGGCGCGAACGGCTGGAAACAGTTCCTGCACATCAGCATCCCGTCGTTGCGGCCGATCATCGCGTTCACCGTCGTGACGTCGACCATCGGCGGGTTGCAGGTCTTCACCGAGCCGCTGCTGGCCAACCCGGTGGGCGGGCTCACGTGCGGGGCGGCACGGCAGTGCCAGACCGTCACCCTCTACCTCTACGAGCAGTCCTTCGGGCAGTTCCACTTCGGCTACGGCGCGGCGGTCGGCGTCGCGCTCTTCGTCATCGTGGTCGCCTTCTCCGGACTCAACTATCTGCTGGCCACCCGCGTCCGCTCGGAGCGCCCATGAAGCCCGCACCCTCGACCGCCGCGCCCGTACGGACCCGGCGGCGCTCGGCCAACCGCGTCTCGATCGCGGTGTACGCGCTGCTCACGCTCGTGGCGCTCGCCAGCGTCTTCCCGCTCTACTGGATGTTCGTGGTGGCGACGACGGACTCCGCCACCGCGACGACCCTCCCGCCGACGATCACACCCGGCGGCAACTTCCTGCACTTGGCGGAGCTGGTCTTCACCATCGTGCCGTTCGTGCAGTCCCTGCTCAACAGCGTCATCGTCGCCGGCACGATCGCCGTGGGCCAGGCGGTGCTCTGCGCGCTGGCCGGGTTCGCCTTCGCCAAGCTGTCCTTCCCCGGCCGCAACACGCTGTTCCTCATCGTCGTGCTGACCATGACGGTGCCGGCGCAGCTGGCGGTGGTGCCGCAGTACCTGATCATGTCCCAGCTGGAGTGGGTCGACACCCTGCAGGCGGTGATCGTTCCCGGTCTGGTCAGCGCGTTCGGCATCTTCTGGATGCGTCAGCACATCGGCAGCACCATCGACGACGAGCTGATGGCCGCGGCGCGTGTCGACGGCGCCACCACCTGGCAGATCTTCTGGCGGATCGCGTTCCCGCTGGTCCGCCCGGCGGCGTACGTGCTGGGGCTGTTCACGTTCGTCTACGCGTGGAACGATTTCCTGTGGCCGTTCATCGTCCTGAAGTCGCCGGAGAACTACACCGTCCAGATCGCCATCAAGGCGCTGCAGCAGAACCGGGACATCGACCTGGGGCTGGCCATGTCCGGCTCGTTCCTGGCCACCATTCCGCTGCTGGTGCTGTTCGTGTTCGTCGGACGCCGTCTGGTGCAGGGAATCATGGAAGGCGCATTCAAGGGGTGAGGTCCGTCTCGGTCCCGTCAGCCGGCCGGCCGGTAGTCGAACCAGTCGAAACCGGCGCTTCCCTCGGTGACGTACATGCCGATGACCCGGCCGGTGAACCCGGAGGCGACCTCGGTGGACAGGTAGCGCCCGTCGAGCTCCGCCAGGCACGACCAGCCGTCGCCGGTCTCGACCTCGAAGCTGATCGTGTCACTGCCGGCCGCCGTGACGCCGACGAGGCCCGCCCGCGCCAGGTCGCCGGACGAGGTGACCGTCGGGGGCAGCACGCCGGTGGTCCGGATGGCCAGCGCCACGGTCACCGCCCCCGCGGGCACCGGGCACTCCCCGAACACCTGCCGAAACGGTCCGACCCGGCCGACGACCCGGGCCTGCCCCCGGGCGAGCTCCAGGTCGTAGTGGTGGGCCTCGTCGATCCTGATCGTCAGGCCGGACCGGCCGGAGCCGGGATCGATGCGGGCGCTGACCCGGCAGTCGTGGTGCTGCTGGCGGCGGCCGACGACGGTGGCGCCACTGCGGTCGAGGCTGTCGCCGGTCGCGTGCAGCGTCAGCCAGCCGGGCCGGTCGGTCAACGACCACGCCGAGTCGGGCCGGCTACGGGGAGAGATCCACTGTGGACCGAGCCGCTCGTCGTCGAAGTCGTCCCGCTCGGCCCACCGGCTCGTCCCATCCGGGCCGGTGACGATCGAGACCGGGTCGACGACCGGCCACCCGTCGACCCAGCGCACCGGCGCCAGGAACGTCTCCCGTCCCAGGACGTGGTAGGGCGGCCACTGGCCCTTCGGCCGGATCCCCAGCAGAACCATCCACCAGCTGCCGTCGGCCGCGTCGACCATGTCGGCGTGCCCGGTCGCCTGCACCGGCCGGTCGGTGCCGCGATGCGTCAGGATCGGATTGGCCGGCCCCGGCTGGAACGGCCCGCGCGGCGAGCGGGCGCGGGCGACACTCACCGCGTGGCCGGTGTGGGTGCCGCCCTCCGAGACGAGCAGGTACCACCAGTCGCCGATCCGGTACAGATGCGGCGCCTCCGGGTACTGGCCGCCCGTCCCCGACCACATCGGCACCGGCCCTTCCAGGACCTCTCCGGTACGCGGGTCGATCCGGTACGACTCGACCCCGGACACCGTCATCCAGCAGGTGCCGTCGTCGTCCCACGCCAGCGACGGGTCCACGTGGGGCAGATCCAGGTAGACCGGATCCGACCACGGGCCGGCCGGGTCGGTCGCCGTGACGATCAGGTGCCGGTCGAGCGTGACGTTCGTCGTGACGACCCAGAACCTGCCGTCGTGGTGGCGGATCGTCGGCGCGTAGATGCCCCGCGAGGCGAGCGTTTCGGCCGGCAAACGGAGCTGATCGGCGCGGTCCAGCACGTTGCCGATCTGCTGCCAGCTGACCAGGTCACGACTGTGGAAGATCGGCACACCGGGCGCGTACTCGAAGCTCGAACACACGAGGTAGTAGTCGTCACCGGCGCGGCAGATGCTCGGATCGGGCCAGAAGCCCGGGAGGATCGGGTTGCGGTAGCCGTCGTCCGCAGGCTCCGGTTCCATTTCCGCTCCTTCTCGTACGGGCACAACGCCTCCACGAGTGTCGATGTCGCGAACCGTGTCGGACAACCCGCGAGTGCGCGATGACAGTTCTCGGCCGCCTCCTGTCCCGGCGCCCCCGTCGCGACGCGGCCACGGAGTTCCCGTACACCTTCACCGTGCGGCGCGGGCTGCGCGTGCCGATGGACGACGGCGTCGAGCTGGTCGCCGACCTCTACCAGCCGGTCGGCGTGGTGGAACCGCCGTTGCCCACGATCGTCGTCCGCTCCCCGTACGGCCGGCACGGCTCGCTGACCCACGCGCCGGCGCTGGCCCGCGCGGGGTTCACGGTGCTGGTGCAGAGCTGCCGCGGCACCGGTGGCTCCGGTGGCAGTTTCCGGCCCCAGCTCGACGAGGAGCGCGACGGCATCGCCACCCACCGGTGGGTACGCCGCCAGCAGTGGTGCACCGGCACCGTCGCGACGTACGGGGAGAGCTACCTCGGCTACACCCAGTGGGCGGTGGCCGGACGGATGTGCCGTGACGACCCCGGCAACGCCCCGGACGCGCTGTGCCTGAACGTCACGATGGCCGACTTCGGCCCGATCACCTGGACCAACGGCGCGTTCTCGCTGGAGGGCTCGCTCGGCTGGTCGCGCCGGATGGACCTGCGGGGCCTGCGCGGCGCCCTGGTCCGGGCGTGGCTCGCGCGGCGGCCGGACCGGAAGCTGGCCGCGGCCTTCGACGTGCTGCCGCTGTCCGGTGGCGACACCGCGGTGGCGGGCCACCCGATCAGCTGGTACCAGGACTGGCTGGCCCACGAGAAGCTCACCGACGACTACTGGACCCGGCAGTCGCACACCGCGTCGGTGCCCGACGTCACCGCGCCCGTGTACATGGCCACCGGCTGGTACGACATCTTCCTGCCCTGGCAGCTGCGCAACTACGCCCAACTCGCCGCGGCCGGCCGCCCGCCCCGGCTGACCATCGGCCCGTGGGGCCACAGCAGCGCGCAGAGCCCGTTCCTTCCCGAGTCCATCGCGTTCCTCAGGGAACACTTCGCCGGCGCGCCCACGACCCGGCCGGCGCCGGTGCGCGCCTTCCTCACCGGCGCGGAGCAGTGGCACGATCTGCCCGCGTGGCCACCGCCGGGCACCGTGGCGCAGCGGTGGCACCTGCACCCGTCGGGGCTGCTCGACCCGGCCGTCCCCGGCGCGGGCAGCACCCGCTACACCTACGATCCCGACCGGCCCACGCCCGCGCTCGGCGGCCCCGGCATGGGTCCGTCCCCGGGGCCGGTCGACAACAGCGCCCACGAACGCCGCGCGGACGTGGCCGTCTTCCGCAGTCCACCGCTGGCGCACGCGCTCGTACTCGCCGGGGAGCCGACCGCTCATGTCCGGTTCCGTTCGACGGCGGCCAGCGCGGACGTGTTCGTGCGGATCTGCGACGTGCACCCCGACGGCCGCTCGATGAGCGTGTGCGACGGGATCCGCCGCGTCGGCGGCGTCGGTACCGCGGCTACCGACCCGCAACCGGACGAGGACGGGTTCGTCGAGCTGGAGGTGCCGCTGTGGCCGGCGTTCCACCGCTTCGCCGCCGGCCACCGCGTCGCCGTGCAGGTCAGTTCCGGAGCGCATCCGCGCTACGCCCGCAATCCCGGCACCGGCGAGCCGGCCGCCACCGCGGCCAAAACGGTACGGGCGGAGCAGGAGATCTCCCACGGCGGCGACCACCCGTCCCGGATCGACCTGCCGGTATGGACCTGAACAGACATCTCCAGAAGGGACCCCCGGATGGCATCCGTATTCCATGTGGCGACAAGCGGTTCCGATCGCGCCGACGGCTGCGCCGAGCGGCCGTTCCGGACGATCAACCGGGCGGCCGGCGTCGCCCAGCCCGGTGACACGGTGGTGGTGCACGCGGGGGAGTACCGCGAGTGGGTGAAGCCACGCCACGGCGGTCTCAGCGACTCCCGCCGCATCACCTACGAGGCCGCGCCCGGCGAGCACGTGGTGATCAAGGGATCGGAGCGCGTCACCGGCTGGGAGCCGCTCGGCGGGACGGTGTGGCGGGCACGAGTCGACAACGCGCTGTTCGGCTCGTTCAATCCGTTCGCCGAGGAGGTGACAGGTGACTGGATCGTCCACCGCACCGGCACGCCACCCAAGCACCTCGGTGAGGTCTACCTGAACGGCCTGAGCTTCTTCGAGGTGGGGAGCCGCGCGGAGGTCGAGGACCCGCCCCGGCGTACCGAGGTCGTCGACGACTGGACCGGGGTGACCCGTCCGGTCGGCGATCCCGACCAGACCCGGCTCGTCTGGTACGCCGAGGTCGGTGAACAGACGACGATCTGGGCCAACTTCCAGGGCGCCGACCCGAACACGGAACTCGTCGAGATCAACGTACGCCGCAGCGTCTTCTACCCGGAACAGCCGCACCTGGACTACATCACCGTCCGTGGCTTCGAGTTGGCGCACGCGGCCAGCCCGTGGGCGCCACCGACCGCCGACCAGCCGGGCCTGATCGGACCCGGCTGGGCGAAGGGCTGGGTCATCGAGGACAACGTGATCCACGACGCCAAGTGCTCGGCGATCTCGATCGGGAAGGAGGGCTCCACCGGGCAGAACTTCTCCGCTCTGCGCGGCGACAAGCCGGGCTACCAGTACCAGCTGGAGTCGGTCTTCGCGGCCCGTCGGATCGGGTGGGACCGGGAGCACATCGGCTCGCACGTGATCCGCCGCAACACGATCTACGACTGCGGCCAGAACGCGATAGTGGGTCACCTCGGGTGTGCGTTCTCCACCATCGAGGACAACCACATCCACCGCATCGGCCTGAAACGCGAGTTCTACGGGTACGAGATCGCCGGCATCAAGCTGCACGCCGCCATCGACGTGGTGATCCGGCACAACCGGATTCACGACTGCTCGCTCGGCACCTGGCTGGACTGGCAGGCGCAGGGCACCCGGGTCTCCCGCAACGTCTACCACGACAACTGCCGGGACCTCTTCGTCGAGGTCAGCCACGGCCCCTACCTGGTCGAACACAACATCTTCGGCTCACCCGCCGCGTTGGAGCTGTTCAGCCAGGGCGGTGCCTTCGTCAACAACCTGATCTGCGGCACGGTACGGCTGGAGCCGGTGCTGGACCGCGCCACCCCGTACCACCTGCCGCACAGCACGCAGGTCGCCGGGTACGCGGTGATCTACGGTGGGGACGACAGGTACGTGGGCAACCTCTTCCTGGGCGGCGATCCGGGCGCGGCCTACGCGACGGGTGCGGAGGGTCGGGGGACGCCGCTGGGCGGCACCGCCGGATACGACGGCCATCCCGCGTCGTTCGCGGAGTACCTGGCCCGCCTGGACGAGCAGCCGCCCAGCGACCAGAAGAAGTACCTCGACGTGAAACAGCCGGTGTACGCCCGGGCGAACGCCTACGCCGCGGGCGCCCGGCCGTTCGCGGGCGAGCGTGAGCCGTGGGTGCTGGGCGCCGCGACGGTGACGGTCGTCGCCGAGGGCGACGCGGTCTGGCTCGTCACCGATCTGCCCGAGACGTTCGACGAGGCCCGTGTCGGTGTGGTCACCGGCCGGGATCTGGAACGGGTCCGGTGCGCCGACGCGGATTTCGAGGAGCCGGACGGCAGCCCGGCCGTCATGGGCGTCGACCTGGTCGGGGAACCCCGGCAACCGGGACGCAACGGCGCCGTCGGCCCGATCGCGGGCCTCGCGTCCGGGTCGCGCCGCACGCGCGTCCTCTGACGGCGGACCCGCCCGTACGCGAACGGAGACGGTGACGCCGGGCGGCGTCACCGTCTCCGTCTGCCTCAGCCGCGCGCGGCCCAGTCGCCGAGGGCCCAGTCGCGCACCTCGGGCATGTCCTCCAGGTGCTCCACCACGTACGTCTCGTGGCGGTCGAGCTGGCTGCGGCACCACGCCTTGAGGTCGGCGGCGCCGCGTGGGAGGCGCTTGGCGTTGTTGATGGCGTCCATCACGAGGTGGTACCGCGACGCCTTGTTGCGCACCGTCATGTCGAACGGGGTGGTGGTCGTGCCCTGCTCGATGAAGCCACGCACGCGGAACCGGTCCGCGTCCGGGCGGCCGTGGACGAGCTGGTGGATCGCGCCGGGGTAGCCGTGGAAGGAGAAGATCACGTCGACGTCGTCGGTGAACAGCTCGGTGAACAGGGTCTCGCTCATGCCGTGCGGGTGGTCCTTGGGCCGGACCAGGGTCATCAGGTTGACCACGTTGACCACGCGGACCTTGAGCCCGGGCAGCCGCTCGCGCAGGATCTGTGCCGCCGCGACCGTCTCCATGGTGACGACGTCGCCGGCGCAGGCCAGGACGATGTCGGGATCGCTGGTGCCGTCGTCGGTGCCGGCCCACTCCCAGATCCCCGCGCCGCGGGCGCAGTGTTCGATCGCCTCGTCCATGGACAGGTACTGCAGCTGCGGCTGCTTGTCGATGACGATCAGGTTGATGTACGACCGCGACCGGAAGCAGTGGTCGGCCACCGACAGCAGGGTGTTGGCGTCCGGCGGCAGGTAGACCCGGGCGACGTCGCCCCGCTGGGTGAGCACCACCTGGATCAGGCCCGGCCCCTGGTGGGAGAAGCCGTTGTGGTCGTTGCGCCACGCCGTCGAGGTGAGCAGCACGTTGAGGCTCGGCACCTTCGCCCGCCAGGGCAGGTGCTTGGCCTCCTGCAACCACTTGCCGTGCTGCACGGTCTGCGAGGCGCTGACCATCGCGAACGCCTCGTAGGTGGCGAACATGCCGTGCCGGCCGGTCAGGTTGTAGCCCTCCAGCCAGCCGTGACAGTTGTGCTCGCTCAGCACCTCCATCACCCGGCCGTCGCGGCCGATCGCCACGTCCTCCGGTGTCACCCGCTCCATGAAGGCACGGTCGGAGACGTCGAAGACGCTGCCGAGGCGGTTGCTGTTGGTCTCGTCCGGACAGAACAACCGGAACCGGTCGGCGTTGCGCGTGTAGATGTCGCGGATCATCTCGCCCAGCTTGCGCGTCGACTCGGCCCGCTGCTGCGCCGGCCGGGGCACCTCGATCGCGTACGACCGGAAGTCCGGCAGGTCCAGGTCCCGGGTCAGCAGTCCGCCGTTGGCGTGCGGGCTGGCGCTCATCCGCAGGTCGCCGTCGGGGGCCTGGTCCCGGATCAGCGCCACCGGCGCGCCGGTGGAATCGAACAGCTCCTCCGGACGGTACGACCTGAGCCAGCGCTCGAGCAGCGCGAGGTGCTCCGGGTTGTCCTTGACGCCGGACAGCGGCACCTGGTGCGAGCGCCACGTGCCGGTGACCGGCGTCCCGTCGACGGTGTCCGGGCCGGTCCAGCCCTTCGGCGACCGCAGGACGATCAGCGGCCAGGTCGGGCGGGTGCCGTCCCAGGAACCGTCACGGGCGGCGGTCTGGATGTCGCGGATCCTCGTCCACGCGGCGGCGAGCGCGGCGGCGAAGCGGTGGTGCATGCCGGGCAGGTCGGAGCCCTCGACCTCGATGACGTCGTAGCCGTGGCCCCGCAGCAGGTGGCGTACCTCCTCGGGGTCCTTGCGCCCGAGTACGGTGGGACCGGAGATCTTGGCGTCGTTGAGGTGCAGGATCGGCAGGACCGCGCCGTCGCGTTCGGGGTTGAGGAAGGACACGCCCTTCCAGGAGCCCTCGAGCGGCCCGGTCTCGGCCTCGCCGTCGCCCACCACCGCGATGGCCAGCAGGTCCGGGTTGTCCATCACCGCGCCGAACGCGTGGACCAGGACGTAGCCCAGCTCGCCACCCTCGTGGATGGAGCCCGGGGTGGTCACCGACACGTGCGACGGGATGCCGCCCGGGCTGGAGAACTGCCGGAACAGGCGCAGCATCCCGGCCTCGTCCTGGCTGACGTCCGGGTAGATCTCGCTGTAGGTGCCCTCCAGATAGCCGGCGGCCACCAGCGCCGGCCCGCCGTGGCCCGGGCCGGCCAGGTAGATCGCCTGCTGACCGGTGTGCCGGATCAGCCGGGAGACATGCGCGTAGATCAGCGACAGGCCGGGGCTGGTTCCCCAGTGGCCGAGCAAGCGCGGCTTGATGTGCTCGGTCGACAGCGGCTCGCGCAGCAGCGGGTTGCCCTGCAGGTAGATCTGCCCGATGGTCAGGTAGTTGTTCGCCCGCCACCACGCGTCCAGACGGGCGAGTTCGGTGTCGTCGAGTTCGGCGAGCGTACGGATTTCGGATTCGACCGCGGTCACCGTGCTTCCTTTCACTGATCTCGTCATGTCCGGACCCAGGTTAGGCCCAGCCGGGCTCGTTCACCGGGGGCCGCAGACCGCAAGCCGCGGGACCTTCGGCCCTCTCGATCCGTAGTACGCGGCGCGCATCAGTTCCTGCATGTCGCCGAGCATCGGCATCCGCGGATTGGCCGGCGCGCACTGGTCCTCGTACGCGTTCAGCGCCTGCTGCGGCAGCGCGGCGAGGAAGGCCCGCTCGTCCACCCCGACGGCCGCGAACGACGGCTCGATGCCGACCTCGTCGCGCAGGCGCTCGATCGCCGTGGCCAGGGCTTCGACCGCTTCGGCGTCGGTGGCCGCGGGCAGCCCGAGGGTACGGGCGATGTCGGCGAAGCGCTGCGGCGCCCGGTACGTCTCGTACCTGGGCCAGCCGGTGAGCTTGCTCGGCACGGTCCCGTTGTACCTGATGACGTGCGGGAGCAGGATCGCGTTGGTGCGCCCGTGTGCGACGTGGAACGTGGCACCCAGGGTGTGCGACATGGCGTGCACGATGCCGAGGAAGGCGCTGCCGAACGCCATGCCGGCGATCGTGCCGGCGTTGTGCATCTTCTCGCGGGCCACCGGGTCCGCGGCGCCCTGGTGCACGGCCCGGGCGAGGTTGCCGAAGATGAGCCGGACGGCGTGCAGGGCCAGACCGTCGGTGAAGTCGTTGGCGTAGACCGACACGTACGACTCGATGGCGTGGGTGAGCGCGTCGAAGCCGCTGTCCGCGGTGACCACCGCCGGCAGGTCGGCGGCCAGGACCGGGTCGACGATCGCCACGCTCGGGGTGAGCGCGTAGTCGGCGAGCGGGTACTTCTTGCCGGAATCGGTGTCGGTGATGACCGCGAACGGGGTGACCTCGGCTCCGGTGCCGGAGGTGGTCGGAACGCAGACGAGCTGGGCCAGCGCGCCGAGGGTGGGGAACTTGAAGGCGCGTTTGCGGATGTCGAAGAACTTCTCCCGCAGATCGGCGAAGACCACCTCGGGGTGCTCGTAGCGCAGCCACATCACCTTGGCGGCGTCCATCGCCGAACCGCCGCCGAGCGCGACGATGGTGTCCGGGCGGAACGAGCGCATCAACTCGGCGCCCCGGTCGACCGTTTGTACGCTGGGCTCCGGCTCGACGTCGTCGATGATCTGCAGGGCGACCTGCTCGCGGCGGCGGTGCAGCACGGACAGCACGCGGTCCACGTACCCCAGTCTGGTCATGGTGTGGTCGGTCACCACGGTGACCCGGCGGACGCCGGGCATGTCGGCGAGGTAGCGGATCGCGTTCGGCTCGAAGTAGATCTTCGGCGGCACCTTGAACCACTGCAGGTTGTTCGTCCGCCGGGCCACCCGCTTGATGTTGATGAGGTCGACCGCTGTGACGTTGTGCGACACCGAGTTGTGGCCGTAGCTTCCGCAGCCCAGCGTCAGCGACGGCAGGAAGGCGTTGTACATGTCGCCGATGCCGCCCTGCGAGGCCGGCGCGTTCCAGATGATCCGGACGGCCTTGACCCGGCGGCCGTACGCCTCGGCCAGGTCGGCGTCGCGCGTGTGGATGACGGCGCTGTGCCCCAGGCCGTCGAACTCGACCATCTGCTCGGCGTACTCGAATCCCTGGTCGTGGTCGGTGGCGGGCAGCAGGGCGAGCACCGGGCAGAGCTTCTCCCGGGTCAGCGGCTCGGCCGGGCCGACCCGGTCGACCGGAACCAGGATGACCGAGGTGTCCGGGTCGACCGGGAATCCGGCGTGTTCGGCGATCCAGGTCACCGACTGCCCGACCACGTCCGGGTTGAGCTTCCCGGAGCCGAAGAGCAGCTTCTCCAGCAGCGACTTCTCCTCCGGCGTCGCGATGTGGGCGTGCAGTCGCCGGAACTCGGCGAGGGCGGCCGGCCGGATCGCGTCGTCGATGATGACGGCCTGCTCGGAGGCGCAGATCATGCCGTTGTCGAACGCCTTGGACAGCACCACGTCGTTCACCGCGCGGGCCACGTCGGCCGACGCCTCCAGGTACGCGGGGACGTTCCCGGCGCCGACGCCCAGCGCCGGTTTGCCGGTGGAGTAGGCGGCCCGGACCATGGCGTTGCCGCCTGTCGCCAGGACCACCGAGACGTCGGGATGGCGCATCAGCTCGTTCGTCGCGGCCACCGACGGCTCGTCGATCCACTGGATGCAGTGCTCCGGCGCGCCGGCGGCGACGGCGGCGTCGCGGACCGTGCGGGCCGCTTCCTGGCTGCACCGTTGCGCCGCCGGGTGGAAGGCGAAGATGACCGGGTTGCGGGTCTTGAGGGCCAGCAGCGCCTTGAAGATGGTGGTCGAGGTCGGGTTCGTCACGGGCGTCACCGCGGCCACCACGCCGACCGGCTCGGCGATCTGGGTGATGCCCGTGATGTCGTCCTGAGCGATCACCCCGACCGTGCGGACGTCGGCCATGTGGTTGGTGACGTGTTCGCAGGCGAAGATGTTCTTCACCGCCTTGTCCTCGAACACGCCGCGACCGGTCTCCTCGACCGCCAGCATCGCGAGTTCGGCGTGCCGGCCGAGCGCCGCCACCGACGCCTTCTTCACGATCCCGTCGATCTGTTCCTGGCCGTAGGAGTCGTAGGCGGCCAACGCCGTGAGACCGTTCTCCACCAGGGTTCCGATCATGCTTCCGCCCTCCATCGGTCGTCACCCCGAACATAGATCCGCGGTGATCGATGCGACTATGGCCGGTGGGCCCGCGAGGACGGGACCACCGGCCCGCGCTTGGCCCGCTGGATCTGTTCGTAGACGTGGGTCCGCAGTTCGGTGAACCGGGGCAGGGCCCGGGTGGTGAGCTGATCGCGTTCCGCCGGGAGGTCGATCACCAGGTCCTCCTGCACCCGGGTCGGTGAGTTCGACAGGACGAGCACGCGCTGGCCCAGGTAGACGGACTCGTCGATGTCGTGCGTCACGAAGACGGTGGAGATCCCCCGGGTCAGGTGCAGTTCGCGGACGAGGTCCTCCAGGTCCGCGCGGGTCTGCGCGTCCACCGCGGCGAACGGCTCGTCCATGATCAGCACGTCCGGCTGGTACGCGATGGCGCGGGCGATCGCCACCCGTTGCTGCATTCCGCCGGAGAGCTGCCACGGGTGGCTGCGCGCCGACTGCGGCAGCCCGACCGCGTCGAGGGCGTCGGCGACCAGCCGGGCGCGTTCGGCGCGGGAGAGCTTCTTGTGGCGGAGCGGAAGCTCCACGTTGCCGCGGACGGTCAGCCACGGGTAGAGGCTGCGGCCGTACTCCTGGAAGACCACGGCCATCGCCGGGCTCGGCCCGGTCACCGGCGAGCCCTCCATCTCGACCAGGCCGCTGGTGGGCCGCAGCAGTCCGGCGAGGCATTTCAGGAGCGTGGTCTTGCCGCAGCCGGAGGGACCGACGACGCACAGCAGCTCACCGGGATCCATGGTGAAGCTGAGATCCCCGATCGCCTCGACCTCGCCCCGGCCGGAGGCGTAGACCTTCCGCAGGTGCTCGACCCGCAACAGGGGGGTCCCGTCAGGCACGGGTGATCTCCTTCATTCCGTGGTACCAGCGCAGGACGCGGCGTTCGACGACACCGAAGGCCACGGCGAGGAAGACGCCGATGAGGCCGAGCAGGAGGATGCCGCTCCACATCTCGGCGATGAGGTAGTTCCGCTGGAAGTAGGCGATCCGGTAGCCGAGACCGGCCGACGACGCGAACATCTCCGAGATGACCATGAGGATCAGGGCCACCGAGAGCGCCTGCCGTACGCCGGTCATGATGCGCGGACTCGCCGCCGGGAGGATCAGCAGCCACAGCCGGTCCCACCGCGAGATCCGGAACGAGCGGGCGGTCTCCAGCATCACGCTGTCGGTCGACCGGACGCCTTCGATCGTGTTCAGCAGGATCGGCCAGATCGCGCCGGAGGTGATGACGACGACCTTCATGGTGTCGGTGATGCCGAGCAGGAGCATCGCGACCGGGATCAGCACCGGCGGCGGAATCGCGCGGAAGAACTCCAGCAGCGGCTCGAGCATCTCGCGTAGCGGGCGGAGCCGGCCGATGACGACGCCGGCGGCGACGCCGAGCAGGATCGACGCGAACAGGCCGATCAGGAGCCGGTACACGCTCGGCAGGACGTCCTCGACGAACGCCGGGCCGATCCAGGTCTGCCGGAACGCGTCGAGGAGCGTGCCGGGGCCGACGAGGAACCGGCTCGTCGACCGGGTGGACCAGACCGCCCAGAGGCCCACGGCCAGGACCGGAAGGCCGACCGCGAACAGGAGGTTCTCGGCGACCCTGACGCCCAGGTCACGAGGGCGGGCCTTTGCCGCGCCGACGGCGGTCATCGGGCCGCCTCGTCCGCGAGCACCGACTGGTGCCAGGCCAGCGAGCGGCGTTCGACGAAGCGGAACACGACGTTCACCAGCAGGCCGAGCATCCCGGTGACCACGACGAGGCCGTACAGGCCGACGGCGTCACCGGCGGAGCGGGACAGCTCGATCATCCGACCGAGGCCGGGGTTGCCGATCACCATCTCGGCGGTGACGGCCAGGATGAGCGCGACCGCCGCGCCGAGGCGCAGGCCGGTCATCAGGTACGGCAGAGCGGTCGGCAGGATGAGGTAGCGCAGCCGCTCGGCGCGGGTGAGGCCGAAACTCCGCGCGGTGTCCCGGGCGACGCTGTCGACGTCGGCGACGCCGTAGATCACCTGCACGAACACCTGCCAGAACGCCGCGTAGACGATGATGACGAGAGCGGCGCGCATCTGCAGGCCGAACATCAGCACGGCCAGCGGGATCAGCGCGACCGACGGCACCGGTCGCAGGAACTCGACTGTCGTGTGGGTCGCGCGACGCAGGAACGGCACCATCCCGACCACGGTGCCCAGCGCGACCGCCGCGAGCGTCGCCACCGTCAGACCGATCGCCCACGACGTCATGGTGAGCCGGACCCGACGCCAGAACGCCAGGTCGCGGACCTCCTGGGCCAGCCGTCCGAACACGTCGGTGGGGTACGGCAGGTAGTCCGGGTCGACCAGCCCCAGCGCCGGGATCAGTTGCCAGACGACGAGGAACCCCAGCAGGCCGACGGCGCCCAGCAGGATCTTGCGCATCGGCCGGCTACTGCTGCTGCTGGATGAGGCGGTCGAAGTCGGGGCGCCGGTCGAGCACGCGGTACTTCTGGGCGAGCGTCGCCAGTTGCTCCAGGCCGGCCCGGTCGAGCTCCCACCCGAACGACGGGAGCCGCACGGAGTCCGCCACCGCCTCCGGCAGTTCGAGGTTGTCCTTGATGGCCTGGCGCAGATCCTTCTCGTTGGCCGGATCCTTGGCCCAGGCGAGCGTCTTCTTCATCGCCGCCGAGAAGTCCGCGACGAGCGTGGCGTCGGAGTCCTTCAGCTTGCTCGACGTGATCGTCGTCAGGGTGGTGAGTCCGGGGACGGTGGCCTGGTACGGAGCGACCACGAGGACGTCGCCGCGCTTGCGCATCTGGGTGATGAACGGCTCGGTCACCCAGGCTGCGTCGATGTTGCCGGCGGCGAGCTGGGCGGGCGCGTCCGGGAAGGCCACCTCGACGAACTTGACCTTGGTGGGGTCGCCGCCGTCCTTCTCGACCGCCGCCATGATCGTGACGTCGCCGGCGGCGCCCAGGCTGTTCACCGACACCTTGCGCCCGGCGAGCTGGGACGGCCGGGTGATGCCGGATTTCGCCGACGCCAGCACGGCGTTGATGTCGTCACCGTCGGCGTAGGACGACGCGTAGTTGCCGATGATCACCACGCCGAGGTTCTGCAGGTCGGCCCGGAACGGGCCGAACGGCTGACCGATGGCGAAGTCGATGTCGCCGTTGATCAGGGCCGGGATGGCCTGGGCCCCGCCCTGTGCGGGCACCACTTCCACGTCGAGCCCCTGCTCCCGGAAGATGCCCGCCTTGATGCCGCCCCACAGCGCGGCGGTCTCGCTGATGGGCAGCGCCGCCACGCGGACCTTGCGCAGCTCGCCGCTCGACCCGGGGGACGGATCGGTGGCGTCGGAGTCGGTGCAGCCGGTCAGGGCGATCGCGACGCTGGCGAGAACAGCCAGGGCGGTGACCTTCTTCATGGACGAGCCCTTCCGTGCGAAGCGCTGGTGCATCCGGAGGAGTGGGGCCGGCGAACAGAGATGAACCATCCGACCGCGTCGATCAGCGTCGTGCAGAGTTGATTGATTGTCAAGAATTCTGATAAGGCCACTCGCATTGCGCCCGAAGTGGTCAGACCTCGATGACAATGCGTCTTGACGAACGACGATTTTGTGACCAAACTGTGCGGTGGCGGAGGGGGCGACGACTTGGCGATCGTGATCGTGGGCGCTGGTATCGGTGGCCTCACCACCGCGCTCAGCCTGCACCGGGCCGGCTTCCGTGACATCGCCGTCTATGAGCGCGCCGACGCGCTGCGCCCACTCGGCGTCGGGATCAATCTGCTTCCGCACGCCGTCCGAGAGCTGACCGAATTGGCTCTCGGAGAACGCGTGGAAAGGCTGGGCGCCGCACCCGGCACACTGGCTTACTACAACCGGCACGGTCAGCAGATCTGGAGCGAGCCGCGCGGACTGGACGCCGGATATCGCTGGCCGCAGCTTTCCGTGCACCGCGGCCGGTTCCAGATGGAACTGCTCGCCGTGGTGCGGGAACGGCTGGGCGCCGACGTGGTGCGCACCGGGCACCGGCTCGTCGGCGTCCACGACGGCGTCGCACGCTTCGCCGCGGCAGCGGGAGAGGTGAGCGTCGCGGCCGACCTGATCGTCGGCGCGGACGGCATCCACTCCGCGCTGCGCCGGCAACATCAGCCCGACGAAGGGCCGCCGATCTGGAACGGGCTGACACTGTGGCGGGGGACGGCCCGGGCACCCGGATTCCTGGACGGGCGAACCATGATCATGGCGGGGGACGCGGAGCAGAAGTTCGTCGCGTACCCGATCGGTCCCGGCGTGATCAACGTCGTGGCCGAGCGGCGCGGCCCCGGCTTCGCCGGGCCCAACGCGGACTGGAACCGGACCGTCGACCCCGCGCCCGTCGTCGCGCTCTTCGCGGACTGGCGTTTCCCGTGGCTCGACGTGCCGGAACTGCTGGCCGCCGCCGACGAGATCCTCGAATACCCCATGGTGGACCGCGACCCCATCGACACGTGGACCCACGGGAACACGACACTGCTCGGAGACGCGGCACACCCGATGTACCCGAACGGCTCCAACGGGGCGTCGCAGGCGATCCTGGACGCGCGTACCCTCGCCTTCCACCTCGCCACCGCGACGACGGTCCCGGCGGCGCTGGACGCCTACGAGGCGGACCGGCGGCCGGCGACCACCGCGCTCGTGCTGAGCAACCGGCGGCAGGGCCCGGAGCAGGTGATGGTGCTCGCCCGCGAGCGCGCGCCGGACGGGTTCGCGCACATCCACGACGTCATCCCGCCGGACGAGCTGACCGAGATCGCCACCGGCTACAAGAAGGCGGCCGGCTTCCTGCCCGCCGATCTCAACGAACGCGCCTCCCTGACGCCGACGGTCTTCTCCGGTGTCCTGCCGTGACCGGCCCCGAATCGGCCGAACTGGACGCGGCACGCCTGGCCTCGGTGATCTCACCGCTGCGCCGCACGCTGCTCGCCGCCGCCCGGGCCGCCGAGCACCTGCCGGAGATCCCGGACGCGCAGATCGAGATCGTGCGGGCGTTGCCCCGGGGCACCGTGTCCGGCCCCGGTGAGCTGGCCGAACGACTCCGCTTGAGCCGCTCCACGGTCAGCAACCTGCTCACCACGATGGAGGGCAACGGTCTCGTCGAGCGCCGTCCCCGTCCCGGCAACCACCGCCACGTCGACGTGCTCGCCACCCCGAAAGCCCTCGACCTGTTCGACCGCTTCGACCTCGCGAGCGGAGACCTGGTCGCCCGCGCCGCGGCCACGCTGCCCGCGGCGGACCGCGCGGCCCTCGCCGCCGCGGTGCCCGCGCTGGAACGCCTGCGCGACGCGCTCGCGGACACCAAGGACACCCCATGAGTACGCGCCGACCCGCGGTCAGCGCCCCGGCGGTGCCCGGACTGGAGGCCGCGTTCGACGTGGAGGTGCGGCTCGGCGCGCTGGAGGACCACGGGGTGACCCGCGCGGGCCACCGGCGCGTGGTGCCTGTCGTCGGCGGCCGGGTCACCGGCCTCTTCGACGCCGACATCCTGCCCGGCGGCGCCGACTGGCAGCTGGTCCGCCCCGACGGCGCCATCGAGATCGACACGCGCTACTCGGCGCGCACCGCCGACGGCGGCCACGTCTACCTTCGCACGTTCGGTGTCCGCAGCGGCCGTCCGGAGATCCTCGCGGCGTTGTTGCGCGGCGACGCGGTCGACCCCGCCGAGTACTACTTCCGCCTGGGCGTACGACTGGAGACGTCGGTGCCCGCGCTGGCCGCGCTGGAGCAGTCGATCTTCGTGGCGTCGGCGATCCGCGAGGCCGACCGGGTGCGCTACACCGCCTACCGCGTCACCTAGGTGGTTTGCGTTCCGGGCCTCAGGCCTGCGCTCCCGCGTAGATCCACGGCACGATCAGCGCGTACCCGAGCAGGAGCGCGCCGACGGTGACGACCGGTGAAGGTCATGTGGGTGTCGGGTACGCCAGGGCGCGCTTGTCCGGCTTGCCGCTCGCCGCCACCGGAACCCGCTCGATGGCCTGGATCGTCTTCGGTGCCGACGAGTCGCCCAGCGCCTCCGTCACCACGGCACGCAGCCGCCCGGCATCGATGTCGTGACCGGCGGCCGGCACCACGTACGCGTGCACCGCCTCCCCGGTGACGTCGTCGGGACGGCCGACGACGTACGCCTCGGCGACCGTGGGATCGGCGGCGAGGACCCGTTCGATCGGGCCCGCGTACACCAGGTTGGCGTGCACGATGATGACGTCCCGGATCCGGCCGAGCAGGTGCAGGTAGCCGTCGCCGTCCAGCCGGGCCAGGTCACGGGTGCGCACCCAGCCGTCGACGAACACGTCGGCGGTCTCGTCCGGGTCGTCCCAGTAGGCGGTGGCCTGCGCCGGTGTCCGCACGAACAGTTCCCCTTCGGTGGCGGGCCGGCCGTCGGCGTCCCGGATGGACAGCGCGGTCACCGCCGGTGGGCGGCCGACCGAGGCGAGCGCGGCCGGGGACGCGAGCATCTCGGCCGGCGTCACCATCGTGATCATCCCGGTCTCGGTCTGGCCGTAGCCGTGGAAGACGACGGGGCCGAGCACGTCGAGCGCCTCGGCCAGCCGGCCCGGTGGGAGTGGGGAGCCGGACACCAGCAGGGCCCGCAGGCTGCTCAGGTCGACCGGATCGGCGCGCTGGTCGCGCACGAGCTGGTACAGCTTGCCCACGGTGATGACGCTGGCGGTCGCCCGGTGCCGGGCGATCATGCCGGGGAAACCCGGGGGCCGGGCCGCGACGAGGGTGCCGCCCGCGGCCAGGGTGAGGATGCCGTACTCCAGCATCACCTGGCTGCTCAGCGAGCCGAAGACCAGGTACCGCTGGAGCCGGGTGGCGAGGTCGGCGACCGCCGGGGGCCACCGGTCCGGGTACGGGGCCCAGGCCGCGCTCATCGCCGCGTACGTCTGCGCGCAGCCCTTCGGGCTGCCGGTGCTGCCGCTGGTCCAGACGATCCGGGCGACGTCGTCCGGGCGACCGGCGGCGATCAGCGGCCTTCCGTCGTCGGGGGTGCCCGCCAACTCGGCGACCCGGGCGTCGTCGACCAGCAGCGTGTTCTCGCCGAGTTGCCAGGCGCGGTGGGCCGGTGTCAGGTCGGGGCGGATTCCGGATACCCGGGCGCCGACCGCGAACGCCGCGATGATCGCCGCGAACGCCTCCGCGGTGACGCCGAGCCGCAGGGCCACCCCGACGCCGGGGCCGGCCCCCGCGGCCCGGAGCCCGGCGGCGATGCGCCGGACCAGCCGGTACATCTGGGCCGTGGTCACGGTCTGGTCGCCGTCCTCGAAGACCGGCCGGTCGTCACCGGTGGCGAGCAGGTCCAGCACGGGCTGCGGCCAGACCTCAGCCGGCATCGGAGAGCACGCCCTTGACGAAGAGCACGAGCGGCTGGTGGTGCACGTCCGGCAGATTCCAGTGGTTCTCCAGGTTCTCCGCGAGGTGGTGCGTCGCGACGACCCGGCCGCCGCGATGGACCCGGACGACCGGGTGCAGGTAGCTGGCGTCGTGCGCGTGCGCGGCGTCGTTCTCGGCGATCCGCGGCACCGTGACGTCGAACGGGTCGACCTGGTCGTGGTCCGGCCCGTACTCCAGGGTGACCACGAACGCGAACGGCTCCGGGCCCAGGCCGCCGTCGTGCACGTACGCGACGGGCACCTCCTCGTGGTAGCGCGCGGTGTCGCCGTCGACGACGACGACGTCGCCGAGGACCGCGAACTGCTGCCACAGCGCGGAGGTGCGGTTGATCCGGGCGATGACCGCGTCGGCGATCGCCTCCGGGGTGGGTTCCAGCGGCGTGGCCGGCCACGGGGTGTCGTGGTGGCGGGCGCCGAGGATGCGGTGCAGGGCCCGCACGCCGTACCGGAAGCCGTGGATGAACCCGTTCGTCGAGCGCTTGAAGTCGCGCTGCTGGGTGAGGGTGCCGGCGAAGTAGAGGCCGGGCACGTTCACCGACTCGTACGCCGGGGTCTGCTCCGGGAAGCGGTCGTTGATGACCAGCCGCGGCCGGGCGGACGGGTCGAAGATGCTCGCGTCGAACCGGAATCCGGTGCAGAGGATGACCCGGTCGTAGTCGATCTGCCGGATCGCCTCGACCGTGCGGGCGTACCGGAAGTCGATCCGGTAGCCGCCGTCGTCGCGCCGGGCGATCCGCTCGACGACGCCGTCGAGGACCGCGTTCTGCGACTTGAGCTGGTACGTGTCGAGGAAGTTGTTGTTCACCGCGCGCAGGTGCCCGACGTAGTGCGACTGCCACGCCAGCTTGATCGAGTGCGGGCCGGCGACGTGGATGACAGCGGCCGTCTCGACCAGGGCGTCAGCGGTCTCGAAGGCCGAGTTGCCCTTGCCGATGATGAGGACGCGCTGGTTCGTGAAGTCGTCCGGGTCGACGCTGACCGTGTCGTACCGCTCGGCGAGCGCGGCGCCCTCGATCGGCGGGACGTACAGCTGGGACACGCCGGTGGCGACGACCACCCGGCGGGCGGTGAGGGTGTCGTCGCCGGTGTCGACGGTGAACAGGTCGCCGTCGCGCGCGATCCGGGTGACCCGGGTGTCGTACCTGACCCGGAGGCCGCGTGCGAAGTCGGCGAGGTAGCGCACCAGGTCGGCCGCGTCCGGGAAGTACCGGCGGCTGTAGTTCTTGAACAGCAGCGCCGGATCGTCGGTGAGCAGCGAGTTCCAGTCCGCGCGCAGGTTGAACTCCGGATCGTCGGACCCGGTCCAGACCTTGTTGATCGAGATGAGTTGCCGGTGCCGGGGGTAGGTGGTGAAGAACGTGCCCGGCGCCGGGCCGGCCTCCAGGACCAGGTAGTCGCGGCCGTCGCGCTCCAGCAGGTGAGCGAGCTGCAACCCGGCCGGTCCGGCTCCGATGATCAGATAGTCGACCGTCATGCGCCGCAACGTAGCGACTCGATCTCAGAGCGTTCTGAGAATTCGTCTCTAGGGTGCGATCGCATGACGACAGAGGTGGACCTCGATGTCCCACTGCGGATCGCCGACCTCCGTGCCGCCCGTGACCCGGTCAAGGTCGTGGTCGGAGCACAGGCCAGGGAGCGCGTCACGGCCGCCCGTACCTTCCTGTCCGCGGTGCTCGGCGACGACCGTGCGGTGTACGGCGCGACCACCGGCTTCGGCGCTCTCGTCGGGTACGCGGGCCGCGCCGACCTGCGCGACCAGGCCGACAACACGCTCGCCCACCTCGGCGCGGGGCAGGGCCCGGAACTCGACCCGGAGGTGGTCCGCGCGACTCTGCTGCTGCGGGCCGCGTCGCTGGCCCGGGGCGCGTCGGGGGTCTCGCCGCACGTCATCGACGCGCTCGCGGCGATGCTCGCGACCACGTTCGTCCCCGCGGTGCCTCGGCTGGGTTCGGTCGGCGCCAGCGGTGACCTGATCCCGCTGGGCGCCGCCGCCCAGGCGTTACGGGGCCGTGGGCACGCCTACCTGGACGGGGTACGGCTACCGGCGGCCGAGGCGCTGCAGCGGGCCGGCCTGGAACCGCTGCCGCTGGACGGGCGGGACGCGCTCGCCCTGGTCAACGGCACGTCGCTGACCACCGCGGCGACGGCGCTGGCGCTGGACGCGGCCCGCTGCGCGCACCGGGCGGTCCAGGTGCTCACCTGCCTGCTCGCCGATCTGCTGGGCAGCGACACGCAGTTCCTCGACGCCCGGCTGCTGGCCGCGTACGGCCATCCGGGCGCGGTCGACGTGGGCGCGCGGATGCGGCGGGTCGGCGCCGGGATCGTCGCGTCCGGGGCGCGCCCGTTGCAGGAGCCGTACAGCATCAGGTGCGCGCCGCAACTGCTCGGCGCGGCCGAGGACGCGCTGCGCTACGTCGACGCCGTCGTCGGGGCCGACCTCGCGAGCGTGACCGACAACCCGCTGTTCTTTCCCGACGAGGACCTCGTCGTGCACGGCGGCAACTTCTTCGGGCAGCCGGCCGCGTTCGCCGCCGACGTGCTGTCGATGGTCGTGGCGCAGGTCGGCAACCTCGCCGAACGGCAACTGGATCTGCTCGTCGACCCGAACCGCAACGGCGGCCTGCCGCCGATGCTGGCCGCCGGCCCGGGACAGCAGCACGGTCTCCAGGGCGTGCAACTGGCGGCGACCGCCCTGATCACCGAGATCCGCCGGGACACCATGCCCGCGAGCATGCAGAGCGTGCCGACCAACCTGCACAACCAGGACGTCGTCCCGCTCGGCACCCAGGCCGCGCTGCGGGCGCTGGACCAGACCCGGCTGCTGCACCTGATCGTCGGATCGCTCGCGGTGGGACTGCGCCAGGCGGCGTACGTCGGCGCGCGTGCGCCGACCGCGCCCGGCTGTGCCGAGGCGCTGGCCGCGGTGGCCGCTGTCGTACCGCCGATCGACCCGGACCGGCCGCTGGACGCCGACGTTCGGCGCGCCGCCGATGTGATCGCCGATTTCTCCGTTTCCTTCTCCTGAGGTGGACGCACATGACGCTTGACTACCTGATCGTCGGAGCCGGACCGGCCGGCCTGCAGCTCGCGGCCCTGCTGGAGGCCGACGGCAAGCGCGACTATCTGGTCCTGGAACAGGCGGGGATACCGGGGGCGTTCTTCGCCACCTTCCCCCGCCACCGGCAACTGATCTCCATCAACAAGCCGCACACCGGCTCCGACGATCCGGAGCTGAACCTGCGGCTGGACTGGAACTCGCTGCTCAGCGACGACCCGGCGCTGCGGTTCACCGGCTACACCGAGCGGTACTTCCCCGACGCCGACGTGATGGTCCGCTACCTGGCCGACTTCGCCGCGAAGACGGGGGCGCGTGTCCGGTACGGCTGCCGCGTGACGTCGGTCGGCAAGGTCGACGGGGTGTTCGAGGTCCGGGCGGGGGAGGAGGTGTTCCGGGCGCGACGGCTCGTCGTCGCCACCGGCGTCTCGCAGCCGTACCGGCCGGAGATCCCGGGCCTGGAACTCGCCGAGCAGTACGCGGAGATGTCCGTCGACCCGCGCGACTACCTGGACCAGAAGGTGCTGATCATCGGCAAGGGGAACTCCGCGTTCGAGACCGCGGACAACCTGATGGAGACCACCACGCTGATCCACGTGGCCGGGCCGAGTTCGATCCGGATGGCCTGGCGCACGCACTACGTGGGACACCTGCGCGCGGTGAACAACAACTTCCTGGACACCTACCAGCTGAAGTCGGCGAACGCGATCCTCGACGGCGACGTCAAGCGCATCGAGCGCGACGGCGACGGCTTCACTGTGACCTTCTCGTTCTCCCGCGCCGACGAGGTGGTCAAGGAGCTGCGGTACGACCGGGTGCTCGCCTGCACCGGGTTCGCCTTCGACGCGTCCATCTTCGACGACACCTGCCGTCCGCAACTCGCCATCCGGGACCGCTTTCCGGCGCAGACCCCGGAGTGGGAGTCGGTGAACGTGCCCGGCCTCTACTTCGCCGGCACGATCAGCCAGGAGCGGGACTTCAAACGCTCGACGAGCGGCTTCATCCACGGTTTCCGGTACGCCGTCCGGGCGCTGCACCGGATCCTGGAGCGGCGGTACGGGGACACGCCGTGGCCGGCGGAGAAGCTGGACGCCACCGGGGAGCTGATCGCCGACGCCGTCGTCGCGCGGGTCAACCGCACCTCCGCGCTGTGGCAGCAGTTCGGTTTCCTCGCCGACGTGGTCACCGTCGCCGGGTCCGACGCGCGCTACCACGAGGAGGTGCCCGTCGAGTACTTCACCGGCACCGGCCTGCGTACTTCCGACCACGACTACGAGCACGCCTTCGTGGTCACCCTGGAGTACGGTCCCGAGCACGACCAGGTGGACCCGTTCGACGTCACCGTCAACCGGGTCGCCCAGGACGTCGCCGGCCAGGCCCACGACGCCGCCTACCTGCATCCGGTCGTCCGCCATCACCGGGCGGGCCGGGTCGTCGCCACCCACCACCTGGCGGAGAACCTGGAGAACCGGTGGGACCGGCCGGAGACCCACGTCGCGCCGCTCGTCGCGTTCGTCGACAGCTGCCTGAGCAGTGCCGAGAGCTGAGATGCGCCCGCTCGACGCGGCGCTGGACGGTCCGGCGCTGAACCTGGCCGAGCTGGCCGCCGACGCGCGGGGCCGCCTGGACCCGGTGCACTGGGACTTCTTCTCCGGCGGAGCCGGCGAGGAACGTACGGTGCGCGCCAACGAGGCGGCCTTCGCCCGGCGCTACCTGGTGCCCCGCGTCCTGCGCGGCGCCGCCCGGCGCGACCTGCGGGTCTCCCTGTTCGGCAGCCGGATCTCGATGCCGGTGCTGATCGCGCCGACCGCGTTCCACCGGCTGGCCCACCCCGAGGGCGAGGTGGCCACCGCCCGCGCCGCCACCGAGGCGGGCACGATCATGGTGGTCAGCATGGCGGCCACCCGCCCGGTCGAGGAGATCGCCGCCGCCGGCGGGCCGCTCTGGTTCCAGCTGTACCCGCAGCCGGACCTCGACTTCACCGCATCGGTGGTACGGCGGGCGGAGGCGGCCGGGTGCAGCGCTCTGGTCGTCACCGTCGACTCGCCCGTGTTCGGCCGGCGCGAACGCGACCTGCGGCACGGCTTCGTCGACCTGCCGGCCGGGCTGAGCTGCGAGAACATGCGCGACGCGACCGGCCGGGTGCGGGACATCGAGATGGACGCCGGGCTGGACTGGGCCCGGATCGCCCGGCTGCGCGAGATCACCGCGCTGCCGATCCTGCTGAAGGGGGTGCTGCATCCGGCGGACGCGGCGCTGGCCGTCTCGTACGGTCTCGACGGTCTGCTGGTCTCCAACCACGGGGGCCGGCAGCTCGACGGCGCGCTGGCCACCCTGGACGCGCTGCCCGCGGTGGTCGAGGCCGTCGGCGGGCGGCTGCCGGTGCTGCTCGACGGCGGTGTCCGCCGGGGCGCCGACGTCCTGGTGGCGCTGGCGCTCGGCGCGAGCGCGGTGCTGGTCGGCCGTCCGGTGCTGTGGGGGCTCGCGGTGGGCGGCGCCGCCGGGGTACGCCACGTGCTCGACCTGCTCCACGCCGACCTCGACCGGACGCTGACGCTGGCCGGCGTCACCGGGCCGGCCGACCTGCGCGACGACCTGGTCGCCACGGTGGCGTGCGGATGAGCGCCCTGATCGTCCTGCTGGTCCTGGCCGGGATCGGGTGGACCGTGCCGTACTGGCTGCCCCGCACCGTGGTCCGGCTGCGGGAGTGGGTGTTCGTCAGAGTCAACGGTGTCGAAGGCGTTCCGGTGCCGGGCCCCGTCGTCGGCATGGAGCACTTCGAGCGGGTGTACGCCGATCCTGCGGCGGACGGACGCAGCCGCGGGGCCGGGCTGTCGGACCTGTTCTGGTACTGGTTGGCGCCCGGACCGCACATGCACCAGGAACATCTGGAGCCGGGGGAGCGCTACCGCACCGTCGCCGCCACGACCCGGCGGGTGCTCGCGGTACGCCGCGAGCGCTGCGACGCTCTCGCCACCGCCGCCACCCGGCGGGTGCTCGATCGGTTGCCGGCCGACCGGACCAGCCACGTCCGGCTGCGCGACCTGATGATGCCGGTCTGGGCCGAGGTCTACTACGAGCTCGTCTTCGGCGAGGCGTGCCCGCCGCACGCGCGGGCGCTGATCGTCGCCAACGCCGACGACGTGGTCAGCGGGCTGAAGTGCACCGGACTGCGGCACATGCGGCGGCGCGAGCGGCTGACCGGGTATCTGCGCGACCGGATCGAGGCGGGCACCTGCCCGGTGACGCTGCCGCCGCCGTTCACCGCCCAGGAGACGGCCTGGTATCTCCAGGGCGCGTTCTTCAACACCGCCGTGGTGCAGATGTCCGAGGCGATGGCGCACGTGCTGCTCGCCCTCGCCACGCACCCCGACGTGCAGCGCGGGCTGGACGGTGACGACGCGCTGGACCGGGTGATCGACGAGACGCTGCGGGTGCACCCGCTCTTCGGCGTCGCGCACCGGATCACCTCGGCGCCGATCGCGCTGCCCACCGGCGTGTCGCTGCCGGCCGGAACGGTGCTGCTCTTCAACTACCTGGCGTTCCACCGCGGTGGGGCCGCCGGTGACGACCGGTTCGACCCGGACCGGTGGTTGACGCTCAAGCGCGGCGACGCGCACTTCATCCCGTACGGGGTCACCGCGAACCGCGCCTGCCCGGCCCGCGGCGTCGCGCCGGTGATGATGCGCGCCGCGACCCGCGAGGTGCTGCGCCGCTACGTGCTGACCTCCTCCGTCTCACACACCCGGTCGCTGCCCAGCCGGGGCCCGGCGTATCTGACACCGGTCGGGAGCCCCCCGCCGGGGCGGCTGCGGCTGGCCGCGATGCGGTCGCGGGACCGGTGGGCCGACGTGGGCCGCAGTATCCGGCAACTGGTGTTCGGCACCTGGATGGTGGTCGACGCCCGCCGGCAGCGGTTGTGCACCGACTACTTCGAGAGGGCTGTCCGATGACACCAACGGAGCTGGCGCCACGGTTCTTCATCGCGGTCACGGTGATCCTGATCTTCTGCAAAGGGGTCGCGTGGCTGCTCGGCAAGGCGGGCCAGCCCGCCGTGGTCAGCGAGATGCTCGCCGGCGTACTGCTCGGCCCGTCGCTGCTCGGGCTCCTCCTGCCGGACGTGCAGAACGCCCTGTTCCCGGCACCCCTGCTCCCGGTCCTCTACATCGTGGGTCAGGTCGGCCTGGTGCTGTTCATGTTCCAGGCCGGGTACGCGTTCAGCAGCCATCGGGTCACCGGGCTCGCCGGCACCGCCGGCGTGATCTCGCTGGCCGGAGTCACCGCGCCGCTGCTGCTGGGGGCGCTGCTGGTGCTGGTGACGGCGGGCGTTGTGCCGATCCAGGCCGACGGGACGTCACTCGGGGTCTCGGCCGCGTTCGTCGGCGTCGCCCTGGCCATCACCGCGTTCCCGATGCTGGCCCGGATCATCACCGAGAAAGGGCACGCCGGCACCCGGCACGGCACGCTCGCCCTGGCCAGCGGCGCGATCGACGACGTGGTCGCCTGGATCATGCTGGCCGCCGTGCTGGCGGTCGCGTCCGGCCGGGCCGGTCCGGCGATCGTCACCGCGGGCGGAGCGGTCCTGTTCGGGCTGGTGCTCTGGTTCGGCGGGCGTACGGCCGCCGCCACGCTGATGACCCACCGGGCCCTCAACGACCGCGCCCGGCTGCTCGGCACCGTCGCCCTGCTGTTCCTGGTCGCCTGGTACACCGACGAGATCGGGCTGTACGCGGTCTTCGGCGCGTTCGCGGTCGGCGTGGTGATGCCCCGCACCGACAACACCGACAAGGTGGTGGACACGCTCACACCGGTCGCCGCGACGCTCTTCCTGCCGTTGTTCTTCACCTACTCGGGCCTGCGTACGGAGTTCGGCCTGCTCGCCTCGCCGCCGGTGCTGTTGTTCGCGCTGGCCTGCGTGACGGCGGCGATCGCCGGCAAGTTCGGCGCCTGCTGGGCGGCGGCCCGGCTGCGGGGTGAGCCGTCGAGCGTCGCGATGCGGGTCGGCGCGCTGATGAACGCCCGTGGCCTGATGCAGCTCATCGCGCTGAACGTCGGGCTGGAGGCGGGCATCGTGAGCCCCGCCCTGTTCACCGTGCTGGTGCTGGTCGCGCTTGTCACCACGCTGATGACGACGCCGGCGCTGAGCTGGATCGAGCGCCGGGAGGCGCGGCAGCCCGACGGCGTACGGACGCCCGCGCTGGCGGTTTCAGATAGTTGAAGAGGCAAGTACTGACGCTTCCATCGTCAACCATCTATGAGATCGTTAACATATGCGGGGCGGAACATCGAACCGGCTGTTGCTGGTCGAGGACGACGCGGATCTGACCGAGATGCTCACCGAGACGCTCGGCCACGAAGGTTACCTGGTCGACCAGGCCTTCGACGGCCAGCGCGGGCTGCATCTCGGGCTGACCCGCCCGTACGACGTGATGGTCATCGACCGGATGCTGCCGGCGCTCGACGGCCTCGACCTGGTCACCCGCCTGCGCGCCCGGGCGGTCCCGGCCCGGACCCTGATGCTCACCGCCCTCGGCACCGTCGACGACCGGATCGCCGGGCTGGACGCGGGCGCCGACGACTACCTGGTCAAACCGTTCGACCTCGACGAACTGAGCGCCCGGGTCCGGGCGCTGTGCCGGCGCCGGCCCGAGCCGACCGACGTGCTGCGCATCGGCGCGGGGCGACTCGACCTGGGACCGCGCGAGGCGGTGCTGCCCGACGGCACCCGGGTGGCGCTGTCCACCCGCGAGTTCGAGCTGCTGCGGGTGCTGGCGGCCCGGCCGAACGCCGTCCATCCGCGAGCCGTGCTGCGCCGCAAGGTCTTCGAGGAGGCTGCCGGCGCATCGATAGTGGACACGTACGTCTACTACCTGCGGCGCAAGCTCGGCCGCGCGGTGGTACGCACCGTGCACGGTCTCGGCTACCGCCTCGGGACCCTCTGATGGAGGCGGTCGAGAAGGCGATCGTCAGACGGGCCCGGCTACGGATCGGCCTGCTCGTCGGCCTCACCATCGGCGGCCTGCTCCTGCTGGCCGGTGGCATCTCCTACGCGGTCCTGGTCCGCGGCCAGGAGGCGCAGATCCAGCGTGAGCTGGCGTGGGGCACGGAACACGGGACGATCGCCGGGCCGCCCGCATGCAGTTGGATCTTCCGGTACGACGGCGCCACCGTGCGCACCGGCGCGAACCCGCCGCCACCGGGCTTCCCGTTGCACGACACGCTGGCCACCGTGGCGGCGAACCGGACCACCGAGATCACCACCGTCGCGCGTAACGGCACCACGTACCACGTACGCACCGAGGCGCGCGGCGACACCGTCGTCCAGGCGGTGTTCGACGCCCGCTTCCAGCTCTCCGACCGCCGGCACCTCCTGCTCGCGTTCAGTCTCGCGGCTGCGGCCGGGCTGCTCGCCGCCGTGCTCACCGGTGTGCTCGTCGGCCGCCGTGCCGTCGCGCCGCTCGCGGAGGCGCTGACCCGGCAGCGCCGCTTCGTCGCGGACGCCAGCCACGAGCTGAGGACGCCGATCGCCCAGGTGCACACCCGGGCCCAGCTGATCGCGCGCCGGGCACGCAACGACGGCGCCGCCACGAACCTGGACGACCTGGAACGGCTGATCGGCACCACGCGCCGGCTCGGCGAGATCGTCGACGACCTGCTGCTCTCCGCCCGGCTCGCCGCCGCGCCCGCCGACCGGGAGCCGGACCCGCCGGTCGACCTCACCGCGCTGATCGGTACGACAGTCGCCGCCGAGGGTGACCGGGCAGCCGAGCGCCAGGTCACGCTCGTCCTGGACGTCCCGGGTGACCCGCTGCCGGTGCCGGGTGTCGAGTCGGCCCTGCGCCGGGTCGTCGGCGAACTGCTGGCGAACGCGCTCGCCCACACCCCCGCGGGAGGCCGGATCACCGTGACGCTGCGGGCGGTGGACAACGCCGCGGAGTTCGTGATCGCCGACACCGGCAAGGGCTTCGACCAGGCGGACGCCCGGCGGATCTTCGACCGGTTCCACCGTGGCGCGGGCGCCGGGGACCGCCGCTTCGGCCTGGGACTGGCGCTGCTTCAGGAGGTCGTCACGAGCCACCACGGCACAATCGAGGCGGAGGGTCATCCGGGCCGGGGAGCCCGCTTCACGGTGCGCCTTCCCACGGCGGGATCGTCGGCTACCACGGGTCGGGCCGCGCGGATCAGGAACCTTCGGATGTGGCAGCTCGGCGCCGGTACGTGATCGCCGGACGGGACGGATTGCCACACCGGGACGCCGCGTGGTCGCTCCGAGCGCACTGGCCGCCAGTGCGCTCGGAGCGACGGATGAGATCGCCGGTGCGAACCCGGGCATCCCCCGGCCCGCGGTGCCGGGTCAGATGCCGAGCGACCTCCGAGTGGCCCGCACCGTGTCGGACAGTTCCTCGTAGCAGTCGAATCCCCGCTCGATGCAGTCCATGTCGACCCCGCATTCGCGCTGCCGCGCCCGCAGCAGTGACTCGTCCGCCACATACACCGGAAAGGTCAGGAAATCGACGTCGGGAACCCGTTCCCGGAGCACGGCTACCTCGTCCTGCCCGTCTTCCCTGACCTGGAGCCAGCCGTTGAGGTCATCGTGGACGACCGCGCCGGCGGCGATCCCCTTCGTCCAGCCGGTGAAGAGCGCGGCGAGGCTGGTGGCGGCACGAGCCGAACCCCAGACGTCGGGGGTGAACTCGTAACGCCAGATCTCGCCCTCGTACTCGCCGGCGAGCACGAACGTGTAGACCAGATGCTCGAAGTTGAACAAGCGCACCTGGTGCCGCCACGGGAACGGCGTGCCGATCGAGATGGCCAGGGTGTCGAGTTCCTCGCCCCCGTCGGCCGGCCACGGCATGATCCAGCCGCCGTTGGGAAGCAGCCGCCGGGGCGGCCAGTTCTGTGACTGGAACCAGGTCAGCTGCTCCGCGACGTGGTCCACGCCGAAGATGCGGTAGACCGAGCCGGGCGGCTGCCCGGCGGGCGCCTCGGCGTGCTCGGGCCAGTCGAGGCCGGCCGCGGTCGCCGCCGCACGGTACTCCGCGACGGCGTCACGCAGTACGCGCATGTCGTCGAGCATCAGGGAGCCGCCGCCGGCTTGGGGCTCATGCACATGCTGGCCCCGCCCTCACTGACCCGGAACCCGAAGCTCGGCCCGTTCGCCGCGACCCACGGCTTCACCGGCAGCACGATGAACCGCTCTCCGTCGGCGACCTCGCACTTGCGGAAGAACGCCGACATCTCGGTGCCCTGCGGGCTCGACTCCGACGGTGGAACCGGCTTCAGGGAAGCGCGCTCGCCCGACAGGTTCACCGCCTGGTTGGTCACCCAGAACGGGAACTCGTCGCACACGGTTCCCGGCGCGCGCCCGGTGCACTCGTTCGGCGTGAAATGGGTGTTGAACCACCGGCGTGGATAGCCGGCGTCGATGGCGGCCCGACCGCCCTGGCTGCGAGCCGGGTAGAACCACTGGGCCCGCGTCGGTGGCTGCGGATATCCACCGTCACCCATCGCCGTCACGATGTGGGTCCCGGTCTCCTTCATGGGCCGGAGGTCGTAGGACACGCCACCGGGGACGTAGACGGCGAAGCCGTTGTCGCAGCCGGCCGTACCCTGGGTGCCACGCTGGGCGGTGCACGCCGCATCGATGATCCGCTTGAGCCGGCCGTCCTCGGCGTTGGTCCAGGCGAAGGGAATGCCGTCCCGGTCGGCCACCAGCTTCGTCGTCTTGATCACCTCCGCGTAGATCTTCAAGCTGTTGTACCACTCGCCCTCGTCCGCGCCCCAGTTCTCGAACGTGTCGAAGTCGGTGTCGTGGCGGATCGGGTACTCGAGGATGCCGTGGATGCCGATCTGACCGGGGAAGAGGATCTCGAGCAGCGCCCAGAGCGCGAGTCCGATGCCGATTCCCGAGAGAGCGACGACGACCCAGGAGGTGCCGACGGCGGCAGCGGGCGCGACTGCGACGAGCCGGACGGCCTGCGCGGCAGGCGCCAGCACGAGCGTGCACGTGGTGGTGTTCTGGGCGCACCAGGTGATCGGCATCGTCGCATTGCCCGGATCGAACAGCGTCGAGACGCGACCGGGGACCGGGTCCACCGAGGAGATCACCGGGCCACGGCCGGGCGGTGCCGCCGAGAAGAGAAGCTGGGTGAGGCTGTCCGCGCAGTTGACGAGCTTCTCCCCGGACGGCGGTAGGAAGGCGTCCAGGCAGCTGTCGTTCGAGACGGTGTAGCAGCCCGGGAACAGCTCCGTGCTGCCGGCCGGCACCGTGACACTGGTACGCGAGTCCGCAGCGAGGTAGAAGTCTCCGCCGCTCCCGGCGCACTGAGAGCCTTCGCTTGCCGCCTGCTGGGTGGCGGCGGGAGACACCTCGTCCGTATTGATCATGGTGGTGAAGTCGGCGGAGATCTCACGGGCCACCGTGCGGTCGGCGCGTAGCGCCTCGACCCGGAACGTGTACGGCGTGTACTCCTCCAGGGGGCCGATCGGAAGGACGATGCTGTTCCCCGCCGTGCACGGGTTCGCCGGATTGCCGTCGGCGTCCTGGCAGAAGTGGGTCAGCGAGAACTCGTCGTACAACTGGCCGTCGAGGTAGGCGCGGTAGCTGGTCTCGGTTGCGGGGTCGGGATGCCATGTTGCCGTGGCGGCACCCTGCTCCGGGTCGAGGACCAGGTCGGCGTCGGGATCCGGTGGCGGCGGGGCGGCGGCCGTCGTGAAGGACGCCGTGGCGCGGGTCGCGGACTTGTTGCCGGCCAGGTCGACGGCGACCACGGAAACCGTGTGGTTGGTGGACGGCGACAGCCCGGTGATGGAGTACGACCGGGTGCCGATGGTGGTCCGGTGCGGGGTTCCGCCGTCGACGGTGATCTCGTACCCGGCAAGGCCGTAGTTGTCCGTGGCCTCGCCCCAGGTCGCCTTGGCCGTGGTCGCCGTGATCGCGCCGACGGTCAGGTCCGGGACGGCGCTCGGCGGGAGCAGGTCCACCACGGTGACGGACCGCAGGATCCGGGCGTAGCGTCCGGGTTCGCGTTCGGCGCGGGCGCACACCTCGTTCTCGCCCAGTTCCGCCGGGCGAAGACTGGCGGTCCACGACGCCGACCAGTCCGACACACCGGCCGGCGGCGGCCCGAGGGTGATGTCGGTGGTGGTCAGCCGGCCGACCGAGACGTCGACCATGGTGGCGTTCTTGTGCAGGAAGCCGCTGAGAGCGATCTTCCCGTGCTCGTCGACCGCGACCTCGGTCCCGGTCGTCGGCCCTTCGAGCCGGATGGAGGCGTGGTTGACGTCCTCCGGCACCGACGGGTCCGCGCACGCGGGAAGTTGCTCGGCCGGAGTCGCCTCGGCAGCCGGCTGGCTCACCAGGCCGACGGGGAGGATGAGCGAGACGGCGAGCGCCGTAGCTCGTAAGAATCTGCTGAAATGCCTGTCGTGCCCATGGTTGGCCATGCCTACCCCCGTATGAATGACGCCAATCAATGGTTGGGCGGACATTAGCAAGGCGCGGTCCATCGTGGTGGCCCCCTCGTCGCCCGGTCGCACCAGGCGACGTGGCCGGAGCGGAGGTCACTAATCGGTTGCCCGTCGCGGTGAGGGCTGCCTAGATTGCCGATCATGCACGACATCGACGGGCGTTCCGGATGAGCAGCCGTCTCCGCGAGATCGCCCGGCAGACGGTCGCGATCGCCGAGTCGGGGCGCTACCGCAACAATGCCGGCGAGGACATCACGATCGAAGCGGCGGTACGCGCCGCGGTCGACGGCACCCGTGAGCACCTGCCGGACGAGGCCCTCCACCTGGACGGCGCGAAGCCCGGCGCCGACACCGTCGAGGTGACGTACGAGTCGACGTTGCAGGCGGCCCGCCGGCTCGGACCCGGCGCGGCGTGTCTGGTGTTCGCGTCGGCGAAGAACCCGGGTGGCGGGTTCCTGGGCGGGGCGAAGGCGCAGGAGGAGAGCATCGCCCGCTCGTCGGCGCTGTATCCCTGTCTGCTCGCCGCCCCGGACTTCTATGCCTTCCACCGGGGGCAACGGGATCTGCGCTACAGCGACCGCGTCGTCTACTCCCCGGGCGTGCCGGTGTTCCGTGACGACAAGGGGAACCTGCTCGACCGGCCGTACACGACGTCCTTCCTGACCGCGGCGGCGCCGAACCTGGGCGCGATCGTGCGCAACCAGCCGGAGCGCGCGCCGGACGTGCCGGCGGTGCTGGGCCGGCGGGCCCGGCGGGTGCTGGAGGTGGCGGCCGCGCACGGGCATCGGACAGTGGTGCTGGGCGCGTGGGGGTGCGGGGTGTTCCGCAACGACCCGGCCGTGGTGGCCGGCGCGTTCGCCGACGCGCTCCGGGTGGTCGACCGGTTCGACCTGGTGGTGTTCGCCGTGCGCGACGGGCTGCCGGGCACGCCGGTGTACCGCACGTTCGCGGAGCGCTTTCGGTAGGTTCATCGCATGAGTGAGGACACGCTCCGGTCGGTGGAGATCGAGCGCACCAGCGTGGGCAGGTACGTCGTGCGCAACGCCCGTGGCGGCGAGCTGTCGATGGGTACGGGGGAGGACGCGACCTTCACGCCCGTGGAACTGCTGCTGGCGGCGCTCGGCGGCTGCACCGCCGTCGACGTCGACCTGGTGACCAGCCGGCGCGCCGAACCGACCCGGTTCGCCGTCACGGTGAGCGGTGACAAGATCCGCGACCCGGAGACCGGCAACCGGATGGAGAACCTCACCGTCACCTTCGCGGTGGCGTTTCCGGCCGGCGCGGACGGTGACCGGGCCCGCGAGGCGCTGCCCCGATCTCTGCGGCAGTCACACGACCGGCTCTGCACCGTGTCCCGCACGGTGGAGCTGGGCACCCCCGTCACCATGGTGGACGCGAGCGACAGGGGCCCGGCCGAGCCTCGGTGACCGCCGGAGGCCCGGTGCCACCCGGGCCGATCCGCCAGGTCTGTTAACGCTAACCAATGCCGAGGCAGTGTCCCGGCATGTGTCGCCATCCGGCCACAGAAAAGCCTTCGGGAAGCTTCGACCCCTCGATTACCTTGACAGCCGTCTATGTTATCGAAAACATGACTGGTAACCCGGACGTAACGCCGCTGCCATGATCGCTCGCCCCGTCTCGTGATCTCGGGAGCGGAAGCGACCAAGCGCGGGAGGTTTCGGTGGCACGGACCGCTCAGACGACGCGGACGGTTGCGGTGGTGGTCTCGGCGACCCTGGCACTCGGCGCGGGGGCGCTGGCCGGGGTGCCGCCCGCGTCGGCGGCGACGGTGGACACGACCGCGTCGTACGTGTTCGTGAACCGGCACAGCGGCAAGGCGATGGACCTGTACGACTGGTCGACGGCGGAGAACGCGCCGGTGAACCAGTGGACGCGCAACGACCTCGCGGTGCAGCAGTGGCAGTTCGTGGACGCCGGTGGCGGCTTCTACATGGTGCGGTCGCGGCACAGCGGGAAGGTGCTGGAGCTGCCGAGCGGCAGCGACGGCACCCAGCTGGTGCAGTCCACCGACAGGTCGTCGGCCACGCAGCAGTTCCGGTTGCAGGACTCCGCGGGCGGGTTCGTGCGGTTCGTGAACCGCCAGTGGAACAAGGTGATCGACGTGTGGGGCTGGTCGACCGCCGACGGCGGCCGGCTGGCCGGCTACTCCGACCTGGACGGCGGCAACCAGCAGTGGCAGCTGATCCGCCTGGGCGGCGGGACGCCGACCACCCCGGCACCCACCACCCCGGCACCCACCACTCCGGTACCCACCACTCCGGCGCCGGCGTATCCGCAGCCCGGCCGGGTCACCGGCGACATCGGCGTGCACGACCCGACGGTGGTCAGACGACCCGACGGCACCTACCTCGTCGCGCACACCGGTGACGACATCGCGTTGAAGACCTCCACCGACCGGGTGGCCTTCCGCAACGCGGGCACCGTCTTCCCCGGTGGCGCGCCGTGGACCACCACGTACACGGGTGGCGCGCGCAACCTCTGGGCGCCCGACCTGTCGTACCGCAACGGGCGCTATCACCTGTACTACTCGGCGTCGACCTTCGGCTCCAACCGTTCGGCGATCTTCCTGGCCACCAGCGCCACCGGAGCCTCCGGGAGCTGGACCAACGAGGGGCTGGTCGTCGAGTCGCGGACCACCGACGACTTCAACGCCATCGACCCGAACCTCACCGTCGACGACCAGGGCCGCTGGTGGCTCACCTTCGGCTCGTTCTGGTCCGGCATCAAGATGATCCCGATCGACCCGGCCACCGGGCGCCGGCTCGGCACCGCCATGTACGGTCTCGCGAACTACGGCCCCGGCATCGAGGCGCCGGTCCTGGTCAAGCGCGGCGCCTGGTACTACCTGTACGTCTCGTTCGACAGATGCTGCCAGGGCGCCGCCAGCACGTACCGGATCATGGTCGGCCGTTCGGCGAGCCCGACCGGGCCGTTCCTGGACCGCGCCGGCCGGGACATGCTCGCCGGAGGCGGCACCCAGATCCTCGCCTCGCACGGCAGCGTGCACGGGCCCGGCCACCAGGCGGTCCTCGCCGACACCGACGGCGACGTCCTCTTCTACCACTACTACGCCGACAACGGCGCGTCGCTGCTCGGCGTCAACCGCATCGGCTACGACGCCGACGCCTGGCCCTACGTCTACTGACCCGGGACCACCGATACCTGGCCCACCTGGGAGGGCACATGCCGCTTCGACACCTGCTCCGCACGGCCCACCGGGCCGGCGCGGCGCCCGCACGCCGTCGCCTGCGGCCGATGCTGGCCGCGGCGCTCGCGGCGATCGCCGTGACCGCCGGCCTGCCGGTGGCCGGACCCGCGCAGGCCGCACCGGCGGTGAGCTACACCAACCCGCTGGTCAACCAGCGTGCCGATCCGCACATCGTCAAGCACAGCGACGGCTACTACTACATGACCGCGACGGTGCCGGAGTACGACCGGATCGTGCTCCGGCGGGCCACCACCCTCCAGGGACTGGCCGGCGCCGCGGAGACGACGATCTGGCGCCGGCACACCAGCGGAGAGATGGGCGCCCATATCTGGGCGCCGGAGATCCACTTCATAAACGGCAGGTGGTACGTCTACTTCGCCGCCGGACGCACCGACGACGTGTGGCGGATCCGGATGTACGTGCTGGAGAACGCGAGCGCGAACCCGCTGTCCGGCTCGTGGACCGAACGCGGCCGGATCACCACGCCGTGGGACACGTTCAGCCTGGACGCCTCCACGTTCGTCGTGAACGGGGTGCGGTACCTGACCTGGGCCCAGCAGGAACCCGGCATCTCCACCAACTCCAACGTCTACCTCGCCCGGATGGGCGCCAACCCGTGGCAGATCACCGGCACGGTGACCCGGCTGGTGGTGCCGACGTACGACTGGGAGACCCGGGGTTACCGGGTGGCCGAGGGCCCGACGGTGATCCAGCGCAACGGCCGGGTGTTCCTCACCTACTCGGCGAGCGCCACCGACGCCAACTACTGCCTCGGCATGCTGACCGCGTCCGCCGGCGCGAACCTGCTCGACGCCGCCGCCTGGAGCAAGAGCCCGACCCCGGTGTTCGCCAGCAGCGTCGCCACCGGCCAGTACGGCCCCGGACACAACTCCTTCACCGTCTCCGAGGACGGGCAGAGCGACATCCTGGTCTACCACGACCGCAACTACCGGGACATCAGCGGCGACCCGCTCAACGACCCGAACCGGCGGACCCGGATCCAGAAGCTGTACTGGAACGCCGACGGCACCCCGAACTTCGGCATCCCCGTGCCCGACGGGGCCACCCCGGTCCGGCTGCGGTCACACGACCTGACGACGAGCTACGTCCGGCACTACGACTACCGCGCCCGCGTCGAGCCGAACGTGACGAAGCTGGCCGACTCGCAGTTCCGCATCCTCCCCGGCCTCGCCGGCGGCGGATCGGTGTCGCTGGAGTCCACGAACTTCCCCGGCTACTACCTGAGGCACCGCGCGTTCGCCCTCTACGTCGAACGCGACGACGGCTCCACCCTGTTCGACAACGACGCGAGCTTCCAGCGCCGTCCCGGCCTGGCCGCGCCCGAGGCGCTCTCGCTGGAGTCGCAGAACTACAGCGGCCGGTACGTCCGCCACCGCGACGGACTGCTCCAGCTCGAAGCGGTGGACACCAGCGCCGACCGGGCCACTGCCACCTTCCACCTGGAGTAGCCGCCCGCAAACCGGCGTACCCCCTTTGGAGGTCCACGATGCTCAACCCCGCAGTGACGTCGCCGCCCGGTGCCCGACGGCCCCGGCGGGCCGGCCTGGTGCTGGCTCTGGTGGCGGCGGTGGCCGGCGCGATCGGCGTGGCGGTGGTGGCCGCGCCGCCGGCGCAGGCCGCGACCATCGACACCAGCGCCTGGTACGTGCTGGTCAACCGCAACAGCGGCAAGGTCCTCGACGTCCGGGACACCTCGACCGCCGACGGCGCGGTGATCCAGCAATGGTCCCGCAACGACGGCGCGTGGCAGCAGTTCCAGTTCGTCTCCTCCGGCAGCGGCTACTACCGCCTGCGAGCCCGCCACAGCGGCAAGGTGATCGACCTGTGGGAGTGGAACACCGCCGACGGCGCCGAGTACCGGCAGTGGCCCGACCTCAACGGCACGAACCAGCAGTTCCGGGTCCTCGACTCGGACAGCGGCTACATCCGTCTGATCAACAGGCACTCCAGCAAGGCCCTGGAGGTCTGGGAGCGGTCGACCGCCGACGGCGCCCGGATCAGCCAGTACACCGACCTCAACGGCGCCAACCAGCAGTGGCAACTGGTCCCGATCGGTACCGGCACACCCACCACGCCGCCACCGGCCACCGGGTGCGGCAGCGGCTCGTACCAGGCCGAGGCCGTGTTGAACGGTGGAACCTGGACGGCCCGCAACGGATCGTCGACCGTGTACACCGGCTCGGACATGCTCGCCGCGATGCAGGCGGCGGTGAACTCGCTGACGCCGGGACGGACCGCGAAGCAGCGGGTGGTGGTGCGCGGCTCCGGCTCGATGAGCGCGGGCTCGCGGTTGTCGCTGCCGTCGTACACGACGCTGGCGGTCTGCGGCACGATCAACGTGACCGGCTCGGGGTCGGGCGACTACGCGCCGGTCTACTCCCGCGGCACCACCGACGTCGAGGTGCAGAACCTGACGCTCACCGGTGCTCCGCTGTACGGGATCTTCATGCGCAACGTGAACAACCTGACGCTCGGGCAGATCGACATGCGGCTGTCCGGCGGCCTGGGCGTGCGGATCGACAACCACGGTGGCGACCGGGCGGTCAAGGTGCGCAACGTGCGCATCGACACCGTGTACGTGTCGGGGACCGGCGCGCACGGCGTCGAGACGTACGGCGTCGACGGCCTGACGATCGGCACCGTCACCGCGCGCAACACCGGATACTCCGGTCTGCTGCTCAACGACACGATCAACGCCACAGTGGGCACCGTCGACGCGCAGGGCGCCGGCACCGGAACCGGCTACGCGGCGTTCCGGATGGCCAACCGCAACGGCCGGATCGGCAGCTCGTACCCGACGAACATCCGGGTCGGCACCGTGATCGCGTCCGGTGGCGGCCGGGGGATCTTCTGCGTGTCGGAGTCCGGCGGCGCGGTCGTCGACCGGGTGACGATCTCCAACACCGGCAACAACTCGATCCTCGTGGAGAACTGCTACAACGTCACGATCGCCGGGGTGTCCGGCACGGTGACCGGCGGCGGCGAGGTGCGCATCGCCTCCCGGACCGAGTTCCCGATCTCCTCGGGCATCCGCTTCCAGAACCTCACCGTCACCAACACCAACATCACCCAGAGTCCCTGCGGCGGAGCGAACAACACGATCAGCAACGTCACGCGGGTCAACTCGACGCTGACCTGGTGTTGAGCGCCGCAGGCGCACCCCCCCGCACCACCCACCCACCACCACCGTCCACCGGAGGAGTCCCCGTGACAACGGCTCTCACCACCACCGAAAGGCGCCGGCGGCACCGCTGGCGGTCAGTGGTCGCCGCCGCCGGCGCCCTCGTCGTCGGCACCGTCGGCGCGGTCGTCGCATCGCCCTCGGCCCAGGCCGCGACCATCGACACAGGCGCGTACTACGTGCTGGTCAACCGCAACAGCGGCAAGGTCCTCGACGTCCGGGACACCTCGACCGCCGACGGCGCGGTGATCCAGCAGTGGTCCCGCAACGACGGCGCGTGGCAGCAGTTCCAGTTCGTCTCCTCCGGCAGCGGCTACTACCGCCTGCGAGCCCGCCACAGCGGCAAGGTGATCGACCTGTGGGAGTGGAACACCGCCGACGGCGCCGAGTACCGGCAGTGGCCCGACCTCAACGGCACGAACCAGCAGTTCCGGGTCCTCGACTCGGACAGCGGTTACGTCCGCCTGATCAACAGGCACTCCAGCAAGGCCCTGGAGGTCTGGGAGCGGTCGACCGCCGACGGCGCCCGGATCAGCCAGTACACCGACCTCAACGGGTGGAACCAGCAGTGGCAACTGGTGCCGATCGGCGCTGGCAGCCCCGGCACGCCCCAGACCGGGCTGGTCGGCTGGGCCACCCAGAACGGCGGCACCACCGGCGGCGGCAACGCCGCCGTCACCACGGTGACCAGCGCGTCCGCCCTGTCCAGCGCGCTCGGGTCGTCCAGCGCCGCGGTGATCCGGGTCTCCGGCACGATCTCCTGCTCCGGCATGCTGCGGGTCCGCTCCAACAAGACGATCCTCGGCAACGCCGGCGCGACGATCTCCGGCTGCGGATTCACCGTCAGCGGCGACCGCAACGTCATCGTCCGCAACCTGAACTTCCGCAACTGGAACGACGACGCGATAAACGTCGAGCAGTCGGCCACCAACATCTGGATCGACCACAACAGCTTCACCAACGGGTACGACGGCGCTGTCGACATCAAGCGCGGCTCCGACTTCGTCACCGTGTCCTGGAACCGCGTCTACGGTCACGACAAGTCGATGCTGCTGGGCCACAGCGACGACAACGGCAGCCAGGACGTCGGGCACCTGCGGGTCACCTACCACCACAACTGGTTCGACGGCTCCAACCAGCGCCACCCGCGGGTGCGCTTCGGCAACCCGGTCCACGTCTACAACAACCTCTACAGCAACGTCGGCGGCTACGGGGTGGCGTCGACGATGAACGCCGGGGTGCTCGTGGAGGGCAACTACTTCGAGAACACCGCCGACCCCTACCACCGGGGCGAGGGCTCCTCCGGCCCCGGATCCCTGGTCGCACGCAACAACTGCTTCGTCAACTCGGGGGCCGGGCAGGCCGGAGGCAGCGTCGCCGGCATCCCGTACCCGTACACGATGGACGCCGCCTGCGACGTGAAGTCCGTCGTGACGGCGGGCGCCGGCGCCGGCCGGATCAGCGTCTGACCGCGCGCCGCCTGGCGCCACCACCTCACCGGCTGGGCCGGCCCGGGCTTTCTCGGGCCGGCCCAGCCGTCGGAAGCAGGGCCGGGCCGGGCTCTCATTGCGGGGCCGCCGAGGGGGTGACGGGATGAACTATCGGAAGAAGTTCCGGAAACAGAAAGCGCTAACAGAACACAGATGTACTGGTCGTCGACATTGTCACTAGAACGCTTCAACGGATAGTCTGTGCCGGTCGGGCGATCGAAGTTCGCCGAAACTTTCGACAAGCTACCGCTACGGAGAAGCGACATGACGACCGCAACAAAGAGCCCCGAAACAGCCGGGCCCCACGGCGGCGAGGTGCGCGGCCGTCTGATCCGAAATCCGGTTCTTCCCGGCTTCAACCCCGACCCGTCGATCTTGCGCGTCGGCACCGATTACTACATCGCGACGTCGACCTTCGAGTGGTACCCGGGTGTCCGCCTGCACCACTCGACCGACCTGGTGCACTGGCGCCCGCTCGGCGGCGTCCTCACCGAGCGGCGTCTTCTCGACCTCACCGGGGCGGGTGACTCCTGTGGCGTCTGGGCGCCCGATCTGTCCTATGTGGATGGCGAGTTCCATCTCCTCTACGCCGACGTCGCCAGCTTCGCCAGCGGGTACTGGGATCCCCAGAACTACCTGGTGACCGCGTCCGACCTGGCCGGGCCCTGGTCGGATCCGGTGGTGCTGCACGGGCGCGGGTTCGACGCGGCGTTGTTCCACGACGAGGACGGCACGACCTGGATGCTGTCGATGACCGCGGACTGGCGGCCCGGCCGCGACCGGTTCGCCGGCATTCAGATCCAGCAGTACGACCGTGAGGCCCGTCGCCTCGTCGGCGCCGAACGGGTCATCTTCCACGGCACCACGGTCGGCGTCACCGAAGGGCCGCACCTGTACCAGAAGGACGGCTGGTACTACCTGGTGACCGCGGAGGGTGGCACGTCCTGGACGCACCAGGTGACAGTGGCCCGCTCGCGTAGCCTGTTCGGGCCGTACGAGGTCGATCCGGCCGGCCCGATGCTCACCTCGCACGGTCGTCCCGAGCTGGAGCTGCAGAAGGCCGGCCACGGCAGTCTCGTGTCCACGCCGGACGGGCGTTGGTACCTGGCGCACCTGACCGCCCGGCCGTACACCCCACTCGGCCGGTGCGTGCTCGGCCGGGAGACCGCGATCCAGGCCGTGCAGTGGCCGGAGGGGGAGTGGCCGCGCATCGAGGGCGGGGTACCGGCGGTGACGGTGCCGGTGCCGGGCGAAGCCGAGCCGGCAGAGGATCCGACGGAGGACCGGGACGACTTCACCGGGCCGGTGCTCGGCCCGGAGTGGTCGACGCTGCGCCGCCCCGCCACTGCGGACTGGGTGGACCTCACGTCGCGTCCGTCGTACCTGCGGATCCAGGGCGGGCAGTCGCCGGTCGGCCGCCAGCGTCCGAGCCTGGTCGCGCGCCGTGTGACCGCGCAGCAGTGCGAGCTGACCGCGCACATGCGCTTCGAGCCGGCCAACTACCGCCAGCTCGCCGGCGTCACCGCCTACTACAACACCCGCAACTGGCACTTCGCCTACGTGACCGCCGACGACGACGGGCGGCCGGTACTCGAGGTGATGTCGTCCGACAACGGCCGGCGGGCCATGCACGACGCGTGCCGCGTCGAACTGCCGGAAGCGGGGGAGATCACGCTGCGGGTCACCTTCGACGGTCCCCGTGTCACGTTCGCCTATCAACCAGCCGGCGCGGCGCACTGGATCGGGCTGCCGGCGGAACTGGACGCCACCATCCTGTCCGACGAGTACGCGGCGACGCTCGTGGACGGTGAGCCGGAGGGCTGGGGCTTCACCGGCGCGTTCGTCGGCCTCTGGGTACAGGACCTGGGCGCCGAAGGCGGATACGCGGACTTCGACTGGGCCTCGTACCGCTCCTGGTGAGTAGTGGCCGGCCTGATCGCGGCCGGGTGTGTGCGCCGTCCCCGGCGTCCGCGCCCGGCCGCGTCGCGTTGCGCACCCGGTCGGTCGACGTCTCGGCGCGGCACGTGGAAACATGGTCGACGTACGTCGATCGATCGAACGGGGGATCATCGTGACGACGCAATTGTCAAAGGCCGCCGTCGTGCCGGGTCCGGCCGGGCATCCGCTCCTCGGCATGCTGCCGGCGCTGCGCCGCGACCTGCTGGGCACGATTCTGGACGGCTTCCACACGTATGGCGACGTGGTGGCGTACCACGTCGGACTGCCCCAGGGACCGCGCGCCGTCAGCATGGACGTGGTGAACGTGCACCACCCCGACGGCATCCACCAGGTCCTCACCACGCCGCAGGTGTTCAGCCGCCGCGCGAGCGCGTACGAGATCCTCCGCGAGTTCATCGGCGAGGGCCTGCTGACCAGCGACGGAGACCGGTGGCTGCGACAGCGGCGGACGCTGCAACCGCTGTTCACGCCGCGCCGGGTGGCCCGCTACACCGAGCTGATGACCGAGGAGGCAGCCCGCGTCGCCGACGACATGGCGCTCACCACGGGATCCGTCGTGGACCTCTACCAGGTGATGCAGCGCTACACCATGCGTGTCGTCGGCCGGGCGCTGTTCGGCGACGACATCGACGAGGTCGTACCCCGTCTGCAGGAGCTCATGCCGATTCTGGGCGACCTCGCGCTGGCGCGCGCCCTGCAGGTGGTCAAGCTGCCGCTGAGCTGGCCGACGCCGCGGGCACGCCGGATCGGGCAGGTACGCGCGAGTCAGTACGAAATCGTCGACCGCATCATCGCCGATCGACAGGGCCGGGCGGTCGGGGAGGGTAAGGAGGACCTGCTCAGCCGGTTGTTCGCGGCCGAGGATCCGGAGACCGGGCAGGCGCTGTCCATCGAGGAGATCCGGGACCAGGTCCTGGTGTTCCTGCTCGCCGGCCACGAGACGACCTCGGCCGGGCTGGCCTTCACCATGCACCTGCTGGGCCGCCATCCCGACGTGCAGGAGCGGGTCGCGGCCGAGGCCGCCACGGGCGACGGGGAACTGGTGCGGGCCGCGGTCCTGGAAGGCATGCGGCTGTACCCGCCCGTGTACAGCATGGAGCGGATGTCCGAGACGGACGTCGTCGTCTCCGGTCACCGGATTCCCGCCAACACCAAGGTGGTACTCGCTCCCTGGGTCACGCACCGGCACCCGGAGTTCTGGCCCGACCCCGAGCGTTTCGAGCCCGACCGGTTCCTCGGCCGGCAGGAGCGGCCGCGCTATGCGTATTTCCCCTTCGGTGGCGGGCCGCGTAGCTGCATCGGGGAACACTTCGCGCTGCTGGAGATGACCGTACTGCTGAGCGCGTTGCTCGCCCGCTATCGCGTCGACACGCGCGACGAGAGGCTGGAGCTCGTACCGATGGTCACTCTTCGTCCGGCCGGCGCGGTCCGGGCCACGCTGACCGTCCGGTGAACCGCGCCCTGGCTGATCCGACGGGGTCAGCCAGGGCGCGTCCGGCTCCGGTGAGGGTCGGTCGCTACGTGACCCGCGACCCTTCGCCCTTCGCGGCGGGCACCGCCTCGACGGCTGGTGGAGCGCCAGTCACCGCGGCGGGCCGGGGATCGGCGGCACGCCTGCGGGGCCTGGCGAACCGGCGCATCATCGGCCGTTCCACGCTGACGTGCAACAGCGACGCGAGGCCGAGCGTCACCAGGTACGCGCCGACCATGACGGCCAGCGCAGCGGCGACACCGAAGCCCTCCGGGGACATGTTGCCGGCGCCGTACAGCACCAGGATGTGGATGAGATAGAAGGCGAAGGACGTGTCGCCCAGCCAGCCGGCGACCGGCCCGCGCAGTGGTGAGCGGTGCCCCTCGACGTCGGCCCGGGCTGCGGCGGCCACCAGCAGCGCGAGCGGGACGACCATCGCCGCGACGACCGAGTAGAGCAGCGGCACGACCTCGGAGACGCCGTAGAAGGCCAGCGTGACAAGTGCGGCGGCGGGCAGGCTCAGCCGGAACCACAGGCCCTGCATGACGAGCCGGGCGATGACGATCCCGAGGAGGAAGTCCAGCATCCGGATCAGCGGAAACTGTTGCACGAACCAGAACTGCGGAAATGCCGCATCCGCATAGGTGTACGTCGGCTCGGCGGGAAGGAACGCCGTGGAGACGACGGGGGCGACGAGCATCGCGGCGACGATGCCACCGGCGATCCACCAGAGCCAGACGGCGGAGAGCCGCCGGAAACCGGCGAGCAGCCACGGGAACGACGCATAGAAGAAGATCTCACAGCTCAGCGACCAGCTCGGCGGATTGATTCCGTTGAAGATGAACTCGTCCGGGATCCAGCTCTGCACCAGCGTGATGTTCGCCAGCGTCGGCCACAGCGGCGCGCCGCCCCGGATCAGGACCATGAGAACGACGACCACGGCGCACACGACCAGATGGTTCGGCAGGATCCGGGCGGCCCGGCGGCGCCAGAACTGGCGCTTCGGCTCGTGCTCCGGAGCCGACCAGGTCAGGACGAAGCCGCTGAGGATGAAGAAGAAGCCGAGGGCGGCAGAGCCGGTCCGGCTGAGGACGGCGAACCACCAGTCGTCGATCCGGCCGTCGGCGAAGAAGCCGAACAACGTCGTGTGGGAGAAGAAGACCGTCACGGCCGCGATCCCCCGCAACCCGTTGAGCGTCGGCAACTGCCGGGCCATGCGGCCCGCCTGCTGTGTCATCGGCGGCCACCCTCCGTGGTGTCGGACAACTCCTGTCGGCGTACCGGCCGGCGCGTCCGGAACGCCTGCTCCGCGATGTCGGCCGCGCGCCGTACGCCGTCCAACTCCGCGATCCTGCGCTTGTAGTGCTGGGCCTTCGCCCGGTAGGCGGGGTCGCCGCTCACCCTGTCGACGGCCGCACGAAGCCGCCCCGGAGTCACCTTGTGTACCGGGATGAACTCGCCCGCGCCGAGGTACTTGAGCCGGGCCGCCACGCCCGGCTGGTCGTTGCCCACGGGTAGCGCGACCATCGGCACGCCGTGGGCGAGGGACTCCAGCGTGGTGTTGATTCCGGCGTGCGTGATGACGAGGGACGCCCGCGCCAGCAGGTCGAGCTGTGGTGCGTACCGCACCACGATCGGGTTGCCGGCCAGGTCGGCCGGCGGCTCGACATCCGTGCTGCCGAGGGAGACGACCAGTTGCGCGTCGAGTCCGGAGCACGCCTGGGCGATCGCCCGGAATATGTGCGGGAGGCGGTTCTGGAGGGTGCCCATCGACGCGTAGATCAACGGGCGACCGTCGAGCTTCTCCCACGGGAAGGACACCGGCTCGGTGCTGTCCTCGTCATGGAACGGCCCGGTGTAGTGGAACGTGTCCGGCAACCGGGTGCGCGGGAAGTCGAAGAACGGCGGCTGCTGGGTGATCTGGGCGAGGTCCGAGCCGTCGTTGACTCCCTTGACCGGCGGCAGGCCCCATGCGGCGCGACGTTCGTTGATCCGTTGCACCACCGGCCGGATGACCCAGGCGATCACCTGGTCGCCCAGCATGTTGCGCACGCGCGCGAGCAGTGAGGGATGGTACGGCCACGCCGTCATGAACGGCGGTACACCCGGCTCGGTGTTCAGCGCCAGCGCGTTGCAGACGTTCACGACCGGAAGGTCGAGGTGTTCCGCGACGGAGTTGCCCGCGCCGTAGACCTGGTCCACCAGCAGCGCGTCAATGCCGTGCCGCTGCACCAGCCCCGGTAGGTCCCGCAGGAGGACCTCGACCTCCCGTACGTAACCGCGGACGATGAAACGGATCGCGGCCAGACCGGTCAGCCGGCCCTGTTCCTCGGAGAAGCGGGCCAGTGTGCCGACCGGAAACTCGCGCTCGCCGATCGGTGCGAAGGCGAACCCGGCCGTGAACGACCTCGTCCCGGCGTCCGGCAGGGAGACCAGGGTGACCCGGTGGCCGCGTCGGAGCAGTTCCCTGCCGAGCGTCGCCATCGGGCTGAGCTGACCGGTGTAGTCGGGGACCACCAGTCCGATGTGGAACGTGTTCGGGGCAGGCATGTCTCGCTCCCTCGCTGGGCTCATACCACAGTCGTCAGACGCGACTGATGTATCGAAAACTCGGCCGGGGTACGTCCGACGATCTCGCCGTCCACCTCCACCGGCAGCGGACTGTCCGCGTCGACACGCACGGTGCGCACCTCCTGCCGGTGGATCGCCGGGTGTCCCGCGGCGGCGCCGCGGAACACCCGCCACATCAGCCCGGCCACGCCGGCCCGGCCCACGCCGGCCACCCGCACCGCGTCCAGGTAACCCGCCCGCGGCGGCTCGGCGCGGCCGAAGGTCAGCCCGCCGGCGAAGTACGGCACCTTGAGCACGGCCAGATTGGTGATGATCTGGTGCGACGGTTCGCCGTCGAGTTCCAGCCGCACCGCGACGGGCCGCCAGCGGGCCAGCGTCCGGATGCTGGACGCCGTCTCGGCGAGTTGGAGGTTGAGCCGCTTGAGGACCCGGTTGGCCGGTGTCTTCTCGGTGAACCGCTGGCCGATCACGCTGATCAGCCCGACCGTGCAGCTGACGAGGAAGTACCTGTGGCCCCGGGTGCCGTCGGGCCGGGTGAAGGTCACCTCGCCGACATCGGTCTCCCGGTCGCGGGCGCGGTCGAGCAGACCGCCGAGGTCGGCGACCGGCCGCAGGCCGCGGGCGAAGTCGTTGCAGGTGCCGGCCGGCACGTACGCCAGCCGCACCTTCTCCCCGCCCGCCACCAGCACCCCGTTGGCGACCTCGGACAGTGTGCCGTCACCACCGACCGCCACCACCGTGCCGTACCCGTCCTCCACCGCCTGTCGCCCGAGCGCGATGCCGTGCCCGGGGTGGCGGGTGAACCAGCAGTCCGCCTCGGGTAGCTCGGTGGCGATCCGCTGCTCGATCGTGCGCCCGCGCTGGACCCCGGAAGCGGGGTTGACGATGCAGACGGCCGGGCCGCGCTCACCGGCCGCCATGTGCCTGCTCCTTCGTCAGGTCCGCCAGGGAGTGGCTCAGCGCCTCCGCGAAGCCGACCCGTGGTGAATAGCCGATCGACCGGATCCGGCCGACGTCGTACCGCATTCCTCCGGCGACGGACCGGACCGCGTAACGGGTGAGCAACGGCCGGCCCGACCCGGTGCCGATGCCGGCGAGCCCGGCCAGTTCGGACAGCGCGCCCACGGCCAGCGCCGCGCCGAACGGGACCGACGAGGTCGGTGGCCTTGCCCCGATCCGCTCGGCCACCGCGGCGAACAGCCGCGCCAGGGTCAGGCCGTACGAGTCGCCGACGATGAACCGCCCACCCGCGCACCCGGGTGCGGTGCCGGCCAGCACGATCGCGTCGGCCAGGTTCGCGCTGTACGTCAACTCGATCGGGGGCGCGCCGCGGTCGAACTGGACGAGCTTGCCGTCTCGCAGTCCGCGCACGAGCTCGGGCAGGAAATTGCGGTCACCGGGTCCGAAGACCCAGGCGGGGTACACCACAGTGACGTCCAGGCCGTTTCCGTGGTACGACCACGCCACGTCTTCCCCGGCAGCTTTCGACAGCGGGTACGGGTATCGCGGCACCCGCCGCGGTGACGCCTCGTCGATGACCTTCGCGGCGTCGAAACCGAAGACGTCGACGGTGCTCAGGTAGACGAACCGGGAGACGCCGCAGCGTCGCGCCTCGTCCAGCACCGCCCGGGTGCCGTCCCGGTTCACCTGCCAGATGCGAGGGCCGGGCCGCCAGTCGGTCAGATCGGCGGCCGCGTGCACCACGAGGTCGACGCCCGCGCAGGAGCCACGCAGCGAGTCCGGATCGGTCAGGTCACCGAGGTGCGCCGCGTACGTCGCGTGGTCCGGTGCGGGCGTCCGCACCAGCCCTCGTACCGACCAGCCGTTCTCCGCGAGCGCGGCCGCGACCGCGCGGCCGACGCAGCCGGTGACACCCGTCACCAGCGCGACACGGGACCCCATCACGAGCCGCCCGTCAGCAGTGCACGCAGGTCGGCGAGCAACGACCCGGCCGGGTCGAGCGCCCGCATGCGCGGCAGCAGGGTGCGCAGGTCCCGGCGCTGGCCTGACTCGTCGATCAGCAGCAGTTCCGGGCCGGCGACGAACTGTCCCACGTGCGCGGGCTGGAGGCCGCGCTCCGACATCGCCCGGGAGCATCGCTCCGCGTCGGCCGGATCGATCGCGTACAGCAGCTCGAATTCGCCCCACTCCGCGGCAGCCGAGCACCACCGGGGCAGGCGGGCCGCCTCCGCGACGGCGGAGGCGATCGGCGCGTACACCTCGTCGTGCAGCACCACCTCGACCCCCAGGCCATTGAGCTCGGCCAGGCTGACCGCCGCGCTCAACAGGCCGTCGCTGGTGTCGATGCACGCCCGGGCGTACCGGCGCAGTGGATCGCCCGCGGCCACCCGCGCCTCGGGCAGCCACGGATCGCCCGCCGCCGTGCCGCCCAGCGCCAGGGTGCGGAATCCGACCGCGTTGCCGGCTCCGACCGGACCGGTCACGTAGAGCGCGTCACCGGGCCGGGCGCCGAGCCGGCTCAGGACGGAACCGCGGCGCAGCGTACCCAGGGCACACGAGGTGAAGCTCTCCTCGTTGGCCCAGTTCGTGTCACCGCCAACGACGTGGCAGCCGTAGCGTTCGGCGGCCTCGGACGCGCCGCGCCCGAACTCGCGGGCGTCCTCGAGAGTCCATCTGTCCCGGCGCAGCGAGCAGGAGACGAGCACGGCGACCGGGTCGGCGGCCACCGCGGCGAGGTCACTCACGCTGACGGTGGTGGTCAACCACCCCTTCGCGTACGGCGTGGTGGCGGTGGCCAGCTCGGCGCCGTCGTTCAACGTGTCGACGGTCAGTGCCAGGAGCCCGCCGGCGCCCAGATCGAGGAGTTCGGCGTCGGCCTCGAAGGCGTTGTTGAGCTGCCGGGGCGACCGGACCATGCACTCGCGTATCGCGGTGATCAGGCTGCCCTCGGCCGCGTTCAGGGACAGCCGGTTCCAGGCGGTGGAGGTCATGTCATGCCTGCCGGGAAGACTGGGTCGCGCGCAACGTCAGCTCCAGATATGCCATCATCGGAACGGCGACGACGAGGAAGAGCGTCGGCCGGTGCAGCGCGCCGAGCGACAGGAAGAACAGCGTGGTCGCCCTGATGAACCAGACCAGCGCCTCGTACGCGCGGGTCTCCGGCGCCCTGATGAGCGTCACGAGACTCTGCGTGAACCCGAGCCCGGACGCGACGAGCAGCGCCCAGAAGACGACCTCGGCATAGGCGCCCGCGCGATCGGCGCCCGCCACGGCCGCCGCGCCCGCGGCCACCACCGCCACGACCGGGAACACCACGGCGATCCGGCTGGAGGCCCTGGTCCCGATGGCCACCGGCAGCGTCCGGTAGCCCGCGACCCGGTCGCCTTCGATGTCCTTGAAGTACCCCACGAGGCAGAAGCCACTGAACGCGACCGCGACGAGCGCCGTCTGGAACCAGGTCATCGCCGGGATGTCGAGCCATCCCGCGTCGGGTCGGACGGCCACGGCGCCGAGCACCGTGAACAGCGCCATGTCGACGCCGTTGACGAGGTTGCCCAGCATGGGGATGCGCTTGGTCCAGGAGTAGACCAGGTGACCGCCGATCGCGATGACGCTCCACAGGGCCAGCGTCGGTGCGACCACGACAGCCACCAGCATCAGCGCGGTGGACAGCGCGAGCGTCAGCCCCAGCCCGACGTGGGGGTTTATCAGCCCGGTGACGAAGGGGCGGTCCGGCGCGTTGACGGCGTCGGCCTTGCGGTCGAACCAGTCGTTCATCACCACGCCGACGCCGTATCCGAGGGTGCAGAACAGCAGCCCGATCACGATGCTCGCGGCGCTGGCCCCGACCGGCGGCGCCGTCATGCCGACCAGACCGGCCGACAGCGAGAAGGGCACGAAGTGGAGCCGCCACATCCGCGCCCAGGCCACCAGCAGGTCCCGGGTGCTGACTGCGGGTTCGAGCCGGCTGACGGTCATCGGTCCTCCAGGTGCATCAGGTCGCGGACTTCGGCGAACGCGGCGACGACGCGCTTGAGCTGCTCCGACGTGTGCGTGGTGGCGAAGCTCGCCCGCAGCCGGGGCGAGGCGGCCGGGGGGACAACGGCGTTGACGTACACGCCGCGGTCCAGCAGGCTGCGCCACGCGAGCAGGGTCTGCTGGACGCCGTCGAGCCGCACCGACACGATCGGCGTCTCACTCGGTATCGGGTCGTAACCCAGGGCGGTGAGTTCGCGACGCACGTACGAGGCGTTCTCGACCGCCTGCCGGCACAGCCACGGTTCCGCCCGCAGGATGCGCAACGCGGCGTAGGCGGCGGCCAGGTTCGCCGGCGGCGCGGATGCGCTGAAGATGAGGCTGCGCGCGTGGTGGCGGAGGTACTCGATGACATCCTCCGGACCGAGCACCGCGCCGCCGATCGACGCAAGCGACTTGCTGAAGGTGACCGTGACGAGGTCGACCTGATCGGTGACGCCGAAATGGGCGCTGGTGCCCCGGCCGTCGGCCAGCACGCCGATGCCGTGCGCGTCGTCGACGAGCAGGCGGGCGCCGTACTGCCGGCACAGCCGGACCACCTCGTTCAGCGGGCACAGATCGCCGGCCATCGAGTAGACGCCGTCGACCACGACCAGCCGGCCGGCGTCCGAGGGGCCGGCCGCCAGCTGCCGCTCCAGGTCGGCCATGTCGTTGTGGGCGAACCGGCGGGTCTTCGCCCGGCTCATGCCGCAGCCGTCGTAGGCCGAGGCGTGCGCCTCGCGGTCGAGGATGACCTCGTCGTGACGAGACAGCAGCGACGCGATGACTCCGACATTCGCCTGGTAGCCGGTCGGGAACACCAGAGCGGCCGGCATGCCGAGGAACTCGGCCAGCTCGTGCTCCAGTTCCTCGTGCAGAGGTGTGTTGCCGTTGAGCAGCCGAGAGCCCGTACGCGACGACCCGTACGCCTCGATCGCCGCCTGCGCCGCTGCTTTCACCTGGGGGTGGGAGGTGAGTCCGAGGTAGTTGTTCGAGCCGCACATCAGGATGTCGCCGTCCCCGGTCTGCGCGACGGTCGCGTCCTGCCCCTCGAAAGGAGTGAAGTACGGGTAGAGCCTGGCCGCGCGAGCCTCCCTGCTCTCGGTGTACGACCGGCAGCGGCCGAAGATGTCCACTGTCACCACGTTCGCGTAACCCCTCTCGTCTGGTACCCCGTGTGCATCAGGTCATCGGGCGGACCTGCTGCCCCAGCTGTCGGCGAACTCGCTCCGGACGGCGGCGCACCGCCGACCGGTTCCGGCCGGCACGGAACCGCTGTGCGGAGGGAGGTGGGCGATCGGACGCGGACGGCGTACGGAGGCTCTGCGGGTGGGTGCCCGCCGAGGCGGGCCCGGGCTCTCGCCGCAGGGTGGCCGGACCTGCCCGGCGGCCTGGCGCAACGGCGCGCCGACACGCCGGTGGCGGGTTCGCCCGGGTGAACGACGGCCGCCGGCCGCGGTTCGGCCATTCCGAATGCGAGCGGGTGATCCGGGCAGCGCGGCCTGCACTTCGATCCGGGGCCGGCGATATCAGCCGGCATCAGGCCATCAGGCTTGCGAAGGCTCTCGGAAGCCAGGACCAGAACCAGAAGACGCGCTTCTACAGCAGCCCGATGAAAACGGTATTTCGACGGCAACGCATAGACCGGTACCTCCCCCGTTCCGCTGTCGACATTCATCAGCGGCGAATCGCTAAGCGATCTCTCTGGGGCAGGATGCTACGCCGGATCCGCAGCGCGAGTCCACCCCGCTTCGGGCGTCGGTTCCTCCCGGGCGCGGGGTCCACGCCGGCTTCCGGTGCGGTGCGCAGGGCGGTGATCGAGGGCTTGAACAGGGGTCATCCGGCCGGTTCGACAAGATCAACGAATAGTCGTCGATGAATAACCCGCATCTTCGTTCCGGCTGCCCGGCTTTGACCGGTCGCGCATCGGGCAGGCGAATCGGCGGGAGAATGTGGATAATGATCGTCGTGGCGCATCGCAGCAGACTCTCGACGATCCTGATCGACGTGCCGGGCGGTGAGGCGCCCGCAGCCGCCGCCTTCTGGTCGACGGCACTCGGCGTTCCGGCACGGACAGTCCCCGACGAGCCGCAGTTCACCTCTCTGCACGGCGCGTTGCCCGGCCTGGTGCTCGCGATACAGTCCGTGGACGAGCCGGCTCGATATCACGTCGACATCGAGACCGACGACGTCGAGGCCGAAGCACGCCGGCTGATCGCCCTCGGCGCTGTCGAGGTCGGCCGCTGGCTGGAGTGCATCACCTTACGGGCTCCGGGCGGTCATCTCGTGTGTGTCATCCCGTGCCACAGCGATCCGAAGACCTTCGAGTCCCTCTCCCAGGCGTGGGAATAGGCGCGCGGCCACGCAGGCGTCCGCATGGCCCGTGTCATGCTCGAAGCGATGAGCACCCAGCGTCCGCGCGATCCACGTCCCCTCCGTCGGCCGCGCCGCCCCCTGGCCCGCGTCGCGTTGGTCGCCGGCGTCCTCGCCGCGTTGGGCTCCGTCGCTGTGGTCGTGGTGCCGCTGCTGCGGCCGCCGGGCCCTCGACCGGCCTTCCAGCTCCCGGTGGCCTGCGGTGAGACGTGGCGCCTGTCGACCTATCCCGGGCACGACGACTACGACATCGACCTGTTCCCGACCCGGGGCGAGGCGTGGGGACGGCCGGTGCTGGCCTCCGCCGCCGGCACCGTCACCGTGGCCGGGGTCAACGGTTCCCTGGGCGGTCGCACCCCGCAGGACCCGAACGGGCCGAAGGGGCGCGGCGGCGGCTACTGGGTGAAGATCGACCATGGCGGGAAGTGGGAGACGCAGTACCTGCACCTGCTCGAACCGCCGCTGGTCGAGGCCGGTCAGCGGGTGGCCCGCGGCGATCAGCTCGGGCGGGTCGGCAGCACCGGGAACTCCGGCGCCCCGCACCTGCACTACGAGCAGCGCCGGGGCTGGGAGAAGGTGGAGGCCCACTTCGACGGCGTGCCGTCCGGCATCACGTCCGACGACCGCGAGTACACCGTCCGGCTGACCAGCGCGAACTGCGACCAGGGTCGCCGGTAGCCACGGTTCGGCGTACCACCGGGGTCGCGCCGGACGGCGGCGAGAGCGGTCCCGGCGATAGGATCACCGGCACCCGCCGCCCGTACCCGCTGGAGCCCCGCTGTCCCGGCAGCCCGCCACCCGTCCCGCCCGGCGTGCCCGCCGGGCGTTGGCGCTGGTGTGCCTGCTCGTCGTGGCCGGGCTGCCCGCCGGGTCGGCGCCGCTCGGCGAGCCCGGGTCCGGGACGCTGCGGGTGCTCCAGATGAACCTCTGCAACAGCGGCCGGGCCGGCTGCTACACCGGCCGGGCCGTCCGCCAGGCCGCCGACGTGATCGCCGCCGAGCGACCCGACCTGGTCACGCTCAACGAGATCTGCCGCGACGACGTGGAGACGCTGGAGCGCGCGCTGCGGGCCGCCCGTCCCGGCGGCACGGTGGTGTCCGCGTTCCACGCCGCCGGTGACCGCCCCAACGCCGAGCCCACCTACTGCAACAACGGCCAGCCGTACGGGATCGGGTTGCTGACCCGCCTCGACGCGCGCGGCGCGCGGCCCACAGTGCACCGCGGCACCTACCCGGCGCAGGATTTCGCCGACCCGGAGGAGCGGGTCTGGCTCTGCCTGCGGGCCGCCGGGCTGCTGCACGCCTGCACCACGCACCTGGCGAACACCAGCGGTCAGGTCGCGCTGGCCCAGTGCGCCCAACTGGTCGGCGCGGTGGTGCCGGCGATCCGCCGCGACGGCGGGTACGCGCCCACAGTGCTCGCCGGTGACCTCAACCTGCGCGTCGGCGGCACGCCGGACGTGCGGTCGTGCGTGCCGGCGGGTTACCGGCGGATCGACGACGGCGCCCGGCAGCAGATGGTGACGACGGGCGACGTCACCATCTGCTGCCACCGGCCGGTGGACATGCGCGGGACGACCGACCATCCGGCGCTGCTGGCGACGGTGTCGATCGACGGCGAGCCCGCGACGGACCTACGGTTTGCGGGCGAGTAGCCCGACGAACGTGTGGTAGGTGTCGGTCTGCTGCGGCGCGGGCGCGCCCGGATCCGGACGCCACTCGGCCAGCGGCACCAGCCCCGGCTCCAGCACCGTCAGCCCGTCGGCGAAGGCGAGGATCTCCTCGTCGGTACGCCAGCGGCCGGTGCCCAGCGACTCGTTGAAGACCCGCTCGACCTCGCGCGCCTTGCGGGAGCCCTCCGGGTCGCGCTCGCCGGGGTCGCGGAAGTGCGAGATCGCCACGTAGCTGCCGGACGGCATCGCGTCGATCAGCTCCGCCGCCACCGCGCCCGGGTCCTCGTCGTCGCCGAGGTGGTGCAGGATCGCGAAGAGCAGCAACCCGATCGGCCGGTCGAAGTCGAGGAACCGGCGGACGTCCGGGTCGTTGAGGATCTCCTGCGGTGCCCGGACGTCGGCCTGGATCACCGTTGCGGTGCCCTCCGCGGCGAGCAGCGCCCGCCCGTGGGTCAGCACGATCGGGTCGTTGTCCACGTAGACCACCCGGGCGGCCGGGTTGTGCTCGGTGGCGACCTCGTGCACGTTGCCCTGCGTGGGCAGCCCCGAGCCGAGGTCGAGGAACTGGTCGATGCCCGCCTCGGTGACCAGGAACCGGATGACCCGGCGCAGGAACGCCCGGTTGGCCTGGCCGGCGGCGGGCCCGTCCGGCGTGATCCGCAGCGCGTGCTCGGCGACCTTCCGGTCGACCTCGAAGTTGTCCTTGCCGCCCAGGAAGTAGTCGTAGACCCGGGCGACGCTGGGAACGTTGAGGTCGATGCCGGGGGGTGCCGCCTTGTCGCGGGTCACAGGCGTCTCCATTCGATTCTGATCAGCGCCGCCCGCCGGTGGGGTTACGGGCGTTTTCGGGGAGTGTAGCGACCGGACGGCCCGAATTGTGGCCCCGGCTGGTACCGCTCCCACGGCGTCGGCCCGTCACCAGCACGTTCACCGTGCGACACGCGGAACGCGCCGGACCGGAACCGGTTCGCCGATGTCCGATGTGGCGTTCCCACTGCCATACTCGGCATCGGACATGTGAACATCGTCGTAAGGGTGATGGCGTGCGGTTCCGGGTGCTGGGTCCGCCCGGCATCGACCGGGACGGGCGAGGCGTGCCGCTCGGCGGGCCGAAGCAGCGGGCCCTGCTGGCCCTGTTCCTGCTGCGGCCGAACCGGTTCGTCGCCGCCGACTGGCTGGTCGAGGCGCTGTGGGACGGGCGACCGCCGGCCAGCGCCCACACGACGCTGCGCACCTACGTCGCCGGACTGCGCCGGGCGGTGGAGCCCGAGCGGTCCCACCGCGAGCCGGCGCGCGTCCTGCGCAGCCGCCCCCGGGGGTACGAGCTGCGGGTCGAGGACGATGCCGTCGACGCGATCCGATTCGGACGCCTGGTGGACCGGGCGGCGGACACGCTCGCGGCCGGGCAGCCGGCGGTCGCCGAGCGGACGTACGCCGAGGCGCTGGCACTGTGGCGGGGCGAACCGCTCGCCGGCGTCGGCGAGCTGAACGCGGTGCGTCCGGAGGTGGCGCGGCTGACCGAGCTGCGGCTCACCGCCGAGGAGGGCCGCCTGACGGCTGCCGTCGCGGCCGGCCGGCACGCGCCGCTGCTGGCGGAACTGCGCCGCTTCGTGTCGGCGAATCCGCTGCGCGAGGGGGCCCGCGCGCAGTTGATGCTGGCGCTGTCCCGGTCCGGCCGGCAGACCGAGGCGCTCGCGGCCTTCGACGAGGGCCGCCGGGTCCTCGCCGCCGAGTACGGCCTCGACCCCGGTGAGCAGATGCGGGCGGCGCACCGGCTGATCCTGGAGCAGGCCGTACCGGCGCAGCCCGGACCCCCGGCGGTGGCCGGCCGGCAGGTCGTGCGGGCGGCCGGGCCCGCGCCGGCGCCGGCCGAACCCGAACCGGGCCCGGCCGCGGAGTCGCCGCGGCGGCACGCGGACCCGCTCGTGGGGCGGGGCGCCGAGCTTGCGCTGCTGCGGGAGACGCTCGACGCGGCCACCCGGCGCGGCGGGCGGGTGCTGGCAGTGGTGGGGGAGGCGGGCATCGGCAAGACCAGCCTCGCCGCGGCGCTCGGCGACCGGGCCGCCACCGGCGGCGTGCCGGTCGTCTGGGGTCGCTGTCCCGACGTCGGGCAGGCGCCACCGTTCTGGCTGTGGAACCAGGTGGTACGCGCGCTCGCGGCGATGCCGGACGCCGGCCCCACCGGCTCGGCGAGCCGCCTGGGCGGGTTCGCCGCCGGATCGCTGCCCGGCCCCGCGGAAGGCGGCGGCCTCGACCCCACGGCGCGGTTCCAGGTGTACGAGGCGGCGTCCGGCCTGGTGCACGCGGCGGCCCGGCGGCACGGCCTGCTGGTCGTGCTGGACGACCTGCACGCCGCCGACCCGGACTCGCTGCTGTTGCTGCGCTACCTCTCCGCCGGGCTGTCCACGTCCCGGGCGCTGGTGGTCGCCACGCTCCGTCCGTACGACAACGACCCGGCCCTGGTGGCGACGGTCGCCGAGCTGGCGCGCGGCCGCGACTTCGGTCAGCTCCGGCTCGCCGGGCTGGACGCCTCCTCGGTCGCCACCCTCGTCCGGCGCCGGACCGGGGTGGCGCCGCCGGAGCCGGTGGTGGCCCGCCTCGTCACCCGCACCGGCGGGAACCCGTTCTTCCTCACCGAGCTGCTGCGGTCCCGCACCGACGCGGCGGCCGACGCGGAACTGCCGCCGAGCATCCGGGACACGGTACGGCTGCGGCTCGTCGGGCTGCCCGAGCCCGCCCGACGCTGCCTCGACCTGCTCAGCGTGGCCGGACACGACCTGGACCTGCAGGTGATGGTGGCGGCGCTGGACACCACCGCACCGGCGGTCGCCGAAGCGCTCGCCCCGGCGTACACGGCCGCGCTGGTCACCGAGGCGGGGCCGGGCACCGTCACGTTCCGCCATCCGCTGATCGCCGAGGTCACCTACGCCGAGCTGGTCCCGCCGCGCCGGGCCGCGTTGCACGCCCGGCTGGCGCGCGCGTACGAGCGGGCCGCCGGTGTCGCGCCGGCCGAGCTGGCCCGCCACTACGGTCAGGCGATCGGCCTCGGACACGGCGAGGACCACCTGCGGTGGTCGCTGCGCGCCGCCGACGACGCGACGCGGCGGGTCGCCTACGAGGACGCGCTCGGTCACCTCGAACGCGCCGCGCACCGGCTGGCCCCGGCCGCGCAGACCTCGCCCGACGCGGCGTCCACCGAACTGACCGTCCAGCTGCGCCGCGCGGCGCTGTTGCAGATGACCGTCGGCGTCGGCAGCGACGCCGTCGACCAGGTCTGCGCCCGCGCCCGGGAGCTGCTGACGCTCGTCGGGCCGGACACCGACCTCCGGCACGCGCTCTGGGCGCTGGGTGAGCTGGCCGCCAACCGGGCCGAGTTCGCGATCTGCGCCGACCTCGCCGGGCGCCTGGTGCGGTCCGCGGACGACGGCAGCGGGCTGATCGCCGTGGCCGGTGAGTACCTGCTCGGCGCGGTCGGCTACTTCACCGGCCGTCAGGCCGAGGCCGAGCGGCGGCTCAGCGCCGGCATCGAACGGCTGCGTACCGTCGACCGGGCGCTGCTGCGCCGGGAGGTCGGCCGGCGGCCGGTGCTGGCCTGCCACAACTTCCGGGCACTCGTGCGGTCGATGCGCGGCGACCCGGCCGGCGCCCGGGCGGACATCGCCGACGCCGAGGCCCTCGCCGAGGAACTGGACGACCCGTACGGCCGGGCCAACGCGGCGCTCTACGCGGCCTGGCTGGCGATGCAGGAACACGACGTCGACGCGGCCGACGCCGCGGGACGGCGGTGCCGGGACATCGGGAGGTCCACCGGCCTGCCGCACATGACGGCGACCGGCGCGTACTTCCTGGAGTGGGCCGCCGCCCGCGCCGGCGACCACGGCCGGCTCGACGCGATGCGCGCTGCCGCCGACGGGTTCTACCGTCCCGGGTTGCGGTCCACCCGCACCATCACGTGTGCCGCGATGGCCGAGGCGTACCTGACCGCCGGCCGCGCGGAGACCGCCGCGACGCTGGCCGAGGAAGGGCTGGCCGTGGCGGACCGGTTCGGTGAGCGCGTCGTCGTCGCGGAGCTGCACCGGATCCGTGGGGTCGCGCGCCGCGACCGCGCGGAGTGGGACCTCGGCGCCCGGATCGCCGCCGACCAGGGCGCCGCACTGCTGCGGCAGCGGTTCGCGACGTTCTGACCGGTGTGGCGGCCCGCCTCCACGCCTTCTCCACACCCTTTCCACGCCGGGCTGGTGCCCTGGTCGGCGTCGGACGGCCGGAGCCGTCCGGGACCACGTTCCGAAAGGGCATCACGATGGGATCAGTTCAGCCGCCGGATCGCCAGGCCGTCCAGGAGGTCGACGTCGCCGTCATCGGCTGCGGGCCGGTGGGCGCGCTCACCGCGAACCTGCTCGGCGCCCGCGGCGTCCGCACGCTCGTCGTGGAGCGCAGCGCGACGGCGCACGGCCAGCCGCGGGCCTTCTCCTGCGACGACGAGGCGATGCGCATCTACCAGCAGGCCGGCCTGCTCGACGAGATCCGCGACGCCACTGTCGCGCCGCCGCTCGTGGAATACGTCAACGGCGCCGGCCGGGTCTTCGCCCGGATGGCGCTGTCCGAGACGGACTTCGGGTACGGGCACGCGCCGCTGCGCTTCTTCGACCAGCCTCGGCTGGAACACACGCTGCGTACCGGGCTGGACCGGTTCCCGCACGTGCAGCTCTCGCTCGGCACCGAGATGGCCGGCCTCACCCAGGACGAGGACGGGGTCACCGTGCTGTTGTCCGACGTGGCCACCGGGCAGCGGCGGACGGTCCGCGCCCGGTACGTGCTCGGCTGCGACGGCGCGCGCAGCGCCACCCGCGCCGCCGTCCGGATCCCGCTGTCCGGGGCGAGCTACGCCGAGCCGTGGCTGGCCGTCTCCGGCGACGTGCCGCCCGACGCGGTACGGGTCGGGGACACCCGGTTCGTCTGCGACTGGCGGCGTCCGGCGTTCGTGTCCCCGGGCGCGGCAGGCAGCTACCGGATGGAGTTCATGCTGCGCCCGGGGGAGACCGAGGACGAGATGCGGCGGCCCGAGACCGTCGCCGCGCTCGTCTCGCCGTACGTCGACCCGGACCGGTTCACAGTCACCCGCGCGGTGGTCTACACCTTCCACCACCTCATCGCGCGACGGTGGCGGGAGGGACGGGTGTTCCTGCTCGGCGACGCCGCCCACCAGATGCCGCCGTTCATGGGCCAGGGACTGTGCAGCGGCCTGCGCGACGCGGCGAACCTGTCGTGGAAGCTGTCGCTGGTGCTGTCCGGCGTCGCCGACGCCGCAGTGCTCGACACGTACGAGATCGAGCGGCGCCCGCACACGGTGGAGATGGCGCGCACGAGCGTCCGGCTGGGGCACGTCTTCCTGGCCCGCAACCGGGTCACCGCCGGAATGCGCGACGCCGCGCTGCGGGCGGTGCAGACGATCCCCCGGGTACGGCGGTTCGTGGAGCGCTTCGAGTTCAAGCCGGTGCCGGCGTACCGGCGGGGCCTGATGGCCGGCGGGCGGCGCGCCGGCGTGGTCGGGACGATGTTCCCCCAGCCGCGGGTCCTCGTCCCGGGCGCGCCCGGGACGCGCCTGCTCGACGAGGTGCTCGGCGACGGTTTCGCCGTGCTCGGCCGCGCCGGCGTGGACAACCCGCTCGGAGCGTGGCGGCCGGGGCTGCCGGCGCGGTTCGTCGCGGTCCACCCGAGCGGTACGTCGCTCGCCGACCTGCCGGATCCGCTTGCCGGCTCTCCGGCACCCGGCGGGCCGGACCGGGTCGACGTGGTGGACGCCGAGGGGGTGCTCGGCGGGTGGCTGCGACGGCACGGCGCCGACCTGGTGGTGCTGCGGCCGGACCGGTTCGTGTTCGCCATGGTGGCTGCCGGTGGGATCGAGCAGGCCGGGCGGGACCTGTCCGCCGCGCTCGGCGCGCCGGACGGAGGCCGGAGCCGGGCGGACACCCCGGGACTCGCGGCGGCAGCCGATTCGTGACCGGACGCCCGGCAGTCGTGCCTCCCGGGGCCTCTCGTCGTCCACAGCGGACGGCACGGAGGTCACCCACCACCACCCGCCCTGGTCGTACCAGACCTCGTGGACGGGGCACGCCCTTGCCGGGATGCGTGCACGCGCGTAGGAAGAGCACCACCATCCACCACCGTCGTACCACACTCCGATGCCGAAGGAGACGCGCGTGCCCACCCCCAGACGGCTCCGTCTCGCCGTGTCCGCGCTGGTGACCGTATCGGCCGTGTTGCTCGGCTCCGGCGCCGCCGCGGCGCCGCCCGCGCCGGCCGCGAACCGGTCCTGCGACCCGATCGACCCGGCGGCCTGCCTGCTGCCGTTCCCCAACGACTACTTCACCGTGCCGGACCGCAGCACGCCGACCGGCAAGCGGGTGCGGTTCGCCGCCTCCGCGATGCCGGCGAACGTGCTCGGCGTGCCGATCGACCCGGCGGAGTGGAACCGGCAGGACGGGTTCAGCCCCGGCTCGCCGATCCTGGCGCGCGTACCCGGTCTCGACGCCACGCGGACCCGGATCGCGCCGGTCACCGACGTCGCGCGCTCGCTGGCGCCGGACGCGCCGATCGTGCTGCTCGACGCCCGCACCGGGCGGCGTACGCCGTACTGGGCCGAACTGGACGCGCACGCCGCCGGCAACCCGGACCGGCAGGTGCTGATCATCCGGCCGGCGGTCGCGCTGACCGAGGGCGCCCGGTACGTCGTCGGCCTGCGCGGCATGCGCGACGGCGACGGCGCGCTGATCCCGGCCCCGAAGGCGTTCCGCAGTTACGTGACCGGCGCGGGCCTGGACCGGCGTGACCCGCGCGCGCCTCAGATGAAACGGATCCTCGCCGACCTGAGCCGGGCCGGCGTCAAGCGGCACAGCCTCTACCTGGCCTGGGACTTCACCGTCGCGAGCCGGCACGGTCTGACCGGGCGGATGCTGGCGGTCCGGGACGGCGCGTTCGCCGCGCTCGGCCGCCGCGCTCCCTCGTTCACCGTCAGCCAGGTCACCGACTACACGCCCGAGCAGGACCCGCTGATCGCCCGGCAGGTGACCGGCACCGTCGCCGTGCCGTCCTACCTGACCGGTGACGGGGGACCGGGCTCCCGGCTGCACTACGGTCCGCCCGGCGGCGACGGCACGCCGCCGACGCCGAACGCGCTGCCCACACCGTCCGGCACGACGGTGGCGGCCGACTTCGTCTGCAACATCCCGCGCAGCGCGTCCGCCACGAAGCCAGCCCACCTGTCGCTCTACGGCCACGGTCTGCTCGGCCGGCCCACCGAGATCAACGCCGGCAACGTCAAGACGATGTCGCAGACGTACGACTTCACCTTCTGCGCGACCAGCTGGATCGGCATGGCGGCGGCCGACGTCCCGTACGTGGCGGGCGCCTTCACCGACCTCAGCGCCTTCCCGGCGGTGGCCGACCGGCTCCAGCAGAGCTTCCTGAACTTCCTCTTCCTCGGCCGGACGATGATCCATCGCAACGGGTTCGCCGCCCACCCGGCGTTCCGCGACGCCGCCGGACGGCCGCTGATCGACGTGGCCGGCGGGCTGCACTACGACGGCAACAGCCAGGGCGGCATCAACGGCGGCGCGCTGACCGCCATCGCTCAGGACTGGACCCGCTCGGTGCTCGGCGTGCCCGCGATGAACTACTCCACGCTGCTGCAGCGCAGCGTCGACTTCGCCCCGTTCCAGACCGTCCTGGACGGCTACTACCCGGACAAGATCGATCAGCAGCTCGTCTTCGGGTTGTTGCAGATGCTGTGGGACCGGTCCGAGGCCAACGGGTACGCCCAGCACATGACCGACCGGCCGCTGCCGCGTACCCCGGCGCACCGGGTCCTGATGCACGTGGCCTTCGCCGACCAGCAGGTCTCCACCGCGGCGGCGGAGGTGCAGGCCCGCACCATCGGCGCCCGCCTGCACACTCCGGCGCTCGCCGACGGCTGGTCACCGGACGTGCGCCCGTTCTGGGGCATCGCGCCGATCCGCAGGTACCCGTACGCGGGCTCGGCCATGGTGGTCTGGAACAGCGGCGCGGCGTACGCGCCACCGCCGACGAACCTCGCCCCGGCCGGACCGGAGTACGGCGAGGACTCGCACGAGTTCCCCCGCGCGCAGCCCGGCGCGCAGCGGCAGAAGGCCGTCTTCCTGCTCACCGGCAAGGTGATCGACGTCTGCCCGGGCCGGCCCTGCCCGTGACGTCCGGACCGGGCGTGCGATGGCGCACGCCCGGTCCGCCGCCGGGGGAGTGGCGCCACCGGCAGCGGCGCGCGGCGTCTGATCGCTGACAGGTGAATCAGCGATTGGATATCCCGCGTCTTTACGGCCAGATCCCGAACAAGACCTCATTATCCGGCTCTTCTCCGCAGTAGGAACTGTCTCCGATAAGGCGCCGATTCCACATGAGACGGACATGTCCCTCCAGCCCGTGATTGCGGCACGGGTGGATGAGGCCGGCCGGCACGGGCTCCTGGGCGAGAAGTCAACCCCGTGGATCAGGGCAATTTTGAGGACTTCTTCCTCTTGTTTTTCCCCACTCCTTTCCTTTGGTCGACGCGCTTATCGCGCGCCCCGATCCGGATGCGGAAGCCATTTCCGCAGGTCGCGTGGAGTGTCGTGAGCATACTGATCTTGGCTGCCCCGATTGGCGGCCCTGATTGGCGTGATCGGCGGGCAACGCAGAGCGACGCCTGGTGTTATGCTGCGCTCCGGGGGAGGTAGTCTGGATGATGTCATCGGCTATCAGACGGGCCTTGGCCAGGAGTTTGAGGCCCGTACACGACGGCGTTTATTCCACTCGTCAATATGTGCGGCGAGGACGGCATAGGCGGGGCGGATGACGCCCGCCGACGCGCTTCTTGGCTGAAGCGCACCATCTGTCACGGGCATGGCGCAGCGGGGCACGTAGGCCGCCGTACGCGCGTTCGCCCGCGTTTTCCCTGCGGTAAGGCGCGCCGCTGTGTATGCCGTGATGGCCTACGGCCTGCGCTTTTGCGCGCTCCCTGCCGGGCGGGGCGCTGCTCCGGGTCGACTGTCGGGTAAGTGGCGCGCAATTATCCGACAGTGGCAGAGCTGCGTTCACCTGCAGTTATGAAAATCGTTCCCGCCTGTCGGAGAGTTGGCGCGCGGTGCGTTGCTTGCGCCTCCTGGGAAAACCGAGTTACACAAACTTTATCAACGATCAGGGTTGACACTCGCCGATGAACGCCGGGATGCTGGTGCCGCCGCCGTCCTGGTAGTCGGCGGGACGAACGCGGATCCTTTCGCGAAGTCCAGAACGTGCTTTCCGGACTATTAACGTGGTGCGAACGCAGCATTAATCATGCATTCGTGCCGGACCTGCTGTGCCTTTACCGGACGTCAGAAGGAATCGGATCGTGGGCATTTCCCTGCCAGGACGAGGCGATGCGGCCGACCCAGTGCGACAGTCGGCCGGGTCCGCCGGTCGCGCTGGTCAACCGCCGAAACCCGGCACCCTGGTCGACCGGTTCCGTGCGGTCCTTCTCGACCGTCCGGACGGCGTGACCTATCGGTTCCTGGCCGACGGCGAGAACGACGAGGTCGCCATTTCCAACGCCGACATGGATCGGCGGGCCCGGGCCATCGCCGCCACGTTGCGAGAGCGCGTGAACGAGGGCGAGCGGGCGCTCATCGTCTGCCCGCCGGGCCTGGACTACCTCGCCGCGTTCCTGGGCTGCCTCTACGCCCGGGTGATCGCCGTACCGGTGTATCCGCCGAACCCGGTGCTGCTCAAGCGGACCCTGCCCCGGCTGATCGGCGTGATCCAGGACGCCCGTCCCGCTGTCGTGCTCGCGCCGGCGGAGATCACCGCGATGGCCGGCCAGATCACCGCGCTGGCGCCCGCGCTGGGCTCGCTCGTCTGGCAGGCCGTCGACCGGATCGACCCGGCCGTGGCCGACGGGTGGCGCGAGCCCGGCCTCGGCGGTGACGACGTGGCGTTCCTCCAGTACACGTCCGGCTCCACCGGGCGGCCGAAGGGCGTGGTGCTCAGCCACGCCAACCTGCTGGCCAACCTCGAGGTGACGAACCAGCGTTTCATCACCGACGTCGAGACCACCCGGCTGGTGAGCTGGCTGCCGCCGTACCACGACATGGGGCTGATCGGCGCCATGCTGCAGCCGCTCTACGCCGGGTTCCCGGCGACCTTCATGTCACCGACGTCGTTCCTCAAGCGCCCGCTCCGCTGGCTGCAGGCCATCTCCACCTACCGGGCCACGCTCAGCGGCAGCCCCAACTTCGGTTACGAGCTGTGCCTGGCGAAGACCACCGCGGACGAACGCGCGGCGCTGGACCTGAGCAGCTGGCGGCTGGCGTTCAGCGGGGCCGAGCCGGTCCGGGCCGAGACCATCGACCGGTTCGTGGCGGCCTTCGGGCCCAGCGGGTTCCGCCGCGAGGCCTTCTACCCCTGCTACGGCCTGGCCGAGGCGGCGCTGTTCGTCGCCGGCGGGCTGGCCGGCACCGAACCGGCAGTACGCCGGGTGCGTGCCGCCGACCTCGCCGACAACCGGGCGGTCGAGGCCGGCCCGGACGAGGAGAGCCGGACGCTCGTCAGCTGCGGAACGGCGGCCGCCGGGCACGAGCTGGTCATCGTCGACCCCGCTACCTGCGAGCGGCTCCCGGCCGGCCGGGTCGGCGAGATCTGGTTCGGTGGCGGCAGCGTCGCCCAGGGCTACTGGGGACGCCCGCAGGAGAGCGAGGAGACCTTCCGGGCCCGGCTCGCCGGCAGCGGCGACGGCCCGTTCCTGCGCACCGGCGACCTGGGCTTCCTGACCGACGACGGGGAGCTGTTCGTCACCGGCCGGCACAAGGACCTGATCATCATCGCCGGGCGGAACCACTACCCGAGCGACATCGAGGTGACGGTCGAGCAGAGCGATCCGACGCTGCGGCCGGGCTGCGGCGTGGCCTGTTCGGTGGAGGTCGACGGCGAGGAGCGGCTCGTCGTCATCCAGGAGGTCGGCGGCAGCCGCGCCCGGCTCGACGCCGAGCGCGTCGTCACGGCGATCCGCGGCGCGGTCGCCCAGGAGCACGGCCTCCAGGTGCACGACGTGGTCCTGATCAAGCAGGGCAGCATCCCGAAGACCTCCAGCGGAAAGCTGCAACGGCGGGCCGCCCGGCAGTCCTTCCTCACCGGCGACCTCACGGTGCTGGCGAGCTGGAGCGCGGCCGACCCGGAACACGTCACCGGCGGTGCGGGCAGCACGCCGGCACCGGCCGTGGCCGCGCCCGGTCGCGCCGAGGTCGAGCAGCGCCTCGTGGCGGAGCTGGCCGCCCGGCTGGGGATCAGCCCGCAGGCGGTGGACCCCACCCGGCCCGTCGCCACGTACGGGCTGCAGTCGGTGGAGATGGTCGGGCTCGTGGGCGAACTGGAGACGTGGCTGGGCCGTGCCCTGTCCGCGACCCTGATCTGGGAGTACCCGACCATCGAGGCGCTGGCCGCCCACCTCGGCGACCCGGCCACCGGCTCCGAACCCGCCGCGCCGGTCGAGCCCGCGGCGCAGGCCGATCCGGCCGCGACCACGGCGACCGGCGCCGAGGCGACCGCGGGCCACGCGGACGCGACCGACGAGGCCGTCGCCGTCATCGGCATCGGCTGCCGCCTCCCCGGCGGCGTCGACGGACCGGAGAGTTTCTGGCGCCTGCTGACCGAAGGACGCGACGCGGTCCGCGAGGTGCCCGCCGACCGGTGGGACGCCGACGAGCTGCACACCGACGACGCGACGACGCCCGGAAGGACGACCACCCGCTGGGGCGGCTTCCTGGACCGGATCGACCAGTTCGACCCGCACTTCTTCGGCATCGCCGCCCACGAGGCCGCCCGGATGGACCCGCAGCAGCGGCTTCTCGCCGAGGTGACCTGGGAGGCGCTGGAGGACGCCGGACTGGCCGCCGACGATCTGGCCGGCTCCCCGACCGGCGTCTTCATCGGCATCGCCACCAGCGACTACGCCCAGCTCACCCTCGCCGACCTCGACCGGGTCGACGCGTACACCGGCACCGGCAATGCGTTCAGCATCGCGGCGAACCGCCTGTCGTACCTGTTCGACCTGCGCGGCCCGAGCATCGCCGTCGACACCGCCTGCTCCTCCTCGCTGGTCGCGGTGCACCAGGCCGTCACCAGCCTGAGCCGGGGAGACTGCACGCTGGCCGTCGCCGGCGGGGTCAACGTGGTCCTGTCACCCGCGCTGGCGATCAACTTCAGCAAGGCCGGCGCGATGGCGGGCGACGGTCGCTGCAAGACCTTCGACGCCCGGGCCGACGGCTACGTCCGCGCCGAGGGCGCCGGCGTGGTGATCCTCAAGCCGCTGTCCCGGGCGCTCGCCGACCAGGACCCGATCTACGGGGTGATCCTCGGCGGGGCGGTCAACCAGGACGGCCGGACCAACGGGCTGATGGCGCCGAACCCGCACGCCCAGGAGGCGGTGCTGCGCAGCGCGTACGAGCGGGCCGGCGTGGCGCCGGAACAGGTCGGCTACGTCGAGGCGCACGGCACCGGCACGCTGCTCGGCGACCCGATCGAGGCCAAGGCGCTCGCCGCCGTGGTCTGCGCCGACCGCGATCCGGCGCGGCCCCTGCTCATCGGATCGGTCAAGTCCAACCTCGGCCACCTGGAGGCCGCCGCCGGGATCGCCGGCCTGATCAAGGCCGCGCTGGTCCTGCGGCACCGGCAGATCCCGCCGACCCTGCACTACCGGCAGCCCAACCCGCACATCCCGTTCGCGCAGCTCGCGCTCCAGGTGGCCGACACCGGCCAGCCGTGGCCGGACGGGTACGCGCGGGCCGTCGCCGGAGTCAGCTCGTTCGGCTTCGGCGGCACCAACGCGCACCTGGTCCTCGCCGAGGCGCCCCGGTCCGACCGGCACGCCCTCGCCGAAACGGCCGCCGCGCCCGGCGACCTCCGCCTCAACGGCAGCGCGCCCGCCGGAGGCGTCCCGGCGGACCCGGCCCGGCTGCTGACCATCTCGGCCCGTACCCCCGAGGGGCTCGGTGAACTCGCCCGGCGGTACGCGGCGAAGCTGGCCCCGCCCGGCGAAGGCGCGGACCTCGCCGCCGTCTGCGCCGCCGCCGCCGTGCGCCGCACCCACCACGAGCACCGGCTGGCCTGCGTCGGTGACTCGCCCGAGCAGGTACGGGACGCGCTCGTCGCGTACGCGGCCGGCACGGAACGGCCCGGGCTGTCGTGGGGCGCCCGGCGCGTCTCCCGGCGCCCGAAGCCCGTCTTCGTGTTCTCCGGCCAGGGGCCCCGGTGGTGGCCGATCACCGAGGACCTGCTCGCCGAGCCGGCGTTCCGCGACACGTTCGCGCAGTGCGACCGGGCGCTGCGGCAGTACGTCGACTTCTCCCTGCTCGACCTGGTCACCGGCCGGGACGACGCGAGTCTGCTGGACGACCCGGCGGTCGCCCAGCCCGCGCTGACCGCCGTGCAGATCGCCCTGGCCGCGCTCTGGCGCTCCTGGGGCGTCGAGCCGGCCGCCGTGGTCGGGCACAGCGTCGGCGAGGTGGCCGCCGCCCAGGTCGCGGGCGCGCTCGGCATCGCCGACGCGATGCGGGTCGCCCGCCAGCGGGGCCGGGTCATCCGCGCCGCCATCGGCAACGGGCGGATGGCGGTGCTCGGCCTCCCGCTCGACCGGACCGAGCAGTTGCTCGCCGAGCGGCGGCCGGGCGCCGTCTCGGTCGCCGCCACCAACGGACCGGAGTCCACTGTGCTCTCCGGCGACGGCGCGGCTCTGGCCGCCCTCGCCGAGACGCTGACGGCCGAGGGGACGTTCTGCCGGATGCTCGAATCGGTCGACTACGCCTCGCACAGCCCACAGATGGAACCGCTGCGCGCCGAGCTCGGCGCGCTGCTCGACGGGCTCACCCCGGGGCCCGCCGCCGTGCCGATGCTCTCCACGGTCACCGCCGGGCCGATCGACGGCGCCGCGCTCGACGCCGCGTACTGGGCCGACAACCTGCGCCGGCCGGTGCTGTTCGACACCGCCGTCACCCGGCTGGTCGACGCCGGGCACGACGTGTTCGTGGAGATCTCCCCGCATCCCATGCTCGGCGGCCCGGTCACCGAACGCATCGCCCGCCAGCAGCGCGACGGCGTCGTCGTCGCCTCGCTGCGCCGCGACGAGCCGAGCCGGGCCACGGTCCTCGGTGAGCTGGGCCGCCTCTGGACCGCCGGCTGCCCGGTCGACTGGCGCCGGATGTACGGGCCGGTCGTGCCGATGGCCGCGCTGCCGGCGTACCCGTGGCAGCGGGAACGGCACTGGATCACCGACGAGTACCCCCGGACGCGGCGCACCGCCCACCGCGGGCACCCGGTGCTGGAGACGTACGTCCGGTCCGCCGCCGAACCGGGCGGACACCACTTCGGCGTCCGGCTCGACCTGGCCGGGTTCGGCTACCTGCGGGACCACGTCGTCGAGGACAGCCCGGTGCTGCCGGCCAGCCTGCTTCTCGACGCGGCGCTGGCGGCGACCCGGCGGCTCCTCGACGATCCGGCCGCGGTGGTCGAGCGGATCGAACTGACCCGGGTCACCCTCGTCGAGGAGCTGGCCGAGGCGGACACCGTCCAACTCGTCCTGCTCCCGGAGACCGCCACCGGCGGCACGCTGCGGATCTACAGCCGCGGACCGGACGACGCCTGGAACGAGGTGGCGCACGGCCGGTACGGCGCCGCGCAGCCGTTCCCGGCCGGCGCCGTCGAGCCGCTGACCACGGTCCGCTCGCGCTGCGGCGAGCAGCGGGACAGCGCCGAGCACTACGCCCGGCTGGCCCGGTCCGGCCTGCGCTACGGCCCCGCCTTCCAGGGCGTCGCCGCGCTCTGGCAGGGCGAGCGCGAGGCGGTCGCCGAACTGCGCGACCCGGCCGAGCTGACCGGCGACCGGGAGCCGTACCTGGTGCACCCCGCCCTGCTGGACAGCTGCCTGCAGGTGCTGGCGGCGGCCATGACCGGCGCCGACGACGGGACGTACCTGCCGGTGGGGGTGGAGCGTTTCGCCCTCGCCGCCGGCCCGGGCGTACCCCGGTGGGCGCACGCCACCGTGGGCGGGGCCGCCACCGACGGCCCGGAGATCGACGGCGCCCGGGTGGTGCTCTACGACGCGGCCGGCGACCCGGTGGGCGAGATCGCCGGCGTGCGGCTGCGCCGGCTGGCCGGCTCCGGCCCGGCCGACCCGGTCGGCGAGGCGCTGCTCGACCTGGCCTGGCAGGAGGCCACCGACGGGGCACAGACGCCGGAGACCGGCGGCTGGTGGCTGCTGCTCACCGGCGCCGACCCGGTCGGCGGCGACCTGCGGGCCGCGCTGTCCGGCCGGGGCGTGGACACGGTGACCGTCGCACCCGGTGACGCCTACCGGCAGGTTGCCCCGGACCGGTACGAGGTCGACCCGGCCCGGCCGGCGGACTTCGTGACGCTCCTGACCGACCTGCGTGCCGCCCGGCCGGAGCCGTGCGCCGGAGTGGTACACGCGTGGAGCCTCGACGCGCGCCTCACCGAGCAGAGCCCGGCCGACCTGCCGGACACCCCACTCGACCGGCTCGAACTGCTCGGTCCGGTCGCCGTCACGCATCTGGTGCGGGCGCTCACCGAGGTCGGCGGCCGGTCACCCCGGCTGGTGCTGGCCACCCGGGGCGCGCAGGTGGTCGCCGCCGACGCGGGCGCGCCGGACCCGGCCCAGGGCGGCCTCTGGGGACTGGCCCGGGTGGTCGCGCTGGAACACGCCGAGCTGCGCCCCACGATCGTCGACCTCGACCCGGCCGACGGGCGGCACGGCGTTCCCGGCCTGGTCGACGAACTGCTGCACCGGCCCGGTGGCGAGCAGGTCGCGCTGCGCGGCGGCCGGCGCTACGTGCCCCGGCTGGTCCCGTGGCGCGCGCCCACGGCCACGCCGGCGCGTCCGCACCCGTTCGACCGGTCCGCCGCCGACGGCAACTACCGGCTGCTGTCGGTGCAGGGACACCTGGGCAGCCTGACGCCGGTGCTCTCCGCACGCGTGCCGCCCGGCCCCGGCCAGGTGCAGATCGAGGTGGCCGCCGCCGGACTCAACTTCAACGACGTGCTCAAGGCGATGGAGATCTGCCCCGGCGTACCCCCGGGCATCGTGCCGCTGGGCGGCGAGTGCGCCGGCCGGGTCACCGCGCTCGGCGCCGGCGTCACCGGCCTGAGCGTCGGCGACGCGGTGATGGCGGTGGCCCCGTCCAGCATGGCCGCGTACACCACCACCCGGGCCGAGCTGGTCGCCCCCGTCCCCGGCGGGCTCACCGACGAGCAGGCCGCCGCGCTGCCGATCGCGTTCCTCACCGTGGTGTACGGCCTGGAGTACCTGGCCCACCTCGGCGAGGGCGACACCCTCCTGATCCACTCGGCCACCGGCGGCGTCGGCCTGGCCGCGCTGCAGGTGGCCCGCCGCAACGGCGCCGAGGTGCTGGCCACCGCCGGCAGTGAGGAGAAGCGGGAACTGCTGCGCCGCCTCGGCGTCAAGCACGTGATGGACTCCCGGTCGCTGCGTTTCGCCGACGAGGTGCTGGCCCTCACCGACGGCCGGGGCGTGGACGTCGTGCTCAACTCGCTCACCGGCGAGGCGCTCACCCGCAGCCTCGGCCTGCTCGCGCCGAACGGGCGGTTCGTCGAGATCGGCAAGCAGGACATCTACGCCAACAGCCACCTCGGCCTGCGGGCGTTGCGGCACAACCGCTCGTTCCTCGCCGTCGACCTGGAACGCGCCTTCGCCGAGCGGCCGAAGCTGATCGCCCGCCTCTTCGCCGAGGTGCTGCGCGGCTTCGACAGCGGCGAGTTCACCGCCCTCCCGGTGACCACCTACGACTACGCCGACGCGGCGGCGGCGTTCGGTCTCATGGCGCAGGCCCGGCACACCGGCAAGATCGTGCTGCGGCCCGGTGGGCACGAGGTGGCCGCCGTACCGCCGGGGGAGGTCCCGGTCCGGCCGGCCGCCACGTACCTGATCACCGGTGGTCTCGGCGCTCTCGGCCTGGAGACCGCCCGCTGGCTGGCCGGTCGCGGCGCGCGGCACCTGGCGCTGCTCGGCCGCAGCCGGCCCTCGGCGTACGCCGGGCAGGTCCTCGACGAGCTGCGCGGGCAGGGCGTCGACGTCCAGGTCCGGCAGGCCGACATCGCCCGCCACGAGGACGTCACGGCGGTGCTGGCGGACCTCGACCGGACGATGCCGCCGCTGGCCGGCGTCGTGCACGCCGCCGGTGTGCTGGACGACGGGCTGATGCTGCAGCTCGACCGGGCCCGGTTCCGGGCCGTGGCCGCGCCCAAGGTGGACGGCGCCTGGCATCTGCACCGGGCCACCCTGGACCGGCACCTCGACTTCTTCGTCCTCTACTCCTCGGCCGCCGCGCTGCTCGGCTCACCGGGCCAGGCCAACTACGCCGCCGCGAACGCGTTCCTGGACACGCTCGCGCAGCGGCGCCGGGCGCAGGGACGGGCCGCGCTGAGCGTCAACTGGGGCCCCTGGTCCGGGTCCGGCCTGGCGGCCCGCCCGGACCGTGGCGGCCAGCTCGCCGGGCAGGGCATCGTCGGCATCGACCCACGCGACGGCATCGAGGCGCTGGACCGGCTGATGCGGACCCCGGCGGCGCAGGCGGCCGTCCTGCCGCTGGACCTCGACCGGCTCCGCGCGGCCGAGGCCGGCGGGCTCGTGCCCGCGCTGCTGGCCGACCTGGTCGCGGTGGACACCCCGCGCACGGCCGAGGGCCGGGCGCGCTCCGGCGAGGTACGCCGGCGGTTGCTCACCGTCGAGCCGGGCCGCCGCCGGCGCGCCCTGCTCACCGGGCACGTCGCCGGTGAGGTGGCCCGGGTGCTCAAGGTGGACGCCGACCGGGTCGACGTCACCTCGCCGCTGGCGAACATGGGCTTCGACTCGCTGATGTCGCTGGAGCTGCGCAAGCGGCTGGAGACGTCGCTCGACGTCGAACTGTCCGCCACGCTCGCGTGGCGCTTCCCGACCATCGACGCGCTCGTACCGCACCTCGCCGAGCGGATGGACGTGGCGCTGGAGGCCGGGCCGGACACCGACGTCTCCCCGGCGGGGACCGGCCCGGCGACCGCGCCCGGCGCCACACCGGCCGCCGGGACCGACGACCCGGCCACCGACCTGGAGCAGCTCTCCGACGACGACGTCGAGGCGCTCCTGCTGGCCAAGCTCAACCAGATCGAGGAAGGGCGTCAGGGATGACCACGACCGGGCAGCAGGCGCAGGCGCCGAACTCCACGCTCAAGCGCGCCTACCTGCAGATGGAGCGGATGCAGCGGCAGCTCGCCGAGTACGAGCGCGGCCGGACCGAGCCCGTCGCGGTCGTCGGCATGGGGCTGCGCTTCCCCGGCGGCGCGGTCGACGCGGAGAGCTTCTGGCGGATCCTGCGCGACGGCGTCGACGCGGTCGCGGAGATCCCGGCCGACCGCTGGCCGGTCGACGAGTTCTACGACGAGCAACCGCAGCAGCCCGGCAAGATGCGGACCCGCTGGGGCGGCTTCCTGGACCGCGTCGACCACTTCGACTACGAGTTCTTCGGCATCTCCCGGCGCGAGGCGCTGGCCATGGACCCGCAGCAGCGGCTCGCCCTGGAGGTGTCCTGGGAGGCGCTGGAGAACGCCGGGAAGGCGCCGACCGCGCTGGCCGGCAGCCGTACCGGGGTGTTCCTCGGCGTGTGCAGCAACGACTTCGCCACCGAGAACTTCCCCGGGCTGGAGGACATCACCGCCTACGCCAGCACCGGCACCGCGCACAGCGTGGTGACCGGGCGGATCTCGTACGTCTTCGACTTCCGCGGCCCGAGCGTGGCGGTGGACACTGCCTGCTCCTCCTCGCTGGTGTCGGTGCACATGGCGGTGCAGAGCCTGCGGTCCGGCGAGTGCGACCTGGCCCTCGGCGGCGGGGTGAACGTCGTCCTGTCGCCGCTGCCCAGCGTGGCCTTCTCCCAGTTCCCCGGCATGGTCGCCCCGGACGGCCGGTGCAAGACCTTCGACGCCCGCGCCAACGGCTACGTCCGCAGCGAGGGCTGCGGCATCGTCGTGCTCAAGCGTCTGACCGACGCGGTACGCGACGGCGACCAGGTGCTCGCGGTGATCCGCGGCGGCGCGGTCAACCAGGACGGTCGCAGCTCCGGGGTGACCGCCCCGAACGGGGTGGCGCAGCGCGACGTGCTGCGCCGGGCGCTCGCGGCTAGCGGCGTCGCCGCCGAGCAGGTCTCCTACATCGAGGCGCACGGCACCGGCACCACGCTCGGCGACCCGATCGAGGTCGAGGCGCTGGCCGAGGTGTACGGCCGGGAGGAGGGCGCACCGGTCTACCTGGGGTCGTCGAAGACGAACGTCGGCCATGCCGAGGCCGCCTCCGGCATCGTCGGGCTGATCAAGGTGGTGCTCGCCCTGCACAAGGGCGCGATCCCGCCGAACGTGCACTTCACCGAGCTGAATCCGCACATCTCCTTCGCCGGCACCACGTTCGCGGTGCCGACCGAGTTGAGCGATTGGCCGGCGGTCGCCGAGCGGCCGGTGGCCGGGGTGAGCAGCTTCGGGTTCAGCGGCACCAACGCCCACCTGATCGTGCAGGCCGCGCCCGAGCCGCCGGCCGTACCGTCGGAACCGGCGGTGGAGCGGCCCCGTTCGGTGCTGCCGCTGTCGGCCCGGACGCCGGACGGGCTGCTGGAGCTGGCCCGGCGCTACCAGCAGCGGCTGTCCGCCGGCCCGGGCGCGGCGCTGGCCGACGTCTGCTTCTCGGCCGGCACCGGACGGGCCCACTTCCCGCACCGGCTGGCCGCCGTCGGCGCGTCCGCCCGGGAGGTCGCCGACCAGCTCGCCGACTTCGTCGACGGGCTGCCCGGCGACCTGCCGGTGGTGGGCGAGGCCGGCAGCGACGACGTGGTCTTCCTCTTCACCGGGCAGGGCCCGCAGCGCGTCGGCATGGCCCGCGCCCTCTATCAGACGCAGCCCACCTTCCGGCAGGCCGTCGACCGCTGCGACGAGATCCTGCGGCCGCTGCTGGACGTCCCGCTGCTGGACGTGATCTACCCGGCCGACCCGGACTCCGACCTGGTCTACCGCACGACCTACTCGCAGCCGGCGCTGTTCGCGGTGCAGTACGCCATGGCGCAGATGTGGCGCTCCTGGGGCGTCGAGCCGGTGGCGGTGCTCGGGCACAGCTTCGGCGAGTACGTGGCCGCCTGCGTGGCCGGCATGATGAGCCTGGAGGACGGGCTGCGGCTGGTCGTCGAACGCGGCCGGCTGATGTGGGAGCTGAACGACAACGGCGCGATGGTGGCCGTCTTCGCCCCCGAGGCCGAGGTCGCCGAGGTGCTCGCCGGGTACGCCGACCGGGTGTCCGTCGCCGCGGTCAACGGCCCCGGCACCACCTCCATCTCCGGTGAGCGGGAGGCGCTGGCGCGGATCTGCGCCGAGTTCGACAGGCGCGGGGTGAAGACCAAGCAGTTGCACATCACCACCTCGTCGCACTCGCCGCTGATCGAGCCGATCCTGCCGGGCCTGCGCGCGGCGGCCGACGCGGTGACGTTCACCCCGCCGCGCGTCCCGCTCGTGGCGAACCTGACCGGTGAGCTGTGGCCGTGGGACAGCGCCCCGGACGCCGACTACTGGTGCCGGCACGCCCGCCAGCCGGTGCGCTTCGCGGCCAGCATCGACACGCTGCGCGAGCTGGGCTACCGCACCTTCGTCGAGATGGGACCCGCGCCGACGCTGCTCGGCATGATCAGCGACAACCTGCCGGCGGGGGAGGCCCTGCTGGCGCCGAGCCTGCGGCCCAAGCACGACGACTGGGCGGTGCTGCTGCACACCGTCGCCCGGCTCTACACCGCCGGCGTGGACCTGGACTGGGCCGGTTTCGACCGGGACTACCGGCGGGCCCGGGTGCCGCTGCCCACCTACCCGTTCGAGAAGACGCACTGCTGGCAGGAGCCGCGCCGCACGCAGCGGCAGCAGCAGCGGCACACCGGATCGTCCACCGTGGACGACACCGGCGAGGACGGCGCCGCCGCGTACGCCGACGACGACCTGCTCTACCGGCTCGACTGGCAACCGGTCGACGCGCCCGCGCCGGCTCCCGACCCGGAAGCAACCCCGGCCCGGACCTGGCTGGTGCTCACCGACGGGACCGGGGTCGGCGCCGGGTTCGCCGACGCCGTCGCCGTCCGGGGCGAGCGGGTGGTACGGGTGTCGCCGGGTCCGGCGTACCGCGTCGACGGCGCGCGGGCCGAGGTGCGCCTGGACGGCCCGGCGGACCTGAGCCGGCTGGTGGACGAGCTGGCACTCGACGGCGGCGAGCTTCAGGTGCTGCACCTGTGGAGCCTCGACGACACCGACCCGGACGGCGCGGCGGACGCCGCCGCGCTGCTGCGGGCCACCGAGCGGGGCAGCCTCAGCGCGGTCCACACCGCGCAGGCCCTGGCCCGGGCGCGGGGCCCGGAGACGGTACGGCTCTGGCTGGTCACCCGCGGCGCGGTACGGTCGGCCGACGCCCCGGGCGGCCCGGTGTCGCTCGCGGTGGCCCAGTCGGCCCTGTGGGGTCTGGGCCGGTCGTTGCAGCAGGAGCACTCGGCGCTCTGGGGCGGCCTGATCGACCTCGACCCGGCCGCCGATCCGGCCACGCTGGCCGCGCGTCTGGTGGGGGAGCTGACCGCCCGCGACGCCGAGGACCAGGTCGCGTTGCACGGCGACCGGCGCTACGTGGCCCGGCTCGTCCGCCAGGCGGTGCCCGAGGCCGACGCCGCCGACGGGCCGTGGCGGCCCGACGCGAGCTACCTGATCACCGGCGGCCTCGGCGGCATCGGCCTGGAGGTGGCCCGGTCGATGGTGCGGGCCGGCGCGCGGCGGCTGGTGCTGCTCGGCCGCACCGTGCTGCCGCCCCGCGCCGAGTGGGCCGGCCTGCCCGCCGACCATCCGGCGGCGGCACGTGTCGCCGGGGTGCGCGAGCTGGAGGCGCTCGGGGCCGCCGTGCACGTCGCCTCCGTCGACGTCGCCGACGAGGAGGCGGTACGGGCGTTCCTGACCGGCTACGACCGGGAGGGCCGGCCGCCGATCCGGGGCGTCGTGCACGCCGCCGGCACCGGTGAGGTGGCCCCGCTGATGGAGCTGACCCGGGCCGACCTGGAACGCCCGCTGCTGCCCAAGGCCGTCGGCGCCTGGGTGCTGCACCGCCTGTTCGCCGGCCGGGAGCTGGACTTCTTCATCCTGTTCTCCTCGACCAGCTCGCTGCTCAGCTCGCCGTTCGTGGCCGGGTACGCGGCGGCCAACGCCTTCCTCGACGCGCTGGCGGCGCAGCGCCGCGCCGCCGGACTGCCCGGTCTGAGCGTCAACTGGGGTATCTGGGAAGGGGTCGGCCTGGCCAACCGGGGTGCCGACGCCACCCCCGGGCTCAGCAAGGGCATGGGCACGCTGCGGCCCGGCCAGGCGCTGCGGGTCTTCCACCGGCTGCTGCGCCACGACGAGCCGCAGATCGCCGTGGTCCCGGTCGACTGGACCGAGTGGGGGCGCCGCTACCAGGAGGTCTCCGGTTCGGCCCTGCTCGCCCCGCTGCTGCGCGGCGACGGCCCCGCCCGGCCCGCCCGGCGTACGGCCCGGACCAGCCTGCTGCCCAGCCGCGCGCAACTGCTGGCCCTGCCGGCCGACCGGCGCGCCGAGACGCTCACCGGGCAACTGGTGCTCGCCGTCGCGGCCACCCTCGGCTCCGCGACGGCGTCGGTCGGGCTGGACCAGCCGCTGTTCGACCTGGGCCTGGACTCGCTCATGGCGGTGGAGCTGAAGAACGAGATCGAACGCCAGCTCGGCGTCTCGCTGTCCATCGCGGTGTTCCTGGAGGGCGCCACCCTGCGCACCCTCACCGAGCAGATCGTCAGCCGGCTGCCGGCCGGTGCGGACGACGGCGGCGCCGACACGGCGGCCATCGGGCGGGTCGAGCGGTTCGAGGACGTCGCCTCGGAGCTGCTCGCCGAGCTGGAGGGCCTCTCCGACGAGCAGGCGCGGGCCGTACTGGGCCAGGAGGCGTGAGATGACCGACCTCGACGCACGGCTCGCCGCGCTCTCCCCGGAGAAACGGGCGCTGTTCGAGAAGCTGCTGCGCGAGCGGGGCCAGGCGCGGCCCGCCCGGCGGGAGAACGTCTTCCCGATCTCCGTGATGCAGCAGGGCATCTGGTTTTTGGAGCAGCTCCGGCCCGGCAACCCGGCGTACCTGATCCCGGCGGCGGTGCGCATCCGCGGCCCGCTGGACACCGCCCTGCTGCGGCAGGCGGTCGACGGGATCGTCGCCCGGCACGAGTCGCTGCGGACCACGTTCGAGCTGCGTGACGGGCGGCCGGTGCAGGTGGTCCACCCGGCGCTCGCGATCCCGCTGGCCGAGACCGACCTGCGCGGCACGCCGGCCGGCGGCGACGAGCTGGAGGCGCGGATCGTGGCCGCGCTGCGCGAGCCGTTCGACATCACCACCGGCCCGCTGCTGCGGCTTGCCCTGCTCCGGCTCGGTGACGACGACTGCGTGCTCGGCGTGGCGATGCACCACCTCGTCTCCGACGGCTGGTCCGTCGGGGTGCTGCTGGGTGAACTCTCCACCCGGTACGCCGCGCTGGCCACCGGCGACCGGCCGGCGCTGTCCGAGCTGAGTGTCCAGTACGGCGACTACGCCGCCTGGCAGCAGGACTGGCTGCGCGGGGAGGACCTGTCGGCGGACCTGGCCCACTGGCGGGAGCACCTCGCCGGGGCGCCGGCCGTGCTCGACCTGCCGACCGACCGGCCCCGCCCGCCGGTGCAGGGCTTCCAGGGCGCCTCCCACCCGTTCACGTTGCCCGAGCCGGTGCTCACCGCGCTCGGCGCGCTCGGCAAGCAGCACGGCGCGACCACGTACATGGCGCTGCTGGCCGCCTTCGGCGTGCTGCTGCGCCGCTACAGCGGGCAGGACGACGTGGTGGTCGGCGTGCCGATGGCCAACCGGAACCGGGCCGAGGTCGAACCGCTCATCGGGTTCTTCGTCAACACCCTGCCGGTCCGCGTGGACCTGACCGGCAACCCGACCTTCACCGAACTGCTGGGCCGGGTCCGGGACGCCTGCCTCGGCGCGTACGCCCACCAGCGGGTGCCGTTCGAGAAGGTGGTGGAGGCGCTGAAGCCGGCCCGTGACCTCAGCCGGCCGCCGATCTTCCAGGTGGGGCTCTCCTACCAGAGCGACCCGCTGCCCACGCTGGCCCTGGCCGGGGTGGAGTTCGAACGGCTGCCGCTGCGCGCCCAGGGCGCCCGCTTCGACCTGGAGCTGCAGCTGTTCAACGACGCCGGTGGGGTCAGCGGCTGGTTCGAGTACGACCGCGACCTGTTCGAACCCGCCACCATGGCCCGGATGGCCGGGCACTACCGGCGGATCGTCGAGCTGGCCGTCGCCGGCCCGCACACGGCTGTCGACGAACTGCCGTTGCTGGACGCCGACGAGCGGGACGCGGTGCTGGCGCTGTCCCGGGGCGAGGCGCGGCGGTGGCCCGGCGCGGGCTGGGCGCACGAGCAGATCGCCGAGCGGGCCCGGCGTACGCCGGAACTGCCGGCGGTGCGGTTCGCCGGCCGCACCGTCGGCTACGGGGAGCTGCTGCACCGGGCCAACGTGCTGGCCCGGCGGCTGCGTGCCGCCGGGGTCGGCCCCGGCGTGCGGGTCGGCCTGGTGCTGGAACGCTCGGTGGAGCTGGTGGTCGGCCTGCTGGCGATCTGGCAGGCCGGCGGCGCGTACGTGCCCGTCGACCCGGGCCTGCCGGCCGGGCGGGTGGCGCTGATGCTCGACGACGCGGACCCGGCGGTGGTGCTCACCCAGCGGCGGCTCGGCGAGAAGCTGTCCTGGGACGGGCCGCTGTGGTTCGCCGACGAGCTGCTCACCGACGACGTGCCCGCGGACGCCGCCGACGACCGGCCCACCCCGGTACGCGGCACCGACGTCGCCTACGTCATCTACACCTCCGGGTCGACCGGCCGGCCCAAGGGCGTGCCGAACACGTTCGCCGGCCTCCGCAACCGGCTGCTGTGGATGCAGGACGCCTACGGCCTCGGCCCCGGCGACCGGGTGCTGCAGAAGACGCCGTACTCGTTCGACGTCTCGGTCTGGGAGTTCTTCTGGCCGTTGATGACCGGCGCGACGCTCGTCGTGGCCCGCCCGGACGGGCACCGCGACGGCGCCTACCTGGTCGACACGATCCGCTCCGAACAGGTCACCACCGTGCACTTCGTGCCCTCCATGCTCCAGGCGTTCCTGCGCGAGCCCGACGTCGAGCGGTGCGTGAGCCTGCGCCGGGTGATCTGCAGTGGCGAGGCGCTTCCCCGCGACCTGCAGGACCGCTTCTTCACCCGGTCCGCCGCCGAGCTGCACAACCTGTACGGCCCGACCGAGGCGGCGATCGACGTCACCGCCTGGGCCTGCCGCCGCGACGACCCCCGGCCGGTGCCGATCGGGCGGCCGATCGCGAACACCCAGGTGTACGTGCTGGACCACCATCTGCAGCCGGTGCCGGTGGGTGTGCCGGGCGAGCTGCACATCGGCGGGGTCAACGTGGCGCTCGGCTACCTGAACCGGCCCGAGCTGACCGCCGAACGGTTCGTCGCCGACCCGTTCGCCACGCCGGCGGCGGCCGGCGGCACGGCCGTCACCGGCGACCGCGACGACGACCGGCCGCCCGCCCGGCTCTACAAGACCGGTGACCTGGGCCGGATCCGTGCCGACGGAGCGATCGAGTACCTGGGCCGCCTCGACCACCAGGTGAAGCTGCGCGGCTTCCGGATCGAGCTGGGCGAGATCGAGGCGGCGCTGACCGCCTGCCCCGGCGTCACCGAGGCGGTGGTGGTGGCGCGTGCGCACGGCGGCGACACCCGGCTGGTGGCGTACCTGGCCGGGCCGGCCGTGCCGGCCACCGGTGAGCTGATCAGCCGGTTGAAGGAACGGCTTCCCGACTACATGGTGCCGGCGGTCTTCACCACGCTGGACGCCCTGCCGCTGACCCCGAACGGCAAGGTGGACCGGTCGGCCCTGCCCGAACCCGACCTGGCCCGCCCGGAGCTGCGCAGCCCGTACGTGGCGCCGCGCGACGAGCTGGAGCGGACCGTCGCCGGCATCTGGCGGGAGCTGCTCGGCGTGGAGCAGGTCGGGGTGGACGACAACTTCTTCGAGCTGGGCGGCCACTCCCTGCTGATGGCCGAGGCCCGCCTGCGGCTCGTCGCGGCGGCCGGCCGGGACGTGACGCTCGTCGAGCTGTTCCAGTTCCCGACCGTCGCCGCGCTCGCCGGTTACCTCAACCGGCCCGGCGCGGACGGCGACGGCCTGGGCGACGCCCAGGAACGGGCGGCCACCCGCCGGCAGTCACTGAGTCGACGTCGCCGCCGCTCGTCGGCCGCGCAGGCATGAACGGTAGGTGAGACAGATGTCAGACGACGTCGAGAACCTCGACCAGATAGCCGTCATCGGCATGGCGGGGCGCTTCCCCGGCGCGGCCGACGTGGACGAGTTCTGGGCGAACCTCACGGCCGGCCGGGAGGGGATCGCCCGCCTGTCCGACGAGGAGCTGCGCGCCGACGGCGTCGACCCGCAGGTGGCCGCGCGGGACGACTACGTGCCGGCCAAGGGCGTCCTGGCCGACGCGGACCGCTTCGACGCGGGCTTCTTCGGCTACCACCCCCGCGAGGCCGAGGTCCTCGACCCGCAGCACCGGGTCTTCCTGGAGTGCGTGTGGACGGCGCTGGAGTCGGCCGGCCACGACCCGAAGACCTTCGACGGGCGCATCGGCGTCTTCGCCGGGTCGAGCCTGAACTCGTACCTGCTGTTCAACCTGCTCGCCAACGAGCAGGCGGTGGACGCGGCCGGCAGCTACCAGACGCTGATCTCCAGCGACAAGGACTTCCTGGCCACCCGGGTGTCGTACAAGCTGAACCTGACCGGGCCGAGCATGACCGTGCAGACGGCCTGCTCCACCTCGCTGACCGCGGTGCACCTGGCGGCCCAGAGCCTGCTCAACGGCGAGTGCGACCTGGCCCTGGCCGGCGGCGTGTCGGTGAGCGTGCCGCTGCGCGGCGGCTACCGCTACGAACAGGGCGGCATCCTCTCCCCGGACGGGCACTGCCGGCCCTTCGACGCGCAGGCGCAGGGCACCGTCGCCGGCAACGGCGTGGGCGTGGTGGTGCTGCGGCGGTTGACCGACGCCCACGCGGCCGGGGACACAGTGGACGCGGTCATCCTCGGCACCGCGGTGAACAACGACGGCTCGCTGAAGGTCGGCTACACCGCGCCGAGCGTGGACGGGCAGGCCCGCGTCGTCGCCGAGGCGCTCGCCGTGGCCGACGTGGACCCGGACAGCATCGGCTACGTCGAGACCCACGGCACCGGCACCGCCCTCGGCGACCCGATCGAGATCACCGCGCTGACCCGCGCGTACCGCAAGCACACCGACCGGGTGGGCTACTGCGCGATCGGCTCGGTGAAGAGCAACGTCGGGCACCTCGACGCCGCGGCCGGGGTGACCAGCCTGATCAAGGCGGTGCTGGCGCTGCGCCACGAGGCGATCCCGGCGACCCTGCACCACACCCGGGCCAACCCCGAGCTGGCGTTGCCGACCAGCCCGTTCTTCGTCAACACCGAGCTGCGGCAGTGGCCCCGGCGGGAGACGCCGCGCCGGGCCGGGGTCAGCTCGTTCGGCATCGGCGGCAGCAACGTGCACGTGATCCTGCAGGAGGCGCCGGCCCCGGCCGCGTCGGCCGCCGCGCCGCCCGCCGCACCGGCCGTAGCCCGGGTGCTGCCGCTGTCGGCCCGGTCCGCGCCGGCGCTGGCCGCCGTGGCCGGCCGGCTCGCCGACCACCTGGCCGCCCACCCCGACCTGGACCTGGACGACGTGGCGTACACGCTGGCCGCCCGCCGCCGGGCCTTCGAGCACCGTACGGCGGTGACCGGCCGGGACAGCGCCGAACTGGTCGCCGCGCTGCGGCGGGCCGCCGACGCCGGCACGGGCACGCCTGCCGGACGGGACGCGCCGGTGGCGTTCCTCTTCCCCGGCCAGGGCGCGCAGTACGTGGGCATGACGCGGGGCCTGTATCGCAGCGAGCCAGTGTTCGCCGCCGAGCTGGACCGCTGCGCCGACCTGTTCGCCGGTCATCTGGGCGAAGACCTGCGGGTGCCGCTGTTCGCCGCCGACGACGAGACCGGCGACGCGGCGCTGGCGCTGGCGCGTACCGCTGTCACGCAGCCGGTGCTGTTCGCGGTGGAGTACGCGCTGGCCCGCCTGTGGATGTCGTGGGGCGTCCGCCCGGCGGCGATGGTCGGGCACAGCGTCGGCGAGTACGTGGCCGCCTGCCTGGCCGGGGTGTTCTCCCTCGAGGACGCGGTGGCGCTGGTCGCCACGCGGGGGCGCCTGGTGCAGTCGATGCCGGCCGGGTCGATGCTCGCGGTGTTCCTGCCCGAGGCGGAGGTGACCGGCCGGCTGACCGGCGGGCTGTGCGTCGCGGCGGTGAACTCCACCGGCCTGTGCGTGGTGGCCGGCCCGACCGCCGAGGTCGACGCGCTGGCGCAGCGGCTCGCGGCGGACGGGGTGGCGTGCCGCCGGCTGCGCACCTCGCACGCCTTCCACTCACCCAGCATGGACGCGGCTGTCGCGCCGTTCGTCGACGCGGTCCGCCGGGTCGCCCTGCGCCCGCCCGCCACCCCGTTCGTCTCCAACGTCACAGGCGCCTGGATCACCGACGAGCAGGCCACCGACCCGGAGTACTGGGGACGACACCTGCGCGCGCCGGTGCGTTTCGCCGACGCCCTGGACGTGCTGCTCGCCGACGAGGAGCTGGTGCTGCTGGAGGTCGGTCCGGGGCAGACGCTGCGCAACTTCGTCCGCCAGCACCGCGCCTGGCACGAGCGGCGGACGGTGGCCGGATCGGTGCGGCACCCGGACGAGCCGCGCGACGACCAGGAGTACCTGCTGGCGGGGCTGGGTGAACTCTGGGCCGCCGGGGCGCCGGTGGACTGGGCCGCCCGCGCCGGGGACACGCCGCGGCGGCTGCTGCGCCTGCCCACGTACCCGTTCCAGCGCCAGCGCTACTGGATCGAGCCGCGGCCCGGCCCGGCCCGGCCCGCGCCGGTCGCGGCGACCGGGCCGGACGCGCAGTGGTTCCACGTGCCCGGCTGGCGGCGGCTCACCGCGCCGGCCGCCGGGACCGCCGACGGGGCGACCTGGGTGGTGCTCGGCGCCGAGCTGCCGCTGGGCGTGGCGCTGGCCGGGCGGCTGGCCGACGACGGCGCGACAGTGCTGCGGGTCAGCGCCGGCGACGAGCTGCGGGAGACCGGCGAGCGGGCCTGGTCGCTGGACCCGGCCAGCCGGGACCAGCACGCCGCCCTGCTCAAGTCGCTGGAGGTGGACGCCGGCCGGACGATCCGGGTGGTGCACCTGTGGAGCCTGACCGTGGAGCCGGGCGACGGCCCGGATCCGGACCGGATCGACAGCGCCCGGCGGGTCGGGTTCGACAGCCTGCTGGCCCTGGCCCAGGCGATCGGGGACGTGCAGCCCGCCGGCCCGGTGGAGATCGACGTGCTCAGCCGGGGCCTGTTCGCGGTGACCGGCGAGGAGAACCTGCAGCCGGAGAACGCCCCGCTGCTCGGCGCCACCACGGTCATCCCGCAGGAGGTCCCGGACGTCACCTGCCGCGTGCTGGACCTGACCGCCGCCGACCCGGCGCCCGGCCCCACGACCGTGCTGGCCCGGCTGACCGCGCCCACCGCCGACCGGGAACTGGCGCTGCGCGGCCGGCACTGGTGGGTACGCGACTTCGAGGCCCGTCCCGCCGACGCCGCCGGCGGGACGGGCGGCCGGCTGCGGCCCGGCGGCGTCTACCTGATCACCGGCGGTCTCGGCGGGGTCGGGCTGGCGCTGGCCGAGCAGATCGCCCGCTCGGTCGACGCCCCCGTGCTCGGGCTGCTGCACCGCTCGGCGTTCCCCGACTCGACGCGGTGGCCGGACTGGCTGGCCGAGCACGGCGAGCAGGACGACACCAGCCGGCGGATCCGCGGCGTGCAGCGGCTGCGGGAACTGGGCGCGCGGGTGCTGGTGCTGCACGCCGACGTCACCGACCGGGCCGCCCTGTCCGACGCGGTCGGACGGCTGCGCGCCGAAGGCGGTGGCCTGCACGGTGTCGTCCACGCCGCCGGCCTGCCGTCGCGGGGACTGATCGCGGTCAAGTCCGGCCGGGACGTGACCGACGTGCTGGCCGCCAAGACCGTCGGCACGCTGCACCTGGACGCCGTCTGCGACGCCGACGGACTGGACTTCCTGCTGCTCTGCTCGTCGCTGACCGCGTTGCTCGGCGGGCCGGGGCAGAGCGACTACTGCGCGGCGAACGCCTTCCTGGACGTCTACGCCCAGTGGCGGCGAGCCACCACCGGGGCGCCGGTCGCGGCTGTCGCCTGGGACACCTGGCGCAACACCGGCATGGCCGCCGGCCTGGTCGAGCGGCTGCACGGCGGCGCCGCGCTGACCGGGCACCCGCTGCTGCAACGCCTGGTCTCCTCGACCGGCACGTCCCGGACGTACGCCACCACGCTCAGCACGGCCGACAGCTGGATCGTCGACGAGCACCGGATCATGGGCCACGGCCTCGTTCCCGGCACCACGTACCTGGAGCTGGTCCACGCGGCGGTGGCCGACCGGGCGGCCGGCCGGGTGGTGGAGCTGAACGACGTGCTGTTCCTGATGCCGGTGATCGTGCCGGACGGTCGGAGCCGCGAGCTGTTCACCACGGTGCAGGAGCGCGACGGGCAGCTCCGGTTCAGCGTGCAGAGCCGCGTCGACGGGGAGGCCGGCCGCTGGCAGGAGCACGCGAGCGGCACCGTGGCCTTCCACGAGCGGCCGGCGGACACGGCCCGGGACCTGGACCGGCTGCGCCGCGACTGCGCCGTCACCGAGGTGATCGACACCGAGGACGAACTGAAGCGGCGGCTGAAGCTCGACCGGGTGGAGCAGGGCGGCCGGTTGCAGTTCTCGTTCGGCCCGCGCTGGCGGTGCCTGCGCCGCATCGAGGCCGGCGAGCGGCGGCTGATGGTCACGCTCGAACTGGCCGAGGAGTTCGCCGCCGACCTGGAGCGCTACCCGCTGCACCCGGCGCTGCTGGACGTGGCCGGCGCGTCCGCACGGATCCGCGCGCGGGACGTGTTCTACCTGCCGTTCACCTACCGCAGCCTGCGGGTCTTCGCTCCGCTGACCCGGGTGGTCCACTGCCACGTCGAGGTGGACGAGGCCGGTGACTCCGGCGAGACGCTCACCGTCAGCATCGAGCTGATCTCCCCGCAGGGACAGCTGCTGGCCCGGATCACCGACTTCACCATCAAGCGGATCAACGACATCGACGGCCTGCTGGAACAGGTGCGCGACGGCGCGGTGACCGCCGCCGGCCCGGGCGCGGGCGAGGCGACGCCGGGCACCCTGCACGTGCTCAGCGAGGGAATGACCGCCGCCGACGGGATGGCCGCCTTCGACCGGCTGCTCGCCGCGCCCGAGCTGCCGGAGCACGTGGTGGTCACCGGCCGGGACCTTTCCGGGCTGCGCCGGCTCGCCGCCTCGATCACCCCCGCGCTGCTCGCCGGGGAGGTGGAGCAGATCGCCCCGCCCCGGGGCAGCCACCCCCGGCCCGATCTGGACACCCCGTACGTGGCGCCGGGCACCGAGGCCGAGCGGACGGTGGCGGAGATCTGGCAGGAGGTGCTCGGCCTGGACCGCGTCGGCGTGCACGACGACTTCTTCGCCCTCGGCGGACACTCGCTGGCCGCCGTGCAGATCGGCGCGAAGATCCGCGGCCGGTTCGGGGTGGAGCTGAACCTGCGGGGCTTCTTCGACAGCCCGACGGTGGCGCACACGGTGACCGTGCTGGCCGACCCCGGCGGGCCGGGGGATCGGGGCGCCGACCGGATCGAAGCGGTGAGCCGGGACGTGCCCGACGACGAACTGGCCGGCCTCGACGAGCTGTCCGACGAGGAGATCGAGGCACAGCTCGCCGCCCTGCTCGCCGAGGACGACGGCGGGGGACGGGCATGAGCCGGCCGCTTCCGCCCGCCCCGGCGCGTGCCCGCCGTACGCGAGCGCCGCACGTCCTGTCCGCAGCCGTGTCAGCTCACCCACACACCGAGGATGATCGCCAGTGACGACCACCGACCTGGGCAGCCTGTCCGCCGCCGAGAAGCGCGCACTGCTGGCCGAGCGGCTGCGGCAGAAGAAGCAGCGGCGGGAGTTCCCGGCCTCCTTCTCCCAGCAACGACTCTGGTTCCTGGAGCAGCTCTCGCCGGGCAGCGCCGCGTACAACATCCCCGGCGCCGTCCGCATCCTGGGCCCGCTGGACCTGGAGGTGTGGCGGCGCTGCTGCAACGAGATCACCCGCCGGCACGAGGCGCTGCGGACCACGTTCACCGAGGTCGACGGCGAGCCCCGGCAGCTGGTCAACGCCGTCTGCGAGCCGGAGTTCACCGTGGTCGACTGCGCCCACCTGCGCGGACCGCAGGGCGAGGCGGGCATCCAGGAGCTGGCCCGGGAGGAGTTCACCCGCCCGTTCGACCTGGCCGGCGGGCCGCTGCTGCGGGTGCGGTTCCTCCGGCTCGGCCCGCAGGAGCACATCCTGCTGCTGACCATGCACCACATCGCGGCCGACCTGTGGTCCATGTCCGTGGCCATCGCCGAGCTGGTCGAGCTGTACGGGGCGTTCGCCGCCGGTCGCGAGTCGACCCTGCCGGACCTGCCGATCCAGTACGTCGACTACACCGTCTGGCAGCGGCAGCGGCTGGAGGGCGACGCGCTCGACGCCGACCTGGAGTACTGGAAGAAGACGCTCGCCGGGGCGCCGGCCGCGCTGGAGCTGCCCATCGACAAGCCCCGCCCGGCGGTGCAGAGCACCCGGGGCGGCTCCCGGCCCTTCGCCCTGCCCGAGCCGGTGATGACCCGGCTGCGCGCGCTGAGCCAGCGGGAGGGCGCCACCCCGTTCATGACCCTGCTCGCGGCCTTCCAGGCGCTGCTGCACCGCTACAGCCGCGAGGACGACATCGTGGTCGGCGTACCGGTGGCCAACCGGAACCGGCCGGAGATCGAACGGCTCGTCGGCTACTTCGTCAACACCCTGGCGCTGCGCACCGACCTGTCCGGCGACCCGAGCTTCCGCGAGCTGGTCGGGCGGGTCCGGCAGACCTGCCTCGGCGCGTTCGCCCACCAGGAGGTGCCCTTCGAGCGGCTGGTGGAGGAGCTGGCCCCGCGCCGGGACCTGTCCCGCTCGCCGATCTTCCAGGTGCACTTCATCTTCCAGAACATCCCGATGCCTGAGTTCGACGTGGCCGGGCTGCGGCTGGAGCCGGTCGACGTGGAGAGCTCCACCGCCCGGTTCGACATGGAGCTGCAGGTCTTCGACCGGCCGGACGGGCTGACCGGCTGGTTCGAGTACAACACCGACCTGTTCGAGCCGGCCACCGTGGAGCGGATGTCCCGGCACCTCGCGCAGCTGGTGGAGAACCTGCTCGCCGACCCGGACCGGCCGATCGACCAGGTTCCGATGCTCGGCGCCGACGAGGAGCGTGACCTGCGGCTGCGGTGGAACGACACCCGCCGGGACTGGCCGCAGCCGGTGTGCGTGCCGCAGCGCTTCGCCGCCCGGGCCGCCGCCACCCCGCACGCCCCGGCGCTGCGCACCGACCGGGAGAGCCTGACCTACGCCGAGCTGGACGGGCGCTCGACCCGGCTGGCCCGCCGGCTGCGGCGGCTCGGGGTGGCCCGGGAGACGATGGTCGGCATCTGCCTGGAGCGTTCGGCCGACATGGTCGTGGCGATGCTCGCCGTGCTCAAGAGCGGCGGTGCGTACGTGCCGCTGGACCCGGGTTTCCCGCCGGACCGGATCGCCTTCATGCTCGCCGACTCCGACCTGTCCGTGCTGCTCACCAGCAGCGACGTGCTGGCGGGCCTGGGCGGGGTGAAGGCGCAGCCGCTCTGCCTGGACTTGCTCGGTGACGAGCTGGCCGCCGAGTCGGCCGAACCGCTGGACGTCGACGTGCGCCCCGACGACCTGGCGTACGTCATCTACACCTCCGGCTCCACCGGCCGGCCCAAGGGCGTGCAGGTGCCGCACGGGGCGCTGGGCAACTTCCTGCTCGCCATGGGCGAACGCCCCGGCGTCAGCGCCGACGACGTGCTGCTGGCGGTCACCACGCTCTCCTTCGACATCGCCGGGCTGGAGCTGCTCCTGCCGCTGGTCGAGGGGGCCTGCGTGGCAGTGGTGAGCCGCCAGGTCGCCGCCGACGGGGAACGGCTGGCCGCCGCGCTGGACGCCTTCGGCGCGACGGTCATGCAGGCCACCCCGTCCACCTGGCGGATGCTGCTCGACGCCGGCTGGACCGGCGAGGCCGGGCTGCGGGTGCTGGCCGGCGGTGAGGCGCTCCCCGCCGAGCTGGCCCAGCGCCTGCTCGGCCGGTGCGCCGAGCTGTGGAACATGTACGGCCCGACCGAGACGACCATCTGGTCGGCGGTGGCGCGGGTCGACCACGGCCCGATCTCCATCGGCGAGCCGATCGCCAACACCGAACTGCACGTGCTCGACGGCAGCGGCCACCTGGTGCCGCCGGGTGTCCCCGGCGAGCTGCACATCGGCGGCGCCGGCCTGGCGCGGGGCTACCTGGACCGGCCCGAGCTGACCGCCGAGCGGTTCGTCCGGCACCCCTTCCCGATCGGGCTGGGCGACCGGCTCTACCGCACCGGCGACCTGGTCCGCCGTCGCGCCGACGGGAGCATCGAGTTCCTCGGCCGGCTCGACCACCAGGTGAAGCTGCGGGGCTTCCGGATCGAGCTGGGCGAGATCGAGTCGGTGCTGGAGCGGCAGCCGCAGGTCAACCAGGCGGTGGTGACCGTACGCGAGGACACCCCCGGCGACCAGCGGCTGGTGGCGTACGTGGTGGCCGGCGCCGACGCCCGGGCCGAGGCGGCGGCGCAGTGGCCGCACGAGGTGGAGCAGTGGCGCGACGTCTGGGACGCCGCGTACGACGTGACGGACACCGGCGAGGTCGACCCGACGTTCGACACCCGGGGCTGGAACAGCAGCTACACCGGAGCGCCGATCCCGGTTGCGGAGATGCGCGGCTGGGCCGAGGCGACCGCCGAGCGGATCCTCCAGGACGGCCCGCGCTCGGTGCTGGAGATCGGCTGCGGCACCGGCCTGATCCTCTACCGGGTCGCCCCGCACGTGCGCAGCTACTGGGGCACCGACATCTCCGCTGTCGCCCTGGACCGGCTGCGCGCCGACGTGCCGGCGCGGGGACTGTCCGGGGTGGAGCTGTTCGGCTGCGCCGCCGACGAGCTGGACGCGCTGCCCGACCAGCTCTTCGACGTGATCGTGCTCAACTCGGTGGCGCAGTACTTCGCCGACGAGGACTACCTGCTGCGGGTGATCGAGGGCGCGTTGCCCCGGCTCGCCCCGGGCGGCTCGCTCTTCCTCGGCGACATCCGCAGCCTGCCGCTGCTGGAGACCTTCCACACCTCGGTGCAGGTGGAGCGGGCCGAGGCGCAGGACAGCGCCGAGCAACTGCGCGAGCGGGTGCGCCGGGCCGTCGCCGACGACCGGGAGCTGGTCTTCGACCCGGGCTTCTTCACCGCGTTGCCGGCCCGCTTCCCCCGGCTGACGGGGGTACGGGTGATGCCGAAGCTCGGCTCGGTGAGCAACGAGCTGACCCGGTTCCGCTACGACGTACGGCTCACCGTCGACGGCGACGTCGTCGACGCCGGGGACGTGACGTGGCTGGACTGGCGCGACAGCGGGCTCACCGCGGCCGGGCTGCGCGAGCGGCTCACCGCCGACCGTCCGGCGCTGCTCGCGCTGCGCGGCGTACCCAACGCCCGCGTCGACCGCTGGGCGCGGGCGGCGACGGCGCTCGCCGGGGCGGACGGCACGGTCGCCGACCTGCGGGCCGAACTGGCGTCCCCTGTCGACCCGGCCGCCGTCGAGCCGGAACAGCTGCGCCGGCTCGCCGACGAGACCGGCTACCGGCTGGACCTGGACTGGTCCGGTCACGGACCGGCCGGTGACCTGACCGTCGTGCTGCGCCGGCTGGCCGGCGACGGCCGGCCGGAGACGCCGCTGCCCCGGCTCGCCGGGCCGCCCGCCGCCGAGCCGCGCTGGGACTCGTTCGTCAACGACGCCCTCGGCCGCCGGGCGAGGCGGCTGCTGCCGCGGTTGCAGGCCGCGGTCGGCGAGCAGTTGCCCGACTACATGGCGCCCTCGGCGTACGTCTTCCTCGACGCGCTGCCGCTCACCCCGAACAACAAGGTCGACCGCAAGGCGCTGCCCGCGCCCGATTCGGGCCGGCGGCAGGTGACATCGGCGTACGTGGCGCCGCGCACACCGGTCGAGGAGGTGATCGCCGGCATCTGGGCCGAGACCCTCGGCGTCGACCGGGTCGGCGTGGGCGACGACTTCTTCGCCCTCGGCGGGCACTCGCTGCTCAGCACCCGGATGGTGGCCCGGGTCCGGGAGGCGTTCGGCGTGGACGTGCCGTTGCACAAGGTCTTCACCGACCCGACGGTCGCCGGGCTCACCCGCGCGCTGACCGCCGACCCCGCGCAGCGGACCGTCGTGGAGAAGACCGCCGAGTTGCTGATCCGGCTCAGCGACCTGTCCGACGACGAGGTGCAGCAGGCGCTCGACCGCGCCGACGGAAGGACGCAGGCATGAGCACCAGGCGGTTCGCCCTGTCCGCGCAGCGGCTCGCGCTGCTGGGCAACCTGCTCCAGGAGGAGGGCATCGACCGCGCCCCGGCGCGGACCGTGCCACCGCGCGCCGACCGGGACGCCCCGGTGCCGCTGACCTTCTCGCAGAGCCGGATCTGGTTCCTGGAGCAGTTCGCGGCGCACACCTCCGCGTACGTCATCTCCACGGCGATGCGGGTGCACGGCGACTTCCGCGCGGACCTGTTCGCCCGCGCCTGCGCCGAGGTGGTCCGCCGGCACGAGTCGCTGCGGACGGTCTTCTTCGAGCGGGACGGACGGCCGTACCAGCAGGTGCGGGCCGAGCTGCCGCCGGACGTGCGGGTCGAGGACGTGCCCGGGGTGACGCCCGGGGAGGTCGACGCCGAGCTGCGCCGCCGCGAGGAGGAGCTGATCGGCCGGCCGTTCGACCTGGCCGCCGGTTCGCCGGTGCGGGTCCGGCTGCTCCGCTTCGGCCCGCAGGTGACCGGCGTGCTGCTCAACCTGCACCACCTCGTGTCCGACCGCTGGTCGATGGGGGTGCTGCTGCGCGAGCTGATCGACTGCTACCGCGCCCTGCTGACCGGTGGGCCGCACGGCCTGCCCGAGCTGCCGGTGCAGTACGCCGACTTCGCCCTCTGGCAGCAGGAGCCGGCTGCTCAGCAGGCGTGGGCGGCGGACCTGGCGTACTGGACGGGCCAGCTCGGCGGCGCGCCACCGGAGATCGGCCTGGTCGGTGACCGGCCCCGGCCGAGGGAGAAGAGCTACCGGGGTGACTCGGTGCCGGTGGAGATCCCGCCGGCCGTGGTGACCCGGCTGCGGGCGCTGTCCCGGCAGGAGAACGCCACGCTGTTCATGGTGCTCCAGGCCGCCTTCGCGGTGCTGCTGCACCGGCTCACCGGCGACGAGGAGGTGGTGGTCGGCTCGCCGGTGGCCAACCGGCGCCTGGTCGAGCTGGAGCCGCTGATCGGGCTGTTCATGAACACCGTGGCGTTGCGTACCGACCTGCGCGGCGACCCGTCGTTCCGGGAGCTGCTGCGCCGGGTCGGCGCGGTGTGCCTGGCCGCGTACGACCACCAGGGCATCCCGTTCGAGCGGCTGGTCGAGCAGTTGCAGCCGGAACGGTCGGCGGCCGGCACCCCGGTCTTCCAGGTGCTGTTCTCGTACCAGAACGTGCCGTTCCCGTCCTGGCACGACGGGCCGCTGCGGGTCGAGCCGGTCTCGCTGGACGCCCGCAAGGCCGAGTTCGACCTGCTGCTTGACCTCTTCGAGGACGGCGACACGATCTGGGGGCGGCTGGAGTACAGCACCGACCTGTTCGACGAGGCGACCGCCCGGCGTCACGTGAGCATGTTCCACCGTCTGCTGCGGGGCCTGCTGGACGACCCGGACACCCCGATCGGCGTGCTGCCGCTCGTCGGCCCGGTCGAGCGGGACGAGCTGCTGGCGCTGGCCACCGGCCCGGCGACCGACGCCGCCCGTCCGCTGGTCGGTGACGCCTTCGCCGCGGCGGTCCGCCGTGACCCGGCCGCCCCGGCGGTGCGGTTCGGCTCGCGTACGGTCGGCTACGGCGAGCTGGACGCGCTCGTCGGCGCGCTCGCCGATCGGTTGCGGGCAGCGGGCGTGCGCCGGGGCACCCGGGTCGGCGTGCGGCTGGACCGGTGCGTGGAGCTGGTCGCCGCGCCGCTCGCCGTCTGGCGGGCCGGCGGGGTGGTCGTACCGGTGGATCCGGGGCTGCCCGCGGACCGGGCCGCCGCGCTGCTGACGGCGGCCGAGGTCGCGTTGCTGCTCACCGCGCGCCCGCAGGGCGGCGTCCCGCGCTGGTCCGGGCCGACCTGCCTGGTGGACGACCCGTCCGCCGACCCGCGCGCCGTGCCCGACGCCGCCGTGCCCGGTGCCCTCGTGCCGGACGCCGCGGCGCCGGCCGGCGCGGGCACTGTCACCGGCGGCGACCCGGCCTACGTCACCTGTCCGCCCGACGGTGCGCCGCGCACCACGGTGCACAGCCACGCGGCGCTGCGCGACCGGCTGCGCTGGTTGTCCGAGGCGGCCGGGCTGACCGCCGCCGACCGGGTGCTCCAGCAGGCGCCCCTGGCCGCCCCGGCGGCGGTCTGGGAGCTGTACGCCCCGCTGCTGAGCGGCGCGGCCGTGGTGCTGGCCCGGCCCGGCGGGGACCGCGACGCCCGCCACGTGGTCGGCCTGATCCGGGCGGAGCGGGTCAGCGTGGCCTGCTTCCGGCCCGACCTGCTCGCCGACCTGCTCGACCAGCGCGGGGTGGAGCGCTGCGCCGCGCTGCGGCACGTGTTCTGCGGTGGGGCGCCGCTGTCCCGGGACCTGGTGGCGCGCTTCGCGGAGCGGTCGCCGGCGGCCCTGCACCACGTGCTCGTGCCGCCGGACGTGGCCGCGCCGGTCACCGCCCACCTGTGCGCCGTCGACGGCGAGCTCACCGATCCGGCCACGCCCGACGGCGGGCCCGCCGACCCGGCCACGCCCGACGGCGGGCAGCGGCAGTTGATGCCGGTCGGCCGCCCGGTGCCGGGCACCCGGGCGCACGTCCTGGACCGGGCCGGTCAGCCACTCCCGGCCGGCGTGCCGGGGGAGCTGTACGTCGGTGGCGACCCGCTTCCGGCGCCGGCCGGAGACGTGGCGGCGCTGCTGGCGCCGGACCCGTTCGGCACGGCGCGCGGCGCGCGGCTGCTGCGCACCGGCGAGCGGGCCCGGATGCGCGCCGACGGCGTGATCGAGTACCTGGGCCGCCTCGACCACCAGGTACGGCTGCGCGGCTTCCCGGTGGACCTGGACCTGGTCGAGTCGATCGTGTCCGGGCATCCCGCCGTGACCGGGGCCGCCGTGGTGGCGCACGACGACCGGCTGGTCGCGTACGTCGTGGGGCAGGCCGGGGCCGGTGAGCTGGCGGCGTACCTGAGGCAGCGGCTGCCGGAGAATCTGCTCCCGGCCGCCTGGGTGGCGCTGCCGGAGCTGCCGCGCACCCCGGCCGGCACCGTCGACCGGTCCGCCCTGCCCGCGCCGCAGCCGCCCGCCGGCGAGCCCGCCGCCGCTGCCGAAGCGCCCCGCGACGAGGTGGAAGCGGCGATCGCCGACATCTGGCGGGAGCTGCTCGGGGTCGACGAGGTCGGCCGGGACGACAACTTCTTCACACTGGGCGGGCACTCCCTGCTCGCCACCAAACTCGCCGCGCAGATCGACGCCCGGTACGGCGTACGGCTCGCGCTGCGCGACCTCTTCGGCAACCCGACGGTCGGCTGGCTGGCCGGGCAGGTCCGGCGGCACGCGAGCGGCGCGGACACCGGCCCGGCCCCGATCCCGCGCGTCGGCCGCGACGGCGACCTGCCGCTGTCGTTCAGCCAGGAACGGCTGATCCGGCACCACCCGCTCGGCCCGGCCGACCCGATCCACAACGTGGTGACCGCGCTGCGGCTGACCGGACCGCTGGACGAGGCGGCGCTGCGCCGCGCCCTGGACGACGTCGTCGGGCGGCACGAGGCGCTGCGGACCCGGATCGTGGACGGCCCGGACGGGCCGGCGCAGCGGATCGAACCGGCCGGCGGCTGGCCGTTGACGGCGGTGGACCTCCGCGACGCCGAGCCGGGCGAGCTGCGCGCGCTGATCGAGGAGCAGGGACGGCGGCCGTTCCGCATCGACGCGGAGCCGATGGTGCGCGGCCTGCTGGCCCGCCTCGGCGAGGACCGGCACGCGCTGGTGCTCACCATGCATCACCTGGTCACCGACAACTGGTCCTACGGGGTGCTGGTGCGCGACCTGACCGAGTTCTACGGCGCCCACGCCACCGGCCGGGCGCCGCGGCTGCCGGAGCTGGCCGTGCAGTACCCCGACGTGGCGGCGTGGCAGCGCCGGCAACTGGCCGGCGGCGCGCTCGACGCGCACGTGGACCACTGGCGGCGCGCCCTGGCCGGCCTGCCACCGGCACTGACGCTGCGGCCACCGGCCACCGGGACGACCGCCGCCGACGGCTTCACCCGCGCGTTCCGCGTCGACCCGGCGGTCACGGAGAAGCTGCGTGGGCTCGCCCGGCAGGAGGGGGCCAGCCTGTTCATGGCGCTGCTGGCCGCGTACCACCTGCTGCTCGCCGCCTGCTCCGGCCGCGACGACATCCCGGTGGGCTTCCCGGAGGCGGGCCGGGACCGGGCCGAGACGGCCGACCTGATCGGCTGGTTCGTGCACCCGCTCGTGGTACGCGCCGACCTGACCGCCGCGTCGACGTTCGCCGGGCTGGTGCGGCAGGTCCGGGACCGGACGCTCGACGCGTACGCCAACCGGGCCGTGCCGCCGTGGCTGGCGGTGCCGGCCACCGCGGACGGTGACCCGACGCGGACCCTGTTCAACCTGCTCAACGCCGAGGTGCCGGAACTCGCGTTGCCCGGGCTGCGGGTCGATTCGTTGGAAATCGGTGACGACTACGTCTTCTCCGAGGTGCTCGGCACCAACCTCAGACCGGCGGAGGTCGACTTGGCTCTGATCATGCGGGAACAGGGCGCGGAACTGCACGGCACCTGGATCTTCTCCACCGACGTCCACGACGCCCGGGCGCTCCAGGCGCTGATGCGACGCTGGGACCTGCTGCTCGGCCGGCTGGCCGACTCGCCGGCGGCGCCGCTGACCACGCTCCGTGCCTGGCTGGACGAGGTGGGCGCATGAGCCTCTTCGCCTACCTGCTGCGCTACAGCCGGGGCCCGTTCCTGCTGGCCATCGCGGCGGGCATCGTCAGCGGCGGCACCGGCGCCGCCTTCATCGCCATGGTCAACCTGGCGCTGGCCGCCGACGCCGCGCCCTCGCAGCGGCTGATCTGGGGATACGTGGCACTCTGCCTGGCCACGCTGGTCACCAAGTTCGTCTCCCAGAGCATGCTGTACCGGCTGTCCCAGGGCGCCGTCTACCACCTGCGCCGCCGCCTCATCGACGGCATCCTGGACGCCCCGCTGCGGACCGTGGAGCGGACCGGCACGGCGCAGCTCTACTCGGCGCTCGCCGACGACGTGGTGGTGATCGCCGACGCGCTGCCCGGCCTGCCGGGCATCTGCTCGGGCGCGGCGTTCGTGCTGGTGGCCATCGCGTACCTGGTGATCGTCTCACCGGCGGTGGCGCTCGCCACCGGCGCCACGGTCGTCGTGGGCGTGCTGCTCTACCTGCTCGTCTCCGCCTCCGGCCTGGGCGCGCTCAAGGCCGCGCGGCGGGAGCAGGACGCGCTGTTCGGTCACTTCCGTTCGGTCACCGAAGGGCTCAAGGAGCTGAAGCTCAACCGGGAGCGGCGGGCCGCGCTGATCGACGGTGAGCTGACGGCCACGGCGTCCGCCTACCGCCGGCACAGCGTCTTCGGCCTCTCCGTCTACGAGGGCGCCACCGGTGGCGGTCAGGCGGTCTTCTTCGCCTTCATCGGCCTGCTGCTGTTCGCCTTCCCCGCCTGGTTCGCCCTGTCCGACCAGACGCTCACGTCGTGCGTGCTGATCCTGCTCTTCGCCGTCTCCAGCCTTCAGGGCGTCCTCGTCTGGTTCCCCGCGCTGGGCCGGGCGTCGGTGGCCCTGGGGAAGATCAAGGAGCGGCTCGCGGAGCTCGACGCGGGTCTCGGCGGGCCGGGCGCGGGGCGGGCGCCCGCCGTGTCGAACAGCAGGTTCCCGGCCGCCGCGGGTCGGGCGGGCAACGTCTTCGCCGGGTGGCGAAGCATCGCCTTCCGCGGGGTCAGCCACGTCTACCCCGGACCGAAGGGCGAGCAGTTCGTGCTCGGCCCGCTGGACTTCGAGTTCCGGCGCGGCGAGATCCTCTTCGTCGTCGGCGCCAACGGCAGCGGCAAGACCACCCTGGCGAAGGTGCTCACCAGCCTGTACGAGCCGGAGAGCGGCGCGATCCAGGTGGACGGCACCCAGGTCACCGCGGCCAACCGGGAGGACTACCGCAACCTGTTCTCCGCCGTGTTCTCCGACTTCCACCTCTTCGACAGCCTGCTCGGGCTGCCGGCGGGGGAGCAGGCTGCCAAGGCGCAGCGGTACCTGGAGCGCCTGCAACTGGACCACAAGGTACGCGTCGACGGGGACCGGTTCTCCACCACGGCGCTCTCGCTCGGGCAGCGCAAACGGCTGGCGTTGCTGGTGACGTACCTGGAGGACCGCCCCTTCTGCCTGTTCGACGAGTGGGCGGCCGACCAGGACCCGGTCTTCAAGGACTTCTTCTACCGGGAACTGCTGCCGGAACTGCGGGACCGGGACAAGGCCGTCGTGGTGATCAGCCACGACGACCGCTACTTCGACGCCGCCGACCGGCTCGTCCGGCTCGACTACGGCCAGATCAGGGAGGAGGAGGTTCCCCGTGGACAGTCGGTGGCTGGGCGGTCAGGTGTGGAATCCGGACGCTGACGTCCGCCTGTTCTGCCTGCCGTACGCAGGTGGCGGCGCGGCGGCGTTCCGGGGCTGGCAGCGCGCCGCGCCACCCGGAGTCCAGGTGGTGGCGTTGGAGCTGCCCGGCCGGGGCACCCGGCTGCAGGAGGCGCCCTTCCTGCGCCTCACCCCGCTGATCCGGTCCCTCGCCGACGCGCTGACCGGCGCGCTGGACCGGCCGTACGCGCTGTTCGGGCACAGCATGGGTGGCCTGCTCGCCTTCGAGCTGGCCCGGGCGCTGCGCCGCCGCCCGGTGCGCCAGCCGGAGCACGTGTTCGTCTCCGCCGCCGCGTCGCCGGACTCCCCGTCGTCGCGGCCGCTGCTGCACTGCGCCGCCGACGACGAGATCCGCGCGCACCTGGCGAAGCTGGGCGGCACCCCGCCGGAGGTGCTCGACAACGCCGACCTGATGCGGCTGATGCTGCCCGTGCTGCGGGCCGACTTCTCGGTGCTGGAGACGTACGAGCACCGCCCCGAGCCGCCGCTGGCGACGCCACTGACGGTGCTGGGCGGCCGGGGGGACCGGATCGTGCCGCCGAGGGCGCTCGACGGGTGGCGGCGGCACACCTCGGCCCGGTCGCGGCTCTGCCTGTTCCCCGGCGACCACTTCTTCCTCCACGGCGCGCGGGCCGAGGTGGTGGCGACGGTGGCGCGGGATCTCGCCGCCGTCGTACCGCCGCCGTGGGTGTCCGGCGCCGCCGACCGGTACCACCACCGACCGCCCCCGACCACAGCCGCCGCCGTACCCGCCCGGAGCGGGCCGCCGGTGGACCGGAACCCAGGAGACGAGACATGACCCCCCTCGACCCGGCGGTGGAAGCGGCCGACATCGAGCCGTTCACGCTGCTCAGTCCCCGGGACCGGGCGATCGTCCCGGCCGGCGTCAGCGACGCCTATCCGCTGCCCGACGTGCCGGCCGACCTGGTCGCGCAGGCGTCGGCGTTCACCGAGGTCGACCTGGACGGCCGGCGGATCGAGGACCCGGCCCCGTTCGCGCCGGAGCGTTTCGCCTCGGCGGTCGAGGCGGTGGTGCGCGCGCACGAGCTGCTCCGTTGCTCGACCGACCCGTCCGGCGGCACCGAGCCGCTGTACCTGGCGCATCCGGACGCCGCGGTCCCGCTGGCCCGGCACGACCACCGCAGCGTCGACGCGGACAAGCGCGACGCGATGCTCGCCGCGCTGCTGGAGACCGAACGGGCCACGCCGTTCGACCCGGCCGCCGCCGGGCCGCTACGGCTGACCGTGATCCTGGAGACCGAACAGAGCTGGACGCTGCTGGTCGCCGCGCCCCGGGCGCTGAGCTGCGTGGCCGACCCGGCGGGCATCCTCGCCGAGCTGCTGCGCGCCTATTACAACGCGGCGCCGGTCACCGCCACCCGGCACGCGCCCTGCGTCGCGGACGCGCTCGACGCCGCCGCCGACTTCGAAGGCGAGGAGTACTGGACCCGGGCGCTGGCCGGCGGTTCCTGCGCCCTGCCCGGCGGCTGGGGCGGCGCGGCCGGGAGCACCGAGCTCACCGTCGACCTGGCCGGGGTGTCCGCCGGGCTGGCCGTGCTCGCCGACGCCGCCGGGGCGCCGCTGTCCACTGTGCTGTTCGCCGCCCACCAGACCGTGCTCGGCATGCTCGGCGCCGAACCGGCCGGGCACACCGACGCCACCCTCACCCCGCACGGCGGCGCCGCGCGCCCGGACTGCGAGCGACTGCTGCACCGCGTGGTGCGGCCCGTGCCGACGGCCGCCCGCGCGGCGACCTGGCGGGCGCTGGTGCGCGACGTGGCCGCCCACGAGCGCGACGCGTGGACCCACCGGCTCGCGTACCGCCCGGTCACCGGCGGGCCGGGGCAGGGGCAGCACGCCCTCTTCGAGTGGGACCCGGCCGCCGGCCTGCCCGGTGAGCCGCTGCCCGGCCTGCCGGCCGACCGGGACGGGTACGGCCTGCGGGTCACCGCCGGGCCGGGCCGCCTGCGCCTGCGCGTCGCCGGGGAGACAGTCGACCCCGGGTACGCCCGCCGGCTCGCCGCGCTCTACCGGGAGGTGCTGGTGGCGATGGCCGCCGACCCCGACGGTGACGCCGGGCGCACCTACCTGCCGGCGGACGAGCGCGACGCGGTGCTGCGCGACTGGGCCGTCGCGGAGACGGCGCCCCGGGGCGACGTGACCGTGGTCGACCTGATCCGGGCCCAGGCCGACGCCACTCCGGACCGGATCGCCGTCCGGGTCGGCGACACGCGGCTCACGTACCGGGAGCTGATGCGGCGGGCCAACCGGCTCACCCACCACCTGCTCGACCTCGGCGCCGGCCGGGACACCCTGGTCGGCGTGTGCCTGGGCCGCACACCAGACCTCATCCCCGCCCTGATCGCGGTCTGGCAGTCCGGGGCCGGCTACCTGCCGCTGGATCCGCAGCTGCCGGCGGAACGGCTGCGCTACATGATCGAGGCGGCCGGCAGCCCGGTGGTGGTCACCTCCACCGTCGAGCAGGCCACCCTCACCGGCCTGTACGACGGCGTCCTGGTCCTGGTCGACGCGGACGCGGCGGCCGTCGCGGCCCGGCCCGACACCCCGGCGACCGTGCCGATCGACCCGGCCCAGCTCGCCTACGTCATCTTCACCTCCGGCTCCACCGGGCGGCCCAAGGGCGTGCTGGTGCCGCACGCCGGCCTGGCCAACTATCTGCTCTGGACCGTCGGCGCGTACGCCGCGCACGGCCCCGGCGGCGCCCCGGTCTTCTCCTCGATCTCGTTCGACCTGGGCATCCCGAACATCTTCACCCCGCTGATCACCGGGGAGCCGGCGCACCTGCTGCCCGAGCCGCTGGACACCGCCGACCTCGGGGCGCACCTGCTCACGGGCGCGCCGTACAGCTTCATCAAGATGACCCCGGGCCACCTGGACCTGCTCACCTGGCAGCTCACCGGGGAGCAGGCGCGGGACCTGGCCGGCATGGTCATCGCGGCCGGGGACTCGTTCACCGCGGCGCTGGCCGAGCGCTGGCTGGATCTGGCCGGGCCGGACGGCACGAAGGTCGCCACCGAGTACGGCCCCACCGAGATCACCATCGGCAACTCGGGGCAGCCGATCAGCGAGCCGCCGGCCACCGAGCTGGTGCCGCTCGGCGTCCCGATCGTCAACACCACCATGTACGTGCTGACCGAGCGGCTCGACCCGGTGCCGGTCGGCGTGCCCGGCGAGGTCTGGATCGGCGGCGTCGGGGTGGCGCGCGGCTACCTGGGCCGCCCGGACCTGACCGCGGACCGGTTCCGGCCCGACCCGTACGGCCCGCCGGGCAGCCGCCTCTACCGCAGCGGCGACCTGGCCCGCTGGCTGCCCGACGGCACGCTGGAGTTCCTCGGCCGCATCGACAACCAGGTCAAGATCCGGGGCTACCGGGTGGAACTGGGCGAGATCCAGGCCCGGCTCGCCGCCCATCCGGGCGTCCGTGACGCCGTGGTGCTCGCCCGCGAGCCCAGCCCCGGCGAGAAGCGCCTGGCGGCGTACGTGGTGCTCACCGCCGGCGCGGCGGTGGACGCCGCCGCGTTGCGCGCCCACCTCGCCGTCGACCTGCCCGACTACATGATCCCGGCGGACGTCGTCGCCATCGACCACATTCCGCTCACCACCAACGGGAAGGTGGACAGCCGCGCGTTGCCCGCCCTCTGATCCGCTCCCACGAATCCCCTCCGTGCCGACACCGGCCCCCGTGCGCCGGGACGATCGCGCACGCCGTACGAGAGGACGAATCCATGACCACGACATCTGACCGGTCGACGCGCGGCGCGCAGGGACTGAGGCTGGACCTCGCCGACGACGAACGGACCGCCCTGCGGGCGCTGGCCGAGGAACTCGTCGCCGCGTCGCCGCGACTGCTGGACGACCTGTCCTGGGTGACGCAGGCCCGGCAGGCGAGCTGCCGGATGCCGCTGCGGCTGATGGAGACGCTGCGCGACTTCCGCAGCGACGCCGGGGCCACCGGCTCACTCGTGCTCGCCGGCCTTCCGGTGGACGAGCGCGACCTGCCGAGCACTCCGACCGTCCGGGAGTCGGTGGAACGGGCGACCACCGTGCCGGCCGTCCTGGCCATGCTCGTCGGCCTGCACCTCGGCGAGGTGATCGCCTACCGCAGCGAGAAGAGCGGCGCCCTGGTGCAGAACGTCGTCCCGGTGCGCGGCCTGGAGGACTCCCAGAGCAACGCCGGGTCGGTGCCGCTGGAGTTCCACGTGGAGAACGCGTTCCACCGGGAACGCCCCGACTACGTCGGCCTGCTGTGCCTGCGCAACGATCACGCCAAGCGGGCCGGCACGCTGGTCACCTGCATCCGGCAGGCCCTGCCGCTGATCGAGGAGACCGACCGGAAGGTGCTGCGCGAGCCCCGGTTCGTCACCGCGCCGCCGCCCTCGTTCCGCCAGGGTGACCGCACCACGCCGCACGCGGTGCTCACCGGCAGCGTGGAGGACTCGAACATCTGCCTCGACCTGAACGCGACCACCGCGCTGGACGAGGAGGCCGGCGAGGTGATGGCGCGGTTGAAGCGGATCCTCACCGACGTCTCCACGCCGCTGGTGCTGCAGACCGGGATGATGGCGCTCATCGACAACCGGCTGGTGCTGCACGGCCGGTCCGAGTTCACTCCCCGCTTCGACGGGCGGGACCGTTGGCTGCACCGGGTCTACGTGCACCTGGACAACCGGCGGAGCCGGGAGTTCCGGGACGACGCCGGCGCCGTACTCAACTGATTTCGACGTTCACAAGGTCCACAAAACGGCCTCTAGTGGACGGTAGGCTGACCGGCGCCGGAAGGGGGCGCCGGCAGCCGTACCGCAGTGGCCGGCGGACATCAGTGCCAACCGCGAAAGGGATTCGATGACCGACACGCTGTCGCGCACCCGCCGAGGTGGCGAACACCGGCCGCTGGAGGAAGGCTTCCTCTACCGCTGGGCCGTCTGGGCGGCGCTCAATCCAGTGAAGGTCATCCTGGTCTGGCTGGTGCTGCTCGCCGGCGCGGCCGTCTCGGCCGGCTACTTCACCTCGCACCTGACCGGCAACACCAACTCCGTGATCGGCTCCGACTCGGAGAAGGCCGCCGAGCTGATCAGCGCCGAGTTCCCCGACACGCCGAGCGAGACCGACTTCGTGGTCCTGCACTCGACCTCGATCGACGCGCAGGACCCGGCGTTCCGCGAGGTCGTCCGCACCGCTGTCGAGCGCTACCGCCAGGCCCCGGACGTGCGCACCGTGGTCAGCCCGTACGACGCGCCGGACCGGCTCATCGCCCCCGGCGGGAAGACCGCGCTCGTGCCGGTCAGTCTCGACGGCGACGACAAAAAGCTCCAGGAGCAGGCCGGGCCGCTCGGCGAGATCGCCGAAGGGCTCGGCACCGGCCAGGTGGAGGCGTACTTCACCGGCGTCTCGCCGCTCGCCGCGGCCGCCGTCGAGCAGGGCAACGAGGACCTGTCCATGGCCGAGACGATCGGCTTCCCGGCCGCCGCCATCGTCCTGCTGCTCGCGTTCGGGTCGCTCGTGGCGGCCGCCATCCCGCTCCTGCTCGGTGTCGTCGCCGTGCTCGCCGCGTTCGGCGCGCTCGGCATCGCCACCCACTTCACCACCTTCGACGTGTTCGTGCAGACCGCTGTCAGCATGGTCGGCATCGCGCTCGGCATCGACTACACGCTGTTCATCGTCACCCGGTTCCGCGAGGAACTGGCGAAAGCAGGTGACAGCGGCCGTCCGGAACGGGCCCGGGCGATCGGGCGCACCGTGGCCACCGCCGGGCAGGCCGTCCTGTTCTCCGGCATCACCGTCGTCGTCTCGCTGGCCGGGCTCTGGCTGGTCCGCTCCGCGAAGGTCTATTCGATGGCCGTCGGCATGACAGTCGCCGTGCTGGTCATGATGCTCATCGCGGTCACCCTGCTGCCCGCCCTGCTCGGTCTTCTGGGCCCCCGCATCAACCGCTTCGCGCTGCCCTGGGCCCGCCGGTCGCTGGCCCACCCGGACCCGGAGCACTCCGGCTGGGCCAAGGCCATCGCCGTGGTCATGCGCCGTCCGCTGCTCGTGGCCGCGCTCGGCACCGTCCTGCTCGGCGCCCTGTCCATCCCGGTCTTCCACCTCCAGTACGGCGTCGACCTCGGCGCCGGCGCGGTGGCCGAGTCGCCGCCGGGCAAGGGGTACGGCATCGTCTCCGAGGCGTACGCGCCCGGCGTGCTCGCCCCGATCACAGTTGTCGTCTCGGCCGGCGGCGACCGGTTCACCGACGCGCAGCTCGACGCCGTCGCCCGGTTCAGCGACCTGGCCGCCGGCAACCGGGAGGCCGCTGACGTCGTCAGCGTCACCCGGGTGCTCGACGCCCAGGCCAAGGGGCACACCACAGCCCACCTCGAAGCCGCGACGCGCGCCGCCGGCCCGGCCCTGGCCGAGCTGGTGAGCCGGGACGGGGACACCACTGTGGTCACCGTCCGTCCACGGCACGGCGCGGACACCGACGAGACGGCCGATCTGGTACGCGAGCTGCGCACTCAGGCCGGTGGCGCGTTCGCCGGCACCGGGCTGACCGCTCACGTCGGTGGTGGCCCCGCCGAGATCGTGGACATCACCGACGAGAGCTCCCGGGCCATGCCGCTGGTCATCGGCGCCGTGCTGGCGGCGAGCTGGCTGCTGCTGTTGATCGCCTTCCGCTCGCTGGTCCTGCCGTTCGAGGCGATCTTCATGAACCTGCTCACCTCGGGCGCGGCCTTCGGCGCGGCGGTGCTGGTCTTCCAGGAGGGGCACGGCGCCGACCTCCTCGGCGTCGAGCGGACCGGGTTCATCCAGGTGATCCTGCCGCTGTTCGCGTTCGCCCTGGTCTTCGGGCTCTCCATGGACTACCAGGTGTTCATGCTCTCCCGGATGCGCGAGGAGTGGGACCGTACCGGCGACAACGCCGCCGCCGTCCAGCTCGGACTGACCCGCACCGCGAAGGTGATCACCGCCGCCGCGGCGATCATGGTCGTGGTCTTCGCGTCGTTCATGTTCACCCGCATCCTCGAGATCAAGCAGATGGGCTTCATGCTGGCCCTGGCCGTGCTGATCGACGCGACGATCGTCCGGCTGCTGCTGGTCCCGTCCCTGATGCGGCTCATCGGTCGCGGAAACTGGTGGCTGCCCGGCTGGCTGGACCGGATCCTGCCACGCACCCGGCACTGAGCGCGGCGCTGTCGAGGTCCCGCCGGACCGGCACGATCCGGCGGGACCGGCCGTTCGGGGGCGGCCGGGCGGCCCGCTCAGGCGGCGGCCGGCTCGACCAGCTCGACCAGGATTCCGCCCGCGTCACGCGGGTGGACGAAGTTGATCCGGGAGCCGGCCGTGCCGCGCTTGGGCTGCTCGTAGAGCAGCCGTACGCCGCGCTCGCGCAGCTCGGCGGAGGTCTTCTCGACGTCGTCGACGGTCCACGCGATCTGCTGCACGCCCGGGCCGGACTGGCTGAGGAAGCGGGCGATCGGCGAGCTCGGGGTCAGCGGGGCGAGCAACTGCAGCCGGCCATGGGCGGGGTCGGGGCCGATCGACATCATCGCCTCCCGGACTCCCTGCTCGGCGTTCTCCTCCACGTGTACGCACCGCATGCCGAAGACGGTCTCGTACCGCTCGATCGCCTCGTCCAGATCGTTCACCGCCAGGCCGATGTGGTCGATGCCGCGCAGGCCGATTCCGGACAGCGCAGACTGCTGCGCCGAAGGTGAAAGCTCGTCAGACATGTCGTCAGCCTAGTGCCGGAAACGGGTTCTTCGAATAGGCGTCCATCGACGGAATGGCGACCGGCGAGGGCGTGCGTGGCGTCCGGGCGACGCGCTTGCCCCGCGTCCGAACCGGCCGTACCTTACATCGATGATCCTCAGTGACGGGTCGTCCCGGGACGTCGGCCACGGCGCTCCGCCGCCCGAGGACCTCGGCGGCATCGCCTACCTGCGCGGACTGTCCAGACGCGGGCTCCTCACCGGCGCCGCGCTGGCCACGTCCGGGGTGTCGGCCGCCTTCGCCCTGCTGCCCGGCTCCGCCCGGGCCGCCGGCGGCTACCAGCGGCCGTGCGGACGTGTCCGCATCTCCAGTTCCTGGCAGGACCACCGGAACCGGACGCCGCCCTCGGCCGAGCCGGGCACCGACTACGCGGTCGGCGCCGGCACCCCGGTCATGGCGGCGGCGAACGGCACGATCCGGTTCGTGAAGGCCGACACGTCCACGGCCACCGGGCGGGTCGTGGGGATGGCCCACGACGACGGCAACTACACCCGGCACCTGCACCTGTCGGCGGTCGCCGTCTCACCCGGTCAACGTGTGTCGCGTGGCCAGACCATCGCGTACTCCGGCGCCTCGGCCAACGGCAGCGAGTCCGGCGTCGGGCCGCACGTGCACACCAGCCTCTGGCTGAACACCGCCAGTCCGACGGATTTCCGCGCGACAGTCGATTTCGAGAGCTGGGCCGGAGACGTCACCAACCCGAACCCGCCCGACCAGGAGGCAGACGACGTGTTCATCGCGAACGTGAAGGGCAACTGGTATCTCGTGGTCCCCCAGGGCACCGGCAAACCGCGGGCGGTGGTCCTCGGCGGCGACAGCAACGCCGCCGCCTCCGGCATCCCCGTCCTGAACTTCACCTGGGATCCGTCGATCAGCGCGCTGCGGGCCGCGGTCGACGGCATCGGCTGACCCGATCCCGCGTCCGACCGCGGCTCGTGCGCGCGGGGACCAGCGGTCAGCGCCGGGCCGGCTCCGCCCGGGCGACGACCGCGCCGTCCACGAGCGTGCCCGCCGCGCCGAGGTAGCCGGCCGGATCACCGATCCGGGCCAGTTCCTCGGCGGTGTAGCGGCCGCGCAGCTCCGGCGTCTCCGCCAGGACGTCGTACAGGGCGCGGTCGGTCGCGTCGGCCTCCGCGGCGGCCCGGGTCAGCACCTCCTTGATCCGGTCCCGGCCGACGACGGGGGTGAGCCGGGCGGCGACCCGTTCGGAGGTGAGCTGGCCCCGGGTCAGCGCCAGGTTGGCCGCCATCCGCTCCGGGCGCACCACGAGCCCCCGCGTCAGCGTCACGGCCGCCTCCGCGGCGCCGCCGGTGAGCCGCAGGCACTCGCGCAGCAGCAGCCACTCGGCGTGCCACACGCCGGCGGACCGCTCGTCCTCGCTGAGCAGCGCCTGGGTGAGCCCGGCTGCCAGCGGCGGCACCTGGAGCGCGGCGCTGCGGATCAGCGTGGCGAGGACCGGGTTCCGCTTGTGCGGCATCGCGGAGGAGGCGCCGCGCCCGCTGGCCGCCGGCTCGGCCACCTCGCCCACCTCGCTGCGCGCCAGCGAGAGCACGTCGACGGCGATCTTGCCGAGCGCGCCCGTCACGAACGCGAGCACCGCGGCGAGGTCGGCCAGCGGCGTACGCAGCGTGTGCCAGGGCAACGCAGGCCGGCTCAGGCCGGTCTCCTCGGCGAACGCCGCCACGAGGCGGTCCACGTAGCCGGGGTCCGGCTCGGCCGCGCCGTCCAGCGCCGCGTACTCCAGATAGCCGGCCAGCGTGCCGGCCGCGCCGCCGAGCGACACCGGCAGGCCCTGGTCGCGTACCCGGCACAGCCGCACCCGGGCGTCGCACAGCAACTGGTGCCAGCCGGCCGCCTTCAGCCCGAACGTGGTGGGGGCGGCGTGCAGGGCCAGCGTCCGCCCGGCCATCGGCAGGTCGCGGTGGGTCAGCGCCAGCCCGGCGAGCGCGTCGACGGCGGCGGCGAGGTGGTCGTCGATGACGGTGAGCGCCCGGTGCGCGACTGTCATCGCCGCGGTGTCCAGGATGTCCTGGCTGGTGGAGCCACGGTGGACGTACTCGGCGGAGGCCGGGTCCAGCTCGGCGACCGCGCGGGTCAGCTGGGCCACAAGCGCCACCACCGGGTTCGCGGTGTCCCGGGACGCCATCGCGACGCCCCGCAGGTCGAACAGCTCGGCCCGGGCGGTCCGGGTGATCACCGCAGCGGCCTGGACGGGCAGCGTGCCCAGCCGCGCCTGGGCCCGGGCGAGCGCCGCCTCGGCGTCCAGCATGGCCTGCAACCAGGCCCGGTCGCCGACCACCGGCTCGATGCTCGTGCCGGCGCGCACCGGTGAGAGCAGGCCGCTGTCCACCGCCACTTCGAGGGTGTCGATCACACGATCACCCCCGGGAAACGGGCCGGCCCGGAGGCCGCGCGGTCGGCCACCGCATGTCCGGCCGGCGCGAGCGAGCGCACCTCGGCGGCGATCGCGTCGGCGTCGGCCAGGATCACCGAGTCGTTGCCCGGCCGGATGCCGGCCGCTGTCACCCAGTGCACCGACTCGGTGGGCACACCGAACGCGAACCGGCGGGGGTGTGGCTGATCCTGGGCGTCGACGAGCCGGTAGGGACGTTCGGTCACGGCGAGTCCTCCTGTCTCGTACGTGCCGCCGTCGTAGGGGATCCGGTACGGCCGGCACTGTTCGGTGTCGAGCATGTGGCGCAGCAGCGGGTCGGCGGTGCCGCGCAGGTCGGGTTCCGGCAGCCGCGCCTCGATGAGGACGCCGGCGCGGACCGGGGGACCGGGCACGGTCCGGGACGTCGCTTCGAACGCGGGTGTCTCGGTGTCGATGACGATCTGGGTGTCCGGCCCGGTCAGTTCCAGCACACCGGCTTCGATCAGCGCGATCGTCTCCTCGATGCGCCGGGCCGGCGGGCCGATCGAGAGGAACGCGTTGAACGGGGTGAACCAGCCGGTCAGCTCGTCGCGGTACGAGTCGCCGTCGATCCCGCCGTGATCGACCGCCAGGCGGATCTCGTTGCGCAGGTCACGCAGGACGTCCAGCGCTGCCTTGAGCGGCCCGTCGACGTTGCCGGCCCGCGCGTGCGCAACGTCCCGGGCCAGGTGGTCCAGCGCCCAGGCGCGGAAGTCGTCCCGGTCGCGGAACTCGCGCCCGCGGTACGGGTGGGCCAGCCGGTCCCAGTCCCAGCGCCGCTGCGGCGGTATCGGGTACTCGTCGAGCAGCGCCGGCCGCCGCTCGGCGGGGGTCGCGAGGTAGCGCAGCGTGAAGCTCTCGGCCCGGCCGGCGTGCCCGGTGCGGCGCAGCAGCGTGGCGTAGTAGACGCTCTCCACCTCGGCGGCGATCAGCGGCCACACGTCGCGACGGAACCGGATCGACTCGCCGCGGGCGCGGCGGGCGCGCAGCCGCGCCACGGCCTGCGCGGTCAGCAGCCGGGGCAGGTGCCGGCCGGTCACGCCCTTCTGGTTGTCGCCCCGGGCGTGCGCCGGGATGCCCCGGCGGGAACTGGCGGACAACCTCGGTTCGGCGCCGCTGGGCCGGTACCGCAGCCGTCCGCCCTCCTCGGTGAAGCTGCCGCCCCGGCCGACGGTGAGCAGGATCAGATGGTCGAAGAACGTCAGGCCCAGCCCGCGCAGCAGCACCGGCGCGCCCGCCGGGATGTGGCTGAGGTCGACGTCGGCGGGGTTGGCCTGGGGGAGATAGGTGAGTCCGTGCACCCGGGACAGGCTCGCCGTGCGTGCCTGCCGGGGATCCAGCCGGGCAGCGGCGTGTCCCAGGGCCAGCACCACGGCGTCCAGGTGGTGCAGCCGGGTGCCGTCGGCCAGCCGGACGCCCTGCGGACCGCCCGGCACGCCCGACGTGTCGGCGCTGGCCACCGCGCGGGAGCGGTGGCACCGGATCGAGACGTGCGGCGGCGCGCGGCGCACGATCCGGCGGAAGCTGGCCCGCAGGTAGTGGCCGTAGAACGCCCGGGTCGGATAGTCGTCGGGGCCGAGGGCGCGCGCCTCGTCGAGCACGTCGCGGTCGAGCGCGCCCCACGGGCCCGCCGACGCCACGCTCCGGGCCCACTCGTACAGGCTCGGCCCGGGCTCGATCGGCCCGGCCAGCCGGCAGCTCGGATCGGTGTAGACGGTGATCTGTGAGGCGACGGTGTTCGTCAGCAGCAGCCGGGACTGGTCGGTGCGCCACACCGCGCCGGCGCCGGGCGCGGCGGGGTCCACCACGTGCACGGTGAGGCTGGCGCAGGCCCGGTCGTGCCGTTCCTGGGCACAGAGCCGCTCCAGGACGGACAGTCCGCGCGGGCCCGCGCCGACGATGCAGATCCGCAGATGCCGCGGGCCTGTCATCGCACGGCCTCGCTCGGGCGCTCGCCGCGCACCCGGGCGGCGTGCATCCAGGCCACCGCCGTGTGCAGCTCCTGCGGCGTCATCGCGGCGAGCGCCCGGTTGCGGGCCGTCGCCGCGTCCCCGGCGGCGTGCCAGAGCCGGATGCTGTCGCGGGAGACGGCCTGCACCGCGGCGGTCCGCTCCCGCCGTTGCGCGACGTAGCGGCGGAGCACCTCGGACACCGGCTCGGCGCCGTCCCCGAGCAGGTCGCCGAGCACCACCGCGTCCTCCAGCGCCTGGCAGGCCCCCTGCGCGGCGTAGTGCAGCATGGGGTGCGCGGCGTCGCCGAGCAGGGCGACCCGGCCGTCGGCCCAGTCGTCGACGGGCGGCCGGTCGACGAGCACCCAGGCCCGCCACTCGTCGCTGAGGCGCAGCAGGTCACCGACCGCGCCGAGGCGCGACATCGCGGCCCGGACCAGTGTGCCGTCGGTGGGCCGGCCGGCGAACAGCGTGGGCGCGCCGTCGGCGTGACTGGCGGCCATGTTCAGGTACGCCCCGCCGCTGATCGGGTAGTGCACGAAGTGGCAGTCCGGTCCGGCCCACCAGGTGACCGCGTCCCGGCGTACCCGGGCCGGCACCTGGGACATGGGGACTATGGCGCGGTACGCGGTGATGCCGGAGTTGCGCGGCTCGCCGTCGCCGACGAGCTGGCGGCGGATGCGGGAGTGGATGCCGTCGGCGCCGACCACCATGTCGGCGGGGATCCGTTCGCCGGAGTCCAGGCGCACGGTGGCCTCGGCCGCGTTCTGGTCGTAGCCGGCCACCGAGGCGGCCGGGCGCAGCGTGATCCGGGGCAGCCGCCGGGCGGCGTCGAGCAGCCGGCGGTGCAACTCGGCGCGGTGCACCACCACGTACGGGCTGCCGAACCGGCGCTGGTAGCGCTCGGTCAACGGCATGCTGGTGACGTGGGCGCCGGTCACGCCGTCCATGAACCGCAGTTCCGCCATGGCGACCGCGGTGGCCCGCACCTGCGGTCCCACACCGAGCGCGTCCAGCGCGTGCAGGCCGTTGGGGGCGAGCTGGATGCCCGCGCCCAGCTCGGTGAACTCGGGCTGGCGTTCCAGGACCGTCACGTGATGTCCGTGCGCCGCGACCGCCAGCGCCGTGGCGAGCCCGCCGATGCCGCCCCCGGCCACGACCACGCGCACAGGCGTCCGGGTGCTCATCCGGCCGCGCTGTCCCGGTCGAGCAGCTGCCGGGCCAGCTCCAACCGTTTGATCTTGGTGGTCGCGGTCTGCGGGAGATCCGCCAGGCGCCGCTGCACCGGGCGGGCCATCGGCGGCAGCGTGGCGACCGCGCCGGCCCAGCGGTCGATGTCGATCGGCAGGTCCTCGCTGGTGCAGATCACCGGCACGGGCGGCCCGTCCGGCGCCGGCAGGATGATCACCTCGACGAGTTCGTCCAGCCGGGTGAAGAGCGTGTCCTCGACCGCCAGCGTGCTGCCGAACCCGTCGATCTCGTCGACCTCGCGGTCGAGCAGGTGCAGGCAGCCCAGCCGGGTGCGGTAGCCCAGGTCGCCCATCCGCCACCACGATCCGTGGCGCTGACCCTCGTACCGCTGCTGCTCGCCGAGGTAGGTGACGATGCGCCCGTCGGTGCGTACCTCGATGTAGCCGGGGTTGTCGCGGGTGGGCGGGCGTCCGTTGCGGCTGACCACCCGGATGTCGGTCATGCCGGGGAACGGCATGCCGACGCAGCGCCCGTCGGCGTCCTCGGGCCGGCGGCGGGTGAACGCGCGGGCCGCGACCGGGCCGACCTCGCTCTGCCCGTACAGTTGGCCGAACACCGGCTTGGGATGCGCGGAGGCCCCGAGCATGCGCCGGACCGTGCGCGGGTGGATGGCGTCGAAGGTGCTGCTGAAGTAGCGCACGGTGGCCAGCGGCGCGCGCGGGTCGTCGGCCAGCCGCTCCCACCGCAGGAACGAGTTGGGGTGGGTCTCCAGCACGCCCGGACGATGGGTGAGGAACAGGTCGGTGGCCTGGTCCGGGTCGTTGTCGGCGAGCACCAGCAGCGGGAAGCCGCGCAGCATCGTGATCGCGAGCGCGGTGAACAGGCGCGAGTGCACGAACGAGACGTGGATGGCGACCGGGCAGCGGCGGCGCACCAGCGCGGCGACCGACGCCTGCGGGCGGTAGCGCGCCTGCAGCGTCCGTCCGGTGTGCACGGCCAGCTTCGGCAGCCCGGTGGTGCCGGAGGTGTGGGTGACCAGGGTGGGGTGGTCGGGGGACATGACGATCGGCGGGACGCTCGGCACACCGGTCAGGGCGCGCAGCGACGTGGCCGACGGATGGTCTCCGGAGGCGAGCAGCACCCCGGCGACCGCCGGGAACACGGTGTCCGCCAGTTCCCCGTCGAGGGTGGCGCGGTCGGTCAGCAGGTACGGCCGGCCGGCCCGGCGGATCAGGTGCAGCACCGTGGTGGCGTCGAGGTGGGGGGAGAGCAGCACCGGCACGGCCCCGATCCGGGCCAGCGCGCACGCGCTCAGCGTGATGTCGAAGTTGTGCGACTTGTGGACCACCACGCGGTCGCCCGGTCGTACGCCGGCGGCGTGCAGGCGGGCGGCCAGGTCGGCGACCAGGCCGGCGACCGCGCCGACGGTGAGCCGCCGGCCGAGTTCCGGCGCCACGTCGAGGTCGTGGTCGAGGGTGATGCTGTTGTCCGGGTGCCGGGCCGCGGCCCGGTCGAAGAGTGTGCCCAGTCGGATGCCGCGATTGGCGATCGTCTGCAGCAACATGTCCGGCTCCTACCGTTCGGTCTCGATGATCGACTTGAGTCGGCGCAGCGTCTCGTGCAGATCGGCGCCGACCTTGGCGCCCCATTCGGTGACGAAACGCCGGCGCTCGTCGTCGTCCATGTCTCGGGTGATCTTGCGGATGCCCTCGGTGGGCTCGTCCATCCGGAAGTGGTGCGTCAGGCGGCAGCCGGCACCCTCGGGGCTCATCCGGAAGGCCCACACGCTGCTCTGGGCGCGCCCCCGGCTGTCCCGCATGGCCCAGCTGAACTCGACGCCGGGGATCGCGGTGTGCACCTGCGACTCCGTGGTCCAGACGCCGCGGACGACCGGCGCCCAGGCGACGACGTCCTCGCCACGGACGTTGTGGCCGCGGAACACCGCCCCGGCGGCGCCGGGACGGCCGCTGATCCACTCGCCTCCGGTGCACTCAGTGCTCCACTCCCGGCACCGGGGAAGGTCACTGACGAGCGCGTAGACCTCGTCCGGAGTGGCGTCGACGACGATTTCCGCCTGCGATTCGAACAGTGGCGTGGTGGTATCGGTTTCGGCCATGCGGAGAATCGTCGTTATCGGCTTCCCGAAGGGTCAAAGTGTTCGACTCTGATTCATCAGGTTCGACGTCTTTCGTGGCCGGGACGCCTATAATCCGGCGCAGATCCGCGACGCGACTAAGGACACGGGAAGAGTCATGGGGGGGAGCACGGAACAAGGCACCGCCGTGCCCGGCTCCGCCGACGAGGCCGGGGTGCCGCACGACGAAGGCGGTCTGCTGCGGGACATCGCCCGGCAGGGCCGGCGGCTGCTCGACGCGCCGGCCGCCTTCGTCGCCGTCGTGTCCGAGGACGGACCGACGATCTCGGTACGGGCTGCGGACGGCCCCCACGAGGACGGCCGGCTGGACCTGCCCGGTCACCATCCCTCCGGCCCGGCGCTGCTGGACGGATCGCCGCTGTGGTGCGCGGACTCCGGCCCCGCCGCCGCGCCGGTGTCCGGATCGGACGGCGACGGGGCACTGCACGCGGTGGTCGCGGTACGTCTGGGCCACCTGCGCGGATACGCCCCCCGCCGGTCCGTCGCCGCGCTGTACCTCGCCGACCGGCGCCCCCGGACGGTCACCGAGGGGGAGCGCGTCCAGTTGGCCTCGTTCGCCCGGCTCGCCGGCGCGGCGATGGAGAAGACGCAACTGCTGGACGTCGCGATCGCCCGGCTCTACGGGCTGGAGCAGCAGTCCGCCCGTACCGCCGCCGACCTGGACCGGATGCGGGCGCTGCGCTCCGCGCACTACGGCTTCATCGACCTGGCCGTGGCCCGCGGCGACGCGCGCGCCTTCGTGGTGGAGGCCGACCGGCGTCTCGGCGCGTCGGTGCGGCTGTGCACCGACGACGGTCTGGTGGTCGCCGCGAGCCGGTCCGCCGCCGCCGGACCGGAGCCGGGCGTGCCGGACGGCCGCCGCATGGTCGTCCCGGTGCTGGCCGGCGACCGGCGGATGGGAGACCTGCTGCTGGAGATGGACAGCCCGCTCGCCGACCCGGACGGGCAGCTCCTGCTCCTGATCGCCCAGGCGGCGGCGGTGATCCTGCGCCAGCTCGACGACAGCCGGGAGAGCCAGGCCCGCCGTGCCCTGCTCAACGAGCTGATCACCACGCCGCAGCCCACCGGCACGCTTGTCGAACGGGCCCGGCGGCTGGGCGTGCGGCTGGACCGGCCGTACGTCGTGGTGGTGTTGCGCCCGGACGGCGTCAGCCCGCACTGGGCGTCGATGTGGAGCGCGGCGTTCGCCGCCCGGGGTGACGGTCTGTCCGCGCTGCACGACGACGACATCGTGCTGCTGCTGCCGGGGGAGGCCGACCCGGCCGAGATCGCCCGTACGGCCGCGGAGGAGTCGGGCGCGCTCTTCGGCCGCCCGGTGACGGCCGCGGCGTCCGACAGCGGTTCCGGGCCGGAGCGGGTGGCGGTGCGCTACCGGCAGGCGCTGCGCTGCCTCGACGTCATGATCTCAATGGAGCTGGCCGGTCGCGGCGTGTCGGTACGGGAGCTGGGTTTCCTGCCGATGCTGCTGGCCGGCCGGGAGGGCATCGACCAGTTCATCGACGCCACCCTCCAGCCGGTGCTCGACTACGACCGGCACCGCGACGGCGACCTCGCCCGCACGCTCGACGCGTACTTCGAGGCCGGCCGCAGCCCGACCAACGCGGCGGAACTGCTGCACATGCACCCGAACACGGTCACCCGGCGGCTGGACCGGGTGAAGCGCCTGCTCGGCCCGACCTGGCAACTCCCGGCACGGGCGCTGGAGATCCAGCTCGCGCTACGCCTGCACCGCCTGCTCACCGAGCTGTGACGCCGCGCCGTCCGGGACGACCAGGGCCCGCCGCCCGCGCATCTCGCCGTCCTCCACCATCCGGTGCGCCTCCCGCATCGCGGACAGCGGAAGGCGCACCACCTCGCGCGGTCGCAGCCGGCCGGCCGCGAGCAGCCGGTTGATGAAACCGGCCGCCTCCGCCAGTTCCGCGGTCGTGGCGAGCGAGATGACGAAACCGACTATCGACCTGTCGTTCGTGTACAGCTCACCGGCGGGCAGCGCGGGCCGGGTCCGCGCGCCCGCGAGCAGCACGATCCGCCCCCGTACGGCGAGTTGCCCGACCGCCAGGTCCAGGTCGTTGGTGCCGGAGGTGTCCAGGTAGACGTGGACGCCCTCCGGGCAGGACGCGGCGAGCCGGTCACCGAGATCCGGTGCGGCGTAGTCGACCACCTCGACGGCGCCGGCGGCCCGGCAGAACGCCTCGTCCCGGGGCGCCGCGGTGGCGACCACGCGCGCGCCCAGCGCCGTCGCCGTCGTGATCAACGCGGAGCCGACGTTGCCGCCGCCACCGCCCACCACCACCGTCTCACCGGGGCGCATGCGGCCGTGCACCGCCAGCGCCAGGTAGGCGGTGGCGGCCGGGTGCAGCACGGTGACCGCCTCCACCGAGGCCGCCGCCGGTAGCGGGTACAGCCGGTCCGCGGGCACCACCACCTGCTCGGCGGCCGCGCCCTGACGTCCGCCGTGGCCCAGGCTGTTGCACCAGACCCGGTCGCCGGGGCGGAAGCCGGCCACGCCGTCACCGGCGTGCGCGACCACGCCCACCACGTCCCGGCCCACCACGAACGGCAGCGGGACCGGCGTACGGTACGTGCCGGCCCGCACGAACGTGTCGACGTGGTTGACGGTGGTGGCGAGCGTGTCGACCAGCACGTCGGTGGGGCCCGGCCGGGGCGCGGGCAACTCGCCGTACCGGATCTCGGTGGCCGGGCCCAGCCGGTCGACGTAGGCGGCCCGCACTGTCGTCATCGGCGGGCCGGCCCGCCGTCGTCGTTCTGGAAGAACGCCATGCGCGACGACTGGTCCGCGTACGGGCTCGGCGTCGGCGGCTTGTCCAGGACGATCCCGAACCACCGCCGGTACGCCTCCAGCAGCGCGTCGTCGTCGGTGAGCGTCTCGACGCTCCGGCGGTCGCCGGCGATGACCGTCAGCACGTCGCCCTGGAGCGTGACCCGGCCGTCGGCGGTGGGCAGCGTGCAGAACATGTTCCGCAGGAACGGCGAGTCCGGGCAGGTGCGGTACCACCACAGGTTCTGCCGGAAGTCGGCCAGGTCGGCCGGCCCGTCGTAGAACCGGTACTGCAACGCGCCGTTGCGGTACACGTCGACGGCCCCGGGCTCGACCCGCTCGGTGCTGAACCGGCCGTGCGGGTCCACGTACGGCTCGGCGGCGTCCAGCCGGAACGGGAAACGGCTGTTCTTGCCGAAGCCGACGTCGACCAGCCAGCGGGAGCCGGTCTCGGGAAGGTCCACCGTGAGCATCAGATGATTGTGCGGCCCGTTGAACCGCCCGGAGAGCCAGACGCGCCCCTGGTGCAGGGTCACCGCGAAACCCAGCGACTCCAACAGGAAGAACAGCGAGGTGTTGATCTCGAAGCAGCCGCCGCCGCGGCGCTGGCGGACCACCTTGTCCAGCACCCGCTCGTCCATGTAGATCTCGTGGCCCAGGTGGTAGTCCAGGTTCTCGAACGGCACCGTGCACGTGTGGCGCTCCTGCAGGTCGCGCAGCGCCGCGAGGTCCGGCCGCTCGGGGCGGGCGGCGCCGATCCGGTCCAGGTAGCCGCGCACCTGCTCGTCGGTCAGCACGGCTCAGTCCCGCTCGTACGACATGCGCATCGACTTCTTGACGTGCGGACTCGGCTTCGGCGGCGCGTCCAGCTTGATGCCGAAGTACTTGTCGTACGCCGCCAGCAGGTCGTCGTCGTTGGTGATCCGTTCGATGCGCCGCTCGTCGCCGTCGATCACAACGAGTTTGTTCTCCCGCAGGATGATGCGCCCGTTCTCGGTCGGCAGCGTGCAGGACAGGTTCTGCAGGAAAGGCGAGTCCGGTGAGGTGCGGTACCACCACAGCACCTGCATGCCGTCGGCGGCCACGACCGGCTCGTCGTAGAAGCGGTACTGCAGCGCGTCGGCCCGGAAGACGTCGGTGGCGTTGTCGGCGACCCGCTTGGTGGAGAAGGTGCCGTGCGGGTCCTCCTGCGGCTGCGGCGACTCCAGCAGCAGCGGGTAGCGGCTGCTGCGACCCAGGCCGACGTCGCTCAGCCACCGCTGCTCGCCGATGCGCACCGTGGTCACCGAGTGGTTGTACGGCGGCGTGAACTCGTGCCCGAGCCAGACCCGGCCCTGGTGCAGCGTGACGTCGAAGCCCAGCGCCTCCAGCAGGTAGTGGAACGCGTTGTTGATCTCACCGCAGCCGCCGCCGCGGTTCTGGTACACGATCTTCTCGACCACCCGCTCGTCGATGAAGATCTCCTTGCCGAGGTGGTAGTCGATGGTCTCGAACGGCACCGTCAGCTCGTGCTGCGCGTGCAGCAGCCGCAGCGCCTCGGCGTCGAGCCGCTCCGGCCGGGCCACACCGATGCGGTTCAGGTACGCGTCGACAAGCGTGTCGTCGAGCATGTGGTCACTCTCCTGTCGAGGGGAAACGGGCGAACAGCTTCGCCGCGTTGGACCGGTTGACCGCGGCCCACCACCCCGGATCGAGGTCCGCGTGGCGCGCCACTCCCGCACCGATCGAGGCGCCGAAGGACTCCGGCATGAACGGGTAGTCGGAGCCGACCAGGACCCGTTCCGGATCGGCGAACAGCCGCAGCGAGGCGAGCGCGTGCCGGCCGCACATCGCCACGTCGAAGTAGAGGCGGCGGAGCACGGCGAGGGGATCGTCCGGCAGGCGGTCGGCGAGGTCGCGGTTGATGACCGGGCCGTAGGTGAGCCGGTCGGCGTAGTAGGTGACCCCGCCGCCGCCGTGCGGCAGGATGATCCGCAGCTCGGGGAACCGCTCCAGCGTGCCGTTGTAGAGCAGCTGCGCCACCAGCCGCACCGTCTCGAACGGGAACTCGTACAGCGACAGCGGCAGCCCGAAGGCGGGCTGGCCGGTGGCCGGCGGCGCCGCCGGGTGCACGAAGATCGGCGTACGCCGCCGCTCGGCCTCGGCCAGCAGCGGATCGAGCCGGCGGTCGCCGACGTAGAGCCCGTCGTAGTTGGTGAGCAGCCCGAGCCCGTCCAGGCCGAGCACGTCGACCGCGTGGACGAACTCCGCCACGCAGTCGTCGAGGTGGGGGAAGGGCAGCACCGCGAACGCGCCGAAGCGGCAGTCGCCGGCCGCCACGAACTCGGCCAGGTGCTCGTTCAGCCGCCGCGCGAGAGCGCGGCTGCGGGCGCGGTCCAGCGGGGGTACGCCCGGCCACAGGCTGACGATCGCGGCGCGTATGCCCTGCCGGTCCATCATGGCGAGGCTGCCCGCCCGGCTCCATGTGGGGCGGTCGACTCCGGAAAGAACAGTGGAACCGCCCAATTCGCGAAGCTCGGCCGCATAGAAATCGGGAATTATGTGATGGTGCACGTCGATGGCGTCCATCCACGGTGACCCGGCCGGACCGTTTACGGGTTTGGCGTCCACATCCGCATCGTGGTGACCGGAGCGCGTCCGGCCAAGGCGGTGCGGGCGAATATGTCACGTCGGCTCCGCCGGTTGCCCTGCCCGCTGCGGTTGCCATACATTGACCGCAGGTCTGGTCTGGAGGACCGTCGACACTATTCGCCGCGAAGTCGGTGCCCGTCCTTATCGCAATTCCGCGTTCGACGGCTGGTGAAGAAATGGACCTGGCGCATGCTCACATATTCGCGTGGCGACCGGCCGATCGGTGTGCTCGGCACCGGCTCCTACCTGCCCGGCCGGGTGGTGACGAACGACGAGGCGGCCGAGCACGCCGGCGTGACCGGCGACTGGGTGTTCGAGAAGACGGCCATCCGGCAGCGGCGGTGGGCCAAGCCGGACGAGGCGACCTCCGACCTGGCGATCGGCGCGGCGCGCGTCGCCCTCGCGGACGCCGGCGTCGACGCGGCGGACCTGGCGCTCGTCGTGGTGGCCACGTCGACGCCGGATTCGCCGCAACCGCCCACGGCCAGCGTCGTCGCCCACGAGATCGGCGCCGGACGGGGTACCGCCGCGTTCGACGTCAACGCGGTGTGCAGCGGCTTCAGCTACGGGCTCGCGGTCGCCGAGCGGCTGGTGACCGCAGCGGGGGACCGGCCGGCGCTGGTGATCGGCGCGGACGTCTACTCGCGCATCCTGTCGCCGCAGGACCGCCGCACAGTGGTGCTGTTCGGCGACGGCGCGGGCGCCGCGGTGATCGGGGTCGGTGGCGCGCACCGGGTCGTGGCCACCCGGCTGCTCAGCTTCGCCGAGGCGCGCGGGCTGATCGGAGTGGCGGCCGGTGGCAGCCGCCTGCCGGCCTCCGAGCAGACGCTCCGGGACGGCTCGCACCACTTCCGGATGGACGGCCGGGGAGTACGCGAGTTCATCGACACGTACGTGGTCGCCGGCATCGCGGAGTTCCTGGCCGAGCACGGTGTGCCGCCGCACCGGCTCGGGCATCTGGTGCCGCACCAGGCCAACGGCCGGATCCTCGCCTCGATGGCGGAGCGGCTCGGGCTGCCCTTCGACCGCGTCGCCAGCACGTACACCGCCTACGGCAACACCGGCGCCGCCGCGGTGCCCATCACCTACGACCAGCTGTGCCGCTCCGGCCGGGTCCGCGCAGGTGACCTCGTGCTGCTCACCGCATTCGGCGGCGGGATGTCCATGGGGATGACCCTGCTCCAGGCCGGCTGAGCCCGCCCGTCGCGCGTCAGGAGGTGCGCCGCAGGGCCGGCTCCGGCCGGCCGTGCGTCGCGAGCACCGTGTGCGCCGCCGACGCCAGCGTCACGTGGCGGTGCCAGCCCCGGTACGAGCGGCCGGTGAAGTCGCGCAGTCCCACCTGGTCGCCGGTGGACTCCAGGTCGTCGGTGACCCGCCGGACCAGCGCCGCCCGGCGGACCAGGTCGGCGAGGCCGATGTCGCCGCGACTGGTCAGCCACAGCTGGCCGGGCTCACCGCGCCCCGGCGCGCTCAGCTCCACCAAAAGCAGGGGATCGTAGCTGCGGGTGCTGGGCAGCCGAACCGCGACGGTGCCGGCCAGCACCGGCGGGCGCGCCGTGAGCCCGAAGACCGGCCGGCGCTGGTGCCGTACGGTCGCCGCCAGGTCGCCGGCCGGCTCGGCGGTGGCGCCGGCGGCCGGGACCAGCCGCAGGCCGGCCGGCACCCGGACCAGCACCGGCGCTCCAGCGGCCCGTAACCGGCGGACCACCGCCTCGACGTCCATCTCCCGCGCGTCCACCACGACCAGCTCGCCGGCCGGCGCCCCCAGTTCCAGGTACGCCTCGACGGTGCAGGCGCCCAGCGACTGGGCGACCAGGTCGTCCGGGATGGCCGCGCGCCGGCGGCGCTTCTCGTCGGACAACCAGTCCTCGTTGAGGTGCAGCCGCCAGTTGACCGGCGTGACGACGCTCGCCGAGGCCGCCCAGAGACCAACCGCGTGCTGCGCGTTGAGGGACTGTCCCAGGCCCGGCGAGTACCGGCGGCCGACGCCCACCGAGTGCGTCCCGGCCTTGCGGATCAGGGTCGGTTGCAGCACCCAGGTCCGGGCCCCGCAGAGGCGCGTGACGTGCCGGGCGAGCGCCCGCCGGACCGGCATCCAGTCCCAGGTGGAGTCGCTGACGAAATGGTGCAGCGCCTGCTCCGCGGCGGGTTCCGTGGAGATCGCGGCGATGTTGCGGATCGACTTGCGTCCCCGGGCCAGCAGCAGCCCGCGTACGTACTCCCGGCCGCGCCGTCGCTGATCGCTGCGCGGCAGCCCGGCCAGGATGTCGTCACACAGATCCGTCAGGTCCTCGTCCAGCAGCATCCTGCCTCCTCGCGGCGCGGCGGCGAATGCACACGAGCTTGGAACCCGCGGCGAGGATGGTCGAGGTGCTGGCGGCACCGCCCTCGGGGCCACAGTGGTTGGCCGAGGCGCAGGTCGCCGGGAGGCCCGCGGGGCGGGCGTCACTTGCCGATGTGCAGCGCCTCCCGGATGAACATCTGCGCGAAGGTCGGCGCGCCGGTGGTGGTGACCACGTCGATGAACTGGCCGACGTGGAGGTCCTCGGTCGCCTCCCGGACGAGCAGGTCGGCCAGGTCGGTGCGGGAGGTGAACCGGCCGGGGAGCCGGCGCGGCTCGGCCCGGTAGTCGGTGACGCCGTCACCGTCGAAGAGACCGGCCGGACGAATGACGGTCCAGTCCAGACCGCTTTCCGACACCACCTTCTCCATCCGCGCCATGTCCTCGTAGACGGTGCGTCCCATCCGCAGCAGGATCGGTGCGATGATCTTCTTGAACGTGAACGTCTCGCCCTCGGCGTGCTCGCCGCTGGTGCCGGTCGACGTCACGCAGACCAGCCGGCGCAGGCCGTGGGCCCGCATCGCGGCGATCATGTTGGCGGCGCCCTCGGAGTAGGTTCGCACCGTCTCCTTCGTGTACGGCACACCCAGCGTCGAGATCACCGCCTGCTGGCCGGCGACGGCGGCGTCGACAGCCGCGGCGTCCAGCACGTCGGCGCCCACGACCCGCAGGTTCTCGCCCCGCACCGGGAAGGACTCCGGACGCCGGGTCACTGCTGTGACGACGTGGCCCCGGGCCATCGCCAGCTCGGTGGCCAGCCGGCCGGTGGGGCCGTTCGCGCCGAACACCACGAGTCTCATCTGGCCCCACCTCTTCGTCGGCGCGAGGGTCGAACGACGGTCCAGCAGTCGAACAACGTTCCGGTGCCCGACCAATGTACTACGCTCACGGGCGGAACAGGCAGATTTCGGGCGAGGCGGGTGACGGGATGGCGGAGCGGAGCCGGAGCCTGTGGCTGCGGACGACGTCGGCCGGGCGGCCCGACCCGCCACTGACCGTCGAGCGCATCACCGCCGCCGCGGTCGAGCTGCTGGACGAGGACGACGTCGGGCAGCTCACCATGCGCCGCCTCGCCGACCGCCTCGGCGTCGGCACCACCACGCTCTACTGGCACGTGGACACCAAGGAGGACGTGATCGACCTCGCGGTCGACGCGGTGTTCGCCGCCACGCCGCCACCGCCGCCCGGCGACGACTGGCGGGCGGACGTCACGACGCTGCTGACCGAGCGCCGTGCCGCGCTGCTGCGGCACCCGTGGTCGGCGGTGATGCGACGACGCCCCGCGGTCGGCCCCGGCTTCCTGTCCTGGATGGAATTCCTCCAGGCCACCCTGACCCGCGCCGGGTTCACCTCCCGGGACGTCACCGCGGCGAGCTGGGTGCTCTACAGCCACGTCCAGGGCTCCGCGGCCAGCCAGGCCACGCTGCGGTGGTCGGCGGCCGAACGCCGGGAGGGCCAGCTGATGCTGGAGCGGCACAGCGCCAGCTATCCCACACTGGCCGCGCAGCGGCACCTGCTCGACGACGACTGGGACACGAACTTCGCGCTCGGGCTGGCGTACGTGCTCGACGGTCTGACCGCCCGCGCCGCAGCCGACGCCACCTGAGGCCGGACACGCCGAACCGGCCCGCGCCGGGCGGGCCGGTTCATGTCGGAGTCAGAGGCCGAACTTCTCCGCCAGCAGCCGGCGGTCCACGTACTTGATCGCCGACGTGGTCTGCTCGCGGCCGATCTTGTACGCGGTGGCCACCTCGACCAGCCGCAGCGCCTGGTACTCGATGGCGGCGAGGTTGTCCTCGTGGACGTTGTTCGCCTCGTGCCGGGAGACGCTGCACGTGCCGTACGGCGCGCCGTTGTTCGGCAGGCCGAGCACCTCGACGCTGGAGCCGTTCGGGACGATCAGCGAACCCCAGTGGCAGATGCAGTTGTGCAGCGCCAGGATGGCCGCCTGCTGCCCGGCGTGCGGCATCGAGCCGGACGCGAACACGGACACCACCTTGTTCGCCAGGTCACCCGGAATGGCGACCGGTCCGGAGTGGTCGATGAAGTCGAGGATCTGCGGAGCCGGCAGCCCGTAGTGCACCGGCGTGCCGATCATGATGGCGTCCGCCGCGACCAGGTCCGCGAGCGTGGCCACCGGGACGTCCGCGGTCTCGGCGTTGAGCTCGGCGTACGCCTTGTGGTCGAGCACCATCGGGCTGGGCAGGTCGGGCACCTTGTAGAGCTGCGCCTCCGCGCCCGCCTTCACCGCCGCAGCCGCCGCTGCCACGGCCATCTGGTAGGTATTCCCGCTGCGGGAGTGGAAGATGATTGCCACCTTGATCACAGGAACGCTCCTCACGAGTCGATGCGCCTGGGCACCGCATGGGCCATCTACGGGCATCCTGTCGGCCGCGCCCCGCCCGGCAAACGGCGCGGATCTTAGTTAGTCACCTCGATGTCCGCCGGGGCCGCGACCTGACAGAACCGGCCCGTCGTCGTTGACCGGTCCGTCCCGGTCCGGGTGTGCTGCGCCCATGTCGAACGCTTCCGCGGAACCGCCCGCCGCACCCACCGACCCCGCCGCGCTCCTGCCCCTGTTCGAGCGCGCGTTCAACAACCGCGATCTCGACCAGCTGGAGCGGCTCTACGAGCCGGACGCCCTGCTGATCCTCGCCCCCGGCACGGTCCTGACCGGCGACCAGAGGCGCGCGCGCAGCCGGGAGGAGCAGCACTTCCTGCCGATCAAGGTGGCCGTCCGCCACCAGTACGTCACCGGCGACATCGCCCTGGTGATCAACGACTACGTCCACGAGGGAACCGGACCCGACGGCACCCCGCTCCGGATCGAGGGCACCGCCGTCGACGTGCTCCGGCGCGGCGCGGACGGCGCCTGGCGCTGCGTCATCAGCAACCCCGCCGGCCTGGGCGCCGCCGGTCCCACCGCACCCTGACCACTGTCGACACCGGGCCGCAGCGGCGCCGGTGACCGGCCGGCCGGACGGTCAGCCCGTCAATCGGGCGACGATGCCGGCGGCCGGGCCCGGCACGGCGGACGCGAAACCGGTCCCGGCCCACAGGTTCAGCGCCTCGGCGTCACCGAGACGTGCCGCCGCGGCCCGGATCGGCGCGGTCAGGTGGTGCACCGCCGGATAGGCGACCGGCGCCGCCGCGGAGTAGGCGTCGGTGAAGCGGTTGGCCAGGGCCCGCGCCGGATGACCGGTGAACGCCCGGGTGACAACGGTCCGGCGGAAGTCGCCGGAGAGCATCGCGGCGCGCTGCGCCGGCCGGGTACCGGCCTCGTCGGCGAGCAGGAACGCGGTGCCGCTCTGCACCGCCGCCGCGCCGGCCGCGCGCAGCCGCGCGACATCCTCGGCGGACGAGGTTCCGCCGGCCACGACGACCGGCAGGTCCGTGACCGACCGTACGGCGGCGAGCAGGTCCCGCGCCTCGCCGCGCGGCCGGTAGCCGGCCGGATCGGTGGTCGAGGCGTGCCCGCCCGCCGTGCCCGCCTGCGCGACGAGCGCGTCCGGTCCGGCGGCGACCGCCCGGCGGGCCTCGTCGGCCGAGGTGACGGTGATCAGCACGTGGCATCCGGCGTCGCGCAGCGCCCGCACCACGCCCGCCGGCGGTACGCCGAACGCGAAGCTCACGAGCGGGACCGCGTACGCCACCGCCAGGTCCACCTTCGCGGCGAAGTGGTCGTCGTCGTGCCCGCGCGGCGTCGGCAGGTCCACCCCGTACCGCTGCGCCTCCGGCAGCAACAACCGGCGGTACGCCTCCACCCGCGCCGGGTCCGGCTCGGCCGGGGTCGGCACGAAGATGTTGAGCCCGTACGGCACGCCGGCGGCGCGCGTCGCGCGTACCTGGTCCTCGACGGAGTCGGGGGTCTGGTAGCCGGCGGCGAGGAAGCCGACCGAGCCGGCCCGGGCGGCAGCGGTGACCAGCGCCGGGTTCGACGGACCTCCGGCCATCGGGGCGACCACCAGGGGAGGGAGCAGCTCGGTCATGGCGTGACCCTACGTCGGTTCCGGACGACAGCGAGTGCGGGGAACCCCGTCCAGGGGTTCCCCGCACCCTGTGGGGGAAGGGCTCAGATCCGGGCCGCTTCCTCGACCCCGGCCGGGGGAACCGGGGCCGTCTTCGCCCGCCGTCCGGGCATCCACCAGTTGGCCTTGCCGCACAGCTCCATCACCGCCGGGACGAGGATCATCCGGACGATGGTGGCGTCGACGAACACCGCCACCGCCATGCCCAGGCCGACCTGCTTGACCGAGACGTCGGGGCCGAGCATGCCGGTGGTGAACACGGCGATCATGATGGCGGCTGCCGCCGTGATCACCTTGGCGGTACGGGCCAGACCGCGGGTCACGGCACGGCGGGTGTCGCCGGTGCGCTCGTACTCCTCACGGATCCGCGAGATCAGGAAGACCTCGTAGTCCATGGAGAGGCCGAACAGCAGCGGGAACATCATCATCGGCACCCATGTCGTGATCGGCATGGAGGTGGGGAAGCCGAGGGCGGACCCGAGCCAACCCCACTGCACGATCGCCACCAGCACACCGAACGAGGCGCCGATGGACAGCAGGTTCATCACCGCCGCCTGCAGCGCGATCGTGACCGACCGCACCAGCACGACGAGCAGCAGCAGGGACAGCAGGATGACCACGGTGATCATTACGGGCAGCCGGGAGCTGGTCTCCTCGGCGAGGTCGATCGCGCCGGCGTTCGGGCCGCCGAGATAGACCTCGCGGCCGCCGGACGCCGCGGGGAGCACGTCGTCGCGCAGCTTGTGCACCAGGTCCGCGGTGGCCTCGTCCTGGGCGCCGGTGCGGGGGAAGGCCATGAAGACGGCGGCCTGCCCGTCCTGGCTGATCCGGGGCGGCGTCGCGTACGCCACGCCCTCGGTGCCGCTCACCGCGGCGACGACCGGACCGAGGTCGCTGTTTCCGTCGCCGACCTCGGCGGCGAAGATCAGGGGAGCGCCGTAGCCGGGGCCGAAGCCCTCGGACAGGATCTCGTACGAGGTGTAGCTGCTGCGGTCGCGGGGCTGGACGCTGGCGTCGGGCAGGCTCAGCCGCATCGACAGCAGCGGCGCGGTCAGCACCAGCAGGATGGCGGTTGCCCCGAGCGCGGCGATGACCGGGCGGCGCTGCACCACGCCGGCCCAGCGTTCCGCGAGCGTGCGGCGCTCCTGCTTCGGCGCGTCGGAGCCGGCCTGCCGAAGGGGGCCCCGGCGCGGTACGCGCAGACCCTGGATCTTGTAGCCGGCGAAGCCCAGGAAGGCCGGCATCAGCGTGACCGCGGCGATCATCGTCACCAGCACCGTCGCCGAGGCCCCGAGCGCGACGCCGTTCATCATCTTCTGGCCCATGGCGATCAGGCCCAGCAGCGCGATCATCACGGTGGTGCCCGCGAAGAGGACCGCGTGACCGGCGGTGGTGATGGCCTTGACCGTGGCGCTCTCGGGATCGTCCCCCTCCACCAGGCTGTCCTTGAAGCGGGTGAGGATGAACAACGCGTAGTCGATGCCGACGCCGAGGCCGATCAGCACGGCGATGAGCACCGTGAAGTCCGGTGAGGGGACCAGGTGTCCGACGAGCTTCATCAGCGCGACGCCGCCGAGCACCGCCAGCAGCGCGGTGACGATCGGCAGGCCCATCGCCACCAGCGAGCCGAACGCGAGGAACAGGATCACCGCGGCGGTCACCACGCCGACCGCCTCGGCCGGTCCCTGCGGGGGCGTCTCCGCCTTCTCCGCCCGCTCGCCGCCCAGCCCCAGCGTCACGCCGTCGCCGGAGGCGTCCTTGACCGTGTCGACGAGTGGCTTGGCCTCGGCCTTCTCCACGTCCATCGAGGTCAGCGGGATCGTCGTCCGGGCGATGCGGCGGTCGGCGGTGACCAGGTTGCGGTCGTCGTAGGGCGAGACGATCGGCCCGGTCACCGGTGAGGCGTCCAGGTCGGAGATGACCTTCTCGATCTTCTGCCGCGCCGCCGGGTCGTCGATGCCCCGCTCGGCCTTGATGGCCAGAGTGAGCGTGTCGCCCCGCTGCTCGGGGAAGTGCTTCTCGATCAGGGCCTGCGCCCGTGCGGAATGGGAGTCCCCGCCGGAGTAGACGTTGTCCGGGGCGGCGCCGTAGCGGAAGCCCAGGAACGCCAGGGCGATGACGCCGACGATCCAGGTCAGGAGCACCAGTCGACGACGCCGGTAACAGAACCGCGCCAATCCCGCCAGAGCTCCGTCTGTGCGGGGAGTCTCGGTAGGCATCATCTTCTCCTCAAGTCAATAAGCGCTCTACCTAATGGTCGTGAACAGGCACTTCTGTGTCGCCGTACGGATGCAGGCACTTCCTGGACGTCGCTACCACGGTTGCGGTACTCCATTTGCAGTACACCTGTCGGTATCCGGTCAGCGCCGTATCCTGCGCTTTCTCTGTCGGCAGAGCGGTGCCGTGACCAGCCGCCGTCGACCGCCCGCGGGAGCGGTCGCGTCCGGACCGGGCAGGAGTGACGCCGTGTTCCGGTCGGAGCTTGTTTCACCTGGTCACGATGGTGCTGGACGTTCGGCCGGCCAGTCCGGGACGGTCCGCGGCGAGGGCTGTTTCGGTCATGCGTGCGAGTTCTGCCAATCGTGGCATTGTTTAGGTAAGTCCGATATCAGCGGGATGCTGCCTGATATATGACGGCTGCGCCGGGGCCTGCCGGATAGTTATGATGAGCGACGACGGTGATCGATGGCAAATGTGGTTGCTGTGGGGTAGCGTCATCGACCGAGTCCAGGCTTTTCTTGAGCTGTGTGCGCATATTCCGGGGGGATTATGACAACGGGACGGCCGCGGGAGAACGAGGCGACAGCCGCAGCACGAAATCCGGTGTGCGCCGCCGGGGGGCCGGTGTCCCAGCCGGGGGGCGGAGGGAGCGACGAGCAGGTCCTGCGCGAGATCCTCGGGGTCGACGTGCACCGCGAGCTGATTGACTTCGCGGGCGGTGCCGGCGGAAATCCGCACCTGGTCGCCGAACTGGCGCGCGGGCTCGCCGAAGAGGGATTGATCCGGGAGAGAAATGGTCGGGCGGAATTGGTTTCCCGTCGAATTCCCCGGCGTGTGCTGAGTTTTGTCATGCGGCGATTGAATGACGTGAGCGCCGGCTGCCAGCAGTTTCTGAAGGTTGCCGCCGCATTGGGCAGATCCTTCATGCTGGAGGACGTCTCGAGAATGCTGGGCAGATCGTCGGCGGCCCTGCTCCCGCCGGTGGACGAGGCGATCGCCTCGGGCTTCGTCGTGGCCGCCGAGCATCAGCTCGCCTTTCAGAGCGATTTCCTGCTGCGCGGCATCATCGAGGCCATTCCCGGGCCGGCCCGCGACGCCTTACGACGTGAGGCGATGAGCCTTTCCGGGCGACGCAGCCCGGTGGCCGACCGGAATCGCCGGATGGACGCCGCGACTGCCGCGCCGGTGAGCGCGACCGGAGAGGACGCCACCGGATCCTGTTCCCGCGCGCACCGCCTGATCATGAGCGGGAACGCCGAGGCCGGCGTCCGTGTCGCCGAGGCGGTTCTCGCCGGCCCGGCCGCGTCGCCCGCCGCCCGGCGTGACGCGCAGGCGTGTCTGGTGCTGGCCGATCTCCTGCTCGGCGGCGAGGGCACCGATCCGCTGACCGAGGCGATCCTGCGGGAACGCGACGCCGAGTCCGGTGACGCCGCGCTGGCGATGGCGCTGACCGCCCGGTCCACCGGGCTGTGGTCGGCGGGAAAGCTGGCCGACGGCCTGGAGCTGGGACGGGCGGCGGTGCGGGCCGGCGCGGAGGCTGAACCGGTGTGGCGTCTGCACGCCCAGCTCGCGCTCGCCGGCAAACTCGCGAACCTGCGTGAGTTCGACGAGGCCGAGGCGCTGATCAACGAGGCGGAGGCCGGCCTGCGCGGACTGCCCGCGCCGATCTGGACGGCCGCGCCGGCGGTGATGCGGTCCCGGCTGCTGCTGCAGGCCGGGCGGATCGGGGACGCGCGCCGGGAGGCGGCGCTGGCCACCGCCGCCGTGGCCGGGGACGCGGTGCCCATGCTGCGGCCCCTCGCCTACGCGGTGCTCAGCACCGCCTCCTTCTACATGGGCGACGTGCCCGCCGCGATCGAGTACCTCAGGCGGGGGCAGGAGGACGCGGACCGCCACGTGGTCCTCGACTCGGTGCAGTACTCGTGGGCGGAAGTGCTGATCACGGTCAAGCAGGAGGGCCCGCGGGCCGCCGCCCGGCTGCTGGCGGGCAAGCACCGCCGCCTGCCGACGCGACGCCGCCTGTACGTCGAGGTGCCGAGCGCCGCCGCCTTCCTGGTCCTGCTCGCCCGCGACGTGGACGACCGTGACCTCGAACGCCGCGTCCTCGCCACGGTGGACGGGCTGGCCGCGGACAATCCCGGGATCCAGGTCGTCAGCCTCACCGCCATGCACGCCCACGCGCTGGCGAACAGCGCCCCGGCGGCTCTGGCGCTCATCATCGTGCAGTCACGGGACCCGATCTCGGTGGCGCTGGCCACCGAGGAGCTCGCCAAGCTCTACGCCGCGCAGGCCCAGGCGGGGGGACGGCCGGTGACGCCGGCCCGCGCCGAGGAAACCGGCGTCCCACCGGCGAGCTGCTGGTCGACCCTGTCCGACATGGAGCAGCGGATCGCCTACCTGGTGAGCGTGGGCCTGACGAACCGGCAGATCGCCAAGCAGGTCCACCTGTCCGCGCACACCGTCAACTACCACCTGCGGAAGGTCTACCGGAAGCTGGGCTTCAACACCCGGGCCGAGCTGGCGCACGCCGCGGCCACCTACTCCAGCCGTGCGGCGATCTATTCGATGACCGGCGAGCCGGACTGGGACACGGGCTCCGTGACCGGCAAGGCCAGCTGAACCGCGTCTCCGGCGTCCGCCGGCTGAACCGCGCCCGTCCGCCGGACGGCCCGCTCAGCCCGCGGACGCCGGCTGGCGTGGGGTGGCCAGCGCCGGCCGGACCGCCTCGTGCGCGATGAAGCAGCGGGTCAGTTCGACCCGGCTGTTGATGTCGAGCTTGGAGAAGACGCGCCGCAGGTGGCTGTCGACGGTGTGCGGGGACAGGAACAGCGAGCTCGCCGCCTCACGGTTGGTCATCCCGTCCACGATGGCCCGCACGACCCGCAGCTCCGCGCTGGTCAGGCTCTCCCACCCGGACCGGGGCCGGTCCGGGACCAGCGGGCGGACGTTGTGCGCGGGCACACCACGCAGCTCGGCCTCCACGCGGTCCAGGTCGCGTCGCGCGCCGCACTCGCGGTAGGCGTCCGCCGCGGCTTCGAGGAGCCGGGTGGCCTCGGCCCGGTCCCGGGTGCCGCGGGCCGCGTCCTCCACCGCGCCGGCCGCGGCCAGCGTACGGCCGGCGAGCCGGTGCAGATCCGCGGCCCGCAGCAGTGCCGCCGGATCGTCGCGCAGCAGACCCGCGGCGTGCTCGGCCGCCGCCGCCAGCGACTGGACGAACGGATTGCCGCGGGCGACGCGCCGGGCGACCTCCACGGCCCGCTCGGCCTCCGCGTCGAGCCCGGCCCGGCGGGCGTGGCGGACGAGCGCCGCCGCCGCGGCCGGCGCCTCGGTGAACAGCAGCGGATCGGGTACGACCTGCCCGGCGACGTTGATCAACGTCTGCACCATCATCGCCGGACGGCCGCTGGCCGCGTGGAACCGGGCCAGCGCCCAGTCCATCCGCGCCGTGTCGTCGGCGCCGGCCAGCCGCTCGGCCGCCCGTAACTGGTCGTTGGCCGTGGCGAGGTCACCGCGGTGCACGCTCAGGTGGGCCAGGACCAGGCGCGCCGGTACGCAGTCGGCCGGCCGGGCGCGATCGGCGGCTCGCAGCGCCGCCTCCGCCTCGGCGCGCGCCTCCTCCAGCCGTCCCGCCGCCGTCAGCAGCTCGGCCCGGTGGCCGCGCCGGAGCGTCTCCGAGCCGGTGGGGCAGGACTCCCGCGTCGTCGGCCGTACGGTGTCCAGCACCGCCTGCGCCTCGTCGCGCTGATCGGCCGCGGCCAGTGCCCGGACCAGCCAGGTCCACAGCGGCCGCCCGCCGGGCGCGCAGCCCGGCGACGGGGCCCCGGGCTCCGGCCCGGCGGGCGACGCGCCGCCCAGGCGCTTCGTGACGTCCGCGAGCGCCCGGTCCAGCTTGGCCCGGTCCAGCTCGCACACGTCGTGGCGGGCGCGCGTGCGCCGCAGGAAGCCGGCCGCCAGGCGGTGGTTGCCGGCGGCCCGCATGCCGTGGCCCAGTTCGAGCACGAGTTGCGTCTCGACGTCCGCCGGGAGGTCGCGGCGCAGGATCACCTCCGCGAGGCGGCCGGCCTCGGTGGGCCGTCCCGCCCCGGCCAGCAGGCGCAGCGCACGGGCCAGCGCCCGCGGCGCCTCGGCGGACCTGTTCTCCAGGTGGGACACGGCCTCCGCCACCACCTCGTCGCACCCGCACCGGCCGGAGCGCGGCGCCGGCCCGGCCGCCGCGACGGGCACTGCCGCCTCCGGCGCGGAGCGGGCGACACGTACGCCGGCGGGGGAGTGGGGCGGACCGAGCCGCCCGCGCGGGGCCGGGCCGTCCGCCACGTCGCCCGCCGCCGGCGCGGTGGCGGGCTCGGCGCGCTCCGGTCGCGGGTACGCGGCGTGCCGAAGCGCCTCGCCGACGACCTGGTGGGCGAAGGTCAGCTCCGCGCCGTCGCGCCGCAGCAGCCCGACCCGTACCGCCTCGTCGATCGCGGCGGACACGTCGGCGGCCGGCCCGTCGAGCAGGCCCGTCACCCGGTCGGCGGGGAACGTGTGGCCGAGCCGGCCGGCGGCCGCGAGCAGGCGCCGCAGCGGGGGCGGCATCTCCTCCAGCAGCCCGTGGACGGCGGTGAGGACACCGTCGGGCAGCCCGTCGGACACCACCGACGCGGCGCCGTCCACGATGATCATCTGGCCGGCCTTGATGAACGCGCTGAACACGTTCTCCATCACCTTCGGGTTGCCGCCGCAGCGGGCCGCCCAGCGCAGGACGGAGGCGTCCGGCCGGGCGCCGAGGATGCCGGCGCACAGGTCGGCCACCGCCTCCTCGCCCGGCTCGCGCAGCCGTACCCGTACCGCGACGTGCTCGGCCAGCCAGTCGACGGCGTGCTGGGCGATCGACCCGGCGGCGACCGGCCGTCGGGCCAGCAGCCAGAGCACCGGCGAGGACGCCAGCCGCGGCACGAGTCCGCGCAGGGCGAGGGCGCTGACGTCGTCGATGCGCTGGGCGTCGTCCAGGGCGACCACGAGCGGACGCCGGCGCGCCGCGACCTCGACCAGATCGCCGACCCGGTCGATCAGCCAGAACGGGTTGGCGCCCGGGACGGCGAGCTGCTCGACCGCCGCTTCGCCGGGCATCGCGTGGCGCAGGAAATTGACCAGCAGGTGAACGGGCACCGGCTGGTCCGTGACGCTTGCCCGCCCGGCCACCACTGTCAGCCCGCGGGCTGCCGCCTCCAGGCCGGTGACCTTCAGCAGGTGGGTCTTGCCGATGCCGAACGGCCCGTCGACCACGACGCAGCCGCCGGAACCCCGCACGGTGGCGTCGAGCAGTTCCCCCAATGAGGACAATTCCCGCTTGCGCCCCGCCATGCGATTCATGATGACCATCCCGTTTTTCCTCTGCTGAATCGTCCGACGCGCGCCGCGAGTCGAGGTCCTCGGGCGTTCGACCGTCCGTTCTGGACAGTTGAACGCCGGATCGGTGCGGGCTACTCAGTTATACGGGATCTGCGGCCGTTCGTCGGCGACGTCGCTGGCAGCGCCCACTACTCGCGTGAGTAGTGGGCACGGTGACGGAGCGCGATTACTGTCAGGCCATGCCGGAATCGGCATGCCGGCGCGGACGAAATGGCGGCGCCGATGGGGAGATCGGCGTCGTTTCCGCGCCGGCGCGACCGTCCGGAACGGAATCGACTGATCGCGGCTCGACGTGACTGGTCCAGCGAATCCAGGGGAGTCCGAGATGCGTGAGTGTAATGGTGAATGCCGCCTCGATCGGGAGACCCGGGCATGACCGTCGGACATCTCGGGACGGTCACCGACTCGGCGCCCGTCGACGCCGCGCTGCGGGACTTCTTCGCCGAGCGCCGCGCCGAGGCCCGCGAGCTGGGCGACGACTTCGCGGCCCTGGTCGCCGAGCTGGAGAGCTACGTGCTGCGGGGCGGCAAGCGCATCCGGCCCGCCTTCGCCTGGCTGGGCTGGATCGGCGCCGGCGGCGACCCGGAGGACCCGGTGGCCGGCGCGGTGCTGAACGCCTGCGCCGGGTTCGAGCTGCTGCACGCGTCCGGCCTGATCCACGACGACATCATCGACGCGTCCCAGACCCGCCGCGGCCATCCCGCCGCGCATGTCGCGTACGCCGAACGGCACCGGGCGCGGCGCTTCTCCGGTGACCCGGGCACGTTCGGCACCGGCACCGCCATCCTGATCGGCGACCTGGTCCTGATCTGGGCCGACGTCCTGGTCCGCGCCTCCGGCCTGCCGGCCGACGCGCACGTGCGGGTCTCGCCGGTGTGGTCGGCGGTGCGCTCCGAGGTCATGTACGGCCAGCTGCTCGACCTGATCAGCCAGGTCAGCCGGAGCGAGGACGTCGACGCGGCGCTGCGCATCAACCAGTACAAGACCGCCTCGTACACGGTGGAGCGCCCACTGCAGTTCGGCGCCGCGATCGCCGGCGCGGACGACGACCTCTTCGCCGCCTACCGCGCCTTCGGCGCCGACATCGGCATCGCGTTCCAGCTCCGCGACGACCTGCTCGGCGTGTTCGGCGACCCGGTGGTGACGGGCAAGCCGTCCGGCGACGACCTGCGGGAGGGCAAGCGGACGGTCCTGCTCGCCACGGCGCTCAAGCGCGCCGACGAACGGGACCCGGACGCGGCGGCCTACCTGCGGGCCAAGGTCGGCACCGACCTCGCCGACGAGGAGATCGCCCGCATCCGTGGCATCTTCCGCGACGTCGGCGCGGTCGAGGAGATCGAGCGGCAGATCTCGCTGCGCACCGACCGGGCGCTGGCCGCGCTGGAGGCCAGCAGCGCCACCGCCCCCGCGAAACATCAGCTCGCCGACATGGCGATCAAGGCCACCCAGCGGGCCCAGTGATGTCCACGGAACCGGTGACCGTCGTCGCCTGCCGCGTCCTCGACGACAGGGGTGACGGAGCGGTCCGCCTCGGCGCCGGCCGCGCCCACGGCAAGGCCATCCTGCTGGGCGAGCACGCCGTCGTGTACGGCGCGCCGGCGCTCGCCGTCCCGGTGCCGCAACTGACCGCCGTGGCGAAGGCGCGCCGGGCCGGCGGCGACGGCCCGGACGAGATCTCGTTCGCCATCGCCGGGCTGGAGAGCCCGGAGGTGACGTCGCTGCCGACCGACGGTCTGCAGCACCTGGTGACGGAGTTCCGGCAGCGGGCCGCCGTCACCGAGCCGATGCGCGTCGACGTGCTCGTGGACTGCGCGATCCCGCAGGGCCGGGGGCTCGGGTCGAGCGCCGCCTGCGCCCGCGCCGCGGTGCTGGCCCTCGCGGACGCGTTCGACCGCCGCCTCGACGCCGGCACGGTGTTCGATCTGGTGCAGGCCTCGGAGAACGTGGCGCACGGCCGGGCCAGCGGCATCGACGCGCTGGCCACCGGCGCGACCGCGCCGCTGATCTTCCGCGACGGCGTCGGCCGGGAACTGCCGGTCGCCATGGCGGGCTCCGCGCGGCTGTCCGACCCGGCCGGGTTCGACGCGGTGCTCGTCATCGCGGACAGCGGCGTCAGCGGCAGCACCAGGGACGCGGTGGAGTTGCTGCGTGGGGCTTTCGAACGCTCCCCGCGCACGCGCGACGAGTTCGTCAGCCGGGTCACCAGCCTGACCGAGGCGGCGGCGCACGACCTGCTCCAGGGCCGGGTCGCCGACTTCGGCGCGCGGCTGACCGAGAACCACCGGCTGTTGCGTGACGTGGGGGTCAGCACCGACCGGATCGACCGGATGGTCGACGCCGCGCTCGCCGCGGGCAGCCCGGGCGCCAAGATCAGTGGCGGTGGGCTGGGCGGCTGCATGATCGCGCTGGCCGGGGACCGCCGGGAGTCCGCGGCGGTGGTGCGCGGCGTCCGGCAGGCGGGCGCCGTCCGCACCTGGGTCGTCCCGATGGGGAGGTTCGCCGGCCATGACGACTGACCACCGGACGCAGCAGCCCACGCCGGCGCTGGACCGGCGGGCGACCGCGGTGGCCCATCCGAACATCGCACTGATCAAGTACTGGGGCAAGCGCGACGAGCAGCTCATGATCCCGTACGCCGACAGCCTGTCGATGACGCTCGACATCTTCCCGACCACCACCACCGTCCGGATCGACAGCGGCGCGCCGGCCGACGAGGTGGTCCTCGACGGCTCACCCGCCGGCGGCGAGCGGCGACAGCGCGTCGTCGCCTTCCTGGACCTGCTGCGGCAACTGGCGGGGCGCACGGAACGGGCCCACGTCGACACCCGCAACTCCGTACCGACCGGCGCCGGCCTGGCGTCCTCGGCGAGCGGATTCGCCGCCCTCGCGCTCGCCGGCGCCGCCGCGTACGGCCTCGACCTGGACGCCACCGCGCTGTCCCGGCTGGCCCGGCGGGGGTCCGTGTCGGCCTCCCGGTCGGTCTTCGGCGGCTTCGCGATCTGCCACGCGGGCCCCGGCGCCGGGGCCGCCGCGGACCTCGGCTCCTACGCCGAGCCGGTGCCGGTCGCGCCGTTCGACGTCGTGCTGGTGGTCGCCATCGTCGACGCCGAGCCGAAGGCGGTGTCGAGCCGTGAGGGGATGCGGCGGACCGTCCGGACCTCGCCGCTCTATCCGTCGTGGGTGGCCTCCGGCCGGGCCGACCTGGCCGAGATGCGGACCGCGCTGCTGCGGGGCGACCTGGACGCCGTCGGCGAGATCGCCGAACGCAACGCCCTCGGCATGCACGCCACCATGCTGGCGGCCCGGCCGGCGGTGCGCTACCTGGCGCCGGTCACGGTGGCCGTGCTCGACAGCGTGCTGCGCCTGCGCGCCGACGGCGTCGGCGCCTACGCCACCATGGACGCGGGACCGAACGTCAAGGTGCTCTGCCGCCGTGCCGACGCCGACCGGGTGGCCGACACCCTGCGCGACGTCGCGCCGGGCTGCGCCGTGGTCGTCGCCGGACCGGGCCCGGCGGCCGCGCCGGACCCGGGCAGCCGGCCGTGACCGGGCCGGGCGCCGTGCGCCACCACGCGCCGGGCAAGCTGTTCATCGCCGGTGAGTACGCGGTGCTGGAGCCGGGTCACCCGGCGCTGCTGGTGGCTGTCGACAGGGGAGTGGACGTCACCGTCTCCGGCGCCGACGCCCACCTCGTGGTCGACTCCGACCTCCGCCCGGACCGGGCGCGCCTGCGGTGGCAGGACGGCCGGCTCGTCGCCGCGGACGACGGGCAGCCGGCGCCCGCCGACCTCGGCGCCGTGACCTCCGCGATCGAGGTGGTCGGCGAACTCCTGGCCGGGCGCGGACTGCGCCCGCTGCCGATGCGGGTGGCGATCACCAGCCGGCTGCACCGGGCCGGGACGAAGTTCGGGCTCGGGTCGAGCGGGGCGGTGAGCGTCGCCACGGTGACCGCCGTGGCCGCGTACCACGGGGTGGAGCTGTCGCTCGAATCGCGGTTCCGGCTGGCGATGCTGGCGACGGTGCGCGACGGCGCCGACGCCTCCGGCGGTGACCTGGCCGCGAGCGTCTGGGGCGGCTGGATCGCCTACCAGGCGCCCGACCGCGCCGCCGTACGCGACATGGCGCGGCGGCGCGGCGTGGAGGAGACGATGCGCGCGCCCTGGCCGGGCCTGCGGGTCCGGCGGCTGCCGCCACCGCGTGGCCTCGCGCTGGAGGTGGGCTGGACCGGGGAGCCGGCCAGCAGCAGCGCGCTGACCGGGCGGCTGGCCGCCTCCCGGTGGCGGGGCAGCGCCGCGCGGTGGAGCTTCACCAGCCGCAGCCAGGAGTGCGTACGCACCGCGATCGACGCGCTGGAGCGGGGCGACGACCAGGAACTGCTGCACCAGGTCCGGCGGGCCCGGCACGTGCTCGCCGAGCTGGACGACGAGGTCCGGCTCGGCATCTTCACCCCCCGCCTGACGGCGCTGTGCGACGCCGCCGAGACCGTCGGCGGCGCGGCCAAACCGTCCGGCGCCGGCGGCGGCGACTGCGGCATCGCGTTGCTGGACGCCGCCGCCGCGACGCAGACCGCGCGGCTGCGCGAGCAGTGGGCCGCCGCCGGGGTGCTCCCCATGCCGGTCCAGGTCCACCAGACGAACGGGAGCGCGCGATGATCGCCAACCGCAAGGACGACCACGTCCGGCTCGCCGCCGAGCAGCAGGACCGGCTCGGCGGTCACCACGAGTTCGACGACGTGTCGTTCGTGCACCACGCACTGGCCGGCATCGACCGGTCCGACGTCTCGCTGGCCACCTCGTTCGGCGGCATCGACTGGCCGGTGCCACTGTGCATCAACGCGATGACCGGCGGCAGCACCAAGACCGGCCTGATCAACCGGGACCTGGCGATCGCGGCCCGGGAGACCGGCGTACCCGTCGCGACCGGGTCGATGAGCGCCTACTTCGCCGACGAGTCGGTGGCCGAGACGTTCAGCGTGATGCGCCGGGAGAACCCGGACGGGTTCATCATGGCCAACGTCAACGCCACCGCCACGGTCGAGCGGGCCCGGCGGGCCGTCGACCTGATGCGGGCCGACGCGCTGCAGATCCACCTGAACACCATCCAGGAGACGGTGATGCCGGAGGGCGACAGGTCGTTCGCCGCCTGGGGACCGCGGATCGAACAGATCGTCGCCGGCGTCGGTGTCCCGGTGATCGTCAAGGAGGTCGGCTTCGGGCTCAGCCGCGAGACGCTGCTGCGGCTGCGGGACATGGGTGTCCGGGTGGCCGACGTCGCCGGCCGGGGCGGCACGAACTTCGCCCGGATCGAGAACGACCGGCGCGACGCCGCCGACTACTCCTTCCTCGACGGGTGGGGGCAGTCGACACCCGCCTGCCTGCTCGACGCCCAGGGCGTCGACCTGCCCGTGCTGGCCTCCGGCGGGGTCCGTAACCCGCTCGACGTGGTCCGTGGGCTGGCGCTCGGCGCCGGCGCCGCCGGGGTGTCCGGGCTGTTCCTGCGGACGCTCCTGGACGGCGGCGTGCCGGCGCTGCTGTCGCTGATCTCCACCTGGCTCGACCAGATCGAAGCCCTGATGACCGCCCTGGGCGCGCGCACGCCGGCCGACCTGACCCGGTGCGACCTGCTGATCCACGGACGGCTGAGCGCGTTCTGCGCGGCCCGGGGCATCGACACCCACCGCCTCGCCACCCGCTCCGGCGCCACCCACGAGATGATCGGAGGCATTCGATGAACGACGCCATCGCCGGTGTGCCCATGAAATGGGTGGGTCCCGTGCGGATCTCGGGCAACGTGGCACAGGTCGAGACGGAGGTCCCGCTCGCCACGTACGAGTCGCCGCTGTGGCCGTCCGTGGGCCGGGGCGCGAAGATCTCCCGGCTGGTCGAGGCGGGCATCGTCGCCACGCTCGTCGACGAGCGCATGACCCGCTCGGTGTTCGTGCGCGCCAAGGACGCGCAGACCGCCTACCTGGCCTCGCTGGAGGTCGACGCGCGGTTCGACGAGCTGCGTGACATCGTGCGCACCTGCGGCAGGTTCGTCGAGCTGATCGGGTTCCACCACGAGATCACCGCGAATCTGCTGTTCCTGCGGTTCAGTTTCACCACCGGTGACGCGTCCGGGCACAACATGGCGACGCTGGCCGCCGACGCGCTGCTGAAGCACATCCTGGACACCATTCCCGGAATCTCGTACGGCTCGATCTCGGGCAACTACTGCACCGACAAGAAGGCCACCGCGATAAACGGCATTCTCGGCCGGGGCAAGAACGTGGTCACCGAACTGGTGGTGCCACGGGAGATCGTCCACGACAGACTGCACACGACGGCGGCCGCGATCGCCCAGTTGAACGTGCACAAGAACATGATCGGCACATTGCTCGCCGGCGGTGTCCGCTCGGCCAACGCGCACTACGCGAACATGCTGCTCGGGTTCTACCTGGCGACCGGGCAGGACGCCGCGAACATCGTCGAGGGCTCCCAGGGAGTGACGGTCGCCGAGGACCGCGACGGCGACCTCTATTTCTCCTGCACGCTGCCCAACCTGATCGTGGGCACCGTCGGCAACGGCAAGGGTCTCGGCTTCGTGGCGGAGAACCTGGAACGGCTCGGCTGCCGCGCCGCGCGTGATCCGGGCGAGAACGCCCGGCGGCTCGCGGTCATCGCGGCCGCGACGGTGCTCTGCGGCGAACTGTCCCTGCTCGCCGCGCAGACCAACCCGGGCGAGCTGATGCGGGCGCACGTCCGGCTCGAACGCCCGACCGAGACCACGAAGATCGGAGCCTGACGATGGCCGCGAGACCCGCCGTCGGCATCCACGACCTGTCCGCCGCGACGACGCACCACGTGCTGACGCATGCCACGCTGGCCGCCACCAACGGCACCGACGTGGCCAAGTACCACCGGGGCATCGGCCTGCGGGCGATGAGCGTGCCCGCCCCGGACGAGGACATCGTGACCATGGCCGCTGCCGCCGCCGCGCCGGTCGTCGCCCGCCACGGCACCGACCGGATCCGGACCATCGTGTTCGCCACCGAGTCGTCGGTCGACCAGGCGAAGGCGGCCGGGATACACGTCCACTCCCTGCTCGGCTTCCCCTCGGCCACCCGGGTGGTCGAGCTGAAGCAGGCCTGCTACGGCGGTACGGCGGGACTGCAGTTCGCCGTCGGCCTGGTGCACCGCGACCCGTCGCAGCAGGTCCTGGTGATCGCCAGCGACGTGTCGAAGTACGCGCTGGGCGAGCCCGGCGAGGCGACCCAGGGCGCCGCGGCGGTCGCCATGCTCGTCGGCGCGGACCCGGCGCTGGTACGCGTCGAGGACCCGTCGGGCATGTTCACCGCCGACGTCATGGACTTCTGGCGGCCGAACTACCGCACCACCGCCCTGGTCGACGGGCACGAGTCCATCTCCGCCTACCTGCAGGCGGTGGAGGGCTCGTGGAAGGACTACACCGAGCGCGGCGGCCGCGCGCTGGACGAGTTCGGCGCGTTCTGCTACCACCAGCCGTTCCCCAGGATGGCCGACAAGGCGCACCGGCACCTGCTCAACTACTGCGGGCGCGACGTCGACGACGCGCTGGTCGCCGGCGCCATCGGGCACACCACCGGGTACAACGCCGAGATCGGCAACAGCTACACCGCGTCGATGTACCTCGGGCTCGCGGCGCTGCTCGACACCGCCGACGACCTGAGCGGCCGGACCATCGGCTTCCTCAGCTACGGGTCCGGCAGCGTCGCCGAGTTCTTCGCCGGCACCGTCGTGCCCGGGTACCGCGAGCACACGCGACCCGACCAGCACCGCGCGGCGATCGACCGGCGGCAGGAGGTCGACTACGACACGTACCGGGAGCTGCACGAGCACGCCTTCCCGGTCGACGGCGGTGACTATCCCGTGCCGGCGGTGACCACCGGCCCGTACCGGCTGGCCGGGCTCTCCGGCCACAAGCGCGTCTACGAGCCGCGATAGCGACCGGCCACGCCGGGCGCCCCGACCGAACGACACATGCTTGGAGGATCGATGTCCGGAACTCCCGAGGTGGCCGAGCTCTACTCGACCATCGAGGAATCGGCCCGGCAGCTGGACGTGCCCTGTTCGCGCGACCGGGTCTGGCCCGTCCTGTCCGCGTACGGCGACGCGTTCGCGCATCCCGAGGCGGTGGTCGCCTTCCGGGTGGCGACCGCGCTGCGTCACGCGGGCGAGCTGGACTGCCGGTTCCGGACGCATCCGGACGACCGGGACCCGTACGCCTCGGCGATCGCCCGGGGCCTCACCCCGCGGACCGACCACCCCATCGGCGGCCTGCTCGCCGAGGTGCACCGGCGCTGCCCGGTGGAGAGCCACGGCATCGACTTCGGGGTGGTCGGCGGCTTCAAGAAGATCTACGCGGCCTTCGCCCCGGACGAGCTGCAGGTGGCCTCGGTGCTCGCCGGCATCCCGGCGATGCCCCGCAGTCTCGCCGCGAACGCCGGGTTCTTCACCCGGCACGGTCTCGACGACCGGGTCGGCGTGCTGGGCTTCGACTACCCGGCCCGGACCGTGAACGTCTACTTCAACGACGTACCGCGCGAGTGCTTCGAGCCGGAGACGATCCGGTCGACGCTGCGGCGGACCGGGATGGCCGAGCCGAGCGAGCAGATGCTGCGGCTCGGCGCCGGGGCGTTCGGGCTCTACGTGACGCTGGGCTGGGACTCCCCGGGGATCGAACGGATCTGCTACGCCGCGGCGACAACGGATCTGACCACGCTTCCCGTACCCGTGGAACCGGAGATCGAGAAGTTCGTGAAAAGCGTTCCGTACGGCGGCGGGGACCGCAAGTTCGTCTACGGCGTGGCGCTGACCCCGAAGGGCGAGTACTACAAACTCGAGTCGCACTACAAATGGAAGCCGGGCGCGGTGAACTTCATTTGAACACCCGCCGGTGCCGCCCGGCCGGCGGCACCGGGATCAATGCCTGTTCGCTCGGGGCTCAACCCTGGCACCCTCCGCTAAAGTGCGATTATGAGGACTGGACTGTCCAGTGTGTGGGCCCGGGTGAAGAACTGGGTCATCGCGGTCGGTGTGGCGGCGGTGCTGCTGATCAGCGCGCTGGCCGGTGACCATCCCGCCCCCGACGGCCTCGGGCTGCTCGGCTACGCGCTGGTGGTGGCGAGCGGCCTGGCGCTGGCCGCCAGTCGCCGGGCTCCGGTCGCCGTGCTGGTCGCCACCGGGCTGTGCGTGGTGGGCTACAACGCGGTCGGCTTCGGGGTGCCGGCCATCGCGTACCTGTTCGCGGTGTACGCGGCGGTCCGGGCCGGGCACCGGCTCGTCACGCTCGGGGTGAGCGCGGCCCTGCTCGTCGTGCTGCCGCTGGCGATCATGGTCTCGCCGGCGGACGGCGCCCTCAAGGAGGCGCTCGCGCAGTCGCGGGGCGTGCTCGAACTGGCCTGGCTGGTCGCCGCGGCGGCGGCCGGTGAGGCGTTGCGGCAGGCCGAGCGGCGGGCGGACGAGGCGGAGCGCACCCGCGAGGAGACCGCCCGGCTGCGCGCGACCCAGGAGCGGCTGCACATCGCACGGGAGCTGCACGACTCGCTCACCCACCAGATCTCGATCATCAAGGTGCAGGCGGAGGTCGCGGTCCACCTGGCCCGTAAGCGCGGCGAGCAGGTGCCGGAGTCGCTGCTGGCGATCCAGGAGGCCGGCCGGGCGGCGACCCGGGAGCTGCGCGCGACCCTGGAGACGCTGCGCGACCTGACCAAGTCCCCGTCGCACGGTCTCGACCACCTCCCGGAACTGCTGGCCGGGGCCGAGAAGATCGGCCTGGCCACCACGCTGACGATCGAGGGTGACCAGCGGGACGTGCCGGAGGCGGTGGGCCGCACCGCGTACCGGATCGTCCAGGAGTCGCTCACCAACACGGCCCGGCACGCCTCCGCCGCGGCCGCCGCGGTCCGCATCGACTACCGCCCGGACGCGCTGAGCATCCGGATCGACGACGACGGCACGGCCCGGCCGGGCGCCGCCCCGGTGCCCGGCGTCGGACTGCTCGGGATGCACGAGCGGGTCCTCGCGCTGGGTGGCCGGCTCCGGGCGGAACCCCGCAGCGGCGGCGGGTTCACCGTCCAGGCCGAACTACCGGTGGTGCGCGTCCCATGATCAGGATCATGCTGCTCGACGACCAGCCGCTGCTGCGCAGCGGGTTCCGCGCGCTGCTGGACGCCGAGGACGACATCGAGGTGGTGGCCGAGGGCGGGAACGGCCGGGAGGGCCTGGCCCTGGCCCGGCACCACCTGCCCGACCTCGCCCTGATCGACATCCAGATGCCGGTCATGGACGGCGTCGAGACGACCCGGCAGATCGTCGCGGACCCGGCGCTGGCCGGGGTACGCGTGGTCATCCTGACCAACTACGGCCTCGACGAGTACGTCTTCCACGCGCTGCGCGCCGGCGCCACCGGCTTCCTGGTCAAGGACATCGAGCCGGACGACCTGCTGCACGCCGTGCGGGTAGCCGCGCGCGGGGACGCGCTGCTCGCGCCGTCGATCACCCGGATGCTGATCAACAGGTACGTGTCGGAGCCGCTCTGCGCGGACGTCACGCCCGGCATGGAGGAGCTGACCAACCGGGAACGCGAGGCGGTCGCGCTGGCCGCCCGGGGCCTGTCCAACGACGAGATCGCCGATCGCATGGTGATCAGCCCGCTGACCGCGAAGACCCACGTCAACCGCGCCATGACCAAGCTCCAGGCCCGTGACCGCGCACAGCTGGTGGTGTTCGCCTACGAGTCCGGCCTGGTGTCACCCGGCAATCGCTGACCGGGCGGCACGGCCCGGTCTGTCGCTCGCAGTGCTGCGACTGCGGTATACGGCTGCTCCGCGCGCAGACGCCGCACCGCGGGAATACCGTCACCGCAGTAGATCGATTGTCTCCATCGGCATGACGACCCGTAGCGGAGTCGTTACCTACGCTGGCGCAGATGCCTGTTCCCACAGCCGAAGGGGCTCCCATGTTCATCCGTCGTCTGCTCACCGCCGCCGCAACCGGCGTCCTCGGTGGGCTCGCACTCGTCGCGCCGGCGGCCGCGCAGGTGACGGCCGCCGACGGTGACGGTGGTTCCGGCCGGGCCGGGTCCGTGCTGGCGCTCGCGCTCGCGTTGCTCGGCCTCGTCCTGGGCGTGTGGGCGTTGCGCTCCGCGGGGCGCGGCGGCGGTCGTGGCAACGCGATCGCCGCGCTGGTGCTCGCGGTGGCCGGCCTGATCGCCGGTGTGGTCGCCCTGGCCGGCTCCGACGGCGGTGTCGGCAGCGGCAACGGCCGTGGCGGCGCCATCGTGTCCGTCGTGCTGGCGCTGATCGGGATCGCCGTCGGCGGTCTGGCATTCACCCGCTCCCGGCGCGCCGCCTGACCGGCGCCGCCGACCGAACACCCCGGTGACCCAACCGACCCGAAGGGGAGTCCCATGCGCAAAGTGTTCGCCGGACTGGCAGCGTTCCTGCTGCTCGTGCTCGTGGTGCAGTTCTTCCTGGCCGCCAGCGGCGCGTTCAGCAACGAGGCCAACGAGGAGGCGTTCCGCCCCCACCGGATCCTCGGTCTGGGGAGCATCCTCGTCGCCGTGGTGCTGACGGTGGCCGCCGCGGTGATGCGGATGCCCGGCCGGATCATCGGCCTGTCCGGCCTGGTCGCCGGGCTGGGGATCCTGCAGGCCCTGATCGCGGTCATCGCCAAGGCGTTCGGCGACTCGGCCGGCGACTCGGCCGTCGGCCGGTACGTGTTCGGCCTGCACGCGGTCAACGGGCTGGTGATGGTGGCCGTCGCCCGCGTCATCCTGCGCAGCGTCCGGCCGGGGCCGGACACGACGACCACGCCCGGCGTGGACACCACTGTGACCGGCCCGGCGGCCGACTCGGCGCGAACGGCCTCATGAGCACGCTCCAATGGATCCTCGTGGACCACGTCGTGGCACTGCTCGGTGTCGCGACGTGGTTCGCGGCAGGCGTGACCGCCGCGCTCGGCCGCAACCGCCTCGCGCTGGGCCTGCTCGCCGCCGCGGTGCTCGTGACGATCACCCGGCTGGGCACCGTGGCGCTGCTGGCCGGGCGCGGCTGGTGGTTTGTCCAGGAGAAGGTTCTGCTGGGGCTGCCGCTGCTCTTCGCCGCCGGGATCGTCGCGGTGCTCCTCGCCGGCCCGCGGCTGCTCGCGGCCCGGCAGTCGCCGGCCACGGGCCTGCCGGCCGGCGGGCTCGTCGCGCTGCTGACCGCCGGTTACGCCGCGCTGGCCGGCCTGGTGGTGACGTTCACCGCCGGCTACCCGTTGACGTTGAGCACCTCGCTGATCGCCGTCGCCGTCGTCTGCGCCGGCGCGCTGCTCACCGCCCGGGTGGTCGGACGACCCACCGGGCAGGGCGCGGACGCGGGCGCCCCGGAACGCTCGGCGGTGGCGGACGCGGCTTCCGCCGAACGCTCGGCGGCGGCGGACGCGGGCTCTCCCGAACAAGCGCCGGTGGCGGCCGGGGCGTCGGCGCTGTCCCGCCGCCGGTTCCTCGGCGTGGCCGGGGGCGTCGTCGCGGCGGGCGCCGGCGCCACCGGCGTCGGCCTGCTCTTCCGGGAGCCCGAGGCGATGGTCACCGGAGGCGGCCCCGGACACGCTGGTGGCGCCGGCCCGAAGGTTTCCGTGGCGGACCTGCGCGGCCCCGGCGCTCCGGCGGCGGGCGGCACCGCGCGACGCCACGTGCTCACCGCCCGGACGGGCACCGTCACGCTGCCGGAAGGGCGTCCGATCGACGCCTGGAGCTACGAGGGCCGGCTGCCCGGGCCGGCCATCACCGCGACCGAGGGCGACCTGATCGAGGTGACGCTCCGCAACGCCGACATCGAGAACGGTGTCACCCTGCACTGGCACGGGTACGACGTGCCGTGCGGCGAGGACGGCGCGCCGGGCGCCACGCAGCACGCGGTGCGGCCCGGCGGAGAGTTCGTCTACCGGTTCCAGGCGGACCAGGTGGGAACGTACTGGTACCACACCCACCAGGCGTCGCACCCCGCCGTGCGCAAGGGGCTGTACGGGACGCTCGTCGTGACGCCGCGCGAGGACCGGCCGGACGCGGAGCGCGGGCTGGACCTGACGCTGCCGGTGCACACCTTCGACGACGTCGTGATCCTCGGCGACCAGGAGGGACGCGCCGTCCACGACGTCCGCCCGGGACAGCCGGTGCGGCTGCGTCTGATCAACACCGACTCGAACCCGCACTGGTTCGCCGTCGCCGGCTCGGCGTTCCGGCTGGTGGCCGTCGACGGCCGCGACCTCAACCAGCCGGGCGAGGTACGCGAGGTCGGCCTCCGCCTGCCCGCCGGTGGCCGGTACGACGTGGTCCTGACCATGCCGGACGCCACTGTCACGCTGCTGCTCGACCACGACCCCGACCAGGGCGTCCTGCTGCGCCCGGCCGGCGCCGGCGGCGGCGACCGCACCCTGCCGGACACCGGCGACTGGCCCGAGCTGGACCTGCTGGAATACGGCGAGCCGGCACCCGTGCCGTTCGACGGCGACGACGCCGACCGGCACTTCACCATCGTCCTCGACCGCGCCCTGGCCATGGTCGACGGCAAGCCCGCCTATGCCCAGGCCGTCGACGGCCGCGCGCACCCCTCCGTCCCGGACCAGCTCGTCCGGGAGGGTGACGTCGTGCGCTTCACGGTGGTCAACCGGAGCCTGGAGACCCACCCGTGGCACCTGCACGGTCATCCGGTGCTGATCCTGTCCCGCGACGGCCGGCGCTACTCCGGCAGCCCGCTGTGGATGGACACGTTCGACGTGCGGCCGGGAGAGGTCTGGGACGTGGCGTTCCGGGCGGACAATCCGGGTGTCTGGATGAACCACTGCCACAACCTGCCGCACCAGGAGCAGGGCATGATGCTGCGGCTCGTCTACGACGGTGTCACCACGCCCTTCGACAGCACGAGCCACGCACACTGAGGGGGACTGTCATGACCGCAGACGTGCACGCCCTGGCCGGCGTCCGTTACGTCGTCGACGACGTGCCGGCGGCGATCGAGTTCTACACCGCCCACCTGGGTTTCACGGTGTCGACCGCGTTCCCGCCGGCCTTCGCGGACGTGGTGCGCGGGCCGCTGCGGCTGCTGCTGTCCGGTCCGGCCAGCTCGGGCGCCCGGGTCACGCCGGCGGACGCGGCCGGGTGCGGGCGCAACCGTATCCACCTGATCGTCGACGACGTCGACGCGGAACGGGAGCGGCTGCAGCGGGCCGGGGTGACGTTGCGCAGTGACATCGTGTCCGGGCCGGGCGGTCGTCAGTTCCTGGTCGCCGACCCGGCCGGCAACCTGGTCGAGATCTTCGAGCCGACGGCCCGCGGCTGAGCCACCGGACCCGACCGCCTCCCGTCTACCCCGGACCGTCCGCGCCGATCTTGCACTTACCGCCCTTCCGGTGCCGGGGATATCCCTTTTGCGAGGGCCGAAAGTGCAAGATCGCGGAGGCCGGGAGGGACGGTGGCGGGATCAGTACCGGTTCGTGGTGGGTGCGGAGAGCCGGGCGGCCAGGATGGGGATGATCACCGCGCCGGCGATCACGTGGGTGCCGGCGAGGACGAGCTGCGTGGACACGGCGGTGTCCTGGGCGAAGGCCGGCGCGGCGAGGGACAGCACTGTGAACGCGACAGTGCCGGCCACGAAGACGCGTACGGGCCGCCGGGCCCGCCGGGCCGCGACCACCGCCAGGACGATCCCGCCGATCGACCAGAGTACGACGCTGCGGGCGATGGCGCCCACCGGGATCGCCTGCGCCTGCTCCTCCCAGACCCCCGCCGCCTTCATCGGTACGCCGAGACCCCGGGCGGCGAGCGTGAACGCCTCCGCGGCCACCGCCCCGGCGAGGGTGGCCAGGACGCCGACCAACCACACCGGAGTGGTGGCCGGCGACCGGTTCGACCGCGCCGCGACGGGGGGTCGGTGAGTGGCCTCATCCACGGCGTCGCCTCCGGTCCGGTGCCTCGATGTGTTCTTCGGGAGAATGCGGGGACGCCACGACGGCAGTCAATCGTGGACAGTTGAACGCCGGGGCGTCACGGCCGGGTCCCGCGCCGGCCCGCCGCCTCGGCCGCGGCGGCGGCCGTGCCCTCGGCGAGCAGGGAGACCAGCAGCTCGCCCAGGATCCGCGGGCCGTGCTGGGTGAGGACGGACTCCAGGTGGAACTGGACGGAGCGGAATCCCGCGCCGCGCAGCGCGTGCACGTCACCGCTGTCCGGGCTGCGGCTGATCTCGATCGGGCCCCGCCGGCCACCGGCCACCACGTCGTGCGCGGAGCGGGCCGTGTACGTGTTGTAGAACCCCACCAGCTCCGGCCGGCCGAACAGGTCGATCCGCTTCTGCACGCCCTGGTTGGGCACGGCGCGCCGGGCGAGGGGAAACCCCAGCTCGGCGGCGAGCACCTGGTGGCCCAGGCAGATGGACAGGAACGGCACCGTCCCGGCGAGCAGGTCGCGGGTGAGCCCGCGCAGAGTCCGCATCCGCCTGTCGCTCAGGTCGCCCGGGTCGCCGGGGCCGGGGCCGACGACGACGAGGTCGTATCCGTCCGGCCGCAGCGGGCTGTCGAACCGGACGATGCTCGACCGCAGCCCGAGGGCCCGCAGCTGGTGGTCGAGCATGGCCATGAAGGTGTCCTCGTTGTCGACGACGAGCACGCGGCGCCCGGCCAGCGCCCGGTTCGGGGTTCTCCGCTCCGCGCCGTCGAGCCAGAACCTCGACAGCGTGGCGTTGCGCTCGCGCAACGCCCGCCGTACCCGGGGGTCGGTGGCCAGGGACGAGCGTGCCCGCACGGGCGTCGCCGGCCCGCCGTCCGGGCCGGCCGGGTCGACGCCGAGGCCGAGCGCCGCGCGCATGCCGCCCGCCTTGGCCCGCGTCTCGGCCACCTCCGACTCCGGCTTGGAGTCGCGTACCAGGGTGGCGCCGACGCCCAGGCGGAGCGTGCCGTCGTGGTCGATCTCGGCGGTGCGGATCATGATGGCCGAGTCGAGCGTACGGCTGCCGGCCGGGTCACTGCCGATCAACGCGAGCACGCCGCCGTAGTAGCCGCGGCCGGTCGTCTCGTGGCGGGTGATGACCCGGAACGCGTTCTCGATCGGGCTGCCGGTGACGGTCGGCGCGAGCAGCGTCTCCCGCAGCACGTCGCGTACGTCCAGGTCGCTGCGGCCGGTCAGGATGTACTCGGAGTGCGTCACCCGCGCCATTTCCTTGAGGAACGGGCCGTGCACCTGGCCGCCGGAGGCGCACATCCGCGCCATCATTTTCAGTTCCTCGTCGACCACCATGTAGAGTTCGTTCGCCTCTTTCGGGTCGTTCAGGAATTCCAGCAGACCGGAAACCGCCGGGCCGTTCGGAGGATGCCGGTACGTCCCGCTGATGGGATTCATCGAGACGGTTCCGTCGATCATGCTGACGTGCCGTTCCGGTGACGCGCCGATGAACGTGCCGGCGCCGGAGTGGAACAGAAACGTCCAGTAGGAACCCAGCTCGCCGGTCAGCAACCGGCGGAAGATCGCCAGTTCGGTGGCGGTCGAGCAGTCGGCCAGCCGCGCGGTGAAGGTGCGCCGGATGACGAAGTTGGATCCGGCGCCCTGCCCGATCTCGTCGCCCACCACCCGCTTGACGATCGCCGCGTAGTCCTCGTCGCTGAGGTCGAAGTCGGCGTCGGTCACCGGTACGGCGCGCTCGGGCAGGCCCGCCAGCGCCTGCTCGCGGTCGAGCCCGAACTGCTCGTGGACGCGCATCGCGAGCAGTGGAGCGCCGTCGTCGTGGCAGCCGTACCCCCGCTCGGTGACCTGCCGGTACGGCACCGCGACGAGCAGGTCGTGCCGCCCACCGGTCGCCGGCCCGGCGGGCAGGGGCAGCTCGGCGAGCGTGTCCACCTGGCACACCTCGCCGGTCAGAACCTCCACGTACGCGCTCCCGGCGGCGCCGGGCCGGTGCAGCAGGGCGAAGGCACGCCCGCCGCCGCCGAGACCGGACAGCAGATCCGGGAATCCGGCCACGTTCGATTCCGTCCCGTCCATGTCGCTCCCTTTGCCCTAGAGATCGCCTGTCGATAGTGCGTCCGGCAAAAGGCGTCGCGCATGACGTGTTGTCGCCGACGGCATCACGTGTTTCCGGTAACGCGCCGACGTTATGGCGTGAACGACTGAATCGGCGGGCTACTACTCGGGCGAGTAGTGCCCACGCAGATCGACCGCGATTACTGTCGACCGCAATGCCGATACGACGAGGGCGGTGAAGACGACTGTGGACGTGCTGGTCCAGAAATACGGGGGCACCTCGCTGCAGACCCTCGACCGCGTACGGCACGCCGCGCTGCGGATCGCCGCGGCTCGGCGGGACGGGTCCGCCGTGACAGTTGTCGTGTCGGCCCGCGGCAGCCGCACCGACGACCTGCTGCGGCTCGCGGCCGACGTCGGCGCCGCCGGCCCGTCCCGGGAACTCGACCAGTTGCTCGCAGTCGGCGAGTCCGAGTCGGCGGCGCTGATGGCGCTGGCGTTGACCGGGCTCGGCGTGCCGGCCGTCTCACTGACCGGGCACCAGGCGGAGATCCACACCACCGACCGGCACGGCGACGCGCTGATCTCGCGGATCGGGGCGGCGCGGGTCGAGGCGGCGCTGGGCCGCGGCGAGGTCGCCGTGGTCACCGGGTTCCAGGGGATCGACCGGGCCGGGGACGTCGCCACGCTCGGACGCGGCGGCTCCGACACGACAGCGGTGGCGCTCGCCGCCCGGCTGCGCGCGTCGGCGTGCGAGATCTACACCGACGTGGACGGCGTGTTCAGCGCCGACCCCCGCATCCTTCCGGCGGCGCGTTGCCTGCCGTGGGTCGAGCCCGGCGTCATGGCGGAGATGGCGTTCGCCGGCGCGCGGGTCCTGCACACCCGATGCATCGAGCTGGCCGCCATGGAAGGGGTCGAAGTGCGCGTGCGCAACGCGTCGTCGCAGGCACCCGGAACGACAGTCGTGGACCGGCCGGACGACCGGCCGCTGGAGACCCGGCGGGCCGTGGTGGCGGTGACCCACGACACCGACGTGGTGCGCGTGCTGGTGCACTGCCGCGACGGCCGGCGGGACATGGCGCCCGACGTGTTCGAGGTGCTGGCCGCCCACGGCGCGGTGGCGGACCTGGTGGCCCGGTCCGGGCCGTACGAGAGCGAGTTCCGGATGGGGTTCACCATCCGCCGCAGCCAGGCCGACGCGGTGCGGACCGCGCTGCACGACCTCACCGCGTCCTTCGACGGCGGCGTCCACTTCGACGAGAACGTCGGCAAGGTGTCGGTGGTCGGCATGGGCCTGCTCAGCCGCCCCGAGCACACGGCCCGGCTGATGGCGGCGCTGGCCTCGGCCGGGATCTCGACGAGCTGGATCTCCACCTCCCAGATGCGGCTGTCGGTGATCGTGTCGCGGGACCGCACCGTGGACGCCGTCGAAGCCCTGCACCGCGCGTTCCGCCTCGACCGGTCCGAGCCGGCGGACGCCACGTCCCTGACCTCCCGTCGTTCCGCCACCGCCTGTGAGAGGTAGGAAACCGTGGCCGTACTCAACGCTTCGTTCGCTCGTGGCCTGCGTCTGCGCCGACTGTTCCGGCGCGGCGACGGACGCCTGCTCGTCGTCCCGCTCGACCACTCCGTCACCGACGGGCCACTTCGCCGCGACCTGAACTCGCTGCTCGGTGAGCTCGCCGGCACCGGCGTGGACGCCGTGGTGCTGCACAAGGGCAGCCTGCGGCACGTCGACCACGGCTGGTTCGGCGACATGTCGCTGATCGTGCACCTGAGCGTGAGCACCCGGCACGCGCCGGACCCGGACGCGAAGTACCTGGTCGCGCACGTGGAGGAGGCGCTGCGGCTGGGCGCCGACGCGGTCAGCGTGCACGTCAACCTGGGCTCGCCGCAGGAGGCGCGGCAGATCGCCGACCTGGCGGCGGTGGCGGGGGAGTGCGAACGCTGGAACGTGCCGCTGCTGGCCATGGTGTACGCCCGCGGGCCGCAGATCACCGACTCCCGGGCGCCGGAACTGGTGGCGCACGCCGCGACGCTCGCCGCCGACCTCGGCGCCGACATCGTCAAGACCGACTACGCGGGTACGCCCGAGCAGATGGCCGAGGTGGTGCGTGGCTGCCCGATTCCGCTGATCGTGGCCGGCGGCCCGCGCTCGGCCGACACCGAGACGGTGCTCGCCCACGTCTCGGACGCGCTGCGCGCCGGTGTGGCCGGCATGGCCATGGGCCGCAACGTGTTCCAGGCCGAGCAGCCCGGCCTGATGGCCGCCGCCGTGGCGCGGCTGGTGCACGAACCACGGCACGTCCCGGACCGGTACGACGTCGACGACCGGCTCGCCCTTACGTCCTGAGACTCCCTGACCGTCCACCGAGGAGAAACCCGTGAAGCTGTGCTGGCTGGACATCCGTAACGTCAACGGCGCCAAGGAGGCAATCGTCGAGGAGGCGGTCCACCAGCGGGTGGACGCCGTCGTGGCGGCCGATCCGGCCGACCTGGAGACGCTCCCCCCGACGGTGAGGAAGGTGCTGTTCCCACAGGGCGGGCCGCTGCCGGAGAAGCTGGAACCGGCCGACCTGGTGATCGTCGAACCGGCCCGGCACGGCGAGCCCGCCGAACTGGCGGCCCGGTTCCCGGACGTGGAGTTCGGCCGGTACGTCGAGATCGTCGACGCGGACAGCCTGGAGGACGCCTGCCGGTCCGCGCGCCACGACCGGTGGAGCCTGCTGTACTTCCGCGACCCCACCAAGATTCCGCTGGAGATCGTGCTGGCCGCCGCGGCGGGCGCGGCGGGCAGCATCATCACGCAGGTCGCCGACGTCGAGGAGGCGGAGATCGTCTTCGGCGTGCTGGAGCACGGCTCGGACGGCGTGATGCTGGCGCCGCGCGCCGTGGGGGAGGCCACCGAGCTGCGGACCGCGGCGGTGAGCACGGCGGCGGACCTGTCGCTCGTGGAGCTGGAGGTCACCGGCATCCGGCGGGTGGGCATGGGCGAGCGCGCCTGCGTCGACACCTGCACGAACTTCCGCCTGGACGAGGGCATCCTGGTCGGCTCGCACTCCACCGGCATGATCCTGTGCTGCAGCGAGACGCATCCGCTGCCGTACATGCCGACCCGGCCGTTCCGGGTCAACGCCGGCGCGCTGCACTCGTACACGCTGTCCGCCGGCGGGCGGACCAACTACCTCAGCGAGCTGGTCTCCGGCGGCCGGGTGCTGGCCGTCGACTCGCAGGGGAAGTCCCGGGTCGTCACCGTGGGACGGGTCAAGATCGAGACGCGCCCGCTGCTGGCGATCGACGCGGTCTCCCCCTCCGGGACACCTGTCAACCTCATCGTCCAGGACGACTGGCACGTGCGCGTGCTCGGGCCCGGCGGCACGGTCCTCAACGTCACCGAGCTGACCGCCGGCACGAAGGTGCTCGGCTACCTGCCGGTGGAGAAGCGGCACGTCGGCTACCCGATCGACGAGTTCTGCATCGAGAAGTGAGCGGCGGCGGGAAGGGGAGCGGGGCGATGACCGCGCAGCCGGTGCTGGACTTCCACGTACGCCTGGCGCCCCGGCCCGGCGCGCGGGAGCGGCTGCTCGACGCGCTGGGCGAGTGCGGGCTGGCGCGGGCGGTGGTGTGCGCGGGCGGCACCATCGACCTGGACCGGCTGTCCCGCCAGCTCGTCACCGGTGGCCACGTCGAGACCGACGCCGACAACGACGCGGTGGCGGCGGCCTGCGCGGGCACCGACGGGCGGCTGGTGCCGTTCTTCTTCGCCAACCCGCACCGGCCGGCCGAGGCGTACCGGTCCCGGGCCGCCGAGTTCCGCGGCCTGGAGATCTCACCCGCCGTGCACGGCGTCGCCCTCACCGACCCGCGGGTCGCCGACCTGGTGGCCGTGGCGGCGGAGTTCGACCATCCGGTGTACGTGGTCTGCCTGGACCGTCCCGGCGCGGGCGTGGCCGACCTGGTCGGCCTGAGCCGCCGGTTCCCGCAGGTGAGCTTTGTGCTCGGGCACAGCGGCATCGGCAACATCGACCTCTACGCCCTGACCCTGATCCAGGACGAGCCGAACATCTCGCTGGAGACCTCCGGCGGCTACACCTGCGTGGCCGAGGCGGCGCTGCGCCGCCTCGGCGACGGCCGGGTGGTGTTCGGCTCCGAGTACCCGCTGCAGCACCCGGCCGTGGAGCTGGCCAAGTTCCAGGCGTTGCGACTGCCGCCGGACCAGTGGCGGCGGGTCGCCTGGGACAACGCGCATCGACTGCTAGGAGAGGAGAAGCGGTGAGCGAGCCGAGTTCGACCCTGCCCCGGCTCGGCCAGTGGCACGGCCCCGAGGACCTGCGGCGCCTTCAGGAGAAGCAACTGGCGGAGACGTTCACCTGGGCGGCCCGATCGCCGTTCTACCGGGCGCGGCTGACGTCCGGGGCGCCGCCGGTGACCCCGGCCGACCTGGCCGACCTGCCGCTGACCACCAAGCAGGACCTGCGGGACAACTACCCCTTCGGCATGCTCGCCGTGCCCCGCGAGCGGCTGGCGACCTACCACGAGTCGAGCGGCACCGCCGGCAAGCCCACCCCCTCCTACTACACCGCGGAGGACTGGACCGACTTGGCGGAGCGCTTCGCCCGCAAGTGGATCGGCATGTCCGCCGACGACGTGTTCCTGGTCCGCACGCCGTACGCGCTGCTGCTGACCGGGCACCTCGCCCACGCCGCCGCCCGGCTGCGCGGGGCCACCGTGGTGCCCGGCGACAACCGGTCGCTGGCCATGCCGTACGCCCGGGTGGTCCGGGTGATGCACGACCTGGACGTCACACTCACCTGGTCGGTGCCGACGGAGTGCCTGATCTGGGCCGCCGCGGCGATCGCGGCCGGGCACCGGCCCGACATCGACTTCCCGGCGCTGCGCGCGCTGTTCGTCGGCGGCGAGCCGATGACCGACGCCCGCCGGCGGCGGATCAGCCGCCTGTGGGGGGTGCCGGTCATCGAGGAGTACGGCTCGACGGAGACCGGCAGCCTGGCCGGGGAGTGCCCCGAGGGCCGCCTGCACCTGTGGGCCGACCGGGCGCTGTTCGAGGTGTACGACCCGGCCACCGGGACCGTCCGCGCGGACGGCGACGGCCAGCTCGTCGTCACGCCGCTGTTCCGGGAGGCGATGCCGCTGCTGCGGTACAACCTCGAGGACAACGTGTCGGTCTCCTACGACGACTGCGCGTGCGGCTGGAAGCTGCCCACCGTGCGGGTGCTCGGCCGGTCGGCGTTCGGCTACCGGGTCGGCGGCGCCACCATCACCCAGCACCGGCTGGAGGAGCTGGTCTTCTCCCTCCCCGAGGCGTACCGGGTGATGTTCTGGCGGGCCAAGGCGGAACCGGCGCTGCTGCGGGTCCAGATCGAGGTGGCCGCCGCGCACCGGGTCGCCGCCGAGGCGGAGCTGACCCACGCGATCCGGGCCGCGTTCGGCGTGGACAGCGAGGTCACCGGCCTGGCGCCGGGGAGCCTGATCCCGCTGGACGCGCTGACCAGCATGCCGGACGTGGTGAAGCCACGCAGCCTGTTCGGCCCGGACGAGGACTGGAGCAAAGCGCTCCTCTACTACTGAGGGAACCGACATGCCGCAGATGAGGGTCGCCGTGGCCGGCGCCGGCATCGCCGGGCTCGCCTTCGCCGCCGCCCTGCGCCGGGCCGGGATCGACTGCCACGTGTACGAGCAGGCCGAACAGCTGACGGAGGTGGGCGCGGGCGTGCAGGTGGCGCCGAACGCCACCCGGCTGCTGCACCGGCTGGGCCTGCGTGACCGCCTGCGTACGGTGGCGGTGGCGCCGCAGGCGATCGAGATGCGCCGCTGGGACGACGGCACGCTGCTGCAACGCACCCCGCTGGGCAGCGCGTGCGGACGCCGCTTCGGCGCGCCGTACTACGTGGTGCACCGCGCGGACCTGCACAGCAGCCTGCTGTCGCTGGTGCCGCCCGACCGGGTGCACCTGGGCGCCCGCCTCACCGCCGTGACGCAGACCGCCGACGAGGCGTACCTGCACCTGTCCAACGGCACCACCGTCGCGGCGGATCTCGTGGTGGGCGCCGACGGCATCCACTCGGTCGCGCGCGAGCAGATCGTGGCGGACCGGCCGCGCTTCTCCGGGCAGTCCATCTACCGCGGGCTGGTGCCGGCCGAGCGGGTGCCGTTCCTGCTCACCGAACCCCGGGTGCAGCTGTGGCTCGGGCCGGACCAGCACTGCGTCTGCTATCCGGTGTCCGCCGGCCGGCAGGTGAGCTTCGGCGCGACGGTGCCCGCCACCGACTGGCGGCAGGAGTCGTGGTCGGGCCGGGGCGACGTGTCGCAGCTCGCGGCCGCGTACGCCGGCTGGCACCCGGACGTCACCCGGCTGATCGCCGCGGCCGACCGGGTCGGCAGGTGGGCGCTGCACGACCGGGACAGCATCGACCGGCTCAGCGCGGGACGGGTGACGCTGATCGGCGACGCCGCGCACCCGATGCTGCCGTTCCAGGCGCAGGGCGCGAACCAGGCCGTCGAGGACGCGGTGGTGCTCGCGGTCTGCCTGGCCGGCGTGGAGCCGGCGGGCCTGGGTGCCGCGCTGCGCCGCTACGAACGGATCCGCCTGCCCCGGACCACCCGGATCCAGCGCCAGTCCCGGGCCAACGCCGAGACGTTCCACCTGGCCGACGGCGCCGACCAGCGCCGCCGGGACGTCGCCGCGCAGTCCTCGTCCGGCCTGGACCGCCACGAATGGCTCTTCGGGTACGACGCCGAGAAAGCCACCACGACCAGCGGAGGGACCTGATGGAACTGACCGGAATCGAGTCGAGGGTCGCCCTGGTCACCGGCGCGGCGCAGGGCATCGGCGCCGCCGTGGCCGGTGTGCTGGCCCGGGCGGGCGCGCAGGTGGCGGCGGTGGACCGCAACGCCGAGGCGCTGACCACAGTCGTGACGAAGCTCGCCGCCGAGGGCGACTCGGCGCGCGCCTACTGCGTCGACGTGTGCGACAGCGACGCGGTGGACGCGCTGGTGCGGCGGGTCGAGGACGAGATGGGCCCGGTCGGCATCCTGGTGAACGCCGCCGGCGTGCTGCACACCGGACCGGTCGTCGAGCTGTCCGACCGGCAGTGGCGCCGGACCTTCTCGGTGAACGCCGACGGCGTGTTCCACGTGTCCCGGGCGGTGGCGCGGCGGATGGTCGGCCGCCGCCGGGGCGCGATCGTCACCGTGGCGTCAAACGCCGCCGGGGTGCCGCGTACCGAGATGGCCGCGTACGCCGCCTCCAAGGCCGCGTCCGCCCAGTTCACCCGCTGCCTGGGGCTGGAGCTGTCCGGCTACGGCATCCGGTGCAACGTGGTCTCGCCCGGCTCCACCGACACCCCCATGTTGCGGGCGATGCTCGGCGAGGGCGCCGACCCGAGCGCGGTGATCGAGGGCACGCCGGGCGCGTACCGCGTCGGCATCCCGCTGCGCAAGCTGGCCCAGCCGCGCGACGTGGCCGAGGCGGTCGCCTACCTGGTGTCCGACCAGGCGGGCCACGTGACCATGCACGACCTGTACGTCGACGGCGGCGCGGCCCTGCACGTGTGACGCCGCCGCACGGATAACCGGAGGCGAGAACCGATGGCCATGACCCCGATCGCGCCGTACCGCATGCCCGGCGACGGCGACCTGCCCGGCACCACGCTGCCGTGGCGTCCGGACCCGGACCGGGCCGCCGTGCTGGTGCACGACCTGCAGCGCTACTTCCTGCGCCCGTTCGCGGCCGGGGAGTCCCCGATGGCCGAGCTGCTGCCCAACGTCGCGAAGCTGCTCGCCGCGGCGCGGGCGGCCGGCGTGCCGGTGCTGTACACCGCGCAGCCCGGCGGGATGAGCCGGCGGGACCGGGGGTTGCTGCACGACCTGTGGGGCCCCGGCATGAGCAGCGACGAGGACGACCGGGGCATCGTCGACGACGTCGCCCCGCAGCCGGGCGACGCGGTGCTGACCAAGTGGCGCTACAGCGCGTTCTTCCGCAGCGATCTGGAGGAGCGACTACGCGGCGCCCGGCGGGACCAGCTCGTGGTCTGCGGCGTGTACGCGCACATGGGGTGCCTGATCACCGCCTGCGACGCGTTCAGCCGCGACATCGAGGCGTTCCTGGTGGCGGACGCGCTGGCCGACCTGTCGCGTGCGGACCACCTGATGGCGCTGCGCTACGCCGCGGACCGCTGCGCGGTGCCGTTGTGGACGGCGGACGTGCTGGACGGCCTGGCGGGCGCCGCCGGCGCGGCGCGTCCGGATCGGAGCAGCATCAAACGATGAGGAGAGCATCGATGTCGGAACGGACCCGGGTCGTGGTCGTCGGCGGCACCTCGGGGATCGGGCGGCACTTCGCCCGGTTCTGCGCCGAACGCGGAGACGACGTGGTGATCACCGGCCGTTCGGCGGCCCGGACCAAGACCGTCGCGGACGAGATCGGCGGGCGGACCCGGGGACTCGCCCTCGACCTGGCCGAGCCGGAGCGGATCGCGGACGCGCTCGCCGACGTGCCGCACGTCGACCGGCTCGTGATCGCGGCGCTCGACCGCGACCACAACACCGTCCGCGCGTACCGGCCGGGCGACGCGGCGCGGCTGCTGACCGTCAAGCTGGTCGGCTACACGGCGGTCCTGCACGCCCTCGCCCCGCGGATGACCGACGAGAGCGCTGTCGTGCTGCTCGGCGGCCTGGCCAGCCACCGGCCGTACCCCGGCTCCACCACAGTCACCACCGCCAACGGCGGGATCAGCGCGCTGGTCCGGACCCTGGCGGTGGAACTCTCGCCGATCCGGGTCAACGCCCTGCACCCGAGCATCGTCTCCGACACGCCGTTCTGGAGCGACAAGCCCGCCGCGCGGGAGGCCGCCGCGACGCGCGCGCTCACCCGGCGGCCGGTCACCATGCGGGACTGCACCGAGGCGATCGACTTCCTGCTGACGAACCGCGCGATAAACGGGATCAACCTGAACATCGACGGCGGAGACGTGCTCATCTGACGCCTGCGGCGATCCGCCACGGCCCCCACCACCCGGTCGCGCCCTGCCCGTGCTCCCGCTGCTCGCGGGAGTACCGGGCCAGGTCGCGGGCGGAGAACAGCGCCATGCCGGCGTGGAATCCGGTCACCGGCACCGGAACCCGCGCCCAGTAGGCGAGCCGGCCGTCGACGTGGAACTCCACCTCCGACGTCGGCGCCCGGTAGGTGATGGCGTAGCCGTGCGCCCGGCCCGGCTCCGTCGGCACATCCAGGACCACCCGGTGGACGTAGTGCTCGTGCGGCTGGGTCACGCCGGGCAGCACCAGGCGCTCGACAGTCGCGTACACGGTGTCGTTCGTCGCGGCGGCGTTGAACACGACGCCGGTCTCCAGGTCGAACAGTGCCACCGTGCCGAACGCGTCCAGCAGGTCGTGCGGGATCTGCCGGTACGTCCGCACGCCCATCTCCACCTCGACGGCCAGCGTGCCCTCCGCCGGCACGGCGAAGCGTCGCACCGACCGGTACATCTGCTTGGCGTTGTTCTGCCGGGGATCGGTGTCGTGGAAGCGGGTGAACGGGTCGACGGTCAGCTCCAGCCGCCCGTCGCCGGTGCGGACGCGGGCGTTGCGGTCCTGGTACCTGTGGGTCTGCCCGTCCGCGCCGGTGATCGACATGACTGCCCAGCGGGCGGGGTCCAGCTCGCGGCCGGTGAAGTCGTCGTACGTCCACGCGCTGGTTCTCAGTGCCGACGTCATGCAGCCACCATCGGACGCCGGCCGGGCGCGGGCATCACCCGTTCACGCGGTTCGGCCGGGCCGGGCACGCCAATGCGCCGGCAGCCTCCCGGAAATCCCGTGATTAAGCCATGCCGCAGCGTGAGCGGTCGCCGAGACTGACGCCGCACGCCATCTCCGCATCGTCTGCGACGTTCTCACCAGGGGGAGAGAGCAATGGACACGGCAGCTCCGGCACCGGACGGCGGTCGTTACCTCGCCGTCCATCACAGCGCAGAGTTCAGGGAACTACGGCGACGATCGAGCACGGTCACGCTCTGGGCCAGCGTCGCCTTCTTCGGGTGGTGGTTCCTCGGCAGCCTGCTCGCCACCTACGCTCCGGACTTCTTCCGGGAGAAGGTGGCCGGCCCGGTCAACGTGGGCCTGCTCTTCGTCTTCCTGTCGTTCGCCTTCGTGGTGACGCTCGCCGCCTTCTACCTGCGCTACGCCCGCACGCGGCTCGACCCGCTCAGCGAGAAGATCCGCGCCGACCTGGAAGGAGCGTCCCGATGAGCGTCGTCCTCGCCGACCCGCCACCCCCGGTCGACAACACGTGGGCGACGCCCGCGATCGCCGTCCCGGTCACCGTCGTCCTCGCGCTCGCGGTGCTCTACCTGGTCCGCTCGGCGCGCGCCAGCACCACCACCGCGGACGGCTTCCTGCTGGCCGACCGGCGGATCGGGCCGGTGCAGAACGCGCTGGCGGTGGCCTCCGCGCCGCTGATGTACTCGACGATGTACATCATCACCGGCCACATCGCGCTCAGCGGCTACGACGCCATCCTGCTGATGACCGCCTTCACGATGGGCACCATGCTCGCGCTGTTCCTCTTCGCCGGGCCGGTGCGCAACGTCGGCGGCTACACGCTCGGCGACCTGCTCGCGGTGCGCGTCCGGGAACGGCCGGCGCGGATGGCCTCGGCGGTGCTCACGCTGCTGACGTACGTCATGCTGACCGTGATCATGATGGCCGCCATCGCGTTCATCTTCAACCGCTGGTTCGGCGTCGACGCGCTCGTCGGCCTGGTCCTCCCGGTCTTCGTGGTCGGCCTGGTCACCGTCGGGTACGTGTACCTCGGCGGGATGCTCGGGGTCACCCGCATCCTGGTGTTCAAGCTGGTGCTGTCGGTGGTCGTGGTGGGCGTGCTGACCGCCTGGGTGCTGGCCCGCTTCGACCTGAACCTGTTCAGCCTGCTGGAGCGGGCCGAGGCCAACGCGGCGCCGGTGCCCAGCGGCAGCGACCTGCTCGGCCCGGGCCGGCTGTTCGGCGAGGGCGCGACCACGCTCGTGCACCTGTCGAAGCTGTTCGCCATCGCGGTCGGGGTGGCGGCGATCCCGTTCCTGTTCATGCGCAACTTCGCGGTGACCAGCGGGCGGGACGCGCGCCGGTCGACCGGGTGGGCGTCGATGATCATCGTCGGGTTCTACCTGTGCCTGTCCGTCGTCGGGCTGGGCGCGGTCGCGATCCTCGGCCGGGACAACATCGGCGTCATCAAGGCCCACCGCGACATCAGCTTCCCCAAGCTCGCCGACGAGCTCGGCGGACCGGTGATGGTCGGCTCCCTCGCCGGCGTCGCGGTCCTGACGATCGTCGGGGTGTTCGCGCCGCTGCTGCACAGCGCGGTGACGACGGTGACCAAGGACCTGAACGTGCTCCGGGGCCGTCGGCTGGACCCGGCCGCCGAGCTGAAGGACATCAAGCGCAACACCCTGATCATCGGCGTCGGCTCCGTCCTGCTGGCGGTGGCCATGCTGCCGGTACGGACCCACATCTTCATCCCGACCTCGATCGACGTGGCCGGCGCGGTGGTCCTGCCGATCGTCGTCTACGCGCTGTTCTGGCGCCGATTCAACACCCGCGGCCTCCAGTGGACGGTCTACGGCGGCCTCGCGCTCACCGCGTTCCTGGTGCTGTTCTCCAACGGCGTCTCGGGCGAGCCGGACGCCATCTTCCCGGACCGCAACTTCAAGTTCGTGGACGTCGAGCCCGCGCTGATCACGGTGCCGGTCGGCTTCCTGCTCGGCTACCTCGGCTCGCTCACCAGCCGGGAGCGCGACGACGCCGCCTTCGCCGAGATGCAGGTCCGGTCCCTCACCGGCGCGGTGGCCACGGGACCGGCGCGGCCGGCCGCCGTCGACGACGAGGACCGCGACGGCCGCCAGGACCGGGCGCCCAGCCCGGTGAGCTGACCATCCGCCACGGTGTGGGGCGGCCCCCTCCGCCGTCCCACACCCCCTCGGGAGGCAACTGTGGATCCGGTACCGGTTCTGGTCGTGGGCGCGGGCCCGGTCGGCATGGTCACCGCGCTGGCGCTCGCCCGTCACGGCGTCGCCTGCGTCCTCGTCGACCAGGGCTTCGAGACGTCCGTCCATCCCAAGCTGGACTACGTCAACGCCCGCAGCATGGAGTTCTTCCGGCAGTTCGGCCTCGCCGACGACGTGCGTGCCGCCGGGGTCGCGCCCGAGCACCGGTCCGACGTGATCTGGTCGACCGGCCTCGCCGGTGAGCCGATCACCAGGTGGGGCCTGCCCTCGGTCACCGAGGAGTGGCGCCGCATCGCCGAGCACAACGACGGCACCCAGCCGGCCGAGCCGGGCCAGCGGATCTCCCAGATCGACCTGGAGCCGGTCCTGCGGGCGCGCTGCCGGCGGGAACCGCTCGTCGACCTGCGCCTCGGCGTACGGTTCGACTCGCTGACCCAGGACGACGCGGGGGTCACCAGCGTGCTGGCCGACGACACCGGCGGCGAGGTCCGGCTGCGGTCGCGGTACGTCGTCGGGTGCGACGGCGCGTCGAGCCGGGTCCGCCGGGCCGTGGGGATCGGCGAGGAGGGCTTCGACGTGCCCGGCCTGCCGGGCGCGTTCATGGTGCACTTCACCAGCCGGGACCTGGACAGCCTGCACCGGCACGGCCGGTTCTGGCACTACTTCGCGTTCCGGTACGTGATCATCGCGCAGGACGAGGTGGACACCTGGACCGCGCACGTCAACGGGATCGACCCGAACGAGTTCGACGAGCCACCGGCCGACCCGGAGGCGTTCCTGCTCGACACGATCCGCACCGAGCTGCGGATCGACAAGGTGCTGCTCACCTCGCGCTGGCGTCCCGGCTTCATGCTCGCCGACCGGTACCGCGCCGGCCGGGTGCTCCTCGCCGGGGACTCGGCGCACCGGATGTTCCCCACCGGCGCGTACGGCATGAACACCGGCATCGGTGACGCCGTCGACGTGGCCTGGAAGCTCGCCGCGGTGCTCCGGGGCTTCGGCGGCCCCGCGCTGCTCGACAGCTACGACGCCGAACGCCGCCCGGTGGGGCGGCGCAACATGCACACCTCGCACCGGCACCTGGGCGTGCACCTGCGGGCGGGGGAACTGCTGCGCGACGGCGCCCCGCTGCCGTCCGTCGCGGCCTTCCTCGACGCCGAGCGGGGCGAGAACGAGTACCGGGGCATCGAGCTGGGCTACCGCTATGCCGGCTCGCCGGTGCTCCGGCCGGAGGGCCCGGCCGAACCCCCGGACGACCCGCGGGCGTACACCCCGACGACCTGGCCCGGCGCCCGCCCGCCCAGCCTCCTGCTCAGTGGCGGGCAGCAGATCTTCGACCGGTTCGACCCGGCCTCGTTCACCCTCGTGGACTTCACCGGCGACGGCGCCGCCGATCCGCTGCTGGCGGCGGCGGCCGCGCGGGGCCTGCCGGTCACCCACACCGTGGTGACCGACGCCCGGGCCCGCGAGCTGTGGGAACGCGACCTCGTCCTGCTGCGGCCGGACCACCACGTCGCCTGGCGGGGCAACACCGCGCCGCCGGACCCCGACGCCGTGGTCCAGCGCGTACGGGGTGGCGGATAGGCGCGACGTGCCGTCACCGGCGGCCGGGTCACGCGCACACGCGACCGGCGGTCCGGCTGACTCTCGACTGGAGGACAGATGCAGCAATCCGGTTCAACGGCGGAACGCAGCCCACTCGGGCCGTGGGAGGGCAAGCCGGCGGTCCAGCAACCGGACTGGCAGGACCACCCGGCGTACGCCCAGACCTGTGCGGCGTTGGCGGCGGCCCCGCCGCTGGTCCCGCCCGGGGAGGTACGGCGGCTCCGGCAGGCGTTGTCGGAGCTGGCGTCGGCCGGCGGGCTCCTGCTGCAGTTGGGCGACTGCGCCGAGAGCCTCTACGAGTGCACCCCCCGGCACACCTCGGACAAGATCGAGGTCATCGGCCGGCTGGGGGACCGGCTCAGTGAGCTCACCGGGCGCAACGTGCTGCGGGTGGGCCGGATGGCCGGGCAGTTCGCAAAGCCCCGGTCGCAGGCGACGGAGTGGCACGACGCGCTGAGTATCCCCTCCTTCCGCGGCCACATGATCAATTCCGAGCTGGCCGCGCCCGGTACGCGCAAGGCCGACCCGCGCCGCATGTGGTGGGCGTACGAGGCGAGCGACCGGGTGCAGCGGGTGCTGCGCGCCCACCGGGAGGGGGCCGGGCGGGCCGCGCGGACCGAGGGGCCCTGGTCGAGCCACGAGGCCCTCGTTGTCGACTACGAGTCCCGGCTGATCCGCCGGGACCCGGACACGGGTGAGCGCTACCTGGCGTCGACCCACCTGCCGTGGGTGGGGGAGCGGACCCGCCGCTCCGCCGAGGCGCACGTGGCCATGCTGTCCACTGTGGCGAACCCGGTCGGCTGCAAGATCGGGCCGGACGCCGACCCGGACGAGGTTCTGCGGGTGTGCGAGGCGCTCGACCCGCGGCGCGAGCCCGGCCGTCTCGTCCTGATCCCGCGGATGGGCCGGGACCGGATCCGGGAGGCCCTGCCGCCGATCGTCCGCGCGGTGGTGAACGCGGGCCACCCGGTGCTCTGGTTGAGCGACCCCATGCACGGCAACACCGTCAAGGCCTCGGTCGGCCTGAAGACGCGGCACCTCTCCGACGTGGTCACCGAGGCGCTGCGGTTCCGCGACATCCTCGACCGGCAGCGGCAGCACGCCGCCGGGCTGCACGTCGAGGTCGCCGCCGCCGACGTGACCGAGTGCGTCGGCGGTTCGGTGGCCGGCGAGGACGACCTGGCGCGTCACTACACCTCGCTGTGCGACCCCCGGCTCAACCCGGGGCAGGCCACCGAGTTGATCGAAGCGTGGGCCAAGGACACCGCGACGGTCGGCCCGGCGCCGAGGCGGCCCTGAGGTCACCGGTCCGCATGCCGACCGTTTTCGAACTGCGGGAAAATTGACAGAAGGAGACCTGCCGGAGCAAATTCGGCCAGGCTAGCCGCGCCGCAGTTCGTCGTCCACTACCTGCGTGGGTAGTGTCTACTACCCGTGCCGGGACCGTCAGTGGTGTTGCCCAGCAGGAATCCCATCGCAATGATGTGTGGGAAGGTGTAATCCTTCGATCGGTGACGCGCGCACCTCATCTTATCCGCACGGAATCCTGTCTCGGCTGAAGCGAGTGTTTCCAATGTGGGGCAACTCAAACACGCTGGAAGTGAAGGGCAACGACGAGAGATTTCCCCTGCCGGACGCAGCTACGGAGGATCGGTCTGTGCTTGGCGAGACGGTTCCGGTTTCCGCGCTGCTGCCCGGCGACTCCCCGCGACTGGCGGGAGAGAACGTCGAGCACATCCGGCTGCTGGCCGCGATGCACGACCTCCCCCCGATCCTCGTGCAGCGCGGCACGATGCGGGTGATCGACGGCATGCACCGGCTGCGGGCCGCCAAGCTGCGCGGCGACGAGACCGTACGGGTGACGTTCTTCGACGGCGACGACGCCGCGGCGTTCCTGCTCTCGGTCGACGCCAACATCAAACACGGGCTGCCGCTGTCCCGCGCCGACCGGGAGGCCGCCGCCACCCGCATCCTGCGGTTGTATCCGCAGTGGTCGGACCGCGCCGTCGCCGCCGCCGCCGGGCTGTCCCCGACCACGGTCAGCGGCATCCGGCGCCGCCTGCTGCAACCGGCGGCGCGGGAGGGCAGCCGGGTGGGACGGGACGGACGGGTCCGCCCGCTGGAAGGCTCGGCAGGCCGCCGTCGGGCCAGCGCGGTCATCGCGCTCCGGCCGGACGCGCCCCTGCGTGCCATCGCGAAGGAGGCCGGGGTGTCAGTGGGCACGGCGCGGGACGTGCGCGCCCGGCTGCAGGCGGGCCGGGACCCGGTCCTGACCCCGCAGCGGCCGGCGGCCGAGCCCGAGCCGGCCGCCGACGACGGGTCGGAGGCGCGCAGGCGCCGGCCGGGCCAGGCCCCGGCGCCGCCCGTCGACTGGCCGGCGGTACGCGGCAACCTGATCCGCGACCCCGCGGTGAAGTACGCCGAGGTGGGCCGGGCCTTCGTCCGGTGGGCCGACGGGCACGTGGTCGACCCGGCCGCCTGGCGCGAGTTCGTCGACGCCGTGCCGCCGTACTGGCGCACATCGGTGGCCGAGCTGGCCCGCTCGTGCGCCGCCGCCTGGCTGGCGTTCGCCCAGGAACTGGAGGACCGGGCGTGAAAACGGCGGTCCGCATATTTGCGGCGGTTGTCGACAGCGCGTCGAATTCCGTTGCCGTCGCCACTACCCGATCGAGTAGTGGACCGGCGTGAATAACGCGCGTTAATGTTCCTTCGATCCGCTGCCCTCATTTTCGGTGAGCACATTTGTGCGGCGGTCCAATGGAGAGGAGAATTCCCGGTGAAGATTCTGAGGCGGCCGCGGAAACGGCATCTCGGGGGTGCCGCGGCCGTCGCCGCGGCGATCGCCCTGGTGGTGTCGCTGACAAACGGTGTGTCGGCGGCCCCGCAGGCAGCGACCTTCGACCTCGACCACGGGAACGCCCTGACCGACGTCATCTACCCGGCCCTCAACACCGAGCCGCGGGTCGAGTACAGCGGCCGGCCCGGGTCCTGGGCCGCGGACCGGGCCATGCTCATCGAACTGCCGTGGTTCGACGCCCTGGCGGCGTACCACCCCACCGCGGTCGGCATCTTCTCCACCATCGGCCGCCGTCCCGCCGAGGAGCACACCACGCGCAACAAGAACATCGCCGTCATCTACTCGGCCTACACCTCGCTCAGCAAGCTCTACCCGCAGCACGAGGCGACCTGGCAGCGGATGATGGCCACCGCGGGCCTGGACCCGGCGGTCACCGCGGAGGACCGCACCACCGCCAGCGGCATCGGCATCCTCGCCGCGAAGAACGCGATGGCGGCGCGCCGCAACGACGGCACGAATCGGGACGGCGACGCGGGCGGGCGCCGCTACAACCGCGAGCCGTACGCCGACCACACCGGCTACCGGCCGGTCAACAGCCCGTACGAGCTGCGCTTCCCGTCGCGCTGGCAGCCGAACACCATCTCCAAGCGCGAGGTCGTCAACACGCAGGAGTTCGCGACGCCCCAGTTCGGCCGGGTCAAGCCGATCACCTTCGACCGGCCCGAGCAGTTCCGGCTCACCCCGCCGGTGAACCACCACCTGCTGAACCCGAAGGGCTACCGCAAGCAGGCCGACGACGTGCTGCGCGCCTCGGCCGGCCTGGACGACCGCAAGAAGATGAGCGCGGAGATCTTCAGCGACAACATCACGCCGTACGGCGCCATCGCGCACACGCTGCTGCGGGGCCGGTACAACACCGAGGACTCCGTCCGGTTCATCGTGATGACGGACGTCGCCGGGTTCGACGTGGCGATCGCGTCCTGGTACTACATGCGCAAGTACGATTCGGTGCAGCCGTTCAGCGCGATCCGCCACCTGTACCCGAACAAGAAGCTGACCGCGTGGGGCGGCCCGGGCCGGGGCACCGTCAACGACATCACCGGCACCCAATGGCGTAGCTACCTCAGCTCGGTCGCCATCGCCGCTCCGGAGTACCCGTCGGTAAACGCGGCGGTCTGCGTCGCGTACGCCCAGGTCGCGCGCCGGTTCACCGGCACCGACAAGCTGACCGTGGTGATCCCGGTGCGCAAGGGCTCCTCGATCGTGGAGCCGGGCGTGACCCCGGCCGCCGACATGATGCTGACCTGGAACAGCTACTCGGAGTGGGCCGCCGAGTGCGGGCAGAGCCGGGTCTGGGCCGGCGAGAACTTCCCCGCCTCGGTCGCGGCCGTCGACCAGTACGCGCCGCAGCTCGGTGACCGTGCCTTCGACTTCGTCCAGCGCAAGCTGAACGGGCGCTGATCCCCGCTGTACCGGTCCGCGCTGCCGGCCATGCCCTCGGGCGTGGCCGGCAGCGCGCGTTCCGACCCCCTCACCACATGTCTTGCATAGCAAGGTATCTTGCGAGGCATGGACGGGGCACGTGAGCGGATCACCACGAACATCCGCAAGGGCGTGCTGGAGTACTGCGTGCTCGCGCTGCTCTCACGGCGCGACATGTACGGCCTGGAACTGGCCGACTGGCTCGCCGTGCGCGGCCTGACCGCCAGCGAGGGCAGCCTGTATCCGCTGCTCGCCCGCATGCGGCAGGCCGGCACCGTGCAGACCCGGTGGGTGGCCCCCGAGCAGGGGCACGCCCGGCGGTACTACGCGATCACCGACCAGGGGCGGGCGCACCTGCGGGTGTTCGCGACGGTGTGGCGGGAGATCCAGCCGCACGTGGACGAGTTGATGGGGGAGGAAGGATGAGCGACGACGGCCTCCCGGAGGCGGCGTGGGCCTACCTGCGGGCGCTGGACGCGGAGTTGTCGGACGTCCCGTCCGGCACGGCGGAGGAGATCGTCGCGGATGTCCGCGCGCACATCGCCGACGCCCTCGACAGCGGGCGGAGCGCCGACGAGGTCCTCGCCGGCCTGGGTGCCGCGCCGGACGTGGCCCGGCAGGCGCGGGAGGAGCTGGGGCTACCGGACCAGGACCGCCCGGAGCGGGTCGGCCGGACGCTGTCCCTGGTCGCGTCGGCGGTCGGCGTGCTGATCGCCGTGTGCGTGAGCTTCCTGCTGCCGTCCACAGTGCCGGTCGAGCCGATCCAGGCCGACGCCGGCGAGCAGGGCGTCCTCGGCCGGCTCGGTCCGGGAATCGCGCTGCTCACGCTGCTACCGGCGCTCGTCGCGGCCGCGCCGCTCGTGGCGCCCGCCCGGGTACGCGCCGGGTCGCGGCTCGCCGGCGCGATCGCGCTGACCATGTTCGCCTGCGCGGCCGGCGAGACGGGCCTGTACTACTTCCCGCTCGCGCTGGTGGCCTGGGCGGCGGCGTTCGTGCCGTGGGCCGTGCGGCGAGGCGCCGGGGGACGGTGGTGGCACGTCCTGGCCGGTGGGATCGTGGCGATGCCCGGCGTACTCGTGGCGGTCGCGTCGGCCGGCGGCTCGGTCGGTGCCGGCTGGGTGGGCGCGGCGCTGTGGATCGCCGGGCCGGTCGCGGCCGGTGCGCTGTGCGCCTACGGATTCCGGGCCGGGTACGCGGTGACCGCGCTGGCCGGCGCGCTGGTCATGATCCTCGCGATGGCCGAGCGCGGCTTCCTGTTCGCCGCCTTCTGGCTGTTCGGCGGGCTGTACCTGGCGCTCGGCGCCGCCGGGTACGCGGCGGCGCGGCCGGCCGACGGCGACCCCGCCACCGCGCGGGCGGCCGACGGTGACCCCACCTCACCGCCCGTCGACGGCGACCCCGCCGGGGCGCCCGGCGCACCGGCCCGGCCGCGACCCGCCCCGGCCACGGAGGCGGACCCGGAGGCCGCGGCGCCGGCCGGCTAGGCCGGCACGGCCTGCTGATCCGCGGCGGCGTCGTGCGCGGCCATCGCCTCCTGGCGTCCGGGCTCCTCGCGCAGGATCGCGGCGTGCAGCCAGGCGTCCGGGATGGCGAACCCGTCCACGAGCGTGCGCATGTACGGGCGCAGCTCCTTGAGCAGCCCGTTCACCACGCTGGTGATCGTCTTCGAGCGGGCCGGGGTGAGCCGGCCGTGCTCCAGCAGCCAGCCCTTGTTCGCCTCGATCACGGTGAGCGCGTACAGGTCGCAGACCCGGGACAGCAGCTCCTTGACCGCCGGATCGGCGGTGGCGTCGATCCCGGCGACGAACGCCTCCAGCGTCACCCGGTCGATATGCGCGGCGGCGACGGCGAGGACGTGGTCCTGGACGTCGTTGAAGATGTCGAAGGGGCGATCCTTCTTGGTCGACGCGCCACCGCGCAGGCGGCGCACCGCGCTGTCGAGCAGGTGCTCCTCGCGGTCCTCGAAGAGCTTGAGCTGCCAGCCCCGGTCGGTGACCGCGACCTCGTCGTCGCGGCCCGGCACCGCGCTGACCAGACGTGCGATCAGCGCCCGGGCGGCGGTGCGCTCCAGCACCATCTCGCGTACCTGCTCGGCGACGAAGGAGGCGCGTCCCCAGCCGTCGAGCGAGCCGAACTCGTCCCGGTAACCGGTCAGCAACCCCTTGGCGACCAGTTGCAGCAGCACCGTGTTGTCGCCCTCGAACGTGGTGAAGACATCGGTGTCGGCCTTGAGGCTGGGCAGGCGGTTCTCCGACAGGTAGCCGGCGCCGCCACACGCCTCCCGGCACATCTGGATGGTGCGGGTGGCGTGCCAGGTCTGCGCCGCCTTCAGCCCGGCGGCCCGGGACTCCAGCTCCCGCTGCCGGTGTTCGTCGACCGGCCCGTCGCCGCCCTGGATCTCGTCCAGCGCCGCGACCAGCTCCGCCTGGGCGAAGGTCAGCGCGTACGTGGTGGCCAGCGCGGGCAGCAGCTTGCGCTGGTGCGCCAGGTAGTCGTTGAGCAGCACCTCGCGGTCGCCGTCGGCGTCGCTGAACTGCCGGCGGATGTCGCCGTAGCGCACCGCGATGGCCAGCGCCGCCTTGGTGGCCGCCGACGCCGCGCCGCCCACGCTCACCCGGCCCCGGACCAGGGTGCCCAGCATGGTGAAGAAGCGCCGGGAGTCGTTCTCGATCGGGCTGGAGTACGTGCCGTCCTCGGCGACCTGCGCGTACCGGTCCAGCAGCATGTCCCGCGGCACCCGCACGTGGTCGAAGCTGAGCCGCCCGTTGTCCACGCCGAGCAGGCCGGCCTTGGGTCCGGCGTCGCCGATGGTCACGCCGGGCATCGGCCGGCCGTGCTCGTCGCGGATCGGCACCAGCCAGGCGTGCACGCCGTGCCGGCGCCCGCCGGTGACGAGCTGGGCGAAGACCACAGCCATCCGCCCGTCCCGGGCCGCGTTGCCGATGTAGTCCTTGCGCGCCGCCTCGTGCGGCGTGTGCAGGTCGAAGGTCTGGGTCTGCGGGTCGTACACGCAGGTGGTGCGCAGTTGCTGCACGTCCGAGCCGTGGCCGGTCTCGGTCATCGCGAAGCAGCCGAAGAGCCGGCCCGCGACGATGTCGGGCAGGTAGGCGTCGTGGTGCCGCTTCGTGCCGAGCGCGGCGACCGCGCCGCCGAACAGGCCCCACTGGACGCCGGCCTTCACCATCAGTGACAGGTCCACCTGGGCCAGCATCTCGGTGGCGACGATCGAGGCGCCCACGTCGCCGCGGCCGCCGTACTCGACGGGGAAGCCCGAGGCGATGCCCAGTTCGACAGGGAGTTCGGACAGCAGCCGGGTGATGCGCTCGCGAGCCTGGTCACCGGTCTCGCCGTACACCGGGAGGAAGCGTTCGTCGAGGTGTTCGCGGTGCGCCCGGCGGACGTCGGCCCACCGGCCGTCAAGCGTTTCCCGCAGGCGTGCGATGTCGATGCGGCCGGCTGCGTGATCGAACATTGTCACTCCTCGGTGCAGTGGACATTTGCGTACACTCTCGGCCTGATCAACATTACCGGCGGTGATCGCGCGCCGCTGGCGGAGCGCGTGGTGAGCCCGGCCACCCCCCGGCGGTTCGGCTGCCCGCGAAGCTGAGGTTAGGCTGTCCTCACTTCAAGCACTGGAGGCATCCCCTCGTGTCCCCGCTTCCCCCCGGCAGCGCCGTCACCGCCCGGCACGTGCTCCGCCAGGCGCTGCGCCGCCAGCGCCGCCCGGTGCTGATCGGCGTGACCCTGCTCGGGCTGCACCAGGTCACCGAGGCGCTCGTGCCGGTGGCGATCGGCGTCATCATCGACCGGGCCGTGGTGACCGGCGACCCGTGGGCGCTCGCGTACTCCGTCGCCGGCCTCGCCGCCCTGTTCACCGTGCTGGCGTTCGCCTACCGCAACGGCGCCCGCCAGGCGTTCGCGGCCGTGGAGCGGGAGGCGCACCTGCTACGGGTGGAACTGGCCGAGCGCGCGCTCGACCCGCGCGGGCACCGCTCCGGCCTACGCGACGGCGAACTGCTCTCGGTCGCCGCCTCCGACGCCGAACTCTCCGCGTACGTGGTCCGGGTGGCCGGCTTCGGCGTCGCCGCGGTGAGCGCGCTGACCGTCGCGGCCGTCGCGCTGCTGGTCATCGACGTCCCGCTCGGACTCGGCGTGCTCATCGGCGTACCGGTGCTGGTCCTGGCGCTGCAACGGATGGCACCGCTGCTGTCCCGGCGCAGCGCCTCCCAGCAGGAGGCCCTCGCCGAGACCACGGCGCTCGCCGTCGACCTCGTCTCCGGCCTGCGCGTGCTGCGCGGCATCGGCGCCCAGCACCACGCCGCCGGCCGGTACGCCGCCGCCAGCCGGCGCGCCCTCGCCGTGACGCTGCGCGCCGCCAACACCAAGGGCCTGCACCTCGGGCTCACCACCGCCGCGAACGGCCTATTCCTCGCCGCTGTCGCCGGTGCCGCCGGCTGGCTCGCCCTGCGTGGCCGGCTCACCATCGGTGAACTGGTGACAGTGGTCGGGCTCGCGCAGTTCGTCGCCGAGCCGGTGCAGACGCTGGGCTACTGCGTGCAGTTGTTCGCGATGGCCCGCGCCTCCGCGGCCCGGGTCGCGCGCGTGCTCGGCGCCGAGCCGCTGACCCGGCCGGGCGCCGCGTCCCGGCCGGACCGTACGGACGGGCCGCGGCTCGTCCTCGACCACGTCGGGCACGCCGCGCTGGACGGGGTGTGCCTGCGCGTCGACCCGGGGGAGATCGTCGGCGTGCTGGCGTACGACCCGGCCGACGCGGACGCGCTGGTCGCATTGCTGTCCGGACGGGTGCCCGCGGACCGGCGCCGGGGCGCGGTACGCGTCGACGGCGTACCCGCCGACGACCTGGACATCGACGCGCTGCGCGGCGCCGTGCTGGTCGAGCCGCACGACGTGACGCTGTTCGAGGGAACCGTGGCCGCCAACCTCGCCGCCGGCCGCAGCACCGACGAGGGACGCCTGCGCGCCGCGGTCCGGGCGGCCGCGGCGGACGACGTGGTGGACGGGCACCCCGGCGGCCTCGGCCACCGGCTCGTCGAGCGCGGCGCCAACCTCTCCGGCGGCCAGCGCCAGCGGCTCGGGCTGGCGCGGGCGTTGCACGCCGACCCGCCGGTGCTCGTGCTGCACGACCCCACGACCGCAGTGGACGCCGCCACCGAGGCCCAACTCGCCGACGGACTGGCCGGCGCGCGCCGCGACGCACCCCGGGGCACGCTGCTGGTCACCAGCAGCCCCGCCCTGCTGCGGATCACCGACCGGGTGGTGGTGATCGCCGACGGCCGGGTGACCGCCGAAGGGACGCACGAGCACCTGCTGGCCACCGACGCCCGCTACCGCGAGGAGACACTGCGGTGACCGCTGACCCGCGTACCGCCGAACCCGGCCGGGCGTTGCTGCCCACCGCGACCGCCCGGCGGACCTGGACGACGCTCGGCGCGGAGTTCCGGCGGCGGCCCGGCCTCAGCGCCGCCGCGACCGCCGTGCTCGTCGCCGCCGCCACCGGTGGGCTGGTCGCGCCCTGGGTGCTCGGCCGCCTCGTCGACGACGTCATCGCCGATGCCCCGGTCTCCCGGATCGCCGGCCGGGTCGCGGTGATCGCCGGCGCGGCAGTGCTCACCGGACTGCTCACCGCCGCCGGGGCCGCGCTCGCGTCCCGCCTGGGCGAGACGGTGCTGGCCCGGCTGCGCGAGCGGGTGCTCGACCGGGCGCTGCACCTGCCCTCGGCGACGCTGGAACGGGCCGGCACCGGTGACCTGCTGGCCCGGGTCGGCGACGACGTGGCGGTGGTGACGAACGTGATCGCGGTCAGCGGTCCGGCGTTCGTCGGCGCGCTGCTGTCCGTGGTGCTGACCGTGTTCGGGCTGGTCGCGCTCGACTGGCGGCTCGGCCTCGCCGGGCTGGTGGCAGCGCCCGCGTACGCGCTGGCGCTGCGCTGGTACCTGCGCCGGTCCGCGCCGTACTACGCCCGCGAGCGCGTCGCCACCGGCGAGCGGACACAGGCCATGGCCGGCGCGCTGCGGGGCGCGGCGACAGTGCGCGCGTACCGGACCGAGGACGCGCACGTCGCGGCGATCGCCGAGCGTTCCGGCGTGGCGCGCGACCTGTCGCTGGAGATCTTCAACCTGCACACCCGCTTCGGGCTGCGGATCAACAGGTCGGAGTTCCTCGGCCTGGCCGCGGTGCTCGTCGCCGGGTTCTTCCTGGTCCGCGCCGACCTGGTCACGGTGGGCGCGGCGACCACCGCCGCGCTCTACTTCCACCGGCTGTTCAACCCGATCGGCCTGCTGCTGATGGAGTCCGACTCGGTGCTGCAGGCCGGCGCGAGCCTCGCCCGGCTGGTCGGCGTGGCCACGCTGCCCGACACCGCGCCGTCCGCGCCGTCGGCGGCCGGGCGGCGCGGCCCGGCGGCGCTGGACGTCACGGTCCGCCGGCACCGCTACGACGACGACGGCGCCCTGGTCCTGGCCGACGTCGAGCTGCGCCTGGCCCCGGGTGAGCGGGTCGCGCTCGTGGGCGCCAGCGGCGCGGGCAAGAGCACGCTCGCCGGCATCGCCGCCGGGATCATCGCGCCCACCGACGGGTCGGTACGCCTGGGCGGCGTGCCGCTGACCGAGCGGGGCGAGCACGCCGTGCGGCGCGACGTCGCGCTGGTCAGCCAGGAGGTGCACGTCTTCGCCGGGCCGCTCGCCGAGGACCTGCGCCTGGCCGCCCCGGACGCCACCGACGCGGAACTGCTCGACGCGCTGGACCGGGTCGGCGCCACCACCTGGCTGCGCGCGCTGCCGGACGGGCTGGCCACGGCGGTCGGCGAGGGCGGCCACCGGCTCACCGCCGCGCAGGCCCAGCAGGTCGCCCTGGCCCGGCTGGTGCTGGCCGCGCCCGCCGTCGCCGTGCTGGACGAGGCGACCGCCGAGGCCGGCAGCGCCGGAGCGCGTGACCTGGACCGGGCGGCGCTGGCCGCCACCGAGGGACGGACCACGCTGATCGTGGCGCACCGGCTCAGCCAGGCGGTCGCCGCCGACCGGATCGTCCTGCTCGACCACGGGCGGATCGTGGAGCAGGGCACGCACTCGGAACTGCTCGCCGCCGACGGCCGGTACGGGCGTCTGTGGCGCTCCTGGAGCGTCCCGGTATGACCGCGCACCGCCCATCGACCCAGGTGAGGGGAACATGACCGACGCGCCGGCCCGCTTCGTGCTCTTCCCGGGGCGGCACCACCTGCTGACCCGGTTCCAGGCCGACTACCTGTGCCGGCTGGCCGGGGACGAGGCCACAGTGGTCTGGGCGGTGACGTCGGCCAACCACGAGAACACCAGACGCAACCCGGTGCCGTACCACCGGCGGGAAGCCGCGATCGAGCGGTTCAGCGTGCTGAGCGGGCTGCGCTCGGTGGTGGTGCCGATCTTCGACACCGCGTACACCGACGCGTTCGCCGAGGTGACGCTGAAATCCATCGCGGTGGCCACCGGGCTCGAACTCACCCCCGCCGACACGCTGCTGGCCTGCTCCACGCCGGAGGTCGCGAAACTGTACGAGCGGCTCGGCTTCCGGATCGCGCCGGTCGAGGCGGACCCGGACCTGCCCGAGCCGCCCGAACGGCCGTGGGACGTGCTGCTGCGCCTGGCCGCCGGGGACGAGACCTGGCGCGCGCTCACCCACCCGGCCACCATCGACGTGTTCGAGCGCTACCGCCTGGTCGAGTCGATCCGATCGGTGGTGAACGACCCGCTCGTCGGCGACGAGGGCGGCCTCACCGTGACCCGGGACTACCGCACCTACGTGGAGGCGTTCGCCACTGCCGCGCAGCGCAAGTGGGACTCGGTGCGCGGGTACGTGCAGCCCGGCCGCATCGTGGACATCGGCTGCGGCGCGGGCGCGGTCCTGGAGCTGGCCGACCGGGAGGCCGCGCTGCGCGAGAGCGACCTGATCGGCGTGGAGGTCGCCCGCCACCTCTACCAGGAGTGCCTGCACAAGAAGGCGCAGGGCGTGTTCCGCAACGCCAACGTCTACTTCTTCCACCGCAACGTCCTCGGCGGCGCGGTGTTCAAGGACCGCTCGGTCGACACCACGCTCACGTTCGCGCTGACCCACGAGATCTGGTCGTACGGGCGGCAGCGGGAGTCGCTGCTGCAGTTCGCCCGCCGCATCCACGACCACACGGTGCCCGGCGGCGTCTGGATCAACAGCGACGTGTGCGGTCCGGACGACCCCGGGCGGCAGGTGCTGCTGCGGCTGTCGGCCGACGACGGCGACAACCCGGCCGCGCCCCGCCGCGATCTCGCCGAGCTGACCTCGGCGGAGGTCCGGCGCTACGTCGGCGGGCTGTCGACGCGGGCGCGGCTGGACCAGTTCGCCGTCGACTTCGCGTTCGGGTTCGACCACGAGCCGCTTCCGGACGGCGCGGTACGCCTGTCGCTGGGCGCGGCGATGGACTACCTGACCCGCAAGGACTACACGGACAACTGGCTGTCGGAGACGCAGGAGCAGTTCTGCGGCCTGAGTTTCGCCGACTGGACGGCGCTGCTCACCGAGGCGGGGTTCGAGATCGGCCCGGCGTCGGCGCCGGTGCGCAACGAGTGGGTGATCGACAACCGGATCGCACCGGTCGCGTCCCTCACCGACCTCGACGGCCGGCCGCTGGACTGGCCGACCACCCACGTCCTCACCGTCGCCCACCGCCCCCGCAACCAGTGAGACCGACGGCGCCCGCAGCTGTCGGCGGGCGCCGTCGCCGCTCACCGGCTCAGCGCGATCCGGATCGCCAGGACGATCAGGATGAGCCCGGTCAGCCGTTCGATCACCAGCAGCACTGACGGCCGGGTCAGCCAGGGCTGCAACCTGTCGATGAGCATGATGTAGCAGGCCCACCAGAGCACGGCGAGACCGATGAACGTGGCGGCCAGCACCGCCGTGCGGGCCGCCGCCCCGTCGCCGGGCCTGACGAACTGCGGCACGAACGAGACGTAGAAGACGACCACCTTGACGTTCAACAGCTGGCTGGTGACGCCCATGACGAACGAGCGGCGGGCCACGTGCGGCTCGTCGGCGGCCGGGGCCTCCGGCACCGGCGCGGGGCCGGTGTCCGGGTCCGGCCCGGCGCCGCCCGCGCCGACCGGGACCGGCTGCGCCGCCGGGACCGCCCGGCGCGGCCGGGTCGCCCAGAGGATCGTGCCGCCCAGGTAGAGCAGGTACAGCGCGCCGGCGACGCGCAGCACCGTGTAGAGCGTCGGCGAGGAGACCAGCAGCGCGGACAGGCCGGCGGTGGCGAACGACGCGTGCACCAGCGCGGCGACGAACAGCCCGGCCAGCACCACGAACCCGGCCCGCCGGCCGTACCTGACGGTCTGCCGGGTGACGAGCGCGAAGTCGACGCCCGGCACGATGATGATGAGCAGGCTGGCGGCGACGAAACTGATGATCTGGATGTCAGACACGACGCCGGCTCTCCTGTCCTGCGGCGAGCGCCGGCGCCGCCTCCTCGATGACGGAGACACCGCTGTCCTGGCGTGGCCCGTGCCGGCGCCACTGTTCCCGCAGCCGGATCCGGCCGTCCGGCAGCCGCTCGGGCCGGGACTCGCACTCGCCGACCACTATGGTGCCGTCGGTGAGCACCTCCAGGTAGGCGAAGCGCACCACGCCCTGGGCGTCGCAGGTTCCCGCGAGCCGGCCGTGCCGGACCGGGCCGCCGGTGATCTCCGCCCAGACCAGGTCGCCGCGCTGGTGGTAGTGCCCCCGCAGCGGCTCGGCGCCGTCACCGGCGTGGTCGACGGAGACGAAGACGCGGCCGTCGTAGTCGAATGTCGTCATCGCGCTCACGCCCACCGGGTGCTCACGTAGTCGTCACGGAACCGGCAGACCGTGCGGCCGGCGATCGAGTTCAGGATCATCGCGCTGCGGATCGGCAGGATGCTCAGGTTGGAGTCGACGAGCCCCTGCACGTACCGCCCCCGGTTCAGCACGAAGATCTTGTGGTCGTCGGCGTGCTTCCACCGGATCGAGTAGTCCGACTCGATCACCGGTTCGCCGCGCTCGTCCACGTCGATCAGCGCGGACAGCTCCGGATCGAAGGGGAGCGGGGCGAGCCGCCGGCCCGCCGCGACGATCACGTTCACCGCCCGGTGCCGTTCCTCGCCGCTGCCGGCGGTGAGGCACTCCAGCTCCACCTCCCCGTCGAGCTGCCGGGCGCCGGTCACGGTACGGCTCGGCATGATCGTGACCGGGAACCGCCCGGTCCGCAGCCGCTCCTCGTAGTTGTGCTGGTAGACGCCGCGCAGCGTGCCGGGGGAGATGCCGTCGCTGGTGAGGATCTGCCCGGAGACGAGCCGTTCCCGCACGTCCCGGGACAGCGAGAGGAACGCCTCCTGGTAGGCGGGCCGGTACAGGTCGTTCGCCGAGGGGGAGTCCTCCAGCGGCGCGAACCAGGACCGCCGGCCGATCCACTTGATGTCGCGGCAGCCGCGGGCGAGCAGCGCTGCGACGCACTCCGCGCTGGTCTGGCCGCTGCCGATCACGACCCACGGCACGTCCGGCTCGTCGGGCACGCCGGCCAGGCGCCGGTTCAGCTCGTCGGCGACGAACAGGTGCCGGGGGTCGAGGGCGTCCAGGAAGTCCGGTACGAAGGGGACGGTCCCGCTGCCGAGCACCAGGTGCTGGGAGCGGGCGACCTCGACGCCGCCGCTGCGGGTGACTATCGCGCCGTCGAACTCGACCCGGTCGACGCGGGCGCCGTAGGTGATGCGCGGCAACTGCTCCGCCGCCCACACCAGGTACTGCTGGTACTCGATCCGGGGGATGGTGTCGAAACCGGCGCCCAGCAGGGCGTAGACCCGGCCGGTGGTGACCAGGTAGTTGAGGAACGACAGCGGGTGCGTCGGGTCGTAGAGCGAGACCAGGTCCTTGACCCAGCCGGTCTGCATGCGCACGCCGCTGTGCAGCATCCCGTCGTGCCAGCCCGGCTGGTCCCGCGCCTCGAACAGCGCGATGTCGTGCGGCGCGAGCGCGTCGTACATCGCGGCGAGGCTCAGGTTCGCCGGCCCCGCGCCAATTCCCACTGTGTGATAGGTCTGCGTCATCAGTCTGCCTCTGTGTCTAGCCGTGCGGGACACGGATCGCGGATCGGGAGTTCAGCAGGGCGGTGGCGGCGAGCCGGCTGGCGGCCAGGACGGTCTTGGCGGCGCCGCCGCTGCCGCCGGTGAAGGTGTGCACGGCACCGGCCACTGCGCGCAGGGCCAGGCCGGGCGGGTCGCTGTAGCAGTCGACGGCGCTGACCGGCGGGCCGTCCGGGCGCGGGTCCAGGCCGGGCAGCCGCCGCGCGGCGACCGCCCGCACCCGAGCCGCCAGGCCGGAGTCCGGCGCGGGCGCGGGCGGGTCGACGTCCCAGCGGTCGCTGGGCAGCCCGAGAAGGACACGCCCCGGACCGGCGGGCCGCCCGTACAGGCCGCTCGTCTCATCGACGAAACACGGCAGGTCGGCCCGGCCGGTGCGGTGGTGGGCGTACTGGATGTGCTTGGTGCGCAGCGTGCTCGGCAGCCCGGCGGCGCGCAGCAGGCCCGGCGTCCACGCCCCGGCCGCCACCACGACCAGGTCACCGGTGAGGCGGCGGCCGTCGCGCAGGTCGACCGCGCCGTCGCCGAGGCGGGCCACCGGCGTGGTCTCGGTCCGGTCCAGGCCCCGCAGGACGCTGCGGCGCAACCGGTCCGGGTCGAGGTAGCCGGCCCGGCGTTCCCAGACCCCCACCGTGCCGTCCGGGAGCCGGTCGAAGCCGAACCGCCGGGAGACCTCGTCGCGGGTCAGCACCTCGGCCCCGGCCACGCCGGCCGCCGCACCGGCGTCGACGGCGTCGAGCAGGTAGAGCGAGCCGGTGGCCCGCCACCCGGCGGCCGCGGCGAGCGCCGGGTCGTCCCGCAGTTCGGCAGGGCCCGGGCGGCCGGATCGGGCTCGAAGGCGCGTACCAGGCCACCGGAGGCGGCGGTGGCGTCGGCGTGCCCGCCGGCCGGGCCGCCGCCGTGCGGGCCGACCAGCACCGCCTCGGCGCCCGCGTCCCGCAGCCGCCGGGCGAGCAGGACACCGGCGAGGCCCGCGCCGACGACGAGCACGCGGGGCTCACCCACCGGAGGCCGCCGGTTCCGCGCCGCCGACGACGTCGAGCAGGCGGGCCGCCCGGTCCGGGTCACCGGGGTACGCGGCCAGCGCCGCCCGGACGACGGTGGCGCTGTCGAAGTGCGCCGGGCGCAGCGCCTGCTCACCCCGGGTCAGCTCGACGTCGGCGAGCACACCGTCCAGACCGGGTACGGCCCCGGCGAGCGTGGCGGCGTAGCGCGCCTTGAACGCCTCGTACGCCTCGGGCCGGAAGTCCGACTCGTAGCGGTCCGGCCGGTCCCAGCTCAGGAACGCCCGCACCACTGCGGGGTCCTCGTCGGCGAGGAACTCGTGCGCCCAGATCGCGTGCCCCCGGCTGGTGGAGAACTTCGCGCCGGTGAGCCGGTAGAACTCGTTCACCACCAGGCCGGTCGGCCGGTCGGGCAGCCCGGCGGCCAGGTGCAGGGCGGGGATGAGCAGCGCGTAGTAGAAGGCGTTGTCCACCCCGAGGAAGATCCACTGCTCGTCCACGTCCCGCCACGCGTCGAGGTACCCGGCCAGGGTGTCCGCGTCCGGCCGCAGGTGGCGGGCGGGCAGCAGCAGGTTCGCCAGGGCCATCTCGGCCCAGACGTCGATGCGCAGGCCGTCGTCCCACTCGATGCCCCAGTCCGTCGGGTACGCCAGCGGCACCTCCGGCAGCCCGCCGTCGAGGTACGACGCGACGAGCCGGCGCAGCCGGGGCGGTAGCACCGCCCCGGACCAGAACCCGGCGAGCCGTTCCCGGTGCTCGTCCAGCCGCAGCACCGGCACCGTGTGGGTGACCGGCTCCGGTGGCGCGTCGCAGCAGGTGGACCGCGCGTCGACCAGGTTCGCGGCGCTGCAGAAACCGCCGCACCCCTCGCAGGTGCCGCCGTTCGCGCCTGCCCCGCAGGCCGGGCAGCGCCCCGCGACCCGCACGTGGTGCAGGGTCCGCCGGCAGGCCGCGCAGGCGCGCAGCGACACCGGCGCGACCTCGACCACCTTCGCCTCGACCAGTTCGGTGAGCAGGCCGGCCACCGCCCGGCGGTACGCCTCGTCGGCCAGTGGGTCGGCCATCACGTCGTACCGGATCCGCGCGGCGCGCAACGCGGCGTGGATCAGCGACCCGTAGCGGGCGACCGTGTCGGCCGGCGTCTCGCCGTTCGCCTCCGCCCGGGCGAGCACGTAGTTCTGGTGGGCGTCCAGCCCGCACTGGGTCACCACCCGCCGGCCGGCGGCGCGCAGCGCGCGGGCCGCCACGTCCCCGGCGACGTACGGGCCGCTGAGGTGCCCGAGGTGCAGCGGACCGTTAGGGGTCGGCGGCGGGGTGACCAGGAGCACCGCGCCCCGCCCGGCCGGATCGTCAGCCACGGCCGGTCCCGTCGCCCGCGTCCGGCCGGCCGGTCTCGGGGCGCGGCATCCAGTAGACGCTCAGGATGGTCAGCGGCTGCTCGGGGGAGGGGTTGTGGATGACGTGGCGCTGCTCGGGTTCGAGCAGGATCACCCCGCCGGTCGGCACCTCGACCTTCTCGCCGCCCGCCTCGTAGATGGCGGTCCCGCGGGTCACCACGGCGAACTCCACCTCGGGGTGGACGTCCTCGGTGCTGCTGCCGCCGGGCGGGATCACGCACCACATGGCGTCGAACGGCAACGGGCCGAGATCGCGGTACTGGGTCCAGCGGCCGATCTGGATGCCGTACTCGTCGGTGAGCTCGGCGGTGTCGCTGACGTACCTTCGCATGTTCGTCCTCCTGGTCGGCGCGATGCCCGTCGGGCGCGCCGGACGGATCTGGGTTTGCGGAGAGTGACCGGAAGTGGTGCTTCTGCGACGCAGAGCCAACCGCCTGCCGGAGTGGCAATTCGACTTCGGTCGATAGCGTCGGACCCACTGTGGACCTAACCTCGGCTGGCCAACAGGAGCTACACCGGCAGATCACCGGCAATGGCGCTACTGATTGCCCGCTCAGTGGCCGCGCAGCGGTGGTCCGCCTGTACGAATCCACCAGAACCGGTACGGAGACGACGCTGTGATCGGCTACATGGATACGTTGGGTGACGAAATTGCTACCGCTCGGCGACGAGCCAACCTGACTCAGGAGGAACTGGCCGCCCGCACCGGGCTGAGCGTCCGGAGCATCCGCAACCTGGAGTCGTCGCGGGTGACCCGCCCGCGCCCGGCGACAGTGCGGCTGCTGCGCGACGTGCTCGGCCTGCCGGCACACCCGGCGCCGGCCCGGATCCGCCCCATGCAGTTGCCGCTGGAGATTCCCGGCTTCACCGGCCGTTCGGCACAACTACGGCAACTCGACCGGCTGCTCGACGGCGGACCGCGGCGGATGTCCAGCGTGGTGGTCTGCGTCCTGTCCGGACGCTCCGGGATCGGCAAGACGGCGCTGGCGCTGCGCTGGGCCCACCGGTCCGCCGCACGGTTCGTCGACGGGGTGCTGCACGTCCAGCTCGGCGGAAGCGACTCGCGCCGGCCGGCGGTGGCGCCAGCGGAGGCGCTCGCCGGCCTCATCGAGGCGCTCGACGTGCCCGGCGGCATTCCCTGCGGTCCGGCCGCGCGCACCGGGCTGTACCGCAGCGTGCTCGCCGGGCGCCGGATGCTCATCGTGCTCGACGACGCGCGCGACGCCGAACAGGTCCGGCCGCTGCTACCCGGTGTCCCCGGCTGCATGGTGGTGGTGACCAGCCGGGACCGCCTCACCGGACTGGTCGTCGGCGAGGCCGCGCGTCCGGTCGTGGTGGACGAGCTGGCGGCCGGTGAGGCGTGGGAGCTGCTGGCGGCCCGTCTCGGCGAGCGTCGCCTCACCGCCGAACGCGAGGCGGTACGGCAGATCATCGCCCACTGCGCGGGGGTGCCCCGGGCGCTGGCGGTGGTCGCCGCCCGCGCCGCCGTCGCGCCCCGGCTGCCGCTGGCGGAGGTGGCCCGCCAACTGCGGTAGGGACCGGCGGACCGGGGCGCGGGCGCCCCGGTCAGCGCCGGTCGGCGCGGGTGCCGGCGCGGGCGGCCACGTGGGCCGGCACCGGCGCGGTCGGCGGGAGCGCCGGGTCGGTCACCGGCTGCTCCCAGCGGGCCACGAGCGGAAGCTCGCCGGCCCAGAGTCCGAGCGCGGCGTCCGGGCTGTCGCCGTCGTCCGGCGGGCCGCTGCGCGTCTTCACCGACGCCTCGGCCAGCGGCAGCGCCAGCAGGGCCGTGGCCGCCAGCTCCCGCCGGTTCGGGCGGCGGGCGTGGTCCCACTGGCCAGGGGCGACGTGCTCGGTGAGCAGGCGGAGTCCGTGCAGCTTCTCCTCGGTGCCGGTCACCCACCGGGGCCGGCCGTAGATCATCGCGCTGCGGTAGTTGACGCCGTGCTCGAACACCGAGCGCGCCAGCACCAGGCCGTCGACCACGGTGACCGTGACGCAGACGTCGGTGTCGGTGGTGAGGCTCCGGCTGGCCACCGAGCCGTGCAGGTAGAGGTGCCGGTCGTCGAACCCGTAGACGGTCGGCACCACCATCGGGTGACCGTCCACCAGGACGCCGAGGTGGCAGACGAACCCGGCCCGGAGCACGTCGAACAGGGCGGCGCGGTCGCGGTGCCCCTTCTCCTTCATCCGGCGCAGGCTCGTGCGGGGCGTCGCGGACAACTGCCCGTCGGCATCGGTCATAGCTGATCTCCCGTCGGTCCCGCCGTTTCTACCGGGCCGGACGGCGCTCCTCAAGAGGGCCGGCGGGGGCGACCCGGTCAGGTCGGCGGGTGCTCGCGGCAGCCCCGCGGTCGCCTGCTCAGCGGACCTTCCTCGTCGGTCGCTTACGAGGCGGCGTCAGCAGCTCGGCGATCGCCGAGATCGCGGACGGCACCAGACGGTAGTACGCCCACACACCCCGCTTCTCACGCTCGATCAGACCGGCCTCGGTGAGGATCCGAAGGTGATGGCTGACGGTCGGCTGGGAGAGCCCGAGCGGCGCGGTGAGGTCGCTGACGGACGCCTCGCCCTCCGGAGCGGACTGGATCAGGCTGAGCAGGCGCAGCCGGGCCGGGTCGGCCAACGCCTTCAGCACTCCCGCGAGGCGTTCGGCATCGGCACGCTTGATCGGCTCGCCGGTCAGCGGCGAGATGGCAGGGGTGGCAGTTTTCGCAGTTCCCACGCTTGCATCGTTGCATCAACGGCCGCCGCATGCCTGTGCAACCAGGACCGGATCATGGTGAGTCGCACGACAGGGGTGTCAGGCGGTGGGGCGCAGGTCGGCGAGCAGCCGTTCCACCCGGGCGCGGATCTCGTCCCGGATGGGGCGTACCGCGTCGACGCCCTTGCCCGCGGGGTCTTCCAGCTTCCAGTCCTCGTATCGCCTGCCCGGGAAGACGGGGCAGGCGTCACCGCAGCCCATGGTGACGATGACGTCCGAGGACTCCGCCGTCTCGTACTCCAGGCGCTTGGGGGTCTGGTCGGTGATGTCGATGCCGACCTCCCGCATGGCCTCGACGGCGGCGGGGTTGACCTGGCCGGCGGGCGCGCTTCCGGCGGAGCGGACCTCGACGGTGTCGCCGGCGAGGTGGCGCAGCCACCCGGCGGCCATCTGGGAACGGCCGGCGTTGTGCACGCAGACGAACAGGACGCTGGGTTTGTCGCTCATCGGGTCTCCATGATCCTGATGGTTGCCGTGACGTGCCGCGGCGCGGTCGGGGCATCTCATGGCCGGGTTCCCGGCGCGGGGAACAGGCGGGCACGGGCCCACAGCGACACGTAGACCAGGCCGACGAGAACCGGGACCTCGATCAGCGGGCCGACGACGCCGGCGAGGGCCTGGCCGGAGGCGATCCCGAAGGTGCCGATCGCGACCGCGATCGCCAGTTCGAAGTTGTTGCCCGCCGCGGTGAAGGCCAGGGTGGTGGTGCGTTCGTAGTTCAGGCCGATGGCCCGGCCGAGCAGGTAGGAGCCGGCCCACATGAGGGCGAAGTAGGCCAGCAGCGGCAGGGCGATGCGGGCCACGTCGACCGGCCGGTCGGTGATGGCCTCACCCTGCAGGGCGAACAGGACGACGATGGTGAACAGCAGTCCGTACAGGGCGACGGGTCCGACCCTGGGCAGGAATCGCCGCTCGTACCAGTCGCGGCCCCTGGTCCGTTCGCCGAGGCGGCGGGACAGGTAGCCGGCGAGCAGGGGGATGCCGAGGAAGACGAGCACGTTGCCGGCGATCTCCCAGCCGGAGACCTGCAGCGCGGCGCCGTCCAGACCCAGCCAGCCCGGCAGCACCGACAGGTAGAACCAGCCGAGCAGGCCGAACGCGAGGACCTGGAACACCGAGTTGACGGCGACGAGGACCGCTGCCGCCTCCCGGTCGCCGCAGGCCAGGTCGTTCCAGATGATGACCATCGCGATGCAGCGGGCCAGGCCGACGATGATCAGACCGGTGCGGTACTCCGGCTGGTCGGCCAGGAACATCCAGGCCAGGGCGAACATGACGGCGGGACCGACGATCCAGTTGAGGATCAGCGACGAGACCAGGAGGCGCCGGTCACCGGTGACGGTGTCGAGGCGGTCGTAACGGACCTTGGCCAGTACCGGATACATCATGATCAGCAGGCCGAGGGCGATGGGCAGGGAGATGCCACCGACCTGGACGGCGTCGAGAGCGTCGTCCAGGCCGGGAACGATCCGGCCGAGCAGCAGGCCGGCGACCATGGCCAGGCCGATCCAGACCGGCAGGAACCGGTCGAGGCGCGAGAGGCGTGCCACCAACGGTGGGGCGTGTTCGGCTCTGGTGGCGGTGCTCATCGGTCTGCTCCCGTGGATCGTCGGTGCCGGCGCGTGCGCGTCGGGTGGGGTCGCCCTGTGCCGGGCGGCTGCGTCGGGCGCCCGCAGACTGAGGCGGTGATCAGGCCGGCTTCCCGCAGGGTGCGGCGGTGTGCGGGGCGACGCGATCGACGCGGTCGGCGAGGTCGGCGTAGGCCGCCTCGAACGCTTCGTCGGTGTCGACGCGGGCCGGGTCCGGCACGGACCAGTGCAGGCGGGGGCGGACCGGCCCGGTGAGTTCCTCGTGGGCGTTGTCGCAGACGGCGATGACCAGGTCGCCGTCCCGGACGACGTCGTCGACGTGTGCGGTGCCGGCCGGGTCGAGGTCGAGGGCGTGGCGGTGGGCCACGGCGAGCGCGCGGGGATGGACCCGCGGCGCCGGCCTGGTGCCGGCGGATGCGGCGTCGCCGTTGGCGCGCTGCCTCCACAGGGCCGCGGCCAGTTGCGAGCGGGCGGAGTTGTGGGTGCAGACGAAGACGACCCGATGCGCGCCCGCCAGTGGTGGCGGCGTGAGGGCGGAGAGGGCGGCCGGTCGGAGTCGAAGGTAGATGCGTCGCCGATCGCCCTCCGACCGGCCCCGGACGACGAGGCCCGCGTCGGCGAGGACCTTGACGTGATGGGCGACCAGGTTCGTCGGCATGGCGAGGGTGTGTGCGATCTCCCCGGGTGAGGCGTCGCCCAGGGTGAGCGCGTCCACGATGGCCAGGCGGGCCGGGTCGCCCAACGCCGCATGGACCCGCGCGCGCTCGACCAGCGAGTAAGACTCAATGTCCATTGACTCAATAATTTCTGATTAATCTGGAGGCGTCAAGCCGGCGCGGCCGGATCCCCCGGGAGCGCGAGTCGCCGCGCGGTGGTCTACCGCTGCGCCGCGGCGGTCGGCTCGATCGACAGCAGGCCGGCGAGCTGGCGCAGGATCTGTGGCCGCGCCCGGTAGTAGACCCACGTGCCCCGCCGTTCGGCGTCCACCAGGCCTGCCTCGCGCAAGGTCTTGAGGTGATGAGAGATCGTCGGCCCGGTCAGGTCGAACGCCGGCGTCAGGTCGCACACGCAGGCCTCGCCGCCGTCGGCGGAGGCGATCATCGACATCAGCTGCAGCCGTACCGGATCACCGAGGGCCTTGAACGCGGGCGCGAGGATCGCGGCCGTCTCTGCCGGGACCCGGCGCTGCGCCAGTGGGGGGCAGCACGGCGCGTCGGCGTCGAGGTCGACGAGGGGGATCGGCGCTTGGCGCTTCGGCATGCCTCTAGGTTGACATCCATCTAATCAGCGTGCAACTCTCTGTTTAGACATATGTCAAGACAAGGTGCTCCCAGGAAATGAGGCTCGTCATGTTCGGCTTCCCGCGTCGCCGGCCGTCATCCGTGGCAGGGGTCCGGTTCTGCGACTCCTGCGCCCGGGTGTCCACTCCCGCGCAGAGGATCGCCCGCCTCCGCGACCGCGCCCGCACCACCGCCTACGCGCTGACGGCACCCCGCTGAGAAGCGGGACCGCTGCCCTGCGGATCGCCCGCTCCGGCGCCTGCTAGGCTTCCATCGTCAATCGGCGATTAACGATGGAGGGAGAGATGATGGGGGACCTCCTCGACCGCGACACCGCGCAGACCTATGCCTCGTGGTTCCGGGCCCTCGCGGACCCGACGCGGGTGCAGGTGGTGGAGTACCTGGCCCGCCACGCCCGGCCGATGAGTGTGGGGGAGATCGTCGCCGCCGTCGGGCTCGCCCAGTCCACCGTCTCCCAGCACCTGAAGATCCTCACCGAGGTGCGGTTCGTGCTCGTCGAGCCGGTCGGCACCGCACGCCACTACCGCATCAACGACGCCTGTGTCGGGTGCTTCCCGTCCGCCGCCGACGTCGTCATGGGCCGCCCGGCCCCCGATCCGGTCGGAGCCTGCTGAGGCAGGCGTCACCCGCACCTCTTGATCCGCCATTCTCAACACCGAGGAGTTCCCGATGAGTGTCCTGGACGAGTCGCCCGTCGTGGTGATCGGCGCGGGCCCGGTGGGTCTCGCCGCCGCCGCCCACCTGCACGAGCGTGAGCTGCCCTTCCTCGTCCTGGAGGCCGGGGACACCACCGGCGCGGCGGTGCGGCAGTGGGGGCACGTGCGGCTGTTCTCCCCGTGGCGCTACAACGTCGACCCCGCCGCCCGCCGGCTGCTCGACGACGCCGGCTGGGTCGCCCCGGTCGAGGATGCCCTGCCCACCGGCGCCGAGCTGGTCACCGACTATCTCCAGCCGCTCGCGGACCTGCCGCAGCTCAAGCCCCACCTGCGCTACGGCGCGCGGGTGGAGGCGATCAGCCGGCTCGGCCTGGACCGGCTGCGCACCGCCGGCCGCGAACAGACGCCGTTCCTGATCCGCCTCGCCGACGGCGACGAGTTGCTCGCCCGCGCCGTCATCGACGCCTCCGGCACCTGGGGCACCCCCAACGTCCTCGGCGCCTCCGGCCTGCCCGCCCGCGGCGAGACGGACGCCGCGGCGTTCCTCGAGCACGCCCTGCCCGACGTGCTCGGCAGCGGCCGGGACCGCTTCGCCGGCCGGCACACCCTCGTCGTCGGCGCCGGCCACTCCGCCGCGAACACCCTGCTCTCCCTGGCCGAGCTGGCCACCGCCGAACCCGGCACCGAGGTGACCTGGGCGATCCGCTCGGCCAGCCCCGCCCGCACCTACGGCGGCGGAGACGCCGACGCCCTGCCCGCCCGCGGCGCGCTCGGCGCCCGGCTGCGCGACCACGTCGACGCCGGCCGGATCAGGCTGCTCACCGGTTTCTCCGTACACGCCCTCACCCCGGCCGAGGGCCGGGTCACCGTGGCCGTCCGGCACGCCGACGGCACCGACGAGTCCGTCACCGTGGACCGCGTCGTCGCCGCCACCGGCTTCCGCCCCGACCACTCCATCGCGGCCGAGCTGCGCCTGGACCTCGACCCGGTCATGGGAGCCACCCGCGCCCTCGCCCCGCTGATCGACCCGAACGAGCACTCCTGCGGCACCGTCCCGCCGCACGGCGCCGCCGAACTCGCGCACCCCGAGGTCGGCTACTACGCCGTCGGCATGAAGAGCTACGGCCGCGCGCCGACGTTCCTGATGGCCACCGGCTACGAGCAGGTCCGCTCCGTCGTCGCCGCTCTCGCCGGCGACTGGGACGCCGCCCGCGACGTCCAGCTCGACCTGCCCGAGACCGGCGTCTGCAACAGCAACCCCGCCGACTCCACCGGCGCGGACAGCTGCTGCGGCCCCGACCCGGCGGCCACGCCGGCCGCACAAGGGCTGGCGACCGGAATCTCCGGGGGCCTGCTCTCCGCGCCGCTCAGCCTGGTCAGCCTCGACACCCCGACCAACGGTGAGACCGGCGGCTGCTGCACCAGCTGATGACCACCACGACGGCGCCCGCCGGCCCCGCGGCCGGCGGGCGTCACGGGTGGCGCCTCGTCGCCGCCCTCGCCGTCACCAGCACCATCGGGTACGGCACCCTCCACCGCCTGCTGGCCGCGGTCACCACCGCCCGCCTTCTCGCCGCCGCCGCGATGCGCTCGGTAGGAAGCGGGCAGCCCTAGCCGAGCAGCGTCCGCAGCGCCCCGGCGAGGCCGGCGCCGGCGGTGACCGGGTGGAGGAAGGACAACCGGATGTCGGCGTGACCGTCCGGCCGCTCCGCGCGCAGCACGATGCCCTCGGCGTCGAGCGCGACCGGGACCATCCGCGTCGCGCCGGCGCTGACGGCGCTGTCGACGAGCGCACCGAGCCGGTCCAGGAGGTCGCCGTGGCACCGGGTCAGGTGCGCGAGGTGGGCGGCCTCGTCGACGGCGATCGGGTCCGGGCGGGCGGCACGGTACGTGCCGAGGTCCACCGCGACGGGTTCGGTGGCCCGGTCGAGGAGGATCTCGTCCGGCTCGATCGCCCACAGCGCCACCGGCGGCAGGTCGAGCAGCGACATCACGGTGGCCGGGTCGCAGGCGTCGAGCGCGGCCGGGTCGAAGCGGCGGGCGGTGCCCAGGATCCGCAGCCGGTCCCGCACCCGCGAGCGTACGGCGACCGGAGCGAGGTGGGTCACGTCCACGCGTACCGCACCGCGGTGACCGCGCGCGGCCACCAGCAGGCCGCCGGTGCGGCTCATCGCGTCGACCGCGAGGACGATCGTGCCGTCGGGGAGGACTGCGTGGGCGGACAGGAGGTCGGCGGTGGTGTCGCCGAGCGTCAGCCGCAGCGACGAGGCAGAGCTCAGCACGCACCGGGCGGCGACGGCGTCCCGGGGCGTGGAGGTGACCGGAGACGGCCCGGCGGCGACCGGGGTGACGCCGGTCGACGGGGCCGGGCGCCCGGCGGGGTGCAACGCCATGTCTGTCTCCTCGGCCGGAAGGGGTGAAGTCGGCCCAGGTCAGACGGTAGTAGGTAAGCCTTACCTGTGCAACGGCGGGTCGGGTGCCGGAGACGCATACGGGTCACGACGGTGACCGTCGTGACCCGTACGGGCGTGGGTGTCCGCTTTGTCAGGCGGGCTGGTAGGTCAGGCAGTCGCTGACGGTGGCGCCGGGGCCCACCGTGATCGACTCGGCCGTGCAGGCGAGGTTGGTGTTGAACACGCACTCGGCCCGCGCGCACGCGCCCACCGCGCCGGTGACCTCCGCGATCCCGCCGCTCATCGACGACTCGACGAACGTCGCGCAGGACGCCGCGTCGGCGCTCGCCGCCACGGTGATCGCGGGCGCGTGACAACCGTTGTCGTTGAAACTGCACGCCGTGGCGGCGCACTCACGTACCGGCGGAGACTGCAACAGCGTCTTCATGGTGCCTCCAAGTCATGCGGGCCGGCGGTGCGACGGCCGGCCTCGTGGTGCTCGAATGCCATTCGGTATTAGCCCTGCGAGCGGGGCTTCAAACCTGTCCGCCCGAAGTGAGGATCATGCTCACCATAGCAGCGCAATGCGGCGTCGGCGGCGGTAAACCGTCGATCCCGCGCGAACTCCCGGGCGGGCGAAGATGAGGCTTACCTTTGTAAGGAAAGCCTTTGTTTGCCGGTGCGAGGTGGGCATGCGCTGGCCCCGTCCGCGCTGGTCCGAGCGCAGGGTGCGGTCCGGCGAACGGCCTGGAGCGCGCCGAGGGTCATGCGCCGGATCGGGGAGGTGAATTGATGTGCGGAAATCGGCGCTCCGGAGCCGGGAATTGGTTTCGCCGCCCGGGGCGGAAATCGAATTTCCGCAGCGCCGGTTCCGTACACGGAATTGTGCGCCCGCGCCGGTCGGCGGCGGTGGGTCGGCCGGGGGTCCGCGTCGTGCCCGTGCGCCGGGCTGTCGTCCGCGCGGGCCGCCCGGGGCGGGGGCCCGCGGGGTGGCGGGCAGGATGGCACCCTGGGCGCGCCGGGACGCCGGTCCGCGCCGGTCGGACCTGGCAGGATCCCCGGGCGGACAGAAGGTGAGGCGGCGTGGTCGAGGGGTGGCACGGCTGGTTCGGCACGATCAACGGGGTCGTGCTCGTCACGGTGGCCGCGCTGCCGTTGGCCGCGCTGGTGGTGTGGCTCCTCGCGCGCCGGCGCGGCGGCGGGCCGGCCTGGCGGCTGTCGCTGGCCGAGGTCGGCATCGTCTACGGGACCGCGCCGTGGGTCTGGATGATCATGCTCCCGGGGGACGGCGCCGGTGTGGTTCCGGGCCGGGTGAGCCTGGTGCCGCTGCGGGACCTGCTGACCGTCCTCGCGAGCGGGCCGCTGACGGTGGCGGTCCAGATCGTCGGCAACCTGCTGGTGTTCGCGGCGCTCGGGTTCTTCGGCCCGCTGCGGTTCGCGGCGCTGGCGTCGGTGCCGCGGATCCTGGCGCTCGCGGCGGGCTGCTCGGTCCTGGTCGAGGTCGCGCAGTACGTCCTGCGGCTGGACCGGGTGTCCTCGGTGGACGACGTCCTGCTCAACACCGCCGGCGCCGGACTGGCCGCGCTGGCCTCGCGCCGCTGGTGGCCGGCCCCGGCGTCTCCGGACCGGCCCCTGCCGGTGCCGGCGGCGAAACGCTGAACGGCCCGGATACGGCACGATGGGCCGGACCTCACGGCCCGGCCCATCGCGTCAGCGCGTCAGGTCGACGCGTTCACCGTCCGGTCAGCACAGCTTCTTCGCCAGAGCGGTGGTGGCGCCACCGCTCTCGTAGGAGACGAGCAGCGAGGTGCCGGCCGGGAGCGACCCGCTCAGCGGCAGGACGAGCGTGCCGTCCTTCCGCAGGCTGGCCTGGGTCTGCGCCACGACCCGGCTGCCGTCCCAGACGAAGACCCGGGCGGTGCCGGCCTTCTTCACCTGGAGCTGCACCGAGACCTTGTTGGCGGTGCGGGTGACCTTCTTGAGCTTCACCGTGTTGTCCGCCAGCTTGGCGTAACCACCCGGTGCGACCCCGTCCGAGACGGACTGCAGCAGGGTCTGCGGCGAGTCCACGCTCAGCGCCGCGGTGTCGGGCATGATCGGAGCCTTCGGCGCCGACGGCTGCGCCGGCAGGCCCGGCAGGAGCGCGTTGCCCCAGCGCCACGGGTCGGCCCGCACGCCGCTCCAGGTCGACCAGCCGACCCGGGTCTGCGAGCTGAGGTCCTGCGTGTCCGAGTCGTTGACCAGGATGTTCAGGCCCATCCGGCTCGGGTCGATGGTGTCCGGCAGCACGCTGAACGGAATCTTGACCTCGATCCGGTAACCCGTGTACGGGTTGCTGGTCACCACGGAGGCGATCTCCACACCCGGCGCGGTCTCCGGGCCGCCCTGGTGGTTGTCCCGCTCCCGGGCGAAGCACGGCGGGTTCCCGTTGGCCGGGTCGTTCGTGGCCGGGAAGAGCGCCATGTTGAACACCGTGGAGGTGTTCGCCGAGTTGCCGCGCGGGTCGATGCCGAACTCGATGTTGTCGTTACGCCGCGGACGCTTGCAGTCCTCCGGCGGCAGGACGGTGCCGAGCACGTCATCGGTGATGTTGAAGATGGCGTACAGGGCGTCGTCGGTGTGGGTCAGCTGGGCGGTGCCGGAGATGTCCGACGCCGGGGCGGCGGTGCCCTCCCAGCGGGTGGAGATGTCGATGACCTCGCCGGTGTACTCGTGGTCGTGCCCGTGACCGTCCACCGTCGGCGCGGTGGTGGCCTTCGGGATCGTGGTGGTCGGGACCAGGTTGAACGCGCCCGGCTCGGTGGCGCTGCCACCGACGTAGCTGGTCTCGATCTGCACCCGGTAGGCGCCGTTGTCCGGCGCCCGGTTGGCCGTCGGCAGCGACGTGTCGGTGTTGCTGACGGTGAACGTCACCGAGGTGGTGGCGCCCGGCCGCAGGCCGCTGTACGGCACCTGCTGCTCGGCCACCGAGAAGCCGGCGGGAACGTTCAGCTTGACCGAGCCGGACTCGACCCGGGTGCCGTGGTTGGTCAGGTTGACCTTGACGCTGCGGGTGCCGCCGCTGGGGATGTTCAGCAGGGACTCGATGAGCGCGTCGAGCTGCTGGGTCTTGTTCCGCACGGTCCAGGCGCGGAAGTCGGCGATCTCCTCCAGCGGCTCCAGGGTGCCGCGCACCGGAGCGGTGCCCTGCACCTGGGCGCTGCTGACGCCGCTGCCGTCCTTCTTGCTGGTCAGCGTGGCGTTGAGCCGGAAGCGGGTGCCCACCTCGACCTGCGCGGGCGGGGTGACGGTGAAGGTCTTCACGACCTCCTTGCCCGGGGTCAGCGTGCCGACGTTGCCGTTGCCGCTGACGCTCCAGCCGGCCGGGACGTCCAGGGCGACCTTGGCGCCCGGGATGGCCTTCTCGGCGTACAGGACGGTGTCCACCTTGATGGGCTGGCCGCCGACGGCCTCCCAGGTGCGCGGACGCACGTGGATCTCGGTGCCGAGCGGCAGGCCGCCCGGGGCACGCAGGGTGGCGCCCTGCAGCGCGCCGGTGCCGGCGCCCACGTTCGGGTCCGGGTACGGCGTGCGGGTGTCGATCAGCGTCAGCCGGTTACAGCCGATCGCGTCCGGGTTGGTCGTCGGGAAGGAGCTGTTGCCCCAGCCCTGCGACACGTACTCCCGGCGGGCCCAGGTCTGGACCGTGTTCCACCGGTTGCCGTCGTGCCGCGCCGACTCGTAGCCCTGCCAGGTGCCGAAGATGACGTTGCTGGCCTCGGCCGGCGTGAACGTGGTCTCGCAGGCGGGGCCGTTGGTGCCGGTGGTGCCGCTGCCACCGGTCTGGAAGATGCGGGAGACCCGCCAGGGCTTGAGCCCTTCCTTCTTGATCTGCTCCGGGAACGCCTTCGGGTCGGCCGCCGCGTAGAAGGCCTCCACGGCCAGCATGGCCGCCTTCTGGTGGTTGCCGTGGTTGCCCTGCGTCGCCGAGGGGTTCATCGTGAGGATGACCTCGGGCTTGGTGGTCCGCAGGACCCGCACGATCCGGGACAGCGTCTCCTGGTGGCCCCAGACCTCCTCGGTCAGCGGGGCGCTCGCGGTGTACCAGAAGTCGAGCGCGTCCAGGTTGTAGATGTGCTCGACGCCGGCCCAGCCGACGGCCTTGCGCTCCTCGGCCTCCCGCAGGATGCCGAGCTCCGGGCCCTCCTCGAGACCGGTGGCGTTGCCACCGCCCTCGCCGCGGGTGGTGGTGATGACGCCGGCCTTCATGCCGTGATACTCGTTCCAGTATCCGAGCATGCCGAGCTGGCCTGCCTCGTCGTCCGGGTGCGCGCCGATGAACATGATGTCCAGGTCGACGGGCTTGTCGGACTTCTTGGCCTGTGGCTTCGGTGCTGCGTTCTGGGGGTTGGCCTGGGCCGGAGTGGCCAGGCCCAACGACAGAAGACCGCACATGGCGATCGCTGCCGTGGTGCGCCATCTCATGGGCATACCTCTTCGTCTCGAAGCGAGAGTGCTGCGGCTGGGGGACGGGTCACGGGCCCGGCGCGCGCCGGGTCGTGACGCGGACAGCTGTCCATTGAGGACTGTCGGGTCCTCGCTGGTCGTGGTGCTCGACAACGGGGTGATGGTGTACGCGCACCGTCACGGCGTGAGCGGTGCACACGGTGGCGACGGATCGGTCCACCGGAAGGCCTTCGGGCCGTAACCTAGGGATCTTGCGGAGGCGTCGTCAATAGGCCCGGACGACTTTCTTCCTTATTCGAAGAAACAATCCCCGCAGCTCAGTGGCCCGGCTTCCCGGCCTGCATCAGCCGGAGGGGGCGCTTTGCCCTATTTTGGGCACCCAATGTGGACGCGAGGGCCCGGTTTTGCGCGCCATGTCGGGGTGGCCTGGCGCGTCCGGCTTGCCACTTCCCAAATTTCCGCTGGCCGGAGCTCCGAGATCATCTCGTTACTTGACGTCTCATTTTTTTCACACTAGGAAGAAAGAGTGTCTGACAAAGCCCCGACCAGCCCGGTCAGCCGTGAGCGGTCCCGTGAGATCAAGCGTCTCTCGGTGATCTTGGCCGCCCGGCAGGCCCGGCGGCTGTCCCGAGTGGACCTGGCCGAGATGACCGGCCTCTCGGCGGCCACGGTCACCGCGCTCGTGCGGGAACTCGTCGCCGAGGGCTACCTCATCGAACGCGGGCCCGGCGCGCCCACCACCGGCCGGCCCCGGGAGATGCTCGAGTTCAACCCCCGCGCCGAGCTCGTCGCGGCGGTGTCGCTGGAGCCACCCCGGATCAGCTGCGAGATCGCCGACAGCGAGGGCGCGGTCATCGCGCACCGCGTCGCGCGGCTCGGCGCGAACGTGGTGGAGACCGTCTGCGAGTTCGTCCTCGACCTCGTCGGCGACAACCTGCCCTCGCTGCGCGGCGTCGCGATCGCGGTGCCCGGCGTCTCCACCAACGGCGCGGTACGCCTCGCGCCGTCGGTCGGACTGGTCGAGGCGTGGCCGATCGGCGAGTCCGTGCAACGGCGGCTCGGCGTACCCGTGGTCGTCGACAACGACGTGAACCTCATGGCCGCCGGCGAGTGCGTCGCCGGCGCCGGCGCGGACGTGGCGAACCTGCTGCTGATCCACGTCGCCGAGGGCATCGGCGCCGGCCTCGTGCTCGACGGCAAGGTCCGCCGGGGCGCCAGCGGAGCCGCCGGCGAGGTCGGCTTCCTGCCGCTGGGCGGCACGACCGAGCGTCGCTACAGCGGTGTCGGCGACTTCGAGGCCCGGTGGTCGGTGAACGCCATCGCGGAGCGGGTCGTCGCGCTCAACCCGGGCCGCCGGCCCGAGTCACCGGTACGGGAGCTGAGCCGCCTCGCCGCGACGTCTGCGCCCGCCCGCGAGTACCTCGACGAGGTCCTCGGCGCCTGGGCCGGGCTCATCCTCTCCTGCGCCTGCGTCGTCGATCCGGGACTGGTGCTGCTCAGCGGCGCCGCCGCGGAACTGGACGACGCGGCCCTCGACCAGCTTCAGACCCTCGTCTCCGCCCGGACCCCGGCCCCCACCGAGGTACGCCGGGCCACCCTCGGTGACCAGGCAGTGCTGCACGGAGCGATCAGCTACGCGCTCTCGGCCGCGGTGCCCCGCCCCTCGCTTCCCTGACCACCACCCGACCCCGGCCCCCGACGACCCCGACCCCGACACCCACCCACCACACCCACAGTCACCGTCGCGGCGACCGCGTCCGGATCCCGGACGACAGGTCGCGGCGCGATGCGGCGCGCCCCGGTCCGGGCGCGACCCGCGGACCTTCGACCCCGAGCCCGGGGGGCCGGCGAACCCGCCGGCGTCCCCGGGCCGGCACCGCACACCGTCTTTCTCCGCTCCCGATAGTTCCCCCGCAAAATGGAGGTACCAATGAAACGTCGTTTGGCCCTGGCCGTCGCGTTCAGCGCGCTGCTGGCCGTCAGCGCGTGCGGCAGCAGTGACGACGACAAGGACACCGGCTCCTCCGGCGCCGCGCCGGCCGAGAAGGTCGTCATCTACAGCGCCCGCGACAAGTCGGTCACCGACTACGTCGTGGAGCAGTTCACGACCAAGAACCCCGAGTACAAGGGCAAGGTCGAGGTGCTCAACATGGGCGCCCAGGAGGTGCTCGAGCGGGTCCGCGCCGAGAAGGCCAACCCGCAGGCGTCGGTCTGGTGGGGCGGCACCCAGCAGGGGCTGGCCGCCGGCGCGTCCGAGGGGCTGCTGGAGTCCTGGCAGCCGTCGTTCGCCTCGAAGATCGACGCGCGGTACAAGGACGCCGAGGGCCGCTGGTTCGGCGAGATCCTGCTGCCCGAGGTCATCATGTACAACAACAAGGCGCTGACCCCGGAGACCGCGCCGAAGGACTGGGACGACCTGGTCGACCCGAAGTGGAAAGACAAGATCATCATCCGGGACGTGGCCGCCTCCGGCACCATGCGCTCGATCTACGCCTCGATGATCCAGCGCTACACCCCCGACGGGTCGAACCCGCAGCCCGGCTACGACTGGCTGCGCAAGCTCGACGCCAACACCGTCGAGTACGCCGCCAACCCGAGCGACCTCTACCTGAAGATGTCGCGTGAGCAGGGCGTGGTCAGCGCCTGGAACCTCCAGGACATCCTGCTGCAGGCCAACGAGAAGATGCCGTTCGGCTACGTCATGCCGGCCTCCGGCGCGCCGGTGCTCGTCGACGGCGTGGCCGCGGTCAAGGGCGGCAACACCGAGGGCGCGAAGAAGTTCCTCGAGTTCCTCTTCGACGACTCGCTGCGGGCCAGCCTGGCCAAGGACTACTTCCAGATCCCCGCGGTCGAGATCGCCGAGAAGCCCGAGTGGCTGACCAAGCTCGACCTCAAGCCGATGGACGTCAACTGGGACGTGATCGGCAAGAACGAGACCGCCTGGATCACCCACTGGAACGCCCAGATCAAGGGCAAGGGCTAAGACGCTCGGAACCGGGCCGTGCTGCGGCACGGCCCGGCTTCGTCCTGGAAGGACCCACGAAATGATCGATGTCCGACTGACGGCGGTCAGTAAGCGCTTCGCCAAGTCGAGCGACTCCGCGGCGGTCGATGACGTCACCGTCACCATCGGAGCCGGCGAGTTCTTCACGCTGCTCGGACCGAGCGGCTGCGGCAAGACGACGACGCTGCGCATGGTGGCCGGCTTCTACTTCCCGACCTCCGGTCACATCCACTTCGGCGACGACGACGTCACCCACTGGACGCCGAACAAGCGGGACACCGGCATGGTGTTCCAGAACTACGCGCTGTTCCCGCACATGACTGTGGCGCAGAACGTCGCGTACGGGCTCAAGGTCCGCCGGGTCTCCCGCGCCGACCAGGCCCGCCGGGTCACCGAGGCGCTCGAACAGGTGCACCTCGCCGGGTACGGCGACCGGCGCATCGACGCGCTCTCCGGCGGCCAGCAGCAGCGGGTCGCGCTGGCGCGGGCCCTGGTCATCCGCCCGCGCACCATGCTGCTCGACGAGCCGCTGTCGAACCTCGACGCGAAGCTGCGCGAGGAGACCCGCGCCGAGATCCGGCGCATCCAGCGGGAGAGCGGCACCACCTCGATCTACGTGACGCACGACCAGGCCGAGGCGATGGCGATGTCGGACCGGATCGCCGTCATGGAGTCCGGCCGGGTCCAGCAGGTCGGCACCCCGCACGAGATCTACTACAAGCCCGCGAACGCGTTCGTGGCCCGGTTCATCGGGCGCAGCAACGTGCTGAGCCTGCCGGTGACCGGCGCGACCGACGACAGCGTCGCGGTGCGCCTGCCCGGCGGCGCCACCATCGACGTCGGCGCGCCCGCCGGGCACGGGCTCGGCGCGGGCGACACCGCGCTCGTCTCCGCGCGCCCCGAGCACATCGCGCTCGGCGGCGACGACGACACGGCGGCCATGCGCGGCCGGATCAGCCACGTCGAGTTCACCGGCATGGCCACCAACATCAGCGTCGACGTGGACGGCAACGAGGTGATGGCGGCGCTGATCGACGCGCCGGCCGGCCTGGAGCTCGGCGACGTGGTGGGACTGCGGCTCGTACCGGAGCGCCTCTGGGTGGTCAAGCCGTGACCGCTGCGACCCGGACCGCCCCCGCCTGGGCGGCGGCCCTCGGCCGGCGTCTGTCCGGCGGGGCCAATTCCCGCTGGTTCCCGTACCTGCTGGTGCTGCCGCTGGTCCTGGTGCTCTGGGGCTTCGTCGTCCAGCCGATGTTCGCCACCTTCCGCGAGAGCGTCAGCGCCAACGGCTCTGACAACTACCTGCAGTTCCTCTCCTCCTCCGGGGTGGCCCGCGAGTCGCTGTTCACCTCGCTGTTCATCTCGGCCGCCAGCGTGCTGCTCTGCGGCATCGTCGGCGTGGCGATGGCGTTCCTGCTCAAGCGGTTCCACTTCCGCGGCCGGCGGCTCATCGAGGCGTTCATCCTGGTGCCGGCGGCCCTGCCGCCGCTGATCGGCGCCGTGTCCTTCCAGCTGCTCTACAGCAACATCGGCATCGTGCCGCGCGGCCTGCAGGCGCTGCTCGGCACCGAGAAGCCGGTCCTGGCCTTCGACGGCATCGCCGGTGTGCTCGTGGTGCACACGTTCACCATGTACCCGTTCTTCTTCCTGGCCGCCTCCGCGGCGCTGGCCGGGATGGACCCGTCGGTCGAGGAGGCGGCGTACAACCTCGGCGCGGGCCGGTTCCGGGTGTGGCGCACGGTCCTGCTGCCGATGCTCACCCCCGCGCTGATCTCGGCGTCGCTGCTGGTCTTCATGACGTCGCTGGCGTCGTACACCGCGCCGCTGCTGTTCAACGTCAGCCAGACCATGACGATGCAGATCTACATCAACCGCACCAACGGCGACCTGCCGATGGCCTCGGCGTACGCCTCGGTGCTCGGCATCGTCTCGATCATCTTCCTGCTGGCGATGCGCTGGTACGAGGGACGGCGCAACTACCAGTCGCAGTCCAAGGGCATCTCGGCGGTCCGGCGGGAGATCACCAACCCGATCGGCCGCTGGCTCGCGCCGCTCGCCTCGGTGCTGGCCACGCTGGTCCTGCTCGCCCCGGTCGCCGCGATCGCGCTCGTCGCCTTCTCCGAGGACCGGTCCTGGACCACCGAGGTGCTGCCGCCGACGTACACGTTCGAGAACTTCGTGACCATCTTCACCGACCCCAAGGCGTTCGAGCCGATCCTCAACTCGGTGCAGATGAGCCTGATCGCGGTCGTGGGCTGTGTGGTGATCGGCGTGCTCATCGCGTACGCGGTGCGGCGGCTGAAGTTCGTCGGGCGCGGCCTGCTCGACGTGGCCGTCATGATCGCCTGGGCGCTGCCCGGCACGGTCGTCGCGATCAACCTGATCTCGGCGTTCAGCACCGGCAACGCGTTCAGCTTCGGGCAGGTGCTGGTCGGCACGTTCTGGATCCTGCCGCTGGCCTACTTCGTGCGGTTCCTGCCGATCGTGTTCCGGTCCAGCTCCGCGACGCTGGCGCTGATCGACCCGTCGCTGGAGGACGCCGCCCGTAACCTCGGCGCCTCCTGGCTGCGCGCGTTCTACACGATCACCGTGCGGCTGATGCTGCCCGGCGTGCTCGCCGGCGCGCTGCTGGCGTTCGTGCACGGCGTCGGCGAGTTCGTCGCCTCGGTGCTCATCTACACCTCGTCGACGGTGCCGATCTCGGTCGCCATCAACAACCGGATGTACAGCTTCGAGCTGGGCACCGCGGCCGCCTACGGCATGCTCCAGGTGCTGCTCATCTTCGTGGTGATGTGGTTCTCCGGTCGGCTGGAGAGCAGCCGGACCGCGACCCGGAGGGCCGAGCAGTGGACGAACTGATCGAGCGGTGGCGGACCGGGGGAGGGCTGCTCCCGGTCACCCGGGTACCCGGGCACGCGTTCGCCGCCGTGACCGAGGCGGCCGACCTGGCGGTGCTGCCGGTCGGCGCGGTCGAGTGGCACGGCCCCCACCTGCCGATCGGAACCGACCTGATCCTGGCCGAGGGCTTCGCCGGGGAACTGGCCACCGGGCCGGCCCGGGCGGTGCTGTTCCCGGCCACGCCGTACGCCGCCTGCCCGGGCCAGACCCGGCCGTGGCCGGGCACGGTGGCGCTGCGACCGGAGATCGCCGTCGGCTACCTCGCCGACGTGCTCGCCGGCATCGTCGAGGCGGGCTTTCCCCGGGTGCTCGTGGTCAACGGGCACGACGCCAACATGTCCACCGTCCGCGCCGCGATGGAGTGGGTCTCCGGCCGGCACCGGGCCAGCATGATGCTGGTGAACTGGTTCCAGCTCGTCGGCCCGGACGAGACCACCGAGATGTTCGGTGAGCTGCCCGCCCGGGGGCACGGCGGCGCGTACGAGAGCTCCGCGGTGCTGGGCTTCGACCCGGACGCGGTGCGCCTGGACGCCGCGCCGGACCTGCCGCCGAAGCCGAAACTGCCCACCCCGTACCCGTACGTGCTCGTGGAGTCGCGGCCCGACCCGTGGCAGGGCTGGTCGGGCCATGTCTCGCTGGCCGGGGAGGAGGCCGGCGGCCGGATCCGCGCCACCGCCGGCGCACGCCTGCGCGAGCTGGTCGTGGCGTGGCTCGCCGCGCCGCTGCCCGGGCCCCCCGGCGCCGACGGGCCGGACCAGACGACCGGATGACCACGCGCGGCACGCCGCACGACAACGCACCACCTCGGGAGGCCACCATGAGCCCGTCACTGACCGTCTATCAACAGCACCACCTCCGGGTGGTGTTCGACCACCACGTCGCCCACCTCTACCCGGCGATGGTCACGGCCAGCAAGGCCCACGTCGTCATGCTCGCCGAGCAGGGACTGATCACCGACGAGGCCGCCGCCACGATGCTGCGCGGCCTGGTCACCCTCACCGGGGACCGGCCCGAGGAACTGGAGTACGACGGCAGCGTCGAGGACGTCTACTACACGCTGGAGAAGCGGCTCGCCGCCGCGGCCGGCATCGAGCCGTCGCAGCTCAGCGTGCAGCTCGCGCGCAGCCGCAACGACCTCGACGCCGGCGTGTTCCGGATGGTGCTGCGCGACCAGCTGCTCCAGGTGCTCGACGCGCTGCTGGCCACCGGCCGTACCGTGCTGGACCGCGCGGACCGGCACGCCGACGTGGTGGTCACCGGCTACACGCACCGCCGCCCGGCCCAGCCGACCAGCATCGGGCACGTCTTCGCCGGCTACGCCGAGGCTCTTGCCGGTGAGGCCGCCGCGTACGCCGACCTGCTGGACGAGATGAACCGCTCGCCGCTGGGCTCCTGCGCGTTCGCCGGCACCGACCTGGACATCTCGCCCCGGCGGCTGGCCGACCTGCTCGGCTTCGACCAGCTGATCGTCAACTCGTACGAGGCGGTGGCCGGCGCGGACCACCTGGTCCGGGTCGCCACGCTCAACGCGCAGGCGCTCGCCACCGGCGCCCGGCTGGCCCGCACGCTGATGGACTGGCTGAGCTGGGGCTGGGTGGTCACGCCGGGCGAGTTCACCCAGGGCAGCAGCATCATGCCGCAGAAGCGCAACCCGGTGGTGCTGGAGCACCTCGTCTCGATGGCGGGCGCCGCGGCGGCCGACGCGGCCAGCGTGCTGAACAACGTCGGCGCCGCCTGGTGGGAGGACTCCAACAACGCCACCACCGACGTGCAGGCCCGGCTCTGGGACGGCGACGACCGGGCGTACCGGTTCTTCTCGCTGCTCGGCGGCCTGATCGAGAAGCTGGACCCGCTGCGCCCGCCGTCCGCTGAGGAGATCGTCGCCTCCGGCGCCACCACCACCGCCGCGGCCGACGCGCTGGCCCGCCATGGTGTGCCGTTCCGGGGTGCCCACTCGCTGCTCGGCCGGCTGGTACGCGGCGGCGCGCCCGCCACCTGGACCGGGGACCTGGTCCGGTCCACCGCCGCCGAGCTGGGTCTGACGCTCGACGACGCCGCGGTGCGGGACCTGCTGGCCGCCGCGGTCCGCCCCGAACTCGTGCTGCGCCGTGCCCAGGCCGACGGGCCCGGCGAGGCGGCCGTCCGGGACCAGGTCGGACGACTGTCTACAATGCTCGACGCGGTGCAGGAGCGGGCGCAGGCGTTGCGCGAGCGGCTGACCCGTGCCGACACGGCTCTCGCCGAGGCGGTCGCGGCGAGGGTAGGCCCGTGACGGGGCGACAGACGCAGCTGGCCGTGGTCGCGGACGTCGTGTCGCGGCGACCACGTGATCTGGACCGACGGCCCGAAGGGCGATCTGACATCACCATGGAACGACCGGCAAATCCGCGCCTGCTCGGCATCGACTTCGGCGGCACCAAGATGGCCATCGGCGTGGGCGACGCCGACGGCCGGCTGCTCGTCTCCGAGCGCCTGCCCACCAATGCCGAGCAGGGCGCGCAGCAGGCCCTCACCCGGGCGCTGGACCGGGCCCGCGAACTCGCCGAGCAGACCGGCGGCACGCTCGTCGCGGCGGGCATCGCCTCGCCCGGCGTGGTCCACGACGAGGGCATCGAACTGGCGCCGAACGTGCCCGGCTGGGAGCAGCTGCGGCTCGCCGACGCGGTCCGCGCCCACCTGAACCTGGCGCACGTGCGGGTCACGAACGACCTGAAGGCAGCCGCCCACGCCGAGCTGCGGCTCGGGGCGCTGCGCGACGCGGACCCGGGACTCGTCGTCGGGCTCGGGACCGGCGTCGCGGCGGCGGTCACCGTCAACGGCGAGGTGCTGCCGGGCCGCCACGGCGCCGCCGGGGAGATCGCCTACGGGCTGACCGACCACAGCTGGCCGCCCCGCCTGGAACCGATGCTGGAGGCGACGTTCTCCGGCCGGGCCCTGGACGAGCTGGCGCAGCGGCTGGGCGTGGACGGCCGGGCGGCCGGTCTGTGCGCGGCCGCGCAACAGCCGGGCGAGGTACGCGAACAGCTCCGCCGACGCGTCGACGAACTCGCCCGCCACCTCGTCACCTGCTGCCTCGTGCTCGACCCGCAGCGGATCGTGCTGGTGGGCAGCGTCGCCGGCAACGACCTGGTGCGGGCGCTGCTGACCGAACGGCTCACCCACACGCTGCCGTACCCGCCGGAGATCGTGCTGTCGGACTTCGCGCAGGACGCCGCGCTGCTCGGTTCGCTCGCCATGGCCGTCGAGGCCCAGCCAGCGGTGGTCTGAGCGGGCCGGGCGCCGGGAACGGATCGGGCGGGGCGCGGTGGGGCGCCCCGCCCGGTCGTTTCTCGCGGGTTCAGTCGGTGGACGCCTCGGCGCGGCGTACCACCTCGGCGGCGGCCCGCACCACCGCCCGGTCCAGCAGCCGCCCGTCGGCGTCGGTGGCCACCCCGGAGCCGCCGCGTTCGGCCCGCTCCAGCGCCGCCAGCACGGCCCGCGCCGAGGCCACCTCGGCCTCGGTGGGGGTGAACACCTCGTTGATCGTCGCGATCTGCCCGGGGTGGATGGCGCTGCGGGCCCGGAAGCCCTGCCGCAGCAGCGCCCGGGTGGTCAGCTCCAGCCGTTCCGGGTCGCGCAGCGTCGTCTCCACCGGTCCCACCGGCGGGGTGATGCCGGCCGCCGCCGACGCGACCACGACCTGGGAGCGGATCGGCGCGAACTCCGCCCGCTCCGGTCCCGGCTGCAACCCCAGCTCACCGGCGAGGTCCGCCTCGCCGAGGCCGAGCCGCAGCACCCGTGGCGCCTCGGCCACCCGCGGCGCGGTGAGCACGCCCCGGGCGGTCTCGATCAGCGCCACCACCCGGAACGCCGGGGCGTCCGGGCCGATCCGCCGCTGCACCCGGGCCAGCGCGGCGTCGACCTCGGCGAGCAGCTCCGGCTCGGCCTTCGGCACCCAGACCCCGGCCGCCGCCGGCGAGAGCACCTCGACGTCCGCCGCGACCTGGTCGCTGTTGATCCGCACCCACAGCTCGGGGCCGGCCGGCGCGGCGGCGCCCAGGTACCCGGCGACCGTCTCCCGGGCGTGCGCCTTGCGGGCCGGCGTGACCGCGTCCTCCAGGTCGAGCACGAGCGCGTCCGCGCCGCGCCCGGCCGCCTTGTCCAGCAGGTCCGCCCGGTCGCCCGGCACGTACAGGTAACTGCGCGCCACCGCCGCCATCAGTCGTTCCCCTACCGCTGCGGGCGGGCGAGGTAGCGGCCGGCCGGCTCGCCGGTCACCTTGCCGTCGACGAGCACGTGCCGCCCGCGCACGAAGGTGTCAGTGACCCGGGCGGTCAGCTCGAAGCCCTCGAACGGCGTGTACTCCTGCGTCGACTCGGAGTCCTCCGCGCGCACCGTCCAGGTCGAGTTCGGGTCGACCAGGCAGATGTCGGCGTCGTAGCCCTGCGCGATCGCGCCCTTGTTGCGCAGGCCGAAGCGCTGGGCCGGGTTCCACGAGGTCAGCTCCGCCACCCGCTGGTAGGACAGGCCGCGCCGGTTGCCCTCGGTGACCAGGCCGGGCAGCAGGTACTCGGCGCCGCCGAAGCCGGACTTGGCGACGAAGATGTCGTCGCGCGGCTCACCGAACTTGACCTCGTCCTTGCAGCAGGCGTGGTCGCTGACCACCCAGTCGATCTTGCCGTCCAGGACGTACCCCCAGAGCGCCTCGACGTCGGCGCGCGGGCGCAGCGGCGGGTTGACCTTGCCGCCCAGGCCGTGCGCGGTGTCGATGTCGGCCACCAGGTGCCCGATGGTCACCTCGCGGCGGAAGTCGATGTGCGGGAACGCCCGCGCCATCCGCAGCGCCGCGTCGACCGCCTTCTCCGAGGTCAGGTGCAGCAGGTTGATCTTCGGCAGACCGGTCTCGTGCGCCAGGTACGACGCGATCGACACGGCCAGTCCCTCGGAGTGCGGCGGCCGCGACGCGTGGTACGCCTCCAGCCCGCGCAGCGTGCCGTCCTGCTCGACCTGCTTGGTGTACGCGCTCATGATCTCGGCGGTCTCGCAGTGCAGCGACAGCGAGATCTCGTCGGCCAGCTCGGGGAAGCGCTCCCGGGCCGCCTGGACGCCCCGCATCACGAACTCGAAGTGGGCGTAGTCGTACCGCTCGCCCTCCGGGATCATCAGGAACGAGTTCTGGTCGGCGGAGCGGCCGTGCAGGCCGTGGCTGCCGTAGAACATGAAGATCTTGAACGAGGTGACCCCGTGCTCCTCCACCAGCGACGGCACCTCGCCGATGTGCTCCCGCGACATGGGCGCCAGGTGGAAGCCGTAGTCGATGTAGGAGCGGCCCTCGGTCGCGGCCAGGACCTCGGGGAAGAAGTCTGCGTACCGGCCGCCCCGGTTGAGGTAGTACTGCCCGGTGCGCATGTAGTTCAGCGCCGTGGTGACGCCGCCCTGCACCGACGCGCGGCTCTCCGAGACGGCGTCCTCGCTCAGCGGGTTGTAGATGCCCCAGTGCTGGTGCGCGTCGACCACGCCGGGGAAGGCGAGCCGGCCGCCGCCGTCGACGACCTGGGCGGCCTCCGCCCGGTCGATCTGCGGGGCGACGCGGCTGATCCGCCCGTCGGTGACGCCGATGTCCATCAGCTCGGGCTCGGGCCGGTCGTGCCGGACCACGCGGACGTTTGTCAACAGCAGGTCGTAGATGCTCATGGTGTTGCTCCTCGTGCTCGGTTCAGCGGCGGTTGATCAGGCCCATCAGGCCGTGGACGTCGGGGGCCTGGTCGAGCCGGTGGACCTCGTCGGCGATGCGGGCGGCGGTGGCCTCGGGCAGGGACGCGGCGTTCGTGCGGAACTTCACCGCCAGCTCGGCGTCGCTGAGCGGACGCTGCGGGCCGCCCCGGTTGGCCAGGACCTCCTGCACCCACTCGCGTCCGTCCCGGGTGACGATCCGCAGCACCGCCGGGAACTGGTGCGGGAAGATCTCGTCGCACCGCTCGTCGGCCACCACGTCGACCCGCGCCATCAGCGCCCGCCGTTGCGGGTCGTGCGCCAGGGCGTCGGTGAAGTCGGCCAGCTCCACGCCCAGACCGCCGCCGCCGATCAGGCCGGCGGCGACCGCGTACGGGCCGCTGAACTGCGCCTCGTAGCCGGTCTGCGGCGCGCGCTTGCGCTCGATCGGCTGGCCGATGGTACGCACCGTCGGCGTGGGCACGCCGAGCGTGATCGACTCGATCTCGTCCAGCGGCAGCCCGCGCTCGCGCAGCGCGATCGCCGCGTCGATGGCGGCGTGGGTGAAGTGGTTCGCCGGGTACGGCTTGAAGAAGATGCCGGGCACCGCCCACTCGGAGCCGAGCCCGCGGACGATCTCGTCGCCGTCGAACTCGCCGCGCAGGAACGCCTGGAAGAAGCCGAAGCGCCCCTCCAGCACGGTCGGCGGGCCGGTCACGCCGTGCCGGGCCAGCTGCGCGGCGCTGACCGCCGCGTGCGCCGCCCAGCCGCAGTGGATCCGCTTGACGGTGCCGCCGTTGCGGTTGGACTCGATCAGCCCGGCCGCCATCGAGGCGGACACCCCGAGCGCGTCGAGCGTGCCGCCCGCGTCCAGCTTCAGCAGCCGGGCCGCGGCCACCGCCCCGCCCAGCGTGCCGCAGATCGAGGTGGCGTGCTGGCCGTGCTCGAAGAAGACCGAGTTGCCGGCCGCCGGGTCGTAGCCGGCCATGCCGAGGCGTACGCACGCCTCCAGGCCCACCGCGATCGCGGCCACCGTCTCCTGCCCGGAGGCGCCGGACAGCTCGGCGGCGGCGAGCGCGGCCGGCACCACCGTGGCACTGGGGTGCAGCACCGACGGCAGGTGCGTGTCGTCGTAGTCGAGGGAGTGCGCCAGCACGCCGTTGGCGAACGCGGCCAGCGCGGCGGGGACCTTCTCGTCCACGCCGACGGCGGTGGCCTGGCCACGGCCGCCCTGCTCGGCGACGTACGCCAGCGCGGCCTGGCTGGTCGGCAGCGGCTGCGCCGCCACGCAGAGCCCGAGCACGTCCAGCACGCGGGCCCGGACGCTGGCGACCACCTCGTCGGGCAGCGTCGCGGCGGAGGTGTCGGCGGCGAAGGCGGCCAGGTGCCGGCCCAGGGTCGGCTCAGCCACGGCTGACCACCGCCAGCGGACGCACCGGGGAGCCGGTGGCGCCGTACAGCGGCAGCGGGGCCATGACGAAGGTGAACTCGTGCACCCCGTCGCGGGCCAGCTCCTCCAGCGCCATCGTCTCGATCAGGTAGATGCCGTGCTCCACCAGCAGGATCCGGTGCGCCGGCAGCGTGCTGTGGCCCTTGCCCGGCGGCAGGCACTCGAAGGCGATGGTGTCCGCGCCGGCCGCGTGCACGCCCCGCTGCGCCAGCCAGCCGGCGCCGTCCGCGCCGACCCCCGGTACGCCGGAGTCCTTGCCGATGTACTGGTTGCGGTCCTCGTGGTCGAACAGCCGGCCCCAGCCGCTGCGGATGAGCACCACGTCGCCCGCGCCCACCGGCGTGCCCTGCCGGGACACGGTGGCGTCCAGGTCGGCGGGGGTGATCTCGTAGCCGGCCTCGCAGCCCTCCAGGCCCAGCGTGGCGGGCACGTCCAGCAGCACGCCGCGGCGGACCATCGGCGCGACGGTGTGCACGCCCAGCTCGTCGAACCGGCCGCCGACCTGCGCCGCGGCGGCGTCGGCGCCGCCGTGCAGCCGGCCGTCCTGGGACACGTGCGCGAGGGCGTCGACGTGCGTGCCGACGTGCGTGCCCATGACCAGCAGGTCGTTGGCGGCGGAGCCGCCGTCGGCGCGCACCATGTCGCCGTGCCGGCGCGGCAGGGTGAGCCCGAACGCCGGGTGGTTCGGTGACTGCGGCATGCCGACGGTCAGCCGCCGGCCCAGGTCGTAGATCGTGACGCCGGCCTGCACGGCGTCGAGCAGGCGGTCGGCGGTTCTGGCAGTGGTGCCCACGGGGTTCCTCGCGTTTCGGCTGTCGGCGTCGTCAGGCGACGACGCCACGGGCTTTCAGGTCGGCGATCTCGGCCGGGTCGCAGCCGAGCTCCTCGACGAGCAGGGCGTCGGTGTCGGCGCCGGGGGAGCGGCCGGTGAAGCGGATCCGGCCCGGCGTCTCCGACATCCGCCACATGACGTTGTGCATCCGCATCGGGCCCAGGTCCGGGTCGTCGACCTTCGTGATCATCTCGGTGGCCTGGACGTGCGGGTCCTCGACGATGTCCTTGGCGCTGTAGACCGGTGCGACGGCGGCGCCGGCCTCGGCGAAGGCCGCGGCCACCTCGTCGCGGGTCCGCTCACCGATCCACGACCCGACGTACTCGTCGAGCAGGTCCGCGTGCGCCACCCGGCCGACGCCGGTACGGAACCACGGCTCGTCGATCACCTCCGGGTGGCCCACCAGCCGCAGCACCCGCTCGGCGATCGCCTGGGCGCTGGTGGAGATGGCGACCCACGACCCGTCCTTGGTCTGGTACGTGTTGCGCGGCGCGTTGTTCGTCGACCGGTTGCCCTGCCGCTGCTCCACCACGCCGAGCTGGTCGTAGACGGTGGGACCCGGGCCGACGGCGGTCATGATCGGCTCCAGCAGGCTCATGTCGATCACCTGGCCCCGGCCGCCGGAACGCTCCCGGTGCCACAGCGCCATCATCACCGCCGAGGAGGTGGCGATGCCGCAGATGCTGTCGGCCAGCCCGAACGCGGGCAGCGTCGGCGGGCCGTCCGCCGTGCCGGTCAGGTGGGCGAACCCGCTCATCGCCTCGGCCAGCGTGCCGAACCCGGCCCGGGAGGCGTACGGGCCGGTCTGCCCGAAGCCGGTGATCCGGGCGATCACCAGGCCGGGGTTGACCCGGTGCAGCTCCTCCGGACCGATGCCCCAGCGCTCCAGCGTGCCCGGGCGGAAGTTCTCCACCAGCACGTCGGCCCGCTCGGCCAGCCGCAGCAGCAGCGCCGCGCCGTCCGGCGCGGACAGGTTCAGCCCGATCAGCCGCTTGTTGCGGGAGATCTCCTTCCACCACAGGGGATGGCCGTCCTTGGTCTTGCCGTGGCCGCGCATGCTGTCACCCATGGTCGGGTGCTCGATCTTCACCACGTCGGCGCCGTAGTCGCCGAGGATCTGACAGCACAGCGGTCCGGCGAGGATCGTCGAGACGTCCAGCACGCGCAGGCCCGTCAGCGGTCCGTCACTCACCTGTTCCACCTCCCCAGTTCTGTTCCTGACCCGTCCGTCCGGCGGCACGTTGCGCCGGCGGCCGGAAACCCAGTTCGGCGGATATCTCCGCCGCCGCCGCGGCGACCAGCGCGCCGTGCGCGGCGCAGACCTCCGGGGTGAACCGGTTCTGCGGCCCGCACAACGAGATCGAGCCGAACACCTGCCCGGTCGCGTAGCGCACCGGCGCGGCCACGCTGCCCGCGCCGTTCTGCCGCTCGCCCATGCTCACCGCGTACCCCTGGCGGCGGACCCGGCCCAGCTCGGACCGCAGCTTCGCGGTGGAGGTGATGGTGGCCGAGGTGACCGCGTCCAGCGGGTGGTGGTCGAGGTAGTCCTCGATCTCCGCGTCCGGCAGCGCCGCGAGGATCGCCTTCGACGACGACCCGGAGTGCAGTGCGTGGCTGGTGCCCAGGGACACCGACATGCGTACCTCGTGCGGCGAGAGCACCTGGTCGATGTAGACGCGGGTCCAGCCCTGCCGCACCGACAGTGTCGCGGTCTCGCCGCTGTCGCGCACCAGCCGGACCAGGTACCGGCGGGCGATGTCCGGCACGTCCAGCGCGCGCAGCGCGGCCAGTCCCACCGCCAGCGCGCCGCTGCCCAGCCGGTACCGCTTGGTCTCCTCGTTGAAGGTGAGGAAGCTGTCGGCCACCAGTTCCTTGAGGATCCGGTGCGCGACCGCCTTGGGCAGTCCCAGCTCCCGCGCGATCGTCGACACGCCGAGGGTCTCCGGCGCCCGTTCGGCGATGATGTTGACGATGTCGAGGGCGCGTCCGAGGCCGGAGCGGGTCCGGCCGGCGGTGGCGCTCTCGACAACCGCTGTGGTGATCATCTTCTCTCCTCCACTGTCGACGTAGGGCGGGATCGCCGGGCCTCAGGCGGGCGCGACCGGAGTCTTCCCGGGCGGCAGGCCGTCCGGCTGCCGGGGTCGCTCCCGCGCGATCACCAGTGCCACCGAGGCGAGCACCACGGCGCCGGCGAGCACCTGACGTCCGGACAACGACTCATCCAGCACCATCATGCCGAGCAGGACCGCCACCACCGGGTTGACGTACGCGTAGGTGGACGCGAGCTGGATCGGCGCGTTGCGCAGCAGCCACGTGTAGACGCTGAAGCCGACCACCGTGGACACGAGCATCAGGTAGGTCCACGCCAGCCAGGACCGGCCCGTCACGTCGGCCAGGCGGAACCCGCTCAGCTCACCGCTGACCACGCTGGCCACCGCCACCGCGAGACCGCCCACGAGCATCTGCCAGCCGGTGCCGACCAGGTGGTCGGCCGGCATGCGCAGCCGCTGCGACAGCGTCGAGCCCAGCGCCCACACCATCGTGGAGAGCACCACCAGCAGCATCCCGCCGAGGTGCCACCCCTGTGTCGGCACCGCGAACAGCAGCGCCAGCCCGACCACACCGCCGAGTACGCCCACGGCTGCCAGCGGGGACGGCCGCGGACCGACCACCAGCCGCAGCACCAGCACCCACAGCGGCATCCCGGCCACCAGCAGCGAGGTCAGACCCGTCGGCACGTACAGCTGGCCCAGCGCCAGCAGCGCGCTGCCGGCGCCGACCATCAGCAGCCCGCTGGCACCCACCCCGGTCCACTGCCGCCGGGGCAGCAGCAGCCCCGCCGGTCCCCGCCACAGCGCCGCCACCGCGAACAGCAGCAGCGCCGCGGCCAGGAACCGGGCCGAGGTGGCCACCAGCGGCGGAATGCTGTCCAGGGCCACCCGGTTGCCCAGGTAGGTCGAGCCCCAGATCAGGTAGACCGCGCCGAGCCCGACGGCCAGGGCCATCGGGCCGGCGGGCCGCGGCGGATCCGCCGGGTGGCGGGCCGCCGCGGGCCGGGTCAGATCAGCGGTGTCCATTTGCCCGGATCGCCACCGCGGTGTTGCCCCGGAGGGCGTTCGAGTACGGACACATCCGGTCGGCCAGCTCCACCGCGCGCTCCAGGTCGGCCTGCGGGCACTGCGGCGCGGACACGTCCAGCACCACGGCGATCGCGTACCGGCCGTCGTCGGTCTGCCCGAGGGAGACCGAGGCGGTGACAGTCGTCGGGCCGGGCTTGACGCCGGCCTGGCGGGCGGCGACGGCGAGCGCGCTGTCGAAGCACGCGGCGTAGCCGGCGGCGAACAGCTCCTCCGGGTCGGTGCCGGGCGCGTCCGGGCCCCGCTGGGCGGGACGGGTCAGGTCGACCCGCAGCGACCCGGTCAGCGACCGGGCGCTTCCGCCCCGGCCGCCGGACACCTCCACCTTCGCGGTGTAGACGGTGTTCGCCGGTACGACCTTCGCCTCGGACGCCGGGGTGCCGACGTTCATGCCGGCACCTCCGTTCCCAGGTCCGCGTGCACCTGCGCGGCGACCGCGTCGGCGAACGCCTCCGGCTGCTCATCGGCCACGAAGTCGGTGCCGCCGGGGATGGTGACCAGCTCGGCGCTGGGCAGCGCGGCCCGCACCTGCGGCGTCATCCGGTCCAGCAGGTCGTCGGCGCCGTGCAGCAGCACGATGGGCAGCGCGTCCAGGGCGGCCGTGTCGACGTGGTGGTCGAACACCGCCCGGTACGCGGTGGCGTAGTCCGGACCGGTCAGCAGGTACTCGGTGACCTGGCGGTTCGCCTCCTCCGGGGTCAGCGCCGGGTACAGGCCGTACACCCGGTCCCAGATCACCTTCAGGTGCCCGCCGTCGCGGTCCGGGGAGTAGCCGGGCGCGTACGACCGCTTCTTCTCCGCCCGCTCCTGCTCGTCGTAGAGCGGGATGCCCTGCAGGATCAGCCGGTGCACCCGCTCCGGCGCCGACATCATCGCCTGCGCGCCGACGATCGCGCCGGTGTGCTGCCCGAGCAGGTGCACCTTGGACAGCCCGAGGGCGTCGGCGAACTGCCACACGCCGGCCGCGTACTCGGGGATGGACCACGGGCGCGGCGGGGCGTCGGACATCCCGAAGCCCGGCGTGTCCGGGGCGATCACCCGCAGGCCGCGGCGGGCCAGCGGCTCGATGACCGCGTCGTAGGTGGCCGAGGAGAGCGGGGACTGGTGCAGGATCAGCAGCACCGGGGCGTCGGCGTCGCCGCCGTGCCGGTAGTGCACCTGACCCCACGGCACGTCGACGTAGGCGCGGCGGGCCACGCCGCGGGCCCGGGTCACTCGGCCACCGCCAGCGCCGCCATGACCTCGATGACGTGCTTGATGCCGGCCTTGTAGTCGTCCAGCCGGATGTTCTCGTTCGGGCCGTCCACACCGGAGTCCGCGCGGGAGACGCCGACGCCGACGATGGGCCGGTCGGCGATCACGCCCTGGTTGCCGATCCACTGCGTGTACGGCTCGATCACCGGCTCGGTCCCGTACACCCGGCGGGCCGCGTCCGCGACGAGCGCGACGAACGGGTCCCGGTGGTCGGTGAGGTTGGGCCGGCTGGTCGCCATCACCTCGATGCGCAGGTCACCGAAGCCGGTCGCGGCCAGGTGGTCGCGCACGCACCCGAGGACGCGCTCCGGGTCCTGGCCCGGCACCAGCCGGATCTCCAGCTTCGCCGACGCCGTCGACGGGATGCCCAGCGTCACGTCGTCACGCATGTCGCCACCGGCGATGCCGGCCACGGTCAGCGTCGGCACGGTCCGGATGGCCACCGCCGCGGCCTGGTCGTCCAGGTCGCCGGTGAACCGCTCGACCTGGGCCCGCTTGCGCAGGAAGTCCCCGTCGAACGCCACCTTCTCCAGCAGCGCCCGCTCCTCGTCCGTCGGCAGCCGTGCGTCGTCGGCGAAGCCGGGGATCGTCACGGTGCCGTCGGGCCGCTGCAGCTGCGCCAGGGCGGCGGCCAGGCGCGCCGTGGCGGCCGGCAGCAGCGCGGTGTTCTGGCTGGTCAGGTCACGCGGCAGGGTCTGCGCGGTGAGGCGCAGGTAGAGCACGCCCTTCTCGGCCAGCTTGAGCAGCAGCCGGTCCTCGCCGTCGAGCCAGGAGTTCTCCCACAGCGCCGCGTCGCTGGCGAGCCGGTCGGCGTGCGCCTGCACGAACGAGCCCAGACCCGGGCTGTGCAGCCACTTCTTGCCCTCGAAGATGATCCGGTTGGTCACCGGCGGGGTGAGCCCGGCGAGCTTCCAGGCCGCCGCCGCGTGGATGCGGGACATGATGACGCCCTTGTCGTCGGCCACGCCCCGGGCGTAGAGCCGGCCGTCGTGGATCTCCGCCGCGTAGGGCGGGCTGATCCAGTCGGCGTCGTCACCGGCCGGCTCGACCTCCACGTCGTAGTGCGTGAAGTGCAGCAGCGCCTTGTCGCCCTCGCCGGCCACCTCGGCCAGCACGTACGGGTACGACTGCTCCCACGGGATGATCTCGGCCTCGCCGCCCCAGCGGCGGACCGATCCGGCGATGAACTCGGCGGTGGCCTCCATCTGCTCCGGCTCCTGGCGGCGGCTGCGGATGCGGCACAGCTGCTGGAGCTCCTCGACGAACTCGTCGAAGTGGGCGTCGACGGCCGCCAGCGCGGCCGCGGTATCCGGTTTGGGCATGGTGGTCCTCACAGAAGGGGTCGGAGAGGGGAAGTCAGTGGATGGTGACGCCGCCGTCGACGAAGATCGTCTGGCCGGTGGTCATGGCGGCGGCGTCGCTCAGCAGGTAGGCGACCGCGTTGGCGACGTCCTGCGGCTGCGCCATCCGGCCCAGCGGGATGCTCGCCATCTTGTCCGCGAGGTACGCCTCGTCGCCACGTACGTCGGAGGTCATGTCGGTGGGCACGATGGTCGGTCCGACCGCGTTGACCCGGATCCGGTCGGGCGCCCACTCCAGGGCCAGCACACGCGCCATGTGCATCACGCCGGCCTTGCTCACGCAGTAGCCGAGCGTGTTCAGCACCGCGATGTGCCCGTTCGTGGAGCCGATGTTCACCACCGCGCCGCTCGTCTGCCGCAGCGCCGGGTACGCGGCCTGGCACATCCGGAACGTGCCGGTGAGGTTGACGTCCAGGACGTCGGTGAAGTCCTGCTCGGACATCGTGGCCGCCGGCCCGCGCCGGACGATCCCGGCGTTGTTCACCAGCAGGTCCAGGCGGCCGTGGGAGTCCAGGACCTCGTCCACCAGCGCGGCGCAGGAGCCGGCCGACCGGACGTCGACCCGGTGCCGGGTGTGCGCGCCGCCGGACAGCTCGGCCTCGCTCCAGTCGTCGAGCAGGTCGGCCTGGGCCACGGTGGCCCCGCGCTGCGCGAGCGTCGCCGCGATGCGGGCCCCGATGCCGCGGGCCGCCCCGGTCACCACTGCCACCCGGCCGTCGAACCGGTTCGGGTCGGTGTTCATGTCGCGTGTCCTGCCTTTCCGGTCCGGCCACCGGCCGGGCGGGCGTTGCGCACGCCCGACCGGTGCCCCCAACACGTGACGGCGGTCCCGTCCACTGCCGTCACGCGCCGATCACCTTCGTGTCCTCGGCCCAGAAGGCCAGCCGCTTCTGCAGCAGCCGGATCACGAAGTGCGCCACCAGACCCATCAGCGACAGCACCACCAGCACGGCGAACATGCCGGCGATGTCGAAGTTGTAGTTGGTCTGCAGCAGCAGGTAGCCCAGGCCCTCCTTGGCGCCGATGAACTCGCCGACGACCGCGCCGAGGATGGCGAAGACGATGCCGATGTCCAGGCCGGCGAAGATGAACGGCAGCGCGCTGGGCAGCCGCACCATCCGGAAGATCTGCGCCTTGCTCGCGCCGAACACCGTCAGCATCTGGATCTTGTCGGCGTCGGCCGCGCGCAGACCCTCGATGACGTTCACCAGCATCGGGAAGAACGAGATCACCGCGGCCATGACCACCTTGCTGGTCAGGCCGAAACCGAACCAGACCACGAACAGCGGGGCCAGGGCGACCTTGGGCACGGTCTGGAAGGCCACGATGTACGGCATCAGCGTGGCTTCGACGATCTTGATCTGGGAGATGAACGTGCCGAGCACCAGGGCGGCGCCGACGCCGATCACGAACCCGAGCAGCGCCTCCTGCGTGGTCACCCAGAAGTGACCCCAGAACTGGTCGTCGCCGAGCTGCTGCCACAGCGACTCGACCACGCTCGACGGCAGCGGCAGGACGTACTCGTCCACGCCGAGGAGCTGGACGCCGTACTCCCAGGCCAGCACGACCACGACGAAGACCGTCGGGACCAGCCAGAGCTGGGGCTTCTCCCGCAGGTCGAACTTGCGCCGGGCGGGCCGGGCGGACGGCGCCGGTGGCTGGGCCGGCTTGCGGACCAGGTTGCTTGTTGCCATGGCTGTCCCTCGTCAGTCGATTACGCCGGCGGCGTTGAAGTGTCGGCGGATCCGTTCCACATAGACCCCGGCCCGGTCGGACGACATGATGCCGAGCTCACGCGGCCGTTCCAGGTCGATGTCCATGACCTCGGCGATCCGGCCCGGCCGCGGGCTGAGCACCACCACCCGGTCGGAGAGGAAGACCGCCTCCGGGATGGAGTGCGTGACCAGCACGATCGTCTGGTTGCTCTCCTGCCAGATCCGCAGCAGCTCCACGTTCATGTACTCGCGGGTCATCGCGTCGAGCGCGCCGAACGGCTCGTCCATCAGCAGCACCGCCGGGTCGTGCACGAGCGCCCGGCAGATGCCGGCCCGCTGCTGCATACCGCCGCTGAGCTCGTGCGGGTACTTCTGCTCGAAGCCGTTGAGACCGACCATCTCGAGCAGTTGCTGCGCGCGTTCCCGGTGCCGGCGGGGATCCAGTCGCTGGATCTCCGCCGGCACCATCACGTTGTCGAAGATGGTGCGCCAGGGCAGCAGCGTCGGTGCCTGGAACACCATCCCGACCTCGGGAAGGGGCTTCGTCACGTCCCGCCCGGCGATCCGTACCGCGCCGCCGGTCTTCGGGCTGAGCCCGGCGAGGATCTTCAGCAAAGTGGTCTTGCCGCACCCGGACGGTCCCACGACCGAGATGAACTCGCCGCGACGTACCGTCAGGTTGATGTCGCTCAACGCCAGGGTCGGTGCCGACTTCCGGGGCCGGTACTCCTTGTCCAGCCCGTCGATCTCGATCCAGGAGTCTTCCGACACCGATGCCGGAGCCTGCGTCTGCGCCCGGCGGGCCGTCGCCTTGATGGCCATCGAAATCCCTTCCGCTGTCCGCTGCTAGGCGGTGTAGTTCGCGGCCTTGCTGAGCACCGCGGCCTTGTCGAAGTTGTTCGCGCCGGAGAGCAGGCTCGGGTCCCAGAGCTTCTTCAGGTCGACGTCACCGGAGATCTGGCCGGCCTCCTTGGTGTACGCCTGGGTCTTCGCCCACTCGTCGTCGCTGATCGCGCCCCAGTCACCGAACTGCTCCGGCTCGCCGCTGGCCGGCGTGGCCGTCTTCAGCCACGCGGCGAGGCTCTCGGTGTCCGCCTTGAGCCGCTCGTCGGCGGACTTGCCGGCGAGGATCTGCGGGAAGACCTTGTAGCCGATCTTCATGGCGGCCTCGGGGTTCTTGGCCGAGAAGAGCATCGCCTTGTACGCCGCGCGCAGGAACCGCTCGTACGAGTCCTTCTTGGCGTCGAAGTCACGGGCGCCGACGCTGAAGGTGAGCGACCGGATGCCGGTGAACACGTCCGGGTTGGTCAGGTACTTCAGCTGGGTGCCGGCGTTCTCGATGACCGCGTACGCCTGGGTGTAGAGCGCCAGCATGTCGACCTTGCCGTCGTTGAGCGCGGCGGCGGCCTGCGCGCCGACGCCCACCGGCAGCAGCTCGACGTCCTTGGCCGGGTCCAGCCCGGCGGCCTTGACGTAGGCGCGGGCGTACGGGGCCGAGCCGGAGGCAAGGCTGATCACGCCGATCTTCTTGCCGCGCAGGTCCGCGCCGCCGGTGATCGGGGAGTCCGGCTTCACCGCCATCACCCACGGCCAGTTCTGCACCAGGCCGCCGATTGCCTTGATCGGCACGTTCTTCTCCACCGCGCCGAGCGCCGAGCCGGCGTCGGCCGGGGTGATGTCGCCGCTGCCGGAGGCGACCGCCTGGAGGGCGGCGACCGAGCCGTCGGCGTTGATCGTCTCGACGGTCAGCTTCTCCTCGGCGAAGTAGCCGAGTTCCTTGGCGACCGCGTAGACGGCCACCTCCTCCTTCGGGCCGATCACGGCCGAGGCGATGGCCATGGTCAGCTTCGCCTCCTTGCCCTCGCCGCCGGCCTCGTCGTCGGAGCCGCCGCCGCAGGCGGAGAGAACCAGCGTGGCGGCCAGCGCCGCCGGGAGCAGTGCCCACTTCCGTTTCATATGCACACACCTCGTCGTGAGTCGGGGGAGACCGCCTCCGCCGCCGTGGCGGCGGAGGCGGGGTATCAGGCGTCGCGGCGCGACGCGACAGTTGCCGTCAGGCGTCGCGCGGCGACGCCCCAGTGCCCTCAGGCGTCGCGCAGCGACGCGACCAGTGCCAGGTCGTTGTAGACGTGCTGCTCGACGATCAGCGCGCCGTCGAGCACGAACACGTCCGCGTAGCGGATGTCCTCGAACGGCGTGCCGTCGAGCCACTCCCCGTACAGCCGCCCGAGCGAGGTCACGGTGACCCGCCCGTTGTCGTCACCCACCAGGTAGCGGTCCCGGTGCTTGCGCACCCACCGGTAGGTCCCGGTCGAGGCGGCCGCCATCTCCCGCAGCGAGGAGTACTCCCGGCCGCCCGGGAAGACCAGCCGGGCCTGCGGCGCGAGGAACGCGCCGGCCTCGTCGAGCCGGCGGTCCTCACACAGCTGCAGGTAGCTGTCGATCAGCCCGGGCGCGTCCGGTGCGCTCATCAGCCGGTCTTCTCGCTCAGCGCCGCCTCCCACTGGTCCCGCAGCGGGTGCTCCGCGGGGCCGTGCTCGGTGAGGATGCGCATCAGGCGGGCCAGCAGCGCGTCCCGCTCGCGGTCGAGGACCTGCTGCTCCTCCTCGGTGGAGGCGAACCCGTCGACGGCGCCCTCGGTCAGCACGCCGGAACGGGTCAGCAGCGCCTCGACCACACGTACCCGCTGCCGGGTCACGTGCAGCTCGGTGGAGAGCTGCAGCACCAGGTCGAGCAGCTTGCCGACCTTGGGGTCTCCGAAGTAGTCGAACTCGGTGCTCATCACGCCTCCGGCTTGGTCGCGGCCAGTACGGCCCAGGGGAAGTGCCACTCGGGACGGTCGCCCCAGCCCTGCGGCTGGACGCCGTTGCGGCGCTCGTCGAACGGGGTCCACGACACGTCGGTCAGGCCCGCCTCGGCGCAGACCTCGATCAGGTCCGAGCCGAACAGGTCGTGGAAGAACGGCTCGTTGTTGCGCTCGGCGTGCTCGTAGACGGTGGCGTCGCGCAGCGGGTCGCCGGTGAGCATGAACTCCAGGAAGCGCAGCGAGCCGCCCGGCTTGAGCAGGCGCGCCGCCTCCACGATCGTTTCCCGGATCGCGGTGGCCGGCATCTCGTGCAGCACCATCGTGCCGGTGACCACGTCGCAGCTGCCCGACTCGATGCCGGTGGCCCGGCCGTCGGCCTGCCGGTAGTCGATCGCCAGTCCGGTCGCCTCGGCCTCGGCGTGGGCCAGCCGCAGACCCGGCGCGGCCAGGTCCACGCCGATCACCTGCGCGGACGGGTACTTCGCGGGCAGCGGCCGGGTGCTCTTGCCGAAGCCGCATCCGATGTCCACGATCCGGGTCGCCGCGGGCAGCTCGGGCAGGGCGGTCTTGGCGAACAGCGTGTGGAACTTGTAGCCGTCGTTGTCGCGCAGCATGACGATGCGCGCCCCGAACTCGTACACGTAGGCCGACATGTCGTCGGAGAAGAAGCTGCCGGGCTGGATGTGGATGTCGTAGTCGGTGTACCAGTCGGGCAGTTCCAGGTCGGGGTTCAGCTCCAGCGAGCCCTTCGGCTGCTCGGGCACCGACGTCAGCTGGTCGGTCAGCTCCTCGCGGCGGCTGAGCACCGCGTCGCCGGCGACCTTCCACAGCATCTTCTGCTGCACCCGCTCCAGGTGGCTGAACCACGGGTAGAGCGGAAGGCCGCGCAGCACCTGGCTCGCGTCGCCGACCGTGGTGGCCGCCGCGCCGGTGGCGCCGTACTCCTCGCGCAGCGCCGGGTAGACGGTGTCCGCCCAGCGCTTGCGCAGGCCGAGGACGAAGTCCACGGCGGAACGCTCATCCAGGGTGAGGCGCTCCTCGATGTCCAGCATGCGTGTCTCCTCTTCAGGTGGGGGAGGACCGGTCCGCGGCGGGCCGCGACCGGGATGGACGGGTCAGTGGGCGTACCGCACGCGATCTGCGGACGCGGTGTCGTAGCGGCCGAGGAACGCACCCGCCATGCGTCCCTCGTAGACGGCCTCGAAGGCCGTGCGGGGGGCGTTCGCGTCGCCGACGACGTGGATCCGGGGACCGTCGGGCAGCGCGTCGAGCTGCCGGTACAACTCGTCGGCGGCCTGCGGCGAGCCGGCGTCGACGACGATGGTGACGCCCTCGACGAGGGTGTCGGCGCCGGCGAGCGGACCGCCCAGGGCGACCGCGTCGGCGCCCGCCGGGCGCGCCGTGCGCATCGGGTGCACCGCGATCCCCAGGTCCGCGAAGCGCTTGAGCAGCGCCAGCCGCGAGTACGTGGTGATCTTGGCGCTCACCGAGGCGGTGGGGGAGACCAGGTGGACGCGGGCGCCGCGCCGGGCCAGCCCTTCGGCCACCGAGGCGGCGGCCCAGGTGCCCTCGTCGTCGAGCACGACGACGGCGCCGGTCGGCCGGAAGTCGGGGTCGCTCAGCGCGTCGACGGCCTGCCAGATGTCGATCACCGGCGGGCCGCCGGGCAGCTCCCGCCGGGTGGGCCGGGAGCCGGTGGCCAGGACGACGTCCTGGTAGCCGCCGGCCAGCACGTCCTCGACGCCGATGCGGTGGTCGAGGCGTACCGGGATGCCGGCGGCCTCGACGTCGCGGGCCAGGTCGCGGGTGAGCAGGCCGAGCCGCTCCCGTCCGGGTACGCGCGCGGCCAGTTCCACCTGCCCGCCGAGGTGCCCGCGCGCCTCGACCACCGACACCTGGTGCCCGGCCCGGTGGGCGGAGAGGGCGGCCTCCAGGCCGGCCGGGCCGCCACCGACGACGAGGACCTTGCGCGCGCCGGACGGTCCGGGCAGCTCCGGCCAGGCCTGCGCCCATTCCCGCTCGGCGCCGACCTCCGGGTTGACCACGCAGGAGATCGGCAGGCTGGTCTCCAGCCGGCCGATGCAGCCCTGGTTGCAGGCGAGGCAGGCGCGTACCTCGTGCTGGCGGCCCTGCTCGGCCTTGCGGACCAGGTGCGGGTCGGCGATGTGCGGGCGGGCCAGGCCGACCAGGTCGGCCTCGCCGGCGGCGACGAGCTCGGCGGCCTCCGGCAGGCTGTCCAGCCGGCACACCGCGAGCACCGGCAGGTCCGGGAACTCCTGCTTGAACAGCGCCGCGTGGTGCCGGAACGGGGCGTGGCCGAAGCTCATGTCCGCCATCTGCGTCGCGAGCGACCAGCTGCCGTGGTAGGCGGAGTGGCTGACGTGCACGTAGGCGAGCGGGAAGTCGGCGCGCAGCTTGCCGACGATCTCCAGCACCGCGGCCGGGTCGAGACCGCCGGGCAGGAACTCGTCGGCGCTGACCCGCAGTCCGACGGGCAGGTCCGGCGCGGCGGCCAGCACCGCGGTGAGCACCTCACGGGTCAGCCGCATCCGGTTGTCGAGGCTGCCGCCGTAGGAGTCGGCGCGGGTGTTGGTGTGCGGCGAGAGGAACTGCTGCAGCAAATGGCCGTGGCCGGCGTGCACCTCCAGGCCGTCGAAGCCGGCATCACGCATCCGCCGGGCGGCGGCGGCGAACGCCTCGACGACGACGGCGATGTCCCGGCGTCCCATCGCGTGCGGCACGTGTGAGCCGGCCGCCCACGGCACCGGTGACGAGGACCAGGCGGCGGTGCGGGTCGCGTCCCCGTTCGCCTGCCGGCCGGCGTGCATGATCTGGGCGAAGATGCGCGCGCCGTGCTCGTGCACGGCCTCGGTCACCGCCGCGTACGCCGGGATCGACGAGTCGTCGAAGCTGCCGAGGCTGATGCTGCGGCCCGCGCTCGTGGGGTGCACGCGGATCGCCTCGGTGATGATCAGGCCGACGCCGCCCCGGGCGCGCTCCGCGTGGTAGGCCACGTGGCGCCCGGTGGGCACGTTGTTCAGTCCGAAGTTGGTGGTGTGACCGGGGACGAAGACCCGGTTCCGCAGTGTGAGACGACCGAGCCGGGTGGGGGAGAGAAGAGCGAGAAGCTTGTCGTCAGGCATGCCTCGGACTTCCTGTTTCGGGCCGCGCTCGGCATGGCCGAGAGCGTTCGGTTGAACCGTACGCCGTTCGATTGAGTGGAACGGTAGGGGTGACGCCGGTCTCCGTCAACAGGCTACTGATCGGTAACTTACCGAACCGTACTGCCTCTGACCTGCTGTTCCACTAGGCGGAACGCAAGCGGGCAAGGTTCGTCGATTCGTGGCTCGATCGTTCGGGCGGCCACGGGAGATGACAGTGCCGCCGCCCGGCGACCGCCCGGCGGTCCGTTTCGATCGTTCGGTCGGCCGGGTCGGCACTGTCCGGTTCGGAGGGACGCTCGCCGCGAGGCGGCCGGGTGGGACGTGCCGGCGGTGGCGGGGGTCAGGCAGCGGCGGGGCGCACGTACGGCGTGAGCAGCTCGCGGGCGAGGCCGGTGGCCGAGGGAAGGTCGAGGCCGTTCTCGATCATGCGGCTGAGGGCGTAGACGATCGACTGGATGACCTCGGCCATCCGGTTCGGGTCGCTCGCCCCGTGGTCGGCGAGAGCGGCGCGCAGCGGCGCCTCGAGGCTGTCGTGCAGGAGGCGGCTGGAGGTCGCGAGCACCTCGCTGTTGCCGACTGTCGCCATCGCCCGGGCCAGCGCGTGGTCGCCCCGGGCAACCAGTTGCAGGTTGGCCTCGACGTACGCCAGGATCCGCGACCCGGGCGTGCGGGCCTCGGCCATCCGGTTCTCGACGAAGGCCGACCACCGCGGAAAGGTGTCGGCGACGAGCACGTCGAACATGTCGGTGCGTGACTTGAAGTAGGAGTACGCGCTGGACCGGGCCAGGCCGGCGTGCCGCGCCACGTCGGCGAGGCTGGGGATCTGGTCCGGGTGTTGCGAGAGCAGGGCGCGGGCGGCGTCGAGCAGCGCCGCCCGCTGGGCGGCCCGGTGCTCGGCGACGGTTGAGGCCTGGATCTTCGGCACGCCAACCTCCAAGTCTCCGGTGCGCGCACCGGGTCCGCGTCGCGCCCTGCCGTCGCGGTCAGCTGCTCGTGGCGAGCTTGCCGTCGATCATCTCGTAGACGGTGTCACAGTACTGCAGCACGTCGTGATCGTGAGTGACCATGACCACCGCCACCGACCGCTCCCGTGCCTCCTGGGCGAGCAGCTGGACGATGTCGTGGCTGCGGGCCCGGTCCAGCGCCGCTGTCGGTTCGTCCACCAGCAGCACGGACGGCTGTGTCATCAGCGCCCGGGCGATGCCGACGCGCTGGCGCTCGCCGCCGGAGAGCTGGTGCGGCCGGCGGTCGGCCTTACCGGCCAGGCCGACGTGCGCGAGCATCTCCAGCGGGTCGCGTCCGGCGCGGTCCCGCCGCCCGCCCAGTCGCAGCGGCAGGCGCAGCTGGTCGGCGGCGGTCAGCGCGGGCAGCAGGTTGCCCGACTGGAACACGAACCCGACGTGCCGGCGGCGAAGCTCGGTGCGCGCCCGGCGGCTGGACACGGTCATGTCGTGGCCGGCCACTGTGACGGCGCCCTGATCGGGGCGGGCCAGCCCGCCGGCGACGGCGAGCAGGCTGGACTTGCCCGCGCCGGACGGCCCGACGATCGCGGCCAGCTCGCCCGGCGCGACGGTCAGGTCCACGTTGTCGAGCGCGTGCACGGTCTCCGCGCCGTCGCCGTGCCGCAGGTGGACGCCGCGCATGACCAGGCCGAGGTCGGCCGGCGCGGTGCCCGTCGTCGAGGGGGACGCTGTGGTCCGGCTGCTCATCGGTTGCCTCCCAGGGCGGTCGCCGGGTCGATGGAGGTGAGGCGGACGACGGCGGCTGCCGCGCCGACCAGGCCGAGCACGAGCAGTCCGGCCGCGGCGGCGGCGATGCTCTGCGGGTGCAGCGCGAACGGCACGTTGCCGCCGGAGATCAGCGCGCCGAGGCCGAGTCCGATCCCCATGCCGACGGCGATGGCGAGGGCCAGCAGGATCAGCGCCTGGGTGAGGGCGTCGCGCAGCACCCAGCCGGTCGAGGCGCCCAGCGCCCGCAGCACGGCGACCTCCTGCTTGCGCTGGATCGCCCAGACCGCGAAGAACGCGCCGGCCACGAGCGCCGAGATCGCGTAGAGGAAGCCCTGGATCAGCTGGAGCGTCGTCGTCTCGGCGGTGTAGCCCGGCGAGGCGCCGTAGGACTCCTCCAGCGTCAGGCTCTCCGTGCCGGCGGCCTTGTCGCCCGCGGCCAGGTCCACCGAGTCGCCGTCGGCCGCGCGGACCGCGACGGCGGTGATCTCCTGGGTGGCCTGCGCCGACACCTGCGTGCCGGCCGGCGTGCCGGACTTGACCGCCTGCCAGGTGGCCAGCGGCACGTACGCCACGTCGACGTGGCCGAAGGTGTCCTGCTGCTCGGTGACGCCGACGACCCGCAGCTTCGTGCCGAGCCGGTCCACCGTCACGGTGTCGCCGACGCGCAGGCCCGCGTCGATCGCGGTGGGGCTCACCACGATCCCGTCCGCCGGGCCGAGCCGGTCGCCCTCGCTGACCGCGGGCGACAGGAACGAGTCGGTCTCGACGCCGAACAGCGCCAGGTCGACCTCGGTGCCCCGGTCGGTACGCCCGTTGATGAGCGTGTTGCCGAACGGGGTCGCCTCCGCCACCCCGGGCTGCTCGCGCCAGGTGTCCACCGTCGAGGCGTCCACCACGCTGCGCGAGAACGCCGAGTCGTGCTGCACGCCGTGGGCGAACGCGAACGAGGTGACCGGAAGGTTCTGCAGCCCGGAGACGCCGTCGCGGACCAGTCCGACGGACAGGCCGGACAGCATCACCATCAGCACCGAGATCAGCACGATCACGGCTCCCATCAGGGCGAATCGCAGCCGCGCGAACCCCAGCTCACGAATGGCCAGGAACATCAGCCGCCACCTCTCATGTTTGTCGACACCATGTCGCGATCTTACCAACGCGGTGTCGGCAAAAAGCGGGATCCGGCGCTGTCTACCCGACCACAATCCGTGACGGCTCGGCCGGTCAGCCGGGCGAGGGCAGCGTCCCGCGCTCCCGCGTCAGGTACGCCTCGATGCGGGCGAACGCCCCGGTCCACACCTCGGTGGCGAAGAAGTCGCGCAGCTCCGGTGCCGGGAAGCCGCTCTGCGTCACGGTCATCAGCGTGCCGCCGTCCTTCTCCTCGAAGGTGACCTCGACGCGGGTGGTCATCGTCTCGCCGTCCGGGCTGCTGCCGGAGGACTCGGTGACCAGGCGGTGCGGGCGGTCGATCTCCAGGAACGTCTGGGTCTCGCGGAACAGCATGTCGGGGGAGGGCCCCCAGACGGCTGTCTGCTTCCCGCCGACCCGCAGGTCGACGTCGATCTCCACGATGCCCGGCTCCTCGTCCAGGATGCCGAACCAGATCTTCTGTTTGCCGGCGTCGGTGTAGGCGTCGAACGCCTCCTCAGGCGTGCCCGGAAGCTGTCGGGTCAGGTGGATCTGGAGCGTCATGGTCACGGTCCTCCGTGGTGAGAGTGAGATAGGCGTCGAGGCCGTCCAGGCGGCGTGCCCAGAGGCGCCGGTAGAAGCTGATCCAGGCCATCGCCGTGTCCAGCGGGGCCTCGCTGAGCCGGCACTGCCGGGACCGGCCGACCTTCTGCGTCACCACGAGACCGGCGTCCTCCAGCGCGCGGACGTGCTTGCGCATGCCGGTGAGGCTCATCCCGGTGGGCCCGGTGAGCTCGCTGATGGTGGCCGGACCCGTGCCGAGCCGGATCAGGATGTCGCGTCGGGTGGGGTCGGCCAGGCTGGCGAAGACCCGGTCGAGCGTCTCTTGCTGAACCACATGGTTCACCGTACAACACTGAACCCCTTGGTTCACCATTGCCGCGCAGTCGGCGTGCATTTCGCGGTCGAGTGGTCTGACCACTGGGGGTGATCGAGGCGCGGTCCGCCGTTCGGCCCGATCGCCTCGTGCATTCGGCCGGGGCCGGCTCAGTTGCTCGGCCCGCTTGCCGGAGCCCGGTCCCGACCTGCGGGAATGTTCCCCGATTCCGGTAACGGAAAGGTCACGAGGTATTCCTGTGCCGTGCTTGCGCTCGGTACGTTCCACGAGGCATGAGGTCAGACCTCACTCCTCATGCCTCTAGCTGACGAGGTGAGTAGACCAGTGCAGGAACCCGCCCCCCGCTACGCCGGATACCGGTCCTTCGACTACCTGGTGCCGCATGTGGACTACAAGGTCTTCGAGCTCGCGCCACAGATCGGCCGGGTGCCGGAACACGACCTTGGCCTGACCGACGACCAGCGTGCCCGCGTCTCCCGGCTGCTGCGCGAGCACATGGCCATCTCGCTGCACGAGCACCCGAAGATCCTGCCGGCCGACGTGACGCAGTTGCGCGACTACAACCGCACCGGCCGCAACTCCTTCGGGTTCGAGGGCCTGGCCCGGTCCGGCATGACCGCGGTCTTCGACAACTTCATGAACGGCACCGGCTGCGTGACCAGCGAGCACGCCTGGAAGTGGGACGACGTCATCTACGACATCGGCCTGCGCTTCGCCGACGTCGCCAAGCAGGGCCACGTGGTGGTGGCGACCACGCTCGAACAGATCTTCGAGGCCAAGCGCAACGGGCAGATCGCCCTGGTGGCCGGCCTGGAAGCAGCCACGATGATCGAGAACGAGCTGGACCGGATCGACGTCCTCTACGGCTTCGGGGTACGCCAGATGGGCATCGCGTACAGCCAGGCGAACATGCTCGGTTCCGGCCTCTCCGAGGACCGCGACGGCGGGTTGACCCACTTCGGCCGGCGCGCGGTGGACCGGATGAACAAGCTCGGGATCGCCATCGACATCTCGCACTCCGGCGACCAGACGTCGCTGGACGTGATCGAGGCCAGCCGGGTGCCGGTGTTCATCACCCACGCCGGCGCCCGCTCGGTCTGGAACACCCCCCGGATGAAGCCGGACGAGGTGATCCGGGCCTGCGCCGAGCGGGGTGGCGTGATCGGCATCGAGGCCGCTCCGCACACCACCCTCTCCGGCGACCACCCGCACCACTCGATCGAGTCGGTGATGGACCACTTCACCTACTGCGTGGAACTGGTCGGCATCGACCACGTCGCGTTCGGCCCGGACACCAATTTCGGTGACCACGTCGGACTGCACGACAGCTTTACCCAGCACCTGGCGATCGGAAAGGCCCACGGAGTGGTGGACCACCCTCGGGTTCCGTACGTGAGTGGCATGGAGAACCCGGCGGAGTGCTTCAGCAACATCGTCGGGTGGTTGGTCACGCACGGTTACTCCGACGACGAGATCGCCAAGGTCATCGGCGGCAACATCATCCGGGTTCTTCAGGAGGTTTGGTGAACAAGACAGTCAAGGGTCGGTGGCGGCTCGCTGTCGCGCTCGGCGTGGCGGCCACGCTCGGTGTCTCCGGCTGCGGTCTGAACGAGGAGACCTCCTCCTCCAGCGGCTCGTCGTCGGACTCGGTGCTGCGGATCGGCACCACCACCGACGTGAGCAACTTCAACCCGCTCCAGTCGTTGAGCAAGACCGACTCGTGGATCCTCAACGCGATGTACCCGCACCTGCTGCGGATCGACGAGAACGCGAAGAAGTCGCCCGAGCTGGCCAAGGAGTACCGCTACGAGGACGACGGCAAGACCGCCGTCTTCGTGCTGCGCGACGACTTCAAGTGGACCGACGGCAAGCCGGTGGTCGCCGAGGACGTGAAGTTCTCCGCCGAGTCGATCATGAAGTACAAGCTCGGCAACGTCGCGGCGAAGCTGACCTGGGTCGAGTCGGTCGAGGCGCCGGACGCGACCACTGTGAAGTTCAAGCTCTCGCAGCCGTACGCGCCGTTCGCCGAGGGCGTCGGCTTCTGGATGTCGGTCGTGCCGAAGCACGTCTTCGAGCCGGCCGGTGACCTGTCCAAGTTCGCCAACGACTCCAACTGGGTCGGCGCCGGGCCGTTCGTCCTGGACAGCATCACCAAGGGCCAGCGCTACGTCATGAAGCGCAACGAGCACTACCCGCTCGCGCCGGGTGGCAAGGCCGCGGTGAGCCAGGTCGAGTACCGGGTCTACCCGGACGTGAACACCATGATGCTGGCGCTGCGCAACGGCGACATCGACATGATGGGCACCCCGGTGCCGGTCTCGGCGGCGAAGACCTTCGAGAACGACGACAAGATCAAGCTGAAGAAGGTCGGCGCACTCGGCTTCGCGCACCTGACCTACAACATGAAGAACAAGTACCTCGCCGACCAGGACGTCCGGCAGGCGCTGTCGATGGCGGTCGACACCAAGGGGATCATCTCGGCCGTGCTGCAGGGCGACGGCCAGCAGATGGCCGGCCCGATCTCGCCGATCTTCTCCGAGTACGACAACACCGAGCTGCAGCCGTACCCGTTCGACCCGGAGGGCGCGAAGGCCAAGCTGAGCGCGGCCGGCTACAAGGACGCCAACAACGACGGCTTCTTCGACGAGCTGAAGTTCGGCGTGGCGTGCGACCAGTCCAACGCCAACATCACCCGGGTTGTGCAGCTGTTCCGGGAGAGCGCGGCCAAGGCCGGCGTGAAGCTGGAGAACGAGTGCGTGGAGCGGAACACCTTCCTCACCCGCACCAAGAACGGCGAGTACGACATCGACGCCTCGCAGTGGGGTGTCTTCGACAACCCGATGGACCAGCTGCGCAGCACCTACCTGTCCAGCAACCCGGGTGGCATCAACTACAACCTGCTCGAGTCGGCGGAGATGGACGCGCTGATCAACGACGCGGCCGGCACCACCGACGTGGAGGCGTTCAAGACCAAGATCAAGAACATTGACAAGGTCGTGCACGAGCAGGCGTACCTGACCCCGCTGTACGTGGAGAACTTCCAGTTCGCCTACAACGCCAGCAAGTTCACCGGCTTCGTCCCGTCGCCGTCGGACCTGCTCGGCATGGTCACCGCGTACTCGCTGGCCCAGGTCACCCCGGTCAAGTAACCCACCCAACCAGAGGAGAGGAGGGGTCCCCCGTGGCGCGTTTCGTGCTCAGCCGGGCACTGAAGGCCGTCCTGACCGTGTGGATCGCGATCACTTCGACGTTCTTTCTGCTCCGGCTCCTGCCGGGGGACCCCACGACCCTCATGGTCGAGGGCGACATGACACCGGAGATGCAGGCGGCGCTGCTCAAGACGTACGGCCTGGACCGTCCGCTGTGGGAGCAGTACGTGTCGTACCTGCGCGAGCTGGTCCAGGGCAACCTAGGCATCTCGTTCCGTCAGATCCAGCCGGTCACCGACATCATCCTCGACCGGCTTCCCTGGACGTTGCTGCTGGCCGGCAGCGCGTTCGTCCTGACCGTCGCCGTCGGCATCCCGATCGGCGTGGCCGCCGCGGTCAACCGCGGCAAGTGGCTCGACCGCGCGTTGCAGGGCTTCGGGATCAGCGCCAACGCGCTGTTCGTGCCGAGCGTCGCGATCCTGCTGCTGGTCTTCTTCGGCGCCCAGCTCGGCTGGTTTCCGATCGGCGGGGCGATCGACCCGGACACCCGGGGCGCGGCGGCCTACCTGAGCCTGGCACACCACCTGGTGCTGCCGGTGCTCTCCCTGGTCCTGGTGCAGCTCGGCCCGTACGCGCTGACCCTCCGTACCAACATGATCGAGGTCCTCGGTGAGGACTACATCCGCGCCGCGCAGGCGCGTGGTCTCTCGGCCCGGCGTCGGGTGTGGAAGCACGGCCTGCGCAACGCGATCCTGCCGGCGCTGACCCTGATGGGCCTGCAACTGGGCACCCTGGTCGGCGGCGCGGTGCTGACCGAGACGGTCTTCGCCTACCCCGGGGTCGGCCGGCTGATCTACGAGGCGGTCGGGCAGCAGGACTACCCGGTGATCCAGGGGGCGTTCATCATGCTCGCCGTCACCGTGGTGATCGCCAACGCCCTGACCGACATGCTCTACGCGGTCCTCAACCCCCGGATCCGGCTGTGAGCGCGCGCCGCGTCCCGGCGCGTCGCCCGGATCCGTTCGCCGCCACCACCGAAGGGAGGGTGCCGTGAGTGCCCCCGTGCTGACCGAGCAGGCGCTCCCGCCGGCCCCGGCCGCGCCCAGGCGGTCCTTCCTCTCCGGCTACCTGCGTCAGCCCGTCGTGGCGTTGTCGGTGCTGGTGCTGCTCGTGATGGCGGTGCTGGCGGTCTTCGCGCCGCTGATCGCCGACGAGCCCGCCGGCGCCGGCGCGGACGTGCTGCAACCGCCCTCCGGGGCGCACTGGTTCGGCACCGACGACCTCGGGCAGGACATCTTCGCCCAGGTGGTCTGGGGCACCCGGACCAGCATGGTGATCGGCCTGGCCGCCTCGCTGCTCGCCATCGTGCTGGGCACCGCGATCGGGCTGGCCGCGGCGTACTTCCGGCCGTTCGACGCGGTCGCCACGGTGATCACCGACGTGATGCTGGCGCTGCCCACCCTGCCGCTGATGATCATGCTGGCGGCGGTGGTGAGCCCGAGCGTCACGACGCTGACCCTGATCATCGGGTTCTTCGCCTGGCCCGAGGTGGCCCGGCTGATCCGGTCACAGGGCCTGGTGATCAGCGCGATGCCCTACATCGACGGTGCGCGGGTGCTCGGCGCCACCGGCTGGCGGATCGTCACCCGGGAGATCCTGCCCGCCGTCGTCTCGCTGATGGTGGTCAGCGTGCTGCTCACCGCCTCCCGGGCGGTGATCTCCGAGGCCGGCCTGAGCTTCCTCGGGCTCGGCGACCCGGACGCCTGGTCCTGGGGACGCATCCTGCTCAACGCCCAGCGCAGCGGCACGATCGCGATCGCCTGGTGGCAGACGCTCTTCCCGTCCCTGGCGATCCTGTTCCTGGTGCTGGCGGCGACCCTCGCCGGAACCCGGTTCAACGACACCCGCGACCCCCGTCGCAACGGAGGCTGACCATGCGACTGCCCGAGAGCTTCTACCACAGCGTCCGTGGCCGGCTCGCCGAGGCGCTCGAACAACGAGGGCTGGACGGGTTCCTGGCCACCTCGCCGGCGGAGGTCGCCTTCCTCAGTGGCTTCTTCTACATCGCCACCGAACGTCCGGTGTACCTCTGGCTGCCGCGGACGGGGGATCCGCTGCTGGTGATCCCGCGCCTCGACGAGGAGTACGCGGCCCAGCAGGGCGTGACGGTCCAGACCGTCACGTACTTCGAGTACCCGGGCGTGGTCACCGCCGAGGAGACGCTCGCCTCGGCGCTGTCCCGTCCGGGCGGTCCGGTCCGCCGTATCGGCGTGGGCGCGGGCCTTTCGGTCGGCGCGTTCCGGGCGCTGTCCCGGGCCATCGGCGGGGCCACGCTGGAGACCACCGACGCGGTCGCCGAGCTGCGGCTGCGCAAGTTCCCCGAGGAGATCCCGTTCCACGAGGCGGCCGCGCGGATCTGCGACGAGATGCTGGCCGCCGGACGGGCCCTGATCGAGGAGGCGCTCGCCGCCGGGCGGCCGCTGCCGCGTGAGGACGAGATCGCCCGGCACGTGATCGGCTTCGGCACCGACCGGATGTACGCCGAGTACGACCTGGTCGTCTACACCACCAAGCTGGCCGGCGGGCTGGTCTACGCCGGCCCGAACTCCGCCCTGCCGCACGGCCTGCCGACCCGTCGGCGGCTCCAGCCGGGCGACACCCTGATCCTCTCCCTCGGCGCGGCGGTGGCCAGCCGGTTCGTGGAGAGCGAGCGGACGTTCGTCATCGGCGAGCCCACCGCCGAGCAGGTGCGCTACTACGAGGCCGACCGGGAGGCGCAGGAGGTGGGCACCCAGGCGATGATCGCCGGGCGTACCTGCGCCGAGGTCAACCGGATCTGCCTGGACGTCCTGCGGGACCGGGGCCTGGGCGACTACATCCGGCACCGGCAGGGCCACGGCATCGGGCTGCAGAACCACGAGGCGCCCTGGGTCGAGGACGGCGACCACACCGTGCTGGCCCCCGGGATGCTGCTGTCCAGCGAGCCCGGCGTCTACGTGCCCGGCCACGCCGGCTACCGCATCTCCGACACGGTCCTGGTACAGGACGACGGCCCGCGCCGGCTCACCCGGTACCCGCGTGACCTGGCGTCCAACATCATCGAGGGGATCCGATGAGAATCAACGGAGCGGAACTGGTCGTCGAGGCGTTCGGCCCGGTCGACGGCCCGGCGATGATCGTGCACCACGGTGCGCCGGGCCTCGGCTCCCGCCAGGAGCCGAAGCGCTCGTTCGGCCCGTTCGCCGACCGCATGCGGGTCATCGTCTTCGACGCCCGCGGCTCCGGCGAGTCCAGCGACGACGAACCGTTCACCCACGAGCAGTGGGTGGCCGACGTGGACGCCATCCGCGCGCACTTCGGCTACGAGACGATCGTCATGGCCGGCGGCTCGTACGGCGGGTTCATCGCCATGGAGTACGCCATCGCCCACCCGGAGCGGGTCTCCGCGCTGGTGCTGCGGGACACCGCCGCGGACACCGCGCACGACCACCTCGCGGTGGAGCGGGCCCGTAACACCGACCGTTCGGTGATCCCGGAGTGGGTCATCGACCGGATCGGCACCGGCCGGTTCGAGAGCAACGAGCAGTTGCGCGAGTACTGGAAAGCGATCCTGCCGCTCTACGACCACCAGCACGACCCGGCAAAGGACGAGGCGCGGCTGGCCGCCACCCGGTTCCACTACCGCACCCACAACGCCGCCTTCGGGCAGAACATGCCCCGCTACGACCTGAAGCCGAAGCTGCCGTCGATCACGTGCCCGACCCTGGTGACGGTGGGCCGGCACGACTGGCGTACCCCGGTGGCCGCCTCGCAGGTCATCGCGGACCTGGTGCCCCGCGGCGAGCTGGTGGTCTTCGAGTCCTCCGGCCACTCGCCGCAACTGGAGGAGCCGGAGCTGTTCCAGCAGGTGGTGCGGGACTTCCTCAGCCGCGCCGGAGTGCTCCGATGAGCCTGCTGGAGATCGCCGACCTGAAGGTCGCGTTCCCCGGTCCGACCGGGCCGGTCAACGCGGTGAACGGGGTGTCGCTGCGGATCGAGTCGGGGCAGACCCTGGCCATCCTCGGTGAGTCCGGCTCCGGCAAGAGCGTCACCGCGCAGGCGGTGACGGGCATCCTCGACGTGCCGCCGGCGACGGTCAGCGGCTCGGTCCAGCTGCGGGGCAGGGAACTGCTGACCCTGTCACGCAAGCAGCGGGAGCGGGTCAGCGGCGAGGAGATCGGGATGGTCTTCCAGGACGCGATGGCCGCGCTCAACCCGGTCTTCACCGTCGGGCACCAGATCGTGGAGGTGCTGCGGGTCCGGCGGGGCATGTCCCGGGCCGACGCCCGCCGCCGCGCCGTCGAACTGGTCGACCGGGTGCGGATCCCGGCGGCCAAGGACCGGATGCGGGACTATCCGCACCAGTTCTCCGGGGGCATGCGCCAGCGCATCATGATCGCGCTGGCCATCGCCCTGGAACCGGACCTGCTGATCGCGGACGAGCCCACCACCGCGCTGGACGTGACGGTGCAGGCCCAGGTGATGGAGTTGCTCGCGGAGATCCAGCGGGACAGCGGAATGGGCCTGCTGCTGATCACCCACGACCTGGGGGTGGTCGCCGAGGTCGCCGACGACGTGGCGGTGATGTACGCCGGCCGGATCGTCGAACGGGGCACCGTCGAGCAGATCTTCGCCGGTCCGGCGCACCCCTACACCGAGGGGCTGCTCAACTCGATGCCCCGGGTGGACCGGCGCGACGAGCAGCTCTACGCGATTCCCGGCGCTCCGCCCAACCCGGCTCGGCTCCCTGCCGGCTGCCCGTTCCACCTGCGTTGCCCCCGGGCCACCGACGAGTGCCGGGTCGTCCTGCCGCCGCTGCTGGCGCTGCCGGCCGATCGCGCCAGCGCCTGTCACCACCACGAGGAGGTGCTCGATGCCACCCGGCGATGAGGTCGTGCTGCGGGTCGAGAACCTGGTCAAGCACTTCCCGGTCAAGGGACGGGTCCCGTTCACCTCCGGCGGCGTGGTCAAGGCCGTCGACGGTGTCTCCTTCGACCTGCGCCGGGGCGAGACGCTCGGCGTGGTGGGCGAGTCCGGCTGCGGCAAGAGCACGCTGGCCCGCATGCTCGTCGGGCTGGAGCAGCCCACCTCCGGCGCGGTGCGCTTCGGCACGTCAGTGGTGCACCAGGCCAGGGGACGGGAGCTGCGGGCCCTGCGCCGGCGGATCCAGATCGTGCTCCAGGACCCGTACACGTCGCTGAACCCCCGCCGCACGATCCGGGAGATCCTGCTCCAGCCGTTCGAGATCCATCCGGACGTGCTGGACCGCCGGCGCCGGATCGAGCGGATCAAGGAGCTGCTCGACCTGGTCGGTCTCGACCCCGGCCTGCACCTGGACCGCTACCCGCACCAGTTCTCCGGCGGGCAGCGCCAGCGCATCGGCATCGCCCGGGCGCTCGCGCTGAGCCCCGACGTCATCGTCTGCGACGAGCCCGTCTCCGCCCTGGACGTGTCGGTCCAGGCGCAGGTGGTCAACCTCCTGGAGCGGCTCCAGGAGGAACTCGGCGTGGCGTACGTCTTCATCGCCCACGACCTGTCCGTGGTGCGCCACATCTCCGACCGGGTGGCAGTGATGTACCTGGGCAAGCTCGTGGAGACCGGCCCCGAGGTCAGCCTCTACGAGTCGCCCCGGCACCCGTACACCCGGGCGCTGCTGTCGGCGGTGCCGGTGCCGGACCCGGCCGGCCGGCAGGGGCGGCAGCGGATCCTGCTGGCCGGCGACCCGCCCAGTCCGGTGGATCCGCCCTCGGGCTGCCGGTTCCGGACCCGTTGCTGGCAGGCGGCCGACACCTGTGCCACCACCGAACCACCGCTGGCCGCCGGCGCGCATCCGGTCGCCTGCCACTTCCCGCTGGCCGCGTGACGGCCGGCGATCGTCCAAAGGAGAAGCGTCTTGCTGCAAGAACCCGCCCCCCGGTACAAGGGTCACAGGTCGTACTCGTACCTGGAGCCGCACTCGGACTACCGGGTGTTCACGCTGGCCGAGGAGATCGGCCGGGTGCCGGAGCACGACCTCGGCCTGACCGACGCTCAGCGTGCGCGGGTGACGCGGCTGCTCACCGAGCACGCCGCCATCTCGCTGCACGAGCATCCGGTGGTCCTGCCGGCCGACGTCAGCGAGCTGCGGGCCTACAACCGCACCGCCCGCCAGCGCACCGGATACGAGGGGCTGGCGCGCTCCGGCCTGACCGCCGTCTTCGACAACTTCATGGCCGGCGCCTCCTGCGTGACGAGCGAGAACGGCTGGAAGTGGAACGACCTCGTCTACGCCCTCGGCATGCGGATGAGTGACCTCTACAAGCAGGACCACGTCTTCCTGGCCACGTCCCTGGACGACATCCACGCCGCGAAGCGGGACGGCCGGCTGGCCCTGGTCGCGGGCCTGGAGTGCAGCAGCCCGATCGAGAACGAGCTGGACCGGATCGACATCCTCTACGGCTTCGGCGTACGCCAGCTCGGCATCGCGTACAGCCAGGCGAACATGCTCGGCGGGGGCCTGTCGGAGAAGCACGACGGCGGGCTGACGCACTTCGGCCGCCGGGCGGTGGACCGGATGAACAAGCTCGGGATCGCCATCGACATCTCGCACTCCGGCGACCAGACGTCGCTGGACGTGATCGAGGCCAGCCGGGTGCCGGTGTTCATCACCCACGCCGGCGCCCGCTCGGTCTGGGACACCTCCCGGATGAAGCCGGACGAGGTGATCCGGGCCTGCGCCGAGCGGGGTGGCGTGATCGGCATCGAGGCCGCCCCGCACACCACGCTCTCGCAGGCGCACCAGCACCACTCGATCGAGTCGGTGATGGACCACTTCACCTATTGCGTGGACCTGGTCGGCATCGACCACGTCACGTTCGGTCCGGACACCATGTTCGGCGACCACGTGGGGGTGCACGACACCTACGCCGGCAACTACGCCCACGACGCCGGGAACCGTCCGCAGCACCCGCGGGTGGAGTACGTGTCCGGGCTGGAGAATCCGGGCGAGGCGTTCGGGAACATCGTGGGCTGGCTGGTGGCGCACGACTACTCCGACGACGAGATCGCCAAGGTGATCGGCGGCAACACCATCCGGGTGCTGGAGCAGGTGTGGTGAGGCCGTGCCGGTGATCGTCCGAGCGGACGTGGACGAACTACACTCCGTACGCCGACGCGGCGGCGGGCAGTGATGAGGTGAGGGCGGATGGCTCGGCGGGAAACCGCGCTACAGGCGGCGCACGGCCGGCTGCGGCAGCTGATCGGCAGCGAGTTCCGGTCGGGTGAGAAGCTGCCCAACGAGCGGGACCTGGCTGATCGTCTGGAGGTCAGCCGCGCGACGGTGCGCGAGGTGCTGGGGCAGCTCGCCGCCGAGGGGGTGGTGACCCGGACCTGGGGGATCGGCACCTTCGTGCACGATGACGCCGAGCGGGTGCCGGTGTCCATCGGTGACGTCACCGCGCTGCGGGACCGGATCACCGCCACGGGTCACCGTCCGACGCTTCAGGACGCGTCGGTCAGCCGGGCGAAGTGCCCGGCCGACTGCGCGCGCGTCCTCGGACTGGAGCCGGGCTCGCCGGTGTGGCGGGTCGACCGGCTCTTCGCCGTGGACGGGGTCCCGGCGGCCTGGATCCGTGATCACCTGCCGCTGCGGTTCGACGGCCGCGACCTCGACCCGTCCGGGCTGCTCAGCATCGACCTGGACATGTTCGAGTTCCTGGCCAGCGCGACCGGTATGCCGGTGCGGCGGGCGGAGATCGAACTCACCGCGGTGCTCGCCGACGACGAGGCCACCGAGCGGCTCGGCGTGGCGGTCGGACATCCGCTGGTCACCGCGACCCAGGTCGGTTACGGGACGGGCGGAGCGGCGCTGTTCCACGGCCACATCACGGTTCGCACCGATGTGTTGACGCTGCGGATCAGCCGCGGCGGGGCTCCGGAACCGGCCCCGCCGGCCGGGTAGCCGGCGGCCCCGCGACGCGGGGTCGCGGGGCCGCCGTCCGGACGTCACCGGGGTCGGGGTACGCCGGTCAGGTGAGCGTGCAGGACTGGCCGTTGAGGGTGAACGAGCTGGGCCGCCCGGCGTTGCCGGTGTGCGTGGCCTGGAAGCCGATGGTGGTCGAGCCGCCGGCCGGGATGGCCGCGTTGTAGGAGACGTTGCGCGCCGTCACCTGGCCCGAGGAGGGGGAGTACGAGGCGTTCCAGCCGGAGGTGATGGTCTGGCCGCCGGGCAGCGTGAACGCCAGCGACCAGCCGTTCACCGCGGTCGAGCCGGTGTTGCTGATGGTGATGTTCTCGGTCAGGCCGTTGTTCCAGGCGTTCAGCTCGATGCGCACCGAGCAGGCGCCGGTGCCGGGCGGCGGCGTGGTCGGTCCCGGCGGCGGGGTGGTGGGGCCGGGCGGGGGCGTGGTCGGCCCCGGCGGCGGAGTGGTCGGTCCCGGCGGGGGCGTGGTCGGCCCGGGCGTGCTGGTCAGGCCGAAGAAGGCGATCGCCGCCGCGGCCATGCCGGACGACGGCAGGCTGTGCCCGGCGCCCTGGATGCTGTACGCCTCGACCTGCACGGTGCCGGTGGAGTCGGCGTAGCGCCGCCGGTTCCAGCCGGACTGCGGCGTGTCGGTGGAGGTGGGGTTCTGGCTGAGCCCGAACACGTTCGTCCACTGCTCGATCGTCTCCTGCAGCAGCGAGTACGGCACGAGCGTGTCGTTGGTGCCGTGCCACAGCTGCACGCGGGGACGCGGCCCGGTGTAGCCGGGGTACGCCTGGCGGACCGCGTCACCCCACTGCTGCGGGGTGCGGTTCATGTTCCCGCCGGTGCACTGGCTGGACCCGGGCGGGTAGTCGGAGGCGCCGGCGAAGCAGTTGAACGGCACCCCCATGAACGCCGCACCGGCCTTGAAGACGTCCGGGTAGAGCGCCAGCATGTGGTTGGTCATCATGCCGCCGGACGAGCTGCCGGTGGCGTAGACCCGGTCCGGGTCGGCGCCGTACTGCTGCTGCACGTAGCGGACCATCGAGATGAGCGACACCGGGTCACTGCCGCCGCCGCGGCGCTTGGCCGCGTCGGACCAGGTGTCGAAGCAGTTGCCGAACCCGGCCTGCTGGGTGGCGCTGGGATAGATCACGATGAAGCCGTACCGGTCGGCCAGCCCGGCGAACTCGCTGCCGGAGTAGAAGCCGGGGCCGGAACCGCCGCAGCCGTGCATGGCCACCACCGTGGCCGGCCGGGACGGGCGGTTGTCCGGCACGTAGACGTGCATGCGCATGCGCCCGGGGTTGTCGCCGAAGCTGGTCACCTCGGCCAGCGACGCCGCGTACGCGGGTTGCACGGTGGGGATCACCAGGCCGGCCGCCACCAGCGACGCGGCCAGGGCCACCACCATCTTGGCTCTGATTCTCACGGAGACTCCTTCGATCGCCTGTGTGCAGGCGGGAATGAGCGGTCACGCGCCGCGCCGGCCGCCCGGACGGCAGCGGTGTCGCGCCTCGCTCACGGAATGTGGCTTGCCCGGCCCGGCTCCGCGCTCATATGGCACATAGTGTTCCCGTCGGGCGGTGAACTGTCAATCGAAGCACGCCGATATGCTGCGGCGGCGTTCGTCTAGAGTCGATGCTCCGTCCCTGAGCCGAGCCCGGAGCGCGTGTGCCAAGCCCGTTCGACATCGAGGAGATCTACCCGGACGAGGCGCCCACGCCACGGCTGCCCCGGCGGCAGGCCGGCACCTCGCCGCAGAGCGTGGCGGTGACCCTCCTGGCCGACTACACGCTGCGTACCCGGGCCCCGCTGCCGTCCGCCGCGATCGTCGAGCTGCTCGCCGAGACCGGGGTGACGAGCGCCGGCGCGCGTACCGCGATCAGCCGGCTGGCCCGGCGCGGCGTGCTGGAGGGCAGCCGGCAGGGCCGCAACAGCTTCTACCGGCTCAGTCGTGGCGCCGCCGCCGACCTCTCCGCCGGCGGCAGCTGGATCGTCGCCTCCACCGCCGACACGCAGGCGTGGGACGGGTGCTGGACGGTGGTCGCGTTCTCGCTGCCGCAGGACCGCGGCACGCAGCGCCGCGCCCTGCGCGGGCAACTGCGCTGGCTCGGCTTCGCGCCGCTGTACGACGGGCTGTGGATCTCCCCGTACGAGCTGGCGGAGCCGGCCCGGTCGCGACTGGCGCAGCTCGCGCCCGGCGCGGTCACCGTGTTCCGGGGCCGGCAGGACGCGCTCGACGTGACCGGCCAGCGCGCCCCCGTCGACGCCTGGGACATCGCCGCGATCAGCGCCCAGTACGAGGATTTCCTGCGCCGGTGGACCCCGCTGGCGTCCCGGCTGGAGTCGGTCGACGGTCCGGCGGCGGTGCGGGCCCGCACCGAGGTGATGGACACCTACCGGCGGTTCCCCACGCTCGACCCGCGGCTGCCGCTGGAGCTGCTTCCGGCCGGATGGCTGCGCCGGCCGGCCCGGGACCTGTTCACCGCCGTCTACGACGGACTGGCCGAACCCGCGCAACGGCACGTGCGGGCGGTCGTCGCGCGGTTCGCCGATCCGGTGCCGCCCGGCATCCAGGCGCACACGACCGCCGACATGCTCGCCGGCGTACGCGAGGACGCCTGCGGGGCGGGCCCGGACTGACCGCCGGCCGTCCCGTGGACACATCGGCGCCGGTGAGTCTATGGTCACGGGACTGCGGTGACCGCGAGGAGTGGCCATGAGCGTCCGCGTCTCCCTCGACGAGCTGCTCGGCGACGAGGTGCGGCGCGACCCGTACCCCTTCTACGCCCGGCTGCACGAGGCGGGGGAGGCGGCCCGGCTGCGGCCGGGCGACCCGCACGCGCTCGTCGTGCACGGCTACGAAGCGGTCAACCGGGTGCTGCGCGACCCGGTGTTCCGGGTGCTCGGCGCCGACTACCTGGACCGGGCCGGCGTCCGCTGGCGCCAGCACCAGGTGACCCGGATCCTCCAGTCGTCCATGCTCAACGCCGCCGAACGCGACCACCTCCGGGTCCGGCACCTGTTCTCCCAGGCGCTCACCCCGCGCCGGGTCGCCGCGCTGGAACCGGCCATCGGGCGCATCGCCGACGACCTGCTCGACCGGCTCGCCGAGTCGGGCGCGGACGGCCGGCCCGTCGACTTCATGGCGCGCTTCGCGCTGCGGCTGCCCAGCGACGTCATCGGCGAGCTGCTGGGCGTGCCGGAGGAGGACCGGGAGTGGTTCCCGCCCCGGGTCCGCGCGTTCGACGCGGTGCTGGAGATCGGCCGCCGGTCCATGCGCGAGGTCCGGGCCGCCAACGTCGCGGCGGCGGAGCTGACCGCGTACTTCACCGACCTGGTCGCCGCGCGCCGGGCGACCCCGCGTGACGACTTCGTCTCCGCGCTGCTGCGCGGCCTGGACGACGAACCCGGCCGGCTGACCGCCGACGAGCTGCTCGCCAACCTGATCATCATGTACAACGCCGGGTTCCGGACCACCGCGAACCTGCTCGGCAACGGGCTGGTGCTGCTCACCGAACGGCCGGACGCGCGGGCCGCGCTGCGCGCCGACCCGTCGCTGGCGGCGTCCTACGTGGAGGAGATCCTGCGGTACGAGCCGCCGGTGCACTTCGCGGTCCGGTACGCCGCGGTGGACACCGAGGTCGCCGGCCTGCCGGTGCCGGCCGGGCGGACGGTGGTCGTGCTGACCGGCGCGGCGAACCGGGATCCGCGCCGCTTCCCCGACCCGGACCGGTTCGACCCGTCCCGCGCCGACAACCGGCACCTGGCGTTCAGCGCCGGGCCGCACTACTGCTTCGGGGCGACGCTGGCCCGGGCCGAGGGGCGGCTGGTGCTGCCCCGCCTGCTGGACCGCTTCCCGGCGCTGACCGCCGAACCGGGGCCGCGCCGCGCGCTGATGCTGCGCGGGTACGACCGGCTGCCGGTACGGCTGACCGATCGGGTGCCTTGTCAAACCAACCTGATCGAGTAAGGTCGATGCTACGCGGAGTGTCCGCTCCGCGCCTCACAGGTTCCGTCGAGCAGGTCGAGCGCGCCGCCAGGCACCGTGGAAGGGAAACACCGGACATGACCGATGAGATCCGCGCGTTCCTCCTCGCCGCACTGACCGAGATGAAGTACGACGTCGGCGACGTCGACGACGACACCGTCTTCGGCCCGGCCGGGCTCGACGTGGACTCCCTCGGCCTGGCCGAGCTCGCGGTGCGGGTGGAGGACCGGTTCGGGGTCGCGTTCGACGACGACGAGGCGGAGGAGCTGGCGATGATGACAGTCGGCGAGTTCAGCCGCGCGGTCGCGGCGCGGATCGCCCCGGCCTCGGCGCACTGACCGATGCCAGGGCACGGCACCCGGCCGCGTCACGCCCCGGCGCGCCGGTTCCGGTGAGCGTGCGCGAACGGGTCACGGTCACCGGCATCGGGCTCGTCAGCCCGGTCGGCGCGACCGCCGCCGAGGTGTTCGAAGAGGTCTGCGACGGCCGCTCCGGGCTCACCCGGCCACCGCACGACCATCCGCTGCACGGCGTCGTCGACGTCGCCGCGTTCGCCCCGGCGATCGATCCGGCCACCGTGCTGCCCGGCCCGGAGTCCCGCGTCGTGGACCGGTCGATAGTCATGGTGCTGCGCGCGGCCGAGGACGCGCTCGCCGACGCCGGACTGCGGATCGGCCACGACGTCGACAGCTACCGGGTGGCGGTCGTCGTCTCCGGCGTCGGCGGACTGTCCACGCTGGAGGAACAGGTGCTCGCCCGCGCCGGGCGCGGACGGTTCGGGGTCAGCCCGTACATGCTGCCCGGCACGCTGCCCAACATGGGCGCGGCCCGGATCGCGATCAAGTTCGGCATCCACGGCTACACCTCGTCGATCGGCACGGCGTGCGCGGCCGGCGCGCAGTCGATCGGCGAGGCGCTGCGCATCCTGCGCGCCGGCGACGCGGACGTGGTGCTCGCCGGATGCGCCGAGGCGCCGCTGTTCCCGACGTTCGCCGACGCGTTCGGCAACGCCCGGGCGCTCGCCCGCGGCTGGGCCGACCCGGCCGCCGCGAGCCGCCCGTTCGACCGCCGCCGCAACGGGCTCGTCCTCGGCGAGGGCGCCGGGGTGTTCGTGCTGGAACGCGCCGCGCACGCCGCCGCGCGCGGCGCCCGCCGGCACGCCGACGTGCTCGGCTGGGGCGCCACCAACGACGCCCACCATCCGACCACGCCGCGTCCGGACGGCGCCGGCGCGGCCCGGTGCATGCGCCTGGCCGTCCGCGACGCCGGTCTGGAGCCCGCCGACATCGGGTACGTCAACGCGCACGGCACCAGCACCCGGGCCGGGGACGCCGCCGAGCTGGCCGCGCTCGCCGACGTCTACGGCGCGGAAGCGCCGCCGCTGAGTTCGACGAAGGGCGTCACCGGGCACATGCTCGGCGTCTCCGGCGTGATCGAGGCGGCGATCGCGGTCGAGGCGCTGCGCCGCGGCCTGCTGCCGCCCACCCGCAACCTGGACGAGCCGGAGCGCGACGGCGAGGTCGACCACATCCGTGGGCGGCCACGCGCGACGACGGTGGACGCGGTGCTGTCGAACTCGTTCGGCTTCGGCGGCCACAACGTCAGCCTCGTCCTGGCGCGGCCCGCCTGAGCGGCGGGTCAGCGGAGCGTGATCACCGTGGCCGCGTCGTACGCGGCGACGGCGACGCTGAAGTGCGGGCGCAGCATGTCGGCCACGTAGTCCAGGTCGGCGACGAGCGGCACCGGCAGCAGAGCGCGCTGGTCCAGGCCGGTACGGGAGGCGACCAGCTCGATCCGGTCGGCCTTGAGCAGCCCCCGGGTGAGGAACGCCGGCAGGTCCTCGGGGAGCAGGCAGCGCCACATGTCGACGTTGACGATCAGGTCCAGCGCGCCGGCCTTGAACTGCTGGAGCACGGTGCCGAGCAGGTGGGAGTTCGTCCCGCCGACCGGCGCGTCGTGGTCGAACGTGTGCGACCCGGGGCCCAGGTCGAGCGCGGACACGCCGTTGCCGACGACCAGCGCGGCGCTCGTGGCCAGCTCGTCGCGCAGCGACCCGGGCAGCACGTCCGGCCGGCCCAGCCCACCGGAGCGGTACGCCTCGATGGCCGCGCCGTAGAGCCGGATCCGGCCCAGGTGCCGGCCGAACGTGTTGATCCCGTACAGCACTTCGACGTCGTAGCGCAGGTGCTTGCGCAGCAGGTACTTCATGTTGTCCATCGAGGCGATCCCGTTGGACGTCTTGCGGAAGTGCGGGAGGTGGTAGGAGAGCGCGTCGACGTCCAGCCGGAACAGCTCCGGCGGGGCGCCGTGCAGGTGGAACACCCGGTAGAAGAACTCCAGGTCCTCGAAGCCCCACTTGACCATCGCCTCGTCGAAGCCACCGACCCGCCGGAACGACTCGTGGTCCACCGACGAGTTGTGGGTCAGGCCCAGCACCCAGGGCGCGCTCGGGAAGTCGCCCATCCGCTGCGGGAGGGCGATGTCCTCCAGCCGCGGGTCGCCGCGCTCGGCGTCCAGCATCGCCGGCACGACCGGCTCGCCGCGGCGCAGCGCGTCCGCGCCGGCCCAGTCCAGGTCGTACCGCTGGCCGAGCAGCACCCCGGGCCGGCCGGCGCGCCCGGCGTGGAAGTCGCGGTGCCGCTTGAGCAGCGTGGGATGCGCCACCGTGTCGGCGTCCAGGAACATCAGCGTGGCCGCGCGGGCCCGGGCCGCCGCCGCGTTGCGGTTGGCGCTGCGCCCCCGGTTCCGGTCGCTGCGCACGTACTCGATCCGCAGCCGGCCCCGGTACGCGTCCACCACCGGGCCCAGCGCGACGGCCGACCCGTCGTCGCCGACGACGACCTCGAAGTCGGCGGCCGGCAGCGTCTGCCGGGTCAGCGAGCGCAGCGTGGTGTCGAGCGCGGACGGGTTCTCGTGCGCGGGCACCACCACGCTCAGGCTGGGCCGGTCCGCTGTGGGCATGCTCAGCGCGCGGTGGAGTTGGCGGTGATGTAGTCGGCCAGGTCCCCGAGCGTCGCCATCCGGTCCTCGTCCAGCTCCTCGACGTCGATCTGGATCTCCAGCTCGTCCTCCAGCGCCAGCAGCAACTCCAGGCCGAGCGAGGAGCTGAGGCCGAGCTCGTCCATCAGCTGGGTCTGCTCGGTGACCGGCGCGTCCGGCCGCAGCATCCGGGTCAGCAGCACGGTCAGGCGGTCCACGACCTGGTCCCGGGGCGGCGCGTCGTGTTCTAGCACCGGGGCTCCCACGGATCGATCACGCGCTCCAGCATGGAGTCATCAGAGCAGGGGAGATCGGTGAGTGTCAACGGGTGCGATGGTGGTCACGGGCAGTCACCGAGGTCGGTGCGACACTCGACGGCGTACGGCTCGTCGCCGGCCAGCGCCACCGCCACCGCGTACCCCTGTGGCGCGACCAGGTCGGCGAGCCGGTGCCGGCCGGCCGGGTCGGCGCACTCGACCACGTCGGCCCGGTCCACCGGCATCCCGAGGTTGGGCCACAGCCGGCCCCCAGCCGCCTTGACGGCCGCCTCCTTGCGGGCCCACAGCCGCACGAACCGCCGCGCCCGGGCGGCCTGGTCGGGGCCGGCGGCGACGTGCCGCGCCTCCCGGGGGTGGAAGAAGCGCGCGGACGCCGGCACCGGGTCCCCGCCCGGCACGACGTGCTGGATGTCCACCCCGACCGGGCGGCCGTCGCTGAGCGCCACCGCGACCAGATCGCCGGAGTAGGACAGGCTGGTGTGCAGGCCGCGCCACGGCCCGGTCAGCGCCGGTTTGCCGTACCGGCCGCGGCGCCAGGTCAGCGCCGCCGGTGACGCGCCCGTGGCCCGCCCGGCCAGCACGCGCAGCGCGCCGTGCGCCACCGTGAACCGGTCCCGCAGCCCGTCGGCGGCGAGCCGCGCGGCCCGGGCCCGCTCGGCCGGGTCGAGCACCGCCCGGTACCGGGCCAGCACGTCCGGCGGCGCCCCGGCCGCAAGCACCCAGACCCGTACGGCGTCCCGCATGGACGGCAGCGTAACGGTGCGCCGTCGCGTTGACACACACCGATGCCCGTTGCTCTCATTGACCGGTGTTCGCGCAGACGGTCCAGGCCCACGTTCCCGTCGCGTTCGCCGGGCCGGGCGCCGGCGTCGCGCCCCTGACCTGGGGGCAGAAGGCGATCATGCAGGACATGCGGGAGACCGGCTGGACGCACAACGTCAGCGGCGCCCACCCGGTGCCGCCGGGCGTCACGGTCGAGCAGGTGGCGGCCGAGTTCGCCGCGCTGATGGCCCGGCACCCGGCGCTGCGGATGCGGCTGGGCGAGGGCGACGGCGGTCCGTGCCAGGTCGTGTCGGCCACCGGCGAGACGGTCCTGGACGTGGTGGACGTGCCCGACGACGCCGACCCGGCCGACGTGGCCACGTTCGCCTACGACCTGGGCCACGCCCGCCTGCTGAGCCACTACGACCTCTACCGCGACTGGTCGGTGAAGATGGCGGTGATCCGGCACCGGGGCGTCCTGGTGCACCGGGTGCTCACCATCGACCACCTCGTGGTCGACGGCACCGCCACGTCGCTGCTCCTGGCCGATCTGGGCCTCGCCGGCCGCCCGGTCCGCCGGGTCGCCGACCCGCGTACCGTGCAGATCCTCGACCTGGGCCGGCGGGAGGAGACGCCGCCGCTGCGCCGGGTCAGCGACCGGGCCGTGCGGCACTGGGCGGAGCACCTGCGGGACATCCCGCCGCTGACATTCGGCGAGCCGGCCGCCGGTGGGCGCCGGGGGCACCGGTACTGGCACGGCCGGTTCAGCTCACCGGCGGCGTACCTGGCGGTGCGGGCCATCGCGGCGCGGACCCGCACCGACACCTCGCGCGTGCTGCTGGCGGTCATCGCGGTCGCGATCGGCCGGGCCACCGGCGTCAGTCCGCTCACCGCCAAGCTCATCGTCGGCAATCGGTTCCGGCCGGGCTTCGCCGAGGCCATCGCCCCGCTGAGCCAGAACGGCGTGCTGCGCGTCGACACCGCCGACACCACTGTGGACGAGGTGGTGGCGCGTGCCCGCCGGGCCGCGGTGTCGGCCGGGAAGTACGCCTACTACGACCCGGCGCAGCTCGCGGAGGTCTCCGACCGGCTGGACACCGAACGCGGATACCCGGCCCGGATCAGCTGCCGGATCAACGACCGGCGGGTGGCCACGCGGCAGGCGGCCGACGTCGGGCTGCACGACGACCCGGTGACCGCCGAGCGGATCCGCCGCCGCGCCGACGAGACGTTCCTGGTCTGGGACGGCCCGCTGGACCACCTGCCCGAGCAGGTGTTCATCACCGTCGAGGACCAGCCGGAGACGGTCTACCTCCAGGTCATCTTCGACTTCGGCTGCTTCACCGAGGAACAGGCGGAACGGCTGCTGCGCGGCGTGGAGGAGGTGGCGGTGGAGGCGGCCCTCGACCCCGCCGCCCCGACCCGGGTGGTCCCGGGATCGGCGGACGGCTGACCGGTCACAGAGCCGGTCACGCGTCCCAGGTCACCGGCAGCGACTCCAGGCTGCGCACCACCAGACCAGGCCGGAACCGCAGCTGCGACTCGTCGACCGCGAGCCGCAGCCCGGGCAGCCGGCGCAGCAGGCCGCCGAGCGCCTCCTGGAGCTCCATCCGGGCCAGCGCCGCGCCGAGGCAGTGGTGCGGGCCGGCGCCGAAGGCCAGGTGCGGGTTGTGCGCGCGGGTCAGGTCGAGCGTGTCCGCGCCCGGGAACACGGTGGCGTCCCGGTTCGCCGACGCGATCGCCGGCAGCACCGCGGCGCCGGCCGGCAGGCGTACGCCACCCAGCTCCACCTCCTCGGTCGTGACGCGGGGCAGTAGCACCCCGTTGTCGCCGAGCTGAATGAAGCGGGACAGCTCCTCGACCGCCCGGGCCACCGCGACCGGGTCGTCGCCGCGCAGCGCGGCCAGTTGCTCGGGGTGGCGGGCCAGTACGAGCAGGAACAGGTTGAGCTGGTTGGTGGTGGTCTCGTGCCCGCCGACGAAGATGCCGGCGGTGACCGAGACCAGCTCCCGCTCGGTGAGGTCGTCGTGCTCGTCCCAGACCGCGATGAGCGCGCTCATCAGGTCGTCGCCGGGCTCGCGGCGGCGCTGCTCGATCAGCTCGCGGAACGCCTCCAGCGCGGCCCGGGGCGCCTCCGGGTCGGCGTCCCAGTCGCCGACGAGCGCGTCCGACCACTGACGTACCCGCTCCCGGTCCCGCTCGGGGATGCCGAACAGCGTGCTGATCACGGAGATCGGCAGCGGACCGGAGACGTGCGTGATCAGGTCGGCGGGCGGACCCGCGGCCACCAGGTCGTCGATCATGGCGTCGACGAGCGCCGCGACCCTGGGGCGCAGCTCCTCCACCCGGCGGACGGTGAACGCGTGCGACACGGCCCGGCGCATCGTGGTGTGCCGGGGCGGGTCCATCCCGATCAGCGAGTCCTCGGCGAGCGAGCCCAGCTCCCGGGTCGGGCGGTTCGGGCCGGCCGCGGCGGCCCGGCTGAACCGCTGGTCGGTGAAGACGCGGCGCACGTCGGCGTGCCGGGTGGCCAGGTACGCGCACGCCCCGTCGGGCAGCTCGACCCGGGCCACCGGGCACGTCTCGCGCATCCGGGTGTAGTCCGGCGACGGGTGGTAGATCGTCGGAGCCGGCGCGAGCGGGTACGGGATGGCCGGCGGGTCCTGCGTCATCTGCGACTCCTCAGATCGGGCCGCCCCGGGCCAGGGCGGCGAGCGTCGGCACCAGGTCGGCGGGGGTGGGCATGGCGTGGACCCGGTCGCGCATCAGCGCCGCCGCGCGCCGCCACGGGCCGTCGGCGATCAGCTCGCGGACGAGGTCCCGCACCGCGGCGGCGGTGGCCTGCTCGCGGGTCAGCCAGGCGCCCGCGCCGGTGGCCGCCAGCCGTTCGCCGTTGAAGTGCTGGTCGCTGACCTGCGGCAGGACGAGCTGCGGCACGCCGTACGCGAGCGCGGTCATGGTGGTGCCGGCCCCGCCCTGCTGCACCAGCGCGGCGCAGGTCGGCAGCACCAGCCGCATCGCCAGCGGCCCGTCGGCCAGGCGGACCCCGGCCGGCACCGGCCCCAGCGCCTCGCGCTGGCGCGGCTCGACCACGACGACGACCTCCACGTCCGGCCCGGCCACCGCGTGGATCACCCCGGCCAGGTCGAGCCGGTCGTCCAGGCCCGCGCCGGCCATCATGGTGCCCGCCGTGACGCACACCCGGGGCCGGTCCGCCGGGCGGCGCAGCCAGGGCGGCAGCACGGCCGGGCCGTTGTACGGCACGAACCGCACCGGGCGGCCGGGACGCCGCGTCGGCACCTGCATCGGCGGCGGCACCGGGTCGAGCGTGAGCACTCCGTCCAACGCCACCTCGGCGGCGGCGAGCCCGAACCGGGCGGCGAGCGGCCCGACCACCGACTCCGGGTCGAGGCGCAGCGTGGTCGAGGAGTCCGGCCCCCACAGGTTCAGCACGCCGGGTACGCCGAGCGCGGCGGCGGCCACCGGCGCGGCCAGGTTGAACGGCTCCCAGAGGATCAGGTCCGGCCGCCAGGACCGGCCGAAGGAGACCAGCTCGTCGAGCACGGCGTCGGCGAAGCGGACCACCCCGCCGTCGGCGGTGATCGCCGGCTCCAGGGCGTCCGCCGTGGCGGGCCCGTCGAGCGGCGCCACCGCGCCGATCCGGCCGGCGAACGCGGCGGCGAAGTCGACGTCGGCGCCCAGCGGCACGGCGGCGAGCCCGGCCGAGCTGATCGCGGCGACCATCGAGGGGTGGCTGGCCACCCGCACCTCGTGGCCGGCGGCCTGGAGCGCCCAGCCGAGCGGGACCAGGCTGTAGAAATGCGACCGCCAGCCCCACGTCGACATCAGAATTCGCAGAGCCGCAGTCAAATCCCACCAATCCGCGCGTGAAACGGCAGTCCTGGCCAACCGATGCTAGGTGATGGAAGCGGTACGCGGAAGGTCGCGGACGACCGCAATGGATATTGACGCCGGGCTAACCGATGCTGGAGTCTTAGCCGGTGCCCGAGGTGGACCGCGATCGGCAGGCGGTGGTGCGTTGAGCGTCAATTCCGGGTTGCGTTCCTATCCGTTCGAGCCATTCACCGGCGATCTTCCGGCCGAGCTGCTGGAGATGGTCGTGACCGAGCCGGTCAGCCGGGTGCGGCTGCCCGACGGGCGGGCCGCCTGGCTGGTGCTCGGCTACGAGCAGTGCTGCACCGTGCTGGCCGACCCCCGTTTCTCCCGGCTTCCGCTCGGCGCCACCGCGACGCCGGACGGCGGCGGTCCCCGCGAGTTGAACATGGACGGTCCGCCGCACGCGGCGGTGCGCCGGGTGGCCGCGCGCGCGTTCACCGCCCGCCGCATCGAGACGTTCCGTCCCCGGGTGCAGCGGCTGGTGGACGAGCTGGTCGAGGCGATGCTCGCCGGCCCGCGCCCGGCCGACGTGGTGGCCGGGCTGGTCGCGCCGCTGCCGGTGTTCGTGGTGTGCGACGTGCTCGGCGTGCCGGCCGCCGACCGTCCCCGCTTCTACGCCTGGATCGAGGGGCTGAACTCGGTCACCGCGTACGGCTCGGCCGACGCCGCGACCGCGCAGGCCCAGCTGCGGGACTACCTGGCCGGTCAGCTCGCGCGTAAGCGGGCCGAGCCCGGCGACGACCTGCTCTCGGCCTGGGTCCGCGGCACGCACGAGCTGGCCGACGCCGAGCTGGTCGAGCTGGCCATGGGGGTGCTGCTCGGCGGGCTGGAGATCAACTCGACGAGCGCCGGCCTGCTCGCGCTGTTCCGGCACCCGGAGCAGCTGGCCAAGCTGCGCGCGGCACCGGAGAAGCTTTCCGCGGCCACCGACGAGATCCTGCGCTACACGTCGGTGAGCGCCATGTTCCGGGTGCAGGTGGTCCGGGAGGACCTGGTCCTCGGCGGCGTCGGCATGCGCGCCGGGGACTGCGTGATGGCGGTCCCGTGGGCCGGCAACCGCGACCCCCGGTTCTTTCCCGAGCCGAACGTCTTCGACATCGACCGCAGGCCGGACGCCCCGCATTTGACCTTCGGCTTCGGGCCGCACTTCTGCCTCGGTACGGCGCTGGGCCGGATGCAGGTGGAGCTGTCGCTGGGCGCGCTGCTGACCCGGATGCCGGCGCTCGCGCCGGCGGTGCCGCCGGCCGAGATCCCGTGGCGGCACGACCGGATGAACGGCGGCATCGCCTCGTTCCCGGTGACCTGGTGAGCGGCGGTCAGTAGCTCTCCACCGCGTTGACCCGGCCCGGCCAGTAGCGCTCGCCGGGCGCGGGCGCGTAGTGCTCCCAGCGCGGCGGGTTCCCGGTCGGGTGGTCGCCGAGCACGGTGATCCGCTGCCCGCGGCGCAGTCCCTCGTAGTCGTTCACCGCGTAGTGCTGGGTGACCCGGTTGTCCCAGACCGCGACGTCCCCGGTCCGCCAGCGGTAGCGGCAGGTGAACTGGGGACTCTCGGAGAAGGCGAACAGGTGCTCCAGCAGCGCGTCGCTCTCGTTGCGGGTCAGCTGCGGGATGTGCGAGGTGAACAGCCGGTTGACGTACAGCGATCGACGCCCGGTCTCCGGGTGCACCCGGACCACCGGGTGTTCGGCCCGGCTGGTGAACTCGGTGCCGATCCGGATGACGTGGATGGCGGTCAGCCCGTCGACCAGGTCACGCATCGGCGCGGAGAGCGCCTCGTAGACCCGGCACTGGTTGGTCCACATGGTGTCGCCGCCGACCTCGGGCAGCTGGACCAGGTGCAGGATCGAGGCGATCGGCGGGCTCTGGTGGAACGTCATGTCGGTGTGCCAGACGTCGACCTTGCCGCCGTCGGCGGAGTCGATGACGACGATCTCCGGGTGCCCGTCCAGCCGTGGCAGATAGGGGTGCAGCTCGACCTCGCCGAAGCGGCGGCCGAACGCCACGTGTGCGGCCGGCGTCAGCCCGGTCTGGCCGGCGAGGAAGACCACCTGGTGCTTGAGCAGCAGGTCGTGGATCAGCGCGAAGCCCTCGTCGGTGAGCGTGTTGAGGTCGATGCCGTGAACCTCGGCGCCCAGCGCGCCGGAGACGAGCCGGACCTCGGCCGCGATGGATGTGGTCATCGATGATCCCTCCGGTCTGCGCGCCACGGCTGGTCCGCGAATTGTTCCACGTCAGTGAATGTCCTCACCAGCCGTCGTCGTTGACTCACCCGGCGTACGCCTGGAACCATTCGGTGCCGGCGGGGGCGGCGAGGCCGGCCCGCGACGTGGAGGAGGCGCGGGTGGCGATCGATGCCCCGATCGAGGGTGACGCGGCGGAGCGGCTCGACCGGCTCACCGACCTGGCCACCCCGTTCGCGGTCCGTACGGCGGTGACCCTGCGCGTGCCGGACCTGATCGCCGACGGTGTCACCGGCCTGGCCGAGCTGGCCGGCGCCGCCGGGGCCGACGCCGCCGCGCTGGGCCGCCTGCTGCGCTACCTCGCGCACCGGGGCGTATTCGTCGAGGTGTCGCCGGACGTCTTCGGCCTGACCGACGTCGGCGAGCTGCTCTGCGACCGCGAGGGCGGTGGCCTCGGCGCCTATCTGGACCTCGGCGGCCTCGGCGCGCGGATGGACCTGGCCTGGGCCGGTCTGCCGCACGCGATCCGCACCGGCGGGCCCGGCTACCGCGAGGTGCACGGGCGGGACTTCTGGGCCGACCTGGACGCGCACCCGGACCACCGGGCCTACTTCGACGCGCTGATGCTCAGCCAGCAGCGGTTCACCGCGCCGGAGGTCGCGGCGCTCTACCCCTGGCGCGAGGCGGGCCACGTGGTGGACGTGGCCGGGGGCGCGGGCGGGCTGCTGCGGGAGGTGCTGGGCGCCCATCCGCACCTGCGGGGCACGCTCGTCGACCGCCCCGAGCCGGTGGCCACCGCCGCCGCGGCGTTCGCCGAGTGCGGCCTCGCCGACCGGGTCGAGACCGTGGTCGGGGACTTCTTCGCCCCGCTGCCGCCCGGCGCCGACGTGTACGTGGTCTCGCGCGCGCTCACCGACTGGAGCGACGCCCACGCCACGGCGATCCTGCGGCGCTGCGCCGAGGCGGCCGGAGCGGCCGGCCGGGTGCTCGTCATCGAGGTGCTGCCGACGGTGCCGCACGTGCCGCACCTGTCCGCGTACGACCTGCGGATGCTGGTGCTCGTCGGCGGCCGGGAACGCGGGTTGCCCGAGTTCGCCGCGCTGGCCGCCGCCGCGGGCCTGTCGCCCCGGCGCACGTACCACGGCGCCGACGGGCTCACGCTCATGGAGTTCGCCGCCGGCGCCTGAGGGCGCGTCGCACCTGTCCGGTGCCGTCCCGTGCGCCCGATCATTGACGTATATGCATCGACATGGCGGCCCTGGGTGGAAGGGCGGTTTTCTCTGGGCATCGGTCAATGTGCTGAGAAATGCGGTCACGACATTTGCCGCCACCCATATCCGCTCGCATTTATCAATGGTTGTTCGCGGGGAGGGCGGCCGGTAACGTCTCGCGTGGCGACTAGCCGATCCCTCGCGAAAGGGTCGACGCGTCATGACGGTTGCTGGCTCCACGCGATATCCGCCCTTCATCGACGACCTCGCCCGCAGCGAATCGGGACGGCTGCTGCGCGCCGAACTCGGACGGCGGTGGCCCGAGACACCCGACCAGCTCGACGCGATAGTGCGCTACGCGCTGCTGCCGGCGGGCAAGATGCTGCGCCCGATGATGACGCTGCACGCGGCCGAGGCGGTCGGCGGATCTCCCCGCGACGCGCTCGCCGCCGCGCTCGCCACCGAGTACCTGCACGTCGCGACGCTCGTGCACGACGACATCATCGACGCCGACACGCTGCGCCGCGGCCGCCCCGCGGTCCCGGTGGCGTACGGCATCCCCGGCGCCATCGTGGCCGGCGACCACCTGATCTTCCACGCCTTCCGGGCCGTCGTGGAGGGCGCTCCGGACACCCCCGCCGGCCCGGTCGTCGCCGCGGTGGCCGCGCTGGCCGAGGCGGGACAGGACCTGTGCCGGGGGCAGGCGCTGGAGGCGCGGCTCGTCGGCGACCTGGACGCGGGCGCCCGCTGGTATCCGGAGATGATCCGGCTCAAGACCGGCGCGCTGTTCCGCGCCGTGTGCGAGATCGGCGCGCTGCTCGGCGGCGCGGACCAGCCGGTTGCCGCCGCGCTGGCCCGGTACGGCGAGCACCTCGGGATGGCCTTCCAGATCCGCGACGACCTGCTGTCCTATCTGGCCACCCCGGAACAGACCGGCAAACCGGCGTCCAGCGACCTCAACAACGGCCGCCCCACCCTGCCGCTGCTGCTGGCGTACGACGCGGTCACCGACGCGACCCGGGTGGAGCTGCTGGCGGTGCTGCACCGGCGCGGCGCCGGTCCCGGCGACGTCGAGTGGGTCGCCGCGCTGCTGCGCGACGTCGGCGCGGTCGACGGCGCCCGCCAGCGGATGGTGGGGCACGCCGAGCGGGCCCGCGCCGAGCTGGCCGTGCTCACCCCGTCCGCGGGCGCGGACGTGCTCACCGGCATCGCGGCCTGGATGACGAGCGGGACGGCGTGAGCACGGCCGCCGCCGTGCGGGCACTGCGGGCCCACGTCGAGACCTGGCGGCCCTACACCCTCTGGTACGTGGGGCTGGTCGGCCTGGCCGGCGCCGCCGTGGCCGGCGGCCCGCACCATCCGTGGGTGCTGCTGTCGGCCTGGGCCGCGCCGACCGCCGGCTGGCTCGGCGGCCACTATCTCGGCGACTACTTCGACAGGCACCTGGACGCCGGCAGCAAACCGCACCGGCCGATCCCCTCCCGGCGCCTCGGCGCGGGCACCGCGCTCTGGTGCGGCTGGGCCTGTTTCACGCTGCTCGGCGTCCTGGCCGTGCTGGGCGGGTGGGGCACCACCGCGGCGGCGCTGCTGGCCGGGTGCGGCATCGTCGCGTACAGCAGGTGGTTCAAGGCCCGCGGCATCGCCGGAAACCTGGTCCGGGGCGCGCTCGGCGCGGTCGCGCTCGTCTACGGCGCGCTCGCCGCCGGCCTCGCCCCGGACCGCGCCTCGGCGACGCCGGTGCTGCTCGCGCTCGTCGTCGCGTTCTGGTCGCACGACGCGATGTCCAACCTGGTCGGCGCGTTGCGCGACATCGACGGCGACCGCGCGGGCGGTTACCGGACGCTGCCGGTGGGGCGGGGCGTGCCGTTCGCGGTGCGGACCGTGCTGGCGCTCTACGCCGTCGCGATCGCCGCCGCCGTGGCCGCCGGACTGCTCGCCGGCCGGGACGCGCGGACCGCGTACCTGATCACCGTGCTCGTGGTCCTGCTGACCGGCGTGGTGGCACTGGCCCCGCTGGTGCGCCGGCGCGGCGGCATGCCGGTCGTGGTGGCGCTGCGCGCGCACTCGGTCCTGGTGGTGGAGCGGGTCGCGCTGGCCTCCGCGGCGGTCGGGCTGGGCCTCGGCGTCGCCGTGCAGCTCGCGCTCGCGCTGCCGATGGTCGCGCTGACCTGGGTCGCGCAGCGCGCCATGCGTGCCCGGCACGAACTCGGTCCGCCGGTCGCGGGCCTGACCCTCGCCACCCGCAGTCGAGTACCGGTGGAGGACGCGCCATGACCACTGTGACCACCGAGGCCGTCGGGAAGGCCGTCACCGCCGGCGCGGAGGCGCTCCTGCGCCGGCGCCGCCCCGACGGCGCGTTCGGCGACGACCCGCCCGCCTCGGTGCTGGGTACCGCGGGCGCGGTGGCCGCGCTGCACGCCGCCGACCCGTCCGGCTGCGCGGACCTGGTCGGCGCCGGAACCGCGTGGCTGCGCCGGCAGCAGCACGACGACGGCGGCTGGGGCGGCGTGGTGGGCGCCGGCACCGAGGTCGTGCCCACCGCCGTCGCGATCGCGGCGCTGGCCCTGACCGCGCCGGCCGACAGCGCCGGGGCGATCGCGGCGGGCCGGACCCGGCTGGCCGCGCTGGGCGGCGTCGACACCGTCACCGACCCGGCCATCTCCTTGCTCTGCCGCCAGTTGCTCACCATGGCCGGGATGACCGCCGAGGCGGGCCCGCTGCGCCGGCTGCCACTGGAGATCGTCCTGTTCGACCGGGTACGCCGGCAGCGCCTGTCGTTCCGTACCGCGCCGTTCATCGGGCTCGCCCTGATGCAGGCCGACCTGCTGCCCACCGGCCGCCTGCGCCGGGCCACGCTGGGCCGGGCCCGGCCGGTGGCGCTGCGGCTGCTGCGGTCCATCCACGACCACGAGGGCGGCACCGGCGCGCTCAGCGAGGACCCGTGGCCGGCCGCGCTGGTGCTGCTCGGCCTGGCCCGCAGCGGCGAGGCGCCGGACATCGCCCGCGCCGTCGTCGGCTGGCTGCGCCGGGCGGTGCGCCCCGACGGCGCCTGGGACGCGGTCACCAACCTGGACCTGACCCGGACCGGGTACGCGGCGACCGGGCTGATCGCGGCCGGCTACGCCGACGACCCCCGGCTGCGCGCCACCCGGGAGTTCCTCCACGCCGGCCGCAAACCGGAGGCGTTCGAGGTGCTGGACGTGCCGCCGGGCGGATGGAGCTACTCGAACGCGCGCGGCTGGCCGGTGACGCTGGAGTCCGCCGAGATCCTCTCCGCGCTGGCCGGCTTTCCCGGGGCCGACGCCGACCCGGTCCTGCGCGACGGACTGGCGTGGCTGGTCGGCCGCCAGGACAGCCGCGGCTCGTGGAGCCTGTGGGTCCGTGACACCCGGCTCGCCAACGACGGTCCGTGCCCGGCCATCACCAGCCAGGCGATCCTCGCGCTGCACGACGCCGGCCACCCGGACGACCATCCGGCGATCGCCCGGGCGGCGGCCTGGCTGCTGACCCGGGCCGCGCCCGACGGCACGTTCGAGAACCTCTGGTACCGCGACCACACCTCCGGCACCGCCGTCGTGGTCGCCGCGCTGTCCCGGGTCGGGCACGCCCGGCACGAGGTGGTGCGCCGGGCGGCCCGGTGGCTGCGCGACACCCAGTTGCCCGACGGCTCGTGGGGGCCGGGCGACGGCACGGCGGGCTCGGTCGAGGAGACGTCCTGGGCCGTCCAGGGTCTGCTCGCCACCGGCGACCCGGACGCCGCCGGGGCGGTGGACCGGGGCGTGGCCCGGCTGGTCGCCGCCGCCGGGCCGGACGGGAACTGGCCGGCGGCCCGGGTGTGCAACTACATCCGCCACCACATGCGCTATCCCAACGCCGTGATCACCCAGGCGCTCGCGCTGCGGGCACTCGGCGAGTACCGCCGGGCCGCCGCCGCGCGGCCGGACGTGGCGCCGCCGGCGGTGACCCGATGACCCCCGACGTGGTGGTGGCCGGCGCGGGCGCCGGCGGCCTGGCCTGCGCCCGCGCGCTCGGCGCGCTCGGCCTGCGGGTGCTGGTGCTGGACCGGCAGCGCACCCCGGCGTCGATCGCCAAGGGCGAGATCCTGCAGCCCGAGACGGTACGCATCCTCGACTCCTGGGGCCTGCTGGACGCCCTGCGGGCCACCGGCGCGCGCCCGGTCGGGCGGCTGGCCATCCGCGACCCGGCCGGCGAGCCGTTGCTCTGCCTGGACTACGCGGGGCTGCCCGGCGCGTACCGGCAGATCCTCTGCGCCGACTACGGCGACCTGCGCCGCGTGCTCACCGACCGGCTGCCGCCCGCAGCGCGCATCCGGTGGGGAGCGCGGGTCACCGGCGTCCTGCGCGACAGCGACGGGCGCGTCGGCGGCGTCCGGTTCGTCGCCGACGGCGCCGAGCAGGAGATCCACGCGCCGCTGGTGGTCGCCGCCGACGGCATGTCGTCGCCGCTGCGCCGCGGCGCCGGGATCGCGGTCCGGCGCCAGGAGTACCCGCACGGCCTGGTCGCCTTCGACGTGGCCGGCGCCGACGTGGCCGAGGAGGTGTCCGCCTACCGCACCGGCCGGGGACTCTGCCTGGTCTACCCGCTGCCGGGCGGGCGGTGCCGCCTGTACGCGCAGGTGACGCCGGACGAGTTCCGGGGGCGCGTCGACCTGGGCGCGTGGTGCGACCGGCTGCTCGCCGACGTGCCGGCGATCCGCCCGCTGGGCGCGGCGTTGCGCGCGAGCCTGGACCGGCGCCAACTGCTCGCGGTCTACCGGCTGCGCAGCGCGCGCCTGGCCGTGCCGGGGCTCGCGCTCGCCGGCGAGGCCGCCCACGCGGTGCACCCGATGGCGGCGCAGGGCGTCAACAGCTCCCTCGGTGACGCCGAGACGCTCGCCGCCTGCCTGGCGGCCGAGGGCGGCGCGCCGGAACCGGCGGCGGTGGACCGGGCGCTGCTCGCCTTCGAGGCGGCGCGGCGGCCCCGCCTGGACCACGTCGCGACGGTCAGCCACAACGCCTCCCGCATGATCACCGCGGTGTCCGGGCTGCCGAAGCTGCTCGGCGCGCGGATGATGCGCCGCACCGCCGCCAACCCCCGCCTGCTCGGGCTGACCGCCGGCAACCTCTCCGGCACCGACGTCCGGCCGCTGTCCGCGGTCGACCGGATGTACCAGCTCGGGCTCCTGGCCGACCGGCGAGCGCACACCCCGCCGGTCCCGTCGGAAAGTGAGCGACCATGACGCCTGGCACCGCCGTCGGGACGCACCCGCCGGCCGACCTGTCCATGAACGAGACCCCCTACCCGCCGCTGCCGGGGGTGCGGCGGGTGGTCGCCGACGCCGCCGCGACGCTGCAGCGCTACCCGGACCGCACGTCGGCGGCGCTCGTGGCCGCGCTGTCCCGGCGGCTCGGCGTCGGACCGGAGGCGATCCTCGTCGGCCCCGGCTCGGCCGGACTGTGCCAGCACCTCGTGCAGTCCCTCGGGCCCCGGCCGGACGTCGTCCACCCGGCCCTGTCGTTCGAGGGCTACCCGCTGATCATCGGCAACGCCGGGGCCCGCGCCGTGCCGGTGCCGATGGACGGGTACGGCCACGACCTGCCCGCGATGGCGGACGCGGTGACCGAGCGGACCCGCTGCGTGCTGCTGTGCAACCCGAACAACCCGACCGGGGCGGCGCTGCGCCGCGACGACGTCGAGGCGTTCCTGGACCGGATCCCGGCCGACGTGCCGGTCATCGTGGACGAGGCGTACCGCGAGTTCGTCACCGACCCCCGCTCGCCGGACGGAATGGACCTGTACCGGGCGTACGACAACGTCTGCGTGCTGCGCACGTTCTCCAAGGCGTACGGGCTGGCCGCGCTGCGCGTCGGGTACGCCGTCGTGCCGCCCCGGCTCACCCGGGCCGCCGCGCTCACCGGGGCGGTGTTCTTCCCCTCCGCGCTCGCCCAGGCGGCGGCGGTGGCGAGCCTGACGCCGGAGGTGGACGCGGAGCTGACCCGGCGGTGCACGGAGCTGGTGGCGGAGCGTACCCGCCTGGTCGGCGCGCTGCGCGGCCTCGGGCTCACCGTGGCGCCCAGCGAGGCCAACTTCGTGTGGCTACCGCTGGGAGAGCGGGCCGTGCCGTTCGCCGACCGGGCCCGGGAGACCGGCATCCTGGTCATGGCGCTACCCGGCGCCGGGGTCCGGATCACCGTCGGTTCCCCGGAGGCGAACGAGCGGCTGCTCGCGTTCGTCCGCGCGGCGCTCGCCGACGGGCTCTGACCGGCCGGCCGGCGCCAGCGCGACCACGCTCAGGTAGTTCAGGCCGGGCTCGTAGTCGGCCACCACCACCGGCCGGGGCCGCGCCGCGTCCCCGGCGAGACGGTCCAGCAGCGCCCACCAGACCCCGGTGGACGGCTGCCTGCGCGGCCCGGTCGTCACCGCGGCGCCGCCGTGGCCGGGCCACACGGCGGCCAGGTCCGCGCCGAGCACGACCGCGACATCGGTACGTCCGGCCGTCAGCTCGCCCACCTCGGCCGCCGCGAGCGCGGCCACGTCGCCGGCGTCGACGTCCACGTGCTGGCGCAGCGCGGTCACCCGCGCGCCGCCGCCGAGCCCGATCAGCTCGGGACCGCCGGCCGCACCATCGCTGTCGCCGCCGGTCGCGCCGTCGTCGGCGAGCGCGTCGTAGAGCATGGCCACGGCCCGGTGGCGCGCCGGTACGGGCACCGCCGCGTCGTACGGCAGCACCGCCTGCTCGACGGTGAGCACCAGGGCGCGGCGGCACCCGTACGCGCGGGCGATCCGCAGCCCGGTGAACGCCGCCGCCGAACCCTGGTCGCAGAGCGCGAACGACATCGGCGTGCCCGGGCAGACGTGACTGAGGTACGCCGCGGTGGCCCGCCCGGGCAGCATGTCGTGCACGGCGAACGCCAGCACGAGCAGGTCCACCGGCTCCTCCGGCGGCACGACGGCGGGGATCAGCTCGGCGGCCATCTCCCCGTACGACTGGCCCAGCGCCGCCGCGGGCGCGTCGAACAGGCCGGCGGGCACACGCAGCCCGTACGGCCGGGTCAGGTCGGCCAGGTAGCCGGCGGCGCGCTCGCGCAGCACGGGGTCGCCGAGCAGCGCGGCCGGACCGGTGAACGTGCGCCGCGCGGCCCGCAGCAGGCGGAGTCCGGTCTCCATGGTGGCCTCCGCCGCTCAGTGCTCGAAGACCATGGCGGCGAACGTCGCGCCGTCCCCGGCGCCCACCGCCGCGACCAGATAGCGGTCACCGGGCCGGAGCAGGTCGCGCTGCCGGGCGGTGCGGTAGTTGACGAACGCGTCGGCGCAGAACACGTGCCCGGTCTCGGTGACGTTGTCCAGCAGCACCCGGTCCAGCGGCAGCCCGATCAGCCGGCACAGCCGCTTCCAGGTCATCAGGTTCACGTTGTGCGGCAGCACCAGCCGCAGCTCGGACAGCGTCGTGCCGGACCGCTCCAGCGCCCGGCCGATCACCTCGGCCAGCGCCGGCCGGTACGCCCGCTGGAACCGCGCCGGGGACTCGCCGCCGGCCACGTCGAACTCGCCCCGCTGGTGGCAGGCGTACGCGAGCAGCCGGTCCCGGCCGCCACCGGCGCTGAGCAGGCAGGCCGAGGCGCCCTCGCTGAACACCGACGTCTCCGGGATGAACTGGGCGTCACGGGTGAACGCCTTCTCGCCGGTCAGCACCAGCGCCAGCGGCGGGCCGTCCGGCGTGTCCGGTTCGGACGCGAGCAGCCGCCCGGCCACGTCGATCGCGGCGAGCGCGCTGGCGCAGGACTGCTGGGTGAGCGTGAACGCGAGCGCGTGGCCCAGCCCGAGCGCGCGGCACACCTCGTGCAGCGGGTTGACCGGGTAGGGGGTGACCACCGGGAAGGCCCGCCCGTACACCACGAACCGCACCCGCCGCCGCAGCGTGTGCAGCGCGGTGAGGCCGTGCGCGGCGCGCAGCAGCAGGTCGGTCAGGGACAGCCCGGGGTCGCGGCGGACCTCGGTCAGGCCGTGGAAGCGGCGGAACAGGCGCACCTGCATGTCGCTCAGGCCCAGTGGCGCGGCCAGGCTCTCGACCGGCACCCGGCGCTGCGGCAGGAACACCGAGACGGCCTCGATGGCCGTCATGCGCGAACCGTCACGACACGGATCAGATCAGTGACGCCGATGGATGTCAACGCGCGTGCGATCATATCGACGTGGCTCGCTTCCTGTTCGTCGTCCTGCCGGTGGAGTCCCATCTGAACGCGCCGGTCGCCATCGCCCAGGAACTGGAGGCGGCCGGGCACGAGGTGGCCTGGGTCGGGCCGCGCAGCGATCTGCGCCCGCTGGTCGGCCCGGACGCCACGCTGTTCCCCACCGGCAAGCGCTACTACCGCCCCGACGACGCGGCCGGGATGGCCTCGGTGCGCAGCCTCTGGGAGGGGCACGTGCTGCCCGCGAACCGGTTCATCCGCGACGCCGCCGACGCCGCCGTCGAGCGGTACCGGCCGGACGTGGTGGTGGCCGACCAGTACGCGCTGGCCGGCGCGCTCGCCGCGCACCGCCGCGGGCTGCCGTGGGCGACGTTCTGCGTCGGCATGCTGGAGCTGACACCGCCGACCGAGGAGATGCCCGAGTTCACCGGCTGGGTGGACGCCCAGGTCCGCCGCGTGTGGGCGATGACCGACCTGCCCGTGGACGAGACGATCGACCTGCGCTTCTCGCCGTACCTCGTGATCGGCCTGACCACGACGGCGCTCACCGGCCCGGCGCCGCTGCCGCCGGGCTGCGTGCTCACCGGGCCGGCGCTGGGACGGCGGCCGAACGCGCCCGCGTTCGCCTGGGAGGCGTGGGATCCCGGCCGCCGGCACGTGCTGGTCACGGTCGGCACGATGGCCGAGCACCTCGCCGCCGACTTCTACCGGCGGATGACGGCGGCGACCGCGCCGCTCGCCGACCGGGTCCAGGTGATCCTCACCGCCGGCGCCGGACTGGTGCCCGACCCGCCGCCGTACGTGCTCGTCGCGCCCCGGGTGCCGGTGCTCGAGCTGATGCCCCGGCTCGACGCCCTCGTGTCGCACGGCGGGCTGGGCACCGTGTCCGAGGCGCTGGCCCACGGTGTGCCGGTGGTGGTCGCGCCGATCCGGCACGACCATCCGGCGGTGGCGCGGCAGGTGCGCCGGGCCGGCGCCGGACTGGAGGTCTCCTTCGGCTCCGCGACCCCGGCGGAGCTGACCGCCGCGCTGAGCGCGGTGCTCGACGAACCCGCGTACCGGGCGGGAGCGCGCCGGGTGGGGGAGTCGTTCGCGGCGGCCGGCGGCGCCCGCGCGGCGGCGGCACGTCTCGCCGTGTTGGCACGCACGGCTCCCGACACTGACGCATCGACCGTTGTCCAACCGTCGGGGCCGAACTAGCCTGACCTGACGCACCCGCGCCGGCGTCGCGCCGCACGAGGAGGCTCGATGATCGAGGCCACCGGCCTACGCAAGTCCTTCCGGGTCGGACGTGGCCGCGGCGCCACCACTGTCGAGGCGGTACGCGGCGTCGACTTCGCGGTCCGGCGCGGCGAGATCGTCGGATTCCTCGGCCCGAACGGCGCGGGCAAGTCCACCACGCTGCGGATGCTCGCCACGCTGATCCGGCCCAGCGGGGGAGCGGCCACCATCGCCGGGGTCGACCTGCTGCGCTCGCCCGCGCAGGTGCGGCGGCGGATCGGCTTCGTGGCGCAGGCCAGCGGCACCTACGACGACTCGACCGCCCGGCGGGACCTGGTCCTCCAGGCCCGGATGCACGGGCTGTCCAAGTCGGTGGCGCAGGAGCTGGCCGCCGGGGCGATCCGCGCGTTCCAGCTCGACGACTTCGCCGACCGCAAGATCAAGACGTACTCGGGCGGGCAGCGCCGCCGCCTCGACGTCGCGCTCGGCGTCATCCACTCGCCGCAGGTGATGTTCCTGGACGAGCCGACGGCGGGGCTCGACCCGCCCAGCCGGGTCCGGATGTGGCAGGAGGTACGGCGGCTGCGCGAGGAGGGCATGACCATCTTCCTCACCACGCACTACCTGGACGAGGCCGACAGCCTCTGCGACCGCGTCTCGATCATCGACGCCGGGCGGATCGTGGCCGAGGGCACCCCGTCGGCGCTCAAGCGCGAGATCTCCGGCGACGTGGTCGCCGTCGACTTCGCCGCCGCCGACGTCGCGGACGAGACCGGCGGCGACCTGCCGGCCGCGACGAAGCTGCTGGCCGAGGCGCCGTACGTGCACGCGGCCGAGCCGGTCGACGGCACGCTGCGGCTCTACGTCGACAGCGCCGCCACGGCCATCCCGCAGGTCATGCGGGCGCTCTACGACCGGGGCATCGAGCCCGGCGCGATCGAGGCCCGCCGGCCCAGCCTCGACGACGTGTTCCTGGCCAAGACCGGCCGGTCGCTCGCCGAGTGACCGGACGCCGAGAGGAGTACGGCGTGAAGCTCGTCCGCGACACCTGGCTGATCTTCCAGCAGGAGGCCGGCCTGATGGTGCGCAACCCGGTGATGGTGGCGTTCAGCCTGGCCCAGCCGATCACCTACCTGATCCTCTTCGCGCCGTTCCTCAAGGTGGTGATGGTCGACCGGGGCGCCTCGACCTACGCCGACGCGTACCGCATCTACGTACCCGGCCTGTTCGTGGCGATGGGCCTGTTCGGCGGCCTGTTCGCCGGTTACGGGCTGCTCAGCGCGCTGCGCGCGGGCATCATCGACAGGTGCCGGGTGACGCCGGTGAGCCGGACCGGCCTGCTGCTGGGCCGGGCGCTGATGCACGTGTGCCTCAACGTGGTGCAGGCCATGGTGGTCACGCTCGTGGCGCTGCCGTTCGGCCTGCGGGTGCACCTGGCGAACCTGCTGGTGTCGTACGCGCTGCTGTCGGTGATGGTGCTGCTGAGCACCTCGATCTCGTACGACATCGCGTTGCTGGTCCGCAACGAGAACAGCCTCGGCGTGCTGGTGAACACCGTCGGGCAGCCGGTGTCGCTGCTGGCCGGCGTGCTCATCCCGCTCGTGCTGGCGCCGATGTGGATCCAGCGGGTCGCGGTGTGGAACCCGTTCGCCTGGGCCACCGACGGCATGCGGGCGCTGTTCGCCGGCCAGATCACCCAGAGCGTGGTCTGGCAGGGCGCGCTCATCATGTCCGGGCTGGCCGCGGCGAGCCTGTTCTGGTCGTCGCGCCTGTTCAACCGCGACGTCTCCTGACCGAGCGTACATCGAGCATTGTCTCAGCGTGGCGGGCGCTCTAGCCTGATCGTGTCCCCGCCCGGCGGCCGGTACGCCGCCGGCGCGGCCGTGACGTGTGTCAGCTGAGGAGGCGACTCGTTTGGGTGCCGACAACTTCCGCGCGACGCTGGCGGCCGACATGGAGCTGGGCGCGGGCAACGTGCTGCTCCGGCTGGCCGAGCACGGCGCCGACATGGACATGCCCCGGGTGACGTTCGACGTCGACGTCGACGGCATCCCCGCCTGGACGCCGCTGTCGCTGGCCACCCTGACCGAGCGGGTCGCGGCGCGGGCGGCGTGGTTCCGGGCGCGCGGCGTCCGCCGGGCCGACCCGATCGCGGTGTACGTGACCTCGGCGCCGGACGTGTTCCTCAACTTCCTGGCGCTGACCTGGCTCGGCGCGATCCCGGCGCTGATGAACGGCAACATGCCGATCGAGCTGGCGGCCGAGTTCGTGCGGCGGCTGCGCGCCGCCGGGGTGGTGGTCGACTCCGACCACGCCGCCCTGGCCGGGCACGACCTCGGCGCGCCGGTCCTCGGCGACGCGGCGCAGACCGGCGCGGGCGACCCGGCGCAGGCCCCGCCGCACCACCGGCACCACCCGCAGGACCCGGTGGTCATCACCCACTCCTCGGGCACCACCCGGGTGCCGGCGGCGATCGTCCACTCGCACCACGGCCTGTTCGCCGCGATCCGCGCGGTCCGGCTCACCGAGTCCCGGCCGTACGGCGAGGTGCGGGAGATGTCCGCGCTGCCGGCCGCGCACGCCGCCGGCATCATCACGCTCAACCAGGCGCTCTGCAACGGCTACCAGTTGCTGTGCCTGTCCGCGCAGGGCGGCCCGTTCGCGCGCAGCGCCGAGACGATCCTCTCCGCGATCGAACGGTGGCGCCCCACCGGCGTCTTCGGCTTCGCGGTGACCTGGTCCGAGCTGGCCCGGGTCGACCTCACCACCCGCGACCTCAGCTCGGTGCGCAACTGGTTCAACACCGGAGACTGCGCGCACGAGTCGCACGTACGCCGGCTGGTCGCGGTCGGCAGCCATCCCACGTACACCCGCGACGGCATGGTGGACGCCCCCGGCTCGAAGTTCGTCGACATGCTCGGCTCCACCGAGATGGGGCACGGCGCGTTCCGGATCACCCACCGGCTGGGCAGCGACCGGTACGACCGCTGTGTCGGCAAGCCGTACCCGTTCGCCGAGATCGCGCTGCTCGACGTGGAGACCGGTGAGGAGGTAGCGCCGGGGCAGGTGGGGCACGTCGGCCTGAAGTCGCCGACGCTGGCGCTCGGGTACTGGAACGACTCGGTCACCACGTACCGCACCCGGCTGGGCGGTTACTACCTCACCGGCGACCTGATGTACCGCGACGAGGCCGGCGACTACCACCACGTCGACCGGGCCAGCGACGCGGTCGACCTGGGCGGCGGGACCTGGCTGTACACCGCGCTGTCCGAGGAGCGCGTCCTGCGGCACTGCCCGGACGTCCGTGACTGCACTGTGGTCGCGGCGGCGGCCGAGGACGGCACGACCGTCACCGACGTGCTGCTCCTGCTCGCCGAGGACGCGGATCCGGCGCGCGACCGCACCGACCGGGTCCGGGCCGCGCTGGGCCCCGCGGTGGCCGCGACGCTGCGCCGGGTGGTGACCGTGCCGGACGGCGACGTGGTCATGGGACCCACCGGCAAGGTCCGCAAGTTCCTGATGCGACAGCGCCTGCTCGCCGGCGCCGCGGCGCCCGGCGCCGGCTGAGCGGGGGAGATCGACACCTGGCGCGGCCGTGCCAGAATCTGGCCGTGTCCTACCTCCCCTCGCAGCCGTACCCGCCGATGCACGGCGTCGTCCCGCTGATCGCCTACCCGCACCCGATCGCCCCGCCGCCGGGCTGCGGAGTGCTCGTGGTCTCGGTGAACCGGGGGCCGTACATGATTCCCGCGCCGGTCACCAGCCGCTTCAAGATCGACCGCCAGCTGGTCGCGATCCCGGGCGAGGGCACGTGGCACGTCGCCGTCCCGGCCGGCGGGCACGACGTCCGCTACACCGACTTCATGGGCGTCCCGCTGATGACCACGTCGCTCATGGTCCAGCCGGGAGCCGCCCACCACCTGGTGTTCCGCTTCGGCGGTTGGCGCAACCGGGTGCACGACGGGTACGGCACCGACGTGACGCGGTTCGGCCTGTGGTCGAACTACTCGGTCGCCCTCGTCACGCTCGTCGTCGGCGGGCTGGCCTGCTGCGGCGTGTTCGGGGTGATGCTGGGCTCGACCGGGTAGCGGTGCCCGGCGCGGGCCCGGCCTTGATCCGGAAAGCCGCCGAAACTTCCGGTCACCATCGCTTACTCGGCTCGTTCAAGAGACCTCCGGCAGGGCTGCGACAGCCTCACCCGGCAGCGCTACGCCCTATTTGTGCCACTTCGGGTTTCCACAACATTTCCGGAACTTGTTGACACGGAGAAATGAGCCTCCAATACTGTGGCCATCGGCGTATCTCGATTGACGTCGATGTCCGTCCACCGCCGTGGCGCGCAGTCGCCCGTCCCGCCGTCCACCAGCGGACGGCCACATGCGGCTCGTGCCACCCGGCTGGCCGCGCCAGCCGGTCACAGGGAGGAAACCCGTCCATGAACGACGCCCCCGTCCGCACGGGCAACCGCAGGCGCGGACGCCTCCGGATGCTCTTCGGCGGCGCCTGTGCCGTGGCGCTGATCGCCGCCGGGACGACGGCGGTCACGTCCGGCCCGGCCTACGCCGACACCACCGTCACGTCGAACTCGACCGGCACCAACAACGGCTACTTCTATTCCTTCTGGAAAGACAGTGGCAACGTCTCCATGACCATGGGCAACGGTGGTCAGTACAGCACCCAGTGGAGCAACATCAACAACTTCGTCGCCGGCAAGGGCTGGAACCCGGGCGGCCGCCGCACGGTCAGCTACTCCGGCAGCTTCAACCCGTCCGGCAACGCGTACCTGACGCTCTACGGGTGGACCCGCAACCCGCTCGTCGAGTACTACATCGTCGACAGCTGGGGCAGCTGGCGCCCGCCGGGCAGCGGCTACATGGGCTCGGTGTCCTCCGACGGCGGCACGTACGACATCTACCGCACCCAGCGGGTCAACGCCCCCTCGATCGAGGGCACGCGGACGTTCTACCAGTACTGGAGCGTCCGGCAGTCGAAGCGCGTGGGCGGCACCATCACCGCCGGCAACCACTTCGACGCCTGGTCCCGCTACGGCATGAACCTCGGTTCGCACGACTACCAGATCCTCGCCACCGAGGGCTACCAGAGCAGCGGCAACTCCAACATCACGATCGGCGGGACCAGCGGTAACCCGACCACCCCGCCGCCGAACAACGGTGGCTGCACGGTCAGTGTCAGCCGGGCCGAGGAGTGGGGCGACCGGTTCAACGTGACCTTCTCGGTCAGCGGCACCAGCAACTGGGTCGTCAGCATCCAGACCCAGGGCGGCCAGAGCCTGCAGAACAGCTGGAACGCCTCGGTCAGCGGCACCAGCGGCACGCTCACCGCGCGTCCCAACGGCAACGGCAACAACTTCGGCATCACGCTCTACAAGAACGGCAACAGCAACACGCCCACCGCGAGTTGCTCAGCCGCCTGAACCCTCTTCCGGGGAGGGTGCCGCGCCTGGCGCGCCACCCCCGTTTTCGTGTGCGCGGACGGCCGCGGTGGCGGCCGACACACCTGGGCAGAAACTTGATTCATTCCAAAAGACCGGGCTAAGGTCGTCGCATGACGGCCGACTTCGAGACGCAGCTCCGGGCGGTCTCGTTGCGGGTGACCCGGCCCCGGCTGGCGGTGCTCGCGGCGTTGCGCGACCACCCGCACGTCGACACCGACACCGTGATCGCGCTGGTCCGGGCGGAGCAGCCCACCGTGTCCCACCAGGCGGTCTACGATGTGCTGCGGGCCCTCACCGACGCCGGGCTGATCCGGCGCATCCAGCCGGCCGGCGCCACGGCCCGCTACGAGTCTCGGGTGGGAGACAACCACCATCACGTCGTGTGCCGTTCCTGCGGCGCCATCGCCGACGTCGAGTGTGCCGTCGGCAGCGCCCCCTGTCTCACCGCCTCCGACGACCACGGTTTCGTGGTGGACGAGGCGGAGGTCGTCTACTGGGGCGCCTGCCCCGGCTGCGCGGCCGACCGCACCGCCCAGTGATCCGCCAGTTCGGAAGGAAACAGATGAGCGACACCCAGGACAACCGGCCCGTCAGCCCGCAGGGCGTGGACGCGAAGGAGGCGGCCGGCTGCCCGGTCGCGCACGACTCCGTGACCGCGCACGGCAGCGAGAGCGAGAACCCGGCGATCGACTCGCCGACCCCGAAGACCGGCGGTCGTCCGCGCAGCAACCGTGACTGGTGGCCCAACCAGCTCGACCTGTCGGTGCTGCACGCCCACTCGGACAAGGGCAACCCGCTCGGCCCGGAGTTCAGCTACGCCCGGGAGTTCGCCAAGCTCGACGTCGAGGCGCTCAAGCGGGACATCACCGAGGTCCTCACCACCTCGCAGGACTGGTGGCCGGCCGACTTCGGCCACTACGGCGGCCTGATGATCCGGATGAGCTGGCACGCCGCGGGCACCTACCGCATCGAGGACGGCCGCGGTGGCGCCGGCGACGGCGGTCAGCGGTTCGCCCCGCTGAACAGCTGGCCGGACAACGCCAACCTGGACAAGGCCCGCCGGCTGCTCTGGCCGGTCAAGCAGAAGTACGGCCAGAAGATCTCCTGGGCCGACCTGCTGGTGCTCGCCGGCAACGTCGCGCTGGAGTCGATGGGCTTCAAGACCTTCGGCTTCGGCTTCGGCCGTGAGGACGTCTGGGAGCCGGAGGAGATCTTCTGGGGCCCCGAGGACGCCTGGCTCGGCGACGAGCGCTACGCCTCCGAGAAGGAGATGGTGGCCGGCGTCGGCGCGACCGAGATGGGTCTGATCTACGTCAACCCGGAGGGCCCGCGCGGCAACGCCGACCCGCTCGCGGCGGCGCACTTCATCCGCGAGACGTTCCGCCGGATGGCGATGAACGACGAGGAGACCGTCGCGCTGATCGCCGGCGGCCACACGTTCGGCAAGACCCACGGCGCGGGCCCCGCCGACCAGCACGTCGGCCCCGAGCCGGAGGCCGCGCCGCTGGAGGCGCAGGGTCTGGGCTGGCTCAGCACGTACGGCGAGGGCAAGGGCGGCGACACGATCACCAGCGGTCTCGAGGTGACGTGGACCGACAAGCCGACGCAGTGGTCCAACCGGTTCTTCGAGATCCTCTTCGGCTACGAGTGGGAGCTGACCACCAGCCCGGGTGGCGCCAAGCAGTGGGTCGCCAAGGACGCCGAGGCGATCATCCCGGACGCCCACGACCCGTCGAAGAAGCACAAGCCGACGATGCTGACGACCGACCTGTCGCTGCGCGTCGACCCGGCGTACGAGAAGATCTCCCGCCGGTTCCTGGAGAACCCGGACGAGTTCGCGCTGGCGTTCGCCAAGGCCTGGTACAAGCTGCTGCACCGTGACATGGGCCCGGTCAGCCGCTTCCTCGGCCCGTGGGTGCCGGAGGCCCAGCTCTGGCAGGACCCGGTGCCGGCCGTCGCGCACGAGCTGGTGAACGACGCCGACGTCGCCGCGCTCAAGGCGAAGGTGCTGGAGTCCGGTCTCACCACCGCCCAGCTGGTCTCCACCGCCTGGGCCTCGGCCGCGAGCTACCGCTCCACCGACAAGCGCGGTGGCGCCAACGGCGCGCGGATCCGCCTGGAGCCGCAGCGCAACTGGGAGGTCAACCAGCCCGAGCAGCTCGCCACCGTGCTGGCCACGCTGGAGGGCATCCAGCAGGAGTTCAACGCCGCCGGCGGCGCCCAGATCTCCCTCGCCGACCTGATCGTGCTGGCCGGCTCGGCCGCTGTCGAGCAGGCGGCGCGCGACGCTGGCGTCGAGCTGACCGTGCCGTTCCACCCGGGGCGTACCGACGCCACCCAGGAGCAGACCGACGTCGAGTCGTTCCGGGTGATGGAGCCGCGCGCCGACGGGTTCCGCAACTACCTGCGGCCGGGCGAGAAGACCCAGCCGGAGGTGCTGCTCGTCGACCGGGCGTACATGCTGAACCTGACCGCGCCGGAGATGACCGTGCTGGTCGGCGGTCTGCGCGCGCTCGGCAACAACGTCGGCGGCGCGTCGCACGGCGTGCTCACCGACCGGCCCGGCGTGCTCACCAACGACTTCTTCGTCAACCTGCTCTCCCCGGGCACCCGGTGGAAGGCGTCGGAGTCCGAGGAGCACGTGTACGAGATCCGGGACCTGGCCACCGACCAGGTCAAGTGGACCGCCACCGCGGTCGACCTGATCTTCGGCTCCAACTCGCAGCTGCGGGCCCTCGCCGAGGTCTACGCCAGCGACGACGCGCGGGAGAAGTTCGTGCGTGACTTCGTCGCCGCCTGGACGAAGGTCATGGAGCTGGACCGCTTCGACCTGGCCTGATCCGCCGTCTCCGAGCGAGCCCCGGTCCGTCGCGCCGCGACGGACCGGGGCTCGTCCCGTGTCCGGCGGGTGTCGGGGATCAGCGGCGCACACCCGGCCCGCAAGCGTTGGAAAATCTGCTCAGAAGTTGCGGTCGTCCCGCGAAGCGGTTTGTTTCGTCCCGAGCGTCGGGATCCCGGTCGAGCGCCGGATCGCTCGGTCCAGCGTGGATCGCCGCTGGTGGTCGGGGATCTGACCCCGCTCGTGTTGCCTGCGGGTTTCGAAAACTTTGCCGCAAGCTCTTGCAAAGAGTTTCATGGATGGCGCATCGTGTTCGCTACCCGGGACGGCCGCCCCACCCCCCGCTCACCCTTTCGAACCCACGGAAGAGGTCCCCCAACCATGCTTTCCGTCAGGCCACACCCCCGTGGCCGCGCCGGTCGCCTGCTGCTCGCCGCCGCGCTCGTCGCGGCGGGCGGCACGGTTGCCGTCGCGGCTGCCACCACCACCGCCGCACCCGCCCGCGCCGCCGTCGTACTCAACGACAGCGAGGTGACCGCCAACCTCTGGGAATGGAACTGGACCTCGGTCGCCGCCGCCTGCACCGACCACCTCGGACCGGCCGGCTACGGCGCGGTGCAGGTGGCACCGCCGCAGGAGTCGGTGAAGCTGCCCGCCAGCGCCGACGGCGCCTACCCGTGGTACGAGGTGTACCAGCCGGTGTCGTACAAGCTGGACAGCCGGTTCGGCAACCGCCAGCAGTTCGCCGCGATGGTCACCGCCTGCCACAACGCCGGTGTGCGCGTCTACGTCGATGCGGTGGTCAACCACATGGCCGGCACCAACAACCCGGCCGGTACGCGCGGCTACGCCGGCACCGAGTTCTCCGGCTACAGCTACCCGGCCGTGCCGTACGGCGACGGCGACTTCCACCGTCCCGGCGACAACTGCCCGACCGGCGGCGCCATCAACGACTGGAACAACGAGGCCCAGGTGACCAGCTGCGAGCTGCTGTCGCTGTCGGACCTGTACACCGAGAAGGAAGCGGTCCGGAACAAGATCGCCGCGTACCTCAACGACCTGATCGGGCTCGGCGTCGACGGCTTCCGGGTCGACGCGGTCAAGCACATCCGCAAGGACGACTTCGCGGCCATCCTCGGCAAGCTGAACAACACGGTCGTCGAGGGCCGGCGCCCGTACGTCGCGCAGGAGATCTTCGACGGGGCGAGCAACTCCGCGCTGCAGGCCCGCGCGTACATCGCCAACGGCGACGTGCTCGACTTCGCGTACGCCAAGGGCATCCGCTCGGCGTTCCAGGGCTCCATCTCGGCGCTGGCCAACGTGCCGAACTGGAACCTCGACGCGCCCGGCGCCAACGTCTTCGCCATGGTCACCAACCACGACCTGGAGCGCGACGGCGTGGTGCTGTCGTACAAGAACGGCACCGACTACGTGCTGGCCAACTACTTCGCGCTGGCCTACCCGCACGGCAAGCCGTCGGTCTACGACAGCTTCACCTGGTCCAACCGCAACCAGTCCCCGCCGCACGACGGCACCGGACGGGTCACCGACACGGTCTGCGGCGCCGCCTGGACCTGCCTGAGCCGCACCACCGGCGTCAAGGGCATGGTCGGCTGGGCCAACACCGCCCGCCCGGTGAAGACCGTCTCGGACTTCACCACGGTGAACAGCAACGTGATCGGCTTCCACCGGGGCGACCGGGCGTGGATCGGCATCAACGACTCCGGCTCCGCCACCACCGCCACCTTCACCACCGGGCTCGCCGATGGCCGGTACTGCGACGTCATCTCCGGCGTCGCCACCGGCAGCGGCTGCACCGGCTCCACGGTGACCGTGTCCGGCGGCCGGGCCACCGTGACCCTCCCGGCCAACGACGCGGTCGCGATCCACATGAACGCCCGGCCGGGCGCGAGCCCGTCCCCGTCGGCCTCCCCGACCGTGTCGCCCTCGCCGACCGTGTCCCCCACGGTGAGCCCGGGTGACCGGATCGCCACCACGTTCACCGTCACCGCGAACCTGGCCGCCGGGCAGGACGTCCGCGTCGTCGGCAGCATCCCCGCGCTGGGGTCGTGGACGCCCGCGAGCGGCGTCAAGCTCACCGCGCAGGGCGGCGGCGTCTACCGTGCCACCGTCGACCTGCCCCGGTCCACCGCGGTGGAGTACAAGTTCGTCAAGCTGACCGCCGCCGGCGCGGTCACCTGGGAGTCCGGCGCCAACCGGACGCTCACCACGCCGGCCACCGGCACGTACGCGGTGACCGAGACGTTCCGCGGTGACACGGTCTCCACGGCTGTGGCCACCACGTTCTCCGTCACCGCGACCACCGCCTACGGGCAGAACGTGTTCGTCGTCGGCAACATACCGGCGCTCGGCGGCTGGAACCCGGCCGCCGCCGTGGCGCTCTCCTCGGCCGCGTACCCGGTCTGGCGGGCCACCGTCGACCTGCCCGCGAACACCGCTGTCGAGTACAAGTACGTCAAGAAGAACCCGGACGGGACGGTGACCTGGGAGTCCGGCGCGAACCGGACGTTCACCACGCCGGCCGGCGGCACCCGGGCCGTCACCGACACCTGGCGCTGACGATCGTGCGGCCCGTCCCCCTCACCCCTGGGGACGGGCCGCATCCGCGCCGGTCAGACCGCCGCGAACGACCAGACCTGGGCCGGGTTGCCGAACCCGGTGCAGCGGTAGATCTGGACCGTCGCGCCGTCGGCGTCCGATCCACTCCGCACGTCCATGCACCGGCCACCGACCTGCGACTTGATCTGGTGCACCCCCGCGAACGAGTTCGGGTCGACCGTCCACTTCATGCTCGACGTGCCGGTGCAGGCCCACTGCTGCAACGGCGTGCCGTCGGCGTTCACCCCGTTGCGGACGTCCACGCACATGCCGCTGAACTGGTTGACGAACGTGTAGGTGTCCCTTCCCACCGGCGACCAGCGCTGCACGGCCTGGCCGTCACAGGTGCGCTGCACGACCCGGCCGCCGAGCGACGACGGGGCGCCGGACCGGTCCACCTCCAGGCACTTGCCGCTGCCGTAGTTGACGATGGCGTAGTGGCCGCTGGCGGCCTGTGCCGGCGGGCCGTACGCCACCCCGAACCCGGCGGCGAGCAGTCCCGCCGCCAGCACCCCGGCCGCTCTCTTCCCGATCATGGTGTCTCCCCTCGGAGTCGTGTCGTCGTCCCGGATCCGCCGGTGGTCACCGGCCGGACGACTGGGGAAGACGCTAGGGAGCCACGACGGCACCCGGATCCGGGTTCCTCCTAGTCGACGAGGCCGCGCGGGCACCCTGTCGGGTTCGCGTCGCGCCCGCCCGGACGGACCACACCGGCGGCTAGCGTGCGGTCATGGGCAGCGGTCCGGCGCCGGCCGGTGCCGTCGGCACGGCCACGGACACCGGTGATGACGCCCTGCTCGGGCGCGCCGACGAGTGCCGGCGGCTCGGCGCGCTGCTGGCCGACGCGGTCGACGGTCACGGCGGCGCCCTGGTGCTGCGCGGTGCGGCAGGCGTGGGCAAGACGGCGCTGCTGCAGCACTGTGCCGCCCGGTCCACCGGGATGCGGGTGCTGCACGCCACCGGCGCGCCGTTCGAGGCGGACCTGCCGTTCTCCGCGCTGCACCAACTGGCGCGGCCACTGCTGCACCGGCTCGGCGATCTGCCCGCGCAGCAGGCCGACGCGCTGCGTACCGTATTCGCCATCGACGGCAGTTCCCGTCCGGTCAACCGGCTCGCCGCGTACGTGGCGACGCTGAGCCTGCTCACGACGGCGGCCGAGGACACGCCGGTGCTCTGCCTGGTCGACGACGCGCACTGGATCGACCCGGCCTCCGCCGAGGCGTTGCTGTTCACCGCCCGGCGGCTGCTCGCGGACCGGGTCGCCGTCGTCTTCGCGGCCCGCGACGCCCCCGCGTTCCCCGCGCCCGGCCTGCCGGAGCTGCCGCTGACCGGTCTGGCGCGCGACGACGCGATCCGGCTCGCCATGCGCGCCGGCCTCGACCGCCGGGTGGCCGCCGACCTGGCGGCGGCCACCGCCGGCAACCCGCTCGCGCTGACCGAGCTGCCGGCGACGCTGTCCGAGGAGCACCGCAACGGGTGGCTGCCGCTGCGGGAGCCTCTCGTGCTCGTCGAACGCATCGAGACGACCGTCCTGGCGCACGCCCGCGGGCTGCCCGACGACACCTGGCGTGCGCTCGTCGCCTGCGCGGTCACCGAGGTCACCACCCCGGCGCTGCTGGAGCGGATCCTGGTGGCGGACGGGCTGCGCCTGGGCGTGCTGGACCCGGCGGTCGACGCCGGGCTGATCCGGGTGACCGACCGTGAGGTGACGTTCCGCCACCCGCTGACCCGCGCCGCGGTGCACTCGGTCGCCGGCCCCGGCCGGCGGCGGGCCGCCCACCTGGCGGTGGCCGCCGCGCTCACCGGCGACGACACCGCCGACCGCCGGGCCTGGCATCTCGCGGCCGCCACCACCGTGCCCGACGAGGGCGTCGCCGCGTTGCTGGCCGACTCCGCCGAGCGGGCGCAACGCCGGGGCGGCGTGGTGGCCGAGGCCCGCGCCTACGAACGGTCCGCCCGTCTCACCCCGGACCCGGACGTACGCGCGTCCCGGCTCGCCGCCGCGTCGCGCGCCTGGGCCAACGCCGGCGCGAGCCGGCACGCGATCACGCTGGGGGAGGAGGCGATCGGACTGACCCGGCGCGTCGACCTGCGCTGCCGGGTCAAGCCGTTGCTCGCCCACCTGGCGCAGCAGCACGGTGACACGGCGGGCGCCGAGGCGTACCTGGCCGACGCGCAGGCGTACGCGCAAGCGGATCCGCTCGGCGCGGCCCGGCTGATGAGCGCCCGCGTCAACCAGTTCTGGGCGCGGCTGGACGTCACCGGCATGGTGCCGCTGTGCGCGCGGGTGGCCGAGCTGGCCGCCGCGGACGCGGGCGCGACCTGGCCGAAGGGCCCGATCCGGCTGGCCGCGGCACAGGTGCTGGCCGGGCTGCCCGAAGGGGTCGCGTCGGCCCGTGCCCTGGTCGCCGCCTGCGCCGGCCACGCCGACGGCTCGGCGGCGGAGCTGGCCGAGGTGTTCTGCTGGCTCGGGGACCACGACACCGCGCGGGCGCTGCTGGAACCGGAGATCGACCGGGCCCGCGCCGCAGACGACGTGTTCCTGCTGGCGTACGCCCTGCCCCGGCTCGCCGGGCTGGAGTGGCGCACCGGCCGGCTGCACGCGGCGTACCAGGCCGCCGCCGAGGCGGTCCGGATCGCCGAGCAGGTGGCGCTTCCGGTGCTGCGGGCGGAGGCGCTGGCCGCGCTGGCCCTGGTGGAGGCGCTGCTCGGCGAGGAGCCGGAGGCGCTCGCGCACGTCGAGGACGCCCGCCGGCTCCTGCCGGGCGAGTTCCGGGAGATCGAGGTCCGGCTCCGCTACGCCACCGGAATCGCGGCGGTGGTGGGGGCGCGCTGGCAGGACGCCGTGACCGAGCTGGAACGGGTCCGCCGGGCCCAGCGCGACGGCGGCATCGCCGAACCGGGGTGGCTGCCCGTCGCGGCCGAGCTGGCCGAGGCGTACGCGCACCTGTCCGACCCGCAGCGGTCGGCGCGGCGGCTGCGCGACCTGGCCGGGGCCGGCGGTGCCGCCGCCCGCGCCGCCGCCGCGCGCGTCGAGGGCCTGCTCGCCGGCGAACCGGACCTGGACGAGGTCTTCGCGGCGGCGCTGGCCCGGTGCGATCCCGCCGTCGTCCCGCTGGAACGGGCCCGGACGCTGCTCAGCTACGGGCAGCGGCTGCGCCGGGCCCGGCGCCGCCGGGACGCGCGGGTCCAGTTGCACGCCGCGCTGCGGTTGTTCGAGGTGCTCGGCGCGCAGGGCTGGGCGCGGCGGTGCCGCACCGAGATCGACGCCACCGGCCGGCGGCCGCCCGAGCCCGGCGACCGGACCGTCGACCGGCTGACCGGCCAGGAACGCCTGATCGCCCTGCACGTGGCGGAGGGCCTGACGAACCGGGAGATCGCGGCCCGGGTCTTCCTGTCGCCGAAGACCGTCGAGTACCACCTCGGCAACGTCTACCGGAAGCTTCGGCTGCGCTCCCGGCCGGAGCTGATCCGCCACCTGTCCGGCCCGCCGGCCGCGGGCTGACGACCCGGCCGGGCGGCCGCCAGTGCCGCGGCCAGGCACGCCACGGCGGCGAGTACCAGCGGCGGCCGGCCGCCGACCGCGACCGCCGCCGACCCGAGCGGGATGGCCAGCGTGATCGGGCCGAACATCACCGTGTTCGCCGTCCCGGCGACCCGCCCGAGCATCTCCCGCGGCGTGTACGTCTGCACGGCGGTGACCGCCGCGACGAGCGTCCACGGCAGACCGACGCCGATCACCACCGAGGCGGCGACCGTGCCCGGCCACCACGGCAGGCAGCGTCCCAGACAGCCGGCCGCGAACAGGACCGCGCCGGCGACCCCCACCGTGATCTCGCCGTGGCGGCGGACGAGCCGGCCGACGACCAGCCCGGCGAGCAGCGATCCGCCACCCTGCGCGCCGGCCAGCACGCCGAGAAAGGTGGACGGCAGCCCGAGGCCGGTCACCACCACGTCGTACAGCGCCGCGGTGGTGAAGCCGGACATCGCGATGGACGCCGCCGCGAGCGCCACCGGCACGCGTACCGCCCGCCGGGCCAGGAGCGCGGTCAGCCCGGCCCGCAGCCCCACCGCGGGTGCGGTCGGGGGAGCGGACGCCGCCCGGGCCAGGCGTAACGCGCCGTACAGGGCGGCCACGAGCACCGGTACGACGGCGGCGAGCACCGCGACGACGTGCCCGCCCCGCCACGCGTACAGGCCCGCCCCGGCCAGCGGCGCGACCAGCTTCACGCCCTCCTGCGCGCTCGACCGCCAGCCGTTGACGTCGGCCAGCCGGGCCGGTGGGAGCGCGGCGGGCAGCAGCGCGGTCTCGCCGGCGTCGACGAGCACGTATCCGATCCCGTAGGCGAGCGAGACGGCGTAGATCAGCCACGCCTGGCCGGGCCCGCGCACCGCCAGCAGGCTCAGCAGCGCGGCGGCGAGAGCGAGGTTGACGCCGACCACCAGGGGACGCCGGGGGACCCGGTCGAGCAGGCCGCCGAGCCAGGGGCCGGCCAGCGTCGGGGCGTAGACGCAGAGACCGGCCAGCGCCGCGAGCCCGGTGGAGCCGGTCAGGTCCAGGATCCAGATGCCGGAGACCAGGGCCATGGCGCTGCCGCCCAGGCCGGACAGCAGCGAGACGGCCACGAACAGGACGGCGTTGCGGCGCATGGGTCCCCCGAGAGTTGAGCCTGGAGGACTCATCCTCGGAACATGAGCCGGGGCGTGGCAACACTTCGGAGCTACGTCAATTTCTTGTTGACAGTGTCGCCGTGATGCGCCCGGCGGCGTCGCGTACCGGAGGCGGCAGCCGGAGTCCGGCCCCGGCGAGATCGTCGGCGAGGTGCGCGGCCAGCGCGTACAGCGGCCCGGCGGGGGCGTCGAGCGCGAGCGCGCAGGTACGGCGCGTCAACGCCGCGCGGGGGAAGCGCCCGTCCCACGCGCGGTCCGTCTCGATCCAGCGGCGCAGGTCGGCGACCGCCGTCCGCAGCACGGGCAGGTCGGGGGCGCCGGCCGGGTCGAGCCGGGTCACGCGGGCCCGCCGGGCCGCCGCGAGACGCTGCCGGCGCTGCTCGGCGGCCTGCCGGCTGCCCAGGCCCAGCGCCCGCGCGATGTCGGCCCAGGTGGCGCCGTCGTGCCGGGCCCGGTCGATCAGGTCCAGCTCGCGGTCGTCCAGCCGGACCCGGGTCGCGGCGATCTCGGACAGGTCGGCCAGGCTCACTCGTCAACGCTACATTGACACGGGCCCGAGAAGGTCAGTCCTCCGGCCGTCGCGCGGCAAACCGGGCTGGTGTCTCAGCGCGGCGGCGAGACGTACAGGCCCGTCCGGCAGCCGGTCTCGCCCGGCTCCAGCCAGATCCGGTCGTACCCGGGGGATTCGATCTTCCCGGCCGGGGTGCGGACGAGCAGGAGGCAGTCCCGTTCGGCCGGTACGCCGACGGCGGCGACGAGCGCGCCCTCGTGCACCGTCGTGTCGACGGTGATCCAGTCCTGCGGGAACGCCGCCCGCACCGCGCCCGCAAGGGTGTCCGGGGTGGCGGTACGCAGCACGGCGGTGAGCCGCTGCCGCCCGTCCTCGGGCACCTTCGGCACCGGCGCAGCGGTGGGTGGCGAGGGCGCGGCCCCGCTCGGACAGTCGATCTCGTGGTACGTCGTGTAGCGGTAGAGCTGGAACTCGTACCGGTAGCAGCGGGTGGCGTCGCCGGCGCTGTTGCTCGCGCCGCCGACCGACACCGGCGGTCGTTCCGGCACCGTCACCACGAACCGCACGTCGACGGTGGCCCGCTCGTCTCTGGCGGTGCGGCCGGACCAGGCCAGGGCCTCCCGCCGGACCGTCTCGTCATCGCCCAACGCGGTGCCCTGCGGCTGCTGGACGATCTCGGCCGCCGCGATCGACCCGGCGTCGCGGACCCGGTTGCGGTGCCCGAGCTCCGTGTTGAGCTGCTTCGCCTCCGCCGCCGCGACGTCGCGCGCCAGTTCGTCGCCGCTCTCCTCGCCGAATCCCCTTCCGCATCCGACCGACGCGAGCAGGAGCACCGCGAGCGCCCAGCGGACCGGCCGGTGACGGGACGGGGGTGTCGGCCCGGCGGCGCTGCGTGTCCGGTTCACCGCACGGACGTTACCGACGAGTCGGACGCCGCGCTGCCCCGTACCGCGGGGGCCGTTGGTCCCGGGTCCGACAGGCCCTCGGCCCTGCGAGCCGCGCCCGCGCACCCGGCATGCTGGGAGTGCCCGGCGCGGGCGGCGACGACATGGAGGGCAATGTGGTGATCAACGGCGGGCAGGGCACGGTGACGCCCACCGAGATCTCTCCGGCCCCCGCGACCGGGCTCGGCTCGGCCGAGGCGGCCGCCCGGCTGCGCGCCGACGGGCCGAACACGGTGGCCGCGCCACGCAAGCGCGGGCTGGCCGGCCGGATCTTCCGTCAGCTCACCGACCCGCTGGTGGCGCTGCTGCTGGCCGCCGCCGTGGTGACCACGCTGCTGCGCGACTACCCCGACACCGCGGTGATCGTGCTGGTCGTCCTGATCAACACGGCGATCGGCGTGGTGCAGGAGGTACGCGCCGACCGCGCGGTGGCGGCGCTGGACCGGCTCGCGGCGCCGACCGCGCGGGTGGTCCGCGACGGCCGTGACCTCGTGCTCCCCGCCGCCGACCTGGTCCGGGACGATCTGGTCCGGCTGGAGGCCGGCGACGTGGTGCCCGCCGACCTGGACCTCACCGACGCGGTACGGCTCAGCCTGGACGAGTCGGCGCTCACCGGTGAGTCGGTGGCGGTGACCCGGGTCGCGGGGGAGGAGGCGAGCGCCGGCACGGTGGTCACCACCGGCCGCGCCACCGGGACCGTGGTACGCACCGGCGCGGCGAGCGCGCTGGGCCGCATCAGCGCCCTGGTCGCGGCGACCCGCCCGGCGCCCACCCCGCTGCAACGCCGCCTGTCCTCGCTCGGCCGGGTGCTCGGACTGACCGCCGTGGTGCTCTCCGGGCTGGTCTTCGCGCTCGGCGTGTTCGACGGACGCCCGGTCACGCAGATGGCGGTCACCGCGGTGAGCCTCGTGGTGGCGGCCGTACCGGAGTCGCTGCCCGCCGTCGTCACGCTCGCGCTCGCCCTGGGCGCACGCCGGATGGCCGGCAGCCGGGCCATTCCCCGGCGGCTGCACGCGGTGGAGACCCTCGGGTCGGTCACCGTGATCGCCTCCGACAAGACCGGCACGCTCACCGAGGGCCGGATGGCGGTGCAGCACGCGGTCGTGCCCGGCCGCGACCGCTACGCCGTGACCGGCACCGGCTACGCGCCCGACGGCGAGGTGCGCCACCGGGGCGAGCCGGTGAGCGCCCCGGACGAGCTGCGCGCCCTCGCCCGCGCCGGGCTGCTCTGCAACGACGCCACGCTGACCCCGCCGACCGGCGAACGGCCGGAATGGACAGCGATCGGCGACCCGCTGGAGGCCGCGCTCGTCACGTTCGCGGCCCGCTGCGGTCTGGACCCGGAGACCACCCGCGAGGCCTGGCCCCGGGTCGCGGAGGCCCCGTTCGACCAGGACCTGCGCCGGATGACCACCGTGCACCGCCGCTGCGACGGGCGCTACCTCGTGGTCTGCAAGGGCGCGCCGGAGAACCTGCTGGCGCCGCCGCTGATGGACGCCGGCGCCGAGGAACTGGCCGAGCTGACCGATGCCGCGCACCGGCTCGCCGCCGAAGGGCTGCGGGTGCTGGCGGTGGCCTCGGCCGTGGTCGACACGCTGCCGGACCCGGCCCGGCCGACCGGCCTGCGCCCGCTGGGCCTGGTCGCGGTCGGCGACCCGCTGCGCACGGCGGCACCCGGCATCGCGGCGGGCTTCGAGCAGGCCGGCATCCGGCTGGTCCTGATCACCGGCGACCACCCGGCGACGGCCGCCGCCATCGGCGGCCGGCTCGGGCTCTGGCGCGACGGCGACCCGCTCGCCAACGGCGACGACGGCGACCCGGGCGGCGCCCACCCCGACACCCGGGTGTACGCGCGGACCCAGCCGGAGCAGAAGCTCGACATCATCGCCGGCCTTCAGGACCGGGGACACGTCGTGGCGATGACCGGCGACGGCGTCAACGACGCCCCGGCGCTGCGCCGGGCGGACATCGGCGTGGCGATGGGCGGCGGCACCGAGGTAGCCCGGCAGGCCGCCGACCTGGTGCTCGTCGACGACGACCTGACCACCGTGGCGACCGCCATCGGCGAGGGCCGCCGGATCTACGACAACATCCGCCGGTTCCTGCGCTACGCGCTCGCCGGCGGGGTCGCCGAGATCGCGGTGATGCTGCTCGGACCGCTGGTCGGCCTGCCGGTGCCGCTGCTGCCGGCGCAGATCCTCTGGATCAACCTGCTCACCCACGGCGTACCCGGGGTGGCGCTGGGCGCGGAGCCGGCCGAGCCGGGCACGCTGCGCCGCCGTCCCCGCTCGCCGCAGGAGTCCGTGCTCGGCGGCGGCCTCGGCCGGGACGTGCTGGTCACCGGCGCGCTCATCGCCGCCGCGACGCTCGGCGCCGGCGTGTGGGCCGCCGCGGCGGACCGGCCGTGGCAGTCGGTGGTCTTCGTGGTGCTCGGCCTCGCCCAGCTCGGCGTGGCGCTGGCCGTCCGCGCGACCCGGGCGCCCGGCTCGCGGGAGCACAACCGCGCCCTGCCGGTGGCGGTCGCGATCTCCGCGGTCCTCCAGGTCGCCGGCGTGCTGCTGCCGCCGCTGCGCGAGCTGCTCGGCACGTCCCCGCTGAGCGCGCTCGACCTGCTCGCCTGCGCCGCGATCGGCGTCCTGCCCGGGCTGGTGCTGCGGCTGACCCGCCGCTCCGGTACGGCCGACGGGACCGACGGCCCTCGCGCCGGGACCCAGGACCCTGCCCGGCCGGCCGCCGGACGGGCAGGCTGAGGACAGTGAAGGAGGCGTCATGACAATCCACTCGCAGGCCCCCGTCGTGGTGGGCGTGGACGGGTCGGCCACCGCCCTGGACGCGGTCCGGGTCGCCGCCCGCGAGGCCGCCGACCGGAACCGGCCGCTGCAGGTGGTGCACGCGTTCATCTGGCCGCTGACCCGCGCGCCGCTCACCCCGGCCCCGGGCGCGCCCGCCGGCGCCGGCCTGCGCAACCAGGCCGAACGGTGCGTCGCCGAGGCGGTCGCCGAGGCCGGCAAGGTAGCGCCGGACGTACCGGTCACCGGCGTGGTGGTCGACGGCGCGCCGGCCGCGGTGCTGGTCGCCGAGTCCCGCGACGCCGCGCTGATCGTGCTCGGACACCGCGGCCTGGGCGGCTTCGCCGGCCTGCTCATCGGCTCGGTCACGCTCCAGGTGTCCGCCCGCGCCCACTGCCCGGTGCTGGTGACGCGCGGCGAGGCACGCGCCGACGGCCCGGTCGTGGTCGGCGTGGACGGCTCCGAGCTGTCCACCGCGGCGGTCGGGTTCGCGTACGAGGAAGCCGCCCGCCGGGGCGCCTCGCTGATCGTGGTGCACGCCTGGCTGTACCCCACCCCGATGGGCCCCGGCGACATCCTGCCCCTGGTGTACGACCCGGAGGCGCTCGCCGAGGAGTCCCGGCGCGTCGTCGCCGAGTCTGTCGCCGGCTGGTCGCAGCGTTACCCCGACGTGCCGGTGCGGCAGCGGTCGATCCGCGGCGCCCCGGCCCGGGTGCTGGTCGAGGAGTCGAAGGACGCCCAGCTGGTGGTGGTCGGGGCGCACGGCCGTGGCGCGTTGGGCGGGCTGCTGCTCGGCTCGGTCAGCCACGCGGTGCTGCACCACGCCCACTCGCCGCTGGTGATCGTCCGCGACGCCGCCTGACTCCGCGACAGCGCCTGTTTCCGCGACAGCGCCTGACGCCGCGGCGGCGTCAGGCGCGGCGGACCGTGGTGAGGTCGGCCAGCCCGGAGATGGTCAGCAGCGGCTCCAGCAGCGGACCGGCGACCAGCGCGATCCGGTCGGCGTGCGGGAACAGTGCGGCCAGCCCGGCGCTGTCCAGGTACTCGACCTTCGTGAGGTCCACAACCAGGGGTTCGCCCTCGGGCCGTACCCCCTCGGCCAGCGCGTCGGCGAACGAGGACGCGTTGCTCATGTCGATCTCGCCGACGGCGGTCAGCACGCGGACGCCGTCGGGACGGTCGCTCGTGGTGAGAGTCAGGGACGCGCTCATGCGGTGATCCTCGCCTGCATGTCGACGGTGGTGCCGGTCGCTCCCGGGGTGACGCTGATGCTGTCCATCAGCGCGCGCATGAGCACGAGCCCCCGGCCGCGGTGCGGATCGGGGGGTTGCTCGCGCTCCCGCCAGTGACCGCTGTCGGTCACGCTCAGGCGCAGGTTGTTCGCGGTGGCGGCGGCGCGCAGCCGGATCCGCCCGCCGGGGTTGTCGCGGTGCCCGTGCTCGATCGCGTTGGCGCACGCCTCGCCGGCCGCGACCAGGATGTTGTAGGCGTGGGCCGGGGCCAGCCCGCAACGGTCCAGCCATCCTCGCAGCGCGGTACGCACCTCGGCCAGCCGCGTCGACTCGGCCGGGAACTCCAGCTCCAGCGGCCCGGGATGGCGGTAGAGCAGCAGCGCCACGTCGTCGTGGTAGCCGCCGTCGGGCGTGAGCCGATCCATGATCTCGGTGGCGAGCACCTCCACCGGCGCGTGGTGGCCCTGCTGGATGGCGTCGGTGGCGCGGGCGATGCCGACGGTGATCGGCTGGCGGCGGCGTTCCACCAGGCCGTCGGTGTAGAGCATCAGGGTGGCGCGCGGCGGCACGGTGGCCTCCGCCTCCGGTCGTTCCTCACCCGCGCGGACGGCCAGCGGCCGGGACCGGCCGTGCTGCAGGAGCTGGGGAGTGCCGTCGGCGCCGACCACGATGGCCGGCGGGTGACCGGCGCTGGAGTAGCGCATCAGGCCGGTGACCGGGTCGAGGACGCCGCAGAAGACGGTGGCGCAGGACGCGCCGGGAAGCAGCGCGGCGAACCGGTCCAGCGCCGCCAGCGTCCGGGCCGGGCTGGGGTCCTGCAACAGCAGGGCGCGGCACGCGCTGCGCAGCTGCCCCATCACGGTGGCGGCCCGCAGCCCGTGTCCCACGCAGTCGCCGACGACGATGCCGATGCGCCCGTCCGGCAGCTCCACCGTGTCGTACCAGTCGCCGCCGACCTTCAGCGGCACCGCGGCGGGGGCGTACCGCACGGCGAAGCCGGCGGGCAGTTGCGCCGGGCCGAGGATCGCCCGTTGCAGGGCCAGCGCGGTCTCCCGCTGCTGGTCGATCTGGTGCACCCGGTGCAGCCCCTGACCGATGTGGCCGGCCAGCAGCGCCAGCAGGGTCTGGTCCTGCTCGGTGAAGGGCCGCTTCTCGCCCAGGTCGATCCAGAGCGCCATGGTGCCGTGCGGGTGCTCGACTGCGATCCCGGCGCCGTGCCGGCGTGTCGCCACCGGCGTCAGCAGCGGGGTGTCGCGCAGCGCGAGCAACGCCTGCCGGCGTTTGGCGGGCAGCGTCGCCCACCGGGCCGCCGGGTCGGTGCCGGTCACGTCGGGGGTGGGCAGGTCACCGAAGACGGCGGTGAGCACGCCCGCGGCCCGCCACAGCTTGCGCAGCTCGTCCAGCACGCCGTGCAGCGCGTCGGTGAGGTCGTCGGCCCGGGACAGGCGCATGCCGAGCCCGGCCAGGGCGGTCTCCCGCTGGACCGCGTAGTGCTCGGCGGTGACGTCACGGAACGTGCCCACGATCATCCGCCGGCCGCTGTCCGGGTCGTCCACCTGGTTGAACGCGGCAGAGATCCAGATCCGGTGCCCGTCGCGATGGGTCACCGGCACGGTGTAGGTGCCGCGGGACTGGCCGACCAGCCTCGAGAACGCGGCGGCCACCTGACGGTGCGCGTCCGGTTCGGCCTCCTGGTCCGGCCACCACGGCTGTACCGGCGGATAGGGCAGGCCCTCGGTCCCGTAGCCGAGGACGTCGGTGAACGCCGCGTTGATCTCGACCACGGCGCCGTCCTCGTCGCAGACGAAGAACGCCTCCTGCAGCGAGTCGACGAGCGCGGTGCGCCAGCGCGCGTGGTGGTTGCGCAGCCGCGCCAGCTCCACGTTGGCGCGTACGCGGGCCAGCAGCTCGGCGGCCGGGAACGGCTTGACCAGGTAGTCGTCGGCGCCGGCCTCCAGCCCTTCGATCGAGGCCTCCTGGCCCGCGCGGGCGGACAGCAGCAGCACCGGCGTGCCGGCCGTACGGGGATCGGCGCGCAACGCGGCCACCAGTTGCAGGCCGTCGAGCCGGGGCATCATCACGTCGCTGACCACCAGGTCGGGCGTCTGCGCGCGGGCGGCGTCCAGCGCGGCACGCCCGTCGGCGACCGTGTGCACCTCGTGTCCGGCCGAGCGCAGCAGCCGGGTGAGGTACTCCCGCATGTCGGCGTTGTCGTCGGCCACCAGGACGCGGGCCGGCGCGCCGCCGGGCAGCGGATGCACCGGGCCCTCCGTGGCGGCGGGCCCGTCCTCGCCGACGACGGCGCCCGGGTCGGCGGGCAGCCAGCGCAGCGCCTCCTGCACGAACGGCTCGGCCGACCCGGGCGCCCGGCCGGCGCCGGCCGGGGTGAGCGCGTCGGCGGGCAGGTGGGCGGCGCCGAACGGCAACCGGACGGTGAAGGTGGTGCCGCGGCCCACCGTGCTGTCCGCGTCGATGTCGCCGCCGTGCAGCGAGACCAGTTCCTTGACCAGGGCGAGGCCGATGCCGCTGCCCTCGCCGGAGCGGGACCGGGCGTTCTCGATGCGGTGGAACCGCTCGAACAGGCGCGGCATCTCCTCGGCCGGGACGCCGATGCCGGTGTCGGAGATCCGCAGCACGGCCATCCCGTGCTCGGCGTCCATCCGCACCCGCACCGTCCCGTCGAAGGTGAACTTCAGCGCGTTGCTGAGCAGGTTGAGCACCACCTTCTCCCACATGCCCCGATCCACGTGCACCGGCTCGGGCAGGGGCGCGCAGTCGACCTCGAAGGAGAGGCCGGCGCGCTCGATCGCCGACCGGAAGACGCTGGCCAGGTCGGCGGTCACCGCGGCCAGATCCACCGGCTCGTAGCGGGCCTGCATCCGGCCCGCCTCGATGCGGGAGAAGTCGAGCAGGCTGTTGACCAGCTTGCCCAGGCGCAGCCCGTTGCGGCGGATGACGTCCAGCTCCGTGCGGACCCGCTCGTCGGCGTCGTGCAGCCGGCCGCGCAGCTCGTCCACCGGCCCCATGATCAACGTGAGCGGGGTGCGGAACTCGTGACTGATGTTGGAGAAGAAGGCGGTCTTGGCGCGGTCCAGCTCGGCGAGCTCCTCGGCCCGCCGCTGCTGCGCCTGATAGCTGCGGGCGCTCGCGATGCCGGTCGCCAGGTGCCCGGCGGTCAGCTCCACGAAACCGCGGTAGCCGTCGTCCAGCGCCCGGTAACGGTTGAGTCCCGCCACCAGGAACCCGTACGGCGCGCCGCCCTGCTGCCGTAGCGGCACCAGCAGGGCCTCGGCAGGCGGGGCGGGCCAGACACCCGCGGGCAGGTCCGCGAAGGCCGGGCCGTCGAGCGTCACCCGTACCGGGTCGCCCTCGGTGAGGGCGCCGGCCGGCCACGGGGCGGCGGGGTCGGTGAGGGACAGCGTGGCCGGGGCCGCCGGGTGACCGGCCGGCAGCCCGGTCGCCTCCGCCAGCCGGGCGTCGCCGTCCTGGTCGTACAGGTAGGTGAGCGTGAACGGCAGGTCCTGCGGGTTGCGGGCCAGCTGGCGGCTGACGAACGTGAGCGTCTCCTGCTCGGTGCGGATGACGCTCGGGTCCGAGCCGAGGTCGCGCAGCGTGGCCATCCGCCGCTCGCCGATGACCCGCTCGGTGTCCTCGCTGACCACGCAGAGCATCCCGACGAGGCTGCCGTCGTCGTCGCGCAGCGGGCTGTAGGAGAACGTGTGGTAGGTCTCCTCCCGGTAGCCGGCCCGCTCCAGGAACAGCAGCAGCCCCTCGTCCCAGGTCGCCTCGCCGGTGCGCAGCACGGTGTCGACGCGGGGACCGATGTCGTCCCAGATCTCGGTCCACACCTCGTTCGCCGGGCGGCCCAGCGCCCACGGGTACTTGCGGCCGAGCGTGTCCCGCCGGTATGCGGCGTTGCAGAAGAACGTCAGCTGCGGTCCCCAGGCCATCCACATCGGGAACCGGGAGGACAGCAGGATCCGCACCGAGGTCCGCAGGCTCTGCGGCCACGTGTCCGGCGGCCCGAGCGGGTGCGCGGACCAGTCGACGCGGGCCAGGTCCGGCCCGATCTCACCGTCGGCGGCGAAGACGTCGGCGCGCGTACGCGGGTCGGTGTCAGCGCCGCTCATCGCCCGAGTCTCCCCCACCCCGTCCGATCCCGCTCGTCCGGGCCGCGTCGCGGCCTCGTGATCGCTTCTTGCCCCGTCGCGCCCCCGGCACTCCACCCGGGGCGGGGAGATCTGACTCACGTGACGGCAGCGGGTCAGGGCAGGGGTTCGTGGTGCGGCCCAAAACGAAAGGCTGCGGCATAACGAAAGGCAAGGAGACAGATCTCCTTGCCACTATCAATGTATATCGCACCCCCGGTCTTGCCGCAAGGCCCCGGTGATGCCGCAGAATCATCGGCCGATGCGGGTTGAGCTGCGAAAACGGGGGCACGGCATGACCGGACGGTACGTGTGGCAACTGCACGAGGTGGACGAGGCGCGGATCGCCGCGGTCGGCGGCAAGGGCGCGCACCTGGGGGCGCTGACGCGGATCGACGGGGTGCGCGTACCCAGGGGTTTCTGCGTGACGACGGACGCCTTCCGGCTGGTGGCGCGGACGCCGGCGCTGGCCGGCCCGCTGGACCGGCTGGCCCGCGCGGACGCGGACGACCCGGCGGCGCTGCGCACGGCCGCCGCCGAGGTCCGTCGCGCCGTCGAGCGGACCGCCCTGCCCGGCGACGTCGCGGCGGCGGTCACCGCCGCGCTGGCCGCGCTCGGGGCGGACGCCGCGTACGCGGTGCGCTCCAGCGCGACCGCGGAGGACCTGCCGGACGCCTCGTTCGCCGGCCAGCAGGACACCTACCTCAACGTGGTCGGCACGGCCGAGGTGCTGCGGCACGTCAGCCGCTGCTGGGCCTCGCTGTTCACCGACCGGGCGGTGACCTACCGGCGGCGCCACGGCATCGACGACCGCGCCGTGGACATGGCGGTGGTGGTGCAGCGGATGGTCTTCCCGGACGCCGCCGGGGTTCTGTTCACCGCCGACCCGGTCACCGGCGACCGGCGGGTGGTCTCGGTGGAGGCGGGCTTCGGGCTGGGCGAGGCCCTGGTCTCCGGCCTGGTGAACCCGGACGTGTTCACGGTGCGCGACGGCGCTGTCGTCGGCCGGCGGATCGGCGCGAAGTCACGGGCGACGCACGCGGCGCCCGGCGGCGGCACCCGGCAGGCGCCCGTCGACCCGGCGCGGCAAGCCCAGCCCGCGCTGACCGACGCGCAGGCGGTACGCCTCGCCGCGCTGGGCCGGCGGATCGAGGCGTACTTCGGCTGCCCGCAGGACGTCGAGTGGGCGGTGACCGGGGACGACGTCCACATCCTGCAGAGCCGGCCGATCACCACGCTGTTCCCGGTGCCGGCTGCCGCCGCCGACGGGACGTTCCACGTCTACCTGTCGGTCGGCCACCAGCAGATGATGACCGACGCGATGAAGCCGCTGGGCCTGTCGATGTGGCGGCTGACCGCCATGGCGCCGATGCACGAGGCGGGCGGCCGGCTGTTCGTCGACGCCACACCGCACCTGGCCACCCCGGCGGGCCGTACCGCGTTCCTGGGCATGATCGGCCGGGCCGACCCGCTCACCCGGGACGCGCTGGAGACGGTCCTGGCGCGGGACGTCCTGCCGGCGACGCCGGACCCGGACCCGGCTCCGGCCGGGCCGCCGACGGGCGGGCCGCCGCCGATCGACACCGATCCGGCGATCGTCACCGGCCTCGTCGCGCGCAGCCGGGAGTCCGTCGCCGCCCTGCGCCGCGACATCGAGGGCCGCAGCGGACCGGAGCTGTTCGACTTCCTGATCGAGGCGTTCGCCGAGCACAAGCGGGTGCTCACCGATCCGGTGAGCGCCCAGGTGATCATGGCCGGGATGCAGGCCGCCTGGTGGCTCAACGACAAGCTGGGGGAGTGGCTCGGCGAACGCGACGCCGCCGACACGCTCACGCTGTCCGCGCCCGGCAACGTCACCGCCGAGATGGGGCTGGCGCTGCTCGACGTGGCCGACGTGATCCGGCCGTACCCCGAGGTGGTGGCGTTCCTGCGGGACGCCGGCGACGGGTTCCTGGACGAGTTGCCGAAGCTGCCCGGCGGCGTCGAGGCGCGCGCGGCCGTCGATGGCTACCTGGACCGGTACGGCATGCGCTGCGTGGGCGAGATCGACATCACCCGGCCACGGTGGGGCGAGCGCCCGGCCACGCTCGTGCCGCTGATCCTGGACGACGTCCGCACCTTCACCCCGGGCGCCGCCGCGCGTCGCTTCGCCCAGGGCCGGGAGCGGGCCGAGGCGAAGGCCCGGGAGGTGCTGGACCGCCTGCGCGCGCTGCCCGACGGTGAGCGCAAGGCCGCCGAGACGCAACGCATGATCGACCGGGTACGCACGTTCGCCGGCTACCGCGAGTACCCGAAGTACGACATCGTGAGCCGCTACGCCGTCTACAAGCAGGCGCTGACGGCCGAGGCCGGCCGGCTGGCGCGCGCCGGTGTGCTCGCCGGTCCGGAGGACGTCTTCTTCCTCACCTTCGACGAGTTCCGCGAGGTCGCGGCCACCGGGCGGGCCGACGCCGGGCTGATCCGGCGGCGCCGCGGGGAGTTCCGGGCGCACCAGGCGCTCACCCCGCCCCGGGTGCTCACCTCCGACGGAGAGGCGCTCAACGGCTCGTACCGGCGCGACGACGTTCCCCCGGGCGCCCTGGCCGGGCTGGCGGTCTCGGCCGGCGTGGTCGAGGGGCGGGCGCGGGTCGTGACGGACCTGACCCGGGCCGACGTGGAGCCGGGCGACATCCTCGTCACCGCGTACACCGACCCGAGCTGGACGCCGCTGTTCGTCGCAGTCGCGGGACTGGTGACGGAGATCGGCGGCCTGATGACGCACGGCGCGGTGATCGCCCGCGAGTACGGCCTGCCCGCGGTGGTGGCGGTGCCGGACGCGACCCGGCTGATCCCCGACGGCGGGCGGATCCGCGTGCACGGCACCGACGGGTACGTCGAGCTGCTGTCCTGACCGGCGCGGCATGCTCGATGATGGAGGTCCGGCGAGCGGGGAGGCGCGATGCGGATCGGGGAGCTGTCGGCGCGTACCGGGGTCAGCGCCCGGTCCATCCGGTACTACGAGCAGCAGGGCCTGCTCGCCGCCCTGCGCACGCCGAGCGGCCAGCGGGTCTTCGCCGAGTCGGCGGTGGACCGGGTCCGGCTCATCCAGCGGCTGTTCGACGCCGGGCTGAGCAGCCGCCGGATGGCCGAGCTGCTGCCCTGCGTGACCGACCCGGAGATCCGCACCTCGTGGCTGACCGACCGGCTGCGCGAGGAACGGGCCCGGATGACCGCCGAGATGGCACGGCTCGCGCACGCCGTCGCGGTGCTCGACGACGTGGTGGCCGACATGACGGTGACCGAGGACACCCGGGATCCGGCCGCCTGAGCGCTTGCAGTTGACACCGGTGTCAACTCCTAGCGTCGGGGCATGAACGCGACACTGGACACCGCATCGCCGGTGACGCCGCTGCTGGAGCCGGTCACCGTCGCCGGCCTGTCGTTGCCGTCCCGCTTCGTGATGGCGCCGATGACCCGCAACCGCGCGCCGGGCGGCGTGCCGACGCCGGAGATGGCCGAGTACTACCGGCGCCGCGCCGCGGCGGGCGTCGGCCTGATCGTCACCGAGGGCGTGCTGGTGGACCATCCCAGCGCCGGCCACGAGGACACCGTGCCACGGATGACTCCCGGCGCGGCCGAGGCCGGCTGGCGCGGCGTGGTCGAGGCGGTGCACGCCGCCGGCGGCCGGATCGCCGCGCAGCTGTGGCACCTGGGCAGCCTGCGCGAGCCGGTGGACGGCGCTCCGGCGTGGACCCCCTCGGGGGTACGCGAGCCGGGCCGCCCCGCGCCGCACGCGATGACCGCCGCCGACGCGGACGTCCTGCTGGCGGCGTACGCGGACGCGGCAGGGGTGGCGGTCCGGGCCGGGTTCGACGCGGTCGAGATCCACGCCGCGCACGGTTACCTGCTGGACGAGTTCCTGTGGCCGTACACGAACCGCCGGACCGACGCGTTCGGTGGCTCCCCGGCGCGGCGGGCGGCGTTCCCGGCGGCCGTGGTCCGCGCGGTGCGCGAGCAGGTCCCGGCACACCGGCCGGTGATCGTGCGGTTCTCCCAGTTCAAGGAGCGGGCGTTCGACGCGCGGATCGCCGAGACCCCGGCCGAGCTGGCGCGGATCCTCGGCGCGTTCGCCGAGGCCGGCGCGGACGTGCTGCACGCCTCGCAGCGTCGCTTCTGGGAGCCGGCGTTCCCCGGCTCGCCGCTGAACCTGGCCGGCTGGGCGAAGCGTCTCACCGGTCTGCCGTCGATCACCGTCGGCTCGGTCGGACTGCGCCGGGACTTCCTGCGCGCGGGCGGCCCGGAGTCGGTGGCGGGCCTGGCCGCGCGGCTGGCGGACGGGGAGTTCGACCTGGTCGCGCTGGGCCGCGCGCTGCTCGGCAACCCGGCCTGGGTGACGCACGCCGCGGCCGGCCGGCTGGACGAGATCGTCGACTACCGCAAGGCGCACGAGGACGTCTATCCGTAGGCGCCAGGGGTTGACGCCGGGGGATGTTATCGCTCACAGTCGATGGCAGGGCATGAGCGCCGCAAGGCTCACCGGGCGAGCCGCGCTGGTCGTACCCCGACACCGTCACCGGACGCGGAGTCGGGGGAGTCGCACCACCACCACCATCGCGTAACCCCCGGAAGAGGAATCCGCATGAGACGAAAGAGAGCCTTGCTGACCACCGGCATCCTGGCCGGCGCGCTCGCCGCCGGCATGGCGGTGGCCCTGGCGCCGGCCGCGAGCGCCGGCACCACGCTGCGCGCGGCGGCGGCCGAGAAGGGCCGCTACTTCGGCGCCGCGGTCGCCACCAACAAGCTGTCCGACAACACGTACGCCACGGTGCTCAACCGCGAGTTCAACTCCGTGGTGGCCGAGAACGAGATGAAGTGGGACGCCACCGAGCCGCAGCAGGGGCGGTTCAACTACAGCGGTGGCGACCGGCTGGTCAGTCACGCCCGCGCGAACGGGATGTCGGTGCGCGGGCACGCGCTGCTCTGGCACCAGCAGCAGCCGTCGTGGGCGCAGGGTCTGTCCGGCAGCGCGCTGCGCAACGCCGCGATCAATCACGTCACCCAGGTCGCCACCCACTTCCGGGGGCAGATCTACGCCTGGGACGTGGTGAACGAGGCGTTCGCCGACGGCGGCAGCGGCGGGCGCCGTGACTCGAACCTGCAGCGCACCGGCAACGACTGGATCGAGGCCGCGTTCCGGGCCGCCCGCGCCGCCGACCCGGGCGCGAAGCTCTGCTACAACGACTACAACACCGACGGCATCAACGCGAAGTCGACCGGCATCTACAACATGGTGCGCGACTTCAAGTCGCGTGGCGTGCCGATCGACTGCGTCGGCTTCCAGTCGCACCTGGGCACCACGATCCCCGGTGACTACCAGGCCAATCTTCAGCGCTTCGCGGACCTGGGCGTGGAGGTCCAGATCACCGAGCTGGACGTGATGACCGGCGGCAACCAGGCGAACATCTACGCCGCCGTCACCCGGGCCTGCCTGGCGGTGTCGCGCTGCGCCGGCATCACGGTGTGGGGCGTGCGGGACTGCGACTCGTGGCGCGGCTCGGACAACGCGCTGCTGTTCGACTGTTCAGGCAACAAGAAGGCGGCGTACAACGCCGTGCTCGACGCGCTGAACTCCGGCACCAACAACCCGCCGCCGACCACCACCCCGCCGCCGAACAACCCGACCACCCCGCCGCCCAACAATCCGACCACGCCACCGCCGGGTCAGGGCGGGTGTACGGCCTCGGTGACGCTGAACTCCTGGTCCGGTGGCTTCGTCGCCAACGTGAAGGTGACAGCCGGCTCGTCGGGCACCCGGGGATGGACCGTCACCATGACGCTGCCGGGCGGCGCGAGCGTCACAAACACCTGGAGCGCCACCGCGAGCGGTAACAGCGGCACGGTGCGGTTCACGAACGTCGACTACAACGGCCAGCTCGGCGCCGGCCAGAGTGCCGAGTTCGGGTTCCAGGGCAACGGAAGCGGATCGGGCATGACGCCCACCTGCTCCGCCTCCTGAGCTCAGGCGTCGCGGGGGCGGTACGACGTGCCGCCCCCGCGACGTCCGGTCGCGTCCTACCTGGAGCGCCGTCTCTGTTACAAGAAAGAGACATGCACATTTCGCGCGATTGGTTGACGGGGCAACTTGTGAGCGTTAACACTCGCCGTGACGGTTACCTGTGTCACAGGGGCCCACGGAGGGGAGAGGACGCTCGTGCGCAGACGAATCCTGGCCGCAGTCAGCGGCGCCGCGCTCGCGATCAGCCTGGCCGCGTGCAGCGGCGAGGGCGCCGGAGGCGGCTCGGACACCAGCTCCGCCAAGCCCGGCGACCTGACGATCGGCGTCTCGATGCCGACCCAGACCTCGGAACGGTGGATCGCCGACGGCAACTCGGTGAAGGAGAAGTTGCAGGCCAAGGGCTACAAGGTCGACCTGCAGTACGCCGGGGACGACATCCCCACCCAGTCGCAGCAGATCGACCAGATGATCACCCAGGGCGCGGACGTGCTGGTCATCGCCCCGATCGACGGCACCGCGCTCAGCGGCCAGCTCCAGGCCGCCGCGGCCGCGAAGATCCCGGTCATCTCCTACGACCGGCTCATCCGTAACAGCCCCAACGTCAGCTTCTACGTCAGCTTCGACAACTACAAGGTGGGCGTGGCGCAGGCCAACGCGCTCCTGGTCGGCCTCGGCCTGCTGAACAAGGACGGGTCCAAGGGCGCCGCGACCGGCCCGTTCAACGTGGAGCTGTTCGCCGGCTCGCTCGACGACAACAACGCCGGCTTCTTCTTCAACGGCGCGATGGACACGCTCAAGCCGTACTTCGACGCCGGGACGCTGAAGGTCAAGTCGGGGCAGACCAAGATCGAGCAGGCCGCCATCCTGCGCTGGCAGCAGGAGACCGCGCAGAAGCGGATGGAGGACCTGCTCACCTCCAGCTACAACGACGGCAGCAAGGTCGACGGCGTGCTGTCGCCCTTCGACGGCCTCTCCCGGGGCATCATCACCGCCCTGCAGAACGCCGGTTACCGCGGCGGCGCCAAGAAGATGCCGGTGGTGACCGGGCAGGACGCCGAGGTCGCGTCCGTCAAGCTCATCAACGACGGCGTGCAGAGCTCCACCGTGTTCAAGGACACCCGCCTGCTGGCCGAGCAGGCGGTGATCGCCGCCGAGGCGTTCCTGCGCAAGGAGGAGCCGAAGGCCAACGAGACCAAGGCGTACAACAACGGCGTCAAGGTCGTGCCCGCGTTCCTGCTGCCGGTCCAGACGGTCTACAAGGAGGACATCAAGTCCGTCCTGATCGACTCCGGTTACCTGACCGAGCAGGAGGTCGCCGCCGGCCGAGCCGGCTGATCCGGCCGGCGGGCCCGGTGGCGCGGTACGCCACCGGGCCCGCCCCGCTCCGGACACCACGACCACGAGCAGGACGGATACCCATGAGCGACCACATCCTCGAGATGCGTGGCATCACGAAGACCTTCCCCGGGGTCACCGCGCTGCAGGACGTCTCGCTCGCCGTACGGCGCGGCGAGATCCACGCGATCTGCGGCGAGAACGGCGCCGGCAAGTCCACCCTGATGAAGGTGCTGTCCGGGGTCTACCCGGCGGGCAGCTACGACGGCCAGATCGTCTTGGACGGCGAGCCGGTCGGCTTCCGGGGCATCCAGGACAGCGAAGCGCGCGGCATCGTCATCATCCACCAGGAACTCGCGTTGGTGCCGTACCTGTCGATCGCCGAGAACATCTTCCTCGGTAACGAGCGCCGGGGCCGCGGCGGGCTCATCGACTGGCACCGCACCAACGCCGAGGCCGCGGCGCTGCTGCGGTCGGTCGGGCTGCACGAGAACCCGGTCACCCCGGTCATCCAGCTGGGCGTCGGCAAGCAGCAGCTGGTGGAGATCGCCAAGGCGCTGTCCAAGAAGGTGCGGCTGCTGATCCTCGACGAGCCCACAGCGGCGCTCAACGACGTCGACTCGGCGCACCTGCTCGACCTGATGCGCAGCCTCCGCGACCAGGGGATCACCTGCATCATGATCTCGCACAAGCTGGGTGAGATCACGGCGATCGCCGACTCGACCACCGTCATCCGCGACGGCCGTACCGTCGAGACGCTCGACATGGCCGACGGCGGCGCGACCCAGGACCGGATCATCCGCGGCATGGTCGGGCGCGACCTGGCCACCTTCTACCCGACCCGCGACGTGACCCCCGGCGAGGAGGTGCTGCGGATCGAGGACTGGACGGTGCGGCACCCGACACAGGACCGCCTGGTGGTCGACCGGGCCTCGCTGCACGTGCGCGCCGGTGAGGTCGTCGGCATCGCCGGCCTGATGGGCGCCGGGCGCACCGAGCTGGCGATGAGCGTGTTCGGCCGCGCCTACGGCCGCGACATCAGCGGCCGTCTGTACGTCAAGGGCCGCGAGGTGCGGGCGCGCACGGTGGCCGAGGCGATCGCCAACGGCATCGCGTACGCCACCGAGGACCGCAAGCACTACGGCCTCAACCTCATCGACGACGTCCGGGGCAACATCTCGGCCGCCGCGCTCGACAAGCTCGCCCGCAACGGCTGGATCGACGGCAACCGGGAGATCCAGGTCGCCGAGCGGGGACGGCGCGACATGAACATCAAGGCCCCGACCGTGATGTCGGTGGTGGGCAAGCTCTCCGGCGGCAACCAGCAGAAGGTCGTGCTGGCGAAGTGGCTGTTCACCGACCCGGACGTGCTGATCCTCGACGAGCCGACCCGGGGCATCGACGTCGGCGCGAAGTTCGAGATCTACACGATCGTCAACCGGCTGGTGGCCGAGGGCAAGGCGGTGGTCCTCATCTCCTCCGAACTGCCCGAGCTGCTCGGCATGTGCGACCGCGTCTACACCCTCGCGGCCGGCCGGATCACCGGGGAGATGCCGGTGCGCGAGGCCACCCAGGAGAACCTGATGGAACTCATGACCAAGGACAGGGATCTCGTCCGATGACCAGCACGAAGCCCACGCCCCAGAAGGTCGCCGCGCCCGACACCGGCGCGGCCGCGAGCCTGCACACCGGCACCAGCGACCCGCGCACGCTGATCCTCGGCAACCTGCGGCAGAGCGGCATCTACATCGCCCTGGTGGTGATCGTCGCGCTGTTCGCGGTGCTCACCGACGGTGTCTCGCTCAGCCCCGGCAACCTGACCAACATCGTGCTCCAGTACTCCTACATCCTGGTGCTCGCGATCGGCATGGTCATCGTGATCATCGGCGGCCACATCGACCTGTCCGTGGGATCGGTGGTGGCGCTCACCGGAGCGGTCTCCGCGGTGCTCGTCATCCGGGAGGGCATGCCCTGGTGGGCCGGCGTGCTGGCCGCGCTCGCGGTGGGCGTCGCGGTCGGCGCGTGGCACGGGCTCTGGGTCGCGTACGCCGGGATCCCGGCCTTCATCGTCACCCTGGCCGGCATGCTCCTGTTCCGCGGCCTCACGCTGCGGGTGCTGGACAACATCTCGCTGTCGCCGTTCCCCGAGGAGTACCAGCGGGTCGCCGCCGGCTTCCTCAACGGACTGCTGGGCGGCGAGGGCTACGACGCCTTCACGCTGTTCATCGGCGCGTTCGCCGTCGTCGGGTACGCGGTGGCCGTGTTCCGGACCCGGATCGCCCGGGTGCGCCACGAGCAGCCGGTGGAGTCGTTCCCGCTGTTCGTCCTGCGGATCGTGGTGGTCGGCGCCGTGGTCATGTGGTTCGCCTGGCAGCTCGCCAACGCCCGCGGCCTGCCGATCGTGCTCATCGTGCTGGCCGTGCTGGTGCTGATCTACGGCCTGCTCACCCGCCGTACCGTGTTCGGCCGGCAGGTGTACGCGATCGGCGGCAACCTGCCCGCGGCGATGCTGTCCGGCGTCCGGGTGAAGCGGGTCAACTTCTGGATCTTCGTCAACATGGGCTTCCTGTCCGCCGTGGCGGGCGTGATCTACTCGTCCCGGTCCAACGGCGCCCAGCCGGCCGCCGGCAACATGTTCGAGCTGGACGCGATCGCGGCGGCCTTCATCGGCGGCGCGGCGGTCACCGGCGGGGTCGGCACCGTGGTCGGCGCCATGGTGGGTGGCCTGATCATGGCGGTGATGAGCAACGGGATGCAGCTCATGGGCGTCGACCAGTCCGTCCAGTCGGTGGTGAAGGGTCTCGTCCTGCTCGTGGCGGTGGCGTTCGACATCTGGAACAAGCGCCGGGCGGCCGGCGCCCGGTGACGGCCGGCCGGACGCTCGCCCCTTCGTCCGGCCGACCGCCGTTCACCGGCCGCAGCCGCTCACGCCCGGCTCCACCGTTGGTTGGTGTTGCCGTGGCAGGTCCAGACGATCACCCGGGTGCCGTTGGCGGTGCCCGCGTTGTCGACGTCCAGGCACAGCGACGGGAAGCGTCCGTTGCTCACCGTGCCGTTGCCGTTGATGGTCCACTGCTGGTTGGTCCCGCCGTTGCAGTCCCAGATCTGCACCCGGGTGCCGGCGGTCGCGTTCGTCGGCACGTCCAGGCACTTGCCGAGCACCTGCAACGCCTGCCCGTTGGCCGTGAACTGCTGGTTGGCGTTGTTGTGGCAGTCCCAGATCAGCGTGCCGGTGCCGTTGGCGGTGCCGGCGTTGTCGACGTCCAGGCACCGGCCGGACGACTCGCTGCGCAGCCGGAACGTGGTCGGGACCGGTGGCGGGGTCGTGGTGCCGCCGCCGCTGACCCGGTAGACCACGGTGCCGTGGGCCGGGACGCTGGCGGAGATCGTGCCGCTGGTGCTGGAGGTGGCGTCGGTCCAGGCGTCGCGCAGCGTGAACGAGCTGCCGCTCTTGCCGATCGCCGCCGCCGTGGTGGAGACGGTGGTGGTCGAGCTGCCCTGGTTGAACAGGGCGACCGCCACGTCGCCGTTCGCCAGCGGCTTGGCCAGCACCCGCCGGGTGCCGTCGAAGGACACCTGGACCGCCTGACGGCCGAGCGTGTCCTGGTTGATCGCGACCAGGTTGGCGTTGCGCAGGATCGCCAGTGTGGCCGCGTTCGCCGAGCGGACGTCGTTGCCCATCATCAGCGGCGCCGCCAGCATCGACCAGAGCGCGAAGTGGCTGCGCATCTCGGTGTCGTTCATGCCCCCTCGGCCGACCTCCAGCATGTCCGGGTCGTTGAAACCGCCGGGGGCGGCGTACCCGGCCAGGGGCACCGTGACGTCGACGATGTTCTGGATGCCCATCGGGTAGCCGTTGGTCTGGCCGGTGTTCCACGCGTTGGTGATGTCCTCGGTGGTCCGCCAGAGGTTCGCCACGTCGCTCCAGTTGCGCTGCGGCCCGGTCTTGGCGTGGTAGCTGTTGGGGTTGATGCTGTAGACGATCGGCCGGCCGGTGGAGGCCAGCGCGTCGCGCATGATGCCGAACCGCGCCACCTGGTCGTTTATCGTCCCGGTGCCGGAGCACCAGTCGTACTTGAGGTAGTCCACGCCCCACGCGGCGAACTGCCGCGCGTCCTGGTACTCGTGGTTGAGGCTGCCGGTGGCGCCGGGGAACGCGCCGCCGACCTGGGCGCAGGTCTTGTCCAGCGGCACCTGGTAGATGCCGAACAGCAGGCCACGGGCGTGCAGGTAGTCACCGAGCGCCTTCATCCCGCTGGGAAACCGCTGCGGGTGCGCCTGGAGGTTGCCCTGCGCGTCCCGGTTCGGGTTGAACCAGCAGTCGTCCACGACGACGTACTTGTACCCGAGGTCGCGCAGTCCGTTGGCGACGATCGCGTCGGCGGTCTGCTGGATGAGGGTCTCGTTGATGTTGCAGCCGAACGTGTTCCAGGTGTTCCACCCCATCGGCGGCGTACGGGCGACGCCGTTGTCCAGCGCCCGGGCCGGGCGTGGGGCGACTGCCCCGTCGGTGACGGTGGCTGCGAGCGCCACCGCCGCGACACCCAGGACGGCGAGCGTCCGTCGGGTCCATCTGCGCACTGGGTCCTCCTCGGTGGCCGGGCGCCGTCCGTGCCGGTACCCGGAAGGGAGCGGCCCGCCGGTTGCACGGCGTCGCCCGTGGTCCACGGGGACGGACGCGGCACGGCAGTTCCACCAGGGCCGGTCGGTGCCGGCGGGCGCTCGTGGGTGGTGGGGTTCCGGCGGTCGACGGGGTCGCCGTCCGTCGCCGCCCGGCTGCGGCGCCGGGGTTTCCCGGACAGCGGCGCCACAGTGTGTGGGGATGGCGAAATGTTATCGCTGACATCAAACACTGTAAATAGCCTGGCGACCCTCGGGCGGCTTGCGGCGGCCTGCTGCCGAGGGTGCCGCGGCGAGAAAAAGAGCCGCTGAGCGGCCTTCTGGGCGGCCCCGCGGCGGCATCTGGGCCCTCGGGCCGGGGGAGTCGGGAGCGCCGAGAGAATTTCCGGAAGTTCCATCGATTGTTGTCGCTAACAGGCCGTCTGCCCGAGGTTCGACCGCGCCGTCGGCGTGGATCTCCCGGCCGGCGGCCGGGCCGGTCCGCGCGGGGCGGAGGCCGCCGGTTCCGGGCGCCGCCGCTCGTTACGTAGCTGTTGCCCGGACGTGTCTTGACGGATGTGTATGTGAGCGCTAACACTAACTCCGTGACACGGCGGAGGTGCAAATGAGCGAAGTGGACGCGACCGACCGGTACGTGATCGGGGTCGACTTCGGCACGTTGTCCGGCCGGGCGCTGGTGGTCCGGGTCCGCGACGGCGCTGAACTCGGCACCGCGGTGCACGACTACCGGCACGGGGTCATCGAGACCGCGCTGCCCGACGACGGCCCGGCGTTGCCGCCGGACTGGGCGCTGCAGGACCCCGACGACTACCGCGACGTGCTGCGCCACGCCGTACCGGCAGCGCTCTCGGCGGCCGGCGTGGACCCGGCACTGGTGGTCGGGATCGGCATCGACTTCACCGCCTGCACGGTCCTGCCGACGCTCGCCGACGGCACGCCGCTGTGCGAGATCCCGGAGCTGCGCCACCGGCCGCACGCCTGGGTCAAGCTCTGGAAGCACCACGCCGCGCAGCCGCACGCCGACCGGATCAACGCGCTGGCGCACGAACGCGGCGAACCGTGGATCGGCCGCTACGGCGGCAAGATCTCCGCGGAGTGGCAGTTCGCCAAGGGGCTGCAGATCCTGGACGAGGACCCGGAGATCTACCGGCGCGCTGAGCGCTTCATCGAGGCGGCCGACTGGATCGTCTGGCAGCTGTGCGGCGTCGAGACGCGCAACGTCTGCACCGCCGGCTACAAGGGCATCCGGCAGGACGGCCGCTACCCGTCCCCGGACTACCTGGCCGCGCTCGACCCGGACTTCACCGACTTCGTCACCAAGCTGGACGGTCCGCTGCTGCCGCTGGGCGCGCGGGCCGGCGCGCTCGACGCCCGCGCCGCCGCCTGGACCGGCCTGCCCGAGGGCATCGCGGTCGCGGTCGGCAACGTCGACGCGCACGTCACCGCCGCCGCCGCCCAGGCGCTGCGGCCCGGCCGGCTGGTGGCCATCATGGGCACCTCCACCTGCCACGTGCTCAACGGCACCCACCCGGCCGAGGTGCCGGGCATGTGCGGCGTGGTCGACGGCGGCATCAGCCCCGGCGCCTGGGGCTTCGAGGCCGGGCAGAGCGGCGTGGGGGACATCTTCGGCTGGTTCGTGCGCCACGGCGCCCCGGCCGGATTCGACTCGCACGAGCGGCTCACCGAGGCCGCCGCGGCCCAGCCGGTCGGCGCGCACGGCCTGGTGGCGCTGGACTGGTGGAACGGCAACCGGTCGCTGCTGGTCAACCACGACCTGAGCGGGCTGATCGTCGGGCTGACGCTGGCCACCCGGCCGCCGGACGTCTACCGGGCGCTGCTGGAGGCCACCGCGTACGGCACCCGGATGATCGTCGAGGCGTTCGCGCAGGCCGGAGTGCCGGTCGACGACCTGGTGGTGGCCGGCGGGCTCACCTCCAACCGGCTGCTGATGCAGATCTACGCCGACGTCACGAACCGGCCGCTGAGCATCATCGGCTCCGCCCAGGGGCCGGCGCTCGGCTCGGCCATCCACGCCGCGGTCGCGGCCGGCGAGTACCAGTCGATCCACGAGGCGTCCGCCGCGATGGGACGGATCGAGGAGGCGGTCTACCGGCCCGTACCGGAGAACGTCCGGGCGTACGACGCGCTCTACGCGGAGTACCGCGCGCTGCACGACCACTTCGGCCGCGGCGCGAACGACGTCATGCTGCGCCTGCGGGCGATCCGCAACGCGGCGGTCGACGCCCGCGCCGCCGCGCCCTTGGAGGTGGTCGGATGAACAGCCAGGTCGCCGAGCTGCGCGAGACGGTGGCCCGCCTGCACCGCGAGCTGACCCGCTACGGGCTGGTGGCCTGGACCGCCGGCAACGTCTCGGCCCGCGTACCCGGTCAGGACCTGATGGTCATCAAGCCCAGCGGCGTCGACTACGACGACCTGACCGCCGAGTCCATGGTGGTCTGCGACCTGAGCGGCACTGTCGTCGACGGCGGCGGCTCGCCGTCCAGCGACACCGCCGCGCACGCCTACGTCTACCGCGCGATGCCCGAGGTCGGCGGCGTGGTGCACACCCACAGCGGCTACGCCACCGCCTGGGCGGCCCGGGGCGAGGCGATCCCGTGCTGGCTGACCGCGCAGGCCGACGAGTTCGGCGGGGAGATCCCGGTCGGGCCGTTCGCGCTGATCGGCGGCGACGACATCGGCAAGGGGATCGTCAGCACGCTGTCCGGGCACCGCTCGCCCGCGGTGCTCATGCGCAACCACGGCGTGTTCACCATCGGCCGGGACGCCCGGGCGGCGGTCAAGGCCGCCGTGATGTGCGAGGACGTCGCCCGCACCGCGCACCTGGCCCGAGCGCTCGGGCAGCCGCTGCCGATCGCGCCGGCCGACATCGACTCGCTCTACGACCGTTACCAGAACGTCTACGGCCAACGCCCGCCGGCGCCCTGACCCCGGACCGAGCGCCGCGCACCCACCCCACCACCACACCCGGACGCACCGGCTCCCCGCCGCGCGTCCGGAACATCCAACCCCGGAGGAGAACCGATGAGTACCAGGAGCACGGCCCGCAGGGTCATCGCCGCGCTCGCCGGCGTGCTGCTCGCCGGCAGCATGGCGGCCTGCGGCAACAGCGACACCGGTGGCGATTCCGGTGACGGCAACGACAAGATCGTCCTGGGTTTCTCCCAGGTGGGCGCCGAGAGCGGCTGGCGCACCGCGAACACCACCTCGATCAAGGAAGCGGCCGCCGAGGCCGGCATCGAGCTGAAGTTCGACGACGCGCAGCAGAAGCAGGAGAACCAGATCAAGGCGATCCGCAACTTCATCCAGCAGAAGGTCGACGTGATCGCCTTCTCGCCGGTGGTGGAGTCGGGCTGGGACACCGTGCTCAAGGAGGCCAAGGACGCGAAGATCCCGGTCATCCTGACCGACCGCGCGGTCGACTCGGCCGACAAGTCGCTCTACAAGACGTTCCTCGGCTCGGACTTCGTCAAGGAGGGCCGCCTCGCCGGCGAGTGGCTGGTGGAGCAGAAGAAGGCGGCGTCCGGCCCGGTCAACATCGTCGAGCTGCAGGGCACGACCGGCTCGGCCCCGGCCAACGACCGGAAGAAGGGCTTCGCCGAGGCGATCGCCGCCAACCCCAACCTGAAGATCGTCGCGTCGCAGTCGGGTGACTTCACCCGGGCCGGCGGCAAGCAGGTCATGGAGCAGTTCCTCAAGGCCAACCCGAAGATCGACGTGCTCTTCGCGCACAACGACGACATGGGTCTGGGCGCGCTCGAGGCGATCAGCGCGGCGGGCAAGACGCCCGGCAAGGACATCACCATCATCACCGTCGACGCGGTGAAGGACGGCATGCAGGCCCTCGCGGACGGCAAGTTCAACTTCATCGCCGAGTGCAGCCCGCTGCTCGGCCCGCAGCTGATGGAGCTGGTCAAGAAGGTCAAGGCCGGCGAGGAGGTCCCCGCCCGGATCGAGACCGAGGAGACCACCTTCACCCAGGAGCAGGCCAAGGAGGCACTGCCCAACCGCAAGTACTGACCCACCCCGGGGGTCGCCGTCGCGAGACGGCGGCCCCCGTGCCACCACCGTCTAGAAGAGGTCCGATGGGATGACGGGTAACCGTCCGGTCCTGACCATGACCGGCATCAGCAAGACCTTCCCCGGGGTCCGCGCGCTGCACGACGTCGACTTCCGGCTGTTCCCGGGCGAGGTCCACGCCCTGATGGGTGAGAACGGCGCCGGCAAGTCCACCCTGATCAAGGTGCTGACCGGCGTCTACGGGACCGATGCGGGAGCCATCACCCTCGACGGCGAGCAGGTCTCGTTCAGCGGGCCGATGCAGGCCGCCGCGGCCGGCGTCAGCACCGTCTACCAGGAGGTCAACCTCTGCACCAACCTGTCGGTGGCGGAGAACGTCTTCATCGGCCGCGAGCCGCGCCGGCTCGGCGCGGTGCGCTGGGGCGAGATGCGCCGGCGGGCCCGCGACCTGCTGGCCCGGCTCGACCTCGACCTCGACGTCTCCGCGCCGCTGGGCACGTACTCGCTCGCGGTGCAGCAGATGGTCGCCATCGCCCGGGCGATCGACGTGCAGGCCCGGGTGCTGATCCTGGACGAGCCGACGTCCAGCCTGGACGCCGGCGAGGTGGCGCAGCTGTTCCGGATCATGCGCCAGCTCCGTGACGAGGGCATCGCGATCCTGTTCGTCACGCACTTCCTCGACCAGGTCTACGGCATCGCGGACCGCATCACGGTGTTGCGCAACGGCACGCTGGTGGGGGAGTACCGCACCGAGGAGCTGCCGCAGTTCAGCCTGGTCGAGAAGATGATCGGGCAGGAGCTGGACGTGCTGGAGCGGCTCGACGAGCAGCAGAAACGCGCCACCGTCGACACCGCGGACGAGGCCCCGCTGGTGGACGCCGACGGGCTGGGCCGGCGTGGCGCGGTCGCCCCGTTCAGCCTGCGCATCCACGCCGGTGAGGTGGTCGGCCTGGCCGGACTGCTCGGCTCCGGCCGTACCGAGGTGGCGCGGCTGATCTTCGGCGCGGACCGGGCCGACCACGGCCAGGTCCGGCTCGACGGCGGCCGGGCGCCGGTGCGCAACCCGATCCAGGCCATCGGCCAGGGTGTCGGGTTCTGCTCGGAGAACCGGCGGGCCGAGGGCATCGTCCCGGAGCTGACGGTCCGGGAGAACATGATCCTGGCGATGCAGGCCGCGCGCGGCTGGCTGCGTCCGATCCCGCGCCGCCGCCAGGACGAGCTGGTCCGCAGGTACGTCGAGGCGCTGAGCATCCGCCCGGCCAACCCGGAACTGCCGGTGCGCAACCTGTCCGGCGGCAATCAGCAGAAGGTGCTGCTGGCCCGCTGGCTCATCACCGAGCCGCGCCTGCTCATCCTGGACGAGCCGACCCGCGGCATCGACGTCGGCGCGAAGGCCGAGATCCAGAAGCTGGTGGTGCAGCTCTCCGACGGCGGCATGGCGGTGCTGTTCATCTCCGCCGAGCTGGAGGAGGTGCTGCGCCTGAGCCACCGGGTCGCGGTCATGCGCGACCGCGAGATGGTCGCCCAGCTCGACAACGACGACACGCTCGACGCCGACCGCGTCATGCGCACCATCGCCAGCGGCACCACGCGGAAGGAGGTGACCCGATGACCGCCGTCGCCGCCCGCCTCCGCCCGCTCACCGGCCACCGCCTGTTCTGGCCGGCGCTGGTGCTCGTGGTGATGCTCGCCGCGAACACCGTCTACCGTCCCGGCTTCCTCGCCGTCGAGGTCAAGAACGGCCACCTGTACGGCACGCCCATCGACATCCTGCGGCTGAGCGCGCCGCTGATCCTGGTCGCGCTCGGGATGACGCTCGTCATCGCCACCGGCGGCATCGACCTGTCCGTCGGGTCGCTCTGCGCCATCAGCGGCGCGATCGCCTGCCTGCACATCAGCGGGGCGGCCGACCAGAACAGCCCGGCCACGGTGGCCACCGCGCTGGCGCTGGCCTTCGGCGCCGCGCTGGTGCTCGGCGCGTGGAACGGCGTGCTCGTGGCGGTCATCGGCATCCAGCCGATCATCGCCACGCTGATCCTCATGGTGGCCGGCCGGGGCATCGCCCAGCTGGTCACCGAGGGGCAGATCATCACGATCAACTCCGGGCCGTACCGGGCGATCGGGCTCGGGCACTTCCTGACGCTGCCGCTGGCCATCCTGATCGCGCTCGCCGCCGCGCTGCTGGTGGCCGCGTTCACCCGGCGTACCGCGCTCGGCCTGATCGTCGAGTCGGTCGGCGGTAACGCCGAGGCCAGCCGGCTGGCCGGCATCCGGTCGCGGCGCATCGTCTTCCTCGTCTACGTGATCAGCGCCGCCTGCGCCGCGCTCGCCGGCTTCATGGTCACCGCGAACGTGTCCAGCGCCGACGGCAACGCCGCCGGCCTGTGGATCGAGCTCGACGCGATCCTGGCGGTCGTGATCGGCGGCACGTCGCTCGCCGGTGGCCGGTTCTCCCTCGGCGGCACCGTCCTCGGCGCGCTGATCATCCAGACCCTGACCACCACCGTGTACGCCATGAACATCTCGCCGCAGACGTCGCTGCTGTTCAAGGCGGTCGTCGTCATCGCCGTCTGCCTCGTGCAGGCCCCGGCGTTCCGCGCCCGGCTGCGCCGGCGGCGGCGCGGGACCGAGCCCGGGCCGGCGGCGCCGCAGCGGGAGAAGGAGCAGGTGCCGGCATGAGCAGCACGTCGTTGACCACCGGCCGCTCCTGGCGGCCCAGCCTGCCCCGGCGGCACGTCCCGGTGCTGGCGACGCTCGCCCTGCTGCTCGTCATGTACGGCATCGGCGTGTCCCAGTACCGCGCGTTCTCCAACATCCAGGTCGTCTTCAACGTCTTCATCGACAACGGCTTCCTGCTCGTGGTCGCGGTCGGCATGACGTTCGTGATCCTCACCGGCGGCATCGACCTGTCCGTCGGCTCGGTGGTCGCGATGACCGCGATGGTGTCGGCGTCGCTGCTGCGCGACGGCCTGCCCGCGGCGCTGGTGCTGGTCATCGCGCTGCTGATCGGCCCGACGCTGGGCTTCCTGATGGGCTGCGCGATCCACTTCTTCGAGATCCAGCCGTTCATCGTCACACTCGCCGGGATGTTCTTCGCCCGCGGCATGTGCACGTTCATCAGCGACTCCTCGATCTCCATCACCGACGGCTTCTGGACGTCGATGTCGCAGCAGCGCATCGGCGACCCGGCCGGCAACTTCGTCTCGATCAGTGTGCTCATCGCGTTCGCGGTGGTGCTGATCGCGGCGTACGTGCTGGCGTACACCCGGTTCGGCCGCAACGTGTACGCGGTCGGCGGCAACGCGCAGTCGGCGCTGCTGATGGGCCTGCCGGTGGCGCGGACCCGGATCGCCGTCTACACGATCAGCGGGCTCTGCTCGGCCATCGGCGGCATCCTGCTGTCGTTCTACACGCTCTCCGGCGCGCCGCTGATCGCCGTCGGGATGGAGCTGGACGTGATCGCGGCTGTGGTGATCGGCGGCACCGTGCTCACCGGCGGTTCCGGGTACGTCTTCGGCACCGTGCTCGGCGTGCTGGTGCTCGGCGTGATCCAGACCCTGATCACGTTCGACGGCAGCCTCAACTCCTGGTGGACCAAGATCGTGATCGGCGGGCTGCTCTTCGCGTTCATCCTCCTCCAGCGCCTCATCGGCATCCGGTTCAAGTGACGGTTCCTAGCGCGGAAGGCAACAACATGGCAACTCACCCCCAGCCCGAGGTCTGGTTCCTCACCGGCAGCCAGGGCCTCTACGGCGAGGACACCCTGCGGCAGGTCGCCGAGCAGTCCCGGCAGATCGCCGCGCGCCTGGACTCCTCGCCGGACATCCCCGTCCGCGTGGTCTGGAAGCCGGTCCTCACCTCCAGCGCGGACATCCTGGCGGTGTGCCGGGACGCGGCCGTGCAGGGCGCGGTCGGGGTGATCGCCTGGATGCACACGTTCTCCCCGGCCAAGATGTGGATCGCCGGGCTGGACGCGCTACGGACGCCGCTGCTGCACCTGCACACGCAGGCGAACGTGGCGCTGCCGTGGGACGAGATCGACATGGACTTCATGAACCTCAACCAGGCCGCCCACGGCGACCGGGAGTTCGGGTTCGTCCAGACCCGGCTCGGGGTGGCCCGCAAGACCGTCGCGGGCCACGTCACCGACCCGCGCGTCGTCGGCCGGGTCGCGGCCTGGGCCCGGGCCGCCGTCGGCTGGTCGGCGCTGCGGACGCTGCGGCTGGCGCGCTTCGGCGACAACATGCGCGACGTCGCGGTCACCGAGGGGGACAAGGTCGAGGCGGAGCTGCGCTTCGGCGTATCGGTGAACACCTACGGCGTCAACGACCTCGTCGCGGCCGTCGACCAGGTGGCGGACGCGCAGGTGGACGACCTGGTCAAGGAGTACGACGACACCTTCCGGGTGGCGCCGGAGCTGCGGCCCGGCGGGGACCGGCACGACTCGCTGCGGTACGCGGCGCGCCAGGAGCTGGGCCTGCGCGCGTTCCTGGAGGCCGGCGGGTTCCGGGCGTTCACCACGAACTTCGAGGACCTCGGCGGGCTGCGCCAGCTTCCCGGGATCGCGGTGCAGCGCCTGATGGCCGACGGCTACGGCTTCGGCGGCGAGGGCGACTGGAAGACCTCGGTGCTGGTGCACACGCTCAAGGCGATGGCCGTCGGGGTGCCGGGAGGCACCTCGTTCATGGAGGACTACACCTACGACCTGACGTTCGGCCAGGAGCTGATCCTCGGCGCGCACATGCTGGAGGTGTGCCCGAGCATCGCCGCCGACGTGCCGAGCGCGCAGGTGCATCCGCTGAGCATCGGCGGGCGGGAGGACCCGGTGCGCCTGGTCTTCGACGCCGCCCCCGGCCCGGCCGTGGTGCTGGGCATGGCGGACATGGGGGAGCGGTTCCGGCTGGTGGCCAACGCGGTGGACGTGGTGCCGCCGCCGCACCCGCTGCGCCGGCTGCCGGTGGCGCGCGCGGTCTGGCGTCCGCAGCCCGACCTGGCCGGCTCGGCGGAGGCGTGGATCACCGCGGGCGCGCCGCACCACACCGTGCTCTCCCAGGCCGTCGGCGTGGAGGAGCTGCGTGACCTGGCCGCGATGGCTCGGACCGAGCTGGTGGTCATCGACGCGGAGACGCGCCCGCACCGCTTCGCCGACGAGCTGCGCTGGAACCAGGCGTACTACCGGCTCGCCCGGGGCTTCTGAACCCCCTCGCCGCCCGCCGCGCCGACCCCGCGTGGCGGGCGGCGTGTTACGCCTTGACGAACGCCATGTTATCGCTCACAGTCGATGGATAGGGTCACCGGCACCGCTCGCGGGCCGTTCCGGGCGCGATCTGCGCCGCAGTTGCCAGGGATCCGACTCCCGCCTGGGTGGGCATCGCTGTTAGCGATAACGCCGACGTCGTCGGCGCGCGTCGCCGTGCCCGGGCTCCGGTCGACGAAGGAGGATCATGGTGACGGCTCGACTGTCCCGTGGACGTGGACGCCTGTCCCGGCTGCTGGCCGGGGTGGTGGCGCTGCTTGTCGGTGGCGTGGTGGTGGGCGCCGTGCCCGCGCCCGTCTCCGCGGCCACCGTGGACACCAGCGCGTACTACGTGCTGGTGAACCGCAACAGCGGCAAGGCGCTGGACCTGTACAACCAGGCGACGAACGACGGCGCGCGGATCACCCAGTGGACGCGCAACGACGGCGCCTGGCAGCAGTGGCAGTTCGTGGACTCCGGCGGTGGCTACTACCGGCTGCGCTCCCGGCACTCGGGCAAGGTGCTGGACGTGACCGGCGCGTCCACCGCCAACGGGGCCGCGGTGGTCCAGTGGACCGACCACGGCGGCACCAACCAGCAGTTCCGGCTGGCCGACTCCGACAGCGGGTACGTCCGGCTGATCAACCGGAACTCGAACAAGGTGATGGAGGTGCAGAACGCCTCCACCGCCGACGGCGGCAACATCGTCCAGTACGACGACTGGAACGGCGCGAACCAGCAGTGGCAGCTGGTGCGGGTCGGCGGCAACCCGGGTGACCCGGGCACGCCGAGCGGCAACTTCACCAACCCGGCGGTCTGGCAGGACTTCGCCGACGTCGACATCATCCGGGTCGGCGACGTCTACTACATGTCCGCCTCCACTATGCACTACTCGCCCGGCGCGCCGGTGCTGCGCTCCTGGGACCTGGTGAACTGGGAGTTCGCCGGGCATTCGGTGCCGCGGCTGGAGTTCGGCACCAAGTACGACCTGAGCGCCAGCGAGCAGGCGTACGTGGACGGCATCTGGGCGTCGACGCTGAACTACCGGCCGAGCAACCGCACGTTCTACTGGGCCGGGTGCATCGATTTCGCGCAGACCCACATCTACACCGCCACCGCCGTGGACGGCGCGTGGAGCCGCCTCGCCACCATCCCCAACTGCTACTACGACGCCGGCATGCTGATCGACGACAACGACACCATGTACGTCGCGTACGGCAACGGCACGATCAGCGTGGCCCAGCTCTCCGCCGACGGGCGCAGCCAGGTGCGGGCGCAGCAGGTCTACCAGACGCCGTCGAGCATCGGCACGCTGGAGGGGGCGCGCTTCTACAAGCGCAACGGCGCGTACTACATCTGGCTGACCCGGCCGGCCAACGGCCAGTACGTGCTGAAGTCCACGAACGGCCCGTTCGGCCCGTACGAGCAGCGGCAGGTGCTGCTGAACCTGCCCGGCCCGATCTCCGGTGGCGGCGTGCCGCACCAGGGCGGGCTGGTGCAGACGCAGACCGGCGCCTGGTACTACATGGCGTTCACCGACGCCTACCCGGGCGGCCGGATGCCGACGCTGGCGCCGATCACCTGGACCTCCGACGGCTGGCCGCAGCTGCAGACCGTCAACGGGGCCTGGGGTGCGAGCTATCCCAACCCGCTGCCGACCCGCCCGGTCAAGCCGCTCACCGGCACCGACACGTTCTCCGGCACCACGCTCGGCCCGCAGTACGAGTGGAACCACAACCCGGACAACAGCAGGTGGTCGGTGAACAACGGCCTGCGCCTGCAGACCGCCACCGTCACCAACGACCTGTACCGGGCCCGCAACACGCTCACCCACCGCATCCAGGGTCCGACCTCGACCGGCACCATCGAGCTGGACTACTCGACCATGCGCGACGGTGACCGGGCCGGCCTGGCGATGCTGCGGGACAGTTCGGCCTGGATCGGCGTACGGCGGGACAACGGCGCGACCCGGGTGGTGATGACAAACGGTCTGACCATGGGCTCGAACTGGAACACCACGAGCACCGGGACGGAGATCGCCAGCGCGGCGGTGTCCGGCGGGCGGATCTGGTTGCGGGCCAACGCCGACATCCGGCCCGGCTCCGGACGGCAGGCGCGGTTCTCCTACAGCACCGACGGGGTGAACTTCGTGTCGCTGGGCAACGCGCTGACGCTCAACAACGCGTGGCAGTTCTTCATGGGCTACCGGTTCGGCTTCTTCAACTACGCCACGCAATCGCTTGGCGGTGCGGTGACGGTGCGGCAGTTCTCGCTGACGACACCGTGACAACGGTCACCATTCGCGGCCGTTGACACATCTTCCATAGCCCGGGGTGCGGCTCCGGCAATCGCCGGAAATGCCGCACCCCGGGCCCAATTCCACCCGCTCCGAGCTGCCTGTTCGTGCCGCTGCGCAACGGAAGGGAATGAGCCGCCTGTCGATTCCGCGATAATCGGCGCGCCACGGTGGGAACGGTCGATCTGCGGTAGCGATACCGATGGGACCGCTGGCGTAGACTGTCGCCACCCGGGACGGTCCGGTCGAGATCGACCGGGTGTGGCCGCCGCGGGCAGTGGCGAAAGTGAGGTGGCCGTGCGCGGTCCTGCGATGACGGACGTGGCTCGCCTCGCCGGGGTTTCGCACCAGACGGTCTCCCGGGTGCTCAACGGGCATCCCAACGTGCGTGAACAGACCCGGCTGCGGGTCCAGGCCGCCATCACCGAGCTCGGCTACCGGCCCAACCGCGCGGCCCGCGCGCTGGTGACCGGCCGTTCCCAGGTGATCGGCGTGGTCGCGCAGAACACCACGCTGTACGGCCCGGCGTCGCTGCTGGCCGCGCTGGAGCAGACCGCCGCCGAGGCGGGTTTCGCGGTGAGCGTCGGCAGCGTCCGCGACCTCGACCACCGTTCCATCTCGGCGGCGGTGGAGCGGCACCTGGCGCACCGGGTGGCCGGCATAGTGGTGATCGCGCCGGTCGAGTCGGCCGGGGAGGCGCTGGAACGGCTGCCCCACGACGTGCCGCTGGTGACAGTCGACGGCGACCCCCGGCGGCCGATCCCGCTGGTCACCGTCGACCAGGTCGCCGGCGCCCGGGCCGCCACCGAGCACCTTCTCGCCGCCGGGCACCGCACCGTCTGGCACGTGTCCGGCCCGTCGGACTGGTTCGACAGCGCCGGCCGGATCGAGGGGTGGCGCGAGGCGTTGCGGCAGGCGGGCGCCGAGGTTCCGCCGCTGGTCCCGGCGGACTGGTCCGCTGCCGCGGGTTACCGGTGCGGGCAGATGCTGGCCCGGATGCCGGAGGTCACCGCGGTCTTCACGGCGAACGACCACCTGGCGCTGGGCGTGCTGCGCGCGCTGCACGAGCACGGCCGCCGCGTACCGGACGACATCAGCGTCGTCGGGTTCGACGACGTGCCGGAGGCGGCGTACTTCATCCCGCCGCTGACCACGGTGCGGCCCGACTTCACGGCGGTGGCCGCGGCGAGCCTGGACCTCCTGCTGGCCCAGATCGAGTCGGAGTCGGCAGGCCCGCTGCGCCAGACCATCGCCCCGACGCTGGTTCCGCGCCGAAGCGTGGGCCCACCCCCCACCCGCTGACCCACCCGGCGCCCCACCCGCCCTCGCCGATCTTGCACTTCGCGCCCGCAGGATGTCCGGTTGGCGAACTTCGCGGGGGCCGAAAGCGCAAGATCGGCGAGCTGGGGCGGCGGGAGTGGGTCAGAGGAAGCGCCAGCGCTGGTGGGCGGCGCCGGTGTCGTCGGCGAGGACCGCCTGCGCGCCCTGGGCGCCGGAACCGCCGCTGAGGCCGAGCACACGGCCCCCGTTCGCGCACTGGATCCGGAACCAGCCGCCGCCGTGCCGCAGCCGCCACCTGTGGTCGGCGGCGCCGTTGTCGGCCCACTGGACGATCCGGGCGCCGGCCGCTGTCGAGGCGCCCTCGACGCCCAGCACCTTGCCGCTGTTGCCGTTGCGCAGCCGCAGGTAGCCGCCGGTGTCCACGAGCGCGGTCCAGAGGTGGTCGGCGGTCCCGGTGTCGCCCCACTGGATGACCGGCCCGCCGTCGGCGGTGGACATGTTCTGCACGCCGAGCACCAGCCCGCTGCCGAGGTTCTGGATCCGCCGCGCCCCGTTGGGCAGGAACCGCCACTGGTTGTCCAGGCTGCCGTTGTCCGGGTCCTGCACGGCGAACGCGCCCTGCGCGGTCGAGCCGCCGGAGATGCCGAGCAGCTTGCCGGTGTGCACGTTGCGCAGCTTGTGGCTGCCGTCGCCGACGTCGACGACGGCCCAGAGATGGTCGGCGGTGCCGTTGTCCGCCCACTGCAGGATCCGGGCGCCGTCGGCGGTGGACATGTTTTCCACGCCCAGCACCTTGCCGCTGTTGACGTTGCGCAGCCGCAGCGCCGACCCGTCGACCACGAGCTGCCAGTCGTGGTCGGCGGTGCCGGTGTCACCCCACTGCAGCGCGAGCCCGCCGTCGGCGGTGGACATGTTCTGGATCCCGAGCACCAGCCCGCTCGCCGCGTTCGCCAGCCGGAAACTCGCCTCGCCGCCGCCACCACTGCCCGTGCCGACCCGCCAGTAGACCGTGTAGTTGTGCCCGTGGGCGTCGTAGAACGGGCCGAGGTTGACGGTGGCGCCGTCGGCCCGGGCGGTGAACGCGAGACTGCCCGTGCCGGTACGGGTGACCGAGGCCGGGTCCAGCGTCGGCAGCGCGCTCAGCGTGGTGTTGCCGTAGTTGCCGGAGAGCACCACCGGCCCGTACGTGATCGCGGCGACCGCGGCGTCGTCGTTGGCGGCCACCGTCGCCACCCGCATCGGCAGCCGGACCGTTACCGTGTCGCCGGAGGTCCAGTCGCGGGTCAGGGCGGCGTAGCTGCCGGGCGTGGTGGCGATGCCGGCCGCGACGCCGTTGACGCTGACGCTCGCCCCGCTGGTCCACGCCGGGATCCGGATCCGCATCGTCCACGAGCCGCTCACCGAGCCGGTGACGGTCAGCGTCGTGGTGTCGCCGACCGGGTACGAGGTGGCCTGGGTGACGGTGATGCCGCGCTGGCTCCAGGTGAGCACCGAGGGCATGAACAGGTTGACGGTCAGCGTGGTGCCGTTGTGGAAGTAGATCGCGTCGGCGAGCGTGGTGTTGGTCTCCAGCCCGGTGCCCTGGCAGCACCAGAAGGAGTTGTAGTCGGTGCTCCAGGTGCCGCCGCCCCACGCCGGGCCGACACCGCGCCGCCCGCCCGGGTTGAGCGGGGTGAAGTACGTGACGTGACCGTGCGCGTCGGCCGGGTTCTGCTGGCCGATCATGTGGTTGAGCAGCGCGCGCTCGTAGAAGTCGACGTACGCGACCCGGTCCGGGTCGAGCTGCCACAGCTCCCGGGTCAGCTTGAGCATGTTGTACGTGTTGCACGCCTCGCACGTGTCGTTGCGCAGGTAGCCGGCGATCGCGTTCGGGGCACGGAAGTGCTCGGCCTGGCTGTTGCCGCCGATGGCGTACGTGTGCGCGCCGACGGTGATGGCCCACGCGTTGGTGGCGATGTCCCGGTAGCGGGTGACGCCTGTGGCCTTGTACTCCCGGGCCGCGCCGATCCACTTGGGCACCTGCGTGTTGGCGTGCAGCCCGTTGAGCTGGTCGGAGTTGGCGGCGAGCGGGTTGAACACGGCGGCGTGGTCGAACCGCTGCGCGACGGTCAGCCACCGCCCGTCGCCGGTCTGCTGGTAGAGGTCGGTCAGCACCGCGTTCATGCCGCCGAACTCGGTGCCGAGCATGGCCTGCATCTGGGCCGAGGTGAGCCGGCCGGTGCGCTGGTCGACCCAGCCGGCCAGCGCCAGCAGCACGTCCCGGGCCTGGGTGCTGCCGATCAGCCGCCACACGTCCAGCAGCCCGGCCAGCGTCTTGTGGATGCAGTAGTAGGGGACGTTGCCGTTGCTGAGCGTCCGGGCCTCCAGCGCGGTGAAGTCGGACTCCGGGAAGCCGGACAGGTAGCCGGCGCTGAACCCGGCCGCGCCGTTGTTGGCCTGGCAGCGGGCCAGCTCGGCGACCATGGTGAGCGCCTTGTCCCGGCAGGTGGTGTCGCCGAGCACCGCCCACGCCTGCGCCCAGGCGGTCAGGAAGTGACCCTGCATGTGGGTGCGGAACGGGAAGTTCGGCGCGTCCCAGCCACCGTTGGCGGCGGCGCCGCCGGTGGACAGGCGGTGGTTGGCCCGGAAGTTGTAGAGCAGCCGGTTGACGTCCACGAAGCGCAGGTACGCCACTGTGCGGTTCTCGTTGTCCTGCCACCGGCTCGCGGTCAGCCGGACCTGGCCCGGGTCGAACGCGTACGCGGACACGCCGATGTCGGGGCGGGCCGGTGGCAGCGCGGCGTGCGCCGTACCGCCTGCGGTGACGGACCCGGCGGCGGCGCCGGCGGTCGCCGCGACGGCGGTGGCGCCGGTGGCGCGGAGCAGGAATCGGCGGTTCACCAGGGGAGCGGGCATGGCGGCCTCCGTGGCGGGGGACGGTGGTGGCGGGGACGGTGGTGGTGGGGAACGGCTACGCGGTGACCCGGAAGGTGGCGTCCTGCCGGTCGACCGCGGGGGAGCCGGCGCCGAGCGGATCGATGCGCAGCCGGTAGTCGTAGTGCCGCAGGTAACGGGTGGGGTAGTTGTACGAGCGGAACGACGACCAGGTGGCGTCGGCCAGGCCGGCGGTGCGGTGGAAGGTGGCGTCGGCGCGGAACGTGGCGGTGCCGTCGTTCGGGTCCAGCCGGACCGCGTAGTCGTAGTGCCGCAGGTAGTTGCCGGGGTAGTTGACCGACTCGAACGAGACGCCGGCGGCGTCGGCCAGGCCGGGGACCATCCGCCACATCTGGTCCTGGTACGGGTCGAACGGGTACGCGTCGACGCGGGCGATCCGGTCGGCGTGCCGCACGTAGCGGTCGGGGAAGTTCGACGACTTGAGCCGGACCCAGTTCGGCGTGCCCCAGCGGTTGACCAGCCCGGCGTACTCGGCGTCGGTGATGCCGATCATCGAGCCGTGTTTGGAGTTCAGCGGCGGTGTGTAGTCCCGCTGGTTCAGCGGCGTCCACGAGTTGCCGGAGATGGTCGTCGTGGACCAGGCGTAGTAGTCGTTGTTGACCGGGCTGAACGAGTCGCCCCACAGCCGCCAGCCGCCCTCGTTCGTGCGCAGCAGCAGCGGCGCCTCGATCGCGTTGCCCTGCCGCAGCCCGCTGGTGTACGTGGTGAAGCTGTTCGGCGCGGCGGTGGTGGAGCGGGCGCCGTAGAGATGTCCGTCGTCGAGGTTCTTGTAGTAGAGGTACGTGGTGCCGCCGTCGACCACCACGTCGCCGTCGAGCACGCCGAAGGCGGGGCTGAAGTAGACCTGCGGTGCGCTGACGGTGCGGAAGTCGCTGGTGTAGTTGACCAGGAACACGTCCCGGCCGTTGTTGGCGGAGTAGACGATGGCGTACTGCCCGCGGGTGGCGTCCCAGAACGCGGTCGGCGCCCAGGTGTGGGTGTCGAGCGTGTGCATGCGGATGCGGCGGTAGCCGGTGAACGCGGTCAGATCGGCCGAGTCCCACACGTGCAGGTACTGGCTGGTCAGCCCCCAGTTGGTGCCCTTGAGGTCGGTGGCCAGCACCACGAACGTGCCGTCGGTTCTGCGCAGCACGAACGGGTCGCGCAGGCCGAGCTGCCCGGCGGTCGGGGTGACCACCGGGTTGTTCTGGTTCAGCGGAGTCCAGTTCAGCCCGTCCCGGCTGACGGCCAGGTGCAGGCCGTAGTCGGCGCCGAGGCCGTTCGGCGTCTCGGTGAAGTAGGCCATCGCGTAGGCGGTGTTCGCCGCCGCGAACGCGCCGCGGGGCAGGCTGAGCGCGCCGGAGGCGGCGGCAGCCGCGGACAGGGCGCCGACTGTGAACGCGCGTCGGGTCAGGGGCACGACGGGGGCCTTTCTCTGCGGTGGAGATGACGGCCGCGTTAACGCTAACAATGCCCCTTAGCCTGGCGTTCATATAGCTGACTGTCAATCGATTCGCAGCGCTGACGCGAACGCCGCAGGGCGGGCCGCGAGAACGAGCGGCCCGCCCTGCGGCGGCTGTCCGGCGCCCGGCCGGCGACGGATCAGCGGTTGCGGTAGTGGTCGACGGCAAGCGTCCCACCGCTCAGCAGCGCCAGCGCGCCGAAGGCGGAACCGGCCCACGGGTTGCCGACGACGCTCGACAGCACCACGTTCGCGGCCACGCTCACGATGAGCACCAGCCAGAGCAGCGGGCGCATCCGGGTGACGGACGTCGGGGCGGCGGCGGTCTCGGCGGTACGGTCCAGGTCGTTCACGGCTGCCTCCTCGGTGTTTTCTGCTACCACCGACACTAGGGAGCCGGCCGGTCGGGAACGATCCCGCCAGCACGACAGTCCTGGTACAGCAGGCTGTACTTTCCGCGCCCGGGGCTGCCGGGCCGCGACCACCGTGACCTATCGTTTCGCCCGGGGGTGGGCCGGGATGGAGTACGTGCGGAGGCGGTTCCGCGTGGCGGTGGACGCTCTGGAGCACCTCGTCGGCGGGCTGGGCACCGCCGTGCTGGCCCTGGGCACGCTGCTCGGGATGCTCGTCGTCGCGGCGGCGTGCGTCGGCGGGGTCGGGCTGCTGCTCGTACCCGGACTGCTGCAGGCCGTGCGGTCGGTGGCCGACCGCGAGCGCGCCCGGCTGTCCCGGTGGGGAACGCCGATCCCGGCGCCCGGCCCGGTCCCGGCCGGGGTGCGCGCGGCGCTGCGCGACCCGGTGGTACGGCGGGAGCTGCGCTGGGTGGCCGTCCACGGGACGCTCGGCTTCGGGGCCGGGCTGCTCGCGCTGGTGCTGCCGATCTACGCCGTGCAGGACATGACGTTCCCGCTCTGGTACCGGCTGGTGCCGCCGGAGGCCGGCGCGCCCGGCATCGGCTGGTGGCACATCGACGGGCTCGGCGACGCGCTCGCGGTCGCCGTGCTCGGGGTCGGCTGGCTGGTTCTCGCGGTCACGACCGGCCCGGCGCTCGCGCGGATCCAGGCCCGGCCGGGCCGGCGGCTGCTGCCCCCGCCGCCCGGGTTCGACCTGTCGCTGCGCGTCGCCGAACTCACCGCCACCCGGGCCGCCGCGCTCGACGCCCACGCGGTGGAGCTGCGCCGCATCGAACGCTCGCTGCACGACGGCACCCAGAACCGCCTGGTCGCGGTGAACGTGCTGCTGGGTGCCGCGCGGCGGGCGCTGCGCCGCGATCCGGCCCGCGCCGACGAGATCCTGGAACGCGCGCAGAACGCGGCGGAGCAGGCGCTCGGCGAGCTGCGTACGGTGGTGCGCGGCATCCTGCCGCCGGTGCTCGGCGACCGAGGGTTGGCCGGGGCGCTGACCGGACTGGCGGCGGAGTGCGCGGTGCCGTGCCGCCTGTCGGTGGACGTCGACGTGCGCTGCGCGGCGTCGGTGGAGGCCACCGCGTACTTCGTGGTGGCCGAGGCGCTGACCAACGTGGTCCGGCACAGCGGCGCGAACGGCGTCGAGGTCGTCGTGCGCCGGGAACGGGACCGGCTGCTGGTGACGATCACCGACGACGGGCGCGGGGACGCCGACGAGACGCGCGGCTCGGGGCTGACCGGCATCCGCCGCCGGGTCGAGGCCTACGACGGGCGGATGACGCTCACCAGTCCACCGGGAGGACCGACGAGGATGCACGTGGAGCTGCCATGCGGATTGTGATCGCCGAGGACGACGCGCTGCTGCGCGAAGGGCTGGCGCTGCTGCTGCGCGCCGAGGACCTGGACGTGGTGGCCACCGCCGGCACGCCGGGGGAGTTCCTGACCGCTGTCGACGAGCACCGGCCGGACGTGGCGATCGTCGACGTGCGGATGCCACCCACCCACACCGACGAGGGCATCGTCGCCGCGGTCGAGGCCCGTCGCCGACGTCCCGGCCTCGCGGTGCTGGTCCTGTCGGCGTACGTCGAGCAGGCGTTCGCCACCGAGCTGTTCGCGGTCGGCGCCTCCGGGCTCGGCTACCTGCTCAAGGAGCGGGTGGGCCGGGTCGAGGAGTTCCTCGCCGCGCTGCACCGCGTCGCGGGCGGCGGCAGCGTGATCGACCCCGAGGTGGTCGGGCAACTGCTCGCCCGCAACCGGCGGCCGGACACCGCGCTGGCCGAGCTGTCGCCGCGTGAGCACGAGGTGCTGGCGCTGATGGCCGAAGGGCTGGGCAACGGCGCGATCGCCGAGCGGTTGTTCGTCACCGAGGGCGCTGTGCACAAGCACATCCGCAGCATCTTCGCCAAGCTGAGCCTGCCGCCGGACGACCGCGCCGACCGCCGGGTCACCGCGGTGCTGCGCTACCTCGACGACGGCCGCCGGTAGCGCACACGCACGCGCGCCGCCTCGCGGTGAGGCGGCGCGCGGACGGGTCGGCCGGATCAGCGGCGGGTGCCGCACAGGGCCGCGTCGACGGTGCTGGTGACCGCCTCCAGCATCTCCAGGCTGGTCGGCAGCGCGGTCACCGCGACCACGGCGCTGCGCCCGTCGGTGGTGGACAGGTTGCGCGTCTCGAAGCCCTGGATGTCGCCGCCGTGCCCCCAGGCGTGACCGCCGCAGGGCAGCTCGTGCCGGGCGATGCCCAGGCCGTACTCCCACACCCCGTTGGGCTCGAAGTCGGGCGCCGGCACCGTGCGCGTCAGCGCCGCCTGCTGGGCCGGCTTGAGCAGCTTGCCCGCCAGCAGCGCCTCGAAGAACGTGCGCAGGTCCGACGGCGTGGAGACGAGCTGACCGGCGGCCCAGCCCAGCGACGGGTCCATCCGGGTCACGTCGACCCACGGCGCGCCCGGCTCCACCGCGACGTATCCGCGCGGCAGGCGGCCCGGCAGGTCCTGCTCGCCGGTCTGCGGCCAGTACGTGTCACGCAGCCGCAGCGGCTCGATGATCCGCCGGGTGATCTCCTCACCCACCGGACGCTTGGTGACCCGCTCGACGATCAGCCCGGCCAGCACGAAGTTGGTGTTGCTGTACTCCCACTTCTGACCCGGCGGGAAGCGCCGCGACTGGGTGAGCGCCTCGTCCAGCAGCCGGCGCGGGTCGAAGTAGTCGCTGCGGCGGTCCACCAGATCCTGCGCCTCGCTGAACACGACCTCGTCGTAGTCGGGCAGGCCGCTGGTCTGCTGCAGCAGCTGGCGTACGGTGATCCGCCGCCCGTCGTTGCCGTTGGCGCGCACCATCCCGGGCAGGTAGCGCTCGACGGTGGCGTCGAGGTCGATGCGGCCCTCGCCGACGAGCTGGAGAACGACCACCGCGGTGAACGTCTTGGTGTTGCTGCCCACGCGCACCCGGGCGTCGCGGGGGATCGCGGCGCCGGTGCGCAGGTCACCCACGCCCGCGGTGTAGTCGCGCACCCGGCCGTCGCGGCGTACGGAGGCCAGCACCCCGGGGAATCCATGCTCGGTGACCAGGCCGTCCAGTCGCGTCTGGACGGCGTCGGCGGCGGGACGCCGGACGTCGGTGGTCGTGGCGGACGCGGCGGGCACACCGAGCGCGGTGACGGTCAGCAGGGCCGTGGCGCCGACGGCCATCGGGAGGGTACGGCGGGTCATGGGAACTCCTCGACGGAGGTGAACGGGTACGGCCTCAAGCCTCGCCAGAACCGGTCCCGCGTTCCATCCCACCAGCTACCGAGCCGGGGTAGCGCTGGCACTACTTGATCGCTCCCGGCGTCGCCGGTTAGGCTCCGCGCAGCGTCGCGTGCCGGTGGCAGACCGTGTCAGGCATGGAGGCGCCGGATCGAAGGGAGCACGACGATGACACTCGTCGTCCCTTCGCCCTCGCCACGTGGCTGAGGGCGAACAGACCAGGCTGGTGGCCTGGAGCCGGGAGATGCGCGCCGTCCACGAGCGGCTGCGCGAGGCGCTTGAGGTGACCCGGCTGGCGCTCGCCGCCGGTGAGCCGGCACGGCCCGCGACACGGGACCTGCTGCTGTTCTGCCACGGGTTCTGCGCGGCGCTGACCGCGCATCACGAGGGCGAGGACCGCAGTCTCTTCCCGGCGATCGCGACGCGCCATCCGGAGCTGCGCGAGACGCTGGACCGGCTGCGACAGGACCACTCGATGATCGGCTACCTGCTGGCCGGGCTGGGTGCGGCGGTGGCTCGCGACGCCCCGCCCGACGAGCTGGCCCGGCACCTGGAGGGCGTGTCGGCGATCATGGAGTCGCACTTCCGGTACGAGGAGCGGCAGCTGCTTTCGGTGCTGGAGACGCTGGCGCTGGACGCCGACCCGGCCGACGTCCTCGGACCGCTGTGACCCCGGGTCGCGGCCCGGCGGGATGCGCGCCGCCGGGCCGCGACCGGGCGTTCAGTTCAGGCCGCAGGTGGCCAGCGCGTCCAGGTTCGGGCGCTGCGCGCCGACCCGGTTGAACGCGATCTCGATGCGGTCGAGCGCCGCGACGCGCTTGCTGCGCAGCGGCCCGAGGATCGCGTTGTCGATGAAGGCCGGTCCGCCCTCGGGGCGCACCGCGAGCTGGGCGAGGCGGGCGTTCGCCTCGGCGATCTGCTTGTCCAGCGTGGCCAGCTCGGCCTGCACCTGGCCGGCGGCCGCCGCCGGGACGGCAGGCAGCGCGACACGCGGGCAGTTGACCGTCCGGGCCGGTCCGGCCGCGTTGCCGTTCTGGCCGCCGTTGTTCCCGTTCTGGCCCCCGGCGTTGCCGTTCTGACCGCCCGCGTTGCCGTTCTGGCCGCCGGCGTTCTGGCCGGCGCCGCCGTTGACGGCGCTCGGCACGCCCGGGGCGTTGAGCGAGCAGGCCGCCAGCGCGTCCAGGTCCGGGCGCGGCGCGCCGATCCGGTTGAACGCGATCTCGATGCGGTCGAGCACGGCGACGCGCTTGCTGCGCAGCGGGCCGAGGATGGCGTTGTCGATGAACGCCGGTCCGCCCTCGGGGCGTACCGCCTGCCGGGCCAGCCGCTCGTTCTGCCGGGCGATCTCCTGGTCCAGGTTGGCCAGTTCCCGCTCCACCTGGGCCGATGCCGCCGCCGGTATGGCCGGCAGCTTGTCGCGTACCGTCGGGCAGTTCACGGTCTGCGCGGCGGCGGTGGTGGCCGGGCGGTTGTTCTCGCCCGCCGACGCCAGTTGCAGCCCACCGGCGAACAACAGCGCCGCGAGGGCGCCCACCCCGCCGAGCTTCAGGACCGCGGTCTTGCGCGTACCCCTGGCCATGCACCTCTCCTCTGGTTGACCGGGAGGGTGCGGCGGCTGCCGCGCCGTCTCCACGGTGCGAAGTGACGACTGGAGGAATCGTGCTCGTGCCCGCTCCGGCATCGCGGTTCCGGCCGATGTTCCCGTCGGCAGTGGATACGGACGGCGGCGCGAGATCGTTCAGCGCACCCCCGGATGTTTGACCGCATCGACGTCCGTCGTTAGGCTGCGCTGAAAGCGCTTACTGCGCGGGAGACGTGAGCGTTCGGCATGACACGGACGTCCGGGCGACAAGGCCCGCCCCTGACACCGACCGGGCATCGGTGCCGGTAGCGGCGTGGGCACCGCACCACCACCCGGAGGAGACCATCATGATCAACCGACACCGTCGTACGGTGTTGTGGACATCGGCCGCGGCGACGGCGGCGCTCGCCGCGTCCGGCCTGGCCGTCGGCGCGACCGCCGCCCAGGCGGCCGCCGGCTGCCGCGTCGACTACGCCGTCACCGCGCAGTGGGGCGGCGGCTTCACCGCCAACGTCAACCTGACCAACCTCGGCGACCCGCTCAACGGATGGGCCGTCACCTGGACGTTCGCCGCCGGGCAGACCGTCGCCCAGGCCTGGGGCGCCGAGATCACCGCCAGCGGCGCGTCGGTGCGGGCCGCCAACGTCAGCTACAACGGCAGCCTCGGCACCAACGCGAGCACGTCGTTCGGCTTCAACGGCACCTGGAACGACACCAGCAACCCGGTCCCGACCTCGTTCGCCGTCAACGGCGTCACGTGCACCGGTGGCGTCACGCCCACCACCGGCACGCCACCGACCAGCGCCCCGCCGAGCAGCCCGCCCCCGAGCACCCCGCCGCCGACGACGCCGCCACCGACCACGCCGCCGCCGGCCGGCGGCGCGATCTACGCCGCGCCGAACGGCACCGCCGGGGCGGCCGGCACCCAGGCCAGCCCCACCACCATCGCCGCGGCGATCACCCGCGTCGGCGTCGGCGGCACGATCTACCTGCGCGGCGGCACCTACAACCTGTCCCAGACGGTCACCGTCGCCGCCGGCAACAACGGCACGTCGAGCGCCCGCAAGAACCTGTACGCCTACCCGGGCGAGACGCCGATCCTGAACTTCTCGGCGATGAGCGAGGACCCGGCCAACCGGGGGCTGGCGCTGAACGCCTCGTACTGGCACGTGCGCGGGCTCGTGGTGGAGCGCGCCGGTGACAACGGCATCTTCGTCGGCGGCAGCAACAACATCATCGAGCGGACGGTGACCCGGTTCAACCGCGACACCGGGCTGCAACTGTCCCGGATCGCCTCCAGCACGCCCCGCGACCAGTGGCCGGCCAACAACCTCATGGTGAGCGTGGAGTCGCACGACAACGCCGACTCCGACGGCGAGGACGCCGACGGCTTCGCGGCCAAGCTCACAGTCGGCGGCGGCAACGTCTTCCGGTACGCGGTGTCGCACCACAACATCGACGACGGGTGGGACCTCTACACCAAGTCCGACACCGGCGCGATCGGCACGGTGACCATCGAGGACTCCCTCGCATACAGCAACGGCACGCTCAGCAACGGCACCCAGAACGGCAACGGCGACCGCAACGGCTTCAAGCTCGGCGGTGAGGACATCGCCGTCAACCACACCGTGCGGCGCACCATCGCGTACCGCAACGGCAAGCACGGCTTCACGTACAACCGGAATCCGGGCACGATGACGATCTCGAACAACCTGAGCATCGACAGCACCGAACGGAACTTCTCGTTCGACGCCGGCACCTCGGTCTACCGGAACAACACCTCCTGCCGCTTCGCCGGCAGCGGATCGAACGACAGGACCGTCGGGAACGTGGACGGCTCGAACCAGTTCTGGTCCGGCTCCAACGGTTCCCGCTGCGCCACGTACTCCGGTGCCCTGGCCTGGTCCTTCGCCGGCGACGGCCGCCTCACGGTGACCCTAGGCGGCCGCCAGGTCTCGCTCTGACCCCGGCACCCCACCGGGTTGATCATGAGGTTGGCGGCCGGATCGGAGATCGACATCGCCGTCAACCTCATGATCGACCGGGTCGGGGCCGGGGTGGGGGAGGGGAGATCGGGCCGAAGGACCGGCTTGACAGGATGATCGAGTCTTAGGTTAGCCTAACCTGCGTGACGAGCGAAGTTGCGCGGGCCGACGGCCTGACGGGCAGTGAGCTGCGGCTGGGCTACCACGGCAAGACGGTGGTGCACGACGCCGCCATCACGCTGCGCCCCGCGGCGGTGACCGCGCTGGTCGGCCCGAACGGCAGCGGCAAGTCGACGCTGCTGCGCGGGCTGGCCCGCCTGCACCCGCTGGAACACGGCGAGGTCGTGCTCGCCGACGGCACCCCGGCCCGGGCGCTGTCCCCCCGGGACTTCGCCCGCCGGGTCACGCTGCTGGCGCAGAGCCGCCCCACCCCGAGCGGGGTCACGGTGCGGGACGTGGTCGGCTACGGCCGGCACCCCTACCGGCAGCGGTGGCGCGCCGGCGACCCCGACGGGCCCGCCGCGATCGACCGGGCCATGACCGTGACAGGTGTCGACGGCATGGCCGGCCGGCCGGTCGACGAGCTGTCCGGCGGCGAGCTGCAACGCGTCTGGCTGGCCACCTGCCTGGCCCAGGACACCGCGATCCTGCTGCTGGACGAGCCCACCACGTTCCTGGACCTGCGCTACCAGGTGGAGATCCTCGACCTGATGCGCGACCTCGCCGACACCGCCGGCGTCGCCGTCGGCGTGGTGCTGCACGACCTCAACCAGGCCGCCGCCGTCGCCGACCAGGTCGTGCTCCTGCACGAGGGCCGGGTCCGCGGCACCGGCACGCCGCACGAGGTGTTCACCGAGGCGGCGCTCACCGAGGCGTACGGCATCCGCGTCGAGGTGATCGTCGACCCGGTCACCAACCTGCTCTCCACACGTCCCGTCGGCCGGCACACGACCCGTATCCCCGCCTGACCGATCCCTGCACACAGAAGAGAAACCGATGCTGCGTACCCGCCTGACCCTGCTCGCCGCCGCCGCCGCGGCGAGCGCGCTGCTGATCGCCGGCTGCGGCACCACCGAGGAGCCCGCCGCCGCACCGTCCTCCTCCGACGCCGCGCCCACCGGCCCGGTCACCGTCACCGACAGCCGGGGCAAGACCATCACGCTCAAGAGCCCCGCCACCAAGGTCGTCGGCCTGGAGTGGGGCGAGGTCGAGATGCTCGTCGGCCTCGGCGTGATGCCGGTCGGCGTGGCCGACCCCAAGGGGTACGCCACCTGGGTGACCGCCGCCCCGCTCGACCCGAGCGTCAAGGACGTCGGCACCCGGGGTGAGCCGAGCGTCGACTCCATCGTCGCCCTCCAGCCGGACCTCGTGGTGATGGAGGCCGAGCGCGGCTCCGCCGTCGTCACCCAGCTGGAGAAGTACGTCCCGGTGCTGGTCACCAAGGGCAGCGACGCCTCCGACAACATCGGCCGGATGCGCTCGGACCTGAAGATGATCGCCACCGCGACCGGGCGCACCGCGCAGGCGGACAAGCTGCTCGCCGACTTCGACGCCGCGCTCGCCGACGGCAAGAAGAAGATCGCCGACGCCGGTGCGGCCGGCAAGCAGTTCGCGATCGCCGACGGCTGGAAGGAAGGCAGCACCGTCTCGATCCGGATGTTCGGCGAGGGCGCGCTCGTCTCCCAGCTCGGCATCCAGCTCGGCCTCAAGAACGCCTGGACCGGCAAGACCGACGAGATGTGGGGCCTGGGCCAGACCGACGTCGAGGGCATGACCGTCCTCAAGAGCCAGGACCTGCACTTCTTCTACAACGCCTCGGACGGCACCGACGTGTTCGCCGACGGCCTCGCCGGCAACGCGATCTGGCGTTCCCTGCCGTTCGTCCAGCAGAACAAGCTGCACAAGATGCCCAACGGCATCTGGACCTTCGGCGGCACGCTCTCCGCCAAGCAGTACATCGACGAGCTGGTCAAGGTCTACACGGCTTGAGCGCGATGACCGCCCCCGCCCCACCGGGGCCGGCCACCCGGCCGGCCCCGGCCGGGCCGCCGCCCGCCCGGCGCAGCCGGGTCGCCGGCGCGTTCGCCCTCGCCGCCGCGCTGCTCGTCGCGATCACCGCGGTGCACCTCACCCAGGGCACCTCCTCGGTCGGGGCGCTGGACCTGCTCCGGCTGCTCACCGGCGGCGACGACGAGACCGCCCGGGTGCTCGTCGCCTCCCGCCTGCCCCGGCTGCTCACCGGCCTGGCCGTCGGCGTCGCGCTCGGCTTCGCCGGCGCGGCGTTGCAGTCGACCACCCGCAACCCGCTCGCCTCGCCGGACACGCTCGCCGTCAACGCGGGCGCGCACCTGGCGATCGTCTCCACCGCCGCGTTCGGGATCGCGCTGCCCGCGCTGCCCGCGGGCGGGCTGGCGTTCTGCGGCGGACTCGCCGCCGCCTCCCTGGTCATGCTGCTCTCGGCCGGCGGCCAGGCCGCCACCACCCGGCTCATCCTCGCCGGCTCGGCCACCGCGATGGCGCTGTCCTCGCTGACCATGCTGCTCATGCTGCTGTTCGAGCAGGCCACCATCGGCCTGTTCGCCTGGGGCAACGGCTCGCTCGTGCAGGGCGACCTGGTCGCGTTCACCCAGCTCGCCCCCGTGATCGCTGTCGCCGCACTGGTGCTCGTGGCACTCGGGCACCGGCTGGACCTGCTCGCCCTCGGCGACGACACCGCCACCGTGCTCGGGCTCAACGTGCGTCGTACCCGGCTCACGGTCGTGCTGCTGGCGGTGCTGCTCTCCGCCGCGGCGGTCACCCTGGCCGGCCCGATCGGCTTCGTCGGTCTCGGCGCGCCGGTGATCGTCCGGCTGCTCGGCAAGTGGGTGCCCGAGGTGCACCGGCACCGCGTCCTGATGCCGCTGTCCGGCATCGTCGGCGTGGTCATCGTGCTCGGCTCCGACGTGCTGCTGCGCGCCGTGCTCGGCGGCCAGGCCGGTGTCGACGTGCCGACCGGCGTGGTGACCACGCTCTTCGGCGCGGTGCTGCTGGTGTGGCTGGCCCGCCGCCACCGCGACGCCGGACCGACCCGGCAGGCGCCGGGCGGCCACGCCGCCGTGCGCTCCCGGGGCTTCGTCGCCGCCGTCGTCGCGGTCTGCGCGGTCGTCGTCACCGCCGCGCTGGTGCTCGGCATGCTCGCCGGTGACACCTGGGTGCTGCTGGGCGACATCGTCAACTGGGTGCAGGGCCGCACCGGACCGGCGTACACCTTCGTGCTGGACGCCCGCTGGCCGCGCGTCGCCGCGGCGCTGCTGGCCGGCGCCGCGCTGGCCCTGGCCGGCACCACAGTGCAGGCGGTCTGCCGCAACCCGCTGGCCGAGCCGGGCATCCTCGGCATCACCGGCGGTGCCGGCATCGGCGCGGTGTCGCTGCTGACGTTCGCGCCGATGGCCGGCGTGCTCGCCCTGTCCGGCGCCGCCGGTCTCGGCGCGGTCGTCGCGTTCGCGCTGGTCTACGGCCTGGCCCGGCGGCGGGGACTCAACTCCGATCGGCTGGTGCTGATCGGGTTCGCGGTCTGGCAGGGCGGCACGGCGATCATCACGTTCATCGTGGTGTCCTCCGACCCGTGGAACACCGGCAAGGCGCTGACCTGGCTGTCCGGCTCCACCTACGGGCGCACCGCCCCGCAGGTGCTGCCGGTGGCGATCGCGCTGCTGGTCGCGCTGCCGGTGGTGGCCGCCGTGCGCCGCGAACTGGACCTGCTCGCGCTCGACGACGACACGCCCCGGGTGCTCGGCGTCCGGCTGGAACGCGCCCGGCTCGTCGCGCTCGGCCTGGCGGCGCTGCTCACCGCCACCGCCGTGTCGGCGGTCGGCGTGATCGGCTTCGTCGGCCTGGTCGCGCCGCACGCGGCCCGGGCGCTCGTCGGCGGGCGGCACACCCGCGTCCTGCCGGTCGCGGTGCTGCTCGGCGCCACCCTGGTCAGCCTCGCCGACACGCTCGGCCGCAGCGTCATCGCCCCCGCCCAGGTCCCCGCCGGTCTGGTCACCGCCATGATCGGCACCCCGTACTTCGTCTGGCTGCTGTGGCGTTCCCGCGCCGCCGCGGCCGCCCGTTGACCCGTTCGCCGACGAACCACCCCGCGCACGTGAGAGGAATGACGCATGACCAGCACCCTGGCCGTCGCGCCCTGGCGAGTCTTCACCGTCGAGGTCCGCGCGCTACGCCGGCTCGGCCCGTCGTTCCTGCGCGTGACGCTCACCGGCCCGGACCTGGACCGGTTCGCCGACAACGGGTACGACCAGCGGATCAAGCTGGCCCTGCCGCCGGTCGACGGCGCGTCGGGGGAGCTGCCCGACGGGCCGGACTGGTTCCCGCGGTGGCGTGAGCTGCCGGACGCGCTGCGCAGCCCGATCCGCACCTACACGGTCCGCGCGGTCCGGCCGGAGGCGTACGAGGTGGACGTGGACATGGCGCTGCACGGCGACGGCGGCCCGGCCACCCGCTGGGCCCGGCGGGCCCGCCTCGGCGACCGGATCGCCGTGGTCGGCCCGGACGCCGGCTGGGACGGCCCGCACGGCGGTGTCGAGTTCCAGCCGCCCGCCGGGGCGACGCTGCTGCTGGCCGGCGACGAGACCGCCGCGCCGGCGATCTGCGCGATCCTGGAGCGGCTGCCCGCCGACGCGCGCGGGCACGCGCTGGTGGAGGTGCCGGAGACCGGCGACGAGCTGCCCTGCCGGCCCCCGGCCGGCGTCACGGTGACCTGGCTGCCCCGCGACGGCGCCCCGCACGGCAGCCGGCTCACCCCGGCCGTGACGAGCCTGGCCGGCCGGCTGGTGCCGGTACCTGTCGCGGCGGGCGCCGCGCCGCTGGCCGAGGTGGACGTGGACCGGGACATCCTCTGGGAGGTGCCGGAGCGGCCCGACGGCGCGGCGCTCTACGCCTGGCTGGCCGGGGAGGCGGCGGTGATCCGCGGCCTGCGGCGGCACCTGGTCACCGAGCGGGGCGTGGACCGGCGCGCGGTGGCGTTCATGGGCTACTGGCGGGCCGGTCGCGCGGAGAACTGATCGTCTCGCGGGAGCGGGCCGGCGCACGACGCGCCGGCCCGCTTCGTCATCCGCGCGGCGCGTACGGGGCGAGCGGGTTGACCAGCGTGCCGGCGAACTGCAACGCGGCCGACGGGTCGGACAGGTCCACCATCTGCTGGTTGTTGCGCAGCTGGAGCCGGTTGAGGCAGGACAGCGTGAACTCCGGCGCGAACAGGTCGTGCCGGCGCATCCGGTCGGCCAGGTGCGGCACCGTGGCGGCGTAGTCGGCGGCGCACGCGGCGACGGTGCGCCAGAACTCGGCCTGGTCGAGCACGCCCCGGGTGTGCAGGGTGGCGCTGAGGTGCCGCAGGAAGCAGTCGAAGACGTCGGTGAAGATGGACAGGATCTTCTCGTCCTCGGGTACGGCGGCCCGGATCCGCCGGACCCGCTCCGGCAGGTCCGCGTCCGGGTCCATCACCACGATCTCCTCGGCGATGTCCTTGAACACGACCCGCTCGACGACGCCGTCGCGCAGCACCAGGATGACGTTCTCGCCGTGCGGCATGAACGCCAGGTCGTGGGCGTACAGGCTGTGCAGCAGCGGCACCAGGTAGGCGTCCAGGTAGCGGCGCAGCCAGTCGGCCGGGGCCAGCCCGGACTCGTCGATCAGCGCCGCGGCCAGTGACCGGCCGTCGCGGTCCAGGTGCAGCAGCGAGGCCATGGTGGCCAGCCGCCGCCCGGGTTCCAGCCCGGGCACCGGGCTCTCCCGCCACAGCGCCGCCAGCATCTTCCGGTACGGCGAATAGCGATCGGTGGCCGCCTCGTACTGCCGGTGCCGGTAACCGATCGCGGCGCGCTCCCGGATGATCGACAGGCCGGTGCGCTTGAGCACCGGGTCGCCCTCGATCAGCCCGGCCAGCCAGTCGTTGATCGCCGGCGTCGCCTCCATGTACGCGGCGGACAGCCCACGCATGAAGCCCATGTTCAGCACCGACAGCGCGGTCTTCACGTAGTGCTTCGCCGGGTCGCTGACGTTGAAGAAGGTGCGGATGGACTGCTGCGCCAGGTATTCGTCCGGCCCCTCGCCGAGGCAGACCAGCCGGCGCGCGGCCACCTCACCGGCGAACGTGACGGCGAGCTTGTTCCACCACTGCCACGGGTGCACGGGGACGAACAGGTAGTCGGCCGGGTCCAGGCCCAGCCCGGTGAGCGTGCCGGTGAACCCGGCCAGCGTCGCCTCGCCCAGCTCGGCCCGCATCAGCGTGTCGTAGTCCAGGTCGTCGGCGCAGGTGAACGTGGTGTGGTCGCGGTGCGCGGCGAGCCAGAGCAGCCGTACCGGCGCGGCGGCCTCCGGGGCGTACGCGCGGTACTCGTGCACGCCGAAGCCGAGGCGGCCGTTGTTGGCCACGAAGCAGGGGTGGCCCTCGGTCATGCCGGTCTCGATCGCCTGGAACCCGGCGGCGGCCAGCTCGGCGGCGCTCACCGCGGGCTTGGCCAGCTTGTACGCGGTCCCGGCCAGCGTGGAGGTGATCTCCTCCAGGTAGACCGGCAGGATCGCGTCGGTGAGGCCGAGCGCGCCGCGCAGCTCCACGCACAGATCCACGGCGTCCGGCGGCAGGTCCGCGCCGTCGCGGCGGCGCACGATGCTGTCCGCGTCGACCTCCCAGTGGTCCAACGCCAGCCGCCGCGCGGCGAACCGGTACTCGACGGCGGCGTCGTCGCTGCGGACCAGCCACTGCCCGGGGCCGGTGGGCTCGGGGGTGATCAGGCGCTCGTGGGCGAACTCGGCGAGCGCCTTGCGCACCAGCAGCCGGTTGGCGGTCGCCCACGCCTCGGGGGTCAGGTGGTCCACTGCTGCGCTGGCGTTCACGCCGGTGCCCCTTCCTCGCCTGCGGGCGCGCCGGTGGCGGCCCGGAACTGGTCCCGGGTGCAGACGCTGAGCAGCGCCTCCTTCTCGGGCTTGCGGATCGGGCCGACGACGGTGAAGCCGACGGCCGCGTTGAGCGCGTGCACCGCCGTGTTGCGCACGTCGGGTTCCACCACCACGCGGCGGGTCGCTGGGTCGGCGAACAGCCAGGCCATCACCGTGGTGATGACGGCGCGGGTGAAGCCGTGCACCGGCGTGTCGGCGGGCGCGCAGAGGAAGTGCATGCCCACGTCGCCGGGCTCCGGGTCGTACAGGCCGACCAGCTCGACGTGCGCCGGGTCGTACCGTTCGGCCAGGAACGCCGGGGTGCCGCGCCACGACCCGAGGTACGCGTCGTGGTGCGGGTGGTCGGCGATGCGCCGGTACTCGGCGGCGACGGCGGCCACGTCGGCGTCCTGCATCAGCCAGAACGCGGACTTGGGATGGGTGACCCAGCGGTGCAGCAGCGCGGCGTCGGCGTCCGGGTCCAGCGGGCGCAGCGTGAACTCGCCCAGCGCGTCGTCGACGCGGGTGAACGCGCTCACGCCGGCGCTCCGAACTCCTGGAACGCGATGCTCTTCTCCACCGGGTAGTGCTCGCGGCCGGTCATCTCCCGGATCAGCCACGAGTTGCGGTACGGACCCATGCCCAGGTCCGGCGAGGTGATGCTGTGCGTGTGCGTGCCCCCGTTCTGCAGGAACACCCGGCGGCCGGTGTGGTCGACGCTGTAGTTGCGGGCCACGTCGAAGCGGCCGTGCGCGTCGAAGCGCAGCCGGTCGCGTACCGGCGCGAGGAACTCCGGCACCCGGTAGTGGTAGCCGGTGGCCAGCACCAGTCCTGCGGTGTCCAGCGTGAACGCGCGGTCCTGCTCGGTGTGGCGCAGCCCGAGCCGGTAGCGGCCGTCGGCGTACGCCGCCTCGACCAGTTCGGTGTTCGTCAGCAGGCGGGTGGGCGCCGGTCCGTGCAGGCTCTTGGCGTACAGCAGGTCGTAGATGTCGTTGATCAGGTCGGCGTTGATGCCCTTGAACAGCGGCTTCTGCGCGGCCTCCAGCGCGTAGCGGGTCGGCTCGGGCAGCGCGTGGAAGTAGTCCACGTAGTCCGGCGAGGTCATCTCCAGCGTGAGCTTGGTGTACTCCAGCGGGAAGAACCGGGGCGAGCGGGTCACCCAGGTGAGCTGGTAGCCGTACGTGTCGATGTCGCCGAGCAGGTCGTGGTAGATCTCGGCGGCGCTCTGGCCGCTGCCGACGATGGTGATGCTGTCCTTGGCCCGCAGCGCCTCCCGGTGTTCCAGGTAGCGCGAGTTGTGGATCAGGTCACCGCCCAGCCCGGCGCAGGCCGGCGGCAGGTACGGCGGGGTGCCGGTGCCGAGCACGAGGTGCCGGGCCCGGTGGGTGACCGGCCCGTCCGGCGTGTCGGCGCGCACCACGTACCGGTCGTCGGTCGCGTCGTACTCGACGGCGGTGACGGCGTGCCGGAAGCGCAGGTTCGGCAGCTTGGCGGCGGCCCAGCGGCAGTAGTCGTTGTACTCGGCGCGCAGCGGGAAGAAGCTCTCCCGGATGTAGAACGGGTAGAGCCGCCCGGTCTCCTTCAGGTAGCTCAGGAACGAGTACGGCGAGGTGGGGTCCGCGAGCGTGACCAGGTCGGCGATGAACGGCGTCTGGAGCCGGGTCGATTCGAGCAGCATGCCGGGATGCCAGTCGAAGCTGTCGCGGGCCTCCAGGAACAGCCCGTCGAGGTCGTCGATCGGCGCGGTGAGGCAGGCCAGGCCGAGGTTGTAGGGGCCCAGCCCGACGGCGATGAAGTCGTGGGTCGACATGGGGTTCTCGTTCTCCTCGACGGGGGTCAGCCGACCGGGCAGGACAGCTCGGCGGCAGCGGTCCGGGCGTACCAGGCGGCGTGGTCGGCGATGAGGTCCAGCACGTGGGCGATGTCGTCCACTGTGGTCTCGGGGTTGAGCAGCGTGAGCTTCAGGTGGTGCGCGCCGTCGACCTTGGTGCCGGCGACCAGGGCGGCGCCGGAGGCGGCCAGCGCGTCGCGGGCGTGCAGGTTGGCCTCGTCGGCCAGGTCGGGGGCGAGGCCGGACGGCCGGTAGCGGAAGACCACTGTGCTCAGCTGCGACGGTGCGGCCACCTCGAAGCGCGGGTCGGCGTCGAGCCGCTGCCACGCCTGCGCCGCGAGGTCGACGACCTGGTCGAACAGCTCGCCGACCGCGTCCGGCCCCATGATCCGCAGGGTCAGCCAGAGCTTGCAGGCGTCGAACCGCCGCGTCGTCTGGATGCTCTTGTCGACCTGGTTCGGGATGCCCTGCTCGACGGCGCGGGCCGGGTTGAGGTAGTCGGCGTGCCAGGTGGCGTGGCGCAGCGCCCGGCCGTCGCGCACCAGCAGCGCGCTGGAGCTGACCGGCTGGAAGAACGACTTGTGGTAGTCGACTGTCACCGAGGTGGCCCGCTCGATGCCGTCGAGCAGGTGGCGGCGGGTGGGGGAGACGAGCAGCCCGCAGCCGTACGCGGCGTCGACGTGCATCCAGACGCCCGCGTCGGCGCAGATGTCGGCGATCTCGGGCAGCGGGTCGATGCTGCCGAAGTCGGTGGTGCCGGCGGTGGCGACCACTGCCATCACCACCTGACCGTCGCGGTGGCAGTTGTCGATAGTGCGGGCCAGCTCGTCGGCGCGCATCCGGCGGGCCGCGTCGGTGGGTACGGTGAGCACCGCGTCGGCGGCGAGGCCGAGCAGCTTGGCGGCCTTCTGCACGCTGAAGTGCCCGGCCGCGGAGGTGATGACGCGCAGCCGGGACAGCACCTGCGGCCGGTCCGGCCGGGTGGCCGCGCCACCCACCGCCCGGCGGTACGCCTCCTCCCGGGCCAGCAGCATGGCCTGGAGGTTCGACTGGGTGCCGCCGCTGGTGAACACCCCGTCGGCGGTCGGACCCAGCCCGATCCGCCCGGCCGTCCACTCGATCAGGCGCCGCTCCATCAGGGTGGCTCCGGTGCTCTGGTCCCAGGTGTCCAGTGAGGAGTTCACCGCGCTGAGCACCGCCTCGCCGAGCAGCGCCGGGATGACCACCGGGCAGTTGAGGTGGGCGAGGTAGCGCGGGTGGTGGAACCACACCGCGTCGCGTAGCCACACGTCGTGCAGCTCGTCCAGGGCGGCGTCGGTGTCGCCGAGCGGCCGGTCGAGGTCGATGCCGCCGATGAGCGGCGCCAGCTGGTCGGGCGTGACGCCGGTGAACGGCGTGTCCACCTCGCCGACCCGCCGGGCGACCCGGTCGACGCCGCGCGCCAGCACGTCCCGGTACCGCCCGAGCGAGCCGGCGTTGAACAGGTGGTCGCGGGCCGTGGCGGCGGCGCGGCCGGTGTCGGTGGGCGCGGCGCCGGTCGGGCTCCCGATCGAACTCATGCGACTTCCCAGCGGTCGTACGGACAGGACGTGCGGCCACAGCCGCGGCGATCAGGTTAGGTTAGGCTCGCCTAACTAGCAAGCGCGACTCGGTGCGCTTTGTCCTGGAACTACCGCCGGTTGGCGCCTGCCGCGTGTCGCGGTAAGGTCGCCCTCGGTTAGGGGAGGTTATCCTAAGTTGACTGTGGAACGGAACCGCCGCCCGGCGCGCCGAGGCGGGCCGAGACGGTGACGCGCGTCGATCGCGATCAGTGGGGCGTGCCGCAACTGTGGGCCGGTGACGCCGACGCGCTGGCCCGTCTGCAGGGGCGTGTCGCCGCGACCGACCGGGCGTGGCAGATCAGCGTCGAACGATGGCGTGCCGAGGGCCGCCTGGCCGCCCACGTCGGACCGTCCGAGCTGGCGTGGGACCGGTTCGCCCGCCGCGTACGGCTGGACGACACCGCCCGGCGCTGCTACGAACGGCTGGACCCGGACACCCGGCGGTGGGTCGAGGCGTACGTGGACGGGGTCAACGCCGGACTCGCCGAGGGCGCCGCCGCCGCGCCCGAGTTCGCCGCCACCGGCGCCGCGCCCGAACCCTGGCGCCCCTGGTCACCGCTCGGCGTGTTCCTCGTCCAGCACGTGCTGTTCTCCACCTTCCCGAACAAGCTCTGGCACGCGCACGTGGCCCGCACGCTCGGCCCCGATGCGGCCGGACTGTTCGCCGTGGAAGGACCGGCGTCGTCGGGCAGCAACGCCTGGGCGCTGCCCGCCGACCCGGCCACCGGGCGCGGCCCGCTGATCGCCGGCGACCCGCACCGGCTGCTCGAACTGCCCGGCGTCTACCAGCAGGTCCGGCTGGCCTGCCCGGAGTTCGACGTGGTCGGCCTCGCCTTCCCCGGCGTGCCGGGCCTGCCGCACTTCGGCCACACCGGGCACGTGGCCTGGGCCGTCACCAACGCGATGGCCGACTACCAGGACCTCTACCGCGAGCGGCTGCGCCGCGACGGCGACCGGGTGCTGGCGCGCGACGCCGACGGCTGGACCCCGGTCGCGCGTCACGTCGAGGAGATCGAGGTCCGCGGCGGCGACCCGGAGACGGTCGAGGTGATCGAGACGCCGCGCGGGCCGGTGATCGACCACGACCGGGTCACCGGCGAGGCCATCGCGCTGCGCGCCCCGAGCCGGGTGGAGGCCCGGCTCGGCTTCGAGGCGCTGCTGCCGCTGCTGCGCGCCCGGCGCGCCGCCGACGTCGCCGACGCGCTGCGCCACTGGGTCGAGCCGGTCAACAGCGTGCTCACCGCCGACACCGAGGGCGGCGTCCGCCGTCTGGTCGCCGGCCTGGTCCCGGTACGCGACGAACGGTGCCGCCGGGAGCCGGTGCCGGCCTGGGAGCCGGCCTACCGGTGGCGGGGCGACTACGTGCCGCCGGTGGACGAGAGGGTCGACGGCGTGGCGGTGTGCGCCAACGACCGCCGCGACGACGTCGCAGCGCACGGCGTCGACTTCGCCCCGCCGCACCGGGCGCGCCGGATCCGCGCGCTGCTCGCCGAGGGCGCCGAGGCGTCCACAGTGCACACCGACGACCGGCTCCCGGCCGGACCGCTGTACCGGCTGCTCGACCGGCTCGACCCGGGCCGGCTCGACGAACCCGCCCGCGCGCTGCTGCGGCGGCTGCGCCGATGGGACCGCGCGATGGCGGGCGGGTCGGCCGAGGCGGGCGCGTACGCGGCCTGGCGGGCGGCGCTGGCCCGGCGGCTGCGCGTACACCCGAGGTTGCGTGCGCTCGACGAGCCGTGCGGGTTCGACGAGTTGTTCGCCCCCTGGACCGACCCGGCGGCGCGGATCGGCCTGGCGCTGGATCACCTCGCGGCCGGGTTCGACCTCGCGGAACCGGCGGCCGAGGCGCTGGCCGAGGTGGCCGCCGGCCCGCCGCCCGGTGAGTGGGGCAGCCGGCACCTGCTGCACCCGGTGCACCTGGGCGTCGCCCCGGCGGTCACCGACGCGGTGACCGCGATGCGGGAGCGGGTGGCGCTGGCCGGTGACACCGACTGCGTGCTGGCCACCTCCAGCGTGCCGGGCGTCTCCGACGCCTGCTGGCGCGGCCCGGTGGCCCGCTACGTGTGGGACCTGACCGACCGGGCGGCCAGCCGCTGGATCGTCCCGTTCGGCGCGTCCGGGCGCCCCGGCGATCCGCACTTCGCCGACCAGCTGACCCACTGGGCCGCCGGGACGCTGATCCCGGTGCCCGCCGGCCCACTGACGGGAGACGAGACGACGTGATCCACCTGGAGTCGATTCCCGGCCTCGGCGCGCTGGCGCTGGAGCCGCTCCGCCCCGAGCGGGACGCCGGCCTGCTGCACGGCTGGGTGATCCGGCCCCGCAACCGGTTCTGGGGCATGGGCTCGCACACCGTCGACCAGGTACGCGACATCTACGCGTTCGTCGACGGGCTGGAGACCCACCACGCGTACCTGATCCGGCTCGACGGCGAGCCGATCGGGCTGTTCCAGACGTACCAGCCGGAGGCGGACCCGGTCGGCGAGCGTTACCCGGTGCAGCCCGGCGACGTGGGGATGCACCTGCTGCTCGACCCGCCCCGGCGGTACCCGCGTGGCGTGACCGGCGCGGTCTTCCCGGCCCTGATGCGGTTCCTGCTGCGTGACCCGGCCGCGCGTCGCGTGGTGGCCGAGCCGGACGTGCGCAACGACGCCATGCTGCGCCGCCTGCGCATCGAGGGCTTCACGCTCGGTGAGGAGATCGACATGCCGGACAAGCGGGCGAGGCTGGCGTTCCTCACCCGGGAGCGGTTCGAGGCGGAGCACCCGCCCGCGTGAAGCCATGCCCGCGTCACGGCTCGGCGGCGCGCAGCCGCCCGGCCAGGTCCCGCACCGTCTCGGCGTACGCCGGGTCGTCCTCCGACGGGAGGTGACCCTTGATCGGCGGGGGGACGCTGTCCCAGGGCGGGGCGACCAGGCTCTCCGGATCCCGGAGGCGACGGTCCACAGTTGCCTCCGGGCCGGTGACGCGGGCCGGCTCGTCCGGGCGGTGCGGGGAGAAGATCCATCCGCCCAGCGCGTCGGTGTCCCGCCACAGGTTGCGCCAGCGCCAGCCGATCCGGCCGCCGATCCCGCGCAGCATCTCGCCGCCGACGTAGGCGGGGAACAGGCGGGCGTAGAGCCGGCGCAGCGGCGAGCTGTAGGTGAGCAGGGCGACCCGCGCGCTGACCTCCGCCGGTAGCTGCAGGACGGTGGCGGCGACGAGCACCGAGCCGTGGCTGTAGCCGGACAGCAGCACCCCGTTGCCGCTGTGCACCAGGTACGTGATGCGCCGGGCCAGCTCCGGCACGGCCCGCTCGGCGTAGCAGGGCGGTGCGAACGGGTGTGCCGCCCGGGGCCAGAACGTGGCCAGGTCGAAGAGCACGCCGACGTGGTGCCGGAACCCGGGACTGCGGTAGGCGAAGATCCCGGCGAGGATGAGGGCCAGCACCGCCGCCGAGATCGCCACCCCGCCCACCTCGATGCCGAACATGACCAGCTCCGCCGGGACGTGCGTGCGGTGCTCCAGCGTCTCGCCCGGATCGGGACGGACCAGCGCCATCGCGGTGGTCGCCGCGCCCAGTCCGGCCATGACGGCGAACAGCACCGCCAGCGGCACCAGCAGGTCGGTGAACCGGGCCCGCACGATCATCGTCCGGACCTGCCGCAGCCGGGGCGCCGCCTCGGCCGGCGGCGACGGGAAGTCCCGCTCGACGATCGCCCCGGCGGCCCGCATCCGGCCGCGCCGGGACACCAGCGCCACCACTGCCGCGACCACCAGGGTGACCAGCAGCGCGCGGAAGAAGCCGTAGATCGCCCAGGTGTACGCGTGCGCCGGGCCCGGTATGTCGTCCGCCGGGGACACGCCCCGGTCCAGCAGGTCGGCGGTGCGCTGGACCAGCTCGGCGGAGTACGCCACCGCGAGCCCGCCCGCCGCCGCGGCTACCACGAGCGCCCCGAGCCCGTTCGGCGGCTGGTGGCCGCGGACTCGTAGGCGGTGCCAGATCAGCACCGCGGCCAGGCCGCCGAGCAGTACCGCGTGCGTGACCAGCAGCCAGGTCAGGATCGAGCCGTAGCCGGGCAGCCCGCCGCCGGCACGCCAGCGGGCCGGGGCGAACAGCAGATACCCGGCCACCACGACGGTGAGCCCGATCGCGGTGCCGCGCAGCACCCGGGCGACCCGGTCACGTCGCGGGTCGGTGGGCGCCCGGTCGACGAGCGGCGGCACGCAGACCAGGACCAGGCAGGCGAGCAGCACCGCGCCGGTGACCGCCAGCAGCACCGCCACCGTGGGCGGGACGCCCTGCGCGGCCCGGGCGGCGAGGAGACAGCCGTCGAGGGTGGCGAAGGCCGCCGCGATGTGGATCGAACGCAGCCGGCCCATCAGCGGCTCGGTGTCCCACTGGCCGATCGTGCTCAGCGGAGGCCCGGCCGTCGCCCGCTCCGGCGCCCGGAACGCGGTGAACGAGCGTCCCGGCCGCCGGGAGCCCCACCAGACCAGGCTCACCGCGGCCGCCGGGACCAGCGCCAGCACCACCAGCCGCAGCCCGACCGGCCGCCCGCCCATCCAGGACAGCCACTCCCGGTCGGCGACGCACGCCGGGACGGACAGGCACTGCCAGGCCACCAGGTCCAGCGCGACCCCGGCCCCGGCGAGCACGTACAACGCGGTCAGGCTCAACCCCAGCACCCGGCACAGCGCCCGCACCACCGCGCCGCCGACGGCGTCCCCCGGCCGCATCCACACGGCCACGTTGAGCAGCATGAAGGGCATCAGGAACAGCAGCGAGAGGGTACGCAGCGCGGTGCCGGACGGCAGGTCGTTCCACTGGTACGCCTCCAGCGTCACTCCGCTCGCGCCGCGCCCGTCGGCCAGGTCCGGACGGGGACGGTAAAAGCCGGCGCTGCGGTCGCCCGCGACCTGCCGGACCAGCGGCCGGCCCAGCACCTCGGCGGCCCCGCCCGCGGAGACCCCGTGCACCCGCAGCTCCACCACCTCGCCCGGCGGGGCCTGCGCCCGCCCTGGTCCAGCCGTCATCGACCCTCCGCGACGTCCCGGCCGCCCACGCCGCCTGGCACGGCCCGCCCTCGGGTGGCGCAGCGTCCTACCCCGCCGGGCGGCGGGCAAACGCCCGCGCACCTGCCTCGGGCGGCCGTTCGAAACCGTGCCGTCCGGGTAACCGCCGACGGTCCGCCGAGGAAGGGGTCCCGCATGACCGGTGCTTCGCGTGACGACCTTGCCGTGGCGACCCGGCTGCCGCCGATCGACGTCCGCCGGTGGGTGAACTCCGCGCCGCTGACGCCGGAGGAGCTGCGCGGGCGCGTGGTTCTGGTCGACGTCTGGGAGTACACCTGCGTGAACTGGATCCGCACCGCCCCGTACGTGCGGGCGTGGCACCGCGACTACCGGGATCTGGGGCTCACGGTGATCGGCGCGCACGCGCCGGAGTTCGCCTTCGGCCGGCTCGCGGAGAACATCGACCGGGCGGTCCGCGACCACGGTCTCACCTACCCGATCGCGATCGACGACGACTACACGTTCTGGCGCGCGCTGCGCAACGACGCCTGGCCCGCGCGGTACCTCTTCGACGCCGACGGGCGGCTGGCCGACCGCTGGGTCGGCGAGGGCGGCTACGACCGCACCGAGACGGAGATCCGGCGGCTGGTCGAGTCCGCCGCGCCCGGGACCGCGCTGCCGCCGGTCACCCCGGAGGTGACAGCGTTCGTGACGAGCCGGCAGCCCACGTACGCGGGGATCACCCCGGAGACCTATCTCGGCGCCGAGCGGGGCGTGCCCGGCACGTACGCGCTCACCGGCGACTGGCGGGTCGAGGGCGAGTACGTCGAGGTCGCGGGCGGCCACGCCGAACTGGTCCTGCCGTTCACCGCCGGGGAGGTGAACCTGGTGGCCGACCCCGGACCGGCGGGACCGGCCGGGGTTCGCGTGCTGCTGGACGGGAAACCGGCCGCTGACGCGCGCGGCGCCGACGTGGACCCGGACAGCCGGGTCGTCGTCGACCGGGCGGCCATGATCCGGCTGGTCGACGGCGCGCCGCCGGGGGAGCACCGGCTCACCCTGCGCGCCGAGCGGCCCGGTCTCCGCGCGTACGTCTTCACGTTCGGTCCCTGACCCGACCCGAGGAGGACAACCCGTGGCCGTCAAGACCCTGACGCCGACGCGTACCGGCGCCGACATCCGCGAGTTCCGCGTCGACGTGCCGGAGGCGGACCTGCAGGACCTGCGGACCCGGCTCGCGGCCACCCGGTGGCCAGAGCGCCAGACGGTGGACGACCAGTCCCAGGGTGTGCCGCTGGAGACCAGCCAGGCGCTGGCCCGGTACTGGGCGACCGAGTACGACTGGCGCAAGGTCGAGGCGCGGCTCAACGACCTGCCGAACTTCGTCACCGAGATCGACGGCCTGGACATCCACTTCATCCACGTCCGGTCCCGGCACGACGACGCGCTGCCGCTGATCGTCACTCACGGGTGGCCGGGATCGGTGATCGAGCAGCTGAAGATCATCGGCCCGCTCACCGACCCGACCGCGCACGGCGGCCGCGCCTCGGACGCGTTCCACCTGGTGATCCCGTCGATGCCCGGCTACGGCTTCTCCGGCAAGCCGGACGGGCCCGGCTGGGACCCGCAGCACATCGCCCGCGCCTGGACCGAGCTGATGCGGCGGCTGGGTTACACCCGGTTCGTGGCCCAGGGCGGCGACTGGGGCGCGCTGATCACCGACATGCTCGGCGTGCAGGCGCCGCCGGAGCTGGCCGGCATCCACACGAACATGCCGTGCGTGGTGCCGCCGGACATCGACGCGCTGCTGCAACGCGGCATCACCGGCGTGAACAACCCCCTCGCGGAGCTGCCGGCCGGGCTCTCGGACGAGGAGCGGGCCGCCTGCGAGCGGATCGACTTCTTCTGGAAGCACTCCGCGTACGCGCTGATCATGACGACCCGCCCGGAGACGCTGACGGCGCTCGCCGACTCGCCGGCCGGGCTGGCGACGTTCATGCTCGACCACGACGCAGCCAGCCTGGATCTGATCTGCGCCGCCTTCGCCGGCCGGCCCGGCGGCCTGAGCCGCGACGACATCCTGGACAACGTCACGCTCTACTGGCTGACCAACACCGGCGTGTCCTCGGCCCGGCTGTACGCGCAGAACGCGCTGTCGTTCTTCGCCGCGAAGGGCGTCCGGGTGCCGGCCGCGGTGAGCCAGTTCCCGGACGAGATCCTGCTCGCGCCGCGCAGCTGGGCGGAGCGGGCGTACCCGAACCTGATCCACTACAACCAGCTGGACCGGGGTGGGCACTTCGCCGCCTGGGAGCAGCCGGAGTTGTTCGCGCTGGAGATGCGGGCGGCCTTCCGCTCGCTGCGCTGACTGCCGGGACGGATGCGGCCGGGTGGGATGTCCATCCGGCCGCGTCCGCGGATTCAGACCTCGGTCAGCCGGACCGCGTCGGCGATGACCAGGCCGGCGGCGGAGCTCCACCGGCTGACCGCCACCCGGTTGGCGTCCCCGGCCGGCAGCGTGAACGTGCCGAGTGAGCGCCACTGCCCGCCGGTCGCCCGCTGGTCGACGGTGACCGTCCGGTTGCCGGTGGTGGTGGCGACGATGTACGGCGTGGCCGCGTTGTAGCCCGCGTTCGCCGGCCACCACGCGTCGACCCGGTAGTTGCCGGTACGGGGGACGTTGAACTTGTACCAGGCGGCGTCGCTCGCGGCGACCGGGTCCGCGTACCGGTAGTCGGCGCCGTAGCGCTGCCCGGAGTAGGTCGAGGTGCCCCAGTTGGCGCTGGCGGTGAACCGGCCCGCGGTGGCGTTGTCCACCGTCGACGTCCAGCCGGTGCCGCCGCCGGCCATCTTGGCGGCCACGTCGGCGCGCATCGTGTTCAGGTCGATGAAGGACGGGTCGATCTTGCCGGTGGTGCTGGTCTCCCGGTGCCCCCGGGCGTAGCTGGAGTCCCGGCCGAGCCGCTTGAGCACGGCGGCGGTGGCCGCGATGCTCGCGTTGTACTGGGCGGTGGTCATCCGCTGGTCGACGCCGTTGTAGTCGATCTCCCAGCCGATCATCAGGGTGTTGCCGTCGCCGGCCGGGATCGGGCCGCTGCCGCCGCTGGTGCCGGCGTGGTTGCACCGGCCGGCCGAGATCACGTGGAACACGCCGTGGTAGTCCACGAGCGCCTGGCAGAGCGGGCCGGGCAGGTCGGAGCGGCCGTTGATGCAGATGTTCAGCGCCGGGTGCGGGTTGGTGGCGCTGGACGTGGCGGCGGTGTGGTGCCAGAGCACGCCGATCGGGTCGAACGAGCCGGAGCGCATCCGGTTGAGCCAGTCGCCCTCGACCACCACCTGCACGCCGGCGGCCCGCAGCACGTCAACGAGCCAGGGAATGGTGGCCATCACTGCTCCCGGAGCAGGTCGGCGAGGCACTCGGCCTTCGGCGCGGCGTGCGCCGTACCGGGACGGACGGCCACCACGAGGGCGGCGGCCGCCAGGGCGGGTACGCCGAGCAGACCTCGGCGTCGCAGACGGGGGGATCGTGACGTGGGCATGGCGCTCCTCGGGTGACGGCGCAGTATCGATCGACGCTCGTGAGTGTGGGCACGCTATCCCGGCGTCGGGCGCTCTGTCGATACCCTTCAATGATCGTTTCCATTGTGAAAACTTTCGCCACCGCCATCTGTCGTCGTTCGTCGATGCGTGGTAGAAATCCTGCCCAAGTCTCGCCGTCGAGCGAGGAATCCTTCACAGGAGGGGCGCCGATGAGAGCGTTCGTCACGGCCCTGACACTTCTCGTTGTGGCCGCGGCCGCGGCCCCGGCCACCGCGGCCGCCCCGGCCGCGGCCGCCGCCACTGTCGCCGCGGTCGGCCCGCAGCCCGGCACCTTCACCGGCAAGGGCTTCGACACGTGCACCGCGCCGTCGCAGGCCGCGATGGACGCCTGGCTGACCGCCTCGCCGTACCGCGCGGTCGGCGTCTACATCAGCGGCGCCAGCCGCACGTGCGCCCAGCCCAACCTGACCGCGACCTGGGTCGCCGACCAGACCCGCAAGGGCTGGCGGCTGATCCCGATCGAGCTGGGCTACCAGGCGCCGTGCGGCACCCGTACGCCGAAGATGTCCGCCGACCCGGCCACCGCCCGCGGGCAGGGCCGGACCGCGGCGGACAGCGCGGTCGCCGCCGCGACGGCGCTCGGCATCGGCGCGGGCAGCACGCTCTACAACGACATCGAGCAGTACCCGTCGAACGCGAGCTGCCGGGCCGCCGTGCTCTCCTTCCTCTCCGGCTGGGTCGAGCGGCTGCACACGCGCGGTTACCTCGCCGGCATGTACTCCAGCGGATCCTCCGGCATCACCGACGTCTGCGCCGCCTACGACGACACCCGGTACCTGCGCCTGGACCAGATCTGGATCGCCTGGTGGAACGGCGTCGCGGACACCGACGGGGGCACGTACTGCGCCGACGACCGCTACGCCGACCAGCAGCGCCTGCACCAGTACGCCGGGGACGTCACCGAGACGTGGGGCGGCGTGACCATGAAGATCGACCGCAACTACCTGGACGTACGGGCCGGCACCCCGCCCGCGACGTGGAGCGTCACGGTCGACAACGCCACGTCGGGCGGGTTCAGCGCGGGCGCGGCCTGGGGCGCCTCCGCGTACTCCGGGCAGCGCTACGGCGCCGACTACCGCTTCGCCACGCCGGTGGCGGCCAGCGACGTGGCCTGGTTCCGGGCGAGCCTGCCCGCGACCGGCGCCTACGAGGTGTCGGTGTGGTACCCGGCCGACCCCGGCTACAACGACCGCACCCCGTACCTGGTCGCCACCACGACCGGCAACCGGTCGGTGGCGGTCGACCAGCGCACCGGCGGCGGACGCTGGGTCTCGCTCGGTGTGTTCACGCTCGCCGCCGGCGCCGGGGACAAGGTCGGGGTGAGCCGCTGGAGCGCCGGGACCGGGTACGTGGTCGCCGACGCGGTCCGTATCACCCGGGTGTGAGCCCGCGGGCCGTGAGCCGGTTCCGCCTCGGCGGGGCCGGCTCACGGCGTCCGGGTCAGCTCAGGTGCGCCAGCAGGGCGGTGGCCATGCCCTGCTCACCGCGGGCGTTCGGGTGGAACGGCGCGGCCGAGTTCTGCGGCACCAGCCCCTCCACCCAGCGGGTGCCGCTGCTCTTGCACGCGTCCCGGCCGATCGACGGGGTGTAGACGTCGGCGTAGCTGGCCCCGCCCGCCGCCGCGGTGTCGGCGAGCATCGTGTTGAGCGCCTTCTGGACGCCGCGCAGGTACGGCACGTCCTGGTAGGCGATCGGCACCACCGGCCAGCAGCCGTACCCGCTGTCGGGCAGGATCGCCGGATAGCCGAGCACCACCACGCGCGCGTTCGGCGCGGCCTGGCGGACCGCCCGCAGCACGGCCGTCACCTTCGGCGCGGCGGCGGCGATCCGGGCCCGCAACTGGTCGGTGCCGCCCGCGGTGAACCGGTCCTTGCAGGGCGACCCGAGCGGGCTGCTCACGCTCGCCTCGGCGCAGTCGCCGATGATGCCGGAGAAGCCGATGTCGTTGCCGCCGATCTGGACCGTGACCAGCGCCGTGCTGGCGGTGACCGCGTTGACCTGCGGTGGCAGCGCGATGCCCAGCGCGCCGTCGCCGCCGTACAGGATGTCCTCGGTGGTGGCCCCGGAGCAGCTCACGTCGGTGAACGACGACGAACCGGCGGACGCCGCGACCAGGGACGGGTAGTTGCGGTTGGAGCGCAGGCAGTTCAGGTCGACCTGGGTGGGCACGAGCGGGGCGGAGGTGTAGGAGTCGCCGAGCGCCACGTACCGCCCGGTGGGCGCGGCGGCGACGGCGGGCGCGGTGGCCGCGAGCAGCACGCCGGCGGTGGCGGCGGCGACCGCGGCGAGTCTGGTGGCGGTCCGCATCAGCGGCAGGCGGGGACGGTTCATGGGGCCCTCCCGGAGGGGTCCTGGTGGTGGTGCTGGGATTCTGTCCACGCCTATGGCGCACGTCAATATAGACAGGGCTCACTAAAGCGTGTCCCGGGATGTGGTCCGGCACTGCCTGGTGGAGGGTCGCCGACGCGGCCTCAGGTGTTGTGTGCGTCACACTTTTCGGCGTCCCCGGAGTCGGGTGCCGGGAGCCCGTAGACGGGTCGATTCGTTGCGGCGCAACGCTCCCCGGCACTGTCACTCCTGGTGGGTGGGCCGGGGCCGGATTCGCGGAGGCACGCACCGGAGCCACCCCGGCACGGCTGGTGAGCGACCGATCGAACGTCGGCGATCCCGGATTTGCGGCCGTCATTACGCTGCGAAGTGGTTGATCGCCGGAACCACGGACGACAGGTGGAAGAACCTCAGATGAGTGACAATCACCCTCCCTACGGAGGCTATCCGGACCCGAACGCCGGAGCGTGGGGCAACCAGCCCGACCCGAACGCCCCGTACGGTGCGCAGCCGGCCTCCGGCGCGCCCTACGGCTCGCCGCCGGCGTCAGGTGCCCCCTACGGTTCGCAGCCGGCGTCGGGCGCGCCCTACGGCGCCCAGCCGGCCTCCGGCGCACCGTACGGCGCCCAGCCCGCTTCCGGCGCGCCCTACGGATCGCAGCCGGCCTCCGGCGCGCCGTACGGGGCGCCGCAGCCCGCGGTGTCGTACGCGGGGCAGGCCGGCTTCCCGCCGCCGGCCGCGCCCTACGCGCCCGGCACGCCCCAGGGCGGCGGCGGCAAGAGCAAGGGGCTGATCGTCGGCCTCGCCGCCGGTGCGGTGACGCTGACGCTGCTCTGCTGCGGCGGCGGGCTCGCCTACGTCGCCTTCAACGGCGACGAGGAGGACCCGAAGCCGGTCGCCTCCGGCAGCGCCACCCCCGGGCCGGACGGCAGTCCGTCCGCGACCCCCAGCGCTGACGGGCCGGAGTCGCCCGGGCCGGACGGTCCCACCAACAACGACGCGATCACCGCGCGGTACGCCAGCGAGATGTCGGCGGTCTGCGACGGGGGGCCGATCCTCAACGCCGCCCCGTACACCGCGCCGGCGGGCTCGAAGGCGTACGTCTTCTCCAACTCCCCGGACCGGCCGACGTTCTGGTCGCAGAAGACGATCAGCTCGGCCAAGCCGTACTACGCCAAGTCGGCGGACTTCGCCACCGTGTCCGTCATCGGCTGCCTCAAGATGGTCGAGGGCAGCGAGGGCACGCCGAAGAAGTGCCAGTACAAGAACAGCGAGGACAAGGTCGTCACCGTCGACTACATCTCCTCGCGGTACACGCTGACGTTCCACGCCGCCAAGACCGCCGAGAAGGTCGGTGACGGCGGCACGGTGAACGCTCCGGCCGCCCGCTGCCCGAGCTTCATCTCCTACAACAAGGTGACGATGAAGTCGTACGCGACGCCGGACAGCGGCACCATCGAGGCCGCGCTGGACCGCTTCCTCAAGTGAGGAGACCCGGATCGGGGTGTGCGCGTCGGCTGACCCGCACACCCCGATCCGGCTGCCGGCGGGTCAGGTGGCCGGCAACGGGCGGCCGTGCGCGTCCACACACTCGCGGGCGAAGAGCCGCAGCAGCTCCGGCAGGTGGAAGTGCTGGCCCGGATCGTCCGAGTCGACGGGCAGCAGCAGATTGTGCTGGACCAGGTGCTCCACCATCCGGTTGGCCTGCTGCCGGGGCAGGCGCAGGATCTCCACCGCGCTGGCCGGGGTGATGAACGAGCCGGCGCGGGCCAGCGCGCGCAGCGCCCGGCGGGCGTCGACGTCCAGCGCCTGGTAGCTGACCGAGAGGCTGTCGCGCACCGAGATGTCCCCGACGGCCAGCTCGGACAGCCGGTTCTCCTCGTCCTCCAGGTGCGCGGCGAAGCCGGGCAGGGCGACGTCGGGCTGGGTGACGAGCCGGCTGCCGACGATCCGCAGCGCCAGTGGCAACAGGTCGCAGGCCGCGGCGATCCGGCCGAACACCTCCGGTTGCTCACGTACCCGGCGCTCACCGGCGATCGTGGCCAGCAGTTCCACCGCGTCGGCGCGGTCGAGCGCGCCGAGCGTCAACCGCCAGCCGACGTCCAGGTCCAGCAGGCGCTGCCGGCTGTTGATCAGCACCAGGCTGCGGCCCGCGCCGGGCAGCAGCGGGCGCACCTGCTGCGCGCAGTGGACGTCGTCGATGATGAGCAGCAGCCGTCGGCCGGCGAGCGCGCACCGCAGCGCGGCGGAACGCTCCCGGATGTCCTCGGACACGTCGGCCAGCGGTACACCCAGCTCGACGAGCAGCTCCCTGATCAGTTCGCCGCTGCCGCGGGGTGTCTCGTCGCTGCTGTCGAAGCTGACGAAGAGCTGACCGTCGGGAAAGAGGTCGGCCAGGTCGTACCCGCTGGACACCGAGAACGACGACTTGCCGACGCCCGGCGCGCCGGACACGAGCACGACCCCGGCGTGCTCGTCGGCGCCGGCCGGGTCGGCGATCCCCTCGGCGATGGTGCGGAGCTGGCTGGCCGTGGTGTCCCGGCCGACCAGGGACGGCGGCTTCATCGGCAGGGCCTGCGGGCTCGGCGGCGGGCCGGGCGGCGCCGCGGGCCGGGCGCCGAGGGCCGCCGGCCAGCCGGACGGTGGTCGGACCTCGGCGGAGTCCCCGTCCAGCGCGGCCTGGAGGGCGCCCTGGAGGGTGGGACCGGGGTCGACGCCGAGCTCGTCGACGATGCCGCGCCGGGCCTGCTGGTACACGGCCAGCGCCTCGGCCACACGCCCCTCCAGCGTCAGCGCGGTCACCAGCTGCGCCTGCCGGCGTTCGTCGAGCGGCTCCTCGGCCACCATCCGGCGCAGCGACGGGATGACCCGGGCCGGTTGCCGCAGTCGCAGGCGCAGGTCGAACAGCTCGGTGGTGATCTCCCGGTGCTGCTCCCGCAGCGCCGTGACGGTCGCGCCCAGGTCGGTGCCCGGATCCGCCAGGTCCTCCAGCGGGGGCCCGCCCCACAGCTCGACCGCCTGGTCGAACAGCTCGGCGGCGACCTCCGGCCGGTCCCCCCGCGCGGCCCGGCGGGCGTCGTCGGTGAGACGCCGGAACCGCAGCAGGTCCAGCTCGTCCTCGTCGACCCGCAGGTGGTAGCCGGTGCCGTCGTGGACCAGCCGGTCGGCCGAGTCGCCGCCGCGGTCCAGCGCCTGCCGCAGCCGGTGTACGTACGTCCGCAGGTTGCGTACCGCCGACGCGGGCGGCGCGTCCGGCCACAGGCCGTCGACCAGCCGGGAGGTGGCGACCGTGCGCCCCGGGCTCAGCAGCAGCACGGCGAGCAGAAGGCGGGGCTTGGTGCCGGTGAGCGTGATCGGGTGATCGTCCACGTGAAGGGCCAGCGGGCCGAGGACACTGAACTGCATCGATGTATTCCCCCGCTCCGCAGGACCGTCCACAGTGTGGTGCACGGCTGGAATTCCCACCTTCGGCTGGGGAATACCTCGATCCCAGATGGTGCAAGTTGTCACCGATCGGTGTGTATCTCGTGACCCCGGGTGAGTTGCGCCGTCGCCCGGTGCGCCGCGTCGAGCACCGCCACCGCGTCCGCCACCCCGGCGCCCGCCGACCGGCCCGCGCGGACCAGCTCGGCGAAGTCCTCCGCCTGGCAGGCCAGGGCCGCGTACATGGTGGCGTCCCCGTCGGCCGGGTCGAGGAAGGTCAACCGCTCGTGGTCCCGGGTGCCGAACACCTCCACCGTCGCCATGTCGCCGCCTCGGTGGTGCCGGCCGAGCGAGACCAGCGCGGTACCGCCGCCGGACAGGCCGAGCAACGCCTGCGCGCTGTCCACGTCCCGGCCGCGTACCGCCGGGTCGGTGACCGGACCGGCGGGCTGCGCGGCGACCCGGTCGATCTCCTGCCCGGTCAGCCACCGGATCTGGTCGAACTCGTGCACGCCCATGTCCACGAAGATCCCGCCGCTGCCGGTGCGGAACGCCGCCGCCGGCGGCTCGCCGTCCCACTGCGACGCGGCCACGAACAGGACCTCGCCGAGCGCGCCGCCGGCGATCCGCTCGCGCAGCCGGCGCAGCTGCGGGACGAACCGCCGCCAGTAGGCGACCTGGAACGGGATCCCGGCGGCGGCGGCCACCCGCCCCGCCTGCGCGGCCCCGGCCGGGTCGAGCCCGGCCGGCTTCTCGCACAGCACCGGCAGCCCGGCCTCGGCGGCGGCCGCGACCAGCTCGCCGTGCCGGCCGGTGGGCGCGGTCACCAGGAGACCGTCCGGCGTGGCGTCCGCGAGCAGGTCCGCCACGCTCGGGTACGCGGGCAGCCCGGCCGCGGCGACCTCCGCCCGTGCCGCCGGAACCGGGTCGACCACGTGCCGGATCCGGACCGTCCGGTGGTCGGCCAGGGCCCGCAGGTGGTGGCGGCCCATCCGGCCCGCCCCCACAAGTGCCAGCCGGAACTCATCGCTGCCGGTCATCGTCGGTTCCCTTCTTCTCGTCGGCGTCGTCCGTACGGTCGGGGCTCAGCCAGCCGGCCAGCGCGGCCACGACGGCCGGCGCGCCGGTGGCCAGGACCGCCATCCCGTCGTGGCGCCACCGTCGGGTCACCCCACCGGCGGCCTCGACCAGCGCGGTGCCGGCCGCGACGTCCCACGGCGCGGGGTCGAAGCTGACGAACGCGTCCAGTTCCCCCCGGGCCACCGCCGCCAGGTCGCAGACCGTGGAGCCGGAGTTGCGCAGGTCGGCGACGAGGGGCGCGACGCCGACGAGCGACTGGTACGCCCGCCGCCGCGGGCCGGGCGCGTTCGGCACCGCGAACGCCACCAGGGCGTGCCCCGGCGCGGCCTCCCGGTCGACGGTGACCGGGACGTCGCCGTCGAGCGCGCCGTCGCCGTCGAGCACCAGGCAGGCGCCGGTTGCCGGTTGCAGGATGGTGGCGGCGACCACCTGGCCGTCGCCGTCGTCGCAGCCGGTCGCCACCGCGATGCTCACCGCGTAGCGGCTCGCCCCGTGGCTGAAGTTCAGCGTGCCGTCGAGCGGGTCGACGATCCAGCGCAGGCCGGAGCAGCCGGCGCTGAGCCCGGACTCCTCGGCCAGGACGGCGTCCTGCGGCCGGTCGCGGGCGAGCAGGTCGAGGATGGCCCGTTCGCTGGCGTGGTCGGCGGTGGTCACCGGGTCCTGCGCCGCCCCGCCCTTGTGCATGGTCCGGAAACCCTGGCTCCGTGCCTCGCGGATCGCGTCCGCCCCGGCCCGCGCGGCGCGCAGGCTCAGGTGGCGCAGGTCGCCGGGAGCGGCGCCGATGCTCATCGCGCCACCTGCGCTTCCGCCGGTGCGGCGACCCGCGCGTAGTGGCCGTCCACGAACAGCAGCGGTGGGGTCGGCCGGAGCAGGCCGGCGGAGCGGACCGCGCCGATCAGCACGGCGTGGTCACCGGCCGGGTCGGCGGAGACGGCCTCGCAGCCGAAGTACGCCACCCCGTCGGTCAGGCGCGGGCAGCCGGTCGCCCGCTCCGCGTCGTAGGTGACACCGGTGAAGCCGTCGGCGCCGCTGGGCCGTCCCCGGCTGGCGAACCAGGCCGCCTCCGCGCGCTGGTCGTCGGCGAGCACCGTCACCGCGAAGCGCCCGGTACGCCGGACCGCGCCGAGCAGCCGGCAGTCCCGCCGCAGGCAGACCAGCAGCATCCGGGGCGACAGCGACACGGTGGTGAAGGAGTTGACCGTCATGCCCACCGGGCCGTCGGGTCCGACGGCCGTCGCCACCGCCACTCCGGTGGCGAACCGCCCGGCCACCGAACGGAACACCCCTTCCTGCTCGTGTCCGTCTCCTGTCCCGGTCATCGTCGTTCTCCTCTCGTCGCGCTGCCGACCAGGTCGGCGGTCCGGCGCCGGTCGGTCTTGCCGTTGGCGTTCGTGGGAAGCGCGGCCACGTGGTGGATCCGGGCCGGCACCATGTAGCCGGGCAGCCGGTCCGCGCACCGGCGGGTCAACTCGGCGGTGATCCCGGCGGCGCCGGTGTAGACGGCGCGCAGGGCGACGTCGGCGCCCGCGCCGAACGCCAGCACCACCGCGTCCTGCACCCCCGGATGGCCGCGCAGCACCATTTCGATCTCGCCGAGTTCGATCCGGTAGCCGCGCAGCTTCACCTGGTCGTCCAGGCGGCCGTGGTGCACGAGCGTGCCGTGCTCGCGGCGGACCCGGTCCCCGGTGCGGTAGTACCGGCGACCGGCGTACGTGACGAACCGGTCCTCGTCGTCGGCCGGGTCGAGGTAGCCGTCGAACCGCTGCGGCCCGTGCACGCACAGCTCGCCGTCGTCACCGCCGACGGTGCCGTCCTCGCCGCGCAGGATCGCGTCGAGCCCGGGGTGCGCGTCACCGATCGGCACGGTGCCGTTCGAGGTGGCCGGCCAGTCCGCCGGATCCGCAGGCAGCCGGTGACCGGTGCAGGTCACGGTCAGCTCGGTGGGACCGTAGAGGTTCTCCACCACGCTGCCCGGCGCCGCCGCCGCCCACGCCCGCGCCTGCTCCAGCGTCAGCGCCTCGCCGGCGAAGAGGCTGTGCCGCAGACCCGGCATGGCGCCGGGGGAGAGCATCCGCATCCGGCGGGCCAGCGAGACCACCGAGGGCACCGAGAACCAGTGCGTGATCCGTCGTTCGTTGACGAACCGCACCGGCGTCAGCACCTCGTCGGGCTGCGGCACCACGAGCGTGGCGCCGCCGCCCCAGGCGACGAACATGTCGAAGACGGACGGGTCGAAGGTCAGGTCGAAGGTCTGCGACAGCCGGTCGCCCGGGCCGACCGGGTAGCGGTCCCGGCAGCACGTGAGGAACGCGTCGACGTTGCGGTGCCGGATCGGCACGCCCTTGGGCCGCCCGGTCGAGCCGGAGGTGAACAGCAGGTACGCCACGTCGTCCGGCGCCACCGGGGCGGCCGGCGGCGGGACGCCCGGCGCGCCGTCGAGGCGTACGGTCACGACGTCGCCCGCGACCTGCGCCGCCGTCGCGGCGCCGGCGTCGTCGACCACCAGCGCGTCCACCCCCGCGTCCCGGCACAGCCGGGCGGTGCGGGCCGGTGGGAAGGCCGGGTTGAGCGGCACCACCACCGCTCCGGCGCGCAGCGCGGCCAGATAACCGGCGTACGCGGGCAGGCTGCGGGCGGCCAGCAGGCCGACCGCGCGCGGGCGTCGGCCCACCTCGGTGTGGATCCGGCCGGCGAGGCCGTCGGCGAGGTCGCGCAGCCGGCGGTAGGTCACCGGCTCCCCGCCGACCTCCAGCGCGACCGCCTCCGGCACCCGTGCCGCGGTTCGCTCGAACCACTGGTAGAGACTCACGGCGTTGCTCCCTTCGCTGTGCTGTCGTCGATCGGCGTCCCGCCGCCACCGCGGGACGCCCTCAGGTCACCGCGCCGGCCAGCTCGTCGGCGTGGTCGGCGATGCCGGCGAGCATCGCTCCGGTTGCTCCACCGGCGATGCCGAACATGGCCGCCTCGGTGCGCAGCTGCGCCTCCCCGCCGTCGCGGAACGCGTCCGCGCCGCGCAGGCGCACCGCCTCGGCGGCGACCCGGTCCACGGTCTCGGCGGCGCTGACCTTGAGCAGCATCCCGGTGACCGCGGACGGGACGGCCGCCGGCGCGTCCAGCAGCGGCGCGCACAGCGCGTCGAGCTGGTGCGTGGCGACCAGGCACCGGGCGTACCGCTCGCGGACCGCCGGGCGGTCCCACAGCGTGCCCGCCCCGGCCGGCCGGCGCCGCAGCCAGTCGCGCAGGCCCGCCAGCATCCGGTGGCACATCGCCCGGGCCCACAGCGCCCCGGCGACCCGTTCGACGCCGACCTGCCGGGCGAACCCGGCCAGCGCCCGGCCGGGGCGGCCAAGTACGGCGTCCGGGGCCAGCGCCACGCCGGCGAAGCGCAGGTGGCCCACACCGGACCCGGCGAACGCCCGGCCGGCGGATCCGACTGTCACGCCGGGCGCGTCGGCCGGCGCCAGCACCCAGCAGAAGCTGGTGAAGTGCCGCGCCTCGCGGTGCCGGGCCAGCACCAGCGCCGCGTCGCAGCTCGTCGCGTTGGTGATCCAGTCCTTGCCACCGTCCAGGACGGCGCCGTCGTCGCCCAGCTTCACCCGGGTCGTGGCGTCGAGCAGGTCCGATCCCGACCCGGCGGCGTCGGTGACGGCCAGCGCCACCACGGTCTCGCCGCGCAGCATCCCGCGTCGCGCGCGCTCGGCCGGCCCGGTCGCGCCGGCCAGCAGCGGCAGCACCGTGGCGACCTGGACGCAGACCGACAGCGTCACGCCGAGCGGGCACCGGGCGTCCAGCTCGGTGAGCAGGGCCGACAGCCGCCGGGGGTCGGGCTGGACGCCGTCGGCGTAGAGCGCCTCGATGGTCCCGGCGGCGCCCAGCGCGCGCCACACCGCACCCGGGTCGGTGGGGTCCACGCCGGACAGCGCGGCGCCCGCCGGGGCGGCGTGGTCCCCGGCCGACGTCGGTGTCGCCCTCGGCTCAGGCAAGACGCACCCCCGGGTCGCGCAGTGACAGCGCCCCGTTCGCCAGGCGCAGCCGGTCGTTCGCGTAGTTCAGCGAGGCCGAGCGCAGATCCCGGAACGTGCGCTCCAGCGCCAGCGGCGAGTCGGTCAGGTAGCCGTGGCGCAGGCCCGCCAGCTCGACCAGTTCGTGCGCGGCGGCGAAGGACTCCTCGGCCGCGCGGATCTTCAGCGTGTTGAGCAGCAGTTGCACCGGCGCCGCCGACATGTCCGGCGCGTCGGTGACCACCGAGACGGTGTGCCGCAGCAGCGCGTGCGCCGCGTCCAGCCGGGCCCGGATCCCGGCCAGCCGCAGCAGCACCAGCTCGGAGGAGGGGGCGAACTGCCGCCGTCCCGCCTCGCTGCGGGCGTGCCGCAGCACCCGGGCGTACGCGCCGGCCGCCGCCCCGATCCAGGCCGCCGCCCAGCCGACGTGCGCCAGCGGCGCGAAGACAGTGGTGGCGATCTCCCGGAACCCGCCGTGTTCGCCGATCACCTGCCACTGCGGCACCGCGCCGCGCAGCCGCATCGGGACGCTGTGCGTGGCCCGCATGCCCAGCGGACGCCACCCGCCGGTGACCTCGACCTCCACCTGGTCCCGGTCGGCGTAGACCAGGTCCACCTGGGCCGCCGAGCCGGCGCCCGGGGCGCGGGTGGTGATCAGGAAGGCGTCCGCGTACGGGCCGCCGGTGACGATCGGGGCCTGCCGGTCGACGCGCAGCATCTCGCCGTCGTGCTCCAGCGCCGACTCTGCGGTCAGCAGGTGACCGCCCTTGCCGGCCTCGGTGGTGACCGAGCCGAGATACCGCTCGCCCCGGGCCACCGACGGCAGCACCTCGGCGCGCAGCTTCTCCCCGCCGTACGCGGTGATCGCGGCGACCTGCTGGCAGTGCATGGCGAAGACCATCGCCACCGACATGTCCACCCGGCCCAGTGCCAGCGTGACGTCGACCAGGTCCGGCAGCGTCCCGCCGGCGCCGCCCTCGGCTTCGGGGACCAGCAGCCCCAGCAGCCCGGTACGACGCATGGCGTCCAGCGCCTCGGTGGGGAAGGCCGCGGTCTCGTCGGCCTCCCGGGCGTGCTCCGCCGCGATCTCGGCGACGGTCTCGACGGCCGGGGCGTACCCGGCGACGGCCGTCATCGGGAACCACCGCCGACCGGTGTGCGCAGCTCCTCGACCACGCCCCACAGCCCGCCGGCGGTGGCGAACGTGGAGTCGACCAGCTTGTCGTCGGGCACGGCGACCCCGAACGTCTCCTCGATGGCGAACAGCAGCTCGATCTCGCGCATGGAGTCCAGGCCGAGGTCGCGCAGCCGGGCGTCCTCGGTGATCTCCTCCTTGCCGGCGAACTTGAGGAACGGCCGGAGCAGCTCGGTGAATTCGGTGTTCATGACGTCACCTTTCTTCTCGTGGTTCGTCAGTGGCTCCCGGCGGGTCGACCGGGTGCCGTGTCAGGGTCAGCCGGGACGTCTCGACGACGCGGTCGCCGTCGCAGACGACCTCGACCGGCGCCGGGTGGCCGAGGAAGGCCAGCAGGCTCGCCGAGAGCCCGTACGCCCCGACGTTCGGCACGGCGAGCACGTCGCCGGGCCGTACGTCGGGCAGGCTCGCGGCTCGGGCCCAGGTGTCCAGCGGCGTGCACAGCGGCCCGGCGACGATCGCGGCCTCCAGTGGCGCGCCGTCGCGGTCGTCAGCGGCGTGCAGGGCGGGCACGAGCGGCGGCAGCCGGCGCAGGCCGGACATCCCGCCGAGGTGGTTGATGCCGGACTCCAGCACCACCACCGGCGTGCCCTGCGACCGCTTGACGTCCAGCACCCGAGTCAGCAGCGTGCCGGCGGTGGCGGTGAGGAACCGTCCCGACTCGAAGGCCACCGTGGGCGCGCCGTCGCGCCAGCCGGGGAAGAGCCCGTCCAGGGCCGGGCCGACCCGGTCGGCGAGGCCGGTCAGGTCCGCGTTGTGGCCGGGCCGGGCGAACGGCGCGCCGAAGCCGCCGCCGAGGTCGAGCAGGGTCAGGTCGATGTCGAGCAGGTCCCGCAACCGCCGGGCGGTACGCGCCGCGGCGGTGAACTGGGACACCAGCGCATCCACCGAGTCGACGTTGCTGCCGGTGTAGAGGTGGAACCCGCGTACCGGGGCCGACGGGCGGGAGCGGAACCGGTGCGGTTCCCGCTCGATCCAGTCGGCGTCGGCGCCGAACTGGGACGCGACGCCGGTCATGGTGAGCCCCTGACCCGGGTTGGGCACCCGGTCGTTGACCCGCAGCAGGCAGCGCAGTTCGACGCCGTGCGCGGCGGCGATCCGGTCGGCCTGGTCCAGGCCCTCGGGCGAGTCGACGGAGAACCAGCGGACACCGGCACGCACCGCCTCGGTCACCTCGGCGTCGCGCTTGCCCGGTCCGGTGTAGAGCATGCGCTCGCCCGGCACGCCGGCCCGCAGAGCCGCGGCCAGCTCGCCCGGCGAGCAGATCTCCGCGTCGCAGCCGGCGGTGTGCAGCGCCGCGACCAGTGCCGGGTGCGGGTTGGCCTTGAGCGAGTAGAACAGCCGGCTCGGCGCGGGCAGCGCGGCGACCAGGGCGGCGTGGCTGGCGCGTACCCGGGCCAGGTCGTAGCGGTAGGCCGGGGTGTCGAAGGGCAGGTCAGCCATCGTGCTCACCCGCCAGCCGGGCCAGCGCCCGCCGGTCCACCTTGCCGTTGCCGGTGAGCGGCAGGTCGGGCAGCACGACGCAGCGCGCCGGCACCTTCATCTCCTCCAGCTGCTCCCGTAGCCGGCGCAGCACGTCGGCGGGGGTGAGCGCGGCCACCACGAACAGCGTCGCGCCGTCGTGGCCGTCGGCCGGCGGCAGCACCCCGGCCGCGGCCACGCCGTCGACCCGGTACGCCGCGGCCTCCACCTCGGTGGCGCTGACCCGGGTGCCCTTCTCCTTGTAGACGTCGTCGCGCCGGCCGGCGAAGTGGACGTACCCGTCGTCGTCCACGTGGCCGTGGTCGCCGGTGTGCAGCTGCGGGAAGAGCCCGTGTACGCGGCGGAACCGCTGGGCGGTCAGCTCGGGCCGCCGCCAGTAGCCGGCCATCACGTGCGGGCCGCGTACCACCAGCTCGCCGGGAACGCCCGGTGGTTGACGCCGCCCCTCGGCGTCCACTGTGAAGATCTCGGTGCCGGGTAGCGCCCGCCCGCAGGCGCCGGGCCGGCGCAGGTCGGCGTCCGGCGGCATGATCGCCGCGCGTTTGCACTCGGTGAGGCCGAACATGAGCTGGACGCTCAGGCCGGGCAGCAGCCGGCGCAGGCCGGCCAGCACCTCCGGGGGCATGGCGGCGCCGGTGTTTGTGAGCAGGCGCAGCGGCGGGCGCGGCGCGCCCGCCCGGCCGAGCAGCCGCAGCAGGTTGATCGCCAGCGACGGCACGCAGGGCAGCACCGTGGCGCCGGACTCGACCAGGCTCACCAGCAGGCGGCCACCGGTCTCCGCGCTGTCGCCCAGGCGCAGCCGGGCGCCGGCGACGGTGCTGAGGAAGATCTGGTAGAGGCCGTAGTCGAACGACGGCGGCAGCAGGACGTGCACCACGTCGTCGGGCCGGTAGCGCAGCTCCGACTGGATCGCCCGGACGGCGAACGTGACCTGGGCGTGCGTGGAGACCACGGCCTTGGGCATGCCGGTGCTGCCGGAGGTGTAGATCAGGCAGACCGGGTCGACGGCCAGCGGGCCCGGCCCGGCCGGCGCGTCGCCGCCGGCCGCGCCGGATGCCGCGCGCCGCAGCGCGGCGGCCCCTCGCGCCGGGACGCCACGGGCGTGGCACAGGCCGGTGAGCACCCGGTCGTCGGTGAGGACCAGGACCGGTTCGGCGTCGTCCAGCACGTGGGCGAGGGCGACCTCGGGGGCCGGCGTCCGGAGAACGACGAAGACCGCGCCGGTACGGGCGACCGCGTACAGCAGCGCCGGCAGCGTCGCGTCGGCGGGCAGCGCCACCAGCACCCGGTCGCTGCGCCGGACGCCCTGCCCGCGCAGCCAGCCGGCCAGGCGCAGGCTGTCGGCCCGCACCTGACGGTACGTGCGCTCGACGGTCCCGTCCCCGGCGGCGGGCGCGTCGGGGCGCGCGCCGGCGGTGCGGTCCAGCAGGTCGTGCAGCAGTTCGGCACTCATCGGGCACCTCCGGTGGCGGCGCCGAACATGGCGCACAGGGAGCCGACGTCGCGCAGGTCGGCCGCGGAGAGCGCGGTGGCCGGAACCTCGACGCCGAGCCGCCGCTCGACCCGGTCGATGACGTCCACCAGCCGGAACGAGTCGAAGCCGGGAAGCTCCCGGAGCACGTCGGTGGTGCGCAGCGTCGAGCCGTCCAGGTCCAGGGTTTCGCCGAGCGCGCCGAGCACCGCGGCGCGTACGCCCTCCCCACCTGCCGGGTCCGGCGCGGGCGGCACGGCGTCGTGGCCGGGCGTGGCGGCCGGTTCGGCGATCGACTCCAGCGCGTCGAGGTGGTCGGAGATCAGCTCGCCGAGGGCGTCCGCCAGTTCCGGCGCGGCCGGCCGGCCCGCCTGGGCCCGTCGCAGCGCCACGTAGCTGCGCGTGGCGAGCTGCTGCCAGCGGGCGGCCTGCCCGGCCAGCGCGGCGGCGGCCTCCGGCGCGACCGCCGCGAGCCAGCGCTCGTGCAGGTCGCGTGCGCGCGCCAGCAGCCAGACGTCGAGCACGAAGCGGTGCAGCCCGGCCACCGTGTCCAGGGCGGCGCCGGTGCGGTCCAGGTAGCGGGCGATCTCCGGGCGGGCCCGGCGAGCCCGGGCGGCGTTGCCGGCGAGCATGGCGGGCACGTCGATCGCCGGCGCCGGGTGCGCCGTCACCGCCAGCGTGTGCGCGCCGCCGGCCAGCGCCGCGTCGAACGCGGCGGTGGGCAGCCGCCACACGCCGGGCCGCGCGGGTCCCCAGGCGGTGTCGTTGTGGTACGCGTCGACCACCGTGACCTGATCCGGCCCGGCCTCGGTGGCGAGGAAGCTGTGCCGCATGTGCTCGTGCCCGTGGTAGGGACACCACGGCAGGTCGTACGCGTCGGCGGTGACGTAGAGCGGCTGGCCGGGCGCGCACAGCCGGCGGACCTGCGGGCCGTCGAGCTGCATCCACCGGCCCTCGACGCGCAGGCCCAGCAGGTCGACCGCTTCGGCGGCCCGGTCGTCCGAGGTCGCCTCGACGGAGATCAGAGCGTCCTGATCCCGGGTGCGGAACCCGTACCGGGCGCCGAGGGCGAGATGGCTGCCGGACCCGTTCGCGTAGTCGGCGAGCAGAGCGAAGCTCGTCTGGAGACAGTCCAGCGCGGTCGCGTGCAGACCGGTCAGGATCGGCGTCCACACCGGATCCGTGCTCGGCCGGTCCGGCGCGTTCGGGACGTGTGGGGACATGGGAGGCTCCTCGATGCGGATACGTGGGGCGGGGCCGCCGGCGCGGGAGTCGCCGCGCCGGCGGCCGGTACGAAGGTCAGCTGTCGCCGCGGCCGTCCAGCCCGTTGGCCCAGCTGGCGAGCGCCTGCGCCTGCTCGGCCAGCGCGTGCTCGTCGGTGCCGATCGGGTCCTTGAAGAAGAACCCCAGCTCCTCGATCGGGCCGACGTGCCCGGCGCGGTGCGCCGCGGCGGTCAGCCGGGCCAGGTCGAGCACCAGCGGGGCGGCCAGCGTGGAGTCCACCCCGCTCCAGGTGAGCTGCATGGACATCCGGACGCCGAGGAAGCCCTCGAACGAGACGTGGTCCCAGGCGGTCTTGTGGTCGCCGAGGTCCGGCACGTTGTCGATGTGCAGCGGGGCGGTGACGTCCTCACCGAGCAGCGCGGGCAGCACGCCCGACTTCGAGCTGAGCTTGCTGCGGGCGTTGCGCGGGTCCTCCAGCGTCGCCCCGTCACCGCCGCCGAGCAGGTTCACCCCGGCCCAGGAGAGCACGTGCAGGGCGCGGCTGGTGAACATCGGCGCCAGGGCGGTACGCAGCAGCGTCTCCCCGGTCTTGCCGTCGGAGCCGGCGAACGGCACCCGCTCCCGCTGCGCCAGCATCTCCAGCGCGGGCAGCCGGGCGCCGGTGGACGGGGTGAAGTCGACGAAGCCGCAGCCGGCCCGGAACGCCGCGTACGCGACCACCGAGCTGGCCGGCAGCGCCTTGTCGTCCGGGTCGGCCAGGGCGCGGGTCAGCGCGTCCAGGTCGTCGTGCTCGGGCCGGTGGTCGGCCGGCGGCTCGGTGGAGGACACGTTGATGACGACGACCCGGGACAGCCCGTGGCGGGCGCGGAACTCCTCGATGTCGCCGGCCAGCCGGTCGACCACCTCGGCCAGCGGTCCGGTCTCGGTACGCGCGTCGTAGCCGGTGCGCAGGTTCTGCTCGACCTCGGGCAGGCTGCCCCGCACGGCGGCCAGCACCGGCGCCGGGATGACACCGGAGTCGACGAGCGACTCGGCCTTCTTCTCCAGCGGCGTGTCGACGATGTCGTGCCCGCCGACCACCAGGTCGGTCCAGCTCACCAGCGGCGCGTCGCGCAGCATTCCGGTGTCGGTGACGCAGCCGGTCGAGTCGGCCATGCCGGCGCGCAGCGCCAGCAGACCGGTGATCGCCGTGGTGGCGACCGAACCGCGGGCGCCGTTGAGCCACACGCCGACGGGTGCGTCCGTTTCGGGGGACGGGGCGTGCGAGGTCTCGCGTTGGGTGACGGTCACGGGAAGACTCCTTCTCTGGGTGCGCCGGGACGGCGCGGTTCAGCGGGTGAGCACCTTGGTGACGGCGGCGGCGATGTCCTCCATGTCCTGTTCGGTGCCGAGGAAGGTGCTGTGGTGTGTCTGGACGGTGTGTGCGGCGAGCCACTCGGTGTTGGGGTACGTGCGCTCCCGGTGGATCGCCGCGAAGCGTTCGGCCAGCGGCGCGAGCAGCGGCTTCGTCCACGGCTGCAGCAGGCGGCTGCGGTGCAGCGGCTCGTCGGTGCAGTAGAACCGCCGGCCCAGCTCGGCGGTGAGCGCGGCGGCCACGGCGGCGTTGTCCAGGCCGGCCGGCAGCTCGTCGAAGACGATCGTGCCCTCGTAGATCGAGATGCGGGTCTGCCCCGGCGCCGGTTGCAGCAGCCGTACGCCGTCGACACCGTCCAGCAGCTCGCCGAGCAGCCGGTAGTTGTGATTGCGCACGTCGTGCTGGCCGTCCAGGACGGCCAGTTGCGCGCAGGCCACGGCGGCGGAGAACTCGCTCAGGCAGAAGTTGGCGCCCTGCACACCGGCGCTCTCCTCCAGGTCCAGTTCGCCGGCCGGCGTCCGGTCGCCCCGGTAGCGGCGCGAATCGGCCCGCAGCTCCTCGAGCACCGGCGCGAGCGTGTCGTCGTCGGTGACCACGGCCCCGCCCTCACCGCAGGTGAGGACCTTGCCGTGCTGGAAGCTGAAGCAGCCGAGCCGGCCGAGCGAGCCGGCCTGGCGGCCCTGCCAGGTGGCGCCGTGGGCCTGCGCGCAGTCCTCCACGACGGAGATGCCGCGCGGCCGGGTGACCGCGTCGAGCGCCGGCACGTCGGCCATGTTGGAGGCCCAGTGCACGGCGACCACGGCCCGCGGGTCCACGGACAGGTCGAGGTCGTCCGGCCCGACGCAGCCGGTGTCCCGGTCGACGTCGACGAGCACCGGGACCAGGCCGGCGCGCAGCGCGGCGGTCGCGGAGGCGGTCCAGGTCAGCGCCGGTACGAGCACCGTCTCGCCGTAGCCGAGGCCGAGTGACTCCAGGGCCACCACCAGGGCACTGGACCCGTGGTCGACCGGCACGCAGTGGCGGGTGCCGACGTAGCGGGCGAAATCGGCGGCGAAACGTCGCTCGAACAGGACGGTGTCGCCGACGGACGGGCTGCTGATCGCCCACCGGCCGCCGGTCAGCACCGCGGACAGGTTGGCGGCGGCATCCGGCGCGGGGGTCGGCCAGCGTGGCCATGGGCGGTGCGGCGGGCGGACCGGCCGGCCGCCGTCCACGGCGAGCCGCCGGTCGATGGGGATGGAGGTCGTCATGCCTTCGACCTTGATGGCCATCGATACATCAGCGGTACATGTGCGATGGCCGCAACGGCCGGCGCTGTGTATCGGCGCTGTACCCCGGTGGTCGAACCTCGGGGCATGAGCCGATCCGCATCGCCCGTGGGCGAACCGACCGAACCCCGCGCCGTCACGCGCGGCGTCTCCGTGGTCATCCCGGTCAAGGACCGGGTGGCGGAGATGCGCCGCCAGCTCCGCAGTCTGCGCGACGCCGCCCCGAACTGCCCCGAGCCGGTGGAGGTGGTGGTCGTCGACGACTCGGCGCCCGCCGCGGCCACCGCCCACCGGGCGGCCTGCGCCGAGTACGGCGCCCGCTACGTGCGCGGGCCCCGGCACGTCGGGGCCAAACGGAACCTGGGCGTCCGGCACGCCCGCCACGACCTGGTGCTGTTCACCGACTCCGACTGCCGGGTGCCGGCCGACCTGATCACCCGGTACGCGGCCCGGCTGCGCGCCTCCGGCGAGGAGGTCGCCGGCGTCACCGGCCCGGTGATCGTCGAGCCCGGCGACAGCGCGTTCTTCCGCGTGATGCGCCGCTCCTACCTGCTGCTCGGCGACCTGACCCGGCCGCTGCACTACGAGCGCGTGTCCTGGGGCGCCGGCGCGAACATGGCCGTCAAGCGTGCCGTCTTCGAGGCGGTCGGCGGGTTCCCGGAGGACTCCCCGATGCCGCTGGGCGGGGAGGACCTGCACCTCGGGCTGCTCCTCACCGACGCCGGCTACGTGCTGCTCACCGACCCGGACGGCGTGGTCACCCACGACACCGGCGTCGCCGACACCTTCCGCGCGGTCGCCTACCGGTTCACCACGTACGGGCGCTCCGAGCAGTGGCTCTGCCTGGCCCACCCGCACCGGCGCCGGTTCGTGCTCAACACCGCCAGCACGCTCGCCGTGACCGCGCTGGCCGGGCTGCTGACCGCCCGGCGCAGCGGGGGACGCAGCCTGCTCGCGGTGCCGGCCGTCGCGGCCGCCGTGATCGCCGCGAAGACACCCGGCCGGCTCGGCGGCGACCGGGGACCGCGCGCGGTGGCCGAGTCGATGGCCTGCGCGGCGATCGAGACGCTCTTCGACGGGGCCGCGTTCGTCACCTCGCTGCGGCTCGGCCGTCCCGACCTGCTCTTCACCGGCTTCCGCGCGCCGGACGAGGCGGACTACCAGCCGGACGAGACGGACCACCGGCAGGTCGCGCCGGTGGCCGCGCCGCCGGTGGCGGCCTGACGGGGGGAGTGGCAGTGCCGACGACGTACCCGCTGGCCCCCGGCCAGCAGATGATGTGGGAGTTCATGACCGCGCTCGACCCGGCCCGTCCCGGCGCCTCACGGCTCGTGGTGGTGGAGTTCCGCCGGTTGCGGGGCGCGCTGCGGGTCGACGTGCTGCGGCAGGCGATGCAGGACGTGGTGGACCGGCACGACGCGCTGCGGATGCGGTTCGACCGCATCGGCGTGCAGCCCGAGGTGCGGATCCTGCCGCACGTGGAGTCGCCGCTGGAGTACGTCGACCTGTCCGGACTGCCGCCGGCCGAGCAGCAGGCCCGCGTCGAGCAGATCGCGTACGCGCACCGCAACGACGCGTTCGACCCCGGCCGGGCGCCGCTGTGGCGGGCCGCGCTGGTCCGGCTCTCCGCGACCGAGCACGTGCTCGCGCTCTGCTTCTTCCACATGGTCTCCGACGGCTGGTCGTGCCGCGTCGTGGTGGAGGACCTGTGCCACGCGTACGCGGCCCGGCTCGGCGCGGCCGACCCGCAGCCGCCGCTGGGCGTGGACCCGGCCGCGCTCGCCGCGCTCCAGGAGGCGGAGCAGTCCGGCAACGGCGTCGACGCCGCCGCCCGGGCCGCGTACTGGCGGGACCGGCTGCGGCCGGTGGAGCCGTACCAGCTCTTCCCGGCGTCGCCGCCGGCGCCGGACGTCGCGCTCAGCGCCGAGGTGGCCACCCGCTTCGCGTTCCCGCCCGAGATCACCGCGCGGCTGCGCCCGGCCGCACGGCTGGCCCGCACCAGCCCGTACGTGCTGCTGCTCGCGGCGTACCTGGTGCTGCTGTCGCGGCGGGCCGGCCGGTCCCGGGTGGTGCTGGGCACCACCACGCTGGGCCGGGAGAGCCCGCTGTCCCGGCAGCTCGTCGGGCAGTTCACCAACAACGTCTACCTGCCGGTCGACGTCGCGCCGGACGCGCCGATGAGCGCTGTGGTCGGTGCCGCGCACGCCTCGCTGGCCGGGGCCGTCGCGCACGCCACCGCGTACCACCGGCTGGCCCGGGCGGTCCGTCCCGGCTTCGCGGCGATCCGCCCCTGGCCGGACAACCACCTGTTCGACGCCTGGTTCCAGTCCGCCGCGTCGGCGTCGCCGGTGCTGCACTGCCCGGATCTGCGGGTGGAGCCGGTCGACATCACCGCCCGGGCCGCGCCCGGCACCCCGCCGCCGGTGGTCGCCGCCGACGTGCCGCCCGAGTGTCTGCCCGTCTGGGTCAAGCGGGGTTCACCGATCGTCGTGGTGGACGACGACCGGGCCGGCGGCGTGGTGATCCGCAACCGGGGTGTCTTCGGCGACGACCTGGTACGCGGGCTGATCGACGACTACGTCGCGGTGGTCTCGGCGCTCGTCACCGACCCCGGCACCACACCGGAACGGGTACGCCTTCCTGACGGTGCGTGCTTCCTCGACCACGCGATCGGGTAGGAGTTCCGACGGACCGATCCCAGAGAGGTACGACGACCATGACGGACACCTCGACGAACCAGCACACGACGGAGCAGCCCGCGCCGCCGGTGCCCCGCTCGGCCGTACGGGCCCGCTGGTCGGTGGCGCTGCTCTTCGTCATCATGGGCCTGGCCATCGGCGGGTGGTCGGCCCGCGTGCCGGAGGTGCGGGACGCGGTAGGGGTCGGCAACACCGGCTGGGGCCTGGCGAACATCGCCACGAACGCGGGGGAGCTGGTCTCCCTGGTCGTGGTGGCGGTGCTGATCAGCCGGATCAACACCCGCCGGCTGGCGCTGGCCGGGGCCGCGCTGATCCTGCTCAACGCGCCGCTGCTGGCCGCGTCCACCACTGTGGTGGCGCTGGTCGGCGGCCTCGCGGTCTGGGGCTTCGCGGCGAACCTGCTGGCCACGCCGATGAACGCCCAGTCGGTCGAGGTGCAGAAGCGGTACGGGCGGCCCATCCTGTCCACGTTCCACGCGGGCTTCAGCATCGGCATGCTGGTCGGCGGCCTCTGCGGCACCGGGGCCGCGGCGATCGGGATGTCGCCGTCGGCGCAGATGGCCGTCACCAGTGTCCTGCTGGGCGCGCTGCTGATCGGCACGCACCGCTGGCTGCCCGACACGCCCCGCCAGGAGACCAAGGACGGCGAGGCGCGGCGCCGGCTGCGTGACCGGTTCACCCCGCAACTGCTGCTGCTCGCGGTGATCGCCTTCCTCGCCTCGTTCATCGAGATGGCCGGCGCCCAGTGGAGCGCGCTGTACGCGACCGAGGTGGCCGGCGCCACGGCGGTGCTCGCCGCGGCCACGTACACCTGTCTCTCGCTGGCCGCGACCGTCGCCCGGCTGTTCGGCGACCGGCTGGCCGGCCGGGTCGGGCGGATCCGCTTCGTCCGGCTGTCCGCGCTGGTCGCGACGGCCGGCGTGGCGCTGCCGGTGGCGTACCCCCATCCGGCGGCGGTGATGGCCGGGTTCGGACTGCTCGGGTTCGGCCTGGCGTGCGTGACCCCGACGGTGCTCGGCTTCGCCGGTGAGCAGCCGGGCCTCACGTCCGGCGAGGGCGTCTCCGTGGTGGCGATGGGCCAGTGGCCGGGCGCGCTGCTCGCGGCGCCGGTGATCGGCCTGCTCGCCGGCGCGCTGGACCTGCGTACCGCGTTCGTGGTGGTGGCCGTGCTGGCGCTCGCCGTGGTGGCGTTGATCGGGCGGGTGCGGGCGGCGGCGCTGCCCGGCGAGAGCCCGGCCCCGCCCCGGCCGTGACGGCCGGGGCGGGGGCGGCGGTCAGAAGTCGTCGTCGAACGTGACGCTGCCGGTCACCCCGACCTGGTACGCCGACACCCGCCGCTCGAAGAAGTTGGACAGCTCCTGCACGTCCTGCAACTCCATGAACGCGAACGGGTTGGCGCTGCCGTACATCGGGGCGATGCCGAGCACTGCCAGGCGCCGGTCTGCCACGTGCTGGAGGTACTCGCGCATGTCGGCCAGCGACATCCCCGGCACGCCCTGGCCCAGCAGGTCCGCGGCGAAGCTCACCTCGCACTCCACCGCCTCGGCCAGCATCTCCTTCACCTGCTTCTCCATCTCGGCGTCGAACAGGTCCGGTTCCTCGGCGCGTACGGTCTCCACCACGTCGAACGCGAACGCCATGTGCATGGACTCGTCCCGGAACACCCAGTTGGTGCCGGAGGCCAGCCCGTTGAGCAGGCCCCGGGAGCGCAGGAAGTAGACGTAGGCGAACGCGCCGTAGAAGAACAGGCCCTCGATGCACGCGGCGAAGCAGATCAGGTTGAGCAGGAACGCCCGCCGGTCGTCGCGGGTCCGCAGCTCGCGCAGCTCGAAGATCGAGTCGATCCACCGGAAGCAGAACTCGGCCTTGCGGGCGATCGACGGGATGTTCTCCACCGCGGCGAACGCGGCGAACCGTTCCTTCTCGTCCGGCACGTACGTGTCGAGCAGGTTCAGGTAGAACTGGACGTGCACCGCCTCCTCGAACAGCTGCCGGGACAGGTAGAGCCGGCCCTCGGGCGAGTTGACGTGCTGGTAGAGGTTGAGCACCAGGTTGTTGGCGACGATCGTGTCGCCGGTGGCGAAGAACGCCACCAGCCGCGACACCAGGTGCCGTTCGGCGGGGGACAGCTTCGCCAGGTCGGCGAGGTCCGAGTGCAGGTCCACCTCCTCGACCGTCCAGGTGTTCCTGATCGCGTCCTTGAACCGGTCGAAGAAGCGCGGGTAGCGCATCGGCCGCAGGGTCAGGTCCATGCCGGGGTCGAGCAGCATGTGCCGGGTCGGTGCGGTGGTGGTCACTGGCATGCCTCGCAGCTCTCGGGGTTCTCCAGGGAACAGGCCAGCGCCTCGTCGTCGCTCACGGCGGAGACCACGCCGGGCACCGGGGCGGGCACCGGGGCGACGGTGGCCTGCTGGATGCGGGTGGCGGGACGGGAACGCAGGTAGTAGGTGGTCTTCAGCCCGGCCTTCCAGGCGTACAGGTACATCGAGGACAGCTTGCCGATGGTCGGCGCGCTCAGGAACAGGTTCAGCGACTGGGACTGGTCGACGAACGGCGCCCGCGCGGCGGCCAGGTCGATCAGCGCCCGCTGCGGCAGCTCCCAGGCGGTGCGGAACAGCTCCCGCACCGGCGCGGGCAGCTCGGTGATGTCCTGCACCGAGCCCTCGGCCCGCTTGATCCGGTCGCGGACCTGCGGCGTCCACAGTCCGCGGGCCTTCAGCTCCCGCACCAGGTACGTGTTGACCTGGAGGAACTCCCCGGACATCGTCTCGCGCTTGAACAGGTTGGACACCTGCGGTTCGACGCACTCGTAGCAGCCGGCGATGGAGGCGATGGTGGCGGTCGGTGCGATCGCCACCAGCAGCGAGTTGCGCAGCCCGCCTGCGGCGATCCGCTCACGCAGCGCCGCCCACCGTCCGGCCTGCGCCGGCTCCGCGCCCCACAGGTCCGGGTGCAGGTCACCCTTCGCGGCCCGGGTCTGCGGGTACGCCGGATGCGGCCCGAACCGCTCGGCCAGCCCGGCGGAGGTCTCCAGCGCGGTCAGCAGGATCTCCTCCTGCACCCGGGTGGACAGCTCCTTCGCCTCGGGGGAGTCGAACGGCAGGCGCAGCGTGAAGAACGCGTCCTGCAACCCCATCAGGCCGAGCCCGACCGGCCGCCAGCGCGGGTTCGACGCCGCCGCCTGCTCGGCCGGGTAGTAGTTGATGTCGATCACCCGGTCGAGGAACACCACAGCGGTGCGGACCGTGGCGCGCAGCCGCTCCCAGTCCACCCCGTCGGCGGTGACGTGGGCGCCGAGGTTCACCGAGCCGAGGTTGCACACCGCCGTCTCGGCGTCGTCGTTCACCTCCAGGATCTCGGTGCACAGGTTGGACAGGTGGATCACGTTGCCCGGCTCACCGGTCTGGTTGGACAGCCGGTTCGCGGCGTCCTTGAACGTCATCCAGCCGTTGCCGGTCTGCGCGAGCGTGCGCATCATCCGCCCGTACAGGTCCCGGGCCCGTACCGTGCGGACCGCGTTCTTCTCCGCCGCCCGGTACGCGGCGTCGAACGCCTCCCCGTACAGGTCGGGCAGCTCCGGGGCGTCCGACGGATCGACGAGCGACCACTCGCCGTCGGCCTCGACCCGGCGCATGAACTCGTCCGGGATCCAGTTGGCCAGGTTGAGGTTGTGCGTACGCCGGGACTCCTCGCCGGTGTTGTCCCGCAGCTCCAGGAACTCCTCCACGTCCGGGTGCCACGGCTCCAGGTAGACGCAGGCCGCGCCCTTGCGCCGGCCACCCTGGTTGACCGCGGCCACCCCGGCGTCGAGCGTCTTGAGGAACGGCACGATGCCGTTGGACCGGCCGTTCGTGCCCCGGATCAGCGCGCCCCGGCCGCGCACCCGCGACCAGGCGATGCCGATGCCGCCGGAGAACTTCGACAGCTTCGCCACCTGGTGGTAGCGCTCGTAGATCGAGTCCAGCTCGTCGCGCGGCGAGTCGACCAGGAAGCACGACGACATCTGGGTGTGCCGGGTGCCGGAGTTGAACAGCGTGGGGGAGCTGGGCAGATAGGCCAGGCTGGACATCAGCCGGTAGAAGCCGACCGCCTCGCCCGGGGTGCGGGACAGCCCGCAGGCCACCCGTAGCAGCCAGTACTGCGGCGTCTCCACCACCAGCCGCGACTGCGGGTGCCGCAGCAGGTAGCGGTCGGCCACGGTACGCAGTCCGAAGTACTCGAACCGCCTGTCGCCGTCCGGGTCCACGGCGTCGTCGAGCTTGCGGGCGTGCCGGGCGACGAATGCGGCCGTCTCGTCGCCGATCAGCCCCAGCCCGTGCGCGTACGCGATCGACTGGCTGAAGCTCGCCACGCCCTGACCGCGGACCTCCTTGTCCACGTACGCGGCCAGCAGCCTTGCCGCCAGCTTCGAGTACTGCGGCTCCTCGCCGATCAGCTCCGCCGCGGTCTGGATCGACAACCGGTCCAGCTCGGCGGTGGTCGCCCCGTCGTAGAGCCCGCTGATCGTCTTGGTGGCCACCCGCAGCGGGTCCACCTCGTCCAGGTCGGCGACCCAGCGTTCGACCGCCCGGACGATCTTGCCGACGTCCACCGGCTCGGTGTCGCCGTCCCGTTTGCGTACCCGCATCGCCGGCCGGCGGGCCTCGGACCCGCCGCCGGTGGCCGGCGGGCTTTCCTGCACGACAGTCATGACCTCTCCTCGCTGTCACCGTCTGGAGACGGCGGGAGACGCCAACGGGCACGGCGCGGCCGGCCCGGCTGCTGGCGTCGGTCGTCCCGCGCGACCTCCGGCCGCCGTACGCGGAGGCGCACGGCGCGCTGGCAGGTCTTCGGACTCGCGGGCCCGACCGGGGTCGCCGGTCGCCTACCGGCCGTCGCTTCCCAGGCCGGTGGCCCAGTGCTGTTGACGGCTGTCGTTCCCACTCACCGCTGCGGGGCAGTCCCGGATTTCCACCGGGTTCCCTCTTGCCTCGGCCCCGCCCCGGAGGGCTCGGCCGAACCAGCTGCGGCACCACCATATATGGCGGTGGGGGCGGTTGGGCAACACCAGATGTCGTGTCGGGCGTGTCGCATGGATCTCACTGTCCACAGTGCCTACCCCCGATGCCGGCGCTCGCCGCCGGGCGCGATACTCGGCGTATGGGGAATACCGGACGCCGCTGGGCGTGGGTGGCGGTCCTGCTCGTCGGCGTCGGGCTTCACCTGCTGGTGCTGGAGACACTGTCCGGCACCGGCACCGTCACGTTCGTGCCGGCGCTGATCGTGCTCGGCGCGTGCGTCGCGCCCGCCACGTTCCTGGCCTTCGCCCAGGGGCGGCCGGCCCGCCGCCCGGTCCCCGGCTCCGTCGTCGGCGTCGCCGCGCTCCTCGGCGGCGTGGTCGGCGTGGTCGCCGCCGGCTGGCTGGAGTACGGCACGCTGCACCGCCTCGGCGTCCTGCCGATGGCGCTCGTCGGCCTGGCCGAGGAGACCGCGAAGCTGATCGTGCCGGCCGGCATCCTGCTGCTGTGGCGGCGGCACCGGTCACCGGCGCAGGGCCTGGTGATCGGCGTGGCCTCCGGCGCCGGGTTCGCCGCGCTGGAGACCATGGGGTACGCGTTCGCCGCGTTCGTCGGGTCGGAGGGCAACCTCGGCGCCGTCGAGCGGACGCTGCTGGTTCGCGGTCTCACCGCGCCCGCCGCGCACCTGGCCTGGACCGGGCTGACCGCCGCCGCGTTGTTCACGTTCGCCGCCGCGCCCGGTGGCCGGAGACTGGCGGCGTTCCTGCTCACCTTCGCCGCCGCCGTCACGCTGCACACCTGCTGGGACACGTTCGGCACGCAGCCCGCGTACGTGTTCATCGGCGCCGTGTCGCTGGGCTGGGTGCTGCTGCGCCTGCACCTGGACCGCGAGCGGCCCGCCGCCCCGCCCCGGGCGCCGGAGCGTGATCCTCACCAGCTCGCCGAGGTGGCGGGGTCGGAGCCCTCCTGATGCCGCCATCTCGGCGAGCTGGAGTCGAGCAAGCGTCAGCCGGCGGCCAGCCGGACACCGAGCGCGACGAAGGCGACAGCGCAGAGCCGGTCGACCCGCCGCGACCAGCGGCTGTCGCCCCAGCGGCGGGCGAACCGCCCGGCGCCCAAGCCGAGAGCCAGGTCCACGGTGAGCTGCACCGCGACGAACAGCGCGCCGAGCAGCACCAGCTGTGCCGCCACCGGGCCCGCGTCGGGCCGGACGAACTGCGGCAGGAACGCCACGCTGAACAGGATCATCTTCGGGTTGAGCAGGTTCGTGAGCAGCCCGCGCCGGAACGCCCGCCCGGCGCCGCCGCCGTCCGCCCCGTCCGCCGCGCCGCCGGGCCGGCCCGTGCCGCGCAGCGCCCGCAGGCCCAGCACGATCAGGTACGCCGCACCGGCCCACCGGATCGCGGTGAACAGCACCGGGGACGCGGCGATCACGGTGGCGAGTCCGGCCACCACGGCGGCGACGTGCACCGCCTCCCCGGCCGCGACCCCGAGCGCCGCCACCGCCCCGGCCCGCGCGCCGTACCGGGTGGCGTTGGCGAGCACGAACATCATGTCCGGCCCGGGGGTGAGCATGAGCACCACGATCGCGGCCAGGTATCCCGCGAGCGTGGCCGCCGACAGTCCGAGCACGCCTCAGCCCTCCTCGACGCCGTCGAGCAGCGCCCGGCGCAGCGCCAGCCGGTGTTCGCGCCGGATCTGCGCCTCCCGGTAGCGCCGCCGGTCACCGTCGGTGCCGGGCAGCAGCGGCGGCACCGGCCGGGGCTGGCCCTCGTCGTCCACGGCCACCATCACCAGGTGCGCGGTCGCCACGTCCACCGGCGGCACCGCGCGGTCCCAGCGGTCCGCGCTGACCTTCACGGCCACCTCCATCGAGCTGCGGCCGGCCCAGGTGATCCGGGCGTCCACGTGCACCACGTCACCGACGCGGACAGCGCGCAGGAAGGCCGTCTCGTCGATGGCGGCGGTGACAGCCGGTCCGTCGGAGTGGCGGGCGGCGACCACCCCGGCGACCGAGTCGATCAGGTTGAGGATCCGGCCGCCGTGCACCGTGCCCATCAGGTTGGTGTGGTGCTGGTCCATGATCTGCGACAGGGTCAGGTGCGACGCCGACGGTGGTCGGCCGGTGAGGGTGATGGCATCGGTCACGGTGCGGTTCCGTCCTCGCAGAAGCGGACCGCCGACCGGACGGGGGAGTTGCACGCCGAGGCACGCCGACGGCTCCCGCCCGGCGTGTCACCCGCCCGACCCACCCGCGAGGTCGACGGCAGCGCGCACCGGTGGTACGCGCGACGCGGGCAGGTCTTCGGACTCGCGGGCCCGACCGGGGTCGCCGGTCGCCTACCGGCCGTCGCTTCCCAGGCCGGTGGCCCAGTGCTGTTGACGGCTGTCGTTCCCACTCACCGCTGCGGGGCAGTCCCGGACTTCCACCGGGTTCCCTCTTACGACACCCGGCCGTCGCCGACCGGGTGAACCAGCGCTCCCGGCAGCCTAACCCAGCCCCGACCCGCCCTCGCCGCGACCCGCGTTCCGCCCTTCGGCGCCCTGCCCCCGGCCGTCCCACAGGCACGCAGGCTCCGGCACACCCGGTGCCGCCCCGCATGCGCAGTCCGCATGGCGGGACGTCTCTCCCGCTCATCAGGAAGCCGGGCGGACCCGCGTCAGCGGGCGACGGGTCAGGAGGCGCGGCGGCGTCGAAGCAGTAGCGCGGTCACGCCGGCTGCCGCCACCGCGGCGACCGCTCCGCCGACCAGGATTCCCACCGGTAGACCGCCGTCGTCGGCGCCCGTCGAGGCGTCGGCACTCGCCGGAGACGCGTCCGCGCCTGCCGCAGCGCCCGCCGAGACGTCCGCGGAGGCGGCCGGCGAGGGAGTGGCCGGTGACGGGGCGGCCGCCGGGGGAGCGGCCGGGTCGGCGACGGTGAAGCGGTACGAGCCCTGGACCGGGTGGCCGTCGCGGGAGACCACGCGGTAGGCGACGGTGTAGGTGCCGTTGGCCAGCGGCTCCTCGATCGTCACCGTGCCCGTCGCGCCGTCCACGGCGGGCGCGCTCGCGGGCACCTGACGGTCGGTGGCGTCGCGCAGCGTGATGGTGGTGAAGGCCGGGTTGAGCCGCTGCAGGAACCGCAGCGTCACCTGCGTCGGCGCGGTGGTGAGCCGGGCGTCGCGGGCCGGCGTGGCCTCCTGCAGCGAGTTGTGCGCCGCCGCGGGCGTGGCCGGGACCAGCAGCAGCGCCGCGGTGAACAGCGCGGCGAGGAGTGCGGAGACGGTACGGGTACGCATGACGCGCCTTCCTGGTCGTGGTCAGCGTCGTGGTCAGCCGAGCAGTTGCTGGCCGATCCAGCCGCCCTCGGGGCAGCCGGGCGGTACGGCGAACACGGCGGAGCCGATCGGGGTGGTCCACTCGTTGAGCAGGTCCCGTTCGGCCAGCCGCCGCTGGATGGGCAGGAACTGCCGGGCGATGTCGGCCTGGTACGCGGCGAAGACGAGCCCGCTGTCCGCGTGTCCCTCGGCGGTCGGCGCGCCGTCGTAGTTGTAGGGCCGGCGCAGGATCTTCTGCCGGTCGTCGGTGACGCGGGCCCGGGTCAGGTGCGAGAAGTCCGGGATCACGGTGAGCCCGTCCGGTCCGAGCGCGGCGAAGTCGGGCTCGTCGTGCTCCGCCTCGCCGGTCAGCGGCGCGCCGGTGTCGAGGCGCCGGCCCACCGCGAGTTCCCGGTCGGCGCGGCCGAGCAGGTCCCACGTCTCCAGGTTCATGCTGATCCGGCGCACCACCAGGGTGGTGGAGTCGCGCAGCCAGTCCGGCCCGTCGGTCACCCAGACGGCGGTGTCCGCCGACACGCCGGGCTTCGGGTTGGCGGTGCCGTCGAGCTGGCCGAACAGGTTGCGCTGGGTGCGTCCGGGCTCGGCGCCGGCGGCCCGGCGGAAGCCCTGCTGCACCCAGCGGACGGTGGCGAACGGGCGGCTGTCCTTGGTCAGGACCCGTTGGGCGTGCGCGACGGTGAGCGGGTCGTCGGCGCAGATCTGCAGCAGCAGGTCGCCGCCGGACCAGCGGGGCTGCAACCGGTCGATCCGGAACGCCGGCAGGTCGGCCACCGACGTGGGGCGGCGGTCGTCGAGCCCGGCGGCGGCGTAGAGCCCGGGGCCGAAGCCGAACGTGACTGTCAGCCGGGCCGGCAGCAGGCCCAGTTCCGGCTCGGTGTCGGCCAGCGCCGGGCGACCCTGGGTGAGTCGGGCGGCGTCGTCGGAAAGCAGTCGCAGCATCCGCCCGAGCGCGGCCCGGTTCGTGTCCGGGCGCAGCGTGAACGCGACGAACGCGGCGTGCGCCTGGGGCTCGGTGGTGACACCGGACTGGCGCGCGCCGTGGAACGGCTCGACAGCGCTGCCGACCTGGGCCACCGGGACGGCGTCGTCGGGGCGTACCCCGTGGGAACGGAGGGCGGCGAGGGCACCCGCGCCGGCCAGCGCGCCCCCGGCGGCCGCCGCGCCGCCGGTGAGCAGGCCGCGCCGGCTGACCCGGCGCGCGGGCGCGCCGGTTCCGGTCATGACGCGGGGCTCGCGCCGTGTCCGGGCGCGTACGTCTCCTGGGCGCCGGTGAACGGCTTGGCCACCGCGGTGAACGTCTGGGTGCGCCCGTCGGCGAAGGTGAGCGTGACGTCGAGCTGGTCGCCGGGGCGCACCGGGCGGGTCAGGTCCATCAGCATGAGATGGTCGCCGCCGGGCTCCAGCGCGGCCTGGGACCGGGCGGCGACCACGACGCCGCCCTGCTTCTGCCGCATCGCCATCTTCCCGTCGGTCATGGCCATCTCGTGGATCTCGGCCCGGGACACGTCGGTGGTCACCCCGGTGATCGTGACGTCGGCGTCGCCGTCGTTGACGAGCGTGGCGAACGCGGCGGTCATGCCCCTGTCGGCGGCCTTCACCCACGGGTCGCGGATCGTCAGCACGCCCGCTGCCGCGCTCGCCGGGGCCGAGGCGGGCGCCGACGCCGACGGCGCGGTTGTGGGCGTGGCGTCGGCGGAGCCGCAGGCGGCGACGGACGCGGCCAGGACGGCGGCGCCGATCAGGGCCGCCGTGCGTGGGAAGCGGCGGCTGGTGGTGCTGGGCATGCGGTCGTCCCCTCGAAGATCCGGTGTTCGTACCGTTGGTCGGGGCGGCGCCGCGGATAGTTCCGGCCCGGGGAGTCGGTCGCGTCACATGCCACCCGGGCTCACCGCGACCGGGGACCGGGGAGCGCCCGGAAGGCATAATGGTTCCGGGTGTCACGTGGCGCGCCGGGCGCGGCCGTGGCCGGAGAGGGCGCCCGGACGAGGGAGGCGGACGGTGACGGCGACGACCGGGGCGACCCGCAACACCCGGCAGCGCGCCGAGGTGCTGGCGCTGCTGCGGGAGCTGGACGGCTTCCACAGCGCGCAGCAGTTGCACCAGATGCTCGTGCAGCGGCAGGCGAAGGTGGGTCTGACCACCGTCTACCGGACGTTGCAGCTGCTCGTCGACAACGGCGAGATCGACTCGGCGCGGCTGCCCGGCGGCGAGCACCTCTACCGGCGGTGCAGCCAGAGCCGCCATCACCACCACCTGGTCTGCCGCCGCTGCGGCCGTGCGGTGGAGGTGGCCGGCCCGGCCGTGGAGCGATGGGCCGACCAGGTCGCCGCGCAGCACGGTTTCACCGACGTCGGGCACACCCTGGAGATCTTCGGCACCTGCGACCGCTGCGCCGCCTGAGCCACCGGCGCGGGCGGTGACCCGCCCGCGCCGGACCGCCGGTCAGCAGTTGCGCAGCGCCGGTGACTGGTTCAGCAACTGGCCGCGGCTGGAGGTGAACCGGCGGTACGCCTCGGAGCCGGCCGCGCCGGGGCGGAAGGCTGCCACCCGGTGGCAGTTCTGGAACGCCAGCGTGATCCCGAAGTGCCGCTCCAGCCCGGCGCGGATCGCGTCGCTGGCCATCGCGCGCAGCAGTTGCCCGCGCTCGGCGTCGCCGGGCGGCGGTACGACGTTGTCGGCGAACTCGGCGTCGGTCGCGGCCAGGTCGGCGGCGACCCGGCTGACCGTCTCCCAGGCGTACGGCAGGGAGTCGCGGACACAGGCGACGAACGCCTCCTCGTCGACGGGACCGGTCTCGGCGGCGTGCAGCAGGGCGGGCGGAACGGTGAGCGACATGGGTCCTCCGGCAGCTCTAACGAACACGGTTTCCATTACCATCTGAGCACACCATGTCACCGGACGACCGTCAAGGACCGGCGCACGCGAAACGGCGGACGGACCCGAAGGCCCGTCCGCCGTGGGACGTCGCGGAACGTGTCAGCGCAGGTGCGCCTCGATCGCCTCGATGACCCGGGGCCGCAGCTCGGCGGCGCGGATCACCGCGTCGACCGAGCCGACCTCGACCGCCCGCTGGATGCTGTGCACCCGGTCGAACTCGGCGGCCACCTCGCCCAGCTTCTCCGCCCGCACCGACCCGCGCAGCTCGTCCAGCTCCGCGCTGAGCGTGGCCCGCTCGGTACCGGTGGCGGACGCCACCCGGCCCTCCAGCTCGCGTACCCGGGAATCGGCCGCGGTGCGGGCGGCGACCTCACCGGCGAACACCACGGCGGCGGCCGGCGCGCCACCGAGCACCGAGGCGAACGACCCCTCGATCGCCAGCACCGTCATGTCCGGGTTGAGCGCCTTGGAGAAGACCACGAACGCGCCGCCGTGATAGCGCGAGATCACGCAGAACACGATCGGGCCGCGGAAGTTGACGATCGCCCGGCCGATCTCCGCGCCGTACTCCAGCTGGAGCTTGCGCATCGACTCGGGTGAGCCGTCGAAGCCGGACAGGTTCGCCAGCACGACCAGCGGCCGGTTGCCGCTGGCCGCGTTGATCGCCCGCGCGGCCTTCTTCGAGGAGCGCGGGAACAGCGTGCCCGCGGTGTAGGTGTCCGGGCCGTCGGTGGGCGGGAAGCCGTGCCGGGGCACCGACCGCGACTCGATGCCGAGCAGGCACACCGGGATGCCGCCCAGGTGCACGTCCTGCACCACAGCGGTCTCCGCGTCGGCCATGCCCGCCCACCGCTCCAGCACCGGATGGTCCTGGTCGGCGAGGGCCCGCATGACGGTACGGATGTCGAACGGCTTCTTGCGGTCCGGGTTCGCGGTGGCGGAGAAGATCTCGCCCACCGTGGCGAAGTCGCTGCCGGCCACCGCGTGCGGGTAGCCGCAGATGTCCCGGTCCACCGGGTCCATGGTGACGGCCCGGCGCGGCGCGTGCTCGCCCGGCACGACGTACGTGTGGTCGTAGTGCGCCATCAGCACGTCCCGCGCGCCCGGCAGGTCCGGCGCCCAGTACTGCGCCTGCCCGTTCGGGCCCATCACCCGGTCGTAGCCGCCGATGCCGAAGTTGTCCTCGGCGGACACGCCGCCGGAGAAGTCCAGCGACTGCTTGCCGGTGAGCACCATCGCCGAGTCGGGCGTCATGACCAGCACGCCCTTGGTGTGCATGAGCATCGTCGCCTCGGCGTTCCAGTACGGCTGGGCGCCGACGTTGATGCCCGCGACCACGATGTTGATCTCGCCGCCGTCCTGGGTGAACTCGACGATCCGCTTCAGCGCCGCGGCCACCCAGTCCATGTTCTCGGTGCCGGAGGTCATCGAGATCCGGGCGCCGGCGCTCAGCGCGTACCACTCCAGCGGCACGCCCATCCGCTGCGCCAGGTCCAGCGCGGCGATCACCCGCCGGCACTCCGGCTCGGACAGCGCGCCCAGCGACTTGGTCGGATCGCCGAGCAGCACCACCCGGGTCACGCCCTGCGGGTGGCGGGGCGTCGGCGTGGTGACCACGCCGGCCACGATCGCCGCGCTGTTGCGGCCCTTGGGCCGGTCCACCGGCACCAGCTGGTGGTCCGCGTCCAGGTCGTGCTCGACGAAGTCGCCCAGCAGCCCGGTCAGCTCGTACGGGTAGACGGTGTTGCGGCTGGCCGCCCGCAGCACCTTCAGCCGGTACTCGTCCAGCGGCTCGACCGGCTCGCTCGGCGGCTCACCCACGTCCAGCCGGGCGTGCCCGGTGACGTCGAAGGTGATCCGCACGCCGACCTTGGTCAGCTCGCCGGTACGGCGGTCGCGCTGGCGCGCGATGAACAGGATCTCCTCCAGCTCCGCGCCCACCGTGGTGGGGCGTACCCGGCCGGCGATCAGCTCCATCTCCTCGCGGGTCAGCTCGCTGGGCGGCCACACGTAGATGACGATCCGGTTGGTCGGGAACCGCGACTTCGACGGCCGCCGCGACTGCGCCCGGCGGATCGAGTCGATGCAGGCCGCCACCGTGTCCTCGGTGGTGGGCAGCGACACCAGGCGGCCGTCCTGCTCCCGCAGCCCGGTCAGGTCGCGTACCTGCGCGAACGCGACCAGCCGCTGGTCGGACGGGTTCTGCCGGGCCACCGCCTGGAACAGGTAGACCTCCTCGTCCAGCGACGGCAGGCGGGTCAGGTCGAACTCGCGCAGCCGCTCCAGCTGCATCCGCTGCGCGATGTGCGGGTGCAGGCCGCGGATCAGGCGCTCCTCGGCCATCCCGTTTTCGCCGGGCCGGAACGTGAAGTGGTGGTGCATCACCGCGCCGCCGCGCCCGGCGACGGTGGTGGTGATCCGGCGTACCGCCGCCGGCAGCGGGTGCGCGTTCAGCACGTCGAGCAGCGCGGCGGCGGTGGCGTCGAAGTCCTCGGGCTGGTTCTCCCAGGACAGGTAGACGTCCGCGTCGACGGCGTCGCGGTCGCCGGCCACCTCGGCCAGTCCGCGCAGCGCGTCGCCGAGCGCGTCGAACCGCACCGCCGCCGACACGACGCTCGAACCGTCCCGCCCGGCCACCACGAACGTGCAGCCACCGGTGGCCCGGGTGGTGACCTCGGTGAGCGCCTTGTTGCCGTAGTAGCGGCGGGTCAGCACCTCCAGCATCGTCGCGTTGTCCAGGTCGTCGCGGACCAGGCGCTGGCCGAGCAGCCGGACCAGCGGCTCGGTGCTGCGTACCATCTCGGCGACCCGGTCGGCGCGGTCCGGCGCGTCCGGGTGCGTGTCGAGGTGCCGCAGGTGCGCGCGGACCCGCGCGTAGACCCGGGCCCGGTTGCGGCGCAGCAGCGGCTGGGCGAACCAGGCGAACACCACGCCCCGCGCCAGGTCGGCGACGACCGGGAAGCGGACCTGGGTGGCCGCGACGAGACGCTCCAGGGTGAGGCCGGCGGGCTCGCGCAGCGCCTCGTCCGGCGGCGGCTCGCGCAGCCACGAGCGCAGCAGCGCGGCGATCACCGTGGCGTCCGCGGCGGCCCGCTGCAGGGCCAGGAAGATCCGGAAGACCGCGGCCTCCAGCTCGGGGGAGCGGTCCAGCTCGGTGACACCGTAGTGGGCGAGCGCCTTGGCGAGGCGGGCCCGGAACGAGTCCGGGGAACCGGCCCGCTCGACGTCGAGGCTCTGCAGGTAGGTGTGGAAGTACTCGCGGGCGCTGTGCACGTGCCCGGCCGGCCCGTCGTCGCCGGGACGGTTGCGGCTCAGCTCGGCCAGGTCGGCGAAGACGCCGACCAGTTCCAGCTCCTCGGCCAGCGGCCGGTGCCCGGCCTCGGTGGCCGCCCGGCGCGCGTCCAGGTAGTCGTCGAGCACCCGGCGCTCGTCGTGCGGGTCGACGTCGTAGCCGAGCAGCAGCGCGCACAGGTCCTCCTGGCCGCGCTCGGCCCGGGACCGCGCCGGCACGTCCGCCGCAGGCGCCGGCAGGTCCAGCTCGACAGCGGGACCGGCCGGGCCGTCGGCGGCCTCGGCGCCTTCCTCGACGAGCGGCTCCAGACGCAGCAGCGGCGCACCCGCCTCCACCTGGGTGCCGACCTGAACCGACGACTCCTTGAGGCGGGCCCGGAACGGCGCGCGCAGCACCGTCTCCATCTTCATCGCCTCCAGCACCAGCACCGGCGCGCCGGCCTCGACCTCCGCGCCGACCGCAAGTGGCGTGGCGACCACGAGCGCCGGCATGGGGGAGCGCACCACGCCGCCCTCGTCGCGGCTGATCCGGTGCGTCACGCCGTCGACCTCGACCAGGTGCACCGGGCCGTGGGTGTCGGTGAGCAGGCGGAACCGGGCGCCGTTGACGGCGATCTGGCCGGTGTGCCGGTCGAAGCGGTCCAGCTCGACGTCGGCAGTGCGCACGTCGCCACCGGCCTCGACACCGACCCGGAACCGGTGCGCGCCGACCCGGGCCACCCGCATCCGGTAGGTCACGCCGCGCAGCTTCAGGTCCAGTGGCCGGCCGCTGCGGTGCTGCACCTGCGGGCGTCCACCCGCCGCTGTGGACAGCAACCGCTGCCGCTCGGCGGTCTCGTCCTCCTCGTACGCCTCGATCGCGGCGGCGGCGAGCGCGACGGCGGAGTGCCGGTGCGCGACCAGGCGGCCCTCGCCGCGTACCCGGTCGATCCAGCCGGTGTCCGCGCTGGCGTCGATCACCTCGGGCTGGTCGAGCAGGTCGAGCACGAAGCTCTTGTTCGTCGCGCCGCCGGCGATGACCACTGTGGTGTTCGCCATCGCCCGGCGCAGTCGGCCCAGCGCCTCGTCCCGGTCCCGGCCGTACGCGATGATCTTGGCGATCATGGAGTCGAAGTCGGCCGGGATGGTGTCGCCCTCGCTGACTCCGGTGTCGACCCGGATGCCCGGCCCGGCGGGCAGGTCCAGCCGGGTGATCCGGCCGGGGGAGGGCGCGAAGTCGCGGTCCGGGTCCTCGGCGTTGAGCCGCGCCTCGATCGCGTGCCCGCGCTCGACCGGCGGCTCGCCGGTGAGCCGGCCGCCACCGGCCACGTGCAACTGCGCCTTGACCAGGTCGAACCCGGTGGTCGCCTCGGTGATCGGGTGCTCGACCTGAAGGCGCGTGTTGACCTCCAGGAAGGCGAACAGCCGGTCGCCCGGGTGGTAGAGGAACTCGACAGTGGCCGCGCCCCGGTAGCCGACCGCCACCGCCAGGCGCTCCGCCGAGGCCTTCAGCTCCGCCGCCTGCTCCGGGGCGAGCACCGGCGACGCGGACTCCTCGATCACCTTCTGGTTGCGCCGCTGCACCGAGCAGTCCCGTACCCCGAGCGCCCACGCGGTGCCCTGGCCGTCGGCGATCACCTGCACCTCGACGTGCCGGGCGCCGGTGACCAGGCGCTCCAGGAACACCACGCCGCTGCCGAACGCCCGCGCCGCCTCCTGGCTGGTGCGCTCGTAGGCGTCGGCCAGCTCGGCGTCGCTGCGGATCACCCGGATGCCGCGCCCGCCGCCACCCGCCGTGGCCTTCAGCATCAGCGGGTAGCCGATGTCGGCCGCCGCGCGCAGCGCGTCCTCCAGGCTCTCCACCGCGCCGCGGCTCCACGGCGCGACCGGCACGCCGACCTCCTCGGCGATCAGCTTCGCGCCGATCTTGTCGCCGAGCTTGCGCATGGCGTCCGGGCTCGGCCCGACGAACGTCACGCCGATCTTCTCGCACAGCTCGGCGAACGCCGGGTCCTCGGCCACGAAACCCCAGCCGACCCAGGCGGCGTCCGCGCCGGTCTCCACCAGCGCGCGTTCCAGCGTCTTCAGGTCCAGGTACGGGCGGGCGGACGCGGGGCCCAGGTCGTAGGCGACGTCCGCCTCGCGGACGAAGGTGGCGGTACGGTCGACGTCGGTGTACAGCGCGACGGTCTCGATCCGGCTGCCGGTCTCCGCGGCCAGTTCCCGGACCGCGTGGATGAGCCGCATCGCGGACTCACCACGGTTGACGATGGCGACACGGGTGAACACGTGACCGTCCCCTTCGATAGAACCACGGTGGCGCGCCGGGTGGCGACGACGCCCCCGGCTTGCCTCACCCTTCCGCCTGCGCGCGTACGGCGCCATGTCGTAACGGCCGAAGCCTGAGCGGGAGCCGTTGTAGGAACCGAACAAAACTTTTTAGCCAGCCACTCACTACCCGCCGGTACGCGCTACGGCGCCGGACCCGTGCGGGTCCGGCGCCGTGACGTGCGTGCGGGGCTCAGCCCGGAATGTCCCGGGGGTCGCGCTCGCGGGGGTACGTGTTCTTCTCGCCGATGGTGCCGTCCTGCTTCTTGATCACGTGCTCGGCGCCGCGCTCGACCGCCATCTCCCGGCCGGCCGCCTCCGCCTCCGCCTTGGTGTCGTGGCGGCTGCTCGCGCGCTCGTTGCCCTCCGGGCGGTTCTTCCACTGCCCGTCCTGCTGGTAGGTGTCGATGTCGCCCTTCGCCATGCCGTCAGCTCCCTCGATCGCGTGTCCGATGACAAATGTCTGCCCATGCGAGGGGAGTGCTAATCCTGGCGGCCCGGATCCGTGCCTCACGCCGTGGCGTGCAGGCCCTGCCAGGCGCCGTAGCCGCCGAGCAGATCGGACACGTCGGCGTGACCGGCGTTGCGCAGCAGGCTGGCGGCGACCGAGGAGCGGTAGCCGCCGGCGCAGTGCACGACGATCGGGCGCCCCACGGGCACCTCGCCGAGGCGGTGGGTCAGCTCGGCCAGCGGAATGTGCCGGGAACCGTCCACCGCGCCCTGCTCCCGCTCGCCGGCGTTGCGGACGTCCAGCACCACCGGCGCGTCCGGGCCGTCGAGGGCGTCGCGCAGTTCGGTGGCGGTGATCCGGCTGGCCCGGGTCATCTCGGTGACCATCTCCAGGAAGGCGTTGTCGGGTTCGCGGAGGTAGCCGATCACGTGGTCGAAGCCGATCCGGGCCAGGCGGACGACGATCTCCTCCTCCCGGTCCTGCGGGGTCACCACGAGCACCGGCCGGTCGGGTGCGACGACGCTGCCGGCGGTCTCGGCGAACCTGCCGTCGGCCGGGACGTTGAGCGCGCCGCGCAGGTGCCCGGCGGCGTACTCCTGCGGGTCGCGGGCGTCGACCACGACGGCGCCGTCGGCCCGGGCGGCCAGGAACTCGGCCGGGGGGAGCGGGCGGGCCGGCCGGGCGTGGTCGAACAGCTCCCGCGCCTTGCGGTTGAGCACCGCGTCGAAGGCGAAGTAGCCGGGCGCGGCGGGCTGACCGCCGGTGACCAGGGCGAGGAAGCGCTCCTGGCTCATCGGGGCGCAGGCGTAGTTGGTGCGGCGTTGCTCGCCGATGGTGGACTGCCGTTCGGTGGACAGGTTCTTGCCGCAGGCCGAGCCGGCGCCGTGGGCGGGAAAGACGCGTACCTCGTCGGGCAGGCCCATCAGCTTGCGCTGCACGCTGTCGTAGAGCATCCGGCCGAGTTCCTCGGCGGTCACGCCGAACGAGGCGAGCAGGTCGGGGCGGCCCACGTCGCCGATGAACAGCGCGTCGCCGGTCAGCACGCCATACGGGACCGGGTCGTCGGCGTGTTCGTAGACCAGGATGCTGATCGACTCGGGCGTGTGTCCCGGGGTCTCCATGATCTCCAGGGTCACGTCGCCGAGGCTGATCCGTTCGCCGTCGGTGAGCTTGCGGCTCGGGTACTCGGTCTCGGCCCGGTGCCCGTAGCCGATCCACGCGCCGGTCGCGGCGGCCACCTCGAGGTGCCCGGCGAGGAAGTCGGCGTGGAAGTGGGTGTTGACGACGCCCTCGATCGTCAGGCCGTGTGCCTTGGCGTCGGTGAGGTACTCGTCGATGTCCCGGCGCGGGTCGACGAGCACGGCCCGGCCGGTGCGGTCGTCGGCGATCAGGTACGAGGCCTGGGACAGGCAGTCGAGGTAGTACTGGGTGAACAACATGAGCCGCACTCCTTCGCGCAGTGATGTCGGGCGATACGGCAACTGTAGCGCATACCCCGGGGGGTATATTCGGAGGCGGCTGTCGCCCGGAAGTATTTGCCGGAACGGCAAGGTTCCTTGCTGGCCGGTGGACCCCGGCGCACGATGGCGAGGGCCCGGGCGGGCAGACGCCCGGCGGCGAGGAGGCGGACATGACGGGGCACCACCACGAGCACCCTGCGGCGGACACCGACCCGGCCCGGTTCTGGGACGAGCGGTACGGCCAGCGGGACCGGATCTGGAGCGGCCGGGTGAACCCGGTCCTGGCCGAGGTGGCCGGCGCGCTGCCCCCGGGCACCGTGCTCGACCTGGGCAGCGGTGAGGGCGGCGACGCGGTGTGGCTGGCGACGCGGGGCTGGCGGGTCACCGCCGTGGACATCTCGTCGGTCGCGCTGGACCGCCTCGCCGTGGAGGCCGAACGGGCCGGCGTGGCAGACCGGATCACCACCGTCCGGCACGACCTCACCCAGGGCTTCCCGCCCGGCCGGTACGACCTGGTGTCCGCGCAGTTCTTCCAGTCGCCGCTGGTCCTGCCCCGGGAGAAGGTGCTGCCCCCGGCGGCCGAGGCGGTCGCGCCCGGCGGCCGGCTGCTCGTCGTCGAGCACGGCGCGCCGCCGCCCTGGGCCGGGCCCGACACCGGCCACCACCGGTTCGCCGAACCGGAGGAGATTCTGGCCGCGATGAGCCTCGACCCGGACGGCTGGGACACCGAGCGGCTGGGCGCGGCGCGCCGTACCGCCACCGGCCCGGACGGGCAGACCGGCGAGCTGATCGACCACGTGGTGCTGGTGCGGCGCCACTGACCGGACGCGCGGGATGGGAGCACCGTCGACCACCTTGTTGCACTATGTTGGCAACAGCAAAGATGCAGCAACAAAGTGGAGGATCGATGGCGCTCTACACCCTGCCCGACATGCCCTACGACTACGGCGCCCTGGAGCCCGCCATGTCCGGCGAGATCCTGGAACTGCACCACAGCAAGCACCACGCGGCGTACGTCAAGGGCGCCAACGACGGGCTGGAGCAGCTCGCGGAGGCGCGTGCGAAGGGCGACTTCGGCCGGCTGGTCGGGCTGGAGAAGACGTTCGCGTTCAACCTGTCCGGGCACGTGCTGCACACCATCTTCTGGGGGAACCTGTCGCCGGACGGCGGTGACCGCCCGGACGGCGAGCTGGCCGCGGCGATCGACGAGCACTTCGGCTCGTTCGACGCGTTCGCCGGCCAGCTGTCGGCGGCAACGAAGAGCGTGCAGGGCTCCGGGTGGGGCGTACTCGCCTGGGAGCCGCTGGGACAGCGACTGATCGTCGAGCAGGTCTACGACCACCACGGCAACGTCGGCCAGGGCACCACGCCGCTGCTGGTCTTCGACGCCTGGGAGCACGCCTACTACCTGCAGTACCGCAACGTGCGTCCGGACTACGTGGACCGGCTGTGGAACCTGGTGAACTGGTCGGACGTGATCGCACGCTTCGACGCCGCCCGCGCCGCGACGCCGAAGATCTGATCCGGTGAGCGGGCCCACCCCCGAGGCGGCGGAACTGGTGCAGCGCGCCGCCGGGGTGATCGCGGCCAAGCACCGGGGTGACCTCGCCGGTGCCGAGGATCTGCTCGCCGCGTTCCCCGGCGAGCAGGCCCGGACCCTCGGCTTCTACCTGCTCGCCGACCTGGCTCTCGGCCTGGTGCGGGCGAGCAGTGGGCAGAGCATGGACGACCTCGTCCGGGAGTTGTCCCTGCTGATCGCGGCCACCGCCGGCCGCCCGCCCGCCCCGAGCTGATCCCGGTGCCCGTGGGTCACCCGCCCACGGGCACCGACCCGGCCGCCCGCGCGGGCGGCCGGGTCAGCACCAGCACCAGCAGCCCGGCCGCGCACAGCGCGGTGCTCATGCCGTACGCCCACCGGTAGCCGACCTGCGCGGAGAGCCCGAGCAGCGGCCCGGCGAGCATCGCGCCGATCGGAAACGTGTTGGTGAACAGCGTGGTGGCCCGGCCCGGCTCGCCCGGCAGCAGATCCTGCACGTAGGCGATCCCGACGCCGGACACCGCGGCGATGAACAGCGCGTTCACCGGCTGCGCGAACAGCAGGAACGGCACGCTCGGCGCCAGCGCGGCGGTCGCGTAGTAGGCGACCCCGCAGGCGCCGCCGACCAGGATCAGCGGCCGCAGCCGGACCCGCGCGGTCAGCGCGCCCAGCCCGAGGATCAGCGGGATCTCCAGCGCCGCGCACAGGCCCAGCACCAGCCCGGCGCGGGAGGGGTCGTCGTGCAGTTCGGTGTCGATGAACAGCGGCATCGCCTGCACACCGACCGTCAGCGGACACTGGAGCAGCACGAACGTGAGCGCCGTCAGCGCCAGCCGCAGCCGGGACGCGCCGCGCGGGCCGGGCGTGGCGCCGTCCGGATCGGCCGCGACCGGCCGCGCCGGCAGCGGCAGCTCCTCCAGCCGGAACGCGGCCACCAGCGCGGCCAGCGCGTACATGACGGCGGCCATGCCGTAGACCAGGCGGAAGCCGCCGACGTCGAGCAGCACCGCGGCCAGCGCCGGCCCGGCCACCCAGGCGACCGAGAACACGGTACGCATGAGGCTGACGCCGAACGCCGCCCGCGCCGGATCGTCCCTGTCGAACAGCGCCCGGGTGTACGCGAACGACTGCGGGAACAGCGAGTTCGCCAGCGCGGTGGCGGTCGCGGTCAACCCCAGCAGGATCCAGTAGTCCCGGACGTACGCGGTCAGGCCCGCGCCCAGCACGCCGGCCAGCGCGGCGCCGACCAGCAGCGCGCGCCGGATCGGCAGGCGGTCCGACAGCCGGCCGATCAGCGCGGAGGCGACCACCCCGGACAGCGGCGCGACGACCAGGAACACGGTCACCCGTAACGGACTGGCGTGGACCTCCCGGTCGAGGAACAGCGACAGGAACGGCAGCACCACGGCGGTGGACAGACCGACGGTCAGGAAGACCACACCCAGCGGGAGCAGCCGGAATCGGCCGGCGCGCACCGCCGGCCTCGTGTCCACAGCCATGCGGCGGACTGTACGCCGCGGCGGCGCGGCGGCCGACCGGGTTTCCGCGGCCCGGACGGTCCCGGCGCTCAGCCGGCCGGGCGGGGCGGTACGCCGGCCCGGTCGCAGGCCTCCCGGTACATGCGCACCACCTCCCGGCGGATCTGCGCCCGTTCGGTGAGCCGGTGGGCGAACGGGACGCGCACCGGAACCTCCGTGCCGCCGACGGTGACGGCGAAGTCGATGCCGTCGGCGTCCAGGCCGGTGGTGCGGGCCGCGGTGGCGTCCGGCCGGCCGCCGAGCGTACGGCAGATCAGCAGCGCGTCCCCGGCGTGGTCGTCGTTCATGTGCCGGCTGACGGCCGCGACCACCTCCGGCGGGAAACCGGCGCTCACGCGGCGCCCTCCCGGCTGCCCGCCGCCATCAGGCGACCCAGGTCGGTGAAGACCGCGATGTTGTGCTCGTACGCCACCAGCACCTCGTCGCGCAGCGCCGCCCGGCCGGTCTCGTCCAGCGCGAGCGCGTCCAGCCTCGCCCGGTAGGCGTCCTTGTACGACTTCGGATCGGTGATCCGCGGGAAGCGGTAGAACGACGCCCCGGCCTCGCCGGTCACCCCGTAGTACCGGGCCACGCAGCGCCCGATGTGCCGCCCGCCGGACAGGTCGCCGAGATAGCGGATGTAGTGGTGCGCGATGAACCGCTCGGGCGATCCGGCGCAGGCCGAGGTGATCCGCGCGGCGTACGCGACAGCGGCCGGGACCGGCTCCATCACCTCGCGCCAGCGCGGGCCGAGCAGGAACCGCAGGTCGGCGGCGAGCGCGGGCAGCCGGGTCAGCGCGTCGTCGACGAACGGGCCGGCCAGCGGGTCCTCGCGCATCGTCTCCGCGACGCCCTCCAGCGCCGCGTAGATGCCGTGGTGCGCGACGACGAGCGCGGTGTAGCCGGCCACGTCGAGCTCACCGGCGGTGAGCGCGGAGACGTACCGCTGCGACTCGGCGCTCTGGTGCGCGTCGCGGGTCTCGGCGCGCAGCCGGGCCGCGAACGTCTGTGTATCCATCTGCTATCTCTCCTCGTCGGCTGACGGTCTTGCGGGCCGGCCGCGTCGGGGCACGATCAGCGGCAGCCCGTCACGCGGGTGGGGGACGACGTCGATGTCGTACCGGTAGACCCCGCTGAGCAGCGGGGCGGTCAGCACGTCGCGCGGCGCCCCGGCGGCGCGGACGCGACCGTCGCCGAGCAGGGTCACGGTGTCCGCGTACGCCCCGGTCAGCGTCAGGTCGTGCAGCACCACGACCACGGCGTCCCCGGCGCGGGCCCGCTCCCGGGCGATGTGCATGACCAGTTCCTGGTGCCGCAGGTCGAGCGCGGCGGTCGGCTCGTCGAGCAGCAGCGTGGTGGCCCGCTGCGCCAGGACCCGGGCCAGCGCGGCGCGGGCCTGCTCGCCGCCGGACAGCGCGGGGTACGGCCGGGCCGCGAAGCGGGCGACGTCGCAGCGGTCGAGCACGTCGGCGACGACGGCGTCGTCCTGGTCCCGCTCGGGTCGCCCGGCCCACGGCGCCCGGCCCATCCGCACCACCTCCCCGACCGTGAACGGGAAGCTGAGCGTGTTGCGCTGGGCGAGGACGGCGCGGCGCCAGGCCAGCTCCACCGGGCTCCACGACTCGCGGGGCAGCCCGTCGACCTCGATCCGGCCGGCGGCGGCCGGCACGTCACCGCTGATCGCGCCGAGCAGCGTCGACTTCCCGGCGCCGTTCGGCCCGACCAGGGCGTGCACCTCGCCGGCGCGTACCCGAAGGTCGATCCCGTCGAGCACGGTCCGGCCGGCGCGTTCGACGCGCAGCCCGGCCACCCGGATCCGGACGTGCCCGGCGGGCGCCGGGCGCGGCGGACGGGCGGCGGCGAACCGGCGCGGTGTACGCGGAAGGCTCATCCCCAGCCTCCGGCCCGGTCGCGGGTGCGGCGCAGCAGCCAGAAGAACGCCGGGCCGCCGATGACCGCGGTGAGCACGCCGAGGGGCAGCTCCTGGTGTTCGACGAGGGTACGCGCCGCGAGGTCGGCGCCGATCACCACGACGGCCCCGCCGAGCGCGCTGGCGACCAGCAGCACCCGGTGGCCCGGTCCGGCGACCATCCGGATCAGGTGCGGCACGACCAGTCCGACGAAGCTGATGATGCCGGTGAACGCGACAGCGGCGGCGCCGAGCAGCGCGGTGACGACGATCAGCCGCAGCCGCAGGCGTTCGGTGTTCACGCCGAGGTGCCGGGCGGCGGGTTCGCCGAGCGCGAGCAGGTCGAGCCGGCGCGCGTCGGCGCAGGCGACGGCGAGGCCGACGAGCAGGCACGGCGCGGCGAGACCGACGGCCGTCCAACTGGCCTGGGCGAGGCTGCCGAGGTTCCAGAACGCGATGGCCTGCACGCCGGACTGGTCGGTGACGAACATGAGCAGCCCGATCACCGAGCCGGCGACCGCGTTGACCGCGACGCCGGTCAGCACCAGCGTCACCACCTCGGTCCGGCCGCCGGAGCGGGCCAGCGCGTACACCAGGTAGGTGGTGGCGAGGCCGCCGGCGAAGGCGGCGAGCGGCACGGTCCATCCGCCCAGGACGGTGACGCCGGTGACGATGGCCAGGGCGGCGCCGACGGCGGCGCCGGCCGACACCCCGATGACGCCGGGCTCGGCGAGCGGGTTGCCGAAGACGCCCTGCATGACCGCGCCGGCGCAGCCGAGGGCGGCGCCGACGACGGCCGCCAGCAGCACCCGGGGGAAGCGGACGATCCAGAGCGCGTTCTCGCCCTGCGCCGCCGACGGCAGCGGACCGAGGTCCAGCCCGAGGCGGTGCAGCACGGAGCCGAGCACCTCGGCGGGGGAGATCGCCACCTGGCCGCGCCCGGCGGCCAGCAGGGCGACGAGCACGAGGGCGGCGCCGAGCCCGGCCACCAGGACGGCGCCCCGCCGGCCGGGCGACCGGGGCGCGCCGGTGACTGGCGCCGGGGCGGCGGGTGCGGGCCGCTTCCGTAGCGTGGTCACGACGGGTCCTCGCACGAGTGGACGGCGCGGGCCAGGGCCTGGACGACCCGGCCGGAGCGGACGCCGAAGGTGAGCAGCGTGCCGTCGGCCATGTCGACGACGCGCCGGTTCGCCCCGGCCGGCGTCTGCGCCACGCCGGGCAGCTTCACCAGGCCGTCGACGCCGCCGACGGAGGCGAGCCCGGCGCTCATCACCAGGATCACGTCGGGCGCGGCGTTGATGAGGCCCTCGCTGGTCAGCGGACGGAACTTGGACAGCCCGGCGGCGCTGCCGGCGTCGACGCCGCCGACCGCCTCGATCATCGCGTCGGACCCGGCGCCCCGGCCGCCGATCAGGTAGACCCCGGCGGTGCCGCGCAGGTAGAGGAACGCGATCCGTGGCGCGCGGCCCGCCGGGGCGGTACGCCGGGCCTCGGCGATCTCGCTCCGCACGCGGGTCACCAGCCGTTCTCCGGCCTCGGGCACGCCGAGCGCCGCCGCGATCGCGCGGATGTGCGCCGGTACGCCGTCGAGCGTCGGCTCGGCAGGTACCCGCACGACCGGGATGCCGGCGGCGCGGAGCTGGCGCAGCACCTCGGGCGGCCCGACGCCGTCGTCGACGAGCACGACGCTGGGGTCGAGGTCGAGCACCGCCTCGGCGGAGAGGTCGTGCCCGCCCGGGGTGACCACCGGCAGGTGCGCGGCGGCGGGGAACGTGGTCGAGGTGTCCCGCCCGATGACGTTGCCGCCCAGGCCGAGGCCGAAGACGATCTCGGCGATCGAGCCGTGCAGGTTCACCGGGAGGATGCGGCTGACGTCGTCGACGGTCACCGTCGTGCCGTCGCCGGAGCGTACGGTGGCCGGCAGCGCGGGCGTGGGCGCCGGGCGGACCGGCTCGACGTCGGCGTCGTCCACTGTCGCGGTGACCGGGCCGCAGCCGGCGGCGGACGGCGTACCCGATCGGCCCGGCGCGGCGCAGCCGGTCGCCGCCAGGGTCACCGCGAGCAGCGCGACGAGTGGTCCCCGGCCCGGTCGCCGGTGCGGGCGGCTCACCGGCCGGCACCGCGACGGCGCCGCCAACGGCCGAGGCCGAGCAGGACGACCAGGGCCAGCGCGGCGGCCACCACCCCGACGGTCCATCCGCGTCCGGCCCCGGAGGTGTCGCTGACCCGCGTGACGTGGAGGTCGGAGGCCGCGGCCTGCGACGGCGCCCCGGCCCCGGGCGCGGCGCCCGTCACCCCTGCCGCCCCCGCTGCGGCCGGCGGGTTGCCGGAGGCGGCCGGGGCCGGCGCGTCCTGTCCGGTGGTGGTCCGGGGCGTGGCGGCGGGCGTGGTCGCCTTCGGCGCCGGGCCGGCCTTCGGCGGGGCGCTCGTGGCGCCGGCGGCGAACGTGACCGGCACCCGTACGTCCTGGGACCGGTCGGAGGCCCGGGTGTGGTCGGCGCGGGTGACGACCGCGCACCGCCGGACGGTGCAGTCGACGTCGCCGATGGTGGGGGTCACCTTGACCGTCACCGAGAAGGAGCCGCCGGGGCCGTACGGCTCGGGCAGGCCCTCGGCGTAGGCGGGCGGGTTCGACGAGATCCACTGCGAGGCGCCGAGGCTGCCGGTGGTGTCGGCGCCGCCGCCGCACGGGGTCGCCGCCACGCCCGGTCCGTTGTCGACGCAGTACGCGACGTAGATGCCCTTGTCGACGTCGTAGCCGCGCCCGGAGACGGACACGGTGGCGCCGGAGCGGCTCAGGCCGGTGCTCGGGGTGACGGTGAGCTTCTGGCCGCCGCTGCCGGTGGCGGTGCCGGCGTGGGCCGGCGCGGGCGTGGCGACGACGGCGGCGGTGAGCAGAACGGTGGTCCAGATGGTGCGGCGCCGTGCTCGCATCGGGCTCCTCACACGACAGGTCCGGCCGGACGTGCCGGCCGAGCGGATACTTAGGTTTGGCTAACCTAAGTGGCGAACGCGCAGGTGGCAAGGGGTCCGTTCGGCTGAAGATCTTGGGACGCTTCGTGGATCACCCGATCATCTTAGGTTTGCCTAACCTAATGCCTTCGCTTCCCCTCCCGAGAGGAACAGCATGTTCAGATCCAGAGCCGGAGCCCTCCGGTCGATGCGCTGGGCGGCGGTGCTCGCCCTCGGCGTGTCGAGTGCGCTCGTGGGCGCCGGACCCGCCTCGGCGGCCGAGGCCGAGATCGCAAGCGGCAGCCTGACCTGGGGTTTCAAGGCCAGCTTCCGCAACTACGTCAAGGCCGGCAACGGGGACCCGCCGATCGCTGTCAGCAACGGCGCCACCGTCAACGCCGACGGCACGTTCACGTTCCCGTCGACCGGCGGCACGCACGACGCCGCCACCGGTACGACCAACGCCACGTACGGCGGCACCGTGGTGTTCTCGTACCCGGCGCACCTGCTGACCATCACGCTGGCCAACCCGACTGTCGCCGTCTCCGGCGGCACCGCCTCGCTGAAGGCGGACGTCGACCTGGCCACCACGATGACCGAGCCGGTCTCGGTGAAGCAGGCCACCATCGCCACCCTCACCGGCGCTCCCGCCACCAGCGGCAACACGGTGACCGGCAGCAACCTCGCCGCGGCGCTCACCAGCGTGGGAGCCGGCGCGTTCAACGGCTTCTACGCCGCCGGTGAGGCGCTGGACCCGGTGTCGTTCACGTTCACCACGGCAGGCGGCACCGCGCCCGCGACCCCGGCGGTGACCGTCGACCCGGCCCAGGGCCTCGACCCCGCCGGCGCGACTGTCACCGTACGCGGCACCGGCTTCGACCCGGACTTCAACAACGGGGCCGGCATCTACGTCTCGTTCGGACCGAAGGTCGACGAGCACTGGGCCAACGCCGGCGTCCTCCAGGTCACCAAGTGGGTCAACAAGACCAACGAGCCGACCGACGCCCGGGACCGGATGGCCGCCGACGGCAGCTTCACCACGACGCTGCCGATCAGCGCCGTCTACACCGACCGCAACGGCGACGAGGTGGACTGCACCGAGGTGCAGTGCTACGTCATCACCTTCGCCGCCCGCGGCTCGGCCGACCGCCGCCAGGACACGTTCACGCCGATCACCTTCACCCGTACCGGCGCGGGTGGGAACTCGGCCCAGCAGCGGATCACCAGCACGGTGACCGGCGGCCCGCTCAGCCTGAGCGTGGCCGGCGCGAACGTCGCCCTGCCGCCGGTCGGCAAGGGCGAGTACGCCCGGGCGCCGCTGAACACCGCCACGGTGGCCGACCTGCGCGGTGCCGGCACCGGCTGGAGCCTGGTCGGACAGGTTTCCGACTTCACCTCCGCCGCCGGTGGCGTCATCGCCGGGAACTACCTCGGCTGGGCGCCGACCGCGAACGTGGTGGACGACCCGCTGGGCGGCACCACCGGCGCCGTCACCCCGGGTGCGGTGGCCGCTCCCGGCGCCGGTCTCGGTGAGGCCCGAGCGTTGTGCACGGCCGGCGCCGGGACCAGCAACGGCGTCTTCGCCTGCGGCGCCGAGCTCAACCTCGGTGTGCCGGCGTCCGCCGCGGCGGGCGACTACGTCGCCACGCTCACCCTGACCCTCTCCTGATTCACCGACCGGGTCGGACCTGGTGGGGCGCGGGCACGTCGCCCGTGCCCCACCAGCGGCGTCCGCCCGGCGACCACCTCGCAGCGGAGCACGGTATGCCCCTCCTCACGCCCTCCACCCGCATCCCGGCCGCCCGGATCGGCGCCGCGCTCGCCGCCGTGCTGCTCGCGGTGCTGCTCGGGTCACCGTCGCGCGGCGAGGCGGCCCCCCGGCCGGCGCCGTCCGCCGACCCCGGCGCCGCCCGCTGGGCGGTCCAGCCGTCCGGGCCCGCGGGGCCGACCGGGCGCAACTACTTCACCTACGACCTGGCGCCGGGCGCCACGATCACCGACCACGTCGGGGTGACCAACCTCGGTGACCGGCCGCTCACCTTCGCGGTGTACGGCACCGACGCGTACACCACCACCGACGGCGCCTTCGCGCTGCTGCCCTCCGACCGGGCCGCCACCGACGTCGGCGCCTGGATCGGCGTCGAGCGGCGGAACTGGACCGTCCAGCCCGGCCGGCGCGCGGACATCCCGTTCCGCCTCACCGTGCCGCGCGACGCCACGCCGGGCGACCACACCGGTGGCGTGATCGCCGCGGTCGCCCAAGACGGCGTCACCGCCGACGGGCAGCGGGTCCGCCTCGACCAGCGGATCGCCGCCCGGGTCTACCTCCGCGTGGCCGGCGAGGTCCGCCCCGCCGTGACCGTCGAAACGGTACGCGTCGACTACGACACCCCGCTCAACCCGATCGGACGCGCCGACCTCACGGTCACCTACCGGATCCGCAACAGCGGCAACGTCCGCGTCGGCGGCACCGGCGCGGTGGTCGTCGACGGCCCGGGTGGCTGGACGCTGTCCCGGACCAGCCCGGTCGACCTGCCGGAGCTGCTGCCCGGCGCCGAGTTCACCGTCACCGAGCGGGTCACCGGGGTGCCGCCCGCGCTGCGGCTGACCGCGACAGTGGACCTCGCACCCACCACCGTCGACACCGCGCTGCCCCCGGTGCGGCGCACCGCGAGCGTGTGGGCGCCGCCCTGGCTGCTGATCGCCGCTCCGGCGGCCGCGGGAGCCTGGCTCCTCCACCTGCGCCGTCGTCGACGCCGCCCCACCTCGGCCGCGCCCTCCACCACGCCCGGGCCGGCGCCGGTGTCCGAGCCTCCGGCGACGGTTGCACCCGCCGGGCCGGCGTCGGTGTCCGAGCCCTCGGCCGCTCCCGGCGGGCCGGCGGATGCGTCCCGGGCCCCCGTCGCGGGAACGGCCGAACCCCCGGCGGGCGGCACGGCGGCCGGTGCCCGGTGACCCCGGTCCTGCCGGCCGCCGCCGCGATCCTCGCGCTGGCCGTGCCGGTCCCGGCACCGCCGTCCACGCCGGACGGCGCCGCCGTCTCCGCCCCGCCCGCGCCGTCGTCCACTGCGGCCTCCGCGCCGCCGCGGCCCGCTGTCGTCGTGCCGTCCGGCCCGCTGACTGTCGGGCAGCGGGTCACCGTCACGCTGCGCGGCTGGCCGGCCGGCCCGGTCCACCTCACGGTCTGCGGTAACGACGCCCGCCGGGGCGCGCTCGACTGCGCCAACGAGCAGGCCACCACCGTCCAGGTGCCGGCGGGCACGACGGCGGCGCCGATCGCGCTGGCGGCACCGCCGGTCGCCTGTCCCTGCGTGCTGCGCGCGCATGCGCTGACCGGCGCCGTCCAGGCCACCGCCGCGCTGCCGGTCCGCGGCGTGACCGCCGCCCCGGCGCCCGCGCCGGCCGCCACGCCACGACTGCACCTCGACGAGCTGCGCGTCGCCGGCCGCCGCCCGCTACGGGAATGGTTCGGGCTGCCCGAGACGCTCACCGTACGCGTCGCGCTGCGCAACCCCGGCCCGGCCGACGTGGTCGACCCGCCGTTCACGCTGCTGCTCGGCCGGCCCGGACGGGCGCACACCATCGTCGCCGCCCCGCCCCTGGGCACCATCGGCGCCGGGCAGGTCCGGACGTACGAGATCCCGGTGCCGGTGGACGTCGCCGTGCTCGGGGCACACGAACTCCACGGCCGCGTCGACCTGCCGGAACGGCCGGTCGCATTCGTGGTCGAGACCAGCCGCCACCCCTGGGGACTGCTCGGCGCGGCGGCGTCGGTCCTGGTGGTGGCGCCGATCGTGCTCCGGCCGCGCCCGCCGCGCCGCCGGGGGCGGCACCGCACCGGCGAGGGAACCGGCTAGCCGACGGCGGTGGGGGAGGGCGGCGCGCTGCCGCCCTGCGGCGCCTCGGCGGTCATCAGCCGCACGATCTCCGCCCGGTCCGCTGCCGACGGCATCCCCCACTCCGGCCGGTAGCCGAACGCCCGGTCCAGCGGGATCGACGAGGTCCGGCCGTCGAGGATCTCCACCGCGTCGGTGCCGATCAGCCCGGGATGCTCGACGCCGCACGCCTCGGCCACCTTGACCAGGTCGCGGCGCAGCGTCCGGATGTAGTTCGCGGCCCGTACCGACTTGCGGGCCGGGTCCAGACCCCGGGCCAGCCACGCGTTCTGCGTGGCGACGCCGGTCGGGCAGGTGTCGGTGTGGCACTTCTGTGCCTGGATGCAGCCGATCGCCAGCATCGCCTCCCGCCCGACGTTGACCATGTCGGCGCCGAGCGCGAACGCCACCACGGCGTTGTCGGGCAGGCCGAGCTTGCCGGCGCCGACGAACACCACCTTCTCGTGCAGGTCGCGTTCGGCGAAGGTGCGGTAGACCCGGGAGAAGCCCTGCTGGAACGGCAGCGAGACCGAGTCGCTGAAGATCAGCGGCGCGGCCCCGGTGCCGCCCTCGCCCCCGTCGACGGTCACGAAGTCCACGCCGCGCCCGGTGTCGCGCATCAGCGTGGCCAGATCCTCCCAGAACCCGAGGTCGCCGACGGCGGACTTGATGCCGACCGGCAGGCCGGTCTCGGCGGCGAGCAGCTCCACCCAGTCGAGCAGGCTGTCGCAGTCGGAGAACTCGGCGTGCCGGGACGGGCTGACGCAGTCCTGACCGGCCGGGACGCCCCGGGTGGCGGCGATCTCGGCGGAGACCTTCGCCGCCGGCAGCAGGCCGCCGAGGCTCGGCTTGGCGCCCTGGCTGAGCTTGATCTCCAGCGCGCGTACCGGCGCCGACGCCACCAGGTCCTTGAGCCGCGGCAGGCTGAACCGGCCCTGCTCGTCGCGGCAGCCGAAGTACGCGGTGCCGAGCTGGAAGACCAGCTCACCGCCCATGCGGTGGTACGGAGACAGCCCGCCCTCGCCGGTGTTCTGCAGACAGCCGGCCAGCGCCGCGCCCCGGTTGAGCGTCTCCACCGCGTTGCCGGACAGCGAGCCGAAGCTCATGCCGGAGACGTTCACCACCGACTCCGGGCGGAACGCCCGCGCCCGGCCGCGCGTCGCCCCGAGCACCTTGGCGCAGGGCAGCGTCACGTCGTGCCCGGCGGTCGGGGCCGACGGCGGCACCGCCCGGCCGAACGTGCGGTGCTTGATGATCGGATAGCCGGAGGTGTGCTCGATGTCGTTGTCGGTGCCGAACCCGAAGTAGTTGTTCTCCTGCTTGGCCGAGGCGTACACCCAGCGCCGCTGGTCGCGGGTGAAGGGCCGCTCCTCGTCGTTGCCGGCCACGATGTACTGCCGCAGCTCCGGTCCGATCGACTCGATCAGGTACCGGGCCCGGCCCAGCACCGGGAAGTTGCGGCGCAGCGCGTGGTCGCGTTGCAGCAGGTCCCGCGCCGCCAGCGCGGCGACGGCGGCGACGGCTGCGGGTACGGCTCTTCTCGCCCAGCTCATCCCGCCACTCTTTCCGGCACGGTCACCGGTCAAACGCCTGATGGAACCCGGCCGCCCCGGGCGGTGTCATGGAAGCGGACCGACGGCGGAGGCTGCCCTGGACGACGACGACCTCGTCACCCGCGTACGCGCCGGCGACCGGGAGGCGTACGACGCCCTGGTCGCCCGGCACACCGCGTCCGCGTACCGGACGGCGGTGCTGCTGGGCGCCGGTCCGGACGCCGAGGACGTGGTCCAGGAGGCGTTCGTGAAGGCGTACCGGAAACTGTCCCGCTACCGGGCCGAGGCGTCGTTCCGGTCCTGGCTGCTCGCGATCGTCGCCAACGAGACCCGGAACCTGCACCGGACGCGCAGCCGGCGCGACGGGCTGACGCTGCGCGCGGCGGCGGCGGAACCGGTCGTGGCCGGCGGCGCCGACGACGGGCTCGACGCGGTGCTGGCGGCCGAGCGCCGGGCCGCGCTGGTCGGAGCGCTGCGGCTGCTGCCCGTACGTGACCGCGAGGCGATCGTCTGCCGCTACCTGCTGGACCTCGGCGAGGACGAGACGGCCACGGTGCTGGGGCTGCCCCGGGGCACCGTGAAGTCGCGGACCCACCGGGCGCTGGCGAAGCTGCGTGCCCTGCTGGACCGGGAGGTGGCGCACCGTGGATGACCTGGAGCGGGAGCTGCGTGACCTGACCGGCTGGCTGGAGCCGGCGCGGACGCCCGACGTCACCGCGCGGGTCCGCGCCCGGCTCGACGCGCCCGCGCCGCGCCGCCGCCGGCGGTACGTGCTGGCCACCGTGCTCGCCGCGCTGCTCGTGGTGGCGCTGCCGCCGGGCCGCGCCGCGCTCGCCGACGCGGTGACCGGGCTGCTGCGGTTCTCCGGCGTGGTCATCGACTCCGCGCCCGCCCCGCCGCCGACCGGCACGCCCTCGCCACTGCCCGCGCAGCGGCACGTCGCCCTCGCCGAGGCGCAACGCCAGGTCCGCTTCCCGATCCGGGTGCCGTCCCGCCTGGGCGCGCCGGAACGGGTGCTGGTGGCCGACCCGGACGGCGCCGGCGGCCACCGGGTGGTCAGCCTGCTCTACCGGGGCGGCACGGTACGGCTGGACGCCTTCGACGGCTCGCTCGACATCGTGTTCCACAAGCGGTCCCTCGGCGCGGACGTGACGCTCACCCAGGTCGGTGGCGAGTTCGCGATCTGGGTCGGCGGTCCGCACGCGCTGGCGTACGTGGACCGGTCGGGCACGGAACGGGTCGCCACCGCGCGGTTGTCCGCGGCCACGCTCATCTGGGAGCAGGGCGGGCTGAGTTACCGGCTGGAGGGCGACCTCACCCGCGAGCAGGCGCTGGACGTCGCGGCCTCGCTCCGGTGAGCGACGGGAACCCGGCGGCCCCGGCCGGTGTCCTGTTGACGAGAGCCGTCGACGGGGAGGCCGCGATGTTCGTTGCGAGAAGAGTCCTGCTGGTGCCGGTCCTGCTGCTGGCCGGGTGCTCCGGTCCGGCCACGGTCCCGGCCGGAGCGCCGGTGACCTCGGCGCCGGCGGCCACCGAGCCGGCCGCGCCGGCGGCCTGCGCCGAACGGGTGGAGACCGGCCGGTTGCCGGACTGGGCGGACGCCGGGTTCACCGGCGACACCCGGATGCGGCACGTCTTCGGCGCCCGGGGCCACATCGTGGCGATCCTGTTCGCGTACCCGCTCGTGCACGCCCGGGGCGACGGTGCGAACAACAAGATCCTCTGGGTGCCGCGTCCCGAGGAAGGCCGCTCCGAGCCGGCGCCGCGGACGCCTCTGGTGATCACCGCGACCCGGGACGGGACGGGCGCCCCGGTCGTCCGCGAGGTGGACGGCGGGCCCGGGCCGTCCATCGTCGACCTGCCGGCCGCCGGGTGCTGGCGGCTGAGGCTGGACTGGTCCGGCCGCACCGACACGATGGATCTGGTCTACCGGCCGGGACCCGGCTGACCGGCATGGCCGCCGCCGGCGCGGGTAACGCTGCGTCATGGCGAAGTACACCGAGCCGGAACTGCGCGAGCGCCTCAAGGCCGAGATCCGCGCCTCCGACAAGGGCGGACGACCGGGGCAGTGGTCGGCCCGCAAGTCGCAGCTGCTGACGAACGAGTACAAGAAGGCCGGCGGGGGATTCGAGGGACCGAAGGACGCACGGCAGCGCTCGCTGCAGCGCTGGGGCGGCGAGAAGTGGCAGACCCGCAGCGGTGACACGCGCGCCCGCAACGGCGGCGAGACCCGTCGTTACCTGCCCGAACAGGCGTGGAAGGAGCTGTCGGAGGAGCAGCGGCGCGACACCGACACGCGCAAGCGCCGCGCGTCGCGCTCCGGCCGCCAGTACGTGCCGAACACCGGCCCGGCGAAGCGGGCCCGCCGGGACGCCACCGCCGCGGAGCAGATGACCGAGCTGCCGGTGACCGAGGCGGTCAAGCTCGTGCGCGACCTCGACACCCGTCAGCTCGACGCGGCGCTGCGCCGGGAACGGCGTGGCAAGGCCCGCAAGACGCTCATCGGACGGCTGGAGTCGGAACTGGGCCGCCGCCGGGCGGCGTGAGCGTGATCCCGTGGCGCACCGCGACGCAGGGGCCGGCCCGAAGGCCGGCCCCTGCGCGCGACAGTCAGCGGCGCGGGTGCTGCGGGATGCGCGGCAGCACGTAGGGCGGACCGGAGAACATCAGGTCTGCCTTGAGCTCGTGGTAGGCGAGCTTGGGCTGGTAGTTCTCGTCGTACACGGTGGCCAGGCCCTCCGGCGGGTCGGAGAACGCGCCGGGCACCCAGGAGTGCTTGTCGGTGAAGCCCCAGAGCGTGAACGACAGGCAGTGCCGCTCGGCCAGGCACGCCTGCATCAGCACGCTGAAGCCCGCCGCGGACGCCTGCAGGCGCGGGTTGATCTCGGCGGAGTCGCCGGCCTCCACCCCGTCGGTGATCTGGCTGCGCACGTCCACCTCGGTGAGCGCCGTGGCCAGCCCGAGCCCGGCGAACTTGCGCAGGGCCGCGACCACCTGGAGCGTGCTGAAGTTGCCGTACTGGGTGCCCAGGTGGCCCTGCGCGCCCACGCCGTCGATCGGCACGCCCTTGGCCCGCAGGTCACGGACCATGTTGTAGACGAACTGCGTCTTGTCGTCGGCCGGGTTGCCGGAGCCGAACGCCTCGATGTTGTAGTCGTTGTAGAACAGCAGCGCCTTCGGGTCGGCGGCGCGGGCCCAGCGGAACGCGTCGGCGAGGTAGCCGGGCCCGAGGTTCTGCGCCCAGAACCCCTTGTAGTGCAGGGTGGACGGGGTGTCCCAGGGGTCGCTGACCGCCTCGTTCACCACGTCCCACTGCCAGATCTTGCCCTTGAAGTGGGTGACCACCGCGGTGATGTGGTTGCGCAGGATCTGGCGCAGCTCGGCCTTGCTGATCGAGCCGTCCGCGACGCCGCTGGTCAGCCACGCCGGCAGCTGGTTGTGCCAGACCAGCACGTGGCCCCGGACCCGCTGGTTGTTCTTGCGGGCGAACTCGATCAGCTCGTCGGCCGGACCCCAGTTGTAGGTGCCGCGGGTGGGCTCCAGGCTCTCCCACTTCATCACGTTCTCGGCGGTGACGGTGGAGAACTCGGACGCGGCCAGCTCGCGGTACCGCGGCTCGGCGGCGTCGTTGAGGGCCGCCATGTCCACTGCGGTGCCCACGTACAGGCCGTGGCGCTTGGCCAGCTCGCGCAGGCTCTGCGCGGCCGGGTCGTACGGGCGTCCCGCCGTCGCGGGGACGACGTTGAGGGCGGTGGCGGTCACGACGGCGACCGCGCCGGCGGCGAGCCAGCGTCTCAGCTTCATCTCGTTCCTTCCGGGCAGGTGCGCTCGGCCCGAGGGCCGGCGGTGGCGGTGCCGGGGCCGCCGCGACGTGGAACGGAGCGGCGGGTGCCCGGGCGGGCGGTGCGGCTTCCGAAACTTCCGGGGCGTCTTCCGGAAGTAGCCCGAAACCTTACGGACCTCGATAGCCGCCCGTCAATCGCCGTTCGGGTAGGAGCGGGGCGTCTCAGCGCAGGGGCGCGCAGGAGGCCCGCACGACCAGCTCGGTGGGGAGCTGGATGTGGGTCTCCCGCTCGGCGCCGGCGATCAGGTCGATCAGCAGGCGCAGTGACTCGGCGCCCATGCGTTGCAGCGGCTGCCGGATCGTGGTGAGCGGCGGGTCGACCAGCGCCGACTCGGGGATGTTGTCGAAGCCGATGACCGACAGGTCGTCCGGTACGCGCAGGCCGAGGTCGCGGGCGACGTCCACGGTGGAGATGGCGGAGAGGTCGTTGCCGGCGAAGATCGCGGTCGGCCGGTCGGGGAGGGCGAGCAGTTCGGCAGCCGTGCTGGCGGCGCTCTCGGTGCGGAAGCCGCCCACCCGCACCAGCCGCTCGTCCACCGGCGTGCCCGCGTCGGCCATCGCCTTGCGGAACCCGGCCTCGCGCAGGCGGGCCGACTCCAGGTCGGGGCGGCCGCTGATGTGCGCGATCCGGCGGTGCCCGAGCGACAGCAGGTAGTCGGTGGCCAGCACCGCGCCGGCGAAGTTGTCGGAGTCGACAGTGGGCAGGCCGGACGGGCCGGTGTGCGGGTCGACGGCCACCACGTGGAAACCGTGCTTGGTCTCGACCACCGTCGGCGTCACGATCACCGCGCCGTCGATGAGCGTGCCGGACAGGCGTGCCAGCGAGCGCCGCTCCCACCCTATGGCCGCGCCCTTGCCGTCCCCGCTGGAGTAGGCGAGCAGTTGGTAGCCGCTGCCGGCGACCTCGCGGGAGGCGCCCTTGAGCAGCTCGGTGGAGAACGGCTCGAACTCGGCGACCAGGATGCCCAGCACGTTCGTCCGGTGGCTGCGCAGGCTCTGCGCCCCCAGGCTGGCCTCGTATCCGAGTTCGTGGATGACCTGCTGGACGCGCTCGACGGTGGCCTGTGCGACGCCGTACCGACCATTGACAACTTTCGATACGGTTGCCACCGAGACGCCGGCTGTGCGGGCCACGTCTGACATCTTGACGCGCTGCGGGAACACCACGCCGACGATGATAGAGGGCCTTCCCAGGGTGATCGAAGACGTTTTCGAAAACGTTATCGATACCGATTGACTTCACGTTACGGCCCTGTAAAACTCCCCGGCAGGTAACCCGACTAAGTGGTCGAGGAGACATCTATGGCGATGAAGCGCCGTGCTGGCGCCGTCCTGGCACTGTTTGTGACAAGCGCTCTGCTGGCCTCCGCGTGCAGTGGAGGTGGCGACGACGACAAGGCCGCCGAGAGCGAGCTGTACAAGAACCCGGTGACGCTGACCTGGTGGCACAACGCCTCGCAGGACGGGCCCGGCAAGACGTACTGGGAGAAGGTCGCCAAGGACTTCTCCGCGGCCCACCCGACCGTCAAGATCGAGATCGAGGCGATCGAGACGAACCAGCTCCAGCGCACCCGGCTGCCCGCCGCGCTGCTGAGCAACGACCCGCCGGACATCTTCCAGGCGTGGGGTGGCGGCGAGATGCGCGAGCAGGTCGAGGCCGACTACCTCAAGGACATCACCGACCAGGTGAAGAGCGAGGTCGCCGACATCGGCAGCGCCTCCGAGATCTGGCAGGTGGAGGGCAAGCAGTACGGCCTGCCGTTCCGGATGGGCATCGAAGGCGTCTGGTACAACAAGGACATGTTCGCGAAGGCGGGCATCACGGCGCCGCCGACCACCTTCGAGGAACTCAACGCCGCGGTCACCAAGCTCAAGGCCATCAACGTCATCCCGATCGCCCTGGGCGCCGGAGACAAGTGGCCGGCCGCGCACTGGTGGTACAACTTCGCGCTGCGGGCCTGCTCGGTCGACACGCTGAAGAAGGCGACCAAGGACCGGACCTTCGACGACCCGTGTTTCGTCAAGGCCGGCCAGGACCTGAAGAGCTTCATCGACACCAAGCCGTTCCAGAACAACTTCATCGCCACGCCGGGCCAGAACGACCCGACCAGCGCCAACGGTCTGCTCGCCAACGGCAAGGCCGCGATGGAACTGATGGGCGACTGGAACCGTGGCACCCTGGACACCGTCGCCACGGACAAGGCGGCCCTGGGCAAGTTCCTGGGCTGGTTCCCGGTGCCGGCGATCTCCGGCTCCGCCGGTGACCCGAAGGCGGCCCTCGGCGGCGGCGACGGCTTCGCCTGCTCGAAGAACGCCCCGGCCGAGTGCGTCGAGTTCCTCAAGTACATCGTCAGCCCCGAGGTGCAGAAGGGCTACGCCGCCACCGGCACCGGCCTGCCGGTCGCCAAGGGCGCCGCCGACGGCGTCACCGACCCGGCGCTGAAGTCCATCCTGGAGGCCACCTCCTCGGCCACCTACGTGCAGCTCTGGCTGGACACGGCCTTCGGCAGCACCGTCGGCACCGCGATGAACGACGCGATCGTCGCGATCTTCGCCGGCAACGGGACACCTGAGAAGGTCGTCTCGGCCATGAAGGCGGCCGCAAGCAAGTGACGTCCGCATCGCAGACCCGTACGCCCGCCGACGGCGCTCTCGCGCCGCCGGCGGGCCTCCGGCCCGGCGCACGAGCCGCCTCACGCCGCGCCGAGACCCGCCGCAAGTGGTACGAGATCATCGGCCTGACGACGCCGGCGGTCCTCATCTACGTGCTGTTCGTGCTGGTGCCGATGGGCTTCGCGTTCTACTACAGCCTGTTCCGCTGGCGCGGGGTCGGGCCGCCCACCGAGTACGTCGGCTTCCGTAACTACACGCTCGCGTTCCAGGACCCGATCTTCCTCGACGCGCTGCGCAACAACGCCATCATCGTCTTCGGGTCGCTGCTCATCCAGGGGCCCGTCGCGCTCGGCATCGCCCTGCTGCTCAACCGCCGCTTCCGCGGGCGCTCCGCGTTCCGCCTGCTGGTCTTCGTGCCGTACGTGCTCGCCGAGGTCACCGTCGGCATCATGTGGAAGCTGATCCTGACCGACGGCGGCACGCTCGACGCGCTGCTGCGGTCGGTCGGGCTGGGCGGGCTGGTGCAGGCGTGGCTGGCCGACCTCGACGTGGTCATCTGGACCCTGCTGTTCGTGCTCACCTGGAAGTACGTCGGCTTCGCCATCATCCTGCTGCTCGCCGGCCTGTCGAACGTGCCGCCCGAGCTGAACGAGGCCGCCGAGATCGACGGCGCGAGCTGGTGGCAGATCCAGCGTCACGTCACGTTGCCACTGCTCGGCCCGACCATCCGGATCTGGATGTTCCTGTCGATGATCGGCTCGTTGCAGGTCTTCGACATGGTCTGGGTGACCTCCGTGCCCGCGGTGCGGTCGCTCGGCGCCTCGGCCACCATGGCGACGTACATGGTGGACAACGGCTTCTTCGCCCGGCTGTGGGGCTACGGCAACGCGGTCGCCGTGATCCTGTTCGCCATCTCGTTCGTCGCGGCGCTGCTGTTCCAGCGGTTCCTGCTCAGCCGTGACATCGAGGGCGCCATCACCCGGAAGGGGAAGTGACAGTGGCCGTGAACTCCGTACCCGCCCCTTCGCCCGGGCGCCGTCCGGTGCAGTGGAGCTCGCCGCTGACGTACGCGATCGCGCTCGCGGTCGCGGCCGTGTCGATCGCCCCCGTCGTGTACGTCATCGTCGGTGGCTTCCGGACCACGCCGCAGATCGTGAACGACCCGGCCGGCCTGCCCGACCCGTGGGTCTGGGACAACTACTACCGGGTGCTCACGCAGAGCGACTTCTGGCGGCAGGCGTTCAACAGCGCGGTGATCGCTCTGGGCACCACGCTCGGCGTGGTGGTGCTCGGCATGGCCGCCGCGTTCGTGCTCGCCCGGTACTCGTTCCGGGGGCGTGAATGGCTCTACACGTTCTTCACGCTCGGTCTGCTCTTCCCGGCCGGCGCGGCGATCCTGCCGCTGTACCTCCTGCTGCGTGACCTGAGCCTGATCAACTCCTACTACGCGGTGATCCTTCCGCAGGTCGCCTTCTCGCTGCCGCTGACGATCGTCATCCTGCGGCCGTTCCTGTCGGCCATCCCGCGGGAGCTGGAGGACGCGGCCGCCATCGACGGCGCCGGCCGGCTCGGCTTCCTCTGGCGGATCGTGCTGCCGCTGTCGCGGCCCGCGATCGTCACCGTCGGTATCCTCGCGTTCGTGGCGAGCTGGAACGCGTTCCTCCTGCCGCTGCTCGTCCTCGGGGACGTCAACCTGCACACCCTGCCGCTGGGCGTGCAGAACTTCTCCAGCCAGTACACCACCGACACCGCGGGCGTCCTCGCCTTCACCTCACTGGCGATGCTGCCGGCGCTGCTGTTCTTCACCCTCGCGGAGAAGCAGATCGTGGGCGGGCTCCAGGGCGCGGTCAAGGGCTGAGCGGCAGCAGCACCAGCACAACCAATGGAAAGGCACACCATGACAGGGGTCCACGCGGTGGTGGACGGGCCGGTACCGGCCCAGGCAGATTCGGACCACGACCGGTCGGACGGGCACGACGCCGAGACGCGCGTACGGGAACTGCTCGCTCGCATGACGACCGAGGAGAAGATCGCGCAGCTCGTCGGGTTCTGGGAGAAGGAGGACGGTGAGGCGGTCGCGCCCCTGCAGGGCGAGTTCGCCGACAGCGGCCGGCTCGACGACTTCGCCCGGCACGGGCTGGGTCACCTCACCCGTCCCTACGGCACCCGCCCGGTCGATTCCGCGGCCCGCGCGGCCTGGCTGTGGAAGTTCCAGCGGGACCTGGTGACCGGTACCCGGCTGGGCATCCCGGCCATCGTGCACGAGGAGTGCCTGACCGGCCTGTCGGCCTGGAAGGCGGCCACCTTCCCGACGCCGCTTGCCTGGGGCGCCGCGTTCGACCCCGAGCTGGTCACCGAGATGGCGGCGGCGATCGGGGCCTCGATGCGCGCGCTCGGCATCCACCAGGGACTGTCCCCGGTGCTGGACGTGATCCGGGACCCGCGCTGGGGCCGGGTCGACGAGTGCATCGCCGAGGATCCGTACCTCGTGGGCACCATCGGCACCTCGTACGTGCGGGGACTGCAGTCGCAGGGCGTGCTCGCGACGCTGAAGCACTTCGCCGGCTACTCCGCCTCGCGGGCCGGGCGCAACTTCGGCCCGGTGCACGCCGGTCCCCGGGAACTCGCCGACGTGCTGCTGCCGCCGTTCGAGATGGCGATCCGCGACGGCGACGCGCGCAGCGTCATGCACTCGTACGCCGAGATCGACGGCGTGCCGGTCGCCGCCGACCCGACCATGCTCACCGACCTGCTGCGGGACCGGTGGGGGTTCGACGGCACCGTGGTGGCCGACTACTACGGCGTCGCCTTCCTCAACCTGCTGCACCACGTCGCGGCCGACCACGCGGACGCGGCGGCCCAGGCGCTGGCCGCGGGCCTGGACATCGAGTTGCCCACCGGCGACGCCTTCCTGACGCTGACCGAGTCGGTGCGGGCCGGCACTGTCGACGAGGCGCTGGTCGACCGGGCGGTGTTGCGCGTGCTGCGCCAGAAGCAGGAACTCGGGCTGCTCGACGCCACGTTCGCCGACGAGCCGCCGGGTGCCGTGGACCTCGACTCGCCGGAGCACCGGTCGATCGCGCGCCGGCTCGCCGAGGAGTCGATCGTCCTGGTCGCCAACGAGGACGTGCTCCCGCTGCCGGCGGGCCGCCGGGTGGCGGTGGTCGGCCCGAACGCCGACCGGCAGGGCGCGTTGTTCGGCTGCTATTCCTTCCTCAACCACGTGCTGGCCCATCACCCGGGCGTGGAGACCGGCTTCGAGGTGCCGACCGTCCTGGAGGCGGTGCGCGCCGAGTTCGGCGCCGACCGGGTCACCTTCGCGGCCGGCTGCGAGGTGGACTCGGCGGACCGGTCCGGCTTCGACGAGGCGGTCGCCGTCGCGTCCGCCGCCGACGTGGCGGTCCTCGTGGTCGGCGACCACGCCAGCCTGTTCGGCCGCGGCACGGTCGGGGAGGGCTGCGACCGGGACGACCTGGAGCTGCCCGGCGTGCAGCGCCAGCTCGTCGAGGCGGTGCTGGACACCGGCACCCCGGTCGTCCTGGTGCTGCTGACCGGCCGGCCGTACGCGCTGGGCTGGGCGCTGACCCGGTGCGCGGCGGTGCTGCAGACGTTCTTCCCGGGCGAGGAGGGCGCCGGGGCGATCGCGGGTGTGCTCTCCGGGCGGGTCAACCCGTCCGGCCGGCTGCCGGTCACCCTGCCCGGCTCGGCCGGCGCGCAGCCGTACTCGTACCTGCACCCGGAGCTGGGGGCGGGCACGAACGGCACCAACCTGCCGGCGACGCCGGTGGCGCCGTTCGGTCACGGGCTGTCCTACACCACGTTCGCGTACACCGACCTGACCGTGCCGGCCGAGGTGCCGGCCGACGGGGCGCTGCGGGTGTCGGTGCGGGTCACGAACACCGGCGCGGTCGCCGGTGACGACGTGGTGCAGCTCTACGGCCGGGACCTGGTCGCCTCGGTGACCCGGCCGGTGGCGCAGCTGCTCGGCTACCGGCGGGTGCGTCTGGAGCCGGGGGCCTCGGTCACCGTCGAGCTGAGCGTGCCGACCACGCGGCTGGCCTTCACCGACCGCACGCTCACCCGCGTGGTGGAGCCCGGGGAGGTCGACGTCTGGGTGGGTACGAGCGCCCGGCGCGACGTCCAGGCGCGGACCACGCTGACCGGCGACACCGTCGAGATCACCGCCGCCTCGCCCCGCTGGACGACCACCGACCTCCGCTGAACGGGGTCCGCCGGTCGTCCACGGGGCGGACGGCGGACCCTTTCAACCCATATTGGCGTTATGTCGATTTTGGCTCAGTAGGCTCCAGGATGTCATCCAGCCCCGGCTGGATCCCGGTCGCCGGCACCCACAGGGATGCGTGAGTCACGATGATGGACGCGGACACCATGGTCCTGCCCCGGATCGGGGACGCCGCGGTCGAGGACCCCTGGGGCGAGGACCGTCCGCGCCGCTCCACCGCCCGCGCCGCGACCGCCGCCGTGACCCGGTGGCGGATCGCGGCGTGGCTGCTGCCCGCGGTCCTGAGCGGCGCGCTCGGCGCGACCCGGATCGCGACAGCGGGTCCGAGCGCCGGGGAGTCGGCGGCCCGCCGGGCGGCGACGTCGCCCTGGCAGGGGATCGGGCTCACCGGCGACGACATCGCGCTCGGGCCGTACCACCTGCTCCTGCGCGGCTGGGCGGAGCTGTTCGGCGCGACGGACCTCGCGCTGCGCGTACCGTCGCTGCTGGCCATGGTCGGGGCCGCGGCGCTCGTCGGCGCGCTCGCCACCCGGATCGCCACGCCCGCCGCCGGCCTGCTGGCCGGCCTGATCTTCGCGGCGCTGCCGACCTCGATCCGGTACGCGCAGCAGGCGCAGCCGTACGCCCTGGCGGTGTTCGCCGCCGTGCTCGCCACCTGGCTGCTGGCGTCCGCGCTCGACCGGCCGCGCCCGCGGCGGCTCGTGCCCTACGCGGGCGCGGTGCTGCTGCTCGGTCTGTGCCAGCCGGTGGCGTTGCTGCTGCTCGCCGCGCACGGCTGGGTCGTGCTGGCGTTCCGCCGCCGGGACACCGTCCGGTGGCTGGCCGCAGTGGCCGTCGGGCTGCTGCCGGTCGCCGCGCTGCTCGCCGTCGGCGTGCGTGAGGGCGGGCGCCTGGCGTCCGGCGCGTGGCCCGGCGCCACCGTGCTGGCGGCCACGCCCGGAGAGCTGTTCGGCGTCGTCGCGCTCGGCGGCGTGCTGGCCGGGCTGGCCCTGTTCAGCCTCCCGCTGCGGTACCCGGCCGCGATCTGTACCGCCTGGGCGCTGGTGCCGGCGCTCGGGCTGCTGGCGCTGGCGCAGGCCGTGCCGGTCTGGTCGGCGGTGAACCTGCTGTTCACGGTGCCGGCCTGGGCGGTGCTCGGCGGGGTCGCCCTGGCCCGGGCGCGTGCCGCCGGCGCGCTCGCCGTGCTGGCTCTCGTGGCGCTGCTGGCGGCGGCGGCCCAGCTTCCCGCCTGAACGTCGACGAACGGGCGACGTCTGCCTGATTCGCCCTTTTTGTGGTTGATTGTCGGCTTAGCATTCGGTCGGCTCCTGAGCCTGCAGACCATGGGGGAAACGTGGCCGTCGCCGCCGATACACGCCCGTCCCGCGCCACGTCGGCCGGGCCGCCGGGCGGCCGCCCGATCGCGCCCGTCCCGCCCGGGACGCCGGCCGATCCGGACCGCCGGCAGCGCAACGTCCGCGCCCGCCTGGCGTACGCCCGGTGCGGCGCCGTCGCCGGTCCGCTGCGCCCGCCGCGCGGCCCGGACGCGGCGGTCGAGTTCCGCCCCACCGCCTCGGTGGCCGCGCGGGTCGTGCTGACGCTGCTGGTGCTCGTCAACAGCGCCGCCGGGCTCGTCTTCGTCGGCTGGCTGCTGCTGCCCCAGCACGTGCCCGGCCCCGGCGTGGTCGGGCTCGGCGGGTGGCAGACCGCCGCCGCCCGGCTCGCGTTCTGCGTCGTCGTCGGCGTCGAGCTGATCCGCCTGGCGCAGAACGTGGTGGTCTGGGTCTTCGCCTTCCACGCCCGGGACCCGGTGCCGGTCGACCCGCCGGTCGGCCTGCGGGTCGCGCTGCTCACCACCATCGTGCCGAGCAAGGAGCCGCTGGACGTCGCGGAGCGGACGCTGCGCCGGCTCCGGGAGATCGTCTACTGCGGGCACGTCGACGTGTGGATCCTCGACGAGGGCGACGACCCGGCGGTCCGGGCGATGGCCGCGCGGCTGGGCGTACGCCACTTCACCCGCAAGGGCCGGCCCGAGTACAACCGGCCCGGCGGCGAGTTCCGGGCCCGGACCAAGTCCGGCAACCACAACGCCTGGCGGGCCGAGCACGAGCACCGCTACGACGTGGTCGCGAACGTCGACCCGGACCACGTGCCGCTGCCGAACTTCCTGGAACGCACGCTCGGCTACTTCCGCGACCCGGATGTGGCGTTCGTGGTGACGCCCCAGGTGTACGGCAACATGCACCAGAACTTCGTCGCCCACGGCGCCTCCGTGCAGCAGTACCTCTACAACGGCCTGATCGCCCGCGGCGGCAACGGCCTGGACGCGCCGCTGCTCACCGGCACCGGGCACCTCTACCGCCCGGCGGCCTGGCGGACCATCGGCGGCTACCAGGACTCGATCATCGAGGACCACCTCACCAGCATCCGCGTGCACGCCGCCGTCAACCCGGCCACCGGCCGCCGGTGGAAGGGCGTCTACACCCCGGACGTGGTGGCGCTCGGTGAGGGGCCGACGTCCTGGGCGGACTACTTCAACCAGCAGAAGCGCTGGGCCGCCGGGATCTGCGAGATCCTGCTCCGCCGCGAGATGCGTACGCCGCGCGACCTGCCGTCGCGCCGTCGCTGGCAGTACCGCCTGCTCCAGTTCTACTACCCGAGCGTCGCGGTGAGCCTGCTGCTGGGCAACGCCGCCACCGCGCTCTACCTGCTGACCGGCGTCGACGCGGGCCGGCTCGACCCGCAGGTGTGGGCGACGCTGTGGGGCGCCACCGTCGGCACCTGGTTCCTGCTCTGGCTCTGGCTGCGGCGCTTCAACATCGCCCCGCACGAACGCGAGGAGGTGGGCATGGCCGGCATGGCGCTCGCCCTGTTCGCCGGGCCGGTCTACGTGGCCGCGGCGGCCGGCGCGCTGCTGCGCCGCCGGCTCGGCTTCGTGGTGACCGCCAAGGGGGCGCTGCGCACTGTGGAGTCCCTGCGCACGTTCCGGCTGCATCTGTGCTGGGCGCTGGCGGCGGCCGGGCTGCTCGCGGCGAGCTTCGCGCTCGGCCACGACTATCCGCTGCTGCGGATCTGGCCGGCGTTGACGCTGCTGACCGGGCTCGCGCCACCGCTGATCGCCTGGGTGGAGGGCCTGCGGGACCGCCGGCGCCGGTCGGCGGAGGCGGCGTGGAAGCAGACGGCGGCTGAGGGCGGTGTCCCGTGCTGAGGCCGACCGCGCCCCGGGTGGGCCTCGCGCTGGCCGGGTTGCTGCTGCTCGCGTACGCCTTCGTGGTGGCGCCCGGAGCGTGGCGCGACCCGGGCACGGGCGCATCGGCGCACGGGCGCGTCCCGGCGACGCCGCAGGCGAGCGCCGGCGCGCCGGGCGGCGGCCTGTTCCCCCCGGCCGGGCAGGCGTTCTTCGGGGTGATGACCGACAAGGGACCGCACGACTTCGCGCCGGTCGACCGGTTCGTCGAGGCGGCCGGGCGGGCGCCGCAGGTGATGCTCTTCGGCGCCGACTGGGCGTCGGCCGAGTTCGACCGGAGCCTGTTCGACCGGATCGCCGAGCGGGGCATGATGCCCATGCTCGGCTGGGAGCCGTGGGACCACACGGTCGACCTGGCGGCCCGGCGTACCGGCCTGGCGGTCCGGCAGATCGACCGGCTCCGGGCCACCCAGCCGGACTACCGGCTGGACCGGATCGCGCGCGGCGACTTCGACGCCTACCTGCGGTCCTGGGCCGAGGGGGTCCGGTCGCTCGGCTACCCGGTCGCGATCCGCTTCGCGCACGAGATGAACGGCGACTGGTATCCGTGGTGCGAGCGGGCCAACGGCAACCGCCCCGGTGACTACGTGCGGGCCTGGCGGCACGTGCACGACCTCTTCGCCCGGGCCGGCGCCACGAACGTCACCTGGGTGTGGAGCCCGAACGCCCGCTGGGACAAGACGACTGCCGGGCTGACCGGGCTCTACCCGGGTGACGACTACGTCGACTGGGTCGGCGTCACCGGCTACTACGGCACCGGCGCGTTCACCAAGACGTACTGGTCGTTCGACCAGATCTTCGGCCCGACCATCGCCGAGATCCGCAAGGTCACCCGCAGGCCGCTGGTGGTCACCGAGACCGGCGCCGCCGACACCGCCGGACGCAAGGCCCGGTGGATCCGGGAGACGTTCGGCTCCCTGCCCCGGTACCCGGACCTGATCGGGCTGATCTGGTTCGAGGTGGACAAGGAGCAGGACTGGCGCATCGCCGGGTCGCCCGCCGCGGCGACCGCGTTCGCCGAGGCGGTGGGCGGCGCGCGCTACGACGTGACCTGGTCGGCGACATCGAGGCCGCGCGCCGGGCCCTGACCCACCCTCCATGTCGGACGGTGCCGCTACTCTCCACGATCATGGATGAGAGAGAGCAGTTCCGGCGGGCGGCGATCGCGCAGGGCGTGCCCGAGGGCGAGGTGGCCCGCTTCGCGGAGCTGATCCGGTTCCGGATCCACGCCTGGCGGCGTGAGGACGGCGTGCACGCCGGGCGGCGGGGCGGGCGGCCGCGGCTGCCGGTGGGCGTGCCGTGGCCCACGTGCCCGGAGGGCTCTCCGTTGCCGTTCCTGCTCCGGCTCGACTGCGCGGCGCTGCCCCGGGTGCCCGGCCTCGCCCTGCCGGCCGACGGCACGCTGCTGTTCTTCCTCGACCAGGAGGGCGCACAGGACGTCTGCGGCATCGAGAACGAGAAGGCGTACGCGCGGGTCGTGTACGTCCCGGCCGGCTCCGAGACGGTGGACGGTGTGGACGTCCTACCCGCCGGGACCGACCTGGGCCGTTTCCTCGCCCCCGAGCACGAGATGTACGCCGGGCTCCAGGCGGAACTGCCGGACTGGCTGGACCGCTCGGAGGAGTGGCTGTGCGACACCCAGATCAAGCTGCTGCGCGACCTGCCGCACCGCAAGGAGATGGGCGCGCTGCTCGAGCAGCTCTGGCCGGAGCGGGACGGGTGGATTCAGCACGACGTCTTCGTCGGCGGCTACACCATCTCGGCGCAGGATCCGCCCGAGACGTTCATGACGGACCGGGAGCGGATGCAGCAGGCGAGCTCCCTGCCCCGCGCGGAGCGGCTGGTGGCTCAGTACGAGGAAGAACAGCGGGTGGTGCGCGAGTGGGTGCCGCTGGCCCAGTTCGGCGTACCGGACGAGGAGTACGTCAACGCGCGGTTCCTGATCCGCCACGACGACCTCGCCGCCGGGCGGTTCGACGGGGTGCTGTCCTTCTGCGAGTTCACCGAGTGACAGCCGGGCCGGTTCAGCGTGCGGACCGCCCGCAGCGCCGCCTCCGCGTCCTGCCCGCCGCCCGCGCGGACCGGTGATTTCGCCGATGCGCGCCGCGCCGAAGGCATCGATGCTGACCCATGTCGATGTAATTCCGGCGCAAGGAGTGACCGACGTGCCCACCACCATCCGTTCCCGTACCCCCGTCCGTGCCCTGGCCCGGTTCGCCGTGGCGGCGCTGCTCGCCACCGGCGGCGCGCTCGCCGCCCCGGTCGCGGCGAGCGCCGCCAGCCCCTACGAGCGCGGCCCGGCGCCCACCAGCGCCATCCTGGAGGCCGGCCGCGGCCCGTTCGCCACCTCGTCGATCAACGTCTCCTCGCTGAGCGTGACCGGCTTCGGCGGCGGCGTCATCTACTACCCGACCAGCACCGCCGAGGGCACCTTCGGCGCGGTCGCCATCTCGCCCGGCTACACCGCCTCCTGGTCCAGCCTGAGCTGGCTCGGCCCGCGGATCGCCTCACACGGCTTCGTGGTGATCGGCATCGAGACCAACACCCGGCTGGACCAGCCGGCCAGCCGGGGCCGGCAGCTCCTGGCCGCGCTGGACTACCTGACCGAGCGCAGCTCGGTGCGCGGCCGGATCGACTCGTCCCGGCTCGCGGTGGCCGGTCACTCGATGGGCGGCGGCGGCAGCCTGGAGGCCGCGGCGGCCCGGCCGTCGCTGCAGGCCGCCGTCCCGCTGGCGCCGTGGAACCTGGACAAGACCTGGTCCGATGTACGGGTGCCGACGCTCATCATCGGCGGCGAGACCGACAGCGTCGCGCCGGTGGCGACCCACTCGATCCCGTTCTACAACAGCATCCCGGCGTCCTCGGAGAAGGCGTACCTGGAGCTGGACGGCGCGAGCCACTTCTTCCCGCAGACGACGAACACGCCGACGGCGAAGCAGATGGTGGCCTGGCTGAAGCGGTTCGTCGACGACGACACCCGCTACGAGCAGTTCCTCTGCCCCGGCCCGAGCGGGTCGGCGATCCAGGAGTACCGCAACACCTGCCCCAGCGCCTGAGCCCGTCCGCTGCCGGGGTGGTCGTCGCGACGACCACCCCGGCAGCATGTCCGCCTCTTTTCCGACGGGTTGCCCATCTGTGACACTGCATGCATGCTTTCTGCATCGACAGTGCATATTGCTCTGCGGGGCCGGGACGACGAGTGCGACGCGATCCGCCGGCTCCTCGACCGGGACTCCGGCGGCGCGCTGCTGTTCCACGGGCCGCCCGGCGCCGGCCGCAGCGCCCTGCTGGCGTACGCCCGCCGGTGGGCGACGGGACGCACGGTGCTCACCGGCGCCGGCCTGGCCGACGAGTCGACGCTGCCCTACGCCGGCCTGCACCGCCTGCTCGACCCGGTGCTGGACGCGGACACCGCACTGCCGGTGCGGCAGCGCCGGCTGCTGCGCCGCGTGCTCGGCGGCGACGGCTGCCCGGCCGACCAGCGGCTGGCCCTCGCCGCGGCGGTCCGCTCCCTGCTCGCCGCCGTGGCCGCGGACCGGCCGCTGCTGTGCACGGTGGACGACCTCGACATCGGCGACCGGCAGAGCGCCTGGACGCTCGCCGTCGTGGCGCGCCGGCTGCGCCGGCTGCCGGTGGCGGTGCTGCTGACCGCCACCGCCCCGGCCACTGTCGACGGCGTGCCGGCGCACCGGCTGCGCCCGCTGGACGCCGACGAGTGCCACGCGATGCTCACCGACCGGGGGCACCGGCCGTCCGCGCCGGTGGCCGCCGCGCTGGCCACGCTCAGCGGCGGCAGCCCGGCGGCGCTGGCCGACCTGGCCGGCAGCCTCACCCCGGCCCAGTGGCGGGGCGAGGCGCCGTTGCCCGGCACGCCGCCGGTGGACGGCGCGCTCGCCGCCGCGTACCGGGCCCGCCTGGACCGGCTGCCGGCGCCGACCCGGCGGATGGTGCTGCTCGCCGCGCTCGACCACGCCGCCGACCCGGGCACGCTGGTACGCGCCGCCTGGTCCGCCGGTCTGACCGTGGAAGCGCTCGCCCCCGCCGAGGCGGCCGGGCTGCTGCGGACCGGGCCCGACGGGGTGACGTTCCCGCACCCGCTCGCCCGCACGATGATCACCGCCGTCGCGCCGCTGGCCGACCTGCGCGCGGCGCACCTGCTGCTGGCCGGCACGCTCGCCGGCGGCCCGCTCGGCCGCGCGCTGCGCCACGCCACCGCCCCCGACTGCCCGGCCGACGTGCTCGCCGCCGAACTGACGGCGGCGGTGGACGGGGCGTCCGACCGCGCCGCCGCGGCCTCCGCGCTGCGCCGCGCCGCCGAGCTGACCGCCGATCCCGGGCGGGCCGCCGAACTGACGGTGGCGGCGGCCCGCTGCGCCTGGACCGCCGGCGACCCGGACCAGGCCCGGGGGCTGCTACGGCACCTGACCGCCGCGCCGCCCGCACAGGACCGGGCCGACCTGCTCCGCGGCGAGATGCAGCTGCGCTGCGACGCGCCCGCCGCCGCGGTCGCCACGCTGCTGGCCGCCGCCGACGCGGTCGCGCCGGCCGACCGGCGCTCCGCCCTGCTCGCGCTGGTCCGCGCGGGCGAGGCCATCTGCGTCACCGGCGACCAGTTCCGCTACGCCGAGGTGGCCCGCCGCGCGGAGGCGCTGCGGCGGCCCGGCGACCCGCCCGACCTGGACCTGCTGGCCACCTTCGCGGTGGGCGTCGGGGCGACCCTGCGCGGCGACCACGCCCGTGGCGGTCCGGCGCTGCGCCGGGTCGTCGTCCTCGGCGGCCGGCTGTCCGGGCCCGCGCTCACCCCGGGCGCGCTGGTCTGCGCCGCCGCGGCGGCGCTGCTGGTGGCGGTGGACGGGCCCGCGCACCGGCTCGCCGGCCGGGCGGTCGACGTGGCCCGCTCGCGCGGCGAGCTGTCCCTGCTGCCCCGGGCGCTGGAGCTGCGCGCCGTCGCCGAGTACTGGCTGGGCCGGCACGAGGCGGCGGCGGAGACCGCCCGCGAGGGCGTGCGCGCCGCCCGCGACACCGGCCAGCACGCCTGCGCCCAGGTGCACCTCGGCATCCTCGCGGTGCTGGCCGCGGTACGCGCCGACCGGGCCGGCGCGCTGGCCCGGATCGCCGAGATCGGTGACGGGGCCGCGCCCGGGAGCCGGCCGGACGCGTACGCCAGGTGGGCGCTCGGTGTGCTGGACCTCATCGACGGCCGGTACGCCGACGCGGTCGCCCGGTTGTCCACGCTGGCCCGCACCGGCACCGGCCGGGGGCAGGTGCTGGTGCAGGTGATGGCCACGCCGTACCTGGTGGAGGCCGCCGCCCACGACGGCGGGCGCCCGGCCGCCGCGCTCGCCGTGTTCGACCACTGGGCCAGCAGCACGGCCAGCCCCTCGCGGCGGGCCCTGGCGGCGCGCTGCCGCGCGCTGCTCGCGCCCCGGGGCGGCCCGGAGGCCGAACGGGAGTTCCACGCGGCGCTGCGGCTGCACCCGGCCGACACCGACCGGTTCGAGCGCGCCCGCACCGAACTGCTGTTCGGCCGCGAGCTGCGCCGCCGGCGCCGCCCCCGCGACGCCCGGGCCCACCTGCACCGGGCGCGGGAGACGTTCACAGTGCTCGGCGCGACCGTCTGGGCCGACCGGGCGGGCGAGGAGCTGCGCGCGGCGGGGGAGTCGGTCGGGCCGGCGCCGAACGGCCCGGAGCAGCTGCTGACCGGGCAGCAGCTGCACATCGCCCGGTTGGTCGCGCAGGGGGCGACCAACCGGGAGATCGCCACCCGGATGTCGCTGTCCACCCGGACCGTCGACCACCACCTGCGCAACGTGTTCCACCGGCTGGGTGTGCGCTCCCGCACCGAACTGGCCCGCCTGCTGGCCTGACCACCGGCCGCGCCGCGCCGGGCCGCGCCGCGACCGTCGTCGGGCCGGGCCGCAGGCACGTCGCTCCGCGCCGGCCCCGCGACCGGCACGGTGTACGCCGTGACCGTGCACACCCGCCACACCTCCCCACCCCCGGTCGCGGAGAGTCACGGGAGTGTCCGGCGGGGCGTGCGCACATGGCCGCCTTTGCTCTGCAGCCGCGTACGCATCGATCACTGACAGTGCTCGTTCGGGATCTTGCCGAAATCGGGCTGACCGTCCGGGCCGCAGGTCAGTGCAGTGATGCGCCAATGGCTGCAGAGCAAAGGCGGCCGAAAGGCCTGCCTGCCCGACCCCGACGCTCTCACGCTCGGTGAGGTCGACGCAGAGTGAGACAGGTGGGGAATCCGTCTGCCGGCTGCGCCGGTCGCACGGCATCAGCACGCTCCCGACCGTCGTGCGCGCCGTCCCGGCGGCGTCACCGGGGCCGGACCTCCGGCGGGTCGACGGTGACGAGGTGGTGACGCGGGCTGCGGCAGGGTCGCGGCACGACGACGGCACGGTTCGAGGGGGCTGCATGATCAGGACGATGCTCCGGCTGCGCGCGCGCCCCGGGTGCGAGCCCGCCGTCGGGCCCGCGTTCGAAACCGTGGCGGGACAGCTCGGCGCGCTGGCCGGCAACCTGCGGCACGAGCTGCTGCGCGACGCCCTCGACCCGCGCGGCTTCGTCGTCGTCACCGAATGGGCCGACGAGGCGGCGCTGAGCGCGTACCGGCGCGGGCCGGTGGCGGCCCGCCTGGCCGGCCTGCTCCAGCCGCTGACCGAGCCGGCCGACGGCCCCGGCTACCCGCTGCTGCGCGAGACCGGGGACGGCGAGGGCCCGGTCTACGTGGACGTCGAGCTGACCGTGCCGCGCGACCGCCTCGCCGAGTTCCACCGGGGCTACCCCGAGGTGGTACGGCGGATGACCGCGATACCCGGCTACCGCCGCGAGCAGCTGCTGCGCGAACCCGGCTCGGACATCCACCACATCTTCGCCGAGTGGGACGGCGCCGCGCCGTTCCTCGCCTGGATCAGCGACCCGGCCCACGCCTCCGCGCAGGCCGGACCGATCGCACCGTTCCTTCTCGACATCCGGCGCCGCCTGTTCCACGTCGTGCCCGACGCGGACGGCAGCAGTCACCCCACCACGGGCTGGGAGGCCGACGTGCACAGGACAACAGACGTACTCGTCGTCGGGGCGGGGCCCACCGGGCTGACCGCCGCCGTCGAACTGGCCCGGCGGGGCATCGACTGCCTGGTGATCGACAAGCAGGCCACCCCGCCCGGCCACGCCGACAAGGCGATCGGCGTGCACTGCCGCACCATGGAGATCTGGGAGGAGCAGGGCGTCGTCCGGGAGGCCATGGACGCCGGCATCTGGCTCACCGGCAACATGGTGTTCGTCAACGGCGCGCAGACCCACCGGATGAGCTGGGAGCTGCCCGGCCTGCCGTACGCCCACCTCGGCCTGCCGCAGTACGAGACCGAGCGCATCCTCACCGACCGGCTCGCCGCCCTCGGGGTGCGCCCGCGGCGCGGCGCCGAACTCGCCGACCTCACCCAGGACGCCGACGGCGTGACCGCCACCGTCCGCACCGCCGACGGCGGCACCGAGACGGTACGCGCCCGGTACGTCGTCGGCGCCGACGGCGCGCACAGCCGCGTCCGGGAGCGGCTCGGGCTCACCTTCACCGGCGGGCTCGGCCGGTTCCCGCAACTGTTCATGCTGGTCGACGTCGACGTGAACTGGGACATGCCGGACGGGCACCTGCTGCGGTTCCTGCACATGACCGACGGGCAGATGGACGGCATGCTCGTCTGCGTACCGCTGCGCGGCGAGCACCGCTACCGCATCGCCACCCTCGCCCCGCCCCGGTTCTTCGCCCAGACCGGCGGACGCGACGCCCCGCCCGGGTTCAGCGAGGAACTCGACGAGCCCACCATCGAAGACGTGCAGGCCGCGCTGGACCGCCTCGCGCCACCCGGCACCCGGGCGAGCAACCTGCGCTGGTCGTCGGTGTTCCGGATCAGCCACGGCATCGTCGACCGCTACCGCGACGGCCGGATCTTCGTCGCCGGGGACGCCGCCCACCTGCACCCCCCGGCCGGCGGCCAGGGCATGAACACGGGCATCCAGGACGCCTGGAACCTGGCCTGGAAACTCGCGCTCGCGGTACGCGGGCTCGCCGCGCCCGGACTGCTGGACAGCTACGAGACCGAGCGGCGGCCGGAGGGCGAGGAGATCGTCGGCCGGGCGGTACGGATGGCCGGCACCGAGGAGGTGGACCGCGCCGACCTGGAACGGCAGTTCCTCCAGGAGATGTCCATGCTGCTCAGTTACGCCGGCAGCCCGCTGGTCGGGGAGACCGTCGCCGACCCGGCCGCGCTCGGCGACGCGCCCCGCCCCGGCGACATCGCGCCCGACGTCGACGGGCTGCGCCGCCGCGGCGTCGGCCACCCGCTGCGGCTGCGTGACCTGACCCGGGGCACCCGGCACACGCTGCTGCTCTACGCCGACCGCACGGCCGGCGCGGAGGAACTCGCCGCGTTCACCGGCCTGTGCGCCGACGCGCGGCGGCTCGCCGGCGGGGAACTCGACGCGTACCTGCTGCTCGACCCGGACGCCGACGAACCGCGACTGCTGGACCCGCCGGTGGTGCGCGACGCCGAACGGCGCTTCCGCGCCGGGTACGGGCTGGACGGCACCGGCCTGTACCTGATCCGCCCGGACGGGCACGTCGGCTTCCGGGGCGCGCCGGTCGACCCGGACGCGCTGCGCAAGCACCTGCACCTGGTGTTCGGGAGCGCGCGGTGAGCCGGGTCCGGACCGTGCTGGCGATGCGGACCCGGGAGGGGTGCGCGGAGCGCTTCGAGGCCGAATGGCTCAGCGCCGCCGAACAGATCCGCACCCTGGACGGCTGCCTGCACCAGGACCTGGTCCGTGACGCCGACGACCCGCGCAGCTACCTGGTCATCAGCGACTGGGCCGACCGCGAGCGGCTGGACGCGTTCGGCCGCAGCGAGCAGCGCGACCGGCTGCTGCGCGTCATCCGGGAGCTGCGCGAGTCCGCCGACCGGCACACCTACCAGGTGCTGCACAGCGTGGCCGGCGAGCCGGGGGAGGGGCGATGACCGACGACGTGATGCCGGCGAGCGAGCTGTACACCGACTCGTTCGCGGCCGACCCGTACCCCGCGCTGGCGCGGCTGCGCGCCGAGCGGCCGGTCTGCCCGGTCGGCTCGCCGCGCTTCGACTCCTGGCTGATCACCCGCTTCGACGACGCGCGCACCGCGCTGACCGACCCGCGCCTGTCCAAGGACCTGTACGGCCCGGACCAGCACTACCTGAAGATCTTCGGCCCGAACTCCGAGGGCCTGAACCGCAACATGCTCAACTCCGACCCGCCGGAGCACACCCGGCTGCGTCGCGTGGTGTCGCAGGCGTTCGCGCCGCGGCGGATCGAGGCGCTGCGCCCCCGGGTGGCGTCGATCGTCGACCAGTTGATCGACAAGATGGCGCCGCACGGCGAGGCGGACCTGATGCACGAGTTCGCCATCCCGCTGCCGATGACTGTCATCTGCGAACTGCTCGGCGTGCCGCCGGCCGACCACGACCGGGTGCTCGACTGGACCCAGGTCATCCGCACCTCCGGCTCCACCAGCCGGCCGCCGGCGCAGGAACGGGCCGCGGTGCAGGAGGCCCAGTTGCGGCTGCACCACTACCTGGCCGGGCTGGTCCGGGCCAAACGCGACGACCCGGCCGACGACATCATCGCCGCGTTGATCCGGGCGGTCGACCAGGACGGGACGCTGTCCGAGGCGGAGCTGGTCACCACCACGTTCCTGCTGCTGTTCGCCGGGCACCAGACCACCGCCGACTTCCTCGGCAACGCGGTGCTGGCGCTGCTCACCCACCCCGAGCAGATGGAACTGCTGCGCGCCACGCCGCGCCTGCTGCCGGCCGCGATCGAGGAACTGCTCCGGTTCGACGGGCCGCTGCCCGTGGCCAGCCCGCGCATCGCCACCGAGGACGTCGACTACCAGGGCGTACGCATCCCACGCGGCGCGATCGTCGGAGTCGCGATCAACGCGGCCAACCACGACCCGGCGCACTTCGCCGACCCGGACCGGCTGGACTTGCGCCGCGTCCGGGGCCCGCACCTCGGGTTCGGGCACGGCGTCCACTACTGCCTGGGCGTCTCGCTGGCCCGGATGGAGGCCGAACTCGCGCTCGGCGCGCTGCTGCGCCGGCTGCCCGGACTGCGCCTGGGCGTGCCGCTCGCGCAGGTGCGCCGGCTCCCCGCCGCCTCGCCGTTCCGCGGCCTGCTGGAACTGCCTGTCACCTTCACCGCCTGACGGCGCCGCCTCGCGCCGCCGCCCCCGTCGCAATCATCAAGGAGCAGTCATGGTCTTCCGCAACGTGATCGTCTGTCACATGGTCCCCGGCAGCGAGCAGATCGTCGGCGACGTGTTCGGCCACTACGACCAGGCCACCCGGCCGCAGGACCTGGGCGTCATCGGCCGGTACCTGCTGTCCCACCACGACCTCTACCTGCACGTGATCGAGCGGGAGCAGGACCCGCGGATCTCCGGGCAGACGCGCGGGCTGCCCGCCTTCCAGAAGATCGCCGAGGAGATCGGCCCGTACGTGACCCCGTACCCGCGCTACTGGAAGAACCCGTCGGACTCGGTGGCGAAGGAGTTCTACCACTGGGCGCCCGAGGGCGAGCCGCCCGCCGACACCACGCTCACCGTCATCGTCGGGCGGATCAAGCCCGGCGCCGAGCCGGACGTGGCACGGGTCTTCGCCGAGTCCGACGCCGGGTCGCTCCCGGCCGACCTCGGGGTCACCGGCCGCTGGCTCTACTCGATCGACGACGTCTACGTGCACCTGCTGGAACAGGAGACGTCGGCGGCCGAGGCCACCCGCGACCGGCACGGCGACAAGCCCGCCTTCGGCAAGGTGATGCAGGACCTCGGCCCGTACATCGAGCCGTACCGGCCGGACAAGTGGCAGGGCCCGCAGGACTCCCTGGCCACCGTCTTCTACCGCTGGCAGGCCCAGGACTGAGCACGCCTCCGCGCACCCGCCCTCCGGGTGGCGGGAGCGCGGAAACGCCGCCCCCGCGACCGGCCGTACGCCAGGCTGGTGCGGGGGTGCCGGGTGCCGACGAAGGAGATCGTCCAGCACGTCGGGGCGCTGCTGGACCTGGCCGGGGTGCTGGTGATCGCGGTCGGCGTCGCGGTCGCCACAGTCGTGTTCGCGGTGCGCTGCGCCCGGACCCGGCAGGTGGTGGCGCACTACCGCGCGTACCGGCAGGGGGTCGGCCGGGCCATCCTGCTCGGCCTGGAGTTCCTGGTCGGCGGTGACATCATCCGGACCGTCGCGGTGTCGCCCACGTTCACCAGCGTCGGCGTGCTGGCGCTGATCGTGCTGGTCCGTACGTTCCTCAGCTTCTCCCTCGAGGTGGAGCTGGACGGCCGGTGGCCCTGGCAGGGCCGCCCTCCGGCGGACCGGCCGAGCGTCGGCGCCCGCCCCCAGCGCTGAACGTCGTACCCCTGCGGCAGCATGCCGGACATGGCGGAGTTCCGGATCGTGCGCGGCGACGCGACGAGCCCGCAGGCGAAGGGCCCCAAGATCGTCGCGCATGTCTGCAACGATCTGGGCGGCTGGGGGAAGGGCTTCGTCCTCGCCGTCTCGCGGCGTTGGCCGGAGCCGGAACGCGACTACCGGGAGTGGCACCGGCACCGGGCCGGCAACGACTTCGGGCTGGGCGCCGTCCGGCTGGTTCGGGTCGCGCCGGATTTGTGGGTGGCCAACATGGTCGGCCAGCGCGGGATGCGCCGGGGCAGCTCTGGGCCGCCGATCCGGTACGACGCGGTGGAGCGTTGCCTGACGGCCGTGGCCGAGCACGCCGAGGAGCTGGGCGCCTCGGTGCACATGCCGCGCATCGGCTGCGGGCTGGCCGGTGGCTCGTGGCAGCGGATCGAGCCGTTGATCCGGCGGGCGTTGTCCGACCGCGGCATCCCGGTGACGGTCTACGACCAGTGACCTCCGTTGTCGCCCGGGTCATTTCACCGAGCCGATGTGGGCAGGTACCCCCAGGGGGTATGGTGGTGCGATGGAGCACGGACCCGGCCACCACAGCGACCACGGCGGCGCGCACGCCGGGCACGACCCGGAGCAGTTCCGCCGCCGATTCTGGCTGAGCCTGGCGCTGACCCTGCCGATCGTCGCCACCAGTCACATGGTGATGGACTGGTTCGGCTACTCGATCGACCTTCCCGGCGTGCGCTGGGTCGGCCCGGTGCTCGGCACCGTGGTCTTCCTCTACGGCGGCTGGCCGTTCCTCACCGGCGGCCTGCGTGAGCTGCGCGAACGCAGCCCCGGCATGATGCTGCTGATCTCGATGGCGATAGTCGTCGCGTACCTCGCCTCGGCCGCCACCAGCATCGGCCTGTTCGACCTGGACTTCTGGTGGGAGCTGGCCGCGCTGGTCACCATCATGCTGCTCGGCCACTGGCAGGAGATGCGGGCGGTCGGGCAGGCACGCGGCGCGCTCGGCGCCCTCGCGGCGCTGCTGCCCGACGACGCCGAGCGCCTGGACGACGCCGGGCGGCCGCATCCGGTGCCGGTCGGCGAGCTGCGGGTGGGCGACCTGGTGCTGGTGCGCCCCGGCGGACGGGTGCCGGCCGACGGCCGGATCGTCGAGGGCGCCGCCGAACTGGACGAGTCGATGATCACGGGGGAGTCGCGGCCGGTGGCCCGCGCCGCCGGGGACCGGGTGGTCGCCGGCACCGTGGCCACCGACTCCACCCTCCGGGTACGCGTCGACGCGGTCGGCGCGGACACCGCGCTGGCCGGCATCGGGCGGCTCGTCGCCGAGGCGCAGGCCTCCGGCGGGCGCGCGCAGGTGCTCGCCGACCGGTTCGCCGCGCTGCTGTTCTACCTGGCGGCGTTCGCCGGCCTGGCGACGTTCGCGGTGTGGGCGCTGCTCGGCGACCCCGACCAGGCGGTGGTACGCACCGTGACGGTGCTGGTGATCGCCTGCCCGCACGCGCTCGGCCTGGCGATCCCGCTGGTGGTGGCGCTGTCCACAGCGCTGTCGGCGCGCGCCGGCATCCTGGTCAAGGACCGGCTCGCGCTGGAGCGGATGCGCACCGTCGACACCGTCCTGTTCGACAAGACCGGCACGCTCACCACCGGCCGGCACACGGTGACCGGCGTGGCCGCCACCGGCGGGATGGACTCCGCCGCCGCCCTGGCCGTGGCCGGCGCGGTCGAGGCCGACAGCGAGCACCCGCTGGCCCGTGCGCTCGTCGCCGCCGCCGACGTGCGGCCGACGTCTCCCGGGCCGACGTCTCCCGGGCCGACGTCTCCGACCGGGTCCGACGCCGAGCCCGGCCCGGCGCGTCCGGTCGCGCGCGGCTTCCGGGCGCTGACCGGCCGGGGCGTGCGCGCCACCGTGGACGGCGTGGACTGGGCGGTCGGCGGACCGGCCCTGCTGCGCGAACTCGACGCCCCGGTGCCGGACGACCTGGCCCGGGCCGCGCAGGAGTGGTCGGGCCGGGGCGCCGCGGTGCTGCACCTGGTCCGGCTGCCCGAGGGCGGGCAGCCGGAGGTGACCGCCGCGTTCGGGCTGGAGGACCAGGTCCGCCCGGAGGCGCGGGCCGCCGTGGCCGAGCTGCGCGACCTCGGCGTACGCAAGATCGTGATGATCACCGGCGACGCGCGCCCGGTGGCCGAGGCGGTCGCCGCCGACCTCGGGTTCCGGCCCGGCGTCGACGAGGTCTTCGCCGAGGTGCTCCCGGCCGACAAGGACAAGGCGGTGGCCGAGCTGCGCGGTCGGGGACTGACGGTGGCCATGGTCGGCGACGGCGTGAACGACGCCCCGGCGCTCGCGCGCGCCGACGTCGGGCTGGCCATCGGCGCCGGCACCGACGTGGCGATCGAGTCCGCCGGGGTGGTGCTGGCCGGCTCCGACCCGCGCGGCGTCGGCGGCGTGATCCGGCTGTCCCGCGCGTCGTACCGGAAGATGCGGCAGAACCTGGCCTGGGCGGCCGGCTACAACGTGGTCGCGATCCCGCTGGCCGCCGGTGTCCTCGCCTGGGCCGGGGTCGCGCTCAGCCCGGCGCTGGGCGCGGTGCTGATGTCCGCCTCCACCATCGTGGTGGCGCTCAACGCCCAACTGCTGCGCCGGGTCCGGATCACCCCGGCCGACTGACCCGCAGTTCCGGTTCCCGAGCCGCCTTGAGGTTCGCGGATGCGAGCCACCATGCCCCTTCCAGCCCGCACCTGCGGGCCGCTAGGGTGAGCGCGTGACGGTGTTCCGGATCGGTGAGGCAGCCGAACTGCTCGGGGTCAGCGCGGACACGGTCCGCCGCTGGATCGACGCCGGCAAGCTGCCGGCCACCCGCGACGAGCACGGTCACCGGGTGCTCGACGGCGCCGACGTCGCAGCGTTCGTCCGCGCCCCCGGCCACCCCGAGCTGTCCTCGGCCCGCAACCGGCTGCGCGGCATCGTCACCGCCGTGGTCAAGGACACCGTGATGGCCCAGGTGGACATCCAGGCCGGGCCGTTCCGGGTGGTGTCGCTGATGAGCCGCGAGGCCGTCGACGACCTCGACCTCCAGGTCGGCGCCGTCGCCGTCGCCGTGATCAAGTCGACCACCGTCGTGGTCGAGCGTGCCACCCCCAGGGGAAGGACCAGCCCGTGACCGTACGGTGGATCCGTGCCGCCCTCGCCGGCGCGCTGGTGGCGGCGCTCGGCCTGACCGGCTGCGGCGGCGCGGACGCCCCGGCCGGGCCCGACGGCGCCGGCCCGGTGACGGTGTTCGCCGCCGCCTCGCTCACCGAGTCGTTCACCCGGCTCGGCAAGGACTACGAGGCCGCGCACCCGGGCCGCACCGTCCGGTTCAACTTCGGCGGCAGCTCCGGGCTCGCCACCCAGATCACCCAGGGCGCGCCCGCCGACGTGTTCGCCGCCGCGTCCCCGGCCACCATGAAGACGGTCACCGACGCCGGTGACGCCGCGGGCGAACCGGCGGTGCTGGTCCGCAACCAGCTCGTCGTGGCCGTACCCCGGGGTAACCCGGCCCGGGTCGGCGGCCTGGCCGACCTGGCCCGCCCCGGCGTCAAGGTGGCGCTCTGCGCCGAGCAGGTGCCCTGCGGCGCCGCCGCGCGCACCGCGCTGGACGCCGCGGGTGTGCGGCTCACGCCCGCCACGCTCGAACAGGACGTCAAGGGCGCGCTGGCCAAGCTGCGCCTCGGCGAGGTCGACGCGGCGCTGGTCTACCGCACCGACGTCCGCGCCGCTCCCGGGCTCGACGCCGTCGAGTTCCCGGAGTCCGCGCGCGCGGTGAACGACTACCCGATCGTGGTGCTGCGCGCCGCCGGGAACCCGGCCGGCGCCCGCGCCTTCGTCGACTTCGTCCGCTCCGACGCCGGGCTCGCCGTGCTCACCGCCGCCGGGTTCCAGGCGCCGCCCGGCGCATGAGCCGCACGGTACGCCGGCAGCGGGTGCCGATCGCCCTGCTCGTGCCCGCCGGGCTGGGACTGGCCTTCCTCGTCCTGCCTCTGGCCGGTCTGCTGCTGCGAGCCCCCTGGACGACGCTGCCCGGGCGGCTGACCGAACCGGGTGTGCTCACCGCGCTGCGGCTGTCGCTGGTGACCGCCACCGTCGCCACGCTGCTCTGCGTGGCGCTCGGCGTACCCCTGGCGTGGCTGCTGGCCCGCGTGGAGTTCCCCGGGCGGCGGCTGGTCCGGGCGCTGGTCACGGTGCCGCTGGTGCTGCCGCCGGTAGTCGGCGGCGTGGCGCTGCTGCTGGTCTTCGGCCGGCGCGGGCTGATCGGCTCGTGGCTGGACGAGACGTTCGGCGTGACGCTGCCGTTCACCACCGCCGGGGTGGTGCTGGCCGAGGCGTTCGTGGCCATGCCGTTCCTGGTCATCGCCGTCGAGGGGGCGCTGCGCGGCGCCGACCCCCGGTACGAGGAGGCCGCCGCCACGCTCGGCGCCGGGCGGTTCACCACGTTCACCCGGGTCACGCTGCCGCTGGTCGCCCCGGGCGTGGCGGCCGGGGCGGTGCTCTGCTGGGCCCGCGCGCTCGGCGAGTTCGGCGCCACCATCACGTTCGCCGGCAACTATCCGGGCCGCACCCAGACCATGCCGCTGGCTGTCTACCTGGCGCTGGAGACCGACCTGCAGGCCGCGATCGTGCTGAGCCTGATCCTGCTCACCGTCTCCGTGGTCATCCTCGCCGCCCTGCGCGACAAGTGGGTCGGCAGGACATGACCGCGCTGCTGGACGCGCATCTGGCCGCCGAGCGGGACGGCTTCAGCCTCGACGTGCGGCTGCGCATCGCCGCCGGTGAGGTGGTGGCGCTGCTCGGCCCCAACGGCGCGGGCAAGACCACCGCGCTGCGGGTGCTCGCCGGGCTGCACCCGCTCACCGCCGGGCACCTCACGCTCGACGGCGCCGACCTGGACCGGCCGGACCGCCGGATGTGGACGCCGCCGGAACGGCGGCCGGTCGGCGTGGTGTTCCAGGACTACCTGCTGTTCCCGCACCTGAGCGCGCTGGACAACGTGGCGTTCGGGCCGCGCCGCCGGGGCGCCGACAAGCGGGCCGCCCGCGCCCGTGCCCAGCAGTGGCTGGACCGGGTCGGCCTCGGCGACCAGGCCCGGCGCCGGCCCCGGCAGCTCTCCGGCGGGCAGGCGCAGCGGGTCGCGCTAGCCCGCGCGCTCGCCGTCGACCCGGCCCTGCTGCTGCTCGACGAGCCCCTGGCCGCGCTCGACGCGCGGACCCGGCTGGACACCCGCGCCGAACTCCAGCGCCACCTCGGCGCGCATCCCGGCGCGACGCTGCTCGTCACCCACGACCCCCTCGACGCGCTGGTGCTCGCCGACCGGCTGGTCATCGTGGAGCACGGCCGGGTGGTGCAGGAGGGTGACGCCGCCACCGTCACGGCGCGGCCACGCACCGACTACGTGGCCCGGCTGGTCGGCCTGAACCTGCACCGCGGCCGCGCCGACGGGCACACGGTCACCGTCGGTGAGCTGGCACTCACCACCGCCGACACCGTCCACGGTGACGTGTTCGTCGCCTACCCGCCGGCCGCTGTGGCGCTGCACCCGTCCCGGCCCGAGGGCAGCCCGCGCAACGTGTGGGCGGCCACCGTCACCGGCGTGCAGCGCCACGGCGACAACCTGCGCGTGCAGCTGGCCGGCCCGGTCGAGGTGGCCGCCGACGTCACGCCCGCCGCCGCGGCCCACCTCGGGCTGATCCCCGGCCGGCCGGTCTGGGCGGCGGTCAAGGCAGCGGAGACGCGCGCCTATCCGGCGTGACAAACACCGCTGGTCGCGGCATGTGCGCAGGTGAGAGGTTTGATCTGCGCTCAACCGGTCACTGGGACGGTAGCGACGACGCAAAGGGGGACACGGTGCCCGACATGATCCGCAACAGGTCCAGTCAGGACGCCGACCTGCCACGGGGAGTCACCGACCCGTTGCTCTGGCGGGCCGCGTACGACGTGGCCGTCGCGCACCGGCCCGACGAGTCCGGCCGGTGCGAGAGCCTGCTGTGTGACGGTCAGGTCGCGCCGTGCGACGCGCTGACGGCGGCCCACCGGGCGATGGAGCTGGCCGGGGACCGGCACGCCGACCGGGCCGAGCCGGAAACGTGGCGTACGGAGCAGCGGCGGCGCGCCGCCTGAGCATCGGGTCGCGGGCGGTTCGAACCGTTGACGCCCCGCTTCCGTGTTTATGATCGACAACTCGGTCGGAATGCGGGGAAGAGGAGAGTTCGTGACGGTAGACGCCCAGGCGTTCTGGCTCCGCGCTCCCGGCGAGGGCGAGATCCGGCCGGTGCGCGTCGCCTCGCCCGGCCCGGGTGAGGTGCTGGTGCGTACCCGCTTCTCCGGCGTCAGCCGCGGCACCGAGACGCTCGTGTTCACCGGCCGTGTCCCGGCCGACCAGCACGCCGCGATGCGCGCGCCGTTCCAGGAGGGCGACTTCCCCGCCCCGGTCAAGTACGGCTACCTCAGCGTCGGCACTGTCGAGGCCGGCGACGAGCGGCTGCTCGGCCGTACCGTCTTCTGCCTCTACCCGCACCAGAGCGCGTACGTGGTCCCGGCCGACGCCGTGACCGTCGTGCCGGACGGCGTGCCGGCGCAGCGCGCGGTGCTGGCCGGCACCGTGGAGACCGCGGTGAACGCGCTGTGGGACGCCGCGCCGCTGGTCGGCGACCGGGTCACGGTGATCGGCGGCGGGATGGTCGGCTGCGCGGTCACCGCGCTGCTGGCCCGCTTCCCCGGCGTCCGGGTCGAGCTGGTCGACGCCGACCCGGCCCGCGCCGACGTGGCCGCCGCGCTCGGCGCCGACTTCGCCGCGCCCGCCGACGCGGCCGGCGGTCGCGACCTGGTGGTGCACGCCAGCGCCACCGCCGACGGGCTGCAGCGCGGTCTGGAGCTGCTGCGTCCCGAGGGCACCGTGCTGGAGCTGAGCTGGTACGGCGACCGGCCGGTCACGCTCGCGCTCGGCGGCGCGTTCCACTCCCGACGGCTGCGCATCCGCAGCAGCCAGGTCGGCACGGTGTCGCCCCGGCGCGCCGACCGCAGCTACGCCGACCGGCTCGCCCTGGCCCTGGACCTGCTCGCCGACCCGGCGTTCGACGCGCTGCTCACCGGCCGGTCCCGCTTCGACGACCTGCCCGACGTGCTGGACCGGCTCGCCTCGGGCCGTCTTCCGGCGCTGTGCCATCTCATCACCTACGGCGAGGAGTGAACGTGTTCAGCGTGACCGTCCGGGACCACATCATGGTCGCCCACAGCTTCCGCGGCGAGGTGTTCGGCCCGGCCCAGCGGCTGCACGGCGCGACGTTCGTCGTCGACGCCACGTTCCGCCGGCCGGAGCTGGACGACGACGGGATCGTGGTCGACATCGGGCTGGCCACCGAGCAGCTCAAGGCCGTGCTCGGCGAGCTGAACTACCGCAATCTCGACGACGAGTCCGCCTTCACCGGGGTGAACACCACCACCGAGGTGCTGGCCCGTACGGTGGCCGACCGGCTCGCCGACGCGGTGACGGCCGGCCGGCTGGGGGAGGGGGCGCGCGGCCTGACCGGGATCACCGTCACCCTGCACGAGTCACACATCGCCTGGGCGAGCTACGAGCGGTCGCTCTGACCGGATGAGCGTCGTCCACGTGGTGCTGCCGGGTGACATCGACGACCCGGCGGACCCCAGCGGCGGCAACGCCTACGACCGTCACGTCTGTCGTGGCCTGGCCGGACGCGGCTGGACGGTCCGGGAACACCAGGTGCCCGGCGGCTGGCCGCACCCCGGGCCACGCGAGCGCGCCGACCTGGCCGGACTGCTCGGCGGGCTCCCCGACGGCGCGACGGTGCTGCTCGACGGCCTGGTCGCCTCCACCGTGCCGGACGTGCTCGCCCCGCACGCCGCGCGGCTGCGCCTGGTGATCCTCGTGCACCTTCCGATCGAGGGGGAGACCGAGGCGCGGGCGCTGGCGGCGGCCACCGCAGTGGTAGCCACCAGCGAGTGGACCCGCGGCCGGCTGCTCGACCGCTACCGGCTGCGCCCCGAACTGGTGACGGCCGCCCCACCCGGCGTCGACCCGGCGCCCGTCGCCCCCGGCACGCCCGGCGGTGGGCGGCTGCTCTGCGTCGCCGCCGTCACGGCGGTCAAGGGCCACGACGTGCTCGCCGCCGCGCTCGCCGAGGTGGCGGACCTGAACTGGACCTGCGACTGGGTGGGACCGCTGGAGCGGGACCGGCCCTTCGCCGACCGGATGCGCGGGCGGCTCGCCGCCGAGGGTCTGGGCGCCCGGGTCCGGCTCACCGGCCCCCGTACCGGGCCGGACCTGGCCGCCACCTACGCCGCCGCCGATCTGCTGGTTCAGCCCTCGCGACAGGAGACGTACGGGATGGTGGTCACCGAGGCGCTGGCCCGGGGCGTACCGGTGCTGGCCAGCGACACCGGCGGCCTGCCGGCCACGCTCGGGCACGCGCCCGGCGGCGAGCGGCCCGGCCTGCTGGTGCCACCGGACGACCCGGGCGCGACCGCCGCGGCGCTGCGCCGCTGGCTCACCGACCCCGGCCTGCGGGACCGGCTGCGCCGCGCCGCCCGGCAGCGGCGGGACACCCTCACCGGCTGGCCGGTCACAGTGGACCGGCTGGCGACGGCGCTGAAGGAGGCGACCGCGGCATGACCACCTCACTCCCGCCCGGCTTCGCGGACTGGCTGCGGCTGCGAGAGCCCGCCGACGCGGCGGCCCGCAGCGCCGAGCTGGCCGACGCGGTCCGCGACCGGATGCCCGCCGGCCGGCCGCTCGTCGTGCACGACCTGGGCAGCGGCACCGGTTCGATGGCCCGCTGGCTCGCGCCCCGGCTGCCCGGCCCGCAACGCTGGGTGCTGCACGAACGCGACCGGGACCTGCTGGCGCTGGCCCGCTCGGCGCGGCTCACCGCCGCCGACGGGGCCGAGGTAACCGTGACGACGCTCGACTCGGACATCACCCGGCTGACCGCCGCCGACCTGGCCGGCGCGCACCTGGTCACCGCGTCCGCGCTGCTGGACATGCTCACCGCCGAGGAGGTCGAGCGGATGGCGGCGGCCTGCGCCGGGCACCCGACGCTGTTCGCGCTCACCGTCAGCGGGCGGGCCGAGTTCACCCCGCCGCACCCGCTCGACGCCGAGCTGACCGCCGCGTTCAACGCCCACCAGCGGCGCACCGTCGACGGCCGGGCGCTGCTCGGGCCGGACGCCGTGGACGCCGCCGTGGCCGCGTTCTCCCGTCACGGCGTCGAGGTCGTGGTGCGCCCCACCCCGTGGCGGCTCGGCCCGGAGCAGGCGGAACTGGCCGCCGAATGGCTCACCGGCTGGGTCGCCGCAGCGGTCGAGGAACTACCGCATCTGTCCGGGCCCGCCGGGACGTATCAGAAGTGGCGGCTCGCCGAGGCCGCCGCCGGCCGGCTCGACGTGGTGCTGCACCACGCCGACCTGCTCGCCGGCTGAACCGTACCGGCTGCTGGCACGTGACAACCGGTGGGAACGAGGGAGGACCGTTTGTCACACGTCGCCGTCGCCGTCGCCGGACCCGTACCGGCTGTCACGCCCGCGCCGCCGCGCCGGGCCCGGACGCGCCGGACCTGGGTACGTCCGCTGCTCGGGCTCGCGGTGCTCGCCGTGCTCGTCGCGTCAGTGGGCACCGGTCCGTTCCTGGCCGGGCTGCGCCTGATCGACGCGCCGGCGCTGGCCGCCGCGCTCGGCATCGGCGTGATCACCACCGTCTGCTGCGCCTGGCGCTGGTCGCTTGTCGCCGGCGGGCTGGGCGTACGGCTGCCGATGCGCGCCGCGGTGGCGCACTGCTACCGGGCGATCTTCCTGAACTCGACGCTGCCCGGTGGCGTGCTCGGCGACGTGCACCGGGCGGTCCGGCACGGCCGCGACGCCGGGGACGTGGCCCGGGGCGTACGGGCGGTGGTCTGGGAGCGCACCGCCGGTCAGGTGGTGCAGGTGGTCATCGCGGTGGCGCTGCTCGCCGCGTTCCCGTCACCGGTGCGCCGGTACCTGCCGTGGCTGGCGGCCGGCCTGGCCGTGCTGGCGCTGGCGCTGGCGCTGGCCGCCCGCGCGGTGCCCCGCTCCGGGGCGTCCCGCTGGGCGCGGGCGGCCCGGACCGTGGTCGTCGACGTGCGCTCCGGCGTGCTGGGCCGCCGGACCTGGGCCGGTGTGGTGATCGCCTCGACTGTGGTGTTCGCCGGCCACCTGGCCACGTTCGTGGTGGCCGCCCGCACCGCCGGGACGGACGCCCCGCTGTCCCGCCTGCTGCCGTTGACGCTGCTCGCCCTGCTGGCCATGGCGGTGCCGCTCAACGTGGGCGGGTTCGGCCCGCGCGAGGGAGTCGCCGCGTGGGCGTTCGCCTCGGCCGGGCTGACCGCCGCGCAGGGTGTGGCGACCGGCACGGTGTACGGCGCGCTGGTGCTGGTGGCCAGCCTGCCCGGCGCCGCGGTGCTGCTGGCGCGGCGGATGCCCCGGCGGGAGCCCGGCAACTGTCGGTGATCCCGCCTACGGTGGGGGAGCGAGGTGTGCGTCGCCGGGTCCGCCCGGCGACCGGACGACAGGAGAACCATGGACGAAACCCTGCCCACCGCGACGGTCCGGACCCGCGTGACGGTCCCGCTACGGTTCCCCGACGGTTACGTGACGACCGCGCGCGTGCACACCTTCCACGGTCTCGTCGACGGGCGCGAGCACCTGGCGTTCGGGCTCGGTGAACACGTCGACGCCGACCCGCCGCTGGTCCGCCCGCACAGCGAGTGCCTCACCGGGGACGTGTTCGGCAGCCAGCGCTGCGACTGCGGGCCGCAGCTGCGCGAGGCGGTCGAGCGCATCGCCGAGGCCGGTGGCTACCTGCTCTACCTGCGGCAGGAGGGGCGCGGCATCGGCCTGTACGCCAAGCTCGACGCGTACGCGCTGCAGGACGACGGCCTCGACACGTACGAGGCGAACCTGGCGCTCGGGCGCGGCGCGGACGAGCGTGACTACACGGTGGCCGCGCAGATGCTCGGCGCGCTGGGCGTGGACCGGGTGGCCCTGCTCAGCAACAACCCGGACAAGGCAGCCCAGCTCGAACGGCTGGGCGTCACGGTGGCCGACCGGGTGTCCACCGGCGTGCACCTGTCGCCGGCGAACGCCGGTTACCTGGCGGCCAAGGTGACCCGCGCCGACCATGCCCTCGACCTGCCGTTCGTGCCGTGACCACCCGCCCGTACGTCCTGCTCAGCTGCGCGATGTCGATCGACGGCTACATCGACGACGCGACCACCGACCGGCTGCTGCTGTCGAACGACGACGACCTGGACCGGGTCGACGCGACCCGGGCCGGGTGCGACGCGATCCTGGTGGGCGCGGCGACAGTGCGCCGCGACGACCCCCGCCTGCTGGTGCGCAGCGAGCGGCGGCGCGCCGAGCGGGTGGCGCGCGGCCTGCCCCCGTCGCCGGTGAAAGTGACAGTCACCGGCAGCGGCGACCTCGACCCGGGGGCGCGCTTCTTCACCATGGGTGACGGGCTCAAGCTGGTGTACTGCCCGAGCGGAGTGGTGGACAAGGCCCGTGAGCAGGTCGGCGCCGTGTCCACGGTGGTCGACGCGGGCGATCCGGCCACCGCGGAGGCGGTGGTGGCCGACCTGGCCGGGCGCGGCGTGACGCGCCTGATGGTGGAGGGCGGCGGCTCGATGCACCGCCAGTTCCTCACCGCCGGCCTGGCCGACGAGCTGCACCTGGTGGTCGCCCCGTTCTTCGTGGGGGACCGTCGGGCGCCGCGCTTCGTCGGGGACGGCCGCTTCCCGTGGCACCCGGGCCGTCGGGCCCGGGTGGTCGAGGTACGCCAGATCGGCGACGTGGTGCTCACCCGCTACGCGTTGTCCGACCGCTGCCCGGCCTGACCCGTCGTCCCACCCGGTCCACCCTTGTGCAAGCTCACGGTCGTGATTAGTTTGTTGACCATCCATACGAACTAATCCACTGCGCATCCCTTCCCGAAGGGGGACCGATGACCGCGCACCACCCCGACCCGGGCTCCTCCCGCCGTCGCTTCCTCGGCCTGGTCGGCCTCGGCGTGGCCGCCACCACCGCCGGCCCGCTGCTCGCCGGCTGCTCGGAGAAGCCGGCCGGCACCGGCGCCGCCCAGAACCTCGACGCCGTCTCCGGCCTGCTGCCCAACCACAAGGACCTGCCCGGCGGCATCAAGCCCGACATCGTCGGCACCCGGCCGGTGCCCGATGGCTACACCCGCTACCCGGCCAGCCTCGTCGACGCCGTCACCGACAAGCCCGGCACCAGCGGCAAGCAGGTCACCGCCATGACCCCCGCCTGGGGCCCGGCGCCGCCCGGCGTCGCGCAGAGCGCCTACCTCCAGGCGGTCAACGCCGAGCTGGGCACGCCCGTCAACTTCACCATCCAGGACGGCAACACGTACGCCGACAAGCTCAACGCGATGCTCGGCGCGCGCGACGTACCGGACCTGCTCTGCGTACCGGGGTGGGAGGTGGAGAAGATCCCGCGCTTCGCCGAGGCCATCAAGGTGCTCTTCGAGGACCTGACCGACCACCTCAGCGGCGACGCCGCCGCCGCGTACCCGATGCTGGCGAGCTTCCCCACCGGGGCCTGGCGGCGCGCGGTCTGGAACGAGCGGCTCATGTCCGTGCCCAACCCCACCGACGGGCCGTTCCCGTGGGCGCTGTTCACCCGCAAGGACATCCTCGACGCGCGCGGCCTGGCCGTGCCGGCGAACCTGGACGACCTGCTCGCCGTGGCCAAGCAGGTGACCGACCCGGCGCGCAAGGTGTGGGCGTTCAACGACGTCTTCGCCATGATCCAGATGTTCCACAAGGTGCCGGGTCACAAGGGCGGATGGCGGGTCAAGTCCGACGGCACCCCCGAGTTCAAGTACGAGACCCCGGAGTTCCGCCGCGCGCTGGAGGTGATGGCCAAGATCTACGCGGACGGCCTGGTCCACCCGGACATCGTGGCCAGCAGGGGCGCGGACGCCAAGCAGCTGTTCGCCAAGAACGGCGCGATCGTGTTCCTTCAGGACGGCGTCGGCTTCTGGCAGGGCGCCCAGGCCGAGCACCAGAAGACCAACCCCAAGCTGAACATCCAGCCGGTGCCGATCTTCTCCGCCACCGGCGGCGACCCGCTGGTCTGGGGCGACGACGAGCCGATTTCCTACACGTTCGTCAAGAAGGGCCTCGGCAAGGACCGGGTCCAGGAGCTGCTGCGGATCATCAACTGGTGCTCCGCGCCGCTGGGCAGCCAGGAGGCGCAGCTGCGGGACTTCGGCGTCGCGGGCAAGCACCACAACCCGTCGCCGAACGGGCCGGTCAAGACCGACCTGGCGTTCAAGGAGATCGCCAACCAGTACTTCTTCATCAGCGGCCGCAACCCCACCATCGGGCCGTTCCCGGACACCCCGCGCTTCGTGCCGGACGTGCTCGCGTACTCCAACGAGATGGTCAAGCACATGGAGCCCAACCCGTGGGCCGGGGTGAAGCTGGAGATGCCCGCCGCGTACAAGGCCAACCAGGTGCCCACCGAGGACAAGTTCACCGACGTGCTGCGCGGCCGCCGACCGCTGAGCGACGTGGACGCCATCGTCAAGGAGTGGAAGGCCGCCGGCGGCGAAGAGGCCCGGAAGCTGCTCGCCGACGCGCTGCCCAAGGCGGGCCGATGAGCGAGCCGGCCGTCCTGGCCGGGCCCGAGCGGGCCCGGCCGGACGCCCCGGCCTCGCCCGGCCGACCGCCCGGCCGACCTCCCCGCCGCCGCCGGGTGCCGCTGCGCACCCGGCTGCGCCGGGACTGGCAACTGCTCGCCATGGTGGCGCCCGGCTTCGGAATCCTGCTGGTCTTCAGCTACCTGCCGATCGCCGGCAACGTGATCGCGTTCCAGGACTACAACCCCTACCTCGGCGACAACCCGTGGCAGGCGTTCGCGCACAGCGACTGGATCGGCTTCGGCCAGTTCCAGCTGCTGTTCTCCGACCCGGCGTTCTGGGACGCGTTCCGCAACACGCTGGCGATCACCGCGTTCCAGCTCGTCTTCTTCTTCCCGCTGCCGATCCTGCTGGCCATCGCGCTGCACAACCTGCTGTCCAGCCGGCTGCGCGGGCTCATCCAGACCATCGTCTACCTGCCGCACTTCTTCAGCTGGGTGCTGGTGGTCACGTTCTTCGTGGCGATGCTCGGCGGCGCGGGGCTGCTCGCCCAGAGCATGCGCGACGCCGGGATGCAGCCGTGGAACGTGATGACCAACCCGGACACGTTCATCGTGCTCGTCACCGTCGAGGCGGTGTGGAAGGACGTCGGCTGGGGCACCATCGTCTTCCTGGCCGCGCTGTCCACCATCGACCAGAACCTCTACGAGGCCGCCGCCGCCGACGGCGCCGGCCGGTGGCGGCGGCTGTGGCACATCACGCTGCCCGGCCTGCGCCCGGTGATCGTGCTGCTGCTCATCCTGCGCCTGGGCGACGCGCTCTCGGTCGGCTTCGAGCAGTTCCTGCTGCAACGCGACGCCGTCGGCCGGCAGGCCGCCGAGGTGCTCGACACCTTCGTCTACCACTTCTCCATCGCCACCGGGAACTACGGGTACGGCGCCGCGGCCGGACTGTTCAAGGCCGTCATCGGGCTGGTGCTGATCCTGGCCGCCAACCGGGTGGCGCACATGCTCGGCGAACGAGGGATCTACTCCAAGTCATGACCACGCTGATCCGCCGGGTCGCCGGCGACCGATCCCGCCGGCCGGTGTGGCAGGAACCGCCCACCCCGGTCGGGCAGGGCCTCAAGGCCGTCGTGCTCACAGTGCTCGTGGCGGGCGTGCTGTTCCCGCTCTGGGTGATCCTGGTGACCAGCCTGTCCTCGCGGGAGACCATCGCGCGGGCCGGCGGCCTGGTGGTCGTGCCCCGGGGCATCGACACGTCCGCGTACGAGACGATCTTCGCCGGGGGTGCTGTCACCCGGGCCCTCTGGATCAGCACGCTCGTCACGGTGATCGGCACCGCCATCGCGCTGACGGTCACCGTGCTCGCCGCGTACGGGCTGTCCCGGCCGGGCTCGCTGGGGCACCGCTGGCTGCTGGCGTACTTCCTGATCCCGTTCCTGGTCTACCCGCCGCTGGTGCCGCGCTACCTGGTGGTCACCGGGCTGGGCCTGAAGGACACCATCTGGGCGCTGGTCCTGCCACCGGCGATCAGCGTGTTCAACCTGGTCGTGGTGCGCGGGTTCTTCCAGGGCATCCCGTCGGAGCTGCTGGACAGCGCCCGCATCGACGGCGCGAGCGACTTCCGTACGCTCGCGCGCATCGTGCTGCCGCTGTCCCGCGCGGTCATCGCCGTGGTCGGCCTGTTCTACGCGGTCAGCTACTGGAACGTCTGGTTCGACGCGCTGCTGTTCATCGACCGCAACGACATGTACCCGATCCAGCGGGTGCTGCAGAGCTACCTGCTGGCCGGGCAGGCCCCGCACACCTCCGGCGGCAGCAGCGGGGTGACCATGCCGCCGACCGAGGCGGTCAAGATGGCGGTCGTGGTGCTGACCGTCGCGCCGATCGTCGCCGTCTACCCGTTCATCCAGCGGCACTTCGTCAAGGGCGTGCTGATCGGCGCGGTGAAGGGCTGAGGCGGCCGGTCACAGAACCTGGGACAGGAAGCGTCGCAGCCGCGGGTGCTCCGGCGCCTCGAACACCGCCTCCGGCGGGCCGGACTCCAGCACCACGCCCGCGTCCATGAACGCCACCGTGTCGGCGACGCTGCGCGCGAACCCCATCTCGTGCGTCACCACGACCATCGTCATGCCGGCCGCGGCCAGGTCCGCCATCACCGCGAGCACGCCCTTGACCAGCTCCGGGTCCAGCGCGCTGGTCGCCTCGTCGAAGAGCATCACCTGCGGGCGCAGCGCCAGCGCCCGCGCGATCGCGACGCGCTGCTGCTGCCCGCCGGAGAGCTGCGCCGGCCGCGCGTCGGCCTTGCCGGCCAGGCCGACCAGGTCGAGCTGGGCGCGGGCGAGCGCCACCGCCTCGTCCTCGTCGAGCTTCTTCAGCTTGCGCAGCGCCAGCGTGATGTTGCGCAGCACGCTCAGGTGCGGGAAGAGGTTGAACTGCTGGAACACCATGCCGATGCGCTGGCGCAGCGCGTCCGGGTCGTCGCGCAGCACGCTGCGGCCGTCCAGCAGCACGTCGCCCCGGTCCGGCTCGATCAGCCGGTTGATGGTGCGCAGCAGCGTCGACTTGCCGGAGCCGGACGGGCCGATCACGCAGGCGGCGCCGCCGCGCGCCACGTCCAGGTCCGCGCCGCGCAGCACCCGGTGCGCGCCGAAGGCCAGGTGCACGTCGCGGACGGCCAGGCTGACCGAGGTGGTGGTGGTCATCGCGGGTCCTTTCCGGACGGGGTGAGGTCGACCGGCTCGGCATCCGGCTCCGGCTCGGGCGGCGCGGCCGGGCGGCCCTGCCGCAGCCGCCGGTCCAGCCAGTTCACCGCGTGGGTCAGCGGCACGGTCAGCAACAGGTAGAACAGCCCGGCCAGCAGCAGCGCGGACTGGTTGCCGGTGTTCGCGGCGTAGTCCTGCCCGATCCGGAACAGCTCCCGCTGGCTGGCCAGCAGGCCGAGGAAGTAGACCAGGCTGGAGTCCTTGATCAGCGAGATGAGCTGGTTGACCCAGGCGGGCAGCACCCGGCGTACGCCCTGCGGGATGATCACCAGGCGCATCGCCTCGCCCCAGGAGAAGCCGAGCGCCCGCGCGCCCTCCAACTGGGCGGCCTCCACGCTCAGGATGCCGGCCCGGAAGATCTCGCCGAGGTAGGCGGCGGCGATCAGGGACAGCGCCAGCACGCCCAGGGGATAGGGGTTCGGGCCCCAGACCTGCATGCCCAGCGGCGCCAGGCCGACGCCGATGAGCAGGATGGTCGCCGCGGCCGGCAGGCCGCGGAACACGTCGGTGTAGATCCGCGCCGGCCAGCGCAACCACCGGGTACGCGAGATGCCGGCGACGGCCAGCAGCATGCCCAGCACCGAGCCGAGCAGGGCGGCGGAGACCGCCAGGGTGAGCGTGTTGGGCAGCCCGACGGTCAGCATCTCGGGCAGCGCCTCGCGCATCGACTCCCAGTCGAAGAACGTCTCCCAGAGGGTGCTCAGTGGGTCCATGTCCGCTCCGTCCGCCCTGCTCGTGCTCGGTTACCGGCTCAGGAGGCGGCCGACGGCGCCGGCGCCGCCACCGACCCGCTGCCGGGCTTGAAGTCGGCCGGGATCGGCCGCCCCGGGTAGTACTCCGCCTGCAGGCGGCTCCACGTGCCGTCCGCGATCACCTCGTCGAGGCCCTTGTTCAGCGCCTCGCGCAGCTTGTCGTTGCCCTTCGCCACGGCGAACGCGGTCGGGGTGGGGCTGAGCTGCTTCGCCGCGACCTTGATCTTGCCGTTGCTGTCGGCGGCGGACTTGTCGCCGATCTCCGCCGGGGCGATCCAGGCGTCCGCGGTGCCGGCCTTGAGCTGGTTGATCGCGCTGTTGTAGTCGGGCACCCGCACCGGGTCGAGGTTCTGCTTGGTGGCGTAGTCGTCCTGCACGGTGCCCTGCACCACCACCACGCGCTTGCCGGCGAGCTGGTCGAAGCCGGTGAGCGTGGATCCGGCCGGCACGTCCAGGCCGAAGTAGCCGAAGTCGTAGCCGTTGCCGAAGTCCACTGTCTTCTTGCGCGCCTCGGTGATCGTGATCGAGGAGCTGCCGACGTCGAACTTGCCGCTGTTGACCTGGGAGAGCAGGGCGGAGAAGTCGGTGCCGACGAACTCCACCTTCAGGTCGATCTTGGCGGCCACGGCGCGCAGCAGCTCGTTGTCGAAGCCGGTGAACTTGCCGTCCTTGAGGAAGACGTTCGGCGGCGCGTCGGTGAGCGTTCCGGCGCGGATCACGCCGGGCTGGAGCAGGCCGTACGGGTTGTCGGCCGCGTCGGTGTCGTCGCCGCCGCAGGCGGTGAGCGCGGTGACGGCGAGCAGGGCCGCCGCGCCGACGGCGGCCGCACGGGTCAGGACGGTACGGAAACGCACGATGTCTCTCCAGAGTGGATGGACGCGCGGAGGTGCGCGTGGGCGCCGGCCCGCCGGACGGACGGCCGGGCCGGAGAAGGGTGAAACGGGGAAGGGAGGGTGGCGCTCGCTCAGCGCGCGGGGCGACAGGCGTCGCTGCACACCCGCATCAGGTCGACGTGGCGGCGCTTGACCAGCGCGAAGCGGGCCGGGTACGCGGCGACGTCGCCGGAGGGGGTGGAGGGTGGTACGGACATCGGTCTCCCTGGTCTGGTGCTGACCTGGGTGCCAGGCCACGCTTGCACCGGCGGCTGCCGGTGCCTGGTCTTCACCCGGGGCACCCCACCGCGGAGGAGGGTTGCCGGCCAGCGAGCCGGGGCTTCGCGCTGGCGCTCATGACCTGCCCAGAAGGCTAGCAGCACCGCCGGGGCGGCCGTCCAGCGGTTATGACCACCCTCACGCGCGGCGCCTTACCGACGGGCCGGGACGACCGGCGCGTCCCGGCCGGTGCCGTGCCGCGACGGGCTGCGCTGCTCGTGGTAGTCCTGTTCCACGTTGACGGTCCAGACGTCGTGCTCCGCGCCGTGCGCGATGTTCTCCGCGGTCAGCATCGCGGTGAGCATCGAATGGTCGGCGTTGTTGTACCGGTGCATGCCGTTGCGCCCGACCGGGTGCACGTTCGGCACGTTCGCAGCAAGCCAGCCCCGGATGACGTCGACGTTGCGCTGGTACCGCTCGTCGTAGACCGGGTACGCCTTCGGCATCCGGACCACGTAACCGGCCTCCACACAGCCGGGCTTGACCAGGCCCAGCCGCTCCAGCTCGGCGGTGGCGAACGCGACCAGTTCGGCGTCCGGCGTCCGCCACATCTCGTCGCCCTCGAACACGAAGTACTCCAGCCCCAGGCACGTCCGCCCGTCCTTGACCAGGTACGGCGACCAGGAGCCGAAGTTCTGGATCCGGCCCACCCGGGCCGCCGGGTCGTGCACGTAGATCCAGTTGTCCGGGAACGAGAACTCCTCCGGCACCACGAGCGCGACGGTCAGGAAGTCCCGGTACCGCAGGTCGTCGGCGGCGGCCCGCACCTCGGGCGGCGCCTCCGGCCGCATCGCCCGCACCAGCGCGGAGATCGGCATCGAGGAGATCACATGATCGGCCGGCTCGGTCCGCTCACCGTCCGCGTCGACGAGCGTCACCGCTGTCGCCCGCCGGGCCGCCGGGTCCCGCCGTACCTCGGTCACCCAGGCGCCGGTGCGTACCGTGCCGCCGCGTCGGGCGACCTCCTCGGCGCAGCGCTCCCACATCATCCCGGGACCGTGCTTCGGGTACTGGAACTCCTCGATCAGGCTGGTCACGTCCGTGCGGTCGCGCCGGGGCAGCAGCGCGTTGCGCATCGCGGTGGCCAGCGACAGGTTCTTGATCCGCTGGGCCGCCCAGTCGGCCTGCAGCTGGTCCGCCGGCATCCCCCAGACCTTCTCCGTGTACGTCTTGAAGAAGATCGAGTAGAGCCGCCAGCCGAACCGCGCCGACACCCACCCCTCGAAGTGCGACTGGTCCTTCGGCGGGCGCAGCCGGGCCCGGCCGTACGAGGCCAGACAGCGCGCCGCCTCCAGCAGGCCGAGGTTGCGCAGCGCGTTCCCGGCGCTGAGCGGATAGTCGAACAGCGCCCCGCGGTAGTAGATACGGCTCATCCGCGGCCGGAGCAGGAAGTCCTCGTCCGGCAGGATCTCGTGCCAGAAGTCCTCGACCCGGGACACCTTGGTGAAGAAGCGGTGCCCGCCGATGTCGAAGCGCCAGCCCTCGCGCTCCACGGTCCGGCTGATCCCGCCGACCACGTCGTCGGCCTCGTAGACCCGGACCGGCTCGCCGTGCCGCAGCAGCTCGTACGCGGCGGTCAACCCGGCCGGCCCCGCCCCGATGATCACGGTTCCGTCGCCGTCACCCATGCCGTCCGCGCCCCCTGCCGCCAGCCTCCCGATGCGGCACCGCGCATACCCGCCCCACCGGCAACTTCACCTGCGCACCCACCCCGATGCGCCGCCCACCCCGCCCCGCCCCGACCCGACCCGGCCTGGCCCCGTCGATCATGAAGTTGACGGCGTTTGGTGTCTGATTTGTCGCCGCCAACCTCATGATCGACGCGGGCATGGGGGCGTGCCGGACAGGTGTGTGGGCGGGCCGGACGGGGCAGGCCGGAGGGGTGTGGGCCGGACGGGTGCCGGCGGGGACGGGTGTGGGCGGGGGCGGACGGGGAATGCGGGCCGGGTTTCCGGCCGGCACGTCGGCCAGGGGCCGACCGGTGGGAGCGCGATGACGGAGGAGCGGCGGGTCGATCCCGGTGGCGCGGCCGACCCCGAACGCGCGGCCGAATCCTTCCGCGCGGCCGAATCTGAACGCGCGGCCGGCCCTGCCGTCGGGGCGCGCTCCGGGCGTACCCGGTGGTGGTCGCGTGGAATCCGGGTCGTCCGCGGGGTGCCCGAGCCGTGGGGATTCGTGTTCGCCGTCTTCGTCGGCTCGAAGCTCGTGCTCAGCCTGCTCGGCGTGCTGGTGCTGGCCGCCTGGGACGGGGTGCCCGGCGCGCCGCCGGCCGGCGAGACCGGGATGCGGGAGCAGCAGGACGCGATCTCGTCGCACCGCTGGTTCTCGCTCTGGTTCGCCTGGGACTCGTTCCTCTACGAGCACCTGGCCCGGCTGCCACTGGACCGGCCGTGGCCGGACTTCGGCTTCCCGCTGCTCTATCCGTTCCTGGCCCGGCCGCTCGCGCCGCTGCTCGGCGGTCACACCGCCTGGGCTCTGCTGCTGGTCAGCAACGTGGCGCTGGTGGTGCAGCTCTACTTCGCGTACCGGCTGGGGGGCCGGCTGCTCGGCGGCGCCGCACCGGCCGACGGCCGGCGAGCGGTCCGGTACCTGCTGCTCCTGCCGACGGCGTTCCTGTTCCAGGCGGCGCTCACCGAGTCCCTGTTCGTCTGCCTGGCGCTGGCCACCTTCTGGTACGCCGAACGACGCCGCTGGCTGGTCGTCGGCGTGGTCGGCTACTTCCTGGCGATGAGCCGCTCCGTCGGCTTCCTCGTGGTGGCGCCGCTGGCGCTGGTGCTGCTCCGCCAGCACGGCTGGCGGGCCGGCCCGCGCGCGTGGCCGCGACTGCTGCGCGAGGGCTGGCCGCTGGTGCTGGTGCCGGCGGGCTGGCTGACGTTCATGGCGTTCTGCCGCTGGCAGAGCGGGGACTGGTTCGCCTACCAGCACGCGCAGGAGACCGGCTGGGCGATCCGGTTGCAGAACCCCGTCGCGACGGCGGTGTCCGCGCTGACCGGCGGCAACTCGGCCGACGCGCTGCGGGTGTGGATCGCGGTGGCGACGCTGGTGGTGGCGGTCGTCGGGCTGCGCCGCCGGGCCGACTGGCCGTACCTGGTCTACACGCTCGTCGTGGTGCTGGTGCCACTGTCGATGGGGCCGCCGGTGTACAAGAGCCTCCTGCGCTACCTGCTCGCCGCGTTCCCGGTCGCGTTCGTGCTGGCCCGCTGGGCTCGCCGGCCCGGCCTCGACGGCTGGCTCACCGCCGCGCTGGCGCTGCTGCAGGGCGCGTTGTTCGCGGTCTGGCTCACCTACTGGACCCACCTGATCATCTGACGGCCGCCCCGGCCCGCCGCCCCGTCGTCCGGCGCTCCGCTCGGGCGGACCGCAGAATGGGCTGATGACCGATCGGCGGGTGACCCTGGACGACCTCGGCGCCTGGTTGATCAAGGGCAACGCGGACGCGGTGGACCTTACGGCCCGCTTCGCCGCCGACCCGCGCGTCACCGGCTGGTGCGTCCGCCCCGGCTACCGGGTACGCCTGATGCGCGCCGGCCAGCCGGTGGTGTTCTGGGCCAGCGGCAGCCGGGGCCGGACGCCGTACGGCGTCTGGGGCGTCGGGCGGATCGCCGCCCCGCCGCAGCCCGGCGCGCCGGGCGAGCCGTGGACCGCGCCGCTGGACCTGACGATCCTGGACGAGCCACTGCGGGTACGCCGCGAGGTGCTGCGCGCCGACCCGCGGCTGGCCGGGGCCGAGGTGCTCCGGCAGCCGCAGGCGGCGAATCCCTCGTACCTGACCGTGGCGCAGTTCGACGCGCTGTGCGCCTACCTGCCCGGCGACGGGGGCGGCTGACTCAGGCGGCCAGGGCGGCGGCGAGCCGCCGGGCCTCGGCGACCAGCCGGCTGCTGCCGCCCCGGGCCACCACGTCGGCCAGCCCTGGTACCTCGATCCGGACGCCCGTCGCGGTCGCCGCCTCCGCCGCCAGCGCGAGCAGGTCCGGCGTGCCCCGCGGTGGCGTCGGCCCGGCCAGCAGCGGCGGCAACGCCGCGGCGAGCAGCCGCCAGACGCTCAGCCGGGCGCCCGCCGCCAGCGCGTCCCGCAGCGGCGTGACGGCCCGGGTGAGGATCACCTGCCCCTGCGCCCCCATCTCGCCCAGATGCCCGCCCACCGCCGGCGCGTTCAGGTCACCGGCGGCGGCCAGGATCAGCAGCGCGTCGAGCGCGGCCACCCGGTCCGCCTCGTGCCGGGCGCACAGCCCGTACGCCACGGCCAGGTCCAGCGCGGGCCCGCCCGCACCAGTGCACTCGGCGAGCGCCAGCAGGACCGGCCCACGCCCGGCGAAGTCCTCCTGGGCGGCCATGGCCAGCTCGGGAAGGACCTGGGCGGCGACCACGCCCCGGTGGCCGGGCAGGACGGCCGGCCACAGGTGCCCGGCGTCGAAGATCCGGCGGCCGATCGCCGCCGGCCGCACAGTGAGCAGGCCGAACCGGTCGTCCACGTCGGCCGGTGGGGTGAGCGCGACGAGCCGCCGTCGTTCCGGCAACTGGTCGTAGCTCCAGTCGTAGCGGCCGGACCGGTCCCGCCGGCCCACCGTCACCACCTCCTGCACCGGCGCCGGCACGCCACCGCCGCGCAGCCAGGCCGCCAGCTCGACGCCGCCCGGCGTGCCGAGCGCCTCGGCGCGGGCCGCAAGCGGCTCGTCGACCCCGGCCGGCAGGCGCAACAACGCCTGCGTGTAGTCCCACCTCCAGTACGGCCGGTCGCCGAGCGCCGCCAGCCGCTCGTAGAGCACCTGCGGTTCGACCGCCCCGGTGGCCGAGGTGGGCGCGGACAACAGCCCTGGATCGTCACGGCCGTCCAGGCGCTGCCCGGCCTCGGCCAGCCGGAGGCGGTATAGCCACATCGGCGCGGGGCGGCCGGAGGCCACCGCGGCAGGCCCGCCACCGGCCGTAGCCAGCGTCGAGGCCCAGCCGTCGCGGCGCCGGGTGGCGTCCCCGATACGCGCGACGAACAGCAGCAGCCGGTCGATCTCGAACGAGGGGTCGGACCGGGCCCAGATGTGCTCGTACTCGGCCACCTGCTCCCGGCGCAGCACCGGCGCCAGCGCGACCTCGAGACGGTCGCGGTCACGGGTGCCCAGCCGCAGCAGCCCGTCCATGACCCGTTCCAGCACCGAGGCCGGCCACAGTCCGCGCAGTGTCGCCGCCACCTCCTCCACCAGCTCGTCCACGTCGGCGATCGGCGGTGGCGCGGCCGGCGCCGGCAGCGGCGGCGGCAGGTCGTCACGAGGCTCGGCCACGGTGGCGACCGCCTCTGGCCGGTGACCGTGCCGCGCCGCCAGCGTCAGCGCGCGCTCGCGCAGTCCGGCGTCCGGGTGACCGGCCGCCACGGCGAGCACCGCGCCGACCTCCGTGGCCCGCTCCGGGTGCTGCCGGGCCAGCCGGTCGAGCCAGGTCAACTGTGCCCGGACCAGCGCCTTCTCCGGCCGGGCCAGCACCGTCCGGGCGGTTTCCCACAGCGCCTCCGGCTCGGCGGCGTCACCGGCCTCCCGCAGCGTCCGCTGGGCGGCGCGGGCCACCGGCCCCGGCCCGTCGGCGAGCAGCCGCAGGTAGGCGCTCGACCGCACCGCCACCTCGTCCGGAGTCGGCGCGAGCAGGTCGTGCAGGGCCAGGAACGGGCGCAGCGCCGCCGGCCGGTCGCCGCGCAGCAGCCGGCCGAGCACGCCGTTGAGCAGGGCAGCGCGGTCGAGCCGGCCCTCCGCCGCCAGCGCCGCCAGCGCACGGGGCAGGGCATCCGCGTCCGTGCCCGCGCCGTCGCCGCGGGCCAGTTCGGTGCCCACGCCGTCCACCTCGAACAGGCGCGGCAGCAGCGCGTCCAGGAACGGGTCCGCGCGCAGCCGGTCCACAGTGGGTGGGCGCGTCCCGCGTGGGGCCGGGGAGCCCTGTGCGGCCGCCCACCCGCGCACGAAGTCGTCCCCGGTCGGCGGCGGCGCCTTCTCCGCCAGCAGGAGACCGGCGACGAACCGCCAGCCCGCGAGCATCCGGTCCCGGGGCAGCCGGTCGGCCAGCTTGTACGCCACGTCCGCCAGCCAGGTCACCCCGCGTTCCCGAGCCACGTCGACCACCGGCGCGGCGTCGACGCCGCTCAGCCAGACCGAGCGGCGGCCGAGCAGCGCGGCCACCTTCGTCGGCGTGCTCAGCGTCCCCACCGCTGCGACCGCCAGCGTCGCCGCCTCACCCTGCCACCACCAGGCGTCCCGCCTGCGGCGCACGTCGGCGACCAGTTCGTCGCCGAGCGCCCGCCGGGCCGGCTCGTCCAACCCGGCCAGGGCGGAGCGGACCTCGGACATCCTGCCGCGCACCACCGCCTCGACGAACCCGGTCACGACAGCACCTCCACCGGCGCCGCGACCATCGACACGGCCAGCGCGTGCCGGCACGGCCCCCGCTGCCCGCGGTGCCGCGCCCACCAGCGACAGTTGCAGGAGTATGCGCCGTCCGGGTGGCGGCGCACCCGGTAGACCTCGGCGTCGGTGCGTACCGTCGCGTCCTCGCCGTCGCGCTCGACCGCGCCGCGCTCGACCAGCGCCCGCGCGCCGAGCAGCCGCGGGTTGTCCCGCTCCGCGCGGCCCGCGTCGTAGGGCATCACCCGGTGGAAGTACGCCCCGTCCGCCACGTCGTACCCGACCCGCCCGGCGGTGCCCAGCTGGGCGAGCGCGGCACGCACCCGCCCGTCGGGCAGCGCGGCGGCGTCGGCCAGCGCGGCCACGTCGATCGTCGGATCCCAGTTGAGCAGCGCGCCCACCAGTTCCGCGTCGTCCACCACGTCGTCACCGGCGAGCGCCGCCAGCGCCGCGCCCTCGCCGGAGAACCCCCGGTACGGCTCGGGGGACAGCGTCAGCGACACCCGCAGCGCCCCGGTGTCCAGCTCCCACGTGCTCGGCACGGCCGGCGATCCGGCGCGCACCGCCGGGCCGTACACCCGCAGCGTGCGGGCGTGGCGCAGCACGCCGCGCAGCGCCGCCAGCCGGCCCGCGCCGGCCAGGCAGACCGCGCCCGGCGCCGGGCGGGAGGTCAGCCGCAGCGTCCGCCCGGCGGGCACCGCCCACAGCACGCTGCGGTCCGTCGCGGCGGGCAGCCGGCGCAGGAACGCCGCCGCCTCCGCCGCCGGGATCTCGGCGCGCGGCTCGAAGCCGGCGGTGAGCACGTGCACCTCGGCGAAGCCGCGCAGCCAGCGTCCGGGCAGCGGCACCTTCCGCTCGACCACCGAGCCGTCCATGGTGGAGACGGTCAGGTCGTCCGGGCCGACCGCCACGTGCAGCGGCTCGATGCCGCCCACCCGGGCCAGCGCCTCCCGCAGCGGCGGGTTCACGTCCACGTTCGTGGTGCCGTGGCCGCTGATCTCGCCGTCCAGCCCGGCCGGCAGGACGTCCATCCGGGCGTACACCCCGCAGCAGCCGGAGAACGACTCGAACCGCAGGCGGCCCCGGCTGCCGGTGACCACCGGGTCCAGGCTGGCCGGGTTGACCGGCTGGTGGTAGCGGGTGCGGGCCACCTCGGCGACGGCGAGCAGCCCGGCCGCCGCGGCGGCGGGAGCGGTGAGGAACCCGGCGAAGAAGCGCGGGTTGGCCGCCGGGCCGCCGCAGGTCTGCAGATCGAGACCGGCGGCGCGCAGCGCGGACGGCTGAAGGTATCGGTACGTCTGGACGGCGTTCACGGCGCAGACCGTAGAGGGACCGACCGACAAAAGCGCGACGGTCCTGCTAGCTTCCTCGGATGTTCGCCCACGCCCTCACCGACGACGCGGAGCTGCGTCCACTGTCGCCCTGGCACGCCGACGAGTTCCTGGCCAACCTCGAGCGCTGCCGCGAGCACATCTCGCCGTGGGTCGGCGCGTCCTTCGTCGCCACCGACGCCGAGTCGGCCCGCAAGGTCCTCCAGGCGTACGCCGACCGGTGGGCCCGCGACGACGGCGGCCTCTGGGGCATCTGGCAGCGCGGCACGCTCGTCGGCGGCGTGCTGTTCGTGTCGCTGAGCACCGCACGCGGGGTGTGCGAGGCGGGCTGCTGGCTGGAACCGGGCGCCGAGGGGCAGGGCCTGGTCACCCGCGCCGCGCGCGTGATCATCGACTGGGCGGTGCGGGAGCGCGGCATCCACCGGGTCGAGTGGATCACGAAGGCCGGCAACGACCGCAGCATCGCCGTCGCCAAGCGGCTGGGCATGAGCCGCGACGGCGTCCTGCGCGGGGCCGCCGCGACGCCGGAGGGCCGCGCCGACATGGAGGTCTGGTCGGTGCTGGCGCCGGAGTGGACGACCTGACCGCCGAAACTGTCGTACCCGGACGTGAACATGTGTCCATGGCTGTCCCCGCACTGGCCGACCGGTCCCCGCAGCCGCGCGCCCTGCCGCTGCGCGAGGTCCGCACCCGGCTCACCCAGCTCGTCTCCCTGGCCGAGCTGACCGACACCGTCACCCTCGTCACCCGCGACGGCGATTCCCGCCCGATCGCCGCGATCGTGCCCGCGCCGGCCGCCCGCACCGGGGCCCAGGCGCGCGCCGACGCCGAACGGGTCGCCGCGATCAGCGCCGGCTGGGCCCGCCGCCTGGAGGAGCTGCACCAGCAGTCCGGCCGGCGGCACGCCGCCGAGTTGCGGGCGCTGGCCGACGCGCTGGCCGAGGCGTGGGCCGAACTCGACCGCCGCGCCCCGGCCGGCGACCCGGCGCTGATCCGGCTGCGCGCGGCGCACGCCGACCTGCTGCGCCGCTGACCCGTGGCGTCCCGGCCGGTCGCGCGCGGGACGCCACGGGTACGCGGTCAGCTCCGGCCGCGCTCGGCCCGGTAGCGGCGGATCAGTTCGGCGGTCGAGGTGTCCACGTCGGCCAGGTCCGGGTCCGGCCCGGTCAGCTTCGGCGCGAGCTGGTTGGCCATCACCTTGCCCAGCTCCACACCCCACTGGTCGAAGGCGTTGATGTCCCAGACCGCGGCCTCGGTGAACGTGATGTGCTCGTAGAGCGCGATCAGCTGGCCCAGCGTCGACGGGGTGAGCTTCGGCGCCAGGATCGACGTGGTCGGGTGGTTGCCGGCCATCACCCGGTGCGCCACCACCTCGGGCGCGGTGCCCTCGGCCTCCACCTGCTCCCGGGTCCGCCCGAACGCCAGCGCGGCGGTCTGGGCGAAGAAGTTCGACATGAACAGGTCGTGCATGTCGCCCAGGTCGTGGTTGGGCCGGCTGAACGCGATGAAGTCCGCCGGGATCAGCCGGGTGCCCTGGTGGATGAGCTGGTAGAAGGCGTGCTGGCCGTTGGTGCCCGGCTCACCCCAGAAGATCTCCCCGGTCGGGTACGTCACCGGCGAGCCGTCGACGCGTACCGACTTGCCGTTGCTCTCCATGGTGAGCTGCTGCAGGTAGGCGGGGAAGCGGTGCAGGTACTGCGAGTAGGGCAGCACCGCGTGGGTCTCCGCGCCGAGGAAGTCGGTGTACCAGACGTTGAGCAGGCCGAGCAGCGCCGGCACGTTGCGTTCCACCGGAGCGGACCGGAAGTGCTCGTCGACCGCGTGGTAGCCGGCCAGCATCTCGCGGAACCGGTCCGGCCCGATCGCGAGCATCACCGACAGGCCGACCGCCGACGGCAGCGAGTAGCGTCCGCCCACCCAGTCCCAGAAGCCGAACATGTTCTCCGGGTCGATGCCGAAGTCCCGGACCCGCTGCTCGTTGGTGCTGACCGCGACGAAGTGGCGGGCCACCGCGTCGTCGTCCGCGTCCAGCCCGGCGAGCAGCCAGCGCCGCGCCTGGTCGGCGTTGGCGAGCGTCTCCTGGGTGGAGAACGTCTTGGAGACCACCACGAACAGCGTGCTCGCCGGGTCCAGGTCGGCGGTCTTGTCGTGGATGTCGGTCGGGTCGATGTTCGACACGAACCGGCAGCTGATGCCCGCGTCCCGGTACGCCTTCAGCGCCTCGTACGCCATCACCGGCCCCAGGTCGGAGCCGCCGATGCCGATGTTCACCACAGTGGTGATCCGCTCGCCGGTGTGGCCGCGCCACGATCCGGAGCGCACCCGCTGCGCGAACGCCGACATGCGGTCCAGCACGGCGTGTACGTCGGCGACCACGTCCTGGCCGTCCACGGTGAGTGAGGCGTCCGCGGGCAGGCGCAGCGCGGTGTGCAGCACGGCCCGGTCCTCGGTCACGTTGATGTGCCGCCCGGCGAACATGGCCGCGATCCGGTCGGCCAGCCCGACCCGCTCGGCGAGCGCGCCGAGCAGCGCGACGGTCTCGTCGGTGATCAGGTTCTTGCTGTAGTCCACGTGCAGGTCGGCGACCTCACCGGTGAGCCGCTCACCCCGCTGCCCGTCGGCGGCGAACAGGTCGCGCAGGTGCGTGCCGCGCATCGCCTCGGCGTGCTTGCGCAGCGCCTGCCATTCGTCGGTGGTGGTGACGTCCACAGCCATCGGGTCGATCTTCTCCTTCACGACGGGCGGTCGGCCGGCCTGCGCCGGCGAACCCCACAAGCCTGCCACCCGGACCGGTCGCGCGCGACGCGACCCGGCGGCGACCACCGTGCGGGCGGTCTTTCGCCCGCCGCCCGGTGGACACGCCGTTGGGACGCCTGTACGACACGCCGAACACGGGGAGACATCTGTCGATTGCGGAACGTAAGCTCCGGAGTCGTCGGCGTACCGGAGGAGACGCGTATGGCAGCGGTTTTCGGTCCTCGGCGCCCCTCGGACGAGCACCCGCCGGACGAGCCCGCCCCGGCCGGGAGCGCGGCGGGCGACGAGACGCCGCTGCCGGAGCTGGCGGACGGGCACTGGATGAACCGCGCCACCGAGTTCGCCCACACCAGCTTCTGGTCGGTGGCGCGCCGGCTGCCCGCCCTCGTCCGCGAGGCCATCGGCCTGGCCTGGGCGACCAGCCGCCGAGACACGCTCGCCTCGATCGGGCTCAACGTGGTCGCCGGCCTGCTCACCACCTTCGGGCTGCTCGCCACCACCGGCGTGCTCCGGCAACTCTTCGCCGACGGGCCCACACCGGACCGGATCCGGGCGGCCCTGCCCGCGCTCCTGCTCGCGGCCGCCGCCGTGACGGCCCGGGGAGCGCTGACTGTCGCCGCCGGCTGGGCGCAGGCGCGGCTCATCCCGCAGATCAACTACCAGGTGGAACTCCGGCTGTTCGAGGCGACCACCGCTGTGGAACTCGCCGCGTTCGACGACGCCGGCTTCGCCGAGGAGATGGATCGTGCCCGGGATCGGGGCATGGCCGAGGCTGCGTCGATCGTGGACCACACCGTGAACCTGGTGACTGGGGTCGTGGGTGTGCTGGCCACCGCCGCCGCGGTCACCGTCATCCAGCCCGTCCTGCTGCCGTGCCTGCTGCTCGCCGCGGTGCCCGAGGCGGTCACCGCGGTCAAACTGGCGCGGCGGCAGTACCTGGCGCTGCTGGCCTGGATCACCCGTCGCCGCCGGATGTACCTGCTGGCCCGTTTGATGGCCGATCGGCACACCGCCGCCGAGATCCGTGCCTACCAGATGCGGGACTTCCTGCTGGCCGAGTACCACCGGATGATGACCGTCGAGACCCAGGCCCAGCTCCGGCTGGCCCGTTCGCAGACCGTCACCCGAGGACTCGGCCTGTCGGTGACCGGCGTGGCCGCGTTCGCGGTCTACGCCGTACTGGGCGGGCTGCTGATGGGCGGCGTGGTGGCGCTGGCGGCGGCGGCCACCGCGCTGCTCGCGCTCCAGGCCGCGCGGACGAGCCTGCGTACGGCGATCTTCGCCACCAACTCGCTCTACGAGGACGCGCTCTACTACCAGGACTACCGCGACTTCCTCGACCGGGCCACCCGGCGGATCCCAGCCGGCGGGCACCTGCCCGTCGACGGGTTCACGCGCATCGACGTCGAGCGGGTCAGCCTGCGCTACCCGGACACCGACACGGCGGCGGTCGACGAGGTAAGCCTCACGTTCCGGCGCGGTGAGGTGATCGCGCTGGTGGGGGAGAACGGCTCCGGCAAGACCACGCTCGCCAAGCTGATCGCCGGCCTCTACCGGCCCACCGGCGGCACGATCCGCTGGGACGGCGTGGACACCGCCGAACTGGACCCACGGCAGACCGCCGCCCAGGTCGCGGTGATGAGCCAGGACTGGTGGAAGTTCCCGTTCACCGCCCGGCAGAACATCCGCGTCGGCCGCCACGACCGCGCCGACGGGCCCGGCCCCAGCGTGGAGACCGCCGCCCGCGACGCCGCCGCGCACGACATGATCAGCGAGTTGCCGTTCGGGTACGACACGCTGCTGGACCGGCAGTTCAAGGACGGCCAGGACCTGTCCGGCGGGCAGTGGCAGCGGCTGGTGGCCGCACGAGGCCTCTACCGCGACGCCCGGCTGCTGATCTGCGACGAGCCGTCCGCAGCGCTGGACGCGCGTGCCGAGCACGCCCTCTTCCAGCATCTGCGGCGGCACCCGGACCGGGCCGTCGTGCTGATCACCCACCGGCTGGCGAACGTGCGGCACGCCGACCGGATCTTCGTGATGGACCACGGCCGGCTCGTGCAGTCCGGCGACCACGACACGTTGATGGCCCAGGGCGGGCTCTACCGCGAGCTGTTCGAGTTGCAGGCGGCCGGCTACCTCGCCGGCAGCGCGGAACCCGCCGCCGACGGTTGACCTCCAGCGCACTCGAACTCCTACCGTGACCGGACCGCGCGCCATCCGGCCGGCGCGGTGCGAACCAGGGAGCTCACATGCGCTATCGCGTCCTCGGCGGCACCGGCATCGAGGTCAGCGTCCACTGCCTCGGCACCATGATGTTCGGCGCGGTCGGCAACCCCGACCACGACGACTGCGCCCGGATCGTCCACGCAGCACTCGACCGCGGCGTCAACTTCGTGGACACCGCCGATATGTACTCGGCCGGCGAGTCCGAGGAGATCGTCGGCAAGGCCCTGCGTGGCCGCCGCGACGACGTGGTGCTCGCCACGAAGGTCCACTTCCCGATGGGGGAGGGGCCCAACCGGGGCGGCAACTCGCGCCGCTGGATCGTCCGTGCGGTCGAGGACAGCCTGCGCCGGCTGGGCACCGACTGGATCGACCTCTACCAGGTGCACCGCCCCGACCACACCACGGACGTCGAGGAGACGCTCGGCGCGCTCACCGACCTGGTCCGGGCCGGGAAGATCCGCGCGTTCGGCTGCTCGACCTTCCCGGCCGAGGAGATCGTGGAGGCGCACCACGTCGCCGAGCGGCGTGCGCTGGGCCGCTTCCGCACCGAGCAGCCGCCGTACTCGATCCTGGCGCGCGGCATCGAGACGTCGGTGCTGCCGGTCTGCCGCCGCTACCGGATGGGCGTGCTGGTGTGGAGTCCGCTGGCCTCCGGGTTCCTGTCCGGCCGCTACCGGCAGGGGCGGCCCGTCGACCTCGGCGCCGGTCGTCCGGCGCTCACCCCGGCCCGGTTCGACCCGGCGCTGCCGGGCAACGCCGCCAAGTACGCCGCCGTCGAGGAACTGGTGGCGCTCGCCGACGAGGTTGGCTGCACGCTGCCGCAGTTCGCCGTGGCGTTCACCGCCGTGCATCCGGCGGTCACGTCGACCATCATCGGGCCGCGCACGATGGACCAGCTGGACGCGCTGCTCGCCGGGGCGGAGCTGACGCTGGATGACGCGGTGCTGGACCGTATCGACGAGATCGTCCCGCCGGGCACGAACCTCTACCAGCCCGACGGCGCCTGGTCCCCGCCGACCCTGACCGACCCGTCCCACCGCCGCCGCCCCCTCCCGGACCGAGCCGCAGCCTGACCCGTCCCGCCCACCCGCCCTTTCCCCGTCCCTCATCCCTCCCCGTCGCTGGGCTCCCCGCCCTCGGCTCCCCGCCCTCGGCTCCCCGCCCTCGGCTCCCCGCCCTCGGCTCCCCGCCCTCGGCTCCCCGCCCTCGGCTCCCCGCCCTCGGCTCCCCGCCCTCGGCTCCCCGCCCTCGGCTCCCCGCCCTCGGCTCCCCGCCCTCGGCTCCCCGCCCTCGGCTCCCCGCCCGTCGATCATGGGGTTCCGGCCCCGGCAAACAGCGCGATCCGGACAGCCGAGGGGCGGAAACCGCAAGATCGACGGGGGCAGGGCGGGGCGGGCTAGGGGAGTGGGTGTGGGGAACTGCGTCGACAGGTGACGGGTGCGGCTCCACACTGGGCGGGTGGAACATCGGGATCTTGTTCGGGTGAGCAAGCGCCTGTCGCTGGCGTTGCGGCACCGGCCCGACGCGTACGGCCTGCGGCTCGACCGGGCCGGCTGGGCACCGGTCGCGGACGTGCTCGCCGGGCTGGGGATCAGCCGTGCCCACCTGGACGCCGTGGTCGCGGGCAACGACAAGCAGCGCTTCGCGGTGGAGACCGGTCCGGACGGGGCCGACCGGATCCGCGCCAACCAGGGGCACTCCGTTCCGGTCGACCTCGGCCTCACCCCGGCCGCGCCGCCGCCCCGGCTGTTCCACGGCACCGGCGAGGCCGTGCTGGACGCGATCCGGGAGCAGGGGCTGCGCCGGGGCGGGCGGCACCACGTACACCTGTCACCTGATGCGGCGACGGCCCGGCGCGTCGGCGCGCGCCGGGGCGGCGCGGTGGTGGTGCTGACCGTGGACGCGGCGGCGATGGCAGAGGCCGGGTACCTGTTCTACCGCTCGGCCAACGGAGTGTGGCTCACCGACACCGTGCCGCCGGCCTACCTCGGCACCACCTGAGCGGCGGTCAGCAGGCGGTGACCGGGTGGGCCACCACGGCGTCGAACAGGTATGCGAGGTCGTTCACGGCGGCCCGGTCGGGCTGGACGACGCCGGTGCAGTCGGTGGCCCGGGCACGGAGCGTGTGCCGGCCCGTGGCTGGCGGGCGCCAGCGGACGGTCCAGCGCTGCCAGGCGCCGCCCCGGTCCGCGGTGACCAGGTCGGCCGGGCGCCACCCGTCGCCGGTGTCCACCTCGACGTGCGCGATCGGGCCGTTGCCGGACCAGGAGCGGCCGGTCAGCAGCACCTCCTCACCGGCCGGCAGCCGGGCGTCCCAGGGCAGCTCGAACGCGCTGCGCACCGGCTGGGCGGTGAGCGCGGTGCCGCCGGCGGGGTGGCCGGGGCCGAACATCCGGTAGAACTGTGTGTTCCACGGCGAGAACAGCGGGGCGGTGGAGACCTCGATCGCGCCCACCCACTTGATCGAGGCGATGCCGACCCAGCCGGGCACCACGACCCGCACCGGGAAACCGTGGTCGGCTGGGAGCGGCTCGCCGTTCATCTCGTACGCCAGCAGCACGTCGTCCAGCGCCTTCGCGATGGGCATCGGGCGGCGTACCCGGCCGAGGTTGACCCCGCCGGTGACGTAGTCCGGGTCGAGGCCCTCGGGCATCACGTCCACCGCCTCGTCGCGCAGCCCGGCCAGGCGCAGCACCGTGCCGAGCCGCACGCCCCGCCAGCGGGCCACGCCGACGCTGCCCAGCCCCCACGCCACGCCCGGGGCGGGGTCGCCCTGCTGCTCGGCGAAGTAGCGCCGCCCGTTGCCGGCGCACTCCAGCAGCGCCGCGTGCTCCTCGGCGGGCAGCCGGCGCAGCTCGTCGAGGTCGAACTCGACCGCGTCGTCCCGGGTCGGCGCGCCGCGCAGCCCGTCACCGAACAGGCGCAGCCGCCAGGTGGCCGCGTCCAGGTGCGGCGTGACCGTGTGGTTGCGGACGAAGAAGCGGTCGATCGGGACCACGTACTCCTGGCCGGCCATCGACGGCCAGCGCATCTCGGCGTTGGTGTCCAGCGGGCGCAGCAGGTCCGCCGGCAGCGGCTTGACGATCGGCGCGCCGGGGTCGACGCCGACCGGCGCGGACGTCACCGCTACCGGCTCGCGCTCCGCGGCGGCGGCGGTCACCGCGGCCATCGCCGCGCCCACCTCCAGCAGCCGGTCACGGTCGACGCCCGGCCCGTGTGCCTGCCCGGCGAGCCACTGCCGGCTCCGGTCGGCGTCGTGGACGGCTTCGGCTGAGGACGGGGACTGACTCACGGCTGACCTCCGGGGTGGGCGACGCTGCCTTTCCTATTCAACCAGTAGGACTTCCCGTCGATCCATAGCAGGTCGGCGGCACGGTCACGCCGCGCCGATCAGCGTCACCACCCCGGCCACCACGAGCACGCCGGCCCAGAGCCGGTCGACGTTGAACCAGGCCCGGCGCAGCACACCGACGCCGAGCACCTCGTACACGGTCACGGCCACGGCCAGCGCGACGCCGAGCATGGCGGCGGTGTGCACGGCCGCCGCGAACAGGCCGGTCAGCGCGCCGGCCGGCGCGGCGGCGAGGTGTCCGGCGTGCGGGCCGCCGCCGACCGCCGGTTCGGCGAGCAGCACCGGCAGCAGCATCAGGCCCGCGCCGTGCGCCGCCGACATCAGGAACGACCAGGCGGTGAGCTGCGCGGCCGACAGCCGCATCCCGGCCCACCGGAAGTGCCGGTCGGACAGCAGCCGCCACAGCCCGAACCCGACGAGCAGCACCCCGCCGGTGACCGCGACCGCAGTGCTCGCCGTCACCGACCGGGTGGCGCTGACCAGCGCGGCGACCACCGCCACCGACGCCAGATGACCGGCCGCGATCGGCGGCAGCGCCGCCAGCAGCGCCGCCCGGCGGCGCTCCTGCAGGCCCCGGGCCACCGCGAACAGCCAGCCCATCGCCGGGTTCAGGCCGTGGAACGCGCCGAGGCCGGCCAGCGCCGCCCAGGTCGCGCCGGTCACGGGAAGCAGTACGAGTCGGACGACGCGTCGCCCCCCTGCAACCGGGTCTGGTGCACGCGCAGGCCGCGGAACTCCTCCCCCCGCGGGAAGAACCGCGGATCCGGCACGAGGCCGCCGTGCTCCGGGTCGACGTCGAGCTTCGCCACCCAGGCACCCACCCCGTCGGGGTAGAACTGGTCGTCCCAGGCGCCGTAGAGCGAGTTGCTGACGTAGACGCGGCGGCCGTCGCGGCTGATCTCGACCATCTGCGGGCCGCCGGCCAGCGGCTCGTCCGGGTACGCCGGGTGCGGCGTGCGGTTGACGATGCCGCCCAGGCGCACCGAGCCGACGCGTACCGGGTGGAACGGGTCGCTGACGTCGTAGCGGATCAGCTCTCCGGTGCCCCAGCAGGAGACGTGCAGGAACCTGTCGTCCACTGACAGGTCGATGTCGGTGACCAGCGGCGGCACCGCCCCGAACGGCTTGAGCAGGTCCGGCAGGTCCGCCGGGTCGGCCGGCTCGGCCGGGATGTCGATCACCTTGGTCACGGCCCAGGCGTCGCCGTCGCGGTGCCACAGCCAGATCGAGGCGGACAGGTCCTCGACGCTGATCACCACGCCGACGAAGCCGTACGACTTCGTCGGGTCGTGCGCGGGGCGCAGCTCCAGCGGCATCTGGTACTGGTCGCCGAGGTCGACGCGCTGCACGTGCCGGCGCTTCGCCAGGTCCCAGAAGTGGATCGCGTGCCCGTACTTCCGCCCCAGCAGCAGTTCCCCGACGATGCCGTCCTCGATCATCGACGGCGTGCCCCACTCGCTGGTGACCAGCACGTCCTGCGTGTAGTGCCACCAGAAGTCGTACGCCAGGAACTGCGGCCCCCGGTCGGCCTCCCACGCGCCGCGTACCTCGAACGTGGTGTGGTCGAGCACGGCGATGCCGCCGGGCCCCTCCTGCCCGTCCGCGCCGCCGAGCGCGGAGACGTAGATGCCGTCCGGCCCGCAGTGCACGGTGTGCGGGCGGGAGTATCCGGCGCGCTTGCCGAGTTCCTCCGGGCCGATCACCTTCACCAGTTCGGGGCGGCGCGGGTCGGGCTTGGTTTCGAGCACGTGGATCCGGGACGAGCGCAGGCCCGGCACGATCAGGTAGCGGCGTTCCACGTGCGGGTGCGGCGCGGTGGGGCAGAGCGCGCTGCTGCAGGCGTTCCAGCCGAAGTGGTGCAGCTCGTCGCCGGTGTTCGGCAGCTCGGTCCAGCCCACCACCCGGCCGTACGAGTCGGAGTCCGGGTCGGTGTCGAGCACCGCGATGGCGTCGGGGCGCTGCCCGGCGCGGTCGAACGCGGCGACGTACGCGAGTTTCTCGGCCGGCGCGGTGGCGGCGAGCGCGGGGGAGGGGTAGAAGGTCGGGTCGGGGGTCCAGCGGGTCATCGGTTCTCCCTCGCGGTCAGCCGGCGGGTACGCCGAGGCGGTCGAGCAGGTGGCGGCGCAGCGCGCCGAGGGCCGGGTCGTCGGGGCTCGGGGTGGGGCCGAGGCGTACCGGCACCTCTTCGGCGATCACGCCGTCGTCGAGGAGCAGGACGCGGTCGGCGAGCAGCAGCGCCTCCTCCACGTCGTGGGTGACCAGCAGCGCGGCGAAGCCGTGCTGGGCGCGCAGCCGCCGCAGCAGCCCCTGCATGCGCAGCCGGGTCAGCGCGTCCAGCGCGCCGAACGGTTCGTCCAGCAGCAGCAGGTCCGGTTCGCGGACCAGCGCGCGGGCCACCGCGACCCGCTGCGCCTGCCCGCCGGACAGCTCGGCGGGCCAGGCCCGGCCCCGGTCGGCGAGCCCCACCTCGGCCAGCGCGCGGCCGACCCGGTCGCCCACGTCCGGCCCGGTCAGCCCGAGCGCCACGTTGTCCGCGACCCGCTTCCACGGCAACAGCCGGTGCTCCTGGAACACCACGGCGGCGGTGCCGTGCACCGCGTGCTCGCCGCCCGCGTCGCCGTCGAGCCCGGCGAGCACGCGCAGCAGCGTGCTCTTGCCGGATCCGCTGCCGCCCAGCAGCGCCACCGTCTCCCCGGCGCCGATGATCAGGTCCACCCCGGCCAGCACCACCGCCGGGCCGAACGCCCGGGTCACCGCGCGTGCGGTGAGCACCGGCCCGGTCAGGTCGCGCGCAGTCCGCGTCGCCACGCCAGCGTCCTCCTCTCCGCGTACCGGATGAGCAGGTCGGAGGCGAGCCCCAGCAGCGCGTAGATGAGCAGGCCGAGCACCACCACGTCGGTCTGGCTGAACTCGCGCGCCTCCATCATCAGGAAGCCGACGCCGGTCTGCGCGTTCACCTGCTCGCCGACGACCAGGCTGAGCCAGGCCGCGCCGATGGCCAGCCGCAGCCCGAGGAACAGCGCCGGCAGCGCGCCGGGCAGCACCACGTGCCGCAGGCGGGCCGCCGCGCCGAGACCACAGGTGCGCGCCGCCTCGACCAGGCGTTCGTCGATGTCGCGGATGCCGGCGTACGTGTTGAAGTAGATCGGGAAGAACGCACCGAGCGCGACGAGCGTGACCTTCAGCGACTCGCCGATGCCGACCCAGATGATCAGCAGCGGGACCAGGCCCAGGTGCGGCAGCATCCGGGCCATCTGCACCGGCGGGTCGACCAGGTCGTCACCGAGGCGCAGCAGCCCGGCCGCCGCGCCGAGCACCAGCGCCAGGCCGCCGCCGATGAGCAGGCCGAGCGAGGCGCGGGTGAGCGAGTCGAGCAGGTGCACGCCGAGCGTCCCGTCGCGCGCCAGCCGCCACCCGGTGGCGAGCACCGCGCTGGGCGCGGGCAGCTTCTCCGCGGCGAGCAGGCCGGTGCGCGCGGCGACCTCCCAGGCGAGCACCAGCACGACCGGGCTCACCGCGCGCCGCCACCGCCGCGAGGCGCGGGCCCGGGACCGCCGCGGCGTCGCCCGATCGGGTACGACAGCGGGGCTCGCCTCGGCCAGCGCCGGACCGCTCACTGGAACGCCTCGTTGAACCGGCCGTCCACCCGCCCGGCGATGTCGACCGGTCCGGGCACCAGCTTCAGCTCCACGAAGCTGTCCGCGATGGCCTGCAACTCGGCGCCGATCTCCGGGGTGACCGGGGCGAGCGGCTTGGCGCTGCGGGCCAGCGCCCGGGTGGTCACGTCGAGCGGGATCTTCAGCTCCGGGGCGAGGACGGCGGCCCGCTCGGTCGGGTGGGCGATGCCCCAGTCCGTGGTCTGCCGGTACGTGTCCAGGAACGCGCGTACGTCGGCGGTGCGGTTCTTCACCGCGTCCGGCGCGGCCAGCACGTACTCGCGGTTGCCGGCCAGGCCGGTGGCGTCGGCGAGCACCCGTACGCCGGGCTGCTCGGCCAGCGCGAAGTAGGGATCCCAGATGATCCACGCGTCGACCTGCCCGTTGTCGAACGCGGGTCGCCCCTCGGCGGGCTTGAGGTACTTCACCTTGATGTCGGCGAGCGTCATCCTGTTGGCCTCCAGCAGCTTGACCAGCAGCCAGTGCACGTTGGAGCCCTTGTTCAGCGCGACCGTCTTCCCGCGCAGGTCGGCGAATCCACGATACGGGCTGCCCGCCTTGACCAGAACCGCCTCGCCCTGCGGGATCGGCTGGGACGTGCCGACCACGGAGAACGGGATCTTGCCGGCGGCGGCGAACACGGGTGGGGCCTCGCCGACCTGGCCGATGTCGATCGAGCCGGCCTTGAGCGCCTCGGTCAGGGCCGGGCCGCTCTCGAACAGCGACCAGGTGACGTTCTTCGCGTCGCCGCGCGCCTTGACCAGGCTGAGCCCGCCGAAGCGCTGGTAACCGATCCGCAGCGGGCCGTCACTGCCGCCGCCGCTGGCGTCGGCCGCCTCGCCGCCGCAGGCCGTCAGCGCCGTCGCGGCCAGCAGCGCGAGGGTGGTGAGCAGCGCGGCCACCGGCCGGCGGCGGGTTCTGGGGGTACGCATGGCGACTCCTCGGGGAGGGATGGACCCGGCCATCGACGGGCGACAGCAACCTACCAACCCGATAGGTTTTATGGGTAGTCTGTCGGCGCGGTCGTCCCACCACTCAGGAGACGGCCCGTCCGACGCGCACCGGAGGCCCCCATGTCGCTCACCTTCCACTGGTTCCTGCCGACCTACGGCGACAGCCGGGACATCGTGGGCGGCGGACACGGCGTACCGGTCGGCACGGCCGGTGGCGCGCGACCCGCGAGCGTGGCGTACCTGGGGCAGATCGCCCGCACCGCCGAACAGCTCGGTTTCGCCGGCGCGCTCACCCCCACCGGCGCCTGGTGCGAGGACGCCTGGCTGACCACCGCCATGCTCACCGAGGTCACCGAGCGGCTGAAGTTCCTCGTCGCGTTCCGGCCCGGCCTGCTCTCACCCACCCTCGCCGCGCAGATGGCGTCCACGTTCCAGCGCCTGTCCGGCGGGCGGCTGCTACTGAACGTGGTCACCGGCGGCGAGTCGGCCGAGCAGCGCGCGTACGGCGACTTCCTGGACAAGGACGCCCGCTACGCGCGTACCGACGAGTTCCTGCACGTGGTGCGGGCGCTGTGGCGCGGCGAGACGGTCGACCACGACGGCGCCCACGTGCGGGTCGAGGGCGCCCGGCTCGGCCGGCTGCCCGACCCGGTGCCGCCGGTCTACTTCGGCGGGTCGTCCGGCGCGGCCGGGCCGGTGGCCGTACGCCACAGCGACGTGTACCTGACCTGGGGCGAACCGCCCGCGCAGGTGGCCGGCAAGCTGGACTGGATCCGCGGGCTCGCCGCCGGGGCCGGCCGCGAGCTGCGGTACGGCATCCGGCTGCACGTGATCAGCCGGGACACCGCCGAGGAGGCGTGGGCCCAGGCGCGCAAGCTGCTCGACGGCATCCCCGAGGCTGACGTGCGCGCCGTGCAGGAAGGGCTGCGACGCAGCGAGTCCGAGGGGCAGCGGCGGATGCTCGACCTGCACGGCGGCTCCCGCGACGGGCTGGAGGTCTCGCCGAACCTGTGGGCCGGATTCGGGCTGGTACGCGGCGGCGCGGGCACCGCACTCGTCGGCAGCCACACCGAGGTCGCCGACCGGATCGCCGAGTACCACGCGCTCGGCCTGGACGAGTTCATCCTCTCCGGCCACCCGCACCTGGAGGAGGCGTACTGGTTCGGCGAGGGCGTGCTGCCGATCCTGCGGCGGCGCGGGCTGTGGCGGCACCCGGCCGGCGAGCCGGAGATCGAGGCGCCGGCCGCCGTGCCGTTCTCACCCCAGCCGGTTCCGGCCCGCGGCTGACCGCGCCGCACGGTGCCGGGGTCGGTCCGGTCAGAGCGGGCGTTGCCCGGCGAGGAAATCGGCGAGCACCCGGGTGTGCGTGGAGAAGGCCAGCTCGACCGGATCGGTGAGCACCAGCCACTCGGTGGCCTCCTCGGTCGGCGCCGACGGCGGCAGGTCACCGATCGCCCGCTCGGGCAGCACCCCGAAGACCATCATGGTGCCGCCAGCCGGAGCGCCGTGCACCGCGAACAGCCGCGCCTCGCCGGCCTCGGCCAGCAGCCCGGTCTCCTCGCGCAGCTCCCGCACGAGCGCCTCGGACCACTCCTCGCCGTACTCGACGAAGCCACCCGGGAGCGCCAGCAGCCCCCGGGCCGGTTCGATGTCGCGGCGCACCACGACCACGCCGAGCCCCTGCGGCGTGCGGACCGGCAGCACCGCCACCGCCACCGGCAGCGGATTGCGCCACACCGTCTCGCCGCACGAGGAACAGACCCGCGGCCACCCGGCGCCCGCCGGGTAGGCCGCGCCGCAGAAGGAGCAGTGCGAGTACGGGGTCACGCCGCAGCACGTTACCCGCACCTGCCGCCCGAGGTCAGACGTCACCCCCTCTGGCCGGCGAGCTGGGCGCGCGCCTCCATCAGGGCGAAGCCGAGCAGGTTGTCGCCCCGCCAGGTCGCCGGGTCGGCGGCTCGCGGGTCGTCGGCGGTCAGGCCGATGCCCCAGACCCGGTCCGTCGGGCTGGCCTCGACGAGCACCCGGTCGCCGGTGCCGAGCAGGAACCGCCGCAACGGCTCGTGCTGGGCGAACTTGGCCACGCTGCCGGCCACCACGATCTCGTAGCGGCGGGCCGCCCAGGTCGCCTCGTCGAAGTCGCGCACCTGCCGGCCGAGCGCCTTGGCCCGGTGCGGGTGCCCGGCGGCCAGCACCCGCTCGGCGACCGCCAGGTCACCGAAGAGGGTGGCCTTGTGCCACATCATCCAGTGCTCGGCGGTGGCGAACTCCCGGCCGTCCACTGTGAACGCCGCCGGCCACCACTGGCTCAGGCAACCGGCGCCGACACCGCCGTCGCGCTGCGGCCGGTGCCCCCAGAAGCGCAGATACTTGAACGTCGCGCCGGTGTCGAGCGCGGCGGTCAGGTCGGCGACGGAACGGATCGGCATGCCCCGCAGTCTGCCCCACCCCACCGACATCCCACCGCCGCTTTTCGCCCCCGACAAGGCGCCGTCATCCACGCCGATCACCCGCATCTCCGCCGGGACAACGACGGATGTCCTGCTTGGAGAGGCCTGCTCCACATCACGAGATGCAAAGAGATCTTGGAAGGAAAAGGCTCCTATGGCGACCCTTTCCTTCCAAGATCTCGAAGAGCTCGACCGAACCCGTCGATCTTGCGATTTGGTGCCCCGCAAATTCCGTCAAACGGACATTCCGAGGGCCCAAACCGCAAGATCGACGAGGAGAGGAGGGGGAGGGCGGGGAGAGGGGGGTCAGGGCGTGGGGGCGCCTGTGTAGAACGCGGTGACGCGCTCGCCCGCGCCTTGTGCCTCCTCGGCCGGGGTGCCGGCCTCGATGCTTGCCTCCGTCCAGCTCCTGCTGGACTCGGTGACGAAACGGAGGCCCTCGGGTGAGGCCATCCACTCGGCTGCGGCGGCCGGGTCGACGCCCGTGCCGTCGGCCGCGAAATGGGAGGCCAGCCCGACCAGCGCCAGGTCCCAGCCGATGCCGACCGCGCCCGGGCCGTACTCGGCCCACCGCTGGTCGTCGACGTGCGCGACGTGCTCCAGCTCGAAGCGGGTACGCCCGGGGCCGGCCTCGCGCAGCCGCACCTCGATCCAGCTCACCTCGTCGCCGAACTCCCAGGTGGCGGCGAAGCCGTGCGGCGGGTCGCAGCGTTCGACGGTGCCACCGGCGTTGCCCTCCAGTTGGTAGCGGCCGCCGAGGCTCAGGTCGCCGGAGACCGGCAGGAACCAGCGCGGTATCCGTTCCGGGTTGGTGCAGGCGTCGAAGACGTCGTCCACCGGCGCGTCGTACGTCTGGGCGATGGTGAGCACCCGCGCCTGCCCGGCGGGGAGCGTACGGTCGCCGATGCGGCGCTCGACGGCGCTGATCTGTCCGGTCACGTCGATCATGGTTCGGTCCTCTCGTCGTCGGTGTCGTCTGCGCGCAGCCGTCGTTCGCGGCGGCCCCGGGCCAGCTCGGTGGCGAGCGCGGCCAGTGGCGGCGTCCAGAAGCGGCGGAACCCGTCCAGCCACGCGTCGATCTCGCGCAGCGGGCCGGGGTCCACGGCGTAGAGCCGGCGGGTGCCGTCGGCGCGCACCGTGGCGAAGCCGTGTTCGCGCAGCACCTTGAGGTGCTGCGAGACGGCGGGCTGGCTGATGCCGAACTCGCGCCGCACGGTCTCGCCGAGCGCCCCGGCGGGCTGCTCACCGTCGGCGAGCAGTTCCAGGATCCGGCGGCGGACCGGGTCGCCGAGAACGTCGAAGGCGTGCACGACACCTTTGTATCAGACTCGGCTTATATAAGCGAGCGCTGACGCGCTGCGGGACGCCCGTCGCACCCGGGCGTCCCGCGTACCCCCGTGGTCAGCCGCCGAGACGAGCGGCGACGGTACGGCGCAGCTCCGGCAGGCGGTCGTGCAGCAGGCCCGGGCACTGCGTGTCGTTGAAGTCCTTGTGTCCGTAGATCTCGGTGGGCGCGATGCCGTACTGCTGGCAGGTGAACGCGCAGAACGTCACCAGGCTGTTCCAGAGCGCCTGGGGCGGCTGCACATCCAGGTAGATGCCGTCGTTCTCGATGCCGATGGCCTGGCTGTTCTGCCCGACGCAGTGCGCGCCCTGCACCATGGTCTGGCCGTGCAGCAGCGCGTAGAGGCTGCCGTGCCGGCCCTCGGTCAGGTAGCCGCCCCGGCTGTTGGTGAAGTGCTGCCCGGAGTCGAGCCAGCCGTTGCTGTCCATGTGCAGGTTCTGGATGTCGCGGGAGTTCCGGTACGCCTGGGCGAGGCTGTAGTCGGTGGTGTTCGGGAACGCGGTGTGGTGCACGATGATCTTGTTGGGCCGGCTGGCCACCACGCTCACCGGCGACGAGGGCGGGCGGGCGCCCCAGGTCGCGCAGTTGGCGATGGTCGGCTGGTCGACCCGGGTGGCAGCGGCCCGCGCGTCGGGGCCGGAGCCGATCTGGGTCAGCGCACCGACGCCGGCGGCGGCGCCGAGCAGGACCGCGCCGCGCAGCACGGTCCGCCGGTGGACGGGAACAGACATCGCAGCCTCCTCGTGGGGTGAGGTAAGGCCGGGCGTGGCGGGACCGGCACCGCCCGCCACGCCCGGGCCGGCGTCAGCAGGGTCCGTTGCAGGCCAGCACGCGCAGCCGGTCCAGCGAGCCGTTCCACACGTTCTGGTCACCGGGGAAGACCCCGGAGGAGGACCACTGCCAGAACGAGTACGTGCCCCAGCCGGCCGGCAGCGTGCCGACGCTGCTTGCGTAGCGGGCGATCCACAGTGGGTTGTTGGCCGCGAACTGCGAGGTGTTGCCGGTGCAGGTGCTCCACCAGTCGGTGGTGGTGTAGATGGTGGCCCACCGTCCGGTGCGGGCGTAGTACTGGTTGACGAACGAGGCGATCCAGCTGCGCATCGACGCCTGGCTCAGGCCGTAGCAGGTCGCGCCGTACGGGTTGTACTCGATGTCCAGCGCGCCGGGCAGTGTCCGCCCGTCCTTCGACCAGCCGCCGCCGTGGTCGACGAAGTAGTTGGCCTGGACGGCGCCGCTGGTGGTGTCGGGGCGGGCGAAGTGGTACGAGCCGCGGATCATCCCGACGTTGTAGGAGCCGTTGTACTGCTGGGCGAAGTACGGGTTGGTGTAGTACGTGCCCTCGGTCGCCTTGACGTAGGCGAACCGGGCGCCGTTGGCCCACGCCCCGGACCAGTTCACGTTGCCCTGGTAGCTGGACACGTCCATGCCGGGTAGTCCGGCCGGGGCGGCGGAGGCGGGTGCCGCTGCGGACAGGGCCGCGGCGGCGACGGTGACGGTGGCGAGCAGCGCGGCTCCGGCCGCGCGCAGCGCCGATCGGATCGATCTGTGCATCTGTCCTCCCTGGGGGTTGCCGCGCTCCGGCGGCGGGAGTATGACGAAAGGAACTGTCGTCATTAGTGCACAGGGCGGAGAAACTTTTCAATAGAGCGCATCGAAGAATCTCACTGAATTGGGTGCTCAGCCGAGCTGGGCGAGCGCCTCGGCGGCGGCGCGCTCGCCGGCGGTCACCGCGCCCTCCAGGTAGCCGCTCCACCGGGTCGCGGTCTCCGTGCCGGCCCAGTGCACCCGGCCCACCGGCGTGCGCAGTTCCGGGCCGTACGCGCACCACGCGCCGGTCGGCAGGACGCCGCAGAAGCAGCCGCGCGTCCACTCGTCGGCAGACCAGTCGTACTCGACGAGGTCGTCGGGGCGCGCGGCGGCCGGGCCGAAGATCGCGGCGAGCGCCTCGCACAGCGCGTCCCGGCGCGCGCCCTCCGGCAGCCGGCGCAGCGCCCGGGCCTGCGCGCCGTAGCTGAACGCGGTGAGGATCCCACCGGGTACGTCCGGCAGCGAGTTGTCCACCGTCTCGGTGAGCGGCCCGGTGTCGGTGCTGGACACGCCGGAGCGGCCGTCGGCCCGCCAGAACGGCTCCGGATAGAGCGCGTGGACCTTGAGCGCCGCGCCCATCGGCATCCGCTGGGTCAGCCCGTCGCGCAGCGGCGGCAGCGGCGGGTCGTACCGGATGCGCCCGGCCAGCGTCGGCGCCAGCGCGACCACCACCGCGTCGCCGCGGTACGTCTCGCCGCCGCAGCGCACCCGCACCCCGTCGCGGTCCTGCGCGACGCCGTCCACCGGCGCGCGCAGGCACAGGCTCCCCGGAGGCAGCGCGGCGGCCATCCGCTCGGCCAGCGCGGCCGGGCCGCCGGCGATCCGGTCCTGCTGGGCGCCACCCGCCATGCGCAGCAGCGACCGGGTGCCGCCGCCGCTGCGCAGGTAGAACAGCATGTGCAGCAGCGAGACCTCGTCCGGCGAGGCGGCCAGCAGGCCACCGGCGAGCATCCGGCCCGCGTACCCGGCGGTGACCGGGTCGGCCCCGCTCGCGTCGAGCCAGCCGCCGAACGTGACCCGGTCCCACAGTGCCGCCCCGTCCGCCCGCCACGGCGCGGCCGGGTCGAGCCCGGCCGCCATCTCGTCGAGCGTGCCCAGCAGCGCGGACAGCCCCGGCGGTTCCCCGGTGGCCGGGCGTGCGCCGAGCAGCAGCGTCGCCGCGCCGTGCGCGGGGGAGGGGAACGTGGCCAGGCCGTACGCGGCGGCGAGCGCGTACATCCGGTCCTGGGTGGGGCCGATCCACTGCGCGCCGAGATCGAGCCAGCCGCCGCCTGGTAGCGGTCGGCTGAGCGTGCGGCCGCCCACCCGGTCCCGGGCCTCCAGCACCCGCACCTGCGCGCCCGCCGCGTCCAGCGCGAGCGCGCAGGCCAGACCGGAGAACCCGGCGCCCACGACGACGACCCGGTGGCGGCGCACGCGGCGGCGTACCCCGCTCCCGGCCGGATTCACCCGGCCCGGCGTGTCGAAACCGGCGCCAGCCGTTCGTGTGGAGGGTGAAGGGGCGGCGCGGGGCCGTCCGGTGACGAGGAGAAGCCGATGAAGCAGTACCTGATCAGCATGTACCAGCCGGCCGGCCAGGGACGCCCGGACCCGGAGTTCCTGGCCGGGGTGATGCGCGAGGTCGAGGCCATCGGCCGGGACCTGCGGGAGGCGGGGTGCTGGGTGTTCGGCAACGGCCTGCACGACCCGCAGACCGCCACCGTGCTGCGCCCGGCCGGTGACGAGGTGCTGGTCACCGACGGGCCGTTCGCCGAGGGCAAGGAGTACCTGGGCGGCGTCACCATCATCCGGGCGCCCGACCTGGACGCCGCGCTGGACTGGGGCCGCCGGTACGCGCTGGCGACCACGCTGCCGATCGAGGTCCGCCCGTTCCAGGGCGAGGGATGACCGACGTCGAACGGGTCTTCCGGGCCGAGTACGGCCGCGCGGTAGCCGTCCTGGTCCGTCTCCTCGGCGACATCGACCTCGCCGAGGAGGCGGTCCAGGAGGCGTTCACGATCGCCGTCTCGCGCTGGGCCGCCGACGGGCCGCCGCCCAGCCCGGCCGGCTGGATCATCACCACCGCCCGGAACCGGGCGATCGACAGGTTGCGCCGCGAGGCCACCCGGACTGCCCGGCACGCCGAGGCCGCCCTGCTGCACGCCGCCGACCCGCCCGCCGAGGAGGGGCCCGTGCCCGACGACCGCCTGCGCCTGATCTTCACCTGCTGCCACCCGGCGCTCGCCGCGCCCGCCCGGGTGGCGTTGACGCTGCGCCTGCTCGGCGGCCTGAGCACCGCCGAGATCGCGCGCGCCTTCCTGGTGCCGGAGCGGACGATGGCGCAGCGCCTGGTCCGGGCCAAGGCGAAGATCCGCGACGCCGGTATCCCGTACCGGGTGCCGCGCGACGCGGACCTGCCGGACCGGCTGCGCGGGGTCCTCGCGGTGGTCTACCTGATCTTCAACGAGGGGCACACGGCCAGCGCGGGGGAGCGGCTGGGCCGCGTCGAGCTGGGCGCCGAGGCGATCCGGCTGGGCCGGCTGCTGGTGACGTTGATGCCGGACGAGCCGGAGGCGCTCGGCCTGCTCGCGCTGATACTGCTCACCGAGGCGCGCCGGGACGCCCGGACCGGGCCGGACGGGGCGCCGGTGTCGCTGTCCGAGCAGGACCGTGGCCGGTGGGACCGGGAGCTGATCGCCGAGGGCCAGGAACTGGTCCGCCGGTGCCTGCGGCGGGGCCGGCCCGGCCCGTACCAGCTCCAGGCCGCGATCGGTGCGGTGCACGCGGACGCGCCGACCGCCGCCGCGACCGACTGGGGACAGATCCTCGCGCTCTACGACCAGTTGGCGGCCGTCGCGCCGGGACCGGTGGTGGCGCTGAACCGGGCGGTCGCGCTGGCCGAGGTACGCGGACCGGCGGCCGCTCTGGCCGAAGTGGACCGGCTGGACCTGACCGGATACCACGTGTGGCACGCGATCCGGGCCGACCTGTTGCGCCGCCTCGACCGTCCGGCGCAGGCCCGGATCGCGTACGACGCGGCGATCGCCGGCACCGGCAACGCGGCGGAGCAGACGTTCCTGCGCCGCGCCCGCGACCGGATGGCGGGATGATCACACCGACAGTGCATGTTGGAGGCCGATAACCCCGGGAAATGAACCGTGATCGTCTGGGCATTGACGCGGCGGCAGAGAAAAGTACACTCCCGGTGTAATTAGTTTTTCCGCGCTCCGTCGACCGGCACGAGGTGACGATGAGCCCACCGGCCACCCCCGCCGACGATCAGGGTCTGGCGCTGCACCACGTCGGCGTACGCTTCGGCGGCCTGGTCGCCCTCGACGACGTCTCGCTGCGCGTACCGCCCGGCCGGGTCGTCGGCGTGATCGGGCCCAACGGCGCCGGCAAGACCACGCTGTTCAACTTGGTCTGCGGCTTCGTCCGACCCACCGAGGGCTCGCTCACGCTCGACGGCCGGCCGTTCCGGCCCCGCCCGCACGCCCTCACCCGGCTCGGCATCGCCCGTACGCTGCAGGGCGTCGGCCTGTTCGCCGGGCTGACCGTGCTGGAGAACGTGGTGGCCGGCGCGAGTCACACCGCCCGCGCCGGTTTCGCCGCCGCGCTGTTCGGCCTGCCGCGCAGCGACAACGACGAGCGCCGGCTGCGCGCCCAGGCCCTGGACCTGCTCGCCGAGCTGGGCATCGACAAGCACGCCGACGCCGCGCCGGGCACCCTGCCCTATGCGGTACGCAAGCGGGTCGCGCTGGCCCGCGCGCTGATCGCCCGCCCCCGGCTGCTGCTGCTCGACGAGCCGGCCGGCGGTCTCGGCGCCGACGACGTGGCCGAGCTGGCCGACCTGGTCCGCGCGCTGCCCGACCGGGCCGACGGCTGCGCCGTGCTGCTCGTCGAGCACCACATGGACCTGGTCATGTCCGTCTGCCACGACCTCGTGGTGCTCGACTTCGGCAAGGTGATCGCCGCCGGGGCGCCGGAGAGCATCCGCGACGACCCGAGGGTCACCGAGGCGTACCTGGGCGCCGACGTGCCGGTCGAGGGGAGCACGCCGTGACCGCCGTGCTGGAGGTGGAGGCGCTCAGCAGCGGCTACGGCCCGGTGCCGGTGCTGCGCGACGTCGCGTTCACCGTCCCGGCCGGCACCGTCACCGCCGTGCTCGGCGCCAACGGCGCGGGCAAGACCACGCTGCTGCGTACCCTCTCGGGCCTGCTGCGGCCCACCGGCGGCCGGATCCGGTACGCGGGCGAGGACCTGCGCGGCGTCCGGGTGGAACACCTGGTCCGGCGCGGGCTGGCGCACGTGCCGGAGGGGCGCGGCGTGGTGACCGAGCTGACCGTGGCCGAGAACCTGCGCCTGGGCGGGCTGTGGCGGCGTGACCGGGCCGACGCCCGGCGCGCGCAGGACGAGGTGTACGAGCTGTTCCCGGCGCTGGCCCGCCGCCGCGACCACGCCGGACACCAGCTCTCCGGCGGCGAACGGCAGATGCTCGCGATCGGCCGCGCGCTGATCGCCCGGCCCCGGCTGCTGCTGCTCGACGAGCCGTCGCTCGGGCTGGCGCCCAAGGTCACCGCGCAGATCATGGCGCTGCTGCGGCGGCTGCGCGACGAACGGGGGCTCACCGTGCTGCTGGTCGAGCAGAACGTGCGCTCCGCGCTCTCCGTCGCCGACCAGGGCATCGTCATGTCGCTCGGGCGCGTGGTGACCGCCGCGCCGGCCGCCCGGCTGCGCGACGACGACCAGCTCCGGCACGCGTACCTCGGATTCTAGGAAGGGGTCGCGGATGGAGCGGTTCTGGTTCCTCACCTTCGACGGGCTCGCCGCCGGGGCGGTCTACGCGGCGTTCGCGCTCGCGCTGGTGCTCATCTGGCGGGCCGCCCGGGTGGTCAACTTCGCCCAGGGCGCGATGGCCGTGGCCACCGCCTACGTCGGCTACGCGGTCGTCTCCGCCACCGGCTCGTACTGGCTCGGCCTGGCCGCCGCGATCCTGTCCGGACTGGCCCTGGGCGCGCTGGTGGAGCGGGTGCTGATGCGGTTCGCCGGGCCCGGCGGGCCGCTCAACCAGGTGATCGTCGCGCTCGGCCTGGTGCTCGTCATCCAGGCGGTGCTCGGCATGATCTTCGGCAACGAGTACCGTCCCGCCCCGGCGCCGTTCGACACCGACGCGCTCACCATCGCCGGGGTGGCCGCGCTGTCCCCGTACGACCTCTGGGTGCTCGGCGCGGCGCTCACGGTGGTGGCGCTGCTCGCGGTGCTGTTCACCCGCACCCCGATCGGATTGCGGATGCGGGCTGCCGCGTTCGCCCCCGAGGTGTCCCGGCTGCTCGGCGTCAGCGTCGGCCGGATGCTCACGCTCGGCTGGGCGCTCGCCGCCGCCGTCGGCGCGCTGGCCGGGATGCTCGTCGTCCCCACCGGACTCGGCCTGCACTCGCACGCCATGGACCTGGTCTTCGTGATCGCGTTCACCGCCGCCGTGGTCGGCGGCCTGGACAGCCCGGTCGGCGCTGTCGTCGGCGGCCTGCTGGTCGGGCTGATCCTGTCCTACGTCACCGGCTACCTCGGACCGGACACCACCCCGCTGGCCGTCCTGGTGCTGCTGCTGGCCGTCCTGCTGGTCCGCCCCGGCGGGCTCTTCTCCGCGGCGAGAGCGAGGCACGTGTGACGACCACCCCGACCGAGACCGCGCCCGCCACGGCGTCCCCGCTGCGCCGGCTGCTGCCCGGCGCGCCGGCCGGACGCGATCCGCGCGGCTCCACGCTGCTGCGCCACCTGGCCGTGGCCGTGTTCGCCGGCACGCTCGTCGTGCTGGTCACCAACCAGCTCGCGCCGTACCAGAACCTCCAGGTGGCGCGCGTCTGCGCGTTCCTCTGCGTCACCGCCGGGCACACCGTGCTGGTCGGGCTCAACGGCCAGCTCTCGCTCGGGCACGGCGCGCTGATGGCCACCGGCGCGTACACCGTGGCGCTGACCCAGCAGGCCCTCGACGAGCGGGCCGTACGCGGGTGGTGGACGCTGCCGGCGTCGCTGCTCGCGGGGGTCGCGGTGACCGCGCTCGGCGGACTCGTCGTCGGGCTGGCCGCGGCCCGGCTGCGCGGCCCCTACCTGGCCGGCGTGACCCTCGCCGTGGCGACGCTCGTCCCGGCGGTCACCACGATCTTCACCGGCGTGTTCAACGGCGAGCAGGGGCTGTCGTTCCCGGCGCAGACGCCACCGGCCGCGCTCGGCGCCTACTTCCAGCCCGAGCGCTGGCTGGCCTGGATCGCGCTGGCCGCCGCGCTGCTCACCATGCTGCTGCTGGCCAACCTGGTGCGCAGCCGTTTCGGCCGGTCGCTGCGGGCGGTCCGCGACGACGAGGTCGCGGCCCGGCTCGCCGGCATCCCGGTGGCCCGTACGCAGGTGCTCGCGTTCGTGGTCAGCGCCGCCTGCGCCGGGCTGGGCGGCGGCGTGTACGCCATGCTCACCGCCACCGTCGCGCCCGGCAAGTTCCCGCTGGACCTGTCGCTGTTCCTGCTCATGGCGATCGTGATCGGCGGGCTGGGCAGCCTGGCCGGCGCGGTCTGGGGCGCGGTGCTGCTGGTCGCGCTCCAGGACCTGCCCGGCCTGCTCACCGAACACCTCAGCCTCTCCGCCGGGCTGGCCCAGCGGCTGGAGGGCAACCTCGCGCTGGCCGTGTTCGGCCTGGTCCTCATCGTCGTCATGCTCGCCGCCCCGGGCGGCCTGCAGGGCGGCGTGCGTGCCCTCACCGCCCGCCTACGCGGGGCCGTCCGCCGCCGTCCCGCCACCCCCCGGCCGCCGGACCGCTGACCTCACCGGTTCCACCCACACCGTTCGCACCGTCGCACCGGAATGGAGAACCATGCGCACCACCACCCGCCGCGTTCTCGCGGCCGCCGCCGGCCTGGCCCTGCTGGCCGCGCTGCCGGCCTGCGCCGACGACGAGAAGCAGGCCGCCGAGAATGTTCCCGGCGTCAGCGACTCCGAGGTCGTCATCGGCACCCACCAACCGCTCACCGGACCGGCCGCGCCCGGCTACTCGAAGATCTCCGCCGCCACCAAGGCGTACTTCGAGCATGTCAACGCCAAGGGCGGCGTGCACGGCCGGAAGATCGTCTACAAGGTCATGGACGACGGCTACAACCCCGCCAACACCGAGAACGTGGTCCGCAAGCTGGTGCTCGACGACAAGGTCTTCGCGCTGCTCGGCGGCCTCGGCACGCCCACGCACACGAACGTGCTGGAGTTCGTCAAGACGCAGAAGGTGCCGGACCTGTTCGTCGCCTCCGGCAGCCGCAACTGGAACGAGCCGGACAAGTACCCGACGACGTTCGGCTGGCAGCCCGACTACACGGTCGAGGGCAAGATCCTGGCCAGCTACGTCAAGCGGGAGTTCCCCGGCGCGAAGGTCTGCCACTTCGGGCAGAACGACGACTTCGGGCGGGACTCGCTGGTCGGCGTCGAGCAGGTCCTCGGCCCGGTCGCGGCGAAGCAGACGTACACCACCACCAACCAGCAGGTCGGCCCGGCGATCGGGGCGCTGCGCGCGGCCGGCTGCCAGGTGGTCATCTCGGCGACCATCCCCGGCTTCACCGCGCTGGCCATGGGCCAGGCCGCCGGGCAGGGCTTCAAGGCGCAGTGGGTGGTGTCCAACGTGGGCGCCGACTACACCACGCTGGCCGCCCAGCTCGGCGACAAGAAGGTGATCCTCGAGGGCATGGTGGCCGACAACTACCTGCCGAACGTGGCCGACACCGCGAACCCGTGGATCCAGGAGTTCACCAAGATCCACCAGAAGTACAACGCGGGCAACCCGGTCGACGGCAACGCCATCTACGGCTACTCGATGGCGTACACGTTCGTCCAGGCGATGCTCGCCGCCGGGCCCGACCCCACCCGGGAGAAGCTGGTCGAGGCCGTGCGCAAGGGCGGCTTCCGCGGGCCCGGCCTGGTCCCCTTCCGGTACGCCGACGGCGTGCACGCCGGCTACGGCGGCGTCCGGCTCACCAAGGTGAGCAACGGCGTGCAGGAGTACTTCGGTCCCGCGTACACCACGGACGACGGCGACGGTGCGGTCACCGAGTTCACCGAGCCGCCGACGAACCCGCCCGCCGACGCGGTGCCGACCGCCTGAGGCGTCCCGCCGGGCGGCCGGGTGCCGGTCGCCCGGCGGCACGCACGTAGAGTTGCCGCCGGTACCCGAGCAACAGGAGATCCGTACCCATGATCGAGGTGGAGGCCGACCCGCCGGAGCGGGTGGACGGCCGGGCGGCGCGAGCCGAGCGGACCCGGGCCGCGATCGTGGAGGCGCACCTGGCCCTGATCGACTCCGGTGACCTGCGCCCCACCGGGGAACGGATCGCCGAGCGGGCCGGGGTGTCGCTGCGCACGCTCTGGACCAACTTCAAGGACATGGAGACGCTGTTCGCGGCGACCGGGCGGCGGGTCGGCGAGCGGCAGGCCGCGCTCTGGCGGCCGGTGTCGCCGGAACTGCCGCTGACCGCCCGGATCGCCGCGTTCTGCGACCAGCGCGCCCGGCTGCTGGAGGTGCTGGCGCCCTCGGCCCGCGCGTCGGCGCTGCGGGAGCCGTTCTCCCCGCAGTTGCGCCGCAATCGGGAGGCGGCGGTCGCCCGGGTCCGGCACGAGATCGAGGCGGTGTTCGCCCCGGAGCTGGCGCACGCCGGTCCGGGCCGCGCGCAGTTGCTGGACGCGCTGACGGTGGCCGGCACCTGGTCGTCCTGGTCGATGATGCGCGACTCGATGGGTCTCGACGTGGACGCCGCCCGCGCGGTGATGGCCCGGATGCTCGGCGCGCTGCTGGTCGACGCGATCGCCGCCGGCCTGCGCTGAGCGCCCCGGCGGCCGGTCAGGCGATCTCGCCGGTGGTGGCGATCTCGCCGAGCTGGCCCAGCGTGCTCAGGTACGCCTCGTGCAGCTCGTCGGTGGCCGCCGTGCACGCGTCGGAGACAGTGACGATGCGGTACCCGTTGTCGACCGCCTGGTAGGCGGTGGCGGCGACGGCCAGGTTCGTCGCGACGCCGGTGAACACCACGGTCCGCACGCCCCGGCCGCGCAGGATCAGGTCCAGTTCGGTGCCGGAGAATCCACCGAGCCGGGTGCCGGTGACCACGACGTCGCCGGGCTGTCGCCCGACCTCGTCGACGATGCGGGTCTTCGGGTCGCCCTCCAGGAACGCCCCGCGTTCGGCGATCATCGCGAAGCTCGGGGTGTTGGTGATCAGGTCCGGGTAGCCGGGCCGGTAGGCGACCCGGGTGAAGACCACGAGGCCGCCCGCCGCCCGCGCGGCGGCGGCGACCCGTGCCGCGTTCGCCGCCACGCCGTGCCGGGCCACCTGGTCGGCGAAGAACGGGCCGAAGACGCCGTCCGGGCTGACCACCTCGGGTTGCCAGTGGACGCCCACGACCGCGGTGTGCTCCCAGTCGATGCGCTGCATGTCGATCCCGTCACGGTGCGGAGAGCTGCTGTGGCGCCAGCTCGTAACGGCTCAGGCCGCCGGCGGCGGTGCTCCTGCCGAAGGCGTCCAGCCGCCCCCAACGACCGGGGACGTCGAGCAGCGCCACGTAGTCGAGGCTAGCAGGCAGAGCCGGCCGGGCCACGAGATCGTCGCCGACCGGCCGCAGGCCGAGCATCGTCCGCAGGAGCAGCAGCGGCGCTCCGGCCGACCACGCCTGCGGGCTGCACGCGGTCGGATACCGGATCGGGTAGCGGGTCTCGGACCGGTCGTGCCCGGCGAACGCCTCCGGCAGCCGGCCGTCGTAGAAGGCCGCCGCGTCCAGGATGCCGGCCGCGACGCGGGCCGCCTCCTCGGCGTACCCGTAGCGCCGCAGTCCCCAGGCGATGAACGAGTTGTCGAACGGCCAGATGGTCCCGACGTGGTAGCCCACCGGGTTGTAGCGCGCCTCGCCCTCGGCCAGCGTGCGGACACCCCAGCCGCTGAACATCGCCGGTGACATCAGGTGCCGCACCAGGGCCTCGGCCTTCGGCTCCTCGACGATGCCGCTCCACAGCAGGTGGCCGATGTTCGACGACAGGGCGTCCACCTTGCTGCCGTCGCCGTCCAGCGCCAGCGCCATGTACTCGCCGTCGTCGATCCAGAAGTCGTGGTTGAAGCGGCGCTTGAGGTCGGCGGCGTCCCGCTCCAGCCGGTCCGCGTACGCCGCGTCGTGCCAGATCTCGCGGGCCAGCCGGGCGGTGCGCACCTTCGCGTCGTACGCGTACCCCTGGAGTTCGCAGGTGGCGCGCGGGAAGCCCGGCAGCCGGCCGTCGCGGTAGGAGATGCTGTCCCAGGAGTCCTTCCAGCACTGGTTCTCCAGGCCGTTCACCGGGTTGCGCCGCTCGTAGGAGACGTAGCCGTTGCCGGCCAGGTCGGCGTAGTGGTCGATCCAGTCGACGGCCGCCCGCGCCTCCTGCTCCACCGCGCGCACGAGGGCGGCGTCGCCGGTCCACCGCTCGTACTCGTCGAGCAGCACGAGGAACAGGGGAGTGGCGTCCGCGCTGCCGAAGTAGGGGCTGTGCGGCGTCTCGTCGAAGACGGTCAGCTCGCCGTAGCGCATCTCGTGCAGGATCCGGCCCGGCTCCTCCTCCCGGAAGTCGTCGATCCGGCTGCCCTGGCGGAACGCGAGCACGGTGAGCGTGGTGGCGGCGAGCTCCGGTGCGAACGGCAGCGCCTGGAGGCTGGTGAGGATGCTGTCGCGGCCGAACAGGCTCATGAACCAGGGCAGCCCGGCGGCCAGCACGCACCCGGTCCCGGCGAGGAACGGGCTGAACCGCAGCGCGGCCAGGTCGATGAGGCTCTGCCGGTAGGTGTTCTGCAACGGCCCCCAGCTGGTCTCCAGTCGCGGCGCCCGGTCCAGCCACTCCCGTAGCTCGGCGGGCTTGTCCCGGGCGTTGCCCTCGACCCGTCCGGGCAGGCTGAGCCGTTCCAGCCCGCGGGGCAGGGGGAGGTCCGGCTCGGCGGTCAGCCGGGTCTGCCACCGGCCGTGCGGTTCGATGTGCACGCGCAGCGTCAGGCCGTTCTCGTCCACCTCCGCCGGAGCCGTCGCCGACACGATCGTCTCGCGGCGGTAGCGTTCGCGCTGGTAACCCAGGACGAGTCGCGGGCCGTCGACCCGCCGGTAGTGCCGCCCCTCCCGGTTCGTCGTGCCCTCCTTGACCGCGAAGAGGTCCGCGAAGTCCGCGTCCACCTCGATCCGTACGGTCAGGTCGACGGCTCGCCGGTCGTTGTTGACCAGGACCAGTTCCTCGTGGAGTCCGCTGTTCAGCCTGTGGGTGCGGCGCACCTCGAGCGTGCTGTTGACGTAGACGTCCTGCGCGCCCGGGACCAGGTAGAACCGGTTCTCGAAGTACTGGATGTCGTCGATGGACAGCGTGCTGAGCCGCTCGCCGTCGATGGTGAGCTGCCACCGGGACAGCAGGCGGGTGTCGTGGGCGAACAGGCCGTGGGTGCCGTCGGCCGCCGGGACGATGTCGCCGGCCCGGTCGCAGACCAGGAAGATCGTCCCGTCGAAGATGCCGACGTGGTCGTCACCCATGATCGTCTCCCCGGTGTCCTTCCGGGCGCGAGCCGGGCGGGGAGGGGAACAGCCGGCGTACGGTCGCGAACAGCCGGGGGCTGCCCTCCACCTCGGCCTCGCCGCGCAGGACGGTGGTCAGGAAGTACGCCTCGCCCCGGGCGATCCGGTCGAAGACGGCCCGGTCCGCCCGGACGACCGCGTCCCCGCCGGTGGCCTGCCGTGCCGCGGTGACCTCGCCCCGGGCGATGGAGAGCAGCCAGTGGTCGACCGACCCGTCACCGGCGATGTCGAACCGGACGCTGCCCTCGTGGAGCGCTGTCAGCCCGCGCTGCCGGCGCTGCCCCAGGCTCCGGAAGAACTCTTCGGTGGCGTCGACCATCGGCCCTCCTCCCGATGGCGCTATTCCCCGCCACGGGGCCTGTCGCCTCACCCGGATCGGGTGAAACCGCTGATCTAGTCCTCGCGCAGGCGGCGCAGGATGCGGGTCAGCTCGGCCCGGTCGTCCGGCGAGAGCGCGCCGAAGAACCGTTCCGCCTCGGTGGCCCGCGCCTGCCGGATCGCGGCGCCCACCCGCTCGCCCTCGGCGGTGGGCGCGACCAGCGTGGCCCGCCGGTCGGCCGGGTCGGGCCGGCGTTCGACCAGCCCGCGCTCCTGCAACCCGTCGATCACCTCGGTGGCCGATCGCGGCGCGATGCGCAGGTGCTCGGCGAGCGCGCCGGGACGCAGCGCGCCGTGACGCATCAGCACGCCCAGCGCCCGCGCCTGCCCGGGGCTGATCTCCCACGGCGCAAGCGCGCGCTTGGTCTGGTGCCGCAGCCGGCGGGTCACCGCCCAGAACGTCTCGGCCAGGCTCTCGTCGCTGCCGTCCACGGGGAATACGGTAACAGGCTTTCGTGTTGTTCCCTCATGTTGAGGTAACCTCAGCATTGTCCCCCACATGAGGAGCACCCTTGGATCGCATCCCCGACGGCCGTCGCGACGGCCGAACCGTCTCCCCGGCCGAGAAGGCCCAGGCCCGCGACGTGTCCCTGCGCCGGATCGGCGGCCTGTTCACCGCCCACCGCGGCCCGCTCGCCACCGTGGTGGCGATCATCGTGGCGTCCTCGATCATCGCGATGGCCACGCCGTTCCTGCTGCGTACCGTGATCGACAGGGCCCTGCCCGAGCGTGACCTGACCCTGCTGGCCTGGCTGGTCGCGGGCATGGTCGCGGTCGCCGCCGTCACCGCCGTGCTCGGCGTCGCCCAGACCTGGATCTCCACCCGCGTCGGCCAGCAGGTCATGCACCGGCTGCGCGCCGACGTCTTCGCGCACCTCCAGCGGCAGTCGATCGGCTTCTTCGTGCGCACCCGCACCGGCGAGGTCCAGTCGCGCATCACCAACGACATCGGCGGCATGCAGGCGGTGGTCACCTCCACCGCCACCTCGATCGCCGCCAACCTCACCACAGTGGTCGCCACCACCATCGCCATGCTGGCGCTGAGCTGGCGCCTCACGCTCGTCTCGGCGGTCGTGCTGCCGCCCGCGCTGTGGCTCACCCGCCGCGTCGCCCGGCTGCGCCGGGAGATCACCGCCCAGCGCCAGCGCGAGCTGGCCGACCTCACCGTGACCATCGAGGAGGGGCTGTCGGTCAGTGGCGTCCGGCTGGCCAAGACGCTCGGCACCGGCCCGGCCCTGGTCGACCGGTTCACCGCGTCCTCGGCCCGCCTGGTCGACCTGGAACTGCGCTCCGAGCTGGCCGGACGCTGGCGGATGGCCGCCATGAGCATCGTCTTTGCCGCCATCCCCGCGGTGATCTACCTCGGCGCCGGGTTGCCCGGCACCGCCGGCACGCTCACCATCGGCACGCTCGTCGCGTTCACCGCCCTGCAGGGCAACCTGTTCCGGCCGCTGATGGGCCTGCTCAACGTGGGCGTCACGCTCACCGCGTCGCTCGCCCTGTTCGCCCGCATCTTCGAATACCTCGACCTGCCCGTCGAGGTCGCCGAGCCGGCCCGCCCGGTCCCGCTCGACCCGGCCACCGCCCGCGGCCACCTCCGGATCGAGGACGTCACCTTCAGCTACCCGGGCAGCGACACCGCCGCCCTCGCGGGCGTCAGCCTGGACGTCCCGGCCGGCACCAGCCTCGCCCTGGTGGGGGAGACCGGCTCCGGCAAGAGCACGCTCGCCGCGCTGATCAGCCGGCTGCACGACCCGGCCGCCGGCCGCATCACCATCGACGGGATCGACCTGCGCGACCTGCGCCCGGCCGATCTGGCCGCCGTCGTGGGCGTGGTCAGCCAGGAGACGTACCTGCTGCACGGCACCGTGCGGGACAACCTCCGGTACGCCCGTCCGGACGCCACCGACGCCGACATCGAGGCCGCCGCCCGCGCCGCCCGCATCCACGACCTCATCGCCGCGCTGCCCGACGGGTACGACACCATGGTCGGCTCGCGCGGCCACCGGTTCTCCGGCGGCGAGCAGCAGCGCCTGGCGATCGCCCGGACCCTGCTGCGCGACCCGCGGATCCTGGTGCTGGACGAGGCGACCAGCGCGCTGGACACCGAGACCGAACGCGCGGTCCAGCGGGCGCTGGACGAGCTGGCCCGGGGCCGCACCGTGGTGACCATCGCGCACCGGCTCTCCACCGTGCGCGACGCCGACCGGATCGCGGTGCTCGACCACGGCCGGATCGTCGAGTCCGGCAACCACGACGCGCTGCTGGACCGGCGCGGCCGCTACGCCGCCCTGGTCGGCTGACCGTAGGAAAGTTTTGATCGAGTATTCATCCGTGTAGCTATTTACCCAACCTCCACGCGGCCCATAGCATCGACCTGGATCACTCGATGCGAGGAGGGGAACGATGTCGCTGACGACCACCGCCGCCCGGTGGCGCGTGCCGGCGCTGCTCACGACCGCCGTCGTCGCGGGCGCGATGCTCGGCGTGCAGCCCGCACAGGCCGCCCGGCCGGGCTTCCGGATGCCGTTCCTGTGCGGCCAGACCTGGCAGGGCAACAACTGGAACGGGCACAGCCCGGCTCACGCCATCGACTGGAACCACTACGACGCCAACGGCAGCCCGGACGACCTCAACCGCCGGACGGTGGCCAGCGCCGCCGGCACCGTGCTGGAGTCGTACTACTCCACCACCTCCGGCTACGGGAACACCATCGTCATCGGGCACGGCGACGGCTGGCGCACCCGGTACGCCCACCTCAACTCGCGCGCCGTGGCCACTGGCGACACCGTGAAGCGCGGCGACGTCATCGGCCGGGTCGGCGCGACCTCGGCGAAGTACGACCTCAGCCCGCACCTGCACTACGAGCAGATCCACAACGGCAGCGTCGTGGTGGCCGTCGTGCAGGGCGTGACCTGGTCAGACGGGCTGAAGCGCAACCAGAAGAGCACCAACGGCTGCTGATCGGCCTCGCCGCGTACCTGACCGCCCGCCGGACCCGGCCGGACGAGGCGGCCGTAGCGGGCTGACCGCCGCCGTCCGCCCGTGCGGCGCGTCAGACTGCCGGTGGCTGCGGCTCGCCGGGACGCGGTCGCTGCCCCGGAGCCGGGCGCGGCGCGGGCGGGGGGAGCAGCGGCTCCAACGGGAACAGGTCCGCCGGCCCCTCGGCGTCCGGCGCTCGCGGCGCGGGCCTCGCGCCCGCCGCCTCCGGCTGCCGGTCGCGCCGGTCCCGCTCGTCGGCGTACTCGGCGCGGCGGCGGGCCAGGTCGCGCTCGCACTCCAGCGCGATGCGCTGCTCCCAGTACGGCTGGAGCAGCCGGCGCACCCGCTCGTCCAGATGCACCGTGACGTCCGGCTCGCAGGCGAACGTCACCTCCCCGCGCGCGTACGTCCAGGGCGGTGGATCGTCCTCGGCCAGCGCCGCCGTCAGCGCGGCGTGCAGGTCACGCGGCCGGTGCGGCGGCACCTCCACCGCGTAGCGGACGGCCAGCCGGTGCAGCCGCTGCGTGGCCTGCGCCTGGAAGTAGTCGACGTACCAGCCGAACAGCTCCGGCCGGGCGGTCTCCGACGACCAGGTGTAGGTGGCCCGCACCAGGAACACGTACACCTGGCCCTGCGCCGGCACCACGAGCGGCTCCGGGGCGCGCCGGTCGACTGTGGTCACCGGCGTCTCCGGCTCCTCGGTCCACCAGAGCCGCCGCAGCGTGGGCTGCGCGCCGTCCCAGAAACGCCGGGTCCGCAGGCGCGCCGCGTCGCCGAGCGCCCGCGCCCGTACCCGCCAGCCGTTGCGCGGCGCGGGCCGCTGGTCGCCCGGCCCCGGATCCTCCGGCACCGCGGTCATCGCACCCCCTCCCTGCCGGATCGCGGCACCGCGTCCCGCGGCGTCGCCGGGGCGCGCGGGCCGTCGGGTGAGGGGTGGCCGGACCGCCGTGGCGGTCCGCGATCCACGCTAACAACAGCGACCGGTGTACGCGCGCAGCCGCGCGGACGGCTCCGCCCCGCCGGTTGACCGATCGGACGAGCCGTCCCGTAGTCCTATCCGTGGGACTCGGGGCGGGTTCGGTCCCGTTCACGAGACCGACCATCCAAACTCGATCGGCATGCCTTGATCTGTTATCGAAGCGCTTCGTAGCGTGAGGCTCCGCGATGCTTCGGGGGAGGACCAGAACGCATGGGCGTAGACGCTCGCCACGCCGCCGGCCAGACCGTGACGTACGTGCGGTCCCTGGCGGAGCGGCAGTACGACCGGGTCTGGACTCCGGACTTCCTGCACCTCACCCCCGACGTACAGGGCTTCGCCGTCTTCCACCGCGGTGGCCTGGTGCTGGTCTACGGCGCGGTGTCGCCGGAGGACCCGGCCCGCTGGGTCTTCCGGATGGCCTGCGCGGCCGGCGCCGACGTGCCGGACATCTCCGGGGCCATGGCCTGGGCGAACATCCGCAACCGGCTGGCCGAGGAGGGGCGTTACTACTGCGTCGTCAAGGCCGACCAGAGCGCCTGCCACGTGGTGTTCGCGCTGGACGTCCGCAGTCCGCTGCTCGACGACGCCACCGCGCCCGACGCGCAGGCGCTGCGCGAACTGCTGCACTTCTCGCTCGCGGTGTGCGTGCACAACGCCGTGGCGGACTTCCGCGATCTGGCGTCCTACCTGCCGGCGCGGCCCCTCGCGCCGACCGAGATCGACGCCTGGACGCTGTTCGCCGGCACCCAGGACTGATCGCGCGGCAACGGTTCGCGGGCCCGGCGCAGCCCGGCGAGCTGCACGAAGATCTCCCGCTTCGCGGTCGCGGTGCCTCGACGGTCGAGCACGTAGCCGGTCAACCAGATCCAGCCGGTGTGCGGCACCTCGGCGCCGACCGACACGACCCGGAACGTGAGCGCCCGGTCGCCGCCGAACTGCACGGACGCTCGGCCGTCGACGCGCAGCAGGTCACCGGGTTGCGGGCGCACCGCTACCAGTGGCCGTCGTTCGGCGGGCGGCACTCGCGGGCGTGCATGGTCTGCCAGTCCCGCAGGGCGCGCTTCAGCCTGTCGTTCTCCTGCGCGAGCAGGCGTACCTGTCGGTGCAGCTCGGTCAGCTCGTCGGCGACCCGGGCCTGGAACTCGCGTACCTGATCGGGGTCGACGCCGCGCCTGCGGGCGTCGAAGGCGCGGGTGCGCACCTCGTGCGAGGTCAGCCGGGCCGGTGGGGCGGTCAGGTAGAGCCGACCGGATCGATGCGGCGTCATATCGGTCCTTCCAGGAGCGGGGGACAGGTGCGGTGGGTCTGGAGGGGCGGGCCGTCCGCACGGCGGCCGCGGGCGGCCCGCCCGCTCCGCCCCCGCAGCCTGGATCGGCGGTACGGAGGCGGAGCAGTCCGGAGGGTCGGGACGGGTACGCGCACCCGCCCCGACCGGGGGATGAGCCGAACTCGTTGCCACGCGAGGAGCGGCCCGGAATCAACATATCTAGACATGTCAGATGAGTCAACGCTGCTTGTTAGGCGAGTCGCGGTGTGATCGAATCGGATCGCCACGCGAGGAGTGCCATGCGAGAAGTGCCGGATTACTGGCGCATCGCCGATGATGTGATCGCCGACGTCAGAGGAAAGAAGCTGAAGCCGGGGGACAAGCTGCCCTCAATCGCTGAGCTGCGCGATCGCTACGACGTCAGTCATGGGACCGTGCAGATGGCGTATGCGCGGCTGGAAGCGTTGCGGGTGATCCGACGACAGCAGGGCAAGGGCGTCTTCGTGACCGATCCGAAGACCTGGATGAGAGAGCCGTAACCGGCGTCAGCCCAGCAAGCCCTCATCGGCCGGCGCGCGACTCGCCATACTGTCGGCGATGACTGGGGATGTGCGTACCGAAGACGGCTGTCGCCTGTGGGCCGACCAGGGCGGCGCCGGAGCGGCGCTGGTGCTCTGTCACGGCGGTCCGGGCATGTGGGACTACCTCGGCCCGGTCGCCCGGCTGCTCGACCGGCACGCCCGCGTCATCCGGTGGGACCAGCGTGGTTGCGGGCGCTCCGAGCGGCGCGGTCCGTACTCGACCGGCCGCTTCGTCGCGGACCTCGATGCGGTACGCGAACGCCTGGCCGGGCCGCGAACGGCGGTGCTGGGCCACTCGTGGGGCGCGCACCTGGCGCTGCGGTACGCGATCGACCACCCGGAACGGGTCAGTCACCTGATCTACGTGTCCGGCACCGGCATCGACCCCGATCGCGGCTGGCACCCGCACTACGAACGGAATCTCCGGCGGCGGCTCGGGCCGCACCTGGATCGGTGGGAGGCGCTTGGCGCACGGGACCGCACCCCGGCCGAGGATCGGGAACGGGCGGTCCTGCAGTGGTCGGCCGACTTCGCCGACCCCGACGACGCCGTGCGGCACGCCGAGGACATGGCCACGCCGAGGCTAGGTGTCAACGGCGACTGCAACCGGGCGATCAACGCCGAGGTCAAGCAGGAACTCCGCATCTGCGACCTCGCGGCGCGGTGCCGGACGCTCGACCTGCCCGTGCTGATCATCGACGGACCCGAGGACATCCGTCCCCGCTGGGGCGTCGACTCGCTGGAGAAGGCGCTGCCGAACTGCGAGCGGGTCAGCCTCCCCAGATCCGGTCATCTGCCGTGGGTCGAGAATCCGCACGGCTTCCGCCGGGCGGTGACCACCTTCCTCGACGCGACGATGTAAGCCGGGGTGCCCCCGTCCGGCACGCTACCGACCTGTGGAGATCTTGGTACGAAAGGGCCCTCATAGGGGCCGTTTCGTACCAAGATCTATTCGCGTCTCGTCTGGTGAGAAGCGAGTCTCGAAACTGCTCGGCCAGGGGTGCCTGTGGGTGCCATCGAGAAATCGACGCAGCAACATTTATGGATGTTCGGATGGTGTCGGCGCGTCGATCGTCCTGGTCGGATGGCGGAACGGACATCGCCGTTCGACGATGACAGGAGGGACCGTGCGCACACCATCCCGTGCGTTGACGGGGACCACCGCGCTGCTGCTGGCAGCCGGTCTGGTCCTGACCGCCGCTGGCGGCGGCCAGGCGGCACCCCGGGAACAGACCCGTACCCAGGCGCCACCCGACCACCTGCCGGGCGACCGGCACGACACCAAGGCCACCGACAACCGCAAGGGCCGCGTCGCCGCCACCGAGCGGCAGCGGGACCGGGCCGCCGCGCTCGGCGCGCGCGTGCGCTGGACCGACTTCGGTACGCCCGCCACGCTCACCTCCACCGGCAAGCCCCTGGCCACCGGCCTGCCTGCCGACCCGGCCGCCGCCGCGCGCGCGTACGTGGCCGCCAACCGGGACGTGCTGGGCCTGACCGCCGAGGGCGCCGCCGCGCTGGAACTGCTGACCGTGGCGCCGATGGGGCAGGGCGCGACGGTGCTGTTCCGGCAGCGCTTCGGTGATCTGCCGGCCGCCGTCGACGGCATGCTGTCGGTCGGCGTACGCGACAAAGCGGTGTGGCACGTCAGCTCCTCGCTGGCCCGGGACGCCGGTACGCCGGCCCCGGCCACGATCAGCGCCGAGCAGGCCCGCAAGGCGGCGATCGCCGATGCCGGCCGCGGCGACGCGCAGGTCATACGTACCTCATTGGTCGCGGTGCCCACCGCGGACCGTGGGCCGCGCGCGGCGTGGGAGGTGGTCCTCGGCGCGGACACCACCGGCGCGGACCCGGCCGCCTACTCCACCTACGTGGACGCCCGCGACGGCGCCGTGCTGGTCCGCGAGGACCTGATCGACCACGCCTCGGATCACCCGTCCTGGGAGGTCTTCCCGAACTCGCCCCGGGTCGACAGGTCCTCCGTCGACACCCGTAAGCGGTGGTGCGCCGTCCCGGCGCGCGGTTGCGCCGAGGTCGTCGGCGTGCCCGGGCACCCGGCCTGGGACGTGGACCCGGCGACCGGCGAGTCCACCACCACGACCAAGGGCAACAACGCGATAGCCGTGCAGAACTGGTTCAGCAACGACGCGTTCAGCGTCGGCACGGAGACCGCCACGCCCCGGCCGGACCGCAAATACGCGTACCCGTGGACGAACCAGTGGCAGGAGCAGCGCTGCAACCCGGAGGTGTTCACCTCGCCGCGCGCCAACGACATCGACGCGGCCCGGGCCAACCTGTTCGCGATGCACAACCGGATGCACGACTGGACGTACCACCTCGGGTTCACCGAGGAGACCTGGAACATGCAGCAGGACAACCTCGGCCGCGGCGGTCTCGGTAACGACCCCGAGCAGGGCAACGCCCAGGCCGGTGGCGTCAGCGGCGGCCCGCCGACGTTCCCGGCCCGCAACAACGCCAACCAGATCACCCCGCCGGACGGCGTCGCGCCGACCACCAACATGTACCTGTGGCAGCCCACCGCCGGCTCGTTCTACGCGCCCTGCGTCGACGGCGACTTCGACATGTCGGTGATCGCCCACGAGTACGGTCACGCGGTCACCAACCGCATGATCGCCGGCCCGAGCGCCGGGGTCAGCACGCCGCAGGGCATGAGCGAGAGCTGGTCCGACCAGCTCGCGATGGAGTACCTCTTCGAGCACGGGTACGCCGCGCCCGGCCGGCGCGGTTTCACCATCGGCGAGTACACCACGCAGGACCCGAACGCGGGCATCCGCAACTACAACATGAGCGACAGCCCGCTGAACTACAGCTCGCTGGACTACGACTTCGTCGGCCTGCAGGTGCACGCCTCCGGCGAGGTGTGGAGCGCCACCAACACCGACATCCGCGCGGCCATGATGCGCCGCTGGGGCAGCGGCACCCCGGCGATCCAGAAGGCGTGCGCGACCGGCGCTCGCGACGTGACCGCCTGCCCCGGCAACCGGCGCTGGATCCAGCTGGTCTTCGACTCGTTCCTGCTGATGGCGGTCAGCCAGGTCAGCATGGTCGACGCCCGGGACGCGATGCTCGCCGCCGACCGGATCCGTTTCGGCGGGGCCAACCAGGACCTGCTCTGGAACGCGTTCGCCAAGCGCGGCCTGGGGGAGGGCGCGGCCAGCGTCGGCCACACCGACCCCGACCCCACGCCGGGCTTCACCTCCCCGTACGCCCGGGAGGGCTCGCTGCGGCTCCTGCCGGTGGGCGAGCGCGGGCCGGTGGCCGGTGCGCAGCTGTTCGTCGGGCGCTACCAGGCGCGGGCCGTGCCGGTCGCGGACACCGACGCGGCGACCCCGCTGACCGACCGGGTGGACCTGGTGCCCGGCACGTACGAGTTCGTGGTGCGGGCCCCCGGCTACGGGCACACCCGGATCGGCCCGGTGACGATCAAGGCGGGCCAGAACCGGACGCTGCCGGTGAAGCTGCGACCCAACCTGGCCTCGGCGACCACCGGCGCGACAGTGGCCGGTGACGGGATCAACCTGCCGCAGATCGTCGACGACGACGAGGCCACCAACTGGGCCTCGCTCGGCGCGCCGGTCGCCGGCCGGCAGGTCACCGTCGACCTGGCCGGCGGCGTCCAGCAGGTACGCCGGGTGCAGGTCAGCGCGATGCTGCGCCCGCCCGTCACCGGTGACGCGGACGCCGGCACCCAGAGCCGGTACTCCGCGCTGCGGCAGTTCCGGGTGCTGGCGTGCACCGCGCAGGGGCCGGTGACGTGCGCCGACGCGGCGGACTTCCGGCCGGTCTACACCAGCAAGCCGGACGCCTTCCCGTCGGTGGCGCCGCGTCCCCGGGCGCCGGAGCTGATCATGCGATCGTTCGACATCCCGCGCACCACTGCCACGCACCTGCGCGTCGAGGTGCTGACCAACCAGTGCACCGGCGCGCCGGACTACGCCGGTGAGCAGGACGACGACCCGCGGGCGGCGACCGACTGCGCCACCGCCAGCCCGCAGGCGCAGAACGTGCGGATCGCCGAGTTCCAGGCGTTCTCGCACTAGCTCCACTCGGCGGGTGTGGACGGGCGGCCCCTGTCGTCCGTCCGCACCCGCCGCCGTGTGTTCACGCGGGGTTCGGGGCCTCGTCGCCGGATCGGGGCTGTACCGGGGGCAGGATCCCGGACAGACTGAGCGTCGACCGGTCATCAACGCCGGTCGATGCGCTGTCGTCCCGTTCAAGGAGGATCCCTTGACCCCGTTCCGCGCCGCCGTCACCCGCGTACGCCGCGCCCTCGCCGCGTCCGCCCTGGTCGCCGCCGTGGCCGCCGCCGCGCTCGTCGCCCCCGCCACGGTCTCCACCCGGCTCGCCGAACCGGCCGCTGCCGCCGTCTACGGCTCCTGCACCCAGTCCCGCTGCGCCGACGCGCGCACCGCGCGGTCCGGCTGGTCCGCGAAGAGCTTCCCGACCAGCCGCGGCTGGTACTCGTGGAGCGGCGGCCAGTGCAACTTCGCCGGCGGCCGGTTCTACAACTACGAGGGACAGCTGCCCTCCGGCGCCACCTACTACGAGTACGACGTCTACCCGCGCGCCTGCAACGCCTCCCGGGACGCGTACCGGATCGTGGTCAACAAGAGCACCGGGGCGACCTGGTTCTCACCCGACCACTACGCCAACTTCTACCGGCTCTGAGCAGCCTCGACGCCGGCCGGGCTCCCGACGCCCGGCCGGCGCCGTCGGGAAAGGACGGATCATGGGTACGCGGTTGCCGGCCTGGCTCGGGTACGACTTTGCGCCGTCCGAGCCGGACGGTGTGCCGGTCTCCGGCGTGGCCGGCCGCACCCGGGCCGGGCTGCACGAGGCGCTGGCCGGTGCGTTGGACCTGCCCGACTGGTACGGCCGTAACTGGGACGCCCTGGCCGACGCGCTCGCCGACCGCCTCGACGCCGGTCCGCTGACAGTGGTCGTGACCGACGCGGCGTACCTGCTCGCCGACGAGCCGCCCGCGCAGCTCGGCACGCTGCTCGACGTGCTCGGCGCGGTCGCCGCCGGTGGCCACGAGACGCTGCGGGTGGTGCTGCACGACCACCCGGACCGGCTGCCCGCCCTGCGCGACCGCGTCGCCGCCGTGCTCGGCGGACGGCTCGCCGGCCCACCCGCCACCGGCTGATCCCACCACCCGCACCCGTCACCCTCACCCGGCCTGCCGACCGGGGCGGTGATCAAGGAGTTTGTGTCCGAATCAGGCCGCCGGGGCGACCCAAACTCCTTGACCAACGCCGCGAGGGCGGGTGGTGATCATGAAGTTGGCGGGGGCGGGGAGCGCTCTCCCGGCGGTCAACTTCATGATCGACGGGGCGGGGTGGGGGTCAGGTGGGGTGGTCGAGGATGGCGCTGAAGCGTTCCTCGGCCAGGTCGAGCTGGGCCAGGATGTGCTCCTTGACCGGTGGCGACAACGGTGTGTCCGGGCGGGCGACCAGGTCGCGGAAGACCGGCACCAGCGGGCGGTACTTCGCGGCGGCGCGGGCCACCTTCGGCCCGACCGTGTGGATCACACCCACACCGTTGTCGGTGAAGTCGGACACCTTGATCACCCGGGCCCAGGGCTCCCGTTCCAGGCTTGCCGCCACGTGCTCCCGGTACTGCTCGTCGCGGTCCCGCCCCGGGTCGTACTCGGGGTTGGTGACCGCCGCGACCAGCCGGGCGACCCGCGACCCGAACCGGCCGGACAGCGCGGCGAGCGCCGCCGAGGTCACGTCGGGCCCGGTGGCCGAAGGGTCGAGCCCGGCCAGCTCGGCGGGATGGTCCTCGACCGCGTCGTGCAGCAGCCCCGCGACGATCACGTCCACGTCCCGCACCTGGTAGTGGTGCATCAGCCGGATCGACACCCGCAGCAGGTGGTTGAGGTACGGCTCGCGTACCCGCCGGTCGTCGCGGTGCAGGTCGGCGGCCAGGTCGAGCGCCTCGGTCAGCCGGTCGCGGTCGGCCTCGTCGAACGCCTCGATCTCCAGCCGGAACCGGGCCAGCAGGCCGGGCTCACCGTGGATCTCGGTGATCGCGTGCATCGGCATGGTGGCGAGGTACGCGGGGAACTCCATGCGTCCCTTATAGCTGATCTTCGCTAGATCCGGTGCCCGCCGGGCCGCTCACGTCGTCGGTGAGGCGCTTGACCAGGCGTACGCAGGTGCCCTCGGGCGTGCCGACGATGGTGGCCTCGTCCATCACCCGCGCCATGATCAGCCGCCCGCGTCCCCGGTCGCCGCTCTCGTCGCCGTCGGCTGGCCGCCAGCCGCCCTGGTCGCGTACCTCGATCTCCAGCCGGTCGCCGCGCAGCTCGGCCCGCAGCGTGGTGATCCCCTCCGGTGCGAAGCGGTACCCGTGCTCGATGGCGTTTGCGCACGCCTCGCCGGTGGCGATGAGGACGGTTTCGACGTCCCACTCGCTGACGCCCCGGGCGTGTAGCCAGCCGCGTAGCCGCTCGCGGGTGGCGGCGAGCCGGCCCGGGTCGGCCGGCAGCTCGATGGTGAGGACCGGGCCGACGTCGCCGGATGTCCCACCCGTCACGTCCGGCCCTCCGTCCCGTGCCCGTCCCCGGACCTGGGCGCCCACTCGCGCTGTCACCGCCCGATTCTCACCCTGTTGTCCCCGGTGACCGCCGATTCATTCCCCCGGCGGCGCTGTCCGTCAAACGTGATCATTGCGCATCGGGGGCGGCGTGTCAGCCGGCGGCCCGGCAGGGCGGCAACGGCGGCGGGCCGGCGCCCCCCGGAGGGGACGCCGGCGCGGGATGAGCGGACGGTCACGCCGGCGGCGTCGAGGCGGTACGCGTGCGGGCTCAGGCGCAGGTCAGAGCGGCAGCCGCCCGGCGCCGGCGAAGGCGTCGACGACGAGCGGGACCAGCGGGGCGGGCATCGGCCGGGCGGCGCGCAGCGTCGGCGTCCATCCGGCGTCGCCGCCGAGGTCCGGGTCGTGGACGGCGTTGTACGCGGCGAGCAGGCTCACCGGCCGGGGCAGGCGGTCACCCTGGCGCACCCAGCTGCCGCGCTCGGTGAGCGCGGTGCCGCCCCAGTCGTACAGCAGGTCTGCGGGGCCGGCGTCGCCGGTGAGCGTGAAGAAGTTGTTCTCCGCGTACAGCGCGGACTGCACGCCGACGCCGAGGGCGTACTCGAAGCCGGGCCCGCCGAGCCGGTAGTGGTTCTCGTGCACGTCGACCTGGCCGAACCGCACCCGGGGCAGCCGTTGCAGCGTGCCGTCGAACAGGTTGTGCCGCACGGTGACGGCGAGCCGGCCCACGTCCGGCCCGACGGTGTTGGACGAGCCGATCAGCATCACCTTGTCCCGGCCGGTGAACCGGTTCCAGGAGACGGTGACCAGGCTGGCGGTGTGCGTGACGTCCAGCGAGCCGTCGTGCACCTGCCAGGGCCGGCCGAAGTAGACGGGCTGCGTGCTGTCCGGGTTGTCGCCGTCGGTGAACGTGTTGTGGTCGATCCAGACGTGTTCGCTGCGCCGTACGGAGATCTGGTCGTACTGGGAGTTCCAGTTGCCGGTGTCGCCGTCGGTGGGGGACCAGGCGGGGAAGCAGTCCCGGGCGTCGACGAACTCGATGTTGCGCACGATCACGTTGTCGACCCGGTCGATCATCAGCGTCAGGCCGGTGAGCCGGGCGCCGCGCAGCCCGATGATCGTGGTGTTGGAGCCGACGTTGATCTGGGTCTGCCGGGTCTGGTTGGCCACCGACCGCACCCGGGCGGCCTCCAGCGGCCCGCTCGGGTTCGTCCGCCCCCAGGTCGCCGGGTCGTACGCGGCCAGGTAGGCCTGCAGCGAGTACTCGGGGTCGGCCAGGTCGGCGCAGTCCAGCGGCGTGCCGTCCGGGCCTTCGAAACCGTCGACGGTTCCGGCCACGTACACAATCTTGGAGGTGGCGTCGGTGGCGTTCGTGGCGTTGTTGCCGCCGAGCGCGGCGACCAGTTCGGCCCGGGTACGCACGACGCGCACCCGCTCCGGCGTGGCGGCCGACCCGCCGGTGGTGCCGGTGCCGGCGGCGGCCCAGCCGTCGTTCGCGGCGAGGGCCTGGCGGCCGATCAGCTCGGCGGCCCGGGACGGCTCACCAGGTGCGGCCGGCGCGGGCGCGGCGGTGGTGAGGACGAGCGCGGCGGTCAGCGCCGCGACGACTGCGGTTCGGGTACGCATGACTCGTTCCGTTCTCCTGGAGGGACATTCACTGCGCGGGCAGGTCCACCACGTACGGCTCGACCGCCCACGGCACGCCCGCCTCGGACGGCAGCGCGCCGGTCTCGACGGCGGCCCGCAGCACCGCGCCGACGCCCCGCACCATCCGCACCCGCTGCGGGCCGTCGCCCGCCACGCGCACCAGGTCCCCGTCGAGCAGCGTCGGAACGGGCGCGTCCCGCAGCGCGTCCAGCACCGCGGTGAACGGTTCGGTACGCGCCAGCGGCGCGATCAGCGGCGTGCCGTCCGCGCGGTGGTCGAGCAGGTTCGCCAGCAGCCCCCGGCGGCCGGGCACCGGGCGTGGCGTGTCGTCGCCGGGTAGCCGCAGCCGGTCGGTGGGGTACTCCAGCACCGCCCGGCCCCGCTCGCCGGTGACCAGCACCTCCCCGGGTACGTGTTCCTCGGCGGCGAGGGTGAGCGCGGCCAGCACGGGCGGCCCGGCGTGCGGCGTCAGTCGCAGCACTGTGGTGTCGTCCACCTCGATCGGGCGCACCCGGTAGCGCTCGACGGCGATCCGGGCGGGGCGGACGGGTGCGCCGGTGACCGATTCGGCGACGGCGAGGCACTGCATGAGCGCGTGGGCGAGCGGGTTGGCGAGCGCTCCGTCCAGCGCCGGGCGGCCGTCGACGGTTCGTCGCCCGGCCCACGGGGAGCGGGCGTAGTAGGCGTCCGGGCGTTGCCAGGCGGCGAGTGTGGCGATGCCGGTGACCGGGCCGAGCCGCCCGAGCGCGCCGGTCAGTTCGGTCAGCGCGGCCGAGCCGAGCGCCTGAAAGTTGACCTGCACGGCCCGGCCGGCGGCGTCCGCGGCGGCGGTGAGCGTCAGGTGTTCGGCGAGGTCGAGCACCGGCGGCTTCTCCAGCAGCAGGTCCGCCCCGGCGGCGAGCGCGTCGAGCGCGATCGGCAGGTGGGTGTGCGGCGGCGTGCAGATCACCACCACGTCGGGCCGGGACTCGGCGAGCATGGCCCGGTGGTCGGTGAAAACGGCCGCCTCCGGCGGGACCGGCGCGTCCGGTTCGGCATCCAGCGGGCGTACGTCGACCAGCGCGACCAGGCGCGCCCGCCCGGCCGCGTGCAGTTCCGCGATGGTCCGGCGGTGCCAGCGGCCGTGCCCGTTCGCCCCGATCAACGCCACCCGTGGCGGCCCGCCGGCGCTCACCGGGCGCCGCCCGGCGTGCTCCCGGTCACCGGGCGTCCGCCAGCGTGGCCCGGACGCCGTGGCGTTCCAGCGCGGTGAGCCAGCCGGTCACGTCGGCGCGGAACTCGTCGTCGGCGGCCAGGTCGGGCGGGAACACCTCGCGCAGCGCGAAGACCGCGTCCACCACCCCGGCCGGGGTGTGCGCTCCGGCGGCGAGGGCGGCGCGCAGCCGGTCGGCGAGCGGGTCGTCCAGCGGCAGCGGCCGGCCGTCGTCGGCGTACCCGAGCAGGAACCGCAGCCAGGCGGCCACCACGAGCGCGCTCCACCGCGCCGACCGGCCGGCCGCCCGCAGGTCGGCGACGGTGTGCAGCACCCGCTGCGGCAGCTTCTGCGAGCCGTCCATGGCGACCTGCGTCGTCCGGTACCGGATCGCGGGGTTGGCGAAGCGAGCGAGCACCTGCTCGCCGTAGGCGCTCACGTCGACGCCGGCCGGCGGGGTGAAGCTCGGCGTGATGTCCTCGGCGACCAGCCGCCGCAGCACCGCCTCCAGGTGCGGCAGCGTCAGCGCCTCGGCCACCGTCTCCGCGCCGGCGAGCGCGCCCAGGTACGCGGTGGCCGAGTGCACGCCGTTGAGGGCCCGCAGTTTCAGCCGCTCCCACGGGCCGGCGTCGTCGGTGAGCACCGCGCCGGACCGCTCCCAGGCCGGTCGGCCGCCGGGGAAGTCGTCCTCGATCACCCACTGCGACCACGGTTCGGCGGCGATGGCCGCCAGGTCGGTCACGCCCAGCGCCCGGCGCGCGGTGTCCCGGGTCTCGTCGGTGGCGGCCGGCACGATCCGGTCGACCATGGTGCCGGGGCAGGTGACGGCGGTGAGCACCCGTTCGGCGCTCGCGTCCGGCACCCGGGCCAGCGCGAGGCACTGCTCCACCAGCCCGCGCAGACGGCGTCCGTTGGCGGGCAGGTTGTCGCAGCTCACCAGCGCGATCGGCCCGGCGTCGGCGGCGGCGCGGGCGAGCAGCCCGCGCACCAGCAGACCGGGCACGGTACGCGGGGGACGGCCGGTGGTGAGGTCGGCGGTCAGGTCCGCGTCCACCGTCAGCGCTGCGGTCACCGGGTCGAGCCGGTACGCCTTCTCGGTCACCGTCAGCGTGACCACCCGGATCGCCGGGTCGGCGAGCAGGCCGACCACCGCGTCCGGGTCACTCGCGGCGTGCCGTACCCCGGCGAGCGCGCCGACCACCCGGGTGGCCGCGGCGTCGGGGGCGAGCGTGGTGACGCTGAACAGGCAGTCCTGCGCGGCCAGGGCGTCGACCACGTCGGTGCTGCGCGGCGCGACGCCGATGATGCCCCAGTCGCCGCCGGCCGCGCCGACCGCCGCCTCGGTGTGCACCGCCTGGTGGGCGCGGTGGAACGCGCCGACGCCGAGGTGGACGATGCCGGCCGGCACGGTGCCGGGGCGCAGCAGCGGCCGGGACTCCGGCGGCAGGTGGCGTAGCGTGGCCAGGCCGAGCCGGTCGGGGGTCAGCGCCATGCCGGGCCGTCCGGGAAGCGGAACCGCGCGATCGACTCCGGGCGCATGGTGGCGCTGTAGCCGGGCACGGTGGGCAGCAGGTAGCGCCCGCCCCGGGTGCGGACCGGGTCGGTGAAGTGCTCGTGCAGGTGGTCGACGTACTCGACCATGCGGCCGTCCAGGCTCGTGCCGACCCGCAGGTGGTCGAAGATCGCGAGATGCTGCACGTACTCGCACAGGCCCACGCCGCCCGCGTGCGGGCAGACCGGCACGCCGAATTTCGCCGCCAGCAGCAGCTCGGCGAGCACCTCGTCCACGCCGCCGACTCGGCAGGCGTCGATCTGCATCACGCCGATCGCCTCGGCCTGGAGCAGCTGCTTGAAGATGACCTTGTTGGCGGCGACCTCGCCGGTGGCGACCCGGCAGCGTCCGCCGGTCAGCTCGGTGACCGCGCGGGCGATCCGGGCGTGGCCGAGCACGTCGTCGGCGTGCGTGGGCTCCTCGATCCAGTACGGGTCGACCTCGGCGAGCACGCCCATCGCGGCGATCGCCTCGTCCACGTCCCACACCTGGTTGGCGTCCATCATCAGCAGCGCGTCCGGGCCGATCTCGGCCCTGATGATCCGGGCCCGCCGCAGGTCGTCCTCGATCCGCCCGCCGACCTTCATCTTCATCGCGCGCCACCCGGCGGCGTACGCGTCGCGGGTCAGCGCGCGCACCTGCTCGTCCGGGTAGCCGAGCCAGCCCACCGACGTGGTGTACGAGGGGAATCCGTCGCGTTCCAGCCCGGCGAGCCGGTCGGCCAGGCCGTCGCGTCCCTTGTCGAGGATGGCCGCCGCCTCGTCCGGGGTGAGCGCGTCGGTGATGTGGTGGAAGTCGACAGTCGCGACCAGCTCGTCGGTGGGCATCTCGGCGAGGAGGCGCCACATCGGCTTGCCGGCGAGCTTGGCGCGCAGGTCCCAGACCGCGTTGACGAGCGCGCCGGTGGCCATGTGGATCACGCCCTTCTCCGGGCCCAGCCAGCGCAGTTGCACGTCGGCGGCCAGGGAGCGCCAGAACGCGACGGGTTCGGCGGCGATCTCGGCGACGGTGCGTCCGCGTACGTGGTGGGCGAGCGCGCGGACCGCCGCGCAGGTGATCTCGTTGCCCCGCCCGTTGGTGAACGTGAACCCGGTGCCGGTCGGCCCGCCGTCGGTGGTCAGCTCCACGTACGTGGCCGAGTAGTCGCCCCGGTTTATCGCGTCCGACCCGTCGCCGCTGGCGGCGGTGGGAAAGCGCACGTCGTGCACCTCGACGTCGACGATTGTGGTCATGAAGGCCCACCTCCGAACTTGAAGACCTGCTTCGGCAGCCGGTACGCCAGGTCGACGATCGTCTCGGCGGCCTCGTCCCCGGTCATCCGGTGCTCGGCGACGAGGCGGGCGAGGAATCCGGCGTCGACCCGGCGGGCCACGTCGTGGCGTACCGGGATGGAGCAGAACGCGCGGGTGTCGTCGACGAACCCGGCGGTGTTGTAGAAGCCGGCCGTCTCGGTGACCGCCTCGCGGAACCGGCGCAGCACCTCGGGGGAGTCCAGGAACCACCAGGGCGCGCCGAGGCGCAGCGCCGCGTAGCCGCCGGCCAGGGGGGCGAGTTCCCTGGTGAACGTGTCCTCGTCGAGCGTGTAGAGCACCACTGTGAGCCGCGGGTCGTTGCCGTGCGCGTCCAGCAGCGGCGCGAGAGCGTGCACGTACTCGGTGGCCTGCGGCACGTCCCCGCCGACGTCGCGGCCGTGCCGGGCGTGCAGCCACCGGTTGTGGTTGCGCACCGCACCGGGGTGCAGCTGCATGACCAGGCCGTCGTCGAGCGACATCCGGGCGAACTCCAGCAGCATGTGCGCCCGGAACGCCTCGGCGTCGCCCGTGTCGGCCAGGCCGCGCCGGCCCCTGTCGTAGAGCGCGGCGGCCTGCGCCGGACTGAGATCGAGGGTACGGGCGGTCGGGTGCCCGTGGTCGGTCGAGGTGGCCCCGGCGGCGGCGAACGCCTCCCGCCGGGCCCGCAGCGCGGCCAGGTATCCGGCGTACGTGCCGGTGTCCTCGCCGGAGACCTCGGCGAGCCGGTCCACGTTTGCCGCCCAGTTGCCGAACTCCATGTCCACCACGTCGTCAGGGCGGAACGTGGTGACCACCCGCCCGCCCGGCCCGCCCCAGCCGTCGGCGGCGAGCTTGGCGTGCCGGCCCAGGTCGTCCAGCGGCGACTCGGTGGTGGCGAGCACCTCGATGCCGAAGCGCTCGAACAGCGCCCGGGGCCGGAACCCCGGTTCGGCCAGGCGCGCCGCGAGCGCGTCGTAGACGGTGTCGGCGGTGGCCGGGCCCAGCGGCGTGTCGACGTCGAACACGTTGCGGAACGTCTGCTCCAGCCACAGCCGGGACGGGGTGCCGCGGAACAGGTGCCAGTGCGCGGCGAAGCGCCGCCAGATGGTCCGCCCGTCGGTCTCCACCGGGCTGCCGTCGACGCTGGGCACGCCCAGGTCGGCCGGGGGTACGCCCTGGCTGAGCAGCATCCGGGTCAGGTAGTGGTCGGGTACGACGAGCAGCCGGGCCGGGTCGGGGAACGGCTGGTCGTCGGCCAGCAGCCCGGGGTCGACGTGCCCGTGCGGGGAGATGATCGGCTGCTGCGCGGCGAGCGCGTACAGCTCGCGGGCCAGGGCACGCAGGCCGGGCTCGGCGGGCAGCAGCAGATCGCTGGGGGAGATGATCGGCACGGGGGCGGGCTCCTCGGTCAGTGCAGGGTGAGCAGGTCGGCGACGCGGGTGGGCGCGCCGGTCTCCAGCGAGCGGTTGGCGGCCAGGCCGGTGAGCAGCGCGAGCGCGCCGTCGCGGGCGGTGGCGGCCCGGCCGAGCGGGTCGGGTTCGCCGCCGAGCAGCACCCGGGTCATCCGGGTGTCCGCGCCGCCGTGCCCGCGCCGGGTCCAGCCCTCGACCGGGATCTGGACCGGCGGCGCCCAGAACGGGCGCAGCGTGAGCCGGGCCGCGCCCCGCTCGACGGCGGCCTCGTCGCCGTGCAGCGCCGCGCCCTTCAGTGCACCGGCGACGGACGGGCTGACGTGGTCGCTCTCGGTCACCTCCAGCTCCAGGCGGCCCCGGCTGCCGTTGACCATCACCCGGTAGCCCTCCCAGGGGGCGTACGCGGTCAGGTGGTAGGTCATGGTCGCGCCGGTGTCGTAGCGGGCGAGCACCGCGAGGTCGTCCTCGATGGTCACGCCGGGGGCGAAGACGTTGCGGTCGCGGTGGTAGCCGTCCTCGGCCTCGGCGTCGAGGTACAGCTCGCGCAGTCGCGGGTGGTCGGCCAGGCGCAGCGCGAACGGGTCGCCGTCGGCGGCGGGGGAGCCGTGCGCCCGGTCGTAGTCGCGGGCGTAGCCGTGCCGGCGGCCGTGGGCGCCGTAGAAGAACAACCTGCCGTACGCGTGCACCTCGACCGGGCGCGCGTCCAGCCACCAGTTGACCAGGTCGAAGTGGTGGCCGGACTTGTGCACCAGCAGCCCGCCGGAGACGGACTTGTCGCGGTGCCAGCGGCGGAAGTAGTCGGCACCGTGGCGCACGTCGAGCAGCCACTCGAAGTGCACCGACCCGATCTCGCCCACCGCGCCGTCGGCGAGCAGCCGCCGGACCTGCTCGTGCAGCGGGTTGTAGCGGTAGTTGAACGCGACTGTGACGCGGCGGCCGGTCTCGGCGACCGCGTCCAGGATGCGGCGGCACCGTTCCGCGTCGACCGTCATGGGCTTCTCGACGATCACGTCGCAGCCGGCGCGCAGCGCCGCCGTCACGTACTCGTCGTGGGTGGCGTCCACGCTGGTCACCAGCGCCACGTCGACGCGCTCCTTGACGAGCATGGTGGTGAAGTCGGCGGCGGCGTACGTGGGCACCGGCGACCGGCCCAGCTCGGCCAGCCAGCGGTTGTGCGCGTCCATCCTCGTCTGGTTGACGTCGGCGAACGCGACCAGCTCGGCGGTGTCGGCGTGGTCGAGCGCCAGGGCGCGGACGAACATCTCGGCGCGCGCCCCGGCGCCGACCAGGGCGTGGCGGACCCGTTCCCGGGCCGGTGGTGACATGACGTGGCCTCCCCGGCAGTCGGCTGCAAAGGTTTGCAGCCGAAGAAACCACGACGATGGATACGTCGTCAACGGATGGCGGTCAAGCCGCCCTATCCATCCGCATTGATGAGGTTTCGCGCGCCCACCGGGACCGTCGCCGCAATCGAGCCGCAACAATGGACCGTTGACACGGGCGCAACCGTTTGCATTAATGGGCGGCACCCGTGACCCCCACCACATCGGACGAGGGAGCCCGCCGTGCCAGCCACCATCCGGGACGTCGCCCGCGCCTCCGGTGTGCACATCTCCACCGTGTCCCGGACGTTCTCGGCCCCGCACCTGGTCAACCCGGAGACCCGGGTCCGGGTGCTGGCCTGCGCGGAGGACCTCGGCTACCGGCCCAACCGGGCCGCCCGGGCCCTCATCACCGGCCGTACGCACAACATCGGCCTGATCGTGGCCGACATCGCCAACCCGTTCTTCCCGCCGCTGATCAAGGCGGCGGAGGGGCAGGCCCGGCACCGCGACTACCACGTGTTCGTCGCCGACACCAACGAGGACCCGGTCGCCGAGGAGGACCTGGTCCACGCGCTGGCCAAGCAGGTCGACGGCGTGCTGCTGTGCAGCCCCCGGATGAGCAACAGCCTGATCGAGCAGGTCAGCCGCGAGGTCCCGGTGGTGGTGATAAACCGCCAGGTCGCCGGCCTGCCCTGCGTGATGATGGACGTCGGGCAGGGCGCCCGGGCCGCGATCGAGCACCTGCTCGGGCTCGGCCACCGCCGGATCGCGCTGCTCGGCGGCCCACGCGGCTCGTGGACCGCCCGGGAGATGCGCCGCGCCGCTACCGCCGCCGCCCGCAGCGGTTCAGCGGAGCTGACCGTCCTCGGACCCAACCAGCCCACCGAGACCGGCGGCGGCGCCCTGGCCGAACAGGTGCGCCGCAGCGGCGTCACCGCCGTGCTGGCCTACAACGACCTGATGGCGATCGGCCTGATCGAAGGGCTGGACGCGCTCGGGACGCGGGTGCCGCACGACGTGAGCGTCGTCGGCGTCGACGACATCGCGCTGAGCCGGCTCACCCGCCCCAAGTTGACGACGGTGGCCACGCCGACCGCGGCCGCCGGCCGGACGGCCGTCGACATGCTGCTGCAACTCGACTCCGACGCGCCACGCGGCGCCCGGGGCCGGGGCGCGGCGGCCGGCGACCGTCGCACCACCGCACAGGTAATGCTCCAGACCGAACTGGTCGTCCGCGACTCGACCGGGCCCGTCCCCGCGCCCGGCCGGGACGGCACCGGGGCCTGAGCAGGTGGCCCGGGCCCGCACAGCACTGCGGACCCGGGCGGCCCGTGGACGGCCGCCGGTGACGTCGTCGCCTCCCACAGCCGAGGAGTGAGCGCAGATGCACCCCGCAACGTCCCCCACCGCCGGCGCACCCGCCGGGCGGCATCACCGTACCCCTGTGACCCGACGCCGACTCGTGCGCGGCCTGGCCGCCGTCGCGCTCGCCGTGCCCCTCGCCCTGGGCGCGGCCGGCTGCGGCGACGACGACGCCGGCGGCGACGGCGGCCCGGTCAAACTCTCCGTCTTCTGGTGGGGCGGTGAGGCCCGGGCCAAGCTCACCGAGGACGCCCTGGCCCTCTACACCAAGAAGCACCCCGACGTGACGTTCGAGAAGACCTGGCAGGCCAACCAGGGCTACTTCGACAAGCTCGCCACGCTCACCGCCGGCGGCAACCCGCCGGACCTGTTCCAGATCGACGACAACTACCTGGCCGAGTACGCCGGCCGCAGCACCACGCTCGACCTGGGCAGCTACCAGGACTCCGGCAAGCTCGACGTGTCGAAGTTCCCCAAGAGCCTGCTGGAGTACGGCGTGGTCGACGGCAAGCTCGCCGGGGTGGCCGCCGGGGAGAACACCCAGGGCCTGGTCTACAACAAGACGCTGCTGCAAAAGAACGGGCTGCCTGAGCCGACCACCGGGATGAGCTGGGAGGAGCACATCGCCTGGGCCGAGCAGGTGGCGAAGAAGACGAAGGTGCCCGGCACCCAGGACCCGAGCGCCGACTACAAGGCGCTCTGGGTGTGGCTGCGCCAGCAGGGCAAGGACCTGTACAACGGCAAGGAGCTCGGCTTCACCGCCGAGGACGTGACGAAGTGGTTCGAGCTGTGGAAGGGCGCGCGGGACCGGGGCGCCACCCCGAAGCCTGACGTCATCCACGAGGGCAACTCCAGCGACATCACCAAGCAGCTGGTGGTCACCGGCAAGTCGGCCACCTCCTGGGTGTGGGTCAACCAGATGCCGGACCTGAAGAAGAACACCAAGGACGAGCTGGGCGTGGTCGCGTACCCGGGTGACCCGAGCGGGCAGTGGGCGCGCGCCTCGATGTACTGGTCGGTGTTCAAGGGCAGCAAGCACAAGGACGTCGCCGTCGACGTGATCAACTTCCTGAACAACGACCCGGAGGTGGTCGCGCTGCTCGGCACCGACCGTGGTCTGCCGTCGAACATGGATCTGCGCGCCAAGGTCAGCGAGACCGCCACCGACCCGGCCATGAAGCAGTCCATCCAGGTCGAGTCCGACCTGGCGCAGAAGTTCGGCGCCTCGCCCCAGGTGCCGATCAAGGGGCACAGCAAGGTCAAGTCCGAGCTGGTCAAGGCCGCCGAGAACGCCCAGTACGGCCGCGCCACCCCGGCTCAGGCGGCCGAGCAGTTCGTCACCGCCTGCAAGTCCGCGATCGCCTGACCCCACGAAAGGACCGGTCCCGTGGCTGTCACCACGGCGCCCGGCCGGACCCCGCGCACCGGACCGGCCGGCCCTCGCCCCACGCGGCGTCGGGCCGGCCGGGCCCGGCTCGGCGAGGGCCTGGCGGGGTACGTCTTCCTCTCGCCCTGGCTCATCGGACTGATGGGCGTCACGGCGATCCCGATGCTGCTGTCGCTCTGGCTGAGCTTCACCGACTACGACATCCTCACGCCGCTGTCCGAGGTGCGGTGGGTGGGGCTGGCCAACTACGAGCGGATGTTCACCGCCGACCCGTCGTACTGGCACGCGGTGCGGGTCACGCTGACGTTCGCGCTGATCGCGGTGCCGCTGAAGCTGGCCGCCGCGCTCGGCGTGGCGCTGCTGCTCAACCGGGCCTGGCGCGGCGTCGGGCTGTTCCGCAGCCTGTTCTACCTGCCGTCGCTGCTCGGCGGCAGCGTCGCGCTGGCCATCGTCTGGGTCAACATGTTCAACCGGGACGGCGCGTTCAACTCGTTCCTCGCCCTGTTCGGCGTCGAGGGGCTGCCCTGGGTCAGCGACCCGGACTGGGCGCTGGAGACGCTGATGGTGCTGGCCATCTGGCAGTTCGGCGCGCCCATGGTGATCTTCCTGGCCGGGCTGAAGCAGGTGCCCACCGAGCTGTACGAGGCGGCGGCGGTGGACGGCGCCGGGGCGTGGCGGCGCTTCCGCGCGGTCACCCTGCCCATGCTCTCCCCGGTGATCTTCTTCAACCTGGTGCTGGAGACCATCAACGGCTTCCAGGGCTTCACCGCCGCGTTCGTGCTCAGCAACGGCACCGGCGGCCCGGTCGACTCCACCCTGATGTACACGCTGAAGCTCTACATCTCCGGCTTCACCGACCTGGAGATGGGCTACGCGTCGGCGATGGCGTGGGTGTTCCTGGTGGCGATCGGCGTGGTCACCGCCGTCTTCTTCAGCACCGGCCGGTTCTGGGTGCACTATTCGGACGGAGACGACTCATGACGGCGCTTCCTGTCGCCCGCCGCCGGCCGGGCGGCGGCCGCAACGTCCTGCGGCTGGTCGTGCTCGTGGCGATCGTCGCGGTGGTGCTCTACCCGCTGTTCTGGATGCTCGGCACGTCGGTCAAGTCGCAGGCCGAGATCGTCAACAACGTCGGCCTGCTGCCGGAGGTGTTCACCCCCGGCAACTACGTCGACGGCTGGACCAACTTCGACATCAGCTTCGGCCGGTTCTTCCTCAACAGCGCAGTGGTCAGCGCGCTCACCGTCGTCGGCAACGCGCTGTCCTGCCTGCTCGCCGCGTACGCCCTGGGCCGGCTGCGGTTCCGGCTGCGCAAGCTGTGGTTCACCGTCATGATCGGAACGCTGCTGCTGCCCGGGCACGTGCTGATCGTGCCGCAGTACATCCTGTTCCGCAGCCTTGGCCTCGTCGGCGGCGACTGGCCGTACCTGCCGCTGCTGGTGCCGCAGTTCCTGGCCACCGAGGCGTTCTTCGTCTTCCTCATGGTGCAGTTCATGCGCGGCATCCCGCGCGAGCTGGACGAGGCGGCCACCATCGACGGCGCGTCCCCGTACGGCGTGTTCCGGCACGTCATCCTGCCGCTGAGCCGCCCGGCGCTGGTCACCACCGCGATCTTCTCGTTCATCTGGACCTGGAACGACTTCTTCCGGCAACTGGTGTTCCTGTCCAGCCTGGAGGACTACACGATCCCGGTGGCGCTGACGCTGTTCATCGACTCGACGAGCCAGAGCGCCGTCGGCCCGATGTTCGCCATGTCGGTGCTGTCGCTGCTGCCGGTGTTCCTGTTCTTCCTGGCCTTCCAGCGGATGCTCGTCGAGGGCATCAACACCAGCGGGCTGAAGGGATGACCGCCGTGCCTGCCCGTGCCGACTGGCGGGACACGCTGCGCGAGGCGACCGACCTGGCGCTGCTCGGCTTCGCCGTGGCGCTGGCCGCGCTGCCGGTGCTCACGCTCGCCCCGGCGCTCGCCACCGCCAGTGCCGCGCTGCACGACAGGTCGGTCACCGGTTCCTGGCCCGACGCGCGGACCAGCCTGGCCCGGTTCGGCCGCGCGCTGCCCGCCGGGCTCGCGGTCAGCGCCGTCGCCCTGGCCGCCGTCGCGCTGCTCACCGCCGACCTGCTCGCGCTCGCCACCGGCCGGGTACCCGGCGGCGGGCCCGCGCTCGCGCTCACCGCCGTCGTGGTCGCGGTCCTGCTCGGGTACGCGGGCCTGGTCACCGTCGCGGTCGGGCGCAGCGGCGGCCGGGGCTGGCAGTCCGCCGCCCGTAAGGTGGCCCGCACCTGCCCGCAGCGCCCCGGCGTGTGGGCCGCCGCCTCCGGCATCTGCGCCCTCGCGGTGCTGCTGGGCGTGCTGGTCACGCCGGTCGCGGTGCCGATCCTCGGCGGGTACGCCCTCGCGGCGCTGCACGCGCTCGACGCCCGCCGCCCGGTCCCCGCCCCGGACCCGACGTGACCGCCGAACCCCGGCTGGTGGTGGACGGCGCCGAGGTGGCCCGGTACCTGGTCCGGCCGGAGCTGGACCCGCGCCACGGGCCCCGGCCGTACCTGCATCCGGTGCGGACCCGGGCCGGCACGCCGGTCACCGACGCGCTCCCGGCCGACCACGTCTGGCACCTCGGCGCGTCACTGGCCGTGCAGGACGTGGACGGCGTCAACCTGTGGGGCGGCCGGACGTACGTGCGCGGCACCGGCTACACCTGGCGCGACGACCACGGCGTCATCGCGCACACCGGCTGGCGGGAGCGGGCAGCCGACCGGCTCGACCACGACCTGGAATGGCGGGACCGGCACGGCCGGGTGCTGCTGCGCGAACACCGGCGGATCACCGCCACCCCGGCCGGGGAGGACGCCTGGTGGCTTGACCTGTCCGCCACGCTCACCTCCGCCACCGGCGCCAACGTGCGCCTGGGCAGCCCGGCCACGAACGGCCGCCCGGGCGGCGCCGGCTACGGCGGATTCTTCTGGCGTGCCGTGGCCGACGGGGAAGCGCGGGTGCGCACCGCCGAGGCGGTGGGCGAGGAGGCGGTGAACGGCTCGGCCGCGCCCTGGCTGGCGTTGTCCGCCTCCGCGCCCGGCGGTGGCGCGTACACGCTGGTGTTCACCGGTCTGGGGCCGGGTGACAGGTGGTTCGTGCGCACCGCGATGTACCCGGGCGTCTGCGTCGCGTACGCGTTCGACAGCCCGGCGGTGGTCGCGGCCAGCCGGCCCCGGCACAACCGGCACCGGGTGCTGGTCGCCGACGGCCACCTCGACCCGGCCGACGTGTCGGCCCGCCTGGGGGTGACGCCGTGAGCCCGGCGGGCGGGCCGGAGGTGGTCTGCGTGGGCGAGACGATGGTGGTGCTCGCCCCCGATGACGGCGGGTCGCTGGAGCGCGCGGCGCGGCTGACCGTCGGCGTGGGCGGCGCGGAGTCGAACGTGGCGGCCGGGCTGGCCCGGCTCGGGCACCGCGCGGCGTGGGTGAGCCGGGTCGGCGACGACCCGTTCGGGCGGCGGGTGGTGGCCGAGGTCGCCGCCGCGGGCGTGGACGTCAGCCTGGTCACCGTGGACCCGGACGCGCCGACCGGGCTCTACCTGAAGGAACCGGGGCCGTACGGCACCCGCGTGCACTACCACCGCGCCGGGTCGGCCGCGAGCCGCCTCGGCGCCGCCGACCTCACGCGTTCCGGGCTGGCCGGGGCACGCCTGCTGCACCTGTCCGGCATCACCGCGGCGCTCTCCGGCACCTGCCGTGACCTGCTCGTATCCGCGCTGGACGGGCGCGCGCTACCGGGTGCCCGGGTCAGCTTCGACGTGAACCACCGCCCGGCGCTCTGGCCCGCCGACCGGGCCGCCCCGGTCCTGCACGGCCTGGCCGACCGCGCCGACGTGGTGCTGGTCGGGCTGGACGAGGCGGCCGGGCTCTGGGCTGCGGACGATCCGGCCGACGTTCGTGCCCTGCTGCCCGACCCGGAACTGGTGGTGGTCAAGGACGGGCCGGTCGGCGCGACGGCGCTGCCGCGTACCGGGCCGGCGGTGTTCGTGCCGGCGCTGCCGGTGGACGTGGTGGAGCCGGTCGGCGCGGGTGACGCGTTCGCCGCCGGGTTCCTGTCCGGGCTGCTGCGCGGCCTGGACCTGCGCGCCTGTCTGCGGCTGGGGCACCTGACCGCCGCGCCGGTGCTGGTCGTGCCGGGCGACACCGCGCCGCCGCCTGATCCGGAGACGATCGCGCGGGCGCTGGCGCTGCCGGAGACGATGTGGACCGCGCAGGTCAGGGGAGGGAGCGGGAGATGAGCGGGCACGACTTCGAAGCCCTGTTCGGCGACGCGCGGGTGATGGTGATCCTGCGCGACCTGCCTGTCGACGAGACGGTCCGGCTGGCGGAACTGGCCTGGGATCTCGGCATCGCCGTGGTGGAGGTGCCCATCCGTACCCCGGAAGCGGTGCCGGCGCTGCGCGCCGCCGTGACGGCCGGGCGGCGGCGGGACCGGATCGTCGGCGCGGGCACCGTGCGTACCCCGGCGCAGGTCCACGACGCGGTGGCCGCCGGGGCGGCGTTCACAGTGGCGCCCGGCCTGGACCTGGCGGTGGCCGACGCGGCGGCCGGTCTCGGCGTGCCGCACCTGCCCGGCGTGGCCACCCCGACCGAGGCGCAGCGGGCGCTCGACCACGGCCTGGTGTGGCTCAAGGCGTTCCCGGCGGTCAGCCTCGGCCCGGCCTGGTTCCGGGCGGTGGCCGGGCCGCTGCCGGAGGCCCGGTTCGTCGCCACCGGCGGCGTCGACGCCGGCAACGCGGAAGACTTCCTCGCCGCCGGGGCGCGCGTGGTGGCGGTCGGGTCGGCGCTCACCGACCCGCAGCAGCTGCCGCGCCTGGCCACGCTCGCGGCCGGCGGCGCGGTCACCTGACGGTACGACCGGACGTGGTGGCGGTGGTCCGGATCGCCTTCACGATCGCCGGGATCGACCCGATCAGCAGCACCAGCGCCCAGATCAGCGCCACCACCGCGAACACCACGGCGCCCAGGTCGTCCAGGATGCTGACCAGGATCACCGGCACCAGGCCGTGCAGGAACTGCAGCACCACTGTGCACAGCAGCGTGGTCAGCACCAGCGCGACGAGGCCCTTGTTGCGCAGGAACCGGGGCTGGGCGGCGAGCAGCAGCCCGGCCCAGACCAGTTTGAGCAGCAGCGCCAGCCCGAGCAGCACCGCCGCGTCGTCGACCGGGAAGAACCCCCACACCGCGAGGTACGCCAGCGTGCCGAACGGCGGCGCCAGGAACAGCGACACCATCACCGTCAGCTCGACGAACGCGACGATCAGCAGGACCAGCGACACCAGCAGCAGCACGATCGAGAAGACGAGCGTGGCCACGCCCTGCACCCGGCCCTGCATCCGGTCCGGCAGCACCAGGCTCAGGCAGAACAGCCCGGTCGTCCAGAGCGCCACCACGTCGATCAGCGCGAGGTACCCGATGCCCCGGCCGGACGGCTCGGCCACCGCGCCGACGTCGCCCAGCTCGACGCCGAGCTGCCCGGCGCGCTCCCGCAGCGCGCCGCTCGCGTCGCCGCCGCCGGTCAGCGCCGCCGCGCCCAGCTCCACGCCGACCACGAGCGCCACCGCGAGCAACGCCAGCAGCAGGAACGGCTTGCGCAACTCACCCATGCCGCGTCTCCGTCCCGGTCAGGACCGGGCCAGCGTGACCGAACATCCGCCACCTCCCGGACACCGCAGGAGCACCTCGGTCTCCCGGTCCACCGCCACCTTCGCCACCGCCGGGCCGTCCGCGTCCGGGGCGACCTCGTCGGTGACCGTCACGTCCGCGTCGCCCGGCGCGCGGGCTGTCACCTCGAACGGTGTCGTGCCGCGCAGCACCAGCGTGCGCAGCGCGCCCGGGTCGGCCACCCGCAGCCGGCACACCGTGCCGAAGGTGAGCGTCACCCCGTCGGCGGTGGTGGCCGGATCGGCGGCCGGCGGCAGGCAGTTCACCGCCACCGTCGCCGGGTCGACCGTCCCGGACCCGCGTCCCAGCCGGGCCAGCGCGCCCGGCCCGGCCGCCGGGTCGCCCCTGTCGTCGCGGCGTCCGGCCACCGCCACCACGTACAGCGCCACCAGCAGCACTGCCACCGCCACCAGCAGCACCTTCTGCCTGGTGGTCATGGCCGGACGACGGGCGTGAAGCGGATCTCGTCCACGCCCGCGAAGTACCTGTCGGTGCCCTGCGTCTTGCTCACCGCCACGAGCGTCAGCTTGTGCGGGCCGCGGGTCAGCTCCAGGGTCCCCACGTCCACCTCGTCGGTGCGGACCACCGTCGGGGTGAACCCGAAGAACGTGTCGCCGACCTGCCGGCCGTCGACCAGCCAGATCGTGTTCGCGTAGTCGAACGACGTGGTCCGCACGGTGGAGAACCGCCAGGTGCCGTCGGACGGCAGATCCACCTGCACGGTGACCCGGTCGCCGACGCCCCGGCCCAGGAAGAACAGCTGGGCGTCGCCGGACCACACCACGTCGCAGCAGTTCTTTTGCGCCACCACGTCCGCCTTCGCGCCGGTGGTGGACTGCACCGTCGCGCCGGAGACCAGCGTCTCCGCCTCCACGGTCACCGCGTCGGCCTGCGGCGGCGCGGGGGTGTCCGGTCCGCGGGTCACCAGCCAGGCCACCACCCCGGCCACGACCAGCACCAGCGCCGCGGCGGCCGCGATCCACGGCCACGGCGCGCGCTTCGGGGGTACGACGGCCCGCACGTCGTACGTGACCCGGCCACTCGAGCGGGAACTCTCCTCCGGCGCGGTGTTCGCCGAGTACGCGAACCCGGTCATGTCGTAGCGCCGGGGCGGCGTGCCGGGCGGCACGGCCAGGCGTACCAGGAACGACACCGAGCCCTGCCCGGGCACCACCCGCTGCGGCTCGGCCACGGTGAACCAGGCCCGCTGGCTGCCCTCGCCGGGCGCGACGTCGAAGACGACGGTGTCCGGCGCGGTGCCCGGGTTCGACACGGTGAACGTCAGCTCACCGCTGTTGCGGGCGTCCAGGGTGAACTGTTCGGCGGCGGCGACGACTGTCCATTCGGTGGTCATGACGGCTCCTCGGGCGGATCGTGGGGTGCGGGTACGTGCGCCCGGCCGACCGCGCGCACCGTCGCCACCCCGGCGGCGGGCTCGGCATCGTCCGGCTCGGGCGTGGGCGGCGGGCCCGGGTCGGGCGGCGTCGGGTCGGAGGACGGGCCGGCCGGGTCCCCGGTGACGACCTCGACGGTGACCGCCGCCGGTTTCTCCGCCTCGACGATGCGGGTGACCAGCGCGAGCCGGTCGGCGGCGGCCGGTGGCACCCGCACCACCAGATGGAACGGCCGGTCCGGCGGTTCGTCCAGCACGAACCCGGTCACGCCGGTGGCCAGCTCCAGCGCGGTCCGCATGCCGTACGGGGTGCCGCGCCACCGGGCCAGCAGCGCGCCGTGCGCCACCAGGTCCCGCAGCCGGCCCGCCGGCAACGGCAGCGGCGCGTCGGCGCGGGGCGCGGCGACCACGTGGTCCATCGCCACCCAGCGGGTCAGGTACGCCACGAACCCGTCCGGCGTCCGGTACGCCCCGAACAGCGCGTCGACGTCGGCGAGCACCGCCTCGTCCGGGGCGTGCAGCGCCTCCATCACGTCCAGCAGCGCGCCCAGCACGCTGCCCGGGCCGGCGGCCCGCTGGTACGCGGCCGGCAGCAGCCGCTCAATCGCCGCTCGGCGCATCCTGCCGCACCACCTCGATGTCGTGCTCGCCGGAGCAGAGCAGCCAGGTGCCGGGGACGGTGACCACGTCGGCGGTGGCCTGGTTGGCGCTCGCCGTCCAGTCCTCGCCGTCGCCGCTGCGGAACACGCCGCGCTCGCCGCCGGCGAGCACCAGCCGCCCGGTGCCGGAGGTGCCGGTGGGCGCGGTGGCGGCGATGGCGTCGACCGGGACGAACCGGGTGCGGTCCCGCAGCGGCAGGCCGCAGTTGACCATCACCGGCGACCACTGCGGCTGCCCGGCGAGCGTGTCTAGGCGGACCACGCCGCCGCTCTGCGTCGCGGCGAGCGCGAGCGGGCCGCTGAACGCCAGGTCGCGGCAGGTGCCGCCGATCCAGCCGGACGCCATCGACTGCCACTTCACGTCCGACTCGAACAGCCGGGTGCGGTGGCAGCCCTGGCCGGGCTTCTTCGGGTCCGGCTCGCCCGCGCCGCACCACAGCAGCGTGGCCGGGCCGTCGTACTGGACGGCGAGGATCCGGTTGTCGACGTTGGCGAGGCCGACGTGGGCGAACGTGCCGGGCCGTCCGGCAGATGTCGACAGGTAGACGCCGAATCCGGCCTGCGCGGCCACCGCCACCCCTGGTGCGCCGCGCTCGGAGACGAACGCGCGCACCGCGTAGAAGCCCCGGTCGGCGTCGGCCGGGTCGACCAGGATCTGCAACGGCACCGCGCCGGGTAGCAGCGGCACCTCGTACAGGCCCGCGTCGGTGGCCAGCAGCAGCGCGCCGGTGCCGTCCCGGTCGATCCAGGCCAGATCGCGGACGCCGGAGTCGAGGTCGGTCAGCAGCGTCCACGTCTCACCCAGGTCGGTGCTCAGCCGGACCCGGGAGCCGCCGGCGGCGCGGGCCGTCACCACCGCCACCGAACCGGCCCGGGGGACCACGCCGGGGCGTACCGGGGCGGGCGCGGGCACCACCCGCACCACTGTCTCGTCGTCGAACCGGCCGGCCGGTTCCCAGCCCGCCCCCGCGTTGGTGGAGCGGAACAGCACCGGGCCGCCGCCGGCGTACCAGGTGTCGGCCTGGTACTGGTCCACCGCCACGGTCCGTACCTGCGCGTCCGGCGCCTCGTCGACCACGAACCGCACCGACTCGACGTAGCGCACACCCGGCTCGGCGTGCTCCAGCATCCGGTACACGTTGGAGGCGCGCAGCGGCTCGCCGAACGCCCAGCCGGCCGGGTTCAGCGGCGTCGGCAGCGGGCTGAGCGTCTGGTGCAGCCGGTCGTGGATGCGGCGGCGCACCGCGTCCACGTCCTCCTCGCGGCGCACCACCACCCGGGCCCTGATCGACACCGCCTTGTACCGGGCCCAGCCCGCCCGCACCGCCGTACCCAGGGCACGGCGGCGTTCCAGGTCGGCCTCGACCCGGCGGCGGGCCTCCTCCACCTCGTGCTCGCGCAGCACCGCCACCGGCAGCCGGCCGCCGGGACGGGCCGCCTCCGGCACGTACGGCACCAGCACCACCTCGACCTCGCCGGGCCGGGCGAAGCTGTAGACGGCGGCCCGGGTGAACGCCCGCGCCCGCGCCACCGCCCCGGAGCCGGTGGCCAGGATCTCGAAGTCCCGGGCGGTCACCGCGCGCTGCTGGGCGAAGAACTCGTACGGCCCGCGCGCCAGCACCGACTCCAGCGACTCCAGTTCCCGCCCACCGGTGGCCGGCTCCGGGTTGTCCACCCTCACCCCCGGCAGCGGGTCGCGCAGGCTGGTCAGCACGCCCGCCGCGACGTTCCCGGCCGGTCCGCCGCCGCAGCGGTACCAGAGCCGCACCTGCCGTCCGTCCGGCGGCACCGCCGCCACAGTGGTCGCCCCGGCCGCCCCCTCGACGGCCGGGGCGCCACCGTCCGGGCGCAGGTCCAGCGCCGGGGCGAACGTGACCACCCCGGAGGCCCGGTCCACCAGGTAGACCTTCGCCTGCGGGCCGACACCGGCGAAGCTGTCCACCGGCCGCCAGATCTCGTACGTGCGCCCCTCGTGCTCGCGGGCGGCCGCGCCCAGCTCCACCGAACCGGCCGGCACCTCCACGCCGAGCAGCAGATCAAGCGCCTCGGTGGTACGGGTCAGCGGCGCACGGGCCGCCCGCAACACCTGACCGGGCTGCCCGGTGCCGGTGCCCAGCAGTTCCGCCTCGACCGGCTCGCAGTGGTGCACGCGTACCGTCGTCGTGGTCTCCCCGGCGGGCAGCACCGCCGGTTCGGTGGTCACGAAGACGACCGGCCGGGGGTCCGCGCCGCGGGCCGCGGCGACCCGGGTGCCGGCCGGCACCCGCACCGGGCCGCGGTCCGGGCCGGTACGGGTCAGGCGCACGTCCGCCCAGGCCGCCGCCGGTGGATGCCGGGTGACGCCGAGCAGGTTCAGGAACGCCACGTACGCCTTCTCCGGCAACTGGTTCAGCCGGTAGATCATCACCTCGGTCAGGTACGCGAACGCCTCCACCAGCGCCATGCCCGGGTCGTGCGCGGACAGGTCGGTCCAGTCCGGGCAGGACCGGGCGATGCGTTCCCGCGCCTCGGTGACCAGGTCGAGGAAGGCGCGGTCGTCCAGGTGCGGCACCGGCAGCGTCATGACGTGCCCTCCTCGTCTCCGGTTTCCTCGTCGGCGGGCAGCAGGTCGACGGAGAACACCAGGTGGCCGGGGGAGAGGCTGGCCCGCACCCGGTAGTCCAGCCGGATCACCAGACGCCACGGGTCGTCCGGGTCGGGGCCGGCGTCCACATCGAGCACCTCGACCCGGGGCTCCCAGCGCCGGATCGCCTGCCGCACGTAGTGGATCGCCAGCCCGGCCGTGGTGTCGTCGTTCGGCGCGAAGACGAGCCGGTGCAGCCGCGACCCGTACCCGGGACGCATCAGCCGCTCCCCGGGCGTGGTGGACAGCAGCAGGTACAGCGCTTGGCGTACCGTCTCGTCGCCGTCGGTCATGGCGAGCGAGCCTGCGGCGGTGAGCGCGAGACCACGGGCGCGGCCGGCGTCGAAGCCGGCGCCGACGAAGCGGAAGGCCCTCATGCGTCCGCCCCCAGGAAGCTCTGCCGCACGTCGCGGACCTGGTGGTGCACGGTGCCCGGCGGGGTGCCGTCGGTCAGGCCGTCCAGGTGCGACAGCACCACCGGCTGCCGGTCCACCCGCACCCACGTGCTGTAACCCACTGTCACGGTCAGCGTGTGCAGGCACGGTTTGATCGTCGGGCCGTAGTTGGGGCAGGCGGTGATGTCGCGCCCCTCCGGGTCGGGGCGGATCAGCACCGGCACGGCCTGGACCGTCACCCACTGCTGGGACGGGCGGTTGCTCACCCGCCCGTCGTGTCCGCAGGTGATCAGCGAGTCGCGGTGGATCCAGCGCATCAGCCACCTCCGGCGGAACGGGCGAGCGTACGGGCCTGCGCGGCGGCGGTCTCGGCGTCCTCGGCCGCCGGGGCGTGCAGGAAGTCGACGGTGCGGCCGCGTACCACGACGGCCCGGCCGGGCGCGGAGAGCACCAAATCCCCGGCGGCGTGCACGGTGGTCAGCTCGGGACGCAGCTCGACGAAGCTGCCCGCGTCGGTGGCCAGGCGCAGCGTGCGCCCGTCGTCGTCGATCACGATGGACTGCCCGGTGCCGGTCCGCATCGACCAGCGCCGCGAGCGGCCGGACACGATCCCGGTGTCGTACGGCTCGACCGCGCCGAACAGCGAACCGAGCACCACGCCCGAGGCCGGCTCGCCGCCGGGCAGCGCCACCAGCACGGTGTCGTCCGGATCGGGCAGCGCGACGATCCCCTTGCCCCGGCCCGCGCCCGGGCAGAGCACCGCGAGCCAGCCGGCGTCCAGATCGCCGTACGCGGGCAGCGTCACCCGGGCCCGGCCCAGCCCGTCCGGGTCGTCGACGTCGGTGACGGTGCCGAGCGTGACAGTCGCCGCCGGGGGCGCGGCCGACGGCGGCGGGCCGGGCGGCGCGGTGGAGAACCGGGTCAGGTGCCCATCGGCGTCCACCGTGTGCACCACCTCGGTGAGCACGTACACCCCGGCCAGCGGCTCCGGGACGCCGGCGAGCGCGATCCGCCGGCCCGGCCGCAGCGCCGGGTCGCCCTCCGCGGTGCCCTCGGCGGTGACCAGCGCCGCCACCCGGGCGTCCAGCCCGGCTCGGGCCAGCGCGGCCAGCTCGTCGTCGCTGCGGCCCGGCTGGTCCACAGCGGTACGCACGCCGTCCGCGCCCACGTCGCCCGGGTCGGGGCGCAGCGGAATGCGCCGCCCGCTGCGCGCCTCGTCCGCGCGCTGGCTCAGCGGCTCGGCGCGCTGCGGGTGCCAGCCGAGCACTGCGCACTCCGCGCCCGCCCGGTCCAGGTTCTCGGTGATCCGCAGCGCGTGCACCGTCTCGCCGAGCGTCAACGGCAGCGGCTCCCCGTAGCCGTCCAGCGTGCACAGCCGCAACCGGTCACCGTCCACGCCGAGGTGCAGCCCGGCCCGGCCGGCCACCTCGCACAGCAGATCCAGGTCGGTGTGCCGGTGCTGGAGCAGCCGGTCCAGGCGCGGCCCGTCGTCCTCGGCCGCCACGCTCAACCCCAGCCCGGCGCACAGGTCGGCGGCCAGCTCGGCGGCGGTCACCGACTCGAACACGCGCAGCTCCTGCCGCTTGCGCAGCCGGTGCAGCGGGTCGTACGCCCGGATCCGGGCCAGCGCGGCGCCGTCACCGGCGTACTCCCGCTCGACTGCTGTCACCTCGCCGGTGAACAGCGCCTCCGCCTGCCCGTCGAGGCGGACGTCGACTGTGGCGCCGGGGCGTACCGGAGGGTCGAGCGGACCCGCGCCGGGAGCGGCGGCGAGCGTCAGCTCGCACTGCGCGGGCCGGTCGAGGCGGGCGGCGACGCGGATGCCGCGCAGCCGGGCCGGATCGGCCAGCGGTCGCCCGTCGACCGTGACCAGGGCGGCCCGGCTCACGGCGCACCCCCGGCGGCCGCTCGCCGCGCCGGGCTGGTCGCGTGACGGGTCACGGCGTGCCTCCCGCGGTGACGGCGTCCGGCGCGACGGTGGCGGCGCCGGCCGGCGGGACGGCGAGCGCGGTGCCGGCGGGCACGGTGAGCGGATCGGTGATCCGGTTGTGCTCGGCGAGCAGACGCCAGCGCAGCGGCGAGCCCAGCGCGTCGTGGGCGAGCAGGTCGAAGCGCACCCCGGACCAGCCCGGCTCGGCCGCGCCGTCGGCGGCGGCGACCACCGCCGACCCGGGCGCGACAGCGGGTGTGCTCGCCGCGGCCAGTTCCTCCTCGAACCCGGCGCGCGCCGCCTCCGCGCCCTCCGCGACGCGGACCAGCTTCAGCCGCAGCCAGGAGCGCCGGGGCGTACCGGTGAGGGTGAACGCGTCGAACCGTTCCGCGATCGCCGTGATCACGCCCGGCACGTTCCAGGTCTTGCCCCAGACCAGGCGGACCAGCGGCGGGCGCAGCCAGCCGTGCTCGACCGCCGAGTTCTCCGCCAGCATCCACAACGGCCGGGTCAGCGTGCGGACGTCCTCCGGCCGGGCCGGGGACTCCACGAAGTCGACGTCGAAGAGCAGATCGAGGACCAGTTCGGTACGCCCGCCGCCGGTGAAGACCAGCGGGTCGTCGGCCAGCCCGGCGCCGGTCAGCGGCCCGTCCGGTCCGCCGCGCGGGCGTACCCCGGCCAGCCGGGTCACCTGCACGGTCTCCGGGTTGAGCAGGCAGTCGACCCGGGTGCCGGACTCGTCCACGAGGAAGGCGACGCGCTCCATCAGTCACCCGCCTGTTCCCGGTCCAGCCGGGCCGTGTCGCTCCACCGCGTGGGCTGCGGGGCGGGCCAGGCCGGTTCGGCCGGGAGCGCCGGCCACGGATCCGCGTGCGTCCCGCCGCCCTCGGCCATCCCGGTCGCCACCTGGCCCGTCGTGCGGATCGGGTCGGAACCGTCCGGCAGGGCCGGCCACGGGCTGCTGTACGTGGGACGCGCGGGCCACCGCCCCTGCCTCTCCCCGGACGCCGGGTCGTGTCCGCCCGGGTACGGCACGTCGGCGGCGCGCCCCGGGTACTGGGCGACGGATCCGTCCCTTGTCCCGTCGCGACCGTTCGTTGATCCGGTTCGACCGCCCTTGATGCGTGCGGCCGGTCCGCGCGGCAACGACGGTGGCGCAGCCGCGAAGGCGAGCGGGGGCCTGTCACCTCGACCGGACGGCACGTCCGCTCCGGCGATGTCGTCCCTGCGCGTCGGCCGGCCCCGGTCGACCTGTGGGAGGTTGCGGAGCGGGTCCACCCGGTCGGGGCCGGGCCTGCGCTCGGACGGTGACGGCCGGTCCGATTCGCCGGATCCCACGGGACCCGGCGATCCGATCGTGTCCCGGCTGCCGGCGGGGTGTTCGGGCCCGGCGGTGCCAGCGGGCACGCCCGGGTCGGTGGGCCGACCGGTGCCGTCGCTGCTCGCGCCCCTCGTGCCGGTGAGGGCCGGCCTGAGGGCGCGAGTCACCACCGGCCGGCGTGCCGGGGGCGCGCCACCGATGGCTTCCGTGGTGCTTGCGGTACCGGTCGGGCCGACGGCGCCCGGTGACCCGGTCCGGTCCGGCATACGCGCCGCTCTCGTCCTCTCCGGTGCCCCGGCCAAGCCGATCGGCTCCGTCACGAACCGGTTCGCGGGTTCACCCGCAGACGCCCCGTCGTCCCACGACCGCGACGGCCTGTCCGAGCGGGACCGGGCGCCCGGCGTCGGCGTGGAAGGCGCCGCCCCGCTCACTTCCCACCCGGCACTCGTCGCTCCCGGCGACCGCGCACCGCGCCCCGGCTCCGAGTTCCCGCTTCCCGAGATCCCCGTCCCACTTCCCAGGAGCTCCGGGAGATCTTGGTAGGAAACGGCCCCTATAGGGGCCCTTTCGTACCAAGATCTCGGCGGGCTGTTGCGGAAAGCGGCGAGTCCGTTGATCAAACGTGCCATCCAGCGCCACCGGCCCCTCTGGCGCCGCTCGTCGGAGAGCGGGGGAGGAGCGGAAACCGGCGGAAGGTCGCGCAGCAGGCCGGGGGCGTGCGCCGCCACCAGCCGCCGCCAGTGCTCGGGCGGCTGACCGGGGGCGGGCTGCTGGCCGGGGGAGGACGGCGCGTCCTCGGCCGGGGCCGGACCGGACAGGCGATCCGCGGTGACCCGCAGCGCGCGGGCCAGCCGGTCACGCGCCCGCCGGGGCGGCGGCACCGCCGGCCTCCAGTTCCAGGCCCTCGTACGCCAGGGTCAGCGCCTCGATGGCGATCTCCTGCGACAGGGTGTTCAGGTGCGCGCCCCGCCACCGGGTCGGCCAGGCATTGATCATGTTCCAGCGCAGCACCTCGGCGGTGCCGGCCGGGTCGAGCAGCACCACCGACACGTTGCGCCGGTTGACGGTGCCCTTCGCCGCCGCGTTCACCCAGTCCCACAGCTCACGCGAGCTGGTCAGGCCGAAGTGGAGCGTGACCGGGGCGTACTCGACCTGTCCCGGCACGGCCCGGATGCGCTCGTTGCCCGCCTCCCGGTACGACAGCGCGGGAATCGCCACCTCGAAGCCGCTGACCTCGGTGAAGTGCCCGTTGGTGATGCCGTTGATGAGCAGCTTGAAGTGGTAGGCGCGGTACGGGTCGACGGGCGCCCCCGGCTGCGGCGTCGCGGTGGTGGGCATGTCAGCCTCCGATCGTCTCGGTCTCGGTGCCGCCGGCCCACTGGCTCAGCTTGAACACCACGAACTCCGCGGGCTTGACCACGGCGATGCCGATGTGCGCCACCACCATCCCGGCGTCGCGGACGTCGGCCGGGTTGGTCTCCTCGTCGCACTTGACGAAGAACGCCTCCTCGGGCGTACGGCCGAGCAGCGCGCCGTCGCGCCACACCCGGGTGAGGAACGCCCCGATGTCGCGGCGGATCGAGCGCCACAGCGTGAAGTCGTTCGGCTCGAACACCATCCACCGGGTGCCGCCCGCGATGGCCTGCTCGATCGAGATGGACAGCCGCCGTACGTTCAGGTAGCGCCACTCGCTGGCCTCGGCGGCGAGCGTACGGGCGCCCCACAGCCGGATGCCCTCCCCGGCGAAGAACCGGATCACGTTGACGCCCTTGGGGTTGAGCACGTCGTGCTCGGGCCGGGTCACCCGGTACGCGAGGTCGACGGCGCCGCGTACCGGCTCGTTGGCGGGCGCCTTGTGCACGCCGCGCAGCGCGTCGGTGCGGGCCCAGATGCCGGCGACGTGCCCGCTCGGCGGGGTGAGCACCAGGTCGCCGCTGAGCGGGTCACGGACCCGGATCCACGGGAAGTAGAAGGTGGCGTAGTCCGACTGCCGGGGCCGGTCGCCGCCGGGCGGTTCGTCGTCGGCGTCGCCCGGCGTACCCTCGGCGGGTTTGTCGGCCGAGCCGGCCGACGCGGGCTTGGGCGGCTTGCCCGGCGTGGCGACGCGGGTGAGCCGGGAGACGTCGGTGACCTCCGGCGGCGGGTCGCAGATCGCCACCATGGTGCGCAGCCGCTCGGCCATGCTGATCAGGGCCTCGTGCGAGACCGGGTCGTGGTAGCCGGGCGCGGCCACTATGGAGACCTCGTCGATCGCCTCCAGCAGTTCCAGGCCGCCGCGCCGCCCGCCGGTGCCGGTGAGGCGGCCGCCCTCGCCGACGTTCACCACCCAGCAGCGGGTGCCGCCGTTGTCCAGGAAGCCGAACACGGCGCGGGCCAGCGGGGTGCTCTCCAGGTGCTCGCCGTCGGCGTACAGCCGCAGGAACTCGGTCCAGCTGTTCACCGCCAGCGCCTCGCCGACGTGGGCGCCCCGGTCGGGCGCGACCCCGACGAACGCGGCGGTGCTCATGCCGACCGGTCCGATCGGGCGGGCCCCGCTCGGTACCTCCTCGACGTAGATGCCGGGGGAGAAGTAGGTGGGCATCGGTCCTCCTCGGACGTCAGTCGGGCGCGCGGACGACGATCAGGTGGTCGCCGTCCGGATCGAGTTCGGCGGTGTGGACGCGTCCCGCGCCGACCAGCCGGATCCGCACCGGGGCCTCCGGCGCGTCGGGGTCGTGCGGCACGCCGGTCAGCCGGAACCGGCCAGCGGTGTCGGTCTCGGTGGCCTGGGCGGTGCCCACCAGCTCCACCCGGACGGCGGCGAGCGGCTGGTCCTGCGGGCCGACCACCCGGCCGTCGAGCGTGCGCATGCCGAGCTGCCGCAGTCGCAGCGGGTGCCGCACCGGCGGCGCGATCGGGACCGGCCGGTCGATCCGGGCCGGCACGTCCAGCAGCAGCGCCGGCCGGGGCGCCACGCCGAGCGCCCGCCACAGCGCCGGGTCGCCGGTGGCGAGCACCAGTTCCGGCCGGCCCGCCGTGGTGGCGGCGGCGAGCACCCGGTCCAGCGCGGGCAGCGCCGCCGGCCCGCCGCCGGAGACCAGCAGGCGGACCACGAACCGGTACGGCTCGCGCGCCGCGCCGCCGGTGGCGGTCTGCCGGGCCGGCCGCAGCTCCAGCGGCCAGACCGTGAGGCCGCCGCCGGGGTCGTCGCGCGGCGGGCCGACCGGTACGGGCTCACCCGCGGCTCCGGTCAGCCAGCTCGCGACGTCCGCGACGGCCGCCTCGATCGCGCCGGTCATCGCGGTGGCGTCCCCTGGATCCGGTACGCGATGGCCTCGTTCCACACGTGCGGGTAGACGCCGATCTCGAAGTAGCGGGTGAACCGGTTGATCGGCGCGTTGGTGTGGTCGTGCCAGAGCAGCCACACCGGGGCGATGGTGAACAGCACGTAGTTGAGAGCCACGAGCGGCAGGTAGAACGGGCCGAGCAGCCGGGCCTGGAACACGTGCACGTCCTCGTGGCGCTGGATGCCCGGGCTGGAGCCGGCGCACACGGTGCCGATCGTGGTGGCGTACCGGGGGGAGACGCCCTCGATCACGTTGACCCGGCCGCTGCCGGCCGAGACGATCCGGTCGAGCTGGTGGCCGAAGACCAGGTGCAGGGCCAGGAAGAGCGCCCCGGCGAACGTGTTGAGCAGGCTCCAGGTGTGGTCGACCACGAACAGGAAGATCCCCTTCGGGTCGGGGCCGTACGTGCCGGCGGACGCGGACGCCCAGCCGAACGGCGCGCCGACGAGCAGGCCGACGACCGCGCCGGCCAGCAGGCCGACGGTGCCGGCGGCGAGTTGCCCGAGTACGGCGCCGAAGACGACCTGGACGGCCGCGCTGAGGATGCCGAAGATCATGGGGTCACCTCTCTCAGACCCAGGAGCGGACGTAGCGGGGCTCGCGGCCCTGGGCGAGCTGGGTCGGCGACGCCTGCGTCGCCTGCCGGTTACCAGGGGGGAGCTGGTTGACGCCGAGCGCGGCGGAGAAGATCACCAGCCCGTTGAAGAACGCGATGATCCACTTCTCCGGGCCGGCGTCGGCGGCGAACGCGGCGGTCAGGTAGGACAGCAGGAGCGCGAAGCCCAGCGCGATCCACTTGCGCGCCTTGTCGCCGCTCGGGCCGATCAGCCCGCCGATGACGTTCGCGGCGAGCAGGGTGGCGGCGCTGGCGCCGGTGAGGCTGCCCAGGGCGGCCCAGGTGAAGAGATCGTTCACGGCGATCCCCCTCTTTTCGGTGGTGCGGTGGTGCAGGTCGGGGTGGGATGGTGCGGCGGCGTTCCGGGTCACGTGACCCAGCCTCCGCCCGGTGTGCTGGTGGGCCGCCGGCGCGGACGCCGTCGGTGGTCGGTGGGCTCAGGCCGGCGGACCGGCGGGTCGAGTCGGTGCGTCGGGCACGGCCGGGGCGCCGGTGGAGGCCGGGGCGGGGTCGGCCGGCACGCCCGGGCCGGTGGTCGCCGTCGCGTCCGGGTCGCCGCGGGAGCGCCGTCGCCGCAGCAGCAGCACGAGCACGACGGCGGCGACCAGCAGCAGGACGACCACGGCGGCCACCTCCGGCAGCCACGGGAAGGAACCGTCACCGGTCACCACGGCGGCCGGGCTGGTGGCCGGCGGCGGGGGCGCCTGGGCGACGGCGCGCAGCTCGGACGGCTTGGGCTGGTTGGCGACCACCTTCCAGGTGACCGAGCGCCCGGTGACAGTGCCGTTGGTGTCGAGCACCCGGCCGGGGAACGTCACCGAGATCTCGAACGCCATCAGCGTCATGAACGCCTGCTGCTGGCGCGGATCCTGCTGCCCGAACTTGCCGCCGTATTTCTTCGGGTCCAGCGGGAGCGAGAAGCGATACAGATCATCGTCCCGGACAAGATTCACGCTTTCGCTCGTGAATTGTGCCAGCGGTGTTTTCCGGTATGTGATCTGAATGCCGTACGAGGTGGCATCCTCGTACCGGGTCTCCGCTCCGGGCGGAAGTGAGGGAATGTTCGGCCGCAGTTCCGCGAAGGCCACCGCCGGGTCCGGGTTGCGCTGCTTGAGCACGGACTTCGGCGCGGTGAGCAGGAGCTGACCGGAGACCGTGTCGTCGTCGTTCACGGTCAGCCCGAGGTTGAGCTGCATGCAGCCGCTCAATATCGCCACGAGGGCGAGACACACCGCGAGGCGGAATGCCCGGCTGCGGCGGAGTCTCGTATTCATGCGCTCAGTGTGAGCCGGTGCAGCCCGCCGGGCAGTCCGTGATCGGTCGCCGTTCTGTCGCCGATCTTACCGGCGTCCTCTCCCATTCGGACGACGTCGAAAACGTGAGCGATCGATATTCTGAAGGATTGTCGTGTCGCCGTTCCGCCGGGGTTCCCGGTGACGACCCGGGCGGCGGGTCACCGCGCCGGGGACTCCGCCGCGACGATCCGGAAGGCCGGGATGCCGGGGGCGACCCGGGCGAAGTCGGCGAGCGGGGCGTGCCGGTCCACCGGCGCGTGCGGGCGCGCGCCGGGAGCGAGCGCGAGATGCCGGCGCAGGATCGGTGGCCGCTGCGCCACCGGCACCTTGACCAGCCGGACCGGCTCGCGGCGGCGACGGCGCAGCACCACCCGGCCGCCCCGGTACATCCACGTCATGACACCGCCCACCGGAGGCCCTCCTTCGCCGTACCCGTCGACCGTCAGGCGCTCTCGCGGGCCACCAGCGTCGACGGGAACGCGGTGCTCGGGGCGACCGGCGCGCGCGTCAGCACGGCCGTGGCCGCGGCGGCGGCGATCCGGTCCACCGGGTGGGTCGCGGTGGTCAGCGGCGGGCTGCTGATCGCCGCGTACGGCAGGTCGTCGAACCCGGCCACCGCCACGTCGTGCGGCACCCGCACGCCGCGCCCGCGCAGCGCGGCGATCACGCCGAACGCGGTGGCGTCGCTGGCCGCGTAGACCGCGTCGGCGTCCGGCCACCGGCGCAGCGCCTCCAGTGCCGCCCGGCCGCCCCGCGCCGCGGTGAAGTCGCCGGTGACCAGCCGCTCCGGCGACCCGGACTCCCGCATCAGCTCCCGGTACGCGGTCACCGAACGCTCGGCGCAGCTCAACCAGCGCGGCCCGGTGACCATGACGACGCGGCGCCGGCCGGTGGCGTACAGGTGACGCAGCACCTCACCCGCGCCACCGGCGTTGTCGACGTCGAACGACGGCACCGCCGGAGAGCCCTGACCGATCGAGACGACCCGGCCGCGCAGCCTCGGCGGCACCGCGTCCAGCGCGGCCTGGGTCGTGTTGACCAGGATCACCCCGCACACGCCCCGGTCGGCGCCCAGCCGGGTCAGCCCGGACGGGTCGGCCAGCGGCAGCCACTCCAGCGCCACCCCGACGCCGTGCGGCGCGCCCACCCGCGACGCCGCGCCCACCACCCGGTGCACGTACGGGTCGTCCAGCACGGTGTCGTCGCGGCCCACCACGGCCACCACCAGGCGTACGCCCGCTCCGCGCACCAGCGACCGGGCCGCGAGGTCCGGCACGTAGCCGAGGTGCTCGGCGGCGGCGTGCACCCGGGCGCGGGCGTCCGCCGAGGCGAACCCGTAGCCGCCGAGCACCCGGGAGGCGGTGGCTCGGGACACCCCGGCGTCGCGGGCGACGTCGTCGAGCGTGGCGGGACGTGCGGTCGGCGTACCCATGTCCGCATCATGCCTGCTCCGGCGTGGATGGGCGAAGCCATAACGGCGCTTGTGGTGGAAGCGCTCTCAGGTGTGCGATTGTCGTCGGGAACCAGACGGGGGAAGGGACCACCGCACCGTGAGCAGCACCATCGACGCACCGGCCGGGAAGCGGCCACCGGCGCCCCGGGCGGTGCTGACCGCCCGCAACGGCGTCGCCGTCGTCTTCGCCCTCAACGGGCTCGCGGTGGCGAGCTGGTTCTCCCGGGTCCCGGCGGCCCAGGAGGCGCTCGACCTCAACCCGGGGCGGCTCGGCCTGCTGCTGCTCTGCGCGTCGGCGGGTTCGCTGCTGGCCATGCCGACGGCCGGCCTGGTCACCCAGCGGCTCGGGCCCGCGCGCACTGTCGCCGTGTCGGTGGTGCTGGTCTCGCTCGGCCTGACCGTGGCGGGTCTGTCCGCCAGCCTGGTCGGCTCGGTCGTCGGGGTGGGGTTCGGCCTCGCCGCGTTCGGCTTCGGCTCCGGCATGTGCGACGTGGCGATGAACGTCGAGGGCGCGGCCGTGGAGAAGCGCCTCGGCTACACCATCCTGCCCCGGTTCCACGCCGCCTGGAGTCTCGGCTCGGTGGCCGGGGCCGGGCTCGGCGCCGGCGCCGCGCACTTCGGCGTACCCGTGGGCGTGCACCTGCCGGTCCTGTCCGTGCTGATCCTGGCCGGCACGCTGGTCGGCGCCCGGGCATTCCTCGCGGCCACCGCCGAGGCGGCCGGGGCCGGGGAGCCGGCCGCCCGGCGGCAGGCGCTGCTGGCCGCCTGGCGCGAGCCCCGCACCCTGCTGGTCGGCCTGCTCGTGCTGGTCATGGCGTTCACCGAGGGCAGTGCCAACGACTGGCTCGCGGTGGCGTTCGTCGACGGGTACGGGGTCGACGAGGCGGTCGGCGCCGCGGTGTTCGGCGTGTTCGTGGTGGGCATGACGATCGGCCGCACCGTCGGCACCGTCGCCATCGACAGGTGGGGCCGGGTGCCGGTCCTGTTCACCACCATCGCGATGGCGTCCGCCGGCGCGGCGCTCGCCGTACTGGCCGGGAACGGCCCCCTCGCGGTGGTCGGCGTCGCGCTGTGGGGGCTCGGCGCCTCGCTCGGCTTCCCGGTCGGGATGAGCGCCGTCGCCGACGACGAGGACAAGGCCCCGGCCCGGGTGAGCGTGGTCGCGGTGATCGGCTACACCGCCTTCCTGGCCGGGCCGCCGCTGCTCGGCTTCCTCGGCGACCACTTCGGCGTGCTGTCCGCGCTCGGCGTGGTGCCGCTGCTCCTGCTGCCCACGCTCGCGCTGGTGCCGGTGCTGCGGGAGCGCCCCGCCGCGCCGGACACGCAGGCCGGCGCAGCGGCGGCGAAGGTCGGCTGAGCGGGTCCAGCCGACTCCCACCGCGCTCCCAGCCGCCTGCCAGGCCGGCGTGCTGCACTGGAGCGAACGCCGAGGAGAGGAGGCGGGCATGGGCTGGTTCAGCCGCCGGGCCGCCGACCCGACGACGCCCACGAAGCTCGACCGCGAGGCGACCAAGGAGGACCTGGCGCAGCTGGAGGCGTTCGTCACCAGCCGGCGCGGGGTCGAGTTCTACCTGGAACCGGAGACCACCGCCACCGACACCACAGTCGTCGCCATCGCGCACGACGGTGAGTGGATCCGCCGCCGTACCGGCTCGCCCCGCGCCGCCGGCAAGATCGCCCAGAAGCACGCGGTGCCGCTGTACGAGGCGGCCCGCACCGGCTACCCGGAGCGGATGCGGGCGTGGAACCGGGCCCACCCGGAACGCCGGGCCCGCTGACCGGCGCGGTCAGCCGGTCAGCGCGGTGACGAGGGCGTAGCCCAGGAACGCCGCGCCCAGGCCCGCGGCCACGCTGAGCGCCGCATTCGCGTACGCGAGGCGGCGCTTCCCGGTGCGGGCCAGGCGCAGCGTCTCGTAGCTCAGCGTCGACCAGGTGGTCAGCGCGCCGCAGAAACCGGTGCCGACCAGCGCGGCCACCGCCGGGTCGACGGGCGCCGCGAGCAGGCCGCCGAGCAGCAGCGACCCGGCCACGTTCACGGTGAGCGTGCCCCACGGGAACGGTGAGCCGTGCCGGGCCTGCACCGCCCGGTCGGTCAGGTAGCGCAGCGGCGCGCCGAGCGCGGCGCCGAGCGCGATCAGCAGGACGGTCATCGGCCCGCCACCGTCTGGGCGGTCACGGGGCCCGCCCGTGCCGGGCGGCCAGCAGGCGCGCTGTCACCGCGTCCCCGGCCGCGACCGCGGCCAGCGCGCCGAGCACCGTGGCGGCCAGGTAGACGCCCGCCGTCGCCGCCGCGCCGTCGGTCAGCAGCCGCTGCGCGTCGACCGCGTACGCGGAGAACGTGGTGAACCCGCCGAGCACGCCGACGCCGAGGAACGGCCGGGTCAGCGGGTGGGCCGGGCGGGCGGCGAGCATCGCCGTCAGCGCACCGATCAGCAGGCAGCCGGTGACGTTGACGGCGAACGTGGCCCACGGAAACTCGCCGGGCCGGTGCGGCACCGCCGCCTGCGCGCCCGCCCGCGCGAGCGCGCCGAACACGCCACCGGCGGCGATCACGCCGAGCACGGCCGCCGGGTGCGCGGACAGTTCCGACCGGTCCGCCGGTACGCGCAGGTCGACGTCCGGATCAACGCGCGGATCCGACACCACACCTCCCACCGCCCCCGCGAGCATAACCCCGCCGCCCGCCCGCGCCCCCGCTCTCGGTGATCTTGCGGTTCCAGCCCCGGCATTGCGCGCGAAGCGGACACCCGAGGGGCGGCAAGTGCAAGATCACGGGGGCGGGGGGTGGGGGAGGGATGAGGGGCGTACGGTGGGCGGCAGCGCCCGGCGCGGCGGTGCCCGGGGCCCGTCGCGCCAGGAGGAAGCCGTGCAGGACCGCACCCCTCGTCCGGACGAGCTGGATCCCGTCGAGCGGATCGGCGTCGACGAGCTGCGCGCCCTGCAGCTGGACCGGCTGCGCCACTCGCTGCGGCACGCGTACGACAACGTGCCGCACTACCGCCGCGCGTTCGACGACGCCGGCGCGAACCCGGGCGACCTGCGCGAGTTGACCGACCTGGCCCGCTTCCCGTTCACCACGAAGGCGGAGCTGCGGGAGAACTACCCGTTCGGCATGTTCGCGGTGCCCCGCGAGCGGATCGCCCGCCTGCACGCGTCCTCCGGCACCACCGGACGCCCGACCGTGGTCGGCTACACCCGCGCCGACCTGGACACCTGGGCGAAGCTGATGGCCCGCTCGATCCGGGCCGCCGGTGGCCGCCGCGGTGACCGGGTGCACGTCGCGTACGGCTACGGGCTGTTCACCGGCGGCCTCGGCGCGCACTACGGCGCCGAGGAGCTGGGCTGCACCGTCGTCCCGGTCTCCGGCGGCATGACCGAACGCCAGGTCATGCTGATCCGCGACCTGGAACCGGAGGTCATCATGGTGACCCCGAGCTACATGCTCGCCATCGTGGACGAGATGGAACGCCAGGGCGTCGACCCGCGCGCCACCTCGCTGCGGGTGGGCGTCTTCGGCGCCGAGCCGTGGACCGAAGACATGCGCCGTGAGCTGGAGCAGCGCCTGGACATGCACGCGCTGGACATCTACGGCCTGTCCGAGGTGATGGGCCCGGGGGTGGCGGTCGAGTGCGTGGAGACCAAGGACGGCCTGCACCTGTGGGAGGACCACTTCTACCCGGAGATCATCGACCCGGTGACCGGGGAGGTGCTGCCCGACGGACAGCGGGGCGAGCTGGTGCTGACCTCGCTGACCAAGGAGGCCATGCCGGTGGTGCGCTACCGCACCCGGGACCTGACCCGGCTGCTGCCCGGCACGGCCCGCCCGATGCGGCGGATCGAGAAGATCACCGGACGGACCGACGACATGATGATCGTCCGGGGGGTGAACGTCTTCCCGACGCAGATCGAAGAGCTGATCCTGCGTACCCCGGCCCTGTCGCCGCACTTCCAGTGCGTGCTCGACCGGCGGGGGCGGATGGACACGCTCGCCGTCCACGTGGAGCGGCGCGCGGACGCCGCCGCCGACGAGGCCGAACGGGCCGGCGCGGCCCTGGCCGAGCAGGTCAAGAACACCATCGGCGTCTCCGTCGCGGTGCGGGTGATCGAACCGGACGGGGTGGAACGGTCGATGGGCAAGATGCGCCGCATCGTCGACCAGCGGCGGGAGCGCTGACATGGCGGACGACGGCGGCCGTACCGCGGCGCACGACATGTTCGACGCCGACGTGGCGTCCAAGGGGCTCGGCATCGAACTCGTCTCGGCCGGTGACGGCGCGGCCGTGGCGCGGATGCGGGTCACCCCGGCGATGCTCAACGGGCACGCGATCGGGCACGGCGGCTTCGTGTTCCTGCTCGCCGACACCGCGTTCGCGCTGGCCTGCAACAGCCACGGCCCGGCCACCGTCGCGGCCGGCGGCGAGATCAGCTTCCTGCGACCGGTACGCGAGGGCGACGTGCTGGAGGCGTACGCCACCGAGCGGGTCCGGCAGGGCCGCAGCGGCATCTACGACGTCACGGTGCGGCGCGGCGACGAGGTGGTGGCGGAGTTCCGGGGACGAAGCCGCACCATCGCCCGCGGCTGACGGCCACCGCTCGACCCGCCCGACGAGCCGCCCGGGCCGGAGTGGCCCCGTGCCCGCTCCGACCCGGACGTCGCCGTCATGCGGCGAGCCCAGTCGCGTACCCGCCGGGCTCGGCTCTTCGCCGCGCGCGGCCCGCCCTCTCAGGCCGCGCCGCGGCTCCGGGTAACGGGACGGTCCGCCACCCGGGCCACGCCGCGAGATCGCCGGCCGTCGCCGGTCCGGCCCAGGACGGCCCGGGCACCGCCCGGAGCACGCCGCTCCGATCCGGCGGGCCGGGCGCCGGTCGGGCCCCTCCACCCGACCGGCGCGACCGTCCCGCCCCGAGCGGGCAGAGTTCCCGCTCGTCGGGGTCCCGTGCGGGGACACCGGCTCCCGCTCCCGGCGCGAAGCCGGCAGCGGTGTCCTCCGGGACGCGGGCCGGATGCCGACCCGCGCCCACTCCGGCCGTCCGGGCGGCGGCGCGTCCGCCACCGGCCGCGCCCGGCGGTACGGCCGCGCCGACGGTCCGGACACCGGCCCGGGCGGCGACGCGCTCGCCGTCCGCCATTGCGCCGATGTCGCCGACTCCGGACGCGGCGCGAAGACGGCGGGCGAAATCCGCTCGCACGGCCCGGGAGAGCCGGTGCGCGGCCACCCGCGCCACCAGCGGCTCGACCGTCCACCCGCCCGGCGCGACGGGCCGCAGCAGTCCGGCCGCGGCCAGGGCGCGCAGCGCCGGCGTGGCCCGGCCGGCGGGCCAGCCGAGCATCGCCTCCACCGTCGCGGCGGCAACCGGGCCGCCGCGGGCGGCGGCGGCCATCAGCACCGCCCGGTGCGTGCCGTCCAGCCGGTCCAGCCGGGCGTCCACCAGCCGCCGCGCGGCCGAGGGCACGCCGGCCGGCTCGTCCGCCGGGTCGGTCAGGGCGTACGCGGTCGCGACGGCCGGATTGCCGCCGGCCAGGGGGAGCAGCCGCGCGGCGAGCGCGGCCGGCCGGCCGGTGTGGCCGAGCAGGTGCCGCAGCAGCCGTCCGGTCTCCAGCGGACTCAGCGGGCGCAGCGGGATCCGCCGGGTCCCCGGGGCGGGCAGCGGGTCGGCCGACCCGGAGCCGTACGTGGTGACCACCGCGAGCGGCAGCCCGCGGTCGCTCGCCGCGACGTGGAGCTGGCGCAGGAACCGGCGCAGCGCCGGCGCGGCCCGGTCCAGGTCGTCGACGGCCACCACCACGGGCGCGTCGGCGGCCAGGCCGAGCAGCGCCTCCCGGCAGGCCACCACGGCCCGCGCCGCCGTGGTGTCGTCGTGCGGCGCGGCCAGGAACGCGGCCAGCGCCCCGCCGCCCGGACCGTCGACGGCCACGCCCGGCAGTGGGCGCGGCGCCTCGGCCCGGGTGCGGAGCAGGTCGGCCAGGGGCGCCAGCTCGCCGGCCGGGTACGGCGGGCAGTACGCCACCCGCCGGAGTACCGGGACACCGTCCACCTGGGACACCGCGCGGATCACCTCGTGCAGCAGCCGGCTGCGGCCGCTGCCGGGCGGCCCGACCAGCGAGATCCACCGGGGACGCCGCTGCCGGAGCGCGGCGGTCACCTCCTCGGCCGCGGTGGCCAGCTCACGCCGTCGCCCGACCAGCGGGGCGCGATGCCGCGCCGGCCGGCGCCCGGCGGTCCCGGTCACCCGCCACACGTCCAGCGGCAGCGACTTGCCGGCGAGCGTCATGGTGGCCAGTGGACGCTGCTCGACCAGGCCGGCCACCGCGTCGCGGGTGACCGGGCAGACCACCACGCCACCGGGCGGCGCGTGCTCCTGGAGCCGGGCCGCGGTGGTGATGACCGCGCCGCTCGCCGCGCCGTGGCCGCCGTCGCGGGCGCCGGCCAGGTCGAGCAGCACCTCGCCGGTCGCCACGCCGACCCGCACGCGCAGCCGGACGCCGCCCGGCCGCCGCCGGTCCAGCGCGGCCTGGATGTCCAGCCCGGCCCGCACCGCCCGGTACGCGTCGAAGCCGTCCGAAGCGGACGCGCCGAACAGCGCCATCACCGCGTCGCCGACGTACTTCTCCACCACGCCCCGCCAGCGGCGCAGCACCGACGCGACGGTGCCGAAGTAGGCGCGTTGCAAGGCCCGCAGGTCCTCCGGGTCGAGCCGCTCGACCAGCCGGGTCGAGCCGACGATGTCGACGAAGAGGACGGTCACCGTGCGGCGTTCCTCCGGCACCGGCGGGCAGGCCGCGACGACGGCTTCCCGACTTACCACGGGCGTGGTGATCAACATCGCACCCACCCTTTCCCTGGTCCGGTGCCTGACGACCTCCGAAGACTTTCACCACCGGGTTCTCGGGGGATCGGTAGGACGACGTATGTCGGCCACCCGCAACCATTAGTCGTGTAGTCGACGCGAGGAGTACGAGTCCGACCCCGAGGCCGTAGAACGGTGCGGGGCCCTGTGACTAGGCTGCGTCCCATGGCCAGCGAAGTGGACACCGCACCGCTCGTCGGCCGCACCGGCACCATGGCGACGCTGCGGTCGGCGCTCTACGACGACCTGCGGCCCGGGCAGACCGGGGCGGTGTTCCTCACCGGTGAGAGCGGAGTGGGCAAGACCCGCCTGCTGAGCGAGGTCGGTGACCAGCTGCGGCAGGCCGGGGCCCTGGTGCTGACCGGCGCCTGCCTGGACATCGGCGACGCCTCGCCGCTGCACCCGGTACGCCAGGCGTTGCGCCGGCTCGACGCCGAGCAGGGCGAGGCGCGTACCGCGTCGGCGATCCGCGGGCTGTTGCAGGTCTTCGACGAGGAGACGCCCGGCCCGGACGGCGCCGGGGCGCTGCTGGAGCGCGTCGCCCAGGGCCTGCACCTGGTGGCCGGCGGGCTGCCGCTGGTGCTCGTCCTCGACGATCTGCAGTGGGTCGACCGCAGCACCCGGCAGCTCCTGCTCTACCTGCTCGCCGGTCTGGGCGACCTGCAGCTCTCCGTGCTGGCCGCGATCCGGGCCGAGTCGCTGCGCGGCGCGCACCCGCTGCGCCGGGTCCTCACCGAACTGCGCCGGCTGCGCTCGGTGCAGGTGGTCGATCTGCTGCCGCTGGACCGGGCCGCCACCGACGAGCTGGCCGCCGCCGTGGTCGGGGCGCCGCTGCCGCCGGAGGCCGCCGACCAGCTCTGGCGGCGCAGCGGCGGCAACCCGTTCGTGGCCGAGGAACTGGCCCGCGACCGGCGCGACGGCCGCGACGGCATCTCCGACACCGTGCGCGAGGTGTTCCTGGACCGGGTCGACGCGCTGCCGCAGCCCGCGCACGCCGTGGTGCACGCGGTGGCAGTGGGCGTCGAACCGGTCGAGCACTGGCTTCTGGCCCAGGTGGTCCGGCTGCCCGAGGAGGAGCTGCTCGACGCGGTCCGCGAGGCGGTGGCGCACCGCCTGCTGGTCGGCGCCGACGACGGCTACCGGCTGCGCCACCGGCTGGTCGCCGAGGTGCTGGCGAGCGAGCTGCTGCCGGCCGAGCGGGCCGCGCTGCACCGCCGCTTCGCCGAGGCGCTCACCGCCGCCCCGGGCGAGCTGCACCAGGCCCGGCTGGCCCACCACTGGCGGCACGCCGGTGAGCCGGCCCGGGCGCTGCCCGCCGCGATGGCCGCCGCCCGCGAGGCGGAGCGGCTGCACGGGTACGCCGAGGCGCACCGCCACTGGTCGGCCGCGCTGACGCTCGCCACCGAGCCGCCTGCGGTGCTGCCCGACGGCGGCCGGCCCGAGCCGGTCGAGGTGGACCGGGCCGAGCTGCTCAGCCACGCCGCCGAGGCCGCGCACCACAGCGGGGAACACGCCCGCGCCCTGACCCTGCTGGAGGAGCTGGCCGCCGAGGAGTCCGGGCCGCCGGTCTGCGCGCTGCACATCCGCCGCGCCCGCTACCTGGCCGCGGCGGGCCGGTCCGCGCCGGCCGAGGAGGAGTACCGGCGGGTGCTGGCCTCGCCCGACTGCACGCCGCACGAGCGCTGCACGGCCGCGGCCCGGCTGGCCGAGCTGCTGCTGCACCTGGGCCGCTACGCCGAGGCCGGTGAGCAGGCCCGGGAGGCGCTCGCGCTCGCCGCCGACGTGCCGGGCTCCACCTCCGAGGTGGTGATGGCCAGCGCCGCGCTCGGGTTCAGCGAGGCGTTCCTGGAGGATCCGGCCGCCGGGCTGGCGGTCATGCGCCGCGCTCTGGACACCGCCGAGCGCTCCGGCGGCCCGGAGGACGTGGCGTGCGCGTACCTGCACCTGGCCGACCTGATGACCGGGCCGCTGAACATCCTCGAGGAGGGTGTGGTGGTGGCCCGCCGTGGCGCCGAGCGGGTCGCCGAGCTGGGGCTGGGCCGCACCTGGGAGACCCGGCTGCTGGCGGTGGCGACGAACGGGCTGTTCCGGGTGGGGCAGTGGGCCGAGGCGGAGAAGGTCGTCGCCGCCGCGCTGCGGCACCGCCCCTCCGGCGCCGACGCGGTCGAGCTGCTGCTGGCCCGGTGCCGGCTCTCCGTCGGGTACGGCGACGTCGAGGCGTCCGACCGTGACCTGGAGGCGGTCGCCACCATGCTGGCCGGCGGCGGCGCCCGGCACGTGCTGCCGATGCTCATCCTGCGCGCCGGCCTGTCCATGTGGCAGGGCCGGCACGACCTGGCCCGGCAGGCGGTGCAGCGGGGCCTGACCGAGAGCCGGTCCGACGACGTGATCGTGCTGGCCACGCTGGCCTGGCACGGGCTGCGCGCGGAGGCGGAGGCCGCGGCCGGCCGCACCATCGAGCCGGATCCGAACGCGGTACGCCGGCTGCGCGAGGCGGTCGACCGGGTGACCCGCAAGAGCGCCCGGGCGGGCGCGCCGGTGCGGTACGTCGCCGACGGGTTCCTGGCGCTCTGCGACGCCGAGCTGAGCCGGCTCGACGACGGCCGTGGCGACCCCGCGCTGTGGGAGCGTTCGGCGCTCGAGTGGGACCGGCGCAACCACCCCTATCCGGCGGCGTACTCCCGGTTGCGGCAGGCCGAGGCGCTGCTGGGACGGCGCAGCCGGGTGGCCACCGCGGGCAAGCTGCTGCGCCAGGCGTACGAGATGGCCCAGTCGCTCGGCGCGGTGCCGCTGACCGCGGAGATCCGTACCATCGCCTCGCGGGCCCGGGTGACCGTGGACGCCGCGCCCGGCCCCGCGCCGGTGCCCCGGCCACGGGCGGCGCCGGCCGGGCCCGCGGTGGACGAGCTGGCCACGCTCACCGCGCGGGAGCGGGAGGTGCTCGCGGCGGTCGCCGAGGGGCTGACCAACCGGGAGATCGGCCAGCGGCTGTTCATCAGTGAGCGGACCATCGGCGTCCACGTCTCGCACATCTTCGACAAGCTGCAGGTCCGTACGCGGGTGCAGGCCAGCGCGATCTTCCTGCGCAGCCGTCCGGGATAGACGTACGTCGGTAATACGTCGTTCTACCGATCCGGCGCGCGGGCGCCGGCTGGCACGCTGTGCGCCGGAGCGCCGGTGGCGTCGTGGGGGCGCCGACCATCGTGGAGGAGAAATGACCGAACCGGTCTGGGGTCCTGTGCACCAGGACATCGTCGGGTTGCTCGCCGATCACCCGGCCGACGTGCCGGCGGTCGTGGACCATCTCACCAAGCTGCAGGATCTGCTGGTCCGGCTCCCCCCGCTGGAGGAGAGCTGCCCGCTCGCCGACTTCAACAAGCTCTACCTGGTCATCACCAGCACGGTGCTCGACGGCCTGTACGACGACCGGTTCCGTGACCCGGCGTTCCTGGCCCGCCTGGACGTGGAGTTCGCGGCCCGGTACTTCGACGCGCTGCGGTTCTGGACCGACTCCAGCCCGAGCACGCCGAAGGCGTGGGCGTGCCTGTTCAAGCGGATGCGCGGCCCGGACGCCCGGCCGCTGCCCTCGGCCGCCGCGGGCGTCAACGCGCACATCAACTACGACCTGCCGTTCGCCCTGGTGACGACGTTCGACAGCCTGGACTCCGAGCCGATCGACGGCAGCGACCAGCACCGCGACTACCTGGAGATCAACAACATCTTCGCCGAGCGGATCCCGCAGCTGCGCCGGGGCTACCTGGACAACTGGCAGCTCATGATCGACATGGTGAACGGTGACATCGACGACTGGTACCAGGGCGAACTGGTGGAGTACACCCGGAACGTGGCCTGGCGCAACGCGCAGAAGATCTGGCGCTGCCGCCACGACCCGGAGGCCCGCGAGTGTGAGCGGACGCGGCTGGACGACAACGCCGCGCTGCTCGGCCGGCTGCTGCTGTCGCCCCTCGGGGCGTTCCTGCAGTAGCCGGGACGGGGGGTTCCCGCGTCCCGCCGTCCGGGCGCGGGACGCGGGAACGCCGCCGGCGGGTGTCGGCCCCGCCGGACCGGGTACGTCGCCGCCGTGCCGCGAGACGAACCGACCCGCCGTTTCCCGTTCCGCTTCGACCCGGTCTTCCGGCTGCCCCTGGCGCTGCTCGGGGTACGTCCCGCCACGGCCTGGGTCGACTGGGGCCCGGACGGTCTGCTCGTCCGGTTCGGCCCCTGGCTGCTGCGCACCACCAGGGACAACGTCACCGGCGCCGAGCTGAGCGGGCCGTACCGCTGGTGGCGGGCGATCGGCCCGCACCTGTCGCTGGCCGACGGCGGGGTGACCTTCGGCGCCGGCCTGGCCGCCGGGGTCTGCCTGCGGTTCGCCGAGCCGGTGCCGGCACTGGCGCCCGGTCCGTGGCTGCGGCACCCGGCGGTCACCGTCACCGTGGCCGACCCGGCCGCGCTGCGCGACGCGGTGACCGCCGGCGCAGCGGATCTTTGACCGGTTCGGCCGGGCCACGACCGGGACAACCCCTACCGTCTTTGCCAGGGGACGAAGGGGAACAGATGGGGCAGGCGGGGGACGCGGAACAGCCCAGGCGTACGCGGGAGCGGCGCCGGGAGGCGCACGCCGCCGCGGCCGCCCGGGCCGGCCGGCACGGCGACCACGCCGAGCGGTCCGGTCGTCCCGTGCCGGAGCTGCCGGAACGGGTGGCCGCCCCGGCCCGTCCGGCCCCGCCGCCCGGCCGGCTGCACCGGTGGCTGTTCGCCCACCGCGTCGAACCGGTCGGCCCGGAGGTACGGGAGCACCAGACCCGGTCGCACCCGTGGTGGCAGGTGATGTGCCTGACCGGCGTCGACTACTTCTCCACGCTGTCCTACCTGCCGGGCATCGCGGTCGTGGCGGCCGGCGCGCTCAGTCCGCTGGCCACCCTGCTGATCGTGGCGCTGACCCTGCTCGGGATGCTGCCGATGTACCGCCGCGTGGCCCGGGAGAGCCCGCACGGGCAGGGCTCGGTGGCGATGCTGGAGCGGCTGCTGCCGTTCTGGCGCGGCAAGGTCTTCGTGCTGGTGCTGCTGGGCTTCGTCGCCACCTCGTGGATCATCACGATCACGCTCTCCGCCGCCGACGCCAGCGTGCACCTGCTGGAGAACCCGGCCCTGCCGGCCGCGTTCCCGCACGGCCGGACAGCGGCGGTGCTGGTCACCGTGGCGCTGCTGCTCGTGCTCGGCGGCGTGTTCCTGCTCGGGTTCAGCGAGGCGGTGCAGGTGGCCATCCCGCTGGTGGCGGTGTTCCTGGCGCTGAACGCGGTGGTGGTGGTCGCCGGCGTGGCCGAGCTGGCCGCCGACCCGGCGCCGCTGGCCGACTGGACCGGCCGGCTGGCCGACGCCGGCGGACCCGGGGACGTCCTGGCCACCAGCGCGCTCGCGTTCCCGCTGCTGGTGCTCGGCCTGTCCGGCTTCGAGACCGGGGTGAGCATGATGCCGCTGGTGCGCGGCCGCGGCGCCGATCCGGAGCAGCGGCTGGCCGCCCGCATCCGCAACACCCGCCGGCTGCTCACCGCCGCCGCGCTGATCATGTCGGTCTACCTGATCGCCACCACGTTCGTGACCACCGTGCTGATCCCGCCCGAGGCGTTCGCGCCCGGCGGGCCGGCCAACGGCCGGGCGCTCGCGTTCCTCGCCCACGAGCATCTCGGCCAGGCGTTCGGCACCGTCTACGACATCAGCAGCATCCTCATCCTCTGGTTCGCCGGCGCCTCGGCGATGGCCGGGCTGATCAACATCGTGCCGCGCTACCTGCCGTCGTACGGCATGGCGCCGGAGTGGGGACGTGCGGTCCGCCCGGTGGTGCTGGTCTACACCGCGATCAGCGTCGCCATCACCATCGCGTTCGCCGCCGACGTCAACGCCCAGGCCGGCGCGTACGCCACCGGCATCCTGGCGATGATGGTCTCCGGCGCGATAGCGGTGACCATCGCGGCGCTGCGGGCCGGCAGCCGCGCGGCCGGCGCCGGGTTCGCGCTGCTCACCGCCGTGCTGCTGTACGCGCTGGCGGAGAACGTGGTGGCCAAGCCGGACGGCATCACCATCTCCGGGTTCTTCATCGCCGGGATCGTCGCGGTGTCGCTGATCTCCCGCGTCACCCGGACCACCGAGCTGCGCGCCGAGCGGATCGAGTTCGACGAGGCGGCCCGCCGGTTCGTCGACGAGTCGGTGGCCCGGGACGGGCGGCTGCACCTGATCGCCAACAAGCGGCAGCGCGGGTCGGTCAAGGAGTACCGGGTCAAGGAGCGGGCGCAACGGTCGATGAACCCGGTGCCCGGCGCCGCCGACGTGCTCTTCCTGGAGATCGACGTGAGCGACCCGTCGCAGTTCAGCCAGGTGCTGCGGGTGCACGGGGTGGAGGCCGGCGGCTACCGGATCCTGCGTGCCAGCAGCCCGGCCGCGCCGAACGCGATAGCCGCGATCCTGCTGGCGCTGCGCGACGCCACCGGGGTACGCCCGCACTGCCACTTCGAGTGGTCGGAGGGGAACCCGATCGCGCACCTGCTGCGCTACCTCATCCTCGGCCGGGGCGACACGCCGCCGGTGGTGCGGGAGATCATCCGCAAGTCCGAGCCGGATCCCACCCGCCGTCCCGGCATCCACGTCGGCGGCTGACCCGCCGGCTACGACCCGAGGGCGCGTACCCGGGCCAGCAGGTCGCGGGCGCAGAAGTCGAGGAAGCCGTCCGGGTCCGGGCCGGCGTTCTGCAGCACGATGTGGTCGAAGCCGGCCTCGACGTACGCGCGCGCCTTCTCCACGTGCGGCCCGGCGTCCGGGCCGACGGAGAACTGGCTGCGGATGTGGTGGTCCTCGACCCAGGTGGTGGCGGCGTCGAAGTTCACCGGGTTCGGCAGCTCGCTCATCACCTTCCAGCCGGTGACCGCCCAGCGGCTGGTCTCCTTCGCCGCGCGTACCGCCGACTCCTCGTCGGTGGCCCAGGCCATCGGCACCTCGGCGTAGCGGGGGCCCCGGCCGCCGGCGTTGCGGTACTGGTCGACGATGGACGCCTTCGGCTCGGTGGCGAACAGGCCCGTGCCCAGCTCGGCGGCCAGGCCGGCGGACTCCCGGCCGCTGGCCGCCACGGCGATCACCGGTAGATCGTCGGGCAGGTCCCAGATCCGCGCGTCCTCCAGCTTCAGGTGCCGGCCCTCGTAGGACCGGTAGCCGCCCTGCCAGAGCAACCGGATGATCTCCAGCGCCTCGCGCAGCCGCTCGTGCCGCCCCCGTACGCTGGGGAACCCCTGCCCGACGACGTGCTCGTTGAGCCGCTCGCCGGCGCCGACGCCGAGCGTGAACCGCCCGTCGGAGATCAGCGCCATGGTCGCGGCGGCCTGCGCGACGATCGCCGGGTGGTAGCGGACGGTGGGGCAGGTGACGCCGGTGGCGAGGCCGAGCGTGCTGGTACGGGCGGCGATCGCGCCGAGCGCGCTCCACGTGAAGCAGGAATGCCCCTGCGACTCCAGCCAGGGGTGGTAGTGGTCGCTCATCTCGACGAAGTCGAAGCCGACCTCCTCGGCCCGGATCGCCTGCCGGATGAGTTCCCGGGGCCCGAACGCCTCCGAGGCGAGCTTGTAGCCGATCCGCATGCCCGGTTCTCCGTTTCCGTCGTCGGCGAACCGCTGCCGTTCCCGCCCCTCCGCCGGGCAAACCCCGGCCAAACCCAGCCTCCTAGGACGCCTTAGGGGTGGTGGCGTGCCGCGCCCCGGGCACGGAACGGCCCGCGCTCGCCGGGCGGGCGCGGGCCGGGAGGCGGTCTACTTCGAGGGCTCGGGCAGCTTGCAGTCCACCTTCGGGTTGGCGCCGATGTAGTTCAGCGGGCCGGCCACGATGGTGACCAGGATCGTGCCCGCCTCCGCGCAGTTCGTCTCGTCGTTGCCGTAGTAGCCGCGCTGACCGGCGGCGATGGCACCGATGATGAGCCAGATGACGACCAGGACGCCGAATATCGAGGTGCCGCGCATCAGTTGCCTCCACTGGGGTTGTGGTGGATTCGAGGTGGAGGCCATGTACCCCGGGCGGGTGATCCGCCAAACGGCGCGCTGGTGCCCGGCGCGGCCGATTCCGATTACCGGCGGCGCCCGCTCAGTGCGGCGGCATCGGCTCCTCCGGCGGGCGGCCCCGGCTGCGGCGGTAGTCGGCGGACGCCACCCCGGCCAGCACCAGCATCGCCCCGGCCGAGGCGTAGACCGGCGCGAGGAACAACCCGGCCGGCGCGATCGTGAGCAGCGCCAGCACCCCGCCCGGCCGGGACGACGACACCCGGCTGAACACCTCGTACTCGAAGGCGGCCCGCCCGGTCAGGAACAGCGCCGGCCCGCCGAGGATCACCGCCAGCCAGGCCGGTGGCGTGTGCCCGGTCGGCTCCAGCAGCACCAGGTCGAAGCCCGCCGCGGTGGTCACCACGCCCGCCACCATCATCAGATGCGTGTACGGCGCGGTGTTGAGGAACCGGCTCGGCTGGGCGGCCCGGGCGATGGCGTGCGGCAGCAGCTCACCGGACTTGTGCACGTAGATGCGCCAGAGCAGCAGCGTGGTGGCGAACGCGACGGTGAAGGCGGCCAGGTTCTCCACCTCGGAGTGGTGCAGGCTGAACACGGTGCCGGCGACCAGCACGGCGTCGCCGAGCGCGATGATGAAGAACTGCTGGTACCGCTCGGACAGGTGCTCGGCGGTCACGTTGCGCTGGGAGTCCGGCACCGCGCCCAGGACCGGCACCGGGTACGCCAGCCGGAATCCGAGGTAGTCGATGGCCAGGGCGCCGAACCAGAGCAAAAGCCGTGCGGTGCCGTGCGCGGCCAGCGCGCCGACCAGCCAGGGCACTGCCGACACGGCGAACCAGACGAAGATGCGCAGGGCCCGCTGGTTGCTCTGCGGGTGCCGCCGTACGGCGGGCATGAGGAACAGGCCGCGTCCGAGATGGATCGCCACGTACGTGCCGGCGAACACCAGCCCTCGGGAGCTGAACGCCTCCGGGATGGCGGTGGTCATCAGCAGCGCGCCGAACATCACCGCCACGATCAACAGCTTGATCTCGGTGCGCTGCGGATCGTAGATGTCGGTGACCAGCGTGGTGATCGCCCAGGTCCACCAGATCGCCATCAGCATGACCAGGGACTCGGCGGCCCGCTCCCAGGACACCGACCCGACCAGGTGCCGTGAGATCAACGCGAGCGCGGCCACGTAGACCAGGTCGAAGAAGAGTTCGAGCAGCGTCACCCGGCGCGGCGCCTCCGGATCGCGGACCGGCGGTCGCCGGCCGGGCTCCGGCGCTGCGGTGGGCACGACATGCTCCTGCGGGTGGCGGTTCGTGCGGCGGGCCGTGAGGGCCCCTCACCGACCGTAGCGATGCCTGTCCGCAAGCGGTCAGTTTTCCGACATACCGGTCCGGGTGGGGGTTGATGGTCGCGCGGTGATGTCACCACTTCGGGGTTCTGGTGGGGCGGGAAACGCGCCGGGCCGGTGGCGACGATCGTCACCACCGGCCCGGAACACGGAGGAGCGTCTACTCGGCACCGGCCGGGAGCACCCGATCGGCCTCAGCGCCGGCACCCGCCAGCACCTTCGCCTGCTGCGGCCAGGTGGCCAGACCCGGCGCGGAGCGCAGGCCGGCGGCCTTCACCGTCTGCCGCAGTGCAGCCTCGTCCAGCTCGGCGAGCTGCCGGTAGGTGCGGATCCCGGCGTCCTGCAGGGCGGCGGCCAGCTTCGGCCCGATGCCCTGGATTCGCCGGAAGTCGTCCGACGCGTCGGTGTCCGCCGCGGCCGGGACATTCTCGACCGAAGTACGCGGCGCGGGCACGGCGACCGGCTCGATGGCCTCGACCGGCGCGGCCTCGGTGGCCGGCGCGTCGACGGCCGTGCCGACCGCGGGCTGCTTCTCCGTGGCGGGCTCGTCCTCGGCGAGGGTTGCCGAAGCCGCCACCGGCTCGGCGTCAACGGTGGCCGGAACCGTCACCGAGTCGGAGTCAACGACGGCCGGAGCCGGCTCGGCGTCGGCCACGGGCGCGGCAACCGGCTCGGCGTCGGCCGAGGGCGACACCGGCTCGGCACCGACGGGCTCGGACTCGACCCGCTCGGAGGCAACGGGTGCGGAGGCAACGGGCTCGGAAACGACGGGCTCGGCGCTGACCGGTTCGGACCCGACCGGCTCGGAGGCAGCGGGCTCGGACCCAATGGGCTCGGCGGCGACGGGCTCGGCAGCGACCGACTCAGACACGACGGGCTCGGCGGCAACGGGCTCGGCGGTGGCTACGGCCGGTTCGGCGGTCGCGGACTCGGTGGGGGCGGGCTCGGTCACGGTGGCGGTCGCCGGCGGCTCGTCGACCACGGCGACCGGACGCGGCTCGTCGACGGTGGCGGTCACCGCGGGGGCGCCCTCCACCGTGGGCGTCGCCGGGGCGCCGGGCCGGCGGCCGAAGAGCACCCAGCCGGCGACCAGTCCGATGAGCAGGGCCAGGATCACGAACAGCCACTGCCCGAAGCTCGACGGCATGGCCAACCTCCTTCTATGTACGTGCACGACGGTGGCGAAAGACTCGGGGCAGCTTCGCACACGCGCGCCGACGACGACAGGCAGGCTGGTGCCGGGGCGCGACTGCGGGACGGGTGGTGTCCGCCGGTGGCCGGCGAGTGACCGAGCGTGCGTCGGGAATCGAATGGTGCACGGCCGGGAGGCGCCCCGGAACCTGGGTGCCGTGCGTGGTTCCGGGGCGCCCCGTCCGTCGCCCGTGTCCGGTCAGCGGATCCGGTCGGGCGCAGGGGTGCCGGCGGCGGTCCAGCTGTAGAAGCAGCCGGCCACCGCGTCCCGGGGCGAGTCCCAGGTCGGCAGGTACGGCGAGGTGTGCGCGGACAGCCGCTTGTTCACCTGCTCGTAGAGCGGGTGGTCGCGTAGTTCCGCGGTCAGGTCGGGCGCCACGTCGACGGTCTCCATCAGATGGACGCACAGGTCGTGCAGGTAGTACAGGGACCGGTGCCGCACGCCGGTGAGGTGGGGCAGTTCCGTCGCGTCGGACTCGGCGAAGATCTGCGCCACCCGTCCCTGTGCGCCCGGCACGATCCGGCTGACCACCAACAGTCGACTCATCGTGTGACCCCCTCTGCCGCGCGGTGCTGGGCTCACCGTGCCGGTCGCGCTGTCACCTCGCCGTCACCGCGTACCCCGGGGGATTGATGGCGGTGCCGCCTTGGCGGCCCGGTCCGTGCGGCGCGGCGGCGGCGGTTCCGGGCGGCTGGCCCGCCGGATCGGCGCGAGCGTGTCGTCCAGCAGCGCGGTCATGGCCGGGGACGGTTCCAGGCGCAGTTCGCGCAGGAGCAGGTCACGGTAGACGTAGAAGGAGTGGACCGCCTCGAACGCGTTGCCCTCGGCCAGGTGGATGCGGACCACCAGGCGGTGCGGGGTCTCCCGCAGCGGTTCGGCGGCCATCGCTTCCAGCGCGGCCTCGAGCGCCTCGCCGTGCCGGCCGGCGGTGAGGTGGTTGCCGGCGAGTTCCTCCAGCATGTGCAGGCGCAGCTGGCGCAGCCGTTCGCGTTCCAGCAGCACCCAGTCGTCGTACCAGCCGGGGAGCAGGTCGTGGCGTCCGGCGCCGGCGGCGCCGCGGGGGACTGCGCCTTCGCGTACCCGGGTGGCCGTCTCCACCAGGTCGTCCACGTCGAGGCGGACGGTCGGTCCGAGGCGGACGGTGTCGCCGTCGGTGCGCAGCGGGCAGCACGGGTCCTGCCGCAGCCGCCACAGCGCGGTCCGCAGCGACGACAGCGCTCGCTCCTCGGGGGTCTCGGGCCAGAGCAGACCGGCGAGGTGGCTGCGGGTGGCGGCCGGGCGCAGGCCGATCAGGGCGATGACGCGCTGCAACCCCCGGGGTACGACCACCGGAGTGTCCTCGTGCAGCAACTGGAAACCGCCGAGCAGGTGCAGTGCCACCCGTGGGGCGGGTTCGCCCGCCGTCGGCATCCTCGATCCACCCGACACGGCGCACCCCCCAGCACCGGAACCCTCGTCCCGACCGTCGTCTCCCGGCCCGTCGCCCGCGACGCCGGTGTCGGAACGCCTCCACCACGGTCCGGAACCTCCACCGTGGCCGGGCTGACCGAGACGGAGAATATCAATGCCTGTTACTCTCAGTCAACGGTCGGTCGGCCACCTGACCGTCCGGCGCGGACCCGTAACACGCCTGTGATCTGCGAAAAAGTGTCGCCGCCCGGAATCCGGAAGGTGATCTTCCCATAGCTCACGCACAGCTCCCGTCAACGCAGCGTCACCATGTTTGTGGCGCGATGGGGTGCGGTTGACGCCCGGTAGACGGCCCTGGCGGCACCGTGTGGCAATCCGTGCGGCGCGACCGGTTCGCCGCGCACCGGGACGTACGCAGGGAGGCCGCGAATGGACCGTTCGCTCATCGTCGCCAAGGTGGTGCCCACGGCCGAGGACCGGGTGGCCGAGATCTTCGCCGAGTCCGACGCGACCGAGCTGCCCGGCCTGGTCGGTGTGCGGCACCGCTCGCTGTACCGGCTGCACGATCTCTACGTCCATCTGCTGGAGACGGAGACGCCGGCGCAGGGCGCGGTGGAGGACAACCGCGGGCACCCGGAGTTCATCCGGATCAGCGAGCGGCTGCGGCCGTACATCTCGCCGTACCTGCCGACCTGGCGCTCGCCCCGCGACGCGATGGCGCACTGCTTCTACCGGTACGACGCCCCGGCCCACCTGCACGACGCCGCCGGGCGGCTTCAGTGACCACCACCGCGCCGCGCGACGAGCAGCTGTGGTCCCGGTGCGACGGGTGCGCCTCGCTGCTCTACCGCAAGCGGCTGCGCCGCAACCTGGACGTGTGCCCGGAGTGCGGCTCGCACGCCCGGCTCGACGCGCCGGACCGGGTGGCGCAGCTCGCCGACCCGGACTCGTTCACGCCGCTGCCGGACCGGGCGGTACGCGTCGACCCGATCGAGTTCGTCGACGCGCTGCCGTACCCGCATCGGCTCGGCGCGGCCCGCGCGGCGACCGGCCTGGACGAGGCGGTGCTCTGCGGCACCGCCCGGGTGGGCGGGCACCCGGTGGCGCTGGCGGTGATGGACTTCCGCTTCCTCGGCGGCAGCCTCGGCTGCGCGGTCGGTGAGCTGATCACCCGGACCGCCGAGCGGGCCCTGGCCGACGACGTCCCGCTGGTGCTGGTGACCGCGTCCGGCGGCGCGCGGATGCAGGAGGGCGCGCTGTCGCTGATGCAGATGGCCACCGTCAGCCAGGCCCTCGCGGGGATGCGCGAGGCGGGTCTGCTGACGGTCAGCGTGGTCACCGATCCCACGTACGGCGGGGTGGCCGCCTCCTTCGCCACAAACACCGACCTGGTGCTCGCCGAGAGCGGCGCCCGGCTGGGCTTCGCCGGCCCCCGGGTGATCCGCCAGGTCACCGGCGCCACGCTGCCGGAGGGCTTCCAGACCGCCGAGTACCTGCTGCGCCACGGCCAGGTGGACATGGTGGTGCCCCGGCACGCGCTGCGCGGCCGGCTCGCCGCGCTGCTCGCCGCCGCCCACTCCGGCCGCCGCGCGCCGGCAGGTGCGCCCGCGCCGCGCCCGGCGCCGGCCGTGAGCACCGTGGCCGCCGCGCCGGACCGCGACCCGTGGGAGACGGTACGCACGGCGCGGCACCCGGGCCGCCCGACCACACTGGACTATCTGGAGACCGCGTTCGACGGGTTCGTGGAGCTGCACGGGGACCGGCTCGGCGCGGACTGCCCCGCCGTCGTCGGCGGCATCGCCCGTCTCGACGGCCGGCCGGTGATGGTGATCGGCCACCAGAAGGGGCACACCACCGCCGAGCTGGTGACCCGCAACTTCGGCATGGCCAGCCCGGCCGGTCACCGCAAGGCGCTGCGGTTGATGCGTCTCGCGGCGCGGCTGCGGCTGCCGGTGGTGACGCTCGTGGACACGCCCGGCGCGGATCCGGGGGTGACCGCCGAGCAGCAGGGCCAGGCGGCGGCGATCGCGGAGAACATCCTCGCGCTCACCGTGCTGCCCACGCCGGTGGTGGCGGTGGTCACCGGCGAGGGCGGCAGCGGCGGCGCCCTCGCGCTCGCGGTCGCCGACCGGGTGCTCATGCTGGAACACGCGGTCTACTCGGTGATCAGCCCCGAGGGCTGCGCCGCGATCCTCTGGCCGGACAGCTCGGCGGCGCCGCAGGCGGCCCGCGCGTTACGGCTCACCGGCGCCGACCTGTGTCGCCTCGGCGTGGTCGACGAGCTGGTGCCGGAGCCGCGGCCGGCCGCGCACGCCGACCCGGCCGGCGCGGCCGAGCTGCTGCGCCGGGCGGTCGCGGCGAACCTCGCCCCGTTGCTCACCGTGCCTCCCGCCACGCTGGTCCGCCGACGGCGTCAGCGGTTCCGCCGCTTCGGGGCGGCCCGCTCGGCCACCGCCGGTCCCGCCGCGACGGCGCGCGCCGCCGAGCGGCCGGAGGTGGCGTGATGGCCGACGTGGAGTCCGAGCAGGTGCTCGACGGGCTGCGCCGGCAGGCCCGCAAGCTCGTCGCCGACCTGGCCGGGCCGGTACGCCGGGTGCGGCTGCGCAGCGGCGAGTCGGTGCTGGAGGTCGAGTGGCACGACCCGGCGGCGCCGGCGCCGCGCGCCGGGACCGAACCGGTGGGCGCGCGCATCGAGGAGCCCGCCCGGCAGACGGCGCCGCCGGTCGACCGGCCGGCCGTGCGCTCGCCGGTGGTGGGCACGTTCTACCGGGCTCCCGAGCCCGGGGCGATGCCGTTCGTCGCGGTCGGCGACGTGGTCCGCCCGGGCCAGGTGGTCGGCATCGTCGAGGCCATGAAGCTGATGAACGAGGTGACCGCCGGCCAGGCCGGACGGGTGGTCGAGGTGCTTGTCGACGACGGCAAGCCCGTCGAGTACGACCAGCCGCTGATCGCCCTGGAACCGGTCACCGGACAGGACGGCTGATGTTCGACAAGGTGCTGATCGCCAACCGGGGCGAGATCGCGCTGCGGGTGCTGCGCGCCTGCCGGGAGCTGGGTGTGCGCACCGTGGTGGTGCACTCCAGCGCCGACGCCGACTCGCTGCCGGTGCGGCTGGCCGACGAGGCGGTCCGGATCGGCCCGGCGGCCAGCCGGCGCAGCTACCTCAACGCGGCGGCGATCGTGGAGGCGGCCCGGCAGACCGGCGCGCAGGCGGTCCACCCCGGGTACGGCTTCCTGTCCGAGGACGCCGACTTCGCCGAGATCTGCGCGGAGAACGGGTTGGTCTTCGTCGGCCCGCCGCCGCAGGTGATGGCCGCGCTCGCGGACAAGTCGACGGCGCGGGCGCTGATGAGCGCCGCCGGGCTGCCGCTGCCGCCGGGCAGCGTCCGGACACTGCCCACCGTCGCCGAGGCGCAGGAGGTGGCCGCCGACGTGGGCTACCCGGTGATCGTGAAGGCCGCTGCGGGCGGGGGCGGGCGCGGCATGACTGTGGTGCGCTCGGCCGCGGAGCTGCCCCGCGCGTACGCCCGCACCCGCGCCGCCGCGCAGGTCGCGTTCGGCGACGACCGGGTGTACGTCGAGCGGTACCTCGCCGACGCCCGCCACGTCGAGGTTCAGGTGCTCTGCGACGGCCAGGGCAACGGCGTGCACCTGGGCACCCGGGACTGCTCGGTGCAGCGCCGGCACCAGAAGCTGATCGAGGAGGCGCCCGCGCCCGCGCTGCGGCAGGCCACCCTGGACACCGTCGCCGAGGTGGCGCTGCGCGGCGCGCTGTCGGTCGGCTTCACCGGCGCCGGCACCGTGGAGTTCCTGGTGGACGAGGCGGAACGCTGCCACTTCCTGGAGATCAACTGCCGGATCCAGGTGGAACACCCGGTCACCGAGATGGTCACCGGCGTGGACCTGGTGCAGGAGCAGCTGCACATCGCGTACGGCACCCCGCTGCGCCTGCGTCAGTCCGACGTCCGGCTGACCGGCGTGGCGATCGAGTGCCGGGTCAACGTGGAGGACCCGGACCGCGACTTCGCGCCCGCGCCCGGCCGGCTGGACCGGTTCCGGCCGCCCGGCGGCCCGTTCACCCGGGTCGACACCCACGGGCACACCGGCTACCTGGTCAGCCCGCACTACGACTCGCTGCTGGCGAAGGTGGCGGTCTGGGCGCCGGACCGGGACGCCGCGCTGGACCGGCTCGACCGGGCGCTGGCCGAATTCGACGTGGCCGGTCCGGGTGTGCGTACCACGATTCCGTTCGCCCGGCGGGTGCTGCGCGACCCCGCGTTCCGGGCCGCCCGGCACACCACCGCCCTGGTGGAACGCCTGCTCACCCCGCCCGCCGTGGCCACCGACGGGCCCGTCGGGAGCGCCGCCGACGCCGGGAGCGCCGACAGCGCCCCGGCCGGCGAGCGGGCCGACGGCGCCCACGCCGGCGCCGTCGTACCGCGGCTGCGGTCGGCGGTGCCCGACCCGCGCGCCGAGGCCGACCCGGCCGGCCGTACCCCCGTTCGCGCCGTGCCCGCCGCCGGCCCGACCACCTGGAGGAACCGATGACAGTCGCCCCCGACCGCCCGCTCGCCCGCGAGATCACCGACATCCTGGTCACGCACTGCGGCCTGGACCCGGACGCCGCCGCCAGCACGCCCGCCGCGAGCCTGGAGGAGCTGGGCATGGACTCGCTGGCGCTGCTCGAACTGTCCGCGGTGGTGGCCGACCGGTGGCGGGTGAAGATCCCGGAACAGGCCGGGCAGCTCAGCATCGCCGGCGTCGCCGACCTGGTCGCCCGCAAGGCCGATCCGCCCGGGCACACCGAGAACGCGGTGGAGATCGACGCGCCGCTGCCGCTGGTCTGGGAGATCACCAACGACGTGGCCCGGTGGCCCGAGCTGTTCACCGAGTACGCGGTCGCCGAGATCCTGCACCGCGACGGCGACACGGTCCGCTTCCGGCTCACCATGCACCCCGACGAGAACGGCGTGGCGTGGAGCTGGGTCAGCGAACGTACCGCCGACCCGGCCACCCGCGAGGTGCACGCCCGGCGCGTCGAGACCGGGCCGTTCGAGTACATGCGCATCCACTGGCGGTACGAGGAGATCCCCGACGGCACCCGGATGACGTGGACGCAGGACTTCGCGATGAAGCCCGACGCGCCGGTCGACAACGCCGGCATGACCAACCGGATCAACACCAACAGCGCGATCCAGCTCGCCGTGATCAAGGAAAAGATCGAGCGGGCGTACGCGGGAGGCACGCGATGACCGACACCACCACCGCCCGGGTCTCCGTCCACGACGTACCGGCCGACCGCCGTCGCGGCGGGGAGCTGCGGGTGCTGCTCGGCCCGAAGACGGTCGGCAGCACCTCCGGTTTCATGGGCGTGGCCACGCTCGCGCCGGGGGAGCGGATCGCCGAGCACTACCACCCGTACAGCGAGGAGTTCCTCTACGTCGCCCGCGGCGCGATCACCGTCGACCTGGACGACGTGCCGGTGCCGCTCGCCGCCGGGGAGGCGCTCTACGTACCGAAGGACGTGCGGCACCGGCTGCGCAACACCGGCGACGAGCCCGCCGAGGTGGTGTTCCATCTCGGACCGCTCGCCCCCCGCCCGGAACTCGGCCACGTCGACACCGAGAGCGCGGCCCCGCCGCCACGGGAGCCGTCGTGACCGGCCGGCGCACCGTGGTCACCGGCGTGGGCGTCGTCGCGCCCGGCGGCGCCACCCGGGACCGGTTCTGGAAGACGATCACCGAGGGCCGCACCGCGACCCGGCGGATCAGCTTCTTCGACCCGTCGCCGTTCCGGTCGCAGATCGCCGCCGAGTGCGACTTCGACCCGGACGCCGCCGGGATCACGCTCGCCGAGCGGCAGCGCGCCGACCGGTACGTGCAGTTCGCGCTCGCCTGCTCCGCCGAGGCGCTCGCGGACAGCGGTCTCGTCCTCACCGACGCGCAGCGCGAACGCGCCGGGGTGGTGCTCGGCACCGCCGTCGGCGGGACCATGGCCCTGGAACAGGAGTACGTGCGGGTCAGCGACTCCGGCCGGCACTGGCTGGTCGACCACGCGCTCGGCGGGCCGTACCTCTATCAGGCGCTGGTGCCCAGCAGCCTGGCCGCCGACGTGGCGTGCCGGCACGGCCTGCACGGCCCGGCGCAGGTCATCTCCACCGGCTGCACCTCCGGCATCGACGCGATCGGGTACGCCCACCAGCTCGTCGCCGACGGCGAGGCCGACGTGGTGCTGGCCGGGGCGGCCGACTCGCCGATCTCCCCGGTCACCGTCGCCTCGTTCGACGCGATCGGCGCGACCAGCCCGGACAACGACGACCCGGAGCACGCCTCCCGGCCGTTCGACGCCGACCGGCACGGGTTCGTCCTCGCCGAGGGCGCCGCCGTGCTGGTGCTGGAGGAGGCCGAGCACGCCCGCCGCCGGGGCGCGCACGTGTACTGCGAGGTCGCCGGGTACGCCAGCCGCAGCAACGGCTTCCACATGACCGGGCTGCGCCCGGACGGCGCGGAGATGGCGGTGGCGATCAGCGACGCGCTGCGGCAGGCCCGGCTCGCCCCGTCGGCCGTGTCGTACGTCAGCGCGCACGGCTCCGGCACCCGGCAGAACGACAGGCACGAGACGGCGGCGTTCAAGCGGGCGCTGGGGGAGACCGCGTACCGGGTGCCGATCAGCTCGATCAAGTCGATGGTCGGCCACTCGCTCGGCGCGATCGGCTCGATCGAGATGGCCGCCTGCGCGCTGGCCATCGAGTACGGCGTGGTCCCGCCCACGGCGAACTGGACCACCCGCGACCCGGAGTGCGACCTGGACTACGTGCCGAACGAGGCGCGGGAGGTGCCGGTGGACGTGGCGCTGTCGGTGGGCAGCGGATTCGGCGGCTTCCAGTCCGCGATGGTGTTCCGCCGGCTGGCGGCGGTGCCGACATGACCGCGCGGGCCGTGGTGACGGGCATCGGTGTGGTCGCGCCCAGCGGGATCGGCGCCGAGGCGCACTGGAACACCGTGCTGGCCGGCACCCGGCGCATCGGGCCGATCACGCTGTTCGACCCGGAGCGCTACCCGACCCGGGTGGCCGGGGAGATGTCCGACTTCGACCCGGCCGGGTTCAGCGACACCCGGCAGCGGGTGCAGACCGACAGGTGGACCCACCTCGGCTTCGCCGCCACCAAGCTGGCGCTGGCCGACGCCGGGCTGCCCGAGGTGTCGCCCGACCCGTACCAGTGGGCGGTCACGCTCGCCAGTTCCTCCGGCGGCAACCTGTTCGGCCAGCGGGAGCTGCAGCGGCTGTGGGGCGGGCCGACCCGCACCGTCGGGGCGTACCAGTCGATCGCCTGGTTCTACGCGGCCAGTGTGGGCCAGCTGTCGATCCGCCACCAGTTCAAGGGGCCGTCCGGGGTGACCGTGTCCGAGTCGGCCGGCGGGCTGGACAGCCTCGCGCACGCGGTGCGCACCGTCCGCCGGGGCACGCCGGTGGTGATCGCCGGGGCCACCGAGTGCCCGCTGAGCCCGTACGCGCTCGCCTGCCAGCTGCGCTCCGGCCTGCTCAGCGACGTGTCCGACCCGCAGGCCGCGTACCGGCCGTTCGACGTCGCGGCCAGCGGCTACGTGCCGGCCGAGGGCGGCGCGGTCTTCGTGGTCGAGGAGCTGGGACACGCGCTGGCGCGGGGCGCGCGCGTCTACGGGGAGATCACCGGCTGGGCCGCCACCCACGACGCCGCGCCCACCGACCCGGCCACCGGCCCCGACCCGGCGCACTACGCCCGGGCGCTGCGGCTGGCGCTGGAACGCGCCGGGGTACGCCCGCACGACGTGGACGTGGTCTGGCCGGACGCGCTCGGGGTGCCCGCGTACGACCGGGCCGAGGCGACCGCGTTGCGTGCCGTCTTCGGCGACCGGACCCCGCCGGTGACCACCCAGAAGCCGCTGACCGGCCGGGCGCACCAGGGTGGGTCCGCGCTGGACGCGGCCACCGCGCTGCTGGCGTTCCGCCGCGGGATGCTGCCCGCCTCGGCCGGCCCGGACGAGCCCGCGCCCGGCTGCGAGCTGACGTTCCTGCGGCAGCCCCGCCCGCCGCGCAGCCGGATCGCGCTGGTCGGCGCGCGCGGCTTCGACGGGTTCAACAGCGCGCTGGTGCTGCGCGGCGCCGCGCCCCCACCGGCGGGCGAGCGCTGAGCGGGGCCACCCGGGAGCGTCGTCGCCCGCCGTCCGCGCGGGAGCCCGCGCGCACAGCATCCGGCGGCCGGCGGACTACCTTGCCGGCGTGGCCCCGATCCTGCCTGTCCGATCGAGCCTGAGCAATCCACCCAGCCGCTGTTTTGGATCTAGCCATTTGCATCTGGCGATGCAGAAGAGGGTCGTCGTAGGGTTCCGCCATACCCCGAACGACGTACCCGCTGGGCGGATCCGCCCAGTTCCTCATTGGAACGGTGGCTGGTCGTGACTGCACATCCCGTGGCAGAAGATCCTGCCTCGACGACGGTGGACTGGGTGGACGACATCCTGTTCACCGGCCGCGACACCGACGTCTGCCTGCGCCTGCCCGAACCGGTGGACAAGGGCACGCTGCGCCGGCTCGTCGGCGAGGCGCAGGACCGGCTCGCCGAGGCCGGGCTGCGCGCCGGAGGCGCCGCCGCGCTGCGTCTGCCGCCCTCGCTGGCGTACGTGGCGCACCTGCTCGCCACCTGGCGTACCGGCGCGCAGGCGGTGCTGCTCGACCACCGGCTCACCGACCACGAGGTCGACCAGGCGCTGCGCCGGCTCAGCCCGCAGGTGGTGGTCGCCCCGGTGCGCTCCGGCGGCGGCGCGCTGCGGATCTTCGTCGACGTCACCGCCGGCGTCAGCGCGTACTCCGACCGCCCGGCGGGCAGCCCGCACGCGGTGATCCAGCTCAGCTCCGGCTCCACCGGGCCGTCCAAGGTGATCGGCCGCACCGCCGCCGACCTGGTCGGCGAGGTGCGCCGCTACACCCGCATCGACGGCGTCGCGCTGCCCGGCGAGCGGATCATCCTGCTGCCCAGCATGGTGCACGTGCTCGGCCTGGTCGGCGGCCTGCTCTACGGGCTGCACGCGGGCGTCGAGCTGTGCCCGCCGGAGCGGCTCAGCGGCGACGCGATCCTCGCCGCCGTGGCCGCCCAGGACACCCCGGCCACTGTGCTCGGCGTGCCGTTCCACATCGGGCTGCTCGCCTCCACCACACCGGCCGGGCCGCTGCCGCAGCTCAAACGCATGACCACCGGCGGCGAGCTGGTGAGCGCCGCCGTGGCCAATGCCTTCACCGACCGCTACGGCGTGCCGCTGGGCAACATGTACGGGATGACCGAGGTCGGCGTCATCGGCACCGACCTGTACGGGCGGCACCGCCCCGCCATCGCGCCCGCCCCCGGCATCGAGGTGCGCGAGCGTGACGGCGAGCTGTGGGTCAGCTGCCCCGCCAACCCGTACGTCGGACTGGCCGACCCGACCCGGTGGGCCGACGGCTGGCTGCACACCCGCGACGCCGGGGTGGTCGACCCGGACACCGGCCTGGTCACCATCAAGGGCCGGCTGGACTCGCAGGTGTCGGTGGGCGGCCTGAAGGTCGACCTGACCGAGGTGGAGGCCACAGTGGCCGGGCTGCCCGGCGTCGTCGCCGCGGTGGTGGTCTGGGACGACGGCATCACCGCGTACGTCCAGGCCGACGGCTCGCTGACCGAGGAGACGCTGGACAAGCTCATCGCCGAGCGGCTGGCCGGCTTCAAGCGTCCCCGCACGCTGCGGCTGCTCGACCAGATGCCCCGCACCACCACCGGAAAGCTGGTCCGGTCGGTCCCGGCGCTGCGGGACGCGGCGTCGTGACCGGACCGCTGTACGAGCCGCGCAATCGCCGGACTCCCGCCGGACGTCCGATCCACCCCGATTCCCGACCCGCCCCGGCCGAGCGGCGCGCCACCCGCGCGTCCGAGCCGGCCGGTCCACACGCACACGGTGTCCCGACCGGGCACCGTCAGCCGGTACACGGAGAAGAGGTCTGAACCCATGCGAGACCAGGTCCGCACTTTCGTCGTCGAACAGCTCGCCGACATGAACTACGACGTGGACGAGCTCGACGACGACACCACGCTCGGCCCCTCCGGCGTCGACCTGGAGTCGCTGGCCCTGGCCGACCTCGCGGTCCGCGTCGAGGACCGGTACGGCGTGAAGTTCGCCGACGACGAGTCGGAGAAACTGGCGCTGATGACGGTCGGCGAGTTCACCACGATGGTCGCCGACCGGGTGGCCGCGAACAGCGACAAGTCCTGATGTCCGGTCAGCCCGACCTGGGGCGAGCTGACCTGGTGAGCATGCTCGCCGAACTGACCGCGAAACCCGCCGACCAGGTGCCGGACCGGCTCGGCTCGATGGAGCTGGCCTGGCTGGTGCACATGGTCGAGCAGCGCCACGACCGCCGGCTGGACCTGAGCGACGACGAACTCGCCGGCATCCGCACCGTCGACGACGCGCTCGCGGTGTTCCGCGGCGCGCTGACCGCTCCCGCAGATGGCTGAGCGGGAAACCGTACGGATCACCGGCACGTACGCGCTCAGCGCCCTCGGCAGGGGCGCGGACGCGCTGCTGGCCGGGGTGCTCACCGGCGCCCCGGCGTTCGGACCGGTGCGCCGTTTCGACACCACCGGCCGCCGGGTCACCGTGGCGGCCACAGCGCCGGACGTCGGCACGCTCGCCGACGAGCTGGCCGACGCGATCGACGCCGCCGCCGGGGCCGCCGGACTGGACCGGGCCGGGCGCGCCGGGTCGGCGCTGTTCCTGGCCACCCACGGCGGGCCGCACTCGCTGCCCGTACCGCAGGGGCGGGACGCTCCGACGGTCCCGGCGCTGGCCGGTCACCTGGCCGCGCGGTGCGGCCTCGGCGGGCGGACCCGGATCTACACCACGGCCTGCGTGTCGGCGAGCAGCGCGGTCGCCGACGCCGCCGCGCTGATCCGCCGGGGCGACCTGGAGCGGGTCGTGGTCGCGGCCGGTTACCTGGTCGAACCGGACCAGTACGCGCTGTTCGACGCCGGGCGGGCGCTCGCCGCCGACGGCGCGGTACGCCCGTTCAGCGCCGGCCGCAAGGGCCTGCTGCTGGGCGACGGGGTGGCCGCTGTGGTGCTGGAGTCGGCGAGTGCCGCCGCCCGGCGGGGCGCCGAGACGGTGGCGACGGTGGCCGGGTGGGGGCGGGCGGGGGACGCCTACCACGCGTGCCAGCCGCACCCGGAGGGGCTGGGGCTGGCCCGGGCGGTCGAGGCGGCGCTGCGCCGCGGCGGGCTGCCCCCGGACGCGGTCGGTTACGTCAACGCCAACGCCACCGGCACCCCGTTCAGCGACGCCTCCGAGGCGGCGGCGCTGACCCGGGTGTTCGGCGACGACGCCGGGCGGCTGCCGGTCAGCTCCACCAAGTCGGTGCACGGGCACGCGCTGGAGGCGTCCGGGCTGCTGGAACTGCTGGTCACCGTGCTGGCCCTGCGGCACGGCAAGCTGCCGGTCACCGCCGGCTGGCTCGGCCCGGACCCGCAGTGCCCGCTGGACGTCATCCGCGACGCCCCCCGCCCCGCGCGCACCGCACACGCCCTGACCCTCAACGCCGCCTTCGGCGGCGCCAATACCGCACTCCTGGTGAGCACCTCATGACCGCCTCCACCCCCAGCCCTCCGCGATCTTGCACTTCCGGCCCCGACGAAACGGGCACAACGCCCGCCGAGAGGGCGCCAACCGCAAGATCGCGCAGCGAAGCAGAGGGGCGGTGGCCCGAGGACGGGGATGAGGGGCCGGCGGGGGTGCCGGGGTTTGTGCACTCGGCGTTCGCGCCTCTCGTGGTGGCGGTGGCCGAGCGGTGCCTCGCGCGGCGCTACGGCACCGGGCCGCTGCCGCCGGACAACGGTACGGCGGTGGTGCTGGTCAGCGCCGGCGGGGACACGGCCAGCGCGGCGCACGTCCGGGCCGCGGTGGACGCCGGTGACCGGATCGGGCCGCTGTTCTTCTTCCAGTCGGTGCCGAACAGCGTGGCCGGGCACGTCGCGGCGCGCTGGGGACTGGACGGGCCGGTGGTGTGCCTGAGCCCGACCGGCGACCCGCGGGCCGAGGGGGAGGCCGAGGCGGGCCTGCTGCTGCACGACGGCGACGCCGCACAGGCGTTGCTGATCCTGATCGAACTGGCATCGGACGGTACGCCGGGCGAGGCGACCGCGGTGCTGCTGGGGGAGGGAACACGTCAATGAGGACGAAGGGACTGCGCGGCGCGCTCGCAGCCGACGCGGAACTGGGCGCGGGCAACGTGCTCGCCCGGGTGCTGGCCCACGGCGCCGACCCGGACGGGCCGGGGCTCACGTTCGACACCGAGGTCGACGGCCACCCGGCCGAGACCCCGCTGACCCTGGGCCGGCTCGACCGGATGGTCGCCGCCCGGGCCGCCTGGCTGCACGAACGCGGGGTGAAACCCCGCGACCCGGTCGCCGTCTGGGCCGGTACGGCCGCCGACATGGTGCTGTCGTTCCTGGCGCTGACCCGCCTCGGCGCCATCCCGGCGCTGATGAACGGCAGGCTGCGCCCCGAGATCGCCGCCGAGTACATCCGCCGGCTGCGCGCCGCCGGGGTGCTCGCCGACGCCGCGCACGCGCAGGCGCTGGCCGGGCACGACCTGGGCGCGCCGATGCTCGGCGAGCCCGCGCAGGCCGGGACCGGCGACCCGGACGCCGCGCCCGCGCACTACCGGCACCACCCGGACGACCCGATCGTCATCACCCACACCTCCGGCACCACCGGAGTGCCGAAGGCGGTGCTGCACTCGCACGCCAGCCTGTTCGCCGCGACCCGGCACCTGCTGTCCATGCCGCAGGCGCAGGGCACCACGCGCATCCTCAACGCGCTGCCCGCCCCGCACACCGCCACCGTGCTCATGGTCAACCAGGCGCTCGGCAACCGGGCGGAGATGTTCCTGCTCTCCGAGCAGGGCGGCGAGCGGGTGCTCGACGCGATCCAGCGGTGGCGCCCCGACGGCGTGTTCGGCTTCTCCGTCACCTGGGCCGAGCTGGCCCGCTTCGACCTGTCCGGCTACGACCTGGACTCGGTGCGGCTGTGGTTCAACACCGGCGACTGCTCGCACGAGCCGCACGTACGGCGGCTGGTCGCGGTGGGCTCCCGCGACGTGGTGACCCGTCAGGGCGTGACCCGGGTACCCGGGTCGGTGTTCATCGACGGCCTGGGCTCCAGCGAGATGGGCCACTCGATGTTCCACATCACGCACACCTCCGACACCGACAGGTACGGCCGCTGCGTCGGCCGCCCGTACCGGTTCACCAAGGTCGCCGTGCTCGACACCGACGGCAACGAGCTGCCGCCCGGGCAGGTCGGCTGGCTCGGCATCGACTCGCCGTCGCTGTTCCGCGGCTACTGGAACGACTCGGTCACCACGTACCGGTTCCGGCTGCGCGGCTGGTACCTCACCGGCGACCTGGTGTACGCCGACGAGGACGGCCGCTACTACCACCTGGACCGGGCGGTCGACTCGGTCGAGGCGGGCGACGGCAAACGGTTCTTCACCGCGCTGTCCGAGGAGCGCATCCTGGCCGCCAGCCCCGACGTGACCGACTGCACCGTGGTGATCGTCAAGGCGGACGACGGCACGGTCACCACCGACGTGCTGCTGGAACTGGCCGCCGGCGCCGACCCGGACGCGGACCGCACCGAGCGGATCCGTACCGCGCTGGGCCCGGACGTGGGCGCCACGCTTCGCCGGATCGTCCCGGTGCGCGCCGACGACATCCCGGTCACCGTCACCGGCAAGGTACGCAAGGTGGCGCTGCGCGAGCGCTATCTGACCGAGGCGCCGTCGTGACCGCCGTCGTCACCGGCATGGGCCTGTTCACCCCGGCGGGGCGCGGCGTGGCGGACACGTTCGACGCGCTGCTCACCGGCCGCTCCGGGCTGCGCCGGCCGCCCGAGGGACACCCGGCGGCGGGCAGCCTGGAGGTGGCCGGCGTGCTGCCGGACATCGACCCGCGCAGCGTCGCCTCCGGCCCGGAGACGAAGGTGCTCGACCGGGTGGTGCTGCTGGCCCTGATCACCGCCGCCGAGGCGCTCGCCGACGCGGGCATCGAGGTGGGCCGCGACGTCGACCCGGAGCGCATCGCGGTGATCGTCGGCGGTGTCGGCGGGATGTCCACGCTGGAGGGGCAGGTGCTGGCGCGGGCCGCCCGGGGCCGGGCGGCGGTCAGCCCGTACCTGCTCACCGGCATCCTGCCGAACATGCCGTCGGCGCGGATCGCCATCGCGCACGGCATCCGCGGTTACAGCTCGTCGGTCGGCACGGCCTGCGCCTCCGGCGCCCAGGCGGTCGCCGACGGGGTACGCCTCATCCGCTCCGGCGAGGCCGACGTGGTGGTGTGCGGGGCGAGCGAGGCGCCGCTGTTTCCCACGTTCGCCGACACGTTCGGCAACGCCCGGGCGCTGGCCCGGGGCTGGGACGAACCCACCGAGGCGAGCCGCCCGTTCGACAAGCGGCGCAACGGGTTCGTGCTGGCCGAGGGCGCGGCGCTGCTGGTGCTGGAGCGCGCCGGACACGCCGACGGTCGGGGCGTGCGCGGCTACGCCGAGGTCGCCGGTTTCGGGGCGAACACCGACGCGTACCACCCGACCGCGCCGCGCCCGGACGGCGCGGGAGCGGCCGCGTGCATGCGCCGGGCGCTGGCCGCCGGCGGGATCGGGCCGGGCGACGTCGGGTACGTCAACGCGCACGGCACCGGCACCAAGCTCGGTGACGTCGCCGAGACGATCGCCCTGGCCGAGGTGTTCGGCCTCGGCGGCGTCCCGGTCAGCTCCACCAAGGCGCTCACCGGGCACCTGCTCGGCGCATCAGGGGTGCTGGAGGCCGCCGCCACCGCGCTGGCGCTCGACAGTGGCCTGCTGCCGCCCACCTACCACCTGGACGACCCGGACCCGGAGTGCGAGGCGGACCACGTCCGCGCCGTGCCCCGGCCCACCCGGGCCGACCACGCGCTGACGAACTCGTTCGGGTTCGGCGGCCAGAACGTCAGTCTGCTCCTGCGCCGGCTCTCCGGGCCGGCCCGCCGGGCCGCCACCCCGGCCGCCGGCTGACCGGACTCCAGTCCCGGGCGTCCGTCCGGGTCGCGATCACGGGGGGAACAGGGGAAGCCCATATGACCATCAACGGGATAGATCATCTCGAACTGTACGTGGGAGACGCCCGGCAGGCGGCCTTCTACTTCGACAACGCCGTCGGTTTCCGGCTGCGCGGGCAGGGCGGTCCGGAGACCGGGCTGGACGGGCAGCGGTCGCTGCTGCTGGCCCAGGCCGGCATCCGGCTGCTGCTGACCACCGGGCTGTCCGCCGAGCACCCGGCGGCCACGTACGTGCACCGGCACGGCGACGGCATCGCCGTGGTGGCGCTCGCCGTCGACGACGCCGCCGGGGCGTACGCGGAACTGGTGGAACGCGGCGCGAGCGCGGTGAGCCCGCCGCGCACCTTCACCGGCGCGGACGCCGAGGTGGTGGTCGCCGAGGTCGGCGGTTTCGGCGACGTGGTGCACCGCCTGGTCGAGCGGCGCGGCGACCCGGAGGTGTTCCTGCCCGGGGCGATCGAGCCGGTGGCCGCGCCGGACGGCGACTCGCTGCTGGCCGAGGTGGACCACCTGGCCGTCTGCGTGCCGCCGGGGCAGCTCGACGAGACAGTCGCGCACTACGAGAAGGTGTTCGGCTTCGCCGACATCTTCACCGAGCACATCGAGGTCGCCGGTCAGGCGATGAACTCCAAGGTGGTGCAGAGCCCGTCGGGGAAGGTCACGCTGGTGCTGCTGGAGCCGGACACGAGCGCCCGGCCCGGCCAGATCGAGGACTTCCTGCGCTGGCACGCCGGCGCCGGGGTGCAGCACCTGGGGCTGCGCACCGACGACATCGTCACCGCCGTCGGCGCGCTCGCCGGGCGCGGGGTGCGGTTCGCCAGCACGCCCGGCGCCTACTACGACGGCCTGGAGCAGCGGGTCGGCCGCCTCGACGCGCCGGTGGACCGGCTGCGCGAGCTGAGCATCCTGGTCGACTCCGACCACGACGGGCAGCTGCTGCAGATCTTCACCGAGTCGATGCACGTGCGCCGCACCCTGTTCCTCGAACTCATCGAGCGGCGCGGGGCGCGCACCTTCGGCAGCGGCAACATCAAGGCGCTCTACGAGGCCAAGGAACGCGAGCTGGCCGCGGCGGGGGCGACCCCTGCTGCCGCGGCCGGAGGGGTAGGGGCATGACCACCATCGATCCCGGGCTGACCGCCGAGGAGGAGGCGCTGCTTCCCTCCGACGAGGACGTCCGGCACTACGCCGAGCACGGCTGGTACCTGTCGAAGAAGCTGCTCACCGACGACGAGGTGGACGAGCTGGTCGCCGCCACCGACAGCTACTACGCCGGGGAACGCGACCGGCGGCTGCCGGTCCGGCCGCCGAAGCTGGCCTACTGGGAGCCGGCCAAGGGCGACGTGCAGCGGCACAACGACTACGTCCACCACGAACACGACGGCATCGCGCGCATCCTGCGCAAACCGCTGATCGGGGCGGTCGCCGCCCGGCTGGCGCAGGCCACCGAGATCCGCATCTTCCAGTCCACGCTGATCTGGAAGCCGCCGATCGCCGGTGAGCCGTCGAACATCGTGCCCTGGCACTTCGACAAGCACTACTGGGCGTCCTCGTCGTCGGAGAACATGCTCACCGCGTTCATCCCGTTCCACGACTGCGGCGAGGAGATGGGCACCATCACCATGGTCGACGGCTCCCACCGCTGGCGGGAGATCGGCGCCGACGACACGGTGGTGCGGCACTTCGCCGACCGGGACCGCGACCAGCTCGAGGCGATGCTGGCCGAGAACGCGGCGTACAACGGGGCGACGATCCGCAAGATCCCCATGGTGATCCCCAAGGGACACATGAGTTTCCACCACTGCCGCACCTACCACGGCAGCGGTGCGAACGTCAGCGGACGGCCCCGCCGGGCCATCTCGCTGCACCTGCAGGACGGCGACAACGCCTGGCGGGAGTATCCGCTCTCCGACGGCACGCTCGCCGCGTACAACCACGACGTGCTGGTCCGCCGCACCCACGAGGGCCGGCCGGACTACGCGGACCCCGATTACTGCCCGGTCATCTGGCGCGACCGCGCCCAGCAGGGAGGCTGACAATGTCACGGTACGACTGGGGTAAGACGCACCCGGGCATCGAGCGACTCGAGCGGGCGGTGACCGAGCGCCGCGACGTGGTGGTCAAGCACCCGCTCTACGCCAACCTCGACACCCACGACGCGCTCGTCACGTTCATGGAGCACCACGTCTTCGCGGTCTGGGACTTCATGTCCCTGCTGAAGTCGCTGCAGCGGCAGCTCACCTGCGTCACGGTGCCGTGGATCCCGACCGGCCCGACCGGCAGCCGCCGCCTGATCAACGACATCGTCATGGTCGAGGAGAGCGACGAGCTCGGCGACGGCTACATCAGCCACTTCGAGCTGTACGTGCAGGGCATGACCGAGGCCGGCGCCGACACCACGGCCGTGAACAAGCTCGTCGACCTGCTGCGCGACGGCACGCCGGTCACCGAGGCGCTCGGCGCGGCGGGCGTACCCGCGGCGTCGGCCGCGTTCGCCGGCACCACCTGGCGGATCATCGAGACCACCCCGGTGCACTGCCAGGCCGCGGCGTTCGCGTTCGGCCGCGAGGACCTCATCCCGGAGATGTTCACCCAGGTCGTCGCCGTCAACGAACGCAGCAACCGGCTCAACAAGTTCGTCGACTACCTGGAGCGGCACATCGAGGTCGACGGCGAGCAGCACACCCCGATGGCCATGCAGATGCTGGCCGACCTGTGCGGCGACGACGACACCAAGTGGCAGGAGTGCGCCGACACGGTCAACGCCGCGCTGACCGCCCGCGCCCGACTCTGGGACGACATCCTCGCCGCCGTCAAGGAGGGCCGTCCGGCGTGACCGGCTCCGACCCGCTCCGGCTCTACCGGACGGTCCGGCTGATCCGCCGCTTCGAGGAGCGCGCGATCGAGCTGGTCCGCGCCGGACAGATCGTCGGTGGCATCCACCCGTACCTCGGTCAGGAGGGGATCGCCGCCGGCGTCTGCGCGGCGCTGGACCGCGAGGACCTGGTCACCGGCACCCACCGCGGGCACGGGCACGTGCTCGCCAAGGGCGCCGACCCGGCCCGGATGCTGGCCGAGCTGTGCGGCCGGGTCACCGGGCTCAACCGGGGCCGGGGCGGGTCGATGCACGCCGCCGACTTCGGCGTCGGCGTCCTCGGCGCCAACGCCATCGTCGGAGCCGCCGGCGCGATCCTCACCGGAGCGGTGTGGGAACGCCGGCGGCGCGGCGCCGACATCGTCGGCGTCACCTTCTTCGGCGACGGCGCGGTCAACGAGGGCATGCTGCTGGAGGCGTTCAACCTGGCCGCGCTCTGGCGGGTGCCGGTGCTGTTCGTCTGCGAGAACAACGGCTACGCCACCACCATGCCGGTCGAGGGCGCGGTCGCCGGCACCATCGCCGGGCGGGCCGCCGCCTTCGGCATGCCGGCGGTCGCCGTCGACGGGCAGGACCCCGAAGCGGTACGCGAGGTCACCGCCGCCGCCGTCGCGCGGATGCGCGCCGGCGGCGGCCCCGAGCTGGTCGAGGCCCGCACCTACCGCTTCGACGCCCACCACACGTTCGAACATCAGGTACGCCTCGACTACCGGCCGCCGGAAGAGGTGGCCGAGGGCCGGTCCCGCGATCCCGTCGACATCGCCGGAGCGCGACTCGACCCGGCGGTACGGGCCGAGGTGGACGCCGCCGTCGAGGCGGAACTGGACGCCGCCGTCGAATACGCGCTCGCCGGTCCGCACCCCGACCCGGCGACCGCCCTGGACCACCTGTACGCCAGCGGGCTCACCGCCCGGACCGGAGGTGGCTGATGCCCCGGCTCTCCTACCGCAGGGCGCTCACCCGGGCGCTCGCCGACGAGATGGCCCGCGACGAGTCGGTCGTGGTGCTCGGCGAGGACATCCGGGTGGCCGCCGCGAACGTCACCACCGGCCTGCTGAAGAAGTTCGGCCCGGAACGGGTCCGCGACACCCCGCTGTCCGAGCAGGCGTTCACCAGCTTCGCCACCGGCGCGGCGCTGGCCGGGGCCCGCCCGGTGGTGGAGTTCCAGATCCCGTCGCTGCTGTTCCTGGTCTTCGAACAGATCGTCAACCACGCGCACAAGTTCCCGCTGATGACCGGCGGCCAGTGCGCGGTGCCGGTCACCTACGTGGTGCCCGGCTCCGGCTCCCGCACCGGCTGGGCCGGGCAGCACTCCGACCACCCGTACGCGTTGTTCGCCCACGTCGGGGTGACCACAGTCGTACCGGCCACCCCGGCCGACGCGTACGGGCTGCTGGTCTCCGCGATCCGCTGCGACGACCCGGTGGTGGTCTTCGCCCCGGCCGGCGCGCTGGACCTGCGCGCCGACGTCACCGACCTGACGCCGGTGCCGCTGGGCCGCGGGATCGTCCGCCGCCCCGGCGCCGACGTGACGGTGGTGGCCGTCGGGCACCTGGTGCACGACGCGCTCGCCGTCGCCGAGGAACTCGCCGGGCAGGCGTCGGTGGAGGTCTTCGACCCCCGCACGCTCTACCCCTTCGACTGGGACGGCCTGGTCGAGTCGGTGAGCCGCACCGGGCGGCTGGTGGTAGTCGACGACGGCAACCGCTCCTGCGGCATCGCCGGGGAGATCATCGCCACCGTGGTCGAGCGGGTCCGGCTGGCCGCGCCACCCCGGCGGGTCACCCGCCCCGACGGTGCCGTGCTGCCCTTCGCCCCGGCCCTGGACCGGGCCGTGCAACCCGGCCGCGACCAGCTCACCGCCGCCATCCAACTGACCCTCAAGGACGGATGAACGATGGACCCGAACTACACGTGGCCGCCACTCGGCCAGGCGTGGACCGACCTGCCCGAGTCCACCCGTACCGCGATGGTGACCACCGGCGCCGCGGCCTGGGAGAAGATCTTCCACGGCCGGGCCACGTACAACAAGCAGTGGCGGCTGGCCCGTCCGCCCGTCTTCACCGCCGACGCGTTCGGCGAGCTGAACGAGGTCTGCGACCGCATCGCCCAGCTCATCCTGGAAGCCTGCCGGCGTCGCGCGCGTACCGCCGGTGAGCTGCAACGGCTCCTCGACGTGCCGGAGGGGGAAACCCGGCTGCTCGACCCGGAGGAGGAACTGCACGAGGGGCTGCTCGCCGCGTACCGGCCGGACGTGCTGTTCTCCGGCGGCGTGCCGTGCATCGTCGAGTACAACATCGACAGCAGCCTCGGCGGCGGCTTCGACGCCGACACCGTCATCCAGCGGTACGCCGAGCTGTACCGTACCCATGACCTGCTCGACGGCGCGCGGCCCGCGCCGTCCCTGCTGGACCAGCGGTTCGCCGCCATCCGGGACACGCTCGGCCTGGCCGACGGCGCGCGGGTGGCGCTGCTGATGGACTTCGACGCCGACTACCCGGGACTGGACGACCCGGAGACGTTCATCCGGATCCTGTCCCCGCTGATCGACCAGGCCCGCCCGTTCGGCATCGACCTGGTCATCGCCCCGGTCGCCACCGCCGGTCTGGACGCGCAGAGCCGCCTGGTCGTCGGCGGCGCCCCGGTGGACGCCCTGTTCCGGCTGTTCGTGCCGAACCGGGTCACCCCCAGCCCCGGCCTGGACGCGGTCGCCGGCGCGCTCGCCGCCGGCACGATGCCGATGTTCGTCAGCAGCGCCGCCTGGCTGCTCAGCAACAAGCTCAACTACGCCTGGCTCTGGGAGGATCTGGACCTGCTGCCGGAGGACGACCGGACGCTGATCCGCCGGTACGTGCCGCACACCGTCGCGCTCACCGCCGACCAGCTCGACCGGGCGCTGGCCGAACAGGCCGACCTGGTGGCCAAGCCGGCCGGCGGATCGGCCGGGCACGGGGTGCTGATCGGCCGCGAGATGACGGCTGTCGCGTGGGCGGACGGGGTGCGCGCGGCGATCGCCGAGGGCGGCAACATCCTGCAGCGCTACCACGAGGCGGACCGGGTGGCGATGGACTTCGTGCAGATCGAGACCGGTGAGACGGTCACCGCCGATGTCCCGTACAGCCTCGCCCCGTACCTGTTCGGCCGCACCGGTTCCGGCGCGCTGGCCCGGGTCGGCTACCCGGGCTGCGACGAGGTCCTCAACCTGGCCCGAGGCGTCCTCCTGACCGGCATCCTCCTAACCGACTGACCCCCTCCCCGCCTGCCCGCTTCGTTGATCAAGGAGTTCGTGTCCTCATCGGGGCGCGTCACCGACCCCAAACTCCTTGGTCAACAACGTGGATCCGGGCCGAGGGCGCCGGGCGCGGGCAAGGGGGAGGGCGCGGTCAGGGGTGGGGGAGGTGGGTGGCCAGGACTCTCAGGGTTTCGGCTGTGGCTATCGCGTCGCTGCGGGCGCTGCCGTGCCGCCCGTCGCTGCTGTACAGCGACGGGTCGGCCACCAGCGGATGGTCGGTCAGGTGCACGTGCAGCGTGCCCAGCCGCTCGGCCACGCCCCGGGTGTGCCGCGACAGCCGGCGCATCCGCTCGCCCAGGCCCGCGCGCAGCGTCTCCGGCACCGCCGGGCTGTGCGAGACGTCGAACATGCCCACCGTGATCACGTCCGCGCCGGCTTCCCGCAGCGCGGTGATCATGGCGGTCAGTTCGGCGTCGACCGAGTCCGGGTCGTAGGCGGACCGGAACGCGTCGTTGCCGCCGCACACCACCAGTGCGAGATCCGGCTCGAAGGCCAGCGCGTCGGCGAGCTGAGTGGCCCGCACCTCGTGCGCGCGCAGTCCGCGCCGCCCCAGATTCAGGTACGCCAGCTCCGGCCGGACGGCGCGCAGCTCGGCGGCGATCCGGTCGGCCCACTGGAGGTCCGGGTAGCCGTCGACCGGCTCGCACAGTCCTTCCGCGACGCTGTCGCCGAGCACCACGAACCGGCGCCACGGGTGCCCGCGCAGCAGCTCGGTGGCCTCGCCCGGACGCAGGCACCACGGATCAGTCGCCTCGGTCAACGTCGATGCCATGATCGGCAGGCTAGCCGAGCGCCCGGCGCGGCAAAAGAGGCTCAGCTCAGCAGGGTCAGCAGTTCGCCGGGCCGGGCCAGGTTGAGGTCGGCGGGTTCGGCCGGATCGTACTGATGGCCCCACGCGGCGGCCACCGCCACCGCGCCGCTGCTGCGGGCGGCCCGCAGGTCCAGCGGCGAGTCGCCCACGTACGCGGCCCGGCCGGCCGGCACGCCGAGCCGCCGGCAGGCCACCTCGACGCCCTCGGGCGCCGGTTTGGGGCGGGTGACCTGGTCGCCACCGAGCACGACCCGGAAGTGACCGAGCAGGCCGACCCGGTCGAGCATGATCTCCGCCGCCCGGTGGCTCGCGCCGGTGAACACGCCCACCGGCACCCGGGCGGCGAGGTCGGCGAGCATCTCCGCGACTCCGGGGTAGACGCTCACCCGCCCGGCCGTCGCGGCCAGTTCGGTGTGGTAGCGGTCGAGGTCAGCGGCGGTGGCGGGGCGCCGGAGCAGGTGCGTCAGCAGGTCGGACGGTGAGCCGATCGAGTAGCCGGCGATGACCTCGGCGTCGGTGTACGACGGGCCGCCACCGGCCCGCACCGCCGCCCGGTACGCCGCCGGCACCACCTCGTGCGACTCGATGAGCGTGCCGTCCATGTCGAAGACGACGGCGTCCACCGGGCGGCTCACGCGGCCCCGGCCCGGTGCGCGGCGGCGAGGCGCTTCGGCGCGCGGGCGTGCCACGCCTCGGTGATCAGCTCGGTCAGGTCGTCCACGGCGATCCGGTCGAGCCGGACCAGCACCGCCGGGTAGCCGTCGAGGTGCGGCGTGGTGAAGTAGACCGCCGGGTCGTCGGCGAGCAGCGCCTCCTTGGCGCCCAGGTCGGGCACCCGGGCGCCGAGGATCGGGCCGTCCGGCGCGGCGTCGCCGAGCGCCTCGAGGTCGCTGCGGCGCAGCGGCCGGTCCCAGACGAACATCTTGTCGCGCACCCGCCAGGCGGGCAGGTCGTCGTACGAGCCGCGCTCGGTGGTCTCCGGCAGGGCCAGCGCGATGCGCCGCACGTCGTCCCAGGTCGCCATGGCCCCGACCCTACCGCCGCCCACCGACACCCCGGCTCAGACCGGTGTGGGGGTCGCCGGTTCCGGGGCCGGGCGGTGGGACCCGCGGGTCAGCAGCAGCGGTCCCACGGTCAGCACCAGGCAGACCACCGACATCACCAGCAGCGCCGGGGTGAGGTCGAGCAGCGCCACCGACCAGCCGCCGAGCAGCGCGCCGACGGGCAGGCCGAGGAACGCCACCGACCCGGAGATGCCCAGCACCCGGGTCTGCAGCTCGCCCGGCACCCGCTGGTAGAGCGACGCGCCGAGCAGCGGGTTCACCGCCGCGATGCCGATGCCGGACAGGAACGTCACCACCAGCACCACGACCAGGTCGTCGCTGAGCGCCAGCGCGAGCAGCCGGGGCGCGCCGCTGAGCGTCAGCCCCAGCGCGAACGTCGTCCCGGCGGGCAGCCGGGTGCCGAACATCGTGAACAGCACGTTGCCCAGCAGCGCGCCGCCCGAGAACACACCGAGCAGCAGGCCGAAGCCGGCCGGGTCGCCGAGCACCTGGTTGACCCAGAGCGGGATCCAGACCGCGACGCTGGCGTTGGCGAACATGTTCGACACCGAGACCACGATCAGCATGATCATCAGCGTCCGGTCGGTGCGCAGGTACGCGAAGCCGCCGCGCAGTGCCCGCAGGTAGGGCTCCCGGGGCGCGGGTTGCGTCGGCGCGGGCGGCCGGACCAGCACGCCGATGAGCAGCGCGCAGACCGCGAACGTGGCCGCGTCGATCCAGATGGCCCGGGTCAGCCCGACCCAGTCGATGAGCAGTCCGCCGAGCACCGCGCCGAACAGCGTCATGCCCCGGGCCAGGCCGTCGTAGGCGCTGGTGAGCCGGATCAGCGGCACCCCGGCCCGCTCGGCGGCCGGTTTGAACAGCACGTGCTTGACCCGGTCGCCGATGCCGCGCAGCCCGCCGGCGACCGCCACCAGGACCAGCAGCGTGCCGAACCCGAGCCAGGGGGCCAGCGCCACCACCGCCATCGCGACAGCGCTCGCCGCGTCCACGAACACGGAGGTACGGCGTACCCCGAAGCGGTCCGCCCACGGCGTGGCCAGCGCGCTGGAGAGCATGTACGGCAGCGTCTCCGCCGCCGCGACGAGTCCCATCTTGGTGGGGCTGCCGGTGGTCTCCAGCACCAGCCAGGGGATGGCCACCACGGAGATCCGGGTGCCGAGGTTGGACAGCAGGTCGGCGCCGACCAGGGTGTACAATTCCCGGCGCGGGTTCATGCCGAGCTGCCGATCACGGTGCCCAGCGTGTCGGCGTCGGCGGGATGCGCGGCGGCGTACCGGGCCCGAAGCGCCCGTTTGTCCACCTTCGCGGACCGGTTCAGCGGCAGCGCGTCCACGAACTCCACGGCGCCGGGCGCCCACGTCTCGCTCAGCTCCCGCACCACCAGCGCGATCAGCTCCTCGCCGGTCACCGACGCGCCGGGCGCCGGCACCACGTACGCGTACGGCAGCTCCCCGGCCACCGGGTCCGGCACGCCGATCACGGCGGCGGCCCGCACCTCGGGATGGCCGGCGAGCACGTCCTCGATCGGGCGGGAGTAGATCGGCCAGCTGCGCGCCCGGGTGAGGATCCGGTCCTGCAACCGGTCGACCAGGTAGAGGTAGCCGTCGGCGTCGAGGTGGCCGATGTCGCGGGTGCGGACCCAGCCGTCGACGAGCGTCTCCGCGGTCAGCTCCGGCCGGCCGTGGTAGCCGGCGAAGCTCAGCTTCGTCCGGACCCACACCTCGCCGTCGTCGCCGGGCGGCAGCACCCGGCCGTCGGCGTCGCGGATCTCCACCGTCACGTCGCCGTACGGGCGGCCGCAGGAGCGCAGACGCTCCGGGTGCTCCGGGTCCTCGGTGAGCCCGGGCAGCGCGCAGATGACCACCGCCTCGCTGAGGCCGTACACGATGCGCAGGCACGGGCCGAAGCGGGCGATGGCCTGGCGCAGCCGGGCGGGCGCGGCGGGCCCGGCGCCCACGTTGAACATGAACATGGCGGAGAAGTCGGCGCCCGGCAGGTCGGGGTGGTCGAGCACCTCGTAGAGCATCGGCGGGGTGACGAATGTGGAGGTGAGCCGCTCGGCGTCCACTGTCGCGATGAACGCGGCCGGGTCCCACTGCTCGCGCAGGAACAGCACGCCGCCGGTGAACAGGTTGAACAGCGTGGTGATCTGGCCACTGGCCAGCCACATCGGTGAGTGCGACAGGTGCCGCAGCAGCGGGAACCCGGCGCCCCGGAAGTCGGCGGCCAGGGCGAGGATCTGCCGGTAGAAGCTCTCCCGGTGGTGCACCAGCTTCGGCGTGCCGGTGGTGCCGCTGGTCTGCAGGAACGACTCCGGCGCGGGTGCGTCGGCGGGCAGCTCAGCCGCCGGCTCGCCGGCCGTCGCGGTCAGGTCCGGTCCGGCGCCGCCGGGGCCGAGGCAGAGCACCGGTACGCCGGACAGCCCGGCCGCGATCTGGACCGCCTGCGGGTCGCGCGGGTCGTACACGAACGCCTCCGGCGCGGACAGCGCGACGAACTCGTCGACCTCCCGCCGCGAGGTCACCGGGGCGACCCACATGCTCCGGCAGCCCAGCAGGTGCAGAGCCAGTTGCAGCAGCGGACCCTCGACCGTGTTGCCGAGCATCACCAGCACGGCCGCGCCGGGGCGTACCCCGTGCCGGCGCAGCGCGGCGGCCAGGCCGCGCACCCGCGCGGCGACCTGGGGGTAGGTGAGGCGGCGTCCGCCGCCGACGAGCGCCTCCCGGTCGCCGAAGCCGGCGAAGAGCTCCAGCGCCTCGTGCACATAGTTCGGCCGGTCGGTCATCGGGCAGCCCCCATCATGGTCCGCGAGCGGCGTCCGGCCAGGTCAGGGCCGGGACATGACGGCAGGTGCCAGGTCGGCGACCGCACCGCCGCCAGCTTCCGAGCCTAGGCAGCGGCGGTCCACCGCGGACAGAGCCGATCGTCGCTGCGTCCCGCGACGTGGGCATTTGATCATGTCGATCAGGTTGATTGACGCTCGTCACCGCCGGAAGCTAGTTTCCGGTCCATCGCCCGGGCCGGTGCCGCCGACCGCGTCACGCCCGGGGCTGCCGACCATGGAGGATCGATGCCGACCCCGAAGAGATGGCACGTCATAGCTTCCGCCGTAACGCTGCTGATCGCCGCCACCCCGGCGGTCACCGCGAGCGCCGGCCCGACCGACACCGACCGCGCCGGGCACGGGCGCGCCGAGTGGGCCGGGACCTGGGCCGCGGCGGTGACCCGCGGGAACACCGTGGGCCTGACCGAGACCGGCCTGAACAACCAGAGCATCCGGATGACCGTGCAGACCTCGGTGGGCGGGCCGCGCCTGCGGGTGCGGCTGACCAACCTCTACGGCCAGCAGGCCATCCAGGTCGGCCGCGCCACCATCGCCCGGCCGAACACCGCCACCCCCGACGACCTGTCCGACATCGTCCCGGCCAGCGTCCGTCAGCTGACCTTCTCCGGCGCCGGTTCGGCGACCATCAACAAGGGTGCCGAGCTGCTCAGCGACCCGGTGGCCTTCCCGGTGGCCGAGCAGGAGGACCTGGTGGTCACCCTGTACTTCCCGGTGCTCACCGGGCCGGTCACGTTCCACGGCCAGTCCCGGGTCACCAACTTCATCGGCGCCACCGACCTCACCTCGGCGGCCGACGGCGCCGGCTTCACCATCCGGCCCAACTGCTGCTGGATGTTCCTGTCCGGCATCGACGTGGAGCGCAAGGTGACGCCCGGCTCCGTGGTGGTGCTCGGCGACTCCATCAGCGACGGCAACGGCAGCACCGTCAACGCCGACCGCCGCTGGCCGGACCTGCTCGCCAAGCGGCTGATCGACGCCCGCCCGGAGCCGCGTACGCCGGGCGTGCTCAACCTCAGCCTGGCCGGCAACCGGCTCAACCACGAGGGCACCGAGCCCGGCGCGGGCGACTTCCCCGGCTACTACGAGCTGGGCCCGAACGCGCTGGCCCGGCTCAACGAGGACGTGTTCCCGCAGACCGGGGTGCGTACCGTCATCACCCACCTGGGCATCAACGACATCTGGATGAACGGTGACAGCCCGGAGGCGATCATCGCCTCGCTGCGCCAGCTCAACCGGCAGGTCCAGGCGCGCGGCCTGACCAGCATCGCCGGCACGCTCATGCCGTACGAGGGCAACGGCGGGCCGGGCGTATGGACGCCGGAGAAGGACGCCACCCGGCAGGCCGTCAACACCTGGCTGCGCGGGCCCGGCCGGGCCGAGTTCGACGGCGTCGTCGACTTCGACGCGGTGATGCGCGACCCGGCGCAGCCCAGCCGGCTGCTGCCGGCGTACGACTCGGGTGACCACATCCACCCGAACGACACCGGAGCCGCGGCGATGGCGAACGCGGTGCCGTTGAAGCTGCTCGGACTGTGACACCGGGCGGGGGCGGCGGTCGACACGACGCCGCCCCCGCCGCCGTTTTCCTGGGGAGGAAAGACAGTGGACGTCAGCGAGATCCTGACCGGGCTCTACAGCGAACAGGGCCGGCAGAACCCCTATCCCTTCTACGCGGCCCTGCACGAGCACGGGCCGATAAACGCCGTTCCGGCCCGCGCCGAGCACAGCACCGTCAGCGCGGTGGCCGGCGGGTACGACATGGTGGACCAGATCCTGCGCGATCCCGGCTGGTACAAGGGCTTCCCGCCCGGCTGGGAGGAGCAGGAGATCCTGCGGACGTTCCTGACGTCGATGATGTTCGTCAACCCGCCCGACCACGCCCGGATGCGCGCGGTGTTCGCGAAGACGTTCACCCCGCGCCGGCTGGTCGCGCTGGAGCCGGTGATCGAGCGGGTCGTCGCCGAACGCCTGGACCACCTGGCCGAGGTGGGCGCCGACGGGCACGAGGTGGACTTCGTGGCCGACTTCGCGTACCCGGTCCCGGCGCTGGTGATGGCCGAGTTCATCGGCCTGCCCCCGGCCGACCTGGCCTGGTACCGGCAGCGGGTCGACTGGATCGACGAGTACATGGACGTGTCCGGCAAGACGCCGGAGCGGCTGGCCCGGGCCAACCAGGCCGCCGAGGAGCTGCGCGTCTACTACCGCGACCTGATCGCCCACCGGCGCCGTACGCCCGGTCACGACCTGATCAGCGGGCTGGTCGAGGTGCTCGACGCGGGCGGCGTCGACCTCACCGAGGACGAGTTGATCAGTAACCTGATCGTGCTGTTCAACGCCAGCTTCGTCACCACCGTCTACATGTTCAGCAACGGCCTGCCGCTGCTGCTGGAGCACCCGGACGTGACCGCCGCGCTACCCGGTGACGACGCGCTGGCCCGGGGCTGCGTGGAGGAGGTGCTGCGGATGGAGAGCCCGGTGCACTTCCTGGCCCGCTCCGCGCCCGCCGGCGTCGACCTCGGCGGCGTGCCGGTCGACCGGGACGACAACGTGCTGCTGCTGATCGCCGCCGCCAACCGCGACCCGGCCCGCTTCCCCGACCCGGACCGCTTCGACCCGCGCCGTCCCGGCCCGCCGTCACTGGCCTTCGGCGTCGGGCTGCACTTCTGCCTCGGCTCGGCGGTGTCCCGGCTGGAGGGCCGGCTGGCGCTGCCGCGCCTGTTCGCGCGCTTCCCGCGGCTGGCCGTCACCCAGCCGTACACGTACAGCGGGAGTCTGTTCCTGCGCGGCATCGACAAGCTCTTCGTCACCACAGGGGAGGCCGGATGACACTCGATCCGCAGGTGGTCGCGTGGCGGACCGCGCGGGCCGCCGCCGGGACCGTGCCGCTCTACACCCAGACCCTGGCCGAGGCCCGCGCCGCCGACCTCGCCGCGATCCGTGCCGGCTCCGGCGCGGTCGAGCCGGTCGCCGAGGTACGCGACACGACGGTGCCCGGCCCGGCCGGGCCGCTGCCGGTGCGGATCCACCGGCCGGACGGCGACGGCCCGCTGCCGACGCTCGTCTACTTCTTCGGTGGCGGCTGGACCCTCGGCAGCGTCGACACCGCCGACGGAATCTGCCGGCGGCTGGTCAACCTGACCGGCGCGCAGACCGTGACGGTCGGCTACCGGCTCGCCCCGGAGCACCCGTTCCCGGCGGCGGTGGAGGACTGCCACGCCGCGGTGCGGCACCTCGCCGCGCACGCCGCTGAGTTCCGCGTCGACCCGGACCGGCTGGCGGTCGGCGGGGACAGCGCGGGCGGGAACCTGGCCGCCGCGGTGACGCTGCTGGCCCGCGCCGACGGCGGTCCCCGGCTCGCCGCCCAGCTGCTGGTCTATCCGAACACCGACCAGCGGCCCGGGCACCGCCCCGGCGACGACGAGGACCCGATGCTGTTCAACAGGCACTCGGTGGGCTGGTACCGGAGCCACTACCTGGCCGACCCGGGCGACGCGGCGCACCCGCTGGCGTCTCCGCTGCTCGCCGAGGACCTGGGCGGCCTGCCCCCGGCGCTCGTGATCACCGCCGGGTACGACCCGCTGTGCGCCGAGGGCCTGCGGTACGCCGAGCGGCTGGGCGAGGCCGGCGTGCCCACCGAGACGGCCCACTACCCGGGGATGGTGCACGGGTTCTTCGCCATGCCCGGCGTGTTCGACGCGGGCCGGCAGGCCCAGGAGCGGGCCGCCGCCTTCCTGCGCCGCACGTTCGGGCTCGACCGCACGCCCGGCGCGGGCGAGTCCGCTGCGGGCGTGGACCCGGCCGGGAACACGGTGGGCGCGGGCGGCCATGGCTGACCCGGCACGCGACACGCAGCCGCCCGCCGACGCGGCGGACGGCTTCGTGCCGCCGGTCAGCCTGGCCGACTTCGCCGCGCTGGCCCGGGCGGTGCTGCCGCCCGACGTGTGGGACTTCGTCGACGGCGGCAGCGGCGCCGAGACCGCCCTGGCCGCGAACCGGGCCGCGCTCGATCGGGTGGCGGTGCTGCCCCGGATGCTGGCCGGCGTGGACGACCCGTCCACCGAGGCGGCGCTGCCCGGCGGCCGGGCCGCGTTGCCGGTGGCTGTCGCGCCGATGGCGTACCAGCGGTTGCTGCACCCCGACGGCGAGCCCGCGCTCGCGGCGGCGGCCCGCGCGGCGGGCGTGCCCTACGTGGCCAGCACGCTGGCCAGCACGCCGATCGAGGAGATCGCGGCGACCGGCGCGACGGTGTGGTTCCAGCTGTACTGGCTGCGCGACCGGGCGCTGGTGGCCGACCTGCTCGACCGGGCGTCGGCGGCCGGCTGCGCGGCGGTGATGGTGACTGTGGACGTGCCGGTGCTCGGGCGGCGCCTGCGCGACGCCCGCAACGGGTTCGCGCTGCCGCCGCACGTCACCGCCGCGAACCTGCCCGGCGGCCGGGACGACCTGGCGCACCAGGGCACCCCCGGCGTGTCGGCGGTGGCGGTGCACACCGGCGCGGTCTTCGCCCCGGCGCTGAGCTGGGCGGACCTGGAGTGGCTGCGGGAGCGTACCCGGGTGCCGTTGCTGGTCAAGGGCATCCTGGACGCGCGCGACGCGGTCCGCGCGGCGGACGCCGGCGTGGACGCCGTGGTGGTCTCCAACCACGGCGGACGGCAGCTCGACGCCGCCCCGGCCAGCGCGAGCGTGCTGCCCGAGGTGGTCGAGGCGGTCGACGAGCGGTGCGCGGTGCTGCTGGACAGCGGCGTCCGCGGCGGCGTCGACGTGCTGCGCGCGCTGGCGCTCGGCGCGGACGGCGTGCTGCTGGGCCGGCCGCTGCTCTGGGCCCTGGCCGCCGGTGGCCGGGCCGGCGCCGAGGCGGCGCTCGCGCTGCTCGCGGCGGAACTGCGCGACGCGCTCATCCTCAGCGGCTGCCCGGACCCGGCCTCGGCCCGGCGGCTGCGCACCCGGATCGGAGGCTGACGTGGAACCGGTCGACCTGGCCGTCACGGCGCTGCACGGCAGTGTCGGCGACCCGGCGCTGAACTCGATGAACTTCCTCAACGAGGTGGCGCAGCACTACCCGGACGCGGTGTCGCTGGCGGCCGGGCGGCCGTACGAGGAGTTCTTCGACTCGGCGGTGCTGCACACGTACCTGGACCGCTTCCGCCGCCACCTCGCCGAGGACGTCGGGCTGGACCGGGCCGGCGTGGACCGGACGCTGCTGCAGTACGGCCGGACCAAGGGCGTCGTGCACCACCTGATCGCCCGGCACCTCGCCGTGGACGAGGGGCTCACCGTCGACCCGGAGTCAATAGTGGTGACCGTCGGCTGCCAGGAGGCGATGTTCCTGGTGCTGCGCGCGCTGCGGACCGGCCCGGCGGACGTGCTGTTCGCTGTCGCGCCCACGTACGTCGGGCTCACCGGCGCGGCCCGCCTGGTCGACCTGCCCGTGCGCCCGGTGGCCGGCGGACCGGACGGCGTCGACCTGGCCGACCTGCGCGCCGGGGTGCGCCGCGCCCGCGCGGAAGGGCTGACGCCCCGGGCCTGCTACGTGATGCCCGACTTCGCCAACCCGTCCGGCGTCAGCATGGGCACCGGGCAGCGGCGGCGGCTGCTGGAGCTGGCCGCCGAGGAGGACCTGCTGCTGATCGAGGACAACCCGTACGGCCTGTTCCCGGCCGACGGCACCGCGCGGCGGCCCACGCTCAAGGCGCTGGACACCGCGCGCCGGGTGGTCTACCTCGGCTCGTTCGCCAAGACCGTGCTGCCCGGCGCCCGGGTCGGCTACGTGGTCGCCGACCAGCGGGTGGGAGAGGCCGACGGCACCGTGGTCCCGTTCGCCGACCACCTCGCGAAGATCAAGAGCATGGTCACCGTGAACACGTCACCGATCAGCCAGGCGGTGATCGGCGGCGCGCTGCTGGCGCACGACTGCTCGCTGGTGGCCGCGAACGTGCGGGAACGGGCCGCGTACGCCCGCAACCTGCGCCACCTGGTCGACGGCCTGGCCCGGCGCTTCCCGGCCGGCGGCCCGGTCACCTGGACCGTCCCGGCGGGCGGCTTCTTCGTGGTGGTGAGCGTCCCGTTCCCGGTCGACGACGCGCTGCTGCACCGCTCGGCTCGCGAGTACGGCGTGCTCTGGACGCCGATGGCCCACTTCTACGATGCGGGCACGCCGGTGAATGCGTTGCGGCTGTCGGTGAGCGCTGTCACACCGGAGTCGATCGATCTCGGGCTGGACCGGCTCGCCGCGCTGGTCACGGACACCATGGCCGGCAGCGTGACGCCGGAGTGTCAGGGTTCCGGCACACTACGTGTTTCCTGACGCCGTTCGTCTGTTGATAATGGACCAATGGTTGCCTGGGAGTACGCGTTGCTCGTTCGTCGGTATCAGGGTCAGGGACGCAATTTCCACGTCTCGTTCGTGTGGTACGGCCCGGACGGGTCACGCACCGACGTGACCGCGTACGGCGACACCGCCATCGCGCACCTGAACCGGGTCGGCCGGGAGGGCTGGGAACTGGTCTCCGCCGCCGAGGACGTGAACAACGTGCAGGGCAGCACCGAGGTCCACCGCTACCACCTGAAGCGCCCGCTGCGCTGACCCCGTAACCGCCGGCACCCCGGGAGACTCCTTCTCCCGGGGTGCCGCTTCGTGTTGTCGGGCGCTCAGCCCAGGTCGACCGAAGGGTAGAGCGGGAACGGCGTGAGCAGGTCGGCGGCCTGCTTGCCGACGGACTCGGCGACCGCCGGGTCCAGCACGTACTTCGCCTTCGACGGCGCGCCGTCCGGGCCGGTGCCGGGCGTGGTCTGGCTGAGCACGGTGTGGATCAGCTCGGCGGTGGCGTCCATCTCGGCGGCGCCGAGGCCCCGGGTGGTCAGCGCCGGGGTGCCGATGCGGATGCCGGAGGTGTACCAGGCGCCGTTCGGGTCCTGCGGCACCGAGTTGCGGTTGGTCACGATGCCCGAGTCCAGCAGCGCCTGCTCGGCCTGCCGGCCGGTCAGGCCGTACCCGGACACGTCGATGAGCACCAGGTGGTTGTCGGTGCCGCCGGTGACCAGCGTCGCGCCCCGGCGCAGCAGCCCGTCGGCGAGCGCCTGCGCGTTGTCCACGATCCGCTGGGCGTAGTCGGCGAAGTCGGGGCGTCGCGCCTCGGCCAGCGCGACCGCCTTGGCGGCCATCACGTGCGGCAGCGGCCCGCCGAGCACCATCGGGCAGCCCCGGTCGACCTGGTCGGCCAGTTCCGGGCCGCAGAGCACCATGCCGCCGCGCGGGCCGCGCAGCGACTTGTGCGTGGTGGTGGTGACGATGTGCGCGTGCGGCACCGGGTCGAAGTCGCCGGTGAAGACCTTGCCGGCGACCAGCCCGGCGAAGTGGGCCATGTCGACCATGAAGGTGGCGCCGACCGAGTCGGCGATCTCCCGCATGATCCGGAAGTTCACCTTACGCGGGTACGCGGAGTAACCGGCGACCAGGATCAGCGGCTTGAACTCGCGGGCCGCCTCGGCCACCCGGTCGTAGTCGATCAGGCCGGTGGCCGGGTCGGTGCCGTAGCTGCGCTGGTCGAACATCTTGCCGGAGATGTTCGGCCGGAAGCCGTGGGTGAGGTGCCCGCCGGCATCCAGCGACATGCCCAGCATCCGCTGGTTGCCCAGCTCGCGGCGCAGCGCGAACCAGTCGGCCTCGGTGAGGTCGTTCACCTGCCGGGCCTGCGCCTTGCGCAGCGCGGGGGACTCGACCCGGTCGGCCAGGATCGCCCAGAACGCGACCAGGTTGGCGTCGATGCCCGAGTGCGGCTGCACGTACGCGTGGGACGCGCCGAACAGCTCGCGGGCGTGCTCGGCGGCGAGCGCCTCGACCGTGTCGACGTTCTGGCAGCCGGCGTAGAAGCGGCGCCCGACGGTGCCCTCGGCGTACTTGTCGCTGAACCAGTTGCCCATGGCCAGCAGCGTCGCCGGGGAGGCGTAGTTCTCGCTGGCGATGAGCTTGAGCGACTCGCGCTGGTCGGCCAGTTCCGCGGCGATGGCGTCGGCGACGCGCGGCTCGACGCCGCGGACGACCTCCAGCGCACTGCGGAAGGCGGTGGACTCGGCGTTGCGCGACATGCGACCTCCAGGTGACGTGCGGAAGGCCCAGGCGCTCGGCATGCGTCCTCATGACGAGGCCGCTCCCCGATGGTGCTCCATCTCCACGCGCCAGTCACGGCCCGTGCCGATCCTACCGGCCCGGCCCGGACCTGCGGGGTTGGGCCGCCCGTCCCGGCGACTGAACCCCGCGACGCGAGCGGGACCGCCCCTCTGCCTCGGGGCGGTCCCGCTCGCGTCGCGCGGCCGGTGTCAGGCGACCACGGCATCGAGGGACTTCTTCAGCGCCTTCGGGGCGGTCGGCGTCTTCGGGGCCTTCGGGCGCAGGTCGAGCATCCGCTGGCCGATCTCCTGGAGCTGGTTACGGCCGAGCGCCTCCCGGACCTTCGGGAACCACTCCTGCTCCTCCTCCTCGACGTGGTGCAGCACGTTCTCGATCAGCACCGTCGTCTTGGCGTTGAACCGCTCGTCGTCGGCGTCCATGGTGAACAGCTCGAAGCAGAGCACGTCCGCGACGTGGTGCTCCTCGTACGACTCCAGGATGTCGTCCTCGACGTCGGGCACCAGCTTGCGGACCTCCGGGTACATCACCTCGTTCTCCAGGTAGGTGTGCACCGTCAGCGCCTCGAGGATCTGCTCGACGATCTTCCCGCGCTTGCTCGCCGGTCCCTCCTCGGCCTCCTGGAAGGCCTTGAACAGGCGGCGGATCTCCTTGTGGTCCTCCTTGAGCAGGACGATCGCGTCGGTGGACACCGGTTACCTCCTATAGTCGGCTGACGCTGCCCCCCTACCCGGGGCCCGACCAGGACAAACAGACCGGGCCCGGCGCGTTCGCCGGGCCCGGTCCACGCGGGTACGGGTTACTTCACCGCGTTGTACGCGTCCACGACACCGGCGCCGTAGAACCCGTTGCGCTTCCCGCCGGAGCAGGTCGCGTCGTACGCGTTCGGGCCCGCCGGGATCAGCGGCACCGGGTTGTACACGCCCGCCGGGCAGGACTTCGCCACCGCCGTGCGCTCCAGGAACGAGGAGAGCTGGCCCGGCGTCATGCCCGGGTGCGCGGACAGCGCCAGCGCCGCGACGCCGGCGGCGTGCGGGCCGGACATCGAGGTGCCCTGCTTGTAGCCCCACCCGTTGGTACGGGTGGCGGTGTTGAAGGTGGTGGACAGGATGCCGTCGGTGGACGTCGAGCGCGCGCCCTGGGTCCGGAACCGGGTGTCGCCACCGGGTGCGGTCACGTCGATCACGCCCTGGCCGTACGAGGAGTAGTAGCTCTTGTCACCGGTCGGGCCGACGGCGGCGACGGTCACCACGCCCGGCGCCTCGGCCGGGAGGACCAGGCAGGCGTTGGTGAGGTTCGCGCGCTCCTCCGGCGTGCCGTTGTTCGGGCTGCCGGTGTCGGTGATCTTGTGGGCCAGGTCGAAGTTCGCGTTGCCGGCCGACGCCACGTGCAGCACGCCCTGCGACTGCGAGTAGCGCAGCGCCCGCTGCACGGCCTGCCACACCGGACGCTGGCGGGCGTCGTTGCGGCAGTTCAGCTGCCACGGGTCGATGTAGTAGCTGTTGTTGGTGAGCTGGAAGCCGTGCTCGGCGGCCCACATGAACCCGCAGACCGCGGCCTCCGGGAAGATGTAGCCGTCGTCGTTGACCACCTTGACGGCGGCGACCTTGACGCCCGGGGCGACGCCGGTGACGCCGACGCCGTTGACCGCGGCGGCGATGGTGCCCGCCACGTGGGTGCCGTGGTCGCTGGTGGTCGGGTTCCACGCCGGCTCGGCGGTGTCGGTGACGCCGCCGATGCAGGACGTGCTCTTGTCCTTGGCGATCTGGGTCGCCAGGTCCGGGTGGCTGCTGGAGATGCCGCTGTCCAGCACGCCCACCACGACCGACGGGCTGCCGCCGGTGACCGCGTGGGCCTGCGGGACGCGGATCATGTCCATGTCCCACTGCTGGCCGTACAGCGGCTCGGCGGTCGGGTCGCCCGCGGCGCGGACCACGACGGCGGCCGGGACCTCGACCGTCTCGCCCTCGTCGAGGGCGGTGCCCAGACCGGCGGTGGAGGCGACCGACTCGACGCCGGCACCGGCCACGCGGGTGGCGAAGTCCGGGGCGGAGGAGCGCGCGACGAGCACGCCGATCTTGTCGTACGCGGCCACGACAGTGCCGTCGGCGGCGGCCACCCGCGCGGCGGCCTTGGCGGTGCCGTTGCCCTGCGGGGCGAGGACGAGGTACGACGTCTCCGGTCCGGCGGCCGCCACCGGCGCCGGGACGCCGATCAGGGCGAGACCGGCGCCGAGCGTCACGGCGGACGCGGCGGCGAGTGTCTTGCGACGGAGATTGTTCACATAGACTCCCAGGGGGTTGGTGCGGCCGGGCCGCTCCCTGGACGGGGGTACGGCCCGGTGGAGACGCGCAGGCTGCACGCCTCGCCGCAACAGCGCCCACCGACGGCGGGGTGTTACACGCCTCACCCCGCCGAGCTGTGGATCGTCAGACCGTGGCGATCGTGTACGGGATCTCGTCGAGCAGTTCCCGGGCGAGGAAGCCGATCCGCCCGTACCGGGGGACCAGCCGCTGCCCGCTGACCGCGTGCGCGAACGCCGCCCAGCAGGCGGCCTGCGCCGGGTCGGCGCCCCGGGAGAGCAGGCCCGCGAGCAGCCCGGAGCGCACGTCGCCGCTGCCCGAGGTGCCCAGCCCGGCGTCACCGCTCTCCTCCCGCCAGGCCCGGCCGTCCGGCGTCGCGATGTGCCCGTAGAGCGAGACGACCGCGTCGTACCGGCCGGCCAGTTCCACCGCCTCGGCGTCCAGGTCGTCGCCCGGATCGCGGCCCAGCAGGTGCTTCGCCTCGGTCAGGTTGGGGGTGAGCACCGCCTTGCGGCCGGACCCGGCCAGCAGCTCCGGCGCGTGGCTGAGCGCGCCGAGCGCGTACGCGTCGAGCACCAGCGCGGTCTCCCGGCCGGCCGCGTCCAGGACCAGGCGCAGCAGCTCCCCGGTGGTCTCGATGTCGGTCAGGCCGGGTCCGACCGCCACCACGTCGGCCTCGGCGACCAGGCCGCGGAGCAGGTCGCCCGGGTCGCCGCGGACCGCGCCGTCACCGGTCTCCGGCAGGCCGACCACGAGCGCCTCCGGCACCTGGATGCTCAGCGACGCCGCCGTCGACTCGGCCGCGGCGAGCTGGAGCACGCCGGCCCCGGCGCGCAGCGCGGCCACCCCGGCGAGCAGCACCGCGCCGGGGGTGAACCGGGAGCCGCCGACCACCAGCACGGTGCCGCGCGCCTCCTTGCCGCCGGTGGGCACCGGCAGCGCCCAGTCCCGCAGCAGCGCGGGGGTGATCACGTCAGACCGGCTCGGCATTGACCTCGTCCTCCCTGGTGGGCGTCGCCCCCTGCCGGTGCAGGTGGGCGACGTCGTTGAACACGTCCGGCACGAGCCGGCCGGTGTCGTCGGCGTGCCAGCCGGTGACCGAGCAGTTGGCGATCACGTGCTCGCGGGTCAGCGCCATCAGCTCCGCCTCGGTGAGCCCCTCCACCAGGTAGCGCAGCAGGAAGACCAGCGCGTCGTGGCCGAACAGCAGTACCCGGCCCCCCTCGTGGTCGCGGCGCAGGTCGCCGAGCAGCGCCCGCAGCCGCAGCGCCACGTCGGTCCAGGACTCGCCGCCGGGCGGGCGGTAGTAGAACTTGCCGAGCCGGGTGCGCCGCCGCGCCTCCTCCGGGTAGCGCCGGTTCACGCCGTGGCCGGTGAGCCCGTCGAGGACGCCCAGCTCCCGGTCGCGCAGCCGCTCGTCGACGCTCGCCGGGATCCCGGTGCCGTGCAGCGCCAGCTCGGCCGTGCGCACCGCCCGCAGGTACGGCGACACCACCGCGACGTCCGGCCGTTGCGAGTCCGGCAGCCCGGCCAGCCACCGGCCGGTCGCCCGCGCCTGCTCCTCGCCGGTGGGCGACAGCGGGACGTCCGCGTCCCGGTGGCTGAGGTCGATCAGCTCGGCGCCGGACGTCTCGGCCGCCGTGGCCGCGACGTTCGCCGTGCTCTCGCCGTGCCGGACGATCCAGAGCGATGCCAACTCCGCCATGCGGCTCCCGGTACCCGGGCTCGACCGGGGATAACCGTGCCGGACCGGCCCGGCGCGGGACTGCGCGGCCGTGCATCGACCCGGCACAATGTCCCACGACGCGGGACGGACGGCCCGGGTACGAGGGAGGCGCGCATGGCGACTGTGGTGCGGGGGCTGCGGGAGGCGCTGGTGCTCTTCCTGATCGCGGTCCTGGTGATCGCGGCGGCGGTCGGCATCTGGGTGGCCGTCGGCGGCGGCGACTTCACGCACCGGCTCGGCGTCGCGTTCATGATCGTCGGCGCCGTGATCGGGATGACCGGTGACCTCACGTTGAGCCGCATCGGCATGCTGCCGGCCCGGTCGGCGTTCGGCCTCGCGCCGGAGCGGGAGGACGGCGGCGGCGGGCGGGTGCTCACCGGCGTCGGCATCTTCCTGTTCGTCTCGGTGCCGCTGATCGTCGTCGGGGCGCTGCTGATCACCTGAGCGGTTCTCACGCTGTCGGTGCCGCCGGTTATGGTCCCCGCACACTGCGGGCGATCAAGGAGACGGTGTGCGCAGATTCGAGTTCGTGGGCGGCGGTTCGGCCAAGTTCTGGGAGGTCGGGCAGCGCGACGCGACGGTGACGGTCCGCTATGGATCCCTCGGCGCGCAGGGCCGCACCCAGGTCAAGGAGCTGGGTTCGCCGGCCGAGGCCGCCGCGCACGCCGACCGGCTGATCGCGGAGAAACTGCGCAAGGGGTACGCCGAGGCGACCGCCGCGCCCTCCGCCGGGCACACCGGCGCGCCGGCCGTCGGGCCGGCCGGGCCGAGCCACGAACCGGAGGCGACCGTCGCCGATCCGGCCGGCGCTGGTTCGGCCGGCAGCGACCGGGCCGGGACGCCGTCGGCCGCGTCGCCCGCCGGCGACCTGCCGGACGAGGACGCGTTCGAGGTCCCGGCCGGCTGGCGACGGATGCTGGCCCCGCGCCGGGGCGGCGCACCGGGCCCGGCCCTGCCCAGCGCCGCGAAGGGGCGGGCCGCCGGGCGGAAGGTGCTGGACTCGGTGGCCGACCAGGTCGCCGCCATCGCCCGGGCCACCACCGACCCGGAGCTGGGTCCGGCGCTGCGCGGCTACCTCGACGGCGAGCCCGGTCCGCTGGGCGGTGCCGCGCTGGTGGCGGCGGTGGCCATGGCGCTCGGCTATCACGGGCGCGACCAGCAAGGGCTGGCCCTCGGCGACCTGCTGGCCGCCGATCTCGGTCCGGCCGGTGCGGCCGTCGCCGCGACCGAGCAGATCACCGTGGCTGCCGCCGGGTCGATGTCCCCGCTGCCGCTGAACCGCATCAGGGCGGAGAAGTCGCAGAACTACGGTCACTGGCGGCTGCGCCAGTCCGTGCTGCGCCGGGTCCGCGCCCATCTCGCGGCGGCCGGCGACGACGACTACGCCGCGGCCCGCGCCGCGCTGGTCCCGTACCGGTCCGGGGCGTTGGCGACGCGGGTGGTCACCTCGTTCCTGCTGCCCACCGAGCGGGAGTGGGTGGCCCGGGACGCCGCCGACGTGGCGCGCGACGGGGGCCCGCTGCTCGCCGAGCTGCTGCTCGGCGCGGTCGACGAGGTGGACGCGATCCACGCCCTCAGCGGGCACCTGGCGGTCTACCGGCTGATGTACGACCAGGCGCCGATCGTCACCGCCACCGCGGCGGTCGGGTCGCCGATCGCGCCGCTGCTGACCGAATGGTTCGACCACGAGCACGCCGGCGCGGACGCGCGGCAGCGGCTGGCGTCGCTGCTGGCGGCCCTGCCCGGCGACGAGCCGATGGCGGCGCTGCTCGACCGGCTGGACCGTAGGTACGTGCCGCCCGCGGTGACGGAGATGCTGCGCCGCTTCCCGGTGCGCGGCGTGCGCCTGCTGTCCGCCGCCGCCGAGGGGCGCAGCCCGGCTGCGCGGGAGGCAGCCACGTTGCTGCGCGCCCACGTGCTGGCCAACCCGGCCGCTGTCGAGGCGGCGCTGCCGACGCTGGCCCCGGCGCAGCGGGAGCGGATCGAGCGGATCCACGACGACGCCTCCGCGCTGCCGGCCGCCGGGCCGGACCGGCTGCCGCCGGTGCTGGTGTCCCCGCCCTGGTCGGTCCGCCGCCCACGTTCCGCCCCGCCGGTGGTGGACGGGCTGGCCCGTCCCGCCGGGTCCGCCACGGCCTGGCTGCCGGGCGAGCGGGAGCGGTGGGCCGCGGTGGTGCCCCGCTGGTCCGGCTGGTGGCGGGGTGACGACCTGACCGTGCTGGCCGCCGAGGTCGCCGCGGGGCGAGCCGGATCGTCAGCGGCGATCCACTTCTTCGTCCGGGCCACCGAGGAACTGGCCCGGCCGCTGCTGCCGGCCTGGCGGCCCACCGAGTCCTGGGGCGCCGACGAGTGGATGTCCCGCCTCGCCGGGCGCTACGAGCTGGACGCGCTGCCCACCGCGCTGCACCTGGCCCGTACCGCGCCGAAGAGTGTCGGCGAGGTGCTGCTGCCGTACGCCGACGGCGAGGTCGCCGACCTGATGGCCGACTGGCTCGACCGGCTCAAGACGGCCCGCCCGGTCGCCCGGGCCTGGCTGCGGCGGCACCCGGAGTACGCCGTGCGGGCGCTGCTGCCGGCTGCCCTGGGCGCGCCCGGCCCGCGCCGCCGGGCCGCCGAGCGGGCGCTGCGCCTGGTCGCCGCCGAACACCGCGACACGCTCCTCGGCGTGGCCCGCGAGCACGGCGAGGAGGCGCTCGCCGCCGCCACGGCGATGCTCGACGCGGACCCGCTGGCGCAGCTCCCGGCCCGGATGCCGAGCCTGCCGGCGTGGCTGGACCCGGCGGTGCTGCCGCAGGTGCTGCTGCGGGACCGTTCGGCGGCGCTGCCCGCCGAGGCGGTACGCCACCTCTGCACGATGCTCGCCATCTCCGCGCCCGGCGAGCCGTACCCGGGGGTGGAGATCGTCCGCGCGGCGTGCGACAGCGACTCCCTGGCGGAGTTCGGCTGGGCGCTGTTCGAGAGCTGGCAGGCCGCCGGGGCGCCGTCGAGGGACGGCTGGGCGTTCACCGCGCTGGGTCTGCTCGGCGACGACTCGACCGCGCGGCGGCTCGCGCCGTTGGTCCGGGCCTGGCCGGGTGAGAGCCAGCACGCCCGGGCGGTGACCGGCCTGGAGGTGCTGGCGCAGATCGGCACCGACGTGGCGCTGATGCACCTGTACGGCATCTCGCAGAAGGTGAAGTTCCGCGGCCTGCGGGAGCAGGCGGCCCGCAAGGTCACCGAGGTCGCCGACGGGCTGGGGCTGACGCCCGAGCAGCTCGGCGACCGGCTGGTGCCCGACCTCGGGCTGGACGCCGACGGCAGTCTGGTCCTCGACTACGGGCCGCGCCGGTTCACCGTCGGCTTCGACGAGCAGCTCAAGCCGTACGTGGTGGACGGCACCGGCGCCCGCCGCAAGGACCTGCCCAAGCCCGGCGCCCGGGACGACGCCACGCTCGCGCCCGCCGCGCACAAGCGCTTCGCCGGCCTGAAGAAGGACGTGCGCACGCTCGCCGCCGATCAGATCCGCCGCTTCGAGACGGCCATGGTGACCGGGCGGCGCTGGCCGGCCACGGACTTCCGCCGCTACTTCCTGTCCCACCCGCTGCTGTGGCACGTCGTGCGCCGGCTGGTCTGGGCCACTGTGGACGACGCCGGTCAGGTGGTCACCGCGTTCCGGGTCGCCGAGGACCGCACGCTCGCCGACGCCGACGACGAGACGTACGCGCTGCCGGATGACGCCACCGTCACCATCGCGCACCCGCTGCGCCTCGGCACGGCGGTGCCGGCCTGGGCGGAGGTCTTCGCCGACTACGAGATCCTCCAGCCGTTCCCGCAGCTCGGCCGCGACGTGCACCGGCTGGACGAGGCCGAGCGCGCGGAGAAGCTGCTGCGGCGGCACGCGGGCGTCACGGTCCCGGCGGGGCGGCTGCTCAGCCTGGAGCGGCGAGGCTGGCGGCGCGGCGACCCGCAGGACGCCGGCATCCAGAGCTGGCTGGAACGCGAGGTCCCCGGCGGCGGGGCGGTGGTGATCGACCTCGACCCCGGCATCGCGGTCGGGATCGTCGACATGTTCCCCGACCAGAAGATCGAGGCGATCTGGGTCAACGACGTGCCGTACGGCGGCTGGTTCCAGCGCGACGGCAAGGTCCGCCTCGGCGACCTGGACGACGTCACCGTCTCCGAGGTGCTGCGCGACCTGGCGGAGGTGACCCGGTGACCGCGCTCGACCCGACCGCCGAGCGGGCGCAGCGGCCTCCGGCCGAGGTGCGGTACGCCGACGAGCTGGCCGCGCTGGCTGCGAACGACAGTGACCCGCGCCCGCCGGGCTGGCGGCTGAGTCTGCGCGCCGCGCGCCGGTTCATCCTCGGTGACCTGGCGGCCGGGATCCGGCGCAAGTTCGTCGGCGACCCGTCGCTGATCGACAGGGCGCTGGTGGCGCTGGCGACCAGCCGCGGGCTGATGCTCGTCGGCGAGCCCGGCACCGCCAAGTCGCTGCTGTCCGAGCTGCTCGCGGCCGCGGTCAGCGGCGACTCCACGCTGACCATCCAGGGCGGCGCGGCCACCACCGAGGACCAGATCCGCTACTCGTGGAACTACGCGCTGCTGGTCGCCGACGGCCCGTCGCCGCGCGCGCTGGTGCCGGCGCCGCTGCTGCGCGGCATGGCCGAGGGGCGGGTGGTCCGCTTCGAGGAGATCACCCGCTGCCCGCTGGAGGTGCAGGACTGCCTGCTCTCCCCGCTGTCGGACCGCGTGCTCGCCATTCCGGAGCTGCCCGGCGCCGACGCCATGGTGTTCGCCCGCGAGGGCTTCAACGTGATCGCCACCGCGAACACCCGGGACCGGGGCGTCAACGAGATGAGCGCCGCGCTGAAGCGGCGGTTCAACTTCGAGACCGTCTTCCCGATCCCCGACCTCGGCACCGAGCTGGAACTGGTGGAGGCCGAGGCGGGCGAGTTGCTGCGCCGCTCCGGCGTGACCGCGCCGCCCCGCCGGGACCTGCTGGAGGTGCTGGTCACCACGTTCCGGGAGCTGCGGACCGGGATCACCGAACGTGGCGACGCGATGGAGCGGCTGTCGGCGGTGATGAGCACCGCCGAGGCGGTGTCGGTGGCGCACGCGGTCGGGCTGCGCGGCTGGTTCCTGCGCGGCGAGCCCGGCGACGCCGCCGACCTGGTCGCCTGCCTGGCCGGCACCGCCGCGAAGGACGACGCGGAGGACCTGGCCCGGCTGCGTCGCTACCTGGAACAGCAGGTGTCCCGCCGCTCCGGCGCGCAGTGGCGGGCGGTGCACGACGCCCGGCACCTGCTGCCCGGGTGAGCACCGTCGAGGCGCCCGGCGGCGTCACCTTCCTCGGCGTCCGGCATCACAGCCCGGCCTGCGCCCGGCTGGTCGCGGCCACGGTGGCGCGGCTGCGCCCGGCGTACGTGCTGGTGGAGGGGCCGGCGGACCTGAACGGGCGGATGGACGAGTTGCTGGGAGACCACGAGCTGCCGATCGCCGTGTTCACCGCGCACCGCGACGGCAACCGGCGGCACGCCTCCTGGAGCCCGTTCTGCGCGTACTCGCCGGAGTGGGTGGCGCTGACCGCCGGACGTGAGGTGGGCGCGCAGCTGCGCTTCATCGACCTGCCCGCGTGGCATCCCGCGCTGTCCGGCCGCGCCAACCGGTACGCCGACGCCGACCAGCGGTACGCCGAGGGGGTGCGCCGGCTCTGCGCCACCCTCGCCGTGGACAACGTGGACGCGCTCTGGGACCACCTGTTCGAGATCGGCCCGGACGACGGGCTGGCCGAGCGCCTCGACACGTACTTCGACGTGCTGCGCGGCGAGTCGGCGGCCGGGGCGGACGACACGGCCCGGGAGGCGTACATGGCCCGCTGGGTACGCGCCGCCCGCCGCCGGGCCGCCGGCCGCCCGGTGCTGGTGGTGACCGGTGGCTTCCACCGTCCCGCCCTGGTCCGGCTCACCGCCGGGGCGGGGGACGACGGACCGGAGGACGAGGACTGGCCGGAGGTGCCCGCCCCGGTTCCGGAGGCGGTGGCGGGCAGCTACCTCGTGCCGTACTCGTTCCGGCGCCTCGACGCGTTCGTCGGCTACCAGTCCGGGATGCCGTCCCCGGCGTACTACCAGTGGGTCTGGGAGGACGGCCCGCGCCGGGCCGCGGAGGCGCTCACCGAGGCGGTGGCGGCCCGGCTGCGTGCCCGGCGGCAGCCCGTCTCCACCGCCGACCTGATCGCCGCCCGGACCATGGCCGGCGGCCTGGCCCGGCTGCGCGGCCACGCCCACCCGGGCCGGGTCGACGTGCTCGACGCTCTGGTGTCCGCGCTGGTCACCGACGCGCTCGACCAGCCGCTGCCGTGGGCGACCCGGGGCACCCTCGCGCCCGGCGCGCACCCGGTGGTGGTGGAGATGGTCGCGGCGCTCAGCGGCGACCGGGTCGGCCGCCTGCACCCGGACACGCCACTTCCGCCGCTCGTGCACGACGTCGACGCCGAGCTGGCACGGCACCGGATCGATCCGCAGGAGACGGTCGAGCTGGACCTGACAGTCTCCGGCGACCTGGCCCGCAGCCGCCTGCTGCACCGGCTGCGGCTGCTCGACGTACCCGGTCACAGCCGCGAGAGCGGCCCCCGGGTGGGCGCGGACGCGCTGCTCACCGAACGCTGGACGCCCGCGCCGTCGGCGGACCGGCTCGCCCGGGTGATCGAGGCCGGTGGGTACGGGCCGACCGTCACCGACGCCGTCACCGCCCGGATCGAGGAGCGGGTGACGCTGCTCGGCGCCGACGTCGACGCGCTCGCCACGACGCTGTTCGACACCGCGCTGGCCGGGCTTTCCGAGCATTCCACCCGCACGCTCACCGCGATCACCCGCGCCACCGGCACGGTCACCGACCTGCGGGCGCTGGGCCGGGCGCTCGCCGTCGCGCTGGCGCTGTGGCGGCACGACCGGCTCCTCGGCAGCGCCGGAACCGCACCGCTGGGCGCGCTGATCACCGCCGCCGTACGCCGGGCGCTCTGGCTCGTCGAGGGCGTGCGGGCCACGGCCGCGCCGGCCGACCCGGGACGGCTGGCCGCGCTCGTCGCGGTCCGGGACGCGATCCGCCACGCCGGTCCGGCGCTCGGGCTCGACCGGGACGGCGCGCTCGCGGTGGCCGGGCGGGTCGCCGCCGACGCGGCGGCGCCGCCGGACCTGCGCGGCGCGGCGCTGGGCCTGGCCTGGTCGCTGGGCGACGTGCCGGACGCCGCCCGCGCGGTCCGGGCCGTGGCCGCGCCGGACACGCTCGGTGACTGGCTGTCCGGGTTGTTCGCGCTGGCCCGCGAGGAGGTGGTGGCGGGCGACGCCGCGCTGCTCACGGTCGTCGACGAGCTGCTGGCCGGGATGGGCGCGCACGACTTCCTGGTGGCGTTGCCGGCGCTGCGGCAGGCGTTCGGCTGGTTCCCGCCGCGGGAGCGGGCGGAGGTGGCCCGGCACGTGCAGGCGCTGCACGGCGGCGACGCGCCGCCCGGTGATCTGCTGCGGCTGGACGCCGACCCGCTGCTGGTGGCCGCCGCCCGCGCGGTGGAGGAGCGGGTCGACGCGGTGCTGGCCCGGGAAGGGCTGTGGGAGGGGGAGCGGGCGTGACGGACCCGATGCGGGAACGCTGGCGGCTGGTGCTCGGCGACGCCGCGCAGGACAGCCTGGGCGGTCTGTCGGCGGAGGCGGCCGGCCGGGACGCGGCGCTGGACTGGCTCTACGGCCGCGACGCCGACCTCGGCCGCCGCGACGTGCGGCGCGGCGGGTCCGGCCCGTCCGTGCTGACCACTGTGGACTGGCTGGACGGGATCACCCGGCTGTTCCCGAAGGAGACGGTGCAGCGGCTGGAACGCGACGCGGTCGAGCGGTACGGCATCCACGAGGTCGTCACCGACCCGGCGGTGCTGGCCCGGGTCGAGCCGAACCCGGCGCTGCTGCGCGCGGTGCTGCGGACCAAGCACCTGATGGACCCGGAGGTGCTGCGCCTGGCCCGCAAGCTGGTCGAGGCGGTGGTGCGGCAACTGGTCGAGCGGCTGGCCGCCGAGGTGCGGCAGTCGTTCTCCGGGCCTCGGGCGCGACGACCCAGCCGGTTCCGGCAGGCCCGCAACTTCGACGTCCGGCGCACCATTCGGGCGAACCTGGCGCACTGGCGGCCGGACGAGCGCCGGCTGCACGTACGGCACCCGCACTTCTTCTCCCGTACCCGCCGCCACCTGGACCGCTGGCAGGTGATCCTGCTGGTGGACCAGTCCGGTTCGATGCTCGGCTCGGTGATCTACGCCGCGGTGACCGCCGCCTGCCTGTGGGGGCTGCCGGGCGTGCGCACCCACCTGGTCGCGTTCGACACCGACGTGGTCGACCTGACCTCCGACGTGGACGACCCGGTGGAGCTGCTGATGAAGGTGCAGCTCGGCGGCGGCACCGACATCGCCCGCGCGGTCGCGTACGGCGCGCAGCTCGTGGAGAACCCGCGCCGGGCGATCGTCGCGCTGGTGTCCGACTTCTACGAGGGCGGGGACGCCGGGCGTCTGGTCCGGTCGGTGCAGCAGCTCGTGGAGCAGGGTACGCACGTGCTGGCGCTGGCCGCGCTGGACGAGGAGGCCGACCCGGCGTACGACCGGGCCACCGCCCAGCGGCTGGCCGACGTGGGCGCGGCGGTGGGCGCGATGACGCCGGGCGAGCTGGCCGCGTTCGTGGCCGAGCACGTGGGCCGGTAGGGGGACCGGATGACCCGTGACGACCTGATCGCGCTCACCCCGGACGTGCTGGCCGCGCTGAGCAACAGGGGCCTGGTGAAGCGCGCCACCAGGGAGGTCGACGCCGGTGAGCGGCCGGTGCTCACCGAGGACGCCGACGGCGCGGTGCGCGCCGCGTACCCGGACGGGGTGACGGTGACGCTGCCCGTGGGTGGCGGCCTCGCGGCCGGGATCTGCTCCTGCCCGGCGCCCGGCGTGTGCCGGCACCTGCTCACCGTCGTGCTGACCTACCAGCGCACGCACGCCGACGCCCCGGCCCGCGAGGCCGCGCCGGACGGGGAGGCCGCCTTGGACGGGGAGGCCGCCCCGGACACGGGTGCCGCGCCGGGCCGGGAGGACGCCGGCTCCGGCGGCGAGCCGTGGCGGTGGTCGCCGGGCGACGTCACCGACGAGGAACTGGCCGCCGCGATCAACGCCCCGGCGCTCGCCGCCGCGAAGCGACGGCTGCGCCGCGGCTACACCGCCGTGGTCCACCGGCCGGACGCCGCCGACCCGGTCCCGCGCGTGGAGCTGCCCACCGGCACGGTCCGGTTCCTCGTGCCCCACCAGATCGGGTACGCGCGCGGCGACGCCGCCGACGACGGCGGAGAGTCGATCGCGCTCGCCGTGTGGGCGTGCCGGGCGGCCGACCGGGAACACCCGGACCGTCCCGAGGCGCAGGTACGCGTCGGCGGACCGGCCACCGTGACGGATCACCCGGCGCTGGACGCGGCGGTGGCGCTGGCCGCCGACGTGCTGCTGACCGGCGCCGCGCACCTGGGCTCCGGCGTGGACGCCCGGCTCGCGGCGGCCCGGCGTGACCTCGACGCGGCCGGTCTGCGCTGGCCGCTGCTCGCGGTGGAGGACCTGGCCGGGCAACTGGAGGCGTACGCCGCGCGCGGCGCCCGGTACCGGCCGGAGACCCTCGCCGACCTGCTCGCCGAGCTGCCCGCGCGGCGGCGCGCGGTGGTCAACGCCGGGGCCACCCCGCCGGAGCGGGTACTCGGCACCCACGAACCGGCGGAGACGCCGCTGCGGCGGGTACGGCTGACCGGCCTCGGCGCCCGGGTCCGGTCCAGCGGCGGCGAGGTGGGCGTGGACGTGGTGCTCGCCCACCCGGCCGCCGTCTCGGTGCTGGTGCTGCGCCGCGCCTACCCGGTCACCGGCGACGACCCGCCCACCGGGCGCGAGCTGGCCGGGCGGCGGATCACCGGCGCCACGCTCGGCGCGCTCGCCGGCGGCAACGTGGTCTCCGAGTCGGCGGTGCGCAGCGCCGCGCACCAGCTCCGGTTCGCCGCCGGCCGGCTGGCCCGCACCACTGTCACGCCCGGCGCGGGAGACTGGTCCGGCCTGCCGCCGGGCCTGCTCGCCCGCGACCCGGACGCGCTCGCCGCCGAGCTGGCCGGACGGCCACCCCGGCTGCTGCGTCCCCGGACCGCCGCCGAGTCGGTGCGGGTGCTCGCGCTCGGCGAGGTCCGCGCCATCGGGTACGCGGCCGGCGAACAGCGCCTGCACGCCACGGTGACCGGGGTCGACGGCGGCACGGCGACCGTCACCGCCACTCACCACGCCGCCGCCCCGGGTGCACTCGACGCGCTCGCGGCGGCAATGGACGGCACACACGGGCCGCCGCGCTACGTCAGCGGGACAGTCCGACGGGGCGCCGACGGACTCGTCGTCGAGCCGCTGGCGGTGGTCGCCGACACTGTGGTCGTACCCGATCTGGCGCCTGGGGTGGGTGACGGGCGGCTGGCCGGCGCGGTCGACGCCCGGCCCGACCCGGTCGCCGCGGCGCTGGGTGCGGCGGTGGCGCTGCTCGCGCAGGCCGCGCACACCGGCCTGCGGCATCTGCCGGCCGCCTTCCCGGAGCGGCTGCGCGCGACGGCGGCCGGGCTCGCCGCGGTCGGCCTGGACCGCTGCGGCGCGACAGTGTCCGGCCTGGCCGGCGCGCTCGGCGCCGACCCCGGCGAACCGGCGGTACGGGCCTGGGTGGACGCCTGGATCCGGCTGTCGGTCACCGGGGAGTCCCGGTGAGCCGGTCCCCACGCCCGGCCAGGATCGCTACGGTGTGACGGTGGCGACCACGGCGGCGCAGGAGATCCAGGTGGGGGAGCGGCTGGTCCGCGTCTCCAGCCCCGACAAGCCCTACTTCCCGGAGCGCGGGCTGACCAAGCTGGACGTGGTCAACTACTTCCTGTCCGTCGGCGACGGCATCCTGCGCGCGCTGCGGGACCGGCCGACCATGCTGGAACGCTGGCCGCGCGGCGTGTTCGAGGGCGCCAAGGTGGCCACCCGGCAGACCAACAAGGGCGACGCGTTCTACCAGAAGCGGCTTCCGGCCGGCGCGCCCGACTGGGTGCGCACCGCGCACATCACGTTCCCCAGCGGCCGTACCGCCGACGAGGTGGCCCCGAGCGAGCTGGCCGTGGTGATCTGGGCGGCCAACCTGGGCACGCTGCGGTTCCACCCGTGGCCGGTGTCGAAGGGCGACGTGGAACGCCCCGACCAGCTGCGCATCGACCTCGACCCGATGCCGGGTGTCGACTTCGCGCAGGTGGTGCCGGTGGCGCACGAGGTACGCGCGTACCTGGCCGAGCTGGGCCTGGAGGGCTACCCGAAGACCACCGGCGGGCGCGGCATCCACGTGTACGTCTCGATCGAGCCGCGCTGGAGCTTCGGCGAGTGCCGGCGGGCGGTGCTCGCGCTGGGCCGGGAGATGCAGCGCCGCCTGCCCGATCTGGTCACCACCACCTGGTGGCGCGACCAGCGGGACCGGCCGGTCTTCGTCGACTACAACCAGATGGCCCGCGACCACACCATGACCTCGGCGTACTCGATCCGGCCGACACCGGCGGCGCTGGTCTCGGCGCCGCTGGAGTGGTCCGAGCTGGACGACGCCCGCCCGGAGGACTTCGACGTGGTCAGCATGCCCGGGCGGTTCGCCGACCGCGGCGACCCGCACGCCGGGCTGGACGGGCGGCGGTACTCGCTGGAACCCCTGCTGGAGCGGGCCGACGCCGAAGGGCTGGAGTCGCCGCCGGAACGCTGAGGCGGTCAGTCCCAGGGGCTCTGCGTGCCGTCGAACTCCTCGAACACCAGCCAGGTACGTGTGGACAGCACCCCGGCGATGCTCTGCACCCGGTCCAGCACCACGTCCCGCAACGTCGCGTTGTCCGGCGCCCGGACCAGCGCGAGGACGTCGTGCTCGCCACTGAGCAGCGCCGCGTGCTCGATGTAGCGCACCCGGGCCAGCTCGGCGGAGACCTCCCGCCAGGTGTTCTGCTCGATGGTCAGCGCGATGTACGCCGACGTGCCCAGCCCGGCCGGCTCCGGCGCGACCCGCGCGGTGAACCCGGTCAACACGCCGTCGCGCAGCAGCCGCTCCACCCGGGCGTACGCGTTGGTACGCGAGACGTGCACCCGTTCGGCCAGCGTACGGATGGACGTGCGGGCGTCGCGGACCAGCTCGCGCAGGATCCGCCGGTCCACCTCGTCCAACGGCCCGGCCGAACGTCCCGTTCCGCCCGCCGCGCCCGGTGTGGTGCCGGTCTCCTGGCTCACCGCAGCCGCCTTCCCGTGCCATTCGTCCCGCGTTCATCCCGCATGTTGAGTCAATCATCCACGACCGGGAGCATAGGGCCACCACACGTCCAGGAGGTCCCCGCCGTGACGACCACACCCCAGGCGGTCCGCAGGGCATCCCCGCGCACCCGCCGGAAGACCACCCCGGCCGCACCCGACCCGTCGGCCGGCTTCATGCCGCAGCGGGAACCGGTCCGGCTGCTCGAACCCGACGGGACCCCGCTGCCGGCCCGCGACGACTACCCGGAGCCGCCGGTCGAGACGCTGCGCGAGATGTACCGGCGGATGGTCGTCGGCCGCCGCTTCGACGTGCAGGCCACCGCGCTGACCAAGCAGGGCCGCCTCGCCGTCTACCCGTCCGCGCGCGGCCAGGAGGCGTGCCAGATCGGCGGCGTGCTCGCGCTGCGCGAGGACGACTGGGTGTTCCCCACGTACCGCGAGTCGATGGCGCTGACCGCGCGCGGCCTCGACCCGGTCGAGGTGCTCACGCTGCTGCGCGGCGACTGGCACTGCGGGTACGACCCGGCCGCCACCCGCACCGCGCCGCAGTGCACCCCGCTCGCCACCCAGTGCGTGCACGCCGCCGGGCTGGCCTACGGCGAGTCGTACCAGGGCCGCGACACCGTGGCGCTGGCGTTCATCGGCGACGGCGCCACCAGCGAGGGCGACTTCCACGAGGGCATCAACTTCGCCGCCGTGTTCAAGGCGCCCGTCGTCTACCTGGTGCAGAACAACAAGTACGCGATCAGCGTGCCGCTGTCCCGGCAGACCGCCGCGCCGAGCCTCGCGTACAAGGGCGTCGGCTACGGCGTACCCAGCGAGCAGGTCGACGGCAACGACCCGGTCGCCGTGCTCGCGGTGCTGGAGCGCGCCGTCGCGCACGCCCGCGCCGGCAAGGGCCCCTACCTGGTCGAGGCGCACACGTACCGGATGGAGCCGCACACCAACGCCGACGACCAGACCCGCTACCGCGACGCCGACGAGGTCGAGGCGTGGCGCGACCGCGACCCGATCGCCCGGCTCGAGGCGTACCTGCGGGCCAAGGGCGTCCTCGACGACGACGCCGTCGCGGCGATCGCCGAGGAGGCCGAGGAGTACGCCGCCGCGCTGCGCCGCCGGATGGACGACCAGCCGACGGTGGACCCGCTGAGCCTGTTCGACCACGTGTACGCCGAACCGACGCCGCAACTGGTCGAGCAGCGCGAGATGGTCCGGGCCGAGCTGGCCGCCGACGCGGAGGGGGACGCCTGATGGCCACCATGACCATGGCGAAGGCGCTCAACGCGGCGCTCGCCGACGCGATGCTCGACGACGAGCGGGTGGTCGTCTTCGGTGAGGACGTCGGCCAGCTCGGCGGCGTCTTCCGGATCACCGACGGGCTGCAGGCCCGGTTCGGCGACAAGCGCTGCTTCGACACCCCGCTCGCCGAGGCCGGCATCGTCGGGTTCGCGGTCGGCCTGGCCATGTCCGGGCTGCGGCCGGTCGTGGAGATGCAGTTCGACGCGTTCGCCTACCCGGCGTTCGAGCAGATCGCCTCGCACGTGGCGAAGCTGCGCAACCGCACCCGCGGCGCGTTGAGCGTGCCGATCGTCATCCGCGTGCCGTACGCCGGTGGCATCGGCGGCGTGGAGCACCACTGCGACTCGTCCGAGGCGTACTACGCGCACACGCCCGGCCTGAAGGTGGTCACGCCCGCGACCGTGGACGACGCGTACTCGCTGCTGCGCGCCGCCATCGACGACCCCGACCCGGTGGTGTTCCTGGAGCCCAAGAAGCTCTACTTCACCAGCGCCGAGGCGGAGCTGCCGGCCCGTACCGCGCCGATCGGCAGCGCCGTGGTGCGCCGCCCCGGCACCGACGCGACGCTTATCGCGTACGGGCCGGCGGTGCCTGTGGCGCTGGCCGCCGCCGAGGCCGCCCGCGAGGAGGGCTGGGACCTGGAGGTGGTCGACGTGCGCAGCATCGTGCCGTTCGACGACGCCACGGTCACCGCCTCGGTACGCCGTACCGGCCGGTGCGTGGTGATCCAGGAGGCGCAGGGCTTCGCCGGTGTCGGCGCGGAGATCGCCGCGCGGGTGCAGGAGCGCTGCTTCCATGCGCTGCACGCGCCGGTGCTGCGGGTGTCCGGGCTGGACATCCCGTACCCGGCGCCGATGCTGGAGCACACCCACCTGCCCTCGGTCGACCGGGTGCTGGACACCGTGGCCCGCCTGCAGTGGGACGACCAGCCCGACACGAGGTGGGTGGCGGCATGACCGAACGCACCGAGCGGAGCGAGGGCCGTGAGGGCATGCCCAACCAGCGCGGCATGACCGAACGCACCGAGCGGAGCGAGGGCCGTGAGGGCATGCCCGGCCGGCACGGCATGAGCACGGCTGTGGGGACCCGCGACTTCCTCCTGCCCGACCTCGGGGAAGGGCTGAGCGAGGCGGAGATCGTCGAGTGGCGGGTGGCCGTGGGCGACGTGGTCACCGTGGACCAGAGCGTGGTCGAGGTGGAGACCGCCAAGGCCGTCGTCGACGTGCCGTGCCCGTACGCCGGACGGGTCGTGGCCCTGCACGGCGCGGCCGGTGAGGTACGCCCGGTCGGTCAGCCGCTGATCACCATCGCCCCGCTCGACGACGCCCCCGACCCGCACGCCACCTACCGCGAGGAGGAGCGGGCCGGGTCCGGAAACGTCCTGATCGGCTACGGCACCGGCCACGGCGGCTCGGGCCGGCGGCGGCGTCGGCCGCGTCTGGCGCTCGCTCCCGAGGCCGCGCCGGCGTCGGTCGACCCGGCGCGGACCGGCGGACCGGCGGCGGCGCCGCTTGTCATCTCGCCGATCGTGCGGCGGCTGGCGAAGGAGCACGGCATCGACCTGGCGTCGCTGCGCGGCACCGGGCCGGGCGGCGTGATCCGCCGGGCCGACCTGGACGCCGCCGTGGCCGCTGCTGCTCCGGCGGCCCGGCTGGCCGCGGTGCCGGACGCCCCGGCCGCCCACGTCGGGCTCGCCCCGGCCGGCGACGGTGACACGGTCATCCCGCTCACCGGCATCCGCAAGGTGATCGCCGACAAGCTCTCCCGCAGCCGCCGGGAGATCCCGGAGGTGACCATCTGGGTCGACGTGGACGCCACCGGCCTGCTGGAGACGCGCGCCGCGATCAACGCCGCCGCGCCGGAGGCGCCGGTGAGCATCCTGGCCCTGCTGGCCCGGATCTGCCTCAGCGGCCTGCGGAAGTTCCCGCAGCTCAACGCGCACGTCGACACCGAGGGGCAGCGGATCATCCAGTCCGCGGGCGTGCACCTGGGCATCGCCGCGCAGACCGACAGGGGCCTGGTCGTGCCGGTGCTGCGTGACGCGCAGCGGCTGACCACCCGGGAGCTGGCCGCCGCGCTCGCCGAGACCACCGCGGCGGCCCGGGCCGGCACGCTGCCCCCGGCACGGCTGACCGGCGGGACATTCACGCTCAACAACTACGGCGTGTTCGGCGTCGACGGCTCGACGCCGATCATCAACCACCCGGAGGCGGCGCTGCTCGGCGTCGGCCGGATCGTGGACAAGCCGTGGGTGGTGGACGGGCAGCTCGCCGTCCGCAAGGTGACCCAGATCAGCCTCACCTTCGACCACCGGGTCTGCGACGGCGGGGTGGCGGGCGGCTTCCTGCGCCACGTCGCCGACTGCGTCGAGCAGCCCGCCCTGCTGGTCGCCAACGTCTGACCGGTCAGGCTCCCGGCCCCGGCCCTCCCCACGGAGGTCCGGGGCCGCGCCGCGTCCCCGCCCCCGCCCCGGGCTCCCCGTCCCCCGCTCGCGATCTTGCACTTGCGGCCCTCGACGTGCCCGATTCGCACCCTTCTCCGGGGCCGCAACTGCAAGATCGCCGCGGCGGCGCGGGTGACGCGAGCGAGGGAGTCCAGCGCTGGCCGTCTTGCGGGAACCTTGTTCCGGTGCGTGGGATCGGTCGAGGTCTTGGTAGCAAAGTGGCCCTGTGGAGGCCGTTTCGTACCAAGATCTCGCCGGGTCGGAACCTCACGGCGCCCTCTCTTCGTCGATCATGAGGTTGACGCGGACAAAAAGGACGCCGCGCGCCGTCAACTTCATGATCGACGGACAAGGGGCGGTCACGAGGTGAGGAGGGCGGTGGTGGGAACCGGGCGGAGGGCGCGTGCGGCGCAAGCGGGGACGGGAATTACCTGTCCGGCACGATTCTCCGCAGCCTTTTCCGAGCAATTCCGCCGAAGGTGCCACGGCGTGATCCCGGGCCTACAGAATGTGGGCGAGAGGGTTCGGAAATGGGGGGCGAAATATGTTTGCGAGGCGCCGACTGACGCTTTTCGCGATGACTGTCGCAGCCGCGCCGCTGGCGGTCGGCGCGTGCACCGCCGGCCCGAAGTCGGTGGCGAAACAGGCCGAGGCGTCGCCGCCGTCGGTCACCGTGACACCCGCCGATCGCACGAAGAACGTGCCGATCAGCGCGGAGGTGGGCACGAAGGTCAGCAACGGCAAGGTGACAGCCGTCAAGCTGACCGACGACAAGGGCAACGCCGTACCGGCCCAGCCGCGCGAGGACGGCTCCGGCTGGGTGCCGGACCGTCCGCTGGCCAATTCCCGGACGTACACGGCGGAGGTGACCGCGACCGGCGATTCGGGGAAGACCGCCACGCAGAAGACGACGTTCACGACGATGGCCAAATCCACCAAACCGGCCGTCACCAGCGAATTGTATTTCCGGCCGAATCAGACGTACGGGACGGCGATGCCGGTGGTGCTCGGATTCGACCCGCCGATTCCGAAGGAGGCCCGCGCGGACGTGCAGCGCCGGCTGTTCGTGAAGACCGACCCGCCGCAGCCCGGCACTTGGTCGTGGGTGGCCGACGGCAAGCAGGCCGAGTACCGGGCGCCGGACCGCTGGAAGCCGGGCACGACGATCAGCGTGCGCAGCGCGTTGCAGGGGCTGCCCATCGGCAAGGAGGCGATCGGCGACTCCGACCGGGTCGCGACCGCCAAGGTCGGCCGGCAGGTGACGCTCGACATCGACAACGGGACCAAGCAGATGACCGTCTACGAGGACGGCAAGGTGCTCAAGAAGATCCCGGTCAGTCTCGGCAAGGAGAGCACGCCGACGTCCAGCGGCACCATGGTGATCATGGAGAAGCACGAGCACACCACGTTCGACACCCGGGGTGAGCCCAACGGCGGCTACGTGGTCGACGTGGACGACGCCCAGCGGCTGACCTGGGGCGGCGAGTTCATCCACTCCGCGCCGTGGTCGGAGGGGGAGCAGGGCTACACCAACACCTCGCACGGCTGCACGAACGTGTCGGCCACGGCCGCGGACTGGCTCATGGGCGTCACGCAGGTCGGTGACCTGGTGACAGTGCGGGGCACCGAGGTGAAGCTCGACCAGGGCAACGGCTTCACCGCCTGGAACGTCAGCTGGGACGAGTTCGCCAAGGGCAGCGCGCTGCCCGTACCGGCGGGGCTGAAGCCCACGCAGAGCGCCACGCCGCACCCGGGCGCGGTGGCCGGCGGGTCGGCGCCGGCGCCGGCGCCGTCGCGGAGCAACAGCGGCGGCTGAACCTGGGGAGGAACGGCCCCGTGCCGTGCTCAGTCCAGGTCGACGCGGGCCACCCCGGCCGCGGTCAGGCTGCCCAGCCAGAGCCGGCGGCCGTGCTGCCGCACGCCGGTGACCATCGGGTACGCCCCGCTCGGGCCGTGCAGCGTCCGTAGCACCCGCCCCGCGCCGTCGACCAGCGCGACCAGCCCGTAACGGCGCGGCCGGGGCTGCACCGCGCCGGGCAGCAGCGCGACGATCTGGCGTACGCGCGGGTGCGGCAGCAGCCGTTCCATCGCCGCCAGCCGAGGGCTGGGCAACGCGACCCAGTACGTCCCGTCACCCACCGCGGAGATGTTGTCCGGGTACGCCGGCAGGTCGGTCAGCACCGTGGCCCGCCCGCCCGGCAGGTCGATCCGGAGCAGCCGGTGGGTGGCGGTCTCGGCGAGCATCAGCGCCGACTCGTCCGGGGTGAGCGCCAGCCCGTTGGGGAAGTAGAGCCCGTCGGCCACCACGTCGGTGCGCCCGGTGCGCCTGTCGTAGGCCAGCACCCGCCCGTTGGGCCGGTGCTCCAGCAGGTCCCGCTTCCAGTGCGACAGCGGGAAGCGGTCGGAGGAGTCGTGAAGTAGACGGTGCCGTCGCTCGCGACCGCCGCGTTGTCGGCCAGGTGCACCGGCGGGGCGGTCCCGGTCAGTTCGTGCACCGCGCCGGCGGGGTCGACCCGCAGCAGTCCCCGGTACGCGTCGCAGACGAGCAGCCCGCCGTCGGCCGGGTCCCGTTCGATGCCCAGCGGCCGTCCGCCGGTCTCGGCCAGAAGCGTGGGCCGGGTGCCGGCCGGCGCGTCGGCGGGCCACCACCAGAGCCGGCCGTCCTCGTCGCCGCTGACCACCCGGCCGTCGGCGTCGACCACCACGTCCTCCGGCCCGTGCCCGCCGGCCGGCAACGGCAGCAGGTCGGCCCGGTCGAGCCGGGTGTCGGCGGGCGTCCAGGGCCCGGTCAGCGGCGGCGGCACGGTCGCCGGCTCGCGGACCGGCCGGATCAGCAGGGGCGCACGCGGGCGGGGGACGGCCATCGGCTCATTGTGGCCCGGCGGCGTCGCGAAGGGCAGTGCCCGACGGCGTTTCGCGCCCGTGGCGCGGCGGCTGCGGGATGACCCTGAGACGGCTCGGGGTCGGTTCCCGGACAGTACCCGGAACCCCCGCCGCGAGGCCCGGAAATGTCGGTGGGGCCGGGTAGGTTTGGCCGCATGGTACACAGCGTTGAGCGCTTCCACGTGGCGATGGACGTGCACGATCACGTGGTCGAGCTGCGTCCGGTCGGCGAGATCGACATCGCCACCGTGACGGCGTTCCGGGCCGCGCTCTGGGCCGCGCCGGCGCGGCCGGTGCTGCGGGTCGACCTGTCGGGTGTGCGGCTGCTGTCCGCCGCCGGGGTCCGCGCGCTCGTCGCCACCCACCTGCGGGTCCGGGCCCGCGGTGGCGAGCTGGTGCTCGTCGACCCCGACCCGGTGGTGGCCCGGGTGCTGCGGGTGACCGGCCTGCACCGGGTGCTCCCGGTGCGCTGCTCCGACCGCTCGCAGGACGTGCCGAGCCGTGCCCACGACCGGTCCGGCCGCACCCACGAGATGGTGGCCTGCGCGGCCTGAACGGGAGCGGGCCGCCGGGCACACGACGGGCCGCCGGCGCGAGTGCCGACGGCCCGACGTGAACGGCGCTGCGCTCAGCGCACGCCGAGCAGGTCCACCACGAAGACGAGCGTCTCGTTCGGCTTGATGACGCCGCCGGCGCCGCGGGCGCCGTAGCCCAGGTGCGGCGGGATGGTGAGCTTGCGCCGGCCGCCGACCTTCATGCCGACGACGCCCTGGTCCCAGCCGGCGATGACCTGGCCGCCGCCGAGCGGGAACTCGAACGTCTCACCCCGGTTCCACGAGGCGTCGAACTCGCGGCCGTTCGAGTGGGCCACGCCCACGTAGTGCACGCTCACCAGTTGGCCCGGGCGGGCCTCCGGGCCGTCGCCGACGGTGATGTCCTCGACGACCAGATCCGCGGGCGGCGCGCCCTCGATCGGGCCGACCTGGGGCTTGTCCATGAACGGTCTCCTCGGTGCTGACGGTGTGGTCACCGTCGATCCTGCCGGATCGCGACCGGCCGATACGCGCCGGTCCCCGCACACCGGCGTGGCGGGGACACGAGAAGGGGGCGGGCGCCGCCTGTCGGCGACGCCCGCCCCGCAGCGGGCTGGTTCACTTCAGCCAGGGGAGACGCTGGACCAGGGGGAGCTTCGCCCAGATCCGGCCGAGGCCGAGGGTGTTGCCGGCGCCCACCAGGGCGAGACCGGCCAACAGGCCCGCGTAGATGAGGTGGTCGTCCATGAAGGGGTTGTTCGCCGGGGGCAGCACGGCCGTCCACATCAGGACCAGGAGCAGTCCGCCGGCCACGGCGGCGATCCGGATGCCGATGCCGAGCATCAGCGCGACACCGATGCCGAGCAGGCCGAGCATGAACAGCGTGTCCGCCCAGGCCGCGCCGGCGATGTTCCGGTAGAGGTCCGCGAACGGGCCCTCGACCGCGTTGCCCAGGAAGCCCTTGGTCGGGCTGCCGCCGTTGATCCAGGCGTTCTTCGCCGCGGTCTCGTGGCCGAGGCCGAACATCTTGTCGAGGAAGGCCCAGAGGAAGATCCAGCCCAGCGCGAGCCGCAGGCCGGCCCACACGTACCGGGTGGCCTTCTGCCGGGTGGTCTCGATGTGCGCCGCCGGAGCGGTGGTGGCGGCGGGGGTCCGCTTGACGGCGGGGGTCCGCTCGATTGTCGCGGTCATGGTCTCCACGTCCCTTCCTGTGCCTCGCACCGCGCTTCCCGGTGGCACATTCATTCCACCGCCGCGCCGCCTCCTGGAGCAGGGTCTACCGGTGCCCTGATGACCGGGTCATTGGTCCCGTCCGTACCCGGTCCGGTCGGCCCCTCCCCGCCGGTCCGCCGCCCCTGACCAGGGCGTTTGCGGCGGCCTATCGTCGCCGGTGAAGGCCCGGTACGAGGAGGTCGTGATGAGGACGTGGCAGGTGGCCGACGTGATGACCAGGGACGTCGCGGCGGTGACGGAGCAGACCCCGTACCGCGAGATCGTCGACGTGCTGGTGCGTAAGCGGATCAGCGGCGTGCCGGTGGTCGACTCGTTCCACCGGGTGCTCGGCGTGATCTCCGAGGCGGACCTGCTGCACAAGGTGGAGCGGGCCGGTCACCCGGACGAGCGCCGGGTGTTCGAGGGGCGGCGGCGCCGTACCGCCCGGGAGAAGGCCGACGCGCTGGTGGCCGGGGACCTGATGACCGCACCGGCGGTCACCACCCACGAGCGCGCCTCGCTGGCCGCGACGGCTCGGCTTATGGACCGCGAGGCGGTCAAGCGGGTGCCGGTGCTGGACGACCTGGGCCGGCTGTCCGGCATCGTCACCCGTGGTGACCTGCTCCGGGTGCACCTGCGTACCGACGCGGAGATCCGCGAGGAGGTGGTGCACGAGGTGCTGCGCCGGGTGCTGTCGGTCCGCGACGGCCTGGTCACGGTGCAGGTCCGCGGCGGCGAGGTCACCATGGACGGTCGGCTGGACCGGCGCAGCGCCGTCGAGCTCGCCGGTCGCCTGGCCGGACAGGTCGCGGGCGTGGTCGCCGTGCACAACGCGATCGGGTACGACCTGGACGACACCACGCTGATGGAGCTGGACCCGGTGCACGCCACCCCGGTTGCCTGAGCGTGCCGGCGCGGTCAGGCGGTGGCGCTCGCGAGCTGGGCGGCGAGCAGCGCCGGGGCCTCGGCCAGCGACGGGCCGTACCAGGTGAGGTGCCGGCCGGACACCAGCGCCGCCGGCACCCCCGGGAACGCCTCCGGCCCGTCGTCGGCGGTGAACCGGTACGGCTCGTCGGGCAGCACCACCAGCTCCGGTGACCGGGCGCGCAGCTCGTCGAGAGCGGGCCGGGGATAGCGTTCCGCGTCCCCGGCCCAGCCGTTGAGCACGCCGAGCCGGGCCAGCACGTCCCCGGCGAACGTGTCCCGGCCGAGCACCACCCACGGGCGCCGCCACACCGGCACCACAGCGGTGCGGACGCGCGCCGGCGTGCCCAGGGCCGCCCAGGCGCGACGGGCCGCCGTCAGCCACGGCGGCTCGGCCGGCGCGCCGAGCGCGACCACCAGCTCTCCGAGCTGGTCGAGCGCCTCCGGCACGGTACGCGGGAACGTGACCCGCACCGGCACCCCGGCCGCGCGCAACGCCTCGGCGTCGGCCAGCCGGTTCTCCTCCTCGTTGAGCAGCACCAGATCCGGTTTGAGGGCGAGCACCCGGTCCAGGTCCGGATACTTCGTCCCGCCGACCCGGGCGACGTCCAGCCCGGCCGGATGGGTGCACCAGTCGGTCGCCCCGACCAGCACCTCCGGGCGGGTGGCCGCCACCGCCTCGGTCAGCGACGGCACCAGCGACACCACCCGCACGGCGTGTTCTCCCCTCGTACCGCGGATCAGCGGGCCGGCGCGGTCGCGGCGTCGGCCGTCTCCGGCGGCAGGCCCGCCACCGGCAGGCCCTTGCGGGCCGCCCAGTCGACGGCGGCGCGCAGGTCCGCGGTGGGCAGCGGCCGCCGGGTGCTCACCCCGACCGCCGCGTGCATCGTGTAAACCAGGAACGGGTACGACTTGGCGAGCGCGGCGATCGCGTCGTGCAGGCGGCGCACCACCTCGAGCGCGGCCGGCTCGTCCAGCCCGGGGAGCAGGAGCTGGTACTCGTTCTCGGCGACCCGCAGCGCGCGGTCGACCGGGCGCAGCGCGCCGGTGACGGCGGCGAGCACGGCATGGCCCTCCCGGGCGCCGTTGCGCCGGCCGAACCGTTCCGGCGAGCCGGGCGGCTCGTCCACCCGCAGGCCGACCAGCGCCACCGGCAGCGTGCCCGAGGCGGTCACCCCGTCCATGCCGGCCCACCGGCGCAGGCCCGGCTCGTCCAGGAACGCCTCGGCGGGCTGGACCGGCGGCGTGACCCGGTCGGCGCGGCGGGCCAGCAGCCGCAGCGCCGCCTCGGCGCGCGGCTCGCCCGGTCCGGCCGGGATGTCGCGCACCCGGGCGATCGCCTCGTCCAGCGCCGTGCGCGCCTCGGCGGGCAGCCGCTCGGCGAGTTGTTCGCGCAGCCGGATGGCCTCGTGCAGCGCCTCGTCCCGGCGGAATCCCCAGCGGCCGTCGAAGAGCCGGCCGGCTTCCAGCGTCGGCGCGGGCGTCGCCTCGGCGCGGTCGTGGGCCACGAGGGTGGCGCCGAACCGGGGGCTCAGCACCACCACGCTCCACTCGCGGGCCAGCTCCTCCGCCTCGTCGAGCGTCACGCCGTACGTGCGCTCGGGCAGGTCGGGCGGCGGGCCGCCGACCATCGCCACCACCGTCGCCGCGGCGCGGCCGGCGATGCGCCGGTAGACCTCGCGCTCCCGGTCGAAGTACGGCAGCCGCTGGAACAGGGCGAACACGATCAGCGGGCCGTCCTCGGCCTCGGCGAGCGCGGCCCGCTCGATGGCGTGGGAGAGGGCGACGAGACTGCGTTTGGTGAACTGCTCCGGGGTCCGTCCGCTGTGCACGGGCAGAGCCTAGAGGCACGGACGCGGCTGCGCACCGGTCGGCGGGCCCCGGCGTGCTCCACCGCACCGCCGGAGCGGACGCCCGACGCCCTACACTCGGGCGTCGACCGGACGATGGGGGGCGGGGCGAGATGACGAACACCGGCAGCGTGACCGCCTCCTGGCTGCGGCCGGTCCCGTCCGGCGCGACGCCGTGCCTGACCCGCCACGGGCACGTCGGGTACGCCGGCCGGCGGCTCGGCGAGCTGGTGCAGGGCCGTCCGCCGGGGGTCACCGGCAACCAGTGGAGCACGGCCGGGCGGGCGCCGCTGGACCTGGTGGTCGGCGCCGCCGACACCGGCCTGCCGCGCTTCGCGGTGCGGTTCACCGCGCCCGCGTCCGACGGGTCGCCCGCCCGCCGGGAGGAACGGCTGACAGACGCGGTGTCCGCCGCCGTCGGCCTGCCGCTGCTGCGGGTCGAGTCACCGACGCTGCGCGGCGCCGATCACGTCCGCCGCTTCGTCGAGTACGTCCTGGACGCGCGGGCCTATGCCGAGGGCACCGACCCGGACGCCGGGGACGCGGTCGGCTTCCGGGACATCATCGGCCGGCTGCCGGACGGCCGGCGTGGACCGGTGAACGACCTCGGGGCGCTCGCGCGGGTCGAGGCGGTCGAGGCGTACGTGGCCGGCCGGATCGCCGACCCGATCGTGCGCGGGCTGCACGTGCGCTGGGCCGGCGGCCCGGCGGAGGGCTGGTGCTGGGTCGAGGTGCGGCCCGGCGGCTGCCTGCTGGAGCGGGTACGGCTGACGTCGCGGGGATTCTCCTGCGGCGTGGACCCGGGCCGGCTCGCCGAGGACCTGGCCGCGATGGCGCTGGGGGAGCGACTGCGCGATCTCGACGCCGCCGGGGCGTCCCTGGTGGACCGGGAGGAGCTTCGCGGTCGGGTGCGCGCGCTCGCGGCCCGGCGGGACTCCTTCGACGGCGGCTTCGCCTTCGACCACCTCTGCGCGGACTGAATCCTTCCTGGCCGCGGCGCCGAGCCGACCCCGGCCCGGCACGTCCCGATTTTTTTCGATCTCCGGTTGAACCTTCGCCGACGGCGCTCCGTACCTCATCGGGAATGGACGCAGACTTCCCCGCCGCGCCCGGACGGCGCGGAGACGATGCGGAAAGGGCATCGTCGGCCATCGACGCGCGACCCGAGCGTCGCAGTGATCTCACACCCCGAATTCATCGGTCCGCCGGGATCACCAGTCAACTACCGGATCGAGAAGGAGAGCAATTCGATGCGCAGGTCCACACGGGCGCGCCGGTCATCCGGTAACGCGCGGAGCAAGCGGGTGCTGGCAGTGGTCGGCACGCTCGCGGTCTTCGGCGGCATCGTGGCCGTCACCCAGATCTCGTCCGCCCAGGACCGGCGGACGACCACGCGCGCCGCCTCGGCGTCCTGTGTGCCCGCCAGCCCGGGGGCGACCGCCCCGGACGGCCAGGGCAGCAGCACCCGTACCTGGCAGAACGGCCGCTGGGTCCGTAACCACTGGGGCGACGGCCAGATGTCGCCGGCCGAGTGCCAGCAGACGACCGCGGGTGGCGCCGGCGCCGGCACTCCGACCGTGACCTGCCCGGACGTCCGGGGTCGGCTGCCGCAGGTGCCCGGCCGGGCCCGTGCCGAGGTGGATCGAGAACTGGCGGCGCTGACGTCCCAGATCGCTGAGGCGAACCGGCGGCTCGCGGCGGAGGGCCGCAACGGGGGCGAGTTCATCAACAACGCGATCCTGGGTCCGCTCGCGGACAAGCGGACCGCGGCGCTGAACCGGATCGCCACCGCCATCGGCCGGTTCGGCCAGCGCCCGCAGGGGCTGGACCAGTTCGCCCGGTGCGCGTTGACCGACGTCCCCGGCAACGGTGGGGGTCAGAACGGCGGGGGTCAGAACGGCGGCAACAACAACGGCGGTCAGAACGGGGGCCAGAACGGCGGGAACAACGGCGGCGGGAACAACAACGGCGGCGGCCAGAACAACGGTGGCGGCAACGGGCTGAACGTGCTCGCCAAGGACTGCTCCGGCAGCCAGCTGCAGGGGCACGACGGCTTCCAGAACGGCAACCGGTGCGTCAGCACCGCGTTCGGTGAGGTGGGCGCCGCGGCGAACAACCCGTCGCTGCTGATCACGCAGTTCCCGAACCAGGTGCGGCGCAACCAGCCGTTCACGCTCCGGGTGACCACCAAGAACCTGGTGCGGGACCGCTTCCTCGCGGCCGGGCAGGGCGGCTACTACCTGGAGAGCTCGCTGCTCAACGGTCAGGGCCTGGTGCGCGGCCACTTCCACACCGCCTGCCGGATGCTCGGCAGCACCCGGCAGCCCCCGAACCCGCAGGACGTGCCGGCGTTCTTCGTCGCCACCGAGGACGGCCGCGGCGGCAACCAGCCGGACGACGTGCTGATCCAGATCCCGGGCCTGGCGCAGTCGGGCGTGGCGCAGTGCGCGGTCTGGGCCGGTGACGGCTCGCACCGCATCCCGATGATGGAGCGGGCGAACCAGACTCCCGCCATCGACGTGGTGCGCATCCGGGTCAACTGAGGACACGCGACGGCCGCGGCCGCCCGGGAACCGTCCGGGTGGCCGCGGCCGTGTCGTGTCCGCGTGGTGGGTACGCGAGGCGGGTCCGGCAGGGGAGCGTGGGAATCGTTCCGGGAAGAAGTTTCGTGCCGTCGGACTCCAGCCCGATGAAAGTCACCGACAACACAAAAGGCCGGCCGGGCGCTGCGATTTCTCAGCGTGACCCTGGGATACCCGACGGTGAGTGTTTAGCGCTCAGCGGTTCTTGTACGCCTCGACGACCGACACCGGGATGCGCCCGCGCTCGGAAATCTCGTACCCGTTCTTGGCTGCCCATTCGCGGATGGCGCGGTTCTGCTCGCGGTCCATTCCCGAGGTGCTCGGCCGGCCCGCGCGCCGGGTGGCGCGGGCGACCTCGGTGGCGCCGCGGCCGATCCGCCTGCCAGCGCTGATGTACGGGTCCAGCGCCTTGCGCAGAACGCCCGCGTTCTCGTCGGACACGTCGATCGTGTACGCCACGCCGTCCAGGCTGAACTCGACGGTCCGATCGGCCTTTCCGCCGTCGAGGTCGTCGGTCAGAACGGTGATTACTTTCCTTGCCATCGCCATTACTCCCTGTGTCGGGCGGGGTGTGCTAAGAGTCTGACTTACCTCACGGTAATTTCGCAACAATACCCGCCTCTTTGCATTCGGCGGGTCGTGCCAGGTAAGCGTCGCGGCCAATAGAGGACCGGTGCGCGAACAGGCGTCGGGAAGGCCGGACAGTGGCGTGGGTCACAACCCGGAACAAGGGACACCTTTTGTTACTTGAGCCAGGCACGCTCAACCAACGTGATGGCAGGTGTCCGATGGCAACTCTTCCGGTACTTCCCCTGACCGACACCGTCCTGCTGCCCGGGATGGTCATCCCGGTCACCCTCGACCCGACCACCCAGGCCGCCGTCGACGCGGCCCGCGCCACCGGCGACAAGGAACTCCTGGCCGTGCCCCGCCTCGACGGCGAGTACGGCTCCGTCGGCGTGGTCGCCACGATCGAGAAGGTGGGCCGGCTGCCCAGCGGCGAGCCGGCCGCCGTGATCCGCGGTCTCGTCCGGGCCCGTATCGGCTCCGGCGTGCCCGGTCCCGGCGCCGCGCTCTGGGTCGAGGCCGCGACCCTCGACGAGCCCGCCCCGGCGGGCCGCGCCCGGGAACTCGCCCGCGAGTACCGCGCGCTCATGACCTCGGTGCTCCAGCAGCGCGGCGCCTGGCAGGTGATCGACGCGATGGAGCGGATGACGGACCTGTCCGAGCTGGCCGACTCGGCCGGCTACGCGCCCTGGCTCAGCCTGGCGCAGAAGACCGAGCTGCTCGCCGCGCCGGACGTCACCGCCCGGCTGGAGCTGCTGGTCGGCTGGGTGAAGGAGCACCTGGCCGAGCAGGAGGTCACCGAGCAGATCAACAGCGACGTGCGCGAAGGGCTGGAGAAGTCCCAGCGCGAGTTCCTGCTCCGCCAGCAACTCGCCGCGATCCGCAAGGAACTCGGCGAGGACGAGCCCGACGGCTCCGCCGACTACCGCTCCCGGGTGGAGTCCGCCGACCTGCCGGAGAAGGTACGCGAGGCGGCGCTGCGCGAGGTCGGCAAGCTGGAACGGGCCAGCGACGCCTCACCCGAGGCGGGCTGGATCCGTACCTGGCTGGACACCGTGCTGGAGATGCCGTGGAGCACGCGTACCGCTGACAACACGGACCTGGCCGCGGCGCGGGCCGTGCTCGACGCCGACCACGCCGGCCTGGCCGACGTGAAGGACCGCATCCTGGAGTACCTCGCGGTGCGCAACCGGCGCGCGGAGCGCAACCTCGGCGTGGTCGGCGGACGCGGCTCCGGCGCGGTGCTCGCCCTGGCCGGCCCGCCCGGTGTCGGCAAGACCAGCCTCGGCGAGTCGGTCGCCCGGGCGCTGGGCCGCAACTTCGTCCGCGTCTCCCTCGGCGGCGTCCGGGACGAGGCGGAGATCCGCGGCCACCGGCGCACCTACGTCGGCGCGCTGCCCGGCCGGATCGTGCGGGCGCTGCGCGAGGCCGGCTCGATGAACCCGGTCGTGCTGCTCGACGAGGTCGACAAGCTGGCCGCCGGCTACTCCGGCGACCCGGCGGCGGCTCTGCTGGAGGTGCTCGACCCGGCGCAGAACCACACGTTCCGCGACCACTACCTGGAGGTCGACCTCGACCTGTCCGACGTGCTGTTCCTCGCCACCGCCAACGTGGTGGAGGCGATCCCCGGCCCGCTGCTGGACCGGATGGAGCTGGTCGCGCTGGACGGCTACACCGAGGACGAGAAGGTGGCCATCGCCCGCGACCACCTGCTGCCCCGGCAGCGGGAGCGGGCCGGGCTGACCGGGGAGGAGGTGAGCGTCGCCGACGACGCGCTGGCGCTGATCGCGGGCGAGTACACCCGGGAGGCCGGTGTCCGGCAGCTCGAACGGGCCCTGGCGAAGATCCTGCGCAAGGTGGCCGTCGCGCTCGCCACGGACGCCGCGCCGGTACACGTGGACGCCGGGAACCTGGCCCGCTACCTGGGCCGGCCGAAGTTCACCCCGGAGTCGGCCGAGCGGACCGCCGTGCCCGGCGTGGCGACCGGCCTGGCCGTCACCGGCGCCGGTGGCGACGTGCTGTTCATCGAGGCCACCACCATGGAGGGCGAGCCCGGGCTGACGCTCACCGGGCAGCTCGGCGACGTGATGAAGGAGTCCGCGCACATCGCGTGGTCGTACCTGCGATCGAACGGGCGGCGCTACGGGCTGGACCCGAACGCGCTGGCCGGGCGGCGGATCCACCTGCACGTCCCGGCGGGCGCGGTACCGAAGGACGGCCCGAGCGCCGGCATCACCATGGTGACCGCGCTGGCCTCACTGGTGACCGGGCGTCCGGTGCGGCCCGAGTTCGGGATGACCGGCGAGGTGACGCTCTCCGGCCGGGTGCTGCCGATCGGCGGGGTGAAGCAGAAGCTGCTCGCCGCGCACCGGGCCGGTCTCACCGAGGTGATCATCCCGAAGCGCAACGAGCCGGACCTGGACGACCTGCCGGCGCAGGTGCGGGAGGCGCTGACCGTGCACACCCTGTCCGACGTGGCGGACGTGCTCGCGCTGGCGCTGCGCCCAGCCGAACTCGACACGCAGGCGCTGGACGGCCCGGCGCTCGCCGCGGCCTGACGGCCGTCGCCCCGGCCACCGTACGCACGGTGGCCGGGGCGACGCCGTGTCCGCCCGCGCTCAGCGCCGGTCGCGCCGCTCGTAACCCCGGTCGCGGCGCTCACCGGAACCGTCGCCGTCCCGGTCCCGGCGTACGGTCGCCTTACGGCCCTTGATCGTGGTGCCCCGCAGCCCTGAGATGATCTCGTCGGCCACCGCCTGCGGCACCTCGACCAGCGAGAACCGGTCGGCGATCTCGATCGAGCCGATGTCCCGGCCACTGATCCGGGTCTCCCCGGTGATCGCGCCGACCAGGTCCTGCGGCCGTACCCCGGCGCGTCGGCCCAGCCCGATGAAGACCTGGGTGGTCCCCCCGGTACGCGGACGGCCCGGGCCCCGGCGCTCGCCCCGCCCACCGGTCTCCGGGCGGCCCTCGCGCGGGCCCCGGACCGGAACCTGCGGGATCTCCTCCTCGTCGTCCGAGCCGGGCGACGTCGCCTCGTGCGCCAGCTTCACCGCCGCCAGCGCCACCTCCACCAGGTCGAACTCGTCGGTCAGCGACTCGACGATCACCCGGTACGGGTCGAGGTCGTCCTCCAGCAGGCTCTCCCGCAGCGCGCCCTGGGTCAGCTCCAGCCGCCGGGTGCGCATGTCCGCCACCGTGGGGATCTTGTCGATGGTGATCCGCTGGCCGGTGACCCGCTCGATGGTCTTGAGCATCCGGTGCTCGCGCGGCTCGGCGAGCGTGATCGCCACACCCTCCCGCCCGGCCCGGCCGACCCGGCCGATCCGGTGCACGTACGACTCCGGCGCCGACGGGACGTCGTAGTTGACCACGTGGGTGAGCTGCTCGACGTCCAGCCCCCGGGCGGCCACGTCGGTGGCGACCAGCAGGTCCGCCGTACCGGCGCGCAGCCGGCCCATCACCCGGTCCCGCTGCTCCTGGCTCATCCCGCCGTGCAGCGCCTCGGCCCGGTAGCCCCGGCCGTTCATCGTCTCGGTGAGCCGGTCGACCTCCTCGCGGCTGCGGCAGAACACGATCGCCGCGGTCGGCGACTCCACGTCCAGCACCCGGCCCAGCGCGGCCGGCTTGTGCCCCCGGGCCACGATGTACGCGCTCTGCCGTACCCGGGGCGCCTCCCCGGCGACCGGCCGCTCCCGCTCGATCTGGATCCGGACCGGATCGGTCAGGTGCTGCCGGGCCAGCCCGTCGATGCGAGCCGGCATGGTGGCCGAGAACAGCACCGTCTGCCGGCCGGCCGGCGCGTGCTCCAGGATCGCCTCGATGTCCTCGGCGAAGCCCATGTCGAGCATCTCGTCCGCCTCGTCCAGCACCACCGTGGCCAGCGCGCCCAGCCGCAGCGTGCCCCGGGCGATGTGGTCCAGGGCCCGGCCCGGCGTCGCGACCACCACGTCGACCCCGTGGTCGAGCGCGCGCAGCTGCCGGCCGATCGGCTGCCCGCCGTAGATCGGCAGCACCCGGGCGCCCAGGTCCTTGCCGTAGCGGTGGAACGCCTCGGAGACCTGCACGGCCAGCTCACGGGTCGGCACCAGCACCAGCGACACCGGGTCGCCGTCCGGCCGTCCCACCGGCATCCGCTGCAGCAGCGGCAGCGCGAACGCGGCGGTCTTGCCCGTACCGGTCGCCGCCTGTCCCAGCAGATCCTGCCCGGCCAGCAGCGGGGGGATCGCCTCCCGCTGGATCGGGGTGGGTTCCTCGTAGCCGAGCGCGGCCAGCGCGCCCAGCAACTCGGTGCGCAGCCCGAGATCCGCGAAGGCGGTGGCGTCCTCGGCGTCGGCGGGAATGGCGGGGTCGGTCGGGGTCGGTGCGGCGGTCATGCGACAAGTTTTTCATCACCGCCGCGCGGCGGTCGCGGCGACCGGGCCAAACGTTCGCCGCGCCACCTGCGTGCCGTCCCCTCCGGGTGGTCCGGCGTGGCCCCGTGCCCCCGCCGGATCACCGGGACAGGACGGCCAGCAACGTGGTGAAACCGACCGCGACGTCGAACACCGCGCACCACAGCGCGTACCCGCGCGGCACCACCGCGCCGGTGCGGTGGTACCAGGCGTCCCAGGCGGCGTGGACGAGCCAGCCCACGCCGACGAGCACCCCGGCGACGTCGGCGGACGCGACCGTCGCCACGACCGCCAGGCCGCCCCATCCGGCCGCCCCGGCGAGCTGCGCGGCCAGCGCGCGCCGGTCGCCCCACTGCCGCCGCCAGGTGCCGATCAGCAGGTAGCCGGCCGGCAGGACCAGCAGCGTCCACGGCGCGAAGACGGTCGGCGCGAACCACATGTCCACGGTCATGAGCAGCGCCAGCCCGGCCGGCCACCCGCGCGCCACGGCTGCCGCGACCGGGTGTCGGCGGGGCGGCGCGGCGGACGTGTGCCGGTGCCGCAGCGCCACCAGCAGCATCGCCGGCACCATCAGCAGGTGGCCGCCGAGCAGCAGCGCGTCGTCCCCGGCCCACCCCGCCCACCAGGGCGGGAGCAGCAGCAGGAACGGCACGTACATGGCCGCCGACATCTCCGCGGTGGCGGCCCGCCCGTACCCCCGGTGCCACATCCACGCGGCCATGCCCGCCGCCATGTTCGTCGCCATCACCAGCGCGCCCACGTCCGGCCGCGCCAGCACCGCCGCGCCGCCCAGCACGTCCGCGCCCACCCGCCACAGCGGCCCGAGCAGCACCATCCCGGCCAGCATCGCCACCACCATCGCGGCCAGGTGCCGCGTCCGCGCCCACCCGGCCCACCGCCGGGGTACGACCACAGTCATCTCCGTCATGCCCCGACCCTGCCGCCGCCGGGCGCACCGGAGAAGGCGCGTCAGTCATCGGGAAACCGTGCGGATCGCACGGCCCGGCCGTGACGTTTCTCAGGAGTGGGCGGACCGGTGCACGCCCTAGGATCAGCGGGCATGAGCGTCGATCCGGCGGACCACCGGCTGCGCCGGGCCCGGCGGGTCACGCTGCTGTCGCTGGCCACGAACGTGTGGACGACGGTGCTGCTGCCAGCGGTCGGACTGGCCCGCGAACCCGACCCGGTACGCGTCGCGCTCGGCGCCGCCGGGCTGCTCGTGTTCACCGCCGCCCAGGTCGCGGTGCTGCACGCCGCCGTCACGCCGTGGCTGCCCGTGCCGGCGCGCCGCCGCCGGCACGCCGCGCTGACCGTGGCGGCGCTGCTCAGCCTGCCGCTGCTCGGCCCGGTCGCGGCCGGCTCCTGGCCCACCTGGGCGTGGCTCGGCGCGTCGCTGGTCGGCATGACGCCGCTGCTGTTCCGGCCCGTCGTGGCGGCGGTGGCGGCGGCCGGCGTCCTCGCGGCGTCCGCGGCCGTCACCTGGTGGACCGATGGCCCGCTGACCACGGCGCTGCTGGTCACCGGCCTGGTGGGGGCCGGGATAGCCGCGCTCACCTGGGTCCAGGTCTGGTTCTGGGACCTGCTGGTCGAGGCCCGGCAGGGGCAGGCCGCCCAGGCCCGGCTGGCCGCCGCCGAGGAACGGCTGCGCTTCGCCCGGGACGTGCACGACCTGCTCGGCCACGACCTGACGGTGATCGCGCTGAAGGCCGAGCTGGCCGAGCGGCTGGCGCCGACCGACCCGGACCGGGCCGCCCGGGAGGCGGCGCAGGCGCGGCGGCTCGCCGCAACGGCGCTGACCCGGGTACGCGCGGCGGTGCACGGCTACCGCGCCGTCGACCTGGCCGAGCAGGCCGCCGCGGTGGGGGAGGTGCTGCGCTCCAGCGGCGTACGCACGACTGTGGTCCCGCCGTCCGGCGAGGTGCCCGGTCCGGTCGCCGCCGACCTGGCCGCGGTGCTGCGTGAGGCCGGGACGAACGTGCTGCGGCACAGCCGGGCCGGCTGGTGCCGGATCGAGATCACCCGGGAGGACACGGCGGTGACGCTGACCGTACGCAACGACGGCGTGCGTGACGGCGACGGCCCGGACCGGCTCAGCGGCGGCCTGCGCGGCCTGTCCGACCGGCTCGCCCCGGTCGGCGGCCGGGTCCGGGCGGACGCCGCCGACGGCGTGTTCAGCCTGGTCGCGACCGTGCCGGTGGCGCGATGATCCGGGTGCTGCTGGCCGACGACGAGGAGCTGATCCGGCTCGCCCTCGCCGCGCTGCTCGACCTGGAGCCGGACATCGAGGTGGTGGCGCACGCGGGCGACGGGCGCGCGGCCCTGGACGCGGCGCTTGCCCACCGGCCGGACGTCGCCGTGCTCGACCTGGAGATGCCGGCGCCCGGCGGGGTCGAGGTCGCCGCCGAGCTGACCCGGGCGCTGCCCGGCTGCGCCCCGGTGATCCTCACCGGACACGGCCGCCCCGCCCAGCTCCGGCCGGCGCTGGCCGCCGGAGTGCGCGGCTTCCTCGCCAAGGGCGCTCCCGGCGGCGCGCTGGCCGACGTGATCCGCCGCGTGCACTCCGGCGCCCGGTACGTCGATCCGGCGCTCGCGGCCGACGCGCTCACCCTGCCCGAGTGCCCGTTGACACCACGCGAGCTGGAGACGCTGCGCCTGGCTGAGCTGGGCACCCCGGTCGCGGTGATCGCCCGGCGTACCCACCTGGCCGCCGGGACGGTCCGCAACCACCTGAGCGCCTGCGTGCAGAAGCTCGGCGCCGCGAACCGGGCCGAAGCGGTACGGCTCGCCCGCGAGGCCGGCTGGCTCTGAGGTACGGGACGTCGTGGCACGCTGCCGGCGGCTAGCCTGATCACGTGCGGACGGTCGAACTGCTCTGCTCATCCGAACTGGAAGCGGCGGTTCGCGCTGCCTGGGACCGGCTCGCCGCCGCCGGGCTGCCCAGCCTGGCCCGCAACACGCACCCGACGAACCGGCCGCACCTGACGCTCGCCTCCGTCGAGGAGTTCCCGCCCGGCGCCGAGCAGCGACTGGCCGACCTCTGCGACGCGGCGCTGCCGCTGCCGGTGCGGCTGGACCGGGTGGCGGTGCTCGACGGCACCGCGCCGCTGGTGTGGCTGGTCCATCCGACGCCGCAGCTCGCAGCGTTGCACGGCGCGGTCTGGGACGTGCTCGCCGAGGCGTCCGGTGCGCGTTCGTGGCATCTGCCCGGTCGCTGGATTCCCCACCTGAGCCTGGCGTTGCGCTTCGGCGGCGCGGACCGGCGCCGGGCCCGGGCGGTCGCCGGAGCGGGCCGCCCGGCCGGGGCGTTCGTGGCGGCGCGCAGCTACGACGCCGACACCCGCACGATCAGCGAGCTGACCGCCGCCTGCCCGCGTCCCGGCGGCTGACCGGACGCGCGCCGGCCGGCGGACCTGATGCGGTCCGCCGGCCGGTTCAGGTCAGCGCTTGAGCTGCGGGACGGTCGCCCGGGTAAAACCGGGGGCGCCCGTGCCGCGGGCCAGCGCGTTCACGTCCTGCGCCTGGAAGGCGGCGACGGAACCGTTGAGGGTACGGCTCACGAACGCCACCGTCGTGCCGTTGCTGTTCTGGAAGGTGAACAGGGTCGGGTCGGCGGGGTAGGTCGGGCCCGATTCCGCGCTGCCGTAGACCGCCCAGTCGCCCCACACCTCGGAGCCCTGCGCGGTCTCCCACGAGGACGCCAGCGTGTTGTCGGTGGTGCGGGTCACCACCACGACCCGGCCCAGGTTCGGGTCGAGGATCGCGCTCGGGTTGCCGGCGGCCGTGACCGTCGCCGGGCCGACCGCGCTCCAGGTGCCACTCCAGGTGCCGTCGGCGTTCTGGTACTGCCGCTTGACGGTGCCGTCGTCGCCGCGGGCGAAGACCATCGCCCGCCGGCCCGGCATCATCACCACGGCCGGGGTGCCGGTGAGCCCGCTGCCGCCGATGCTGGTGAACGGCGTGGTCAGCGCCCGGTTGCGGTAGGTCGCGGTCTGCACGGCGCCGGTCCCGTCGACCGCGGTGATCGTGGCCGACCCGTCGGTGCCGACCGTGACAGCGGGGTTGCCGGTCAGACCCGAGCCGCCCAGCTTCGTCCAGCCGATCAGGTCGCCGTTGTCGCCGTCCTGCGGACGGACCCAGAGCGCCCCGCTGGCGTCCAGGCCGAACAGGGCGAGGGTGTCGTCGGAGAGACGGACCGCGACCGGCTCGGACTGCATGCCGCCGGCCAGGCCCGCCCACGAGCCCCACGCGGGGCTGCCGGGCGCGCTCTGGGTGAGCATGCGGATGTCGCTGGTGGCCTGGTGGGCGAAGAGGCGGACGTTGCGGGACTTGTCCGCCACCAGCGAGGGCTTGCCGGTGGAGCTCTCGACGCTCTCCACCGGGGTCCACTGGATCGACGAGAACGCGTCGGGGTTGGTCTGCCGGCCGTGGATCGTCCGGCCGATGTTGTCGACGTATGAGTACTCGACGGCGCCGAGCTGGGCGCCGTCGGCTGGTGGCGCCTGCATCACCGAGATCGGGCTGTGCTGCTGCGTCGGGGTCGACGGCTTGACCGGGCCGACGAGCGCCCCCTGGTGGCAGATGTTCGTGGTGGCGAGCACGTTGGGGAAGTTCATCCCGTCGATGCTCTGTGACTGCACCGGCCACCCGCCGGCCTCTTCGTCGTACCGGTACTGGATCACCTTGCCCGTCGACTGGACGCCGAACAGGGTGTCGCCGCCGGCGGTGAAGAGGCCCTTGGTGAAGCTGGCGAAGCCGCTGCTGCCGACCAGCTTGTCGCGCATCAGCCAGCGCTCGGTCGACGGGTCGAACCGGTAGCGGTGCAGCGTGCCGCCGCTGGCCAGCCGGGCGTACAGCACGCCGGGGCTGGTGGCGACGACCAGGTTGTACTTCTCCCAGCCGGTGTCGATCACCTTGCCGGAGATCACCCACTTGCGGCTCGGCTCGTCGAACCGGTACCAGCGCAGCTTGCCCGCGTTGTCGATCAGGTAGAAGTCGCCCGCCTCGTCGACGGTGATCTTGTCGCGGAACGCGGCGGTCGCGTACCCGGTGAAGCTGGAACTGATCAGCCAGTTCTGCTTTCCGTCCACCAGTTCCCAGGAAGTGCCGACCCGGCGGTAGCGATTCAGGCCGGTGGAGTTGATGGTGTAGATGCGGCCGCCGGGGCCGCCGAGGATCCGGCCGAACGTCCAGCCGCTCGAGCCGATCTTTTCGTCGGCACCCCAGGACAGCGACGGGGTGAGCGGATTGCGCAGGTCACGACGGTAGAGCAGCCCGGTTGTGGTGTTGTAGAAGAACGGCACCGCGCCGGTGCAGCTGAATGCGTCGGCGGCCTGTGCCGGAGCGGCGTGGAACGGAGCCGTCAGCGCTCCGGCAGCAATTGTCAGCGCCGTACCGAAACCCAGAAGGGTGCGACGGCGTGCACCATTTCTCCACAGCGTCCGATGACGTTTGTCCACTTTCCACTCTCCCCGATAATTGGCGCACGGAAAAGCCGCGCGGATATGCGTCGATCCCGCGACCGATGCGTGGCTGCCCCGTTTGTCAGGTCGGCCCAACGCCGACCGAGCGTCATGATGCACGACACCCACGGTTTCCGCTACCGCCCGCGTCCGGTCCGGTCGACGGGTTGCCGGGTCGTACATAAGGGACTTATGGCCGACAGTTGTCGCTCAGGGTGACTTTTCCTGTCCTCGGCGTTGCGATCGGTCATCTCGGCGGTCGGCCTTGACAGTCCGCTGTGGTGCTGTCACTGTACAGCGGCGCATTGATGAGTAGCAGCACACGGGGGTGTGAAGCTGTGGCTATCTGTCCGTCTGTTTTCTGCTGGAGACCGTGCGGCGAACGGCCTATTGCCGTCGCCCGGGGCGTCGCGTCCAAGCCGACGCCGACCGGAATTTCCTGAGCTTTTTCACCACGGCCGGCTCCTTCTGCCCGGCCGGACAGCCGTGCCGTTGACGAACCGCCGCCACGTGGCGCGGTTCCGCCGCCGCACGCCCGCCGGCACCGTTCCGTCTCCCGACCAGGGGTCTCCATGCCACTCCGCCCGCCCCGCCTGTCCGACCTGCGCGCACGCCTGCTGCGGGACCCTTCCCGGGCCCGCCGGCGGTCGCCGCTGGGTGCCACCGCCGTCCGGTCGGCGGTGGCCGTCGCCCTGGTCGGCACGCTGACGCTCAACCTCGGCGGCAGCGGCGTGCCCGCGCTCTCGGCCGACGCGGCCCGGGAGGCACGAGCCGGCAGCGGCCGGATCGACCCCGGCGCCAAGCCCGGCCAGCGGTGGGGGTCGGCGGCAGGGCGGTCGCACGTCGAGCCCGGGTCGGTGAACCGGGACGTGCCGCGGTCGACGCGCAGCAGGTTCCCGCTGCACACGTTGGACACCAAGGCGCCGGCGGGCCGGAACACCGCGCGTGTCGCCACCGCACCCGTCGCCGAGGCGCGCGGCTACGACAAGCGCACCAGCCGGGAACGCGCCACCGAGCGCACTGCCGGCCAGCGGGTCTACGACAACGCCGACGGCACGCAGACCACCGAGTTCTCGTCCACGCCGATCAACTACCGCCGCGCGGACGGCAGTTGGGCTCCGATCGACCTCGACCTGGCGCCGGTGACCGACGGGTGGCGTACCAAGGCGGACTCGGTCGGTCTGCGGCTCGGCGCCCACGGCGCGGTCCCGGACGTCGCCCGGCTGTCGTTCGACGGTGACACCGAATTCTCCTTCGGCCTGTCCGGGGCGTCCGCCGTCCCGGGTCGCGCCGAAGCCCGGGCGGTCACCTACCCCGGCGTGCTCGCCGGGGTCGACCTGCGCCTGGAGCCGCGCGCGGGTGGCGTGAAGGAGACGCTGGTGCTGCGTTCGGCGGCGGCGCCGACGAGCTACCTCTTTCCGCTGCGCCTGCGCGGCCTCACCGCGAAGCTCCTCGACGGCCACGTCGTCCTGACCGATCGGCAGGGCCGCGAGCGGGGGATCATCCCGCCCGGCTACATGATCGACTCAGGGGCCGGTGCCGCCGGTCCGGCCACCTCCACCGGCGTGACCTATCAGCTGGTGACCGAGGGCGGGCAGCCGGCGTTGCGGATGACGCTCGACCGGGCGTGGCTCGCCGACCCCGCCCGGGTCTTCCCGGTCGAGGTCGACCCCACGGTCGGCCCGGCCGTCGACCCGATCACGTCCGACAGCAGCATGTACGTCCACGGTGGCAGCTCCACCTCCGGCGGCAGTGAACTGCTGGTCGGCCGCTCGGGTGGCCAGAGCGCGGCGGCGTACCTGAAGTTCGGCAGCCTGGTCAGCCGGCTGCAGAACCACACGATCCTGGGCGCGGCGCTGTCGGTGGTCAACTTCGACGCCGCCTCCTGCAAGGCGCGGGCGGTGTCGGTGCACCCGGTGACCGGGTCGTGGACCGCCGGCACCGGCTACTCGTACCCGGGTCCGGCCGTCGGCGGCGCGCTCGCCACCCGCTCCTTCGCCCACGGATACGTCGCCCTCGGGCAGTCCCAGTCGGCGTGTCCGGCGGCGGGCGAGATGTTCGACCTGGGCGCCGGGGGCCGCAACCTCGTGCAGCGCTGGGCCAACGGGACGCAGGCGAACAACGGGCTGTCCCTGCGCGCCTCCGCCACCGACGGCACGGCCTGGAAGAAGTTCGCCGGCACCGGAACCGCCAACCCGCCGGCGCTCTACGTCACCCACACGCCGTACAACGCCGCGTACGCAATACCGAAGCCGACGCCCGAGCCGCCGGTCCTGCGCAACCAGGACGGCAAGGTCAAGGTCACCGTCACCAACCTCGGCGCCGAGGCGTGGTCGCCGAGCAACTACTACCTGGCGTACCGGGTCTACAACGCGAGCACCGGCGCGGCGGTCACCCAGCAGCGCGCGGCCAGCCTGCCGGCCACCCTGGCGCGCGGCGCCAAGGTCACGCTGGACGCCACCGTCAAGGCGCTGCCGCCGGGCTCGTACTTCCTCGACTTCACCATGGTCCGCAACGGCGGGATCGTCTTCACCGACCAGCAGGTGCCGCCCGGACGCATCGTGCTCCAGGTCTTCGACGTGCCGCCGGTGGTGCAGGAGCTGTACCCGGGCAACGGGTACCAGGCGGGCACGCTGACCCCGCTGCTCTGGGCGCGCGCAGTGGACACCGACGCGCCGCCCGGTTCGTCGCTGTCGTTCAAGTTCGAGATCTGCGACCGCACCGACGCGGGCGCGGCCACCAACTGCACCAACTCCGGTTACCAGAACAAGCAGTCCTGGGCGGTGCCCACCGGCCGGCTGGCCTGGAGCAAGAACTACATGTGGCGGGCGTACGTCAAGGACACCGCCAGTGAGGTGATCTCGCCGTACTCGGTGCTGACCGCCGCCGTGCCGCAGCCGGACCTGCTGTCCCGGGTGGGCACGGCGCCCGGCGCGGAGCAGGGACGCGAGTTCGACGCGCAGACCGGCAACTTCTCCACCGCCGCGATCGACGCCACGGTCGCCACCGTCGGGCCGGAGCTCAACCTGGGCCGCACCTACAACAGCCTCGACCCGCGCACCACAGGGGTGTTCGGCGCCGGCTGGTCCAGCCGGTACGACATGGCCCTGGTCCCGGACGACGACGGTTCCGGCAACGTGGTGATCCGCTACCCGGACGGGCAGGAGGTGCGTTTCGGCCGCAACAGCGACGGCACCTACGCCGCGCCCGCCGGCCGGGTCGCCAAGCTCACCGTCGACTCGACCAAGTGGACCCTGCTCGACCGGTCCGGCGTGACGTACGTGTTCTCCCTGCTCGGCAAGCTCCAGAAGATCACCGACATCTCGTCCCGTTCGGTGCTGCTCAGCTACGACCTGATGACCGGCAAGCTGACCAAAGCGCAGGTGTCCAACAGCCTGACCAACACCGCCGGCCGGTACCTGACCTTCGCCTGGACCGGGAACCGCATCACGTCGGTCAGCACCAACCCGGTCGACGGCGCGTCCCTCACCTGGACCTACACCTACACCGGGGACCTGCTCACCAAGGTCTGCGGCCCGGGCTCGGCGTGCACCAGCTACGAATATGCGGCCGGGTCGCACTACCGGTCCGCCGTTCTGGACGCCAAGCCGGACTCGTACTACCGGCTCGGTGAGTCCGAGGGCACCGCGGCGGGCAGCGAGGTGGCGATCAACCTCGGCAAGGACGCGGCTGTCTACCGCAACGTCACGCTGGCGCAGCCGGGCGTCGTCGAGGGCACCACCGGCACCGCCGCCGCCTTCAACGGCACCTCGGCCTACCTGGAACTGCCGAAGGGGCTGGTGAAGAAGAGCCGGGACGCGTCGGTCGAGCTGTGGTTCAAGATCGGGCTCACCCAGACCGGCGGGCCGCTCGTCGGCTACCAGGACAAGGCGGTCGGCACGGCGGCGACGAGCGGCGTACCGGTCCTCTACACCGGCACCGACGGCAAGCTGCGCGGACAGTTCGCCACCGGGACGATCTCGCCCATCACCTCCACGACGACTGTCAACGACAACAAGTGGCACCACGTCGTGCTCTCCGCGATGGCCAACACCCAGACCATGTACCTCGACGGGGTCAAGGTGGGGCAGTTGACCGGGCAGACCATCGACGCGGGCGCGCTGACGTTCAACCAGGTCGGCCTCGCCACGGCCACCACGCCCGCCTCCTGGCCGGCCTGGGGCAGCACCGCGCAGCGGTACTTCGCCGGCGCGGTCGACGAGGTGGCGGTCTACTCGCGGCCGCTGGGCCCGGCCACCGTCGCGGCCCACTACCAGTACGCCCGCCCGGCCGCGCAGCAGCTCACCCGGGTGACCCTGCCCAGTGGACGGGTCGCCACCGAGGTGGAGTACGACACGTCCACGGACCGGGTCAAGGAGTACACCGACGACGACGGCGGCACCTGGAAGCTCGGCCAGCCCACCGTCTACGGCGGCGACGCCGACCTGCGCCGCAGCGTCCAGGTCCTCGACCCGGCGAACCGCCCCTACCTGTACGAGTACGACGCGCTCGGCGGGCAGATGCTGCGCTCCGGCACCCCGCTGGGCATCGAGACCCGGCCGGAGGACCAGCCGAGCCAGCCGACCCCGTCGCCGAGCCCCAGCCCCACGCCGACCTGCTCCCAGCCGGACCCGAACGACCCCGCCTTCTGCACCGTCATCCCGGACGACGCGGACGGACCGGTCTTCGTCCGGCACCCGCTCGACGGGATGGCGATCCGCTCCTTCACCTACGACGAAAAGGGCATGCAGACCAAGGTCACCAACGAGAACGGTGACACGGTCGAGATGACCTACGACGGCGAGGGCCGGATGGCCACGCGGAAGAACTGCCGCACCGCCACCCAGTGCTTCACGAACTACTACACCTACTCGGCGACGATCACCAACCCGTTCGACCCGCGCAAGGACCTGGCGGTCGAGACGCGCGACGGCCGGTCCGACAACGCTACCGACACCAGGTACCGCACCTCCATGGAGTACGAGGCCAGCGGGCAGCTGAAGAAGCAGACCAACCCGGACGGCAGCGAGGTCAACCACAGCTACACCACCGGCGCGGAGGCGGCCGTCGGCGGCGGCAACGTCCCCGCCGGCCTGCTCGCCAGCAGCACCGACGCCCGCGGCAAGGTCACCTCGCTGGCCTACTACAGCAACGGCGACCTGGCCCGCAGCACCGATCCGCTGGGGCTGGTCACCGAGTACACCTACGACGCGCTGGGCCGGCGGCTCACCGAGAAAACGATCTCCGACACCTACCCCGCCGGCGTCACCACCACCATCACCTACGACAAGCACTCCCGCGTCGCCACCGTCACCGGCCCGGTCACCACCGACGCCGTGGACGGCACCCGGCACCAGAGCCGGACCACCACGGAGTACGACGCCGACGGCAACCAGACCAAGGTGACGGTCGCCGACCTGCTCGGTGGTGACACCGAACGGGTGACCACCACCGAGTACGACGACCAGGGCCGCCCGTCCCGGGTGGTCGACGCCGAGGGCAACGAGACCACCTACGGCTACGACCGCTTCGGCAACAAGACCACCATGACCGACGCCAACGGCAACCGGTACGACTGGGCGTACACGGCCCAGAACAAGGTGGCCGAGGTGCGGCTGCGGGACTGGCGCAGCGACCCGGCGGGCTCGCCCGGCACCGGCACCGGCGACTACCTGGTGCTGCACTCCTACTCGTACGACTTCGCCGGGCGGCTGGCCAGCGACACCGACGCGATGGGCCGGCGCCTGGAGTACGAGTACTACCGGGACGACCTGCTCCACAAGATCACCCTCAAGGGTTTCCGCAACCCGGACGGCACCCGGCGCGACTACGTCGTGGAGGAGAACACCTACGACGGCGCCGGAAACGTGACGCGCAAGGTGGCCGGCAACGGCACCCAGGTCACCGACTACACGCCGGACCGCTCCGGCAAGGTCACCAGCTCCGTCGTCGACCCCAGCGGCCTGCGCCGCACCACCACCCTCACGTACGACGAGAACGGCAACGTCACGAAGTCGGTGCGTACCGGCAACCCGTCGAACCTGCCATGGACCGTGGCGGTCACCTCGGAGACGGTCGAGTACACCCACGACAACGCCGGAAACGTCCGCACCGAGAAGGTCGTGGCCGACGGTCAGTCGCGGATCACCAGCTACACCTACGACAAGCGCGGCCTGCGGCTGACCGAGACCGACCCACGCGGCAACGTGACCGGCGCGGACCCGGCCGCCTACACCACCACCTACCGGTACGACGAGCTGGGCCGTCAGGTCGCCGTGGTCGGTCCGACCGTCGCCGCGGAGAGCAACGGCGGCGCGGCCACCCAGACCAGCCCGACCAGCACCGTCGGCTACAACACGTTCGGCGAGGCGACCGGGATGCGCGACGCGCGCGGACTGGTCAACCGGGCGGAGTTCGACAAGCTGGGCCGGCTGGTGCGCAGCGTCGCCCCGACGTACCAGGCGCCCGGCGTTACCCAGCCGGTCACCCCGGAGGTGCGGCGCTCGTACGACCCGGTCGGCAACGTGGTCGAGGAGATCGACCCGGCCGGCACCACCCGCTTCACCTACGACCAGCTCAACCGGATGGTCACCCGCGACGAGCCGGCGAAGACGAACGACGACCGGGCGGTCACCAGCTACACCTACACCCGCACCGGCGAGGTCCTCTCGGTCACCGGACCGACCGGCGTGCGGACCGAGTCGACCTACGACGACCTCGACCGGCAGGTCACCCAGACGCTGGTCGAGCGGCAGCCGACCACGCGCAATCTGGTTACCCGGATGACCTACGACGACGCCGGCAACATCACCTCCGTCGTCTCACCGAGCGGCGCGACCACTGTCAACACCTACGACTCGGTCGGCGCGATCACCCGTACCACCAGGCCGACCGGCGAGGCCAACCTCTTCGGGTACGACCACGTCGGACGGCAGGTCCGCGTCTCCGACGGGCTGGGGCGCGCCAACCGGACGACCTTCGACCTGTTCGGCAACCGGGTCGCCGAGAGCGACCTGAAGCCGGACGGCTCGGTGCTGCGGTCGCAGAGCTACGGCTACGACATCGCCGGCAACGTGGTGTCGGCGACCGACCCGTACAACACGGTCACCAGCTTCGAGTACGACGCCGCCGACCGGCTGGTGAAGCAGATCGAGCCGGTCACCGCCACCGAGTCGATCACCACCACGTTCGGCTACGACGCAGCCGGCAACCGCACCCGCTACACCGACGGCCGGCTCAACTCCACCATCTTCACGTACAACAGTCTGGGCCTGCCGGAGTCGGCGATCGAGCCGGCGACGGCGAGCCACCCGGCGCCGGCCGACCGCACCTGGACCATCGGGTACGACTCCGACAGCAACCCGGTGCGGCTGCTCGCACCCGGCGGGGTGAGCCGCACCCGCGACTACGACGCGTCCGGCCGGCTGATCGGGGAGACCGGCTCCGGCGGCGAGACGGCCACCACGGCCCGCACGCTGGGTTACGACAGGGCCGGCCGGCTCACGAAGGTCGCCGCCCCGGGCGGCGACAACACCTACACCTACAACGACAGGGGCCAGCTGCTCACCGCGAGCGGTCCGTCGGGGTCGGCGAGCTTCGGGTACGACGACGACGGCCTGATGACCAGCCGCACGGACGTCACGGGCACGGCGAGCTTCGGGTACGTCAAGGGCCGCCTGGACACGGCCACTGACGGGATCACGGGGCAGCGGCAGAAGTACGGCTACAACGCGGCCGGCGACGTCCAGTCGATCGACTACGGCGCGGGCCGGGTACGGACGTTCGGGTACGACGACTACGGCCGGGTCGACAGCGACGTGCTGCGCAACTCCGCCAACCAGGTCGTCGCGTCGGTGAGCTACGGCTTCGACCTGAACGGCCATGTCACCAGCAAGAACACCACCGGCACCGCGGGCGCCGGCACCAACAGCTACACCTACGACAAGGCGGGCCGGCTGACCGGCTGGACGTCGGCGGCGGGCACCGTCGCCTACGCCTGGGACGCCAGCGGCAACCGGGTCAGGGCCGGGTCGAAGACGGCCAGCTTCGACGAACGCAACCGGCTGATCTCCGACGGCGACTACACCTACACGTACACCCCGCGTGGCACGCTGCGGTCGCGGACCAGCTCCGGCCTGACCGAGCAGTACTCGTTCGACGCCTTCGACCGGCTCACCGCCGCCAAGGACCAGACCTACCAGTACGACAGCCTCGACCGGGTGCTGGTCCGCTCCGGGACGCCGTTCGTCTACGCGGGCCTGACCGACGACGTGGTGCACGACGGCGCCGAGTACTACGGCCGGGGGACGGGCAACGAGCTGCTCGCCACCGGTATCGGCTCGGACAAGCGGCTGTCGCTCACCGACGCGCACGGTGACGTGATCGCCGCCATCAACCCGGGCGACACCCAACTGTCCAGCTTGAGTGACTCCACCGCGTACGACCCGTTCGGCAAGCGGACCGCCAGCGTCGGCAACACCGGCCGGCTGGGCTACCAGGGCGACTGGACCGACCCGGCCACCGGCCAGGTCGACATGGGCGCCCGCTGGTACGACCCCGGCACGGGCGGGTTCACCTCCCGGGACAGCGTCAACTACGTCAAGGGCGACTCGATCCTGGCCAACCGCTACACGTACGCCGCCGGCGCCCCGCTGGACTTCGACGACCCGGACGGCCACTGGCCCCGGTTGCTGAAGCGGATGGCCAGCGCCGCGACGTCCGTGGTGCAGGCGACGGTCAGCGTGGTGACGGCCACGGTGAATTTCGTCGACTCCGCGATCCGTGTCGCCGGTGCCCTGGTCTCGCTGGGGGCCAGCTGGGTGGCCGAGAAGGCGAGGAGCGCAGGGAGGCTCCTCGGCCAGGCGGTCAAGGCTGTGCGGGCCAGCATCAGCGAGAAGATCGACTGGGCGAAGAAGAAAGCCAGCGCCGCGATAGTGCAGGCGCAACAGCTCAAGAAGGTCGTCCAGGCGAAGGCCCAGGCGGCCACGAAGAAGCTAGTCCAGTTCACGAAGCTGCCCGTGGTGCAGGCATTGACCAAGCCGCTCATCGGGCTCGGGAAGATCGTTTCGACCGGCTTCAAGATGCTGCCGGCCATCGTGTCGGCCACGACGATGGCCATCAAGGATCCGCAGAAGTTCAAGCAGAAACTGTGGCTCGACGCGGCAAAGGCGGTCGGCTCGATCACCGAGGGTGTCTCGGCCGTCTGGGACAAGGCGACGCAGTTCGTCGAGGACCACAAGGCTGACATCGCCGGCTTCGTCGCCGGCACCGTCGTCGGCCTGGGCTGTGGCGCAGCGATCGGCTGGACCGGCGTGGGCGCGGTCGCCTGTGGTGCGCTTGCCGGCGCGGTCGGCTCCGCGGTCACCGGCTACATGAACGGCAAGCGGGGATGGGACCTGGCCGGAACGGCGGCGCTGGGTGCGGTGACCGGCGCGCTCGGCGGGGCGCTCGGCTCCATCGGCGGTGCGGCGATCAAGGCCGGGCTGGGTGGCCTCAGCGGTGGGCTGCGGTCGGCCGGTGGCAAGGCGGTCAGCGCCGGTCTGGGCGAGGCGCGGGCGATCGTGGGGCAGACCCGCTCCCTGGGCAGCAAGATCCTTGGGCGCGGTGGCTGCGGGAACAGCTTCACCGGGGAGACCCGGGTCCTGATGGCCGGCGGCAAGACCAAGCCGATCAGCGAGGTCAAGGTCGGGGACCGGGTCGTCGCGACCGATCCGACCACCGGCCGCACCGAGGTGCGGGTGGTGACCGCACTGATCATCGGCACCGGCGTCAAGAAGCTCGTCCAGGTGACAGTGGACGTGGACGGCAAGCAGGGCGACCGCACCGAGAAGTTGACGGCTACGGACAGGCACCCGTTCTGGGTCGCCAGCGAGGGCCGCTGGGTCGACGCCAAGGACATCCGGCCGGGCTACGTCTTCGAGACCGGCGACCACCGGCCCGCCACGGCGGTGCGTACGACCGAGTCCTCCGAGTGGGAGACGGTCTACAACCTGACCGTCGACGGCCTGCACACGTACCATGTGCTCGCTGGCGACGAGCCGCTGCTGGTCCACAACTGCAGCGGCGGTGTCGCGCCGAATGGAGTCGCATGCACCTGCAACGGATCTACCAACCCTTCCGATGCAGACCTCATCCAAGCAATCGCGACACGGGCTGAGCGCAAGATCGGTGGAAGTGGAGCTGTTGCAGGTACGGCGAAGCATGCCTACGCAGACAAGCTGCTCCAGCGATACCAAGGCATTTACGGCAACCGGGGTCTGGTTACTGAGCAGAGCTATCTGGGCGGCCTTCCGGTGCCTCGCGGGACGGCAGGTAGTGCCCGCCCAGATGTCTTCGATCCCGCCAGTGGTATTATCTACGACTACAAGTTCGTTCTCCGGCCGGGGCGAGGGATTGGCAGGGCGCAGGCGGACAACAACGCGGATAATGTGCCGGGCGCGTGGCTTACGATTGAGGTAAATCCATGAGCAGGGGCAGTGCGTCTAAAAAGAGTGTGACATCAGATTGGGCCGGAGCATTTCCCGGTTTCAGTAAATGGCGACCGCTGCGCCTTGTTCGCCGCATCGGACCCGTGCTCCAGGGAATCGCACTGGATCTGTCTACCGCGGGAGATTCGTACTTTCCCACCGCCCACGTCCACGCTCTGACGCGCGAATTCCCAGTCGTCACGCTGACGATGTCTCGTCGACTTAGTCGAAGCTCCGGGATTCAGGAGTCGATAGGCTTTGATCGGCACGAAGAGGTGCGTCTGGATGCGTTCCGTCGAATGTCTGAGCAGAGTCCACTTTCTCTTGGAGATCCTCCGTCAATTGAAGAAGTCATTGAGGAGTATCATCGCTTCGTGCGGGAGCGGGCTGAATGTGGTTTGCCTCCCGCTGTAAGCGAGGTTGAAGATGCTGTCCTTGTTCCTGCTGCGGCAGGTCGGCTTGATCTGACTGAGAGAGGGCTTGGGTTGGCCGAAGAATTGTCGGAAATATGGCCGGCGGCTCGGCTTCCTTTGGGCTGGGTGGGTCGGGACTGCTGGTTGCAGCAGTTGCGTCATTCGGCCGGCAATTCTCAGGCCCTTCAACTAATTGTTGACGGCCAGGTCCACAAGCACAAGCTGGTTAGTGTGAATAGTTGCCCGTTGTAGCGGGGCTAGTATTCGCAATGCGGTCGAAGGTGAATAGCTCAATTCAGTGTCCGTGTGTTGGGCGGTTAGACGTCGGCCGGCTGACACATCGTGATCCGCCTATGTGTTCGCTTGCGGGTGTCGTCAATTCAAAGCAGCCTGGTCGTCGGGTTTGCTTTTTTGATTCTCTTAAGTTGATTGAATTCGGGCCCTGGTTGTCGTTGTCTGACCGATTAGTGCGATTCAGAATGCGGTCGGGTACTCGTCGTCGATGGCCTTCCTTCCAGGATGCGTGCACCGGGGGAGTCAGCCCGTCACGTGAAGCTCGCGGCTGTTCACTGAGCATCGGCCCCGCCTTGACCGAGGCGGGGTCGATGCTCGTGGGCACACACGACTCTCAGTCGAGCGTCAGCGGTGGAAGCGCAGGTAGTCGAACTCCGCCGTCACCGCCGGAGTCGCTCCGCCGTGCGCCACCAGCCCGATCCGGGGCGTCGTGTCCGCCGGGAACGTCCACACCGCGCCCCACGTCCAGCGCTTCCCGTCCCGGCTGGACCCGGCCCGGAACTCGTGTTCGCCGTTCACCGGGTCGACCCGGTGGGCCAGCCGCAGCCAGGTGGTGGTGCCGGGGGTGCCGACGATGCTGCCGCCGTACACGGGCTGACCGGCGACGGGCAGTTCGTAGCCGTACTCGACCTGCCGGGTGTTCCAGATCGCCACCTGGGTCAGCCGGGCGAAGCGGTCGTCGTCGACGTACGCGATAAGGCCCGCCTGCTGATAGTTGCGCACGCTGTCCTCGCCCAGGTCGAGCGTCACCTTCGTCTCGGCGACGTAGTTCCCGGCCGGCGCGTCGCGCAGCAGCACCCCTGCGGTGTTGCCGGTGCCGGACAGGTCGGCGTTCTGCACCGGCCAGCGCAGCGCGCCGCCGCTCACCGTGGCGGCCGGGTCCTGGCGTACCCACTGCCAGGCCGGGTCGAGCCCGCCGGTGAACTCGTCGGAGTAGCCGCGCAGCACCGGGCCAACCCGGGGGTCCGGGACGGCGTGCCGGACGGGACGGTACAGCCGGACGGCGCTGACGTTGTCGAACTCGGCCGGGCCGCCCTCGGCGCGCACGGACAGGTTGCCCGCCGCGGGGCGGGGGAGCCGTGTCGTCACCTGGGCCACCGGGTCGCCGAGGCGCGACGGGCTGAGCGTGGCGACGAGCTGCTGTCCGCGTACCTCGATCGCGAGGTTGTGCCGGTCGCGCAGGTCGAGGCCGGCGGGCAGCGCGGTGGACGCGGCGCCCGCCGTGAGCCGGCCGCGCCCGACGCGGACGTCCACGCCGTGACGCCGCAGGCCGACGGTGGCCGCGCCGGTCAGCCGCAGGTCGGTCTCCGCGCGCAGGTCACCGCCGATCCGGGTACGCGAGGTGAGCGTGCCGGTGCCGGTCAGCGCTCCGCCGGTGGCCTGCCAGCGGCCGTGTTCGGCGCGCCAGCCGCGCAGGTCGGCGGTGGCGAAGCGGGCGTCGATCGGGCCGGTGGTGACCGGCGCGGTGCGGGCGGTGTCGGAGGGGCCGGCGCCCGCGTTCACAGTGGGCCATCCGTCGATCCAGTCGAGCCGGTCCAGCAGCATCGGCCGCTCGTTGACGCCGAACGGCTCGTCCAGGTGCGGGTCGGCGCGGTCGATCGCGTGGTAGGCGATCCAGTCCTGTCCGGACAGGTCGGTGAGGACCGCGTTGTGCCCGGTGCCGATCCAGCGGTTGCCGTTCTGGGTGAGTACCGGCGTGCCGCCGGCCCGGGAGGCGTCGAGGCGCTGGCCGTCGCGGTCGGTGAACGGGCCGCGCGGGTCACGGGACCGGCCGACCTGGACGGAGTAGCCGGTGGCCGGGCCGGCGCAGCAGTTCGCGGTGGACGCGAACAGGTAGTACCAGCCGTCGCGGCGCAGCACGTACGCGCCTTCGAACTTGTTGTCGATCGCGACCGGCGTCGGCGTGCCGACCGCGCGCAGCCCGTCCGGGGACAGCTCGGTGACCGAGATGCCGCCGTAGTAGAGCCAGTGGCGTCCGTCGGCGCCGGTGAGCTGGCTCGGGTCGATGGTCCACGGGTAACCGCCGCCCGCGCCCGGTCGCGGGGCGACCACCGGCGTGTCGGCGAACGTCCACGGGCCGGCCGGGCTCGGCGCGGTGGCCACGCCGACCGCGGTGTCGAACGTGTCGTCGGAGACGCATGTGTCGGTGACGGTCATGTACATGACCCACCGGCCCGCCACGCGCCGCACGTCGGGCGCTCAGAACGCCGAGCCGGGCGCGGCGTAGGCGGGCCGTTGGTCCGGCGTGAACGCGTCGCCCACGAAGGACCAGTCGACCAGGTCAAGTGAGCGGGCGATCGGCACCCGGTGCGCGCGGCCCCCGCCCTCGCGCAGCTGGTCGGAGGTGCCGAAGGCGTACCAGAGTCCGCCGTCGCCGCGCATCACGACCGGGTCGGCGAAGGTGTCGGCGAACCCGGCGGAGACCGGGTTGCGGTAGCGGTCGGGCCCGGCGGCGGACGCGGGCGCCGCGCCGGCGAGCAGAAGCGTGAGTACGGCGGCGAGCGCGCCACCGCGGCGGAGGTGTCCCATCGGGCCTGCCCTCGGGAAGAGACGGAGGTGCGTACCACCGCTTTGCAACGTTGGAGAGGCGTGTGTAAAGAGCCCCGGCACCGTTCGGCGCGACCCGAACCGTGGCCGTGCCAGCATGGGCGGATGACCATCCGCGCCGACGGCCGAGGGCTGGCCGGGTTCGCCGCGCTGCTCGCCGACCCGACCCGGGCCGGCTTCTGCCTCACGCTGCTCGACGGGCGCGCCTGGACCGCCGGGGAACTCGCCCGCGCCGCCGGGGTCACTCCGTCCACCGCCAGCGACCACCTCACCCGGCTGGTGACGGGCGGCCTGCTGGTCGAGGAGCGGCAGGGCCGCCACCGGTACGTCCGCCTCGCCGGCCCGGCCGTCGCGCAGCTCGTCGAGGACCTGGCGGCGCGGGCGCCCGCCCCGGCGACCCCGCCCCGCACGTTGCGCGCCGCGTCGGCCGCCACCGCCCTGGCGTACGCCCGCACCTGCTACGACCACCTGGCCGGGCGGCTCGGCGTGCTGCTGCACGACGCGCTGCTCGACCGCGGCGTGCTCGACCGGTCCGGCGGCCTGGCGCTGACCGGTGCCGGAGTGTCCTGGCTGGACGGTCTGGGCGTGCCGGTGGAGCCGCTGCGCGCCGCCCGGCGACCGCTCGTACGCGACTGCCTCGACTGGACCGAACGGCGTCCGCACCTGGCCGGGGCGCTCGGGGCGGCCCTGTGTCGGCGCTTCTTCGACCTCGGCTGGACGACGCGGGGCGCCGGGCGGGCGGTGCGGCTCACCCCGGCCGGGCGGGACGCGCTGGCCGAGGCGCTCGCGCTCGACCCGGCGCTGCTGGCGCCGCCCGCCACCCGGGACACCGGCCCGGCGCGCGCCTGAGGGCCGCGCGGATCGTTCGGCCGGGACCGAACTGTCCGCGCCATACGGTCGGGCGATGGACCTACCTACGATCATGGCTGCTCCGGGCACCCCGCCCTGCGGGCCGCCGACGCTCGGCGACGACGGCTGGGTGCTCACCCGGTACGCGGACGTCGTCGCCGCCCTGACCGACAGCCGCTGCGTGGTGCCGGCGGCACCGCCCGGACCGGAGGGCACCCTCGCCTGGCTGCGCGGCACGGTGAGCCGGTTCAGCCCACCCGACCGGCACGCCGCGCGCCGCGCACTCGGGACGGCCGCGCTGGACACTCTCGACCCGGCGGAGCTGAGCCTTGCCGCCGCGCGGCTGACCGGGCAGATCCTCGACGGCGCGTCGCGCGAGGACGTCGTGGAGGTGACGGGTGAGCCGGCTCGGCGCGTACCCGTTGAGGTGCTGGCGGAGCGGCTCGGCCTGGCCGACCCGGCGGCGGCCGTCGCGGAGGTGTGCGCGGTGGCCGCCGCCTACCACCCGGGCGCCGACCCGGCGACGGTTGAGGGGGCGAACCGGGCGGTCGCGGCGCTGGTGGCGATGTCGCCGCCGGGCCCGGCCGAGGTGACCGCGAACCGGCTCGGGCTGCTGGTGCAGGCCGCCGACGCCACCGCCGGGCTGATCGACGCCGCCGTCCGGCACGGACGCGCCGCGCCGGACGGGCTCGCCACGACCACGCTGCTCGCCGAGGTGCTGCGCCTCGACCCACCGGTACGGGCCACCCGCCGGGTCGCCACCGAGGCGCTGAGCCTGGGCGGCCGGGCGGTACGGGCGGGGGAGCGGCTGCTGCTGCGGTTCGACGCGGCCAACCGCGACCCGGCCGTCTTCGCCGAGCCGGACCGGTTCCGGGCCGACCCGGCGGACGCGGTGCTGACCTTCGGCGCCGGTGCCCGTGGCTGCCCGGGGCAGCGGCACGCGCTCGCCCTGGCGGCCGGCGTGGTCGGCGTGCTGCGCCACGCCTCCGGCGCGCTGATCGAGGGGGGCCGGCGATGACCGACAGGTACCGCGCGTTCCGTGACCTGCACCGGCCCGGCGACCCGCTGCTGCTGCCGAACGCCTGGGACCACGCCTCCGCCGCGGCGCTCGCCGACCGGGGCTTCCCAGCGATCGGCACGACGAGTCTGGGCGTTGCGGCGGCCGCCGGCCGGCCGGACGCGGTCCGGGCGACCCGGGCCGAGACGCTGGAACTGGCGTACCGGCTGCGGCGCCTGCCGGCGCTGCTCACCGTCGACATCGAGGACGGCTTCCACGACGAACCGGCCGAGGTGGCGCGCTACGTCGGTGAGCTGGCCGCGCTCGGCGTGGTCGGCGTGAACCTGGAGGACGGCCGCCCGGACGGGCGCCTGGCCCCGGCGGAACACGTGGTCGCCACGATCGCGGCGGTCCGCGCGGCCGTACCGGGGATGTTCGTCAACGCCCGCACCGACGCCTGGTGGCTGGAGGTCCCGTCGCCGCTGGACGAGGCGCGGCGACGGGCGGCGGCCTACCGTGCGGCCGGGGCGGACGGCCTGTTCGTGCCGGGCGTGCCCGACGACGTGGTGGGCGGGCTGGCGGCCGAGGCCGGGTTGCCGGTGAACGTGCTGTACCGGCCGGGCGGCCCGGACCCGGCCGCGCTGGGCCGGCTCGGCGCCGCCCGGGTGAGCACCGGCTCGCTGCTGTTCCGGGCGGCCCTCGGCGCGGCGCTGCACCTCGCGGACGCGATCGCCGCCGGGCACGACGCGGGACTGCCGGCGCCGCCCGGATACGACGAGGTGCAGGCGCTGACGCGGCGGTTCGCCACCTGATCGGGCGCCTTCGGCAGAGATGGGAGATTCTCACCCTCTTTGGTACTTACGGTGTGCGCAGATCCCATCACGCCGTGTCCCGACCGAGAGGGGACGGAGACCATGCGAGTGCCCAGCCGCAGCCCCGGTCGCCAGCCCGGTCCCGCCGCCACGTCCACCGCTCCCGCCCGCCGGGTGCCCGCAGCCGGCCGGCGCGCCGACGCCGTCCCGGACCTGTCCGCGTACCGGGCGGCGGTGGCGGACCTCCTGGTCGAGGTGGGCGCGCTCGCCGACGCGCCGTCGGCCACCGCCCGCCAGGTGCTGCTCGACCAGCGGCTGCGCGAACCCGCCATCGCCGCCGTCCTCGACGCCACGCCCCAGGGGCTGATCGGGGCCCGGGAGACGCTGCTGCTGGAGATGGCCCGCTACCAGCCAAACGCGCGCAGCTCGGCGCAGGACCTCACCGCGCTGGTGCGGATCTACCTGCTCTCCCGCGTCGACGTGCTCTGGTGGCGGGACGCCCCGACGTTCCTCACCGACGACCAGGTCCGCACCAGCGCCGAACTCGTCGACCTGGAGTGGCTGCGCCGGCGCGGGCTGATCGAGTTCCGCTATCAGGAGCAGCCCGCCACCGTCGTGGGGCGGGGCCTGCGCGCGGTGCGCCGCCGGCTGCTTCCGGCCGCCACCCCGCGTACCGCCGGCCTGCTGTTCCGCCGGGCCCGCCGCGAGATGATCGCGTTCCTCAACGACCTGGCCCGGGAGTTCGCGGCCGTCGCACCGGACCGCACGCCGCCGCTCTGGGTGACCAGCCTGGCCCGCAGCGCCGAGCACCAGTACCGGCTGCGGCGCCTGGGGTACGCCGCGATGGTGCCCAGCGGGCACTGTCTCGGCTGGGCCGCCGACGTCGAGCTGGAGTGGTACGAGCGCTTCGGCGCCCGTTCGGCTCTCGCCGGGCTGCTCCTGGCCCGCCAGGACGCCGGTGAGGTGAACGTGGTCGACGAGGGACAGGCCTGGCACGTGTGTCTCGCCCCGGACGCCCGCCGCCGCTACCGGCGGGCGTACGAGGCCGAGATGGGGGTGTGACCCGGTGTGCGGCATCGCGCTGAGCATCGGCCCCGAGGCCGACCCGGCGACCTTCCGCCGGATGCTCGCCGCGCTCGCGTCGCGCGGTGAGGTCACCGAGACCCGCCAGGAGAACGGCCTCCTGGCCGGCGTGCGGCGGCTGAAGATCGTGGACCGGGAACGGTCCGTCCAGCCCTGGATGTCGCCGGACGAGCGGCACCTGCTCTGCTACAACGGCGAGATCTTCAACCACCACGAGCTGCGCGCCGAGCTGACCCGGCTCGGGCACGAGTTCCGCACCACCGGCGATACGGAGGTCGTGCTGACCGCGTTCCGCCAGTGGGGCGAGAACGCGGTACGCCGGCTGCGCGGGGAGTACGCGTTCGTGATCGTCGAGCGGGACAGCGGTCGGGCGTACCTGGCCCGGGACCCGCTCGGGGTCAAGCCGCTGTACTGGTCCCGCCTGCCCGGCTGCCTGCACCTCGCCTCCGAGGTCAAGGCGCTCGTCGGGCACGGCGCGCCGATCGGCGAGGTGGCGCCCGGGCATCACGGCTGGGTCGAGCCCGGCGAACCGGTCCGGCCGCGCCCGCACGTCGACCTGCTCACCCTCGGCGACGGCCTGCCGGTGATCGACGACCCGGACGAGGCGGCCCTGCTGGTCCGCATCGCGCTCACCGACGCGATGCGGGCCCGGCTGGACACCGACCTCACCGTCGGCGTGGTGCTCTCCGGCGGCCTGGACAGCTCGCTGGCGCTGCTGCACGCCCGGGAACTGCACCCGGACTGCGTGGCGGTCACCATCGGCGTGCCGGAGAGCCCCGACGTCGCGTACGCCCGGCGGCTCGCCGCCGACCTCGGCGTGCCGCACGAGGTGGTCGAGCTGCGCCCGCGTGACATCCGGCTGGCCGACGTACGCGAGGCGATCCGGGTCTCCGAGCTGACCGAATACGGCGACATCATCAACGCTGTCGTCTCGGTGCCGATCTTCCGGCGGCTGCGCGAGCTGGGCGTACGGGTGGTGCTCACCGGCGACGGCTCCGACGAGCTGTTCGGCGGCTATCCGATGTACCACCAGGTCGGGCCGGAGCGGTCCCGCCGGCTGTTCCTGCACAAGATCCGCAACCTGTGCCGGACCGAGCTGCAACGGGTGGACCGGGCCAGCATGGCGCACGGGGTGGAGGCCCGGGTGCCGTTCCTCGACCTCAGCGTCGTCGAGCTGGCCATGCGGCTGCCGCTGGACCTCAAGCTGCGCGACGGGCAGGAGAAGTGGATCGTCCGGCAGGCCTTCGCCGACCTGCTGCCTGCCTACGTCCGGCAGCGGCCGAAGAACCCGATGTCGTACTCGTCGGGACTGCACGAGCGGGCCCGCCTCTACAAGCCGCTGTTCGCCCGGCTGCACCGCTCCTTCGGCTACGACCTGCTGGAACCGGTCCGCCGTGACTTCGACAGCGTGCTCACCCGCTGCGGCAACGACCTCGACCGGGCCATCGCCGAGGGCATGGCCCGGCCCGACTACACCGTGCTGGAACACGCCCGGGACCTGGTCGGCGCGGCCCGGTGGAACGCCGCGCCGATGGTCCGGCGGCTGGTCAACCCGCGCCGCACCCGAGGCGACGAGGCGCCCCTGCCCGGGTGAGCCCGGTCAGTGCCGCAGGTCCACGTCGGCGCCCACGCCGGTGACCGGGTCCATGCAGTGCACCGTCGGGCCCGGACGCAGCCGGGCGTCCGAGGCGTACCGCCGGGCCAGCTCCCGCGCGGCGGCGGCGTCGCCGTGGTCGGCGGCCACCAGCAGCGCGGCGACCTCGTCGACGAGCGTGAGGTCGGCGCCGGTCAGGTCCTCGGTCATCGCCCCGAACCCGTCCCAGAGCAGCACCTCGTCCTTGTGCCGGTGGGCCAGTTCCAGCAGCACGTAGTCGTGGATGAACCAGTCGCCCCGGATCGGCAGCGACGGGTCCACGCCGTAGGTGTCCGGGTCGAGCCGGCCCGCCCGGTACGCCAGCCACACCCGGGCCGCCGACTCGAAGTGCCCGGCCTCCGGGTCGATGTCGTAGCCGTCGAACGGACGGTCGCCGGCCGGGTCCAGCTCGGGGTCGGACCAGACCCACCGCTCGCCGTCCCACCACTCGGCGAGCACATGGTCGTGGTGCCAGCCGGGCTCGAAGTAGCTCACGAACCCGACCCGGCTGCGGGCCGGGACGCCGTGCTGGCGCAGCGCCGCGACGGTGAGCAGCGTGTGGTCCCGGCAGCACCCGGCGACCCGCTCGGCGGCCGGGCGCTCGGCGGTCAGCGGCAGCGGGAACCGGGACTGGTCGGCGTCGAGGATGCGGTCCGTCCAGCGCAGATTCACCTCGGCCTGGCGGACGTCCGGCAGCTCCACCCCGCCGGCCCGGTAGTGGATGATCACGTTGCGGGCGGTCGCCGCGACGGTGGGCAGGTCAGCCGGCACGGCGTCGAGCAGCGCCGCGTGGTGGCGGGGATCGCTGTACGGGGAGTGGGTCCGGTAGTCGTCGACGTCCATCCGGCCATTGTCGGCGCGGGACGCGGCCGGCGGGTGCCCGCTCGGCGCGCAATCTCGCGGCGCCCGAATGCCAGGTCCGATCACCGCCAGCGCCGCGGTCCGGGCCGCGCCAGGCTGGGACCGTGACGACCACCCGTACCGCGTTCCGGATCCGCCCGCTGCCCGCGGGGACGCTCGCCGAGCTGCGCCGCACCGGCCGCGACGCCACCGGGCAGCCGCCCGAGCACCTGCACGCCACCGGGGGCGAGCCGCTGCGCTGCTGCCTGCGCGACGCCCGGCCGGACGAGACGCTGCTGCTGTTCGGGTACGCCCCGCCGCTGCCGCCGAGCCCGTACCGCGAGGTGGGACCGGTGTTCGCGCACGCCGCCGAATGCGCCGGCCCGCACGACGTGACGGCGTACCCGTCCCAGTGGCGCGGACGGGAGCAGGTGCTGCGCGCGTACGACAGCCGGGGTCGCATCGTGGGCGGACGGCGACACGACGGCGGCGACCCGGAGGCGGTGGTCGCGGAGCTGTTCGCCGACCCGGCGGTGGACCTGCTGCACAGCCGCAACGTCGTGTACGGCTGCTGGATGTTCGCTGTCGTGCGGAGTTGACCGGGTCCCGGATGGACATCGGCGGACGCCTCTTCTAGCGTCGCTGTCATGCGGAGGACCCTCATCGCCGGCGGGCTCGCGTTGCTCCTGCTCGGCACGGCCTGCGGGGAGAGCCGCCGGTCCGACCCGCCGGCCGCGGCCGGCTCGCCCACCGCCTCCCGGCAGGACCCGGGCCAGGTCGAACGGACGCTGGCCAGCCTCCGCAAGATCGACGACCTGCCGATGTACGAGATGACGTACGACGGCGACTACGACCCGACCGCCGGGCTGGCCGGGTCGACGCCGCCGAGCCCGTTCGGCTGCTCGCTGTTCGCCGCGCTCGGCGATCGGGAGCGGCCGGTGTTCGCCCGCAACTTCGACTGGGAGCCGAACCCCGCGCTGGTGCTGCGCACCGACCCGCCGGACGGGTACGCCTCGATCTCGCTGGTCGACATCTCCTACCTGGGGGTGGCCGCCGACCCGACGGGGGACCGGCGGCTGCTGGACGCGCCGCTGCTGCCGTTCGACGGCATGAACGAGCGGGGTCTCGCGGTCGGGCTGGCCGCCGACGACGGGGCGCGCGCCGAGCCGGTGCCGGGACTGCCGAAGGTGGGCTCGGTGCGCATCCTGCGCCTGGTGCTCGACTCGGCCGCGACCGTGGACGAGGCGGTCGCCGTGTTCAAGCGCTACAACCTGGACTTCGACGGCGGGCCGCCGCTGCACTACCTGCTGGCCGACGCGACCGGCACGTCGGCGGTGGTGGAGTTCGTCGACGGGAAGATGACTGTGGACCGGCGCAGCGGCCCGTGGCAGGCCCTGACGAACGTGCCGGCCGTCGGTGTGCCGGACCGGGAACTGCGCCAGGACCGCAGGTACGGGGTGCTGGCGAAGGAACTGGACCGTGCCGGTGGGGTGGTCGACGCGGCCGGGGCGCTGCGGCTGCTGAACGCGGTACGCCAGTCGCACACCCGCTGGTCGGTCACGTACGGGCTGCGCAGCGGCGAGGTGCGGGTGGTCACGGCCGGTGGCGGCACCCGTGACTACCGCCTGCCGATGAGCTGATCCGGGCCGGGTGGACCGCTCCGGCCGAGGTCGTCGGCGCTGACAACGCACCGGGCCCGGCGGCCCCCGCGAGGGGAGCGCCGGGCCCGGGACGGGTCAGCGGGTCACCAGCTCAGGTAGCCCGCCTGGGTCTGCACGTTCAGCTCGGGAACCAGCAGGAACTGCGCCAGCCAGGTACGCGGGTCACGCAGCTCCAGCACGTCCAGTCCCTTCTGGATGTCGCTGGAGTAGATGTGGCCGTTGTACCAGTACGCCGACCAGGACCCGCCGGTACGCAGCTGCGTGGCGTCCAGCGGACCGCGCTCCCAGTAGGCGATCTCGGTCGGCTTGCGGGAGTTGGTGAAGTCCCACACCGAGATGCCGCCCTGGTACCACGCCTGCACCATGATGTCGCGGCCGGGCACCGGGATCAGCGAGCCGTTGTGGGCCACGCAGTTCTCGGTGTCGGCGTTGACGCGCGGGATCTTGTAGTAGCTGCGGAATTCCAGCTTGCGGGCGTTGCCGCGGCCGGTGATGTCGTAGATGGCGTCCGCGCCACGGTTCGGGCCGACCACCTCGTTGCAGGTGGCCGCGCCGCCGCCGCCCAGCTCGTCGGTGAAGACGACCTTGGTGCCGGAGTTGTTGAACGTGGCCGAGTGCCAGAACGCGAAGTTCTCGGCGTCGGTCACCCGCTCGATCACCCGGGGCGCCTCACGGTCCTTGATGTCCAGCAGGATGCCGTCACCCATGCACGCGCCGGCGGCCAGGTCCTTCGCCGGGTACGCGGTGATGTCGTGGCAGCCGGTGGTGGCCGACGACTGACCGGGGATGCCCGGGTAGCCGCCGTCCGGGAACAGGTTCGGCGTGGCCACCACGGAGGCGGTGGTGGGGTTCTTCACCGGCACCTTGACGATGGAGATGGAGTCGTGCGGCGGCTGGCAGTCCGGGAAGTCGGCGCGCGGGCTGTACGACGAGACGTACAGGTAGACGTTGCGCTTGTCCTTGCCGGGCACGAGCGTGTGGGTGTGCGAGCCGCATGCCGTCTCGACCGACTTGATGTAGCGCGGGTTGCGCTTGTCGCGGATGTCGAAGATCTTGATGCCCTCCCAGGACTCCTTCACCGACGCCGGCTGGCTGGTGCTGGCGCAGGAGTCGTCGCTGCGGGAGGAGTCGGTGGACAGGAAGAGCAGGTCGCCGTGGACCGAGATGTCGTTCTGCGAGCCGGGGCAGAGCACCTGCGACACGATCGTCGGGCGGCTCGGCCGGAGGATGTCGTAGATGACGAACCCGTCGTAGTTGCCGACGAACGCGTACCGCCCCTGGAAGGCGATGTCGGTGCCGAGGGCTGCGGTGGTGTCGAACGGCGCCTGCTTCGGCAGGTTGGCCACCTGCCGCAGGTTGGGGCTGCTGGAGATCTCGTCGACACCGGGGACGGCGCTGTCCACGGTGGCCGGCGCGGCCTGGGCGCGGGGGATCTCCTGGGCGCTGCTCGGCGGCGCGGCGACCACGCCGGCGAGCAGCAGGCCGGCGGCGGCGAGGCTGATGATGCGGGTGCGGGACGTGCGGATGCTGATCACCGGCAACACCCTTCGAAAGGGGATGATGATTCGCCAAACCTTACCTATCGGAGACCGTCATCAATGTGACCTGGGTCACACTGGGGAACTTTTATCTATGTATAGGATCGCCTTCACCTTGACCGGAGGAGGCGTCGTATGACCAGCCGGCAGGCGCGCGTGTGGGTGGGCGTCACAGCGCTCGTCATGCTCGTGGTGATCGGCGGGCTGGCGCTCGCCGGGCGCGACGACACCCGGCCCGAGGCCGCGGCGGGCAACGCCGCGACGGGCGCGCCGAGCCCGAGCGCCACCACCTCGGCGCCGCCGCTGCTGGTCCCCGGCCGCCCGGGGGAGTCGGCCGCCACCCGTGCGCCCGATCAGGTGCGGGCAGCGTCGACGCCCCGGTTCAACAGCCTCGACGTCTGGTACGTCCGGATGATGATCCCGCACCACGAGCAGGCGCTGGAGATGGCGACGCTCGCCCCCGACCGGGCCGCCGACCCCCGCATCCGCGCCGTGGCCGAGCGGATCCGCGCCGCCCAGGGGCCGGAGGTCGGCCTGCTGCGTGCCTGGCTCAGCACCCGCGACCTGCCCGCCGACGTGCCGGGGCACGACCACGGCAGCATGCGCGGGATGCAGTCCGCCGAGGCGATGCGGCAGCTCGCCGACGCAAGGGGCGCGGCGTTCGACCGGATGTTCGTGCGGATGATGACCGATCACCACCAGGGCGCGATCGTGATGTCCACCGACCTGCTGAAGGTCGGCGCCGACCAGTCCATGCAGGAGTTCGCCACCGGCGTGGCCGTCGAGCAGTCCGCCGAGATCACCCGCATGCGAGCCCTCCTGCTCTCCTGACCCCCGCACCCCGCCGATCCTCGCGGTGATCATGAGGTTGGCGGCGACAAATCGGACGACGACGCCCGTCAACCTCATGATCACCGCGAGGTGGGGCGGCGGGGGAGGGGTGGGGAGAGCGGGCCTAGGCTGGGGAATCGTGGCTCGCCTCATCCTCGGCCGTCCGCTGCGCGGCATCGCCTTCGACACCGCCGTCTGCGGGCTGGTCGTGTTCTTCGCCGTCTCCGCGTACGTCGCCGGCCAGATCGGCGTACCGGCGTTCGCGGTCGGGCTGGCGGCGGCGGTGGCGGTGTTCTTCCGGCGTACCCACCCGACGGCGGTCGCCGCCGCGGTGGCCGCGCTCGCGCTGGTCCAGGTGATCGCCGGCTGGGGTCCGCTCGCCTACGACATCGCCGTGCTGATCGCCCTCTACAGCGTGGTCAAGTACGCCGACCGGCTCCGTGACGGCATCGTGGCCGGGGTCGTCGCCGTGCTCGGCGGGGTGCTCGCCGCGCTCCAGACGCCCGGCGCCGGGCCCTGGTGGATGGGCGCGTTCTTCTACGCCCTGATCGTCGGCGCGGTCTGGCTGGCCGGGCTGAACCTGCGGACCCGCCGGCTCTACGTGCTCAGCCTGGAGGACCGGGCCGCGACGCTGGAACGGGAACGGGAGGCGCAGGCGCGGGCCGCGGTCGCCGAGGAGCGCACCCGGATCGCCCGCGAGCTGCACGACGTGGTCGCCCACAGCATGGCCGTGATGATCGTGCAGGCCGACGGGGTGCGGTTCACGCTCGACCGGGATCCGGCCACCGCCCGCGAGGCGGCCAAGGTGGTGGCGGACACCGGCCGGGCGGCGCTGGAGGAGATGCGGCGGCTGGTCGGCGTACTGCGGGAACCCACAGCGACGCAGCCGGACCCGGCGGACGGGCCCGCGCACCGCCGGCCCGCGCTGGTGGAGCTGCCCGCGTTGCTCGACCGGTTCCGCGCCGCCGGGCTGCGGGTCGCCTGCGGCGGCGCCGGCGCGCCGCCGCCGCTGCCCCCCGGCCTGGAGCTGACCGTCTACCGGGTGGTGCAGGAGAGCCTGACCAACACGCTCAAGCACGCGGGCGTCGGCGCGTCGGTGGAGCTGACGCTGGACTGGAGCGCCGACGCCGTCGTGATCCGCGCCGTGGACGACGGGCGCGGCCGTCCGGTCGACGGCCCGGCGCCGTCCGGCGGTCACGGCCTGGTCGGCATGCGGGAACGGGTCGGGGTGTACGACGGCAGCCTCGCCGCCGGACCCACACTTGCCGGTGGCTGGCGGGTGCGGGCGCGGCTGCCGCTGGCCCCGGCGGCCGGCACCGGGGAAGGGAGCGCGGCGGCGTGACGGTACGGGTGATGATCGTCGACGACCAGGCGCTGGTACGCGCCGGGTTCCGGATGGTGCTCGACTCCCAGCCCGACCTGGCGGTGGTCGCCGAGGCCATCGACGGCGCGGACGCGCTGCGGGTGCTGGACCGGGTCGCCGTCGACGTGGTGGTGATGGACCTGCGCATGCCGACCATGGACGGGGTGGAGGCGACCCGGCGGATCTGTGCCCGGCGCGACGACGGGCGCCCCCGCGTGCTGGCGCTGACCACGTTCGACACGGAGGCCGACGCGTTCGCCGCGCTGCGCGCCGGGGCGAGCGGGTTCCTGCTCAAGAACGTGCCGCCGGAGGAGCTCATGGCCGCGATCCGGGTGGTCGCCCAGGGCGACTCGGTGGTGGCCCCGTCGATCACCCGGCGGCTGCTCGACCGGTTCGCCGGGCAGCTCGGCCCCGCGCCGGCCGCCGATCCCCGGCTGGCCCAGCTCACCGAGCGGGAACGGGAGGTGCTGCTGCTGGTGGCGCAGGGGCTCTCCAACGCCGAGATCGCCGCCCGGGTGCACGTCGCGGAGGCGACGGTGAAGACCCACGTCGGCCGCATCCTGGCCAAGCTCCAGCTGCGCGACCGGGTCCAGGCGGTCGTCCTGGCGTACGAGAGCGGCCTGATCACGCCCGGCGGCTGACCCGGCGTACGCCTCAGGTCGTACGGGTTTCCCCGGTGGGGGACGACCTCCGTCGCATCGAGGTCGAGCGCGCAGGTGGAGATCAACCAGGTGGTGCCGCCCCTAGCGTCGGAACTGTCAGAAAAGCCGTGTCCGACAGGAGCACCTCAGTGTCCGCACCACCGACCACCGGCGTCGCCCTCGCCGCCCGCGCGCTGCGCATGGAGTACGGCGCCGGGCAGTCCCGCGTCGTCGCGCTCGACGGCGTCGACCTCGACCTGGCCGCCGCCCGGTTCACCGCCGTCATGGGCCCGTCCGGCTCCGGCAAGTCCACCCTGCTGCACTGCCTCGCCGGCCTCGACCGGCCGACCGCCGGGGCGGTGCACATCGGTGACGCCGACCTGACGCGCCTGGACGACCGGCGGCTCACCCGGCTGCGCCGGGACCGGATCGGCTTCGTCTTCCAGAAGTTCAACCTGCTGCCCACGCTCAGCGCGCAGGAGAACATCGTCCTGCCGCTGGCGATCGCCGGCCGTCGCCCGGACCCGGCGTGGCTGGGGCAGGTGGTGGCCGCGGTGGGCCTGACCGACCGCCTCGGGCACCGCCCGGCGGAGCTGTCCGGCGGGCAGCAGCAGCGCGTCGCGGTGGCCCGCGCGCTGATCACCCGGCCCTGGGTGATCTTCGCCGACGAGCCGACCGGCAACCTCGACTCGCGTTCCGGCGCCGAGGTGCTGCGGCTGCTGCGCGAGGCGGTGGACATGCTCGGTCAGACCGTCGTCATGGTCACCCACGACCCGGCCGCCGCCGCGTACGCCGACCGGGTGGTCTTCCTGGCCGACGGCCGGCTGGTCGACGAGCTGCACGCGCCCACGGTCGGCGCGGTCCGGGACGCGCTCAGCCGGCTCGACCCGGCCGTCGCGCCGGCAGGGCGGTGACCGGGATGCTGCGCCTGACCCTGCGCCAGGTCCGCGCCGACGGCCTGCGCCTGCTGCTGTCCTCACTGGCGATCGTGCTCGGCGTCGCGTTCGTCGCCGGCACGCTGATGTTCACCGACGGCATGCGCGCCGGGGCGTACGAGCGCGCCGGTGAGTTCGACAGACACACCGACCTGGCCGCGTACGCCGAGAGCGACCCGCTGCCCCCGGCGCTCGTGGACCGGGTACGCGCCCTCGACGGGGTGGCCGCCGCCGCGGGCGAGCTGACCGGCTCCGCCGGGGTGGTCGGCGCCGACGGCCGTCCCGTGCTCGGCTACGCGGTGCTCGCCGCCGTCCCCACCGAGGCGGCCCTGCAGTCCTACGACGTGGTGGCCGGGCGGCTGCCGCAGCGCCCCGGCGAGGTGGTGCTCGACGACGAGACCGTCGCCGAGGAGCGCTTCACCGTCGGCGGCCCGGTGTCGATCGGCGGACGCGACGGCGCGGCCCGGCCGTACACGCTTGTCGGCACCGTCGACGTGGACGGCAGCTCCCGCGACGTCGGCGGCCCCTACATCGGGCTGACCGGCCCGGACGCGCTGGCCGTCAGCGGCGAGAAGGGCTACGGCCGGATCATGGTGGCGGCCCGTGCCGGGGTGGACACGGCGGCGCTGGCCGACCGGATCCGCGCCGTGGTGGGACCGGACGTGACGGTCCGGGACCGCGACGCCATCCTCGACGCGGCCGTCGACGACGCGGTACGCGACCTGCGGCAGTTCGGCATGCTGCTGGGCACGTTCGCCGCCGTCGCGGTGGTGGTGGCCGGCTTCGTGATCGCCAACACCTTCGCTATCGTGCTCGCCCAGCGCTCCCGGCGTACCGCGCTGCTGCGGCTGGTCGGCGCCACCCGGGGGCAGATCTACCGGGCCACGCTGTCCGAGGCGGCGGTGACCGGCCTGCTCGCCTCCGTCGTGGGGGTGCTGGCCGGCGCGGCGGTGGCCGGCGGCCTCGGCGTGCTGCTCGCCGGCACCGGCGCGCCGCTGGGCGGCGGGCTCACCCTGACCCCGCGTACGCTGCTGCTGTCGCTGGGGCTGGGGACGCTGCTCACCGTGGCGTCGGCCGCGCTGCCGGCCTGGCAGGGCACCCGGGTCGCCCCGGTGGCCGCGCTCACCGACGCGGCGGTCAACCCGGTCCGTCCGGCCGGGCGGATCCGGCTGGCGGTCGGCGCGCTGGCGCTCGCCGCCGGTGTGGCGGCGCTGGCCGGCGCCGGCGCCACCGGCCAGGTGGTGCTGGTCGCGGCCGGCGGGTTGCTGGCCTTCGGCGGCATCGTGGCGTTCGGCCCGGTGCTGGTGCCGGCGCTGGTACGGGTGCTCGGCGGGCCGTTCCGCGCGGCGTTCGGCGCCACCGGCGGGCTGGCCGTGTCGAACGCGGTGCGCAACCCGCGCCGGGTCGCCGCCACCGCGACGGCCATGGTGATCGGCATCGGGCTGGTCTCCGCCTTCGTGGTCGGCGCGGCGAGCGTCAAGTCCGGCATCGAACGCGCGGTGGACGCCCGGATCGGCGTGGACTTCCTGGTCACCGGCATCGGCGGGGACCTGCCGGCCACCGTTGCCGGCGAACTGGCCGCCCGCCCGGAGCTGGGCGTGGTGCACGAGCAGCGCAGCCGGGTGGTCGGCGACGTGCAGCTGCGCGCCGCGCACCCGGCGCTGGTCCGGCGCACGCTGTCCGCCGTCGACGCCGGTGACCCGGCCGGCCTGGGGCCGGGAGCGGTGCTGGTGCACCGCGAGCTGGCCGCGACCAAGGGCTGGACGGCCGGTTCCACGATCACGCTCGCCGGGCGGCCGTTGCGGGTCGCCGCGGTGGTGGCCGACGAGGAGCCAATCCTGGCCGGGAGCCCGGTGCCCCCAGGGCACCTGGTGGACGTGCTGGACGCCGACTTCACCGCCATGTTCCCGGCCGTGCGCGGCCACCTGGCCGAGGTGGATCCGGCCGCCGGGGTGAGCGTCGACGAGGCCCGGACCGCCGTCGAGTCGGTGCTGGCGCGCTACCCGACGGTGAACGTGATGGACCAGGCCGCGTACAAGAAGATGCTCACCGGCACCGTCGACCTGGTGCTGGGGTTCGTCACCGCGCTGCTCGGCCTCGCCGTGGTGATCTCGCTCGTGGGGGTCGCCAACACGCTCAGCCTGTCCGTGGTGGAACGCACCCGGGAGACGGCGGTGCTGCGCGCGGTCGGACTGAGCCGGGCCGGGATGCGGGGTGTGCTGGCGGTCGAGGCGGTGCTCACCGCGCTCGTCGGCACGCTGCTCGGCATCGCGCTCGGCACCGGGGCGGCCGCCGGGGCGATGGCAGTGGTGGCCCGCATCGGCGGGGACTTCACGCTCGTCCTGCCCTGGGCGCGGATCGGGCTGATCGTCGCGGTGGCGGTGGTGGCCGCGCTGCTCGCCTCGGTCCTGCCGGCCCGCCGGGCGCTGTCCCGGCCGGTGGTGGCGTCGCTCGGCGCGGACTGAGCACCACCGCCCGGACACGCCGAGGAGCCGGCTCCGCCGCGGGCGGGGCCGGCTCGTCGTGGGTCAGGGTTGGGTGGCCGGCTGCCCGCCGGTGTCACCGCCGCCGGTGCCGGGGTCGGCGGTGGTCGGTTCGGGTGCCGGCGTAGTGGTGGGCGCCGTCGTCGCCGGCGTGCTGGGCGGCGTGGTGGTCGGCGCGCCGGTGGGCGCCGGCTCCTCGCTGACGCTCGGCTGCGCCGACGGGACCGTCGAGGCGCTCGGCGTCACCGACGGCGTGGCCGACGGTCGGCCGCCCGGGCCGACCGGCCGGTAGGTGTAGTCGTCGCCGGCCGTCGGCTCGTCGACGACCGGCTCCGCGGCCGGGTCGCTCGGCGCCACCGCGGGCGCCGTCTTGTCGATCTTCGTGGCGGGTTCGGCGGTGTCGTTGGCGGCGGCCACCAGCGCGCCCAGCGCGCCCATCGCCACCAGCACCGCGCCCAGCGCCCCGACGAGCGTGCCGCGCCGGCCCCGCCGCCGCGACGTCGCCACCGCGGCGCCCGGCCGGACCGCCGGCTGGTCGTCGCGGGACCGCGCCGGGCCCGCCGCGCCGCGCAGCGCCATCGTCGCGGTCGGTGAGTCGGTACGGGCGGCCCGCGCCGCGTCGGCCATCGCCGCGGCGCTCGGGTAGCGGTCGGCCGGGTCCTTGGCCAGCGCCCGGGACACCAGCTCGCGCACCGACGCCGGGATCTCCGCCGGCAGCTCCGGCGGCTCGTCGTCGAGATGGCGTACGGCCACCTGCAGCGGGTTGTCACCGGTGAACGGCGGGCTGCCGGTGAGGCAGCAGTACGCGACCGCGCCGAGCGCGTACACGTCGGTGGCGCCCGAGACCGGCCGGCCGGCGGCCTGCTCCGGCGCCATGTAGAGGGCGGTGCCGGGCACCGCGTTGGTGCTGGTGATGCTCGTGACGTTGGTCGAGCGGGCCACCCCGAAGTCGACGAGCACCACGGTGCCGTCGTCCTGCACCAGCAGGTTGCTCGGCTTCACGTCGCGGTGCACGATGCCGCGCCCGTGCGCCGCGTGCAGCGCCTGCGCCACCTGGGCCACGATCGACATGGTCTCGGCGACCTCGAGGCACCCCGCGTCCTCGATCCGCCGCGACAGCGGCTCACCGGCGACGAACTCCATCACCAGGTAGTCGGCCCGGCCGCCGCTGGGCAGCTCGTCCTCGCCGCAGTCGAAGACCTGGACCACGCCGGGGTGGCGCAGCGAGGCCATGATCCGCGCCTCGGAACGGAAACGGGCGATGAAGTCGGGGTCGGACACCAGGGCGGGAAGAAGCACCTTCACCGCGACCGGACGACCGAGGACCAGGTCGGTGGCACGCCAGACGTCGCCCATGCCGCCGGTGGCGACACGGTCTTCCAGGCGGTACCGACCGCTGAGTACGACGTCTGAGGACAGCACCCCCATACCGTACCCACAGCGGGCGCGAAGTATTTCCCGCGATCTCGGCGCGGGATCGAAAGCCTTCAGCGGGGCGTTCCAGCAGCCGGGACGCTGATCGGCGCACCGTGACCGGACCGGCACGATCGGCCAGAATGTGACAGCACGTCGCTGTCCGCCCGCGGGGCCCGCCGCGATCGGTTGCGCCGGGGAGCGTCGATTCCGTACGTTGCGTTACCTCGACACGCCGGTGACGGGCGTAGACATTTCTCTCTCTTCCTCCGGCCCTGACGTCTTGCCGGAGCGCCCCGCGTTCCCAGGCGTCGGCCCGGCTCCCGGCCGCCCCGAGCCGTCGGTACCGTATGTCCGCCGACGCCCGTGCCGCGCGGCAATGTCCATGGCTCATCGCACCCGTGTGCGAGTGTCAGATCAACTCACCGGGGGGCGGGGTGCGGATGGCGGTGTGGCCACTGGCTCCCCGGCGTGCCCGGTGCCCGCACACGACCCGGTCCGGACGGCGACCGTGACGGCCGAGCTGAACGAGGCGGTCGCCGCGGCGCAGGCCGGCGACGAGGAGGCGTTCCGGTTCCTCTACCGCAGCCTGCAGCCCGCCCTGCTGCGCTACCTGACCGCTCTCGTCGGCGCCGACGCCGAGGACGTGGCCTCCGAGGCATGGCTCCAGATCTCCCGCGACCTGCCCTCCTTCACCGGTGGCGAGTTCCGCGCCTGGGCGGTCACGATCGCCCGCAACCGGGCCATGGACCATCTGCGCCGGCAGCGGCGGCGTCCGTCGGTGCCGGTGCCGGTGCAGGCGCTCAACGACCTGGCCGCCGACGCGGACACCGCCGACCGGGCCGGCGAGGCCATCGCCACCGAGAGCGCGCTGGCCCTGATCCGTACGCTGCCACCGGCCGAGGCGGAGGCGGTGATGCTGCGGGCCGTCATCGGCCTCGACGCGGAGACCGCCGGGCGGGTGCTGGGACGGCGGGCCGGAGCCGTGCGCACCGCGGCGCACCGGGGCCTTCGCCGGCTGGCTGCCATGCTGGAGCGCTCGGCGGCGGACACTGCCCCGGACGACTCCCGGGGCGCCCTCGCGCCGCGTCCCCGTACCGACCGCCAGGTTCCGCACGCGCCCGAGGCCGAGCCGGCGGAGGGCTGACGTGAGGAGAGACGGCATGCACCCTCGCCGGTCCGGCGGGCCCGCCGACCGGGCGGAATCCGATCGTCTGCTCGACGCCGCGCGCGCCGGGTCGCCACCGGGGCCGCAGACCGACCCGCTGACCCGGCTGCTGTCGGCCGCGGCCGGCCCGGCCACCGCCGGTGAGATCGCCGGCGAGGACCGGGCGGTCGCCGCCTTCCGGGCCGCCCGCGCCGCGCCCGCGCCGGGGCCCGTGCCCGCGGTCCGGCCGCGCCGGCGCCTGCGGATCGCCGCCGCGCTGTCCGGGCTGGCCGCCACCGCGGTCGCCGGGGTGGCCTTCGCCGCCGTACGCCTGGACCGCCACCCGGACCCGGTGATCCCGCCGGCGCCGGCCACCAGCGGCCCGGGCGTCACCGGCCCCACCGCCACCGGGCCGTCGCGGCCGGCGCCGAGCACACCGGCCGGCGAGGCGTCGGGCGCGGCGTCCCGGCCGGCCCGCGACGTGACGCCGACGCCGACGTCGACGCCGAGCTTCCCGGCCGCGCCGCCCGCGCCCTCGGCGGGGAACAACCGGATCGTCGCCCACTGCCGCGCCTACCTGGTCAAGTCGGAGCGGCAGCGGGAGAAGGCGCTGACCAGGCCCGGCTTCGCCGACCTGGTGGCCGCCGCCGGCGGCCCCGAGCAGGTGGAGAGCTACTGCCGGAATCTGGTGGGGGAGCCTTCGGGGACCCCGCCAGCCGAAGACGACGACCAGGACGAGGACGACTGAGCGCGGGGGCGCAATCAGATTCCGGACAAAAATTCATCTCTCCGGGCAAGCGGATCACGTCTGCTAGACAGAGGATGGTGTGACGGCGTCCCGCGCCGAACGGGCCGGGCGCGTCGCGACACCGTGGTCGTCCGTCGCCGAGGAGGAGCCGCCCCATGGTGATGTCGCCGGACCTGGACCGCGCCGTCGTCCTGGGCGACGAGCAGGCGGCCCGGGGCCACCTGGCCCGGATCTGCTTCAAGACCGGACCGCCCACGCTCGTCGGCGTCGAACTGGAATGGACCGTGCACGACGCCGCGGACCCGGCCCGGCCGGTCGACCGCGAGCGACTACGCAGGGCGCTGGGGCGGCACAGCCCCGTGACGCTCGACCCCACCAGCCCGGCCGACGAGCTCCGTCGCGCGAGCGCCGTGACCGTGGAGCCCGGCGGGCAGGTGGAGATCTCCGCCGCGCCGCGACCGACTGTCGGCGCGCTCGTCCTGGCCACCGAGGCCGACGTCGCCGAGCTACGGGCCCGGCTGGACGCCGCCGGGCTGGTGCTCGGCCGTAGCGGCATCGATCCCTGGCGGCTGCCGCGACCCGTCGTGGAAACCCCCCGCTACCGGGCCATGCGGTGCGCCTTCGACCGGCGCGGCCCGGCGGGGCGGGCGATGATGTACAGCACGGCGGGCCTGCAGGTCTGCCTCGACGCGGGCGAGCCGGAGCACCTCGCGCAGCGGTGGGCCGCCGCGCACGCCGTCGGCCCGCCGCTGCTGGCCGCCTTCGCCACCGCCGACCGGCACGCGGGCCGGGCCACCGGCTGGGCCTCCGCCCGGATGGCCACCTGGCTGGCCATCGACCCGGCCCGGACCCGCCCGGTGTGGTCGCCCGAACGCGCCGACGAGGATCCGGTGGCCGCCTGGACCGGGTACGCGCTCGCCGCGCCGCTGCTCTGCGTACGCGGCGACGGCCCGGACTGGACCGCGCCGCCGGACGTCACGTTCGCCGACTGGCTGGCCGGCGCGCTGCCCCGCCCGCCCACCACCGACGACCTGGAGTACCACGTCAGCACGCTCTTCCCGCCGGTGCGCCCGCGCGGCTACCTGGAGCTGCGCTACCTGGACGCACAGCCCGGGGCGGCGTGGACCGTGCCGCTGACGGTCCTGGCCGCGCTCTTCGCCGACCCGGCGACCACCCGGGACGCGCTGGCGGCGGCCGCGCCGGTCGCCGACCGGTGGCGCGCGGCGGCCCGCTGCGGACTGGCCGAGCGCCCGCTGGCGACCGCCGCGGCGGCGCTGTTCGACCTGGCCCTGACGGCCCTGCCCCGCCTCGATCTGCCGCCCGCCATCCACGAGGAGACCCACCGAGAGATCCGGCGGCGACGTGCCGCCGCGGAGAGGGGACACCGGTGACCACGACCGAGCGACCGGGCACTGACGCCGAACGACTGCGCGACCGGATCGCCGCGGAGCTGGAGCGGACCCGCGCCCGCACCGCGACACTCACCGACGCGGTGGACGACGACGACCTGGTCCGGCAGCACTCCACGCTGATGTCGCCGCTGGTCTGGGACCTGGCGCACGTCGGCAACCAGGAGGAGCTGTGGCTGGTCCGCGACGTCGGCGGCCGCGAACCGGTGCGCCACGACATCGACGACCTCTACGACGCGTTCAAGCAGCCCCGCAAGGACCGCCCGGCGCTGCCGCTGCTGCCGCCGGCCGAGGCGCGCGCCTACGTGCGTACGGTCCGCGACAAGGTGTTCGACCTGCTCGACGGCATCCGCTTCACCGAGCGTCCCCTGGTCGCCGACGGGTTCGCGTTCGGCATGATCGTGCAGCACGAGCAGCAGCACGACGAGACCATGCTCGCCACCCACCAGCTGCGCGCCGGCGCCCCGGTGCTGGACGCGCCGCCACCGCCGGAGCCCCGGGCCCGGATCGGCGGGGAGGTACGGGTGCCGGCCGGGCCGTTCACGATGGGCACCTCCACCGACCCGTGGGCGCTGGACAACGAGCGCCCGGCGCACACCGTCGACCTGCCCGCGTACCTCATCGACGCCGCGCCGGTCACGAACGGGCAGTACCGCGCGTTCATCGCCGACGGCGGATACGACGAGCCGCGCTGGTGGAGCGAGGCCGGCTGGCGGCACCGGATCGAGGCGGAGCTGAGCGCGCCGATGCACTGGCGGCGCGACGGCGACGGCTGGGCGTACCGCCGGTTCGGCCGCTGGTCGGCGGTCCGCGACGACGAGCCGGTGGTGCACGTCTGCTGGTACGAGGCGCAGGCGTACGCGGCGTGGGCCGGCAAGCGGCTGCCCACCGAGGCGGAGTGGGAGAAGGCGGCCCGCTGGGACCCGGCGTCCGGCCGGTCCCGCCGTTACCCGTGGGGCGACGAGGATCCGGGCGCCGAGCACGCCAACCTGGGCCAGCGGCACCTGTGGCCGGCGCCGGTGGGCGCGTACCCGGCGGGCGCCTCGCCGCTGGGCGTGCACCAGCTCGTCGGCGACGTGTGGGAGTGGACCTCGTCGCCGTTCCGCGGGCACCCGGGCTTCACCGCGTTCCCGTACCGGGAGTACTCGGAGGTCTTCTTCGGCGACGACCACAGGGTGCTGCGGGGCGGCTCGTTCGGCACCGACCGGTCCGCCTGCCGGGGCACGTTCCGCAACTGGGACTACCCGATCCGGCGGCAGATCTTCAGCGGTTTCCGCTGCGCCCGTGACGCCGGACCGGAGGAGTGAGCCGGCCCGATGTGCCGTCACCTCGCGTACCTCGGTCCACCCGTGCTCCTGGGCAGCCTGCTGTTCGACCCGCCGTACGGCCTGCTGCGCCAGTCGTGGGCGCCGCGTGACATGCGCGGCGGCGGCACCATAAACGCCGACGGCTTCGGCGTCGCCTGGTACCCGGACGACGGCGACCCGGTCCGGTACCGGCGGGCCCAGCCGATGTGGAGCGACACCACGCTGCCGGAGCTGGCCGCCGTGACGCGGGCGCGGGCGGTGCTGGCGGCGGTCCGGTCCGCCACCGTCGGCATGCCGCTGCACGAGACGGCGGCGGCCCCGTTCGCCGAGGGACGGTGGCTGTTCAGCCACAACGGCGTGGTGCGGGGCTGGCCGGACAGCCTGGTCCCGATCGCCGCCGGCCTGCCCGTGCGCGACCTGATCACGCTCGACGTGCCGACCGACTCGGCGCTGCTGTGGGCGCTGGTCCGGCACCGGCTGCGCGCCGGGGCGCCGCCGGACGAGGCGGTCGCGGACACGGTCGCGGCGGTCGCCGCAGCCGCTCCCGGCTCGCGGCTGAACCTGCTGCTCACCGACGGTACGACGGTGGTGGCGAGCACGGGCGGCCACGCGCTGTCGGCGCGTCGCGGGCCGGACTCGGTGCTGCTGGCCTCCGAACCGTTCGACGACGACCCGGCCTGGCAGGCGGTGCCGGACGGCCGGCTCGTGGTGGCGTCCACGGGCCGGTTCGACGTGCGGGAGCTGACCGCCGCCTGACCTTTTCCCATCACCGGCAGGACAGAGAGGACACCTGATGAGCGCGGAGCCGCTGGAGATCCACCTGGAGGAGCGGGACCTCGACCGTGGGTTGCGGGAGGACGTACGGGTGGGGCTGGCCGCGACGCCGAAGTGGCTGCCGCCGAAGTGGTTCTACGACGCCCGGGGCAGCGAGCTGTTCGAGGAGATCACCCGCCTGCCGGAGTACTACCCGACCCGGGCCGAGCGGGCCGTGCTCGCCGCGCACGCCGACGACGTGGCCACCCTGACCGGCGCGAAGACGCTGATCGAGCTGGGGTCGGGCTCGTCGGAGAAGACCCGCCTGCTGCTGGACGCGTTCACCCGGCACGGCGACCTGGGCACGTTCGTGCCGCTGGACGTGTCGGTGAGCGCGTTGCGCTCCTCCACCGAGCAGATCGCCGCCGCGTACCCGGGGCTGCGGGTGCGGGGGATCGTCGGTGACTTCACCCGCCACCTGGACCGGCTGCCCACCGGCGGCCGGCGCCTGGTGGCGTTCCTCGGCGGCACGATCGGCAACCTGCTGCCGGCGGAGCGGTCCGGGTTCCTCACGGCGATGCGCGCGGCGCTGGAGGCCGGCGACTGGCTGCTGATCGGCACCGACCTGGTGAAGGACCCGGCGGTGATCGTGCCCGCGTACGACGACGCGGCGGGCGTGACCGCCGAGTTCAACCGCAACGTGCTCCGGGTGATCAACCGGGAGCTGGGCGCGGACTTCGACGTCGACGCGTTCCGGCACGTGGCGGTCTGGGACCCGGAGCGGGAGTGGATCGAGATGCGGCTGCGCGCCGAGCGCCCGACAACGGTGCGGGTGCTGGACACCGACGTCGTGTTCGCCGCCGGCGAGGAGCTGCGTACCGAGGTGTCGGCCAAGTTCCGGCCGGAGGGGATCGCGGCCGAGCTGACCGCCGCCGGGTTCACCCGGCAGGCGTTCTGGACCGACCCGGGCGGGCTGTTCGGGGTGAGCCTGGCCCGGGCCGACTGAGGGCCTGGGTGGTCCGGGCCACACCCGCTGACGGGCCCGGCGGGTGATCGGCTAGGCTGGCTGCGCGAAGGGGAGTAGCCCCCAATGTCGTGGTCGACACACTGGTGCGTTCCGCATCCGGCCACGCGGCCCCGGTCTCCGGGGCGGGCGAGACCTTCGACTCAGGCTGTCGCAGCCGGGTCGAGGGCGCCCCCGTTCCTCCTCCCGGCTTGATCGGGAAGGTTCACATGGAGGGTTTCCTCGTCGCGCTGGTGGTCAGCTTCGGCGTGATCTTCGTTGCGGAGCTGGGCGACAAATCCCAGCTCATGGCGCTGACATTCGCCACTCGGTTCAAGACGGTGCCGGTGCTCATCGGCATCACGATCGCCACCGCGATCGTGCACCTGGCCTCGGTGGCCATCGGGTACGGCCTGAACGCCGCGCTGCCCACCGGCTGGATCTCGCTCATCGCCGGCCTGGCGTTCCTCGGATTCGGCGCGTGGACGCTGCGCGGCGACAAGCTGACCGAGGAGGAGAAGCGCAAGGCCGAGCGCAGCGGCAAGTCGGCGATCCTCGCGGTGGGTGTGGCGTTCTTCCTGGCCGAGCTGGGCGACAAGACCATGCTCGCCACCATCACGCTGGCCACCAAGTACGGCTGGTTCGGCACCTGGCTCGGGTCGACGCTCGGCATGGTCGCCGCGGACGCGCTGGCGATCCTGGTGGGCCGGATGCTCGGCCGGCACCTGCCGGAGCGGGCGATCCGTTACGGCGCGGCAGTGCTGTTCGCCATCTGCGGCCTGTGGCTGATCTTCGAGGCGGTGGCGGAGCTGAACTGATCGGCCCGTGTCGCGCCGGCCGTCCTCTCCCGGGGGACGGCCGGCGCGACACGGGTCAGGCGGTTCCGCCCTGGTAGACGTCCGGGATGCCGTCACCGTCGGCGTCCCGGTTCTCCCGTTCGCTGATCCGGCGGTAGACCCGGTTGCGGCGGACCAGCACCACCGAGGCGAGCAGGGCGGAGGTCAGCGAGCCGAGCAGCACCGCCACCTTGACGCCGTCCTCCTCCGGGCTGCCCGTGCCGAACGCGAGCTCGCCGATGAGCAGCGACACGGTGAAGCCGATGCCGGCCAGCAGCGCGAGTCCGAGCAGGTCGGCCCAGGTGATCTCCTCGTCCAGTTCGGCCCGGGTGAACCGGGCGAGCAGGTACGTCGAGCCGAACACGCCGACGACCTTGCCCAGCACGAGTCCGGCGGCGACCGCGAGCACCACCGGGTTGCTGAGCACGCCGCCCACGTCCACGCCGACCAGCGTCACCCCGGCGGCGAAGAAGGCGAAGACCGGTACGGCCAGGCCGGCGGAGACCGGCCGCCAGCGGTGCTCCAGCCGCTCGGCCAGGCCGGGCGAGCCGTCGCGTCCGCGCAGCACGGGCACGGTGAAGCCGAGCAGCACGCCCGCGACCGTGGCGTGCACGCCGGAGGCGTGCACGAGCGTCCAGGCGGTCACGGCCAGCGGGATCAGCGCCCACCACCAGGTGCGGCGCCGCTGCACGAGCAACCCGAACACGGCGATCGGCAGCAGCGCGCCGAGCAGCGGCAGCGGGTGGAAGTCGGCGGTGTAGAACACCGCGATGATGGTGATCGCGAAGAGGTCGTCCACCACCGCGAGGGTGAGCAGGAACGCGCGCAGCCCCTGCGGCAGGTGGGAGCTGACCACGGCGAGCACTGCGAGGGCGAACGCGATGTCGGTGGCGGTGGGGATGGCCCATCCGCGCAGCCCGGCGCCGCCGGCGCTGAGCGTCACCGCCAGGTAGATCAGCGCGGGCGCGACCATGCCGCCGACGGCCGCGATCACCGGCAGCGCGGCCCGGCGGGGATCCCGCAGGTCACCGGCGACGAACTCGCGTTTGAGTTCCAGGCCCACCACGAAGAAGAAGATCGCCAGCAACCCGTCGGCGGCCCAGGTGCGCAGGCTGAGGTCGAGGTGCAGCGCCGCGCCGCCGGGCCAGGGCACCCAGTGGCTCAGTTCCGCGTACCCGGCGCGCCACGGCGAGTTGGCCCAGATCAGCGCGATCACGGCGCCGAGAAGCAGCAGAGCGCCGCCGACCGTCTCGGTGCGCAGCACGTCGGCCAGGAACCGGGCCTCCGGCCAGGAGCGGCGGGAGAGCAGGCGCGACGGAGGTGGGGTGTGGGTCATGCGGCGTCCGTTCGGGAGCTGGGGTCGGCGAATCCATCGCCGACCAGGCTTCCCGGCACACCGGTTCCAAGCCTAACGGCCGCCGGGACCGGCGGCGAGCTGGGCCGGTGGGACGCTCGTCCCATCTCGTGGGCGGGCGTCCCACCGGCTCCGGTCAGCGCTGGCCGGGCAGCGCCGGCAGGGCGGCGCCGGCCGGTTCGCAGAACGCCGCCAGTCGCTTGATCAGCTCGTCCGGTTCCGCGTACGGGTCCAGCGTCCGCACCTCGTCCGGGTCCAGTTCCGGCACCGGGACGTGGGAGATCAGCGGGTGCAGCGGGCGGGTGTCCACCTCGTCCGCGCCGAACAGGTGCTCGTGCAGCTTCTCACCGGGCCGCAGCCCGGTGAAGACGATCTCCACGGGCCGGTCCGCCTCGGCGGCGAGCCGGCGCGCCACGTCCGCGATCCGGACCGGCTCGCCCATGTCGAGCACCAGCGCCTCGCCGCCCCGGCCGATGGTCGCGGCCTGGAGCACCAGGTGCACCGCCTCCTGGACGGTCATGAAGTAGCGGGTGACGTCGGGGTGGGTGACGGTGACCGGCACGCCGGCGCGGATCTGCGCCTGGAACGCGGTGAGCACCGACCCGCGGCTGCTGAGCACGTTGCCGAACCGGACGCTGAGGTAGGTGCCGTTGAGCCGCTGCGCGTGGTACGCGGTGAGCCGCTCGGTGATCCGCTTGGAGTAGCCGAGCACGCTCGCCGGGTTGGCCGCCTTGTCGGTGGAGATGTTCACGAACTGGGCGACGTCCCGGCACGCCTCCAGCACGTTCAGCGTACCCAGGATGTTGGTCTTGATCGCCTCACCGGGGTGGCGCTCGAGCAGCGTGAGGTGCTTGAGCGCGGCGGCGTGGAACACCACGTCGGGCTGCCGGTCGGCGATCACCCGGGCGATGCCCTCGGCGTCGCGGATGTCGGCCAGGATCAGCTCCGGGCCGTCCAGCAGCGCGCGCCCGTGCAGGGACATCTGCAGCGCGTGCAGCGCCGACTCGTCCCGGTCGAGCATCATCAGCTCGTCCGGCTCGCAGCGGGCGATCTGCCGGCACAGCTCCGAGCCGATCGAGCCGCCGGCGCCGGTCACCAGCACCCGCCGGCCGGCCAGCCCACCCCGCTCCACGCTCAGCTCCGCCACCCGGTGCGCCCGGCCCAGCAGATCGGTGAGCTGGACGTCGCGCACGTCGGTGGCGGCGACCGGCCGGTCGAGCAGCTCGCGCACCGGCGGCAGCACCTTGAACGCCGCCCCGGCCTCCAGGGTCCGGGTACGCACGTCGCGCAGCAGCTGCGGGTCCGAGCCGCTCATCGAGAAGATGACGGTGGTCGCCCCGGTCGCCCGAACGGCGTCGCCGACCTGCTCGCGGCCGCCCAGTACGCGCAGCCCCTCCAGCCGCAGGCCGCGGCTGTCGGCCGCGTCGTCGAGCAGGCCGACCGGCCGGTAGCTGCTGTCGGGATCCTGCAGCAGCACCCGGACGAGCCGCTCGCTGGCCGCGTCCACCCCGTAGACCAGGCAGCGCTCGGCGTTCCGTGGGGCGGGTGGCCGGCGGTCGGCGTGGGCACGCCACAGGCCGCGGGCGGTCGCCATCACCACCAGCGCCACCGTGCCGCCGACGAGCGGCGTGCTGGCCGGTACGGGATGCCGCGTCCACTGCATCACGGCGACGGCGCCGACGGCCGCGACGAGCGCGACGGTGACGGCGAGCCCCTGTGCGTCCCCCGAGCTGCCGATCGGGTAGCGGCCGTAGATCCGGGAGCGCAGCAGCGTGAGCGCGGCGTACAGCGCGGCGCAGGCCAGCGCCAGGCCGAGCGTACGGGCGCTGGCGGCGACGGTCAGGTCGAACTCGTACCTCGTCCAGGCGGCGCCGAGAAATCCTCCGCACCACGCGGCCGTGTCCAGCGTTAACAGGGAAAGGGTGGCGGCGCGGTGGGTGATCCGGCGGTGCGGTCGCACTGCTGTGCTGGCTTCACGATCCATGGGCTGCCCTCTGTGTCCTATCCGGATTGAAAGGATTAGACCTTCTGTGCCTGTTCGGTCGTTTACATTCGTCAAGTCACGTAACGTCGTGAATAGGCGATTCGATCCTGGCACGGGTACGGGTGCTTTTAGGGGGCTTTCGTGCAGTTTCATCGGCAGACCGGCGTGTCGCTAGGGAGGGCGTGATGGACGTTCTCGGCTACCTGCGCCTGGTCCGACGCCACTGGTGGATCGTGTTGGTGACGGTGATGCTCGCCCTGGGCACCGCCGCGCTCGTGACGGTCCGGACGGCGCCTCGGTACGAGGCCTCGGTGACGTTCTTCGTCACCACGCCCAGCCAGGGCGTCACCGACGCCTACCAGGGCAGCCTCTTCCTTCAGCAGCGGGTGAAGTCCTACGGTGACCTGCTCACCAGCGACCGGCTGGCGCAGAGCGTGGTGGCCGACGCGCCGCTGGGTCTCACCGCCGACCAGGTGCGCAGCCGGATCCGGACCGCCAGCACGACCGGCACGGTCCTGCTCAAGGCCACGATCACCGACACCGACCAGACCCGGGCGCTGAAGACCACCGAGACGCTCGCGACGAAGTTCACCGAGCTGGTGCGCAAGGTCGAGACGCCGCCGGACGGCAATGCCCCGCCGATCAAGATCGAGGTCGTCAGCGGTCCCCGGGTGACGTCCAGCCCGGTCTCGCCGCAGCCCACGCGCAACCTGGTCATGGGCGGTGTGCTGGGCCTGCTGCTCGGCGCCGCGCTGGCCGTGCTGCGCGGGCTGGCCGACGTCCGGATGCGCGACGGCGCCGCGCTGCAACGGGTGACCGGCAGCCCGCTGCTCGGCGAGATCCCGTACGAGAACGGCGCGAAGGCGGCGCCGCTGATCGTCGGCGCGGCGGCCACCTCCGCCCGTGCCGAGGCGGTCCGCAAACTGCGCACGAACCTGCGCTTCGTGGACGTGCACGAGCCGGCCCGGGTCATCGCGGTCACGAGCGCGTTGCAGGGCGAGGGGAAGACCACGATGGCCTGCAACACCGCCATCGCGCTGGCCGAGGCGGGCTGGCGGGTGCTTCTCATCGACGCCGACCTGCGCCGCCCGAAGGTGGCCGACTACCTGGGCCTCGACGGCGGCGTCGGCCTCACCGACGTGCTGGTCGGCGACGTCCAGGTCGGTGACGTGGTGCAGCGCTGGGGGGAGAAGTCCCTTCTCGTGCTGCCCAGCGGCGCCACCCCGCCCAACCCGAGCGAGCTGCTCGGCTCGAAGTCCATGGCGGACCTGCTGGTGGCGCTGCGGGACTCGGCGGACATCGTGGTGATCGACACCGCGCCGCTGCTGGCCGTCACCGACGGCGTGGTGGTGGCCGTGCAGGCCGACGGCGCGCTCCTGGTCACCCAGCAGGGCCGGACCTCGCGCAGCCAGGTGGCGGCGGCGGCGAACGCGCTCAGCTCGGTCTCGGTGCGCCTGCTCGGCTGCGTGCTCAACATGGCCAAGGTGGCCAAGTCGGACGCCTACCAGTACGAGGCGTACAAGGTGGTCGTGCCGCCGGCCGCGCCCTCGGTGCCGGCCGACCGGGCCGGCAGCCGCCGGGGCGCCAAGGCCGTCGGGGGCGACCGGACGCAGGAACTCACCCGGCTGTCGCGATGAGCGCGAGCACGGGGCGGATCGACCGCTCGATCTCCTCCGCGCACCGCCGGAAGTCGGCCGGCGAGCCGCCGATCGGGTCGCGCAGGTCGTCCACGTCGGGGGCGGCGGGTTGCAGCCGCCCCCGGGCGCGCACGGCGGCCGACACCGCCGCCCGCAACGGCGTGCCCGCCTCCGCCTCATCCGCCCGGGCCTCGGTGGCCAGCCGGGCGAACTGCCGGAGCGTGAACGTCCGCGCCAGCGTGGCCGGGGCCATCGCGGTGCAGGCCGAGCGCTGGCGGCGGGTCGCGGTCAGCACCAGCGCCGCTCCGGTCAGGTGCTCGGGGCGCAGCCGCCGGGTGCGGAAGGCCGCCGGGTCCGCGCCGGTCCGGGCGGCCACCTCGACCGCGTACGGGTGCATGGCGGCGCCGTCGATCGCGTCGGTGCCCGCGCTGGCGACCGCCAGCGGCAGACCGGCCAGCATCCGGCGGGCGATGAACTCCGCCATCGGTGACCGGCACATGTTCGCGTGGCAGACGAAGAGGACCTCGTCGACCATCTGCACCCCTCTCGTCGGCACGGTCGCGACGCAGAGTGCCGCGACGGCGTTCTTCCGGCGGTCGCGGCCGGACGCAGAGGGGTTGCCGGAATCGTACGCGCCGCGCCGCGCGCCCGTCCGGCAAGCCGCGCCGGGAGCGTGGACATGAGGATCGGCATCCTGTCGTACCACTTCCCGCCGGAGCCGGCGTTCGTCCCGGGCAGCCTGGCCGAGGAGCTGGTCGCCCGGGGCCACGAGGTACGGGTGCTCACCGGGTTCCCGGACTATCCGGGTGGCCACGTCTATCCGGGCTGGCGGCAGCGCTGGCGGCACCAGACGCACAGCGAGCGGCTGACCGTACGCCGGGTGCCCCGGTACGCCGGCGGCGACGGCACGCCCCGGGCCCGTACCGCGAGCTGGCTCTCCTTCGCCGGCAGCGCCGCGCTCGCCGGGCGGGGCCTGCTGCGGGGCGTCGACGCGCTCTACGTCTTCGGTCACCCGGCGGTCACGTTCGCGGCGTCCGGGCTGCTGCGGCTGCTCGGCCGTACGCCCACCGTCCTGCACGTGCAGGGCGTCTGGACGGAGCACGAGCCGGGCCCGGCGCAGAGCGACCGGGCGCCGGCCCGGCTGGAGGCCGCCATGCGCCGCCTCTACCGGGAGGCGGCAGTGGTGGCGGTCAGCTCGCCGTCCATGGCGGATCTGGTGCGCGCCCGCGGGGCCGATCCGGCGCGGGTGCGTACGGTGCTCAACTGGACCGACGAACGCATCTTCCGTCCGACCCAGGCCGGTCCGGCCGTCCGCCGGCTCATCCGGCGGGACGACCGTTGCGTGGTGATGCACGCCGGGACGATCGGCGTGCGCCAGGGGCTGGAGACGGCGGTCCGCGCGGCGGCGGCGCTCGGCGACCGGATGGACCTGGTGCTGGTCGGCTCCGGTCCGCAGGAGCGGCGGGTGCGGGGGCTTGCCGCCGAGCTCGGCGCGGACAACGTCCGGTTCGTCGAGCGACGGTCCGCCGTGGACATGCCGCAGCTCTACGCGGCCGCCGACTATCAGCTCGTGGCGCAGCGCGACCTGCCCGAGCTGCGGGGGACCGTGCCCGCCAAGCTCCAGGCCGCGCTCTCCTGTGCCGCGCCGGTGGTCGCCTCCGCCGGTGGGGAGACGGCGGAGCTGGTCGAGCGGGCCCGCGCGGGGCTGTCCTGCCCGCCGGAGGACTGGGCGGCGCTCGCCGACCGCTTCTGGCTGGCCGCCGCCATCCCGGCGGCCGCCCGGATCGACATGGGTAGGCGGGGCCGGGGCGCGTACCTGCGGGAGATGTCGATGCGGACCGGCGTGGACCGAATCGAGGCCCTGCTGCAGGAGGCGGCGGGTGTGGCGCCGAAGCGAGCAAAACTCGCAGAAGCGATGCAAGCCGACAGAGCGGCGGAATAGCCAACTAAAGCTTCCTTTTCCATGCTAGAAAGCAACTCGATTGCGAAAAGTGTCTTATTCGTCTCGTAGGAGGATTTTGTGTCCGGACCCGGTCCTTCGCCCGGCCGCCGACGGCGCTCGCGGCGGCGCCGGCGCGCCCGGGTCCGCCGGATCCTGCTGACCGGGCTGGTCGTCGTCTCGGTGCTGCTCAGCGCCGGTGGCTGGGTGGCGTTCCGGGGCTGGCAGGCCCGCGCCCACCTGGTCAACGCCGCCGGGCTGGCCAAGGAGCTCAGCGCCCAGGTGCTCGACGGCGACGTGGCCCGGGCGCAGCGCACGCTCGCCGCGTTGCAGGAGCAGGCGGCCGCCGCGCGCGGCGCTACCGGGGATCCGGTCTGGTGGGCCGGCCAGCAGGCCCCCTACGCGGGGGACAACCTGGCCGCGGTGCGGCAGATCTCGGTGGCGGTGGACGACCTGGCCCGGCTCGCGTTCCCCACGCTGCTGCGGGTCGACCTCGCCTCGCTGGTGCCGAAGCAGGGCCGGCTGGACCTGGCCCGCCTGCGCGGGGTCTCGGCCGAGGTCGCGGCGGCCGACCAGGCGGTCCGGGCCACCGCCGAGCGGTTGCGGCAGGTGCCGGTGGACAGCCTCGTGGCGCAGGTGCGCGACGCGGTCACCGCGCTGCGCGCGGAGCTGGACAAACTGGGCGAGCTGACCTCGGCGGCGGATCGGGGCGCGCGGCTGCTGCCGCCGCTGCTCGGTGCGGACGGGCCACGCAGTTATCTGCTCGTCTCGCAGAATCCGGCCGAGCTGCGCGCCACCGGCGGCATGTTCGGCGCGTACGCGGTGCTGCGGGCCGAGGGCGGCCGGGTCCGGTTGGTCAAGCAGGGCAGCTCGTCGGACCTGCGGTCCTTCGACCCACCGCTCAAGATCGGCGCGGAGGCGAAGCGGCTCTGGGGCGACCTGCCGGGCATCTATCCGGCGGATGTGAACCTCAGCCCGGACTTCCCGGCCGCCGCCGCGCTCTACCGGGACATGGTGCGCCGCCGTACCGGCACCACCGTGGACGGCGTGCTGGCGGTGGACCCCGTGGTCCTGTCGTACCTGCTCGGCGTGGTCGGCCCGGTGACCGTGCCGGACGGGCCTTCGCTGGCCGCCGCCACCGCCGTGCGGACGCTGCTCAGTGACTCGTACCGGGACCTGGACACCAAGGACCAGGACGTGTTCTTCGCCCGGGCCGCGTCCGGCGTGTTCGACACGTTGTTCACCAAGACGGTCGACCCTCGGTCGCTTTTGACCGTTTTTAGTCGTTCCATTAGCGAACGTCGGATATTGTTCTGGAGTGTCCGATCCGATGAGCAGCGCGCGCTGGCCGACACCCGGCTGGCGGGTCAGCTCCCGGAGAAGGACACCGTGCCGACTGTCGGCGTGTTCCTCAACGACGGCAGCGGCGCGAAGCTCGGTTACTACCTCAGGTTCTCGGCCACCGTGACGGTCGGCGAATGCCATCCGGACGGGCGCCGCGAGCTGCGGCTGAAGGTGACGGTGCACTCCACCGCCCCGAAGTCGGGCCTGACCAAGTCGGTGACCGGGCTGGCCCTGTCCGGCGACAAGTACACCGCACGCACCTTCGTCTCCGTCCACACGCCCACCGGGGGCGCCGTCCTCACCGGGCGGCTCGACGGGAGGGACACCGCGATGGGCAGCGGCACCGACGGCCGCCGCCAGGTGGCGGTGGCCAACGTGGAGACCCGCCCGGGGCAGACCCGGACGCTCGACGTCACGGTGCTCACCGGCCAGACCGGTGCCGGGACGGCCGAGCTGGTGCACACGCCCACCGTCACCCCATGGACCACCCAAGTAGTCAACGCACCAAGCTGTGAACAGTAGGAGGGAAACCATCATGCGGCTATCCCGCATCATCATGGCGCTCACGGTGGGCCTGGCCGTAGCGGCCGTGCCGACCGCGGCCGGGGCGGCGCAGCCGCAACCCCCGGTCTACCCGCCCGAGGTCGCGTCGCTGACCGTCTCACCGACGACCATCCGGCTCGGCGAGACGTTCACCCTGCGGGGATCGAACTTCGGGCCGAACGAGACGGTCCGAATCGACGTGGCGATCTCGGGCCTGCCCGCGGCCGCCCCGGCCGACGGTTCCGCGCGACGCAGCGACGGCAGCACGGTGGCGATGGCGCCGGTCGCCTACACGCCCAACCGTGCCCAGCCGCAGCCCGCGCCGACCACGTTCACCGTGACGACCGACGCCAGCGGCAACTTCACCGTGACCTACCGGCCGACCCGGCCCGGGCGGTACACGTTCACCGCCACCGGTCTGACGTCCGGTCGGATCGCCAGCGCCACCGGCACCGTCCTGCCGCCGCGGCCGACCAAGTCCCCGCACCACGGCGGGCTGCCGGTCACCGGTGACAGCATTGGCACGCCGCTGAAGCTCGGTGGGGGCCTCGCCGCCGCCGGCGCGGTGCTGCTGCTGGCCTCCATGGCCTGGCGTCGCCGTCGCCTCGGCTGATCCGGGGCGCGCCGGGAAAGACCCGGCTCGATCGTGAGTGCCCGCCGGACGGAGTCCGGCGGGCACTCACGTGTCCGTGCCACACGACACAATGGGCCATGGACGCGACACCGTGGACCGATCAGGCCGGCCTGCTCACGCTGCCCGGGGGCGCCACCGTCCGCGGGCGGCGAGTCGCCGAGCCCGCCTCGCCCGCCGACTTCGCGCTGCTGCTGGCGCCCGGCCCCGAACCGGAGTGGCCCGCCCGGCGCATCCGCTGGCCCGACTTCTGGATCCCGGCCGACCGCGCCGACGCGCTCGACGCGCTGCGGGAGGCATGGCGGCGCGCGTACGCGGGCGAGCGGGTCGAGGTGGCCTGCCACGGCGGTGTGGGGCGTACCGGAACCGCGCTCGCCGCCTTCGCCGTACTGGACGGGCTGCCGCCCGCCCGGGCGGTGGCCTGGGTCCGCTCCCGCTACCACCGGAAGGCGGTGGAGACGCCGTGGCAACGATGGTGGTTGCGCGGCGTGCGCTGACCCCCGGCCGGTCACCGAGCGGGGCGGCGTGATCGGCGCGGCGTCACGGTCCCGGTGAGCCACCCGGCCCTGATCAACGGGCTCGGTATGGTGCCTTCTCATGAGAGCCCGGGTCCTGGCCGCCGTCACCGCCGTCACCCTGCTCGCCGCCGGGACACCCGCACCGGCGCCGGCCGCCCCCGGGACGGCCCCCGCGCCCGGCGCCCCCGCGCCCGGCGCCCCCGCGCCCGGCGCCACCGTGCCCTGCCCCCGGCAGCCCGCGCCGAAGGTGAGCCGGCCGCCCCGCCCCACGCCGCCGGCCACGACGCCCGAACAGGCGGCGGTGGGCGGGGAGGCGCTGGCCGGCGCCGGACTGGTCGCGCCGCCGGGCAGCCCCGCGCCCCCGGCGGTCACCGCCAGCACCTGGCTCGTGGCGGACCTGGACACCGGCGCCGTTCTGGGCGCGTGCGGGGCGCACGTCCCCGGCACGCCGGCCAGCACCCAGAAACTGCTGCTGGCCGCCACCATGCTGAGCCGGCTCGACCCGAAGCAGGTGGCCGTCGCGACCCGCGCCGACCTCGACATCGAACCGGGCAGCTCGGCCGTCGGGCTGCTCGTCGGTGGCCGCTACAGCGTGGAGACGCTCTGGCTGGGCCTGCTCCTGCAGTCCGGCAACGACGCGGCGAACATGCTGGCCCGTCTCGGCGCCGGCAGCACGCAGGCCGGCGTCGCCGAGATGAACGCGCAGGCCCGCCGGCTCGGCGCCGGGCAGACCCACGCGGTCACCCCGTCCGGACTGGACGGCCCCGGGCAGTTCACCACCGCGTACGACCTGGCGCTGATCGCGCGGGCCTGCTTCGCCGACGCCGCGTTCCGCCGGTACGCGCTCACCGAACGCACACAGATCCCGGCCCAGCCCGCCCTGAAGAAGGGCGGGTTCCAGATCCAGAACGAGAACCAGCTGATCTACCGCTATCCGGGCGCGCTCGGCGGCAAGACCGGTTTCACCGAGCTGGCCCGGCACAGTTACGTCGGCGCCGCGCAACGCGGCGGACGCCGTCTCGTGGTGACGCTGCTCGGCGCCGAGGCCCGGCCGGTACGCGGCTGGCAGCAGGGCGCCCAGCTGCTCGACTGGGGCTTCGGGCTGCCCCGGGACGCCTCGGTCGGCCGGCTGGTGGAGCCGGGTGAGGGGGACGCCGCGGCGGCGGAACCCCGTAACGCTCCCGCCGCCGCGCCGGCCCGTACCGTCTCGCCGCCGTGGCGGGGGCCGGCCGGCACCGCGCTGCGCCGCGTCGGCGAGGGGGACTGGCGGATGATCGTGCCGCTCGCCGGTCTGCTCGCCCTCACCGTCGGCGGGGTGGCGGCGGTGCTCGCCGCCCGCCGGGGCCGGTCCCGCCGCCGCGGACGCCGCCGCGCCTGAACCCGGCGTCCCGGCGGGTCGCGTGGACACCGATTCCGTGGGTATGCGCCCGGCATGGAGCACCCGGGCCGGATCGTGGTGGTCTCGGCGGACATCGGCGCCGGACACGACCGGGCCGCTGACGAGCTGGCGCAACGGCTGCGTGCGCGGGGCTTCGCGGTGGACCGGCTGAACCTTCTGCACCTGCTGCCCCGCCCGCTGCACCGGGCGGTGCGCGAGACGTACCGGGGGGTGCTGCACCGGCTCCCGTGGGGCTACCACGCGCTGTTCCGGCTGACCGGCAGCTCACCGACGGCCGTACGCGCGATCCGCGCGCTGCTGAGGCCGTTGCGCCGTCGCCTGCGCCGCCGCATCCCGTCCGACACCCGGGCCGTGGTCACCACCTATCCGTTCGCCAACCAGCTCCTCGGCCCGTTGCGGCGGCACGGGCGGCTCCGTGTCCCGGTGATCACCTACGTGACCGATTTCGTGGTGCACCCGACCTGGCTCGCGCCGGGCGTGGACGTGTACTGCGCGGTCCGCCACGCCGAGACGCGCCAGGCCGACGCCGCCGACGTCACGGTGGTGCAGCCGCTGGTGTCCCGCGCCTTCGCCCGGCCCGGCCCGGAGGACCGGCAGCGGGCCCGGCAGCGGTTCGGCCTGCCGGCCGACGGTGTGCTCGCGCTTGTCGTCGCGGGCTCCTGGGGCGCCGGCGAGGTGCCGGCGACGGTGGCCGAGGTCGCCGCGGCGGGTGTCCGCCCGGTGGTGGTGTGCGGGCACAACGCGGCGCTGCGCCGCCGGCTGCACGGCGCCGGCCGGTACGTGCTGGGCTGGGTCGACGACATGCCGGCACTGATGCGCGCCGTCGACGTGATGGTGGAGAACGCCGGCGGGCTGACCTGCCAGGAGGCGCTGGCGGCCGGGCTGCCGGTGGTCACGTACCGGCCCATCGCCGGTCACGGGCGTGCGAACGCCGCGATCCTGGCCCGCGCCGGCCTGATCCGGTGGGCGGGCACACCGCAGCAGCTCGGGCCGGTGCTCGCGGCGGTGATCGGGACTTCACCGGTGATCCCGTCCCACGACGACGTGTCCCAGGACCCGGCCGGCCTGGTCGCCGAGGCGGCTCGCCGGGCGCCGCCCGCGGGTTCGGCCGGCACGCGCCGCCCGTTGCTGGACCCGGTCGGCGACGCGGTCGCCGTACTCGCCGCGATGCTGCAGTCCACCGGCGGTCTGCGATGAGAGCGGCGACCCTGGCCCGGGCCGCCGCGCTCGCGCTGCCGGTGTTGCAGGTGGCGCCGTCGGTCACGGCGCTGCCCGCCGTGCGGCGGCGGTGGCTGCCCGGCCTGCACGGAATCGGGGCGCCCGACCGGGTCGCGCTGACCTTCGACGACGGCCCGGACCCGGAGTCCACCGGCCACGTCCTGGACGTGCTGGCGGCACACCGGGTCCGTGCCACGTTCTTCGTGCTCGGCGCGATGCTGCGGCGCAACCCGGCGCTGGGCCGCCGGCTGGTCGACGACGGCCACGAGGTGGCCGTGCACGGCTGGACGCACGACAACCTGCTGCTGCGCGGCCCGGCCCGCACAGTCCGGGACCTGACCCGCGCGTACGACCTGGTCACGGACGTGACCGGCCGTGCGCCCCGGTTCCTGCGACCGCCGTACGGCGTGCTCACCGCCGCGGCTCTCACGGCCGCCCGGCGGCTGCGTCTGCGGCCGGTGCTGTGGAGCTGCTGGGGGCGGGACTGGACCGCCACGGCCACCGCCGACACGGTCGCGCGAACCGTCCTGTCCGGGCTGGAGGGAGGCGGCACGATCCTGCTGCACGACTCCTCCCGTACCGCCGCGCCGGGCGCCTGGCGTGCCGGTGTCGCCGCGCTTCCGCGCGTGCTGGCCGAGTGCCGTCGCCGCGGATGGCACGTCGGCCCGCTCAGCGGCCACGGGCTGCCCGCGCGCTGATCCGGGCACGGGCGGGGAGCCTACCGCGTGGCCCCGGCGCCGGGGCCCGAATCCCGGAGCCGGTGACCCGTTCGGGTCGGCGTGGCTAGCGTCCGGGTCATGAGGACCTGGGGATCCTTCGTGGCGCTGGCCGCCGCCCTGCTGGTGCCGGTGTCGGCGACGCCCGCGGTGGCGGGCGTCCGCGCGCCCGTACGCCGGATGCCGGCCGCGCCGCCCTGCCCGAACGTGCCGCCCTCGTCGACCCGGCCGCCGCAGCCGCCGCCCGCGCCCGATCCGGCCGCGCGGGCCGTCGGCGGCGCGGCGCTGGACACCGCCGGGCTGGTCGTCCCGCCCGCGTCGACCGCGCCGCCGCCGGTCACCGCCACCTCCTGGGTGGTCGCCGACCTGGACAGCGGCGCGGTGCTCGGCGGCTGCGGGCCGCACGAGTACGCGGTGCCCGCGAGCGTGCAGAAGCTGCTGCTGGCGGCCACGATGCTGCCCCGGCTGGACCCGAACCGGGAGGTCACCGTGACCGCCGGGGATCTGGCCGTGGAACCGGGCAGCTCGGCGGTCGGGCTGGTCGAGGGCGGGCGGTACCGGATCGAGACGATCTGGCTGGGACTGCTGCTGCGTTCCGGCAACGAGGCGGCGAACGCGCTGGCCCGCCTCGGCGGCGGCCCGGACGGGCTGGCCGGCGGGGTGCGGGCGATGAACGAGGAGGCGCACCGGCTCGGCGCGCGGCAGACCCACGCGGTCACCCCGTCCGGGCTGGACGGTCCGGGCCAGTTCACCAGCGCGTACGACCTGGCGCTCATCGCGCGGGCGTGCTTCGCGAACCCGGCCTTCCGCCGGTACGCCGCCACCCGTACGGCGCAGATCCCGGCCCAGCCGGCGCTGCGCAAGAAGGCGTTCGCGATCTCCAACGACAACATGCTGCTGGACCAGTACCCGGGCGCGATCGGCGGCAAGACCGGCTTCACCGACCTGGCCCGGCACACCTACGTCGGCGCCGCCGAGCGCGGCGGGCGGCGGCTCGTGGTCACGCTGCTCGGCGCCGAGGTGACCAGCCAGCGGGGCTGGCAGCAGGGCGCCGCGCTGCTGGACTGGGGATTCGCGCAGCCTCGGGACGCCTCGGTCGGGCGGCTGGTCGAGCCGGGTGAGCTGGACCGGACCGCGCCACCGGCGGGCGGCGGGGCGTCGGCCCTGGCCGGGCACGCCGACCTGCGTGGCGGCGCGCCGGGCCCCGGCGCCGCGCCCAGCGCCGGTGTGACGGTGGCGGTGGGCGCGGTGCTGACGGCCGGGGGAGCGGTGCTGCTGGCACGGCGGCGCCGGCACGCCGCGGCGGCCGCCGCCACCATGTCGACCGGGCCGGTTCTGCGCGAGCCGGAAATTCCGGAACAGGACTGAAAGCGGCGGTCCGGGTCAGCGGCAGGCGGGCGCCGCGGTGCTGTCGCGCACCACCAGTTCGGTGGCCAGTTCGACCCGGGGCGAGTCGATCTCCTCACCCTGGGCCAGCCGCAGCACGGTACGCGCGGCGAGCCGGCCCATCTCCACGAGCGGCTGGCGCACGGTGGTCAGCGGCGGGGAGGCCCACCGCGCCTCGGGCAGGTCGTCGAAGCCCACCACGCTCACGTCGTCGCAGACCCGCAGGCCGCGCCGGCGCACCGCCTCGTACACCCCGAACGCCATCTGGTCGCTCGCCGCGAAGATGGCCGTCGGCGGCTCGTCGAGGTCGAGCAGCGCGCCACCGGCGGTGAACCCGGAGGCGTGGTAGAAGTCGCCGGGCTGCACCAGCCGGTCGTCGGCGGCCACACCGGCAGCGGCCAGCGCGGCCCGGTAGCCGTCCAGCCGGGCCCGGCTGCACAGCAGGTGCGGCGGGCCGGCCACGAAACCGATCCGCCGGTGGCCGAGCTTGAGCAGGTGCTCGGTGGCGGCCAGGCCGCCGGTCCAGTTGGTGGCGCCGATCGCCGGCACGTCGGTGGCGGCCACGCCGGCGGCCGGGTCGACCACCACCACCGGCACGTTGAGGCGGCGCAACTGGGCCTGCACGGCCGGGCTCAGGTGCGAGGTCACCACGATCACGCCGTCGGACGCGCGGGCGCGCAGGTTGTGCAGCCACTGCCGGGTGGAGCTGGACTCGCGGTGGATCGCCGAGACGACGGTGCCCACCCCGGCGGCGTGACTGACGTCCTCCACGCCGCGGATGATCTCCACGGCCCAAGGGCTGTCCAGGTCGTTGAAGACCAGGTCGACCAGGTCCGCCCGGCGCACCGTACGGCTGCCCCGGCGCCGGTAGCCGTGGTGGCGCAGCAGCTCCTCGACCCGTTCCCGCGTGTCCGGCGCGACGTCGGACCGCCCGTTGAGCACGCGCGACACGGTCGGGACCGAGACGCCGGCCTCCCGTGCGATCGCGGTGATGGTCACCCTGCGTTCGTCGTCCGCGCTCACCCGTGTTCCCTTCGCCGGCTGCCGGAACCGACCGGTAGACCGTCCCGCCCCACGCACATCTTGCCGTACGCAGAGGGCTTGACGACAGGCCGGACCGGCCCTAGCGTTCGCACGAGTTGCGGAAACGTTCCGGAAATGCGCCAGTCATCTTCCGGCGGCTCGCCGTCCACCCCCGACGAACGACGAGGAAGACCGAGGCGTGCTCACCGACCTGACCGAGGCCGAACTCCGTACCTACCGCAGCGACCTGCACGAGCCTGCCGACTTCGACGCCTTCTGGGCTGACACTCTCGCACAGGCGCGCTCGTGCGGCGACCCCGTGACGGCGACCCCGCTGCCGACGCCGCTGACCGGTGTCGACGTCTTCGACGTGACCTTCCCCGGCTTCGCCGGACAGCCGATCCGCGCGTGGCTGCGGGCGCCGCGCGGCGCGTCCGGCCCGCTGCCCACGATCGTGCAGTACGTCGGGTACGGCGGCGGGCGCGGCCACGCGCTGGAGAACCTGCTCTGGTCCGCGGCCGGCTTCGCCCACCTCCAGATGGACACCCGTGGCCAGGGCTCGGGGTGGAGCCGGGGCGACACCCCGGACGTGGCCGCCGCCGGGCCGCAGGCCCCGGGCATGGCCACCCGGGGCATCGAGGACCCGAACAAGTACTACTACCGTCGTTTCCTCACCGACGCGGTCCGCGCCGTGGACGCCGCGCGTGAGCTGCCGGCAGTCGACCCGGACCGGATCGCCGTTCTCGGTCACAGCCAGGGCGGGGCCGCAGCGCTCGCGGCCGCCGCGCTGGCGCCCTCGGTACGCGCGGCGGTGGCGTACGTGCCGTTCCTCTGCGACATCCCGCGCGCGATCACGATCACCGACTCCGCGCCGTTCCGGGAGATCCGGGACTACCTCGCCGTGCACCGCGACCGCGAGGAGCAGACGCTGCGCACGCTCGGCTACGTCGACGGCGTCGCGTTCGCCCGCCGCGCCACCGCGCCGGCCCGGTTCTCCGTCGCGCTGATGGACGAGATCGTCCCGCCGTCCACGGTCTACGCCGCCTACCACGACTACCGGGGCGACAAGGACCTGACGGTGTGGCGGTTCAACGGCCACGAGGCGGGCGGCATCGACGACGACGCCGCCGCTGTGGACTTCCTGCGTACCGTGCTGGGCGCCTGACCACCGGTTCCGCCGATGCCGGCCCGCCCGGGCTGGTAGACACGGCGGATGGGCACCGGCATGCGCGCGACGGCGGGCCTGGCCGTGGCGACCGCGCTGCTCGCCGCCGCCTGCCAGCGGCCCGCGCCGTCGCCGTCGCCGTCCGCGCCGCCGTCAGCCACCCCGACCGGCCCGCGGGCCCCGGCGGACTTCGTGGACCTCAGCACCGTCGACCCCACCGTCCGCACCGACATCCGGTACGCGGGCCCGCACAACTTCGTCGGCCGTCCGATCGACGGGTACGCCGAACCACGCTGCCTGCTCACCCGCCCGGCGGCGCAGGCGCTGCACCGGGTGCAGACCGCCGCGCTCGCCGGCGGGCACAGCCTCAAGGTGTACGACTGCTACCGCCCGCAGCGCGCCGCCGACGACTTCGTCGCCTGGGCGAAACTCCCCGGCGAACAGCTGATGAAGGGCGAGTTCTACCCCGCCGTGCCGAAGGACCGGCTCTTCGCCGACGGGTACATCGGCGCGCCCACCGCGCACAGCCGGGGCAGCACCGTCGACCTGACCCTGGTCCCGGTCTCCGGGCCCCCGCAGGCCGGGTACACGCCCGGCCAGCCGCTGGTGCCCTGCACCGACCCGGCCGGCCGCCGCTTCGCCGACGACTCGATCGACATGGGCACCGGCTTCGACTGCTTCGACCCGCGTGCCCACACCGCCGACGCGCGGATCAGCGACACCGCCCGCAACAACAGGGACCTGCTGCGCCGGCTGATGTCCGCGCAGGGCTTCGAGAACTATCCGCTGGAGTGGTGGCACTACCGCTACGTCGACGAGCCGTACCCGGACACCTGGTTCGACTTCCCGGTGGCCGGTTCGTCGCTGCGGTGACGCGGCCGTTCCATCATGATCGATTGCGGCTAGGGTGGGCGTTCATGGAGACCGAACGGATCGGCCCGCCGCTGCTCGGCGGGGAGCGGGAGTCGCTGCGCGCGTTCCTCGACTTCCACCGGGCCACGCTCGCCCTCAAGTGCGAGGGGCTGACCGACGAGCAGTTGCGCCGGCAGGCGTCGCCGCCGTCCACGCTGTCCCTGCTCGGGCTGGTCCGGCACATGGCGGAGGTGGAGCGCACCTGGTTCCGCCGGGTCATCGCCGCCGAGGACGTGCCGCTGGTGTGGTCGGACACCGGTGACTTCCAGCAGGCGTACGACGCCCGCGACGCCGACGTGGCGGAGGCGTTCGAGGCCTGGCAGCGCGAGATCGAGCACGCCCGGCGCATCGAGCGGGAGGCCGAGTCCCTCGACGTGACAGGTCACCAGGCCCGCTGGGGCGAGGACGTGTCGCTGCGCCTGGTCATGCTGCACATGCTGCACGAGTACGCCCGCCACAACGGGCACGCCGACCTGATCCGCGAGGCGATCGACGGCACCGTCGGCGTCTGAGTCCGGCCGATCAACGCGTGCGCAGCGGCAGCCAGGCCAGCACGTCGGAGATGCGTGCGTCCCAGTACGCCCAGTCGTGGTCCCCCGGACCGAAGTCGACGGTGACCGGCACGTCGCGCTTGCGGGCCGCGTCGAGGAACCGCACGTTGTCCTCGTACAGGAAGTCCTCGGTGCCGCACGCGACGTAGAGCGCCGGCCGGTCGTCGCCGGAGCGCTCCAGCAGCCCCACCGTGTCGTCGTCCGCCGGCACCGGGTCGTCGCCCCAGACCGTGTGCCACACCGCCGGGTCGACCGGGTGGGTCGGATGGTGGCGGCGGCGGGTCACGTCCAGCGCGCCGGACAGGCTGGCCGCCGCCGCGAACCGCTCCGGCCGGCGCAACGCCCACTTGAGCGCGCCGTAGCCGCCCATCGACAGGCCCGCGACGAACGTGTCCTCCCGGCGGTCGGACAGCCGGAAGAACGACCGGCACACCTCGGGCAGCTCCTCGCTGAGGAACGTCCAGTAGCGGTTGCCGTGTGCCTCGTCGCAGTAGAAGCTGCGCTGCACCTGCGGCATCACCACGGCCAGCCCCAGCGGCGCCACGTACCGCTCGATCGACGTGCGGCGCGTCCACACCGTGTCGTCGTCGGTCAGCCCGTGCAGCAGGTAGAGCACCGGCGGGTCACCGTCCGCGCCGGAACCCGCCATGCCGATCCCGGCGGCGCCCGGGTCGGGCAGCAGCACCGTCATCGAGGTGCCCACGCCGAGCGCCTCGGAGAAGAAGTCACACCGGATGTGCGCCATGAGGCGGGAGCGTACCTCGCAGGGGTTCGATGAGGGCGTTCCTATTGCCCCCGGACGGTCGTACGGGACAGGATGGCCGTGCGTGCCGGTAACACACCCGTAACCTGCGCGCTGCTGGTCTCTGTCACAAGGAAGTGGGAGTCAGGCATGAGCGACGTGTCGGCCGCACTGGGTGTGCGCCTCTACCCGGACCTGGTCGAGCCGGGTGGTCTCGCCCCCGCGCTCGTGGCGACCGCCGCCGCGCACCAGCTCGACGTCGGCGCGGTCTCCGCGCCCGAGCAGGGGCGCAGCCGCTTCACCTGCGCCGAGATGACCTCCCCCCGGGGCGTGGTCTGCGTCAGCCTCGGCTCCCAGGCCCGCTACTTCATGATCGACCTGAGGGTGGACGGCGACGTCCAGGCCCGCGGCGACGCCACCGACCTGCTCCAGGTCGCGCAGGTGGCGGCCGCCTGGCGGGCGGGGATCACGCTCGCCGAGCTGACCGCGCGCTACCCGTTCATGGAGGAGATGCGGCGCCACCCGGTCGCGCAGGCCGGCTGAGGCCGGGCACCCTGGCCCGGCCCGATCCAGGTCGACCGCCGCTCCCGGACGCGCCGTGTCGATCTAGGGTGATGCGATGACCGCCAGGCGCGTGACGACAGTACTGTTCGACTTCGCCTGGACTCTGTTCGCCAGAGACTCGGAGCGCTGGGTGGGCAACGCGGCGGCATCGATCGACCGGACATTGGCTGTCGGCGAGGCGCACCGTATTGCCGGCGACTTCGCGGAACTGTTGCGGGAGACGGCCACGGATCCGGCCCACATCGCCCGAGATCTGGACCCGCGAGTCTGGGATCGGGCGATCCTCGCTGTGCTGGAACAGATTCCTGGGGTGGACCAGGCGCTGGCATCGGCCATGCACGAAACACACGCCGAAGCAGTCGAGCCGTACGCCGACACCGTCGCCACCCTGTCCGCATTGCGTGACAGCGGTGTTCGCATCGGCGTTGTCAGCAACGTCGGCTGGGACATCCGCACATGCTTTGCGCGGCACGGACTCGACGGCTATGTCGATGCGTTCGTACTGTCCTACGAGGTCGGCTTCGTCAAACCGGACCCTCTGATCTGGGTCGCCGCCCTCGAAGCCCTCCATGCCGCACCGGGCCAGACCCTGATGGTCGGTGATCATCCCGCCGGCGACGGCGGATCGGTTGCCGCCGGCATACCGGCGCTGATCCTGCCAATGGTGGATTCGCCCGCGCAGAAACGCGGATTCGAATACGTGCTCAGGCTTGCCCAGGTTCCGTCCTGACGGGTCTTTCGCTGGTCACTCACGTGAAGCTCCTGGTAATCAGCGCGTGCGCGGAAAGGTTCAGTGCTGTCGCAAATTCGCGTTGCCGCCGGTGCGCGGCGCCCGTACGGTGAGCGGGCAACGTCGATCTGATCCACCAGGGAGTCCACCGTGTCGCAGCAGAACCGCACCCGCGCCGAGCGGCAAGCGCCGCGCGCCGGTGCCCTGCTGCCCGAGCCGGGCACGGGCCGGGAACGGCAGTGGCAACCAGGGTGGTGGCGCGTCTAGCGCCGGCGCGACGATCCGCGCGAACCGCCCGCCCCGACACCGGAGCAGGGCGGTTCTCCGTTTCCGGGGGTACCTATCTCCGACGGACACGAGCAAGGAGACGACGATGGGTTTCACCCCGCTGGCCGGTACCCGGGCGCCGGTCCGGGTCTGGACCGACCCGTACACGATCGAGGCGCAGGCGGCCCGGCAGCTGCGCAACATCGGCGCGCTGCCGTGGGTGCAGGGCGTCGCGGTGATGCCGGACGTGCACTTCGGCAAGGGCGCCACTGTCGGCTCGGTGATCGCGATGCGGCAGGCCGTGTCGCCGGCCGCGGTCGGCGTGGACATCGGCTGCGGCATGTCCGCGGTGCGGACCTCGCTGACCGCCGCCGACCTGCCCGACGACCTCGCGCCGCTGCGTTCGGCAATCGAGGCGGCGATCCCGGTCGGCTTCGCGATGCGCGACGACGCTGTCGATCCGCGGCGGGTCCGGGGCCTGGAGCAGGCCGGCTGGGACGAGTTCTGGCGGCGGTTCGCCACGCTGGACCGGAAGGTCGCCCAGCTCGAGACGCGGGCGCAGCGGCAGCTCGGCACGCTCGGCGGCGGCAACCACTTCATCGAGGTCTGCCTGGAGCAGGGTGGCCCGGACGACGGCCGGGTCTGGCTGATGCTGCACTCCGGTTCCCGCAACATCGGCAAGGAACTGGCCGAGCGGCACATGTCGGTGGCGCGCGGGCTGCCGCACAACACCGACCTGCCGGACCGGGACCTCGCGGTGTTCCTCGCCGGCACGCCGGAGATGGAGGCGTACCGGCGGGACCTGTGGTGGGCGCAGGAGTACGCCCGGCGTAACCGGGCGGTCATGCTCGCGCTGCTGAGCCAGGTGGTCCGGGAGGCGTTCCCGCACGTGCGCTACGACGAGCCGATCTCCTGCCACCACAACTACGTGGCGGAGGAGAGCTACGACGGGGTGGACGTGCTGGTGACCCGCAAGGGAGCGATCCGGGCCGGTAAGGGGGACCTGGGCATCATCCCCGGCTCGATGGGCACCGGGTCGTACATCGTGCGCGGCAAGGGCAACGTCGACGCGTACTGCTCGGCGTCGCACGGGGCCGGGCGGCGGATGTCGCGGGGGCAGGCGAAGCGCACGTACAGCACGGCGGATCTGGCCGCGCAGACCGCCGGTGTGGAGTGCCGTAAGGATGCCGGTGTGGTGGACGAGATTCCCGGCGCGTACAAGGACATCACCGAGGTGATGGCCCAGCAGGAGGACCTGGTCGAGGTGGTCGCCCACCTCAAGCAGGTCGTCTGCGTGAAGGGCTGAGCGGCAGGGCCGGCGTCGAGGGGGCGCCGGCCCTAACGGGTACGCCGGGCGACACGTACGCCGATGGCTACCGCGCCGATGACGAGCAGCGCGGACAGGAACTGGAGGCCGGGGGAGTCATCGGCCTCGCCGTACACGAAGCCGGCGACGCCGAGCACGACGGCGAGCACCGCCACGGCGGCGGCCAGGTGCCTCATCGCTCCTCCTCGTCGGGGACCCATTCGAGCAGGTCGCCGGGCTGGCAGTCGAGCACCCGGCACATGGCCTCCAGGGTGCTGAACCGGACGGCCTTGGCGCGGCCGTTCTTGAGCACGGCGACGTTGGCCGGGGTGAGCCCCACGCGCTCGGCGAACTCGCCGACGCTCATCTTGCGCTTGGCCAGCTCCACGTCGATGCGCACGACGATCGGCATCAGATCACCGCTTCCATGTCGGTGCGCAGCGTGGTGGCCTGGCGCAGCAGCGCGCGCAGCACAACCATCAGCAGCCCCAGCACGGTGACGCCGGTGACCAGCAGGAACAGCAGCAGCGGCAGCCCGGGGTCGTCGGCGTTGAAGCCCACATAGCCGAACACACCGACGAGCACCACCCAGGCGGCGGCGACCGCCCAGACGATCCCGTCGACCCAGCGCAGGGACGCCTCGGTGAAGATGCGGTCGCGCTTGACCAGGGTGAGCAGGTGCCAGGTGCAGACGATCACCACCTGGACGCAGAGCACCCAGAAGACCGTGACCGCGGTGGCGGGCCATCGCAGGTACGCCATGTCCGGGTCTTCCCGGGCCATGTGGGCGAACTGGCCGGGCAGCGACATGGTCTGGAACAGCACCAGGATCGCGAACAGCAGGACCAGGAAGGCGCGGAGTGGTGTCACCGCGCGTTGCGCCGTAAGCATGCATCGACTATCGCGCGGAACCTATCGAAAGTCAATCGGTATCGCTCGCGCGGCGGGTGACGGCGTAGCGGACGTGCACGGCGTACCGCGAGTGGTGCACGGCGCGGATCTCCAGGTCGACGTCCCGGTCGAAGCCCTCGAAGAGCCGCTTCCCGCCGCCGAGCACCACCGGAGCCGTGGACAGGCCCAGCTCGTCGACCACGCCGGCGGCGAGCGCCTGCCGGATCACGTCGGCGCCCCCGCCGATGACCACCGCGCCGTCACCGGCCGTACGCCGGGCCGCCGCCAGCGCCGCGTCGAACCCGTCGACCATGAGGAAACCGGCGTCCGGATCGGGCTGGTCGGCGGTGCGGTGGGTGAGCACGACCAGGGGCGCCTCGAACGGGTTCCGGCCGCCCCAGGCGCCCGCGGCGTCGTACATGCCCCGGCCGCACAGCGCCGCGCCGGCACCCTCCAGCAGCTCGTCGAAGTACGCGCGGTCCTCGGCGGTCATGCCGGCACCGGGTTCGCGTGGCGTGTCGTACGTCCACGGCCCGCCCATCACCCAGTAGTGCAGCCGCTCGCCGCCGGCACCGAGCCCCTGACCCGCGTGGTCGTCCGGACCGGTGACGTAGCCGTCCAGGGACACGGTGACGAACGCCCGCACCCGGCCCCGCGCTTCGCTGGTGCTCATGCTTCCTCCCGGAGACTCGGAGAACACCGACTCACCGAAGACCGCGCACCGGCACCGGACTCATCGCCGTCCTCGGTCCGGCGTCAGCCGTACACCGGATGTTCGGCCTGGAACGCCAGCCGGCGGTCCGCGCCGGCGGCCAGCTCGGCCAGCACGTCGTCCAGGTCCAGGAACGTCTGCCAGCGCTCCTGGCCGGTGATGCCGGCGAGCCGGTCGACCACGAGTTGCTCCAGGTCGGCGACCCGGCGGCCCTTCCACACCTTGTCGGCCAGGCTGACCATCAGGTCCTCCAGCTGTACGCCGGGGGAGTGCCAGGCGGCGTGGGTCACGGCGAAGCGGGCCCGCTCCTCCGGTACGCCGAAGCGGGCCCGCTCCTCCGGTACGCCGAAGCGCAGCAGCAACTGGTAGCCCGCCTCCTCGTGCGCGGACCCCGGGCCGGTCAGCTCGGCCGGATGCTCGACCTTGCCGAGGTCGTGCACCGCGGCGCCGAACAGCACCGCCTGCCTGTCGAACGGCACCGCGGCGAACCGGTCGGCGAACGCGGCGGTCAGGTGCCAGGCGACGTCGTGCACCAGCCGCAGGTGCGCGCCGAGGCGCGGCGGGGCGGCGAGGGCGGCCAGCAGCTCGACCGCCACGCCGGGCAGCGCGAGCAGCGGCGGGTCACCCGGCTCGGTGAGGGCGCGGCGCAGGGCGTCGGAGGTCATCGGGGCGAGCGTACCGGGTCGCTGCGGCCTCACCAGCGGTGATGGACGAGCAGCCGAACGTGAAGCGGCCGCTCGCCCGATTCCCGTCGATCGATCCACTCGGGAGGGTGGGGGCCACGTCTCTCACGGGGGTTGTCGAATGACCGCGTTGAATCGTCGTGCCCTGCTGCGTACCGCCGCGTTGACCGGGCTGGCCGCCGCGACCGGGCTGGCCGCCACGTCCCACGGCGCGGCCGCCGCCGAGCCGGTCAACGGGCCGTGGCTGGTCAGCGTCGGCTGGGGTGTGCTCCAGGTCGACCCGGGCCGCACCACGCCGCGGGAGCTGCTGCCGAACGGGGACCACGCCAAGACCTCGCCCGACGGCCGGTACGTGGCCTGGGTCAACACGGCCCGCTCCGGCGACGGCACGCTGGAGCCGTTCGTCGCGGTGTACGACCGGACCACCGGCCAGAAGCGCACGCTGCTCGCCGACCCGTTCGGCGTCCGCTACGGCGCGCCGACCTGGTCGCCGGACGGCACCGAAATCGCGCTGGTCACCGGGCAGGACAACGACCGCCTGATCGCCGTCGACGTGGCGACCGGTGCCACCCGGGTGCTGGTCGAGGGGCACGTTATGGCCGACCCGGACTGGTCCCGGGACGGCTCCTCGATCGCCCTGCGGTGGCGCAGCCGTTCCGAGGGGCCGCAGCTGCGCGTGCTGGACCTGGCGACCGGCAGGGCGCGGCCGATCTACACACCGCTGGCCGGCGAGCGGTTCGGCTCGCCGGTCTTCATGCCCGACTCCGGGCGCGTGGTGTTCTGCACCGACCGCTGGTATCCGGACCTGGAGACGCTCAACCAGTCCCTCGCCTCGGTGCGGATCAACGGGACCGGGCTGAAGAAGCTCACCGACGAACCCCGGTTCTACCTGTCCCCGGTGTTCTCCCCGGACGGCCGCTACTGCGCCGCGCTGTCGATCCCGCCGGAGAACGAGTACCCCGACGGCGGCAACATCATCGTGTCCACCAGCGGTTTCGGCGAGCAGTGGTGGATACCCGGCGACGAGTACGACGACAGCACCCGGCTGGACTGGGCGCGGGCGATCTGACGCACCGGGCGCGCGCATCACGGACCGGATGCGCGCCGCCGGGCGTGACCGGTGCGAGGCTTGGAGCGGACGCCGCCGACGGGGCCGGCGTCCGCTCTGGAGGGGTGATGGCCGAGCCGCCGACCGGGACGTCGTCGCACCGCGCGCAGGCGCACGGCCGGCACGCCAACCACCGCCGCTACCACGACGGCGCGGAGGTCGACGGGTACGTCGACGACCCGTACCACAGGGTGCGCCGCGCGGTCGCGGCCCGGCTGGTGACCGAGGGGGTGACCGGCGGCGGGCCGGTGCTGGAACTGGGCTGCGGACCGCGCGGCATGCTCGACCCGGCGGCGCTGCCCGGCCCGCTCGTGCTCGCCGACATGGCCGAGGCGGCGCTGGGCGCGGCGCGCGCGGTGACCGGCGGCCGGGCGCTGCCGGTCTGCCTGGACGCCACCCGCGGGCTGCCGTTCCGCGCCGGCAGCTTCGCCGGGCTGCTCGCCGGGGAGCTGATCGAGCACGTGTACGACCCGCTGGCGCTGCTGCGGGAGTGTCACCGGGTGCTGGCGCCGGACGGGCTGCTGGTGCTCACCACCCCGAACCTGGCGCCGGTGCAGGACCGGCTGGCGTTCCTCGCCGGCCGCGCGCCACGCCAGGTCGACCCGCTGCACCCCTATCTGTGGCTGCACATCCGCCCGTTCACCGCCTCGCTGCTGCGCCGCACGCTGCGCCGGGCCGGGTTCACGCCGGTGGCCCTGCGCTCCAACGAGGTCGGCTGGCGGCTGCCCGGCGGGCGGTGGGTGGCGTCGCGGCGGCTGGCCCGCGCCGCGCCCGGGCTCGGCGGCTCGCTGATCTGCGCCGCCCGCCGGCAGCCGCCGCCGGCCGGAAACAGGGTGTGATGGTGACATTGACAGCGGGCTATCATGGAGGTTCCGTCGTCGACCGGGGGATGTCATGACGCGCCTGCTCGCCTGGGTCGTGACCAACCTCGACGCGTTCATCGGTCTCGTCCTGGCCCTCACGGTCGCCGTGCTCGGCCTGACCAACGACGCGGTCAGCCAGGAGGTCGTCAACAGCGCGATCCTGCTGGTGCTGGGCCTGCTCGCGCAGGCGGTGCTGCGGGACCGGCTGCGCCGGCGCACCACCGAGCGGGAGATCCGCCAGGTCATCGTGGACACCCGCGACCGGCTCACCGAACTGGTGCCGCAGATGCGGGAGATCACCGGCCCCGAGGGCGCGCTGAACCGGGCCCGCGAGGCCATCGACAGCGTCTCCATGGTGCGGGTGCTGCACGGCAGCGAGGTCGGGCAGGCGCTCGCCGAGGCCCGGCGGCACACCGACCAGTGGAGCTTCAAGGGCGGCACCGGCACCTTCCTGCGCGCGGTCACGCTGCCGGACTGCCTGGAACACGCCCGGCGGCGCAACGCCACGCTCACCGTCGCCATCGAGATCATCGACCCGACCGACGAGGAGGTCTGCGAGCGGTACGCGCGGTTCCGGCGCAGCCTCGACCCGGACGCGCCGGGCGAGCCGTGGACCGTCGACCGCACCCGCGAGGAGTCGTACGCGACGGTGCTGGCCGCCTGCTGGCACCTGCAACGCTCCGGCCTGCTCACTGTCGACGTGCGGCTCTCCGCGCAGATGACCACGTTCCGCTACGACCTCTCCTCCTCCTGCGTCGTCGTCACCCAGGAGAACCCGCAGACGCCCGCGCTGCGCATCGACCGCGGCGAGGTCTACTACAACCGTTTCAACATCGAGCTGGACTACAGCCGCCGGCAGAGCCGGCGCGTGCCGATCGAGGCGGCGGCCCAGGTCAAGCTCGACGACGAGCCGTCGGTCGAGCAGGTACGGCGGTTGTTCACCGCCCTCGGCCTGACGCTGCCCCGGTCCTTCGGCGACCGCGAGGTCGCCGACATCATCGGCAAGGCCGTCCAGGCGAGGAACCCCTACTCATGACCAGTTACGCCGACCTCGAACGGGAGATCGACCGGGGCACCCGGCCGGAGCTCCTACGCGGCTGGGCGCTGGACGTGCTCGACGACGTCGCCGAGGGGCGGCGGTCGCTGCGCGCGGTCCGGCACCCGCTCGGCTTCACCTGCCTGCCAGTGGAACGCGACGGCCCGGACGGCGTCTGCGTGCACGCCTGGCCCGCCGACCCGCCGCCGGTGCGCCCGACCACCTCCACCATGCACTCGCACAGCTGGGACCTGCTCAGCCACGTGCTGCACGGCACCGTCCGCAACGAGCTGATCGAGGTCGACGACGCGCCGGCCGACCCGGCCTGGCGGGTCTACGAGGTGCGCAGCCTCGGCGAGGTGGACGAGATGGCCGCCACCGACCGGCTGGTCACCGCGATGACCGCCACTGTGGAGACGCACTCGGCCGGCGACTCGTACGCGCTGCGCGCCGGCGGCTTCCACACCTCGGAGGTCGACGCCGGTGAGCCGGCGGTGACAGTGGCGCTCGGCCGGACCACTCCCGGCGCGTGCGACCTCAGCCTCGGCGCGGTGGACGGGCGCAGCCACCGGGTACGCCGGGACCGATGCGACGCGGTGGAGACCGCGCGGATGGCGCGGCAGATCGCGCGACTGGTGGCACGGGGCTGACTGGCTGGAGGAGCCATGGACGTGGAGCCGAGCAGAGGCGGGCCCGACCTGCGCGAGGCGCACCGGTTCGCGGTGGAGGCCGCCCAGGCGGCGGGCCGGCTGCTGCGCCGGGGCACCCGGGGGGAGGTGCGCGCCCGGGCCAAGAACGACACCGGCGACCTCGTCACCGACCTCGACCTGGCCGCCGAGCGGCTGATCGTCGACCGGATCCGGGCCCGCTGGCCGGAGCACGGCGTGATCGCCGAGGAGGGCGGCGAGTACGCCCCGGACACCGCCTTCGCCTGGCTGGTCGACCCGCTCGACGGCACCAACAACGTGGCGATCGGACTGCCCGCGTACGTGGTCGGGATCGCCCTGTGCGACAACGGCTCGCCGGTGCTCGGCGTGGTCCACGACCCGGTCGCCGGCCGTACCTGGTCGGCGGTGCGCGGCCGGGGCGCGTTCGTGCACCCCTCCGGCCCGGCCGCCCGTCCGCTGCGCGCCGCGCACCGGCCGGTGCCGGCCGCGCCGGTGCTGGCCTGGACCCAGGGGCACGAGGTACGCCGGGACGACAGCACCGCCCGGGCGCTGAAGGTGGTGCTCGACACCACCGCGCGGCGGGTGCTGCAACTGTGGGCGCCGCTGCTGTCCTGGGTGATGCTGGCCCGCGGCGACATCGACGGCATCGTCGGCTACCGCCCCGAGGCGGTCGACCTGCCCGCCGGGATGCTGCTGGCCGCCGAGGCCGGCATGGCGGTACGCGCGCTCGACGGCGGCACGTTCGACGACCGGTACGGCTGCCCGGCGGACCGGCGCAGTTTCGTGGCCGGGCCGCCGGAGACCATCGACCGGCTGGTCAAGCTGGTCACCGCGGCACAGTGGATCGAGCCGCAGGTGCGCCGCCTCACCCCGGTCAGTCTCGGCTCGGTCGGCTGGTGAGACGCGATCCGCTGCAGACGAACCTGCGCTACCCCGGCCTTCGGTCGGCCAGGAAGTCGGTCCAGGTCCGCACGCCCCTCGCCGCACCGGGCCGGGCGAGGTTCGCGCCGTCCCGGTACGCCCGGCCCGCCCGCCCGGGGATGCGGACCGGCAGGCGTGCCCGGCGCTTCCCGGTGGCCGCCAGGTAGCCGGTCAGCAGCTCGCCGATGCCGTGGGTGTGCGGCCCGGCCAGGTCCGGCACCAGCCCGGCCGGTGCGCCCAGCGTCAGCTCGGCCAGCCGCGCCGCCACCTCGGCGGCGTCGACCGGCTCCAGCCGCAGCCCGCCCGGCACCGGCGTCACCGGCAGCCGGGTCATCGCCGTCAGCATGGTCAGCACCAGGTCGTGCACCTGCGCGGCGCGCAGCACCGTCCACGGGACGCCGGAGTCCGTCACCGCGCGCTCGGCGTCGAGCTTGGACCGGATCCAGGCCAGCGGCACCCGGTCGGCGCCGGTCACGGAGATGTGCACCAGGTGCGCCACACCGGCCCGGTGCGCGGCGCGGGCCAGGTGGGCGGTGGCGCAGTCGTCGCCCCTCGCGCCGCCGGCCAGGTGCAGCACCGTGGACACCCCGCGCAGCGCGGGGCCGAGGTCGGCGCCGGTGAGCAGGTCGGCGGTCACGTGGGTGACGCCGTCGCCGGACCGTCCGCCGCGCCGGCTGAGCACCCGCACCGGATGCCCGGCGGCGCGCAGCAGCGGTACGACGTGCCGGCCGATCGTGCCGGTGCCGCCGGTGACCAGGATCTGTGGGTTCATCGTCTTTCCCTCCGTCGCCTGTGCTGCCACGTCGACCCGCGCCGACCCGTCGACGTGACAGGTGTGACGGTGGTCACCTCCGGTCACCTCGGCCGGTTGTGGCGGGTCGGGACGACGTGCGGGAGAGGGAGGCTCAGGTGATGGACCACGGGCTGGCGGAACGGTTCGAGCGGGAGCGGCCGCGTCTGCGCGCTGTCGCGTACCGGCTGCTCGGCTCGCTCACCGACGCCGAGGACGCGGTGCAGGAGACCTGGCTGCGGCTGGCCCGTACCGACCCGGCCGCCGTGGACAACCTGGATGCCTGGCTCACCACAGTGGTCGCCCGGGTCAGCCTCAACGCGCTGCGGTCCCGCGCCGCCCGCCGGGAGGACCCCCTCGACGTACGCCTGCCCGACCCGGTGGTGGACGCCGACGACCCGGCGCATGCCGCGGTGCTCGCCGACTCGGTGGGGCTGGCGTTGCTCGTGGTGCTGGACACGCTGAGCCCGGCCGAGCGGCTCGCGTTCGTGCTGCACGACATGTTCGGGGTGCCGTTCGACGAGATCGGTCCGCTCGTCGACCGCTCACCGGCGGCGGCCCGGCAGCTCGCCAGCCGGGCCCGCCGCCGGGTACGCGGACAGGCGCCCACCCCCGATCCCGACCTCACCCGGCAGCGGGCGGTGGTCGACGCCTTCCTCGCCGCCGCCCGCGACGGCGACCTCGACGCGCTGATCGCGGTGCTGCACCCGGACGTGGTGCTGCGTTCCGACGCGGGGACCGCCCGCGCCCGCCACACGGTCGTGCTCACCGGCGCGACGACGGTGGCCGCGCAGGCCACCACGTTCGGGCGGCTGTTCCCGCACGCCCGGCCGGTGCTGGTCAACGGCGCCGCCGGGGTGCTGGTGAGCGCCGGGGACCGCCCGCTGTCGGTGATGGCGTTCACCGTCACCGGCGGACGGATCGCCGCCGTGGACGTGATCGCCGATCCGCGCCGGCTGGCCGCGCTCGGCCTCACCGGCTGACCCGGAGCCCGCTCGGTCGGCCGGGACCAGGTCGGCTCGGTCGGGACCAGGTCGGCTCAGTCGACCAGGGCCAGGTTGGCCATGTCGACCACCGGCCGGAAACCGAGGCCGGCGTAGAGCCGGTTCGACACCGGGTTGGCCTGGTCGGTGAACAGGCACACCCGCGCGCCCTCGGCCGTGAGCAGCCGGCTGACCTCGGCGACCGCGTTGCCGGCCCAGCCGCGTCCGCGCTGCTCGGGTGGCGTGTAGACCGGACCGACCCGGGCCACGCCGAACGACGGCGGGTTGGCGGCGGTCAGGTGCACCGGAGCGCCCGACCCGTCGGTCCAGAACCAGACCCGGCCGTCCCGGATGCGGCGCAGCAGATCGGCGCGGTCGGGCGTCTCGTGGGCGCTCGTGCCGCGCGGGCGGCCCGCCTGCTCGTCGGCGTCGGCCATGAACGCGGCGAACCACGCGGCGACCAGGTCGACCTCGTCGGCGGTGGCCGTCCGCAACGCGCCCGGCGCCGGCGCGGGCGGCGTGAGCTGGTCGAGCACGTGCAGCCGGGTGTGCTGGGCGACAGCGACCCGGCCGCCGTCGAGCCGGGCGACCTCCTCGGCGCAGGCGCGCGCGGCGGGCAGCGCGCCGTTCACCGCGCGGACCCGCTCGCCGCGCCGGTGCCACGCGCGGGCCAGCGCCTCGGCGGCCTCCGGCGGCATCGGCAGCAGGAACGCCGGTCGCGGCGGGAACGGCGCGGTACGCATCGCGGCGCCCACCACCGCCCCGGAGGCGTCCCGCACCACCAGCCACCAGTCGTCCTCGGGCAGCGTCACGCCCTCGGCGCGGCGGGCCGCCATCCGGCGCGTGACGCTGGCGACGACGGTGCTCACCACCGGGTCGGCGGCCAGGTACGTCCCGGCGGCGGCGAGGAACTCCTCCGGGTCGGCGTAGAAGCGCAGGGTGGGATCGGCGGTCATGCGGGCACGGTAGCCACTGCCCGCGGCCGGGCCGTAGCGGTTTTCCCGCCCCGGCTCAGGGTGCGATGCGCAGTCGGCGGATGCGGGTGTCGTCGTACTCCTCGAACCGGAACCGCAGCCCGGCGAACGGGCTGCCGGGGAAGTCACCGCTGATCGTGGCGGTCACGACCGTCCCGGCGGGTGTCTGCTCGACGTCGGTGATCTCGTACGACACCAGCGGCGTGCCGTCGCGCCAGGCGCGGATCTCCCCGATCCCGCGGTGGGTGCGGCCCTCGTCCTCGACCACCGCGTCGTCGGCGAACAACGCGAGCCAGGGCTCCTTGTCGGCCTGGCCGGCGAGCGCGAAGTAGCGGCGGACGATCTCGGGCGGGTTGCTCATGGACGCGATGCTAGGCGCCGGGACCGACAAGAAGCGCTGTGACGGTGGCGGTGGTGGCGAGCACGGCGAGCGCGGCGCTGGTCGCCACGAACCGGCCCAGCGGCACGGCCACCCCGGCGGCCCGGCAGCGCTCGTACCAGATCAGTGTCGCCAGCGACGCCCACGGCGTGGCCAGCGGACCCACGTTCGTGCCGATCAGCAGCGCCAGCAACTGGGTGTGCCGGTCGGCCGCGATCACCGCCTCGCCGGCCAGGTACGCGGGCAGGTTGTTCACCGCGTTGCTGAACAGCGCGCCGACCGCGCCCGCCCGCAGCGCGCCCTCCGCGCCCGGGTCGGTGCCGATGAGCGTGCCCATCACGGAGTCCAGGCCGTACCGGCCGATGGTCTGCACCACCAGGAACAGCCCGGTCACGAAGACCAGCAGCCGCCACGGCACCAGCGCGAGCCGCAGCCGGTGCCGGGCCCGTACCGCGAAGCCGGCGACCAGGATCGCGGCGGCCACCCCGGAGGCGACGCCGATCTCCACCCCGGCGAGGATCCCGGCGACGAACAGCAGGCAGGCGGCGAGCGCGGTGCGGTAGAGCACCCGGTCCGGCGGCACGTACGGCGGCGGCGGGTCGAACGGGTCGGCCCCGGCGCGCGCCGGACGCCAGTACCACCACCACAGCAGCAGCGCGGTGACCGCCACGGCGACCAGTTGCGGCCACCACATCCGGGCCGCCCACGGCACCGGGTCCAGGTCGACCCGGTCGCTGGCCAGGATGTTCGTCAGGTTGGACACCGGCAGCAGCAGGCTGGCCGTGTTCGCCAGCCACACGGTGGTCATGGCCAGCGGTGTCGGCGGCACGTTCAGCGCCCGGGCCAGCGCGATCATCACCGGCGTGAGCAGCACCGCCGTGGTGTCCAGGTTGAGCGCGATGGTGGTCACCGAGGCGAAGCCGACGCAGAGCCAGAACAGGGCCCGGAAACTGCCCCGCGCGGTCACCGCCACCCGGGTCGCGAGCGCGTCGAACACCCCGGCCACAGCGGTCAGCTCGGCCAGCACCACCACCGTGCCGAGGAAGATCAGGATCGGGATGATCCGCCGCATCGTGCCCTCGGCGTCGGCGCGCGGCAGCAGCCCGGTGAGCACGCACACCAGCCCGACCGCGGCCAGGCCGATCGCGATCCAGTCCAGCACGTGCAGTCGGCCCCAGCGGGAACGGTCGGGCACGGCGTTCGGCGGATCGCCGGGGGTCTCCACGAGTGATGATCCTCGCACATGCGGGCGTGGCCGCAGGAGCCCGACGCGGGCCCGATCCGGGCTGCCGAGGGTGTCGATCTGTTGACCGTCGGTGGCCATAATGACCACGTGGCTGTAGGCGCGCACCCCACCCGGTCCGACCGCCCCATCGACTTCTTCATCAGTTACTCACCGGCCGACGAGCGCTGGGCGACGTGGCTGGCGTGGGAGTTCGAGGCGGCCGGCTACCGCACACTGTTGCAGGCGTGGGACTTCGTCGCCGGCACCAACTTCATCGACTTCATGGACCGTGGCGTCCGCGAGGCCGAGGTCGTGGTGGCGGTGCTGTCCGAACGCTACCTGCACTCCACGTACGGCAAGCTGGAGTGGCAGGCCGCGCTGCGCGCCGACCCCGACGGCACCGGAAACAAGCTCGTCACGGTACGCGTCGAGGACTGCCCGATCGACGGGCTGCTCGCCACCATCACCTATGTGGACCTGGTCGGTGTGGACGACCCGGCGCAGGCCCGTAACCGGGTGCTCGACCGCATCCGGGAGGCGCTCGACGGCCGGGCCAAACCGATGCGGCAGCCGGCGTTCCCGCACCACCCGGCCGACCCGCACGGGGTGCTCGCCGCGCCCGCCGCCGGAGCGCCCGCGCCGCGCCGCGCCCGGCGTACCCCGATCAACCCGCCGCCGTTCCCGCCGGCCGCGGTGGCGCCGCCGACCGCCCGGGACACCGTCACCGTGCTCCAGGTCGCCGGGCCGCGCTTCGGCCGGGGCGTGATCACCCCCGGCGCGCCGGTCACCCCCGGCGAGGTGCAGGAACACCTGATGGGTGACCTCACGCTGCTGATGAACGACGGCGTGCCCCGGCCGGACCTGCTCGTCGTCGCCGGCAACCTGACCGAGTCGGGCAGCCCGCGCGAGTTCTCCGACGCGCTGAGCTTCCTCACCGGCCTCCGGGTGCTGCTCGGGCTGGAGCCGCACCGCCTGATCGTGGTGCCCGGCCCGCGCGACGTGACGATGGCCGCCTGCCGCGCGTACTTCGCGACCTGCGAGGCCGACGACGTCGACCCGCAGCCGCCGTTCTGGCCGAAGTGGCGGCACTACGCGCGCCTGTTCGACGACCTCTACCAGGGCCTCGAGGACCGGATCTTCGACAGCGAGCAGCCCTGGACGCTGTTCCCCGTCCCGGACCTGCGGGTGGTGGTGGCCGGGCTGAACTCCACCATCGCCATCACCCACCGCGAGGAGGACCGGTACGGCTTCCTCGGCGAGGCGCAGTCCAGCTGGTTCGCCCAGCGGCTGCGCCACTACCAGCAGTCCGGCTGGCTGCGGCTGGGCGCGATGGCGCACGCGCCGGGGGCGCGCAGCCCGTACGCCGACGAGGTGCCCCCGGACCCGGTGTCGCTGCGCGACCGCGGCTCGGTGAACCGGCTGGTCGGCCCGATGCTCAACCTGCTGCTCTCCGACGCCGCGCCGTCGGCCCGGGTCGACCCGGTGGTGCCGCTGGCCGCCGCGCCCCGCGACGGCCGGGCGCAGGTGCTGCGGCTCGGCGGCGACGGGATGACCCGCTGGGTGCTCGGCCGCGACGACCGCCTCGACTCCGGGGCGCTGACGGCGGTGAACTGGCCGCATGCCGAGGCGACGTTCGGCGCGGCCGGCCCGGCCCAGGTGCCCGACCCGCGCCGCCCGGTGGCCGTCGAGGGGGCCACCCAGGGCGTGGCGGTCACCGCCGCACCGGTGCAGCGCCTGCTGGACCGGCTCGCCGAGGTCTGCGAGGCCCGCTACGACCGGGTGGTGGTACGCCGCGTCGACACCGACCCGCCGCACCTCTACATCAGCTACCGCTCCGACGGCGTGGTCCGCCAGCAGCGCGTCGGCGCGCACGTGGGCACCCCCACCGCCGCCGACGTGGACGTCTTCGCCCGCCGGGTGCACGCCACCGATCCGGACATCGCCTCCGAACTGGTCTACGACGGTGACCGGGTGCCGCGCGGGCTGGCCGAGGAGGCGCAACGCCGGGGCGTGCGCGTGCTGCACCTGACCGAGTTCCAGGGCCTGCTCGACCTGCGTGACTACGTCGCGGCGCAGACCGCCCGGCTGCAGGCCGACCGCCTCTACCCGCCCGGGCAGTACGTGCCGCAGCGCTACCGCCATCTCGTCGGCGCCGACCAGCGCGTCCGCGACGACGTGGTGGACGAGCTGCTGGAGACCGTCTCCGCCCCGGACGGCCGGTTCGTGCTGGTGCTCGGCGACTTCGGCCGCGGCAAGACGTTCGCGCTGCGCGAGGTGGCCCGGCGGCTGCCCACCGCCGCGCCCGACCTGATCCCGATCCTGGTCGAGCTGCGCGCGCTGGACAAGGCACACTCCGTCGACGGCCTGGTCGCCGCGCACCTGGCCAACCACGGCGAGCAGGTGATCGACCTCAAGGCGTTCCGCTACATGCTGCGCCAGGGCCGCATCGTGCTGCTCTTCGACGGGTTCGACGAGCTGGTCGCCCGGGTCACGTACGACCGGGCGGCCGACCACCTGGAGACGCTGCTGCAGGCCGCCGAGGGCAACGCGAAGATCGTGGTGAGCAGCCGGACCCAGCACTTCAAGACCAACTCGCAGGTGCTGACCGCGCTCGGCGAACGGGTCGGCCTGCTGCCGCACCGGCGCGTGCTCGCCGTGGAGGACTTCACCCCCGGGCAGATCGAGGCGTTCCTGCGCAACCGGTACGGCGGCGACGAGCGGGCCGCCCGCGAGCGGATGGACCTGCTGGCCGGCGTGAAGGACCTGCTCGGGCTCTCCCGCAACCCGCGCATGCTCGGCTTCATCGCCAACCTGGACGAGGGGCGCCTCGCCGCCGTCGCCGGCGCGGGTGGCACGTTCAGCGCCGCCGCGCTGTACCGGGAGATCCTGGAGTCCTGGCTGGACTTCGAGGAGCGCCGCACCCAGGGCATCCCCGGCGCGCCGGTGAGCCTGCGCCGCCCCGAGCTGTGGCAGGCGGTGAGCCGGCTGGCGTTCCAGCTCTGGGAGAGCGGCGAGGCGTACCTGCGCCTGGCCGAGCTGGCCGAGTCCACCGGCCAGCTCGCCGGGCGCGCCGACTCGCGGCTGTCCGGCCCGCAGGCGGCGCACGCGGTCGGCGCGGGCAGCCTGCTCGTCCGCACCGACGACGGACTGTTCGGGTTCATCCACACCTCGGTCATGGAATGGCTGGTCGCCGAGGGCGTCGCCGAGCAGATCAACCGGGGCGAGGAACCGGCCGCGCTGGCGGTGCGGTCGCTGTCCGCGCTCGCCGTCGAGTTCCTCGGCGACCTCGCCGACCCGGCCCGCTGCACCGCCTGGACCGCGCGGGTGCTCGGCGACGAGTCGGCGGGGGAGACGCTGCGCGCCAACGCGCTGCGGCTGTCCGCCCGGCTGCGCCTGCCCGACCGGGCCGACCTGCGCGGCGCGGTGCTGCGCGGCGAGGACCTGTCGCACCGCGAACTCGCCGGCGCCGACCTCACCGGCGCCGACCTGACCGACGCGCGGCTGGTCGCCACGAACCTGACCGAGGCGCGGCTGGAACACGCCCGGCTGCGCGGCGCCCGCCTGGACCAGGCCCGCCTCGCCGGGGCGGACCTGCGCGACGCGGAGCTGGCCGGGGCGCGGCTGTTCCGTACCGACCTGCGCGGCGCGCGCGTGGGCGGCAGCAGCTGGCACCGCACCGCGCTGATCGACGTCAGCGCCGACGCGGCCATGCTGCGCGCCCCGGAGCTGCGCGGCGCCGTCGTCGCGCCGGGCCGGCCGGTCGCGCCGGGCCTGGCCCCGCCCGCGGTGGGCGTCGCCTACGGCTTCGAGGTGGGCCGGCTGCCGGTGCCGGCGGCGTACAGCCCGGACGGCGCGGTGCTCGCCGTCGGCAGCGACGACGGCGGTGTGCTGCTCTGCGACACCAGCACCGGGCTGCCGGTACGCACGCTCCAGGGACACCGGTCCCGGGTGTACGCGGTCCGCTACGACGCCGCCTCCCACCAGCTCGTCACCGGCGCGGCCGACCTCACCGTACGGCTGTGGGACGCCGACCACGGCGACGTGCGGCACGTCATCGAGGACGTCTTCACCGGCTGGGTGTGGCCGCTGCTCACCGACGGCCGCCGCGGCCGGCTCGTGGTGGGCGACGCGGCCGGCGTGGTGCGGCTGTACGACACGCGCACCGCCCGGCTGCGCCACGAGTGGCCCGGCCACGCCGCGCCGATCTGGGGCACCTCGTTCAGCCCCGACGGCCGGCGGGTCGTGGTGGCCGACAGCGGCGGCACGGTACGCGGCTGGGACATCCCCACCGGCCGGCTGGCGTTCGAGGTGCGCGAGCCGGAAGTCGTCTACCGGCTGGCGCACACGCCGGACGGGCGGCTGCTGGCCGCGGTCGGGCAGCACGGCCGGGTCTGGGTCCGCCGGGCCGCCGACGGCGAGCTGCTGCGCTCGCCGCGCGGCCACGAGGCCGACGTGTACGCCCTCGACATCCACCCCGACGGCACGCTGATGGCCACCGGCGACACGCACGGCGCGCTGCGGCTGTGGGAGACCGAGACCGGCCGGCCGGTACGGGTGCTCGGGCGGCAGCGGGGCGCGATCTACAGCGTCCGGTTCAACGGCGACGGCAGCCTGCTCGCCACCGCCGCCAGCGACGGCGCGATCCAGCTCTGGGACACCGACGACGGGCAGGTCCGGCACGAGCTGACCCGGCACCGCGGCTCGGTCTGGCCGGTGGTCTGGCGGCCGGACCAGAACCAGGTGGCCACCAGCAGCAACGACGGCACCACCCGGCTGTGGGACGTACGCACCGGGCAGCTCCAGCACACGTTGCGCGGGCACGGCCGGCGGGTCACCGCGCTGTCCTTCCGCGACGACGGGGAAGTGCTCGCCGCCTGCGGCAACGACGGCGTGATCCGGCTCTGGGAACCGCGTACCGGCCGCCTGCTGCGCCAGCTCGCCAGCCCCGCCGACCGGCTGCTGTCCGTGGTGTTCTGCCCCGAGGAGCCGCTGGTCGCCTCGCCCAGCGGCGACGGCGGCGTGCACCTGTGGAACACCGACACCGGCGCCGACGAGCGCGAGCTCAACGTGGACACCGACCACGTCTGGGCGGTCGCGTTCAGCCCCGACGGCGACGCGCTCGCCACCGCGAACGACGACGACACGGTACGCCTGTGGTACCGCCGCACCGGCCGGCACTTCGCCACGCTCACCCCGCACCGGGGCCGGGTGCGCACCGTCGCGTTCAGCCCGGACGGCGAGACCATCGCCACCGGGTGCGACGACCAGACGGTTCGGCTGTGGGACGCCGCCACCGCCACCTGCCGGATGACGCTGGAACACCACACTGACCGGGTCTACTCGGTCGGCTTCAACAGCGAGGGCACGCTGCTGGCCAGCGCCGGCAACGACGGCACGGCGGTGGTCTGGGACGTGCAGACCGGCCAGCCGCGTGTCGTGCTCACCGAACACGACGGCCGCCTCTGGTCGTGCGCGTTCAGCCCGGACGGCAACCTGCTCGCCACCGCCGGGGACGACCTGGTGATCCGGCTGTGGGACCCGGTCACCGGCCGGCTGCACGGCACGCTGGCGGCACACACCCGGCGGGTCTGGTCGGTGCACTTCAGCCCGGACAGCAGCCTGCTCGCCAGCGCCGGTGACGACGGCACCGTACGCCTGTGGGACGTGGCCGACCCGGAGCACGCCCAGCTGCGGACCACGCTGATCGGGCTGCCGGACGGATGGGCGGCGGTCAGCCCGGACGGCCGGTACAAGCTGGACGGTGACCCGGGCGGCCAGTTCTGGCACGTCATCGGCACGTGCCGCTTCGAGGTGGGCGAGCTGGATCCTTACCTGACCCAGGTCCGCCGACTACCCGTGGACGCCCCCTTCTGACCCCCGCGAATCTCCCCGTGCTCTCCGCGGTGATCAAGGAGTTTGTGTCCCGATCCGCGCCCGATCCGGACACAAACTCCTTGATCACCGCCGTGGGTGCTGCCGGGAGGTGCTCGTCCCGCCGGGCCGCCGTGGGCGCCTCGTCCGAGGCGGTCCGGAGATCTTGGTAGGAAAGGGTCCCTATGGGGGCCCTTTCCTACCAAGATCTACTGCAGTCCCGGGACGTGGTCCGCGAATCCTGGAAACCGGACACGCGTGGCTGGTGCGGGTGGCCGGGCGGGGGGCGGGTGGGCCGGCCGCACCCCATGCCCGCGATCTTGCACTTTGTACCCGGGCGAACGGGACATTCGGAGCGCGACTCGGGCCGAAAGTGCAAGATCGCGGGTGCGGGTGCGGGTGCGGGTGCGGGTGCGGGTGACGCCGGGGCGGGCGGATGCGCCGCCCGCCCCGGGCCGGGACGCCGGTCAGCGGCGCCACTTCTGGTTGGCGGCGCCGGTGCAGTCCCAGATCTGCAGCCGGGTGCCGTCGGCCGAGCTGGGACCGGTGGCGTCCAGGCACTTGTTGGCCTGGGGATTCACGATGTCGCCGGCCGCGCTGAACACCCACTTCTGCGCGCCGGTGCCGTTGCAGTCGTAGAGCTGCACCTTGGCGCCGCTCGCCGTGGACCCGGCGGCCACGTCGAGGCACTTGCCGAGCGCGCGTACCGAGCCGTCGGCGTTCCAGCTCCAGCGCTGGGCGGCGGTGCCGTTGCACGTCCAGAGCTGCACCGGGGTGCCGTTCGCGGTGCCGGCGCTGGCCACGTCGACGCACTTGTTGCCGTACCCGGTGATCTGGCCGCCGGTGCCCCCGCCGCCGTTGTCCCAGGCCTGGACCCGGACGTAGTCGATGGTCATGGTCTGCGGGAACGTCGTGCTGCCGTCCGGCGAGCCGGGCCAGTTGCCGCCGACCGCCACGTTCATGATCATGAAGAACGGGTGGTCGAAGACCCAGCGGTTGCCGCCGATGTCGGCGGGCGTCTTGCGGGAGTACGCCACGCCGTCGAGGTACCAGGTGATCGAGTCCGGCGCCCAGTCCACGGCGAACGTGTGGAAGGCGTCGGCGAGCGCCTGCCCGCCGGGCAGCGAGGTGGAGGCGCCGACGCCGCTGCCGCCGGAGTAGCCGGGGCCGTGCAGCGTGCCCCAGACGGTCGACGGCGCGTAGCCGATGTTCTCCATGATGTCGATCTCGCCGCTGCCGGGCCACGGGTTCGTGCCGATGTCGTTGCCGAGCATCCAGAACGCCGGCCACAGCCCCTGTCCACGCGGGACCTTGATGCGCGCCTCGAACCGCCCGTACGCCTGGGCGAACGTGCCGTTGGTGAGCAGCCGGGCCGAGGTGTACTGGCAGCTTCCGTACCAGCAGTTGTAGCCGCCGGGGTTCTCCCGGCGGGCGGTGATGACCAGGTTGCCGTTGCCGTCGAGCGCGGCGTTGCGGGTGCTGTTGGTGTAGTACTGCAACTCGTTGTTGCCCCAGCCGCCGCCACCGATGTCGTAGCGCCACTTGCTCGCGTCGGGCGCGGCGCCGGCGGGGCCGTTGAAGTCGTCGGACCAGGTGACCGCGCCGGGGGCGGCGATCGCGGGGGAGTGGGGGACGACGGTGAGGGCGGCGGTGAGGCCGACCGCTGTCACCGCCAGGGCGGCGAGGGTACGGATGGTGCGCACGGGGCGCCTCCTGCGGGGGTGGTGGCCGTTTCCGTCACGGCGGCCGGCCCCGCCCAACGGTTAACAAACCATACAAATAGACTTCGATGAAGGTATGAACGAAGTCGGTCGATGTCAAGAGAGCGTTTCCCGCCTGCGCTCCGAGACGGGCTCGGGCTCGCGCTGCCGCACCACTGTGGGCCGGCGCATGTCCCGCCACGGGCCGCCCAGCAACGGCGTCAGCACCACCAGCAGGTAGCAGGCGCCCATCACGACCAGTGTGGACGTCGGGCCGAACCGGTCCGCGGCGAATCCCGCGCCTACCGCGCCGGCCGGCATGGCCGCCCACGCGCCCGCGCCGATCACGCCGTACACCCGGGCCCGCATGGCCGGCGGCACCCGCTCCAACTGGACCGCGCCCATCAGCGGGTTGAGCGCGCCGGCGGCGAGCCCGGCCATCGCCACCACGGCGGCCACCACCGGCAGCGGCGGCGCGGCGGCGAGCGCCCACAGCGGTGGGGCGCCGCACAGCGCGTACGCGGTGACGAATGTGGCCCGGCGGGGCAGGCGGTGCCCGATCGCGCTGAACACCAGCGAGCCGACCAGCGCCCCACCACCCATGACGCCCACCAGCAGGCCGAACGCGGCCGGCCCGCCGAGTTCCCGTTCGGCGACCACCGGCAGCAGCACCTGGCTCTTGGCCGCGTCGAACAGGTTCGTCACCAGCACCAGCAGGACCATGGCGCGCAGCAGCGGCTCGCGGACCAGGAAGCGCAGCCCGGCGGCGAACTGCCGCCAGTAGCCGCCGGTCTCCGGCTCGCTCCCGTCGTCGGACGGCCGCAGGCCACGCGGCACCAGCAGTGTCACCACGAGCGCCGACACGGCGAACGTCACCGCGTCCAGCGCCAGCACCGGCACCGCCCCGAACACGCCGACCAGCAGGCCGGCCAGGGGTGCGCCGATCATCCGGGCGCCGCGCGAGGTCGCGTCCTCCCACCCGGCCGCCCGCTCGATCGGCACCCCGGCCGCCGCCGCGGCCTCCGGCAGCAGCGCGGTGCGCGCGGTCTGCCCCGGCGTGTCGAGCAGTCCGCTGACGAAGACCAGGGCCAGCAGCGCCGGGAACGGCAGGCCGACGGTGGAGTGCAACAGGGGTACGGCGGCGATCGTCACGCCGGAGACCACGTCGGCGAGCACGCTGGAGCGCCGGTAGCCGATCCGGTCGACGAGCACGCCGCCGAACGCGCCGCCGAGCACCACCGGCGCGGTGGCGAACGCGCCGGCCAGCCCGGTGGCGCCCGGCGAGCCGGTCTCGGCCAGCACGTAGAGCGGCAGCGCGATGAGCGTGAGCACGTTGCCGGTCAGCGAGACGGCGTGCCCGATCAGCAGTCCGGCCAGCGGCCGGCGGTCGCGGGTCACCGCGGCCCCCGGTACGCCTGCCAGATGAGCGTGACCATCTCCGCGCCGGGCCGGCCGGCGGCGCCGCGTTCCCGCCAGCGCCGGCCCAGCTCGGACAGTTCGTCCCGCAGCTCCACCAGCTCGTCGGGGGTCAGGTGCAGCACCGTGTCGCTGCTCGTGGTGCCGCGGACCCAGGCCGGGTCGAGGTCGGCCTCCGATTCCAGGTACGCCTGGTAGCGGGCCACGTAGCGCTGCATGGCGGCCTGGCGCAGCAGGTTGCCGGCGAGCCGGCGCTCGGGGTCGTCGAGCAGTTCGAGGGGATCCCAGTCGGTGGTGGCGTGCGCGGCCCGCCACCACCGTTCGCGCCGGTCCCGGGCCAGTTCGGGGGCCTCGGTCACGAAGCCGTGCTCGGCCAGCTTGCCGACGTGGTAGCTGACCGAGCCGACCGCCTCGCCGGTCCGCTCGCTCAGCATGCCGACGGTCTGCGGGCCGCGCAGGCGAAGCTCGCCGAGCAGCCGCAGCCGGGTGGGGTGGGCCAGCGCCCGCATGGCGCGCGGGTCGCTGAGGCGCCGGTTGCCGGTTCCGTCGGTCATGCCGTCAGGCTAGACCGACAAGAAGTAATGTACAAGGAGCCTTGTTGAATCTCCTCGGGTCTCAGTCGAGGCAGAACTCGTTGCCCTCCGGATCGGTCATCAGCACGTGCCCCGCCTCCAGCGGGGGAGCGGGCTCGAAGCGCCCGACGCGCGTCGCGCCGAGCGGAACGAGCAGGTCGGCCGCCGCCTCCAGCGCCGCCATCCGGGCCTCGCCGGTCAGGCCGGGCGCGGCCCGGACGTCCAGATGCACCCGGTTCTTGATCCGCTTGGACTCCGGCACCCGCTGGAAGAACAGTCGCGGACCGGCGCCCTCCGGGTCGACCACTGCCGAGGCGTCGTTGTGCCGCTCCGGCGGAACGCCCATCGCGGTCAGCGCCTGCTCCCACGAGTCGAAGCCCTCCGGCGGGCCCTGGACCCGGTAGCCGAGGACCTCGGCCCAGAACGCCGCCAGCTTCGCCGGGTCGGCGCAGTCGATGGTGATTTGCACGTCGCGGGCCATCTCGGCTCACCTTCCGTCGGTCCCGCCGGCGAACCGGCGGCACGTGTGATCGGTCGCCGTCCAGCCTGCCGGAGCCAGCGGACAGCGACTGTCCTCAACACGGGACGGATCAGGTTCGGCGGCCGGTGGTGCGGCCCTTGAGCCGGCGACCCATCTCGCGGGCGATCTCCTTCTTCGCGTCCCGCTCGGCCAGCGCCTGACGCTTGTCGTACGACCGGCGGCCCCGGGCCAGGCCCAGCTCCACCTTGGCCCAGCCGTCGGCGAAGTACATCGACAGCGGCACCAACGTGACGCCGCCGTCGCGCAGCTTCTCCAGGATGCGGGCGATCTCCACCCGGTGCAGCAGCAGCTTGCGGGTGCGCCGGGGCGCGTGGTTGGTCCAGGTGCCGAAGCCGTACTCGGCGATGTGCAGGCCGTACAGCATGATCTCGCCGTCGCGCTCCTGGGCGAACGCGTCGACAAGCGACACCCGCCCCTCCCGCAGCGACTTGACCTCGGTGCCGGCCAGCACGATACCCGCCTCGTACGTCTTGAGGATGTCGTAGTCGTGCCGCGCCTTCTTGTTCGAGGCGATCAGCTTGCGCCCGTTCTCCCTGGCCACGCGAGCAGGGTACCCGCGGGCGGCGACTCCGGGCCGGTCGCCGGGCGGGTCGCGGCCACCCAGCCGGTGGTGATCAGCAGCAGCGCCGCGCAGTAGGTGGTCATCACCAGCAGGCCCCGCCCGGGCAGCTCGATCCCGGCCGCGCCCACGCCGATGAGCAGGTCGGAGACGAGGAAGAACGCGCCGCCGGCGGCGACAGGCGCGGACACCCCGGCCGCGGCGGCGGCCATCAGGCACAGCGCCAGGCTGTAGCCGAGCACCGGCAGCCGCAGCGGCCCGAGCATGCCCCACAGCAGCGCGTTCGCCCCGGCCCAGGCGAGCAGGTAGCCGGCCCACGCCACGACCGGCGCGCGCCGGTGCCGGACGAAGGCGGTTATGAACGCGATCTGGGTGACCAGGAAGAAGCCCATGCCGGCCAGGAACGCGGTGTCACCCTCCAGGAGCAGGGCGACGTCGCCCGCGGTGGCGGCGACCAGGCCGACCGCCACCGCGTCCACCCGGCGGCGGCGCGCCCAGAGGTACGCCAGCAGCACCGGCGCGAGCAGCGGCTTGGCCAGCCACTGGAGCACCGTCGAGTCGAGCGCGACCCCGACCAGTTCGACGGCGGCGACCAGCCCGAACAGGAGCAGCATCCAGGAGCGCCTCATCGGGCCGGCTGCCAGCCCGGGCGGCCGAACAGGTAGCCGAGTCGGTGCCGCCAGCAGTCGGCCCGGCGTACGTCGGACCAGATCGCGGCGAACTCGTGGGTGGCCACCCGCAGCGGGTTGTAGGTGCCGATGTTCTTGGTGAGGCCGTAGCGCGCGGAGGCCCGCTCGGGCTCGAACGTGCCGAACAGCCGGTCCCAGATGATCAGGATGCCGCCGTAGTTGCGGTCCAGGTACTCGGTGTTGGAGCCGTGGTGCACCCGGTGGTGCGACGGCGTGTTGAAGATCCACTCGATCGGCCGGGGCAGCACCCTGATCCGTTCGGTGTGCAGGAAGAACTGGTAGAGCAGGCTGACCGACTGCTGCAGGAAGATCATCCACGGCGGAATTCCGAGCAGGGCCAGCGCGAGCCAGAACGGCAGCGAGGTCATCGGCGTCCAGCTCTGCCGCAACGCGGTCGAGAAGTTGTAGTAGACGCTGGAGTGGTGGACCACGTGGCTGGCCCAGAGCACGCGCACCTCGTGGTGCGAGCGGTGGAACCAGTAGTAGGCCAGGTCGTCGGCGAAGAACAGGATCACCCAGGTCCACCAGTCGCCGGGGGACAACTGCACCGGCGCCACGGTCCACAGCGCCGCGAACAGGCCGACGGTGAGCAGCTTCCACGGGAAGCCGATGATCTGGCTGCCCAGCCCCATGGACAGGCTGGTGGTGGTGTCGCGCAGCTCGTAGCCGCGCTCGTCGTCGTCGGGCAGGAAGCGGTAGGAGACCGCCTCGATCACGATCAGGAGCAGGAACGCCGGGACGGCGTACAGCACGGCGGGGATCATGCGCGCGCTTCCCTTCCGGGGGTGGTGGTGGGGGTGGGGGTGACCGGCGCGGTCAGCAGCTCCCGGGCGTGCCGGGCGGCCGCCGCGCCCTGACCGGAGGCGATCGAGGTGGCGAGACGGCGGTGCCCGGCGACGTCGAGCAGTTCGGCCGCGCGGGCGTCCGGGGGGACGTCACCGACCGCGAACGTGCCGGCCACCAGGCTGTTGAAGGCGAGCTGGTAGGCGGTGTTGCCGCTGCCGCGTACGACCAGCCGCCAGATGGCGATGTTCGCCTCGTTCATCAGGTCCAGGTCGGGGGCCAGGTCGCCGTACTCCTCGGCGGCCCGGACCACGGCGGCGACGACGGCCGCGTCGCCGCGCTCGGCGCACAGCCGGGCCGCGTCGATCCCGACGCACGCCCGCATCTCCAGCATGTCGCGCACCAGCGTCTCGACCGGGAGTACGTCACCGGAGCGGGCCAGTGACAGCGCCAGGTCCAGCCCGGCGTGGACCCGCCAGTCCAGCACCCGGGTCGCGCCGCCCTGGCTGACCCGGACCAGGCCGAGCTGCTGCAGGCGGCGCAGCGCCTCCCGGACCGCGTGCCGGTTGACCGCGAACGCGCCGGCCAGCTCGCGCTCGCCGGGCAGCGTCTCGTCCGGCGCGTACCGGCCGGAGACGATCGCGTCGCGCAGCCGGCCGAAGACGTGGTCGGAGACCGAGACGCGGGGCGCGGGATCGAAGGTCATGCGCAGCAGTGTGGCCCCGTGCACATCAACCCGTCAACTGGTTGTACCAGTCGATTTCCGGGGCGGCCGGTGCGTGCCGCAGCGGTCACCCCTCGTATCCTTTCCGCCGTAGGAGCCGCCAGAGGGAAGGAGCCGGTGTGAGCGACGGGGTCGAGACGTTGGAGTTCCAGGCCGAGGCCCGTCAGCTGTTGCAGCTGATGGTGCACTCGATCTACTCGAACAAGGACGTCTTCCTGCGCGAACTGATCTCGAACGCGTCCGACGCGCTGGACAAGCTGCGGCTGGAGTCGCTCGTCGACAAGGACCTGCCGGCCGACACCTCCGACCTGCACATCGAGATCGAGGCCGACAAGGACGCCCGTACGCTCACCGTGCGGGACAACGGCATCGGCATGACCCGTGACGAGGTGGTCCGCCTGATCGGCACCATCGCCAAGTCCGGCACCGCCGAACTGCTGCGCAAGCTGCGCGAGTCCTCCGACGCCGCCGCGTCCCAGGAGCTGATCGGCCAGTTCGGCGTCGGTTTCTACGCCACGTTCATGGTCGCCGACAAGGTGACGCTGCTGACCCGCCGCGCCGGACAGTCCGGCGGCACCCGCTGGGAGTCCACCGGCGAGGGCACGTACTCGATCGAGGAGGTCGAGGACGCACCCCAGGGCACCTCGGTCACGCTGCACCTCAAGCCCGTCGACACCGAGGACAACCTGCACGACTACACCGCCGAGTGGACGATCCGGGAGATCGTCAAGCGCTACTCCGACTTCATCTCGTGGCCGATCCGGATGACGGTCGACAAGCCCGGCGAGGACGGCGCCACCACCCGCGAGGAGCAGACGCTCAACTCGATGAAGGCGCTCTGGGCGCGCTCGCGGGACGAGGTCGACGAGGCCGAGTACAAGGAGTTCTACCGGCACGTCGCGCACGACTGGGCCGACCCCCTCGAAACCATCCACATGCGCGGCGAGGGCACCTTCGAGTACGAGGCGCTGCTGTTCCTGCCGTCGCACGCCCCGCTGGACCTGTTCTCCCCGCAGGGCCGCCGCGGCGTGCAGCTCTACGTCAAGCGCGTGTTCATCATGGACGACTGCGACGCGCTGATGCCCAACTACCTGCGCTTCGTCAAGGGCGTGGTGGACGCGCACGACCTGTCGCTGAACATCTCCCGGGAGATCCTCCAGCAGGACCGGCAGATCCGCGCGGTGCGCCGCCGGCTGGTCAAGAAGGTCCTCGCCACGCTCAAGGACATGTCCGCCGAGTCGTACCGCACCTTCTGGACCGAGTTCGGCGCGGTGGTCAAGGAGGGTCTGCTGGAGGACCCGGACAACACCGAGACGCTGCTGGAACTGGTCCGCGCCGCCAGCACCCACGACCCGGCCGAGCCCACCACGCTGCGGGCGTACGTGGAGCGGATGAAGGACGGGCAGAGCGAGATCTACTACGCCACCGGCGAGAACCGGGCCACCATCGAGAACTCGCCGCACCTGGAGGCGTTCCGCGCCAAGGGCTACGAGGTGCTGATCCTCACCGACCCGGTGGACGAGGTGTGGGTCGAGCGCGTCGGCGCGTACGACGGCAAGACGCTGCGCTCGGTCGCCAAGGGCCAGGTGGACCTGGAGACCGAGGAGGAGAAGGAGAAGGCCGAGGCCGAACGGCAGGAGTACGCCGACCTGCTCACGTTCCTCGGCGGCGCGCTCGCCGACAGCGTCAAGGAGGTGCGCCTGTCCACCCGGCTGACCACCTCGCCGGCCTGCGTGGTGGGCGACGCGCACGACATGACGCCGACGCTGGAGAAGATGTACCGGGCGATGGGCCAGGAGGTGCCCCAGGTCAAGCGGATCCTGGAGCTGAATCCGGCCCACCCGCTGGTCACCGGGCTGCGCAAGGCGCACGGTGAGGGCGGCGACACGGCCGCGCTGACCGAGACCGCCGAGCTGCTGTACGGCATGGCGTTGCTGGCCGAGGGCGGCGAGCTGGCCGACCCGGCCCGGTTCACCCGCATCCTGGCCGACCGCCTGGCCCGCGGCCTGTAGCCCGACCCGACCCGGCCCGCTTGATCGACTCCACTACGCCGAGGTGGCGGTATCTGGGTGCCCCCGATGCCTCCACCTCGGCGAGCTTGTCGATCAAGCGCCGGGAAGTCGATCCGGGTGGTTGTCGGGTCAGTCCTTCGCCGGGCTCGTGCGGGCGGCTGGCTGCCGCTTGATCGACTCCAGCTCGCCGAAGTGGTGGTATCAGGCGGGCTCTGACCCCGCCACTTCGCCGAGCTGGTGTTGATCACCTGGGGCGTCCCGGAATGAGGAAGATCGATCCCAGTTGGAGGGACGCTCGGGGCTCTAGATGAGTGAGGGCTCTGGCGGAGATGGTCTTGCGGGCCCGCGTCGGCGGGGCGGCCCTAATGCGCAGGTGTCGAGCGGGTGGATCTGACGGAGCGCCGCTTGGCGAGCGTCGGCTGATGTCGGGCTCTTGTCGAAGGCTGTTGATCGGCTGTGTCCGGGCGGTTGTCGTGGCTTGTGCTTGATCGACACCATTGCGCCGAAGTGGCGGCATCGGACGGGTTCTGACCCCGCCACCTCGGCGAGACGGGTCTGTTCAGGGGAGCGCGGGGTAGAGCGCTGCCACCCCACCGGACAGCCCCGCCTGGACCCGGCGGGCGACGTCGTCGGCCAGGATCTCGTAGCTGCCGGACTCGATGCCGTCGGCGGCGAGCCGGGCGACGTCGGCCGGGTGCGCCTTCGGGCCGGGCACGGCGGCGGCCATCTCGGTGTCCATGTAGCCCACGTGCAGCCCGGCGACCCGGACGCCCCGGCCGGCCAGTTCCAGGCGCAGCGCGTTCGTCATCGACCACTCGGCGGCCTTGGCCGCGCCGTACGCGCCGACGCCGGGGATCGTGAACCAGGACAGCGCCGACAGCACGTTCAGGATCGTGCCGCCGCCGTTCGCCGCGATCCGGGGCGCGAACGCGCGTACCACCGACAGCGTGCCGAGGTAGTGCGTCTCCAGCTCCAGCCGGATCTGCGCGAGGTCACCGTCGAGCAGGTCGGCGCCGGTGCTCACGCCGGCGTTGTTCACGAGCAGCGTCACGTCACCGGCCCGCTCCGCGGCGGCGGCCACCGAGGCGGGGTCGGTGATGTCGAGGCGTACCGGGGTGACGCCGGGCAGGTCGACGGTGTCCGGGTTGCGGGCGCCGGCCCAGACGGTGGCGCCGCGCGCGACGAGTTCGGCGGCCAGGTGCCGGCCGAAGCCGCGGTTGGCGCCGGTGACCAGGGCGGTGCTTCCAGCGATCTTCATGTCTCGCTCCGAGGGGTGGGGAAGGAAGGTGGGTCAGGCGGACAGCAGGCCCGGACCGGGCAGGACGGCCAGCTCGCCGGGCGGTACGTCGTGTCCGGCGTCGCAGCGCAGCCGGGCGTGCACGGCCGCGCCGCACTCGTCGTGGGTCAGCCGGACGGCCGGGCCGGCCTCGTCGGCGGCGTACGTGTCGCCCCACTGCCGCAGCGCGACCAGCACCGGGATCAGGTCGCTGCCCTTGGCGGTGAGCACGTACTCGTCGCGGGTGCGCTGCCCGGGCTCGCGGTAGGGGCGCCGGTCGAGCAGCCCGTCGGCGACGAGCTGCTTGAGGCGTGCGGCGGCGACGGGCTCGCTGACGCCGACCCGCCGCGCGAAGTCGTCGAAGCGGCGGGTGCCGAACGACGCCTCGCGCAGCAGGAGCAGCGTGGTGCGGTTGCCGACCACCTCCAGCGCCCGGGCGATCGAGCAGTTGGCGGTGGACCAGGAGTCACGCTGCGCAAGGAGGTCCGTCATGGCGTCGACGGTACCCCCTGACTTAGGAAATCAAAAGTCAGCTACCTCACAGCTGGCCGGGGAAGAAGCCGTGCCGGGCCAGCGGCTCGACGATCTGGTGCTCCTCGTACGACAGGTGCGACAGCAGCGTGTCGGTGAGCAGGTCCACCGCCTCCTGGAGCTGCGTGAAGTCGCCGGGCCGGTGGACCAGTTCCACGAGCGCCCGGTCGACGCTCTCCACCACCCCGTGGATCACCACGTGTTCCTCCTCGAGGCGGTCGAGCACGGCCGCCAGCCCGGCCTCGGAGCGGCGCAGGTGCGGGAAGATCGAGGCGTCCTCCAGCCCGTGGTGCTGGGTGACCATGGTGCAGTAGGCCGCGCAGTACGCCCCGAGCGTCCAGTTGTTCTGCCGCATGGTCATCTCGTTGAGCGCCGCACGCGCCCGGCCCGGCGAGACGGCGCCCCGCTTGACCTGTTCCAGCAGGTCGCGCACCTGGGCCAGCTCCTGGCGCAGGTGGTCGTGCACGTCCACCAGGTGCTGCCCGGCGGCCTGCCCCCGGGGTGGGTAGACCTGGCCGGCCGGAGGCGGCGGGGCGGTCGGCCGGGTCGACTCGTCCCAGGGGCGGCGCGCGCTCAGACGTACCCCCGGGTCGGGGGTGGGGGTGACCGCCAGTGTGGCCGCGCCGCCGGTGGCGGCCGTGTCGTCGGCGACCGCACGGGCCCCGCTGCCGGGCGCGGTGCGCTCGGCGGCGACGAGTTCGCGGACCGCCGGCGCGACCTCCTGGGCGAAGATCTGGATCGCGCGCGGCTCGTCGCTGCCGAGGATGAACGTGGTGATGCCGTGCTCCAGCGTGAGCCCGGCCAGCTCCTCCGCCCACTGCGCCGGCGGCCCGGCCAGGAAGCCGGCCGACGAGCGCGCGAACGTGCCGTTCACGTTGAGCATGCGGCGGATCTCGGCCGGGTCGCGCCCAGCGGCCTCGGCGCCCTCGTCCACGAGCGCGTTCAGGGCGGGCAGCTCGTCGGGGCCCTTCGGCAGGTAGGACAGGGAGGGCAGCCAGCCGTCCGCGGCGCGGCCGACCAGGCGCAGCATGCGCGGCTTGTACGCGCCGACCCAGATGCCCACCTGATGAGCGGGTGCCGGACCGCGCTTGGCGCCGACCACGCGGTAGTGCTCGCCGTCGACGCGGATCATGCCGCGCCGGTCGGTGTCCCAGACCTCGCGGATCACCCGGATCGCCTCGTCCAGGGCCTGGACCGCCGCGCCGGGGGACAGGCGCCGCCCGCCCGTCGCCTCGATCGCGTCCCAGAACGCGCCCGCGCCGAGTCCCATCTCGACCCGGCCGCCGGTGAGCAGGTCCAGGCTGGCCACGCTGCGGGCCAGCACCACCGGCTGGCGCAGCGGCAGGTTGAGGACGTTGCCGGCCAGCCGGATGCGCTCGGTGACGGCGGCCACGTAGGACATCAGCGTCCAGGTGTCCAGGAAGCCCGGCTGGTACGGGTGGTCCTGGAACGTGACCAGGTCCAGCCCGACCTGTTCGCAGAGCGTGGCCAGCGCCACCACCTGGTCGGGCTGCCCGGCGGCGGGGGTGATGAAGCCGCCGAAGGTCAGCTCGTGTCCGTGATCGGTCATCCGTTCCGCCCTCCCGTGATCTTGCTCGGCCCTGCCACGGTAGCTCCACAGGTGGTAGCCCGGCCGGGTGAACACCGTCACAAGAAGTGGACGATCGCCGCAAACCGTCCTTAGCGTCGGTTTCGTTCGCATTCGCGGGCACCGCGGGCCGGAAACGCCAAATCCCGCCGCCGGCCCCGGTAACCGAACCTCGCGCGGGAGCGGGGGAACCACACGTTCCACGGTGCATCGTCACCTCGGGGTGAAGCCGCCACCGGCGGCCGGGCTCCTCGGCCCGAACCCGACAGCTCACCTCGTCGGCGTGGAGGAATCCACATGTCAACTGCATACTCGGCCCGAAGTCGCCGTACCGCTCTCGGTGCGGTGGTGACCGGCGCCGTCGTCGGCGTCGCGACCCTGTTCGGCCCGGCCGCTCCGGCCAGCGCGGGCGTCAACTGGGACGCGGTCGCGCGCTGCGAATCCGGCGGCAACTGGAAGATCAACACCGGCAACGGGTACTACGGCGGGCTCCAGTTCTCCCGCGCCACCTGGAACGGCTACGGCGGCCAGAAGTACGCCGCCCGCGCCGACCTGGCCAGCCGGTCCGAGCAGATCGCCGTCGCGGAGAAGGTGCTGCGCGGCCAGGGCATCGGCGCGTGGCCGACCTGCGGCAAGAAGGGCGGCTCGGCGAACGCCGCGGCGACCCGGTCCGAGCGGGCCGCCCCTAAGAAGGCCACCTCGAAGAAGTCCGCCCCGAAGCGGGCCGCCACGCGCAAGGCCGCGCCGGAGCGGGCCGCGATGACTGCGGCGCCGCAGCCGTCGGCCGGGACGTACGTGGTCCGGCGCGGGGACACGCTGTCGGAGATCGCCGTGGCGCAGCGCGTCGACGGTGGCTGGCGTGCCCTGCACGAGCGCAACCGGGCAGTGGTCGGCGACGACCCCGGCCTGATCTTCCCCGGTCAGCGGCTGCGTCTGCGCTGATCTGGTCCGGACGCCCGGCCGGTTCGACCCGGCCGGGCGGCCGGCCGCCCGCGACACGCCGCGCCGCCGGTGTCCGGCCTGCTCGCGGCGCCGGACGCCACCCGTGACGGCCGCTGACCGCGATTCGTCGGAGCCGGTTGCTAGGGTCACGATGATCGGCTCAGACGTGAAGAAAGCGCGGAAATGACCAACGATCCGTTCTCGGCGGCCGCGAGCATCGACGAACTGCTGACCCGCACGCAGCAGGCGCTCACCGCGATGCGCTCCCGGGCCTCGGAGCACGCCGACGGCGAGCCGGGCGACCTGCTGCGCGCCGAGGGCACCGCAGCCGACGGCCGGGTCCGCGCGGTCGCCGTTCAGGGTGGCCGGCTGGATTCCGTGACGATCGACCCGGACTTGGCCGGCGAGCCCCTCGACGTCCTGTGCGGACATGTCACCGCCGCCGCCAACGCCGCGCTGTCCGAGCTGGACGCCCGGGTCAGCGCGTCGGCGCGGGCCGACGCCGACGCGCTCGCCGCCCGGCTCGGCAGCATGGGTGACCAGGCCGAGCTGTTCGGTCGCGCGATGCACGAGGCGGCCGCGCGGATCCACCGCGACCGCGGCACGGCGTCCCAGGCCGGGCGTCCGGCCTGACCCGACCGCACACGGCCCGGCACGACGCGGCGCCGCCCCGGCACGTGGCGGCGGCCACGCGCGACGCGGCACCGCCCGGCACGACGATGCGGCCGGCCGCCGGGAGGACGACGACCGGCCGCGCTACGCCACGGTCAGCTCAGGGTGACCGCGGTGTCGTCGACGACGAAGGACGTCTGCAGTGAGCTGTCCTCCACGCCGCTGAACGAGATGGTCGCCGTGGTGCCTGCGAGCGACGAGATGTCGAAGGACCGCTGCACGTAGCCGGTGGCCTTGTTCAGGTTGGAGTAGGTGGCCAGCGTGGTGCTGCCGGCCTTGACGGTGAGCTTGTCGTACGCGGTGCCGGTGGTCGTCTCCGCGCTGTCGATGTGCAGCCAGAAGCTGAACGTCGCGCGGCATCCGGCCGGGATCGTCACCGACTGACTGAGCATGTCGGTGTGCGACGAGCCGTACCCGTCCAGCCACGCCTTGTACGAGCCGCCGTGGGCGGCCTGGCCGCTGTCGGTGGTGATGACGCCGGACGAGGCGGTCCAGCTCACGTTGCCCGACTCGAAGCCGGGGTTGGCGAGCTTGTTGCCGGAGCAGCCGCCCGACGGCGGGGTGGTGGTGGCGGTCGGCGTGGGCGTCGGGGTGCCGCCGGCGCAGGTCGGCTCACCCGACTGGGCCGGCACGCTGACCGCCGCCCAGGCCGCCTTGACCGCGTTGAACTCGGTGCAGCTGCTCGGGTAGAGGTTCTTCGCCGCCTGCAACGTCCAGACGCGGTACTTCAGGTAGGACGAGGACGACGTCTTCAGCAGCATGGCGTTGTACATGATCTTGATGGCCTTCTGGATGCCCAGGCCGCTCACGCTGCTGCTGTTGCAGGTCGAGCTGGACGGCTGCCCGTTGGTCGGGCTGCTGCCGTTGGCCAGCAGGTAGAACCAGTGGTTGCCGGGCCCGGCCGCGGCGTGCACCTCGGTCGACGGGATGCTGCTGGAGTAGCAGTTCGGGTCGCCGAGCGCCGACGGGTTGTACATGTTGCGGATCGGGCCGGAGCCGACCAGGTTGATCTTCTCGCCGACCAGGAAGTCCGGCGCGTCGTAGCTGGACGGCTCGTTGGCGAACCACTCGGTGGCCGCGCCGAACGTGTCCGCGACGAACTCCTGCGTGCCGCCGCCGGAGATGCCGCCGGGGGTGTTGTCGTCGATGCCGTGGCCGATCTCGTGCGCCACCACGTCCAGCGAGCCGATCCACTGACCGGCGGTGTTCTTGCCGATCTGCACCTGGCTGCCGTCGTAGTAGGCGTTCTGGTCGTTGAGGCCCACCCGGATCGGCCAGTAGCCGCCGTTGCCGTTGGCGCCGTTGCGGCCCAGCCACTGGGCGAGCATCTTGTGCTCGGTCTGCGCGGAGAACAGCGCGTCCACGCAGCCGGTCTCCTTGTTCGTGGCGGTGCCGTTGCCCCACACGTCGTCGGAGCCGCTGAACGTGGTGTTGTTCGCCGCGTCCTGGCAGCTCAGGTTCGTGACGGTCGGGTCCTTCATGGTGTACGTGGAGCCCGACTGGGTGGTGTTGAGCGTGAGCGGGCTGGGCCCGTTCCAGGCGCCGGTGCCGGTGCCGCGTACCACGTGCTCCTGCTTGCGCAGGACCGCGCCGGTGCGGGCGTCGACGTCGACGGTGAGCCGGCTCGGGCCGTCCGCGCTGGTGCCACGTACCGTGGTCTCCCAGGCCAGCGCCGGTGCGGCGCCGAGCGTGTAGACGACGAGCGTGGTGCCCTCGACGGCGCTGACGGTCTTGAGCTGGGCGCGCGCCGTGGCCGCGGCGGCGGCCTGGGTCAGCGCGGGCGTGGTGGCGAGGGCGCCGATCGGCCGCTGCTGGGCGACCGAGGCGTACTTGAGGTTGCCGGCGGAGTCGGTGGCCAGCACGAAGTCGCCGCCGACCACGGGCAGGCCCTTGTAGGTGCGCTCGTACGGCACGTACTGGGTGCCCTCGGAGGAGATGACCGGCTTCTGGACGAACGCGTCGTCGGAACCGGCCTGGAGGTAGGCGGGGCGGTTCGCGACCAGCGCGCGGGTCGAGTCGGCGGCGGCTGCTCGGGCCTGGGCCGGGTTGGGGGCGGCGGGCCCGGGTGGCGCGGCCTGCACGGCCGCGGCGGTGCCGGCGGCGATGACGCCGGCCGCCGCCGCGCCGGTGAGCGCGGCGAGGCGAGGTGAGAGTTTCACGGAGGTTTGCTCCTGTTCTACAGGCGCGCCGCACGAGCCCGGTGGGGACGGGCGGCGCGGTGGTGCGAGGCAGGGTGACGGCCGGTCACCGGAGCTGCCGGCGTGGCTCCGGGTCGACAGATCGACCGTCGCGATTCGCCGGGGGTCGGCGGTTCGCTGGTGCACAATCACACGCCGCGCGAGCCGTGAGCAATGGGTGACCTGGGCAACGGCTGGCAGTCGGGCGTGTCGCCGCGCGTGTCGTCCCAGGCAACCATGATCTTCAATAGGCCCTGATCAGGGCGAACATCGCCGACAGTGGATGGGGCCCGTGCAAATTGCGGACGTTGCCTATGTGCGCGAATGGCGCACATAGACGCGAGGACGCCGCCGCACGCGGGCCGCCACCGCGCGGCCGGGTGCGTCAGCGCGGGCCGCGGGTCCGCGTCGGCGTGATCGTGGGCGGCGGTGGCAGCGTGGGCGTCAGCGTGGGCCGCGACGTCGGCCGCCCGGTCGGCTCCGGGCTCGGGCTGGGGCTCGACGGGGTCGGGCTCGGGCTCGGGGAGTCCGACGGTGTGGGCGCGGCGGTGGACGGCGGCGGTGCCGACGCGGTCGGCTCCGGGGTGTCGCCGGGAAACTTCGGCTCACCGAAGCGGTACTTGCCCGGGTCGAGCTTCATCGCCTCGGTGGCCTTTGTCATGAACTGCCGCCAGATCGGCGCGGCGCCGGTCGAGCCGTACACGTCGTAGCTGCCGTCGCTGGTCCGCAGCGGCTTGCCGTCGGTGGTGCCCAGCCACACGGCCGAGGCCAGCGCGCCGGTCCAGCCCACCATCCAGGTGTGCACGTTCTGCGTGGTGCTCTTCCCGGCCTGCCAGGTGCCGGTCTTGCCGGCGGAGTCCCAGCCGTTGTCCAGCTTGGCCGCCCGGACCCGGCGCAGCGTCCAGTCAAGCTGGTCGACGGCCTCCCGGTCCAGCCCGAGGTCGGTGGTGCGTAACTGCTCGGTCCACACCTCCTCGTCGTCCTTGCTCACCGACCGGACGAAGTGGGCGTCGGCGCGCTTGCCGCCGGCCGCGAACGTGGCCATCCCGTTCGCGTGGTCCTGCACGGTGATGCCGTACTGCCCGATGCCGACCTCGGTGGAGAACCGCTTCGCCACCTCGTCGGCGGGGTCGCTGCGCAGGTCGACGCGCTGCGGTCGGGGGTTGCCCCGGACCGTCTCCCACATCGACTCCACGCCCGCCTGCCGGGCCATCTCGATCACCTTGTCCGTGCCGAGCCGCTCGGTCAGCTCGAAGTAGGTGACGTTGAGCGAGGCGACGGTGGCCTCCCAGAGCGCGCAGTCCGGCTGGCAGGGCGCCCGCTCGGCGTTGCGGATCGGCCCGGCCGCGCTGCCCTTGGTGCGCCCCGAGGCGGGGAACTCCTTGGTGTCCGGCGAGTCGAACCGCTCCTTCACCGAGATCCCGTCGCGCACGGCGGCGGCCAGGTCGTACACCTTGAACGACGACCCCGGCGGATGCTGGCCGAAGCCGCGGGCCTGGCCGTCCTCGTCGGAGTACCAGCCCGCGTAGTCCGCGCCCGAGCCCTTGTCGCCGCCGTAGTAGCCGAGCACCCGGCCGGTGCCCGGCTCCACCGCCACCAGCGCCGCCTGCCAGTTCCGCGGCTGCCCGCGCACCGCTCGCGGGGCGGTGTCGCGGCGGATGTCCGCCGCCGCCTCGGCCGCGTCCTGCACGCGCTTGTCGATGGTGGTGACGATGCGGTAGCCGCCGTCCCGGATCACCTCGTCCGGCTTGCCGCGGAACGGCTCGGTCCCGCGCAGCTCGGCCAGCACGTGGTTGACCACCAGGCCGGTCGGCCGGTCCAGGTCGGACCGGCCCGCGTCCTTGTCGATCGGCCGGACCGTGTCCGGGTACGCGAGGTCCGCCGCCTGCTGCGACGTCAGGTAGCCGAGCTTGACCATGCCGTCGCGGATGTAGTTCCACCTGTCGATCGAGTTCTGCTTGGCCAGCGCGTTGCGGCGCGGGTCGTAGCCGGGCGTGCCCTCGGGGTCGGCCGGATCCGCCTCCGGCTGCTTCACCATGGCGCAGAGCACCATCGCCTCGGCCTGGGTGAGCTGCCGCTCGGGTGGGGCGTCCCGGCGGACCGTCTTGCCGAAGTACGTCTGCGCGGCCGCCTCGATCCCGTACGCTCCCCGGCCGAACGGCACGGTGTTCAGGTAGAAGCCGAGGATCTCCTCCTTGGTGTACGCGTCGTCGAGCTTCCACGCGATCACCGCCTCGCGCAGCTTGCGGGAGTAGGTGACCCCGCGCAGGTCGGCGGCGATGCGCGCGTACTGCTGGGTGAGCGTGGACGCGCCCTGCCGCTGCCCGCCGCTCACGTTGGCCCAGGCGGCGCGCAGCACACCCTTGAAGTCGATGCCGCGGTTGGTCCAGAAGGTCCGGTCCTCGGCCGCCACGATCGCCTGCTTGGCCGAGTCGTTCATCTGGTCGTACGGCACGATGGTGCGGTTCTGCGCGCCCAGCTTCGCCATCGGCGTGCGCCCGTCGGCGTAGAAGACGGTTGTCGACTCGGGCAGCTTCAGGTCGCTGGGCGTGGGCACGCTGTCGAAGTAGTAGCCGCCCGCGACCAGGCCGCACCCGGCCAGCAGCACGCAGACCGCGAGGACGACCGGCAGGCGCCGCCGCTTGCGCTTCGGGCTCGCGGTCGTGGCGCCGGCCGGCCCCGGGGTCTCTCCCGTTCCTCGCACCGTTACCTCCGGTCGCTCGGCGAAGTCGTGCCCGGCTCGCAGGCTAACCGAGGTGCGGCGCCCGCACCGGCCGACGACGTCGGGGCAACGGATCAACCTCCGGCTCGCCGAGGCCGAGCACAGCGACGTCTGCGTGAAGGCGGCGGGCGGGAGCCGGGGCGGCTGGGTGGCCGCCCCGGCCCGGTCAACCGGTCAGCGCGCCGCCCGGTCGGTGGCCCGGCCGTCGCGGTCCGGGCGGCCGAAGCCGCGGTGACGCACCGGCCAGCGGTCGTTGCCGCCCGCACGGAACGGCGTCGACCGCCACAGCGCCCGCAGCTCGGTGCCGTCCGGGGCCGCGAAGGCCTCCCGTGCGGTGTAGCCGAGCCGCCGCAGCAACTCCTCCTGCTCCCCGGCGCACGGGTGCGCGTAGGTGGGCAGGCTGAGGGTGTCCATCCGGCGCTGCGCCCCGGCGAGCGCCTCCGCCGCACCGCCCCGGGGAGCGGCCAGCAGCGCCAGGTTGTTGTGCGGCTCGACCGGACGCCGGGCGGCGAGCGCGTCACCGAGGCGGCGGAACCGCTCCTCGTCCGGGCCGGCGGCGGCGGCGAGACGATCGGCGTACCGGTGGGGCGTCGGGATCGGCCGGTAGCGGTGGAACCACACGGTGGCGGCGCTGCCGTCGGGCAGCAGGAACGCGTCGCCGAACAGCAGCGCGTGTTCGGTCCAGATCCGCGCCACGGCGGCGAGGACCGGCAAACGGCGCGGCGCGTCGGGGACGAGCCAGGCCGCCAGGGCGGTGGGCATCAGGGCCTCGGCGACGAGATCGGCGATGCGGCCGATGTCGCACCACCGGGCGCGGGCGACGGGCAGGGCTGTGCTCATGAACGAACTCCTGTTTCACAGGCGTGATCGGGTCTGGTGCGGGCGCCGGACGACGGCGCCGCCGCGCAGGCGCGGCAGTCGGGCGGGACACGCCCGTGCTCCGGATCGCATGTGGTCCTGTGAAGTCCGCTCAGGCGGGTCTGGTGCCGGGCCGTGACGTGCGGGAGGCCGGCAGGCGTTCGTGCGACGGGCGCCCGTACTGGTGGGCGAGCGTCGGCAGCCCCCAGCGGCACGCGTCCGCGTCGGCCGCCTCGCTGTGCACCGCGCCGCCGGCATGGCTGGCGCCGTCGTACGGCTGCGGCGCGACGGGGGTCGGGGCGAAGTCGGCCGCCGTGCGGACAGCCTGTGTCGCGCTGCGCGCGGCGGCGCCCCGGGGTTCGACGGCGAAGGCACGCGCCACCGGGCCGGCGGCGACCGTAACGCTGTCGCCCACGCGGGCCGGCGCAGCCGGGCGGGCCTTCACGGCCGGATCAGCGGTGCCGGCCGGATCAGCCGGACCAGCCGGATCAGCCGGGTCGGCGGGGGCTGTCGGGTCACCGGGGTCGGTCGGGTCAGCGGGGTCGGCCGGGTCCGGCTGCGACGCCGCCGGTGGGTCGAGCAGATCGGTCACCGGGCTGAGCGGGTCGAGCACCGGGTCCAGCGGCGCGACCACCGGTTCCAGGCCCCGCCAGACCGGACCGAGAATCGGGCTCAGCGGCTCCACGACCGGGGACAGCACGTCCGCGACCGGTTCGAGCACGCCCTCCGTGACCGGGCCGGTGAGCGGGCGCAGGGCCTCCGCGACGGGCGTGAGCAGGTGATCGCGTACCGGGTCGGTGGCCGGGCGCAGGCCCTCGGTGACCGGGGTCAGCACGTGGTCGCGGACCGGCGTCACCACCGCCTCGACGACGCGGCCGGTGACCGGCGTCGTGGCGGCCGGGGCCGCCTCCGGGGCCGCCTCCGGGGGCGTCGCCACGGCCTTTCCGGGCGTGGCCGTGCCGGACGTGGGCGTGCCGGGCGCGTCAGCGCTCGGCGCGGTGGCGTCGGCGGCGGGAGCTGTCGTGCCGGATGCCGGCGCGGCGGCGGGTGTGGACTCGACACCGACGGCCCCGGACGCGGGCAGGCCGAGAACCGCGCCGAGTGTGTGGGTCAGAGTCTCCACGGTGGCCGTGAGCGGCGGACGGTCGGCGGCGTGGGCGGCCGAGCCGGCCGCCACCTCGTGCGCGCCCCAGACGGCTGCCACGCCGCCGAGCAGCAAACCGAGGCGCAGCGTGTAGTACGCCACCCACCCGATCCGTCGCTTCATCGCACACCCTCCGGATCCGCGCCCGGCGGCGCGGATCATCGTCCGCACTGTACCGAACGTGGCCGTCCGGGCACAGTACGCCGCGAATCGGTTTCGGGCGCGTCGCGCCGGGCGCAGGCGTGGGACGCGCGCGCTCCGGGTACAGCGGGACCATGAACACGAGCACGGCCGAGCGCCCGGCCACCGCCCCCGCCGCGCCCCCGGCCGGTGTGGTCGCCGTCGTCGCCCATCGGAAGAAGACGTTCGGGGGAGGGCTCGACGAGCTGCGCTCCCGGCTCGTCGCCGCCGGGGTCGGGCGGCTGCTCTGGTACGAGGTGCCGAAGAGCCGCAAGGCGCCCAAGCGGGTCCGCGCGGCGCTGGACTCCGGCGCCGAGCTGGTGCTGGTGTGGGGTGGCGACGGCATGGTGCAGCGGTGCGCCGACGCGCTCGCGGGCAGCGGCGTGCCGATGGGCATCCTGCCGGCCGGCACGGCCAACCTGTTCGCGGTGAACCTGGGCATCCCGGTCGACCTGCCGGAGGCGGTACGGATCGCGCTGCACGGCCGCCGCCGCGAGCTGGACCTGGGCCGGATCAACGGCGAGCACTTCGCGGTGATGGCCGGCGCCGGGTTCGACGGCGACCTGATCCGGGACGCCGACCGGCAGCTCAAGGGCCGGTTCGGCCGGATCGCGTACGTCTGGACCGGGCTGCGGCACGTGCGCGGCGAGTGCGTACGGACCCGGATCCGGGTCGACGGCGCGGACTGGTTCGACGACGAGGCGAGCTGCGTGCTGTTCGGCAACGTCGGCACCATCACCGGCGGCATCCCGGCCTTCGACGACGCCCGTCCGGACGACGGGGCGCTGGAGGTCGGCGTGTCCACCGCCAGCGGCGCGGTGGACTGGGCGCGCACGCTGGGCCGGATGGCCGCCGGACGCTCCGAGGAGTCGCCGTTCGTGCGGATCACCCGCGGTCGCAAGATCACGGTGCGGTTCGACGCGCCGAAGACGTACGAGCTGGACGGCGGCGCCCGGGGCAAGGCGAAACGCCTCAAGGTGAAGGTGGTCCCGGGCGCGTTGACGGTGTGCTGTCCCGACCCGCCGGACTGACCGCGTTCTGGCCGGGGCAGGATGCCGGCATGCGCGACGACATCCGCGACTACCTGGCCGAACTGGTCCACCGCTCCCGGGACGTGCTCGGTGACGACCTCGTCGGCGCGTACGCCGCCGGGTCGGTCGGGCTGGGCGCGTACCAGCCGGGGCGCAGCGACGTGGACGTGGCGCTGCTGGTCGCCGGGCCGCTGCCCGAGGCGGCCAAGCGGATACTCGTGGAGCGGCTGCGGCACGAGTCGCTGCCCTGCCCGGCGCGCGGCCTGGAACTCGTGGTCTACCGCCGCGACGTGGCCGCCTCCGGCGCCCCGGAGCCCGGCTTCGAGGTCGAGCTGAACACCGGCGCGACAATGCCGTTCCGCGCCACCTACGACCCGGCCGACCGGCCCGCCGCCGACGGGCGGTTCTGGTACGCGCTGGACCGCAGCATCCTGCGCCAGTCCGGCCTGACGCTGCTCGGCCCGCCCGCCGCCGACGTGTTCGCCGACCCGTCACCGCAGGCGCTGCGGGCGCTGCTGGCCGACGCGCTGCGCTGGTGGCTGGCGCTGCCCACCCCACCCGGCGACGCACCGGCTCCCGGCGCGGAGGACGCGGTGCTCGGCGCCTGCCGCGCGCTGGTGCGCCACCGCGACGGCGTCTGGCTGGGCAAGGTCGACGCCGGGCTGCGGGTGGCCGCCGACGACCCGGACGCCGCGCTGATCCGCGCCTCGATCGAGGCCCGCCGCGGCGGCACGCCGCCGTCCGGACCGGCCGCCCGCGCGTTCCAGCGGCGGGTGCTGGACCGGATCACCGCGGACTGAACCGCGACTACTGTGAGCCGGGGAGGTGCGGTGATCATGACGGAGCTGAGCGCGTCCACGCGGGCCGGACTGGAGTCGGTGGTGCCCGGCGGCGTGGCGACCCGGGCCGCGGACCGGCTGCGGATGGCCCACGACGCCTCGCACTATCTGCTGCACCCCGGCGCGGTGATCACCCCGGCCGACGCCGGTCAGGTCGCCGCGCTGCTGGCGCACAGCCGCCGCACCGGCACCCCGCTGACGTTCCGCTCCGGCGGCACCAGCCTCAGCGGCCAGGCCGTCACCGACCGGCTGCTCGTCGACGTGCGACGGCACTTCCGCGACCTCACGGTGCTCGACGACGGGCGGCGGGTGCGGGTCCAACCGGGGGTGGTGCTGCGGCAGGTGAACGCGCGGCTCGCGCCGTACGGCCGCAAGCTCGGCCCCGACCCGGCCAGCGAGTCCGCGTGCACGGTCGGCGGCGTGGTCGCCAACAACTCCAGCGGCATGACCTGCGGAACCGAGTTCAACACGTACCGGACGCTGGAGTCGCTGGTCCTCGTGCTGCCCAGCGGCAGCGTGCTGGACACCGGCGCCCCGGACGCCGACGCCCGGCTGCGCGCCGCCGAACCGGCGCTGCACGCCGGGCTGCTGCGGCTGCGCGACCGGGTACGCGGCAATCCCGACTCGGTGCGCCGCATCCGCGCCCAGTACGCCATGAAGAACACCATGGGGTACGGCGTGAACGCGTTCCTCGACCACGACGACCCGGCCGATCTGCTCACCCGGCTCGTGGTGGGCAGCGAGGGCACGCTCGCGTTCGTCGCGTCGGCGACGTTCCGCACCGTACCCGTGCACCGCCATGCCGCGACGGGCCTGCTGGTCTTCGACTCCCTCGGCGCGGCGATGGCGGCCATGCCGGCGCTGGTGGCCGCCGGGCCGGCGGCGGTCGAGCTGCTCGACGCCGCCGCCCTGCGGGTCGCCCAGCGGGACCCGAAGGCGGACGCCACGCTGCGCGGCCTGGCCGTGCGCGGGCACGCCGCGCTGCTCGCCGAGTGGCAGGAGTCCGACGCGGCGGCGCTCGCCGACCGGGTCGCCGACGCCGGACCTGTGCTGGCCGGTCTGCCGCTGAGCGCCCCGGCGCGGCTCAGCGGCGAACCGGCCGCCCGGGCCGCGCTGTGGCACATCCGCAAGGGCCTGTACGCGGCGGTGGCCGGCGCGCGCCCGTCCGGCACCACCGCGCTGCTGGAGGACATCGCCGTGCCGGTCGAGGCGCTCGCCGGCACCTGCGCGTCGCTGGCCGAGCTGTTCGAGCGGCACCGGTACGCCGACAGCGTCATCTTCGGCCACGCCAAGGACGGCAACCTGCACTTCATGCTCAACGAGCGCTTCGACGGCGGTGCGGCCCCGGCGCGCTACGCCGACTTCACCGAGGAGATGGTCGACCTGGTGCTCGGCCACGGCGGCACGCTCAAGGCCGAGCACGGCACCGGCCGGGTGATGGCCCCGTACGTGCGCCGCCAGTTCGGCGACGAGCTGTACGAGGTGATGCGCGAGCTGAAGACGCTCTGCGACCCGGACGGCGTGCTCAACCCGGGGGTGCTGCTCAGCGACGACCCGGAGATCCACATGCGGCACCTCAAGACCGTGCCGACGGTGGAGGAGGAGGTCGACCGCTGCGTCGAGTGCGGCTACTGCGAGCCGGTCTGCCCCAGCCGCGACCTCACCACCACGCCCCGGCAGCGCATCGTGCTGCGCCGGGAGATCGCCGCAGCGCAGGCCGCCGGCGACACCGCGCTGGTCCGGGAACTGACCGACGACTACGACTACGACGCGGTGCAGACCTGCGCCGTCGACGGCATGTGCGCCACCGCCTGCCCGGTGCTGATCAACACCGGTGACCTGGTCAAGCGGCTGCGCGCGCAGGAGCACGGCCGGGCGGCGGGGACCGCCTGGCGCGGCGCGGCCCGCCGCTGGGGCGCCACCACCCGGGGCATGGCCCGGGGACTCGATCTGGCCGGGGCGCTGCCGCCCGCGCTGCCCGAGGCCGCCACCCGGGCCGCCCGCGCGGTGCTCGGCTCCGACCGGGTGCCGCAGTGGCAACGGGACCTGCCGCGCGGCGGCACTCCGCGCCGCCCCCACCCGGCCGACGACCCGGACGCCGTGTTCGTGCCGTCCTGCCTGGGCACGCTGTTCGCCCCGGCCGATGGCGGCAGCGGCGTCGCAGCCGCGCTGCTCACGCTCGCCGAGCGGGCCGGCGTACGCCTGCTCGTGCCCGACGGCATCGGCGACCTGTGCTGCGGCACCCCCTGGTCGTCGAAGGGACTCACCGACGGCTACCGGCAGGTCCGCGACCGCGTCCCGCCGGTGCTGCGCGCCGCCAGCCGCGACGGCGCGCTGCCCGTGGTCAGCGACGCCGCGTCCTGCACCGAGGGCTTCGAGCGGCTGCTCGACGGCGCCGGGGACGTGCGGGTCGTCGACGCCGTCGCGTACACCGCCGGCACGCTGCTGCCCCGGCTGACAGTGCGCCGCCGGATCGGCTCGCTCGCGCTGCACCCGACCTGCTCGTCGGTCCGCCTCGGACTCGACGACGCGCTGCTCACCGTGGCCCGCGCGGTCGCCGACGAGGTGGTCGTCCCGGAGGGCTGGCAGTGCTGCGGCTTCGCCGGGGACCGGGGACTGCTGCACCCGGAGCTGACCGCGTCGGCCACCCGGGCCGAGGCCGCCGCCGTCACGGCACGCGCCTTCGACGGGTACGCCTCGGTGAACCGTACGTGCGAGATCGGGCTGGCGCGGGCGACCGGGCAACCGTACCGGCACGTGCTGGAGTTGCTGGCCGAGGCCACCTCGCCGTAGCGACGTCCGCGGAGTGCCGGCTTTTCGCGTGATCGACACCAGTTCGGGGATGAGGGGAGCAGGCGCCGTGAGCTGGGCTGGCGTACCGAGGGCTTGATCGCGGGCGGGGCGGGGACGGCAGGGCTTACGGTGCGGGAGGGGAGTCCACGGGAGGGGTGACGCGGTGGCTGCGGGCGTGTTGTCGGGGCGGGTCGCTGTGGTCACCGGCGCGGCGCGGGGGATCGGCCGGGCCGCGGCGGTGGCGCTGGCCGAGTCGGGCGCGGACGTGGCCGGGATGGACGTCGCCGGGCCGGTCAGCCCGATCCTGGACCTCCCGCCCGCCACCCCGGAGGACCTGGCCGAGACCGGGCGCCGGGTGACGGCGGCCGGCGCCCGCTGGTCCGCGCACGTGGCCGACCAGCGCGACATCGGGGCGGTACGCGCGTTCGCCGAGGCGGTCGAGCGGGAGCACGGCGGCGTGGACGTGCTGTTCGCCAACGCCGGCATCCAAGCGTTCGCGCCGCTGCTGGAGATGACCGACCAGCACTGGCACGACCAGATCGACGTGAACCTCACCGGCGCCGCGAACGTGCTGCGGGTGTTCGCGCCACTGCTGGTACGGCGCGGCGGCGGGCGGATCGTCATCACGTCGTCCACCCAGGGACAGCACGGCACCACGAACGGGTCCGCGTACTCGGCGTCCAAGTGGGGGCTCATTGGGCTGATGAAGTCCGCCGCGCTGGAACTCGGGCCGCACGGCGTGACGGTGAACGCGGTGATCCCGGGGCTGGTCGACACCGCGCTGACCCGGCACCGGGACCGTTACGTGCAGGCGCTGGTGGAGGCGGGGAAGTCACCGTCGGGTGACCTGGCCGAGGTGGAGCGGGAAGCGGTCGGGGCGCTGCGGGCGAAGACGCCGCTGGGCGTGCCGTGGGTGGAGCCGGAGGACGTCGCGCCGCTGGTGGTGTTCCTCGCCTCCGACGCGGCGCGCATGGTCAGCGGCACGTCGTTCGCCGCGACAGCGGGCGACAGCGCGCACGTGACCGCCTGATCCCGCCGGGCCGCCGGCGACGGCGGTCGTGGCCGGGGACGCATCGAGCCGGCGCCCCGGCCACGAGGGCCGGGGCGCCGGAGTCGCGCGTTCAGGAGCTTCGGGTCAGGAACCGTACGGCAGCGTGACAGTCGAGCCGTTGCCCACGCCGAGGATCGTGGGCGCGCCGCCGATGGCGTTCCACACCTCGACGCGTACCGTGCCGCCGGACAGATTGCCCAGCGTGCCGGTGGCCGAGAGCAGGCCCTGGGTCTGCCGGTAGCGCTCCGCGCCCGGGATCGGATCGGTGGCGAAGTACCGGTAGGTTTCCACCCGCTCGACGCTGCCGTTGCCGGTCAGGTCGTAGGAGACCCGGATCTGGACGCCGTTGCCGATCGCCGTGCCGGCGTCGACGGCCAGGTCGAAGGCGGTCGCTCCGCCGGTGTACGTGCCGGTCAGCCCGGTGGCCGTGAACACCTGCGGGTTGGTCGGCGTGCCGTCGTGGTTGCCGTTCGCCGCCGCCACGTTCACCGTGCCGGCGGTGCCGGCGTTGCCGTCCAGCCCGCCGCCCGAGCGCAGGTACCGGACCGGCTTCAGCGCGCTGCCCGTACCCGTCGGGCTGGGGCTGGCGGAGGTCGGCGTGGGACTCGCGGTGGTGGGGGTGGGGCTGGGCGTCGAGGTCGTCGGCGTGCCGGTCGGCACGGTCCCGCCGCCGGTGGCGTTGCCGCCGCTCCACGTGTACGCCCCGGACGTGGCGGTCTTGCCGGCCGGCACGGCGAGCGTGACGCCGTTGGAGAACGTGACGGTGAGCGGCCGGGCGGTGATGTTCGACGCCACGTAGGTGCGGACGCCGTTCTTGACGAACACCTTCGCCAGCGGGTGGTTGGCGGTGACCGTGGTGTCCACGGTGCCGAGCGCGGCGAGGTTGCGGATCCAGTGGAACGTGTGCGCCTTGCTCTCGCCCTCCTCGCTGGTGAACCCGCTGTTCGCGCGGAAGTTGCGCAGCGCCTGCTCGCCGTCGCCGAGGGCCAGGAACTCCCAGATGATGTCCTGCCACACCGTCGGCGGGCCGCCCTTGTTGGTGACCAGCTCGGCGTAGTTGGCCTTGACGTACTCGGGGAAGTCGCCCAGGTAGAGGTGACCGCCGGTGATCGGCAGCATGTTGATGCCCTGGATCATCTCCGGCGCTGCGGAGAACCAGGTGGAGTACGACCCGCCGTCGCCCCACACCATGCCGACGGTCTTGTGCCCGAACGCGGCCGGGAAGTTCTGGTCGTACACGTCGAACCAGTACTCGGAGATGGCCGCGGACTGGGTGGTCCACAGGTAGACCCCGGCGTCGCGCACGGCGGTGTCGCCGGTGGCCTGACCCCACTGGATCAGGGCGTTGGCGAAGTTCATCCCCTCCGACGAGGACTCCTGGTTGTTGCCGGCGAAGAACGGCGCCAGGCCGGAGGCCCAGTCGTGCCCGGCGTAGATGTCGAAGTCCCGCAGGTAGGGGAAGCGGCTGTCGGCGCGGTCGTAGTTGTTGGCGTCGCGGATGAGCAGGTCGATCATGCCGCCGTAGCGGCTGTCGTCGGCCCAGCCCGGGTCGAACTTGGCGACCGTGGCGGCGGCGGCGATGAAGTAGCCGTAGTGGAAGTGGTGGTCGTTGAGGTCCTCGTCGGAGCCGTACGAGGCGGGGTAGCCGATGAGCGTGCCCCAGTTGCGGTCGTAGTAGAACAGCTGGCCGGTCTCGCCCGAGCTCGCGGTGAGCCAGTTGGTCAGCCGGTTCTTCATCGCGGTCACCGCCGCGTCGCGGACCGAGGTCTGCCCGAGCTGGTCGGCGATCTCGGCGATCCGGGCGGCCCGGCCGAGTCCCTTGCCGGCCCAGTACGTGTCGGTGCCGCTGACGCCTTCCGGGTTGCCCTGCTCGGCGTTCAGGTAGCCGGTGACGGTGGCCAGGTCGGCGCCGCTGGAGTCGCCGACGGCGGGCACCTCGGGCAGCACGCCGGTGAAGCGCATCGTGGTGGTGAACGACGGCACACCGGTGAGCACCCGCATGGCGCCGCGCGCCGAGACGTACGTCGGGGTGATCGGGGTGGCGCCGGTGAGGCTGCGCCACTGGTGCGGGTAGAGCGCCACCACGGTCTTCGTCTCGCTGCCCTCGCGGGGCGTGGTGGTGAACGCGTACGTGGTGCGCACCGTTCCCGCCGACGGGTCGTACGTGTAGCTCATCCGGGTGCCGGTGACGTGGGCGTGGGCGTACCGGCCGTAGGTGTCGGCCAGGGCGGCCCGGTCACCGCCGCCGGGCAGCACCGCCACCGAGAAGTACCCCTTGCCGGCCAGCGTCGAGCTGATGCCGGCGCCGTTGACGGTCCAGGTCGCGCCGGTGGGGGCGTACGCGACGTAGTCGTGGCCGTTGACCGTGAAGCCGATGGTGGCGCCGGAGTTGCGCCACACGGTGGGCGTCGCGGTGGCGGTGAGCTGCGCGGTGCCGCCGCTGACCGTGTAGTAGCTGAACGGCAGCCCGTGGCCGATGGTGGCGCGCATGGTGCGGCTGCCGTCGCTCCAGTCGGCGGTGACCGTCCAGTCGCTCCAGCCGGCGGCCTTGACCACCGGCGCCGACAGTCCGGGCATCCCGACGCGGACGTCCTCGCCGTACGGGTAGTGGAACTCGCCGACGCCGGTCGCGGTGCCGCTGATGGCGGGCGTGGTGGTGTACGACAGGCCGAGCCCGTTGTTCTCGGCCTTGAACGCCAGCGGGTGGGCGTGCAGGTTCTCGCTGCCGGCGCAGTTGTTGCGCTTCCAGATCAGCGACGACCACCAGTCGTTCGTGGGGATGGCGCCGGCGGGCGCGTCGGCGGTGGTGAAGATGCGCGGGTTGGTGCTGATCGCGCCGCAGCCCTTGGGCAGCAGGGCGCCGGGCGGCAGCGTCTCGGTGTAGCTGCCCGCGCCGACGGCGCCGGCGGTGGCGGTGCCGCCGCCGCCGACCACGGCGCCCAGCAGGCCGGCGGCCAGCACGGACGCGGCGACGAGGGCGGTCGCCCGCAGACCGCGACGGCGGGCCGGGGACGGGACGGGCGCGGTCGGGGGTACGGGGTCGGGAGAGAAGTCCCGCAGGAGGGTCATGGAGGTCCCCTTCACGAGGAGAAGGCGGGGTACGGAGTGGTGGTGCGGCAGTCGTGAGAGCGCTCTCCTGAGAAGGGACAGTAAGGTTCGGGTTACGGATCCGTCAATGTCTTGTTACCGAAGAGAGCGCTCTCCCGCACACGCGACCGACCCTTCGATCACCTCACGAAGCGCGCTGACCAGGCTCGACGGTGCGCACGAGCGCCGCCCCGGGCCGAGGCGGCCGGGGGCGGCGTGAGGACGCGTGTGCCTACGCTGCGTCAGGCGGCGGTGGCGGCGAGGCTCCGCGCGTCGGTCCGTGCCGCGGCCGTGCCCGGCTCACCGGCGGCACCGGGCCGGCTGACGCCCGGCTGTCCGGCGACGGGCCGCGAGGCGGACTGCGGCGAGCCGGCGGACTGCCGGGGCGCGCGGGCGGCACTCAGCCCCGCCTGCGCGTTGTTCCACGCGCCGCAGGGCCAGGCGGCCCCGGCGCAGCTCGGGCTCGCGCAGACACGTTCGGCGTCGGGCTGGTGCGCGTCTGCCACCGCGGCGGCCAGGTCCCACAGCAGCGGATCGGTCACCTCCGCGGGGCGGTCGGTGACGCGGTCTGTGCTGGCTTCGGACATGATTCGGTCCCCCTGTCGTGAACGGCCCCCACCTGTTTCCGGAAACCGCCCCGGCCAAACCTGCGCCCGCCAGGTCGCGGGCATAGGCTGGCCGTCGTGGCGAGGTACTACGACCTGCATCCGGACAACCCCCAGCCCCGCGTGATCCGGCAGGTGGTGGACCTGCTGCGCGCCGACGGGGTGATCGCGTACCCGACGGACTCCTGCTACGCGCTCGGCTGCCGGATCGGCAACCGCGACGGCGTGGAACGCATCCGCGAGATCCGGCGGCTCGACGACCGGCACCCGTTCACGCTCGTGTGCGCCGACTTCGCCCAGCTCGGCCAGTTCGTCAAGCTCAGCAACGCGGTCTTCCGCCAGGTCAAGTCCGTCATCCCGGGCAGCTACACGTTCCTGCTGCCGGCCACCGCCGAGGTGCCCCGGCGGTTGCAGGACCCGCGCCGGCGGGTGGTCGGGGCGCGCGTGCCGAGCCACACGGTGACCCAGGCGCTGCTGGCCGAACTGGGTGAGCCGCTGCTGTCCAGCACGCTGCTGCTGCCCGGCGAGGACGAGCCGATGACCCAGGGCTGGGAGATCAAGGAACGGCTCGACCACCTGATCGACGCCGTGGTCGACGCCGGTGACTGCGGGCTCGAGCCGACCACCGTGGTCGACCTGTCCGGCGAGGAGCCGGAGATCCTGCGTCGCGGCGCCGGAGACCCGGCCCGCTTCGAGTAACGATCACCGATTCCGCCCCGTCCGGGCGCCGTCGTGGGGCACGGTAGGGACCCGGGGGAACGGTGACGGGGGTACGGCGTGGAAGCACTCCTGCTGATCACGGTGCTCGGCGCGACAGTGCTCGTCGGGACCACGATCGGCGGTCGCTACAGCGTCGCGCCGCCCGTGCTGCTGATCGCCATGGGCGCGCTGATCGGCCTGCTGCCGCCGTTCGACAACCTGATCCTCGAGCCCGAGGTCGTGCTGGTGCTGTTCCTCCCGGCCATCCTCTACCGGGAGAGCCTGGTCATCAGCCTGCGCGAGATCCGCGCCAACCTGGTGGTGATCATCGGCCTCGCCGTCGTGCTGGTGATCATCACGATGGCCGCTGTCGCGTTCACCGCGCAGGCTCTCGGCGTGGCGGCGTCCGCCGCCTGGGTGCTCGGCGCGGTCCTGGCCCCCACCGACGCCGCCGCCGTGGCCGGCCTGGCCAAACGGATGCCGCGCGGCATCCTCACCACGCTGCGCGCGGAGAGCCTGGTCAACGACGGTACGGCGCTCGTGCTCTTCGCCGTGGCGGCCGGCGTGATCGCGGGCGGGACGGTGCCCGGGCCGCTGCTGCTCACCGGCGAGTTCATCGGCAAGTCGGCCGGCGGCGTGGCCGCGGGACTGCTCGTCGGCGCGGTCGTGGTGCTGATCCGCAAGCACGTCGACGACCCGATGCGCGAGGGCGGGCTGAGCATCCTCACCCCGTTCGTCGCGTTCCTGCTCGCCGACGCGGTGCACGCCAGCGGCGTGCTCGCGGTGGTGGTGTCCGGACTGTTGCTGTCCTACGCCGCGCCCCGGGTGATCCGGGCCCGCTCCCGGGTCACCGCGTTCGCGTTCTGGGACCTCTCCACCTTCATGATCAACGGCGGCCTGTTCGTGCTGCTCGGCACGCAGGTGCCGCGTTCACTGCGCAGCATCACCAGCCACTCGCCGGCCGCGTCGCTCGGCATCGCGGTGCTCGTCGCCCTGGTCGTGGTGATGATCCGGCTGCTCTGGGTGCACCTGTCGGTGTCGGCGCTGCAACGGGCGGACCGGCGGGAGTCGAGCCGGGCGCGGCACTTCGACTTCCGCATGCGTACCGCCGTGGGCTGGGCCGGGTTCCGCGGCGCCGTCTCGCTCGCGGCGGCGCTGGCCGTGCCGGTCACCATGCACGACGGAAGCACGGTACGCGAACGCGACCTGATCATCTTCGTGACCGTGGTGGTGATCGTGCTGATCATGCTGGTGCAGGGCACCACGCTGCCCGCCGTCGTGAGCTGGGCCGGCCTGACCGGCGACCGGGAACGCGACGACGAGGTGCGCTGGGCCCGGATCCGGGCCACCGAGGCAGCCCTGGAGGCGCTGCCCCGGGCCGCCAGCGACGTGGGCGCCACCCAGGACACGGTGGACCGGCTGCGCGCCGACTACGAGGACCACCTGGCCGCCGCGCGCGACCCCGGCGGCGAGGAGGCGGAGGGGGAGCGGCAGATGGCCCGCCGGCTGCGGTTGCGGGTGCTCGACCACAAGCGGCAGGAGATCACCCGGCTGCGCAACACCAGGCAGATCGATGACGTGGTGCTGCGGCAGCTCCAGGCGGCCATCGACATCGAGGAGATCCGCCTGCTCGGGCCGGAGATGGAGGAGTGAACCGGCCGCCACCCGGAGAGGGTGGCGGCCGGCGTGGCTCAGCGCGCGTCGACAGCGACGACCGTGTACGGGGTGGTCGGAGTCGGCGGGGTGGTGAACCGGCCGTTCGGCAGGTAGAGCCGGCCGAGCGCGGCGGCCACCGTGGTCGGCACGTCGAAGCCCGGGTCGGTGATGACGCCTCGGGCGACGCCGGCCGTGCCGGCGCGGTTCAGGTCGACCACGGCGACCTGGTTGAGGAAATTCTGCACCACGTACAGCCTGCGGCCGAGCAGCAGCAGGCCGTCACCGTTGAGGAAGGTGGCGCCCGGCACGTCGACGGCGGTGGTGACGCCGGTGGCCGGGTCCACCCGGAACAGCGTGCCGGTGTTCGACTGCACGACGATCAGCGCCCGCCCGTCCGGGGTGGGCGCGATGCCGTTGAGGTTGACGCCGGTGCCGATCTGCTGGAAGTCACCGGTGAGCGGCAGCGTGGTGAAACCGCCGGCGGGCGGCAGCGTGCCGCCGTGTCCGAGCGGCAGGCGGTAGAGCACCGGCCGGTTCGAGTCGGTGAACCAGGCGGCGTCGCGGGTGAGCGTCACGTCGTTGACGAACGTCGGCGCCTCGGCGAACCGGTAGCTCGCGAGCACGGCGCCGGTGCGGGTGTCGACGACCCGGGCGTCCCCGGCGGTGCCGCCGGCGACGAAGAGCCGGTCCCGCGCGTCGACCTTCAGGCCGAGCGACGGGGTGCCGGTGGCGGGGCTGACCTGCTTGCCCGCCCCGGTGATCAGGTCGGCGCGGTAGATCTCACCGGTGGCCCGCGACCCGAACCAGGCGTAGCGGCCGGCGGCGGCGACGCCCTCCGGCTGGAAGCCGTCCGGCAGCGTGATGACCGTGGGACGGCGGTCGTGGGCGGAGGCGGCGGGGGCCGGGGCGGCGGTGGTGACGAGGGTGGCGGCCAAGGCGACGCCGAGGACGGTCCTGATGCGTCGGTTCACTGTGGTCCTTCCGGACGAAACGGTGGAACAGGACCTGCCCCACTGTACGGTCACCGGCCGGTGACCGCCGGGGACGCGACCCGGCACGGTGCTCCCGTGCCGGGTCGCGCCGACTGTCAGCCTGCCGCGCAGGTCGGCGTGCCGGAGGGCGCGGTACCGGTGCCCTGGAACCCGAACTCGGTGGTGCCACCGGCACCGACCTGGCGGTTGTAGTCCACGTTGCGGAACGTCACCGCGCCGGTGGTGCCGCTGGCCTGGGCGCTCCAGGTGTTCGTGACCGCCGAGCCCGAGGGCACGGTGAGCGACACGGTCCACCCGTTGAGCCCGCTGGAACCCGCGGTGATCCGTACGTTGGTGACGAAGCCGCCCGGCCACTGGTTGGTGGTGATCGTGGCGGTGCAGGCGCCGGTCGGCGGCGGAGTCGTCGTCGGCGGCTCACTGGTCGGCGGGGTGCTGGTCGGCGGCGTCGAGGTGGGCGGGGTGCTGGTCGGCGGCGCGGTGGTGGGCGGCGGGGTGCCGCCCTCGTTGAGCGCGTTCAACACGGCGGTGTACGCCTGCTTCTTGTTGCCGCTGCCGTCGAACAGCAGCGGGGTGCCGCTGGCCCGCCACGAGTCGGTGTCGCGGATGCCCCACACGGTGATGCCGTTGCAGCGCGCCACCGCCAGGCAGTCCCGGGTCACGTTGCCGTACGAGGTGGCCTGGCTGCTGCCGGAGCCCTCGATGTCCAGCTCGGTGATCTGCACGTCGACGCCGAGCGCGGCGAAGTTCTGCAGCGTGGTGCGGTAGTTGCTCGGGTACGGCGACCCGCTGTTGAAGTGCGACTGGAGGCCGACGCAGTCGATCGGCACGCCCCGGGACTTGAAGTCCCGCACCATGTTGTAGACGCCCTGGGTCTTGGCCCAGCTCCAGTTGTCGATGTTGTAGTCGTTGTAGCAGAGCTTGGCGCCCGGGTCGGCGGCGCGCGCGGCACGGAACGCGGCCTCGATCCAGTCGTTGCCGGTCTGCTGGAGGTTCGAGTTGCGGCGGGCGCCGCTGTTGCCGTCGTCGAACGCCTCGTTCACCACGTCCCAGGAGTGGATCTTGCCCCGGTAGTGGGTGGCGACCTGGGTGACGTGGTTGATCATCGCGTCGCGCAACGCGCTGCCGGACAGGCTTCCCGTCCACCCGGGCTGCTGCTGGTGCCAGAGCAGCGCGTGGCCGCGTACCCGCATGCCGTTGGCCTGGGCGTGCGCGACGAGCCGGTCGCCGTTGGTGAAGTTGAACTGGTTCCGGGACGGCTCGGTGGCGTCCCACTTCATCTCGTTCTCGGCGGTGACCATGTTGAACTCGCGGTTCAGGATGCCGACGTACGTGCTGTCGGACAACTTGTTCACCGCCACCGCCGTGCCGAAGTACCGGCCCTGCTCCGCCGCCGACGCGCCGAGCGTCGTGCCGGCGCTGGCGCTGGTCGCCACCGCTATCGTGGCGGCGACCATCGCGGCCCCCGCCACCATCGCGACCACAGCGGTCCGCGGGCGTGACCGGGCTGCCGCGCTCCCGCTGCCGCGGGCGAGCACCTTGTCCATCTGAACGCCTCTCTAGCCTGTCAATGGGATCGGCTCGCCTCGGCCACCGCCCGCCACGATGTCGGCTCCGCGCGGTCGCCCGGTGGCCGCGCCAACTCGGGGAGCGACTCCCCGGGACATCGTGAGTGGATCGAAGCGAATCTCTGCCCGAAGCCTACCGGAAGCGTTCCGAAAACTTAATCACCTCGATGCGTCGACATCGGGGCACGCGGTGGCGGGTGGAGGCCGGGAATCCGAGGGCGGGCGCGGGGGGACGGGCGCGCGCACCGCCCGCCGCTACTCCGGAAGTTTCGGGAATCGCCGGTTCTGCCGGTTGAGTGGATCGCGCCCGCGGGCTGATGCTGTGCCAATCGACCGTAGACGATGGAGGAGGTCCCGGATGATGCGCCGACCCGCGCTCGTCGTACTCGTCCTCGCCGTCCTGCTGACCGGCGCTCCGGCGGTCGCCCGGGCCGGCGTCGCCACTCCACCGGCCGGGCCCGCCGCGCTCGCCGGGATCCGCACGCCCGGCACCGCCTGGGAGCACGACCCGGCCACCGGCCGGCTCACGGTCACCGCCGACGACACGGTACGCGGCAGCGAGCTGGCCGCGCTGCGCCGCACCGCGGCCCGGGCCGGCGCGGTGCTGCGCCACGAACCCGGGCGGCTGCGTACGCTCATCGCCGCCGGTCAGGCGATCTACGGCGGCGGCGGGCGCTGTTCACTGGGCGCGAACGTGCGCAGCGGCGCCACCTGGTACTTCGTCACCGCCGGACACTGCACGCGCCTCGCCGCCACCTGGTACGCCGACAGCGCCCGCACGACGGTGCTGGGCAGCCGGACCGGCAGCAGCTTCCCCGGCAACGACTACGGCGTGGTCCGCTACACCGGAACCGTCGCCCACCCGGGCGCGATCCACACCTACCCGGGGCAGGTCACCGTAACCGCCGCCGGCAGCGCGTACGTCGGGCAGGCGGTCTGCCGCAGCGGCGCCACCACCGGCGTACGGTGCGGCACCGTCACCGGGCTGAACGCCACAGTCAACTACGCCGAGGGCAGCGTCACCGGGCTGATCCGCACGAACATCTGCGCCGAGCCGGGCGACAGCGGCGGACCGCTCTACGTGGCCGCGACCGGCACCGTCCTCGGCGTGCTGTCCGGCGGCAGCGGCAACTGCACCAGCGGCGGCACCAGCTACTACCAGCCGATCCTGGAGATCCTCGCCGCCTACGGCCTGACCATCCCCTGACCGGCCGCGCGGGCGGCCCGCCGCGCCGCCCGCGCGCAGTTGCGCCGTCCGGTCAGGCGTCGCCGGGTACGGCCATCTCGCCCAGGCGCGACCAGTCCTGCTGCGGCACCGTCACGTTGACGATCCGGGGCGTCTCGGCCAGGTGCGGCGGCAGCGTGCGCTGGGCTTCGCGGAAGTGCTCCGACTGCACGTGCGCCGCGCCCGCCTCGTCGTCGCGGAACGCCTCGACCAGCACGTACTCGGTCGGGTCGTCCAGGCTGCGGGACCAGTCGAACCACAGGCAGCCGGGCTCGGCCCGGGTCGCGGCGGTGAAGTCGGCGGCGATCCGCGGCCAGTTGTCGGCGTCTTCGGGGCGGACCCGGAACTTGGCGGTAATGAAGATCATGGGATCAGGCTACCCAGGGCCGCCGGTGACCCGCGCCCGATCAGCTCTTGGCCGCCGGGCCGAGCAGTTCGGCCGCCCGCCGGTCGGCGAACGCGGTGACCGCCTGCTGCCCGGCGCCGAACACGATGGCCAGGCCCAGCAGCGCGGCGGTGCTGCTCACACTGGTCTCCACCAGGCCGCCGATGACCAGCATGATGCCGACCACCGCCACCAGCGGGCCGACCGCGAGCTTGAGCAGCCCCTGCTGGAACGGCAGCTTGTAGGGCAGCCCGCCGGACCGGGACGTGATCATCGACGGCAGCGCGCTGAGGAACGCGCCGAGCGCCCCGGCGATCAGCACGAAGAACAGCAGCCGCCAGGCCGGTACGCCACCGGCGTCGGTCGGCGCCTCCAGCAGCCGGACGTCGTGGCTGAGCCACTGCACCAGCACCACGAGGATCTCCGCCACCAGCGCGAACACCGACAGCCCCAGCATCCGGTTGCGCAGCCGCCGCGCCGACTCGTGGAACTCGTCGGACGCGGAGTGGAAGCGCAGCAGCAGCGCCTGCACCCGGGCGCGCAGCAACTCCACGGGCACCCCGCCGGTCGCGGTGTCGAGGTCGCTGAGCACCTTGTCGTCGGCCGGCAGCACCTGCGCCGCCGCGCTGCGGTACGCCGGCAGCAGCCCGGCCAGCTCGTCCGGGCTGCGCAACCCCACCATGGCCCGCTCCACCGAGTGGATGGTCTGCCACGCGTACTCCAGGTTGCCGCCGCGCAACCACTCGACCACGCCGCTGCGTCCGAGCACCACCTCCACCCGGGACAGCTGCGCGCGCAGCGCCTCGGCCCGATCGGGGTCGCGCGCGGACAGCACCGCGAGCTGCTGGTACAGGTCGTCGAGTTTGGTCCGTACGCGGACCTGCCACACCGCGCCGGGAACCGGCGTGGCGGGCCGGGACGGCCCGCCCTCCGGCGTGTTCCGGGGCTCGGGTATGGCCTCCGGCTGGGTCTCCTGCTCGATCATCCTGCCCCACCTCTTTCCCCCACGCCGCCCGGACCTGCTACCAGTATTCGCAGGTCAGAGCCATAATGGCTAGAGCACACCGGACAGTCGACCCGGCTCGCGGAGGCGGCGGATCCGGCCCGACGGACGAGGCCGGAGCGCTCGGGCGGTCGGTAGCCTGAGCCGGTGACCGTCTACGCCCTCGCGCAGCTCACCATCCACGACCGGGCGCGCTACGACAGGTATGCCGCCGCCTTCCCGCCGGTGCTGGCCCGCTACGGCGGTCGGCTGCTCGCCGCCGACACCAGCCCGCGCGTGGTCGAGGGGGAGTGGCCGCACCACAAGGCGGTGCTGTTGTCGTTCGACAGCCGGGAGGACTTCGAGCGCTGGTCCACCTCGCCGGAGTACCGGGAGATCTCCCGGGACCGGGAGGCGGCCACCGAGGGCGTGGTCCTGCTGCTCGACGGGATCGGTCACGCCTGGCCGGCCTGACGACCGGTCAGAGCCGGTGGCGTACCCACACGTTGGGCTCCACGTACGCGGCGTGGTCGTGGTCGACGTCGACGAGCACCGGCGTCAACGCACCCGGCACCCGCACCGGCCCGGAGGTGTCGAACGGCAGCCCGGTCCAGCGCCGCCAGTCCGCGAGCGTCCCGGTCACCGTCATCGACCGGGGCGCGACCCGCTCGATCACCCCGCCCGCCCGCACGTGCACCCGCAGCCACGGATCGGCCGGCAGGCCGTCGGGGCGGCGGCGGGCCGCGTACTCGGTCATCGGCACGTCCGGGGCGTCGGCCTTGCCGTTCGGGCGCACCGGCGCCACCAGCGTGTCGAACCCGGCGCGGGCCACCGCCGCGCGCATGGCCGCGAGCATCAGCCCGGACACCCCGCCGCCGCGCCGGTCCGGGCGCACGCAGATCTCCAGCGCGGACACCAGGTTGGGGGTGGACCCGGTGAGCCGGCCGAGCGTGGCCCGCTGGATCACCCGGTCCCAGCCGCCGTCGGGCAGCTCGTCCTCCGTCCAGCGCAACGGCGCCGCGTAGCCCCGGGCGACGGCCCGGCCCGGCTCGGCCGGGTCGACGGCGGCGAAGACGAACTCGGGGTACGTCTCGTGTGCGACGCCGTAGTAGAGCGCGCCCATCGGATCCCAGAGCATGAACGGCGGCCAGGCGCCGTCGAAGTCGGTGTCGAGCAGCGGCGCCAGGTCGGGCCGCTGCGCCAGGGTCACGATCTCCAGAGTCACGCCGGGGAGGCTAGAGCCGCGTGGCCCGGACCGCACGCCGTTTTGTCCGCGCCGCTGGTTAGGCTGCCGGCATGGCAGATCCGTTCCGGGTGCGCGTCACCGTGCGCGGCTACGAACTCGACACGCAGGGGCACCTCAACCAGGCGGTCTACCTCCAGTACGCCGAGCACGCCCGCTGGGAGTGCCTGCGCGCCTCCGGCATCGGCCAGGACCGGCTGATCGCCGGCGGCGTCGGGCCGGTCGCGCTGGAGGTGACTGTGCGTTACCTGCGGGAGCTGCGCGGCGGCGACGAGGTCGACGTGACCTGCGAGTTCCACTGGGGCGAGGGCAAGACGTTCCGGATCGGCCAGGAGTTCACCCGCGCGGACGGCACCCCCGTCGCCTCGGTGTCCGGCGTCGGCGGCCTGCTCGACCTCGCCGAACGGCGGCTGGTGCCCGACCCGCGCGAGCGGTTCCGGGCGCTGGCCACCGACCCCGCGCCGATGAGCCTGTAGCGCCCGGTCAGCCCGCCGCGCGCAGGTGGGCGAGCACTGCCAGCACCCGTCGGTTGGTGTCCTCGTCCGGCGGCAGGCCGAGCTTGGCCAGGATGTTGCCCACGTGCTTGCCGATCGCCGCCTCGGTCACGTGCAGCCGCGCCGCGATCGCGCTGTTGGAGTGGCCCTCGGCGACCAGGCCCAGCACCTCCCGCTCCCGGGGGGACAGCGCGCCGAGCGGGTCGCGCGGGCGGCGCAGCAGGTGCCGCACCACGTCCGGGTCGACGGCGGTGCCGCCGGCCGCCACCCGGCGCAGCGTCGCGGCGAACTCCTCGACGTCCGCCACCCGGTCCTTGAGCAGGTAGCCGACCCGGTTGCCGTCGCCGCTGTCGAGCAGCGCGGCGGCGTACCCGCTCTGCACGTGCTGGCTGAGCACCACCACGGCGAGGTCGGGGCGTTCGGCGCGCAGCGCGACCGCCGCCCGCAGGCCGTCGTCGCGGTGCTGCGGCGGCATCCGGATGTCGGTCACCAGCAAATCGGGCCGGTGGGTGCGGACCGCGTCGAGCAGGTCCGGGGCGGAGCCGACGGCGGCGTCCACAGCGAAACCGAACCGGGTCAGCAGGCCCACCAGGCCCTCCCGGAGCAGCACCTCGTCCTCGGCCAGGACGACGCGGATCACGGACGGCACGGCAGCTCCACCCGCACGAGGGTAGGCCCACCGGGCGGGCTGGACAGCAGCAGCCGCCCGTCCACCGCCGCCACCCGGTCCGCGAGCCCGGTCAGACCGGTGCCGCGCGCCGGGTCGGCGCCGCCCCGGCCGTCGTCGCGCACCTCCACCACCAGCAGTCGTTCGTCGCGGATCAGGCGCACCTGCGCCCGGGTCGCCCCGGAGTGCCGGGCCACGTTGCCGAGCGTCTCCGAGACCACGTACCAGGCGGTGGTCTGCACCAGGTCCGGCACCGGGCGGGTCAGGTCGGCGTGCACGGTGACCGGGACGACCGACCGGGCGGCCAGATCACCGACGGCGGCGGCCAGGCCGAGTTCGGTGAGCTGCTGCGGGCGGATGCCCTGGACGATCCCGCGCAACGTCACCATCAGCTCCTTGGCCTGCTCGTGCGCCGCCGCGAGCGGCTTCGCCGCCGGGGAGCCGTCCGGCACGTCGAGGCGGGCCAGCCCGAGCTGGAGGGTGAGGCTGGTCAGGCGCGGCTGCACGCCGTCGTGCACGTCCCGCTCGACGCGGCGGCGCTCGGCCTCGTAGGCGCTCACCAGGCGGGCCCGGGACCGGGTCACCTCGCGCAGCGCCGTCCCGCCGGGCGCGTCGTCGAGCAGCAGGCGGGTCACCGCCGCCTGGGCCGCGACGAGCAGACCGGCCAGGTAGACCAGCGCGGGGACCGCCAGCAGACCGGCGACCGCGTACGGCACCGCCTCGGCGGGGGAGTCGACAGTGGCCCAGATCAGCACGATGCGGTCCTCGCCGCCGGCCAGCCACGGACCGGCCACCAGCGCCACGTCCAGCAGCACGAGCAGACCGAACATCCCGTACGCCAGCGGCACCGCCACACCCAGCACCGCCAGGTACGCGCCCTCCCGCCACCCGTCGGCGGTGGTGAAGCGGGCGACGAGTCCCCGCCATTTCGGCGCGGTCACCGGGCGGTCGTCGACCAGGCCGAGACGCCACCGCTCGACGGCCGCCACCGGCGCGCCGGCCAGCGGCGCGAGCGCCACCACCGCCAGCGCCAGCACGGCCAGCACCGCCAGCGCCGTGGCGTCGACCGGGCGGCCCCGCCGCAGCGCGCCGGCCACCAGCAGCAGCGGCGCGGCGACCACCGCCGCGCCGAGCGCCGCCGCGCCGGCCAGGGGCAGGGTCGTGACGGCGTACGCCAGGGCCCGCCACGGCCACGCGGACAGCAGGTAGCGGCGGCGGCGCAACGCTGCCGCCAGCCCGTGATCAACGGTCATGCCGTGACGCTAGCCAGACCCCGCCGCCCTTCCCAGCCATCCAGGCCCCATCCGCGGGTAGGTCTGGCCCTACCTCGAACCGGCCCGCCACGCCCCGTGCGCCGGGGCGCCCCGAGACGGTGCACTCGTCGGGTGAGAAACCGTCTCGCGGGCGCCTGCTGGCTGCTCGCCGCCGTGTCGTTCCTGACCGCCAACGTCCTCGTCGGCCTGGCCTGGGACCAGCCCCGGTTCAGCTGGGCCGAGCACAACATCAGCGACCTCGGCAACGTGACCTGCGGCGTGTGGGACACCAGCCGGCCGCGTCCGGTCTGCTCACCGTGGCACGCGGGCATGAACGCCGTGTTCGTCGGCGCCGGGCTGCTGCTCGCGGTCGGCGCGCTGCTCGCGCGCCGGGCGCTGCGCCCGGGCCGCGCCGCGACCGTCACCGTGGCGTCGGCAGTGGCCGCCGGGTCCGGGTACGTGCTGGCCGGTCTCTACCCGGCCGACGTGGACGAGAACCTGCACATGCTCGGCGCGCTGCTGGTCTTCGCGCTCGGCAACGCGGCGCTGCTGGCCGCCGCGCTCGGCAGGTCGCCGCTGCTGGGTGAGCTGCGGACCGTCAGCGCGGTCCTGGGTCTGCTCGGCCTGGCCGGCACCGTGCTGTTCCTGGCCCGGGTGGACGCCGGCATCGGCGTGGGCGGCATGGAGCGTGTCGCCGTGTTCCCGTTGTTCGCCTGGGTGACGGCGGCCGGGCTGCGGCTGCTCGGGTTCCGTCGGTCCCGGCCCCTATCCTGACCGGATGGAGCTGGCGTTCAGCGGCGAGGTGTGGTTCTGGCGCGGCCCGGCGCCGTACCACTTCGTCACGGTGCCCGACGAGCAGAGTGCGGCGATCGAGGCCGCCTCGGCGTCGGTCACCTACGGCTGGGGCATGATCCCGGTGACGGTCCGCATCGGCGGCACCGACTGGCGGACGTCGCTGTGGCCCAAGGACGGCCGGTACGTGGTGCCGCTGCGGGTCGCGGCGCGCCGGGCCGAGGGCATCGAGCTGGGTGACCGGGTCGACGTGCGGCTGACGGTGGACGTGTGACCGGGCCGGAGCTGGCCGAGGCGGGCCGGCTGCTGGCCGCCGCGCGCCGGCCGGTGGTGTTCACCGGCGCGGGCATGTCGGCGGAGAGCGGCGTGCCGACGTTCCGGGACGCCCAGACCGGGCTGTGGCAACGCTACGACCCGCAGGAGCTGGCGACACCGGCCGCGTTCCGCGCCGACCCGGCGCTGGTCTGGGGCTGGTACGAGACACGTCGGCGCGGGGTTCGCCGGGCGCTACCGAATCCGGGGCACCGGGCGGTCGCGGCGATCGCGGCCCGGCTGCCGGACACCGTGGTGATCACCCAGAACGTCGACGACCTGCACGAGCGCGGCGGCGTGCCCGCCCCGGTACGCCTGCACGGCAGCCTGTTCGCGCCCCGCTGCTCGGCCTGCGCCCGGCCCGCGCCGCTGCCGTCGGACCTGCCGCCGTCCGCCGGTCCGCCGGAGCCGCACGACGGGGCGGAATCGCACGGCGGGGCGGAATCGCACGGCGGGGCGGAATCGCATGCGCCGGAGGCGCACGACGGGCCGCTGGACCCGCCCGCGTGCGCCGACTGCGGCGCGCCGGTGCGGCCCGGGGTGGTGTGGTTCGGCGAGGCGCTGCCGTCGGCCGCGCTCGACGCGGCGGTCGAGGCGGCCTCCGGTTGCGACCTGCTGCTGACGGTGGGCACCTCCGCGCTCGTGCACCCGGCCGCCGAGATCCCGCTCGTCGCGGCCCGTCTCGGCGCGCCGGTGGTGCAGGTGAACCCGGTACCGACGCCGCTGGACGCGATCTGCGCGGTGAACCTGCGCGGCCCGGCCGGCGAGGTGCTGCCCGCGCTGGTCCGCGCCGCCTGGCCGGACGACGCGGTCGGCTGAACTGACCGCAGGCCGAGCCCGGCGTGATCCCGGGAATCGCCCGATCGCCCGCCCTGCGCCACCTACCGTCGGCGCAGGAGGTGGACCGGCGGAGGGCGGCGGGCGTGGGACGCGAACGGGTGCGACGACGGCCGCGCGCGCCCCGGCCGGGGCCGGACGAGCGCCGGGTCACGCCCTTCGAGATCTTCTTCGATCTGGTCTTCGTCTTCGCGCTCACCCGGATCATGGCGCTGATCGAGCCGCACCCGACCCCGGCCGGGATGGCCAAGGGCCTGCTCCTGCTCGTGCTGCTCTGGGTGGCGTGGTTGTCGTACACCTGGTTGGGCAACCACACGCCCGCCGACGTCGGGGTGGTGCGCGGCGGGTTCCTGGTCGCGATGGCCGCGTTGTTCCTGGCCGCGCTCGCCATGCCGCAGGCGTGGACGCCGGGCCCGGGGCTGGACGGTCCGTTGATCGTCGTGCTGGCCTACGTGGTGCTGCGCGCGGTGCACCTGACGCTGTTCCACTGGGCCGCGGCGGGTGACCCGGAACTGCGCGCCCGGATCCGGTTCTTCGCGTGCGTCAGCGCCGTCGGGTGGGTGCCGCTGCTGCTCGGCGCGCTGCTGGACGGTGCCGCGCACGCGGCGCTGTGGGTGCTGGGCTTCGCCGTCGAGGTGGCCGGGCAGCGGCTGTCGTACGCCCGCCGGGGCGCCTGGCCGCTGCGCAGCCCGACGCACGTCGCCGAGCGGTACGGCCTGGTGCTGATCATCTCGCTGGGGGAGTCGGTGGTGGCCGCGGGAGTGGGCGCGGCCTCGGCGGTCACCGAGCTGTCGGTCCTCGCCGTGGCGCTCGTCGGTTTCGTGGTGACCGTCTGCCTCTGGTGGCTCTACTTCCGCAGCACGTCCCCGGAGGCGGCCCGGGCGCTCGCCGCCGCACCGGCGGCGCGGCGGGACCGGATGGCCGCGGACGCCTACAGCCAGACCCATCTGCTGCTCGTCGCCGGCGTCATCTACCTGGCGCTCGGCATCGAGCAGGTGCTGGAGCACGTCGCCGACCCGGAGGCCGGGCCCCGGCTGAACCGCTCGGCCGCGGTGGCGCTGTTCGGTGGCGCGGCCGTCTACCTGGCCGGACGGCTGCTGTTCCGGCGGCTGACCGGTCAGCCGGTGGGCGCGGCCCGGCTGGCCGTCGCCGGTGCGGCGTTGCCGCTGGCCGCGCTCGGGACGGCGCTGCCGCCGCCGCTGGCGCTGGCGGCGCTGGCCGGGCTGTTGCTGGTCGCGATCGCCGTCGATCGGCGCGGTGAGCCGTCCGCCGCCGGGCGGTCGGCGAATCAGCCGGTAGGCCGGGTCGCCGGGGGCGGAGGGTGAGCCTCACGCGTCGCGCGGCGCCCGCTTCGGGAAGACGGTGTACGCGACCGGCCAGAACACCAGCCAGCCCGCCATCACCACGGTGAGCCGGCCGGCCCACGCCCACAGCTCGGCGGTGCGCTCGCCGTCGCCGACCAGGGCGATGCCGCCGAGCAGCACGGCGCAGGCGACCGTCCAGCCGATCATGCCCTTGCCCCACTCGCGCCACTCGTGCCGGGCCCGCGCCATCCCGTACTTCGGGGCCCGGCGCGGGGGTGGCCCGCCGGCGAACCGGTGCGCGAACCGCTCGTCGGCCCAGCGCACCATGCTGTGCCCGAACGCCACCGAGAACCCGAGGTACGCGGCGGCGAGGCCGTGGGCGAACGTGGCTGTCGCGCCCCGGCGCAGGTCGATCATCGTGGCGGCCAGCAGCACGAGATCGACCACGGGCACGGCGATCAGCAGCGCCGCGCCGAGGCGGGGCCGGCGCAGCGGGTACCGGGCGATCAGCCCGGCGAGCAGCACCACCCAGAACGCCACCTCGCATCCGACGATCACTGCCACGAGCATGCGGCCTCCTTTTTTAGTACGCTGTGCGATAACCGTAGCAGCGTTCGTCGACCAGGTTCCGGAGGGCCCGTGCCCAAGATCGTCGACCACGACGCGCGCCGTGCCGAACTGGCGCGGGCGATGTGGCGGGTCGTCTACCGCGACGGCGTCGGCGCCGCCACCGTGCGCAGCATCGCGGCCGAGGCGGGCTGGTCACCGAGCGCGCTGCGGCACTACTTCGCGACCCAGACCGAACTGCTGGTGTTCGCCATGGAGCACGTACAGGCCGAGGCGGCCGAGCGGATCGCCGCCGACGACCGGACCGGCGGCCCCCGCGAGGTCGCCCAGCGGGTGCTGGAACACCTGCTGCCGCTGGACCGGCAGCGCGTCCGCGAGGCCGAGGTGTGGCTGCTGCTCGCCGCGCGCGCCCAGACCGACCCGGCCGCGCGATCCCGGATGGCCGAGGCGGACGACGGCATCCGCCGCGCCGCCGAGTTCGCCGTCTGCCTCCTCACCGGGGAACCGGCCCCCGACCCCGAGGCGGTCGACGGGCTGCACGCCCTGCTCGACGGGCTCGCGCTGCACGCGCTGCTGCACCCCGAGCGGATGCCACCCGGGCGCGCCCGGGCGCTGCTCGGCGCGCACCTGGACACGCTCGCCGCGTCCTGACCGCCCTGGCCGCGTCCTGAGCGACTCAGTCCTCCGGACGCCGGCCCATCGCCGCGCCCAGCTCGGCGCGGCTGGCGATGCCCAGCTTGCGGTAGACCCGGGCCAGGTTCGCCTCGACCGTCTTCGGGCTGATGTAGAGCGCGTCGGCGATGAGCCGGTTCGTCTGCCCCCGGGCGGCGAGCCGGGCCACCCGCTCCTCCGTCGCGGTGAGCGCCGTCGGGGCCGGGGTGCGGGCGCCGATGCGGCCCAGCTCCGCCCGCGCCCGGTCGGCGAACGCGGACGCGCCGAGCGCGTCGAACTCGGCCACCGCCGCGTCGAGCGCCGCCCGCGCCTCCCGCCGCCGCCGCACCCGCCGGTACGCCCGCCCGGCCGCGAGCAGGCAGCGGGCCCGGTCCAACGGCAGCACCGCCTCCGGCACCGTGGCCCGGGCCTGCGTCAGCGCGTCCAGCGCCTCGCCCGGGTCCGCGCCCGTCGCGCCGGCCAGCAGCACCCGGCTGCGGGCCAACCCGAGCGTCGTCCACGGCCGCGGCAGCCGCGCGTGCCGCCGGGCCAGCCGGTCCAGCGCCGCGTGCGCGGTGTCCAGGTCACCGGCGCCCACGCACGCCTCGATCCAGTCCGGCTCGAACCGCTGCCCCAGCGGCTCGACGATGCCCGAACCGTCCAGGTCGGCCGCGAGCGAGCCGTACGCCGCCGCGGCCGTGACCCACTCGCCCGAGGCGAGCGCCACCAGCCCGGTGAGCTGGTGGTGCAGCCGGCGGCTCCACGCGTCGCCGAGGTCGTCGTCGCGACGTAGCCCGGCGGCGGTGGCACCCGCCCGCGCCAGCCGGCCCCGGTGCGCGTCGAGCATGCCGGCCAGCCAGCTCTCGCCCACCAGGCCGGTGCCGAGCTGCTCACCCAGGTCACGGGCGTCGGCGATGTGCGTACCGGCCTCGGCGAACCGCCCGGCGAGCAGTTCCGTCTCGCCGAGATGGGTGAGCGCCTCGTGCCGCAGCGGGTCGTCCCCGCGCGCCACCGCCCGGTCCAGCATCAGGTGCAGCCGGGCCCGCGCCCGGTCGTGGTCGTCCACGGCCTTCCACCAGATCGCCGGCACCGAGCCGGCCAGGTAGGACGGTTCGCCGGCCTCCAGCGCCAGCGCCCGGTCGAGCAGGCCGGTCGGCGCCTCGCCACCGGCGCGTACCTCGTGGAAGAAGAACAGCAGCAGCGCGGCGGTGAACAGCGGGCGGTGGTCGTCGCGGTCGGAGAGCCGGGCGATCGCCGCCCGCGCGTGCGCCCGCGCGGCCTCCGGCTGGTCGTGGAACATCGTCAGGTGCGTGTGGATCCGCCCGGCCAGGTCCCCGTCCGGCCCGGCCGCGGCGAGCGCCTGCTCGGCCACGCGCACCGCGGTGACCAGGTCGTCGGCGCACCAGGCGACGAGGGCGCGCAACAGCAGCGCCTCACCCCGCTCGGCGCCGGTCAGCTCCTCGGCCGCGGCCTCGGCGGCCCGGCCGGCCGCCGCGTAGTCCCCGCTGTCGATGCGGCACTGCACCGCGTCGAGGCGACGCCGGTTGCGGTCGGCGGTGGCGGCCTGCGGGGTCAGCTCGGCCGCCCGGGCGTACCAGTCGGCGGCGAGCGCGGGCGCGCCGCGTATGCGCTGCCGGGCCGCCGCGGCGGCCAGGTCGGCGGCGACGTCCGCGTCCGGCGCGACAGCGCACCGGGCCAGTTGCCGGGCCCGCTCGTCGGGGTCGGCGACCGCGCGGGCGAGCACCGCGTGCAGGCGCCGCCGGGCTCCCGGCGGGATGCTCTCCCGGACCGCCGCGGCGTACCGGGGGTGGGCGAAGCTGATCCGGCTCGGCGTGACCACGACCAGCCCGGCGTCCTCCGCCGCGTCCAGCGCGCCGGGCGGCATGCCCGCCGCCGTCAGGTCCCGCATGTCCGGCACGGTCAGCAGCGCGGCCAGCCGGACCGCCTCCCGGCTCGGGCCGGGCAGCGCCCGCAGCGTCTCGGCGAGCAGCCGGCGCAGCGACGACGGTACGGGCAGGTCCTCGTCGTGCGCGGGTGGGCGGGGCAGCCGCAGCACCGCCCGGGCCAGTTCGACGGCGAGCAGCGGGTTGCCGTCGGCGTCGCGTGCCAGCCGCTCGACCAGCGGGCGGCTGAGCGTGCCGCCGAGGCGGGCCTGAAGGATGCGGTGCAGGTCGGGCGCGGGCAGCGGCGGTACGTCGGCGCGCAGCAGCGGGTGCCGGCCGGTCGGGTCGTCGTCCAGCCCGAGCGGCACCGGCGTCGCCGGGGTCTCGCCGGTGCGGTGGGTGGCCAGGACGGCGGGCCACCGGGACAGCCGGCGCAGCGCGAACCGCAGCGCCCGGGCGCTCGGCAGGTCCAGCCACTGCGGGTCGTCGACGGCGAGCAGGAGCCGGGGCGCGTCCGTGACCGCCGCGTCGAGCAGGGTGCGGGTGGCGGCGCCCACTGCCCGTTCGTCGACCGCCGCGCCGTCGTGCTCGCCGGTCAGGAGCACCATGTCGGCCGCCGCGCGTTGCGGCGCCGGCAGCCCCGGTAGCGCGTCGGCCAGCGGGCGCAGCACGTCCGCCAGCGCCGCGTACGGCAACGCGCTCTCGGCCTCGGTGGGCGCGGCGGACAGCACCCGCCAGCCGGTGCGCCGGGCGTGGTCGAGCACTGCTCGCCACAGCGTCGTCTTGCCGATGCCGCTGGGACCGTCGAGGAGCACCGGAGTGCCCGCCGCCAGGGCGCGCCACACCCGCTCGACGACCGCGTCGCGGCCGACCAGTGCGGCGTCCATGGCGGGATGGTGGCACAGCCGCGCCCCCGAACCCAGCGTCGGCGCGGCCTAGCCCGGAACCTGTCCGCATATCGAGACGGGCGGGATCACCTCCTGGTTGCGGTAGACGTCGGCGCTCCAACTCGGCCCGCTGGTCGCCGCGATCGGCGGGATCCGGGGCGCCCGGGACGGGCTGAGCAGGCTGAGGAACTTGTTGATCACTTGGACGACGGGTTCCAGGATGCGGTAGCCGATGCCGAACCTCGCCCGTACGCCGAGGCCGACGCCCCGGCACACCGCGTACGGGGCGCCGAGCGCGGACCCGATCGTGGCCCCGTACGAGGTGACCAGCTCGAACCAGATGCCGGCGGTGAACAGGAACGCGCTGATCCCCATGGTGAACCGCACGCCGTGCCGGACGACCAGCCCCATCACGCCGACCGGCACGCCGGTGAGCGAGTCGAGCAGGCTCACCCGGCGCGCGAAGCCCTCCGTCACGCGCGACCCCACCTGGCCGTTCGCGTAGCCGAACCCGAGCTTGCCGGCCAGGGCGTACTCGCCGGAGCCGCGGAACGTGCCCAGTTTCGCGCCGAACGCGGTGGCCACCTCCAGCGTCTGGCTCACCGTGAACGACAGCGGCAGGCCGGCGACCAGTCCGATCGGGAACGCGATGTCGACCGGGACCGGGAACGTCTTGCGGTGGTTCTGCCCGCCGTCGACGCCGGCGGTGAAGTCCACCTTGATGCCGAAGCCGCCGCCGATCTCCAGTTCGGCCCGGGTCACCTTGCCCGCGCCGATGGCCAGGTGGAACGACGCGGCCGGGCGGCCGACTGTGAGCGTGACGGTGCCGGCGAGCCGGACGCCGCCGTCGTCGTACGTGAAGTGCGTGCCGACGCCACCGGCGCAGCAGAACGTCCGTACCCGGTAGCCGTGGGCGCTCGCGGCGGCCTGCCCGCCCGGCGCGGGCGGCGGCTGCGCGGGCGCGACGGCGAGCGGCCGGGATCGGCCGAGCGTGCCGCCGGCCGCCGCGGCGTCCCGGGTCCACGACGGCTCACCTGCTACGTAGACGGTCGGCTGGTCGAGGGTGACGTCGTCCCCGCCGAACGTGCCGTCGCGGATCACCTCGGTGAGTGTGACCGGGCCGATCGTGACGACCAGGTCGCCGCCTTCCTCGGCCAGGTCGAGCACCCGGCCCACGCCGCGCCCGGTGAGGAACATGACCCGGCCGGGCGCGAGCCGGTCGGCGTCGCGCGCGCCGGGGTCGAGCCGCCAGGTCAGCCCGTCCGGGCTCACCGACCGCACGGTGCGGCTGCCGCCGCCGACCAGCACCACGTCCGGTTGCAGCGTGACGTCCTTCCCGGGCGCCGGCGCCTGCCCGTACCGGGGCTGCCCGTCGTCGGCCGCGTCGGCCGGGCCGGGCGTGGGGCCGCCGCAGCCGGTCACCGCCAGCAGCGCCGCCACGCCGGCCGCGAGCAGCCGACGGCCGCGCACCGGCCCCCTCACATCCGGCCGGCGACGGTACGGGCGAGCCGTTCCAGCGGCGCCCGGTTCTCCTGCGGGTCGTTGAGCCGCACCAGCCGCACCGCGACCCACAGGTCGCCCTTGCGCAGGAAGAACGCCTCCGCGGTGAGCAGGGCCTCGTCGGCGGTGCCGGCCAGCTCACGGATCTCGTGCTCGAGTTGCCGCTCGATGTCGAGGTACTTCTTGGCGCCGTCACCCACGAACACCTCGACCTGGGCGGTCGGCCCGCTCGTCGGCCCCGTGTAGGTGCAGGACTGCCCGGCGGCGACCGGCTCGTCGAGGGGCGTGCCGGCGAGACGTTCGGCGTCGGCCTTGGACACCAGCGCGCAGGCGTCCGGCCCGGCGGCGTCGTCCACCGGTTCGGCGCTCGGCTCGGCCGGCGCCTCCCCGGTCGGGTCCGCGACCGGCGAGCCCGCGCCGGGCGCGGCGGAACCGGCGGCCGGCGGTTCGTCGCCGCCGCAACCGGCCGGCGCGGTGAACAATGTCGCGGTCAACGCGAGCGCGATCAGTCGACGGGTTCGCATGCCGGCCCCCGCTCAGGCCGGGATCGCGTCGAGCGTGCGGCGCAGGATCTGCTCGTTGCCGGCGGTGCCGCCGCCGAAGCTGCTGATCGTCACCGTGTACGTGCCCTTGCCGTCGATCAGCACCGCCTCGCCGCGCACGTCCTTGACCGCGAGGTAACCCCGCTCGCCCCGGTCCAGGTCGACGACCTTCTCGTACTGCTGGCCGGCCTGCTCGTGCTGGTAGTCGTAGGTGGCCTTGCCGGCGGTGGCCGAGGCCGTGGTGACCGCCAGCTGGGCGATGCCGTCGCCGAACGAGCAGTTGCCCTCGTCGCGCAGCTTCCGGTCGACCAGTTCGGAGACCTGGGCGGCGGTGAACGGGCACGGCGGTCGCACGTCGTCCACCGCGCCCGCGTCGGTGTCGCCGCCGTCCTCGCCCGCCACGGTGTCGGCCGCGCCTCCGTCGAGCACGTCGCCGCCGGAGTCGCACCCGGCCGGCGCGAGCAGGGCGAGCAGCACCAGGGGCAGCGCCAGGCGGGCGCGGTGGAGACGGGCGGTCCGGGCCGGTGTGAGCGCGTCAGTTGCCATGCCTGCGACGCTAGGCGCGACGTCACCGCCGGTAATCGGGGGTTTCCCTATGCGGTGACCTTGGCGGCAGGCTCGCGCGCCCCGGTAGGCGGCGCGTCCGGGCCGCCGCGCCGCCCCACCCGGACGGCGAGCCGATCCAGGTAGCCGACCATGAGCGCGACGAACAACACCACGAACAGGATCAGCATGGGCAGCGGCAGGACCAGGCCCAGCGGAAGCTCGCCCCCGGCGCCGAAGGCGCGGCCGGCGATCATCTGCACCAGCGCGGGAGCGGTGAGGCTGTCCGGGCCCCGGCCCACGAGCATCGACCACAACGGCGACTGGGCGTGTGCCAGCCAGGTCGGCAACGCGGTCACGGCCAGCATCGGCAGCGCCGGCAGCAGCAGCGTACGGCCGGCGCCGCCGCCGGAACGCCACCGCTCGTGCTGGCCCCGGAACAGCAGCGTGAACGCGAACAGCGCGGGCACCGACAGCCAGGTCGGCGGCACCAGGCCGAGGAACAGGCCCAGCTGTTCGCGCTCCATCGTGCGTTCGAAATTGGCGATGGCCAGTGGGCCGGCGCCGACGAACAACCACGGCGCGAACGGCACCAGCAGCAGCTCGCTCCAGCGCCCCAGCGGGCGCAGCGCGCTGATCCCGAACCCGGCCAGCGCCGCGACCGTCACCGCGACGAGTGTGGACAGCAGCGGCGGCACCCAGGTGTTGGCGAACAGGTTCGCCGTCTCGACCCCCTTGGGCAGGGGCCCGGTGTCGGCGGAGAAGTTCCGCAGCCACGGCAGCGACGCCCAGACGGTCACGCCGAGGACGACGACGAGCGCGACAGCGGTCAGCCCGACGAGCAGCGGCCGGCGGCCGGTGAAGGACTCCGCCTCCCGGACGGCCGGGCCGTCCCGCCAGCCGTCGAACTCGATGCGCAGCCGGGTGGCCAGGATGAGCGCCACCGCGGCCATCCCGAGCAGCCCGAGCAGCACCAGCAGCAGCGTCGACGTGGCGGACCCGACACCGAAGCGCATCGTCCGGAAGGTGGTCTGCACGGCGGTGAACACCGGCGTCGCAGTGGATTCGCCGCGCGGCCCGCCGCCGGTCAGGATCACCGGGGCGGTGTAGGTCTGCAGGGCGGCGGCGAGGACGCCCAGGCCGAGCAGCCCGCCGACAGTCAGCATGGCGGGCGCGGGCCGCTGGTCGGGGTCCCGCCGGCGCAGGGCGCTCAGGTACAGCGTCGCGGCCACCGCGACGACCAGCCCGAACGTCACCTGTGCCAGCGCCGAGACGAGGAACGTCCGGGGGGACTGCAGATCCTGGGTCAGGGTGCCGTCCTCGATGCCCTCGGCGCGCCGGCCGAGGTACACCGCGACCGGCGCGTACGCGGCGAGCGGCAGCGCCAGCACGCCCCGGGTGACCAGGCGGGCGACCCGGCCGGCCCGGTCGGCGAGGACGGCGAGCAGCGGCGCGGCGAGCAGCGCCACCGCCAGCGGGATCAGGGCGAGCAGCACCGCGAACCCGACCTGCCCGGCGAAGCCGGAGGTGAGGGCGGCCTCGTAGTTCGCCGTACCGGCCGACTCGCCCGAGCCGCGCGGCCCGTCACCCTGGAAGCTGCGGGCCACTGTGGACAGGGTGGGCAGGACGTACGACCAGACCCAGGCGATCACGGCCGGGACGATCAGCGCCAGCCCGATCAGGGTCTGCGCCGGGCGGTTCGGCTGGGTGTGCTGGGGCGCTGGCGCCTGCGGTGTTGCCGGCTGATTCATCGGGACATCCACCCTCGAAGATCGACGATCACGGCCGTCGCGACGGTAACCGATGCCGTCCACGTCGGCAGCGCGACCGGACCGCTGCCGGGCGGGGCGGCTACTGTCGCAACCGTGCGGAGCAAGCAGGAGCTGACCACGGCGATCCGGGGACGACGGCGGGCGGCGCTGGTGGTCAACGCCCACTCCCGCCGTGGCCGGCGGCTCTACGACACCGTCCACGCACGCCTGCGCGCGGCCGGGTTCACGCTGCTCGGCGCGTACCCGGTGGACCGGCCCGGCGAACTGGACCGGGTGCTCGCCGAGGCCGCCGACCTGGGCCCGGACCTGCTGGTCACCGGCGGCGGCGACGGCACCGTCGGCGCGGCCGCCCGGCTGCTCGCCCACCGGGACGTCGCGCTGGGTCTGCTGCCGCTGGGCACCACCAACAACTTCGCCCGCACCGTCGGCGTGCCGCTCGACCTGGACGCCGCGATCGCGGTGCTCACCGACGGCAAGGTGATCGACGTCGACCTGGGCCTGATCGGCGACACCCGGTTCACCAACCACGTCGGGATCGGGCTGTCCGCCGACATCATGCAGGCCGCGCCGCCGGGGCTGAAGCGGGCCGCCGGGCGGCTCGCGTACCCGATGACCGGGCTGGGTCTGCTGGCCCGGCACCGGCCGCTGCGCGTGACGGTCCGCGCCGAGGGACGCGAGCACACGTTCACCACCCATCAGGTGTACGTGGCAAACGGCGGTTTCCACGCCGGCCGCCCGATCACCGCCGACGCCACCGCCGACGACCGGCTGCTGGTCGCGTACCCGGTGGGTGGGCCGACCCGGCGCGGGCTGCTGCGCGAGACGGCGCGCAACGCGGCGGCCGGCCACCGCCGCACGCTCAGCGACGAGCCGTTCCTGGCGGTACGCCAGCTGTGGCTGGACACCGACCGGCCGGCCCGCATCGAGGTCGACGGCGAGCCGTACGGGCAGACCCCGGTCCGGATCGGTCTGGACCCGAACGCGCTGCGGCTGATGGCCCGGGCGGACAGCCCGGACCACTGAGCCGGTCAGGCCCAGTGCTCCTCGTCGGGCAGCGGGATCTCCGTGTTCTGCTCCACCGCGTCGGCGGCGGTCAGATCGTCGCGTACCGACTCGCCCAGGCCGGCCCGGTCGCTCGGCGGGCGCAGCACGCCCTGCTCGGCCAGGTCCGCCTCGCTCGCCTCGGGCACCGCCCTGTCGACCGTGTCGGGTGGCCCGACGAGCGTCTCGTCCTGCCGCTGTTCCTGCGCGTCGGCCTCGGGCGGGCGGCGCAGCGCGTCCTCGCTCACGCGGTGCGCCGCACGTACGGGGCGCTCTGGTCGGCCACGTCGCCGTACTCGGCGGGAAGCTGCGTGACGACCTGGGTGTACGCGGCCGGGTCGACGGCGTCGCGCAGTACGTCGAACACCGCCGTGATGCCGTCGCGGGCGGCGTCCACGTCCACGTCGGCGCGTCCGCTGACCCGCTCCACGAACACGTCGAGCCCGAACGGCTCGGCCGCCTCGGCCGGGCCGAACGCGTAGGCCCGCAGCGCCTCGGGCAGCTGGTCGGCAAGGTCGCGGGCCTCCCCGCCGTCGATCCGCTCGGCCAGCGTCGTCAACGTCGCCCGGGTGATCGCCGTGGCCTGCTCCGCGGACGCGCCGCACCGCCGGGCCACCGCGCCGATGAACTGATCCTGGTCCATCTCGCCGCCTTCCTCCGCTGGGATTGCCGGATTCCCACGCTGGACGTCGGCAAACGGGTCGCGAGCCCGAGGCGCCGGCGCCGCCGGGCCGGGGGTAGCGTGCAGCCCGGAACCCGCAGCAAGGAGGCCCCGACAGTGCAGCCGACGACCGTGGACGTGCCCACCCCCGACGGAACGGCGGACGCCTACCTGGCGCGGCCGGACTCCGGTGGCCCCTTCCCGCCCGTCCTGCTGTTCATGGACGCCTTCGGGCTGCGGCCCCGGGTGGCGGAGATGGCCGCGACGATCGCCGAGCGCGGATACGTCGTGCTGGCGCCCAACCTGTTCCACCGCGCCGGACGCGCCCCGCTGATCGACCTCGGCGCGCTCGCCGACGACAGCCGCCGCGGCGCCCTGTTCGAGAGCATCGGGCCGATGATGGCCGCGCTGACGCCGGAGACGGTGGCCCGGGACACCGCCGCCTACCTGGACTTCCTCGCCGCCCAGCCGGACGTCGCGCCGGGTCCGGCGGCGATCACCGGGTACTGCATGGGCGGCATGAACGCGCTGCGCGCGATCGAGGCGCTGCCGGACCGGATCGCCGCGGCGGCCGCGTTCCACGCCGGGCGGGTCGTCACCGACGCGCCGGACAGCCCGCACCTGGGCCTCGGCGCGGTGAGCGGCGAGCTCTACTTCGGGCACGCCGACGCCGACCCGTCGATGACCGCCGAGCAGATCGCCGTGCTGGAGAAGGCGCTGGACGCGGCCGGTGTCACCTACCGCTCCGAGGTCTATCCCGGCGCCCGCCACGGCTACACCCAGTCGGACACGCCGATGTACGACGAGCAGGCCACGAAGCGGCACTGGGCCGCGTTGTTCGACCTGCTCGACCGCACCTTCGGGCGCTGATCCGGGCGCCGGCCGGGCCGGGCGGACGATTCACCGGCACGGGGGCGGGTAACCGGCGACATGGCCGACCGCCCTCGCGACACCGTCCGCTCGCCCCTGGACCGGGTGGTCGAGCGGGGCGGCAGCGCCCTCGCCCGGGCCCGTGCCGAGGGCGGCATGGCCAGCCGGAACCGGATGCGCCAACTGGAGATCACCGTGGTGATCTCCGCGCAGGCCGGGCTGGCCGCGGCGCTCGCCGCGCTGCTCGCCCAGTGGCTGCTCGGCTCCGGCGGGCACGTCTTCGCCCCGGCCGCCGCGGTCGGCACCATCGCCACCGCGATCGGCCAGCGGGCCCGGCGCACGTTCGAACTGCTCATCGGCGTGGGCCTCGGCATCGTGGTCGGTGACCTGCTGCGCGCCCTGCTCGGCAGCGGCTCCTGGCAGACCGGCCTGGTGGTCACGCTCGCCATCGCCACCGCGCTGCTGGTGGCCGGGCGCGGCGGCGCGCTGGTCGGCCAGGCCGGTGGTACGGCGGTGCTGATCGCCACGCTCGCGCCGGTGCAGCCCGGTCTGGAGCTGCCCCGGCTCTTCGACGCGCTGGTGGGTGGGCTGGTCGGCCTGTTCGTGGTGGCGCTGCTGCTGCCGGTCAACCCGATCCGGGTACTGGGCAAGGCGGTGGAGCCGGTGACCGCCGGGCTCACCGCGCAACTCGACGCCGTCGCGCACGCGCTGACCCGGCGCGACGCCGACGAGGCTCAGCGCGCGTTGGAGGACCTGCGCGGACTCGAGCCGGACATCGGGCGGCTCAACGACGCGCTCAGCGGGGCCGAGGAGGTGGTGACCATCGCGCCCGTCCGCTGGCGCCGCCGGGCCCAGTTCCACAGGTACGCCGAGGCGACGCAGCACCTGGAACGGCTGGTGCTCTACGCCCGGTCGATCGCCCGGCGCTCCGCCACCGCGTTGCAGTACGACGAGCCGATCCCGCCCGCGCTGCCGGACGCGGTGGTCCGCCTCGGCGCGGCCACGCGGGAGCTGAACCGGGCCTGCCGCGGCGGCGACGACGAGGACCTGGAACGCACCCGGGAGTTGGTGCGGGAGGGCGCGGAGCTGGCCGGACGCGCGTGGTCGCAGGGGGTGCGCACCTACGGCGAAGCGATGATCAGCGACCTGCGGACCGCGCAGAGCGAGCTGCTGCGGGCCACCGGCTGCCGGGCCGAGGACGCCAACGGCAGCGTGCGCCGGGCCGCCGGCGCGGGCGAGGCCGAAGCGCGCCCGCCGATCCGGGCCCGGATGAGCCGGCCGGTCCGGCGCCGGGTGGCCGGGCGGGGCGTGCCCGGTCGGCGCCCGGACATGTTCCGCCCGCCGACCCGCGTCGGCTGGGGGCTGTCGAAGGCCACCGGGCGGCAACTGGCACCTGCCCCGGCCGGTCCGGCTCGTTAGCGTCGGCCCATGGACACCCGTCACGCCGCGCTGGTCGCGCGGTTCGCCGCGCTGACCACCGCTCACGTCGCCGACGCCTGCCTGCGCGCCGGCGTCGAGGTCCGGTGCGCTGCGGCCGCCGTACGCCCGGTGCTGCCCGGGCGGCGGCTTGCCGGGCCGGTCCGCCCGGCCCGGCACGTCGGCAGCGTGGACGTCTTCCTCGAGGCGATCGAGCGGGCCGCCGAGGGGGACGTGCTCGTCGTCGACGACGGCGGGCGCACCGACCGGGCCTGCGTCGGCGACCTGGTGGTGCTGGAGGCGCGGGCCGCCGGGCTGGCCGGCCTGGTGGTGTGGGGCGCGCACCGCGACACCGTCGACCTGGTGGCGGTCGGGCTGCCGGTGTTCAGCCTCGGCGCCACCCCGAGCGGGCCGCTGGAGCTGGACCCCCGCCCGGACGGGGCACTGGAGCACGCCCGGGTCGGGTCGTTCACCGTCGGCCCGCGGGACCTTGCCCTGGCCGACGACGACGGCGTGCTGTTCGTGCCCGCCCACCGGGCCGGGGAGCTGTTCGACCTGGCCGAGTCCATCCGGGACACCGAGCGGCGGCAGGCCGACCGGATCCGGGCCGGCGAGTCGCTGCGGTCGCAGGTCGGCTTCGCCGCCTACCTGACGGCCCGCGCGGCCGACCCGGCGCTGACGTTCCGGGCGCACCTGCGCGCCGTGGGCGGCGCGATCGAGGAGTGAGCCGCTCAGCCGCCGCGCGCCCACAGCGCCAGGCGTACCCGGTTGGGGCTGCCGGTCTTCGTCATCAGGCTGGTGATGTGCGTCTTCACCGTGGTCACGCCGATGTGCAGCCGGTCGGCGATCTCGGTGTTCGACAGTCCGTCGGCCACCAGGTCCAGCACGTCCCGCTCGCGGGCGGTCAGCTCGGCCGCGCGCCGGGGCGCGCCGGCTCGGGCGTGCACCGCGCGTTCGACCAGCCGGCGCAGGATCTCCGGGCTGAACGGGCTGTCCCCGGCGGCGGCGCGGCGGATGCCGTCCAGCAGGTCGGCCGGGGCGCGTCCTTGAGCAGGAAGCCGCAGGCGCCGGCGGTCAGCGCCGGGTAGAGGTGGTCGTCGTCGCCGAACGTGGTGAGCACCATGATCCGGGTGGCGGGCCGGTCGGCGAGGATCCGGCTGGTCGCGGTGATGCCGTCGACGCCGGGCATCCGCAGGTCCATCACCACCACGTCGGGCCGCAGCCGGGCGGCGAGGGCGATCGCGTCCCGGCCGTTGTCGGCCTCGCCGACCACGTCGAGGTCGGGCTGGGCGTCGCAGAGCATCCGCAGACCGGCCCGGATGAGGTGCTGGTCGTCGACCAGCAGCACCCGGATCACGCCGGCTCCGGCGCGCCCGCGCGGGGGCGGGGCGTGTCGGGGGCGGGCCCGGCCGCCGGCAGCACGGTCCGTACCCGCCAGCCGGACCCGGTGGGCCCGGCCTCCAGCCGACCGCCGAGCACCTCCACCCGTTCCCGCATGCCGACGATGCCGTGGCCGCCGCCGGAGGGCACCCCAGCCGGCGCCGCGCCCCGCCCGTCGTCGGACACCGCCCAGTGCACCGCGCCGTCCTCGACCGACACGGTCAGCTGCGCCCGCGCCGCCGCGCCCGCGTGTTTCGCCACGTTCGTCAACGCCTCCTGGGTCAGTCGCAGCACCGCCTGGCCGCGTACCGCGTCGAGCGCGCCGACAGCCGGGTCGACGTCGGCCTCCACCACGACGCCCGCCTGCCGGGCCCGGTCCACCGCCGCGCCGAGCGCCGCCGGAAGCGCCGACGGCTCGATCGCGGTCAGGGCGGCGTCGCCGCGTACGCCGTCCGGGTCACGCAGCACCGCGACCAGCCGCCGCAGGTCGGTCAGCGCCGCCGTGCCGGTGGCGTGCACGTCGTCGAACACAGCGCCGACCCGGGGGTCCAGGTCGGGCAGCACGTGCCGGGCCACCCCGACCCGCAGCACCATCGACGCGACGTGGTGCGCGAGCACGTCGTGCAGTTCCCGGGCGATGGCGCCGCGCTCGTCGGCGCGGGCCGCCCGGCTCTCCGACTCGCGCCGGCGCCGGTCCGCCTCGGCCCGCTCCTCGGCCTGCCGGCTCAGCTCCCTCGTGGTCCGCACGACCAGCCCGAGCAGCAGGGGCAGGCAGACGGTGACGGCGAGCCCGAACAGCCCGGTCAGCGCTGTGCGGACCGGTTCGCCGATCAAATTGGTCAGGTCGACGGCGGCGAGCAGCCCGGCGCCGAGCCAGATCGTGCGCGGCCAGGTGGCCCGCATGGTCAGCTCCAGCAGCGCCCAGCTCGCGCCGACCTGGTTGATCATCACGTCGTCGACCAGCGGGAACGCCGCCGCGAGCAGCGCCGACTGGAGGAGCAGGTTCAGCAGCGGCCGGCGGTGGCACAACAGCGCCAGGAGAAACGCCGGGACCGCCAGCGCCCACTGCGTTCCGGTGGGCCCGGGGCGGCCGTGCACGCCGACGACCAGGTAGCCGATGCCGCTGAGATCCAGCAGCAGGATCCGCGCGAGCGTGTCGCGTGCGTCGAACAGCCGACCGACCCAGCCCACCGCGTCAGCCTAGGCAACCGGCGCGGCCGGGGCCACCGCGTTGGCTCGCCGCCGCCGGACGGCGCGCAGTCCGAGATGGACGGCCAGCCCGAGCGGGCCGAGCACGACGGTGAGCAGCAGCACCGGAGCGGTGAGCAGGGCCGGCAGCCCGCGCTCCCGCGCGTCCTGCCAGATCCACCGGCCGACGAACAGGTCGAAGGCGATCATGTGGGCCCAGGCCGCCGCCGCGCCGTCTGCGGTGCCGAGCAGGTCCCGCAGCCCGTCGAGGGTGGGCGCTGTCACCACCGGCAGCACCGTTCCGAGCGACGGGAGCACGAGGACGGCGTAGACCAGCAGCACCGGCGCGACGATCAGCGGTGAGCCGACGATCCGGGCGGTCCAGGACCAGCGCGGCGCGAGGATCATCAGCGCCCAGAACGGGGCGGCGAGCAGGAACGTCAGGTCGAACAGGATCCCGATCATCCGACGAGCACCACCCCGGCGCGGCGGGCCCGGCGCGCCAGCACCAGCGCGGAGGCGGTTGCCGTGGCCGCCACCAGCACTCCCGCCGCGGCGAGCGTGAGCGCGTCCGGGGCGAGCAGCGGCTGCCCGCGCAGGGCCTGGGCGGTCACCAGCAGCGTGAGTCCCGCGTACGCGGCCCCGCCGACGAGCACCAGCCGGGCCCGGGTCAGCCCGTCCAGCCGCCGGCCGAGGAACCGGTCGAGCAGGATCGCCAGCAGAGGCAGCGCCTGCAGCGCGTGCATCCCGACGAAGTGCCCGACGCGCAGGTCGCCGCCGGTGGTGCTCCAGCCGAGCAGCGGCAGCCCGGGACCGCCGTCGGGCACCCCGACGCTGTGCGCGCCGCTGATCCCGGCCGGCGCTCCGGCGGGCTGCCGCATGACCATCGGGAACGCGACGACCATGCCGAGCAGGGACACGGCGAGGCCGAGCCGTACCGCGTATCCGCCGGCGCGGTCCGCGAGCGACCGGCGGGACAGCACGACCGCCAGCACGAGTTGGGCGGCGAACAGCACGGTGATCGCCGCGCCCATGACGCTGTACAGCATCGCGTCCAGTGTCGTGGCGCCGTTGAAGTGGCTCGCGGTGCCGCGCAGCACCTGGCCCACGATGATCGTCATCTCCAGCACCGCCATGGCCACGATGAGTGTGGCCGCCCGCTCGGCGGCCCGGCTGCGGCGCGGCAGCAGGGACAGCATCCAGGCCAGCGTGACGCCGTAGAGCACGAACGAGATCGCGAACTTCAGCGGCTTGGCCCAGATGGGCGCGCCGGTCAGCACGCGCGGGTCGGCGACGACGCCGACCGCGGCGACGACGGTGAGCACCGCCATCGCGGACACGAGGAGCATCAGGGGGCGGTGCCATCCGGCCGCCCGGTTCCGCACGGTAGTCATGCCTGTAGATGCTGGTGGCGGACCGGGACCCGCGCGCCCGTCCGCAGGCCGCGTCCGTGACCCCGGGTCGGAGCGCGCCTCCTACCGGGGGAGGAGGCGGAGCGGTCAGTCCGGCAGCCGGGGCATCTCGACGCCCGGATCGCGGCCGAGCAGCACCCCACGGGTCAGCGCCCGTGATCCGAAGCGGTCGCGTACCGCGTCGACGGCGGCGTCCAGCGCCGGACCCGGGTCGGCGGTGAACGGCAGGGCCAGCTGGGTGTGCCCGCCGCCGAGGTTTGCCACCGAGACGCCGAGCAGCGTGACGCCGCGCAGCGCGATCTGCGGCAGCGCGGCGCCCAGCAGGTCACGGGCGGCGTCGCGCAGCGGCGCGGTCTGCGCGGTCGGCTCGTCGAGCGTGTGCGACCGGGTGACCCGCGTGTAGTCGGCGAAACGCAGCCGCAGGGTCACCGTGCGGCCGGTGCGCCGGGCCGCGCGCATCCGCCCGGTCACCCGGTCGACCAGACCGGCCAGCACCGCGTCCAGCTCGGCGGGGGAGTGCGGGCCGCGCCCCAGCGCGTGCTGCGCGCCCATCGAGGAGCGGCGGCGGCCCACCTGCACCGCCCGGGGGTCGCGGTTGTGCGCCAGGGCGTGCAGGTGCCGGCCGGCGCCCGCGCCGAGCAGCGACACCAGCGCCGGCTCGTCCAGCCGTGCCACCTGCCCGACGGTACGGATGCCGCGTTCGCGCAGCCGGGCGGCGGTGACCGGGCCGACGCCCCACAGCCGCTCCACCGGCAGCGGGTGCAGGAACGCCAGTTCCCGCTCCGGCTCGACCACCAGCAGCCCGTCCGGCTTGGCCACGCCGCTGGCGACCTTCGCCAGGAACTTCGTCCGGGCCACGCCGACGGTGATCGGCAGGCCGACCTCGCGGCGTACCCGCTCCCGCAGCGTGGCCGCGACGGCGTCCGGCGTTCCGGCGAGCCGCCGCAGCCCGCCCACGTCGAGGAACGCCTCGTCGATGCTGAGCCCTTCGACCAGCGGGGTGGTGTCCCGGAAGATCTCGAACACCGCCCGGCTGGCGGCCGTGTACGCGGCCATCCGGGGCGGCACCACGATCGCGTCCGGGCAGAGTCGCCGCGCCTGCCGGCCGCCCATGGCGCTGCGCACGCCCCGGGCCTTGGCCTCGTAGCTGCACGCGAGCACCACGCCGCCGCCGACGATCACCGGCCGGCCGCGCAGCCGGGGGTCGTCGCGCTGCTCCACCGAGGCGTAGAACGCGTCCAGGTCGGCGTGCAGGATGGTGGCCTCGCTCGACACCCCGCCATCCTCGCACACATGTTCGAACGGGCGCGGCTGACCTGCCCGGACGCACGCGACCGGCCGGCGGATGGCTCCCGCCGGCCGGCCGCGTGCGCCTCACCGTCCGTAGACCTCGAACTCGTAGAGCGAGAAGCCGTACGAGGTCGCCCGCGTCACGCCGTACATCCGCACGTAACGGGCGCTGACCGGGGCGAACGTCACGTTGTCGACGCCGCCGTTGCCGGTGGTGGTGCTGAACACCGGCTGCCAGGAGTTGCCGTCAGCGGAGACCTCGATCCGGTAGCCGGTGGCGTACGCAGCCTCCCACCGCAGCACCGCCCGGCTGATCGTCCGGGCCGAGCCGAGGTCCACCCGCAGCCACTGGTTGTCGTTGTAGCTGCTGGCCCACCGGGTGTCGAGGCTGCCGTCGACCGCCTTGGCCGGGGTGTTGCTGGTCAGGAACTGCGTGCTGGACGCGGTGGCGGTACGGCCCTGCGCCAGGTTGGTCACCGTGTCGCCCCGGCGCGCCGGGAACGACACGACCTGCTGGTACGTGGGCCGGTTCTGCCAGCCGATCAACGGGTGGGTGATGCCGCCGAGCCCGGACTGGGCGATCGCGTCGGCGCACCACTGGTCCCCGGCACCGCAGGACGAGTCACCCGGGTAGACGGTGGCCGCCGGGGCGGCGGTGGCCTGGCCGAGCGTGTCCAGCAGCGCCTGCCGGCACGCGCCCAGGTTGCCGTTGCCGCAGTACGTGCGCCCGAGCCCGCCGGCCACCGGGTCGCCGAGCACCGCGCGCAGGTCCTTGTCGACGTAGCCCCACCAGCCGTACTGGAACGCCGAGCCCTTGTGCGCCTGGCCCTGCGACGCCCAGCTCACGCTGCCGTCGCGCGCCGCGTTCTGCCCGCCCGAGGGCGACTCGTTGACCTGCAGCGCGTCGACCAGCGCGCCGTACAGGTCGGGGCCGAGGCCGGGCCGGAACTGCGCCGCCGCCAGCAGCGGCCACCAGGCGTCGAAGATCCGGATGGCGTCGGCGTGCTGGTAGACCTTCGAGCCCGGTGACGTCTCCACCCGGCGGGACCCGGCCTGCTGCCAGGCCCGCAGCTTGGTCACCGCGGCGGCGAGCGCCGGGTCGGTGACCGGCGTGCTGTCCAGCACCCGCAGCAGTTCGCCGAGGACCTGCTGGCCACGCAGGTCGGTGACTCCCGCCTCGGCGGTGATCCGGACGACGTCGGCGCGGCTGAGCTTGCGCTGGGCGATGGCGGCCTTCACCGGGCCGTCGAGCAGTTGACCGCGGTGCACCGCGCCATAGCTGAAGTTGCCGTCGGCCGCGCCGAAGTCCCGCGCCTGCTTGTTGTTCCAGCTGACGTAGTAGTCCTGGTTGACCGACTGCGGGTGGGCCGACGCCGGTGCGTAGGTGGCGTCGTTGGTGTCCGGGTTCCAGCCGACCCACTCGTACGCCGGCTCGGCCTTGGCCGGCAGGTTCGGGTCGAGCGTGGCCGGGCGGACCGGGTTCGCGCCGGAGTTGTAGTACGCCGCCTCGGTCGAGTTGACGTAGAACCAGTTGAACGCGTACCCGACGTTCGCGGCGGACGCCTGGAACGCCGCCGCGCTGCCCATCGCCGCCGGGTCGTTGAACGCCTGGAAGCCGATCGCCGAGTCGGCCTCGTGCCGGTAGGTGGAGCGCAGCTTCGTGAACGCGGTCGGCTGCCCGTTCACCATGCCCCGGTAGGCGACCAGCCCGTACTTGGTGCGCAGCGCGCGCAGCGTGTACGCGCCGGCCGGGGTGGAGTCGGCGAGCGTCGGCGACCACGAGTTGCGCTTCTCCAGCACCTCCATGGCCACGCACTGACCGCGGTAGAGGTAGCGGTTGGAGCGCAGCGTCGGCGCGGTGCCGTCGGTGGTGCACAGCGGCACCGCGTACGTGTCGGTCAGGTCCTGGGAGGCGGAGGTGGCGCTCCACGCGTAGTCCTGGCCGCGGCCGAGCAGCACGTAGAGGTTCAGCCCGGCGAACGCGGCGCCGCGCGCGCTGATCCCCGGCCCCTGCAGTTCCTGGAGCATGAGCAGCTGCGGGGCGAAGTAGCCGGTCTGCGGGCCGAACACGGCCACCGGGTTGCCGGTGGTGGTGTGCCGGCCGGAGACCACCACCGCGTTGGACATGCCGTGCGTGCGCAGGGTGGACAGGCCGCCGAGCAGGTCCTTGGTGGCGGCGCTGCTGCCGGTGCGGGCGGCGGCCCCGCCGGTGGCGTCGTACGCGAGCGGCTCGGCGACCACGGTGCCCGCGTCCGGCAGCACCGCGCTGGTGGCGCCGGGCGGTGTCGCGCCGTACGGGAAGCTCTGCCCGTCGTGCAGCGTCAGTACGGTCTCCGGGTCGTTCTGCGAGCGGAACGCCGCCCAGACCCGGTCGCCCTCGGTCGGGCCGTACTTGGCGCGGGCGGCCACCCGGACCAGCGCGGACCGGACCTCGCTGCCGCCGCCTCCGCCGAACAGCCCGCCGATGACGCCGGCGGTGGCGATCAGGTCGGTCATGGTGAAGTGCTTGGGCTTCCCGGCGCCGGTGAGCACGTACTCGCCGGGGTAGTTGTCGTCGGCGATCGACTTGTCGATGTAGGCGTTGATGCCGGCGATGTAGTCGGCCACGTCGGTGTAGAGCTGCTGGCCCCGGGTGCCCTTGAGGCGCAGCGCGTCCACCTGGGCCTGGAGGTCCGCCTCGGTGTAGGGCGAGTTGGCCCAGACGCTCTGCTCCAGCTCGCGGTTGCCGGGGGCGCCACCGGCGAACGAGCTGACGTTGCCGCGGCCGACGTGCCGCAGCAGGTCCATCACCCAGAGCCGGTCCTGGGCCCCGGCGTACCCGGCGCCGAACATGGTGCCGCCGCGGGTGGTGCCGGTGATGTGCGGGACGCCGGTGGCCTTGTCCCGCACGATGGTGACGTCCGAGCGTGGCGAGATCCTGCTCTCGACCTGGGCGTCGGGGACGCCGAACGAGGCGTCGTTGTAGAAGTGGGCGATCTGCTCGTCGGTCAGCCCGGCGTAGTTGTAGACCAGGTTGGCGTACTCGTCGAGCTGGTCGCTGGAGTGCGCGGGCCGGGTGCCGAGCGTCTGGTGGGCGAGGATCGCCACGAGCGTGGCGTTGCCGTTCTGCCCGGGCGGCAGGATGTCGGCGCACTGGCCGAGGCAGTAGTCGTCGGGGGTGAACGTGGTGGCGGCGAGCGCCGGTGACGGCGCGATGACCGTCAGGACGCTCGCGGTGAGGGCGGCGGTGGTGAGCGCCGCGAGGCGGGCACGGATGGCGGGTAATGGCATGGCGATCCTCCGGGGGACGCGGAGTAGGGCCGTTCGGTACGCCCGGCTGACGGCGTCTCGGCCTCCGCGCCCGGGCGTCCTGCCCGGAGGTGAGAATGACTCATATCTATCTGCGGGCAATGATCGGGGCACCACCGCCGTCCGGGATAGCCGTCGTTCACCAGTCGTCAATGCCGACGTTTCGCCGCGATCCCGGCCGTAACGACGCGGTGGGGGTGGCACCGTTGCCACCCCCACCGCTCTCCCCGCCGGTGCGCCGTCAGTGCTTGTGGAACGACTGGCGCACCACACCCCCCACCAGCGCGCACCAGGTGGTGGTGCTGATCTTGCCGTTGGGCGGTAGTCCGTGCAGGCGCTGGAGGTCCTTCACCGCCGTGCGGGTGGCGTGGTCGTACTCGCCGGTCTCGATCACCTCGGCGTAGCCCTTGGCGGCGAGCATGAACTGCGCCGCGGCCACCGGGACGCCGGTGGACTTCTGGTCCAGCTCCGGGGCGAGGGTCTCCCAGGTCGGCGCGGTCAGCGTGGCGTCGACGTCGACCGGGATGCCGTTGCGCGCCTGCCAGTCCTGCACGGCGGCGACGGTGGCCGCGTCGAACACGCCGGTGACCGGCACGGTGTAGCCGCGGAACGTCAGCAGGCGCTGGGCGACCTGGACCACCGGGCCGCCGACGAAGCGCCAGATGTCCGGCCAGCGGCGGGCCGGCACGTCGCCGAGCCTGGTGCCGAGCTGCTTGAACACCGCGCGGCGCAGCGCCGGGAACTCCCGGTAGAACATCGCGCCCGGGCAGAGCGTGGCCCGGAAGTCCCAGTGGCCGAAGATGTCGTGGGCGTGCAGCCCGTACTGCCGGCAGATCGCGGCGCACAGCCGGGCGAGGGAGTCGAGCAGTTCCTCCGGCGGCGTCTCGGTGACGTACGTGCCCTCGTTCTCGATGCCGATGGCCCGCCCGTTCTCGCCGGGGCAGTGCGCGGAGATCATCTGCCGGTCGCCGGCGCGCAGCCGGTCCAGGCTGCCGTGCCGTCCCTCCAGGACGTGGCCGCCGCGGCTGACGGTGAAGTGTTGCCCGGTGTCGGACCAGCCGTTGCCGTCCATGTGCAGGTCCTGGCAGTCGCGGGCGAGCTGCTTGGCGTGCTCCTCGGAGTAGTCCGTGACGTTCGGGAACGCCATGTGGTGCACGATGATCTTGTTGGTGGGGGTCGCGCTCACCGACAGCGGATCGGCCGGCGGGCGGGCGGCCCACTCGTCGCAACCGATGATCCAGTCGAGGTCCGCGCCCGGCGCGGCGTGCGCGGCGGCCGGCCGGACGAGCTCGCTCCCGACGACCGCGACCGCGGCGGCGCCGAGGCCGGCCCGCAGCAGCGTACGGCGGTCCAGCTCGGGGTGGTCGAAGTGCATTCCGCCTCCTCGATGGCCCGGCCGGGGCCGGGTGATGTAAAGGAACTCCAACGGCTGCGCGCGAGGTGGAGAATATTGCCAAGGCGGCGCGGCGCGCCAGAGGACAAAAGCGACGTTCGCCGGGCCGCTCCTACCGCCGGAGTAGGCGATCTCACGTCCGCTGACCGGGACGGACCATGTCGCGTCGTGATCGGCCGTGGCAGCCTGGACCCGTGCAGTCGCCCAGCCCGGCCGGGATTCTCGTGCTCGTCGCGGTGCTCGCGGCCGCCACCGCGTTCGGCTGGTGGCGCCGCCGCCACGACGGGCGGCTGCGCGCCGTCCGGAAGCGCCCATCGGACGCCGCCGCGCCGCACCGGGCCACCCTCACCGCCCTCGGGGTACGCCCCGGCGAGCGCACGCTGGTGCAGTTCTCCGCCCCGGTCTGCGCGCCCTGCCGGGCCGCCCGCCGGGTCCTCGCCGACGTCGCCGCCCGCCTCGACGGGGTCACGGTGCTGGAGGTCGGCGTGGACGAGCACCTCGACGCGGCCCGGGAACTGGACGTGTGGCGTACCCCGACCGTGCTGGTGGTGGACGGCGCCGGCCGCGTCGTGCGCCGGGCCGCGGGCGTGCCCGACCGCGACGAGCTGATCGCCGCGCTCACCGCCGGGGCGGCCCGATGACCGGCGTACGGCTGACCCGCCGCCGGGTGGTGGACCACGGGCGGCTCGCCGCGAGCCTCTGTGCGCCGGTCCGTCCCGCCTGACCGCCGCCCCCGCACGAACGGACCCACCCCATGCTGCTCGACCCCCGGGGACCGCGCTTCGCCGCCGTCCTCACCACAGTCGTCCTCGCCGTCGTCCTCGTCACCGGCTCCGGGCTGCTCCTGCTCGCCCAGGCCGTCGTGTTCGCGCTCACCGCGCTCAACCCGCGCCTCGGCCCGTACGGCCTGCTGTTCCGCGCCCTGGTGGCGCCCCGGCTGGACCCGCCGGCGGAGCTGGAGCCGGTCGCCCCGGTGCGCTTCGCCCAGCTCGTCGGCCTGGTCTTCAGCGTCGTCGGCGCGGCCGGCTGGCTCGCCGGACTGCCCGCGCTCGGCCTGGCCGCCACCGGCGCGGCGCTCGCCGCCGCCTTTCTCAACGCCGCGTTCGGGCTCTGCCTCGGCTGCGAGGCGTACCTGACGATCCGCCGTCTGGCCGGGCGGCCGCTGGCCGGCCGGGTGGCGGCGCCCCCGCGCTGACCGTCCGCCCGTACGCTGGCCCCGGCGGATGGGGGAGGGGCATGGCAGGTCGCGCACGGCTGGACCGGCGCAGCGTGCTCGTCGCGGCGGGCGGCCTCGCGGTGGCCGGGATCGGCGTGCCGGTCGGGCTGGCCGCCACGAACGACCGGCCACCGCCGCCCGCGCCGCGCGGACGGCGGCCGATCAGCATGGCGATGCACCTGCACGCCTCGTTCAGCGAGGGCGTGGCCAGCTACGCCGCCCACCTCGACCAGGCCCGCCGCAATGCCGTCGACGTGCTCTGGTGGACCGACCACGACTTCCGGGTCGCCGCCCACGACCACCGCCGGGTCGTCCACTTCGACGGCCCGGAGGAACGCGAGGGCGGGCTGGCCTGGACGTGGCAGCCGGCCACCGAGGGCCGGCTCACCGCGTCGGCCGCCGACTTCGTGGACGTCCCCGACGCCCCCGACGGTCCCGGCCGCGCGCTGCGCCTGGTCGCCGCCGGGACCGGCGCCCACTGGTACGCGGGCAAGGCGTGGAACTGGACGCACACCTCCAACATCTCCGACACCACACTGCACCTCGACGTACGCCCCGAAGCCGCCGGCCGGGACGCCACGCTCACCGTCGAGATCGCGCTGTCGCACCACCCCGCCGGAACCGGCCGCCCCGCCGGGCAGCTCGTGCTGCGCTACCGCCTCGGCGGCGTCGACACGGTCCGGCACTCCGTCGACGGCCGTTTCGGCACCGTGGAGCGGCCCGCCCCGGCCGGCGCCTGGCAGCGGCACACGTTCGAGCTGCTCGCCGACGTGCGGCGGCTCTGGCCCGACCTGGTGGCGGGCGACAACTCGCTGCGCGGGCTGCGCCTCGGCGTCACGGTGGCAGAAGGCGCGCGCGGCGCGTACCTGGTGGACCGGCTCGTCTTCGACCGCGCCCGCCGGGCCGGGCAGGCCGGTGAGGAGATGCGCGCCGAGGTGCTGCGCGGCTACGACGGGGCGTACCCGGGCGTGACCCACCACCGCGCGTACGAGGTGTCGATGGTGCGGCACCTCAACTGGTTCGGAGGCGACGGCACGCTGCCGAGCTTCCCGTCCCCGCCGTACCGGGACAACGATGTCGAGGCCACCGAGAAGATGGTGCGGTTCCTGCACTCGCACGGCGGGGTGGTGTGCTGGAACCATCCGCTGGACACCGAACGCCGCGAGTCACTGGCCCGGCTGCTGGTCAGCCGCAACGCGCTCGGCGTCGACCTGATCGAGATCGGGCGCCGGCCGGTCGAGGACTACCTCTGGGCGTACGACGTGGCGGCCCGCAACGCGATCCCGCTGACCGCCGTGGGGGTCACCGACGACCACGACGGCACCGACTGGCGGGCCGGCCGGGACCGGAACGTCACCTCCGTCTGGGCGGCCTCGACCGGCCGTGACGACCTGGTAGCGGCGCTGCGCGCCGGGCAGGCGTGGTTCGCCGACCTGGCCGGTTACCGGGGCGCGCTGGACCTGGAACTCGGTGGCCGCAGCGGCATGGGCGCGCTCGCCGTGCTCGCCGAGGACCCCGTCACGGTGCGGCTGCGCGCCACCGACCTGCCCGCCGGGGCCACGCTGGAGGTGGTCACCGGCGACGTCGACCGGGCCGGTGTCGCGGACCCGACTCCGGCGGTCCGGGTCGGGCGGGTTCCGTGGCGGCAGTTGCGGGCGGGCTGGCACGACCAGCCGGTGCGCGTCGGCGCCGGCACGTACGTGCGCACCCAGGTACGCGACCGCGAGGGCGAGATCGTGGGCGCCAGCAACCCGATCTGGCTGCTCCGCACCCCTCCGCCCGCAGGCATCCCCCCACCCCGCCGCTTCTGACCGCCACCCTCCGCCTGTTCCGTCGATCATGAAGTTGACGGCGATGTCGGTCCCTTTTGTCCACGCCAACCTCATGATCAACGAGGTGAGGGTGGTTGCCGGGATCTGGTACTCGTGGCGGTGTGTCCGATACCGACCACCTACCGCGTCGCGCCGTGCCGCGCGGGCGCCCGGCCGCCGACCGGCGACCGGAAGCAGCCGTTGCGCCGATGGCCGGCCGCCCCGGCCCGGTGAGAATGACCAGCGAGGCGGCATCCGACACCCGCCCGTGGGACGCGGTGGAGTCTGTCGCATGAGCGGCTGGGAACTGTCCGGCTACACGCCGGTCCGCCGGCTCGGCGCCGGCGCGTCCGGCAGCGTCGTGCTCGCCACCCACGACCGGACCGGCACCCCGGTCGCCATCAAGTACCTGGTCCGCGACCTGGGCGAGGACTCGTCGTTCCGGACCGCGTTCCGCGCCGAGGCCCGGCTGCTCGGCGAGATCGACGACCCGCACGTCAGCCGCCTCTACGAGTACGTGGAGAGCCCGCACGGCGCGGCCATCGTGATGGAACTGGTCGACGGCGTGTCGCTGCGCCAGATGCTGCGCGCGCACGGCCCGACCACGCCCGAGGCCGCGCTCTGCGTCCTCAAGGGCTCACTCGCCGGCCTGGCCGCCGCCCACGCCCGCGGTGTCGTGCACCGCGACTACAAACCGGAGAACGTGCTCGTCACCGGCGCCGGGCTGAGCAAACTCGCCGACTTCGGCATCGCCATGCCGGTCGGCCAGGGCTCCGACACGACTGTCTCCGGCACGCCCCGCTACATGGCCCCCGAGCAGTGGACCGGCGCCCCCGCCGCCCCGACGTGCGACGTCTACGCCGCCACCGCCACGTTCTTCGAATGCCTCACCGGCCGGCCCCCGTACCAGGGACCGGACCTGCTCTCGCTGCGCGACCAGCACGCCTTGGCGCCGATCCCCGCCGAGGCGGCGCCCCCGCCGGTGCACGAGCTGCTGCGCCACGGCATGGCCAAGCGCCCCGACGAGCGGCCCGAGTCCGCCGAGGCGTTCCTCGGCCTGCTGGAACAGGTGGCCGGCGCCGGCTACGGCCCGCAGTGGGAGGAACGCGGGCTGCGCGAGCTGGGCCGCCGGGCGGCGCTGCTGGCCGCGCTGTGGCCGTTCCCCGAGCGGGCCGAGGGGGCCACCGCCGTCGCCCACACCGAGGTGGCGGACACGGCGCTCGGCGCGCGCTCCGGCCGGCGCGGACTGTTCCGCAAGGGCCGCACCCGTACCGCACTCACCGCCGGAGCCCTGGCCGCCGCCGTCGTGGCCGGCGGCGCCGGCTACAGCTACGCCGCCAACGACGGCACCGACGCCGCCGCCCCCACCGGCCCGGCGAGCGCCGCCCCGGCCACCACGACCGCGCCCACACCGGACCCGACCGCCGCCGGGACGCCGAGCCCGTCGCCGACACCCACCCCGCCCACCGCGTCACCGCCGCCCGCGCCGTCCGCCACCCCGGACCGGACCGGGTCGCCGACCCGCGCCGGCACGCCCACCCCCAGCGCGTCGCGCAGCACCACCCCGCCACCGCCGGACGTGACCGCGCCGGTCGTGGACGGGGTACGCGCCGACCCCGGCGAGCTGGACCCGAAGGGCTGCCCCTACGGCGCGAAGAGCAGCACCGTCACCGCCACCGTCACCGACGACCGCAGCTCCCCGGCCGCGCTGACCGTCACCTTCGGCTACACCCTCGACGGCGCCACCGGAACGGTCCGGATGGCCGCCGCCGGCCGCGGCGTGTTCACCGGCACGCTCGGCCCGCTGTCCACGCCCAAGCGCAGCGCCCGCATCCCGATCCGGGTCACCGCCGCCGACGCCGCCGGCAACACGACCACCTCGGCGTCACCGGTGTACGTGACGCTCTACCACGACTGCACCCCCGGCTAGGAGTACGACAGTGCCCGCTGCCCAGCACCGCATCCCGTTCCGGGGACGTCCGGCGTGACCCGGCCCGACGAGCCCACCGAGGCGCTGCCGACCCGCGCCCTGCCGGTGACCCCGCCCGGGGACGCCGATGCCGCCGAGCCGACAGTCCACCTCGTCGCGCCCCGCGCCGCCGCCGAGGCGGAGCCGACCGTTTCTCTGTCTGCGGTGAACGGCGAGCCGACGGTGTCGCTGTCCGTGGACGGCGCGGAGCCCACTGTGCCACTCGCCCGGCCGGAGGTGGACCGCTCGCCAGATGCCGAGCCGACCGTCCACCTGAGTCCGGCTCCGGCTCCGGCAACGGCTCCGATTCCGGCCCCGGGCACCGTGACCGGGCAGGCGACAGTGCGTCCGCGGCCGGCGCCGCCGGCCAGGGGCCCGGGCGTGGAGCCGACCGTCTCGTGGCAGCCCACCGGGGTACCGCATGGGCACCAGGCCGGCGGGCCGCCGGCGGCGACGGGCGCCGGGGCGTACCCGGATCGGACCGTGGGCGCGCGGGCGCCCAGCGGCGTCCCGGCGCCCGCGCCCGGCGGCGAGTTGCGCTTCGGGCCGGGCGTGCCGGTGACGCCGCCGCCCGCGCCGCCCTGGCCGACCGCGCCCCCGATCCGGCCGCGACCGGTCTGGCGGCGTGTCGTCTCGGTGCTGTCCACGCTGCTCACCGCCGCGCTGCTGCTCACTGTCGGCCTCTACCTGTGGCAGCGGCTGCGCCCGATGGAGGTCGAGCAGGTGTCGGTGGCGGCGAACCGGCCGGCCGGTGTCGCGTGCGACGTGACGGTGGACGTGGTGGCCACGGTACGGACCAACGGGCGCGCCGGAACGATCCGCTACCAGTGGTTCCGCTCGGACGGCCCGCCCGGCGCGGTGCTCACCGAGCGGGTCGGCAGCGGGCAGCACACCGCGACCCTCACCCTGGAGTGGACGTTCTCCGGAGTGGGCACGACAGTCGGCACGGCCACCGTCAACATCATCGAACCGGCGCCGATGCAGGCCGGCACCCGCGTCAGATACCGCTGTCCCGGCGGCTGACCGCGTTTCCCCGCGCGCGGGTCCGGGTAGCCCCACCCGAACAAACCTGGACCACGTACGTGGAGGCCCTTCGATGAGAGACAACTTCGGGGACGCGGTGGGCGACGCGTTCCGTTCGGTGATGCTGTTCCTGCCCAAGGCGGTCGCGTTCGTCGCGATCCTGATCGCCGGCTGGCTGATCGCCAAAGCCGTGCTGAAGCTCGTGGACAAGGTGCTGGAGCGGGTCCACTTCGACCGGGCCGTCGAGCGCGGCGGCATCAAGACCGCGCTGGCCCGCTCCAAGTACGACGCCAGCGACATCGTCGCCAAGCTCGCCTACTACGGCGTGCTGCTGGTCACGCTCCAGCTCGCGTTCGGCATCTGGGGCCCCAACCCGATCTCCGACCTGATCGCCGGTGTGATCGCCTGGCTGCCCCGGGCGTTCGTCGCCATCGTCATCGTGGTGGTCGCCGCGGCCATCGCCCGTGCCGTGAAGGACATCATCTCCAGCGCGCTCGGCGGCCTCTCCTACGGCCGGGTGCTGGCGAACCTCGCCTCGGTGTTCATCCTGGGCCTCGGCGTCATCGCCGCGCTCAACCAGATCGGCGTCGCCACCACTGTCACCACTCCGGTGCTGATCGCGGTGCTCGCCACCGTGGGCGGCATCCTGGTCGTCGGTGTCGGCGGCGGCCTGGTCCGGCCGATGCAGAGCCGCTGGGAGAACTGGCTGACCCGGGCCGAGGAGGAGTCGCGCACCATCGCCACGCACGCCCGCGCGTACCAGGCCGGGCGCCGCGACGTCGAGGCCCGCCTGGCCGCCACCGGCCCGTACGCGGACTCCGAGCTGACCCAGCCGGTGAGCCGGGACGCCGAGGCGGACCGTACGCAGCCCGTCCCCGCGTACCCGGCCACCCCGGCCGCCGCCGGTGCGGACGCCACCGAGCCGGTGCCGGCGGAGGCCACGCAGCACATTCCGGCGTACGCGGACTCCGACCGTACCCAGCCGGCCACGCCGCGCCAGCCGACCGCCGAGCAGGCCGCGGACAGCGAGGCCACCATGGTCATCCCGCAGGCCGACGTGGAGAAGTTCCGCCGCTGACCTGGCGGCAGTGACACTCGGGGCCGGGACCGCACGGTCCCGCCCCGATCTCGTGCCCGCCGGGGGACCACCGGGGCGCCTCGCGGCGGATAGGATCCCGGCATGACCTGGCGATGTTGATGCCCTACTGAGCGACGAGGCCGCGGGCCGCCGCGGACGCCGTGCATTCCGGCCGGTGTCCGTCACGTCCCGTGGGAAGGTCCCATGCTCGTCGCTCCTGCCCGCGTACCCGCGACCCGCCGCCTGGCGGCGACGCTCTACGGGTACGCGTTCCTCACCGACCTCGTCCTGCTCTACCCGCTCTACGTGCTGCTGTTCGCCGACACCGGGTTGTCGGTCGGGCAGATCTCCTCGCTGTTCGTGCTCTGGGCGGCCGCCGGCATCGTGCTGGAGGTGCCCTCCGGGGTGTGGGCCGACACGGTGTCGCGCCGGCTGCTGCTGTGCCTGGCGCCGCTGCTCGCCGCCGCCGGTTTCGCGCTCTGGGTGCTGCTGCCGTCCTACCCGGCGTTCGCCGTGGGTTTCCTGCTGTGGGGCGCCGGTGGCGCGCTGCGCTCGGGCGCGCTGGAGGCACTGGTCTTCACCGAGCTGGAACGTCTCGGCGCGGCCGACAGGTACGCCCGGCTGATCGGCCGGGCCCGCACCGCCGAGGTGCTCGGCGCCGTCGGGTCCGGGGTGCTCGCCGGGCCGGCGTACGCGCTCGGCGGCTACCTCGCGGTCGGCGCGGCCAGCGTGGCGACCTGCCTGCTGGCGGCAGCCGTCGCGGCCCGCTTCCCGGAACACCGCCCACGATCGTCCGCGCCGGTTCCAGGTGGCGAGCCGGACGGGCCGCGCGCGAGTGCCGCGCCGGGTGACGACGAGCCCGGCTGGCTGGACAGCCTGCGCCTGGGCCTGCGCGAGGTGCGCGCCGACCGCCGCGTCCGGGCCGCCGTGCTGCTGGTCGCGGCGGTGACAGCGATCTGGGGTGGGCTGGACGAGTACACCGGGCTGCTGGCCGCCGACACCGGCATGGCCGAGGTGGGCGTACCGCTGCTGCTCCTGCTGGTCTGGGCCGGGATGACTGTGGGTGGGCTGCTCGCGCCGCTGGGCAAGCGGCTGTCCCACCGGGGGTACGCGGGCCTGCTGGTGTTCGCGGCGGGCGCGACGGCGGCCGGGGCGCTGCTGCGGCACCCGGCGGGGTTCGTGCTGCTGGCCGCCGCGTTCGCCGCGTTCCAGCTCGCCACGGTGCTCGCCGACGTGCGGCTGCAGGCCCGGATCGCCGGGTCGGCCCGGGCCACCGTCACGTCGCTGGCCGGGATGGCCACCGACCTGACCATCGTCGCCTTCTACGCCGGGTACGGGCTGCTCGCCGGCGCGGTCGGCAACCCGGCTGCCTTCGCGGTCGCGGTGCTGCCGTACCTGCTGGTGGCGCTGTGGCTGTTCACCGGTCGAGCATGAATCACCAGAAAAGGGACCAATGGTCGCGTTCGCGGCCTAGCGTGGGTCCGGAAAATCGGCGACCCCGGGGAGACGATCGCGGTGACGTTGGAAGCAGAGCGCACACTGCGCGACGAGGACCTGACCGGGCTGGCGGAGCTGGCCGCCCAACTCCGGGTGGACGCCATCCGGTGCAGCACGATGGCCGGCTCCGGGCACCCGACATCGAGTCTCTCCGCCGCCGACCTGCTCGCCGTGCTGGTCGCCCGGCACCTGCGCTACGACTGGTCCTACCCGGGCAACCCCGGCAACGACCACCTGATCCTCTCCAAGGGGCACGCCTCGCCGCTGCTGTACGCGGTGTTCCGGGCCACCGGCGCGATCAGCGAGCAGGAGCTGCTGGAGACGTACCGGCAGGCAGGGTCGCGCCTGCAGGGCCACCCCACGCCGGTGCTGCCCTGGGTCGACGTCGCCACCGGCTCACTCGGGCAGGGGCTGCCGGTCGGCGTCGGGGTGGCGCTCGCCGCCCAGTACCTCGACCGGTCACCCGCGCACGTCTGGGTGCTCTGCGGCGACAGCGAGACCGCCGAGGGATCGGTGTGGGAGGCGCTGGACAAGGCCGGGCACTACGGGCTGCGCAACCTCACCACGATCGTGGACGTCAACCGGTTCGGCCAGCGCGGCCCCACCGAGCTGGAGTGGGACCTGGACACCTACCGGCGTCGTGTCGAGGCGTTCGGCTGCCGGGCGATCGTCGTCGACGGCCACGACCTCGGCGCGATCGACGAGGCGTACGGGCAGGCACGCGAGGCCACCGGGCCGACGGTGGTGCTGGCCCGCACGGTCAAGGGCAAGGGCGTGCCGGAGGTGGAGAACGACCCGGCCTGGCACGGCAAGGCGTTCGACCCGGAACTGGCCGACCGGGCCGTACGGGCGCTCGGCGGCCCCCGCCGGATCCGGGTCGCCGGGCCGAAACCTCCCGCCGCGCCGCGCACCGCCGCCGCCGAGCACCGGCAGCCGGAGCTGCCCCGGTACGAGCGCGGGACGAAGGTGGCCACCCGGAACGCGTACGGCGACGCGCTGCGCGCCCTCGGCGCCGCCCGGCCCGACGTGGTCGCGCTCGACGGAGAGGTCAGCGACTCCACCCGGGCGGAGAGCTTCGCCGCCGCGTACCCCGATCGGTTCTTCCAGATGTTCATCGCCGAGCAGCAGCTCGCCGCCGCGGCGGTGGGCCTGGCGGTACGCGGCTACCGGCCGTTCGCGGCGACCTTCGCCGCGTTCTGGTCCCGGGCGTACGACTTCATCCGGATGGCCGGGGTGTCCCGGGCCGACATCGCGCTGGTCGGCTCGCACGCCGGGGTCGAGATCGGCCCGGACGGCCCGTCCCAGATGGGGCTGGAGGACATCGCGGCGCTTCGCGCGGTGCCCGGCTCCACGGTGCTCAGCCCGGCCGACGCGGTCTCCTGCGCGGCGCTGGTCGCCCAGATGGCCGACCACCCGGGCATCACCTACCTGCGCACCACGCGCGGCAAGTACCCGGTGCTCTACGACGACGGCGAGCCGTTCCCGATCGGCGGCAGCCGAATGGTGCGCGACGGCGGCGACGTGGCGCTGCTCGGCACCGGCGTGACGGTGCACCTCTGCCTCACCGCCGCCGACGAACTGACCCGCGAGGGCATCGACGCGCGCGTGATCGACATGTACTCGATCAAGCCGGTGGACCGGCAGCGCCTCGCCGAGACCGTGGTGGAGACCGGCGGGCGGCTGGTGGTGGTCGAGGACCACTACCCGGAGGGCGGGCTGGGCTCAGCGGTGCTGGAGGCGCTCGCCGACCTGGGCGAACCGTCCCGGGTCAACCACCTGGCGGTACGCGGGCTGCCCGGCTCCGGCACCCCCGCCCAGCAGTTCGACCGGGCCGGCATCGGCGTCGGCGCGATCGTCTCGGCGGCGCGGGCCCTGGCCTGAACGCCTGGTCGCCGGGGCCAGGTCAGCGGCGGTGTTTGCCGAAGCCGGCGGCGGGTAGCCACGCTGCCGTTGCGACGGGAGGACAGACGATGGCCGAACCGGAGTTCTACGCGCGGGTGTCCGCCCGCGCCGGCGTACCGGTCGAGACGGCCCGCGCGCTGACCGAGGCGACGCTGCGCACGCTCGCCGAACGGATCAGCGGCGGCGAGGCCGACGACCTGTCCGCGCACGTCGCGCACGAGCTGCGTCCGCTGCTGGCACGCGCCCGGGTCGAGGACCCGGAGGTCTTCGGGTACGACGAGTTCCTGCGCCGGGTCGCCGAGCGCTCCGGCGCGACCCCGTCCGACGCCGAGCGCGGCGCGCGGGCGGTGCTGCAGGCGCTGCACCGGGTGGTCGGGCCGGCCCAGTTCAACCGGGCGCTGTCCCAGCTGCCGCGCGAGATCGCCGAGCTGGCCCAGCCCGCCCCGCGCCCGGCCTAGGCGAAAGGAAGGGCCCCTTGTTAACGCCTCCGGTAGAGGAAGGGCCCCTTGTTAACACCCGCCGCCGCAGGCTGCGCGCGTCGGTGCCGGGGAGGCGTCACTCGGGCAGCGCGTCCAGGTAGACCCAGCGGCCGTCCTCGCGGGCGAAGCGGCTGTGCTCGGCCAGCACACCCGCCCGGCCACCCTCGCGGTAGTGCGCCCGGAACCGGACCGTGCCGGCGCTGTCGAACAGGCCGCCCTGCCCGGTCTCCACGATCTCCAGCCGGGTCCAGCGGGTGCCCGGGTCCAGCTCCAGCCGCTCGGGCCGGGTGGTCGAGTGCCAGCTGTGCCGCAGGTAGGCGGCGTCGCCGAGCGCGAACGCGCTGAACCGGGACCGCATCAGCGCCTCCGCGGTCGCCGCCGTCGCCTCGCCCCGGTGGACCGGGGCGCAGCAGTCCGCGTACGGCCGGCCGGTGCCGCACGGGCATGCCGCCGTCCGTTCACCCCGTCTCGCCATGCCGCGATTCTCCCAAGCCTCGGAGAGGTGTTAACAAGGGGCCCTTCCTCTACCGGAGGCGTTAACAGGGGGCCCCTCCTTACACCTCAACCCAGTAGGCTTCCCGGACCATGAGCGTGAGTCCGACTCAGCGTGTCCTCGACCCCGATCAGGTCCGCCGATACCTCACCGCCTCGCTCGGGCCCGGCGTCGAGGTGGCCGACTGCGGCCCGCTGACCGGTGGCGGCTTCGCCGCCGTCTGGCAGGTACGCCTCACCGACGGCCGGGACGTGGTGCTCAAGGTCGGTCCGCCGCCGCACGTGCCGCTGCTGCGCTACGAGCGGGACATGGTCGGCGCGGAGGCGCACTACCTGCGCCTGGTCGCCGACCACGCACCGGGGGTGCCGACGCCGGCGCTGCTGCACCACGGAACCGACCCCGAGCTGGGCGACTGGCTGATCATGGCGCGGCTACCAGGTCGTACCCTCTGGGACCTGAGCCAGGCCGGCGCGGAGGTCGGGCCGCTGCGCGAGGAGTTCGGCCGCGCGCTCGCCGCGCTGCACGCCGTCACCGGCGAGCGGTACGGCTACGACGGCGACCGGGCGCACGGGGCTACCTGGCGGGACGCGTACACGGCGATGGTGGACGACATGCTCGCCGACGCCGCCGACTGGGCGGTGCCGCTGCCGGTGCCGGCGTCCCGGATCCGGGAGCTGGTGGCGCGGCACGCGGCGGTGCTCGACGCGGTACGCCGTCCGGCGCTGCTGCACTTCGACGGCTGGGCCGGCAACGTGCTCGCCGTGGACGGGCCGGACGGCACGCCCCGGCTCACCGGCCTGGTCGACGGCGAACGCTACCTGTGGGGCGATCCGCTGATGGACCTGGTGTCGCCGCTGCTGTTCCGCCGCGCCGAGGACGAGCCGGACGACCCGCTGGTGCGCGCCTACCGGGCGGCGGCGCCGTTCCCGCTCGACGCCGGGGCGCGGCGGCGGCTCGGGTTGTACCGGCTGTACCTCTACCTGCTGATGACCGTCGAGATGCCCAGCCGGAACATCACCGCCGACAACGACCCGGGCCGGGTGGCGCTGCTGGCGAAGCTGCTCGACGCGGAACTGGCCGACCTGGAAGGCTGAGCGTCAGCGGGTAGCGGTGGCGAAGACCACGATGTTGTCCGGGTAGCTGCCGGTCCGCGGGTCGAACCGCCCGCCGCACGTGATCAAACGCAGCCGCGCAGCAGCGTCGCCGCCGTAGACCCGCGCGGTGGGGAAGCGTTCCTTCGGGTACGCCCCGACGCCGTCCACGGTGAACGCCGCGGTCCGGCCGTCGGCGCGCAGCACCCGGATCGTGTCGCCGGGGCGCAGCCGGCCGAGGTCGAAGAAGACCGCCGGGCCGTGCTGCGAGTCGACGTGCCCGACCAGCACCGCGTTGCCGGCCTGGCCGGGGGCGGGACCGGGGTGGTACCAGCCGGTGACCTCCGGGCGTTCCAGCGGCGGGACCTCCAGCGCGCCGTCGGCGTCGGTGGCCACCGGCACGATCTCGGCGTCCACGCCGATGCGCGGGATGGTCACCCGCACCGGTGTGGCGCGGGGGAGCGCCGGGCCTGCCGTACCCGGTCGTTCGGTGGCGGGCGCGGCGGAGACGCCGGGCTGTGGCGGTGGCGTCGACGTGGTGCCGAGCCCGGCCGAGACCAGTCCGGTGCCGGTGGCGGCGGCGACGGTGACGGCGGTGACCACGACGGCGGTGCGCAGCCGCGACCGGCGCTGCGACTCCGACAGCATCCCACCTCCGTCCGACAGGGACGTGCCGCCCGCGCCGGGTGCTCCGGCGCGGGCGGACCGCTCGACGATCCGGTCAGGCGACGGCGCCCGCGCGGCGTCGGCGGATGACCGCGTACGCGCCACCGGCGAGCGCCCCGGCGGCCAGCACGCCCCCGGCGACCAGCACCCCGGTGTCGCCGTCGCGCCCGCCGCCACCGGCCTGCGCGCCGCCGATCGGGGTGACGGTGAACGTGGCGCTGCCGCCGTCGCTGCCGTCGCCGCACGTGGTGGCGACGGTGTACGTGCCGAGCGTGAATCCGGCGGTGAACAGTTCGGCGCTCAGGCCACCGCCCGCGGCCGCAGTGGTGGACCGGACGTTCTGGTCCCGGTCCGGGCCGGTGACCCGGAAGATCGCGTCACCGGCGTTCGGGTTGCACGTGGTGGTCAGCACGACGGTGCCGCCGACCGGTGTGGCGGCGGGTGAGACTCTGGTGTCCGCCAGCGCGGCGGCCGGGAGCAGCAGTGCGCCGAGGCCCACGCCGAACGCCGCCGATCCGAGAAATGACTGTGCCTTCATCCGCGTCTTCCCTCACTTTTCGTCCGCTGTAGGCGTGGGACGTCGTTCGGGTGGCCAACTCCGTGACGAGCACCGGTGTGGCCAACACTAGGAGGGTTGCGGCGGTCACTGGGGGTAATTGAGAAATCTTCGTTGCCGTCCGGTGTGCTCCCTGCCGCCGTCGGAGGGTGGACATGCCGGGCCAGGCCGGACGGCGAGCCGTCCCGCTTCGCCGTGTCTGGGTCCGCTGTCCGTTTCGCGCCTACCGGACGGGCGGTTCCGGCCGGACCAGCCCGGTGTCGTACGCGAGCACCACCGCCTGGATCCGGTCGCGCAGGCCCAGCTTGGTGAGGATCGCCGAGACGTGTGTCTTCACGGTGGCGGTGCTCAGGTGCAGCCGGGCGGCGATCTCCGCATTGGACAGTGCCCGCGCGGTGAGCGTCAGCACCTCCCGTTCGCGGGCGGTCAGCACGGCGAGGGCGTCACCGGTGGGCGTGGGCGCGGGCAGCCGGTCGGCGTACCGGTCCAGCAGCCGCCGGGTCACCGTCGGCGCGAGCAGCGCCTCGCCCCGGGCCACCACGCGTACCGCCTCGGCGAGGTCGGCCGGGCGGGTGTCCTTGAGCAGGAACGCGCTGGCCCCGGCGCGCAGCGCGGCGTAGACGTGTTCGTCCAGGTCGAACGTGGTCAGCATGACCACCTTGGCCGGGTTGCCGGCGGCCACCAGGTCGCGGGTGGCGGCGATGCCGTCGCGGCGGGGCATCCGCACGTCCATCAGCACCACGTCCGGCCGCGTACGCGTCGCCACCGCGACCGCCTCGACGCCGTCGGCGGCCTCGCCGACCACGCTCAGGTCGGGCCGCGCGTCGAGGACTGTGCGCAGCCCGGCGCGGATCAGCTCCTGGTCGTCGGCGATGACCACCCGTACCGTCATCGGGCCGCCTCCACCGGCAGCCGGGCGTGGACCCGGAATCCGCCGGCCGGCAGCGGGCCGGCGTCCAGTGTGCCGCCGAGCAGCCGGGCCCGTTCCCGCATGCCGACGATGCCGCGCCCGGTGGTCGTGCCGGGGCGGCGGGCGGGCGCCGGGCCGTCGTTGACGACCTCCAGCCGCAGTACGCCGTCGCGGTAATCGACGTCCACGTCGGCGCGGGTGGCATGCCCGTGGCGCAGCGCGTTCGTCAGCGACTCCTGCACGATCCGGTACGCCGACAGCTGCACCCCGCCGGGCAGCGCCTCGCCGTCGCCGTCGCGCCGCAGCGTCACCCGCAGGCCCACCGCCCGTACCGCGTCGGCGAGCGCGTCGAGCTGCGCCAGTCCCGGCTGCGGTCCGTCCGGTTCGGACCCGTCGTCGAGGGCGAGCGCGTGCAGCATGGCCCGCAGTTCGGTCAGCGCCGACCGGGCCGCCGTGTCGATCGCGGCGAGCGCGGCGCGGGCCTGCTCCGGCTGCTCGTCGAACACGTCCTCGGCGGCGGCGGCCTGCACCGCGATGACCGCGACGTGGTGCGCCACCACGTCGTGCAGCTCCCGGGAGATCCGCTCCCGTTCGGCGGCGCGTACCTGCCGTTCGCGCTCGCCGCGCCGTTGCGCCTGGCCCCGTTGCAGTTCGCCGAGCGTCCAGCTCAGGCCCAGCGCGGTCACCGCCAGCAGCAGGTCCCGCCAGCCGCCGGTGACCAGCTTCCACGGCGTGGGCGCGAGCAGCAGCCCGAGCGCGACGAGCGAGTACCGGGGCGGGCGCAGCCGGGCCACGTACGCCATCGGCACCGCGACCAGGCCGAGCCAGCCGAGCTGCGGGCAGAGCGCCTCGAGGCCGACGCCGGCGAGCGCGGCGACGCCGAGGGCGTACCCCGGGTGGCGCCGGATCCACAGCAGACAGCCGGCCTGCGCGACGGCGAGGCCGACCGCGACGGCGGTCGCGCCGGTCGTGTCCGGGCCGGCGTCGGAGGCCAGCAGCGCGAGCAGGCACACGGCGAGGCTCACGGTGGCGATGCCGCCGTCGAGCAGCAGCAGGAGCCGGGGCCGGGACGCGCACCTCATGCCCGGATGCTAGGCCGCGTGCGCACCGCTTCTCATCGGTCGCCAGACGGAGATCCGGGCCGGTGATCGGTCCGGCGACGGAGCCGGGAACCGCTCCGCGGCCCGATCCGCGCGGCGGCCCGCCGGACCTAGCGTCGGCGGCAGTCGTCCCGATGCCGAGGAGCTACCGATGGAAACCACGATTCCGACCGCCGCCACCCGCCCGACCCGCCGCCGGGTGCGGCTGCTGACGGTGCTCGCCGCCACCGTGGCCACGCTGCTGGGCTGGGTGGTCGCGGTGCCGCTGGCCGGGGTGGAGCTGACCGCGCGCACCGGTTCGGACGTGCAGCGGGTGACGCCGGTGGCGGTGGCGGTGAGCACGCTGCTCGCCGGGCTGTCCGGCTGGGCGCTGCTGGCCCTGCTGGAGCGGCTCACCGCCCGCGCCCGGACCGTCTGGACGGTGGTCGCGGGCCTGGTGCTGCTGGTGTCGCTGCTCGGTCCGCTAAGCGGGGGAGTGGGGGGCGCGGCGACGCTGACACTGGTGGCGTTTCACCTGGTCGCGGGCACGGTGCTGATCACCGGTCTGCGCCGCGGCGCCGCCGCCTGACGGGCCGGGCCGCCGCGACGGGGGCAGGCGGCCCGGCCTCCAGAACTAGCCTCCTAGGATGCCCTACGCGATGTGACGCCGGAAATTCCGCCGCCACCGATGTCGAGAACGGGCAGGCGGCTTCGTCCCCGGAGTGAACGCGGCCAGAATGGGTCGCACCCTCCACGAGGAGACACAGATGAAGTACCTGCTCCTGAAGCACTACCGCGGCGGCCCGACCCCGGTCACCGACATGCCGATGATCGACAAGTGGACGCCGGAGGAGATCTCCGCGCACGTGAACTACATGCAGGAGTTCGCGGCCCGGCTGCAGGAGAGCGGCGAGTACGTCGACGGCCAGGCGCTCGCCCCGGAGGGCACGTTCGTCCGCTACGACGGCGAGGGACGCCCGCCGGTCACCGACGGCCCGTTCGCCGAGACGAAGGACCTGATCGCCGGCTGGATGGTGATCGACGTGGACAGCTACGAGCGCGCGCTCGAACTGGCCGCCGAGCTGTCGGCCGCGCCGGGGCAGGGCGGCAAGCCGATCCACGAGTGGCTGGAGCTGCGCCCGTTCCTGACCGCGCCGCCGACCATCACCGAGTGATCCGTCCGATGGACGAGGTCGCGCTCCGCAGCCTCATCCCGGGCGTGCTCGGTGTCCTCGTCCGCCGCGGAGCCGACTTCGCGGCGGCCGAGGACGCGGTGCAGGACGCGCTGATCGAGGCGTTGCGTGTCTGGCCGGCCGACCCGCCCCGCGACCCGTTGGGCTGGTTGGTGACCGTGGCGTGGCGCCGGTTCCTGGACGTGGTCCGCGCCGACGCCGCCCGGCGCCGGCGTGAGGATCTCGTGGACGAGGAGCCGCCGCCCGGGCCGGTGCCGGCGGTGGACGACACGCTGCGGCTCTACTTCCTCTGCGCGCATCCGTCGCTGAGCCCGTCGTCGGCCGTCGCGTTGACGCTGCGCGCCGTCGGCGGGCTCACCACCCGGCAGATCGCGCAGGCGTACCTGGTGCCGGAGGCCACCATGGCGCAGCGGATCAGCCGGGCCAAGCGCACCGTCTCCGGGGTCCGCTTCGACCAGCCCGGTGACGTCGCCACCGTGCTGCGCGTGCTGTACCTGGTGTTCAACGAGGGCTACTCCGGCGACGTGGACCTGGCCGCCGAGGCGATCCGGCTCACCCGGCAGCTCGCCGCCGCGATCGACCACCCCGAGGTGGCCGGGCTGCTCGCGCTCATGCTGCTGCACCACGCCCGCCGGGCCGGCCGGACCGCGCCCGACGGCAGCCTGGTGCCGCTGGCCGAGCAGGACCGCAGCCGGTGGGACACCACGCTGATCGCCGAGGGCGTGGGCATCCTGCAGACCGCGCTGTCCCGCGACCGGCTCGGCGAGTTCCAGGCCCAGGCGGCGATCGCGGCACTGCACGCGGACGCGCCCACCGCCGCGGAGACCGACTGGGTGCAGATCGTCGAGTGGTACGACGAGCTGGTCCGCCTGACCGGCAACCCGATCGCCCGGCTCAACCGGGCGGTCGCGGTCGGCGAGGCGGACGGCCCGCGCGCCGGGCTGGCGGCGCTCGCGGCGCTTGACGACACATTGCCCCGGTACACGGCGGTGGCCGCGTACCTGCACGAACGCGACGGCGACCCGGACCGGGCAGCCGGCCTGTACGCCGACGCGGCCCGTCGCGCGGCCAGCCTGGCCGAACGCGACCACCTCAACCGGCAGGCGGCCCGCCTCAACTCCCGCCGCCCCGGATAAACCGGTCGGCAGGCTTCGTCGCCGCTGGTAGGTTGCCTCGCCGTGACGGGGGAACGGCTCGGCGGGCGCTTCGCCCGACTGTGGACGGCGAGCACGCTGTCCGCGCTGGGCAGCGGGACGGCGACTGTGGCCGCGCCGCTGTACGTGGCGTCGCTCACCGACGATCCGCTGGTGGTGTCGGCCGGGGCGGCGGTGTCGTGGCTGCCGTGGCTGCTGTTCGCGCTGCCCGGCGGCGTGCTGGCCGACCGGGTGGACCGGCGGCGGCTGATGGTGCTCATCGACTGGGTACGCGTCGGCGCGCTCGCCGTGCTCGCGGCGGCGATGCTCGCCGACCGGGCCGGGATCGCGCTGCTGTACGCGGTGCTGTTCGTGGTGAACACCGGCGAGGTGGTGTTCCGTACCGCCGCGCAGGCGGTGCTGCCTGCGGTGGTGCCGCGCTCGCTGCTGGAACGCGCCAACGGGTGGCTGGGCGGCGGCACCCAGGTGATGCAGAACATGATCGCCGGCCCGCTCGGCGGGTTCCTGTTCGTGCTGGCGGCGTCGCTGCCGTTCGCCCTGAACGCCGGCACGTACGCGCTCAGCGCCGTGCTGGTCGGGCTGCTCGCCGGGACGTACCGTGCCGGGCCGGCGCCGGACGGGCGGCGTTCGGCGCGGGCGGAGGTCGCGGAGGGGTTCCGCTGGTTGTGGGGGCAGCGGCTGCTGCGCACCATGACCGTGCTGATCGGCCTGCTCAACGTCACGCTCACCGCCGCCGTGGCGGTGCTGGTGCTGCTCGCCACCGAACGGCTGGGTCTCGGCTCGGTCGGCTACGGCGCGTTGTTCACCTGCATGGCAGTGGGCGGCGTGCTCGGCTCGGTGGTGGGGGACCGGCTGATCGCCGCGATCACGCCCACCTGGACGGTGCGGACCGGGCTGCTGGTCGAGGCGGGACTGCACCTGGCGCTGGCCGCGTCCCGCAGCGCCGCCGTGGTCGGGTTCGCGCTGTTCGCGTTCGGGGCGCACAGCGCGCTGTGGAACATCGTGGCGAACTCGCTGCGGCAGCGGCTCACGCCGCCCGCGTTGATGGGCCGGGTCGGCAGCACCACGTTGTTCGTCGCGGCGGGCGGAAACTGCGTCGGCGCGCTGCTGGGCGGTGTGGTGGCGGCCCGGTTCGGCATCACCGCGCCGTACTGGGTGGGTTTCGTGGTGGCGGTCGCGGTGATCGCCGCGACGTGGCGGGTCTTCGACCGGGCGACGGTGGCCGCCGCCTACGCCCAGCCGGCCCCGCAGGAGCCCGCCCCGGTGGCCTGAGCGCGGGTCGGCCGAGGGCCGCGCCCGCCGATGTGACAGCGTGGTCGGGTGCAGGCATCCTCAGCGGTCGACGTCGACCTCGCGCTGGTCGGCGGCGGCGGCGCCGCGTCCCTGGTCCTGGCCGCGCTGGACCGCCACGGCGTGACCGGGCTGCGGGTCGCGGTGGTCGACCCGGTGCACAAACGCGGCCAGGACCGCACGTGGGCGTTCTGGGGCCTGCCCGGCGACGACCTCGACCCGCTGCTGAGCGCGAGCTGGTCGCAGGTCGACGTGGTCACGCGCGCCGGCCGCCGCGTCCTCACGCTCGACCCGCTGCGGTACGCCATGCTGCGCTCCGCCCCGGTCTACGACCGGGCTGCCGCGGCCGAGCGGCGGCTGGACGCGGTCCGGATCAGCGCTCCGGCGGGGGAGCTGCACGACGACGGTGAGCGGGTCACTGTCCGCGACCCCGAGAGGCGTGAGCTGGTGCGGGCCGGCTGGGTGCTCGACTCGCGGCCCCGGCGGCCGAAACGACCGGGGCGGACCAGCTGGTTGCAGCACTTCCGGGGCTGGTGGCTGGCCGCCGACCGACCGACGTTCGATCCGCAGCGGGCCGTTCTGATGGACTTCCGCACCCCACAGCCGCAGCGCGGCGTCTCCTTCGGGTACATGCTGCCTGTCGACGACCGGTTCGCGCTGGTCGAGTACACCGAGTTCGGCCCGGCCCTGCTCGACGACGCGGGCTACGACACGGCGCTGCGCGGCTACGCCGACCTGCTCGGGCTGGACCTGACCGCGCTGCGGGTGCGGGAGGTCGAGGACGGCGTGATCCCGATGACCGACGGCCCGTTCGAGTCCCGCCCGAGCCCACGCGTGGTGCGGCTGGGCACCGCCGGTGGGGCGACCCGCCCGTCCACCGGCTTCACGTTCTCCGCGATGCTGCGCCAGGCCGACCAGGTGGCCCGGGCGCTCGCCGCCGGCCGTCCGCCGGTGCCCGCGCCCGCGTACCCGGGGCGGCACCTGTGGATGGACGCGGTGGCGCTGCGCGCGCTGGACCGGGGGCACGTCGGCGGGGTGGAGTTCTTCGAGCGGCTGTTCGACCGCAACCCGGCGGAGCGGGTGCTGCGGTTCCTCGACGGCGTGACCAGCCCGGCCGAGGACCTGGCGGTGATGCGGTCCAGCCCGCTGCTGCCGATGACCGGCGCGGTGCTCGGCGACGCGGCCGGCCGGCTGCGGGCCCGCCTGCGCCGCTAGTCTGCTCGCCTGTCCGGGTCGTGGCCGGCGTCTGCCTTCTCGGCGCTACCGGTGGCCGGTCGCCTCGGCGACGCGGTCGCGCACCAGCGCCCGCAGCTGCTCCATCGGGTCGCCGTCGCCCGCGCCGAGCCGGTTGCGCACCGCCGCCACCGTCAACCCCAGATCCGGGTACGCGAACGCGAGGCTGCCACCGCTACCGGCGGTGCCGAACGATCCGTCGTCCTCGACCGCGTACCCGAGCCCGAACGTGCTCTCCTGGCCGAACACCCACTCCTGGGCGCGTACCGCCGGGGCGGACACCTCCCGCATCCGCGCGGCGGAGATCAGCCGTACCCCGTCGACCGGGCCGAGCAGCGCCGCGTACATCCGGGCCACCGCGCGGGCGCTCATCGTGCCGACCGACGGCACGTCGGCGCGCAGCACGTCGGGGCGGGAACCGATGACGGTGTCGGGGCGTACCGCTGGCGGGGCGACCGCGTCGAAGTGCGGCAGGTTCGCCCCGGCCCACGTCATCAGCGCGGACAGGCCGGCGTCCTCCAGCCGGGCCAGCCGGGCCAGGTCCGCCTCCGGTACGGCGAGGAACAGTTCCCGGTCCACGCCGAGCGGCCCGGCCACCTCGTCGGCGAGCACGCGCGACACCGGCGCGCCGGCGACCCGCCGGACCACCTCGCCGAGCAGCCACCCCCACGTCCAGGCGTGGTACGCCAGCCGCTCGCCGGGCGCCCACAGCGGCCGCGCGTCTGCCAGCAGCTCGCACATGCGCGTCCAGTCGGTGAAGTCCTCCGGCGTGACGCCGGCGGGCAGCGCGGGCAGGCCGGCGGTGTGGGTGAGCACGTGCCGCAGCGTGATGGCGTCCTTGCCGTGCCGGGCGAACTCCGGCCACACCGCGGCAAGCGGCAGGTCGTAGTCGAGCCGTCCCCGCTCGGCGAGCACGTGCACGACGGTGGCGGTGAGTCCCTTGCCGGTGGAGACCGCGTGCACAGGCGTGTCGGCGGTCATCGGCCGTCCGGTGGTGGTGTCGGCGAGCCCCGCGTGTTCGGAGACGATCGCCACCCCGTCCAGGTACGCGGCCACCTGCACACCGGCCTCCCAGCCGGAGGAGACCAGCTCGTCGATCGTGTCCCGTACCTCGGCCCGCAGGCCGTCCCACCGCGTGTCCACGATCTCGCAGCGTGCCAGACCGCCGCGCCGCCGTCGCTCGCTTTTCGGCCGCCGGTTCTCCGTCGCTGCGTGCTCGGCCGGGCGGCGGCGCTCAGCGGGCGAGTGTCGTCGGCGTGGCGCCGGTGGCGCCCTGGGTCGGCAGCGGGTCCGTGTCGCCGGTGAGCAGCCGGGCCCGCAGCGCGTCGATCGTCTGCGCGTCGACACCGAGCCGGCCGGTCACGTACCCGTGCACGGAACCGTGTGCGGCCCGCAGGTCGGCCAGCACCAGCCGGATGACCTCGGCCGGCGCCCGCCCGTACGCGGGCCAGCCCGGCGTCGCGCCGCCGTTGCGGTCCCGCCACTCGGCGACCAGCCGGTCGGTGGCGTGCTCGGTGAGCGCGAAGTCCGCGGCGATCTGGTCGTCGTCCACCCCCAGCAGGGACAGCACCAGCGCGGCGAGCAGGCCGGTACGGTCCTTGCCGGACGCGCAGTGGAACACCAGCGGATGCTCGCCGTCCGCGATCACCTCGACCGCCCGGCGCAGCTCGGCCACGCCGTCCTCGGCCACCTCGGCGTACCGGTCGGCCAGGTAGCGCCACGGGTCCACGTCGGGATCGATGTCGGCCTGCACGTACGGCCGGTGCTCGATGCTCAGGTTGTGCCAGGTCACGCCGAGGCTCTCCGGGGCCCGGCCGCGGTCGGCGATCTCCCACGGATACCGCAGGTCGATCACGGTGCGGACGCCGAGCGCCGCGAACCGTTGCAGGTCGTCACCGGCGAGCTTGGCCAGCGAGTCGGAGCGGTAGAGGCGGCCCCGGGCGACGGTGCGGCCGTCGCCGGTCCGCCAGCCGCCGAGGTCCCGGAAGTTGCAGAGGGTGGCGAAGTCCGGGGGAGTGGTCATGCCGGCACGGTAACCGCGCGCGGCGGGTCGGGTGGTCCCGCGTGCTCGCGTACCCGGTAGGTTGCCGGGCATGGCGGAGGCGGAGACCGGCCGGGTCGTGGAGATCTGGACCGACGGCGCGTGCAGCGGCAATCCCGGGCCCGGCGGGTGGGGCGCGGTGCTGCGCTGGGGCGGGCACGAGCGGGAGCTGTGCGGCGGCGAGGCCACCCCGACCACCAACAACCGGATGGAGCTGACCGCCGCGATCCGGGCGCTGGAGAGCCTGACCCGCCCGGTCACGGTACGGCTGCACACCGACAGCACCTATGTACGCAACGGCATCACCGGCTGGCTGAACGCCTGGAAGCGCAACGGCTGGCTGACCGCCGCGAAGCAGCCGGTGAAGAACGCCGACCTGTGGCAGGCGCTGGAGGCGGCCTGTGCCCGGCACGACGTGACGTGGCTGTGGGTGAAGGGCCACAACGGGCACCCGGAGAACGAACGCGCCGACGCGCTGGCGAACCGGGGCATGACCGAGGCGCGGAGCGGCACGGCCGCCGCCCCGCGCACGCGTCAGCGCAGCGGCCGGCCCTCCTCGATCTCCTCCGGCTCCTCGGACGGGTCGCCGGTCCCGGAGACCGCGTCGACGTCGTAGCCGGCGCGGCTGACCTCCCGCGCGGACCGGCGGTCCTCGGCGGGCAGGTCGGCGAAGTCGTCACCGGTGTCGTCGGTGGTGTGCAGGGACTCGCCCGGCGGGCGCAGGGACGCCTCGTACGCGGTCACGCCGTCGGGTTCGTCGCCGGCCGCGCGGCCGAAGGACTCTTCACTGGTCATGTCGCACTCCTGCCCGCAGCGGGTGACGGCAAACGTTCGGGTGGCCTGGTGTCCGGCCGGTGCTCGCGCCTGCTCAGCCGGCGGCGTCCCGTCCGCGGGCCGCGTCCGGGTGGGTCGGCATCGAGGAGCCGCCCGAGCTGCTGCCGGAGGCGCCGCCCGCCATGCCGGAGCCGTCGTCCTCGGTCACCTCGTCCGGTTTCGGCGCGCCGGGTGCGGGCGCCGGCACGTCGGTGTCCGCGGCCGTCTGCACCAGCGGAACCTGCCCGGCCTCGTCCTCGGCGTGCGCCGGATCGACCGGCTCCTCACCGTCGCGTGCCCGATATCCCACCGGTGCCCCTCCCGTCGACCAACAGTCGTCCGCGCCGCCTACCCCACCCCATCCCCACCAAACCCCGCCCCCTCCGCCCTCCGGCCCCCCTTCTCCCCGTTGATCAAGGAGTTTGTGTCCCGATCCGGCCCCGAACCAGCCACAAACTCCTTGATCGTCGCCCAGTGTCCGGACCGGCGGGCCGGGCGGGTCAGCGGCGGCGGGGGCGTGGCCGGGGGCGGGCCGGGGTCAGCGTCAGGGACCAGTGGGCCGGGCGGCGCAGCCCCGGCGGCAGGACCGTGCGGTGGTCGCCGCGCGCGGCGTCGAGCTGCGACTGGTGCGTGAACAGGCACTCGCTCAGGTCGGCGCCGCGCAGGTCGGCCCCGCGCAGGTCCGCGCCGGTCAGGTCGGCCGCGCCGAGCCGTACGCCCCGCAGGTCCGCGCCGATCAGGCAGGCGCCGCGCAGGTTGGCCCCGGCCAGTGGCGTACGGCGCAGGTCCACAGCGATCAGCGTCGCGCCCCGGCGGTCCGGGCCGGCCCGCCCGGCGCGGGCCTGTTCGGCGGCGCGGGACAGGAGCCGGTTGGCCCGGTCCCGATGCGCGTCGACGTCGAGTGCGAGCAGCTCGTCAGGGGTGCCGTCGGCGAGCCGGCCGGTCTCGTCCAGCACTGCCGTCAGCTCGTCGCGCAGCGGGCCGGGCGGGGTCAGGCGTACCGCCTCGGTCAGGTACCAGAGCAACTCGTGCAGGGGCCGCAACACCGCGAAGGTGTCGAACATCCGCGCTGCGGTGGCCGGGTCGGCGCGCCAGTCGCGGCCGGCGAACGTGTGCCGGGTGAGGTGCTGGCCGGCACCGAAGCAGTCGAACACGGTGCATCCGGGGAAGCCGCGTTGCCGCAGCTCGGTGTGGATGCCGCAGCGGAAGTCGGCGCCCAGGTTCGGGCAGGGCCGTCCGGCGGGCTTGTCGATGGCGAAGTCGGCGGACGCGGTGAACGCCGGCGCGACGCAGCAGACCCCGGCGCAGCGCGAACAGTCCGCCCGCAGCTCCCGCCCGCCACCGACCGTGCGCGCCTCCACAGCACCCCCGTCCACCCGCACCATTCTCCGCACCCACCCCACCCCCACCCCACCCACCCCGTCGATCATGAGGTTGACGGCGACAAAACGGACGGCAACCGCCGCCAACCTCATGATCAACCAGAACGAGAGGGGAGGGTCAGAAGGTGAAGAGGGAGGCGGTGGTGCGCTGCATCAGGCAGGGGTTGGCGAACGTGCGCGTGTAGGAGACCGGGCGGGCCTGCCAGAAGCCTGCGGCGCGGGCGACGACCGGGGCGTACTGGGAGGTGCACGGCGCGCCGTCCACGTCGAGCGCGTCCAGGTCGCCGTCGACGCGGGCGACGAGCCGGCAGGCGGTGAACGGGTCGGGGTGCAGACCGCCGGTCGGCCCGCAGGTCAGCACCGTGGCGTGTACGCCGGCGCCGTCGTCGACGGTGAGCAGCAGCACCGAGGGGGTCTGCGGGCCGGGGCGCGGCGCGGCCTGCGCGGGGGAGGCCGGCGCGCCGAGCGCGGCGACCAGGGCCAGTGCGGCGGTACGTCGGGCGAAGGGCATGGGTGGTCCTTCCGTCGGGGCCCCGGGGTGCGGGGCCGATGGGTGACCCGGTCCGTCGTGCGAACCGGGCCGCCGAGAACCCTAGGTGGACGGTGTGAACGCGAAGAGTCACGAAGTGTTACACCAGCCGACCGCGTCGCACGTTCGGTGTGACATCGGCGTACGGGAATGCCCGAACGGCTGACAACCGCTTCCGCGCCTCGCGTAAACGCATTCCGAATAAGCGTGACGCCTGCCTGAAAGGCTGACAACCAAATCGGCCCGTTATTGCGCCGATGCATTCCGTACGCCGGATCGTTGTCAATGGATGACAACCGGAACGGCCGTTACCGTAACGATTCTTTCCGGTGCTCCGTATCCCTTTACCGTCGGGTGGCAGGGCGTTTTCGCCCCCGTCGGAGGGACTGTTCATGAGCGATCTCTCACACCCGCCGCCCCGGACCACGGCCGCCGAAGCGACCATTCCCGGCCCCGAGATCCAGGCCGACTCCGAACCCGTCGGCCGGACCGCCGAGTTCGTCGGCCGGTCACCGAACCAGCTCGCCTGGCTGCGGCTCAAGCGGGACCGAACGGCCCGGGTCAGCGCCCTGACGCTCCTCGTGGCCGCGGTGGTGGCGCTCGGCGCGCCGCTGCTGGGGCGGCTCACCGGAATCGACCCGACCGACAAGTTCGTCGACCGGTTGAACGATTTCGGAATGCCGATCGGGTATGCCGGCGGGATCAGTTCCGATCATTGGCTGGGCCTTGAGCCGGGCAGTGGCCGGGACATCCTGATGCAACTGGTCTACGGCCTTCGGACGTCGCTGTTCATCGCGTTCACCTCGGCGCTGCTGGCCTCGTGCATCGGCGTCGCGGTCGGTGTGCTGGCCGGATGGGCCAGAGGCTGGCTGGACAGTCTCGTCAACTGGCTGATCGACCTCACGCTGGCGTTCCCGTTCCTCATCTTCGCGCTCGCGGTCATCCCGATCCTGCAGGACCGCTTCTACTCCGACCGGGAGGCGCCGTCGCCGGCCTTCCGGGTGGCCCTGATCGTCGCCACCTTCGGCCTGTTCAGCTGGACGTACACCGCGCGGCTGGTCCGCGGGCAGGTGATCTCGCTGCGGGAGCGGGAGTTCGTCGACGCGGCCCGGGCCGCCGGCGCCGGCACCGCGCACATCCTGCTGCGGCAGCTGCTGCCGAACATCTGGGCGCCGATCCTGGTCACCGTCTCGCTGATGGTGCCCCAGTTCATCGCCATCGAGGCGGCGCTGGCGTTCGTCAACATCGGCGTCACCGAACCCACGCCCGACCTGGGCCGCATGATCTTCAACAGCATCGGCTACGTCGCGAGCGACCCCTGGTACACCCTGTTCCCCGGGTTGACGATCTTCCTGCTGGTCCTGGCGTTCAACCTGCTCGGCGACGCGCTGCGCGACTCGCTGGATCCCCGCTCCACCCGGTAGTCCCCACGGCCATCACACGCCCGGCCGGCGGGGGCCGCCGGGCACGAAGGGAGCACACCGTGCGCGCACGAACCCGGACACTGACAGGTGTCCTCGCCGCGGCGGCGCTGGCCGCCGCCGGCTGCAACCCCACGCCCGACGACAGCGGCGGCGACGACCAGAAGACCAAGACCCAGAGCGGCTCGATCTCGTACGAGGCCGCCGACAACCAGGGCCCGGCGAAGCCAGTCGACGGCGCGTCCCGGGGCGGCACCCTCACCGTCATGCAGCCGGCCGACTTCGAACACCTCGACCCGGCCCGCAACTACGTCAACGTGCAGCAGGTCGCCGGCGGCATGCTCTACCGCCCGCTCAACGGCTACAAGGAGGACGGCACCGGCAAGCTGCTGCTCGTCGGCGACCTGGCCACCAACCCCGGCAAGGACGTCGACGGCGACTGCAAGGTCTGGGAGTTCACGCTGCGCGACGGCGTGCGCTACGAGGACGGCACGCCGGTGAGCAGCAAGGACGTCGCCCACGGCATCGCCCGCTCGTTCGCGGCGAACCTCAACGAGGGCCCGCACTACATCCAGCAGTGGCTCTACCCGGGCGGGGCGTACAACGCCACCTACAAGGGACCGTACGACGGCGGCAAGCCGGTGCCCGACGGCGTCACCACCCCCGACGACCGGACCATCCGGTTCACGTTCCCGCAGCCGCACTGCGACATGCCGTACGCGGCGGCGCTGCCCACCAGCGCGCCGGTGCCCGCCGCCAAGGACACCCGCGCCAACTACGATCTGCGGCCGTTCTCGTCCGGCCCGTACCGGGTGAAGTCCTACCAGCGCGACGTGTCGCTGGAGCTGGAACGCAACCCGAACTGGGACCCGGCGACCGACCCGCTCCGCAACGCGTACCCGGACACGGTCCGGATGACGTTCGGCCTGGAGCAGGCCCAGATCGCCGAGCGGCTGGTCGCCGACGGACCGGCCGACCAGGCGGCGCTGAGCTGGTCGGACGTGCCGCCGTCGGTGCTGCCCCGCACCACCGGCGCCGGCGTCGCCGACCGGGTCGTCCGCGGCCCGACGCAGTACAACTGGGTGCTGAGCATCAACACCCAGCGGGTCACCGACCTGAACGTACGGCGCGCGCTGAACTACGCGGTCGACAAGGACGCCCTGCTCAAGGTCCTCGGCGGCCAGGCCGCCGGGACACCCGCGACCACGCTGATGTCACCCACCACCGCCGGGTTCGTGCCGTACGACGTGTTCAACGCCCCGGTGACCGGCGACAAGGCGAAGACCGCCGAGTTGCTCGCCGGAAAGCGGCCGAAGCTGGTGCTCGCCCACTCCAGCCTGGAACTGCGTACCCAGCAGGCCGAGGCGCTGCGCAAGAACCTCACCGACATGGGGTTCGACATCGTCATGAAGCCGATCGACAACAGCAGCTACTACGACGAGGTGGGCCGCAAGGACAACCCCTACGACCTCTACCTCACCGGCTGGGGCTCGGACTGGCCCACCGGCTCCACAGTCATCCCGCCGGTCTACGACGGACGGGAGATCGTGGCCGAGGGCAACCAGAACCTGTCGTACCTCAACGAGGCGTCGGTCGGCGCGGAGATCGACCGGGTCCGCGCCCTGCCCGCCGCGGAGCAGGACGCCGGCTGGATGGCGCTCGACCGCATGATCATGGAGAAGTACGCGCCGGTGGTGCCCTGCTACTACGACGCCACCTACGAGCTGCACGGCTCGAAGGTCGGCAACGCCTTCCTCAGCGACGCGTTCGGGATCATCTCGCTCAACGGCATCTACGTGAAGAAGTGACAGCCGCGCGGGGACGGCTGCCACGGCGGTCGTCCCCGCGCCCCACCCCGGGGGAGGTGCTCCCGTTGCTCCGTTTCGTCGTCCGGCGGCTGCTCGTCGCCGCCCTGACCCTGGTCGTCATCAGCCTCGTCACATTCGGTCTCTTCTTCGCGGTGCCGAGCAGCCCGGCGAAGGTGATGTGCGGCAAGAACTGCACGGCCGAGGACATCGCCCAGGTCGAGCGCCGCCTTGGCATCGACCAGCCGCTGCCCCGGCAGTACGCGGACTTCGTCGGCGGCGTCTTCGCCGGCCGTACCTACGGCGAGGGGGACTTCCGGCAGGATTGCCCGGCGCCCTGCCTGGGTTACTCGTTCCGCAACAACCAGCCGGTCACCGAGATCGTCGCGCAGCGCGCCCCGGTGACGTTCAGCATCGTCCTCGGCGGCGCCGTGCTCTGGCTCGGCCTCGGCATCTCCCTGGGCATGGTGTCGGCGCTGCGCCGGGGTACGGCGTTCGACCGCGCCGCCATCGGCGTCACCCTGGCCGGCGCGTCCATGCAGGTCTACTTCTTCGGTCTGATCCTGCTCTACCTGCTCGTCTACTCCACCGGGCTGCTGCCGTTCCCCAGCTACACGCCGCTGACCGAGAGCCCGGCCCGGTGGGCGGCCGGGCTGCTGCTGCCCTGGATGACGCTGGGTTTCCTCAACTCGGCGCTGTACGCCCGGCTGTCCCGGGCGCAGATGCTGGAGACCCTGTCGGAGGACTTCATCCGCACCGCCCGGGCGAAAGGGCTGCCCGCGCGGCAGGTGCACACCCGGCACGCGCTGCGCGCGGCGATCACGCCGATCGTCACCATCGCCGGGCTGGACATCGGCACCAGCCTCGGCGGCACGTTCATCACCGAGACCATCTTCGGCCTCCAGGGCCTCGGCAAGGCGACAGTGGAGGCGGTGCAGTTCCTCAACCTGCCGGTGGTGATGGCGACGGTGCTGCTGGCGGCCGTGTTCATCGTGGTCGCCAACATCGTCGTCGACGTGCTGTACGCGGTGATCGACCCACGGGTCCGGCTGGGCTGAGGAAGGAGGAGACGGACATGGTGGAGCTTCCGACGCCGCGACGCGGCGAGGACCCGTACCTGCGGGTCACGGATCTGCGGGTGCGGTTCGACACCGAGGACGGTGTGGTGCGGGCCGTGGACGGGGTGTCGTTTGCTGTCGAGCGGGGTCGCACGCTGGGGATCGTGGGCGAGTCCGGTTCCGGTAAGAGCGTCACGTCGCTGGCGATCCTCGGCTTGCACAACGTGAAGCGGACGACCATTTCCGGGGAGATCTCGGTCGGTGGGCGTCAGTTGGTGGGTCTGGGTGAGGAGGAGATTCGTCGGTTGCGGGGCCGGGACATGGCGATGATCTTTCAGGATCCGTTGTCGGCGTTGCATCCGTACTACTCGGTGGGGCGGCAGATCGCGGAGGCGTATCGGGTGCATCATCCGAGGGCCGGGCGGCGGGAGGCCCGGACGCGGGCGGTGGACATGCTGGGCCGGGTGGGGATTCCGCAGCCGGCGAAGCGGTTCGATCAGTTTCCGCATGAGTTCTCGGGTGGGATGCGGCAGCGGGCGATGATCGCGATGGCGCTGGTGAATGATCCGGAGCTGTTGATCGCGGATGAGCCGACGACGGCGCTTGATGTGACGGTGCAGGCGCAGATCCTGGACCTGCTGGCGGATCTGCAGGCGGAGTTCCGGTCGGCGATCATTCTGATCACGCATGACCTGGGTGTGGTGTCGCAGGTGGCTGATGACGTGTTGGTGATGTATGCGGGTCGGGCGGTGGAGCACGGGAGTGTGGAGCGGGTGTTGCGGGCGCCGCAGCATCCGTACACGTGGGGGTTGTTGTCGAGTGTGCCGTCGTTGCACGGTGACGCGGACGCGGACCTGGTGCCGATCCCCGGCAACCCACCCAGCTTGATCAATCTGCCGTCGGGGTGCGCGTTCCACCCGCGGTGCCGGTGGGCCGGCGTGAACGGTGACCGGTCCCGCACCGAGATCCCGGAGCTGGGCCCTGCTGGTGCGTCGGGTCATCTGGTGGCGTGTCATCTGCCGGTCGCCGCGCGGGAGCGGATCTACCGGGACGAGGTCGCGCGGGTGGGGGTGGCCCGATGAGCGCCGAGACCGAGCCGCTGCTGTCGGTGCGGGGACTGACCAAGCACTTCCCCGTCCGGCAGGGCCTGCGTAGCACGGGTGCGGTGCGGGCGGTGGACGGGCTGGACTTCGATGTGCGTCCGGGTGAGACGCTCGGCCTGGTGGGGGAGTCGGGGTGTGGGAAGACCACGACCGGGCGGATGTTGGTCCGCCTGCTGGAGCCCACCTCGGGCAGCATCATGTTCGCGGGGCGGGACATCACCCACGGCGGACGGCGTGAGTTGCGTGCGCTGCGGCAGGACCTGCAGATCATCTTCCAGGACCCGTACGCCTCACTGAACCCCCGCCACACCGTCGGGCGGATCGTGGCCATGCCGTTGCAGGTCAACGGCATCAACCCGCCCGGCGGCGTGAAGAAACGCGTCCAGGAACTCCTCGAACTCGTCGGGCTGAACCCGGAGCACTACAACAGGTACCCGCACGAGTTCTCCGGCGGGCAACGCCAGCGCATCGGCATCGCCCGCGCCCTCGCGCTGAAACCCAAGCTCATCGTCGCCGACGAACCCGTCTCGGCGCTGGACGTGTCGATCCAGGCGCAGGTCATCAACCTGCTCCGCGACCTGCAACGCGACCTCGACCTGGCGTTCGTGTTCATCGCCCACGACCTCGCCGTCATCCGCCACTTCTGCCACCGCGTCGCCGTCATGTATCTCGGCAAGATCGTCGAAATCGGCGACCGCGACGACATCTACACCCGGCCCCAGCACCCCTACACCCGCGCCCTGCTCTCCGCCATCCCCGACGTCACCACGCTCGGGCCCGCCGGCCGGATCCGCCTCACCGGCGACGTCCCCACCCCGTTGAACCCGCCATCGGGCTGCCGCTTCCGTACCCGCTGCTGGAAAGCCACCGACCACTGCGCCACCGAAGAACCGGCGCTGACCACCCGGGACGACGGCGGGCAACTCACCGCCTGCCACTACCCGGAGAGCGGACCGGTCGGCATGTCTACCGGCGAACCCGGCAGCAACGAACGCACCTGACCCACGACGGAGCCGGGGACGACCCTGCCCGGAGCAGGTATCAAGCCTGACTGTGCCCTGAGCCGGGCGCGGTCGCCCCCCGGCCGCCGATGCCGGAGTCCGCGCCGGTGACGATCGCGACCCCGGTCGTAGTGCCCGTATCGCTGGGGCTTGACCGCGCACTACCCGCGCGCGGCGACCTCAACCGGGCGGACGACCCCGACTCGGCCGCCGGTTTCGTCGGAGGCGGTGGCTAGGGTACGGGCGTGATAGCCGATGAGTCCGATGCCGTGACCGTTCGCTTCCTGCGCATGATGAGCGCCGAGCTGCACACCGAGCGGGTGGGCGACGACTCGCTCGGCCGCACTGTCGAGCTGGCCCGGCAGTGGTGGGGCACCGCCGACGACCGGCTCGCCGACGCCCTGCGCGAGCTGCACGGCGAGCCGTCCGAGCCGGCGTCAGGCGGTCCGGACGGGCACGGCGAACTCCGGGGCCTGCGAGGTGAGCACCCCCGTCCGTGACGGCACGCGCCACTGCTCGGCCAGCGCCGCCGCCAGCTCGTCCAGCATCCGGCGTACGGTCGGCGCCGCCCCGGCGTGCATCGCCTCGATGACCACGAGGACCTCGACGGTGGCGGCCCGTACCGCCGAGGCGCCGCTCTGCCGGTGGCACCAGCGCCGGGCGTGCGCGTGCCCGCCCTCGTCGGCGAAGATCACCTCGCCGGGCGCGGGCTGCTCGGACTCCCCACCGAGGCCGAGATACGACTCGGTGCCGTCGGCCGGGCGCACGGTCAGGTCGCCGTCGATCCCGGCCAGGTCGAGCACGGCGACCGGGACCGCGTACCCGACGGAGAGCGCGTTGCCGAGGTCCACCAGCGGGTGCAGCCGGGGCAGGTCGCCGTCGCGGCGCAACCGGCGCAGCAGTGACTCGGCCGCGCAGCGGTAGCGCGTCGGCGGGCAGCCCATCCGGGTGAACGCGCGCCGCCACGCCTGGATCTCCGGGAAGCCGCCCTCCGGTGCGGCGGCGAGCCGGTCCCGGGCGACGCCGAGGTGACCGGCGAGGCGCGGCGTGACGTCGGCGTCGGGCGTGATCCCGGTGGCGTGCAGGACGCCGCAGGTCAGCTCGGGGAAGGACGACCAGATCTCGGGGGAGTGCCGGAAACGCACTGATGAACTCCTTCTAGGCGGTGAACGCGAGGCCGAGGCCCAGGGCGAGGAAGCTGCCGGCCACGGCGTGCCGCAGCAGCGCCCTCAGCCGGGGCCGGGCCAGCACGCGGCGGCGCAACGCGCCGGCGAGCACCGCGTACCCGGCGAACACCAGCAGCGTGACCAGCATGAACACCAGGCCGCAGGCGAGCATGCGGACGGGAGCGGCGGGCGTGCCCGGGGGTACGAACTGCGGCAGGAACGCCACGAAGAACACCGTCACCTTCGGGTTCAGCAGGTTCAGCAACACCCCGTCGCGGAACACCGCCGACGCCGGGCGCGGCGGCCGGTCCGCGTCGACGGTGAACGCGCTCCGGTCGCGCCACGCCGACCAGGCCATCCAGAGCAGGTACGCCACGCCCAGCCAGGTCACCACCCGGAACGCCGGGGTGCCGGCGCGAAGCAGCGCGGCCAGGCCGGTCACCGCGGCGATCACGTGCGGGACGAGGCTGAGCGTGGCACCGGCCGCGGCGGCCAGCCCGGCGCGGCGTCCGGCGGTCACGGCGGTGGCGAGCGTGTGCGTCACCCCGGTGCCCGGAGTGACGGCGACGACGAGTGCGGTCAGCAGGAAGGCGATGGTCACCCGTCCAGCCTCTGGCCATAATGGTCCGGTGGACAGGGCCAAAGCCGTCGTTTCCGAGAGGTCCAAATCGGTCGGCGCGGACTTCCTCCAGCTCGATGTGGGCGAGGCCCCGCCCGGCGGCCGCGCGGACTGGCTGGCCGCCCGGCTGCGCTCGGCGATCGCCGACGGCCGGGCGCCAGTAGGTACCCGCCTGCCACCCAGCCGGGTGCTCGCCGCCGAGCTGGGCGTCTCGCGCGGCGTGGTGACCGAGGCGTACCAGCGGCTGGGCGAGGACGGCCAGGTGGCCGGGCGCGGCCGGGCCGGCACCGTCGTGGTGGCCACCCCGGCCGCCGTGCGCGCCCGGCCACCCGAGCCGAGGAGAGCACCGGAGGTGTTCACCGGCCGGCCCGGCCTCGACGTCTTCGAAGCGCTGCGCGCCGCCCCCGCGAGGGTGGACCTGACGCCCGGCGTACCCGATCTGGCGGCATTTCCCCGCGCGGCCTGGCTGCGGGCCGAGCGGGCCGTGCTGCACCGGGCCACGCCCGCCGCGCTCGGCTACGGCGACCCGACCGGCACGCCCGCGCTGCGGCGGGCCGTCGCGAACTGGCTGGCCCGCAACCGGGGCATCCGCGCCGACCCGGCCGAGGTGGTGGTAGTGGCCGGGGTGTCCCAGGCGCTCGGCCTGCTCGCGCGGGTGCTGCACGAGCGGGGTACGCGCACCGTCGCGGTGGAGGACCCCGGCTCGCTCGGCGTGCGGCAGCACCTCACGTACGCCGGGATGGCGACGCCGCCGGTGCCGGTGGACGACAGGGGCCTGCGCGTCGACGAGCTGGAGCGGTCCGGCGCGCCGGCCGTGCTGCTCACCCCGGCGCACCAGTTCCCGACCGGGGTGGTGCTCGACGGTGAGCGGCGTCGCCGGCTGCTGAGGTGGGCGCGCGACGGCGGCCTGGTGCTGGAGGACGACTACGACGCCGAGCACCGCTACGACCGCCCGCCCGTGCCGGCGCTGCGCGGCATGGCCCCCGACCGGGTCTGCTACACCGGCAGCATCTCCAAGCTGCTCGCCCCGGCCCTGCGGATCGGGTGGACGCTGGTGCCGCCGTCGCTGCACGCCGACGTGGTGGACGCGAAGCGGACGGCGGATCTGGGCAACGCGGCGCTGCCGCAGCTCGTGCTGGCCGAGCTGATGGAGTCGGGAGCGCTGGAGCGGCACCTGCGGCTGCTGCGCCACCGGCACGTACGCCGCCGCGACGCGATGATCCGGGCGGTCCGCGCGTACCTGCCGGGGGCGGTGGTGCACGGCGCCGCCGCCGGGCTGCACCTGACGGTCACGCTGCCCGGCGACGTGGACGACCTGGCGCTCGCGGCGGAGGCGCTGCGCCGGGGCGTCAAGGTCCACCCGCTGTCCTGGCACGGGCAGCGTCCGCAGCCGCCGGGCCTGGTCCTCGGGTACGCGGCCACCCCGCCGTCGGAGATCGACCGCGCCCTGTCCACGGTGGCCGATGCCCTCCACGCCCTTCCTTGATCAACGAGGGAGAGGTGGGGGGTAGAGGGCGGCCAGGGCGGTGGCGGTGGCGGCCAGGCGGGCGCGCAGCTCTGCCGGGGACAGGACCTCCACGTCGGCGCCGAGCCGCAGCAGGTCGCCGTGGGCGTGGGTGAGCGACTCGATCGGGATGACCGCGCGCACCCAGCCGCTGTCGTCGGGCGGGCCGGCGCTCGCCTCGGCGGCGGCGACCACCACGTCGCTGCCGATCTCGCGCAGCCGGGCGAACCCGCGCGGCGACAGCCGGATGCTCGCCTCGTCGCGGTGCAGCCCGGCCCGGAACGCCACCACGTGGGCGCGCCACCAGGCCGGCAGGTCGAACTCGGGCCGCTCGAACGTCTCGTCCAGCGGGGCCAGGTCGAGGATCTGGTTGACCCGGTAGGTGGCCGGTCCGGCGCGGTCCGGGCGGGCGGCCACGAGATACCAGCGCCCGCCCTTGAGCACCAGCCCGTACGGTTCGAGCACGCGGGTCGTCTCGCCGCGCCAGCCCCGGTAGCGCACCCGGATCCGGCGCTCCCGCCACACCGCCTCGGCGGCCTCGGCCAGGTACGGCGACGGGTCGCCGTCGGAGTACCAGCCCGGCGTGTCCAGGTGGAACCGCTGTTCCAGCCGGGCGGCCCGGTCGGCCAGCGGCGCTGGTAGCGCGGCCCGCAGCTTGAGCTGCACGGCGGTGACGACCGATTGGTAGCCCAGTTCGGCGGCCGGTCCGGGCAGCCCGGCGAAGAGCAGCCGGTCGGCCTCCTCGGCGGTCAGCCCGGTCAGCCGGGTCCGCCAGCCCTCCACGAGCCGGTAGCCGCCGTCGTGTCCGGCCTCGCCGTACAGCGGGATACCGGCGGTGTGCAGCGCCTCGACGTCCCGGTAGATGGTGCGTACCGACACCTCGAGGCGGGTGGCCAGGTCGGCGGCGGTGAGCCGGCCGTGCGCCTGCAGGAGCAGCAGGATGGACAGGAGTCGACTGGCCCGCATTCCGCTGACACTAGCTGTCAGGGGACCACCCCTACCGTCCCGATCATGGCTTTCCACGACAAGGAGCTGACGGTGCCGGGGACGATCGAGGTCGCCGGCCGGCACGTCAAGCGCTACCACATCGACCAGCCGGACCGCCGCCTCGAACCACGTGTGGTCGACGCCGCGTACGCGTACCTTCCCAAGCTGCTGCCCGGTCCCGACGGCGGCACCCCGCCGGCGAGCTGGGTGGTGCTGCACCGGGGCGCGGACAGCGGCGCGTACCTGCTGGCGTACACCTGGTTCTTCGACAACGTGGTCGAGTGCCGCATCGCGATCGCCGGGCAGCCCGCGCTCGACTGCCCGGACGACGATCCGGCGCGCTTCGTGGACCTGGAGCGACCCGGGGTGGGCTGCGTCTGGGAGCTGGGCGTGCTGGAACACGAACGCGCCGCCTGGATCCGGCACGTGCTCGCACCGGACCGACCGGACCTGGCCGGCTACCTGGCCGACGCCCGGCCCGAGGGGCCGGTGGGGTCCTGATGGGCGACTTCGACTTCCTCGTCGGCACCTGGGACGTGACCAACCGGCGTCTGCGGCAGCGGCACGTCGGCAGCGACGACTGGGACGAGTTCGCCGGCGTCAGCGAGGCCCGCTCGTTCTTCGACGGCGCGGGCAGCTTCGACGAGATGCGCTGCCCCAGCCGGGGCTTCTCCGGCTCCAGCGTGCGCGTCCTGAACCCGGCGACCGGGCTGTGGTCGATCTACTGGATGCACAGCGCGCGGGGCGTGCTGGAGCAGCCGCCGGTGGTGGGCCGGTTCACCGACGGCGTCGGTGAGTTCCACGCCGACGACACCGACGAGGGCCGCCCGGTGCGCTGCCGGTTCCTCTGGTCGGCGATCACCCCGGTCACCTGCCGCTGGGAGCAGGCGTTCTCCACCGACGGGGAGCGCACCTGGGAGACCAACTGGATCATGGAGTTCCGGCGGACGGCATGACCGGCGGGGTGGTGGTCCGGTAGATCGCGGTCAGCCAGACGTCGAGCAGCACGTCGACCACGTCCCGCTCGGCCACCGCCGGGCCGTCCCCGGCGAACGTGGCGTACCAGACCCGTTCGTTCATCGAGTTCAGCGCGATGGAGAGGTCCCGGGCGGGCAGCCCGTCCGGGGCCGCTCCACGTGCGCGTTCGGTCTCGATCGCGGCCTGCACCGCGCGGACCCAGCGTTCCAGCACCTCGGCCCAGAGCCGCCGCACCTCGGCGTTGGTGCCGCGTACCTGGGCGCAGGCCAGCACCACGTCCCGGTGCCCGCCGAACGTGGCGTGGAACCGGGCGATCAGCTCCCGCCAGTGGGCGCGCGGGTCCTCGGCGAGCCGGTCGAACACGCCGCCGGCCGCCGCGTCGGCCTCCTCGGTGACCCGGTCCAGCAGCGTGAGCAGCACCGCGTCCTTGGACGGGAAGTAGAAGTAGAACGTGGGACGGGAGATGCCCGCGCCGCGCGCCAGGTCGTCGATGGAGATGTCGCCGAACGCGCGCTGCCGCAGCAGCCGCTCGGCGGTGGCCAGGATCGCGGTCTCCCGCTCGTCGCCGGCGGAGCGGCCGGCCCGCCGCCCGCGGCTGGGCGCGGCGCCGGCCGGCGTACGGGCGGTGGTCATGTCGGCTGATGCTACACCCGCTCAACACCCTGTCGATTAAGCTCGACACGGTGTTGACTGCGCTCGACGGCGATGGATAGTGTCCGGTCCACCGCCGGTGCGAACGGGAGAAACCGATGGCCGCAGACCACGTCGACGTCCTCATCGTCGGGGCCGGCCTGTCCGGCATCGGCGCCGCCGTCCACCTCGGACGCGAGTGCCCCGGCAAGACCTACGCGGTGCTGGAGGCCCGGGGCGCCATCGGCGGCACCTGGGACCTGTTCCGCTACCCGGGCATCCGCTCCGACTCCGACATGTACACCCTCGGCTACTCGTTCAAGCCGTGGACCGACCCGAAGGCCATCGCCGACGGCGACTCCATCCGCGCGTACGTGCGCCAGACCGCCCGCGAGTACGACGTCGAGCGGCACATCCGCTTCCACCACCGGGCCGTGCGCGCGGAATGGGACAGCGCCACCGCCCGCTGGACGGTCCACGCCCGCCGCGACGACACCGGCGAGGACGTCACCATCACCTGCGGGTTCCTGTTCACCAACTCCGGCTACTACCGCTACGACTCCGGCTACACGCCGCGTTTCCACGGCGTCGAGCGGTACGCCGGCACGCTCGTGCACCCGCAGCACTGGCCCGACGACCTGGACTACACCGGCAAGCGGGTCGTGGTGATCGGCAGCGGCGCCACAGCCGTCACCCTCGTGCCGGCGATGGCCGAGCGGGCCGCCCACGTCACCATGCTTCAGCGCTCACCCACGTACGTGATCGCGCTGCCCTCGCGCGACCCGTTCGCCGACGCCGCGCGGCGCTGGCTGCCCCCGAAGGCCGCGTACACGGTGGCGCGGTGGAAGAACGTCGCGCTCGGAGTGGCCAACTTCCAGCTCAGCCGGCGTGCCCCCGGCGTGGTGAAGCGGTTCCTGCGCCGGGCCGCGAAGGGCCGGCTGCCCGCCGGGTACGACGTCGAGCGGCACTTCTCGCCCCGGTACGACCCGTGGGACCAGCGCCTGTGCGTGGTGCCGGACGGCGACCTGTTCACCGTGCTGCGCGAGGGACGCGCGTCGGTGGTCACCGACACCATCGACACGTTCACCGAGCACGGGCTCCGGCTCGCCTCCGGCGAGGAGCTGCCCGCCGACATCGTGGTCACCGCCACCGGACTGAACCTGCTCGCGCTCGGCGGCATGACCCTGGCGGTCGACGGCGCCGACGTCGACCTCGCCTCGACGGTGGCCTACAAGGGCATGATGCTGTCCGGCGTGCCGAACTTCGCCATGACGATCGGCTACACGAACGCCTCGTGGACGCTCAAGGCCGACCTCGTCGCCACCTACGTCTGCCGGCTGCTGCGCCACCTCGACGAGACCGGCCAGCAGATCGTCACGCCGCTCGCCCCGGACACCGACGACCTGGCGCCGATCATCGACCTGCAGTCCGGCTACGTGCTGCGCGCCGTCGACCAGCTGCCCAAGCAGGGGCCGCGCGCGCCGTGGCGGCTGCACCAGAACTACCCCCGCGACGTACGCCTGATGCGGCACGGCCCGCTCACCGACGGCGTACGCTTCGCCCGCGCCGGTGTGCCCGCCGCCGCCACCTCGGGAGGAACCGATGCGTGACCTCGTCTTTCCCGGCGGCACCGCGGTGCTCACCGGCGCGGCGAGCGGCATCGGCGCGGCGCTGGCCCACGGCCTGGCCCGGCGCGGCGCCGACTTGGTCCTGCTCGACCGCGACGCCGACGGCCTGACCTCGGTCGCCGCCGCGATCTCGGCGGCGCACCCGGACCGGCGGGTCGAGACGCACGTGGTCGACCTCGCCGACGCCGAGGCCACCGAGCGGGTCGCCGCCGAGATCCACCGCGCGCATCCCCGCATCCGGCTGCTGATCAACAACGCCGGGGTGGCGCTGGGCGGGCGTTTCGACCAGGTCACAGTGGAGGAGTTCCTCTGGGTCGTCGAGATCAACTTCCGGGCGGTGGTGCGCCTGACCCACGCGCTGCTGCCCGCGCTCAAGGCCGAACCCGGCGCGCACCTGGTCAACGTCTCCAGCCTGTTCGGCATCATCGCGCCCGCCGGGCAGGCCGCGTACGCGGCGAGCAAGTTCGCCGTCCGCGGCTTCACCGAGGCGCTGCGGCACGAACTCGTCGACGACGGCGTCGGCGTCACGTCGGTGCACCCGGGCGGCATCCGCACCCGGATCGCCAGCAGCGCCCGGGTCGGCAGCGGCGTTGACCGGGCCGAGTACGAGACCGGGCTCAGGCAGTTCGAGAAGCTGCTCACCATCGACCCGGCGAAGGCCGCCGAGGCGATCCTGCGCGGCGCGAAGCGGCGTCGCGGCCGGGTGCTGATCGGCTGGTCGGCGAAGCTGCCCGACCTGCTGGCCCGGGTCGCCCCCGCCGGGTACGGCCGGGTGCTCGCCCTGGGCATGCGCCCGTCCCGCCCGGCGGCCGTCGCCGAGGTGCCGGCGCCGCGGGCCGAGACGCCCGGCGAGGAGGCCGCGCGGGAACCCGGACGCACGGCGTGACGGTGGCCCTCCCGCCGGCCGACGAGCGCACCGTCGACGGCCGGCGCGTGCGCTGCCGGATCAGCGGCGACGGGCCGCCCGTGGTGCTGCTGCACGGCATCGGCCGTACCCTCGACGACTTCACCGCCCTGCACGCCGCGCTGGCCCGCGACCACCTGGTGCTCGCGGTGGACCTGCCCGGGCACGGCGGCTCCGCGCCGCTGGACGGGCCGCACACGCTGCCCGCCCTGGCCGGCGCGGTCGCCCGGTTCCTCGACGTGGCCGGGGTGACCGGCCCGGCGCGCCTGGTCGGCAACTCCCTCGGCGGGGCGGTGGCGATGCGCCTAGCGGTCGACGCGCCGCAGCGGGCGGCCAGCCTGGCGCTGCTCAACAGCGCCGGCTTCGGCCGGGAGGTGACGGTGGCGCTGCGGCTGCTCGCGATCCGCCCGCTGGCGCCGTTGCTGCTGCGCCCGCATCCGGGGATCGCCCGCCGCAGCGAGCGGGCCATCTTCTTCGACCCGGCGTACGTCACCGAGGAGCGGATCGCCACCGCGCTCGCCGTCGCCGGGCAGCCGCACGCCGCCCGGGTGATGCTGGAGCTGGTCCGCGACCTGGGCACCTGGCGCGGGGTGAAGCCGCGGTGGCGCGCCGAACTGCTCGACGCGGTGGCCGCGCTCGACCTGCCCACGCTGCTCGTCTGGGGCGACCGTGACCTGATCCTGCCCGCCACGCACCTGGCGTACGCCGGCAGCCGGCTGCCGCACGCGCGCCGCCATCTGTTCCGCGACACCGGGCACATGCCGCAGATCGAGCGGACCGCCGAGGTGGAGGCGCTGCTGCGGGAGTTGTGGGCCTGACCCGCGGTGGCCTGCGCCACTGCCCGGGCCCGCGATCGAGCGGCGGGACGAGCCGCGGAGCAAGCTTAGATACATGACGCATCCCAGCCGGACCGCGCCGTCCGCCGCCGAGCGGGCGTACCGGCACCTCAAGCAGGCCATCCTGGAACAGGTCTACCCGGGTGGCCAGCTCGTGAGCGAGGGCGAGATCGCCGACGCGACCGGCGTGTCCCGCACCCCGGTCCGGGAGGCGCTGCTGCGGCTGGAGACCGAGGGTCTGGTCAAGCTCTACCCGAAGCGCGGCGCGCTGATCCGGCCGGTATCGGCCCGGGAGATCGCCGACGTCATCGAGGCCCGTCGGCTGGTCGAGCTGCACGCCGCCGAGCGGGTCTGGGACCGCCGCGCCGAGTTGCGCGCCGACCTGGCCCGCCGGCTGGAGGAGATGCGACGCGCGCACGCCGCCGGTGACATCAGCGCGCTGATGGGCGCCGACCGCTCGTTCCACGCCGCCGTGGTCGAGGCCGCCGGCAACGAGATCCTGGCCGAGCTGTACCACCGGCTGCGCGACCGGCAGCTGCGCATGGGCGAGGCGAGCTTCCGGCTCTCGCCCGGCTGGGCCGAGGTCGCCCTGGCCGAGCACGCCGGCCAGCTCGCCGCGCTCGACGGCGACGACCCGCAGGCGTGGCGCGACGCGGTCGCCGGGCACATCGACACCGCCGCGCGGATGCTCGGGACGCTGCGGTGAGCGTGTCCCGCCGGCCCGCGGCCCTGGTGTACGCGGTGGCGCTGACCGCGTACCTCACAGCCGTGTTCCACCGCAGCTCACTCGGCGTCACCGGGGTCGACGCGGCGGATCGGTTCCACATCAACGCCTCCGCGCTCGCCACGTTCTCCGTGGCCCAGCTCGCCGTCTACGCCGCCATGCAGGTCCCGGTCGGGGTGCTGCTGGACCGCTACGGCTCGCGCCGGCTGCTGCTGGCCGGCGGCGCGCTGATGGTGGCCGGGCAGATCGTCTTCGCGGTCGCCACCGACGTGCCGGCCGCCGTCGCCGCGCGGGTGCTGGTCGGCCTCGGTGACGCCATGACCTTCATCAGCGTGCTGCGCATCGTCGCGTTCTGGTTCCCCGGCCGCCGCAACCCGCTGCTGGTGCAGCTCACCGGCACCGTCGGCCAGCTCGGCGCGGTGCTCGGCGCCGTACCCCTGGTGCTGCTGCTGCACCGCGCGGGCTGGACCCCGGCGTTCCTGACCGCCGCGGCGCTCGGCGCGACGGTGGTGCTGATGATCCTCGTCGCGGTACGCGACACCCCGCACGCCGAGCACGCCACCGCGCTCGCGCCCGACCTGGCGACCGTGCGCCGCCAGCTCGCCGAGGCGTGGGCCGAGCCGGGCACCCGGCTGGGCCTGTGGACGCACTTCGTCACGCAGTTCTCCGGCTCGGTGTTCGCGCTGCTGTGGGGGTACCCGTTCCTGGTGCAGGGCCAGGGCTTCTCGCCCACGGCGGCGGCCGGGCTGCTCACCCTGATGACGATGGTGACGCTCGTGTGCGGGCCGGTGCTCGCGCATCTGTGCGCCCGCTTCCCGTTCCACCGCTCGGTGTTGGTCTTCGCCATCACCGCCGGCACCGCCGGCATGTGGGCGGTGGTGCTGGCGTGGCCGGGCCGGGCGCCGCACGCGCTGCTGGTGGCGCTCGTGGTGGTGCTCGCGGTCAACGGTCCCGGTTCGATGATCGGATTCGACTACGCCCGCTCGTTCAACCCGGTGCACCGCATCGGCAGCGCCACCGGCATCGTCAACGTCGGCGGTTTCGCCGCCTCGATCGTGCTGATCCTGGCCGTCGGCCTGGTGCTCGACCTGGCCACCCCGGCCGGGCACGACGCGCCGCCGCTGTCCGCGTTCCGCTGGGCGTTCGCCGTGCAGTTCCTGCTCTGGGCGCTCGGCGCGGCGCAGGTGCTGCGCTACCGCAACGCCGCCCGCCGGATCGCCGCCGACCGGGCCGCCGCGACGGCCGCGGCCCCCGTCTGAGTACGCGGCCGGCCCGGAGCGGCTTCGGCGCGGGCGGCTCAGCGCCGGTGTCGCACCAGCGAGTCGAGCATCAGCGTCAGCCCGGCGCCGACCAGCCACACGTCCTTGGCCAGCCCGATGCCCTCCTGGCTCGGCCGCAGGCTGCTGCCCTCCCGCATGCCGGGCGTCTTCAGGTAGAGCTGCACCAGCCCCGCGCCGAACGCGGTGAGCGCGGCCCCGGCCAGCAACGACGGCACGAACGGGGCGAGCAGCGCCGCGCCGAGCGCCGTCTCGCCCCGGGACAGCAGCACGGCGAACCGGTCCGGCGGGATCTGCCGCAGCTGCGGCATCGCGCCGGCCGCCATGCCGTGCATGCCCGCGGCAGCCTCACCCTCCAGGCCCCGCTTGCCCAGCCCGGAGTTCAAGATGTACGCGCCGATGGCGACCCGCAGCGGCGCATGCGACAGCCTCATGATCACTCCCGTCCCACCTGGTAGAACCGGCACACCGGGTACCCGGTCATGACCAGGACAATCCGGCGGGCTTCATTGGTTCGCGGGTCATGATCAGCGGTAGGTTCGGGGTGCAGAAGCACGCAACAAGGGAGGCACTGTGAGCCAGGAAGTCCGGGGAGTCGTGTCGCGGCGCAAGGGCGCGCCCGTGGAGGTCACCACCATCGTGGTGCCCGACCCGGGACCGGGCGAGGCGGTGGTCCGCATCCAGTCGTGCGGCGTCTGCCACACCGACCTGCACTACCGTGAGGGCGGCATCAACGACGACTACCCGTTCCTGCTGGGCCACGAGGCCGCCGGCATCGTCGAGCAGGTCGGCGACGGCGTCACCGACGTGGCACCCGGCGACTTCGTGGTGCTGAACTGGCGCGCGGTCTGCGGGCAGTGCCGGGCCTGCCGCCGCGGCCGCCCGTGGTACTGCTTCGCCACCCACAACGCGACGCAGAAGATGACGCTCACCGACGGCACCGAGCTGACGCCCGCGCTCGGCATCGGCGCGTTCGCCGAGAAGACGCTCGTGCACGCCGGGCAGTGCACCAAGGTCGACCCGTCGGCCCGGCCGGCGGCCGTCGGCCTGCTCGGCTGCGGCGTGATGGCCGGCCTCGGCGCGGCCATGAACACCGGCAACGTGACCCGGGGCGACTCGGTCGCGGTGATCGGCTGCGGCGGCGTCGGCGACGCGGCGGTGGCCGGCGCGGCCCTGGCCGGCGCGACCACGATCATCGCGGTGGACACCGACTCCCGCAAGCTCGACTGGGCGCGCAAGTTCGGCGCCACCCACACCGTCAACGCCTCCGAGGACGACGCGGTGGAAGCCATCCGCGCCGCCACCGGCGGCTTCGGCGCCGACGTGGTGATCGACGCGGTCGGCCGCCCGGAGACCTGGAAGCAGGCGTTCTACGCCCGTGACCTGGCCGGCACGGTCGTGCTGGTCGGCGTGCCGACGCCGGAGATGACTGTCGACCTGCCGCTGCTGGACGTGTTCGGTCGCGGCGGCGCGCTCAAGTCCAGCTGGTACGGCGACTGCCTGCCCAGCCGCGACTTCCCGATGCTGACCGAGCTGTACCGGCAGGGCCGGCTGGACCTGGACGCGTTCGTCACCGAGGAGATCGCCCTCGACCAGGTCGAGGAGGCGTTCAGCCGGATGCACCACGGCGACGTGCTGCGCTCGGTGGTGGTCTTCCCGTGACCGCCCGCGTCGACCACGCCGTCACGTCCGGCACGTTCTCCCTGGACGGCCAGACGTTCGACGTCGACAACAACGTCTGGGTGATCGGTGACGACGCCGAGTGCGTCGTCCTCGACGCGCCGCACGACGTCGCGGCCATCCGCCAGGTGATCGGCGACCGGCGGGTGGTGGCGATCGTGGCCACGCACGCCCATGACGACCACGTCCGGGTCGCGCCCGAGCTAGCCCGGGCCACCGGCGCGCCGGTGCTGCTGCACCCGGCCGACCGGGTGCTGTGGGACATGGTGCACCCGGGCACCGCCCCGGACGGCGAGCTGACCGACGGGCAGAGCATCACCGTCGGCGGGACCACGCTGCGGGTGCTGCACACCCCCGGCCACAGCCCCGGCGCGTGCAGCCTGTACGCGCCCGACCTGGGCGCGGTCTTCACCGGCGACACCCTGTTCGCCGGGGGACCGGGCGCCACCGGCCGGTCGTACAGCGACTTCGGCACCATCGTCGAGTCGATCCGTACCCGTCTGCTCACGCTGCCGCCGGAGACGGTGGTGCACACCGGGCACGGCGACGACACCACGATCGGGGCCGAGGCGCCGCACCTGGACGAGTGGATCGCCCGGGGCCACTGAGGACCACACACCCGCGCGGGTCCGGCCGGAGCAGTCCGGTCCGGGCCCGCGTGCGGCGTCTTCCGGCCCGTCCGCGCCCGGGTGGCGCCGGGTGTCCGTCCGCTTCGGACGGGTCCGGAAAACCGTGTGGGCGGGCGACGTTCCGCCCCGGTGACACTCGCGTCCGTGCTGGTCCGGTGCGGCGTCTCGCCCTGATCGTCCCGTTCCTCGCCCTTCACCCAGGATGCGGACCGGGTGCCCGGAATCGCGGGTGACCTGGACCGCAGCCTCGGCGCTGCCCGGCATTTCCGGAATGACCGACACTGCGGGCTCGTTGTGTCCCCCATACCGTCGGAACCCAAACACCTACCCGGCGGTAGTCCCCCGAGGGGCGCTCATCCCGGAGCGCGTCGTAACGATCGAAAGGGCAACCATCGTGAAGCAGCACTTCACTCGATGGCTCCCCGCCATCGCGAAGACCGCCGTGGCGAAGACCGCCGTCGCGAAGACCGTCGCCGTCGCCAAGAACCGCCGCGCCGTGCTGAGCGTGGCGGGCGTGGCCGTCCTGGGCGGGCTGGCCGTCGGCCCCACCGCCGTGGCCGCGCCCGTGACCAGTGGCCCGCACGCCGGCGCCAAGGCCGCCATCGACCTGGCCACCGGCAAGCAGACCTCGACCGAGGCGGTCAAGCCCGGCCAGACCACCGGCCTGGACAAGCTGCCGACCAGGGCGGACCGGCCGGCCAAGGAGAAGCTCGTGCCGCACGGCGTCGAGGGCGCGCAGTCGCGCATCCCGCTCGACGACGCGCAGCTCGCCAACGCCAAGGCCATCGTCGAGGCGGCCAAGGAGACCGGCGTGGGGGAGCGGGGCGCCGTGATCGGCGTCGCCACCTCGCTGCAGGAGTCGAAGTTGTACAACCTGGGTCACCTCGGCGCGTACAACGACCACGACTCCGAGGGCCTGTTCCAGCAGCGCCCGTCGTCCGGTTGGGGCACGTCCGAGCAGATCACCGACCCGGAGTACTCCAGCAAGGCGTTCTTCAACGCGCTGAAGAACGTCGGCGGCTGGCACGAGCTGCCGCTGACCACCGCCGCGCAGACGGTCCAGGTGTCCGCCTACCCGTACGCGTACGCGCAGTGGGAGGAGCAGGCGGCGGACATCGTCCAGCAGGTCTGGTGACCCACCCGTAGCGAACGGCCGGCCCTCCGGGGTCGGCCGTTCTCGCCGATCTTGGAATTGTGGTGCCTCGCATACCTCTGATACCGGACATCCTGGGCGCCACAACTCCAAGATCGGCGGGGCGGGGCGGGGGCGGGTGGGGGGCGTTGTAAGCCGGTGCGCGACCGGAGTGGCGCCGGCGAGCGCCCCCGGGGAACAAGCCCGGGGCGTCGGTCGTTGCAGATGCACCCGGCACGCCCCGCGCTGCCGGATCCCCCGAGAACTTCGAGCGCCTGACGGTGCCCACGCATCCCCCCGGATGCGTCGACCCCCGAACGGAGCCCACCATGAACACGATCCTGCGCAAGAGCATCCTCGGTATCGCCGGTCTCGCCTTCACCGGTGGCGTGTTCGCCGGTCCGGTCGCCGCCCACGCGGCGGAGACCACCAAGCCGGCCGCCGTCGCGGTTCAGGGCGTGAGCCCGCAGGGCGAGCAGTCGCACGTGGACCTGAACGACGAGCAGATCGCCAACGCCAAGGCCATCATCGCGGCCACCAAGAAGGCGGGCCTGCCCGAGCGGGCCGCTGTCGTCGCGATCGCCACCGCGCTGCAGGAGTCGAAGCTGGAGAACCTGGGTCACCTGGGTGACCGCAACGACCACGACTCGCTGGGCCTGTTCCAGCAGCGGCCGTCCAGCGGCTGGGGTACGCCGGAGCAGATCACCGACCCCGAGTACTCGACGCTGGCGTTCCTCAAGGGCCTCAAGCAGGTCGACGGCTGGCAGGACATGCCGCTGACCGAGGCCGCGCAGACCGTGCAGGTCAGCGCCTACCCCGACGCGTACGCGCAGTGGGAGAAGCAGGCCGCCGAGATCGTCGCCGAGCACTGGAACAAGTAAGAACCACCGAAAGGCCGGTACCCGGATCGGGTGCCGGCCTTTCGCGTGCTCTCAGCCGCCGTGCGCGGCGAGCCACGACAGCACCGGCTCGACCACCTCGGGGGCCAGCGGCTGCTTCGCCTCGTCCCGGTACGCCCGCAGCGACGGCGGACCGGGCTGGCGCCGCAGCACGTGGGTGACGTCCGGCAGCACGCCGGTCCGCACCGGCCCGCCCGCGTGCGCGGCGATGACCGGCAGGTCCGCCGGGTCGGTCTGGAGGTCCTTGTCGCCGGTGAGCGCGAGGATCGGGGCGTCGACGCGGCCCAGGTCCGGCCGGGGGTCGTAGCGCAGGAACTCCCGGAACCAGCGGGCGTTGAGCCGCTGCCCGCCGACCCACGCCACGTCCTTGTCGGTGGCGAGGATCTTCTCGTGGTTGCGGGTCACCTTCGCCACCAGGTCGGTGCGGGTGAGCCGGAGCACCAGGCGTACCGGCGCGGGCAGCGTGGGCAGCAGCCGTCCGGCCTGCCAGCGCAGCACCTCGGCGCCGGTGCGCCCGGGCGCGGACAGCAGGACCAGGCCGGCCACCGGTACGCCGCGCGCGGCGAGCGCGACAGCGGTGAGCGCGCCCTCGCTGTGCCCGACCAGGAACATCCGTCCGGCGTCCACGGCCGGGTCGTCGCGCAGCGCCGCGAACACGGCGGCCGCGTCGTCGACGTTGTCGAAGAAGCCGGTACGCAGGAACTCGCCGGTGCTCTCGCCGACGCCCCGCCGGTCGTACCGGGCGACCGCGATCCCGGCCCCGGCGAGCGCTGCGGCCAGGTGCCGCTGGATGCCCAGGGGCAGGCGGCGGTGGTCGCCGTCGCGGTTGATCGGCCCGGAGCCGGGCAGCAGCAGCGCCACCGGGTGCCCTCCGGCGCCGTCGGGCAGCGTGAGCGTGCCGGACAGCCGCTGCTCGCCCGAGTCGACGACGAGCGGACGGTCGATCGTCACGGCAGCACCGCCACGGCCAGGGCGGAGGCGTCGTCGGCGCCGATGAGCAGGGAGTCGTACGCCTGGCCGGTGAGGGTGATGCGGACGGCCGGCTGGCCGCCGCGGACGCTGACGAACTCCTTACCGGCCCTGCCGCGCCAGGTGCCGACGTTGCGCGTGCGGGGCACGCCGAGGCCGGGCGCCCGGATGCCGCGGGTGGCGCGCGCCCTGTCGGGCACGACGACGGCGCCCGCGACGGCGGAGCGGGGGAACGACAGGTCGCCGCGCAGGGCCCAGATCTTCTCGGCGGTGGTGAGCCGGACGTCGATGCGGTCGGGGGTGATGTCGATGGTGGCCATCGGCGCGCTCCTCGGTTCTGTTATCGTCGGTGAGAACATTACCGGAGGCGATAACAAAAAGGGGAGCCACTGTGGCACTCGACACCGTGGAGCTGCTGATGCACCCGGTCCGGCTGCGCATCGTCCAGGCGTTCCTGGGCGGCCGCACGCTGACCACCGCCGACCTGCGCAGCGAGCTGAGCGACGTGCCGCCGGCCACGCTCTACCGGCAGGTCGCCACGCTCGCCGAGAACGGCGTGCTGCACACGGTCGGGGAGCGGCGCGCCCGCGGCGCGGTCGAGCGCAGCTACCGGCTCCACGAGGCTGCCGCGTCGGTGGACCCGGACGAGGCCCGGGCCATGAGCCCGCAACGGCACCGCCAGGCGTTCCTCACCTTCGTCGCGGGCCTGCTCGCCGACTTCGACGGCTACCTCGACCGCGGCGACCCCGACCTGGCCCGCGACGTGGCCGGCTACCGGCAGAACGCGTTCCACGCCACCGACGCCGAGACCGCCGAGTTCGTCACCCGGTTCCGCGAGCTGTTCGCCGAGTACGCCGCGCTCGGCCCCGGGCCCGGCCGCACCCGGCGGCTGCTCACCACCGTGCTGCTGCCCGGCGCCGATCAGGAGCGGCCCGCCGGGCGCCGGTGACCGGCCACGATGTCCGCCACAGCGGCACCCAGCGCCAGCACGATGATCCCGGCGGCGAGCAGCAGTGAGTGGCGGAACGCCGTACCCCAGTCGCCGTGGTCGTCGGCGATCGTGGAGAAGAACAGCGCGCCCACCGCGGCGATGCCGGCGGCCGAGCCGATGCGCTGCCCGGTCTGCAGCATGCCCGCGCCGCTGCCGGCCATCGGCACCGGCACCTCGGACAGCGTGAGCGTCTGGTTCGGCGCGATCACCAGGCCGCTGCCCAGCCCCGCGACGAGCAGCGGCAGCGCGGTCCGCAGCGGCACGTTGTCGTGCGGCCCGCCCGCCAGCACCAGGTCGGTCGCGATCAGCCCGGCCACCACCGCCAGTAGCCCGATCGCGACGAGCGGACGGCCGTACCGGGTGACCACCCGGCCGCCGAGCGCGGAGGCGAGCGCCGAACCGAGCGCGAACGGCGTGATCGCCAGACCGGCCACGAGCGCGCTGTAGCCGAGCCCCATCTGCAGGTAGAGCGTGAAGATGAAGAAGATCGCGGTGAACCCGGCGAAGTAGATCAGGCCGATCAGCGCGCCGAGCGTGTACGAGCGCACCGTGAACAGCCGCAGGTCGAACAGCGGCTGGGCGCGCCGGGCGTACCGGTGCTCCCAGAGCGCGAACCCGGCGAGCAGCAGCAGGCCGACCGGGATCAGCAACCACTTGCCCGGGCCCCGCCACTGCTCCCGCTGCACCAGCGGCAGCAGGATCACCGTCACCCCGGCGCCGAGCAGCAGCACGCCGAGTGGATCGAGGCGGCCCCGCCCGGCGGGGTTCGTCGCCCGGGTCGGCATCAGCCGCCAGCCGAGCAGCATCGCCACGATCCCGACCGGGATGTTCACGAAGAACACCCACCGCCAGCCGTGCTCCGCGCCGCCCAGCTGGATGAGCAGGCCGCCGAGCAGCGGCCCCACGGCGGTGGAGATACCGATCGTCGCGCCCAGCAGGCCGAACGCGCGACCCCGGTCGGCGCCCCGGAACAGCTCCTGGATCATGCCGCTGACCTGAGGGTTCACCACACCGGCGGCGGCGCCCTGGACGAGCCGGGCCACCACCAGCCACTCCGGCGAGCGGGCCAGCCCGGCCAGCGCGCTGGTCAGCGTGAACAGGCCCACCCCGACCACGAACGCGGTACGCCGCCCGCGCGCGTCGCCGAACCGCCCGGCCGGCACCAGCACCAGGCCGAACGTCAGCGCGTACCCGGACAGCACCCACTGCAGGTCGCTCGGTGTGGCGTGCAGCGCCCGGTCGATCGACGGCACCGCGACGTTGACGATGCTGACGTCCAGCAGCGTCATGAACGCCGCGATCAGGCCGACGCTCAGCGCGCGCCAGCGACGCCGATCGTCGTACCCGGTGTCCGGCACGATCCGATCACGCCACCTGGCGCGCGCACCACCGCGGCCCGAAGTCCAGGCCGGACATCGGGGAGTCCTCGCGGTGCAGCAGCCCTCGCTCGGTGAGCGAGTGCAGCGGCTCGCGCAGTTCCTCCTCGGTCATCCCGGTCTCCTGGGCGATCAGGTCCGGGTAGGGGACGTGTCCCTGCACCTCCAGCGCGGACACCGCCTGGTACACCCGTTCCTCGACCGCAGACAGCTGGACCTGAGGCATCGCTTCCCTCCTCGGCGTGGACCGTCCGACCCGCGGACGGCCGGCGACCGGCGGTTACCCGGACGGGCCACGATGATGCTCACCCGTTCGACTGTCGTGCCGGGCGGGGCGGCACGGCGGTGCCCTAGGCTGCACCAGTGATCATCTGGGATCTCGTCGTGGTCGGCGGTGGGCCCGCCGGACTCTCCGCCGCGCATGCCGCGGCCCGCTCCGGCGTCCGCACGCTCGTGGTCGAGCGGGCCACCCACCCCCGGTACAAGACCTGCGGCGGCGGCCTGATCGGCACCTCGCTGGCCGAGGTCGCCGACCGCCTCGAGGTGCCCGCCCACGACCGGGTCGACCGGATCACGTTCACCCGCGACGGGCGGCGCGCGTTCACCCGCCGGCACCCGTCGCCGCTGGTCACGATGATCCGCCGGGAGGAGTTCGACGACCGGCTGCGCGCCGCCGCCGTCGCCGCCGGGGCTCAGGTCCGCGAGGGCGTCGCGGTCCGCGCGGTCGAGCAGGACCCCGACGAGGTACGCCTGCGCCTGGCCGACGGCGAGGTGGTGCGCGCCCGTGCCGTCATCGGCGCGGACGGCTCCTCCGGCGTCACGGCACGCCACGTCGGTGTCCGTTTCCGCCAGGTCGACCTCGGCCTGGAACTGGAACTGCCGGTGGACGGTGCCGAACGGGAACGCTGGCGCGGCCGGGTGCTGCTCGACTGGGGGCCGCTGCCCGGCTCCTACGCGTGGGTGTTCCCCAAGGGCGACCGGCTCACCGTGGGCGTCATCTCGGCCCGGGGCGACGGCGACCGCACCCGCGCCTACCTGCGCGACTTCACCGACCGGCTCGGACTGTCCGGGGTGACGCCGGAGCACGACTCCGGTCACCTCACCCGCTGCCGCGCCGACGACTCGCCGCTGCGCCACGGGCGGGTGCTGGTCGCAGGCGACGCGGCCGGGCTGCTGGAGCCGTGGAGCCGGGAGGGGATCAGCTACGCGCTGCGCTCCGGCCGGCTGGCCGGGGAGGCGGTGGCCGTCGGTGACCTCGGCGCGTACGCCCGGGAGGTCGGCCGGCGGCTGACGCCGGAGATGCGCGCCGGGCACCGGCTGCTGGAGACGTTCGAGCGGCGGCCCGACGTGTTCCACGCGATGCTCGCCAGCCCGCCCGGCTGGCGGATGTTCGTCCGGTTCTGCCAGGGCCGGGCGAGCTTCGCCGAGATGCTCGACCGGCGGCCGGTACGCGCCGGGCTCGCGGTGCTCGACCGCCTGCCCGCGAGGGCGCGGGCCGTGGCCGGTTAACCTGGCGCGGTGACCGACTGGGATCTCGTCTGCGGACGCGACTTCGCGGTGCCGGACGGCCGCGACCTGGACGACCTCGTCGCCGAACTCGCCGCCGCGCTGCGCGACCCCGACCCGGCGGTCCGGGACGGCGCGCCCTACGTGGTGCTGCGCACCTGGATCGCCCGGGACGTGATCGACGCCGGCCGCCGGGCGAAGCTGGGCGCGATCATGGCCGAGCGGTTCACCGACCCGGAGATCCAGGCCCGCACGTTCGCGCCGCTGGTGCTGGACATGATCGTCAGCCGGGGTGACCTCGACCCGGCCTGGCTCGCCGCGTTCAGTGCCTGGTACCCGGCCGAGACCGACCTGCGCGGGTACGACGCGACGCTCGGCTGGCTGCACGCGGTGGCCCACGGCGCCGACCTGCTGGCCACGTTCGGCCGCCACCCGTCTGTCGACCCGGCGAGCATGCTCGACCTGGCCGCGGCCCGCCTCGTCGCGCCGACCGGGCACCTCTTCGCCGAACAGGAGGACGACCGGCTGGCCCGCGCGATCGCGCTGGTGCTGGCCCGGCCCGGCCTGTCCGGCGCCGACGCGCTCGGCTGGCTGGAACCGGTCGCGGCGAGCTTCGCCGCGCTGCCCCGGGGCACCACACCCGCGCACGCCTCGAACAGCATGCGGACGTTGCGGGCGCTGTACGTGCTGCTGGACACCGGCATCGGGCCGAGCCGGGACGCCCCGGCGCTGCCGCAGCCGCACCGCGACGCGGTCAAGGCACGCCTGGCCGAGGTGCTCGCCCCGGTCTTCCAGCACGGCTGAACGCCCCCGGTCAGGGGACGATGACCGCCCGCCCGTGCACGTCGCCCCGGCGCAGCGCCTCGTACGCCTGCGGCGCCTCCGCGAGCGGGAACGTCTGCACGTCGGCGTGCAGCCGGCCGTCGTGGGCCAGCGCGATCACCTCGTGCAGTTCGGCCCGGGTGCCCCAGAACGGCACCGCCACAGCGGCCTCGAACGGCACGGGCGGCGGCTCGTCGGCGACCGGCCGGATCGGCAGCGTACCGCCGGCCAGGCCGACCAGCAGCAGCTGACCGCCGGTGGCGACGACCTGCCGGGCGGTGTCCAGGGTCGCCTGCGCGCCGACGAAGTCGAGCACCACGTCCGCGCCGTCCGGGGCCGGCCCGACCAGCTCACGGATCTTCTCCACCGCGTCCGGGCCGGCCTGCACCACGTGGTGCGCGCCGAGCCGGCCGGCCAGGTCCAGCGCCGCGGTGCTGGTGTCCACCGCGACGATCCGTACCGCTGTGGTGGCGAGCAGGATCTGCAACCCCATGTGCCCCAGCCCGCCGATGCCGATCACCACGCAGGTGGTGCCGGGCCGCAGCCGGGGCCGGGCCAGCTCCACCGCGTGGTACGGCGTCAGCCCGGCGTCGGTGAGCGGCGCGGCCTGGGTCAGGTCCATGTCGCCGACCGGCAGCAGCCGGGACGCGGGAACCACGACGTACTCGGCGAGCCCGCCGTCGCGGCTGAGCCCGACGCCGCCGACCGGGGTTACCCGGCAGCGGTTCTCCTCGCCCCGCAGGCAGGCCCGGCACCGGCCGCAGCCGATGATCCCGTAGACCGCGGCCCGTTCTCCGGGCGACCAGCCGACCACCCCGGCGCCGACCGTGTCGACGGTGCCGGCGATCTCGTGCCCCAGCGTCATCGGGATCGGGAACACGCCGGCCGGAGCGTCGAGGATGTGCAGGTCGGAGTGGCAGGCGCCGACCGCGCCGACGCGCAGCAGCACCTCACCGGGGCCGGCCTCGGGCGTGGGCACCTCCGTGTGCTCCAGCACCCCGGGCGCTGTCATCCGTACTGCGCGCATGTCTCCTCCACCTCGTCGCCGACGGTCGTCGCGGCGGCATACCCCTGCCGTGGTGGTTGATGCGCCGGCGGGACGGGCGGGCGCACAATGCGGTCATGAGTGAGCCGGCCGAGTCGTTCACCGACGAGGAGTACGCGTTCCTGCGGCACGTCCGCTTCGGCGAACTGCCGGCCCGGGTACGCCCCGAGGAGCTGACGCGCTCCGTGGAGACCGAGACCCCGCCGGACCGGCCGGACCCGGTCGGCGGGGAGTCGGAGTGGCACCTGCGCGCGTGCGGCTGACGGGGCCCGGGCACCGGCCCGGGCCCCGTCGCCGCAGGGTCAGAAGACCGGCACGCCGTCGCGCACCAGCTTCCAGTTGGGTACGAAGAAGTCGGCCGGGTCGATGACGCCCTTGGCCTGCGCCCAGTCGATGAGCAGCTGGCGGATCTCCTGCTGGGCGTTGTAGACCTGGGTCTTCACGATGCCCGGGAAGTTGCCGCCGCCGCTGCGCCGGTAGTTGTTCACCGCCACCACGAACCGGGCGTCCGCCGCGACCGGGGTGTCGGTGCCGGCCAGCACCAGCCGGGTGATCCGCTGGCCGACCGGCTTGGCGATGTCGATGTCGTAGTCGACGCCGGAGAACACGTCGTAGTTGTAGTCCGGCACCGCCGGGTCGCTGATCGTCTCCGGGTTCACCGGCGCGCCCGCCGGCAGCGTGACGAAGTACTTCGCCGAGTACTCCAGGTACGCCTTCACCTCGGCGCCGGTCAGCACGACCGCCTCCAGCGTGTTGTCGTACACGTAGAGGCCCGCCACGTCGCGGATGCGCACGTCGCCCTGCGGGAACACCGCGGTACGGCTGAACGGCGCGGCGATGGACAGCACCGGCAGGCCCGCGTACTCGCCGCCCGCGAGCGCCTCGGTGACGACCTCGGTCTGGACGTGGTTGATGAAGTCCAGGATCGGGGTGTCCTTGTACCGCGACTCGGCGGCCGACAGCTCCACGCTGGACTGCGCGACGACGCGGTTGACGTACTCGACGGTCTTGGCGTGCTGGCCGCGCACGGCCGCGAGCACCGCCGGGTCCTCGACCACGGTGTTGGTGTTGAGCGTGGTGGCCGACTTGGCGGTGACCTTCCAGCGGCCCTTCTCCCGGGTCAGCGTGAAGTCCATCCGGGTCAGCCGCTGGCCCCACTTCGACGGCTCCGAGGTGAGGACCCGCTCGCCGGTGGTGAGGTTGGTGACGAACTTCTCCGGCACCTCGTTGTGCGCGTGGCCGAACAGGATCGCGTCGATGCCGGGCACCTGCTCGGCGATCAGCGCGGTCGGGTTCTCGTTCGGCAGCTCCGGGCCGTAGCTGGAGGTGCCGCTGTCGCCGCCGTGCGCCGAGATGACGACCAGGTCGGCGCCGCGGCGGCGCATCTCCGGCACCCACTTCGCGGCGGTGGCGACCATGTCGGCGAAGACCAGGCGGCCCTCGACGTTGCCCTTGTCCCAGATGGCCACGCCGGGGTTGGTCAGGCCGAGGATGCCCACGCGCAGCTTCGGCGCGCCGTGCCCGCCGAGCTTGACCTCCTTGATCACGTACGGGAGGAACGCCGGCTTGCCGGTCTTCGCGTTGAGCGCGTTCGCGGCCAGGGCCGGGAAGCCGAGCTGCTCGATCCAGGTGGCCAGCAGCGGCAGGCCGTAGTTGAACTCGTGGTTGCCGAGCGTCACCGCGTCGTACTTGAGGATGTTCATGGCGCGGGCCATCGGGTGCGTCTCACCGGTGCTGGTGATCGGCTCCTGCTTGGCGTAGTACGTCGCAAGCGGCGTGCCCTGGATGGTGTCGCCGGCGTCGAGGACCAGCGTGGCCCTGCCCTTGCGCTCGGCGCGGATCTGGTTGACCAGGGTGGCGAGCTTCGCGACGCCGACGTCGTTCTGCTTGCTGTCGTCGAACTCCGCGTCCTTGTAGTAATCCCAGTTGTAGACGTTGCCGTGGGTGTCGGACGTACCGAGGATCGTCAGGTCCCAGGTCTTCGGCTGCTTCGGCTTCGCCTCGGCGGGCGCGCCGGCCAGCAGGGGAGCGGTCGCGGCGGCGGCCGCGACGGCCAGCACCTGGCGCCGGGAGGCGCCGGAGGAGGAAGTCATGAGGTGCCTTTCCAATGGGGGGTACGCGCCTCGTGGGCGCCGTTGCGCACCATAACCACCACATGTCGCGTGCGCCACACCGGCCCGTTTTGTTTCCCCTACGGTCACGGTGCTGCTGTTTCCCCTCCGGTCACCGGGGTAGGGGCGCAGACATGAGCGAGGACCAGTTCACCCAGCAGCACCCGGCCGAGCAGTACGGACAGCGTGAGGGACAGCCGTCGCAACAGCAGACGCCGCCCGGCAACGAGCAGGAGATGGGGCCGAAGCCCGACCACGGCGAGCAGTCGTACCGGGGCAGCGACCGGCTCACCGGCAAGCGCGCGATCATCACCGGCGGCGACTCCGGCATCGGGCGGGCCGTGGCGATCGCCTTCGCCCGCGAGGGCGCCGACGTGCTCGTCACCTACCTCGCCGACGAGGAGGAGAAGGACGCCCGGGAGACGGTCGCCCTGATCGAGCAGGCCGGGCGCACCGGCGTCGCGGTCCGGTGCGACCTGCGCGAGGAGGCCAACTGCCGTGCCCTCGTCGACCAGGCGATGCGCGACCTCGGCGGCGTCGACATCCTGGTCAACAACGCGGCGTACCAGATGTCGCAGGACAACGGCCTGCTCGACATCACCACCGAGCAGTTCGACCGGGTGTTCAAGACCAACGTGTACGCCATGTTCTGGCTCTGCAAGTTCGCCGTGCCGCACATGAAGGAAGGCTCGACGATCATCAACACGTCGTCGATCCAGGCGTTCGACCCGTCGCCGCAGCTGCTCGACTACGCCACCACCAAGGCCGCCATCGCGAACTTCACCAAGGCGCTCGCGCAGAACCTCGCCGAGCGGGGCATCCGGGTCAACGCGGTCGCGCCCGGTCCGATCTGGACGCCGCTGATCCCGGCCACCATGCCGGAGGAGAAGGTGAAGCAGTTCGGCACCGACACGCCGCTGGGCCGTCCCGGTCAGCCGGCCGAGCTGGCGCCCGCGTACGTCTACTTCGCCTCCCAGGAGTCCAGCTACGTCACCGGCGAGATCCTCGGCGTCACGGGCGGCCGCCCGACGAAGTGAGCGTCCGGTCCGGCTGCGTCTCTGGTCCCGGCTCGCCCATCCGGCCGGTCCGGCTTGTCCCGGCTCGGTCGTCTGGTCCGGTGCGACTCGGGCGTCTGTCCGTCCGGCGCGGCGCGGCGGGGTCGTCTGGTTCCGTTGCTCAGCGGGGCCAGACGGCCATCCGGCGGCGCACCTCGGCGATGCGCGGCGCGTCCAGGCCGTAGCGGGTGAACCGCCGGTCGGCCAGCCCGTCCAGGTAGCGGCCGGCGGCGCGCACGTCCTCGTCGTCCAGCGCCGGGTCCACCTGCCGGGCCAGCTCCAGCAGCTCCGCGACCGTGTACCGGTCCAGCGCGGCGGAGACGTCGATGTAGTCGCGTACCTCCCGCCGGTTCACCAGCGCGGCGGTCTTGTTGGCGATCAGGTCCCGCACGTCCATCACCGGGCCGAAGTCCATCACCACCGGGCTGCGGTGCCGGTCCAGGCGGGCCAGGCTGAGGCGGATCTGCCGGCCGTCCCGGCTCACCACGAAGTCCCGCAGGTCCCGGTCGAAGCCGTCGAACACCTCGCCCAGCCCGCCCGGATCCGCCTCGGCCACCTGGTAGCCGGCCCGTTCCAGTGCCGCGCGTACCCCGTCGGCCGCGGCCGCGGCGGCGCCCTCCACGTCGGCGAACAGGTCGACGTCCTCGGTGGGGCGGGTGACCAGGCCGTGCGCGGCCCAGGCGACACCGCCGCCGAGCACGAACCGGTGCGGGCCGGCGGCGGCGAGCGCCACCCGGGCCACCTCCCGGTAGAAGTCGTGCGGATGGGTCACGCCGGGCGCAGGCTCCGGTGCCGGCCCTCCCAGGCCAGGCGTACGCCCCGGGGCAGGTTCAACAGCGGCCACAACCGGCGCAACGTGCCCCCGTGGATCAGCTCGCGCAGATCCTCCACCCGGGTCGTCTCGCGCAGCACGTTCTCGTACATCCAGAGCAGTTCGTCCGGGTCGGCCAGGTCGAACGCGCGCTCGCTGCTCCACATGAGGCGTACCGGCAGTTCGACGATGCCGGTGGTGGGGCCGGTCAGCTCGTCCAGGGTGCGCGCCACCACGGCGGGTCGCCCGGGCCGGGCGAGGTACGCGTGCGCGGTGGCCGACATGGCATCAGGGTAACCCCAACCCGGCCCATCACCCCCCTCCCTTCCCGCCCTTGTCGCGTCGGGCGGGCCCACCCCAGCCCGTTGATCAAGGAGTTTGTGTCTGCCTCAGGCCTCACGGGTGACCCAAACTCCTTGATCAATGACCGTTCACTGAGGCCTGATCGATCATGAGGTTGGCGGCGACAAAACGGACACGAGGTGCCGTCAACCTCATGATCGACGCTTCCGGGTCACGGGAGGGTGAGCCGGGGTGGCGGGTGGGGTGGGTGTCGGGTTTCGGGGTGGTCGGGGACACCCGGGTGGCGGAATCGGTGGCGGGGCGGGGGCGTTATACCTGGTGAACGACCGCAGCAGCATCCCCCGGCACCCCGGAATGATCCCGGGGCGGCGGTCGTTGGACATGTCTCCGGCCCCCGCAGCCACGGGCAGCGAGCCGGATCCCCCCGAAGACTTCTTGAGCGCCTGACGGTGCCCACGCACTCGCCCCCGGGTGCGTCGACCCCCGAATGGAGCCCCCTCATGAACACGATCCTGCGCAAGAGCATCCTCGGTATCGCCGGTCTGACCGTCGCCGGTGGCCTCGCCGCCGGCCCCCTCAACCACGACACCAGCACCCCCACCACCCGCGACGCCGCGGTCACCACCACCCAGGCCGCCAGCAAGCTCGACAGCGCCGCGCTGATCCCGCACGGCGTGCAGGGCACCCAGTCCCGCATCGACCTCGACGACGAGCAGACCGCCAACGTCAAGGCCATCATCGCGGCGACGAAGAAGGCCGGCATGGACGAACGCGCCGCGGTCGTGTCGATCGCCACCGCCCTGCAGGAGTCGAAGCTGGAGAACCTCGGCCACCTCGGTGACCGCAACGACCACGACTCGCAGGGCCTGTTCCAGCAGCGCCCCTCCTCCGGCTGGGGCACGGTCGAGCAGATCACCGACCCCGAGTACTCGACCATGGCGTTCCTGAAGGGCCTGAAGCAGGTCGACGGCTGGCGCGACATGCCGCTGACCGTCGCCGCCCAGACCGTCCAGGTCTCCGCGTACCCCGACCACTACGCCCAGTGGGAGCAGCAGGCCGCCGACCTGGTCGCCGAGCACTGGAACAGCTGACCCGGCGGTGACCGGGGTCACGAGGAACGAGCGGAAGAACCGTGACCCCGGTACCGTTGTGCAGAGCGTCGGTGTGTCCAGTGTCCCCGGGCCTCACCTAAATTGCCTTCGCGGAATACCGTTCGGCTGGAGCCGCGTCGCGCCACTCGCCGAGAGGCGACATGCACACCGACGCCCAGAGCCGCCCCGGCCGAATGGCCGGGGCGGCTCTGTCTGTGGGCTCGACTCGCACGCCTCCGGCGGCTGGCCTAGGGTGAGAAGGAAGAGGTGAGAGCCGTTCTCGACGCGGAGGGGGTGCCCGGGTGGGTCTGAAGACCTTCATCCAGGGGTGGCCGGTCTACCGGCAACTCACCGGCACCGATCCGCTCGGTCGCGGCGCCGCCGCCCAGTCGGCGCGCTCCGCCGCGCTGACCGCCCGCACCGAGACCGCCGACGGCATGGCCCGCTCGGTCTGCCCGTACTGCGCGGTCGGCTGCGGGCAGCGCGTCTTCCACTCCGACGGCAAGGTCACCCAGATCGAGGGCGACCCGGACAGCCCGATCTCGCGCGGCCGGCTCTGCCCGAAGGGCTCGGCCAGCAAGAGCCTGGTGACCAGCCCGCTGCGCCAGACGAAGGTCCGCTACCGCCGGCCGTACGCGACCGAGTGGGAAGACCTGGACCTCGACGTCGCGCTCGACATGATCGCCGACCGGATCCTCGCCGCCCGCGCGGAGACCTGGGAGGACGTCGACGACGAGGGTCGTCCGCTGAACCGGACGCTCGGCATCTCCAGCCTCGGCGGCGCGACGCTGGACAACGAGGAGAACTACCTCATCAAGAAGCTGTTCACCGCGATGGGGGCACTCCAGATCGAGAACCAGGCCCGTATTTGACACTCCGCCACCGTCCCCGGTCTGGGGACCAGCTTCGGTCGCGGCGGCGCCACGGACTTCCAGCAGGATCTCGCCAACGCTGACGTCATCATCATCCAGGGCTCGAACATGGCCGAGGCCCACCCGGTGGGTTTCCAGTGGGTGATGGAGGCGAAGAAGCGCGGCGCGAAGGTCTTCCACGTCGACCCGCGGTTCACTCGCACCAGCGCGCTCGCCGACACGTACCTGCCGATCCGGGCGGGCACGGACATCGCGCTGCTCGGCGGCGTGGTGCGCTACATCCTGGACAACGAGCTGGACTTCCGGGAGTACGTGCTGGCGTACACCAACGCGGCCAACATCGTCAGCGAGCGGTTCGCCGACACCGAGGACCTGGACGGCCTGTTCTCCGGCTACAACCCGGACACCGGCTCCTACGACCACGCCAGCTGGCAGTACGAGGGCCAGGAGGACAACGCCAAGATCCGGGGTACCGGCAAGGAGCGTGACTCGGCTTCCGGGCTGGAGCACGAGTCGCACGGCGAGCCGGTGCCGGCGCAGGCCCCGCGGGACGAGACGTTGCAGCATCCGCGCTGCGTCTACCAGATCCTGAAGCGGCACTTCTCCCGCTACACGCCGGAGATGGTGGCCCGCGTGTGCGGCATCCCGGAGGAGAAATTCCTCGAGCTGGCGCGTGCCTGGACGGAGAACTCGGGGCGGGAGCGCACCGGCGCGCTCGTCTACTCGGTCGGCTGGACGCAGCACAGCGTGGGCGTGCAGTACATCCGCACCGGCTCGATCATCCAGACGCTGCTGGGCAACATGGGCCGTCCGGGCGGTGGCATCCTGGCGCTGCGCGGTCACGCCAGCATCCAGGGCTCCACCGACATCCCGACGCTGTTCAACCTGCTGCCCGGCTACCTGCCGATGCCGCACCACGCCGACCACCCGACGTTCGACAGGTGGGTGGACAGCATCCGGCACCCGGGCCAGAAGGGCTTCTGGGGCAACTCGCGGGCGTTCGCGGCGAGCCTGCTCAAGGCGTACTGGGGTGACGCGGCGACGCCGGAGAACGACTTCTGCTACGGCTACATGCCCCGGATGACCGGCGACCACGGCACGTACCAGCAGGTCCTGAACATGATCGACGGCAAGGTGAAGGGCTATTTCCTGCTCGGCCAGAACCCGGCGGTCGGCTCGGCGCACGGCCGCGCCCAGCGCCTCGGCATGGCCAACCTCGACTGGCTCGTGGTCCGCGACCTGTTCATGATCGAGAGCGCCACGTTCTGGAAGAACGGCCCGGAGGTCGCCACCGGTGAGATCGTGCCGGAGGAGTGCCGTACCGAGGTGTTCTTCCTGCCGGCGGCCTCGCACGTGGAGAAGGAGGGCACGTTCACCCAGACGCAGCGGCTGCTGCAGTGGCGGGAGAAGGCCGTCGACCCGCCGGGCGACGCCCGCTCCGAGCTGTGGTTCTTCTACCACCTCGGCCGCGTGCTGCGGGAGAAGCTGGCCGGCTCCACCGAGCGCCGCGACCGGGCGCTGCTGGACCTGGCCTGGGACTACCCCACGCACGGTCCGCACGCGGAGCCGAGCGCCGAGGCGGTGCTCAAGGAGATCAACGGGTACGAGGTGGCGACCGGCCGCCCGCTGAACGCGTTCGGCGAGGCCCGCGACGACGGCTCGACGGCGATCGGCTGCTGGATCTACTCCGGCGTCTACGCCGACGGGGTGAACCAGGCGGCCCGCCGCCGGTCCCGCCACGAGCAGGACTGGGTGGCCGCCGAGTGGGGCTGGGCGTGGCCGGCGAACCGCCGCACGCTCTACAACCGCGCCTCCGCCGACCCCGAGGGCCGGCCGTGGAGCGAGCGCAAGAAGTACGTCTGGTGGGACCCGGATGCCGGCGAGTGGACCGGCTACGACGTGCCGGACTTCGAGAAGACGAAGCCGCCGTCGTACCGGCCGCCGGAGGGCGCCTCCGGGCCGGCCGCGCTCGCCGGTGACGACCCGTTCGTCATGCAGGGCGACGGCAAGGCGTGGCTGTACGCGCCGAGCGGCGTCCTGGACGGCCCGCTGCCGACGCACTACGAGCCGGCCGAGTCGCCGATGCGCAACCCGCTCTACGGTCAGCAGGCCAACCCGACCCGCAAGATCTACGAGCACCCGATCAACCGGATGAACCCGAGTCCGCCGGAGCCGCACAGCCAGGTCTTCCCGTACGTGTTCACGGTCAGCCGCCTCACCGAGCACCACACCGCCGGTGGGATGAGCCGTACCGTGCCGCGCCTGGCCGAGCTGCAGCCGGAGATGTTCGTCGAGGTGTCCCCGGAACTGGCCGGCGAGGTCGGGCTGGCGCACCTGGGCTGGGCGCACCTGATCAGCGGCCGCGCGGTGATCGAGGCGCGGGTGCTGGTCACCGACCGGCTCACTCCGCTGCGGGTGGACGGGCGGATCATCCACCAGGTGTGGCTGCCGTACCACTTCGGCACCGAGGGTCTGGTCACCGGCGACTCGGCGAACGACCTGTTCGGCATCACGCTGGACCCGAACGTGCTCATCCAGGAGAGCAAGGTCGGCACCTGCGACATCCGGCCCGGCCGTCGTCCCACCGGTCCGCCGCTGCTGGACCTGGTCGGCGACTACCAGCGGCGGGCCGGGATGACGCCGGACCGGAAGATCCCGCTGGTGACCACCGACGCGGCCGGCGGGGACGACGCCGCCGGCAGCACCGACGAGCAGTCGCCCGCCGCGCACCAGGACGGGGAACCGGATGCCTGACGCCAACAGCCTGTACGGTCCGCTGGACCCGGCCCCCGACGCGGGTTGGGTCGAAGCGCCGCCCCGGATGGGCTTCTTCACCGACACCAGCGTCTGCATCGGCTGCAAGGCGTGCGAGGTGGCCTGCAAGGAGTGGAACGGCGTCCCGGACTCCGGGTTCGACCTGCTCGGCATGTCGTACGACAACACCGGCGCGCTGACCGCGAACTCGTGGCGGCACGTCGCGTTCATCGAGCAGCCCCGGCCGGCCGGGCACCGCACGCCGCCGTTCGCCGGCGACCCGACCGGCCCGGCGACCAGCCCCGCGTCCGCGGCGGTCGGCGCGGGCACGGCCCCCGACACCGGCACGAATCCCGGTCTGCCGCCGGGGCGGCCGGAGGCGGCGGCACGGATGGCGGCCGGTCCGGAGTTCCTCGGCATGCCCGGCGCGCAGCCGCCCGGGCGGGACAGCGGCGCGGAGACCCGCACCGACTTCCGCTGGCTGATGATGTCCGACGTGTGCAAGCACTGCACGCACGCGGCCTGCCTGGACGTGTGCCCGACCGGTTCGCTGTTCCGCACCGAGTTCGGCACGGTGGTGGTGCAGGAGGACATCTGCAACGGCTGCGGCTACTGCATCTCCGCCTGCCCGTACGGCGTGATCGACCAGCGCAAGGGCGACGGCCGGGCGTGGAAGTGCACGCTGTGCTACGACCGGATCGGCGCGGGCATGACGCCCGCCTGCGCGCAGGCGTGCCCGACCGAGTCGATCCAGTACGGCCCGCTCGACGAGCTGCGGGAACGGGCCGCCACGCGGGTCGCCGCGCTGCACGAGCGGGGCGTGCCGGAGGCGCGGCTGTACGGGCACGACCCGACCGACGGCGTGGGCGGCGACGGCGCGTTCTTCCTGCTGCTCGACGAGCCGGAGGTGTACGGGCTGCCGCCGGACCCGGTGGTCACCACCCGGGACCTGCCGAAGATGTGGAAGCGGGCCGGGTTCGCCGCGTTGGCCATGGCGGCGGCTGCCGTCGCCGCGTTCGTCGGAGGATCGTCGTGAGCCCGGACCGCCCGGTCGGTGACCTGTTCCGCCGCTTCCGCGAGCGCCTGTCCACGGGACCGGAGGACCGCGGCGCCGCCGAGCGGGAGAACGGCAGCCGGGCCACCGCGGCCGGTCCCGGCGTGGGACGCACCGACGAGGGTTCCCGCGACGCGCGGCTGGCCCCGCACCCGCCCCGCGACGCGGCCCCGCGCCGGCGCGGCAAGGGTGGTGGTGAGCAGCTCAACGTCCCGCCGGCCGAGTTCACCTCCTACTACGGCCGGCCCGTCCTCAAGCCGCCGGTGTGGCGGTGGGACATCGCCGCGTACCTGTTCACCGGCGGTCTCGCCGCCGGCTCGTCGCTGCTGGCCGCGGGCGGGCAGCTCACCGGCCGCCCGGCGCTGCGCCGCGCCGGCCGGGTCACCGCCCTGGCGGCGGTGGGCGCGAGCACGTACTTCCTGGTCCACGACCTGGGCCGGCCGTCCCGGTTCCACCACATGCTGCGGGTGGCGAAGGTGACCTCGCCGATGTCGGTGGGCACCTGGATCCTCAGCGTGTTCGGCCCGGCCGCCGGGCTCGCCGCGATCGCCGAGGCGGCCCCGCTGCTGCCCGAGCGCGGCGTGCTGGGGCTCGGCCGCCGGCTGCTGCCCCCGGCCGGGCACACCGCCGGTGTGGTCGCCGCCGTCACCGCGCCCGCGCTGGCCACGTACACCGGGGTGCTGCTGGCGGACACGGCGGTGCCGTCGTGGCACGAGGCGTACCCGGAACTGCCGGCCATCTTCGCGGGCAGCGCGCTGGCCAGCGGCGCCGGTGTCGGGCTGGTGGCCGCGCCCTGCGCCCAGGCCGGTCCGGCGCGGCGCCTCGCGGTCGCGGGCGCGGCGATGGAGCTGTGGGGTTCGCACCGGGTGGAGAACCGGCTCGGGCTGCTCAGCGAGCCCTACACGCAGGGCACACCCGGCAAGCTGCTGCGCGCGGGCCGCGCGCTGACCGCCGCCGGTGTGGTCGGCGCGCTGGTCGGTCGCCGCAGCCGGGTGCTGTCCGCGCTGTCCGGCGGCGCGCTGATCGCCGCGTCGGTGTGCACCCGGTTCGGGATCTTCCACGGCGGCGTCGCCTCCGCGCGCGATCCGCGCTACACGGTGGTGCCGCAGCGCGAACGCGCCGACCGGCGGGCCGCCGACCAGGTCTGACACCTCCCCGGGCGGCCTCCCGTCCGCTGTGGTTGACTGCTGCGTGGAGGCGTTCAGGCGGCTGGTGCCCCTCCCGGTCTTCAAAACCGGTGTGGTCCGGGACCCGGGCCAGGCGGGTTCGATTCCCGTCCGTCTCCGCCAAACCGTTCCCGGGAGTGCGCGATGCGTGAGGTCGACCCGCGACGGCGGGTGCCGCGCACCGACGCGCTGCTCGCCGATCCCGCGCTGGCCGCCGCCGCCGTGACGCTGGGCCGCGACCGGGTCAAGGCCGCGATCGTCAGCGCGCAGGACCGCGCCCGCCGCGGCGAGCTGACCCCCGATCAGGTACGCGATGCGGCGCTCGCCGACCTGCCCGGCCGTACGCCACGCGCCGTGCTCAACGCCACCGGCGTCGTGCTGCACACCAACCTGGGCCGTGCCCCGCTCGCCCCGTCCGCCGTGGACGCGCTCGTAGCCGCCGCCGGGCACACCGACGTGGAGCTGGACCTGCGTACCGGACGGCGGGCGCGGCGCGGCCGGGAGGCGCTGGACGCGCTCGCCGCCGCCGTGCCCGACGCCGGGGCGGTGCACGTGGTGAACAACGGCGCCGCCGCGCTGGCGCTGGCCGCGACCGCGCTCGCCGCCGGCCGGGAGATCGTGGTCAGCCGCGGTGAGCTGGTCGAGATCGGCGACGGGTTCCGCCTGCCCGACCTGCTGGCCAGCACCGGCGCGCGGCTGCGCGAGGTGGGCACCACCAACCGCACCACGCGCGCCGACTACGAAGCCGCGATCGGCGAGCACACCGGGTTCGTGCTGAAGGTGCACCCGTCGAACTTCGTGGTCACCGGCTTCACCTCGGCGGTGCCGGTCGCCGAGCTGGCCACGCTCGGCGTACCGGTGGTGGTCGACATCGGGTCGGGCCTGCTCGCGCCCGACCCGCTGCTGCCCGACGAGCCGGACGCCGCCACCACGCTGCGCGCGGGCGCGCACCTGGTCACCGCCAGCGGCGACAAGCTGCTCGGCGGCCCGCAGGCCGGTCTGCTGCTCGGCGACGCCGACCTGGTGCACCGGCTGCGCCGGCACCCGCTCGCGCGGGCGCTGCGCGTCGACAAGCTCACCCTCGCCGCGCTCGCCGCCACCCTGTACGCCCCGACCACGCCCACCCGCGACGCGCTGCACGCCGACCCGGTCCGGCTGCGGGAGCGGGTGGAGCGGCTGCGTGACCGGCTCGGTGAGGACGGCTGCAAGGCCGAGGTGGTGCCCAGCGCGGCAGTCGTCGGCGGCGGCGGGGCGCCCGGCGTGGAGCTGGACTCGTGGGCGCTGAGCCTGCCCGAGCGGTACGCCGAGCCGCTGCGCGCCGGCGACCCGGCGGTCCTCGGACGGGTGCTGCAGGGCCGGCTCCTGCTGGACCTGCGCGCCGTGCCGGAGGGCGCCGACGACCGGGTCCGTGTGGCCGTGCTGAGCGTGGAGGACTGACCGGCATGTGGGTGGTGGCCACCGCCGGGCACGTCGACCACGGCAAGTCGACGCTGGTGCGGGCGCTGACCGGGATGGAACCGGACCGGTGGGCGGAGGAACGCCGCCGGGGCATGACCATCGACCTCGGCTTCGCCTGGACCACGCTGCCCTCCGGCGGCACCGTCGCCTTCGTCGACGTACCGGGGCACGAGCGGTTCGTGCCGAACATGCTCGCCGGTGTCGGCCCGGTCCCGGCCGCGCTGATCGTGGTGGCCGCCGACGAGGGCTGGATGCCGCAGTCCGCCGAGCACCTGGCCGCGCTGGACGCGCTGGGTGTGTCGTACGGGCTGCTGGCGGTGACCCGCGCGGACCTCGCCGACCCAGGGCCGGCGACGGCGCGGGCCCGCACGGAGATCGCCGCGACGTCGCTGGGCGAGGTGGAGGCGGTGCCGGTCTCCGCGGTCACCGGCGCCGGACTGCCCGAGCTGCGCGCCGCCCTGGACCGCCTGACCGCCCGGCTGCCCGACCCGGCCGCTGACGCGCCGGTGCGGCTCTGGGTGGACCGCGCGTTCACGGTACGCGGCAGCGGCACCGTGGTCACCGGCACGCTCGGCGGCGGCCGGCTGCGCGTCGGCGACGAACTGGAGCTGGCCGGCACCGGCGAGGCGGTGCGGGTACGCGGACTGCACTCCCTCGGCGCCGCGCACACCGCCGTCGAGGCGGTGGCCCGGGTCGCGGTGAACCTGCGCGGCCTGCCCCGGGACCGCGTCGGGCGCGGCGACGCGCTGCTCACACCCGGCCGGTTCGGGCGTACCGACCTGCTCGACGTGCGCCTGTCCGGCGACCCGGCCGCCGACCTGCCGGCCACGCTCATGCTGCACGCCGGCTCGGCGGCGGTGCCTGCCCGGGTCCGGCCGCTGGGCCCGGACACGGTCCGGCTGCGCCTGGCCCGGCCGCTGCCGCTGCTCATCGGGGACCGGGCGCTGCTGCGTGACCCCGGCCGGCACCACGTCTGCGGTGGCGTCACGGTGCTGGACGTGGACCCGCCGCCGCTGCGCCGCCGGGGCGCGGCAGCGGCCCGCGCGGCCGTGCTCGCCGGGCTGGACGGGCGCCCGGACCTGCACGGGGAGCTGCGCCGGCGGCTGCTGATCCGGGCCGGGGACCTGACCCGGATGGGCGTGCCGCCGACCGCGACGCCGGTGGCCGGGCAGTGGCTGGCCGACCCGGAGCACTGGCGGGACCTGGGCCGCCGCCTCACCGAGGAGGTGACCCGGTACACCGCCGAGCATCCGCTCGCCGCGGGCGTACCGGTCGACGTGCTGCGGCACCGGCTCGACCTGCCCGACCGCGCGCTGGTCACGGCGCTGCTGCGCCCGCCGCTGCGGCTGCGCGACGGCCTGGTCACCGCCGCCGGGCAGCACACGCTGCCCGATCCGGTGGCGCGGGCGGTGGACCGGGTCCGGGCCGAGTACGGCGACCGACCGTTCCAGGCGCCCGAGGCGCACCACCTGGCCGACCTCGGGCTCGGCCCCCGCGAGATCGGCGCCGCCGTCCGGGCCGGCGCGCTGCTGAAGCTCGCCGAGAACGTGGTGCTGCTCCCCGGCGCCCCGGACGACGCGGTACGCGTGCTGGCCGGGCTGCCGCAGCCGTTCACGCTCAGCGCCGCCCGGCAGGCGCTCGGCACCACCCGCCGGGTGGCGGTGCCGCTGCTGGAGCTGCTGGACCGGCGCGGCGCCACCCGGCGGCTGCCCGACGACGCCCGCGAGGTGCTCCGCCCGCCGGGCTGACGCAACAGGCGTCGCCCGCCCGCTCCGGTCACCTACCGTGACGCCATGGACCCTTCCGCGGTCTGGCGGGACAAGAACCACAAGTGGCGGATCGAGGCGTACCGCGCACCGGACCTGAGGTTCGCCATCTACGCCACGAACGGCCCCACCGAGTCGGCGCCGCTGTGGCTGTTCGGGATGGCCGCGCTGGCCCGCTGGCTGATGACCCACGCGATCTCCCTGGACGACCTGGAGACGGACTGACACCCGGACGGGGGACGGCCGCCCGATCCCCGCCCCGGGCGGCGCCGCCGGTCGTACGGTGCGGGCGTGAAGGACAGGGGACTGCGTACGTTCATCACCGTGCTGGCCGGACTGGCCGTGATCTACTTCGGCTTCTCGGGAAGCCGCGACAGCGGCGGGGAGGGCGGCGTCTCCGGCGGTGTGGTGCTGCTCGCGCTGCTCGCCGCGCTGCTGGCCTGGAACCTGACCAAGCCCGGGCCGGCCAAGTAGCGCTCTCAGCGCGCCGTGGCGGCGCTGCGGCTCACCTCGCCGGCCGACTCCTCGCCCAGCGCCACCCGCACCAGCGCCGACGCCAGCCGCCCGAAGTCGGCCTCGCCGACCAGCCCGACCAGGTCGCCGGGGCTCGCCGGCAGGCCCAGCCGTTTCGCCCCGGCCAGCGTGCGCCGGTCGGCGTACGGGCGCACGTCCGGCCACACCGACTGCGCCTCGCGCAGGAAGATGTCCGCCCCGGTGGGGCCGATGCCGGGGAACTCGGTGAGAAACCGGCGCAGCGCGGCCCGGTCGGCGCCGGCTTCCTGGTGCAGCCGGCGCAGGTCGCCGTGCCAGCGGTCCAGGCAGAGCCGGGCGCCGGTGCCGAGCATGGTCGCGGTCCGCTCGTCGTAGCGCCGGTAGTGGCCCCGGCCCAGCGCGTCGACCCGGTCCTGCCAGCTCGCCGCCTCCATCGTCTGCGGGGTGCGGTAACCGGCGGCGAACAGCTCCCGGGCGGCGGCCACCGCCACCGACGCCCGGATCCGGGTGCTCAGCAGCGTGGTGAGCACCAGCAGCTGGTAGAGCGGGCCGGGCCGGTCGGCGAGGGTGATCCCCGCCTCCTCCGCGTACGTGCGGGACTGCCGGTCCAGCAGAGCGCGCGCGACGTTGCGATCGTCTGGCATCCATCCGGCTTACCCGTCCCGGCCCCGGCCAGACCCCCGCGCCGATCCGGAATGCGCCGGGCGGCGACGGGTACGCCTGTCTGGTGCGCGGCCGACGGCCGTGCGCCCCACCGGGAAGGAGAGAGCCGTGGTCAAGCCGCAGCAGGAGGAACTGCGCCGGAACGATCTCGGCGCCACCAGCCAGGACAGCCGCAAGACGGCCACCCAGGCGGGCGGCCGTTCGCGGAGCCGGGGCACGTCGAACGCCGACGCGGGACGGCCCGTTCCGAAGGGTCAGGTGTCGCCGTACGGTCCGGCCGGTGAGCCGGTTGCCGACGACGAGAGCTAACCGCGAGCCGACGCCGGCCGCAGCCGCCGCCAGGTGGCTGCGGCCGACAGCCCGTACGCCAGGTGCGGGATCAGGTCGGAGACCCAGTCGGCGCGCCGCCAGGTACGCGGGTCGGTCACGCCCAGCACCGTCATCGAGCCGTCCGAGGTGGCCATCACCCCACCGCCGAGCAGCACCGTGGCCAGCGGCAACGGGATCCGCCGTTGTCCGGCGAGCAGACCGAACGCGGCCCCCGCGGCGATGCCTGTGGCGTACCCGAGCAGTGGCCCCAGACCGGAACGGCGGTTCGCCGCCTCGTCGCCGGGGCCCAGGTCGACGTGCGTGACGTCGGCCAGCCGTCCGGCCACCGACTCCGGGGTGCTGCTCGCCGGCCGCGCCCGCAGCGCCATGTCGAGGTAGGAGACCGCGTTGAGCACGGCGCTGCCGACGGCGCCCGCGATGGCGCCGTCGACGGCGGATGCCGCTCTCACTTCGGGTCACCCGGTTCCCGGTTGCCCTTGGGGCCGTAGGTCCGTTCGCCCCGGACCACGCCGCGTTGCCCACGGTCGTCCTGCAGGATCCGGTTGGCGACCTGGTTGGCCTCCTTGTCGGTGGCGCGCCCGGACTGCTCGACGAGGTCGCGCAGCCGTGCCCGTTGCTTGTCGTACGCGTTGCTGCCCGGACGGGGTCCTGCCATCACTGCCTCCTCGGGTCGCCGTCGGCTGACGAACCCGTCTACCCGCCCGGGCCGGGGCCAACCGTGCGCTCAGGCCGGGGCGCGGACGACAGCGACCGGGCACGCGGCGCGGTGCAGGATCCCCTGGCTCACCGAGCCGAGCAGCAAGCCGCTGAGCTCACCGCGGCCTTGCCGGCCCACCACGACCAGTTGGGCGTCCCGGGACGCCTCGGTCAGCGCTGTGACCGGGCGGGCCCGCACCGCCTCCCGGTTGATCGGCACGTCCGGCCAGCGCTCGGCGACGCCGGCGACCGACTCGGCCAGGACCCGCTCCTGCTCGTCGGCCTGCGCCGACCGGCCGCCCGGGTGGGCGTGCAGCACACGCAGCGGGGCGCCGCGGTGGGACGCCGTTTCGGCGGCGAACTCGACGGCGGCGCGGGACAGCGCGGAGCCGTCCACCCCGGCCACCACCGGGCCGGTGTCGCGGGCGGCGCCCCGGGCCACCAGCACCGGGCAGTCGGCGTACGCGGTGACCTGCAGCGCGACCGAGCCGATCACCAGCGAGGCGAACCCGCCGAGACCCCGGTCGCCGAGCACGATCAGCGCGGCGGTGGGGGACTCGCCGATCAGCACGGCGGCCGCCTCCCCGTCGATGATCTCGCCGGTGATGCGCAGCCCGCGCTCCTGCGCCTGGGCCGCGTTGACCGCGTCGGCGACCAGTTGCTCGGCCTGGTGACGCAGGCCGGCGTGCGGCGGCGCCCCGGCCGGAGCGGCCACCGGTACGCCCAGCAGCGGCCAGATGAATCCGTGGACCACCCGCAGCGGCCGGTTGCGGCGGGTGGCCTCCCGGGCGGCCAGGAGCACGGCCCGGGTCGCCGGCTCGGAGCCGTCCACCCCGACCACCACGGCCGCACCGTCAGCGGAGTTCACCAGGTACCTCCTCGTGGCCGGCGCTCCCGCGGCCAGTATCGCGGCCGGCGGGACCGGCCCGGGGCGATACCGCGCCGGTCGCCCGGTCGGTACGCTGGCGGACAGCGCCCAGGGAGGGAGGCCCGTCGATGGATCAGCCGGACGGACCGAGCACCGCCCGCATGATCGACTACTGGCTCGGCGGCCGGCACCACCGTCCGGTCGACGTCGCCGCGGCCGCCGCGTTCGAGGCGGCGTACGGGCCCTGCGCGGCGATCTTCCGCTCGCTGCGCGGTTTCCTGGGCCGGACCGTGCGCGCCATGGCCGGCGACGGCGTGGACGGCTTCCTGGTCTTCGGTGCGGGCGTGCCCACCTGCGGAAACGTGCACGAGGTCGCACCGAAGGCGACGGTCCTCTACACCGACGTCGACCCGGAGACGGTCCGGCTCGGCCAGCGCCTGCTCGCCGGCAGTGACCGCGCCGGTTACGGCTACGGCGACGCCACCGACATCGGCACCGTCGACCGGGCGCAGCTGCACCGTTTCGTGCCGGGGTGGGGGAGACGGCCGGTCGGAGTGGTGTTCCTCGGGCTGGCCGCGTTCCTGGACGACGACACGCTCGCCCGTACCCTGGACGAGTTGTACCGGGCGGTCGCGCCGGGCAGCCGGCTGGCGATCGACTTCGACAGCGAGGAGCTGGCCGGGCACCCGCAGGCGCTGGCCATGATGGGCCCGGCGTTCCGGATGCGCGCGCCCGAGCGGTTCGCGCCGCTGCTGGGCCGCTGGCGTCCCACCGACGAGGGCGTCGTGCCGGTGGCCCGGTGGCGGCCCGAGGGTGAGCCGGAGCCGGTGCCGGACGCGTTCTACGGCGCGTTGGCGCTGCGGCCGGCGGACTGAGCCGCGCCGGTCGAGGCGGGCCGTTCGGCGGTCGGGGGTCCTTCGTATGATGTTTGCTCTGTAGCAATAGTCGTCATCGGAGGATGAGCATGCCGGAGGCGTCCGGATCGGTGTCACGTGCCCTGCGCACGGCGCCACCCGACCAGCTGGTGGAGACCGCGGACGCGGTGCTGCGCCAGACGCTCGGGGCCGCGCGGGCGGAGGTGTTCGTCGCCGACTACCGCGCCAGCGGCCTCTGGCCGGTGCTCGACCCGGACGTGCCCGACGGTGGCCCGTTGCCGGCACACACCGTGGCGCAACGCTGCTTCAGCAGCCAGGAGCCGGTCCTGGACATCATCGACGACGGCCGCTGCCGGGCCTACCTGCCGCTGTCGGTGTGGGGGGAGCGGCTCGGCGTCCTGATGGTCGAGCTGCCCGGTGACCCGGACGCGGCCACAGTGGAGGCGGCGCGGGACGCCGCCGGCGAGCTGGCCGTGGCCATCCGCGCGGCCGACCGGGAGACCGACAGGTACCGCCGCGCCCGGCGGCGGGAACGGCTGAGCATGGCTGCGGAGATGCAGTGGGACCTGTTGCCGGGGCGCAGCGTGCGCCACGGCGACGCGTTGCTGGCCGGGCAGCTCGAACCGGCGTACACGGTGGGCGGTGACCACTTCGACTGGTCGGTGGACTGTGAGCGGCTCACCCTCACCGTGCTCAACGGCACCGGCAGCGGGCTGGCCGCGTCGCTGCTCACGGCGATGACGGTGAACGCCATGCGCAACGCCCGGCGTTCCGGCGGCAGCCTGGTCGAGCAGGCGGAGCTGGCCTCGGACACCATCTACTACCAGCACCGGGGCGGCCGGCACGTGGCCACGCTGCTGCTGGAGCTGGACAGCCGCCGGGGCGTGGTGCGGGCGGTGGACGCCGGTTCCCCGCAACTGCTGCGGCTGCGGGGGAGGCGGGTCACCCCGATCGCGTTGGAGCAGCAACTGCCGTTGGGCATGTTCGCCGAGACCCGGTACGACGTGCAGGAGTTCACTCTGGAGCCGGGCGATCGTCTCTTCGTGGTCAGCGACGGGGTGTATGCGGCGGAGCCCGACGGGCAGGAGCCGTACGGCGTCCGGGCCATGGCGCGCGCGATGCGGGCTACTCGGCTGCAGCCGGCGACCGAGGCAGTTGGTACGGTGATGCGCGAACTGCATGCGTACCACGCCGACGCGGATCTCCGTGACGACGCGGTCGTCGTCTGCCTGGACTGGCGCGGTTCCGGCCGGTCCGACGACGTCACGGGGCAGTGATCGGGGCGGCGGAGCGAACACGAGCGGGACGATCGCAGGGGACAGCGGGTGGAGCGACCTCCGAATCTTGCCGCGGCCATCGAGTCGGCTGCCGAGGCGCTCATCGGTGTGCTCGACTCCGCGACCTCACGGCACACCGTCAGCGTCTCGCCGACGCAGCTGCGGGTGCTGTCGCTGATCGTGTCCCATCCCGACACCAACGTGAACCGGCTGGCCGAGCTGCTGGACGTGGTCCCGTCGTCGGCGAGCCGGCTCTGTGACCGCCTGGAGGCCGTCGGCCTGCTGCGCCGGGTGGCCGACCCGCGTGACAGGCGAGAGGTGCGCCTGATCCCGACCGCGGCGGCGGACACGTTGCTGCGCGATCTGCAGCAGCGGCGGCACCGTGCGGTCCAGGCGGTGCTCGACCGGATGCCCAACCGTGCGCAGCACGAGCTGCTGCTGGCGCTCGTGGCGTTCAGTCAGGCCGCCGCGGCGGTCGCGCCGCAGGCGGGCTCCGACTCCACCGCCCGCACCGCCTGAGTCCCACCCCGGCGCTGATCCTGACCAACGGCCGTGATGGTCAGCTAGTGTCCTAGGATGCCATAGCGGTTGTGACGGTCCCCACCCTCACAACACTGAGCAACGGCGCAGCGCGGCCACCGGCCGGAGCGGGGGAGCCCGATATAGTGGCAGCGCAACTGAGCGGCCGGTGATCACCGGCCGCGTCGGGGGAGGTCCCAGCCCGGGATCACAGAGGGCGCCGGCGTCTGACCGGCCGGCAACGCGCACGTCCCTCCAGCGGCCGCTCGTCCGGCTGCCGGACCGTGCTGCGAAGGGAGGGTTCGGTGTCGCGTCGGCCGGCTCCAGCGGAGCACCCGGATTCCGGGGACGCCACGGTCGTGGGAGACCGCGTCCTCACGCTGCCCAACCTGATCAGCTTCGTCCGGCTCGTCGGCGTGCCGATCTTCCTCTACCTGTTCCTCGTGGTCCGCGCCGACGTCGCGGCCATCGTGGTGCTCGCCGTGGGCGGCACCAGCGACTGGGTGGACGGCTGGATCGCCCGCCGGCTGGGGCAGGTGAGCCGACTCGGCGAACTGCTCGACCCGCTGGCCGACCGGCTCTACATCCTGGCCACGCTGCTGGCCTTCACCGCGCGGGAGGTGGTGCCCTGGCAGTTCACCGGGGCGCTGCTGGCCCGCGAGTTGCTGCTGCTGGTCTCTCTCGGCGTGCTGCGCCGCTACGGCTACGGCCCGCCGCCGGTGCACTACGTGGGCAAGACCGCCACCTTCCTGCTGCTGGCGGCGTTCCCGATCCTGCTGCTGGCCGACGCCGTGCCGGACATCGGCACCGCGGCCGGCGCGATCGGCTGGGGCCTGGGCTGGTGGGGTCTGGTCCTCTACTGGGTGGCCGGCGCGATGTACGTGGTGCAGGCGAGCCGTCTCGTACGGCAGATGCGGGCGCGGCGCGCGGAGGTGGCGGCGTGACCGGGCCGGCGTCCGGCGACGCGGAGAAGGAGCGCGACCCGTCGAGCCGGGTGTACGCGCCGGACTTCCTGACCGAGCTGTTCCGCAATCCGCTGGACCCGGGGTACGGGGACGCGGCGGCGCGCCGGGCGGCGGGTGGCATGTCGCGGGTGCGGCAGGTGCTGGGCCGCCCGGTGAGCCTGCTCGTCCTGGCGGTGATCGGGTTCCTGTTCGCGGTGGCGTACCGGGAGACGATGGCGGAGGAGCCGAGCCGGGCGACGGCGCGGGCGGGGCTGATCGCCGAGATCAAGGGGCGTGAGGCGGCGACCGACCGGTTGACCGAGCGGGCCGAGCAGTTGCGCGAGGAGGTCGGCCGGCAGCGCGACGCGGCGCTGAGCGGTTCGCAGGCGTCCCGGTTGCGCACGCTGGAGGCGGGCACCGGTCTGGCTCGGGTGCGCGGTGACGGCGTGGTGGTGCGGCTGGCCGACGCGACGGCGGACCAGGACGGCGTGACCAGCGGGGACGCGGGCCCGTCCCGGGTGCTGTACTCGGATCTGCAGAAGGTGGCCAACGCGTTGTGGGCGGCGGGCGCCGAGGCGGTGGCGGTGAACGGCCAGCGGTTGACCGCGACGTCGACGATCCGGTCGGCGGGTGAGGCGATCCTGGTGGACTACCGGCCGGTGACGGGCCCGTACGAGGTGCAGGCGATCGGGCCGCGGTCGATGCGGGACCGGTTCAACGAGAGCCGGGCGGCGGCGCTCATGCGTGAGGTGGCGCGGACGACGGGGCTGTCGTTCGGGGTGAAGCGGGTCGACGACCTCACCTTGCCGGCGGCGCCGCAGCCGCGGCTACGCTACGCCGAGCCTTCGGTCAGTCCGAGTCCGCGTCCGTCGGGTTCGGGGGCCGCCGGTTCGTCGAGTCCCGGGTCGTCCGGCCCGGGTGGTTCTTCCAGCCCCTCGGGAGGTGGCCGATGATCGCGGTGCTGGCGTTGCTCGCCGGTGTGGTGCTCGGGGTGTATCTGGACCCCACGGTGCCGGCGGCGTTGCAGCCGTATCTGCCGATCGCGGTGGTGGCCGCGTTGGACGCGGTGTTCGGTGGGGTGCGGGCGAAGCTGGACCGGATCTTCGACGACAAGCAGTTCGTGGTGTCGTTCATCTCGAACGTGCTGGTGGCGGGGCTGATCGTGTACCTGGGTGACCAGTTGGGCGTGGGTGGTCAGTTGTCCACGGGTGTGGTGGTCGTGCTCGGGGTGCGCATCTTCGGAAATGTGGCGGCGATCCGTCGGCACCTGTTCCGGGCGTAGGTTTGTGGCGATGAGTGAGGAACACAGGGAGACGGGGACGGGGTGGCCGCGTCCGGTGGAGCCGGAGCGGCCGTCGGGTCCGGCGGGTGAGCCGGATCCGCGCCCGGACGCGCCCGATCCGGACGAGTTGAGCCCGTTGGCGCCGGTGGAGCCGGCGCCGGATGAGTCGTCGGAGCCGGCGGAGCGGGAGGCGGTGCCGGAGTCCGAGCCGGAGCCGGGTGCGGTGGCGCGGCCGTCGCGGTCGCGGCGGTTCTCCTCGGCGGGTCTGATGATCGCGGTGCTGCTGGCGTTGCTGGGTTTCACGCTCGTGGTGCAGTTGAAGACGACGTCGACGGACCCGACGCTCGCGGCGACGCGGGAGGAGGATCTGGTGCGGATCTCGTCGGATCTGGATTCGCGGGAGCGGCGGCTGCGTCAGGACATCGACGCCCTGGAGGAGAGTCAGCGGCAGTTGCGCTCGGGTGAGCAGGGCCGGCAGGCGGCGCTGGAGGAGGCGACGCGGCGGGCGGACGAGCTGGGCATCCTGGCGGGTACGTTGCCGGCGGTGGGTCCGGGGCTGGAGGTGCGGTTCTCGGGGCCGGCGAAGGCGGTGTCGTCGACGCGGATCCTGGACGCGGTGCAGGAGCTGCGGGGTGCGGGCGCGGAGGCGATGCAGATCCAGGGCGCTGATGGTTCGGCGGTGCGGATCATCGCGTCGACGTATTTCGTGGACGGGGCCGATGGTGTTCTGGTGGTGGACGGGCGGCGGTTGACGGGTCCGTTTACGATCATGGTGATCGGGGATCCGGCGACGATGCGTACGGCGTTGAACATTCCTGGCGGGGTGGTCGCATCGGTGCGGGACGGCGGCGGTAACGTGACCTCCGAGGATCGTGAGGTTGTGGAGGTTTCGCAGCTGCACGCGCCGATCAAGCTGGACCACGCGCGGCCGGTTTCCTGACCGGGCGCGGCCGCGCCGGTTTTTCCGGTGCACCGATGACGAAGGACGCAGTTGGTGATTCCTGAGGATCTGCGGTACACCGCCGAGCACGAGTGGGTGGTCGGTGGTGACGGTGGTGTCGTCCGCGTCGGTATCACGCACTTCGCGCAGGACGCTCTGGGTGACATCGTGTTCGTGCAGCTGCCGGACTCCGGTTCGGTGGTGGCGGCGGGCGAGTCGCTGGGCGAGATCGAGTCGACGAAGAGCGTGTCGGAGATCTACGCGCCGTTGAGCGGCACGGTGGCGGCGCGCAACGAGGCGCTTGCCGACACCCCTGAGGTGATCAACACGGATCCGTACGGTGCGGGGTGGTTGGTGGAGATCACTCCGGATGATCCGGCGGCGGTCGAGGGGTTGTTGACCGCTGATGCGTACCGCGAGCTCACCGAGAGCTGAGTTCGTGCTGTTCCGGGCGGCGGCGTGGTTCCGCGCGTCCGGTTGCCCTGCATTTCGGCGCTGGCTAGGCTCGCCCAGTCGACCGAGAACCAATAGTTTGAGCGTTGCGGAATGCGCCTTCCCGGGCACGGGGAGCCAGCCGCCGGGTGTGGTGTTGCCCGGCGGCCAGACCCGCCATTTCCTGACGCCGACCGAACAGATCCGTGAGGTGGTCCCATGACGCGCCCAGACGACGAGTTCCCCCCGCTCGACGTCACTTCGACGCTCAATCTCGGTTCGCTCGACGAAGTGCTGGAGGGGCCGGACACCGATGTGGTGCCGAGCCGGATGTCCGGTTCTTTGCCGCCGGGTATGGCGTTGCTGGTGGTTCGCCGGGGTCCGAACGCGGGCGCCCGGTTCCTGTTGGACCACGACGTGACGACGAGTGGGCGGCACCCGGACAGTGACATCTTCCTGGACGATGTGACGGTGTCGCGTCGGCACGCGGAGTTCCACCGGGACGGTGGGACGTTCACGGTGCGGGATGTGGGCAGCCTGAACGGCACGTACGTGAATCGTGAGCGGGTCGAGGCGGCGACGTTGAGCAACGGTGACGAGGTGCAGATCGGTAAGTTCCGGGTGGTGTTCATCGCCGGTCCGCGCCCGGAGGGTGAGGCCGGCCGGGGGTGAACGAGCCTGCGGCTTCGACGCCGTCCGGGGCTGGGCGGGCGCCTGCGCTGATGAGTATCGGCGAGGTGCTGGCTCAGTTGCGGCCGGAGTTTCCGGACGTCACGATCTCGAAGTTGCGATTCCTGGAGGCCGAGGGCCTGGTGGAGCCGCAGCGGACGCCGGCGGGTTATCGCAAGTACGGCTGGGACGATGTGGCGCGGCTGCGGTTCGTGTTGACCGCGCAGCGGGATCAGTATCTGCCGTTGCGGGTGATCCGGGAGCAGTTGGCCGAGTGGGACGGTTCTGGTCCGTCGCCGGGGCGGGGGCGGCCGAATCTGGTGGCTGTGGGTCCGGGTGGTGAGGTGCCGGGCCGGGAGCCGGTGGATTCGGTCGAGTCGTCGGAGGTGCGGCTGGACCGGGCGGGGCTGATCTCGCGTAGCGGCGTGGACGAGTCGACGCTTGCGGAGTTGGAGCGGCTCGGTGTGCTGGTGTCGGATCCGCCGGGGTGGTACGACGCGGATGCTTTGATCATCGCGAGTGCGGTGGCGGGTCTGGCGGCGTACGGGTTGGAGCCTCGGCATCTGCGGGCGTACCGGTCGGCGGCGGATCGTGAGGTTGGTTTGTTCGCGCAGCTTGTGGCGCCGTTGGCGCGGCAGAGTGATCCGGCGGCGCGGGCTCGTGCGGCGGAGACGGCGCGGGAGCTGGTGGCGTTGTCGCAGCGGTTGCACGCGGCGTTGGTGCGGGTGGGGCTGCGGTCGACGTTGGGCCGGTGAGGTTGTCGGTGAAGGGCCGGGTGTCGTGGACGCCCGGCCCTTCGTCGTGGGGTGGCGCGGAAAGATCTGGTCGGGGGAGCGTGTCGTAGGCTTGCCGGGGTAAGCCCCTCCGGCGAGGCGTGGTGCACGTAGCGTGTGGGACTCCTGTGTCCTGGTCCGTGTACCGTGCAGGGAGGGGCGCGGTGCAAGGTGACGACGACACGGAGGCGGCGGTGCGCGAGCTGAGCGTGGTCGGAGTTCGGGTGGAGTTGCCGAGCAACCAGCCGATCGTCCTGCTGCGGGAGGTCGAGGGGGACCGCTATCTGCCGATCTGGATCGGCGCGGTCGAGGCGACGGCGATCGCTTACGAGCAGCAGGGGGTCAAGCCGGCCCGGCCGTTGACGCATGATCTTCTGCGGGATGTGCTGGCGGCGTTGCAGGCGCCGTTGCGAGCGGTGGAGATCACCGAGTTGAAGGACAACGTGTTCTACGCGGATCTGCTGCTGGGTGACGGGGTGCGGGTGTCGGCGCGGCCGAGTGACTCGATCGCGTTGGCGTTGCGGGTCGGCGCTCCGATTCGTTGTGCGGAGCAGGTCCTCGGCGAGGCGGGGATCGTGATTCCGGACGAGCAGGAGGACGAGGTGGAGAAGTTCCGGGAGTTCCTGGATCAGGTGCGTCCGGAGGACTTCGCGGGTTGAGGTGTGCCCGGCCGGGTGGCCGGGGTCGGCGCGGCGGTGGTTGTCACTGTGGGTGATGGCTGGCCGCCGTGTGTCGTTGGTGCCGGGCGGTCGCGCGGCGTGTCGCGGTGTCTCCTGCGGGTGAAGTGCGGGCGGCGGCGATAGGGTTGCCGTGTCGAGGGGTGTGCGTGACGGGGAGTCGGCGCGGCACCGCCACGGACGCGGGGAGGTTGGTCCGGATGCACGAGCCGCGGGATCCTGGTCCGGGTGCGGAGCAGCAGGCGGGTGTGGGGCCTGAGTCGGTCGGTGACGGTGAGGTCGGCTACCGGGGTGTGACCGCGTGTTCGGCGGTGGGCATCAGTTACCGGCAGTTGGACTACTGGGCGCGTACGGCGCTCGTGGTGCCGAGTGTGCGTGATGCTTCGGGTTCGGGGACGTCGAGGTTGTACTCGTTCCGCGACCTGGTGGTGTTGAAGGTCGTGAAGCGGCTGCTGGACGCCGGGGTGTCGTTGCAGAACATTCGGAAGGCGATCGAGGCGTTGCGGTCGCGTGGGGTGGATGATCTTGCGGGCATCACGTTGATTTCCGACGGGACGACTGTGTATGAGTGCCGGTCGCCGGAGGAGGTGGTCGACCTGTTGCAGGGCGGCCAGGGCGTGTTCGGCATCGCGATCGGTGGGGCGTTCAAGGAGATCCAGGGTTCGTTGTCGCATCTGCCGGCGGAGCCGGTGGGTGGGCAGGAGCCGGCTGCTCCGGCGGTGGAGCCGGAGGCGGACGCGGTGGGTGACGAGCTGGCGGCGCGTCGGGCGCGGCGCCGGGCCGGGTGACCTGCGTCGCGTCTCGTTGACAGGATCGCGCCGCGCCCGAAAAGGGTGCGGCGCGATTCGTGTTTTGGTGACGGGGTGTGCTGTGCGGGGCCCGGGCGGGCCCGGTCCGGTGGTCGGGCGCGGCCCGGTCGGTGTATCCGCAGGTCGCGGCTGGTCGGTGCGCAATGTCCGAAAGGGACGGTACGCGCTGTGGGTTGACCGGGGGTGCTCGGCTGACTGCGGTGTGTTCATCGTATTCGCGGCTGTTGTTGACTGTCCGTAGTTGACGGTTCTCGGGATCGGGACAGGGGCGGCGTGAAGCGTGGTGGGGGGCGCGCTATCGTCCGTTCCGATCGTCGGCGTGTCGACGTCACGGTGGAACGCTGTGTGACTTCGCGCGCCGGACGGTGAGCCCCTGACGCGGCGCTGCCCGCGGACCCCTGGTGGAAGGACCGAGCATGACGGTGACGAGCGAGACCACCCCGATCTCCCATTACGAGCGCATCGGCGGCGCGGCGGCGGTGAAGGCCGCTGTGGAGTTGTTCTACGACAAGGTGCTGGCCGATGCGGATCTCGCGGGCTACTTCACCGGGGTGGACATGGTGGAGCAGCGGCGGCACCTGGCGCTCATGCTGGCGGTGGTGCTCGGTGGGCCGAACGAGTACGCCGGCCGTGGGCTGGCCGAGGCGCACCAGCCGTTGAGCATTCCGGGTGAGCACTACGCGAAGGTCGGTGAGCACCTGACGGCGACGCTGGTGGAGCTGGGCGTGCCGGCCGACGTGATCGCCGACGTGCAGGTCGTGCTCGGGCAGGTCCGCGATCAGGTCGTGTCGGCGGGGGATGCCTGAGCGTGGACGCGGCACGGCTGAAGCAGAGCTGGTCCCTGGTCGCCGCGCACGGCGACCAGGTGCCGCTCTACTTCTATTCGACGCTGTTCCTGGCGCATCCGGAGACCCGGCAGATGTTCCCGACGAACATGGCCGGGCAGCGGGATCGTCTGGTGGCGGCCCTGGGGCATGTGGTGTCCCACGTGGACCAGGTGGATCAGCTGGTCGGGTTCCTGCGGGACCTGGGCGCGGATCACCGGAAGTTCGCGGTGCGCGCGGAGCACTATCCGGCGGTCGGTGAGGCGCTGCTGGCGACGTTGCGGCATTTCTGCGGTGAGGCGTGGACCGACGAGCTGGCGGCCGACTGGACCGCGGCGTACGGCCTGGTGGCGCAGGTGATGACCGACGGCGCGCAGGCGGCGGAGTCGCAGTCGCCGCCGTGGTGGGTGGCGGAGGTGCTGTCGCACGAGCAGCGCACGTTCGACGTGGCGGTGCTGACGGTGCGCCCGCAGTATCTGCTGCCGTTCAGGCCGGGGCAGTCGATCGGGGTGTCGCATCCGGCGGTGCGGTCGTGGCGGTACTACTCGCCGGCGAACGCGCCGCGTTCGGACGGCACGGTGGAGTTGCACGTGCGGGCCGCGCCGGGTGGCGTGGTGTCGTCGCGTCTGGTGTACGGGTGCGCGGCGGGTGATCAGATCCATCTGGCGTCGCCGGTGGGTGAGCGGTTGACGTTGTGGCAGGCCGGGTCGTCGGATCTGCTGCTGTTGGCCGCCGGGACCGGCTGGGCGCCGGTGAAGGCGCTGGTGGAGCAGGTGGCGGCGGAGGGTTCCGGGCGGCGGGTCGACCTGTATGTGGGGGCCCGTTCGCGTACGGAGTTCTACGACAGCGAGGCGATCGACAAGTTGGCGGCGACGCATCCGTGGTTGCGGGTGTCGTACGTGGCCGGATCGGATCCGCAGCGGCCGGGGGAGATGGTGCGGCTGGCCGACCGGGTGCTGGCCGACGGGGACTGGCGGTCGAGGCACGTGTATGTGTGCGGGTCCGACGAGATGGTCGGTGATTCGGTGGCGGCGCTGACCGCGGCGGGTTACCAGCCGGGCCAGCTGCACCACGAGGGTTTCGGCAAGCACTGGTACGGCCCGTCCTGGCGGACGGTGGCCGAGGGAACAGAGGTGATCCGGTGAGCGCGAGCCCGATCAGCAGCTATGACTCGCAGCACGTGTCGGGTCCGGTGCAGGTGCGGCTGACCGCGGACCGGGTGCGTCGGTGGGAGTTCGGGTCGGCGGCGTTCACCCGGCGCGGGTACGACCCGGCGGACGTGGACCGGTTCCGGTTGCAGGTGGCCGACGAGCTGGATCTGCTGGCGGCGCAGGTGGGGGATCTGCGGGCGGAGAACGAGCGGCTCAACGACCATCTGGAGCTGCACCGGCACGGGGTGATCCCGAGCGCGGAGAAGGCGCCGGCGGCGCCGGCGGCGAAGGAGGTCAACCTGCTGTCGGCGGCGCAGCGGGAGGCCGAGCAGATCATCGCGCAGGCGCACGACTACGCGCGCCGGGTGGCCGAGTACGCCCGTACCCAGTACGAGAGTTACATGCGGGCGGCGGCGGAGGAGGCGAAGCAGGAGGCCGAGCGGGCGGTGGCGGAGTACCGCAGCGCCGCCGGGGGCAGCTTCGACGACTCGGTGGCGACGCGGGAGGCGTTGCGGATCTTCGGCGAGATGATGATCTCCCACATGCAGGCGGCGGCGCGGCATCTCGACGACGGTAGTGAGCAGTTGGCGCGCACGATGGAGCGGATCTCCCGGGAGTTGCCGGCGGCTGGTGGCGGCGCGCCGCAGCCGGCGTTGCCCCGGCATCAGCGGTGACCGTACCGCCCGGCCTGCGGTGCGGCGGGCCGGGCGGTACGGCTCAGGTGGTGACGGCGGTGATCGCTTCGGCGATGGGCGTGTCGCCGCCGACCAGTTCGAGGGTGTGCCCGGCGGTGCCGGGGGCGTAGAGCAGGGCCAGCAGGACCCGGGCGACGTCGGCGCGGCTGATCGCGCCGCCGGTGACGTGCCGGGCCAGCGTGATGCGGCCTTCGGGTTCGTCGTCGGTGAGCCGGCCGGGCCGCAGCACCGTCACGTCGAGGTCCCGGCCGGTGATGTCGTCCTCGGCGGCTTTCTTGGCCCGCAGGTACGCCGCCCACACGTCGTCGGTGCCGTCGGCGGGTGCGTCGTCCACGCCCATGGAGGAGACCAGCAGGTAGCGGCGTACGCCGGCTTGTGCGGCGGCGTCGGCGAGCAGCACTGCGGCGCCGCGGTCGACGGTGTCCTTGCGGGCGGCGCCGCTGCCCGGTCCGGCGCCGGCGGCGAACACGACGGCGTCGGCGCCGGCCAGGTGGGCGGCGAGGGTGTCGACGTCGGTGTGTTCCAGGTCGCAGAGGACCGGTTCGGCGCCGGCGGCACGTAGCGCGGCGGCGTGGTCGGGGTTGCGGATGAGCCCGAGCGCGGTGTCTGCGCGTCCGGCCAGTTCCCGCTCCAGCAGTTTGGCGATTTTGCCGTGCCCTCCGGCGATGACGACGCGCATGCGATCAACGTAGCCCGGCCGGGCGCGCCCCGCCGGGCGTCCGGGTGGGAGGTGCGGGTCCGGCGAGGGACCATGGACGGGTGAGTGAGGCGTTCGAGGCGTTGGCGCGGCTGGTGGCCGCCGGGGACGTGGTGGTGCTCAGCGGCGCGGGCCTGTCCACCGAGTCGGGCATTCCGGACTACCGGGGGCCCAGCGGCGCGTCCCGCCGGCACACCCCGATGACGTACCAGGAGTTCACCCGGGATCCGCTGGCGCGGCGGCGGTACTGGGCGCGCAGCCACCTGGGCTGGCAGACCATCGCGCGGGCGGCGCCGAACGAGGGGCACCGGGCGGTGGCGCGGCTGCAGGCGGCCGGGCTGCTCGGCGGCATCATCACGCAGAACGTCGACGGGTTGCACACCGCCGCCGGCGCCACCGGGGTGATCGAGTTGCACGGCCGCCTCGACGAGGTGACGTGCCTGGACTGCGGCAACGCCACCGGCCGCGAGGAGCTGCACCGGCGCCTGTCGGAGGCGAACCCGGGTTTCGACGCGCGGGTGGCGCACGTCAACCCCGACGGCGACGTGGACCTGCCGGACGAGGCGGTGGCCGGGTTCCGCACGGTCGACTGCGCGCTGTGCGGCACCGGCATGCTGAAACCGGACGTGGTGTTCTTCGGCGAGACGGTGCCCGCGTCGCGGGTGGCCGACTGTTTCGCCCTGGTGGAGGGGGCCCGGGCGCTGCTGGTGCTGGGGTCGTCGTTGACGGTGATGTCGGGGCGGCGGTTCGTGCTGCGCGCGGCCCGCCACGGCATCCCGGTGGCGATCGTCAACCAGGGCGTCACCCGCGGCGACACCTACGCGGCGCTGCGCCTGGACGCGCCGCTGGGCGCCACCCTGCGCGCGCTGGCGGACCGGTGCGCGGCGGCCCCGGCGCCGGTGTGATCGACAACCCCGGGACATGAGCCGGAAACACGCCCGCTGGTAGCGTTGGGGGTGCCGGTACCACCCACGTGGGAGAGACCGCCGATCCCGGCGGCGCCGAAGGGGCAGATTCTCCCCGGAACCTCTCAGGCAAAAGGACCACGTGGGCAGGCGCTGTGGAGCGCGTCAGCGCGACTCAGGGGGAGGCCGACCCGTCGACCTCGCCCCCCAAGGAGCGCAGCGCATGACCGCAGAGCAGTTCGCCGACCGGCACATCGGCCCCGGCCCGGCCGACGAGCGCCGGATGCTGGAGGCCGTCGGTTACGGCTCCGTCGACGAGCTGATGGACGCCGCGATCCCCGAGGTGATCCGCTGGCACGGCACCCTGGACCTGCCCGCCCCGGCCAGTGAGCGGGAGGCGATCGCCGAGCTGCGCGCCCTCGCGTCCCGCAACACCGTCGCCGTGTCCATGATCGGTCTGGGTTACCACGGCACGCACACCCCGGCGGTGATCCGCCGCAACGTGCTGGAGAACCCCGCCTGGTACACCGCGTACACGCCGTACCAGCCGGAGATCAGCCAGGGCCGGTTGGAGGCGCTGCTGAACTTCCAGACCATGGTCACCGACCTGACCGGTCTGGCCACTGCGAACGCCTCGATGCTCGACGAGGGCACCGCCGCGGCCGAGGCGATGACCCTCGCGCGCCGCGCGTCCAGGAGCAAGAGCCCGGTGTACGTCGTCGACGCCGACGCGCTGCCGCAGACCGTCGCGGTGATCACCAGCCGCGCCGAGCCCCTCGGCATCGACGTGCGGGTGATCGACGTGGAGCGTGACGAGCTGCCGGCGGAGTTCTTCGGCCTGCACCTGCAGTACCCGGGCGCGTCCGGCGCGGTCCGCGACGACCGGGCACTGGTCGACGCGGCGCACGGCGTGGGCGCGCTGGTGACCGTCGCGGCGGATCTGCTGGCGTTGACGCTGCTGCGCCCGCCGGGCGAGATCGGCGCCGACATCGCCGCCGGCACCACCCAGCGCTTCGGTGTGCCGATGGGCTTCGGCGGCCCGCACGCCGGCTACCTGGCGGTGCGCTCCGGGCTGGAGCGGATGCTGCCGGGCCGCCTGGTCGGGGTGTCCCGCGACGCCGACGGCAACCCGGCGTACCGGCTGGCGTTGCAGACCCGCGAGCAGCACATCCGCCGGGAGAAGGCGACCAGCAACATCTGCACCGCGCAGGTGCTCCTCGCCGTGATGGCCGGCATGTACGCCGTCTACCACGGCCCGGACGGGCTGCGTGCCATCGCCCGGCGTACCCACGAGGCGGCGGCACGGCTCGCGGCCGGGCTGCGCGCCGGCGGCGTTCAGGTCGCGGACGTCGCGTTCTTCGACACCGTCACCGCGACCGTGCCGGGCCGGGCCGCCGACGTGGTGGCCGCCGCCGCGGCGCGCAACGTGAACCTGCGGCTGGTCGACGCCGACCGGGTCGGCATCTCCTGCGACGAGACCACCACGCCCGCGCACCTGCAGGCGGTGTGGGCGGCGTTCGGCGTCGACGGGTTCGACGGCGAGGTGGACGCGGCCCTGCCCGGCGGGCTGGCCCGCACGTCGGAGTTCCTCACCCACCCGGTGTTCCACAGCCACCACTCGGAGACGGCGATGCTGCGCTACCTGCGCCGTCTGGCCGACTTCGACTACGCGCTGGACCGCGGCATGATTCCGCTGGGGTCGTGCACGATGAAGCTCAACGCCACCACCGAGATGGAACCGATCACCTGGCCGGAGTTCGCGCACCTGCATCCGTTCGCGCCGGACGCGCAGACCGCCGGGTGCCGGGAGCTGATCGCGCAGCTGGAGGGCTGGCTGGCCGAGGTCACCGGCTACGACGCGGTCAGCGTGCAGCCCAACGCCGGGTCGCAGGGTGAGCTGGCCGGGCTGCTGGCGATCCGCGGCTACCACCGGGAGCGCGGCGAGGCGCACCGCGACGTGTGCCTGATCCCGTCGTCGGCGCACGGCACCAACGCCGCGTCCGCCGTGATGGCCGGCATGCGGGTCGTGGTGGTCGGCTGCGACGCCGACGGCAACGTCGACCTGGTCGACCTCGACGCGAAGATCGACAAGCACCGGGACGCGCTCGCCGCGATCATGGTGACGTACCCGTCGACGCACGGCGTGTACGAGACCGGCATCGCGCAGTTGTGCGCGAAGGTCCACGACGCCGGCGGTCAGGTGTACGTCGACGGCGCGAACCTCAACGCGCTGGTCGGGTTCGCCAAGCCGGGCCGGTTCGGCGCGGACGTGTCGCACCTGAACCTGCACAAGACGTTCTGCATTCCGCACGGCGGCGGCGGCCCCGGCGTCGGGCCGGTGGCGGTGCGTTCGCACCTGGCGCCGTTCCTGCCCGGCGACCCCCTCGGCGCCCGCGCCGACGGGCGGCCGGCGATCTCGGCGGCCAACCACGGGTCGGCGGGGATCCTGCCGATCCCGTGGGCGTACCTGCGGATGATGGGCGCCGACGGGCTGGCCCGCGCCACCGGCGTGGCCGTCCTGGCCGCGAACTACGTGGCGGCGCGGCTGCGTAACCACTTCCCGGTGCTGTACGCCGGCAACAAGGGCCTGGTCGCGCACGAGTGCATCCTGGACCTGCGTCCGCTGACCAAGGCCACCGGCGTGAGCGTCGACGACGTGGCGAAGCGGCTGATCGACTACGGCTTCCACGCGCCGACGATGTCGTTCCCGGTGGCGGGGACGCTGATGGTGGAGCCGACCGAGAGTGAGGACCTGGCCGAGCTGGACCGGTTCTGCGACGCGATGATCGCGATCCGGGCGGAGATCGACAAGGTCGGCTCGGGGGAGTGGCCGGCGGGGGACAACCCGCTGTCCAACGCGCCGCACACCGCGGCGATGGTGTCGGCCGACGAGTGGCCGCACCCGTACCCGCGGTCGGTGGGCGCCTACCCGGCGGGCGTGGACCGGGCGGGCCGCTACTGGCCTCCGGTGCGGCGCGTCGACGGCGCGTACGGCGACCGGAACCTGGTCTGCTCGTGTCCCGCGCCGGAGGCGTTCGAGGACTGAGCGGCGAACGCCGGGGCGGTGGGCTCTCGCCGCCCCGGCCGGCGCGCCGGCCGATCATGACCGGCGCGTACGCTCACTGACGCTGCGTGATGGCTCAGGCCACGAGAGCGTGACGGGCCGGACCCCGGTGCGGGGCGATGGTGCGTCCGTCGGGGAGCAGCTCACCGGTGTCCTCGAAGACGATGACACCGTTGCAGAGCAGGCTCCAGCCCTGCTCAGGGAAGCAGGCGAGGACGCGGGCGGCCTCGCGGTCGGTCGCGTCGGCGGAGGGGCAGGTGGGCTGGTGCTGACACATCGGGTTCTCCGGACTGTGGGGGCACTGTGTCATGGTTCACATGACCAGTGACGCACAGTACCAAGGAAAACTGAGCGGCAACGAGCAAGGATGCGTCTTGTTCACCGAGAATGGGCTGAACGGATGACCCGTAACGGGCCAGACGTTGTGGAAGCGCTCCCACAGGTGGAGGTCGATACCCCCGGCGCCCCGCCCGGATGCCGTCGCCGACTGGTCGAGACGGCCCGCCTGAACTGGTCCGCCACCGACGGCGGCGACCCCGCTGACCTGGCACAACGCTTCCTCGCCGCGCACGGCGTCACCCGCGACGACCTGACCCGCCCCGGCCGCCACGACCCCGACGACGCGGTCTGCGGCGCGGCGCTCTACCTGTCCGCCGCCGCCGGCGCGTACACCCTCGGCGTGTCGCCCGGCGCGCCGAGCCCCGCGCCGACGCTGCCCGACCTGGTCGTCGTTGTCTACCACCACACCGACCGGCCCACGCCGACCCCGCCACCGGCCCACGCTGGCGGGTGGCGGCTCGGACCATGGCGCGACAGCTGGACCCCGGCCGCGCACGCCGCCGCCGTCGACGCGGTCCGCGCCGCCATCGCCCGCGGCGACGTCTACCAGACCAACCTCGTCGGCCACGCCGCCGCCCCGTACACCGGCGACCCCCGGCCGGCGCTGGCCCGCCTCGCCGCGCTGCCCGGCGCCCGCTACGGCGGCACCCTGCACGGCCCCGGCTGGGCGCTCGGCTGCGCCTCCCCGGAAACCCTCATCGCCGTCGAACACGGCCGCCTGGTCACCCGCCCCATCAAGGGCACCCGCCCGGCCACCCCCGCCGGCCGCCGCGAGCTGCTCGCCTCCGCCAAGGAACGCGCCGAACACGTCATGATCGTCGACCTGGAACGCAACGACCTGGCCCGCGTCGCCCGCACCGGCTCGGTGCGCGTCGACGAGCTGTTCGCCGTACGCCGCTGGTGTGACCTGTGGCAGGCGGAGTCGACGGTGTCCGCGGCGCCCGCCGACGGCCTCGGCCTGGCCGACCTGCTGCGCGCGGTCTGCCCCGGCGGCTCGGTCACCGGCGCGCCCAAACGCGCCGCGCTGGCGCAGATCGCCGCGCTGGAGCCGGTCGGACGCGGCGCGAGCATGGGCGCGCTCGGCTGGGTCGGACCCGACCGGCTCGACCTGGGCCTGACCATCCGCACCGCCGCCGCCGACGGCGACCTGCTGCACCTGTGGGCCGGCGGCGGCATCACCTGGGACAGCGACCCGGCCGCCGAGGTCGCCGAGGCCGCCGCCAAAGCCGCCCCGATCCGCGCCCTGCTCGCCGGCTGACGGGCCGGCCCGCTCGCGGCGGCTCCGCCGGCCGGTAGCGGCCGTGCGCGGCGGTTACCGGCCGGCGGCGAACGCGTCCAGGGCGGCGACCACCCGCTCGCTGATGCCGTGCCCGCCGCCGTGCCCGCCGGACTCCACGATCTCCAGCCGCGCATCAGGCCAGTCCCGGGTCAGCAGCCACGCGATGTCCGGCGGGCCGCTGACATCCAGCCGGCCCTGCACCAGCACCCCCGGAATCCCCGCCAGGCGGCCCGCGTCGCGCAGCACCTGCCCGTCCGGCTGGAAACCCCGGTTCGCGAAGTAGTGCGTCACCAGCCGGGCGAACCCGTACCGGAACACCGGATCGGCGAACCGCGGATCCGGCGCGTACCCGCCCGCGAGGGACACGTGCACGTCCTCCCAGTCGCACCAGTCCCGCGCCGCCCGCTCCCGCACCGCCGGGTCCGGGTCGTCGAGCAGCCGGGCGTACGCCGCCGACAGGTCACCGTCCCGGTCGGCCTCCGGCACCCCGTCACGGAACCGCGCCCACTCCTGCGGGAACACCCGGCCCATGTCCCGGGTCAACCACTCGATCTCCCGGCTGGTGTTGGCGACCACGCTGAACAGCACCAGCGCGGTGACCCGCTGCGGGTGCCGCTGCGCGTACGCCAGCGCCAGCGACGACCCCCACGACGCGCCGCACAGCAGCCACCTGCCGATCCCCAGGTGCGCGCGCAGCACCTCCATGTCGGCCAGCAGATGCCCGGTGGTGTTCACCGACAGGTCCGTGGCCGGATCCGACGCCAGGGGTGTGCTGCGCCCACAGCCACGCTGGTCGAACAACACGATCCGGTACGCGGCCGGGTCGAACAGCCGCCGCCACCCCGCGCCCGCGCCCGAACCCGGACCGCCGTGCACCACAAGCGCCGGCCGGCCGTCCGGATTGCCGCACGTCTCCCAGTACACGCGCTGCCCGTCCCCGACGTCCAGCATCCCCTGGGCGTACGGCTCGATCGGCGGATACATGCGGCGGCCTCCCAGCGTCGGTGTCCGCACACCCTACGAGCGTCGCCGCCCCGGCGGGTGCCCCCCACCGCGCGGTAAGCAACGGATAGCCTTCCGGACATGACTATGCGCCCGATCCGGATCATCGGCGACCCCGTGCTGCGCACCCCCAGCGAACCCGTCACCAGCTTCGACGCCGAACTGCGCGCCCTCGTCACCGACCTGATGGACACCCTGCTCGGCGCGCCCGGACGCGCCGGCGTCGCCGCGCCCCAGATCGGCGTCAACGCCCAGGTGTTCGTCTACGACGCCGACGGCCGGCGCGGCCACATGATCAACCCCACGTTGGAACTGTCCGACGAACTCCAGGACGACGACGAGGGCTGCCTGTCCATCCCCGGCCTGTACTTCCCGACCCCCCGCGCCCTGCACGCCACCGCCCACGGCTACGACCAGCACGGCGAACCCCTCACCATCACCGGCAGCGGCTTCCTCGCCCGCGCCCTGCAACACGAGACCGACCACCTGCGCGGACGCCTCTACGTCGACACCCTGCGCGGCGACACCCGTCGCCGGGCCCTGCGCGAGATCCGCGCCGGCCGATTCGACTCACCCAGCCGCGGCCGCTGACGTCAACGCGCACTCGGTGAACCCGGCCACCCGGGAGAACCCCAACCGCTCGTACAGCCGCACCGCCGCCGCGTTGTCCGCCCGCACGTTCAACGTCACATGATCCACCAACGTCAGCAGCCGCGCGCACAACGCCGCCACCACCCCCGCGCCCAGACCCCGACCCCGCACGTCCGGATGCGTCGTCACGTTCCCCAAAGCCGCCACCCGCCACCGCGGCGAGAACACGTGCACCCCCGCCACCGCCACCAACCGGCCCCGCTCCCGCACCCCCACGTACTGGCCCGTGTCCAGCATCCGCGGATCGAACCAGTTCCCCGGATACGCCACCGCGTACAACCCGGAAAGCTCCGCCGCGTCCGCCGGCCCCAACGGCTCACCCACCGCCGGCACCGCCGCCAACCGACCCGGATCCGTCAACGCCATCCGGTGATGCGCCGCCGCCTCAGACACCACGAACCAGCGGCCCACCACCGCCTCCAGCCCGGGGGACAGGTGCGCCCACATCCGCGCCGGCAACACCGGCGCCGCCTCCGCCAGCAACCCCGCCAACTCCGGCACCCGATCCGGCGCCGCGAACGCCAGCAACGTCGGCAACTCCACCCCGTGATACAGCAACACCACCTGGTCGCCACGCCGGAACCACGACGTGTACGGCCAGAAGAAATCGTCCAGATCACCCAACTGGTACGCGTGCAACACCGGATCCCGGCCCAGCAGACCCGCCAGCACCGCCCGATCGTGCTCCGCCCGCACCGCCACCGCGATCAGCCCGCCAACCACTGGTCGTAACCCAACCGGGCCACCAACGCCAGCACCACCACCAGCAGCACCACCCGCACGAACCCCGCACCCCGCCGCAACGCCATCCGCGCGCCCACCGCCGCCCCCACCACGTTGCACACCGCCATCGCCGCACCCAACGCCCACCACACGTGCCCCGTCAACCCGAACACCACAAGCGCACCCAGATTCGTACCCGCGTTCACCACCTTCGCCATCGCCGACGCGTGCACGAAATCCGAACCCAGAATCGCCGTGAACGCCAACACCAGAAACGTGCCCGTACCCGGACCGATCAACCCGTCGTACAGGGCGATGCCCAACCCGGCCACCGCCACCGCCACCACCACCCGCCCCGGCGTGCGCCGCGGCGACGACACCACACCAAGCGACGGCCGCGCCATCACGAACACCGCCACCGCCACCAGCACCACAAGCACCACCGGCCGGTACGCGCCACCCGGCACCGCACCCGCAAGCGCCGCACCCAACCCCGCCGTCAGCACCGCCAACCCCGCCGCCGGACCCGCCACACCCCAGTCCAGCTTCGTCCGCCGCGCATACGTCACCGCCGCCGTCGACGTACCGAAAATCGCCGCCAGCTTGTTCGTGCCCAACGCCGTCGCCACCGGCACACCCGGCGCCGCCACCAGCAACGCCGGCAACAACAACAGACCACCGCCACCCACCACCGCGTCCACCCACCCCGCGACAAGGGCAGCGGTCAGCAACGTCGTCAACGACAGGGCATCCACCGCCGCATTCTGCCCACCCCGCCACCAGCGACAACGCCACCTGTGGCAAGCCTCACCGGCCCCGACGACGCCGCAACCACACCCCCACCGACCCCACCGCCACGAACACCAGCATCGAACAGCACAACAGTCTCAGCACCCGGCAAGACTGCCACGACGACGTAGGGTGTCCAGGTGCGCCTGGCCACCTTCAACCTGCTGCACGGCCGATCCCTCACCGACGGACTCGTCGACCCCGACCGGCTCACCGCCGCCGTCACCGCCCTCGACGCCGACGTCCTCGCCCTCCAGGAAGTCGACCGCGACCAGACCCGCAGCGGCAAACTCGACCTCACCGCCCTGGCCGCCCGCGCCCTGCACGCCGACCACCACCGCTTCGCCGCCGCCGTCGTCGGCACCCCCGGAGAACAGTTCCGCCCCCTCACCCACGACGACGACGGCCACGGCGAACCCCTCTACGGCATCGGCCTGATCAGCCGCCACCCCGTCCGCTCCTGGCAGGTCACCCGCCTACGCGCCGCCCCCGTCCGCTCACCCATCTACGCACCCGGACCCGGCGGCGGCCTCATCCTGCTCCGCGACGAACCCCGCGTCGTGCTCGCCGCCGTCCTCGACACCCCCCACGGCCCCCTCACCGTCGCCGCCACCCACCTGTCCTTCGTCCCCGGCTGGAACGTCTGGCAACTACGCCGCGTCATCCGCGCCCTGCGCGCCCTGCCCGCACCCCGGATCCTGCTCGGCGACCTCAACCTGCCCGCCGGACCCGCCGCCGCGCTCACCCGCTGGCGACCCCTCGCCCGCCGCCCCACCTACCCGGCCGGGCAACCCCGCGTCCAACTCGACCACATCCTCGCCGACCGGCACGCACTCGACCGGCTCCCACCCGTCACCGCCGTCCACACACCGCTGGCCACCATCTCCGACCACCGGCCCCTCGTCGTCGACCTCGGCTGACGCTCAACCCAGCCCGGCCTGCCGCCGCGCCGCGTCCACCGCGTTACGGAACAACATCGCCACAGTCGTCGGACCCACCCCGCCCACACGCGGCGTGATCGCACCCGCCACCTCGGCACACGACTCGTCCACGTCCGGCAGCAACCGCCGCCCCTCGTACCGCACCCCACCACCGACCACCACCGCACCCGGACGCACATGCTCCGGCCGCACGATCCCCGGCACCCCCGCCGCCGCGATCAGGATCTCCGCCCGCCGCGTGTACCGCGGCCAGTCCGCCACCCCCGTGTGCACCACAGTCACCGCCGCGTTCGCCGTCGGCCGCTTCTGCGCCAGCAACATCGCAAGCGGCCGACCCAACGTCGCACCCCGGCCCAGGATCACCACCTCCCGGCCCGCCACCGGCACACCGTGAAACGCCAGCAACGCCTCGATCCCCGCCGGCGTACACGGCAACGGACCCGGCAACCCCAACGCCAGCCGGCCCATGTTCACCGGATGCATCCCGTCCACGTCCTTGTCCGGATCCAGCACCGCCAACGCCCGGTCGTAGTCCAGATGACCCGGGATCGGATACTGCACCAGCACCCCGTGGACCGTGGCGTCCGCGTTGAAATCCGCCAGCACCGCATGCAGATCCGCCTGCGACGCCGACGCCGGCAGATGCACGTGCGGCGACACGAAACCCAACTCCGCCGCCTGGCGTTGCTTGATCCGGATATAACCCGCGCTCGCGTCGTCGTCACCCACCAGCACCGTCGCCAGCGCCGGCGTCACCCCCGCCGCCCGCAACTCGGCCACCGACGCGGCGACCTCCGACAACACCCGCTCCGCCACCGGAGCACCCGGCAACAACCGCGCAGAAGACATACGACACCTCGCCCGCAGGGGCCCAGGCGGTCGACCCCCACGACGAGCTCCCCGATGGTTCACCCATCCCCGTGCCGCCAGTCGCGTTCCCCCTCAGCCTGCCACAGCCTCCGCCACCACCGCATCCACCACCACCTGCCACCCCGGCAACGCCGCCAGCAGACCGTCCGCCCGACGCCGCCGATCCGCCGCCGACGCCACACCCAGATCCGCCAGCACCGCCTGGAACGCCGGCCGCAACGCCCGCTCCCGCTCCGGCGCCACCGCGCCCAAGACCACATGACACCGCGCGTACGTCACCAGCACCCAGAACATCGCCTCCCGATGCCGCCCCGCCCCGATCAGCTCAACCGCACCGTCGAACACCACCGGACGCCCCGCCGCACCCAGATCCGCCCCGAACGCGAACCCCTCCCGCGGCAACCGCGCCACCTCGTCGAACACCACCGCCAACCCGGCCAGATGCGCCCGCACCCGCGCCGGACCCAACCCCACCCCGCCGCCGTCGAGCGTGTCCAGCAACCCCGGATACCGGTCCGCGAACCCGAACCGCGACAACACGCGCTCCGCCCGCACGTACCGCCGCCGCACCGTCGGATCCACCAGCCCCGCCACCGCCGGCCACACCGCCAGCAACGACGTCGGAAACACCCACGTCAACACCTGCTCCGCGGTTGGCAGCTCGGCGTCGACCGCCCGCAACCCGGCCTCGATCCGCCGCCGCACACCCGCACACCGCGCCCGCACCCAGACCGGATCCGCGAACGCCGCCGCCACCCGCTCCCGCACCGCGCCCAACCGGCCCGACGGATCCGCGATCACCCCATCGGTACGCAACATCGGCGCGAACACCCACGACCCCAGCACATCCTCCGGGCCGCCCAACTCCGCCCACGTGATCGTGCTGACCTCCAGCAGCACCCCCCGATGCACGAACTTGCCCACCTTCGCACCGGGCTCCCGGCGCACCAGCAACACATCCACGTCCGACCACGGCGGCAACTGCGCGTCGTCCGGCAACCCCACAGTCGACCCGCTGAAGAACGCCCCCTCGACCGACGGGTCAACGCGCATCCGCTCCCGTACCCACCCGGCCGCCACCGCCCGCGCCGCACCCACCCGCATCCGCCCGATCCTGCCAGCCCGGCAGCGCATTGACTCACCCATTCTGGATACGCACGGTTGTAGATCGGGCACAGAACGTGCAACATCGATACAAGTGACTGTCGTCGAATCGTGTGGGGCGATGCCATGGCGGGCTACTATCCGATCCTCAAAGGTCGAAAAGCTGAGTTCCAGGCCATCGACAACCTCGCTGGCGAACTCGCGCCACACATCGTCCCGATCTTCGAAGTCGTGCCTGACAAGGGACCGATCGAAGACGCCCGCAAGTTCATCGAACGTGTAAAGCGAACACTTCCTCCCGGCATGGTCGTCGCTGTCGATGTGCAGCACCTTCCAGAACCGATGACCGGTACTCGCCGACCACTCCACGACATCGCCGTCGACCTGGAAGCCTGGAGAATCTCAGCGCTGCCCGTCGTGCACCTGCAGGACACAACCCAACAACTTGCGGACGTGCGTAGCGCCGCCGCCATGCACGGAGGCGGCGTCGTGCGAGTCACGGCCAGCCACGCCGAACCAGACGTCACCGAAGTCGACGGTCGGCTTTCTCAGGTGTTGGCCGTGATCGAGTTGCGTACCGAGGACTGCATCGTCGTCCTCGACGCCGCCGAGGTGCGCTCCGACCAGGACCTCACGAAGGCAGAACCCCTGCTCCGCAAGCACCTCGCGTGGACCCGACGCCATCACTGGAAGGACGTCGTCGTCGCGTCGGGCGGCATGCCCCCGAATCTCTCGCAGGTTCCGCCTCATCGGGCAACCCCACTCCGTCGCCGGGACTTCGAACTGTGGCAGCGACTTCAGCAGCACGGCGTCCAATTCGCCGACTACTGCATCGCTCATCCGGGGACGAGCGGCAAAGGCTGGGGACCAGCGCCGAACATCCGGCACACCGGCCGCGATACCTGGTGGACGTACCGGACGACGCGCGACGGCAAGGGCAACATCGGCATCTACGACATCTGCAAGGCCCTTGTGTCCGCCGACCATTGGCCGGCCGCCGGACGGCACTTCTCCTGGGGCGACGAGCAGATCGCTCTGCGAGCCGCAGGCCATGCCGGGACCGGCGTCGCCACGGATTGGATCGCTTGGGGAACGTCACACCACCTGGCGTACGTGGCCGCTCAACTCGGCCTGACCACTACCGCTTGAGCAACCCCGACAACGCCCGATTGGTACGGTTCGCCGCAACCGCCGCCCGCTGCTGACCCGCCGTCACCTCGATGTACGTCTGCGACGACGCCAACGACGCATGCCCCAGCAACCGCATGATCTCCGCCGCGCTCGCCCCGTCCTCCGCCAACCGCGTCGCGAACGTGTGCCGCAGCGCGTGCAAGCGCGCGCCCCGGGGCACCCGGTCACCGATGCCCGCCCGCCGGTAACACGACTCCACCAGGTACTGCAGCCCACCCCGCCGCAACGCCTCACCCTGGCGGTCCACCAGGAACGCAGCGTCCGGCCGCACACTGCGCGCCCCGAACCGGAGCCGCCGGCTGTCCAGATAACCCGTGAGCACCCGGTCCACGGCATCCTCGATCGGCACCGTACGCGGCCGCCCGCCCTTGCCCGCCACGTCCACCCGCCGCTCGCCGTCGCGCCCCGCCACCGACGACACCCGCAGCGCCAGCAGTTCCGACAGGCGCAACCCGGCGCACAACGCCAGCGCCAGCACCGCCAGGTCGCGCTCCGGCCACGGGTCACGCTGCCGGCCCTCCGCCCGGGCCACCGCCGCCAGCAGTTCCTCCGGGGTGTCCTCGCCCCGCAGTGGCTTGGGTCGGGGGAGCGGCGTACGGGGCCGCCCCACCGCCGGCATCGGATTGCCCGGTACGACGCCCTCGGCCACCAGGAACGTGAAGAAGCTGTTCCACGTCGACCAGGCACGATGGACCGACGCGGCGGCGCGGGGAGCGGCGAACCGCGCGAACGCCGCGCGCATCACTCTGGGGGAGAGGGAGCTGACCGCGACCCGGTCCAGGGGGAGGGGAGTGGCGTCGCCGTCGGCGGCGATCAGCTCGGCCACTGCGGTCAGATCCCTCCGGTACGCGGCCAGGGTGTGGGGGGAGGGCTTGCGGGTGGCCCGGGCGGTCAGGAACTCCTCAATCAGAGCACCTACCGTTTCGTCCGGTTTGTCATGCATAAGGGATATTATGCATGATTCTCGCGTTCCTGCCAGGGGGTCCTTTCGAGGGGGAGTGCGGCCCGCTCGCTCGATGATCAACTCCACTACGCCGAGGTGGCGGCAACCCGGGCGCTCCGATGCGGCCACATCCGCGTACTGGCAGCGGCAGTCACACCTGTCGGCACTCGGCCGGAGCAGGGAGGGCGGTGAAAGGGGTCGGCGCCCTCTGCGCTCCGGCGATCATGAAGTTGACCGCGGATGCTGTCCCATTTGTCGCCGCCAACCTCATGATCGCCGGAGCGGTGGATGGGTTGAGAGTGCGGCGTCGGCGGGCCGCGCCTAGGTGTGCGGTGCGACGGGGCAGCTGGCCGGACCTCCAAGTCCCGGAAGGTCAGCCGCCTCGCGAGGACGTCCGGGGAGGCCCGCCGGAGCTTTACTTGACATAATGTGCATTATCGAATCACGGCTCAGGAGGGCTTTACGTCTTCGCCGAGGGTGTCCGACATGACCTTCAGAAGCGCGGCCAGCCGTGGCTGGTGACCTCCGGCCTGCAGTCTCGCGAGTGCCGCGTCCACCTCTGCCTTGACCGCCTGCCGCTGCGACACCTGCCCCGAGTCGAGCGCCTTCTGGACTCGCGGTGTCAGGTCGGCCAACAACGTCAGGGCCTCCGTGTCCGGCGTATCCGCGTCGTCGGACAGTTCCGGGGCCTGCTGCCGGACGTCCGCGAATCGCCCTGCCCCGAACCGGGCCAGGGCGTCCGCCACGTCGTCCGCCGGCTGCCGCACCTGATCGAGGTCGAGCAGCTTCAGGGCCGGCCGCCCGTCGACCGGGCTCCGGCCGGTGAGCGGACGGTCGATCGTCGCGGCGGTGGCCGGCACCAGCAGCACCTTTGCGGCTCTCTGGTTCCGGCCACGGGACGGTAGCGGCTGGTCGAGCACGACAGCGTCGATCTCGGCCCATGCCACCAGCCGGTTGAGCCCGGCGACCCGCAGATCCAGTCCGTCGGCTCCGATGCGGAACCGGAACGGCCTGAGCTGGTAGGCGACGAACAGGCCGGCCGACACCAGCCAGAGGCCGAGAAGGATCCATCGTCCGGTCGACGCGGAAGTGTGGTACAGCAGCGGGAGCACGCCGACTCCGAAGACCGTGAGGCCCCTCCACAGCTTCTCTCGGCTCCTACGCAGCTCCATGCCGGCACCTCGTCCCTTGTGGCCTGTCCTGGGAGGGCCCTACATGGTGGCACGGGCGAGGCGCTCTCGTGATCATCCGAACGTCCCCGGAAAGACCAGCACCTCTCCCCTGCCTGCCGGTACGAAGATCAGCTCAGACCGGCTGCGGGTCGCGGCGCTCGGCCTCGCCGGGCTCCGGGGCTTCCTCGACGGCCCGCAGGTCGGGCATGGCGCGTACGGCGGGCGCGACGGCCGCGCCGACGGCGAGCGCCAGCATGATCGCCGCGAAGCTGCCGAACACCACCGGCGCCGGTACGCGGTCGATCAGCAGGCCGGACAGGGCCGGGCCGAACGGCGCCACGATCAGCGCGATGAAGCTGGTCGCGGCGTTCGCTCTCCCCTGCAGGTCGCCGGGGGTGAGCAGGGTCTGGAGGGTCAGCATGCTGATGTTGGCGGCCGGTACGACCAGGACGCAGGCGCCGGCCAGCGCGCCCAGGACCAGTCCGTTGTCGGTGGTGGCCATCGCGGCGGTCAGCACGGCGCAGGCCCAGACGACGGCGAGGATCAGCCAGCGGGTGGGTACCCGGGCGGTCAGCCAGGACGCGACGAGTGATCCGGCGACGGCGCCGAGCCCGACGCATGCCATCACGGTTCCGGCGGACAGTCCGGAGGCGCCGTTGCGGACCGGCACGACGATGATCGCCAGCAGGACGCCCGCGAACGCGAAGTTCAGGACGGCGCCGCAGAGCAGCGTGAACCGCAGCGACGGTTGCCGCCACAGGAACCGGACCCCGGCGACGGCCTGCCGGGGCAGGGACTCCCCCGGCGTGGTCGCCGACCGGCCGAGTGGGCCGCGCAGCAGGGCCACGGCGACCAGGGAGACGGCGTAGGAGAGCGCGTCGACGAGGAACGGCAGTGCCGGGGCGAGGCCGAACAGGAAGCCGCCGAGCGGCGGGCCGGCGAGGTGGACGACGCCGTTGCGGGTCTCGTTGAACACGGTGGCCGTACGCAGGTCCCGGGCTGGGACGACGGCGCGGGTGGCGGCTGCGGCGGCGGGTTGCAGCGCGGCGCCGAGGCCGGCGGTGGCGGCGGCGAGGACGGCGATGAGCAGGACTGGCGCGTGTCCGACGAGGGCGAGCACGGTGACGCCGGTGACGGCGAGCAGCGCGCCGGCGTCGCAGCAGAGCATGAGGATGCGCCGGTCGCGGCGGTCGGCGAGCAGGCCGGCGGGCAGGAGTACGAGGACCAGGGCGATGCCTTCGGCGAAGGCGACGAGGCCGGCGTCGGTGGCGGAGCCGGTGGTCAGCAGGACGAGCAGCGGCGTGGCGACGGCGGTGACCTGGGTGCCGAGTTTCGACGCGGTGCGGGCGACGGTGATGAGGAGGAAGTCGCGGTTGTGTCGTAGGCCGGTGGGCGGCATGGGGGCTCCGTGTGCGTGGTGGCGGGCGGGATGCCGGCTTCACCGGGCCGGGTTGACGACGGACCCGGGCGGGCGGTGGCCGCCCGCCCGGGTCGCCAGGCGGATCAGGTGTGGCTGGGGCTGGTGGCCCGTTCGCCACTGCCGTCTCAGCCGTTGCAGCAGGCGATGCTGATGCTGCTGGACTGCGGCGGGACCGCGTGGCGGGTGCCGTTCTGCGTGGCCATGGCCTGCAGGTTGAGGAGCTTCGTCATGGGGGTTCACCTCCTTCTCGGGTGTGGTGGGTTGGCCGTCGGTGGTTCCGACGGGGTCTGTGGGCGCCGGGCGGGGGTTCAGCTCGCGGCGAGGAGGTGGCCGGTGGGCGCGACGTGGGTGGGCGCGTCGAGGAAGGGCAGCGTCACGGCGGTGCGGTGCAGCGCGGCGTGCATGGCGGACAGGATTCCGGCGCCGCCGGCGGCGAGGTCGGTGGAGATGCGCAGCAGGGTGTCGCCGGGGAACGCGAGGTGGCCGTCGAGGGCGTAGGCGTGCCAGGCGAGGCGGGTCAGGTGCGCGGGGACGTGGTGGGGCGCGTCGTCGCGGACGAGTCCGACGGGGCGGTGCGGGGTGGCGCGGCGCGGTGGGTCGTCGGTGAGCAGGGCGGCGGTGGCGAGGAGTCCGGCGCGGCCGTGGAAGAGGCCGGGCAGCAGGACGAATTCGACGTCGATGGTGCGGCGGACGGTGGTGACGATGTCGCGCAGCCACTGGCGTTCGCCGTGGCGGAGCAGTGTGTGGGCGGCGACGGCGATGCCGGCGCTGCCTTCGTCGAGGTAGAACAGTCGTCGTGCGCCGTCGCGTACGTGGAGGTTGCCGTTGTCGTCGCGGACGGTGTGTTGCAGGTCGCGGCGCAGGGCGGTGCGGGCGGCGCGGAGCCAGGCGGGGTCGCCGGTGGTTTCGTGCAGGCGGGTGAGGAAGGTAGCGGGGCCGGACCAGCCGTGGAGCAGGCCGGGGCGGGTGGGTTCGGGTACGGGTTGCGTGGTGTCGCCGGTGAGGGTGCGGGCGAGTCGGTCGCCGATGTGCAGGGCGTCGTCGGGGGCGGGTCGGCCGGGGCGCAGCAGGGCGAGTCCGATGCCGGCGAGGCCGCTGTGCAGGCCGGGGCCGTAGCGGTGGTGCAGGCCGGTGCGACATCGGTCGAGCAGTTCGTCGGCGTCGTCGTGGCGTCCGGTGCGGTCGAGGAGGGCGGCGATGCCGGCGAGGCCGTCGTAGAGGCCGAGGTGGGCGGCGGGTAGGCGGTGGGCGGCGCGGGTGAGCCAGTCGAGGTGTTCGTCGCGTTCGGGGTAGTCGACGCCGGTGTTGACGAGTGCCCAGATGATGCCGGCGGCGCCGTGCGCGAGGGTGGCGCCGCCGTGGGGGAACTGGCCGGGGTCGCCGGGGAAGAGCCGGTCGGTGCGGTGCGGTGTGGCGGTGGCGCGGATGCCGGCGGCCAGGGATTCGATCAGCTGGCGCGGGTCGGCGGACCACTGGTGGCGGGTGACGCGGCGGCGGCCGGGCGTGGGTGGGTGCAGTGCGGTGCGCAGGTCGTCGCGGATGCGGTCGAGGTATCCGGGTGGTACTGGGAAGCGCCGGGCGATCGTGAGGAGGTCGTCGAACTTGTCGTCGCTCAGGGCAGCGAGTGGTGTCAGTGGTACGAAGACGGCGAGGCGCAGGCAGGCGAGGGCGTAGGTGTCGACGGCGGTGCCTCGGCGGATGCGGGGTGTGGCGAATCCGGGGTCGCCCAGTGAGGGGGTGAAGTCCTCGTCGGTCAGGTACGCCTGTTCGAAGTCGACGAGCACGATCCGGCCGTCGGGGCGGATCATGATGTTGGCGGTGTGCAGGTCGCCGAAGACCACTCCCCTGGCGTGTATCTGGGCCAGGGCTGCCTGGACCTGGTCGATGACGTCGAGTGCCCAGGTGGTGTAGTCGGTGAGGTCCTGCTCGGTGGGGTCGGGGTGGATGAGTGGGTGCCGCATGGCGAGGTGGTGTTGGAGGGTGTCGCCGTCGACGTGCTCTTCGACCAGGAACTGGTGTTCCCACCAGGTGAGGCGGTCGAGTAGTTGGGGTACGCAGTCGAGGCCGGCGAGGCGCCGCAGCATGGTCTCTTCGCGGCGCAGGCGGGTGAGCGCGTCGGTTCCGGCGCCGTCGAGTCCGGCGTGCGGGCGGGCTTCGCGCAGGACGACGGTGCGGCCGTCGCGCAGGTCGGTGGCGCGGTAGACGCCGCCGGCGTTGGAGTGGTGCAGGGCTTCCTCGATGCGGTACGGGGGTTCGTCGTCCGTCTGCGCGTCGACAGCGGCGACGGCGGCGATGTGCTCGGCGACGAAGTCGGGCACGGGGGCCCAGTCGGGCACGGTGAAGACGGGTTCGCGGCGGTCGGGGACGAGGGTTCCGTCGGGGCGTGCGACGGCGGGGACGGGCTGGTCGCCGTCGACGCACCAGAGCTCGGCGAATCCGCCGTAGCGCAGGTAGAGGGGTCCGTCGTGCCAGCGCAGGTCGCTGAGGACGTAGGGGCCGCGGTATCCGGCGAGGCGGGCGCCGAGGTCGTCGAGGACGCGGCGCAGGGCGGTGTCGTCGGCCGGGTAGAGGGCGGCGAGTTTGCCGCTGCCGGCGCGGTGGGCGTACTTCTCGTTGTTGACCAGGGCGAGGCGGCGGCTGCGTTGGAACTTGAAGGCGACCCGGTGGGTCACGCAGTGGTCGCGTACCAGGTCGAGGACGTCGGCGGCGTCGTCGAGGTTCACCGACACGTGGACTTTCCAGCCCTGCTGGGGCAGCTGCGCCTGCGGCGGGTGCCACATGATCCAGCCGCCGTGTTCGGCGACGCGCCAGCCGTCGGGCGGGGTCTGGTCGGCCAGCGGGAACCGGCTCGCCGTGTCGGCGACGTACGCCGGTGAGTCGACGTGGACCGGGTCGGCGATCAGGAACGCTCCGGGCGTGGGCATGGCAAACCTCGCGGCCGTGACGAATGGGTTGGGTGTCCGGGGCGGTTCGGTGTGTTGCCGTTGTCGCCTGGACTGGTTCCATCGTGGTGGTAGCCGGCCGGTGCTGGCGTCCGGCCGTGGGGCGAGGTTCGGGGTCCGTCCCGGCCCGGTGGTGGGCGTCGGGGGTCCGTCTGGAAGTGGACACCGGATGTCACCCGGTACGGGGACGTCCGGCGGGCCGGTGTGGACCAGAATTTCTCGCGTACGCGGGCTGTTCGCCCGCATTTCCTTCTGTGGAGGTCTGTGATGAGGACCGAGGTCCAGTCGCCGCCGGTGGTGGTGTTCCTGCAGGCGCAGCGGCCGGCGGGGTGGGTGACCGTCGCGCGTGGGGTGCCGTTGGACGGACGGCGGTGTCTGCTGAGGACGGTGGGTGCGGGCCGGGCGCGTTCCGGCGACGCGGTGCGGCTGGTGGGGGTGGCCGGCGGGGACGCGCGGTCGCTCGCTGTCGCCGAGGTGTCGGTGTTGCACCGTGACGAGGCGGACCTGGTGATGGTGTCGCTGGCCGGCGCGACGGTTCCCGGTGGGCACGGCACTGATGCCTTGGCGGTGCGGCGGGTGTTGGCGATGCTCGCCGACGACGCGGACGGGCGGTGGCGGGTGGCCGCGGACGCGGCGGCCGACGTCGTGGCGCCGGTCGTGCTGGTGGGGGCGGGCCGGGCGGGTGCGCCGGGCCGGACGGCGGTGCCGGTGACCACGCACCGGGTGGGCGCGGCCACGCCGTCGCCGGACGGTGACGGCGGCGGTGACGACGACGGCTCGCCGCTGTCCTGGACGTGCCGGTTGTTCGGCATCGGCTGCCCTACGGAAAACTCCTGATCCGCCGATGACGTCGGTGACCGGTGCGGTGGCGCCGTCCGCCCCGGCGCGGGCGGCGAGATGGTGGCGTCACGATCTTCTGCTGCTGCCGGTGCTGGGCCTGCTCGACCTGTTCACGGCGTCGTCCGTGGTGATCCAGAGCGAGCCGGTCGGCCCGGCCCGGCAGTGGTTGCAGGTGCTCGCCGCGGTGTTGTCGGTCGGCGCCCTGTGGTGGCGGGCCCGCGCGCCGGTGGCGGTGTTCGCGTTCGAGTGCGTGCACGGCGTGGCGATGTGGTTCCTGCTGCACGACTACCGGCCGTGGGTGGGCCTGATCGTGGCGTTGTACACGGTGGCGGCGTTGCGGCCGCTGGTGGTGTCGGCGGCGGCGTACGCGGCGGCGTGCGCGCGGAGCCTGCTCAGCGCGTTCGACTCGTTCCGGGTGGAGCCGAGTGCGGGCGCGCGGGCCGGGGAGTTCGTGGTGACCGCGTTGATGTTCGCGCTCATCTACGCGGCTGCGTGGGCGGCCGGGTCGGTGGTGCGGCGGCACCGGCGGCGGGTGGCCCAGTTGGAGCGGGAGCGGCGTGTGGCGCGGGCGGAGGCGGTGGCGTTGGAGCGTCGCCGGATCGCCGCGGAACTGCACGACGTGGTGTCCCACTCGGTGACGGTGATGGTGTTGCAGGCCGCTGGCGCGGCGCGGATCAGCGCGTCCGATCCGGAGCGGACCCGGGAGGCGCTGCTGCACATCCAGCAGGCCGGGCAGCAGGCGATGGCGGAGTTGCGGCGGCTGCTGGCGGTCATGCGGGCCGAGTCGGGGCCGGTGGGCGACGGTGAGCCGGGTCCGCAGCCGCGGCTGGACGACATCGAGGTGCTGCTGACGTCGATGCGGTGCGCGGGGCTGACGGTGACGATGTCGGTGTCCGGGAGTCCCAGGCCGCTGGATCCGAGTATCGAGCTGGCGGCGTACCGGACGGTGCAGGAGAGCCTGACGAACACGCTCAAGCACGTCGGCCGGCGGGCCTGCGCGACTGTTCATTTCGGGTGGCAGGAGCGGGTGCTGTTGCTGCGCGTCGACGACGACGGCTCGGGCCGCGAGGCGGGCGCGGCGGCGGGACTGTCGACCGGTAACGGGCTGGCCAGCCTCGCCGAGCGGCTGGAGCGTGTCGGCGGTCGTCTGGTCGCCGGGCCGCGTGCCGAGGGCGGGTTCCGGGTGAGCGCGACGCTGCCGGTCGCGCAGCACGGCGACCTGGTGGCGGCCTCGGGTGACGGCGGGGCGCCGGCTGTCGGGTGAACGGCGTGTCCGCTGTGCGACATCAGGGTGGCCGCCGCCGCCGGCGTCGATGATCATGTGGTGGGGCCACTGTCCCGGCCGCCGACGACGGGAGCCTTCATGATCCGGGTGCTGCTCGCCGACGACCAGCCGCTCGTACGGGCGGGACTCGCGATGCTGCTCACCAACGAACCTGACATCGAGGTCGTCGCCGAGGCCGACGACGGGGCGCAGGCCGTGGAGGTCAGTCGGCGGCTGCGCCCGGACGTGGTGCTGATGGATGTGCGGATGCCCGGCACCGACGGGTTGGCCGCGACCAGGCTGATGGCCGACGAGCAGCTCATCGACGACCCGCAGCAGCCGGTACGGATCATCATGCTGACCACGTACCACGTGGACGAGGCGGTGCACGCCGCGTTGCGGGCGGGCGCGTCCGGTTTCGTGCTCAAGGACGCCGCGCCCGCCGAGCTGGTGTCGGCGATCCGGGCGGTGGCCGACGGCGAGGCGTGGCTGGATCCGGCGGTGGCCCGGCGGCTGCTCGACGACCTCGCCGCCCGGCCCGACCCGGGACTGCCCACCCCGGTGCAGATGCGCCGGCTCACCCCGCGGGAACGGGAGGTGCTGGTGCTGATGGCGTACGGGATGTCGAACCGGGAGATCGCCGAGCATCTGGTGCTGGGCGACGCGACTGTCAAGACGCACGTCAGCCGGGTGCTGACGAAGCTGGGGCTGCGGGATCGGACGCACGCGGTGGTGGCCGCGTACCAGTGCGGCCTGGTGGAGCCCGGCACGGCGCCGCCGGCCCGGATGGCCGGCCTGTCCCGCTGAGACCCGCGGCGCGGCCGGGGGTCTCAGCGGGCGCGCCGGTCAGGCGCCGACGTAGTCGGCGAGGTGTTCGCCGGTGAGCGTGGACCGGGCGGCCACCAGATCCGCCGGGGTGCCCTCGAAGACGATCCGGCCGCCGTCGTGACCGGCGCCGGGGCCGAGGTCGATGATCCAGTCGGCGTGCGCCATGACCGCCTGGTGGTGTTCGATCACGATGACGGACTTGCCCGCGTCGACGAGCCGGTCGAGCAGGCCGAGCAGCTGGGCGACGTCGGCCAGGTGCAGGCCGGTGGTGGGTTCGTCCAGGACGTACACGCCGCCCTTGTCCCCCATCCGGGTGGCGAGCTTGAGGCGCTGCCGTTCCCCGCCGGACAGCGTGGTCAGCGGCTGGCCGAGCGTGAGGTAGCCGAGGCCGACGTCGGCGAGCCGGTCGAGGATGGTGTGGGCGGCCGGGGTGCGGGCCTCACCGTCGCTGAAGAAGATCTCGGCCTCGTCGACGGACATGGCGAGGACCTGGCTGATGTCGCGGCCGCCGAGGTGGTAGTCGAGCACGGCGGGCTGGAACCGTTTGCCTTCGCAGTCCTCGCAGGTGCTGGCGACGCCGGCCATCATGCCGAGGTCGGTGTAGATGACGCCGGCGCCGTTGCAGGTCGGGCAGGCGCCTTCGGAGTTGGCGCTGAACAGGGCGGGTTTGACGCCGTTGGCCTTGGCGAACGCCTTGCGGATGGGGTCGAGCAGACCGGTGTAGGTGGCCGGGTTGCTGCGGCGGGAGCCGCGGATGGCGGTCTGGTCGACGCTGACGACGTCGTCGCGTCTGGCCAGTGAGCCGTGGATGAGGCTGCTCTTGCCGGAACCGGCGACGCCGGTGACCACGACCAGGACACCGAGGGGGATGTCCACGTCGACGTCGCGCAGGTTGTGGGTGCGGGCGCCGCGGATCGGCAGCGCGCCGGTGGGCGTACGCGGCTTGTCCTTGAGGGTTGCGCGGTCGTCGAGGTGGCGGCCGGTGGTGGTGCTGCTGGCGCGCAGGCCGGCGACGGTGCCCTCGTAGCAGATGGTGCCGCCGGCGGTGCCGGCGCCGGGGCCGAGGTCGACGACGTGGTCGGCGATGGCGATGGTTTCGGGTTTGTGTTCGACGACGAGGACGGTGTTGCCCTTGTCGCGCAGTTGCAGCAGGAGGTTGTTCATGCGGGCGATGTCGTGCGGGTGCAGCCCGATGGTGGGTTCGTCGAAGACGTAGGTGACGTCGGTGAGGGACGAGCCGAGGTGGCGGATCATCTTGGTGCGCTGGGCCTCGCCGCCGGAGAGGGTGCCGGCGGGCCGGTCGAGGCTGAGGTAGCCCAGGCCGATCTCGACGAACGAGTCGAGGGTGTCCCCCAGCGCCTTGAGCAGCGGGGCGACGGAGGGTTCGCGCAGGTCGCGTACCCAGGTGGCGAGGTCGCTGATCTGCATGGCGCAGACGTCGGCGATGCTGACGCCGTTGATCTTCGAGGAGCGGGCTTCGGGGGCCAGGCGGGTGCCGTCGCAGTCGGGGCAGGTGGTGAACGTGATGGCGCGTTCGACGAAGGCGCGGATGTGCGGCTGCATGGCGTCGACGTCCTTGGCGAGCATCGACTTGCTGATGGCGGGGATGAGGCCGGTGTAGGTGACGTTGATGCCGTCGACCTTGATCTTGGTGGGTTCCTTGTGGAGCAGGTCGCTCAGTTCCCGCTTGGTGTAGTCGCGGATCGGCTTGTCCGGGTCGAACAGGCCGCTGGAGCGGAAGATGCGGCCGTACCAGCCGTCCATGCTGTAGCCGGGGATGGTGATGGCGCCCTCGTTGAGGGACAACTTCTCGTCGTAGAGGACGGTCAGGTCGAAGTCGGTGACCGCGCCGCGGCCCTCGCAGCGGGGGCACATGCCGCCGAGGCGGTTGAAGGTGCCCTTCCTGGTCTGGGTCTTGCCGGGGCCGCGGTCGACGGTGATCGCGCCGGCGGCGCGTACGGAGGGGACGTTGAACGAGTAGGCGTTGGGCGGGCCGATGTGGGGGTCGCCGAGGCGGCTGAACAGGATGCGCAGCATCGCGTTGACGTCGGTGGCGGTACCGACGGTGGAGCGTGGGTCCGCGCCCATGCGTTCCTGGTCGACGATGATGGCGGTGGTGAGGCCCTCCAGGACGTCGACCTCGGGCCGGGACAGGGTGGGCATGAAACCCTGGACGAAGGCGCTGTAGGTCTCGTTGATCAGGCGCTGGGACTCGGCGGCGATGGTGCCGAAGACCAGTGAGCTCTTGCCGGAGCCGGACACGCCGGTGAACACGGTGAGGCGGCGTTTGGGCAGTTCGACGTGGACGTCGCGCAGGTTGTTCTCGCGGGCGCCGAGGACGCGGATGACGTCGTGGCTGTCGGCGCGGTGCAGGCCGGTGGTGGCCTCGCTCATGGTCTCTCCGTCCGGGTCGGGTGTTCCGGTCGAGCCAGCGTCCGCCGCGGGCGCCGTCAGCGCCGCTCGTTGATGCGGATGAGGTTGCCGGTGGGGTCGCGGAACGCGCAGTCGCGTACGCCGTAGGGCTGTTCGGTGGGTTCCTGGACCACGTCGGCGCCGCTGGCCGCCAGCCGGTCGAACAGGCCGTCGAGGTCGTCGGTGGCGAGGGTGAGCGCGCCGTAGCTGCCCTTGGCGATGAGTTCGAGGATGGTGCGGCGCTCGTCGTCGCTGATGCCGGGGTCGACGGCCGGCGGGTGCAGGACGATGCCGGTCTCGGGCTGGTTCGGTGGGCCGACGGTGAGCCAGCGCATGGTGTCGCCCTGGCCGACGTCGTTGCGCAGTTCGAAGCCGAGGGTGTCGCGGTAGAAGGCGATGGCGGCGTCGGCGTCGGTGTGCGGCAGGAACGTGTAGTGAATGGTGATCGTCATGGTGGTCACGCTAACGGTGGCCGGCCGGTGCGGGCTTCTCGATTCCTGATCGGTCGGGTCACCTGTTTGGTCAGGCACGGGGGCGGCTCGGCGGTGTCGGGGGCGTGACGGGCGCGGTAGGCGCTGGGCGGTTCGCCGACGAGTTCGGTGAACCGGGTGCTGAAGGTGCCCAGGGACTGACAGCCGACGGCGAAGCAGACATCGGTGACGCTGAGGTCACCACGGCGCAGCAGGGCCATCGCGCGTTCGATGCGGCGGGTCATGAGGTACGAGTACGGGGACTCGCCGTAGGTCTGGCGGAACTGGCGGCTGAGGTGGCCGGCGGACATGTGCTCGCCGCGGGCGAGGGCTTCGACGTCGAGGGGGCTGGCGTACTCGCGGTCGATGCGGTCGCGGACGCGGCGCAGCCGGGTCAGGTCGCGCAGCCGTTGGGCGAACGCGGGGTCGTCGGTGCCCTGGTGCGGTGACACGTCCGCATCCTGCCTGCTGGGCGGTGGTGTCGTCCACCTGTTCGAGCGGCGAGTCGCCGCCCGGGTGCACCTGGGCGGCTGGTGCACCCGGGCGGCGGTCAGCGCAGCCGGCGGGCGGTGAACCGGGTGGGCGGCTCGGCGATGGCGTCCTGGGCGGCGACGAGTTGCAGCTCCCGGGTGCCGGCGTCGAGGGTCGCCTCGAGTACCGCGTAGATCGAGTTTGTGGTGCGTTCCAGCGCGGTCTGTGGTGAGCCGGTGGTGGCGAGGTGCGCCAGGTAGAGGGCGGCGGTGACGTCGCCGCCGCCGTTGGGGGCGATCGGCAGCAGCGGGGTGGTGACGGCCCAGGCGCCCTCGTCGGACACGGCGACGACTTCCAGGTGCCCGGCGGGCAGGTCGCCGTGCAGGACGCTGGTGACCAGGACGTGCCGGGGGCCGGTGGCGCGGACGGTGTCGACGGCGGCGAGCAGGTCGTCGAGGGTATCGGTGGTGCGGCCGGCGAGGAACTCCAGCTCGAACTGGTTGGGGGTGACGATGTCGGCGCGGGGGACGACGGTGTCGCGGAGGTACTCGGGGATGCCGGGGCGGACGAACATGCCGCGGCCGACGTCGCCCATGACCGGGTCGCAGCAGTAGAGGGCGGCCGGGTTCGCCGCTTTGACCTGGGCGACGGCGTCGAGGATGACCGCGCCGACGGCGGGGTCGCCCTGGTAGCCGGAGAGCACGGCGTCGGCGGTGCCGAGCACCCCGCGGTCGGCGATGCCGGCGATGACGTCGGCGACGTCGGTGGGGGCGAGCAGGGGGCCGCGCCAGGCGCCGTAGCCGGTGTGGTTGGAGAAGTGCACGGTCAGGACCGGCCAGACCTCGTGTCGGAGGCGTTGCAGCGGGAACACGGCGGCGGAGTTGCCGACGTGGCCGTAGGCGACCGACGACTGGATGGACAGGATCTTCACCTGCTCATGGTCGCATCCCCGGCGAGGGCTGACGGCCCGTGGTGGGGTGATGACGGGCCGGGACCGCGGTGACCGTTCGGCTCAGGGTTTCGACCGCCGGGCGCGGGGCGGGTTTGGGCGCAGCGTGCGGTGGGGGCATGAACGGGCTGTTCTCGCCTTCTGGACGGAGGAAGCAACGATGCTTTCCGCACTCGATCGTCGGCACACCGTCGCGCCGCCGGGGTACAGCCGCTGGCTGATTCCTCCGGCGGCGCTGGCGATCCATCTGTGCATCGGGCAGGTGTACGCGACGAGCGTGTACAAGAACTCCCTGATCGCGCATTTCGACACAAGTCAGACGGCGATCGGGGTGATCTTCAGCATCGCGATCGTGATGCTGGGGTTGTCGGCCGCGGTCGCCGGTACGTGGGTGGAGGCGAACGGGCCGCGTAAGGCCATGTTCGTGTCGGCGTGTTTCTGGGCGGCGGGATTCCTGGTCGGGGCGCTGGGCATCGCGACCGGGCAGCTGTGGCTGCTGTACCTGGGGTACGGGGTGCTGGGCGGGATCGGTCTGGGGATCGGGTACATCTCCCCCGTCTCCACGTTGATCAAGTGGTTCCCGGACCGGCCGGGGCTGGCGACCGGGCTGGCGATCATGGGGTTCGGTGGCGGGGCGATGGTGGCCTCTCCCCTGTCCCGGCAGCTGCTGTCGTTCTACGACGCCGGGTACGACCCGTCGGACAGCGGTTCCACCGCGTCGGGCTCGGCGCTGGTGTGGCTGTTCGTGACGCTCGGCATCGGCTACTTCGTGATCATGATGTTCGGGGTGTTCAACGTGCGGGTGCCGGCGCCGCACTGGCGGCCGGCCGGTTTCGACCCGTCGACGGTGGCGAAGAAGCCGCTGGTGACCACGGCGAACGTGTCGGCGGCCAACGCGCTGAAGACGCGGTCGTTCTGGCTGCTGTGGGTGGTGCTGTTCTGCAACGTGACGGCGGGTATCGGCATCCTGGAGCAGGCCAGCCCGATGATCCAGGACTTCTTCCGCGACAACGGGACCTCGGCGGTGTCGGTGGCGGCGGCCGGCGGGTTCGTGGGAGTGCTGTCGCTGTTCAACATGGCGGGCCGGTTCGTGTGGTCGTCCACGTCGGATGTGATCGGCCGTAAGCCGATCTACGTGGTGTACCTGGGTGTGGGCATGGTGCTGTACCTGCTGCTGGCGCTGGTGGGGCAGACCTCGACGGCGTTGTTCGTGCTGCTGGCGTCCGTGATCCTGTCGTTCTACGGCGGCGGGTTCGCGACCATTCCGGCGTACCTGCGGGACCTGTTCGGCACGTTCGAGGTGGGCGCGATCCACGGCCGGCTGCTGACCGCGTGGTCGGCGGCCGGGGTGGCCGGGCCGCTGATCGTCAACGGGTTCCTCGACGCGCAGGGCGAGCCGGGCACGTTGACCGCGGCGGCGTACCGGCCGGCGCTGTTCACGATGGTCGGCGTGCTGGCCGTCGGCCTGGTGGCGAACCTGCTGGTGCGGCCGGTGCCGGAGCGCTACCACGAGCCGGCGTCGGGACGGGACGGGACAGCGCAGGGGCCGACGGAGAGGAGCGGATCGTGAACGAGCACAGCGGTGGCGGGCAGCGGACCCGCCTGGTGGTGTCGTGGCTGGTGGTGTCGGTGCTGCTGGGCTACGGGGTGGTGCAGACGGTGATCACGGCGGCGAAGCTGTTCACCCAGTAGCGCAGAAGGCGAGGCGGCGGCCCGGGGCGGACACCCCGGGCCGCCGTCGTGTCAGAGCCCGCCGCCGACGCGCAGGACCGCGCCCGTGGTGTACGAGGCGTCCGGGCCGAGCAGGTGGGCGATCGCGCCGGCGACCTCCTCGGGTTCCCCGGCGCGGCCCATCGGGATCCGCCCGGCGGCGGAGTCGGGGCGGTCGGGCACGCCGGAGCGGGCGTGGATGGTGGTGCGGATGATGCCGGGAGCGACGGCGTTGACGCGGATGCCGTGCGGCGCGAGTTCCTTGGCGAGCCCGACGGTGAGGGTGTCGGTGGCGGCCTTGACGGCGGCGTAGTGGACGTACTCGCCGGGTGAGCCGAGCGTGGCGGCGACGGAGGAGACGTTGACGATGGCGCCGCCGCGGGTGAGCCGCCGGGCCGCCTGCTGGGCGCAGAGCACGTACCCGATGAGGTTGACGTCGACGACCTCGCGCAGGTCGTCGACGCGCAGGTCGGTGAACGGGCCGATCGGGCTGGTGACGCCGGCGTTGTTGACCAGGCCGGTGAGCGGGCCGAGCCGGTCGGCGGCGTCGAAGATGCGGCGTACCTGGTCCGGGTCGGTGGTGTCGGCGGCGACGGTGACCGCGCGGCGGCCGGCCGCGCGCACGTCGGCGGCCACGGATTCGGCGGCGGTGTGGTCGGCGCGGTAGCCGATGACCAGGTCGTGGCCCTCGGCGGCGAGCCGCCGGGCGGTGGCCGCGCCGATGCCGCGTCCTCCCCCGGTGACGATGGTGACGGAGGTCAATGCACTTCTCCCCTGCCTTGCGGTGGGGGCGACGTTACCGTGGGCGGGACCATCCGGGGTGGAGAGGACTGTCACATGGGGCGCGCGTTGGTGCTGGGTGGCGGCGGGGTCACCGGGGTGGCCTGGGAGCTGGGTCTGCTGGCCGGGCTGGCCGGGCACGGCCTGCGGTTGGACGAGGCGGAGCTGGTGGTGGGCACGTCGGCCGGGTCGGTGGTCGGGGCGCAGGTGCGTTCGGGTACGCCGGTGACGCAGTTGTACGAGGCGCAGCTGCGGCCGCCCCGCGAGGAGGTGCCGGCGCGCCTCGGGACGGGGGTGCTGTTGCGCTGGGCGTGGGCCGGTGGGCGGGGCCGGGACGCGGCGCGGGCCCGGGCGCGTATCGGCGCGATGGCGTTGTCGGCGCGTACCCCGTCGGAGCAGTCGCGGCGGGCGGTGATCGCGGCGCGGCTGCCGTCGTCGGACTGGCCGGCGGCGCGGCTGCTGGTCACCGCCGTCGACGCGGCCTCCGGCGAGTTCGTGGTGTTCGACGCGGACAGCGGGGTGCCGCTGGTGGACGCGGTCGGGGCCAGTTGCGCGGTGCCGGGGGTCTGGCCGCCGGTGACGATCGGTGACCGGCGTTTCGTCGACGGCGGCGTCCGGTCGCCGGTGAACGCGGACCTGGCGGCCGGGTGCGAGCGGGTGGTGGTGCTGGCGCCGACCCGTGCGGCGGTCGGACCGATGCCGCGGCTGTCGGCGCAGGTGACGGCGCTGCGGGCGGCCGGCGCGCGGGTGGCGGTGGTGTCGCCGGACCGGGCGGCACGCACGGCGATCGGCCGTAACGTGCTGGATCCGGCGCGGCGGGCCGCGTCGGCGCGGGCCGGGTTCGCCCAGGCCGACACGGTGGCCGACGAGGTGGCCGGGGTGTGGCGGTGACCGCGATCAGGAGTCGCTGGTCAGGCGCGCCAGCCGCCGGTTGAGGTAGCGCTGTTCGGGCAGGCTGCCGGTGAGCCGGGCGGCCAGCCGGTAGTGCTCGGCGGCGGCCCGCGGGTCGCCGTGCAGCTCCAGCAGGTGGGCGCGGACGGCGTGCAGCCGGTGGTGGCCGCGCATGGCCGGGTCGGTCAGCAGCGGGCCGAGCAGCGCCAGCCCGACGTCGGGGCCGTGCGCCATGGCCACGGCGACGGCCTGGTTGAGTGTGACGAACGGGCTGGGGGCGACCCGGCTCAGCATGTCGTAGAGGACGCTGATCTGCAGCCAGTCGGTGCGGTCGAACGTCGGGGCCTCGGCGTGGGCGGCGGCGATGGCCGCCTGGAGCTGGTAGCGGCCCACCGGGCCGTGGGGCAGGGCCCGGCCGAGCAGCGCGACGCCCTCGTCGATCAGGTCGGCGCGCCAGCGGGAGCGGTCCTGGTCGGCGAGCGGCACGAGGTCACCGGCGGCGTCGGTGCGGGCGGGCGACCGGGCGTGGGTGAGCAGCATCAGCGCCAGCGCGCCGGTCACCTCGTGGTGCTCGGGCAGTGCGGTGTGGACCTGGCGGGTGAGCCGGATCGCCTCCTCGGCGAGTGCGACGTCCAGGAGCTGGTCGCCGGAGGTGCGGGTGTAGCCCTCGCTGAACACCAGGTGGCACACGTCGAGCACGGCGGCCACCCGGGCGGGCAGCGCGTGCGGCGGCGGCATGGTGAACCGGGCGCCCGCCTCGCGCAGCGTCGCGCGGGCCCGGCTCAGCCGCTGCGTCATGGTCCGGGCCGGCACCAGGTAGGCGGCGGCGATCTGCTCGACGCGCAGGCCGGCCACCGCGCGCAGGGTCAGCGCGACCTGTGAGGGGCGGCTCAGCGCCGGGTGGCAGCACAGGAACAGCAGCCGCATCGTGTCGTCGGCGCCGGTCACCGGCGTGTCGTCGACGGGCGGTACGAGGCCGGCGTCGGGTTGCCGGGCCGCGTCGAGCCGCTCGCGGCGGGTACGGGCCGCGTCGGCGCGGATCCGGTCGATCAGCCGCCGCGCGGCGACCCGGATCAGCCAGGCGCGGGGGTCGTCGGGGACGCCGGTGCGCGGCCAGTTGGCGGCGGCCGCCTCCGCCGCGTCCTGCAGGGCGTCCTCGCAGGCGTCGGGGTGCCCGTAGCGGCGCAGCAGCGCGGCGCGGACGTGCGGCGCCTCCCGGCGCCACACGTCCGCCAGCGCTGTGGCGCTACTGATCGGAGCCGCCCGGCCACATCAGGGGCCGCAGCTCGACGGTCTCCCCCGGGCCGGCGAACTTCGCCGCGACGGCCTCGGCGCGGGCCTGGTCCTCCACGTCGATCAGGAAGAACCCGGCGAGGTGTTCCTTGGCTTCGGAGTACGGGCCGTCGGTCACCAGCGGCGCGCCGTCGCTCCACCGGTACAGCCGTGCGGTGGCGGGGTCGGCGAGCGCCTCACCGACGACGAGCTCACCGTTGGCGTGCAGCTCGGTCAGCACCTGCTCGAAGTCGGCGTTGAGCCGGTCCCGTACCTCGGCGGGCAGCTCCTGGTAGGAGGCCAGATACTCGGAGGTGGGGTGGCCCCACGGCTCCGGGTTGGAGTGGATCATGATGACGTACTTCACTGTTGGTCCTTCGCGTCGTGCGGCGGTGCCTCCCCGCCGCTCGCCGGGTACGACGGAGCCGGATCGCCGATGTCTACATATCCTCGCGTCATGAGTAACGCGTTGGGTGTCGGTGACCTGGTCGAGGATTTCACGCTGCCGGACGAGACGGGGACGCCGCGTCGCCTGTCGGAGTTCCTGGCCGCCGGGCCGGTGGTGTTGTTCTTCTATCCGGCGGCGATGACGCGGGGCTGCACGGCGGAGAGCTGTCACTTCCGGGATCTGGCGGCGGAGTTCGCGGCGGTGGGCGCGCAGCGGGTGGGGATCAGCCGTGATCCGGTGCAGCGGCAGGCGGAGTTCTCCCGCCGGCACGGGTTCGACTATCCGCTGCTCTCCGACGTCGACGGCGCGGTGGCGGACGCGTTCGGGGTGCGGCGGCGGCTGCCGCTGGGGCCGCTGAGCACGCGGCGGATGACGTTCGTGATCGGCACGGACCGGCGGGTCCTCGCCGTGGTGCGCAGCGAGCTGAGCATGAGCGAGCACGCCGACGCGGCGTTGCGGGCCCTCGGGGGCTGATCATCGTGGTGTCGCAGCCGGCTGGTATCAAGGCTGCGTCAAACAGGTGTACGGAAGAGGGCGTGATGGCGGGTCAGGGTTTGTCCACTGACGAGGTTCAGGGGATCCGGGAGGCGCTCGCGGCGGGCCGCAAGCCCCGGGTGGTGTTCACCGAGGCGGCCGGGCAGATCGCCGGGCAGATCGGGCAGGTGGTGGAGCTGACCGACCCGGAGGCGTCGGAGGAGTTCGTGGTGGTGCGGTTCGGCCGCGACGAGCTGCCGTTCTCCCCCGCCGACGTGGCGGTCGCGCCGAAGGGCGCCGGGCGGCGTCCGGCCGCCGAGGCGAAGCCGGAACCGGAGCAGCCGCCGGCCGCGCCGGAGCCGGAGTTCGTGCTGGACACCCCGCGGGTGCCGGCGCCACGACGGGAGGAGCCAAAGACCGAGGCGCCGCAGGCGGAGCCGAAGCCGGCGAAGCGGGCGGTGAAGGCCGCGAAGCCGAAGACCCCGCCGGGGTTGACGGTGACGCTGGCGTACGCCGAGGGCGAGTGGACGGTGGCCGCGCAGCAGGGCACGAAGGCGCTGGCCCGGCCGTACGTGGTGAAGCCGGCCGAGGCGCTGCGGATGGTGGCGCTGGTGGACGTGCCGGGGGTGCAGGAGGCGGTGGAGCAGATCCTCGCCGCCGAGCGGGCCGAGGCGGAGCAGCAGGCGGAGAAGCTGCGCGCCGAGCTGGCCGAGATCGAGGCGCGGCTGGCGGAGCTGCGCGAGGCGCGCTGAACGCCCCGCGGGGCCGGTGCGACCCCCTCGCACCGGCCCCGCGCCCCTGCGCCCACAGGTCGATCAGTGTTGCGGAATGTTCTGTACCCCGATCCGGCGGCGGAACACCCAGTACGTCCAACCCTGGTACGCCAGCACGATCGGCGTGAAGATCACCGCCACCCAGGTCATGATCTTCAGGGTGTACGGGGTGGACGCGGCGTTTGTGGCGGTGAGCGTGCCGGCCGCGTCGAGCGTGGACGGCATCACGTTCGGGAACAGCGCCGCGAACAGCGTCGCCACGGCCAGCGCGATCGCCACGGCGGTGCCGGTGAACGCCCAGCCCTCCCGGCGTACCTTGGCTGCGGCCAGACCGCCGAGCAGGGCGAGGGCGGCGCCGACGGCGAGCACGACGGCGGCGGCGCTGGAGCGGATGGTCAGCGACCAGCTCAGGAACGCCACCGCGGCCACGGCCGTGCCGACGCCGAGCTTGACGGCGAGGGCGCCGGCGCGCTCGCGGATGTCGCCAGTGGTCTTGAGCGCCAGGAACACCGCGCCGTGGGTGAGGAACAGCCCCAGCGTGGTCAGGCCGCCGAGCAGCGCGTACGGGTTGAGCAGGTCGAGCAGCCCGCCGACGTACTCGTGGTCGGCGTCCAGCGGCACGCCGCGGAAGATGTTGGCGAACGCCACGCCCCACAGCACGGCCGGGATCGCCGAGCCCCAGAAGATGGCCTGGTCCCAGCGGCGCTTCCAGGACGCCTCGGGCCGCTTGTGGCGGTACTCGAAGGCGACGCCGCGGGCGATCAGGGCCAGCAGGATGAGCAGCAGCGGCAGGTAGAAGCCGGAGAACAGGGTGGCGTACCACTCGGGGAAGGCGGCGAACATGGCGCCGCCGGCGGTGATCAGCCACACCTCGTTGCCGTCCCAGACCGGGCCGATGGTGTTGATCAGGACACGGCGCTGCCGGTCGTCGCGGCCGAGCACCGGCAGCAGCATCCCGACGCCGAAGTCGAAGCCTTCGAGGATGAAGTAGCCGGTGAAGAGCACTGCTACGAGGAGAAACCAGACGGTCGTCAGTTCCACGGTTGGGCTCCGGGGTGTCAGTAGGCGAACGCCAGCGGGCGCTCGGCGTCGTCGGTGTCGTCGTCGTCGGTCTGCGGGGTGACGTCCGGGACGCCGGCGCGGGCATAGCGGACCAGCAGCTTGAACTCGACCACCGCGAGGACGGCGTAGATGAGCGTGAACGCGGTGAAGGAGGTGAGGACCTCGGTCAGGGAGACGCTGCGGGACACGCCGTCACGGGTGAGCATCTCGCCGAAGACGATCCACGGCTGGCGGCCCATCTCGGTGAAGATCCAGCCGAAGGAGTTGGCCAGCAGCGGCAGCACGGGCATGACCAGGCCGGCGCGCAGCAGCCACTTGCTGGTGGGGGTGCGGCCCTTGCGTTGGCTCCAGAGCACCAGCAGCGCGATCGCGGCGGCGGCCAGCCCGAAGCCGATCATGAAGCGGAAGCTCCAGTAGGTGACCGGGATGATCGGGGCGTAGTTGCCGGGGCCGTACTGGCTGGCGTACTGGGCCTGGAGGTCGTTGATGCCCTGCACGGTGCCGTTGGGGTCGCCGGTGCCGAGGAACGACAGCAGGTACGGGATCTTGAGAGCGAAGATCTCGCGGCTGCCGTCGAGGCTGCCGACGGTGAGCACGGAGAACGAGGCGGGGCTCTCGGTGGTGTAGAGGCCCTCCGCGGCGGCCATCTTCATCGGCTGCACCTCGGTCATGATCTTGCCCTGGATGTCGCCGGTGAGGATCACCAGCGCCGAGGAGATCAGGACGACCCAGGAGCCGAGCTTGGTGGCGAAGCGGTACGCGCCGGTGTCGGCGCTGTCGCGGTTGCGCATCACGTGCCACAGGCCGACGGTGACCATCAGCGACCCGGCGACCAGGAACGAGCCGGCCAGCGTGTGCGGGAAGGTGACCAGGGCGACCTTGTTGGTGAGCACGGCGACGAAGTCGGTCAGCTCGGCGCGGCCGCTCTCCGGGTTGATCCGGAAGCCGACCGGGTTCTGCATGAACGAGTTGGCGGCGAGGATGAAGTACGCCGACAGGTTGGTGCCGATCGCGGCGGCCCAGATTGCGGCCAGGTGCAGGCGTTTGGGCAGCCGGTCCCAGCCGAAGATCCACAGGCCGATGAACGTGGACTCCAGGAAGAACGCGACAAGGGCCTCGATGGCCAGCGGCGCGCCGAAGATGTCACCGACGAAGCGCGAGTAGTCACTCCAGTTCATGCCGAACTGGAACTCCTGCACGATGCCGGTGACCACACCCATCGCAAAGTTGATCAGGAAGAGCTTGCCGTAGAACTTGGTGAGTTTGAGGTACCGCTCGTTGCCGGTGCGGTGCCACATGGTCTGGAGGATCGCCACCAGCACGGACAGGCCGATGGTCAACGGCACGAACAAGAAGTGGTAGACGGTGGTGACACCGAACTGCCAGCGGGCGACGTCCAACGCGTCCACCAGAAAACCCCCAGCTGTGCATACTACGAGACGTAGTAGATACTACTCGGCGTCGTAGCGAAAGCAGCAGGGCCGCAGGGCCCCACCCGGCCCGGGACCAATGACCCTGATCACCCTTGCCGGAGGACCCCCACCGGCTCCCGCCGCCACCCCTGCACGTGCGACCATCCAGCACTGATGAACAGCACCCTCTGGCGCGCGCCGCTGCTGTGGCGGGGCGCGCAGACGCTCGCCCGCGCCGCCGTCGGGCTGGTCGGCCGGCTGGAGGTCACCGGCGACGTGCCCGACGCGCTGCGCCGCGGCCCGCTGATCCTGGCCGCCAACCACATCAGCCCGTTCGACCCGGTCGTGCTCGCCGCCGCCTGCCGGGTCCGCGACGTCGCGCCACGGATCATGGCCACCGGCGGCCTGTTCCGCACCCCGGTGATCGGGGCGCTGATGCGCCGCGCCGGGCACATCCGCGTCGACCGCGGCACCGCCGCCGTGCACCGCTCGCTGGAGGTCGCCGCCCAGGCCGTGGCCGGCGGCTCGGTGGTGCTCGTCTACCCGGAGGGACGCATCGGGCTCGACCCGGGCATGTGGCCCGAGCGGGGCAAGACCGGCACGGCCCGGCTCGCGTTCGCCAGCGGCGCCGCCGTCGTACCGGTGGCGCAGTGGGGTTCGCACGAGGTACTGCCGTACCGCGCGCCGAAGGGGATGCTGCGTGGGGTGGCCCGCGCGCTCGTCCGCCGGCCCGCCATCCGGGTGCACTTCGGCGCCCCGGTGCCGATCGACGACCTGCGGTCGGGCTCTCCCGGCGCGGCCCGGCACGCCACCGACCGGATCATCGACGCGATCACCGACGACCTGGTCCCGCTGCGCCCCGACGAGCCGGACCTGCCGCGCCACGTCGACCCGGGCCGGCCGGTCGACACCGCCCGCGCCCACCGCCGCCACCGCCCCGGCTGACGCATCCCGGCCCCGGAGGCGGGTATCAAGTCCCGCAATCCCGAGGCGGAGAGGATCCGGCCATGACCGCTGTTCGAGCACTCGTCCTCAACTGCACCCTGAAGCGCTCACCGGCGACGTCCAGTTCCCAGGTGCTCGGTCAGGAGGTGCTCGACGCGCTGGCCGATCAGGGTGTCGACGGCGAGATCGTCCGCGTGGTCGACCACGACGTGCGCTTCGGGGTCGCCGTCGACGAGGGTGCCGGCGACGGCTGGCCCGCCATCCGCGCCAAGCTGCTCGCCGCCCAGATCCTGATCATCGCCACGCCCATCTGGCTCGGTCAGCCCTCGTCGGTCACCAAGATGGTCCTGGAACGGTTGGACGCCGAACTGTCCGAGACCGACGACCAGGGCCGCCTGCGTACCTACGGCAAAGTCGGCGGGGTGGCAGTGGTCGGCAACGAGGACGGCGCGCACCACACCATCGCCGAGGTGCAGCAGGCCCTCAACGAGGTGGGGTTCACCTGCCCGGCCGCCGGGGCCACCTACTGGGTCGGCGAGGCGCTGCACAAGACCGACTACGTCGACGCCCGCCCCAAACCCGACACGACCGGCCGTACCACCGCCGCGCTGGCGCTCAACAGCGCCCACCTGGCCCGGCTGCTCGCGGAGCAGCCCTACCCGCCGCCGGGAACCCGCGACGCAGGCAGCTGACCCGCCACTCCCGCGCCCCATTGCTCCGCCGATCTTGCGGTTGGTGCCCCGGCAAACCGGGCCAATCGCCCCCGACGAGGGCCGCAAGTGCAAGATCAGCGAGGCGGGGCGAAGGTCAGCCGGTGGCGCGCAGGCGGGCGTCGAGGGCGGTCAGGTCGGGCACGAACCACACCTGGTCGTGCCGGTTCGACTCGGCCACCAGCGCCCGCAGCGCGCCACTGCGCTCCAGGTGCGCGGAGATGTCGCCGACAATCGCCAGGCGCAGCCGGTAGTTGACGAACTTCTGCATCACCTCGCCCGCGAAGCGGGTGCCGAGCGTGAAGAAGCCGGGGTCGAGCCGCTCGGCCGGCACCGCCACCACAGTCGCGCCGAGGAACGCCGCGCCGATCAGGTCCAGCGCGTCGCGCTCGGTGGCGATCGGCGGGCCGTCCGGATCGCAGACCAGCACCGCCACGCCGGCGCGCTCCTGCATCAGGTCAGTCACGGCCGCCGCCGAGCAGGTCGTTGCCGCCGCCCAGCACCCCGTCGACCAGGCGCAGCAGGTCGGCGGTGGCGGTGAGGTCGCCCAGGATCATGATGGTCATGCGCTGCCGCTCCTCGTCGTGGACCGTCTGCACCCGCAGCGGACGGTCCGGGTCGTGGTGGGTGTTCACGCCGGCCAGCACCAGCGTCGCGAGCCGGTCGGCGGCGGCCCGGTCGACGCCGTCGAGCCGCAGGACGCTCGACACCTCCGCCGCCGGTCCGGTGGCCGCGACGGCCGGCCGGCCGGTCAGCGCGTCCAGGTCAGCGCGCGCGATCCGGTACTGCTTGCCGATCCGGGTGGCCCGCAGCCGCCCGGATCGGATGTAGCCGCGCACGGTGCGCACGTGCAGCCCGAGCAGGTCAGCGACCTGCTCAACCGAATACATGTCGTTACTCATCGCACCCTATCCTAGTCACGATAGGGAACGATAGGTAATTTCATCGCCCGGCCATGTGCGCGCCACCCGGGCCGGGCATACTGCCCGCGTGCAGCCCCGTCACGGCTACCTCGACGCGCCCGCGCCGCTGGCGTTCGCCCACCGCGGCGGCGCGGCCGACGGCGACGAGAACACCGCCGCCGCGTTCGCCCGTGCCGTCGCCCTGGGCTACCGGTACGTGGAGACCGACGTGCACGCCACCGCCGACGGCGTACCCGTGGTCTTCCACGACCCGACGCTGCGCCGGGTCACCGGCGAGCCCGGTCGCATCGCGGACCTGCGCTGGGCCGACCTGACCTCGGTGCGCGTCGGCGGGGCCGCCCTGGTGCCCCGGCTGGACGACGTGCTGAACGCCTGGCCGCAGGTGCGGTTCAACATCGACGTCAAGTCCGACGGCGGCGTGGCGCCCACGGTCGCCACCGTCACCCGGGCCGGCGCGGGTGACCGGGTGCTGCTCGCCTCGTTCAGCGACGCCCGGCTGTCGCGGCTGCGCGCGCTGGCCGGCCCGACGGTCGCCACCAGCCTCGGCATGCGCGGCGTGGCCCGGCTGCGGCTGGCCTCGCTGCACGGGCGACCGGTGCGGCTGCCCCCGTCCGTGGTCGCCGCGCAGGTCCCGGTCTCCTTCGGGCGGGTGCCGGTGGTGGACCGGCGGTTCCTCGCGTACTGCCGCCGGATCGGGTTGCACGTGCACGTCTGGACGATCGACGAACCCGCCCAGATGCACCACTTACTTGATCTTGGTGTGGATGGCATCATGACCGATCACGTCAGCGTGCTCCGCGACGTCTACCGCAGCCGCGGCCACTGGGCCGCCTGACCCCCCGAGGACGACCCCCGATGGCCGATACGGTCACCCCCGCCGTCGCCGACCCCGCCGGACCGGGCAGCACCCGCCGCGAGCGCACCGGCTGGTACTTCTACGACTGGGCGAACTCCGCGTTCCAGACCACGGTCATCACGGTCTTCCTCGGGCCGTTCCTGACCACCGTCACCGAGCTGGCCGCCGGCTGCGAACTGGGCGCGGACAGCTGCGACGGCGCCGTGTACCCGCTGGGCGTCAAGGTCGCCGCCGGCTCGTTCTACCCGTACCTGATCTCGCTGTCGGTCTTCCTCACCGTGTTCGTGCTGCCGGTGATCGGCGCGATCGCCGACCGGTCGGCGCACAAGAAGCGGCTGCTCGCCGCGGCGGCCTTCACCGGCGCCGGCGCGACCATCGCGTTCGCGTTCGTCACCGGTGAGCGCTACCTGCTCGGCGGCGCGCTGTTCCTGGTCGCGAACATCTCCTTCGGCGCCGCCGTGGTCGTCTACAACTCGTTCCTGCCGCAACTCGGCGGCCCGGACGAGCGCGACGGCATCTCCAGCCGCGGCTGGGCCATCGGCTACCTCGGCGGCGGTCTGCTGCTCGCGCTGAACCTCGTCGCCGTCACCATGCTCAGCGAGGAGGGCAACGCCCAGCGCACGCTGGACCTGGCCCGCTGGTCGATCGTGTCCGCCGGCGTGTGGTGGGCGGCGTTCACCCTGGTCCCGCTGCGCTGGCTGCGCGAGCACCCCACCGCCGCCGCCCTGCAGGCGGGCGGCAACGTGCTCACCGACGGGTTCCGGCAGCTCGGGCGCACCCTGCGCGAGCTCAAGACGTACCCGCTGACGCTGTTCTTCCTGCTCGCGTTCCTGGTCTTCAACGACGGCATCCAGACCGTCATCACCCTGGCCAGCCAGTACGGCACCGAGGAGCTGCGACTGGACCAGAGCACGCTGATCGTCACCATCCTGCTGGTGCAGTTCCTCGCGTTCGGCGGCGCGCTCGCCCTCGGCGCGCTCGCCAAGCGCATCGGCGCCTGGAAGACCGTGCTGCTGTCGCTGGTGCTCTGGACCGGTGTGATCATCGCCGCGTTCCGGCTGCCGGCCGAGGCGCCCGTGCCGTTCATGATCCTCGGCGGCTGCATCGGCCTGGTCCTCGGCGGCAGCCAGGCGCTGAGCCGGTCGCTGTTCAGCCAGCTCATCCCGGCCGGCAAGGAAGGCGAGTACTACGGCTTCTACGAGATCAGCGACAAGGGCACCAGCTGGCTCGGCCCGCTGGCGTTCGGCCTGGTGTTCCAGCTGACCTCGTCGTACCGGGTGGGCCTGGTGTCGCTGTTGATCTTCTTCGTGGTCGGCTTCGCGCTGCTCGCCGCCGTGCCGATGCGCCGGGCCATCATCGCCGCCGGCAACACCCCGCCCCGGGTGCTCTGACGGGTCGATCATCGCGGACCGGATCCGGCGGCGTCGATGGACTAGGCTGCCCCGACGTGACCGACGACGCCGCCCCGACCTGCCTGGCCCGTCCCCTGCCGGGGCCGGGCGACGACCGAGCCGCCGGCTGCGCCGCCGCCCGCGGCGTCGACGGTCGGCCGCTGCACGCCGCCGCCCTGAAGTTCTTCTGGGGGCCGATGGACTGCGGCAAGTCCACCATGGCGTTGCAGATGAACCACAACCACGCCCGCCAGGGCCGCCGCGGCCTGGTCACCACCCGCATCGACCGCTCGCTGGGCCCGCAGGTCACCACCCGCATCGGCCTGGCCCACGAGGCCGTCGAGGTCACCGACGACCTGGACCTGCGCGACCTGGTCCGCGACGCCTGGGCCGAAGGGGTACGGGTGGACTACCTGATCTGCGACGAGGCGTCGTTCTACAACCTCGAACACGTCGAGCAGATGGCCGAACTGGTCGACCGGTTCGACGTCGACGTCTACGCCTTCGGGCTGGCCACCGACTTCCGCTCCTGCCTGTTCCCGGCCGCGCAGCGGCTGTTCGAACTTGCCGACGAGGTGGCCCGGATCCAGGTCGAGGTGCTGTGCTGGTGCGGCCGGGAAGGGCTGCTCAACGCCCGGGTCGTGCAGGGCGCGGTGGTCCGCGAGGGCGCCCAGGTCGTCATCGGCGACACCGTGGACACCGCCGACGTGCGCTACCAGGTGCTGTGCCGGCGGCACTACCGCTCCGGGGACCTCGGCCCCCGCGCCTGAGCCTCAGAACGGGTCCCCGCACACCCGCCACGACCCGCCCTCCGACACGATCGGCAACTCACGTTCCTCGCTGCCGCCGCCGTCACGGTTGATCCGCACGATCACCGTCCCGGTCGGCTTGCCGGCGCGGGTCGCCACCGACACGTCGACGATCTCGTAGCCGCTGACCTGCGGCGGCGTACGCACCCAACTGCCGAAGCCGGCCTTGCTCCACCTACCCCGGGCCTCGGCGCACAGCCGCTCGTACGCCGCGTCGGTGTCCCCGGCGGCGACGTCGCGGAAGAACCTGTCGGCGGTCTCCCGGACCGGCCCGTCGGACTGGAGCACCACCTGCGCGTTCCACACCGCCAGCCCGGCCACCCCGATCAGGCAGGTGCCCACGCCGAGACCGGCGATCAGCACGCCCGCGCGTAGCGGCCGGCGCCGCCGGGCCGTGTGGTGCCACTCCTGCTGCCTGCCCATCACCGTCGACGGTAGGCAACCGGAACGCGCCGCGCAGGCGGTTGCGCCGCGCGCCCGTGACGGGCCGAAGACGTCAGGGGGGAGCGGCAGACTGCCGGTACGCCCGATCGGGCAGCCGTTCTGCCTCTGCCCCCGCCCGCAGGGCTGACCGGTCCGCGCGACGGCTCAGCCGCGACGGCGGGCGCGGGCCGCCCAGATCGCGTACGCCGGGTCGCGGTCCAGGTTGTGCCGGTCCCGGTCGTAGCGGCGGGTGGTACGCGGATCGGCGTGCCCCATCGCGTCCTGCACGTCCTCCAGCGGCACCCCCTCCGAGCGGGCCGTGGTGGCGAACGCGTGGCGCAGCGAGTGCGGCGACAGTTTCGCCCAGGCGGCTATCCCGGCGCGCTGCGCGAGGCGGCGCACCAGCCGGAACACGGCATGCCGGTCCAGCCGGCCGCCGGTCGCGGTGACCAGCAGCGGACCGGCCAGCTCCGGCACCGTCACGCCCTGCGCCTCGGCCCGCGCGGTCAGGTAGGCGTCGAGGGCGTACGCGGTGCCCGGGGTGAGCGCGCGACGGCGTACCTTGCCGCCCTTGCCGACGAAGCGGACGCTGCGGTGACCGCGCTCGGTGCCCAGGTCGGACACGTCCAGCGCGACCAGTTCCCCCACCCGCAGCCCCAGGTCGGCCAGGAGCGCGACGGCGGCCCGGTTGCGGGCGGCGGTCGGGCCGGTGTCCGTCTCGGCGGCGGCGATCAGCGCGTCGACCTCCTCCGGCGTGAGGCCGACGGTGGCGGAGTGGTCCCGGTCGACGCGGGGCCGGTCCGCCGCCGAGACCGGATTGGCGGTCACCGCGCCCAGTTTGGCCAGGAAGTCGTACCAGCTCGACAACGCGGACAGCCGGCGCGCCACGGTGGCCGGCGTGAGCGTCCGGCCGTCGCGCCCGCGCGGCGTGGACTCCAGCTCCCGGCCGTAGGCGTTGACGTCGAGGAAGGTGGCCCGCAGTGGGTCGAGCCCACGCTCGGCGCACCAGGTCAGCCAGCCGGTGACGTCGCGGCGGTACGCGTCGCGGGTGTGCTCGGACAGCCGCCGGTTGCGCAGCCACGCCTCGGTGACGTCGGCCGGGCCGGCGGGCAGGGCGGCGGTGCGGGCGCGCGGCAGCACCTCGGGGCGAAGCATGTGAGAAAGGCTCTCAGCCCGCGGATGGTTTGGCGATCAGGCGCGCTGGTACGACAACGCGGGGTCGGCCGGCGCTCCGGCCTCCCCCGCGTCGGCGTGGACGATCAGGCGGTGGTGAGCTGGCGGCGGCCGTTGCCCTCGGCGGGCGTGGCCACGGTGATCCGGCGCGGCTTGGCGCGCTCGGCGATCGGGATGCGCAGCGTCAGCACGCCGTTCTCGTAGCCGGCCTCCAGCCGGTCGGTGTCGAGCGTGTCGCCCAGGAACAGCTGCCGGGTGAACGTGCCCATCGGACGCTCGGCGGCGACCAGCTCGACGTTCTCGCCGCTGGGGCGACGGCGCTCGGCGCGGACGGTCAGCACGTTGCGCTCGACGGTGCAGTCGATGCTGTCCGGGTCGACGCCGGGCAGGTCGAACGCCGCGTAGAAGTGGTCACCGTCGCGGTAGGCGTCCAGGTGCATCACGGCGGGCCGGGCGGCGGTGCCGAAGAACTGCTCGGCGATCCGGTCGATCTCGCGGAACGGGTCGGTACGCATCAACATGGCTCTTGCCTCCTCGGTTCTCCTTGCCCAAGGTCTCAAGTTGAGTCTTGGTGACTCAAGTTCCTGGTTCTGTTTTAACGCGCCCGCGCCGCGTCGTCAACTCGCGCCGGCAGTGACTTCTCGAACCAGTGCTGCGCGTACGGGCCGCTGGTGAAGGCGGGGATCTCCCGGTAGCCGTGCCGGGCGTACAGGGCCCGCGCCTCGACCAGGTCGGAGCGGGTGTCCAGCCGGATCCGCGTCGCCCCGCCACCGACGGCGTACGCCTCGACCGCGGCGATCAGCGCCGCTCCACCACCGGCGCCACGGTGCTCCGGGCGCACGTACACCCGGGTCAGCTCGGCCCAGTCCGGCTGCCACCGCAGCCCGGCGCACCCGGCGAGGCGACCGTCGCGGCGGGCCAGCACCAGCAGCCCGCTCGGCGCGACCAGGTCGTCGCTCGGGTCCTCGGCCAGCGCGGCGTCCACCTCACCCGGCTGCTCCGGACGCCCGTACCAGCGGCGCACCATCTCCGCCATGTACTCGCGCAGCACCAGCGTCGCGTCCGGCTGCTCCGGGCGTACGACGTGCGTGCTCCAGCCGCTCACGGCCCGGTCCGCCAATAGACGCCCTGCTCACGGGTGAGCAGCATGTCGTCGATCAGGTAGCGGCGCAGCGTCACGTGGTCGGCCTCGCCGCCCTCGCACCACCGGCGCAGCGCGTCGTCCACCTCCCGCTCCGGATAACGACGTCCCGGCTCGAAGGTGCGTTCGGTGATGTGCTCCAGCAGCACGCGGCGGCGTCCGCGCTGCGCGGGCAGCCGGGTCAGCGCGCCGTCGCGCAGGAACGTGCGCAGGATCGTCTCGCGCGGGTTCGCCGCCGGGGCTACCGGCGACGCCGCCCCGGCCCGGGCGAACTCGCGCAGCTGCTCGGCGTCGACCCGCAGCCCGCCCCCGTCATCGGCGAGCACACCGGTGTCGGTGAGACGGCGTACGGCCACCGCGGCGTCGCGGGCCGGCAGCCCGGTGCGGGCCACCACGGCAGACAGGTCGCGGGCGCCGAGCACGATCGCGGCGAACACGGTCCGGCGGCGCTCGTCGGCGAGCGCCCCGGCGAGGGCATGAGCGGTCATGGCGGGCAGCCTGTCAGCAACCCACCCGGTCCGGCCAGGCGTTTTCCGGCCGCCGATGTCACAGCCGCCGGTGCATGACGTGCAGCCCCACCCGGCCCAGCGTCGGGTGGGCGAACGACTCCGGCACGGTGCCGATCACCGTGAAGCCCAGCCGCCGGTACAGCTCCACCGCCGCCGTGTTGGTCTCCACCACGGCGTTGAACTGCATCGCGGCGAAGCCCTGCCGCCGGGCCCAGTCCAACGCGTCCTCGCACAGCGCACGGCCCACGCCCCGGCCGCGCGCGTGCGCCGCCACCATGAAGCTCGCGGTCGCCACGTGCGACCCCGGCCCCGGCCGGTTCGGGCCCATCTTCGCGGTGCCGCGCACCGCGCCGTCGTGGTCCACCGCGACCGAGGTACGCCCCGGCGGCCGCTCCACCCACACCTCGCGCGCCGTCCCCGGCGACCAGTCCGGGTCGTACGCGAACGTGTCGGCGGCGGTCACGACGTCGGCGAAGATCGGCCAGACCTGGTCCCAGTCGGCATCGGCGTAGTCACGAATCCTCATCGCCGGGCACGCTAACCGTCGCCCCGGCCGTCCGGCCACCGGTTTCCGTCCACCCGGCCGAGGGTCACGGGGCATCGACGGCCCACCGGTGCGGTCCATCATGGGCAGGTGGCCGAATCAGTCGCCGACGTCGATCGGAGCCAGGCCGCCGCGCCCGCTGGCCCGCCGCCCGCCGGTCCGCGTACCGCAGCGCCCCTGGTGGTGGGCGCGGTCCTCACCGTCGTGCTGCTGTCGCTCGCCGGCCGCTACGGCTACCACCGCGACGAGCTGTACTTCCTGCTGTGCGGCCGGCACCTCGACTGGGGCTACGTCGACCAGGGGCCTCTCGTGCCGGCGCTGGCCCGGCTGGCCGACACGATTGCGCCGGGCAACCTGGTGGTGCTGCGTACCCCGTCGGCGTTCATCGGCGGCGCGGCGGTGGTGCTGGTCGCCGCCATCGCCCGGCAGTTCGGCGCCGACCGCGTCACCCAGACGGCCGCGGCGGTGCTCGCCGCCGCCTCGGGCATCGTGCTGGCCGGCGGCCACCTGCTCAGCACCACGAGCGTCGACCTGCTGGTGTGGCTGGCCGCGGCGCTGTGCGTGGTGCGGATGCTGCGCACCGGCGACAGCCGGTGGGCGCTCGGCGCCGGGCTCGCGCTCGGCGTCGGCCTGCTCAACAAGCCGCTGCCCGCCCTGCTCGGCGTCGGCCTGGTCGCCGGTCTGCTGATCGCCGGGCCGCGCCGGCTGCTGAGCGACCGGTGGGTGCTCGCCGGCACGGGCGTCGCCGTGCTGCTCGCCGTGCCGTACGTGGCGTGGCAGGCCGCGCACGGCTTCCCGCAGCTCGACGTTGCCGCGTCGATCGCCGGCGGCGACAGCTCCTACAGCGGCCGGATCGACGCGGTGGTGCTCCAGTTCCTGATCATCAGCCCGTTCGCGGTTCCGGTGTGGGTAGCCGGGCTGGTCGCGCTGCTGCGCCGGCCGGACTGGGCGGCGTACCGGTCGCTGGCCTGGGCCTGGCTGGTCGTCGTCGCGATCGTGGTGGTGGCCGGTGGCAAGGGCTACTACGACGCGCCGCTGCTGCTGGTGCTCACCGCCGCCGGGGTGGTGCCGGCCGTCGAATGGGCGCGGCGGGGCGCGCCCCGGATCCGGCAGGCGCTGCTGGTCACCGCCGCCGTGCTGATGGCCGCGAGCAGCGCGGTGCTGCTGCTGCCCACGCTGCCCGCCGACCGGCTGCCCGGGTTCGTGGTCGCGGCGAACTACGACGCGGGCGAGACCATCGGCTGGCCCGAGTTCGCCGACTCGGTCGCCGCCGTGCACCGCGCACTGCCCCCGCCCGAGCGGGACCGGGCGGTGGTGCTGACCGGCAACTACGGCGAGGCCGGCGCGCTGGCTCGGTACGGGCCGCAGCGGGGACTGCCCCGCGCGTACTCGGGGCACAACAGCATGGCCACGTTCGGCCGGCCGCCCGACGACGCCGACGTGGTGATCGTCGTCGGCTGGTCCCGCCCGGACCGGTTGCGCGCCTGGTTCACCGAGGTCACCGAGGCCGGCCGGGTCGACCAGCGGGTCGACGTCGACAACGACGAGAACGGCGAGCCGATCTTCGTCGCCCGAGGGCTGCGCCGCCAGTGGTCGCAGATCTGGGACTCCGAGGTACGGCACGGCTCCTGACATACTTGCCGCCATGCTCTGGGGAGTCAGCGGGTCGATCTTCCTCCTCGACTACCTCGGCGCGGTCGCCGTGGCCGTCGCGATCGCGATCGCGGTACGCGAACTGACCGGCCGCCGTACCCGGGGCGCGACGCCCGACCGGGTCGAGCTGGCGTACCTGACCGACCGGGCGCTGCTGGCCTGCCAGCTCGGGGTGGCCGCGCTGCGCCGCGCCGGTGGCGTCGAGATCGGCGAGCTGGCCACCCTGCACGCGCAGGGGCGTCCCCCGGCCGGTTCGCCCGCGCTGGTGCGCGCCCTGCACAGCGCGCTGCGCCGCCCGCAGACCTGGGCCGCGGTGCTCGCCGACCCGGAGGTGGGCCGGGCGCTGCGCCGTATGGTCGGGCGGCTGGTCCGCGACGGCTGGCTGCTCACCCGCGCGCAGCGACGGCGGATCGCGCTGGGCACGGTGCCGCTGTTCGCGGTCGCCGTGGTCGGGCTGACCCGGCTCGTGGACAGCGCCGTCGAGGGGCGCTCCGCCGGTGGTCCCGCCTCGGTCGCCGGACTCCTGCTGTGCTGCCTGGCCACCGCGCTCGGCGGCTGGTGGCTGACCGAGGTACCGGAGACCGGGTCCGCCGCCCGGCGCCTGCTGCGGCGGCTGCGCCGCGAGCACGCCGACCTCGACCCCGAGCGCCGCCCGGTCTGGCAGGGCCGCGACACCGACACGCTGCTCACCGGAATGGCCCTGTTCGGCCCCCGCCCCCTGCTCGCCGTGGACCCGGCGTTCGCCGTCCAGGTGGGGATCGACCCGGACCGGGACCGTCCCCGCCCCGACCGCAAACCCGCCCGCCGCTGACCGAACCTCCCATTTCGCGTCGATCATGAGGTTGACGGTGTCCGGCGCCCGGTTTGTCCGGTACAACTTCATGATCGACCCGGCGGTGGCAGGCCCGCCGGTTTCCTTGTCTTGAGGGGCGGGAAGGCTCGGGCATGGCCGAGACATTCGTGAGCGAAGACCTGAAGACACTGCAGGCGATTGCGCGCGGGGCCGGGATACAGGAGGTCGACCGCCTGTCGCCGGACCAACTGGTCGAGGCGCTGCGCCGCGCCGGGGTGACCGACGGTACGCAGGACCAGTGGCCGCCCCAGCCGATCGAGGACCCGGCACACCTGGCCGGGCTGCCCCGCAGTTCGCTGAAGCAGGGCGACGAGAGCACCGGCGGCCGGGCCGCCGAGGAGTCGATCGGTGCCATGCCCGGCGAGTCCGGCACCGAGATCAACGACCGTACGGAACGCTGACCGCAATCGCACAAGGGGCCGCCCCCGGTGACTCCCGGGGGCGGCCCCACACTCGACCGTGCGGGATCAGTGCATCCCGGCGGCCGCCGCCTCCTCACGGACCCGGCGCTCGTCACCGCTGAGCGTGTTCAGGGGCTTCTCCTTGATGAACAGCACGACGACCAGGGCGAGCAGCGCGAACGGCGCGCCGATGAGGAACATCTCCGACGTGGCGGTGCCGTAGACCTCCTGCACGATCCGCAGCACCGGCTCCGGCAGGGCCGACAGATCCGGCACCTCGGCCGATCCGCCGCCGGTGGCCAGCGGCCCGAGCTTCTCGGTGGTCAGCGACGTCACCCGGTTGGCCAGGACGGCGCCGAGCGCGCTGACCCCGACCGCGCCGCCCATGCTGCGGAAGAACGTCAGCACCGAGGTCGCCGCGCCCAGCTCGGCGGCCGGCACATCGTTCTGCGCGGCCAGCACCAGGTTCTGCAGCAGCATGCCGACGCCGACACCCAGCACCGCCATGTACACCGAGAGCATCGGCACGCTCGTGTTCGCGTCGATGGTGCTCAGCAGCAGCATGCCGACCGTCATCACCGCGGCGCCGGCGACCAGGAACATCTTCCACCGGCCGTACTTGGTGATCAGCTGACCCGCCACGGTCGAGGAGACCAACAGGCCGAGGACCATCGGCAGGCTCATCAGGCCGGCCACCGTCGGCGACTTGCCGAGCGAGGTCTGGAAGTACTGCGACAGGAACACGGTGCCGCCGAACATCGCCACGCCGACCAGGATGCTGGCCACTGTGGTGAGGCTGACGGTGCGGTTGCGGAAGATGCCGAGCGGGATGATCGGTTCCTCGGTGCGGGACTCGACGAACACGGCGAGCGCGAGCAGCGCCAGCCCGCCGCCGACCAGCAGCGCGGTCCAGCCGGACGCCCAGTCGAACTTGTTCCCGGCCAGCGACGACCAGATCAGCAGCGTGGACACACCCGAGGTGATCAGCAGGGCGCCGAGCCAGTCGATGCGGACCCTGCGGCGGACCACCGGAAGGTGCAGCGTCTTCTGCAGCAGCGCGATGGACAGCAGGCTGAACGGCACACCGATCAGGAAGCACCAGCGCCAGCCGAGCCAGGACGTGTCGACCAGGACGCCGCCGATCAGCGGGCCGGCGATGGTGCCGACACCGAAGACCGCGCCGAAGATGCCGGCGTACCGGCCCAGCTCACGCGGCGGGATCATGGCCGCCATGACGATCGTGGCGAGCGCGGTCATGCCGCCCGCGCCGATGCCTTGGATGACCCGGCTGAGCAGCAGCACCTCGACGTTCGGGGTGAATCCGGCGACCAGCGAGCCGACCACGAAAAGGCCGAGGGACAACTGGATCAGCAGCTTCTTGCTGTAGAGGTCGGCCATCTTGCCCCACAGCGGGACCGTCGCGGTCATCGCCAGCAGCTCGCTGGTGACGATCCAGGTGTAGACGGTCTGGCTGCCGTTGAGGTCGGCGATGATCCGGGGCAGCGCGTTTGCCACCACCGTCGAGGCGAGGATCGCCACGAACATGCCGACCATCAGGCCGGACAACGCCTGGAGGATCTCCCGGCGTGACATCCGCGTACCCGTCTCGGCGGGTGGAACAGTGGCGGTGGTCATCGAACTCCTTGTCGGTGTGCACGTGCGAGCGGCCGCGCGACGGCGGCGGCCGGTACGGATGGGAGGGGTCAGGACGGATCGGGCAGGCCGGCGGCGACGGCGGCGAACGCCTCGGCGGTCAGCTCGCGCAGCGTCGTCGTGTCGGGTCGCTCGACCCACTGCATGAGGGCCGTGCGGAAGACCGCGCCGGCGACAGTGGTGACGAGCGTCGGGTGGCCGTGGCACGGGTCGAGGCCCAGCCGGGCGGCCACCGCCGCGACGATCACCTGTTCGGTCTCGGCGTTGCCGCTGATCAGACGCGGAAGAAGCGACGGGTTTGCCGCGATGACCCGCAGCCGCAGCAGCCACACCTCCCGGTCGGCCTCGACGGCTTCGACGACGTCGCCGAAGGCCAGCCGCAGCGCGTCGAACGCGGACATCTCCGGCGGCGCGGCGACGATGTGGGCGGCAAGCACCTCGCGGTCGGTCGGCTGGTCGCCGAGCAGCGCCTCGTCCTTGCTGGGGAAGTAGTTGAAGAAGGTGCGGGCCGACACGTCGGCGGCCTCGCTGATCTCCTCCACCGTCACCTGGTCCAGGCCGCGCTCGGCGACCAGGCGCAGCGCGGCGGCGCTGAGGGCGGCGCGGGTCTGCCGCTTCTTGCGGTCGCGCAGGCCGGGGCGGCTCTGATCCGTGGTCACGCCACGACCCTACGAGCGATCTTGCAGGGACTGCAAACTTTTAGTCAGTGAAGTGATGTGTGACGCAGCGGTGCCGGAAAAACGGGTTGAGAGCGGTTCCGCACGTCCCGTACGTTTCCCGCACTCCTGTCGCAGCGAAGAAGGACGATTCCGCGTGACCCCTCCTGCTCTCTGACCCTGACACGTTCCCCACGCCTGTAGCCGTCGCCTGCGCGACGGCTCCCCGGGCTGCCCTCGCGCGCCCGGCCACAGCGTCCGAGGCCGCGCGTAATCGGCCTCGCGTCAGGTCTTCAGAGATCAGGTCTCCATGTCATCCCAACCTCATATCGTGCTGCCCTGGGTCGTACGCCGGACCCGCCTTCCGCTGCTGTCGCTGCGCTGCGTCATCTGCCGGGCGGAGACGGCCACCGCCGCCCGGGGCCGGTTCCGCGTCAACGCCAACGGCAAGCTGCTGGACGTCTGGCTGCTGGTGCACTGCGTGTCCTGCGGCCGGACCAGCAAGCTCACCGTCCGTGAGCGGGCGGCGGTCAGTTCGTTCGATCCCACCGATCTGCACGGCCACCAACTCAACGATCCCGACCTGGTGGCGGCCACACTGCTGGACCCGGCGTTCGCCCGGCGCTGCCACTTCACCCTCGACTGGACCGGAGCGTGGCGCCTGGACGCGCCGGTCGTGCCGCTCGACGGGTGGCCGTTGCAGGTGAACGTCACGTTCGACGACCCGGTGCCGGTGCGCCCGGACCGGCTCATCGCCCACCGGTTCGGCCTCACCCGGTCCGAGGTGCTGCGCCGGGTCAAGTGCGACATCCCGCTGAAGCGTCCGACGAGCACCGCATTCACCTTCACGGTGCTGGCGGAGGACTGACCGCGCCGTGGTCGCGGCGGCCCGGGCCGCCGCCGCGACCACGGCTCTACCCGCCGAGCGCGACGGCGAGTTCGGCCTCGATCAGGTCGGCGGCCCGGTCGGCGCCCCCGGCGGCGCGGGCCTGCCGCTTCAGCTCGGCGCTGCGGACCGCCACGGCCGGGTCCGACGTGAGGGCGAGCAACGTCTCGCGCAGCTCCGCGGCGGTGACGGTGCCCGAGTCGACGACGCGGGCGACGCCGAGCGCGGCCAGCTGCTCGGCGTTCGCGAACTGGTCGGCCGCCTGCGGTACGGCGATCATCGGCGTCCCGCAGTAGAGACCTTCGCTGCTGCCGCCCATGCCGGCGTGGGTGACGAAGGCATCCGCCTGCTCCAGTACGGCCAGCTGCGGCACCCACCGGTGGACCTCGACGCTGTCCGGGACGGGACCGAGTTCGGCCGGGTCGACGTGCTCGCCGATCTGCAGGACGGTGTGCCAGCCGGGCAGGTCGCCGAACGCGGCGACGCAGCGGCGGTAGAACTCGGGCTGCCGGGTGAAGGCGGAGCCGAGCGAGACGAGCAGCACCTTCCCGGCGTGCTCCGGTCGTACCCAGGAACCCTGCTCGGCGCGGTCGCCCAGCACCGGGCCGACGAAGCTGTAGACCGACCGGTCCACGCGGTCGGCGTTCGGCTGGAGCGCCTCCGGCGGCAGGACGAGGCTGCGGGGCGGCCGCCCCTGGAACGCCATGCTGTCGGTGACCGACGAACTCTGCGCGGTCAGCCATGCCGTGAACCGCCGGTAGTAGTCGGCGCCGCGCGGATCGGCCCGCATCGCCTCCACAGCGGATGCCATCTCCTGCTCGTAGCCGTCCCAGGCCACGAACGTCGAGGACAGCTGGACGGCCGGGATCCCCCACTGTTCGCCGAGCAGCCGGGCCGGCGCGCCGGCGATGTCGTAGAGGAACAGGTCCGGCCGGTCGTCGGTGTAGGCGGCCCGCAGCTGCGGCAGCATGGCGATCGCGTCGTCGAGGAAGAGCGTGAGCTGCGCGATCGGGTCGTCGATGCCGGCGCCGCCGTCAGCGGGCAGCGTCGAGGCGTACGCCTTCAGCTCCGCGCCGGTTGACCGGATGACCTCGCCGAAGGCGGGGTCATTGGCGTACGTGACCCGGTGGCCGCGCCGCACCAGGGTACGGATGATCTCCAGACTCGGGTTGACGTGCCCGTGGAACGGGATGCTGACCATGGCGATGTGCGGCAAGTGATCTCCTGATCTCTGCTGAGACGAGACGTCCCGTCTCGCTTGCCCAGCAGAGCATGGCACGACCACCTCCGTCAAGACGATACGTCTCGTCTCGCGGTAGGCTGCCGCTGTGACTCCGCAGCCCACCCGCCGCAACGAGCAGTCCCGCCGCGCGATCCTCGCCGCCGCCCTGGAGCTGCTGACCGAGACCGGCTATTCGGCCCTGACCGTCGAGGCGATCGCCGCCCGCGCCGGGGTCGGCAAGCAGACCATCTACCGCTGGTGGCGCGGCAAGGGCGCGGTCATCCTGGACGCGCTCGCCGACGACATGCCGGAGGTGATCGCGCTGCCCGACACCGGCGACCTGCGGGCTGATCTGCGTGCGGTTCTCCGGGCCACAGTCGCCGAGTTCGCCGATCCCCGGCTGTCCGCCACCACGCGTGCCATCACCATCGAGACGCTCGCCGATGAGGAACTGGCCGCCCAGGCGCGCGACCGGCTGCTCCGTCCTCAGTTGAATGCGGTCCGCGCCCGGCTGGAGGCCGCCCGCGAGGCCGGCCAGGTACGCCCCGACGCGGCGCTTGACCTGGTGGTGGAGCTGCTGTTCGGTCCGCTGTACCACCGCTGGCTGCTGCGCAACGGCCCGCTGACCGACGACTACGCCGACGGGATCGTCGACCTGGTCGTCACCGCGGTCACCCCGTCACCGGGCACCCGCGGCTAGCCAGTCGTCGAAGCTGGTCGGCGCGATACGCACGCCGTCGCCCGGCAACAGCACGTCGCCGGACATCGACGTGCCGAACACGCCGGACCACGTCGGGACGAGCCGGACCCGGCGCCCCCGCGCCTCATTGGTACGCCGGGCCATGTCCACGAGGTCCTCCGTCGCGGGCCCGGCGATGTCCACGTGGCGCCCCCGCGGTTCGCCGACGGCGACCTCGGCGAGGATGTCGGCGACGTCTCGGGGTGCGATCGGTTGCACCAGCAGCGGCGCGACGGTGGCGACGCCGTCGCGTTCGGTCCAGCTCGTGACCATGGCGGCGAAGTCGTGGAACTGGGTGGCCGGAACGATCGTCCACGGCACCGGCCCGCATTCGACCAGTCGTTCCTGCTCCCTCTTGCCCGCGTAGTGGGCGTTGTCGTCGACCCGGTGGATGCCGACGATCGACAGCAACACGTGGTGCCGCACGCCGGCGCGCTGTTCGGCTGCCAGCAGGTTGCGGGTGAGGCCACCGAGGTACGCCATCGTCTCGGAACGCTCCCCTGCCGCCACATTGGTCGCGTCGACCACCGACTCGACGCCGGCGAGCGCCTCGTCCAGCCCGTCGCCCGTCATCACGTCCACGCCCAGCGAGCGGCTGATGCGTACGACGTGGTGACCCTGCCGCTGCAGCGCGGCGACGGTGAGGGCCCCGATGCGGCCCGTCGCTCCGGCAACCGCGATCCGCATTGCCAGTCGACCTCCTCCCGGACGCGATCGCCTCACCGTAGTCGTTCGAGGACCGAGAGGTGGTCCCTCGCCGCGCATCTCGCGCCACACCCACCGCGCGCACATAACTGTCATTATGGTGTAGCGCCGATTCGTCCTATTTGACCGGCCAGGTAGGTCGATTACTGTTACCGGTAATCCGATAATAGTCGCGGCACCGAAAGTGTTCGGCGAGCCGGGCACCGTCGGCTCCCGGCCTGCTCGACAATCCACGGGTGACGACGACATCCCCCGCGCGCCAGATGGCCGGCTCACCTCCCGCACTGCACTACTACGTGCTGTACGACGCCGCCGGCGCGCCGGAAGGACTGTTGGCCGAGGAGTTCCTGCTCGCGGCGGACTACTCCTCCGCCGGGCTGGTGAGCGTTGGCTGGATCCGGTCCGAGGGGCGTTGGCACGAGGCGTCGGCCACCAGCCGGCGGCTACGTGCGGACGCCGGGTTACGCGAGCGGGTGACGCCCGTCGACCGCGACGCGGCGGCGGCGCTCTATCGAGATCTCTGCGGCGCGGACCTGCCGGACGAGGACACGCTGCGGGAGTGCTTCGGCGCCCCTCCGGCTCAGCCGCCCTCCCCTTTGCGGCTGGGCGACTCCGGACCCCGGCCGGGGTTCCGTGAGACGCGCGTCTACCGGATCCTGTTCGCCGGCGAGCTGAGCCCGGACGATCTCACGGCACTCAGCGAGGCGTGGCAGATGCCGATCACCGGCGACCCGGCGGATCCCGGCACGCGTGTCCTGGGAGCGGCGCGCCGACAGGTCCGCGGCGACGCCTTCCGCTGGGATCTGCGCCGCGTTGCCGCGGGTGCCGCCTGGGGACTGGACGTGACCTGCGACCTTCTCGGCGACCGCGATGAGGCCGTAGGTGTGCTGCTGTACGGTCTGACGACTCGGATGCGCGAGCAGGGGATGCTTCCCGTCACCGTCGACCGGTTCCGCTGACGCCTACCTCGCGAACGGCCTGGTCACCTCGAAGGGCTCGGGGAACCGCACGGGGATCCGGGCCTCCGCACTCCTGCGGTCGAGGAACGCCTTCGTCACGGCGAACCTGTCGAAGACGGGCGGCAGCGGGCGGAGCCTGCGGTCCAGCGACACGAAGAAGTTGTCCCAGTGGATCGGCACGATGACGCCGGGCCGCGTCGCTTCCACCACGTGCCGCCAGTAGTCGTCCTGGAACCGCCGCGGCTGAACACCCAGAGCGCCTGTCGCGAGGTAGAGGACGTCGACGTCGAGCCCGTCGAACTTGCCGGGTACGAAGTTGGCGCTCGGATGGATCAGCAGCGAACCGCCGGGATGGGTGACGAAAAAGGAGAAGCATCCGCCGTCGCGGTAGCTGCTCGCCCTGACCGGTGGGACGAGCGGTTCGTCGATCGTGCCCGGGAACCTGTTGCCGGGGCTGTGGACGGCGGCGAGCACACGCACGGTGAACGCGCCGACCGTGTGCTCGTCGCCGTCCGCGATGCGTGTCATCGACTCCTCGGCGAGGCCCGCGCCACGCCCCACGTTCAGGGTCGACTCGGAACCGAAGAGCCTGCCCCCGAGATGCTTGACGACCTCGGGGGCGTCCATGACGTGGTCGTAGTGGGAGTGGGCGACGAAGAGCGCGTCGAGACGGGTCACCCCGGCCCGGGCGAGAGCGCCGGTGATCCGCCCGAGGTCGGGAGCGACGCGACCGAACGCGACACGGAGCAGCGAGGGCCTGCTCAGGAAGCCGTCGATCAGGATGCCGGACGCCCCGTCGGACAGCCAGACGGTCGTGGTGCCGAAGAACACGGCTTCGACAGACGTCCCGCCGCCCGAGCCCATGCGCAGATGGTAGTGCGCTGGGGCGGTGTCAAAGTCAGTAGTGCTGGGCGCACCTCACTCGCTGGTCGACAGCGCCTCCAGCCACGGGTCGTCTCGCCCGGTGGAAAGGTGCTGGACGTACCCAGGACCGAGGATGAGGTGGTCGATGAACCCGGCAACGTCGTCGGCCAGCTTGGCGAAACTGGCAAGGTCGCTGTCGGTGTACCAGACGATGTTCAGGTCGGAGAACCACCACACCTCGCCGGTTGCACGCTCAACGAAGACGGGATTCTGCAGGACGTCCGCGACCACGCACCAGCGCGTAGCACCGCCCGGCAGGTCGTCGGCCATCCACGGTGTATGGCGCACTGATGCTGCCGACCACAGCCGCATGTCGCCGGTGCTTCCACAGTCGGCCCCGTCGGCGAGGCGGAGGAACTCGGCGTAACCGGGGGCGATGTCGTCGAGCGGCTCGTCCAGAGGGACCGGCGGTGGCAGCTCCAGCGGCCCGTACGGCGGTGCAAGCCGTGCCAGAGCCGCAGCGATTCGACGGACGGAGTCGATCAAGCGCATCCCTCACTTACTGGTCACCGGTCCGGTAGGCGTCGGCAGCGGCTGTCACGTCGGGGCCGCCGCCCGTCGGACTTCTGCGCCACTGCATGACAGCTCAGACGGCGATGGTGCCTGAGCTGGAGTGACCGCTCGGCGTGTCGGAGATCGAAATGTGGCGAGGTCTCCGATGGATGGTTCAACCTCGGCGCCGACAACGAATGGCTGTGACCGACTTCGACACACCCTAATGGCCGTCCGGAACGGCGCCGCGGGTGCTGCGCAGGCTCCACAGGATCGACACCGCGATCGTCACCACGATCACGCCGAGGGTGACCGGGATGGGCAGCTTGCCGACCGGCGTCTCCGACAGGATCAACTTCACGCCGGCGAAGGCGAGCAGGACGGCCAGGCCGTAGTGCAGGTGCACGAAGCGGCGCAGCAGCCCGGCGAGGCAGAAGTAGAGGCTGCGCAGGCCGAGGATGGCGAAGGCGTTGGCGGTCCAGACGATGAACGTGCTGGTGGTGATGGCCAGGATCGCGGCGACGCTGTCGATCGCGAAGATCAGATCGGTGGTCTCCACCGCGATCAGGACCACGAACAGCAGCGTCGCGACCCGCTTGCCGTCGATCCGGGCGAAGAACCTGTCACCGTGGAATGCGGGGTCGGTCGGAACGACCCGGCGGACCAGCCGGACGACGGGGTTGCGGTCCGGCGGGGTCTGCTCGTCGTGGCGGAACGCCATCTTGTAGCCGGTGTAGACGAGGAACGCGCCGAACACGTACGCGGTCCAGAAGAACGTCTCCAGCAGCTCGGCGCCGACGAAGATGAAGACCAGCCGGAACACCAGGGCGCCGATGACACCCCAGAACAGCACCTTGTGCTGGACGCGGCGGGCACGGCGAAGTAGCTGAAGATCAGCGCGAAGACGAAGACGTTGTCGATCGACAGCGCCTTCTCGATCAGGTAGCCGGCGTAGTAGGTGCCTGCCACGTCACCGCCCTGCCAGACCCACAGGACGACGCCGAAGAGCAGACCGGCGGCGATCCAGATGCCGGACCAGACCGCTGCCTCACGAAATCCGATGACGTGGTTGTCGCGGTGCAGGAACAGGTCGACGGCGAGCATCGCCGCGATCGCCAGCATGAGTACGGCCCAGATCCACAGGGACACGGACATACCGAAGGGAGACCTCTCGCCCCGGGCCGGCGGGGTGCCGGCGCTGCTGGACGAAGGTCTCCCCGGGCCACTGACAGCGGTGGCTGCACCGCCGGGATCCGGATGGGCCGGGCCCGTACTGACGGCGATGCGTGGATCCTCGGGTACTCCCCCTCGAACTACGATCCATTATTCACGAAGTATGCTTCGCACGTCAAGGAGCCCGGCCCGTCGATAGGGTGACCCGATGGACGAAGACGCACGACGCCGGCACTCCTCGTCGTTCGGCGCAGCGGCCACCGCGTACGCCGAACACCGGCCCGACTACGCGCGGGCCGCCCTGCGGTGGGCGCTCGAACCCGCACCCGGCGCGCGGGTGCTCGACCTCGGCGCGGGCACCGGCAAGCTCACCGCCACGCTGGTCGAGGTGAGCGACGACGTGACAGCCGTCGAGCCGGACCCGGCGATGCTCGCCGAGCTCCGCCGCACCCTGCCGGGGATACGGGCGCTGTCCGGCAGCGCCGAGGCGATCCCGCTGCCGGACGCCTCCGTCGACGCCGTGGTCGCCGGCAACGCCATGCACTGGTTCGACATGGCAGTGGGCGGGCCGGAGATCGCCCGCGTCCTCTCCCCCGGCGGTGTCCTGGCCGGACTGTGGAACGTCGTGGACGACCGGGTCGACTGGGTCGCCGGGCTCGCGACGGTCAGCGGCAGCGCCGCCATCGGCCCCCGGGACACGCCCGCGAGCTGGCGCGACGCCACGGCGACCATGCACCTGCCGAAGACCGGCGAGGCCCGGTTCGGCTCGCCCGAGCAGGCGGAGTTCCCGCACGGGCAGCGCCGGACCGCCGACTCGCTCGTGGCGACGCTCGCCACCAGGGCCGGGATGCTGGTCATGCCGGAACGGGAGCGCACGGAGACGCTCGACCGTATCCGCGCGTACCTGGCGAGCCGGCCGGAGACCGCCGACGGCGAGTTCACGCTGCCGATGCTCACCTGTGTGCTGCGCGTGCGGCGATTGTGAACGGCGCGGACCTCCGCGCCGCCGCCGCGGCGACGACTGCCGTGCTGCGGCCCGCCGCCGACCGGGACTGGACGGTACGCGCGGGAGACCTGGACTGGTCCTGCTGGACCACCGCCGCGCACATCGCGCACGACCTGATCGCGTACGCCGGTCAGGTGTCCGGCCGGCCCGACGGCGGCTACCTCCCGTACGACCTGCGGGTACACGCGGACGCCGCGCCCGCCGAGGTGCTCACCGTCGCGGCGGCCGCGGCCGGGATCCTGGCCGCCACTGTCGACGCCGCGAGCCCGGACGACCGGGCGTGGCACTTCGGCCCCTGCGATCCGGGCGGCTTCGCCGCGATGGGCGTGGCCGAGATCCTGCTGCACACACACGACCTGACCCGAGGGCTCGGCCTGGACTGGTCGCCACCCGCCGAGCTGTGCGCCCGGGTGGTGAGCCGGTTGTTCCCGGATGCGCCCGACGGCAGGCCGGCGCCGGTGCTGCTGTGGCTGACCGGCCGCGCGCCGCTCGGCGACCGGCCACGGCGTACCTCGTGGACCTGGCAGGCGGCGCGCCCCTGAACGCTCAGCGGCGCCACCAGCGCCAACGGCGGCGCGGGCGGGCCGACGCGGCACGGGCTGGCTCCGGCGTCGTGACGACCGGCGCGGCGCGTTCCCGGTCGGCGCGCCAGCCGCGCACCGCCTCCTCGACGTTCACCGGGCGTACCACCACACGTGGCCCGGTCGGGGTACGCAGCCAGGCGACCACCTCGGTGTTGAGCGCCGCCACGTACGAGCGGACGGCCTCCTCGGTGGGCAGGTCACGCAGCTCGACCGGAAGCTGTTCGATGCGGCGGCGCAACTGCAGCGGCGTGGGCAGCAGCAGGTCGGACGGGATCTGCTCGCGCTCCATGAAGCTGCGGATCCACCAGCCCTCGTCGTAGGGCGTGTCGCGCCCCGGGATGGGCTTGCCCGCGCCCGGCAGGTTGTCGAACTCGCCGCGTTCCTGGGCCGAGCGGATCTGCGCCTCGACCGCGGCCTCCCAGGCTGTCGTCACCGCCGTCACCTCCCGTACCCACGGTAGCCGCCGCCGTCCGACAAGAGTCAGCGTCGCGCGGGGCCGAGCTGTTCCCGCGCGGACCGCCGCGTAGCGTGCCCCCGGGGTGAGGGGGCGCCGGCGTGCGCGACTGGCTCATCGGCCTCGCTGTGGCGACGGCCTGCCTGGTCGGGAGCTGGGCGGTGCTGCTGCGCCTGCTCGGCTCATGAGAGCAGCGGCGGGCCGGACCCGGCGTCAGGGCAGGTGGCGGACGTGGCGGTGGCCGTCGCGGGGAAACGGCGCGCGGGCCGGCAGGACCTCGGCGAACGCGTACCCGCTCTTTTCCGCCACGCGGCAGGACGCCGGGTTGTCGACCTGGTGCAGCAGCTCCAGGTGGGTCAGCCCGGTGGCGGCGAACCGGGCGAACGCCCATCCGGTGACCGCCTCCACCGCGCGTGGCGCGACGCCCCGGCCCCGTGCCGGCGCGGCCGTCCAGTAGCCGACCTCGGCGGCCGGGCGGCCCGGGCGGACGTCCTTGAGCACCACACAGGCCGCCACCCGTTCCTCCTCCAGCACCGCGAACATGAACCGGTGACCGGCGGCCCAGCCCTGGTGGCTGCGGCGCAGGAACACCCGCGCCTGCGCCGGTCCGGTCACCGGATGTCTGGTCCAGGCACGCAGCACCGGATCCCGGTACGCCTCGATCAGCGCGTCGGCGTCACCGTCGCGCCACGGGCGCAGCAGCAGACCGGGCGCGGTCGCGGTCGCCGGCGCGGACAGCACGATCGACATGCGACAAGTATCCCCACCGCCCCCGCCCCGCGCTGACCCCCGACTCCGGCGATCATGAAGTTGGCGGCCGTCGGTGACCGATTTGTCGCCGTCAACCTCATGATCGCCGGAGTGGGAGCAGGGGTGAGGGCGCGGCGGGGCGGTGGGTGTCGGCGGGTGGGCGTAGGGTCCGGTTCACGGTCGGCAACGGGGAGGCGACATGGTTACAGTCGGCGCGGTGATGGGGATCGCCCTGGTGGCGCTCGGTCTGGTGCTCACGCCCGGGCCGAACATGGTCTACCTGGTGTCCCGCTCGGTGACCCAGGGGCGGCGGGCCGGACTGGTGTCGCTGCTCGGGGTGGCAGCCGGGTTCCTGGTCTACCTGGCCGCCGCGGTGGCCGGCATCGCCACCGTGTTCGTGCTGGTCCCGCCGCTGTACACGGCGGTGAAGCTGGCCGGCGCGGCGTACCTGCTGTGGCTGGCCTGGCGCACGCTGCGCCCGGGCGGCACGTCGGCGTTCACCCCGACGCCGTTGCCGCCGGACCGGCCCCGGCGCCTGTTCACCATGGGCCTGGTCACCAACCTGCTCAACCCGAAGATCGCCATCCTGTACGTGTCGCTGCTGCCGCAGTTCGTCGACCCGGCGCGCGGGCACGTGGCGGTGCAGAGCCTGCTGCTCGGCCTGACCCAGATCGTCGTGGCGCTCACCGTGAACGCGCTGATCGTGCTGAGTGCCGGTTCGGTGTCGGCGTTCCTCACCCGGCGGCCGGGCTGGGCGCGCCTGCAGCGGTGGGTCATGGGCACGGTGCTTGCCGCGCTCGCGGTGCGGATCGCCGCGGACCGCTCCCGCGCCGCCGTCGCCACCCCCTGACCGGGGTACGCGCACCCAAGCCGTCCGTCACGAACGCATGCCGCCGGGGCGACGTCACGACGGCTCCTCGCGCACGACCGCAACACCACCCGGCGGCACCGTCAACGAGCCGTCGGCCGTCGCGCCGGTCAGCAGGTCGAGCCCGGTGACCGGCACCCGCTGCGGCCGGTCGGTGTGGTTGAGCAGGTAGAGCAGGCCGTCGTGGCGGCGTACCGCCTCGACACCCTCGGGCGCTCCGGGACAGGTCGGGGTCACACCGGCGAGCCCTGCTGCCTCGGCGAGCAACCGCCGATAGGTGTCGTCGTCGGGGCGGGTGGAGACGTACCAGGCGTACGCGTCACCGATCCGGTGCCGGGTGATCGCGGGACGGCCGTCAAGCACTCCCCCGGCGTACGCGCTGATCGTCTCCGCGCCGGCCGGGTGCACCGTCTCGGACCAGATCCGGCCGGTCCCGCCGCCGGTCAGCGGCACGTGTTCGTCGTCGGCGAGCGGGTGGAACTCCTCCACCCGTACGCCGAGCAGGTCCCGGTACGCGCCCGGGTAGCCGCCGAGGCGTACCCGGGCGTGCTCGTCGGCGACACCGCTGAGCCAGGTCACCAGCAGGTGCCCGCCGGCGTGGACGTGCCGGCGTACCCAGTCGACTGTGGCGTCCGAGGCCAGGTAGAGGGCCGGGAGAACGAGCAGCCGGTGATCGTCGAGCGGCGCGCCGGGCGGCACCACGTCGGCGGTGACCCCCGCGTGCCACAGCGCTCGGTGCGCGGCAGCCGCCTCGCCGGGGTGGTCGAGTCCGGCGCGGGGCATCCCGGGGTGCCGCAGCGCCCAGCCGCTCGCCGCGTCGTACGCGATGGCCACGCCCGCCTCGACGCGGCCCGGCGCGGTCCCGGCGAGCCGGCCCAGCGCGGCGCCCAGGTCGGCGGCCTCGCGGAACACGCGGGTGTCCGCCCCGGCGTGCGACACCACGGCGGAGTGGAACCGTTCCGCGCCGCCGGCCGGGGCGCGCCACTGGAAGAACATCACCCCGGCCGAGCCGCGTGCCACGTGGGCGAGGCTGTGCCGGGTCATCCGGCCGGGTTCCTTGGTGTGCATCCGCCCGGCGGTGTGGATCTGGTTGGGGGCGCTCTCCATCAGCAGCCACGGCCGCCCGGTGCCGTGGCGGGCCCAGCCGCGGGCCACGTCGGCGGCGAACGCGGTCTGCTCCTGCGCGCCCGCGCCGACCGCGGACGGGTAGTGGTCGATCGCGACCACGTCCACCTCGCGCGCCCAGCGGGCGTGGTCCACCGGCACCCAGTCGCCGAGCACGTAGTTGGTGGTGACCGGCACCGCCGGGTTCGCCGCCCGCAGCAGGTCACGCTGCTCGGTGTACGCGGACAGCAGTGTGTCGGACCAGAAGCGGCGGAAGTCGAGCAGCTGGCCGGGGTTCGCGAGATATTGCGTGGCGCGGGGCGTGCCGACCTGCGCCCAGTCGGAGTAGTGCTGGCTCCAGAAGCTGGTCACCCAGGCGTCGTTCAGCGCGTCGAGGTCGCCGTACCGGCCGGTGATCCAGCGGCGGAACGCCGCCTCGGTGTGCGGGCAGTGGCAGGTGGTGCCGTACTCGTTGTGCACGTGCCACAGCGCGAGCGCCGGGTGGTGCGCGTACCGGGCGGCCAGCACCTCGGCGATGCTGCGGGCGGCGTCGCGGTACGCGGGCGCGGCGGCGCAGTAGGTGTCGCGGCTGCCGTGGGTCAGGCGGACGCCGTCGGCGGTGACCGGCAGCGCGTCCGGGTGCCGCAGCGAGAACCACGGCGGCGGCGACGCGGTCGGGGTGGCCAGCGCGGCCCGGATGCCGTTCGCGTGCAGCAGGTCCAGGACGCGGTCGAGCCAGTCGAACGTGTGGCGGCCGGGTTCGGGTTCCAGCCGGGACCAGGCGAACACGCCGACGGTGACCAGGTTGACCCCGGCGGCGCGCATCAGGGCGACGTCCTCGCGCCACACCTCCGGCGGCCACTGTTCCGGGTTCCAGTCCCCGCCGTAGCAGAGCCGCCCGTCGCTCCACGGCGCTTTAGTTGTCATCCCGGCCAAAATAGGAACAGGTGAGAAGGAAAGTCAATGGCGTCGATCATTGACAGTTAGTTGGGCTTCCAAAGAAACTGGCGGGACCGCCCGTGGACGCCGCGAGGAGACGCCCATGCCGTACCGCCCGCCGCTGGTCCCGTACGAGACCTTCGTGGCCGACCCGCCCGACCTGCCGGTCCGCGCCCCCGGCGAGGAGGGCGCCGACGACGTGCTGCAGGCCGAGGTCGCCGCGACCGACGCGCACGGGGTCACGCTCACCGCGACCTGCGCGTCCGGCCGCACGCTGGTCACGCGCGTCGAGGCCGCCGGGGACGGGATCATCCGGGTACGCCTCGCCGACGACCCCTCGGTACGCAGCCGGTCCGCACCGGCGCTGACACTGGTCCACCCGCAGCCCCACCCGGCCACCGTGACCGTCGCTGACGGGCAGGTCCGGGTGGCGGCCGGTGGCATGGTCGCCGAGCTGAGCCTGGACCCGTGGGGGCTGCGGTTCCACACTCCGGACGGACAGCTGCTGCTGGCCTCCGACGCCGGCACCCGCGACATCAGCGGCCGCCGCCGCACGCTGCCGCTGGGCCGCTCCACTGTCGACGGGGAGCCGGTGGCCTGGCACGAGAGCTTCGTCGCGCCGGGCGACGAGCGGTTCGTCGGCTTCGGCGAGAAGTTCACCCCACTGGACAAGCGCGGCCAGCGGCCGCTGATGTGGAACTTCGACGCCTTCGGTGGCGAGTCCGACCGGTCGCACAAGAACGTGCCGTTCTACCTGTCCGACCGCGGCTACGGCGTACTCGTCGACAGCGGGCTGCCGGTGCAGTTCGACATGTGCGCCAGCACGCACAGCAGCGTGCAGATCCTCGTCCCGGACGACCTGCTCGACTACTACGTGCTCGCCGGACCCACCCCGGCGCAGGTGCTCGACCGGCTCGACACGCTGACCGGCCGGCCGTACCTGCCGCCGCGATGGGCGTTCGGCGCGTGGATCTCCTCCGGCTTCTTCCCGGACAGCCAGCAGCGCGTACTGGAACGGGCCCGGCGCATCCGCGCGGACGACATCCCCTGCGACGTGCTGCACCTGGACTGCTACTGGCAGGTCGCCGGACACTGGTCGGACCTGCGCTGGGACACCGACGCCTTCCCCGACCCGGACGGCATGCTCAAGGACCTCACCGAGCAGGGTTTCCGGGCGTGCCTGTGGATGAACCCGTACCTGATGACCGGCAGCCCGCTCTACGCCGAGGCCGAGGCCGCCGGCTACTTCCTGCGCCGCCCGGACGGAAGCACGTACGTCGCCGACACGTGGCACGGCAGCTACCCGGTCTGCGCGATCGTGGACCTCACCAACCCGGCCGCGGTGAGCTGGTTCCAGGACCTGCTGCGCCCGCTGCTCGCCCAGGGCGTCGCCGTGTTCAAGACCGACTTCGCCGAGGGCGTGCCCGCCGACGCCGTCGCCCACAACGGCATGACCGGCGTCGAGCTGCACAACGTGTACGCGCTGCTGTTCAACGACGCGGTCGCCGACGTCACCGAGGAGGTGGCCGGGCACCGCACCGTGTGGGCGCGCTCGTCGTACCTGGGCGGCCAGCGGCACAGCGCCCAGTGGAGCGGCGACGTCAACGCCACCTGGCCCGGCATGGCCAGCACGCTGCGCGGTGGTCTGTCCCACGGGCTGTCCGGCGTGCCGTTCTGGAGCCACGACACCGGCGGCTTCCACGGCACCCCCGAACCGGACCTGTACGTGCGCTGGACCCAGTTCGGCGCGCTCTCACCACTGGTACGGCTGCACGGCACCACCAGCCGGCTGCCGTGGGAGTTCCCGCCCGAGGCGCAACGGCACGCGGTGGACGCGCTGCGGCTGCGCTACCGGCTGCTGCCGTACCTCTGGTCGGCGGCAGTGGACAGCGCCCGCACCGGCAGCCCGATGATGCGCGCGCTGCTCGTCGACACCCCGGAGGACCCGGCCGCCTGGACCGCCGACCTCCAGTACCGCCTCGGCCCGGACCTGCTGGTGGCGCCGGTGCTCGACAGGTCCGGCGAGCGCACCGTCTACCTGCCGACCGGCGACGACTGGCTGGACGCGTACACCGGGCAGCGGCACACCGGCGGACGGCACCTGCGGGTGAGCGTGCCGCTGGACCGGCTGCCGCTGTACGTGCGGCACGGCGCGCTGATCCCCACTGTGGCGCCCGCGACGACGGTCGGAACCGGCCCGTTCCGGGACGTCACGGTGGTGGCCTGGGGCGGCGTCGACGGCGTGAGCGTGGTGCGCGACCCCGACGGCGACACCACGGTCACCGCCGTGCGCGACGGCGACACGCTGCGCGTACGCGTCGACGGGCCGCTGGACGTACGGCAGGTCAGCGTGGTCGGCACGGACCCGCCGCGCCGGGTGGTGCTCGACGGCGAGCCGGTCCCGGTGACGCCGTTCGTGCCGTGGTTCCCCGGCCGGGCCCACCCGGCCGGGATCGCGCCTATTTAGTTTAAGCTTTAGCCGAACCCAGGGCCGGGCGCAGGAGGCGGGCAGTACGTGATCAGCATCGACCGGCCGACGGCCGACCTCGGCGACGTGCGGGTGACGAACCGGGCCGCGGTGCTCCGGCACGTCCGCCGCCACGCCCCCTGCTCCCGGGCCGACGTCGCCGCACGCACCGGACTGAACAAGGCCACCGTCTCCAGCCTGGTCGCCGAGCTGATCGAACACGGGCTGCTGCGCGAGACCGGGCTGACCGAGAACCGGGTGGGCCGCCCCGCCACCATGCTCGTCCTCGACGGCGCCCGCTACGTCGGGCTCGGGCTGCGCGTCGGCGCGGACGAGCTGGTCGCGGTGGCCGCCGGGCTGGGCGGCGACCCGGTGCTCACGTGGCGGCGCGCGTTCCCCGCCGCCACCGCCGGTGCCGAGGAGACGGTGAAGGCGCTGGCGGCGCTGACCCGCCGCGCCGTCACCCGCGTCACCGGCGCCGAGCGCACGGTGCTCGGCCTCACCGTGGCCGTGCCCGGGCTGGTCGACGCCGACGGCGACGTGCCGGCCGCCCCGGCGCTCGGCTGGCGTGGCGTACCGCTCGCCGCCGCGTTGCGCCGCGCCCTGCGTGATCCGGGCTTCCCCCTCACCGTCGACAGCGAGGCCAACCTCGCCGTCCTGGCCGAGCAGCGGCACGGCCCGTACGCCGGCACGGCCGACCTGGTGCACCTCACCGGCGGCCCGGTGATCGGCGCGGGCCTGATCAGCGGCGGGCGGCTGCTGCGCGGCAGCAGGGGCTTCGCCGGCGACATCGGGCACCTGCCACTGGCCGCCGACGGCCCGCCCTGCGCATGCGGGCGGCGCGGCTGCCTGACCGCGCTGCTCGGCGTGGACGCGGTGATCGGCCGGCTGCTGCCGGACGCCGGCCCGGTCACCGATCACCTGCCGGAGATCGAACGGATTCAGGCGCTCGCCCGCGCCGGGGACGAGCCGGTACGCACCGGGCTCACCGAGATCGGCCGGCTGCTCGGCCAGGCGGTGTCGGTGCTGGCCGGGCTGCTCGACCCGGACGTGGTGGTGGTCGGCGGGCACCTGGCGGCGCTCTCGCCGTGGCTGCTGCCGGCCGCCCACGCCGAACTCGCCGCCCGTACACCGGTCCCGCCCGGCGTGCGGCTGGAGGCCAGCACGCTCGGGTCCGCGGCCGGCGCGCTGGGCGGGGCCACCGCGGCGCTGGCCACAGTGGAGGCGGGACGCCTGCCCGCCGGGTGACCCCTTGACCGCACCGGCCGGAAGGTGTCAACCTCGGTAGCGCCGCGTTCCGGGATCGGGCAACCTGCGAAAGCGGCGTGTTTTTCGGCGGTTGTCGAAGCGCTTCACCACCGCTCCGGGCCGACCCTGCCGACACCGACCACCACCCTTTTTCGCGTACGCGCCGCCCCGTCACCGGCACGGTCGTCGAAGCGCTTCGACGGCTGGGCGGCGGCCCGTACGCCGACCGGAGGCGCCCACCATGACCGACCCCGTCCCCCACCGTCTCGACGACCTGCTGGCCCGGCTCACGCTGCCGGAGAAGCTCGGCCTGCTGCACCAGTGGCAGGCGCCGGTGCCCCGGCTCGGCCTGCGCGCGTTCCGCACCGGCACCGAGGCGCTGCACGGCGTCGCGTGGCTCGGCACCGCCACCGTCTTCCCGCAGGCGATCGGCCTGGCCGCGAGCTGGAACCCGGACCTGATCCGGGCGGTCGGGGCCGCCGTCGGCGACGAGGTACGGGTCAAGCACCGCGCCGATCCGGTCCGGGTCGGCCTCAACGTGTGGGCGCCGGTGGTCAACCCGCTGCGCGACCCCCGCTGGGGACGCAACGAGGAAGGCTGGTCCGAGGACCCGTGGCTGACCGGCAAACTGGCCACCGCGTACGCGATGGGGCTGCGCGGCGACCACCCGATCCGGCTGCGCACAGCGCCGACGCTCAAGCATTTCCTCGGCTACAACAACGAGGCCGACCGGGCCACCACGTCCAGCGACCTGCCACCCCGGGTGCTGCACGAGTACGAGCTGCCGGCGTTCCGCGCCCCGCTGGCAGCGGGCGCGGCGGTCGCGGTGATGGCGTCGTACAACCTGGTCGACGGCGTACCGGCGCACCTGAGCCCGCTCATCGAGGGCGAGCTGCGCGGCTACGCCGACGACGACATCATGGTGGTCGGCGACGCCGGGGCGGTCGGCAACATCGCCGGCGTGCAGGAGTACCTGCCCGACCACGTGGCCGGGTTCGCCGCCGCGCTGCGCGCCGGGATCGACAGCTTCACCGAGGACGACGAGGACAGCGCCCCCACGGTGGAACGCCTCACCGAGGCGCTGGCCCGCGGTCTCATTGAGCCCTCCCACGTGGACCGGGCGGTACGGCGGATCCTGTCCGTCCGGTCGCGCCTGGGCGACCTGGACCCGGACCCCCACGACGACGTGCCGCCCCACACGCTCGACAGCCTCGCCCACCGGGAACTCGCCCGCGAGGCCGCCCGCCAGTCGGTCGTGCTGCTGCGCAACGACGGCCTGCTGCCGCTGCGCCCCGGCACCCGCGTCGCGGTGCTCGGGCCGCTCGCCGACACCGTGCTCACCGACTGGTACAGCGGCACCCCGCCGTACACGATCAGCGCGTACGCGGGGCTGCTCGGACGGCTGCCGGAGGTGACCACGCATCCCGGCACGGACCGGATCACGCTGCACACCGGTGACCGGGCGGTACGCCTCGACGGCGACGGCCCGCTGGCGCTCGGCGACACCGCGGCCGAGTTCGAGGTGGTCGACTGGGGACAGGACGTGGTGGCGCTACGCGCCGTGGACACCGGCCGGTACGTCGGCGCCGACGACGCCGGGGCCCTGGTGGCCGACCGCGAGGGACCGGGCGGCTGGGTGGTACGCGAGACGTTCCGCCTGGACCACCGGCCCGACGGCACGGCGGTGCTGTACCACCTGGCGACAGGACGGCACGTCGGCATCGCCCGGGACGGAACCCTGAGCGTGGCCACCGGTGATCCGGCCGCGTTCACCGTGACGCTGCGCGCCGACGGGGCGGCCGACGCCGCCGCGCTCGCCGCCGCCGCCGACGTGGCGGTGGTGGTGCTCGGCAACCACCCGATGGTCAACGGCCGGGAGACCGAGGACCGGGCCGACCTGACGCTGCCCACCGGCCAGGAGGAGCTGCTGCGCGCGGTGCACGCCGCGAACCCGCGTACCGTGCTGGCGCTGACCAGCAGCTACCCGTACGCGGTGGGCTGGGCGCAGGCGCACCTGCCGGCGGTGCTGTGGAGCGCCCACGGTGGACAGGAGCACGGCAACGGGCTCGCCGACGTGCTGCTCGGCGCCGCCGACCCGGGCGGGCGGCTCACCCAGACCTGGTACGCCGACACGGCCGAACTGCCCGACCTGCTCGACTACGACGTCATCGGCGCGGACAGCACCTACCTCTACCACCGGGGTGAGCCGCTGTACCCGTTCGGGCACGGGCTCAGCTACGCCGAGTTCGACTACGATGACCTACGGTTGAGCACCGCCACGGCACGTGCCGGCGAGGAGGTGGAGGTGAGCGTCGAGGTCACCAACACGGGCCGCCGCCCGGGCACCGAAGTGGTGCAGCTCTACACCCGGCAGCGGCGTTCCCGGGTCAAGCAGCCGCTGCGGCAGCTGCGCGACTTCGCCCGCGTCACGCTCGATCCGGGCTGTGCGGCCCGGGTGACGATGCGCCTGCGTACCGCCGATCTGGCCTGGTGGGACGAGACCCGCGCGGCGATGGTGGTGGAGGACACCGTCCACTCGGTGCTGGTGGGCCGGTCCGCTCGCGACATCCGGCTCGTCGGCGCGCTCGCCGTGACCGGAGACGCCACGACGGTCGCCCCGGCCGACCGCAGCTGTGGAGCCGCCCGGTGAGCGGGCGCGTCCCCGGCGAACAGGTCACCATCGCCGACGTGGCCCGGCACGCCGGAGTGGCCGCCAGCACCGTCTCGTACGTGCTCAGCGGCAAACGCAGCATCTCGGCCACCACCCGGGGACGGGTCCTCGACAGCGTCCGCGCGCTGGGCTACCACCCGCACGCCGGGGCGCGCGCCCTGGCCAGTCGCCGCGCCAACGTGATCGCGCTGGTGCTGCCGCTGCGTACCGGCATGCAGGTGCCGGTGGTGATGCGGTTCGCCACCGCAGTGGTCACCACCGCCCGCCGCTACGACCACGACGTGCTGCTGGTCACCGCCGACGAGGGCCCGGCCGGGCTGCACCGCATCGCCGGCAGCGCGCTCGTCGACGGCGTGCTGCTGATGGACGTCGAGCTGGAGGACTCCCGGGTGCCGCTGCTGCGGGAGCTGGCGCTGCCGGGTGTCCTGATCGGGCACCCCGCCGACAGCACCGGGCTGGCCTGCGTGGACCTGGACTTCCGGCGCGCCGGTGAGCTGTGCGTGGAACACCTGGCCGCCGCCGGGCACCGGCGGATCGCGCTGCTCGGCGCGCCCGCCGCGGTCTACGACCGGGGCACCGGGTTCGCCCACCGCACCCGCGCCGGGGTACGCGCCGCCGCCGGGCGGCTCGGCGTCGACGCGGTGACCCGGCCCTGCGAGGAGGGACCGGCTGCGGTACGCCGCGACCTGGAGGCGCTGCTCGCCGACCACCCGGACGTCACCGGCCTGGTGGTGCAGAACGAGTCGGCGGTCGGGCCGGTGCTGGCCACGCTGCCGCTGCTGGGCCGCCGGGTGCCGCGCGACGTGTCGGTGGTGGCGATCTGCCCGGACGAGCTGGCCGAGCAGTCCGGGCTCACCTGCGTACCGGTGCCCGCCGAGGAGGTCGGCCGGCAGGCGGTGGCGTTGCTGATGCGGCGGCTGAGCGGCGAGGGAGTGCCGGAGGTGACGTTGCTGGAACCGCACCTCACCGTGCGGGACACCAGCGCCCGCCGGTGACCGTGCACCGCGTCCACGACACCGCGCCGGCCGCCGACTGGACCGACGCGTTCCTCACCGGCAACGGCGAGCTGGGCCTCATGGTCCACGGGCAGCCGTACGCGGAACGGATCGTGGTGAACCACCACCGGCTCGTCCTGCCCAACGGCACCCGGGACGCCCGCGCGCCCGAGCTGGCCGGCCGGATGCCGGACATCCGCGCGCTGGTGCTCGCCGGGCGCCGCGCCGAGGCCGCCCGGCTGCTCACCGGCGGCCGGGAGCTGGAGTGGACCCAGTCGTTCCACCCCGGGTACGCGCTCACCGTCGACGCACCGCCGGGCCCGGTACGCGGCTACCGGCGCGACACCGACTTCACCACCGGGGAGGTGGAGGTGCAGTGGTCGGGCGGGCGGCGGCGTTGCTTCGTCTCCCGCGCCGACGGCGTGGCGGTGCTCCACCTCGACCAGGGCGACTGCGTGGTCGGTGTGACCGGTGAGCTGCCCGGCCGGCCCGCCGACGTGGTGTACGAGCAGGCCGCGTACCGCCGCGACGGGCTGGTGTTCCTGCGGGTACGCGCCCGCTACCCGCACGCCGGCGGCGCGTACGGATTCGAGGGGTTGACGCTGCTGCGCGGCGACGTGAGCGTCGACGGCGACCGGGCGCGGGTACGCGGACCGGCCCTGCTCACCATGCTCGTCGACCGGCCCGACGCGCCGCCGTGGCGCACCCGGGACTCGGAACGGCGGCTCGCCGCGCTGACCGGGGACTACGACGCGCTGCTGGCCCGGCACGTGCCGCGCCATCGCGGGCCGTACACCCGGGTCGGCCTGGACCTCGGCGTGCCCGCCGCCGACCGGGCGCTGCCGGTGGGTGAGCTGCTGGCCCGGCAGGCCGCCGCGCCGCACCGGCTGGACCCGGCGCTGCTGGAGCGGCTGTTCCACTCCGGCCGGTACCTGCTGTTCAGCGCCAGCGGGGTGCTGCCGCCCCGGCTGACCGGGCTGTGGCTGGGCTCCTGGGACGCGGCGTGGGCCGGTGACTTCACCACCGACGCGAACCTGAACCTGCAACTCGCCGGGGCGAACGTGGGCGCGCTGCCGGAGGTGACAGCGGCGCACGCCCGGCTGGTCGCCGCGCAGGTGGCCGACTGGCGCGCCAACGCCCGGGCCGTGTACGGCGCGCGCGGGCTGCTGGCGCCCAGCCGCACCGACGGCGAGCACGGGCACCTGTTCCACGTCCACCCGGACTGGCCGTTCACCGCGTGGCTGGCCGGCGCGGACTGGCTGCTGCACCCGCTGCACGAGCATCATCTGGTCACCGGTGAGCCGCTGGGCGAGGTGGCCGGGTGGCTGGCCGAGGTGGCGGACTTCTTCGCCGACGTGCTCACCGCTGTGGACGGGCAGCCGGCGCTGGTGCCGTCGTACTCGCCGGAGACCGGCCCGTACGACGACACCGGCCGGACCGCGCCGGTCGCGATCAACGCCACCATGGACGTCGCCGCCGCCCGGCACGCGCTGCGGCTGGCCGCCGAGGTGACCGGCACCGACCGGTGGGCCGGGGTACGGCCGCCCGGCTACCTGGTGGACGGGCGCGGCGCGCTCGCCGAGTGGGCGTGGACCGGCAGCACCGGCGACGAGAACCACAGGCACGTCAGCCACCTGTATCCGGTGTGGCCGCTCGACGAGATCAACAGGGACGACACCCCGGAACTGGCCGCCGCCGCGCACCGGGCGCTGACGCTGCGCGGCGACGAGGACGGTTCCGCGCACGGCAGCCTGCACCGGGCGCTGGCGGCGGCGCGGCTGCGCGACGGCGACCTGGTAGCGGCGAACCTGGGCAAGATCCTCGGCGCGGACATGTTCTTCCGGTCGCTGATGAGCGCGCACAACCCGGGCCGGACCACGTACAACGCCGACGCCGCGCACGCGCTGCCGGCGGTGCTGATCGAGTCGCTCGTGCAGTCGCGCCCGGGAACGCTGCGGCTGCTGCCCGCGCCGCTACCTGAACTGCCCGCCGGGACGCTGCGCGGCGTCACCTGCCGGGGCCGGGTCACCGTCGAGGAGCTGACCTGGGCGCCGGGCCGAGTCCGGGCCCGGCTGGTGTCGCCGGTGGCGCAGCGCGTGGTGGTGCACGCACCCGGGGACCGCCGTGCGGTGGAACTGGCCCCGGACCGGCCGTACGAGGTGGCGTTCGGCTAGAGGTTGGCGGGCTGGCGCAGCGCCGGGTGGCTCTCGCCCGGCGCGGCGTACCAGGGCGGGGCGTCGTCGGTGAGCGCGGTGCCGATCCGCAGCCGCGACCAGTCGTCCAGTTCGGGCAGCGCGTCCGGGGCGAACCAGGCCACCGCCAGCGACTCGTCACCGTCGGCCGTCGGCGCGCCGCCGATCGCCCGGCAGCGGAACCAGACGTTCAGGTATTCGCAGGCGTCACCGTTGGGGTAGACCACCGGGTGGGTGGCGACACCGGCGAGCCGGTCGATCGCCACCTTGACGCCGGTCTCCTCGTGGACCTCGCGCACCAGCGCGTCGGCGGGTTGCTCGCCCGGGTCGACGGTGCCGGCCGGGACCGACCAGCGGCCGTTGTCGCCCCGGCGGGCCAGCAGCACCCGTCCCGCGTCGTCGGTGACCACGCCGCTGACGCCGTACAGCATGAGCAGGTCGTGGCCGATGTGGCGGCGCAGCCGGGCGATGTAGGGCGAGACGGCCATGGCGAGCAGGCTACCGGCGGTCCTGCCGGTGCCGCCGGACCATGCCCTCGGCCAGCGCCGCACCGTCCAGGTCACCGGCGGCCAGCCTGCCGGCGACGGTACGGCGCACGATCCGGTCCGCGAGGGCCGGGGCGTGCCGGGCCAGCGCCAGTTCGATCCGGCCGCGCCGGGTGGTGGCCACGTCCCGTGGCGCGCGGCGGGCGGTCGCGGCGCGCAGGATCGCCGCCACCACTCCCTCCACGGGTTCCGGGCGGGACACTCCGCTCAGCGACAGCCCGGCCGCCACAGTGCTGTCGTGGATCGGGGAGGCGACCATGCTGGGGTAGACCACGCTGACGCCGACGTGGGTGCCTACTTCGTGGCGCAGCGCGTCGGCGTACGCGACGAGCGCCCGCTTGCTGACCCCGTACGCGGCTGCGAGGGGCAGCGGCAGCACGGCCATCCGGCTGGCCACGAAGATCACCCGTCCGCGGGCGGCCTCCAGGGCGGGCATCGCGGCGGCGGTGGTCCGCCAGGCGGCGAGCAGGTTCACCTCGATCTGGCGGCGTACCACCTCGTCCGGCGGCAGCTCGGCGGGTGCGGGCCCGCCCACACCGGCGTTGTTGATGAGCAGGTCGAGTCCGCCGAGCCGGTCGATCGCGGCGGCCACGGCCGGTGGCGTCGCGGCCGGGTCGGTCAGGTCGACGCCGAGCACCGCAGGGGTGGCATCGGGGTCGGCGTGCAGGTCCAGCCCGACCACGTGCGCGCCTGCGGCGGTGAGCGCGGCACCCAGGTGCTGCCCGAATGTGCCGCGCGCGCCGGTGACCAGCACGCGTCGTCCGGCCAGGGCGCTGCGGCCCGGCGTGCCGGATCCGGCGGCCGAGCCTCGGCCTGCCGCGCCGGATCCGGTCCGCTGCGCGTCCTCGGCCGGGGGCCGTCCCGGGGCGTTCATCGTGCCGCTCCGGCGCGGCGCCGGCCGGCGGCCAGTTCGCGGCCCAGTTCGGCCAGGTAGACGTCGAAGTCGACGCGCATGTGCGGTCGGCGTTGCCCCCACCGGGCGGTGGCGGCGCGCAGCTCGTCGCGGCAGGCGGCGGCCTGCCGGGCCGCGTCCGGTGGCGTCCAGGTGCCGGCCAGGCGTGCGGCGACCAGCCGGGCCTGCGCCTCGACCAGGGGGAACGCGGCGCCGGTGGACTGCATCAGCCCGACGAACGCCAGCCCGGGGGCGTCCAGGTGGAACACGTGCCGGTACAGCGGCAGCCGGTCGGGGCCGTCGCCGAGCAGCGCCGGGTCGAGGAACGGCATCTCGACGCGGTAGCCGGTGCACCAGACGACCAGGTCGACCTCGTCGTGGCGGCCGTCGGTGAACTCGACCCGGTCGCCGTCGAAGCGGGCGATGCCGGGCCGGGCCTGGATGTCGCCGTGGGTGAGGCGGGACAGCAGCGCGTCGGACAGCGTCGGGTGGTCCTGGAGGAAGCCGTGCGCCGGTGCGGGCAGCCCGTACCGGGTGGGCGGCCCGACCGCGGTGGTGATCATGGTTTGGCTGATCCGCTGCCGCAGCCGCCACGGCAGCCGGCGGGCCAGCGCGCCGTTGAGCGTGTCCGACGGGCGGCCGAGCAGGTACTTCGGCACCACCCAGACGCCGCGGCGCAGCGACAGCAGCGTGCGTGCGGCGGCGTACGAGGCGTCGACGGCGATGTCCATGGCGGAGTTGCCGCCGCCGACCACGAGGACCCGTCGACCGGCGAGCTGTTCCGGCCCTCGGTAGTCGTGGCTGTGCATCTGCTCGGCGGCGCACTCGCCCGGGTACGGCTCGGGCCGCTTCGGCACCCGGTTGTGCCCGTTGGCGACCACCACCGCCTCGACGTCGACAGCGACCGGGCCGTCCGGGCCGGTGGCGCGTACCCGCCAGCCGTCGCCGGTGCGGGTGACCCGCTCGACGGTGTGGCGCAGCCGTACTGCCTCGCGCAGGCCGAACCGGTCGGCGTAGTCGGCGAGGTAGCCGGCGACGCGGGTGTGGTCGGGGTAGTCGGGCCAGTCGGCGGGCATCGGGTGGTCGGCGAACTCGGTGCGCCCCTTGCTGGTGTTCAGGTGCAGCGTCCGGTACGCGGGCGAGCCGGGTGCGCCGTACACCCAGAGGCCGCCGAGCGTGTCGGCCGCCTCGAACGCGACGGCCGGGATGCCGGCGTCGGCGAGCGCCTTGAGCGTGGCCAGTCCGGCGGCTCCGGCGCCGACGACGGCGACCCTCGGTGTGGCCATACCCGCCTCCTTAATCCAACGACTGATGGATAATCCCCGGAGCGCGGGCCGGCGTCAAGGCCGGGCGCCGCCGTACAGCGCGTCGAGGAAGCGGTGCACGAACGCCCGGAACTCCCGCCGCTCGCGCGCGCCCGAGCCGGTCCCAGCCGCCAGGGCCACCACGTGCCCGTGCACCGTCCAGACCAGGGAACGCACCGTCACGTGCGGCGTCGGCTCGGTCAGCGCGCCCGCCTCGGCCGCCGCGACGAGCAGCTCCTCGACCAGCCCGTACAGCGGCGCGGCGTAGCGGCGGTCCAGCTCGCCGTGCCGCTGCGGCTCCAGCCAGCGGCGCAGCCACAACGCGGTGGTCTCCGGACGGTCCTCCAGGAAGTCGACGAACACGTCCAGCAGGTCGTGCAGCGCGCGCAGCGCGTCGTGCGGCCCGGCGGACAGGGCCGCCCGGGCGCGCTCCCCGGCTGCCTCGATGACCTCCCGCTCGGCGCTGAACACCCGGGCGAAGCAGGCGTCGTAGAGCTGCGCCTTGGTGCCGGTGTGGTGCACCACGGTGGCGGCGTCCACCCCGGCCGCGGCGGCGACGTCGCGGACGCTGACCGCGTCGAAGCCCCGCTCGGCGAACAATGCGGTGGCGGCGGCGAGCACCAGGTCACGGGTCGGGCGCTGGTCGTCGCGGCGGGGCCGACCGGGCCGGCGGCGAGGCATGGTCATCCGGCCATTGTTCCCCCTACAATCCAGCAACCGTTGGATTGGGGGCGGCGTGCCCCGAGGACAGGAGGCCGCGATGACCGGGCTGGATCAGCGCTCCGACGCGCTCACCCTGCCACGCGGCCCGCTCGCCGGGTTCGCCACCGGCTCACTCGGCATGGGCGTCTGGGTGACAGTGCCCGGGCTGCTGCTGCTCTACTTCCTGACCGACGTGCTGGCGGTCGCCCCGTGGCTGGCCGGGCTCACCCTGCTGCTGCCGAAGATCGCCGACGTGCTGCTGCACCCGTGGATCGGGCACCTCTGCGACGTCGAGCAGGCCCGCCGGGGTCACCGCCGACGGCTGCTGCTGGCCGGGTGCGCGCTGCCGCTGGCGTTCGCCGCGCTGTTCGCCGTGCCCGGCGGCCTCACCGGCGCCGCCGCGGCCGGCTGGGTGGCGGTGTTCTTCGTCGCCGGCAACCTGCTGTTCGCCGCGTACCAGGTGCCCTACCTGGCGACCCCTGCCGATCTGCGGATCGGCTACCACGAGCGGACCCGGCTGATGGCGTTCCGGATGGTGGTGCTGACGCTCGGCATCCTGGTCTCCGGGCTGCTCGCGCCGCTGCTGGCCGGCGGCGACGACGCCACCCGCGACGGTTACCTGCTGATGGGCGTGGTGCTGGCGGCCGGGATGCTCGCCGCGATGCTGGTCGGCGTCGCCGGGATCGGCCGGCTGCGCCGTACCGCCGCCGACACGGCCCCGCCGCACGGTCCGGGCGGGTGGCGGGCGCTGGCCGCGAGCCTGCGGGACCGGCAGTTCCGCTGGCTGGTCGGCGCGTACCTGGCCATGTCCACCACCACCCACCTCGTGCTGGCCGGCGTGCCCTACTACGCCGAGTACGAGCTGGGCCGCCCCGGACTCACCACAGTGCTCGTGGCCGCGTTCGTCGCGCCCGCGCTGCTGGTGACCCCGGTCTGGCTGACGGTGGCGCGGCGGATCGGCAAGCAACGCGCCCTGCTCGCCGCGCAGGCCGCGTTCGCCGCCGGGTCCCTCGTGCTGGCGATCGGCCGTCCCGCCGGACTGCCGGTGCTGGTGGCCGCCGTGGCGGTGCTCGGGGTGGCGTTCGCCGGCATGCAGTTGCTGCCGTTCTCCATGCTGCCCGACGTGATCCGCGCGGGCGGCGGCGCCGAGCGGGCCGGCACGTACACCGGGGTGTGGACCGCCACCGAGGCCACCGGCGCGGCGCTCGGCCCGTACGCGTACGCGCTGTGCCTGGCCGCCGGCGGGTTCGTGGCCTCGACCGCCGGGCAGACCGTGACCCAGTCCCCGGCCGCGCTGGACGCGCTGCGCTACGGCTTCGGGCTGCTGCCCGCCGCCGTGATGGTGGTAGCGGTGCTGTTGCAGCGCCGCTACACCCTCGACGGCGCGGCCCGCGCCGACGCCGCCGGATAGACTTCGCCCCCGATGGACGCCGAGCCCGCCACCGACACCCGACCCTGCGCCCACTGCGGACGCGACGTGCCGCAGCGCGTCAGCGCGGGCCGCCCGTTCCGCTACTGCCGGGACAACGACGGCGCCTGCCAGCGGGCCGCGCGCAACTCGCGGATGCGTCACCGCAACTCCCCCGGCCTGCCCGGGCAGGTGGCGCGCACCTGGGAGGCGGTGGACCGGCTCGACCAGATCGTCGAGACCCTCACCGAGGCGCTGCACGCCGAGCTGTCCCCGGCGGGTGTGGAACGGCAGCTCGCCGAGCTGCGCGCGGAGACGTCCGCGCAGGTGGCGGCCGCGCACGCCGAGCGCGACGAGGCGCGCCGCGAGGCCGAGGACGCGACCGCGGCGGCGGCCCGCGAACGGCAGCAGGCCCGCGCCGCGTACGCCGAACGCGACGCCGCCGCCGACCGGGCCGAGCGGGCGGAGGCGGCGGCCGCGACGGCCGCCGAGCGGGTCGCCGCCGCCGAGGACGCCCGCGACGCGGCCCGTGCCGAGGCGGGCGCGGCGCAGGCGCTGCGGGTGCAGGCCGAACGCGACCGCGACGCCGCCCGGCACGACCTGCGCACGGTACGCGCCGAACGCGACGCCGAACGCCGCCGCGTCGCTGAGCTGACCACCGAACGGGACACCGCCCGCGCCGACGCCGAGCGGGCCACCCGGTCCGCCGCCGAGGCCCTGGACCGGGCCGAACAGTCCCGCGCCGACGCCGACCGGGCGCGCGCCGACGCGCAGGCCGCCCAGGGGCGGGCCACCGAGGCCGAGCGCGCGGCGCGGACCGCCGCCGAACGCGCCGACGCCGAGGCCACCGCAGCGCGGGCGGCGCGCGCCGAGCGGGACCGGGCCGACGCGGTACGTGCCGACGCCGAGGCGGCGCTGGAGCGGGCCCGCGCCGAGGCGAGCGCGGCGATCGAGGCGGTCCGCGCCGAGGCTGCCGCTGCCGTCGAGCGGTTCCGGGCCGACGTGGCCGCCGCGGTGGAGCAGGCCGCGGCCCGTACCGCCGAGCGGGACGCGCTCGCCGCGGAGCTGGCCGACGTGCGGCGTGCCGCGAGCGCCGCCGAGGCGCGGGCGGCCGACCTGGCCGCGCGCACGGCCGTGATCGAGGCGGACCGGGACGCCGCGCAGCGGCGCGCCGGGCAGCTCGCCGACCAGGTCAGTGACCTGGCGACGGCGCTGGCGCGGCTCGGCACCCGCACCGGCTGACCGCCACGGGCTGGGAAGGGGGCAGCGCCGGACCCGTGCCGGCGGCGAGGATCGGGGCATGGGAAAGACATACGAGCGCATCGACGGCCGGCTGCGGGACTTCATCGAGGCGCAGCCGATGTTCTTCGTCGCCACCGCCCCGCTGTCCGGTGACGGCACCGTCAACCTGTCCCCGAAAGGGCTGCGCGGCTGCTTCGCGGTGCTCGACGAGCACACGGTGGCGTATCTGGACTTCGCCGGCAGCAACGCCGAGACCATCGCCCACCTGCGGGAGAACGGCCGGATCACGCTGATGTGGTGCGCGTTCGCCGGCCCGCCGAACATCGTGCGGGTGCACGGGCGCGGCGAGCCGGTGTTCCGCGACGACCCGCGCTGGCCCGGCCTGCTGCGGCACTTCCCCGACATCGACCCCGGCCCGCACGGCCTGCGGGCGATCATCGTGGCGCACGCCGAGCTGATCCGCGACACCTGCGGCTACGCGGTGCCGTTCATGACCTACGACGCCGACCGCGACCTGCACGAACGCCGGTTCGCCCGGGAGGACGACACGTCGCTGAGCGCGTACTTCGCCGGCAAGGACCACGTCGCCACCAGCATCGACGGGCTGCCCGGCCTGCCGCTGCCACTGCCGCCCACTCCGTCGGTGTGAGCCAGGTCAGTGGATGCCGGCCATCAGGGTCCGGATCTGGCGGGTGAACATCACCGCGGCCAGGCCCAGCACCACCGAGGCCAGCCCGAAGGTCAGGAAGTACACCGGCTGCGACCAGGCGCCGGCCAGCCGGGCCACCTGGCCGCCGATCGCGTCGCCGACGGCGGTGGCGAGGAACCACAGGCCCAGCATCTGACTGGCGTACTTGACCGGGGCCAGTTTGGTGGTGGCGGACAGGCCGACCGGGCTCAGCGACAGCTCGCCGGCCACCTGGATCGCGTACACCGCGACCAGCCACAGCGGTGAGACCAGGTCGCCGCCGACGGCGGCCCGCGCGGCGGCGGCCATCAGCACGAACGACAGACCGTTGAGCACCAGGCCGACCGCGAACTTCGTGGGCGTGGACACCCGGTGCCCGAGCTTGAGCCACAGCGCGGCGGCCAGCGGCGCGCCGATGATGATCAGGATCGGGTTCACCGACTGCAGCCACGACGCCGGGAAGGTGAACCCGCCCACCGAGCGGTCGGTCTGGTCGGCGGCGAAGATGTTCAGCACCGATCCGGCCTGGTCGTAGATGAGCCAGAAGGAGGCGGCGAACACGAACAGCCACACGTACGCCTTCATGCGGCTGCGTTCGGTGCCGCTGATCTCCCGGTCGGTGAGGATCCGCGCGAAGTAGCCGACCGTCACCAGCACCGTCACCACGGTGAGCAGGTTGACCACGGTGTCGACGGTGAACCAGCCGGCCAGCAGCAGCACCAGCAGCACCGCGAGCAGAATCCCTGTGGCCACGCCGATGCGGGTCAGCGCGCGTCGCCGGTCCGCGCCGAGCAGTGGGTCCGCCGGGCGGGCGCCGGCGTCGCCGAGGTTGCGCCGGCCCAGCACGTACTGGAGTACGCCGAAGGTCATGCCGACCGCTGCCGCGCCGAACCCCAGATGCCAGTTGATCTTCTCGCCGAGGAAGCCGGTGATCAGCGGCGCGATGAACGCGCCCAGGTTGATGCCCATGTAGAAGATCGAGAACCCGGCGTCGCGGCGCGGCGAGTCCCGCTCGTACAGGTCACCGACCATGGTGGAGATGTTCGGTTTGAGCAGGCCGGTGCCGAGCACGATCAGCGCCATGCCGGCGAACACGCTCCACCCGGTCGGGATCGCCATCACGTAGTGGCCAGCGGCGATCACCACGCCGCCCCACAGCACACTGCGTCGCGCGCCGATCAGCCGGTCCGCCACCCAGCCACCGGGCAGGGCCATCAGGTAGACCATGGCGTTGTAGGTGCCGTACACGGCGTTGGCGCTGGACTCACCGATGTCGAGTCCGCCGTCGGCGACCGCGGCGGTCAGGTACAGCACCAGGATCGCCCGCATGCCGTAGAAGCTGAACCGCTCCCACATCTCGGTGAGGAAGAGCGTGGACAGCGCACGGGGATGACCGAAGAAGGTCTTGCCCGCGGGTGGCCGGGCCCCGACCGGCGCGTCACTGCTCATCGTCACCTCCGGCACGCAAACAGGTGGGTAACATCCCCATTGACAGGCGAAACACTCCACCGATTCGGCCCGGCCGGGGACGACCCCGCCGGGCAGCTGTCATGGCCGGTTACCCTTGGTTCTTCCGACCCGCGTACGGCCCTGCCGACGTGGGTGGGGAATGGGCGAACGGTGACCGGCCGTTACACCTGAAGACCAGCACCACGGACGAGGGGAAGTCGATCATGGGCGAGCGCATGCTGCGCGGTAGCCGGCTGGGCGCGGTCAGCTACGAATCCGACCGCAACACGGAGCTCGCGCCGCGCCAGACCCGCGAGTACCTCTGCGCCAAGGGCCACCAGTTCGAGGTGCCGTTCGCCGTCGACGCCGAGGTCCCGACGACCTGGGAGTGCAAGTTCGACGGCAGCGTCGCCCGCCTGGTCGACGGCACCGAGCCGGAGCAGAAGAAGGCCAAGCCGCCGCGTACCCACTGGGACATGCTGCTGGAGCGGCGCTCGATCGCCGAGCTGGAGGACATCCTCGCCGAGCGGCTCCAGGAGGTCCGGACCCGTCGCGGTCGCGCCTGAGCATCTCCCGCATGACCGAAACGCCCCCGGGATCACCCGGGGGCGTTTCCGTTGCCCGGGCGGGGCGCGGTCGCCAGTTCGGGGTGGTGGCGGGGTTGGGCGCGGTCTGATGCCACCACCTCGGCGAAGTGGAGTCGATCAAGCCGGTGGCCCGGCGCAACGCAGCGCGGCGGGCGTGCGTCAGCGGTCGACGATTTCGCCCTCGATGGCCTTGCCGGGGTCGGTGACCGGCTGGGGCGACGGCGAAGGCGCGGGACCCGGCGACGGTGACGGTGTGGGCTGCGGGGTCGGCTGCGGCGCGCCCCGGTACACCCGTACCCGGCGTGGCCCGAACAGGTCACCGGCGACCATCGACGACACCCGCCGCTCGGTGGCCCGGCGCACCCCGCCACCGGCCAGCCGGCGCATCGGCGGCAGCAGCAACAGCAGGCCCACCACGCCGCTGACCAGGCCCGGCATCGCCAGCAGCAGCGCACCCAGCAGCCCGACCAGCCCGTCGGTCACCTCGGGGCCCGGTGGACGGCCGGCCTGCGCCGCCGCGCGGAATCCGCGCCACGCCCGCATGCCCTCGCGGCGCAGCAGCACCAGGCCCAGCAGGGACGCGCCGAACACCAGCAGCACCGCCGCGCCGAACCCGACAGCCCGGCCGACCAGCACGAAAACGGTCAGCTCCAGCAGCGCCAACAGCAGCAGGGCCGGTGGTACGTACTTCAGTCCTCGGCGCATCTCACCTCATCCGCCCGGGGTCATCACGCCCCTCAAGCATGACACGCCTCGGCTCAAGGCCAGCGGGCGAGCGCGTCCGGGCGGGCGGACGCGGTCGCCAAACGATCCCGCACTCCCCACCGGGTGACCCGCCACAGCGCCTCGACCACGATCAGCGGGCTCATCTTGCTGTCGCCGTGTTCCCGCTCGGCGAACGTGATCGGCACCTCCACGATGCGTACCCCGGCTCGGTGCGCCAGCCGGGACAGCTCCACCTGGAAGGCGTACCCCTGGGAGCGCACCGAGTCCAGGTCGATGGCGTCCAGCGCGCTGCGCCGGTACACCCGGTAGCCGCCGGTGGCGTCGCTGACCGGCATGCCCAGCGCGAGCCGCGCGTACAGGTTGCCGACCCGCGACAGCAGCAGCCGCTGCCACGGCCAGTTCAGCACCCGCGCGCCGCGCGTCCACCGGGAGCCGATCACCACGTCGGCGTCGCGGGCGGCGTCCAGCAGCGCCGGCAGGTCCTCCGGCGCGTGCGAGCCGTCGGCGTCCATCTCCACCACGGCGTCGTAGCCGCGTGCGCGGGCCCAGGCGAAACCGGCCAGGTAGGCCGCGCCGAGCCCTTCCTTGCCTTCGCGGTGCAGCACGTGCACCCGCGGGTCGTCCCCGGAGAGCCGGTTCGCGATCGCGCCGGTGCCGTCTGGGCTGTTGTCGTCGGCGACGAGCACGTCCACCCCCGGCGCCGCCGCGCGTACCCGGGCGACGATCCGTTCGACGTTGTCGGCCTCGTTGTAGGTGGGGATGACCACCAGGACCCGCCCCACCCCGGGGTGGCCGGCCGTCCGCCTGTCGGCTGTCACCGCCACCGTCGCACCGCCTCCCGCTCGTCGGCTCAGCCGGGAGCGACCTCCCGGCGCCGGCGCAGCACGGCCGCGCCGGCCAGGGCCGCGACCGCCAGCGCCGTGAGCGCCACCTCCGGCCACACCCCGGCCGTGGTCGCCGGGGTACGCCCGTTGCCGAGTTCCATCTGCCGCACCACCACCGCGGCGGTGTTGAACCCGGTCGCACCGTCTACCCGCCCGTCCGGGGAAATGAACCCGGACACCCCGACCGTGGAGGCCATCAACGCGGCCCGGCCGTGCTCCACCGCCCGCAACCGCACCATGGCCAGCTGCTGGCGGGCCTCGGCCACGTCGAACGTGGCGTTGTTCGTCTGCACCACCAGCAGCTGCGCGCCGCCGGTCACGGTGTCCCGGACGATCCCGTCGTAGGCGACCTCGAAGCAGATCACGTCGCCGAGGACCGCCGCGCCCGCGTCGACCACGCCGGGCCGGTCACCGGGGACGAAGTCGGAGCTGACCCGGTCGACCTGCGAGCTGACCATGCGGGCGAGGGATCGCAGCGGCACGTACTCGGCGAACGGCACCGGATGCCGCTTGACGTACGTCTGGTCCAGGTCGACGCCCGTGCCGGGCCGCCACAGCAGCCCCACGTTGCGCACCTGCCCCGCCTCCGGGCCGGCGAGCACCGCGCCGACCAGGATCGGCGCGCCGATCGCGTCGGCGGCCTGCCCGATCCGTTCCCCCGCGGCCGGGTTGCGCAGCGGGTCGATGTCGCTGGAGTTCTCCGGCCACACCACCAGGTCGGGGCGGGGCTGCCCGCCCTCGGTGACCCGTTCGGCCAGTTCCAGCGTGGCGTCGACGTGGTTGTTGAGCACCGCCTGCCGCTGCGCGTTGAAGTCCAGCCCGAGGCGCGGCACGTTGCCCTGCACGATCGCGACGGTGACGGTGCCGTCCGCGCCGCGTACCTCGGCGGGCACGGCCGGGCCGGCGGCGAGCAGCGCGACCAGCCCGGCGGTGAGCCCGGCCACCGGCCGCCACTGCCCGGGCGCGCGACGCCAGTCCCGCCACGCCACCGCGACGAGGATCCCGCCGGCGACCGCTACCGCGAACGTGACCAGCGGCGCGCCGCCGAGCGCGGCCAGCCGCAGCATCGGCGACGTGTCCTGGCTGAACGCCAGCCGCCCCCACGGGAACCCGCCGAACGGGGTCCGGTCACGCAGCGCCTCCTGCCCCACCCACAACACGCCGGTGAGCAGCGGCCATGCCGCCCGGTGCCGGTCGGCCAGCGGCGACACCCAGGCGGTGGCGGCGCCCAGCAGCGCCAGGTAGGCGGCCTGCAGCAGCGACAGCAGCGCCCACGGCAGGTAGCCGGTGTGCAGGTTCGTCCACTCCAGCAGCGGCGCGAACAGCGCCACGCCGGTGAGGAAACCCAGCCCGGCGCCGGCACGCAACCGCCGCCGGTGCGCGGCGGCCGCCAGCAACGCCACCCCGACCGGGGCGAGCGGCCACATCCCGTACGGCGGGAACGCCAGCAGCAGCGCCACCCCGGCCAGTACGGCGGCCGGCACGGCCAGCGTCAGCGGCAGGGGACGCGCCCCGTCGGCGACGGTGCGCGACTGCTCCTGCTCCAGCGTCGTCACCGGCTTCTCCCCACGATCACGGGCCGAAGGCTACCCGCCCGTACCGGCCGTCGGCCCGCGCCCCTGCGCCACCGATCGGGCAACTGCGCCTCGGTGGGCGGGGCCCGCTGCCATGCTCGGCAGCATGAACGCTGAGCGGGGACGGGGTCGTGTCCTGCCGACCGCGCCCGGCTCGCGCGTCACCCGGGTGGAGTTGTTCTACGACCTGGTGTTCGTGTTCGCGTTCCTGAACGTCACGAACGTCCTCTCCGAAACCCTGAGCGGCAGGTCGTTGCTGGCGGGACTGCTGTTGCTGTTGCTGCTGTGGTGGTGCTGGGTGTCCTTCGCCGCCCTGGGCAACGTCGTCCGCACCGACCAGGGGGTGATGCCGCTTGTCGGCTCGGTGACGGTGGCCGCGCTGTTCGTGCTGACGCTGAGCACACCGTCGGCGTTCGCCGAGGAGCAGGCGCAGCAGCAGTCCGGTCCGCCCGGTCTGGTCTTGTTCGCCTGCTGCTACCTCATCATCCGGGCGGCCCAGGTGCTGGTGTTCCTGGCCCGCAGCAGCCGCCGCGGACGGACCGCCCTGCGCCTCGGTCTCCCACCGCTGACCAGCGTGGCGTTGATCCTCGCCACCAAGGCACTGCCCGAGTCACCCCAGCAGCCATGGGCGAGGTGGCTGCCGCTGGCGCTGTGGCTGGCCGCGGTCTGCGTCGAGTACACCTCCGGGGGCCTCGCCCCCAGCGCCGGGCTGACAGTCGTGTCCGCCGCCCACTGGGCCGAGCGATACGCGCTGATCCTGCTCATCGCGCTCGGCGAGTCGATCATTTCGCTCGGGCTGGGACCGAAGCTGAGCGCCGGCTTGCCGGCCACGTGGCCGGTGATCGTGGCGTCGGTGCTCGGCGTCACCATCATCGCGTCCCTGTGGTGGCTGTACTTCGACACTCTGGCACCCGCGCTGGAGCAGCGGCTGCATCGCACCCGCGACGTCCGGGCACGAGCGGCGCTCGCCCGCGACGCCTACGCCTACCTGCACCTGCCGCTGATCACCGGGATCATCCTGTTCGCCCTCGGGCTCAAGCGCTACCTCACCGTCATCTCCCACCCGCACGGCGATCCCTGGTGGGAACACGCCGCCGAGCTGGACAGCCGGGTGCTGTTCGCCGGGGTGGTCATCTACATGTTGGGACTGCTGGCGCTGGCGGTGCGGGCGACCCAACGGATTCCGGCGGTCGCCACCTGTGTGGTGCTCGTGCTGGCGGTGGGGCTGCCGTGGGCGGGCCGGCTGCCGGTGGTGGCCGCTCTGGCGATCCTGGCGGCGGTCAGCGTCTTCCTGGTGCTGTTCGGTCTGCGCGCGGGTGACCCGTGGCGTCGTCAGGTGCGCCGGACCGCGTTGGACGAGCAGGTCGCCGCCGAGCGGGAGCAGTCCGAATGGCGCCGGCGTCACCTGTGACCGGCGGGTGGGGAGTGTGGGCGGTACCGGCGACAGGCGACAATCGGGCCCATGCGGTTCGGTGTGCTCGGCGCGACCCAGGCGTACGCGGCCGACGGCAGCGCGCTCCCGGTCGCCGGTGAGCGGCTGCGTGCCCTGCTGGTGCTGCTGCTGCTCGACGCCGACCGCACGGTGCCGCCGCGGCGGCTCATCGACGGCGTCTACGGCGACCGGCCGCCGGAGCAGGCCGCGAACGCGTTGCAGTCGCAGGTGTCGCGGCTGCGGCGGCTGCTGCCCGGGGCGCGCATCGAGTTCGGTCCGGCCGGTTACCGGCTGGCCGTCGACCCGCAGCGGGTGGATGTGCACCGGTTCACCCGGCTGGCCGGGGCGGGACGGGCGGCGCTGGCCGACGGTGATCCGCGCGGCGCGGCGGCGCTGCTGCGCGACGCGCTGGACCTGTGGCGCGGTGAACCCCTCGCGGATGTCGCCGGGGCGCCGTTCGCCGACGTCGAGGCGGCCCGGCTGCGCGAGCTGCGCCTGGCGGCGATCGAGGACCGGGTCGAGGCGGACCTGGCGCTCGCGCCGCCCGGGGCGCCGCTGATCGCCGAGCTGCGGACCCTGGTGGCGGCGCATCCGCTGCGGGAGCGGCTGCACGGTTTACTGATGCGCGCCCTGCACGGCGCGGGCAGCCGCGCCGAGGCCCTCGCCGCGTACGCCGACGCGCGCCGCGTGCTGGCCGAGGAGCTGGGCGCCGACCCGTCGGCGGAGCTGGTCGCGTTGCACGCCACGCTGCTGCGCGACGACCCCGCGCCGCCGGCGCGGCTGCCCGCCCCGCTGACCAGCTTCGTCGGCCGGGAACGGGAGTTGCGGCGCGTCGAGGAGCTGCTGGCCTCGGCGCGGCTGGTGACGTTGCACGGCCCCGGCGGCGCCGGGAAGACCCGGCTGGCCACCACCGCGGCGTCCCGGCACGACGGGCCGGTGTGCCTGGTGGAGCTGGCCGCTGTCGCGCCCGGCTCGCCTGTGGCGCCGGCGGTGCTGACCGCGCTGGACCTGCGCGACGCCGGGCTGCGCGCCCCGGGCGGGCCCCGGGACCTCACCGACCGGCTGGTGGCGGCGCTGGCCGGCCGGCGTCTGCTGCTGGTGCTGGACAACTGCGAGCACGTGATCGACGACGCGGCCCGGCTGGCCGCCCGGCTGCTCGCCGCCGCTCCCGGGCTGCGGGTGCTGGCCACCAGCCGGGAGCCGCTGGGCCTCACCGGTGAGGCACTGTGCCCGGTCGGTGGCCTGGCCGTCCCGGACGCGCCGAGCGCACCGGAGACGGCGGCCGCGTACCCGGCGGTGCGGCTGTTCGCCGACCGGGCCGCCGACGTGGCGCCCGGGTTCACCCTCGACGCCGACACCACCCCGGCGGTGCTGCGGATCTGCCGTACCCTCGACGGGCTGCCGCTGGCCCTGGAGCTGGCCGCGGCGCGGCTGCGGGCCCTGCCGGTGACGCAGGTCGCGGCCCGGCTGGACGACCGGTTCCGGCTGCTGCGCCGCGGCGACCGCGCCGCCGCGCCCCGCCACCGCACGCTGGAGGCGGTGGTGGGGTGGAGCTGGGACCTGCTCGACGCCCCGGAGCGGCTGCTGGCCGCCCGGATGAGCGTGTTCGCCGGCGCCGCCGACCTGGCCGCCGTGCAGGCGGTGTGCGGCCCGGACGCCGCCGACGTCCTGGACACCCTCACCGGCCTGGTCGACAAGTCGCTGGTGGAGGCGGCCGGCGGGCGCTACCGGATGCTGGAGACGATCCGCGAGTTCACCGCCGCCCGGCTGGCCGAGCACGGCGAGACCGGGCGGGTGCGCGACGCGCACGCCGCGTACTTCCTGGGTCTGGCGCAGGCCGGCGACGCGGGCCTGCGCGGCGGCGGCCAGGAGCGGTGGCTGCGCCGCCTCGACGCCGCCCGCGACGACCTGCACGCGGCGCTGCGCCACGCGGACACCGCGACCGGCCTGCGGCTGGTCGCGGCGCTGGCGTTCTACTGGTGGCTGCGGGGCCTGCGTGGGGAGGGCGCGGCGCCGGCCCGGCGGCTTGTCGACCGGCTCGGCGGCCCGCCCGACGGCCTGGCCGAGGAGTACGCGCTGGCCCTGCTGATCGCCACGCTCGCCGGTGGCGGCGAACGCAGCGAGGTCGACGCCGCGTCGCGGATCCTGTGGACCATGGCCCGGCCGCCCCGGCATCCGTTCCTGCTCTACCTGTCCGGCATGGCCAGCGGCCCCCCGTCGCCGCAGGACGCGGCGGCGCTGCACGAGCGGGCCGTCCGGGACCGGCTGCTCGGCGCCGACCCGTGGAGCCGGGCGCTGGGCCGCCTGGGCACCGCGATGGTCAGTCTGCTGCACGGCCGTCACGCCCAGGCCCACGCCGACCTGGACGGCGCGCTGGCCGGTTTCCGGGCGCTCGACGACCGCTGGGGCATGATCGTGACGCTGTCCACCCGCGCCGAGGCGGCCTACCGCACCGGTGACGTCGCGTCGGCGGCCGCGCCGATGGCCGAGGCGCTGGAGCTGGCCGAGCAGCTCGGCTCCACCCTGGACCTGGCGGAGCTGCTGCGGACCCGCGCCGACGGGCGGCTCGCCGCCGGTGACCTGACCGGCGCGGCCGAGGACTTCCGGCGGGTGCGGCGCATCGCCGGGCCGGCCGGCGCGCCGGAGCTGGTCGCCGCCGCGTACCTGGGGCTCGGTGAGATCGCCCGCCGCGACGGCGACCCGCGGCGGGCGCGGGCGTTGTGCGAACGGGCGGTCGCGCAGTGCCCGTCGGGCTGGTTCGGCGCCGATGTGGTGCGGCTCGCGGCGCTGGTGACGCTCGGGCAGCTCGCCGACGCCACCGGCGACCCGGCTACGGCCCGCGCCCACTACCGGCAGGTCCTCACCGCCGGCGTCGGTGTGTGGGACGTGCCGGTGGTGGCCGCCGCCGCGGACGGGCTGGCCGGGCCGCTGCTGCGCGACGGCGACCCCGAGTCGGCGGCCCGGCTGCTGGGCGCGGCGGCGGCGCTGCTGGCGGGCACCGGCGCGGCCGACGCGCCGGCCGGCACACCCACCGCCGTCGAGCTGCGGGAACACCTGGGTGAGGCGGCGTTCGCCACCGCGTACGCCGGGGGCGCGGACCTGCCCCGGCAGCGGGCGCTGGCGCTGGTCGACGGGCGCTGACCGGCCCGGTGCGCGCGCGGTGCGCGCCCGGTCAGCGGCACCGGTGACGCTGACCGGCATGACCGACGACGCGACGGCCGTGCTGGCCGACGGGATACGAAAAACGTACGGACGCACCACCGCCCTGGACGGCTTCGACCTGGCCGTGCCGGCCGGCACCGTGTACGGGGTGCTCGGCCCGAACGGGGCGGGCAAGACCACTGCGGTGCGGATCCTCACCACGCTGCTGCGGTTCGACGCCGGCCGGGCCCGGGTCGCCGGGTACGACGTGGCCTCCGAACCGGACCGGGTCCGTGAGGCGATCAGCCTGACCGGGCAGTACGCGGCGGTCGACGAGGTGCTCAGCGGGCGGCAGAACCTGGTGCTGTTCGGGCGGCTGCGGCGGCTGTCCGCGCGGCGGGCCCGCGACCGCGCCGAGGAGCTGCTGGACCGGTTCGGGTTGACCGAGGCGGCGGACCGGTCGGCGGGCGGCTACTCCGGTGGGATGCGCCGCCGCCTGGATCTGGCGGCCAGCCTGGTGGTGCCGCCGCGGGTGCTGTTCCTCGACGAGCCGACCACCGGCCTGGACCCGCGCAGCCGCAACGGTCTGTGGTCGGCGGTGCGGGAACTGGTCGCCGACGGCACGACCGTGCTGTTGACCACCCAGTACCTGCAGGAGGCCGACCACCTCGCCGACCGGGTGTGCGTCATCGACTCCGGCCGGGTCGTGGCCGAGGGCACCCCGGAGCGGTTGAAGGCCCGCATCGGCGCGGACCGGCTGGAGCTGATGGTCCGCGACGCGGCGGACCTGCCCACGGCGGCGGCGGTGGTGGAACGCGCCACCGGCGCGGCGGTGACGGTGGACGCGGAGCTGCGGCGCGTGGACGCGCCGGTGGCCGACCGGATCGCCGTGCTCATGACCGTGCTGCGGACCCTGGAGGACGCCGGGGTGGCGGTGGAGGACGTGCTGGTGCGCCGGCCGACGCTGGACGAGGCGTTCCTGCGCCTGACCGGCGGCCGGGCCGACGCGCAGCGGATGGAGGTGGCGTCGTGAGGGCGCTGACCGACGGGTGGCTGATGGCCGGGCGGAACATGCGGCACGTGGTCCGCGCCCCGGAGGAGATCATCATCTACTTCAGCCTGCCGATCATGTTCGTGCTGGTGTTCGGCTACGTGTTCGGCAGCGGCATGTCCGTGCCGGGCGGCGGCAACTACCGGGAGTTCCTGCTGCCCGGCGTGTTCGTGATGACGATGCTCTACGGGCTCGGCGCGACCGCGTCGGCGATCGCGGCGGACGCCGGCCGGGGCGTGGTGGACCGGTTCCGGTCACTGCCGATGGCCCGTTCGGCGCTGCTGTCCGGCCGCGCCGGCGCCGACCTGGTACGCGCGTGCCTGGAGATGACCACACTCGTGGTGTGCGGGCTGCTGGTGGGCTGGCAGTGGCGCGACGGAGTCGGCCCGGCCCTGACGGCGGTGGCGCTGATCCTGCTGCTGCGCGTCGCAATGACCTGGGTGGGCATCCTGTTCGGGCTGCTCGTGCCGAACCCGGACACGGTCGCGGTGGTGGTGTTCCCGCTGGCGTTCCCGCTGACCGCCCTGTCCAACGTGTTCGTGGCGCCGGAGCTGATGCCGGACTGGCTGGGCGCGATCGCCGCGTGGAATCCGCTGTCGGCGACGGTGGCGGCGGCCCGGGACCTGTTCGGCAACCCGGGCCTGAGCGGCGACTCGTGGCCGGCCCGGCACGCGCTGGAACTGGCGGTCGCCTGGCCGCTGGCGCTGATCGCGGTGACCGCACCGGCGGCGGTGCGCCGCTACCGGCGGCTCGGCCGCTGACACGGGGAGCATCGGGGGGATGAAATCGGGGCGCGGCCGAAGCCGCGCCCCGATGCTCCCAGGCCCTTCCCGGCCGGTGGGGCGAAGACGATCAGCGCCGACCTTCGGACCGACCCGACGTGGACTGGCTGCCCCCGCCTGGCCGTTGTCTACTGGCCGTGCCTCTCACCTTGCCCGTACACCGGTAACCGCGGCCGGTTCGCGCCGCCCCGCCGACCCCCGCCCGCTGGACCTGGCCGCCGCAACCTTCCGGTCGCTCGGCCAGCGGACGAAGGGACGAAGCGAACAACAGCCGCTTCCCGTGGTAGGACTCAAAGACGGTACGGCGTAGACCCCCGCCGCTGTCAACCCACCCGGGCCTGTCGTGTGTTGCGACACGGCGTGTCGCGTCGGCGCGTCTCGATTCCTGAGCCTGCTTCAGGCGCCGAGGTGGTGCCGCAGCATCGCCGCCGCCGCACCCGGATGATCGTCGGCGAGCAGCCCGGCGGCGGCCAGCACGTAGTCCACGTCGACGACCGGGCGGGCCGCCCGCGGCAACGCCCACCCGCCGGCGTGGTCGGTGAGCACCGCGTCGAGCACCGCCGCCGCGTCACCCGGGTCGGCGTGCCGCAGCACCCCGCCGGAGCCGACGAGCAGCTTCACCTCCCGCAGGTCCCGCCCGGCCCGCTCCCCCGTCGCCGCCCCACGCGCGTGCCGCCGCAGCGCCACCGTCGCCGCGAGGGCCGCGATGCGCCGGTCCACGGCCCGGTCGGCGTCACCGGCGGGCAGGAACCCCGGGTCGGCGGCCCGGACCGCCGCCGCGGCCGCCAGATCCGCCTCCTCGGCCGCGTCGAGCAGCCGCTCCTCGACCGCGGCACGCACCACACCCGGCGCGCTCCACCGCATGCCCAGGTCACCCTCCACGGTGCGGGCCCGCCACAGCGTCCCCGCCACCTCCTGGCTCGGGCCGCTGTCCCGCTCGTCGGGGGTGAGCACCGAGTACACGTCGGTGGTCGCGCCACCCACGTCCACCACCGCGAGGTCACCGCCGAGCGTCCCGGCGAGGACCTCCACGCCGGTCAGCACCGCGTCGGGGGTGGCGGCGCGGACCAGCCGCGCGAACCGCGTACCCCGGGACAGCTTCTTGCCGCCGATGACGTGCCGCAGGAACACCTCCCGGATCGCCGCCCGCGCCGACGCCGGCTCCAGCACCCCGATGCGCGGCAGCACGTTGTCCGCCACCGTCACCGGCACCCCCGCGCCGGCCAGCAGCGCGTGCAGCTCGTCGCGCACGTCGGCGTTGCCCGCCAGGACCACCGGCACCCGCAAGCGGGCCTTCGCCAGCCGCGTCGCGTTGTGCGTCACCGTCTCGGCATCGCCGCCGTCGGTGCCGCCGACGAGCAGCACCACGTCCGGGCGGGCCGCCCGCAACGCCGCCACGTCCGCCCCGGACAACCGTCCCGCCGCCACGTGCACCACGTTCGCGCCCGCCGACAGACCGACCCGCCGGCCCGCCTGAGCGGTGACGAGGGGCTCGTAACCCACCACCGCCAGGCGCAGCCCACCCCCGGCCGACGAACACACGTACCAGGGCGCCTCAGCGACCCCGGCCGACGCGGTGGCCGCGCCGACCGCGGCGTCCAGACCGTGCAGCACGTCAGTGCCCACAGTGGTGGGCGCGGACGCCGCCGCGACCAGCCGGCCGCCGTCGAGGTCCACCACCGCGGCCTTCGTGTACGTCGACCCCACGTCGGCGCAGACGACGACGCTCACGGCCGTTGGGGCACGACCACCGTGCCGGTCGCGGTGACCGCCACGATCGGCTCGCCGAGCACCTCGGCGGCCGACTCGCCCTTGTCCGGGCGGCCCCGGCACACCACGGTCGCGGCGAAGTCGATGGTGCGGCTGCGGGTACCCACCCGGGTCACCGTCGCCGTCACCTCCAGCACGTCACCGGCCTTCATCGGCGCCCGGAACTGCACATCCGCGTACGAGGCGAACAACCCCTCGTCACCGTCGGTGCGGATGCACACCTCGGTCGCCACGTCCCCGAACAACCCCAGCGCGTACGCCCCGTCGACCAGGTTCCCCGCGTAGTGGGCGTGGGAGTACGGCACGTACCGGCGGTGGGTGACTGTCAGACCGACACGCGGATCGCTCATGCGACGTTCGCCTTCCTGGAGGTGATCAAAGCGTGGACGAGGTAACTGGCCACCTCGCCCGGAGTGGTGCCACGGCCGAAGATCCGGTCCACGCCCAGCTCGCCGGTCATCGTCTCGTCGAACCGCGGCCCGCCGACGATCAGCAGCGGCCGGCGCCCGGCCGGCATCGCCTCCCGGAACGCCGCCGACATCTCCCGCGTGTTGTGCAGATGCGCGTCGCGCTGCGTCACCACCTGCGACACCAGCACCGCGTCGGCGCGCTCCCGCCGGGCCGCCTCGACCAGTTCCGGCACGCTCACCTGCGCGCCCAGGTTCGTGACCTTCAGCTCCCGGTAGTACTCCAGGCCCTTCTCCCCGGCGATGCCCTTGACGTTGAGGATCGCGTCGATGCCCACGGTGTGCGCGTCCGTGCCGATGCAGGCGCCCACCACCGACAGCTTGCGGCGCAGCCGCCGCTTCACCACCGCGTTGACCTCCTTGGCCGACAGCAGCGGATAGTCACGCTCCACCACCTGCACCTTCGCCAGGTCCACCAGGTGGTTCACCCGCCCGTACACCACGAAGAACGTGAACCCGTCACCGATCGGTTTGGCGTGCACCAGCATCGCCGGGTCCATGCCCATCTTGTTCGCCAGCTGCACCGCCGCGCCCTCGGCCCGCTTGTCGTGCGGCACCGGCAACGTGAACGACACCTGCACCATGCCGTCACCGGTGGTGTCCCCGTACGGCCGCACAACCGTCTTCTCACTCATGGGGCTGCTCCAGGATCTCCGTGGCCGGGTTGTAGTAGTCCGCCTCGTGCCGGGCCACGCCGTCCAGGCCCTTCCCGCGGTCCGCCGGCCGCTTCATGATCCCGAACGTGCCCTCGGCGATCGCCGTCAGCAACGACTGGTCCCCGATGCGCTCCAGCAGATCCACCGCCTCACCGAGCACCCGGTGCGCCCGCGCCTGGATGAACCCGCCCGGCGCCGGCACGAAGTCCTCGTGCAACCCGCCCGCCGCGCCCAGCACGTACCGCACGTTCTGCAGCGCGATGTCCCGGTCCGACAGCCACGGCGTCACCACCGCCTCGGTCATCATCCCCACCAGCAGAATCCCCTGCCCGGTCATCGTGCCCACCAGGTTGAAGAACCCGTCCAGCAGGTTGCCCCGGAACACGTCACCGGTCATGTGCTTCGTCGGCGGCATCCACTTCAACGGCGCGTCCGGGAACAACTCCCGCGCCAGCAGCGCGTGCGCCAACTCCAACCGGAACGACTCCGGCACGTCCGGGTTGATCTCGAACGCGTGCCCCAGCCCCAGCTGCCAGTCCGCCAGCCCCGCCTCGTGCGCGAAGAACTCGTTCAGCAACTGCGACACCGTCACCGTGTGCGCCTCGTCCACCGCGTCAGCGGTGGTCAGGTAGTTGTCCTCACCGGTGTTGATGATGATCCCCGCCCGCGCGTGCACCTGCCGCGAGAACCGCTGGTCCACGAACGTGCGGATCGGGTTGATGTCGCGGAACAGAATCCCGTACATCGAGTCGTTGAGCATCATGTCCAGCCGCTCCAGGCCGGCCAGCGTCGCCATCTCCGGCATGCACAGACCCGACGCGTAGTTCGTCAACCGCACGTACCGGCCCAGCTCCTTCGACGTCTCGTCCAGCGCCGCCCGCATCAGCCGGAAGTTCTCCTGCGTCGCGTACGTGCCCGCGAACCCCTCCCGGGTCGCCCCCTCCGGCACGTAGTCCAGCAGCGACTGCCCCGTCGACCGGATCACCGCGATCACATCGGCGCCGGCCCGCGCCGCCGCCTGCGCCTGCGGAATGTCCTCGTAGATGTCACCCGTGGCCACGATCAGGTAGATCCACGGCCGACGCGCCGGATCCCCGAACCGCTTCACCAAGCGGTCCCGCTCCGCGCGCCGCCGGTCGATGCTGCGGATCCCCGCCGCGACCGCCTTGCGCGACGCCCGCCGCGCCGCCGTCACCGCCTTCCCCGACGGCTGCGCGAACCGCACCGACCCGGCCGCCGCCTTCTGCGCCAGCAACGTCACATCGGCGATGCCCTCACGCGCCAGCGCGTCGAACACCGGCGCCGCCACCCCGTGCCCCAACCCGACGTCCGCGACCACCGCGTCGACCAGCCGGTTCACCCACGGAATGCCGTCCGGGTCCGCGCCGGTCACCCCGGCCAGCCGCAGCACCGCCCGCTCCACCGACACCGTGGTGTGGCTACGCGCCAGATCCACCACCGGCTGCCCGGCCCGGCGCGCCAACTCCCGCGCCCGCGCCACCAACGCCGGATCCAGCCCAAGCTTGCCTGTCACGAAGACCCTTCCTGATAGATCACGTCACCGCGCAACACAGTGGTCCGGCACACCGGCAGCGGCGTCGGATCATCCGCGCCCCGCAACTCCGGATCCTCGGCCAGCACCACCGGAAGCCCCCGCTCCACGCCCGCCGGGGTGTCCCACACCGCGAACGTCGCCGGCGCCCCCAACGCCAGCACACCCTCGTTGTCCAGGTGCACCGCCCGCCACCCGCCGCGCGTGTGCGCCGCGAACGCCGCCCGCACACTCATCCGCTGCGCCGGGTTGTGGTGCGCCGCCGCAGCCCGCACCGAACCCCACGGATCAAGCGGCGTCACCGGCGAATCCGACCCGAACGCCAACGCCACCCCGACACCGTGCATCGCGCCCATCGGATTCGACTCCAGCGACCGCGCCAACCCCAGCCGCGACTCGTACATCCGGCCCGCGCCGCCCCACAACCTGTCGAACGCCGGCTGCATCGACGCCACGATCCCGTACTCCACGAACCCGGCGATCAGCGCCTTGCTCATGATCTCCGCGTGCTCCACCCGGTGCCGCGCCGCCCGCAACCGGTCCACACCCAGCGACCGCGCCGCCATGCCGAAGCCCTCCAGCACCGTGCCGATCGCCGCGTCCCCGATCGCGTGGAACCCGCCCTGCAACCCGTGCGCCGCACAATCCAGCAGATGATCACGAACCTGCTCCGCCGACACGTACCCGTGCCCGCACGCCCCCGCCTCACCGTCCAGGTACGCCGCCGACACGTGCGCCGTCCGCGACCCCAGCGCCCCGTCGGCGAACAGGTCACCACCCGCGCCCACCGCGCCCAGCTCCCGGGCCTTCGCCGCACCCAGCAGCTCACCCCAGTACCCGTACACCTCCGGCACCCCGGCCCCCGAGATCGCCAACAGCCCGGTGAAGTCCTCCTCGTCGGAAATGTCCGGCCCACCGCACTCGTGCACCGCCGCGACACCCAGCGACGCCGCGTGCGCCAGGGCCCGCCGCTGCGCCGCCACCCGCTGCGCCCGCGAAACCGACGCGAACGCCGCCGCCCGCACCACATGGTGCGCGTCGCGCCGCAACCACCCCGACGCCTCGTACCCGGCCGCCGACACCACCTCCGGGCACGCCGCCAGCAACGCCGCCGACACCAGCGCCGAATGGATCGACGCCTGCGACAGATACACCCGCCGCCCACCCGCAGCACGGTCCAGCGCCGCCGCATCCGGCAACACCGGATCCGCCCAGCCCGACTCGTCCCAGCCGTGCCCCAGCACCACCGCGTCACCCGGCAGACCCGCCGCGAACGCCGACACCGCCTCCAGCAGCCCACCCGCCGACCGCACCGCCGACAGATCCAGCCCCGACAACGCCAACCCGGTATCAGTCGCGTGCACATGCGCGTCCACGAACGCCGGCGTCACCAGCGCACCGCCCAGCTCCACCACCCGGTCCGCCCGCGGCGCCTCCGCGTCCGTGCCCAACCAGGCGATCCGCCCGTCCCGCACCAGCAGCGCCGTCGCGCTCGGGTCGGCCGGACAGTGCAGCACTCCACCGCGATACAGCGTCGAGGGGTTCGTCATGGTCTCAGTCTGCCGCCAGACGCGCCTCGAACAGACCGCGCACCCCCGGCTCGGTCCGCAACAAATCCAGCGCCAGCGCCGCGTGCCCCGGCACATACCCGTTGCCCACCAGCATCGTCACGTCCGCCGCCAGGCCCTCCGCACCAAGCGCCGCCGCCGCAAAGCTCGTCGCCATCGAAAAGAAGATCACCGTACCGCCGTCCGCCGTGGCCAGCACCGCGCCGTGCTCACACCCCGGCACGTCCACGCACACCACAGTCACGTCCGCCGGCACCCCCAGCGCCGTCGTCACCGCCGTCGACAGCCCCACCGGATCCCGCGCGTCGGCCAGCGCCACCACGTCGGCCAGCCCGGCCGCCGCCAGCGCGTCCCGCTCCGCGGCCACCGGAACCACCCCGACGGTACGGGCGGCGCCCGCCCGCCGCGCCGCCGCCAGCGACAGCGACCCGCTCTTGCCGGCCCCGCCGATCACCGCCACCGACACCGGACGCGGATCACCCTCACGTGAGCGCCGCGCCACCTGCTCGGCCACCACCCGCGCGGTGAGCGCCGGCGCCCCGCACACGTCCAGCACGGCGAGGGACAACTCGGGGTGCAGGTCCGCCGGCAGCACCGCCGCGATCGACCGCGCGAACAGGATCGCGTACCCGTCACACGGCACCTGCTCGCTGCGCCCGTCCCAGCGGGCCAGCCCGTCGAGGATCGTCAGCGGCGTCAGCGTCAGCGACACGAGCGTCGCCACCCGGTCGCCCGGCTTCAGCCCCAGCGGCGACCGGCGGCCCGCCTCCTCGACGGTGCCGATCAGCATCCCGCCGGAACCGGTCACCGGGTTCTGCATCTTCCCCCGGGTCGACACGATCTCCAGCACCTCGGCGCGGACCTTCTCCCCGTCGCCGCCGTGCTTCTCCGCCAGCTGCCGGAAGCTCGCCGCGTCCAGGTTCAGCCGCTCGACCCGGATCCGCACCTCGTTCGCCGCGATCCGCGGGTCCGGGTCCAGCCGCCAGGCCGCCTGCGGGAGCACCCCCGCCGGTTCCACGACTCGGTGCAGTCCCACCGGTGACGTCACGCCGACCCCCTATGTCCAGCCGCCCGAACCCCTGGTCAGGACTCGCATCGCGGGAAAACTTACGGCAGACTAATTTCTTCACCGCAGATTTTCCAGTAGCCTACGCATCCGTTGATCAACCCGCACACTGACGAGGAGGGGCCGTGACCCAGACCCAACCGGTGGAGACCATCCCGACGCCCCGCCACGCGCCGGCCGCCGTCCCAGCCGCCGGACAGCCCTACGAATACCGCCGCGCGCCCCTCGTCGAACCCGACTGGACCCGCTTCCCCGGCTGGCGCCACGTCACCCGCGACCAGTGGGAGAGCGCCCAGTGGCAGCGGGTCAACTGCGTCAAGAACATCAAGCAGCTGCGCGCCGTCCTCGGCGACACCGTCGACGAGACCTTCTACGCCGACCTGGAGGCCGACCAGAAGGCCCTGGCCACCATGTCCATGCTGGTGCCGCCGCAGATGCTCAACACCATGGTGCCGTTTGAGCCGATGAGCACCGAGGCGCTGCTCGCCGACCCGATCCGCCGCTACATGATCCCGGTCGCCTCCGACCGCCGCACCGACTGGCCGTCGCACCCGTACGCCAGCCGCGACAGCCTCCACGAACACGACATGTGGGTCGCCGAGGGCCTCACCCACCGCTACCCCACCAAGGTCCTCGCCGAACTGCTCTCCACCTGCCCGCAGTACTGCGGCCACTGCACCCGCATGGACCTCGTCGGCAACTCCACCCCCGCCGTCGACAAGCTCAAGCTCACCCTCAAGCCCGTCGACCGCTACGACGCCCACATCACCTACCTCAAGGCCCACCCCGGCGTACGCGACGTGGTCGTCTCCGGCGGCGACGTCGCCAACGTGCCGTGGCGCAACCTCGAGTCGTACCTGATGCGCCTGCTGGAGATCGAGACGATCCGCGACATCCGGCTCGCCACCAAGGCGCTCATGGGCCTGCCCCAGCACTGGCTCCAGCCCGACGTGGTCGAGGGCCTGGAACGGGTCGCCCGCACCGCCGCCCGCCGCGGCGTCAACCTGGCCATCCACACCCACGTCAACCACGCCCAGTCGCTGACCCCGCTGGTCGCCAAGGCCGCCCAGACCGCGCTCGACGTCGGCGTACGCGACGTACGCAACCAGGGCGTGCTCATGCGCGGCGTCAACGCCACCAGCGCCGACCTGCTCGACCTGTGCTTCGCGCTGCAGGGCGAGGCGGGCATCCTGCCGTACTACTTCTACATGTGCGACATGATCCCCAACGCCGAGCACTGGCGCGTCCCGGTGTGGCACGCCCAGCAGCTCCAGCACGACATCATGGGCTACCTGCCCGGCTACGCCACCCCGCGGATCGTCTGCGACGTGCCGTTCGTCGGCAAGCGGTGGGTGCACATGCTCACCGACTACGACCGCGAGCGCGGCATCTCGTACTGGACGAAGAACTACCGCACCTCGATCGAGTCGGCCGACCTGGAGGCGCTGAACAAGCGCTACGCCTACTACGACCCGATCGACACGCTGCCCGAGGCCGGCCAGGCCTGGTGGCTCGCCCACCGCGACGACTGACCCCGGACACCCGAACGGCGGGCCACCTCTGCGATGAGGTGGCCCGCCGTTCCGCGTACTCACTTGTTGAAGGCGTCCTTGACGTCGCGGCCCGCCTGCTTGGCGTGCTCCCCGGCCTGCCGGGCCCGGGCCGCGCTCTGCTCGGAGGCGCCCTCGGCCCGCAACCGCTCGTTGTCGGTCACGTCGCCGATCCGCTCCTTGGCCATTCCGCTCATCTCCTGGGCCTTGTTCTTCGCCTTGTCGGTGAAGCTCATGTCGCCCTCCTCGTTCCGGCCGAGCGTTGCCCTTGTCGTGTCCCCGGTGACTGTCGGGTGAAACGCTGTTGTGCTGCGCACATCGCGTAATGCGTCCTAGGACAATAGGTTGAAGGCTGGACGCCCGGCCGACGCCGACCCACCGTGGTTGACTGGGCCGGTGAACGAGATCCTGCTGATCCGGCACGGCGAGACGACCTGGAGCGCCGCCCACCGGCACACCTCGTACACCGACCTGGAGCTGACCCCCGACGGCGAGCGGCAGGCCCGCGCGCTGGCTCCCCTGCTCGCCGGCCGGCGCTTCGCCCGCGTGCTGTCCAGCCCCCGGCAGCGCGCCACCCGCACCGCCACCCTGGCCGGGCTCACCGTCGACGCGATCGAGCCCGACCTCGCCGAATGGCACTACGGCGAGTACGAGGGACGCACCAGCGCGGACATCCAGACCGAGCGGCCCGGCTGGTCGATCTGGACCGACGGCGGCCCCGGCGGGGAGTCACCGGAACAGGTGGGCGCCCGCCTGGACCGCGTGCTGGACCGGGTCGCGCCGCTGCTGGAGCAGGGCGACGTGGCGCTGGTCGGGCACGGCCACAGCCTGCGGGTGCTCGGGGCACGCTGGATCGGGCTCCCGCCGTCGGTCGGCGGACTGCTGCGGCTGGACACCGCCACGCTCAGCGTGCTCGGGCACGAGCACGGCCGGCGGGTGATCAGGCGGTGGAACCTGCCGGCTCCGCCGACGGGCGCGGACGACCCCGGCCGGTCAGCTCGCCACTGATCTTCGGCGGCCGGTTCTCGTACGGCGTCGACAGCACCACAGTGGTGCGCGTGGTGACGTTCGCCGAGGTGCGGATCTCCTGCAGTACCCGCTCCAGGTCGGCCGGACCGGCCACCCGCACCAGCAGGAGATAGAAGTCCTCCCCCGCCACCGAGTAGCACGAGTCGATCTCGGGCAGGTGCGCCAGCCGCTCCGGCGCGTCGTCCGGCTGGGACGGGTCGAACGGCCGGATCGCCACGAACGCGGTCAGCGGCAGGTCCAGCGCCTCGAACGACACCCGCGCGGCGTACCCCTTGATCACCCCGCGCTGCTCCAGCCGGCGGACCCGCTGGTGCACGGCCGACACCGACAGGCCCACCCGCTCGGCCAGGTCCGTGTACGACAGCCGACCGTCCCCGGTCAGCGCGGCGACGATGGCGCGGTCGATCTCCTCCACGCGCTGCACAGTAGCCGGTAAAACGCTCTCCCGCCGCACCCGGCCCGCCGTGGTGACGCTCAGCGCGCCGTCCGGTCGCGTACCGCGTCCGCGGCGTAGTTCAGGACCTCCGCCATGTCCTCCTCGTCCAGGAACGGCAGGTCGGTGAGGATGTCCGTGACGGACATGCCCTCGGCCATCATGGCCAGCAGGGTGGCCACGGGGATGCGCGACTGCCGCACGCAGGGCGCACCCCCCATGACGTCGGGGTCGGCGGTGATCCGGGGGAAGGTCACCGCGACAGGCTAGCCCTTGGCCAGCGCGCGCGAGATCACCAGCCGCTGGATCTGGTTGGTGCCCTCCACGATCTGCAGCACCTTCGCCTCACGCATGTACCGCTCGACCGGGTGGTCGGCGACGTACCCGGCGCCGCCGAGCACCTGCACCGCGTCGGTGGTCACCCGCATCGCCATGTCGGTGGCGAACAGCTTCGCCTTCGCCGCCTCGATCGAGTACGGGCGGCCCGCGTCGCGCAGCCGCGCGGCCGCAAGGGTGAGCGCCCGCGCGGCGGAGATCTGGGTGGCGGCGTCGGCCAGGTTGAACCCGAGCCCCTGGAAGTCGATGATCGCGCGGCCGAACTGGCGCCGCTCCCGGGCGTAGCCGACCGCGTAGTCGAGCGCGCCCTGGGCCAGGCCCACCGCGCACGCGGCGATGCCCAGCCGGCCGGAGTCCAGCGCCGACATGGCGATGGTGAACCCGGCGCCCTCGCCGCCGATCAGCCGCTCCGCCGGCACCCGGGCGTCGTCGAACGCGATCTGCGCGATCGGGGAGGCGTGCAGGCCCATGGTGCGCTCGGCGGCCTGCGGGTGGATGCCCGGCGTGGCCCGGTCGGCCAGCAGGCAGGAGATGCCCTTCGGGCCGGGGCCGCCGGTGCGGCAGAAGATGTTGTAGAAGTCGGCGACCCGGGCGTGCGTGATCCACGCCTTGGTGCCGGTGACCACGTACTCGTCGCCGTCGCGCACCGCCCGCGTGGTCAGGGCCGCCGCGTCCGAACCACCCTGCGGCTCGGAGAGACAGTACGCCCCGAGCAGCTCCCCACCGATCATGTCCGGCAGCAGTTTGCGCTGCTCGTCGGTGCCGAACTGGGCCACCGGATAGCAGGACAGCGTGTGCACGCTGACCGCCTCGGCCACTGCCAGCCACCGGCTGGCGAGGATCTCCAGCACCTGCAGGTACACCTCGTACGGCTGGGCGGCGCCGCCGTGCTCCTCGGCGTACGGCAGGCCGAGCAGCCCGGCGCGGCCCAGCGTGCGCAGCACCTCCCGGGGGAACTCGGCGCGGGTCTCGAAACCGGCGGCGGCCGGGGCCAGCTCCCGGTCGGCGAGTTCGGTGGCGAGGTCCAGCAGGTCGTGGGCCTCGTCGGTGGGCAGGATCCGGTCGACGTTCATAGCGCGATGAGCTCCGTGGGGGTGGTGTTGAGCCGTTGCCCGCCGTCCGTCGTGCAGACGACGATGTCCTCGATCCGGGCGCCGTGCCGCCCGGCGAGGTAGATCCCGGGTTCGACCGAGAAAGCCATGCCGGCCTCGAGGGGCCGGGGGTTGCCGGTCACCACGTACGGCTCCTCGTGGCCGTCGAGGCCGATGCCGTGACCGGTGCGGTGCAGGAAGGCGTCGCCGAACCCGGCGGCGGTGATGACGTCGCGGGCGACCGCGTCGAGGGCCTCGGCGGTCACGCCCGGCGCGACGGCGGCCACGGCGGCGCGCTGCGCCTCCCACAACACCGCGTAGTAGTCCATGAACTCGGCCGGGGCCGGGCCACCGGCCACGTACGTGCGGGTGCAGTCGGAGCGGTAGCCCGACGGCATGGTGCCGCCGATGTCGACCACCACCGGCTCGCCGACGCCGATCGGGCGGTCCGAGACACCGTGGTGCGGGCTCGCGCCGTTCGGGCCGGCGGCGACGATGACGAAGTCGACAGTGGCGTGCCCGGCGGCCCGGATCGCGGCGGCCAGGTCGGCGGCGACCTCCCGCTCGGTGCGGCCGGGACGCAGCCACTCGGCCATCCGCCGGTGCACCGCGTCGATCGCGGCGCCCGCCTCGGCCAGCGCGGCCACCTCGGCCGGCGACTTGCGGATCCGCATCTCGCGCAGCACCTCGGAGGCGAGCCGCTGCGCCGCGCCGGGCAGCACGTCGCGCAGCGCGAGGACCTGCTGCGCCCACATCCGGTCGGCCAGCCCCACCGCGCGGACCGGGCCGGGCAGCGCCGCGCGCACCAGCGGCCACGGGTCGGCGCCGTCGGCGTGGTCGACGATCCGGTACCCGGCGCCCGGCGCGGCCTCGGCGTCCGGCCGCTCCAGCACCGGCACGATCAGCGTCGGCTCACCCTCGGCGGGCAGCACCAGGCAGGTCAGCCGCTCCCCCTCGCGGGCGTCGTAGCCGGTCAGGTAGCGCAGGTCCGAGCCCGGGGTGAGCAGCAGCGCATCCAGGCCCGCCGCTGCGGCGGCGCGCTGGGCCTCGGCGAGTCGCCCGGCCGGGTACAGATCGTCGGTTCCCACAACCGAAGCTTAACGGTCGTTTGGGCCAGCGCGGGAGTCCGGTTGATGATCGAAGCCGAGGCCCGCCGCCCGGGCCCGGCCGGCCTGCTCGGCGGCCTCCCGCGCCCGGGCCCGCGCGATGTCCGGCAGGCGACCGGCCAGGAAGTCGCGGTGCAGCAGCGCCACGATGAAGTACCGGCGCAGCCGCTCGTACGACTCCCGGAACTCCCGGCGCGCCGCCGGAGCGACAGGGGTCACAGGCACGACGGCTCGGGCTCGATCACGCCCTCCTCTACCCGCCGCTCGCACCGATATGCGCGCGCTTGCGGGCACGAGCGACCATGGAGTGGTGATCCGCTTTCTGCTGAACCTGCTGTGGCTCGTCTTCGGCGGCGGCTTCGTCCTGGCCCTCGGCTACGGCGTCGCCGCCCTGGTCTGCTTCGTCCTGGTCGTCACCATCCCCTTCGGCGTCGCCTCGCTGCGGCTCGCCACGTACTCGCTGTGGCCGTTCGGCCGCACGATCGTGCGCAAGCCGGGCGCCGGGCTTCCCTCCGGCCTGGCCAACGTGCTCTGGGTGGTGCTGGCCGGCTGGTGGCTGGCCCTGTCGCACATCCTCGCCGGCGTCGCGCTCTGCGTGACGATCATCGGTATCCCGTTCGGCGTGGCGAACTTCAAGCTGGTCCCGGCGGCGCTGTGGCCGCTCGGCCAGGAGGTCGTCGAGAACCCGTAACCCCTCCTCGCCACGCGGGTCCACCCGCCACTGGAACGCCATGGGTGTCTCCGGCCCTGTTTGACACCCATGGCGTTCCACTCTGCGACGGTTACGCGGCGAGTTGACGTTCGCACCCGAGGACGACCCCCACGATCTCGGCAACCGAGATCGGCGTCCCGCGCCACGGGACGGCTTGGAGATCTTGGTACGGAGTCGCCCCTCCGAGGGCCGTCTCGTACCAAGATCTCGCAGGTAACGAACGCGAGCACCGAAGGCGCGCCGCAGCGGCCAGCTCCCCGTTCGCGGTGAACGGCCGGCCTCACCATCCCTACAGCATCCTAGGAGGATGGGGTGTTGGCGGGCGCTGGCCGCAGGAAGGATGCGAATGTGGCTCGCACCAACGCCTCGCTGACTAGCGTCGGGAGGGTGCGGGACGGGGTGATCGAGACACTGAAGGCGGACCCGGCGATGTCGGGACTGCGCCGGTCGCTGGACTTCTACCACGGCGACCCGGCGCGCGACGCCGCGCTCGACCGGTTCTACGCCCCGCTCGTGCACGCCGGTGACCTGGTCTTCGACGTCGGCGCGCACGTGGGCGACCGGCTCGGCAGCTTCCGCCGTCTCGGCGCGACGGTGGTGGCCGTCGAGCCGCAGCCGTTGTGCGCGCGGGCGCTGCGCGAGCTGTACGCGGACGACGGCGCGGTGACTGTGGTCGAGGCGGCGTGCGGGCGTACCGCCGGGCCGGTGCGACTGCACGTGAACTCGGCCAACCCGACGGTCTCCACCGCCTCCCCCGGGTTCGTCCGCGCCGCCGACGGCGCGCCCGGCTGGGCGGGCGAGACCTGGGACGCACAGATCGAGGTGCCCGGCACCACGCTCGACGCGCTGATGGCCGCGTACGGCGTGCCGGCGTTCGTGAAGATCGACGTGGAGGGCTTCGAGGACGCCGTGCTGGCCGGGCTGAGCCGGCCGGTCCCGGCGCTGTCGTTCGAGTTCACCACCATCGCCCGGGTGGCGGCGGCACGCTGCCTGGACCGGCTCACCGCGCTGGGCTTCACCCGCTTCACCGCGGCGATCGGCGACGAGACGACGTTCGCGCTGCCGGGCTGGCGGCCGGCCGCCGAGGTGGCCGCGTACCTGGGGACGCTGCCGGACGAGGCCAACTCCGGCGACGTGTACGCCCGCCCCTGAACCTCCACTTCGGACCAGGCGCGATCGGGCCGGAAGGCATCGACCCTGCTCATCGCGCGGATCGGCGCAGACGCAGCCCGGGCGCTTTTTTCACGGCTCGAACTTAGCTATACATCGTTACCCATCTGTGATTGACGTGACCCGCGCCACTTGGGTTGACTGCCACGGAACCGCTTCCGCAACCGGTTCCGAAACATCCCGCTCATCCCTTCGACCCGGGAGCGCCACGTGCCGATCACGATCGCCGACGTCGCCGCCCGCGCCGGGGTGAGCAAGACGACGGTGTCCCGGGTGCTGAACGGCAAGGGCGAGGTGCACCTGCGCACCGCCGACCGGGTCCGCGCCGTGATCAACGACCTCGGGTACGTGCCGAGCGCACGCGCGGTCGGGCTGGCCCGCGGGCGTACCCGGGTGGTCGGCATGCTGGTGCCGGCGCTGACCTGGCCCTGGATGGGCGAGGTGCTCCAGGGCGCGGCCGACGTGGTCGAAGCCGCCGGCTACGGCATGCTGCTGTTCACCTGCACCCACGGCGACGAGTCGATGCGCCGCTTCGCCTCCCAGGTGTCGGCCAAGTCGTTCGACGGGCTGCTCGTGGTCGAACCAGAGGGGACGCTGGACTACATCACCGAGCTGCACCGGCGCGGCCTGCCGGTCATCCTCATCGACGACCGGGGACACCAACCCGGCTTCCCGTCCGTGCGCACCACGAACGAAGCGGGGGCGCGGGCCGCCGCGACGCACCTGCTGGCGCTCGGCCGGCGGCGGCCGCTCGTCGTCACCGGCCTGCGCCGGTTCGGCTGCACCCGGGAACGGCTCGCCGGGTTCGCCGGCGCGTACGCCGAAGCCGGCCTGGCGATCGACCCGGGCCGGGTGGTCGAGGGTGACTTCACGTTCGAGTGCGGGCGCGCGGCGGTGCGGCGGCTGCTCGCCGACGGCGTACCCTTCGACGCCGTCTTCGCCCACAACGACCTGTCGGCCGCCGGCGCGCTGCAGGCGCTGCGCGACGCCGGGCGGCGCGTCCCGCAGGACGTCGCGGTGGTCGGCTTCGACGACCTGCCGCTGGCCGGGCACACCCACCCGCCGCTGAGCTCCGTGCGCCAACCGCTGCGGGAGATGGGTACGGCCGCCGCCCGGCTGCTCATCGCCCACCTCGCCGGCACCCCGCTGCCGGAGGGCCCGACCGTCATCCCCACCGGCTTCACCACCCGCGACTCGACCGGCGTCACCTGACCCACCCCGCCGTACCCGGCGACCACGCCGGCGGGCCCGCCCGCCGGTGGCTCCACCGCACACCCTCCATCCACCACATCCCGCCCGAGGAATGCGGGACCACCGAGGGAGACCTCCATGAGAAGACGGCAACTCCTCGCCCTCGCGCTGGCCGGCGCGATGGTCACCACCGCCGCCGCGTGCGGCGACAGCCCGAACGCGAACAAGAAGAGCGGCCAGGCCGCGACGGTGCTGAGCGTCGGCATGCCCAACGGCCCGCAGGCCGAGAACAACAACCCGTTCCTCACCACCTCGGCCGCCGCCTCGCTGGGCTACCGGTGGCAGATCTACGAGCCGCTGATGATGTGGAACCCGGTGAAGCCGGCCGAGCCGTTCAAGCCGTGGCTGGCCACCAAGGCCGAGTGGTCGTCGGACTACAAGTCGGTGAAGGTGACCATCCGCGAGAACGCGACCTGGTCGGACGGGCAGAAGGTCACCGCCGAGGACGTCGCGTTCACCTACAACCTGGTGAAGAAGTTCCCGGCCATCAACGACCAGGGCGTGCCGTACACCGACGCCGTCGCCAGCGGCAACGAGGTCACCATCTCGATGGCCAGCCCGCAGTTCGTCAACCAGCAGAAGGTGCTGTGGCGGGTGCCGATCGTGCCCAAGCACCTGTGGGAGAAGATCGCCGACCCGGCCAGCGACCCGGTGAAGCAGCCGGTCGGCAGCGGCCCGTACACGCTCAAGTCGTTCACCCCGGCGAGCATGACGCTGGCGGTGCGCGAGAGCGGCTACTGGCAGGACCTGCCGAAGGTGAAGGAGCTGCGGTACACCTCGTACACCGACAACAGCGCGCAGACCACCGCGCTGGCCAACGGCGAGGCGGAGTGGAGCTTCGTCTTCATCCCGAACTACCAGACCGTGTTCGTGGCGAAGGACCAGAAGAACCACAAGATGTGGGCGCCCCCGGTGCTCGGCATCCACGGTCTCTACCTGAACACCACGAAGAAGCCGTTCGACGACCCGACGCTGCGCAAGGCCATGAACATGGTGATCGACCGGGCGGACATCTTCACCACCGCCGAGGCCGGCTACTTCCACCCAGAGGTCAAGAGCGTGACCGGCCTGCCCAGCCCGGCCGGTGACTCGTTCATCGCGCCCGAGTACAAGGGCCAGGAGCACAAGGTCGACGTCGAGGGCGCCAAGGCGCTGCTCACCGGCGCCGGCTACAAGCTGGACGGCAACACGCTGAAGGACAAGAGCGGCAAGGCGGTCACGATCCGGCTGACCGACCCGGCCGGCTGGTCGGACTACCAGACCAGCCTGGAGATCGTGAAGGGCAACCTGGCGAAGATCGGCATCGCGGCGACCATCGACAAGGCCAACCAGGACGCCTGGTTCCGCAACGTCGAGCAGGGCAACTTCGAGGCCACGTTCCGGTGGACCGAGAGCGGCGCCACGCCGTACGACATCTACCGGACCATCATGGACGGCCGCGTGCTCAAGCCGATCGGCACCGCCTCCCCGGCGGGCAACTTCGGCCGGTTCGACAGCAAGGAGGCCACCGACGCGCTGGTGTCGTACGCAAACGCCACCGACGACGCCACCCGCGCCACCGCGCTGGCCACGCTGCAGAAGATCTTCGTCGAGCAGATGCCGATGATCCCGGTCGGCGCGGACAACATCGGCGGCGCGTACAGCACGAAGAACTGGGTCGGCTGGCCGGACGACTCGAACCCGTACGGCGCGCTCCAGCCCACCCAGCCCAACGCGGTGGACGTGGTGCTGCACCTCAAGCCGGCCAACGGCTGACCCGGCGTCGCCGGCCCGGCCACGATCGCCCGGCCGGGCCGGCGACGCCCGCCCCTCGCTACCGGCAACCCCAGACAGGAATTCGGCATGACGTTGACCGAGAGCGCACCGGCGCCGGCCGACGAGGTGGTGCTGGAGGCCGTCGGCCTGACCAAGCACTTCCCCGTCCGCCGGCGGCTGCGTGACCTTCTCTCCCGGACCCCGGCGGTGGTGCACGCCGTCGACGACGTATCGATCGAGTTGCGCCGTGGCCGGGTGACCGCGCTGGTCGGCGAGTCCGGCTCCGGCAAGTCCACAGTCGCCCGGCTGCTGGCCCAGCTCTACCCGCGCACCGGCGGCGACATCCGGCTGCACGGCCGCTCGACCCGGGTACGCGGCGGACGCCGGTTCCGAGCGTACGTGCGGCGGGTGCAGTTGATCCTGCAGGACCCGTTCGCCTCGCTGAACCCGGTGCACACGGTCCGCTACCACCTGACCCGGTCGCTGCGCATCCACGGCAACGCCGGGACCGGGCCGGACGGGCTGGACAAGGCGCTGGCCGACCTGCTGACCCGGGTCAGCCTGACCCCGCCGGAGCGCTACCTCGACGCGTTCCCGCACGAGCTGTCCGGCGGGCAGCGCCAGCGCGTCGCGATCGCACGGGCGCTCGGCGCCGACCCGGAGGTGCTGCTCGCCGACGAGCCGGTGTCGATGCTGGACGTGTCGATCCGCCTGGGCGTGCTCAACCTGCTGCAGGACCTCAAGGACCGGCTCGACCTGGCGATCCTCTACATCACCCACGACATCGCCTCGGCCCGCTACTTCGCCGACGAGACGATCGTCATGTACGCCGGGCGGATGGTCGAGGGCGGCGACAGCGAGACGGTCACCCAGCGGCCGGCGCACCCGTACACCCGGTTGCTGATCGAATCGGCGCCCGACCCGGAGCGGATCACCGGCGCGGGCGGCGACGGCGCGGCGGCGGGCGAGCGGGGCCACGGCGAGCCGCCGAGCCTGATCCGCCCGCCGGCCGGCTGCCGGTTCCACCCGCGCTGCCCGGCGGCCATGCCGCGCTGCGCCACCGACCTGCCGCCGCCGATCCCGGTCGACGACGCGCCCGGGCACTGGGCCGCGTGCTGGCTGTTCGACGCCGAGACCGTCGCGACACAGAAGGCGGAGAACGCGGAGCAGGCCGGAACGGAGACGGCCCGGTGAGGTTCCTGCTGCAACGGGTGGCCTTCTACCTGTTCACCGCCTGGGCGGCGATCACGCTGAACTTCTTCATCCCGCGGATGGTGCCGGGCGACCCGGTCCAGTCGCTGATCTCCCGCAACCAGGGCCGGATCAGCGCCGACGCGATCGCGTCGCTGCGGGTGCTGTTCGGGCTGGACTCCGACCGCTCGCTGTGGGAGCAGTACGTCGCCTACTGGGGACAGCTGCTGCGCGGCGACCTGGGACTGTCGTTCACGTTCTTCCCCGCGCCGGTGTCGGAGGTGATCGGCAGCAGCCTGCCGTGGACGGTCGGCCTGGTCGGCGTCACCACGATCGTGAGTTTCCTGCTCGGCACCGCGCTCGGCGTCGGCGCGGGCTGGCGGCGCGGCTCCTGGATCGACGGACTGCTGCCGGCCACCACGTTCCTGTCCTCGATCCCGTACTTCTGGCTGGGCCTGGTCGCGATCGCGTTGTTCGCCGGGCCGGGCAGCTTCTTCCCGTCCTCCGGCGGCTACGAGCCGGGCCTGGTGCCGGCGTTCGACGCGTACTTCATCCCGAGCGCGATCCAGCACAGCATCCTGCCCGCGGCGACCATCCTGGTGTCGTCGATGAGCGGCTGGATCCTCAGCATGCGCAACATGATGGTGACTGTCGCCAGCGAGGACTACATCACCGTCGCGCACGCCAAGGGGCTCTCCGAGCGCCGGGTGGCGCTCAGCTACGCCGCCCGCAACGCGCTGCTGCCGAACGTGTCCGGGTTCGCGTTGTCGCTCGGTTTCATCGTCGGCGGCACGCTGCTCGTGGAGATCGTCTTCTCGTACCCGGGTCTGGGGTTCCAGCTCTTCCAGGCCGTCGGGTCGAAGGACTACCCGCTCATGCAGGGCATCTTCCTGATCATCACGATCTCGGTGCTGGTGGCGAACCTGCTCGCCGACGTGGCGTACCTGCTCCTCGACCCGCGGACCCGAAAGAGCTGAGCGATGACACTCTCCCCGTCCAGCATCGAGCAGGTCATCCCCGGCCAGGGCGCGATGGCGCAGCCCTCGGCCCGGGCCCGCCGCCGCCGGTTCCGCTTCGTCGCCAACGGCAAGGCCGCGACCGGCCTCGCCGTCCTCGGGGTGTACGTGCTCCTGGCGGTGATCGGACCGTGGATCGCGCCGTACGACCCGGACGCGCGCAGCGCCGACGTGCTGCAGGCCCCCTCGGCCCGGCACTGGTTCGGCACCACCCACCTCGGGCAGGACATCTTCAGCCAGATCCTGGTCGGCGCGCGCAGCGTGATGGTGGTGGGCCTGACCGCCGGCGTGCTCGCCACGATCCTGTCCATCCTGATCGGCGTGACCGCCGGTTACCTGGGCGGCGCGGCCGACGAGGGCCTGTCGGCGGTGTCGAACGTGTTCCTGGTGATCCCGGCGCTGCCGCTGATCATCATCGTCACGTCCCTTGTCGACCAGGCCAGCGACACGCTCGTGGCGCTCATCATCGGCCTCACGTCGTGGGCCTGGGGCGCCCGGGTGCTGCGCGCCCAGACGCTGTCGTTACGCCGCCGCGACTACGTCGAGGCGGCGCGGGCCACCGGCGAGCGGACCTGGCGGATCATCGGCTTCGAGATCCTGCCCAACCTGACCGCGATCATCGCCTCCGGCTTCGTCGGCACCGTCATCTTCGCGGTCATGTCGGAGATCACCCTCGCGTTCATCGGCGTCTCGTCGGTCTCGTCGTGGAACTGGGGCACGATCCTGTTCTGGGCGCAGGGACAGCAGGCCCTCGCGCAGGGCGCCTGGTGGTGGTTCGTGCCGGCCGGGCTGGCCATCGCGCTGCTCGGCACCGCGCTCGCGCTGATCAACTTCGGCATCGACGAGTTCGTCAGCCCCCGGCTGCGCACCGGCGGCCGGACCCGGATCCGGACCGCCGACGGTCGGACCGTCGCGATGCGCGTCGGGTTCACCCCGGTGCTCGCGCCGAATCCGGCGCCGGTCCCGATGCAGCGGCCGGCGGACCCCACCCGAGAGGACGCGACCTCATGAGCGACCAGGTGCTCCAGATCCGCGGGCTGTGCGTCGACTACGGCGTCGGCGCGGACGCGGTGCGCGCGGTCCGCGACGTCGACCTGACACTGCACCGCGGCGAGGTGCTCGGGCTGGCCGGGGAGAGCGGCAGCGGCAAGTCCACCCTGGCCTACGGGCTGACTCGGCTGCTGCCCCCGCCCGGCGTGGTCAGCGGCGGCCAGGTCATCTACCACCCGGCCGACGGCCCGCCGGTCGACGTGCTCACGCTCAGCCCGGCGAAGCTGCGCGAGTTCCGCTGGGCGGAGACGTCGATCGTGTTCCAGGGCGCGATGAACTCGCTGAACCCGGTGCACAAGGTCTCCACCCAGCTGCTCGACGTGATCCGGGCCCACGAGCCGAAGAGCACGGCGGCGAGCCGGCTGGCCCGGGCGAAGGAGCTGCTGCGCCTGGTCGGCATCTCCGCCGACCGGCTGGACAGCTACCCGCACCAGCTCTCCGGCGGCATGCGGCAACGCGTCATGATCGCGATGGCGCTGGCGCTGGAGCCGCAGGTGGTCATCATGGACGAGCCGACCACCGCGCTGGACGTGGTGATGCAGCGGCAGATCCTCGGCCAGCTCGCCGAGCTGCGCGAACGCCTCGGCTTCGCGGTGCTGTTCATCACCCACGACCTGTCGCTGCTTGTCGAGTTCTCCGACCGGATCGCGATCATGTACGGCGGCCGGATCGTCGAGGAGGCGCCCGCCGCCCGGCTGTACGTCGAGCCGCTGCACCCGTACACCGAGGGGTTGCTGCACTCGTTCCCGGCGCTGCACGGTCCGCGCCGGGAGCTGACCGGCATCCCCGGCTCCCCGCCGGACCTGCGCGCCATGCCGTCCGGCTGCGCGTTCCACCCCCGCTGCCCGAAGGCGTTCGACGGGTGCGACGAGCAGGTGCCGGTGCTCGGCGCGCCGTACGTCGACGACCCGGCGCGGGCCGTCGCGTGCCGGCTGCACCCGGCCGTCGCGCCCCTGTCCCGCTGACCCGCCCGACACCACCACCCGCTACCCGCGAGGAGAGCCATGGACACCGACCTCACCCGCCCGTCGTCAGTCGCCGGCGCGGACCCGATCGACACGCTGCCGCCGACCTTCCGGTGGGGGGTGGCGACGTCGTCGTACCAGATCGAGGGCGCGGTGGCCTCCGACGGCCGCACGCCGTCCATCTGGGACACGTTCTGCCGGGTGCCGGGCGCGGTGGCGAACGGGGATCACGGCGACGTGGCCTGCGACCACTACCACCGGATGCCGCAGGACGTCGCGCTCATCGCCGACCTGGGGCTGGACACGTACCGGTTCTCGGTGGCCTGGCCGCGGGTGCAGCCGGGCGGGCGCGGCCCGGCGAACGTGGCCGGGCTGGCCTTCTACGACCGGCTGGTGGACGAGCTGCTCGGCCGCGACGTCGAGCCGTGGGTGACGCTGTACCACTGGGACCTGCCGCAGGAGCTGGAGGACGCGGGCGGCTGGCCGAACCGGGACACCGCGTACCGGTTCGCCGACTACGCCGAGCTGGTCTTCGCCGCGCTCGGCGACCGGGTCCGCACCTGGACCACGCTCAACGAGCCCTGGTGCTCGGCGATGCTCGGGTACGCCTACGGCGACCATGCCCCCGGCCGGCGGAACCTGGGTGACGGCATCGCCGCGGCGCACCACCTGCTGCTCGGGCACGGGCTGGCGACGCGGCGGCTGCGCGAGGCGGCCTCGGCGCCGATCGAGCTGGGCCTCACGCTGAACCTGGCCACCGCCGACCCGGCGACCGACAGCGCCGCCGACCGGGACGCGGCGCGGGCCGCCGACGGGCTGGGCAACCGGCTCTACCTCGACCCGGTGCTGCGCGGGGAGTACCCGCAGGACGTGATCGCCGACCTGGCCGCCGAGGGCGTGCGGATTCCGGTGGAGGACGGCGACCTGGACGTCATCGCCACCCCGATCGACGTGCTCGGCGTGAACTTCTACTTCGGGCAGCTGCACTCCGGCGTGGACGAGCAGGGCCGCGACCGCGACGACGACGGCAAGCCGGTACGCCGGGTGGTCCGGCGTGACCTGCCGCGTACCGCGATGGACTGGGAGATCGTGCCGGAGTCCTTCACCGACCTGCTGGTGCGGCTGCACCGCGACTACCCGGGCACGCCCATGGTGATCACCGAGAACGGCGCGGCGTTCGACGACGAGCCGGACGCAGACGGGTTCGTCGCCGACGACGACCGGGTCGGCTACCTCGCCGAGCACCTGCGGGCGGTGGCCCGGGCCCGGGCGGCCGGGGCCGACGTGCGCGGCTACTTCGCCTGGTCGCTGCTGGACAACTTCGAGTGGGCGTACGGCTACGACAAGCGGTTCGGCATCGTCCGGGTCGACTACGACACGCAGCGCCGCATCCCCAAGCGCAGCGCGCTGTGGTACCGGGACACCGTGCGGCGGGTACGCGGCCGGCGCTGACGGCGCGCGGTGTGGGGGCCGGGCCGGTCAGTGACGGCGGGCCGGCCCCCACGCCGGGGAGGGGCGGGCGGCCGGGTCGCGGGGCACGCCGCCGTCGCGCAGCAGCCGGGTCATCGGCAGGGTGGCCGCGCCCATCGCGACCGCGTCCGGTCCGAGCCGGCACAGCTCGATCGAGGTCTGCGCGTACGGCTGGCGCAGCGCGTGCCGCGCGGTGGCCGCACGGATCGCGGGCAGGTGCCGCTCGCCCAGGGCCAGCCCGGCCCAGCCGCCGAGCACCACCCGCTCCGGGTTGAACAGGTTCACCAGGTTCGCCACCCCGGCGCCCAGGTAGCCGACCGTCTCGTCGATCACCTTCGCGGCGGTGCCGCTGGTGGAGCGCAGCAGCTCACCGAAGGCGGTCTCCTCGTCCGCGCCCGGCGCCGGGCGGCCCCGGTTGGCCTGGCGGAACCGGTCCAGCACCGCCTCCGCGCCGACGTACGCCTCCAGGCAGCCGAGGTTGCCGCAGCGGCAGCGGCGGCCCCCGTACACGATGGTGGTGTGGCCCCACTCCCCGGCGCTGCTGTGCGCGCCGCGGTAGCCGACGCCGTCGGCGACCACGCTCGCGCCGACGCCGGAGCCGACCAGGGCGACCACCGCGTGCCGGACGCCGCGGCCGGCGCCGAACCACATCTCGGCCTGGCCGAGCGTCTTCGCGCCGTTGTCCACGTGCACCGGCACGTCGGCGCGCAGCATCGCGCCGAGCGGGACGCCGTCCCAGCCGAGTGTCTGGGCGTGCACCACGGCGTCGGCGGTGCGCTCGACCGTGCCGGCGACGGCGACGCCGAAGCCGAGCACCGCGGCCGGGTCGACGCCCGCCTGTTCGGTCACCGCGGCGAGGCCGTGCCGCAGGTGGGCGGCGACCCGCTCGGGGTCGGGCCCGGTCGCGGCGATCGGGTACTCGGCCTTGGCCAGCGCGGTCATGCTCAGGTCGAACAGCTCGACCTGGACGCGGGTTTCGCCGACGTCGGCGCCGACCAGGTAGCCGTAGCCGGGGGCGACGCGCAGCAGCACGCGGGGACGGCCGCCGTCGGACTCGACCGAGCCGGCCTCCTCGACCAGGCCCTCGTTGATCATCTCGCCGACCAGGTTGCTGACGCTGGCCAGGCTGAGCGCGGTGGACTGGCCCAGCTCGTGCCGGCTGAGCGGGCCGTCCAGCCAGATCCGGGTCAGCAGCACCGACCGGTTGGCCCGGCGCATGTCGCGCACCGTGGTGCGTCTGGCGTCCACGTCGCCGCCGTCCCTTCCCGGCCGCCCACGGCGACCTGCGTTCGTCTGCGTTCACGCCGTGAACCAAGCGGTGACAGCGTACTGCGCATTTACACTTAACAAAGTTAACTGATAACCTCCGGCGCATCGATGAGGAGGTATGTCAATGCGACTCGGACGCGGGATGACCGCACTGCTCGGTGGCGTCGCGCTGCTCGCCGCCACCGCCGCCCTGCCCGCCACCGCCGCCACCACGACCGGCGCCGTCGGCGCGCTCGTCGCGTGTGACGCGCCGGCCTGGGCCGAGGGCGTCACCTGGACCGCCGGCAGCCGGGCGACCTACGGCGGCCGGCTGTACCAGGCGCTCGTCACGCACACCCCGCCGGCCGGCGCGGGCTGGAACCCGGCCGCCGTACCGGCGCTCTGGACCGACCTCGGCGCCTGCACCGGCGGCACGCCGTCGCCGAGCCCCACCACCCGCCCGCCGTCGCCTTCCCCGTCCGCCTCCACCTCCCCTTCCCCGACCCGGACGCCTACCCCCACGCCCACGGTGTCGTCCAGCCCGACCACCCCGGGCGGGGACACCTGCGCGCTGCGGTCCCGGCCGACCGGCAAGGTGCTGCAGGGCTACTGGGAGAACTGGGACGGCGCCGCCAACGGCGTACACCCCGGCCTCGGCTGGATCCCGATCACCGACTCCCGGATCACCGGCCACGGCTACAACGTGGTGACCGCCGCGTTCCCGGTCATCCGCGCCGACGGCACCGTGCTCTGGGAGGACGGCATGGACGCCGGCGTCAAGGTGCCCACCCCCGCCCAGGTGTGCCAGGCCAAGGCCGCCGGACTCACCGTGCTGCTGTCCATCGGCGGCGCCACCGCCGGCATCGACCTCAGCTCCAGCGCCGTCGCCGACCGGTTCGTCGCCACCGTCGTGCCGATCCTCAAGCGGCACAACTTCGACGGCATCGACATCGACATCGAGACCGGCCTCACCGGCAGCGGGAACATCAACCAGCTCTCCCCCTCGCAGGCCAACCTGATCCGGATCATCGACGGGGTGCTGGCCCAGATGCCCGCCGGGTTCGGGCTCACCATGGCGCCGGAGACCGCGTACGTCACCGGCGGCAGCGTCACCTACGGCTCGATCTGGGGCGCGTACCTGCCGATCGTCAAGAAGTACGCCGACAACGGGCGGCTCTGGTGGCTCAACATGCAGTACTACAACGGCTCGATGTACGGCTGCGCCGGTGACTCGTACCCGGCCGGCACCGTCGCCGGTTTCGTCGCGCAGACCAACTGCCTCGACGCCGGCCTGGTCATCCAGGGCACCACCGTCCGCGTACCGCTGGACCGGCAGGTCCCCGGGCTGCCCGCGCAGGTCGGCGCCGGCGGCGGGTACATGAGCCCGGCGCTGGTGGCGCAGGCGTGGAACACCTACCAGGGCCGGCTGAAGGGCCTGATGACCTGGTCGGTGAACTGGGACGGGTCGAAGGGCTGGACGTTCGGCGACAACGTCCGCTCCCTGCAGGGCCGCTGACCCGGCAGGGCTCCGCGTTCCACCCCCGGCGCGGAGCCCTGCCGCTGGAGCGGGTTGCGAGACCCTGCGAGGCTGGCGCTCGTGTATGACTACGACCTGCTGGTGCTGGGCTCCGGACCGAGTGGACAGAAGGCGGCGATCGCCGCGGCCAAGCTGGGCCGCCGCGTCGCCATCGTCGATCGCCGCGACATGCTGGGCGGCGTGTGCATCAACACCGGCACCGTGCCCTCGAAGACGCTGCGCGAGGCGGTCCTCTACCTGACCGGGCTGAGCCAGCGCGACCTCTACGGCAGCAGCTACCGGGTCAAGGAGGACATCACCGTCGCGGACCTGGCCGCCCGCACCCAGCACGTGATCACCCGGCAGACCGACGTGATCCGCGACCAGCTGGCCCGCAACAAGGTCGCGCTGATCACCGGCACCGGCCGGTTCGCCGACGCCCACTCCGTCTGGGTGGACGCCGGCTCCGGTCGGGAGACCCGGATCAGCTTCGACAAGGCGGTCGTCGCCGCCGGCACCCGCCCGGCCCGACCGGACAGCGTCGACTTCGACGACCGGACCATCGTCGACTCCGACGGCGTGATCAACCTGCAGGCCGTCCCGCGCAGCATGGTCGTGGTCGGCGCCGGGGTGATCGGGATGGAGTACGCCTCGCTGTTCGCCGCGCTCGGCACCAAGGTGACGGTGGTCGAGCGCCGCCCGCGGATGCTCGACTTCTGCGACGAGGAGATCGTCGAGTCGCTGAAGTACCACCTGCGGGACCTGTCGGTGACCTTCCGCTTCGGCGAGGAGGTGGCCGCCGTGGAGAAGCACCGCACCGCAGCGCTCTGCGTGCTGCGCAGCGGCAAGAAGATCGTCGCGGACACGGTGATGTACTCGGCCGGGCGGCAGGGACAGACCGACGACCTCGCGCTGGACGCGGCCGGGCTCACCGCCGATCACCGCGGCCGGATCGCGGTCGACGCGAACTACCGCACCGCCGTCGAGAACATCTACGCGGTGGGCGACGTGATCGGCTTCCCCGCGCTGGCGTCCACGTCGATGGAGCAGGGCCGGCTGGCCGCCCAGCACGCCTGCGGCGAACCGGCCCGCGGCATGTCCGACCTGCAGCCGATCGGCATCTACACCATTCCGGAGATCAGCTTCGTCGGGAAGACCGAGGAGGAGCTGACCGAGGCGTCCACTCCGTTCGAGGTGGGCATCGCCCGCTACCGGGAACTGGCCCGGGGGCAGATCGTCGGCGACTCGTACGGGATGCTGAAACTGCTCGTCTCACCGGAGGACGGGCGGCTGCTCGGGGTGCACGTGTTCGGCACCGGCGCCACCGAGATCGTCCACATCGGGCAGGCGGTGATGGGCTGCGGCGGCACCGTCGACTACCTGCTGGACGCGGTGTTCAACTACCCGACCCTGGCCGAGGCGTACAAGGTGGCCGCCCTGGACGCCGCCAACAAGATCCGCAACATAACCCGAATCAACGACTGACCCCTGCTGCCCCGCCCTCCACCCCGTTGATCTTGCACTTGCTGCCCCGGGAGCGCCCGTTATGACCGCTGTGCCCGGGCCGCAAGTGCAAGATCGACGAGGAAGGGAGGGGCGCGGGAGGGGTCAGCGGCCTGTGGCGTAGCCCTGGGCGCCTCGGGGGTTTGCCGCCGCGGAGAGGACTCCGGTGCTCGGGTCACGGGTCACGGCGCACATGCGGCCCAGGCTCCACGGGTCGGACAGGCGGACTGTGTGGCCCCTCGCGCGCAGGCCGGCCAGCACATCCGGGTCGATCCGGTCCTCCAGCACCAGCACGCCGGGCTCGACCTCGCGCGGGTAGAACGACGCCGGGAAGCTGGTGGTGTGCCAGGTGGGGGCGTCGATCGCCTCCTGCAGGTCCTGCCCGCCGGCCAGGTGCCGCAGCAGGAACAGCAGCTGCCACTGGTCCTGCTGGTCGCCGCCGGGCGTGCCGCACGCCATCACCGGTTCGCCGTCGCGCAGCACGAGCGTCGGGCTGAGCGTGGTACGCGGACGCCGGCCCGGCCGCAGCGTCGAGGCGAGCCCCTCCTCCAGCCAGCACATCTGCAACCGGCTGCCCAGCGGGAAGCCCAGCTCCGGAATGGTGGGTGAACTCTGCAGCCAGCCGCCGCTGGGCGTGGCGGAGATGATGTTTCCCCACCGGTCCACCACGTCGACGTGGCAGGTGTCGCCGCGGGTCACGCCGTCGGCGCGTACCGTGGGTTCGCCGGTGCTCGGGTCCTGCGGGACGGCCCGCCGGTCCGCGTCGGCCCGCAGGTGCGACGGCAGCCGGGGCGGGCTGCCCGCCGGGCTGCCGGGACGCAGCGACGTGTCGGCGCGATCGCCGATCAGCGCGGCCCGCGAACGGGCGTAGCCGGCCGACAGCAGCGCGGAACCCGGCACGTCGGTGTCGCCGTACCACGCCTCCCGGTCGGCGAACGCGAGCTTCAGCGCCTCGGCCTGCGCGTGGATGCCGTCCAAGCTGGACGGATCGTAGACCGCCGGGTCGTCGAGCGCGTCCAGGACGGCCAGGGTCTGCAGCAGCACCGGGCCCTGCCCCCAGAAGCCGGTCTTGGCGATCGTGTGCCCGCGCCAGTCCAGCGTGACCGGCGCCTCCCAGGTGGCCGAGAACCCGGCCAGGTCGTCGCCGGTGACCAGCCCGGCGTGTGCGCGCCCGCTGGAGTCGCGGAACGGCAGCCGGCTGAACGCGTCGATCGCCTCGGCGACGAAACCCTCCCGCCAGGCGCGCCGGGCCGCCTCGATCTGCGCCTCCCGGTCCGCACCGGCGGCCCGTCCCGCGTGGACGAGGCGGCGCAGCGTGTCCGCGTACGCCGGGTTGGTGATCATCTCCCCCGGCGCGGGTGGGCGGCCGTCGCGCAGCCAGAGCCGCGCGGACGTCGGCCAGTGGTCGGTGAACAGCGACCGGACCCGCGCGACTGTCTGCCCGGCGGCGCCGGCCAGCGGGTGGCCGACGGCGGCGTAGCCGATCGCCGGTTCCAGCACCTCGGCGAGCGTGCGGGTGCCGTGGTCGCGCAGCAACAGCAGCCACGCGTCGACAGCGCCGGGCACCACGGCGGCGAGCGGGCCGGCGCCGGGGACGAGGTCCAGGCCCAGCGACCGGAAGTGCGCGACGGTGGCGCCCGCCGGCGCGGGGCCCTGGCCACACAGCACCCGCGGAGTGGGGTCGGCAGCGGTGGCGAGGATCGCCGGCACCTCGCCGGCCGGGCCGTTGAGGTGCGGCTCCACGACGTGCAGCACGAACCCGGCGGTCACGGCGGCGTCGAACGCGTTGCCGCCGCGCTCCAGCACGCCCATCGCGGACTGGCTGGCCAGCCAGTGCGTGGACGAGACCATGCCGAACGTGCCGCGCAGCGTCGGCCGGGTGGTGAACGTCATCGGCGGTGAGCCTACGCCGTGCCGGCGATGTCGGCGCGGTCCGTCGCGCCGCCCTCCTCCCCCGGGCTGCCGTCGCGCTCGCCGTCGAGCGGGAACAGGCACGCGGCCTCGTGGCCCGGACCCACCTCGGCCAGCGCCGGATCGGTCTCGGCGCACGCGGGGCGGGCCTGGGGGCATCGGGTACGGAAGTGGCAGCCGCTCGGCGGGTCCACCGGGCTGGGGATGTCGCCGGTGAGCACGATGCGGCGGCGCTGCCGCTCGACCCGGGGATCGGCCACCGGCACCGCCGACAGCAACGCCGCCGTGTAGGGGTGCGCCGGGCGTCGGTAGATCCGCTCCGGTGGGCCGGTCTCCACGATGCGGCCCAGGTACATGACCGCGATCCGGTCGCTCATGTGCTCCACGGCGGCCAGGTCGTGCGCGATGAACAGGTAGGTCAGCCCGAGGTCGCGTTGCAGGCGCCGCAGCAGGTTCATGATCTGCGCCTGGACGCTCAGGTCGAGCGAGGCGATCGGCTCGTCCAGGACGATCAGATCCGGCTCGCCGGCCAGCGCCCGGGCCACGCCGACGCGCTGGCGCTGGCCGCCGGACAGCTCGTGCGGATGCCGGCCGGCCGTGTCGGCGCGCAGGCCGACCAGGTCCAGCAGTTCGGCCACCCGCTCCCGCCGGGCGGTGCGGGACGTGGCGAGCCGGTGCACGACAAGGGGTTCGGCGATGCTGTCGCCGACGGTGCGGCGCGGGTCCAGCGACGCCTGCGGGTCCTGGAACACCATCGCCACGTGGCGGCGCGTCGCGCGCAGGCGGCGCCGGGACCAGCGGGTCACGTCCGCGCCCGCCACCCGGACCCGCCCGGCGCTCGGGTCGACCAGCCGCAGCAGCGCCAGCCCGGCGGTGGACTTGCCGCTGCCCGACTCGCCGACCAGCCCGAGCGTCTCGCCCCGGTGTACGGCAAGCGTGACGCCGTCCACGGCGCGGACCGTTCCGGCCGGGGTCGGGAAGTGCACGGCGAGGTCGTCCAGCTCGGCGATCACGTCGGGGGTGTCGTCGCTCATCCGGCCTCTCCACGATAGAAGGTGCGGACCGTGTGCCCGTCGCCGACCGGCGTCAGCGGTGGCAGCTCGTGCTCGCAGCGCGGGTCCGCGCGAACCGGGCAGCGCGGCCAGAACGCGCAGCCGGCCGGCAGGTCCAGCGGGCTCGGCGGCGCGCCGGGGATGGCGACCAGGTCCTCGCCGCGCCGGGACGGGTCGGGCCGCGCCGCCAGCAGCGCCCGGGTGTACGGGTGGGTGGGCGTGTCGAACACCGCGTCGACCGGGCCCTGCTCGACGATGCGTCCCCCGTACATGACCGCGACGGTGTCGGCGATGCCGGCGACCACGCCCAGGTCGTGGGTGACCCAGACGACTGCGGTGCCCAGCCGCGCCTGCAGGTCGGCGACCAGCTCGATGATCTGCGCCTGCGTGGTGACGTCCAGCGCGGTGGTCGGCTCGTCGGCGATCAGCAGGTCCGGCTCGCACGCCAGCGCCATGGCGATGGCGACGCGCTGGCGCATGCCGCCGGAGAACTGGTGCGGGTACGCGTCGACGCGCCGCGCGGCCGACGGGATGCCGACCAGCTCCAGCAGTTCCACCGCCCGGTCGCGGGCGGCGCGGCGGGTCAGCCCGAGGTGCTCCTCGGCCGCCTCGGTGACCTGCCGGCCCACCGGCAGCACCGGGTTGAGCGAGGTCATCGGGTCCTGGAAGACGAACCCGACGTGCCGGCCGCGCAGCCCGCGGCGGCGGTCGTCGGGCAGCGCGGTCAGTTCGTGGTCGAGCAGCCGCACCCGGCCGGTGACCGTCGCGGCGCGCGGGGCCAGACCGGTGGCGGCGAGCAGGGTCATGCTCTTGCCGCTGCCGGACTCGCCGACCAGCGCGAACGTCTCCCCCTGCCGTACCTGCCAGGACACGCCGGCCACGGCGCGGGCCGGGCCACGGCGGGTGCCGATCGTGACGGTGAGGTCGTCCACGGACAGCACCGTCGAGTCGGTCCTGGGCCGCTGGCGCTGGCTCGGCATGCGTTCGGTGCGCTCGCTCATGGGGTGCTCCGGCGGGCCTCGGCGAGGGTGAGCTGGCGCGGGTCGAGCACGTCCCGCAGCGCGTCGCCGACCAGGTTGAACGCCAGCACGGTGAGGAAGATCGCCGCGCCCGGGAACACGCCCAGCCACCAGGCGTCGGTGACGAAGCCGCGCCCGTCGAACAGCATCCGGCCCCAGGCCGGCGCGGGCGGCTGGATGCCCAGGCCGAGGAAGGACAACGCGGCCTCGGAGAGGATCGCGAACGCCAGCGACAGCGACGTCTGCACAATCAGCGGCGCGGCGATGTTCGGCAGCACGTGCCGGCGCATGATGCGCAGATCGGACGCGCCGATGGACACGGCGGCCCGGACGAACACCTGCTCGCGTACGGACAGCACGCCGGCGCGGGTGATCCGGGCGAAGATGGGCGTGTAGACCACGCCGATGGCGACCATGGCGGTGAGCAGGCCGGGGCCGAGCACCGCCACGATGGCCACCGCCAGCAGCAGCACCGGGAACGCGAACAGCACGTCCATGCAGCGCATGAGGACGCTGTCCAGCCAGCCCCGGTAGTAACCGGCGAGCAGCCCGAGCGTCACGCCCGCTACCAGCGCGATGCCGACGCTCACGGCGCCGACCTGCAGTGACACGCGGGCGGCGACGAGCACCCGGCTGAGCACGTCGCGGCCCAGCTCGTCGGTGCCGAACGGGTGCGCGCCGCTGGGCGGGCGCAACATCTGGTCCACGTCGACGTCGTTGACGCCGGCCGGGGCCAGCCACGGGCCGGCCACACCGACCACGACGAGCAGCACGAGCACGATGGTGCCGCCGACGGCGAGCGGGTCGCGGCGCAGCGCGTCCAGGACGCGGCGCCCGGTGCTCTCGGTCGTGGCGCTCACTTGACCGTGATCCTCGGGTCGAGGCGGGCGTAGAGGATGTCCACCAGCAGGTTGACCAGCAGGAACAGGGCGGCCACCAGCAGCACCGCGCCCTGCAGGACGGGATAGTCGCGAGCCTGCACGGCGTCGAAGGTGAGCCGGCCGATGCCCGGCCAGGCGAACAGCACCTCGATGACGATGACGCCGCCGAGCAGGCTCGCCAGTTGCACGGCGACCACAGTCACCACCGGGATCAGCGCGTTGCGCAGCACGTGCCGCACGATCACCACCCGGTTGCGCAGCCCCTTCGCCTCGGCGGTCCGCACGTAGTCGGCGGAGAGCACCTCCAGCACCGAGGAGCGGATGAACCGGGTGAGGATGGAGGCGGTGACCAGGCCGACGGTGACCGCCGGCAGCGCCACGTGGGTGGCCCACCGGCCGGGGTCCTCGGTCAGCGCCACGTAACCCGACGGTGGCAGCCAGCCGAGCACCCCGGCGAACAGCAGGATGCCCATGATGCCCATCCAGAAGTCCGGCACCGAGACGCCGAACTGGCTGAACACGCGGGCGGCGTGGTCCACGGCGGAGCCGCTGCGTACCGCCGCGACGATGCCCAGCGGGAACGCCACCAGCAGCGCGAACAGCACCGCGGTGACGGCCAGGGACAGCGTGGCGGGCAGCCGTTCCAGCACGATCTGGCTCACCGGCTGGCCGGTGCGGAAGCTGACCCCCAGGTCACCGGTGAGCGCGTGCCCGAGGTAGCTGGCGTACTGCACCGGCAGCGGCTGGTCGAGGCCGGCCCGTTCCCGCAACGCGTCGTACGTCTCCTGGTCGAACCGGGTGCCGAGCGCCACCCGGACCGGGTCGCCCGGCACGAGTTGCAGCAGCAGGAACACCACAAGGGTCACGCCGATCAGCACGACCGCCGACTGGAGTGCCCGCCGCAGGACGAAGCGGGCCATCACTTGGCCAGGGCGACCGACCGGAACCGGATCGCCCGGTCGGTGCGCACCTCGTAGCCGGAGACCTTCTTCGACCAGCCCTGCACCACGTCCGGGTTGTAGAGGTAGAGGTAGCTGGCGTCGTCGACGATCTGCTTCGCCGCCTGCTCGTACGCCTGCTTGCGGGCGCCCTGGTCGGTCTGGGTGCGCGCGTCGTCCAGCAGCTTGTCCACCGCCGGGTTCTTGTACTTGTGGAAGTTGAACGTGCCGCCGCTGTGGTGCTGGGCGTAGTAGAACTCGTCCGGGTCGATGTTGCCGAGCCAGCCCAGCATGAACCCGTCGAAGTTGCCCTTGGCCTGCTCGTCGAGCCACTGGGCGAAGTCCAGCGTACGGATCTTCACGGTGATGCCGACGTCCTTGAGCTGGGCGGCGATGACCTGGGCGGCGCTGACCGTCTCCGGGTACTCGCTGGTGACCATCAGGTCCATGGTCAGGTTGCTCACGCCCGCCTGGCCGAGCATCTGCTTGGCCTTGCCCGGGTCGTGGCTGTAGGGCGCGTAGTCGTAGTAGAACGCGCTGTCCTTCGGGATGGCGGTCTGGTTCACGGTGGCCAGGCCGAACTTCGCCGCCTTGGTGATCGCCTCCCGGTCCAGGGCGTACCCGATGGCGCGCCGCACCTCGGGGTTGTCGAACGGCTTGCGGGCCTCGTTGAGCGCCACGTACCAGTAGTCGGTGGAGGCCGCCGACTTCACCACCGGGTCGTCGCCGTCCTGCAGCGACTTGACCTGCTGCGGCGGCAGGTTGTCGGTCCACTGCACCTGGCCGCTGCGCAGGTTCTGCAGCGCCACGGTGGGGTCCTTGACGAAGGTGAACGTGACGCCGTCGAGCTTCGGCTTCTCACCCCAGTAGGCGTCGTTGCGCACCAGCTTGATGCTGTCGCCGGAGGTGTAGCCGGCCACCGTGAACGGGCCGCTGCCCACCGGCGCGGTCTTCACCTTGCCGGACTCCACGTTGGACTTCTCCACGATCGCGACGCCCTTGAACCCACCGAGGTTGGCGAGCAGGTTCGGCGTGGGCGCGCTGAGCGTCACCACCACCGTCGCGGGGTCGGGCCCGGTGACCGACTTGACGGTGGCGAACTTGTACGCGTTGTTCAGCTTCTCCTTGATGATCCGCTCGAAGGAGTAGACGACGTCCTCGGAGGTCAGCGGCGACCCGTCGGAGAACTTCACGCCCTCGCGCAGCGTGAACGTCCAGGTGAGCTGGTCGTCGCTGGTGGTCCACTTGGTCGCCAGCGACGGCACCATCTTCAGGTCGGCGTCCGGCTCGACGAGCGTGTCGTAGACGTTCTCCAGCACCTGGAAGCTGTAGTAGGCCGAGGTCTTGTGCGGGTCGAGCTGGTCGGGTTCGCCGCCGATCGCGGCGTTGAGGATTCCGCCTTCGCCGCCGGCGTTCCCCCCGCCGCCGACGTCGACCGCCTCGCCGCCGGTGCATCCGGACAGGACGCCGACGGTGAGGATGAGTGCGGCGCCGAACGCGCCGAGCTTGTTCCTGGACACAGGCCCCCCTTGCCACTTCCCGGACAAAAGAAAGTTTCGGCGAGTCTTGTCTCCGAGCCGGATGATGTCAAACGAATCCAGCCAAAATGACTGGTCGATCGGTGTTGCCGGTGCGGAGTGAACGGTGGTTCAATCCGGGCCCCGACCCGATCCGCCACCGCGCTGGGAGTTGCCGCCGTGACCACACACGAGGTCGTCAACCAGGTCCCCCCGATGGTCGGCCACGACACCGCCGACGACCCGGCACTGCGCGACGGCGTGACCCGGGAGGGCGCCGAATGGGCGCTGCCCGGGCTGCACGAGCTGGGCCGTCTCGCCGGTGGTGAGGAGGCGGCCGAACACGGGCGGCTCGCCAACGAGCACCCGCCGGTGCTGCGCACCCACGACCGGTACGGCAACCGGATCGACGAGGTGGAGTTCCACCCGTCCTGGCACGAGCTGATGCGTACCGCTGTCGGGCACGGCCTGCACGCCGCGCCGTGGGCCGACGACCGACCCGGCGCGCACGTGGCCCGCGCGGCCGGCTTCTACCTGTGGCGGCCCGACGCCGGGCACGGCTGCCCCGTCTCGATGACCTACGCGGCGGTGCCCGCGCTGCGGCACAGCCCGGAGCTGGCCGACCGCTACGAGCCGCTGCTCACCACCCGCGAGTACGACTTCGGGCTGCGCCCGCCGCAGACCAAGCGCGGCCTGCTCGCCGGCATGTCGATGACCGAGAAGCAGGGCGGCTCGGACGTGCGCGCCAACACCACCACCGCCCGCCCTGAGCCGGACGGCAGCTACCGGCTCGTCGGGCACAAGTGGTTCACCTCCGCGCCCATGTGCGACCTGTTCCTCACGCTCGCCCAGGCGCCCGGCGGCCTCACCTGCTTCCTGGTCCCCCGCGTGCTGCCCGACGGCGCCCGCAACCCGATGCGGCTGATGCGGCTCAAGGACAAGCTCGGCAACCGCTCCAACGCCTCCGCCGAGGTCGAGTACGAGCACGCGGTGGCGTGGCGCGTCGGCGACGAGGGCCGGGGCGTGCGCACCATCATCGACATGGTCAACCTGACCCGGCTCGACTGCGTGATCGGCGCGGCGGCCGGGATGCGTCACGGCGTGACCACCGCCGTGCACCACGCCACCCACCGCCGGGCGTTCGGCGACTACCTGGCCGACCAGCCGCTGATGCGCAACGTGCTGGCCGACCTGGCCGTGGAGTCCGAGGCCGCCACCGTCCTGATGATCCGGCTGGCCGGGGCGACCGACCGGTCGGCGCGCGGCGACGACGGCGAGACCGCGTTCAAGCGCCTCGCCCTCGCAGTCGGCAAGTACTGGGTGTGCAAACGCTGGCCGGGGCACGCCGCCGAGGCGCTGGAGTGCCTGGGCGGCAACGGCTACGTGGAGGAGTCCGGCATGCCGCGGCTGTTCCGCGAGTCGCCGCTGAACTCGATCTGGGAGGGCTCCGGCAACGTCGCCGCGCTGGACGTGCTGCGCGCGCTCACCCGGGAACCGCAGGTCCTCGCCGCGTACGAGGCGGAGGTGGCCGCCGCGGCCGGCGCGGACGCGCGACTGGACGCCGCGGTGCGCCGGGTGCGCGACGAGCTGGCCGACCACACCGACCTGGAGCTGCGCGCCCGGCGCGTGGTGGAGCGGCTGGCGCTGGTGCTGCAGGGCGCGCTGCTGGTACGCCACGGCCACCCCGCGGTCGCCGACGCGTTCTGCGCGTCCCGGCTCGGCGGCGACCACGGCCAGGCGTACGGGACGCTACCCGGCGGACTGGACCTCGCAGCGATCATCGACCGCGCCACCCCGAAGATCGGCTGAACGGCGATGACGCGTCTGGTCTCGGCCCACCTGTATCCGGTCAAGTCCCTCGGCGGCGTCGACGTCGACCGGGCCGAGGTCCAGCCGTGGGGGTTGCGTCACGACCGCCGCTGGGTGGTGCTGCGCCCCGACGGCGGCAAAGTGGGCTCGACCGCCCTGCCGGCGCTGCTCGGCCTGACCGCCGCGCCCGGGCCCGGGTCGCTCACGCTCACCGCCCGCGACGGGTCGTCGCTGACGGTCGCCGAGCCGGTGGACGGGCCGCTCGTCCCGACGGACGTGTCCCGGCTGGACACGGTCCGGCTCGCCGCCGACGAGGCTCACGACTGGCTCTCCGCGCGGCTGGGCCGGCCGGTGCGGCTGGCCTGGCTGGACGACCCGCGCCGCCGGCCGATGTCGGCCGAGCACGGCGGCCGGCCCGGTGACCCGCTCAACCTCTCCGACGCCGGGCCGCTGCTGGTCGCCACGGCGCCGTCGCTGCGGCGGCTGCGGGACTGGATCGTCGAGGGCGCGCTGGAACGCGGCGAACCGGCCCCGGAGCCGCTGGCGATGGCCCGGTTCCGGCCCACTGTGGTGCTCGACGGGCCGTTCGAGCCGTTCGCCGAGGACGGCTGGACACGGGTGCGCATCGGCGCCGTCGACTTCCGGGTCTCCGAACGCTGCGACCGCTGCTCGGTGACGCTCATCGACCCGCAGACCCTCGCCAGCGGGAAGGAGCCCATCCGCACGCTGGCCCGGCACCGGCGCCACGACGGCAAGACCTGGTTCGGCATCCGGCTGGTCCCGGAGACCACCGGCGAGATCCGCGTCGGCGATCCCGTCACCGTCTCCTGATCCGGCCGCTCAGCGGCCACGCCACTCGTCGGCCAGGATCGCGTGGACGAGCTGGTCGGCCCACCCGCCCCGGAACCGGTAGCTGCGCACGTGCCGCGCCTCCCGCCGCATCCCGAGCCGGGCCATCAGACGCGCCGACGGCTCGTTGTCCGCGTGGCAGCGGGCCACCACCCGGTGCAGCCCGAACTCGCCGAAACCCCAGTCCAGCAGCGCCCCGGCCGCCTCCGTGGCCAGCCCCCGGCCGCCGTGGTCGGGGTGGAACACGTACCCCAGCTCGGCGGTGCGGTCCGCCGCGCTGCGCCACACCAGCTCGACCGCGCCGATCGCCCGCCCGTCGCGCACCACGGCGAGCGTCAGGCAGTCGCCCTCCGCGCGCAGCGCGTCCTCGCCGGCCATCGCGGTCACCGACGCCAGGGACTCCGCCCGGGTACGCGGGGCGGCGCCCGCCATCCAGCGGACCACGTCCGGACGGCGCTGCCAGGCGTGCACGTCGTCGAGGTCGTCGAGCGTCACCGGGCGCAGCAGCAGCCGGGTCGTGCGCAGCGGGTACGCCGGGTGGGCCATCGGGCGATGGTAGGAGGAACCTAGGGTGAGCCGCATGGTCGTTTCCGCCGACGACGGCAACCCACTCACCCAGCTCACACTCGACCAGCTCCGGGCACGCACCAGCGTGAAGTGGCGGCTGTACCCGCCGGACGTGCTGCCGCTGTGGGTGGCCGAGCAGGACGTGCCGCTGGCGCCGCCGGTGGCCGAGGCGCTGCGCCGCGCGGTCGACCTGGGCGACACCGGCTACGCGTACGGCACGGCGTACGCCGAGGCGGTCGGCGGGTTCGCCGCGCAGCGGTGGGGCTGGGCCGACTTCCCGGTCGGCCGGACCACGCTGGTGCCCGACGTCATGATGGGCACGGTCGAGGTGCTGCGCCTGGTCACCGGGCCGGGCGACGCGGTGGTGGTCACTCCCCCGGTCTACCCGCCGTTCTACGCGTTCGTCACGCACGCCGACCGGCAGGTGCTCGAGGCGCCGCTCGGCGCGGACCTGCGGCTCGACCCGGCCGCGCTGAAGGAGGCGTTCCGGCGCGCTCGTGCGATCGGCGAGCGGCCGGCGTTCCTGCTCTGCAACCCGCACAACCCGACCGGCGTGGTGCACCGGCCCGACGAGCTGGCCACCGTCGCCGAGCTGGCCGCCCGGCACGGCGTCCGGGTGGTCTCCGACGAGATCCACTCGCCGCTGGCGCTACCAGGTGCGCGGTTCACCCCGTACCTGACGGTGCCCGGCGCCCAGAACGCGTTCGCGCTGCTGTCGGCGTCCAAGGCGTGGAACCTCGCCGGGCTCAAGGCGGCGCTCGCCGTTGCCGGGCCGGACGCCGCCGACGACCTGGCCCGGATGCCGGAGGAGGTGAGCCACGGCCCGAGCCACTTCGGCGTGCTCGCGCACACCGCCGCGTTCCGGGCCGGCGGGCCGTGGCTGGACCGGCTGCTCGACGGCCTGGACGCCAACCGGGCGCTGCTCGGGTCGCTGCTGGCCGAGCACCTGCCGGCCGTGTCGTGGCGGCCGCCGGAGGGCACGTACCTGGCCTGGCTGGACTGCCGCGCCCTCGGCGTGCCCACCGAGGCGGGCGACGGCCCGGGGGTGGCCAGCGACCTGGCCGGGCCGGCGCGGATGTTCCTCGACCGGGCCCGGGTGGCGCTCAGCTCCGGGCACGTCTTCGGCGCCGGCGGCGCCGGATTCGTCCGACTCAACTTCGCCACCTCCCCCGCCGTGCTCACCGAGGCGGTGACCCGGATGGGCCGGGCGGCGACCGGCTGACGGCCGGGCCGGCACCGGCGCCCCGCGGCGCCGGTGCCCCGGCCGGCTCAGGTGGTGGTCTGCCCGTCGATGCTCTCGCGCAGGATGTCCGCGTGCCCGGCGTGCTGGGTGGTCTCGGCGATGACGTGGATCAGCACCCGCCGGATGCTGCGGACCGAGCCGGGCTCGTTCCACGGCGCGTCCGGCACCGGCCAGGTCGCCGACAGGTCCTCGACGCCGGCGACGATCTCCTCGGTACGGGCGGCGATGCGGGCGTAGCGGTCCAGGATGGCCGGCAGCGTGTCCTCGGGCAGCATCTGGAAGTCCCGTCCCCGCTCGATCGCCCACTGCGGCAGCTCGCGGGCCTTGCCGGCCAGGAAGTCCTCCCAGGTGACGCCCTCGGGCATGGCGAAGGACATCGCCGACGGGCCTTCGACCACGAACCGCAGCCACGCCTCCTCGGTGGACGCGACGTGCTTGATCAGGCCGCCCAGGCAGAGCGCGCTGACCGTCGGCTTCTGCCCGGCCTGCTCGTCGGTCAGGCCGCGCACCGTGTTGGTCAGCATGTTCCGGGCCTCGGCGAGCTCGGCCAGCAGGTCGGTCCGCTCGGCGTCCAGGGTGGTGGGGGTCGTGGTGGTGCCGGTCATCGTCATCGGTTCCTTCCGGTCCTGATCGGGTACGGGCCCACACTCGCAGGCATAGCGGTCAGGATGTGTCCTCTTCTGCGGGCAGAATGCGTGTCGTGCCGACGACTTCCGCGCGACTGCTCTCCCTGCTGTCCCTGCTTCAGGCCCGCCGGGACTGGCCGGGCGCGCTGCTCGCCGAACGGTTACGGGTCAGCGCGCGTACCGTGCGCCGCGACGTCGACCGGCTGCGGGAGCTGGGCTATCCGATCGAGAGCACCAAGGGCCCGGAGGGCGGCTACCGTCTCGGCGCCGGCTCGGCGCTGCCGCCGCTGCTCTTCGACGACGAGCAGGCGGTCGCGCTGACCGTGGCGTTGCAGACCGCCGCCACCGGCGTGACCGGCATCGAGGAGGCCGCCGCGCGGGCGCTGACCACGGTCCGGCAGGTGATGCCGCCCCGGCTGCGCCACCGGGTCGACGCGCTGCGGGTGATCGCCGTGGAACGGGCCGGCACGCCCGCCGCGGCCCGCGTGGAGCCGGGACTGCTGATGACACTCAGCGCCGCCGTGCACGCCCGGGAGGAGCTGCGCTTCGACTACGACTCGGTGTCGGCGTCCGCTCCCGACGCGCCGCCGCGCCGCGCGCAGCCGCACCACCTCGTCACCTGGGGCGGGCGCTGGTATCTCGTGGCCTGGGACCTGGACCGCGACGACTGGCGCACGTTCCGGGTCGACCGGATCAGCCCGCGTACGCCCACCGGCCCCCGGTTCACGCCCCGCGAGCTGCCCGGCGGGGACGTCGCGGCGTACATCGCCGGCCGGTTCAAGGGCGCCACCGGGCCGGGTGACTGGCCCTGCCGGGGCGAGGTGATCCTCGACCTGCCCGCCCGGACGGTCTCCGCGTGGACCCGCGACGGCATCGTCGAGGAGCTGGGGCCCGATCGCTGCCGTCTGACCCAGGGCGGCTGGTCGTGGGCCGGGCTGGCCGCCCTGCTCGGCCGCTACGACGCCGACATCGAGGTGGTCGGGCCGCCCGAGTTGCGGGAGGCGTTCGCCCACCTGGCCCGCCGCTACGCCGCAGCAGCGGAGGGCCCGAACCCGCCTCGATAGCCGGGCCGGCCGGGGTGTCAGTCGGTGGGCAGGAGCGGGCGCATGAACGTGCGCTCGTACCGCAGGACACAGCCCGACTCGTCGCGGATCCGGTCGGCGGCGACGAACTCCGGGTCCACTCCGAACCGGGCCCGGTACTGCTCGTACGCCGCCAGGCTCTCAAAGCTGAACAGCGCCTCGGCCCGGTCGCTGGCGCCCTCGGCGGGCAGGAAGTAGCCGTGGTGCACGCCGCCGTGCCGTGCCACCAGCCGCATCCAGGTGCGGGCGAAGCGCTCGAACGCCTCGATCTGTGCGGGGTTGATCGTGTAGTGCACGACGCAGGTGATCACGCGGCCACGATAGCGACGGTCGGTCAGGCGGCGCAGCGGCGGTCGCCGGGGTCGGTCGTGTCGGCCAGGCCCGCGTACCGGCCCCGGTGGTAGAGCAGCGGCGACCCGACCTCGGCGTGCCGCAGCAGCTCCGGCTCGGCCAGCACGACGGCGTGGTCCCCGACGACGACCCGGTCCACCACCCGGCACAGCAGCCAGGCCAGTGTGTCGTCGGGGACCGGCACCCCTTCCGGGCCGGGACGCTAGCGGGTCGGCTCGGCGAACCTGTCGATCCCGCTGGCGGCGAACCTCCGGGCCACCTCGTGCCGGCCGTGCCCGAGCAGGTGCACCGCGACGTGCCGGGCCCGGGACACCACCGGCCAGCTCGACGAGCCAGGTCCAGCCGGTCAGACCGTGAAGCCGTGGAACAGCACCGAGGCCAGTCCGAGCGCGAGCACCAGGTTGAACACGGTGGCCGCGCCGAACACGGTGACCGGCCGCCAGCCGGCCTCGCGCAGCGACGACACACGGACCTCCAGGCCGATGCTGACGAAGGCCAGGATGAGGAACCAGACCCGCAGGTCGGTGACGATCGCCATGGTGGCCTTGCCGTCCGCCCCGGCGACGTCGAGGTACCAGGTGGCGATCACCGAGGCGGCGACGAACCCGAGGACGAACTTCGGGAACCGACGCCACAGCTCGCCGAGCCCCGGCCGCGGGGTGTCCGGACGGCGCTCCACGCGCAGCGCGAAGTACGCGGTGAGGGCCACCGCCACCACGCCCATCAGCGCGTTCTGGGTGACCTTGACGATGCTGGCGATCTGGAGCGCGTCCTCACCGGCGAGCGCCCCCGCCGCGGTGACGGCGGCGGTGGTGTCGATGTTGCCGCCGATCCAGGCACCGGCGACCGCGTCGGAGAGGCCGAGCACGTCGGCCAGCCACGGCAGCAGGAAGATCGACGGCAACGCGAACGCGATGACCAGGCTGGCCGTGTACGCGAGCTGTTCCCGGCGTGCCCGGACCGCGCCGGCGGCGGCGATCGCGGCGCTGACGCCGCAGATCGACACGGCCGAGGCGAGCAGCGCCCGCAGTTTGTCGTCCAGGCCGAAGCGCCCGGCCAGCCACCAGGTGAACAGGAACACGCCGCTGATCAGCAGCAGCGCCTGGGCGATGGCGGGACCGGCGGCGCTCGCGATGACTGCCAGGTTGATCGAGGCGCCGAGCAGCACCAGGCCGGTCTTGATGAAGAACTCGGTCCGGAACGCGGCGGAGATTCGGTCGCGCAGGCCGGTCACGGTGACCACCAGGTTGCCGAGCAGGCCGAGCAGGATCGCATAGACCGGGTACTCGATCGCGGCGGCCACCTCCTCGACCGCGCTGCCCTCGGCCCAGACCGGCACGTTCTGTTCCAGGTAGCGGGTGAGCGCGGCCAGCCCGAGCACCACCAGCAGACCCACGGCGGTCCAGGCCCAGAACGCGCCGGAGCGCAGGTCGGCCGGGGGCGGCGCGTCCGCGGTGGAGGCCGCGGACGGCCCGGCGGCGGTGCTGCGAACGGCGGGCTCCGGTGCGGCGGCCATCACGGCACCAGCCCGGCGGGGATGACGCCGACCAGCACCAGGAGCAGCAGCGCGAGGCCGAGGACAGTGGCGGCCCAGTCCTCGCTGAAGGCGAGCCGGGACGTGCCTGCGGTGGGCGGTTCGGGTGGCGTGGGCGCGTTGCTCATGGAGGGCTCCTACGGGTACGCGCGGGCGAGGGAGGGCAGCCGAGGGCTCATCGACCCCACGGAGAGTTTCCTACTTAACCAGTAGGATTACAAGGTCTTCCCGCGCCCCGGCTCACCCGCGGCACGTTCGGCGACCACCACCGAGATGCCGTCGAGCACCCGCTGCAGACCGAACTCGAAGGCGTGGTCCGGCCCGTACGCCGCGCCGTGCGCCATGCCCGCGGCCGTGCCGACCCGCGCGGCGAGCGGGAAACTGCCGACGGTCATGAACTTCTCCAGCCAGGGCCCGTGCGTCTGCCACCACTGGTCGTCGGTCATCCCGGTCTCACGTTCCAGCTCGGCCACGTCCAGCGCGACCCGCGCCGCGCTCTTGGCGTGCCCCAGCACGAGCGTGAGCACCGCGTCCATCTCCACGTCGTCGAGCCCGATGTCCGCGACGGCGCGCAGCTCGTAGTCGTACTTGGCGAGCACGTTCGGGCCGAGCACCGGCCGGGTCGTCTCGGCGCGCAGCAGCCACGGGTGGGACCGGTAGAGCGCCAGATTGTCCCGCGCGATCCGTTCCAGCCGGCCCCGCCAGCCACCCGGCACGTCGGCCGGGCGCGGGAGGTCACCGAGAACGGCGTCCACCATGACGTCGAGCAGTTCCGCCTTTCCCGGCACGTACGTGTAGACGGACATGGTGCCCACGCCGAGCGCCTCGCTGACCCGGCGCATGGTGAGCGCGTCGATGCCCTCGGCGTCGGCGATCTCGATCGCGGCGCGCACGATCCGGTCGACGCTGAGACCGGGACCGGCGCCACGGCTGGCCGGCTCCCGGGTGCGCCACAGAAGGGCCAGGCTGCGGGCGGGATCGGCCTTGCGCCGGCGCTCCTTCGACATGGTGCCGTCATCCTACCGGCCACGCCGGTCGCGGCCCGTCGGCGGGACGCCGGGCAAAAGCCACGAGAATTGTTCGGGCAAAAAGAATGGCGGGTTCTCCCGCCACTACCAACATATAGCGCACCCCCGGTCTTGCGGCAAGCCCCGGGTGGTGGCGCAGAATTGCCGGCCGTAACCCATTGCCGAGGCATTCGAAAAGCCGCGAAGAGCGGAGGCTCGGCCGTGCCCGTGATCGGAGACGAGTTGAATCTGCCTGCCACCAGCGTTTTCGATCTTCCCGAGCGTCTGTCGGCCAAGGCCGACCCGGATCTGATCGCCGCCGACGAGCGGCACTTCGCCGTCATCGCCGACAGCCTGCGCCGCTCGATCGCCGAGTTGACCGACCGGCTCGACGCGACGCGCCGGTCCGCCGGCGGCCGGGGCCGGCAGGCCGTCGACCGGGACCAGGAGGTCCGGCGGCTGAGCGCGCGCCTGCGTACGCTGCGCCGTTACGGCCTGGACCTGTGCCTGGGCCGGATGGTCGGCGCGGACGGCGGCGAACCGGTGTACGTGGGCCGGCTCGGCCTGACCGACGGCGCGGGCGGCCGACTGCTGCTGGACTGGCGCTCCCCCGCCGCCGAGCCGTTCTTCGGCGCCACCCACGCCGACCCGATGGGCCTGGTCAGCCGCCGCCGGTACCGGTGGAGCCGAGGGCGGATCACCGACTACTGGGACGAGGTGTTCACCGCCGACGCTCTGGCCGGGCACGCCGCGCTGGACGACCAGTCGGCGTTCATCGCCAGCCTGGGCGCGACCCGGTCGGCGCGGATGCGTGACGTGCTCGGCACCATCCAGGCCGACCAGGACGCGATCATCCGGGCCGGTTCCCGGGGCGCGCTGGTGGTCGACGGCGGTCCCGGCACCGGCAAGACGGTGGTGGCGCTGCACCGCACCGCGTACCTGCTGCACGCCGACCCGCGCCTCGGCGAGCGCCGCGGCGGGGTCCTCGTCGTCGGGCCGCACCAGCCGTACCTGAACTACGTCTCCGACGTGCTGCCCAGCCTGGGCGAGGAGGACGTGCAGATCTGCACCCTGGCCGACCTGGTGCCGGAGGGCGCGGCGGCGGCGCCGGAGACCGACCCGGAGGTGGCCCGGTTGAAGGCATCGGCGGACGTCGTGCGGGCTGTCGACGCCGCGGTCCGGTTCTACGAGGAGCCGCCCGCGACCGGGATGACGGTCGGTGTCGGGGACGCCGAGCTGCGGCTGACCGCCGACGACTGGGCGACGGCGTTCGAGGCGGCCGGCCCGGGCGTCGGGCACAACGAGGCCCGCGACGACGTGTGGGAGGAACTGGTCACGATCCTGGTGGAGAAGTACCGCGGGGACGAGCCGGAGGAGGCGGTCCGCCGGGCACTGGGACGCGACCGGGAACTGGTGACCGCGTTCGGCCGGGCGTGGCCGCTGCTCGACCCGCTCGACGTGGTGGCCGACCTGTGGTCGGTGCCGGCCTACCTGCGCCGGTGCGTGCCCTGGCTGAGCGTCGAGGAGATCCGTACGCTGCGGCGGGCCGACGCCCGGGCCTGGACGGTCGCGGACCTGCCGTGGCTGGACGCGGCCCGGCGGCGGGTCGGCGACCCGGAGGCGTCGCTGCGGCGGCGCCGCGACGAGGCGGTGCTGGCGGCGCAGCGCGCCGAGATGGACACGGTGGTCGACGCCCTGATCGCGTCGCACGCCTACGACGACGGCGAGGGTCTGATGACCATGCTGTACGGCGAGGACATGCGCACCAGCCTGGTCGACTCCAGCGCGCTGAGCGTGGCCGATCCGGACCTGCTGGCCGGGCCGTTCGCGCACGTGGTAGTGGACGAGGCGCAGGAGCTGACCGACGCGCAGTGGCAGATGCTGCTGGCGCGCTGCCCGTCGCGCAGCTTCACAGTGGTCGGTGACCGGGCGCAGGCGCGGCACGGGTTCACCGAGTCGTGGCCGCAGCGGCTGGCGCGGGCCGGGTTCGACCGGGTCGAGGTGGCGACGCTGACGGTCAACTACCGCACCCCGGCGCAGGTGATGGCGGCGGCCGAGCCGGTGATCCGGGCCGTGCTCCCGGACGCCAACGTGCCCACGTCCATCCGCGACGGCGCGCCCGTGCGGTACGGCGACCGCGCCGAGCTGCGCGCGGTGGTGGACGGCTGGCTCGCCGCCCATCCCGAGGGCGTCGCGTGCGTCATCGGCGATCCCGGGTTCCCGGCGACCGACCGGGTCCGGTCGCTGACGCCGGAGCTGGCGAAGGGGCTGGAGTTCGACCTGGTGGTGCTGGTCGACCCGGAGTCCTTCGGCGACGGCATCTCCGGCGCGGTGGACCGGTACGTCGCGATGACCCGGGCCACCGGCGAGCTGGTCGTGCTCACCGGGCCGTGACCCGTGCCCCGGGGGCGACGCACGCCCCCGGGGTCCGGCTCAGCGGCTGAGCGCCCGGTAGCGGCGCAGCGACAGCGGCAGGAACACGGCGATCAGCGCCAGCGGCCAGAGCACCGCCAGCAGCGGGTGATGCGCGGCCACCCAGGAGTCGCCGCCCCAGCCGGGGTTGCCGAACAGCTCCCGGGTGGCGCCGACGGTGGCGGACAGCGGGTTCCACTCGGCGACCGCGCCCAGCCACGCGGGCATGGTGGACGGCGCCACGAACGCGCTGGACAGGAAACCGAGCGGGAACTCCAGCGTCTGCACGGCCGTGACCGCGCTCTGTCCCTTCACGGTCAGGCCGAGGAAGACGCCCACCCAGACCAGCGCGATCCGCAGCAGCAGGATCAGCCCGAACGCGGTGAGCGTGTCGCCGAGGTCGCCGCGTGCCCGCCACCCGACGGCCAAGCCGACGAGCAGCATGACGGCGAGCGTCACCACCGCGAACATCAGGTCGGCGACAGCGCGGCCGAGCAGCGGCGCCAGCCGCGACACCGGCATGGACCGCAGCCGGTCGGTGACACCGCGCTCCAGATCCGCCGCGACCGCCATGGTGGTCATGCTGATGCCGAAGACCATGGTCATGGCGAACATCCCGGGCATCAGGAACTCGCGGTAACTGCCGCCGCCTGGTACCTGGAGCGCGCCGCCGAACAGGTACGCGAACATCAGCACCATCAGGATGTCGAAGCCCAGCGAGCCGATCAGCGGGCCGGGCTCGCGCCGCCAGTGCGCCAGCGCGCGCCCGGTCAACGTGAGGCCGTCACCGGCCAGCGACGCACGCCGGGCGGGGTTCACCGTCGCGGTCACGCGGTCACCTCCACGCCGGTGCGGGCGGCGGAGGACGTGGCGGTGAGCTGGAGGAACACCTCGTCCAGTGTGGGCCGCCGCAGCGCCACGTCGGCCACGCCCACGCCGTCGGCGTCGAGTGCGCGCAGCACCTCGGTCAGCGCACCGGCCCGCTCGCCGACCTGGGCGCTGACCGCCCGCCGGTCCGGATCGACAGCCGGTTCGGAGCGGGCCACCGCGCGCAGCCGGCTCGCGGCGGCGGCGAGGTCGACGGCGTCCCGGACGACCAGTTCGATCCGGTCGCCGCCCAGGCGGGACTTGAGCGCGTCCGGGGTGCCCTCGGCGATCACCCGCCCGGCGTCGAGCACGCAGACGCGGTCGGCGAGCTGGTCGGCCTCGTCCAGGTACTGCGTGGTCAGCAGCACCGTGGTGCCGCCGCGCACCAGGTCCCGTACCGCCTCCCAGACCTCGTTGCGCCCGCGCGGGTCCAGCGCCGTGGTCGGCTCGTCCAGGAACAGCACCGACGGCGCGAGGATCATCCCGGCGGCCAGGTCGAGGCGGCGGCGCATGCCACCGGAGTACGTGCGTACCGGCCGGTCGGCGGCGTCGGCGAGCCCGAACCGGTCGAGCAGTTCGGTCGCTCGCCGCCGCGCCCCGGCCCGGTCCAGGTGGAACAGGCGGCCGAAGATGACAAGGTTCTCCCGGCCGCTCAGCGCCTCGTCCACCGCCGGATGCTGGCCGACCAGGCCGATGCGGTGGCGCACCCGGTCGGCCTGCCCGGCCACGTCGTAGCCGGCGACCTCGGCCCGCCCGGCGTCGAGGCGCAGCAGCGTGGCGAGGATGCGGACGGCTGTGGTCTTGCCGGCGCCGTTCGGGCCGAGCAGCCCGCACACGGTGCCCGGTGGCACGCGCAGGTCGAATCCGTCCAGCGCCATGTTGTCCCCGTACCGCTTGCGCAGGCCCTCCGCGAGGATCGCGTGTTCCACGTCTGTCCCCCTCCGTTGACGACGGCCTACCGTACAACGTACGGTAGGCCGTCCGCCAGGGACTGCGGCGCCTAGCGCTTGAGGAGCGCGCGCAGCGCCTCGGCGATCTCGCCCGGCGCCTCCTCGGCCATGAAATGCCCGGCCGTGGTGGTGCGATGCTCCAGGTCCGGCGCCCAGGCCCGCCACACCGCCGCCGCGTCGTAACCCAGCGCGGCACCCCAGTCCTGCTGGATGACGGTGACCGGCATGGCCAGCCGCCGCCCGGCGTCCCGGTCCGCCCGGTCGTGCGCCACGTCGATCCCGGCCGACGCCCGGTAGTCGGCGACGATCGAGTCGACCGCCTCCCGGGAGGCCCGCAGGTACTCGGCGCGCACCTGCGCCGGCATCGCCGCCGGGTCACCCGCCCAGGCGTCGAGGAAGTGCCCGAAGAACGCGTCCGCGCTGGCCGCGATCATCTGCTCGGGCAGGCCGGGCGGCTGCGCCATCAGGTAGAGGTGGAACGCCACCGACGCGGACGCGCCGTGCAGCACGTCCCACATGTCGAGTGTCGGCAGCACGTCAAGCGACGCCAGGTGGGTGACCGCGTCCGGGTGGTCCAGGCCGGCCCGGACCGCCACCAGGGCGCCCCGGTCGTGCCCGGCGAGCGCGAACCGCTCGTGTCCGAGCGCGCGGGCCGCCGCCACCACGTCGGCGGCCATGGTCCGCTTGCTGTACGTGTCCTCGGTGTGCGCGGCCGGCTTGTCGCTGGCGCCGTAGCCGCGCAGGTCCGGGCAGATCACCGTGTGCTCGCCCGCCAGGTCGGCGGCGACGTGCCGCCACATCAGGTGGGTCTGCGGGAAGCCGTGCAGCAGCACGACCGGGCTGCCGGAGCCGCCCACCGCCACGTTCAGCGTCACCCCCTCGGCGACCGGAACGCGCTGGTAGTCGAATCCCGCGATGGTGGTGCTCATCTCGATCCTTCTTTCGTCTCGTCGTACCTGACCAGCGTGGCGGCGCCCGATGAGCAACCGATGAGCGCGATACGGTGACCGCTGTCGAGGAGGGTCGGTGCCTGTCGGTTTCGGTGTGCTGGGTCCGGTCACGGCCTGGGACGACGCGGGTGAGCCGGTCGACCTGAAGGGGCCCCGGCACCGGGCCGTGCTGGCCCGGCTGGTCGCCGCCCGGGGCCGGGTGGTGCCGGTCGGGCAGATCGTCGACGACCTGTGGGACGACCCGCCGGCCGGCGCGGTGGGCGCGGTCCGCACGTTCGTCGCGGCGCTGCGCCGCCGCCTCGAGCCGCGCCGTCCGCCACGCGAGGCGGCCCGGCTGCTGGTCACCGAGGGACCGGGGTACGCGCTGCGCGCCGACCCGGGCACCGTCGACGCCTGGCGGTTCGAGGACACGGTCAGCGCGGTAGCCGACGCGCTGCCCCGAGCGGCGCTCGACCGGCTCGACGAGGCGCTGGGCTGGTGGCGCGGGCCCGCGTACGCCGACTTCGACCAGCCGTGGGCTCACGCCGAACGGTCCCGGCTCGACCAGATCCGGCTCACCGCCGTGGAGCGGCGGGCCGAGGCGCTGCTGGCACTGGACCGGGCCGCCGACGCCGTACCCGATCTCGACGCGCACGTCGCCGCGTACCCGTGGCGGGAGGACGGGTGGGCGCTGCTGGCGTCGGCGCTCTACCGGGCCGGGCGGCAGGCCGACGCGCTCGCCGTGCTGCGCCGCGCCCGGGAGCTGCTGCGCGACCAGCTCGGGCTGGACCCCGGACCCCGGCTGCGGCGGCTGGAGACCGACCTGCTGCGCCAGACCGAACCCGAACCGACCGGCGCGGCGCGCGTCTGGGCCGAGACCGCAGCGGCGTACGAGCGCAGTGTGGTGCCCGGCGCGCGGGCCCGGCTGGAGTCCACGGTCGGCTTGCTGCGCAGCCTCGCGGTGACAGGGCCGGGCGGACTGGAGGCCGCCCGGGACCACCGCGAAGCGGCTATCAGCGCCGCCGAGCAACTGGGCGACCCGGAGTTCACCGCGCGCGTGATCGGCGGGTACGACGTACCCGCGATCTGGACCCGCTCGGACGACCCGGCGCAGGCGGCCCGGGTCGTCGCGGCGGCGCAGCGGGCGCTCGCCGGGCTGGGCCCGGACGCGCCGGAGGCGACCCGCGCCCGGCTGCTGGCCACCGTCGCGATCGAGTCCCGCGGTACGGCGTCACCCGGCCCGGCGCAGGCCGCGCGGGAGGCGGAGGCGATCGCCCGGCGGGTGGCCGACCCGGCGCTGCTGGCCCAGGCGCTCAACGGTGTCTACATGCAGACGTTCCACCGCGCCGGGCTGGCCGCCGAGCGGGACGGGATCGGCGCGGAACTGGTGGCGCTCGCCGCCCGGCACGGCCTGGCCACAGTGGAGATCCTCGGGCACCTGATCCGCGTGCAGGCGCGCAGCGCGCTCGCCGACTTCACCACCGCCGACGCGCACGCCGAGGCGGCGGACCGGCTCGCCGCCCGGCATGAGAGCCCCCTCGTCGGCGTGTTCACCGGCGGCTACCGGGCCATGCGGACCGCCGCCACCGGCGCCGCGTACCCGCAGGCGGAGGCGGCGTACCGGTCGTGGGCGACCGGGCTGGCCGGCTGCGGGATGCCCGGCGTGGAGCGCGGCCTGCTGCCGCTGGCGCTGCTGTGCCTGCGGGTGTGGCACGACCGGCCCGCCGACTTCCCGGCCGACACCGACTGGGGCCCGTACGCGCCCTGGGCGCGCCCGCTGGTGCTGCTCGCCACCGGCCGGCGCGACGAGGCAGCCAGGGCGTTGCGCCGCACCCCGACGCCGCCGCGTGACCTGCTGCAGGAGGCGCTGTGGTGCCTCACCGGCCGGGCCGCTGTGGCGCTCGGGGACCGGGACGCGATGCTCCGGGCGCGGGACGCGCTCGCTCCGGCGGCGGGAGAGCTGGCCGGGGCGGGCAGCGGGCTGCTCACCGTCGGGCCGGTCGCCGCACACCTGGACCGGCTCGACGCCGCCCTCGGGGTGACCGGCGGCTAGGGCGCTCGGGACACCCGGCCTGCGGCTAAGGTGCGGCGATGGACGAGCTGAGGCACCTGTTGCGGCGCGCCGCCGACCACGCGGCCGACTACCGGCTGTCGCTGCCGGGCCGGCCGGTCGGCGTACCCGTGGACCAGGCCGCGCTGACCGAGGCGTTCGCCGGTCCGTTGCCGGACGCGCCCACCCCGCCCGGGCAGGTCCTCGCCGACCTGGTGGCCGCCGCCGAACCCGGCCTGGTCGCCAGCGCCGGCCCCCGTTACTTCGGCTTCGTCGTCGGCGGCGCCTCCCCCGCGGCCACCGCCGTCGACATGCTGGCCGTCGGCTGGGACCAGCTCGCGTTCAACGCGGTCACCTCCCCCGCCGCCGTGGCCGCCGAGACGGCCGCCGGCGGCTGGCTGAAGGACCTGCTGGGCATCCCGGCCACGGCGTCGGTCGGCTTCGTCACCGGCGCGCAGGCGGCGAACACCGCCGGGCTCGCCGCCGCCCGCCACCAGGTGCTCGCCGACGCCGGTTGGGACGTGGAGCGGCGCGGCCTGTCCGGCGCGCCGGCGGTGCGCGTGTTCGCCGGCGCCGAACGGCACGCCACCATCGACAGGTCGCTGCGCCTGCTCGGCCTCGGCACCGACGCGCTGCACGCGGTGCCGACCGGCCCGCAGGGCGCGATCGACCCGGACGCCCTGGCCGCGGCGCTGCGCGACGCCGGTCCCGGCCCGACCATCGTCTGCCTCCAAGCGGGCAACGTGAACACCGGCGCGTGCGACGACCTGCGCCGGGCCTGCGACCTGGTCCACCGGTACGGCGGCTGGGCGCACGTGGACGGCGCCTTCGGGCTGTGGGCGGCTGCCAGCCCGTCGACCCGGCACCTGGTCGACGGGCTGGAGAACGCCGACTCGTGGGCCTGCGACGGCCACAAGTGGCTGAACCTGCCGTACGACAGCGCGTTCGCGTTCTGCGCCCGGCCCGACGCGCACGCGGCGGCCATGTCGCTCGCGGCCGCGTACCTCGTGGGTTCCGGTGGTGTGCCCGCGGGCGCGGACCTGACCGCGGAGTCCTCCCGCCGCGCCCGGGGTTTCGCGGTCTGGGCGGGCCTGCGGGAGCTGGGCCGCGACGGCGTCGGCGCGCTGGTCGAGCGGTGCTGCGCGCTGGCGCGCCGGTTCGCCGACGGGCTCAGCGCGGCCGGGTTCGAGGTGGTGAACGACGTGGTGCTCAACCAGGTGCTCGTCGGGTTCGGCGACGACGCGCGCACCGACCGGGTGGTGGCCGCCGCGCAGGTCGACGGGACGTGCTGGGTGGGCGGGACGACGTGGCGGGGGCGGCGGCTGATGCGGATCTCGGTGTCGAACGCGACCACGACGGAGGCGGACGTGGACCGGTCGGTGGCGGCCATCATCCGGGTGGCCCACCGGGACGGCGGCGACATGGTTCGCTGAGGACGGTTACCGGCCGCGGCGGCAGTTGCCTGGCCGAACCGCTTCACATGCCTCGGCGGGGCACACACGCAGCGCGATCGGTTGGTAGCGTGGCGCTGCCGTAGTCCCCTGGGGAGGGTCGTGATGTGGGCGGACGAGGCCGCGCTGGACGCGGCGGCACGCCGGCTCGACGAGTGGGAGTCGTCCCTGGCCGATCGGGCGGCACGGGCCCGCGACCTGTCCGCCCGCGCCCAGACGCTGACCGGCATCGCGCGCAGCGCCGACGGTCTGGTCGAGGTCACCGTCGACTCGTCCGGGCTGCTCACCGGCCTGCGGCTGGACGAACGCGTCCGGCAGCACTCCGCCGCACACACCGCCCGGCAGATTCTCGCCGTCAGCCGGGACGCCCGCGCCGACCTGCTGCGACGGCTCGCCGAGGCCACCACCGCGGCACTCGGCGCGGACGACCCGGCCGGGCAGGCGATCGTCGAGTCCCACCAGCGGCGGTTCGGCCCCGACCCGGGCACGTCGGATGCCGCCCGGTGACGGCCTCCAGGTCGACCCGGACGACCTGACCGCGCACGCCGCACACCTCGGCCGCTGCGCCGACAGCATCGACACCGCCCGGCAGGCCGGCCAGCACGTCAGGCTGGGCGCCGACGCGTACGGGCAGCTCTGCGCGATCATGCCGGTCCTGCTCGACGGTCTCCAGCGGACGCTCACCGACGGCATCGGCACCGCCGCCACATCGGTCCGCGACACCGCCGGGAAGCTGCGGTCGAGCGCCGAGCGCTACCGCGCCTCCGACGCGCACGCCGCCGACCTGCTCGACCGGGTACGGCAGCGGCGGTGACCACGAACCCACTGGTCGCCGCCGCGGCGGACTCCGGTCCGAGTCCCTGGGCCGGCGTGTGGATCTGCGAGGACATCGAACTCATCGCCCAGGGCGTCCGCACCGGCAGCTGGATCGACGGCAGCCTCGGCGTGGTCAGCGCCGGCCTCGACGCGCTCGCGCTCGTGTCCGACCCGGCCGGAGCGCTCCTCCAGTACGGCATCGCCTGGCTCATCGAACACGTCAAGCCGCTCAGCGAAGCCCTCGACTGGCTCGCCGGCGACCCCGCAGAGATCACCGCGCACGCGCAGACCTGGCGTAACGTCGCCGCGTCCCTGCGCGAGGACGCCGCCGACCTGGCCCACGCCGTACGCACCGAGGTCGCCGGCTGGACCGGCGCCGCCGCCACCGGCTACCGCCGCTGGGCGAGCGAACAGCAGCAGGCCATCACCGGGCTCGCGCAGGGCGCCGAGGCGATGGCCGCGATCACCGAAGGCGCCGCCGGCCTGGTCGCGGCCGTGCGGCTGCTGGTCCGCGACGCCATCGCCGCCTGCGTGTCCCGCCTGATCGTGTACGCGGCCGAACTGGTCGCCACGGCGGGATTGGCGACGCCGCTCGTGGTGGAGCAGGTGACGACGACGGTGGCGTCGTGGGCTGCGCGGATCGGGCGGTTGTTGCGGGGGTTGCTGGCAAGTCTGCGGCGGCTGATTCCGGAGATGCGGCGGCTGAGTGAGCTGATCGGCAAGCTGAAGGAGGCGCTGCGCCGCCTCTCGTCCGCCGGACCGGAGAAGACTCCTGGCAGCGGTGGCCCCGGGCGCCATAACGGTCACACGACGAGGGCCCCGGACTTCGACCCGGGCAAGCAGCATGGTCCCCTCGGCGCCGACTTCCGGCCCGAGGTGAATGACCCTCGCGGCTTGTTCGACGACAAGGAAAGAGCGGTCGGTGACCGCCTCGCAGAGGAAGGGGACATGGTCCATCCACGGGAACGTGACGACAGCCTGTACAAGCTCAAGAATCCGGACTCGATGGTGCGGTCCGGTCCAGACGATTCCGGCGTGGTGACCGAATTCAAGACCCTCGACCGCTCCAGCAGCGAAGCCGTACGCCGTAACATCATGGCCGCCGGTAAGCAGGTCGACCAGACCGGCGGCGGCAACGCGGTCATCGACGGACGCCCGGTAAACCTGAGCGAGGAGGAGGCCCGGCGGGGTTTCGCACGAGCGCTGGGTCAGCACAGACAGCACGGCAGCGCCATGCCCGGCCAGGTCCGCATCATCCTCGGCGACAACCGAATAATCACGCTTCCCGACTAGTCTGGTGTCGCACATGTCGACTTTGGAACACATTTTTCTCCACGCTGCGGAGGAGCCGAAAGCGGTGGCCGACAGGATTGCCTCGGCGATCGGGTTGCGAGCTTCGATCGGTCCTGAGGGAGGCATTTATTTGAGCCGTCCCGCGCAGTGCGGCCCAGGCGGGGAGGTCGGCGGCGAGGTTGCCCGCAACTATCTCGCCTATCCCTCCGACGTTCCGGACGAGCAGTCGCTCCTGGACGCCTATGAGATCCTCTGGGATTTCGGGTACACGGGCAGAGACCGGGATGTCCAACTGCGTGAAGCCCGCCGCGTCTTCGAGCAGCTCTCCGCGGCGCGGCTGTGGCCGGCTGTGCTGGTGGCGGGTCTCGACACGCTGATCGCCGCCTGGGATCCGGATCTCGGGTCCACCTGGTTTCCCTCGGGGACGTCACCGGACGCGGTCGATCGGGACGCCTGGCAGGAGTATCTCGCCCGTCTCCGCCACTGATCGTGGACCCGTACGAGCTGGTAGAACTCAGGGATGCCGTGCCTGAGGAGAATCTCCCCGCCGGAGCGGTCGGTGCCATCGTGCACGTGTTCCACCGCCCCGACCTCGCCTATGAGGTGGAGTTCGCCGATCAGGACGGCCGGCCCCTCAGTGCTCTGGCCCTGACGCCGGACAAGATCCAGAAGGTCGACACCACGGGTGGCGACGGACAGTCGGCAGCACAGTAGTGGCCGGCCTCGTCGTTCTGCGGCCCGGGGTCGACTGGACAGCGACCGGAGGGTTATTCGACTGGACCGTGGAGTTCCTGATCGCTCGGCTCACTGACAGAGACGCCGCAGCGCATCTTCAAGAGATCGTCGACAACAACCTCGGTTCATTCCGGTTGGATGACCTGTCGCCGGAAGCCCAGCGCGAGGTCGTCGCCCATTTGCGCGAGGGTCTGGTCGCGGCGGGTGAACAGCATCTGCCGGAGACAGCCCAGAAATCTGTTGTGGTGGCACATCTCCGAGAACTCGTCGCCGCGACTCACAGCTTGCCCGCGGAGTAAGGATGGTCGGAAAGGGCGACATGGGAATGATGGTGGCCGCCCGTCGGATCGAGGCTCCGGCGGACGAGGTGCGGTATGCGTTTGGTTTTGAGGACAGGTTCGATCGCATCCTCGTCATCGACCCGCAGACGTTGCAGGCACGAGTCGAGGACGACGACTTCAACGCCGCTGCCAGCGCCATCACCGCCAAGATCGTCAATGCCTGGCGCGACCGGGGCGACTTCCCGGAACGCATGCTCGTCGCGAGTTAGCTGAGAAACCAACCACTCAGACCGGAGGAACCCCCTGGTGGCTTCATTCGACGAGTGGCTGGACGTCTACGAGGTCGTCTACCGCGCCCTGCCCGCCGAGTCCGACCACCAGTGCCCGAACTGCGGTCATCGAACCCTCCGGATGGTGTTCACCGGGCCCCCAGGTGCCGGTTATGGCTACGCCTCCTTCTGGTGTGACACCTGCCTGCAGGGCATCCACATCTCACGCGCTCCGGTGCCCGCCGGAGTGACGGCCCGGTCCACTGCCGCACCGGTCGATGAACGAACCAGAGGCGTTCCCAACTATCGCCTGGTGACGTAGCTGGATTCCGTTCCCGGTGATCGGCTATGAGCCGACGATCCCGTACTGCAGCCGGACGTCTACCCGCTCGGTCACCACGTCCGACTCGCCGAGGGCATCGCGGACGTCGGCGGCGAACTCCGCGCGCCGCTGCGAAGACGGCAGCCGTTCGGCCGACATAGCGGAGAAGACACCGCCGACCATGTCGTCGACAGTGAGCGGGGCGTCGTACCGCACCGACGTCTCCTCGTACCGATATCCGGCCCCCACGAGCGCCTCCCGGTTGCGCCGACGCCCATCCTCGTCGGTCTGGCATCTTCCGGTGACCGGGTGGCCGACCATCCGCTCCAGGCATCCCCGCAGCGCGATCGACCACTCGGTGTCCTGCATCCACAAGGGTTCGCCGTTGGTGACGACCGCGATTCCACCGCCGGAGCGCAACAACGGCCGTGCCGCCTCGAACAGGGCGTCGCGGTCCATGAAGTGAATGGCGACGGCGACGGTCAGCGCACCGACACTCCCCCCACCGAGCAGCCGGGACAACGCGGGCACGTCACTGTCGCCGCCGAGCACCCATGTGGCGTTGGCGGTCCCCCGGTCCAGGGCGGCACGCCGGGCGATGGCCAGCATGTCCGGTTCCGGGTCCATGCCGACGACAGCGCCCACCCGGTCGGCGAGCGGGATGCTCAACTGACCGGTGCCGCAGCCGAGGTCGACGACGGTGTCGTCAGGACCGAGACCGAAGACTGCCGCCAGCGCGTCGACCGCCTCGGGTGGATAGCCGCGCCGATGCCGTGCGTAGTAGGTCGCCACCTCACCGCCGAAGCCCGTCGCCATGCCGGCAGCCTGCCCGCCGCGACCGTCGCGAGGCCAGCCGTTCTGCTCAGGGCACGCCCTCGAAACGCCGCGACCGCCGAGCCTGTCCCCCGTGCGAGCTACCCGCAAGTGTCCACCGCACGGTGACGTTTCCCGGCCTGCGAATCCATAGCGTTCCAGGTGAACCGTGGCGCTCCGGCCGCGGACCTCTCGAAGGAAACGTCATGCGTGTGGTGAAGCAGTTCCTGGCCGTCGTCGCGGTCAGTCTCGTCGGCAGCCTTGCGGTCGTCGCGGCACAGGACAACGCCGTGCTCAGCCTGATCCTCGGCGCCGCGACCGCCGCGGCCGCGATCATGGTGTACGGGTGGGTGGTGCGCCGTACCGAGCGTCGCGAGGTCACCGAGCTGGCCCGGAACGGCGCGGCCGCCCGGCTCAACCGCGGGGTGCTGATCGGGTTCGCCATGTTCGCGGCGGTCATCGGCAACATCGCCCTCATGGGCGGCTACCACGTACACGGCATCGGCTCGGTGTCCGGCGCGGTGGGCATGGTCGGGTTCATGGCCGCCGCGGCGGTGACCGAGGAGCTGATGTTCCGCGGGCTGCTGTTCCGCCTGGTCGAGGAACGGCTCGGTACGTGGCTCTCGCTGCTGCTGACCGGCGTACTGTTCGGCCTGATGCACCTGCTGAACCCGGACGCCAGCCTGTGGGGTGCCACCGCCATCGCGATCGAGGCCGGGTTCATGCTGGCGGCCTGCTACGCCGCGACTCGAAACCTGTGGGTACCCATCGGCCTGCACTTCGGCTGGAACTTCGCCGCCGGCGGCATCTTCGGCGTCGTCGTCTCCGGCAACGGCGAATCGGAAGGGCTGCTGGACGCCACCACGTCGGGTTCGACGCTGCTCAGCGGCGGCGACTTCGGGCCGGAGGGCAGCCTCTACACGGTGGCTGCCGGGGCGGCGCTGACAGTGGTCTTCCTCTGGCTGGCGCACCGCCGTGGTCACATCGTGACGCGGCGCCGCCGCGCGGCCGAGGCCCCGGCGGAGAGCGTTACGGTCTCCTGATGATCACCCGACGGATGCTCCAGGACTCGTGGCGGCGCTGGCCCGTCACGGTCCGGGATCTCCCGCTGGCGCTGGTGATCGCGCTCGCAGCAGTGACCCCGCCGCTGCGCGGCATCGGTACGCAGCTCGGCGATCTGCCCGCCCGGCCGTTCGACGCGCTGACAGTCGTGGTGATCGCCCTGGAGTGCCTTCCGCTGGCGCTGCGCCGCAGCCGCCCGGCGCTGTCCCTCGCCCTGGTGTCACTCGGCTTCGCGCTCGACCAGGTGCGCGCGTACCACACCTTCGCGGGCGCCGCGCTCGCCGTCGCGCTGGTGAGCGCGGGCGCCAACCTGGACCGAGGCCGCCGTACGACGGTGCTCGCCGGCTCCCTCGCGTACATCGGTCTGGCGGTCGTGCTGGATCGGCAAGGGTCGACCGAGGGGGTGGTCGGGTTCACCACGTTCTACCTGCTGCTGGCGCTCGCCTGGGGCACCGGGTCGTGGCTGCGGCAGGACCGCCTCGCCGAGGCCGAACGCCGCCGGCACGTCGCCGAGACCGCCCGCGCCGCCGAACGCGCCCGCATCGCCGGTGAACTGCACGACGTGGTGACCCACCACGTGACGGCGATGGTGGTGCAGGCCGAGGCGGCCCGCTACCTGACCGCCGCGCCCGACCGCCTCGACACCACACTGACCACCATCACCGACACCGGCCGCCGCGCCATCGGCGACCTGCGGCTGCTGCTCGACGTGCTCAACCCCGACCACGGTACGGGGCCACGCGCACCATCGGTCGGCGAGCTGCACACCCTGGTGGAGCAGACCCGGCAGGCCGGGCAACCGGTGGAGTTCACCCAGCAGGGCACCCCGGCGGAGGTGACCGGCGGCGCGGAGATGGCCGCGTACCGGGTGGTGCAGGAGGCGCTGACGAACGCCCTGAAGCACGCCCACGGCCGCCCCACCGCTGTCCACGTACACCATGGAGACCGGGAGATCACGGTGGAGATCAGCACGGACGGCCCGGGCCCGCGCGCCGCGGGTCCGGGCGGAAGCGGACGCGGCCTGGCCGGGCTGCGCGAGCGCGTCTCGATGCTCGGCGGCGAGTTCGACGCGGGGCGACGGGCGGGCAACGGCTTCGTCGTCCGGGCGCGCATCCCCACCGGGAGCGCGTCGTGACCACGCCGATCCGGGTGCTGGTCTGCGACGACCAGGCGCTGATCCGTACCGGATTCACCACCATCATCGACGCGCAGCCGGACATGGAGGCGGTGGGTGAGTGCGGCGACGGCCGCGCCGCCGTCGACCTCGCCGGCCGCCTGCGGCCCGACGTGGTGGTGATGGACGTGCGCATGCCGGTGCTCGACGGCATCAAGGCCACCCGCCTGCTGGCCGGCGCGGGCATCGCCCAGCCGGTCAAGGTCCTGGTGGTGACGACGTTCAACCTCGACAAGTACGTCTACGAGGCGCTGCGCGCCGGCGCCAGCGGGTTCCTGCTCAAGGACGCCCCACCGGCGCAACTGCTGCACGGCATCCGCACCGTCGCCTCCGGCGCCGCGCTGCTCGCGCCCGAGGTGACACGGCAGCTCGTCGGCCGGTACGCGGCGCGGATCCGCCCGGCCGAGGGCGCGCCGGCGGACGTGGGGCTGACGCCGCGTGAGCTGGAGGTGCTGCGGCTGATCGCCGACGGGCTGTCGAACAGCGAGATCGCGGCGCGGTTGGTGATCAGTCAGGAGACGGTGAAGACGTACGTGTCGCGGATTCTCACGAAGCTGGACGTGCGGGACCGGGTGCAGGCGGTGGTGTACGCGTACCGCACCGGCCTGGTCACCTGAACTCTGTGGTGGAAGTCCCAGGCATCCGGGTCAACCTGCGCTGGGCTCGCCCAGCTCAGCCCGGCATACGGCCGCGTTGTTCCGGCAGTTCTCAAGGAGCTCGGGGTACCCGCCCACGCGGTTCAGGTCCTTTGCGAGATCCTCGAATGCCTGCCGCGCCTGCCGGTAGTCGCCGGCCAGCAGGTGCAGGTTGGCGAGGTCGTACCGCAATGGAACCTGCTCCTCAACCGCCGTTCCGGCGGCGAGAACCCCCTCGATGAGTTCTGCCGCCTGCACGAACCGCTCCTGCTCGGCCAGCTCCCCGATCTGCGACCGCACATCCGCGAGCGTCCTCGTGGATGGCTGCGCCACCACGGATCCCGCGGAAGCAGCGGCGACCGGCTCGATGCCGCAGGCGTCCAGCAAAGCGACTCGGCCCTCGCCTGCGAAGGGAACAAGAAGCTGCCCGACTTCCCCGGCAGAGGCCGGCCGGTCGGACGGGTCCTTGGCCAGGAGGCAGAACAGGAGATGAGCCAGGTCGTCCGGGACGTCCGCCCGGTACTCGGTGACGATCGGGATGGGCGATCGCATGTGCCTGTGCAGCATCTCCAACGAGCTGCCGGCCTCGAACGGCGGCACACCGGTGAGCATCTCGAACAGGATGCACCCGAGCGCGTAGAGGTCTGCTGCCGGGCCCACCGGCGCACCCGCGGCCTGCTCAGGTGCGATGTAGGCGGGAGTGCCGAGGGTTTGACCGGTGGCGGTCAACCGGGACTGCTCGGCCGGCCCGAGTAGCGCGGCGACCCCGAAGTCCAGGACCTTGACCACCCCCGCGGGCGTGATCATTAGATTCTGCGGCTTCAGGTCGCGGTGTACGAGTGACGCGGCATGAGCGGCCGCCAGCACGGAGGTGACCTGCACGGCGATCGATGCGGCCTCTGCCACCGGCAGCCGGTCGCGCTCCGCCACGAGATCCGCCAGCTGGCAACCACGGACGAGCTGCATGGCGATGTAAAGGTCGTCGTGGTGTCGGCCGAGGTCATGGATGACCGGCACGCCGGGATGGTCGAGGCGGGCGGTCACCCGTGCCTCCCGCCTGAACCGCTTGACCGCGACCTCGCGCTCGTCCTCGGGCACTTCGCTCGTCCGAAGGAACTTGACCGCGACCGGCCGGTCGAGACGCTCGTCGTAGCCGGCCCAGACCTGGCCCATTCCCCCACGACCGATCGGATACGTCAGCTCGTAGCGATCAGCGATACGGTCCCCCGCCTGCACGTGCCGCCTCTCTCTAGTCGTACGTCGGCCCCGGCCTCACCACCGGCAGACTGTCACGTCGCCTCTCGTTGCACGAGACGAGAGGTGAGGAACGGGCTCGGAGTGCCGTGCCAGAACACCGCCAACTCGTCGCGGGGTCGGGTGGCGGCGACGAAGAGAAGGGACCGGTCGCGCTGGCGTTCCCGCTGGTACCGCTTCGGATCGCTGTCCCGGTACCGGCTGATCACCTGCCGGGGCACCAGACCGTCACTGACCCCGGCGATGATCATGCGCTGGTATTCGAGTCCCTTGAACCTGTGCATGGTGCCGACGTGAATGCCGTCCGGCTGCTTCGGGCCATCCGGGCCGATCTCGACAGCGGGCAGGCCTTCGGCTTCCATCCGGCTCAGCACGTCGGCCGCCAGTTCCCGGGTGGGGACGCAGATGGCCAGCGATCCGTCGACCGGGTTGCCCCAGGATCGCAGGTGCGTGACGATCAAGTCCTGCTCCTGCGTCCAGGTCGCGGCACCGTGGAACACCGGCCGGGCACCCCGCAGAAGGGAACGGTAGCCCGCCAGGTCCTCCTCGCCTCCGTCCAAGTCGTCGTATACCTCCCCGGTCATGATCTGGAGCGCGTCGGCGAGGATCTGCCTGGTGGTGCGATAGCTCAGCGTGAGACGGGACGACCGGCCGCGGATGTTGATGCCGAGGCTGCCGAGCGTGACGTGGTTGTCATAGATGCGCTGATGGGTGTCACCCGTGAGGAAGAGGTCATCGGGGCCGGGGGGCACCATGGCTCGCAGCATCTTCCAGTGCGCCGCGCTGAGGTCCTGAGCCTCGTCCACCACGACATGGCGGTAGCGAGGGCGCCGGAACCCACCGGACGACTCGCCGGACTCCGCCGCCCGGTCCATCTCCAGACGCGCTGCCCGCTGAGCCACCTGGCGCCAGGTCCAGACACCGCGGGCCTCCAACCAGGAGGTGAACCGCTCAGTCAGCTGCCAGATCTGATCCCGTTCCATCCGGGTGAGGCTGCGGCCCCGGTTGGGCCGGCGCGCTTTGAAGTACTCCGCGCGCGAATTCAGCACCTGCCCGAGGATCACCTGTGTCCACTCGGCGGCGAGAAAGTCCGCGTCCCAGCCGGAGGCGCTGGTCTCAAGCAGGAACTCACCCCAGAGGTCGGGCACCTGATTGTCGCTGACGACGTTACGGTTCGCGCCCGCCTTGGCCTCGGTAACGACGCGGCTGGCCAGCCGGTCGATGTTGGTGATGTCCACCCGGGCCACCAGTTCCTGACCGCCGAGTGCCAGAAGACGGGTCCTGAGATCGGCGGCGAGGTTGCGGTTGAAGGTGGTCAGCAGGATCGGTTTGTCGGTCCCCGGCGGCAAGTGCCGGGCAAGATGGGCCACCCGGTGCAGCGCGACGATGGTCTTGCCGGTGCCCGGGCCCCCACCGACGCGGGCCGGGCCGTTGTACCTGCGTTCGACAAGCTTCCGCTGCGTCGGGTGCAGGAAGATCTGCCAGCGCTCGAATGCCTCCCCGATGATCGCTTGCAGGGCCTCGTCGTCTGACGTCACCTGCGTCGCGGGGCGCTGCACGGCCGCCGCGAAGTCCTCCAGGTCCACCGGCTCGTCCGCGCGTACCGGCTCGGTGACCTGCTGGAGCACCTCCTCGTAGGGCTTGCCGTCGAAGAGCGCGAAGAGGACATCTGTCGTGAGCTGCGGCGCACGATCGAGCAGTTCGAGCAACTCGGCCTCGGTGGTGAGTTCCCGGATCTGCGGCAGCAGCGGCTCGGACACGCCCAGTTCCAGGAGCTGGGCGTCGCTGTAGGCGTCGAAGAGCGGCTTCTGCGTCGGCGTCGGTTCGGCTTCCGGCGGGACGACCCGGCCGACGATGCTGTCTCCCACCGGTGCCAGGTCGACGACTTCGATGCCACCGGTCACCCGGTTGATCCGGTACGCGTAGCGCGACAGGTCGTCGTACACCTCGCCCCGGTGCTTGACCGCGACGAGCAGATAGTCCCGGTCGGCGATGTGCAGCAGGAGCGCCCGGTAGTCACGGTTGACCCGGGCGGACATCAGTCGCGAGTCACCGTTGAGCGACTTCAGCTTCAGCCCGGGATTGTCCGGGTTGTTGCGGAACTTGTGCATGAACTCGTACACCGCGCCGATGTCGGCGCGGGTCAACTTCATGACCTCCTTGTCCGCGCGGTCTAGGATGCGCAGCATCGCTCCGGTGCTCATCAGACCTCTCCCCCACTCGTCGCCGCGAGCTGCGCCGCCAGTTCCTCGGCCGACCATTCCCGCGCGGTACGCGCATGCCAGCCCGCTTCCGTGTACGCCCGGTCGCGGTCCTCCGTCTCCGGGTCGTCGGGCGCGCCGGTCAGTACGACGGCGATCCGCCGCTCCGGCCAGGCCAGCTCGGCCGGCCATGCCTGATCACCCAGCTCGTAGCCGACGACCGGGACGGGCAGGTTCTGCCGCGCCAACTGCTGCACCAGCAATTCCAGCGTGCTCTCCTCGCGGTCCATGTAGCGCAGGACGTCCTGCCACGGCGACTCGTCCTCGACCGGTTCCGTCACGGTGCTCGGCGGCTGCGGCGCGGTACCCAACCAGGTGGCGGTCTCGTCGTCCAGTGGCAGAGCCCGCTGCGCCGACACAAGCCCGGTGCCCTCGGTAACGGCCAGCGACATCGGGTCGAACGAATCGAGCGCGGAGACCGCGAGCTGTCCCGCGTCACCCCCGGCGGGCGTGAGGAACTGGATGACGTTGCCCCAGGTGAGCCATGCGGCCCAGCGGGCCTTGTGTGCGCCGTCGGTTATCGCGCCCGGTAGATCGTTCACCAGGGCGAGCGCTGACCACGTAGGCAGCGGCTTGGTGCGGGCATCCATCACCACGGTCATCGGGCAGCCGGCGCTGTCCTGCGCACGGGCCACCATGATGTGCCGTGCCGCAGCGGCAGCGGGCAGGGGCTCGTCCCGGAGGGAAGCGACCACTCGTTGCGCGACACCACTGGAGTCGGTGGTGGACTTGTCCCGAGCCTGCTTCAACAGGCCCGCCAGAACAGCTTCCGCGCGCCGCTGCCACCGGATGAGGTCAGGCTCGGCGAGGAACCGCATCAGCTGTTCGATCGGATTGGTCCAGATGGTCTGTTCCAACTCGTCCGGGTCGGCCCCGGGCAGGAACTGCCGGTACCGCTCGCGGGCGGTCTGCTTGGAGACGCCGCCGTACGGCGTCCACCGGCCCGACCCGTCACCGCTTCCCCACGTCTTGACGTCGTCCCAGGTGGCGGCGAAGACGAGATAGCCGTGGGCACGCAGGCGCGCGCGCTTGTCAGCGTCGTCGGCCAGTCTGTTGTACTGCGGCGAGGCGTGGTACTTGAACCCGTCGAGGTAGACCGCCACTTCTGGGGACGGCGCGTCCAGGCGCGTGAAGTGCACGTCCGGCCGGGTGCCGCGGACGGTGTTCTGCAGCTTCATCTGCCAGTGTGTGACGCTCTGCCCGCCGTCACTGACGAATCGCAGGTCGGCGACCCGGGCGCCGTCGTGATCCCGCCGCCGGTCGATGCGCAACCCCGAGCCCGGTGTCTCGCCGAGGGCCAGCAGCTTGGTGAGGAACTGCAACTCCAGCTCGCTCTCCACCTGATGGATCAGCGAGATCTCGTCGGTGCGGGTGCCCTCCTCGACACCCCAGCTGTCGAGCAGCTTGTCGAGCATACCGAGCGCCTCGTCGCGGCTCATCAGCGCGAAGTGCTCGTTGCGGGCGTAGCGCAGCAGGCACCTGTGACATACCGGCTTCGCCTCGTTGCGGCACTCGCAGTCGGCGATCTGCCGGCGGGCCAGACGCAGGACGGCCCGGAACTCTTCGGGCTCGGCAAGGCGGTGCAGGTAGCCGGTGCCCTGCGGCTGGGTGTCGTAGACGACAACGAAGTTGCGGGTGCCGTCGCTCTGGCCGTCCGGCATAGTGGCAGAGACGGTCTGCAGGTGGGCGGGCTCGCCGCCGTACTGGGCCGCGATGCCGAGCCGGACCGCCGCCGCGAAGGACAGCAACCGCTCCTGCACCATCGCGGTCGCTGCCGGGATCAGGATGCGCAGCGCCTCGGTCTCCAGTTCGTGCGCCAGGACCAGGTCGACGTGCGTGTCCGGCCCGGCGGCGGACCGCCGGTACGGGCACCAGGGTCGGTGGTGTTCAGCCCCTTGGATGACCGTGGCACCTGAGGCCTGCGCGGCGAGCTGCTGGCCGGTCACCGGAGCTCCGTCAACGGTGGTGCCGCCACAGGACGTGCAGGTGTGGAACCTGTTGATCCGCACCTCCTCGCCGGCGAATAGTTCGGCAGCCCGGTCGTAGCGCTGGGCCCCGAGGTTGAAGTGGCGGATCACCGCGTGGCGGCTGTAGTCGACGCCGAAGGTGTCGTGCGCGTGCCGCCAGGACGATCCCACCTTGGCCGGGTCGATGTCGACGGCGACGGTGGTGGCGTAGAAGCGGCGGTCCCGGTCGTCGCTGTCGTCCCGGATGCGGGCGTCGTCGCGCTTGTCCCGGCTGTAGACCCGTTTCGGCTGCAGCACGTGGAACAACCGGCCGTGATCGGCGATGCCCCGGTCCGCGCAGCGCGGGCATGCGCTGGTGTCCTCCTTGGCCAGGTGGGTACGCACGTACCCGCACTGCGCGCAGATCCGCCACTGTTCGTATGTCGGCCGGTCGGGCGGGCCGACGTCGAGCCCGGAGATCTCGTGCTTGTAGCCCCGGACGTAGTAGCTGTTGCCGGGGGCGATCTCGACGAGGGCCGGACGGGCCGGGCGTGCGTACTCGCGCAGCTCGCTGTGGAACCGGCGGTCACCGTCGACCTGCTCCTCCCAGGTCAATGTCGCTTCGAGATCGGTACGGCTGTCGATGAGCGCGTAGTTCGGGAGCAGCCCGAACTCGACCAGCGTGCCGTGGGCGGCAGCGGCGCTCACATCGCGCAGCCGACGGCGGACAGCGGCTTCCTCCGCCTTCAGCATCCGGATCTCGCGGGCGTGATCGGGGTCGCTGGGTACGAGCGTGGCACGGGCCTTGGCGATCTCCCGGAGCCGACGTCGCAGGTCCGCCAACCGGAGCTCCCAGGTCTCGTCCGCCTCCTTGACCCGGTGGACGATCCCGTCGACGGCGAACTCCCGCAGTTCCTCGACGGCGGAGGTCATGATCTTGTTGCCGAAGAGCGCCAGGAAGCCCGTAACCAGGTCGACGCCGTCGCGCCGGGCCGCTTCCGCGAGGTTGGCGAGCCAACCGCTCGGGCCGAAGAGTACGTGCGCGCGGCGTGGCATGGGCAGCACTCCGGGCAGCCGGCCGCGCGCCGCCAGGTCGATCAGGTGCGCCAGGTACTGCCGGCGCAGGATCTCCACGGCGGACAGGAAGCAGCCGGGCGGCACGATCTGCCCGGCGATCATGTCTCTCGGCTCGGTCAGGTAGTAGCGGTCCCGCTCACTGCGGCCGACGAGCGTGAGCACGAGAGCGTTGCCGCTCTTCCGGCCGGCCCGGCCGGCCCGCTGTACGTAGTTCGCCGGTCCGTGCGGGAGCGACGCGAGCACCACCGCGGACAGGGCCCCGATGTCGATGCCCATTTCCAGGGTGGGCGTGCAGGACAGGACGTTCGGGTCGGTGTACCGCCTGCCGTCGCGGAACTGCTTCTCCACGTTCTCCCGCTGGGCGCGGGTGAGCATGCCGGTGTGCTCGCCGGTGACGACCCGGAAGACCGAGCTCTCCAGGTAGAGCCGCCGGTAGTAGTCGTCCGGCGCGGTGTCGTCGTGGGCGGCCCGCAGCAGGCCGCGGCAGCGGTACTGCCGGCAGGGCTGGCCGACCCATCCGGCCACCCGGTCCGGGTGTTCCGTCTGCTGCCAGTGGCAGGTGTCGCAGGCGACCCCCGCCTGTTTGGCGGCGTCGTCATCAAGCCGGGTGACGCGCAGGTGGCCGGGCGTCAGGCCGTACACCTGGTTGCCGTCCTCGGTGTCGCCGACCGCGACGATGCCGGCGGCGGCCAACGCCGGCATCAGGCTGGACAGGTAGGCGGCTGCCGCGGCGAGATCCATGCCGAGGCATCGCGAGGTCCAGTCCTGATACCAGTTGCCCCGAGCGGTGATCGCGTCGAACTCGGACTTCGACTTCGGCGTCGCGAGCAGGAAGGCGGGCGCGGACACGCCGCGCGGGAAGGCGGGCATGCCGGCAGGCCGGCCGCCCCACACCTGCCACCGGGTGCCGCCCCGCTTGAGGTATGGCACCAGCCACTCGTGGTAGATCGCGCCACGGGTGCGCAGCCGCTCCAGCAGGCCGCGGAGGAAGGCGAGGTAGCGGGCATCGTCCGCAGGCGTGCCACCGAGCTGCCCCGGGGCGGTCCTCTGCACGTCGCGACAGATCCCGGTGGCCTTCGCGGGATCGTCGAGGGCCACCTCGACGGCGACGCTGCGGGTCAGCTCCAGGGTGCGGCCCTGACGGGAACGCAGACCGGTCTCCATCACGGTGGCGAAGACGAGCCGCTCGCTGATCAGCGACCAGGTCTCTCGGGTGCCGTTGTGCTCACCGGCGAGCAGGCTGTCGACGTCCGGCCGATCGTGCAGGTCGGGTGGTACGACAGTGGAAAGGATCTCCGGTTCGGCGGCCTTCTCGATCATCTCGACGAAGAGGTCGTCCAGCCCCACCGACTGTCCGGGCCGCAGGCGGCTGGCGAGCAGCGAGCGCAGGGAGAAGGCGTACGACCGGTTGGCGACGAACCCGGCCCGGTGCGCGGCGTCCTGCACCGAGTCGTTGAACAGCAGCGTCTTCTTCTCGTGCTCGTCGAGCTCCCCGCCGGTGAACAGCTGGGTGATGGCCACCGAGGCGAGCGTGGCCAGCCCGGCGCCGAGGAAGCGGATGCCGTGGTCCATCGAGCAGGACGGGCAACGATCCTTCTCCGCTGCGTCGATCGCACCGAGGTCGCCGAGCACGACCAGCGCGTCGGCGGACCGCACCCGGTCGCGCTGCTCGTCGAACGGGCGGACCCGCCGGCCGTACTCCAGCACCAGCAGCCCTCCGGTGCGCTGCTGGATCTCGTCGTCGGTGGCGGCGATCAGCGCGCGGACCCGGCGCTTGTCCCGTCCGACACTGGCTCGGTAAATCTTGTCCGGATCGGTCTCCAGTTCCTGCGGGTCCTTCTCCGGCGACAGCGCCATCCAGCCGGACCGTCCGCAGTGCCGGCAGTAGACAGCCGGCAGGCGCGGGTAGCGGTTGTCGGCGATGACGACGTCGGCGTCCGGCACGTACGGGTCGATTTCCCGGGGCGGCTCGCCGTACCAGCCGAAGGCAGGCTGACGGGACGTGCCGCGCAGCAGCCGCGAGACGGACCGCACCCACAGGTGCGTCTCGATGTTGAGCAGCGGACGACCCGGTACCTCCGGGTTCTCAGCGAGCGACAGCAGGCCCACGAACCGGGCGATTGCCTTGGCGGTCACCTCCGGCCGCGTCTTCATGGCGCTGCCCCAGCCGGTGGCGTTCTTCCGGGGCAGCACGTCGATGATCTCTTCGAGCGTGCAAGGCCGGGCCTGGAGCGAGTCGAGCACCGCCTTGGTGAGCGGATGCCGGCGCAGCAGCTCCCCCAGGCGCGCCGGATCGTCGGCGCAGCGCTGGCCGACCACCAGCTCGGCGACCTCGGCCATGAGCCCCGGGTTCCGGTCGTCGACTGCGGCGAGCTGTTCCGGGGTGGGCAGGGGCAGCCCGAAGTCCTGGTGGTCCATGAATTCGCCGGGCTCGTAGCGGTCCTCACCGACGAGTGAATCGGCGTCGAAGGCCACGCCGAACACCTGCTCGGCGACCTCCCGGATGGCCGTACGGCCGTCCCGGCCACCGCCCTCACCCAGGGTGGCGGAGGTGGCAACCGGGCAGATGCCACCCAGCGGACGGTCCGCCTCGGCCAGCCCGAGCGCGGCACCGAGCCGGCGCAACAGCATCGCCACGTCCGTACCCTGGGCGCCGTCGTAGGTGTGGAACTCGTCCAGCACCACGTACGCCGGTTCCGCGCCCTCCCACAGCGGCAGGTCGTCACCGCGCTGGAGCAGCAGGTCCAGCATCTTGTAGTTGGTAATCAGGATGTCCGGCGGGGTCCGCCGCATCTCCGATCGTTTTGTCATCACGTGGCGGTACTCGATGGCCGCGACGTCCCCGATGTAGAGGCCGGCCGTGATCCCGGCCAGCGCAGGATCGGTCAGCAGATCGTTGATGCGCTGCGTCTGGTCGGTCGCCAGGGCGTTCATCGGGTAGAGCAGGATCGCCTTGACACCGGCCCGCCCTTGCTGGCGCTGCCGACGGCAGTGGTCGAGCACCGGGATCAGGAACGACTCCGTCTTTCCCGAGCCGGTGCCGGTGGTGATCAGGGTCGGCTCGGCCACCTTGCCCCGGGTCGAGAGCCGGGCGAACGCCTTTGCCTGGTGCAGGTAGGGGGTGAAGTCGGCCGGCGCCCAGTCGAGGCACACGCGCCAGTCCCCCGCCGCCGGTCGGAAGGGGGTGCGGATCCGCAGGTACGGCCCGCGGAAGACGCCCTGCTGCGGGTGAGAAAGGAAGCCTTCCAGGCCTTGGCGTACGCCGTCCTCGGTCAGACCGAAGGTCGTGGTCAGGTACTGGGTGAGGGTCTGGCGCAGGGTGTCGGCGGCGATCGTCGGTCTCATGAGCGGATCACCGCCGCATGCTACTTCACCCCTTACCGGGCTCTGACCTGCCGGATGGGCTGAACCACGCACAAGTCAGATTCGCGACAGGCAGTAGTCGGGAGCGCATCTTCGCATTCCTGCCCGCCAGCATCGATCACCTCGACGCGCGGGCAGGCTCGTTATGCGGCTGCCGGCTCCTCGCCTTCCCCGTCTTCGCTGGTGTCGAGACCAACCTCGCGTGCTAGTTCGGTGGCGGTCATCCGCTGGTCAGCTGCCGCCCGACCCGCATGGTCGAAGCGCACACCCTCGGCCTCCAACACGGTCCGTGGGTCGTCTCGGCGTTGAGGGTCGGGCCAGCGGAAGTCTGCCGAGATGGCGCCGTCGATCTTCAAGACTCGATGGGCGTTCGGAACCTGGACACTGGCGAGGCGTCCGGCAACCGCGCGGTGGAATACGCCGATCACCTCCGCGATGTCCGAGTAGCTGGTCCAGCGGCCGGCAGGAATGCTGGCAAGCGCCTGGTTCATCAGGGACCAGCGTGGGCTGGGTGGAGTCACCGCGGCCGATTCGTCGGGGCCCGGCCAAATGAGCAGGACTCGGTCAGCGAGGGCTCGGCCACGCGCGAGGATCTCCGTTCGACCCCACCGGGGCGAGTCAGCGATTTCACGATTCATCGCGAGTCCGCTGTCGCGGAGGATCTTCTTCTTGGCCTCGAATCCGTCGTTGGCCAGCTTGGGGTTGTACGCGGTCAGGCTGAGATTCCCGAGAGTGTGCACCAGAGAGCTGTGTAGTTCCTCGACCGTCTCGTCGGCCTCCAGGTCGGGAGCCAGCATCTCCCGCCACTCGTCCGTCAGGGACTGCGGCAACACGTGCTCGATGGTGACCTTCGCGGTGTCGAAGTTGATGGGCTCCTTGTGCTCGAAGTCCTCCTCAATGCAGCGCAGCACGTAGCTGCGCTGCGGACCGCGCCCCAGCCAGTAGAAGCTGTTCACCAGCACGGCTTCGCGGATGTACTGGTCGGTGGGGAACTTCTTCCGGACCCCTGAAAGCGCCCGCGTGATCGCTTTGGCCGAGGGGACCTGTTCTCCCAGGTCCTTGACCAGCGACATCAAGATTCGATTGGTGTTGGCACTGGCGATGCCCGCGATCATGCGACGGACCAGGTAGCTCTCGACGACCCGTAGTGCATCAGCGGCTTCGGCCGAGCTGAGGCGGCGCGCCTCGTGCGCCAGCAGGACATAGAGAGCGATGGGGTGGACCACTGCCGCACCCCAGCGGTCGAGCCGGTCCAACGCCCGCCGCAGGATCGGATCTGCGACTTCGCCCGGCTTCAGAATCTTGCGGAACAGGCGCGCTTTGTGGTGGAGATCGATGATCCACTCCTCGATCGCAGCCTCACCGGACAATTGGCCGAGGCGCAGCTGCTGCGACTGGTAAATCGCCTCCTGGGTGGCGCGGTCGTCCCCACGGAGCACCAGGTCCAGCCAGACCAGGTCCTCAAGCTGCTTATCCGTGAGCAACTCCTGAAGCGGCAGCCAATGCCGTTCGTAGACGTGGTCACCCCGAGCGGGCAGGCGCATGAAGAGGTAGTTTCGCAGCAGGTCTGCCTGGGTTAGCGGCTGGCCGGTGTAGTTGAGTGACTCGAAGATGCGGTGGACGTTGTCATCCGGGTGCGCGGCGATTTCCACGAGGCTCAACCTCGCCGCTACCGCCTGCTCGATCCGAATCAGATCATGGTCATCGTCCGGGTCGTCGGCTTGGACGAGCGCGGCCCGAAAAAAGCGATAGGCCTCGCCGATCCGATCCTCACCACCAGCACCAGGGTCCCTTTCCACGAGCGCCAACCACGCCGCTCGGTCGGCCTTCGTGGGTAGAAGCGTGTATCGCTCCATCCCCGACGCATACTTGTTGAACAGGTACATGTCGTCGATCTTGGCCGCTAGCTGCGCATCGGACTCTTGAACGTGATCCCGAATCGCACACAGCAGAATACTCAGTGTCGTCAACCGTTGTTGCCCGTCCACGACGAGCCAGCTCTGCACGCCGGTCGGCGTGTTAGCCGGACTCGGCGCGAGGACCACCGAACCGAGGAAGTGTGTGGCGTTGTCACTCACCTCCGTCACCCGCATCACGTCAGCCCAAACCTGTGCGAGATCTTTGCGCTTCCAGCTGTAGCGGCGCTGGTAGAGCGGTACGACATACTGCTTCTCGCCTTGCAGCAGGTTTCGGACGGTCGTCTCGTTCGCCTTCAAGTAATCTCCCCGGGGACGATGCAGCTCAGCCGCGCGGGCGCGGAAGCCGTGCCCAGTACTGCTACCGGTCCATTCCGGATGGTGTCAATGAGACTGTAGGAATATCGGCTGTTCGACCTCGTCGCCGAAATCGCCACGAGCGCCGATACGGGTAGCCGCTTCCCCCTCCGTAGCGTCCCGACGCCTGCCTCGCCTGCAGCTTTGGCACCCTTCCAGCTGGGATCGTGCCGTTGCTCCTGACGTCGGCTGCCATCGCCCAGGGATGCCCGGACTCAACGGGAACCCTCCGCGCGGCAGGCCGACCACATTGACAGTGAGCACTTGATCGGCAACCCTGGGTGTCCGAGACGAACGCTGTGCCTCACCCTGGGGGTAAGCGTGAAGATCGAATCACTGGTGCGCTCTCTCGGTGCCGAGTCGACGCTCGCGGCCGAGTCCTCCGAGCAACTCGTCAGCGACGTGCTCGCGTACGCCAAGGAACGCGCCCGGGACAACGATGCCTACCGCTACGGCAAACCGCCGATACCGATCCGCATCGGTGCCGCGATTCGCACCAGTCCGGCACAGGTGCTGCACGAACTGGGCGTGGCCACCACGCTCCTGACCGCGTCGCCGCTGGCGCAGGTGGCCCGACACTGGGCTCATGTGCGCTACTGCGCGACGCTGGACGTACGCGATGGTCATCTCGCGTTGTCCCAGCATGCTGGCAACGTCGTTCATCACCACAAGGTGGCCCAGTCGGAGCAGTTGGGCATCGGCTTGGCCCTGGTAGTGGCGAAGGAGGTGCTGCGACGGCAGCATCCGCGCTGGGACTTCCACGCCGTCGACGCGGAGGTCGCGTTGAAGGCCGGCTTCCTCGACGGCGTGGGCGAGGTCGCCACCATGCCGAGGACCACGAAACGACCGGACTACATCCTGCTGGGGCACCACCGCTCCGGCCGACGCAACGGCATGAAGATCGTCGTGCTGGAGTGCAAGGGCACCCACCAGTCCCCGGGCTTCGCGCACGGACAGCTCGCCCGCGCGGCCGTCCAGGTGAACGCGCTGCGGGTGGGCGGGCGCAGCCAGCCGTCACTCATGGTGGCCTCCTACCTGTCCCGGACACGGATCACCTCGTACGTGCTTGACCCGCCGGGGGACGACGAGCTGTGGTCGGGCGCGGACGACGAGCTGGACGAGCTGCTGGGTGGTGCACCCGGCGACCAGGACTGGAGGCCGCAACCCGCACCGCCCGACGAGGGCCGCACCTGGGAGGTGCCGGCCGACGCCGATCTCCGGGCCGAGGCTTCGGACGTCTCCCCTGCTGAGGATCTGCCCCCCGGTCGCCCCGACGTGTTCGACATTCCCGCTGACCGGCGTGGCTGGTTCACCCAGATCCTGACCCGCGCCGCAGCGGCGACGGCACTCCTCTTTGCCGGGGACAACGGCACCGCGCGTGCGTACGCGACACCTCGTCAGCGTGACGAACAGCCCGATCTCGGCCAGCAGACGTTGTTCAAGATCGACCTGCCGTGGGCGTCGAGCACTGCGCGTACGCTCCGGCTGCCCAACGGTCTGCGAGCGGAGGGCACCCGCTACCGAGCACCCCTGCCGGACGGCGAGATTCTGGAGGTCTTCCGCGGTGTGGAGAGCAGCCTCTACCGGCAGCTCGCGGACGGTCAGCTCGGCGCGTATTTCCGCGCCGCACCGCAAACCTTTCGCCAGTGGGCGCGAACCCCGCTGAACGGCGGGGTGCTGTCGGTCGGCCGCGATGGCACGGTCCTCGCCGTGCGACGCGCAGAGAGGCACTGATCAGGGCGGCCGCCCCCCGACGAACCGGTTTCGTGCTAAACCGCGGGTAGGTCATTTCGCGATGTCCGTCCCGGCCGCCCGATGCCATACACCTTCTACCCACATCTCGTTGAGACCACTTCACCGGCGCGCAAAGCCAGCATCCGAGATGCGGAACAACCTACAACCGTACGCAAAAGGTTGACGCCCGTTGATCGTGATCGACCAATCACGCGGATCAGTCAGATCGCCGTACGAACGAAGGAGCCGTTCGTCAGCCGGCCAGAACGTTCGGTGAATTCCCGCCGCAGCACGTCCGCCATAGTGTCGACAGCCTCACATACGTGGTCACGCACCCGACGACATCGGAGGCCACCGTGGTCATGCGGCGCACCATCGGCGACTGGTATGCCAACGCGGAGGGCCGCGATTCGGCCGACTTCCGGCGTGACTGGGACAATGACGACCGGCCTGACCGCACTCCCGACTCCTGGCTCGACCGGTTGAAGCCGTCGGAGCGGCCGGCGGCTGTCCGCCCTTCGCGCCGTTCCGCCTCCACCTCGCGGGGCGGCCTTCGTGGCACAGTGCCCACCCAACGCGGTTTGGCGGATGCCGCCCGCGAGCTCCAGCGCCGGATGCCCGGCATCAAGGACAAGACGCTCGTCCGGCACCTCCGGCAGCGCGGCTGGCTCGACGTTTCCGAAGAACAGGTACGCAAGGCGCTGCGTGCGCACCCGGCCCGGCCGAGCTCGCAGTCACGTGGGGCCACGACGGCGACCACCCCGCCGAGCGCGAACCCGAAGCCGGCGAAGACGAGAACGATGGACGGCGGAACCGTCACGGTGATCCACCCGCCTACCAACTTTCCGCCGAAGACGAAGGCCCGAGGAACCATCGATGCGGTCTCTCCCCCTACCGCCACCCGAAAGCCGGCGAAGACCGACACATCCAGCCGTCGCGAGCGACGCACCCTGGCAGATGTGGTCCGTGCCGTCCTGGTGAGCCGCCCTGGCCTAAACACCAGGAGGTTGACCCAGGAGGTCAGAGCGTCTGGCTGGCCGAAGGCCACCGAAAGGCAGGTCAAAGCCGTTCGGAAGTCTCTCCCCCCGAGCCCACCCGCGCCCACGCCACCACCCCGAAGGATCCAGGTTCCGCCCCCGCTTCGGACCGTGCGGACTCCGCGCCCCGACGCCTGCTTTGCGTGTGGCGTCGTGCCTTCACCACTCGGGTCGTGCCGTTGTTCCTGACAACGCCAACCGTTCAGATCAGCCGCCGAACCGTTGCGCCGAGCCGATACAGCGGCCCGGCGCGACGACCGATGGGGTCAAGGTGACATCGGTGGGAGCGGATGAACATGACGTGGTCGCCGAGTGGCCTTTCGTACCGAGTGGACGGACGCTTCTGATCTATCGGCGGCCACGTGCGCCCGCGTAGCCTGACCCACTGCGGCCGAGCGCGACGTGGCTCAGACCGCCCACCCCCACGCGCCTCGACCCCAAGGAGTTCCCGGCATGACCTCGGATGCCCCCGACGGATCGGTTTCGGAAGCAGCCGTACCCGGGCAGCGGGTCCTCGACCTGTTGGACAAGGCCATCGCCGTCCAGAGCCCGCTGGTACGCAAGAACATCGCCCGGGCCCGCCAGCGGAACCCGGAGGCGACACCTGAAGAGGTGATCCGCAACCTGGAGCGGATGTACGTCAGCGCGTTGACCGGTACGGGCGCCGCGGTCGGTGGCGCTGCTGCCGCGCCCGGCGTCGGAACGGGCATCGCCCTGGCGCTGTCGGCCGGCGAGGTGCTCTCCGCCCTCGAACTGAGCGCCCTCTTCGCGCTCTCGATCGCCGAAGTCCATGGAGTCGGCATCGACGAAATCGAACGCCGCCGCACCATCGTCATGGGCATCATGCTCGGTGGATCCGGCTCCGCCACCATCACCAAGGTTGCGGAGCGCACCGGGCAACACTGGGGCCGCCAGGTCGTCGCGAAGGTGCCGCTGGAGACGTTGCGGCAGATCAACAAGATCCTGGGCAAGAACTTCATCACGAAGTACGGAACCAAGCAGGGAATCATCGTTCTCGGGCGGGTGGCGCCGTTCGGGATCGGCGCGTTGATCGGTGGCGGCGCCAACGCCGCTATGGCCACCCTCGCGGTGAAGGCCAGCCGCCGCGCGTTCGGCCCGCCCCCGCCGTCGTGGCCATAACGGGGGTACGCGCTGCCGTCAGCCACCGGCCGTCCCGTACGCGCCTCGCTCGGCAACGGAGGGCTTGGCCGGAAACTGCGCCAGGTCGGTCCAGTCCTCCAGCGCGGCGACGAGGATCTTCTTGACCTGAGTCTTGGCTTCCTCAAGCGCGAGATCGATGAAGCACTGGCATCTCGTCAGGTCGTCCCCGTTCACCACGCACAACAGCACCCCGGCCACCTGGAGCCCGCGGGCCGTAGCGACCATCTTGGCGTCCGGGGGCAGCGGGATGCGGGACGCGAGTTCGCGGGCGAACGACTGCACGACCCGGTCGCCGCCCAGAAGTGAGGCGAGCCAAGCGGCGACCGCTCCGACCAGGTCGTGCAGCTTCTTCTTGCCCGCCAGGATCGCCCCGGCCATGCGTGCCAGCAGCTTGCACCGCCTCCGCCGTCGGCGGCTGAAGAGTCGCTTCCAGGTCTCCTCGGTCACGTAATCCGTGGCGCGGTCCGACACGACCTCGACCCACCCGTCGGTGAGGACGGAGGCGCAGAAGTCGGCGGCCTTCTGGACCCGCTCCTGCTCGCGACGTTGCCTGGCACCGCCGCCGACTCCTCGGGGCGCTGCGCTCATGCCGGTGACCCGCCGCCTCGGGTGTGACGCGCGGGCACTACCCCGAGTCTTCCTCTCTTTGGGATGCCGTGGGCCCGCCTCCGGCATCCCGGGGTGCTTGTGGCAACGAATCCCCGCGATCCGTACACGGTTCTTGCAGAGGGTGTTGTCCTGGCACCGCGCGCGGCACTTCGGCATCTGACAATCATCACCACGCCCGGCCGGAATGACTGTCAGAAAATATACGGGTGCGCATTCGCGGTTTTCGGAAGTACGTCGTCTTCACGGCCCCGGCATGGGAATTGCACGAGCGCGACTAGCGCGACGTGGTCTTGCAGGGTCAGGTGTCGCAATTGTGTTGCGGTCGCGGTTGCGAAGAATAGTCATGTCAGCGGATAGGCGTTGCGGCGGCGGCTTGGCTTCTCGTGCCTTCATGGCTGCTCAATTTTCACGACACAGTCGCGTTACCTTTGCAGGTCAGCGGCGCAGGCGGCGGGAGCACTCGCCGTCGTGGCCGTCGCGGAGCACGCAGCGCCGCCCGCCCGGCATCCGCAGATCGCAGAAGACCCGGTGCCGCAGGAACTGCTCGTCCTCCTCCGAGACGGTCATCTCCCCCGGGTCCATCATCGGCAGCACGGTGATCCACCGGCCGACGACCCGGGCCAGGCGCTGAGCGGCCGGCAGGTCGGCGGCGACAACGGGCAGGTGGATCACGTACCGCCCGCTCACCGCCGACCACCCTCGGCCTGCTCGGACTGCCACCGACGCAGCGCGACCTTGATCCGCAGCGTCTCCCGCCGGCTCTGCGCCAGCGCGTCGTAGACGGCAGCCATGTCGACGGCGACCCGGTCGAGGAAGGCGTACACCTCATCAGGGTTGAGGCCGCGGCGCCCGAGCCGGGCGGGCGGGAAGCGGCGCTCACGCACCTGCCACGGCAGCAGGCCGGGGTACGCGCGGGAGCGGTACGTCGTCCCGGCGCCCTCGGGGAACGGCCTCTGGTTGCGGACGCTCATCGGTGCCTGCCTTCCTGGTCGTGGATGGGTGGGTCCACCCGCCCTCCCCGCACGGGCGGACCCACCCCGCCCGAACGCCGCAGCTTCGCTCAGCGGGTACGGCATCCGGGCTGGCCGGCGAGGGGTTGCCTGGAGAGTGCGGCGGCCGATCCGGGGGTTTCTCGGCCGCCGCACTGGCCATCCTGGGACAGTTCCCCGTGAATGAGCAACATTTGCGGCCACACTTTCCCCGGTCTGCGCCGATTTTCTTTTCCGCAGCCGCGAGACGTTCCACGGGAAGGCCTGGCAGTGTTGCGCAACGGAAGAGTCAGCCGCCCGTGGGAATTGCGCGGTGATGGCTGTTGTCGGGGGCGTCTTGTATGGTCAGACGCGTGAGTCGCTTCGTCAGCACGAAGCGCAAGACAAGCACTTCTCAGCTAATCGTTCCACGTTTCACCGATGGCGTACGGATGTAACAAAACGCAACACGGAAAGGGGTGGCCGATGGCCGACGACATGGGCTCGACAGTCCCCAGGAGACAGCTCGGGCGAGCGCTACGCGACCTGCGCACCGAAGCCCGCATGACCCTCGACGGCGCGGCCGAGGCCATGCAGTGCAGCCGCCAGAAGATGTGGCGCATCGAGACCGGCCTCGGCCCCACCCGCGCCGTCGACGTCAAGGCCATGTGCGAGCTGTACGCCGCCACCCCCGAGCTGACCACCGCCCTCGTCGCCCTCGCCAACGAGACCAAGGCCAAGGGCTGGTGGCACTCGTACGGCGACGCCATCCCCGACTGGTTCGAGCTGTACGTCGGCCTCGAATCCGCCGCCGCCCGCCTCCGCGAACATGACGACACCCTGGTCCCTGGGCTTCTCCAGACTCCGGGCTACACGCGAGGCGTCTACCAGAACCGCCCAAACATGCCGCCCGAGGAACTGGAGGAGGTCTTGGAAGTCCGCCGACGGCGTCAGGAGATCCTGGTTCGGCGACTCCCAAAGGCACCGCAGCTTGAGTGGGTCTTGTCGGAAGCGGTGCTGCTTCGATGCGTCGGTAGCCCCGCAGTCATGGCCGAGCAACTCGACCGTCTCCTTGAACGCACGACCCTGCCGAACGTGTCGATCCGCGTTCTCCCTCTGTCGGCGGGTGCCCATTATGGTGCGCTGGCCGGCGCCTTCGTCATGCTCGACTTCCCACTCGGCAACCGAATCGTCCCTGATCCGTCCGTCGTCTACAGCGAGTCAGTGACCGGTGCGCTCTACCTCGACAGGCCGGAAGAGTTCGCGGTCTACGAGAAGGTCTGGGCAAGCCTCGTCAGCCTCTCGCTCGATGAGGAACAATCAAGAAGGATGATCGGCAAGATCAAGGAAGAGGTCCATCATGGCTGACGACCTGCTCGGCGCACACTGGCGCAAGAGCACCCGCAGCGGCGACAACAACGGAAACTGCGTCGAGATCGCCGACAACCTGTCCGGCGTCGTCGCCGTACGCGACAGCAAGGACCCGGCCGGGCCTGTCCTCAGCTTCTCGCCTGACGCCTGGGTCAGCTTCGTCCGGGCTGCCAAGATCAGGCACTGAACCACTGTCAGACGGGAGCGCAACTGGCAGAGTTGCCGGAGGCGCTCCCGTCGCGCTGTTGCTCAGGCGCTTGCGTCTCCACCCGCATGCTGGGCCGCCCGGTCAAACAGCGACCAGCGGTTCCGCCACGCCTCCACCTGGGCTGGGTAGATCGCCGTGTGGCGACTGTCAGGGTTACGCGGGCGTACGCCGCCGACTCTCGACATGAACTCCTGGTGCCGCTCATCGATGCCACTGCGCAGGTCGTCTCCGGGCACGACGTAGAAGTTCCGCCGCCCATCGGTCACATCTACCAGCACGTAGAAGTCAATCGAGGCAGCCGTAGCCTTGTACACGTCTGCAATCATCCATGCGCCCTGGGCAGCGACCTGAACCGCCGCCCGCCTGCCGTTGATCTTGACGAACGTCTGCGGACCCTCAAGGCTCGCCGAATAGCCCTGCAACAGGGCTTCGGCCACTGCGAGGTGCCGCCCAGCTTGGTGCTTCTGATGGTTGCTCGGAGCCATCTGTTCTCCTACGGGGGTGAGGTGTCGGGCTACGACGATTGCCAGCCTGCGTCGATCGCATCCTGAAGCCGCTTACTGAACACGGCGTGCGCCTGCCGGTACTCGTTCTCCCGATCCGCTTTGTAGAAGGGTGCCGTGTACCCCTCAGGCACCGGATTCCGCTCCGGGTTCTCGAGGTACGCAATCAACTGCTCGTGGTGCTCCTTCGTCTGACCGAAGCCATATGAGTTGTGGCTACGCGCGATCTTCCGTCCGAGGGCATCAAACCACGTAGCCTCCTCGTAATCTCTCAGGATCGGGTACCGAGCTCGATAGACCGCAACGAGCTGATCCGCTGAGATGCCGAGCCAGGCCGCTACAAGGGCATCTATCTCCACCAGTGCGGCCCGTCGCTCCCGCTCGGCACGAAGTGGACTCGACCAATGCCAGCTAGCGTCGACATCGCCCAGCGGCGCGAACCCCTGCCACCCCACCGCCCACGCTTCCTTCTGCCACGAATCAACGAACAGTCCCGACCAGAGAGCAGCGTAGGCTCTTGTGAGACAGTTCAGGCGAAGCACTCGGAGGAGAAGAGGCGCCGCGAGGGGGTGACTTACGTCTGCCGCAGGCATTCGCTGCGCCTCCGCAACCTGCAAATCAGAACGACCGGTAATACGCAGCAGGTAATCGAGTGGTAGCGCCGAGAAAAACCCAGCCGCCAGGGCAGTCTCGCGATCCGTTTCAAGCGCGAGCGAGTAGACAGCATGAACATGAGCTGGCCCAGGCGGAATTAGCGCCGCAAAGAGGCTCCTCTCAGTATCGAAAGCGATCATCTTACGCCACGCTAACCGATAACGTGCACTAAACGGTCGCCCATTCCACTGCGATTGCGACCGCAAGTACCGATCGCGTTCGCACGACCGGACGTAGTTGGTACGATGTATTGCCGACTCGGGCAGCAACAAAAGGCTTCGCGAGGACCAGTCTCGATTTGTCCTGCAGGGGTAATTCGGCTCCTTATTGAAGGGATTTGCAATACCCAGATGAGGGCCCTGCAGAATAACTTCCTCAATGGTGTCGGGTTCGCCTGTTCGCCAACGAATTAGGCCGTCGGCCTTGCTGTTCGCCTCATGGTAACCAGAGCTCACCTGCAGCCGCCGCTCCCCAAGCCGGTGCTTCACTTTAGCTAGGGCGGAGATAGCACCTTGTTCATCCAGCGTGACCGGATAGAGCAGACTCGCTTCGAGGCTTGGAACCTCAGCACTAGACAGTTGCTGCCATTGATCAAGCAGGCACTTAGTAACCTGAACTAGGCGGCGCCGATGAGGACGGAGCTCCCACCGACCATTGTGCTTGATGCCGGGCGCCTCACCTTCTCCATCGTGCACCAAGGACGCGGAAAGGGTTCCAGGATCGAACAGCCAACTTACATGCGTGAAATTTACTGGACTCGATCGGCCGTAGATGTGAATCCCGAACTCGGTGTTGGCGTGAACCTCAGGAAATACTCCTCTGCGGTTCGAAAAGTGACCATGCAAGCGCAGATGCGCATATGCCGCAGCACGGAGGCGCCCTTCCCTGGCACCAGAAAAATGAGTATCGGGGTGTATAAGACCACTCACACCTGATTGAGTGATATTGCGCCACGTCTGACACATAAAGGCCCGATACAGATCCGGCTGCGTTCCGGTTAGGAGCGGATAAATAGCAGCGGCACCGAGCGTGCCTGCACGTCCAACGGTGGCACTGAATTCCCGCAAGTGGTCACGTCGTTCCCGACCGCTGCGAAGCAACTCGGTCTTCCGCAGCTGCCACTCCTCCGTGTTTTGCCTGCCCACGAGCGAGAACCACGGGTCACGGTCACCGAGTACGACGTCTTCCTGCCAAATAGGTCGGACCCAAGGGGGGTTTCCCACCTGGAGGTCGAAGCCGCCCTTGGCGAACGCCTGGGCGAACGTCAACTCCCAGTGGAAGAAGCCCTGCTGCTCGGCGATCCGCTCGGCGGCCAGCAGCCACGGGAATCGGTCGGCCAGCATCCACGGGGAGTCGACACCGATCACCCCGTCGAGCTTCTGCTCAAGCTCGCTCATCTCGGTTAGGCTGTCGAGCTTGCGGCCGTAGAAGCGTTCGGTGTTCTCGTCCACGTCGCTGCGCCCGACCAGCGCCTCCGCGAACGTCAGCCAGTCGTCCAGGTTGGTCAGCGGGACCTGCTTGCGGAGCTGTTCGGCCACGGTCATCCGCCGGGTGCCGGTCGCCTTGGTCGGCAGCGTCATCTGCCGCGGCTCCACGTTGCCGAAGATGTCCGGCGTCTCGTAGACCACCTGTTCCTCGTACTCCGGAACGTCCTTGACGTGCGACACCTGGACGGACTCGGCCGGGTAGGCCGCAGGGTCCGAGCCGTCGAGCAGGCCGACCTTGTCCAGGGGCCAGAACCACAGCGCGCACCAGGCGTCCATCAGCGTTTTGAGCCGCCAGTACGGCGTGCCCGGAGCGGTCAGGTCGGCGAGGATCTTGTCCCGGGCCACCGCCTCGGTCACCGGCGGGAGGTCGTCCGCTCCCCAGATTTCGATGTCGCGGCGGATCTCCCGCTCGGAGATGGCGAGCCGCTGCTGCACCAGCCCCCACAGGAACTCGACCCGCCGGGCCAGCGCCTGCAAGCGTTTGACCTGCGAGTTCTTCCCCTTGGCGGACGGCACGCGCTTCATCGCCGTACGCCAGGCTTTGAGCTTGGCGGTCTCGGCCGGCGCCAGCTCGCGGGCCTCCTTCTCCCCCGCGACCGCACCCCAGCCGTCGGCGGGGAGCAGGAAGTGGTGGATGGCGCCCTCGTCGATCGGTCCGTCCCGGAACGGCTTCTCCGCCGGGGCGGTGGTGAGCCAGGACTTGTCGGCGAGCTGCTTCGGTTCGTAGGCCTTGCGTCCGCAGCCGATGAGCGAGTTGCCGCGTTGCAGGTGCAGACCGAACCAGGGCGCCTGGAGGCCGGCGTGCATGACGTTCAGCCAGAGTGAGACTTCGGCCAGCTCGACGGCGGTGCGGTTGAGGTCGACGCCGTAGCTGTTGTGCAGCGCGATGTACGCCTTCACCCGCTGGAGTTCGAGGTGGTACTGCTCCGGGTCCAGGTCGACCTTCAGCTCGCGGGCGCGGCGGCGCAGGTATTCGGCGGCGACCTGGTTGATCGCCTCGTTGAGGAACGCGCCGGAGCCGAGCGCCGGCTCGCAGATCGTCCAGTCCAGCAGCTCCCGCGCCGGCGTGACCGTGCCGTCCTGGTCGAGGCGGTACTTCAGGGCGAGCTGGACGGTGACCTCGGTCAGCGACTGCGGGGTGTAGTAGGAGGCGCTGGTCTGCCGGTCCCGGCCGGCGAGACGGTAGACGAATGCGCCGGGGGCGTAGCTGACCCGGCTCCGTACGCCCGTGTACGGGTCCTCCTTGTAGACGAAGACGTTGTCGTCGTACTCGTCGGCCTTGGAGGCGGGGATCATCCACGAGCCGTCCTTCGGGTCGCCGTTCTTGGCGACCTCGTAGAGCTGCTCGGTGGCGACGAAACCGGTGTAGGACATCAGGCCCTCGTACACGGCACCGAGCTGGTTGATGCCGAGCTGGGCGTACGAGATGAAGCCACCCCGGCGCCTCTTCGCGCCCTTGGTGAGCATCAGCCGACGCAGCACCTGGTAGAGGACCTTGTTACGTAGCCGCGTGTCGATGGTCGCCGCGTCCGGGTCGTCCTCGTCGTCGCTGTCCGGCGCAAGGAGTCGGCCGATGAGCTTGGTCTTCTCCCGCAGGAACAGGTCCGACTTCATCGGCTCGAAGCGCAGGCCCTCGCCCTCGCTGGCCTTGTCGTCGACCTCTGCACCGGCACGCGGCCGGTGGCCGTCGTTGACCATACGGAACAGCAGGTCGAGCGACTCGTACAGGTGGAAGCCGCCCTCGGCCGAGGGGGCGAGCTTGCGGGAGACGAGGTCGCCAATGCGGGCCAGGCTGTAGCCCTCGACGTACTCGCGGTCGTTGACCGGCAGGACGCCCAGTTCGGGCCGGGCTTCGGCGTAGAGCAGGAACAGGATCCGGTAGAGGTAGCGCAACGCCTCCCGCCCGAGTGCCCTGGCCAGTTCGTCGAGCTCCATCACGTCCTGCGGCTGGTAGCCGGCCTGCCGGATGCGGTCGAGCACCTCGTTGGCGATGAGTTCGACGGAGACCTTGAGACCTTCGCGGAGTTCACCGGAGACGCCGACAGCGTGCTGGCGGGAGCCGGCGACCAGGTCGGCGAGGGGTTCGGTGCCGCCCTCGGCGGGCGGGCGCAGCGAGTCGGCGCCGAACAGCGCGGCGACGACGTCGTACTCCCGGTCGTCGTTGCGGGCGTAGGCGGTGTCCAGGCTGACGGCCAGGTAGCGGCCCTCACCCCAGGCGGTGCGGTCGGCGAGGGTCACCACGCCGCCGCTGAGGATCAGGACGTACCGGGGTTTCGGGTCGTCGGCGGCGAAGAGCCACGACGCGAGCTTCGCACCGGTGTCAATCGTCTCGGTGCCGCTCAGGGTGACCGGGGCGAGCAGGCGGCCGGCGTCGTCCGGGTCTTGCGCGGCCTCGGCGTCGACGGCCCAGCCGCAGTCGAGCGCGACGATGCCGTGCGCGGAGGTGAGTTCCGCGTGCGCGACAGTGATCTGATGCTCCTGGCCGGCGCGCTCGACGGTGATGGTCTGCGGCTGCGGCTCGAAGCCGAGCGCTTTCAGCAGCTCCTGATGCAGCTTGCGCAGCCGCTCGGGGTCGAAGAAGTCGTCGTCGGCCAGCTCCGTCTTCGCGTCGAAGTAGGGGCGGCGCAGGCCCCGCAGCCCGGTGCGCGGCGTCTGGTCGCCCGCCTTCTCCCGCTCGGCCCACTGCTTGAGCAGGCCACCCTTCAGGGTGGTGGGCAGGATCTCGGCGAGGTAGTGGGCGGAAAGGTACTCGCCGCGGTTGGTCAGCGCTTCGAAGCTCATGCGGCACTCTCCGGGGACGGGACGAGGACGGCGAGGACCCGCAGCAACGGATCACCAGCGGTTTCCAGACGGTCGAGCAGATCGTGCTGCTCGGCGACGGTGTTCCGCGCCCGCTCACGGCGCTTCGCACGGTGCGAGGCGGGCAGTTCGTCGAAGATGCTGGCCTGCTCGAAGGTCTGCAGCCGCCGCCGGTAGTGCTCCAACGGTTCGGCGTTCGCCGCGTCCCACTCGGCGCGTTCGGCCTCAAGGTGCCGGCGGGCTGCCGCGACGGCCTGCGGCAGGAGCTGACGGAACGGGTCGAGCGCCAGGGCCTCCGCGCGGTTGACCATGGCCGGGCCGACGTTGGCCTCGCGCAGCACCTCGTCCATCGGCCGGATCTCTGGCGCGGCGGGCAGGCCGGAGACGGCCATCCACTGCACCACTGTGGGCTGGCCGAGGCGGTTGGCGTAGACGCCCTGGATCAGGTAGGTCGGCTTGGTCACGTCGGCGGTTAACACCGGGGCCTGCTGGCGGCCGAGCCGGATGAGCACCTTGTCGACAAGCCAGTCGACCATCGGGTGGACGTCGCTGAGGAAGGCGATCTCCGGCCACATCGGGGTCTTGCTCTGCCGGGCCTGGTCGAGCTTGCGCTGGGCGAGTGTGCGGTCGAAGGTGACCTTCAGCCGAAGGTCCTCGCCCTCACGGTGGGCGCGCAGGTAGGAGCGGGGCAGGTCGGTGAGCCGGTGCACCAGGTCGTCGGGGGCGAGGAACGTGAGCAACTCGTCCTCCCGGCGCAGGTCGATGTGGTCCTCGGGCCGGTCCTCGTAGATCTCCCGCAGTGCCGCGTCGACGAAGTCCTCGGTGGAGTCGAAGAGCTTCGGCACCCGGGCCACGGCAACGTCCGTCATGACGGGGGCGGTGCCGACATCTCCGAAGAGGTCGGCCATCACGTCGATCTCGGCGTGGGCCGCCTCGTAGGACTCGTCGACGCTCTTGCCGGCCAGCAGGTCGCGGACCAGCCGGTCCTCCTCGGCCTTGGCGTCGTAGAGACCAGTTGCGGCTTCGACGCTGCCCAGGCTGCGATGGGCCACCGCTTCCCGGTCGAGCAGCTTCTCGGAGACCGTCCGGTCGTCCTTGGCGTCGTCCCGCTCCGAGGTGAGGATGAGCGCCCGGAACTGCGGCTGGTGCTTCTGCCCGTACCTGTCGATGCGGCCGTTGCGCTGCTCGATCCGGATCAGGCTCCAAGGGATGTCGTAGTGGATCAGGTGATGGCACTGCTGATGCAGGTTGACGCCCTCGGAGGCGACGTCGCCGGTGAACAGCAGCCGCACCTCGCTGCCGGCCAGCTCGAACTCCTGGAGGATGCGCTGTTCGTCCTGGTCGGCGACGCCGCCGTGCAGCACCCGCACGGCGTTCGGCTTGAGGCCGAGCATGCCCGGGACCGTCTCGGCCAGCCACTTGATGGTGGGAACGCGCTCGGAGAACACCACCGCCCTGGTGTCGCTGCCCCTGCCCACGCCGATCTTCTTCAACTCCTCGACAAGCTTTACGAGCTTGCTGGAGTCGTGGTCGGTCATCGCCGAAGTCAGCTCCGCGAGCCGGTCCAGCGCCGCGCGCTCGGCGCCAGTGGCCTTCTTGCGCCGGTTGGTCACCGTCTCGTGCAGCGCCCGGTGCGAGGAGAGGAAAGACTTCAACAACGTGTACGGGAAGAGCCGGTGCTGCCCGGTGACTGCCTCGTCGCTCAACTTGCCGGCCAGCCACACGTCGGTCAGCTCGTCGAAGATCTGCTCCTCGATCGCGCCGGCCGTGCAGTACACCGCCTGGGACGGACCACGGTCGGCCCAGCGGTCGCCGATCTGGTCCCGCACCTCCGGGCTGACCTTCGTACGACGGAGGTAAAGGTGGGCGATGTCCTTTGCCTCGTACTGCTTCTCGTTCGCGATCGCGGCCGGGTCGAGCAGCGAGATGAGCTGCGCGAACGACTCCTTGTCACCGTTGTGCGGAGTGGCGCTGGCGAGCAGCAGCGCGTCGGTCTTCGCGGCGAGCCGGCGGGCCAGCTCATTGCGCTTGGTGCCCTTGTTGATGAGGTTGTGCGACTCGTCGATGACCACGACGTCCCAGGTGGTGGCGTCGAGGTGGTGGCCGAACTGGCCGGCGTCCTTGAGCGTGTCGACGGAGATGATGGCCCGCCTGAAGTAGGTGAACGGATTCCGGCCAGCCGGGATCTCCTGCTGGATGCGCTGGATTCCCGTCGAGTCGAGACGCACCAGGGGAATCGCGAAGCGGGTCCAGAGTTCGCGCTGGAACTGTTCCAGCACCTGCTGCGGGGACACCACCAGGATCCGGTCACCTCGGCCCCGGCGGATCAGCTCGGCGAGGATCAGCCCGATCTCCAGGGTCTTGCCGAGGCCGACCACGTCGGCGAGCAGGATGCGCGGGCGCAGGCCGGACAGGGCCAGTTCGACCGGGCGCTGCTGGTAGGTGAGCGGATCGAGCAGGAACCGGTCGGCGAGGGCGAGGCCGCGTTCGGTGCGCGGCAGTGGCGTACGTCGCAGCACGGCCTCCAGGAACAGCCGGCTCTGCCGGAACCGCGACGAGGTGTCCACGACGAGTTCCGTCTGCTCGGGAACCAGCGGTGTGATGTCCTCGAGGCCGGTGAAGAATGTCGCCTCGACGTCCTGGACGAATTCCGACACTCCGACCGCCTTGATCATGGTGCCGTCGGCGGTGCCGGTCTTGACGCCTCGGACGAGCCACTCCTCGTCCCGGACGACGATGCGGGAGCCCGGGGCGAAGGTGGCGTCCTGGGAGGTGGTCATCGGTGGAGCCTTCCTACAGGGTCGAGCGTCGGGCGTACTGGCGGCGGATCTTCTCGACCAGCCATGTGACGTCGGGGCCGGAATCCTTCTGGCGCTCCGGGTCGACCACGGTGGGCTTCGGGTCCGGCACCGGCACTGTGTCGTCCTCAGGCTCGGCCGAGGTGTCCTCCGGGTCCCGCTGGGGATCCTGCAGATCCGCTGGGACGAGCAGTTCGGTGTCCCCGTCATAGGTCAGGCCGGCGACCTCCTGGCGCAGGCCGGACGCCGTCTTGCCGCTGCTCGCTGTGGCGACGGCGAGCAAGCGGGCGCCAGCGTCGTCCAACCCGGGCCGGGCGTCCGGGTCGTGGGCCAGCATCGCGCCGAGCAACGGCGTCAGCTCCGCGGGCACGCCCGACAGGTCGGGCAGGTCGCTGGGTTCGGTGATGCGCAGCAGCAGGTTCCACGAGTTGGTCGGCGGGTAGAGGCCGTGGCCGGTCAGGGCGAACACCAGCGTCGCCGCCAGCCCGTAGACGTCCACCGCCGCGGTCAGCTCCCGCTCACCGCGTACCTGCTCCGGCGACATGTAGGCGGGCGTGCCGACCAGGGCGCCCGGCTCGGTCAGATAGTCGCTGCGATCGATCAGGATCGCCAGCCCGAAGTCGATGAGCTTCGGACCGTCGGGACCGAGGATGATGTTCTGCGGCTTGAGATCGCGGTGGAGCAGGCCGGCCTGATGCACCTTGCCCAACCCGTCGGCGAGCATCGCCCCCACCATGGCGGCAAGCGGCAACGGAAGAGGTCCGCGGGCGTCGACGTGCTGCCGCAGCGTCGCGCCGGGCACGTACTCCACCGCCAGCCACGCCGGGTCGCCGTAGGGGTCGGCGTTCTCCAGGCGGGCGATCCGCGTGCCGAACACCAGCTTGAGACTGTCGACCTCGGCGGCGAATCGGTCCCGGATCGTCGGCTCCTCGATCAGGTGCTTCCGGATCACCTTGAGCGCGACACGGTCGGCGGTCGGGGACACGGCGAAGAACACCTCACCCATCCCGCCCGAGCCCAGCGGCTTGACCAACTCGAAGCCGCCGATGGTGCCCAGCGTCATCCCGCCCCCTCACGATGACACCCAACCGAACTGCCACCCGTCGGGTCGGAGCCCGGCGGACGCACGACCGTACAACGTTGTTCGATCAAGGAGCTAGTGCCCCTTCGGCGATTTCCGCTGGTACGGACGTCGTGCCGCCGGTACGAGCCCGCCCTGAGCCAGTCCGTCCGCAGTCAACTGGGCCAGTTCCGCGCCCAGTGAGGCGGCCTGTCGGATTGCCGACTCGAACGCGTGCAGCCGCCGGAACGCCTCCCCGTAAGCCTCTTGTTCCTCCCGCGACACCCGCCGCACCTGCGCCCGCCGCACGTCGAACCGCAGCGTCCCCGACAAACTCGACGCCTGCCGCTCATTCGTCGACGTCCGCAACTGCCCGGCCAGGAACCACGAATCCAGCGCCGCCGGATTCGGCCGCAGCAGATACAGGTTGCGCCCCAACAGCGCACCCTCCGCCGTCACCACCTGCGCGACGAGCTGCCGCGCGATCATCGGCACCACCACGTCCCCTGCGGCCAGGGCGATCTCCTGCCCGAGCCGCCCGTCGTCGCGCCCCGACGGCTCACCGCCGCCCAACACGTCCGGCACGGTCAGCACCGGCCGACCGTCGCCGGCAAGCTCACCGTCGTCGCCGGAGGCAGCGCCCCGGATCGGCCCGAGGAGCTGCAACGCGCCGGCCCGGACCAGCTCGCCGACCGTAAGGAACTCCCCCTGGCCCTCGTCGGCTGCGGGCGTGACCTGCGGCATCAACGTGGGTAGATCGGCGACGACGGCGGCGAGGCGCTCGCGTGTGCGTACCAGATGTTCGCCTGTCGCCTCGCCCACGACGGCGGGCTGGCGACGCGCGGGGGTGAGGTCGATCTCCTCGTCGAGCAGTTCGATGACCGGGACGGCGCGTGCGTAGCCCGGCTCGTCGATCTCGCCGTCATTGGCGAAGAACCGCCAGGTGTCGAGGATCCGGGTGTGGTCGCCGGTGGCGGCGTCGACGAGCAGCGTCCGCGCCGGTGGGGGCGCGTCGGCCGGTGGGCGGCGCAGCACCCACAGGTGCAGGGGTACGCCGTGCGGCGCGGCCGCCCCCGGTGGCAGCGCGATGACGGCGCGCAGCGCGCCACGGCGCAGCAGTTCGGCGCGGATGCGGCGGCCGGGGCGGCGGCCCGCCACGGCGGGCGGCATGAGGAGTACGGCGTGGCCGCCGGGCCGCAGGTGGGCCAGCGCGTGCTGGACCCAGGCCAGCTCCGGTTCGGTACGTGGGGTGGTGCCGACGATCCAGCGGGGGTCGTGGCCGAGTTCCTCGTCGCCCCAGTTGCTGGCGCCGAAGGGCGGGTGGCAGACGACCGCGTCGAACATACGTCCCTGGTAGTCGTCGGCGCGCAGCGAGTCGCCGGTGGTCACCTCGCCCGGTACGTCGCGCAGCGCCAGCCACAGCCCGGCCAGCCGGGCGAGGTCGGGATCGAGTTCCTGTCCGTACGCGGAGGTGCAGCCGGCGCGGACGGCGGCCCGCAGGGTGGCGCCGGTGCCGGCAGCGGGGTCGAGGACGGAGCCGCCGGCTACGGCGGCGAGCCCGGCCATCAGGTCGGCGACGTCGTCGGGGGTGGCGTGCGGGCGGGCCGGGCCGGGGGCGGAGAAGCGCTGCCAGAGCGCGTCGAAGGCGCCCTGCGGGCCGAGTTCGTCGGCGAGCGCATCGATGTCCGGTGCCAGCGCCTTCAGCTGCGGGTCCGCCGGACGGGCAGGGCGTTGGCCGCGTTGCCGGGTGAGAAGCCGGGCGCCGACGGCGGCAAGCCCGGCGGCCGGTGAGGTGCCGGCTGCGGCGAGGTGTCGCCAGAGCCGGTCGGCGGTGGCGAGTTCCGGGAGTTTGCCCTGGGCGTGCAGCCAGCGTTCGACCTGGGCGAGGTCGAACTCGGGGCTGGTGGCGCTGCCGCCGACTGGCTCGGGGAAGTCCCCGTGTCGTTTACGCCAGTTGCTGACGGCGGCCCGGCCGACACCGGCGAGCCGGGCGATCTCCGCTGCGGTGATTGTCGGTGTCTCCTGCACGTTCGGAGTGTGTCACAACTGTCAAGCATCATGCTTGTTGACAGCGTTCACAGATGATGCTCTTATTGACGCCGCCACGTTCACAGCAGGAGGAAAACGATGCGCAAGACCACCACGCTCGCCCTGATCGCCGGCGCCCTCGTCGCCCTGGGCTGCGGTGCCGGCACCACCGACGACACCACCGGCAGCAAGGCGGAGACCGGCACCGAGGCGACCGCCGGCGACACCGACGGCGGCAAGGCAGACGCGGGCAAGAGCGACGACAAGCCGAAGACCGCGAAGATCGGCCAGCCGGCCCGTGACGGCAAGTTCGAGTTCACCGTCAAGTCCGCCAAGTGCGGCGTCAGCAAGGTCGGCTCGTCGGCGTTCGGTGCCAAGGCGCAGGGCCAGTTCTGCCTGGTCACGCTCAACGTGAAGAACATCGGCAAGGAATCGCAGATGTTCGACGGCAGCAGCCAGAAGGCGTACGCCGCCAACGGCACCGAGTACTCCGCCGACGGCTCGGCCGCCCTCTACGCCAACAAGAACGCCGAGACGTTCCTCAACGACATCAACCCCGGCAACCAGGTCACCGGCGTGGTCGTCTTCGACATCCCGAAGAACGTCAAGCTCGCCAAGCTCGAGCTGCACGACTCGCCGTTCTCCGGCGGCGTGACCGTCTCCCTGAGCTGACCTGACCAGCGCCGGCCGGGGCGGGATCCGCGAACCCCGCCCCCGGCGCCACTCCGCCGCACCACCGCCAGCCCGATTCTCTACGCGAGGAGATCGACATGCGCAGTGCGAACAACCCGGACGACGGCCGCGACCGCCAGTCGCCGCCCGGCACCTACCCGACGACTGTCTACCGGCTCACCGTTCCGGCCACCGACGACGGCCTCTGCGCCGCGCTCAACCTGGGCTACCTGCGGCGGCACGGCTTCGAGCCCACCCCGCATCGGGTCCTCGACGCACCGGCGCTGCTGGTGCACGGCATCGCGCCCCGCGACCGGGCCGAGTGGTGCGGTGTCCTGTCCGGCCTGGTCGGCACCGACGTGACAATCGGCTACAGCAGCGGCGGCGGCGCCCTGCTGCTGGCGGTGGACGACCGGGCATACGCCCTGACCTTCGGCACCCTGGGCCGGTTCATGATCGAGCCGGAGAAGACAGACCCGACGTTCGGCGTCTCCTTCGCCGTGCGGACGCTTCAGCCCGCTGACATCCGCCAGGTTCGCCGCCGGGTGGTGGGTGCCAGCGGCCGGGTGGACCGCAGCATGGTTCCGGGTGGCCAGCCCATCTGGAGGTACGGCATCGACAAGTGGGGGGAGATCGTCGGCCAGGTGTCCGGCCGCGTCGACAACCCGAACCTGACCGCGTGCCAAGGTGCGCGCGCTGCGGTGAGGGTCGAAGGCAGCGACGCGCTGCGCATCCCTCTCGGCGTCTCCCCCGAGCGGCTGCTCGCCGATCTGCGGGAGATCGACCGGGTGTGCCGGCTGGAGTCGCCGCTCGCCGACCTGGAGTTCATCGAGCAGATCCGGCCTCTGCGCTCCAACGACCCCCGGCAAGCGGCGCTGATCGAGGTTCTCGACCGGCGGCTGGGTCTGCCCGACCCGCCGGATGTCGGTGTCGCGGTGCCGGGCAGCCTGGTGGCCGACGTCGAGCACGTCGGTTCGTACCGGGTTCGCGTGCCCCGCTCCGGGCGACGCCCGACCCTGACCACGGACCTGGACCTGTCGACCATCCTGTCGCACACCGCCCGGGCCCTGGACGGTGACCGGTGGCCCGGGCTGCGCAACGGGACGCTGACGCTCTACGCCGACGCCGCCGGTACCGAGGAGATGGCATCGACGCCGGTGTCCCGGTGGATAACCGCCGAGGTCGCCGTCGGCGGCAGCCACATGCTGCTGCACGAGGGCCAGTGGTACGAGATCGGCGACCGCCACCGCGAGTTCCTGCGCCAGGAGGTGGCTCGCATCCTGAATCGGCCGTCCAGCGTCGTGTTGCCGCCGTGGACGGAGGAGCTGGCGAACGAGGACTGCTACAACCGAGAGGCAGCAAAGAAGCACCCGGGCCTGGTGCTGCTGGACAAGAAGCTCCTCCGCACCCGGCAGCACCCGCATGGCATCGAGGCCTGCGACCTGCTCGGACCGAACGGTGAGCTGATCCACGTCAAGCGGGCGTCGGGCAGCTCGCCGCTCAGTCACCTCTTCGCGCAGGGTGTCACGTCGTTCGACGCGTTGCGCTACGACAACCAGGCGCGTAACCGGTTCCGCGACCTGGTGCGCGCGCAGCCGGGCGGGCCGGACCTGCCCGAGGACTTCCGCCCGCGCACCGTGGTCTACGCCATCGCCCTGAGTGCCGGCCGCACCGTCACCGCGGAATCGCTGTTCACGTTCGCGCAGGTCGCGCTCTACCAGGCGGTGAAGACGCTGCGCACGGAGGGCGTCGACGTCGAGGTCGTTGCCATCCCGCCCGCCTGACCGGCACCGCTTTCGGATCCGACCGCCCGGCGCACCGCGCGCCCGCCGGGCCGGTCACCCCTGCCTGCCGCCGCGCCATCGACCACCCAGGAGGAACGATGCGACCCGACGAGTTCCGCCACGCCCTGAGCCTGCTCCCCGCTGCCCTGCACGAGCGCGCGCTTCCGCTTCGCCGGTGCGTCGTCCACATCGCCTGCCCGCCGTGCCGGCGCGTCGGCGACGCGGTCACGCTCGCGCTCGCCGCGGCTCACTACGGCCGGCTCGCCTCGGCCGGGCAACTCCTCGACAACGCCGTCCGGCTCGCCGAGGAACACGGCACCATCCGTCCCCCGCAACCCGATCCGTCACCCGGCCACGGCCTGCCCGTCCAGTGGACGGCGGTGCCCGCGCCGGTCGTCGCCAGGACTGGCGCCAGGCGGCGGCGCCGTACGGGTGGCATCGGGTACGCGACCGGACGGTGGACCCGCCGGGTCACCAGTCGCGGGCCCAGTCCGGCGGCGGTACGACGGCGAGCTGCGGCTCCCCGCTGATCGGTTCGAGCGCCTGCACGATCCGCAGGTCCCCGTCGGCGGCGGCATCCTCGTCGGTCAGCACCCGGCCGCTGCTGCCGTCGACGCTCACCAGCACCCACCGGTCGGGGTGGATACCGCCGTCGTCGACGAGCGCCCGTACGCCGAACTCGCGGGCGAGGGTGACCGCGAGATCACGCTCGCCGTGGTCGGTGGCGGCGGCCAGTTCGGTGTCGCCGGTGAGGATCCAGCCGAATCCCTCGTCCGCGTCGGGCGGCGTCAGCATCGCCACCGGGCGCGGATCGTCCACGGCCCGCTCCTCGACCCGACCGACGTACACGCTCTCCGGCGCGACGCCGTACTCCGTCAGCAGGAACCGGCGGAGGGCGTCCGCCGGCAGCTCGCCCTCGAGGTGGATCCAATATCGCACCCCTGTCCCTCTCCGAAGCCGAGCCCGATCCGCCACAGTGTCTTGCCTCGGCGGCCCGCCGGGGAGTTGGCTGTCGAGTATGGCCCGCATTGCGTACCACGACGCTGACGCCGAGGCGTTCGCCGCGACCCGGCACCTCACCGACGACGGTCTCACGGCCTGGCGGGCCGCCGTCGCCCGGCATCTCACCCCGCGCTCCGGGATGCGACTGCTCGACCTGGGTGCCGGGACGGGTAGCTGGGCACGCGCGTTCACCGACTGGTTTCCCGGCGTCGAGGTGGTCGCCGTCGAGCCGTCGGCGGCGATGCGCGCCCGCTGTGTGTTCGCGCCACTCGTCGCAGGCGACGCCGGGCACCTCCCTCTGGCCGGCGGCAGTGTCGACGGCGCCTGGCTGTCCACGGTCATCCACCACGTGCCCGACCTGGCCGCGACGGCACGCGAGCTGCGCCGGGTGCTGCGTCCCGGCGCCCCGGTGCTCATCCGGTCCGCGTTCGCCGGACGGCACGAGGCGATCACGCTGTTCGACTACTTCCCGGAGGCGGTCCGCGTGCTGGACACGTACCCGAGCATCGCCGACGTCGGGGCCGCCTTCGCCGCCGCCGGCTTCGCCACCGCGGCGGTCGAGGCGGTCCCGCAGGTCACCGCACCCTCGCTGCGGGAGGCGGCGGCCGGCCTGCGCCGGGAGGCGCACACGCCGCTTCAGCTCATCACCGATGCGGAGTACGCCGCCGGCATCCAGCGGCTACGCGAGGCAGCAAGGACGGTCGACGGCCCGGTCGTCGACGCCCTCGATCTGCTCGTGCTGCGCTGAAACACGCGGTTAGGGTGGGGCGATGGATCATCGTCAGTGGATGGTCGTCGGCGCGCCGTCGAGCGCCGGCGCGCACACCCCGGGTGTCGAGCGCGCCCCGGCCGCCCTGCGCGCCGCCGGCCTGCTCGACCTGCTGCGCGACGGGGCGGACGTCGAGGACTGCGGTGACGTGCCGGGCTTCCGGTGGCGGCCCGATCCGGCGTACCCGAGGGGGCAGAACGCGGGCGCGGTGGCCGCCGTCGCGTCGGCGGTGGCCGACCGGGTCGCGGGCGCGCTGGGCCGGGGCCGCGTGCCGCTGGTGCTCGGCGGCGACTGCACCGTGACTGTCGGCCTGGTCGCCGGGTGCGCGCGGGCCGGGCTGTCGCCCGCGCTGGTGTACGTGGACGGCGGCCCGGATCTCTACACGCCGGTGACCCGCGCGAACGGCAACCTGGATGCGATGGGGCTGGCGCACATGCTGGGCCTGCCGGGGACGCTGCCTGAGGTGGCGGGCGTCGGGCCGGTGGTGCCGCTGCTGTCGCCGGAGCGCGTGGTGGTGTACGGGGATTCGCTGCCCCGGGGTGACCACGAGCGGGAGCTGGTGGCGGAGCTGGGGCTGGCGTACGTGCCCGCCGATGAGGTGCACGCCGACGCGCGGGCGGCGGCGCGCCGGGCCCGGTCGGTGGCCGAGGCCGCGGCCGAGGCGTTCGTGGTGCACTTCGACGTGGACGTGCTGCGTTTCGTGGACGCGCCGCTGGCGGACGTGCCGGAGCCGTCCGGGCTGAGCCTGGACGAGGCGGCGGTGACGCTGGCGGAGCTGGTGGCGAGCCCGCGCTTCGCCGGGTTGTCGGTCACCGAGATCAACCCGCACCATCTGCCGGACGACGAGCTGCTCCCCCGGTTCGCCGGTGTGTTCGCCGGGGCGCTGACCGAGGGCTAGGCGGTCTCCGCGAGGTGCAGCGGCAGCACCTTCGCCGCGCTCACCGCCAGGTCGCGGTCGAGCACCTCGTCGCGGGGCACGAAGACCATCGCCTGTCCCTCGCCGAGCACCACGTCCTCCTGGCGCGCGTCGGTGGTGCCGCGGAAGACGTACACGGTGACCGTGTGCGCAAAGCCGTCCTCGTGCGGGCGGGGACCGCTCCACAGCAGGTGCAGCTCCCCGGCGGTCAGCCCGGTCTCCTCCAGTAGCTCGCGCCGGGCGGCCTGCTCCGGTGTCTCGCCGGGTTCGATGCTGCCGCCGGGCAGGCTCCACTGGTACGGAGACACCGGCGCGTTGCCGTCGCGGTGCTGCATGAGGATCGCGCCGGTCCGGTCGACGAGCAGGACGAGGGCGACGTCGTATGCGGCCACTCCCCGAGCCTGCCACGCGGCACCGGCGACACGCAGCCCCCACTTTCCGCAGCATCGACCGAAAGTTCGATTCAGAGCACCAGAAGCCATAGACATATCGACATAGCTTTTGTAGCGTCAGCGCACAGGCGACGAAGGAGTGCGACCATGTGCTACGGACATGACGGACACGCCGCGCTGCAACAGTCACTTGACCGGCGTGGCCTGCTGCGCGGCTCCCTGGCGGCGCTCGCCGGGATCGGGCTCGCCACCGGGCTCGGCGCGACGGCCGCCCAGGCCGGCGGACACCACCACGGCCGGCGTCCGGTGCCGAAGGAACTGATCAGCCTCCAGCTCTGGACGGTCCGCGACGCGCTCAACGGCTCCCCCGGCTACGACGCGACGCTGGCGCACCTGGCCCGCATCGGCTACCCCCGGGTCGAGCTGGCGCTCGGCTACTTCGGCCGTACCGCCCGGGAGTTGCGCCGCTTCCTGGACGGCATCGGCATCAAGGCCAGCTCCAGCCACGACGGCATCGCCGCCGACGCCGCCGCGCTGGACCAGAAGATCGCCGACGCCCGTACGCTGGGCCAGCGGTTCATGGTGGTGCCGTACCTGAACTCCGACCGCGAGGACGACTGGAAGCGCTGGGCGGAGCAGATGAACGTCGAGGCCGCCGCGGCGCGCAAGGCGGGCCTGCGGTACGGCTACCACAACCACGCGCACGAGTTCACCATCGACTTCGGCAACGGCCGGCGGCCGTGGGACGTGCTGACCGAGGAACTCGACCCGCGACTGGTGCACCTGGAGATCGACATCTACTGGGCGGTCACCGGCGGCATCACCTCCGGCGAGGGCGTCGCCGACCCGGAGGGCTTCACGCTCGACGTGATCCGCTCGGCGCCGCAGCGGGTCCTGCAGTACCACGTCAAGGACCGCGACCCGGCCACCGGCGACATGGCCGACCTGGGCACCGGGATGATCGACTTCGCCCGGATCCTCCGTGGGCACCAGGTGCTGGAGTACATCGTGGAGAACGACACGCCGGACGTGACGCCCCAGCAGACCGCTGAGGTCGGCTACCGCTACCTGCGCCGCCTGCGGTTCTGACCCCCGGCGGGGCACTGATCGCCGCCGGGCGTGACACGCTCGGGGGTGGCCGCGCCGACCGAGGGGGTACGCGATGACCGACGAGCCGGACGACGTCCACTACGACCGCCTCTACCGGGACACCGAACGGCCGCCGTGGGAGATCGGCGGTCCGCAGCCGGCGCTCGCCGCGGTCCTCGACACCGGGGTACGCGGGCCGCGCGTGCTCGACGTCGGCTGCGGCACCGGGGAGTTGGCGCTCGCGCTTGCCCGCCGCGGTCTCGACGTGACGGGTGTCGACATCTCGGCGGTGGCGATCGATCAGGCGCGGGCCCGGGCCGCCGAGGCGGGACTGCCGGCACGCTTCGAGGTGTGCGACGCCAGGGCGATCCCGGTGCCGCCGGCGCCGTACGACTCGGTGTTCGACTCCGGGCTGCTGCACTCGCTGGACCGGCGGGGCGCCGCCGTACGCGACTACCTGGCGCTGCTGCCGCGCCTGACCGCGCCCGGCGGGGCGGTGTTCGTGCTGGCGGTGTCGCCGGAGGCGGGCCAGGGCTGGGGTCTGGACGCCGACGCCCTGCGCGCGGCGTTCCCGGAGCCGCTGTGGTCACACGTCACGGTGGAGCGGATCGACGTGCTGGCCCGGGTCGAGGGCGCGGACCTGCGGCTGGCCGGCAATCTGCTGCGCGCCACCCGCTCCCCCGTCGGTCCGTAGCGGGACTGGTCCGGCGGGCGGCGTCAGCGGTGCCAGTGCTGACGTGGGGCGTAGCCCTCGCGGCGCAGCCAGTGTTCGGTGTAGACGATCCGGTCGGCCTCGATCACGACGAGCGGGTCCTCGGGCGGCTCGGACAGCGACCGGCCGCGCTCGGCGTGTTCGCTCTCCCAGTGGAACGCGGCCCAGTGGTGGGCCCGGTCCGGATGCTCCGGCCCGAGCACCCGGGCGGTGCCGAACACCTGCGCGCCGCGGCTGCTGGCCAGCCCGACCAGCGGCGCGAAGACGCCGACCGACACGCGCGGGTCGGCGGCGATGTTGCGCATCTTCGGTGAGCGCGGCGCGGCGGTGAACATCAGCGTGAAGTCGAGCGGGTAGTAGCGCACCGGCGTGGCCAGCGGGCCGTCCGGCCCGACTGTGGCGAGCACGCACATGTTCTGCGACGACAGCAGGTTGAGGATGCGTTCGGCGAGGCGGTCCCGGTCCAGCTTCCGCGTCGGCGCCGGCCCGGTCAGCCAGGGGTTCGTCAGCGGCACGGGGCGTCCTCGATCATGACGGCACCCTACCGGCCGGGTTCAGGCGCGGGCCGGCGCGGTGCTGGCCCGCAGCACCACCTCTGCGGGCAGGCGGGTGATCCGCCGGCGGCGGCCCGGGTTCTCGGTGAGCGCCAGCTCCATCGCCTTCTCGCCGAGCTGGCGCAGCGGCAGCGCCACTGTGGTCAGCGGTGGGGTGAGGTCGCGGACGATCGGGATGTCGTCGAAGCCCGCCACCGAGATGTCGCCGGGCACGGACAGCCCGTGGTCGCGCAGCGCCGCGTACGCGCCGACGGCCATCACGTCGGTGAGCGCGAACACGCAGGTGGCGTCGAGGCCACGGCCGAGCAGCTCGGTCATCGCCTGGTAGCCGCCGTCGCGGGTGAACTCCGCCTCGGCCACCGCCGCCGGGGACAGCGTCACGCCGGCGGCGGCCAGCTCGTCGCGGAACCCGCCGAACCGGTCGGCGACGGTGGTGAGCTCGGACGGGCCGGAGAGCACGGCGAAACGGCGGTGCCCGAGGCCGAGCAGCGCGCGGGCCAGCGCGGCGGCCCCGGCCCGGTTCTCCGGCAGGACGCTGTCGACCTTCAGGTTGCGGTGCCGGCTGACCACGGCGACTCGGCCGCCGCCGTCGAGGTAGGGCGTCAGCTCGGCGGCCAGCGCGCGATCCCAGCGCGGGTCCTCGAAGCCGGAGCCGATGAGCAGGATGGCCGGGGCGCGTTCGGCGCGCAGCATCGACACGTACGCGATCTCGCGTTCCGGGTCGCGGAACGTGCTGGCGAGCATGACCAGCAGGTCGTTGTCGGCGGCGACCCGCATGACGCCACCGGCGACGGCGGCGAAGTAGGGGTCGGTGACGTCGTGGCAGATCACGCCGACGCTGCGGTGCGACGCGCCGGCCAACGCGCGGGCGTGGGCGTTCGGGGTGTACGCGAGCCGCGCGGCGGCGGCCAGGACGCGGTCGTGCAGGTGCGGGGTGACCCGCCGCCCGTTGAGCGCCCGGGAGGCGGTGGCCAGTGAGACGTCGGCCGCTCTGGCCACGTCTTCCAGCGTCACGTGCGGCATCGATGAGTCTCCCTGCGGAACGTCTTGACCCGGTGTTCCGGCGTGGCTACGGTAACACCCTGAAAGCGCTTACTGAAAGCGCATTCACCGCTGGGAGGGGCACAGTGGAGCGCACACCCGTCGGGATCATCCTCAACGGCGTCACCGGGCGGATGGGCTACCGGCAGCACCTCGTCCGGTCCCTGCTGGCCATCCGCGACCAGGGCGGCGTGCCCGCGCGCGACGGCAGCCGGATCTGGCCCGAGCTGACGCTCGTGGGCCGCGACGCGGGCCGCCTGGCCGAGATCGCCGAGCGGCACGGGCTGTCGGCGTACACGACCGACCTGGACGCGGCGCTCGCCGACGACGCCCACCAGATCTACTTCGACGCCCAGGTGACCGCCGCGCGGGAGAAGGCGATCCGGGCGGCGATCGAGGCCGGCAGGCACGTCTACACCGAGAAGCCGCTCGCCGAGGACTTCCTCGCCTCGCTGGAACTGGCCCGGCTCGCCGCCGCCAGGGGCGTCCGCAACGGCGTCGTACAGGACAAGCTGTTCCTGCCCGGCCTGCGCAAGCTCAAGCGGCTGGTCGACGGCGGCTTCTTCGGCCGGATCCTGTCGGTGCGCGGCGAGTTCGGCTACTGGGTGTTCGAAGGCGACTGGCAGGCCGCGCAGCGTCCGAGCTGGAACTACCGCGCCGAGGACGGCGGCGGCATCACGCTGGACATGTTCCCGCACTGGCACTACGTGCTGGAGCAGATCATCGCCCCGGTCACCGCCGTCACCGCCGTCACCGCCACGCACATCCCCGAGCGCGTCGACGAGAACGGCGGCCACTACCGCGCCACGGCCGACGACGCCGCGTACGGCATCTTCGAACTCGCCGGCGGCATCGTCGCGCAGATCAACTCCTCCTGGGCGGTCCGTGTGCACCGCGACGAGCTGGTCGAGTTCCAGGTCGACGGCACGCACGGCAGCGCTGTCGCCGGGCTGCGCGACTGCCGCATCCAGCACCGGGGCGTCACCCCGATGCCGGTGTGGAACCCCGACCTGCCGGTCACCGAGCCGTTCCGCGCGCAGTGGCAGACAGTGCCGGACAACGGCGAGCACGACAACGCGTTCAAGGTGCAGTGGGAGGCGTTCCTGCGGCACGTCGTCGACGACGAGCCGTTCCCGTGGGACTTCCTGGCCGGCGCGCGCGGCGTGCAACTGGCCGAGGCCGGGCTGCGCTCGGCCCGCGAGGGGCGGCGGGTGCAGATCGAGGAGATCCCCCGGTGAGCACGCGCATCACGCTGCCGGCGCCGGACGGCGGCTCCGAGAAGCTGACGCTACGGGAACCGCCCGCCTGGCGCCGGCCGTCCGGGCCGCCGGCCAGCCGGATCGCGTACGCGGCCGCGCACGTCGTCGCCGACCCGTACGCCGACAACTCCCCCGGCCGCCCGGCGGGCCTGGACTGGGACGCGACGCTCGCGGTGCGGCGCGACCTGTGGTCGTGGGGGCTCGGTGTGGCCGAGGCGATGGACACCGCGCAGCGCGGGATGGGGCTGGACTGGACGGCCACCCGCGAGCTGATCCGGCGCAGCGCCGCCGAGGCCGCCTCCTGCGGCGGGCGGATCGTCGCCGGGGTGGGCACCGACCAGCTCACCGGCGTCCCGCGCACGCTCGACGAGGTCGTCGCCGCGTACGCCGAGCAGCTCGCGGTCGTGCAGGGGTACGGCGCCACGCCGGTGCTGATGGCCAGCCGGCACCTCGCCGCGCTCGCCACCGGCCCGGAGGACTACCTGCGCGTCTACGAGCGGGTGCTGCGGGAGGCCGGCGCGCCGGTGGTGCTGCACTGGCTCGGCGACATGTTCGACCCGGCGCTGTCCGGCTACTGGGGCTCGACCGACCTGGACGAGGCCGCCGCCACGTTCGCCGCGCTGGTGCACGCCCACGCCGACCTGGTCGACGGCGTGAAGGTGTCGCTGCTCGACGCCGGGCGGGAGGTGCGGCTGCGGGAACTGCTGCCGCCGACGGTGAAGGTATACACCGGCGACGACTACCACTACCCGGAGCTGATCGAGGGCGACGGGAAGCTGTTCAGCCACGCGCTGCTCGGCGCGTTCGCGGCGATCGCTCCGGCCGCGTCGGCCGCGCTGGCCCGGCTCGACGCGGACGACAGGGCCGGGTTCCGGGCGATCCTCGACCCGACGGTGCCGCTGTCCCGGCACCTGTTCGCCCCGCCGACGCCGTACTACAAGACCGGCATCGCGTTCCTGTCCTGGCTCAACGGCCGGCAGCCCGGCTTCACCATGGTCGGCGGCCTGCACGGCGGGCGCGGCGTCCCGCACCTGGTCGAGGCGTTCCGGCTGGCCGACGCCGCCGGGCTGCTGCTCGACCCCGAGCTGGCGGCACAGCGGATGCGCGCGTACCTGGACGTGGCGGGCGTGCCCGGATGAGCGCCGATCCCCGGCTGGCCCGGCTGTCGCTCAACCAGCGCACCACGCACCGCTGGTCGGTGGCGCAGGCGGTCGACGGCTGTGTCCGCGCCGGCATCCCGGCGATCGGGCTGTGGCGCGAGCCGGTGGCCGAGATCGGCGTACCGGCCGCGGCGCGGCTCGTCACCGACGCCGGGCTGCGGGTGTCGTCGCTGTGCCGGGGCGGGTTCCTCACCGCCGCCGACGACGCCGGACGGGCCGCGGCCCTGGCGGACAACCGGCGCGCGATCGACGAGGCCGCCGCGCTGCGCGCCGCCTGCCTGGTGCTCGTCGTCGGCGGGCTGCCGCCCGGCTCCCGTGACCTCGCGGGCGCCCGGCAGCGGGTCGCCGACGCGCTGGCCGAGCTGGCCCCGTACGCGGCTGCGCGCGGGGTACGCCTCGCGCTGGAGCCACTGCACCCGATGTACTGCGCCGACCGGGCCGTGCTGTCCACGCTCGGGCAGGCCCTCGATGTGGCCGAGGCGTTCCCGGCCGAGCAGGTCGGCGTCGTGGTGGACACGTTCCACGTCTGGTGGGATCCGGACGTGTGGCGGCAGATCGCCCGCGCCGGGACGCGGATCGCGAGTTTCCAGATATGCGACTTCCTCACCCCGCTCCCGGCCGACGTGCTGCTGGGGCGCGGCATGATGGGCGACGGGCACATCGACTTCCCGCCGCTGCGCCGCGCGGTGGAGGCCGCCGGATACTCGGGCGACGTCGAGGTGGAGATCTTCAACGCCGAGGTGTGGGCCACCGACCCGGACCAGGTGCTCGCCACCATGACCGCCCGGTACGTGGATCTCGTGCTCACCGACTGACTCAGTGTCACGAGTCCGGCCTGTCGGATAAATCAGGTGGCCGGTCCCCCGGATCCGGGGGCAGGATCGGGATCATGGCATCCCCGCACCTCATCACTCCGATCACCTCCGACCTGCTGCGCGGCGCGCTCGACCTGGAACAGACCGCCGACGGGGTGCTGCCGCACCGGCTGCCCGCGTGGGCCCGGGCGCAGAACATCGACCCGCAGCTGACGACGGCGGAGGCGATGCCCTCGGGCGTACGGCTGGTGTTCCGCACCCGCGCCACGACCGTCGAGCTGGACGTGCTGCCGATGAAGATGGTCTACCGGGGCACCGGGCCACGTCCGGACGGCCGCTACGACCTGGTCGTGGACGGCCGCCTCGCCGGTCAGGCCACCGCCGGTGGCGGCAAGGTGCTCACCATCGACCTGGCCACCGGCACGTCCGGCATCGAGCCCGGGCCGGTCGGCACGGTGCGCTTCACCGACCTGCCCGCCACCGACAAGGAGGTGGTGATCTGGCTGCCGCAGCGGGAGATCACCGAGCTGGTGGCGCTGCGCACGGACGCGCCGGTCGAGCCGGCCGACACGGGTGACCGCCGGGTGTGGCTGCACCACGGCAGCTCGATCAGCCACGGCTCGGACGCGGAGAGCCCCACCGGCACCTGGCCGGCGGTGGCCGCCACGCTGGCCGGCGTGGAGCTGGTCAACCTGGGGTTCAGCGGCAGCGCGCTGCTCGATCCGTTCACCGCCCGCGCGATGCGCGACACCCCGGCCGACCTGATCAGCGTCAAGATCGGCATCAACGTGGTGAACGCCGACCTGATGCGGCTGCGCGCGTTCGGCCCGGCCGTGCACGGCTTCCTGGACACCATCCGGGAGGGGCACCCGCACACGCCGCTGCTTGTCGTGTCGTCGATCCTGTGCCCGATCCAGGAGGACACGCCCGGCCCGGGCGCTGTCGAGTTCGTCGACGGGAAGGTGCGGTTCCGGGCCACCGGCGACCCGGCCGAGGTGGCATCCGGCCGGCTCACGCTGCGCGTCATCCGCGCCGAGCTGGCCCGGATCGTGGCGTTCCGGGCCGGCGCGGACCCGAACCTGCATTACCTCGACGGGCTGGAGCTGTACGGCGAGGCCGACTACGCGGAGCTGCCGCTGCCCGACGAGCTGCACCCCGACCCGGCCGCCGACCGCCGCATCGGCGAGCGGTTCGCCGCGCTGGCGTTCGGACCGAAGGGACCGTTCGCCGCCGCGCAGTGACGGACACCCGCCCACGGCGCGGTGTGACCCAGGTCACGCCGCGCCGTGATCCGTCGGAGGGGCCGTGAACGACCATCTAGGCGTGGGAGGAAGCAAACAGGACGAGGAGCGGCTGCTGCGGCGGGTCGCGCGCGGCGACCTCGGCGCGTTCGACGAGCTGTACCGGCGTACGTCGCCGTGGCTCGCGATCCGGCTACGGCGGCGCTGCGCGGACGACGGCATCGTCGCCGAGGTCCTCCAGGACACGTACCTCACCGTGTGGCGGGCCGCCGGCTCGTTCTCCGGCATCCGGCGCTCCGGTGGATCGGACGCGCCGGGCGGTTCGGCCGCCGGCTGGATCTGGACCATCGCGGCCCGGCGCCTGGTCGACGCGCTGCGCCGCCGCGCCCGCGTCCAGGAGGTGCCCACCGACGTGCTTCCGGTACGCAGCGCGCCGGCCGCCGAGGACGAGGCGCTCGCCGGGTCGTTCGGCTCGGAGGTAGGAGCCGCGCTGGACGCGCTGGCCCCGGAACTGCGGGCGGTGCTCGCCGCGATGGTCCTGGACGGACTGACCGTCCGGGAGACATCGGTCCTGCTGGGGGTGCCGGAGGGCACCGTGAAGAGCCGGGCGCGGCGTGCCCGCAACGCGCTACGGGAGGCACTGGCATGACCGCTCACGTTCCCCCGCCGGCACTGGTCGCGTACGCGGCGGGCAGCCCCGACGACGCCGCCGCCTGGACGATCGAGGTGCACCTGGAGGGCTGCGCCGAGTGCCGCGACCGGCTCGGCGAGCTGGCCGCGCCGCCGCTGCGGGCGCTGCTCGGCGACGCCCGGGAGGCGATCCTGGCACAGGCCCGCACCGGGCCGCGACCGGTGCCCCGGCGACCGCTGCGACGGTGGTGGCTGCGCTGGACCGACTGGTCGCTGCTGGCCTGGGCGGCGATGACGTGCACGGCGATCCTCGCCGCGGTGCTGCTGGACCGCAACTACCCCGAGCAGCCCTCGACGGTGCTGCTGCTCGCGCCGGTCGCGCCGCTGGCCGGGCTCGCGGTGGCCTGGTCCCGACGCGCCAATCCGAACTGGGAGGTGGTCGCCGGCACCGCCCGCGCCGGGCTGGAACTGCTGCTGCGCCGTACCCTCGCGGTTCTGCTCCTGGTCGCGCCCGTGCTCGCGGTGGCCGGGCTGGCGGTCGGCCGCAACCCCGCGCTGTGGCTGCTGCCCTGCCTGACGTTCACCGCGGCGACGCTGCTGCTCGGCAGCCGCGTCGGGGTGCCGCTGGCCGCCGCGCTCCTCGGGGGCGGCTGGCTCGCAGCGGTCGCGGCCATGTCGTTCACCGGCGCCGCCGACGCGGCCCGCGCCGCCGCCACGACCGAGGCCCTGCTCCGGCCCGCGACCATGCCCGCCTGGGCGGCGGCCGCCGTCGTGCTCACCGTGCTGACCACGCTGCGCGCCGAACACCTGCGGCGGCCCGCCGGCTGACGCCGGCCCCCCGGAACCACGCCACGGCGCCCCGCCGGCGCCGCGGACGACCCTGCCCCGAGAAGGAGACGACATTGGTACGCGCAGTGAGCGCCGACGAGGTGGCGCCGACCCGGCACGCCTGGCGGATCGAGGCGGTGGGACTGTCGGTGAAGGCCGGACGGCACCTGGCCGTCGACAACCTCGGCCTGACGCTCGGCACCGGTGTGCACGGGCTGCTCGGCCCCAACGGCGCCGGCAAGAGCACCCTGATGCGCGCGCTCGCCACAGTGGTCAAACCGCACGGCGGCACGCTGCGGCTGCTCGGCGCGGACGCCGCCACAACCCGTGAGCTGCGGCCGATGCGCCGCCGGCTCGGCTACCTGCCGCAGCAGTTCGGCTACTACCCCCGGTTCACCGTCCGGGAGTACGTCGAGTACGTGGCCTGGCTGCGGGAGATGCCGGCCTCGGCGGTGCCGGGCGCGACCCAGCGGGCCATCGACCGGGTACGCCTCACCGACCGGGCCGACGCCAAGCTCAAGTCGCTGTCCGGCGGCATGCTGCGCCGGGCCGGCATCGCCCAGGCGATCGTGAACGAACCGGACCTGCTGCTGCTCGACGAACCGACAGTCGGCCTGGACCCGGAACAGCGGGTCGAGTTCCGTGAGCTGATCCGCGAACTCGGCGCGGACGCCTGCGTGCTGGTCTCCACCCACCTGGTGGAGGACGTGGTCGCGGCCTGCTCCGACGTCATCCTGATGGACCAGGGCACCCGCGTGTTCCAGGGCCTGCCCGCCGACCTGATCCGCCACGGCGAGACCGGCGGCGTCGGCGACAGCGCCGCCGAGCGCGGCTACTCGTACCTCCTCAAGCAGCACCGGAGCGCCTGATGATCCGACAGGTACGCGTCGAACTGCGCCGCTCCAACGCGCCGACCATGGCGGTCCTGCTCCTGATCATCGGGATCCTCGGCGCCGCCAGCATGTACAGCTTCTGGCAGGGACAGTGGCTGCGGTTGGGCTACGTCCACTCCTCCGGCATGTTCCTCCTGATGCCCCTGTCGCTGGCCGGTGGCGCGGTACTGGGCCGCCGGGACCGGCGTACCCGCGCCGACGAGCTGATGAACAGCACCGGCCGGCCCCGCTGGCAGCGCGCGCTGCCCGCGATGACCGCGCTCGGCGTCGCCGTCGCGGCCGCGCACCTGCTCGTGCTCGCCGGCGCCGGCGCGGTGGTCGCCTTCGACGGCGCCTACCTCGGCGTACGCGGACTCGCCGGGCCCCTGACCGACGTGCTGGTGCTGGTGGGCGCGGCCTGGGTGGGGGTGGCCGTCGGCCGGCTGTGGTCCTCGCCGCTGCTGCCGCCGCTGCTGGCCGCCGCCGGCCTGGTCGCGCAGGAGGGCACCGCCATGCTCGGCGGTCCGGGCAGCACCAGCCGGCTGTCGAACGCCTCCCTGATGATCTCCTGGCCGCCGGACACGCCGTGGGAGACGCTGTCCGACCGGCTGCTGCTCAGCCGCCTCGCGCTGGGCGTCGGGCTGGTCCTCGCCGGGCTGCTGCTGGCGGCGGGCCGGTCGTGGCCGGTCCGGGCCGGGGCGCTCGCGAGCCTCGCCGGGGGCGTGGCGGGTCTCCTGCTGATCGGCGTGCCCGGCCCGACCGGGATCTGGCAGCTCGATCCGGACGCACGCCGCTTCGTCTGCGCCGACGGCACGCCGCAGGTGTGCGTCACCGCCGTCAACGCGCACCTGCTGCCCGAGATCACTCCCGAGGCCCGCCGAGGGCTCAAGGCGCTGGCAAAGCTGCCGGACGCGCCGGCCCGCGCGGTGGAAGTGCGGCTGGACACCGTCGGCAGCAACGACAGCGAGCAGTGGCACCGGCCCAAGCCGGCACCCGGCACCGTGCAGTTCCTCCTGGAGGTCGACCCGGACACCGGCCGGGCCGCCGACGTGGCAGAGCGCATCGCCCTGGGCGGCGGCACCATGTGGTACGGCTGCGGGCGCAGCGGCGACGACATCGCCCCGGCGATCGCCGCGGCCTGGCTGCTCGACGCCGAGACGGTGCGGCTGTGGGACTCCTGGACCGGATACCGGTACGCCGACGAGAAGCAGGAGGAGATCCGGGACGGGGTGCGGCAGCTGCGCGCGCTGCCCGAGCCGGAGCAGCTGCGGCGCATCACCGCGCTGCGGGACGCCGCCGCGCGCTGCGAGCCGGACCTGATGCCGGCGCTCACCGGACGGGCCGCGCCGTGACCCGCTGGCTGCCGCTGTACGTGCGGTCCCGCCGGCTACCCGCCGCCCTGGCCGGATCCGCTATCGCCGTCGCCGTGATGGCCGTCGCCTGGTCCGGCTTCACCGACCGCCCCGAGGTGCCCGCCGGCCTCGCCGTGCTCACCACCGCGCTGGCGGTCGCGCCGCTCGGGCCGACGCTCGCCGGCAACGACCCGGCGCTGGAGCGCACCGCCGCGTGGCAGTGGGCGCCGCGCCGGGCCGGGCACCTGCTCGGGTACGGCGTGGTGGTGGTCGGTCTGCTGGCCGCCGCCCGCGTTCTCGGCGCCGACTTCGGGCCGCTGGACGTGCTGGCCCGCAACACGGCCGGGCTGATCGGGCTGGTCGGCCTCGGCGCGGCGCTGGCCGGCGCCCGGGCCGCCTGGCAGGCGCCGACCGCCTGGGCCGCCATGGCGTCCTTCATGGCCGCGCCGGGCGGGCCGGAATGGCGGCAGGCGGCGCTGTGGATGGCGCAGGAGCCGGGCAACCGAATCGCCGCGGTCACCGCCACGACGTTCCTCCTCGGCGGCGTCGTCGCCTACGCGCTGCGGGTGGGCCCACAGGTGGCGGCGGCCGAGGCGGCGCTGGAACAGTGACGCGCCGGGCCTCGTCGCACGCCTACCACGCGGCGAGGCCCGGCCGCTGTCAGGTCAGCGGCACCCAGGCCAGGCTGGTCATGCCGGCCAGGGCGGTCGCCTTGAGACCGGCGTCGGAGACCGTCCAGAGCACGCCGTCGATCATCAGCGAGCGGCGGATCGGCGTCCGCTCGCCGCCGTCGGCCAGGCTCCCCGGATGGTCCACCGCGCCGGCCACTGTGAATCCCTTGTCGCCGAGCCGCAACGCCAGCACGCCGCCGGACGGCGGGCGCTTCGTGCCGTCGGGCCCATCGGTGTCCACGCCCGACTGCATCACCGGGATCACCACCAGCCGCTCCGGCGGCCAGTAGAGGAACGCGTGCGGGTCGTGCTCCGCCTCCGACCAGCCACGGGCGACGTGGTGCTGGGCGATCCGGGTGGGCCGGGCCGGGTCGGCGACGTCGAACAGCGACACCTGGGTGCCGGTCACCTGCCCCTGGCCGGTCGCGTCCTGGCCGACGCCGATCAGGCGGCCGTCGCCGGCCGGGTGCAGGTACGCCGAATACCCGTTGATCTTCAGCTCGCCGGTCACCCGGGGCGCGGCCGGGTCGCGCAGGTCCACGCCGTACAGCGGGTCGGTCTGCCGGAACGTGACCACGTATCCGGTGCCGCCGACGAACCGCACCGCGAAGATCCGCTCGCCCTTGCCGAGGCCGGTGACCGTGCCGACCCGCTTGAGCGTGGGACCGTCGGCGCGCAGCACGTAGACGCCGGACTGGGAGGACCTCTCCCGCCTCCACGTGTCGCCGGTGGTGGTGGCGACCCGCAGGTGACCGTCCCACTCGGACAGCGCGTACTGGTTGATCAGCCAGCCGGGCACCGACCCGGCGGCGACGAAGCGCGGCGTGCCCGCGGCGGTGTCGAACTGATAGATCTCGGTGCTGACGTCGCGCGCCTCCGGTGACGCGGCGCGCCACGTCCGCCAGCGCTGGTCGGCGGCGACGTAGAGGCGTCGACCGTTGCTGTACACGGTGTCGCCGTCCGCGAACACGGTGACCGGGTCACCGGCGCCGAGCGCGGACGCGGCCAGGTCGAAGCTGAGCACGGTGAGCGTCGAGGCGGCGGAGAAGCCGGCCGGCCGGCTCACCCGGTCGCAGCCCACCCGACCGCTGCCGACAGTGCGGACACTGTCGCGGATCTCGTAGCGGGGCAGCCAGTCGTCGAGCGTGGCCTTGTCGACGACCCCGCGGTTCGCGGCGATCCGCTGCGCGTCGGTACGCTCCCCCGGCTGCTGCGGAAACTCGAGCCGGTGACCGGAACTGATCACGATGCGGGCGGTCGCGCCGACCTGCCGTGCGTCGACCATCCGGCCGTCGACCCGGTACTCGCCGACGACGCGCGGCGCTGCGGCGAGGTCGACCAAGACCAGCCGGGCCTGCCCGACCACGCCGGGTGCGGGACGCCGACCGGGCACCGTGGACTCTGGGACCCTTCCGGCGCGCAGCAGCACGAGCGCGCGGTCCCCGTGCAGCAGCAGGCTGCCCTCCTGCCCGGAGAACCGGTCGGCGGCCGGATCGAGCGCCAGCCGGCCGGTCTGCCGGCGGGTCGCCGGGTCGACGACCGTCAGCACGCCCCGGCCGTACGTGACGATGCGCCGGCCGTCGGTCTTGACCAGGTCCGGCTCGTCCACGCCGGCCTCGTGCACGTTCGTCCCGGAGAAGTCCGGAGTGGACGCCGGCCCGGCCGCCTTCTGGGCGCCGCTGTCGGCCCCGGCCTCCGCGCCGAACCGGAGCAGGTCGCGGCCCGGCCCGAGACCCCACGGTCCCACCGCCGCCCGAGCGGCCGCCCGGATCTGCCGTAGCGCCTCGTCGCAGGAGTCGAACGCGACGAGCCGCAACCCACCGGCCGGAACGGGCCGGCCGGTGGGCGGCGGATCGGCCGACGGTGACGCGGTGCAGCCACCGAGGGCCAGCGCGGCGGCCAGCGTCCATCCGATCGTCCGGAATCTGCGAAAGGTCATGGGCCGTCAGACGTGGCCGCGGCGAGCACGGTTCCCGGCCGAACGCGCTCAGCCGCCGGCCATCGCGCCGAGCACGATGAACGGCTCCTTGCCCTTGACGACCTCCTCGGGCAGCGGCTCGTCCGGCGACTCGTTCGACAGGTCCAGCTCACAGGCGTAGAAGCGGACGAACGGCCGGCGCTTCCCGCTGTGCCGGTCGCGGATCGTGCCGAGCAGCATCGGGTACGCGGCCTCCAGCGCGTCGAGCACCTCCCGCTGGGTCGGCGGCCCGGCCACCTCGACGCGTACCTCGCCGGTGACGTGCGCCAGGTTCTTCAGGTGCGCCGGCAGCACCACCCGGATCACGGCAGCACCTGGACCTCGACCGAGAGCACGCCCGGCAGGTCCCGCACGATCGGCGCCCAGGTGTCGCCGCCGTCGGCCGAGTGATAGACCTGACCGCCGGTGGTGCCGAAGTAGATCCCGCAGGGGTCGAGCGTGTCGACGGCCATCGCATCGCGCAGCACGTTGACGTAGCAGTGCGACTGCGGCAGCCCTTCGGTCAGCGGCTCCCAGTGCTCACCGCCGGTACGGCTGCGGTAGACGCGCAGCTTGCCCTCCGGCGGGTAGTGCAGCGAGTCGCTGGTGATCGGCACCACGTAGACCGTCTCCGGCTCGTGCGCGTGCACCGCGATCGGGAAGCCGAAGTCCGTCGGCAGGTCGCCGCTGATCTCCCGCCAGTTGCCGCCGGCGTCGTCGGTGCGCATGACGTCCCAGTGCTTCTGCATGAACAGCGTGTCCGGCCGGGACGGGTGCTGGGCGAGGCGGTGCACGCAGTGCCCCACCTCGGAGTCGGTGTCCGGGATCTCGCCGGAACGAAGTCCCTTGTTGATCGGCAGCCAGCTCGCGCCGCCGTCGTCGCTGCGGAACGCGCCCGCCGCCGAGATCGCGACGTAGATCCGGTCCCGGTCGGCCGCGTCGAGGATGATCGTGTGCAGGCACATCCCGCCCGCACCGGGCTGCCAGGACGGGCCGGTCGGATGCTGCCGCAGCGCGGTCAGCTCGGACCACTTCTGGCCGCCGTCGGTGGACAGGTAGAGCGCGGCGTCCTCACCGCCCGCGTACACGGTGTCGGGGTCGTGGCGGGACGGCTCCAGGTGCCAGATCCGCTTGAACTCCCACGGGCGCGGGGTGCCGTCGTACCAGAGGTGCTGCCCGACCTCGCCGCTGTAGGCGAAGTCGTTGCCGACTGTCGTCCAGTTCCGGCCACCGTCGTCCGAGCGCTGGATCAGCTGCCCGAACCAGCCGCCGGACTGGGACGCGTAGAGCCGGTCCGGTTCGACGGGTGAACCTGTGAGGTGGTAGATCTCCCATCCGCCGAAGTGCGGTCCGTCGACGGTCCAGTCGTCGCGCTTGCCGTCCGACGTCAGAATGAACGCGCCCTTGCGCGTGCCGACAAGTACCCGTACGCCGCTCATGTCTCGTCCTCCATCCAGGTGTCTTCCCTGCACTGACCGCGGGCCTCGCCGAAACTCATCGTCGTGGTACTCCCAGGCTTGACATTTCTCCGCCGGACGCGCGGCGGCCGGGCGCCACGCCGGTACGGCGGGAATGTCGGAGGCTGCGGCTAGCGTGCGGGCATGACCGGTCCCGGAGACGTTCCGCCCGAGCACCTCGACCGCCTGCGCCCGGTCTGCCTCGGCCTGCCCGACGCCTACGAGGAGCCGGCCTGGGTGGGTGTGCGGTGGCGGGTGCGCGGCCGCACGTTCGCCCACGTGCTCACCGTCGACCCCGGCCACCAGGCCGCGTACGCGCGGGCCGCGGCGACCGACGAGCCGGTCTGCGTGATGACGTTCCGCTCCCCCGGCGACGAGATCGCCGGGCTGCTCGCGGCCGGGCCGCACTTCTTCAAGCCGGACTGGGCCGCCGACGTGGTCGGCCTGCGACTCGACGCGGACACGGACTGGACCGAGGTCGCCGAGCTGCTCACCGAGAGCTACTGCGTGCTGGCCCCGAAGAAGCTGGTCGCCCTCGTCGACCGGCCCGGCTGAATCAGCCGAGCTTCTTGCGCAGCGTCTCGAACGCCAGGTCCGGCCGCAGCGGCACGCCGAAGCGCTCATCGCCGTACGGGAACGGGCTCAGCTCGCCGGTGCGGACGTAGCCGCGCCGCTCGTACCAGGCGATCAGGTCGTCGCGCTGGACGATCACGGTCATCCGCATCTCACCGGCGTGCCACTGCTGCGTCGCGTATCGCTCGGCCTCGGCCAGCAGCTCCCGGCCCAGGCCGCCGCCCTGCCGGCCGGGGGCCACCGCGAACATCCCGAAGTAGACGTGGTCGTCGCGGCGTTCCAGCTGGCAGCAGGCGAGCAGGTCACCGTCCTGCTCGGCGACCAGCACCACGCCGTCCGGGGCGGTGACCGCCGAGGCGACCATGTCCGGGTCGGTGCGCTGCCCGGCCAGCAGGTCCGCCTCGTGGGTCCAGCCCTGCCGGCTGCGCTCACCCCGGTACGCCGACTCGATCAGGTCGACGAGGGCGGCCACGTCGCCGGGGCGGGCGACCCGGACGGTACGGGATGCGGGGCTGGTCATGGCGGTTCTCCACGGTCGCGGCTGCGTACCTGGTCAGCGTACGCACGCGGGCGTTGCGGGCGGCGGCCGGGACCACGGGGCGGGACGGCTGGTGGTTCACTGCCCGGCATGGAGACGACGATCGGCACGGCGGGCCTGCCCGCGGTCCTCGACCTGCCGGCCGCGCCGGTACGGGGAGGCCTGGTGGTGCTGCACGGCTCGCACGCCGGGCAGCGTTCCCACTTCCTGTACGCGCACCTGGCCCGGCTGCTGCCCAGGGCCGGGATCGCGGTGCTGCGCTACGACCGCCGCCCCCGCGTCGACGGGCACGACGTGCCGCTGGCCGACCAGGCCGACGACGCCTCCGCCGCGCTCACCGAGCTGCGCCGGCACGTCGGGGCGGTCCCGGTCGGGTTGTGGGGGTTCAGCCAGGGCGCGTGGGCGGCGGCGCTGACCGCCACCCGGCACCCGGTTGACTTCCTGGTCCTGGTCGGTTGCAGCGGGGTGAGCCCCGCGAGGCAGATGCGCTACGGCACCGCTGAGCAGTTGCGCCGGCACGGGTACGGGCCGGCCGACGTGGTTGAGCTGACCCGGCTGCGCGCGCTCGCCGAGGACTACCTGCGCGGCGACGTGCCACGCGCGGTGGCGCAGGCGGAGCTGGACGTCGCCGTGCGCCACCCCTGGTTCCCACTGGCGTCCCTGCCCGAGGAACTGCCCGCCACGCCCGGCACGTGGACCGACATGGACTACGACCCGGCGCCGGTGCTGGCGCGGCTGACCTGCCCGGTGCTGCTCTGCTGGGGCGAGACGGACGCCTGGATCCCGATCGAGGACAGCCTCGAGGTGTGGCGGCGGGCGGCCCGCGACGCCGAGCTGACGGTGGCCCGGCTGGCGGGGTGCGACCACGCGCCCACGCTCGGCGAGGGTGAGGACCTGGACAGCGTCAGCCCGCAGTACGAGCGGGTGCTGTTGGACTGGCTGGACCGCCTGCTGCCGCCGGCCGGCTGAGCGGGCTGCCGGTCCCGCCTCCAATTCTCCGCGCGCCGCGCCGCCGCCGACGGCTAGCCTGCCGGGCATGGATGCCGCGCTGCCCACGTTCGAGTTCGCCTTCCCCGGCCCGCTGCGCGACCAGCTCGTCGCCGCGGTGCTCGACGGGAGCAAGAGCACCACTACCGCGCTGGTCCAGGACTACGAGATCGACGGCGAGCCACTGCCGGCCGTCGGTACCCGCTCGGCGGTGATCGACTCCGACAGCCGGCCGGTGGCGGTGATCGAGCTGGTCGAGGTCCGCGTCGCCCGCCTCGGCGACGTCGATCTCGACCACGCGCGGGACGAGGGCGAGGGCTACGAGTCGGTCGCCGCCTGGCGGGCCGGCCACGAGCGGTTCTGGCACGGCGAGGACTACCGCGGCTGGCTCGGCGACCCCACGTTCACCGTCGACGACGACACCATGGCCGTGCTGGAACGCTTCCGCCTGGTCGAGACGCTCTGACCGCGCGCCCGGCTCAGGGGGCGGCGAGCCAGGCGCGCAGCTGGTCGCCGTGCTCGTCCAGCTCCGGGGGCGGCAGCTCGTAGCGCGGCGGGGTGCCGGACAGGCCGATCGGGTTGCGGATCCCCGGCACGCCGCCGGTCGTCGCCACCGGCTCCAGGCCCAGCCCCTGCGCCAGCGCCACCCCGTCGGCCACAGAGTTGATCGGGCTGCACGGCACGCCCGCCGCGCGCAGCTCGCCGAACCACTCCGCGCTGCCGCGCCGGGACAGCGCCGCCACCAGCAGCGGCCGCAGCTCGTCGCGGTGCGCGACGCGGTCGGCGTTGCGCCGGAACCGCGCGTCGCCGGCCAGTTCCGGCACGCCCAGCACCCGGCAGAGGGTACGGAACTGCGCGTCGTTGCCGGCGATCACCACCAGTTCGCCGTCGGCGGTGGGCAGCGGCTCGTACGGCACGATGCTCGGATGCGCGTTGCCCATCCGGTGCGGCTGCGCGGCCCCGGCCACGTGCGCGCTGGTGTGGTTGACCAGCCCGGACAGCGCCGAGGAGAGCAGGTCCACCGTGACGTGCTGCCCGCGCCCGGTCTCCTCGCGGTGCCGCAGCGCGGCCAGGATCCCGACCGCCGCGTGCAGCCCGGCGATCACGTCGAACACCGCGACGCCGGCCTTGTAGGGCGGGCCGTCCGCGTCCCCGGTGAGGCTCATCAGCCCGGCGGCGGCCTGCACCATCAGGTCGTACCCGGGCAGGTCGGCGCCCCCGGCGGCGCCGAAGCCGCTGATCGAGGCGTACACCAGGCGGGCGTTGCGGGCGGTGACCGTGTCGTGGTCGAGGCCGAAGCGGCGCAGCGCGCCCGGACGGAAGTTCTGGATCAGCACGTCGGCCCGGTCGGCCAGCCGGTGCGCCAGCGTCAGGTCGCCGGGGTCGGTCAGGTCGAGCACCAGTGAGCGCTTGTTGCGGTTGACCGCCAGGTAGTAGGTGGAGACGTCGTCGCGGACCGGGGGCCGCCAGCCGCGGGTGTCGTCGCCGCCCGGTGACTCCACCTTGACCACGTCCGCGCCGAGGTCGGCCAGGAGCATCGTCGCGTACGGTCCGGCGAGGATGCGGGAGAAGTCGGCGACCAGCACCCCGTGCAACGGACCCGACATGCCGACCCCTTTCTCGCCGCCGACCACGATGACACATTCCTGACGGCCCACCCGGCCGGGGTGGGCCGTCCGGCTACGGTCGCCTCGGGGACGTACCGGAAAGGGGTGCCCGTGCCGCTGCTCAGCCGGCTCGCCGAAGCCACCGACGAGCGCCCGGGCGCGATCCGGGTGCAGGACCGCTCGCTGTCCTGGGTGGAGCTGCGCCGGGCGGCCACCGCGGTCGCCGACGACCTGCGCGGCGCGGCCCGGGTGGCGGTGCCCGCGACGGCGACCCTGGAGACGGTGGTCGGCGTGGTCGGCGGGCTGCTCGCCGGCGCGGCGGTGGTGCCGGTGCCGCCCGACGCCGGGCCGATGGAACGCGACCACATCCTGCGCGACTCCGGCGCGGAGGTGCTGCTGGCGGTGCCGGGCACACGGGAAGCCCATTCGCCGCCGCTCGTGCCGCTGGATCTGGCCCGGCGCTCGGACACCAGCCATCCCGAGCCCGACCCGGCGGCCACCGCGCTGATCCTCTACACCAGCGGCACCACCGGCGCGCCCAAGGGCGCGGTGCTGTCCCGCCGCGCGGTCGCCGCCTGCCTGGACGGGCTCGCCGACGCCTGGGCCTGGACGCCGGACGACCTGCTGGTGCACGGGCTGCCGCTGTTCCACGTGCACGGGCTGGTGCTGGGCGTGCTCGGCCCGCTGCGCGTCGGCAGCCGCCTGCGCCACGTCGGCCGTCCCCACCCCGAGCGGTACGCGGCGGCGGGCGGCTCGCTGTACTTCGGCGTACCCACGATCTGGTCGCGGATCGCGGCGCAACCCGCGGCGGCGCGGGCGCTGCGCGGCGCCCGGCTGCTCGTGTCCGGCAGCGCGGCGCTGCCCGACCCGGTCTTCGCGGCGCTGGCCGGGCTGACCGGGCACCGGCCGCTGGAGCGGTACGGCATGACCGAGACGCTCGTGACGGTGAGCGCCCGCGCGGACGTTCCCCGGCGGCCCGGCACCGTGGGTGTGCCGCTGCCCGGCGTGCACACCCGGGTGCGGGACGAGCACGGCGACCCGCTGCCCGCCGACGCGATGGGCGAGCTGCAGGTACGCGGCGGCACGCTGTTCGACGGTTACCTGAACCGGCCGGACGCCGACGCAGCTGGTCGCACCGCCGACGGCTGGTTCCGCACCGGCGACGTCGCCACGGTCGACCCGGACGGCGTCCACCGCATCGTCGGCCGGGCCGCCACCGACCTGATCAAGAGCGGCGGGTACCGGATCGGGGCCGGCGAGGTGGAGGACGCGCTGCTGGCCCACCCGGGTGTGCGGGAGGCGGCGGTGGTCGGCACGCCCCACCCCGACCTGGGGCAGCAGGTGACCGCGTACGTGGTCGGCGACGGCGTGGCCGAGGCCGAGCTGATCGACTGCGTGGCGCGGCACCTGTCCGCGCACAAGCGCCCCCGGCAGGTGCGGCTGGTCGGCGCGCTGCCCCGCAACGCGATGGGCAAGGTGCAGAAGACCCTGCTGACCGAGGCGTGAGCGGCCCTCTCAGCGGGCCGCTGCCGCGCGGCGGACCTGACGGCGGGCCTCGTCCGCCGGCACGCCTGTGGCACGCAGCAGGTCGTTGGCGACGGTCCGCAACTGCGAGACCACGATGGTGCCGGAGAAGCCGATCTCCTGCCGGCACGCCTCGCCCGCGTCGCGGACCGCGCGCAGCACCCGCTCCCGGGCGGCGACCGGCTCCTCGGCGGCCAGGAACGCCCGGTGCAGCAGCCGGATCGCCTCGCTGAAGTGCTCCAGCGCGGCGGGCAGGTGCGGCGGCACCGGCTCCCGGTCCCGTAACGCGGTGCCGATGCGGCGCACCATGCCCCGGCTGTTGCGGAACGCCCGGTCCAGGTGCTCGGCGCCGTGCCGATACGCGGCCAGGGCGCGTCGTCGCCGCCAGCGCACCGGGGAGAACCGGACCACCTCGTCGGCGGCGCCGACCATCTCGTCGATCCGGTCCAGTTCCGTCTCGGCGGCGCGCATCCGGGCCAGCACCTCGTCGGCCGCGCACACGTCGGCGTGTGCAAGCGCCTCCGCCGACGCGGTCATCTGACTGGCGAACGTGTCGAGCGCCGGGTCTGCCACGCGGCGGACCGCGCGCAGCGGGTTCAGCGGCGCGATCACCAGCACCACGAGCAGGCCGACGGCGCCGCCGACGAGCGCGTTGAGGGTCCGGGGCAGCTCCAGGTCGGGCGACACCGGGGTCAGCGTGGCGACCAGCACCGCCGTACCGCCGGCCTGGGTGACGAGCGCGCCGGTACCGCGTACGAGCACCGCCGCGGAGACCGCCAGGAACACGATCACGCCGGTCTGCCACGGCCCGGTGCCGAACAGATGCACCAGCAGGTCACCGACGACGATGCCGAGGACCACCCCGACCACCAGCTCCACGGTCCGCCGGGTGCGGTTGCCGAGCGAGGCGGCGATGACGCTGACCGCCGCGGCCGGCGCGAACGTCGGGTCGGGGTTGCCGAGCACCTCGCGGGCCACCGTCCAGGCCAGCGTGGCCGCGAGGCCGGCCTGGACCGCCACGATGAAGTACGTGCCCAGTCGCCGGCGGCTGGACCGCCCGGCGTCGCGTACCCGGTCGACGGCATCCCGCATGCGGCCGGGTACCCGCGGTCGCCCGCCCGAACCTCACCCGGGGTACGCCATCGTGCCGGTCAGCGCCACCACGCCGGGCAGCCGGGTGTCCTGGCGCAGGAACTGCACCACCACCGGGACCGGGGAACGCAGCACGCAGCCGTACGGGCGGTCCAGTCGCACCGCCTCCGGGTCGATCAGGTCGTTCACCCGTACGTGCCGGATCCGGCGGGCGCCGACCAGTAGCCGGTACGGTCCGACCGGTTCGACGTCCTGGTAGTAGAAGTCCAGCTCCAGCTCGGCGTCCTCGTCGGCGGCGTTGAGCACGCAGAGCTGGTCGAAGGCGGTGAACGCCGGTTCCGGGCCGTGCGCGGGGAACGGCACGTGCCCGCCCGGCACCACCCAGACCCGGGCGCCGACCGGCGCGCTCACGACTCCTCCAGCAGCCGGGCCAGGTCCGGGGTGAGGAACACCCCGTCCGGGTCGAGCCGGCGGCGCACCGCCTGGAAGTCGTCCCAGCGGGGATAGAGGGGACGCAGCTCCCGCGCGCCGAGCCAGTGCTTCTTGCCCCAGTGCGGGCGTCCGCCGTAGTGCCGGAACACCGCCTCCATGTCCCGGAAGTACTCGTCGTACGGCAGCGAGGTGTTCTGCAGGCAGGCGATCGTGGTGGTGGGGCGGCCGTAGGCGTTGCTGAGCCAGATGTCGTCGGCGGCGATGGTGCGGACCAGGACCCGCCAGGCGGCCACCCGGCGGTGCCGGTCGCGCACCCGGCGGCGCACCTCGGCGAAGCAGGCCGGGAACGCCTCCGACGGCAGCATGTACTCGATCTCCTCGAAGCGCAGCTCCCGGTGCCGGGGAATGGTGCGGTGGGTGGGCCCGACCTGGCTCTGCCGCGGCTCGCCGTCCGGCAGCCGGGGCTGTGCCCGGTCCGGCGCGGCGTCCGTGTCGGTGCGGTTGATCACCCGGATCTGCGTCTGGTCGCTGCGCGGGTACCAGTAGAAGTCCATGTTGCGGTTGGTGTGCTGCAGCACGGCGAGGTGGTCCAGGGTCCAGTCCAGGTGCGCGCACCAGGAGCGGCGGTGCAGTTGGTAGGTCGGCTGCACGTCGAGCGTGACCTGGGTGACCACGCCGAGCGCGCCGAGGGAGAGGCGCACCGCCGGCAGCAGCTCCGGGTTGCGCCGCGCGTCGACGTCCAGCACGTCGCCGGTGCCGGTGACCAGGCGCACGCCGGTGACCTGGGTGCTCAGGTTCCCAAATCCGATGCCGGTGCCGTGGGTGCCGGTGGCGGTCGCCCCAGCGATCGACTGGTAGTCGACGTCGCCCAGGTTGTCCATGGCCAGCCCGGCGTCGTAGAGCCCTTCGCCCAGCGCCCGCAGCTTCGTGCCGGCCCACGCGGTCGCGACCCGCCCGTCGTCGGAGATCACCCCGGCCATCCGGTCCAGGCTCAGCAGGATCCCGTCGGTACGCACCAGCGGGCTGGACGAGTGCCCCGAGCCGACCGGCCGGACGGTCGCGCGCGTGGCCCGGGCACGGCGCACCAGGTCGCACACCTCGGCCTCGTCGGCCGGCTCGGCCCGGTCCGCCGGTGTAAAGCGGAGACTGCCGGACCAGTTCACGAACTCGCGTGTCACAGCGGCCCCTCCCCGGCCCGCTTACCCGTGCCCGCGCCGGGTAGTCACCGCCGTGTCCGAGCCGCCGCTGTCGTTCCCGCCGATCGACGCGTACGCGTTCCTGTCCGACACGCACACCACGGCGCTCGTCGCACCGGACGGGGCGGTCGAGTGGTTCTGCGTACCGGACGCGGCGGGCGACGCGGTCGCGGCCCGGCTGCTCGACCGGGACACCGGCGGCCGGTTCACGCTCACCGTCGCCGGCTGCCCGGCGCCGCGGCGCCGCTACCGGCCGGACACGCTGGTGCTGGAGAACGACTGGGCCGCCCCGTCCGGCGCGGCGGCCGGCGAGGACCTGCTCGCGGTCCGGCCCGGCGCCGCCGACCGGCCGATCCACGCCGAGCGGGCGCTGGTGCGCCGGCTGCGAATCACCGACGGTGTGCTGCGGGTCCGCGCCGAGCTGACGCCCCGGCCCGGGTACGGGGCACGCCCGGTGCGCTGGCGGCGCGACGGTAACGGCTGGCACGCCGACGGCACGCCGCTGCGGCTGCGCACCGACCTGCCGGTCACCGTCGAGGACGGCACGCTCGTCGCCGAGGCGGAGCTGCGCGCCGGGCAGGACGCGACGCTGCTTCTCGGGTACGCCGACCCGGTGCCCGCCCTCGCCGACGCCGAGGAGCTGACCGAGCGGACCGCCGACAGCTGGCGGGCGTGGTCGGCGCGCGGCGACTACACGGGCTTCGCGGCCGGCGCGGTCCGGCACAGCGCCCTGGTGCTGCGCGGCCTGTCCTACGACGAGACCGGCGCGCTGCTGGCCGCCCCGACCACATCGCTGCCCGAGGAGATCGGCGGGGTCCGCAACTGGGACTACCGCTTCACCTGGCACCGGGACGCGGCGCTGCTGCTGCTCGCGCTGTTCCGCCTGGGCCACGCCGAGGAGGGCCGCCGCTATCTGCGGTTCCTGCTCGGCATCTGCGCGCGGCAGCATCCGCTCGCGCCGCTCGTCGGCATCCACGGCCACGCCACCGAGGAGCGTGAGCTGCCGCACCTGTCCGGCTACGCCGGCTCGGCGCCGGTGCGGGTCGGCAACGAGGCGGCGAACCAGATCCAGTTCGACACGTACGGGCACATCCTCGACGCGGCGCTTGCCTACCAGCTGCTCACCGGCGAGCTGACCGGCCCGCAGTGGGCGCTGCTGCGGCGGCACGTCGAGACCATGGCGGAGCGCTGGCGGGAACCGGACCACGGGGTGTGGGAGATCCGCGGCCCGTGCCGGCACTACGTCTACTCGAAGGTGATGACCTGGGTCTGCCTGGACCGGGGCATCCGCCTCGCCGGGCTGCTCGGCGACGGCGCCGCGCCGGTGGACCGGTGGCGCCGGGAACGTGACGCGCTGCACGCCGAGGTGCTCGACCGCGGGTACGACGAGCGCGCCGGCAGTTTCGTCATGGCGTACGGCGGGACCGAGCCGGACGCCTCGCTGCTGCGGATGCCGCTCGTCGGGTTCCTGCCCGGCGACGACGCCCGGGTGGTCGCCACCGTCGAACGGATCCGCGCCGACCTCGCCGTCGCGCCCGACCTGATCCGGCGCTACCGGGCCGACGACGGGCTGCCCGGCACCGAGGGGGCGTTCCTGCTCTGCTCCTTCGAGCTGGTCTCGGCGCTGGTACTGGCCGGCCGGCACGGCGAGGCGCGGGACATCTTCGACCGGCTGGCCGGCCGGGCCGGGCCGCTCGGCCTGCATCCGGAGGAACGCGCGCCCGACGGCACGGCGCTGGGCAACTTCCCGCAAGCGTTCACCCATCTGGCACTGATCGAGGCTGCGCTGAACCTGGACTCGGCGGGCGACCGGGACGCGCTGCACGCGTGGGCGGAACGGTCAGCGGCCGCGGCGGCGTGACCGGCACCCCGCCGGGAACCAGCGCGCCGGTCCGGACGACTATCCCTGTATGGCGTGTGAGCAGTGGCGGGAAATCCTGTCGGCACAGCTGGACGGTGAGGCGTCCCGCTCGGAGATCGAGGCGGCCGAGGCGCACCTGACCGGCTGCGCCGGCTGCCGGGGCTGGTTCGACTCGGCCGCGGCGGTCACCCGGCGGGCCCGTACGCAGCTCGCCCCGCGCGTACCCGACCTGGTCGACGCGGTGCTCGCCGCCGCGCCGCCGCCCCGGCCGAGCCGCCGCCAGCGGATCGCGCTCGGACTACGCGGGGCGCTCGGGTTGCTCGGCGCGGTGCAGCTCGTACTCGGGCTGGCCCAGATCGGCCGGGAGGCGGTCGTCGCGCACGCCCACACCTCCGGCCAGCACCTGTGGCACGAGTCGGCGGCGTGGAACGTAGCAGTCGGCGCCGGGTTCCTCTACGTGGCGGCACGCCGGACCACGCCGTCCGGCCTGCTGCCGATGCTCAGCGCGTTCGTCGCCACGCTGGTGCTGCTGTCGGTGAACGACCTGATCACCGGTCAGGTCGCGATGACCCGGCTGGTCAGCCACGGCTTCCTGCTGGTCGGCTGGGCCGTGATGCTGGTGCTGTCCCGGCCGGGCTGGCGCCCCGGCGACACGCCGCCCGGGCGGGGCCGGTCGAGCGGATCGCGGTGGGCGCTGCGCACCGAGGAACCGGCCGCGCCGGCGCCGCTGCGGCTGGTGCAGCCGGGCCCGTACCCCGCACAGGCCCGCAACCGGCGCGCGGCCTGAACCGCCGGACGGCCGGGGCCCGCGGGTGTCAGCGGGCGCGGCGGTCACGGACGTCGCCGGACCAGGCGGCGGCCAGGTCCTCCCGGGCGCGGGCGACCCGGGACCGGATCGTGCCGACCGGGCAGCCGCACACCTCGGCGGCCTCGGCGTAGGACAGGCCCAGCACCTGGGTGGCCACGAACGCCTCCCGGCGGTCCGGGGCGAGCGCCGCGATGAGCCCGCGCAACACCACCCCGTCGTCCCCGCCGCGGGTCACCGCCCCGGCCGCCTCGGCGGCGGCCTGCCAGTCCGCCAGCGCGGCCGTGCGGGGCCGCGCGGTCGCCGCCCGCACGTGGTCCACCGCGACCCGGCGGGCGATGGTGAAGACCCAGGTACGCGCCGACGACCGGCCCGCGAAGCCGGGCAGGCTGCGCAGCGCGCGCAGGAACGTCTCCTGGGCCAGGTCGTCGGCCTCGGCCGGCCCGGCCAGGTGGGCGAGGAACCGCCACACCGGCGCCTGGAGGGCACGGACGAACGCGGCAGCGGCCAGCCGGTCACCACGGGCGGCGCTCCGGGCCCACCCGGTCACCTGCTCGTCGTCGGCGTCCGGGCTCATCCTCGGCCGGCCCGCGGGCCCGACATCGTCATGCCCGACGGTACGGATCCGCTGCCCGCTCGGTTCATCCCTGGCGTCCCTCCTGCCACCGGGCCTGACTGTCGGCGACCTCCGGTTGGTCGGCCGGCGGGCGGGAAAAGTTCCCGAACCGGGTCAGTCGTCGTCGACGGAGACGGTGACCGGCCCGACCCGCAGGACGCCGTCGGTGAGCGGCGCGCAGCGCACACCGCCCCGGCGACGCATCGCCTTCCAGGTGCCGGGCGCGACCACCACGTCGAGCCAGGCGCACGGCGGCGCGGCCCGGTGCACCCGCAGGCGGACCGGACCGTCGCCGGAGTCGAGCGTGAGCACCCGGCCGACCAGCTCGTCCACCGGGATGCCGTCGGTCAGCACGTTACGTCGCAACTGGGTGAGGTCCGCCCCGGGCGGCAGCGACTCCCGCGCGATCAGCGTGACGCTCGCCTGGCGGTGCGCCGGGCGGCCGAAGTAGCGGTCACCGACGATGCCGAGACCGGCGCGCACCTCCACCCGCTCGACCAGTTCACCCGGCGGCGCGGGGGCGGGCCCGTCCGCGGGGCGGCCCACGTACCGGTGCACGGGCGAGGCCAGCAACTGGACGATCCGCGGCATGCCCCGAAGTGTAATCGCGGGCATACCACCGCCAAACCGGACGATAGCCGCGCTCACGTATCCGCGGCTTACGCAGGGCGTTGTACCAGGTGTGACGGCGAGGCGACCCGACGCGATCGGGGCTCATCCCCGACGGCGGCTGTCCTGGGCGCGGCGCGAGAACGAGCGCCGGCGCCAGGCGTACGAGACGGCGGCGCGGGCCTGGCGGCGGCGCGCGGAGCACCTCGACCGGCTGCGGATCGAGGCGGCCGGCTTCCACGGGTGCGTCCTGACGGGCACCCCGCTACCGGTGCCACTGGACGACGGTGAGGTCGTCTACCGCATCCTGCCCACCGTCGACCTCGTCGAGGCCACGGCCCGGCACCTACCCGGACTGCCGGTGCCGGACGGCACGCTCGCCGGATGTCTCGACCCGGCCGAGGGCCCGCTACCGGCCGGGCTGCGCGTGATCGCCAGCGGCGCCGCCGTGGTGACCGACCGGCGGGTCGCCTTCACCGGGCCCGGCGTCGGCCGGGAGTGGCCCCTGCGGACTCTGCGCGGACTCGGGCACCACCCCGGCCGTCCGGTCACCCTGCTGCACGGCACGGACAGCGGCGCACCGGCGGGTCTGCGCGTGCCGGCGCCGGGCGCGGCGAACGCCCGGTTCTACCTCACCCTGGCCCACGCCGACGCCACCGGTACGCGCACCGTGGTGGTGGAGGACGTCGAGGCGCTGTGGTCCGCCCACCGGGCCGCCCGGCCCCGCCCACCCCGGCCACTCGGGCCGTGGGACGCCCCCGCCGAACGGGCGCTCCCCCAGCGGCTGGCCGCGGCGGGCGTCGCAGCGATGGCCGTACTGCTGGGCGTCACCTCCGCCGGCACCTGGACCGCGACCGCCGGGCAGACCGACCCGGCAGCCCGAACCGCGACCCACCCGGCGACCGCGCCCCCACCGGCCGTTTCGTCAGTGCCGCCCGTGGCGACCCCGGTCAACCCGTCGTCTCCCCCCGCGTCCCGGCCGCCCCGGCCCGCGCCGCGACCTCCGGCCGCCGATTCGGGTGATCGGGTCCCCACCACCGCGCCACCTGCCGCCGGATCCCCGTCGACGCGCGTGAGCGGCCGTACGCCCGTGATCGTCGAATCGTCCGGCCCACCCGCAGGCCAGGTGACACCGGCGCCGAGCGTGAGCCCGACGGCTGATCCGGTTCCGACCGGCGAGCCCGATCCGACAACCGAGCCGAGCCCGTCCGCCGCATCCGCCGAGCCGAGCGTCCTGGACCTGGTGGGCCTGCACCTCGGCCTGGCCGTCGGTTCCGGCGCAACAGCCCAGCAAGACGCAACCCTCCCCTGACCCCGCCCCACGCTCGCCGCTCTCCCACTTCCCCGCCGTCCCGCCCTCGCGGTCACCCCGCCTCACCCTCACCGTCGATCTTGCACTTCGCGCCCTACAGATGCCGGATTCATCCCGCTTTAGGCGGGCCGCAAGTGCAAGATCGCGGGAACGAAGGGCGAGGGGCGGGTGGGGTGGGGATCAGGGGGTATGGGGGGTCAGGAGGTAGTCGCCGTCTTCGGGGCTCCAGCGCAGCTCCACCGCGCCGCCCGTCGCGGCCGCCTTGCAGAACTGCAGGAAGCTGCGATATCCGAGCTTCTTCTCGCTGAAGTCGGGCCGGGCGCGCCGGAGCTGGTCCTTCAGCCCGGACAGCGCCACCGCGCCGCCCTCGCCGGCCAGGTCCACCACCACTGACCGCAGCAGCCCGAACGCGACATCCCGGTCGCCCTGCTCGGGAAGCGACACCTCCGGGTCGCCCTTCGCCGGCCCCGCCGCCAGCTCCACCACGTTGCGCGCGGCGAGGTGGCGCAGCAGTTCGCCGAAGGTACGGAAGCCGTAGTCGGACTCGCTGAACGTCGGGTCCTTGCGCAGCAGCGCGCGCTTGAGCGCGGAGGCGGTCACGTCACCGCTCGTGCTGCCCTGCATACCGGCCACCGTCTGCACGAGCTGGACGGCGAGCGTGTCGACGTCCCGGGCCCGCCCCTCCTCGGCAGCAGCGGCCTCCGGCGCGGCCTCCGCCACCGGTTCCGCCACCGGTCCGGGCGGCGCCGTGCGGGCCGGACGCGACCGGCGGGCGGCCGGCGGCGGCACGTCGACGCCTTCGAGACGGTCGTAGTAGAGGAACTCGTCGCAGGCCGGCGGCAGCAACGCCGAGGTGGACTTCTCCACTCCCACGCCGATCACCCGCTTGTTGAGTTCGCGCAGCTTGTGGACCAGCGGCGTGAAGTCGCTGTCGCCGGTGCAGATCACGAACGTGGAGATGTAGCCGCGCTCGAACGCCAGCTCGACCGCGTCCACCGCCATCTTGATGTCGGCGGCGTTCTTGCGGGAGGCGCCCATGCGCTGCGGGATCTCGATCAGCTCGACGTGCGAGCGGGTGAGCATCCGCCGGTCCTCGTCGAAGTACGACCAGTCCGCGTACGCCCGGCGCACCACCACCCGCCCCCGCTCGGCGAGCGCGTCGGCGATCGGCCGGAAGTCGAACGCACCGCCACCGTGGTGGTCGCGTACGCCAAGGGCCAGGTTCTCGTAGTCGAGGAACAGCGCGATCCGGTCTTCGTGATCCACACTGGCAGCCTAGCCCGGCCGGGCCGCCGCGCCGGTCAGCGCCGCTCGTCGCGGTAGACCGTCTCGCGGCGGGCCAGCCGCTGAATCGCGTAGCTGCTGACCAGGAGCAGCAACGCCAGCACCACCTCGACGCCGGCGACCGTGCCGTTGGCGACGGTGAGGCCGAGCAGCAGCAGGATCAGCCCGACGACGGCGAGCAGGCCCGCCAGCAGCAGGCGGTTACGCCGTCGCGCCGGCCGCTGCGCGTCGTCTGCGCTCACGCTGCCCGCCTCTCCCCGGCTCCCTGTGCCGATCGTAGGCGCTCGTCACGGCCGCGGTGGCGGGTTGGCCCCGCCGGCACGGCCCCGGCGGCGAAAGCCACGCCGACACGGCCGGGCAGGCCGACAGCGCGAGGACACCAGCGGTGGCCGACAACGCGCCCACCCGGCACGGCGGGCGGCACCGCACCGATGTGGCGCGGGGCCGGACGCTCAGGCGTCCGGCCCCGGTCACGGCGGCGGTCAGTGGATCGGCAGCGCCATCGGCTGCTTGTCCTCGCCCGTCTCGCCGTCGAGCAGGTGCGACGGCTCACGCCGGCGCGGCAGGAAGGCGGCCGGGACGAAGGTGAGCAGCACCAGACCGAACGCGACCCAGAACGTGGTCGAGAAGGCGCCCGCGGCGTAGTCGAGCCCTCGCTCGATGAGCGACGGCGGCACCGGGAACTGCTGGATCAGCTCGGGCCGCTGCTGTGCGGCGATGGCGAGCTGGGATTCGGTCAGCGGGGCGCCGGTGCCCGGGTCGGTCACGCCGGGGATGGGCCGCGAGCCGTTCAGCTCGCTGGTGAGGATGACCGACATGATCGCGGCGCCGATCGATCCGCCGATCTGCTGGAGGATGTTGACCAGCGTGGAGCCGCGCGCCACCTCGGCGGCGCTGAGCGTCTTCAGCGCCGAGGTCATGATCGGCATCATCGTGCCGCCCATGCCGAGGCCCATCACGAACAGCGAGCCGCAGAGCAGCCAGTACGAGGTGTCGGTGCCGAGCTGCGTGAAGGTGAAGAAACCGGCCGCGATGAGCACCAGCGCGAAGGGCACCGTCCGGCCGACCGGCACCCGGTCCGCGAGCGTGCCCGCGATCGGCATGGTCAGCATGGCGCCGATGCCCTGCGGCGCGATCAGCAGGCCCGCGGCGAGCGTCGTCTCACCCCGCACCTGCAGGAAGTAGCTCGGGAACAGCAGGCCCGCGCCCATGAACGCGATGATGAACACGAACATGGTGATCGAGGCGATGGTGAGGTTGCGGTTGCGGAACAGCCGCAGGTCGAGCAACGGATGGCGGGGCCGGAACGAGTAGGCCACGAAGGCGACCACGAGCGCGCCGCCGGCCAGCATCGGCAGCCAGACCTTGGTGTCGGCGATCGTGCCGGTCTCGGGCAGCGTGGAGATGCCGTACAGGAACAGGGCCAGACCCGGCGACAGCATCAGCATGCCGAGGAAGTCGAACGCCTGGGACGGCTCGGCGTTGTCCTTCGGCAGCGCGAGCTGGGCGTAGATCAGCGCGACCACGCCGATCGGCAGGTTGATCAGGAAGATCCAGTGCCAGCTGGCGACGTCGATCAGCCAGCCGCCGAGGATCGGGCCGGTGATCGGGCCGAGCAGCATCGGGATGCCGAGCACTGCCATCAGGCGGCCGATGCGGTGCGGGCCGGCGGCCCGGGTCATGATCGTCATGCCGAGCGGCATGAGCATGCCGCCGCCGAGGCCCTGGACCACACGCCAGGCGATCAGCTCGCCGATCGAGTCGGCGGTGGCGCAGAGCCCGGAGCCGATGGTGAACAGCGCCAGCGCCACCATGTAGAGGCGTTTCGTGCCGAACCGGTCGGCGGCCCAGCCGCTGAGCGGGATCACCGTGGCCAGCGCGAGCGTGTAGCCCGTCATGGTCCACGCGACGCGCGCGTACGAGGCGTCGAACTCGCTCTGGAACGTCGGGAGCGCCACGCTGACGACTGTCACGTCGAGGATCGACATGATCGCGCCGAGCACGACGACGCCGGCCACCTTGAGCACCGCGGCGTCGAGCTTTGTCGACGTCGCGACGGGTTGCTGGGTCACTAACGGTCTCCTGGATCCGGTTCGGCTGCCGAAGGCGGTGGGGGTCGCCACGCACCGTCCGGGCGCGGGCGGAACGCGCGGCGGGGCGACGTCCGGCGGGAAGCCTAACCACGACCGGCGACAGACCGGGGCGGATTATGCCGACGGACGAGGCGTCCCGGGCCTGCGCACGGCCGCACGGCGGGCCGGCGGCTCACGGAAAAGGGCGGTTGCGCGCCGATTCGTGAACCTCGGCGGGCCGGTGGGCGCGACGTCGACGTGACGAAGGTCATGGCGCGTCCGGGCAGCTCCGGGGCGTGCGGGCGCGCCGTTTCAGCCCATCCGGCCCATCAGTTCGATCTCCGCGGTCCGGGAGCGCTCGATCCGGCGGGCCAGCTCGCGTACCCGCTCGCTGGTGCCGGCGGCGACCTGGGCGCGGGCCAGGTCGGCCGCGGTGCGCTGGTGCCGGCTCAGCACGTCGACCAGCACGCGGTCGGCGTCGGCGGGCGCGGCGGCGCGCAGCCGGGCCAGTCCGGCGGCAGCGTCGCTGTGCCCGGAGTGGTCGTGCCGGGCGGCCGCGGCGGCGGCCGACGGCCCGGCGTCGCGCAGCCATTCGCGCATGGTGGCCAGTTCGTCGGTCTCGGTGGCCCGCACGGCGGCGATCAGCGTGCGGATCCGCGTATCGGTGGCGCGGTCGAGACCGAGCCGCACGATCTCCAGCGTCTGCTCGGTGTGGGCCACCATCATGGCCAGGAACAGCGCGTCGATCCCGCTGACCGTGGTGTCCGGGGCCGAGGCCGTGGCGGACGGGACCGGCGGGGACGGATCGGCCGCGGGCGGGCCGCCGCAACCGGCCAGGGTCAGCATCACGCCGAGCAGGGCCGCGGACGCGCGGCGGAGCCGGGGACCGGCCGGCTCCGCCGCGCGGGTACGCGGGCTCAGATCTGCTGCCACAGCGCCGGCACGTTCGGCGGCTCCCAGCCGGCGATGGCGGTGTGCGCCTGGCGGCAGCGGTAGCTGCGGCCGTCGTAGGTGACCGTGTCACCGACCTGGTACGCCCGTCCGGCCGTCCACGTGCCGCCCGGCGCCGGCGTGCTGGTCCGGGTGGGCGTGGGCGAGGGCGCGGGGGTGGTCGGCGCCGCCGTCGGCGTGGGCGACGGGGTCGGGTTGCCGCCACCGCCGCCGATCTGCAGGTCGACGCAGGAGTAGAAGGCGTTGGCGGTGTCGGAGATGTTCCAGATGGCGAGCAGTTTCTGCCGGCCGGAGAAGCCGCCGAGGTTGACCGTGTGCGACACGGTCGCGCCGGGCTGACGGCCACCGCCGTCGACCACGGCGACCCGGGTGCCACCGATCCAGTACTCCCAGTTGGCGGTGGCGTGGCGGGCGGTGTTGACCCAGGTGAACGTGACGGTGCTGCCGACCGAGGTGGCCGGCCAGTTGCGGCTGTCGTCGTTGAGGACCGCGAACTGGGCGATGCCGGCGTGGCAGCTGCGCAGGCCCTTGGGGCCCTCGACGCTCTGCGGCTCGTACTTGATCTGGCCGCAGTCGGGCACCCGGTTCTGCGCGCACAGCGCCTGGCGGCTGGGCGGTGAGGAGACGTAGCCGTGGGCCTGCGCGGGCGCGGCGAGCGCCAGCGTGCCGGTCACGGCGCCTGCGGTGAGCAGCGGGAGGGTGATTCTTCGACGCATGGTGGCAACTCCTTCGGGGGGAACGGAAGGTGCCCCGAACATAAATTAAACATTGTTAACAGTAAAGACTCCTGTCTATAAATTAAGCCCTGCACTCCCCGACGCCGGGCGTATGATCCTCGTCGATGGCTCGCCGCGCGGAGCCGATCGTCGTTCCTGGGCATCCCGCCGCCGCCAGGCGTCCGGGAGGACGACGCAGACCGGGCATCGCCTCGTCGTCCCACTCCCCGGAGGACACCCCCGCATGAGGAGAACCACCGCGTTCGCGGCCAGCCTGCTCCTGCTCGCCACCGCGCTCAGCACCGTCGGCGGACCGGTCGCCGCCGCCGACCCCACCGACCCGGTCACCGTCACCGTGAACACCCGCGCCGGGCTGGCCACGGTCCCGGAGACCGCGCTCGGCGTCAACCACGCCATCTGGGACTCGCAGCTCGGCAGCGCCGAGACGTCCGACCTGCTCAAGGCCGCGGGTGTGAAGATGCTGCGCTACCCCGGCGGCTCGTACGCCGACATCTACCACTGGGAGACGCACACCGCGCCCGGCGGCTACGTCGCGCCGAACACCGACTTCGACACGTTCATGGCCGGCGCCCGCCGCGTCGGCGCCCAGCCGATGATCATCGCGAACTACGGCACCGGCACGCCCGCCGAGGCCGCCGCCTGGGTCCGGTACGCCAACGTCACAAAGGGCTACGGCGCCAGGTGGTGGACCGTCGGGAACGAGAACTACGGCAACGGCCACTACGGCTCGGCCTGGGAGGCCGACGACCACCCGGACAAGAGCGCCGCCCAGTACGCGCGGCTGGTGATCGAGTACGCCGACGCGATGAAGGCGGTCGACCCGAGCATCAAGGTCGGCGCGGTGCTCACCATGCCCGGCAACTGGCCGGACGGGATCACCGCCGGCTCCGACCCGGGCCCGTGGAACCAGACCGTGCTCTCCCTCGCCGGCCCGAAGATCGACTTCGTGGACGTGCACTGGTACCCGGGCGGCAACGCCGCCGACTCGCTGGCCCGGACCAACCATTTGCCCGACGCGGCCTGGCTGCTGCGCCAGCAGATCGCCAGGTACGCCGGCCCCGGCGCGGACCGGATCGGGATCAGCTTCACCGAGCTGAACGTGGACGCCGGCCGCACCACCGCGCCCGGCGCGCTGTTCCTGGCCGACGCCTACAGCGGCCTGCTGGAGCAGGGCGTCTTCACGGTGCAGTGGTGGAACGTGCACAACGGCATCGGCACCGTCTCCGAGGTGGCCGGGCAGACCGACTACGGCGACTTCGGGATGCTGTCCAGCGGCAACTGCACCAGCGACGGTGAGGTGTGCCAGCCGGCGTTCAACACCCCGTTCGCGCCGTACCACGCGCTGTCCATGATGAACCTGTTCGCCCGGCCCGGTGACCAGCTCGTCCGCGCCGGGACCGACGAGCCGCTGGTCGCCGCGCACGCGGTCCGGCGGCCGGACGGCAGCGTCGCGGTGCTGCTGCTCAACAAGGACCCGGACAACGCCCACCCGGTGGCGCTCGACTACGCCGGTTTCACCCCGGCCGACGAGGCGCCGACAGTGCACACGCTCGCCAACGGCGCGACCGGGATCAGCACCGGCCGCTCGGGCAGCGCCACCGTGCGCACGCTGCCGCCGTACTCGCTGACCACGCTCGTGCTGCGACCGGCCGGCAGCTCGGCCGGGCGGCCCGGCGCCCCGGGCCGGCCGACGGCGGGCGCGGTGACCGACCGTGCGGCGACCATCTCCTGGCCGGCGGCCACGCCGGGCGCGTCCCCGATCGCCAAGTACGAGGTGCACCGGCAGTACGGCGCGGTGAGCGAGCAGCTCGGTGAGACCGCCGGCACGTCGCTGACGGTGGGCAACCTGGAACCGGGCGCCCGCTACACGGTCAACGTGCTCGCCCGGGACACCGCCGGGCGGGTCTCCTGGTCGTCGCCGCCGCTGACGTTCGCCACCGGCAGCCCCGCCGAGAGCTCCTGCGCGGTGCGGTTCAACGACGACAACGACTGGGGCAACGGGTACGTGGCGAACGTCGAGGTGATCAACACCGGCGCGAAGGCCGTCGACGGCTGGACGCTCACCTGGACCTGGCCGACCGACTGGCAGCAGGTGAGCAGCGGGTGGAGCGCCACCTGGGACCAGCAGGGCCGCAACGTCCGGGTGACGCCCACCGCCGACAACCGGCGGCTCGCCGCCGACGGCGGGAGCACGACCGTCGGGTTCGTCGGCGCGTACAGCGGGCCGAACGTGCCGCCGGGCGCGTTCCGCCTCAACGGGACGGTCTGCACGCTGCGCTGACCGGCCCTCAGCCCCGCCCGGGAGGGCGCAGCCGCGCGTCGGCCGCCGCCGGGACCCGCGGGTTCCGGTGGTGGCCGGCGCGGCGCGGCGCCGGCACCACGTGCGGACGCACCGGTCCGGCTGCCTCGACGAGCGCGGGCCGGTCCGGCGCGGGCCGGGGCAGCACGGCCAGGATCGCCACGAGCAGCGCGACCGAGACGAGCCCGTCGAGCCAGTAGTGGTTGCCGGTGACCACCACCACGAGCGCCGTCGCCAGGGGGTGGAGCAGCCAGAGCCAGCGGAGGCGTCCGGTGGTGACCGCCATCAGCGCCAGCGCGATCGCCAGCGCCCAGCCCACGTGCAGCGACGGCATGGCCGCGTACTGGTTGCTGAGCTGGTCGGTGTCGGGCGGTCCGTAGACGCTCGGGCCGAACCGGGTGCCGGTGTCGACCAGACCGGTGAGCTCGGTCAGCCGGGGCGGCGCGAGCGGGACGCACACGTGCAGCACCAGCGCCACCGCGGTCAGCGCCGCCAGGGCGCGCCGCAGCCGCAGGTAGTGGGCCGGGCGGCGCAGCCAGAGCCAGACCAGGCAGAGCACGGTGGCCGGGAAGTGGACGAAGGCGTAGTAGCTGTTCGCCAGCCGCATCAGGATCTCGTGCGACAGCAGCGGCCCCTGCACCGCCGCCTCGGCGGGCAGGCGCAGCAGCCGCTCCAGCCGCCAGATCCACTCGCCGTTGGCGAGCGCCACCTCGGCGTGGTCGGCCACCACCTGCCGGCCCGCCTTGTAGGCGAGGAAGAGCACGGCGACGAGCGCCAGCTCACGCGCGGCCCGCCGCCATGCGGCCAGGCGCGGCGGCGCGGCCCGCGTGATGTCCACGACTCCTCCTTCGGTGCCTCCCGGCACGGATCAGGGCCGCCGCCGGGGTCGGCGACGGCCCTGGGGGTACGGGCTCAGCGGCGGGCGCGTTCCTCCCGCCCGGCCGAGTCCACGCTCACCTCGTCGAAGGCGGGCGCGCCGTCGACGGCGTCCGCTCCCACCGCCACCGACCGGCCGGTGTCCGGCAGGTCGAGGCTGGAACGCAGGGTGACCGGGCGCAGCAGCAGCGCCGCCACGATACCCACCACCGCGATGGCGGCCGAGATCAGGAAGATGTGCCCCGTTGCGTCCCCGTACGCGGCCCGCACGATCTGCCGGACCGGCTCGGGCAGCGCGTCGAGGTTGAGCGTGCTGCCGCCGCCTCCGCCGGTGGTGGGGATGCCGGCCGCGGCGAGGTCGTGAGTGATCCGGTCGGTGACCCGGCGGGCCAGCACCGCGCCGAGCACCGACACGCCGATGGTGCCGCCGAGCGAGCGGAAGAACGCGACGCTGGCGCTGGCCGCGCCGATGTCCTTGAGCGCGACGGTGTTCTGCACCGCGAGCACCAGGTTCTGCATGGTCATGCCGACGCCGACGCCGACGATGAACATGGCGAGGCCGACGAAGACCAGCGAGGTCTCGTGGTCGATGGTGCCGAGCATGGCGAACCCGACGACCAGCACGACCGCGCCGAACACGATGTACGGCTTGATCTTCCCGGTGGCCGTGATCATCCGGCCGGCCACGATCGAGGAGAGCAGCACGCCGACCATCATCGGGATGGTCAGCAGACCGGCCTCGGTCGGGCTGTAGCCGCGGCCGATCTGGAAGTACTGGCCGAGGAAGACCGCGCCGCCGAACATCGCCATGCCGACCGCGAGGCTGCCCAGGATCGCCAGGGCGGTGGTGCGCTCGCGGACGATGTGCAGCGGCACCACCGGCTCGGCGGCTCGCGCCTCCACCCAGACCGCGAGCGCGAGCAGCAGCACCGCGCCGCCGACCATGGCCCCGGTCTGCCAGGAGGCCCAGGCGAACGAGTCGTCGACGAACGAGATCCAGATCAGCAGCACGCTGACGCCGGCGGCGATGAGCGTGGCGCCCAGATAGTCGATCTTGACGTTCTTCCGGCGCACGGTGGGCAGGTTCAGGGTGACCTGGAGCAGGAACAGCGCGACCACCGCGACCGGTACGCCGACGAAGAAGCACCAGCGCCAGCCGAGCCAGGAGGTGTCCACGATCAGGCCGCCCAGCAGCGGGCCGCCGACGGTGGCCAGCGCCATGACGCCGCCCAGGTAGCCGTTGTAGCGGCCCCGCTCACGCGGCGGGATCATGGCCGCGATGGCGACCTGGACCAGCGCCTGGAGACCGCCGACGCCGATGCCCTGGAACGCGCGGGCGGCGATGAGCTGCCCGGCGCTCTGCGCGAAGCCGGCCGCGATCGACCCGACCAGGAACACCACGATGGCGATCTGGACCAGCAGCTTCTTGTTGAACAGGTCGGCCAGCTTGCCCCAGATCGGGGTGGTCGCGGTGGCGGTGAGCAGGGTGGCGGTGACCACCCAGGTGTACTGCGTCTGCGAGCCGTTGAGCGCTCCGATGATCTTCGGCAGGGCCGTCGAGACCACGGTGCTGCTCAGCATGGCCACGAAGAGCACGAGCAGCAGACCGCTGAGCGCCTCCAGCGTCTTCCGCTTGCTCATCGGGGCGGCCTCAGCCGTCACGGTGGGTGCGCTCATGCGCGCGTCCTCCAGATGTGTCGATGCGGGTTGGCCGCTTCGTTGCCTCAAGCAATCAACACTAAACCTTGCCCTTCGGGCAACTTTGCCCATTGAGAAATGGGTCACCTAGGCTTGTCGCATGGAGGAGTGCACCGGGCTGCGCGAGCGGAAGAAGGCGGCCACGCGGCAGGCGCTGCACGAGGCGGCGCTGTCGCTCGCCGTCGAGCACGGCCCCGACCGGATCACCGTCGAGGCGATCGCCGACGCCGCGAACGTCTCCCGGCGCACGTTCTCCAACTACTTCAGCGGCAAGGAGGAGGCCCTCTTCCACGGCGACACGCTGCGGCTGCGCCGGCTCCTCGCGCTGGTCGCGCAACAACCGCCGCAGCTGCCACCGTGGGCCGCGCTGACCCGGGCCGCCCTGGCCCAGGCCGAGGACGGTTACGACGACCCGGCCGAGCCCTGGCTCGACCGGCGCCGGCGACTGCACGGTCACCCGAGCCTGGCCGCCCACCAGGTCGCCGCGTACGCGGCGCTGGAGCGCGAGATGGCCGCGGAGCTGGCCCGCCGGGTGACCGGACCGGACGCGGCGTTGCGGGCCCGGATCATCGCCGCGACGTTCCTCGCGTCCCTGCGGATCGCCGCCCACGAGTGGCTGGAGCGCCCCGGGCGCCCGTTGCGCGACGTGCTGCGCGACGTGCTCGCCCTGGCCGCCCCGGCTGCCGGCTGAGCACTCCCCCGCCCGCCGCCCGGTCGGACCGGTGGAATGGCCGGCGAAAGCGGCACCCTGCCTGACCTGGGCTGACAGACTCGCCCGGTGGGTGGCGACCGGTGGCGCAAGGGGCTCGGGCCGGCGACCGGCGTCGCCCCCGCCACCCGGGTCGACCGGTTCGAGATCTTCTTCGACCTCGTCTTCGTGGTGTCCTTCTTCATCATCACGCGGGCCACCGCCGCCAACGTGACCCCCGGGGAACTGCTGCACGCGCTGCTGGTGCTCGCCGTGCTGTGGTGGTGCTGGGTGGTGCACAGCGCGGTGGCCGCCCGGCTGCGCCTCGGCGAGGGCTTCGTGCCGATCCTCATGGTGGTCGGCATGATCGCGCTGTTCACGTTCGCGCTCGCGTTGCCGCAGACGTTCGGCGACCTGCAACAGGGCAGCGCCGGGCCGATCCTGGTCACGATCAGCTATGTGGTGATCCGGGCCGTGCACACCGCGCTGTACTGGTACGCCACGCGCGACGACCCGCCGGCCCGGCACAAGCTGCGGCTGTTCCTGCCCGAGGCGCTGGTCACCGCCACCCTGCTGCTGGTGGCGGCGCTGCTGCCGCCGCGAGTGTCCCCGGAGGTCGGCCCGTGGCTGCGCGACGGACTGTGGATCGCCGTGGTGGCCATCCAGTACAGCAGTGGTCTGCTGGCCGGCACCGACGGCTGGAAGATCACCTCGGCCGAGCACTGGACCGAGCGGTACGACCTGATCCTGATCATCGCGCTCGGCGAGTCGGTCATCTCGGTCGGCGTGGGCGGCAACCTGCTCGGCCAGCCGGTGACCTGGCCGGCGATCCCGGCGGCGATCTTCGGCATCCTGTTCACCGCCGCGCTCTGGTGGGCGCACTTCGACATGATCGGGCCGGCCGCCCGGATCGCGCTGCACGCCACCCAGGGTCACGCGCGGGTGGCGCTTGCCCGCGACGCGTACGCCTACCTCTACCTGCCCATGATCGCCGGGGTGATCCTGTTCGCGATCGGCGCCGAGGAACTGGTCCGCATCGTCACCGACCCGGCCGGCGGCCCGATGGAGCGCGGCCACGGCCCGGCGGTGCCGCTGCTCTTCGGTGGCGTGCTCGTCTACTTCGCCGCGAACATGGCGTTCCAGTGGCGCGCGCTGCGGACGCTGTCCTGGACCCGGGTCGGCGCCGTGGTCCTGCTCGCCGTGGCGCTGCCGGTCGGGCGGCACCTGCCGGCGCTCGGCGCGCTGGGTCTGCTCACCGCGATCTGCGTGGCGCTCGTGGCGGCCGAGCTGGTGATCTTCGCCGATTCCCGGATCGCGTTGCGCCGGCTCATGCACGAGGAGAAGTCGAGCGCCGAGGAGAGCGAGGCCGCCTGGCGGGCCCGCTGGCACGACGGCGGCGACAGCGCCCCGCACCGACCTTGACACAGGCCCTAGAGTCTCCGCGTGATCGAGATCGTCACCGAGGTCGACCTGTTCCACCCGCCCGCCCGGACCTGGCGGGCGTTGACGGAACGCGCGCTGCTGGCCAAGTGGTTCACCGACAGCGCGCCCGGGTCCGACCGGTGGATCCTCGCCACCGCCGCGCTGCCCGGCTACGACACCGACACCGAGGTCGAGACCGTCGAGCTGCGCGCGCCGCACCGGCTGGTCGTCCGCTGCCGGGAGGCCGACCGGGCCACCCGCCTGGCCTGCGACCTGGCCCCCACCGCACACGGCACCCGGCTGTCCGTACGCGAGGTGCTCGAAGAGGGCGACTGGGACGCCGACGCCCGCGCCGAGCAGCACGAGCAGGCGGTCACCGGACGGCTGCCGGCCATTCTGGACTGGCTGGCGTTCCAGAACGTGGACCTGCGCCGGGCCGAGGGCGGGCTGACCGCCGAACTGCCTGTGGTCCGGCTGCTCGGCGACGAACCCCGCCGGCCCGGACGGCGCCGGGCGCTGCTCGCGGCGGGCGCGGTCACGCTGCTCGCCGCGGCAGCCGGAGCAACGGTATGGACCACCGGCGACGAGCCGCCCGCCCCGGCCGCGCCGGCCCCCACGACGTCACTCGTCATGCCGTCCACCGCGACGCCCTCCGCGCGCCCCACGACCGCGCGGCCCACGCCCAGCGCCAGCCGCCGCAGCGAGTCGCCCTCGCCGACGCCGTCACCCACCCCCAGCCGTACGCCGAGCGCGACGCCCTCGACCGTGGCGGCGACGCCGCTGAGCGCCACCTACGAGACGGTGAACGACCGGATCTTCGGCTACCGGGGCGAGGTGGTGCTGCGCAATCCCGGTCCGTCACCGCGTCCGGGCTGGACGGTCACCGTGACGCTGCACGAGGGCGCCACTGTGGGCAGTGTCAGCGGAGCCGAGGCCACCCAGGACGGCACCGTGGTCACCTTCACCGGGGGCGCGTTGCCGGGCGGCGAGTCCGCCACCATCCGCTTCGACGTACGCGACCCGGACCCCCAGCACGACGCCCCCGTCGCGTGCACCGCCGACAACACCCCCTGCACCCCCGCCTGACGCCCACCCCTCTCCCCTCCCCCTTCCACCCCGTTGATCATGAAGTTAGGCCGCGGATTTGTCCGCATTGGACGCGGTCAACTTCATGATCGTCGCGTCCGGGGCGGGCGGGTGGGGGCCGCGCTGATTCGGTGGGTGCGGAAATGGGTTGTTGAGCGCATGGGAGCGCTCCCGTAACATCCCTGACGCGGCTGTTAACGCTCACAAAACAATCGCCACCGCCAATGCCAGAGCCGCCGCCCCCGCAGGAGGTCAATTCATGTCCAGATCCAGGTCAGTCAATGCCATATTGGCGTCGGCCGGCGCCGCGCTGCTCGCGTCGGCGTCGGTCGCCGTGGCGCAGCTGCCCGCCGGGGCCGCCGCCGCGGGCTGCTCCGTGAACTACGCGATCTCGTCGCAGTGGCAGGGCGGCTTCGGCGCCAACGTCACCATCACGAACCTCGGCGACCCGGTGTCGAGCTGGACGCTGACGTGGTCGTTCGGCGCCGGGCAGACGGTGACCCAGTCGTGGAACACGAGCCTGACCCAGAGCGGGTCCGCGGTCACCGCGCGCAACGTCGACTACAACGGGTCGATCCCGACGAACGGCAACACGTCGTTCGGCTTCAACGGCTCCTGGACCAGCAGCAACCCGGTGCCGACCAGCTTCGCGCTCAACGGCGTGACCTGCACCGGCGGCACCACGCCGACCGGCGGCCCGACCGGCTCACCCACCACCGCGCCACCCACCACGGCACCGCCGACCACGGCGCCACCCACGACGCCGCCGCCGGGCAACACCTGCAGTCTCCCGTCGTCGTACCGGTGGTCCTCGACGGGCGCGTTGGCGCAGCCGCGGTCGGGTTGGGTGTCGTTGAAGGACTTCACGGTGGTGCCGTACAACGGGCAGCACCTGGTCTACGCCACCACCCACGACACCGGCACGAGGTGGGGGTCGATGAACTTCGGTCTGTTCTCGAACTGGTCGCAGATGGCGTCGGCCAGCCAGAACGCGATGTCGTCGGGGACCGTGGCGCCGACGTTGTTCTACTTCGCGCCGCGCAACATCTGGGTCCTGGCGTACCAGTGGGGACCGACCGCGTTCTCCTACCGCACCTCCAACGACCCCACCAACCCCAACGGGTGGTCGTCGGCGCAGCCGCTGTTCACCGGCAGCATCTCCGGCTCCGGCACCGGCCCGATCGACCAGACGCTGATCGCCGACGACCAGAACATGTACCTGTTCTTCGCCGGTGACAACGGCAAGATCTACCGCTCCAGCATGCCGATCGGGAACTTCCCCGGCAGCTTCGGCTCGAACTACACCACGATCATGTCCGACAGCACGAACAACCTGTTCGAGGCCGTGCAGGTCTACAAGCTGCAGGGCCAGACCCGCTACCTGATGATCGTCGAGGCCATCGGCTCGCAGGGCCGCTACTTCCGCTCGTTCACCGCCACCAGCCTGAACGGCTCCTGGACCCCGCAGGCCGCCACCGAGTCCAACCCGTTCGCCGGCAAGGCCAACAGCGGCGCCACCTGGACCAACGACATCAGCCACGGTGAACTGATCCGCACCACCGCGGACCAGACCTTCACCGTCGACCCCTGCAACCTCCAACTGCTCTACCAGGGCCGCTCCCCCAACTCCGGCGGCGACTACGGCCTCCTGCCCTACCGCCCCGGACTGCTCACCCTCCAGCGCTGAGCCGGACCGTCCAGGAAGGAAGGTCGCATGAGAAGGCACAGAACGACCCGTACCGCGGTGTTGTCGGCCGGCGCGGTCCTGCTGGCGTCCACCGCGATGGCCGCGGCGCTGCCGGCCGGAGCGGCAGCCGCCGGATGCGCGGTCACCTACGCCGTGTCGTCGCAGTGGCAGGGCGGCTTCGGCGCGAACGTGACGGTCACCAACCTCGGTGACCCGGTCAACGGCTGGACGCTCACCTGGTCCTACGCCGCCGGCCAGACCGTCACCCAGGCGTGGAACGCCACCGTCACCCAGAGCGGAGCGGCGGTGACCGCCCGCAACGTCGACTACAACGGGTCCATCCCCACGAACGGCAGCACGTCGTTCGGGTTCAACGGGGCCTGGACCAGCAGCAACCCCGCGCCGACGAGCTTCGCGCTCAACGGGGTGACCTGCACCGGCGGCACGACGCCCACGTCGCCGTCCACCTCGCCGTCCACGTCACCGACGAGTTCGCCGACCACCTCGCCCAGCACCCCGCCGCCGACCGGGGCGGCGGACATCACCGTCAACACCGCCAGCCGCTACCAGACGATCGACGGGTTCGGCGCCGCCGTGTCGATCTGGGGCGGCGCCTGGTCGACGGCCGAGACGCAGACGCTCGTCGGGCTCGGCCCCAACCAGCTCGGCCTGTCCATCGTGCGTACCGGCATCTCGCCGGTGTCCGGCGAGTGGGGCACCCAGGTCAGCGCGCTGCGCACGGCGAAGTCGTACGGGTCGAACGTGAAGATCATGGCGTCGCCGTGGACCGCCCCGGCGGCCTGGAAGACGAACAACAGCCGGATCAACGGTGGCAAGCTGCGCACCGACTACTACGACGACTACGCCAACCACCTCAACAGCTACGTCCAGTACATGCGCAACCAGGGTGTGACGATCGACGTCACGTCCGTGCAGAACGAGCCGGACTGGCACCCTGACTACGACTCGATGGACTGGAGCGGCACCGAACTCCAGACCTTCGTGCGGGAGCAGGGCGCCAAGGTGCAGAACACCAAACTGATGGTCGCCGAGGCGGTGAACCTGAACTACGGCTACACCGACCCGACGCTCAACGACGCGGCCGCCCGCAACAACATCGGCTACATCGGCGGACACCTCTACGGCACCGAGGCGTCCGGCCGGCTGAAGCCGTACACGCTGGCGCAGCAGTACAACAAGCCGGTGTGGATGACCGAGTGGAACCTGCACGAGGCCGACGGCGGCGGCTCCAACATCTGGGGCAACCCGGCCAACGCCGCCGCCTGGAACGAGACGCTCGACGACATCATGCGCACCGTGCACAAGTCGATGGAGTCGAACTGGAGCGCGTACGTCTGGTGGTACGGCAAGCGCTACTACTCGTTCATCGGTGACGGCGAGTCCGCGTACGGCACCGTGGCGGGCGCGCCGCTCAAGCGCGGGTACGCGTTCTCGCAGTACGCGAAGTACGTGCGTCCCGGCTACCAGCGGGTCGCCCTGACCAAGAGCTCCAAGGCGTCGCCGCTGGAGGTGACCGCCTATTCCGGCGACGGGAAGGTGACGCTGGTGATCCTCAACCGGTCCACCAGCGCGGTGAACAACGCGATCATCCAGGCGCCGCAGAACGTCAGCCGGGCGGAGTACGTGGCCACGTCGCAGAACGCGAGCGCGGCGAGCCAGCCGGTCGGTGTGAACGGCAACCAGGTCACCGTGAACGTCGGCGCGCGGAGCATCTCCACCGTCGTGCTCACCCTCTGACCGGGGACACGCAACAAGGGCGGGGGCGGCCGGATCGGCCGCCCCCGCTCGTGTGTGACGTGCTAGCTGGCGTACGTCTCGAACTCGCCGACTCTCGGCGTACCGCTGGAGCTGTTGATCTTGAAGTTGATCTTCTTCAGCGAGGTCGCACCGAAGGTGATCTGGCCGGCCCCGCTGCCGGAGGCCAGCACCGCGCCGGTGTCGTTGTTGACGAGCTGCCACGACCCGATCGAGCCCGAGGTGCCGGACGGCTCGCGGATGACCACGCGGGACACGGTGGTGGCCGAGCCCCACTTGATCGAGACGGTGCCGGTCGACCCCGACGGCGACCAGTAGGTGCTCAGGTTGCCGTCGCGCACGTTGCCGTAGCTGGTGCCGTCGGCCTTGCTGGACCCGTCCGCGCCGGCGCCGGAGACGAGGCTCAGGTTGGTCCCGCCGGACGGCGGCGGGGTGGTCGTCCCGGGCGGCGGCGTGGTCGGCGCCGGCGTGGTCGGCGCCGGCGTGGTCGGCGCCGGGGACTGCGGCGTGCAGTTGCCGTCGGACACCCGCAGGCCGGTGTTCGCGCCCGCCGTCTGCCGCACGATGTCCGGCACACAGCTCGCCGCGTCGAGCCGGTACGAGTACGGGACGCTCACGGTGGTCGTCGAGGTCACGTTCGGCCCCGCCGGGTAGTTGTCGCTGCCCGGCGAGGACCAGGTCACGTTGTCGAAGATGTTGCCGCTGACCTGCCAGGTGCCGCGCTCGCTGGTGTAGAACGTGCCGAGCACGTCCTTGGAGTTGCGGAAGTAGTTGCTGTCCACCTTGGCCCGCGCCCCGGCCCGGGAGTTGATGCCCGACTCGTGCAGCCCGTTGTAGTGGTTGTTGAACATGTGGGCGATGCCGCCGCGCAGCAACGGCGTACGGGAGTCGATGTTCTCGTACAGGTTGTGCTCGAACGTGATGTAGCCGTTGCCGCGGTCGCTCTCACTCGATCCGATCAGGCCACCGCGGCCGGAGTTACGCAGGATGCTGTACGACAGCGTCACGTACTGGGTGTCGTCCTTCATGTCGAACAGGCCGTCGTAGCCCTCCGACTCCCCGCCGGACGCCTCCAGCGTCACGTGGTCGACCCAGACGTTACGGACGCTGCTCTCCATGCCGATCGCGTCACCACCGTTGGAGGTGGGCGAGCCGGACTTCTTGACGTTGCGCACCGTCACGTTGCGGATGATGATGTTGCGGGAGTCGCGGATGTGGATGCCGAGCTGGTCGAAGACGGCGCCGCTGCCCACCCCGATGATCGTGACGTTGCTGATCTGCTTCAGCTCGATCACGCCGTCGGCGGTGTTGCAGCTCGATCCGGAGACCTTGCTGGTGTTGCCGTGGTTGATGGTCCCGGTCACCTCGATGATGATCGGGGTGCTGCTGCTGGCCCGGCCGCAGAGCGCGGCGTGGATGGCGGTGCCGGTGGTGGCGCGTACGGTCTGCCCGCCCGCGCCGCCGGTCGTGCCGCCGTTCTGGGTGGCGTAGCCGGTGGCGCTGCCGGCCGCCGCCGACGCCTGCGGGGACGGGAGCGCCACGGCGACGGCGATACCGACGACCGCCGTGGCCAGTGCCGCGTGGAGTCGCAGCGCGACTGGTCTTCTCATGTCGCCTCATTCCTTTTTCGAGCACGCGGGAATTGCCGCCGAGCCGCGGCAGCAACCGAATGGGAATAGTGCGGAGCCGCGACGCGATCAGGCGCGTCGCCGGCGGATGTCGTTCATCTGCGATGCCCGGGCCGCAAACGAAACATCGATGTAACGCGATCGTATGAAAGCGCTTTCGCTCAGGGCAAGAGGTAGCGTTTGCAGGTTTTTTGCACTGCTCAGGGCGGCCGGACGCCGGGGACGCCACCTTGACGGGCGGCGAGATCGATGGTTGCCTGCACCTCACCCACGCATCGACATCTGTCTAACTCCGCCCCCACGAGGAGCGCCATGTCCCGATCCCGCAGGACCCGCACCCCGGCGGTCGTCGCCGGCGCGGTCGCCGCCGTCCTGGCCGCCTCCCCGGCCCCCGCCGCGCCCCTGGCGGCACCGGCCACCGGCAACACCTGGAGCGCCGACCTGGCCGGAATCGACTCCGACGACGTCAACGTCCGCTGGACCGGCACGGAACTGCGCCTCGCCGACCCGGCGTACCGGCCCGCGGCCCGGCGCGGCATCGCGGCCGAGGGCACGCTGCTCGTCGCGCCGCATTCACTCGCCGCACCGGCCAACCGGGTCCGGGCCGACGTCGTCGCAGTCCCCGCCCGCGACGGCGCCGTCGAGGTGGCGGCGCGCGGCTGGCGATCGGGCGCGTGGACCGAATGGCGGGCCGTGGCCGGCGCCGCCGTCTTCGACCAGCCGGTCACCCGGGTGCAGATCCGGGTGGTCCTCACCGCCGACCGGCCGTCCGCCGCGCCCAGCCTGCGCACGGTCCGGCTCACCGCCGACTCGGTCGCCGCCGTCACGGCCGCCACGCCCGGCCCCACCTACCGGGTGTACGCCACCCGCGAGGGGCTGGTCGGCGGCACCACCGCCAACGGGCACGTGATCGTCTCCCGGGACCACTTCGTCGCGCTGCCCTCGTTCCGCGGACTCGCGCCGAAGAACACCGGCGACTACACCGTGCGGGTCTGCACCACGACCCGCAGCCGCTGCGAGTACGCGCCGGTCTGGGACGTCGGACCGTGGAACACCAAGGACGACTACTGGAATCCCGGCAGCACCCGGGAGATGTGGAAGGACCTGCCGCAGGGCCGGCCCGAGGCGCAGGCGGCGTACCAGAGCGGCTACAACGGCGGGCGGGACCAGTTCGGACGGGTGGTGGGCAGCCCGGCCGGCATCGACCTCGCCGACGGCACGTTCTGGGACGGCCTGCTGCTGACCGACAACGCCTGGGTCGACGTCGCCTACCTCTGGACCGGCACCGGCACGCGCGGTCGCATCGGCAGCGGGCCGCTCAACATCCGCTCCGGTCCCAGCACGAGCAACCCGGTCGTCGGGCTGGCCGCCACGTACGCCGACGTGCCGATCGAGTGCTCGGTCAGCGGCCAGTCGGTGAGCGGCCCGTACCGGACCACCACCCAGTGGAACCGCCTCGCGTCAGGACACTTCGTCAGCCACGCGTACGTCTCCAGCGTGACCGGCACCATCGCGCCCTGCTGAGGGCGACCGGCCCGGGGCGCGCGACGGTGTCGCGCCGCCCCGGGTGCGCTGGATGAGCACGACGCAGGCGAGTACCGCGCCCGCCACCACGAGCGCGCCGGGCGTGACCGCCTCGCCGAGCAGCAGTGCCGACCAGATCAGCGTGAGCACCGGCTGGACGAGCTGGATCTGGCCGACCTTGGCGATGCCGCCCCGGGCCAGCCCGGCGTACCAGGCGAAGAAGCCGAGGAACATCGACACCACTGTGAGGTAGCCGAACCCGGCCCACGCGGCGATGCCGCCGTGCGGCGGGTGGACGAAAGCGGCAACCGCCGTGACCGGCACGGTGACCGGGAGCGACAGCAGCAACGCCCAGCAGATCGTCCGGGCGCCGCCGAGTTCGCGGGCCAGCCGGCCGCCCTCGGCGTACCCGAGTCCGCAGAGCACCACGGCGGCGAGCAGGTACAGGTCGGCGGGCGCCAGCGCCCCGCGGATCGAGCCGCCGGCGGCGAGGAACGCGAGCACCAGCGCCAGTCCGGCGATGCTGGCGATCCAGAACAGCGGCGGCGGCCGTTCCCCGGCCCGCAGCACCGCGAACACCGCCGTCATGGCGGGCAGCACGGTGACCACCACCGCGCCGTGCGCCGATGTCTGCGTGGTGAGCGCCAGCGAGGTGAACAGCGGGAAGCCGACCACGACGCCGAGCGCGACGATCGACAGCCGTCGCCACTGGTCCCGGGTGGGGCGTGGGGCGGCGGTGAACCGCAGGTAGGCCCACGCGAGCAGCGCCGCGCCGACGGCCCGTCCGAACGCGACGAACCAGGGGTCGAGTGTGTGCACCGCGACGCGGGTGGCCGGCAGCGACATGCTGAAGGCCAGCACGCCCAGCGCGCCGAGGGCAACTCCGCCGCCCGCTCCCACCGTTACCGTCGTTGGTGCAGTAGCGCTACTCTGTGCTGTCATGAATGATGGTAGCGCTATCGAGCGTGTCGTCCGGCATCTGGGTGCGCTGGCGGCGGACGCCGTCCCCGGCACGCGACTGCCGTCGGTACGGGAGCTGACCGCCCACCATCACGTCTCCCCCGTCACCGTCGCCGAGGCGACCCGGCGGCTCGTCGCCGACGGCCTGATCGAGACACGGCCGGGACGTGGCGCGTACGTGGCGAACCGGCGCGCCGACCCACCACGGCCGGACCTGTCGTGGCAGACCGTCGCGCTCGGCTCACGGCGCGACGGCGAGGAGGAGATGCAGGCGCTGCTGGCGCTACCGCCGTCGGGCGCGATCCCGCTGACCGGCGGCTACCTGGACCCGGACCTCCAGCCGGCCGCCGCGCTCGGCGCGGCGCTCGCCCGCGCCGCCCGGCAACCGGCGGCGTGGCAGCGCGGCCCGGTCGAGGGACGCGCCGACCTGCGCGCCTGGTTCGCCCGAGCGGCCGGCGGGGGCCTGCGCGCCGAGGACATGGTGATCTGCCCGGGCGGGCAGGCCGCGCTCTCCACCACGCTGCGGGCGCTCACCACACCCGGCGACACGCTGCTCGTCGAATCCCCCACCTACCTGGGCGCGCTCGCCGCCGCGCGCGCCGCCGGACTGCGGGTGGTGCCGGTGCCCGCCGACACCGACGGGGTACGCCCCGACCAGCTCGCCGCCGCGTTCGCCCGCACCGGCGCCCGCCTGTTCTACTGCCAGCCGCTGCACGCCAACCCGCACGGCGCGACGCTCTCCCCCGCACGACGCACCCAGGTCGCCGAGGCGGTACGCGACGCCGGGGCGTTCCTCATCGAGGACGACTACGCCCGCGACCTCACCATCGACGGGGAGGCCCCGCCACCGCTGGCCGCCGACGACCCCGACGGACACGTCGTCTACCTGCGCTCACTGACCAAACCGGCAGCGCCCGGCCTGCGCATCGCCGCGCTCGGCGCACGCGGACCGGCCGGAGCCCGGCTGCGCGCCGCCCGCCTGCTCGACGACCTGTTCGTCGCCGGGCCGCTGCAACAAGCGGCGCTGGAGTTCCTCACCGCGCCCGCGTGGGACCGGCACCGCCGCAGCCTGCGCGTGCACCTGCGGGCCCGCCGGGAGGCGCTGCTCGCCGCACTGAACCGCCACCTGCCGCAGCTGGCGCCGCGCGACGTCCCGCGCGGCGGCCTGCACCTGTGGGTACGCCTGCCCGACAACACCGACGACGTAGCGGTGACAGCGGCGGCCGCGGCGGCGGGGGTGACAGTCTTCCCCGGCCGCCCCTGGTACGCCGCCGAACCCCCCGCCCCGCACCTGCGCCTCACGTACGCCGCCGCCCCACCCGAGCAGATGGACGAGGCCATCCGCCGCCTCTCCACCGCCCTCCCCCACTGACCGCGCAGCCTTACACCCTCCGTCGATCTTGGACTCGTGGTGCCACAGCTTGTCGGCTTCGCCCCACTATCAGAGGCGCCACAACTCCAAGATCGCCGTGCCGCCCTCGCCGCGCCGCCCCGCAGCCCCCGCGATCTTGCAGTTCGCGCCCCCTGATACCAGGAGTAATCCGGCATCACCGGGGCCGAAAGTGCAAGATCGCGGGGGTGGGAGAGGCCGCGAGGTTAGTTGCGGGTGATGGTGAACGTACTTGTGGTGTTCTTGATGTCCTGGGCGTTGTCGGTCAGGCGGAGGTTGGTGAACGTCGCCGCGCCGACCGCGGGGCCCTGACCTGCCTCGGGCATCTCGTTGACCCAGATGCCGAAGCCGGACTTCGCGTCGAACGCGTCACCGCTGCGCCGCGCGCCGGAGATCGACACGTTCGTCAGCACCGTGTCGGTGATCGGGTTCTCCGGCTGGCTGCCGTTGTACTTGGTCTGGAACATGATCCCCGAGTACGTCGGATCGACGATGTCCACGTCGCTCACCCGGATGCCACGGAACTCCTTCGACGCGGAGAACAACCACATCGCCGGGAACGTCTGCGCGCCCCAGAAGTGCCCGCCGGAACGGATCAGCGAGATGTTCTCGAACCGGGTGGGTGGGCTGGCACCGAACCCGACGAACGGGTAGCCGAAGTCCAGCGAGCTGATCGTGATGCCCGAGTACGTGAGCTGGTCGGCGATGTACAGGTTGCGGAACACGTTGTCGTAGCCGCCGTACACCGCCAGCCCGGCTGCCCGCCAGGTCAGCGTGGCGGTCAGGTTCTCGAACACGTTGCCGTGGTTGCCGCCGGAGCCGCCGGAGTCGGTGGCGGAGAACAACGCGAACGCGTCGTCGCCGTTGGAGCGGCCCTCCGAGTTGGTGACCAGGTTGTTCGTGCTGCCGTTGGTCATGTTCACGGCGTCGGCGAAGGTGTTGCGGAACCGGCTGTCCCGGATGGTCAGCCCGTCCACACTCACCCCCCAGTACGCGCAGACGGTGTGCTCCACCCAGACGCTGTCCAGCGTCAGGTCGTCCACGTCCTTCAGTTCGCCCCACACCTTGCCGGGACCGTCGATCCGGTTGGTGTAGTTGCCGAAGAACGCCAGGTGGGCGAAGGTCGAGCCGCTGGCCGAGGACTCGACCCGGAAACCGGCGTCGGTGTTCTGCTGGTTGCGCGGCGTCTGGAACCGGGTGAACCACATGCCGGCGCCGACGACGTTCACCGCCTTGCCGTACACCTGGAACTTCTGCGCCGTCTCGTACGTGCCGGCGGGCAGGTAGACGCCGACCAGCGTGCCGGTGGTGTCCATCCGTACCGCGTCGAGCGCGTTCTGCACGTCGGCGTGGCTGAACCCGGTCGGCACCTTGTAGCGGGCCGGGTCGGGGTTGGCACGCGGCGACACCAGTTCGGTGTTGACGAAGTCGATCGCGTACGTGGTGCTGTTCGCCGGGTCCTTCTGGAGCCGGATCCGGCTGCCGGCCGGGACCGTGGTGTCGAGCAGCACGTTCGCCTCGTCGTACAGGTGCCGGGGCGCGCCCGCGCTCGGCGAGTCGCTGGGACCGGCCTCGGCGCCGTAGAGCCAGATGTGCTTCGAGGTGAGGCTCATCGGCTTGTGCAGCACACCGTTGACGTAGACGTTGATCGTCGAGTCGATCCCGCCGCCGCCCGGCGCGTCCGGGATGGAGTAGCGGGCCACCAGGGCGTTCGCGGCCGAGCGGGTGGTCCACTCGACGTACGCGCCGGTGGTGTTGAGCGTGACCGCGCGGCGGCCGGACGCCTCCCCGGCGAGGTCGCCGATGGTGCGGTTCGGGCCGATCACCTGCGCGCCGCCTCCGGTCGTGCCGTCCTCGGCCTCGTACGCGTCGTACGGCAGGTTCGCCCCGCGGCCGACGAACAGCGCCCGGTCGCTGGTGTTGTTCTGCCGCTTCACCGGCAGCTCGTTGCCGTCGTCGGCGAGCACCACCCGCACCGTGTACCGGCCGTTGGCGGCGGTCCACGTGCCGAGCGACACCGGTCCGGCGGTGGCACCGGCCGCGATCGTGCCGCTGTACGAGCCGGTGAGCGTGCGGACCACCGCGCCGGACTGGTCGCGCACTGTCAGCGTGATGCCGTGCGCGCCGCTCGCCGACGCGATGGTGCCCTGGTTGCGCAGCGTCACCGCGAAGGAGACGGTGGCGCCGGCGCTCGGCGTGCCGGGTGACCAGGTGACGGCGGAGGCGACCAGGTCGGAGCTGGCGACCGGGCTGACGGTCAGCGGGGTCGGGCTGGTGTGGGAGTTGTTCGCCTCGTTCTGCTCGATCACCGCGTTCGACTCGTCGACCTTCGCGGTGACCTGGTAGCTGCCGGCGTCGCGTACGCCGATGCTCGCCGAGACGGTGCTCGACGCGCCCGCGGCGAGCGCGCCGACGGCGGCGGTGCCGACCTTCGTCGTACCCAGGTAGAGGTTGACGTCGGTGGCGGCGGAGGCCGCGGTGCCGGCGTTGCGCACGGTGGCGGACAGCGTGATCGCGTCGGTCTCCACCGGCGCGGACGGCGAGGCGGTGACCGCCGTGACGGTGAGGTCCGGGTTCGGCGCCGGGACGCCGATGACCTGGAGTTCGGCGACCTGGCCGTTGGCGGAGCCGGAGTTCGCGGTGAACTGGAGCCGGACGTCGGCTGCGGTCGCGGAGACCGGGACGGTCACCGTGTTGGCGCTGTTCGGGTTGAAGGAGTACGTGGCGGAGCCGACCAGGCTGGTGAACCCGGACGCGGACTGCTCCCGCCCGAGCACCTGGAACGTCTGGGTGCGCGCGCCCCACGCCGGGTCCGGGTTGAGCTTCACCACGACGGCGCTGATCGCGGCGTTGGCGCCGAGCGCGACGGTGAGCGTGCTCGGGTACGCGCCGGGCGCGCCCTCCCAGTACGTGGTGACGTCGTTGTCGACGGCGTTGGCGGCGGCGAACACGTGCACCATCGACGACGCGGTGGCGGGCTTGCCGACCGCCAGGTTCGTGCCGCCGGTGCTGCTGCCGGTACGGGTGACGGTGTTGCTGTTCGCCGACACGTTCCCGGCGGCGTCGCGGGCCCGCACGTGGTACGAGACGGTGGCGCTGTCCGGCTGGCTGTCCGTGTAGGTGAGCGTGGAGCCGCTGACCGTGGTGCGCAGCGAGCCGTTGGCGTACACCTCGTAGCCGGTGACGCCCACGTTGTCCGTGGACGCGGTCCAGGTCAGCCGGATCTGCCCGCTCGCCGGCTGGGTGTAGGCCAGGTTGCCGGGCGCGGTGGGCGCGACAGTGTCCCCGGTGTTGCCGGTGCGGGTGACCGTGTTGCTGTTCGCCGACACGTTTCCGGCCGCGTCCCGCGCCCGCACGTAGTAGGAGACGGTGGTCCCGGCGGGCTGGGTGTCGGTGTACGTCAGCGTGCTGCCGCCGACGGTGGTGCGCAGCACGCCGTTGGCGTACACGTCGTAGCCGGTGACGCCCACGTTGTCGGTGGACGCGGTCCAGGTCAGCCGCACCTGGTCGGTGGCGGGCTCGGTGAACGCGAGGTTGCCGGGCGCGCTCGGCGCCTGGGTGTCGCCGGTGACCGGGCCGTAGACCTCCAGCTCGCCGAGCTGCCCGGCGGGCCAGGCGCTGTTCGCGGTGAACAGCAGCCGCACGTACCGGGTGGACGCGGTGGGCACGGTGACCGTCACGGTGTTGCCGCCGCCCGGGTCGAACGCGTACGACGCGGACCCGACGAGCGTGCCGAACGCAGAACCGTTCGTGCTGCCCTGCACGGTGATCGTCTGGGTGCGTGCGCCCCAGCCGGCCGGCAGCCGCAGCACCAGCCGGTTGACGCTGGTGGCGGCGCCCAGGTCGGCCTGGATCCACTGCGGGAACGCGTTGTTCGGGCTCTCCCAGTACGTGGCCGCGTTGCCGTCGTTGGCGTTGCCCGCGCCGTACACGTCGGCGTGACCGCTCTCGGTCATGGTCCGGCCGAGCGCCAGGTTGGTCGAGGAGGTGGCCGCGCCGTACACCTCCAGCTCGGCGAGCTGCGCGGCGGCCCAGCCGGTGTTCGCGGTGATGAGGACCCGCAGGTAGCGGGCGTCGGTGGCGGTGAAGCCGAGCGTCACGGTGTTGGCGGCGGCCGGGCTGAACGTGCGGGCAGCGGACGCGACGACAGTGGTGAAGCCGCTGCCGTCGGCGCTGGCCTGCACGGACAGCGTCTGGTTGCGGGCCTCCCAGGCGGCAGGGAGCTTCAGCACGACCTGGTCGACGGCGCGGCTGGTGCCGAGGTCGACCTGGGCCCACTGGGGCAGCGCGCCGCTGCTCTCCCAGTAGCTGCCCTGGTTGCCGTCGGTCAGGTTGGCCGCGACGTAGGGGCCGTTGACGCTGCTGGCGGTGGCGGTGCGTCCGGCGGCGAGGTTCGGGCCGCCGGCGGCGAGCGCCGGTGGGGCGGGGGCCGCGGTGACGACCAGGCCGACCGCGGCGAGCGCCGCGACGATTCCGGTACGGAGTCTGGACATGGTGGACGGACACCTTCTTCCCGGGGGAGGTGGAGAGGCGTTCGGGGGTGGGGGTGCGGTGGCGCGGCGGGGATGGTCCCCGCCGCGCCGGGTCAGGAGGCGTACACCTCGAACTCGGACAGCTGGCCGGCCGGCCAGCCGGTGTTGCCGGTGAACGTCAGCCGCACGAAGCGGCGGTCACCGGCGGGCAGCGCGATCGACACGCTGTTGCCGCCCGCCGGGTCGAACGTGTAGCCCGCCGCCGCCTTCAGCGTCGAGAACGACGAGCCGTCGGTGGAGCCGAGCACCGCCACGGTCTGGGTACGGGTCTGCCAGGCCGCCGACGGGGGCAGTTTCAGCACCACCCGGGCGACCGGCCGGGCGCTGCCCAGGTCGACCGTCACCGACTGGGGGAAGGCGTTGTTGGCGCTCTCCCAGTAGGTGTTCGCGTTGCCGTCGACGGTGTTGGCGGCGCCGTACACGTCGGCGTGGCTGGTCTCCGCGACCGGCCGGCCCGCCGCCAGGTTGCCGGTCGGTGGCGCGGTGGTGGGCGGCGGGGTCGTGGTGGGCGGCGGTGTGGTGGTGCCGCCGCCGTACACCTCCAGCTCGGCGAGCTGGCCCGCCGGCCAGCCGGTGTTGCCGGTGACGGTGACCCGGACGAACCGCCGGTCGCCGGACGGCAGCGCGATCGACACGGTGTTGCCAGCGGCCGGGTCGAAGACGCGGCCCGCCGACGCGGCGAGCGTCGTGTACGAGGAACCGTCGGCGGAGCCGAGCACGGACAGCGTCTGGGTACGCCGTTCCCAGCCGGGCGGGAGCTTCAGCACCACCCGGTCGACGGTGCGGGACGCGCCGAGGTCGACGGTGAGCGACTGCGGGAACGCGTTGTTGGCGCTCTCCCAGTAGCTGGCCGGGTTGCCGTCGACGGCGTTGCCGGCGGCGTACGTCTGGGTGGTGCTGGTGGCGGTCGCCGGGCGGCCCAGGGCCAGGTTCCCGCCGGCCGGCGGCGGTGTGGTCGGCGGCGCGGTGGTCGGCGGGGCCGTCGTCGGCGCTGCCGTGGTCGGCGCCGGGCTGGTGGGCGGCGGGCTGGACGGTCCGTTGCCCCACTGCGGCTGCGGCCACGGCCCGCAGTACGGGGTGGGCGTGTACCAGCCGGAGTTGCCGGCGCCCTGGGTGATCTGGAAGCCGCTGCCGACGCAGTTGTGGATGGGGTTCGACTGCGCGATGCCGGTGGCCCGCACGTTGGTGAACCGGACCTGGCTGGGCGCCTGCACCTGGAGCGCGTACGTGCCAACGCCCTCGATGCGCACGTTGTCGAACGAGATGCCGCTGGTCTGCCCCTCGATCCAGTGCAGCGCCGCGTACGAGCTGTCCAGGATGTCGGTGTCGGTGACGTTGATCGCGGCGCCCTGGATCGGCTCGTTGAGCGCGGAGAACCAGATCGCGCCCACGCCGAACTGCCAGTTGTAGTCGGAGTTGCCGTTGCGGATCAGCGTGTTGCGGGCCACCGTGATCGTGCCGGCCACGGCGGTCGGCCCGGTGACGCCCGGATAGCGGTTCGCCACGTGGATGCCACCGCCGTTGGTGACCGAGTCGGCGGTGACGTTGTCGGCGATGGTGATGTCCCGCCCGCCGTACGTGACCAGGTGGTTGGCCAGGATCGTCACGCCGATGGTGTTGCGGGTGAAGGAGTTGCCCACGTTCGGCACGCTCTGCGCCCACATGGCCAGCGCGTCGTCACCGGTGTTGCGGACGAACGTGTTCGTCACCGTGGAGTTGGTGACGCCCCAGTGGAAGTTCACCCCATCGGCGGTCTGGTCCAGGATGCGGCTGTTGCGGATGGTGAAGTTGTCCATCGGCCCGTCCATCCAGGCGCCGACCTTGGTGTGCTGCAACCACAGGTTGTCCACCACCGAGTTGCTCATCGCGCCGCCGATGGCGTTGACCTGGTCCTCGTCGACGCGTTCCCGGATGTCGCCGATGATGGCGAAGTCCCGCAGCGTGACGTTGCGGCTGGGCCCACCGGCCTCGTGCGGGCGGATCTCGCCGGAGTAGCCGCCGCCCGGCACGTACTTGCCGTAGATGCCGGCGGCACGTTTACGGTCGGTCGGGTGCCGGCCGCCGAGCACCGAGTACCAGGGGCCGGCGCCGCGCAGCGTCACGCCGTCGACCACCACGTGGTCCCAGAGCGTGAACGTGCCGGCCGGGATCCACACCGCCCGGCCCTGCGCCTTGCCGGCGTCCACCGCGGCCTGGAACTTCGCCGTCGAGTCGGTGGTGCCGGTCGGGTCGGCGCCGAAGTCGGTCACCACGTCCAGCACGCCGGACGGCTTGGTGATCTGCGCCCCGACCAGCTCGAAGTCGGCCAGGTCGATGGTGAACGTGGGTGACTGGGCGGTCGAGGACACCTGGAGGCGGATCTTCGTGCCGGCCGGGTACGTGGTGCCGAACATGGTGCGGGTCTCGTCGTAGAAGTGGTGCGGGTTGGTGTCGCCCGGGTTGTTGTTGAACGGGTAGCCGCCGTAGTACCAGCCGTACCGGGAGGTGACCGGCACCGCCTTGACCAGCGTGCCGTTGGCGCGCAGGTCGATGGTGGCGTCGCGGCCGGTGCCGGCGGCGTTGTCCGGCAGGCTGTACCGGAACGTGACCGCGTTCGCGGGGGCGGTGAGCGTGAACTCGACGTACTCGCCGACGGCGTCGAGCGTGACCGCCTCCCGGCCGGACGCCTCGGACGGCAGCGTGCCGTAGCGCCGGTCGGGGCCGATCTTCGTGCCGTTGTGGGTGGCCTGCTCGGCTTCCTGCTCGCGGAACGGCACGGTGGCGCCGCGTCCGGTGATGTCGAACGGGGACAGTCCGGCGGCGTACGCCGGGGTGGCGGTCGTGGTGAGCGCCACGACGACGAGTGTCGAGGCGGCGAGCGCGGCGGCGGCGAGGGCGGCCACGCCGGTGCTGCGGTGGCGGTGCGCGGTGCGGTGCTCGGCCATGCGGGGTGTGCTCCCTTTCGTCGGTGGCCAGATCCCCCCGTGCGGCGTTGCCTCTCCTTCCTCCTCCCCAGGTGTGCGGCGTCTGTGGCGGCCGGGACGGGCCGCCGGGTGTTTCGGCGGCGCCGGCGGCGGGACGGGGCCGCCGGCGCCGCGGTCAGGCCGATCGGGTACGCAGCCAGACCGCGGTGTCCGGTGGCAGCCGGTCGTCGTCGAGCGGGCCGCTGGCGAGCAGCAGCTCGTCGTGCGCGGGCAGCGGCACGGCGGCGTCGCCGAGGTTGACCACGCAGGTGAAGCCGGGTTCGCGGGCGAACGCGAGCACGCCCTCCGGTGCGGGCAGCCACGCCAGGGTGCCGTCGCCGAGCGCCGGTTCGGCGCGGCGCAGCGCCAGCGCGGCCCGGTACAGCTCCAGCATCGAGTGCGGGTCACCGGTCTGGGCGCGGACCGTGCGGTCCTTCCAGTCGGCAGGTTGCGGCAGCCAGGGCGCGGCGGACGCGCCGTCGGGGCTGAACCCGAACGGCGGCGTGTCGCCCTGCCAGGGCAGCGGCACCCGGCAGCCGTCGCGGCCCGGGTCGACCCGCCCGGACCGCTCCCACATCGGGTCCTGCCGCAACTCGTACGGGATGTCCTCGACCTCCCAGAGGCCCAGCTCCTCGCCCTGGTAGACGTAGGCGGCGCCGGGCAGCGCGAGGGACAGCAGCGCGGCGGCGCGGGCCCGGCGGGTGCCCAGTTCCAGGTCGGTGGGGATGCCCTCGCGCTTGGCGGCGAAGCTGAACCGGGTGTCGGCGCGGCCGTACCGGGTGACGTGCCGGGTGACGTCGTGGTTGGACAACACCCAGGTGGCGGGCGCGCCGACCGGGGCGTGCGCGGCCAGCGTGCCGTCGATGCTCTCCCTCAGCGCGGTGGCGTCCCAGGCGCAGCCGAGGAAGTCGAAGTTGAACGCGGTGTGCAGCTCGTCCGGGCGCAGGTAGTTCGCGAACCGCTGCCGGTCGGGCAGCCACACCTCGCCGACCAGTGCCCGCCCGCCCGGGTACGAGTCGGCGATGCGCCGCCAGGCGCGGTACACGTCGTGCACGCCGTCCTGGTCGCGGAACGGGTGCGGCCGGTCCGGGTGGACCTCCGGCAGCGTGCCGTCCTTGACGAGCAGCCCGGCCGAGTCGATGCGGATGCCGTCCACGCCCCGCTCGAACCAGAACCGCAGGATGTCCTCGAACTCTTCGCGGACCCGGGGGTGGTCCCAGTTGAAGTCGGGTTGCTGCGGGGCGAACAGGTGCAGGTACCAGTCGCCGGGGGTGCCGTCCGGGTCGGTGGTGCGGGTCCAGGTCGGGCCGCCGAACTCGCCGGTCCAGTCGGTGGGCGGCAGGTCGCCGCCCGGTCCCCGGCCGGGGCGGAACCAGAACAGGTCCCGTTCGGGCGCGCCCGGCCCGCCGGCGAGCGCGGCCCGGAACCACTGGTGCGCGTCGGAGCAGTGGTTGGGCACCACGTCGACGATGCTGCGGATGCCGAGCGCGTGCGCCTCGGCGATCAGCGCCTCCACCTCGGCGAGCGTGCCGAAGACCGGGTCGATGTCGCGGTAGTCGGACACGTCGTAGCCGGCGTCGGCCATCGGCGACGGATACCAGGGGCTGAACCAGATGGCGTCGACGCCGAGCGCGGCGAGGTGATCCAGGCGGGACCGGATGCCGGCGACGTCGCCGATCCCGTCGCCGTTGCCGTCGGCGAAACTGCGCGGGTAGACCTGGTAGATCACCGCGGAGCGCCACCACGGGCTGTTGTCGGCCATGGACACGGGCACCTGCTTTCTGCGGGGTCGGTTCTGCGGCGGCGGGCGGTACGGCCGGCGGCGGGCGGCGCCCGGTCAGCCCTTGAGGCCGCCGGTGGTCAGGCCGGACATGATGTTGCGCTGGAAGATCAGGAACAGCACGACGGTGGGGATGGCGGCGATCACCGACGCGGCGATGACCACGTTCATCGGGGTGCCGCCGGCGAAGGCGTAGATGCCGACGCTGACGGTCCGCGTCTCCGGCGACGGCATGACCAGCTTCGGCCAGAGGAAGTCCTTCCAGACCGCCGTCACCGCGAAGATCGCCACCACGCCGAGGATCGGGCGGGACATCGGCAGGACGATGGACCAGAGCGTGCGCAGCGGGGTGGCGCCGTCCATCACGGCGGCGGCCATCAGGTCCTCCGGGATCGAGTCGAAGAACCGTTTCAGCAGGAAGATGTTGAACGCGTTCGCCACCAGCGGCAGCCAGATCGCGAACGGCGAGTCGAGCAGGTTGACGTGCACGATCGGCAGGTCGATCACCGTGACGTACTGCGGGACGATCAGCACCATCGCCGGGATCATCAGCGTCGCCAGCATCATGCCGAGGATCAACCCGCCCAGCACCGGACGCAGCTTCGACAGCGCGTACGCGGCGGCGGTGTCGAACACGAGCTGGAACACCACCGCCCCGGTGGCGTAGTAGAACGTGTTGAACAGCAGCTTCGCCAGATCCAGGTTGGTCCAGGCGTCGACGTAGTTGCCCGGCTGCGGGTCGCGCGGGAACAGCGTCGGCGGGGTCTGGGCGATCTCCTGGCCGGACTTCAGCGCGCCGGTGACCATCCAGTACAGCGGGCCGAGGAACACCAGCGTGAACCCGGCCACGACCACGGAGAGCACGGCCCAGTAGAGGACGCGGCCGCGACCGCGGCGCAGCTGGGCGTGGGAGATGAGGGTACGGGTGGTGCTGTCGGCGGCCATGTCCTAGTCCTGTCTCGCGGTCAGTCGCAGGTAGACGGCGGAGAACCCGGCCAGCACCACCAGCATGATCACGCCGAGCGCGGCGGCGCCGTTGAGGTCGTTCTGGAAGAACCCGTGCTGGTAGATCAGGTACGCCACGGAGGTCGCCGAGTCCTGCGTACCGGCGCCGTTGGCGAGGATCAGCGGCTCGATGAACAGCTGCATGGTGGCGACGATCTGGAGCATCGCCAGCAGCGCCAGGATCAGCCGGGTCTGCGGGACCGTCACGTGCACGATGCGCCGCCACACCCCGGCGCCGTCGATCTCGGCGGCCTCGTACAGCTCGCCGGGGATGTTCTGCAGCGCGGCCAGGTAGATCAGCACGGCGCCGCCCATGTTCATCCAGGTCGACGCGATCACCATGGCCGGCATCGTCATGGTGGGCGACTGCATCCACTCCGACGTGGGCAGTCCCAGCGCGGTGAGGACCGCGTTGAACAGCCCCGCCTCGCTCGGGTCGTAGGCGTAGAACTTGAACAGGAACAGCGCGGACGCCGGCGGCAGCATCACCGGCAGGTAGACGAGCACCCGCAGGTAGCCCTTGGCGTGGCGCAGCTCGTTGAGCAGGATCGCCACGAAGAACGGCACCAGGTAGCCGAGGACGAGCGCCAAACCGGTGAAGACGAACGTGTTCTTCCAGGCGGTCCAGAAGCTCGGATCGGCGATGATCCGGCTGTAGTTGTCCCAGCCGACCCAGGTGGTCTCGCCGCGGCGGGTGCGCTGGAAGCTCATCACGACGCCGCGGACCATCGGGTACCAGGAGAAGACGGCGAAGCAGACGACGGCGCCGATGAGGAACGTGTGCCCGGTGAGGTTGTCCCGGACCTTGCGGCCGAGACCGGCGCGGCGTCCGGCGGTACGCGACGGCGTCGACGCGGCAGGACCGGTACGGCGGGTGGCGCCGGGGGCGGTGGTGAGCGCCAAGGCGACTCCTGCGGTGCTCGGGGAGGTGGGGCCGGTGCGCCGGCCCCACCTCCGGTCGGGTCAGCTGTCGGCGGCCAGCAGCTGGTTGACCTTGTCCTCGGCGGTCTTGAGCAGCGCGTCGATGTTCGCGTTCGGGTTGGTCAGCACACCGGACATCGCCGCGTCGAGCACCGCGTAGATCGCCTGCGCGTTGCGCGGCTCACCCTTGATCGGCACCGGGTTGGCCTCGAAGACCGCGAAGTTCGTGGTGTCCACGTTCGCGTTCGCCTTGCGCAGCTCCAGTTCCTGCTTCTGCGCGTCGCTGCCGTTCGTGAACAGCAGCGGCTGGGGCAGGCCGACCGGGTAGTTCTGCGGCTTGGCGCGCACGTAGTCGAACTGGCCCTTACCCGGGGTGAGCTTCTGGTAGGCGAGCCACTTCAGGCCGGCCTTGACCTGCTCGGGGCTCAGGCCCTTCTTGAAGAAGTAGCCCTCGCCGCCGCCCAGCGTGGCCTTGGCCGGGCCGTCCTGGCCGGGCAGCGGGCCCATCGCCCAGTCCTGGTACTTGCCCTGGAACTGGCTGACGATCGCCTGGGTCGCGTCCGGCGCGCCGATGAACATGCCGACCTTGCCGGCGCCGGCGTTGGTGAGCAGGTCACCCCACTGGAGCAGCTGCCGGGCACCCATGCTGTTGTCGCCGTAGCGCATGTCCTTGAGGTTCTGCAGGACCTGCTTGCCCATCGCGTTGTTGAAGTCGGCCTTCTTGCCGTCGGCGCTGAGCACCTGCCCGCCCTGCGAGTAGAGCAGCGACGTGAAGTGCCAGCCGCCGGTGTTGCCCGCGCTGTACTCGGCGTACCCGGCGATGCCGTCGCCGAGCGCGGAGATCTTCTTGGCCGCGGCCCGCACCTCCGGCCAGGTCTTCGGCGGGTTGTTCACGTCGAGCCCGGCCCGCTGGAACAGCGCCTTGTTGTAGATCAGGCCCATCGAGTAGTTCTTCACCGGTACGGCGTAGAGCTTGCCGCCGTCGGTGAAGACCTCCTTGAGCGCCGGGTCGACGCTGTCCCAGGTGGGGATGGTGTCCTTCGTGGCGTACTGGCCGATGTCCATCGCCTGGCCGGAGTCCAGCACCTGCTGAAGGTCGGTCATGTAGCCGTAGAACACGTCGGTGACGGTGCCGCCGGCCAGGCGGGCGGTGAAGTCCGGCGGGTTGTTGCACTGCTCGCCGACGCTGACGCTCTTGACGACGATGTCCGGGTTCTGCCGCTGGAACTCGGCGACGTCGTCGTTCCAGTTCTTCAGCAGCTCCTTCTGCGCGCCGACCGGCTGACAGTCGACGGTGATGGTGACCTTGCCGCCGGCGTCGCCGCTGTCGTCGCTCTTGGTGGAGCACGCCGCAAGGCTGAGCCCGAGGCCGGTCGCGAGCGCGAGCGCCGCGACCTTCCGATACTGCGGTACGGACATCTGTCCATCCCTTCGGGAACGGGTGTATCCATGGCCTTCACTGATGTGCGGTGACCGCGCGGCTGCCTCTGGTGGTGGAACGGCAGCCGGCACGCGCCCTGCCTCCGGAAACCGCGCCCCGGGTCAGGTGTGAGTGGAGTCACTGTAGCGACGCGAACCGAACCCAGCAAGATGCCGACTGGCAAACGCAAGAATTCGACTTGGCCTCGGAAGGACGCAGCTCCAGTCGGCCGCATCCGTCGATCTTGGAGTTGTGGCGCCTCAGATACCGGCATCAGTGCCGCATTCCGGGCACCACAACTCCAAGATCGACGGATGCGGTGGGGTGGGGTGGGGTGGGGCGGCGTGGGGGAGCGGCGTGGGGGCGGCGTGGGCCCCGGGGTCAGCTGCGGGGGGCGGGGGCGGTGGAGCCGCGTACCACCAGCTCGGGCTCGAACAGCAGCTCGTCGTGCAGCACCCCGGCGCCCTCGATCTGGGTCACCAGCAGGTCCACGGCGGCCTGGCCCATGGTCTCGATCGGCTGGCGCACCGTGGTCAGCGGCGGGTCGGTGCAGGTCATGAACGCCGAGTCGTCGAAGCCGACCACCGAGACGTCGGCCGGCACCGCGCAGCCCAAACGCCGGGCGGCCCGGATGGTGCCCAGCGCGAGCACGTCGCTGGCGCAGACGATGCCGGTCGCGCCGCGCTCGATCAGCTTCGTGGCGGCGACCCGCGCGCCCTCCATGGAGAAGCTGGACCGCTCCACCATGGACCGGTCCTCGCCCCAGCCGGCGGCCCGGACCATGGCGTCGAGCTTGCGGCGCGAGGGCACGTGGTCGGCCGGGCCGAGCACCATGCCGATCCGGTCGTGGCCGAGCGAGCGCAGGTGGCCGTACGCCTGCTCGACGGCGACCGCGTCGTCGGTGGACACGCGCGGGAAACCCAGCTCCTCGACGCCGGCGTTCACCAGCACCACCGGCAGGCCCCGGTCGGTGAGGCGCCGGTAGTGCTCGTGCGAGGCGTCGGCGAGCGCGTACGAGCCGCCGGCGAAGATGACGCCGCTGACCTGGTGGTCGAGCAGCATCTCCACGTACCCGGACTCCGGTACGCCGCCGATGGTGCGGGCGCACAGCGCCGGGGTGAAGCCGCGCTGCGCGAGCGAGCCGGTGACCACCTCGGCCAGCGCCGGGAAGATCGGGTTCTGCAACTCCGGCAGCACCAGGCCGACCAGGCGGGCGCGCTCGCCGCGCAGCTTGCTCGGGCGCTCGTAGCCGAGCACGTCGAGGGCGGTCAGCACGGCGGTCCGGGTCGCCTCGGACACGCCGCCGCGGCCGTTGAGCACCCGGCTCACCGTCGCCTCGCTGACGCCCGCCTTGCGGGCCACCTCGGTCAGGCGCTTCGTCACGGCGGCAATCGTACGTCGGATTCTTGCAAGAAATGAACAGCCGGACGGGTCGGTTCTTGCCAAGACGGGCGACAAGGCGTCCGAAAGATACGAGCAGATTGATGCTTGAAAGGCATCAGAAAACCGGAATAACATGAGGACCCTTGTCGATGGCCTGCGCCGCCGAGGCCACCCCGTCCCCCGAGAAAGTGGGTGCTCCGATGTCGCGGAGCGTGCCGAGGATCCTCGCGGCGGCGCTCGCCGCCGCTCTGCTCGTACCGCCCGGCGCCGCCACGGCCGGCCCGCCGCGCGGACCGGCCCCCGTGGTGACGCGCGCCGGGCTGGACCCCGCGCTCGTCGCCGGGCGCGGTGCGACTGTGGACTACGTCGAGCAGGAGGCGGAACACGGCCGGACCACCGGCACCGTGATCGGGCCGGACCGGTCGGCGTACACACTCGCCGGTGAGGCGTCCGGCCGCCGCGCCGTGCGCCTGCTGCCCGGCCAGCACGTCGAACTCACGCTCCCCCGGCCCACGAACGCGCTGACCGTGCGCTACAGCATCCCGGACGCGCCGGGCGGCGGCGGGATCACCGCGCCGCTGCGGGTGTCCGTCGGGCACGCGCCCGCCCGCACCATGACGCTGACCTCGCAGTACGCCTGGCTCTACAACCAGTACCCGTTCACCAACGACCCCGGCGCCGACCTGCTGCACCCGGACTGGTGGATCACCGAGTGCTCCTGCGTGCCGGCGGCCACCACGCCCGCGCCGGTGATCAGCAAGCCGTTCCGGCCGCACCACTTCTACGACGAGCAGCGGCTGCTGCTCGGCCGTACCCATCGGGCCGGTGAGGTGGTCCGGCTGACCGCGCCGCGCGGCACCGCCGCCGCGTGGACGGTGATCGACCTGGTGGACGCGCACCTGGTCGCGCCGCCGCGCGTGGTCCCCCGCGCGGTGAACGCGCTGTCCTTCGGCGCCGACCCGACCGGCCGGCGGGAGTCCGCAGACGCCCTCGACCGGGCCGTCGCGTACGCCCGGCGGGTGGACCGCCCGCTCTACCTGCCGCCCGGCACCTACCAGGTCAACCGGCACATCGTCGTGGACGACGTGACGATCGCCGGTGCGGGCAGCTGGTACACGATCGTGCGGGGACGCGAGGTCACGCTGGACACGCCCGCGCCCGACGGCTCCCGGCACACCGGCGTCGGCTTCTACGGCCGCGACGCCGCCGACGGCGGCAGCAGCGACGTGCACCTGTCCGGCTTCGCGATCGAGGGCGACGTACGCGAGCGGATCGACACCGACCAGGTCAACGCCATCGGCGGGGCGCTCAACCACAGCACGATCGACGGCCTCTACCTGCACCACACGAAGGTCGGCATGTGGTTCGACGGGCCGATGACCGGCCTGCGGGTCACGAACACCGTGATCGCCGACCAGATCGCCGACGGGCTGAACTTCCACACCGGCGTCACCCGTTCCTCGGTGACGAACTCGGTGGTCCGCAACAGCGGCGACGACGCCCTCGCCATGTGGTCGGAGGGCACGGCGAACGCGTCGAACACGTTCGCGTACAACACGGTGCAGTCGCCGGTGCTCGCCAACGGCATCGCGCTGTACGGCGGCGCGGACCTGACCGTCGCGCACAACCTGGTCGCCGACCCGGTACGCGAGGGCAGCGCGATCCAGGTGGGCAGCCGGTTCGGGGCGGAGCCGTTCACCGGCCGGCTGCGGATCACCGGCAACACCACGGTCCGGGCCGGCACGTACGACCTGAACTGGAACATCGGCCTCGGCGCGATCTGGTTCTACGCGCTGGACCGCAGCATCGACGCGGACATCCTGGTCAGCGGCGACGCGTACCTGGACAGCACCTACAACGCGATCATGCTGGTCAGCGACTGGCCGGTGAAGGACAGCGTCCGTATCGACAACGTCCGCTTCCGGGACATCCGGGTCGACGGCGCCGGGACGTCGGTGGTCAGCGCGCGTACGGCGGGCGGGGCGAGCTTCGCGAACGTGGACGCCCGCAACGTGGGCGCGGTCGGCGTGAACAACTGCGGGTCGTTCCACTTCACCCCGGCCGGGTCGGAGTTCGCCCTGACCGACCTCGGCGGCAACGACGGCGGCTGGCTGGCCCCGTGGCTGCTGCCGAACACCATCACCTGCGACGACCGTCCGCCGCTGGTGCCGCCGCCACCGCCGTCGCGCTGGTGACACACGACGCGACCCCCGCCGTCACGGGCCGGCGGGGGTCGCGGTACGTGTGTGGCTCAGGCCTCGGTGAGCTGGCCGCGCAGCTTGGTCAGGGCGCGGGCGAGCAGCCGGGACACGTGCATCTGGGAGACACCGACGCGGGCCGCGATCTCGCTCTGGGTCAGGTTGCCGTAGAAGCGCAGCGTGAGGATCTTCTGCTCCCGCTCGTCGAGCGTGGCCAGCGCCGGGCCGAGGGAGGCGCGCAGCTCGGCCAGCTCGTACTCGTTGTCCTCGGCGCCGAGGGTGTCGCCCAGCTCGGTGGCGCTGTCGCCGTCGCCGATCGGGGTGGACAGCGACACCGCGTTGTAGGCGCGGGCGCCTTCCAGGCCTTCGAGCACCTCTTCCTCGGTGACGTCGAGGTGGGCGGCGATGTCGGCGACGGTCGGGGCCCGGTTGAGCGTCTGGGTCAGCGTGCTGTTCGCCTCGGAGATGCGCAGCCGCAGCTCCTGCAGGCGGCGCGGAACCCGGATGTTCCAGGTGCGGTCGCGGAAGTGCCGCTTGATCTCGCCGAGGATCGTCGGGATGGCGAAGCCGGCGAAGTCGACGCCGCGCGAGGCGTCGAACCGGTCCACCGCCTTGATCAGGCCCAGCGCGGCGGTCTGCGCGAGGTCGCCGGCCGGCTCGCCGCGCCCGCTGTAGCGGGCGGCCAGGTGGTTCGCCAGCGGCAGCCACGCCTCGATGACCTGGTTGCGCAGGGCGGCCCGCTGCGGGTGGCCGGCGGGCAGCGCGGCGAGCGCCGCGATCAGCTCGCTGGCACGGGACTCCTCACCGGTCTGCGGCGCGCGCTGCACCTCGGTCGCGGTCGATGCCATGGTCATCGTGGTCATGCTGCCCTTCCTGTCCTCGGAGAACGGGTGGCCTCCCACACCGGTCGTGCCAGCCACACTAGACCAAAGGCCATGGCCAAATCAACCGAACGGACGATGGAGATTTAGCGTCATATCCGGACATAGAGGCGAGCAACGGCGATCAGCGTGGCATCAACGGGCGGTAGTCGGCAGCGGTGAGCGGCAGCACCGAGAGGCTTCCGTCCGCGCGCGGCACCTCCAGCGGCTGCCCGCCGCGGCGGAACGCGACGCTGTACACGTCCGGTCGCTGCGTGAGGCTGCACACGATCTGCCCGAAGGCCAGCACCTCGTCGTTGCGGCCGGTCTCCTCACCGGCCTGGCGCACGTCGACTGTCGCCACGGTGCCGGCCAGCGTGGCCCCGGCCACCGCCACCGTGCCCGGCAGCGCCGTGGACAGCCCCTGGCGGCGCTCCCCCGGACCGGGACCGGCCAGCAGGTGCTGAAGGTGCGTGTCCACCCCGGGCAGCCCGTCCACCCGGCGGTTGACCACGACCAGGCCGTCGTCCCGGACGAAGCAGAACGGCTCGTCCACCCGCCCGTCCCCGTCGGCGGTCGAGGACACCGCAGGCGTCGGGAAGGCCCCGGGCGGCGTCTGCACGAGCCGGGGCTCGTCGTCCACCGGCACCCCGCAGCCGGCGAGCAGCGCCACGGCGAGCAGGGCGGGCGCGAGCCGCCGCCGGCTCACCGGAGCGCTCCGGGCAGCTCGACCCGGAAACGGGCGCCGGGCGCGCGGTCCAGCACCCGCGCCGACCCGCCGTGCGCGTCGGCGTGCTGCGCCACCAGGGCGAGGCCGAGTCCGGTGCCGTCGGTGCCGGCGCGGTCGTGCGCCGCCCGGCCCCGCACGAACCGGTCGAAGATGATCTCCCGGTCGCCCGGCGGCACGCCCGGTCCGTCGTCGTCGACCTCCAGCACGCCCACGCCGTCGCCCCCGCCCAGGCGTACGGCGACCGGGCCGCCGCCGTAGCGCTCGGCGTTCTCCACCAGGTTCAGCAGCGTCTGCGCGAACCGGCGCCGGTCGACCCACCACTCGTGCGGGACGTCGCCTGCCACCTGCACCAGGCTCTCCGGCAGCGATCGTTCCCGGCAGGCGGCCCGGGCCAGCTCCACCACGTCGACCGTCTCGCGGTGCGCCGGCTGCTCGGTGCGGGCCAGCTGGATCAGGTCGTCGACGAGGCGCTGGAACCGGGTCACCTCGTCGGCCACCAGGCCGGCGGCGGTGGCGGTGCGTTCGTCCTGGTGCTCGCGGCGGCGGTGCAGCACGCTCGCCGCCGCGGCCAGCGTCTGCAACGGCGAGCGCAGCTCGTGGCTCACGTCGGCGGCGAAGCGCCGGTCCCGCTCGATGCGATGCACCAGCTTGTCGACCATCTCGTTGAACGAGCTGGACAGGCGGGTGAGGTCGGGGTCGGTGGTCGGATCGAGCCGGGTGGCGAAGTCCCCGCCCGCGATCCGTTCCGCCGCGTCGGCGACCGCTGTCAGTGGCCGCAGGCTGTGCCGGGTGGCGTACCAGCCGAGCGCCGCGCCCGCCCCGGCCACCATGATCGCCACGGCGATCAGCGCCAGGCCCACCACCTGGAACGTCTCCTCGACCTCCCGCAGCGAGGTCAGCTCGTAGTAGCCGAGCGCGCCGGGCAGCGGCACGCCGACCAGCAGCGCGGGCTGCCCGTCGAGGCGGATCCGCTGCACCGCGGGCTTGCCGTCGGCGACCATGCGCTGCAACTCCACCGGCACGGAGCTGGCGCCCACGTCGGCGGTGCGGGCGTACCAGCCGTCGGGCAGGTGCAGCAGCGGGCGGCGGGCGCTGCCGGTGTCGAGCGAGCGCAGCACCGCCACCACGTCCGGCGTGCCGGTGTCCAGGCCGGAGCGGACCACCGCCGCGTCGTAGTAGGCGGCCCTCACCGCGGTGCGCTCCCGCTCGTCGAGCAGCGAGCGCCGGGTCAGGTCGTACGAGAAGAGGGCCATCAGCGCGGACAGCAGCAACGCGCCGACGGCGAACGCCGCGGTGACGCGGGCGCGCAGTCCGGGACGGGTCATCGCTGCAGCTTGTAGCCGAGGCCGCGGAGGGTGACCAGGTGGCGGGGGTTCGCCGGGTCCGACTCGATCTTCTGCCGCAGCCGGCCGACGTGCACGTCGACGAGCCGCTCGTCGCCGGTCTCGTAGCCCCAGACCCGGCTGAGCAGCTGCTGGCGGGACAGCACCCGGCCGGCGTGCTCGGCCAGCTCGCAGAGCAGCCGGAACTCGGTGCGGGTGACCGGGACCGGCCGTCCGGAGCGGCGCACCTCGCCGGCCTCGGCGCTGATCTCCAGCTCGCCGAAGAACTGGGCGGGGGCGGGCCCGGACACGGTGCGGACCCGCCGGCGCAGCGCCCGCAGCCGGGCCGACAGCTCCTTGATCGCGACCGGCTTCACCACGTAGTCGTCGGCGCCGGCCTCCAGCGCGGCGACGATGTCGTGGGTGTCGTCGCGGGCGCTGATCACCACGACCGGCACGTCGTCGTCGCGGCGCAGCTGGCGGATGCAGTCGAACCCGTTCATGCCGGGCAGCATCAGGTCGACGAGCACGTAGTCGGACGGCTTCTCCCGCTGCCGTCGCAGCCCGTCCTCCGCGGTCGGGGCGCCGTACGCCTCGTAGCCCTCCTCCTCCAGGGCGAGCTGCAGCGCGAGCCGGATGCGGTCGTCGTCCTCGATCACCAGTACGGCCGTCATATGGGCATCATGACCGGCCGCGCACGGGTAGCCCAACCGCGTGGGCCGTTCGTGGTTTTTGTCATCGAACCGTCATACAACCGTCCGGGGACCTCCAAGATCGCTGCGCAGAGTGGGGATCGACACTGAACCCGCCACGGAAGCGACCTGATGCCCGCTACCCTGCCGTCCCCGCCGGAGTCCGCCGTGCCGCACGTGCGGGTGGACATCACCGACGAACTGGACCTCGCCGGGCTGCCCGAGGTCGCGCACGTGCTGGACCGCATCCTCGCGCTGCGCCCCCGCGAGCTGACGATCGACCTCGCCGGGTGCCGACATGTGGACGCCGCCGCGGTCGCGCTGCTGCTGGACGTGCACCGGCGGCTGGCGCGGCAGGACGGCGTGCTCACGCTGAGCAACCCGCACCCACGGATCCGGCGCATCCTGCAGACCTCCGGGCTGGGCGCCGTACCCGTCGTCGACACGCCCCGTCCGGCCGCGCGCGGCCGGGCCCGGGTCGCGTCCGCACCCCGCTGAGGAGGGGCCGTGACCGGAAGCACGCTCGTCGGAGCACTCGTGGTGGGTCTCGCCGTCGGTGGCGTGGGCCGGCTCGTCGTGCCGGGACGCAAGGCCGTCCCGGTCTGGCTGACGCTGGCGCTCGGCGTGGCCGCCGCGCTGCTCGGCGCGATCGTGGTCGGGCTGGTGGACCGCCGCCCCGACGCCTCGCCGCTGCTGTCCCTGGTGACGCAGACCGCGTTCGCGGCCGTGGCGGTCGTGCTGGCGGTGGTGACGGCGGGCGGCACGGGCGCGGACCGGCAGGCGCCCGATCCGGGCGCCCGACGGAAGGAGGAGGTGTGACAGTCGTCCCCGCGGACCACCTGATGATGCTCATCTGCGACGGCTGCGGCGACAGCGTCACCGGCGCGGGCGCGACGCTGCCCGACGCCGAGGTGGTGTGGACGCTCGTGTTCGAGCACGACTGGGTCGGCTCGCCCTTCGCGTCCGGCCCGCACCACTGCCCCCGGTGCAGCGTCCGGGCCACGGTCGCCGAGGACGGCCTGGGCACCGAGGACCTGGAGCAGGTGGCCGGCACCCTGACCGCCGCCGACGTCGATCCCGCCGAGGCGGTACGCCGGGCGCTCGCGGAACGCTCCGTGCGCGGCGACCGCGAACTGGTCGACCTGTCCGCGCTCGAGGTGATCGACTCGGCCGGGCTCGGCCTGCTGGTGCGCGCGCACCAGGACGCCCGGCGCGACGGACGGCGGCTGTGCCTGCTGTCGCCGTCGCGCTTCGTGCTCACCGTGCTGCACACGATGCGGCTCGACGGCGTCTTCACAGTCGTCGACGGCCGCGCCCCGGCGCCGGGATCCGCGTCCCGGCGCGCGGTCATGACCGAACAGAAGGAGCCCTCCCCGTGGTGATGCCCTGGCCGTACCCCGAGTTCCCGTACACCGGCCGTGAGCCGGAGCCCGACGACGCGGACACCCGGCTCGCCTCGCTCGTCGCCCAGCGGCTCAGCGCCGACTGGACCACCCGGCGGCAGCAGATCACCGTCACGGTGCAGAACCGGGTGGTGATCCTCGCCGGCCTGGTGGCCGATCCGGAAACCCGCCTGGTCGCCGCCGAGCTGGCCTGGGACGTGCCGGGCGTGTTCGACGTCTGCAACGCGCTGCGGCTCTACGGTGGGCGGCGCGGCGGCCGCTGAGCCACCGGCTGTTGCACGGATCGACATCCGCCTCTACGCTCGCCCTGGGAGCGCTCCCCCAGGCCGCCGCGTCGGGCTTTCCGGGCAGGTTCACGACGGGCACCGTCCGATCACCATCAAGCGATGGGACCTTCCCGCATGTTCTCGATTCCCCGCCCGTCCCGGCGGCACCTGCTCGTCGGCGGCGCGGTCGGCGCGCTCGCCCTGGCGGCGACGGCCGTCCTGCCGTCGCCGAACGCGATGGCCGCGACCGGCTGTGCCGTCACCTACACCACCAACTCGTGGCCCGGGGGCTTCACCGCCACCGTCGCGGTGACGAACCTCGGCGACCCGGTGAGCAACTGGACGCTGGGCTTCACCTTCCCCGACGGGGGCCAGCGCGTGGTGCAGGGCTGGTCGGCCACCTGGCAGCAGAGCGGCTCCTCGGTCACCGCGCGCAGCGCGGACTACAACGGCGCGCTCGGCACCGGCGCGAGCACCACTGTGGGCTTCAACGGCTCCTGGACCGGGTCGAACCCGAACCCCACCTCGTTCACGCTCAACGGCACGGTCTGCACCGGCGGCACCGGCACGCCCCCGCCGAGCACCCCGCCGCCCAGCACGCCCCCGCCGCCGACCACTCCCCCGCCCACGACGCCGCCGCCGACCGGCACCACCCCGGTCGCGATCAACGGCCAGCTCCAGGTCTGCGGGGTCAACCTCTGCAACCAGTACGGACGGCCGATCCAGCTGCGCGGCATGAGCACCCACGGCCTGCAGTGGTTCGCCAACTGCTACACCGACACCTCGCTCGACGTGCTGGCCGACGAGTGGCAGTCGGACCTGCTGCGCATCTCGATGTACGTGCAGGAGCAGGGCTACGAGACCAACCCGGCCGGCTTCACCGCCCAGGTGAACACGCTCGTGGACAAGGCAGAGGCCCGCGGCATGTACGCGCTCATCGACTTCCACACGCTGACCCCCGGTGACCCGATGTACAACCTGGACCGGGCCAAGACGTTCTTCGCCAACGTGTCCGCGCGCAACGCGGCCAAGAAGAACGTGATCTACGAGATCACCAACGAGCCCAACGGGGTCAGCTGGTCCACCATCCGCAACTACGCCGAGCAGGTCATCCCGGTGATCCGGGCCAACGACCCGGACGCGGTGATCATCGTCGGCACCCGCGGCTGGTCCTCGCTGGGCGTGTCCGACGGCAGCAACTCCGACGAGATCGTGAACAACCCGGTGCGGGCGCAGAACATCATGTACACGTTCCACTTCTACGCCGCCTCGCACCAGGACAACTACCGCAACGAGGTGCAGCGGGCCGCCTCCCGGCTGCCGCTGTTCGTCACCGAGTTCGGCACCGTCACCTACACCGGCGACGGCGCCGTCGACGTCGCCAGCAGCAACGCCTGGCTCGACCTGCTCGACCGGCTGAAGATCAGCTACGCCAACTGGACGTTCTCCGACGCCCCCGAGGGTTCGGCCGCGCTGCGGCCGGGCACGTGCGCGTCCGGCTCGTTCAGCGGGACGTCGGTGCTGACGCAGTCCGGCGCGTACATGCGCGACCGGATCCGCACCCCCGACAACTTCCCGACCTCCTGACCGGGCGGCCGGCGGCGATCCTTCCCCTTCGGGTCGCCGCCGGTCAGCCCTCGATCAACCCGGCCCGGCGCCACAGCAGCCGGCCCGGCCCGGCCACCAGACCCAGTTCGGTCAGATGCTCGGCGATCCGCTGCGCCGACCAGCGCAGCGTGGCCCGCCAGTGCGGGTTGGCCCGCGCCGCGGCGTGACCGGCCGCCGGGTCGATCCCGACCGACGCGTACGCCCGCGGGTGCACCAGCCGCCGCGTGATCGAGTACGCGGCCCGCCCGATCACCAGCCGCGCGTACGTGAGCGCGACCGGCCCGGCCGCCTCCACCTGCCGGGCCAGCTCGTCGCGGGCGAAGCGCACGTGCCGGGCCTCCTCCACCACGTGGATGCGCGACACCATCCGGATCAGCGGCTGCAACGACTCGTCGGCCATGATCTCGCGCTGGAACGAGTCGAGGATCTCCTCGGCGATCAGGATGGCCGCGTACATCTGCGGGCCGGTGGCGGTGGCCTTGAGCCAGCGCCCGAGCAGGTGGTCGACGGGCTCGGCGCGGTAGACGGGCGCGCCGGTGGCCTCGATGAGCCGGCCGAACATGATGGAGTGCCGGCACTCGTCGGCGACCTCGGTCAGCGCGTACTGGGCGTGCCGGCTGGTCGGATCCGCGTCGTAGTAGTGCCGGATCAGCATCTGCATGAGGATCGTCTCGAACCAGATCCCGGCGCTGGCGGCGCTGGCCACCTCGTGCTTGGTCAGCTCGACCCGCTGCTCCTCGGTCAGCCCGTCCCACAGTGGCGTGCCGTAGAGGCTGCTGCGCTGCGGCGGCAGCCAGTACGCGCCGGGCACTGGCGGCGCCGACCAGTCGACGTCCACCAGGGGGTCGTAGCTGGTACGCACGGAGGCGGTGAGGAGGCGGGCGGCTACCGCCTCGCGCGGGAATCCGGCCATGACCCCTCCATATTGACGTAACTTCCAGTAACTGTTACGAGTGGTAGCATGCGACGCACCACCACCGATGTCAATGGCCCCGACCCCTCGCCGGAGCCGTCCCCGCCACGGTCCGGAGGGCGGCGTGACCGCTGGGCGGAGCACCGCGAACAGCGCCGCCAGGAACTGATCGCCGCCGCCGTGCAGGCGCTGCTGCGGCACGGCCCGAACGTCGACATGGACCAGGTGGCGGCCACCGCCGGGGTCAGCAAACCGGTGCTCTACCGCTACTTCGCCGACAAGGCGCAGCTCTGGCTCGCGGTCAGCGAGGTGGTCGCGGCGCGCGTGGTGGCCGCCGTCGCGCCCGCCGTGGAGCAGGTCCGCGAGGAGCGGGCGCTGGTCGAGGCGACGATCGACGCGTACCTGAGCGTGGTGGAGTTCGAGCCCTCGCTCTACCGGTTCCTGGTGCACGAGTCCGGCCATCCCGGCATCCAGCAGGTGGTCGCCGGCACCAGCCGGCAGGTGGCCACCGGGCTGGCCCGGGTCATCGGCGACCGGCTGCGCGCGCTCGGTCTCGACGCCGGGCCGGCGGAACCGTGGGCGTACGGGCTGGTCGGGTTCGTGCAGGCGGTCGGCGACTGGTGGACCACGCACGGGCAGCCGATCCACCGGTCCGCGCTCACCGAGTACCTGACCACGCTGCTGTGGAGCGGCATCGAGGGGGTCCGCCGGGGCGCGGACCTGCCGCCGGAGCTGACCCGCGCGCACGAACGGATCGACAGGTGACCTGGCAGGGCACGGCCGAGATCGCCGGCACCCCGGTACGGCTGCACGCCGGCGGCCGGTTCGAGCCGGTCGACGGCCGCTACCACTGGGCCGGGCGCGTCGAGCCGGAGCCACGCCTGGTGCGGCTGCTGCGCTCCGGCCGCCGCGACGTGGAGATCCGCATCGGCGAGCGGGTCACCCGGGCCCGGCTGACCGAGGTGGACCCGTGGGGCGGGGTGCGCATCACCGGCGTCGGCACGCCGCCCTGGCCCCCGGAAGAGGAGTGACACGTACGGTGAGGGGATGACGCCGACCGCCACCGTGCTGCTGGTCTTCGGCCGTGGCGTGGTGGCCGGCGACGACGGCTACCGGCTCACCGCCGAGAGCGTCGCGCGCACCGAGGCCGCGGTGGCGTACGTCCGCGCGCACGCCGACGAGTTCCGCCGCGCGCCCGGCGCCCGGGTCGTGTTCACCGGCGGCTGGCCGCACGGCCCGGCCGGGGCGCCCGGTCCGCCGCCCGGATTCCGGGAGGGCGAGCTGATGCGGGCGCTGGCGCGCGAGGCCGGCCTCGACGCGTACGCCCGGTCGGCGGCCGAGACCCGGTCCCGCACCACGCTGCAGAACCTGGCGCACACGGTGCAGGACGGGCTGCTCGGCGCGGCCGAGTTCACCGCGCGGCACCCGCTCGGGCTGGTCACGCACCCGTGGCACCTGCCCCGCGTCCGGCTGCTCGCCGCGCGCGTGCTCGGCCTGTCCGGCCCGGCGCTGGCCGACGTGCCGGTGACCGCGCCCGAACCGGTGCCGGCCCGGCGTGAGCGGGCGGTCCGGGCGCTCAGCCGGCTCGGCTATCTCGGCGTGCGTACTCCGGAGGCGTCGCTGCGCCGCGAGCGCGCGCTGACCCGCGCGGCCGACCGGATCGGACGCCTCACACCCCGGCGGTGATTCGCGGTCGCGGGCCCGGGGTACGACGCTCCTCGATCGACCCGGCGGACCGTGCCGGCGGGCGAGTCCACCCCGGGAGGTCCAGTGATCGTGCTCGTGCCCGTGTACCGGCCGGGTGACCGGCTTCCGCCGCTGGTCACCGACCTGCGGGCCGCGCTGCCCGGGGCGCGGGTGCTGGTCGTGGACGACGGCAGCGGCCCGGCCGCCGCCGGGGTGCTGCGCGCGGCCCGCGACCGGGGCGCCGAGGTGCTGCGCCGTCGGGTCAACCGGGGCAAGGGCGTGGTGCTGCGCACCGGTTTCCGGTACGCCGCCACGCGCCACCCGGGACACGATGTGACCTGTGTGGACGCCGACGGTCAGCACCGCGTGGAGGACGTGTGCCGGGTGGCCGGGCGGATGCGCGCCACCGGCGCGATGACGCTCGGCGTGCGCCGGTTCGACGGCGAGGTGCCGGCGCGCAGCCGGTTCGGCAACGCCGCGACCCGGGTCGCGTTCCGGCTGGCGACCGGCCGGGACGTGCGGGACACCCAGACCGGGCTGCGGGCGTACCCGGCCGGGCTGCTGGACTGGCTGGTCACCGTCCCCGGCGACCGCTTCGAGTACGAGATGGACGTGCTGCTGCGCGCGGTGGCCGCCGGGCTGCCGGTCGAGCAGGTGGACATCGCCACCCGCTACCACGCGGGCAACGCGGGTTCGCACTTCTCCGCGCTCGCCGACTCGGTGCGCATCTACCGCCCGCTGGTCGGCTTCGCCGCGGCCCGGCTGACCGGCGGTGCCCACCCGGAGCGCATCCCGGACACCGCCGTCACGACGTCGCGTCCCACACCTGCGACTCGAACTCCCTGAGCTGCTCGCGCAGCGACGGCGGGCACGTGGTGCGGTACGGGTGCCCGTCGTCGGCGGGCACCGCGCGGACCATCTCGTCGATCATCTCTTGGGGGTCGCGCTGGTGGCCCAGGTAGTCGCCGAAGTCAGGGCGCGGCAGCAGCGCGGTGGACTCGTCCCACCACTGGGACATGGTCTCCACGCCGGTGTCGTTGTAGCCGGTCCGGTACGGGCCGGGGTTGATCACCGCAACGCGGACGCCGCGCGGTTCCAGCTCGCCCTTCATGGCCCAGGCGAGCGCCTCGATCGCGTGTTTGGTGGCGGCGTAGACGCCGATGAACGGCCGGGTTCGGACGCCGACCGCCGAGGACACCCAGACCACCTTGCCGGCGCCCCGGGCCAGCATCGGCGGCACGAGGTCCTGTGTCAGGTGCAGGTGGCCGAAGACGTTCACGTCGAACGAGCGGCGGACCCGCTCCATCGGGATCTCCACCACCGCGCCGGCCTCCTGCAGGCCCGCGTTGAGCACCAGGATGTCGACACGGTGGCGGGCGGCCGCGGCCCGGTCGGCCGGGTCGGTGACGTCCAGCTTGATCGCGTCCAGCGCGACGCCGGCCCGTTCGGCCTCGGCGCGCAGCTCGCGGACCTGCGGCCAGATCTGTGCCGCGGCGATCACGTGGTGGCCGGTGCGGGCCAGCCCGAGCGCCGCGCCCCGGCCGAGCCCGCTGCCGGCCCCGGTGATCAGGATGTCCGCCATCGGGCTCAGCCCTGCCGGGCCTTCTGCCGCCGGTCGGACTTGTTCAGCACGAACAGCTTGCCCCGGCGCCGGACCACTATCGAGTTGGCCTTGCGCTTGAGTGCGCGCAGGGAGCTTCGGACCTTCATATCCGCTCCTTCGGTTCCCGCCGGTGTCCGTCCGGTACGGGTACCCGCCGCGGCGGTGCTCATGCCCGGTCCCGCGTGGTCGCCACCGCTTCGCCGAGGTGGCGGCATCACCGTGTCCGGGATGCCGCCACCTCGGCGTACTGGCGTGCGGATCAGGCGGCCGTGCAGGGGCTTCCGTTGAGCGTGAACGAGCCGGGTTTACCGGCGTTGCCGGTGTGGGTGGCCTGGAAGCCGATGTCCACCGAGCCGCCCGGTGCGATCACCGGGTTGTAGGAGACGTTGCGGGCGGTCACCGCGCCGCTGGTGGGGCTGTAGGTGGCGTTCCAGCCGCCGGTGATCGTCTGGCCGCCCGGCAGGGTGAACGCGAGGCTCCAGCCGTTTATCGCCGTGGTGGACGTGTTGGTGATCGTCACCGAGGCGGTGAGGCCGTTGTTCCAGGCGTTCACCACGTACCCGACCCGGCAGGCCCCCGACGGCGGCGGCGTCGTGGGCGGCGGCGCCGTGGTGGGCGGGGGCGTCGTCGGCGGGGGCGTGGTGGGTGGCGGCGTGGTGGGGACGGCCGTGGTGGGCGGCGGGCTGGTCGGCGGCACGGTGTCCAGGCCGAAGAAGCGGATCGCCTGGGCCGCGTCCACCGGCAGGTTGTGCGTGACGCCCTGCATGCTGATCGCCTCGACGGTCGCGGTGCCGCCGGTGCCGCCGTAGCGGGTCCGGGTGTAGCCGGACTGCGGGCTGTCCGTGTAGTCGGGCGTCTGGCTCAGCCCGTGCACGTTCGTCCACTGGTCGATTTGCTCGCCGAAGTTCGGGTAGCGCAGCGTCTCGTCGTTGGTGCCGTGCCAGATCTGCATCCGCGGACGCGGGCCGGTGTAGCCGGGGTAGGCGTTGCGCACCAGGTCGCCCCACTGCTGCGGGGTCTTCAGCACCTGGCCGTTGGCGCACTCGCTGTTCCACTCCGAGCCGTTCGTGGTGGCGAAGCAGCCGAACGGCACCCCGGCGAAGGCCGCCCCGGCGCGGAACACGTCCGGGTAGTCGCCGAGCAGCACGTTCGTCATCATCGCGCCGGACGAGGTGCCGGTGGTGAAGATCCGCTGCGAGTCGACCGGGTAGCGCTGCCGCACGTAGTCCACCATGGACTTGATGCCCACCGGGTCGCTGCCGCCCTCGCGGCGCAGCGCCTGCGGTGAGGACACGTCGAAGCACTTGCTGCTGCGGGTCACCGACGGGTAGACGACGATGTAGCCGTACCGGTCGGCCAGCGACGCGAACTGGGTGCCGGAGTACATGGCCGGGCCGCTGCCGGTGCAGTAGTGGTTCACCACGAGCAGCCCGGGACGGGCCGCGACGGTGTCCGGGACGTACAGGTACATGCGCAGGTTGCTCGGGTTGGTGCCGAAGTTCGTCACCTCGGTCAGCGCGGCGGCCGAGGCCGGCCCGGGGACGGCGAGCGCCGCTCCGACGGCGAGCCCGGCGGCGGCGAGCGCCGCGCCGAGCAGCCGGAGTCTGCTCATTCTGGACAGCATGCTGTTCTCCTCGGTGGTGGGAACGCCGCACGGAGCGGCGTTCTCGCCGGCGAGGCGCCTGCGACGGGCGGCCCGGACCCTCGGAGACGAGATAGACAGTCGCGGATCGATGCGACTCGAATCGGAGTCTAGGCCGCGCCCGGCGGACGGACAACCGCCGCGGCCACCCGGCGGGCGCGGTCCGGGTGGGTGAGCACGTCCACGCTGTCGACGTACTGGTCCACCGCGCCGATCGGCGGCCGGTCGCGCAGCTGCGGGTCGGTGATCGCGGCGCGGAGCACCTCGACGAAGCGGCCCGCGTCGAGCACCAGGAACGGCCGGTCGTGGAAGGGCCGGGCGGCCGGGTCCACAGCCGGCGCCAGCGCGACGTCGTTGGTCCAGCCGGCCACCGTCTCCAGCGCCCGGACCAGGCCCGGCTCGCGGACCGCCCACTCGCCCGGACCGAGCGCGGCGGCGAGCCCGTCCACCACCGGCGCCGCGCCCGGCAGCGTCGCGAACACCGTGCCGAGCCATTTCGCGTACGGGGGCCAGCGGCGGCGCAGCAGCAGCCCGAGGCGCATCAGGTCCCGGGCCAGCCCGGCGGCCACCACCCGGCTGCCCAGCTCGTCGCCGACCTCGGCGCACCGGCCCGCCAGGTGCTCGGCCTGCGCGACCCGCTGCCACCCGGACGCCAGCACGTGCCGCCACACGTCGTCCGGATACCAGGCCAGCGCGGCGCGGGCGGCGGTGAGCGCCCCGTCGAGCCCGTCGTGGAACACCGCTCCCCCGGTCAACTCGGCCAGCCGCTGCGTCGGCGTCGCCAGCCAGTCCGCCACCGACATGCCGGCGCGCGGGTCGGCGCCCAGCCGGTCCCGCAGCCACGCGCCCAGCTCGTCCACGCTCACGCCGTGCCGGTCGCCGTCGGCGTGCACCGTGCCGAGCCGTACCGCCGGGCCGCCGGCGTACCGGGTCGGCCAGCCGAGGAACCGCGCCGGCAGGTCCGCGTCCAGCGCCGCCCGTACCGGCGCCACGTCGCGCGCGCTGCCCACGAAGACCTGGGTACGCGGACCCCAGTCGTGGTCGGTGGAGCGGGGCGTGTCGAGGCCGAGCAGCTCGGAGCCGCCGTCGAGCAGACCGGCGGAGTACCGCAGGCCGGGCAGCCGCCGCGCCAGCAGCGGACCCACCACCTCGTCGTGGAACCGGCGGGCCAGGGTCAGGCCGGGTACGAAGCTCACCCCGCCAGTCTGCGCATCCGGGGACCCGCGCGCGCCCGGGTTTCCGGTCCCGCGGTCGCCTCCCCCATCTCGTCAGAGGGCTGTGGAAGGCTTGTCGCCGTGGCACACCGACAGCCGATCCTCCTGATCGACTCCCCCAGCCTCTACTTCCGCGCCTACTTCGGCATTCCCGAGTCGGCCGCGAAGACCGGCGACGGCCAGCCCGTCAACGCCGTGCGCGGCTTCCTCGACATGCTCGCCCAGCTGGTCCGCACCCGCCGTCCCGACCGGATGATCTGCGCGATGGACCACGACTGGCGGCCGGCGTGGCGGGTCGAGCTGCTGCCGTCGTACAAGGCGCACCGGGTCGCGCCCGAGGGCGGCGAGGTCGTGCCGGACACGCTGTCCCCGCAGGTGCCGATGATCCTCGAGGTCCTCGACGCGCTCGGCATCCCGGTTGTGGGCGCCACCGGCTACGAGGCCGACGACGTGCTCGGAACGCTCTCGATGACCCAGCCCGGCCCGGTCGAGGTGGTCTCCGGCGACCGCGACCTGTTCCAGCTCGTCGACGACGCGCGCCCGGTGCGGCTGCTCTACGTCGGGCGGGGCGTGGCCAAGCTGGACGACTGCGACGACGCGGCGGTGCGGGCCCGCTACGGCGTGCCCGCCGACCGGTACGCCGACTTCGCGGCGCTGCGCGGCGACCCCAGCGACGGCCTGCCCGGCGTGGCCGGGGTGGGTGAGAAGACCGCCGCCCGGCTGATCGACCGTTACGGCGGGCTCGACGGCATCCTGGCCGCGCTCGACGACCCCGGCTCCGGCTTCGCCCCGGGGCTGCGGGCCAAGCTCGACGCCGCCCGCGACTACCTGGCGGTGGCGCCGAAGGTGGTCCGGGTCGCCACCGACGTGCCGCTGCCCGAGCTGGACCCGACGCTGCCGACGTCGCCCGCCGACCCGGAGCGGCTGCTGGAGCTGGCGCAGCGCTGGAACCTGGCCGGGTCCTGCCGCCGCCTGGTCGACGCGCTGGCGGGCGACCGATCGTGATCAGTTGATCACGAAGGGCGGTCGGTGCTCCGGCGGCTCGGGAACTGGGCGCCGGGCTGCGCCAGCGTCGACCGGGCACGCAGGCCCACCGGGTCCGGCGCTGGCTCGGCGGCGACCGTCCGCGGCGCGTCACCGAGCCGCGAGCTGACGTACGCGGCCCCGGCCCGGTCGTCGTCCGACGGCGCGGCGAGCAGCGCGTAGACGAGCCCCACCACGCCGAAGACCACCGCCAGCACGATCGGCACCAGCAGTCCGCTCACCTCGGTGCCGGAGGCCGGGCCGCGGCTCTCGTGCAGGTGCACCGACAGCGCGCTCATGCCGGTGAAGTGCATGCCGTTGACAGCGATGCCCATGACCAGCGCCGAGGCGGCGATGGCGAGCCCACGCCGGACGGTCATCGCCAGCCAGAGCGCGACGGTGGCGGCCACGATCGCGATGACCACCGAGAGCGTCACCCGCAGCGGGTCGTAGCCGAACGAGCCGTCCAGGCGCATCGCGGCCATGCCGGTGTAGTGCATGGCGGCCACCCCGGCGCCGGTGAAGAACCCGCCGGCCAGCAGACGCGGCGCGGCGAGCCGGCCGGTGCCCACGATCGCCAGCCCGATGCCGACCGACGCCACCGCGATCGCGGTGCTGGCGGCCGTCAGCGGCACGTCGTAGCGGATCCGGGTGCCGGAGACGGCGAACCCGAGCATCGCCATGAAGTGCATGGCCCAGATCGCGGTGCCACCCAGCGCCCACGCGGCGAGCAGGCCCCACCAGGCGCGCTGGCCGCCGCTGGTGGCGGTCCGGATCCGCCCGGCGCAGACCAGTCCGAGCGCCGAGCCGAGCACTGACAACGCGTAGCTGAGCGCGGGTGTGATCCACCCGTACTCGAAGTGATTGATCTCGCCCACGACGCCCTTCCCTCACCATCGACGCAGCGCGACCCACGGCGCCCCGGGGCAATGATGGGATAGGCCCTGACCAGGGCATGCATCGACCCCCCCGACAATTCGCGGGGTGTCAGCGCGGTGACGCAGCGATGCGTCGGTTTCCGGAGATCGGTGACCGAAAGTGACCGTTAGGCGGAGGCGTGGTAGGCCAGCACGCCCCGGTTGACCGCCGCGATGGCCTGCCGTGCGGTGCCGCGCAGCTCGGCCGAAGCGCCACCCGAGTCGGCGACCTGCCCGAGCAGGTCGACCACCTGTCGCGCCCACCTGACGAAGTCGCCGGCCGGCATCTCCCCGTCGATCTGGTGCCCGCTGGCGAGCACCTTGGCCAGCGCCTCGCCGCGCGCCCACCGGTAGATCGGCCAGGCGAACCCGAGATCCGGCTCGCGGGTCACCGCCAGGCCGCGCGCCGCCTCGTCGGCCTCGATGTCGCCCCACAGCTTGAGCGTCTCGTCGACCGCGTCGGCGACCCCGCCACGCGGCAACGACGCCCGCTCGTCGACGTCCCGCCGGGCCTCGAAGACCACCACCGACACGGCGGCGGCCAGCTCGGCCGGGGACAGGCCGTCCCACACCCGTCGGCGCAGGCACTCGGCCACCAGCAGGTCCGCCTCGGTCCAGATCCGGGCCAGCATCCGGCCGGCGTCGGTGACCTCACCGTCGGCGGCCAGGTAGCCGCGCGCGGTCAGCAACGCGACGATCCGGTCGAAGGTACGGGCCAGCGAGCCGGTCCGCCCGGACACCCGCTGACGCAGCTCCTCGGTGTCGCGTTCCAGCCGGCGCCGCCGCTCCGCCCACCGGGCGTGTTCCTCCCGGTCCGGGCAGGCGTGGCACGGGTGCGCGCGCAGCTCGACGCGGAGCTGGCTGAGGCGGTGGTCCTCCCCCGCCGCCTGACGGGACCGGCCGCCCCGCCGGCCGCCGTGCCGGTCCAGGCCGGTGCCGCTGACCGCCGCGGCCAGGTCCCGCCGGGCCGCAGGCGAACGGTGGTTGAAGTGCTTCGGCACCCGGATGCGGGTCAGCACCTCCGCCGGGGTGGTGAAGTCACCGGGGGTGACCCGGCCGGCCCAGCGGTCCTGGGTGAGCACCAGCGGCCGGGGCTCACCGAACCCGCCGGTGGCCGGGTCCAGCACCACCGCCAGGCCGGCCCGCCGCCCGGACGGCACCCGGATCACGTCACCGACCCGCAGCCGCTCCAGCGAGGCGACAGCCGCCGCCTTGCGCTGGGTCTGGCCCTGCCGGGCGATGGCCCGTTCCCGGTCGGCGATCGCCACCCGCAGCGCGAAGTACTCGTCGAAGTCGCCGTGGTGGCAGGCGGCCTCCGCGCCGTACGCCTCGATGGTCTCGGTGTTGCGCTGCACCTGCCGGGCCAGACCGACCACCGACCGGTCGGCCTGGAACTGCGCGAACGAGGACTCCAGCAGCTCGCGGGCCGGCGCCGCGCCGACGCTGCCGACCAGGTTGACGGCCATGTTGTACGACGGCCGGAAGCTGGAGCGCAGCGGGTAGGTGCGGGTGGAGGCGAGCCCGGCCACGTGCCGGGGGTCGGTCTCCGGCGACCAGACCACCACGGCGTGGCCCTCGACGTCGATGCCCCGGCGGCCGGCCCGGCCGGTGAGCTGGGTGTACTCGCCCGGGGTGAGGTCGACGTGGGCCTCGCCGTTGAACTTGACCAGGCGTTCCAGCACCACGCAGCGGGCCGGCATGTTGATGCCCAGCGCCAGCGTCTCGGTGGCGAAGACGGCCTTGACCAGCCCGCGGACGAACAGCTCCTCGACGACCTCCTTGAACGCGGGGAGCATGCCGGCGTGGTGGGCGGCCAGCCCGCGCTCCAGCCCGTCGAGCCACTCCCAGTAGCCGAGCACGGACAGGTCCTCGCCGGGGATGGCGGTGACCCGGGACTCGACCACCCGGCGGATCTCGGCGCGTTCCTCCGGAGAGGTCAGCCGCAGCCCGGCGGCCAGGCACTGCTGCACTGCGGCGTCGCAGCCGGCCCGGCTGAAGATGAACAGGATCGCCGGCAGCAGCCCCTCCCGGTCGAGCCGGTCGACGATGTCCGGGCGCATCGGACCGCGCCAACGCGGGCCGCGCCGGCCGCCGCCGGGGCCGGCGCTGCGGCCCTCGCCCAGCTCCAGCCGGCGCATCGTGTCCCGGGTGTAGCGCAGCAGCTCCGGGTGCACGTCGTGCTTGCGGGCCGCGTCGGCGTCGTGGAACAGGTCGAACATCCGCTTGCCGACGAGCATGTGCTGCCACAGCGGCACCGGGCGGTGCTCGGAGACCACCACGGCGGTCTCGCCGCGTACGGTGACCAGCCAGTCGGCGAACTCCTCGGCGTTGGAGACGGTGGCCGACAGCGACACCAGCGTGACCGACTCGGGCAGGTGGATGATCACCTCTTCCCAGACCCCGCCACGGAACCGGTCGGCCAGGTAGTGGACCTCGTCCATCACCACGTACGCCAGGCCCTCGAGGGTGGCCGAGCCGGCGTAGAGCATGTTGCGCAGCACCTCGGTGGTCATCACCACCACCGGCGCGTCGCCGTTTATCGCGTTGTCGCCGGTGAGCAGGCCGACCTGCTCGGCGCCGTAGCGGTCCACCAGGTCGTGGTACTTCTGGTTGGACAGCGCCTTGATCGGCGTGGTGTAGAAGCACTTGCGCCGGGCCGCAGGCGCGTCGCCGCCGGGCCGGCCGCGCAGCGCCAGGTGCACCGCGAACTCGCCCACCACGGTCTTGCCGGCGCCGGTGGGCGCGCAGACCAGCACGCCGCTGCCCCGCTCCAGCGCCTCGCACGCCTCGCGCTGGAAGTCGTCGAGATCGAACCCGAGATCCAGGGAGAATTCGTCCAGGGCCGGGAAGGCGGAGGCCTGCGCGGCCCGGCGGCGCGCCGCGGCGTACCGCTCGGCGGGGCTCGACATGGATCCAAGATTAATCGGTACGGCCGACGAGTACCGGTCAAGGCCATCCGGCAGGACGGTCGGAGCGGGTCGGTAGGGTGCACGACGTGCCGGACCGTACCGAACTGCCCCATGCCGCCAGCGGCGCCGACGACGTCGTGGGCCCGCGCCCGTCCCGCCGGCCCGTGGAGGCGGTGCTCTTCGACTTCCACGGCACGCTCGCCCAGGTGGAGGAGCCGCTGACCTGGGTGCTCGCCGCGGCGTCCGCCTGCGGCGTCGAGCTGGACCGGATCCGGGCCACGTCGCTGGCCGACCGGCTGCTCACCGCCGGGCGCGCGGGTGGCCCGCTGCCGGCCCGGGTGCCGCCCCGGCTGGCCGAGCTGTGGGCCGACCGCGATCTCTACCCGCAGGCCCACCGGGGCGCGTACACCGGGCTGGCCGAGACGGTGGACGCCGGCATCGACGGGTTCGCCGACGCGCTCTACGAGCGGGTGCTGGTGCCCGAGGGCTGGGTGCCGTACCCGGACACCGAGCCGGTGCTCGGCGCGCTGCGGTCCGCCGGGGTGAAGGTGGCGGTGGTCAGCAACATCGGTTTCGACCTGCGACCGCTGTTCGCCGCCTGGGATCTCGACGGGCTGGTCGACGCGTACGCGCTGTCGTACGAGGTGGGGCGCTGCAAGCCGGACCCGGGCATCTTCCTGCGCGCCTGCGGGATGCTCGGCGTCGACCCGGAGCGGACGCTCATGGTGGGCGACACCCCGGCCGACGCGGGCGCGGTCGCGGCCGGGTGCGGGGTGCTGGTGCTGCCGTGCGCCGACGCCGGCCGCCCGAACGGGCTCGGCGCGGTGCTCGACCTGGCCGGGGTCGGCTGAGCGCACACCCCGCCAGCGGCGCGAACCCGTCCCGGCGCACCGGCTACGGTCAGGGGCATGACCGGTGTCCACCCCTTGCCGCCGCGTGCGCCGGGCCGGCTCGGCGGCGTCGCGCTGGTGCTCGGCGGGGCGCTGTCGGTGCAGTTCGGCTCCGCGCTGGCGGCGCTGCTGTTCCCGCGTACCGGGGTGGCCGGGGCGGTGACGCTGCGGCTGACCATCGGCGCGCTGGTGATGCTCGTGGTGTGCCGCCCCCGGGTGCGCGGGTACGGGCGCCGGGACTGGGCCGCAGTGGTCGCGTTCGGGCTGGCCCTGGCCGGCATGAACTCGATCTTCTACCAGGCGATCGAGCGGATCCCGCTCGGTCCGGCGGTGACGCTGGAGGTGCTCGGCCCGCTGGCGCTGTCGGTGTTCGGCGCGCGCCGGGCGGCGGCCTGGTTCTGGGCCGCGCTGGCGCTGGGCGGGGTGGCGCTGCTCGGGCAGGGCGGGTTCGACCGGCTCGACCCGGTCGGCGCGGCGCTGGCGCTGACGGCGGGCGCGATGTGGGCCGCGTACATCGTCTGCTCGGCGCGGATCGGCGCGCGGTTCCCAGGCGCGGACGGGCTGGCCCTCTCGCTGACCGTCGCGGCGCTGCTGACGCTACCGTTCGGGCTGGCCGACGGCGGCGGTCGCCTCGCCGACCCGGTGGTGCTGGGGCTCGGTACCGGGCTGGCGCTGCTCGCCTCCGTGCTGCCGTACAGCCTGGAGCTGGCGGCGCTGCGGCGGCTGCCCACCGCGACGTTCGCGGTCATGATGAGCCTCGGCCCGGCGATCGCCGCGGTGGCCGGCTGGCTGGTGCTCGGCCAGGCGCTGCACCCGGTCGAGGTGCTCGCGATCGGGCTGGTGGTCGCCGCGAGCGCCGGCGCGGTCCGCGCCGCCGCCCCGTCCACCGCGCCGCCGCCCGTTCCCGGCCCACCGGACGCCGAGGGCGTGGCGGCGGTCAGCGCAGCAGCCGCAGCGCCGCCGGCACGGCCGTGACGGTCACCGGCAGGTCGAGGGAGCGTTCCCCGTCGGCGTACGAGGTGATCCCCTCGGCGGCCAGCTCCACCGTCCGCGCCCGGTACACGCGCGCCAGCGGGTGCGTGACATGGGTGCCCCGGTAGATCTGCGGCTTGACCCGCATCAGCGTGCGCCTGTCGAACCGCCCGCCCACCACCACGTCCAGCAGGCCGTCGTGCGGGTCGGCGTCCGGGCAGATCCGCATGCCTCCGCCGTAGCTGGCCGTGTTTCCCACCGCGACCAGCACCGCGTCGACCTCCTGCGCCACCCCGTCGAGAACCAGCCGGTAGCGGCGTGGCCGCAGCCGGGCCAGCTCGACCACTATCGCCAGGTCGTACCGGCGCGGGCCGCGCGGCCAGCGCATCCGGTTGGCGCGTTCGTTGACGATCGCGTCGAAGCCCGCCGCGAGCACCGCGCCGAACCAGCGGTCGGCCTCGCCGCGCCGGGACAGCCGCGCCAGGTCCACCGACCGGGCACGGCCGGCGGCGAGCGCGTCGGCGATCACCTCGACCGCGGCCACCGGGTCGGCCGGGAAGCCGGTGTCCACCGCGAAGTCGTTGCCGGTGCCTGCCGGTACCGGCCCGAACGGCACATCGGTGCCGGCGACCGCCTGCAACGCGCGGTGCATCGTGCCGTCGCCGCCCACCGCGACGAGCGCCCCGGCGCCGCCGGCGACCGCGGCGTGGCACGCCGCCTCCGCCTCCTCGGGGGTACGCGCGCGCAGCAGCTCGACCGGGCGGCCCGCTCCGGCGAGGCGCTCCAGGATCCCGGGCAGCAGACCGCGGTGCCGCCCCCGGCCGGCGGTCGGGTTGGCGAGCACGGCGACGGGGCCGGGCGGGACATGATCGTGCGCGGTCACGGCGAGCACCGTACGGCACGGCTCGCGCGGCCCACCAGAGCCAGGTCAGCCGCGAACGGGCGGCACACGCCGACGGCGCCCGGCAGGGGGTGCCGGGCGCCGTGGCAGGGGTGGTTCAGGGAAGGTCGATCGGGCGCAGCACCCGGTCCACCGCGTGCGCGATCTGCTTGTTGCCCTTGTTGATGTCGTACCGCACCACCTTGGCGTTGCGGTCGCTGGTGTCGGCGTCGACCAGGCGCACCTCGCGGCCGTACCAGCAGCGCTTCACGTCCACCTCGACGGTGGCGCCGAGCGCGGTGGTCAGGTCCGCGCCGTCCGCCTTCAGCGCCGCCTTCCGGTCGATCGTCGCGCCCGGCACGACGTGGTAGAGCAGGACGTCCTCCACCGTGTCCACGCCCAGGCCGGCGACCGCGTCGAACGCGGCCTTCTCCCCGGGCAGCTTCTTCGCGGCGGTGATGTCCCGGACCAGCTCGCGGAACGCGTAGTCGTTCGGCACGAACGCGGTCAGCGCGACGGTACCGTCGGTGAGCACCTTCACCGGCGAGTCCGGCTTGGCCTGCAGCACCGTCAGGACCGCCTTGGTGAGCACGTCGAAGTCCCGCGAGTTGCGGTCGAAGCCGCTCTTGTCCGCGGTGAGCACGGCGGCCAGCGACCGCGTGCCCGGCTGCTTGGCGCCGGCCTGGGCGGGCACGGCGACGGCGGTGGTGGCCACCGCCGCCGCGGTGGCGCCCACGGCCAGCCGGGCGGCGAGACGAGCGATGTTCATCGGGGAGCCTTTCGTCGAAGCGACCAGGTCCGTGACTGTCGTCACGACCAATGCTTCGCCCGCACCGTCCCCGGTGGATGCAGCCGGATCGATGGTGTTTTCGCGGCCGCCTCAGCGCACCACCAGCCGCTTGCTCACCGACGGCACGCCGTCGCCCTTGACCTTCAGCGACCAGTCCCCCGCCGCGCCGAGCGTCACCACCGTCTCGGCGGTGCCGTTGGCCTCCGCCTTCATCTCCGCGACCCGCTTGCCGTCGGGGTTGAGCACGTACAGCGTCCGGGCCCCGGCGGTCTTGTTCGTCACCTTGAACGCCAGCTTCTCGCCCGGCTCGGCGATCAGGGCGTCCACCCCGGTCATCGCGTCGTCGGTCAGCTCGATCGTCACCGACCGGTCGTAGGCCACCTCGGCTGCGGCGCTGGCCAGGTTACCGTCGTCGGACACGGTGATCTTCGTACGCACGCCGTCGCCCTGCCGGCCGGGCTTGCAGGCCACCTCGTACGTGCCGGTCTGCAGCGAGGCACGCAGGTCGCCGGTGCGGCCCGCCGGCACGTCCGCCACCTCGGCGATCACCTTGGTGAAGGCGTCGCCCTCGCGGCCGTAGACGTAGACCCCGGTGGCCTGCTGACCCCGGTTGGTCACGGTGAACGTGACGGTGCCCGGGGTGAACAGCGTGGTGGTGACCTCACAACTGGTGTCGGTGGCGGTCACCGGCACCTGCTGGCCCTTCGGCGCGGGCTCGTCGTCACCGCAGGCGGTGAGCGCGGTGGCCGCGCAGAGGACGGTCAGGACGGCGGCGGTACGGCTCTTCATCGGGTTCTCCGGAGCGCAGGTCAGACGGACTGACCGGAACGGGGCGCCGACGCACCCCGGCACACCGCCCGGGGGGCTCGGCGGAGTCAGCAGAGTCTAAGCGGGTACGGCGTCGCGGCAAGGCCCGAGGGCGGCCCGATGTGCCCGCGCACCGGGCGGTCCGCGGGACCGGCATGATGGCGGCATGCGGCTGGTCTCCCTGCTTCCCTCCGCCACCGAGATCGTGTACGCGCTGGGTCTCGGCGACGACCTGGTCGGCGTCACGTTCGAGTGCGAGGTGCCGCCGTCGTACCGGGCGGGCACCACTGTGGTCGTCGGCGGCCGGGACACCCGGGGCATGAGTCCCGGCGACATCGACGCCTACGTCAGGGCGCAGGTCGCGGCCGGGGCCGACCTGTACACGCTGCACGCCGGTGCGCTGGCCGGGCTGGACCCGGACCTGATCCTCACCCAGGACCTGTGCCGGGTCTGCGCGCTGCCCTCGGGCCGGGTCGCCGACGCGGTGGACCACCTCGGGTGCCGGTCCGAGGTGCTGTCGTTGGACCCGTACACCCTGGACGACGTGCTGGAGTCGATCCGCGCGGTGGGCGCGGCGGCCCGGGTGCCGGACCGCGCCGAGGCCCTTGTCGACGGCCTGCGCGGCCGGCTCGCGGCGGTCCGCGCAGCGGTGGCGGGCCGGCCCCGGCCCCGGGTCGCGGTGGTCGAATGGGTGGACCCGCCGTTCGGCGCCGGGCACTGGATTCCCGACCTGGTCGACGTGGCCGGCGGCGAGCCGGTGGGCACCCATCGCGGCGCCCGGTCCGGCCCGACCACCTGGGACGCCCTGCGGGCCGCCCGACCCGACGTGGTGCTGGTCGCGCCGTGCGGCTTCCGTCTCGACGGCGCGGCCGTGCAGGCCGCCGGCGTGGCCGGGCGCTTCCCCGGCGCGCAGGTGTGGGCGCTGGACGCGGACGGGCTGATCGTGCGCGCCGGCCCGCGCCTGGTCGACGGCGCCGAGACCATAGCCGCCATCCTCCACCCCGACGCGCTCCCCGCCGCCCCTCCCAACGCAGCCCGCCGCATCACCTGACCCCCCGCCCCCGCCCCCGCCCCCGCCCCGGCCCCGGCCCCGGCCCCGGCCCCGGCCCCGGCCCGGCGATCTTGCACTTCCTGCCCGGGCAAAGTGCGGAAACCGGTCATCCGAGGGGCAGCAAGTCCATGATCAACGTGAGGGCGGGCCGTCGCGCGCGCATCGAGTTCAAGGTCGGCGGAGGGCACTCGGCGCGGCGGCGAGGGGCGGCTGCGGAAACGCGGACGCCGCCCCCGTGAGGTGGGGACGGCGTCCGGAGGTGAGCGGGGTCGGTCAGGTCATGTCGTCGTAGCGGCGTTCGATCGGCTTCGGGGCGACGACGGGCTCGGGCGCGCCGATCGGCTCGGACGCCTCGATCCGGCCCCCGGCGGGCACCGGCTCGGTCGACAGGTCCAGCGGTGACACCTCGTCGTCGGCGATGCCGGCGTAGACCTCACGCCCGCGACCGCGCCGCTTGTCGTTGATGAACGCCACCCCCACCGCGGCGAAGTAGAGCGCGCAGAGGCAGATCGCCAGCGCGGTCATGCCGAACGGGTCGGGTGTCGGCGTGACCACGGCGGAGAACGCGAAGAACACGAACACCGCCACCCGCCACCAGCTGAGCAGCCGCTTGGCGCTGGCCAGGCCGACGAAGTTGAGCATCAGCACGATCAGCGGGAACTCGAACGCCACCCCGAACAGCATGATCAGGTTCGTGACGAACGAGATGTAGCGGGTCACCTCGAGGGTGGTCGCGATGTCGTCGCCGGAGATGTCGAGCAGGAACTCGAGTCCCTTGGTGGTGACGAAGAACGCCAGCACCGCGCCGGCCGCGAACAGCGGGGCCGCCAGGGCGGTGAAGACGTACGCGTACCGCCGCTCGTGCCGGTGCAGGCCGGGCGCGATGAACGCCCAGAGCTGGTAGAGCCAGATCGGCGCCGCGATGATCAGACCGACCCAGAGACCGATCTTGAGGTTCAGCAGGAAGACGTCGGCGACACCGAGCTGCACGAAGTTGCACTTGCCGGTGTCGGGGTCGAGCGACTGCGGCAGCTCGCAGTAGGGCTTCGACAGCAACTCCCGGACCGGCTCGGCCAGCCAGATGCCGAAGCCGAAACCGACCAGGATCGCCAGCGACGCGCGGAACAGCCGGTTGCGCAGCTCACGGATGTGCTCCATGAGCGTCATCGAGCCGTCGGCGGCCCGCGCGAAGTTGCTCGGGCCGCGCTTCTTCAACCCGAAGGCCACGGTGGTTGGGGCCCTCTCGGATCAGTTCTCGCGGACGCGCTGCACCGGGTCGGCCGGCGGAGCGACCGGCTGCTGCGGCTGCGGCGCGTACGGCTGCTGCGTGTACGGCTGCTGCTGCGCGTACGGCTGCCCCTGCACCGGCTGCTGCGGCGGGAGCGGCTGGTAGCCGGCCTGCGCGTCCGCCTTCTCGGCGAGGTTACGGTCGTCGTCCTGCAGGCTCTTGGTCTCGGCCTTGATGATCCGCAGGGATCGGCCCAGCGAGCGGGCCGCGTCGGGGAGCCGCTTCGCGCCGAACAGCAGGATCAGCACGACCACGAGTACGGCGATGTGCCACGGCTTGAGGGCACCCATGGGAAGCTCCAGTCGCTCTGTGTCGGTGAGGGTGGGTCGCCGCCCATCGTACGTGCGTCGCAGCGGCTTGCCACCCCGGTGGGCCTGCTGGTGCGGGCCCGATCGGTGAAGTTTCGACCAACCCGAAGTGTCCCGTCAACCGTCCAGGTCCGCGCATTTCTGCGCGCAACCGCCCGGTTACGCGCAAACGACGCTCACCGAGCCGGGGGCCCTCGATCAGTCGCCGCGCTTGGCCTTGATCAACGTCATCCGCTCCTGCGCGACGACGATCCGTTCCTGGAGCGACTCGGCCCGCGCCTGCAGCTGTTCGGCGGCGGCACGCAGCGACTCCGCCTCGGCCGCGCGGCGCTGCAACGCCAGCGCGGAACGGCGCAGCCCGGACAGGCGGCTCACCACCGGACGGACCGCCAGCGCCAGGACGACAAGCGCGAACAGCACGACTCCGAGCACGATCCACATCACCACGGCGGTCAGCCTATCGGGTGACGCCGGCGGCCGCCGGGTCGGCGCTGCCGGCCGGGGTGGCGTACGCGTCGAGCGCGGCCACGGCCTGGGCGCGTACCTGCTCGGCCAGCTCGGCCGGGGCGACCACCGTCACCTCCGGGCCCAGCCCGAGCACGAACCGCCGGGCCCACCCGAGGTCGGTGACGCGCAGCGACACCAGCCACTGCTCGCCGTCGGCCTCGACGCGCTCGCACGGGTAGTACTCCGTGATCCACCGCTCGCCCCGGCCGATCCGCAGCGTGATCAGCGGCAGGTCGGCCGACGGGCGGAACACGCCGTCACTGAGGTCGTGCGGGCGGGCCTGCGGCGGCACGACCGCCTGCTCCGGCAGCTCGGCCACCGCGTCGATCCGGTCGGCCCGGAACAGCCGCACCGCCTCGGCACGGCGGCACCACGCCTCCACGTACGCCCGGCCGCCGACCATCAGCATCCGCAGCGGGTCGATGGTGCGCTCGGTGGTCTCGTCCCGCGCCGCGGTGTAGTAGGTGATCCGCAGCGCCCGGCCGCGCTCGACGGCGGCGCGCAGCTCGCGTACCCGGGCGCTGTCGCCGGGCAGGCGGACCTCCACCGGCGCGCCGGCCAGGTCACCGGCGGCGTTCTCGATCTTGGCGAGCGCCCGCTCGACCGCCTCCCGGTTGGCCACCCCGGGCGTCTCGGCGATCATCCGCAACGCCACCACCAGGGCCAGCGCCTCGTCGGGGGTGAGCCGCAGCGGCCGGTCGATGCCGGCGTCGTAGGTGATGGTGACCCGGTCGCCGTCGAACGCCATGTCGATCAGGTCACCGGGGCCGTAGCCGGGCAGCCCGCACACCCAGAGCAGTTCCAGGTCCTCCCGGAGCTGCTTCTCGGTCACCCCGAGGTCGTGCGCCGCCTCGGCGATCTCGATGCCGGGGCGGGCCAGCAGGTAGGGCACCAGGTTGAGCAGCCGGGCCAGCCGGTCGGCGGAGGCACGGCCGGCGCGGGCCGCCGGGCGGGTCACCGGGCACCCCCGGCGGTCGCCAGCTCGTCGTGCCGGGCGGCGACCTCCTTCAGCCGCTGGATGACCGCCTCCCGCACCTCCGGTGGCTCCAGGACCCGCACGTCCGGGCCGTACCCGACGATCTGGCCGGCGAGGTAGTCGGCGTCGGCGTACGGCAGCACCAGCCGGTCGCCGTCCGGGCCGGCCTGGCACTCCACCGCCCAGCGGCGCAGCCCGGCGGCGCGGCCTGGAGTGGCCAGCACCGTGGCCCGGCCGGTGCGCTCCACCGGCCCGGACCAGCGGGCCACGTGGCTGATCAGGTCGACGCCGACGGGCGGCTCGTAGGCGCCCGGCTCGCCGGTCGCCCGGACCGTGCCGACCACCCGGGACAGCCGGAAGCAGCGGGTCGCCGCGCGGTCCAGGTCGTGACCGACCACGTACCACCGGCCGCGCCAGCAGACCACGCCCCACGGTTGCACCCGGCGGCGGGTGGGCGCGTCCCGGTCCGGCACCCGGTAGTCGAAGCTGACCTCGCGGCGGTCCCGCGCGGCGGCGGTCAGCGGCGCGAACGCCGGGTCGACCGTGACCATGGGCTCCAGGCCGAGCGTGGCCTGCGGGTCCACGTCGATGCCGGCGGCGCGCAGCTTCGCCAGCCCGGACGACGCGGCGGCGGCCAGCCCGGCGTGCTGCCACAGCCGCGCGGCGATGCCCACCGCCGCGGCCTCGTCCGGTTCGAGCGGAATGTCGGGCAGCGCGTAGGCGCGCGGCGCGATCCGGTAGCCCGGCTCGGCGTCGAAGACGCTGGCCGTGCCGGTCTCCAACGGCACGCCCAGCTCACGGAGCTCGGCCTTGTCGCGCTCGAACTTGCGCTGGAACGCCTCGTGGTCCTTGGCGTCGTCCGGGTCGTGCTCGTAGCCGGGCACGGTCGCGGCGATCTGCGCGGCGGTCAGGAAGCGTCGCGTCGACAGCAGGCAGATCACCAGGTTGACCAGGCGTTCGGTACGGGTCCGGGACACGTGCAAACGCTAGCAGCCCGCGCATGGCGCGCGGGCACCCGCGCGGCGCGGCGCGGAGGTCTTCCCGACCGGCGACGGGCATCGACCGGTCATAGGGTGAGCGCATGGTGGAAGCGGAGGTCAAGACCGAGAGCGTCGGCACGGTCGTGGTGGCCGGCGCGGCGAACCTCGCCATCGCCGTCGCCAAGCTGGTCGCGGGCCTGATCTCCGGCTCCGCGGCGATGCTCTCCGAGGCCGCCCACTCGCTCGCCGACACCACCACCGAGGTGCTGCTCTATCTGGCGCTGCGCCGGGGCGCGCGGCCCGCCGACACCCGGCACCCCTTCGGGTACGGCAAGGAGAGCTACGTCTGGGCGTTCCTCGCCGCGCTGTTCACCTTCGTCGCCGGGGCCGGCTTCGCCATCACCCACGGCGTCACCACCATCCTGGTGCACGAGCACAGCGGCGAGTACCTCGTCGCGTACGTGGTGCTGGCGGTCTCGTTCGCCATCGAGTCGGTGTCGCTGGCCCGGGCGGTGCGGCAGGTGCGCGGCGAGTCGCGCCGCTGGGGCACCACCCCGCGCCGCTACCTGCGCCTGACCGCCGACACCACGGTCAAGGCGGTCTTCCTCGAGGACAGCGCCGCGCTGGTCGGCCTGCTGATCGCCGCCGCCGGGCTCACCCTGTCCCACCTCACCGGCGACGAGCTGTACGACGGGATCGCCTCGATCCTCATCGGCGTGCTGCTGCTCGTGGTCGCCGTCGTGCTGGCCCGCAGCAACATCTCGCTGCTGGTCGGCCGTTCCGTCTCCGACCGGCTGCACCGGCGCATCGAACGGGAGCTCGCGGACGTGCCGACGGTGGACCGGATCGACACGCTGATGACCATGTTCCTCGGCCCCGACGACATCCTCGTCGCCGCCAAGGTCGACTTCCACGACGACGCCACCGGCGCCGACATCGAGGCCGCCGCCGACGAGGCCGAACGCCGGCTCACCGGGCGCTTCCCGGAGATCGCGTACGTCTTCCTCGACCCCACCCGCTCCCGCACGGCCGGGCGGCCCGCCCGCACCACCCAGGACGAGACGGGTCGCCCGCTAGACGGCGACACCTGACCCGCCCCCGGCCCGCCCGCACCCCGGCCGATACCGTGCACCGCATGGTGCGATGGCGGTCCGGCACGGTCACGGCGGTACGGCGACGGTGGTCCGGCGCCGTCGAACTCGACGTCGACCTGCCCGACGGCGTCCGGATGCGCGCCCTGGCCTACCCGGCGCTGGTCGGCGAGCCCGAGCCCGGCGACCGGGTGCTGCTCAACGCCGGGGCGCTGCTGATGGGCCTCGGCACCGGCGGCTACGCGCTGGTCGTCGCGCTGCCCGACCGGCTGCCCGCCGACCCGCCGCAGGCCGGCGACAGCCGCGACGCCGGCCACCTGGTCAAGGCCCGCTACACGCCGCTGCAGCCGATCCTGCTGGGCGTGGACGAGGAGGCGTCGCCGCACCACGAACTGCTCGCCGCCGCCGAGTCGGTCGACGGCATGCCGGTGGTCACCGCCGACCTGCACTCCGCGCTGCCGGCGATCCTGGCCGGGGTACGCGCCGACGCGCCCGACGCCCGGGTCGCGTACGTGCTCACCGACGGCGGGGCGCTGCCCGCCTGGTTCTCCCGCACCCTGGCCGGCCTGGCCGGGCACCTCGTGGGCACGGTGAGCGTGGATCAGGCGTTCGGCGGCGACCTGGAGGCGAGCACGCTGCACAGCGGCCTGCTCGCCGCCCGGCACGTACTCGGCGCGGACCTGACGATCGTCGCCCAGGGCCCCGGCAACCTCGGCACCGGAACCCGCTGGGGCTTCTCCGGCGTCGCCGTCGGCGAAGCCGTCAACGCGGTCGCCACGCTGGGCGGGCGCCCGGTCGGCTCGCTGCGCATCTCCGACGCCGACGCCCGGCCCCGGCACCGTGGCGTCTCCCACCACAGCCTGACCGCGTACGGCCGGGTCGCGCTGGCCCCCGCGGAGCTGGTGGTGCCGGACGGCCTCGACCCCGCCCTGGCGGCGGAGGTCGCCGCGGCGCTCGCGCCGCTGGCCGACCGGCACACGATCGTCACAGTGCCCACCGACGGCCTCGACGCGGCTCTGCGGGCCGGCCCGGTCGGCCTGTCCACGATGGGCCGGGGCCTGGACGCCGACCACGCCTACTTCCTGGCCGCCGCTGCCGCCGGCCGCCACGCGGCCCGCCTGCTGGGCTGAGCCCCGCCGCCCTCAGATCGCCAGATAGCCGTTCGCGACCAGGTGGTCTGCGGCCCGCGCGAACACCTCGGGATCCTGCGGCGTCCACGTGCCCAGCCCGTCGACGTAGCGGTTGAACATGCAGAACGCCGCCGCGATCAGCACCGTGTCGTGGATCTCCAGGTCGGTGGCGCCCTCCGCGCGTGCCGCCTCCACCAGCTCGGTGGTGACCTCCCGGCCGCTGCGCCGGACCGCGGCGGCGATGTGCAGCAGCGCCCGCAGCTTCGCGCCGACCGGCGCGGTCGCCACGTCCGCGCGCACCCGGTCGACGAACTCCATCCCCGTGGGCAGCTGCGCGGCGGCGAACGCCGCGTGTGACGAACAGCAGAAGTCGCAGTCGTTGAGGCCGGAGACGTACGCCGCGATCAGCTCCCGCTCCCCCGGCGTCAAGGTGGGATGCGGAGCGCGCAACAGCACCTCCGCCAGCTCGCCCAGCGGCTTCGCCGTCTCCGGACGGAACCGCAGCGGCCCCTGGATGCCCGGATAGGCCTTCTCGTCCAGCCCGAGATCGATGTGTGCGATGACGTCACGCTCCCCTGTCCGTGCCGGCCCGGTCACGCCGGCGGCCCGCCGTCCAGAGTGCCGCCACCCCCGCCGCCCGGGCCAGACACCGGAGACAGGTCAGCATGATCGAAGAACCAGGGCCCCACGCGGCCTCCCCATACTGTCCGGGAAATCGACTCCGGCCAACCCGTCACCGCCGTCCGCGCCAGGCAGCCGCGCGGGAAACGCGGCTGGCCGCCGTTAGGAGGCGACCCCCCATGGCACTGCGACAACTCCCGAACGCGGCCCCCGACGCCGGGATCTCCACCCACCGCCCGCCGCATCCCCTCCGACTCGCCCTGATCAGCGCGGCAGCCGGCGTGCTGCTGGCCGTCCTGTGGTCCTTCGAGCTCGTCGACAAGGTCATCGGCGACAACGTCGCCAACACCGTGCTCGGCCACGACGCCAAGGAGACCGCCATCACCGGCGCCGTCGCCGGGATGCTCTTCGCCTTCGTCTCCGGCTTCGCCGGCACCTTCACCGCCTGCAACATCGCCGTGGCGGCCTCGGTCGGGCCGATGAGCCAGGTCTCCGGCGCCGACCCCGCCGGCGGCACCCGGTCCGCGCTGCGCGCCCTGCTGCGCCCGGTCGGCTGGCTCGCGCTCGGCATGGTCGTCGTCTCGGCCGCCTACGGCATCATCGGCGTCCTGCTCGGCGACCGGCTGCCCCAGCTGTCCACCGAGACGGTCGGCACCGTCCCGGTACGCCTCATCCAGTCCTCGGTCGTCTTCGGCGTCATCGGACTCGCCCTCACCTACCTCGGGCTCGCCGCGCTCAAGCTCGTGCCGGACATCTTCGCGCACCGGCCCGTCGCCCGGGTGATCACCATCGGCGCGCTCGTCGGCGGGTTCCTCGTCGGCCGCCCCTACCCGATGTTCAACAAGCTGTTCCACTGGGCCGTCGACACCGGCAACCCGCTCTACGGGGCGCTGGCGTTCACGCTGCAGTCCCTCGGGAACATCCTGCTCGTCACGGCCGTCTTCGCCCTGGCCGTGGCGATCAGCCGCGGACGCTTCCTCGCCTGGATGGCGGACCCCCGCCGCGCCGCCGCCGTCACCGGAGCGCTGCTCGTCGCGCTCGGCGTCTTCACCGTCATCTACTGGGACATCCGGGTGCCGGCCATGTTCGGCTTCGGCTGGTTCCCCCGGATGCCGTACAACTGAGCCGAACTCAGCCGAGCAGCAGGATCAACGCCAGCCACCCGCCGACGATCAGCACCAGCGCCGCCGCCAGCACCCACGTCGGGACCGTGTAGTCACCGCGCCGGTTGCGCTCGATCTCGGCCCGGATCTTCTCCCGGCGGCGATCGATCCAGTTGAGCTTCTCGCCGCCGTCGCGGCCGGAGGACGTCTCACGGTCGGGGCGACCGGCGGATTCGGAAGTGTTCATCGCGACGACAGCCTACCCGTGCCACGGGCGGCCGGTGCCGGGCACCGGCCGCCCGTGGGCGGTCACATGCTGGCGATCAGGCGCTCCACCCGCTCGTCGTAGGCCCGGAACGGGTCCTTGCACAGCACCGTGCGCTGCGCCTGGTCGTTCAGCTTCAGGTGCACCCAGTCCACCGTGAAGTCACGCCGCTTCTCCTGGGCGTGCCGGATGAACTCGCCGCGCAGCCGCGCCCGGGTGGTCTGCGGCGGCGTCTCCTTCGCCTCGAAGATCTCCGGGTCCGTGGCCACCCGGTCCACCTCGCGGCGACGCTCCAGCAGCCCGTACAGGCCGCGCCCGCGCCGCAGGTCGTGGTACGCCAGATCCATCTGCGCCACCCGCGGGTGCGACAGCGGCAGGTCGTGCTTGCGCTGGTACCGCTCGATCAGCTTCAGCTTCGTGACCCAGTCGATCTCCCGGGCCACCGGGTCCAGGTCGCCGGTCTCGACCGCGCGCAGCACCCTCCCCCACAGGTCGACCACCCGCTTCGCGGTCTGGTCACCACCCCGGCGCTCCACGAACTCCGTCGCCTTGGCCAGGTATTCCTGCTGGATCTCCAGCGCCGAGACCTCCTTGCCGGCGGCCAGCCGCACCTTGCGCCGGCCGGTGATGTCGTGCGACACCTCGCGGATCGCCCGGATCGGGTTCTCCAGCGTGAGATCCCGCATCACCACGCCCGCCTCGATCATCCGCAGCACGATGTCGGCGGTGCCGACCTTCAGCAGCGTGGTGACCTCGTTCATGTTCGAGTCGCCGACGATCACGTGCAGCCGGCGGTACCGCTCCGCGTCCGCGTGCGGCTCGTCCCGGGTGTTGATGATCGGCCGGCTGCGGGTGGTCGCCGACGAGACGCCCTCCCAGATGTGCTCGGCCCGCTGCGACAGGCAGTAGACCGCGCCGCGCGGCGTCTGCAGCACCTTGCCCGCGCCGCAGATCAACTGCCGGGTGACCAGGAACGGGATGAGCACGTCGGCGAGCCGGCCGAACTCGCCGTGCCGGGACACCAGGTAGTTCTCGTGGCAGCCGTACGAGTTGCCGGCCGAGTCGGTGTTGTTCTTGAACAGGTAGATCTCACCCGCGATGCCCTCGTCGTGCAGCCGCTTCTCCGCGTCGACGAGCAGCCCCTCCAGGATCCGCTCACCGGCCCGGTCGTGCGCCACCAGGTCGGTCACCGAGTCGCACTCCGGAGTCGCGTACTCCGGGTGCGAGCCCACGTCCAGATAGAGACGGGCGCCGTTGCGCAGGAACACGTTGCTCGACCGGCCCCACGACACCACCCGCCGGAACAGGTACCGCGCGACCTCGTCGGGGGACAGTCGGCGTTGCCCGCGATAGGTGCAGGTGACGCCGTACTCGGTTTCGAGGCCGAAGATTCGCCGCTCCATGATGAGACATTAGCCGCCCGGAGCCTCCGATGGGCATCGCCGACGCTCACCGCTTGCGATCTTCCCCACGCGGACCGCAAAGCCGGCGGCCTCCCGTACGCGAAAGACCCCGCCACCGCGACGCGGCGACGGGGTCTTTCGCGTAGGTGTCACTCGGCGGGCTTGTCCTCCGCGTTGCCCTCCAGATCGGCCGAGCCCGCCGACGTGGTCGGCTTCTTCGCTTCCTCCGTGGGCACTGTTGGCGTCTTCGCCTGGCCCGGCGCCGGGGCGACGTCCCCCTCGGCCTCGCCGTTCAGCAGCGCGGTCAGCGCCGCGCCAGTGACCCGCCGGAACGTACGCCCCACCCGGCGCCGGTCCAGGACCGCAACCTCCAGCTGGTTCGCGGCGATCGTGCGGGCCGCGCCGCCCTCGCCGCCGACGCTGCTCAGCGCCTTCATGGCGGCGCGGACCGCCTCCGACAGCGACATCTCCGGCCGGTGCTCGTTCTTCAGCACCCCGCTGATCGCCTCGGCCTGGCCGCCCATCGCCATCCGGCCCGGCTCGTCGTTCACCGAACCGTCGTAGGTCACCCGGTAGAGGGAGTCGTCCTCGGGCGTGGCGCCCACCTCGGCCACGCAGATCTCCACCTCGAACGGCTTCGACTGCTCGGTGAAGATCGCGCCAAGCGTCTGCGCGTACGCGTTCGCGAGCGCCAGGCCGGTCACGTCCCGCCGGTCGTAGCTCAGGCCGTTGAGGTCGGCCATCCGCACGCCCGCGCGACGCAGGTTCTCGAACTCGTTGTACCGGCCGACGGCGGCGAAGCCGATCCGGTCGTAGATCTCGCTGACCTTGTGCAGCGTGCTGGACAGGTTCTCGGCGACGAAGAGCACCCCGCCGGCGTAGCTCAGGACCACCGCGCTGCGGCCCCGGGCGATGCCCTTGCGGGCCAGCTCGGAGCGGTCGCGCATGATCTGCTCGGGCGAGGCGTAGAACTGCATGGCCACGGCGGCGGTTCTCCTTCGGACCTGATGGTGCGGGACTGCTGAGTCGGTGGACGGGAAGCGGGGTCAGCCGCCGGGGTTCTCCATCCGGCCGGCCACCACGCTCTCCGCGATCGCCGCCGTCTCGGCGTCGGTGAGCCGGTGCGTGCCCTCGGCGGTCGCGGTCATCACGACCGGGTAGATCCGCCGGGTCAGGTCCGGGCCGCCGGTGGCGGTGTCGTCGTCCGCCGCGTCGTAGAGCGCCTCGACCGCCAGCCGCGTCGCGTCCTCGACCGACAGGCCGGTCCGGAACCGCTTCTTCAGCGCCGACTTGGCGAACAGCGAGCCGGAGCCGATCGCGTCGTAGCCGGTCTCCTCGTACGGGCCGCCGGTCACGTCGAAGCTGAAGATCCGCCCGGCCCGCGCCGGGTCGCTCGCCGCCAGGTCGAAACCGGCGAACAGCGGGACCACGGCCAGGCCCTGCATGGCCGCGCCCAGGTTGCCGCGGATCATCGAGGCGAGCCGGTTGGCCTTGCCGTCGAGCGAGAGCATCGCGCCCTCGATCTTCTCGTAGTGCTCCAGCTCCACCTGGAACAGTCGCATCAGCTCGATGCCGATGCCCGCGGTGCCCGCGATGCCGACCAGCGAGTACGCGTCGGCCGGGTGCACCTTCTCGATGTCGCGCTGGGCGATCAGGTTGCCCATCGTGGCGCGCCGGTCGCCGGCCATGACCACGCCACCGGCGGCCGAGATGGCCACGATGGTGGTCGCGTGCGGCGCCATGTCGGCGGCCATGCCGGGCGGCAGCGGCCGACGGCCGGGCAGCATCTCGGGGGCCACCTTGCTCAGGAACGCTGTGAAGGAGGACGTCCCCGCGTTGGTGAACACATCTGGAAGACGCCCGGATGGATCAAAACCCGCTGCCACGTGGTTCCTCTCAGGTACGTGATCGCCCTGGCCAGGACTTCGGCGTTGTCCTTGAACTGGCCAAGACCACCGTTGCAGTTGAAGCAGAGTATCCCGCGCACCCATCCGGTGCGATGATCGCGGTCCAGATGTTCCGGATCGGGGCGCCGACAGATCGCGCACACGCCGCCCTGCTCGGTCAGGAGCTCCTGGAAATCCTTCTCCCCGACCCCGTAGCGGCGGCGCAGGTGGTACTCGCGATTGCCGCCGTAGAGTCGCTGCTTCGTCTCGTTACCGCGGGCGATGTGGCACGGCTTGCAGTAGCTGTGCCGACCGCTGGCGTTGGTCGTTCGGGGGAAATCGTCAACGGGCTTGATCTGCTCGCAGTCGGGGCACCACTTGAGGCCGTCCGCTACCGGCACGGCAGCCCTTCGCTGCGGCGCGATGCCACGTTTCCGGCGACTCGCCTCTGAGCGAGCAGCGGCACACGTCTTGCAGTAGAACGCCAGCCCGTCTGGACGACGCCGATTACGGTGGAACGCCGACGCGGGAAGCGAGCGGCGGCACTGGGGGCAAAGCTTGTCCGAAGCCTCCGGCAAATCGGACATAAGCCTCATTGACCCCCCTTCTGTACATATCCCCTCACGAACTCCTCTGCGTTCTCCTCCAGGACGGAGTCGATCTCGTCGAGCAGGTCGTCGACGTCCTCGGTGATCTCGGCGTGCCGCTCGGCCACCTCGGGGTTCGCCTCCGCGGTGACCTCGTCGACCTCCTCGCGGGACTTGCCGGACTGGGTCTGCCCACCCTCTTGGGTCGCCATGGTGGTGCCTCCTCCACGATCGCCTGCGATCAACTTACCTCGCGGGAGCGACGAAAGGCCCGCCGCGCGCCCGGTTCCGGCACCCGACGGGCCTTCCGGCATCCGGGTCACCCGCCGGTGAGCGTCTCCAGCAGATCCTTGGCGCTCTCGCAGCGGTCGAACAGCTCACCGACGTGCGCCCGGGTGCCCCGCTCGGGTTCCATCATCGGCACCCGCACCAGCGACTCCCGGCCCACGTCGAAGATGACCGAGTCCCAGCTCGCGGCGACCACCTCGGAGGCGTACTGCGCCAGGCAGCGGCCCCGGAAGTAGGCCCGGGTGTCCTCCGGCGGCTCGGTCATCGCGGTGCGGGTCTGCTCGTCGCTGAGCATCGTCTTCATCGAGCCACGCTGCACCAGGCGGTGGTAGAGGCCCTTCTCCGGCCGCACGTCGGAGTACTGCAGGTCGACCAGCTGCAGCTTGTGCGAGCCCCAGCCGAGCTTCTCCCGCTCCCGGTAGCCCTCCAGCAGCCGCAGCTTCGCCACCCAGTCCAGCTCGTCTGCGCACTCGAACGCGTCGCGGCCGAGCCGGTCCAACACGCTCTCCCAACGGCGCAGCACGTCGGCGGTCTGCGCGTCCACGTCCTTGCCGTAGCGGTCGTCCACGAAGGAGCTGACCCGTTCCAGGTACGCCCACTGCACGTCCAGCGCGGTGAGCTTGCGGCCGTCACGCATCCGCATCAGGTGCTTCAGCGACGGGTCGTGGCTGACCGCGCGCAGCTCCCCCACCGGGTCGGCGATGCCAAGGTCCGCGCCGAGCGCCTTCTCCTCGATCATGGTGAGGATCAGCGCGGTGGTGCCGACCTTGAGGAACGTGGAGATCTCGGAGAGGTTGGCGTCGCCGATGATGACGTGCAGCCGGCGGTACTTGTCGGCGTCGGCGTGCGGCTCGTCGCGGGTGTTGATGATGGGCCGCTTGAGCGTCGTCTCCAGCCCCACCTCGACCTCGAAGAAGTCGGCCCGCTGGGAGATCTGGAAACCGGTCTGGCCGCCGTCCTGGCCGATGCCGACCCGCCCGGCGCCGCAGACGATCTGCCGGGTGACGAAGAACGGCGTCAGGTACGCCACGATGTCGGCGAACGGCGTCTGCCGGCGCATCAGGTAGTTCTCGTGCGCACCGTAGCTGGCGCCCTTGTTGTCGGTGTTGTTCTTGTACAGGTGGATCGGCTGGGTGCCCGGGATGGTCGCGGCCCGCCGGGCCGCCTCGGCCATCACCCGCTCCCCCGCCTTGTCCCACCGGACCACGTCGAGGGGGTTGGTCACCTCGGGCGTGGAGTATTCCGGGTGGGCGTGGTCGACGTAGAGCCGCGCGCCGTTGGTGAGTATGACGTTGGCGAGGCCGAGGTCCTCGTCGGCGAGCGCCTCGGCCGGGTCGTACGCGGCGCCGGAGTAGGTGAACCCGCGCGCGTCGCGCAGTGGCGACTCCTCCTCGTAGTCCCAGCGGGCCCGGCCGCCCCGGTTGAGTTCCGGCCGCGCCCCGTAGGCGTTTACCACCTGGGAGGAGGTGACCATCGGGTTGGCTCCGGCCTGACCGGGCACGGAGATGCCGTACTCGACCTCGGTGCCCATGATCCTTCTGACGCTCATCGACCTGCCCGCTCCCGCTCGCCGTCCCGGTCCCCGTCATGTCGAGCGTAGTCGGCGTGACGCGCCGAGGGGGCGTGGCGGCAGCGCCGGGTCCGGTGTGGCGGCTTCCCTGCGTACGCGCGAAGGCCCGTGGCGGGTGCGCCACGGGCCTTCGTCGCAGGGTCGGACTACAGGTACTGGCCGGTGTTGCTGGCGGTCTCGATGGACCGTCCGGCCTCGGCGCCCTTGCCGCCGGAGACGAGCGTGCGGATGTAGACGATCCGCTCGCCCTTCTTGCCGGAGATGCGCGCCCAGTCGTCGGGGTTGGTGGTGTTGGGCAGGTCCTCGTTCTCCCGGAACTCGTCGACGCAGGCGTCGAGCAGGTGCTGCAGGCGCAGCCCCTTGCGGCCGGAGGTGAGGAACTCCTTGATGGCCATCTTCTTGCCCCGGTCGACGATGTTCTGGATCATCGCGCCGGAGTTGAAGTCCTTGAAGTAGAGGACTTCCTTGTCGCCGTTGGCGTAGGTGACCTCGAGGAAGCGGTTCTCCTCGGTCTCGGAGTACATCCGCAGGACCACCGCGTCGATCATCGCCGCGACGGTGGCCTGGGCGTCGCCGCCGTGTTCGGCCAGGTCGTCGGCGTGCAGCGGCAGGCCGGCGAGGATGTACTTGGAGAAGATGTCCTTCGCCGCCTCGGCGTCCGGCCGCTCGATCTTGATCTTCACGTCGAGCCGGCCGGGACGCAGGATCGCCGGGTCGATCATGTCTTCCCGGTTGGAGGCGCCGATGACGATGACGTTCTCCAGGCCCTCCACGCCGTCGATCTCGCTGAGCAGCTGCGGGACGATGGTGTTCTCCACGTCCGAGGAGACGCCGGAGCCGCGGGTGCGGAACACGGAGTCCATCTCGTCGAAGAACACGATCACCGGAGTGCCCTCACCGGCCTTCTCCCGCGCCCGCTGGAAGATCAGCCGGATGTGCCGCTCGGTCTCGCCGACGTACTTGTTGAGCAGCTCCGGGCCCTTGATGTTGAGGAAGAAGCTGGTGTGCCGCTCCTTGCCCTCCCGCTCGGCGATCTTCTTGGCCAGCGAGTTGGCCACCGCCTTGGCGATCAGCGTCTTACCGCAGCCGGGCGGACCGTAGAGCAGGATGCCCTTCGGCGGCCGGAGCTGGTGCTCACGGAACAGGTCGGAGTGCAGGAAGGGCAGCTCCACCGCGTCGCGGATCTGCTCGATCTGCGCCTGGAGGCCACCGATGTCCTCGTAGTTGACGTCGGGCACCTCCTCCAGGACCAGTTCCTCGACCTCGCTCTTCGGGATCCGCTCGTAGGCGTACGCCGAGCGGGGCTCGATCATGAGCGAGTCGCCGGCCCGGATCGCGCTGCCGATCAGGGTCTCGGCGAGGTGCACGATCCGCTCCTCGTCGGAGTGCGACACCACGAGCGCCCGGTCACCCGGCGCGCCGTCCGGGCCCGCCAGGATCTCCTTGAGCATCACGACCTCGCCGACCCGCTCGAACCCGAACGCGTCGACGATGTTGAGCGCGTCGTTGAGCAGGACCTCCTGGCCACGGCGCAGCTCGTCGGCCTCCAGCGACGGCGAGACCGCCACCCGGAGCTTGCGCCCGCCGGTGAACACGTCCACCGTGCCGTCGTCGTGCTTGGCCAGGAAGACGCCGTAGCCACTCGGTGGCTGGGCGAGCCGGTCGATCTCCTCCTTGAGCGTCACGATCTGCGCGCGAGCCTCCTTGAGGGTGCTCACGAGCCGTTCGTTGTTCTCGGTCAGCCGCGCCAACTGGGCCTGGGTGGCCGCCAGCCGCTCTTCGAGCTGCCGGACGTGTCGAGGGCTTTCGGTCAACTTGCGCCGCACCAGAGCGAGTTCCTCTTGCAGGAACGCGACCTGCGTGGAGAGATCGTGGGCTTCCTTTTCCCACCGTGCGGCGCGCGAGTCCGCGTCGTCGCTGCGTGCCACGTCCCACCTCCCCGGGGGGCTTGAACGTTCTGACCTAACACTAGCCGCTATGAGCCCGATTCGGTCCACAGCAACGCGCTCGTCACCGAAGCTTGATCGCGAAGGGCTGGTCGCGGGGTGGGTACGGGCGTTCGGGTACCGTCGGAGCGTGGGACGGGAGAACATGGGGGGTGCTTCGTGACCGACGTCGCGACCGACCAGTTGCAGGTCTGGGTCGACCAGGACCTCTGCACCGGTGACGGGCTCTGCGTGCAGTACGCGCCGGAGGTCTTCGAGTTCGACGTCGACGGCCTGGCGTACGTCAAGGGCCCCGACGGCGAACTGCGGCAGGCCCCCGGCGCCCGGGTGGACGTGCCGGAGCACCTGCGCCTCGAGGTGATCGACTCGGCGAAGGAGTGCCCGGGCGAGTGCATCCACGTGGTGCGCGGCAGCGACGGCGTCGAGGTGGCCGGCCCGGAGGCCGACGACTGAGGCCCGGACAGCTGCACGACGGGCCGGGGACCACACGTCCCCGGCCCGTCGTTCGTCCGCCTCAGAGCAGGGGCCGGCCGACCACCGAGGCGACCAGCCGGGCGAACTCCTCCAGCCGGGCGATCTGCCCCGCCCCGCCGTCGTCGAGGGTCTTGCCGAAACGCAGCGCGTCGTGCCGGGGCGCGCCCGCCACCTCGTCGCTGGGCGGCGCCTCGTCCAGGGAGCTGAGCAGCAGGTACACGTCGATGCTGTCGACCCGTACGGTGCCGTTCTCGGCCCGCATGAGCCGCCGCCGGCAGCCGACCTCGGTGACTGTCGACAGCGGCACCACCCGCAGCGACGAGGTCATCGCGCCGGGCGGCCCCTCCCCCGGCGGCACGTCCTCGCCGTGCCAGAGCACCAGCCGGCTGCCGTCGCAGACGACGACCTCCTGCCACACGCCGTTCACCTCGTTGACGAACCGCTCCAGCGTGAAGCCGAGCACGGAGGCGCCGCGCAGCACACCGTCGAGCGCCTCCAGCGCGATGTCCGGGTCGCGCAGGTACGCGCGGGCGGCCGACTCCAGGTCGGTGTAGGGCGACCAGTCCGGGAAGACGGCGGGCAGGTCACCGTTGCCGTAACCGGGGTTGCTCACGCCGCCTCCCACCGGGCCGCGCCGCCGTGCTGCCACCGGTCCAGGTCACCGGCACGGGCGCGCCGCCCGACGCGCGCCCCGATCCGCTCGCTCATGCCACCGTCTCCACCCGCTCAGGTGTCGTGCCCACCGGCACACATGATCCGCCCGTACGCGCGCGCCCGCGCGTCGGGGGTCAGGACTCCTGCGGCTCCTGCTCCGCGCGGGCCGCGGCGGCGGCGCGCAGGGCGTCGCGGCGCTGCGCGTACGCCTCGGCGCCCTTGCTGGGCTTGCGGCGGCGCGGCGGCGCGGTGACCCCGGGGGCGAGCTTGCGGGCGGAGACCAGGAACGCGGTGTGGGCGATCATCCGGTGGTCCGGGCGGACCGCCAGCCCTTCGGCGTGCCAGTCGCGCACCAGCGACTCCCAGGCGCGCGGCTCGGTCCAGCCGCCACGCTCGCGCAGCGCCTCGACCAGCTCGGACAGCTGCGGCGTGGTGGCCACGTAGCCGATCAGCACGCCGCCGGGCACCAGCGCCCGCTCGACCATGTCGAGCATCTCCCACGGGGTCAGCATGTCCAGGATGATCCGGTCGAAACCGGTCTCGGCGCAGTCGGCGACGTCGCCGACGTGCAGGTTCCAGGCCGGGTGCGGGCCGTTGAAGAACGCCTCCACGTTGCGGCGGGCGATCTGGGCGAAGTCGTCGCGCAGCTCGAACGAGTGCAGCTCGCCCTCGGTGCCGACGGCCCGCAGCAGCGAGCAGGACAGCGCGCCGGACCCGGCGCCGGCCTCCAGCACCTTGGCGCCGGGGAAGATGTCGCCCATGGCGACGATCTGCGCCGAGTCCTTCGGGTAGATCACCTGGGCTCCGCGCGGCATGGAGAGCACGTAGTCCGACAGCAGCGGCCGCAGCGCCAGGAACGCGGTGCCGCCCCCGGCGGTGGTGACCACGCTGCCGTCGGGCAGGCCGATCAGGGTGTCGTGCTTGAGGATCCCCCGGTGGGTGTGGAACTCCTTGCCGGGCTCCAGCGTCACGGTGTGCATCCGGCCCTTGGGGTCGGTCAGCTGGACCCGGTCGCCCGGCCGGAACGGCCCGCGGTGGACCGGGGGCAACGCCGGGACGGTGGAGATCTCTACGGTCACGTGTTCGTCTTCCGTTTGGGTTCCAGGAGCTGGGCGAGATCCGCGATGTGCAGCACGCCGACCACATCTTCGCCTGCCGTCACGACGTACTGCGCGCCCGGGTGGGTGCGTACGGTCTCCAGGACCCGCTCGCCGTCCGCGCCGACCGGCAGGGCCGGCACCGCGGACAGGTCGCGGGCCACCTCGTCCACCGCGACCCACGGCCTCCGTTCCGGGGGTACGGCGGCGGCGCGCGCCGGGTCGACCACGGCGACGGTACGGCCGGCGGAGTCGACGACGCCCAGCGCCACGTGCGGGGTGGCCGCCTCGTCGCGGCGGCGCTGGGCCTCGGCCAGCGGCGTGCCGGTGGGCACCGGCAGCAGCGGGCGGGCCAGCCGGGCCAGGTCGACCAGGTGCAGGCGGCGGCCGATACGGGCCAGCCGGATGGACTGGCCGGCGCCGCGCCACAGCGTCAGCGCGACGAGCAGCAGCAGCGGCAGGGCCAGCGGGGCCAGCGCCCGGCGCATGGTGAGCACCACGACCAGCGCCAGCGTGCCCAGCGCGACGGCCCGGCCGACCCAGCCGGCCACCTCGGTGCCGCGGTGCCGGTCGCGGGTGAGCGCCCACACCGCGGCGCGCAGCGCCCGCCCGCCGTCCAGCGGCAGACCGGGCAGGCTGTTGAAGATCGCCACCACGACGTTGCTGACCGCGAGCTGGAAGGCGAGCTGGTGGCCGAGCGTGCCGGCGGGCAACGCGAGGGTGGCGGCGACCGCGCCGGCGCCGAGTACGGCGGACACGGCCGGCCCGGCCAGCGAGATCAGCAGCTCGATCCGCGGCGTGGGTGCGTCGCGGTCCATCTCGGTGTACCCGCCGAGCAGTTCCAGCGTGATCCCGCGCACACCGATGCCGTAGCGGCGGGCGGTCAGCGCGTGGCCCAGCTCGTGCATCAGCACCGAGCCGAGCAGCGAGACCACGAAGCCGAACCCGACCAGGTAGCCGCCGAGCGGGCCGAGGTCGAGCTGGCGGCGGGCCAGCGCCGCGTACAGCACCGTGACGACGACGGTGAGCAGCAGCATCGAGGCGTCGACGCGCAGCGGCACCCCGAGCACCCGGCCGAGGCTGAGCCCCGGCCGGCGGGGTCCTCGGCTCCGCTGCTGCACCGGCCCGATGCTACGTGAGCGTGCGCGGCGGGCCGCCGCGGTCACTGAGAGGGAGATCCGATCATGCTCCGGTGCGGCGACGGTGGCGGTGTCACAGGCGTGGCCTAACCTTCCGGGCATGACGGCGGAACCGATGATCGACAGCCACGGCGACCAGACGGCACCGGCGCCGGTCACGGTGCGGGCGTCGCTGTCGCCGTCCCGGGCGGCCGACTTCAAGACCTGCCCGCTGCTCTACCGGTTCCGCAGCATCGACCGGCTGCCCGAGCGGCCGACTGTCGAGCAGGCACGGGGCACGCTCGTGCACGCCGTGCTGGAGCGGCTGTTCGACCTTCCGGCCGCCGCGCGCACCCCGGAGTCGGCGGGCGATCTGGTCGCGCCGCAGTGGGACCGGCTGGTCACCGAGGAGCCGGAGCTGGCCTCGCTGTTCGCCGACGGCGACACCGCCGGTCCGCAGGAGTTCCTCCGGTCGGCGACGGCGCTGCTGGACGGCTACTTCGCGGTGGAGGACCCGCGCCGGCTGGAGCCGGCCGAGCGCGAGGCGCTGATCTCCGCGGTGGTGGACGACGAGCTGCTCATCCGGGGTTATCTCGACCGGCTCGACGTGGCGCCCGACGGCGCGCTGCGAGTGGTCGACTACAAGACCGGCGGCGCGCCGCGCGAGGCGTTCGAGGCGCGGGCGCTGTTCCAGCTCAAGTTCTACGCCCTGGTGCTGTGGCGCACCCGGGGCGTGGTGCCGCGGGTGCTGCGCCTGCTCTACCTCAAGGACGCCGAGGTCTGCGACTACGCCCCCGACGCCGACGAGCTGGTGCGCTTCGAGCGCACAGTGGTGGCGCTGTGGCGGGCGATCGAGCAGGCCACCGCCCGGCAGGACTTCCGGCCCCGCCCGAGCCGCCTGTGCGACTGGTGCAGCCACCAGGCGCTGTGCCCGAGCTACGGCGGCACGCCGCCGCCGTTCCCGGTGGCCGCCGCCGCGCCCGACCCGCTGGTGGACGCCCGCTCCCGCCCGGTGGCGCCCGGCGCCGACGAGTAACCTCCGTTCCCGCCCGAGGCGGGCAGAGCGCCGTGGAGGGGACCGACCACACCGCGGTGGCCTGCTCGGTGGTGGTAGAACTGACCGCCCGCCCCCGCCGCCGGCCCTTCCGGTCGGGGATGACCGGGTACGCGCACCACTTCGGCGAGGTGGCGGGGTCGACGGGGGTGCGATGCAACCACCTCCCCGAACAGGAGTCGATCATGCGGGCGGGCGTGCACCACCAGCCGGGACGGGTTCGCCGAGCGCGGCGCGCGGCGCTCCCCGGGCCGGGTGAATCCGGCGCCGGATCGCCGTGGGACGAATCGGGTATCGGATCGTCCCACGGACGATCGCGGTGCCGGGCCACCGTGGAGCGCCCGCGAGCCCGGCACACAGACCGCCCACGATCCGCGCGGACCCAGGACGCAGAGCGCCTGCGATCCCGCGCGGGCCTGAGCGCGCGGAGCCCGGCCAACCTGCGGGATCGGGGCGGCCTGATCGGCGACCGCGCGACCGGTGACCTCTACGGTGGTTACCGCGGCCCGGCTCACGCCGGGCGGATCGCGCGCGTGCCGGCGCCGACGGGTCCCGGCCGGACCGCCGCCCGGACGACGAGGGGGACGCATGACCGACGGCGCCGTGTCCCGGCCGGTGCGGGTTCTGCTCGCCGACGACCAGCCGCTGCTGCGTACCGGATTCCGGATGGTGCTGGGCGCGGAGGACGACCTGGACGTGGTGGGTGAGGCCGGCGACGGCGCGGAGGCGGTGGACCTGGCGCGGCGGCTGCTGCCCGACGTGGTGCTGATGGACATCCGGATGCCGCGGATGGACGGGGTGACCGCGACGCGCGCGATCGTGTCCGCGCGGCTACCGGTTCGGGTGCTGGTGCTCACCACGTTCGAGCAGGACGAACACGTCGTCGGGGCGCTGCGGGCCGGCGCCAGCGGGTTCCTGACCAAGGATGTGCCGGCCGAGGACCTGGTCGCGGCGATCCGCACGGTGGCGGCCGGGGACGCGGCGATGTCCCCGCGCATCCTGCGCCGGCTGCTGGACCGCTTCGCCGAGCTGCTGCCCGATCCGGCCGCAGCGCCGGCGCGGGCGCTTGATCCGCTCACCGACCGGGAGCGGGAGGTGCTCACCCACATGGCGCGCGGTCTGTCCAACGCGGAGATCGCCCGGGTGCTGTCGGTCAGCGAGACGACTGTGAAAACCCATGTCGGGCATGTGCTGACGAAGCTACGGTTGCGCGACCGGGTCCAGGCGGTCGTGCTCGCGTACGAGACGGGTCTGGTTCGTCCGGGGCGGTGAGGTGGCGCGGGTCACCTACCGTGACCAGCGGCGGGGCTGATGTGTTGACCATCACGCCGGGTGAGGCTCTAGCGTCGGCGTCGCCTGCCGGTCAGGGGTCACCCTGAGCCCGGATGGGGGTCGACCCTCACCGGAAGATCGGCACGGATTCCACCCCAGGTCGGAGGGCTTTCGGGCTCGCGACCCCGAGGATGGATTCCGCCGCACCGACCAGCGGGGGCGGTGCGGCATTGAGAACGACAGACGGAAGAGGTACATGACGTGACCGCGACGGTAGGCCAAGAGCAGGCCGCGGCCCGGGCGAACGATGTGTGGAAGGTGTACGGCAGCGGCGAGGCGCAGGTCGCCGCGCTGCGGGGGGTGAGCGCCGAGTTCGAACGCGGCCGGTTCACCGCGATCATGGGGCCGTCGGGCTCCGGGAAGTCCACACTGATGCACTGCCTCGCGGGTCTGGACACGGTGACCAAGGGCACCGTGATGATCGGCGACACCACTGTGACCGGTCTCAACGACGCCGGTCTGACGAAGCTGCGCCGCGACAAGGTCGGCTTCATCTTCCAGCAGTTCAACCTACTCCCCACGCTCACCGCGCAGGAGAACATCCTGCTGCCGCTGTCGATCGCCGGGCGCAAGCCCGACCCGGCCTGGTACGACGTCGTGATCGACACGGTTGGCCTGCGGGAGCGGCTCGGGCACCGCCCGGCGCAGCTCTCCGGTGGCCAGCAGCAGCGCGTGGCGTGCGCCCGGGCGCTCGTGGCCCGCCCCGAGGTGATCTTCGCGGACGAGCCGACCGGCAACCTGGACTCCCGCTCCGGCGCCGAGGTGCTGAAGTTCCTGCGCAACTCGGTACGCGAGCACGGCCAGACCATCGTCATGGTCACGCACGACCCGACCGCCGCCGCGTACGCCGACCGGGTGGTCTTCCTCGCCGACGGGCAGATCGTCTCGGAGCTGATCGAGCCGACCGCCGAGACGGTGCTGGACACGATGAAGAAGCTGGACGCCCCGGTCGAGGTGGGCAACTGATGCTGCGGGCAACGCTCAAGAGCCTGCTGGCGCGCAAGCTGCGCCTGCTGCTGTCCGGGCTGGCGGTGGTGCTCGGCGTCATGTTCGTCTCCGGCGCGTTCGTGCTCACCGACACGCTCGGGCGGTCCTTCGACGCGGTCTTCGCCGACGCGTACGCCGAGGTCGACGTGAGCGTCGAGGCGAAGCCGAAGATCGACGTCTCCACGGCGGAGGGGATGCCGCTGAGCACTCCGATGCCGGCGTCGGTGCTGGACCGGGTCAAGGCGGTGCCCGGCGTCGCCGACGCCGAGGGTGTGGTGGCCGCCGAGGGCGCCCGGATGATCGGCAGCAACGGCAAGGTGGTCACCTCGTTCGGCCCGCCGCAGCTGGGCCAGAACTGGCTCGGTGAGAGCGACCTGCTGGAGCTGCGCGAGGGCCGCGGCCCGCAGGCCGACGACGAGATCGTGATCAACGCCGCGCTGGCCGAGGCGGGCAAGGTCAAGGTCGGCGACCGGGTCGGCGTGCTGACGCTCGCCCCGAAGAAGGAGTTCACGCTCGTCGGCGTGTTCGGCTACAGCGGCGGCCGGGACTCGATCGGTGGCGCGAACGAGGTCTACTTCACGACCCCGGTGGCGCAGCAGCTGATGCTGGGCAAGCCGGACGTGTTCAGCAACATCAGCGTCCAGGCCGCCGACGGCACCACGCCGGCCGCGCTGCGCGACGAGCTGGCCCGCACGCTGGGTGCCGACTACCAGGTCAAGACCGGCGAGCAGCTCGCCGCCGACGCCTCGGCCGGCCTCAAGGAAGGGCTGTCGTTCTTCAACAAGATCCTCCTCGGGTTCGCCGCGGTGGCGCTGCTGGTCGGCACGTTCCTGATCCTCAACACGTTCTCGATCATCGTGGCGCAGCGCACCCGTGAGCTGGCCCTGATGCGCGCGATCGGGGCCAGCGGCAAGCAGGTCATCGGCTCGGTGGTGCTGGAGGCACTCGCGGTCGGCCTGATCGCCTCGGTGCTGGGGCTCGCCGCCGGCATCGGCGTGGGCGCGCTGCTTGCGTACCTGTTCGGTCAGCTCGCCGGGGGTCTCACCCTGGCCGGGCTGGGCGTGCCCGCCTCGGCGGTGATCGGCGCGTTCGCGGTCGGCATGCTCATCACTGTGGTCGCCGCGCTGCTGCCGGCGCTGCGCGCCTCGCGCATCCCGCCGATCGCCGCGATGCAGGACGTGGCCACGCCGGACCGGCCGCTGACCAAGGTCACCATCGGCGGTGCCGTGGTCACCGGCATCGGCGCGGTGCTGCTGTTCCTCGGTCTCGGCGGGCACGCCGGCGACAGCACCCTGGCGACCATCCTCGGCGGCGTGCTGTTCGCGTTCATCGGGGTGGCGCTGCTGACCCCGATCATCAGCCGGCCGGTGGTCTCGCTGCTGGGCACGATCTTCTCCTGGTCGGTGCCGGGCAAGCTGGGCCGGCTCAACTCGGGCCGCAACCCGCGCCGTACCGCGATCACGGCCGCCGCGCTGATGGTGGGCATCGCCCTGGTCACCGGCGTGACGGTGATCCTGGACTCGGCCAAGGGCAGCATCGGCGCGCTGGCCGAGGACACCATCAAGGCGGAGCTGGTGATCTCCGGGTCCACGTCCGGGCCGCGTCCGGCGAGCTTCGACCCGGCGGTCCTGGAGAAGGCCGCGGCGATCCCGGGCGTGCAGATGGTCGACGGTGAGTACGGCGACATGGCAGTGGTCGGCGGCGAGCGGACCTGGGTGGCCGTGTCGAGCAACGTGGCCGCGCTGCAGCAGATCTTCGGGGCGAAGGCCGCCGCCGGTGACATCAGCAAGCTGGCGCCGGACCAGATGCTGGTCAGCTCGGACACCGCGAAGGCACGCAACCTCAACGTCGGTTCGACGGTGCCGGTGCAGCTGTCCCGTGGCGACGCCCGCACCTACACGGTCAGCGGCATCTACGAGAGTTCACAGCTGACCAACCCGGTGACGCTGCCGCCGCAGGCAACGGCGGACTTCGCCATCCCGCAGCCGATCCAGGGTTTCCTGCAGCTCGCCCCCGGCACGTCGGTGGACGCGGTGCAGCCGCAGATCGAGCGGCTGCTGGCGGACAGCCCCGAGGTGTCGGTGGCCGACCGGGCCGGGTTCATCGAGCAGCAGACCGGTCAGCTGGACTCCCTGCTCCAGATGATCCAGATCCTGCTGGCGCTGGCCATCGTGATCGCGGTGCTGGGCATCATCAACACGCTCGCGCTGTCGGTGCTGGAACGCACCCGGGAGCTGGGTCTGCTGCGGGCGATCGGCCTGCGCCGCGCCCAGACCATGCGCATGATCACGGTCGAGGCGGTGGTGATCTCCATCTTCGGCGCGCTGCTCGGCGTGGTGGTCGGCACCGGTCTCGGCGCGGCGGTGGTGGAGGCGCTCAAGGACGAGGGCATCACCGACCTGATCCTGCCGTGGGGTCAGATGGTGACGTTCCTGATCCTGGCCGCGATCATCGGCGTGGTCGCGGCGGTGCTGCCGGCGATCCGCGCCGCGCGGATCAACGTCCTGGGCGCCATCGCCCACGACTGACGTGAAAGGAAGGGCCCCTTCTTAACGCCTCGTGCATAAGAAGGGGCCCTTCCTAACGGTTCAGCAGCGCCGCGAGCAGCTCCAGGTCCGCCCCGAGCAGGCTCTCCATCTGGTGTACGCCGTCGGCGGGCGCCAGCGGCACCTCGGCCGGAACGGCCAGCACCGCCGCACCGGCTGCCAGCGCGCTCGCCACGCCGGTGGGTGAGTCCTCGATCGCCACGCACCGCTCGACCGGTACGCCCAGCAGACGCGCGGCGGTCAGGTACGGCTCCGGGTGCGGCTTGGCCGCGTCCACCTCGTCGCCGCAGACCACCGCGTCGAAGCTGTCCCGGCCCAGCGTGTCCAGGGCCACCTCGACCAGGGACCGGCCGCTGGAGGTGACCAGCGCGGTGGGGATGCCGGCGTCCCGTACCGCCCGCAGCAGCGCCAGCGCGCCCGGACGCCAGCGCAGCCCGGTGCGGAACAGCTCCAGGATCCGGGCGCTGATCCAGTCGGCGCTTTCCTGCACGTCCCGCTCCGGCTGGCCCAGGTCGTCGTGCACGATCCGCATGGCGTCGGCCATCCCGGTGCCGACGATCGCGCGGCGGGCGTCGTCGGACAGGACACCGCCGTACACGGCGGCCAGTTCCTGCAACGCGACGTCCCACAGCTTCTCGCTGTCGACCAGCGTGCCGTCCATGTCGAAGAGCACGGCGGCGGGGTGCTTGCTGCTCAGCGGGGGCCTCCTTCGATACGGGTACCCCGCCGATCCTGCCAGCCGCGCCGGGCCCGCCCGTCACCGTCCCCGCCCCTGGTGACCCGCGGCATCACCCGAGACCGCACGCGCCCAGCGACTTCTCGTATCCCCGGAAGAACGAATCGCTGCGCTGCTCGGCGGTGCCGTGCGAGCCCTCGGCGAACCACGGCTGGTCGGGGTCGTCGCCGACCGCCAGCAGCCCTTCCCGGAACTCCTCCAGGTCGCCGTCCTCCAGCTCCAGCACCCCGGCGCGCACGCTGTCCCCGAGGTACGCCCCGGCCATGCAGTCGGCCTGCAGCTCCTGCTGGATGGTGAAGTTGTAGCGGATGCCGAGCCGCACCTGCATGCCGTGGGCGTACTCGTGGCCGAGCAGGTAGAACAGGAACGCGTCGCCGATCTGCCGGAACGCCGCCACCGACCAGTTCACGTCGTAGGCGATGAAGTCGCCGGCCGAGCAGTACACCGCGTTGTTGCGCGGCAGGCCCTGCCCGGCACAGGCCACCTCGCCCTCCCGGCTGTAGGCCACCACCCGCCGGATCGGGGTGAACCGCTGACCGGAGGCGCGGAACTGCTGCGCCCAGTACCGTTCGGCCAGCCGGACCGCGTCCTCGATGTCCTGCTTGAACTCGGCGACGCTCGTGGTGCCGTCCGCCCGGGTGGTCTGCGACTCGGGCTGCGCGCTGCGCGGGGGTGCGGGCTGCTGCGGCTCGCCCTGGTCGACGCCGCCGGCCATGCAGCCGGCCGCGACCAGCGCGGCCACCACCAGCCCGGCGATCGGCCCGCGCCCCTGACGTCCCGCCCTGTCCCCCACCATGACCTCCCGGTTTTCGTACCCGTGTCCCGCAGCAGTACCCCCGGCGGACGCCGGTGATGCTCACCGGCTCACACGCACGGCCGCCGGGAAACGTTCACCAGGCGACGGCGTCCCGGGCGCCCGCGCCGGTCACGCTGGATCGGCCCGGGTACCGTCGCCGGGATGGAGCCGCACCCGTCGTACGCCGGAATTGTCTACTGGCGACGTAGCCTCTGGAACGGCCTGCGGTGCGTGCCGGTGCTGATGACCCTCGACGAGGGCTGGCTGCGGGCCGGCGACCGGCGCGGCGCGGAGGTGTTCGCCGCGCCCGTCGGGCAGGTCGAGGCCCGGGGAACGATCTTCGGCACGATGCTGCTCACCGTCGGCGGCCACCGGTACGCCCTGGTCGGCGTGGGCGCCACCGTCTCACCGCCACCGAGCAGGGAACAACTGCGGCGGCTGGACGAGCTCACCGCCCGCGCCGAGCCGGTGCCGGACCTCGCGTCCTGGTGGGAGACGCTGGCGCGGGCCGGCGTGACGGTGCGCTGAGCGGCGTGGTCAGTCCAGGCCGCGCATGATGTGCGGTTCGCCGTCGTCGTCGCCGAAGCAGCGGTGCAGCACCTGGGCACGCGCCCACAGGTCCAGGCTGCTCGGCGGTCCGACCGGCCCGGTGCCGGCGGGCACGCTCAGCACGGGAGCCGGGTCCGGCGGGACCTGCGACGTCACCTCGTCGGTCATGTCCGCCCCTTTCGTCGTACCCATGCTCGCCCTCGGGCGTTTCCGCCACGTCAACGCCGACGGCGGGGGCGTGGACGCGCCGCCTGGTCCGGCGTCGGCCCGTACTCCGGTGACGGTAGTCCGCCGGGCCGCCGAGCACAGCCGTATTCCCGACGTCGCCGCAGGTGGCGGCCGGTGATCACGCCTGCGGACCGGGCGGGCCGCAGGTGTCGCCGCGCCGGGCGTCGCGACCCTCGCGCCCGGCTACGGTCTGATGCATGACTGTCGTCCGGTCCATCCTGCTGTTCCTGCTCGCCGCGCTCGCCGAGATCGGCGGCGCCTGGCTGGTGTGGCAGGGCTGGCGGGAGAACCGCGGCCTGCTCTGGATCGCCGCCGGGGTGATCGCGCTCGGCGCCTACGGATTCGTCGCCACGTTCCAGCCGGACCCGAACTTCGGCCGCATCCTCGCCGCCTACGGCGGCGTGTTCGTCGCCGGGTCGCTCGCCTGGGGCATGGTCGTCGACAAGTTCCGGCCCGACCGCTACGACCTCGCCGGCGCGGCCATCTGCCTGGTCGGCGTCGCGATCATCATGTACGCGCCGCGCGCGAGCTGACGGCGCGGTGATGAGTTTCCGCGCCCGTTCCCGTCACACAGACGACGGGACACGACGACGCGGGAGGATGACGTGATGGGTGCGGAGCCACGGCGGGCGGAGCTGGGCGTACGCGATCTGGGTGAGGTCGACGAGCCGGCGTTCGCCGGGCTGGCGCAGCGACACCGGCGGGAGCTGCACGTGCACTGCTACCGGATGCTCGGATCGTTCGAGGACGCCGAGGACACCGTCCAGGAGACGTTCCTGCGCGCCTGGCGACGGCGCGAGACGTTCGCCGGACGCTCCACGTTCCGGGCCTGGCTGTACCGCATCGCCACGAACGCCTGCCTGGACCTGCTGGCCAAGTACCGTCCCGAGCCCGCGACCGGCGGCGAGGTGCGGTGGCTGCAGCCCTACCCGGACCGGCTGCTCGACGAGCTGCCCGCGGCCGGCGCGGACGAGCCGGAAGCCGTCGCGGTGGCGCGGGAGACGATCGAGCTGGCGTACCTGGTCGCGGTGCAGCACCTCGCGCCACGCCCGCGTGCCGTGCTGATCCTGCGTGACGTGCTCGGCTGGCCGGCCAAGGACGTCGCGGAACTCCTGGGCGACTCGGTCAACTCGGTGAACAGCGCGTTGCAGCGCGCCCGCGCCGGCATGCGGGAACACCTGCCCGCGCAGCGGCAGGACTGGACCGGCGACGAGACCGACACCCGCACCCGCGAGCTGGTACGCCGCTTCACCGACGCCGCCGTCGCCAAGGACGTCGCCGCTCTCGCCGCCATGCTGCGCGACGACGTGCGCTGCTCGATGCCCCCCACCCCGGGGCTGCAGATCGGCCGGGACGCGGTGGTCGCCGACTGGGTCGCGGACGGCTTCGAGAGCCTGGGCAGCATGCGGGCCGTGCCCACCGCCGTGAACCGGCAGCCCGCCGTCGCGTTCTACCTGTGGCAGGAGAGCGACGGCGCGTACCTGCCGCTCACCGTCGACGCCCTGCGCGTCACCGGCGGGGCGATCACCGAGATCGTCACGTTCCACGCCGACCAGTTCCCGCGCCTCGGGCTGCCCGAGCGCCTGCCGGCCGACCGTACCCCGTAGTGCCGGTGCGGACGCTCGCGCTGCCCGGCGGCGCGCGCGTCGCGGTGGTCGCGGCCCAGTGGCAGCACGCGTACGGCGTGGTCACGCGCGGACGGGTGCAGCTGGAGCTGCGCGACGGCGCGCCCGGGCCGGTCCTGCGCCGCGACGCCGGTTTCTGGCTGCGCGACACCGGAGTACGCGCGCTGCGCAACCCCGGCCGCTGCACCGCGACGGTACGAGTCCTGACCCCCGACTTCTGGAGGAGCGACATGATCAGCAGCACCGGCACCGGCGTGGGCTCTCGCCGTTCGCACGGCTTCCGGCGGCTCGCCGTCACCGGCGTCGTCGCCACACTCGTCGCGATGACTGCAACCACGCTCGGCGCGGCGCTCGCGCGGGCCGCCGGCGTCGACTTCGCGATCCCGGACGGCGGTGACGAGGCCATCCCGCTCGGCGGATTCACCGTGGTGACCGGATTCTTCTCCCTCGTCGGGGTCGTCATCGCCGCCGTACTGCTGCGGTTCAGCGCGCGTCCCGCGTCGCGGTTCGTGTGGACGGCGGTGGCGCTGACCGCGCTGTCGCTGGCGCCGCCGTTCCTCGTCGGGGCCGCCGCCACGACGAGCGTCACGCTGGTCGCGCTGCACCTGGTCGCGGCGGCGGTGATGATTCCCGCCCTGACGCGAAGCCTGCGCGCACTCCCTCCGGGACGTGCCTGAGAGCTGCCCGGCCGTCCGCGAGGGAGGGCGGCGTGGGCCGGGCCACAAAACATACTCGATTCGCAGGGTTCGATCGAAGACGTGCGGGCACTCCGGTATGGACCGAACGCCGGGCGCCGCAAGTCGGCGCCCGGCACCACGTTCGACCGAGAGGTGACACCATGACCTTCCGCGCCAGGCTCGTCGGAGCCGCACTCGCCGGGACGCTCGCCGCCGGGGCATCGGCACTGGCTGGGGCCTCCGCGGCCAGCGCGCAGGCAGAACCCTGCGTTCAGCGCATCGCCGTGGTGAACAACGCCGCCTTCGTGATGTCCTTCAGCGTTCAGGCGAGCAACGGTCTGGAGACGGCGAACACCGACAACTACCCGATCAACCAGTCGCGGACGATCGATCTCACCACCACGGCGCTGCCGGTCGGCGCCGACGTCCGCCCGGTGGTCGACGCGGTCGCCGGAGCGACGCGGACCCCGAGCAGCTTCGTGTCGTACTGCGAGAACGGGCAGACCGCCACGTACTCGGTGACCGGGACGACGTACGACTACTCGGTCACGCTGATCGGCTGACCGGCACGTCGACGCTTCGGGGCGTCCGCCGTCGCGGCGGGCGCCCCGCGCTCGTGCGCTACGTTGATCGGGTGCCCGTACCCCGGCTGATTCCCATCGCGCACGAGCCCGGCCACCGGACGGACACGATCGGCCGCTACGACGAAGGGCTGTTCCTCGCCTCGGCGTGGGACCACCACGCGTACGTGCACCTCTTCGACCACCACGGGACGTACCGGAGCTCGACCATCACGCGGGTTCCGGATCGAGGCGCGCTGAGCGAGGCACTCGACGGGCTGCTCGCGAGCCTGCCCGGCAGGTCGTACGGCGACATCGCCGTACGACTGTTCCAGACCCGTCAGGACGGCGTCGTGTTCGGTCTGGTCGACGAGTCCGGCGACCGGGCGGGCGACGGCAGCCACGTCGACTGGGTCGAGCTGTATCCGGATCGCCTCGGATTCCACGAGCCATGGGACGGCCTCTACGACACGTGACGGCCGGCGTCGTGGTCCTCACAGGTCGGAGCTCCGCCAACCGCTCGTTGACGCCGACCCGTTCGTCTTGCCGGTCAGGGTGCGAGGAAGAAGTACGCCACGACACCCTTGTGATCGGAGTTCGTGTCCCCGGCGGTGCGGGCGAGAACATCAAGGCGCTGTCCCTGTACCTCGACCACGCCGACCTAAGCTTCACGCTGCGGGTCAACACCTACCTACTGCCGACAAGCGAGGACCGCGCCCGCCGAGTGATTGAGCTTCTGCCGTGCCGGGTAACCAACGGTCACACATCGGGCATGGTGACCGCTTCGGTGTGAACTGTCGGCGAGCCGGTCGGATCAGGCTCGAAGCGAGGTCACGGGGCCTGGCGGGGCTCGTCTCGACCGGTTTCGGCTGGCACGGTTGCTGTACTTCGCTGCTGTACTGCTGGCCTCAGATCAGACGCTGGATGCGGACCTTCGGGCGCTCATTTCTGAGGTGGCCTTGCTTGTGCTGGCGGACCTGCTCCTCCCAGACCTCCTGGTCGTAGTCCGGGTCCGGCGGGGTCCACCTGTGGGAGCCGTCGCTGTAGTGGAACTTCTCGTCGCCGGCTCGAAGGATGCTCATCGGGTCCAGCCGAGGAAGCGGTGGTGCAGGTGGCCGGCGGGCACGTGGGCCAGGTCCTGGGCGGCGTCGACGAGTTGGGCGGCAAGGTAGAGGGCCAGCGACACGGGGGCGCGATCATATTCAGCTCGCAGCTCACGCCGCCGAGTTTGACAGGGCCACTCGCCCGCACAACCGCCGCAGGTCCAGGCCGGTTTGATCGGGTGGTGGGTGGTCATCGCGGGCCGTCCTGGCTGGGCCAGTGGCCGCGGTTGATCGGGATGCGGTGGCGGCTTCGGCAGAGCAGGCTGCTTCCGCAGCGGCAGACATGTCGCCAGTGCCGCCATGACCAGACGGGCCGATGACGGCGGGCGAGGGTGAGCGCCACCGCCAGGACGTACTCGTCATAGGAGACGCGCTTCATCGGCTTGCCGGAGCCGTTGTGGCGACTCTTCGCCGCGTCAGGGGATCGGAAGGGAGCACTGCCGTCTCCTCGTGCCGCAGGTGTCCGGGGGCGTGGATGCCCGATCACGGGGGATGCGCCGGGCATCCACGCCGGTGAGGACGGCCCACAGCGCCAACCGGGGGAATCGACCTCCTCGGCAACCTCCCATAGGTACCGTTGGGTAGTCAAGGGCTGACGTAGGTGGTCTACTCGTGTTGCCAACCGAGGGGAACACCGTGCCACCGCGTTACCGCTACGAGCAGATTGCCGACGACCTCGCCGAACGCATCGCGTCTGGCGAGTTCCTGCCCGGCTCCAAGCTGCCCAGCCGTCGAGAGTTGATCGAGCACTACGACGTAACGGAGCCCGTGATCGACCGCGCCATGCAGGTGCTACGGATCAAGGGCATGACCGAGACCCTGCCGGGCGTAGGCGTCTTCGTCGCCGAGTAGACCCGCTCCATACGCGGGATGGCCGAGATGCTCGATCAGCCACTCACGCACGTCATCACGGACGGCGTCGGCATCCCACACCGCCGTGCGCAGCAGCCGCTGCATCGCCTGTGGATCCCCGTGACCCGCCCGCTCCGCAAGCGACCAGCAGGTCTTTCGTTCGGCCTCCGACAGCAGCCCCTCTACGAACTGCCCGGCCGTCGCCCGGGGCTCGGCCCGCACGAACCGGCCCGCGACACGCGTCATCGCCTCGTTCAGGATGACCCGCCACCCGGCGGGGTCTACGCTATGGCACGCGGCCACCGCACGATCTTCGGTTGTCCTCACAAACCATCGATGATCAACGCGGTGCCGTCTTCACGCCCACGCCACGCCCAAACTCGATGCCAAGGGACGTTGAAATACTAGACAGCCGGGACTATGGGGTGACCGGCTTCCGGGCAGTGACCAGCGCAAAGGACAATAACGCGCCGCCATCGGCTTCGAGCATGGTGATGACCGGATCGGTCAGGTCGCGAGTGTCTTCCGGCTGTTGCTCGCGACATGCCCGAGCCCACAGCAACCAGTCTTCCCAGCCGTCTGGTTGTAGACGGGCGGACGTCACGGTGACCAGCTCGGTGATCTGCCACTGGAACCGCCACCACTGCGCCGTGTGCCAGGCGATTGCCTCCCAGCCGACGCAGTCCTTGATGTGGGGCGGAATCTCTCCGAGGTCACGTATCTCGCTGGTCATGCCCGGCGTCGCGATCGCCAGCTGTCCACCTGGCTTGAGGAAGCGGGTGATGTAGGCCAGATAGCTGTCGGCGGTGCCAAAGTACTCGTATGCGTCGATGCTGACGATCACATCGAACGAGTTGGCGGCGAAGGGCAACGAATGCGCCTCCGCTTTGCACGCTTGAACCGAATCGGAAACCCCTGCCTCAGCGAACATGACGGCAGCGTCGTCCGGAGACACCCACAGGTCCGCCGCAACGACTTGGACGCCGAATTCGCGGGCCAGGAAGACAGACGTCGCGCCTCTACCGGAGCCGAGGTCGAGTACTCGCATGCCGGGTTGCAGGTCGAGGTCTCTGGACAGATCCTCCAGCAGCCAGAGCGGGTGCGGCCCCATGTCCAGCTGGAGCAGCCACGCCGGATCGTATTGAGACGACCGAGGGTACTTCTCCGGACGAACAAGATCTTGTAATGCGCTCATCGGTGGTATCGAAACAGCTTCCCGGCTCGGACACCAGCCGTTTCGGACGGCGGGTAGTCGCGGGACCGTTCACGCCGCGGCTCGCAACGGGGCTGCCGCCACTCCCGGGTGGGTATCGCTCGGCGAGGTCGTCGACGCGGATGAGGGCGCGACCGTCGTTGACCGCCACGCGACGGTCGCAGCCGACCGCGAGGACGTAGCCGGTCCCGCATTGTTCGAGCTCGCCATGGCTGTTCTCTAGGCGGGCGACGTTGCCGCGTACAGCCTTCTCCGAGAACTCGGTCTCGTCGGTGACCAGCACCGTGTCGGGTGACCGAGGTCCCTGATCAGCCACTCGCGCATGTCATCCTGGACGGCATCGGGGCTCCGCACCGCCGTGCGCAGCACCCGCTGCATCGCCTGCGGATTGCATGTACGAACAGACCAACAGGTCTTACGTCACGCCTCCGACAGCACCTCCCGGGAAGTCGGCGCGGAGGGCGATGTAGACGTCGCGGACGATGTAGCGCCTGAGGTAGCGGAGGAATTCTTGCTTGTTGAGGCCTTCGGTGATGCGTCATTGCTGGTAGGCGTGAGTGCGTGGGTCGTAGCGCAGGCGGTAGAGGGCGATGGTGTGCAGGGCGTGGTTGGTGCCGCAGTCGCCTCCTCCGGATCGTGCAGCCGGGCCGGCAACGGAAGATCATCAACGGGCACGCCGATGAGGGTAGTCCGGGGTAAGCCTCCGAGCACCACGCTGCGCGTCTACACCCACCTCCTGCCGAGCAGCGAGGACCGCACCCGCCGGGCGATCGACGCCGCCTTCGGGCACGGCCCGACCGACCCCGACGGCCTGGCGACGGCCCAGCCGGATGCCGGGACCGCGTTTGCGCAGCTCAGGAAGGGTGACGGCGTCACTTGGCGTTGAAGTAGTTCGCCTCCGGGTGGTGCACCACGATCGCGTCGGTGGCCTGCTCCGGCACCAACTGGAACTCCTCCGACAACTGCACGCCGATCCGCTCGGCCCCCAGCAGCTCCACGATCTTCGCCCGGTCCTCCAGGTCCGGGCAGGCCGGGTAGCCGAACGCGTACCGGCAGCCCCGGTAGTCGGTGCGCAGCAGACCGGCCAGGTCGGCCGGGTCGTCGTCGGCCACGGTGCCGCCACCGGGCAGCACCAGCTCGGCGCGGATCCGCCGGTGCCAGTACTCCGCGAGGGCCTCGGTGAGCTGCACCGACAGGCCGTGCACCTCCAGGTAGTCGCGGTACTCGTTGCCGGCGAACATCTTCGCCGTGTACTCGCTGATCGGCTGCCCGACGGTGACCAGTTGCAACGCCACCACGTCGAGCTGGTCGCCCTTGGGCCGGAAGAAGTCGGCCAGGCACAGCCGCCGCTCCTGCCGCTGCCGGGGGAAGGAGAACCGGGCCCGCTCGCTGTGCCCGTTCTCGTCCAACACCACCAGGTCGTTGCCCTCGGAGTACGCGGGGAAGTAGCCGTACACCACGGCCGCCTCCAGCACCTGGTCGGAGATCAGGCGGTCCAGCCAGTACCGCAGCCGGGGCCGGCCCTCGGTCTCGACCAGTTCCTCGTACGACGGGCCCTTGCCGCCGCGGGCGCCGCGCAGCCCCCACTGGCCCAGGAACGTGGCCCGCTCGTCCAGCAGCGCCGCGTAGTCGGCCAGCGGCACGCCCTTGACGACGCGGGTGCCGAAGAACGGCGGCTTCGGCACGGCAACGTCCACCGCCACGTCGGAGCGGACCGAGGCGTCGTCCAGTTCGGGCAGGGCCTCGCGCACCTGCGCCCGCTGCCGCTCGCGGCGCTCCCGGCGGGCCGCCAGCGCCGCCTCGCGCTCCGGGTCGATTACCGGCGCGCCGCCGCGCTTGGCCGCCATCACGCGGTCCATCAGGGACAGCCCTTCGAACGCGTCGCGGGCGTAGTGCACCTGACCCGGGTAGATCGACCGCAGGTCGTCCTCCACGTACGCGCGGGTCAGCGCCGCGCCGCCGAGCAGCACCGGCCAGCGCTCGGCCACGCCGCGGGAGGCCATCTCGGCCAGATTCTCCTTCATGATGACTGTGCTCTTGACCAGCAGGCCGGACATGCCGATCGCGTCGGCGCGGTGTTCCTCGGCCGCGTCGAGGATCGCGTTGATCGGCTGCTTGATGCCGATGTTGACCACGTCGTAGCCGTTGTTGGACAGGATGATGTCGACCAGGTTCTTGCCGATGTCGTGCACGTCGCCCTTGACGGTGGCGAGCACGATCCGGCCCTTGCCGTCGTCGTCGGTCTTCTCCATGTGCGGCTCCAGGTACGCCACCGCGGTCTTCATCACCTCGGCGGACTGGAGCACGAACGGCAACTGCATCTGGCCGGAGCCGAACAGCTCGCCGACCACCTTCATGCCGTCCAGCAGCAGGTCGTTGATGATGGACAGCGGCGTACGCCCCTGCGCCATCGCCGTGTCCAGGTCGGCCTCCAGGCCGTTGCGCTCACCGTCGATGATCCGCCGCTTGAGCCGCTCGTCCAGCGGCAGCGCGGCCAGTTCCTCGGCCCGGGTGGCGCGCGCCGACGCCGCGTCCACGCCCTCGAACGCCTCGATGAACCGCTGCACCGGGTCGTAGCCCTCGCGGCGCCGGTCGTACACCAGGTCGAGCGCCACCTCGCGCTGCTCGTCCGGGATCCGCGACATCGGCAGGATCTTGCTGGCGTGCACGATCGCCGAGGTCAGCCCGGCCTGCGCGCACTCGTGCAGGAACACCGAGTTGAGCACCTGCCGGGCCGCCGGGTTGAGGCCGAACGAGACGTTGGAGATGCCGGCGGTGAAGTTGACGCCCGGATAGCGGGCGGCGATCTCCCGGATCGCCTCGATCGTCTCGATGCCGTCGCGGCGGGTCTCCTCCTGCCCGGTGGCGATCGGGAACGTCAGCGCGTCGATGAGGATGTCCTCCCGGCGCATCCCCCACCGGCCGGTCAGGTCGTCGATCAGCCGGGAGGCCACCCGTACCTTCCATTCGCGGGTGCGGGCCTGGCCCTCCTCGTCGATGAGCAGCGCCACGACGGCGGCGCCGTGCTCCTTGACCACCGGCATGACCCGCGCGTAGCGGGAGTCGGGGCCGTCGCCGTCCTCGAAGTTGACCGAGTTGACCACGCACCGGCCGCCGAGCATCTCCAGGCCGGCCTCGATCACCGCCGGTTCGGTGGAGTCCAGCACGATCGGCAGCGTCGACGCGGTGGCGAACCGCCCGGCCAGCTCCCGCATGTCCTGCGTGCCGTCGCGGCCCACGTAGTCGACGCAGAGGTCGAGCAGGTGCGAGCCGTCCCGGGCCTGGCTGCGGGCGACCTCCACGCAGGCCTGCCAGTCCCCGGCGAGCATGGACTCGCGGAACGCCTTCGAGCCGTTGGCGTTGGTCCGCTCCCCCACCATCAGGATGCTGGCGTCCTGGGCGAACGGCACGTGGTGGTAGATCGAGGAGACCCCGGCCTCCGGCTTCGGCGCCCGCGCCACCGGCGCCCGCCCGCCGAGGCGCTCCACCAGCACCCGGATGTGCTCCGGGGTGGTGCCGCAGCAGCCGCCGATCAGGCCCACGCCGTAGTCGGTGACGAACCGCTCCAGCGCGTCGGCCAGCTCGTCCGGGCTGAGCGGGAAGTACGCCCCGTCGGCCGTGAGCACCGGCAGGCCCGCGTTCGGCATCACCGAGATCGGGATACGCGAGTGCTGCGCCAGGTAGCGCAGGTGCTCGCCCATCTCCGCCGGGCCGGTCGAGCAGTTCAGCCCGATCAAGTCGACGCCGAGCGGCTCGATCGCGGTCAGCGCCGCGCCGATCTCGCTGCCCAGCAGCATCGTGCCGGTGGTCTCCACCGCCACCTGACAGATGATCGGCACGTCCCGGCCCGCCTCGGCGCGGGCCCGCTTCGACCCGACCACCGCCGCCTTGACCTGGAGCAGGTCCTGGCAGGTCTCGATGATCAGCGCGTCCGCCCCGCCGGCGATCAGACCGGCGGCGTTCTCCTGGTACGCGTCGCGCAGCGAGGCGTAGGTCGCGTGCCCGAGCGTGGGCAGCTTGGTGCCCGGGCCCATCGAGCCGAGCACGAACCGGGGGTGCTCCGGCGTCGCGTACTCGTCGGCGGCCTCCCGCGCGATCCGCGCGCCCGCCTCGGACAGCTCCCGGATGCGGCCGGGGATGCCGTACTCGGCGAGGTTGGGCAGGTTCGCGCCGAACGTGTTGGTCTCCACGCAGTCCGCGCCGGCGGCCAGATAGGCGTCGTGCACGCCTCGGACCACGTCCGGCCGGGTCACGTTGAGGATCTCGTTGCAGCCTTCGAGGCCGTCGAAGTCGTCAAGGGTGAGATCGGCGGCCTGGAGCATCGTCCCCATCGCGCCGTCCGCGATCAGGATCCGATCGGCCAGCAGGTCACGCAACGAAATAGGCACATGGCCCAGGTTAGTGCGCCCGAGTACGCCAGACTCACCCGAACCGGGCCTTCCCACATACTGCCCGGCCGACCGGCGTACGCCTTTGCGCCGGTTCGCCCGGGTGGTCACCCTCGGCGACCGGCGCGGCCGACGGGCCGGCCCCGTCGGCGGCACGTAGGCTGGCGGACGTGAAGGACAACAGGGGTGCGACAGTGCGACGGGGCGACGCCGCGCCCGACGAGCAGGGTGAGGTGACGGCGTGACCGAGTTCGACGGGCTGCCGGTACTGCGCTCGCCGGTCGCCATCGCGGCCTTCGAGGGCTGGAACGACGCCGCCGACGCCTCCACCGCCGCCGTGGAACACCTGGAGCAGGTCTGGCAGGCCCGGCAGGTGACCGAGCTGGACCCGGAGGACTTCTACGACTTCCAGGTCAGCCGTCCGACGATCACCATGGCCGACGGGGAGACCCGGCGCGTCGAGTGGCCCACCACGCGGTTCATGGTGGCCAGCCCGGAGGGCACCGAGCGGGACGTGGTGCTGATCCGGGGCATCGAGCCGAGCATGCGCTGGCGGACGTTCTGCGAGCAGGTGCTGGAGATCTGCCACAGCCTGGAGGTCGAGCGGGTGGTGCTGCTCGGCGCGCTGCTGGCAGACGTGCCGTACACCCGGCCGCTGCCGATCAGCGGCAGCGCGTCGGACGCCGACGCCGCCAAGCGCTACCAGCTCACCCCCACCCGGTACGACGGGCCGACCGGCATCGTCGGCGTGCTGCACGACGCCTGCACCCGCGCCGAGGTCGACGCGGTGTCGTTCTGGGTGCACGTGCCGCACTACGCCAACAACCCGCCCTGCCCGAAGGCCACGCTGGCGCTGCTGCACCGGGTCGAGGAGGTGCTCGACCTGCCGGTGCCGATGGCCGACCTGGCCGAGGAGGCCGCCGAGTGGGAGCAGCGGGTGCGCAGCGCCGCCGAGCAGGACGCGGAACTCGGCGAGTACGTGCGTGAGCTGGAGGAACGGGTCGGCGACGCCGGCATCACCCCGTTGACCGGGGACGAGATCGCCCAGGAGTTCGAGAAGTATCTGCGTCGCCGCGGCGGTTCCGCCGGGCCGACAGCGGGTTCCTGGTAGCCGTTTTCCGTCGAAGCCGGGTCCCCTTGCCGGGCCCGGCTTCTGCGTGTCCGGGGTGGCGCGGTCACACCCTCTAGGGCATCCTAGGAACCTAGCTGTTCTGAGGAGGCCCGGATGCAGATCAACCCCGGCGCGGCCGAGTTCCCGCACCGGCAGATCGCCGCGCAGCTCAAGGCCCAGGTGCGCCGCGGCGACTGGGGTCCCGGCGAGCGGCTGCCGTCCATCCCGGCCATCGCCGAGATGTTCGGCGTGGCGAAGCAGACCGTGCAACGCGCCGTCGACCAGCTGCGGGTCGAGGGCATCCTGATCACGAAACCCGGCTCCGGTACGTACGTCCGGGGCACCCGGCGCCGCCTCAACCGCCTGTCCCGGGGCCGGTACGGCGGCTTCCGCGGCTACCACACCGACCTGGCCGCCCGGTACCGCCAGCAACTCGTCTCGGTCGGCCGCTCCCCCGCCCCGGCCGAGGTGGCCGACGCGTTCGGCGTCGCCGACGGCACCGAACTGCTCTGCCGCCGGCACCTGGTACGCACCGACGACTCCCCGGTCGAAGTCGGCGCGTCCTGGTTCCTGCCCGCCGACACCGCCGGCACGTCACTGGAGCGGGCCGAGGCGTTCGGCCGCCCGCTCTACCAGGAGGCGGAGGAGGTCACCGGCCGGCGGTACGTCACCGCCACCGACACGATCAGCGCGCGCCAGCCGAGCCGGGAGGAGGCGGAGATCCTCCAGATCCGCCCGGATACGCCGGTGCTGCACCTGCTGCACGTGGCGTACGACGAGCGGCGCAAGCCGATCGAGGTCGCACAGGCGACCTGGCCCGGCCCGATGACCACGCTCACCGAGGAGTACAGGATCCCCGCCCCGGCTCCCGACCAGGACCCCGACCCCGGACTGGTCCTGGGCTGACCGCTTTGCCCCCGCCCCGGCGATCTTGCACTTTCCGCCCCGGCAGACGGCGCATTTCCGACGCTCCAGGGGCCGCGAGTGCAAGATCGCCGAGGCGTGCCGGCGGGGCCGGCACGCACATGCTCCCGGAACGGCCACGCCCGGGCGGAGCCCCCGGGTCGGGTCGTGCCGGGTGGAACACCGTGGGTGTCAAACCGCCCTCAAGACACCCGTCACGTTCCACCCGCCCGCCGAGCGACGCGATCTTGCGGTTTCGGACCCCGCAAACTGGGGCGAAACGGCGAGAAGGCGGGCCGCAAGTGCAAGATCGGCGAGGCGAGGCGGGAGCGGCGCGAGGACGAGGCGCGGCGCGGGGGCGGGGACGGGTGAGCGAGGGACGGGTGCGCGGGCGGCCGGGTGGAACGGCTACAGGGCGATGCCCAGGAGCGCGTCGACCGTGTCGGTGAACAGCGCCGGGGCTTCCGGGTCGTCCGTGACGCCGTTCAACGCTCCGTCGGCCCAACGGTCGGCCGCCGCCAGAGCGCCCGGCGTGTCCAGATCGTCGGCCAGGCGCTCGCGTACCTCGGCCAGCAACGCCGCCCCCGACGGCCCGGCCGGCGCGGCGGCGGCCCGCCGCCAGCGGCCCAGCCGCTCCCGCGCCTCGGTGAGCAGATCGTCGGTCCAGGAGCGGTCGGTGCGGTAGTGGCCGCTCATCAGCGCCAGCCGCACCGCCATCGGGTCGACCTTGTCGGCCCGCAGCCGGGACACGAAGACCAGGTTGCCCTGGGACTTCGACATCTTCTCGCCGTCCAAGCCGATCATGCCGGCGTGTACGTAGTGGTCGGCGAACGGCGCCTCGCCGGTGAGCCGCTCGGCGTGCGCGGCGGAGCATTCGTGGTGCGGGAAGATCAGGTCGTTGCCGCCGCCCTGCACGTCGATCCGGTCGCCGAGCAGGTTCAACGCGATGACCGTGCACTCGATGTGCCAGCCGGGGCGGCCCGCGCCCAGTTCGCCGCCGGGCCAGGACGGCTCGCCCTCGCGGGCGCCGCGCCACAGCAGCGGGTCGAGCGGGTCGCGCTTGCCGGCGCGCTCCGGGTCGCCGCCGCGCTCGGCGAACAGTTCGAGCATCTCCTCGCGGGACAGGTTCGACTCGTAGCCGAAGCGCGGGGCGGCGGAGATGTCGAAGTAGACGTCGCCGGTGCCGTCGTCGAGCCGGTACGCGGCACCGTCCTTGAGCAGCACCAGCACCTTCTCGGCGATCTCCGGGATCGACTCGACGGCGCCGACGTAGTGCGCCGGCGGGATCATCCGCAGCGCCTCCATGTCCTCGCGGAACAGCGCGGTCTCCCGCATGGCCAGGACCTTCCAGTCCTCGCCGTCGCGCTCGGCGCGTTCCAGCAGCGGGTCGTCGATGTCGGTGACGTTCTGCACGTACCGCACGTCGAGGCCGGCGTCGCGCCACATCCGCTGCACCAGATCGAACGCGATCATGGTGGCGGCGTGCCCCAGGTGCGTGGCGTCGTACGGGGTGATGCCGCAGACGTACATCGAGGCCGCGCCCTCGGGCCGGCTGGGATGGGCGCCCTGCCGCGCCGAGTCGTACAACCGCAGCGGCACGCCCTCGCCGGGCAGCCGCGGCACCTCGTGTCCCGCCCAAGACTCCATGACCGCCAGCCTAACGATCCGTCAGACGCTCGGGTGCCGCCCTACGGGTGATCAACGCGACAGCGGCTCACATCGGCGGCCAGGGCATCGCCGGCCACTCCTCGGGAGGCAGCGGGAACCGGCCGGTCCCGCGCAGCCGCTCGACGCGGGCCGCCAGCGCCGCCGTCTCGCCGATCGTCAGGTGCTCGGCGAGCTCCTCGCCGAGCGGGCCGCGAAGCTGACCGGCCAGGCCGTCGAGCATCTCCACCGCGTCCGGCGGCAGCTCGCGGCCGGCCCAGCCCCACAGCACCGTACGCAGCTTCTCCTCGACGTGGAAGCTCACGCCGTGGTCGACGCCGTAGATCCGGTCGTCCGGGCCGACGAGCACGTGACCGCCCTTGCGGTCGGCGTTGTTGATCACCGCGTCGAGCACGGCGAGCCGGGCCAGGCGGGGGTCGTCGGCGTGCGCCAGCGCGTACGCGGCGCCGTCGTCGTCGCGGGCCGCGGCCACCGGGAACCAGCGCGGCGGGATCTCCCCCGCCGGCACGAACCCGACCAGCGGCTCGGCGTCGTCCGGCTCGTCGATCCAGAGCTGGCAGGAGCCGGGACCGAACGGGCCGTCCCGCAGCACCGTGGGCGGCACCAGGTCCCAGCCGGTGGCCCGGGACACCAGGTAGGCGGCCACCTCGCGGCCGGCGAGCGTGCCGTCCGGGAAGTCCCACAGCGGGCGCTCACCGCGTACCGGCTTGTAGACACAGTGGGCGGTGACGTCGCCGAGCGCGACGACGGCGCGCAGCGTGGCGTTGGAGGCGTCGACAAGCCGCCCCTCCAGGGTCAGCTCACCGTCGGCGAGCAGCCGCAGCGCCTCGGCGCCGTCCTGTCGGGGCTGCAGTTCCGACGACGTCACCGGTGATAGCCGTTGTTCCGGGGGCAGAGGTGACCGGCCGGGTCCAGCGGCTGCCCGCACAGCGGGCAGGGGGGACGGCCGGCGTTGACGACGCGCTTGGCCCGCTCGATGAACTCGCGGGTCGCCTCCGGGGTCAGCCGGACCCGGAGCCGGTCGAGGTCGTCGTCCGGCTCGTCCGGCTCCTCGTCGGCGTCGTCGTCCGCGTCGCCCAGCTCGACCTCGACCTCCGCCTCGCCCACGGCGATCGCCTCGATCACCACTGTCGCGGTGTCCACGTCGAAGGCCAGGCCCAGCGTGCCGACGCGGAACTCCTCGTCCACCGGGGTGTCGAGCGGCTCGTTGTCGCCGCCCGTCGGCGGCGCGGCCTCCGGCAGCTGCACGCCGAAGCGACGCTGCGCCTCGGCGAGCAGCTCCTCGAGCTTCTCGGCGAGCAACGACACCTGGACCTTCTCCAGCGACACGCTGACCAGCCGGCCGCCGCCGCGCGCCTGGAGGAAGAACGTGCGCTCCCCCGGCGGGCCGACCGTACCGGCGACGAACCGCTCCGGCGGCTCGAAGGCGTGCACCTGGTGCGTCATACCCACGACCCTATCCGGCGCGTGGAAGTGCCGCGCAGCCCACCGACGCCGAATCCGCCCAGAGCGAACGCGCCGCGCCGGGCCGGCTATCCGGCCGCGCCCGCGCCCCCGCCGACCGCCGCGTCCGACTCGGCCGGCCGCGCCGCGCGCCGGCGCCGCTTGCGCGGCGGCGGGACCAGCGCCGACAGGTCGCCGCCGGTGTCGTTGAGCCGGACCAGGAACGGCCGCAGCGGCGTGTAGCGGATCGCGGTCACCGACGCCGGGTCGGCCACGATCCGCTGAAAAAGATCAAGGTGTACGCCGAGCGCGTCCGCCACGATCGCCTTGATCACATCACCGTGGCTGCACGCGAGCCAGACCGCCTCCGGTCCGTGCTCGGCGGTGACCCGCGCGTCCCACGCCCGTACCGCCGCCACCGCGCGCGCGGACATCGCCGCCATCGACTCCCCGTGCGGGAACGCGGCGGCGCTCGGGTGCTGCTGCACCACCGGCCAGAGCGGCTCCTTCGCCAGCTTCTTCAGCGACTGCCCCTCCCAGTCGCCGTACCCGCACTCGATCAGCCCGTCGTCGACCACCGGTTCGGCGTGCGGCAGCGCCAGTTCCAGGGTCTGCCGGCAGCGGATCAGCGGGCTGGTCACCACCGCCGCGAGCGGCAGCCCGGCGAGCCGCCCGCCCACCGCCGTCGCCTGCGCCCGGCCGGTGTCGTCCAGCTCGACCGGCTGCCGCCCGGCCAGGCCGCCGTCGGCGTTCGCGGTGGTCCGGCCGTGTCGCAGAAGCAGAAGGGTCGCCACGCAGACCACCCTAGGCGGTACGCCCCGACGGTGATCGTCCCGCCACGACGCCGACCTTTCCCGCCCTGACACCCCGTCCCCGCCCTCACATCCCGTCCGCGTCGATCGTGATCGCCCGTCGCATTGCGCAGCTCGTTCGTCTCGCGCGGCACTCCGCCGGAGATCTTGGAAGATTTGGGCCCCTATGAGAGCCCCTATGAGAGCCATTTCCTTCCAAGATCTCCTGAGGTAGCGGCGCACGCCGGAGATCTTGGTACGTTCCCGCCCTTGTAGGGGCCGTTCCGTACCAAGATCTCCGGCCAGCCCTGCCGTCGGCGACCCGACCTCCCACACGATCATGAGGTTGACGGTAACAAAACGGACACGAGGTGCCGTCAACCTCATGATCGACGCTTCCGGGTCACGGGAGGGTGAGCCGGGGTGTCGGGTGGGGTGGGTGTCTGGTTTCGGGGTGGTCGGGGACACCCGGGTGGCGGAATCGGTGGCGGGGCGGGGGCGTTATACCTGGTGAACGACCGCAGCAGCGTCCCCCGGCGCCCCCGGAATGATCCCGGGGCGGCGGTCGTTGGACATGTCTCCGGCCCCCGCAGCCACGGGCAGCGAGCCGGATCCCCCGAAGACTTCTCTGAGCGCCTGACGGTGCCCACGCACTCGCCCCCGGGTGCGTCGACCCCCGAATGGAGCCCCCTCATGAACACGATCCTGCGCAAGAGCATCCTCGGTATCGCCGGTCTGACCGTCGCCGGTGGCCTCGCCGCCGGCCCCCTCAACCACGACACCAGCACCCCCACCACCCGCGACGCCGCGGTCACCACCACCCAGGCCGCGAAGCTGGACAGCGCCGCGCTGATCCCGCACGGCGTGCAGGGCACCCAGTCCCGCATCGACCTCGACGACGAGCAGACCGCCAACGTCAAGGCCATCATCGCCGCCACGAAGAAGGCCGGCATGGACGAACGCGCCGCCGTCGTGTCCATCGCCACCGCGCTGCAGGAGTCGAAGCTGGAGAACCTCGGCCACCTGGGTGACCGTAACGACCACGACTCGCAGGGCCTGTTCCAGCAGCGCCCCTCCAGCGGTTGGGGCACGGTCGAGCAGATCACCGACCCCGAGTACTCCACCACCGCGTTCCTCAAGGGCCTCAAGCAGGTCGACGGCTGGCGCGACATGCCGCTGACCGTCGCCGCCCAGACCGTCCAGGTGAGCGCGTACCCCGACCACTACGCCCAGTGGGAGCAGCAGGCCGCCGACCTGGTCGCCGAGCACTGGAACAGCTGAGACAAGCAGAAGGCCGGCACCCCGAACATCGGGGTGCCGGCCTTTCGCATGACAGCGTCAGGTGGCGCTGATCGTGCCGGTGGCCAGCAGGCAGATCACCAGGCTGCCCAGCGCGACCCGGTAGAGCACGAAGACGTACAGCGTGTGGTGTGCGACGTAGCGCAGCAGCCAGGCGATGGCCGCGTACCCGACGGCGAACGCGATCAGCGTCGCCACCACCATCTGCGCCACGCTCGGCGCGGCGGTGCCGGGCGCGGACGGCTCGAAGACGTCCGGCAGGCTGAACACGCCGGAGATCACCACGGCCGGGATGGCCAGCAGGAACGAGTAGCGGGCCGCGGTCTCCCGGGTCAGGTTGAGCAGCAGGCCCGCGGTCAGCGTGCCGCCGGAGCGGGACACGCCTGGTACGAGCGCCGCGGCCTGGGCGAAGCCCATCACCACGCCGTCGCGCATCCGGAAGTTCTCCAGCGTACGGGTCTGCCGGCCCCAGTACTCGGCGAAGGCGAGCAGTACCGCGCCGATGATCAGCGTGCAGGAGATCAGCCAGAGGTTGCGGCCGGCGGTGCGGATCTGGTCCTTGAAGATCAGTCCGAAGATGCCGATCGGGATGGTGCCGACGATGACGTACCAGCCCATGCGGTAGTCGAGGCTGGAGCGCACCGAGCGGTCGAACAGGCCCAGGCACCAGGTGCGGACGATCCGCCAGATGTCCTTGGCGAAGTAGATCAGGACGGCGGCCTCGGTGCCGAGCTGGGTCACCGCGGTGAACGACGCGCCCGCGTCCCGGCCGAAGAACAGCTCCGAGGTGATCCGCAGGTGCCCGGACGAGGACACCGGAAGGAACTCGGTCAGCCCCTGGACCAGGCCCAGGACGATGGCCTCGATCCAGGTCACTCCCCGACTCCGGACAGCTCCAGCGCCTCGGCGACGGTCCGCAGGGTCTGCACCCCGCTCTCCCGGTCGGCCACGAACAGCGACACCGACAGCGTGGTCACGCCCGCGGCGGCGTACTCCCGCATGCGCTCGGCGATGCGCTCCTTCGGGCCGAGCAGCGAGGTGCGGTCGATGAACTCCATCGGTACGGCGGCGGCCGCGTCGCGCTGCCGCTTGGCCAGGTAGAGGTCCTGGACCTCGCGGGCCGCGTCGCCGTAGCCCATCCGGGTGGCGAGCTGGTTGTAGAAGTTCTGCTTGCGGCTGCCCATGCCGCCGACGTACAGCGCGGCGTACCAGCGGACCAGCTCGGCGCAGGTGGCGACGTCGTCGCCGACCACCACCGGCACGGACGGCACCACGTCGAAGCCGGCCAGTTCCTTGCCGGCGGCGGCGCGGCCGGCCCGGACCGAGGCGAGGTGCTCCTCGGCGAGCTCCGGGGAGTAGAAGACGGCCAGCCAGCCGTCGGCGATCTCGCCGGCCAGCTCCAGGTTCTTCGGGCCGACGGCGGCCAGGTAGATCGGGATGTGCTCGCGCGGCGGGTGGAAGCCCAGCCGCAGCGCCTTGCCCGGGCCGTCCGGCAGCGGCAGCGTGTAGTGCTCGCCGTCGTACGCGACCTCCTTGCGGGCCACCGCCAGCTTGACGATGTCCACGTACTCCCGGGTGCGGGCCAGCGGCTTGGCGAACCGCACGCCGTGCCAGCCCTCCGAGACCTGCGGGCCGGACACGCCCAGGCCGAGCCGGAACCGGCCGCCGGAGATCGTGTCGATGGTCGCCGCGGTCATCGCGGTCATGGCGGGCGAGCGGGCCGGGATCTGCATGACCGCCGACCCGACGTCGATCCGCTCCGTCTGTCCGGCGATCCAGGACAGGATGCTCGGCGAGTCCGAGCCGTACGCCTCCGCGGCCCACACGACCGAGTAGCCGAGCCGGTCCGCCTCCTGGGCCAATGCCAGGTGGTCGAACGGCGTGCTCCACGCCGTTTGGTATCCGAGGTTGAGCCCGAGTCGCACTGATCCTCCCGCCATCCGCACCACAGGTCGCATCAGGTTACGCAATGAGCGTGGCGCCCTCGACGTCCGGCTCACCCGAACATGTCACACCGGTCTGATGTCGCGCGGGAACTTGACTGCGGCGAGGATATCCGTGACGCCGGGTTCGAAATAAGGTTCACGCATGCAACAGCGACCGCTCGGCCGAAGCGGGCTGGCGGTATCGCGGCTCGCGCTCGGCACCATGACCTGGGGACGCGACACCGACGCCGACGACGCGGCCGCCCAGCTGAAGAGTTTCCTCGACGCGGGCGGCAACCTCGTGGACACCGCGGACGTGTACGCCGACGGCGACGCCGAATCGGTGATCGGCTCGCTGCTGGGCAGCCTGGTGGACCGCGACGAGCTGCTGATCGCCACCAAGGCGGGGCTGCGGCCGGGCAGCCGCCGCCGGGACGGCTCGCGCGGGCACCTGCTGCGCACGCTCGACGCCTCGCTGCGCCGGCTGGGCACCGACCACGTCGACCTGTGGCAGGTGCACGGGTACGACCCGGACACGCCGCTGGAGGAGACGCTCTCGGCCCTGGACCATGCCGTGTCGAGCGGGAAGGCCCGCTACGTCGGCGTGTCGAACTTCTCCGGCTGGCAGACCGCCCGCGCCGCCGCCTGGCAGGCCGCCTGGCCGGGGCGCGCCCCGGTGGTCGCCGCGCAGGTGGAGTACTCGCTGCTGGAGCGCGGCGTGGAGCGGGAGGTGCTGCCCGCCTGCGCCGGGATGGGGCTGGGCGTGCTGCCCTGGTCGCCGCTGGGCCGGGGCGTGCTGACCGGCAAGTACCGCAACGGCCGCCCGGCCGACTCGCGGGCGGTGTCGCCGCACTTCGAACGGTTCGTCGCCACCTACCTGGAGCCGCGCTGCTCCAGCATCGTGGAGGCGGTCGCCATCGCGGCCGGCGGGCTCGGCGTGTCGCCGCTGGAGGTGGCGCTGGCCTGGGTCCGGGACCGGCCGGGCGTGACCGCGCCGATCCTGGGCGCCCGGACCGTCGGGCAGCTGCTCGGCGCGTTGCAGGTGGAGCGGATGACGCTGCCGGAGGAGATCGTCACGGCGCTGGACGACGTGTCGGCGGTGCCGGTGGGCTACCCGGAGCGCGACGGATGAGCCGCGCCGGGGCGGTCCGGGTCACCGTCAGGGGGTGGCGGAGGGCCCGCGACCTGGGCAGCATAGGGGCATGGACTACGAATACGCGCCGCTGCGGTTGCCTTCGAACGTCGATCGGCTGACCGCCGCGGCGCAGCTGGCGATCCAGGCCGAGTTCTCCGGTTGGGAGCTGGCCCGGGTGCGGCTCTACCGGGACGGCACGCGGCAGGTGGTGCTGCGGCGCCGCCTGGTGAACAAGCCGCAGCCGGGCCTGTCGTACTGACGGGCCCGTCCCCGGGGCCGCGCGACGCGGCGCCGCCCCGGGGACGCGCACGGCCTAGTGCGCGTGGTCGTGCTCCTCGTCGAGCTCCATGAACGGGTGCTCGTCGAGCCGGCCGACCAGCCGGTCGTCGGCGGCGGGCTGGAACGGCCCGACCGGGTCGTCGTCGTCGAACGACTCCAGGTCGACCGGGGTGCCGACCTCGCTGACCATGACCACGCCGTCGAGCGGCTCCAGCTCCGGCACGTCCAGCGCGGACAGCGAGCCGTCGCCGCTCTGCAGCAGCTCCAGCACCGCCTCGCCGACGCCCTCCACCGGGGCCGGCTCGTCGTCCTCCGGGGTGCCGTCGCGGCGGGCCGCCTCGGCGGCACGCAGCAGCGCGGCGACGCTCGGCACCCGGTAGTCACGCCGCTGCCGCACCGAGATGACCCGCGGGTGCGGGTCGGTGGGCTCGCCGCCCTCCACGGCGCCGAAGCGCTCGTCGGCCTCGTCCGGGTCGATCGACTCCACGTCCCAGGGCGTCACCTCGCCGAACGCGTCGAGCAGCTGCTCGTCGTAGGCGAACGAGGCGTTGTTCAACGCGACGTACGCCTGCCAGACGGCGTCGTCGTCGATCCGGCCCTGAGCGGCCCGGACGGCGGCCAGGTGGGCGCGAGCGGCGTCGATCACCCGCTCGAGGGCGGCATCCAGCTCACCGTGCTGGTCGGTCATGTGTGGCAGTCCCTTCGCGATGGGGGGAGGGTTCCGTGCCGACGGCGCCGCTGTGGGCGCGGTCAGCAGGTACGCAGGAAGCGGTCCAGAACCCGCACGCCGAACTGTAGTCCGTCCAGCGGAACCCGCTCGTCGATGCCGTGGAACAGGCCGGAGAAATTGAGGTCGGCGGGCAGCCGCAGCGGCGCGAAACCGAAGCAGCGGATGCCGAGCCGGGAGAACGCCTTGGCGTCGGTGCCGCCGGAGAGCATGTACGGCACCGGGTGGGCGCCGGGGTCCTCGGCGCGCAGCGCGGCCGACATGCCCGCCACCAGGTCACCGTCGAACGTGGTCTCCAGGGCCGGCTGGCGCTGGACGTACTCGATGGCGATGTCCGGTCCGACCAGCTCGCGCAGCTGCCGTTCCAGCTCCTCGCTCTGCCCGGGCAGGCTGCGGCAGTCGATGGTGGCGGTGGCCCGGCCGGGGATGACGTTGTCCTTGTAGCCGGCGGCCAGCCGGGTCGGGTTGGCGGTGTTGCGGATGGTCGCGCCGATGATGTTGGCGATCGGGCCGAGCTTGGCGATCGCGGTCTCCGGGTCGTCCGGGTCGATCTCGATGCCGAGCACGTCGGACACCTCGGCCAGGAAGGCGCGTACGGTGTCGGTCATCACCACCGGGAAGCGGTGCCGGCCGATCCGGGCGACCGCCTCGGCCAGCGCGGTGACCGCGTTGTCGTCGTGCATCATCGAGCCGTGGCCGGGCCGGCCCTTGGCGTGCAGGCGCAGCCAGTCGATGCCCTTCTCGGCGGTCTCGATCAGGTAGAGCCGGCGCTGCTCGTCCACGGAGTAGGAGAAGCCGCCGACCTCGCCGATCGCCTCGGTGCAGCCGTCGAACAGGTCGCGGTGCCGCTGGGTGAGGAAGTGCGCGCCGTAGTCGCTGCCGGCTTCCTCGTCGGCGGTGAACGCGAGCACGATGTCGCGCCGGGGGCGGACGCCGGCGCGCTGCCAGCCGCGGACCACGGCGAGGACCATGGCGTCGAAGTCCTTCATGTCGATCGCGCCGCGGCCCCACAGGTAGCCGTCGCGGATCTCGCCGGAGAACGGGTGCACCGACCACTCGTCCGGGTCGGCGGGCACGACGTCGAGGTGGCCGTGCACGAGCAGCGCGTCGCGGCCCGGCTCGGTGCCGGGGATGCGGGCGACCACGTTCGCCCGGCCGGGGGCGGATTCGTGGATCTCGGCGTCGACGCCGGCCTCGGCGAGCTTCTCCGCCACGTACTCGGCGGCGCGCCGCTCCCCCACGCTGGTGTCGTTGTCGCCGGTGTTCGTGGTGTCGATGCGCAGCAGGTCGCGGCAGAGGTCCACGACCTCGTCGGTGGCGTCGGGCCGGGCGGGGAGGGCGTCGCTCGTCATCGCTTCCTTATATCAGCAGGCGGGGTCGTCGCGGCCGTCGGTGCGCGCCGCGGTTTCGTGGATCTCCCGGCCGGGTACCGGCGGAGGCGCCCGGGACATCGACCCCGGCCGTCACGAGGAGGGCCCCATGACCGTCCCGCTGCCGCCGCTGCCGCCCGCCGCCGACGACGCGTACCGGCCGGGTGGGCGAAGCGTGGCCGACCTCGTGGACACCGAGCACCGGGCGCTGCTGGGGCTGGCCGACCGGGTCAGCGACGCGGCGCTGACGGCGGCCGAGCGGCGCGACGTGCTGGACGTGCTGACCGCCGCGGTGTCCCGGCACCTGTCGGCCGAGGAGCAGTACCTGTTCCCGGCGGCCCGGGCCGCCATGCCGGACGCCGTCGAGCTGGTGGAGCGGGAGATCGAGGCCGACGCCGGGCTGCTGACCGCGCTCAAGGAGCTGTCCGGCGCGGACGACCCGGCGGTCGCCGACGTGGCCGAGCGGGTGCGCCGGCACGTCAGCCGCGTCGCCGCGCTGGTCACGCCGCTGCGGGAGGTGGCGAGCGACGCCGAGCTGATCCGGCTGGGCAACCGGTGGGAGATCGCGGAGGAGGCGGCGCCGACCCGGCCGCACCCCGGTACGCCGGCCACCCCGCCCTGGAACAAGATCGTCGAGCCGGCGGTCGGGGTGCTCGACAAGGTGCGCGACGCGGTCTCCGGACGGCGTACCCGGCTGAGTGACCTGGAACACCGCCGCCAGAGCTGAGCCGATCGCCCCTTTCGCGTATCGGTTCGTGGTCCTACCGTCACGGTATGGATCTGGAGCTGCGACACCTGCGTGTGGTCTGCGCGATCGCGGAGACGGGGAGCGTCACCAAGGCCGCCTCGGCGCTCGGCCTGGCCCAGCCGGCGTTGACCGCCCAGCTTCAGCGGATCGAACGGGCGCTGGGCGGGCCGCTGTTCGAACGGGACCGCCGCGGCGCCCGCCCGACCGCGCTGGGCGAACTGGTGCTGGACCGGGCGCGGGTGCTGCTGCCGGCGATGAAGGGCCTGCGGGACGAGGCGGCCCGGATGGCCGGCGCGGGCGACCCGCTGCGCCGCTACCGCTTCGGCGGGGTGAACAGCCCGATCATGGGCCGGCTGGTGCACCGGCTCGCCGCCGAGCGGCCGGACGCGCAGATCACCACGTACGCCTCGTGGTCGGTGGACGAGCTGGCGCAGATGGTGGCCGGCGGCCGGCTCGACTTCGCCCTCACCGGGGTGTGCGGCGACTCGACGCCGTCGGCGGGGTTCGGGCTGAGCTGGCGGGAGGTGGCGGTGGAGCCGATCTGCGTGTTGCTGCCGCAGACCCACCCGCTGGCCGGTCGCGCCGAGATCGACCTGGTCGACCTGAGTCACGAGCGGTGGGTGGCCGCGCCGGGCGACGGCTGCTTCGGCGACTGCTTCGCCGCCGCGTGCGCCCGCGCCGGCTTCACCCCCAAGAAGGTGTACGAGGCGGACGTGCGGGCCGCCCTGGAGCTGGTGGACGCGGGCGAGGCGGTGGCGTTGTGCCAGGCCACGTTCCGGCCGGTCGCCGGGCTGGTCACGCGGCGGCTGGCCGGTTCGCCGCTGCGCTGGCGGCTGCTGCTCGGCTGGCACCCGGACGTGCCGGCGGCCGCGGTGGCCGACCCGGTGCTGGCGGCGGCGGTGGCGGCGTACACGGACGCGCTGGCCAACCATCCCGACTATCTGGGCTGGTTGCTGGCGCACCCGGAGTTCGGCGTGCAGCCCAACGGCACCGGCGGGGTGCGAATCGCCTGAACCCGGGTAACACCGGCGACATGACTGATCTGTATCCGGCCGCCGACCAGCGGGAGCTGCTGCGTCAGGCGGCCACCGCGCACACCACCGCCGCCGCCGAGGTGGAGGCGTTCCTGCGGCGGCTGCCGGAGGTGCCGGACCCGGCCGACGTCACCGAGTACGCCAACCTGCTCAGCCGTGCGGAGCGGGCCCGGGACGACCTGCTGGCCGCGGCGGACGCGGCCGGGCTGCGGCTGCCCAGCCTGGAGTCGGAGTAGACGCCGGCGCCCGGGTGGGTGACCCGCCCGGGCGCCGGCGTACCGGCTCAGCGTTCGATCAGGACGTCGTGGCCGAGGTCGAGCAGGGCGTGCCGCCACTCGTCGTCGGCGTTGCCCCGGCGTGGCCGCTGCGCGGTCAGCTCCCGGATCCGGGTGATCGCCTCGCGCATCACCTCGATGTCCTCCGGCGTGAGGTCCACCTTGCGCTTGCGCAGCACGGCGAGGATCTGCCGGCCGGGTTCGGGCAGGTCGAGGTCCGGGCCGGGGCCGAACGCCTCCTCCCCCGAGCCGCGGGTCAGCAGCCACTGCCGCAGCGTCTCGGAGGACACGTTCACCTCGGCGTGGAAGTCGTCCCAGATCACCTCGACCTCGGGGTCGAGTCGCGCCTCGCGTGCCATCACGCCTCCTCTGCCGGCGGCGGCCCGGATGCCGGCTCGCCCTCGTTCGGTGTGTGCTGCTTCAGGCCCTCCGGCGGCACCCGCACCCGGGACGGGTTCGCCGTCGGGGCCGCCTCGATCGGCTCACCGGCCCCGATGTCGCCGTCGGGGACCTCCTCGGGTTCGGTCATGTCCGCCCTTTCGATCCGTCGGTGACGAGGCGGTCCGGCCCGTGGGAACGGACCGTCGCCGGTCATCGGGGATGAGACGTGGTGGCTGCCGCGTGCCCGCGTTCACCGGCGGTGACGTCGAATACCAGCTGGTCGTCGCGGGCGTCGACAATGACCTTCTGCCCCGGGGATATCTCGTTCTCCAGCAGCATCCGGGACAGCCGGTTGTCGACCTCGCGCTGGATCACCCGGCGCAGCGGGCGGGCGCCGAACTCCGGCTGGTAGCCGTGCTCGGCGAGCCAGTCCACGCCGGCGGTCCTGAAGTCCACCTGGATGTCCTGGGCGTGCATGCGGCGGCGGGTCTCCTCCAGCAGCAGCCCGGTGATCTGGCGCAGCTGCTCGGCCTCCAGCCGCTGGAAGATGATCACCTCGTCGATGCGGTTGAGGAACTCCGGGCGGAAGTTCTCCTGGAGCCGGCGCATCAGCCGTTCCCGCAGCTCGTCGCTCTCCTGCTGGCCGGGCGCGCCGCTGGCGAAGCCGACGGTGCGCTGGGCGCCGGTGATCAGCTCCGAGCCGAGGTTGCTCGTCATGATCAGCACGGTGTTCTTGAAGTTCACCGTCCGGCCCTGGCTGTCGGTGAGCCGGCCGTCGTCGAGCACCTGGAGCAGGATGTTGAACACGTCCGGGTGCGCCTTCTCGATCTCGTCCAGCAGCACCACCGCGTACGGGCGGCGGCGGACCGCCTCGGTGAGCTGGCCGGCCTCCTCGTAGCCGACGTACCCGGGCGGCGCGCCGACCAGCCGGCTGACCGTGTGCCGCTCCTGGAACTCGCTCATGTCCACCCGGACCATCCGGTCCGCCTCGCCGAACAGCGCCTCGGCCAGCGCGCGGGCCAGCTCGGTCTTGCCGACGCCGGTCGGGCCGAGGAACAGGAAGCTGCCCATCGGCCGGTTCGGGTCGGCCAGCCCGGTACGGGAGCGGCGCACCGCCTCGGAGACGGCGCTGACCGCGTCGTCCTGGCCGATGATCTTCTCGTGCAGGTGCCCCTCCAGGCGCAGCAGCCGGTCGCGTTCCTCCTCGGTGAGCTGGGTGACCGGGATGCCGGTGGCCCGGGAGACCACCTCGGCGATCTCCGTCGGCCCCACCTCGGGCACGTGGTTGGGTCCCTCGTCGCCGCGGGCGCGGCGCACCTGGTCCTCCAGCTCGGCGACCCGGTCGCGCAGCGCGGAGGCCCGCTCGTACTGCTCGTCGGAGACCGCCTGCTCCTTGTCCCGGCGCGTGTCCTCGAGCTGCTGCTCCAGCTCGCGCACGTCCTCGGCGGGAGTGCGCGTCCGCAGCCGCACCCGCGCGCCGGCCTGGTCGATCAGGTCGATCGCCTTGTCCGGCAGGAACCGGTCGGTGACGTACCGGTCGGACAGCTCACCGGCGGCGATCAGCGCCTCGTCGGTGAACCGGACCTGGTGGTGCGCCTCGTACCGGTCGCGCAGCCCGCGCAGGATCGCCACGGTGTCCTCCACGCTCGGCTCGGGCACCAGCACCGGCTGGAACCGGCGGGCCAGCGCGGCGTCCTTCTCGATGCTGCGCCGGTACTCGTCGAGCGTGGTCGCGCCGATGACCCGCAGCTCGCCGCGGGCCAGGGCCGGCTTGAGCATGTTCGACGCGTCCATCCCGCCCTCGCTGCCGGCGCCGCCGGCGCCGACCAGCGTGTGGATCTCGTCCAGGAAGATGATCAGCTCGTCGCGGTGGGCGCGGATCTCGTCGATCACCTTCTTCAGGCGTTCCTCGAAGTCGCCCCGGTAGCGGGTGCCGGCGACCAGGCCGGACAGGTCGAGCTGGATCACCCGCTTGCCGATCAGCGTCTGCGGCACGTCGCCGTCGCAGATCCGTTCCGCCAGCCCTTCCACGATCGCGGTCTTGCCGACACCGGCCTCGCCGATCAGCACCGGGTTGTTCTTGGTCCGCCGGGACAGGATCTCCACCGCCTGCTCGATCTCGTCGGCGCGGCCGATCACCGGGTCGATCTGGTCCATCCGGGCCAGCTCGGTGAGGTCCTGCCCGTACTGGTCGAGGGTGGGGGTGCCGCGGTCCGGGCGCGGCGTGCCGGCCGCGCCCCGCTCGGCGCTGGCCGCCTGCAACGACTCCGGCTGGATCCGGCCGGCGGCGAGCATCCGGCCGGCCGGCGACTCGGGGTTCAGCGGCAGCGCCATCAGGATGTGCTCGGGACCGATGTAGTTGGCGCCCATCGCGCGGGAGAGCTGGTGCGCGTCCAGCAGCGCCCGCTTCGCGGCCGGGGTCAGCGACAGGTTCGGCGGCACCTCGCCCCGGGGCGCGCCCTCACCCCGCCCGCCGAGCGCGTTGACGAGCGTGTCCGGGTCGGCGCCGGCCCGGCGTACCAGGTCGCGCAGCGGCTCGCGCTGCAACGCCGCCCAGAGCAGGTGGTCGGTGTCCAGGTCGTTGCTGTGCTTCTGAGCGGCCCGGCGGGCCGCGTCGGCGAGCATCTCCCGGGCGTCGGCGGTCATCAGTCGGGTGATGTCGACCCGGTGCGCCGGTCGGCGTCCCCCCTCGCCCCGGCCGAAGTATCGGGCCAGGAACTCGTCCCAGGGGTCGTTGCCGAAGTCACCCGGTCCCATCATCATCGTCCTCCGCAGTCGGTCGGCACGACCGGTACCCGGCACGCGCGGCACGGTCGGCGGTGGCTACCCGGCGGTCGGCGCGACAAACGCGACCGGATGGCAGGCTGAGGGCATGGAGAGCAGACCGCTGCTGGTCGTGGACGGCGCGAACGTGGTGGGCTCGCGCCCGGACGGCTGGTGGCGGGACCGGGCCGGCGCGGCCGCGCGCCTGCGCGACGCGCTGGCGTCCGTCGGGGAGGCGGGCCTGCCGCCGGAGCTACCCCCGCCGGTGCAGGTGGTGCTGGTGGTGGAGGGCGCGGCCCGGCACGTCACCTCGGCGCCCGGCGTCGAGGTGGTGTCCGCGCCCGGCTCCGGCGACGACACGGTGGTGGAGCTGGTGGCCGCCGCGCCGCAGCGGCGGCGGGTGGTGGTCACCGCCGACCGGGAGCTGCGCGAGCGGGTGACCGCGCTCGGCGCGGAGGTACGCGGCCCGCGCTGGCTCGGCCGCTAGATCATCCGGTTCCGTCAACGGGACCGGCGGGCTCGCCGACGGGACCGGCGGCGAGGTCTTCGCGCACGTCAGGGGCACAACCGGACACGCGGGCGACAACCGCCTGAGGGTGGATGCTCGCCCACTCGTTCCGATGGGTTGTAATGGAGATCTCTTTTGCCCCCAGGAGGTTCCGTGGCGAGCGTCGCCGAGCTGAAGGCCGCCATCGATGTCGCTCTCCAGCAGATCGGTGACGGCCAGACAGCGGTGCAGGCAGCGGGCGAGAAGCTGGCCGAGGCACAGCAGACCCTGGCCGGCGCGCTGGAGGGCAGCGGCCACGAGACGGTCGAGGCGGCCCAGGCCTCGCTGACACAGGCCAGCCAGGAGCTGGAGGAGTGTCTCGCCGCGACACTCGTCGCGGTCGAGCAGGCGCAACTCTACGTCGCGACGCTCTGAGGCCGGGCCGTGTCCATCGTCGAGGACATCGGCGCCCAGGTCCGCGCCGCCGCCGAGGACCTGCCGCTGGCACAGCTCGCCGCCGCGCTGGAGAAGCTCGGCCAGGCGCAGGAGCGGCTGCGCTGGGTACGCCAGGAGTCGGCCGACCCGATGGGGGTGCCGGAGCTGTCCTCGGCCACCGAGCACGCCGAGACCGCCGGCTACGCGCTGCGTGTGGCGCAGGAGCAGCTCACCGCGTACCTGGCCGCGATCGGGCTGGCCCCCGACGGCGCGCCGCCGGCCCCGCCGGGCGAGCGGCCGCCCAGGCACGACACGCCGCGCGGCGAGGCGCCGCCCGCGCCGGGCGCCGCGCCCGAGCCGGGCGAGCAACCCGCGGTACGGCGCTGGTGGGCGGTACGGGTGGCGGAGCTGACCGGCGGCCGGGAGGGATCGCCCGACGAGCCGGACGAGCGCGTCGGGGACTCCCGGGAGCTGCTGCGCCGGGTGGTCGCCGGGGTCCGCTCCGGTGACCGGGACCGGCTGCACCGCGACCTGCGCGGCGCGCACGCCGACGTGGGGCTGGGGCTGGCCGCGATCGCCCCGCCGCTGCTGCGCGAGCTGGCCGGTGAGCTGCTCGGCCACCCGCCCCGCGCGGACGACCTGCCCCGGCTGCGCGGCGCGCTGGAGTCCCGGGTCCGTGACCTGCTGCCCGGCCTGCCGCGGCCGGTGCTGGACACGCTGCTGACCCGGGTGTGCCGGATGCCCCCGCCGCGCCGCGACGACGACGCGGAGCAGCCGCACGCGGCCGACCCTGCGGTCACCGCCGGCGTGCTCACCGGGGTGCTGCTCGACCGGCTCGGCCGGGACCTGCCGAAGGACACCGACGAACGGGAGACGTCCCGTGGCTGACGTCCGCACGCAACTGGTGACGCGGGTCCGGGGGATGCTCTCCGAGGCCCTGGGCACCACCCGTACCCGGCTCGCCGCCGCCGAGGCGGAACTGACCGCGAGCCGGGAGCGGCTGGCGCGTACCCGCAAAGCCGCCGCCGCGGTGCCCGCCCGGGTGGGCGCGGCCCGCGACCGGCGCCTGGCCGAGATCGACGCCCGGCACACCGCCCGCCTCGCGGAGCTGGCCCGCCGGGCCGCCGCCGCGGCGCAGCGGGAGGCGCCGGGCGCGGCGTCCGCGCCCTGGGACCGCTGGCAGGCCACCCCCGCCGGCCGGTCCGAGCCACCGGGCGCGTTGCGGGTCGGCACGGTACGCCTCGACGGCGCCGAACCGGTGCCCGCGCTCGTGCCGCTGCTCGACGCCGGGCACGCGCACCTGGCCGGCGGCGACCGGGACGGCCTGGCGGCGGTGGTGCCCGCGCTGCTGCTGCGCTCGGTCGGCCGCGCCGACCCGGGCGCGGTGCGGCTGTACGGCTACGACCCGGAGCACCTGGGCGGCGGGCTGGCCGGGTTCGCCCCGCTCGGCACCGCCGGGCTGCTCACGTTCGTCGGACCGGGTGGCCTGGGCCGGCTGCTGGACGACCTGGTGGAGCAGATCCGCCGGATCAACGCCACGGTGCTGGCCGGTGAGTACGCCTCGCTGCGCGACCTGGCCGCCGCCACCGGACGCCGCCCGGAGCCGTGGCGGGTGGCGGTGCTGCTCGGCGGTGACGAGCTGTCCCGGCACGAGCGCGGCCAGCTCGACCGGGTGGTACGCACCGGCGCCGCGTGCGGCGTGCACCTGGTGGTCCGCGGCATCGAGCTGCCCGACGACCCGACCGTCACCCGGATCGTGGTCGAGCCGGACGACGCCCGGGTGGCCGGGCTGCCGGTGCGGCTCGACGCGCCGCCGCCACCCGCGCTGGTCACCGAGACCTGCCGCGCGGTTGCCTCCCGGGTCGCCGCCGGCCCTCCCCCGACGCCGTTCACCGACCTGCTCCCGCCGCCGGACGAGTACTGGCGGGAGGACTCGTCGCACGGGCTCAGCGCGCCGGTCGGCGAGGGCCCGCACGGGCGGCAGGTGCTGCTCACGCTCGGCGACTACCCGCCGCACGCGCTGATCGGCGGCCCGTCCGGCACCGGCAAGACCAATCTGATCTTCGCCTGGATCGGCGCGCTCGCCGCCCGCTACTCCCCCGCCGAGCTGGAGTTCTATCTGCTGGACTTCAAGGAGGGCGTGTCCTTCGCCCGGTTCGCGCAGGGTCGGCGCGACCCCAGCTGGCTGCCGCACATGCGGCTGGTCGGCATCAACGTCAACACCGACCGGGAGTTCGGCCTGGCGCTGCTGCGCTTCCTCGCCGAGGAGCTGCGCCGCCGCGCCGACGCGGCGAAGAAGCACGAGGTCACCAAGCTCGCCGAGCTGCGCGCGGTGGACCCGGACGGGCACTGGCCACGCATCGTGGCCGTGGTGGACGAGTTCCAGGCGCTGCTCGCCGGCCGGGACGTGGTCGCCCGGGAGGCCGCCGACCTGCTGGAGGACCTGGCCCGGCGGGGCCGGTCGCAGGGCATCCACCTGGTGCTCGCCTCGCAGGACGTACGCGGCATCGAGGCGCTGTGGGGGCGGCCCGCGCTGGTCGCCCAGTTCACGCTGCGGATCGCGCTGCCGAAGGCGCTGCGCATCCTGGCCGAGCGCAACGACGCGGCGCAGTCGCTGCCCCGCCACCACGCGGTCATCAACGCCGAGTCGGGCCTGGCCGAGGGGAACGAGGTGGCCCGCATCCCGTCGGCCAGCGACTGGGAGACGTGGAGCGAGCTCCAGCACCGGCTGTGGCGGATGCGCCCGCAGGACGCCGCGCCGGCCCGGCTGTTCGACGGCGACGCGATCCCGAAGCTGGCCGACGCGCCGGACTTCCGCGCGCTGACCGCGCCGGAGCAGGGCGTCCCGCGCAACCCGGTGGCGCTGCTCGGCGAGATCATCGACGTGCAGGCCCGCTCGGCGGCGCTGCGGCTGCCCCGCGCCCCGGGCCGCAACCTGGCGGTGCTGGGCACCCGGGTGGACGAGGCGTGCGCGGTGCTCGACGCCGCCGCCCGCTCGCTGGCCCGGCAGTACCCGCCCGGCGCGGCCCGCTTCTCCATCGCCTGCCTGGACCCGGACGCCGACCCGGCCGCCCGCGCGCTCTACGAGGACCTGGCCGGGGACGCCTCCTGGTACGACGAGGAGACGGTGCCGGAGCTGATGGCCGAGGCAGGTGACGGGCTGGGCGCGCCGGGCGCGCCGCGTACCCCGCACTTCCTGCTGCTGTACGCGGTGGACGCGGCCGCGGCGGCGCTCGCCGGCAAGGCCGGTACGCGCACCGGGCTGGAGCAGCTGCGCCGGATCCTGCACGACGGGCCGGAACGGCGTACGCACGTGCTGGCCTGGTGGCGGGGCGTGGCCCGGATGCGGGCCGACCTGGGCGGCGCGGGCGCGCGCACGGATCAGATCGGCGCCTGGGTGGCCCTCGACGTGCAGGGCGGTGAGCTGGGCTCCTCGCTGTATCCGGGCAGCGGAGGGCCGGACTGGTATCCCCGGCCGTGGCGCGGTCTCTACTTCGACCGGGCGGTGCACCGCACCGGACAGGTGATCATCCCTTATGGTCCGTCCCGATGAACGAACCGGTTACCAGTGAGACGTACAGCGCGCAGATCCGCCGGCTCGCCGAGCTGACCGCCCGGGTGGCCGCCCAGCGGGCCGAGGCGCACACCTGGTACGACCAGCAGGTGGCCGCCGCGGACCGGGCGGTCGCCGAGGCCGCCGAGCAGATGCGGCAGGCCGAGACGGAGGTGGCCGAGGCGTCCCGGATGGTCGAGCGGGTCGACGGCGAGGTCACTCACCTGTGGACGCAGTTGCGGGCCCGGCTCGGTGTGGGCGCCCGGCGGCTGGGTGACCCGCCCGGCCCGGTACGCGGGGCCGCCGGTGACCCGGTGCCGCTGCTGCGCGCGGTCCGGGACCTGCTGGAGCGCACCGGCGCCCCGGGCGAGCTGCCCGGCTCGGTGAATCCGCTGCTGATCGCCTGCGGCATCGGCGGGGCGCTGGTGGCGTACGCGCTGGGGGTGGCGGCGCGAGCGCTGGCGGCCGGCGCCAGCGGTGACCTGGCGGTGGGTCTGCCGGTGCTGGCGCTGGTGGTGACGCTGCTCGGCCCGGTGATCGGGCTGGCGCCCGCACGGCTGCTGGCCGACCGCCGCCACGCCGTGCTGACCCCACGCCCGATGATCCTGGTGGCCGTCTCCGGCCTGGCGACGACCCTGCTCCTGCTGACGGTGACCTACACCCGCTGACCGCCGCCCCTCACCCGCCGGCGATCATGAGGTTGGCGGCGCGACACGCCGTCGCGCCGCCGGTCAACCTCATGATCATCGGGTCAGGCGGGAACCAGGACTGCCTCCTTGAGCAGCCGGCGGGCCAGCACCAGGCGGTCGGCGTCGTCGTCGAGGCCGGGCAGGTCGCCGACCCTCGTCACCTCGCCGGTGAGCAGCGCGCGCAGCGCCGCCTCGCAGGTGCCGGGCAGGGTGAGCGTGCGGTCGGGCACGCGCAGCGTGACCCGTCCGTCGGCGGCCGGGGTGAGCTGCCAGCGCAGGCCGCCGCGCACCGCGACCTCGCTGTCCGCGCTCAGCCGGGCCAGCGCCTCGGCCTGGGCCAGCGGCCGGATCGGCGCCGGGCGGGCCGCCGGCCAGACCCGGGCACGCAGCCGGCCGGCCACCGCCGCCGGGTCGGCCCGCAGCAGCCAGTCGCGCAGCGCCTCGACGGTCTCGGTCAGCTCCGGCTCGATCGCGTCCGGGTCGGCCAGGTCCAGCCCGAACGGCAGGCTCGCGCGCAGCCGCGCGTCCTCGGCGGCCAGCGCGAGCAGTTCCTCGACCACCGCGTACCGGGTCAGCGCCCGGATGCCCACGGTCAGGTGCAGCGAGCTGAACTCCTGCGCCTGGGCGCTGTGCAGCCAGCCGCGCGGCAGGTAGAGCGCGTCGCCCGGAGAGAGCACCACGTCCAGCTCGGGGCGTCCTTCGGCGGTCGCGGAGACCTCGTCGGCCCGGCCGCCCCAGGGCTGGCGCTCCAGCGGGTCGGCCAGCACCGGCGGGTGGATGCGCCAGTGCTTGCGTCCGTCGACCTGGAGCACGAACACGTCGTGGGTGTCGTAGTGGGTGGCGAAGCCCTGGCTGCCGGCCGGGGTCAGGTAGGCGTTGACCTGCAACGGCTGGGCCAGCGCGGCGCCCAGGTCGCGGGCGAAGTCGACGATCGCCGGCCAGGTGCGGTGCAGGCCCTGCAACACCAGCGTCGCGCCGTCGGCGTAGAGCGCCAGCATCTTCTCGTCGAGGACCTGGTCGCCGATCTCGGCGCCCGCGCCGCCGCCGCCGGTGTACCGCGCCGCCGGCACGAGCCGGCCGTCCTTGGCCACCCGCAGGAACGGGGTACGCAGGCCGCGGCGGCTGAGCAGCTCGTCGGCGTCGGCGGGGCTGAGCAGGTCGGTGAAGCCGTCCGGGCTGGGCAGCTCCGCGGCGCGGGACAGCAGCGGGCTGCGCCCCCAGTGGTCGGCGGCGAACTTGGCCGGCTCCACCGCTACGCACCGGGCCAGCGCCTCGGCGGCGGAAAGCGGAACCGCCGGGCGGCCGTGGCCACCCGGCGGGTCGACGTGCGTGCTCATGTGTCAGGCGCTGCCGTCGGCGCCGCCGTCGTGCTGACCCGGCGTCGCGCCACCGTCGGCCGGGCCCTCCGCGCTGCCGTCGGCGCCACCGTCGTGCTGACCCGGAGTCGCGCCGCCGTCGGCGGGACCCTCGGCGCCGCCGTCCGCGCCACCGTCGTGCTGACCCGGAGTCGCGCCGCCGTCGGCCGGGCCCTCCGCGCCGCCGTCCGCGCCACCGTCGTGCTGACCCGGGGTGGCACCGCCGTCAGCGGGGCCCTCCAGGCCGCTGCCGCCGCTGCTCTGGATGTCGTCGTCGTTCAATGCCATGGGTGCTCCCTCGGTGTGCCGCCCCGCGTGGTGCCGGGGTCCGTGTGCAGCGGGTGGTACCCCACGCCCGATCTTCTCTAACCACACCGTAGACGCCCGGACACCGTCGTACGGACGGTTCGCGGGGCAAGCGTCCGGGACCGGCGGATGCCAGGATGACGGAAGGACGACGTGCGAGGAGGTCCACGTGACGCAGCCGGAGCCGCTCACCCCACTGGCCGAGGACTGGCAGCGGGCGCTCGCAGTGGTGGCGCACCCCGACGACCTGGAGTTCGGCGCCGCCGCCGCGGTGGCGCGCTGGACCGCCCAGGGCAAGGAGGTCGTCTACTGCCTGCTGACCAGCGGCGAGGCGGGCATCGACGGGATGACGCCGGAGCGCGCCCGGGTGGTACGCGAGGAGGAGCAGCGCGCCTCCGCCGCCGTGGTCGGGGTGTCAGTGGTCGAGTTCCTCGGCCTGCCCGACGGGCTGCTGGAGTACGGTGTGCCGCTGCGCCGCGCCATCGCCGCTGTGGTGCGCCGGCACCGGCCGGACGTGGTGCTGACGAACAACTTCCGGGAGACCTGGGACGGGGCGTACGCGCTGAACCAGGCCGACCACATCGCCTGCGGCCGGGCCACGCTGGACGCGGTCCGCGACGCCGGCAACCGGTGGATCTTCCCGGAGCAGCTCACCGACGGCACGCAGCCGTGGTCGCGGGTCCGCGAGGTGTGGGCGGCCGGGTCGCCGGCCGCCCGGCACGGGGTGGACGTGACCGACACGTTCGACAAGGGCGTGGCGTCGCTGCGGGCGCACGGGGCGTACCTGACCGGACTCGGCGACGGCGGTTTCGACGCCGAGGAGTTCCTGGAGGGCATGGCCCGGCCGGCCGGGAGCCGGCTCGGCGCGCGCTTCGGCGCGACGTTCGAGGTGTTCCAGATCAACCTCCAGTAGGGCGCGGCGACGGTCGGGACGCCGTCGGCCCGCCCCGCCGAGGGGGCGGGACGGACCGGTCCGGCGCCGGATCAGGGAATCATCTGACGCAGGTCACCCGGCATGGTGGACTTCACGTCCTCCCACTCGCCCTGGGTGACGTGCCGGCGCAACGTGTCCAGCACGACCTGCACCACCCGCTGCGCGCCGCCCTCGACGTCGTACGGGAAGCCCTGGCGCACCTCGTACAGGAAGTCGTCGCGGTTCAGCTTGATCGGCACGTTCTCCGGCTGCCAGCCGTCGAAGTAGACGCCCCGCACCAGCACCGGCAACTGCTGGGCGAACTCGACGCTCTCCTGCACCGGCATCCGGTCCCGCAGCAGGTGCAGCACCGTACGCAACGCGGCGTAGGACTGGTTGCGCTGCTCCTTGGGCCAGCCGTACGCGGACTCGATCTCCTTGAGGATCACGTTCGTCTTGTCCAGCGAGGACTCGAACGCGGACAACATCTGTTCGGCCATCGGGATCACCCCCGTGCGTCGGTCTCCCAGCGTCGGTCTTCGGCGCGGCGCGGCGGTCCGCTGGGCCCCCGCCACAGCCGGGTCGGACGGAACCAGCCGGGCCGTTCGGCCCGCCGAGGCGCCTCGGAGCTGCCGACCACGTGCAGTACGCCACCGCGGCGTCGATCCGCCACCACCCGTACCGTCATGACCCACCTCCTCGTCGCGGCGCCTCCGCCCGGCCCGGCGGAGCGCGTCCACAGTCATGCTGCGTCGCGGACGGGTGAGCCGGCCTCACCCGGAGCGGGTGAGGCCGGCTCAGGCGTCCAGCAGGCCGGCGAGGGTACGGGCGTTGCGCTGCGCGTAGTCGCGGTAGCAGTTGTTCATCAGGACGTGTGTCTGTTCGGCCTCGCCGGCCAGCTCGCGCAGTTTCGGCGCCCAGTCGCGCAGCTCCCGCTTGGAGTAGTCGTAGCCGAACTTCTCGTGGATGTCCTTGCTGGTCCACTTGTCGCTGTGCCCGTGGAAGCGGACCATCGCGAGGTCCGCGGTGGCGGCCAGCACCGGCGGGACGGACGACTTGTGTCCCTGCGGCATGTCCACGCAGACGAACGGCAGCGCGTGCTCACGCAGGAACCCGAGCGTCTCCTCGGCGTTGTCGCCGTCGAACCAGGAGGCGTGCCGGAACTCGAAGACCGGGCGCAACGGCGCGCACCGGCGGGCCACCTCCAGCAGGTACTGCTTGTTGTCCCGCTTGATGGTGAACCAGGGCGGGAACTGGAACAGCAGCGCGCCCAGCTTGCCCGCCTCGACGAGCGGGTCCAGGGCGGACAGGAACCGCGTCCACACCTCCTCGTACGCCTGCGCGGGCAGGTCGTCCGGGTAGACGTTGCGCTTGTCCGTGTCCGGGCGCAGGTCCTTGTAGAGCGCGGAGACGCGGGTGGGGTGGCCGGTCAGCAGGCTGAACGCCTTGACGTTGAACGTGAACCCGGCCGGGGTGCGTTCGGCCCACAGCCGGGCGGTGCGCTCGGCCGGCGGCGAGTAGTAGGTGGCGTCCACCTCGACCAGCGGGAACTGCCGGGCGTAGTAGGACAGCCGGCGCTCCGGCGTGTCGGCGCTGTCCGGATACCAGCCGGAGTCGAGCAGCGTCCGGTCGGTCCACGAGGCGGTGCCCACCTTGATCTCACCCATGGTGGGAGTTCATCGCGTCGGCGGACCGACCGGCAACCGCATCGGCGTCAGGCCGCCCGCCGCTCCCTGGTCTGCTTGCAGGCCACGCAGGAGGTGGCGGACGGGAAGATCTCCAGCCGCTCCACCGGGATCGGGGCGGTGCAGCCCTCGCAGAAGCCGTAGGTGCCCTCGTCCAGGCGGGTCAGCGCGTGCTCGAACTGCGCCCGCCGGTCCAGGATGGTGCGCAGCAGCGACTGCGCGGTGTCCCGCTCGGCGGTCTTGGTGCCGCTGTCGGCCTGGTCGTCGCCGGCGGTGTCGCCGACCTCGACCAGCCGCAGCACGTGGCTCTGCGCCAGCGTCTGCTCGTACTCGGCGGTCAGCTCGTCGTACCGCGACCGCAGGGACTGCCGGATCTGGTCGACCTCCGCCTGGGAGCGGCCGGTGGCTGTCGTGTCGTGGACGAGCATCGCTGCCTGCCTTCCTACGTCCTCATACCGGACCGGGGCGGCCAGCGCCCCGGACCCCGGTCCGACTGTGGATGCGCGGGCGACGAGATCACCCGTGCTCTGTGAGCCGGGCGATTACCCCCGCCCACGGCGGGCCAAACCGGCTGTTTCCTGAGTGTTTCCGGTGAGTCCGTAGCCGCTGGTCAGGCCGCCTCGACCAGCGCGGGGCGGCGCGGGTCGTCGGCCCGGACCACCACGTCGGCGAAGGACGCGGGGTCGACCTCGTCGGCGTAGCGGGCGAAGGCGGGCAGCGTCCAGCGCAGCGCCGGGTCGGTACGCCGGTCCAGCGCCGCCGGGGACAGCACGAGGTGGACCGTGACGTCGAACGGCAACGCGCCGCCGAGCAGCAGCGCGCCGCTGACCACTACCACCCCGCCGGGCGGCAGATCCACGTACGCGGCCCGGCTGGCCCGATCGGCGGCGGCGTCCCAGAGCGACGGCAGCAGCCGGCCTGAGCCGTCCGGGCCGGCCGGGTCGAGCACCTCGCGGCGCAGTCCGGGTTCGTCGAGCCAGCCCTCGTAGTACGCGTCGGGGTTGGTGCGGCCGTGCTCCAGGCGGACCGAGGCGGGGCGGAGGAAGTCGTCGGCGCGTACGTGCAGCACCGGCCGGCCGGCGGCGCGCAGCGGGGCGACGAGGGCTTCGGCGAGCGTGTCCGGTGCGGCGGCGGGCGGGCCGTCCACGGCGACCCGCAGCCGGCCGGGCGTCCCGGTGCGGGCGAGACGCCCGGCCAGCTCGGTGACGAGCCGGTCGGGGCTGATCGGGCGCACACGCATCGGACCATCGTGCCGCGCGGGCGGGCGGGTCACCACCTGATCCCTCCGGGCGGTCGGGGCTCCGTCCGGCGGCGATCGGCGCGTGGGTGCCCCGGGTCAGCCGGTGCGGTCGATGGTGACGCGGGCGTCGTCGGCGAGCCGGTAGCCGACGCCGTAGACGGTGGTGACCAGCGGGACGTCCACGCCGACCTTGCCGCGCAGCCGGCGGACGTGCACGTCGACGGTGCGGACGCCGGCGTGCTCGTACCCCCAGACCGCGTTCAGCAGTTGCAGGCGGGTGAACACCCGGCGGGGGTGGGCGACCAGGTGCAGCAGCAGGTCGAACTCCAGCCGGGTCAGCGGCAGCGGCTCGCCGTCGCGCAGCACCGACCGGGACGAGGCCAGGATGTGCAGGGTCGGGATGGTCGGGGCGAGCGGCCGGGACGGCGCGCGGCCGGCCGGGACGGCGTCGGGCCGGCGCTCGGCCGGAACCGCGGCGCTGACCACCGCGTCGCCGCGTTCGAGCATCTCGCGGGCGGCGTCGAGCAGCCGGCGCGCGGCCGGGGTGAGCGACTCCTCACAGGCCAGTGGGATGTTCAGGGTGACGGTGAGCATGGGCGCGGCGGTGTTGGCGGGACGACGCTGGCCGCCGGGGGGACGACCGGGGACCGCGGGTTGGGACGTATGCCATCCGGCGCGCGACGAGGCGGGGCTGACCGACATGGTCCTCCTTGGGCTGGTCCGGGTATCTCCCCACGGCCCGGGACGCCGCCTCATCGATGCTTCCCGGCGTCTCTGCGAGGGTCAAGAGGCGGCTGCGTTGCATGAATGTGACATTTGACGAACACATCGGAGCCGTGCGCTCGCTCTGCGTGCGAGGCCCGTTGATTACAGCAGAGCGTCGTTTCGGGCTGGTACGGGGGGTCTCCCCGGCGGTTCACAATGGCGGATGCGTCCTGAACGTGAACGCGGCGCACCCGGTTCTCCGGGTGCGCCGCGTGCGGGAAGGGCGGGTCAGGCGTCGCGGTCCACGGTGATCGCGGCGTCGTCGGCGAGGCGGTAGCCGACGCCGTAGACGGTGGTGACCAGCGGCGTGTCCGGCCCGAACTTGGCCCGCAGCCGGCGGACGTGGACGTCGACGGTGCGGGCCACGGCGTGCTCGTAGCCCCAGACGTTGGCGAGCAGTTGCAGCCGGGTGAACACCCGGCGCGGGTGCTCGGCGAGGAAGAGCAGCAGGTCGTACTCGATGCGGGTGAGCGTGATCTCGGTGTCGCCGAGCCGGACCCGGCGGGTGCCGGTGAGGATGCGCACGCCGCCGCCGGCCGGTGGCGGTGGCGCGGCGGCGGCGCGGCGCAGGTCGAGCACGGTACGGGCGGCCCGGTGCTCGTCCGGGCTCACCAGCGCCTCGCCGGAGGCGGCGAGCTCGTCCAGCAGCTCGGCCAGGCGGGCCAGGCCCGGCGTCAGTGGGCCGGCGCCCAGGTCGAGGGTGATGGTCACGGTCGGCGCGGTACGCGGCCGGGGCGGCACTGCCCGGTCGGGGCGGCCCGATCGGGCCGGACGGGTGGTGAGGGCGACGACGGACATGGGAGCCTCCTGTGCGGGCGGTCGCCCCGCCCCGCCGGTGCGGCGGGACGGTCAGCGGAGCGCCCCACCGGCGGTGACCGGGGGCGCGGCGGACGAGGGTCGGGTCGGCGGGGTGGGACCGAGCGTGGGCAGGCCGGCGATGTGCCAGGCGGCGAAGCCGCCGACGACGTCGGTGGCCCGGTGCAGGCCGATGTCCTGGAGCGCGGCGGCGGCCAGCGACGAGGTGTAGCCCTCCTGACAGAGCACGATCACCGGCACGTCGTAGTCGACCGCCTGTGGCAGCCGGGCCGCGCAGCGCGGGTCGAAGCGCCACTCCAGCACGTTGCGCTCGACGACGAGCGCGCCCGGCACGGTGCCCTGTGCGGCGCGCTGGGCGGCCGGGCGGATGTCCACCAGCAGCGCCCCGGCCCGGCACGCCAGGTGCGCCTGCTCCGGGTCGAGGCGGCACAGGCGGGCCCGGGCGGCGGCGAGGATCTCGTCGATGCCCCGCGAGCCCGGCGGCGGAGCCGGACAGCGCTCGGTTGCGGTGGTGGGGATCTGCGCCATCGTGGCGTCCTTCCGTTCGTCGGGGTTGCGGGGGTGGGTCACCAGGCCACGCCGGCCTCGGCCACCTCGGCGACCCGGAGCCGGCCGGCGACGAGGCGGTAGCGGGTCATCCGGGTCAGCGCCGGCCGGTAGACGTGCACGCTCACGGCGGGCTGGTCGCCGTGATTGGTGACCTGGTGCACGTGCCGTACGCCGAAGCGCCGCCCGGCGCCGGCGGCGAGCCGGTGCGGGCGCAGCCGCGCGCCGCTGACCGTCTCCTCGGTGAGCACGCCGGCCACGACCAGGAACGCGCCGGCGCTGCCGCCGTGGTCGTGCAGGCCGGTGCCCTGTCCGGGCAGCCAGCTCAGCGCCCACACCTCGTGCTCGTCGCCGGCGTCCAGGCGGGCGTACCACCGCTCGGACGCGTCGAAGCACAGCGGCACCGGCCAGCCGTCCGGGTCGGCCCAGCGGGCGGCGACGGCGAGCAGATCGGCGTAAGCGGTGCTGGTCATCGGCGGGACGTCCTCACGGTGCGGAGCGAATGTACCCGCACAGCTTAGACGGCAAAGCCTATCGGTTAAGTAGGTAATACCAGATGCTGGGACGCCGGCTCGCGGCTCAGCGCAGGACCGGCGGATCCACCTTGTAACCGGGCACCGACGGCCAGCGGACGGTGAGCACCGTGGACTCCCGCTCGGCGTACCAGGAGTGGTCCACGCCCCGGCCCCACACCACGTAGTCACCGGGCGCGCGCAACACCACCGTGCGGTCCGGCAGCTCGATCCGGAACGCGCCGCTGATCAGCACCAGCAGGGCGGTACGCCGCTCACCCGTGGCCCACCGGGACCGGCTCTCCCCCGCCGGGTGCACGCCCCACTTCACCTCGACGTCGGTGCTGTGCCGCACGTCCCCGGCCGGCTTGAAGTGGCCCAGCAGCCAGCCCGCGTCGGTCGCGCCGTCCACCGCCGCGTTGCCCACGTACACCCGATCGTCCATGCGCGCGCCTCCCGTGCCCGGCTGCGCAAGCTACCAGGCGCGTCCGGCCGGGACGCCATAGCCTGGGCGGATGCCCGACGAACTCGACGACGAGACCATCGCCTTCGCCCACCGGATGTTCGACCTGGCCCGGGCCGGCGCCACCGGGGAACTGGCCGCCAACGTGGACGCCGGGCTACCGGTCAACCTCACCAACGCCAAGGGCGACACGCTGCTGATCCTCGCCGCGTACCACGCCCACCCGGACACGGTGGCGGCGCTGCTGGCCCGGGGCGCCGACCCGGCACGGGTGAACGACAGGGGGCAGACCGCGCTCGCCGCGGCGGTGTTCCGGCGTCAGGAGGCGGCGGTCCGCGCGCTGCTGGACGCCGGCGCCGACCCGGACCACGGCGGCCCGTCGGCGGTCGAGACCGCCCGGTTCTTCGAGCTGCCGGACATGCTGGCGCTGCTGCGCCGCGAGTGAGCCCCAGGCGGTATACAGAGACGGTGGAGGATCCCGTACCCGAGCAGATGCGCGCGGCCGCGGCGGCGTTCCTGGCCGCGCTGGACGAGCCGGCCCGCGACGCCGCCCGGCACGCCTTCGACGACGAACCGGCCCGGCGCTGGCTGGAGTACCGGCCACGGCCCCGGCCCGGCGTCGCGCTCGCCGGCCTGGACGTCGACGCCCGCAAGGCCGCCCACCGGCTGCTCGCCACCGCGCTCAGCCCGGCCGCGTACGCGCAGGCCATGACCGTGATGGCGCTGGAGGAGGTGCTGGACCGGGCCGAGGACTGGCGGCGCGGACGGCACAGCGGCGACTACTGGGTGGCCGTCTTCGGCGACCCGGACCGCGACGACGACTGGGCCTGGCGGTTCGAGGGACACCACCTGTCGGTGAGCATGACCGTCGCCGACGACCGGGTCTCCCCCGCGCCGGTCTTCCTCGGCGCGAACCCGGCCACCGTCCGGCACGCCGGCCGCCCGGTGACCCGGCCGCTCGGCCCGGAGGAGGACCTGGCCCGCGAGCTGCTCGACGCGCTCGGTCCGGGCGGCCGGTCCGCCGCGATCATCGCCGACGAGGCGCCCGCCGACATCATCAGCGCCACCCGGGCCACCGCCCCCGGCCGGCTCGACCCGCCCGGCGTACCCCGGGGGCGGCTGCGGCCGACCGGCCGGGCGCTGCTGGACCGGCTGGTCGCGCTCTACCTGGACCGGCTCCCGCCGGAACTGGCGGCCCGGGAGGCCGACCGGCTCGACGGCGGCGAGCTGCACTTCGCCTGGGCCGGGCCGGTCGAGCCGGGCCGGCGGCACTACTACCGGGTGCAGGGCGAGGACCTGCTGATCGAGTACGACAACACCACCGACGACGGCAACCACGCGCACACCGTGCTGCGCCGCCCGGCCGGTGACTTCGGCGCCGACGTGCTGGCCGCGCACCACGCCGCCGCCCACCGGCCCGGCCCGCTCAGCCCCGGCGCGCCTCGATGAGGAAACGGCGGGCGTACGCGACGAACGGTCCGTCGGCGCGGATCCGCTCGTCCAGGCGGCGCAGCTCGTCGGTGTAGCGGCCGACGGTGAAGCCGGGCACCGTCCAGACCACCTTGCGCAGGAACCAGACCACCGCGCCGATGTCGTGGAAGACGGTACGCAGCGTGGCCTCGCGCAGGTCGACGACGTTCAGCCCGGCGGCCCGCGCGTCGGCGACCGCCACCTCCGGGTGGCGGTGCTCCGGCGGCGGCAGCGGCCCGAGGATCGCCTCGCTCAGCTCCCGCACCGTGCCGGGGCCGATCTGCTGGGACAGGTAGGCGCCGCCGGGCCGCAGCACCCGGGCCACCTCGTCCCACCAGGTGTGCACCGGGTGACGGCTCACCACCAGGTCGAAGGCGGCGTCCCGGAACGGCAGCGGCGGGCGGTCGCCCACCCGCACCACTGTCGCGCCGAGCGGGCGAAGGTTGCGCCGGGCCACCGGCACGTTCGGCGGCCACGCCTCGGTGGCGACCAGCAGCGGCGGCGGCGCGGGCACCTCGGCCAGCACCTCTCCCCCGCCGGTGTCGATGTCCAACGCCGCCTTCACGGCGGCCATCCGCTCGCCGACCAGTCGCGCGTACCCCCAGGGCGGGCGCTCCTCGGTGGCGCGGCCGCGCAGCCAGTCGAAGCCCCAGCCCTCGACCGGCGCCGCCTCGGCTTCGGCTACCAGTTCCTCGAACGTCCCGACCATGCCCGCGAGCCTGCCGCTCCGCGCCGACCGCGGCAACGGATTTCGGCCGGCGTCAGTACGGGCGCGGGCGGGCGATCTCGACTGTGGAACCGGCGGGCACGTCGGCGAACGGCTCGAACCCGGCCGGCTCGGTGACCCGGTCGAACTGCTGCATCAGCCGCGCGCCCAGGGCCACGCCGACCGCGCCGACGGCGAGCGCCACGAGTTCCGCGGCGAGCAGGACACCGGTCGCGCCCCGCTGCGGCGCGCTCGCCCGGATCAGGCAGGAGAGCAGGAACAGCGCCGCCATCACGGCGTTGACGAGGTTGAACATCAGCACCGTCCGGCTGGTCCGGCCGGCCCGCACGTCCCACAGGTCGACCATTCCGGCGACGGTGGTGAGCCCGGCCGCGACGAGCGCGGCCACCGCGGTCCAGTAGCCCACCTCACCGAGGAAAGCCGGACCGCCCGCCACGTCGGCCAGGTCGAAGACCGCGGCACAGACGAACAGGCCGAACGGGAACGTCACCAGCATCGGTTGGATGGGGTGCCCCTGCACCCGTAGACGGCTCTGCATCGCTTCCTCCCCAGGTCCGCGCAGCTCACCAGTCCAGAGTGCTACCCGAGGCGCCGCGGGGTGAAACGACTGTCGCTCAGTTGTCCCGGGGCCGGGAGACGGTCAGCACGAGCCGCTCGGCGACCTCGCGCAGCGGGATGTCCAGCGAGGACGCCGCGCTGCGCAGCACCCGCAGGGCCTCCGGGGCGGGACAGCCGCGCTGCGTCATGATCACGCCGACGGCCTGCCCGACCACCCCCTCGGCCAGCAGCGTGTCGTCGAGCTGACCGGCGCGGGTGGCCGCCCGCTCGCGGTCGCGCGCGGCGGCCAGCAGCAGCCCGGCGTGCTCGGCCAGGAGCATCGCGGTGAGCTGGTGCCGGGGCGTCAGCGCGTCGGGCGAGTCGGCGTAGAGGTTGATCGCGCCGATGACCTGTTCGTCGATGTCGACCGGCGCGGAGATCACCCCGTGCACCCCCAGGGCGCGGGCCCGCTCGTTCCAGACCGGCCAGCGCGGGTCGCCGGACAGCCCGCCCGCGGTGATCATCTCCCGGCGGCGGATCGCTGTCATCGCGGGCGTGTCCGGGCCGTGCCGCAGGTCGTCCAGCTCGGCCCGCTCCGGATCGGAGGCGGCCACGCCGGCGGGCTCACCGGCGCGCAGCGCGGTGAAGCCGCAGCTGTCCACGGCCGGTACGGCGTCGCGGGCGATGCGGACCAGGCGGTCCAGCGCCTCGTCGAACCCGGCCGCGCCGATCAGTCCGGCGGTCAGCTCGCGCAGCAGCGCGGCGGTCTCCAGCACACCAAGGTTGTCGATCATGGGTTGGCGCGTGTCGAGGTTCACCGGGCCGTGGCCTCCACCGTCCACCCGATGTCCCCGCTCGGCGCCGTTGCCTGTCCCATGTCCGTCCCTCCTGTGGCCGGGCCTCGGCCTACTACCCTCCCAGACCGCGGGCGAAACCGCGCAAAAAGGCCCCTCCCGGTCGCGCCGGGAAGGGCCTTTCCGCGCGGGTCAGCGCGACCCGGAGATGAGCCGCCGGCCCACCGAGGCGATCAGCCGGTCCAGCTCCGAGCCGAACGGGTTGTCGTGCACGAGGTACGTCCAGGTGGCGCTCGGCCGCACCAGCTTCGACGAGTCCGGCTCCCAGCCCTCGTCGAACTCGGTCTCCTCGAACGTGGCCACGGTCCGCGTCTCGATCTCGGGCACCAGCGCGTTGAACGCCGGCACCGCGCTGCGGTGGAACTCGTCGAGCGGGTCGAGCCGGCCCAGCGCCCGCAGGTGCACGCCCTCGCGGACCTCGGACAGCTCGGCCAGGTGGTCGGCCCAGAGCCGGTCCAGGTGGTAGAGGGCGATCTTGCGGGCCACGTCGGCGAGCAGGTCCTCGTCCATCTCGCCGGCCTTCTCCGGCACCCGCTCCAGCAGCATCAGCGCGGCGATGTCGCTGGTCAGCAGCCGCTCCCGGCGCTCGGCGAGCGCCTTGCGCTGCTGCTCGATCACCTGGCTGTAGCGCCACGTGTTGCGGTGGATCTCGTGGTTGACGCCCTCGGCGACGCGCTGGGCGTGCTCCACCGCGTAGTCGACCTGCGGGTCGGTGACCAGGCCGTCGGCGTTCATCCGGGGCGAGGCCGGCACGGTGTCGCCGGCGTGCCGGACCACCAGGTCGTCCTCCAGGCTGACGAAGAACACCGACCCGCCCGGGTCGCCCTGCCGCCCGGCCCGGCCGCGGAGCTGGTCGTCGACCCGGCGGCTGTCGTGCCGGCCGCTGCCGATCACGTAGAGACCGCCCAGCTCGGCCACCCGGTCCCGGTCGGCCTGGTCGCTGCCGCCCAGCCGGATGTCGACGCCCCGGCCGGCCATCTGGGTGGAGACCGTCACCGCGCCGTACGCGCCGGCCTCCGCGATGATCCCGGCCTCCTCGTCGTCGTTCTTGGCGTTGAGCACCACGCACGACACGCCGGCGGCGTTCAGCGCGGCGGCCAGCCCCTCGGACTCCTTGACGTCGAGCGTGCCGACCAGCACCGGCCGCCCCGCCTCGTGGCAGCGCGTGATCTCGTCGACCAGCGCCTCCTCCTTCTCGGCGCGGGTGGCGTAGATGCGGTCCGGCTCGTCCTCGCGGACGCAGGGGGTGTTCGGCGGGATCACCGCGACCTCGAGGCCGAAGAACTCGCGGAGCTGGTCGCCGACGAGCACCGCGGTCGCGGTCATCCCACAGACCGTCGGGTAGAGCGCGATGTACGCCTGCACGGTGATCGTGCCCAGCACCTCGCCCTCGGCGGTGGCGTCCAGGCCCTCCTTCGCTTCGACCGCGGCCTGCAGCCCGTCGGGCCAGCGGCGGCGCTGGGCGACCCGGCCGCGCATCTCGTCGATCAGCTCGACCGAGTCGTCCCGGACGATGTAGTCCACGTCGCGGTGCAGCAGGGCGTGCGCGTGCAGCGCCACGTTCACCGCGGAGAGCTGCCCGACGTGCTCCTCGTCGTACAGGTCGATGCCGCCGAGCTTGGCCTCGACGGTGGCCAGGCCGACCGAGGTGAAGGCGACGCTGCGGCCGTCCTCGGCGACCGTGTAGTGCTTGCCCTTGCGCAGCCCGCGTACGAGCGCGGCGGCGGCGTGCACCGGGTCCTGCTCGCCGCCGACCGCCCCGGCCAGCACCATCGGCACCCGGGCCTCGTCGATCAGGATCGAGTCGGCCTCGTCCACGATCGCGGTCTTCAGCGGCGGCTGCACCCGGTCGGCCAGGTCGGTGACGAGCTGGTCGCGCAGGAAGTCGAAGCCGGCCTCGCTGACCGAGACGTAGGTGACGTCGCAGGCGTACGCGGCGCGCCGCTCGTCGGGCGTGGACGCCTCGTTGACCCAGCCGACGCTGAGCCCGAGCAGGTCGTAGACCGGCGTCATCCACTCGGCGTCGCGGCGGGCCAGGTAGTCGTTGACGGTGAGCACGTGCACCGGGCCGTTGCCCAGCCGCACGTGGCCGTACGCGGCGACGGTCGCGGTGAGCGTCTTGCCCTCACCGGTGGCCATCTCGGCGACCTTGCCGGACAGCAGCGCCATCGCGCCGAGCAGCTGCACGTCGTAGGGGCGCTGGTCGAGCCCGCGCCGGGCCGCCTCGCGCCCGATCGCGCAGATCTCCTCGTACCCCGACGCCTGGCCGGCGGCCTCGGTCAGCTCGGCGTCGGAGAGCTTCTCCAGGTCAGCCTCGCGCGCCTCGATCGCCGGCAGCAGCTTCTCCAGCGGAGCCAGGTCGACAGTCGTCCCCGGGCGCTGGAGGAACCGGCGGAACCTGGTCTTCAACCGTTGCGACACACCCATGAGCGGCAACGGTACGCGAACCGGAGCCGATTGTGACCCCCGCCCGCCGCGCGCCGGGTTCCGCCCACCCCGTCCGCTTCCGTCGATCATGAGGTTGGCGGCGTCCGGCGCCCGTTTTGTCGCCGCCAACCTCATGATCGACGCCCTGAAAAGGGGGGGTCAGGGGGTCAGGATTGCCTGGAGTTCGGTGCGGCGGCGTTGGGCCAGGTCGGTCAGCAGGGCGGGGGCCTCGTCCAGGGGGACCACTGCCGAGATCAGGTGCTTGCGGATCATGTCGCCGTACTGGCGCAGCAGCTCCACCGTCTCCGCGGACAGCCGCTCGCGGTCCCAGGTGGGGGCCAGGCCGCGCGGCACCCGGCCGATCTGCGCGCACCGCAGCGACAGCCCGTTGTGATGGAACTCCTCGCCGAGGCGGACCGCGTCCGCACCGGCCTGGTAGAACGCCAGGTCGACCACCGTGCCCTGCGGTCGCAGCAGGCGCAGCGCGAGTTGCAGCGCCCAGTCCTGGCCGCGGCACTGGAAGACCACGTCCGCGCCCCGGTCCCCGGCCGCGTGGTTCCACCGGGTCTTGAGCACCACCGCCGGGTCGTCCGCGTCCGGGTCGAGCGTGTCCAGGCCGAGCGCCTCGGCCACCTGCCGCCGGGCCGGCGTCGGGTCGACCACGACCACCGAGGCGGCGCCGTGGCGGCGGGCGAACAGCGCGGTCAGCAGCGCCACCACGCCGCCGCCGACCACCGCCACCCGGCGACCGCGTACGCCGTCGCCGAGCGTGCGCACGTCGGCGCCGCACAGGTCGGCGGCGGCGTGCAGCAGCCCGTTGGCGCAGATCGGGCCCATGTGCGCGACGTACACGCCGAGCAGCGGGTCCAGGTCGTCGGGCAGCGGCACGAACCGCTCGGTGAGCGGGTCGGCGACCCAGCCGCTGCGGTGCCCGTACGTCATGGCCCCGACCTCACCCACCGCGACGGCCGGGGTACGGCTCTCCACCACGCGCCCGACCTGCATGTAGCCGAGCCGGGTCACCGGGTACGGCGTGCTCGCCCCGCCGGGCCGGAACAGTCCGAGCGCGGGGTCCCAGGTGACGTGCAGGTACGGGTTGGTGCCCTTGACGAAGCTCAGCTCGGTGCCGGCGGACACGCCGCTGTAGAGCGTCTCCACCCGGAACGTGCCCTCGCGCAGCTCCGGCGCGTCCAGTTCGGCCAGCTCGACCCGGCCCGGGCCGCCGACCACCACCACGCGGTCACGCATCGACGCCCACCCCCGCGTCCACGACCGGCGCGGTCAGCCGCGACGCCGGGCCGGTGGGCAGCGCCACCGGCCGGCCGGTACGCGCCGACTCGGCCACCGCGAGCGCCAGCCGGTGGGTGCGCAGCGCCTCGGCGTACGGCACCCGGACGTCGTCGCCGAGACCACGAACGGCGTCGACGAAGGCCCGGTCGACGGCGATCCGCGCGCCGTCCGGGTCGGCGGGCAGGTGCCGCTCGCCGTCGCCGTCCCGGACGGTCAGGCCGTCCTCGGCCAGCCACAGCGCCAGCCCGTCGGCGAGGATCTCCACGCCGGCCCGGTGCTTCCAGCCCAGCACGCACGACGCGGCGAGCGTGCCGACCGCGCCGGAGCCGAAGCGCAGCGTGGCCGCGGTCACCGAGTCGATGTCGGCGCCGTCGACCGGCGGCGGGCTGCCGTCGCCGTACGCGCTCACCTCGACCGCCTCGCCGGCCAGCAGCCGGACCAGGTCCAGCACGTGCGCGGCCTGCTCGACCACCGGGCCGCCGGAGCGGTCCCGCCGCGCCCACCAGGCCACCGGCGGCACCTTGTCCAGCCAGGCGCCGTTGACCATCCGCACCGGGCGGCCGGCGAGCAGCCGCCGCGCCTCCGCCACCACGTGCAGGTAGCGCCAGTGGTGCCCGACGCCGGTGAGCAGCCCGCGCTGCTCCACCAGCGCCGCGACCCGCTCGGCGGTCTCCAGGTCCAGCGCCACCGGCTTCTCCACGAACATCGGCACCCCGGCGGCGACCACCGCCTCCTCGACCGGCCCGTGGGCGAACGGCGGCACGCAGACGTACACCGCGTCCGGTCCGGCCGCGAGCAGCTCCTCCACGTCGCGGAACACCCGGCCGCCGTACGTGCCGGCGAGCGCCTTCGCAGCGTCCGGCGCGACGTCGGTCACGCCGAGCAGCTCCACGTCCTCGAAGCCGGTGAGCACCCGGGCGTGGCGTTGCGCCACCCCGCCGGCTCCGACCAGTCCCACCCGGCAGGTACGCATCCGACCAACCCTCTCGCCACGACTGGAAGACTGCGGTCACCACTCCCCGCGGCGGCCGCGCCCGAAACGTCGCCGAGGGGCGCAACGCAACGTTCATCTGCCCGGAACCGCCCGGTACGCACCTGGTGATCAGGTTGTCAGGCAAGATCCGGTTAGCGCGGATGCGGGATTGGGAAAACCATGGTTCGCGATTCCACCACTAATGGGGGTGCCCGTGCGGGAATCAGATTCGACCGTCTCACCTGTGGTGGAGGCGTGGGCCACGTACCGCACCAGCACCGCCGCCGACTGGCCGGCGCAGCGACTGGTCCGGGCAAAGGGAAACAGCCGGGTCAGCGTGGTGCTGCCGGCGCGCAACGAGGAGGCGACAGTCGGCGCGATCGTGGCGACGGTCCGGGAGCACCTGATGGACCGGGTGCAGCTGGTCGACGAGCTGATCGTGGTCGACTCCCGGTCCACCGACCGGACCGCGCAGGTGGCGCGCGCGGCCGGCGCCGAGGTGGTCAGCCAGGACGCGATGACGCGCGGGCTGCCCCGGCTGACCGGCAAGGGCGACGCGCTCTGGGCCGGGCTGGCGGCGGCCGAGGGGGACGTGGTCGCGTTCGTCGACGCCGACCTGCGCGAGTTCCGGCCGCACTTCGTGACCGGGCTGCTCGGGCCGTTGCTCACCGATCCGAGCGTGGACTTCGTCAAGGGCTTCTACCACCGGCCGCTGGTCGGCGCGACGAGCGTGGAGCCCGACGGCGGCGGCCGGGTGACGGAGCTGATGGCCCGGCCGCTGCTCAACCTGTTCTGGCCGGAGCTGGCCGGCTTCGTGCAGCCGCTCGCGGGCGAGTACGCCGGTCGCCGCCGGGTGCTGGAGCGGGTGCCGTTCGTCACCGGGTACGGGGTGGAGACAGCCATGCTCATCGACCTGCTGGAGCTGGTCGGGCTGGACGCGCTGGCCCAGGTCGACCTGGGCGAGCGCAAGCACCGGCACCAGGACACCGCGGCGCTGGGCCGGATGTCCGCGCAGATCATGCTGACCGCCTGGTCGCGGCTGCAACGGCGCGGCTGGGCGGCGCCCGGGGTGATGCCGGGCGCGCTGCTGACCCAGTTCCGCCGCGGCGGCTCGGAGGCGCTGCCCAACCTGGACCGCGAGGTCGTGGTCAACGACGTGTCGGTGCAGGAGCGCCCGCCGCTGGCGCAACTGCGGCACCGCATCCCGCGCCGCCGTCGGGTCGCGGCCGCGTGAGCGCGAGGAGGAACAACGCATGACGCTCACCGTGCTGATGAACGCCGGTCCGTGGCTGTCCGTGCCGCCGCCCGGCTACGGCGGGATCGAGAACGTGGTGGCCACGCTCGTGCCGGAGCTGCGCCGGCTGGGCGTACGGGTGGTGCTGGCCTCGGTGGAGAGCAGCACGCTGCCGGTGGACGAGAAGATCGCGGTCTTCCCGGACGGCCAGTTCCACGCGCTGCAACGGCCGTACAACCAGGTGTGCGGCGTGTCCCAGGCGCACCTGTCCGGGGTGGTGCGGGCGCTGCACGCCCGCGACGACATCGACCTGGTGCACGACCACGTGGAGGCGGTCGGGCTGGCCACGCTCGCGGCGATGGGCCCGGACGCCCCGCCCGCGCTGCACACGTTGCACTGGGACCTGGCCAAGCACCCCGAGCTGTACGGCAACCTCGACGGCGGCGACCGGGTACGGGTCAACGGCGTGTCCGCGTTGCAGCTGGCCCGCGCGCCGGAGGCGCTGCGCGCGCACGCGGTGGGGCACGTGCACCTGGCCACCCCGCTCGCGGTGGACGCGGACCGGCAAGCCTCGGTGGCGAAGGGCGACCACGTGGTGATCCTCGGCCGGATCAACCCGGGCAAGGGGCAGGACCTGGGCGCGCGGCTCGCCCACGAGGCCGGTTTCCCGCTGGTGCTGGCCGGGCCGGTCGGGCCGTACCACCGGCCGGAGGATCTCGCCGCGGCCGGCGACGAGGCGCGGCAGAACCCCGACGTGCGCTTCTTCCACGACCACGTCGCGCCGTACGTCGACGGCGACCGGGTGCGCTGGGTCGGCACGGTGGCCGGGCGGGACCGCGACGACCTGGTCGCCTCGGCGCGGGCGTCGCTGTTCCCGCTGCGCTGGGAGGAGCCGGGCGGCACCGCCGTGGTCGAGTCGCTGGCGCTGGGCACGCCGGTGGTGGCCACCGCCCGGGGCTGCCTGCCGGAGCTGGTCGAGCACGGCCGCACCGGCCTGCTCACCGGCGTCGAGGAGGAACTGGGCGACCTGGTTCTCGCCGCCGGCGGCCTGGAGCCGGACGAGTGCCGGCGCGAGGCGGCGCGCCGGTTCACCCCGGCCCGGATGGCGCAGCGCTACCTGGAGCTGTACGAGCGGGTCCGCCAGGGCGCGGCGCAGCCGTTGCAGCCCGCCTGACGTACGCCGCCGGCCCGGCGTTTGCCCGCGCCGGGCCCGGGAAACCGTCGCTCCCCGCGTGGCGAGGAGGCCGGCGTGACGAACTCGATGGCGCACTCCCGGGCGCGCCGCAACCCGGCCGACGGCCGGGCGCCGGTGCGCCGGATCGCCTCCGGGTTCGCCGTGCTCCTGCTGCTGCTCGGCGCGCTGGGCTTCGTGCCCGGCATCACCAGCGACTACGCGGATCTGCGCTTCGCCGGCCCGGGGTCGGGCGCCCGGCTGCTGGGGCTGTTCCAGGTCTCGGTCGTGCACAACCTGGTGCACCTGGTCCTCGGGGTGGCCGGGCTGGCGCTGGCCCGTACCGTCGCCGGGGCCCGCGCGTTCCTGGTCGGCGCCGGGGCGGTCTACCTGGCGCTGTGGCTCACCGGCCTGGCGGTCGACCGGCGCGACGCGGCGAACGTGCTGGCGGTCAACCGCGCCGACGCCTGGCTGCACCTGCTGCTGGGCGCCGCCATGCTGGTCCTGGGGCTGCTCGCGTCGCGACGCGGCGACCGCCGCTGACCTGCGCCCCGGCGGCCCGGATGCCCGGTTTCGGGGGCCGGGGGCCCGGGTACGTCCGTAGTCCTCCGGCTGCGGGAGGCGGCGACCGCCGCGGCCGGGCGACCCTCCCCGACGAAACGGAAACGAGGACGGCGATGGTGACCCGGATCAGGTGCGAGGTCCGCGACGAGTCGCCGGTCACTGTCGTACGGCTGGCCGGCGCGCTCGACCTGGGCACGATGCGCGCGGTGCACGAGGTGCTGGACCGGTGCCTCGCCGCGCAGCCGGACGCCCTGGTGGTCGACCTGGAGGAGATCGAGGTCGGCGAGCCGCTGGCGCTGTCCGTCTTCGCCGCCGCCGCGCGGCGCGCAGCCGACTGGCCGGCGGTGCCGATGGTGCTCGCCGCGCCCTGCGCCGAGACGGCGGCCTGGCTGAACGAGACCACCGCCTGCCGGGTGGTGCCGGTGCGCCGGGACTGCGCCGAGGCGGCGGCGCTGGCCGGCGCGGATTCGGCGCCCCGGCTGCGGGCGCGGCTGGAGCCGGTGGCCGGGGCCTGCCGGCGGGCCCGGGAGCTGGTCACCGAGGCGTGCGGCAGGTGGAACGTGCCGGAGCTGGCCGGCCCGGCCTCGCTGGTGCTCAGCGAGCTGGTCGGCAACGTGGTGCGGCACGCCGGCACCCCGATGCAGGTGACGCTGACGCTGCGCCGGCCGTACCTGCGGGTGGCGGTGATGGACGGCAGCCCGGCCGACGCGCGCGCCGCGACCAGCCGCGACCCGCGCGCCGAGGGGGGCCGCGGGCTGATGCTGGTGCGGGAGCTGACCCAGCGCTGGGGCAGCACCCCGGTCGGCGCCGGCAAGGTCGTCTGGGCCATGCTCCCCGCTAATTGACCGAATTCTCCGCTCTCGCCTGGTTACATGGGCAGAGGGCCGGGTACGCCCGCCCGTCCTGTCTGTCGTCACACGGGGTGAGATGCCATGCCCAAGCGGGTAGTCACGGAACCGGCACGAGACCGGGGGCCCGCGATCCTCGCGCCGGCCCGGTTCGGGGGCTTCCCCGGGCCCGTACGGGAAGCGGTGAAGGGCAACGCGCTGTGGCGGTTGCTGCGCACCACCGACGCCAAGCAGATCGGCCTGCTCTATCTGATCACGTCGTTCGCGTACTTCATCGTCGGCGGGATCCTGGCGCTGGTCATCCGGGCGGAGCTGGCCCGGCCGGGGATGCAGATCGTCTCCCCCGAGCAGTACAACCAGATGTTCACCATGCACGGCACGGTCATGCTGCTGCTGTTCGCGACGCCGCTGTTCTTCGGGTTCGCCAACTACCTGGTGCCGCTGCAGATCGGCGCCGCCGACGTGGCGTTCCCCCGGCTGAACGCGTTCGCGTACTGGCTCTACTTCCTGGGCGCGCTGATGGTCGTGGGCGGGTTCGCCACCCCGGCCGGCGCGGCGGACTTCGGCTGGACCGCGTACACGCCGTTGAGCACCGCGCAGCACTCCCCCGGCGTCGGCGGGAACCTGTGGGTGGTCGGCCTGGCCGTGTCCGGCCTGGGCACGATCCTCGGCGCGGTCAACCTGATCACCACGATCGTGACGCTGCGGGCCCCGGGCATGACCATGTTCCGGATGCCGATCTTCACCTGGAACGCGCTGCTCACCAGCGTGCTGGTGATCTTCGTGTTCCCGCTGCTGGCGGCCGCGCTGATGGCGCTGGCCTCGGACCGGCTCCTGCACTCGCACGTGTACGACTCGACGACCGGCGGGCCGATGCTGTGGCAGCACCTGTTCTGGTTCTTCGGCCATCCCGAGGTCTACATCATCGCGCTGCCGTTCTTCGGCATCATCACCGAGATCATTCCGGTGTTCTCCCGCAAGCCGATCTTCGGCTACACCGGCCTGGTGCTGGCCACCATCGCCATCACGGTGCTGTCGATGACGGTCTGGGCGCACCACATGTTCGCCACCGGTCAGGTGCTGCTGCCGTTCTTCAGCATCCTGAGCTTCCTGATCGCGGTGCCGACCGGCGTGAAGTTCTTCAACTGGATCGGCACCATGTGGAAGGGACAGATCACGTTCGAGACGCCGATGCTGTTCGCCGTCGGCTTCCTGGTGACGTTCCTGCTCGGCGGCCTGACCGGAGTGCTGCTGGCCAGCCCGCCGCTGGACTGGCAGGTCACCGACAGCTACTTCGTGGTGGCGCACTTCCACTACGTGATGTTCGGGACCATCGTGTTCGCCGCGTTCGGCGGGCTCTACTTCTGGTTCCCGAAGATGACCGGGCGGCTGCTCGACGAGCGGCTGGGCAAGATGCACTTCTGGACCATGTTCGTCGGCTTCCACGCCACGTTCCTGGTGCAGCACTGGCTCGGCAACGAGGGCATGCCCCGCCGGTACGCCGACTACCTGCCCGGTGACGGCTTCACCACGCTGAACACGATCTCCAGCATCGGCTCGTTCGTCCTCGGCGCGTCCACCCTGTTCGTGATCTGGAACATCTGGAAGTCGTGGCGGTACGGCGCGATGGTCACCGTGGACGACCCGTGGGGTTTCGGCAACTCGCTGGAGTGGGCCACCACGTGCCCGCCACCGCTGCGCAACTTCGACCGGATGCCGCGCATCCGCTCCGAGCGGCCGGCGTTCGACCTCAAGTACGGCCCGCTCGTCTCCGACCTGGGCCGCGACCTGCCGCAGCGCACCACCAAGCCACCGCAGAGCTTCCGCGAGGAGCTGCACCACGAGCGGCACCTGCCGGAGTCCCCGTCGGCCGGCGGCGCGTACGGGGCGCCCGAGGCGGTGGACTACCAGCCCGCTCCGCAGTCCGGCGCCCGGCCGGTGGAGGTGCCGGTGCCGGAGGAGGTACGCCGGCCCAGCTTCGAGGAGACCGACGAGCCGGAGGACAGCGCGCTCAACGCCGAGCGCGACGCCCAGCCCAACGACAGGTGGCGGCACCCGCGCGGGCACGGGGACACCCCGGAGAACTGAGACACCCGGCGGGGGCCGGCGCCGTGCGGGCGCCGGCCCCCGTCGCGTACGCCGCGCGCCGGCTCCCGTGGTGGGAGCCGGCGCGGTACGTGCGTGCGGCGGGTCAGTCGGCGGCCGGCAGTCCGGCAGCGGTCAGCGAGCGGCGCACCGCCGGCTGCACCCGGGTCAGCCGCAGCGGCACCCCGGTACGCGCGGCGGCGTCCCGCCCGGCCATCAGCGCGGCGATCCCGCCGGCGTCGAAGCCACCCGCGCCGACCAGGTCCACCACCACCTCGCGGGGCTGCCCGGTGACCGCCTTGAGCACGGCCCGGCGCAGCTGGTCCGCGCCGGCCCGGTCGACCTCGCCGCCGACCTCGACGACCACCCGGTCGCCGTTCTGCTTCACCGAGATGCGGGCCTTCGCCGGCTCGGCCTCGGCGGCGCCGTTCTGCCAGGGCGGCGGCGCCTCGGCCAGCATCGCCTGGCGCAGCCAGGTCAGCGCACGCGACAGCAGCCGGGACACGTGCATCTGCGAGATGCCGAACCGGGCGGCGATCTCCGCCTGGGTCTGGTTGCCGTAGAAGCGCATCGCCAGGATGCGGCGCTCCCGCCAGGGCAGCCGGTGCAGCAGGCCGCTGACCGTGACCCGGTCGTCCACCGACTCCAGCGCGTGGTCGGACTCGCCGACCAGGTCACCGAACTCGGCCGAGCTCTCCCCGCCGACCGGCGCGTTCAGCGACGCCGGGCTGTAGCCGGCGGCCGACTCCAGCGCGGCGAGGATCTCCTCCTCCGGCGTCTCCAGCCGGGCGGACAGCTCCGCCACCGTGGGGGCGCGGGACAGCTCGCTGGTGAGCGTCGCCGTGGCCTGCCCGACCTCGAGGATCAGGTCGCGCAACCGGCGCGGCACGTGCACGCCCCAGGTGCGGTCACGGAAGTGCCGTTTGATCTCGCCGACGATGGTGATCGCCGCGTACGCGGTGAACGAGCCCCGTTCCGGGTCGTACCTGTCGACGGCGTTGACCAGCCCGAGACGGGCCACCTGTTCCAGGTCCTCCAGCGGCTCGCCGCGTCCCCGGTAGCGCCGGGCCAGCCGGCCGGCGAACGGCAGCGCGAACCGGACCAGGTCGTCCCGCGCCTCCTGCCGCCGTTCCGGTGGCAGTCCCTCGATCCGGGCCGCGTACGCGAGCGCCGCGGCGTCCAGGTCCTCCAGACCCCGGTCGGTGGTCGGTGGTGTGGGTGTGGTGGTCTGTCCGAACATCCGCGCCCCCCTCGCCGAAGGTCCCCGCCCGGTCGTAACCGGTCGTGCGCGTGGTCGGACCACGCACCGGGTGAGGAAGTTGGGTTACGTGACGGAGTACGTCGAAGGCGGTGGCCGTCCGCCGCACGGCGTCGTGGGCCGTTCCGCGGCGAGCGGTCTTCCCGCTCCGTAGGTACTCAATCACGGACCGCAGGATCGCGAGGAAGTTTCGCCAGGTTGCCCGGCAGCCGGTCCCGGCGGCGGTTCAGCAGACCAGCAGGCCCTGGTGCGCGCCCGCGTCACGCAGCGCGGTGAGGGCCTCGGCCGCCCGCAGCGGCGGCGGCGTGGGCAGGTCGCAGGGCTGGTTGCGCAACACCTCCGTGGCACGTCGGGTGGGTACCGAGGCGACCGGGTAGCCGCGGGCGGCACCCCGGTCCAGGGCCCGCCGCTTGCGCCCGAAACCGGCCACCGCCAGCCACTGGGGCAGGCCCGCGTGCGCGGGCGAGCGCAGGCCGGGCGGCTCGGGCAGCACGTCCACCGAGCTGAACGGCTCGCTGCCGGCCAGCCACCACTCGACGCCGGCGACCCGGCGCGCGGTGGCGTTCTCGCACCAGTAGGGCACCAGGCCGGCCCGCAGCACCTGCCCCGGATCGAGCAGCCGCCCGCACTCCACCACCAGCCGGTCCCCGGTCTTGCCGGCCCGCCGCAGCCAGCGCCGGTACAGGTCGGCGGTCACCGCGCTCAGCGCGTCCGGCTGCGGCACCACGACCCGGTGCAGCGGGTGCCCGTGCCGGTCCCCCGCAGACCGGGCGTCGTGCTCGAAACCGGACTCCACACCGTGCTCGGCGAACGCGCCCGCGACGGTGACCTCCGGCGTGACCCAGCGCGACTCGTCCCCGCCGGCGGCGCGCAGCACCTGACCCAGCGCGCGGGCGTCCGGGTGGAAGTCGACCGGGTCCAGCCCGCCGGCCGGGCAGCCGGTCTGGAAGCTGTGCCCGTCGCCGCCGTCGCGCACCGGCCAGGTGCGGGCGTCGTGCAGCAGCAGCACCGGCGCGGCCGGTTCCAGCCGGTCGGCCAGGAAACGCGCGTACGCCTTCGGCAGCGTGCGCCAGCGCACCGCGAACGTCACCACCGCGCCCGCCGCCGCGCCCCGGCTCGCCGGGCAGTGCACCTGGCGTACGTGCACGCGCGGATTGGCGTCGAGCAGCCGGGCGGCCAGCGTGGCGCCGTGCGCGTACGCGGCGTCCGGGCGGTCCACCGCCCCCCGGCTCCACCGGGCGGTGATCTCGAAGCCGGCCGGCAACCACGGCACGCCGAGCGCCACCGCGAGGTGGGCGGCGGCGCCGTGCGGTGAACCGAGCACCACGCCGGGCCAGCGCCGGTCCGGGTACTGTCCGGTGAACCATCCGGCCACGCGCTCGGCGTCCACGGCGGCGATCTGGGCGGCGGTGAGCGCGGCCCGCCCGGCGGCCCGCGACGCGGCGGCCCGGCGTACCGGCTCGGGCGCGCCACCGAGGCGCGACAGCGCGCCCGGGTGGCCGAGGTCGCCGCAGTCGTCGCCGCGCAGCGCCCGGGCGGTCGCGGCGACCAGCGTCCGGGCGGCGCTGCCGGCCGCCACCACCCGCTCGGCGGGCAGTCCCGCGCCGCCGGCCCGTTCGACTCGTTCGCTCACCACGCGGCCCGGCTTCCCGTCCCTCTGGGGTCTAAACGGGGCATCTCCCCACGGGGCAGGACCAAGGCCCGCCCGGTGGCCGCACCGCCCGCGGCACCCAGGTACGCCGTCGCGCCGCGCGCCCGCCGTCACGGGCGGGTATGGGCCGGACCGGGACGGGCACTGCAGGGCGCACGCGGACGACGGGAGCACCCCGGCGGCGACCATCACCCCGTACCGGGACGGACCGCCGCTGGAACGCAACGACTTCGCGCTGGTCACGCCCGAGTATCGAGACGTCTCCGGGCCGCCCGGCGACCGCGAGCGCTGACCCCCCTGCCACCTCCCCCGCGATCTTGCACTTCGGTCCCCGGAAAATCGTCCTGAACCGGGCACTCGGGGGGCCGGAACTGCAAGATCGCGAGGGAAGAGAGGGTGGGCCGCCCGGATGCCGCTAGACGATCTCGTCGGCCGCGATGGCCTCGGTCTGGATCACCCGTTCCCGCACCCGGCGGGCGGCGTCCCCGTCGGCGACCAGGCCGCGCAGGTCGGCCAGCGCCGGCTCCGGCACGTCCAGCGGCGTGAACGGGTCCACCACCGCCTCCAGCACGGCGGGCCGGTCGGCCGCGAGCACCTCGTCCCAGGCCGCGCCGACCAGGTCCGGCCGGTCCACCCGTACGCCGTGCAGCCCGAGCAGGCGGGCCCACCCGGCGTACGGCACGTCGGGCCGCCGTACCCCGGGCGCGCGGCCACCGCCGACGCCGGACTGGTCCCTGTTGTTCAGCACCAGCACGATCAGCCGCGGATCGCGCCACCCGGTCCAGTGGTGGGCCACCGTGATCAGCTCAGCCAGGCCGTTGAGTTGCATCGCGCCGTCGCCGAGCAGCGCGATCACCGGCTCGTCCGGGCGGGCCAGCTTGGCCGCGACCGCGTACGGCAGCGCGCAGCCCATCGAGCCGAGCGTGCCGCACAGCCGCGCCTGCACCCCCGGTGGCAGCTCCAGGTGCCGGGCGTACCAGTAGACGACCGAGCCGACGTCGACGGCGACGGAGGCGTGCCGGGGCAGCCGGGCGGACAGCTCGTGGAGCACCAGCCGCGGGTTGACCGGCTCGGCGGGCGTGGCGGCCCGCTCGGCGGCGGTCTCCCGCCACCGGTCCACCATCTTCTCCACCATGCCGCGCCACTCGCGGTGGGGCTGGTCGGGCACCCGGGTCAGCAGTGCCCGCAGCGTCTCGGCGGTGTCGCCGACGAGCGGCACGTCCACCGGGTAGCGGGTGCCGACGCGCCGGCCGTCGATGTCGATCTGGATGGTGCGTACCTGGCCGGGCATCGGGAACCAGTCGGTCCACGGATCGTTGGTGCCGATCATCAGCAGCGTGTCGCAGCCGCCCATGAGTTGCGCGGCGGCGGTGGTGCCGACCTCGCCGAGCACGCCGGTGTGCAACGGCAGCCGCTCGTCCAGCACCGGCTTGCCCAGCAGCGACGTGGCCACGCCCGCGCCGAGCCGGTCGGCGAGCGCGACGATCTCCTCGGCCGCGCCGTGCGCGCCCTGGCCGACCAGCATCGCCACCCGCTGCCCGCTGCCCAGCAGCGAGGCGGCGGCGTCCAGGTCGGCGTCGTGCGGCAGCACCCGGGCCAGCGGCTCGCCGGGCGTCGCGGTGACCACTCCGGCGGTCTGCGGCAGCAGGTCCGGTACGGCGGTGACCTGCAACGCGCGCGGCAGCACCACGCAGGTCGGGCTGCGCGTCGCGGCGGCGGTACGGAACGCCTGGTCCAGCAGCGCCGGCACCTGCTCCGGGCGGCGGCCGTAGCGGACGAACTGGTTGCACACGTCGCCGAAGAGCCGGCTCAGCCCGATCTCCTCGTGCGCGCCGCCGAGCGGGCCGGTGACGTCCTCGCCGACGATCGCGACGACCGGCTTGCTGTCCAGCTTGGCGTCGTAGAGCCCGTTGAGCAGGTGCACCGCGCTGGGCCCCTGGGTGGCCAGGCACACCCCGACGCCGCCGGTGAACTTCGCGTGCCCGGTGGCCATGTACGAAGCGGTCTCCTCGTGCCGGGCGGGGACGAACGCCGGGTCCCCGCCCGCGTCGTCGAGCGCGCCCACGAGCGGGGCGATCGCCGCGCCCGGACAGCCGAAGACCCGCGGCACCCGCCAGGCCCGCAGGCGTTCGACCACCAGGTCGGCGACGATGCGCTCAGCCATTACCCCGCCCGGGCGTGCTCGCGTCGACGTAGCGCAGCACCGCGCCGACCCCGTCGGTCAGCTCCGGCGCCTCCTCGGGCGCGAGCACCGTCAGGTCCGCGTCGGTGCCGATCAGCGCGCGCAGCAGCGCGGCGTCGGCGCGTACCCGCTGGGGGTCGGCCACCGACATGTCCGACAGCTGCCCCGGGTCGGTGGCGATCTCGGTCGGCTCGGGGCCCACCCACAGCTCGCCGTCGGCGGACGGGTCGTCCACGATGAGCATGGTGTCGACCTGGTTGCGTTGCAGCGCGGAGACCACGGCGTCGAGGCCGGCCCCGACGTCCTCCTGCACGCCGAAGCGGTCCAGGGCGGCGGTGACGCGCCGGTCGGCGACCTCGGCGACGGTCTGCGCCGTGATGTCGTCCATCAGCGTGTCGTCCGCGCCGACGTCGCGGGCGCCGGCGTCGGTGCGGACCAGCACGTCCCGCCACCGTTCCGGCAGCTGGGCGGCGATCATGCCGGTGGCGCGGATGTCCCCGGCCACCACCACGACGTCCGCGCCGACCCGCTCGGCCAGGTCTGCGGTGGCCGCGGCGGCGTCGCCGGCGTTCTGGTACCACGCCTCCATGGCGGCGCGCTGGTAGCGGGACTGTGACCAGCCGCCCGGCTGTACGCGCCGCAGCTGCCGGCTCTGTCCGCCGGTGACGTGGGCGCGGCGCGGCACGCCGCCGGCGCTGACCGCCATCGCGTCCGCGCCGGTCCGGTCGGCCAGCACCCGCACCCAGGCCACCTGTTCGCCGCGCTGGGCTACGAGCGGCATGGTGTGCGGCAGCGCCGACCAGCTCGCCAGGTCACGCAGCGGCGGCGCGGACAGGTACTCGGTGAGCACCACGCGGCCCCGGGTGGCGAACACGGCGATCCCGTAGTCACCGGGCATCGGCTGGTGCCGGCGGACGACCTCCTCCACCGCCTCGACGGTGACCGGGTCGGCGCCCTGGCTCAGCAAATCGCCCTTGAGGGCCCGCCAGCGCAGGTCGACCTGCGCTCGCGCGTCCTGGGTGTCGCGGGAGGCGTCCATGTACACCGAGCACCAGGGCCCGGGACGGTTGTAGAGCGGGCGCAGGAAGGACAGCTGCATGCTCGACCCCTTTCCGGCTCGGCCGCACGCATACCCGCGCCCCGGCGGAGTTCACCTGCCGGCCGCCCGGGCGTGACCGGTGTTCATTCACGTCGTTCAACTCCACGGGTCGATACCATCTGTGCACGGATCGGAACTCTCGGTGGTGAACATGGACACGGAGCTGCATACCCGTCGCGTCGTCCACCCGGCGGAGCGCGTCGTCACCGGACGTCTCGTCCGGTTGATGGAGGGCTACGCCCGGGAGGTACGGGTCGGGCAGCCGGCGCTGGTCGCGGTGCTGACCGCCGCGGGGGTGGTGGGGCTGCTGCTGAAGGTGGTGCGCGCGTTGCTCAGCAGCGGTGGCGGCGGGGCCCGGCGCAGCTTCAAGGAGCTGAAGAAGGGGCCGGAGTTCCTGGTCACCCCGGTCCGGGTCCGCGACGCCGCCGGCCGGCTGGTCGAGGTCGAGCTGCACGGCCACCTGCCGCAGAGCGCGCTGCACCCCGGCGACCACGTCCAGCTCACGCTGCGGGCGCAGCGCGACGAGGATCTGCCGCCCCGGATCGAGCGGATCGTCAACCTGACCACCGGGCAACTGCTCACCCCGCGCACCGCCACGCTCTGGTCGCACCTGGGTCCGGCGCTGCTGCTCCAGGCCGTGCTGGGCGCCGTGCTGCTGTTCGGCGTGGCCGCCTGCTCCGCGCTGACCTAGGTTTCCCCGTCGCCGGTGGCGGGCACCGCTGCGGCCATGTTCGCCGGATTCACGCTCACCGAGATCGACGCCGGCGCGGTGCGCCTGCGCGTACGCCACGGCGGCTCCGGGCCGCCGGTGGTGCTGCTGCACGGGCACCCGCGTACCCATGCGACCTGGCACCGGGTGGCGCCGCGGCTGGCCGCGCGGCACACGGTGATCTGCCCGGACCTGCGCGGCTACGGCGGCTCGTCGAAGCCGCCGAGCGACCCGGAGCACACCGTCTACTCCAAGCGGGCGATGGCCGCCGACGTGGTCGGGCTGCTCGACGCGCTCGGCCACCGCCGGGCCGCCGTCGTCGGGCACGACCGCGGGGCGTACGTGGCCATGCGGACCGCCCTGGACCACCCGGACCGGGTGAGCCGCCTGGGTGTGCTGGACGGGGTGCCGATCGGTGAGGCGCTGGCCCGCTGCGACGCCCGGTTCGCCGCCCGCTGGTGGCACTGGTTCTTCCTCGGCCAGCTCGCCAAACCGGCCGAGCGGGTGATAAACGCCGATCCGGACGCCTGGTACGGCGGCTCACCGGAGGAGATGGGCGAGCAGGCGTACGCCGACTACCGCCGCGCCATCCACGATCCGGCCACCGTGCACGCCATGTGTGAGGACTACCGGGCCGGGCTCGGTCCGGACCGGGCGGCGGACGACGCGGACCGCGCCGCCGGACGCCGGATCGGCTGCCCGGTGCTGTTCGCCTGGTCCGAGCGCGACGACATGGTCGACCTGTACGGCGACCCGGCCGCGATCTGGCGGGACTGGGCCGACGACGTGCGGACCGCCTCGATCCCGTCCGGGCACCACATGGCCGAGGAGGCGCCGCGGGAGCTGACCGACGTGCTGGCCGGTTTCCTCGCGGAGGACCCCGCCTCGGTCAGCGACCGGCGGGGGTGAGCGGTCGCGCGACCGGGGCCGGCGCGTCGAGCAGGCCCCGGCGGCGCGCCCAGCGCTCGAACAGCACTGTGGCGAACGGGGGCACCGCGCTGACCAGGGCCAGCCCGGTCTGCACGAGCGTCCAGCGGCGCCGCCGGGCCACCACGAGCGTCAGCAGTCCGTAGACCACGAACAACGCGCCGTGGATCGGGCCGAAGATCTTCACGCCGATCTCGTTTCCGGGCGGCCCGTACTTGACCGCCATGCCGGCCAGCAGCGCCGCCCACGAGCAGCCCTCGGCGAACGCCGCCACCACGAACGCCCGGATCCACCCGTCGCGCATCAGCTACTCCCCTTCGCCGTCGGCGGCCATGCTAGCCGCCCGGGCCGGGCGGCCCGGACGGAACCCGCTGCCCCGCGACGGGGATCACCGGGGCCGCCACGGGGTACAGAAAAGGGTCTGGCGGACCTTTCCTGACCCGCCACTCCGTGCGAGGTTGGGGAGAACCAACGGTGACAGGGTGGTGACCATGGGCGAGGACGTCGGCGTGCGTACCTTCAGCCGGGAGGACCGGGCCCGCTATCGCGAGAAGGTCCGGCGGTGCCTGGACGTGTTCGCCGAGATGCTGCGCGAGTCCCGGTTCGACGTGGAGCGGCCGATGACCGGCCTGGAGATCGAGCTGAACCTGGTCGACGACGACTTCGACCCGGCCATGCGCAACGCCGACGTGCTGGAGGCGATCGCCGACCCGGCGTTCCAGACCGAGTTGGGCCAGTTCAACGTCGAGATCAACGTCGAGCCGCGCCGGCTGGCCGGCACCGGCACCGCCGCGTTCGAGGAACACGTGCGGGCCAGCCTGAACGCCGCCGAGGAAAAGGCCCGCACGGTCGGCGCGCACATGGTGATGGTCGGCATCCTGCCGACGCTGCGCCCGGAGCATCTGACCGCCGAGACGCTGTCGGCCAATCCCCGGTACGCGCTGCTCAACGAGCAGATCTTCGCCGCCCGGGGCGAGGACCTGCCGATCGCGATCAGCGGGGTGGAGCGGCTGGCCACCACCGCCGACACGATCACCCCGGAGGCGGCCTGCACCAGCACCCAGTTCCACCTCCAGGTCAGCCCGGCGCAGTTCGCCGACTACTGGAACGCGGCCCAGGCGATCGCCGGCATCCAGGTGGCGCTCGGCGCGAACTCGCCGCTGTTCTTCGGCCGGGAGCTGTGGCGCGAGACCCGGGTGCCGCTGTTCCAGCAGGCCACCGACACCCGGGCGGAGGAGATCAAGGCCCAGGGCGTACGCCCGCGGGTGTGGTTCGGGGAACGCTGGATCACCTCCGTGTTCGACCTGTTCGAGGAGAACGTGCGCTACTTCCCGGCGCTGCTGCCGGTCTGCGACCCGGAGGACCCGGCCACCACGCTGCACAGCGGCGGCGTGCCGAAACTGGCCGAGCTGCGGCTGCACAACGGCACCATCTACCGGTGGAACCGGCCGGTCTACGACGTGCTGAAGGGCCGCCCGCACCTGCGGGTGGAGAACCGGGTGCTGCCGGCCGGGCCGACGGTGCTGGACACCGTCGCCAACGGCGCGTTCTACTTCGGCCTGGTCCGGGCGCTCGCCGAGTCCGACCGTCCGCTGTGGTCGCAGATGTCGTTCAGCGCGGCCGAGGAGAACTTCAACGCCTGCGCCCGGCACGGCATCGACGCCCAGGTGTACTGGCCCGGCCTGGGCTACCTGCCGGTGACCGAGCTGGTGCTGCGCCGGCTGCTGCCGATGGCCCACCACGGGCTGGACCGGTGGGGCCTCGACCCCGCCGAGCGGGACCGGCTGCTCGGCATCGTCGAGCAGCGCTGCCTGACCAGCCGCAACGGCGCGACCTGGCAGGTGGAGACGCTGCACCGGCTGGAGTCGGCCGACCACCTGGACCGTCCGGCGGCGCTGCGCGAGGTGGTCCGCCACTACGTCGACCTGATGCACAGCAACCGGCCCGTGCACGAGTGGCCCATCCCCTGAGCCGACCGCCCGTCAGCGCAACGCGGTCACCGTCGCCCGCGCGGCCTGGGCGACCAGGGTGTCGTCGGGCTTAGCGTCGCGGCTGCCGCGACTGGACATGACCGCCAGCACGATCGGCGCGGAGTCCGGCGGCCACACCACGGCGATGTCGTTGCGGGTGCCGTACCCGCCGGTGCCGGACTTGTCCGCCACCTGCCACCCGGCCGGCACGCCGGCCCGGACCAGCCCGCTGCCGGTGGTACTGGCCCGCATCCAGCTCAACAGCAGGTCCCGGTCCGCGGGCGGCAGGGCCTCACCCAGCGTGTACGCCCGCAGCGAGCCGGCCAGCGCGCGGGGCGTGCTGGTGTCGCGCTCGTCGCCGGGCGTGGCCGCGTTCAGGTCCGGCTCGGTACGGGCGGGCCGGGTGACCGAGTCGCCCACCTCCCGGAGTGCCCGCTCGAAGCCGGCCGGGCCGCCGAGCGCGTCGAACAGCAGGTTGCCGGCGGTGTTGTCGCTGTACCGCACCGCCGCCTCGGCGGCGTCCCGCAGCGTCATCCCGGTCTCCACGTGCCGTTCGGTCACCGGTGAGTGCGCCACCAGGTCGGCGCGCCGGTAGCGGACCACCCGGTCCCGGTCGGCGTCGGACGTGGCGGCCAGCATCGCGCCGGCGGCGAGCGCCTTGCACGTCGAGGCGTACGCGAACCGCTCGTCGGCCCGGTGTGCGAGGGTGCGGCCGGTGCCGGTGTCGACGGCGTAGACGCCGATCCGGGCGCCGAAGCGCCGCTCCAGCGCCGCCAGCTCGGCCGGCGCGGGCACCGGCTCGGCGTTCGGCGTCGCCGACGTGGCGGGTGCGGTCGGGGCGCTGGTGGGCGGCGCGGCTTCGGGCCGGTCCTTTGTGCAGCCGGCCACCAGGGCCGTCGCCGTGAGCATCGCCGCCGTGAGCACCTGCCGTCGGGTCATCCGTTTCCTCCCCCGTCATCCGGACCACGCCGTTCTCGGGTCATTGTCGCCGATCCCGGTCGGGCCGGTGGTCCGCCGCCTCGGCCGACGCGGTGGCCCGCATCCTCGGCCGGCGGGGTGGCTCGCAGCCTCGGCGGCGGGGCAGGTCAGCTCCCCGCGACGGCGGCGAACGTGAGCGCGCCCGCCGCAGCCAGCGGCAGCGCCACCGCGGCGGCCAGCAGCCGTACCCGGGCGGACCGGCCGATCAGCACCACGAGCAGCACGGCCAGCCCGAGGTCGATCGCCACGTTCCACCAGGCTCCGGGGTAGGACCCGGACTTCAGCGCGAACCGCAGCGCCTCCTCCACGAACACGGCCACCGGCAGCGCGGTCCCCACGACGCGCCGCCATCCGTCGGTCCGCGCCCAGATGCCGGCGACGCCGAACACCACGCCCGCCACCACGCCGAACGCCATCCAGACGAACGAGGTGAGCGCCCAGATCACGGCGAGGTCGTCGCCCTGGAGCAGCGTCGCCGCCAGGTAGTAGCTGGGCACCGCGACGATCAGCAGGACGCTGGCGGCCACGGCGGCACGCACCGCGCCCGACCGGATCCACCAGCCCAGCGCGAACGCGGCCACCGCCCAGGTGGCTGTGGAGTTGCCCAGTTCGGCGAACGGGAACGGCACCCACTTGATCCAGACGAAGTCCAGGAAGCCGAGCAGGAAACCGGCGACGGGAACGACAAGCGCGACGGCGCGACGCGAGGGTGGCATGCGCGGAATCTTACATACTCGGTATGCTCGACCCCGTCGAGAGGGCCGCCCTACGAGGCGAGGCGCCGCTCGGACGGCGCGAGACGCGCCACCTCGTCGGAGTGGTTGATCTCCGACCAGACCGCATCCAGGGAGAGGCCGAGGACGTCGGCGATGGCGGCGATGGTGGGAAACGCCGGGGTGGCCACCCGGCCGGACTCGATCTTGCGGAGCGTCTCCGGAGAGACACCCGCGTCGAGCGCGGTGAGCAGCATGGATCGCTCACCCCGGGCGCGGCGCAGGAGCGCGCCGAGGCGCTGCCCGCGCTCGACCTCGGCGGGAGTGAGGGGCAACCGGACCATGCCGAGATTCTAATACCGGGATAACATGACCGGGATACTTATTGGTCGAGTGAGGAAGGCGCCCGCATGATCGAGATCCTGAGCCCCACCGACGTACGGCGGGCGCGGGACACCGGCGCCCTGGTCGCCCACATCCTGCAGACCCTCCGGAGCAGCACCACCGTCGGCACCAACCTGCTCGACATCGACAGGCAGGCCCAGCGCATGATCGTCGAGGCCGGGGCGCAGTCCTGCTACGTCGACTACGAGCCGTCCTTCGGGCGCGGGCCGTTCGGCCACTACATCTGCACGTCGGTGAACGACGCGGTGCTGCACGGCCTGCCGCACGACTACACGCTCGCCGACGGCGACCTGCTGAGCCTCGACCTGGCCGTCAGCCTCGGCGGAGTGGTGGCCGACTCCGCGATCAGCTTCCTCGTCGGTGACGCCCGGCCCGCGGAGAGCGTCGCGCTCATCGACGCGACCGAGCGGGCGTTGCAGGCCGGGATCGCCGCGGCCCGCCCCGGCGCCCGCGTCGGCGACCTCTCGTACGCCATCGGCTCGGTCCTCACCGAAGCCGGATACACCGTCAACACCGAGTTCGGCGGCCACGGCGTCGGGTCGACGATGCACCAGGACCCGCACGTGTCGAACACCGGGCGGCCCGGTCGCGGCTACACACTGCGGCCCGGGCTGCTGCTGGCGCTGGAGCCGTGGGTGATGGCGGACACCGCCACGCTCGTCACCGACGCCGACGGGTGGACGCTGCGCAGCGCGACCGGCTGCCGCACCGCGCACAGCGAGCACACCATCGCCATCACCGACGACGGCGCGGAGATCCTGACGCTGCCGAAGCCGTGACCCGGGCACCCGCCGTGGTCACACGGGCGTGCAGCGCTCCCGCAGCGTGGGGACACCGGGCCCGGTGAGGTCGTCGCAGTACGCGGCCCGCCCGGCCATCGCCATCGTCAGCGCCAGCGTGGTGCCGCTGACCAGCGGGCCGTCGCCGGCGGTGAACGGCCCGTCGGTCGCCTCCACCCGCAGGCCGTCGATCGCGCTGCGCCCGGCCACCGTGAAGTCCCGCCCGGCGTAGAACCGGGCGACCGGCGTCACCGCCTCGACCGGGGGCGTCCGGGCCAGGCCGAGCGGCCGCCGGATGTCCTGGGCGTGCACGACCACCTCACCGAGCCACGCCTCGGTCGGGCCGAACGTCGACGTGGTGCTGCCGATGATCCGCCGGAACCGATCGAGCGTCTCCCCCGGGTCGGCGCCCCGGTGCTCGGCCAGCCGGCGGTCGTTGTGCAGGTCGAAGTCGAACCGGGCGCCGAGCACGCTGGCGACCCAGCGGGCCCGGCCGACGCTTGCCGCCGCGGTCATGTGCGCGAGCGTCTCCTCAACGGTCCACCGGCCGCACAGCGAGCGCCGCGCCCACTGCGCCGCGTCGATTCCGGCGAGGTCGTCGGCCAGGGCGGCGCGCTCGGCGTGCGCGAGCGCCCACAGCTCACGGCGGGTCAGCGTGTCGGACATGAAACCTCCAGGGGCCGGGTCGTCGGAGTTAGGACCGCGCTGCCTGGACGAACTCACCGCTCCCCACCCCGCCGATCTTGGAGTTGTGGTGGTTCGCAAACCCGGCATGCGCGACCTTCGAGGCGCCACAACTCCAAGATCGGCGCCGAGGGCCGGAGGCCCGGGAGCGGGGCCGCGGGAGCGGTCAGAGCGCCGCGATCGCGGCCGACTCCGGCGGCAGCTCGATTCCGTCGCGCATCACCGTGACGCCCTCGGACGTGGCGAGCAGCACCCGGCGTACCACCCCGGGCAGGTTGATCCGCTGCGCCCGGCCGGCCAGGTTCGCCACCACGAGCGTGTCGCCGCGCCGCATCACCAGGAACCGGTCGCCGTGGCGGACGTCGACCCGGTCCAGCCGGGGGTCGGACAGGTCGGCCCGGGAGCGGCGCAGCGCGATCAGCCGCCGGTAGAGGTCGTACGTCTCGCGGTGCTCGGGCTTGTCCAGCTCGGCCCAGTCCAGCCGGGACCGCAGGAACGTCTGCGGGTCCTGTGGGTCCGGCACGTCGTCGGTGGCCCAGCCGTGGTCGGCGAACTCGCGTCGGCGGCCGGTCGCGACGGCCGTGGCGAGTTCCGGCTCGGGGTGGCTGGTGAAGAACTGCCAGGGCGTGGTGGCCGCCCACTCCTCCCCCATGAACAGCATCGGCGTGAACGGCGCGGTCATCAGCAGCGTCGCGCCGACGCGCAGCAGGCCGGGCGACAGCGTGGCGGAGATCCGGTCGCCGGTGGCCCGGTTGCCGATCTGGTCGTGGTTCTGCAGGTACGCCACGAAGCGGTGGCCGGGCGTGCGCTGCCTGTCGACCGGGCGGCCGTGGCTGCGGCCGCGGAAGCTGGACCAGGTGCCGGCGTGGAAGAACCCGCCGGTCAGCACGTCGGTGAGGCACTCCAGGGAGCCGAAGTCGCCGTAGTAGCCCTGCCGTTCGCCGGTGAGCAGCGTGTGCAGCGCGTGGTGGGCGTCGTCGTTCCACTGGGCGTGCAGGCCGTACCCGCCCGCCTCGCGGGGCGTGATCAGGCGCGGGTCGTTGAGGTCGCTCTCGGCGATCAGCGACAGCGGCCGCCCGAGGTGCGTGGACAGCGCCTCCACCTCGGCGGCCACCTCCTCCAGCCAGTGCACGGCCCGGCCGTCCGGCATGGCGTGCACGGCGTCCAGCCGCAGCCCGTCGACGTGGTAGTCGCGCAGCCAGCCCAGCACGCTGTCGGCGATGTAGCGGCGTACCCCGTCGGAGTGCGGGCCGTCCAGGTTGACGGTGCGGCCCCAGGTGTTGCTCTGCTCGGTGAGGTACGGCGCGAACCGCGGCGCGTAGGCCCCGGAGGGCCCGAAATGGTTGTAGACGACGTCGAGGATCACCCCCAGGCCCTTGGCGTGGGCGGCGTCGACGAACCGTTTCAGGCCGTCCGGGCCGCCGTACGGCTCGTGCGGCGCGAACCAGCAGACGCCGTCGTAGCCCCAGTTGTGCTCTCCGTTGAACGCGTTGACGGGCAGCAGCTCGACCATGTCCACGCCGAGGTCGACGAGGTGGTCGAGCCTGGCGATCGCCCCGTCGAACGTGCCTTCCGGGGTGAACGTGCCGATGTGCAGCTCGTACAGCACGCTGCCGGGCAGTTGCCGGCCGGTCCAGGCGGCGTCGGTCCAGGCGAACGCGGCGTGGTCGTAGAGCCGGCTGGGCCCGTGCACCCCGGCCGGCTGCCAGGCCGAGCGGGGGTCGGGCAGCGCCTGGGCGTCGTCGTCGAGCAGGAACGCGTAGTCGGTGCCGGGCCCGGCGCCGGGGACCTCGACCCGCCACCAGCCGTCCGGCGCCTGACGCATCGCGTGGTCGGCGACGCCGGGCAGGCGCAGCCGCACCCGGGCGGCCTCGGGCGCCCACACCGTGAACTCGGTCATGCGGCGGCCTCCACAGAGTCGGTGGGTGCGAGGAGGGCGACGGGGTAGGTGCTCAGCAGATCATGAAGGAGCAGCTCAGAACCACTGTAGACCCGTCCGGTGAACAAGTCGGTGCACTCGTGAACGGGAAGTGACAGCGCCGTGTCCCGCCAGCCGCCGGAGCGGGCCAGCCGCAGCGGCAGCCGGGTCGCCACAGCGACCGCCCCACCCCGGTCGAAGGCCACCGCGTGCGCGGCGGCCGGGCCGCGCGCGGGCACCGGCCGGTAGCCGCCGAACAGGTCCGGGCGGTCGCGGCGCAGCCGCAGCGTCCGGGACACCACGAGCAGCTTGGCCGCGCCGTCGGCGGCCACCGCGGGCCGCCAGCCGGCGTCGAGCCGGGCCAGCAGGTCCCGGCGTACGGCGAAGTCGACCGGCCGCCGGTTGTCCGGGTCGACGAGCGAGTTCTCCCACAGCTCGGTGCCCTGGTAGACGTCGGGCACACCGGGCATGGCGAGCTGGACCAGCTTCTGCCCGAGCGCGTTCGACCAGCCGGGCGGCGTGATCTCGGCGGCGAACGCGGTGATCTGGGCGTGCAGCTCCGGGTCGTCGTACATCCGGTCGACCAGGGCGTGCAGCTCGTGCTCGAAGCCCGGGTCCGGGTCGGCCCAGCTGGTGGTGACGGACGCCTCCCGGGCGGCCTTCTCGGCGTACCCGTGCAGTCGTTCCCGTTCGAGCGGCCACGCCCCGACGGCGGTCTGCCAGAGCAGGTGGGCCAGCGCGGGGTCGGCCAGCGGCGCGCGCGACATCCATTCGGCGACCCGTTCGGCCCAGCGGCCGGGCAGCTCGGACAGCACCGCGAGGCGGGCGCGGACGTCCTCGCCGCGCTTGGTGTCGTGGGTGGACAGCGCGGTCATGCTCGCCGGCCAGCGCACGTGCCGGGCGGCGGCGAAGCGGTGCAGCTCGGCCGCTGGCACACCGAAGTGGGCCGGGCTGCCGCCGACCTCGTTGAGCGCGACGAACCGGCTCCACCTGTAGTACGCGGTGTCCTCCACGCCCTTGGCCATCACCGCGCCGGTCAGCTGCGGGAACCGGGCGGCCAGCTCGTGGCCGGGGTCGCGCAGCCGGGCGGTGACCTGGTCGAGCACGCCGGTCAGGTCGGGACGGCGGCGGCCTGCCTCGCTGCGGGCGGCGGCCAGGTGCCGGGCGCCTTCGGGCGGGTATCCGCGGTAGACCGGGAAGCACGCGGCCAGCTCGGCCAGGGCGGCGCGGACCTGCTCGCCCGGCAGCTCCGGCACGAGCGCGGCCAGCCGGGTCAGCTCGGCGGCGAGCAGCCGGGTGGCGGCCTCCAGCTTGGTGGCGTGCGTCAGGTCCGCCCAGGAGGTGTGCCGCCCGGTGAGCCGGCCGTCGAGTGCGGTGAAGTCCGCCTCGGCGTCCGGGTCGATGAACAACCCGGACACGGCGGCCAGCGCGTCGTAGCCGGTGGTGCCGTCGACCGGCCACTCCGGCAGGTCCTCGCCGTACTCCAGGATCTTCTCCACCACGAGCCAGCTCTGCGGCACGGCGGCGCGCAACCGGGCCAGGTAGCCGGCCGGGTCGCGCAGCCCGTCCGGGTGGTCGACGCGGATGCCGTCGACCTCCCCGGCGTCGACCCAGCGCAGGATCTCCGCGTGGGTGGCGTCGAACACCTCCGGGTCCTCCACCCGCAGGCCGGCCAGGTCGGACACGGCGAAGAACCGGCGGTACGTCAGCTCGGCGTCGCCGCGCCGCCAGTTCACCAGCTCGTAGTGCTGCCGGTCGTGCACCTGCCGGGGCGTGCCGTCGCCGGTGCCGTCGGCGACCGGGAACCGGTGCTCGTGGTAGCGCAGCTCCCCGTCGACGAGCTTCAGGTCGTCGAGCGCGTCGGCGCTGTCGGCGAGCACCGGCAGCAGCAGCCGCCCCCGGTCCCAGTCGATGTCGAACCAGCGCGCGTACGCCGAGTCGCGTCCGGACCGCAGCACGTCCCACCAGGCCGGGTTGGCCTCGGGCCGGGCGACGCCGGCGTGGTTGGGCACGATGTCCACGACCAGGCCCAGCCGGGCCGCGCGCAGCGCCCGGACCAGCCGGGCCCGGGCAGGCTCGCCGCCGAGCTGCGGGTTGACCGCGCGGTGGTCCACCACGTCGTAGCCGTGCGTGGAGCCGGGCGTGGCGGTGAGCAGGGGCGCGGTGTAGAGGTGGGTGACGCCGAGCGCGGCGAGGTAGCCCGCCAGCTCGGCCGTGGCGTCCAGGTCGAAGCCGGGACGCACCTGGACCCGGTAGGTCGAGCGGGGGGTGTCGGGCATCGGTCAGGCCGTCCTCTCCAGGACCAGCAGCGAGCGGTCCGGCACGCAGACCGTGCCGCCCGCCTCGACCAGTGTCGTCTTCTCCGGGTCGGGTTCCGCGGTGCTGATCACCAGCTCCCACCGGCTGCCGAACTCCTCGCCGGGCAGCGTGAAGTCCAGCGGCGCGTCGTGCGCGTTGAACAGCAGCAGGAACGAGTCGTCCCGGTGGCGCTGGCCGTACTGGCCGCGTTCCCCGATGCCGTCGCCGTTGACGAACAGGGCCACCGAGCGGCCGAAGTCGTTGCCCCAGTCCTCGCCGGTCATCTCCCGGCCGTCCGGGGTGTACCAGGCCAGGTCCGGCAGTCCGGAGCCGGCGGCCCGGCCGCCCACCGGCAGGCCGGTGAAGAACCGGCGGCGGCGGAACACCTGGTGCCGGTTGCGGAAGTCGGTGAGCCGGCGGACGAAGTCCAGCAGCTCGTCGTCGGCCCGGTCCCAGTCCACCCAGGCGATCTCACTGTCCTGGCAGTAGGCGTTGTTGTTGCCGTGCTGGGTGCGGCCCAGCTCGTCGCCGTGGCCGAGCATCGGCACGCCCTGGGACAGCATCAGCGTGGCCAGGAAGTTGCGCCGCTGCCGGGCCCGCAGCGCGCGTACGCCCGGGTCGTCGGTCTCCCCCTCGACGCCGCAGTTCCAGGACCGGTTGTGGCTCTCCCCGTCCCGGTTGTCCTCGCCGTTCGCCTCGTTGTGCTTGTCGTTGTAGGAGACCAGGTCGGCCAGCGTGAACCCGTCGTGGCAGGTGACGAAGTTGATGCTGTGGAACGGGCGGCGGCCGTCGTCCTGGTAGAGGTCGGCGGAGCCGGAGATGCGGGAGGCGAACTCGGCGAGCGTGGCCGGCTCGCCGCGCCAGAAGTCGCGTACGGTGTCGCGGTACTTGCCGTTCCACTCGGTCCACTGCGGCGGGAAGTTGCCGACCTGGTAGCCGCCGGGGCCGACGTCCCACGGCTCGGCGATGAGTTTCACCCGGCCGACCACCGGGTCCTGCTGCACCACCTCGAAGAAGGTGGACAGGCGGTCCACCTCGTAGAACTCGCGGGCCAGCGTGGCCGCCAGGTCGAACCGGAACCCGTCGACGTGCATCTCGGTCACCCAGTAACGCAGCGAATCCATGATCAGTTGCAGCGAGTGCGGGCTGCGCACGTTGAGGCTGTTGCCGGTGCCGGTGTAGTCGACGAAGTAACGCCGGTCGTCCTCGGAGAGCCGGTAGTAGCTGGGCGTGTCGATGCCCTTGAAGCTCAGCGACGGCCCGAGGTGGTTGCCCTCGGCGGTGTGGTTGTAGACCACGTCGAGGATGACCTCGATGCCGGCGGCGTGCAGCGCCTTGACCATGCCCCGGAACTCCTGCACCTGCTGGCCCAGGCGGCCCAGCGCGGAGTAGCCGTGGTGCGGGGCGAAGAAGCCGATGGTGTTGTAGCCCCAGTAGTTGCGCAGCCCCAGGTCGGCCAGGCGGTGGTCGTGCACGAACTCGTGCACCGGCATCAGCTCCACCGCTGTCACGCCGAGCCGTTTGAAGTGCTCGATCATCACCGGCGAGGCGATCGCCGCGTACGTGCCGCGCAGCTCCTCCGGGATGCCCGGGTGGCGCATGGTCAGCCCGCGCACGTGGGCCTCGTAGATCACCGAGTGGTGGTACGGGGTGCGCGGCGGCCGGTCGTTGCCCCAGTCGAAGTACGGGTTCACCACCACCGACTTCGGCATGTACGGAGCCGAGTCCTCGGTGTTCATCCGGTCCGGGTCGCCGCCGACCTCGTAGTCGTAGACCGACGGGTGCCACATGATCTCCCCGTCGACCGCCTTCGCGTACGGGTCGAGCAGCAGCTTGTGCGGGTTGCAGCGCAGCCCCTCGGCCGGGTTCCACGGCCCGTGCACCCGGTATCCGTAGCGCTGGCCGGGCTCGACGCCGGGGATGTAGGCGTGCCAGACGTACGCGTCGACCTCGCGCAGCTCCACCCGGCGCTCGGTGCCGATGTCCCACTCGTCGAACAGGCAGAGCTCGATCTTCTCCGCCACCTCGGAGAAGATCGCGAAGTTGGTGCCCATCCCGTCGTAGGTGGCGCCGAGGGGGTAGCTCTCGCCCGGCCAGACCTGCATGTCGCTCCTTCGGCCCATGATCGTGAGCGCAGCGGACAGGGGGCCGCCGATGCGCACGCCGGTGATGCCCAGTCGTACGCCTCGTCAATCCACCCGTTCGGACGGTAACCGAAATCCGCCCTCGTGGGGCCGGATGTCACATTCGGGCCCGCCTGCGGCGATCGGGGCCACCCGTCCCGGCATTCCGTAGCCGGGGTCGGCGAATAAGCAGGTCACTTCACAATAGAGGGTCGCCCGCATTCATTGACACCTTCCCCTACTTTATCTTCTCGTTACATCGGCTTCACGCGATCGGAGAAGGAGGTAATTGATGCGGTGATTCATCGTTCGACCCCACCTGACCTGGGCGTCTCGAATAGTGGATCCCGGAACTACGCCGCGTCACCGCCCGGAATCTTTCCGTTCTCGACCGGCCTTCACCTGCGCGAATTGACGGTTCCGCCTCGCTTTATCTCCCTGTTACATCAGCGCGGTGCGAATCCCGCCAGGACCGGCCTACGCTTCGTTCCACTGTCCACATCGATCCGAAAAGAGGATGAATCGATGGGTGAAAGCAGGAACTTGTCGATCGACCTGTCCGACCTGGACACCACAGCGGTCTCCTGGTCGGGCGCCGGCGACGAGGCGTCGGCAGGGCTGTACGCCATGCCGACGGGCGGCGGGATCACGCTGACCGACCCGTCCGCCATGGGCAAGGGCTCCTGCGGCGGCGCCGCGTGCCAGGGCCGGCCGATCCAGTGGTGCTGCGTCAACTGCCACTGATCATCGCGGAGCCGCCGGCGATCGCCGGCGGCTCCGTCCCATCGTCAGCGCGGCCGGCGGTCCGGCTCGTGGGACAAGCGGAGAGGTACGTCAGATGAGCGTTGAACCCGGTCGAGCCGTCGAGCTGAGCGTGGTGATCCCCACCCACGCGGACGCCCCCTGCCTGGAGCTCACGCTGCGGTCGCTGCGGCGTCAGACGCTGGACCCGGACCGCTTCGAGGTCATCGTCGTCCGCGACGGCGGGGACGGCAGCCAGTACTCCGGCATCGCCGACGCCGGCAAGGGGCTGCGCCTGCACTTCGTCGAACGGCCCGAGCGCGGCGGCCGGGCGGCGGCCCGCAACGAGGCCGCGCGCCGGGCGACCGCGCCGCTGCTGCTGTTCCTCGACGCCGACTCGTACGCCACGCCGGACCTGCTGCGCCGCCACCTCGACCACCACCGCGACCCGTCCGCGCCGGCGGTGCTGATGGGCCGGCGCGACGAGACCGGCATCGAGCACGTGCACGCGGCGCTGGCCGACCAGCCGACCATGCCCGTACCTCGGCTGCGTGGGCGCGGCGGCGGCGACATGCGGTTCGGGACCGAGGAGGGACCGTCCGGCGACGACTGGCTGCTGGCCGGGTGGCTGTTCTGCTTCACCCACAACGCCTCGGTGCGCCGGGACGTGTTCGAGGCGGTCGGCGGCTTCGACGAGGGCTTCGGCCTGCGCTGGGGCCTGGAGGACATGGAGCTCTTCTACCGGGTGCACGCACACCTCGGTGTGCTCAACCGCAACTTCGCCTACGACGACCTGGCCGCCGTCTACCACCTGCCGCACCACCGCAACGTCATCCAGAACTGGAACGACTTCATGGACAACCTGGATCGGGTCGCGCTCAAGTACCCGGTCGTGGAGTGGGAGTTCGCCGGGCCGGTGGACGTGGCCCGCGCGGCCGAGCGGGTGGTGCACTACCGCCGGGCGATGGACGACTGCGTACGCCGCTCCTGGTGCCGGATCGGGCCGGCGGTGCAGCGGCTCGCCGGTCGCCTGCCCGGCGACCGGGTGCTGTGGGTCGGCACCGGCAGCGCCGAGGCCGGGCTGCCCGACGGCGCGCTGACCTACGACTACGGGGCGCCGGCCGGTCCGGCCAACTTCCACCTGGTCGGGATCAGGCCACCGGTCGCCGCGGACAGCCTGGACGCCGTGGTCAGCGTCGACTTCTGGCGGTACCTCTACTGGGAGGACCTGTGCCAGTTCGTCAACGTCGCCGGTGCCCTCGCCGACGAGGTGCACCTGGTCTCCACCGGCGCGGAGCTCTCGGCGCGGTTCGACCCGGACCCGGCGAGCCTGGGCTACCTCGGCCGGGTCATGGGCGCCGCGTTCGAGACCACCCTGACCGAGGTCGACGGCCTCGGCACGGTGCTGCGGCTGCGCCCGCACCACCGTGCCGCCGTCGCGGCCGGCTGACCGGGAACGACAACGCCGATGCCAGTGATCGAGGCCAGTGGCCTGACCAAGCGGTTCCGGATCGCCGACAAGCAGCCGGGCCTGCGCGGCTCGCTGCGCCATCTCGTACGGCCACGACACGTCGAGCACGTGGCGGTGGACGGCGTCGACCTGTCGATCTCCTCCGGCGAGGCGGTCGCGTACGTCGGGCCCAACGGCGCCGGGAAGTCGACGACGGTCAAGCTGCTCACCGGCATCCTGCACCCCACCGCCGGGCGGGTACGCGTCTGCGGCCTCGACCCGCACCGCGACCGGCACGCCAACGCCCGCAACATCGGCGTGCTGTTCGGCCAGCGCAGCCAGCTCTGGTGGGACCTGCAGGTCCGCGACTCCCTCGCGCTGCTGCGCGACATCCACCGCATCCCCCGGGCCCGGTACGCGGCACGCCTGGAGGAGTTCGACGCGCTGCTCGGGCTCGGCCGGCTGCTGCCGGTGGTCGCCCGGCAGCTCTCGCTCGGCCAGCGGATGCGAGCCGACCTGGCCGCCGCGCTGCTGCACGCACCGCCCGTGGTGTTCCTCGACGAGCCGACCATCGGGCTGGACATCGTCGCCCGGCAGGCCGTCCGGGACTTCCTGCGGGCCCAGCGCGCGAGCGGGACCACGGTGCTGATGACCACGCACGACATCGGTGACATCGAGCAGGTCTGCCGCCGGCTCGTGATCATCGACGAGGGCCGGATCATCTTCGACGGCTCGATCGACGCCGTCCGCCGGCTGGTCGCCGACCAGCGGACCGTGCACCTGACGCTCGGCGCCGACTGGCACGGCGACCTCGACGCCGACCTGCCGGGCGTCCGGCTGGTCCACGACGGGTCGGCACGGCAGATCGCCGTCACGTTCGACCACGGCGCGTACGGCGCGGGCGAGATCGTCTCGGTGGTCGCCCGCCGGGCGCCGGTGGTGGACATCCGGATCGACGAGCCGTCCATCGAGGACGTGGTGCGCCGGGCGTACGCCGGCGAGCTGAGCCCGTCGGTGCCGGCATGAGGGCGTACCTGACGCTGGCCCGGATGTCCTGGTCGACGCTGCTGATCTACCGGGGCGAGTTCCTCCTCCAGCTCACCGGGGTCGTGGTGCAGACCGTGGCGCTGTTCGCGGTCTGGCAGGCGGTCTTCGCCGGCGCGGCCGGCGGCGAGGTGGGCGGGTTGTCCTGGGAGCAGATGAAGGGCTACCTGGTCGTGGCGTTCCTGACCGGGGCGCTGCTGTCGAGCTTCACCGACGCGCAGATCGCCGGCCCGGTGCTGCACGGCACCGTGGCGCTCGACCTGGTCCGGCCGATCGACTACCAGCTCTCGCGTTTCGCGCTGTCACTCGGATACGTCGTCGGTGAGGTGCTGACGGTGGCGGTGATGGCGGCGACGCTGGTGTCGGCGTTCGGCGGCGCCGCGCTGCCCGCCGCCGGGCAGGCCGGGCTGTTCCTGCTCAGCCTGCTGGCGGTGGTGCCGCTGAAGTTCGGCCTGGTCTACCTCGTCGGGCTGCTGTGCTTCTGGACCGGCAACTTCCACGGGCTGAGCCTGTCCCGGGTGGCGGTCACCAACATCCTCTCCGGGGCGCTGGTGCCGATCGCGTTGTTCCCGGGCTGGCTCCAGGTCGTCTGCCAGCTCTCCCCGTTCCCCGGCATCGTCTCCACCCCGGCGCTGATCTACCTGGGGCAGGCACGTGGCGCCGAGGCGGTGACGCTGATCGGCGTACAACTGCTCTGGGTTCTGGTGTTGTGGGGCGCGGCCCGGCTGCTGTGGTCCGCGGGCGTGCGGCGGCTGACCGCGCACGGCGGGTGACCGGCCGATGATGCACGAGGCACGGATCTACCGCCGGCTGCTCGGCGCGCATCTGCGGGCGGTGCTCGAGTACCGCGCCGACGCGCTCCTGACCATCGGGGCGACCGTGCTCGGTCAGCTCGCCGGGCTGGTCTTCGTGGTGATGGTGTTCCGGCAGGTGACGGCGCTCGGCGGGTGGACCCGCTGGGAGGTGCTGTACGTCTGCGCCATGGTGATGCTCGCCGAGGGCGTCGGCTCCCTGCTGTTCGAGGGGACCTGGCATCTCGGCGGCCTGGTCAACCTCGGCCTGCTGGACTACCTGCTGGTCCGGCCCTACCCGGTGGTGCTCCAGGTCACCGGCAACGCGGTCGGGTTCAACGGCCTCGGCAACGTCGGGTTCGGCGCGGCGCTGCTCGGCGCCGCGGCCGTCCACCTCGACCTGGCCTGGACGCCGCTGACGGTGCTCTGGGCGGTGGTGCTGCTCGTCAGCGGGGTGCTGGTCAAGCTGGCGGTCAACCTGGCCACCAACGCTGTCGTCTTCTGGCTGCTGAGCCCGTCCAGCTCGCTCGCGGCGAGCGTGCACACCCTGGGCGACCTGGCCCGCTATCCGCTGACCCTGTACGGCACCGGCCTGCGCTCGCTGCTGACGCTCGTACCCGTCGCGTTCGTCGGCTACTTCCCGACGGCCGCGCTGCTGGACAAGGGCGCCTCGACCACGGCGGGCGCGCTCACCCCGGTCGTCGCGGCGGCCTGCGCGGCCGGGGCGTGGGCGGTCTTCCGGGCCGGGTTGCGCCGGTACGAGAGCGCGGGCAGCTGAGATGGCAGCCACGCGGGCCGGCGTCACCGGCAGGTACCTGGCGGCGGTGCGGGACGACACCGGGCAGCCGACGGCGTACCTGCCGCCGTGCGGCAAGCGGTACCCGGGCGCGACCCGCCGGCCGCTGCGGTGGCCCGGCCCGGGGTCCGTGCCGCTCGGCGACGGCTGCCTCGACCGGCTCAGCGCGATGCTGCTCGGGTACGCGCCACGCCGGGCGGAGACGATCACGCTGGCCGGACTGTCCGCGTTGACCGGCGCCCCGTCGGACACGCCCACGCCGTCGCGGCTGCTGCCCGGCTGGCACACGCTGCGCCGGTCGGTGCCCTCCGGCGGGGCGTTCCACCCCAACGAGATCTACCTCGCCTGGGCCGGCTCCCCCGACCTCGCGGCCGGCGTCTACCACTACGACCCGCCGCACCACTGCCTGGAACTGCTGCGCCCGGGCAGCCCGGCCGCCCGGCTCGACCGGCTCCTCGGTGCCGCGGCGGCGCCCCGGCACGCGCTGCTGCTGACCCACCGGCCGTGGAAGAACACCAGCAAGTACGGGGCGTTCGGCTACCGGCTGGGCATCGTCGACTCCGGTGTCCTGCTGGCCCAGCTGCTCACGTCGCCGGTGGACGCGACACCGCGCCTGGACCTCGATCCGGCGCTCGCCGGTGAGCTGCTCGGACTCGACGCCGAACTGGAGGCCACCTACGCGGCGATCGAGTTCCCCGCGCACGCGGACGTCCCCGGGACACCGCTTGCGTCCGCCGGGCCGCCCCCGGCGACCGGGCTGGACCACGACCGGCTCGGCCACGAGGCCGCCCACCCGAGCGCGGTGGCGCTGCACCGGGCAAGGTACGACCGGTACGCCGACGCCGAGCCACCCTCGGCCGACCGTCTTCCGGCCGACGGCGTCCCGGCCCGGCGCCTCCCGGCGGACCGCCTTCCGGTGGGTCCGGCGGCGGGCCGGGCGCTGGACCTGCCGCCGGCCCGGCCGCTCGACCTGGTCGCGGCCGCCGCCCGCCGCGCCTCCGCCGCGAACCTCGGCCCGGGGCTGACCGCCGGGCAGGTCGCCGGCATCCTGGCCTGCGCCGCCGGCCGGGCCGGTTCGCCGGCCCTGGCGGCGCTGGCCCGGCAGCCGCTGTACCCGGAGCTCTGGTGCCTCGCCCGGGCCGTCGACGGCATCCCGGCGGACGCGTACCGCTACCAGCCGCACCACCACCGGCTGGTGCCGACCGGGCCGCCGGGAGCGGCCGACGACGCGGCGGCGTACCCGCACCGGGTCGACCGCCGGATGGTCACCCGCGGCGCGACCCTCTACCTGGTGCACGCCGGGAGCCGGCCCGTCGACCAGCTCTCCCCGGCCTCGTTCCACCGGCTGCACCTGCTCGCCGGTGTGGCCCTTCACCTGGCCGGGCTCGCCGCCACCGCGACCGGCGCGGCGAGCCGGGCGCTGGGCGGCCTCACCGCCGACGCGGTCGCCGCCCGGCTCGGCCTGCCGGACGGGGCGTCCCCGCTGACACAACTGCTGGTCGGCACGCCCGCGCCGCGTCCCGGGGTGCTGGCGGCCCATCTCACCGAAGGGAACCCTCATGGCTGAACAGGACGTTCCGGCGCTCGTCGGCACCCCCACGCCGGACGCGGTGCTCGCGGCGGTCGCCGAGCACGGCGCGGTGCTGCTGCGCGGCGGGTGGCGGCACGAGGACTACGTCGCGCTCGGCGACGCGCTGATGACCGCGTCGCCGTACCAGGGCGGGTTCCACGACGAGCGGGACGTGATCGGCGGTGACCCGACGACGACCACAGTCACCCGGGGAACGCAGGGCATGCCGCTGCACCGGGAGGCGTCGTACGCGCCCGGCGCCCCGGACCTGCTGATGTTCCGGTGCGAGCGGCCCGCCGCCGACGGCGGGGCCACGACGCTGTGCGACGGTCTCGCGCTGCTGGCCGCCCTGCCCGCCACGGTCCGCGCCGCCTGCGAGGAACTGACGCTGCGCTGGGAGAGCGAGCTGCCCACACCGGTGTGGCAGCGGATGTGCGGCACGACCGACCCGGAGGCGGCGGAGCGGATGCTGCGGCAGTGGGAGCCGTACCTGCGGCCGTGGGAGTCGATCCACATCGACGTGGACGAGGACGCGATGACTGTCGGCTTCGGCACCCGGTGCACGCCACCGACCCTCTTCGAAGGTGTGCCGGCGTTCTGCAACTCGCTGTTCATCAGCCGCCCGCAGCCCGGCGAGTACCACGACCGGCGGCTGCGGGTGCGCTCCGGTACCGGCGCGCCGGTGCCCGAGGACCTCGTGGCCACCGCCGCGGACGTCGCCGCGCGGCTGACGGTGGCGGTGCCGTGGCGGTCCGGTGACGTGCTGGTCGTGGACAACTCCCGGTACCTGCACGGCCGGCAGGCGTTCACCGACGCCGGACGCGCGGTCGCGGTGCGGATGGGACACCTGCGGAAGGAGGGGGCCGCGTGAGGGTCAAGCTCCGCGACGACCTGATGTACGTGCCGGTCGACGACGGCGTGTACCTGGAGACGGGACTCGCCGGCACGCACCTGGCGGGCGCGTCGGCGTACGGCCTCGTGCAGCGGCTCGCCCCGCATCTGGACGGCACCCGCACGGTGGAGGCCCTGACCGCGGGTCTGCCCCCGGCGCAGCGGCAGCTCGTCACCGACCTGGTCCGGATGCTGGTGCGGCGGGGCATCGCCCGCGACCTCGACAGCGAGCCGCCACACACGTTGCGGGACTGGGAACTCGACACCTACCGGGACTCGATCGCGTTCGCCGAGCACGTCAGCGACGCGCCGCTGAGCCGCTTCGAGGCGTTCCGCGACGGGCGGGTGCTGCTCGTCGGCGCCGGCGCCGGCATGCTCGCGCTCGTCCAGACGCTGTTCGAACTCGGGCTGCGTACGGCCTCGCTGGTCGAGACCACCGAGACCGGCACCGAACGCGACGGCTTCCGGCGGATCGTGCAGCGCCGTCGAGCAGAGGATCCGACGACCGGGCTGACGCTGCTGGACGCGGCCGCCGCCCTCGACACCGACGAGGGGCTCGCCGGCCTGCTGACGGGGTACGACGCGGTGCTGCACTGCGCCGCGCGTCCGATGGCCGGGCGGGCGACGCGGCTGAACCGGGCGGCCCGGGCGATCGGGGTGCCGGTCCTGCACGCGGTGCCCGGCGGCGCGGAGGCGTGGATCGGCCCGACCGGCGGCGGCATCACCGGCGGCTGCTGGGAGTGCGGCCTGCTCAGCCGGCAGGGCGCCGGGCTCCCCCCGGGTGACGCCGACGAGCCCGACACGACGTCCGAGTGGCTGTCGGCGCCGGTCTGCGGCCTGATCGGCGCGGCGCTCGGGTTCGCGTACCTGCGCCACCGGGTGGGAGCGGAGAGCACCGCCACGAACCGGATGACCCGCGTGGACCTGGAAACCGCTGTGACCAGCGAGCATCTGCTCGACGTGCACCCCCGCTGCCGCTCCTGCCGGCCCCCGGCCCCGTACGCCGATCTCGCCGCGCACGTCGACGCGATGGCCGCCCGCACGCCGGTGGGCGTCGAGGAGTTCGTCGCCCGGATGCCGTTCCTGGTCGACGCGCGGCTGGGCCCGCTGCTGGCCATCGACACCGGCGCCCACTCGCAGATCTCGGTCAGCTGCGTCGAGGCGACGGTCGTGGACCTGGCCGGCGGCGCACCGCGGCTGCTCACCGCCGTCGGCGCAAGCCGGGAGCAGGCGCTGCTGCGCGCCGCCACGGCGGCACTGGAGACGCTCGCGGCCCGGGCCTGCGCCGGCGACGCCGCCACGAGGTGGTGGGACACCGCGCGTGGCGCTGTCGTCGACGCACAGCCGGACGGCGTGGTGATCGCCAGCGGTCACACCTGGGCGGAGGCGCGCGGCCGGGCGATCCTGAAACTGCGACGCGCGGCCGCGACCCCACCCGAGGTCGCCGACGGTGGGCCGCCCGGCGGCTGGCTCGACCGGGCGCGGTGGCCGGAGCCGACCCGCGTCATGGCACACGAGCTGGCCCTCCTCGGCCACGAGCCGCGGGCGTGGCACGACGGATCGAGCACCCCGACCGTGTTCGTCGCCGTCGGCGGCGGATGGGTCGCCCGCAGCTGCGCCACCGACACGGACACCGCCCTGGCGAACGCGATGCAGGCCGCGGTCGCCGTCCTGACCGGACGCCGCCCGGACGGCGCCGAGATCGGGCCGGACGCGGGCGGCTACGACTGGGACACGGCGCTGCCGCCGCTGCTACGCGAGCTGGCACGGGACGGACGGTCGCTGCTGGTGCGGCCCGCCGACTCGCTGCCCCGGGCGCAGCGGGTGATGCCGTTCATGATCAGGGCGGCGTGGTCGCCACGAGCGGGGAGCAGCGCATGACCGACGTCACGACCACACCGGCCGTCCCCGCCCCGTCCGACGTGGCGCCGCGTCCCGGCCTGCGGATCCTCGGCGTCGGCGCCCTGCGCCGGGCGGTGGAACAGGCGCTGGGCGCCGCCCCGGTCACCGACGTCGACGTCTTCGTCGTCGACGGGCCACCGGAGGACGTCGACGTGGCCGCCCGGGCTGCCGCCGACGCCGGCCGGTCCTTCCTGCCGGTGTACACCACGCCGCGCGGCGTACGGATCGGCCCGTTCGTCACACCCGGCCGGCCGGGCTGCCACCACTGCCTCCAGGTGCGGCAACGCCGGGCGCGGACCACCGGGACACCGCACCGGTCCGCGCTGTGGCAGGGGCTCTACGACGGCACCGTGCAGCCCGCCCGGCCCGTCCTCGGCCCGCCGGTACGCGCCGCGGTCGCCGCGCTCGTGGCCGACGAGCTGCGCCGGGTCGCGCAGGGCGGCGACGGCCGGTGCGCGGAAGCGGTGCTGGAGGTCGCCACGGCCTCGATGGCCGTCAAGCGGCACCGGTTCGTCCCCGAACCCGGCTGCCCGGTGTGCGGCCCGTTGCCGGACGACGGCCCGGCCGCCGGCACCTTCACGCTGACGTCCCGGCCGAAGCGGGCACCGGACGACTACCGGGCCCGCAGCCTTCCCGACGAGCACCTCGCCCTGCTGGCGGCGCTGCACGACGAGGAGACCGGGCTGCTGTCGTCGATCACCGTCCACCACAACCATCCGATGGTCCTCGCCGGCGCGATCGGTGGCCCGTTGTGCTGTGGTGAACTGGCCGGCTACGGCCGGACCTTCACCTACCCGGCGAGCGTGGCCGTCGCCGTCGCCGAGGCGCTGGAACGGCTCGGCGGCAACGTGCCACGCGCCCGCCGTACCGTCACCCGCGCCTCGTTCCGCGAGCTCGGACCGCGGCGGGCCGTCGAGCCGACGGAGTTCGGGCTGCCGCCCGCGCCGCCCGACGACCACGCGGTCGCATACGACCCGGACCGGCCCGTGGAATGGGTGTACGCCTATTCGTTCCGGCGCGGCGGCCCGGTGCTGGTGCCGGAGACCTTCGCCTACTACGGCTCGCACGGCATGGGTTTCGGTCCGGAGTGCTCAAACGGCTGCGCGCTGGGCGCGAACCTCGAAGAGGCGATCCTGCACGGCATCTTCGAAGTCGCCGAACGGGACGCCTTCCTGTCCACCTGGTACGCCCGGCTACCGGTGCCGCGCGTGGACCCGATGACCTCCGCCGACCCGATGACCCGCGTGCTCGTCGACTGGATCCAGCGCACCACCGGCAGCCGCCTGGACGTCTTCGACATCACCATGCCCGAAGGCGTCCCGGCGGTCTGGCTGATGCTCGTCGACGAGGAGGTGCGGCCGGGACGTCCCCGGGCGTTCTGCGGCGCCGGGGCGCACCTGGACCCGGAGCGCGCCCTGTGGTCCGCGCTGGTGGAGCTCGCCAGCGTCGCCGAGGCCACCCGGGAGATGGTCGCCGAGGACACCACCGCCCCCGGCCTGGTCGCCGACTCCGACCTGGTCCGGACCATGGAGGACCACCTGCTGGCGGCGGCCGACCCGGACGCCTGGCCGCGCTTCGCGTTCCTGTACGAGCGCGACGAGATCCGGTCCATGGCGGAGGCGTTCCCAACGGCGGCGCGCTACCGCCCGGCCGCGGACCTGCTCGACGACCTGCGGCACGTGACCGGACGCTACCTCGACGAGGGCCTGGACGTGGTGGTCGTCGACCAGACCGCCCGCGAGCAGGAGGCCGTCGGCCTCACCAGCGTGAAGGTGCTGATCCCGGGGCTGCTGCCGATGACGTTCGGTCACCGCAACCGGCGCGTCGACCTGCCCCGGCTGCGCGAGCTGCCGGTCCGGCTCGGACACCGGGCCGAACCGCTCGCCCCGGAGGAGATCAACCCGTATCCGCACCCGTTCCCGTGACCGTCCCATGTGCGCGGAGGCGTCGGAGAGTGATGAGGATCGCTCACCGCGCGCGAGAGGATCCGGCACAGTAGGTTGGCAGGGTGACTGGACGGTTCCGGTTGCCGATCGACGTCAGCACCCTCCCGGTGGCCCGCGATCGGTATCCGGCCAGGCCGTCGTCGGCGAGCTGGTGCCGGCGCCCGGCCGGCCGTCCGGTCGCTCCTGACCACCGCTCGACGCCGCCACCGCTGCCGGCGTGCCTCACCCTGCATGGACGGAGATCGACGTGACCACTCTGCGGGTCGGCGCGCAGCCCGCCACCGCGACGGACCGGCTCCACCGGCCCACTCTCACCTCCCGCCCGGCCCCGCCGTCGCCGGCCGGGGCCGGGCCCCGGACCCGGCGCATCCTGATGCTGTCGTGGGAGTACCCGCCGGTGCTCGTCGGCGGACTCGGCCGCCACGTCCACGCGCTGTCCGTGACGCTGGCCGCCGCCGGGCACGAGGTCACGGTCGTCACCCGCCACGCCGAGGGCGCTCCCCTGGAGGAGTACGCCGACGGCGTCCGTATCGTCCGCGCCGCCGAGGACCCGGTCACCTTCCCCCTGGCCACCGGGTCACTGCTGGCCTGGACGATGGCGTTCAACCACACGCTGACGCGGGCCGCGCTGCGCGCCGCCTCCTCCGGCGCCTACGACGTCATCCACGCCCACGACTGGCTCGTCGCGCACACCGCGATGACGCTGCGCGAGCACCTGGACGTGCCGCTCGTGACCACCATCCACGCCACCGAGGCGGGCCGGCACCAGGGCTGGCTGCCGGAGGAGATGAACCGCACCATCCACGGCGTCGAGCACTGGCTCGCCGGCGAGTCCGGGCGCGTGATCGTGTGCTCCGGCTACATGCGCGACGAGGTGGGCGCGCTGTTCGGCGTGGACGCCGCCCGCGTCGACGTGGTGCCCAACGGCGTCGAGCCGCACCGCTGGCGGGTGCCCGCGTCGGCCGTCGCCGCCGCCCGGGCGCGGTTCGCCGCCGACGGCCCGCTGGTCACGTTCGCCGGCCGCCTGGTGTACGAGAAGGGCGTACAGCACCTGCTGGCCGGGCTGCCCCGGCTGCGCGACCGGCACCCCGGCCTGCGCGCGGTGATCGTCGGCGACGGGCCGTACCGGGCGGACCTGGAGGCCGAGGTGCACCGCCTCGGGCTGGGCGGCACCGTCAGCATGCCCGGGTTCCTCGGCGGCACCGACCTGCCCGCCGTGATGGCCGCCTCGGACTGCTTCGCGGTGCCCAGCATCTACGAGCCGTTCGGCATGGTGGCGCTGGAGGGGGCCGCCGCGGGCGCGCCGCTGGCAGTGGCCCGTACCGGCGGCCTGGCCGAGATCGTCGAGCCGGGCGTCACCGGGATGACGTTCGCCCCGCACGACCCGGACGGGCTCGCCGAGGCGGTGCACGCGTTGCTGTCGGACCGGGACCGGGCCCGCGTGCTCGCCCGGCGGGCCCGCGCCATGGTCCACGAGCGGTACGGCTGGGCGGCCATCGCGTCCCGCACGGCTGCCGCGTACGCCGCCGCCATCGCCGGCGACCCGTCGTTCACCGCCGCCCGCGCCCAGCACCGCATGACACACGGCCGGCCCACGCCGCGCGTCCCCGAGGGCAACCTCCTCACCGCCGCCGGCCTGCGGTAAGGAAGGGCCCCCTATTAACGCCTCGGGTAGAGGAAGGGCCCCTTGTTAACGCCCCTCCCCCCGGTGCACAGGACGAAGGCCGCCGACCCTGCTCGGGTCGGCGGCCTTCGTCGTCCGCGTGTTAAAAGGGGGCCCCTCCTCTACCGGAGGCGTTAAGAAGGGGCCCTTCCTTGCACGCTCAGCGCTTGTCGGCCGGGACGTACTCCCGCTCGGTGGCGCCGGTGTAGATCTGCCGCGGGCGACCGATCTTGGTCTCCGGGTCGTTGATCATCTCGCGCCACTGCGCGATCCAGCCGGGCAGGCGGCCCAGCGCGAACAGCACCGTGAACATCTTCGTCGGGAAGCCCATGGCCTTGTAGATCAGACCGGTGTAGAAGTCCACGTTCGGGTAGAGCCGGCGGGACACGAAGAAGTCGTCGGCGAGCGCGATCTCCTCCAGCTGCACCGCGAGGTCGAGCAGCGGGTCCGGCTTGGACATCCGGCCGAGCACGTCCTGGGCGGCCTTCTTCACGATGGCGGCACGCGGGTCGTAGTTCTTGTAGACCCGGTGCCCGAAGCCCATCAGCTTCACGCCGTCCTGCTTGTCCTTCACCTTCTGCACGAAGGAGCGGACGTCGCCGCCGTCGGCCTGGATCTTCTGGAGCATCTCCAGCACGGCCTGGTTGGCGCCGCCGTGCAGCGGGCCGAACAGCGCGTTCACGCCGGCCGAGACCGAGGCGAACAGGTTGGCGTTGCTGGAGCCGACCAGCCGCACGGTGGAGGTGGAGCAGTTCTGCTCGTGGTCGGCGTGCAGGATGAACAGCATGTCCAGCACCCGGGCCACCACCGGGTCGACCTCGTACGGCTCGGCCGGCACGCCGAACGTCATCCGCAGGAAGTTCTCGACGTAGCCGAGCGAGTTGTCCGGGTACAGCAGCGGCTGCCCGATCGACTTCTTGTACGCGTACGAGGCGATGGTCGGGACCTTCGCCATCAGCCGCACCGTGGACATCTCCACGTGCTCGGAGTCGAACGGGTCCAGGCTGTCCTGGTAGAAGGTGGAGATGGCGCTGACGGCCGAGGAGAGCACGGCCATCGGGTGCGCGTCACGGGGGAAGCCGTCGAAGAACCGGCGCATCTCCTCGTGCAGCAGCGAGTGCCGCCGGATCCGCTCGCTGAACTCCGACAGCTGCGCCTGGGTCGGCAGCTCGCCGTAGATCAGCAGGTAGGAGACCTCCAGGAAGGAGGACTTCTCGGCCAACTGGTCGATCGGGTAACCCCGGTACCGCAGGATGCCGGCATCACCGTCGATGTAGGTGATGGCGGACGAGCAGGACGCGGTGTTCACGAAACCGGGGTCGTACGTGGTCATCCCGGTTTCCTTGAGCAGCTTGCTCACCCCGATCCCGGCGGGGCCCTCAACCGCGGACTGCACCGGCATCGACAGCTGCCCACCGGGGTGGTCGAGCTTGACTTCCGTCATCTGTTCCTCGCTTCGCCGGCAAGATCTTCGTTGAATTGCCTTCGCTTCTACCGTAATCACGGCGCGGAGAACACCGCTCGTCATGGTTTCGGGGTGAGGTGTGCGTCACCTGTTTCCCGGCCAGGCGGTCCGGAAACCGGTTGGGAGCGCGACCATGGGCGCCGGCCAGGGGCCCGTCACGACAGCGTGAGCCGCCGCAGCGCCCCGTCGTCGCCGACCCGGTAGAGGTCGAGCCGGTTGGCGCCGGCGGCGAAGAGCCGGTCGTCGGGGAGGAACGCCGCGAACCGCCGGCCACCGGCGTCCGGGGGCACCACCGGCGCCACCGCCCCGACCGTGCCGTTCACCGCGACGGCGAGCCGTGTCCCGTCGGGCACGTCGTCCGGGACCGTCCCCCAGACCAGCGCGGGCAGGCCGCCGCGCGCCGGGTCGACCGCGTCGAACGCGTCCCGGTTCGCCACCGTGGCGGACCCGCCCATCGGCACGTTCCCGACCCGGGTCCCGACGAGCGGATCAGCGGCCGGCGGCGGGAGCGGGGCGGGCACCCCGCCGGTGATCGTCACCGGCTGGCCGGGGCGGTCGTAGAAGCGTTTGTCGGCTCGCTCGCGCGGAGCCGCCTTGGCCGACCGGCCGTCCATCTGCCAGGGCACCCGCATGTGGGTCTCGTCGGCGATCGTGGGCAGCAGGTCCACGTGCTCCCAGTTGCGGTCGTCCACCCGGCCGGCGCGCTGGCCGGGTTCCTTGACGAACATCGGCACCCAGGCCACCTCGTTGGCGGCGTGCTCGATGGCGTCCATCCCCCGCCCCTGCCAGTCCCGCCGGAAGCTCACCCCGTGGTCGGCGGTGACCACCACCAGCGCCTTGTCGTAGAGGCCGGTGGCGCGCAGCGTCCGCAGCGTCTCGCCGATCAGCCGGTCGGTGTAGCCGAGCTGGGCCAGGTGCCGGGCGCGGGCCAGGTCGACCCAGCCGGTCCCGTCGTTGGGCAGGTCCTCCGGCGCGGCGTAGTGCGCCCCGGACGGCAGGTACGCCCACGGCGAGTGCGGCATCAGCAGGTGCAGGAAGTGCAGCGTGGGCCGGGGGTCGGGGCGCAGCCCGGCCAGGAACGAGGTGAACCGGGCCGGCTGGTTGTCGTCGAGGGTGTCCCAGCGGAACTTGGGGTCGTCCGGCACCGGCTCGGCGGCGTCCAGCCCGGCCTCGGCGGCGGTCCGCTCGCGGTAGGAGTCCTCCGGGTCGACGCGGCTGTCCACCGGCGCGGCGATCCGGCCCATCAGCTTGCCGCTCTCCCGGACCAGCACCCCGAGCCCCTGTTCCGGCGTGGTGGCCTGCTCGCAGCGGCTCGGCGGACAGAGCCGGGTGATGCTCTCCTCGGCCTTGATCCGGTAGAGGCCCCCGAGCGCGGTGAACAGGTTGTCCGGGTACTGCGAGTAGTGCGGCGCCGCGCCCTGCTCCGGGTAGCGCCCGGTGAGCATCGCCGGCAGCGCGTAGGGCGTCCAGCCGCTGACGCCGGTCGCGTTGGGGTACCACGTCGACCCGGCCGCGAGCGCGGCGAAGTTCGGGTAGCGCTCGGCGTCGATGCGTCCGTCCGGGCCGAGCAGGGAGACCAGCGGCAGCTCGTCCAGCACGATCATGACCACCGGCGGGTGCGCGCCCGCGCCGGCGATCCCGGCTGCGCCGCCCTCGCCGCGCGGCAGCACCACCGCCGAGGCGGGCGAGGCGAACAGGAACAACCCGACGAACACCAGCGGCCCGGCGGCGGCCACCCGCAGCACCCGCCGGGGCGCCCGCCACCGCCGGTGCGCGGCCGCCCCGGCGGCTCCGGCCACACCGGCGACGACGAGCAGGGGTACGCCCCGAAGCGGCGTGACGTGCCGGCCGGCCTGGACGGCCAGCGCGGCGAGCAGCAGGCCGACGAAGGTGGTGTGCACGGCGGCCCGGATAAGGCGTCCGGCGGGCACTGCCAGCGCGCCGAGCAGCGCGAACGGTACCGTCGGCGCGAGCGCGATCAGGGCGACCAGGAGCAGCACGTCGCCCCGGGACGCGCGGTGGAACAGGAAGAAGTCGGGGCTGCGGCCGAGCACGTCGAGCAGCGGCTGGGTCACCACCAGCCCGACCAACGCGGTCACCTCCGCCAGCCGCGCAAGCTCGGACCGCCACCACTGCGGGCGTTCCCGCCGGTCCGGGCCGGCCGTGTGGTCCCGGGGTGGCGCGAGGGTGCGCTCAGCCACCCACCACCACCTGGTAGAGCGTCCGGGTGCCGGACGGCAGCTCGGTGCGGGCGACCACCCGGCCCCGGCGGGCCAGCAGTGCCTCGAAGGCGTCGCGCCGGTAGTCCGGGAACAGGCCGTCGGGCTTGTTGGCGAGCAGGCGGCGGGCCATCGGATCGTCCGGGTGGACGAACTCCACCACCAGGCTGCCGCCGGTGGCGGTGAGCGCGGTGAGCTGGTCCAGCACCTCGGGCAGCGGCACGTTGCGCCCGATCGCCAGGTGGTGCACGACGGCCAGGGCGAGCACCACGTCGGCGCGGGCCCGGTCGGCGAACGCGGCCCGCTCGACGCCGCGCCAGCCGCCGCCGGGCGACGGGTCGGCCAGGTCCATCACCAGCGGCAGGATCCGCGTCTCGCCCTCGTCGCGCAGCGCGCGGTAGAGCGTGTCGACCACCGCCGGGTCCTGCTCGACCGCGACGACGTGCGCGGCGTGCCGGGCGGCGATGCGGGCGTACCGGCCGTCGTTGGCGCCCAGGTCCAGCGCCGAGCCGCCGCCGGTGGCGGCCACCGCGCGGTCGACGAACTCCTCCTTGGCCTGCCGGTCCGGCACCGAGTACGCGCAGGTGCGCTGGTAGTCCGCCCAGTGGCTGTCGCCCGGCCGGTGGTCGAGGCGGTGGACCAGTTTCGTCAGCCCGCGTACCGTGGCCAGCGCCAGTTCGCGGGAGAAGCCGGCGGCGCGCAACTGGGCGCGGACGTCGGTGGTGCTCGCGGCGGAGTTGCGGGCCTGCATCGCGCCGTGCAGGTGCACGTGGGTGGGCACGCCGGCCCGCCAGCGCCGGGCGCCGCCGAACAGCCGGCGCATCTGGTCCGGCTCGACGCCGTCGACGCGGGCCCGCAGGAACGGCTGGAAGTCCAGCCCGAGGTGGGCCTGGATCAGCAGCGGGTAGAGCAGCGTCTGGCAGAACTGCCGGTAGCCGGCCCAGGGCTCGCCGTCGCGCAGCGCCTCGAACGAGCCGACGTCGATGAAGACGGGTCGCGCGCCGCGCCACTGCACGTTGTACGCCGAGCCGTCCTTGGTGGTGAAGCCGGCTTCCAGGGCGGCGCGCAGCACGTCGAGGTGCAGCAACGCGGCGTCGCGCAGCATCGCGTACGACCACTCGTAGGGGTGCGAGACGAACGGGATCCGCTCGTGCCGCAGCACCGCAGCCCACCGCGTGTCGACGGGGGTCGGGGTCAACTCCTCGGTGGCGACGATCTGCCCCCGCTCGGCCGCGCGGCGGAAGAAGTCGGTGACGGACAGCGCACGCCAGTCCCGGGCGGAGCGCTCGTCGAGCCCGCGCAGCACCTCCTCGCCCCGGTGGAACACCCGGTTGCCGGGGTCGCGGAAGGAGCCGGGCTCGACGCGGACGCCGGTGTCGGGGACCGTCACGCCGTGGGGCCCTGGTCGCTGGGCTGGCGGCGGAACCGGGACACCAGGCGGCGCCAGTAGAGCTTGGCGGCCACGGCCACTCCGGCCACGCCGCCGACCACCGCCTGCACGATGAGACTGCCCGATCCCGCGTCCAGGTAGGCCAGGTGGGTCACGGCTGCTTCCTTCCGTCGCCGGTCGTCAGTGCGCGCCCGGAATGCGAGCTTTCATGCTTCGCGCCGGACTTGTCCCCCACCGTAACGCCTCGGGCGTCGCACGCGGGGCCACACCGGCCACTCGTCCCCCGTCCGATCCGTTCAAGACGGGCCGGACCGGTCGCGCCTACCGTGACGCCATGACACCGCAGTTCGATCTGGTCGGGGCCGTGGTCACCGACATGGCCCGCACACTCGACTTCTACCGGCGGCTGGGGCTGCCGATCCCGGCCGGCGCCGAGACGGAAGGGCACGTGGAGGTCACCCTGCCGAACGGCGTACGGCTGGCCTGGGACACGGTCGAGGTGATCCGCAGCTTCCACCCCGACTTCGACCCGTCCGGCGGCAACAACCGGATGAGCCTGGCCTTCCGGTGCGCCGACCCGGCCGAGGTGGACCGCTGGTACGCCGAGCTGACCGCCGCCGGCCACCACGGGGAGCTGCCCCCGTGGGACGCGTTCTGGGGCCAGCGGTACGCGGTCCTGCACGACCCGGACGGCAACGGCGTGGACCTGTTCGCCCCGCTGCCGGCGGGCGACTGAAAGGCGGCCGGTCAGGCGGTGGCCGGGGCGAGCAGCCGCGACGGGGGCACCCCGGCCAGCTCCCGCACCTCGCGGGTCAGGTGGGCCTGATCGGCGTACCCGCTGCGCGCGGCCACCTCGGCGAGCGGCGCGCCGGCGCGGGCCAGGTCCAGCGCCCGGCGCATCCGCAGGATGCGGGCGAGCGTCTTCGGGCCGTACCCGAACAGGGTCAGGCTGCGGCGGTGCAGGGCCCGCGCGCCGAGGCCGACCTCGGCGGCGGTCGCGGCGACGGTGGCCCCGGCGGCCAGGCGGGCGGCGACACGCGCGCCGACCGGGTCGGGGCCGCCGGCCGCACGCAGCCGGTCGCGGGCGACCCGGGTGAGCACCCCGGCGGCGCTACCGGCGCCCGGCGCGGCCAGCGCCGCCTCGACCCGCTCGGTCACCTCGGCGGCGGCGCGGCCCCACAGGTCGGCCAGCGGGACGCGGCGGTCGCGCAGTTCCTCGGCGGGCACGCCGAACACGGCCGGGCCGGTGCCCGGCGGCAGGCGCAGCCCGATCCACCGGTCCCCCGGCGCGGACCGCGACAGGTGCGCGGTGCGGTCCGGACCGGCCACCAGCAGCCCGGACCGGCTGGACCAGAGCAGGTCCAGGCACCCGTCCGGCAGCACCCGCGTCTCACCCCCGCCGGACACGCTGCCCCACAGCACCGCGCCCGGAACCCCCGCCGCCCCCCACTCCCGGTACACGCCCCCAACCCTGCCACCCGCCCCGTCGATCATGAAGTTGACGGTGCCGGCGCCCGGCGTGTCGCGCCGCCAACCTCATGATCGACGGGGTGTTCGGGGTGGGTCAGGGGCGGTGGTGCATGGCCAGGCGGAGCAGGAGGAAGCGCAGGGCTGTCGCGGCCAGGTTGGCCGCTACCAGCACCACCAGCTCCAGGCTGCGGCTCGGGCGTGTGGCGGCGTGCAGCAGGGCCAGTGAGCCGCTGGTCAGGGCCAGGCCCAGCGCGAACGCCAGCAGGCCCTGGAGGTGGTGGCGGCCGGCGTGCCGCCGGCCGCTGACCCCGAACGTGAGCCGCCGGTTGGCCGCCGTGTTCGCCACCGCCGTGAGCAGCAACGCCAGCAGGTTCGCCGGCTGCGCCCCGAGCGGTCCGCGGGCCAGCAGGAACAACAGCAGGTACGCGAGCGTGCTCGCCACGCCCACCGCGGCGAACCGGACCAGCTGGCGCGGCAGGCCGGCCGGCACACGCGCCGGCGGGGCCGGCAACGGTCCCCGGCCGAGCTGGGCGCGCAGCTGCGCCAGCGGCAGCGCCCCGGTGGCCAGCGCCCGGCCCAGCCGGCCGATGCCCCGCAGGTCGGCCAGCGCGGTGGCGACGATGTCGACGCGGCTGTCCGGGTCGTCCACCCAGTCCACCGGCACCTCGTGGATGCGCAGCCCGGCCCGCTGCGCCAGGACCAGCAGCTCGGTGTCGAAGAACCAGCCGGTGTCGCGTACCAGCGGCAGCAGCCCGGCCGCCACGTCGGCGCGGATCGCCTTGAACCCGCACTGGGCGTCGGAGAACCGCGCCGCGAGCGTGCCGCGCAACAGCAGGTTGTAGCCGCGCGAGATCACCTCCCGCTTCGCGCCCCGGACCACCCGGCTGGTCCGCGCCAGCCGGGTGCCGATGGCCAGATCCGAGTGCCCGGAGATGAGCGGCGCCACCAGCGGCAGCAACGCGGCCAGGTCGGTGGACAGGTCCACGTCCATGTACGCGAGCACCGGCGCGGGCGAGGCCGACCACGCGGCGCGCAGCGCCCGCCCACGGCCCTTCTCGTCCAGGCGCAGCACCCCCACCTCGGGCAGCTCGTCGGCGAGCGCCCGGGCAACCTCCGGGGTGCCGTCCACACTGGCGTTGTCGGCCACCGTGATCCGGAACGGGTACGGAAAGTGCGCGGTCAGGTGCGCGTGCAGCCGCCGGACGCAGGGACCGAGGTCGGTCTCCTCGTTGTAGACCGGGACCACCACGTCCAGCACCGCGCTGCCGGCGGCGGGCCGGGCCCGCACGGCGGCCCGGGGCGCGTACGTGTCAGTCATCGCTCAGCCCTGCTTTCCGCTGCTCAGGTCGTACACGGTCACGCCGTCGACGGTGGTCGCGGTGAAGTTCTCGGCGACCCAGGCGGCGATCTCGGCCGAGGCGTTGCTGCCGCCGTTGGCCCGGAACCCGCCGCCGCCGAGGAAGTAGTGGATCCGCCCGTCGGCGACGTACCGCTGGAACTGGGCGAGCGTCGGCGACGGGTCGCTGCCGTTGAAGCCGCCGATCGGCATGACCGGCCGCCCGGTGGCCAGCTGGTAGCCGGAGGCGTTGTTCGAGCCGACCGTGGCGGCGACCCAGGTGTAGTCGTCGGCGTCGGCGGTGAGCAGCGCGGTCATCTCGGCGCTCGGCTCGCGGGCGTCGAGCAGCCCGCCCATGCCGCCGCCGCGCTGCCCCCGGCCGTCCGGTCCCGTGCCACCCTCCGGACCGGCGCCGCCGTCCTGACCGGTGCCGCCGTCCTGACCGGTGCCGCCGGGCGCGCCCGGAGCCGAACCACCGCCCCGGAAGCCGGGGAATCCGCCGGCGTTCGCCCCGCCGTCCGGGCCGGTGCCGTCCGGACCCGTGCCGCTGGAGCCGGTGCCGTTCGGGAAGCCCGGGAAGCCCGGGAACTGCCCGTTCCCGCCGCCTGGGCGACCGGGGAACTGCCCGTCCCCGCCGTCCGGCATCCGCCCGCCCGGGCCACCCGGGCCGCCGAAGCCCCCCGCTCCGGCCGGTCCGGCGCTCGGAATGGCGCCGCTGTGCGGGGTGGCAGCGGTCTGCATCGCGTACGCGGCCGGCCCGGCCAGCGCCACCGCGATCCCGGCGACGGACACCACCGGCACCAGCCACCGCACGACCCGCCCGGCAAACCCGCCCCGGTGCCCCGCCGCCACCCCAATGCCGGAGTTGACCAAGGAGTTTGCGTCAGCCTGAACGCCGTTCCCGGACACAAACTCCTTGATCAACGGGGTGGACGGGGAGGCGGGAGAGGGCGGGGAGGCGAGAGGGGGCGGGACGGGCCGGCGGGGGCCGGTGGTGAGGAACGCCTGTGCGGCCAGGAGGACGGCTGCGGTCAGGCCCACTGCGAGCACCGTGGGGCGCAGCCAGGGGTACCAGTCGGGGGTGCGGCCGAGCAGGTGCCAGGACCACCAGGCGGTGACCGCCAGCGTGGCGGCCAGGACAAGCGTGGCGGCGAACCCACGCCACCGGGCCGCTGCGGCCGGGCCAGGTGCAGCCGAAGCTGCGCCGGCACGGGCCCGCCACAGCGCTGTGACGCCGATGCCGACCAGCGCGCCGACCGCCGGGGCCAGGGCGACCGTGTAGTAGGCGTGGAAGATCCCGGACATGAAGCTGAAGATCAGTCCGGTGACCAGCAGCCAGCCGCCCCAGAGCAGCAGACCGGCCCGGGTCCGGTCGGTACGCGGTGCCCGCCCGGCCAGCCACAGCCCGGCGACCAGCAGGATCAGCGCGGCCGGCAGCAGCCAGGAGATCTGCCCGCCGACCTCGGTGTCGAACATCCGCAGCAGCCCGGTCTGACCGGAGAACGGTCCACCGCCGCCGGGCCGTCCGCCGCCACCGCCGACGCTGCCCACCTCGTCGCCGGTGATCCGGCCCAGGCCGTTGTAGCCGAGCGTCAGCTCCAGGATGCTGTTGTTCTGCGAGCCGCCGACGTACGGGCGGGCGCTCGCCGGCACCAGTTCGACGATCGCCACCCACCAGCCGGCGGAGACGACCACGGCGAGCCCGGCCAGCAGGAGCTGGCGGATCCGCCGTCCGAGGCCGGTCGGCGCGGCCAGCAGGTAGACCACGGCGAAGACCGGGATCACCAGGAACGCCTGGAGCATCTTGGTGAGGAAGCCGAACCCGACGAGCACGCCGGTCAGCACGATCCACCGGGTGCTCGCCGTCTCGACCGCGCGCACCGTCGCGTACGCGGCGGCGACCAGCAGGAACACCAGCAGCGCGTCCGGGTTGTTGAACCGGAACATCAGCGTCGCCACCGGGGTGAGCGCGAGCACCGTCCCGGCGAGCAGTCCGGCGGCCGGGCCGTACCAGCGGCGGACCGTCGCGTACAGCACGCCGACCGAGGCGACGCCGAGCAGCGCCTGCGGCACCAGGATCGACCAGCTGCTCAAGCCGAAGATCCGCACCGAGAGCGCCATCAGCCAGAGCGAGGCCGGGGTCTTGTCCACCGTGATCGAGTTGGCCGCGTCGGACGAGCCGTAGAAGAACGCGGTCCAGTTCTGCGACCCGGCCTGCACGGCGGCCGAGTAGAAGGCGTTGGCCCAGCCGGAGGCGCCCAGACCCCACAGGTAGAGCAGCGCGGTGGCGGCCAGCAGGCCGAGCAGCGCCGGGCGGGCCCAGCGGTCGGCGCGGGTCTCCTCCGGTACGGGCGCGGGGGCCGGCTCGGCGCCGGGTGGACCGGCCGTGGGCGGGGTCGGCAGGCTCTCGGTTCTGTCCATGCCGGCAAGCCTCGGAGCGTCCGCTGGCCCGCTGCCGTGAGTGACCTATGCGTCTGCTGTGGATCCGGGCAGCCAGACCGTGAACGCGGTGTGGCCGGGCCGGCTGACCACGTCGACCCGGCCGTGGTGGGCCTCCACCACGGCGGCGACGATGGCCAGGCCGAGGCCGGTGCTGCCCTGCGCGCGGGAGCGGGAGCTGTCGCCGCGGGCGAAGCGCTCGAAGACCTCCGGCTGCAACTGTTCCGGGATGCCCGGTCCGTCGTCGGTGACGCGCAGCTCGACGCCGCCGTCGGCGGGCGCGAGCCGGACCGTGACGGTGGTGCCGGCCGGGGTGTGCACCCGCGCGTTGGCGAGCAGGTTCGCCAGCACCTGGTGCAGCCGGTGGGCGTCGCCGGTGACGGTGAGCGGCTCGTCGGGCAGGTCGAGCTGCCAGCGGTGGTCGGGGCCGGCGACGTGGGCGTCGCTCACCGCGTTCACCGCCGTGGCGGTCAGGTCGACCGGTTCGGCGGCGAGCGGGCGGCCGGAGTCCAGCCGGGCCAGCAGCAGCAGGTCGTCGACGAGGCTCGTCATCCGGGTGCTCTCCGACTCGACGCGGCGTAGCGCGTGCGCCACGTCGGGCGGGACCTCCTGTCGGCCCCGGCGGGCCACCTCGGCGTACCCCCGGATGGCCGCGAGGGGGGTGCGCAGCTCGTGGCTGGCATCGGCGACGAACTGGCGTACCCGGGTCTCGCTGGCCTGCCGGGCGGAGAGCGCGGCGGCGACGTGGCCGAGCATCCGGTTGAGCGCGCCGCCGACCTGCCCGACCTCGGTGCGGGGGTCGGTGTCGGCGGCCGGGACCCGCACCGACAGGGCGACCTCACCGCGATCGAGCGGCAGTTCGGTGACCCGGGCGGCGGTGGCGGCGACCCGGTTGAGCGGGCGCAGCGTGACCCGCACGATGAGCAGACCGAGGGCGCCGGCGATGACCAGGCCCGCGCCGATCACCCCGGCCTGCGCGACGATCATCCACATGACGGTGTCGTCCACCTGGGCCAGCGGGATCGCGAGGACCAGCACGTCGCCGTCGCCGCGCGGCGAGGGCAGCGCGACCGCGCGGTAGTCCCCCCGGTCCCCGACGACGACGGTGCGCGGGCGGTCGCCGACGGGTACGCGGGCCAGCGCGGTCAGGTCGGCGGCGGGCACCTCCTCGCTGCCGCCGCTCTCGGACCGGACCCGGCCGACGGGTTCGGCGGCCCCGGGCACCCGGACCGCGATGGAGCCTGGCGGGAAGCCGCCCGGGGGGTCCGGCGCGACCTCGTCGGAGTTCGGCGGGGTGGGCCGCTGGTCCGGGCGCGGCGGGTCGATGCCGCGCCGGGCCCAGCGTTCGAAGTCGGCGGGCCGCCGGTCGCCGAAGGTGAGCTGGTTGTCGATCTGGTTGATCAGGAAGTGCCGCAGCGCGACTGTGGTCAGGCCGCCGATGCCGAGGCTGACCAGCGCGAGCAGCGCCACCACGGAGAGCACGAGCCGGCGGCGCAGCGACCAGCCGGCCAGGCGGCGGCGCAGCCGGCCGCGGGCGTCACTCGGCGGGCTTGAGGACATAACCCGCCCCGCGCAGCGTGTGGATCATGGGCGCGCGGCCCGCGTCGATCTTCTTGCGCAGGTACGAGATGTACAGCTCGACCACGTTGGCCTGGCCGCCGAAGTCGTAGTTCCAGACCCGGTCGAGGATCTGCGCCTTGCTGAGCACGCGGCGCGGGTTGCGCATCAGGTAGCGCAGCAGCTCGAACTCGGTGGCGGTGAGCGTGATCAGGTCGTCGCCGCGGCGTACCTCGTGGCTGTCCTCGTCGAGGGTGAGGTCGCCGACGGTGAGCACCGCCTCCTGGCGGGCGGCGACCGCGAAGCCGGAGCGGCGCAGCAGCGCACGCAGCCGGGCGATGACCTCCTCCAGGCTGAACGGTTTGGTGACGTAGTCGTCGCCGCCGACGGTGAGCCCGGCGACGCGCTCCTCCACGGCGTCGCGGGCGGTCAGGAACAGCACCGGCACGCTCGGCGACTCCTCGCGCAGGCGACGCAGCACCTGGAAGCCGTCCAGGTCGGGCAGCATCACGTCGAGCACCACGGCGTCCGGGCGGAACTGGCGGGCGGTGCTGATCGCCGCCATCCCGTTGCCGGCGGTCGCGACCTGCCAGCCCTCGTACCGCAGGGCCATGGCGAGCAGATCGGTGAGCGTCGGCTCGTCGTCGACCACGAGCACCCGCACCGGCTCGCCGTCCGGTCGGTGCAGCTCGATGCGGCCCTGCGCGGCCTGCCCGTTCATGACCATGCCCCCATCGTGGGCGGACCCGCTGTCGCCGGGCTGTCCCGATCCTGTGTACCAGCTGTGCGCGCCGGCCGACTTCGAATCCGGGCAGGTCCGGCCGGGTCTTCCACACCCGGGCTACCCGGTGGTAACTTCCCGGCATGTCCATCGACGGTCGTTTTTCCGGCCGGTTGGCCGGCAAGGTGGTGCTGGTGACCGGCGCGGCCCGGGGCATCGGCGAGCACACCGCCCGCCTCGCCGCCGCACGCGGCGCGCGGTTGTCACTGGTCGGGCTGGAACCCGACCGGCTCGCCGCGCTCGCCGCCGAGCTGGGTCCCGGGCACGCCTGGTTCGCCGCCGACGTCACCGACCAGCAGGCGCTGGCCGAGGCGGTCGACGGTACCGTGGCGGCGCTGGGCGGGATCGACGCGGTGGTCGCGAACGCCGGGGTGGCCAACCGCGGCACGATCGCCGTCGGCGACGTCGAGGCGCTGGTGCGTACGGTCGAGGTCAACCTGATCGGGGTGATGCGCACCGCCGCCGCGACCGTGCCGGCGCTCGTCGACCGGGGCGGCTACCTGCTGATCGTGTCCTCGGCCGCGGCGTTCGCCGCGCTGCCCGGCATGGCCGCCTACTGCGCCTCCAAGGCCGGCGTCGAGCAGTTCGGCAACGCGATCCGCCTGGAGCTGGCGCACCGGGGCGTGGCGGTGGGCACCGCCCATCCGTCGTGGGTGGACACCGACCTGGTCCGCGAGGCGCGCGCCGACCTGCCGGCCTTCGAAACGGCGCTGGCGAAGCTGCCGTGGCCGCTGCGGCGTACCACGACGGTGGCCGAGTGCGCCGAGGCGTTCGTCCGGGCGATCGAGCGGCGCAGCCGCCGGGTGTACGTGCCACGCGCCGTGGCCGGCGTGCAGGCCGTACGGTCGGTGCTGGTCAGCCCGCTGGCCGACCGGCTGGTGGGCCGCACCGCCCGGGCCACCGTGCCGCTGATCGAGGAACAGGCCCGCGCGTTGGGGCGGGGCTTCGGCCCCAGCACGCCGCAGGGACGGCCGTGACCGCGCCGGTGGAGGTCGTCTACGAGCGGCGCGGCGCCGGGCCCACGCTGGTGCTGCTGCACGGCATCGGTCACCACGGCGGCGCCTGGCGGCCGGTGCTGGACCGGCTCGCGCAGGCGCACGACGTGATAGCCGTCGACCTGCCGGGCTTCGGCCGCTCCCCGGTGCCCGCCACCGGGCTGCCCGCCGACATGCCCGGCCTGACCGCGGCCATGGTCGAGCTGTTCGCCGCGTTCGGGCTGGATCGCCCGCACGTCGCGGGCAACAGCCTCGGCGGGGCGATCGCGCTGGAACTCGCCGCGCTCGGCGCGGTCTCCTCGGCCACCGCGCTGTCCCCGGCCGGCTTCTGCACCGCCCGCGAGCTGCGCTGGGCGCTGACCGTGCTCGCCCTGCACCGCAACGCGGCCCGGCTGCCCGAGCCGGTGCTGCGCCGCCTGTTCGCCGCGCCCGCGCTGCGGATGCTGGCGATGGGCATGATCCTGGCCCGGCCCAACCGGATGCCCCTCGACGACGCGGTCGCCGACGCCCGCGCGCTGCGCCAGGCGCGGGCGTTCCGCGCCGTCGCGCGCGCCGGCCGGGGGTACGCCTACGCGGGCGCGCCGACGGTGCCGGTCACCGTGGCATGGGGCACCCGGGACCGGATCCTGCCCTACCGGCAGGCGGCGCTGGCGCGTACCCGGCTGCCCGCCGCGCGGCACCTGGACCTGCCCGGCTGCGGCCACGTGCCGATGCACGACGATCCGGAGCTGGTCGCCTCGGTCATCCTCGGCACCACCGGCGTCCGGGCGGGCTGAGCCTCACTCGGTCGCGCCGAACGGGAACGTGTGCACGTACCGCATGGTCCAGCCGCCCGCCGCGGCGTGCTCGTCGCGTTCGTAGAGGTGGTCGGCCACCCCCTCGGCCGGCTCCTCGGGATGCCGCAGCACCCACCGGGGCGGTGGCCCGCCGTCCGGCCCCGCGGGCAGGTCCCGGGTCAGCTCGTCGGCCGGACCGCCGACGAACCGTACGCGCACCGAAGCCACCGCTGCCCTCCCTGTGTCGACCCCTCGCCGCGAAGCTACCCCGCCGGAATGGAAACCCCCGCCGGTTTGCACAGCTCCGGGGCCGGGTAGCGGGACCGGAGGGCACACCGGACGAGGCGAGGAGTGGGCGATGCGGACGCTGGGCGGGCGGTACGAGCTCGAACAGCGGGCCGGCCTGGGTGGCATGTCGGAGGTCTGGCGGGCGCACGACCGTGTGCTGGACCGGACCGTCGCGGTGAAGCTGATCTCGCCCCGGCTCGACGGCGAGGCCGGCTCGGTGGAGCGGATCCGGGCCGAGGCGCGCTCGGCGGCTCGCCTGGTGCATCCGAACGTCGCGAGCGTGCACGACTTCGGCACCGCCACGCTGCCCGACGGCCGGCCGGCGCCGTACATCGTGATGGAGCTGGCCGAGGGCGAGACGCTCGCCGCGCACCTGCGCGCGGGGCCGCTGGACTGGCGGATCGCGGCGCGGGTCTGCGCCGAGGTGTGCGCCGCGCTCGCGGCCGCGCACGCGCACGGCATCGTGCACCGGGACGTGAAGCCCGCGAACGTGATCCTCACCCCGTGCGGGGTGAAGGTGCTCGACTTCGGTATCGCCACACCGGCCGGCGCGCCGGACCACACTCCGGACGGCGTGGTGGTGGGCACCCCCGCCTATCTGGCGCCGGAGCAGCTCGACCGGCAGCCCGCCACCCCGGCCGCCGACATGTACGCCCTCGGCGTGCTGCTCTACTACTGCCTCACCGGTCACCTGCCGTACGAGGCGGACAGCACCACCCGGCTGCTCGGGCCGGGGGGACGCCGGCCCGAGCCCCGGCCGCTGCCCGACGTTCCCGGGCTGCCGCCCGAGGTGGCCGACCTGTGCCGCAGCTGCCTCGACGCCGACCCGGCGGCCCGGCCGACCAGCCCGATGGCCGCGCTGCTGCTGGCCGAGGCGGTGGACGCCCGGGTGTACGTGCCGATGAGCGCGGTGCTGCCCCGCCAGCGCGCGGAGCAGGTCTCGCCGTGGACCAGCCGGGCGGCCGCCGAGGCCACCGAGGCGATGGCCGTCGACGCCGCGCCGAGCGGCCGGGTCGGCTGAGCGCTCCTACTGCCCGCCCGGGCGCGGTTTCGCTGCTCGGGGTCCGGGAACGCGGTCCGGTGAGTGACGGGAGGAACGCGATGCCGGATCCGAGTTCCTGGCTGGCCGAGACGGCCACGGCGACCGCGGCGGGCGGTCACGTACGCACCGACGACGGCGGTCTCTCCTCCGCCCTGGCGTCCCCGCTGGCGCCGCACTGCACCGGTCTGACGCCGGAGCAGCTCCTGGCCGCGGCGTTCGCCTCCTGCCTGCACCACGCGGCTGTGGAGGCGGCCGGGGAGATCACCGACGAGGCGCACACCGTGCAGGTGACCGCAGAGGCGAAACTGGGCCGCGACGACGACGGCCGTTACCGGGCCGACGTGCACGCCGAGATCTCCTCGGCGGGACTGACCCGGGATCAGCTGGCCGACCTGGTCGCGTACGCCGACCGGCTCTGGCCGTTCTCCAGCGGCGACCCGAGCCGGCACCGGCTCACGGTGACCCCGGCGGAGAACGGCCGGCACTGAGCGCTCACCAGCGGAAGCCGGCGGTCACCGCGCGGTGGTCGCTGTCCGGGGTGTGCAGCACCCCGGCAGTGGTGGGGGTGAGTCCCCGGTAGAGGACGTGGTCCGGTCGGGTCACCGGTAGCTCCGCCGGCCAGGTGAAGCCGAATCCCTGCCCGGCCTCGGCCTGAGCGTCGCGCAGCAGCCGGGTCAGCGGGTCGAAGACCCGGTCGGTGGTGGCGGTGTTCAGGTCGCCGAGCACCACCAGCCGCTCCGCCGGGTCGACGCGTACGGCGTCGGCCAGCGCGGCGACGGTCTGGTCCCGGGTGGCGGTGTGCCCGGCGCGCGCGGAGCCGAGGTGGACGACGTACACGGTCAGGTCGCCCCGGGGGGCGGCCACCACGGCGCGCAGCGCGCGGTCCCAGCCCAGCCCGGTGTCGATGCCGTGCGCCTCCCGGATCGGCCACCGACTCCACAGCGCGACCGTCGACACCACCGCGCGGTGCGGGTACCGGCCGGCGAGGACCGGCGCCACCCGGTCACCGTCGGCGACCTCCTGGAGCCCGATCAGGTCCGGTCCGTCGCCGGCGAGCGCGCCCACCGTGGCGGCCGGGTCGGGGTTGCCGACACGCAGGTTCTGGCTGGCCACCCGCACCGAGGCGCCCGCCGCGCCGGCCGCCGGGGGCAGCCACGCGCGCCCGTACAGGCCGGCCCAGACCAGCGCCGGCAGCAGCACCGCCAGCAGCGCCGGGCGGGAGCGGCGCAGCAGCGCCACGAGCGCGAGCACCGGTACGCCGAGGCCGAGCAGCGGAACGGCGCTGTCCAGCAGGCTGCCCAGCCCGTGCACGTTCGGCACCGCCCGATGGCCGGCGAGCAGCGCCGCGAGCAGCCCGGCGCAGGCGATGACGACGAGTCCGCGCCGCCTCCGGCGGCCGGACGGCTCTCCGGGGCCACGCTCGTCGGCCTTCTGCTCGGTCACCGTCGGAATCGTAACGAGCGCCCGGGTCACCGTGCCGGGGCCTCGCCATGATCCACAGCGGTCGCCGCCATCCGGGGCGGTCGATGCTTCCGGTCGGCGGACCGCCGCGCCGGGCGGGCCGCTCGACCAGCCTGCCCTCCTCCGAACGGCGGAGGGCGGCGCGCGGCCCGGGTTGCTCGTGCTCGCGTCCGCTTTCCCGGCCTTAAACCGACATGAGGCATGTTCCGGGTACGCGAGGTTGCGCTTGTTTGGTGATCGGCCGAGTGAATTGTCGGCCGCGAATCCGGCAGATTGTGGCGCATGCCACCAATCACCCCGATGGCAACGGTCCGGATGCTCTCTAGCCTCGGCGGGTGCCTCCCGACCACCCCTCCCACCAGCCGCTGCCCGCCAACCGCCCGGTTCGCCGAACGATTGACCCGGCATCAGCCGAACGGAGAGTGGGGCGTCACCGCGCCCCGGAGCCGCCCCGGCGCGGCCCGGCCCGCTCGGTACCGGGCCGGATCGCGGTGGCCACCGGCGTCACCTGCTGCCTCGGCCTGATCGGCGTAGCAGGCGTCGGCGAAACCGGCCCCGCGCGGCTGGACGTACGCGAGGCGGTCGCCGACCGGACCGCCGCCGAGCAGCGGGCCTCCCGCGACTTCACCCGCCTCGCGCCACCTGTCGCCGCGGCGCCGGTCCTGCCCGCCCCGGCCGCCACGCCGAGCCCGGCCGCGTCGACGAAGAAGCCGCCGCGCAAGCCCGCCCGCCCGAAGAACCCGCGGCCGGTCGCCGGGCTGGACCAGCGGCAGATGAACAACGCGAAGATCATCGTGGACGTGGGGCGGGACATGGGCATGCCCCGCCGGGCGCTCGTCGTGGCGGTGGCCACCGCGATGCAGGAGAGCAACCTCTACAACCTGGCCAGCGACGTGCTCCCGGAGTCCTTCGACCACCCGCACCAGGGCAGCGGCTCCGACCACGACTCGGTCGGGCTGTTCCAGCAGCGCCCCAGCAGCGGCTGGGGCACCGTCGCCCAGCTCATGCGACCCTCGTACGCGGCCCGCGCCTTCTACACCGCCCTGCGCGAGGTGCCCGGCTGGGCGGACATGAGCGTCACCGCCGCCGCCCAGGCGGTGCAGGTGTCCGCGTACCCGGACGCGTACGCCCGGCACGAGGACCGGGCCGCGACGATCGTGGCGGCGCTGACCTGACCCGGACCGGTCAGGCGGCGCCGGGCCGCACGCCCGCGGCGGCGGTCGGGGTGTCCACCGGCACCCGCTCGCCGCGCGCGCCGGCCAGGATCTCGTCCACCCGGGACTCGCGGCGACGCCGTGCCAGCAGGGCCGCCTCGAACTCGCGGCGGGCCCGCAGAGCGTCGGCGTACGCCTCCTCCCGCAACCGGCGGGCCTCCTCGCGGGCGGCCTCCAGCTCGGCGCGGGCGGTGGCCAGCAGCTCGGCGGCCTCCCGCTCGGCCGGCGACGGGCGGGCCGCCTCCGGGCCCTCGACCGGCGCGGTCCGCCGGTGCAGGAAGTCGCACAGGTGCAGGGCGTCGGACCGGATCTGATCCCACTCCCGGCCGGCCCCGGCGGCGCCCTCCGCCCGCGCCGCCAGCCGCCCCAGCCGCAGGCTCAGCTCGTCGAGGCAGGAATCCACCTGACGCCTGTCGTATCCGGTCTCCACCACCGAGAACCTCATGCGTCGCCCCCCAGGCAGCCGGTGTTCGTCCCCACTGCCGATCCTGCGGGCCGGTCGCTCACGGGCGGGGCCGTTCCCACAAAATGTTCAGGATGCGGAGGCCCGGACTTCCCGCACCTACTGGTGCTTCGGGAGCACGACCACCCGGCCGAAGAACTCGTCGATGCGGCGTACCACGTCGTTGAAGTCGTCCAGGTCGATCGGCTTGGTCACGTACGCGTTGGCCTGCAACGTGTAGCTGCTGACCACGTCGGTGTCGGCGTTGGAGGTGGTCAGCACCACGATCGGGATGGTCCGCAGGCTCTCGTCGCCCTTGACCTCGCCGAGCACCTGCCGCCCGTCCATCCGGGGCATGTTCAGGTCCAGCAGGATCACGTCCGGACGCTGCGCCTCGGCGTGCCGGCCCTCGCGCCGGAGGAACTCCATCGCCTCCTGACCGTCGGCGACCACGTCGATGACCTTGTCGACGTCGGAGTCGGCGAGCGCCTCCTCGATCATCAGGACGTCACCCGGATCGTCGTCCACCACCAGGATGCGAACCGGGCTCGGGGTGCTCTGACCCATCGTCTTACCTGCTTGTCTCGAGGAGGGCGGCCGGCCGCACGGCCGGTTGCTGGCGGGGAAATGTACCGGATCAGGAGGCGGCCGGCGCGGCCGGGTCGACGGTGTCACGGGCGTACCGGAGCACCTCGGCCAGCCCGGTCACCTGCAGCACCCGGGCCACCCGGCCGGTCGCCCCGGTCAGGCGCAGCCAGCCGCCGTCGGCGGCGACGAGATTGTCCCCGCGCACGAAGGCGGCGATGCCGGTGGAGTCGCAGAAGGTCAGCTCGGCGAGGTCGAGCAGCAGCTCGCGCTGCCCCTCGGCGATCAGCCGGTCGATCGCCGAGTTCAGCTCGGGGGCCGTGCCCAGGTCGAGCTCACCGGCGAGCCGGAGGCAGACGCCGCCCCCGTCCCGCTGGGCGTACGTGACGGTGAACGTCACCCTGGCCCCCCTCGCTCCCCACCGCAGGCGAACGCTTGCAGTAGTGCAAGTATATGGGACGGCCCATCCGGGTGCCGTCAGCGGCCCGCCGCAGACAGGCCGCCGACCAGAGCCCGGGACCGGTCGAGGAAACCGGCCGCGCGCGGGAAGTCGCGCAACTGCTGTCCATAGTGCTCCAGCGTCAGGCCGACCGCCCCCGCCGGCACCCCGCGGCTGACCAGGATCTCCACCAGCCACTCGACGAACGCGGTGAACAGCGTCCCGTCGTCCACATAGAGCGCGGCGGCCAGGAAGTCCACGATGTAACCGAGGTCGCTGATCGTGGAGTCGAGCTGCGCCGGGGTGTAGCCGGACACCGACGGCACCCGCTCCCGCAGGTCGGCCAGGGCGCTGTCGATCAACTCGCCGCGCCGCTTGACCAGGCTGGCGTACTCGTCGTCGGCCAGGTGGTCCAGCCGGGCCGGCGGCGCCGCACGCAGCGCCCGCTCGTCGGCCACCAGGTCGGCCGCGGCCGGCGCGTCCGGCGCCCACGGCACACCCAGCACACGCGCCCAGCGGCCGTCCTCGCCGAAGCCCCGGCCACCCACCACCACCGGCACGTCGGAGCGGCGGCACGCCTCCACCATCCGGTGGGCGTGCGGCAGCCGCATCGGCAGCGCGCAGGCCAGCGCCACCGCCTCCGCGTCGTAACGGTGCAGGTAGGAGACCAGGTGGGCGGCGGGCACGCTGGCGCCGAGGAAGACGACCTGCCAGCCGCGCAACCGCAGCACCTCGGCCACCAGCCGGGCCGGCAGCGCGTGCCACTCGCCGTCCATGCAGGCCATCACGATCCGTCCCCGCGTCGGCCGGGGATCGGCGTACGCGGCCACCGCCGCCACCACCCGCTCGCTGATGTGCGTGGCGGCGTGCTCCTCGGCGACGCTCCACTCGTTGCGCGCCCACCGTTCGCCCACCTCGGCCTGCGCCGGCGCGACCAGGTCGAGCAGCACCCGCTCGGCGGGCACGCCCGTCTCCAGCAGCCCCACGGCCACCGCCACGGCGGCGGACTCGTCCGCGTCGGCCAGGCACTCCAGGTAGCGGGCGAAGGCGTGACCCGCATCGACCCCGACAGTCGGCACTGTCACGCGGACCACTCCCTCGTCAGCTCGGCCGCGGCCGGTTCCGGCACCGCGTGCAGGTGCCGGGGCGCCCGCCCGGCCGGGCCGGTCGCCCGCAGCGCCAGCACCGCTATGTCGTCGTGGTCGCCGTGCGCGAGCCAGTCACAGGTCACCTGCTCGACCCGTTCGGCCAGCGCGGGCGCCGGCATCCGGTTACAGCCGGCCACGGCGTTGAGCAGCCGCTCGGCGCCGAACTGCTCGTCGCCGCGCCGGCCGCCCCGCGCCTCGGTCACGCCGTCGCTGTAGAAGAGGCAGGTCTCCCCCGGCGCCAGGCGCACGGTGACCTCGCCGATGCGGGGATCGGGCACCACGCCGATCAGCATGCCGCGCAACGGCACCACCTCGACGTCACCGGACTCCCGCAGCACCAGCGGGGGCAGGTGCCCGCCACCGGCCAGCGTCAGGGTCTGGCCGCCGTCGCGGTGCGGACGCGCCACGCCGAGGACCATGGTGGCGAACCGGCCCTGCCCGTGTGCCTGGGTGGTCTCCAGCAGCGCGTCGTTGAGCAGCTTCAGCAGCCGCCCGGGCTGGCTCTCGACCCGGTGCAGCGCCTGCAGGCACTGGCGCAGCTGGCCGGTGAAGACGGCCGCCTCCACGCCCTTGCCCGACACGTCACCGAGGAAGAAGACCGACCCGCCGTCGGTGAGCTGGTGCGAACCGTAGAAGTCGCCGCCGATGCGCAGGCCGGCCTGCGCGGGCCGGTACGCGGTGCCCCACTGCACGCCGGTCGCGGGAGCCGGCTCGACCGGCAGCAGGCTGGCCTGCAGCGTGTCGGCGACCTCGGCCTGGTCGCGGTAGAGCAGAGCGGTGGTAAGCGCCGCGCCGGCCCGTGCCGCGAACGCGCGGATCAGGTCCACATCGGCCTCGTCGTACCAGCGGTCGGCGCGGCGGGCCACCAGCAGCGCGCCGGCCGGCGCATCCCGGCCGGGCAGCGGCACCACCCGGGCGACGGCGCCGGAGGTGTCCAGACCGGGCAGCCAACCCGCCTCGGCGGCCTGCTCGACCAGCCAGTCCAGCTCGTGCGGCTCGGCGCCGGACAGGCCGGCCTCGATGGCCACGGGCAGCGCCGGGGCGGGCAGCACGCCGCTGTCCACCACGGGCGCCTGGTCGTCCGCGCGTACTGCCCGCCACCACCGGGACCGGCCGGAGCGGGGGGCGAGCACCAGGACCGCCACGTCGGCCGCCGTCGGCACGGCGAGGCGGACCACGGCCGCGGCCGCCCGGTCGGGGTGCAGCGGATTGCCGAGCTTCTCGCCGACCACCGCGAGGAACGCCGAGCGGGCCCGCTCGGCCAGCAGCGCGTCGGCCCGGCTGACGCTCTCGGTGACGTCCTCGACGTACCAGCAGCGCCGGTGACCGGACAGCGCGACCGGCCGTACGCGCAGCCGTCGCCCGTGGTGGGTGAACTCCGCCGGGCCGTCGCCGCGCAGCGCGTCCACGCCCGCCGCGGCGAGCAGCTCGCCGGCGGTCACCTCGGGGACCAGGCGCTCCGCGACGGGGCTCACGTGCCGCACGACACCGTCGGCGTCGCAGACGACAAGGCCCTCCCGGAAGTGCTCGACGACCTCGGACCAGTCCGGGACGGCGGGGCCGCGGTCGGCTGCCAGCGGCGGCAGGGCAGGCGTCGCCGCAGCGGCGGCGGACCACGCCGGGACCCGTGCGGCACTCGGCGTGGAGATCCGTCCGTCGCCCGGGTCGGCACCCCTGACGTCGGCAGCAGTCACCAGCTGAGCCCCACTCTCCTCGTCGGCACCCCCGGGGCGCCGCACGGCGCCTGTGGCCACATCTCTTCGCCCCACACTACGCCGGTATGCCGGTACCGCCACCCAGCCGACGCTGCTGGGGCGGCCCGCGCGCGCCCAGCGGGGCGGTGCCGCTGTTGTTACGATCCAGGCATCCCTGCCCGACCGGCAGCGTGCGGAAAGGCGTGATGGTGGTTCCTCAACGCAGAAGGTCCGAGGCGACCCCGCTGAGCATCTCCGTGGATCGTTCCGACCCTGCCGTCCCGGTGATCGGCGTCGGCGGCGACCTGGCCTACGCCACCGCGGCGCCGCTGCGCGCGGAGGTCGACCGGCTGCTCGCCGGGCGTCCCGCGACGCTCGTGCTCGACTTCGCCGACCTGCTGTTCCTGGACAGCACCGGCCTGTCCGTGATCGTGCACGCCTGGCGGGAGGGGCAGCAGGTCGGCACCCGGATCGAGCTGCGCGCGGTCCCGCGGTTCCTGGAGACCATTCTCGACCTGACCGGCGTCACCGGCCTGCTCGACCGTGCGCCGGTCGACGACCGGACCGGGCCGCCCGCCACGGGTTCGGCCGCCTCCGCGTGACCCCGGGGGTTTCCCGCCGGGGTCCGGCTGGGAACATGGGAGCGTGCCCTCCCAGATGCTGACCATCGAGGTGGACCGGCTCGACGCCGGCGCCGTCCGGGTGCGGCTGGCCGGTGAGCTGGACTACGACACCGCCCCGGAACTGGTCGAGGCCGTTGCGCGGCTTCGCCGCGACGGCTGCCAGGAGGTGGAGCTCGACTTCGGCGGCGTGGTCCTCTGCGACTCCTCCGGGCTGAGCGCGCTCGTGGTGATCCACCGCTCCGGCACCGGCGCGGTCCGGCTGCGCAACACCAATCCGCAGGTACGGCATCTGCTGGACCGCACCGGCCTGGCCGAGCTGCTGGCCGCCCCGCCCCGCGACGTGACCGGCGACGCCCGCGAGGTGGGCTGACCGCGCGGCACGCCGTTGCCGGGAAGGGGTGGCCCCCGGCCCTGGGACCAGGGGCCGGGGGCCGGGAGGATGGCTCAGGCGGCGGGCGCGGCCTGCCGGCGCGGGCCGGTGGTGTGCGGCTCTCCCACGATCGGGGCCTCGGCGTCCTCCGGCGCGCCGGAATCGGGCGTCTGGAACAGGTAACGGACGAAGTCTCCGGTAGCACCGTCGTCGTCCGCGCCCGGCCACTGCCCGACGCAGTCGACGCCGATCACCTCACGCCCGGTGCCGTCGTGGTGCTCCAGCAGCGCCCAGAGGGTCACCGGGTAGCAGCGGGTGACGTCCGGGCCGATCCGCCAGCGGGCGTACCACCCGGGACGGGCGGGGACGATCTCCACGATCCGTTTCATGTCGACCTGCCCTTCCGCGTGCGTCGGAAGTTGTCCGGTCCATCCGATCCTGCCGCCCGCCGGGGTGAGCGCTCCTCACCCGCAGCGAGTGAAGCCTCCGCCGGGCGGGCCTCCCGTTAGCTTCCCGGCAGCGCCGGGAACGCGGTCGGCGCAAGCGCAACCGACCAGGAACGAGGTGCGACGATGCGCAAGCAGATGGAGGGCGACAACCAGCGCCGCCGGGCTCTCGCCCGCGAGGCCCGCGAGCGAGGGCTGCGGCCGAGCCAGACCGGCGCCAGCCTGAGCGCGTCCAAGCAGGTCACCTCGCTGGACCGGCACGACCGGTCCGGCCCGCCGCCGGCCGGACGGCACAAGCCGGACACCACGCGCGGCGGTCCCGCGCCGCCGCCGGTCGCCGTCGCGGAGCAGCAGCGCCCGCTGCCGGACCCGACGCCGTCACCCGGGGTCTCGATGAGCTACCGGGATCTCGTCGACGACGTGAGCCGGCGCGCCGGGGTGGACTTCACCACGGCCAAGGTCGCCGCGGAGGGCACCGTGCTGGCCCTGGCCCAGGCGCTGGACGAGGTGGAACGGGAGCGACTGCTGGAGGCGGTGCCGCTGACCCTGCACGACGTGGTGCCGGTCTACGGTATGGAACCCCGCCGCGACCTGCCCGGATTCCTGGCCGAGGTCGGCCGCTACAGCCGCCTCACCCCGGAGCAGGCGCGCTACCAGGCCGAGGCGACGCTCGCCGCGCTCAATGAGGCCGACGCGGAGCTGGTCGAGTCGCTGCGCGTACCCGACGAGTTGCGTGACCTGCTCGGGCCGACCGACTTCGGCGGCGGCCTGGTGGGCGCGTCCTCGGCCACCGCGCCACTGACCGAGCCGGAGCTGCGTGACGCGCTCGCGGCGCTGCCCTACTGGTCCAGCGACCGGCGGTCGCTGGTGCGCACGATCGAGTTGCCCGGCGGCAACCTGGACCGGGTGCTCGACCGGCTGGACCAGCTCAAGGCCGAGGCCGGGCGCGCGCCGCAGATCGGGCGGCCGGACCCGGACAACGCCGTGCTGACGGTCCGCACACAGCAGGTCGACGGCGTGACCGCGGCGGACGTCGACCTCGCGCACCGGGTGGACGCGGCAGTCGACGAGGCCGGCGCCGGGATGGCGGCCGGCTGACCCGGCGGCGGAACGGTCCCGGTCCCCCGCGGGCCGGGGCCATCCGTGGCCGGGCGGTACCGTGTGCCGCCGTGGATCACGACGACACCGAGACCCTGGAGATCGTGGTGGACCCGGCCCGCCCGTCCGGGCGCACGCTGCTGGCCGACGGGGTCGAGCAGTCGTACGTGGACGTGGCCGACGCCCGGTACCTGCACTTCGAGTACGTGCGGCGGATCGCCGCCGCGATCGACCTGGCCGCCCCGCGGGGCGCGGCGCTGACGGCGCTGCACCTGGGCGGGGGCGCGCTCACACTGCCGCGCTGGCTCGCGCACACCCGGCCCGGTTCCGCGCAGCGGGTGATCGAGCGGGACCCGGGCGTGGTCGAGCTGGTCCGGCGGAAGCTGCCGCCGCTGCCGCCGAAGGTGGTGGTCGCGATCGGTGACGCCCGGGAGGCGGTCACCGAGGCGCCGTCCGGGGCGTACGACGTGGTGGTGGCCGACGTGTACCGGGCGGCCCGGATGCCCCCGCAGGTGGCGGCGGTCGAGTTCGCGACGCAGGTGGCCCGCGTGCTGCGCCCGGACGGCATCTATCTGATCAACCTCACCGACCTGCCGCCGCTGGCGCACACCCGGGGGCAGGTGGCCACGCTGCGGGCGGTGTTCGCCGACGTCTGCCTGGTGGCCGACCGGCGGATGCTGCGCGGACGGCGGTACGGCAACGTGGTGCTGGCCGCCTCGCCCACGCCGGGACGGCTGCCGGCGCGCCGGCTCGCCGCCCGGGCCGCCGCCGATCCGGTGCCCGGAACCGTGCTGCACGACGCGACGCTCGACGCGTTCGCCGCCGGCGCCCTCCCGGTCACCGACGCCGACCTGGGCTGAGCCGGGTTTTCCGCCCCGCGCGGCGGGTAGCCGCGCCGGATGAGCACCGCCGACGACCGGTCCACCGCGCGCCGGACGCTTGTCGTGATCGGGCTGGTCCTCGCCACGGTGGTCGGGCTGGCGCTGGTCTGGGCGACCCGGCGGGTGCTGGTGTGGGGTCTGGTGGCGGTGTTCTTCGCGGTCGCGCTGAAACCGCTCGTGGACCGCCTGCAGCGGCGGGTACGCCGCCGCGCGCTGGCCACGCTGCTGGTGTTCCTGGCCGCGTTCGCGCTGTTCGCCGCGGTCGGCGCGCTGATCCTGGTGCCGCTGGTGGACGAGGTGGCCCGCTTCGCCGACCGGCTGCCGGAGCTGGTGCGCGAGGCCCAGGCCGGGCGGGGACCGGTCGGGCGGCTGCTGGACCGCTTCCACCTGCTCCGGTACGCCGAGCCGGGCCAGCTGCGCCGGTTCGGCTCGCGGCTCGGCGACCCGACGGTCGGGGTGGTCCGCAGCGTGGCCCAGGCGGTGACCGCGCTGGTCACGGTGGTGGTGCTGGCGTACCTGATGGTGCTGGAGGCGCCGAAGATCGTCGCCGCGACGCTGCGGCTGGTCGGCGACGGCCCGGCGCGGCGGCTGCGGCGCATCGGCCGTGACTCGTCCCGGATCGTCACCGGCTACCTCAGCGGCAACGTGCTGATCAGCGTGATCTGCGGCGGCCTGACGTTCGTCGTGCTGTTCCTGCTCGGCGTGCCGTTCGCCGCGGTGATCGCGCTGACGGTCGCCGTGGTGGACCTGATCCCGCTGGTCGGCGCCACGCTCGGGGCGATCGCCGCGGCCGGGGCGGGATTCGTGCACTCCCCCACCGCCGGCATCGTGGTGCTCGTCTTCTTCGTGGTCTACCAGCAGGTGGAGAACCATCTGCTGCAGCCGGTCATCATGGCCCGCGCGGTGCGGCTCAACCCGTTGACGGTGCTGGTCAGCCTGCTGCTGGCGGTGGAGCTGGGCGGCCTGGTCGGCGCGCTGCTGGCGATCCCGGCGGCCGGCATCGCGCAGGTGCTGCTGCGCGAGTTCGTGCCGGCCGGGCGGCAGGCACTGCCGGAGCCGGCCGGCGGCGAGCCGGCGCAGCGGCCGCCGGCCGGCGGGTGAGGGCCGGCCGGCGGGTGCGCGGCGCTCAGCGCCGCCGGGCCAGCTCCGGTGACTCGCTCTCCAGCGGCACCGCGTTCGCCGGGACCAGGCCCAGTTGCACGGCGGGGCGGGGCAGCGTCGCGTCGAGCGCCCAGTCCGCGGCGACCCGGGGCCGGTTACCGGGCATGGCGAGCAGGTGGTAGCCGCGGGTGACGGCCTTGGCCGGCAGCCCGGCCAGCGGGACCTTCAGCGGGTTCGCCGCCGCGTCCTTGCCGCCCAGGTCCACCACCCAGCCCAGGTCGTGGTGCTTGTACGACTTGCGCACGCCCTGCCCGTAGGAGGCGGCGATGTTGTGCGCGGCCAGCTTGCCCTGCCGCTGGGCGTGCTGCGCGGTCATCGCGCACACCTGCCCGGGGCGGGTCGGATCGGGCACGGCGGCGGCGTCGCCGCAGGCGAACACCTCCGGGAAGCCGGGGACGTTGAGGAACTCGTCGACCACCAGCCGGCCCTTCTCGGTGCGCAGCCCCAGCTCGGCCACGAACGGGTCGGGGCGTACGCCGACGCACCAGACGAGGCTGCACGTCGGGACGTACTCGCCGTCGGTGAGCATCACCCCGTCCGGGGTGGCCTCGGCGACCGATGTGTTCATCCGCACGTCCACGCCGCGCTTGCGCAGCACCCGGTCGGCGGTGACCGACATCCGCCGGTCCAGTTCGGGCAGCACCCGGGGCGCGAGGTCGAGCAGCATCCAGCGCGGCCGGACCTTCAGGTGCGGGCGCTGGGCCATCAGCCGGTCGGTGAACAGCTGCCCGTGCGCGGCCACCTCGGTGCCGGTGTAGCCGGCGCCGACCACCACGAACGTGGCGCGGGCCCGCTGCTCGGCCGGGTCGTCGGTCAGCTCGGCCAGCTCGATCTGCCGGACCACGTGATCGTGCAGGTACAGCGCCTCGGGCAGGCCGCGGAAGCCGTGGGCGTACTCGGTCACGCCGGGAATCGGCAGCAGCTTGTTGACGCTGCCGACGCTGAGCACGAGCCGGTCGTACGCGAGCTGACCGTGGTCGCCCTCGATCGAGCGGTAGCCGACCCACCGGTTCTGCAGGTCGACCCGGTCCGCCTCGCCGACCACCACGCGGACGCCGTCGAGCGTGCCGGCGAGCGGCACGGCGATCCGGGTCGGCTCCACCACGCCGGCCGCCACCTCGGGCAGCAGCGGCAGGTAGAGGAAGTAGTCGGTCGTGTTCAGCAGGACGATCTCGGCCCGGTCGCGGGCCAGTCGGCGCAACGTCTTGGCCGCGTGGTACCCGGCGAACCCGGCCCCCACGATCACCACACGTGGTTTCGTCATGCCTGCTGCCGTTCCCGGGCAGACCTGCGACAAACGTACCCAAGATCCATCCATCAGCGGCTATATGGACATTCCTCGCGATCGACGCGAGGATGTACCGCCTCCGCCGCGGGGTGCTGCCGGTCGGCGACGTCACCGAGGTGACCGTCGACCTGTCCAAGGACAACGTGTTCCTCGGTGTGCGGGCGGTGGACCGGGCCGGGTACCGCAGTCCGGTCGCGTTCCCGAAGCCGGGCAGCTGGGGCTGCTCGGTTCGGCGGCGGCGCGGCCGGTCGTCAGGCGGTGATCGCCCAGCGTTCGTGGTCGCGCCACGCGCCGTCGATGAACAGGTAGTCCGGGGAGAAGCCCTCCAGCCGGAAGCCGAGCCGACGCGCCAGCCGCTTCGACGGCTCGTTGCCGGGTTGGATGTTCGCCTCCAGCCGGTGCAGACCGAGCGGCCCGAACGCGTACCCGATCACCAGCCGCACCCCGGCCGAGGCGTGCCCGGTCCCGGCGTACGGGTGGAACGCCGCGTATCCGAGGTAGCCGCCGCGCAGCGCGCCCCACACGATGCCGCTGATGTTCGCGTACCCGGCGATCTCACCGCTCTCCCGGTCGCAGAACAGGAACCCGGAACTGTCCCGCCGCCGGATCTTGCGTAGGTACGCCGCGTACAGCTGCGTGTCGTCCGGCGCGGACAGCCACGGATGGTGCAGATCACGGCTGCGCCGGGCGGCGGCGACGAACTCCGCCTCGTCGGCGGGGCGGGGGCGGCGGATGGCGACGCGGCCGTCGCTGCGCAGATATCGCACCGTCCCACTCTCGGCCACCGCCCCCACTCCGCCCCACCCGGGTCAGCTCCGCCACCCGCTGTCCTACTCTCCGGGAGCACTGTTCCACTTCTCAGGACCACAAGAGATCTTGGTACGAAATGGCCCCTATGGGGGCCATTTCGTACCAAGATCTCACCCAACGCGAGGTGTCGCCCGATCAGCAAGACCAGCAGTCCGCCCCTTAGACGCACCACGCCCACGCCCACGCCCACGCCCACGCCCACGCCCACGCCCACGCCCACGCCCACGCCCACGCCCACGCGATCTTGCAGTTAGCGCCCGAGTCTTGCACGTTTTGCGAGGTTTGACGGGCAACATAGTGCAAGATCGCGCACGCATGGATGGATCGGAGAGCTCTTGAGCCAGCGGACCCGTCCGCATGTGCGGGGCGGGGTGGTTTGGCGGTCTGTGTCTGGTCGCTGCGGGGGCGGGGCTGTGGTCGGTGCCACCGTGGGGGTGGAATCGGTGGCGGGCGCGGGGCGTTGTACATGGCTGACCCCGGGGCACCGGGACGAGCGCCGAACACCAGCCCGCGCGAGCGGGTCGCCAGGTCAGGGAATCGGCCCGGCCCGGACGTCGTTACATCCCCGAGCGACGGGCACGCCGCCGTCCCCGGGAATGGCCCCGGTCCGGTCGTGGTTACATCCCCAGACCCACGCCACCGGTCACCCCCCGGCTGGCAGCCACGGTCGGCGGGAATCATCCCCGGCCCGCAGGTCGTTACATCCCCCGAGCCGCGAGGAGCAGGCCCCTTCCGGGCCGCCCGCGTGCCAGCCCCTCCACGGGCACCCAAGACTTTCCCCCTTCGCGGCACCCCCGCCGCGTATCCCCCATTTCAGGGAGGCAACCATCATGGCTACCACTCTGCTGCGCAAGACCGTTCTGACCGCTGCCGGTGTCGTCGCCACCGCCGGTGGCATCGCCGGCCCCGCCATCGCCGCCCAGGCCACCCCGGCCGAGCGCGCCGCCGCCCAGGTCACCACCGACCGCAAGGGCCACGGCGAGCGGGAACTCGACGTCCGCTACGAAGCCCAGCCCAACTTCTACTTCTGCGGCCCCGCCGCCGCCCGCAACGCGCTGAGCGTGCAGGGCAAGAACATCGACGTACACGCCATGGCCGAGGAGATGGGCACCACCGAAGCCGGCACCAACTCCATCAACGACATCACCCCCGTGCTGAACAAGGAGACCGGTAAGGACGTCTACAAGTCCACCGAGATCCCCATGGACAAGGCCCGCGACCGCGACAAGGTCGACAAGCTGCGCGCCGACGTGGTCAAGACCGTCGACGACGGCCGTGCCGTGGTGGCCAACATCGCCGGCACCGCGACCGACACCGACGGCAACGCCCACTCCTTCGAGGGTGGCCACTACATCAGCGTGGTGGGCTACCGCGACGGCGGGAAGGTCGTGACGATCGCCGACTCGGCGAACCCGAACCAGGCCTCCTACCGGATGGACGTGGACGAGCTCGCCCGCTGGATCGCCAGCCGCGGCTACAGCTCCTGACCGATGACGAAGGGCCCGACCCCCACCACGGGGTCGGGCCCTTCGGCGTATCCAACGGCTGCCGTCCGGTCACCTCGTCGTCACGCGGGTGTCGTCACCCGGACGGGTCGCTCCACCACGCTGGGTCGCGCCGGACCATCCGGGCGACCGTGAAGGAGCAGCAGTGGCAGCCGAGGAGGCGACGAACCGCCCCGACGTGAGTGTCGTCGTACCGGTCTACAACACGCTGCGCTACCTGCGGCAGTGCCTCGACTCGCTGCTGCGGCAGACGATCGGGCCGGACCGGATGGAGATCGTGGCGGTGGACGACGGGTCCACCGACGGCAGCGGCCGCCTGCTGGACCGGTACGCCGCGCGGTACCCGGGCACCGTACGGGTGGCGCACCAGCCCAACTCCGGTGGCCCGGCCGCGCCGTGCAACCGGGGACTGGACCTGGCCACCGGCCGGTACGTCTTCTTCGTCGGCTCGGACGACCGGCTCGGCCCGGAGGCCCTCGAACGCCTGGTCGCCGCCGCCGACCGGTACGGCTCGGACGTGGTGCTCGGCAGGGTGGTGGGCGTCAACGGCCGGCACGTCTTCTCCGACGTGTTCGCCGACGGCAACGTGGTCGACGTGAGCCTGTTCGACTCGGCGCTGCCCTGGTCGCTGGCGAACACGAAGCTGTTCCGGCGCGAGGTGGTCGACCGGCTGGGGCTGCGCTTCCCGGAGGACATGCCGGTCCTCAGCGACCAGCCGTTCACGCTCGCCGCCTGCTACCACGCCCGGCGGATCTCGGTGCTGGGCGACTACGACTACTACCACGCGGTGCGCCGCCTGGACGCCCGCAACATCACCTACCACAGCCGGGTCGAGCAGCGCCTGGTCAGCGTGGAGCGGCTGTTCGCGTTCGTCGCCGGCCTGATCCCCGCGGGACCGCGCCGGGACGCGGTGCTGTGCCGCCACGTCGGGCTGGAGCTGGCGAACCTGGTCGGCGACGACTTCCGGCACCTGGACCGGGCCACGCAGGAACTGGTGCACGCCGGTGTCGCCCGGCTGGTGCGGCGGCACGTCACGGACGGCGTGCGGGACCGGCTCGGCATCGAGGCCCGGCTGCGGCTGGGCGCGGTGACCGCGGGCGGGGTCGACGAGCTGCTGGCGGTCATCGAGCAGGACACCGGCCGGGGGGTGCCGGCGACGGTGTTCGCCGGGGACCGGTGGCACGCGGGCTATCCGGGCGCCCCGGCCGGCTGGACGGACGTCACCGACGTACGCGCCGGCTGGCTGGCGCGGCTGGACGCCGTCGACGTGAGCTGGGCCGACGGGGACACGCTCACGGTGACCGCGCGCAGCCCGTACCCCCGGTTCGCCGCGCAGGCGGGACCGGTGCGGCTGCTGGCCGGTGCGGTCGTGGGCGCCACCCGGGTCGACGCCGGCGACCCGACCGGCCGCACGGTCCGCACGGAGTTCCCCCTCGACCGGCTCCTGGCCGCGAGCCGCGCGGGCGGCCGGCGGCATCCGGTACGCGCCGAGGTGGACGGCGGCCACGGGCGCGGCGGGGCCGCGGTGCGCGCGCCCCGGCTCGCCGCCGGGCGGCCCCGCCTGCTGCGGCACGGCGCCCGGCTGTACGCGGTCGCGGCCACCGTCGACCCCCGCAACGGTCAGCTCGTGCTGTCCGTGGTGCCGGTGACCGTCGGGCAGCTCGTCGGGCGGCTGCGCCGGCGCGGCCCAGCCGCCGCACAGACGTCAGCGCGCGGCCCGGCCGCCGCGCAGACGTCAGGGCGCGGCGCGGAAGGCCGGCTCGGCCGGCATGGACACCTGGAGGTACGTGGTGCCGCGCAGGTCCAGCCAGGCCCGCTGCGGCGCGCGGACCAGGCGCACCATCACTCCGGAACAGGCGGGACATCGCCCGACCAGGCCCGGGGCGTGCGAGTAGACGTGTAGCCCGGCCATCGGGCCGGTCGTCCCGCAGGTGTCGCAGCGCCCGGTGGTGGCGCTCAGGTCGACGGCGAACACCTCGCGCAACGGCCCGTCGAGCATGTTGCCATCCAGGTAGGACAGGTCGGTCATCCGCTCTCCTCGGGTCGTCAGCCGGTCGGGCCGAACCGTTCGGTCCGCACGCGCCGGGTCGGGTGGCCCAGCCCCACCAGCAGGTCGGCCACTGTCTCCACGAATCCGGTGGGGCCGCAGACGTAGCAGAGCGGCTCCAGGTCCGGCGGCCAGCCGTGGCTGTTCACGTCGGCGAGGCCGATCCGGTGCGGCTCGCCGCGCCAGCCGTCGGGCGCCGCGCGGGTGTAGACGTACGCGACGTCCAGGCCCTGGTCGTCGCGGGCGCGGCGGCGCAGCTCGTCGGCGTAGATCACGTCGTCCGGGGTGCGCACCGAGTAGACGAGCCGGAACGGGGTGCGGCTGCCGGCGGCCCGGCGCGCGCGGATCATCGCCATCAGCGGCACCACTCCGGATCCGCCGCCCACCAGCAGCACCGGCGCGGTCTCGTCGGTACGCCAGACGAACCAGCCGCCGACCGGCCCGCGCACCTCGATCGGGTCGCCCTCGGCGTAGGTGTCGGTCAGGTACGGCGACACCTCCCCGTCGGGCACCCGCTGCACCGTCACCTCGATCCGCTCACCGTCGGCCGGGCCGGCCAGCGAGTACGACCGGGCCGCCTGGTAGCCGTCCTCGGCGGTCAGGCGCAGGTCGACGTGCTGCCCGGGCAGGTGGCCGGGCCAGCCGGGCACGTCCAGCACCAGCGTCTGCGCGGTGGGCGTCTCGATCCGCCGCTCGACCAGCCGGGCCACCCGCCACATCAGCGGCGCGACGCGGCGGCCCTGCGCCTGCGCGGTCACCTCAGTCGCCCTGGTAGCGCTGCTCGCGCCACGGGTCGCCGTAGTCGTGGTAGCCGGCGGTCTCCCAGAAGCCGGGCCGGTCGTCGACGAGCAGCCGGATGCCGTGCACCCACTTCGCCGACTTCCACAGGTACAGGTGCGGCACGAGCAGCCGCGCCGGGCCGCCGTGTTCGGCCGGCAGCGGCCCCCCGTCGTACGTGTGCACCACCCAGGCCCGCCCGCCGCGCAGGTCGTCAAGCGGCAGGTTGGTGGTGTAGCCGCCGTAGGAGTGCGCCAGCGCGTACCGGGCGGTGGTGTCGACGCCGTCGAGCAGCGTGTCCAGGGAGACGCCCTGCCAGGTGGTGCCGAGCTTGGACCAGCGGGTGACGCAGTGCAGGTCCACCGTCGGCGTGTCCTGCGGCAGGCCCATCATCTCGTCCCAGGACCAGCGGTACTCCGCGCCGGTCTCGCTGGTCAGCACGAACTCCCAGGTGTCGAGCGGCACCCGCGGCGTCGGGCCGGCGGAGAGCACGGGAAAGTCCTCGGTGAGGTACTGCCCCGGCGGCAGGTCGGTCGCGGACGAACGGGGCCGGCCCTGGAAGCCCGGCGAGACGATTCCCACCCGTCAGTCGTACCACCGCCGGCCGTGCCGGGGCAGCGGTTCCCACCGAGTCAGGCGCCGCCTCCGCCCTGCACTTCGTGCACGACGGTGCGCTGGCCGTCGCCGCTGTTGCGGGTGGCCCGGAGGCTGGTGATGGTGACGATCACCAGGACGCCGATGATCACGCCGAGCGAGGCCAGCGTCGGAATCTCCGGCACGCCCTCCCAGATGCCGTGCGCCCAGTGCAGGCCCAGCTTGAGGCCGATGAACGCCAGGATGACGGCCAGGCCATAGCTGAGGTGCACGAGCCGGCTCAGCGCGGCGTGCAGCACGAAGTAGAGCGCCCGCAGGCCCAGCAGCGCGAAGGCGTTGGTGGCGAAGACCAGGTACGGGTCCTCCGTGATGCCGTAGACGGCGGGCACCGAGTCGACGGCGAACACGATGTCGGTGGCCAGCACCGCGACCACGACGAGCGCGAACGGGGTGAGCGCCCGGCGGCCGTTCTGCCGGATGGTCATCCGGGTGCCGTGGTATTCGTCGACCACCGGCATGACCTTGCGCAGCAGCCGCACCGACCGCATCTTGTTGATGTCGACCTCCTGCTCGTGCCCGCTGAGGGCGTCGCGCAGCAGCTTCACCGCGGTGGCGACGAGGATGAGCGCGAAGAGCAGGAAGGCGAAGTCGAGCGTCTTGAGCGCGGCGGCGCCGAGCGCGATGAACACACCGCGCAGCACCAGGGCGCCCGCGATGCCGTAGAGCAGCACCCGCTGGGCCAGCACGGAGGGCACCGCGAACGCGGCGAGCAGCAGCATGAAGACGAACAGGTTGTCGACCGACAGCGACTTCTCGACCAGGTAGCCGGTGAGGTACTCGATGCCCTGCTGGCTGCCCCAGCGGGACCAGATCCAGGCGCCGAACGCCAGCGGCAGCGCGATGTAGAAGGCCGACCAGCCCAGGGCCTCACGGATGGAGACCTCGTGCGGCTTGCGGGTGACCAGGAAGTCGAGCACCAGCAGCACGAGCACGCCGACGATCGTCACCGCCCACAGCGTGGGCGTGCCGACCGACGACAGTTCGGCCGCAGCCAGCGGGGACAATTCGGGCATGGAACCTCCTCGAACACCGTGTCATGTTCGAGGTCTCCTTCACCCACGTTTCCGTGGGCAACCACCCGGGGCTCGCCTCGGCGGCTTGCCGTACTGACCGGAATGATTTTTGGGAAGTACTCCCCTCGCCTGGACAAGGCTAGGTCACCGCCGGACCGGACGCCAAGTCGGGACACGGATGCTTGCCCTGGTCAACAGACTGGGCGGCGGCTCAGGGCATGGCGCCTGGTCACCGCGGCCCCTATGGTGACGCAGGTGACAGTCCAGGGACCGCTGACCGGCGTACGGGTGATCGAGCTGGCCGGGATCGGCCCCGGGCCGTTCGCGGCGATGATGCTGGCCGACCTCGGCGCCGACGTGGTGCGCATCGACCGGCCCGGCGGCGGCGGGTTCGGCGCGTTCCCGGGCGACCTGCTGAACCGCAACCGCCGCTCGATCGCGGTGGACCTGAAGCAGCCCGCGGGCCGTGACCTGGTGCTGGCGCTCGCCGCCCGGGCCGACGCGCTGGTGGAGGGCTTCCGGCCCGGGGTGACCGAGCGGCTCGGCCTCGGCCCGGACGACTGCCTCACCGCCAACCCGCGCCTGGTGTACGGGCGGATGACCGGCTGGGGGCAGGACGGCCCGCTCGCGCACAGCGCCGGACACGACATCGACTATCTGGCGCTGACCGGGGCGCTGCACGGGGTGGGCCGGGCCGGTGAGCGTCCGGTGCCGCCGATGAACCTGCTCGGCGACTTCGGTGGCGGGGGCATGATGCTGGCCCTGGGCGTGGTCGCGGCGCTGTACGCGGTACGCGGCGGCGCGCCCGGCCAGGTGGTCGACGCCGCCATCGTGGACGGCGTCTCGGTGCTGGCCACCCAGATCCACGCGCTGCGCGGCATCGGGCTGTGGCAGGACCCGCGCGGTGTGAACCTGCTCGACGGCGGCGCGCCCTTCTACGACACGTACGAGTGCGCCGACGGGCGGTACGTGGCGGTCGGCGCGCTGGAGCCGCAGTTCTACGCCGAACTGGTCCGGCTCACCGGTTTTCCGTTGGACGGCGACGACGGCCCGGACAGCGGCGACGCGCTGGACCGGGACGACCCGGCGAACTGGCCGGCGTTGCGGGCCGCCTGGGCGCGGCTGTTCCGCACCCGTACCCGGGACGAGTGGACGCAGCTGCTGGCCGGCACTGACGCCTGCGTGGCGCCGGTGCTCGACTGGGCCGAGGCGCCCGAGCACCCGCACCTGCGCGCCCGGGACACCTTCGTCGCGCCGGACGGGGTCACCCAGCCGGCGCCCGCGCCGCGTTTCTCGGCCACCCCGACAAGTGTGCGGCGCCCGCCGCCGGGGCCGGGCGAGCACACCGACGAGGTCCTCGCCGAGGCGGGGGTGGACGCCGCCCGGATCGCCGCGCTGCGGGCGGACGGTGTGATCGCCTGATCGTGGGCGGTCAGCGCCGGCGCGCGGCGGCCGGGGCGAGCGCCGGTTCCACCATGTCGCGGTAGTCGCGCGGGAACTGGACCACGACGTCCTGGAACTCGCCGCCGCCGATCGCCTCGCGCATCGTGGTGAACACCGCGCGTACGGCGTCGCGGGCGGTGTTCTCGTCGCAGTCCGCCCGGCGGGCGACCCGGGCCACGAACTCCGCCGCGCCGAACCGCTCGGCCGCCTCGTCCCGCGGGTACGGGCTGAGCAGCCCCTGCAGCGGTTTCGGCAGTTGCGCGGCCAGGTCAAGCACCTCGCCACCGGTCAGCCGCTGCGCGAACGTCTCCAGGGTGGCCGCGGTGAGCGTGGCGGCGCGGTCCTCGCTGGTGCCGGTGAGCCGGGCGACCCGGCCCACGAACGTCAGGTAGTGCATCGGTGGTACCCCCTTCGGTGCGCCCAGCGCGGCTACCCGCCCCGGCGCGGCGGAAACGGTTGCGACGGGGCGGCAGGTTTTCCGGTGGCGGCGGGCGTGAGCGGCGGCGCGGCGGGTAACCGCCGCCCGGTCGTGACCCCAACTACTGCCGCGAGGAGCCCGACTGATGGCGAGTTACTCGGATGTCCTGGAGTACCTGTCCGCGCTGGACTACCCGGCCGGGAAGGACGACGTCATCCGCGAGGCGGAGCGGGAGGGCGCGCCGCCGGACGTGTTGCGGGCGTTGCGCGCGCTGCCCCCGGTGGACTACGCCAACGGCACCGAGGTGGCCCGCTCGGCCGGCATCGACGCGGCCCCGGAGGTGAGCCGCTCGCAGCGCGCGGCGCAGGCCCGGGACAACCACCCGCGCGTGTCGCAGCACCTGCGCGGCATCTGAGCACGGCGGGAGAGCCGGCGGGCGACACGGCCGCCGGCCTCTGCGCGTGCGGAAAAGCTGGGCTCCTCTGTGGCCGGTCGCGCAGCCCGGACAGGCGAGCGCCCCGGGTCACGAACCGCGACCTGGGGCGCCACGCAGCACCTGTCCCCCGCGGTTCACGCCCGAACCGGGTCGCGACCGCGAGGCGGTGAGATGTTCGCCCGAACCGGGCGGGCATCGCTGCCACGATCATCATACGACGCAACATCAGCCGAACGGGTGAGATTCGCGGAACTGTGTCCGGGCGCACGTACGCGCTCAGGCGGTCACCTCGGCGTACCGGCGTTCCAGCTCCACTCGCGCCAGCGCTCCGACCAGCCACGACAGTTGTTCCGACTCACCACTGCCGGCCAGCCCGGCGAGGTCACCGGCGGTACGGCCCAGGCCGAGCCGGCGGGCCGCCGCGAGCGCTCGACGGTCGGCCACCGGCGCCGCCTCGCGCCACAGCGCCTGCGCCTCGCGCAGGAACAGGTCGCACACCTCGTCGTCCACTCCGGGCAGTGCGGTCAGCAGCCGCCGCTCCCCCGCCGGGTCCTGACGCGCGGCGGTGCGCAGCCGGCGCAGGTCGCCCCGGTACGTGTCGACGACCGTGCGGGCCAGGTCGCCGAGCGTGTCGGCGAGCCCGGCCAGGTCGCCGCGCAGCCCGGCGGCGCGCAGCACGCGTACCCGGTCCTCGTGGCGCGAGCGGGCCATCCGCGCCGCCGTGTCCCACCCGGCGTCCCGCAGCGCCGTGGCCGCGTCGACCGCGCGGTGGAAGTCGCCCCGGCGGGCCAGCAGGACGGACAGGTAGAGGACCTGGAACAGCTGGGCCGGGTTGTTCGTCACCCGGAACCCGAAGCACTCGGCGAACCCGCGGCCGTCCCCGGCGAGCCGGCGGGCGAGCCGCTTCTTGTCCGCGACGTCGCGCGGGGCGGTCTTTGTCGGCATGCCGTGGACTACCCAGGCGACGGCCCGGCATGCGGGTACGACGGTCAGCCGGATACGCCGCCGCTGCGGTCGCGGGCCTTGAGCCGGGTGGTGGGCAGCGCGGGCGCGGGCAGCGGCGGCGCCGCGTCGTCGGCGACGACGCCGAAGCGGCGGCCGGCCATCCAGTCCTCGCGGGCGGCCACCACCTCCTCGTGCGAGCGGCCGACGAAGTTCCACCACATCACCAGCGGCTCATCGAACGGGGCGCCGCCGAGCAGCAGCAGCCGGGTGCCCGGTTCGGCGCTCAGGGTCAGCGCGCTTCGCCCGAGGCCCAGGTACAGCAGCGCGCCGGGGGCCAGCGCCACGCCGTCGCAGTCGGCGGCGCCGGACATGGCCAGCAGCGCGTACTCGAAGTCGGGGCGCAGCGGCAGCGTGGCCGGCGCCGCGCCGCGGGCCTCGAGCTGCGCGCCAACGAGCGGGGTGTGCACGACGGCGGGCGAGCGTTGCCCGCCGAACTCACCGACGAGCACCGTGACGTCCAGGTCGCCGTCGCGCAAGCGGGGCAGGTCGGCGTGGTGGGCGAAGTCCGGGTCGCCGGCGCGCGCCGGGTCGGGCAGCGCCACCCAGAGTTGTACGCCGTGCATGAGCGGCGGGTGCACCAGCGGGGAGCGCTCGGAGTGGGCGATGCCGCGCCCGGAGGTCATCACGTTGAGCTGGCCGGGGCGGATGGGCTGGACGTTGCCGAGGCTGTCGCGGTGCAGGATCTCCCCGTCGAGCAGCCAGGTGACGGTCTGCAGGCCGGTGTGCGGGTGCGGCGGCACCTCCATGCCGGGCCGGTCGGCGACGTCGTCGGGCCCGAAGTGGTCGACGAAGCACCACGCGCCGACCATCCGGCGCTGCCGCTGGGGCAGCAGCCGGCGCACCGTGGTGTAGCGGCCGAGGGGGACGTCGTGCCCGGGCAGCAGCACGCTGCCCGGGTCGGTCGGGCCGACGCCGGGCGGGAGCGTCTGCGCGGGCAGGGATTCGGTGCGGTCCACCGCCCCGACTGTACGCTCAGTCCGCCGTGACGCTCACCGCGTTCGCGCCCGCCGCCAGATCGAGGTAGAGCCGTTCGGCCGCCCGGTCCCAGCCCGGTGAGCTGACCAGGTCACCGGCGGCGATCCCGCCGTGCCGCTCGTCGTAGACGGTCAGCGAGCCGGCCCCGGCGGCGACGCGCACCCGCACCGGCGGCCCGCCGGGCACGGTGACGGTCAGCTCGCTGACCCCGCCGGTCATCCGGACGGTGAGCGACCCGTTCAGCCGGGGCAGCAGCAGCCGGGTCCGCGACGCGCCGCCGACCAGGTCGATCCCGGCGAGCCGGGCGTCGCCCAGGTCGAGCCGCTGCTCGCTGACGCCGCCGACGAGCCGTAGCCGCCAGGTGACCCGGGAGTTGAGCACGACGTCCACGGCGGCCGGACCGCGACGGCCGTTCTCCTCGACCCGCAGGCGGACCCGGTCGCCGACCATCTGCGGGCGCGGCGTGACGCCGCCGTCCTCCGGCACGTCGATGCGGTAGAGGTCGTCGCCGAGGTCGGCGGCCCGCAGGGTGAACCTGGTCAGACCGTCGGCCAGCTCGAACTCGGCGCGCTGCCGGCCGCCCCGGGGCTCGGCGAGCGTCTGCGCTCCGGCGGCCTCGGCCGCGCCGACACCTCCGGCGCCGGTGGCGGGCGACGGCGGCGCGCCGCCGGAGAAGACCACGCCGAGGCGGCCCGGGTTGGACAGCGTCACCGCCACGGCCACCCCGCCGAGCACGACCACCAGCGCGGCGGCGGCGGCCAGCAGGCGGGCCGCGCCGGACCAGCGGGGTCGGGTCAGGCCGGGCTCATCCTCGGATGTGGTCATGGTCATCCCCTCTCGCCGGTCCCCAACGGGTCATACGTGTCCGTTTCCCGGTCGGTTCACTCCTTTTCCGTGGCAGCGGTACGGGAGCGCACCTTGTCGGCGCACGTGGTCAGCACGGCCTGGGCGTCCAGGCCGAGGCTCTCGATGGCGACGAGCGCGGTGAACGCCACGTCGGCGAGTTCGGCGGCGACCTCCTCGCGGGTGTGCGTCACCCCCTTGCGCGGGTTCTGCCCGAGCATCCCGATCCAGGCGGCGGCGACCTCGCCGGCCTCCTCGCCGATCTTGAGGATGCGACAGGTCAGCTCGGTGTCGCCGCGGCCGTTCGCGGCGTCCAGCCAGGCGCGCGCGTCCCGCGCCGTTGTCCAGATGGTGGCGTCCACGGCGACCAGTGAACCTGATCGCGCAGACCGTTCGTATCCTGGGGCGACGCAGGCCAGCAGGTCTGCGGCCCAGGCGAGAGGAGGTGCCCGTGATGCCGGAGACCGTCGAGTCGGTGTTCGCCGGCGTGGTCGCCCGGAACCCGGGAGAGCCCGAGTTCCACCAGGCGGTCCGCGAGGTACTGGAGAGCATCGGTCCGGCCCTGGCCCGGCATCCCGAGTACGCCGAGGTGGTCGAGCGGATCTGCGAGCCCGAGCGGCAGGTCATCTTCCGGGTGCCGTGGGAGGACGACCAGGGCCGGGTACGGGTGAACCGCGGCTTCCGGGTGGAGTTCAACAGCGCGCTCGGCCCGTTCAAGGGCGGGCTGCGCTTCCACCCGTCGGTCTACCTGGGCATCGTGAAGTTCCTCGGCTTCGAGCAGATCTTCAAGAACGCGCTGACCGGCCTGGCGATCGGCGGCGGCAAGGGCGGCGCGGACTTCGACCCGAAGGGTCGCTCCGACCGCGAGGTGATGCGGTTCTGCCAGAGCTTCATGACCGAGCTGTACCGGCACATCGGCCCACAGACCGACGTGCCGGCCGGGGACATCGGGGTGGGCGGCCGGGAGATCGGCTACCTGTTCGGGCAGTACAAGCGAATCACCAACCGCTACGACGCGGGCGTGCTCACCGGCAAGGGCCTGGCGTACGGGGGCGCGCAGGTGCGCCGGGAGGCGACCGGGTACGGCGCGGTGTTCTTCGCCGACGAGATGCTCCGCCAGGCCGGGGACAGCCTGGAGGGCAAGCGGGTGGTGGTGTCCGGCTCCGGCAACGTGGCCATCTACGCGATCGAGAAGGTGCACCAGCTCGGCGGCACGGTGGTGGCGTGCTCCGACTCCGGCGGCTACGTGGTCGACGAGAAGGGCATCGACCTGGCGTTGCTGCGGGAGCTGAAGGAGCAGCGCCGGGGACGGCTGGCCGAGTACGCCGAGCACGCCCGCAACGCCGTGGCGGTCCCGGACCGCAACGTCTGGGAGGTGCCCTGCGACCTGGCGCTGCCCTGCGCCACGCAGAACGAGATCGGCGGCGCGGAGGCCGCCGCGCTGGTCGCCGGCGGCTGCGTAGCCGTGGTGGAGGGGGCGAACATGCCCACCACGCCGGAGGCGGTGCGGATCCTCGGCCGGGCCGGGGTGCGGTTCGCGCCGGGCAAGGCAGCCAACGCCGGTGGCGTGGCGGTCAGCGGGCTGGAGATGCAGCAGAACGCCAGCCGCGACACGTGGACGTTCGGCGAGTCGGAGCAGCGGCTGCGCGAGATCATGCGGGACGTGCACGACAGGTGCTGGGCGACCGCCGAGGAGTTCGGCCTGCCGGGCGACTACGTGGCCGGGGCGAACATCCAGGGGTTCCGGCGGGTGGCCGAGGCGATGCTGGCGCACGGCGTGGTGTGAGCGGCACGCGGGACGGGCGCTGACCGAGCGGTCGGTCAGTGATTGACAGCTCTCGACGCCCGGCCTAGGTTCAGGGCGCTACCGGCCGGTAGGCATCCGTCCCGCGTCGTCACCCCCGTCCCGGGGTGGCACCGTCCCCCCGGGGAGCAGCGATGCAGCCCTCACCCGTGCGCCGCCGGCTGCTCGCCGTCGGCGTGGCCCTCACGTTGACGCTCGGCCTCACCGGCGCGGCCCCCGCCGCCGCCACCGGCCGCGACGACGGCAGCGGCCCGCTGCCCGGCTACACCATCGTCAACCCGCCGCTGCCGCCACTTGTCGTCGGCGGCGCCGCCACCACCGTGCGGCAGGGCGTGCACGCCAACGCCGGGTACGTCATCGAGATCCCCAGGCGCTGGAACGGCGACCTCGTCATGTGGGCGCACGGCTACCGCGGCCAGGGCACCGAGCTGTCGCCGGAGCCGCCCGGCTTCGACCTGCGGCAGCGCCTGGTGACCCAGGGGTACGCGTGGGCGTCGTCGTCGTACGACCGCAACGGCTACGACGTGCGCTCCGGCGTGCGCAGCACCCGCGCCCTGGCCGACCTGTTCAGCCGTACCGTCCGGCGCCCGCACCGGGTGCTGATCGCCGGGGTGTCGATGGGCGGTCACGTCATCGGCCGTTCGCTGGAACAGTACCCGGGCTTCTACGCCGGTGCGCTGCCGATGTGCGGGGTGCTCGGCGACCAGGAGCTGTTCGACTTCTTCCTGGACTACAACCTGGTCGCGCAGGCCCTCGCGGGGGTGCGCGCGTACCCGACGCCGCCCGACTACCTGACCTCGGCGGTGCCCCGGATCCAGGTCACGCTCGGCCTGGCCGGACTGGCTCCGGGCGGCCCCGACACCACCAACGACCTGGGCAAGCAGCTGCGCGCGGTCACCGTGGAGCGCTCCGGCGGGCCGCGGCCGGGCGCCGACGCCGCGTTCGCGGTCTGGAAGGACTTCCTGTTCGGCATCGCGGTCAGCGAGGCGGACGGCTCCCCCGCCCGGCGGCCCGGCCAGCTCGCCACGAACCTGTTCACCAGGTACGCGCCGAACCAGCCGGTCGACCTGAACGCGACGGTGCAGCGGGTCGCGCCGGAGAACCTGCGCCAGCGGCTCTCACCGAGTCTGACCGAGGTGCCCCGGATCGCCGGGCGGCCCACCGCGCCGGTGCTGAGCCTGCACGGCCTCGGTGACCTGTTCGTGCCGTTCGGCATGGAGCAGGCGTACGCCCGGGACGTGGCCCGGCACGGCCGGTCCCGGCTGCTGGTGCAGCGGGCCGTGCGCACCGCGCAGCACTGCGAGTTCAGCCCGGCCGAGGCCGGCGCCGCCTGGGACGACCTGACCCGCTGGGTCCGCACCGGCAAGCGGCCGGCCGGCGACGCGGTCACCGACCGGCGCGCGGTGGCGGCGCCGGACTTCGGCTGCCGGTTCAGCGACCAGGCCGCCCGGGCCGCCGGCACCGGCACCCGCCCGCTCTACCCGCCCTGCCCGCCTCAGTCCTCCTCGCGGCCGTACCAGCCGCCGCGGTAGACGGTGCCCTGCCGGGCCGACTCCGGCCCCGATTCCGGCGCCGGCGCCGCCTCCGCCGCGAGGGCGCTCCGGCGCGAGCGGCGGACCCGGCTGACCACGAACCAGCAGAACCCGGCGATCACGGCCACGATCACGATCTTCTGGAACGTGCCCGCGTACGCCTCGACCACGTGCCACTGCTCGCCGAGGAAGTACCCGGCGAGCACGAACGTGGTGTTCCAGATCAGGCTGCCCAGCGCGGTGTAGAGCAGGAACACCGGCACCGGCATGCGTTCCACCCCGGCCGGAATGGAGATGAGACTGCGGAAGATCGGAATCATCCGGCCGAAGAACACCGCCTTGACGCCGTGGCGCAGGAACCACGCCTCGGTGCGGTCCACGTCCTCCAGCTTGATCAGCGGCAGCCGCTCGGCCAGGGCGCGCATCCGGTCCCGCCCGAGGGCCGCGCCGATGTAGTAGAGCGCCAGCGCGCCCACGATCGACCCGATCGTGGTCCAGACGATCGCACCGACCAGGCTCATCTTGCCCTGGCTCGCGGTGAAGCCGGCCAGCGGCAGGATCACCTCGCTGGGGATGGGCGGGAACAGGTTCTCCAGCGCCACCGCGAGGCCGGCGCCGGGACCGCCGAGCCGTTCCATCAGGCCGGTGACCCAGCCGGTCACTCCGTCACCGGACGGCTCTGCCGCCCGCGCGGCGCTCACCCGGGGGCCGGCGAGCAGCTGTGCGTTTCCGATCATCCGACCAACGTTACGGGGCGAAGCTGCGGACGACCACGCGTCATGGAAACCATTATCGTGTACGCCATGCGTACGCCGTTGCGGATCGCCGTCGCCCAGCCGCTCACCCGCTCCGGCGACGTCGCGGGCAACGCGGCACGGCACGCCGACGCCGTGCGCGCCGCCGCCGCCCGCGTGGTGGTCTTCCCCGAGATGTCACTGACCGGGTACGAACTGGACGCCGCGCCGCTGGACCCGGACGATCCCCGGCTCGCGCCGCTGCGCGCGGCGTGCGCCGAGACCGGGACGCTGGCGCTGGCCGGCGCGCCGGTGCCCGGACCGCACATCGGGGTGCTCGCGATCGACGCCGAGGGCGTGCGGGTGGCGTACCGGAAGATGTGCCTGGGTGGCGCGGAGCCGCAGCACATGCGGCCGGGCCGGGAGCCGGCGGTGCTCGATGTGGACGGCTGGCGGCTGGGCCTGGCGGTCTGCAAGGACACCGGCACGCCGGAGCACGCGGCGGCGACGGTGGCGCTCGGCGCGGACGCCTACCTGGCCGGGGTGCTGGAGTCGGCCGACGACGCGGCGGTGCCCGACGAACGCGCCCGCCGGGTCGCCGCCGCGCACGGCGTGTGGGTGGCGACGGCGAGTTTCGCCGGGTCGACAGGGGGCGGGTACGCGCGCGCCGCGGGTGGTTCGGGGATCTGGTCACCGGCGGGTGAGCCGGTGGCCCGCGCCGGCACGGACACCGGCGAGGTGGTCACCGCCACGCTGCGGTGACACTCAGCCCTCGTCGCCGCCGCGCAGCCGCTCGTAGCCGTCGAGCAGCTTGCGCAGCGCGGTGGCGGTGACCGGGTCGATCTTGTCGTCCTCGGCGGCGTCGTCGATCTTCTCGCGCAGGTCCTCGACCCGCTTCTCCCGGTCCTTCGGCTTGCCCCGGTCCAGCTCGGCGACCTTCTTGCGCAGGTCGTCGGCGACCTTGCGCTCGATCAGCCCGATCGACTCGGCCCGGTCGAGCAACTCGTCGAACCGGTCGCCGAGCTGCCGCAGCGTCACCGGTTCGGCCGCCGTCGACGGCGGCGCCGCGCTGCTCGGCTCGGGCGCGGGCGGCTCGGCGGCGCCGGTCGTGGGGCCAGTCGTGGGCGCGGCGGCCGGCGGGGCGCCGGAGCCGTCACCCCACACCAGCGAGCCGACCACCGCGAGTAGCAGCACCACGGCGCCGGCGACCAGCAGCCCGAACAGCCGGTTCGAGGAGACCGCCGGACGCGGCGGCGCGCCGGGACGCCCCGGCGCGACCGGGCGGGCCGTGGCGGCCGGAACCCGCTCGACCAGGGTGGGCGAATGCGTCACCGGCGCCACGGTGGGCAGGATCGCGGTCGGCGGATCCACCGGGCGGCCCGCGCCGAGCCGCTCGGCGAGCCGGGCCGCGCTCGGCCGCCGCGCCGGGTCCACGTCCAGGCAGGCCAGCACCAGGTCGGCGATCTCCGGCGGCAGGCCGGGCACGCGCGGCGGCGGCACCGGCGGCCGGTTGCGCCGCACCTCCAGCACGTCGTCCCAGCTGCGCACCGGCAGCGGGGCCCGGCCGGTGAGGCTGCGGTACAGCAGCACGCCGAGCGCGTACACGTCACCGGCCGGATGCGCCGGGCCCGGGTCGAGGCGTTCCGGGGCGAAGTAGGCGGGGGTGCCCATCAGCAGCACACCGGTCTGCCCGGTGACCGGATGCGGGCCGGCGGGCGCGGCGATGCCGAAGTCGAGCACCTTCGCGCCGGTCTCGGTGAGCATCACGTTCGCCGGTTTGATGTCGCGGTGCACCACGCCGATGCGGTGCGCCGCGGCCAGCGCCCCGGCGACCTGCCCGGCCGTGCGGACCGCGTCCGGCCAGGCCAGCGGCCCGCCGGCCAGCCGGTCGGCGAGCGTCTGCCCCTCCACCAGCTCCATCACCAGGTACGGGACCACGACGCCGCCCGCAAGCGTCGCCTCGGCGTAGTCGTACACCTGGGTCACGTGCGGGTGGGTCAGCCGCGCCGCCGCGCGGGCCTCGCGCTGGATGACCGCGCGCAGTTGCGGGTCGGCGGCGAGCTGCCCGGCGAGAACCTTGACCGCGACGGGCCGGTGCAGCACCTCGTCGTCGGCGCGCCACACCTCGGACATCCCGCCGAGGCCGATGCGCTCACGCAGGACGTAGCGGTCGTGCAGGCGCAGGGCGGGCGTGAACGGCGACATAATTCACCAGGCTGCCATGCGCGGCACCGGCCGCACCAACCCGCGCCCCCGTTTCGTCCGTGTTCCGGCGTTCTTCCGCCCGAGTCAGGGCTTGCGGGCGACCCCGCCGTACATGCTGACGTCGACCACGGACGGCCGCGGCTCCGGCTCGCCGTCGGCGCGCCACTCGGCCACCGAACAGATGCCCGGCTCGACCAGTTCGAGGCCGTCGAAACAGCGTACGACCTCCTCCCGGCTGCGCAGGTTGATCACGCCGTGCGGGCCACCGCCCCGGGCCGCCGCCTTCGCCTCGGCGGCCACCTCCGCCGGAAGGTAGTCGTGGGTGGCGTGCGAGGCGGCCAGGTAACTGCCGGCGGGCAGCGCGTCGAGAAGCGTGTCGACCAGCGCGTACGGGTCTTCGCCGTCGGGCACGAAGTGCAGCACCGCCAGCAGCATCAACGCCACCGGCTGGGACAGATCGAGCGTGCGGCGCAGGTCCGGGTGGGCCAGGATCCGCTCCGGGTCGCGCAGGTCCGCGTCGAGGTAGGCGGTGACGCCGTCGGCCGAACTGGTCAGCAACGCGCGGGCGTGGGCCAGCACGATCGGGTCGTTGTCGACGTACACCACCCGGGCGCGCGGGTCGATCGCCTGCGCCACCTCGTGGGTGTTGTCGGCGGTGGGTATGCCGGTGCCGATGTCCAGGAACTGCCGGATGCCCGCCTCACCCGCCAGGTGACGCACCGCGCGGCGCAGGAACCGCCGGTTCTCCAGCGCGCTGATCCGGATGGTCGGGAACCGGGCGGCCATCGCGTCGCCGGAGTCCCGGTCGGCCTGGAAGTTGTCCTTGCCACCGAGCCAGTAGTTGTACCGGCGGGCGGGGTGCGCCACTGTCGTGTCGATCCGGTCGCCGGGCGGCCCGGAAACGGGCGCCGTCCCTGCTGCGTCGCTGGTCAAGGCCACCTCCACGACTCGGGTCCCACCGTCCACTGTCTCCGGTGCGGATCATGGTACTGCCCGGCGCCGGTCCGGTCAGGCCGGGTACAGCTCGTCACGGAGGCGGGCCAGCAGCTCACGGGTGCGCTCCGGCGGCGCGGCCTCCACGCACAGCCGTTCCATCGCCTCGGCGTAGAACTCGAGGTCGTCGCGCTTGTCCAGGTAGATCGCGCTGGTCAGCTGCTCGATGTAGACGATGTCCGGCAGGTCCGCGTCGCCGAAGCGCAGGATGCTGAAGGCCCCGCTGGCCGCGGCGTGCCCGCCGGCGGAGAACGGGACGATCTGCAGCCGTACGTGCGGCGCGGCGGTCGCCTCGATCAGCGCGTCCAGCTGCTCGCGCATCACCGCGGCCCCGCCGATCGGGCGGCGCAGCGCCGCCTCGTCGAGCACCGCCCACAACTGCGGCGGGTTGCTGCGGCGCAGCAGCTCCTTGCGCTGCATCCGCAGCTCCACCCGCCGGTCCAGCTCCGCCGCCGACGCGCCGCGGTGCCCGAGCAGGATCACCTGCCGGGCGTACGCGGCGGTCTGCAACAGCCCGGGCACGAACTGCACCTCGTACGTGCGGATCAGCGCGGCGGCGGCCTCCAGGCCCAGGTACGCCTGGAACCACGCGGGGAGCACGTCACCGTAGCGGTGCCACCAGCCGGGGCTGTTCGCGTCCCGGGCGAGCTTGAGCAGCGACTCACGTTCGCCGGCGTCGGTCACGCCGTAGAGCGTGAGCAGGTCGGCCACGTCGCGCTCCTTGAAGCCGACCCGGCCCAGCTCCATCCGGCTGATCTTCGACTCGGAGGAGCGGATCTCCCAGCCGGCGGTCTCCCGGCTGACCCCGGCCCTCTCACGGAGTCGCCGCAGCTGCCCACCGAGCAACATGCGCAGCACGGTGGGCCCGCTTGTCGGACCACCCTCGACGGGCACCGTCGCCACCTGACCGCCCTCGCATCCCGACTGCCCCGGCCGGGCGCCCCCCGGCCGACGAGTAAGCATGCCATGAACCGACAGTGAGGTGAACTCCTCCGGAGCGGTTAATCAGTCCCGTGTGCGGGACGGCGGGATCAGGTGGTCGAAGTCGCCGTCGCGCGCGCCGAGCACGAAGGCGGCGATCTCGTCCACTGTGTAGATCAGCGCCGGGCCCTCCGGGTGCCGGGAGTTTCGGACCGCGATTCCGGTGCCACCGGGCAGCTCGGCCAACTCGACGCAGTTGCCGCTGGGGTTGCTGCGACGACTCTTCGACCAGCGCATCGGGGGCAGCTCGGGCACGGGCACACCGTTCGGCGGTTGTTGCATGGGCGTCCTTCGGGATGAGCCAGCCGAGGCCGCGGGGAGGAGCGGTGGGTGGCGACGTCTGTCGACTGAGGAGTGAGATGCACGTGCATCTGCTATTGCATCTGCAATGGACGGAGAGCATGATAGCCGAAACGTACGGTGTGCCGGGTCGCTCACATTCGGTGACCCGAACCCGGCCTCCGGATGCCGCCGCGCGCGGCTAGGGGACTGCGGTGAGGAGGACGCGCGTGCCGGATCCGATGACCGTCGCCTCCGGCATATCCGCCGCGGGGGCCCTCATCTCGGCCTGGCAGTTGCGCCGCCGCGCCGTACGCGCCGAGGCCGAGATCGAGCTGCTCCAGGCCGAACTGGCCGCCGAACGGCACGCGGCCAGCCACGACCCGCTCACCGGCCTGCCCAACCGCCGCGCGTTCTTCCGGCTCGCCGCCACCCTGCTCACCGACCCGGCCGGCCAGCCACTGGTAGCGGTCGTGCTCGACCTGGACAACTTCAAGCAGGTGAACGACCGCTACGGGCACGCCGCCGGCGACCAGGTGCTGATCAGCGTCGCGCAGCGGCTCGCCGCGTTCGCCGGCAACAACCTGGTGGCCCGCCTCGGCGGCGACGAGTTCGCCGGCCTGCTGGCCAGCCCCACGGCCGACCGCCGGTGGATCGAGCACGCCACGCGGCGGCTCTGCGAGGCGCTCGCCGCGCCCATCCCGCTGGGCGCGCGCAGCATCCAGGTCACCGCCTCGGTCGGGCTCGCGCCGGTGCACTGCCCGACGCAGCTCACCGACGCGCTGTGCCGCGCCGACGCCGCCATGTACGAGGCGAAGACGCTCGGCGCGGCCCGCCCGACCCGGCAGCTCGTCGCGGAGTACTGACCGGCCCGGCCCAGAGCGCCCACGTGCCCGGCCGGTCCGTGTGCTCAGCCAAACAGCGTGGCCGGTCGGTCCGCGTTCCCGGCCGGCGCGGCTACCTGGCTGGCGCGGGTCCCGGGCGCGCGGTCAGCGCCAGCCGTAGCCGGCGCGCAGCGCCTGCCCGACCCGGTCGAACCGTGGCCGGTCCAGCACCGCGCCCTCGCGGCGGATGCTGTCCTCGCGCATGGTGAGCACCCGGTCCAGGCGCACCCAGGAGGGCCGGTTGTCCCGGTCCCACTCCCCCGGGCCGAGCGCCAGCCAGTGCCGCTGGCCGTCCCGGTCGCTCTGGCTGGACAGCATCAGCCCGAACAAGGTGCGGCTGTGCCGTCCGACCACCAGCACCGGGCGGTCCTTGCCCTGGCGGGGGTCGTCCTCGTAGGGCACCCACGTCCAGACGATCTCGCCCGGGTCGGCCTGGCCGTCCGGCTCCGGCGCGTACGACAACTCGCGGCGCTGCAGCGCGTTGACCTGGCGGCGGCGCGCGACCTGAGCCGGGATCGGCGCGCCCGTGCGGGGCGGGGCGGGCACGGCCCGGGTGATCCGGCTGAGCCGCGACGCCACGTTCTTCAACAGACCTGCCACGGCGGGCAGCCTATCGGCCGGGGTACGACCGCCCGGGAATCGGGTCGCCCGGTCGGGTGGACGGCGCCCGTTGCTCTGGACTGTTCACAGGTGTGCAGCGATTTGTGGCCGACCGACGCCGCCGACCGGCAGGTGTTCCCGAAGCGCCCTTGCGGCCGAAGCGCGAGGCAGCCGACGATCCGGCCATCTCTCCGACCTGAATGATCGATGTGTGTGACGCCGACGCTGTGTAACCCTCTCGCGATGCACGCTGAGGAGCAAGTCCGCAACCGGATCCGCGATGTGCTCGCCGACCCCGGCGTCAACGGCCTCGTCGCTGCCTACTTCGACCCCGATGGACCGTTCGCCGGCACGTTGTTCGACCTGCTCGGCGAGAACCCCCCTTGTGTGCTCACCCTTGACGACCTGCTCGCAACCACGCTATTGGACATCTCCTGGCAGCCCTTCGCCGTCCGTGCGCTTCTCGCTGCCGGCAACCAGGTCACGGCAGCACTCGCTGCGATCCCCACTGATCTGGATCTGTGGACTGCCGGTCCGGACGTCCTGCAGTCAGCAACAGCCTTGCATCATTGGTTGGACCGACTGCCGGGGGTAGGTCCAGTGATCGCGAGCAAGCTTCTTGCCCGCAAGCGGCCCCGGCTCGTGCCCATCCATGACAGCGTCGTGTTTCGGGTGCTGGCTCCGCCAAAGAACAAGTTCTGGATGACACTTGGGGCCGCGCTGACCGAATCCACCCTCCGACAGCAGATAGAGGACCTCCGCCCAGCAGGCGGCGACTCAATCAGCCTCTTGCGTCTGCTCGACGTCGCAATCTGGATGCGTCACAGCCGTTCGCGCAACGCCCGCAATGCCCGCAGGGCACTCGCGGTACCCGAGCCCGACCCGCTTCCACGCGCGAATTTGTGACGACCGCCGGAAGGATGCATGCGACCGGCGACACAAGGAGATGACATGAAAGCGCGACGGGTGCACCTGATATCCGGCGGTCTCACAGCGGATCTGCGCCCTGTCCGAGATCCTCTCGGTAGCCCCTCCTCTCGCAGACCTTTGCCCACCAAGGAGAACCTGGTTCGCAACCGCTTGAACGTCGACCTCGCGAACCTCGTCGCCGCGATGCGTACCGGTAGAGAGTCGACCGCGTGGGAGCTGCTACGGGAAGCGAGAGCCCTGGTGGCTCGGCTTCCCCGAGGCTCGTGCGAAGCCGAACGCCGCAAGATCAACTCTGCCGCGCTCGTGCTTCGCTCCACCGCCTGGCGGCAGAAAGCTGCCGATACAAGACATGGCCGAGGTAGGGCGTTAACGACGTAGGCGTCTTCGTTCCCGGCCAGCCACCCGGCCTGGTCGCGCTCCGCGAACGCGGTGTGGTGCGACCTGGCGTGCCAGGCGCTGCGGTGGCCGTGCGGGATGCTCCCTGTTAATAGGGGGCCCCTCTACTACCGGAGGCGTTAATAAGGGGCCCTTCCTTACGCTGGGGGCGTGCGGCTACCCGATGATCTGCCGGTGTTCGAGCGCAGCGCGGTGCGGCTGGTCGTGCTCGACGCCACCGACCACCTGCTGCTGTTCCACACCCGCGACCCGGACCACCCCGACCTCGGCGTGTGGTGGGAGCTACCCGGCGGCGGGCTGGACCCGGGCGAGACCTACCGGGAGGCGGCGGTCCGCGAACTGCGCGAGGAGACCGGCATCGCGATCGGTCCGGACGAGGTGGGCGCGCCGACGTGGCGGCGGCGGGCCAGCTTCCGGCACCGGCAGCGCCGCCACCTCCAGGACGAGGTGATCGTGGCGGTACGGCTGCCCGGCCCCGGACCGGACGTGGACGAGGCGCTGCGGCTGGACTACGAGGTGGAGGACTACTTCGGGTTCCGCTGGTGGCCGCTGGCCGAGGTGCTCGCCGAGCGGCCGCGCTGCTATCCCGGGCGGCTGCCCGAACTGCTGCCCGCGTTCCTGGCCGGCGAGGAGATCGACGAGCCGTTCGAGCTGTGGTCCTGAGCGCGGGCGTGCCACCCGGCGCGTGAGCGGGCAGAGTGGAGCCGTGACTCCCCTGCACGCACCACTGGCCCGATACGCCGAGCGGCTGCACCGCGCCGCCGGTGACACCCACCACGTCGCCTCGCCGCTGGGCGCGTGGCTGCTGCTGGCGCTGACCGGCCCGGCCGCCACCGGCGAGACCCGGGCGGCGCTGGCCGAGGCGCTCGACGCCGACCCGGACGACGCCGCCGCGGAGGCCCGGGCGCTGCTCGCCGCGCCGCACCCGATGGTCGCCGCGGCCACCGCGCTGTGGGAGCGCGCTCCCGCGCCGGAGCTGGCCGCGTGGCGGGCCGCGCTGCCGGAGAACACCGAACGCGGTCCGCTGCCCGACCAGGCCACGCTGGACGGCTGGGCCCGGGAGCGTACCGGCGGGCTGATCGACAGCTTCCCCGTCGACGTCACCCCGGACACGCTGCTGCTCCTGGCCAACGCGCTGGCCACCCGCGTGTCGTGGGCCGATCCGTTCGACACCGCCCCCGGCGCGGGGCTGGGCGCGGGCAGCGCCTGGTCGGGCCGGCTGAGCCGGGTGCTGCGCACGCCGCCGTTCGGGCACCGGTGCTGGGTGGCGGCCACCGACCGGGCCGGTGACGTGGCGGCGCACGCGGTGCCGGCCCGCACCGGCGACGACGGCGCCGGAATGCTCGTGGTGTCGGTGGCCGCCGCGCCCGACGTGCCGGCCGTCGACGTGCTGGCCGCCGCGCAGGAGCTGGCGAGCGCCGCCGCGCTCCTGCCGGACGCCATGCCGGGCCGCCGGTCGCTGTTCGACCTGCCGCTGGGCGAGACGCCGCTGTGGACGCTGCGGGAGGAGCCGACCCGGACGTACGCGGACGACGGCCGGGAGGAACGCGCCACCGCGGTGCTGCCCTGCTGGTCGGCGCAGAGCCGCCACGACCTGGCCAGGCCCGGGTTCGGCTTCGACGCGGCGGCGCGGGCGCTCGGCGAGCTGCTGGGCCTGACCGGGCCGAGGTTCGACGCCGCGCAGTCCGCGGTGGCCCGGTTCGGCCGCTACGGCTTCGAGGCCGCCGCGGTGACCGCGTTCGGCCGGGCGACAGCGCTGCCGCCGGAGGGTGTCGCCCGCGTCGCGGAGCTGCGCTTCGGTCACCCGTACGCGGTGGTCGCGGTGACCACCGACCCGGCCGGCGGCCCGTGGCACGCGCTGCCTGTCTACTCCGCGTGGGTGGCCGACCCGGAGGAGTTGCCCGCCGACGAGGCCGGATAGGCGGGAAGCGCGCTCGCGAGCTGGTCCAGTCCCAGCGAGCCGAGTTCCAGCGCCCGGTTGTGGAACGCGCGCCGGTCGCCGGGGAACGCCGCGCGTCCGTCGCGCCACACCCGCTCCCCCACCTTGTAGGTGAGCGCCTGCCCGGGCCGGCCCAGGTACCGGGCCACTTCCAGTGGCGCGTACGGGCCCTGGTGGCAGCGGTCGCGCAGCAGGTCCAGCGCGGCCTGCGGCGTCCACGGCGCGCTGCCCGACGGCATCGGCAGCTTCAGGTGCAGGCCGATGTCGAGCACCACCCGGGCCGCCCGCAGCAACTGCATGAACAGGTGGCCCAGCCGGGCGCCCGGCTGCTCGTAGAGTCCGAGTTCGTCCATCAGCCCTTCGGCGTACAGGGCCCAGCCCTCCTGGGCGCCGGAGAGCCCGCCGAGCAGGTTCAGCCGCTGCCCGGGGCCGCCCCGGCACGCCTCCGAGCCGAGGTGCAGGTGGTGGCCGGGGACGCCCTCGTGGTACGCGGTGCTGTACGCCCACCAGGTCGGGAAGCGCTCCTGACCGTCGGGCAGCAGCCACGAGACCCGGCCCGGCCGGGTCAGGTCCCGCGACGGCGCGATGTAGGCGGTGCCGCCCGACGTGGTGACCCGGGACTCGATGCGGCGCAGCGGCGCGGGGATGTCGAAGTGCGTGCCGTGCATCCGCTCGGTGGTGGCCTCCAGCAGCTCCTGGAGCCAGGCGGCGAACTCGTCCCGGCTGCGCAGCACACCTGGCGCGTCGGGGCGGTCGAGCCGTTGAAGCACCTCGGGCACGGTGCCACCCAGGGCTCTCGCCTCCGCGACCAGGTCCGCCTCGATGGCGGTGAACTCGTCCCAGCCCCACTCGTACAGCTCGCGCAGGTCCGGTTCCGTGCCGAGGAAGGTCCGCACCCAGAGGGCGTACCGCGCCGGGCCGAACGCCTCGTCGTCGCGCGCGAGCGGCGCGAGGTCCGCGGTGAGCGTCGTGGCGAACCTCCGGTACGCCTCCCGCGCGTCCCGCGCCGCCGCCTGCAACGACGCGCGCTGCGGCCCGTCGCCGTAGCGCTGCACGAGCGCCGTGTCCTCGTCGATCCAGGTGCGGCAGCGCTGCGTCACCAGGTCCACCTGGCGTCGTGTGGGCAGGTGACCGCGTTCGGCGGCGACCAGCAGGCTGGCGGCGTACCCGTCCAGGGATGCCGGGATCGCGGCCTGGCGCGCGCCGACGCGGGCCCAGCCGTCCTCGTAGGCCGCGCGCCCGGCGTCGCGGCCCGGCACCGCTGATTCGACGCACTGGCGGATGAGCTGGAGCGGGCCGGTGGCCGCGACGTGCAGTTCCCGCAGGTCCTCCCCGGCGTCGTGGAAGGCGATCCGGGCGCGCAGCCGTTCGGCGAGGTGCTCGTGCAGCGGGCTCGGGGCGGGCAGCGCCTCGATCCGGCGCAGGGCGCGCGCGGCGAGATCGGCGCGGGCCTGGTGACCCTCCGGGCTGTAGTCGGTGAGCCCGTCGACGTCCTGCTCACCGGCCTCGACCACCGCCACACACGGATCGAGGCGCCCCATCTCCCGCAGCAGCGCGTCGGTGACGTCCTCGCCCATCGCACCGATGCTACCCCCGGTGATCAAGAAGTTCGTGCCGGCCGGAAGGCCCGGAAAGGACACGAACTCCTTGATCAACCGGATGGGAGGCGGGGTCAGACCGAGACGAGCTCCTTCTTCTCGGCCTTGGCGGCCAGGCGCTTCTCACGCTCCTGGGCGCCGATCAGGTCGTCCGGCAGGGAATCCTCCACCTCGATGTCGAAGCGGCGCAGCAGCCGGATCGCGAACCCGCCGAGCGTGACCAGGACCAGCGCCGCGCCGAAACAGATGTACGCGAACCCGATGCCCCGGCCCGGTCCGGTGCCGATCACCGCCCCCACCGTGCCGGCCAGCGCTCCGCCCGGCGCGAGCATCGGCTCGAACAGCGCGGTGGCGCCCGGCGCCAGCAGCGCGAACCCGATCGGCAGCGTGGACCAGGAGATGGTCTGGTTGAGGCTGAACACCCGGCCGTGGAAGCGCTGCGGCACCTTCACCTGGACGATCGTCGCGTAGATCGACTGCGCGGTGGTCATCGACATGGCCAGCCAGCAGAACCCGACGCAGATCATCGCCACCGAGGCGTCCAGGCCGATCAGCATGCAGCCGATCGCGGTGCCCAGGTTGCCGATCAGCACGCCGATCATGCGGCGCTTGCGCGGCCCGCCCCACAGCGACATGAGGATGCCGCCGAGCACCGCGCCGACCGCCTCGGCCAGCGCGACCTGGGCGACCTGGGTGGGGCTGCCGAACGACAGCACCAACGGGGTGATCAGCACCAGCGCGGGCGCCAGGAAGATGTTGCCCAGCGCGAAGTAGCCGAGCATCAGCCGGAATCCGCGGTGCCGCCAGGAGTAGCGCATGCCGTTGGCGATGGCCACCAGCAGCCGCTCCCGGGGCCGCCAGCCGAGCGCGTCCGGGAAGCGGACCACGGCGAGCGTGAGCACCGCGAGCACGTAGCTGGCCACGTCGACGAGCAGGATGCCCTTCAGGTCGATGGTGGCGAGCAGGCCGGCCGCGAACGCCGGCATGAGCAGCGTGGCCACACCGGTGGACAGCTGGGTGATGCCCATGGCGTGCCCGAGGTAGCGCTTGGGCACCAGCTGCGGCACCGCCGACTGGAACGCGATCCGCTGGAACGACCCGGCCACCGAACTCAGCGCCACCAGCAGGTAGATGTGCCAGAGCACCAGGTTGTCGGTCCACAGCAGGCTGGCCAGCACCAGCTGGATGGAGCCGGCGAAGCAGCTGGCCGTCATCATGATCCGGCGGCGGCTGACCCGGTCCACCAGCGCGCCGGCGACCGGCAGCATGAGCACGCCGCAGATCAGCGCCAGCGCCCACAGCAGACCGAGGTCGGCCACCGAGCCGGTGCGGTTGAACAGCCAGATCGGCAGCGCGAACGCGGTCAGCGCGGAGCCGGTGCTGGAGACGAGCTGCCCGACCGTGATGGCCAGGAAGCGGCCCATGCTCGGCTTGACCGCGGTGCTGGCCTTGCGGGCCACGCCCACGCGCAGCGTGTCCGCCACCGCCCAGCCGGCGTCCTCACCCCGCGCCTGCGGGCTCAGCGCGCCGATGTCACCGGCGACCACCGCCGGGTGCGCCTGCGTGACGATCTCGGCCAGCTCCTCGGCGCGGTACTTCAGGAAGAAGTGACCTGCCTGGTCGAGCACGACCAGCCCGAGCGTGTCGCTGAGGAACTGCCACTCGGTGTACCGCTCGCGGTAGTAGTCGGTGACCGGGTCCTCGGAGCCGACCACCGAGATGATCGGCGCGCGCAGCTTCGTCGCCTGCTTGTCCAGCAGCCGGGTGAAGTACTCCTCCGAGGCGCGGGAGTCGGCCCGCATGTTGCTGATGATCCGGTCCGCCTGCTCCGGGTCCAGCTCGTCGGTGTCCACGCCCATCGACTTGAGCCAGCTCGCGTAGTGCTTGTTGCTGCGCAGTTGCTCCAGCTTGTTGCGGGCCGCCGAGAAGACGCCCTTGGGGCGGGCGAACGGGAACATCGCGCCGATGTAGACGGCCTCCAGGTCCCGGCCGGACGCCTCGACCTTGCGGGCCACCTCGGCGACGATCGCGCTGCCCACGCCGCAGTGGCCGTACAGGGCGATCGGTCCCTCGACCCGCTCCAGGATCTCGTCGGCGACCCGGCTGGTCAGCTCCTCGAACGGCAGCGCGTCCTCGGTGAGGCCGACGTCGTGGCCGGGGATGGCCAGCGACCACAGCCCGTACCCGGCCGGCAGCGCGTCGGCCAGCGGCTGGTAGACGATGGCGCTGCCGCCGCCGTACGGCACGCAGACGTACGTCAGCACCCGCTTGCCCGCCGGGATCGGCTTGGTCAGCTCGTAGAGCAGCCGGCGCGGCCCCTCCTGGGCGGCGTCGCCGGAGATGAACGCGGCCAGGTCGCGGATGGTGCGCTGCTGGAACAGGTCCATCACGCCGACCGCCCGGCCGCCCAGCTCCGCCTTGCGGATCTTCGCGACCACCTGGGTGGCGAGCATCGAGTGCCCGCCCAGGTCGAAGAAGTCGTCGTCGATGCCGAGCGTGTCCACGCCGAGCACCTCGGACCAGATCGCGGCCAGCGCCCGCTCGGTGTCGTCGCGCGGCTCGACCAGCGCCACCGACGCCTCGCGGGTGACCACCGGCGCGGGCAGCGCCTTGCGGTCCAGCTTGCCGTTCGGGGTCAGCGGCAGCGCGTCGAGCGTGACGAACGCGGCCGGCACCATGTACTCGGGCAGCGTGTCCTTCAGCGCCGCCTTCAGCGCGGCGTGCTCGGCCGCCCCCACCAGGTACGCGGTGAGCCGCTTGTCGCCCGGGCTGTCCTCCCGGACGATCACCGTCGCCTCGGTGACGCCCGGCTGCTCGCGCAGCGCGCTCTCGATCTCGCCCAGCTCGATGCGCAGGCCGCGCAGCTTGACCTGGTGGTCGATGCGGCCCAGGAACTCGATCACCCCGGCGCCGTCCGGGCCGATCACCCAGCGGGCGAGGTCACCGGTGCGGTAGAGGCGGGCGCCCGGTTCGGCGGAGAACGGGTCGGGGACGAACTTCTCCGCGGTCAGCGCCGGCCGGCGGTGGTAGCCGCGGGCCAGCCCGACACCGCCGATGTGCAGCTCACCGGCCACCCCGACCGGGCACTGCGCGCCGGACGGGTCGAGCACGTGCAGCCGCAGGTTGGCGATCGGCGCGCCGATCGGCACGCTGGTCACCTGCGCGAGCCGGTCCGGCTCGCACGCCCAGGCGGTCACGTCGATGGCCGCCTCGGTCGGGCCGTACAGGTTGTGCAGGCCGCACCAGGGCAGCCGGGCGGTGAAGTCGGCCGCCGAGGCCAGCGGCAGCTCCTCACCGGAGCAGATCACCCGGCGCAGCGCGGTGGCCGCCTCCACGCCGTCCTCGGCGAGGAAGACGGTGAGCATCGACGGGACGAAGTGGGCGGTGGTGATCCGCTCGGACACCAGCAGGTCACGCAGGTAGCCGGCGTCCTTGTGGCCGCCCGGCTTGGCCAGCACCAGGCGCGCGCCGGTGCGCAGCGGCCAGAAGAACTCCCACACCGACACGTCGAAGCTCGCCGGGGTCTTCTGGAGCACCGCGTCGTCGGCGCCGAGGCGGTACGTCTTCTGCATCCAGTCGAGCCGGTTGACGATGCCCCGGTGCGTGTTCGGCACACCCTTCGGGCGGCCGGTGGAGCCGGAGGTGTAGATGACGTACGCCAGGTGCTCCGGCCCGGCGGCCGGCGCCGGGTTGGTGTCGGGCTGACCGCTCCACACGGTGGCGTCGTCCAGTTCGAGCACCGTGGCGCCGGTGTCGGGCAGCACGTCGCGCAGGTGCGACTGGACCAGCACCACCGGCGCGTCCGCGTCGCCGACCATGAACGCGAGCCGGTCGGCCGGGTACTCCGGGTCCAGCGGCAGGTACGCGCCGCCGGCCTTGAGCACGCCGAGCAGGCCGGCGACCAGTTCCACCGAGCGTTCCGCGCAGACCCCGACCAGGGTCTCCGGGCCGACGCCGGCCGCGCGCAGCCGGTGCGCGACGCGGTTGGCCTGCGCGTTCAGCTCGGCGTACGTGCGGCTGTGGCCGTCGATGGTGACCGCCACCGCGTCCGGGGTGGCCGCGGCGCGCTCCTCGATCGGGCCGTGCAGCGTCTCGGCGCGCGGGAAGTCCGCGCTGGTGTCGTTCCAGGCGGCCAGCAGCTCCCGCTCGGCGGCGGGCAGCAGGGGCAGCCGGGAGACCGGGGTGTCCGGCGCGGCGACGACCGCGTCCAGCAGGGCGGTCCACCGCTGCGCCATCCGCTCCACGGTGGCCCGGTCGAACAGGTCGGTGTTGAAGACCAGCTTGCCCCAGAGCCCGTCGACGGTCTCGACCGCGTGCAGCTCGAAGTCGAACCGGGTGGCCCGCAACTCCATCGGGGTCCAGGTGAACGTGACCTCGTCGGTACGGGACACGCCGGTGAACCGGCCCATCTCGTAGTTCTGCAGCACGAACATGGCCTGGAACACCGGGGAGCGGCTGACGTCGCGCGGCAGGCCCAGCTCGTGCACGACCTTGGCGAACGGCACCTCGGCGTGCTCGAAACCGTCCAGCACGGTGCGGCGGGTGCGCTCCAGCAGCTCGGCGAAGGTCGGGTCGTCGCCCAGGTCGGCGCGCAGCGGCAGCATGTTGATGAACATGCCGACGAGGTTCTCCAGCTCCGGCGCGGACCGTCCGGCGACCGACGCGCCGATGGCGAAGTCGTCCTGGCCGGAGTGCCGGGCCAGCAGCACCTGGTACGCGGCGAGCAACGTCATGAACAGCGTGCCGCCGCTGTCGCGGGTGAGCGTGTTGAGCGCCTCGGTGGCGGCCGGGTCGAGCTGGAACTCGACGAAGTCGCCCCGGTAGGTCTGGGTGGCCGGGCGGGGCCGGTCCAGCGGCAGTTCCAGCGGGGTGATGCCGGCCAGCCGCTGCTTCCAGTAGTCGACGTGCGCCCGCGCCTGCGGGCCGTCCAGCTCCTGGGCCTCCCAGACGGCGAAGTCGCCGTACTGGATCGGCAGGGCGGGCGGCTCGCCGCCCCGGTAGAGCGTGATCAGGTCACGCAGCAGCACGTCCACCGACCAGCCGTCGCCGACGATGTGGTGCTGGGCCAGGAACAGCACGTGGTCGTCGGCGGCGAGCCGGATCAGCAGGGCCCGCAGCAGCGGCCCCTCGGCGAGGTCGAACGGCTCGGCCGCCGCCGCCTCGACCAGCGCCTGCGCGGCGGCCTCGTCGGGCGCGTCCACCACCGTCAGCGGCACGTCCGCGGTGTCCGCGATCACCACCGTGGGGCGGCCGTCGGAGTCGGCCGGGAAGCGGGTGCGCTGCGACTCGTGCCGGTCCGCGAGCGCGGTCAGGGCGGCGCGCAGCGCGTCCACGTCGAGCGGTCCGCGCACCCGCAGCGGCACCGCGATGTGGTACGCCGCCTCGCCCGGGGCGAGCTGGTCCATGAACCAGACCCGCTCCTGGGCGTAGGACAGCGGTACCTCGGCGCCGGCCGGGCGGGGGGTGATCCGGGCCGCGGTTGCGGTCTGGCGGGCGCGTAGCCGTCGGGCGATCAGCGCCTGCCGGGCCGCCTCGCGGGCCGGATCCTTCAGGTCGGTCATCAGTTGGTTCCCTCTTCCGCCGCGAGCAGCGCGGCGACCTCGGTGTCGGAGAGACCGTCGAGCTCGGCGGCGATCCGCTGTTCGATCTGGGCGGCCAGGTCCGCCACCACGGGGCTGCTGAACAGCGCCCGCATGGGCAGCTCCACGTCCACCTCGGCGCGGATGCGGGCCATCGCCCGCATGCCGCGCAGCGAGTTGCCACCGAGGGCGAAGAAGTCGTCGTGCGCGCCGACCTTCTCCACCTGGAGGATGTCGGCGTACACCTCGGCGACCAGGGCCTCGGCCTCGGTGCGGGGCGCGACGTAGCTGTCCTGCGCCGTCTCGGCCGACGCCGGGGCGGGCAGCGCGGCGCGGTCCAGCTTGCCGTTCGGGGTCAGCGGCAGCGCGTCCAGCCGGACCAGGGCGGCCGGCACCAGGTGCGCCGGCAGCTCGCGGGCCAGTTCGGCGCGGACCGAGTCCTCGTGGGCCGGGCCCACCAGGTAGCCGACGAGCATCGGCTCGCCGCCGTCGGCGCGGACCGCCGCGGCGGCGGCCCGTACGTCCGGGTGGGCCAGCAGCGCCGCCTCGACCTCGCCCAGCTCGATCCGCATGCCGCGCACCTTGACCTGGTCGTCGCGGCGGCCCAGGTAGTCCAGCGTGCCGTCGGCGCGCCAGCGGGCCAGGTCACCGGTGGCGTACATCCGGGCGCCGGGCGGACCGTACGGGCAGGGCAGGAACCGCTCGGCGGTCAGGCCGGGCCGCTCGTGGTAGCCGCGGGCGAGCTGCGTGCCGGTGACGTACAGCTCCCCCACCACGCCCGGGGGCACCGGGCGCAGCGCGGTGTCGAGCAGCAGCGCCCGGGTGTTCCAGGTGGGCGTGCCGATCGGTACCGGGCCGGCCGGGACCGGCTCGCCGGGGGCGATGCGGGCCGCGACGCAGCCCACAGTGGCCTCGGTCGGGCCGTACTCGTTGATCACCGCCACGTCGGGGTGCGCGGCCCGCCAGGCGGCGAGCTGCTCCCCGGTCAGCGCCTCGCCGCCGATGACCAGGTCGGTCGTCGGTGACAGCTCGCCGTCGAGCAGCGGCAGGTGGCTCGGCGTGACCTTGAGGAAGGTCGGCCGCCCACCGGCGCGGGCGGCGGGCTCGTCGATCGCGGCGAGCCGTACCGTGCCGCCTGCGGTGAGCGTGCCGAGCAGGCCGGTGACGGTGAGGTCGAACGAGACCGGCGAGTGCAGCAGCGCCACCCCGGAAAGCCCCGGGTAGGTGGCCCGGGCCCAGGCCAGGTACGCGGTCACCGCCCGGTGCTCGACCACCACGCCCTTGGGCCGGCCGGTGGAGCCGGAGGTGTAGAGCACGTACGCGGGGTGTTCGGGGCGCAGCGGGGCGACCCGGTCGGCGTCGGTGAGGTCGTCGCCGGGCTGGTCGGAGCCGACCTCGCCGTCGAGCACCAGCGCGTCGCCGGGCACCAGGGCGGCGGTGTCCGGGTCGGCCACCACCAGCGCGGGCGCGGCGTCGGTGAGCAGGTACGCGATCCGCCCGGCCGGGTACGTGGTGTCCACCGGCACGTACGCGGCGCCGGCCTTCAGCACGGCGAGCATCGCCACGACGAGGTCACAGGAGCGGGGCAGGGCCAGCGCGACCCGGGTCTCCGGGCCGGCCCCGCGCGCCACCAGCAGCCGGGCCAGCCGGTTCGCGGCGGTGTTCAGCTCGGCGTAGCGCAGCGTCGCGCCGTCGCAGACCAGCGCCGGCTCGTCCGGGGTGGCGGCGGCCTGCCGCTGCACCTCGTCGACCACAGTGGTCGCCGGCACGTCGTGGGCGGTGTCGTTCCAGGCGCCCAGCACCAGGTCATGTTCGTCGTCGGTGAGCAGCGGCAGCGCGGCGACGGTGCGCTGCGGCTCGGCGACGGCGGCGGCGAGCAGCCGCACGTAGCGGCGCACCACCGCCTCGGCGGTCTCCCGGTCGAACAGCTCGGTCCGGTAGACCAGGCGGCACTCCCCGGTGGTGATGTCGAAGGCCAGGTCGTCCTTCGTGGTGCCCAGCTCCACCGGGTCGAGGCCGGAGTCCGGGATCCAGTTCAGGGCGGTCTGGAAGATCGGCTGCACCGACGGGTCCCGCTGCGGGTCGACCGCCTCGACGATCTTCTGGAACGGCGCCTGGCCGTGCTCCATGGCGTCGATCAGGCCGTTGCGGATCCGGCCGAGCAGCGCCGCGAACGCCGGGTCGCCGGAGACGTCGCAGCGCAGCGCCACCGGGTTGACGAACATGCCGATCAGCGGCGCCAGCTCCGGGTTGTCGCGGCCCGCGGTGGCCACCCCCACCACCACGTCGGTGTCGCCGGAGATCCGCGACAGCAGCGCCGCGAAACCGGCCAGCAGCACCATGTACGGGGTGGCCTGCGCGCCGGTGGCCAGCGTGCCGATCCGGTCCAGCAGCCCGTCGGGCAGCGTGAAGCGCACCTCGTCACCGGCGAACCCGAGCTGGCCCGGACGGGGCCGGTCCAGCGGCAGGCCGATCACCGGCGGCGCTCCGGCCAGGTGGCCGGTCCAGAAGGCGAGCTGCCGGTCCAGTTCCTCGCCGGTGAGCTGCTGGCGCTGCCAGACCGCGAAGTCGGCGTACTGGATGGGCAGCTCGGGCACGGCGGGCTCGGCGCCGGTGCGCGCGGCCTCGCAGAACGCGACCAGTTCGTGGTGGAACAGCACCGCCGAGTGGCTGTCGAAGACGGCGTGGTGCGCCACGAACGCCAGCGCGAGCCCGTCCTCCATGCGGATCAGCCGGGCCCGCCACAGCGGCGCGGCGTCCATCGGGATCGGGGCGCGCGCCATCTCGCCGCGGATCCGCTCGAACTCGCCGCGCTGCTCACCGGCGGGCAGATGGGTGACGTCGGTGACGGGCAGCGGCGCCGGCTCGTGGGCGCGCACGACCTGCACCAGCGCGCCGTCGTCGACCCGCAGGTGGGTACGCAGCGCCTCGTGCCGGGCGATCACCCGGTTGACCACGTCGCCGGCCGTCTCGGCGTCCACGTCGGCGGGGAACATCCACGGGAAGGAGACGTTGAACACCGGCGACCCGGCGTCGAGCTGGTTGGCCATCCACACCCGCTCCTGGGCGTAGGAGGCCGGGAACGTCCACTCCTGGGTCATGAGAGGGCCTCGCGCACCGAGCGGGGACGCATGTCGGTCCAGACCTCGTCCACGTGGGCCAGGCACTCCTCGCGGCTGCCGGCGAAGCCGGTGTCGTGCCAGCCGGCGGGCAGCTCGCGGTCGGCCGACCAGATCGAGTACTGCTCCTCGTCGTTGCGGACGACCAGGAATCGGGATTCGGCCATGTCAGTTCGCTCCTGCGGTGTCGGGGGTGTGCGGCTCGGCCATCGCCACGGCGATCTTGCGGGGGCCGGTGAACGGCTCCCGGCCGTGCGCGGCGGTCATGTTGTCCACCACCAGCACGTCGTCGCGCTGGTAGTCGAAGCGGACCGTGGCCGCCCGGTAGGCGGCGCGCAGGTGGTCCATCACGTCGGCGGGGATCTCGCCGCCGTCGCCGTAGTAGGTGTTCGACGGCAGCCCGTCGGCGCCGAACATGGCCAGCAGCCCTTCCTGGTAGTCCTTGGGCAACGTGCTCAGGTGGAAGAAGGTGGCGTGGTTGAACCAGCGCGGGGTGTCCGAGCCGGGCCGGTGGTGCACCACGTCCCGGACCGCGCGGGTACGCAGGCCGTCCTTGCCGACCCATTCCACGGTGATCCCGTTGTCCGCCGCGTACGCCTCCACCTCGGCGCGGCTCTCGGTGTTGAACACCTCCTGCCAGCGGGTGCCGAAGTCGCCGTGGAAGTTGCGCACCAGCATCCAGCGGCGGCGGACGAACTCCTCGCGGACCGCCGGGTCGATCAGCTCGTACACCCGGCGCACGTCGGCCAGCGGCGTGGCGCCCTGGCTGTCCGGCGGCGTGACGCAGTAGAAGAACAGCGTCAGCGGCCAGCGCGCCTGGTACGAGTTCTCGTTGTGCAGGAAGATCTCCTCGTCCGGCGGGTAGTCGGTCGAGGTGTAGACCCGGCCCTTGATGGAGTGCCGGGGCGAGGAGCGCTCGGTGTAGGTCAGCGGCTCGCCGGCCAGCGCCCGTACGGCCTGGTCGAAGCCGTCCACGCCACCCACGTCGAAGCCGCGGAACAGCAGCCCTCCGCTGGCGACGAGGGTGTCCCGCAGCTCGGCGCGCCGGGCGGCGATGAGGTCGGTCAGCGGCCGGCCGTCGTTCTCGACGACCACCGGCAGCGTCGCGGTTGTCTCGCTCATGGTGCGGTGTCTCCTTGTTCCGTCGGATGTCAGCCGCGGGGCAGCCGCGGGATGGCCGGGATCGCCGCCGGGGCGGCCGGTTGGTCGGCGGGCGCCTCGGCGCGCAGCTCCTCGATCCGGGCGGCCAGGCCGGCCACCGTGGGGGTCTCGAAGAGGCTGCGCATCGGCAGCCGCACCCCGGTCGCCTTGCGCATGGCGGCGATCAGCTGCACGGCGACCAGCGAGTTGCCGCCGAGGGCGAAGAAGTCGTCGTCCACGCCGATGTCGGTGACGCCGAGACCGTCGCGCCACACCTGGGCGATGGTCTTCTCCAGCTCGGTGCCGGGTGCGGCCGAGCCGCCGCCGGTGGCCGCGGTCGCGCCGGCCGCCGCGTCGGTCTCCTCGGCGATGCTGTCGGTGGTGACCCGGGCGGCCCGGCGACGGATGTCGGCGACGGTGCGGGTGGCGATCACCACCTGGGCGCCGAGCCCGGCGGCGAGGCTGCGCCGGAACGCCTCCGCGCCGTCGACCGGGCGGATGTCCTCGGTCACCGGCGCCGGGGCGTCGGCGTCCGCCGGGGCTTCGGCCAGGTTGCCGGTGACCGCGTCCTGGTCGACCCGGCGCAGCACGAAGTCGCTGATCGCGACCAGTTCCCGCCCGTCCGGGTCGCGCAGCGACAGGTCGGCGGCGACCACCTCGTCGGTGGCGGCGGGCCGGTGCCGCAGGTGACTGTGGAACGTCGCCGGCAGCGCGCCGCGCACCACGATCCGGCCGTACGACAGCGGCAGGTAGGTGCCGGAGCCCTGGCCGCGGCCGAACGCGGTGGCCACGTCCAGCAGCGCCGGGTGCAGCCCCCACGAGGGCAGGTCGCCGAGCGCGGCGGCGGGCGCCTGCACGCGGGCCAGTTCCTCGCCGTCGGCGAGGTGGTGCTCGGCCAGCGCCGCCCAGCGCGGGCCGAACGTCAGCATGCTGGTGCGTCCCCGGCCGAACGAGGCGTCGTCGTCGACCCGCCGTCCGGCCACGGCGGGCACGGCGGCCGGCGGGGCCGCCTCGGTGGTCCACCCGGCGCTGCCGCGTACGTGGGCGCGCGCCTGGCCGGCGGCGAGGCTGGCGACGGTGAAGTCGGTGCCGTCCTCGGTCGGGGTCAGCTCGACCCGGTACTGGGCCACGGTGCCGTCCGGCACCGAGAACGGCTCCAGGAACACCACGTCACGCAGCTCGACAGCGGCGTCCGGCCCCGGCGCGGGCAGCGCGGCGGCCACCGCCGCGCGTACCGACTCCAGGTGGGCGGTGCCCGGCACCACCGGCACGCCGCCGATCCGGTGCTCGTCGAGCAGCCAGTGGGTGTCGGCCGCGACCAGGCCGTGCAGCACCGTGCCGTCCGGCCCGGCGACCATCGTGGTCAGCACCGGGTGCGTGACCGTGGTGGTCACGGTGTCCCGCCCGGCGGCCCGGAACGCGGCCGGCGCGGCGGTCTCCACCGCCATGCCGACCTCGGCCCAGCCGCCCCAGTTCTGCGACACGACCGGGGCGCGGAACCCGGTGCCGGAGCGCGCGAAGGCGTCCAGGAAGTTGTTCGCGGCGCAGTAGTCGACCTGGCCGAACCCGCCGATCACCGCGGTGATCGAGGAGCACAGCACGACGAAGTCCAGCGGCAGGTCGCCGAAGACCTGGGCCAGCGCGAGCGTGCCGGCCAGCTTCGGGGCCAGCACACGCTGCGCCTCGTCGCGCTCCTTGATCTCGGCCATGCCACCGCCGGGCAGGCCGGCGGCGTGCACGATGCCGTCGAGCCCGCCGAACCGCCGCTCGGCCTCGTCGCGGACCCGGCGCAGGTCGTCCGCGTCGGTGACGTCGGCGGCGAGCACCAGCACCTCGGCGCCCGCGGCCTCCATCCGGCGGATCGCCGCGATGGCGCGTCCGGCCCGGTCGGCGCCGCCGTGCACCGCCAGGTGCGCGTCCCACTCGTCGCGTCCGGGCAGCCCGGAGCGGGCCAGCAGCACCAGCTTGGCGCGGGCCCGGCGGGCGAAGTCCTCGGCCAGGGTGACGCCGATGCCGCCGAGACCGCCGGTGATCAGGTAGCGGCCCTCCTCGCGCAGCACGCCCGGCTCCGCCTCGGCCGCGACGCTCACCTGCTCGTAGCCGCCGAGCCAGCGGCGGTCGCCGCGCAGCGCCACCTCCGGGTGCTCGGCGTCGACCGGGCTGCGCAGCTCGGCCACCAGGGCGGCCACGCCGCGCGCGGCCGGATCGGTGTCCAGCAGCCGCACGGTCAGGCCGGGCAGCTCGGCCGGGAGCACCCGGGCCAGGCCGGCCAGCGTGGCGTGCTCGGGGCGGACGAGGTCGTCGCCGCGTACGTCGCCGATGCCGGCGGTGACCAGGTCCAGGCGTACGCCCGCCTCGTCGGCGGTCACACCGGCGCCCGCGAGCGCCTGCACCAGGTGCAGCGCGCCGAAGAAGCCGCGCTCCTGCGCCGCCCAGGCCGCCGCCGGGTCGGTGCCGGCCGGCTCGCCGTCGAGGGCGAACGCGTGCACGATCCGGCGGGGCACGTCGGCGCCGAGCGCGGCCAGAAGCTCCTCGGCGTCGGCGCGTACGCCGGGGCGCAGCCGGAAACCGCTCGCGGTGGCGGCGAACGCCTCGCCGGCGCGTACCTCGACCGGGTCGTCGCCGGCGGCGCGCAACGCGGCCACGAGCGCCTCGCCGCGCGGACCGTCGGCCAGCACCAGGCAGCGGCCCAGCGGCTCCACGGCGCGCGCCGAGGCGGCCTGGCGCCACACCGGCACCGCGAACCACTCCGGCAGCGGCCGGGGGCCGGTCTCGACGGGCGCCGTGGCCAGTTCCTGCTCCGGGTCCGGGTCGATCCAGTAGCGGCGCCGCTCGAACGGGTACGTGGGCAGCGGCACCCGCCGCGCCGCCGGGTCGGCCGCAAGGCGCACCGGCACCCCGGCGCACCAGAGCGCGCCGGCCGTGCCGAGCAGCGCGGCCAGGTCACCCGTCTGCTCGCCCGCGCCGGGCAGGCTGCCCAGCGGGGTCAGCGCGCGCTGCGCCTCGCCGGCCTTGGCGACCTGCATCCGGGCCAGGTTGGCCAGTTGCCGGCCGGGGCCGCACTCGACGAGCGCCCAGGTGCCCTCGGCGAGCAGCGTGGCCACGCACGCGCCGAAGCGGACCGGGCGGCGCAGGTGCGCGGCCCAGTACGCCGGGTCGGTGGCCTGCGCCTCGGTGATCCAGGTTCCGGTCACGTTCGACAGGAACGGCACCGCCGGGGCGCGCAGCGGCACGGTGGCCATCAGCGCGGTGAACTCGTCCAGGATCGGGTCCATCATCGGCGAGTGGAACGCGTGCGAGGTGCGCAGCAGCTTCGACTTGTTCTTGCCGCCCAGGCTGGCGGCGAACTCCTCCACGAGCGCGGTCTCGCCGGCCACCACGCAGGTGCCGGGGCCGTTGACGGTGGCCACCGACAGGCCCTGAGGCAGCCGGTCGGCCACCGCCGACTCGTCGAGCGTGACCGCCAGCATCGAGCCGGCGGGCAGGGAGTGCATGAGCCGGCCCCGGGCGGCCACCACGCGCAGCGCGTCCGCGAGGTCGAGCACGCCGGCGAGCGTGGCGGCCACGTACTCGCCGATGGAGTGGCCGATCATCGCGGCCGGGACGACCCCGGCGGCCCGCCACGCGACGGCGAGGGCGTACTCGACGGTGAACAACGCGGGCTGGGTCCACCGGGTCTCGGTGAGCTTGTCCGCCGCGTCCGGGTCGCGGCCGAGGATCAGGTCCCGGATGTCCAGGCCCAGCTCGGGGCGGAGCAGGTCGGCGCACTCGTCCACGGCGGCGGCGAACGCCCGGTCCTGGGCGTACAGTTCGGCGCCCATCCCGGCGTACTGCGAGCCCTGGCCGCTGAACAGGAACGCCACCCGGGGGGCGGGTCCGTCGCCGACGCCCCGGTGGCCCTTGCGCCGCTCGCGCAGCGCGGCGGCGGCGGACGCCGGGTCCCCGGCCACGACGGCGGCGCGGTGGGCGTACGTCTGGCGGCCGACGCGCAGCGTGTGCGCCACGTCGGCGAGCGCCACGTCGCTGCCGCCCTCCAGGTGCTCGGCGAGCCGGCGCACGGCGACGTCCAGCGCGGTCGGCGTCTTCGCCGACACCTGGAGCAGGTGCGCCGGGCGGGCCGGCGGCTCGTCCCGCTCCGCCGCCGGCGCCTCCTGGAGCACGACGTGCGCGTTGGTGCCGCCGATGCCGAAGGAGCTGACCCCGGCCCGGCGCGGCCCGCCGTCGGTGTCCCACTTGGTCAGCGTGTTCGCCACGTAGAACGGGGTGTCGGCGAAGTCGATGGCCGGGTTCGGCGCCTCGTAGTTGATGGTCGGCGGGATCAGCCCGTGCTCCATCGCCAGCACCGTCTTGATCACGCTGACGATGCCGGAGGGCTGGCTCAGGTGGCCGATGTTCGACTTCACCGACCCGATGCCGCACCAGCCGCGCTCGTCGGTGTCCTTGGCGTAGACGGCGGACAGCGCGGCGACCTCGATCGGGTCGCCGAGGGCGGTGCCGGTGCCGTGCGCCTCGACGTAGCTGATGCTGCGCGGGTCGACGCCGGCGAGCGCGACGGCCTGGGCGATGGCCTCCGTCTGCCCGTCGATGCTGGGGGCGGTGAAGCCGACCTTCCCGGCGCCGTCGTTGTTGATGGCGTTGCCGAGCACGACCGCGCGGATGTGGTCGCCGTCGGCGATCGCGTCGGAGAGCCGCTTGAGCAGCGTCACGCCGACGCCGCTGCCCCACACCGTGCCGTTCGCTGCGGCGTCGAACGGCCGGCACCGCCCGTCCGGCGAGGTGAAGCCGTCCATGCCGAGGTAGCCGACGTGCGGCAGCTCGATGTTGACGCCGCCGGCCAGGGCCATGTCGCACTCGCCGTTGCGCAGCGCCTCGCAGGCCAGGTGGAACGCGACCAGCGAGGTGGAGCAGGCGGTGTGCACGGTCATGCTGGGGCCGCGCAGGTCCAGCCGGTACGACACGTTCGTGGCCACGTAGTTCGGCGAGTTGCCGGTGGCCAGCGACACCGCGCCGTGCGGGTTCCCGCCGACCCGCTTGTTGCGGTACACGTTGCGGTGCAGGTACGTGTTTCCGCCGGTGCCGGCGTACACGCCGACCGCACCGTCGTAGCGGCCCGGGTCGTAGCCGGCGTCCTGCAACGCGGTGTAGCAGGTCTCCAGGAACAGCCGGTGCTGCGGGTCGGTGATCTCGGCCTCGCGGGCGGTCATCCCGAACAGGCCGGCGTCGAACTCGTCGTAGCCGTCCACCAGCGGGGCACGGTTGACCCAGCCCGGGTCGTCGACCTCCTGCGGCTGCGCGCCGCGGGCGAGCTGCTCCTCGCGGGTCAGCTCGGTCGTCGACTCCACGCCGTCGACCAGGTTGCGCCAGAACTCGTCGACGTCGGCCGCGCCGGGCAGGCGGGCGGCGAGCCCGACGATGGCGATGGGCTCGACGCCGTCGTCGGCGGGAATGTCGTTCTGCATGGGGGTTCCTTCATTCACAAGGGATCGCGTCACGGGTGAGGTCGGCGTGGCGGCGGGGTTCGGCGGGCGCGGCCCCGCCGCGCGGCGGCGCGCAGCGCGGCGCGGGCCAGTTCCGGCCGGTCGGCGGCCCCGTCCAGGCTGGCGGCGAGCGCCCGCACGGTCGGGTGGCGGAACAGGTCGAGCATGGTGATCGAGCGGCCGGTGGCCTCGGTGAGCCGGGCGTACACGGCGGCCAGGGCCATCGAGTGGCCGCCGATGTCGAAGAAGTTGTCGGTGACGCCGACGGTGTCCCGGCCGAGCACGTCGCGCCAGATGCCGGCGATCAGCTCCTCGGTGCCGGTGAGCGCGTCCGAGCCGGTGGGCAGCGGCGCGCGGGCCGGTTCGGCGGTGGCGACGGTCATCGCGCCGAGCGCGGCCACACGCACCGCCGGGCGGGGCAGCTCGGGCGCCACCTCGGCGGCCGGCGCGTCCGGATCGGCGGCGAGCGCGCCGACCAGGGCGGCCAGGTCGGCCAGGAGCGCGCTGATCCGCTCGGCGGTGAACAGGTCCGGGTTGTGCACCACCTCGACGCCGGCCCGCCCGTCACGCTCCACCACGTAGACGGTCAGGTCGAACGGCGAGCCGGGCTTGGGCACCGACACCGGCTCGGCCGCCAGGCCGGTCAGCGCCAGCCGGGGCGGGGCGAAGTTGAGCACGTTGAACAGCACCTGCACCAGCGGGGCGCGGGAGGTGTCCCGGCCCACGCCGAGCGCCTCCACGATGCGTTCCAGCGGCGCGCCCGGGTGGGCGGTGACCTCGTGCAGCTCGGCGGCGGCCCGGTCGACCTGCTCGGCGAAGCTCGCGCCACCGGAGCGGACCCGCACCGGCACGGTGTCGATGAAGAACCCGATCACCTCGTCGAACGCGGCCAGCCGCCGGTCGGCGACGATCGCGCCGAGCACGTGCTCGTCGCCGCCGGTGACCCGGCGCAGCAGCTCGCCGAACGCGGCCAGCAGCACCGCGGCGACTGTGGTGCCGCGCCGCGCGGCCAGGTCGCGCACGTCCCGGTCGGCGGCCTCGTCCAGCCGTACCGCGGCCTCCGCGCCGGCGTACGTCTGCACGGCCGGGCGGGGCCGGTCGCGGGGCAGGTCCAGCACCGTCGGCGCGCCGGCCAGGTGCGCGGTCCACCAGGCCAGGTCGGTCTCGCCGCGGCGCCGGTCCCGGTCGGCGCGCCACACGGCGTAGTCGGCGTACGTGGCGGGCAGCGGCGGGCGGCCCGGCACGGACCGGCCGAGCGCGCGGGCGTACGCGAGCGCCAGCTCGTCGTAGAGCAGCGCCTCGGACCAGCCGTCGAAGACCGCGTGGTGCACGGTGACCGCGAGCACGTGCTCCTGCGCGGCGAGCCGGTACACGGTCACCTGCCAGGGCGGGCCGGTGGCCAGGTCGAACGCGTGCCCGGCGCCGGCCGCGAGCATGCCGGCCAGCTCGGTGTCCGGGTCGGCGGCGGCGGTCAGGTCGACCACCGGCACCGCCACGTCGGTGGGTTCCTCGCGGACCGCGTACGGCACGCCGCCGTTCTGCGGGATCCGCCAGCGCAGCACGTCGTGCCGTTCGGCGACGGCCCGCAGCGCGGCGCCGAGCGCGGCGACGTCCAGCGGCCCGCGCAGCCGGTGCGCGACGGCGATGTTGTACGGCGCGCTGGACGGGGCGAGCTGGTCCATGAACCACAGCCGCCGCTGCGGCGGGGACAGCGTCGGCGGGTTGCCGGTGGTCAGCCCGTCGGCGTCGGCCGGGTCGGCGGCGCGGACCCGGTCCACCAGCGCGGCGAACGTGCGGTCGGCGAACAGCACCCGGGTGTCCACCTGCCGGCCCAGCTCCGCGCGCAGCGCCGCGACCAGCCGCATCGCGGCGATGGAGTTGCCGCCGGCGGCGAGGAAGTCGCTGTCCGGGGCGGGCGCGGCGCCGAGCAGCCGGGTCCAGACGCGCCGGACCGCCGCCGTCACCGGGTCGTCGTCGGCGGACGCGTCGGCGACTGCGGCCGGGGTCGCCGCGGCCAGTTCGCGCAGCGCCGGCCGGTCCAGCTTGCCGGTGACCGGGCTGACCGGCAGCGCGTCCAGCCGCACCGTCCGGGCCGGCAGCATCGCGGTGGTCAGCCGCGTCTGCGCGTACGCCCGCAGCTCGTCGTCGCCGGGCGCGCCGGCCGGGGTGAGGAACGCGACCAGCTCGGCGCCGGCCGGGCCGGGCACCGCCTCCACCGCGACGCGCTCGACGCCGGGGCAGGCGGCCAGCACCGCCTCGATCTCGCCCAGCTCGATGCGCTGGCCGCGCACCTTGACCTGCCGGTCGGCGCGGCCCAGGTAGACGATCCGGCCGTCCGGGCCCTGCCGGACCAGGTCGCCGGTGCGGTAGAGCCGCTCGCCGGGGACGTCGCCGAACGGGTCGGGCACGAACCGCTCGGCGGTCAGGCCGGGCCGGTTCAGGTAGCCGTCGGCCAGGCCGGGCCCGCCGATCAGCAGCTCGCCGGTCTCGCCCGCCGGCACCGGCCGCAGGTCGGCGTCGACCACGTACGCCCGGTGGTTGGGCAGCGGCCGGCCGATCGGCATCGGGTCGGTGTCGGCCGGCGTGAGGTCGCAGGTGACCGCCAGCACCGTGGTCTCGGTGGGGCCGTAGCCGTTGAGGAACCGCCGGCCCGGCGCCCAGCGGGCGACCAGCTCGGCCGGGACCGCCTCGCCGCCGCAGAGCAGCACCCGCCATGACGGGAACCCGGCCGGGTCGAGCAGCGACAGCACGGTCGGGGTGATGAAGCCCCAGGTGACCTCGTGCGCGGCGACGAACCGGGCCAGCCGGACCGGGTCGGCCCGGTCGTCGGCGCCGAGCAGCTGCACCGCGCCGCCGAGCGTCAGCGGCACGAACAGGTCCATGGTGGCCGCGTCGAAGCCGAGCGAGGCGATGCCGAGGCTGCGGATCGAGGCGTCGGCGCCGGTCAGCGCGCTCACGCCGGTGACGAACTCGACGGCGTTGCGGTGGGTGGTCAGCACGCCCTTCGGGCGGCCGGTGGAGCCGGAGGTGAACAGCACGTACGCCGGGTCGCCGGGGCGGGCCGGGCAGGGCGCGAGCGGGGCCGGGCCGGGCAGGCCGAGCGCCGTCACGCCGGGCTCGTCGCCGAACTCGGCCGCCGCCGCGTCGCCGACGACGACCCGGACGCCCGCGTCGCGGACGATGCCGCGCAGCCGGGCCCGGGGGCCGCCCGGCTCCAGCGGCACGTACACGGCGCCGGCGAGCAGCACGCCGACCACCGTCGTCACCAGGTCGGGGGTACGCGCGCCGCACACGCCGACCCGGTCGCCCCGGCCGACGCCGTGCTCACGCAGCGCGGCGGCCACCCCGGCGGCCCGGTCGACGAGCTGCCGGTAGGTGAGCCGGGTGTCCCACTGGCGCACCGCCACCGCGTCCGGGGTGCGGGCCGCCTGCGCGGTGATCAGGTCGGCGAGGGTGGCGTCCGGCCAGGGCAGGTCGGTGCCGTGGACGGCGCTGACGGTCAGGGTGTCGGTCACCGGAGTGCTCCAAGGTGCTCGGCCGGGTCGGTGATCTGGAGGCGCAGTTCGCTGACGTAGCCGCGGCCCTGGGCGTCGGGCACCCAGGCCTCGGCGGGGGCGGGCAGCAGTTCGGAGACCACCACCGGCACGTCCGGGCCGGTCCGCAGCGCGGCGTCGACCATGGCGCACAGGGACTGCGCGTACAGCGGCCCGGTCAGGTCCACGTAGCAGGGTTTGATCTCGGTGCCGACCTTGACGAAGACCCGCTCGGGCAGGCCGGTCTCGGCGCGCCAGCGGCGTACCGCCAGGTAGCGGGAGGTCTCGTCGGGGTGGCCGCCCAGCCCGCACGCCCCGGCCGTGGTGCGCCAGGTGCGCCGTGCCACCACCAGCCGGTCGATGGTGATCCGGGGCGTGTACGCCGCGGCGCCGAGCAGCTTGAACGCGTCGAGCAGCAGCGAGCCGAGCAGCGTGGCGAAGACCTCCATCAGCGGCCAGCGGGCGCCGTCGGGGAAGACCGCGGTGAGCGTGTCGCCGGTGCGTTCGACCAGCACGGCGGTGGCCGGGACCAGGCGGTCCACGTCGGCGCCGTGCGCCGTGTCGATGCCGAGCTGGCGGTCCGCCGGGCCGGTCAGCGCGTACGTGGTGCGGGTGGTGCGGCGGGGGAAGCTGTCCGGCCACAGCACCCGCAGCCGGACCGGGCCCAGGTCGGCGTCGAGGTCGGCGCGCAGCGCCGCCGGGTCGGGGTGGAACGGGCTGAGCACCGCGCTGTCGAACGCGACCGACGCCGGGTGCAGCTCGCCGAGCACGAGCAGGAAGTCGCCGCGTTCGACGGCCTCCGGCGAGGCGGCGCACAGCTGCACGTCCGGGTTGTGCAGCCGGGCCGACGGCCAGCCGGGTCGGGTCGCCGGGAACAGTTCCCGGACCCGGTCGGTCAGGTCCGCGGCGCGCAGCCGCAGCTCCGGCTGCCCCTCGGGCAGGTCGGCCAGGCCGAACAGCTCGGCCCAGCGTGCGGTGAGCGTGGCGCCGGCCCGGCCGATCGGGCCGTCCGGGGAGACGAGCGTGCCCTGGGCCAGCAGCCACAGGTCGGCCAGCCGCACCGGGCCGTCGGCGGCCAGTTCCTCGTGCAGTTCGGTGAAGACCTCACCGCAGCGGGCGGCCACCTCGCCGGTGAACCAGCGGGCGGTACGCAGCACTACGGCGAGGGGCTCGGCGAGCGCGTCGATGACCGCCGACCCGATGCGGAACTCCAGTTCGCGGGCGGTCTCCTCGTAGCAGACGGTGCGGGCGGCGTACATCTGCCCGCTGTGCCGGGTGGCCGGGCGGCCGGTGACGGCGGTGAACTCGGCGTTGAGCGCGGCGAGCGCGGCGCCGAGCCGGTCCGGGTCGCCGGCCGACGCGGCCACCTCGTCGCGGGCGGCGCGCAGCCGGCCGAACTCGGCCGCTGTGGCGGCGCGGACCGGCTCGTCGCCGATCGCGGCGATCCGCGCTTCGAGCACCAGTTCGGCGTCGGGCGCGATCGGCAGGTTCGCGCCCCAGCTGAGCTGGCCGCGCTCGACCCACCGGTCCAGCAGCAGGTAGACGTCGTCGGCGCTGTGCACGTCACCGGCGTCGCACAGCCGCTGCGCCAGCTCCACCGCGGGGGTACGCCCGTCGCAGGCGCCGAGCACCAGCGCCTCGACCGGGGTCAGCGCGATCGGCGGGTGCAGCGGCCAGCGCAGCTCCCGGCCGGCGACGGTCAGGTGCGGTTGCAGGGCGGGCGCCCACCAGCGGCGCACCGCCAGGTCGTCGGCGAGCCGGTCGGCGTACGCGATGAGCGCCCACGCCTCGAAGTACACCCGCCGCCGGTGTACCAGCGCGGCACCGGGCACGGTGTGCACGCCGGGCCGGGTGGTGTCGAACGTGCCCCAGCAGACCGGGCCGAAGAAGCCGATGGTCTCGGCCTTGCCGCAGTAGCGCTGCCAGTAGCGCAGCAGGCTCAGCTCGCGCTTGCGGCGGCGCACGTTGCGGACCTGCGGGTCGGTGCGCAGCAGCCCGTCCAGCGCGATCAGCATGTCCGGGTTCTGCCAGGTCACCGCCTCGCGCAGCAGCGGGTCGGCGGCCAGCTCGCCGGCCACCGCGGAGGACTCGGCGAACGCCTCGCGCAGCGTCTTGTCGAACACCTCGGCGCCGGTGTCGCCGGCGATCAGCGCGTCCGCGACGGCGGCGCAGTCCGGCGCGGCGAACCGGTCCAGCCCGGCGGCCGGGAAACCGGCGGTCCGCAGGACCACGTCACGCCACACCGACCAGCCGGTGTCGCCCAGGGGCACCAGATGGCTCACCGGTGGTCCTCCCGCCGGGCGTCGGTGATGTGCAGGCGCAGCTCGCTGAAGTAGCGGCGGCCCTGTCCGTCGGGCACCCACGCCTGCTCCGGGGCGGGCAGCATCTCGCTGACGGTGAACGAGACGTCGTCGCCGCCGTCGACCCGGGCGGCGCGCGCCATCGCGCAGAGCGTGGTGGCGAACGCCGGCGCGGACAGGTCGACGAAGCAGGGCTTGGTCTCGGTGCCGAACTTGACGTACACCTGTTCGGGCAGGCCGAGGCGGCGGCGCCAGTCCCGGACGGCGAGGAAGCGCTCGCGCTCCCCGTTCGGGACGGCCAGGCCGCTGTCGCCCACTGTGGTCCGCCACGTCTGCCGGGCCAGCACCAGCCGGTCCACGGTGATCCGGGGCGTGTACGGCGCGGCGGCGACCAGCTTGAAGCCGTCCACGGCGTGCGCGCTGAACGGCTCGGCGAAGATCTCGGTGAGCGGCCAGCGCTGCCCGTCCGAGGCGGTCGCCACCAGTTCGCCGTCGACGTCGTCGACGACCAGGTCCACTGTGGGCAGCACGCGGGCCGGGTCGGCGCCGGGCGCGTCGAGGAACGCCAGGTGCCGGTCGGTCGGGCCGGTCAGCGACTCGGCGGTACGGCTGGTCCGGCGCGGCCAGTCGGCCGGGAACAGCAGCCGGACGCGCCGCTGCCCGAGGTCCGCCGCCAGCGCGTCGCGCAGCCGCTCCACGTCCGGGTGCGACGGGGTGAACACGGCGCAGTCGAACGACGACCAGGCGGCGTGCAGCTCACCGAGCACCACGGTGTAGTCGCCGCGCCGCAGCGCGTCCGCGTCGGTGGCGCAGATCTGCAGGTCGGGGCTGTGGATGGCGGCGTTGGACCACTCCGGGCCGGCGCCGGGGAACACCGCGTCGATCCGGTCGGCGAGGTCGGCCGCGCGCAGCCGTACGTCGGTGGTGCCGGCGGGCAGCGTGTCCAGGCCGAACAGCCCGGACCAGCGGGCGGCGAACTCCGCCGCCACCGCGTCGACGGGCCGCTCGCCGTCGCCCCAGAACATGCCCTGGGCCAGGAACCACAGGTCGGCCAGCGGCACCGGGCCGCCGGACTCGGCGCGCAGTTCCTCGTACAGGCCGCGCAGCACGTCGAGGTAGGCGCGGGCGAGCGCGTTGGCCAGCCAGCGGGCGGCGCGCAGCAGCACGTCCAGCGGGGCGGCCAGCTCGGCCAGCAGCGGCGCGCCGAAGACCACGTCCAGGTCCCGGGCGCTGTCCTCGTAGCAGACCGTGCGCCCGGCGTACATCTGTCCGGCCCGGCGTACCGCGGGCACGCCGGTCAGCTCGGTGAACGTGGCGTCGAGCGCGTCCAGCGCGGCGCGCAGCCGCTCCGCGTCCCCGGCCGCCGCGGCCACCTCGTCGCGCGCGGCGCGCAGCCGGTCGAACCCGGCGCGGGCGGCGGCGCGGGCCGGCTCGTCACCGATCGCCTCGATCCGGTCGGCCAGCACCCGTTCGGCGTCCGGGCTCACCGGCAGGGCCGCGTCCCAGGTGATCAGTTCGCGCTCAACCAGGCGGTCGAGCAGCGCGTAGCCGTCCTCGGGGCGGCGCAGCCCGATCGCCGGGTCGGCGACCAGGTCGGCGGCGGGGCGCCGCCCGTCGGCCGCGCGCAGCAGCTCGGCCTCGACCGGGGTCAGCGTCAGCGGCGGACGTCCGGGGCGCAGCACGGCCCGGTCCCGGACCGCCAGGTGTGGCCGGAGCATCGGTGGCCACCAGCGGCGGACCGCCAGGTCCGCGCCGATCCGGTCGGCGTACGCGGTCAGCGCCCACGACTCGAACCACACCCAGCGTCGGCGGGTCAACCGGTCGCCGGGGTTGACCCGGGCAACTTCCGGCTGTGCCGGATCGACTGTGACCCAGCAGCTGGGCCCGAAGAAGCCGACCGTCTCGTTCTTGCCGCAGTAGCGCTGCCAGTACTTCAGCAGCGCCCGTTCCCGGTCGCGGCGGCGTACGTTGCGGGCCGCGTCGGCGCCGCCGCGCACCAGCCCGTCGAACGCGACGAGCGCGCCCCGGTTCTGCCAGGTGACCGCCTCGCGAAGCAGCGGATCGGCGGCCAGCGCGCTGAACCGCTGCGCGCCGGAGCGCAGCGCCTCCTCGAACTCCTTGTCGAACCGGTCCGCGCCCGCGCCGGTGGCGAGCAGCTCGTCGGCGGCGGTGGCGGCCCGGGGCGCGCTGAACAGCTCCAGCCCGTCGGCCGGGAACCCGGTGGTACGCAGCACCGCGTCGCGCCACACCGACCAGCCGGTGTCGCCGAGGGGGACCCGGTGCGCGGCGCCGGCGGTCCCGCGGCCGGCGGCGCGCACCGGGTCCGGACCCGCGTCCGGCGTGCCGGCGCGGGGGTCCGAGAGCGCGGCGGTCAGGTCGGCGCGGATCAGCGCGGCCAGCTCGGGCAGCCGGTCGTGCAGGAAGAAGTGCCCGCCGTCCAGCTCGTGCAGGGTGAACCCGGCCGCGGTGTGCTCGGCCCAGGCCGCGTTCTGGTCCCGGGTGACCGCCCGGTCGGTGCGGCCGGCGAACGCGACGATCGGCACCGGCAGCGGTTCGCCGGGCACGTGGCGGTAGTCGTCGACCCGGCCGAAGTCGGCGCGCAGCAGCGGCAGCAGCAGTTCCACCAGCTCCGGGTGGTCGAGCAGTTCGGCGGGGAGGCCGCCGCCCTCGCCGAGGCGGCGCAGCAGCTCGTCGTCGCTCGCCCGGGACAGCCCGTCGAACGGGCCGGGGGTGCGTACGTGCGGGGCGCGGGCGCCGCCGACGTAGAGCCGCAGCGGCAGCGGGCGGCCGGTGCGGCGCAGCTCGCGGACCACGTCGAAGCCGAGCCGTCCGCCCATCGAGTGGCCGTAGATCGCGTACGGGCGGTCGGCCCGGGAGGCGATGGCGTCGGCCACCTCGGCGACGCTGAAGCGCGGGTCCTCGGTGATCCGGTTCTCCCGGCCGGGCAGTTGCACCGGCGTCACGTCGACGCTCTCGCCGAACTCGGACGCCCAGCGCCGGAACGCGCTGGCGCCCGCACCGGCGTAGGGCAGGCAGAACAATCGCACCGGGGCCTCGGGTCGGCTTCCGGCGGAGACGAACCAGTTCACCGCGGACCTTTCTGCACGGGGTCGATCCAGTGCCGGCGGCGCTGGAACGGGTAGGTGGGCAGTCCGGTGCGACGCACCGTGCCGTCGGGGTGCAGCTCGTGCCAGTCGACGTCGCGCCCGGCGACCCAGTCGGCGGCCGTCTCGCGCAGCGGACCGCCGTCGCCGGCGATCCGGGCGTCGGTGTCCAGCAGCACGTCCAGGGCGGACAGTGCGGCCGGCAGGTCGGCGGCGACCACCGCCGCCCGGTGCGCGAACGCCCGCCGGCCGAGCGCCAGCGTGGCGGCCACGTCGGACAGTGCCGGGGCGGCGCCGGCCAGGTGGGTCCGCAGGCGGGTCAGCGCGGCCCGCAGCGCCGCCGGGGTACGCGCGGAGACCGGCAGCAGCCACGGCCCCTCGCCGGGCGGGTCGGCCGGCTCGGCCGGTGGCGGCTGTTCCACCACCACGTGCGCGTTGGTGCCGCCGAGGCCGAACGCGCTGACCCCGGCGACCCGGCGCGCGCCGTCCGGCCAGTCCCGCGCCTTGGTGGGCACGTAGAACGGTCCGGCCGTCAGGTCGATCTCCGGGTGCGGGCGGGTGAAGTGCAGGTTCGGCGGGATCACCCCGTGCCGGACGGCGAGCACCGTCTTGATCAGCCCGGCGATGCCGGCGGCGGCGTCGAGGTGACCGATGTTCGTCTTGACCGAGCCGAGCGCTGTGGACTCGGCGGGCGCGGCGCCCGCGTACACCTCGTGCAGCGCCGCGACCTCGATGGCGTCACCGAGCGGCGTGCCGCTGCCGTGGCCCTCGACGAAGCGGACCTCGCCCGGCGCGACCTCGGCGGTGGCGAGCGCGCCGGCGACGGCGGCGGCCTGCCCGGCCGGGCCGGGCACCGCGAAGCCGGCCCGGTCCGGGCCGTCGTTGGTGACCGCCCAGCCGGGCAGGATCGCGTAGATGCGGTCGCCGTCGGCCTGCGCGTCGGCGAGCCGGCGCAGGGCGACCACGCCGGCGCCGGAGCCGAAGCCGGAGCCGGCGGCGGCCTCGTCGAAGGCGCGGCACCGGCCGTCGGGCGAGACGAGCCCGCCCGCCCGGTGCCGGGGCCACATCACGGTGGAGCCGCCGGCCAGGGCCAGGTCGCACTGGTAGTCGGCGAGGCTCTGCGCGGCCACGCACACCGCGACGAGCGAGCTGGAGCAGGCGGACTGCACGGCCATCGCCGGGCCGGTCAGGCCGAGCCGGTAGGCCACCTGCCCGGGCAGGTGGTCGGTGAGCTGGCGGCCGACGAGCCGGGCCTCCCAGTCGTCCGGGTCGACGTCGCCGACCACCGCCGGGTTGTCCATCAGGTGGAACAGGAAGTAGCGGTTTGCCGAGGTGGCGGCGTAGACGCCGACCAGCCCGGGGAAGCGGGCCGGGTCGTGCCCGGCGTCCTCCAGCGCCTCCCAGGCGGTCTCCAGGAACAGCCGGTGCTGCGGGTCGGTACGGGCGGCCTCGTCGGCGCCGAAGCCGAAGAACTCGGCGTCGAAGTCGGCCACCCCGTCGAGCCGGCCGGTGGCGCGCACGTGCCGGGGGTCGGCGAGCAGGCCGGGCCCGACGCCGAGCGCGGCCAGTTCCTCGTCGGTGTGGTCGTGCACCGAGTCGACCCCGGTGCACAGGTTCCACCAGTACGTGGCCACGTCGGGTGCGCCCGGGAACCGGCCGGCGAGGCCGACCACGGCGATCTCGTCGCCGGTGTACTCGCGGGCGGCGCGTACCGGCGCGGCGGGCGCGGGCAGCACCGGGGCGCGGACCGCCTCGGGCGGGGCGTCGAGCAGCGCCGCCTGGGTGGCGACGGTCGGGTGGTCGAACAGGCGCAGCATCGGCAGGCGGACGCCGAACCGCTCGGCGAGGCGCTGCTGAACCTGGCCCAGCAGCAGCGACTGCCCGCCCACGTCGAAGAAGCTGTCGGTGCGGCCGACCGCGTCGCGGCCGAGCACCGCGCACCAGATGTCGTGCACGGCGCGCTCGGTCTCGGTGGCCGGCGCCGCGTCGGCGGGCACCTCGGTCACCGGGTCGGGCAGCGCCCGCTCGTCGACCTTGCCGGTGACGGTGAGCGGGAACTCGTCGACCACCACCACCGCGCGGGGCACCGCGTAGTCGGGCAGCTCCGCGGTCAGGGCGGCGCGCAGCGCCGCCGGGTCGGGGCGGGCGCCGGCCGGGCGGGCGTACGCGAGCAGTTCGCCGTCGCGCACGATGGCGCGGACGCCGGCGACGCCGGGCTGGGCGGACAGCACCGCTTCGATCTCGGTCAGCTCGACGCGGTGCCCGCGTACCTTGACCTGACGGTCGAGCCGGCCGAGGCAGACCAGTTCCCCGCCGGGCAGCAGCCGGCCGAGGTCACCGGTGCGGTACGACGGCACCCCGTCGACGTCGACGCCGAACCGGTCGCTGTCCTGGTTGAGGTAGCCGGGGGCGAGGTGCCGGCTGTGGACGACGATCTCGCCGGTGTCCGGGGCGAGGTCGAGCCGGTAGCCGGGGAACGCGGTGCCGACCGGCAGCGGCCCGCGGGCGTCCGGGTCCACCTCGGACAGCGGCTGCACGTGCCGGGCGGCGAACGTCATCTCGGTGGCGCCGTAGCCGTTGACCAGCACGCACTCGGGGGCGAACCGGTCCCGGCCGCGGGCCGCGTCGGTCCAGGTGGCCTGTTCGCCGCCGAGCAGCACCGCCCGCACCGTGGCCAGCCGGCGCGCGCCGAGCGTGTCGAGCAGGAAGCGGTAGACGGTGGGCGTGCAGTGCAGCACCGTGGCGCGGTGCCGGTCGAGCTGCTCGACGGCGTACGCGAGTCCCTGGCGGCGCAGGTCGACCGGGACGACGGCGGCGCCGGTGAGCAGCGCCGGGTAGAGGTCGGGGATGGCGGCGTCGAAGCTGAACGACGCGAGCAGGCTGAGCCGGTCGTCCGGTCCGACGCCGAGTGCGGCGATCTGGTTGTCGACGACGTGGGCCAGGTTGCGGTGGGTCTGCCCGACCGCCTTGGGCACGCCGGTGGAGCCGGAGGTGAACAGCACGTACGCCAGCGCGTCCGGCTCGGCCGGAACCGGGCGCAGTGGGGCCGGCGGCACCTCGTCCAGCGGCACGACCGGACGCTCGCCGGCCAGCGCCGAGGCCAGGTCGCGGTGCTCGGCGGCGCACGCGACGGCGGTGACGCCGGCGGCGTCGACCATGTGGCGCAGCCGGGCGACGGGGAAGCCCGGGTCCAGTGGCACGTACGCGCACCCGGCGGCCAGGGCGCCGAGCAGCGCCGCGACGGTCGGTGCGCCGTGCGCGGTCAGCAGCGCGATCCGGTCTCCGGGACGCAGGCCCGCGGCGGCGAACACGGCCATGTGCCCGCCGGCCGCCCCGGCCAGCTCGGTGTAGGTGACCTCGTGGGTCTCACCGAGAAGTGCCGGACGTCCGCCGTGTACTGCCGTGATCGCGCCGAAACGATTGATAATCATCGGCTCCGCCATGTCAGGAAGCGGGATACGCTCCACAGAGGACAGGCACGCAGCAATCGACGAATGTGATCATTGATCCCCCCCAGGACTTCACATTGGAAGCAGAATATTGCTCAATCACCGCGCCGGAAGAGCATCGATGCGGCTTGAGCCGAAGGGAGGAAGACGTCCTGGAACCTCGGACGGAGGAATCCGTCCGATCATCCCTCTAGCGCGTAGACGTTTTACAGCGTACGCGAACGCCGACGAGTTATTTTACGGTGAAAATACTTTCTGGCAGTCGAATCTTCGTCGGAGCGGCCCCGGTGCCGCAGCTCAACCCGGATCGCGGGGAGCCTGCTCAGACATCGTAGGGTGGCCGCGGGATCGGGTCCACCATCGCGTCGAAGCCCTTCGGAAGCTGCGCGACGAGGTCCTGGAACTCCCCCACCGTCACCGTGTCGCGCAGCGTGGCGAGCACCGCCACCGCGCCCACCTCGGCGACCGCCGGATCCACCGCCGCACGCTCGGCCACCCGGTACAGGAAGTCCACCGCGCCGCCGGTCACAGCGATCCCACCCGGCTCCAGATAGCCGCCGACGTCGTCCGGCAACTGCGCCGCCAGGTCGGCCGTCTCGTCCGCGGTGACCCGCTCGGCGAGGGTCTGCAACACCGCCCGGGAGATGGTCGCGGCCTCGTCGGACGGCAACTCGGACCGCCGCGCCACCGCCTCGACGAACAGGGGGAACCGCATCCCACCCCTCCCCTCGCCGCCGGCGGGCACCACGCCCGCACCGGTCGGCCCCGGCGGGTACCCGCCTCCACCCCGGCCAAACGCCCCCGGCCCGCGGCCGGTCACCACGAGTGGCTGCCGCACCACGAACCGGGAGTAACATCCGGCCCATGGCCCCCGTCACCACCCATCCCGGCGCCTGCCCGCTGGACTGCCCCGACACCTGCGTCTGGCAGCTCACCGTCTCCGACGGCGTCGCGGTCGGGCTGCGCGGCGACCGCGACCACCCGTTCACCAGGGGCGCGCTCTGCGGCAAGGTGAACCGCTACCTGGACGCGGTGAACGGGCCGGACCGGCTCACCACGCCCTGGGTCCGCACCGGCCCGAAGGGCGCGGGACGGGTCGCGTACCGGCCGGCGAGCTGGGACGAGGCCCTGGAGCGGGTGGCCGCCGGGCTGCGCGCCAGCATCGAACTCCACGGCCCGGAGTCGGTGCTGCCCTACTACTTCGCCGGCACGATGGGCCTGGTCCAGGGCTGGACCATGGGACCCCGGCTCTTCGCCCACCTGGGCGCGTCCCGGCTGGACACCACCATCTGCACGGCGGCGGCGCGGGCGGCGCTGCGCTCGCTGTACGGCGCCTCGGTCGGCTTCGAACCGGAGTCGATCGTCGAGGCGGAGCTGATCGTCCTCTGGGGCGCCAACCCGCTGGTGACCAACCTGCACCTGTGGCCGTTCGTGCAGCAGGCCCGCGAGCGCGGCGCGTACGTGGTGACGATCGACCCGCTGCGCACCGACACGGCGGCCCGCAGCGACGAGCACGTCGCGCCGCTACCCGGCACCGACGCGGCGCTCGCGCTCGGGCTGATGCGCCACGTCCGCGACGCCGGGGCGGCCGACGAGGCGTGGCTGGCCGCGCACACCACCGGCTGGCCGGAACTGGCCGCCCGGCTCGACGACTGGCCGGTGGAGCGGGCCGCCGCCGAGTGCGGCCTGCCGCCCGAGGTGGTACGCCGCCTCGGCGAGCGGATCGCCACCACCCGGCCCACCGCGATCCGCGTCGGGCTGGGCCTGCAACGGCACCACGGCGCCGGGCAGGCGATCCGGGCCATCTGCGCGTTGCCGCTGGTCACCGGCGACTTCCGGTACCCCGGCGGCGGGGCGCTGGTGACCACCAGCGGCCACCACCGCATCGACAACGGTCCGGTGATCCGGCCGGCCGGCATGCCGGCCCCACCGGCCCGGACGCTGAACATGAGCCGGCTGGCCACCGTGCTCACCGGGGAGGCCGACCCGCCGGTCACCTCGCTCGTGGTGTTCAACGCCAACCCGGCGGCGACCGCGCCGGACCAGGCCCGGCTGCTGGCCGGGCTGGGCCGCGCCGACCTGTTCACAGTGGTGCTGGAGCAGCGCTGGACCGACACCTGCGACTACGCCGACGTGGTGCTCCCGGCCACCATGCAGCCCGAGCACCTGGACCTGCAGACGTCCTACGGGCACCACTACACGACGCTGAACCTGCCGGTCACCCGCGCGCCGGGCGAGGCGCTGCCGAACACCGAGATCTTCCGGCGGATCGCCGCCGCGCTCGGGATCGACCACCCGGCGTTCTCGGACAGCGACGAGGACCTGGCCCGGCAGTTGCTGGCCGGCGCGCCGATCACGTACGAGGAGCTGCGCGAACGCACGTACGCCCGGCTCACCGGCGTGCCGGTCGGGTCCGCGCCGTACGCCGCTGGTGGTTTCCCCACCCCGGACGGGCGGGCCCGGCTGCACGACCCGGCGCTCGCCGCGCTCGGGGTGGACCCGCTGCCCGGGTACACGCCACCGGCCGAGGCGGCCGACCCGGAACTGGCCCGCCGGTTCCCGCTGACGCTGCTCACCCCGGCCAACCGCTACCTGATGAACTCCACGTTCGCGTCGCTGCCCTGGCACACCCGCCGGGCCGGGCCGCCGCGGCTGCACCTGCACCCGGCCGACGCGGCGGCGCACGGGCTCGCCGACGGCGACGCGGTGCGCGTGCACAACGACCGGGGCGCGTTCCTCGCCGCGGTGGCGGTGGACGAGGCGACCCGGCCGGGGTGCGCGTTCACGTACAAGGCGTACTGGGCGCGGCGCAGCCCGGGGCGTTCCACCGTCAACGCGGTCACCGGCGTCCGCGACACCGACCTGGGCGAGGCGCCGACGTTCCACGACTGCCGGGTGGCGGTCGAGCCGGTGCCGGCCGCCCTACTGACCGCCGAGCCGCCCCTGGACGAGGTCGCCGAGCCGGTAGCAGCTGGGTGATTCGGGACCTCCGGCCCCCTGACCTGGTCATTGCGCCCCTGCTCCTCCCCCGTCGCCGCGGCCTAGCGTCGGGGGCGGACACAGGGAGGTTCGCCATGCGTACGTGGCAGGTGCAGGACGTGATGACCAGGGACGTGGCGTCGGTACGGGAGGGCACGGCGTACCGGGAGATCGTCGACGTGCTGACCGACCGGCACGTCACGGCGGCGCCGGTGGTGGACGAGACCCGGCGGGTGCTCGGCGTGGTGTCCGAGGCGGACCTGATGTACAAGGTGGAGCTGCTGGGGCAGCCCCGGGAGCGGCGGATCCTGCCCGACCGGCACCGCCGCGAGGCGCAGGCGAAGGCCGGTGCGACGCTCGCCGCCGACCTGATGACCGCTCCGCCGGTCACGATCACGCCGGACGCCACGATCGTGGAGGCGGCCCGGCTGATGGACACGCGCGGCGTGAAGCGGCTGCCGGTGGTCGACGACCTCGGCCGTCTGGTCGGCATCGTCACCCGCGGTGACCTGCTCAAGGTGCACCTGCGCCCGGACGCCGGCATCCGGCGCGACGTGGTCGAGGAGGTGCTGTGGCGCAGCCTCGGCGTGCGCGACGGCGTGGTCGACGTGACGGTGCAGCGGGGTGTGGTGACGCTGACCGGGCAGGTGGAGCGACGCTCCACGGCGCAGCTCGCGGTGCGGCTGGCCCGGCAGGTCAGCGGCGTGGTCGAGGTGGTCGACGCGCTCGGCTACGCGATCGACGACGCCCCGATGGCGGCCCTGCGCGTCGGCGTCGCCTGAGCCTGGCCGGCCCGCGTCGGTCCACCCGGCGCCCACCGGTGTCACTCCTGGGCGAGCGCGTCCAGCACCAGCGCGGCGGTCCAGCTGAACGCCGGTGAGCCGAGTCCGGCGCCGGTGTCCGGATGGAAGTACTCGTGGCAGCCGGCCCGGTCGACCAGGTCGAGCAGCGACTCGCGCAGTCCGGCGGCCAGGTCGGCCCGTCGGTGGGTACGCAGACCCTGCCAGAGCAGCCAGCCGGTGTTGATCCAGCTCGGCCCGCGCCAGTAGCGCAGCGGCTCGAAGTCCGGGGCGGTGCGGTCGTACGTGGGCAGCGGCCGGTCCATCCGGGCGGCCAGCCCGAAACGCGGCGAGCACGCCTCGGCCAGCACCGCCGACACCTGCGCGGCGGGCAGTTCGGGCAGCGCCAGCGGCATCAGCCCGAGCACGGTACGGGCCGGCACGAGGCGGTCGGCGCGCACGTCGCGGGGACGGAACGTGCCGGTGACCGGGTCCCAGAGCCGGGTGACGATCGCCTCGGTGATCCGGGCCCCCCGGTCCCGGTGCGGCCCCGGGTCGGCGCCGATCACCGAGGCGATGCGCGCGAGGGCGTACTCGGAGACGCCGAGCGCGGCGTTCACCAGCGGGCACTCCACCAGGAACGGGTGCCGCCCGAGCAGCCCCTCGTCCCGGTAGCGGCCGGCGCGGTACGACTCCACCAGCGCGACGTAGCGCGCGTAGTCCAGGTCGGTGGGGCGCTGCGCCGCGTCGGCGTGCGCGGTGTCGTGCCGGCGGTACGCGCGCATCACCGCCTCGTCGGCGGGCACCCCGGCCAGCGGCGCGTCCCAGGCCGGGCTGTTGTCCAGTCCGGACTCCCACGGGTGCACGATCGCGGCCAGCCCGCCGCCGCCCGCGTCGCGCCGCCCGGTCAGGTAGCGCTGCTGCGCGACGAGCCTCGGGTAGAGCCGCCGCAGCGCGGCCACCGACGCCTCGGAGGAGGCGCGGCGGTGCACCAGCCAGGCGGCCGGGGCGTGCACCGGCGGCTGGACTATGCCGGAGGTGGCGCGGGCCGGGGCGCCGTCGGCGCGGGCCGAGTCCCAGAACTGGGGCCCGGGGAAGTACGGCCCGGCACGGGAGGCGGGGTTGAACACGATGTGCGGCACCCGCCCGTCGATCCACTGCGCGGCGAACAGCGTCCGCAGCTCCCGCCAGGCCCGGTCGGGGCGGACGTGGGCCAGGCCGATCGCGATGAACGCCGAGTCCCAGCTCCACTGGTGCGGGTAGAGCGTGCGGGAGGGCACCGTGTGGTCGTGTTCCCAGTTGGCGTCCAGGGTGGCCAGCGCGAGGCGGCGCAGCCGGGCGTGACGGTCGGCGTCGGCGCGTACCCCGGTGGTCAGCGTCATGCGGCGGCCCGCCGGGGACGGGCCTGGGCCAGCGCGGTGGCGGCCTGGCGCAGCGCGGCGACCGGCTCGCCGCGCAGCCGGCACTCCAGCGCGAGCCAGCCGGTGTAGCCGATCGCGTCCAGCGTGGCCAGCAGCGCCGCCCAGTCGAGGTGCCCCGCGCCGGGCTGGTGCCGGTTGGAGTCGCTGACCTGCACGTGCCCGAGGTACGGCGCGGCGGCGCGCAGCGCGGCGTGCGGGTCGTCCTCCTCGATGTTCATGTGGTACGTGTCGGCGGCCACCCGCAGCGCCGGTGAGCCGACCGCGCGGCACAGCTCGACGGCCTGGTCGAGTCGGTTGACCATGTGGTCCTCGTACCGGTTGAGCGGTTCCAGGAACACGGTGACCCCTTCGGCGCGGGCGTGCCCGGCCAGCTCGCCCAGGGCGTCGACGAGCACCCGCCGGTCGTCGTCGGCCGAGCGTGGTGGTTCGAACGGGGGCAGCCGGCGGGAGAACATGCCCCACGCGGCAGGGGTCATCGCGCCGACGCCGCCCAGCTCGGCGATCACCGAGAGCTGGGAGCGCAGGTTGTCCACCGCGTCGCGGGATCGGCCCGGGTCGAAGTCGCCGACGAAGTGGTCCATCTCGACGCAGACGGTCGGCATGACCACGCCGGCGGCGCGGGCGCGGCGCAGCTCCGGCAGCCGCCCGGCCAGCGCGAGGTCACCCCGGCCGCGCAGCTCGATGCCCTGGTAGCCGAGGGAGACGGCGAGGGCGTACTTCCCGATCAGGTCGGCGCCGGGGAGCAACTGCTCCTGGCAGGCGAGCGGAATGTCCATCAGAACCTCAGCACCACTTGGAGGACGTCACCGTCACCGCGGTCGAGCAACGCCAGGGCGTCGGCCACCGCGCCCGCGTCGACGACGTGGCTCACCAGCGGCAGCGGGTCGACGCTGCCCTCGGCCACCAGGTCCATGAACGTGTCCGCGATCCGGGTCCCGGACCACCGGCCGGCCGTGCCGGGCGCCGGGTCCGGCCCGGAGACCTGGGCGGCCACCAGCTGGATCCGGTTGTGGTGGAACTCCTCGCCGAGTTCCAGCCCGTGGGCGTACCCCTGGTAGAAGCCGGCCGCGACGACGCGGCCGGCGTGGGCGGTGGCCCGGATCGCCTCGTGCAGCGCCGGGTACGACCCGGACAGCTCCAGGCACACGTCGGCGCCCCGGCCGCCGGTGTCGGCGCGCAGCGCGGCGGCGGGCGACTCGGCGGCGGCGTCGACCGTCCGGCGGGCGCCGAGCCCGGTGGCGTGCGCGAGCCGCCCGGGCATCCGGTCGACGGCTACCACGCGGGCGCCGGAGAGCACCGCGAGGCGCGTGCCGAGCAGCCCGATCACGCCCTGCCCGAAGACGCCCACCCAGTCGCCCAGGTGCAGGTCACCGGCGAGCACCGCGGTCAGCGCGATGGCGCCGGGGCGGGCGAAGACGGCGGCGAGCGGGTCGATGCCGGGCGGCAGCGGATGCGCCGCCGCGGCGGACAGCACCGCTTCGGCGCGGTGCCCCCAGATGCCCCAGACGAGCTGGCCGGGCCGCCGCCCGGCGACGTCGGTGGCGACCTCGACGATCTCGCCGACCTCCTCGTAACCGAAACCCACCACCGGGTACGCGGACCCGGCCTGGCGGGGCACGAACATGCGGGCGCCGGCGTCCCAGTCCTTGCGCAGTCGCGGGTTGCTGCCCCGGTAGAGCGTCAGCTCGGTGCCGGCGGAGATGCCCGAGTAGTGGGTGCGGACGCGGACCTGGCCCGGACCGAGCCGGTCCGCGGGGCAGGGCTCCAGGCGTACGTGCCGGGGCCCGGCCAGAGAGACAACCCAGTTGCTCATGGCGTCGCTCCGAAGAAAGTGCCGGCCTCGATTCTAACCCAAAAAATGGGCATATGTGATTACATTGACGAATCGATGGGTATTAGCGGCAGGCCGTACTCTTTCGAGAGGAGTGCCACCGATGTCATCACCCTCCACACGGCGGCTCGCAATCAGCCTGATCCTGGCACTGGCCGGGACCGGCGTGGCCGCATGCAGCGACGACGGGCAGAAATCCGACAGTTCCCGGATCACCGTCTGGAGCCTGGAAGACGTGGCGGACCGGGTCGCCGCCACCAAGGCGATCATCGCCGACTACACCGCCAAGACCGGCGTCCAGGTCAACCTCGTCACCGTCAACGAGGACCAGTTCCCGTCCCTGATCGCCTCCAGCGCCGCCGCCGGCGACCTGCCCGACGTGGTCGGCTCGGTCTCGCTCGCCGGGGTGCGCACGCTGTCCGCCAACGAGCTGGTGGACGCCGACGCCAACGGCGCCGTCGTCGAACGGCTCGGCCGGGACACGTTCACCCCGCGCGCGCTGGAACTCACCAGCGACGGCGGCACGCAGCTCGCCGTACCGAGCGACGGGTGGGGCCAGCTGCTCGTCTACCGCAAGGACCTGTTCGACGCCGCCGGCCTGCCGGCGCCCGACACGTACGAGAGGATCGCCGCCGCCGCGGCGAAGCTGAACACCGGCGGCGTCGCCGGCATCACCGCGGCGACCGCCCCCGGTGACGTGTTCACCCAGCAGACGTTCGAGCACCTGGCGCTGGCGAACAACTGCCGGCTCACCGACGACTCCGGCAAGGTCGTTCTCGACTCCCCCGAGTGCGTCGAGGCGTTCCGCTTCTACGGCGACCTGATGCGCAACAACTCGGTCAAGGGCGCCCAGGACGTCGACACCACCCGGGCCACCTACTTCGCCGGCAAGGCGGCCATGCTGATCTGGTCGCCGTTCATCCTCGACGAGCTGGCCGGGCTGCGCGCCGACGCCCGTCCCACCTGCCCGCAGTGCCAGTCCGACCCGGCGTGGCTGGCCAAGAACAGCGGGTTCGTCACCGCGATCAAGGGCCCGAACGGCACCGAGCCCGCCCAGTACGGCGAGGTCAGCTCCTGGTCGGTGCTCGACGGCGCGGCCGACCCGGCGAAGTCGTTCGTGGAGTACATGCTCTCCGACGGCTACCCGCGCTGGTTCGGCATGTCCCCCGAGGGGCGCTTCCCGGTGCGCACCGGCACGCCGGAGGACAAGCAGAAGTTCCGCACCGCCTGGAACACCAGCCCGGCCGGCGTGGACACCAAGAAGCCACTGTCCGAGGTCTACGGCGAGGACGTGCTCGCCACCCTGCGGCGCAGCCCCGACACGTTCCAGCGCTGGGGCCTGACCGAGAACCAGGGCAAGCTCGTCGGCGCCATCCTGGGTGAACTACCAGTGCCCAAGGCGCTCGCCGACGTCGTCGGCGGCAAGTCCGACGCCCGCGCCGCCGCCGAACGCGCCCGCAAGGACGTCGAGGCGATAGCCAAGGGCGTCAATTGACCACCACCGCGCCGGAGGCCGGCCGCTCCCCCACCCCGGAGCGACCCCGCCGACCCGGCCGCCGCCCGCTGACGCTGCGCCGCCGCGAGTCCCGCGCCGGGCTCGCGCTGGTCGCCCCGACCCTGCTCGTCGTGCTCGCGGTGATCGGCATACCCATCGTCTGGACGGTGGTGCTGGCCTTCCAGCGGGTACGCCTGGCGACGCTGCGCAAGACCGGCCTGTTCGGCGAGCTGACACTGGACAACATCGACCGGGTGCTGCACACCCCCGGGTTCGCCGACACGCTCTGGACCACAGTGCTCTACAGCGTCGGCGGCACCGCCGGCTCGATAGTGGTGGGCCTGGTGGCGGCGCTGGCCGTACGCGGGCCGTTCCGGGGCCGCACGCTGGTCCGCGCGTCGATGCTGCTGCCGTACGTGGCGCCGGTGGTCGCCATGACGTTCGTCTGGCAGGTGATGCTGGACCCGCAGCTCGGCATCGTCAACGACTGGGGCAAGCGCTTCCTCGGCTGGGATCAGCCGGTGCCGTTCCTGTCGCAGGAGTCCACCGCGCTGTGGACGGTGATCGCGTTCGAGGCGTGGCGCTACTTCCCGTTCGCGTTCCTGTTCCTGCTGGCCCGGCTCCAGGCCGTCCCGGCGGAACTGGAGGAGGCTGCCCGGGTCGACGGCGCCACGCCCACGCAGCGGTTCCGGCACATCCTGCTGCCGCAGCTCATGCCGGTGATCGCGCTGATCGGCGTGCTGCGGTTCATCATGACGTTCAACAAGTTCGACGACGTCTACCTGCTCACCGGCGGCTCGGCCGGCACCGAGGTGGTGAGCGTCCGCGTCTACCAGTTCCTCACCGCCCGTACCGACATCGGCGCGGCCGCCGCCCAGGCCGTCGTGCTCGCCGTGGTGCTGCTCGTGTTCGTGGCGATCTACCTGCGCTTCTTCGGCGCGCGACGGGAGGCGTGATGGACCGGGACCGGATCGAGACGGTCAGCCTGCGCTGGCTGCGCCGGCTGGTGATCGCCGGGTTCCTGGTGGTCACGCTGCTGCCGTTCTGGTACATGCTGGTGCTGTCGGTACGCCCGATCGAACGCCTGCTGCTCGACCCCGGCTCGCTGTGGGTGCCGTTCGGCGAGCTGACCGTCGCCACGTACGCGGAGGTGCTGAAATCCGTCTCCGACGGCGGCCAGGGCTTCCTCACGTTCATCCGCAACAGCGGCCTGGTGGCGCTCGCCGCCACCGCGCTCACCCTGGTGATCGCCATTCCCGGCGCGTACGCGGTGTCCCGCCTGCGGTTCTTCGGCCGACGCCAGGTCAGCGCGCTGTTCCTGGCGGTCTACCTGTTCCCGTCGATAGTCATCGCGATCCCGCTGTTCGTGGTCTTCACCCGGGCCGGGCTGCGCGGGTCGCTGACCGGCCTGGTGCTCGTCTACATCTCGCAGACACTGCCGGTGTCGGTCTACATGCTGAAGAACTACTTCGAGACCATCCCGGTCAGCCTCGAGGAGTCGGCGGCGATCGACGGCGCCGGCCGGCTCGGCATCATCCGCCGGGTCAGCCTGCCGCTCGCCGCGCCGTCGGTGATGGCCGTCGCGCTGTACGACTTCATGATCGCCTGGAACGAGTACCTGTTCGCGCTGCTGTTCCTGGTCGACCGGCCCGACCGGTGGACCGTGTCGCTGGGGCTGTCGCTGCTCGCCGACGGCGTCGAGGTGCCCAAGACCGTGCTGATGGCCGGCTCGGTCATCCTCACGCTGCCGATCGTGGTGCTGTTCTTCGCCGGGGAGCGAATGCTCACCGAGGGACTCACCAGCGGGGCCGAGAAGGGCTGAGCGTCCGTGCCAGGATGATCGGGTGCGAGCATCACGGGAGGACCGACCGGCCGGCACCCGACTGGCCCGGCTGCTCACCGAGGCGCTCGCCCCGACCGTTCTGGTCACGGCGCTGCCGCTGATCGCCGCCGCCCGGGTCAGCCGCTCGGCGGGCCAGTTCCTGCTCTGGGGCGGCATCGCGCTCACGTTCTGCGCCGTCATCCCGATCGGCGTGCTCGTCCACGGCGTACGCCGGGGGCGGCTCACCGACCGGCACGTCGGCGACCGCACCCAGCGGGCCCGGCCGCTGTCGATCGGGCTGGCCTCGGTCGCGGCCGGGTTGCTGCTGCTGGCGGCGGTCCGCGCGCCCGCCGAACTGTTCGCCGTGATCGTGGTGGTCTTCGTGGTCGGCGCGGCGTGCGCGCTGGTGAACCACTGGTGGAAGCTGAGCATCCACGCGGCGGTCGCCGCCGCCACCGTCGCCGTGCTGGTGCCGCTGGCCGGGCCGGCGGCGAACCTCGGCTGGGCGCTCGTCGCGGCGGTCGGCTGGTCCCGGGTACGGCTGGTCGACCACACCTGGCCGCAGGTGCTGGCCGGCGTCGCGCTCGGCGGACCGCTGGCCGCCGGCACGTTCCTGGCGCTCGCCTGACCCGCCGCCACAAGATCAGCTACGGTGGCCTCATGGGCAAGCCGACCCGCTGGGTGACCGACACGAAGCCCGGCCACTCGCAGTGGTACGTGGACCGCTTCCGCCAGCTCGCCGCCGAAGGCGCCGACCTGTCCGGTGAGGCGCGGCTGCTCGACGCGCTCGTACCGCCGGCCGCGCGCGTGCTGGACGCCGGCTGCGGCACCGGCCGGGTCGCCGCCGCGCTCGCCGCACGCGGGCACGACGCCGTCGGCGTGGACGCCGACCCGACACTCGTCGAGGCGGCCCGCGCCGACCACCCCGGCCCCCGCTTCCTGGTCGCCGACCTGGCCGAGCTGGACCTGGCCGCGCAGGGTGAGGCCGAGCCGTTCGACGCCGCCGTGCTCGCCGGCAACGTGATGGTCTTCGTCGCCCCCGGCACCGAACGCGACGTGCTGGCCCGCGTCGCCGCCCACGTGCGCCCGGACGGCCTGGTGGTGATCGGTTTCGCCACCGACCGGGGTTACCCGGTCGGCGACCTGGACGCCGACGCGGTGGCCGCCGGGCTGCGCCCCGAGCACCGTTTCGCCACCTGGGACCTGCGCCCCTGGCGCGACGACGCCGACTTCGCGGTGAGCGTGCTGCGCCGCCCCGCCGACTGACCCTTCTCCTGCCGACCAGGGCTCACGCGGGTGCGGCGACGGTGCGGGCGGCCTCCGGGTCGAGCGGGCTGCCCGCCGGCAGGAGGTCCACCAGGCCCGCCGGCAGCCGCGCCGGACGCACCCCGGCGTAGCCGAGCATGCCCGGCACGTCCGCGCCGGTCAGCGCGTACCGCCGCCCCAGGTCGGTGACCACGCAGACCGTGCCGCCGCTCGCGCCCGGCGCGGACACCGCCTCCACCAGCGCGCCACGTCCCGGCTCCACCAGCACCTCGTCGGCGAGCCCGGCCCGGCCGCCGGGCGTCCGCGTGGCGGCGGCGAGGTCCGGCGCGGTGACGCCGACGCGGATCTCGCGTACGCCGGCATCGTCCCCGGCCAGCGCGCAGATCGCACCGTTCTCGGCGGCGGCCAGCCGGGGCGGTACGGCGGGCGGCGCGGTCGGCCCGCCGGGCACCAGACCGGGCAGCTTCGGCAGCGCGGCGAACCGGCCGAGCGTGATCGGTTCGGGCTCCCCCTGGCCGGTGCGGGCCAGCAGCAGCGCCGCCTGCAACTCGGTGATGCCGGCCAGCCCGCCGCGCTGCGCCACCGCGTACTGCCGCCCGCCACCGGAGTTGCGCACCAGGTACACGTCACCCACGCTCGCGCCGGTGACCCGCTCGGACGGCTCACCGAGGTCACCGACCGGTGGCGGGACCAGGTCGGCACCGGCCGGCAGCGTGTTGAGCAGCGCCGCCGCGACCGGCACCGCCCGTTCCCGCGTGGCGGCCAGCGCGGCGAGCACCCGGTCGGTGTCGCGCAGCAGGTAGCGCCGGTCGTGCCAGAGCAGGTGCAGGCCGCCGTCCGGGTGCCGTGCCAGCAGCCCCTGGTCGCCGAGCGCCCGGCCGCCGGTGGCCTGCCGCCCGATCAGCAGCACCGACCGGGCCGCGCCGCGCCCGGTCTCGCCCTCATCCGTGGAGCAGAGCGTCCACGCGTCGCGGACGAGCCGGTTCGGCGCGGGCAGCGAGTCCGGCGCGTCGGCGATGCCCAGCGGCAGACCGCGCGGCACCCCCTCGATGGCGCGGCGGCCGACCAGCACCGTCTTCGGCTGCTCCGCCCCGATGATCAGCAGCGCGGAGGCGTAGTTCAACACCGGGTGCAGCTTCTCGTCGCGGTAGACGAACCGTGCGCCCGACTCCTTCTCCACGATCACCGCGCCGGTCTCGCGCCACGAGTCACCGCCGCCGGTGAACAGGCCGTAGAGGGCGACGCCGCCGAGCGCGATCGCGGCGACCAGGACGCTGGCCAGACCGGCGCCGGCCAGCCGGCGGAACGGGGACTGCGGCGGGTCCGTCTCCCGCATGACGAGCGCGGCGACCGCCCGCTGGACGGTGAACTGGTACGAGTGCAGCTGGTCCTGCCGCGACGCCATCGTGTCCCTTCCCGCCGGGATGGTCGGCGCACAGGATAAGCGCTCCGTCGATGCCCCGGCGACCCTGCGTGTCCCTCACCGGCCCGGACCCCACCCCCTCCCCGAGCTGGAGTCGATCAAGGCGGCCAGGGCCACCCCACCCGGAATGGATACCCCCGGGGGTGTGTTACACATGCAGAACCCGAATCACGGAGGTACTGATGGCCAGCGTGGCGTTGACCACCACCGACTTCGCGGAGACCGTCAACCGGGACGGCATCGTCCTGGTCGACTTCTGGGCCGCCTGGTGCGGTCCCTGCCGGGCGTTCGCGCCGGTCTACGAGAAGGCCAGCGAGCAGCACCCGGACATCGTCTTCGGCAAGGTCGACACCGAGGCGGAGCCCACCCTCGCGGCGGCCGCCCAGATCCGGTCGATCCCGACGCTCATGGCGTTCCGGGACGGCGTGCTGGTGTTCGCCCAGCCGGGCGCTCTGCCGACGGCGGGGCTGGAGGAGTTGATCCGGGCCGTGCGTGACCTCGACATGAACGAGGTCCGGGCCCAGGCCGGCGTCTGATCGGGGTGGCGACAGTGGTACCCCCTGGGGTATGTTCGAACGCAGGAGGTGGGACGTGAATCTTCGACCCGAGATGACCGGCGAGGCGCTGACCCGACTGAAGCGTGCCCGGGGGCAGCTCAACGCCGTCATCGAGATGATGGAGAACGGCGAGGACTGCCGCGCCGCGTTGACCCAGCTCGCCGCGGTCTCCAAGGCCATCGACCGGGCCGGCTTCAAGATCATCGCTTCCGGCATGCGCTACTGCGACGCCGCCCGCCAGGCCGGCGAGGAGCCGGAGATGACCGAGGAGGAGCTGGAGAAGCTCTTCCTGTCCCTGGCCTGACGGCGCCCGACCGACCGACTGAGTCCCGCCCGCCCGACCGGCTGAGCCCCGCCCGCGCCGTGTGACCGCGGCGCGGGTGGGTAAACCACTGCCCGGAGAACCCGGGCCGCAGACTGTCCCACACATACCCCCCGGGGTATATAGGCAATGAGAGGAAACGACATGACTCTCGACGTGTCCGTCATCGCGACCTCCTCGCTCGGCGACCGCAGCTACCTGGCCTCCGACGGCCGGGTGGCGATCGTGGTCGACCCGCAGCGCGACATCGACCGCATCCTCTACCTGGCCGGCGCCAAGGGCGTACGGATCACCCACGTGGTGGAGACGCACATCCACAACGACTACGTCTCCGGCGGCCTGGAGCTGGCCCGGATCACCGGCGCGCAGTACCTGGTGGCCGCCGCCGACACCGTCGAGTTCGACCGCACGCCGGTCTCCGACGGCGACACCGTGCCGGTCTCGGACACCATGCGGCTGCGGGTGCTCGGCACCCCGGGCCACACGTTCCACCACCTGTCGTACGTGCTCGACGAGCGCGACGGCGACTGGACGCCGGCCGGCGTGTTCACCGGCGGCTCGCTGCTGTTCGGCACCACCGGCCGCACCGACCTGCTGGGCCAGCAGTACGCGCACGAGCTGGCGCACCACCAGCACGCCTCCGCGCGCAAGCTGGCCGACCTGCTGCCCGACGGCGCGCAGGTGTGGCCCACGCACGGCTTCGGCAGCTTCTGCTCGGCCAGCCAGGCCGACGCCCCCGAGTCGACGATCGGCCGGGAGAAGCAGGCCAACCCGGTGCTGCGGCTGGCCGCCGACCAGTTCGTCACCGAGACGCTGGCCGGGCTGGACGCCTACCCGGCGTACTACGCCCACATGGGCGTCGCGAACGCCGCCGGTCCCGCCCCGGTGGACCTCACTCCGGTGACCCGCGCCGACGCCGACGAGCTGCGCCGCCGCATCGCCGCCGGCGAGTGGGTGGTCGACCTGCGCCACCGCAAGGCGTACGCGGCCTCGCACCTGGCCGGCACGGTCAGCCTCGGCCTGGACGGGCCGATGTCGACATGGCTCGGCTGGCTGATCGACTGGGGCGTGCCGATCACGTTCCTGGCGCAGACCCCGGAGCAGGTCGCCGACGCCCAGCGGGAGCTGGTCCGCATCGGCATCGACCGCCCGGCCGCCCAGGCCACCGGCGAGCCCGAGCAGTGGACCGGCGACCCGTCGCAGCTGCGCGAGATGGCCGTGGCCGACTTCGACGCGCTGGCCGCCGCGCAGGCCGGGAAGACGCCGGCCGGGCTGCCCGAGCCGCAGGTCGTCCTCGACGTGCGGATGACAGGCGAGTGGAAGGCCGGGCACATCGACGGCGCGGTGCACGTGCCGCTGCCGGACGTGCCGAAGCGGCTCGCCGACATCCCCGCCGGGACCGTCTGGGTGCACTGCGGCTCCGGCTACCGGGCCACCGCCGCCGCGTCCCTGCTCGCCAACGCCGGCCGCGACGTGGTGCTGATCGACGACTCGTACGGCCGGGCCGAGGCGGCCGGCGTACGCATGGCGCCCAGCGCCTGACCTCTCCCCGAGCGCCCGGCCGGCGTGCCCCTGCGCCGGCCGGCGCTCGACCGTGCCCGAAAACACCCGCTGAAGGAGACAGAGCATGACCACGACCACCCCCACCACCATCGACGCGGCGACGCTGCGCGAACTGATCGCCGCCGGCCGTACGCCCCGGATGCTCGACGTGCGCACGCCCGGTGAGTTCGAGGCGGCGCACATCCCCGGCGCGTACAACGTGCCGCTGGACCTGCTCCGGGAGCACCGCGCGGAGCTGCGCAGCCACCTGGACGAGGACGTGGTGCTGATCTGCCGCTCCGGCGTCCGGGCCGGCCAGGCCGGTCAGGCGCTCGGCACCGTCGGCCTGCCCAACGTCAAGGTGCTCGACGGCGGCATGCTGGCCTGGCAGGCCACGAACGCGCCGGTCAACCAGGGCCGGGCTCGCTGGGACCTGGAGCGCCAGGTACGTCTCGTCGCCGGCTCGATCGTGCTCGCCGCGATCCTCGGGTCGGTGTTCGTGCCGGGCCTGAAGTGGGTCGCCGCGTTCATCGGCGCGGGCCTCACGTTCGCCGCGCTCACAAACACCTGCGCCATGGGCATGCTGCTGAGCAAGCTGCCGTACAACCGGGGCGCGAGCTGCGACCTGGACACGATCGTGGGGCAGCTGCGCGACGGGAGCCGCAGGTGACCACCCTCGCGCTGACGCTGGCCGGCGCGGTGCTGATCGGCGTGACGCTGGGTCTGCTCGGCGGCGGCGGTTCGATCCTCGCCGTGCCGCTGCTGGTCTACGTCGCCGACCTGCCCGCGAAGGAGGCCATCGCCACCTCGCTGCTCGTCGTCGGCGTGACCAGCGCGGTGGGCGTGCTGCCGCACGCCCGCGCGGACCGGGTCCGCTGGCGCACCGGGCTCATCTTCGGCGTGGCCGGCATGACCGGCGCGTACGCGGGCGGCCGGCTGGCCGAGTTCGTGCCGGCGAGCGTCCTGCTCACCGGGTTCGCGCTGATGATGCTGGCCACCGCGGTCGCGATGCTCCGGGGCCGCCGGTCCACCGAGGGCCGGTCGAAGCCGCACGAGCTGCCGATGCTGCGGGTGGTCGGGGACGGCGTGGTCGTCGGGCTGGTCACCGGCCTGGTCGGCGCGGGCGGCGGCTTCCTGGTCGTACCGGCTCTGGCCCTGCTGGGCGGGTTGCCGATGCCGGTGGCGGTCGGCACCTCGCTGGTCGTCATCGCGCTGAAGTCGTTCGCCGGCCTGGCCGGCTACCTGTCCAGCGTGCAGATCCACTGGGGGCTGGCCGGCGCGGTCACCGCCGCCGCGGTCGTCGGCAGCCTGCTCGGTGGCCGGCTCGCCGGGCGGATCCCGGCCGACGTGCTGCGTCGCGGCTTCGGCTGGTTCGTCGTGGTGATGGGCGTGTTCGTGCTCGCCCAGCAGCTGCCGCTGATCTGGGGACTCACCGTGGGAGCGCTTGCCGCGGCCGGTACGGTCACCATGGCGGTGTGGGCCCGCCGAGGAAGGGGACACAGTGGACAGCAGCACCTGGGACAGCCGGTACGCCGACACGCCCGGGCTGGTGTGGAGCGCTGAGCCCAACCGTTTCGTGGTCGAGTCGGTCGCCGGGCTGACTCCCGGGTCGGCGCTGGACATCGCGGCCGGCGAGGGACGCAACGCGGTCTGGCTGGCCGGTCAGGGCTGGCGGGTCAACGCGGTGGACTTCTCCACCGTGGCCGTCGAGCGGGGGCGGCAGATGGCCGCCGCGCGGGGCGTGACAGTCGACTGGCGGGTAGCGGACGTGACCGCGTACCGGCCGGTGCCGAACAGCTACGACCTGGTGCTGATCAGCTACCTGCACCTGCCCGCCGCCGAGTTCGCCGGCGTGCTCGCGGCGGCGAAGTCCGCGCTGCGCCCCGGCGGCACGCTCGTGGTGGTCGGGCACGACCTGGCCAACCTCACCGGTGGCACCGGCGGCCCGCAGGACCCCGCCGTCCTGCTCACGCCCGAGGCGGTGGTCGACGGGCTGGCCGGGCTGCGGGTCCAGCGCGCCGAGACCACCCGCCGGCCGGTCCCGACGAGCGACGGCGGCGCCGTGGACGCGCTGGACACGGTCGTGGTGGCCACCCGCCCCGCCGACTGAGCGCCACGCGCCGTGGTTTCGCCGGGCCGGGCCGGCACCGGCCGGTAGCATCCGGGGACGGATCGGCGGAGAGGACACCGGGTGGGCGCGCGCTTCGAGGAACTGGCCTGGCGGGAGACGCCGATCGGCGAGATCAGCCTGCGGCGGCGGCGCGACCCGGCGCTGGGCGCCGAGGTGTACGAGGTGAAGCTCGATGACGAGTACCTCATGTCCAGCGCCTTCCCGGTGGCGGAGATCGAGCTGGCCCGGCTCGGACTGGCCGCGCTGACCGGCACGGAGCTGGACGTGGTGGTCGGCGGGCTCGGCCTCGGCTACACGGCACGGACCGCGCTGGAGGATCCCCGGGTGCGTTCGCTGCTCGTGGTCGAGGCGATCGAGGACGTGATCGACTGGCACCGCCGGGACCTGCTGCCGTTCACCGCCGGGCTGGCCACCGATCCGCGTACCCGGTTCGTCCGGGCGGATTTCTTCGCCGCGGTCGCCGACGGCGGTTTCGACCCGGACGAGCCGGGCCGCCGCTTCCACGCGGTGCTGCTGGACGTGGACCACTCCCCCCGTCAGGTGCTGCACCCGAGCCATGCCGCGTTCTACACGGTCGACGGGCTGCGCCGGCTGGCCGCGCTGCTGCACCCGGACGGGGTCTTCGCGCTCTGGTCGAACGACCCGCCGGACCCGGAGTTCCAGCGCACTCTCACCGCTGTGTTCCCGACCTCGGTGGCGCACGTCGTCCGGTTCCCGAACCCGTTGCAGGGCCGGGAGGCGGCGAACACCGTGTACGTGGCCCGGCACTGATCCACCGGGCCACGCATGGCCGTAGGGCCAGCGGGAAAGCGGGCGGCCGACCGTACGACGGGAGGCTGGGACATGCGTGCGTTGCTCTGGGTGGTCGGCGTGGTCGCCGGTGTGATCATCCTGCTCGGGCTGCTGCTGGAGGCGGTCCGCTGGCTCGTCATCATCGGCGTGATCGCGCTCGCCGCGGTGATCATCGTCGGCATCGTGAAGGGCCGGCGGGTGGTGCACCAGCATTCGACACGCCGGCACTGACCTGCGCGGGTGTGACCTACCCGGCAACCTACGTTAGCGTAGGTTACCGCCCGGTCACGTTAGGCTGGGGTCGTCATCCGCGCGACGAGGAGTAACGGCGATGGACGCGACCGCCCAGCGACCCTGGACCCGTAGCTACGCGCCGGGGGTACCGGCCGAGATCGCCGAGCCGGACGGCTCGCTCGTCGACCTGCTCACCGAGGCGGCCGGGCGGTTCGGGCCCCGGGTCGCGCTCGACTTCTACGGCGCCACCACCACGTTCACCGAGCTGGCCGACCAGGTGTCCCGCGCCGCCGAGGCGCTGCGCCGCCTCGGCGTCGGCCCGGGCGACCGGGTGGCGCTGGTGCTGCCGAACTGCCCGCAGCACGTGGTCGCCTTCTACGCCGTGCTGCGGCTCGGCGCGGTCGTGGTCGAGCACAACCCGCTCTACACCGCCGACGAGCTGGACCGGCAGCTCACCGACCACGGCGCAGGCGTCGCGATCGTGTGGGACAAGGTCGCGCCGCTGGTGGCGGGACGCGGCGCCGTGCGTACCGTGGTGGCGGTCGACCTGACCGCGGCGCTGCCGCGGCTCAAGCGGTGGGCGCTGCGGGCGCCGCTGCCGAAGGTCCGCGCCGCCCGCGCCGCGATGACCGCCCCCGCGCCCGGCGCCCTGGCCTGGTCGGACCTGGTCGCCGCGGCCGGGCCGCTGCCCGCCGGGCATCCCGCGCCGGAGGCCGGCGACGTGGCGTTGCTCCAGTACACCGGCGGCACCACCGGCGAGCCCAAGGGCGCGGTGCTGACCCACCGCAACCTGCGCGCCAACGCCGCGCAGGGCCGGGCCTGGGTGCCCGGCCTGCGCGACGGCGAGGAGACCGTGTACGCGGTGCTGCCGCTGTTCCACGCCTACGGGCTGACGCTCTGCCTCACCTTCGCCGTCAGCATCGGGGCCACCCTGGTGCTGTTCCCCCGCTTCGACGCCGACCAGGTGCTCGACGCGGTCCGCCGCCGCCCGCCGACGTTCCTGCCCGCGGTGCCGCCGGTCTACGCGAAGCTCGCCACCGCCGCCCGCGAACGCGCCGTCGACCTCACCTCCATCCGGTACGCGATCTCCGGCGCGATGTCGCTGCCACCGGCCACCGTGGAGCTGTGGGAGCAGGTGACCGGCGGCCTGCTGGTCGAGGGGTACGGGATGACCGAGACGTCCCCGATCACGGTCGGCAACCCGGTCGCGCCGACCCGCCGGCCCGGCACCGTCGGCGTGCCGTTTCCCTCCACCGACGTGCGCATCGTCGACCCGGAGGACCCGAGCCGCGACCGCGCCCCGGGCGAGGCCGGTGAGCTGCTGGTCCGCGGCCCGCAGGTGTTCTCCGGCTACTGGCACCGGCCGGAGGAGACGGCGAAGGTGCTGCTGCCCGGCGGCTGGATGCGCACCGGCGACATCGTCACCATGGACGCCGACGGCTTCATCACGGTGGTCGACCGGATCAAGGAGCTGATCATCACCGGCGGCTTCAACGTCTACCCGTCCGAGGTGGAGGAGGCGTTGCGCCGCGTCCCCGGCGTACGCGAGGCCGCCGCCGTGGGCATGCCCACCGACGACGGCGAGGAGGTCGTCGCCGCGGTGGTGGTCGACCCGGCGGTGGCCGCCACCCCGGAGGCGATCCGGACGTCGTGCCGCACCCACCTGGCCGGGTACAAGGTGCCGCGCCGGGTCGTGATCGTCGACGAGCTGCCGTACTCCCAGATCGGCAAGATCCTGCGCCGCGAGGTCCGCGAACGGCTGCTCGCCGCCCGCTGACGCAGTCCCCCAGGGCCCGCGGACGGCGAGTGGAACGCCATGGGTGTCAAACGGGGCCGAAGACACCCACAGCGTTCCACCGACGGCCGGACGTGTCGGTGCCGGCGCCTACGCTGTGGCGATGGTCGACAGACGTCAGGTGCTGGCCTTCCGCGTGCGCGCCCAGCAGCTCGACCGGGCGCAGGGCTCGCTCGCCGACACCGCCGTGCTCGACATCGGCGTGCAGGACACCGGCCCCGACGGCGGCCGCTGGGCGCTGGCGACGCGCGGGGTCGACGTGACCTCGCTGACCGGTGACGACGTGGTCATGCTCTGGACCGTACGCGGCGCCCCGCACCTCTACCGCCGCGCCGACGTGGGCGCGGTGGCCACGGCGGTCGAGCCGTTCTCCGACGCCGACGCGGGCAAGCGCATCTACGACGCGGCGAAGCCGTTGAAGGCCGCGGGCATCGGCATCGTCGCCGCGCTCGACGAGGTGGCCGCGCGGATGCGGGAGATCGTCCGCACGCCGACGGTCAAGGGCGAGGTCTCCGGGCGGCTCGCCGAGGTGATGCCCGAGCCCTACCTGCGGCACTGCCGGCCGTGCGACGCGATCCACCTCTACGAGATGCCGTTCCGGCTCGCCGCCGTACGCGCCGGGCTGGAGCTGCGCCTCGACACGTCGCCGCCGGTCCTGGAACGCATCCGTGGGTTCCGTCCGGCCGCCGCGCCCGGCGACCGGTTCGAGCTCATCCGCGCCTACCTGCGGCTGCTCGGCCCGGCCACCCCGAAGCACGTCGCCGACTACCTCGACGCCCCGGTCAAGGAGGTCAAGGCCCGCTGGCCGGGCGACGCGGTCGAGGTGAGCGTCGACGGTGAGACGCGCTGGCTGCTCGCCGCCGACGAGGCGGCGCTGACGTCGGCCGAGGTGAGCACGACCCGCCTGCTCGGCCCGTTCGACCTGTTCCTCCAGGCGAAGGACCGGGCGACGCTCGTGCCGGACGCGGCCCGCGCCAAGGAGTTGTGGCCGGTGCTGGGCCGCCCTGGCGCCGTGCTGGCCGACGGGGAGCTGGCCGGCACGTGGCGGCCCCGCAAGTCCGGCCGGTCGTTCACCGTCGCGGTCCAGCCGTGGCGAAAGCTCACCGGCAGCACCCGCGACGCGGTGGTCGCCGAGGCCGAGCGCCTCGCCGCGTACCGGGGCGTGCCGCTCGCGGGTGTCGACTTCGCCGCGTGATGGCATCATGATCGCATGATCGTCTGGCTCAACGGCGCGTTCGGTGCCGGCAAGACGACCACCGCGCGGCTGCTCACGGAGTCGCTTCCGGACGCGCGGCTGTTCGACCCGGAGTTCCTCGGCTCGATGCTCACCGCGTTCGTCACCCCGCCGACCGGCGACTTCCAGGACCTGCCCCTGTGGCGTCACCTCGTCGTGCAGACGGTCACCGGCCTGGACCGGCACCACCCGGGCATCTGGATCGTGCCGATGAGCCTGCTCGTCCCGGCGTACCGCGCGGAGATCCTCGGCGGCATCCGCGCCGCGGGCGTCGACGTCCGCGAGGTCGTGCTCACGCTCCCCGAGGACCGGTTGCGGGCCCGGATCGACGCCGACCAGGTCGAGTCCGGCGCGCGCGGCTGGCGGCACGACCACGTCGCCCGGGCCCTCGCCACGTTCGCGTCGGTGACCGACGCCCACCTGATCGACGCCTCTCCCCCGCCCGAGCACGTGGCCGACGCCGTCGCCGCGCACGTCACGGGCGCAGCCTGATCGTGGGAGGATGCTCGGCATGCCGGATCGCGCGTTGAGCTTCGGAGCGGCGGCGCAGGCGTACGAGCGGTTCCGGCCCGGCTACCCCGAGGAGCTTGCCGACCTGGTGCTGGCGTACGCCGGCAGGCCCGTCCGGACCGCCCTGGAGATCGGCGCCGGGACCGGCAAGGCCACCCGGCTGTTCGCGCGGCGCGGCATCGCGGTCACCGCCACCGACCCGGATTCCGCGATGCTCGCCGAACTGCGCCGGCACGTCCCGGCCGGGGTGCGGGTCCGGCAGGCCGCGTTCGAGCAGTTGCGCACCGGCGAGCACCACGACCTGGTGTACGCGGCGGCGGCGCTGCACTGGACCGACCCGGACCGACGGTGGGAGCGGATCGCCGGGCTGCTCGCGTCCGACGGTGTGTTCGCCTCGTTCGGCGGGCCGCTGCGGCTGGCCGACCCGGCGCTGCGCGACGGGGTGGCCGCGGCCCGAGCCGAGTTCATCGCCGACGACGAGATCCCGTCGCCGGACGGGACGCCGCCGGAGGCCGGCATGCAGTGGCCCGGCACGGAGCTGCGCGCGTCCGAGTGGTTCACCGACGTACGCCAGTCGGAGATCGCGCGGCGGATCACGATGAGTGCCGACGACTTCGTCGGTCTGCTGTCGACCGTCTCGGCCTACCTCGAACTGCCGCCACATGTCCGTGAGCAGGTGTTCCGCCGCGTCCGGGATGTACTGCCCGGCGCGGTCGAGGTCACCGCGGACGTCACGGTCCACCTGGCGCGGCGGACGTCGTAGCCCTGATCAACCGGCACCGGGTGATCCCTTGACGGCACCCTGGCGCGAGTCGGCCCGCCACGGGGCCCCTTCGCCGCCGTCGGCACGCGGAGGCGTCCTGGCACCGCGCCGGACGACAACCCGAAGATCTACGCGGACGAGGGAACTTCCTGACACACCTGACCGACTACTCGATCGGGACACGGCAGCCGGGCAGCCCACGGCTCGACGGGCACGAGCCACCCCGAACCAAAAGCCGATATTTTCGATCGGAGTAGTCGATGTCCGTCACCGAACTGTCCGGCGATCCCGCGCCGGACACCTCCACCGCCGCGCCGGCCGCTCGGCCGGGCCGCCAGCCCACGCCGTTCGCCGCGCTGCTGACCCGGCTTCATTTCTACGCCGGCATCCTGGTTGCCCCGTTCCTGCTGGTCGCCGCCCTGACCGGCCTGGCGTACACCATCACCCCGCAGCTGGACCAGGCCCTCTACGGCGACCGGCTGACCGTGGCCACCGTCGGTGACCAGCCGAAGACCCTCGCCCAACAGGTCACCGCCGCGCGGGCGGCGCACCCCGACGGCACCATCGCCGCCGTGGTGCCCGGCACCGGCGACCGGACCACCCAGGTGGTGTTCTCGCTCGAGGAACTCGGCGACAAGCAGCACACCGTCTATGTCGACCCGTACACCGGCGAGGTGACCGGGCGGCTCACCACCTGGTTCGGCTCCACCCCGGCCACCACCTGGCTCGACGACCTGCACCGCAACCTGCATCTCGGCGAGGTCGGGCGGCACTACTCCGAGATCGCCGCCAGCTGGTTGTGGGTTCTCGTTCTCGGCGGGGTAGTCCTGTGGTGGCGCCGCCGCAGCGCCACCCGCGCCCGGACGACACACCTGCTCGTACCGGACCTGACCGCCCGCAAGGGAGTTCGCCGTACCCGGGGCTGGCACGCCACCACCGGTGTCTGGCTCGCGGTCGGCCTGCTGTTCCTCTCCGCCACCGGCTTGACCTGGTCCCGGTACGCCGGCGCGAACTTCAGCACCGGCCTGGACACCCTGCGCGCCGGCACTCCGGAACTCTCCACCACCGTCGACGGCGTGGCCCCGCCCGCGGGCGGCGGTGAGCATCAGCACGGTGGCGCGGCGACCGGCACGGCGGACAATCCGGCGTCCTACGACAATGTGCTGGCCTCCGCGCGCAGCGCCGGACTCTCGGGACCGGTGGAGATCAGCCCCGCCGCGGAGCCCGGCCTGGCCTGGACCGTCGCCCAGGTCGACAACGCCTGGCCGGTCGCGAAGGATCGAATCGCCGTCGAGCCCACCACCGGCGCGGTCACCGCCCGCAGCGACTTCGCCGACTGGCCGCTGCTCGCGCAGCTCAGCAGCCTCGGCATCCAAGCCCACATGGGAATCCTGTTCGGGCCGATCAACCAGATCCTGCTCGCGGCGCTCGCTCTCGGTCTGCTCTGCGTCATCGTCTGGGGCTACCGCATGTGGTGGCAGCGCCGCCCCACCCGCGCCGGCCGTCGCGCCCCGCTCGGCTCACCGCCCGCCCGAGGTGGCCTCCGCGGGCTCCCGTGGTGGGCGCTGCTGCTCGGCGTACCGGTCACCCTGGCACTCGGCTGGGCACTGCCCTGGTTCGGCGTCACCCTGCTCGGCTTCCTCGTCGTCGATCTCGTCCTCGGCCTGCTCGCGCGTCGGCGCCGCCGGCCCCTACCCGTCTCACCCGCGCCGGCCGGCAGCTGACCCCGGCGGCTATCCGGCCGTCACCGCCTCGGAGAGACCGGACAGCCGCCGTGAACCCTCAGTCGCGGATCCGCACGGCGCCTCGCCCCTCCTGATCAGCATGTCGTCGGGAGGGGCCGGACGGATCACGGCGAGGCGGGATCAGGACACCAGGTAGGCAGTCAGCCGGTCGGCGAGCGGGCCCGGGCGGCTGAGCGCTACCGCGTGGCCGCCGTCGATCTCGTCCGGCACCACGCCGAGCCGGTCGGCGGCCACCCGGCGCTGGAAGTCGGCGGGAAAGAACCGGTCGTCGCGGCCGATGAGCACCCTCGTCGGCACGGCCGGCCAGGCGGCGAGCGGCCACGGCTCGTCCCACTCCGCGCTGACCTGCTCCCGGCCGTGCGCGGGCGCCTCGGCGACGATCCCGGCCGGCACGCCGTTGTAGAACTGCTGTTCCTCGCTGAGCCCGTCCGGCTCGCGGTAGCCGGTGTTGCCCCACCAGTCCCCCGGCTTCTCGCCGGGCCGCGGAATCATCGGGGTGAGCAGGACCAGGAGGCGCACCGGCAACCGGTCGGCGACCAGCGGTGCGGTGAACGCGCCGTACGAGTGCCCGACCACTACGAGGTCGTCCCGGTTGCCGACGGCGTCGATCACCGCCTGGCGGAAGTCGGTGAACCCCGCCGACCTGTCTCCGATCGGCAGCTCCGGCACCACCGCGTCGTGACCCCGGGCGGCCAGCTCGGGAACCAGCAGGTGCCAGTCCCACGCGCTGCCCCCGCCGCCGTGGATGAGCACGAACGTCGTCATGCCCGGACCCTCCCACACCGGTACGACAAGCCGTGATTGTCAGTGCGGATACGCCCGGGGCACGCGGGCGGCCCGCAGCTCGTCGCGGAACGCCTCGATGCGGGTGATGACCTGGCGCCGCCCGATCGTGTTCTCGATCCGGTCAAGGTAGAGACAGCGGGCGGCGAGCCGGGGCAGGTCGACCGAGAAGTAGATCGCCATCAGGGGGTTGACGAACAGGTCGCCGTCGCCGGTGCGCCGACTGAACCGTACGTCTCCGAACGCGCCGCCGGTGGCGGCGGCGATCTGCCCCTGGACGATGCTCGGCCGGTGCGGGGTGGCGGCCTGGGCCTGCGCGACCGCCTCTCGGTAGAGCACCGCCTCACGGCTGGAGCCGGGAATGGACAGCGCGCCGAGGTAGCCGCCCTCCCGGTCGAGGGCGGCCAGGTTCTCCAGCACCTCGACGTGGTTGACGCCGTCGTGCGCGTCGATGCCGAAACCGAGGCTGCTCACCAACCGGATCGGCACGTCCAGCCCGGCCACGGCGGCCAGGCTGGTGATGTCCTCCACCGGGGTGCCCAGGCCGCTCTCGTCGCCGCGCAACAGGATGTCGGTGCCGCCGTCGACGAGCACGATCGCGTCGACGTCGAGCCGGTCGACCAGGTGCCGGTACGCCTCGCGCAGCGTCTGCACGCCCAGCGGCGGGAAGGCGTACACGGTCGACGGCAGGTCCCGGCCCGCCAGCCAGCGGGCCAGGTGCCCCTCCGGGAAGTACCAGTCGGGGCTGAGGGTGTCCGGCCGGATCGCCGCGACGTGCTCGTCCACCCACACCTGCCGGTCGAGCAGTTCCAGCTCCGAGAAGGAGAGGCTGGCCAGGTGCACCCGCTTGCCGGCCTGCCACAGGGCCAGGGCCAGCGGCAGGCCGGCGTAGACGTCGAAGCCGCCACCGGCGCCGGCGATCAGGACGTCGCTCGCCGGAGCCAGTGCGGCGAACAACGGCGGAACGGCCAACGTGTACGCGGCGGTGTCGGTCACCAGATGATGATCTCCGCTCGCGTGCGGGCTCGCTGCCCCGTGGCCGGCCGGTCGAGGGCCGCGATCCGCTCGTTCAGGCCGGGCGGCCGAACGTGACCGCCTCCCGGACCAGCTCCGGCGCGTTCTCCACCAGTTGCGCGTCCGGCCGCGCGCCGAGCGCGTCGTTCACTGTGGAGAAGGCGAGCCGGAACGCGATCAGCGTGGTGGCCTCGAAGATCTCCCGGTCGTTCAGGCCGGCGTCGCGCAGGCGTTGGGTGTCGGCCTCGGTGGTGGCGTTCGGGTCCGTCACGACCCGGCGGGCCCAGTCGGCCAGCGCCGTCTCCCGCTCGGACAGGGCCGCCTCGTCGCCGCGCAGCACCGCGGCGGCGGTCTCCTCGTCGCTCATCCCGGCCAGCCGCACGCCCCAGGCCAGCGAGCAGTACGAGTCGCCCCGCGCGGCTGCGGTGGCGGCGACCAGCACCGCCACCTCACGCGCGGACAGCGTGGACGCGGACAGCAGTTCGGCGCGCGTGTTCTGGAACGACATCAGCACGTCGGGTCGCCAGCACCAGACGCGGGTGAGGTTGTTGACGTAGCCGTCGGAGGAGAGGTCGTCCTCGTACGCGGCTTTCGCCGCCGGGCTCTGCGGCGGTTCGGGGAGGAAGGCGGCGCTCATGCGGGCAGTCTGCGCCACCCGGGCGCCCCCCACTGGCTGATCAACGACAGTACGATCCGCTGATGATCCGGGCGGTCTTCTTCGACGTGGGCGGGACGATCCTCGACGAGACGCGCGAGTTCGCGACGTGGGCGGACTGGCTGGGCGTACCCCGGCACACGTTCTCCGCGGTCTTCGGCGCGGTGATCGCCCGAGGGCTGGACTACCAGGAGGTGTTCCGGGCGTTCCGGCCGGACTTCGACCTCACCGCCGAACTCGCCCGCCGGGTCGCGGCCGGTGACCCGGAGTCGTTCGGCGAGGAGGATCTGTACCCGGACGCGCGGGCGTGCCTGACCGCCCTGAAGGACCAGGGTCTGCGCGTCGGCCTGGCCGGCAACCAGCCGGAGCACGCCGAGGCGACGCTGCGGACGCTGGACCTGCCGGTGGACGTGATCGGCACGTCGGCGGCCTGGGGCGTGTCGAAGCCCGCGCCGGAGTTCTTCGACCGGGTGGTCCGCGAGAGCGGCGGCGACGCGGCGGTGGTCCTGTACGTCGGTGACCGGCCGGACAACGACGCCGCGCCCGCGATGGCCGCCGGTATGTCGGCGTGCCTGATCCGGCGCGGACCGTGGGGGCACATCCTCGACATGCCGGACGTGGCCGACCGGTGCCTGTTCCGCATCGACTCGCTGCACGAGCTGCCGGACCTGGTGGCGCGGCACAATGCGGCGGGCGGCTAGGCCGGGGCGTCACCGGTCACGGAGACCCGCGTCCGATGGTGGCGCGGCGACTCGATCTCGTCGACCACCGCCACCGCCAGATCGGCGTACGACAGGGGCGCCGACGCCGGGGCGCGCTCGCCGCCGAGGCGGTACCGGCCGGTGCGGGTACCGGCCACGTCCAGCGCGGCGGGTGGGGTGAGCACCAGCCAGTCGACTGTGGTGTCCGCCGCGCGGAGCCGGTCCAGGCCGGCGGCGTGGCTGAGCGCGAACGGCCGCAGCTCGGCGGGCAGCACGGCCGGGTCGTCGTAGAGGGGCCGGCCGTGCGCGTCGATCAGGGTGGCGAACAGGCCGATCGCCACGAGCCGGGGCACGTCCGCGCGGGCCAGGCCGTGCAGCAGCGCGTCGGCTGCCCGGACGAAGAACTCCGGATCGAGGCCGGCGGCGGCGAGCGCGTCCGGCCCGGACGCCGGGCTGACCGCGTGGACGACGGCGTCGTGCCCGTACCCGATGGAGGCGACCGTCTCCGGGTCGGTGACGTCGCCGCGTACCGCGGAGGTGAGGTCGGGATGGCGGGCGGGGTCGCGGACGACGGCGGTGACGCGGTGGCCGCGGCGGTGGGCCTCGGCGGTGACGGCGCGGCCGGCCCGGCCGCCCGCGCCGAAGACGGCGATGCTGGTCATGGCGCGACGGTAGGACGCGGGGTGCCGGTTACCGCAACGGTACCGGGTTACGCTCGGGCGGTGACGCCGCTCGATCCGGACATGTTCCACCCCGCCTGTCCGTCGCGGATGATGCCGTTGCAGATCGGCGACAAGTGGACCGCGATGGTGGTGCTGTGCCTGGAGCACGGGCCGCGCCGGTTCACCGAGTTGCGGGCGCCGCTGCGCACGATCACGCCGAAGGTGCTGGCCGAGACGTTGCGGGCGATGGAACGCGACGGGCTGGTCACGCGGACCGCCTACGACGAGAACCCGCCGCGCGTGGAGTACGCGCTGACGCCGCTGGGGCGAAGCCTGCTGACGCTGGTCGCGGCCGCCCGGTCGTGGAGCGAGGCGCACCTGGACGAGTTGCTGGCGGCCCGCCGGTCGCACGATTCGCGGACGTCGTGACGGCGCCGGCCGGCACCGGGCGTGGCGGACTGCGGAGGTTCGTTGCGAACGTGATGACGAACGTGCTCGCGAACCTCATCGCGGCGGCGATCATCTACGTGCTCGCCGCGGCCGCCGGGCTGCTCCCCCGCGACCCGGCGCTGATCCTCGCGGCGTTGTTACTCGTCGGCCTCGCCGCTGCCATGATCCTGATCTTCCTGATCAGTACGGACGCCTTCGCCGACAAGGAGGACATCCTCGGCGGGTGGATGGCGATCTCCCTCGGTGCGCCGATCCTGACCGCGGCCGTGGCGTACGCGTTCCGTGAGGGCGATCCGGCGGCGGGGGTCGCGGGCGGGCTGATGGGCGCGGGGCTCACCGGCGCAGGCGTGGCTTTGCTGGTGGCCGGCCGGCGGCTGCGGCGGGCGGCCGATCCGTCGCCCGACGGCGAGCAGCAGGCGGCTGAGCCGCACGCCCGGCCTTAGCGTCGTACCCGTGGCATAGCCTTCCGGCCATGGGAACCGCCGAGCTGGACGAGCTGATCGTGCCCGACGCGGAGGCGCTGCGCACGTGGTTGTCCGCCCACCACGACACGTCGCCCGGCGTCTGGCTCGCCCTGACCCGCAAGGGTGGCACGCTCACCACACTGACCTGGCAGCAGGCGGTCGACGAGGCGTTGTGCTTCGGCTGGATCGACGGGCAGGCCCGCAAGCGTGACCACGAGAGCTCCTGGATCCGGTTCACCCCGCGCCGGGCCCGCAGCTCCTGGTCGCAGCGCAACGTCGCGCACGTGGCCCGGCTGGAGGAGCAGGGGCGGATGACACCCGCCGGCCGCGCGGCGGTGGAGGCCGCGAAGGCGGACGGCCGGTGGGCGGCGGCGTACGCGCCTCCGTCGGAGGCCGAGCTGCCGGCCGACCTGCTCGCCGCCGTCGCCGCCGAGCCCGCCGCCCAAGCCATGCTCGACGTCCTCACCAGCGCCAACAGGTTCGCGCTCATCCACCGGCTGAACGCGGTCAAGCGCGCGGAGACCCGGGAACGCAAGATCGGTGAGTTCGTCGCCATGCTGGCCCGCCACGAGACGTTCCACCCGCAGAAGGCGAAGCCGCCGGCCACTCCGTGACCCGCGTCCCGGCTCACGAGTGGTCCCGGACGAACGCGCGCAGGAGCGCGGCGCACTCGGCCGCGTGGGTCTCCAGCAGCAGGTGGCCGCCGTCGAAGAGGTGCGCGTCCATCCGGTCCAGCGCGCGATGCTGCGCGAGCACCTGTCCACGTCGAAGTAGGCGTCGTGCCGGCCCCACAGCACGAGCGCCGGGGGTTGGTGGGCGCTGTGGTACTCGGCGACCGGCGGGTCTGACCGGGCGTACGCTCGAACGAGCCGACGGTGGGAGGTCGCCCGCGATGATCCCATTGCTGATCCTGCTCGGGCTTCTCCTCGGACGCTGGTGGCGGTTGTCGCTCGTCGCCGCCGCGCTGGGCTGGCCGGTCCTGCTGGTCGCGACCGGCGTGACGGACGTCGGCGCGGGGCTGCTCGGCGCGGCCGTGCTCGCCGTCGCGAACACCGGTGCCGGCGTGCTGCTCCACCAGGGAGCCCGCATGGCGATCCGCAGGCTTCGGGCGTCCTGAGCCGGGCCGGTGCGCTACACGGCGCCGCCGGTGTTGCGGATCATCCGCCGGAGCACCTTGAGGGTGGTGACGTAGTCGGCGTCGTCGACGCCGTCGTGGATGCGGGCCCGGATCCCCGGCGCGTGCTGCTTGAGGCGGAGCCGGGCGTCCTCCCCCGCCTCGGTGATCCGTAGCCGGCCGTCCGCGTCGCGGGTCAGCCAGCCGCGTTCCCGGAGCACCTCCGCCTCGGCGTCCAGGTCGTCCTCGGCCCGTAGATACGAGCGCATCGCGTGTCGCAGTTCGGGGACGGTCAGTCCGCCGCCGCCGGGCAGGAGGTCGTTCGGGGACAGGTTGCGCAGCAGCCAGAACTGGGGCTGGGTGAAGCCGTGCGTGGCGTGCTGGGCCCGGGTGAAGGCGATGAGCGACTCGTACGCGACGCCCGTCCAGTAGGCGGCCGGCTGGCCAGCGAGTTCGGCGTCGGACAGGTGCTGTGTGGTCATGATGCTCTACCTCCGGCGGTGGTCGGGTGAGCACGACGCTAGGACCTCAACCACGCTTCAGATCAAGCCGCGAGGGACATCGCGTTCCGGTCGGCCCGGGCATGATGAGGCGCATGCGGGTAGCGATGGCGACCGACGCGGGACATCCGGGCCGTACCAATGAGGATTTCGCCGGCGCCGTCCCCTGCGGCCTGGTCCTGGTCGACGGCGCGGGCGGCATCACCGGCGCGGACGAGGTCTGCCGTCACGGCATCGCCTGGTACGCGACCCGGCTCGGCGGCGCGCTGCTCGGCGCGCTGGCGCAGGAGCGGAGCCTGCGCGACGTGCTGGCCGAGGGCATCGAGCGGGTCACCGACCAGCACCGCGACACCTGCGACGTCGCCCACCCGATCAGCCCGTTCGCCGCGGTGGCGATGCTGCGGTTCTCCGGCGGGACCGTCGAGCACCTGGTCCTCGGTGACGCGGTCGCGCTGGTCGGCCGGGCGGCCGGTGATCCCGTCGTCGCCCACGATCCGCGTGAGGTGGTGATCGCCCGAGCCTTCGAGGAGCGGCTGAAGGACGTGCCGGAGGGCGGCGACGAGTACCGGCGGCTGCTGATGGAGCTGCGGTCCCGCCGCAACAGCCCCGGCGGCTTCTGGGTCGCCAAGGACGATCCGGCGGTGGTGGCCGAGGCGGCCACCGGCGAGTGCCCGGCCCACGACGTGACCGGCGCGGCGCTGCTCAGCAACGGCGCGAGCCGTCTCGTGGACACGTTCGGCCTGACCGACTGGCCGGGGCTGCTGCGCCTGCTGGAGACCGCCGGCCCGGCCGAGGTCATCGCCCGGGTCCGGGCGGCGGAGGCACGCGGGGGCGTCGCCACCGACGACGCGACGATTGTCTGCCGCGCCTGACCGGCACGACAATCCGGCTGTGCTCGTGTTGACTGCGGCGATGGACCGTCAACGGCTCAGCAGCATCGCGCACTCGCACCACCCGATCGCGGCGCCGCTCTCCGGCGTCAACGTCAACCGGCTGCTGCGCCGGGCCGGTCGCCGGCCGGCGGCCCGGATCCTCGACCTGGGCTGCGGGGAGGCCGCCTGGGCGTTACAGGCCCTCGCGCACCACCCGGACGGGCACGCCGACGGCGTGGACCTCAACCCGTACGCGCTGGAACGCGCCACGGAGGCCGCCGCCGTGCGCGGCCTCGCCGACCGGCTCACGCTGCACGAGCGCGACGCCCGGTCGTACGTGCCGGACGGCGACTACGACCTGGTGCTCTGTGTCGGGTCGACGCACGCGTTCGGCGGGTTCGGCGAGACGCTGGAACTGGCCGGCCGGCACGTGAACGCCGACGGCGTCCTGATGGTGGGTGAGGGGTTCTGGCAGGTGCCGCCGACGCCGCAGGCGCTGGCGGCGCTGGGCGCGAAACCCGACGACCACACCGACCTCGCCGGTCTGGTCGCGGCCGCCGAGCAGGCCGGCTGGACCCCGGTGTACGCGCACGTCAGCGACGCCGCCGAGTGGGACGACTACGAGTGGTCGTGGACCGGTTCGCTGACCGAGTGGGCACTGGACAACCCGGGTCACCCGGATGCCGCCGGCGCGCTCGCCACCGCCCGGGAGCACCGGGACCAGTGGCTGCGCGGATACCGCGGCGTGCTGGGGTTCGTGACGCTGGTGCTGCGCCGGATCTGACCGGCTACCGGCGCGGGTCCGGCCCGGGACAGGCGGGCGGGGCACTATCGTTCGGGCGTGCAGATCCGTTTCGCCGTACCGGCCGACCCCGCCTATCCGGCCCGTGTGGCCGCCGCGCTGGCCGCCGCCCGGCTGCGCCGCTTCGGCTACATCGGCGCGGCCCTCGCCGCGATCGGGGTGATCGGCTGGATCGCCTCGCAGGCGTCGGAGCGGGGCGGCCGCTTCGCGTCGCTGTGGACCGCGTTGATCGTGGCCGGCGTGCTGTCGATGCTGTACGCGCCGTGGGTGCGCTGGCGGGCCCGGCGCCGGTCCGGCGGCTACGCGGTCGAGGGCGGCTACGACATCGACGACCGCAACATCATGATGCGCAGCGGTTCGGAGTCCGGCGGCATCGCCTGGGACGGCGTCGAGCGGGTCACCGAGACCCCGGATTTCTGGATCGTGTACGTGGGACGGATGCCGGCCACGGTGATCCCCCGGTGGCTGATGTCCGCCGAGGACGCCGGGACGCTGCGCGCCTTCATGGCCGGACGCGGACTGCTCGGCGACCGTTGACGAGGTTCTGATCGGCTGTACGTGTTGCGTCGCCGGCCTGTCCGGCGGTCGCGTCAACCTGCCGCACCGGCGGACCCGCAGCGGTCAGCTCGCCGAGCATCGTGTGCCCGGGGCGGGCACGGTCAGGTCGACGAGGTACCGGTCCACCACCGCAGTCGTGCAGTCGGTGCGCTGGTAGGTGCCGTGGCCCCAGCCCTCGTAGGTGACCAGGCGTCCGTGCCGGCCGAGTTGCCGGGCGACGTTCACGGCCCAGGCGTAGCCGGTCCGGGGATCGTGCCGGGCGTTGAGCAGCAGCAGCGGCGTGCGGGTGTGCACGTTCAGCTCGTGCGGCGGGTTGCGGACCGGGGACGGCCAGCCCAGGCACGTCTGCACGGCCAGCAGGCCGGCGCCGTACCGGACGTCCGGGGCGACGGCCCGGGCGTCCCGGACCACGCCGGCGTACGCGGCGTAGTCGCTTACCTGCGCCGGCCAGTCCGCGCAGAACGCCGCGACGGAGACCGGGAGATTCACCTGCGGTGGCGGCGTACCGGCGGCCATGTCCCGCACGATCACCGCGAGTTGCGGCCAACGCGGACCGGCGAGCAGGCCGAGCGCCACAGCGGTGACGTCGAAGGCGGTACGGGGGGCGTACTCGCCCCGGTCCGCGCGGGCCAGCGCCTGCGCCCAGACCGCCCGCACGTCGCGTGCGTGGAGCACGCACTCCGGCGACCTGTCGCACCAGGACACGAACTCGTCGAACGAGTCCTGCAACGCGGCGGCCTGCGTCCGCACGAAGGAGCGCACGTCGAGGCTGTGGTCGAACACGCCCTCCAGCACGACAGCCCGCACGCGGCCGGGGTACCGCTCGGCGTACTGCTGGCCCAGCAGCGTGCCGTACGAGCTGCCGTGGAAGGACAGCTGCCGCTCCCCCAGCGCCCGCCGCAACGCGTCGAGGTCACGGACGGTGCTGAGCGTGTCGGCGTGGTCGAACACCGGGCTGGTCGGACGGCACCTGCGCCACAGCGCCTGGTTGTAGGCCACCGCGGCGTCGAAGTCGGCCTGACCGGTCAGCGGGACGGCCGGCTTGCGCAGCGCCGGATCCGGGGCGCAGACCGGCGCGGCGGTGCGGGCGACCGTACGCGGGTCGAAACTGACCAGGTCGAACCGGTCCAGCAACTCGTCGCTGAACCGGTCGCCCTTGCGGATCCGTTCCACTCCCGAGTCGCCGGGGCCTCCCGGCCCGAACACCAGCGTGCCCACCCGCTGCTCCGGCAGGCGCGCGGACCGGCGTGCCACGGCGAGGTCGACCGTCGGACCGTGCGGCCGGGCCCAGTCCACCGGCACCCGCAGCCGGGCGCACCGCACGCGTTCATCCGGCGGGACGTCCGGCAGGTCGTCGGCGCACTCGCTCCACACGAGCCGCTGCGGCGGAAGCCCGGCGCGCGCCGCGCCGGGCAGTCCCGCCAGGACGGTGAGCGCGGCCAGAGCGACGGCCACGGTACGTCGGAACACGGCACCTCCCGGTGTCTTGGATGCCTGTCGATTCTTCAGCGGCGTCCCACCCGAGTCCCATACGGAAACGCCCCGATATGCCCGTCGGGTCTTTCCCCCATTCCGTCCCTGACGGGCCGAAGGACGGGCAGGCGAGCCGCACCGTGGCGGTCTAGCATCGGGCGATGACGTCGTCCCTGGACCGCCTGCCGAAGATCAGCGCGCCGGCCACGCGGGCGCTGACCGCGGCCGGCTACACCACGCTGCGCCGGCTCGCCGGTGTACCGCGCGCGGAGCTGGCCCGCCTGCACGGCATGGGACCGAAGGCGCTGGGCGTCGTCGAGGCCGCCCTCGCCGAGCACGACCTGCGGCTGAGCTGACGAGGCGATCGCGATGCCGCTCGGCAGGCTCCACCACCTGATCGTCGACTGCCCGGATCCGATGACCGAGGCACGCTTCTGGAGCGCGGTCCTCGGCGACCCGATCACGTACGCGGACGACGACTTCGCCGTGGTGTCGGCCGGTACGGCGGCGTCCGGGCTGGCGTTCCAACGCGCCCCCGAGCTGACGCCGCCGACGTGGCCGGAGCCGGAAGTGCCGCAGCAGATGCACCTCGACGTGATGGTCGACGACCAGGAGGCGGTGGGTACGGCGGTGCTCGCGCTGGGCGCGCGGCGGCTGGCGGGCGACCACGTGTACGCCGACCCGGCCGGTCACCCGTTCTGCCTGATCCGGCGCCCGACCTGGGCGCCGCCGGTCGGCGGGCTCGCGTGACCGACGACCGACGCGTACGCCGGGTCCGCCCATACCACTGGGGTGCCGTCTACCTCAGCGACGCCCTCTGCGAGACCGACTTCGACATCGACTTCCACGCCGGGGACGCGCCGGTGTTCGCCACGACGCACCACGTCGCGGTCGTGGTCGCCTCCGCCGCCGTGGCGGACGAGGGAGAGGCAGATGTCACCCTCGACATCCGGGTGACGTCGCAGCGCGTCACGGGGCACCCGCACGAGGTGACACTGGACGTCCCGTCCGGACGGCTCTACGTCGGCGACGCCGACGACAACGACGAGATCGAGTTGGCGCCGGGCCGCTGGCTGCTGCAGTTCGCCGTGGACGACGCGACGGAGGCCCGGCACGTCGAGCTGGTGGTGTCACCGCTCTGACCGGTCACGGCCTCTCCTGGTAGGAGATGAACTCCAGCAGGCTTCCGTCCGGGTCGCGGAAGTAGACACTCGTCCCGGCGCCACCGGCGCCGGCCCGCCGGACCGGTCCGGTCTCCACCTCGACGTCGTGCCGCCGCAGATGCGCCACCGCCTCCTCGATCGGCCCGGCCCAGACGAAACAGATGTCGCTGTTGCCCGGACGGACGGGAATCCGGGCCACGTTGCCGCCGAGGTCGAGACCCGGCCCGTGCACGCTCAACCGGTGGGGGCCGATCCGGAAGGCGACGCGGTCGCCGCCGACGCCGATCACCTCGGCGCCGACGACGTCGCGATAGAAGTCGGTGGCGGCCCGCCAGTCGGACACGGCGATGACGACGTGGTCCAGTCCGGTCACGGGCGCCATGCGATCACCCTACGGACCGGACGGCGTCCCCTCCCCCGGATCCGCCGAGACCGCCACCGGCGGGCCCGCCTTCAGGTGCCGGGCGAAGAACCGGTTCGCGGCGTCCCCCTCGAACCACGGCACGCCGGTGTGCCCGCCCATGTTGGCGTGCAGCGTCTTCTCCGACGAGCCGAAGGCGTCGAACAGGTCCAGTGCCATCCGCCGGTCGTTGCCCTCGTCGTCCCACTGCAACAGGACGTGCAGCGGAATGGTGACCCGCCGGGCCTCCTCGATGATGGCGCGCGGCACGAAGCTTCCGGCGAACAGGAGCGCGGCCACGATGCGCGGTTCGACCACCGCCAGCCGTACGCCGATCGAGATCACCCCGCCGGCGTACCCGACCGGGCCGCCGACCTCGGGCAGCGCGAGGAGTGCGTCCAGCGCGGCCCGGCACTCCGGTACCGCCTCCTCCACCAGCGGCAGGACGAGCCGGTCGACCACCTCGTCGGCGACCCGCTCGCCGGCTGCCAGCGCCCGGCGCAGGTCGGCGCGGGCCCGCTCGGCGGCGGCGGACGCGGGCCGGTCGCCACCGCCGGGCAGTTCGATGGTGGCGGCGGCGAAGCCCTGTTCGACGCAGCCCTGCGCCCGGGCCGCCAGGCGGGGATACATCCGGCGCAGTCCGCCGGGGTGGCCGAGCAGGATCAGCGGGGCCGGCGCCGACGTGGAGGCGGGCGTCCACAGGATGCCCGGGATCTCGCCGAGGGTGAGCTCGCGTTCGCGGACGCCGTCGGCGAGGCGCTGTTCGGAGGTGAAGCGCATGGTCGTGCCTTTCGGGAGTGCGACGGCGCTCCCGGACGACCTATCGCCCGGCCGTGACCCCCGAGGGGAGCACCCATGTCGATACTGCGGTCACGGGTACCACCTCCCTCGTTCTCCGGCACGGCCACCGGCAAGGTAACAGCGCTCGCCGGGCGGGGCCAACCGGTTTATCGCGGTGTGATCCCGGACCGTCAGCCGCGCTCGAAGCCGGCGAAGACGACCGCCAGCGTCCGGGCTTGCAGGTGCTCGTCCCATCCGCCGTGCAGCGCGCCCTGGCACATGCCGGTGAGCAGCGCCATCACCTCGGGTAGCCGTACCGAGTCGGCGACGGTTCCGTCGGCCTGGGCCTGTTGCAGCAGCCTGCCCATCGCCTCCTCCAGGTGACCTACCGCATCCGGGAGCCGGATGTCCACGCCGGATCCGGCGAGCAGTTCGACTGCCGTCTTCTTCGCGGCGGCCTGGGCCACCGTGTGTCTGAAGAAACCGAAGAGGTCGTGTCGTCCCGCCTCCTCGGTGAGCTGTGCGAGCAGTCGCTTCATGAGCGCGGCGAGCAGGTCCTCCTTGGTGGGGAAATGACGGAAGACCGTGCCGATGGCAACGCCGGCCCGGCGGGCCACCTCCTCGGTGGAGGCGCGGGCGCCGAACTCGGCGAAGACCGCCTCGGCGGCGTCCAGGATGCGTGCCCGGTTGCGTTGCGCGTCGGCGCGCAGGGGCGGACCCTCTACCAAAGTGAGTCTCCACTCATTATTCTCGGAGCCACAAGTCGAGTCATGACTCATTATCGCGGAGGCCGACGTGACACCACAGCAGATCTTCGAGAGCATGCGCGCCAGGTGGCTGGCGAACCTGCCCACCTTCGAGGCCGATTCGCTGGCCGACGACGTGGTGATCGAGACGCCCTTCGCCGCGCCCGGCCACCCGACCCGCACCGAGGGGAAGCAGTCCGTTCTCGAGTACACGCGAGCGGGCCGGGCGTCGTTCCCGGTGCGGTTCGACGACTGCCGCGGCGTGGTCGTACACGAGACCGCCGATCCCGAGGTGATCGTGGTCGAGTACGAGCTCGTCGGCACGCACACGGTGACCGGGGTGACCGCGTCCGCGCCGTTCATCGGGGTGTTGCGGACCCGGGACGGCAAGCTGGCCCACTGGCGCGAATACCAGCACACACTCGCCATCGCCGGGGCCGCCGGCCCGGCATGAGCCGGCATCAGCGCCGCGGCTCAGGTGGTCGGTGTCGGCGACGGGGCGAACGGCCACGGCTGCGGCCCGAACAGCGCCGTGCACGCGGACAGGAGCCCGCGCTGCGCCTCGGCCATACGGGCGTCGACCGGGCCGGTGTCCTCGTTCGGGTCGTTGCGGACGAACATGTCCCCGGATTCCTTCGCCGCCACCGCCAGCCGTTCGCCGGCGTCCCGGACGCCCGGGTCGGCCGCCTTGCGGGCACGCATGGCGATCGGCGAGTTCGAGGTGAAGCGGACGTCCTGCTGCTCGACCACCCGGGCCACCATGTTGCACGCACCGGCCGCGACCTTGTCCGCGGGCGCGGTCGAGCCGGCCTGAGGAGCGGCCGAGGCCGACGCGGACGACGACGGGGTGGCGGACGTCGACGGCGTGGGTTCCGAGGGCGCACACGCGGAGACGACGAACAGCAGGGAGAGCGCGGCGAGTTCACGTTTCACCGCACGAGGCTAGCGATCATGGTAGGCATGGCCTCCGTCCGGGTGCCCCGCCCACCGTCGCCGCGTCGACATCGGACCGGTCAGCGGCCCGCCGCGCGGAGCATCGCCTCCGTCTCGGGGTCGGGCATGACCTCCCGGACCTCCTGGGCGCAGCGGCACGAGACGGCGATCTTGGCGGCCCACTTCAGCGCCTCGTCGCGTGAGGCCACGTCGAGGACCACGAACCCGCCGATGACCTCCTTGGTCTCCGGGAACGGCCCGTCGGTGACCACCCCGTCCGTGCCCACGATGCTCGCCTGCTGACGTTCGAGCCCGGTGCCGTACACGAACACGCCAGCGTTCACGGCCTCCTGGATGACCGCGTGCGCGTCCTTGCCCACCTGGGGGATCTCCTCCGCGGGGATGTGGTCCATCGCGCCGTCGTTGAACGAGATCAGGTACCGCGGCATGCCATGACTCCCTTGTCCGGGCGGCCGGTCCGGCCGCCTCTCACCCGTCCTACGAACGAGCCGACCCGGATCCGACGTTATACGCCGCTCGACGTTATGCGCCGCTCGGATTCAGTGCGCTTCGAGAACGAAGAAGATGAAGCAGAGGAAGGCCGTACGGCCGTCGAGTTCCGGGGGCAGCAGCTTGCGCGGCGTGTCGGGCGAGAACGGCGGTTCGCTGATCACCGAGAGCCGGAAACCCGCGTCGGTGAACGCCGCCGTCATCGCGTGCAGCGGCCGGTGCCAGTAGGTGAGCGTGGCGCGCTGCCCGTCGAAGTCGTACTCCTCTGACCAGCTCGCGACGGCGAAGTAGTCGGCGTCCGGGAACGCCACCTCGTACCCGATCGGATGGTTCACCGACACCAGGAGCCGGCCGCCGGGACGCAGCACACGGCGCAGCTCGGCCAACGGCGCGGTCCAGTCCTCCAAGTAGTGCAGCACCAGCGACACGATCACGTCGTCGAACGCGCCGTCGGCGAGCGGCAGCGGCGCGCCCAGGTCGGCCACCAGCAGCGTCGCGTCCCCGCCGAGCCGCTCGCGGGCCAGCTCGACCATCGCCGGGCTGCCGTCGAAGCCGGTCACGACGGCCCCGCGCGCGGCGAGCGCCTCGGACAGCGGGGCGGTGCCACAGCCCGCGTCGAGGATCCGGCGGCCCCGCACGTCCCCGGCGAGTTCCAGCATCGCGGGCCGCTCGTAGTAGGCGTTGAACAGGCTGGACTCGTTCTCCGCGGCGTACCGCTCGGCAAAGCCGTCGTAGTGGTCCGGCCTCACCGGGCCGCCTCAGCGGGTGGAATGGGCACGGCGGTGCCGGTCACCGCGATCCCGGCGCCGGGATCGGCGGGGATGCCGACGGTGAGCAGGCTCGGGCGGCCCATGTCCTCGCCCTGCCGCACGGTGACTGTGGCGGGCGGCCGCACCAGGCCCATCTCGCGCAGGTAACCGCCGAACGCGGCGGCCGCCGCGCCGGTCGCCGCGTCCTCGACCACGCCGCCGGGCGGGAACGGATTGCGCGCGTGGAACACCAGCGGGGACTCGCGATGCACCAGGTCGATCGTCGTCCAGTCCCGCTCGGCCATCAGCGCGCTCAGCGCCGCCATGTCGTAGTCCAGGTCCGCCAGGCGCCGCCGGGTCGCGGCGGCCACGATCGGATGCCAGGCCCCGGCGTACGCGACACGCGGCGGCAGCGTCGCGTCGAGATCGTCCGGCGACCAGCGCAACGCGGCGAGCAGCGCCGCGAGGTCGCCCGCGGCAAGGGGTACGGTGCGCGGCGCGACGCTGGTGAGCGTGGCGGTGGTGGCGCCGTCGGCCTGCGCGCTCGTGGCGACCTCGACCAGTCCGGCGCGGGTGTCCAGGTGCAGCGCGCCGGGGCCGTGCCGCTGCGCGTACGCGACCGCGGACGCGATGGTCGCGTGGCCGCAGAACGGCACCTCCGCCTTCGGGCTGAAGTAGCGCACCGTGAACCGCCCGCCCTCGCCGGGCAGGAGGAACGCCGTCTCGGAGTAGCCGACCTGCGCCGCCACCTGCTGCATCTCCGCGTCATCCACCCCGGTGGCGTCGAGCACGACACCGGCCGGGTTGCCGCCGGCCGGGTCGGCGGTGAACGCCGCGTATCGGAGAACGTCCATGATCATGAACCTAGCGCCGGTGGCCCGGCTCGTGGGCCCCCGTGACGAGCCACGCGGAACTACTCTCCGGGCATGCCCAGCTTCGAGATCACCCCCATCGGCACGGTCCGCAACGACCGGACGGACATCCAGCACAGCGACAACTGGGGCGCCGTCCGCAGCACGATCGTCGTCGACGAGCGCTTCGGCGAGGCGTGCCTGCAGGGCCTGGAGGAGTTCTCGCACGTGGAGGTCGTGTTCGTCTTCGACCGGTTCCCGGACGGCGGCGACCACCGCGAGCCCCGTCCCTACCGGGGCCGGGCCGACCTGCCGCCGATGGGCGTGTTCGCCGGCCGTGGTCCCCGTCGGCCGAACCGGATCGGCGTGACGTGCTGCCGCATCGAGTCGGTCCACGGCCGGGAACTGACGGTGGTGGGCCTCGACGCGGTGTCCGGCACGCCGGTCATCGACCTGAAGCCGGTGCTGGTGGAGTTCGTCCCCACGAACGTCCGGCAGCCGGAGTGGGTCAGCAGCATGATGTCCGACTACTTCCGGCCGTAGCGTCGGCGCGGCGCCTCACCGCAGCAGCCTCTCCGTGAGGTCCATCAACCGCTCGGCGTCATGAGGGTCGAGGGTCGGGAAACCGGGCGGAAGTTGCTTCCCCCGGTCGACGGCGGTCACCGGCGCGGTCGGCGGCGCGTCCAGGAACCGGTGAATCGGCGCCACCGCGTCCGCGACGGACCGGGCGGCGACCGCCGCCGCCACCGCGAGCAGCCCCCTTACCACGAACGGGAGCGCGCTACGGTCACCGCTCCTGGTGAACCCGGGATGGTAGAGCACGTATCGGGCGCGGCTGCCGGACCGCTGGGCGAAGCCCACGCCGAGCAGGTCGTTGGCCCGCCCGGCCTGCAACTGGGCGGCGACGGCCGAGTAGCCCTCCCCCATCTGCGGATCGGCCCAGCGCACCTCGCCTCTCGTGACCCCGACACCGGCGACGTTCACGATCACCGGCGCGACCGCCCGGTCCAGGGCCGGACGCAGACCGAAACTGAGCAGGTAGCGACTGACGTAGTAGAGCGCGAACGTACGCTCCAGTCCCTCCACCGTCTCGACGCGACGCGGCGCCACCGCGTTGGCGAACAGCGTCAACGCGTCCACGACCTGGTGCTCGCCGAGGATGTGCTCGATGACCTGCCGCGTCTCGGCCGTGCTGGACAGGTCGACGGGAAGGAAGGCGATCAGGCCGCCGGCCATCGCCTCGCCACGTGCACGGTTGCGGCCGAGCACCAGGACGCGGTCGCCACGTTCGGCCCGCCCCAGGGCGAACGCACGCCCCATTCCGTTCGTGCCGCCACTGACCACCACGACGCCCACGTCGCCCCCTTATCGTGTGCTCATCGACCTGCCCCATCCTGGGCAGCAGGCCGGCGGAGGCGAAAGAAGGCACTTTCATGTCCACAGGTGACACCGATGTGAGTGCCTCGCTGCTCGATCATCGGCTGCCGGTGCCGGTTCCGGCCGGCGAGTACGACCGCTGTCCGGTCACCGACCTGCTGCGGCGGGTGAGCGACAAGTGGACGCTGTTGCTGATCACCCTGCTCGGCCGGCATCCGCACCGGTTCAACGAGTTGCACCGCGCCGTGGAGGGCATCAGCCCGCGCATGCTCAGCCGGACACTGCGTGCGCTGGAAAGCGACGGCCTGGTCGAGCGTGAGGTGTTTCCGACGGTGCCGCCGGGCGTCGAGTACCGGCTGACGCCACTCGGTGTCAGCCTGCTGGAGCCGCTTTCCGCGCTGGCCGACTGGGCGGTCGCTCACCACGCCGAGATCGTCGCGGTTCGTCAGCGACCCGCCTGATACACCCCGCGCTCATCCGGCCGCCGATCTGGAATGCTGCGTCCATGCCGTCCTTCCCGCCCACCTTCTCCGCCGAAGTCGTCGCGCAGCCGGTCCAGGCCCAGTTCGAGGCGTTTCTCGACGAACACCGCGACGCGCTCGACCGCTGCCTGGACGGACTGACCGAGGAACAGGCGCGCCGATCGTTGGTGGCCTCCCGCACCACGCTGCTGGGTCTGGTGAAGCACGCCACCTTCGTCGAGAAGGTCTGGTTCGACGAAGCCGTCACGGGTCGGTCTCGCGCCGAGATCGGCATCCCGGAGCGGTCGGAGGACTCGTTCCTCCTCGACGACGGCGACACGATCGCCGGGGTCCGGCAGGCCTACCGCGACGCTCGGGACGCGTCACGCCGGGCGACCTCCACGCGAGGTCTGGACGACATGCTCACCGGGCACCGACGGGGGCCGCTTCCGCTGCGGTGGGTGTATCTCCACGTCCTGCGCGAGTTCGCCCAGCACTGCGGGCACGCGGACATCCTCCGGGAGCAGATCCTCGACGGATAGCGTGCGGGGTCACGCGCCGGGTTCACCGGTGAGCGAGCCGGGGGCACGCATCCGCCACGCGTCGGTGACGAGTTCCGTCAGACGCTCGACGCCGACGCGCGCCAGCCGCAGCATGACCAGGGGCAACCCGTCGTACGCGGGGGTGGTGAAGAAGAGGTCGGGCTCGCCGAGGAGCAGGGCCTGTTTCTCCGCCTCGTCGCCCACGTACAGCACGGCGATGTCGGTGCGGATGCGCCGCGGCTTCCCGGGCGTACGTTCGGGATAGGACCAGACGAACCCCTTGCCGGCGACCCGGAAGTCGAAGCCGTCACTGTCGATCTCGACCACGTCGGGCAGCGACAACGCCACCCGACGCACGTCGTCCGCGTCAACCATGACGGTCACCCCGGGACCCCGCCTTCCGCACCGGCACAGCCTAGCCACCGCGCCGCCCCGCAGCAGTCAGGTCCGGGCTGCGGCGCCTTGCCGCCGGGTGCGATGGTCGTGGCGGACATCGAAGCGTCTCGGCTGCGGGGGTGGAGCGACGTGAGTACCGACATCTGGGGTGGGGTGGAGATCCGGCCGCACGGTACGGGTTCGCCGTGGGAGCTGACCGACATCAGCCTGCGGGAGGTCTCCACCATTTACGACGCCTTCGGCCTGCTGTTCGGTGTGCGCAACTTCGCCGGGTTCGAGCCGGTCGCGCCCGGCCGTGGCCTGCCGGACGACGTCAGCGCGAGCCTGCGCGCTCGTCACTTCACCGAACGCCATCACGACCCCACCTGGGTGTCGTGGGCGGAGGTGGCACGCATCGACTGGAGCGCGCCATCGCCCCGGGTGGACGACCGGATCCACGTGTACGACCTGACGGCCGAAGGACCGCGCTACCGGAGCAAGGCCACCCGGCACGGGCGATCCTGGCGCGAGGTAGCCGGCGAGCACGCGGATCACCGGGGCAGCAGTTACCCGGAGGGCACCGAATGGCGCTCGGGAAACGTGATGTGGCGGGTGGAGCGCCTGTCCAACAGCGATGCGCTGCAGCGTGACCCGGCGCTGCGCGCGGTGCTGGAAGGCATGCGCGAGCTGGCCGAACGGCACGGCGAGGACAACGTACGACTCGTCGTCTGGTTCGACAGCTGACGCCTACCCGTACAGGTGCACGCGGTGGTCGACGTCGCGGTCCGGCGCGCCGAAGGATGCCACCGCACCGTGTCCGACGTGCACCAGCCACTCCTCGTAGTACCAGCTCGGATCGCACCCGCAGCCGGTGAACCGGAAGTTGGCCCGGTAGCGGCCGACCTGCCCGGGGGCGAGCGTGAACAGCCGTGCCGACGCCGACGGGCGCGGAAACGCCGCCGACCCCGGCAGCCGGTCCACGACGATGCACGCCTGGTCACGCCCGAGCCAGAGCCCAGCCTCGCGGGTCAGCGCGACGTCTCCGGCGCGTACCCCGTCCCGGTGTTTGTAGCCGGCCGCCTGGTCGGCGAGCACGTCGTGGACGACCACCTCGCCCTCCGGCAGTGCCCGCGGCAGCGGCATCGCGCGGACCAGGCCACGGCGGGCGTTCGCCGCAGGCGCGCCGCGGGCGTCGGCGGTCCACCGGACGCGGACCCGCTGGATGAGGATCACCGCCCAGGTGTACCCGCGCTGCCCGGCGCGCGCCAGCGGAAAAGGAGGACTCTCCCCCGCCGCGGCCGTCCTTCCGGTCATCACCCTGGCCGTTCCCGATGGTCAGATGGTGAATCCACCGTCGACGTTCACCGTCGCGCCGGTGACGTAACGCCCGTCCGGGCCGGCGAGGAACGCCACCGCGGCGGCCACGTCGGCCGGCTGCGCGTAGTGGCCGAGGGCGGTGAACCCGTTGATCGTGTCCGCGTTCGGGCCGTCGGCCGGGTTCAGTTCGGTGTCCGTGGCACCGGGGTTCACCAGGTTCACGGTGATCGCTCGACCGCCGAGTTCGCGCCCGAGCGCCTTGGTCAGGCCGATCAGGGCGGTCTTGCTCATCGCGTAGAGCGAGAAGCCCGGGAAGACGGCCCGCTCGGCCGTGTTGCTGCCGATGTTGACGATCCGCCCGCCCGCCGACATGTGGCGCACCGCGGCCTGCGAGGCGACGAACGGTGCCCGGACGTTCACCGCGACTGTCTGCTCGAACTCGTCGAGACTCAGCTGCTCCAGTTGTCCGAGCAGGAACGCGCCCGCGTTGTTGACCAGGATGTCCAACCGGCCCAGTTCCCCGGCCGCCCGGTCCACCGCCGCGCCGATGCCACGGCCACCACCGGTGACGAGAGCTACCTTGCCGTCGAGTGCGTTGTTCACGGGAGGAAGACTGGTCGACGTCGGGCCGTCTGTCCGGCGGGGATCGGACGCCGCGTTCGCGCTCGGTCAGCGGCGCACCCGGTACCGCAGGTGAAGCACTCGCTCGCCCGGGAGCACGACGTCCGGATCCTCCAGCAGGTGCTGCGCGTCGACCGACCCGAAAAAGCGCTTGCCGGAGCCGAACACGACGGGTACGACGTCCATGCGTACCTCGTCGACCAGGCCCGCGGCGAGCGCCTGGCCGCCGACGTCACCGGCGGCGACCTCGACGATGCGGTCCCCCGCAAGTTCCTGCGCCTTGGCCACTGCCGCCTCGACGCCGTCGACGAAGTGGAACGGCGCGCCGGGGTTCCAACCCTCGGGCGGCGGCCGGTGCGTCACGACGACCACGTGGGCGATGCCGCTCGGCGGCGTCCCGTCCCAGCCGTCGGTCAGGTCGAACACGTGCCGCCCGACGACGGTCACCCCGATCTGATCCCAGTACGGCCGGACGTAGTCGTGGGACGTCTGCGACACCCGCAACGCGCCGCTGTCGTCCAGCGGGACGTCACCGCTCGTCAACCAGTCGAACAGCGGCCCGGGCTGGTCGTTGTCGTCCGCGACGAAGCCGTCCACCGACACCGAGCTGTACAGGACCACAGTGCCCACGCCGGTTCTCCCCTTCCTTGGGTGGCCCCCAAGTTAGCGGGCCGCGGGCCGCCGTTCTTGTAGGAAATCAATCGGCCGGCAGCGACCAGCCGTCGATCACGTGGCCGGGGTGTTCGCGCAGGAACCGCCGCCGGACCTCGACGTACCGGGTCGGCGTGAGCCCGGTGAACGCCCGGAACTCGTGGCCGAAGTGGGCCTGGTCGAAGTAGCCCGCGTCACTTGCCAGCTCGCCCCAGTCGACCGGCCGGGCGGGGTCGATCGCGAACACGGCGGCGGCGAAGCGGTAGGTGCGGGCCAGCCGCTTCGGTGTGACGCCGACGAGTTCCTTGAACCGCTGCGTCAGATGGGTGCTGCTCACGCCGGCTGCCGTCCTCAGGTCACCGATCGGCACCGCGCCGCTGGTCGCCGCGATGACGCCGCTCGTGTGCCGGACCAGCCCCAGCCCGGTGGTCTCGGACAGCCGTCGCCTCAGCTCCTCCTCCAGCAGCGCCAGCATCTTGTGCGGCCCGTCGGCCGTGGCCAGCCGGTCGCGCAGGTCGGCGACGGCGGGCCGGCCCCAGACCTGCTCCAGCGTCACCGGCCGGTCGCGCAGCTCGGCCGCGGGCACCGGCAGGAACGGCGCCAGGCCCCACGGCTTGACGTGTACGCCGACGGACCGGGTCGGGCGCGGGTAGCCGAACTCGAACGCGCGGGTGGGCGTGGTGATCACGCAGCCGTCGGCGTACCCGGTGGTCTCGATGTCGGTGCCGCCGCGGACGCGGAACGGCGCGCCGAGGTTGACGATGAGCAGCGCCGCCGGCATCGGCGGCAGCGTCAGCCGGGGGTACGGGGGCGTGCCCGCCAGGTAGTAGAGGTCGTCGATCAGCTCGTCCAGCGGCGGTCGCGGCACTCTGGACACGTACTCCACGCCCACAGCATCGCGGACGCCCCGCCGTCGTCACCGACGCCCCGCCGGGGCCGATTCTGCTGACCGCGAATAGGTCGTCACGATGCCTTGTCCACCGGCCATGCTGGCTCGATGGACTCGCCGCTGCTCACGAACCTCTACGCGGCCTTCAACAGGCGTGACATCCCCACGCTGCTGGCCGCCATGACGCCGGACGTCTCGTGGCCCAACGGCTGGGAAGGGGGCGTCCTCAGCGGCCGGGACCAGGTGAGTGCCTACTGGCGGCGGCAGTGGGACCAGCTCGAACCCGTCGTCACACCGACGGCGTTCCGCACGGAGCCGGACGGCCGGATCGCCGTCACCGTTCATCAGGTGGTGCACGACAAAGCCGGAACGAAGCTCGCCGACCACGTCGTCACGCACGTCTACCGCCTCGACGACGGCCTGGTCGCGGCGATCGAGATCCGCGAGTGACGCGACGTGCGGCGATGAGTTCCGATACGGTGCCCGGTCTGTACTCCCGTGCACCCAACCGCTGCCACCGGAGGTAGGCGTGAAGCTTCTTCTCACATCCGCGGGCGTTCAGAACCCGAGCATTCACGATGCGCTGGTCGGCCTGCTGGGCAGGCCGGTCGCCGAGTCCAACGCGCTCTGCATCCCCACGGCCGCCTACCCGATGGGCGGGCCGGCCTCGGCCTGGCGTTTCATCACCGGTCAGACGCCGCTGCCGATGACCGGGCTGGGCTGGAAGTCGCTGGGCGTCCTGGAGCTGACCGCGCTACCGAGCATCGGCCAGGAGCGGTGGGTCCCTTGGGTCCGCGAGGCGGACGTCATCCTGGTGCACGGCGGCGACGCGACGTACCTGTGCCACTGGATGCGGCAGTCCGGGCTGGCGGACCTGCTGCCGTCGCTGCCTGACACCGTCTGGGTGGGGTTGAGCGCGGGGAGCATGGTGCTGACCCCGCGTGTCGGCACGGACTTCGTCGAGTGGCAGTCCGCGCCTGACGACCGCACGCTGGGGCTCGTCGACTTCTCGATCTTCCCGCACCTGGGCCTCGAACCGGACAACACCATGGCGAACGCCGAGAAGTGGGCGGCCGAGGTCGCCGGTCCGGCGTACGCGATCGACGACCAGACGGCAATCACTGTGGTCGACGGCACGGTCGAGGTCGTCTCCGAGGGGCAGTGGAGGCGGTTCCCCGCCGAGCGGTAGCTACCCGAGCAGCGCCGCCGCCGCAGCCAGCGTGGCCAGCGACAGCGTCGTCGTCACCACCACCGCCCGGTTGGCGACCGCCTCGCCGACGCCGTACTCCTGGGCGAAGATGAACGTGTTCTGCGCCGTCGGCAGGCCCGCGCACACCACCACGGCGAGCAACTGCGGCGCGGACAGGTGCAGGGCCAGGCCGGCCGCGTACGCGATGACAGGTTGTGCGACAAGCTTCAGCGCGCTGATCGCGGCCAGCTCTCCGGGCCCGGTCGGTTCCGCCCGCGACGGCGCCGCGGGGTGCAGCGACGCGCCGAGCGCGACCAGGGCGGCGGGCGCCGCGGCGCCCGCAAGCAGCGTCAGCGACGCGGCGGCCGCCGCCGGCAGACGCACACCGGCAGCGGAGCACGCGACACCGAGCAGCGACGCCAGGATCACCGGATTGCGTACGGGCAGCGAGGCGACCCGGCGCACCCGGACCCGCCCGGCCGGGTCGCTGCGCCGGTCCAGGGCAACCACGATCACGGGTGCCACCACCAGCACCTGCAGCAGCACCACCACCGCCAGGAACGACACGTCGCCGAGAACCTGCGTCGCGATCGGGATGCCGAGGTTCGCCGAGTTCACGTACCCGGCGGCCATGCCCCAGATCGGCCGCTCGCCGGGCTCGCGACCGAACAGCCGGCTCGCGCCGCCCCAGCCGAACCCGACCACGGCGACGGTGCTCACCCCGAAGGCGAGCAGCGAGCGGCCCGCGAACCCGGACAGCGGCATCCGGGCCAGGGCCAGGAACAGGGCGGCCGGCATCGCGAGCTGGAACACGAACCGGCCGAGCACCGACGCCGCCGCCTCGCCCAGCAGGCCCCAGCGACAGGACGCGTAACCGACAGCGGTGAGAATCCAGATCGGTACGAACGCCGACACCAGGCTCATGCGGGCATCACCGGAGGGCGGGCGTTCGGTAAGCCACGCGGTCAGCCTCGCATCCCGTCCGGAACGAGCAAACGGGGTGCGGCACCGTAGAGGGCGACGAGGACGCGGTCCCGCAGGATCTCGTACTGCCGGCGGCACCGGACGGGTGGGCCCGGCGGGCGTTGCTGAACCTGACCGCCGACAACGACTTCCGACGGCTGGAACTGGTCGGCAGTCAGGTCCACCTCGCGGCCGTCGGCCAGCCGGTTCCAGTAGTGGTGGCCGACCTTGGTGTCTCCGGCGTGGACCTCGCCGAGGATCAGCTCTCCGCCGAGCAGGTCCTGAATGATCAGCGCGGTCACCCCGCACTGCCCACGGGCTGGGTTGCCGGCGTGCCAATCCTCCAGGTCGTGCGGGTCGCAGGTGTCCGCTCCCCAGCCGGCGCGCAGCACCGGCCGCAGCATCTCCAGGTCGATCGCGAGCGGGACTGATCTTTGGTCGTGCTCCTCATACGTCACTCGGGAAGGGTCGGCCCTCGACCGGGTCGAGAGTCAAGCACCCCGCCGCGCGCCTAGGATGGTCCCGGTGACCTTCCCCGAACGGCGATCCGCCGACGTCCCGACCGACGAAGAACGGGTCGACGCGGCCCTGCGGCTGCTCTCCGGCCCGCCGGTCGCGCTCGACGTCGCCGTCAAGCGGCTCGCCCGCGGCAGCGGCGTCTACGCCTGGTGGGCCCCGCCCTCGGTCCTCCCCGACCTCCCCGGACCACCGAACGACAGCGACCCGTCGCGGCGGATGCTCTATCTCGGCCGGGCAACCAGCCTGCGGGGCCGGATCCTGCGCAACCATCTACGACGGTCGGGCAGCTCGACGCTGCGCCGCACGCTGGCCGGGCTTCTCGTGTCCGAGGGCTACCGGACGACCTGGACCGACCGCGTCGTCCTGGTCCCCGAGGACGAGAGACGGCTGACCGCGTGGATGCACACGAACCTGCGCCTGACCTGGGCGGAGGACCCCGAGCCGGCGGTCATCGAGGCCGAACTCGTCCGGCGCCTGCACCCACCGCTCAACGTCCACGGCGTCGGCCCCGAGCACATCCAGGCCGCAGTGGTCGCCGCCAAGAACTCGTACAACGCCAGCAGTGGCCCTGACCAGCCTTAGCCAGCCCGCAACCCGACAGGCCTCGCGCCGCATCCCATCCGGGCCGAGCAGACGCCTGATCATCCGCTGACCGGAATTGCAGTAGCCGCATTCGATCCCTGGCCGGCTATCGTCGCGCCGTGGCACAGACGAGGCAGTACGCCTATGTCGGGCCGGCCGAGTTCCGTGAGCGGGTGGTCGCGGTGGACGCTGTCACCGTGCACTCGATCGCCTCGCTCGACGAGTGGCTGGCTGGGCGTGACCCTGGAGACCTCGACGAACCGGTCACGTTCGTCGTCGATCTCGACGGCATGCTCAGACTGGCGCCGCGTCGGAGCGAACACATCGCCCTTGCCGGTGGCCGGGACGTGCTTGCCGCAGGTGAGATGGCGTTTGCTCCGGCCGGTGGCGGCTGGCGCGCCGGCGAGGTCACGAACCAGTCGACCGGCTACTGTCCCGATCCGGACTGCTGGCCCGCTGTGGCGAAGGCACTCGACCGAATCGGCGTACCCCACCCTGGTCGCTTCACCGACCGGGTCATCTTTCGTCGTTGCCCCGGCTGCGGTGAGCGCAACATCGTGCGCGACGACGACTTCACCTGCGCCCTGTGCGGTGGCACCCTGCCCGCACGGTGGAACCTGACGTCCGGCTGACGGCGTCCGGCACCAAGCCGGCGAACGAGGCCCTGTCGGTGACGAGCAGGTTCCCTGGCTACCGCTTGATGCCGGCATCACCGGGCTGGAGCGCGGCGGCGACGAGACGGAGTTGTTCCGGTGACAGATCACCTCCCTGACGGCGGTAGGTGGCCGATCCAAGGCCGACGAGGACGCCGTCCACGTACGTCCACCGGCACGGCCCCCAGTACCTGAGGTTGTTAAGCAGTTCCTCACTGAGCTGACGCACACCGGACCGGGCGCCGAGAGTGGCCAGGGCTTCCGCTGTCAGGTCGACGGCCGTGCTCGGGCGGCTGCTGTCGGCACAGGCCGGTACGAGCAGGAGCAACCGCTCGGCCGGCGTGTGGTCCGGATCCGGCTGCCGCGCTGCGGCGACCACTTCCTGCCATGCGAACGCCGGTCCTCGGAAATGTCCCTCCATCGCGGCGAGGGGGATCGGCACGTCGCCGGTGCCGGGATCGAGCACATAGTCGACGCCACCGTCGTCCTCGTAGTTGCGCATGACGACGTGCAGGCGACAGCCCTCGGCGAGCGGTAGCGAGAACACCGGCCATCGGTCCAGGTCGAGGAATACGTCGACGATCGGCTCCAGATCGGCTGGATCGACACCGAAGGCGTCCGGTGCCGACGCGGCTCCGCCGACGGTGGCGAGGAAAGCGGGCCAGAACATCGCCTGCGACATCACGTCTGACCCGTCGACCAGCGGCGACCGCAGGATCGGCGGCTCGTATCCGTTCAGGTATCCGGGGATGATCACCTGGCCGTCAGCGCGGCTTCCAGGTCCCGGCGAGTCAGGGCGGAGCGGAGCTGCAGTCCCTCGGCCGCCAGGTTCTCCCGCCCGCCCTGCTCGCGGTCGATGGCGCAGACCACCGTCTCCACCTGGGCACCGACCGATCGCAGGTGTCCGCACGAGGCCAGAAGCGCGCCTCCCGTGGTCACGACGTCCTCGATCACGACGACCCGCAGACCGCTCACCGGCCCGCCCTCGGCCACCTTCGCGGTGCCGTACTCCTTCGCCTGTTTACGCACGAACACCGTCGGCAGCCCGGTCAGCTGCGACATCACCGTGGCAATCGGGATGCCGCCCATCTCCATGCCCGCCAACACGTCGCACTCCGGCAGCAGAGCCACCATCGCCTCGGCGACCTCGCGCAGCAGCTCCGGCTTCCCCTCGAACAGGTACTTGTCGAAGTACTCGTCGCTGACCTGCCCAGATCGGAGATGGAACCGGCCGGTGAGGTGGCAGGTGTCGTAGACGCGGCGCGCGAGCGGGTGAGTCACCGGCCCAGTCTCGCACCCGTCAACCGATCCGGCGGATGCGAACCCTTGGACGCTCGTTGCGCAGGTGCCCCAGCTTGTGCTGACGGACCTGCTCCTCCCACACCTCCTGGTCGTACTCCGGATCCGGCGCCGTCCACCGGTGCGACCCGTCGCTGTAGTGGAACTTCTCGTCGCCGGCCCGCAACACGCTCACCGCAGCCACCCCAGGAACCGCCGGTGCAACGTCCCCGCCGGCGCCCAGCTCAGATCCGCCGTCGCCCGCACCAACTGCGCCCCCAGGTACACCGCCAGCGACACCGGCGCGTCCTCGTACTCCGCAAGCAGCTCCCGCCGCCGCGTCGCGCACGGCCACGGCGCACCGCACCCGCCGCACGTCCAGACCGGCAGCACCGGCCCGTGGGTGCTCACCCGCGCACCCCCAGGAAGCGGGCGACGCTCGCGCGCGCCTGCCGGCTGGTCGCCCACGCGACCTGCCAGCATGGGTACGGAGTCAGCCGCGCCCACCACAGCCGGCAACCCACGCACATCCCGTCCAGACCCCGTACATGCACCGCCAGGATCGCCTGTTCCACAGTCCTCACTGGTCCTCCTGCGGCGGCCAGTGACCGCGATTGATCGGTACGCGGTGGCGGTTCCGGCACGGCAGGTCCGCACCACACCTGCACACCCACCGCCACTTCCGCCACGACCAGGCCGGGCGATGCCGGCGTACGAGCGTCGACGCGACGGCGAGGAGGTAGCCCTCGTACGGCAGGCGCCGCCCGGCGGGTGGGGTGACGTCGGGACCCCGGTGCTGCACTTGCGCCGCTGCCGACTCACCGGGCACTGTCTGCGCGTGATCCGATTCAGCCAGCCCGAGGACTCTCCGCTTCGCCGCCTCCCATTCGGCTTCCTGCGTCTCCTGGCCCGTGGGGCGCCAACGGTTCCGACCGCCCATCACCACCTCCGTCCGCTCCGGCGCGACGGATCGCCTCACAAGGGAGTGCGGCGTCGCGCCCGGCAGGATGAGGCGTTTCCTCACCCGAAAACGGACACTAGGGCCGCATGGTGATGGAGAAATTACCGCTGGTTATGCCGCCAGGCTGATGCCCAGACGCCCGGCCAGCAGACGCAGCTCGTTCGGCACGGCCCGCCGCTTGGCCCGCTGCGCCATCGCGACGACGGCGTCCTGGGCGAGCGGGTTGAGTGAGAACGGCACCGGCGCGGCCTGCTCCGCGCGCACGAACGCTGCGATCGCCTCGTTGTCCCGGCGACCGGAATCGGCCAGTGCCCGCCCGAGGTCGAGCCAGTACGACATCTGCCGGATCGACGCCGCCAGCACCTGCGGCCGTACCGTGCGGGACAGCTCGATCACCCGGCCGGGCTCGCCGGACTCGGCCGCGATGGACATCTCCCACAGCGTCACGTTCGTCGGCCCGAACCCGCAGCCGTTGAACCCCATCCCGTCAGCCGGGTCACCCAGGGTCGCCGCTTCCCGGGCGGCCTCGGTCAGATGGTCGCGCGCGGCGTCGAGACGCCCGCTGACTGTCGAGGCCAGAGCCGCCGACAGGTGCAACTGGCCGAGCATCTGCCGGACCCGTTCGTCGGAGGCAGCGGACTGAAGCTCCGCGAGGGACCGGTCAGCCGCCCGCGCGGCGAGCGGCGCCGACTCGATCGGCAGGCTCTGCGCGTACGCGAAACGGGTCGCGCCCAGCCACGCCGCCTCCTCCACGTCCTCGGCCGCCGTCACCGCAACCCGCGCCGCGTTCAACGCCAGGTGGCGGTACCCGAGGTGCCGCAGGCAGGCCGACGCCTGGTACGCCACCTGCGCCAGCGCCGGGCCGCCCGCCGCGGCCGCCTCCAGCAGCAGGCCGGGCAGCATCTGGGCCATGGCCGGGAAGTTCGAGCGATGGCGAAGCTGCTCACTGCGCGCGATGCCCGCCACCAACTCCTCGCGGGTACGCGTCGACGGCCGCCGCTCACCGTCCTCGATCTCGATCAGCGCCGACCAGATCGCCGGCACGCACTCCGCCGCGCGCTCACGTGCCGGGTCACCCGTCTCGGTGCCCTGACCGAGCAGGTCCGCGACCGTGACCTGCAACGCGGCGGCGACGGCGACCAGGGTGGAGCGCCTGTCGATCGTCTTACGGCCGGATTCGACCTGGGAAATGTAGGACTGGCTGACTCCGGCGAGCCCCGCGAGAACGGCCTGGCTCATCCCGCCACGGCGCATCCGCCAGTAGCGGACCCGGGCGCCGATCGTGTCGGCCTTGCTCGCCATGTCTCGCCTGCCTCCCAGGACGAGGGCTGGGACTTCGGCACCGGCCGGTGCGCCGGCATACCGTGCGCCAGTGTACGTGGGTCGCTGCTCTCGTATCGACGTCAAGGCGGCTCCTACCTGCCGCTCCCCCGCCCTCTGTGGTCGACTGGTTGGGCCAATCGGAGGTGCTGTCGACATGCCAACGCCGCCTGCCTACCTGACGATCGCTGCCGACCTGCGCGCCGCGATCCTGTCCGGAGAACTCCCCGCTGGAACCAAGTTGCCGTCCGAGTCCGGCCTGATGCGCCAGTACGACGTGAACCGGACCGTCGCCAAGTGGGCCATCGCCGTGCTGAAGGGCGAGGGCATCGTGGAGGGTCGCGCCGGATCCGGCGTATACGTCCGAGACACCACCCGGCTGGTCCGTCACGCCCGAGGCCGCGACGTTCGCTCCGGCGACGGCCCGACGTCCCCGTTCGCCCGCGACGCGGCCGGCGCCGGGCAGCACGGCACGTGGGAGCACCACAGCCGACACGAGCAGGCCGATGAGCGGATCGCCGCCCGGCTCGGCATCGAGCCGGGCGCACCGGTGATGCGGACGTCGTACCGCTTCCTCGCCGACGGTGAACCGATACAGCTTTCCGTGTCGCACGAGCCTCTTGCTCTCACCAAGGACACTCCGATCGAGTGGCCCGAGGACAGCGACGTGAAGGGCGTCGTCACTCGCATGGACGCCATCGGCGTACGAGTCGACGAGGTTGTGGAGCGCGTCAGCCTTCGCTCGGCGACCGCAGAGGAGGTCGAGGCGCTCAACCTGCCGGCCCGCACGTTCGTGCACACCATCGAGCGGACCTACACCGCGGGCGGTACGCCGGTGGAGACGGCCGACATCGTGCTACCAGGCGGCCGGTATGACCTCGTCTACCGTCTCCCCATCGACTGACGACTGGCGAGGGGGATGCGGTGTCGACGAGCTCAGCGGGTGAGAGGGCACTTCCGGTGGACAACGATCCTCATGCAGGAGCCATGAGCTTCATCTTCGAGGCCGGCGTGCTCAAGCGCGCCGCCCGGACCGGTTGGTGGTTCGCCGGTGTGAAGCACCCCGAGTCGATCGCCGAGCACTCGTTCCGCACGGCGCTCATCGGCATGATGCTCGCAGCCATGGAGGGCGCCGACCCGGCTCGCGTCTCGATGTTGTGCATCCTGCACGACACGCAGGAAACCCGGATCACCGACATCCCCCACATCGCCAAGCGCTACCTCACCGCTGCGCCCAACACCGCCGTCACCGCCGACCAGGTCGCCGACTGCCCACCCGCCGTAGCCGATCTGATCAACGCTGCCGTCGCCGAGTACGAGGCCGGCGAAACCCTGGAAGCGGTCGTGGCCCGGGACGCTGACAAGTTGGAGTGCCTCGTCCAAGCGGTCGAGTACCGACACCAGGGCATTGCCGACGTTCAGCGCTGGATCGACAGCTCGCGAGCCGCATTGCGGACTACGTCCGCTCACCGTCTTGCTGACGCCGCTCTCACTGGTGCACCGATGGCCTGGCTGAATCCACCGAACCCGTGATCAGAGGTCGAACGGCGGCCCTTCGCATCTAGCTTTCCGTCGCCTGTCTCACACACCCGGATCTGCCGATGTGAGTGCGTTGAGCCGCCAAGGGAAGAGTTGCGATCGTATTGGACCCACCAGAGCGAGACCGCGACAGCGAGCTAACCCAGATAGATCGTACCGTGGGCAGTCAACGCCAAATTACGCCGGTGAAGTAAGGCGACCAGGTCACTCGGGCTTTGAAGCCTCCGGAGATCCTCATCTGTGACAAGGAGAATCCGAATCCCACGCACAAGTGCGGCAGCACCGATGGCGTGAGCACGGCTTCGATGCTCCTGGTGTCCGGTTATGCCATTCGCTGCGGCCAGTATACCGAGAGAGCAACCTCTATCGACTACGACATTTACAAAGTAGCCGAGCGTGGTGCTGTCGACTGGGCGAGACCACTTCTTGCACTCTACGAGAAAGATATCGGGGAGCATCCGGAAGCCACCATCAGCCTTCTCGTTGGCGACGGTTATGTCAACTTCCTCCGTACCGTAGTAATTAAGCGTATTTCGCTGCACGTGACAGCCGGGAACGGACTCAAGTAGATAGGCCAGCATGTTCTCGTAGTACCTGCCGCGGCGGTCCGAAGGGCTATTCGCATCTCCAGCACGGCGGAGGTATGCGTCAACTCGCGCTTGAAAGAAGGGGATCACTGGCGACCTAGTCCGTGCACGAGAGAGTTGCGCTCATTGTTGAGAACCTGCGCGAGCGTCTTCTGTCGCATATTCGACGCCAGCTCTTCGATATCAAAGACCATCACCGTTGGCCAAGTTCCGCCCCTTGGCACCCGGACCCTATGATCGCGATCCCACCTGTAATAGAGTAATATGGACCATTGTGCATCTCGTGTTAAGGCGTAGAGTTGCAGTTGGTCTAGAACGGCTCTGTCGATTTGCGGTATCCGCACTATCTTTACCTCGACAAGCAGAGGTCCCGGGATGAACTTCTCTGTTCCAGGCACCCAGGCGGCGATGTCGCCGATCCCATCGGTTCCTGTGGTCTCTTGAGCCTCGGCGCCAGCAGCTCTCAATAGGCGTAGGGCGATTTGCTCAAGGCGCATGCCGCTTGCTTGAGCCATCCTCCCGCCAGTGAGCGAGAACCCCTCGCGAAGCCCAGCCAGTTCCTCTCGAATGGAGCCAAGCTCGGCGGCATCCACAAGACGGGATGTGGCCACGCCGGCGGACGGACGTCCGACCGAGCGCAGAAACAGGTTGATTTGGCTCGTCAGCGCAGCCTTATTGGTGGTAGGTACACGGGCAACCGGTAGCGAGAATAGCGCCGGATCCAGGCGACGTGGTGGCTCAGCGACCAACAATATGGGTAGGTCAGCACCAACAGCTTGGCCGATCTCCAGATACATAGCGGCCGGCGTTTCCCAGCCATGTTCAGCGGGAAAAATTGCGCACACAAAGTCCACATCTGGAAGCCAGCCGCGTCCCGCCTGGGGCGTGCTATCGAAGGCGCGAGCCGGCTCAACGACATCCACATCAAGATCCGACAGCACGGCGCGCACGGCAGACAAGTCTGTGGGATGTTCTGCGATAAGGTAACAGCGCACGTCAGAGAGGATAGCTCAACCAAGGTGGGGTGGCGCGGACGCCTTAGCGTGATTGTGTCGGCCGGGCCGCCGACAACGGGCGCCATGGCGGTAGTGCCGAGTTAGGTGCCTGCTCGGGAGGCGAACGGGGAAATAGCGCGAATTCGTGTGGCTCTGCTTCAAATGAGCGAATTGTCGCCTCGACTAGCAAGCAACATGGCAGCGCCTGCCGAAACTAGCCAGGCTGGACTTGCGATCTGCTGATGCATCGAGATTTCCTGCTAGAATGCCGCAATGGATGCAGTAACAACCGCAACCGTCGCCACCTGGATGGCTCGTCAAGTGCGAACGAACGGGGTGTTGTATCAAGACGATGCCGTTGAGGTCATACTGCGCGAGTTTGGCGACGCCTTTGTTTACGACAACGAAAATGGAAACATTGCTATCGCCCGACCGGTACTTAGGGCATTTAGAAACTTAACTAACGGCTCGGTCGTTTGGGATAGGGAACATCGGATGTGGCGACCGAGAGAACCTAGCGATGCGCCAGGACGTCAACAATAAGAACTCGCGAAGTTGCCTAAGCAGTGCACGCGGCTTCCTCCGCCTTTGGAGACTTCGACTAGCCACGCCACCGCGCCGACCCCGATGACGGGTTCGGCGCCGGGCCGTGGGTCAGACTGTCGGGTAAGCAGGGCAACCTCGATGAACGCTGATGCGCGGTTGAGACGGCCAGCGTTCGGATCTGCCGCCGTGGGTGCGACGGTCTGGCCAACGGAGGAGTCGCATCGTGTGACGCCGTGACGTGCTCGGCAGCTTCGGGTTGTCGACAGAGTTATTGAGACCCGGCCGGGCCGTACGTGGTCAGAGATCCACGACACGGAGCGGTCCTCAGTCCTGTGGCACGAAGAACGTGGGCATGGTCTCCTCGATCTTGGCGGTTAGTTCATCAATGATTGCGGTGGGCCAGCCGAAGTAGGACGTTGTGTAGGTGAGGGCGTTGTAGAACGCGGCGATTGCTGCCCTCGCCGTGTTCTCAGCGGAACCCAAGCCGACACGAAGGTAGGCCACCTTGTGGCCTGTCACTAGGTCCTCAACCCATTCGCGTCGTTGCCGGGCAGGGTAGAGGGTCGGGTGAGTCATGTTGGACAGAAAGCCGTAGATTCCGGTCCCCGCACGACCGTCGATTGTCCCGCCGTAGCTCTGGGTCAGTTCGTACATCCAGCGAACGGCAGCTTCCAGGTTGGGTAGGGTCTGTCCGTTCAAGGTCCGGTTCCCCAGGGTGGCTGTGGTGGTGCCGGGAAAGCGAGCGATGATCTCACCCTTCAGGGCTGTGTAGTGCCCGTCGGCCAGCAGGTGACTTGGGTGCGTCTTGGCGCGCATCCGACCGGCGTTCTTCTTCGCCTCTTCCGCGCTCACGAGTTCCTCAAGGTAGGCGCGGGCAAGCCTGTTCTCGGACGATTCGTTGGGGTCTTCCCCGAGTACCCACACAGCGTGTGCACAGTTCTCGATGGTTGAACGGATGAGCGGTGGCGTCGGGAAGATGACCTCACAGCTCGCATAAAGGCTGGCGAGCCCGCCGAGGTGGCCGCTCGCTGTGAGTAGGTAGGTCTGCACGACCTCCGCGATTAGCCTATGGCCGGTCTCTCCTCGCGGCTCTTTGACCGCGGGGTCTGGCGAGGGAAGCTCCGCCGCAGCATGTGCTGCAGGGGATCGCTGCGCCGGCGTCCAATGGAAACGGTCGGCCGTCTCGAAGAAGGCATCACGGCAGGCAACGAACAGGCTTGCGATCTCGCCCAGTCGGTTGATGATGTCGTCAGGAGGGTGCTGCCGCAACGTCATATCGATCAGGATACGGGGTCAGCCGCGTGGGGCCGGTGGCGTGCGACCGCTAAGGCGTGGTGCACTCATCTGCCGCGATCAGCGCGCCATGCTCGCCGAACGAGCGGCTGTGCCGGCAACTTCTGAACCTGCTGAAGAACCGGCTCCGGTTCGGGTCGGAAGCCACACCTTCCGACGGCCGATTCAGCTACCGGCCGCTCGGCTTGGTCTGAAACCAGAGGATCACGGTCGCGGCGAAGAACAGCAACACAAAGAACACGCAGGGGCACAGCAGGAGCACCGCCATCCCTTCCATGACGCACAGCCTAGGCTCGTTCCCCCCGGGTGGCTGCGCCCGCGGCTCCGAAAGACGCGACCATGCCTCGTACGGACCAAGACGGTCCGCATGGCCCCGCGAGCCGGCCTGCGGTCACTGGTCGGCGGCGAGGCCTACCGCGCTGGTTCATCGACTCCGTCTGACCAGCAGGTAGCGTCAGGCCGCGAAAGCCGCATGCCGCAACGCCGCGAAGGAGCACCGTGGTAACCGGGGGGCCGACACCGTCTCGAACACCCGGCAACGCCGACACGGTGCGCAATGGCTCTGGTGGTGATGGCATCCGTCGGCCTCACGCAACCCTGAGCAGCTCAGAACCAGCTTTCCCGCATGTCCAGCGTGGTCCGGTCCAGCCCTTCCAGCAGGTCGAACTGCGCGCCCACCTTCGGCAACTCCCACCTGTAGAAGTACCGCGCCGCCTGCCTCTTCCCCGCCAGGAACTCCCCCTCGGCCCCGTCCGGTGACCCCAGCGCCTCCACCGCGAGCACCTGCTCCAGCCACATCCACGCGATCACCACGTGCCCGACCGCCTCCAGGTAGACCGAGGCGTTCGCCAGCGCCAGCTCCGGATCGCCCGGTGCCCACAACCGCCGCGTCACCACGGCGATCCGGTCGACCGCGGCGGCGAGCTGTCCGGCCAGCTCGGAGGCGAACCCGTCGGCCTTCCACGCCCGGCTGATCGTGCCGCGGATCGTCTCCAGCAGGAGTTCCAGCGCGGCGCCGTCGCGCATGGTGACCTTGCGGCCGAGCAGGTCGAGGGCCTGGATGCCGTGGGTGCCCTCGTGGATGGCGTTGAGCCGGTTGTCGCGCCAGTGCTGCTCGACGTCGTAGTCGCGGGTGTAGCCGTACCCGCCGTGCACCTGGATGGCCAGGTCGTTGGCGGCCAGGCACCACTGCGCCGGCCAGCTCTTGGTGATCGGGGTGAGCAGGTCCAGCAGCAGCTGCGCCCGTTCGCGGTCGGCCTCGGCGGGCGCGGTCTTCTGCTCGTCGAGCAGCCGTCCGCAGTAGAGCACCAGCGCGAGCGCGCCCTCGACGTAGCTCTTCTGGGCCAGCAGCATCCGGCGTACGTCGGGGTGGGCCACGATCGGCACCTGCGGCGTGGTGGGGTCCTTGTCGGCGACCGGGCGGCCCTGCGGGCGCTGCCGGGCGTACGCGACGGACTTCAGGTACGCGGTGTAGCCGAGCGCGGTGGCGCCGGCGCCGATGCCGATGCGCGCCTCGTTCATCATGTGGAACATCACCGCGAGCCCCTGGTGCGGCTGCCCCACCAGGTAGCCGACCGCCCCGGCCCGCCCGTACGGCCGGTGCACGCCCTCGCCGAAGTTGAGCAGCGTGTTGGTGGTGCCCCGGTAGCCGAGCTTGTGGTTGAGGCCGACCAGCACCACGTCGTTGCGCGGCCCGAGGTTGCCGTCGTCGTCGAGCAGCGTCTTCGGCACGATGAACAGCGACAGGCCCTTCACGCCGGCCGGCGCGCCGGGGATGCGGGCAAGCACCAGGTGGACGATGTTCTCGGCGAGCTCGTGGTCGCCGCCGGAGATCCACATCTTGGTGCCGACGATCCGGTAGGTGCCGTCGTCCTGCGGCTCGGCCCGCGTGGTGAGGTCGGTCAGGGAACTGCCGGCCTGCGGTTCGGACAGGCACATGGTGCCGAAGAACCGGCCCTCGACCATGGGGCGTACCCAGGTGTCGATCTGCTCGGCGCTGCCGTGGGCGAGCAGCAGGTTGGCGTTGCCGAGGGTGAGCATCGGGTACGCGGACGTGCCCACGTTGGCGGCCTGGAACCAGGCGAACGCGGCGGCGGCCACCGTGTGCGGCAGTTGCAGGCCGCCGACCGACTCGTCCATGGTGGCGGCGAGCAGCCCGGTCTCGGCGAACGCCTCCAGCGCGGCCTTGACCTGCGGGATGGTCCGTACGCGCTGCCCGTCGAACGTGGGCTCGCTGGTGTCGGCGGCCCGGTTGTGCGGGGCGAAGCGCTCGGCGGCCACCTGGGCGGCGAGGTCCAGCACCGCGTCGACGGTCTCCCTGGTGTGCTCGGCGTAGCGGGGGCGCTCGGTCAGCCGGGTCACGTCCAGCCAGTCGTGCAGCAGGAACGTGAGGTCGCGGCGGGACAGCAGCAGATCGGACGAGGACAACGTGGACTCCTTCCGGTCAGCCGCGGCGCAACCCGGCGACGGCCTCCCGCACGTCATCCTGACCGATCGGAGCCGGCGGCGCACCCTCCGCCGCTTCCCGGAGCGCCTTGGCGAGTTGCACCCGGCGCAGCGCCTCGCGAAGGTCCGCGCCGGTCAGCCCGGCCGTGTCGGCGGCGAGAGCGGCCGGGTCGAGGTCGTCGGCGAACATCCGAAATCCCGGCCGCTCGTGCTTGTCGATCAGCTCGCGGATCATCTTGGTGAGGATCTCCGCGCGTCCGGTCTCGTCCGGCGCCGGAATGGCGATCTTCAGGTCGAAGCGGCCGGAGCGGATCAGCGAGGCGTCGACGCGGTGCGGAAAGTTGGTGGTGGCCACCACGATGACGTCGGGGTTCTCCTCGAACAGCGTGTTCATCTCCTGCTTGAAGATGCCCGCGACGGCGTTGACGGCCTGGCTCGCCGCGTCGCCGCCCGCCCCGGCGTAGCTGATGATCGAGTCGAACTCGTCGAACAGCATCACGGTGGGCCGCCGGTAGCGGCGCGCCTCCCGGAAGATGCGCTTGATGTTGCGTTCCGAGCCGCCGAGGTACTTGTCCAGGATCTCCGGGGTGCGGATCTCCACGAAGTCCGCGCCGATCTCGTTCGCGAGGGCCCGGGCCAGCATGGTCTTGCCGGTGCCGGGCGGCCCGTACATCAGGATGCCCTGCGGCCGGCGCGCCCCCCAGCGGGCCATCGCCGCCGGGTGCCGGAACGACACCGCCACCTCGCGGAACTGCGCGACCACGTCGGACAGGCCGCCGACCTGGTCGAGGGTCACGGTCGCGCTGCGCGGCCCGGCCGCCGTCGTCACCGGTCGCCGCCCCACGACGTACGTCCGTCCGCGCAGCACGGTCGGCTCGTCGCTGTCGCCGGACAACTCGCGTACGGCCTGGAGCAGCAGGCCGAGCATCGCCGTCAGGTGCGCCGGACCCACGTCGGCGCTTGGTACGTCGGCGTGGATGCGTACCGTGCCGTTGTCCTGGTCGACGCGGGGCCGCAGCCCGGCTTCCCGGGCCACGCGCAGCACCTCCCGGCCGGCCTCGTCGCCGGGCGGCGCGGCGAGCGTGGCGACCGGTCGCGGCCAGATCCGCCGTCCGGCCTCCGCGGCCATCCGGCCCACCGCGGCGGCCGGGCCGTCGCCGCCGCGGGCGGCCAGCCGCTCGGCGAGCAGCACGCCGACCGGCCCGGCCAGACCGAGAGCGAGCAGGCCCGCCGGCGTGCTCTCCACCCGCAGGTACGCCTCGAAGCGGTGCGCCGGCTGCCCGTGCGCGGTGTCGGCGCGCACGGTGCAGAGCACCTCCCGCACCGGGGCCGGGAAGTCGCCGTCGACCATCAGCTCCACCGGCCCGTCGACGGCGGCGGCGAGCAGCCCCGCCGCGTCGGCGATGCGCACCTCGGCGCCGAGCAGCGGCACCGTCTCCTCGTCCGGCCGTACCTCGGTCATCGGCTGCCCTCTCCTCACGGCGGCGTCCGCTTCCCTCGCGTGGCGTCCGCCTCCGAGTCTGGCACCGGCCCGGCCGGGCGGCCACCGCTGAGCCGGCTGCTGCTCCCCGGCTGGTGCCCGCCCGGCCCGCTCCCCCGGCCGCTGCTCAGCTCGTCTCGGCGAGCAGGCCGTCGACCAGGTCGCGGGGCAGCCCGTGGGTGTCGTGCAGCCAGTGGTAGTCGCGCTCGGTCAGCGGGCCACGCTCCCGTACCCGGTCCACGAGCGGCCGTCCGCGTCGCAGCAGCCCGCGGAAGCGACTTTCCTCGTCCACCAGCGTGGCGTGCAGCGAGCCGACGTCGACCGGTCGCTCGCCGGGCGGCGTGCCCGGATCGGGCAGCTGACGGAAGCGGCGCAGCGTGTCCGCGTACAGCTCGGGCGGCAGCCCGTCGAGGCTGCGCGCCGGGTCGTCGCGCCACAGCACGGTGAGCGTGCGGCGCAGCAGCCGCCGCAGCACGTACCCGCGGCCGGTGTTGCCGGGGCGTACCCCGTCACCGAGCACGACCACCGCGGACCGCAGGTGGTCGGAGACCACGCGCAGGTCCGTGCCGCGCAGGCCCCAGTTGCCTACCTCGTCCACCCACCGGCGCAGCCCGTCGCCGGTGAACACGGACCGATTGCCGCGCAGCACCATCTCCAGCCGTTCCAGGCCCATGCCGGTGTCGATGCTGGAGTGCGGCAGCGGCGTGAGCCGGCCGTCGGGGTGCCTGTGGTAGCGCATCTGCACGTGGTTCCACACCTCCACCCAGCGCTCGTCGGTGCTGGGTGTGCCGATGGGCGGGCCGTCGCCGGTCCACACGAAGATCTCCGAGTCCGGTCCGCAGGGGCCGGTCGGGCCGTTCGACCACCAGTTGTCCTCGCCCAGCGGCTCCACCGGCACGCCGAGCCCGGACCAGGTGTCCCGCGCGGTGTCGTCCGGCCCTTCACCGTTGCCGCCGCCGAAGACCGTGGCGTGCAGCCTCTCCACCGGGATGCCGAACCCGTCGGTGAGCAGGTCGAAGCCCCACCGCAGGCTGGTCACGATGTCGTAGTCGCCGAGCGACCAGGAGCCGAGCATCTGGAACACGGTCAGGTGGGTGTCGTCACCGACCTCGTCCAGGTCCGTGGTGCGCAGGCACCGCTGCACGTTCGCCAGTCGCCGTCCGCCCGGGTGCGGGCGCCCCAGCAGGTACGGCGTGAGCGGGTGCATGCCGGACGTGGTGAACAGCACCGGGTCACCGGGCGGCGGAATGAGTGAGCTCTCCGGCGCACGCTGATGGTCGTGCCGGTGGTAGTGGTCGAGGAACGTCCGGGTGATGTCGTCGGGTGTCATGGCGGATGCCTTCCGGGTACGGGTGACCGGACGGCCCGCCGCGCGCGTTGGCGTCGACACGACGACGCCGGCGGACCGTTTCCGGTCGCCGGCGTGGGTGTGGGGCAGGTCAGGCGGCGGCAACCGGCGAGCGGGAAGCTCGCGCGGCCGCGGCGGTAAGGCTGCGCCTGCTCTGCATACCTCGACGCTAGCCCGGCCGCCCCTGTCCCGCCCACCCCTTTTCCGGGGCGTCCCCGCCCTCGCGCCCGCCCGCCCGCCCATGATCAACACCACTCCCCCGAAATGGCGGGGTCGGCGCCCCTCGGATGCCGCCACTTCGCCGAGCTGGAGTTGACCATGCCGCCCCCGGGGTGCGGGTGGAACGCCATGGGTGTCAAAACGGGCCGGAGACACCCATGGTGTTCCACCCGAGCGGGCGGTGGGCGGTGGGCGTCAGCGGATGGGGGTGAGCAGGCGGCGGTAGAGGACGTCGAGGCGTTCGGCCTGCGCCTCCCACGTCCACCCCGGGAGCGGGGAGTCCTCACCCTCGTACGCGGCGCGGTAACGGGCCGGATCCGCGAGCACCGCCCGCACTGCGCGGGCCAGGTCGGCGGCATCGCGGGCACGGAACACCTCGCCCTGCCCGGTGGCGCGGACCGTCTCGGCCATGGTGCGGACGTCGCTGACCACGATCGGCAGCCGCGCGTGCGCGTACTCGAAGAACTTGGTGATCAGCGCGATCTCGTGGTTGGGCCAGTGGTGCAGCGGGATCAGCCCGATGTCGGCGGTGGCGAGGAACGCGACGAGCTGGCGGTGCGGCACGTACGGCAGCACGTGCACCCGGTCCCCCACCCCGTGCCGGGCCGCCCGGGCGACGACCTGGCGGACGTAGGCGGCGGCCGGGTCGGCGACGACAAGCGCCAGGTGTACGCCGGGCAGCAGCGGCAACGCCTCGACCACCGTGTCCACGCCGCGCTGCACGGCCATCGCCCCGCTGTAGACCAGCAGCGGCGTGTCCGGTGGCAGACCGCAGCGCTTCCGCAGATCGGGAGCGGATGTCTCCGTGGTGGCGGCGATCGGGGCGTTGAGGATCACGGTCGGGCGTTCGGGCAGGGCGTGGTCGCGTACCAGCAGGTCGGCGAGCGTGTCGGAGACGGTGACGACCGCGTCGGCGTGACCGACGTACTCGCGGACGTAACCGAGGTGGGCGGGCAGCCAGCGGGCGTTGTCCCGGCGCGGCCGCGCGCCGGGCAGCCACTCGTGCGCGTCCCAGACCAGCTTGACGTCGCGTCCGGCGGCGCGGGCGCGGTCCACGGCGCGGGCGGCGACGCCGAGCATCCGGAAGTCGTGCGCGTGGATCAGGTCGGGGCGCAGGTCGTCGACGACCGGTCCGGCGACCCGTTCGTAGTCCCAGAGGCCCGGCTCCAGCCGCCGCCAGGCCCCGTCGCGCAGCCGGGCCCGCCAGAAACGGACCTCGGCGTGCTCGACGGGCCGGCGGGCCAGCCGCGCCGCGCGCAACGGCAGTCCGCCCCGGGCCACCAGCCGAGCTCGCAGCCCGGACACACCGCGCAGCCCGGACACGCCGCGCAGCCCGGAGCCGTCGCGTGAACCAGCGTCACGGCCCGAGGCGGCAACGGCGGCGAGCGGCAGGACGCGTACCTCGGCGTCGCCGAGCCGCCAGCGGCGTTCGGCGTCGACGTGGGCGCAGCCGATCAGCGTGACGTGCCAGCCGGCGTCGGCGGCCGAGCGGGCCGTCTTCTGCACCCGCGAGTCACCCTCGACCGCGTTGTCGACGAGCATGACCACGCGCCGGCGGAGTCGCATCGTCGAACACCCCTTCACCCGTACACCCGCAACGGGCGCGAGTGTACGGGGACGCGGGGCTGTCACGACGGCCGCGAAGACCGCTCTGAGCTGGGCGGATTCCGACTGTGCAGCGGCTGGTCGGGTGCCGGCCGGTGGAAGTTCACCGGCCGTGCACCGAACGGTCGCGGTCAGGCCGTGCCGGAGGAGACCAGCGGGGCCGGGGCGACCGGCTGCCGGCTGTCGTTGCGGTTGGGCAGCGACAGGCGGATGACCTTCCACCACGCGGAGGCGACCTGCTTGGGCAGGGGGCCGGTGGTGTAGTGCAGGCCGTACCTGTCGAACAGCGCGCGTACCTGCGGCGCGATCTCCTGGTAGCGGTTGCTGGGCAGGTCGGGGAAGAGGTGGTGCTCGATCTGGTACGACAGGTTGCCGGTCATGATGTGCAGCAGCCGGCTGCCGCTGATGTTGGCCGAGCCGAGCATCTGGCGCAGGTACCACTCGCCGCGCGTCTCGCCCTCGATGGAGGTCTTCTCGAACGTCTCCACGCCGTTGGGGAAGTGCCCGCACATGATCACCGAGTGGCTCCACACGTTGCGCAGCAGGTTCGCGGTGAACGTGGCGGCGAGCGTGGTCAGGAACGAGGGGCCGGACAGCAGCGGGTGCACCACGTAGTCCTTGAGCACCTGGCGGCGGATCTTGCGGCCGACGGCGCGGGCCTTGGCGCGGAACTTCGGGTCCTTGAGCTTGCGCTGCTTGAGGTGGTCGCCGAGTTCCATGTCGTACGCGGCGATGCCGTACTCGAAGAACATGGCGTTGATCAGGTTCCAGAGCGGCTGGCCGAGGTGCATCGGGTGCCACGGCTGGTCCTCGTCGACGCGCATGATGCCGTAGCCGAGGTCGTTGTCCTTGCCTACGACGTTGGTGTAGCGGTGGTGCAGCTCGTTGTGCGACTGCTTCCACTGGTCGGCCGGGGAGACGTGGTCCCACTCCCAGGTGGTGGAGTGGATCTTCGGGTCGCGCATCCAGTCCCACTGGCCGTGCAGGACGTTGTGCCCGATCTCCATGTTCTCCAGGATCTTGGCGACCGTGAGGCCGGCCGTGCCGACGATCCAGGCCGGCGGGAACAGCGAGAACAACAGCACCGCGCGACTGCTCATCTCCAGTGTCCGCTGGGTCTTGACCACCTTGCGGATGTAGCGGGCGTCCCGCTCCCCCCGGTCGGCGAGGACCCGGTCCCGGATCGCGTCCAACTCCTTGCCGATGATCTCGATGTCCTCGGCGCTCAGGTGGGCGATCGGGTTGACGGCCTTCTTCTGGATGACGGTCACGTGGGTGGCTCCTGTCAGAGATCGATGTCGCAGGTACCGGCGGCGGCCGACACGCACGTCTGGACGAGCACGCCGTCCCCCGGTACGGCAGTGGTGACGTCGCCGTTGCGCAGGTCACGGACGGCGCCCTGGCGCAGCGGTACGACGCAGCCGAAGCAGATGCCCATCCGGCACCCGGAAGGCATCAGCACTCCGGCGTTCTCCCCCGCGTCGAGCAGGGTGGTGGCGCCGTCGGACTCGACGGTCACCCCTGCTCCGGTGAAGGTCACCGTGCCTCCCTCGCCCGGCGTGATCACCGTCGGGCGGAACCGCTCGGTGTGCAACCGTTCGACGAGGCCGTTCGAGGACCAGTACCCCTCGACCGCGTCGAGCATGCCGATCGGGCCGCAGGCCCACGCCTCGCGGTCGAGGTGGTCGGGCACCAGGGCGGCGAGTTCGGCGACGTCGAGCAGGCCGTCGGTGTCGGTGTGCCGCTCGACCAGCCGCAGCGCGCCGCGGTCGGCGAGCCCGCGCAGTTCCGTACCGAAGATGACGTCGTCGCGGGTGGGCGCGGAGTGCACGAGCACCACGTCGGCCCGGTCGGCCAGCCCGGAGCGCAGCATCCCCATGACCGGGGTGATGCCGCTGCCGGCGGTGAGGAACAGGACCCGCTCGGGCGTCGCGCTCGGGAGCACGAAGTCGCCCTGTGCCTGGTCGAGGTGGATCAGCGTGCCGGGCCGGAGCCGGCGGACGAGGTGGTTGCTGACCTTGCCGTCGGGGATGGCCTTCACGGTGACGCTGATCCGGCCGTCGGGGGCGTCCGGCGCGGAGGTGACCGAGTACGCGCGCCACTGGCGCACGCCGTCGACGTCGACGCCGAGGCGGATGTACTGCCCGGGCAGGTGGCCCTGCCAGGCGCGGCCGGGCTGGATCACCAGCGTGGCCGCGTCCCGGGTCTCCGGGCGGACGGCGACGATCCGGCCGCGCAGCGGGGCGCCGGCGCGCAGCGGCGCGATCAGGTCGAGATAGTCGTCGGGCAGCACCGGCGTGGTGACCGTTCCGGCCAGCCGCAGCAGCCTGTCCCGGAAGGTGACCTTCTGAGGGCGGCGGGAGGCAGTTGTGGTCATATGACCAGCGTGACCGCCCGATCGCATAACATCTTGACCAGCAAAGGTGAAAAGGTCGCGGGTTTTTGTTCGGAGGGAACAACATGACGTTGGAGGCCGGCACTGGGCAGCGCGCCGCGCACCTCAACCTCGAGGCCGGCATGGCCGCGACGCTGCGCGACCGGCTGCCGATGGTCGCCGAACGGACCGTCTCCGCGATCACCGCCGAGGTGCCGGACTACTCCGGCGCGCTCACCGGCGCCATGCGGGCGAAGATCGAAAACGCGGTACGCATCGCGCTCGGCACGTTCCTCCAGCTCATCGAGGGTACCCAGGCGTTCGACCCGAGCACTCCCCTGGCCCCGGCGCTGGAGGCCGCGTACGCGCTGGGCAGCGGTGAGGCCCGCTCGGGGCGCAGCATGGACGCGCTGCTGGCCGCGTACCGGGTGGGCGCCCGGGTGGCCTGGCGTGAGGTGTCCACCACGACGGTGCGCAGCGGGCTCGCCGCCGAGACGGTGGCCGAGTTCGCCGAGCTGATGTTCGCGTACATCGACGAGCTGTCCGCGGCGAGCGTGGCCGGGCACGCCGACGAGCTGGCCAGCGCCGGCCGGATGCGCCGCCGCAGCCTGGAACGGCTCACCCAGCAGTTGCTGGCCGGTGAGCCGGAGGAGTCGCTGCGGCGCAGCGCGGAGCGCGCCGACTGGCCGCCGCCGCAGACGCTGACGGTGGTGCTGCTGCCCCGCCGGCACCTGCGCGCCGTGCTGGCGCTGCTCAGCCCGCACACGCTGGAGAGCGGCGAGGACCTGCCCGGCATGAACCCGGTCGAGGAGCTGGCCGTACTGCTGGTGCCGGACATGCACGGCGGCCGGCGCCGCCAGCTCACCCGGCTGCTGCACGGGCACCGGGCGGTGCTCGGCCCGGCCCGCCCCTGGCACCGGGTCGCCGCGTCGTACCAGCGGGCCACCCGGGCGCTCGCGCTCGGCCTCGGCGAGCCGGACGCCGGACCTGTCGACACCGAGCGTCACCTGGCCACGCTGCTGCTCAGCATGGACCCGGAGGCCCTGGCCGACCTGCGCGCGCAGGCCCTCGCGCCGCTGGCCGCGCTGCCCCCGGCCACCGCGCACCGGCTGGCCGAGACGCTGCGGTCGTGGCTGCTGCACCAGGGACGCCGCGACGACGTGGCCGCCGACCTGTTCGTGCATCCGCAGACCGTCCGCTACCGGATGGGCAAGCTCCGTGAGCTGTTCGGCGACCGGCTGCTCGACCCCGCCGCCGTCCTCGACCTCACGATCGCGCTGGCCGTACCCCCGGAGCCGGACGCCGCCTGACGCCGCGCCGGGGCGCACGGCCCGGTGCGGCCGGGACCTCCGGCCCTGTCCGCCCGCGACGGCGGCGGGCAGGGTCGGAAGGGGACGAGCAACCAGGAGGGCCGCCATGAACAGCACACCGACCCGCACCGGCCAGGACCCGAGGGTACGGGTGCTGGAGGCGGCCGCCCGGCAGTCCCTGCACGCCCCGTCGGTGTTCAACACCCAGCCCTGGCGCTGGCGGATCACCGCGGACGCGCTGGAGCTGCGCGGCGACCCGGATCGGCAGCTCACGCACACCGACCCGGACGGCCGGCTGCTGATGCTGAGCTGCGGCGCCGCCCTGCACCACGCGCGCGTGTCGCTGGCGGCGTTCGGCTGGGCGGCGGTGGTCGAGCGGCTGCCCGACCCGTCCGACCCGTCGTTGCTGGCCCGGATCCGCACGACCGGCCCGATCGACCTGGACGTGCCGGCGGGCCGGCTCGTCGACGCGATCCCGCGCCGCCGCACCGACCGGCGGGCGTACGGCGACCGGCCGGTGCCGGAGGCGGTGCTGGCCCGGCTCGGGGACGCCGTCGAGGCAGAGGGCGCCCACCTGCACGTGGTCCGGCCGGACCAGATGCCGATGCTCGCCGTGTCCACCGGCCGCGCCGCCGAGGCGGAGCTGGCCGACCCCGCGTACCGGGAGGAGCTGAACCGGTGGACCAACCGGCCGGCGGGCAGCGGCGACGGCGTGCCCGCAGCCACCGCCGTGCGGCCCTCCCCACGGCGGGTGCCGCTGCGCGACTACGCGCCCGGCGGGGCGGCCGGCCTCAGCGCGGGCACGGACTTCGACCGCGGCGCGGCGTACCTGATCCTGTTCGGTGAGGACGACGAGCCGGCCGCCTGGCTGCGCGGCGGCGAGGCGCTGTCGGCGCTGTTGCTCACCGCCACCGCCGAAGGGCTGGCCAGCGCACCGCTCAGCGACGCCGTCGAGCTGGCCTGGCCGCGCCGGATGATGCGTGACCTGCTCGCCGGCATCGGCAGCCCGTACCTGATCGTGCGGGTCGGCTGGGGCCCGGAGGCCGAGCTGCCGCCGGCGCCGCGCCGCGCGCCGGGCGACGTCATCGAGGTGGTGGACTGACTCCGGCCTCTACGACTTCGATGCCCGCCGGATGTGGCTGATCGACCTGGACGAGTACCGGCGGGGACCGTTCGTGCTCGACTCCGGCCGGCTGCCCGGGTCCCGCCGCTACCTGTCGCCGCAGGAGCTGACCCGGGGCGCGACCGTCGACGACCGCCTCACGGCCCACGCGCTCGGTCGCACGCTTCGCCACCCGCCCGACGGCCTGTCCGGCTGGCGCGGCGCCACCGCGGAACGCGCGGTCGTCGCCCGGGCCACCCGCGCCGATCCGGCCGCGCGGCACGCCACCGTGGCCGCCCTGATCGGCCCCTTCGGCGACCCGAGCCCAGGCCAGGTGGTGACTGTCCGTCACCTCAATTCCGACGCAGCGCATCGTCACAGTGCGTGAGGAGCAGCTCCTGGGGCGAATGCACCGCCTTTCCGCGCACACTGCGCCTGAACAGCCAAAATGCTCAACTGGCCGTTGACGATGCTGTTGCCTCTCCGCCGACTTTGCTCTGCAGCCTCATACGCGGCGGTAGCCGTGAGTCACCGTCGCGTCGATGGCTGCAGAGCAAAGTGGCCCGAGGTGAACCATGCGGGCTCAGCTTCGGCGCTACCGTACGTGACGGCGAGGGGGTCGGCATGTCGGGACGACCAGGGCCGGGTGCGGGGCGGCCGTCGGGCGGAAACCCGCTCCCGGGGCCCGTCCGGCGCATAGCGTGGGGCGAGGTGGCCTGCCCGGGGCCCCGGTGAGCGGAGGGAGAACGCGGTGACTGAGCCGGAGGAGGAGCAGGAGAAGACCCGCAAGACCGATCGGGTGCTGTTCTCGCCCGACGGCGACCCGCACCACACGCTGGCCGAGGCGCCCCAGCCGGACGAGCACCTCCCGCCCACCGTCACCCGCGACGGCCACACGGACGTGCTCGACGACGAGCAGTGAGCGCACGAATCCGCCCGGCCGACCGGGCGGGTTCCAGCCGCCCCGGAGGGCGGCCACGGAAGCAGCCTCAGACCGGCGGGATGCCGGAGCGGCCGATGTCCGACATGTCGTCGCCGATCTCGGTCCGGGTGCCGGCCACCGGCCCGGCGGTCGCCCCCGTCCGGTCCTCGATGCAGGCTTCACCCAGCCCGTGCATCAGCTCACCCACCGCGGCCAGCGCCGCACCCTTGTCCGGGCAGGGCTGCCCGGTGGCGAGCACCCGCCCGTCGCCGCCGACCACGGTGAACCCCACGGTGCCGTCGGCTTCGCTCTCGATGACGAACTTCACCATGCTCCTCTCGCCGCCCCGGGCCGGGCGGCCCTTCAGCTCACGCCGTGCGACTGCAGCCACAACTCCAGCAGGCCCAGTTGCCACAGCTTGTTGCTGCCGGCGGCGGCCTGCGCCCGGTCCGGCTCGGCCAGCAGCTCGTCGACGTACTCCCGGCGGAACAACCCGCGCCGGCGTGCCTCGGGCGCGCTGAGCGCCTCGACCACCAACTCTCGCACGGGCCCGTCGACGTTGCGCAGCGCCGGCACCGGGAAGTAGCCCTTGGGCCGGTCGATGACCTCGGCCGGCAGCACTTCCCGGGCCACCTCCTTGAGCACGCCCTTGCCGCCCTGGGCCAGCTTGTGCTCGGGCGGGCAGGCCGCGGCGAGCGCCACCAGGTCCTGGTCGAGGAAGGGCGTGCGCACCTCCAGTCCCCAGGCCATGCTCATGCTGTCGACCCGTTTGACCGGGTCGTCGGGCAGCATCAGGTGCGTGTCCAGGCGCAGCACCGCGTCCACGGCGGTCTGCGCGCCGGGCGCGGCCAGGTCCGCGGCGACCAGCTCGCCGCTGGCGTCGCGCTCACAGGTGTACGCGGGGTCGACCACCCGGTTCAGCTCGGCGTGGTCGCGGTCGAAGAACGCGGCGGTGAACTCGGCCGCGGCGTTCTCCCGCGCCGCGTCGGCGAGCCGGTGGTGGTAGCCGTAGCCGGCGAACACCTCGTCGGCGCCCTGGCCCGACTGCGCCACCTTCACGTGCCGGGCGACCTGCTCGGAGAGCAGGTGGAACGCCACCACGTCGTGGCTGCCCATCGGTTCGGTCATGGCCGCCACGGTGGCGCGTACGGCCGGGCCGAGGTCGCCGTCGGAGAGCTGGATTCGGTGGTGGTCGGTGCCGAACGCGCGGGCGACCAGGTCGGAGTAGTGGAACTCGTCGCCGGCCTCGTCGCCGCGGCTGTCGAACCCGATGCTGAACGTCTGGAGGTGGTGCTGACCGGCGCCGTCGAGCAGCGCGACGATCATGCTGGAGTCGAGGCCGCCGGAGAGCAGCACCCCGACCGGCACGTCGGCGACCAGCCGGCGGCGTACGGCCGTGCGCAGCGCGTCCCCGACGGCGGCCCGCCAGTCGGCGGCGTCCATGCCGTCGTGGGCCGTGTCGCGCCGGTACTCGGGCCGCCAGTAGACGCGCTCGCGGCTGTGCCCGTCGGCGTCGATCACCCGCACGGTGGCCGGGGGCAGCTTGCGGATCCCGCGCAGGATGGTGCGGGGGGCCGGCACGATCGAGTGCCAGGACAGGTAGTGGTGCAGCGCGACCCGGTCGATGCCGGTGTCGACGTCGCCCCCGGCCAGCAGCGCCGGCAGCGTGGAGGCGAACCGGAGCCGGCCCGGGGACTCGGCGAGGTACAGCGGTTTGATGCCGAGCCGGTCGCGGGCCAGCACGAGGCGACGGCGACGCCGGTCCACGAGCGCCACGGCGAACATGCCGACCAGGTGGTCGACGAACCGCTCCCCCCACTGCGCGTACGCCACCAGGATCACCTCGGTGTCGCTGGTGCTGTGGAACGTGTGCCCGGCGGCGCGCAGTTCGTCGCGCAGCTGCGGGTAGTTGTAGACGCAGCCGTTGAACACGAGCGCCAGGCCGAGGTCGTCGCGGACCATCGGCTGCGCGCCGGCCTCGGACAGGTCGATGACTGTCAGCCGGCGGTGCCCCAGCGCGATCCAGCCGTCGTCCCACGCGCCCTCACCGTCCGGACCACGGGAACGCATCGCCGCTGTCATCCGATTCACCGCGTCGGTGTCGGGGGTGACCCCGTCGAACCTGGCCTCACCGCTGATCCCGCACATCTCAGCGCCCACCGGTCAGTCGCGGAGCACCCACCATGCCAACCTCCCGCCGCGTCGTCTCCCCCGGGCGGTCCGCCGGGTACGGCGACTACCCGGCCTGTGGCGAAGGAAACCCGGATGGGCGGTTGGCGAGCCGGGCACGGCGCGCCGTCGTACGGTGGCGGTACGGGCCATGTCCCCGGGCGGTCCGGCCACGGGACGTGGCCAGGATCAACGACGCCTGCCAGGAGGACGTGTGTTCGCCAATTCCGAGGAACTCCTGCGATACCTCACCGACGAGGACGTGAAGTTCGTCGACGTACGTTTCTGTGACCTGCCCGGCGTGATGCAGCACTTCAACCTGCCGGTCGAGTCGTTCGACGACAGCGTGTTCAGCGACGGGCTCGCCTTCGACGGCTCGTCGATCCGCGGCTTCCAGTCGATCCACGAATCGGACATGCTGCTGCTGCCGGACGTGGCGACCGCGTTCGTGGACCCGTTCCGCGCGCAGAAGACCGTCGCGTTGAACTTCTTCGTCCACGACCCGTTCACCAGGGAGGCGTACTCCCGGGATCCGCGCAACGTGGCGAAGAAGGCCGAGGCGTATCTGGCGGCGAGCGGCATCGCCGACACCGCGTACTTCGGCGCGGAGGCGGAGTTCTACATCTTCGACTCCATCCGCCACGAGACCTCGGCGCACCAGTCGTTCTACTACATCGACTCGATCGAGGGCGCCTGGAACACCGGGCGGATCGAGGAGGGCGGCAACCGCGGCTACAAGACCGCGTACAAGGGCGGCTACTTCCCGGTGCCTCCGGTGGACCACTACGCCGACCTGCGCGACAGCATGGTCCGCCGGATGGTGGACGCCGGTTTCACAGTGGAGCGTTCGCACCACGAGGTGGGCACCGGCGGGCAGTCGGAGATCAACTACAGGTTCTCGACGCTGCTGCACTCGGCCGACGACCTTCAGCTCTTCAAGTACCTGATCAAGAACGAGGCGTGGGCGCACGGCAAGACCGCGACGTTCATGCCCAAGCCGGTGTTCGGTGACAACGGCTCCGGCATGCACACCCACCAGAGCCTGTGGCGCGGCGGCGAGCCGCTGTTCTACGACGAGACCGGCTACGCCGGCCTGTCCGACACCGCCCGCTGGTACATCGGCGGCCTCCTGCACCACGCCCCCTCGCTGCTCGCCTTCACCAACCCGACGGTGAACTCCTACCGTCGTCTGGTGCCCGGCTTCGAGGCGCCGGTCAACCTGGTCTACTCCCAGCGCAACCGCTCCGCGTGCACCCGCATCCCGGTCACCGGCAGCAACCCGAAGGCCAAGCGCGTCGAGTTCCGGGTGCCGGACCCGTCCAGCAACCCGTACCTGGCGTTCTCGGCGATGATGATGGCCGGCCTGGACGGCATCAAGAACAAGATCGAGCCGCCCGCCCCGATCGACAAGGACCTGTACGACCTGCCCCCGGAGGAGTGGGGCGACGTCAAGCAGGTGCCCGGTTCCCTCAGCGAGGCGCTGGCGGCGCTGGAGACCGACCACGACTACCTGCTCGACGGCAACGTCTTCACCGCCGACCTGATCTCCACCTGGGTCGACTGGAAGAACGCCAACGAGGTCGACCCGGTACGCCTGCGCCCGACCCCGCACGAGTTCGCGCTCTACTTCGACTGTTGAGACCGATCACGGCGCTGACCCGGATCAACAGAAGCACTGCTGATCATGGGTAAAGGTTGGTACGACCCGGACGGCGGTCATGCTCGGCTCACAGCCGGCATGACCGCCGCTCCGATGCGCTGACGGTCGCTGTCCGGTCAGTCGAAGTCGTTGCCGGTGAGGACCCAAGCGATGCCCTGCGCCGGGTCTTCCATCGCCAGGTGCAGGTACCAGATCTCGTCGTCGGGCTCCTGCCAGACGACGCAGTGCAGGCGTTCGACAAGCGCGGTTACGCTGTCCGGACCTGCGGCAGGGGTCCCGTCAGCCATGGCGGCGAGTGCCTTCCACAGAGCTGTCCGTCCGAGCGCCTGTCCGGTCCGACGCGCGTAAGGCCCTTCACCGGTGGCCAGGTGCACCAGGCTGGGGTAGACATCGGCGAAGCGAACCTGTGATCCCTCGCGGCCCCGCAGGCCCTGCCACCGCTGGCCCCTGGGCATCCTGGCCCGGTCGGTGGCCACCACCGAGGCCGCCTCCCATGCGGTTCCGTGGAACGCGTACGCCTGCGTGGCCGGTGACAAGCGGTCGAGGAGTGCCACCGCGGCGTGCGGTGCCGGCCGTACGGTGGTCACAGGTAGCGGCTTCGGGTCGGCCAACTGGCTCGGACAGGCCCAGATGGTGCATCCCGAGCTGCCGGTCCGGTCGTACTCGGGGATGTCCAAGGTGCTGTGCCAGTTGGCGGCTTCCCACGGCAGAAGGCACAGCGGGGCATCGAGCGGCTGTGGATCGAGGTCGGCGGCCGCCCGGAGATCCTCGCCATGCAGCACGCGAGTGTGGGCTGTCAGATGCCGCGTGCGTGGGTCGGCCAGATGGGGGGTCAGATCTCGCCACGTGTGGTTTTGGGCTACCACCTCCCACAGGGGCCCCGGGGAGCCCTTGTCATCGTCGGGAAACAGTTCGGCTGCGGCGGCGGCGATCCCGGCCGGCGCTTCCAGTGCCACGACGTGCGCCGTCTCCCGCCGCTGGTCGACCGGCCCCGCCTTGACTGTGGCAGCGAACCTCAGCAGGTCGTGCCAGCGTCCAGCGTCGGCAAGCAGGTCGAGGTCGCCGTAGGAGACACCGGGTGAGGTCACCTCGTCATTCTGCCGCTCTGCGTGCCGCCACCCGCGGGGGCGGTGGTCGGCGGAAACGGCCTCGGGGCGGCCCCCGGCCTCGTACCGTCGAGACATGATCCCGCCTCACGACGAGCTGCCGACCGTTCCGTGCCGGTGGAGCCGTCGGTGAGGCCGCGGCCCACCACCACCGCCACCACCCCGACACCAGAGATCCCCACCGTCCTGACCCTCGGGGTGGAAGAGGAGTTCCTGCTGCTGGACCCGGTCACCGGCGAGAGCATGCCGGTCGCCGACCGGGTCCGCGACGCGCTCTCCGGGACCGCACGCGAGCAGAGCCGGCAGGAGTTCCGGCACAGCATGGTGGAGATGGTGACCCCGGTCAGCCCCGACCTCGGTCAGCTCCGCGAGCACCTGGTCACGCTACGCCGGGCGGCCGCCCGCGCGGCCGAGGCGGCCGGGGCGCGACTGGTCGCCGTCGGCGCCACGCCGGTCTGCGAGGCCCACCGCACGGTGCCCGACGAGCAGCGCTACCACGACATGTCCCGCCGGTTCGGCCCGGTGGCCCACGACCCCGCGGTCTGCGGCTGCCACGTGCACGTCGGCGTACCCGAGCGGGAGCTGGCCGTGCAGGTGTGCAACCACCTGCGCCCGTGGCTGCCGGTGGTGCAGGCGCTCACCACCAACTCGCCGCTGCACGACGGGCGGGACACCGGGCACGCCAGCTGGCGCTCGATGCAGTTGGAACGGTGGCCGAGCATCGGGCCGACGCCGCACTTCCACTCGGCCGCCGACTACGACGCCACGGTCCGGGACCTGATCACCGCCGGCATCATGCTCGACGCCGCGATGGTCTACTGGTACGCCCGCCCGTCCGCGTCGTACCCCACAGTGGAGATCCGCGTCGGCGACGTCTGCCCCACAGTCGACGACACCGTCCTGATCGCCGGGCTGGTCCGGGCGCTGGTCGCCACCGCGATCGACGACATCCGCGACGGTGTGCCGGCCCAGCGCATCCGCGACTGCCTCGTCGCCGCCGCGCACTGGCGGGCCGCGCACGACGGCGTGGACGGTGACCTGGTCGACCTGCGCACCGGGCGGCCCCGGCCCGCCTGGGACCTCGTCGACGACATGCTCGGCATCGTCACGCCCGCGCTGACCCGCCACGGCGATCTGGACCTGGTCCGGCGCGAGATCGACCGGGTGCGCCGCGAGGGCACCGGCGCCACCCGGCAACGTCAGGTCATGGCCGACACCGGCGGTGACGTCCGTGTCGTGCTCGCGCACCTGGCCGCGCAGACCGTCGCGGCCTGAGATGAGCGGCCCGGCCGACGACACGCCGGACCGGGCCGGCGGCCGGTCAGCGCAGCCCGGCGAACAGGTCGTCCTCGGGGGTGGCGGCGCCGGTGGTGTCCCGCACGCGCACGAACGTCTCCATGCCCATCAGCTCGGTGAACCGCTCCTGCCCGAGGCGCAGGAAGAAGATGTTCTCCGCCTGGCTGGCGTGCGCGGCGAGCGACGCGAACTTCTGCCCGCCGTAGCCGCTGGTGTCGACCCAGGTGGTGATCTCGTCGTCCGGCAGGCCCAGCGCCGGCATCTCGTCGGTCGCCTCCGGCTCGGGGAACTCCACCCCGATCTCGCGCATGACGGTGCCGAACTGCTGGAACGCGCTGCGCGGCACGGTGGTCCAGTAGACCTTGGCCGGGATGCCGGTCTGTTCGACGGCGGCCATGGTGATGCGGTGGGCCTGGATGTGGTCCGGGTGGCCGTAGAAGCCGTTTTCGTCGTAGGTGACGACGACGTCGGGACGGTAGCGCCGGATCAGCTCGGCCAGCCGGCCGGCCGCCTCGGCCACCGGCGTGTTCCAGAACGCGCCGGGCGCGTCGTTCGTGGCCCAGCCCATCATCCCGGAGTCGCCGTAGTCGAGCGTCTCCAGGTGGGTCACCTTGAGCGCCTCGCAGCTCGCGGCCAGCTCGGCGCGGCGCATCTCGACCACGGCCTTCGGGTCGTGCCCGGGGTCGCCCGGCTTGATTCCGCCGGGGCCGTCGCCGCACCCCCCGTCGGTGCAGGTCACGAGCACAGTGGTCACGCCCTCGGCCGCGTAGCGCGCCAGGATGCCGCCGGTGCTCGTCGCCTCGTCGTCGGGGTGCGCGTGCACCGCCATCAGGGTCAGGGATCGATCGGTCACCCCGTCACCATACGAGCATCGGCCGACGAACTAGCATTGCCCGGTCCGCAGACGGCGACGGAAGCGAGGCACGATGGGTTGGCTCCAGCGGTTGCTCGGTGGCGGACGGGTCGAACTGGACCCGACACGTCAGCAGGAGCTGCTGCGGGACGTGCGGCAGTCCTACGGGGCGCACGCCCGCCTCCGGTTCCCGGAGCAGGCCGACGCGATCACCCGGCTGCTGTCCGATGACGACGGTCTCGTGGTGGCCGCCGGGATCGTCTGCGAGGCCGCCGACCAGGCGCACGCCGACCTGCTGGGCCAGGCGCACGAGGTGTTCCGGCGTACCGGCCGGCGGCTGCTGGTGCACCGCCGCAACTACCGGCCCCTGTGGAAGGAGGCCGGGCCCGCGCTGCGCTGGCCGCTCGGCGCGCTGCCCAGCGGGCTGCACCCGTACGCGCAGGTGGCCGGCGCCGTGGCGGCGGTCGGCGGGCGGGCCGACCGGCTGGACAAGGTGACCGATCCGCAGCCGTTCGTGACGCGCCTGTTCGAGGTGCTCGACCTGACCACGGCCGGCTGGGAGTTCGGCCGGGTGCGTGTGGACACCGACAGCGCGTCGCTGGTGGAGCGGCTGATGGGCACCGGCGCGCGGGTGCTCGCGACGATGGACGACCCGCCCCGGCTGCCGCCGGCGGTGCGGGAGATGATGCGCCGCAACCACCGCATCGCCGTGTACGACCCGGCCGGTCCCCGGGTGGTCGGCGAGTTCAATCTGGGCGCGCGGCTGCGCGAGACGCTGCTGGCCTGACCGTCGGCACGCCCCGCCCCGGCCGGGTTGCCGCGGCGGGGCGCGTCAGCGGTCAGGTGGTGGTGCAGGTGAGGTTCGTCGGCGGGTTGTTGGTGCCGCCGGCCGTGCCGATGAAGCCGAACGTGGTGGAGCCGCCCGCCGGCAGGGATCCGTTGTAGTCGACGTTGCGCACCGTGACGTTCGCGCCGCTCTGGGTGTGCGTGCCACTCCAGATCTGGTTGATCACCTGACCGTTCGGGAACGTCCAGGACACCGTCCAGCCGCGGATCGCGGTGGCGCCGGCGGTCACCGTGACCTCGGCCTGGAAGCCGCCGGACCAGGAGCCGGTGATCGCGTACGTGGCACGCGCGCCGGACGGCGCCGGGGAACTGGTGGTCGGGGTCGGGGTCGGTGACGGCGTGGACGTCGGCGTCGTTGTCACTGTCGGCGAGGGGGTCACGCCCGGCCGGACCGCGCGGTAGGTGTGGCCGGCGCGGACGGTGAGCGCCACGACGTCGGACTCCGGCCGGGTGGTGGCCGGTGTGCTGCCGTCGGTGACGTCGGTGAGGGTGAAGGCGCCGGTGAACAGCCGGGACCGCAGTCGCAGCGTGCCGTCGCGGTCGGCGCGGACGCTGATCTCGTCGGCCTGGCTGTTGCTCCAGGTCAGCGCCACCGTGTAGCCACCCCGGCCGCGCAGTCCCGCGACCTGCCCGGCGGGCCAGGCGCTGGGGAGCGCGGGCAGCAGGTGCAGCTCCCCGGTGTGGCTGTGCAGCAGCATCTCGGCGATGCCCGAGGTGGCGCCGAAGTTCCCGTCGATCTGGAACGGCGGGTGCAGGTCGAACATGTTCGGCGCGAGCCGGTCGGTGCGGACCAGGTCGCGCAGGAGCTTGTGGGCGCGGGCGCCGTCCTCCAGCCGGGCCCAAAAATTGATCTTCCAGGCGAGAGACCAGCCGGTCCCGTCGTCGCCGCGCAGCTCCAGCGTCTTGCGGGCGGCCTCGTACAGCGCCGGAGTGCCCCGCCTGGTGATCTGGTTGCCGGGATGCAGCCCGTACAGGTGGGAGACGTGCCGGTGGGTGCGCTCGGTCTCGACCCAGTCGGCGAGCCACTCCTGCACGTTGCCCCGCGAACCGACGCGGCTCGGTGGCAGCCGGTCCTTGGCCGTCCGCACCTGGGACCGGAACGTGGTGTCGACGCCGAGCACCTCGCTGGCCCGGGCCGCGGCGTCGAACAGGTCGCGCAGGATCTGGTTGTCCATCGTGGGTCCGGCGCAGACGCTGGCGTTGGCGTGGTGCGCCAGCTCCGGCGAGTTCGACGGGTTCGTCACCAGGTAGCCGAGCGTCGGGTGGGCGACCAGGGTGTCGAGGAAGAACTGGGCGGCGCCCTTGAGCGCCGGGTAGTTGGCCTGGAGGAAGCCGAGGTCGCCGGTGAACAGGTAGTGGTCCCAGATGAGCGTGCTCAGCCAGGCCCCGCCGGTCTGCCACATGCCCCAGAACGCGCCGTCCACCACCGACGCGCCCCGCCAGGCGTCCGTGTTGTGGTGGGTGACCCAGCCACCGGCGCCGTACTGTGCCTGGGCGACCCGCGCGCCGGTGACGGTGAGGTCCTTGACCATGTCGAAGACCGGCAGGAAGCACTCGGACAGGTTCGTGGTGTCGGCCGGCCAGTAGTTCATCGGCAGGTTGGCGTTGACCGTGTACTTCGAGTCCCAGGACGGCGTGAGCGAGTCGTTCCAGATGCCCTGCAGGTTCGCCGGCTGGGTGCCCGGCCGCGACGAGGAGATCAGCAGGTACCGCCCGAACTGGAACAGCAGCGCGGCGAACTGCGGGTCGTTCGTGTTCGCGTGCTGCGCGATCCGTACGTCGGTGGGCTGGTCGGCGGCGGCGGTGCGGCCCAGGTCGATCGTGACCCGGTCGAACAGCGCCTGGTAGTCGGCGCGGTGGCGGGTGCGGAGCTGGTCGACGTCGACGCTCTTGGCGGCGTTCAGCCGGTTGCGGGCGATGCCCTGGTAGTCGCCGTTGACGGTGCGGTAGTTGACGTAGCTGGTGCCGATCGAGATCAGGACCGTCACGCTGGTCGCGCCGGACACCCGCAGCGTGCCGCCGGAGCTGCTCACCGTGCCGCCGGTGACGGCGGCGTTGGCCAGCGCGAGGAACCGCACCGAGCCGTTGACCCCCTCCATCGAGCCGGAGATGCCGTCGAGCGCGACTGTCGCGCCGTCCGGGCTGGACACGGTGGTCCGCTGCGGGCTGTCGAACGCGGCGGAGAACGTGATCGCGTTCGCCCGGTCGGCGGTCAGCCGGAGCACTATCACCTGGTCGGGCGCGCTGGCGAACACCTCCCGCTGGTACCGGACACCGTTCAGCACGTATGTGGTGGTGACGGTGGCGGTGGTGAGGTCCAGCGTCCGGTTGTACTGCGTCGCCCCGCTCGCCGACCCGAAGGAGAGCCGCAGGTCGCCGACGGTCTGGTAGGCGAGCTGACCGCCGGGGCTGCCCATCATGGTCTGGTTGATCAGATCCTGGGCCGAGGTCCACTGGTCGGCGAAGACGCGACGCCGGATCTCGGCCAGGTTGGCCGCGCCCCGGGTGTTCGCCGAGTCGTACGGGCCGCCGGCCCAGACGGTGTCCTCGTTGAGCTGGAGCCGTTCGGTGTCCACGTTGCCGAACACCATCGCGCCGAGCCGCCCGTTGCCGATCGGCAGGGCGCGCAGCCAGTCGGTGCCGGCCGGTTCGTCGTACCAGAGCGCCAGGTCGTTCGCGGCCAGCGCCTGCGCGGGCGCCGCCGAGCCGGCGCGGGCGGCGGCGCTCCAGGCGGCCGGCACCAGCGCGGCGCCGGTGCCGGCCGCTGCGGCCTTGATGACGTTGCGTCGTGTCACTTCAGACATGCTTTTCTCCCAACCGCGCGGATCAGAGGCGGGTCCGGGTGCGCGGCTGCTCTGTTATCGCTAACAGATTGCGCCTCGCACACCCGGACGCCGCGTTCCTGCCACTCCGCGCCCAGGGCTCCCGACCGGGCGACACGTCGGCCAACATGGACTCTCATGGATGAAGTGACATCGCGTCAAGGGGTGTTACCGCTAACAGACGCGATCCGTGGCGCACTCGCCGGGCCGAGCGGGGCGCGGGCGCGGCCGGCCGGCCCACCCGGGCCACGTGCACGATCCGCTCCGGCGCCACGTCCAGCAGCGTGCCGAGCGCGCCACGGGTGGCTGCGACGTCGACGAGCTGACTGAGCGGGTGCGCGGCCAGCCCGGCCGTGTGCAGCGTCAGCCACATCCGCATCAGCACGCGTCCGAACTCGACCTGCCCGGCCGCGTCCAGACCGGGCGGCGCGATCAGCGCCAGCACCCCGCCGCCCTGCGCCAGTGGATCACCGCCCGCGGCGGCGAGCAGCCGGGGGAGCCCCAGCGGGCGCAACGCCGGGTACGCCGCGAGCGCCGCCCGCAGTCCGGTGGCCGCCGCCCGGCCCAGCCCGAGGCAGCTGTCACTGAGCCCGTCGCTCCGGTAGCGCGGGCACGCCCGGTCCAGGCGCAGCCAGCGGCGCAGCTCGGCGACCACCGACGGGTCGGCGTACACGTGCCGGTCGGCCGTGCGCAGCAGCGCGCGCAGCCGCCCGGCCGCCGGCACCACGCGGGCCGCGCCACCGGCCCGGCGGGCGACCGCGTCCACGGCCGCGACCACGTCGGCGTCCGGGCCGCCGGTGAACCGGCCCCGGTGGGTACGCCGGTCCCACACGTCGGCGGCGCGAAACGGCGTCCGGTACGGCTGCCGGGCCGGACGCAGCCGCCCCACCCGCCGGTCCGACTCGTCGTGGTCGGCGGCCCAGTCCAGCCGCAGCCCCGCGTCGGCGGCGACGATCAGGCAGGTCTCCACGAACGCGCCGAGCGACAGCCGCAGGTCCCGCCCGGTCGGGTCGCCGGCGGGCAGCGTGTCGGCCGGGTCCCAGCCGACGGTGATCGCCCAGCGCTCGTAGCGCAGCCGCCACGGCTGGGTGTTGTGCGCGCTCGGGGCCCGCCAGCACAGCGGCTCCAGCGCGCGGAACGCGGCGAGGTCCATGCTCACCGCTCCCTGGCGTAGAACGTGTAGCCGTGCAGCGGGCGTCCGCCGAGGCGCCGGTACTGGGCGGCCGACGCCGGGTTGTCCCGCCCGACGTACGTGCTGCGCAGCGCCGTGTATCCGCCCTCGTGCAGGTTGCGGTGCAGATGCTCGGACAGCAGCCGCTGGTAGCCGCGCCCCTGGAACCGCGGCACCACGCCCTTGACGATCAGCACCGCCTCCCGCCGGTACCGGCGGCGGGTGGCCAGCAGCCGCAGCTGGTTGACCGGGTTCAGGTCGCCGCGCACAGCGACCAGGAAGTCGCTGATGTCGGGCACGCAGAGCACGAACGCCACCGGGTGCCCGTCGCGGGTCAGGTAGAGCAGCAGCGAGTCATCCAGCAGGTACGCCAGCCCGTCGGTCTGCCGCCGCAGCTGCGCCGCCGAGATCGGCGTGTAGTAGCCGAGCTGGGCGAAGGAGTCGTTGAGCATCCCGCGCAGCAGGTCGAGCTGTTCGTCGAGCCGCCGGCTGTTCCCGCGGTGCAGGTCCAGCCGGGAGCCGTCGGGCTGGACGCCCAGCGCGGGCGGCGGCCCGGTCGGCGGCGGCACCGGGCAGATCCAGGTGTCGGAGACGAACCGCCCGGTGAACCCGTTCTCCTCGTACGCGTCCGGGTAGTGCGGCGGGTTCCACGCGCTGTCCACGAAACCCCGGTCGGCGTACCCGGAGGTGATCACGCCGCCGGCCTGGTTGGGCAGCAGCGCCACCGGCCCGAACAGCAGGTCCCGCCCGGGTGTGGCGTGCGTGGCGATCGCGTCGAACAGCGGCCGGGCGGCGTGCGGCGTGAACTCGGTGAGCCCGAACAACTGGCACCGGCGGCCGAGCTTGGCGTCGAGGTCGGCGTCGGTGTGCAGCGTGGTCCGCCCGGCCACCGCGCCGGAGGCGTCGCGCAGCACGTACATCGGCACGCCGTCGCGCCACCAGCGGCGGATCTGCTGCCGGGGCGTCGGCACGTAGCGGGACTCGTCCGCGTACAGCCGGTCGGTGAGCGCGAGGAAGTCGCGCAGGCCGCGCCGGCCGGTCACGCGCTCGAACCGGTGGCCGGTCACCGGCGCACCGCCGGTCCGGTGGTCTCCGCGCCCAGCGGCGTGAACCGCTCGATGTGGCCCATCGCGCCGTCCTCGGCCCGCCACGCGCCGTTTGAGTAGCCGTCCGGGGAGGCGGTGTAGAGGCGGATGAACCCGGCCGTGGCGTTGCGGTTGCCGTCGGTCAGCCACATCATCAGCTTGCGGTGGTGCCGGGTCCGGGCGAAGCGCAGCAGCGCGTCGCGGTCGGTGAAGAACGCGATGGTGCCGAGCGTCAGCGGGAACTGCCAGTAGACGGTGTGCCAGCAGTAGCCGGACATCCGGCGCATGTCGCGCACCATCCGGATCCAGTCGGGGGCCAGGCGCAGCAGCACCAGCGGGTTCGCGTACCGGGTGCCGCCGATGAACATGGCGCCGGCGCGGGCCTGGGCCGGGGCGCGGGAGAAGTCACGGGTACGCATCGCTCACCTCACCAGGTAGACGTTCTTGATCTTCTGCATGGCGGCGAACGGGCCGCAGTCCGGTTCGTGCAGTTCCACCCGCAGGTCACCGGCGGTCGGGTCCTCCACCAGGGACTGCGCGAAGTCCCGCGACACCGAGGTCAGGTGCGCGCGTACCCCGTCGCGGCAGGCGTCGGCGAGCGCTGCGCGGGCCGCGGCGTCCAGCGGGCGGCGCAGCTCCACGTGGATCACCGGCCGGGTCTCCAGCGCCGCGTCCTCGTGCAGCGTCAGGCAGAACCTGTTGATCTCGGCGGCGTACGGGTTGCCGGTGTAGAGGCCGTACTCGACGTCCTGCGGGTAGAGGTTCGCGCCCAGGTAGGACACGGTGGAGTCGCTGCGGCCGAACAACAGCAGCAGCGGCAGCGTCATCCGCTCCTCGGCCACCGCGGTGCGGAACTCGGCGCGGCGCACCGGGTCGGCGTGCGCCAGTTCGACGATCCGCCGGTACGGCACCAGCAGCGCCTCGTCGCCGACGTTGTAGCGCAGCCGGGGCTGGAGCACGTGCGGGCCGGTGACAGTGCAGAGCAGCTCCCGCCGGTCGTTGGTCTCCAGGTAGGTGGCGAACGGGTTGTACTGGAACACCATCGGCAGCCGCTGCTCGCCGCGGCCCAGCAGTTCCGCGCGCAGTCCCGCGTCGGTGCGCAGCCGCCGCCGCAACCAGACCGTGAACCGGGTCTCCGCGCCGATGCCGATGGTCAGGTCCGACGCCCCGTACGCCGACCGCACCCGCACGAACCGCTGCTCCAGGTAGTCGCGCAACGCCTCGGTCATCCCCTCACCGCCGCAACTGGCGAAGATCCGGTACCGCGACCACGGAAAGTCCTCGGCGTCGAGCCGGTCCCGCAGGTGCTTGAGGAACGGCGGGTACGCGGTCACCAGGTAGTCGTGGCCGGGGCCGAACTCGCGCAGCGTGTCGACGATCTTCCCCAGGTCGGGGCCGGTGTTCTTCACCGTCGCGATCCGGGCCATCGCCGCGCCGGTCGTGGTGCCGGTCGCCCAGGCGCCCATCGAGTACGCGTTGATGACGAACGGTCGGCGCATCGGGAACGCCAGCCCGGTGTACCCGGCGATGTCGCGGTGCACCGCCCGCAGCTCCCGCTCGCCGCGCGGCCAGTTGAACGGCCGCCCGGACGAGCCGGCCGACTCGTCGACCACCACGCCCCGCTCCGGCATCCGCCCGTCCCGGCACCGGGCCGAGGCGTCGTACGCCATGACGTACCCACGTTTGTCGGTCTCCGGGAAGTCCCGCAGCCGGCGGCGCAGCCCGCCCGGGCGGGCCCGCAGGAACGCCTGGTACGCGGGCACCCGCCGGGCGGCGCGGACGCAGGTGGACCGCGCGTTCGCGGCGGCGAGCCGGTCGAGGACCGGGTGGTGGCGCCGGGCCAGCCACCTCCAGCCGGCGGGGTGGTGGGCGATGAGCCGGGCCAGCGCGGCGACCGCGCGGCCGGCGGGGGCCAGCGCGGCCTCGGCGGGCAGCGGCGTGTCGACGGTACGCAAGGCGGCGTGTCGGTGCAGCGTCTCGGCCATGACAAGGATCCTGTCGACGCCGCGACGCGGACACATGAGCGACGGGACGGTACTGCGCTGAGTACCCGTACCCAGCCGGCCGACCGCCGTGACCGGACGCAGGAATCATGAAAAGACGGACTTAAGAGGCAATGACCTGGCACCTTTACCGCTGTGAGCGTCGAGGCCTTCCGGCTCCGACCAGCCACAACGGGGGAAGAGGAAGATGGTTCACAAGGGATGGCGGCGACCTGCGTCGGCGCTGGCGGTGCTCGCCGTGCTGGCGTCGTCGTCGATGTTCGCGGTGGTGGTCTCGCCCCCGCCCGCCTCGGCCACCGTCCCCGGCCAGCCGGGAGTGCCCCAACCCGGCACTCCCATCTTCACCGAGGACTTCTCCAACGAGAGCGCGGCCGACGCGCCGATCCGCATCGGCTCCTACACCGGATCACCCGGTTCGGTGTACGTGCCGGGGCCGGGAGGCAGCGGCGCGGACAGCGAGACGTACACGGCTGACCCGGCGTGGAGCCCCGGCGCCGGAGCCTGCAACGGCTGGATCATGCGGCAGACGTCACCGCTCCCGCCCAACGGCGGCGACCCGCCCGTGACCGACAACGACCAGTGCGCCCGCAGCCGCGCCTGGAGCACGATCGGCCAGATGGTCCACGACATGGGGGTCTTCCAGGGCCAGAGTGACGAGGAGGCGACGACGAACCAGGCCTTCACCGAGTTCTCCAACGGGATCGGCGGAGTGCAGGCCGCCGGCTACCAGTTCGACACCGACAGCAACACCATCCCGGCGGTCGGCGGCCACTTCTACGCCGTCTCGGCGATCTTCGCGGAGACGAACTGCCAGGTCCCGGGTGCGGCGCGGGCCAGCGAGCGGTTCGAGCTGATGCTCAACGAGGTGCCGACGGTCCTCGCCGAGGGTCTCAACCCCTGCACGGATCCCAGCGCGGTGGTGATCAACGGCACCTACATCGCGAAGCTCCAGTCCACGGCGATCCAACTCCCGGTCGACGACACCCCGACGCTGGGCCTGCGTCTCTACAACGCCACCGCCACGGGCGTCGGCAACGACGTGGCGTTCGACCTCCCCCAGATCGTCGACGTGACCCCGCAACTGGACAAGGCGTTCAGCCCGGCCACCATCGGGCAGGGGCAGACGTCCACCCTGACGTTCACCGTCACCAACACCGACGACCTGCAGGCCAAGAACGGGATGAGCTTCACCGACGAGCTTCCCGCAGGCGTGACCGCGACCGGGGTGAACAACACCACCTGCTCGGACGCCACGGTGACCGCGGCAGCCGGCGCGACCTCCGTGGTCTTCGACGGCGACATCGGCCTGGGCGTCGCGTCCTGCACCGTCTCCGTCGAGGTGACCGCGGACGTGGTCGGCTCGTACACGAACACCGGATGCGCCGGGCCGGACGGCACGCCGATCCCCGGCTGTGAGAGCAACTTCCCGACGATCCTCGGGATCAACCCGCCCGGCTCCGCCACGCTCCAGGTCATCCCCACCGTCGACCTGGCCGTGACGAAGACGGCGAGCCCGAACCCGTACGTGCCGGGCACACCGCTGACGTACACCGTCACGGTCACCAACGGCGGGCCGTCCGACGCCGTCGGCGCCACTGTGACCGATCCCCTGCCGGCGCCCGGATTCACCTGGACCTGCGCGGCGTCCACCGGCAGCACGTGCACCGCCTCCGGCACCGGGGACATCAGCGACACCGTGACCGTGCTCGGGGGCGGGACGCTCACGTACACGGTCAGCGGGACCGTGCCGTCGAGCACCACCGGCGACCTCACGAACACCGCGACGGTCACCCCACCCGACGGGGTCTCCGACCCCGGCTGCACGCCCACCTGCACCGCGACGGTGGTGACCCCGGCGGCACCCTCCGTCGACCTGGCCGTCACCAAGACGGCAACCCCTGACCCGTACGTGCCGGGGGCGTCGCTGACGTACACGGTCACCGTCACCAACGGCGGGCCGTCCGACGCCGTCGGCGCCACAGTCACGGACACGCCCCGGCTGCCCGGCTTCACCTGGACCTGCGCGGCGTCCACCGGCAGCACGTGCACCGCGTCGGGCAGCGGGGACATCGCCGACACCGTCACCGTGCTCGCCGGCGGCACGCTCACCTACACGATCAGCGGGACCGTGCCCGCAGGCACCACCGGAGACCTCACCAACACCGCCACCGTCACCCCGCCCGAGGGTGTCTCCGATCCCGGCTGCACGCCGAACTGCACGGCGACGGTCGTGACCCCGGGCCGGCCGACCGTCGACCTGGCGGTGACCAAGACGGCCACGCCGAACCCGTACGTGCCGGGTACTTCCCTGACGTACACCGTCACCGTCACCAACGGCGGGCCCTCCGACGCCGTCGGCGCCACGGTGACCGACGCGCTGCCCGAGCCGTTGGCCGGGTTCGAGTGGACGTGCACAGCCGGCACCGGCAGCACCTGCACCGCCTCCGGGCTCGGAGACATCAACGACCGGATCACCGTCCGGGTCGGTGAGTCGGTCGTCTACACCATCACCGGAACGGTCCCGGCGGGGACCACGGGAGACCTCACGAACACCGCCACCGTCACGCCGCCGGACGGCGCCACCGACCCCGACTGCACCCCGACCTGCTCGGCCACCGTCGTGACTCCCGGCCAGCCCACCGTTGACCTGGCGGTGACCAAGACGGCGACGCCGAACCCGTACGTGCCGGGTGCTCCCCTGACCTACACGGTCACCGTCACCAACGGCGGCCCGTCCGACGCCGTCGGCGCCACAGTCACCGACCCGCTGCCGCTGCCCGGCCTGACCTGGACCTGTGAGGCGTCCACCGGCAGCACGTGCGCCGCGTCGGGCAGCGGGGACATCGCCGACACCGTCACCGTGCTCGCGGGCGGCACGCTCTCCTACACGATCACCGGAACCGTGCCCGCCGGCACCACAGGAGACCTGAGAAACACCACCACCGTCACGCCACCGGAAGGCACCACCGACCCCGACTGCACCCCGACCTGCTCGGCCACCGTCGTCACCCCCGGCCAGGTCACAGTCGGCCTCGTGGTGACGAAGACGGCGACGCCCAGCCCGTATGTGCCGGGAAGTCCGTTCACGTACACGGTCACCGTCACCAACGGCGGGCCGTCCGACGCCGTCGGCGCCACAGTCACGGACACGCCCCGGCTGCCCGGCTTCACCTGGACCTGCGCGGCGTCCACCGGCAGCACGTGCACCGCGTCGGGCAGCGGGGACATCGCCGACACCGTCACCGTGCTCGCCGGCGGCACGCTCACCTACACGATCAGCGGGACCGTACCCGCAGGCACCACCGGAGACCTCACCAACACCACCACCGTCACCCCGCCCGAGGGCACGACCGATCCCGGCTGCACACCGAACTGCACAGCGACCGTGGTGACCCCGGCGGCTCCGACCGTCGACCTGGCGGTCACCAAGACGGCCACGCCGAACCCGTACGTGCCGGGTACTCCCCTGACCTACACGGTCACCGTCACCAACGGCGGGCCGTCCGACGCCGTCGGCGCCACAGTCACCGACCCGCTGCCGCTGCCCGGCTTCACCTGGACGTGTAAGGCGTCCACCGGCAGCACCTGCACCGCCTCGGGCAACGGGGACATCAACGACACCGTCACCGTCCTCGCGGGCGGCACGCTCACCTACACGATCACCGGAACCGTGCCCGCAGACACCACCGGAGACCTCACGAACACCACCACCGTCACACCACCCGAAGGCGCCACCGACCCGGACTGTACGCCGAACTGCTCGGCGACCGTGGTCGTCGCCGGGCCGGTGCAGCCCACCCCGACACCGCCGACACCGGAACCGCCCACACCGAAGCCGCCCAAGCCGGGGCCGCACAAGCCGATCCCGCCGTTGCCGGTGACCGGCAGTGGCACGGCGGTCATCACCTCGATCGGGCTCGCCGCCGTGGCCCTCGGCGTACTCCTGGTCGCCGGTCTGGTCCTGACCCGGCGCTCGCGCCGACACCCCTGACCCCCACCTGCGGTCATTACCGTCAGTCACCATCGCGACACATGCCTAGCCCGTCGGCCGGAGCCGGGTGGAGACTCCGCCGCATGGAGAACGTGGAGCGTGAGCGCACGAACGAGCGCTTCGAGAAGGTGGCCGAGGAGACCTCGGAGACCGTGACCCACGCGGCCACGGTCCTGGAGGAGGAACTCGCGGCGGGGCTGGCCGGCGCCCGGCGGCTCGAGGAGAAGCTGACCGAGAGCCGGCGCGTGGACCCGGAGGCGTTCGACGAACTCGTCGCGCGGGTCCGCACCGACGGGCACGCCCTGATCGACACCGTGGTCGGGCAGCTGAAGATGGCCGACGACCAGCGCGGTGAGGTGATCCGGCGGTACACGTCGGACGCGCACGACGCGCTGGACACCGTACTCAATCTGGCGCGGCTGGCGCCCGAGGTGGCAAACGGGCTCGCGGACCGGCTGGCGTCGCCGGCCCCGAAGCGGCCGACGGACCGGTAGCCGCGCGATGGCGACGGCCGCCGGGGTGGCCGGCGGGCACGTGGAACGGATGCTGGAGCGCTATCGCGGGCTGGCCCTCGGCGCGCTGCTCGACGACGTGCCCGACGGCGGCCCGCGCTACCTCTACGACCTGGTCGCGGAGTATCCGCGCCGGTGGGGCAAGGGGCTGCGCGCCGCGCTGTGCCTGGCCACGTGCCGGGCGTTCGGCGGCGGCGACGCGGTGGGCCTCAACGCCGCGGTGACAGTGGAGCTGTTCCACAACGCCTTCCTCATCCATGACGACATCCAGGATTCCAGCGAGCAGCGGCGCGGCGGGCGGACGCTGCACGCCGAGTACGGCGTGGGCGTGGCGCTGAACGTCGGCAACATGACGAACCTGCTGGCGTTGCGGCGGCTGGCCGCGAACCGGGCGGCGCTCGGCTCCGGGATCGCCTGGCGGCTGTTCACCGAGACCGAGCTGATGATGCGCCACTCGCTGGAGGGGCAGGCGATCGAGATCGGCTGGATCCGCGACAACGTGTGCGACCTGGACGCCGACGACTACTACCGGATGTGCCTGAAGAAGACGTCCTGGTACACGTGCATCTACCCGTGCCGCACCGGGATCCTCGTGGCGACCGGCCGGGAGAACGCTGTCGACGTGCTGGATCGGTACGGCTGGTATCTGGGTGCGGCGTTCCAGATCCAGGACGACGCGCTCAACCTGACCGGCGACTACGCCCGGTACGGCAAGGAGATCGCCGGTGACCTGTGGGAGGGCAAGCGCACGCTGATCCTGATCGACTTCATGCGGCGGTGCACACCGGAGGAACGTGAACGGCTCGTGCGGTTGCTGAGCCGTACCCGCGCGCAGCGCACCGACGCCGAGGTGCGCTGGCTGCACGGGCGGCTGCTCGCGTACGACTGTGTGGAGTCGGCGCGGCGCAGCGCCCGGGATCTCGCGCTCGCGGCCCGGCGTGAGGGTGAGCGGGCGCTGGGCGCCGCCGCCGACACCGAGGACGGCCGTTTCCTGCTGGAGCTGACCGACTACGTGGTGGAACGGGCCCGTTAGCCGCCCAGGATCCCGCGCAGCCAGGTGAGCTGTTCGCCCTGGTGTGCCGCCTCGCCGCCCTCGTGGTCGTTGAACTCGTACACCCGCACGTCCTTGTCGCCGCCGTAGCGGTGGTAGGCGGCGAAGCAGGTCGACGGCGGGCAGACCTGATCACGCAGGGCGATGGAGAACAGCGCCGGCGCGGTGGCGCGCGGCGCGAGCACTGCGGCGTCCAGGTAGGACAGCGTGCGGAACACCTGGTCGGCGCGGTCGCGGTGCAGCGCGAGGTACTCGACGACCTCGGCGTACGGGCTGTCCGGGCCGGCGACGCGCACGCCCCGGCGGATGTCGCACAGGAACGGCACGTCCGGCATGACGGCGGCGACGTCCGGGCACAACGCGCCGACGGCCAGGGCGAGGCCGCCGCCCTGGCTGAAGCCGGTCACCGCCACCCGGCGCGGGTCGACGGCCGGGTGCCGCCGGGCGGCCTCGGCGAAACGTACCGCGTCGGTGATGAGCCGCCGGTAGTAGTGCTCGGCCGGGTCGGCGACGCCCCGGGTGAGGAAGCCGGGCACGGTGCCGGCCGGGTAGGGGTGCGGGTCGGGCGTGCCGCCGGTGGCGGCGCTCCAGCCCTGGCCGCGGCTGTCCATGATCAGGTGCGCGAAGCCGGCCGCCGCCCAGAACAGCTTCTCGTGCGGCAGGCCGCGGCCCCGGCCGTAGCCGAGGTACTCGACCACGCAGGGCAGCGGCCCGTCGGCACCGGCGGGCAGGTGCAGCCATCCGCGTACCGGCTCACCGGCGAAACCGGGGATCGTGGCCGCGTACGTCCGGATCTGGGTCAGCCCGGTGTCGACCGGCTCGTAGACCGCCGCCGCCGGGTCGCCGCCGCCGTCGAGCGTGCGCGCCCAGAATCCGTCCAGGTCCGCCGGCACGTCCAGCTCCGGCCGGTACGCGAGGCAGCCGGCCAGGTCGAGGTCGGTCAGCGGCACGACGCGGCCTCCCGTACGGCGGACGCGAACCAGCCGGTGATGGTGCTCGGGTGGGTGATGGCGGTGCCGACCACCACCGTCCACGCGCCCGCCCGCAGCGCCTGCGCGGTCTGCTCCGGGGTGTGGATGCGTCCCTCGGCGACCACCGGGACGTCGACCGCGGCGGCGAGCCGGGCGACCAGGTCCAGGTCCGGCCCGTCGCCCTTGGTGGTGTACGCGGTGTACCCGGAGAGCGTGGTGCCGACCAGGTCGGCGCCGGCAGCGGCGGCGGCGATGCCCTCGTCGAACGTGGAGCAGTCGGCCATCACCAGCGCGCCGGTGCGCTCGTGCACGGCCGCGATCGTCTCGGCGAGCGTGCGGCCGTCGGGGCGGGGCCGGGACGTGCCGTCGAGCGCGACGACGTGCGCCCCGGCGTCGGCGACGGCCAGCGCGTGTTCGAGCGTCGGGGTGATGAAGACGTCGTCGTCGCCGTCCTTCCAGAGCCCGATCAGCGGCAGGTCCACCGCCGCGCGGATGGCCGCGATGTCCGCCAGTCCCTGCGCGCGGATGCCGGCGGCGCCGCCGCGGGCGGTGGCGAGCGCGACCCGGCGCATGGTGTCCGGGTCGCGCATGGGCTCACCCGGGTACGCCTGGCAGGAGACCACCAGGCGGTGGCGGAGCTGGTCGACGAGTGCGTTCATGAGACCTTCCAGGCGAGCGAGGCGGCGCCGAGCAGCGGCGCGTCGGGGCCGAGGGTGGAGGCGAGGACCGGCACTCCGGCCAGGCCGGGCAGCGTCTCGGCGGGCACCGCGTCACGCAGCGCCCGCCACCACGGCTCGCCGAGGCCGGTGACGCCGCCGCCGATCACCACGGCGGCGGGGTCGAGCACGTTGACCAGGCCGCCGACGGCGGACCCGACGGCCGTGCCGCCGAGCCGGACGACGTCGCGGGCCGTCTCGTCGCCGCCTGCCGCGAGCGCGGCGACGGCCCGCAGGTCGGCCACCGGACGGCCGGTACGCCGGACGTACTCGGCGGTGAGCGCGGGCCCGGCGGCGATCGCCTCCAGGTGCCCGCGCCCGCCGCAGGTGCAGGGCAGCGTTCCGGCGTACGCCGACGGCTGGTGCCCGGCGTGCCCGGCCGCGCTGTGCGCACCGGCGAGCACTGTGTCGCCGAGGACGAACGACGCGCCGACACCGGTGCCCACGGCGACGTAGAGCACCGTGTCGTACCCGGCCGCGACGCCGTGACGCGCCTCGCCCAGCGCGTGGGCGTGCACGTCGTTGACCACGGTGACCGGCACGCCCAGGCGCCGGCCCAGGTCGCCGCGCAGGTCCGTGCCGGCCCACCCGGTCAGCACGTCGGTGGCGGACAGCACCAGGCCGGAGCCGCTGTCGATGACGCCGGCGCTGCCGACGCCGAGCGCCCGTACGACACCCGGCGCGTCCGCCCGCAGCTTCTCGACCAGGCCGGCGGCGGTGTCGAGCACCGCTGCGGCGCCGGAGCGACCGGGTGTCGGCGCGGTGTGCCGGCCGACGACCTCGCCGGCGGCGGTGACCAGCGCGGCTGTGGTCTTGGTGCCGCCGATGTCGAGCGCGGCGACCAGACCGGTCGTGCTCACCTCGGGCATGGTCAGAGCAGCCCGGCCAGTTCCAGCTGGGTACGCACGCGGCCCGTCTCGGCGTCGTCCAGCGGCCGCAGCGGCAGCGACACCGCGTTGCCGGCGATGACGCCGAGCAGGGACAGCGCGGTCTTGAACGCGCCGACGCCCCGAGTGGCGCCCGCCGAGGTGGCCGGGTCGGCCGCGTCGACGATGCGGAACAGCCGGGTCAGGCGGTCCTGCTCCCGCCGGGCCGCGGCCCAGTCGCCGGCCACGCAGGCGCGGTGCAGCCGCACGTACCCGGCCGGGTCCACGTTGCCCAGTCCGGGCACCGAGCCGGAGCCACCGGCGAGCATCATCGCGTCGACCACGACCTCGTGGCCGGTGAGCAGGCTGAAGTCGCGCTCCGGCGCGTGCTCGGCGATGGCGAGCGCCAGCTGGCGGAACGCGACGTCGTCGCCGCTGGAGTCCTTGACGCCGGCCAGCACGCCCTCGGCGGCGAGGCGGGTCAGCAGGTCGACGGAGAGCTTGCTGTGCACGCAGACCGGGATGTCGTACGCCAGCAGCGGAAGCTCGACCGCCGCGGCGACGGCGCGGAAGTGCCGCTCGATCTCGTGCGGGCCGACGATGGCGTAGAACGGGGCGGTCACGACGAGGCCGTCCGCGCCCAGCCGGGTGGACGCCTCGGCCCGCTCCACGACCCGGCGGGTGGTGGGTTCGATGCAGCCGGCGAGGACCGGCACGGCGCCGCCGGCGGTCTTGACGATGGTCTCCAGCGCGAGGTCCCGCTGCCGGTCGGTGAGGAAGACCGTCTCGCCGGAGCTGCCGAGGGCGAAGATGCCGTCGACGCCGGCGTCGAGCAGCCACTCGACCAGCCGTTCCAGGGAGTGGACGTCGACCTCGCCCTCTTCGGTCAGGGGGGTGACGGCCGGCGGCACGACTCCGGCGAACCGCGGGGCTGGGGTGGTCACAGGTTCTCCTCGACAGACTCAGTTGTGGTGCGGCCGGTCGCCGAGGTGGCGAGCGCGACCAGTTCGGTGTTGGCGGTGCCGGCGGGCACCGGGTGGTGGCAGCGGAACTCGTGGCCCGCGCCCTCGGCGGGGCGCGGCGCGGGCATGTCCACGGCGCAGCCGTCGGTGGCGGCCCAGCAGCGGGTCCGGAACGGGCAGCCGCTCGGCGGCCGGGTCGCCGACGGGACCGGGCCGACCAGCGGAATGGGCTCGATCGGTGAGAGCAGGCCCGGCGTGGCCGAGAACAAGGCCCGGGTGTACGGGTGCCGGCCGCCCTCGGGCAGCAGGTCGGCGGGGGTCTGCTCGACGATGCGGCCCAGGTACATGGTGACGACCCGGTCGCTGACCCGCTTGACGGTCTGGATGTCGTGCGACACCAGCACCATGGCCAGGCCGAGCCGGTCCTTGAGGTCCAGCAGCAGGTTGAGGATCTGCGCGCGGACCGACACGTCGAGCGCGCTGGTCGGTTCGTCGGCGATGACCAGCCCCGGTTCCAGGGCCAGCGCGCGGGCGATGGACACCCGCTGGCGCTGGCCGCCGGAGAGCTGGCTGGGCAGCACGTCGGCGACCGAGCGGGGCAGGCCGACCAGGGCCATCAGCTCGGTCACCCGCTGCTCGCGCTGCTGCCGGGTGCCCCGGCGGTGCACGTCGAGCGGGTCGCGCAGGATGTCGCGTACCGGCATCCGGCGGTTCAGTGAGGTGGCCGGGTCCTGGAAGATCATGCCGACGCCGGCGCCGATGTGCTCGCGCCGTTCGGTGGCGGTCATCGACCACACGTCCTTGCCGGCGAAGGACACCGTGCCGGCGGTCGGCCGTTGCAGGCCGACGAGCACCTTGGCGAGGGTGGACTTGCCGCAGCCGGACTCGCCGACGATGCCGACCGTCTCGCCGGCCCGGATGACCAGGTCGGCGCCGGTGAGCGCGTAGACCTTCTCCCGGCTGAACATGCCGCCGCCGCGCGCGGCGTGCACCACGTGCACGTCGCTCAGCTCGGCGATCGGCCGGTGCTCGGCGGTGGCGCTCATCGGGCCGGCTCCTTCTCGCTGACGGTGACGGCGGGGTGGTGGCAGGCGTACCCGTGGCCGTCCGTGCCCGCCATGGTGGGCGCGGTGTCCCGGCAGATCTCGGTCGCCATCGGGCAGCGGTCGGAGAACCGGCAACCCTTCGGGAAGTCGGCCGGTGAGGGCACCACGCCGCGGATCTGGGTGAGCCGTTCCGCGCCGGTCTCCAGGGACAGGACCGAGCCGAGGAGGCCGCGGGCGTAGTGGTGGGCGGGCGCCTCCATCACGTCGGCGGTCACGCCGGTCTCCACGATCTGCCCGCCGTACATCACCACGACCCGGTCGCAGACGTCGCTGACCAGGGCGAGGTCGTGGCTGACCAGGATGAGGGCGAAGCCGAGCCGCTCGCGCAGCTCCAGCAGCAGCGCCATCACCTGGGCCTGCACGGTGACGTCTAGCGCGGTGGTCGGCTCGTCCGCGATGATCAGCTTCGGGTCGCGGGACAGCGCCATGGCGATCACGACGCGCTGCCGCTGCCCGCCGGACAGCTCGTGCGGGTACGCGGCGAGCGTGCGCCGCGGGTCCAGCCCGACCAGCCGCATCAGTTCCTCGGCCGAGCGGGTGCCGCCGCGGCGGATCATCTGGGCGAGCTGGGCGCCGACGCGCAGCGCCGGGTTCAGCGCCGACAGCGCGTCCTGGTAGACCATGGCGATCTCGCGGCCCATCAGGGCGCGGCGGCCCTTGGCGTTGAGTTTCAGCAGGTCCGTGTCCTGGAAGCGGATCTCGCCGCGTACCCGGGCGCCCTGCGGCAGCAGACCCATGACGGCGAGGACGCTCAGCGACTTGCCGGAGCCGGACTCCCCCACCAGGCCGACGACCTCGCCGGGGCGTACGTCGAAGGTGAGCCCGTCGACGATGTCGACGCCGCGGTGGCGGCCCTCGAAGCCGATGGACAGGTCGCTGACCTGAAGGACCGGCTTGCCCTGCGGCAGCGGGCGGGCGCGCTCACGCAGCCGCTGCGCCGCCTCGGCCAGGCCGGGCAGCTCGACCACCTCGCCGGTGCCGGGCTGCGCCTGCTCCAGCGCGTCACCCCTGGTGGTGGACGTGGCGCGGCGCGCGGCCGGGGCGGCCCAGGCGTCGGACATGCCCTCGGAGAGCACGTTGAGCGCCAGCACGGTGAGCAGGATCAGCAGGCCGGGGAAGAATGTGGCCCACCAGCCGCCGATCTGCACCATCTCCTTGCCGAAGGCGATGACCGAGCCCCACGAGGAGGCCGCCTCCTGCGGGGCGAGGCCGCCGCCGATGAAGGACAGGGACGCCTCGAAGACGATCGCGTCGGCCACCATGACGGTGACGAAGACGAGGATCGGGGCGGCGCAGTTGCGCAGGACGTGCCGCCAGAAGATGTGCGGGCGGCGGGCGCCGATGATGCGCTCGGCGGCCACGTAGTCCTCGCCGTACTGGGACAGCACGTTGGCGCGGACGATGCGCGCGACCGAGGGGGTGAACACGAACCCGATCGCGATGACGAGGACCAGCAGGCTGTTCTTGCCGAACGAGATGATCAGCAGCGCGGAGAGCACGATCGTGGGGAAGGCCATGACCACGTCGAGGCAGCGCATGATGATCTCGTCGACGACGGTGCGGCTGCTGCCGGCGAGCGCGCCGAGGATCGCGCCGAGCACCAGCGCGATGCCGGCCGCGCCGAAACCGACGATCAGGGAGCGCCGGGTGCCGGCGACCAGCCGGGAGAAGACGTCGCGGCCGAGTTTGTCCAGGCCGAACCAGAAGTCGCCGTTCGGGCCGGTCAGCGCCGGTCCGAGGCCGGTCTGGGTGGGGTCGTGGCGCAGCAGCAGCGGGGCGAGCACGCCGACCACGACGATGAGCGCGACGAAGCCGAGCGCGAACCGGGCCGCGAGACCGAGCCGGGCGAAGGCCATGCCGGGGCGGGACAGCCGCGTGGTGAGGGACCGGCGCATCAGTGGCCTCCGCGCAGTCGGGGGTTGGCGAAGAGGTAGAGGATGTCGACGACCAGGTTCACCAGGACGAAGCACAGCGCGATGGTGAGCACGGTGCCCTGGGCGAGCGCGGTGTCGTTCTGCTGGACGGCGCTCATGATCTGGGTGCCCATGCCGGGCAGCGAGAAGATGGCCTCGATGACGACGGTGCCGCCGATGAGGTAGCCGATCCGCAGGCCGAGCGCGGTGAGCGGGTTGACCAGCGCGTTGCGCAGCACGTTGCGGCCGATCACCACGCGCGGTGGCAGTCCGGCGCCGACGGCGGTGCGGACGTAGTCCTTGTCGAGTTCCTCGACCATCGACGTGCGGACGATGCGGGCCAGCGAGCAGCCGACCGGTACGGCCAGCGCCAGCGCGGGCAGCGCGAGGGACTGCAGCCAGAGGCCGACCGAGTCGGCGGGGTTGACGTATCCACCGGTCGGGAAGATCGGGCGGCGGACCGAGAACTCCTGGATGAACAGCAGGGCCAGCCAGAACGACGGCGTGGCGATGCCGGCCATGGAGACGATCCGGATGACCTGGTCGGGCCAGCGGTCCCGGTACAGGGCGGCCGGGATGCCGAGGGCCAGCGCGATGACCAGCGCGCCGACGACGCCGAGCGCGGTGAGCTGGATGGTCAGCGGCAGCGCCATGGCGATCTTCTCGGCGACCGGGACCGACGGCGGGAACGTCATGCCGAGGTCGCCGCGGACGAGGTCGCCGAGGAAGTGCAGGTAGCGCAGCGGCAGCGGGTCGTTCAGCCCGTTCGCGGCGCGGAACGCCTCGACCTGCGCCGGCGTGGCCTGGTCGCCGAGGACGGATAGCGCCGGGTCGATCGGGGAGAACTGCATGATCACGAAGACGAAGAGCGTGATGCCCAGCACCAGGGGGATCAGCGTCAGGAATCGTCGTGCGACCAGGTTCAGGACGGTCAGCATGGATTCTCTTTCTCGTGGCGGGGCGCCGGGGCGTCCCGTCCGGCCGCACGGGTCACGTGCGGCCGGACGGGACGGAGGCGGGGGCGGAGCCCCGAGTGGGCTCAGCCGGTCCGGCCGGTGCCCAGGAAGTACAGGCCGGTGGTCGAGGCGCCCGAGAAGCCGTCGAGCTTGGCCGGGTCGTACGCGGTGACGACCTTGGTGTGCAGGATCGGGTAGAGCGGGGCGTCGTCCGCCACCATGTCCAGGGCCTGCTTCCACAGCGCCTTGCGGGCCGCCTCGTCGGAGGTCTGCGCGGCCTTGTCCAGCAGGTCGCCCATGGCCTTGCGGTTGGCGTCGCTCCAGCGGTAACGCTGGCCCGGCCAGGTCTCGCCGAAGTAGTACCAGCGCATCAGCAGGTCGGTGTCGACGCCGAAGACGCTCGGGTCACCGGTGGCCATGAGCACCCGGAACGTGTCCTTGGGGACGATGTCGCCGTAGATGGCCGAGGACGGCACGGTGTTGAGCGTGGCGTTGACGCCGATCTTCTTCCACTGCTCGATGACCAGCGGGGCGACGTCCTTGACCACCGAGTTGTCGGTGGTGTCGAGCCGGAACGACAGGTTGGTGACGCCGGCCTCCTGGAGCAGGGCCTTGGCCTTGTCCGGGTTGTAGTCGTAGACGGTGGCGGCCTTCTGGTACGCCTTGTTGCCCTCGTCGAGGTAGCTGGTCGCCGGGCTGCCGTAGCCGTTGAGCGCGGTCTTGATGACCGCGTCCTTGTCGATGGCGTAGTGCAGGGCCTGGCGGACGCGCTTGTCGCTGAACGGCGCGGCGGCGTTGTTGAACATGAGGAAGACCTGGTTGAAGGCCTGCTTCACGTCGATCGTGTACTTGTCCTTGAGCGAGTCGACGTTCAGGTACGGCACGGCCTCGATGGCCTGCACGCGGCCGCCCTGCAGGTCCGACACCCGGGCCGACGCCTCGGTGGTGGTGTTCCACGTCATCGTCTCGACCTTGGCCGGGCGCGGGCCATTGTAGGTCTCGTTCTTGCTCAGCTTGATGCCGGATTCCTTGGACGCGCTGTCCACCTTGAACGGGCCGGACCCGATCGGCGCGGTGTCGAACGCCTTGGCCGCCGCCGCGTCACCGGTCTTGGCCTTGGGCACGACCTTGATGACCGAGATCCGCTCGCTGAACAGGGCGAACGGGTACTTCAGCTTGAACTCGACGGTGGCCGCGTCCTTGGCGGTGACGCTGTCGAGGAACGAGACGAAGCCCTGCATCAGCGGCGGCGCCTTCGGGTCCGCCGGCTTCAGCACGCGGGTGAACGACCAGGCGACGTCCTCGGCGGTGACGGGGGTGCCGTCGGAGAACTTCGCGCCGTCGCGCAGCGTCACGGTGTACGTGAGGCCGTCGGCGCCGGGCGTCGGGTCGCTCTTGGCCAGCGCGTTGTAGGGTTCCCGCGTGATCGGGTCGAGGTCCACGAGACCCTCGAAGACGTGCTGGTTGACGGCGGTCGCCACGGCGGAGGAGGCGTTGCCCGGGTCGAAACCGCTGGAGAGCGTGAACGCCAGGGTGGCCTCGATCGACGTGCCCGCCTTCCCGCCGCTGACCGCGTTGGTCGAGGCGGGACCGCCGCTGCAGGCCACCAGCCCGAGGGCGAGGGTCGCTCCGAGGGAGGCGACGGCCAGGGGGCGGACGCGGCGGCGCGGCACGCGCCAGCTCCGCGACTTACCGGTGGTGCTCACGTAGATGCCTCCATAGGCTCTTCATGCGCTCGCGTCGCCGCTCGCGCCGGGGATGTGAAGTGTAAGGTGTATGACGTCTGACGTCTGATGCCGGTAGGGTGAGGGTGTCAGATTCGGGAACGAAGGGCAAGGGGCAGATGACGACCATTGACGCCAGTCCGCTACGCGGCGCCGAGCGGCCGAGCCCTCGCCGGCAGGAGGTCGCCACCAGGATCAAGGAGTACATCCTGCGCAACCGCCTCAAGCCGGGCAATCTCCTGCCCACCGAGACGGAGCTGTGCGAGGCGGTCGGCGCCAGCCGCTCCAGCGTCCGCGAGGCCGTCAAGATCCTCTCCGCGCTCGACATCGTCGAGGTGCGCCACGGCCACGGCACGTTCGTCGGCCGGATGTCCCTCAACGCCCTGGTGGAGAGCCTGACGTTCCGAGGGCTGCTCAGCGGCGAGGACGACCACCACGTACTGGCCCAGGTCGTCGACATCCGGCAGACGCTGGAGCAGGGGCTGGCGGCCACCGTCATCGACGCCCTGGACGAGGAGCACCGGTCGGAGCTGTCCGCGCTCGCCGACGAGATGCGCAGCCGGGCGGCACAGGGCGAGGACTTCCTCGACGTCGACCGGGCCTTCCACCTGAAGCTGATGGAGCCGCTCGGCAACGACCTGCTGGTCCAGCTGACCGAGGCGTTCTGGCAGGTGCAGGCCATCGTCGCGCCGACCCTGCGCACCGAGCCGGAGGACCGGGTCATCACCGCCCAGCGGCACCAGGCCATCGTGGCCGCCCTCACCGCCGGGGACGCGGCGGCGCTGCGCTCGGCCATCGCCGAGCACTACGCGCCCATCCGGGCGAGCATCGCCCGCGCCGCCCAGGCCTGACCCGGCGACCGGACACCGGCAGGCCGGCCGCGGACCGGCCGGCCTGCGCGCGCCCTTTGTGCACGGTCCACATCGTCCGATTCCTTGACGGGTCCCATCGATCGGCTTAGCGTACGTACCCAACATCGGACGTCCGACGTCTGACGCTGTCGCTCCGATCCCCACCCCCGTCCGGAAGGAATCCCCCGTGCCCCCTGTCCGTGCGATACCACGCCGGGTGACCGCCGTCCTGGCCGTCCTCCTCGGCCTGCTGACGGTGCTCCCCGCCACCCCGGCCCAGGCCGCCCCCGCCGGCGTGAGCGCCACCGTCGGCGCCGACTGCACCACCGGCCGGCTGCTCCTGCTTCTGGACAACCGCAGCACCACGGCACAGACGTACACAGTCACCTGGCCCGGCCGGTCCGGCTCGCCCTGGACCCGCACCGTCGCGGCCGGCAGCGGCGCCGAGCTGTACTGGACGCTGTCCCCCGGCACGCCGTACACGCTGCGCACCACGACCCCCACCGGCCTGGACGACACCACCGCCGGCATCTTCCACTGCGGCACCGGCATGTCCGCGCTCACCAGCTTCGACTGCACCGACGGCCGCCTCCAGCTCGCGCTGGAGAACCGCACCACGACCGCCCGGGACTTCACCGTCACGTGGCCCGGACGCACCGGCTCGCCGTGGACCCGCACCATCACCGCCGGCGGCAACTACCTGCACTACTGGACCGTCGGCGCCGGCGCCCCGTACACGCTGCGGGTCACCGCCCCCGGCTTCGACACCACGCTGCGCGGCACCACCTCCTGCGACCTGGCCACCGGCAACCCGCAGATGACCAGCACCACGCTGCTCACCACGCAGACCGTGATCCGCGACCTCAACCGCACGGGCGGCCGGTACGACGGCACCGTCGCCTCGGTCCGCATCCCCGGCCTGGCCGTCACCAACAACGGCACCGTCATCGCCGTGGCCGACGCCCGGGTGAACGGCTCGTACGACCTCGGCGGCGGCACCAACAACATCCAGATCGTGATGATCCGCAGCACCGACGGCGGCCGCACCTTCGAGCAGCCCCGGGTCATCCACGCCCCGCCCACCACCAGCGAGGGCGTCGGCGACCCCAGCCTGCTCGTGGACCGCGCCACCGGCGTCGTCTACTGCTTCTTCACCTACTCCCCCAGGCCCGGCATCAGCTTCTGGTCCGGCGGCTCCGGCCTGAACACCGCCGACGACCCGAACAGCATGCACCTGCGCTACATCACCAGCCGGGACAACGGCGCCACCTGGAGCGCGCCCGTCGAGCTGAACCCGGCCGTCAAGGACCCCACCTGGCGGCAGGTGTTCTTCTCCTCCGGCCACGGCATCCAGACCAGCACCGGCCGCCTGATCCAGCCGATCGCCTACCGGGACTCGGCCGGCACCAGCCACGCCGCGAACATCTACAGCGACGACCACGGCGCGACCTGGCGCCGTGGCGGATCCGCCGGCGGGAACATCAACGAGAGCAAGGCGATCGAGCGCGGCACCGGCGCGATCGTGCAGAACATGCGGCACAACTCGACCCGCAGCCGCTTCTACGCCACCTCCACCGACGGCGCCGCGACGTTCGGCGCGGCCACGGCCAGCACGCTGCTGACCGACCCGCTGTGCAACGCCGACGAGATGTCCTACCTGCGGCCGTCCGAGGTCGGCGCGAACCGGGCGCCGGTGCGTACCCGCACGGCCTTGTTCAGCAACAACGCGCACCCGAGCGCGCGCAACGACCTCACCGTACGGCTGTCCACCGACGACGGCGCGAGCTGGCCGGCGCGGGCACTGGTCAAGCCCGGCGGCGCCGGCTACTCGACGATGGCGGTGCTGGCCGACGGCACGGTCGGCAACCTGTACGAGGTGGGCGACACCGGCGGCATCTACTTCGCCCGGTTCAGCCTCGGCTGGGTGAAGGGCGCCTGACCACGAACCTTTCACCCTGCCTCGACTGCGAAGCCCTGACCAGCAACCAGCTGGGCAGGGCTTCGCTTTGGCGTGCGCCCGAATTTTCCTATCCTTCAGAACCCGAATGCGTAGCGGAAGCGACCAAAAGGTTCTTATCGTTTTCTTTGTCTTGAGCAGCACAAATCAGAGTAGAAGTTCACCATTCAGTCCAGGCCAGAGGGCAGCGGCGACGCGAACCAGCAGGAGCTCCATTATGGCCTCAGAACCGACAGTGTTCGCTAGTCGGACATAGCGGATGCCGCGCTTGCGGGGAGTGATGGGACATCACAGCCAGTCGCCGGAAAGGGTCAGGCGCGTACCCAGTTCCGGGCATCGCAAACCTCATGTGGCTGCCCTCACGCGTATCTAAAGGAATATGCACCTGCATATTCGCGCTAGCGTCGGGTAGCTGATCTTTCAATCAAGACGGGCAGCAATCACTCCTCGCATCGGAAGGATGACATGGAGCCTCTAGTGGAAGTCCCGGCGTACCAGCGCAAGCGGCTAGGCCGGCGCCTCAGTGGGCTACGCCGCGAGAACAGCATGACCCAGCAACAGGTCGCCGCTGCGCTGCGCTGGTCGCAATCGAAGGTCACGCGTGTCGAGAACGGCGAAGTGAGCGTCTCTCGCACCGACCTACTCGCCTTCCTACGACTCTTCGGCCTCTCGGACCAGCGCACTGTCGATGAGTTGTCCTCGATGGCCGAGATTGCCCGGCGGTCCAGCCACCCGGAGATGAGCGAGGTCCACTCCAAGGCGTTCCGCGAGTACGTCGAGCATGAGCAGCTGGCGCAGACGCTACGCTCGTTCGAGCCGTTCTACGTTCCCGGCCTACTTCAGACGCCGGAGTACCGGCGTGCAGTGCTGAGGAGCTACCTTCGCTTCCCTGCGCTCACCAGGGCGGAGCAAGCCGCAGCCGAAAGGCGGATCGACCAGCAGGTTCAGGTGATGAAGACACGCCAGCAGATCCTGGCCGAGGGCGGCCTGCTGACGAAAGCCCACTTCATCGTCGACGAGGCGGTCATCCGGCGGACGGTCGGCGCCGAGGCCGGCGACACCACTGTCATGCGGGAACAGCTGGAACTGCTCAGGGCCGCCCTGACCAACCCCAAGGTCGACCTGAGGATGACCCCCTTCAGCAGTGGCGCTCATCCGGGCCTGGGCAGTTCCTCCTACGTTCTCCTGGAGTTCCCCGACACCGACGACAAACCGCTCTTCTACGAGGAGAACGCCTTCGGCGAACTGACCACCCGGGTGGACAAGGCTCGCATCGTGGCTGCCAGTTCTTCCTTCGAGGGTATGCAGTCGGTGGCCTGCGCAGGCACCGACTTGGAGGCAGCGCTCGACCAGGCGATCGCCGCCCTCTAGTACCGCCACCCACCCATAGGAAGCCGTTTACTCAGACCGGAGGAGGCCAGGCGCATGAACTACGCGGAAAGCAGTCGCTCGATTTGCGCCTCTCGGCTTGCCGTCCGGTTTGAAGCCAGCGCGGTTGGCCCTCCGGCAGGGTCCCATGGCTGACCGCGACCTGCCCTTCCGCGCCTCTTCCACGAAGCCTCCGGCGGGCCCTCATCCACCCCACCCGAGCCTCGTGCGCGAGGTCCTCAACGACTCCCACATGCTGGTCAGGACGATGATCCTGACCCTGTTCTTCGGCTGCACCATCGGATCCCTGATCGCCCTCGCCACCGGGGCGCTGTGGGGGTTCCTCTTGCTTTTTCCCGCATCGATCACACTGCTGGTGTGGGCCGCCAAGCGAGCCCACAGGGAGACGCGACAGGTCACCGACGGCGCCCGCGCTGCCCGCCAGCGACAGACGCCAGAATAGGGTCGGCCAGAGCACCGGCCGCAGTTCCAAGGACCAGCATGACGACGACCATCGTCGCCGCCCGAGCCACGCCGTCCTTGGGAAACAGCCCGGAGCCCAGTGCCTGGCCGGCTACGACTGCGATCGTCCCCACACCGGATGCGTAAAGAGCCACGTGAACGGCCCTGGCGGAGTGACCCGGGTCAGCCGCAGTACGCGCCGATTCAGACTGGGCTAGAGGTCGACGTATCGTCTCCGGATGCGCGGACGCTTGCTTACCGCCAGAACTGCGCCCCACCGCACCTCCCCTCCTCATCCACTGCCTCGGCCACCGTACCGGTCGTATCCGGTGATCGACATCGGTCGTACGCACCATGCTTCGCCTTTTCGATCCGCGACCATGCTGCAGACCGCCGTCCCCGACTCACAGGCTAGCCCGGACATCGAAGGTTATCTAGACTCGGGACCGCTGCCTCGGCTCGGCTGCTCCGCAGGATCTGAAACCGCGGCGGCGGCGATCTTCATCCGCGAGAGTCGCGGCGAGGGTATCCGGCTGCCGACAGAGGAGGACCGTTGGGCGCTACGGCTACGCCCGCAGCTTGGCGCAAGAGTTCCCGGAGCTGCCAAGGGAATTGCGTTGAGGTATCACTGGCGAGCCCACTGGTAGCCGTACGGGACAGTAAGGACCCGAACGGGCCGGAGTTGCTGATCAGCCGGGAGGCCTGGCGCCGGTTTCTGCGCAGGGTGCCGGAGCGACACAGCGAGGCCGCCAACTGACCGATGAACGGCGGGTGCCCTGGCCACGAGAGGCCAGGGCACCCGCCGTCACATCCGCAACGGGATCAGCTGTGCCGGTTCGGCGGGGTGCCGCGACGCCGACGGACGGCAAGGCGAGTCCACCGGTAGGTGCGCAGGGCGAGGGCCATTGCCGCCGCCGTGAAGCCGGCCAGCGCGGTGAGGAACTTGAGTACCACGGTGATCGAGGGCAGGCAGCTCAGAATTTGCTCCGGCTCAATCAGCGCGAGGTAGTACGCGACGATGGCGATCACTGGTCGGCACCCTTCTCTTGGACCGTTACCCCAGATGAAGCGGGGTTGACTAAATTTTTGGGTCCGTCCCGAATTTCGAGCAACGAATGAGGCTGAACCTCATCAAAGAATGGCCATACGACGACAGGCAGGGGACAAAGAAGGGCCGTCGCGAGTCGCATATGGGACAACGCGAGGCCGTCCCGGGACGTCCATCGGCCGTCTACTCTTGAGCGGGCGCCGGCATGGGACGGTGCGGGACACCATAGGGGATCCATGAACACCGAGTCGCGAGTCTCCGAACGCGCAGCCAAGGTGACCAATAGGACGGAATTGCGTCGCCTGCTGCGCTACGTTTTGACGTTGTCCAGGAAGTCGATCCGTACGATCGCCGAGGAGAACCAGAGCGTCAAAGATCGACAAGGACTTTCCAGATCAAACATCAGCCGTCAACTCACCCGGGACGGCCCAATATCCCCGGAGTTCGTGGAACGTTTCGCGGCCGCATGCGGCCTCAAGGAATCCGACCAACAGGCGGTGATGGCAGCGTGGCAGCGAACAATCGAAGAACCAGAACCGCCCCCGATTGAAGACATCCCCGCCCAGCGGCCGCCAGCCGAACAACCGTCGCCAGGACAGACGGATTCCACCCATTTCACCACGCTTGAGGTGATGGACGAGGTCGCGAACAGTCTCAGCGGGAACAAGGCAGCGCTGAAAGCCGCGCGTCGCCTCTACGAGCGGATCCGCGTCGTCCGGTCCGAGGCGCTTGGTGCGACTGACCCACTCACGCTCGAGGCCGCCCATAATCTCGGCACTGTCCTGGCCCAACTAGACCGATACCACGAGGCCGACGAGATTCTCTCCACCACTTACGAAGCCCGTCGACACGTACTAGGCCCCAACGCAGACAGCACATTGAAGACATTGGAAAACCTCGCCACGGTGAAGTTCGAGACAGAGGATCCTGAAATCGCGATCGAGCTTTTTGACAAGGTCCTCGCGGCGCGACGCCCAGCGACGAGTCCCGGCCACGCCGGGTACTGCGACGCTGCGGAGAAATTCATGGAGCTCCTGGCCACTGCCGGGGAAGACGCACGGCGAGAAAAAATCGCGAGGGAAATCGAACAGATCTGCGCGGCTCCACGCCCTTCCGCTGGTCCTTGACGTTAGGGAGAGAAAGCAACGCTGACCACGTGGTCTGGCGCAAGTCGTTCCGTATCCGCCCTCGGCTACGCCGCCGGAGTGGCCCGGTGCCGTATCGCCCCGCCGACCGGTCCACGTGGATCCGTGTAGGCGGCTAGTTCGTCGGAATGACCGCCGTGTCCCGCCCGGACAGCGGCGTCCGGGCGGGACACGGTCAGCGCTGCCAGCGCACCACGCCGCCGACCACGGTCAGCGCCACTGTCAGGTCCCGCAGTCGCGCCGGCTCCACCCGGTACGGGTCGGTGGGCAGCGCGATGAAGTCGGCGAGCATGCCGGGGCGCAGCCGCCCCTTCAGGTGCTCCTCGTAGGAGGCGTACGCGCCGGCCTCGGTGAAGCAGCGCAGCGCCGTGTCCAGGTCGAGCCGCTCGTGCGGGTCGACGCCGCCGGGCGGGGTCCCGTCGGGCTGCTGCCGGGTCACCGCGGCGTGCACGCCGAAGAACGGGTCGGGGTCCTCCACCGGGGCGTCCGACCCGAACGCCACGACGGCCCCGGCGTCGAGCAGGCTGCGCCAGGCGTACGAGGCGAGGTCCCGGCCGGCGAGCATCCGGCTGGTCAGCGGAATGTCGCTGGTGCAGTGGGTGGGCTGCATCGAGGCGATCACCCCGGAGCGGGCGAGCAGCGGCACGTCCTCGGGCAGCAGGTGCTGCGTGTGCTCGATCCGGTGCCGCAGCCGCGCCGCGCCAGGCCCGGCCGAATCGCGCCAGCGCGCGTACGCCCGCAGCACCATCCGGTTCGCCGCGTCGCCGATGGCGTGCGCCGCCACCGCGATGCCGGCCCCGGCGGCGGTGGCCAGCAGCCGCTCGAACTCCTCGGCCGGGGTGACGGCGATGCCGTGGTTGCCGGGCTCGCCGTCGTACGGCTCGCTCATCAGGCAGGTGTGCGAGCCGAGCGCGCCGTCGGTGAAGATCTTCACCGGGCCGGTGCTCAGCCACCGGTCCCCGTCGCCGGTGGCCCAGCCGCTGTCGATCGCCTCGTCCAGCGCCGTGGCCGGGATCGTCTTGTGCACCCGCAGCGGCAGCTCGCCCCGGGCGTACAGCGTCTCGTAGGCGGCGCGGGCGTCCTGCCCGTCCAGGTCGTGGATGCCGGTCAGGCCGGCGGCGAGCAGCCGGGGCAGGTGGGCGCGCAACTGCGCGACCAGGTCACCGGCGTGCGGGGAGCGCACCACCGCGTACGCCGCGTCGGCCGCCGCCTCGCGCAGGATGCCGGTCGGCTCACCGTGCTCGTCGCGTGCGATCTGCCCGCCGGGCGGGTCGGGGGTGGCGGCGTCGATGCCGAGGCGGGCCAGCGCGGCGCTGTTCACCCAGATGGTGTGGCCGTCGACGCTGGGCAGCGCGGCCGGGCGGTCCGGGCAGACCCGGTCCAGGTCGGTACGGGTCGGCTGCACCGGCCGGGTCCACCTGTTGCTGTCCCACCCGCCACCGAACAGCCAGGCGTCCGGCGGCAGCGTGGCGGCGTGCCGCGCGATCCGGGTCAGCGCCTCGTCCAGGCTCGCCGTGCCGCGCAGGTCCACCTGGTCCAGCCCGCGTACGTAGGACGCGGCGTGGATGTGACTGTCGATCAGCCCGGGCAGCACGGCCATCCCGCCGAGGTCGATCCGGCGCGCGCCGCCGCCGGCCCGGTCCCGGCACTCGGCGAGGTCGCCGACGGCGACGATCCGCTCGCCGCGGACCAGCATCGCCTCGGCGTGCGGGCGGGCCGGGTCGAGCGTGTGGATGCGGGCGTTCTCGTAGACCGTGCCGCTCATGGGCTCCCTGCCTCGACGCTGGGGCGGAGTCTCAGGACGTGCGGGCCGGCGACGTGTCCTGCGGCTCGCCGGCCCGGTCCGCCCGGATCCGGTCGATGTCGCCGGCCAACTCGTCGGTGATCAGCAGGTCCCGCCGGATGTCGTCGTGCGGGTACGCGGTCCGCCCGACCATGTGCGCGGCGACCGGGGCGGTGGCGAGCTGGAACAGGCCCACCAGGACCAGCGTGGTGATGTCCACCCCGGTACGCAGCCGTAACGCGCAGCCGAGCAGCACCAGCAGCAGCCCGAGCACCTGCGGCTTGGCCGCCGCGTGCATCCGCGACAGCACGTCCGGGAAGCGGATCAGCGCGATGCCGGCGGCCAGGCAGAGCAGGGCGCCCGCGATCAGGCAGACGCCGGCGACGGTGTCCAGGATCGTGTCGAGCGTCATTTCGGGTTTCTCCGAGCCGCGAAGCGGGCGACGCTCACCGAGCCGACGAACCCGACCAGGGCGAGGACCACGAGTACCGGCAGCGCGGTGGCGTCCCGGCTGTACGCGGCCTCGGTGGCGATGGCCGCGACCGCGACGGCGAGCAGCACGTCGGTGGCGACGGCCCGGTCGAGGATCGACGGCCCACGGATGATGCGGACGAGGGTGAGCCCACCGGCCGCGACGAGCAGCGCGGTGACGATCACGGCGACGACGGTCACGTCGGTGCTCCTTCCAGCTCGACCGACCCGGACGGGCCGGTGGGTGCGGATCGACGGATCAGGTCCAGTTCCTCGGCCGAGCCGACGGCGGCGACGATGCGCCCCTCCAGTTCCAGCACGCTCTGCCGGAAGCGCTCCACCTCGTCGAGGCTGCGGATGCCGATGACGTGCACGTAGAGGGTGCCGGTACGCCGGTCGGCCTCCAGGATCAGGCTGCCCGGCACCAGCGACAGGGCTTCGGCGTTGAGGGTGAGGTTGAGGTCGGTGTTCACCCGCAGCGGCACCGCGATGATCGCCGAGTGCGGGTGTCTGGACCGGACGGCCAGCCAGGCGATCTGGACCGACGCGACAACCAGGTCGCGCAGGAAGCGGGCCAGGAATCTCAGCAGCGGCACCGGCCGGATCCGGCCGGCGAAGGTCACCGGGGGCAGCGGGAAGACCACGAGCAACACGGCGGCGACCACCAGTCCGCTTATCACGTTCGCCCAGCTGAAGGTGCCCCACAGCAGCACCCAGACGGTGACCAGGCCGGTCACGGCGATCGCGCGGTTGCGCCAGCGGTCGCGGGGGGTCAGCGGCGCTTTCGGCTGACTGGTCACGGCGGTCCCTCCGGGAACACGGCCTCCACGTACGGGGCACGGCGCAGCAGGTCGTCGGCGGCGTCGGTGCTGATCTCGAACAGCGGCCCGGCCACCACTGTCAGCGCCAGCCCGAGCACCACCAGGGCGGCGGTCGGCACCGTCATCAGCCGGGGCAGCACGGCCCCGGCCGGCGAGGCGCCCTCGTGCGGCTGCTCGGCGCCGCCGGTGCGGGCCGCGCGGTCGGCGTCGCCGGGTTCCGGCATGTCCGGATGCGGTGCCCGCCAGAACGCCAGGTTCCACACCCGGGCGATGGCGTAGAGGGTGAGCAGGCTGGTCAGCAGCCCGCCCGCGACGAGCGCCCAGGCCAGGAACCCGCCGTCGTCCACCCCGGCCTGCACGAGGCCGAGCTTGCCCAGGAACCCGGAGAACGGTGGGATGCCGGCCAGGTTGAGCGCCGGTACGAAGAACAGCAGCGCCAGCAGCGGTGACAGCCGGGCCAGCCCGCCGAGCCGGTCCAGCGCGGTGCTGCCGCCGCGTCGTTCGACCAGGCCGGCGGCGAGGAACAGCGTGGTCTGGATGGTGATGTGGTGCACCACGTAGAAGATCGCCGCGGACAGGCCGAGCGGGGTGGTCAGGCCGACCCCGAACAGCATGTAGCCGATGTGGCTGACCAGCGTGAACGACAGCAGTCGTTTGATGTCCGACTGGGCCACCGCGCCGAGGATGCCGACCACCATGGTCAACGCCGCTATCACCATGAGCAGGTCGGCGGTGCGTCCGCCGGGGAACAGCAGCGTCTCGGTGCGGATGATCGCGTACACGCCGACCTTGGTGAGCAGGCCGGCGAAGACGGCGGTCACCGGCGCGGGCGCGGTCGGGTAGCTGTCCGGCAACCACGCCGACAGCGGGAACACCGCCGCCTTGATCCCGAACGCGAGCAGCAGCATGCCCTGCAGGACCAGGCGCATGTCGTCGGGCAGCGCGTCCAGGCGGTCGGCGAGCTGGGCCAGGTTCAGCGTGCCGGTGGCGGAGTAGACCAGGCCGATCGCCACCAGGAAGATCAGCGACGAGAGCAGGCTGACCACGACGTACGTGGTGCCGGCCCGGATCCGCGTCTCGGTGCTGCCGAGCGTCAGCAGCACGTAGCTGGCGACCAGCAGGATCTCGAAGCCGACGTAGAGGTTGAACAGGTCGCCGGAGAGGAAGGCGTTGCACACGCCGGCGGTCAGCACCAGGTAGGTCGGGTGGTAGACCGACAGCGGCGTCTCCTCGTTGCCGTCGGCCATGCCCTGCCCGATGGAGTAGACGAGCACGCAGAGGGTGACCGAGGCGGAGACCACGAGCATCAACGCGGCGAGCTGGTCGGCGACGAGCACGATGCCCATCGGCGCGACCCAGCCGCCCACCTCGACCACGAGCGGGCCGTCCAGCGACGACTGGAGCAGGAGCAGTGCCGCCACGGCGACGGTGGCGGCGAGCACGACGATGCTGACCCAGCGCTGGGCGCGGGCCCGCCGGGCGAGCAGCAGCGTGAGGGCCGCGCCGAGCAGCGGCATCACCACCGGCAGCGGGACGAGCCAGGTCATCGGCCGCCCTCCGCCTCGGCCAGGACCCGAGCCTCGGGGCTGCCGTCCGCGGGGCCGCCGTCCGCGGTGTCGGCGTCGGCGGTGCCGGGGCCCTCGTCCCGGTCGGCCAGTTCCATGATGCGGCGGTCCTCGACGTCGTCCTGCACCTCGTCGTGGCCGTTGAGGTGCCAGCTGCGGTAGGCCAGGGCGAGCAGGAACGCGGTCATGCCGAGCGTGATCACGATCGCGGTCAGCACCATGGCCTGCGGCAGCGGGTCGGCCATGTCCTCCTGGGCGGAGGTGCCGACGATCGGCGGGCCGCCGGCCCGGCCGCCGGTGAGCAGCAGCAGGTTCGCGCCGTTGCCGAGCAGGATGACCCCCATCAGGACGCGGGTGAGGCTGCGTTCCAGCAGCAGTGTGACCCCGGTGGCGAACAGGACGCCGATCACCAGGATGTAGACCAGGTTGGGAATGTTCGGGCTCATACCAGCTCCTCTTCCCGTACGCCGGCCGGCTCGGTCTCCTGCTCGTCGTCCTCCTCCTGGCGGTCCATCTCGGCGCCCAGGCTGCGCAGGATGTCCAGCACCAGGCCGACCACGATGAGGTAGACGCCCACGTCGAAGAAGACGGAGGTGACGAAGTGGACGTGGCCCAGCAGCGGCAGGTGGAAGTCGAGCGTCGCGCTCTGCAGGAACTCGCCGCCCAGCAGCATCGCGGCGACGCCGGTGCCGACCGCGACGAACAGTCCCGCGCCGAGCACGAAGCCGGCGTCCACCGGTGCGGCGCCGTTGAGTTCGGTACGCCCGCCCGCCAGATACCGCACCGCGAGCCCGAGACCGGCGACCAGCCCGGCGGCGAACCCGCCACCCGGCGCGTTGTGGCCGGAGAAGAGCAGGTAGATGGAGAACAGCAGGATGGCGTGGAAGAGCAGCCGGGTGACGACCTGGAGGATCACCGACTGCTGCCGGGACGTCGCGCCGCTGGTGAGCCAGCGTGGGCGCGACGACTGCTGCCGGCCGACGCCGGGGATGCCGCTGCGCAGGTCCAGGGCGCGGGTGCCGCGGAAGATCAGGCTGGCCACACCGGTGGCGGCCACCACCAGCACCGCGATCTCGCCCATCGTGTCCCAGGCCCGGATGTCGACGAGCGTCACGTTGACGACGTTCTTGCCGCCGCCGTAGGAGACCGCCTCGTCCGGGAAGCCGACCGAGATCGGCGTGGCGACCCGGCTGCCCGCCGCGACGTACGCCATGCCGGCGGTGACCACGCCGACGGCCACGCCGAGCGCCACGCGGAACTGCCGGGTGGCGCGGATCGGGCGGGCCGAGAACCGGCGCGGCAGGCGGCGCAGCACCAGCACGAACATCACGATCGTGACGGTCTCCACCAGGAACTGGGTGAGCGCCAGGTCCGGCGCGCCGTGCAGGATGAACAGCAGCGCCGTGCCGTAGCCGGTCACCCCGACCAGGATCATGGCGGTCAGCCGGCGGCGGGCGCGCGCGGCGACCAGCGCGGCGACCACGACCACCGCTCCCGCGACGGCCTGCAGCGGGGTGTCCCAGAGCTGGAACCGCTGCGCCCAGGGCAGGCCGGCCAGCACCGCCCCGCCCGGCAGGATCACCAGCACCAGCAGGATGACGCCGAGGTAGAACGGCAGGGATCCGCGCTGGGTGGCGCCGGTGAGCTCCACCGCCGCGCGGTCGACCGCGCTCGCCAGCCGCTCGTAGCCGGTGGCGCCGTCGAAGGGCAGCCGCAGCAGGCGCGGGCGGCGGCGCTGCAGCAGCAGGAACAGCCCGACGCCGCCGGTGACGGCCAGCGCCGACAGGCCGAGCGCCGGCGTCAGGCCGTGCCACAGCGCGAGGTGGTAGCCGGGGTCGGCGGTGGGGAACTGGTCGGCGTACGGGGCGAGCACCCGGTCCACCGCCGGAGCGGCGATCCCGACCACGAGGCCGGCGAGGGCGAGCACCGCCGCCGGGCCGAGGAAGGCCGGCTCGATCCGTTCGACAGGGGTGTCGGGCACGTCGGGCTTGGCGGCGAACGCGCCCCAGAGGAAACGCAACGTGTACGCGACGGTGAGCGCCGAACCGGCCACCACCCCGGCGAGTACCAGCAGTTCGACCGGCCCGCCGTGCAGGAACGCCTCCAGCGCTGCCTCTTTGGCCACGAATCCGAACAGCGGCGGCAGCCCGGCCATGGAGGCGGCGGCGAGCCCGGCGACCGCCGCGAGCACCGGCGCACGGCGGCCCAGCCCACTCAGCTCGCGCAGGTCCCGGGTGCCGGTGACGTGGTCGACGACGCCGACGACGAGGAAGAGGGTGGCTTTGAACAGGGCGTGCGCCAGCAGCATCGCGGCGCCGGCCAGCGCGGTGTCGCGGGTGCCCGCGCCGAGGATCACCATGAGCAGGCCGAGCTGGCTGACCGTGCCGTACGCCAGCAGCAGCTTGAGGTCGACCTGCCGCAGCGCCGTCCAGCCGCCGAGGAACAGCGTGATCAGGCCGCCGCCGAGCAGGATGGCGCGCCACACGGTGGCCTGGCCGACCGCCGGGCCCATCAGCGCGGCCAGGAACACGCCCGCCTTGACCATGGCGGCGGCGTGCAGGTAGGCGCTGACCGGCGTGGGCGCGGCCATCGCGCGCGGCAGCCAGAAGCTGAACGGGAAGATCGCCGACTTGCTCGTCACGCCGAGCAGGACGAGCACCAGCGCGGCGGTGAGGTATCCGCCCTCCGGCAGGTTCCCGGCGATCTCGGACCACCGGTACGAGCCGGCGTGCTGGCCGAGCATGACGAACCCGGCGAGCATCGCCAGGCCGCCCAGCGTGGTCACGAGCAGCGCCTGCATCGCGGCGCGCCGGCTGGCCCGCTTGGTGGGGTCGCTGCCGATCAGCAGGTACGAGAAGACCGTGGTCAGTTCCCAGAACACGTACAGCAGCAGCAGGTCGTCGGAGACCACCAGGCCGAGCATCGCGCCGGCGAACGCGACGAACACCGCGGCGAACCGGCCGAGGCTCGGGTCGTCGGAGTGGAAGTAGCGCGCGCTGTAGACGAGCACGAGGGCGCCGACGCCGCCGACGAGCAGCACCAGCAGCCAGGACAGCGTGCCCATCCGCAGCGCCAGGTCGAGGCCGAGCTGCGGCACCCAGGTGACCGTCTCGACGACCGGCCGGCCCGCGCGGACCTCCTCGGTGCGGGTCAGTGCCCAGACTCCCGCCGCGGCGGGAACGGCGGCGAGGACGTAGAGAGCGCGTCGACCGAGTAGGCGTACCAGCACGGGGGCGATCACGGCTGCGAGCGCATGGACCGCCACCAGAACCAGCACACACACTCCTCAAGATCGACGCTCGGTACGTCAACCCTAACTGGCCAGGCGGCACGACGGTATGTCGAGAGAATCACGCGCTCGTGTCGTGTCGTCCGGGTCCCGCACAGGGTAAGGAGTGAGGTTGGGTCTCGGCCGGTACGGCGGGGGCCCCGATAGGGTGGTGGGCGTGCTGCCGATGCGAGCCGCCCTGGCGGGCACCACCGGGAACGCGGTGCTGATGGGTGTCGCCGAGGTCGGCACCCCGATCGGCTGGGTGCTGCTGCCCGGCCTGCTCGGCGTCTCGGCCCGGCCCCGGGTGGCGGCACTGGTGTCGGCGTGGGCGGGCGTGCTGGTGGTGGCGTCGGTCCTCGTACCGGTGATCCCCGGCCACCGCAGCGACCCGCAGGCGCTGCTCGCCTCCACGCTCAGCCTGACCGCGGTGCCCCTGCTGGCGTGGGCCCGCCGACGGACCCGGACCGCGTCGGTGACGCGCGCCGCCGGGCCCACGGACGTCGCGGTCTTCACCGTGCCGGCCGGCCCGGGAAGCGCCGCGCTGGCGGTCTGCGGCTCGCCCGGCGAGATCGGCGCCGCCGTCCCGCTGCGCGGCGGCGGGCTTCTCGCCCTGGTCGGCACCGTCACCGGCGCCGCGCTGGACACACCCGCCGGGCGGCGGGCGATCGAGCAGACGTTCCGCCGGCACGCCCGGCCGGCAGCGTCGCCGCAGCGCCTCGCCGGGGTGCTCGACCAGGCGGTACGCGACCTCGCCCCGGCGGGTCACCTGCGCGCCACGATCGTGCGTGTGGACCGGTCCGGCGCGGTGGAGGCGGCGCGCTGCGGCTCGCCCGACCTGATCACCGTCGCCGCAGACCGGGCCGCCCTCGCCGGAGTGCCGGCCGGTCCGGCGCTCGGGTCCACTCGACCGGCCGGGTCCCCTGCCCGAGCCGGCTCTGCTGCCCGGGCTGGGTCCACTGCCCGGGCCGGGTCCACTGCCCGGGCCGGGTCCGCGTCACCGGGCGGGGGCGCGACGCCGTCGCCGGTCACCGGCCGGCGGGTCGCCGTGGTCGCCGCCGCGTTCGCCGACGCGCACGGCGAGCGCTGGGTGCGCGTACTCGATCAGGTGGCGGCCGACGACGACCCGGCGGGGGCGGCGCGGCGCCTGACCCGCGGTCCCCGGGGTGGGCGGCGGACCGGTCCGGCGCTCGTGGTCGACCCGGGCCCGCCGTCGCGGGCATGACGCCGGGCGCGCCCGCTCCCGGACGGACCGCGCGGGCCGGTCGCGCCCGACGGCGCCGGACCCCCGGCCTACGCTGGGCGCAGTGGGCCGGCATCGGGTGCCGGCCCGGCACGGGGAGACCGCGATGACCGACAACGTCCGCCGGCCGGCGCCGGCCGCGGGCGGCGAGGACGAGCAGTGGCTGGCCGAGGTGGCCCGCGCGGCGAGCGCCGACGCCGGTGGCGTACCTGTGGAACTGCTCGGCGACTACCTGCGGCTGCTGACCGACGCGGCGGTGACCGGCCGCCGTCCGCGCCGCGCCGAACTCGACGCGGTGGGCGCCCTCGGCCGGCGCGCGGCCGAGCAGGGGGTGTCCGCCGGACGCGCGGTACGCCTCTACCTGTCCGCGGCGCGGCGGGTGTGGCGGCAGTTTCCGCACCTGGACCGCTCCGACGACAGCGAGGCGGTGCGCGCCGCCGCCGACGCCGTGCTGCAGGTGGTCGACACCGCCGTCGCCACGCTCGCCGAGGGCTACGCCGTGGCCCGGCGGGAACTGGTCCGGCGGGAGGAGTCGCTGCGCCGGGAACTCGTCGACGACCTGCTGCGCGGCGACTCCGACCTCGGCGGGCTGGTGGAACGGGCCGAGCCGTTCGGGCTCGACCTCGCCCGCGTACACCAGGTGGCGCTCGCCGCGCCCGGTCGCCGCCTGCCGGACACGGAGGCGGCGATCAGCGCGCTGGAACGGGCCGTGTTCGACCGGCTGGGCGACCGGGACGTGCTGGTGGCCACGAAGGAGGGGCTGCTCGTGGTGATCGCCCCGGCCGACCCGGTGGCCACCGACCGGGGCCGCGGGCCGGCCGGCAACCTGGGCACGCTGATGCACGGCGAGCTGGACCGCCTGGTGCGGGGCCGGCCGTGGCAGGTGGCGGTGGGCCGCCCGCACCCCGGCGTGTACGGCATCGCCCGCTCCTACGAGGAGGCGCGGGAGGCGCTGACCACGGCGCGGCGGCTGCACTCCGAGACGTCCGTGATCGACGCGCACGACCTGCTCATCTACCGCGTGCTGCTGCGCGACCAGCCGGCCATGGTGGACCTCGTCCGGGCGGTGCTGACGCCACTGGCCCAGGCGCGCGGCGGCGCCGAGCCGCTGCTGGACACGCTGAACGAGTACTTCGCCTGCGGCGAGGTGAGCACCGAGGCGGCCCGGCGGCTGCACGTCTCCGTCCGCACCGTCACCTACCGGCTGGCCCGGGTCCGGGCGCTGAGCGGGTACGACCCCGCCGACGCACGGGACCGGTTCACGTTGCACGCCGCCGTCCTCGGCGCGCGGGCGCTGGACTGGCCGCGCAAGCCGCTGCCGGCGTGACGCTCAGGCGGGAACGGCCACCAGTTCCGGGAAGCCGAGCAGGTTCGCCAGGGCCGACGCCTCGTCGCGGGTGAGGCTGAGAGCCACCATCCGGTCCGGGTCGTCCGGGTCGTCGTGGACGATGTCGCGCCGGCCGCCGGTCTGGTAGTCGATCACTCCGATGCGGCGGCCCTCGTCGGTGGTCAGCGTGTGCCGGACCCCGATGCCGGGGAGGATCGTGCGTTCGATGATCACGGGAACCTCCTCACGTCAACCATAGCTCCGGGGGGTACCCGGACCGGTTGTCCAGTGACCGGCAATCATTCGGCCCTTTGTTGGCCGGTCGTGCGCAATGCCGAGCGCCGCATTCCGGGCGAAGCTGGAGGTCCGAGGCGGTACCCGAGTAGCGAGGAGGTGGTGAGCATGACCCGCACGTCGATGGCTTCACCACCGGTGTTCGCCGGTTTCGTCGCGTCCCGGTCCGCGAGCGGCGACCCGCGGCGCGCCTGAGCCCCGGCCGCCGGCGCCGTCGAGCGAATCCGGCCCCGGCCCCCGGCCACGCCCCTCCCCCGCACCGTCCACCGCCCGGTTGGGCACCTGATCCGAAAGAGGTCGGTATGCCGCATCCCGTCACCGTCGTCCGTTCTCCGGCGCGTACCGGTCTGCTGATCGGCCGCTCCCACACCACCCGCCCGCCGGTGGGCGCCGACGCGGCGCCGATCGCCGTGGACCTCGGCAGCAGCCTGCTGCGGATCTGGCTGGGTCCGGGCCGGACGCTGAGCGTCCCGCTCGGTCACGGCCTGCGCAGCCCGGTCGTGCGGCGCGGACGGATCGTGGACGGTCCGGCCTGCGTCACCGAGCTGCGACGCATCCTGCGTGACCACCGCGCGGCGGTACCGGTCGGCGCGCTCGTGGTCGCCTGCCGGCCGGTGCTGGCCGCGCCGGCCGAGCAGGAGGCGACGCGCCGCGTGCTCGCCGCCGTCCTCGCGCCGTCCCGGCTGCTGTTCCTCGACAGCGTCCGGGCGGGCGCCATCGGCGCCGGCGCCGCCGCCGGCACCCTGCTGCTCGCCGACATCGGCGCGCAGCTCACCGAGGTGGCGCTGCTGGAGGACGGCCGGGTCGTCGCCGCCCGCCGCGCCGAGGTCGGCACCCGCGACCTGAACCACGCGACGACCGCCGGCATGCTCGCCGACGCCGCCGCCCGGCTGGTCCGTGAGCTGCGGCAGGACCCGGCGCTGCGGCCCCTGGTCCGCACCGCCCTGGCCCGCGGCGCGATCGTCATCGGCGACGGCGCGACCCGGCCGGACGTGACCGCGCGCCTGGTCGCGAGGCTCGGCGCCGCCGTCCACCGCGCCGCCTCACCCCGGACCGCCGCCCTGACCGGCGCCGGCATGGCCGCTGTCTCGGCCCTGCGCCACCCGCACGACACCCAGCGCCGCCCGGAAAGGAGCGCCTGATCATGACGCACGCCCTGAACGACCGCACGGACACCCTGCGGGAACTGCTGGACCGGCAGTTCAACGAGTACACCGACCAGCTCACCGAGCTGACGCTGCACACGCGGCAGCCCGACCACGGCGGTCACGACCCGGACACCCTGCGCCGGCTGATCGAGGCCGCGCGCCAGGGCGTCGCGGACACCGCCCAGGCGCTCAAGCGCATGTCCGACGGCACGTACGGCGTCTGCGAGCGCTGTGGCCAGGACATCCCGACCGCCCGCCTGGAGATCCGCCCCGCGGCCCGCTTCTGCGTGCCGTGTCAGCAACGGCGCTGACGCCGCACGGGGCTGTCGGCGCGGACGCCGGCCGGTAGCGTCGTCCCCATGGACGTGGACGACGTCGCCGGCCGGCTCGGCGTGCCCGCCGAGGAGATCGACCGGGTGCGCCGGCTCGCCGGCGACCGGCCTTCCGCGCCGCTGCCCGCCCGGGCGGACGCGCCCGCGCTGCTGCGGCGGCTCGCGGTGCGCCCCGACGACGCCGCCGAGATCATGGCGGGCTGGCCGGACCCGGAGTCCCCACTGTGGACCCCGGAGCTGCGCTGGCTGCTCGACCGCTCGATCGCCCTGGTCCGGGCCGACCTCGGCGGCTTCGCCTGGCTGCCGCCGGGCCCGGCGCTGCCCCGCGACCGGGGGCCGGCCTGGCGGCACCTCTACGCCTACGCGTACCTGGCCCTGGTCGACGTCGTCCGGGCGTACCACGCCGACCACGGCGTGCCCGACGAGGTTTCCTGGGCGACGCTCGCCGACCTGGGCAACAACCTCGCCGTCGACCGGCGGATGCACGGTGAGGGCTGGCCGGTCATGCAGGCATGGCTGACGCTGCACGCGCGCGGCGGCCTCTACGAGCTGGGCCGCCTGCAGCACCAGCGCGGCGACACCGGCGCCCTCGACCTGCACATCCCCGACTCGGGGCCGCTGACCCCGGCGGCGGTCGACGCGTCGCTGGACCGGGCCCGGGCGTTCTTCCCGCGCCACTTCCCCGACGAGAGCTACACCGCCTTCTCCTGTGGCTCCTGGCTGCTCGACCCACAGCTGAGCGAATACCTACCGGAGGACTCCAACATCGTCCGGTTCCAGCGGCGGTTCACGCTGGAGCCCTACCAGCAGATGGACGGGCTGGACGGCGACGTCGAGGTGCTGCGCTTCGTCTTCCGCAGCCTGAACACGCCGCTGGACCGGCTGCCCCGCCGCACCGTCCTCCAGCGCGCGGTCATCGACCACCTGCGGGCCGGCCGCCACTGGCAGTGGCGTCGCGGCCGTTTTCCGATGTAGTCACGTCCCGCGCCGGTCCGGCACCCGGCTGCCGCGCGCCAGCCAGTCGTCGAGGGCGGCCGGGTCGGTGAACAGCAGCACCGGCGGTCCGGCCGGGTCGGCCGCCCAGGCCCGCAGGCGCCGGCGCGCCCGGCCGAACCCGGTGACGTGCCACACCAGCACCGAGTCGAGGGACAGCACGCTTCCCCACGACTCCCGGTTGCCGTTGCAGATCTCCTCGCCGCTGGCCAGCCGCTGCCGCGTACGCCGCAGCAGCCGCCGGAACGAGACCCCGCGCGGGTAGTCCAGGCCGATCACCAGGTCGGCGCGGCCGAGCACCACGTCCCGCCAGCCGTGGTAGGCGCCGTCGAGGATCCAGCGGTCACGTCGGCAGATCTCCGCGATCCGCCGTCGCTGCTCGGCGACCGGCACCTCCACCCAGCCCGGCTCCCAGAGCAGATCGTCCACCGGATACCAGGGCAGGCGGTAGCGCTGCGCCAGCAGCGCGGCCAGCGTCGACTTGCCGGACCCGTGGATCCCCTCGACCAGGATGCGGGCCGGGGCGGTCATGGCAGCAGCGTAGGCGCTGCCCGCATCCCGCGCGCCGGGCGGTCCGTCAGTGCGCGACCGCGACCGCCGGATCCGCCTCCAGGCCGGCGAGCTGCGACGGCCGCACCACGACCAGCAGCACCGCCAGCGCCGCCACCATCCCGCCGGCCACCACCAGCGCCATCGCCACCGCGCCGGTGCCGAGCACGCCCACCAGCGGCGCCGCCACCGCGCCCACGCCGAACTGCACCGCGCCCAGCAGGGCGGACGCGGTGCCGGCCGCCTCGCCGTGGCGGGACAGGGCCAGCGCCGGGGCGTTCGGCATGGCCAGACCCGCCGCCGCCAGCACCAACCACAGCGACACCAGCAGCGCGGGCAGCCCGCCGAAGCCGGTCGCGGCGAACACCAGCAGCGCCAGCCCGGCCACCGTGCCCCCCGCCAGCGAGGCCACCAGGATCCACTGGGAGGAGTAGCGGCGCAGCAGCCGCACGTTGTACTGGGTCGCGCCGATCAGGCCCACCGCGCCCGCCCCGAACGCCAGCCCGAACTCCTGCTCGTTGAGGCCGTACCCGTCCTGGAGGACGAACGACGAGCCGGCCACGTACGCGAACAGCGCCGCCATGGCCAGGCCGGCCACCAGGACCAGGCCGACGAAGACGCGGTCCCGCAGCAGCCCGCCGTAGTTCATCACTGTCGCCACCACTCCGCCGCGCTGGCGGCGCGCGGGCGGCAGCGTCTCCGGCAGCGCGAGCGTGGCCAGCACGACGAGCAGCACCCCGAAGACGGCCAGGACCACGAACACGCCACGCCAGTCCGTCCACCGCAGCACACCGCCGCCGAGCGTCGGGGCGAGGACCGGCGCCGCGCCCATCACCAGCAGCAGCCGGGACAGCATGGTGGCGAACGCCGACCCGCTGAACAGGTCGCGCACCACCGCCATCGCGACCACTGCGGTCGCGGCGACGCCGAGGCCCTGCACGACCCGCAGGACGCCCAGGACGGCGACGTTCGGGGCGACGACGCACAGCGCCGAGGCCACGATGTGCAGCAGCAGACCGGCGATCAGCGGGCGGCGCCGCCCGACCGCGTCCGACAGCGGCCCGATCAGCAACTGGCCGACGGCGAGCCCGGCGAGCGTCCCGGTGAGCGTCAACTGCACCGCCGCCGACGTGGTCGCGAAGTCCGCCACGATCGCGGGCAGCGCGGGCAGGTACATGTCGATGGTCAGCGGACCCACGGCGATCAGCGAGCCGAGGACGAGCACGAGCCTCAGGCGCTGGCTGCGGCTCATCAGGTCACCCGGGGTGGGCGTCGGGGTGGCATCGGTCGTCTGGGGCGTCCCGGCCCGGTCGTGCGACCGGGCGCGGGAGGGTGCGGCACTCACACAGTGAGTCAAATGCGCCCCCGGTGATCACATTCCCGTCTCGGCGAGAGGTAACGCAGGTCACGCGCCTGCCCACCGGTGCGGCACGCCGCCGGGGCCGACGTCGCTGCCGGCGCCGGACGGGGACGAGGCGGCTGCGGCGACCGCACGGCGGCCGATCCGGGGTGCCGGTCAGCGTTGTAGCACCTCGCCGAGCGCGGCCAGGTACGCCCCGGCCTGCGCCCCGTTCACGAGCCGGTGGTCGTACGCCAGCCCCAGGTCCGCCACCGCCCGCTCGCGTACCCCGCCGTCGCCGTCGAGCACGACCTCGCGGTGCACGTCCGGCACCGAGAGGGCGCAGGTGACGCCGGGCGGGATGATCGGCCGGGACACCGTGACGCCGGGTGTGTCGTTGAGCGCGACCAGGAAGTTCATGCCGGCCATGTCCTCCTCGCGGAGCCGGCCGCGCAGCGCCTTCATCCGCAGCGCGACCACGGCGTCAGCGAGGTCGCCGAGGTCCAGTCCGGCCGCGTCGCGGATCACCGGCAGGAACAGTCCGGTGCCGACGTCCACGGTGAGCCCGATCGACGGCGCTTCCGCGTCGACCACCAGCCCGTCGCCGGTGAGCCGGGCGTAGAGGGCGCCGAACCGCTCGTGCAGCGCGGCCACGGCGGCGATGACGATCTCGGTCAGGCCGACCGTGGCGCCGGTCTGGTCGGCGGCGCGGCGGGCGTGTGCGAGCGCTGCCGTCACGTCGACGCGCACGGCGGTGAAGGCCACCGGGATCTCCCGGTGCGAGGTGGACACCACGTCGGCGATGCGGCGCTGCGCCGGTGGCAGCGGCCGTCCCGGCGTCGCCGTCCGCGTCCCCACGGCCTCCACCTGCTCCGGGTACGCCGCAGCGGGCGAGCCCAGCGGCTCTGGCGGGGCGGGCACGGCCGACTCGGGCAGGATCCGGCCGATGGGAGCGCCCGGGGCGCAGTCGGCGCCGGCTGCCACGTCCTGACGCAGCACGCCGGCCCGCGTCGCCGCGAGTTCCTCGATCGCCTTGGACGTCTCGACCGCCGCGACCGGCTCGCCGGCCTCCACCGTGGCGCCGTCCGCGACCAGCCATTCCAGCAGCACGTAGCTGTCGTCGTTGGGGTTGAGCCGCGGTACGTCCACCGGGACGCCCGCCTGCGCCGCCGTCGTCGGAGCGGAGGGCGGCGGATCGACGGGTGACGGATCGGTGCGCGGAACCGGAACCGCGCCGGGCACGCCCGGAGACACGCCGGCCGGAGTCGCCGGGGCGTCAGCCGGTCCGCCCCGGTCGCCGGTCGCCACCGGCGCGGCGGGCAGGCGCATGATCCGGTCCAGGATCGCGTCGGTGCCGAGCAGCACCGCCTGTTCCAGGTGCGGCGCGGACGGGATGACCCGGTCGGCGGAGCTGACCAGCTCGACCGGGCCGCGCAGCAGCGGCCACGCCTCGGCGTGCAGGCGGGCCGCGACCTCGCTCCCCCACGTGCCGCCCGCGGTGCTCTCCTCGGCGACGATCACGCCGTGCGCGCCGGCGAGCAGGTCGCGCAGGCCGTCCACGTCCACCGGGTAGAGCCGCGCCGGGACCAGCACCTCGACCGTACGTCCCCGCTCGGCGGCCCGCGTGGCGGCGGCGATCGCCCGGTTGGCGACCCCGCCCGGCGCGATGACGAGCGTCGGCGCGCCGGTGGCGTCCGGGTCGTGGACGCGGGCCCAGTTGCCGTCCGCGCCGCGCAACTCGAAGGCGAGGCGGTCGTCGACGCGGCCGTCCACGTACCGCCGCTGGGTGTAGAGGATCTTGTCCTCGAACAGCATCGCCGGTTCGTCGCGGCGCAGCGCGGCGGCCAGCACGTCGGCCGCGTCGTGCAGCGGGGACAGCTCGTACAGCGCGAGGTGCGGGATGCCGATGAAGTGTTTCTGCGGGCTCTGGCTGTGCGTCGCGCCGTAGCCGCGCCCGCCGCCGACCGGGCAGCGGATCACCACCCGCATCGGAGTGCGCTCGCCGTACATGGCGACGGACTTGGTGATCAGGTTGAGGATCGGGTCGAAGGCGAGACCGGCGAAGTCCCCGAACATGATCTCGACGATCACTGTGTCGCCGCACAGCGCCAGGCCACCCGCGACGCCGGTGATGGCGTTCTCGCTCAGCGGCGTCGACAGCACCCGGTCGGGGTAGGCGGTGGAGAGGCCCTGGGTCACCTTGAACGCCCCGCCGTACGGGTCGGCGACGTCCTCCCCCAGCAGCCAGGCCCGCTCGTCGGCGGCGAACAGCGCGTGCAGGGCACGGTTGAGGTTGCGGCTGACCCGTTCCGCGCGCGTCACGCCGCCGCTCCGCGCGCGAGCGGCCGGGCCAGCACCTCGGCCGAGACCTCCGCGACCCGCTGCCGGGCCCGCGCGTCGGCGGCCGCGAACCGCTCCGGGTACGCCTCGGCGTACCGCTGGAGCCAGTCGAGGCGGCGCAGCCGGTCGAGTTCGTCGGCGGGCCGGGTGTCGTCGCCCTTGCTGTGCGGGCCGAGCCGGACCGTGTGCTGCACGAGCACGTGCGGCGTCCGGGTGGCGCGGACCCGCTCGACGTGCGGCGCGGCGGCGGCGCGTACCTCGGTGAGGTCGAACGAGCCGGACTCGCTGACGGTGATGCCGAACCCGGCGACCCGGCCGGCGATGGTGCCGGCGAGCTGCGCGGTGGTCGGGGTGGACTGGGCGATCCGGTTGTGCTCGACCACGACGAGCAGCGGCACCCGCCACAGCGCGGCCATGTTCAGCGCCTCGTAGACAGCACCCTCGCCCCAGGTCCCGTCGCCGATGTACGCCACCACGATCGTGTCCTGCCCGGTGCGGTTGAGGTGCAGTCCCACGCCGACAGCGGCGGGCAGGCTCTCCCCCTGCACGCCGGTGGACAGGAACCGGTCCCGGCGCAGGTGTTGGCTGCCGCCGTACCCGTGGCACACCCCGCCGTCGCGGCCGAGCAGTTCCGCCAGCAGGCCCTCCGGGTCGCCGCAGTGCGCCAGGTAGTGCCCGTGTCCGCGGTGGTTGCTGAACACGAAGTCCCCGGTCAGCAGTGGGGCCAGCGCTACCGGGACGTACTCCTGGCCGAGGCAGGTGTGCGTGGTGCCGGCGAGGTGACCGTCGGCGTACAGGCGCAGCAGGTGCTCCTCGAAGCGGCGGATGAGCAGCCCCGCGTCGAGGTCGGCGTCGTCGAGCGGGGCCGGCGCGGCGCTCACTCCGGCACGCCCCGCTGGGCGAGCAGCGCGCGCAGGTCGCCCACCGACCGCACGGTCCGGATCTCCCGGGGCGTCAGCGAGATCCGGTACGCGTCCTCGACGGCCACGACGATCTGGAGGTGACGCAGGCTCACCCACGCGGCGGTGGTCGCGGGGCCGGTCTGCGCGTCGACCTGGTCGACGGGCAGTTCCAGCACGTCGGCGACGAGCCGCACCAGCCGGCTGGACATGCTCATACCTCGATGATCGTACAGGCCCAGTGGGTGCCCCGGCCCAACGAGATCAACGCGACCCGGTCGCCCTCGTGCAGCTCACCGGCGTCGAGCAGGCGGCTCAGCCCGAACAGTTGGTCAGCCGCGCCGAGATGCCCGTACTCGGCCGCCAGTGCCCGGTTGGTCCGCTCCGGCGGCACCTTGTGGGCCTCGGCGAGCGACGTCATGGCGCGTTCGTTGTCGGCGACCAGGATCAGCCGCGCCAGGTCGGCGACGGTGACGCCGGCCCGCTCGCAGGCGCGTTCGGTGACCCGCACCATCCGCTCGTCGAGGTGGCGGGCGTACTGCGCGAACTGCTCGGGGTCGTAGTCGAAGAACTCCATCACGTGCCACACGTCGCGGGCGGCCGGCGGCTCGGCGCCGGGTGCGAACGGCGCCGCGGCGCCACCGCCGTCGAGCCGGTAGAACCCGGCGTAGCGGCCGTCGGTGGCGGCCTCGGTGACCTGCCAGCGCAGCCGGGGGTGCCCGCGCCGGGCCACTGTGGCCACGGCGCCGTCGGAGAACACCATCGGCTGGGTCTCCATCCGGTTCCAGTACGCCTCGCAGGTCCGGTTGGCCGCGATCACGAGCGCGGTGTCGTACTCCGGGTGGGTGGCGAACTTGCCGGCGACGGTGTCGAGGCTGAGCACGCCGGTGGTGCACGCCTGGGTGAGCAGCACCGCTTCGGCGCCGGCCGCGCCGAGCCGGTACGCCAGGTCGGCGGCGGCGTCCCAGTAGAGGTGTTCGGTGAGGTCGGTGACGGCGAGCACCAGCAGGTCCACCCGCGCGGCGGGCAGCGTGGCGGCGTCCAAGGCGCGGCGGGCGGCCCGCTCGGCGAGGTCGGTCAGGCCGACGTCCGGCGCGGCGCGGTGCACCCGCCGGTAGCCGTAGCCGAGGACGCGGTTGACGTCGTCGGTGTACTGCGCCACCACGTCGGCGACGGGCGCCGGGTCGCCGAGCGCCTCACCGAAGGACACCAGCCCGAAGCTCATGCTCGACCGTCCCGCCGCAGATCCGCCGCTGCTTACCATTCCCCCATGCCCCGAGAGCATCTCACGTCCCTGCCCGGAACCCGTTGGCACGTATGGCGTTCCGCGTTGCTCCGGTCGGCCGGTTTTCCGGCCGGCGGGATGAGCCGGTTCGCCGCTCCGGCGCTCGCGGAGGCGGCCGACCGGCACCTGCGCGGGGACGGCGACGCCGCGGAGTTCGCTGCGGCGTTCGACGCCGCCGCGGCCGACCTCGGGCAGACGGTCTACGGCATCGCCTGCGACGACGCCTTCCGTACGGCGCTGACCTGGCAGAACCCTGCGGTCCTGCTCGCCGTCGACGCGATCCGGCGCGACGGCCCGCACGCCCCGCGCAACCTGCGCCGGCGGCACCGGGAGGAGGTCGTCGCGAAGTACTGGCAGCGGTACTGCCTGAAGAACGACACGGTGGGCTTCTTCGGCCCGATCTGCTGGACCGAGCTGGGCGGCAGCGGTCCGATCGCGACGGTGCGTCCCGGCGCGGCGTTGACGCGTACCCGGAAGGTGTTCCTGGAGCGGTGGGGCCTGGACGCGCTCGCGGAGGCCTTCGCCCGCGGGCCAGGCGTGCGGGACTGGCTGCCGGTGCGGCTGGGCCCGCACCTGAGCCTGCGCGACCGGGTGCTGCGGCGCCCGCACCATCCACCGCAGACGCTCCCGGCGGCGACCGCCGCGCTGCTCACGCTGGCGCGGCGCGGACCGCGCGTGGCCGACCTGGTCGCCGCGCTGCTCGCGGACCCGGCGAGCGGCTTCCGCCGGGCCGCTGACGTGCACGCGCAGCTCGACGACCTGGCCGGGCGCGGCGTGCTGCGGATCGGCTTCGACCTGCCGGTCGACCTCACCGCCGAGGACGCGTTGCGCGAGCAGCTCGCCGCGATCGGCGACGACACGGTCCGCGAGCGGGTGCTCGGCGACCTGGCCACGGTGAGCGACCTGCGCGACGCGGTGGCCGCCGCCGACGGCCCGGACGCGCTGGCCGCGGCGATGTCCGCGCTGGACCGGCGGTTCGTGGAACTGACCGGCCGGGAGGCGCGGCAGCAGCCCGGCGAGGTGTACGCCGGCCGCACGCTGTGCCACCTGGAGACGGTCCGCGACCTGGACGTCCGCTTCGGTGACGCGCTGCTGGCACGGCTCGCGCCGCTGGAACCGCTGCTGCTGTCGGCGCGGTGGCTGACCGCGGCGATCGGGCAGGCGTACGCCGACGCGCTGGCCGCCCTGTACCGCGACCTGGCGGCGGAGTCGGCCACCGCGGACGTGCCGGTGGCCGACCTGTGGTTCCTGGCGCAGGCGGTGGTGTTCGGGGCGGACCCGCCCGCCGCCGCCGTCACCGCCGAGTTCCTGGCCCGGTGGTCGACGGTGCTCGGCCTGGCCGACGCCGACACCGACGCCCGGGAGCTGCGGTTCGACGCCGCCGCGCTGACCGAGCGGGTCGCCGCCGCGTTCCCCGCCGACGCGCCCGGCTGGGCCGCCGCCCGCATCCACAGCCCGGACGTGCACGTGTGCGCGCCGGACGAGGCGGCGCTGCTGCGCGGCGACTTCACAGTCGTGCTCGGCGAGCTGCACGTGGCGCTGGCCGCGTTCGACACGCACTTCTTCGCGTACGGGCACCCGGACCCGCAGCGGCTGCGCGACGGGATGCGCGCCGACCTGCCCGGCGGCCGGGTCCGGCTGCTGCCGCCGGTGGACTGGCCCCGGCACACCGCCCGGATCGCGGAGTGGCTGCACGGGCCCGCCGACGCCCAGCTCGGGTTCGTCGACGCGCCCGGCGCCGACCCGGACCGCCTCGTGCCGATCACGACCCTGACCGTGCGGCCGGACGACGACGGCACTCTTTCCGCGCACGCCGACGACGGGCGGCGGTGGCCGCTGCTGGAGGTGTTCGCGCCGCTGTTCGACTACCAGGTGTTCGACACGTGGAAGCTGGCCGGCAACGCCGGGCGCACGCCGCGCGTCACCGTCGACGACCTGGTGCTGGTCCGCGAGACGTGGCGCACCACTGTGGGCGAGACCGGCCTGCACACGGTCAAGGGCGAGCGGGAACGCTACCTCGCGGTACGGCGCTGGCGGCTCGCGCTCGGCCTGCCCGAGCGGATCTTCGTGCGGGTCGACACCGAACTCAAACCCAGCTATGTGGACCTGACCAGCGGCGTCTACACCCGGCTGCTGTGCACGCTGCTGCGCGGCGCGCACGCCAAGGGCGGCGACGGCGTCGGGCTCACCGTCACCGAGCTGCTGCCCGGCCCGGACGACGCCTGGCTGACCGACGGGGCCGGCCGGGCGTACGCCTCGGAACTGCGGCTACAGATCGTCGACCCGGCGCAGGTGCGGTAGCCACTCGGTGGCGTCCGCCGGCGCGTCGGGGGTCTCGGTGTCGAACCGGCGCAGCCGGCGTACGCCGTAGGCGCCGAGCGCCACCACGGCCAGGGCCAGCCCGGACACCACGAACGCAAACCCGAGTCCCCGGCCGGGGCCGGTGCCGATCAGCGCGCCGACGCTGCCGGCCAGCGCGCCGCCGGGGGCGAACATCGGTTCCAGCAGCGACCCGCTCAGCGGCACCAGCACGGCGAAGCCCAGCGGCAGCGTCGCCCAGGTCAGCGTCTGGATGATCGCCAGCACCCGGCCGTGGAACCGCTGCGGCACCTTCACCTGGATGATCGACAGGTAGATGCCGTTGTGCAGGCCCAGGCCCAGCCCCACGCCGAAACTGCCGAGCGCCACCAGCAGCAGGCTCGGCCGGACGCCGCTGAGCACCAGGCTGACCGCCACGCCGAACGCGATGGCGATCAGCGCGGGCATCCGGCGCCGGGTCGGGCCGCCCCACACCGCGATGGCGAGTCCGCCGAGGACGGCGCCGAGCGCCTCGGCGAACGCCACGGTGCCGACCTGGCCCATCGTGCCGAACGCGAGCACCATCGGCGGCACCAGCAGCAGGCTCGCCAGGCACAGGTTGTAGAGCGAGAAGAAGCCCAGCATGGCCCGGAAGCCCGGCTCGGCCCACGTCATCCGCGCGCCACCGATCAGCTCCGCCAGGAACGGCTCCTTGCGCCGCCGGCCGAGCAGGTCGGGGAACCGCACGGCGGCCAGCACACCGATCGCCACCACGTAACTCACGATGTCGATGACCAGGACGCCGGCCAGGCCGATCGCGGCCAGCAGACCCGCAGCCAGCAGCGGCACCGCGAGCGAGCTGAGCCCGACCGCGAGCTGCGCGATGCCGTTGGCGTGCCCCAGATAGCGCTTCGGCACCACCTGTGGGATCGCGGCCAGGTAGGTGATGCGTTGGAACACCGACGCCGCGCCGAGCACGCACACGAGCGTGTAGACGGCCGCCAGCCCCAGCCGGTCGGTCCAGAGCAGCAGCGCCAGCAGCGCCTCCGCTGTCACCGCCGTCGCGCACGCGGCCAGCAGCACCCGGCGCCTGTCGAACCGGTCCGCGACCGCGCCGGCGACCGGCAGCGTCAGCAGCGCCGGCAGGTACGCGATCACCCCGGACAGGCCGAACCACAGCATCGAGCCGGTCTCCAGGTAGACCCAGACCGGCACCGCCCACTGGGTCAGCGCCGACCCGGTCGACGAGATGAGCTGGCTGGCGGTGATCGCCAGGAACCGGCGTACGCCCGGTTGCACGCCGGTCTCGGCGGTGACCGGATCGGTGCTGGTGGCCGCCAGTGCCCAGCCGTCACCGGCGAGCTGTCGTGGCGCGGCGGACGGCTCGGCGGACGGCTCGGCGAGCCGGGGATGGGTGCGGGTGAGCACCTCGGCGAGCGCCTCGGCCCGCTGCTTGACGAAGTAGTGCCCGGCCTCGTCCAGCACCACGAGCGCTGTGGACTCGCCGAGGAAGCTCCACTCGCGGTACCGCTCCTCGTAGTACTCGGTGAGCACGTCGTGGGTGCCGACGACGGAGATCACCGGTGCGGGCACCCGGACCGGTTCGCCGTCCAGCCACTCGGTGAACCGCTCCTGCGCCTCGGCGGCCTCCCGCCGTACGTGGTGGACGAACCGGTCGACCTGCGCCGGGTCCAGGTCGGCCAGTTCCGCGCCGATCGAGCGCAGGAACGTCTCGTACCGCCGGTCCGCGCCCCGGGAGTCGGCCCAGTCGACGAGCCGGCCGAGCATGTTGTCCGGGCGGGCGGTCGGGAACACGCCCCCGGCGTAGATCGCCTCGATGGGACGTCCGCGCTCGTGCAGCCGCCGGGCGATGCCGGTCAACAGCGCGCCGCCGACGCAGTGGCCGTACAGGACCAGCGGGCCGTCCACCCGCTCCTGGATCTCGGCCACGCACCGCTCGACCAGCTCGTCGAAGGGCAGCTCGGTGTCGCGGACGCCGACGTCGTGGCCGGGGATCGCCACGGAGAACAGCGTGTGCCCGGCCGGCAGCGCGTCCGCGAGCGGCTGGTAGATGCTGGCGAGCCCGCCGCCGTAGGGCACGCACACGTACGAGCGCACCCGCTGGTCCGCCGGGACCGGCCGGGTCAGCTCGTACAGCAGCGGGCGCTGCCGCTCCCCGTCCGCCGGGGCGTCGATCAGCGCGGCCAGCCCCTGCACCGTCGGGTGCGCGAACACGTCCATCACGCCGACGTCGACCTGCCCGTACGCCTCGCGCAGCAGCGCCAGCATCCGGATCGCCAGCAGCGAGTGACCGCCCAGCTCGAAGAAGTCGTCGTCCAGGCCGACCTCCGGCACGCCGAGCACGTCGCGCCAGGTGGCGGCAACCGTCTGCTCGACCGGGGTCACCGGGGGACGGCGCTGCGCGGGGGCGACGCCGGACGAGGGTGCGGGCAGCGCGGCGGTGTCGAGTTTGCCGTTGGCGGACAGCGGCAGCGCGTCGAGCGTCACGAACGCCGACGGCACCATGTACTCGGGCAGCCGCCGTTTCAGCGCCGCCCGCAGCTCCGCCGGGCCCGGGGCCTCGCCCGTCAGGTACGCCACGAGACGCTGCTCGGCGGGCGTGGCGCCGCGCACGACGACGGCGGCGGAGCCGACGCCGGGCTGTTCGCGCAGCACCGCGGCGATCTCCCCCAGCTCGATCCGCAGGCCCCGCAGTTTCACCTGGTCGTCGATGCGGCCGAGGAACTCCAGCGTCCCGTCGGTACGCCAGCGGGCCAGGTCGCCGGTGGCGTACAGCCGGCCGCCGGGCTCGCCGAACGGGTCGGGGACGAACGAGGCGGCGGTGAGTCCGGGGCGGTTCAGGTAGCCGCGAGCCACCTGAACGCCGCCGAGGTGCAGCTGCCCGGCCACGCCGACCGGCACCGGGCGCATCGCCTCGTCGAGCACGTACGTGCGGACGTTGCGGATCGGCCCGCCGATCGGCACCCGGGTCACGCCGGTCAGCGCGTCGGGGGTGGCCGCCCAGGCGGTGACATCGATCGCCGCCTCGGTGGGCCCGTACAGGTTGTGCAGCGCCGCCGACGGGATCGCGGCCACGGCGCGGCGGGCCAGGTCGGCGGGCAGTTCCTCGCCGCTGCACACGATCCGCCGCAGCGACCCGCAGCGGGCCGGGCCGGCCGGGGCGGCCGTGGACAGGAACGCGTCGAGCATCGACGGCACGAAGTGGACCGTGGTGACCCGCTCCCGCTCGATCAGCTCCCGCAGGTACGCCGGGTCGCGGTGCCCGCCCGGCGCGGCGAGCACCAGCCGCGCGCCCACGAGCAGCGGCCAGAACACCTCCCACACCGACACGTCGAACCCGATCGGTGTCTTGTGCAGCACCGCGTCGTCCGGTCCGAGCGCGAAGGCGTCCTGCATCCAGTCCAGCCGGTTGACGATCGCGGCGTGCTCGTTGACCACGCCCTTCGGCCGCCCGGTGGAGCCCGACGTGTAGGTCACGTACGCCGCGTTCCCCGGCCCGGCGGCAGTGCCGGCGGCGGTGGGCGGCCGGTCCGGCGCGGTCAGCGGCAGCACGGTGCCCGGGACGGTCAGCCCGTCCGGCAGCTCGTCGGCCAGCAGCACCCCGGCGCCGGCGTCGGCGAGCATGAAGGCCAGCCGCTGCGGCGGGTGGTCCGGGTCCAGCGGCAGGTACGCCGCGCCGGCCCGGTGGATGCCGAGCAGCCCGGCGATCAGGCGGCGGGAGCGGGGCTCGTGGATCGCGACCACCGACTCCGGTCCCACGCCGTGCGCGACCAGCCGCGACGCCACCTGCTCGGCGGCGTCGGACAACTGCGCGTACGTCATCCGGGTGTCGCCGTCGACCAGCGCGACCGCGTCCGGCGTGCGCCGGGCCTGGGCGTCGAACAGCTCCGCCAGCGTGGTCCGGCGCACCGGGGCGGCGGTGGCGTTCCAGCCGGTCACGACCTGGGCGCGTTCGTCCGTCGGCATGACCGGCAGCGCGCTGACCCGGGTCCGGGGCGCCGCCACGGCGGCGGCGAACAGCAGCAGGTAGCGGTCCGCGAACGCCTCCATCGCGGCACGCTCGAACAGCGCGGTGCGGTACTCCAGCCGCAGCTCGTCCCCGGCGATCTCCAGCGACAGGTCGTCCATGGCGCCGCCGAACGCCTCGCCCCGGCCGGTCGGCAGGTGGTGGAACGTGAGCTGGTAGAGCGGCGGCACACCGGGGTCGCGCCGTACCGCCAGCTCCTCGACGAGCTTCTGGAACGGCATGTCCTGGTGGTCCCAGGCGTCGAGCACGACCCTGCGGACCCGGCGCACGAGCGTCAGGAACGGTGGATCGCCAGACACGTCGACGCGCAGCACCAGCATGTTCATGAACATGCCGAGCAGCGGTTCCAGCTCGGCCCGGTCCCGGCCGGCCACCGGCATGCCGACCACCACGTCGTCGCTCCCGGACAGCCGGTGCAGCAGCGCCACGTAGGCGGCCAGCTGCACCATGAACGGGGTCGCGGCGGCCTGCTGGGACAGCTCCGGCAGCGCCGCCGTCACGTCGCCGGGCAGCGTGCGGCGGACGTCGGCGCCGTCGAACGTGAGCGTCGCCGGGCGCGGCCGGTCGGTGGTCAGCGCGTGCACTGCCGGCAGGCCGGTCAGTGTCTCCCGCCAGTAGTCGCGCAGCTCGTCCCAGCGGGGGCCGTCGAGGCGGTCGCGTTCCCAGGCCGCGTAGTCGGCGTACTGGATCGGCAGCTCGGGCAGGTCCGGCGCGCGGCCGGCGACGGCGGCGGCGCACAGCTCGGTCAGCTCGGCGCGCAGGTGGAGCAGGGACGTGCCGTCGAGGACGACGTGGTGCCCGGCGAACAGCAGCCACCAGGTGTCCGGGTCGAGCCGCAGCAGCCGGCCCCGCCACAGCGGGGCGGCGTCCATCGGCAGGTCGAGACCTGCGTACTCGGCGACGATCCGGGCGCGGGCGGCGTCCCGCTCCGGCTCGGGCAGCGCGGACAGGTCGGTGACCGGCAGCTCCACCGGGACCGTGGAGTGGATGTCCTGGTAGAGCCGCCCGTCGTGCAGGCGCAGCGTGGTGCGCATGGCCTCGTGCCGGTCGGTGACCGTCCGCAGCGCGGCGAGCGCCTGCTCCGGCCCGGCGCCCGCCGGCAGGGTGACCGCGTCGGTCATGGTGAACAGCGGCTGCCCGGGGCTGAGCTGGGCGGTGAACCAGACCCGCTCCTGGGCGTACGAGGCGGGAACGGTGTAGACGTCGTCCACAGGCGTGACGTCGTGGCGCGACTCGGTCATCCCGGCCGTCCCGGTCGGTGCAGACGCGGGATGGGCGCCTCGGCAGATGCGGAGGCGGACGGGGCGGCGCGCAGCGACTCGATCCGGGCGGCCATCGCCGCGACGGTGGGCGCGTCGAACAGCACCCGCATGGACAGCCGGGCGCCCACCGCCTGCCGGATCCGCAGCACCAGCTGCGCGGCCACGAGCGAGGTGCCGCCGAGCCGGAAGAAGTCGTCGTGCGGGCCGACCTCGGCCACGCCCAGCACGTCACGCCAGATCCGGGCGACGGTGTCCTGCAGGTCGCCGTCGGCGGCGGTCACCGTCGAGGCGGTGGCCGCCGTGGTCGCGGCGAGCCGCCGCTCGTGCCCGGCGACCGCCCCCACCGTGTAGGCGCCGATCGCCACCGAGCCGGTCCGCCCCTCGGCGAGGACCCGCAGCGCCGCCCGCACCGCCGCTTCCGGGGCCAGCCCGTCGTGGTCGGGTACGCCCTCCTCCCGCCACGCGCCCCAGGCCACCGACAGCACCGGCGACCGCCAGCCGTGCGGGCTGCGCGCGTACGCGTCGAGGAACGCGTTGGCGGCCGTGTCGTCGGCGCGGCCCAGGCCACCGGCGAGCGCGGTCACCGAGGAGCTGAGCAGCACGAAGTCGAGCGGCATGTCGCCGAAGACCGCACGCAGCGCCAGCGCGCCGGTGACCTTCGGCAGCAGTTCGGCTGTCGCCTCGGCCGGCCGCGACCCGGTGGACAGTCCGGTGTCGGGCAGCCGTGCGGCGTGCACGATGCCGTCGAGTCCGCCGAGGTCGTCCTCGATGTCGGCGCGTACCGCCCGCAGCGCGTCCACGTCTGTCACGTCGGCGCGCACGTGGCGGACCTGCGCCCCGGCCCGTTCCAGCGCCTCGACCAGGTCCGGCCGGGCGGTCCGGCCGACCAGCACCAGCCGCGCGCCCCGGCGGGCCAGTTCGGCGGCGAACGCCCCGCCGATCCGGCCCGGTCCGCCGGTGATCAGGTAGCGCCCGCCGTCGCGCAGTGCCGGCCCGGTACGCCGGCGCGCCGGCGCGGCCGTGAACCCGCGTGTCCAGCGGCGCCCGCCCAGCCGCAGCGCGACCGCGTCGGCCCGCTCGGCGCCGAGCAGTTCGTCCGCCAGCGCGTCCGCGCCCGGGTCGGCCGGGTCGGCGTCGACCCAGTGGCAACGCAGTCCCTGACGTTCCAGCGGCACCGAGCGCACCGCCCCGGCGACTGTGGCATGTTCCGGGCGCAGCAGGTCGGATCCGGTCACGTCGGCCGTCCCGGCGGTCACCACGTCCAGCGCCACGTCGGCGGCAGGCAACGCCTCCAGCAGCGTCAGCAGCGCGAGGTACCCGTGTTCCTGGGCCGCCGCCACGGCGTCGGCGTCCGGGCCGGCCGGGTCGCCGTCGAGCGCCCACGCGTGCACGATCCGGGCGGCCCGGCCGTCGTCGGCGCACTCGTCGAGCAGGCGCTGGTGGTCGGCGACGCTGGCCGGGCGCAGCCGGTAGCCGTCCGGGCGGACCGCGAAGGCCGGTCCGGGACGTACCACCGTGACGTCCACGCCGCGCTCGCGCAGCCGGTCCGCGAGCGCCGTGCCGCGCTCCCCTGCGGCGAACAACAGCAGCGGGCCGGGCGCCTCGACGGGAGCGGCGTCGGGCAGTTGACCCCAGACCGGCACCTCGACCACGCCGTCGTCGTACCGCTCGTCGGTGGCCGGTCCGGCGGGCGCGGCCGCCGGCTCCGGGTCGATCCAGTGCCGGGCGCGCTGGTACGGGTAGCCGGGCAGCGGCACCCGGCGCGGCGTGCCGGAGGCGGGCAGTCGCACCGGCACCCCGGCCGTCCACAGCCGGCCCGCCGCCTCGTACGCGGTCTGCCTGCCGGTCAGCCGCTCCCCCGGCGCGGGCAGCGTGCGCAGCGGCGCCCGGGCTCCCGCCGGCAGGCTCAGCCGGGCCAGACCGGCGAGCTGCCGGCCGGGGCCGCACTCCAGCAGCAGCCAGTCGTCGGCGGCGCCGGTCGCGGCGAGCGCGGCCACTGTGGCGCCGAACCGCACCGGCCGGCAGAGCTGGTCGGCCCAGTACGCCGGGTCGGTGATCTGCTCGTCGGTGAACGGCGCGGCGGTCGCGGCCGAGAACACCGGCAGGTCCGGCGCCCGGCGCGGCACCGCCGCCACGAGCGCCGCGAACTCGTCGCGCACCGCCGTCAGCAGCGGCACGTGCATCGCGTACGGCGACCGCAGCGGCGTGCAGCCGATGCCGCGTTCGCGCAGGAGGACCTCGGCGGCGGCGACCGGTTCCGGCGCGCCGCCCACCACGCAGGTGTGCGGGCCGTTGGTGATCGCCACCGCGACACCGTCGGGCAGCAGCGGCGCGATCTCGTCGGCGCCGCGCTGCACGGCGAGCATCCGGCCCTCCGGCGCGGCCTGCACGAGGCGGCCCCGGGCGGCGGCGAGCCGCAGCGCGTCCGGCAGGTCGAACACCCCGGCCACAGTGGCGGCGACCAGTTCGCCGACGGAGTGGCCGATCATCGCGGCGGGCGTGACGCCCCAGTGCCGCCACAGCGCCGCGAGCGCGTACTCGACGGCGAACAGCGCGGGCTGCGCCACCGCCGGTCCGGCCAGCCGCTCGTCCGCGCCCGGTCCGGCGTCGAAGATCATTTCGCCCGCGTCCCAGCCGAGGATCGCGGCGCACTCGTCCACGGCGGCGGCGAACACCGGCTCGGTAGCGGCCAGGTGCGCGCCCATGCCGGGGTGCTGCGCGCCCTGCCCGGGCAGGAGCAGGCCCACCCGGGGCGGCGTCGCGGCGTCCCCGGCGGCCCGGCGTTTCGGGTCGGTGAGCGCCGCCGCCGCCCGGGCCCGGTCGACAGCGACGACGGCGGCCCGGTGCCGGTACGCCGGCCGGCCCTCCCGCAACGTGTACGCCACGTCGCGCAGCCCCACATCGGGCGCGCCGGTGAGCCGCTCGGCCAGCCGGGCACACGCGGCGGCCAGCGCGTCGGGGGTCGCGGCGGACACCTGGAGCAGCTCGCCGCCGCCGTGATCCGGCTCCGGGGGTACGCGCGGCGGCGCCTCCTGGAGCACCAGGTGCGCGTTGGTGCCGCCGAGGCCGAGCGAGCTGACGCCGGCCCGCAGCGGCCGCTGGTCCTCGGGCTCCCACTTGGTCAGCGTGGACACCACGTAGAACGGGCTCGCCTCGATGTCGATGTCCGGGTGCCGCCGGTCGTGGTTGACGGTGGGCGGGATGAGCCGGTGCCGCATCGACAGCACGGTCTTGATCAGGCCGATCACGCCGCCGGCCGCGCTGAGGTGACCGATGTTGGCCTTCGTGGAGCCGACGCCGCACCAGCCGCGCTCGGCGGTGCGCCGCCCGTACGCCGTGCTCAGCGCCGCCAGCTCGATCGAGTCGCCGAGGACGGTGCCGGTGCCGTGCGCCTCGACGTACCCGACCGAACGCGGGGCGACGCCGGCCACCGCGAGCGCCTGCGTGACCACCTCCACCTGACCGGTGACGCTCGGCGCGGTGAAGCTCGCCTTGGCCGAGCCGTCGTTGTTCACCGCGTTGCCGATGACCAGCGCCCGGATGTCGTCGCCGTCGGCGAGCGCGTCGGAGAGCCGCTTGAGCACGACCACGCCGACGCCGCTGCCGTAGACGGTGCCGTCGGCGTCCGCGTCGAACGGGCGGCAGTGCCCGTCGGCGGAGGTGTAGCCCTCGTCGGCGACGTACCCGACGCCGTGCGGCAGTTCCACGCACACGCCGCCGGCCAGCGCCGTGTCGCACTCGCCGCTGCGCAGCGCCTCGGCAGCCAGGTGCACCGCGACGAGCGACGACGAGCAGGCGGTCTGCACCGTCATCGCCGGGCCGCGCAGGCCGAGCCGGAACGCGACGGTGCTGGCCAGGTAGTCCGGCTTGTTGCCGAGCGACACGCGCAGCTCACCGGCGTCCGCGAGCGCCCGCGGGTTCCGCCGGACGTTGAGCCACTGGTACAGGTCGGCGTTGCCGCCCGCGTACACGCCGATCTCGCCGTCGTAGCGGGCCGGGTCGCAGCCCGCGTCGGTGAGCGCGGCGTGCGCGTGCTCCAGGAACAGCCGCTGCTGCGGGTCGGTCAGCTCCGCGTCGCGGGGGCTCAGCCCGAACAGCTCCGCGTCGAACCGGTCCACGCCGTCGAGCACGGCGGCCACCGGCACGTACGCCGGGTCGTCGAGCTGCTCCGCCGGGACGCCCCGGGCCAGCAGCTCCGCTCGGGTGAACCGGGTGAGCGACTCGGCGCCGACGACCAGGTTGCGCCAGAACTCCTCCGCCGACGCCGCCCCCGGCACGCGCAGGCTGAGCCCGACGATCGCGATCGGCTCCACTGTCTCGTTCACGCCATGACCTCCGGCTCGGCCGAATCGCTGATGTGCAGGCGCAGTTCGCTGACGTAGCGGCGGCCCGCGCGGTCGGGCAGCCACGCCTGCCCGAGCGCGGGCAGCAGCTCCGACACGGTCACCGTCACGTCGTCGCCGCCGGACCGCCGGGCGGCGCGCAGCAGCAGGCAGAGCCGGTTGGCGTAGAGCGGGCTGGTCAGGTCCACGTAGGTGGGCTTGAGTTCGGTGGCCACCCGGACGAAGACCCGCTCCGGCAGGCCCAGCGCGGTCCGCCACCGGCGTACCGCGAGGTAGCGCCGCGCCTGGTCGACGGCGTCGGCCAGGCCGGTCGCCCCGACCGTGGTGCGCCAGGTCTCCCGCGCCAGCACCAGCCGGTCGACTGTCACCCGGGGGCTGTGCGGGCGGTCGGTCATCAGCTTGAACGCGTCGCCGGCGTGCACCGCGATCAGGTCGGAGAACACCTCGACCAGCGGCCAGCGCGTGCCGTCCGGGCCGGTCGCCACCAGCACGCCGTCCACCTCGGACACGATCGCCGCGTTCGCCGGCACGAGCCGGTCGCGCGGCGCGCCGGGCGCGTCGGCGAACGCGAGCCGGTGGTCGTCCGGCCCGTGCAGGGACGCGGACAACCGCCCGCCGACGCGGGGGAAGTCGACCGGGTAGAGCGGGCGCAGCCGTCCCGGGCCCAGGTCGGCCGCGTACGCGCGCCGCAGCCGGTCCACGTCGGGGTGGCAGTGGGTGAACAGCTCGGCGTTGAACGTGGCGTACGCGGCGTGCAACTCGCCGAGCACCGCCCCGAACTCGCCGGCGGCCAGCGCCTCGGGTGACTCGGCGAACAGTTGCAGGTCGGGGCTGTGCACCCGGCCCGCGCTCCAGCCGGGACGGCCGGCCGGGAACGCGTCGGCCACCAGGGGCGCCAGCTCGGCCGCGCCGAACTCCACCCGGGACGTCCCGGCGGGCAGTCCGGCCAGTCCGAGCACCCGCTCCCAGCGGGCGGCGAACTCTGCCGCGACCCGGTCCACCGGCCGGTCACCGGGCCCGAACAGCGGCCCCTGCGCGACGAACCACAGGTCACCGAGCCGGACCGGCCCGTCGCCGCCGAGGTCGTCGTACAGGTCGCGCAGCGCGTCGCCGTACGCCGTGGCCAGTTCGGCGGTGAGCCAGCGCGCCGCCCGCAGCGGCAGGTCCAGCGCCGGGGCCAGGGAGTCGAGCAGGCCGCCGCCGACGGTGAGGTCCACGTCGCGTGCGGTCTCCTCGTGGCACAGCGCCCGCCCGGCGTAGTTCTGCCCGGCCCGGCGGCGCGGCGGCAACCCGGTGAGCGCGATGAACTCGGCGTCCAGCGCGGACAGCGCGGCGGGAAGCGCGGCCGGGTCACCGGCGGCGTCGGCGACCCGGGTGCGGGCGGCGGCCAGCCGGTCCAGCCCGGCCAGCGCCCGCGCGCGGCACTCCCGGTCACCGATCGCGGCGATCCGCTCCCGCAGGTGCTCCTGCGCGGCGAAGCCCTGCGGCAGGTCGAAGTCCCAGCGCAGCAGCCCTCGCTCGACGAGCTGCGCGAGCAGCAGGAACCCCTCTGCGGCGCGGCGCACGCCGGTCTGCCCGTCGCGCACCAGGTCGTCGACGACGTCCCGGGCCGGGCGGGTGCCGTCGCACCGGCACAGCGCGATCGACTCGCTCAGCGACACCGGTTCCGGGCGCTGGGCCGGCCGGTGCACGACCCGGTCCGCCAGGTGGACGTGCGGCGCCCGGACCGGGGCCAGCCACTGCCGGACCTGCGGGTCGGCGGCCAGCCGGTCCGCGTACGCGGCGAGCGCCCAGTGTTCGAGGTGGACGGCGCGGCGGCGGAGCAGTCCGGGGCCGGGCACGGCGGTGACGCCGGGCGCACCAGGTGCCACGGTGCCCCAGCACACCGGCCCGAAGAAGCCGATGGTCTCGCACTTGGCGACGTAGCGCTGCCAGTACCCGGCGACGACGTTCTCCCGGCCCCGGCGGCGCACGTTGCGGGGTGCGTCCGGGCCGTCGCGGAGCAGCCCGTCCAGCGCCACCAGCGCCTCCGGGTTCTGCCAGGCGACGGCCTCGCGGAACAGCGGGTCGGCGGCGATCCCGCACAGCGCCGCCGACGTAGCCCGGACGGCGGTGCCGTACGCGGCGCTGAAAGCCGTCTCGTCCAGCTCGCCGGACAGATGCCGGTCGGCGGCGTCGGCGCAGTCCGGCGCGGCGAACCGGTCCAGTCCGTCGGCGGGGAACCCGGCGCTGCGCAGCAGCACGTCCCGCCACACCGACCAGCCGGTGTCGCCGAGGGGGACCAGGTACGTCACCGCGGCTCCTCCTCCACCACCGGGCGGCGCTGGACCCGCTGGCGGCGTAGCGCGCCCCGGCGCGCCGCGCGTGCCACCGCCTCGTCCTCGGCGTCCTCGCCGGACGAGGGCGCACCGAGGCTGTCCAGGTGCGCGGCGAGCGCGCGGACGGTCGGGTGGTGGAACAGGTCCACGACCCGCAAATTTGTGCCGAGCAGCCGGTTGAGCTGCCGTTGCACGACCGCGACCGCGAGCGAGCCGCCGCCGACGTCGAAGAAGCTGTCCGTCGCGGCCACCTCCGGTACGCCGAGCACGTCGCACCAGACCGAGGCGATCCGCCGCTCGGTGGCGGTGGCCGGGCGGGCGGCGGGCACCCCGGCGCGGCCTCCGGCCCGGTTCATCCGGGCGGCCCGGGGCACGTCGTCGGCCGTTCCGGCCGGGACGGCGGTCCAGGCGGGCAGCTCGGCCACCGGCCGCTCCGGGTCGGCGACGCCGGCCCGCAGCAACCGCTCGACGTCGGCGAGCACGTCGGTGATCAGGGCCTCGCCGTAGACGTCCGGGTTGAAGACGATCTCCACGCGCAGCCGCCCGTCCCGGGTGATGCCGTAGAGCGTCAGGTCGAACGGTGAGCCGGGTGCGGGCACCGGCACCGGCTCGGCGGACAGCCCGGCCAGGTCCAGCCGGGGTTCGTCGAACGTGTACATGTTGAACAGCACCTGCACCAGCGGGCTGCGGTCGAGCAGGCCGCCCAGCCCGAGGCCGCCGACGATGCGTTCGACAGGCGCCTCCGGGTGGGCGAGCGCGGCGAGCAGTTCCTCCCAGGCGGCGCGGACGTGCGCGGCGAAGCCGGCCCCGGGCGTCCGGCGCAGCCGCAGCGGCGCGATCTCGATGAAGAAGCCGACCATCGCCTCGAAGTCGGCGGCCCGCCGGTCCACCGTGGGGGTGCCGACCACCAGGTCGGGCAGGCCGGTACGCCGGGCCAGCACCAGCGCGAACGCGGCGAGCACGGCGGCCGCCGGCGTCGCGCCGAGCCCGGCGGCGAGGTCGGTGAGCGCGGCAGTGGCGGCCCGGTCCAGCCGGGTACGCACCGTCGCGCTGGTGTACGTCTGTTCGGCCGGCCGGTCCCGTCCACCGGGGAGTCTCAGCACGACCGGCGCCCCGGTCAGATGGTCCAGCCACCAGTCGAGGTCGGCGGCGGCGCGACGCCGGGCACGGTCGGCGCGCCAGGCCACGTAGTCGCCGTACGTGGCGGGCAGCGGCGGCAGCGGCGGCCCGTCCCCGAGCGCGGCCCGGTACGCGGCGGCCAGGTCGGCGTAGAACAGCGACTGCGACCAGCCGTCGAACACGGCGTGGTGGGCGTAGACGGCCAGCACGTGCTCGCCGTCGCCGGTGCGGATCAGCTCGGCCCGCCACAGCGTGTCGGTGCCCAGCGCGAACGGTGTGGCGGCGCTCGCCGCGAGGTGGCCGGCGAGGTCGGTGCCCGGGGCGAGGTCGCGTACCGGCAGCGGCACCGGTGTGGACGGGTCGGCGACCGCGTACGGCACGCCGTCGCGCTCCGGGATGCGCCAGCGCAGGACCTGCTGGCGGTCCGCGACGGCGGTGAGCGCCGTGGCGAGCGCCGCCACGTCGAGCGGGCCGGTGATCCGTTCGGCGAACGCGACGTTGTACGCCGACGCGGCGGCCGGGAAGTAGCGGTCGAGGAACCACAGCCGCTGCTGTGCCGGGGACAGCGCCGGTGGCCGTCCCCGGACGGCGGCGTCGGCCGGGCCGGTTCCGGCGGCGGCGTCGGCGCGGGCGGCGATGCCGCGTGGCGTCCGCCCGACCAGCACGTCCTCGATGGCGAGGTCGCGGCCCAGCCGCTCGCGCAGGTCGGCGACCAGCCGCATCGCGGTGATGGAGTGCCCGCCCTGGTGGAAGAAGTCGTCGTCGCGGCCGACCGCGGGCACGTCCAGCAGCGCCGCCCACGCCTGCGCGACGAGGCGTTCGGTGTCGGTGGCGGGCGGCTCGCCGGACGGCACGGGAGCCGGTCCGGCCAGGTCGAGCGCGGCCAGCCGCTCGGTGTCGATCTTGCCGTTGATGGTGATCGGCAGCGCGGGCATGGTGTGCATCCGGGCCGGTACGGCGGCGGGCGGCAGCAGCCGGGCGCAGTAGTCACGCAGCTCGGCGGTGTCCAGGCCGGTCGCCACGTACGCGACGAGTTCCTGACCGCCGGCGCCGGCGCGGACCTGGACGCTGGCCAGGTCGACGTCCGGGTGGCGGCGCAGCACCGCCTCGACCTCGCCCAGCTCGATCCGCTGCCCGCGGATCTTCACCTGCCGGTCGGCCCGGCCGAGGAACTCCAGGCTCCCGTCCGGCAGCCACCGGGCCAGGTCACCGGTGCGGTAGAGCCGCTCCCCGGGCTTTCCGGAGAACGGGTCCGGGAGGAACCGTTCCGCCGTGCGGGCGGCGTCGAAGAGGTATCCGCGGCCGAGCCCGGGCCCACCGGCGAGCACCTCGCCGATCTCCCCCGGGCCGACCTCGCGCAGCTCGTCGTCGACCAGGTGGATGCGGTGGTTGGCGGCGGGCCGGCCGATCGGGATGGGCCGGGTCCAGTCGCCGCTGCCCTCGAACCAGGTCACCAGCACCGTCGCCTCGGTCGGGCCGTACACGCTGACGAAGCGGCGCCCGCCGGCGGTCCAGCGGCCGACCTGTTCCGGGCCGGTGGCCTCGCCGCCGGTGACGACCAGCCGCACGCCGGGCAGCCGGACCGGGTCCAGCAGCGGCAGGATCGGCGGCGGCAGCACCACCACGTCGACCGCCTGCTCGGCACAGATCCGGTAGAGCCGGGTCGGGTCGGCCCGCTCGGCGTCACCGGCGAGCACGACGGTGCCCCCGGCGGCGAGCGGGGCGAGCATGTCGACCACCGACGCGTCGAACCCGATCGAGGCGAACGCCAGGCACCGGGTCGCCGTGTCGAACCCGGAGAACTCCGCGATCGAGGTGACCTTCTCGGTCAGCGCCCGGTGCTCGATCACCGCGCCCTTCGGCTGCCCGGTCGACCCGGACGTGAACATCGCGTACGCGGTGGTGCCGAGCGTCGCCGGTGTCGGCTGCCAGGGCGCGGTGCCGGTGGGGACGTCCAGCACGGTGCGTCCGGTGAACGCCTCGGCGGCGGGCGTACCAACGACGACGCGCAGCCGGGCCTCGGCGGCCAGCTCGCGCAACCGTCCGGGCGGCAGCGCCGGGTCGAGCGGGACGTACCCGGCGCCGGCCGCCTGCACGCCGAGCAGCGCGACCACCAGGTCCGGGCGACGGTCCACGCAGACGCCGACGAGGTCGTCCGCGCCGATGCCGTGGACGCGCAGCGACGCGGCCAGCGCGGCGGCCCGGCCGACCAGGTCGGCGTAGCTGAGCGCCAGGTCGCCCTGCACCACGGCCGGGGCGCCGGGACGCCGCCGGGCGTGCGCCGCGACCAGGTCGGGCAGGCACACCTGCGGGTAGGGCAGCTCGGGACCGACCTGCTGGTCGCGCTGATCGTCGCGGACGGTCATCGTCGTGCCTCGATCCAGTGCCGGGTCCGCCGGAACGGGTAGCCGGGCAGCGGCACCCGCCGGCCCGGCGGGACGGCCGGCTCGTCACCGGCGCGCCAGGCGCGGACTGCGGCGTCGTCGTCGGAGGCCGGGTCGCCCGCCGCGAGCGCGGTCAGCCGGCGCACCGCCTCCCCCGCGTCGGCGCAGGCGACCGCGTCCCGGTACGCCAGCCGCCGCCGTCCCACCGCGAGCGTGTGCGCCACGTCGGCCACCGCCAGGTCGCCGTCGGCCAGCCGGAGGGCCAGCCGCCGGGCCAGTTCCCGCAGCGCCGCCGGGCTGCCCGCGGACAGTCCCAGCACCACCGGGCCGGGTGCCCCGGCGTCCGGCGCGTCCGTCGCGGGCGCCGGCTCGACCAGCACGTGCGCATTGGTGCCGCCGAGACCGAACGAGCTGACGCCCGCGCGGCGCTCGTAGGCCCAGGGCCGAGTCTGCGCGTCCACCTCGGCGCCCGCGGCGGCCAGGTCGACGTCGTCGTGCGCGGCGGTGAAGTGCGCGGTACCCGGCACCTGCCCGGCGCGGACCGCGTACACGGCCTTGATCAGGGAAATCACGCCCGCCGCGGCGTCCAGATTGCCGAGGTTGCCCTTCACCGAGCCGAGCAGCAGCGGAGCGCGGGCGCCCCGGCGTACCCGGGCCAGCGCGTCCACCTCGATCGCGTCGCCCACCGGGGTGCCGGTGCCGTGCCCCTCCAGGTAGCCCACGTCGGCCGCGTCCCAGCCGACCGACGCCAACGCCTCCGCCAGCACCGCCGCCTGCCCGGACACACCCGGCACGGTGAAGCCGGGCCGGGCGGCGCCGTCGTTGTTCACCGCCCACCCGGCGAGCACCGCGTACACGTGGTCACCGTCGGCGCGGGCGTCGGCGAGCCGCTTCAGCACCACCGCCCCGGCGCCGTTGCCGAACACCTGCCCGGTGGCGGCGGCGTCGTACGGGCGGCACACCCCGTCGGTGGCCAGCAGCCCGCCCGGCCGCAGCCGGTAACCGGCCTGCCGCGTCGAGACCACCGCCGCGCCGCCCGCTATCGCCACGTCGCAGCGGTAGTCCAGCAGGCTCTGCCCGGCCTGGCACACCGCGACGAGCGAGGTCGAGCAGGCGGTCTGGACCGCCACGGCCGGGCCGGACAGCCCCAGCGCGAACGCGGTGCGCGTCGGCAGGTAGTCGCAGCCGGAGCCGGTCAGCGCGTCGTCCCAGTCCTCGGCGAGCGTGCCGGCCGCCGGGGCCAGCGCGGGGTTGCCGAGCAGGTGGTGGTGCAGGTAGCGGCTGGGCGCGCATCCGGCGAACACGCCGATCTGGGCCGGGTCGCGGTCCGGGTCGATCGCGGCGTCCTCCAGGGCGTGCCAGGCGACCTCCAGGAACAGCCGGTGCTGCGGGTCGAGCAGCGCCGCCGCCGCGGCGGGATAGCCGAACAGGTCCGCGTCGAAGCCCTCCAGGTCGTCGAGCCGGCCGAACGCCGACACCCAGTCCGGTCCGCCCGGCGCGCCCTCCCCGGCCGGGACCCGGCGCACCGAGTCCACCCCGGACAGCAGGTTGCGCCACAGCGCCGGTGCGTCGTCCGCGCCGGGCACCCGGCAGGCCAGGCCCACCACCGCGATCCGGTCGTCCTCGCTCACGCCCGTCCCTCCCCGCCGCCGGCGGCCCGCGCGGCGGCACGGCGGGCCATCCGGCGTCCGACCGCGGTCAGCCGGCCGTCCTCCGGTACGCCCGCGGCGTCCCCGGCCGTCTCCAGGTACGCGGCCAGCGCCGCCACCGTCGGGAACTCCACCAGCCGGGCCAGCGGCACCCGGCGGCCGAGGTGTTCCTCCAGGTACCCCTGCACCAGGGCGAGCTGGAGCGAGTGCCCGCCCGCCTCGAAGAAGTTCACCAGGCGGCCCACAGTGGTCAGTCCGAGCACCGTGCGCCAGCCCGCCGCGATGGTCTGCTCGACCGGCCCGGCCGGCGGTCCCCCGGCATCCGGGCGGTCGGCGGCCGGCTGCCCCGCGTGCGGCCCTCCGGCGGCCGGGCAGCCGGCGTCCGGGTCGGGCAGGGCGGCCTGGTCGAGCTTGCCGGTCGGGCCGATCGGCAGCTCCGGCACCGCCACCACCGCCCGGGGCACCATGAAGTCCGGCAGCACACCGGCCAGCCGTTCCCGCAGCGCTCCCGGCTCGACGACCGTACCGGCGGCGCCGACCACGTACGCGACGATCTCCTGCTCGCCCGCGCCGGACGCACCGCGTCGCGCCACCACCGCCGCGTGGGCCACGCCCGGCAGCGCCGCCAGGCACGCCTCGATCTCGCCCAGCTCCACCCGGTAGCCGCGGATCTTCACCATCCGGTCGCCACGGCCCAGGTAGACGAGCGTGCCGTCGGGCAGCCGCCGCGCGATGTCACCGGTCCGGTACGCGCGCACCCCGTCGTGCTCGGTGAACCGGGCCGCGGTCAGCTCCGGCAGGTCCAGGTAGCCGAGCGCGACGTGCGGGGTCCGCACGACCACCTCGCCGGTGAGGCAGGCGGGGCGTCCGGCCGGGTCGGTCAGCACCACCTCGACGCCCGGCAGCGGGTGCCCGATCGGCACGACTGCGCGCCCCGGGTCGGCGTCCGGCGGCAGGTGGTGCTGCGCGGCGAAGCTGATCTCGGTGGTGCCGTACCCGTTGACGAACACCACGCCCGGCGCGAACGACCGCCGGGCCAGCGTCACGTCGTGCCGGGTGACCTCCTCGCCGCCGAGGACGACAGCACGGACCGACGGCAGCCGCCCGTGCTCGCCGAGGCTCGCCATCACGTACCGGAAGACGGTCGGGGTGGAGTGGTAGACGGTGACGCCCCGGCCGGCGAGCGCACCGGTGAGGTGGCCGAGGCCGTGCGTGCGGACGTCGACCGGGACGGCGGCGGCGCCGGACAGCAGCGCGCCGAACGTGTCGGTGACCGCCATGTCGTAGCCGAACGAGGTGAGCACGCTCGTGCGGTCGTCCGGCCGGACGGCGAAGTTGCGCACGTGGTTGCGGACGCCGAACAGCACGTTGCGGTGGCTCTGCACCACGCCCTTCGGCTTCCCGGTGGACCCGGAGGTGTAGAGCACGTACGCCGGGTCGTCCGGGCGCGCGGGCCCGGCCGGCACCGGCACGCCGGCCTCGCCCCGGCGCAACGACACGACCGGCAGCTCCAGCCCGGCGGCGGCAGCGAGCGTGGCGGCGCGCTCTGCGTGGCCGGGGTCCGCGACGATCGCCCGGACGCCTGCGTCGCGCAGCATCGCGGCCAGCCGGGCCGCCGGGTACGCCGGGTCCAGCGGCACGTACGGCGCCCCCGACGCCAGCGCCGCCAGGATGCCGGTGATCGTGGCGACGCCGTGGCGGCACAGCACCGCCACCGGCGCCGTGACGTCACCCGGCCCGGCCAGCGCTTCGGCGGTCGCGGCGACTGCCGCGCCGAGTTCCCGGTAGGTCACCGTCGCGTCGTCGGCGAGCACCGCCGGCCTGTCCGGGTACGCCCGCACCGCCGCGGCGAACGCGGCCGGGATGGTGTCGCCGCGGACCCGATCGGCCTCGGTGCCGTCGCCACCGTGCAGCCGCCACAGGTCCGGCGCCGGACGCCGCTCGTAGCGGGCCGACGGCAGCAACCCCGCCGACGAGGCGTCCGGGTCCAGCGTGGACAGGACGTCTGCCAGGTCCGCGCGGAGGTCGTCGGCGTACGCGGCGGGCAGCCCGGAGACGGTGACGCCGGCCAGGTCGGGGCTCACCTCGACGGTGGCGTCGACCGGGTGGTCCGGCGGCGCCGGGCACAGCGACCGGCACAACTCCCGGATCGGCGCGTCGGCGGTCAGGTCGAGCGTCACCGGGTCGTCGCCGTGCCGCAGCGTCACCGCGGGGGCTCCGGTGTACCGGCGTACCACCAGGGCGGTGGCGGTGAGGACGACGGCGGCCGGGTCGACGCCCGCGGCGCGCGCCCCGGCGGCGAGCCGCGGCGGCAGGCCGAGCGGCTGCGGAGACGGGCTCACCGCTGGTCCAGGACGGCGGCGACCACGTCGGCGAGCGTGGACACCTCGGCGTCGGCCTCGGCGATCCGGAAGTCGTCGCAGTAGCTGCCGGTGCCGTGCACCACGATCTCGTACCCGGCCGGCACCAGGCCCCGGTCGACGGCGTTGCAGACGCCGGTCAGCGCCATCAGGATCGACCACTCCCGCAGCCGGGCCGGGTCCTCGGGCAGCGTCAGACCGGCGGCGGCGAGCCACTGCCGGGCGACCGGATAGCGCCGCACGCACTCGCGCCGCGACACCACGATGCCGTCGCCGCCGTGCCGTCCGATGAGCGCGTTCATGGCCGGGGAGGTCACCGGGCGATGGGTGTAGAACGTCGGGTCGAGCACCTCGGCCGGGTCGTCGGTGACGGCCGGGAAGCGCAGGTCGGCGTCCTGCGTCCAGACGCCCCGGCTCTCGTCGAGCGTGTACGCCGGGCAGTGGTCCCGCTCGAACGAGCCGTGGCGCAGGCTGAGCACCATGTCCGGCGTGCCGAGGTGCTGCACGAGCAGGAAACCGGGCCGGTCGGCCGGGTCGGCGTCGCCGGCCGCTTCCAGCACGTCGCGGCCCAGGTTGTAGCCGAGCAGGCCGAACGCGCTGGACACGGCGTGCGCGTGCCAGCGGGAACCGGCGGCGGGCGACACGTCGGCTTCGAAGGCGGCCCGGGCGGCGTCGGCGACCAGGTAGTTGCGCAGGTCGAGCGTGTACCAGAGGGTGACTCCGCGCTTGTCGTACGCGGTGGCCGCGTACTCGTCGACGAACGCGCGGCCGAGCGCCTTCACGCCCTCCGGGTCCGCGCCGGTGTACCGCAGCAGCGGGTTCAGCGCACGGGTCGCGGGATCGTCGGCGAGCGCGTCGTGGCGGAACTTGTGCCGGGTCGCCGCCGGCGCCAGCACCACGATGGACAGCTGCTCCGGGGTCACCAGCCCGGCCGCGTACGCGCGGGCCACCGAGTCGCGCAGCGCGACGCCCTTGTTGCCGGAGGTCGGGGTGACGATGCACAGCCGCTCGCCGGTACGCCGGATGTGTTCCACCGCGCGGGCGACGATCACCATCGAGGCGAACGTCTTCGTGGTCCGGGTGCCCGGGTTGGCGGTCAGGTCGAGCATCGTCAGGTCGTGCCCGCCGTAGTGGCCCAGCGGGGACCAGCTGACCGTGGCGGCGGCGTAGAACTCGCGTACCTCGGGGGTCAGCTCGGGCAGGTCGAAGCCGGGCGCGAAGCCGGGCGTGCCGGGCGCGTCGCCGGGGACCGCGCCGCATCGGCGCACCACCGACGCGATGACGTCGTAGTAGTCGGTGATCATGTTGCGGGTGGCCGGGGTGGTCACGGTCATCGGGCTTCCTCCAACACACTCCGGGCCGGCGCCGGCGGCACCGTTCGCAGATGGTCACGCAGGGCGGTGAACCGGCAGGCGATCTCGGGCAGCTCGCTCGCGTGCCAGCCGCCGGCCAGGTCCGGCCGGTACGCCGCCAACGCCGCCCGGGCGCGCTCCGGGTAGCGGACGTGGCCGCCGCCGACCTCGACGCCGTCGCGGCGCCCGGCGGCGGTGTTCCAGGCGACCGCCTGCGCCATCGGCAGCTCGGCCGGCAGCCGCAGCTCGGTCCGGCCGCCGGTGAGCCGGACCGGATAGCCGCCCGGCAGTCCCAGTGGCCCGGGCAGGCTCGCCGTCACCTCGTCGCCGGTGGCGAGCGCCGCCACCAGGGCGGCCCCGGCGTGCCCGGCGAGCGCGTTCAGCTCCGGCCGGGGCAGCGCGCGGTAGCCGGCGAGCAGCCCGGTGACGTCCGGGACGGGCCGGCCGTCCAGCCAGGCGCGTACCTCGGCGGTGTCCTCGTCGTCCGGGCCGGGCGCAGCGAGGTGGGCGTGGTGGCCGAGCACCGCCAGGCGGCGCTGGCCGGGACGGCCGAGCGCGGCGTCCAGGCACGCGGCGAGCGTCGCCACGTTGCCGATGCCGCAGCGCACCGGCAGGTCCCGTGCGGCGAGCAGCGGGTTGACCGCGTCCGGGAACGCGCCGTTGACGAGCGTCGCGCCGGGCGCGCCGCCGGCCAGCGCGGCGGCCAGCCGGGACACCAGCTCGGCCTGCAATGCCAGCGTCACGCCGAAGCCGGCCGCGGCGATCAGGTCCGTCCAGGCCGACGGCGCCGCCGCCCGCTCGTACGGCGACTGCGCGGACGCGGCGCAGACCAGCACGTCGGGCCGGAGCCGGGCCATCGAGGCGGCGTCGGCGGCGTACCCCTCCCCCGGGTCGGCGCCGGGTTCGGCGGTGAACGGCCGGGCGGTGACGGCGACGGGGGTTCCGGCGACTGTGGCGCGCACCCGCGCGGCGCGGGCGAGCGCGAGCGCCGCGTCCGGGTCGCGGGCCAGGACCGTCACGCGCAGCGGCGCCGGGGTGGGCGTCGCGGCCAGGGCGTGGCACAGCGAGCGGGCCAGCCGGCCGGCGCCCACCACGACGACGTGCCGCGTGTCAGCGGACCGGGCTGACATCGCGTCCCGCCTCCGTGACCCGGTCGACCCAGTCGGCGAACGACCCGGCGCGCAGGCAGCTCGCCGGGGACACCTCCAGCCCGGCCATCTCCCGTACCCGCAGCGCAATCCGCAGCGCGGTCAGCGAGTGCCCGCCGAGCGCGACGAACGTGTCGTCGTCGTGCACCGCGTCGACGCCGAGCGTGGCCCGCCACGCCTCGCGCAGCCGGTCGGTGAGGGCGCCGCCGCCGGGTTCCGCAGCAGGCCCGGTAGGCCGGGGCGGTGGTGGTGGCAGCTCCAGCCGCGCGACCTTGCCGTTGGGCAGGCGGGGCAGCCGGTCGACCAGGACGATCTGGTCCGGGCGCATCGCGGGCGGCAGCGCCGAGGCCAGGTAGCCCTGGAGCAGCCCGGTGGTCAGCAGGTGGTCGGCGGGCTCGTCCCGGGGCGTCGCCGCGGGCGGCGGGTCCTGCGGCCGTACGGCGTAGACGTAGCTGACGTCGGCGTCCGCGCCGACGTTCCAGTCGCCGATGTCGTTGACCTCGAACCCGGCCGCGCACAGCATCTCGCGCACCAGCGGGGTGGTCACGCTGCTGCGCTCGACCTCCAGGCAGACCTGGCGGATGCGGGGCCAGTGCTCGGGGCGCAGCCCGCGCAGCACGCTCAGCTCGGCGCCCTCGGTGTTGATCTTCAGCAGGTCGACGCGGTCCAGCCCGAAGCGGTCCAGCAGGTCCGACAGCGTCACCGTCGGCACCACGTGCGCCACCGGGGCGAGGCGGCGGCGGGCGTCCGCGAGTAGCGCCGCCTGTTCGGTCTCGTCGGCGTCGCCGCCACCGTTGCGGTAGTGCGACCGGACCAGGTCGGAGGCGACGCCGGCCCGGTCGGCGCCGAGGCCGGACAGGTAGCTCAGCTCGGGGAACGAGGTCAGCTCGGCGGTGCCCGCCGCGTCGGTCACGGCGGCCTCGACGACCGACGCCGACCCGGCGTAGAGGCCGAGGTTGGCGCGCAGGTACGGCAGGGTATCCGGGTTCGGTTCGACCGCCACCAGTCGCACGTCGCGCGCCTGCCGGGACGCCCAGAGCGAGAACAGCCCGATGTTGGCGCCGACGTCGACGACCACGGCGCCGTCGCCGACGCGGACGTCGAAGCGGGCGTACTCGGCCTGGTCGAAGATCTGCCGGTAGAGGAAGACCGCCTCGTCCGGCGACGCCGCGGTGACCGCCATGCCGTTCGGCAGCGGGAAGCGCGGCAGCCCGCCGACCGCCGGGGCCTGCCGGGGCTGCGGCACCACGTACCCGACCAGGCGGGGGCCGTCGTCGGTGTCCGGGACCGTCACCACCACCGCGTCGTGCACGGCCGGATGCTCGCGCAGCACGGCGGCCACCTCGCCCGGCTCCACCCGGACCCCCCGGATCTTGACCTGGTCGTCGGCCCGGCCGCGGAACTCCAGGAAGCCCTGCGGCGCGACCCGGACCAGGTCGCCGGTGCGGTAGAGCCGCGCGCCCGGCCGCGCCGGGTCGGCGCGGAAACGTTCCGCCGTCCGCTCGTCGTCGCGCAGGTAGCCCAGCCCGACCGCGACCCCGCCGATCCACAGCTCGCCGGTCCCGCCCTCGGGCACCGGGCGCAGATCGTCGTCGAGCACGTGGGCGGTGACGCCGTCGATGATCCGGCCGATCGGGGCGATGCTGCCCGCGTACGGCTCGGCGCAGTCCCAGTAGGACACGTTGATCGACGTCTCGCTCGGGCCGTACCCGTTGAACAGCCCGCACGGCAGCACCTCGCGCAACCGCCGGACCAGCCGCATGTCCAGCGCCTCGCCGCCGCACAGCACCCGCCGCAGCGTGAGGCAGCCGGCGAACTCCGGCTCGTCGAGCACGTGCCGCAACATGGTCGGTACGAAGTGCGCGGTGGTGACCGCCTCCCGCTGGATCAGCCGGACCAGCCCGAGGCTGTCGAACTGCAGGCCCGGCCCGGCGACGACCACGGTGCCGCCCGCGATCAGCGGGGAGAGGATCTCGTGCACCGACGCGTCGAATCCGATCGACGCCTTGTGCAGCACCCGGTCGTCGGCGCCGAAGCCGAACCACTCGTGACCCCAGGCCAGCCGGTTGACCAGCCCGGCGTGGTGCAGCACCACGCCCTTCGGCCGGCCGGTGGAGCCGGAGGTGAACAGCACCAGCGCGGCGTGCTCGCCCGGCGGCAGCCAGCCGGTGCGATCGGTCAGGTCGGCCGTCGACCCGGCCCGCGCGGTACGCACGTCCCGCCACCCGGTCGACGCGGGCGCGGCGACGGCGGGCGGACGGTCGGCGTACAGGACGAGCCGGGGCGCGGCCGCCGCGAGCATCTGCTCGGCCCGGCCGGAGGGCAGCTCGGGGTCGACCGGCACCGCCACCGCGCCCACCGCGAGCGTCGCCAGCAGCGACGTCACATAGTCGGCGGACCGGTGCAGGTAGAGACCCACCAGGTCACCCGGCCGCACGCGGGCGCGGCGCAGCAGCTCGGCCGTCGCGCCGACCCGCTCCCACAGCGCGGTGTAGCTCAGCTCGCCGTCCGGGCCGACGATCGCGGGCCGGTCGCCGCCGGCGCCGGCGGGCCGGTGCACCAGGTCGGTCAGGTAGCGCGGGCCGGTCAGGTGGCTCGGGCCGGTCACGGCGCTACCTGCGTCCTCGTCGCGACCGCGACGATCGCCATCCGGGGCACCTCGGCCACGAACTGCCCGTCGGCCCGGTAGACCAGCGGACGGGCCGGCAGGTCGTCGCGGCCGATCCCGGCCAGGTAACGGGTGTGGTCGAAGTGGCGGGTCAGCAGCTGCCACACCTCGTCGTCGGTGAGCGTCGCGAAGTAGTCGCGCACGCCGTACATGTCGCCGACGTAGTCGCGCATGCCCGCGGACGCGGACTCGGCGCTGTCGGCGCGCACGATCAGCGGGTCGTACAGGTCGAGGACGCGTACCGGCAGCCCGGCCGCGGTGAACAGGCCGGTCAGCTCGGCGCGGCTGAAGTGCCGGTAGTCGTGGCCGCCGGCGGCGTGCGGGTGCACCACTTCGCCGAAGAACCCGGCCATCGGGCTGGACTCGTCGAAGTCGTGCAGCACGATCCGGCCGCCGGGTCGGACCACCCGGGCCGCCTCCGCGACCGCCTGCGGCCGCCGGGCCGCCGGGATGTGGTGCGTGCCGTACGCCAGCAGCACCGCGTCCACGCCGGCGTCGCGCAGGAACAGGAAGTGCGCGGCCTGGCGGACGGCGGGCAGGCCGTGGGCGAGCGCCTTGTCGACCATGTGGCCGGACAGGTCGCCGGTGATGAATGCGAGTTTGGACTCGAAGCAGGCCGACTGGCTGCCCGCGGCGCGGGCCACCGTGCCGTCGCCGCCGAGTACGTCGAGGATCAGCGTGACCGGAGCGGCTGCGTCCGGCGTGGCGAGGTCCAGCAGCCGCCGCATACCGGTCCAGCGGACGAGCGTGTCCCGCTGAGCCCGGCGATAGGAATCGCCCCGGCCGGTGGAGTCGGTGTCGAACTCGCTGACCGTGCCGGCCAGTTCCGCGAGGGCCGCGTCCGCGCCGGGACGGCCGAAGTCGAGCAGCTCGCGCAGTTGCGGGTGGAGGGTCGCCACGGTGTGCAGGTAATCGCGTAGGACCAGGGACGGAAGGTACGGCCGGCTCATGAACACCTCGGCGCACGCGACAGTATGCCGCCTCGTCAGCGACGTCCCTTCGGCGAACGGATGGCGAACTTTAACACCGCTTCTCGGCCACTCACCAGGTCGAATACCGGACATTGTGGAAGGTCCGGCGCGGGTACGAGTCCTTACCTGCTCTTTGTCGCTTATTCCGCCACAGGGGTGTGACTGACGACGATGTGTCGCATTAGGTCGATGATTTCCGGCAGATGGTCGGTAAGGAAGAAATGCCCGCCGGGAAACACGTGCCATCGCGGCTCGGTGACACATTCCCGGGCCCACCCCGCGGCCCGTTCCGGGTCCACGTGCTCGTCCCCGTCGCCGAGCAGCACGTGCACCGGCACCTCCAGCGGCGGCCCCTGGCGATAGGCGTACCGCTCGGACAGCGCGAAGTCGGCCCGCACCCCGGGCAGGATCAGCTCCATCAGGTCGCGGTCGGCCAGCAGCGCGGCCGGCGTGGCCCCGAAGTCGCGCAGCGCGTCGATGAGACCGGTGTCGTCCAGGTCGTGGACGCGCCGCCGTACCAGCCGGGTCCGCGGCGCCTCCGCGCCGCCGACCAGCAACGCCAGCGGTGCGGGCGCGCCCCGGCGGCGCAGCTCCCGGGTCACCTCGAACGCCACCAGCGCCCCCAGGCTGTGGCCGAACAGCAGGAACGGCCCGGACGCCCGCTCGGCGACGGCCGTCGCCAGCGCGTCCACCAGTTCCGCGAGGTCGTCCACCGGTGGCTCGTGCAGCCGGGCGCCCCGGCCCGGCATCAGCGCGACCTGCACCGACAGCTCCGGCGCGGCCAGTTCCCGCCACTGCGCGAAGGAGGCGGCGACGCCGCCGGCGTACGGGAAGACGAACACCTGGGCGTCGCCGGTCGAGGATCCGGCCGGCCCGAACCAGCGGCTCGCAGTCACCTGGGACATGGCCAGGAGCATAGGGCGCACGGCGCGGCGGACCGCCGCGCGGACGCCGGTCCGGCACGCCCGCGCCGGGCACCGGCCGGTGCTACGGTGGACCAGGCGCACCGGCGAGGCCGTCCGAGCGCGAAGATCGCACAGGGAGACCAGACATGGCGGGTGACGACGACATCTCCGGGTGAGACCGGACATGTGACCGACCACAGGCAGGCGCCGTGGTCGTGTCGTCGTACCCCGAGACCGTGTCCCCCGCCGGGCGGCTGAGGTCCGCCCGCCCTCATCTTCGAGGTCGTCTTCCTGATGTCCGATTCCTTCGTCGTCTGCTCGAACCTGACCTTCTCCTGGCCCGACGACACTCCGGTCTTCCAGAACCTCTCCTTCACCCTCGGCGCGGGCCGGACCGGCCTGGTCGCGCCGAACGGCGCCGGCAAGAGCACGCTGCTCAAGCTGATCGCCGGTGAGCTGCGGCCCGCCGCCGGGTCGGTCACGGTGCACGGTGTGCCGGGCTACCTCCCGCAGAGCCTGCCGCTGTCCGGCGACCTGACCGTGGCGCAGGTGCTGGAGATCGCCCCGCTGATCGCGGCGCTGCACGCCATCGAGTCCGGCGACGCCGACGAGCGGCACTTCACCACCATCGGCAACGACTGGGACATCGAGGAGCGCACCCGCGCCCAGCTGGATCGGCTCGGCCTCGGCGACCTCGCGCTCGACCGGCGGCTGGACACCCTCAGCGGCGGGCAGGTCGTCTCGCTCGGCCTGGCGGCGCAACTGCTGAAGCAGCCCGACGTGCTGCTGCTCGACGAGCCCACTAACAACCTCGACCTCGACGCCCGGCACCGGCTCTACGACGTGCTGGAGCAGTGGACCGGCTGCCTGCTGCTGGTCAGTCACGACCGGGCGCTGCTGGACCGGATGGACCGCATCGCCGAGCTGGACCGCGGCGAGGTGCGGTTCCACGGCGGGAACTTCACCGCGTACGAGGAGGCGGCGCGCGCCGCGCGGGAGGTGGCGGAGAAGAACATCCGCAACGCCGAGCAGGACCTCAAGCGGGAGAAGCGGGAGTTGCAGGAGGCCCGCGAGCGGGCGGCCCGCCGGGCCGGCAACGCCGCCCGCAACCTCAAGAACGCGGGGCTGCCGAGGATCGTCGCCGGCGGCATGAAGCGGGACGCGCAGGTGGCCGCCGGCAAGGCGAACGAGATGCACTCCGGGCGGGTGGACGACGCCCGGGCCCGGCTCGACGAGGCCGAGCGGGCGCTGCGCAACGAGCAGAGGATCTCGGTGGAGCTGCCCGCCACCGAGGTGCCGGCCGGCCGCACGCTGCTCACCGCCGAAGGAGCGCAGATCCGGTACGGCGACCGGCAGCTGTTCGCCACCGGTGGCGTCGACCTGACGATCCGGGGACCGGAGCGGATCGCTCTGCTCGGCGGCAACGGCGCGGGCAAGTCCACGCTGCTGCGCCTGATCAACGGCGACCTGGAACCCGAGCAGGGCCGGATCAGCCGGGCCGACGGCCGCATCGCGTACCTGTCGCAGCGCCTCGACCTGCTGGACTCCGACCGTACGGTGGCGGAGAACCTGGCCGCGTTCGCGCCGCAGGCCCCGGATGCGCAGCGGATGAACCTGCTGGCCCGCTTCCTGTTCCGCGGCCCGCGGGCGCACCTGCCGGCCGGGGTGCTCTCCGGCGGCGAGCGGCTGCGGGCGACGCTGGCCTGCGTCCTGGGCGCCGAGCCGGCCCCGCATCTCCTGCTGCTCGACGAGCCGACGAACAACCTCGACCTGCTCAGCGTCGCGCAGTTGGAGAGCGCGCTGAACGCGTACCGGGGGGCGCTGCTCGTGGTCAGCCACGACGAGCGGTTCCTCGCCGCGATCGGGGTGGAGCGCTGGCTGCGGCTCGCCGACGGGCGCCTGACGCAGACCGGTCCCCCGGACGCCGCCTGACCGGGCGCGGCGGCTGTCAGGCGGGCGGGAGGCGGACGACGAACCGGCAGCCGCCGGTGACGTTGTGCGCGTGCACCCGCCCGCCGTGCGCCTCGACCAGGCCGCGCACGATCGCCAGGCCCAGCCCGCCACCGGCCGGCGCCGGCTGGTCCGCGCCGGCCGGTGTGCGGGCCCGGGTCCCCCGGAACGCCACGTCGAACACCCGGGGCAGGTCCGCCTCGGGGATGCCGCCGCAGGTGTCGGAGACGGCGAACCACACGTCGCCCTCGTCGTGGCCGGTGTCGACGCGCACCGTGCCGTCCGGCGGCGTGTACCGCACCGAGTTGACGAGCAGGTTCGTGACGACGCGGGCGAGTTCGGCCTCGCCGGCCCGGACCGTGGGCCAGCCGGTCTCCGGGGCGAGCACACGCACCCCCCGGTCGGCGGCCAGCGGCGCGGTGGCGGCGATCGCGTCGGAGACGACGTCGCCGAGCGGCACCGGGGACAGCGCGGGCCGCAGCGCGCCCGCGTTGATCCGGGACAGCTCGAACAGGTCGTCGACCAGCCGCGTCATCCGGTCGGTCTCGACCCGGACCCGGTGGTGGTACTCGGCCACCGTCGCCGGATCGTCCACCACCCGGTCCTCCAGCGCCTCCGCCATCGCCCGCAGGCCGGCCAGCGGTGTCCGCAGGTCGTGGGAGACCCAGGCGACCAGTTCGCGGCGGCCGGCCTCCAACTGCCGTTCCCGCTGCCGGGCCTGGTCGGCCCAGACCGCCGCCCGCGCCAGCCGGCGGGCGAACGCCACACCGACGGCCAGGCTGACCGCCGCGGACGCCGCGACCGTCACGAGAACCACCTGCAGGTCGTGCGCGGACAGGAACATGGCCTGCGCGACAGCGGTGACGCCCGCCGTCACCGAGGCGATCGTGACCGCGAGCAGCACCGCGATGTGCGCGAGGATCGACCGGCGGCGCACCAGCCGCAGCGCGCCCACGCCGAGCGCGCCGACGACCGCGCCGGCCAGCAGGGCGTAGGACCCGATGACCAGCAGCTCGCTCACCGGGACCCCAGCGGCTCGTAGCGGTAGCCGACGCCCCACACGGTGACGATGCGGCACGGCTGCGCCGGACGGTCCTCGATCTTCTCCCGCAGCCGCCGGACGTGGACGGTGACAGTCGACTGGTCGCCGAAGCGCCAGCCCCACACCCGGTCCAGCAGTTCGGCCCGGGACCATGCGCGACCCGGGTTCGCCAGCAGGAACGCGAGCAGGTCGAACTCCCGCACGGTCAGCGCCAGCGGCTCCCCGCCGCGCTCGGCGACCCGCCGGCCGGCGTCGACGGTCAGGTCACCGTCGCGCAGCACCCCGGCCGGTCCCCGGTCGTCGCGGGCCGTGCGCCGCAGCACCGACCGGATGCGCAGCACCAGTTCCCGGGGGGAGAACGGCTTCGTCACGTAGTCGTCCGCGCCGACCTCCAGCCCGGCGACCCGGTCGGCCTCGTCGCCGAGCGCGGTGAGCATGACGACGGGCAGCCCCGGCAGCCTCCGCCGCAGCCGCCGGCACACCTCGATGCCGTCGAGGCCCGGCATCATCAGGTCGAGGACCACCAGGTCGGGTGGCTGCTCCCCGGCCGCGACGAGCGCGTCCGCCCCGTCGAAGGACAGCCGGACCCGGTAGCCGTCCTGTTCGAGATAGCGGCGGACGACGTCGCTGACCGTCCGGTCGTCGTCGACGACGAGCACGTAGCGCTCCATGGGCCCGACGCTACCCATCGGCGTCCCGGCGCGGCGGCCCGCGGTCGGGCCGTAAGCGGACGGAAAGATCCTCCGGCCGGGAACGGCCCTACGGTTCACGGCATGGGCAGAAGACGTGTGGTGTTGTCGGTGCTCGCCGTCGTGGTGGTCGCCGGTCTCGGGGTGAGCCTGTACCTGTTCCAGCCGTGGCGGCTGGTGACCGACCGCGAGGTGCGCGAGGCGCTGCCGTCGGTGACGGAGCCGCCGACGGCCGGCACGAGCGGCCCGCCGGCCACCGGCGGGCCGCCCGCCGACGTGGTCCTGGCCGCCGGTGACTTCGTCACCCACGAGCACGACACGTCCGGCCGGGCGCAGCTGGTCCGGCTCGCCGACGGCCGCCGTCAGTTGCTGCTGCGGGGCCTGAACACGTCCGACGGCCCCGACCTGCGGGTCTGGCTCACCGACCGGAAGGTGCAGCAGGGCCGCGCGGGCTGGCAGGTGTTCGACGACGGCCGCTGGGTGGAACTGGGCCGCCTCAAGGGCAACATCGGCGACCAGGCGTACGACATCCCGGCGTCGGTGGACCTGGACGGGCTGCGCAGCGTGTCGATCTGGTGCAAGCGGTTCGCGGTGTCGTTCGGCGCGGCCCCGCTGGCCGTGGCGGGGACGGGATCGGCGCCGGCCTGATCGGCGCGTCAGCCGCGGCCCAGCAGGCGCAGCGTGTTGCCGCCGGCCACCAGGGCGCGCTCGTCCGGGTCGAGGCCCGCGCCGCGCAGCGCCGCCTCGACCCGCTCCCGGTTGGTCTCCCGTTCGGCGACCGGCCAGTCCCCGCCGACGACCACGTGGTCGACCCCGAGCAGGTCGGTGGCGAAGCGGATCGCCGACGGCGCGAAGCCCATGGTGTCGGCGTACACGTGGGCGCGACGGTCGGGCGCGCTGAGCAACGCGCCCTCGTCGGTGGCGGCGGCGAGCGCCAGGCCGGCCACCCCGAGCATCGGGAAGACCACGTGCAGGCCGGGCAGCGCGGCCAGGGCGCCGCCGGTGAGCAGGGACAGCAGCGCGGCGGCGTTGATCGTGCCGCGGGCCAGCGACGTGCCGAGCCGGCCCAGGCCGGCGAACTCGGCGGTCAGCGTGGACCTGCTGATCGGATGCGCGAAGACCGGCACACCCAGCTCGGCCGCGGCGGACAGGGTGGGACGGGCGGCCGGGTCGCCGAGCAGCCGCCCGTCCGCGGCGGCGCAGTCGACGACGACGCCCGGCAGGCCCAGCTCGCGGACGGCCCGGACCACCTCCCCGGCGGCCGCGTCGCCGCCGAAGGCGTCGATCGTGGCGAGCCCGGCGAGGCGGCCCGGGTTCGCGGCGACCACGGCCGCCAGGTGGTCGTTGAGCCGCCGCAAATCGTCCGGCCGCGTCCGTTCGCCGTGCGGGGTGACCATCGCCGGCGGGGCGCTCAGGACGCGCAGGTCCACGCCGTGCCGGCCGGACTCGGCGAGCAGGCCGTCGAGGTCGGCGACCCGCCGGGCCGTGTCGGCCCAGCGGGCGGCGAGCACGCCGGTGGCGTTGTGCGGCAGCACCGCGGGATAGTCCGGACAGGCGTGGTGGGTGTGGAAGTCGGCGATGAGCATCAGACGTCGAGGAACGTGTAGGTGAAGCCGCGCTCGGCCCGGCGCACGTACCCGGCCGCGGGGAACGGGAAGTGCGCCGGCACGAGCAGGTCACCGGAGTCGGCGGCCCGTTCCAGCAGCCGGCGGCGCTGGTCGGCGGAGTCACCCGGCACCACGCAGTAGCGGATGCTCCACTCCGGCCGTTCCAGCTGGACGCCGTGGTGCAGCATGTCGCCGGCGAACAGCGCCCGCTGCCCGGCCGACTCGACGACCAGGTAGACGTTGCCGGGCGTGTGACCGAACGCGGGCACCAGGTGCACCTGCGGGGACAGGACGTGGTCGGCCTCGATCAGGTCGAGCACCCCGGCGTCGCGCAGCGGCAGGATGCTGTCGGCGATGTAGTCGCCGGTACGCTGCATGGCCCGCGCGCCGTCCGGGCCGGTCCACCAGTCGAACTCCTCCCGGACCACCAGGTACCGGGCGTTCGGGAAGGTCGGCTCCCAGCCGCCGCGGCCGTCCGCGCTGGTGGCGAAACCGACGTGGTCGACGTGCAGGTGGGTGAAGACGACGGTGTCGATGTCGCCGAGCGACACCCCGGCGCGGGCGAACTGTTCCAGGAACGGCCGGTCCGCCCGGTCGAACACGCCGCCGTTGCGCGGTTTGCCGTTGCCCCCGCCGGCGTCGACCAGGATCAGCCGGTCCGGCGTACGCAGCAGGTGGGCCTCCTGGTTGAGCAGGATCCGGCCGTCGTGGGTGAACGGCTCCCGGGTGTAGAACGCGCCGTCGGTCCACGACTCGGTCGCCAGCTGCGGGAAGAACTCGGCCGGGTCCACGAAGTAGTCGACCTCGCGGATCGGGAAGACCTCGACCTCACCGACTCGGAAGGACCACAGCGGGCCCTCGCCGCCGCCGGTGTCGGTCCATCGGGCGTTGCTCATACCATCTCGCTCTCGGGGGTACGGCGGACCTGCGTCCACACTCGGGTGCGCAGCTCGCCGAAGCGGGCGGAGGAACGGGTGCCGATCTGTTCCCGGTCGGCGGGCAGGTCGACCGGGATGTCGGCCTGGACGCCGGAGACGCCGGCGCCGAGCACCACGACGCGCTGACTGAGGTAGACCGCCTCGTCGATGTCGTGGGTGACGAAGACGATGGTCATGCCGTAGCGCTTCCACAGCGTGGCCACCAGGTCCTCCAGGTCGGCGCGGGTCTGCGCGTCGACGGCGGAGAACGGCTCGTCCATCAGCAGCAGCCGGGGCCGGTAGGCGACCGCGCGGGCGATCGCGACGCGCTGCTGCATGCCGCCGGAGAGCTGCCAGGGGTACGCGTCGCCGGCCGCGCCGAGTCCGACCGCGTCGAGCGCGTCGGCGACGAGTTCCCGCCGCCGCGCCCGGCTCAGGTCCAGGTGCCGCAGCGGCAGCTCGACGTTCTGCCGGACCGTCTTCCAGGCGTACAGGCTGCGGCCGTACTCCTGGAAGACGACGCCGAGGCCGGGCGGCGGTTCGGTGACCGGACGGCCGCCGAACCGGACCTGCCCCACGGTGGCCGGCAGCAGCCCGGCGACGATCTTGAGCAGGGTGGTCTTGCCGCAGCCGGACGGGCCGACGAGCGCGACGAACTCGCCCTCGGACACGGTCAGGTCGATCGCGGTCAGCACCTCGACGGTGCGTTCCCGGGCCCGGTAGGTCTTGCCGATCCCGGCGATCTCGAGCAGGGAGGTCATGGTCGCTCCGTGAGTTGTCCGGTGTGGCCGCGATGCCAGCGCAACGCGCGCCGCTCGACGAGCTCGAAGAGTTTGGCGAGCCCGAACCCGAGCAGGCCGATCAGCAGCACCCCGCTCCACATCTGCGGGATGGCGAAGCTGCGCTGGAACTGCACCACTGTGAAGCCGAGCCCGTCGGTGCTCATCAGCATCTCGCTGACCACCATCAGGATGATCGACAGGCCGAGGGCCTGCCGGGCGCCGGCGAAGATCTGCGGGCTCGCGCCGCGCAGCGCCAGCAGGTGCCGGGTGCGGCGCGGCAGCCGGTACGCCGCGGCGGTCTCCAGCCCGACCTCGTCGGCGGCGCGGACGCCGTCGGCGGTGTTGAGCAGGATCGGCCAGACCGCGCCCACAGTGATGACGACCAGCTTGGTCGTGTCGCCGATGCCGACCGCCACCAGCAGCACCGGGATCAGCACCGGGGCGGGCAGCACCCGGAAGTACGCCAGCAGCGGGCCGGTCAGCGCGCGGGGCACCGCCCACCGCCCGATCACGAAGCCGAGGACGACGCCCGCGGCGAGCGCGATCGTGTAGCCGGCGGCGAGGCGCCACAGACTGGGCACCACGTCGCGGACGAACGTGTCGGAGAACCACACGTCCCGGAACGCCTCGACGATCGTGCGCAGCGGCGGCAGGAACACGTTGGTGCTGCCGTCGCTGGCCACCCACCAGGCGGCCACGAGCGCCGCGGGCAGGCCGAGCGCGTAGCCGAGGGCCTTCATGCCAGGGCCTCCCGGCGGGTCGCCACGTGCCAGTGCAGCAGCCGCCGCTCGGCCAGCCGGGCGAGCTGGTCGAGGCCGATGCCGAGCCCGCCGGTGAGCAGCACCAGCGCGTACATGCCGGTGGACTCGCCGGACTCCTGGCTGCTCCAGATCATCTCGCCGAGTCCGGCGGCGCCCATGACCAGCCCGCCGGTCAGTGCGAGGGCCAGCGCGACCGAGACGATCAGGCGCAGCGCCGTGCCCAGGTACGGCAGCACCGTGGGCCAGGTGACGTGCACGATCCGGGCCAGCCGGCCGAGCCGGAAGGCGCGGGCGGTCTCGACCGCCACCCGGTCCACGTCACGCAGGCCGTAGAGCACCTGGAACACGACGATCCAGAAGCAGGACACGGCGACCAGCAGCACCGTGATCTGCCGGACGTCGAGCACGAGCACCAGCACCGGGATCAGCACGATCGACGGGACCGGCCGCAGGAAGTCGAGAGTGGAGGAGGTGGCCCGGCGCACCTGGGGCACCGAGCCGAGCGCGAACCCGGCCAGGATGCCGGCGGCCAGCGCGATGACCAGGCCGACCGCCACCGCCGCCAGCGTACGGCCGGTCGCCGCCCAGAACCGTTCCTCGGTGAGCAGGCGCAGCGCCTCCGGAACCACGGCGCTCAGCGGCGGCACGTAAGCCGGGTCGAGGAACAGGCGGGCGAGGATCTCGTAGGCCGTTGCAGCGCCCGCCAGGCCCAGGGCGCCGAGCCACCCCCTTCTCACCTGAGGATCAGTTCGTCGAGGTCGGGTGTGGTGGTGATGAGCCCGTCGCGCTGGGCGTAGCCGGCGAGCTTCTCGGCGGCCTGCCGGCTGACCTCGTCACGCAGGCCGGTCAGGGTGATCTTCGCGGCCACCTCCGGCTTGATCTCGGTGAACGTGGGGATCTTCGCGCGCACCTCGTCCTCGTGGTCGCGGGCGTACGCGTACGCCTCCCGCACCGCGTCCCGGAACGCGGTGACGGTCTTCGCGTTCTTCGAGGTGTAGGAGCCGGCTGCGTACCAGGCGGAGACCGTGAGGTCGGGCGCCAGGTCGGTGAAGCCCCAGCCGACCGGCACCGCGCCCTGTGCCTTGGCCGCCGACAGGAACGGCTCGACCACCCAGGCGCCGTCCACCCGGCCGGTGCTGACCGCGGCGGGCGCCTGCGGGAACGGGATCTCGACGAGCTTGACCTTCGTCGGGTCGCCGCCGTCGGCGCGGACCGCCTCGCGGGCCGCCGCGGCGGCGATGTTGGTGAGGACGTTGACCGAGACGGTCTTGCCTTCGAGCTGCTTGGCGCTGGTGATGCCGGAGTCGCCCTTGACCACCAGGGCGCCGTAGTCGGCGCCCTCCTTGCCGGTGGACGCGGACGCCGGCACCACTGCCTTGACGTCGAGGCCCTTGGACCGGGCCACGATCAGCGTGGTGAGGTCGCCGGTGGCGAAGTCGACCTTGCCGGCCAGCACGGCCGGCACGGAGGTCAGGTCGGAGGTCTCGGTGTCGACCTCGACCTTGAGGCCGTGCTTGGCGAAGATGCCGCGCTCCTGGGCCAGGTAGATGGGCGCGAGGTGGCCCAGCGGCGACGAGGCGAGCCGGACGGTGGTGAGGCCGTCGGCGCTCGCCGCGGCGGGCTCGTCGTTCCCGCCGCAGGCGGCGAGCGACGTGGTGAGCAGGACGGCAGCGAGGGCGCCGGCGATCCGGCGGCTACGGGTGGTCATGCGGTCGGCTCCTCAAAGCGCAGGCGCAGGTCGAGGTCGTGGACGTGGTCGGGGAACGGCGCCGGGCCGCCGAGCGGCTCGGCGCCGATGCTGGAGACGGCCGCCTCCTCGATCGCCACGACGAGGCTCGCGGCGTGCCGGGCGGAGTCGCCGGCGACGAGCAGGCCGTGGTTGCCGAGCAGGATCGCGTACGTGCGGGGGTGCGCCGCGAACGTCTCGGCGATCGACCGCACCGCCTCCTCGGTGCCGCGTGGCGCCCACGGCGCGACCGGGATGTCGACGGGCTGGCCGTGCACCAGCAGGGCCTCGTACCGGGCCGGCAGCGACACACCGGCGAGGGCGTAGCTGGTGGCGTACGGCGAATGGGTGTGGATGACGGCGTTGACGTCCGGCCGGGCCTGGTAGACGCCGATGTGCATCTTCAGGATCGCGGCCACCGACGGGCTGGGCGTTCCCTCGTGGACGGTCCCGTCGAGGCCGACCACGACGACGTCGTCGTTGACGGTGCGCAGCGCGGGCGCCGCGACCCGCAGGTCGTCGGCGGGCCACGGGCGCAGCAGTTCCCCGGCGTTGACGAGGAGGCGGTCGTCGTGGCCGGGGATCCGGACGCTGATGTTGCCGTGTCCGCTGGCCGACATGGCCGAGGCGGCGAAGAGCTTGTTGATGCCGGCGGTCAGGTCGACGCGGGCTTTCTGGACAGGGTCGTGCTGAGTCATGGCGTGTCGGGCCTTAAGGAGTCGGCCGTGCCCAGGAGGGCACGACGAGGCGACGTGTGCGAAGCGAGCCGGTGGGGCTCAGCGGCGACAGAGCGCGCTGGAGGTACGGCCCTGGTCGAGGGCTCGTCGGGTGGTCAGCAGCGCGGGCATAACCCTACTATAACCCTAGGGAATGTAGGCGATCAAGGGGTGCCCGGCCCGGCCCCCGCGTGACAGGATCGGTCAGGTGCCCAAGGTCAACGTTTATCTACCCGACGCCCTCGCCGACCGCGTCCGAGACGCCCGGCTGCCGGTCTCCCGGATCTGCCAGACCGCGCTGACCCAGGCGCTGGACGGCGCCGTGGGCGCGACTCACGAGACACCCACCACCCGGGCGCTGCCCGCCGGGCTCACCCTGACCCCGCCCGCCAACCACCACGTGGCGGCGATCCTGCACCAGGCGTACGCCCTCGCGTCCGCCTCCGGCGCGGGCACGGTGGAGCCGGTCCACCTGCTGCGGGCCTTCCTCGACGAGGGCGAGAGCCTGGTGCTGAACACCGTCGAACTGCTCGGCTTCCCCGCCGCCACGATCCGCGCGGCCCTGGGCGAGACCCCCGCCGTCACGGCGACGCCCAGCGAGCCGGCCACCTCACCGGCCACCCTGGCGGTGCTGGCGGCCGCCGCCGAGCAGGCCACCGCGCACGCCTCGGCCGTCACCACCGGCAGCCACCTGCTGCTCGGGCTGCTGCGCGACGACGGCGAGGCGGGCGCCGCGCTGCGCCGCACCGGGGTGAGCGCCGTCGTCACGCCCGCCGCGCTCTCCGCCCTCTACTACGGCGTCGCGTTCGGGCGGATGCTGCCCGGACGCGACGCCGACACGACGGTCCTGCGCGTGATGATGCACGACGTCCTCGACCGCCTCGACCGGCTGCAGAAGCGGCTCGACGCGACGGACGCCTGACGCGCGGCGAAGAGGACGGTCGCCAACTGATCGCGCCGGGGCCTCGCCTCAGGTCCCCGACCAGCGCGAAGTCGCGTCCACACAGCGGACGTTACATTGACACTTTTCGTTACGCCGGTGATAGTAACCGCACACCGACACCACCAAGGGCGCCTACGCGTCAGTCGCTGGAGGACCCATGAGAAGGAGATCGAGAATCTACGCGGGACTGGCCGCCGCCGTCGTTTCGGCCGCCTCTGTGACCATGACGTTCGGCGCGGCGCCCGCGGGCGCCGCGATCGGCGGCTCCGGCCCCTACCCCGCCGACTACGAAACCTCGTCCACCCTGGCCAACCACACCATCTTCCGGCCCCAGACCCTCCCGTCCGAGCGCCTTCCCATCCTGGTCTGGGGCAACGGCGCGTGCTCGGCCAACGGCCTGTCCCAGGGCAACTTCCTCCGTGAGATCGCCTCCCACGGCTTCCTCGCCATCGCCAACGGCGCGCCGAACGGCTCCGGCTCCACCAACGCCCAGATGCTCACCCAGTCCATCGACTGGGCGGTGGCGGAGAACTCCCGGTCGGGCAGCAAGTACTTCAACCGGCTGGACACCACGAAGATCGCCGTGGCCGGCTTCTCCTGCGGCGGCGTGGAGGCGTACGCCGTCTCCAACGACCCGCGCGTCACCACGACCGGCATCTTCAGCAGCGGGCTGCTCAACGACGCCGACGACTACCAGTTGCGCCGGCTGACCAAGCCCATCGCGTACTTCATCGGCGGGCCCAGCGACATCGCCTACCCCAACGCCATGGACGACTGGGGCAAGCTGCCGTCCGGGCTGCCCGCGTTCATGGGCAACCTGAACGTCGGTCACGGCGGCACCTACGACCAGCCCAACGGCGGCGAGTTCGGCCGGGTGGCGGTGCTCTACCTGAAGTGGCGCCTGAAGGGCGACGTGGGCGCCGGGGCCAACTTCGTCGGCCCGGACTGCGGCCTGTGCCGCACCCAGTGGACGGTCCAGCAGAAGAACCTGACGCTCGACCCGCCGCCCACCACCACGCCACCCCCCACCACCCCACCCCCCACCACGCCGCCGCCCACGACTCCCCCGCCCACGACGCCGCCGCCCGGCGGAGGACCGTCCTGTTCGGCCTCATACGTGGTGCAGGACCAGTGGAACGGCGGGTTCGTCGCCACCGTCACCGTCACCGCCGGCAACACGGCGCTGACCGGCTGGCGCGTGACGCTCGCCCTGCCGGGCGGCGCGTCGATCAGCTCGTTGTGGAACGGTGTGCCCAGCGGTACCAGCGGCACCGTCACCGTGGCGAACCAGAGCTACAACGGGCAGGTCGGCGCGGGCCAGACCACCACCTTCGGATTCCAGGGCGCCGGCAACGGCAGCGGCGCCACCGTCACGTGCGCCGGGAGCTGAGACACGACTGACACGGCGGCGACGGCCGCGTCCGGCCCGGCGGGAGGTGAGTGACGTCTCGCCGGGCGCCGGACGGCCGCCGCACCGCCGTCACGGCCGGTGCGAGCCCGCCGCCGGAGTCCTTCGACGACGCGCCCTACGGCAGTTCGTGGAACACACCGGCTGCAACGTCACCCGGCGCACCTGGACCGACATGCTGGCCCAGGAACTCGTGCTGCTCTGATCAGCGCCTGCCACCGACACCGGGTTGCTGACCGGGTGACGTCACATCGACGTGGCGCGGGCGGCGGTGTCGATGAGGTCCGCGACGGCGCCGGGCTGGGAGACCGTCACCGCGTGCGACGCGGCGACCTCGACGGTCGTGGACCCGGCCCGCTCGGCCAGGAAGCGCTGCAGGTCCGGCGGGATCGCCAGGTCCTGGCCGGTGACCAGCGTCCAGGACGGAATGCTCCGCCAAGCGGCCCGGGTCACGCTGTCGGTCAGCGTGTTCGCCGCGGTCGGCCGCTGCGTGGCCGCCATCACCGCGGCGGTGTCCCGGGGAACGTCGGGGGCGAAGAAGTCCGGGTAGGTCTCCTGCTTGACGTACTGGTCCATGTCCGCGCTGCCGTCCTGGGCGGGAATCGGCACCGCCTGGATGTTGTCGGCGAGCATGCTGCCGGGGAACCGTGCGTTCAGGTCGGCCACCGACTCGCCGACGTCCGGGCTGAAGCTGGCGACGTACACCAGGGCCCGGACGTTGGCCGCGCCGTCCGCGGCCTCGGTGATGACCGCGCCGCCGTACGAGTGGGCGGCGAGCACGACCGGCCCGGGCAGGCTGTCCACGAGCGCGCGCAGGTAGGCGGCGTCCCCCCGCACGCTGCGCAGCGGATTCGCGACCGCGATGACCGGGTAGCCGCGGCGCCGGAGATCGGCGATCACCCCGTTCCAGCTGGACCCGTCCACGAATGCCCCGTGAACGAGGACGACGGTGGGCATTCCGGTCGGGTCAGGCGCAGCGTTCATCTGACATTCCTTTCGGGTGATCTGCCACGGAGAGCCAGACAGCACAGGGCGACCGGCCGGCGCCGCCGGTTCGACGTTTGCAAAACAAATATCCGGCACTGACGGAACGCCTGTCAGCGGGATTCGGAAAACGCTGCCGCGAAGACTGCGCGCCCTCCCGCCGCTATGCGAGGACTCGACTTCGCGCAACCGGTTCCCACAATTCTTCGCCTTAGAAGAAGCTGAGAGTGCGGTGCGGCGGACGGCAGTCGCCGGGACCGAACATGCTCTACTACGCCGAGGGCATCCATTCCGACGCCACAATCCAGTTCCCCGGTTTTCGGGGCTGCGCTTTTCTCAATGCGGCGACGGAATATCCGGACGAGAATCATCCGGGCCCATCAGGATGCCATCGCCCACCGCCAATGTTCCTCGTGGCACCAACTGGCCGGGCGGTGACGGGGTGCGTCGGCGGCTGAGCGCGGCGGGAAGCTGCCCGGTCGGCCGGCTACCGGGCGAGCCGGTTCCGCTCGTAGTGGCCTCTGAAGTCGAAGAAGCGCAGCCCGTCCACAGTCGCGTCGGCCGCGATCTGCTCCGCCGTCCAAACATGGTCGGAGCAGTCGTCCATCGCGACGCCGCCCCGACCGAGCAGCGTCAACGTCAGGCGACGGACCTCCACCGTCCCGTCGACCCGGCCCGAGACGTCGACCTGCACCGCCCACCTGGGCCGGTCACCGCGGGCGCGGCTCAGGGCCCGCACCGCCGCCGGCTCCCAGTCCGCGTACAGGTGCTCGTCCTCGCCGGTCAGATCCGGGTACAGGCATCCGTCCACCAGCCACGGATGTCTCTGATCCGGCGACAGCCGGTCGAGCAGGGCGACGACGGCGGCCTGCGCCATGGCCGGGAAGACGAAGACGGTACGCACGCCACGAGCGTCGCACGCCGCAGTCGATCCGACAGCGCCCCGCCACTGCGACCTGCCGGCGTGCGGGCAGGCGTTCAGCCGTTGCTGGGACTGGAGATCCCGCGCCTCGCGAAGGACTCGGCGACCTCGTCGAAGGCCGCGACGGCCAGCTCCGGCCGCGCGGCGGCCTCGGCCAACGGCAGCTCCACCTGAGGGTCGTAGCCGGACAGACCGGTGACCGCCTCGACGACCGCGCCGAGCCGGTGCACCGCCGCGACGACGGCCCGGGCGTCACCGCCCCGGTACCAGTACGGCACGGTGACACTGACCTCGTCCGCGTAGTAGCTGACCTGGACGCCGGTCGGCTCGTGCGTCAGCTCGTAGTTGTCGGCCCCCTCGAACACGGAGACCTCACCGAGCACCTGCCGCGCCGCCGCCACGATCCGGTTCCACGCCTCGGCGCGCGAACGCTCGTCGCTGTCGGCCTCCGCCGCCGCCTCCAGGGCGTCCTCCCAGGACTGGTCGTCGCCTCGGGGTACGAAGATCAGGTCATAGCTCATGACGAAGGACCGTACATCCAGGCGCTTTGATGCGCCGGTCGACTCCGCCTACTGGTGATCAGGATGACCTGGACGAGTCAGCACATCGTCCAGTCCTCGACGGTCAAGACCAACTCCTCAGCGCGAGTGGTCGAGATGCGATGTCGTTTGGCGATATCCGCCAGCACCGCTCCCTCGCTGACCTCGACATTGTCCTGTGTTGCTTGGTTGAACTCCCCGCTGAGCCCGTATGCCTGCGCGGACGGGACTCGACACTTGTCCGGCTGGCTCAGCTTGTCGCGGACGATGGCCTGGTGGAGCTGGTAGCCCTGCCAAGAGGCGGCGTCCCCTTTGGCGGCGTCCGCCCAACGCCCCTCAGGCGCCCATTCGAACGCCGCGTAACTGGGCGACACCTCACGTCGGTCGTATGTGATCACGATCGACAGCGCCTGCCATCCCTGCCCTCTGTGGTTCTCCACGATACGTGTCGCGACGTCGATGACCTGCTGAACGCTGACGGGGTAGACGTGCAGTTCCACCCGCAGGGCTAGACGGCGAGCGCCGGAGCCGGAACTGACGTCTCGGCGCTCGAAGATGTCGTAGGCAGGCAGCACTTGCCTTGTACTCGCTGGGCGACTCGCCCCTACCGGTGGCGTGGAAGGCGGCGTGGCCGACGGGGTAGGCAGAGCGGTGGTGCGAACCGGCTCGGGCGTGCGCGTACTCGGTGCTGGCGTTCGCTCGATGGTAGGGGAGGCTGGGGCAGGTTGCGAAGGTGACGCCCCGCCGAGGAGAAGGCCGACAGCGGAGAGAGCACCTCCGCCGATGCAGCAAAGGAAGAGACCACCGACAACTGCCACCGACAGGACGATCCCTACCCTCATGCCCTTCCCGGGAGCCCTGGCCGCATACTGCGCCGGGGGTCGCCCTGAAGGCGTCGCCGCGTCGGTTCCAAGCGGATTAACGAACGGATCCGGCGGATCGGGCGTCTGCTGCACGGCAGCTCCAATGGGAGGGCGTACAAACGATTGTCGACACCGCCGCGGTCCCTTACGTTCCACCGAACAGTGGAACTACGAACTGGCTGAACGTTCACGGCTGCGAAGTGACACCCGAGCGTAGGGTCCCGCAGCTACCGGAACGCCTTGCGCTCAGAATAGCCGCCAGCACCTGGAACGAACGACGTCCAGGAAGCGGTCGCCAGCGGCAACGAATCGAAAACGCCACGTCCAAAGGGATGCGTCTCACGTGATGCTTGGCGAGCCTCCGGCTCGCTCTGCCGATGCGAGTGCCTCCTCGGTCTGTCGCACGACAGCGGCATCGGGTATCGGCATCTGGGCCGGACTACGGCGCAGAAGCGGAGCGGCGATGTCCTCGGCAGGTCACGGGCGACGCCGATCTGCCCGTACGGCCGCCCACGGCGACCCGTTCGAAGGGTCGATCACGATATATGCGGGTGCCACGCTGGCGGGCATGCCGAGCGAGCAACGGGAACAGTGGGTCCGGATGGCACGTGCCGCACTGATCATCGCCGCGATGCGACGGTCGCTGCTGACCTACGGCGAACTGGGCCAGGCGATCGGCATGGCCGGCGTGGATCTCCGCAACCAGATGCGCCACGTTCTGGCCCGGGTGGCCGAGGAGTGCACCGCCGCCGGAGAGCCTTCCCTACCTGCGCTGGTCGTCAATGCCACCACTGGTCAGCCAGGCTCCGGCTGGATCGACGGCGCGGTCCGCTGGCACGCGGAGGTGCAGAAGCTGTTCCGGCACTGGAACTCACCGCGCTGAGCCGGTCCCACTTCTGTTGGCGCACCGGCCCTCCGCGCCCACGTGAACGCACCCTCAGTCCCACGTAGCGCGCCGGTTCACTGACCGTTACTCGTCCGTGTTCGCCACTCGTCCAGGCGCGTACCGGCGATGCGGGCGCCGTCGGCGGGAACCAGCGAGCGTTCGGCCACCGCGGCACCGAAATAGCGGGCGCCGGGATCACCCACCACCGAACGAGTATCCCGCTGAGCGTCGAGGACGGATCGTCCCAGTTCGTCGAGGCGGAACTGCTCCGGGCCGCCGACCTCGACCACGGCGTACGTCGGCGCGCCGACCACGACCTCGGCTACCGCGGCGGCGACGTCGTCCGCTGCCATCGGCTGGATGAGCACCGGCGCGAGGTGCACGGTGTCGCCGTCCGTGGCGGCGTCGACGATGCCCTGGAGGAACTCGAAGAACTGGGTGGCGTGCACCAGCGAGTACGGGAGCCCGGACGCGGTGATGAGCTGCTCCTGGGCGACCTTCGCCCGCATGTATCCGCTGTCCGGAAGCCGTTCGGAACCTACTACGGACAGCGCCACGTAGTGACCCACCCCGGCGTCCGCGGCGGCGAGAAGGTTGCGCGTGGACGTCTCGAAGAACTCCAACGCGGCGCTGCCCTCCAGCGACGGCGAGTTCGACACGTCGACGACGGCGCCGGCGCCGGTCAGCGCCTCCGCCACTCCTTCGCCGGTCAGCGTGTTCACGCCGGTCTTCGGCGACGCCGCCACCGCTTCGTGGCCCTGGGCATCGAGGATCTTCACGAGCTTGGAGCCGATGAGCCCACTGCCACCGATGACGACGACCTTCATGATCGAGCCCCTCCCTGGTCGGCACTGGCTGATTGGCGCTGCCACCAGTAGGAAGGAAACCCTGCGCGGACGCAGGAAATTCGCCGAGAACAGCTCGACGGAGATCGTCCGGCTTCGACCGGAAGAGCCCGTCTGGTCACGCCGGGGCGTAGCGGCGCACTCCGTCGACGTCGGCAGCCTTCAGCCGCCCCTGCGCCACCAGCAGGTCGAGGTGGGCGGCCGTCTCGGTGACGGCGAGCATCTGGTTGAACAGGTCCAGGTCGGCGAAGGCACGCTCCCGCCTGGTCCAGGTCAGTTGACCCGCCGCCTCGTAAGCCGTCGTCGCGTCACGCACGACCCCGCACGCCTGGTCGAGTCGCTTCGCGTGATGGTGCAGGAGTTCGTCGACGCGCGCGTGGACACTCGGGCCGACCGGGCCGTGCGCCGGAAGCATCCGCTGGTCGGGCAGAGACCGGACCAACCGCAACGAATCCAGGTAGTCCCCGAGTGGCAGCGCCGCGGCCGCCGCCTCGAAGCCGATGGACGGTGTGATGTGCGGAAGGACGTGGTCGCCGGTGAACATCAGCTCCGCGTCGGGATCGAGGAAGACGACGTGCCCACGGGTGTGTCCCGGGGTCGCCACTACCCGCAGGGTCCTGGTCGGTAGGACGACGTCGGTTCCCCCGGTCAGCCAGTCGTCCGGCGCCGCCCAGTCCGTCGGATCATGCCGCGCCGACTCGGCCCGCGCGCGCAGCGCTTCGACGATCTCGCCCGCACCGCATCGCATCAGCGCCTGCCAGTGTTCGGACATCGGCCGGTGGCCCGGAGTCGACAGCTCGCGGATAGAGGGTTCCTCGCCCTCGCCGAGGCTCACCGTGGTGCCGAACTCGCGCCGTACGGCCACCGCCATCGCGTAGTGGTCGCGGTGCACGTGCGTCACGAGGAACCGGCGTACGTCCGCAAGGCCCGCGCCCAGGGCAGCCAGGGCCGCGTCCAATGCCTGTCGGGCCGCCGTGATGGCCCAGCCCGAGTCGACCAGCACGAGGCCGTCGTCACCGGCCAGGGCGTACACGTTCACCGATCGCAGACCGTCCTGCGGTAGCGGCAGCGGAATGCGGTACACACCTGCGGCCACCTCGAACACGCCCGGACGCGTCCAGTCCGACGTCACGTCATCGGGCTCGACCCGCATCGCTGCTGCCCCCACCATTCGCCGTCCTCCATCCAGAGCATGACCGACACGACTGTGTCACTTGCGCTTGCGGATCTCCTCGGCGGCCTGGGGGACGACCTTGAACAGGTCGCCGACCACGCCGTAGTCGGCGAGTTCGAAGATCGGCGCTTCGGCGTCCTTGTTCACCGCGACGATGGTCTTCGAGGTCTGCATGCCGGCCCGGTGCTGGATCGCCCCGGAGATACCCAGCGCGACATACAACTGCGGAGACACCGTCTTGCCGGTCTGGCCCACCTGGAACTGGTGCGGGTAGTAGCCGGAGTCCACCGCCGCGCGGGACGCGCCGACCGCGCCGCCGAGCAGGTCGGCCATCTCCTCGACCAGCTTGAAGTTGTCCGCGTTACCGACACCCCGCCCACCGGACACCACCACCGACGCCTCGGTCAGCTCGGGGCGGGAGCCCTTCTGCTCGGCGACCCGCTCCACGACCTTGGCGAGCTTGTCGGCGTCGGTGACCGACACGGTGAGCTGCTCCACCGCCGGGCTGGCCGCGGCCGGGACCGGGTTCAGCGAGTTCGGCCGAACGGTGACCAGCGGCAGACCCTTGGTGACCTTCGCCTTGACGATGGTGGACCCGGCGAACGCCACCTGCGTGGCGGTGCCGTCCGCGGCCAGGCCGACCACGTCGGTCAGGATGCCGTTGTCCAGCTTCACCGCCAGCCGCGCGGCGATCTCCTTGCCCTCCTGCGACGACGCCAGCAGCACCGCCGCCGGCTGCACCCGCGCGACGAGGTCGGCGACCACAGTCGCCTTGGGGGCCACCAGGTAGCCGTCGATCTCCTCACCCTCGGCCGCGTAGATCTTCTCCGCCCCGTACTCGCCCAGCTTGGCGCTCAACGCCTCGGCGGCGCCGGCGCCACCGAGCACGACGGCGCTCGGGGTGCCCAGCTCGCGGGCGAGGGTGAGCATCTCGAGGGTGACCTTCTTGACGCCGAACTCCCGGGTGGCTTCGACGACGACGAGAACCTCAGACATGTCAGTGACCTCTCACACGAACTTCTCGGAGGCGAGGAACTCGACCAGCTTCACGCCGCCGTCGCCCTCGTCGGTGATCTTCTCGCCGCCGGAACGCGGCGGGCGCTTGGAGTGCTCCACCACCGCGCTGGTGGCGCCGTCGAAGCCCACCTCGGCCGGGGCCACGCCCAGGTCGCCCAGGGAGAGCGTCTGCACCGGCTTCTTCTTGGCCGCCATGATGCCCTTGAAGGACGGGTACCGCGGCTCGTTGATGGTGTCCCAGACGGAGACCACGGCCGGGGTCGAGGCGGTGACCACCTCGTAGCCCTCCTCGGTCTGCCGCTCGACGGTCAGGCTGGACCCGTCGACGGTGAGCTTGCGCGCGCCGGTCAGCGCGGCCACGCCCAGCCGCTCGGCGATCATGTGCGGCATCACCTGCACCCGGCCGTCGGTCGACTCCGCACCGCACAGAACCAGATCGGCGCCCAACTGCCCGAGCGCGGCGGCGAGGACCTTCGAGGTGGCCACCGCGCAGGAACCGTGCAGGGCGTCGTCCACCACGTGGACGGCCTTGTCCGGGCCCATGGACAGCGCCTTACGGATCGACTCGGTCGCCCGGTCCGGACCCATCGTCAGGATGGTGACCTCACCACCGTGCGCTTCCTTGATCTTCAACGCCTCTTCGATGGCGTACTCGTCCATCTCATTGATCACGTTGTTCGCCGAACCGCGGTCGACGGTGTTGTCGTCAGCACGCAGGCTGCGGTCCGCGCCCGAATCAGGCACCTGCTTGACGAGTACGACGATATTCATCGCTTCGATCACCCTTCCTGTCTCGCGGCGTCACGCATGCTCCGGGCGTCCTGGCCACCGAGGGAGTCACTGCCCACCTCGGCATTGTGCGCGTGCGCAACGTGGTGCAGCCCGAACACCGAATCCATTCCGTCCCGCAGGCCCATGAGGTCCTCGGCCTGGTTGACCGCCTTCTTGGTCAGCGCGAGACCCAGACGCGGCATCTGCGCGATCCGCGCGGCGAGCCCCATGACCTCGGCCTCGAGCTCGTCTCTGGCGACTACCCGGTTGACCATGCCCAGCTCGGCGGCGCGCGCCGCCGGCATCCGGTCGCCGGTGAAGAGGAACTCCTTGGCGAAGCGCGGACCCATCACCCACGGATGGGCGAAGTACTCGACGCCGGGGATCCCCATGCGGACGACCGGATCGGCGAAGAACGCGTCGTCCGAGGCGACGATCAGGTCGCACGACCAGGCGAGCATGAGGCCCCCGGCGATGCACGCTCCCTGCACCATTGCGATCATCGGCTTGGGCAGCTCACGCCAGCGACGGCACATCCCGAGGTACACCTCGGACTCCCGGGCGAACCGGCTGTCGGCCCCGGCCTTGCCCACATGGTCCCACCACAGTCCGGCCCGCCTGTCGAACGACGAGCCGATGTCCCGGCCCGGCGTACCGATGTCGTGGCCGGCCGAGAAGTGCTTCCCCGCGCCCGCCAGGACGATGATCTTCACCTCGTCGTCCGCGGCCGCGCGGTAGAACGCGTCGTCGAGCGCGTAGGTCATCGCCGAGTTCTGCGCGTTGCGGTACTCCGGCCGGTTCATCGTCACGACGGCCACCGGCCCCCGCGTCTCGTACCGGACGACCTCCGCCGCCGCCTGCGGGTCCACGCCGCTGGTCTCGCTCATCTGGATCTCCTTCTCACGGGTCGGTGTACGTCGTGCGGGGCCGGCGGTCAGGACGCGGGGCGCACGCCGGTCAGGCCGACACCGAGGTCGTCCAGCAGAGCCGCCCGGTGCCAGGCGGCGCTGCCCCACGACGACTCCAGAGCCCACGACCGCTTGAGGAACAGGTGCAGGTCGTACTCGGTGGTGTAACCGATCGCGCCGTGGCACTGCAGGGCGGCCCGGCCCACGACGTGCGTCGCCTCGGACGCCAGCGCCTTGGCCGTCGCCAGGGCGCGCAGCCGGCCCGGAAGGCCCGCGGCCAGTTCGAACCCGGCCGTCGCCACCACCGGTACGGCGAACTCCAGGTGCAGCAGCGCCGTGGCGAGGTGGTGCTTGACCGCCTGGAAGCTGCCGATCGGCACCCCGAACTGCTCCCGGGTGCGGACGTGCTCGACAGTGAGGTCGAGCATCCGCCGGGACAGCCCGATGAGTTCGGCCGAGGTCGCCAGCACCCCGCGCTCCCAGGCCAGCCGCACCACCTGCGGGTCGTCCACCGCCGCCACGAGCCGCGCGTCCGCGTACCCGGTCAGGTCCAGCGCGACGTCCACCGACGGCGACGTCGAGACCGCCGCGTCGGACACGTCGAGAATCTCGATGCGCCCCGTCCCACCGAAGCCGCCACGCAGCACCAGGTCGACACCGGAACCGAACGCGACATGCCCGGTCTCCGCAGGGTCGACGCCGACCGTGAGGCCCCCGTCGACGAGCTTCGCCAGCAGGTCCGGAGCGCCCGCGGCGAGCACCGCCGGGGCGACCGCGAGGGTCGCCGTGAGCGGCAGCGGCGCGGCGGCGTACCCGATCTGCGCGAAGACCGACACGAGGTGGTTCTCGTCCAGGCCCAGCCCGCCGTCGTCCTCGGCCACGAGCAGCCCCGCAACGCCGAGACCGGCCAGGCTCTCGGCCAGTGCGGCCACCTGCGCCGATCCGGCTCCGGCGCGTACCGTCTGCGGCGGGCACCGGTCGGTGAGCACCTGACGGACGACCGCCTCCAGCTCCCGCTGCTCGTCACTCGGAGCGAAACGCACGCCTGATCACCTCCTCGGCAGACCGAGCAGGCGCTCGGCGATGATGTTGCGCTGGATCTCGTTGGTGCCCGCGTAGATCGGACCCGACAGCGAGAACTGGTAGCCGCGGGTCCACGGCCCGTCGACGAGCGCGTCCGGGCCGAGCAGTTCCAGCGCCGTCTCGTGCAACGCGATGTCCAGCTCGGACCAGAAGACCTTGTTGAGGCTCGAACGTGCGCCGGCCGGACGACCCTCGACGATGTCGGTGACCTGAGCCAGCGTGAACTGCTGGTAGGCGTGCGCCTGCATCCACGAGCGCGCCACCCGGTCGCGGAGCAGGTCGGTCGCCGCCTCGCCCCGCTCGCCCGCGAGCGCCACGAGCGCGGCTGCCGCCTTGAGGAAACGCCCCGGTGAGCGCAGCGTCAGTCCCCGCTCCGAGCCGGTCGTCGACATCGCGACCGACCAGCCCTGGTCGACGCCGCCGAGGACCGCCGAGTCCGGTACGAACGCGTTCTCGAAGAACACGTCGGCGAAGCCCTCGTCACCGTCGAGCCGGTCGAACCCGCGCACCGTCACGCCCGGGGTGTCCAGCGGCACGAGGAAGTACGTCAGTCCGCGGTGCCGCTGCGCCTGCGGGTCGGTACGGAACAGCCCGAACAGGTGGGTGCAGAACGCGCCCCGGGTCGACCAGGTCTTCTGCCCGCTCAGGCGCCACCCGCCGGCCTGCTCGTCCCGCACCGCCCGGGACGTGATCCCGGCCAGGTCGCTGCCCGCGCCCGGCTCGGACCAGCCCTGGGCCCACAGGTCCTGCGCCGCCGCCATCCGCGGCAGCAGCTCGTCCTGCTGCTGCTTCGTGCCGAACTCGAAGATCGTCGGGGCCAGCAGGAAGATGCCGTTCTGCGTCACCCGCTGCGGCGCGCCGGCCCGGTAGTACTCCTCCTCGAAGATGAGCCACTGCCAGATCGAGGCCTCGCGGCCGCCGTACTCCTGCGGCCACGACACGACCGACCACCGGTCCGCGTGCAGTGCCCGCTCCCACTCCAGGTGGGCGGCGAAGCCCGCCGCGGTGTCGCCGGAGGGCAGCGGCTGCCGCGGTACGTTCGCGGTGAGCCAGTCGCGGGCCTCCGCACGGAACTGCTCGTCCTGTGCCGACCAGGTCAGATCCATCTCAGTCCCGTCCCGTCCCGGCGGAAACCGTCGCCGGCGTGTCGCGGTAGCGGCGTAGTTGCGTACGCGCCACCGTGCGCAGGTGCACCTCGTCCGGGCCGTCGGCGATGCCGAGGATGCGGGCGCTCGCCCACATCCGGGCGATCGGGAAGTCGTCGGTGACCCCACCGCCGCCGTGTGCCTGGATCGAACGGTCCAGCACGTTGCGGGCGACCCGGGGCGCGACGACCTTGATCGCGGCGATCTCGGTCGCGGCGCCCTGGATCCCGACCTGGTCGATGAGCCACGCCGCCTTGAGCACGAGCAGGCGCGCCTGCTCGATCTCCATGCGGGATTCGGCGATCCAGTTCCGCACCACGCCCTGGTCGGAGATCGGGCCGCCGAACGCCTCGCGGGCCGTCGTCCGGCGCACCATCAGCTCGAGGCCCCGCTCGGCCATGCCGACGCAGCGCATCGCGTGGTGGATGCGGCCCGGGCCGAGGCGGGCCTGGGCGATGGCGAAACCCTCGCCCTCGGCGCCGAGCAGGTTCGTCACCGGCACCCGCACGTCGTCGAACCGGATCTCGCAGTGGCCGTGCTGGTCGTGGTAGCCGAAGATCGGCAGCGAGCGCAGAATCGTCACCCCGGGGGTGTCGACCGGTACGAGGATCATGGACTGCTGCCGGTAGACGGCCGCCTCCGGGTCCGTCTTGCCCATCAGCACGAGGATGGCGCAGCGCGGGTCCGCGGCGCCGGTCGTCCACCACTTGCGTCCGTTGATGACGTACTCGTCGCCGTCACGCACGATCGAGGTGGCGATGTTGCGCGCGTCGGAGGAGGCCACGTCCGGCTCGGTCATCGAGAAGCCGGAGCGCATCGTGCCGTCGAGCAACGGGGCGAGCCACCGCTGCTTCTGCTCGGGCGTGCCGAACATGTGCAGCAGCTCCATGTTGCCGGTGTCCGGCGCGGCACAGTTCATCGCCTCGGGGGCCAGGTAGGGCGAGCGTCCGGTCTCCTCGGCCAGGTAGGCGTACTCGACGTTGGTGAGGCCGGACAGGTCGGGCAGGAAGAGGTTCCACAGCCCCAGCGTGCGCGCCGTCGCCTTCAGCTCCTCGACGACCGGCGGCAGGACGTGGGACACCCCGCCGTTCTCGCGGGCCGCGGCGGCGAGCTGGGCGGCGTACACCTTCTCGGCGGGGTAGACGTGCTCGGTCATGAACGTGCGCAACGTCGCGAGCAGTTCGCTCGCGCGCGGGCCGGGGCCAAGGTCCATCCGGGTCAGGTCGGTCGCGTCAGCCACCGTCACTCCTTGCCTGTGCTCGTGCGGAGGGCGATCTTGCCGCGCGCGCCACGGTTCAGCACCGTGCCGAGCGCGCGGGCGGCCTCCTCCAGCGGGAAGACCTCGCTGACGTGCGGCCTCAGCCGGCCGGCGGCGATCCACTCCAGCACCGTCGTCATGTTGGCGGCGTTCGCCGCCGGGTCGCGCCTTGCCCAGGCGCCCCAGAGGACCCCCAGCACCGCGCCCTCGGTGAGCAGCAGCCGGTTCAGCTTGACCTGCGGGATCGTGCCCGCCGCGTAGCCGACGGTGAGGAACCTCCCGGCCCACGCGAGGGCGCGCAGCGCCGCGGTGGCGGCGTCGCCACCGACGGGGTCGTAGACGACGTCGGCGCCGGCGTCGCCGGTCAGCGCGCGCACCGTCGCGGTCAGGTCGTCGTAGCCGATGGCGTGGTCGGCGCCGTGCGTCAGGCACAGCTCACGCTTGTCCTCGCTCGACGCGGCCGCGATCACTGTCGCGCCGAGGGCCTTGCCGATCTGCACGGCGGTGAGGCCGACGCCGCCGGAGGCGCCGAGCACGAGCAGCGTCTCGCCGGCGGCGAGGCGGGCCCGGTCGACGAGGCCGTGGTAGGACGTGCCGTAGACCACGGGGATCGTGCTCGCCTCGACGAGGTCGATGCCATCGGGCAACGGGTGGACCATGCGCGCGTCGACGAGCACCTGGGTGGCGTAGCCGCCGATGCCGCAGAAGCCGACGACGCGGGTGCCGACGGGCGGGCCGGTCACCCCGTCGCCGAGCGCCGCGACCGTGCCGGCGACCTCGCAGCCGGGCACGAACGGCAGTTCCGGCTTGGTCTGGTAGGTGCCGGCGACGATGAGGCCGTCGGGAAAGTTCACCCCGGCGCCGGCGACGTCGACGAGCACCTGCCCCGGTCCGGGCTGCGGCTGCGGCCCGTCGGTGACCGTGAGCACCTCGGGACCGCCGAGCTCGCGCACCACCATCGACCGCACGGCTCAGCCCTCGCTGCCCGGGCGCGCCGCCTTGTCGGTGCCGGCGAACTCGTCGCGGATCCGGTCGGCGACCCCGGTGAGGTTGAGCTCGAAGGTGAAGCCCTGCTCGAAGCGGTAGCTGCGGTTGACGTCCCACAGGTCGATGCCGTTGAGCGAGGCCTTGGCGGCCCGGATCACCGTGGGGTCCTTCTCGGCGATGCTGGTCGCGACGGCGAGCGCCGTCGCGCGCAACCGCTCCCGGGGTACGACGCTGTGCACCGAGCCGTACGCGTGCAGCTCCTGGGCGGTGGCGGTGGCCGAGGTGTAGACCATGGCGCGCATCCGGTGCTGGGGCACCATCCGGGACAGGTGGGTGGCCGCGCCGAGGGCGCCGCGGTCGACCTCGGGCAGGCCGAAGGTGGCGTCGTCGGAGGCGACGATGACGTCGGAGTTGCCGACCAGGCCGATGCCGCCACCGAGGCAGAAGCCGTGGACGGCGGTGACGACCGGGACGGGGCACTCGTAGACGGCCTTGAACGCGGCGTAGCAGCCGCGGTTGGCGCCGAGCAGCGCGGTGAAGCCGTTGGTGTGCTGCATCTCCTTGATGTCGACGCCGGCGTTGAAGCCGCGGCCCTCGGCGCGCAGCAGCACGACCCGCACCGACTCGTCGGCGCCGGCGGCGTCGAGGGCGGCGGCGAGCGCGAACCAGCCGGCCACCGGCAGCGCGTTGACCGGCGGGTTGTCCACGACGATCTCGGCGATCCCGTCGGGGTGCACGGTCGTCGTCACCGACGGGTGGCTCGTGGGGTTCATCCCTGCTCCTCGGTGGTCTCGGGCCGCTCGCCGGCCTCGACGGCGGCGTCGAGGGGCAGCACGAAGGTCGCCCACGCGGTGACGGCCTTGTCGCCGGTCTGCCGCCGGCAGGTCAGCTCGACGTCGACGCGGCCCTCACGGCCGTCCTCGCTTTCGAGCACGTAGGTGCGCAGCGGAACGCCGTCGAGGGTGAGGACGTCGCCGGGCCACACCTGGGCCAGGAACCGGATGCGGAAGTCCCGCACGTTGGGGCCGCCGAGCCAGTCGGTGGCGTAGGTGCCGAGCAGGCTGGCCTGCCACATGCCCACCGAGAAAGGGCTCGGGAACCCGGCCGCCTTGGCGAAGACCTCGTCGTGGTGGATCGGGTTCATGTCGCCCGAGGCGCCCTGGTAGCGGACGAAGTCGGTGCGGGTCACCGGGCCGTACGTGCGCGCCGGAGGCGTCGCCGGGACGGGCAGGGCGACCTCTGTCGTACGGGGACCGGCGGTGGCCGTCGTGTCGCTCATGCGGACGCTCCGTCCTGTGCCGCGTCCCCGGTGGCCGGCGGGCGGGCCGTCTCGACACCGGTGAGCTTGGCGCGGGCGACGAGACGCCCGGTCTCGTCGTGGAAGTCGGTGTACATCACGGCGAACGTCATCTCCCCGCCGCGACGCCCCACCTTGGTGTAGATCTCGCCGATGCGCGACTGGCAGGTGAGCCGGGTGCCGGCGCGGGGCGGCTCGCCGAAGAAGGTGTACTGCTGCTCGGCGTGCAGGCCGCGCTGCTGGTCGAGCTCGACCGCGGACCACGGGTTGGAGTCCTCGCCCTGCCAGAAGAACGTCGTGGTGAGGAACGTCGGCTGTACGACCGGGTTCTCCTCCCGCAGGTAGTCCGCGTCAGCCGCTCCGGTGGCCAGCGCGAACTCGCGGATCTTGCCGCGTTCGACGTCGAGCCGGAAGGGGGCGCCGGTGACGCCCTGCGCGTCGGGGTTGGCCACGACGTGCTCCTTTCGTTGGTCCGCTGCGAGCCGGCACGGTCGCCGGCGCGCAGCGGGTGGTCACGGGTGCTGGCTCGAGACGGACACGACCTCGCCGGTCATGTACGACGAGTAGTCACTGGCAAGGAAGACGATCACGTTGGCGATCTCCCACGGCGTCGCGGCCCGGCCGAACGCCTCCTGGGCCGAGAGCTGGGCGAGCAGCTCGTCGCTGGTCACCTTGGCCAGATGGGCGTGCATCGCGATGCTCGGGGACACCGCGTTGACCCGGATGCCGTGCTCGGCGACGTCGAGGGCCGCGCAGCGGGTCAGCGCCATGACTCCGGCCTTGGCCGCGGCGTAGTGCGCCTGCCCCTTCTGGGCGCGCCAGCCGATGACGGAGGCGTTGTTGACGATGACCCCCTTGCCGGCCGGGATCATGTGCCGCAGCACCGACCGGGTCGCCTTGAACGTCGAGGTCAGGGTCACCGACAGCACCGAGTCCCACTGTTCGTCGGTCATGTCCTGCACCGCCGCGGTGCCGCCGAGGCCGGCGTTGTTGACGAGCACGTCGATGCCGCCGAACTCGGCGGCGACGGTGTCCATGAGGTGATCGAGCTGGGCCTGGTCGGTGACGTCGCAGGGCACAGCGAGCGGCCGGGTCCCGGTGAGGCGCTCGATCTCGTCGGCCGACGCGGCGAGGCGGCGCTCGTGGCGGTCGCTGACGGCGACACGCGCGCCTTCCTCCGCGGCGCGGCGCGCCGTGGCGAAGCCGATGCCGGTGCCGGCCGCGGCGGTGACGAGCACCGAACGCCCGGAGAGCAGCCCGTGGGCCGGGCCGGCCCAGTCGGCGACGTCGGTGTGACCGGTGTCAGACACGGGCGGCCATCTCCTTCGCGATCTCCTCGACGGTCCAGCGGGCACCCTTGTCGATCGTCCAGTCGTAACTCCACGGCGCGCAGCGGCGGATCTCGCCGCCCTTGGCGTAGTACACCTCGCCGGTCACCGGCACGTCGGCGGTGAGCAGCCAGGCGACGAGCGGGGAGACGTTGCCCGGGTGGTAGACGTCGAACACGGCGGGGTCGGCCGGGGCGGCGACCATCTCGCCGATGCCGGGCAGGTCCTGGGTCATCCGGGTACGCGCGACCGGGACGATCGCGTTGACGCGTACGCCGTAGCGGCTGATCTCCTGGGCGAGAATGACGGTGAGGGCGGCGATGCCGGCCTTGCCCGCGCCGTAGTTCGTCTGCCCGACGGCGCCGATGATGCCCGAGGTCGACGAGACGTTGACGATCGAGGCGACCGGCTGGTTGCCGGCCTTGGACTCGGTGCGCCAGTGGTCGGCGAACACCCGGCACGGCGCGAACGTCGCGCGGAGCTGGCCACGGATGACCGCGTCCCAGTCGTCCTCGCTCATGTTGACGAACATCCGGTCCCGCAGGATGCCGGCGTTGTTGACGAGGCCGTCGACGCGTCCGTAGGTGTCGCGGGCGAGCGCGAGCAGCTCGCGGGCGCCCTCGGTGGTGGCGACGTCCGCGGTGCTGGCCACGGCCCGCCCGCCGGCGTTCGTGATCTCGGCGGTGACGGCCTCGACGACAGAGGGGTCGCTGCCGGTGCCGTCGGCGGCGGCGCCGGTGTCGGCGACGACGACCGAGGCGCCTTCGGCGGCGGCGAGCAGGGCGTGCTCACGGCCGAGGCCGCGGCCGGCACCGGTGACGACGACGACGCGTCCCTGCAGTGCTCCCATGACTACTCCTCCTTGTGCCCGGCCGGGGTCGACGCGACCGGCGCGGGCACGCCGAGCCGGTCGAGGGTCCGGGTGGCCTCGTCGATGATGCGGTCGATGAGCTCGGCGACGCTCGGGACGTCGTCGATCAGTCCGACGACCTGGCCGGTGGCCATGACGCCGAGGTCGGTCCTGCCCTCCAGCAGGGCCGACCGGTAGAGCATCGGAGCGTTTGCCGCCATGACGACCTGGCTCCACGTCAGGTCGTGGGCCTTGCGCATGGCCAGGCCCTCGCGGACCATGTCGCCCCACGGCGTGCCGGACAACTTCTGGAAGGCGAAGGCGTTGCGTACGGCCCGAAGCAGCCGGCCGGCGGCGGAGGTGCGCTCCAGCTCCTCGATCGTGCCGGCGCGCAGCACGCGCTGCGGCACGCCGTCGACCTGCAGGGTCAGGACGGTGTCGTTGACCGTCTTGGACAGGTAGACGTCCTTCACCGACGGCTGGACCGGCGAGTCGCTGGTGAGCAGGAAGCGGGTGCCCATGGCGACGCCCTCGGCGCCGTAGGCGAGCGCGGCGACGAGGCCGCGGCCGTCGAAGAAGCCGCCGGCCCCGATGACCGGGATGTCGACGGCGTCGACGACCTGGGGCAGCAGCAGGCTGGTGGGCACCCCGCCGGTGTGGCCGCCGCCCTCACCACCCTGCACGATGACGGCGTCGGCGCCCCACGCGGCGACCTTCTCGGCGTGGCGGCGCGCGCCGATCGACGGTACGACGACGAGGCCGGCGTCCTTGCACCTGGCGATGAGTTCCTGCTTGGGGGCCAGCGCGAAGGACGCGACCTTGACGCCGGCCGAGATGAGCAGGTCGATGCGCTTGACGACGTCCGGCTGGTCGGCACGGATGTTGACGCCGAACGGCGCGTCCGTGCCGGCCTGGATCTGCTCGACGGCCTCCACGAGCTCGTCGTAGGAGAGCAGGCCGGCCGCGAGGATGCCCAGTCCACCGGCGTTGGCCGTCGCGGTGGTCAGGCGCACGTCGGAGACGTAGCCCATGCCGGTCTGGACGATCGGGTACCGCACCCCGAACAGGTCGGTCGCCCGGGTACGCAGCGTCGGGTGCATCCCGCGGCCCTGACTCATGCCGGGATCTCGCGGTCGCGCAGCGAGCGGGGGTCGATGACCTCGCGGATGAGGCGCAGCTCCTCGGCGCTCGGCTCGCGGGTGGCCGGGACCTCGCCCTCGACGTGCACGGCACAGCCGGTGGCGGCGTGGAACTCGTCGAGCGTGACGCCGGGGTGCAGGCTGAGCAGCCGCATCGTGCCGTCGGGGCCACCGAAGTCGAGGACCGCGAGGTTGGTGACGACGCGCCGCAGCTCGTGGTGCGCGATCGCGGCCGGGCCGGCGGCCCGGGCGCTGTCGGTGCCGACGCCGGAGATCATGTCGACGGTCCGGACGAAGCTGCGCGTGGAGTGGTTGGGCACCCAGTAGCTGGTCGGGTGGTAGATGCTGTTGCCGGGGGCGCCGCGTACGCCGAGCAGCTGGACCTTGGGCCGGGTGTAGTCGCCGATGGCCGAGATGTTGGTGTTGCCGTGCCCGTCGATCTGGACCGGGATCATCATGACGTGCCGCTTGCCGTGCCAGACGAGGTCGAAGATGGTGCGGAACGGGCTCCAGCCCTCGATGACGACGCCCTCGGTGGCGTGCGGGTCCGCGCCGACCTCCCAGGAGCCGGAGACGAAGTGGGCCTCACCGTCGGTGAGCAGCAGGTCGGGGGCGACGGTGAGCCGGGCGAGGCGGACGCCGATGGCCGGGATCGTGCCGAAGGCGCTGGCGATGGACTCGCCGTCGCCGGCGAACGTGTCCGCCACGGCGACCGCGCAGTACTCGGCGCGGGTCACCGGCGCGTCGGCGGTGGTGGCGCTGCCCGTGGGCTGGTCCACGGACTCGGTGGCGGCGCTGCTCATGCGACCTCCTCGGCTCGGGCGGCGACGGCCGCCTGGTAGTCATCTTCGGTACCGGACAGGTACCGCTGCTCGAACTTGGCCCAGGCCTGCGGGTCGCCGGCGGCCTTGACGTACTCGCGCTGAAAGGCCTCGTCGCGCTCGTAGTCGGGGGCGCAGGAGGTGAAGTGCGCGCCGTTCGGGGTCTCGACGACACCGGCGACGAGCTGGCGATTGATCTTGATGGTCGCCGAGTGCCCGGCGGCGCTCAGCTCAGCCGTGGGCACGATCCGCTCGCAGGACATGAAGGCCTGGTCGGCGGCGAGGCAGTAGAGGTCGTCGAAGTACGGGTCGGGCCCGAGGAACTGGCCGTTGCCCTGGGCGTCGGCGCGGTTCATGTGCACGAGGGCCGCGTCGAGGCGCAGCGGCGGCATCGCCACGAGCTGCTCGGTGCCGTACGGGTCCTGGACGAGCTTGAGGTCGGGGTTGTGCTTCAGGACGTCCGACCCGAGCCCGGCGCGGGTCGGCAGGAAGGGCAGGCGGATGCCGGCGGCGTACAGCCCCCACTGGAGCATGCCCTCGTCGTACTCGGCGACCTCGACGGCGCCGTTCTGCCGCGCGGCGCGGAAGTGCGGGTCGAGGGCGATGCTGTCGAGGGAGACGAAACCGAAGACGACCTTCCTGACCTTGCCGGCGGCGCAGAGCAGCCCGACGTCCGGCCCGCCGTAGCTGACCACGGTCAGGTCCTTGAGGTCGGAACGCAGGATCTCGCGCACGAGGGCCATGGGCTTGCGCCGTGAGCCCCAGCCCCCGATGCCGATGGTCATCCCGGATTCGAGCCGCGACACGACGTCGCGGGCGGTCAGAGTCTTGTCGGCCATGTGTCCCTCATCGTTGCGTCTGTCGAGCACTGCCCGAGCGGTGGTGAGCAGCGCGAAGGGCGAGTCGCGTGCCGGGCATCCACGGCCGGGTCGCCATGTAGCAAGCGCTTGGTTGGTACACTAACAGCCCCAGGGGAAGGGTCAAGACCCTGCGGCCAAGGAGGGCGGAAGATGGACACCGTGGTGCGCGAGCGCGTCGACGCGGTGGGAGTCGTCAGGATCAATCGGCCGCAGGTGCGCAATGCCCTCGATCCCGACACCCTCCTGGCGATGACCGACGCCCTGCTCCGGTACGACGCGGACCCGGGCGTACGCGCGATCGTGCTGACCGGCACCGGCGAGTTGTCCTTCAGCGCGGGGATGGACCTGCGCGCCGCGGCCGAGGGACGCCTGGTCGACGTGGCCCGCAGCCCGCTGACGCTGCTGCGCGGCGGCTACCGCAAGCCGGTCATCGCCGCGGTCAACGGGCCCGCCGTCGGCGGCGGCTTCGAACTCGCCCTCGCCTGCGACCTCGTCGTCGCGGCCGAGCACGCCTACTTCGCGCTGCCCGAGGTGGGGCGCGGCATCGCCGCCACCGAGGGCGGCACCGACCTGCCGCGTCGCCTGCCGGTCGCCGTGGCGCTGGAACTCGGACTGACCGCCGAACCGCTTGCCGCGGCCCGGGCCCACGAGCTGGGGCTGGTCAACGCCGTGGTCCCGGCCGACGAGGTCCTGCCGCGCGCGTTGCAGCTGGGCGCCCGGATCGCGACCCACTCCCCCGCCGCGGTGCGGGCGACCAAGCGGCTCATGCACCTGAGCCTGGACCCCCGCGTGGGCGATCTCGCCGCGGTCAACAGGCTCGCGACCCTCGATCTGCTCGCCGGCCCGGACGCGGCCGAGGGCGCGGCCGCGTTCGTCGCCAAACGCGCGCCGCGATGGGCGGACGCGCCCTGAGCGCTCAGGGACGCGCCGCCGCGATCTGCGCACGCGTCCACGCGACCGAACGGGTCAGCGCCGGCTCGGCGCCCTCGGCCTCGACGGCCGGGCCGAGCAACTCGACGTCGACGACGCCGGTGTAGCCGGCCCGCAGCACGCTCGCCAGCAGACCGGCCATCGGCAGGTCGCCGTCCCCGGGCACCCACCGGTTCGGGAAGGTCGAGGTGCCGACCCGGAAGTCGGACACCTGCAGAATCTCGACCTGACCGACCCGGTCGCGGATCAGCTCCGTCAGGCCCCGCTCCTGCCAGCAGCAGTAGAGGTCGAGGCAGATGCCGATGCCGCAGAGGTCGGCCAGGGCGACGGCGTCGCGCGCGGTGTGGGTGAAGCTGAGGTCGCACTTGACCGGCAGCGTGTTCTCCACAGCGAGGCGTACCCCGTGTTCGCGGGCGGTGGCCACGACCGGAGCGATCCGCTCGGCGAACCGGCCGGCCGCCTCCTCCCACGTCAGGTGAGCCGACGGGCCCGAGGTGAGGTAGACGAGGTCGGCCCCGAGCCGGCCGGCGTCCACGACGCCCTGCCGCAACGCCGCGACCTGCTGCGCCCAGCCCGGCTCGTCGTCCGGGTGGGCGGTGAAGCTGTGCACGAGGTAGCCGAGCCGTACGTCGTGCCGGGCGAGCAGGTCACCGAGAGCGGCCACGCCGAAGGAGGCGACCTTGCTGCGCTGCAGGCCGACGAGGTCGGCACCGGTACGCCGGTACATCGCGACCTCCTCGGGCAGGGCCCAGGACATCGCGGCCATGCCGCTGACGCAGACCGGGTTGGTCGTGGCGGACATCGGGCTCCTGTCGGCTCGGCGGTCGTCCGGAGGGTCGGACGTCGGGTCGGCCTCGGACGTCGGGTCAGTCGAGGTATTGGATGCGCGCCCGGCGTACCCCGAGGGGCGCCAGGTGCGGTCGCAGCCGCGCCGTGACGGCCTCGGCGATGCGCTCCGGGGTCCACGCCGTGTCCCGCAGCACGGGCTCGGCGAGCGCCGGGTGGGTCGTCAGCATGAGTTCGGGACCGTAGGAGCGCAGCACCTGGCCGGTCAGTTCGGCGCTGAGGTCGGAGAGCAGGTAGAGCAGCAGCGGCACGTTGGCCTCGGGCGCGATGCCCGCGTTCTGCCCGCTCGGTACGCCGCGGAACTGTTCGAGCACCTCGGCCATCCGGGTCTGGGCGTTCGGGGAGATCGCGTTGACGCGGATCCCGACGTCGGCGAGTTCGGCCGCCCAGGCGTAGGTGAGCGTGGCGATCGCGGCCTTCGTCGCCCCGTACACGGCCGTCTCGGCACGGCCCATCTGCTCGCCCGAGGTGACGTTGACCAGGACCCCGTGCCCCTGGGCTCGCATCGCCGCGATGGCGGCGTCGCCCCAGGCGACGGCGCCGAGCACGTTGACCTCGAGCATCCGGCGCACAGTGGCCTCGGACTCGGCGCCGGCGCGGGCCATGGCGAAGACGCCGGCGTTGTTGACGAGGCCGTCGAGCCTGCCGTGCTCGGCGAGGCAGTCACGCACGACGTCGTGCGCGCTCGCCCAGTCCGCGACGTCGGCGACCCGGATCGAGCCCCGGCCGTCCGCCGCGGCGATCTGCCCGCTGAGCCGTTCGAGTCCGTCCGCGTCGACGTCGACCGCGACCACGTGGCCTCCGGCCGCGGCGATGCCGCGCGCGTACGCCGCCCCCAGCCCGCCGGCGGCGCCGGTGACGAGGACGACACGGCCGGCGAGCAGGCCGGCTGCCCGGTCGGGCCGGGCGGCGGACGGATGCCCGGACGGGACGGCGGGAATCGGGTCGGGCATCGGGCAGCCCCTCTCGGCTGATCGGGATCCGCAGCGGGCTCCGGGCACCGAACGAGCGCTTGGTTGGCCGCTACCCTAGGCATTGCGAGCACCCCGGTCAAGGGAGGCTGGCTTTATCATGCTGAAGGCATCGAAGTGATATAAAGCAAGCGCTTGACCAACACATTGCTCGAGGAACCGGGAGCACCCATATGTCGACGACCCAGGACCGACGCTCGGTCATCCTCGACAACGCCGCCCACCTTTTCGCAGCCAAAGGAATCGATGCCACGACCGTCCGCGAGATCGCCGATTCGGTCGGGATCCTCTCCGGCAGCCTGTACCACCACTTCAAGTCCAAGGACGAGATGGTCAACGCGATCATCTCGGACTACCTCACCGACCTGACCTACCGCTACGGCGAAGTCCTGGCGTCCGAGGAGAAGCCGGCGACCCAGTTGCGCAAGCTCGTCACCAGTTCGCTGGCCAACATCGAGGCCCACCCGCACGCGACCGAGATCTACCAGAACTCGAGCGGCTACCTGCCCAAGATCGAGGGCTACGAGCATATCCGCGAGGCGGCCGCCACGATCCAGCGGGCCTGGATCCAGGTGCTCGAGGCCGGTATCGCCACTGGCGACTTCCGCAACGACATCCCGGTACGCGTGCTGCACGGCATGCTGCGCGACGCGCTGTGGCTCTCGGTCCGCTGGTTCAAGCCGACCCCGTCGTACTCCATGGCGAACTTCGCCGACGACTTCGTCTCGGTGTTCCTCGACGGCATTCTCGCCCGCGACTGAGCGCGGACAAACCAAGCGCTTGCTAGGGTGGTGCCCGGAAGAGGAGGCGCCCCATGACGGCAGCAGGTCACGCCCGGACAGGTCCGGCCCCGATCGAGCCCACCCGGCACGCCGGGCTGCCCGCGGGCGTCGACGCCTGGCTCAGCCGCGCGGTGCCCGAGTTGCAGGGGGCCCTCCGGCACGAGATCATCGCCGGAGGGCGCTCCAACCTGACCTACCGGACCACCGACGCGGCCGGCCACGTCGTCGTGCTGCGCCGTCCACCACTCGGAAACCACCCGGCCACCGCGCACGACGTCCTGCGCGAGGCGCGGATCCTGCGCGGTCTGCACGGCCACCTCCCGGTGCCCCGGGTGCTCGCCGTCGAGGAGACGGGCGAGGTGGCCGGCGCCCCTCTCGTCGTACTCGAGCACCTCGACGGCGTGATCCTGCGCAGCCCCGCCGATGTCGAGCGGCTCACCACCGAGGCCGACCGCGCGCTCATCGGCCCCACGCTCGTCGACGCTCTCGTGGCCCTGCACCGACTCGCCCCGGAGGTCATCGGACTGGGCGGCCTGGCCCGCCGCCGTGACTACCTCACCCGGCAACTCGGACGCTGGCACGAGAACTGGCAGCGGAGCAGGATCCGCGACCTGCCCGACCTGCAGACCGCGCACGAGCACCTGGTGGCCGCGGCGCCCGGGCAGTCCCGCTCGGGGATCGTGCACGGCGACTTCCGCCTGGACAACTGCATGCTCGACTCGCGATGGCGGGTCCAGGGCGTACTCGACTGGGAACTCACCACCGTCGGCGACCCGCTGGCCGACGTCGGCCAGTTGCTCGTCTACTGGGCGCAGGCCGGCGACACGGCCCGCGCGCTGCACGACCCGGCCACGGTCCGGCCCGGCTTCTCGACCCGGGACGAACTGCTCTCCCGGTACTGCCTCGCCACCGGCACCGACCCGGGGCGGATCGACTACTTCGTCGCCTACAACTGGTGGAAGACCGCGTGCATCCTCGAGGGCGTGTACACCAGGGTCACGCAGGGCGCGATGAGCGGCCGCGACCGCACCGCGGCCTCGTTCGCCGAGCAGGCGGCCGCCGTCGCCGGCCGGGCGGCGGCCCTCGCCGCGGCGCTGCCCCGGCACTGATCCGCGCCCGGCCGTACCCACTCGGCGTGGTGGCATGAGCCGGCTGTCGACGTCCCCGGTTCGACCGGGGACGTCGACACACCCGCCTAGGAGAGCCGCTCGATGACCATCGCCATGCCCTGGCCACCGGCCGTGCACATGGTCTCGAGGCCGAACTGGCCGTCCCGCGCCCGCAGCCCGTTGATGAGCGTCGTCGTCATCCGCGCTCCGGTCTGACCGAACGGGTGGCCCAGGGCGATCGCGCCGCCGTGCACGTTGACCTGCTCGGGGTTGGCCTTGAGGTCCGAGATGGAGGGGACGACCTGAGCGGCGAACGCCTCGTTGAGCTCGACGAGATCGATGTCGGCCATCGAGAGCCCGGCCAGCGCGAGGGCCCGCCTCGACGCCTCGACCGGGCCGAGACCCATGATCTCCGGCGAGATCGCCGAGACACCGGTGGACAGGATCCGGGCCAGCGGCGTGACGCCGAGTTCGGCGGCCTTGCGGCTGGACATGATGATGAGGGCGGCCGCGCCGTCGTTGAGCGGGCAGCAGTTGCCCGCGGTCACCGTACCGTCGGGCCGGAAGGCCGGTTTGAGGCCGGACAGCGACTCGGCCGTCACTCCGGCGCGAGGGCTGTCGTCGGTGGCCACGACGGTGCCGTCGGCGAGGGTCACCGGCGTGATGTCGGTGGCGAAGAAGCCCGACTCGATCGCGGCCTGGGCCCGCTGCTGGCTCGTGGCGGCCCACTCGTCCTGCTCGGCGCGGCTCACACCGCGGTGGCTCGCGACGTTCTCCGCGGTCTCGCCCATCGCGATGTAGACGTCGGGCAGTTCATTCGCGTCGCGTGGGTCGGTCCACGGGCCGGCGCCACCCCGTCCGCGGGTGGCGGTGCGCTCCCCCGCCGCGGCGAAGATCGGGTTCTTCGTGTCCGGCATGCCGTCGGACTTGCCGGCGGCGAAGCGCGAGACGGCCTCGACCCCGGCGGAGACGAGCACGTCGGCCTCACCGGAGCGGATGGCGTGCAGCGCCATCCGGGTCGTCTGCAGGCTCGACGCGCAGTACCGCTGCACCGTCGTCCCGGGAACCCGGTCGAGCCCGAGTTCGACAGCGACGACGCGCGCGAGGCCCCAGCCCTGCTCGCCGGCCGGCTGCGCGCAGCCGAGCATGAGGTCGTCGATCTGGGTCGGGTCGAGCGCCGGCACCTGGGCCAGGGCCGCCTGGACCATCTGGGTGGCCAGGTCGTCGGCCCGCATCGAGGCCAACGACCCCTTGAAGGCCCGGCCGATCGGCGAGCGCGCCGCGGCGACGATGACTGCGTCCTGCATTGGTGTCCTCCGGTTCTCGGGCTGGCGCCCGTGACGGCGGTGCCGTCGGTGTCAGGTCTGGTCGGGGCGTCGGGCCTGCCGGCGAGCAGGGCACCGGGGCCGGTGCGCCCGCACGAAGCGCAACGCCGGGCTCACCCGGTGAGCTTGAACTTCTGGATCTTTCCGCTCGCGGTTCGTGGCAGCGCCGCAACGACGGTGAAGCTGCGCGGGCGCTTGAAGTTGGCCAGCCGCTCCCGGCACCACGCCTCGAGCTCGTCGGCGAGCGCCGACTCGTCACCGGTCCAGGCGGGAACGGTCTGCACGAAGGCGCTGCCGACCTCGCCCATCCGCGCGTCGGGGACCCCGACGACCGCGACGTCGAAGACGGCGGGATGTTCGGACAGCACCCGCTCGACCTCGGCGGGGTAGACGTTGAAGCCACCGACCATGTAGACGTCCTTGATCCGGTCGGTGATGCGCAGGTAGCCGTCCTCGTCGACCCAGCCGACGTCACCGGTGTGCAGCCAGCCGTCCTCGTCGATGGCCTGCGCCGTGGCGTCCGGGTCCTCGAAGTAGCCCGCCATCACGTTGTAGCCGCGCACGAGGATCTCGCCCGACTCGCCGGCCGGCAGCGGCTGTCCGTCGAGACCGGCGATCCGCAACTCGGTGCCCGGGATCGCCCGCCCGCAGCTGGTCGAGATCCGTTCGAGGCCGGCGTCGGGCGGGCACACGGTAGCGGTGCCGCACGTCTCGGTCAGGCCGTAGGCGGTGATGACGTCGCGGAAGCCGAGTTCCTCGCGCATCCGGCGCAGCAGCGGCACCGGCACGATCGTGGCGCCGGTGACGGCCAGGCGTACCGAGCTGAGGTCGTACCTGCCGAGGTCGGGGTGTTCGAGCAGGGACGTGTAGACGGTGGGCGCGCCGGGGAAGACCGTGACCCGTTCCTGCTCGATGAGACGCAGCACGGTCTCGACGGCGAACACGGCGACCGGGATGATCGTGGCGCGTGTGAGGAGGCAGGCCAGGATGCCGGCCCGCCAGCCGAAGCTGTGGAAGAACGGGTTGACCATGAGATAGCGGTCGCCTCGCCGCAGCCCGACGAGTCGGGCCCACTCCCGGTCGACGCGAAGGTTCGAGGCGTGCGAGACCATCGCGCCCTTGGGGTAGCCGGTGGTGCCGGAGGTGAACAGGATGTCGGACACGTCCTCCGGGGCGAGGGCGGCGATCCGTTCGTCGACGACTCCGGGGTCGACCTGGTCGGCCAGCGCGGTGAAGCCCGCCAGGGACCACACGCCGTGATCGGTCTGCTCGCGGCCGGTGGCAGACAGGTCGACGACGGTACGCACCGAGGGCAGCAGTGGCACGGGGCGGCCGACGGCCGGTGACGACCCGTCACCGCGCAGCGCGGCCAGGTAGTGGGAGTCCAGGAAGGCGTCGTCCAGGACGACCATCGTGGCCCGGACCTTGGCGATGACGGACCGTGCCTCCGCACCACGGAAGCGGGTGTTGACGGGGCACAGCACGCCGCCCGCGGCCAGCACGCCGAGGGCGCTGACGACCCAGTCGGCGCTGTTCGGGGCCCAGACGACGACGCGGTCCCCCGGCTCGAGACCGTGCGCGACAGCGGCCCGCGCGAACCGGTTGACGGCCGCGTCGAGCTCGGCGAAGGTCATCCGCACGTCCCCGTCGACGAGGGCCTCCAGCTCGGCGGCGTCCTGCGCGGCCTGCCGCAGCAGGGCGGGGATCGTGGTCAACACGTCACTCACGCACATCTCCTCACGCGGAGCCGGTCACTTGTCGGAAACGAAGCACAGACTACCAACCAAGCGCTTGCTAGACTAGCGGCAGCGACGCCGGCGGCACCGACCGGTGAGGCATCTGAAGGAAGGGAACCCGGTGGCAGAGGCATACATCGTGGACGCCGTCCGCACCCCCGTCACGCGACGCGGTGGCGCGCTCGCCAAGATCCACTCCGCCGATCTGGGAGCCGCCGCGCTCACCAGCCTCATGAGTTCCTCGGGGATCGATCCCGGCGCCGTCGAGGACGTCGTGTTCGGCTGTGTCGACACCATCGGCCCACAGGCCGGTGACATCGCCCGCACCGCCTGGCTCGCCGCCGGCCTCCCGCAGCACGTACCCGGCGTCACAGTGGACCGGCAGTGCGGCTCGAGCCAGCAGGCGGTGCACTTCGCGGCCCAGGCCGTCATGGCCGGAGTCAACGACGTCGTGGTCGCCGGGGGCGTGCAGAACATGAGTGCCATCCCCATCTCGGCCGCGATGCTCACCGGTCAGCAGTACGGCTTCGACGACCCCTTCTCCGGGTCGATCGGCTGGCGCGAGCGCTACGGCGACGAGCAGATCTCGCAGTTCCGCTCGGCCGAGATGATCGCCGAGAAGTGGGGCGTCAGCCGGGAGGACATGGAGCGCTTCGCCCTGCGTAGCCACGAGCGGGCCCTGCGGGCCATCGCCGAGGGCCGCTTCGGCCGCGAGATCCGCGCCGTCGGCGACGTCGACACCGACACCTGTCCGCGCGCCGACACGAGCCTGGAGAAGATGGCCGCCCTCGACCCGCTGACCCCCGGCGGCCGGGTCACCGCCGCCGTGGCGAGCCAGATCTGCGACGGCGCGGCGGCCCTGCTCGTCATGAGCGAGCAGGCCGTGGCCGAGCACGGCGTGACCCCGCGCGCCCGGATCCACCACCTGTCGGTACGCGCCGACGACCCGGTGCTGATGCTCACCGCCCCGATCCCCGCCACCGCCCACGCGCTCGAACGCACCGGAATGTCGATCGACGACATCGACCTGTTCGAGATCAACGAGGCGTTCGCCTCGGTCGTGCTCGCCTGGCTCCAGGAGACGGGGGCCGACCCGGAGCGGGTCAACGTCAACGGCGGCGCGATCGCCCTGGGCCACCCGCTCGGCGCCACCGGCGCCCGGCTGATGACCACCCTCCTGCACGAGCTCGAACGCACCGGCGGCCGCTACGGCCTGCAGGTGATGTGCGAGGGCGGCGGCCAGGCCAACGTCACGATCATCGAGAGGCTCTGATGACCCACTCCCCCGAGACGCCCGGCGGCGTCGACCTGACCGGCCAGGTCGCCGTCGTCACCGGAGGCACCCGTGGCATCGGCGCCGAGATCACCCGCGCCTTCCTCAGGGCCGGGGCGCGGGTGATCGTGTGCGGCCGCAGCGAGCCCGAGGAACTGCCCGGGATCGACGGACGCACGCCCGTCTTCGTCCAGTCGGACGTACGCGACCCGGAGCAGGCCAAGGCCCTCGTCGCCGCGGCGGTGGACCGGTTCGGCCGGCTCGACATCCTGGTCAACAACGCCGGTGGCGCACCGAGCGCCGACACCGCGACGGTGTCCCCCCGCTTCGTCTCGGCGGTCGTCACGCTCAACCTGCTCGCCCCGTTCTACGTCGCCCAGCAGGCCAACGAGGTCATGCAGCGTCAGGGCAGCGGGACGATCATCAACATCGGCTCGGTCGCCGGAGCCAACCCGGCCCCGGACACCGCCGCGTACGCCGCGGCCAAGGCGGGCCTGACGATGCTGACCCGGTGCCTCGGACTCGACTTCGCGCCCGCCGTACGGGTCAACCAGGTGACTGTGGGTCTCGTGCAGACCGAGCTGTCGCATCTCTACTACGGCGACGAGGCGGGGCAGGACCGCGTGGCGCGGACCATCCCCATGCGGCGGATGGCCACCCCGGCCGACATCGCCGCGGCCTGCCTGTTGCTCGTCTCGCCGCTGTCCGCCTACGTCACCGGCACGGAGATCGTCGTCGACGGTGGTGGGGAGATCCCGTCGCGGCACCTGGCCGCCCAGCCGCCCGGCGCCGGTCCGCTCGGCTGAGCGCGCGGGGCATGTACGGCGGAGCCGCACCGGTTCGGTGCGGCCCCTCCGCTCCTGCCTGCCGTGGAGTGCGGCGCCTCGCTCAGAGGCCGGCGAGCGCCGCCACCTCGGCGCGGACCGCCGCCGCAGAGCCGGCCAGCAGCTGGGCCGACTTGCCGCGCTTGAAGAACAGGTGTGCGTGGTGCTCGAAGGTGAACCCGATGCCGCCGTGCAACTGGATCGCCTCGGCCGCGACGGTCATCAGCGTGTCGGCGCACACGAGCTTGGCCAGCGCCGCGTCGTGCGAGCGGGTGGCGGCCCCGGTGCGCAACGTCGTGACGAGGTGGTCGGCGGTGGCCCGCGCCCCGGCGACCGCGACGGCGAGGTCGGCGCAGCGGTGCTTGAGGGCCTGGAACGACCCGATCGGGCGGCCGAACTGCTCCCGCACCTTGAGGTAGTCGACGGTGAGGTCGAGGCAGGCGCGGGCGGCGGCCGCCGACTCCAGCGCGAGCATCGCGCGTACGTGGTCCAGCAGCACCCGGGCACCGTCGCCGCCGGGGGCGTCGACCCGGGTGGCGGCGGCCTCGCGCAGGCGCACGGTGCTCAGCCGACGGGTCTGGTCGAGCGTCATGTGCGTCCGCACGTCCACCCCGTCGGCGGCCCGGTCCACCGCGTAGACGCCGAGCTCACCGCCCTCGTTGCGGGCGGTGACGAGAACGACCCGGGCGGCTTCGGCCCCGGCGACGAGGGTCTTCGTCCCGGTCAGCGCCCACTCGTCCCCGGCGCCGGTGGCCCGGGTGGCGGTCTGCCCGAGATCCCAGCCCGCGCCGTCCTCGGCGAGCGCGACGGCCAGGGTCAGCTGCTCGTCCACGACGCGTGCCAGCAGGGGCTCGGCGCTCGGGCCGAGGGCGCGGGCGGCGAGGATCGCGGTGAGGCTCGTCGCGAGCGCGCCCGGCACGAGCCGGGCCCCGAGCTCCTCGATGACGGCGGTCGCGGCGGGCACGTCCAGGCCGAGGCCGCCGAGGTGCTCCGGTACGACGAGGCCGAGCAGGCCCAGCTCGGCCGTGAGCAACTCATGCAGCAGCGGGTCGTAGCCCTGCTCCCCGACCATGACCTCGTGGGTTCGGCGCAGGTCGGCCTGCCCGTCGAGCACCTCGGCCACGGAGGCACGGATCTCGGCGAGGTCCTCGGGCGTTCCGGTCATCGTCCTCACCTCATCGGGGCAGGCCGAGCAGGCGCTCGGCGATGATGTTGCGCTGGATCTCGTTGGAGCCGCCGTAGATCGTGTTGGCGCGGCTGAAGAGGAAGTGGGTCTGGGCGTCGTCCAGCTCGTACCCGGGCCCGGTGAGCAGCGCCCCGGCCCCCTCGACGTCGACCGCGAGCTCACCCAGCGAGCGGTTCCACGTGGCCCACTGGAGCTTGGAGATCGACGCCTCCAGACCGGACAGCCCCTCACCGGCGGACGCGAGCAGCCGCACCGCCGAGTGCCGCATCACCTCGAGCCCGATGTATGCGTCCACGAGGCGGTCACGCAGCGCCGGCTCCTGCCAGGCGCCGTTGGAGCGGGCCCGGGCGATGACGGCGTCGAGGCGCCGGCGGAAGCCGATCTGCTGGCCGAGGGTGGACACGCCCCGCTCGAAGCCCAGCGTGCCCATGGCGACCTTCCAGCCCTCGCCCTCGGCGCCGACACGGTGCTCGACGGCGGCGACGGCCTCGTCGAAGAAGACCTCGTTGAACTCGCTCGTGCCGGTCAGCTGGGTGATCGGGCGCACCGTCACGCCGGGCTGATTCATCGGCACCAGCAGGTACGACAGGCCCGCGTGGCGGGTCGAGCCGGGATCGGTGCGGCACAGCACGAAGCACCAGTCGGCCAGGTGCGCCAGCGAGGTCCACACCTTTTGCCCGGTGATGACGTAGTGGTCGCCCCGGCGTTCGGCGCGGGTGCGCACCCCGGCGAGGTCCGAGCCCGCGCCGGGCTCGGAGTAGCCCTGGCACCAGATGTCCTCACCGCTGGTGATGCGGGGCAGGAAGCGGGCCTTCTGCTCCGGCGTGCCGAACGCGAGCAGGGTCGGGCCGAGCAGCTGCTCGGACATGTGCCCGAGCCGGCCGGGCGCGCCGGCGCGGGCGTACTCCTCGTGGAAGATGACCTGCTGGGCGAGGGTCGCGGGGCGACCGCCGTACTCGGTGGGCCAGGAGAGGCCGATCCAGCCGGCCCGGCCCAGGTGGCGCTCCCACTCGCGGCGCAGCTCGTGCGCCTCGTGCTCGCGTCCCTCGCCGCCGGTGCCGACCGCCTCGGCGAACGGCCCGGTCAGGGCCTCCTGGAGCCAGCCGCGGATCTCGGCCCGGAACTGCTCGTCGCTCACCGGCGCACCCATGTCAGGCACCGTAGACGGGGGTCGGCGGCTCGGAGCGGGCGATGAGGTCGGCGACCACGTCGGTGAGCTCCTCCGGTTCCCATCGGCCGCCCTTGTCGGCGGCTGGCCCGTGGCGCCAGCCGTCGGCGAGCGAGACCTCGCCGCCGGCGACCTCGAAGACGGCGCCGCTGACGGCCCGCGCGGCGTCGGAGCCGAGCCAGACCACGAGCGGGGAGACGTTTGCCGGGTCCATCGCGTCGAAGCCCGTCTCGGGGGCGGCCATCGTCTCGGCGAAGACAGCCTCGGTCATCGGGGTACGGGCCGAGGGGGCGATGGCGTTGACGACGATGCCGTACCGGGCCCACTCGGCGGCCGCGATCTGGGTCAGCGCGGCGATCCCGGCCTTGGCGGCGCCGTAGTTGCCCTGTCCGACGCTGCCCATGAGCCCCGCGCCGGAGGACGTGTTGACCACGCGCGCGGCGACCGGGCGGCCGGCCTTGGCCTCGTCCCACCAGTAGGCGGCTGCGTGGCGCATCGGGACGAAGTGTCCCTTGAGGTCGACCCGCAGGACCAGGTCCCACTCCTGCTCGCTCATGTTGACAAGCATCCGGTCGCGGTTGATGCCGGCGTTGTTGACGAGGGTGTGCAGCCCGCCGAAGGTCTCGACCGTCTCGCGCACGAGGCGCTCACCGTAGGCCCAGTCGCTGACGTCGCCGGTGCTGACGACCGCGCGACCGCCCAGCGCGCGGATCTCGTCGACGACGGCCTGGGCCGCCGCCCGGCTGCTGTCGATGTCGTTGACGACGACGTTCGCGCCCTGCCGGGCGAATTCGAGGGCGTGGACCCGGCCCAGCCCCTGTCCGGCACCGGTCACGATCACCGTTCGTCCTGCGCAGAAGCCGCTCACGGCACGCCCTTTCACTCGAGGTACGGGAAGAAAACCACACCCGGCACTAGCTATGCAAGCAAGCGCTTGGTAGGGTCCCGGAAACGACAGAAGGATGGCGAAAGACGTGAAAATGTTCTCGGCCCTGCAATTCCGAGACTTCCGCTTCGTACTCCTGACCCTGGTGTTGTCCCAGGCCGGCTACTGGGGCTGCAACATCGCCTTCCAGTCGGTGCTGATCGAGAGCGACGCCACCCCGGCGACGATGGGTGCGCTCTTCTTCTGTCTGCTCGTGCCGTTCACGCTCTTCTCCATCCCGGCCGGGGTGCTGGCCGACGCGGTCGACCGGCGGCGGCTGCAGATCGGCGTGCTCCTGGCGACCACCGTCCTGGCCGGGGTCTGCGCGGCGACGATCGCGGCCAGCATCGTCGCCCTGCCCGTGATGCTCGGGCTCGCCTTCCTCGCCGGCACCGGAATCAGCTTTCTGTCCCCCGTGACCCAGGCGCTCGTGGCAAACACCGTCCCGGCCGAGGCGCTCGGCCATGCCGTCCCGATCCAGGCGGCCGGGCTCAACCTCGCCCGCTCGATCGGCCCCGCGGTCGCCGGGCTGATCCTCGTGGCCTGGGGACCGCTGGGCACGTTCGTGATGTACGCGACGCTCACTCTCGCCGCGGCCGCCGCCGCGGTAGCGGTCCGCACCCGGCGCATCCCGCCGGCCGTCCGGGTGGCCCGGGAGAGCCTGACCACCCAGGTACGCGCGGGGATCCGGCACGCCCGCGAGCGTCCTCCGGCCGCGCTCTGCCTCGTCATCGTCGCGGTGAACGCGTTCTTCGGGTGCGCCTTCACCACCCAGCTCCCCGTCCGGGCGGCCGCGACCACTGACAACCCGGACCCGGTCTTCCCCGTGCTCGTGGCGCTGACCGGGCTGGGCTCGCTCCTCGGCATCCTCGTCGTGGCCCGCCTCTCCGAGCGCATCGCCACCGTGTGGCACGCCGCTGTCACCCTCGTTCTGCTCGGCCTGAGCAACGCCCTGCTCGGCGCCGCCACGACGGTGCCCGTGCTCGCGGCGGCCGCGCTGCTGTGCGGCACGTTCAGCATCGGCGCCATGGTGACCCTGCAGACGGTGGTCCAGAAGGTCGTCGACGACGCGCAGCGCGGCCGGGTGATGAGCCTCTACTTCCTCGGCTGGGGTGGCATGCCGTTCGGCGCCCTCCTGCTCGGCGGGCTGAGCACGTGGCTCGGCTCCACGACCGCGTTCCTGCTGTACGCCGCCGCATGCCTGGCCACGGCCGCCACCGTGCTCCTGTGGTTGCGCCGCGGACGCGCCGACCCCCTCCCTGCGACCTGACCTCCCCCGGCCCTCCCACCTCCTCAGGAGTTGTCGTGACCGACCAGTCCTCCCCGACCGCGCCCACGGCGGCACTGCCCGTGCCCGCCGACTTCGTCCACCGCGCCGGCGTCGCGCTCGTCACCGGCGGCACCGGCGGCCTCGGCCGGGTCATCGCCCGCGAGCTGGCGCGCCGAGGGTCGGCAGTGGCGATCACCTACCGCAGCGACGCCGACGCCGCCCGGCAGGTGCTCGACGAACTGCCGCCCGTCGCGTCCGGCACGCACTCGGCGCACCACCTCGATCTCACCGACGCCGAGGCCACCGCCGCGCTCGTGGCGCAGCTCACCGGACGCGGACCGCTGCACACGGTCGTGCACGCGGCCGGGCCGCACGTGCCCATGCGGCACCTGTCCACAGTGCGTCCCGAGCAGTTCGCCACGCAGGTCGCAAACGACACGACCGCCTTCTTCACGCTGGTCTCGGCCTGCCTCCCGGCCCTGCGGCAGAGCCGTGGCAACGTCGTGGCGATCACGACCGCGGCGACGACGCGCTATCCCGCCCGGGACGGCCTGTCCGCCGCGCCGAAGGCGGCGGTCGAGGCGCTCGTACGGGCCTTCGCCAACGAGGAGGGCCGCTTCGGCATCCGGTTCAACTGCGTCGGCCCAGGCATGCTCACCGACGGCATGGCCGAGCGGCTGATCTCCTCCGGTGACCTCGACGAGCGCGCCCTGGCCGTCGCCCGGTCCTCGACTCCACTGCGGCGGTTCGGCAGTGCCCTCGACATCGCCGAGGCCGCCTGCTTCCTGGCCAGCGACCGGGCCGGCTTCATCTCCGGGCAGAAGCTCGACGTCGACGGAGGCTTCGGTGTCTGAACCGTCGCGGTCCCTCCCGGTCGAGCTGGACGCGCTGCTCGCCGAGCGGGCCGTCGAACGGGCCCTGCTGCGCTATGCACGCGGGATCGACCGGATGGACCGGGCCCTGGCCGCGAGCGCCTTCCACCCGGACGCCCGGATCACCCTCGGCGGGACCACCGCCGACCGGGACACGATGCTGGACACGGTCTTCGCGCTCGTGGCGCGGCGCACCATGACGATGCACTACCTGACGAACATCCTGGTCGAGCTCGACCCGGCCGACCCGGACCGCGCCCGGGCCGAGACGTACGGCATCGCGTTGCAGCGCAGCACGTCCGAACCGCCACGCGGCAACATCATCAGCGGGTTTCGCTACGTCGACCTGGTCACCCGGCGCGCGGGCGAGTGGCGCGTGCGGGAACGCCGCACCGTCTCCGAGTGGCAGCGGGTCGACGACCTCGCCGGCCAGTGGCCGATCCCCGAGGCGGCACTGCGGGGAGCCCGCGACGCCTCCGACCCGATCAGCAGCCCGTGGCCGCCCGGCGGCCCGGCTGCGGAGGCCGGGCCGGACCCGGCCGGCGAGCCCGGGCGCCCCTGTGGGTAACCCGCGGCCGGGGGTCGGCGCCGACGCGCCGCGGCTCGGCTTCCGCACGGGCGACGTCGTCGTCGTGACCGGGGCCGGCAGCGGGATCGGCGCGGCGACCGCGGCAGCAGCCGCCGCCCAGGGACTCGTGGTGTCCGCCTGGGACCTCGACGCCGCCGCACTCGCGGCGGTGAGCGCCGCGGTCCGCGCGACGGGCGGGGTGGTCGACCCGCACGTGGTCGACGTCGCCGACGAGGCGGCCGTGCGCGCGGCCCTGTCCGGGACCCGCTCGGCGTACGGGCCGGTGCGCCACCTCGTCAACAACGCCGGCCCGTCCTCGGCGACCGAACTCGACTTCGACCACGCCGTACGGCTGTGTGTCGGCAGCGTACGGTCGGTGACCCGGGCCTGGCTCGAACAGGCCCCGCCCGGGGCGACCCTCGTGAACACCGCCTCGGTCGCCGGCACCGTCGTGGGCACCGCCTCCGACTGGTACAGCGCGGCGAAGGCAGCGATCGTCGGCTACACCCGGCACCTGGCCGCGCACCGGGCCGACGTCGTACGGGCCAACGCGGTCGCACCCGGCATGGTGGACACCCCGAGGTTGCGGGGCTTCGCCGAGTCCCCGACGGGGCAGTCCGTGCTGGCCCGGGTGCCGAGCCACCGGATGGCCACACCGGACGAGATCGCCTGGCCGATCCTCTTCCTGCTCTCGCCGCTGGCCTCGTACGTCAACGGGGCGGTGCTCGTCGTTGACGGCGGGTGGACCGTCACGCAGTGAACGCGGCCGGTCAGCTCGGGTCGGGGCCCGGGCCGCCGAGCATCGCCCGCATCCCGCCGTGGTTGCCGGCGACGAGGGCGGCCCGGTCCGGTCCGGAGCGCCGCGCGGCGATCTCGGCCTGCTGGCGCACCACGTGCACCGGGCCTGCGCCCAGGGCCGCCAGCCCCTCGGCGGCGACGTCGGCCGGGTCGGCCGCGCCGGTCAGGTCGAGGCCGGCGCGCGCCATGGCGGGGGTGGCAGTGAGCCCGAGCACCAGGTGCAGCACGTCGACACCGACCTGCCGCAGCTCGAGCCAGAGGCCCTCGGTGAAGATCCGGGTGAAGGCCTTGGCGGCGGCGTAGACGCCGATGTCGGCGTGGCCGAGGTAGCCGGCCGAGGAGCCGACGACGAGGATGCCGCCGCGGCCGCGTGCGGCGAGCCGGGCGCCGAGCTCCCGGCAGAGTTCGAGCGGGCGGGTGACGTTGAGATCGATGACGGCCCGGACCCGGGCGAGGTCCGCCTCGACGAAGCGGCTGCGGTAGGTGTTCGCGCCCGCGTTGAGGACGAGCAGGCCGAGGTCGAGGTCGGCGACGGCCTCGACGATCCGGGCGGTCGCGTCCGCGTCGAGCAGGTCCAGGGCGAGCACGCGGCACGGGACCCCGTGCGCCCGGACCCGGTCGGCGGTCTCCCCGAGCGGCGCGGGCTTGCGGGCGACGAGCACGATGCCCAGGCCGGCCCGGGCCAGCTGCTCGGCGAACGCGGCGCCGACCCCCTCGGAACCGCCGACGACCAGGGCCCAGGGCCCGTAGCGCTCGAACAGTCCGGCGGTGGCCTCGCTCATGCCACGCGGTCCGTCGGCGTGGCGGGCTCGTCGAACCAGTCCCACTCCCAGGGTGTGATGGTGGCCAGGGGCCCGGTGAACAGCGGGGTGGCCGTGCCGGCGAGCGCCGTGGGCGGGGCCGCCGGCGGGTCCGCGGCCAGGGCCCGCGCGAACTCGACCGGGTCGGCTTCGAGGTAGGTGAGCCGGATCCGCACGACGGGTCCGTCGGGGCGGCTGCGGCTCGGGGCGCTGCGGAAGGTCCACACGCCCGCGACGCCGTCGCGCGCGAGCAGGTCGGGCACCTGCGTCTCGTGCTCGAACCGGGACAGGTCGGCCACGTCCGGGCGCTGGGACGTCTCGACCCGGCTCACCTCGACGTACACCCCGCGGTGGGGCCGGAACGGCAGCGCGGCGAGGGTGACGAGGGCCCGGGGTGCGACGTGGCCCTGGACGGGCCGGAACATCCGGGTCATCGGCCGTTCGGTCCAGGCCAGCTCCGGACGCCGGCCCTGGTGGATCGCCCGGTCGCCGAGGTCCGTCCACTCGGCGACCGCGTCCGCGGCCGGCTCGGCGAACCAGTACATCGCCATGTACTGGCTGCCGGCGAGGGCGGGGTCGGGGTAGCTGCCGAGCCGCTCGCACGCGGGCGTACGCACCCAGCGGTCGCCGTGCACGACCCCGGGCAGGGCGAGGTTCTCGGGGCGGTGGTCGAGCTGATGCCAGGCGTTGTAGTCGCGATGGCGGGCGGGGTCGGTCACCTTCGGAAACGAGAAGAAGGCTCGGGTGGCTGTCGCTGGGGTGCTGGGGAGCATCTCGGCCCTCTTCGCGGGTCGGGGCGCTGGTGACGCACGATCGGTCCGGTGTCGCCGCCGGGGCGCGGCCGGTGTTTCGAGCCTTGACCCTAGGGCAGCGCCGGTCATATGGTCAAGCAAGCGCTTGGTTGACACCGTTGTCCGCAAGAGGAGCCCCATGACCGGCAGTGACGCGGATTTCCGCGCCCGACTCGACGCTCTGATCGGCCTCACCGACCCGCCCCGCCGGGCCAAGGACGCGATCACCGAAGCAGCCATCCGCGTCTGGTGCGACGCCGTCGGCGACGAGAACCCCGCGTACCAGGACCCCCGGTGGGCCGCCCGCTCCGTCTGGGGCGGCATCGTGGCCCCGGCGACCTCGCTGAACATGTGGACCCTGCCGGGCAACAGGCGCGCTCACCGCCACGCCGAGAGCCTCGACCGGGTCAACGAGGTCCTCGCCACGCGCGGGTTCACCTCGGTGGCCGCGGTGCAGACGGAGCACACCTACGTACGCCCGCTGCGCCCCGGCGACCACCTGGAGCAGTTCCCCTCCATCGGCGCGGTCTCCCCCGAGAAGTCCACCCGGCTCGGCCGGGGCCACTTCGTCGACCTCGTCAGCGACTACCGCACCGTCGAGGGCGAGCCGGTCGGGCGCGTCGTCCTGCGGATGCTCCGCTGGAACCCGGCGACCCGGACCGAGGGCCCGGCGACATCAGGGGACCGCCTCGCCCGCCCGGTACGCCCGGCCGCCGCCCCGGTCGACCTGCCGCCGGCCGGCACCACCGGCACCCTGACCGCGCACCTGCAACCCGGCTACGCCGCCGCCCCCCTCGACGAGCGCCCCTACCTCGTCGGCAGCGCCGACCTCGCCGACGGGACCCGCTTCACCGGGGACGTCGCGTACCTGCGCCCCGACCTCGTGCACGACGGCATGCCGGTCGTCGTGGCGCACCGGCGCACCCGCGACGGTGCGATCCTGCCGGTGCTCACCGCCCCCCGGCCGCAACGCCACACGAGCACCCGTACCGGGGCCGAGGTGAGCATCGGGCAACGCCTCGCGCCCTGGCCGATCCCCGTCACCCAGCTGTCCATCGCGGCGCTGGCGACCGCGACCTTCGACTTCAACGACGTGCACCTCGACCGCGACGCGGCCCTGGAACGGGGCGCCCGCGACGTCTACATGAACATCCTCGGCTCCAGCGCGCTGGTCAACTGCTACCTCACCGACTGGGCCGGACCGGAGGCTCGCGTCGTCGACTTCCGCACCCGCCTGGCCGCGCAGAACCACCCCGGCGACACCTGCACGCTCGACGGCGTCGTCACCGGCCTGCAGCCGGCCGACAGGGGAACGCACGTCACCGTCGACGTCCGCGGCACCAACAGCCTCGGCGACCACGTCATCGCCTCCGCCACCATCGCCCTGCCCTGAGAGGAATCGCGTGCTCGCCAGCTACGTCGTCGACTCCGGCTCCCCCGACAGCCTGCGCCTCGGCCGACTCGACGCCCCGGCGCCCGGCCCCGGTCACGTGCTCGTGCGGGTCCAGGCGGCAAGCCTGGACCGGGTCGACACCTACATCCGTCGCGGCACCCACGGGATGGCGGTCACCGGCCCGACCATCCTCGGCCGGGACGTCGCCGGCACCGTCGTGCGGACCGGTCCGGGCGTCACCGGCTTCACCGCCGGCGACGCGGTCGTCGGGCTGACCACCGGCGCCCACGCCGAGTACGCCGTCGTCCCGGCCACGCACTGCTTCCCGCGACCGGCCGCGCTCGACGCCGTCCACGCCGCGGCGGTGCCCACCGCCGGACGCACCGCCTACGACGCGGTCGTCAACCTCGCCGGCGTACGCCCCGGCGACCGGGTCCTCGTCGTCGCCGCCGCGGGCGCGGTCGGCACCTTCGCCGTCCAGTACGCCCACCACCTGGGCGCGCGCGTCTTCGGCACCAGCGCCCCGGCGAAGGCCGACGCGGTACGCGCTCTCGGCGCGCTCGACGTCGTGGACCACTACCGCCCCGACGTCGTCGAGTCCCTGCGTGCCGCGCTGCCCGGCGGCGAGGTGGACGTCATCGTCGAGTCGGTCGGCGGCACCCTCTGGTCCGACGTGCTCAAGGTCCTCGCCCCCGGCGGCCGGCTGGTCACCTGCGGCGTCACCGCCGACAGCCACGCCCACCTGCACCTGGGTCGCCTCATGGTCAAGGGCTGGACGCTGCGCGGCATCGGCCGGCCCGGGCCCGAGGCGGTGGCCGGCCAGCTACGCGAGGCGCTCACCCTCTCGGCCGTGACCGCCGCCCCCGCGATCGCCGCGACGTACCCGCTCGAGCAGGCCACTGTCGCGCACGACCGGCTGGAGGCGTCCGAGTTCGTCGGGCGGATCGTCCTCACCACCGGCTGAGCCGCTCAGGCGAGCGGCTCACCCGAGACGGCGGTCAGGACGACGAGCGGGATCTGCCGCCCGAAGCCGGCGGCCCGTTCGGCGTAGCGTCCCACGTTCGGCTTGCGCGCCACGACGTGCGCGAACAGCTCCGGGTCGCGCTCGCCGTCGGTCACCCGCGCCCGCACCGGGACCGTCCTGCGCCGCAGGACGATCCAGCACAGTTCGTGGTGACGCGCGTTGACCACCCAGGCGGGGTCCTTGGGGCCGCCGCCCTTGGAGCCGACGACCACCAGATCCTTCCCGTACGGCACGTAGGGCAGCGCAGCGTCGCGCAGCTCCCCGGAGCGACGGCCCACAGTCGTCAGCAGCAGCGTCGGGTGGTACGGGAACCTGCCCGCCAGCGCGTACTGCAACGACACGAGCGAGAACCCGGTCCGTCGCACGAGGAACCGGTCGAACGCCATCCCGCGCGGCCCGCGGATGACGATCAGCCACGACCGGCCGTACGAGGCGAACGACCTCGTCTCCGCGCCGATCCGTCGGCTCACCGCGCACGCGCCAGCAGCGGCGACAGCGTCTCGGCGACGTCGGCGACGTCGTCGATGCCCCGGACCACCTCGACGAGCCGCTCCTGCGTGTCCGCGTCGAGGATCCCGTCGCAGAACGAGGCCAGCTTGCCGGTCACGAAGTCCCAGTCCGCCCGCGTCGTGTCGTCCCACGGGTCGCCCTGGGCGAAGTCCGACTCGACCACGTACTCCCGGCCGCCGGCCCGGATCGTCAGCGCGCCCCGCGTCCGGCGGATCTGGCCGCCCGGGTGTTCCCTGAGGTCGGCCTCCCACTCCGCGTCGAGCACCGGGTCGGGCGCCGTCGTGATCCGGCGCGCCAGGTCCCACACCGCCGGGTCGGCCAGCCGCTCGGGGTCGTACCACTGCGGTCCCGGCGCGTGCCCGAGCAGCGCCAGCGCCGCGGCGTACGGCATGTTGAAGGCGCCGTCCAGCGGCGCGACGGCGGTGTCCGGGATCTGCGGGGCCGGCTCCCGGAACTGCAACGTCCGGTAGGCCGCCGGGCTCAGCCGGATCTCCATGGACTCGATCTGCGACACCGGCACCCCGTGGGTGCCCGGGAACGCGCGGATCGCGTCGAGCGCCGCGTGGGTGAAACGGCACGTCGGGTACGGCTTGAGCGACGTCTCGGTGATCCACCACTTCGACCCCAGGCCGGCGACCATCTCGTGCCGCTCGCCGCCGAGGAAGCCCATCGCCTCGATGAAGCCCGGGGTGCGGTCCAGCACGTCCAGGTCGCCGGTGTAGCCCTCCTCGGCCAGCGCCGCGCCGAGCATCCCGGCGTGCGCGATCGCGCCGTACGGGCCGTACTTGAACGCGTTGAACGAGCGCCGCTCGGCCATGTAGGAGTTCTTCGCCGGCGGGGCCAGCCAGGCGACCAGGCCGAGCGCGTGGGCCAGCCGCTCCGGCTCCCAGCCGCCGACGACAGCGCACGCCGCGGCCGCGCCCATCGAGGCGTACCCGTGCGACGACAGCGGCGACCAGCGGAACTGGCCGTCCTCGAAGGCCATGAGCGAGGTCGACAGGTTCAGCCGCGCGTTGATCTCGAACGCGATGATGCTCGCGCGCAGCAGGCTCGCGCCGTCGGCGTGCAGCCGCTCGGCCTCTGCCAGACCGGCCGCGACGCCGAACACCGCGAAGTGCGCCGAGTTGAAGAACGTGTCGTCGGCGTCCAGCGCGTTCATCATGTCCGCGTTGGCGTGCGCGGCGTTGATCGCCGCGACCCGCTGCTCCAGCCCGAACACGGTCGCCTCGGCCGGGCCGCCGAACCGGGCGGCGACCCGCTGGACCATGCGGCTGCGCCGCAACCGCACCGCCGCCAGCCCGCAGACGAGCGAGTCGAGCAGGACGAGCTTGCCGTAGTCGCGTACCGACTCGGGGATCTCCTCGTCGCGCGTCGTCGCGAACCGCGCCAGCAGCTGCGTCCGGGTCAGTTCAGTCGTTCCGGTCACCGTTCAGCCCACCCTTCCGGGCGCGACGAGCCGGTTGCCCTGCGCGTCGCGCGGCAGCGGCACGGGGATCGCCGCGAGCAGCTTCTTCGTGTACTCCTGCCGCGGGTTGGCGAAGATCTGGTCCGTGGTGTCCGTCTCCACCACCTCACCTGCGGCCATCACCATGACCCGGTCGGCGATGACCTCGACGAGGGCCAGGTCGTGACAGACGAACAGGTACGCCAGACCCAGCTCCTCCTGCAGGTCCCGGAGCAGGTTGAGCACCTGCGCCCGCACCGACACGTCGAGCGCCGCGACCGGTTCGTCGCACACGATGAGGCTCGGCTTCATCGTCAGCGCCCGGGCGATCGCGACCCGCTGCAACTGCCCGCCGGACAGCTCGGCCGGGTACCGCTCCAGGTAACGCGAGCCGATGCCGACCTTGTCGAGCAGCTCGACGGCCTCCTTCTCGCGGGTGGCCCGGTCCTTGTCGGTGTGCACGAGGAGAGGTTCGGCGACCGCGTCCCTGATCGTCATCCGCGGGTCGAGCGAGCTGTACGGATCCTGGAAGATCATCTGCATCCGCTGGCGCAGCGCGCGCAGTTGCTTCGGCTTCGTGGCCAGTACGTCGATCCCGTCGAAGGTCACCGAGCCGGAGTCCGGCTCGATGAGGCGCAGCACCATGCGCCCGACCGTCGACTTGCCCGCGCCGGACTCGCCGACGACGGCGAGGCACTCGCCGCGCTCCAGGGTGAAGCTCACCCCCTTGACCGCGTTCAACCATTTCGTACGCCGGCCGAGCCAGTCCCGGCCGGCGCTGAACGACTTCGTGAGGTTCTCGACTTCGAGCAGGCTCATCAGACCGTCACTCCATCCAGAGAGAGCTCCGCGGCCCGCACGCACCGCGCATGGTGCTCGGCGGCGCCGTCGAGACGGACCAGGCCGGGGTGGGCCACGTCGCACCGGCCCGGCACGGCGAACTCGCACCGGCTGCTGAACCGGCACCCGTGCGGCCAGGCGCCCGGCGCCGGGATGCCACCGGGGATCGCGCGCAACCGCCGGTCGGTGCTCAGGCCCGGCTTCGGGATCGAGCCGATCAGGCCGGACGTGTAGGGGTGCCGCGGGTGGAAGAACAACTGCTCCGAGGGCGCGTTCTCGGCCACCTCGCCGGCGTACATGACCACGACGTCCCGGCACAGCTCGGCCACCACCGCGAGGTCGTGGCTGACGAACAGCAGCGCCACCCCGGTCTGCTCCTGCAGGTCGCGCAGCAGTTCGAGGATCCGTTCCTGCACCGTCACGTCGAGCGCCGTCGTCGGCTCGTCGGCGATGAGCAGGCGCGGGTTGCACGCCATGACCATCGCGATCATGACGCGCTGGCACATGCCGCCGGAGAACGCGTGCGGGTAGTCGTCGATCCGCTGCGCCGCCCGCGGGATCTGCACCATGTCGAGCATCTCGACGGCACGGGCCCGGGCTTGCTTGCGGTTCATGCCCAGGTGCTTGCGCACCGACTCGGCGATCTGGTCCCCGACCGTGTACGCCGGGTTGAGGCTGCGGATCGGCTGCTGGAAGATCATGCCCATGCCCGGGCCGCGCAGGTCCCGCCACTGCTTCTGGGTGCCCGCGGTGAGATCCACGCCGTCGAAGACGATCCGGCCCGAGGCGATCCGTCCTCCGGTCGCCCCGGTCAGGCCCATCACCGCGATGGAGGTCACCGTCTTGCCCGACCCGGACTCGCCGACCAGGGCCATCGAACCGCCCGGCTTGAGCGAGAACGAGACGTCCTGGACGGTCGTCTGCCAGCCGCCCGAGGGCGAGGGGAACTCGACGCTCAGGTTCTCCACGCGCAGCAGGTCCGCCGTTCCGCCGGTGGCGTCGGTCCTGGTGCCGGCGGGCGCCGTTTCACGTGCCATGTCAGCTCCTGGTGGTTGCCGGACGGTCAGTTGCCCGAGCGGGTGCGCACGAGGGCGCGACGGACGCCGTCACCGACGTAGGTGAAGGCGAGGACGGCGAGGAAGATCATCACGCCGGGCGGCCACACGAGGTACGGCGCGAGGCGCATGTTCGACGAGGCCGTCGAGAGCATCGAGCCCCAGCTGGCCGCGGGGGCCTGGACGCCCAGCCCGAGGAAGCTCAGGCTCGCCTCGGCCGCCACGGCGGTACCAAGCGACACCGAGATGACGAGGATGATCGGCGGCAGCACGTTGGGCAGCACGTGCCGCACCGCGATCCGCAGGGTGCTGCAGCCCAGGGCGATCGAGGCCTCGATGTAGGTCTCGTGCCGCACGTCCATCGTGCCGGCGCGGGCCACCCGGAAGAAGCGCGGGGCCATGACCAGGCCGATGGCGAGCATCGCGTTGGTGATGCCGGCGCCGAGGACCGCGACGATGGTGATGGCCAGCACGAGCGACGGGGCGCTCATCAGCGCGTCCATGATGCGGGTCAGGATCGCGTCGACCCAGCCGCCGCGGTAGCCCGCGATCATGCCGAGCGGCAGACCGAGGACGAGCGCGACGGCCGCGGCCTGCAGCGCCGCCCACAGCGAGACCCGCGCGCCGAAGATGAGCCGGCTCAGCACGTCCCGGCCGTAGTCGTCGGTCCCCAGCCAGTGCTCGGCGTTCGGCGGCCGGAGCCGCAGCAACAGGTTCTGCACGTCGGGGTCGTACGGTGCCAGGGCCGGGGCGAAGATCGCGATGAAGGTCAGCACGAGCAGGAAGACGCCGGCCGCGATCGTCGCGGGGCGGCGCACGATGCTCTTGAGGATGCCGGGGGCGGCGACCGGCTCCGGTTCGCCCGTGCCGATGGCCGCCGCCGGCACCTCGGCGAGGCCCGAGTCGTTCCCCGGCGCCGGAGCCGAGGGGGTCTGGTTGGCGCTCATGACCGCACCTTCGGGTTGAAGTAGCCGTAGGAGATGTCGACGATGAGGTTGACGAGCACGACGACAGTCGTGCTGAACAGGACGAAGCCGAGCAGCACCGGGATGTCACGGCCCTGCACCGCCTCGATCGCGGTACGACCGAGGCCCGGCATGTTGTAGATCATCTCGATGGTCACCGACCCGGCGAGGACCTCCGCGACGCGGAAGCCGAGGACGGTGACGACGGGGATGCATGCGTTCTTCAGGGAGTGCTTGAACACCACGCTGGATCGCGACAGTCCCTTGGCCTCGGCGTTGAGGACGTAGTCGGACTTCATGACCTGCCCGAGCGCCGAGCGGAGTTGCAGGGTCACCTCGGCCGCGGGTAGCAGGCCGAGGGCGATGCCCGGCAGGACGAGGTGCGACAGCCACGGCCAGAAGCCGTCGGCCAGCGGTTGATAGCCGAACGCCGGAAACATCTGCAGGCCCACCGCGAAGACCGAGGCGAGCACGAGGCCGAACCAGAAGCCCGGGATGGCGATCGCGATCGAGGCGAGCCCGTTGACGAACCGGTCGACGATGCCACCGGAGCGCAGCGTGGCCACGAGGGCGAGGGTGGCCCCGAGCACGACGGCGAAGATCATCGCGACGAGCACCAGCGACATCGTCGTGGCCATTCGCCGCGTCAGCAGCTCGATGACTGTCTGATCGGACAGGAAGGACGTGCCGAGGTCGCCGCGCAGGACGTCGCCGACCCACATGGCGTAGCGCACCAGGACCGGAGCGTTGAGGTTGAGTTCCTCGCGGATCGCCTCGACACGTTCCGGGGTCGGCTCGTCGCCGGCCAGGACGACGGCCGGGTCGCCCGGAGCGAGTTCGATCAGGGCGAAGACGAGCAGCGGGACGACGAACAGCAGGGGTATTGCCGCGAGCAAGCGCCTGCTGGCGTAGCGGATCATGTCCTACCTCGACTCTGAGCGTGTGCCTGGGACTGCGCCTCGCACGGCCTGGTGCCGGCAAGGCCGGTGGTGTCGCCGCCGGCCCCCGCCGCAGCGGGTGGTCCGGCGGCGACGCCACCGGTGGTCAGGAGCGACCGGTTACTTCTTGACGGCGATGTGGCGCAGGTCCCAGATGCCGATGTTCGACATCGGGATGTTGTCGGTGCCGACGATGTTCGCCTTCGAGACGTTCGCGTTGGTCTGGTTGCACAGCGGCACGAACCAGGCCTGCTCGAGCGTCGTCTTCCAGATGTCCTGGTACAGCGGGGCCCGCTTGTCCATCGGCAGCGTGGGGTTGGCGGCCTCGGCCGCCTTGCCCGCGATGAGCGAGGGGTCCGCGGCGAGCTTGTACGTGTTCAGCATGTAGGTGTTCACCGTCGCCGCCGGGTCGGCCTTCGGGCTCCACGACGTGCCGACCATCAGCTCGAAGTCGCCGGCGATGAAGCGCGGCTCGTTCTCGGTGTTGGGCACGGGGTTGAGCGTCGCGTCGACGCCGGCGGCCCGCAGGGACGCCTGCACGACGTTTGCCGGCTGCTCGGCGTTCGTGCCCGCGGCGAAGGTGACCGACACCTTGGCGCCGCCGGCCTGCTGCACGAGGGCCTTGGCCTTGTCCACGCTGAACTCGTACGGGTAGGTGTAGCTCGGGATGCGGCTCGGGTCCGTCTCCGGCACGACCTGGCGGGTCGGCGTGCAGTAGCCGCTGAAGAGCGCGCTGATCGCCTCCGGGTCGACCGCGTGGGCGATCGCCTGGCGGACCTCCGGCTTGACGAGGTCGCCCTTGTTGGCGCGCAGGTAGATGCCGACGACGTTCTTGAACTTCACCTGGTGCTGCTGGAGACCGCTGCCCGGGGTGACGATCTTCTCCACCGTGGCGATCTCGCCGGCCGAGCTGAGCGGGGCCAGGTCGACCTGGCCGCTCTGCAGGCCGTTGAGGCGGGCAGCGGCGTCGGGCACCCGCTGCAGCTCGATGCCGCCGAGACGGCCGACGTTCGGGTCCCAGTAGTTGTCGGCCCGCTTGAGGACGAGCTTCTCCTGGGGGACGAGCTGGGTGGCGATGTACGGGCCGGACCCGGCGGTGCCGGGATTGTTCTTGATGTCGGCGCCGTCCTTGATCGCCTTCGGGCTGACCATCATGCCGGCCGTGCCGGTGAAGGACGCGGGCAGCTGGACGCCCTTGCCCTTGACCAGCTTGAGGCGCGCGGTCGTCGCGTCGACGACCTCGACCGACTCGATGTCGGCGAGGTCGCTCTTGAGGGTCGAGCCCTCGAGCGTCTTGCCGCGCTCGATGTTGACCTTGACGGCCTCGGCGTCGAACGGCGTGCCGTCGTGGAACTTCACGTCGTCCCGGAGCTTGAGTTCCAGGACGCTGCCGTCCTCGACGAAGTTCCACTCCTTGGCCAGGCCCGGGACGATCTTGTCGTCCTTGTCCAGCATGGTCAGCCGGTCCCAGACGAGGAACAGGTAGCCCCACGCGCCGTAGCTCGTCTGCAGGGCCGGGTCGAGGTCGCGCAACGGACCCGCCGACGCGAACTTGAGCACTGCCGACGTGTCGATCTCGCCCTGCGCGGCGCTGCTGCCGCTGCCGGAGTTGTCCGGCGAGCTGCAGCCGGCCAGGGCGAGAGCCCCGATGCTGATCAACGCGACCACACGTTTGCGGGCCGTTATGGTGACGCCCATTCTCATCCTTCCTAAACACGAGCCGAGTCGTTCCGGCTGATCAGAGGTGGTGTTGTCCCTTCCGGCCGCTGCCGGGCGGGATCCGTGGGTCGCTGACGGCCTTCGGAGCTGTGGTGGTGGCCGGCGTCTCAGCCCTCCGCGGAGAGGATCAGTGCACTGGTGGGAACGCCGACGCCCGCCGTCACCAGGACGTTGCGGACGCCGTCGGGCTGGTTGGTCGAGGTGCCCCGGACGAGGCGGACGCCCTCCGCGACACCGTTCGTGCCGTGCAGGTAGGCCTCGCCGATCTGGCCGCCGTGGGTGTTCGTCGGCAGCGAGCCGGTGACCTCCAGGTTGCCGTCGGCGATGAAGTCCTTGGCCTCACCGCGACCGCAGAAGCCGTACTCCTCGAGCTGGTTGAGCACGTACGGCGTGAAGTGGTCGTAGAGGATCGCCGCGTCCATGTCGGCGGGACCGAGCCCCGACTGGGCCCACAACTGCCGGGCGCAGAGCTCGACCTCGGGGATCCGGGTCAGGTCCTCGCGGTAGTAGCTGACCATCTGGTACTGGTCCGGTCCCAGGCCCTGGGCCGCGCCCCGGATGTAGACCGGGGTGACGGGCAGGTCCTTGGCGCGTTCGGCGCTGACGACGACCATCGCCTGACCGCCGTCGGTCTCCTGGCAGCAGTCGAACAGGTGCAGCGGCTCGGCGATCCAGCGCGAGGCCTGGTGCTCCTCGAGCGTGAGCGGCTTGCCGTAGAACCACGCCCTGGGGTTGTTCGCGGCGTGCTTGCGGGCGAGCACCGCCACCCGGCCGTAGTCCTCGCTGGTCGCGCCGTACGTGTGCATGTAGCGGCGGGCGAACATCGCGGTGTGCTGGGCCGGGGTGAGCAGGCCGTACGGGTTGACCCAGGAGCGGTACTCGTTGTCCGAGGTGGCCTGGGTCTTCGCCGGCGGAGGTCCCTGCCCGAAGCGGACGCCGGAGCGCTCGTTGAAGGCGCGGTACGCCACGACGACGTCGGCGATCCCGCTCGCGACGGCCATGGCGGCCTGCTGGACCGGGGCGCAGGCACCGCCGCCGCCGTAGGGGATCCGGGAGAAGAACTTCAGCTCCGGGATGCCCAGGCTGCGGGCGACCATGTTCTCCGGGTTGGTCTCCATGGTGAAGGTCGTCATGCCGTCGACGTCGGCTGGGCTCAGGCCCGCGTCGGCCAGGGCGGCCGAGACGGCCTCGACGGCCAGCTGCAGCTCGCTGCGGCCGGAGTTCTTCGAGAACTCCGTCGCGCCGATGCCGACGACAGCGGTGCGACCCGACAGGAAGGTGGACGTCACGTCACTGCTCCGATCCGCGGGGCAGGCGCACTGTCACCTCGGAGACGACGTGCCCGCCCTTGCTGTTCATGCCACGCACCGCGACGCGCACGGTGTCCTCCTCGACGCCGACGACCTCACCGGTCAGCCGCATCACGTCACCCGGGAAGTTCGGCACCCCGAGGCGGGTGCTCAGGCGCACCATGCGCGCGGCGGGGCCGGCCCAGTCGGTGACGTAGCGGCCGACGAGCCCGTTGGTGTGGTTGATGCTCATGTACGTGTCGGGGGTGCCGCGACGCTGGGCCTGGGCCGGGTCGTGGTGCACGTCCTCGTAGTCGCGGGTCGCGAGCGCGCCGGCGACGATGACGGTCCGGGTCAGCGGGATCTCCAGCTCCGGCAGCGTGTCGCCGGGGCTCACCTGCTCGATGGTGATCTGCGTGCTCACAGCTGCTCCCCCTCGCCCACGAGGTCCGCGAGCTGCTGCAGGTGCCAGGCTCCGGAGCCGGCGGTGTTGGCAAGCTGCGTGGTCCAGAGCATGTAACGGTGGATCGGATAGGTGACGTCGGCACCCATGCCGCCGTGCACGTGCTGCACGGTGCGCGCGACGCGGTCGCCCGCCTCGGCGGCCCAGTACTTCGCGACGTGCACCGCCGCCCGGGACGGCCGCCCGGTCGTCTCGCGCCAGAGCGCGTTGAGGTAGGTGACCTCCATCGCCTCGGTGTCGATGTGGCAGTCGGCGAGCTGGTGGGCGACGGCCTGGAAGGTCGCGATCGGCACACCGAACTGCTCACGGCCCGAGGTGTAGTCGGCGGCCTGGCGTACGGCGGCCTGGCTGACGCCGCTCTGCAGCGCCGCCACCGCGGTCCAGACCTGGCGCAGCAGCCAGTCGAGCCGGTCCTCCTCGGGGCCCTCGGCGAGCAGCGCCGCGGCGGCGTCCTCGAACTGAACGTCGGAGGCGAGTCCACGGTCGGTGCGCTCGAACGTGTCCCGGCGTACCCCGGGTCCGGCGGTCGGCACGAGGTACAGCCCGACCGCGCCCGCCTCGTCGGTGGCCGGGACGACGATCGCGTCGGCGAGGTGCGCCGAGCGGACGCCGACGGCGGTGCCGCTCAGGGTGACCCCGTCACCGCCGGGCTCGGCGCCGGACCGCGCGCGGACGCGGGCGCCGTACGGCCGGGCGTCGGTCAGGTCGTCGACGGCCACGGTGAGGACCGAGTCTCCGGCGGCCACGCGGGGCAGCCACTCGGCCTGCTGCTTGGCGTTGCCGTAGCGCAGCAGCGGCAGGACGCCGCCGACGAGGGTCTCCCACAGCGGGACGGTGCCGAGCGTGCGGCCCTGTTCGACGAAGACCCCGGCGATCTCCCACAGGCCCAGGCCGGCGCCGCCGTGCTCCTCGGGCACGGGCAGCCCGAGGATGCCGGACTCGGCCAGGTCGCGGTACAGGACGCGGTCGAAGCGGTCCGGCCCGGCCTCGATGTCGAAGAGCCGCTGCGGGTCGCCGTTGCGCGAGAACACGTCGCGCGCCAGGTCGTTGACCGTGACCTGTTCCTCGGCGAGCTGGAAGTCCATCAGTTCCCTTCCTCTTCTGTGGGCTCCGATGCGGAGGTCGCGGCCCGGAAACGCGGCAGCGTGAGGTTCTCGTCGTAGTCGAGCCAGTCGACCTGCACGGGCATGCCGATCTCGACCTCGCCGGCGTCCCCGACGAAGTCGGCGACCAGACGGGTGCCCTCTTCGAGGTCGACGAGCACGACGGTGAGCGGGTAGTCGTACCCGGGCGCCTTCGGGTGGTGGCTGACGACGTAGCTGTGCACGGTGCCCCGGCCGCTCGCCTCCACCTCGTGCCACGCGTACGAGTGGCAGGACGGGCAGATCGGGCCGGGCGGGTGGCGCAGCGTGCCGCAGTCGGTGCAGGCCTGGATGACGAGGCGACGCTGCGCGGCGGCGGCGAACCAGAACGCGTTGTCGCGCAGGATGAACGGCTTGTGCCGCAGCGCCGGGTCGGCGGCGGCCGGCGCCGCGGGCTTGGCGCCGGACGGGTCGAAGCGCAGGATGCGGAAGCGCTGGCGGGCCACGACCTCGTCGTTCTGGTCGGTGTAGGTGCGCAGCGTCGTGATGAAGTGGCCGGTGCCCAGGCCGGTGGTCTTGCGCGGGGAGACGTCCTCGATGACAGTGGTCATCTTGATCTCGTCGCCCAGGCGCAGCTCGCGCACGTACTCGTGCTCGTCGTTCGTCGCGACGACCCCGACGAAGCCGGCGTCGGCGAGCAGCGCGAGCAGCCGGGCCATCGGGGTGTCCGGCGCGGCGCCCGCGGCGGCGGCCGTGTGGGCCTTGTAGCCGACCATGAGCCAGGTGGACAGCATCGGCGGCGGGGCGACGACGCCCTCGCGGCCGGTGTCCCGGGCGGCCCGGTCGTCGACGTAGACGGGGTTCTCGTCGCCCATCGCCTCGACGAAGTGCCGGATCATCGCCTGGTTGACGGCGTCCTGGGCGTAGCGGGTGGGCGTGGCCTCGAGGCCGACGAACTCGCGCAGACGGGCGAGGAAGGCGTCCTGGTCGGTGGCTTCGGAGGCGGGGGCCTGCGTCGTGGTGCTCATGCGGAACGCCCCTTCCTCGGCATGCCGAGACCGGCGACCGCGATCATGTCGCGCAGCACCTCGTTGGTGCCGCCGCCGAAGGTGTTGATGTAGGAGCCGCGGGTGTACGCCTCCAGCTGTCCGCCGAGGACGGCGTCCGGCGCGCCGGCGCGCCGGGTCGCGCGGGGACCGACGACGGAGACGAGGTTGCGGCAGACCCGGTCGTGGGTCTCCGTGCCGTAGACCTTGGCGACCGACGCGGCGGCGGGCGCCGGGTTCTGGCCCTCCCCCACGACGGCGATCTTCCAGTTGAGCAGGCGCATCGCGGTCAGCTCGGCGTAGTCGCGGGCCAGTTCCGTGCGCACCCACGGCTTGTCCAGGACGCGGTTGCCGTCGGTGTCGGGCTCGGCGGCCCACGCGGCGACGTCGGTCCACAGTTGCTCGGTGCGCCCGCCCATCGCGGCCAGGCCCACCCGCTCGTGACCGAGCTGACCGGTGATGAGGCGCCAGCCGCCGTTGACCTCGCCGACGAGGGCTTCGGGGCCGACGCGTACGTCCTCGTAGTAGGAGGCGTTGGTGTGGGTGATGCCGCTGGTGGCGATCGGCGTGCAGCTGAAGCCCGGGTCCGACGTCGGCACGATGAGGATGGTGATGCCCTTGTGCTTCGGGGCGGCGGGGTCGGTGCGCACGGCCATCCAGACGAAGTCGGCCTGGCTGACACCGCTGGTGAACACCTTCTGGCCGTTGATGACCCAGCCACCGTCGGGCGTCGCCTCGGCCCGGGCGCTCAGCGAGGCGAGGTCGGTGCCGGAGCCCGGCTCGCTGTAGCCGATGGCGAAGATGACGTCGCCGGTCAGCATGCCCGGCAGGTAGGCGCGCTTCTGCTCCTCGGTGCCGTAGCGCATCAGCATCGGGCCGATGTTGTTGATGGTGACGAAGGGGAACGGTGCCTGGGCGCGGTTGATCTCGTCGAAGAGGATGTACTGGTCGATCGCCGGGCGGCCCTGGCCGCCGTACTCCGTGGGCCAGCCGAGTCCGAGCAGGCCGTCCTTGCCGATCTGACGGATGATCTCGCGGTAGGCCGGGCGGTCCTCGTTGGTGCCGCCGAGCGCCTCGCGGACCTCGGGCGTGAGCAGGCGCGCGAAGTAGGCTCGCAGCTCCCTGCTCAGCTCTCGCTGCTCGGGCGTGTACTCCAGGTACATGGATGTTCCTCATTCTCGGGGCGTGGGCGCCAGTCGGTGTGCCGGGCGGGCCGGCAGGTCAGGGGGCCGGCAGGAGCGCGGCACGTCCGTTGTCGGCGAACTGCTTCTCGAGGTCCCGGACGTCCGCCTCGGTCAGCGGGCGGTACGCGGTGGACGCGCCGTCGCGGACCCAGACGGGGTCGGTCGTGACCCAGGCGGTACGGCGCAGGATCTGCTTGGCGACCTTGCCGTTGCCGGTGCTGGGGATCTGGTCGACGATCCGCACGAAGCGGGGCCGCCACTTGGTGCCGAGGTCGGCCTGCTCGTCGAGGAAGGCGGTGAACGCCTCGGGGTCGAAGGTGGCGCCGCTGCGCAGCTGGATCACGCACATGACCTGGTCGCCGGTACGCGGGTCGGGCACGGCGAAGACGGGGGCGACCGCCACCCGGTCCCAGCGCTCGATGATCCGCTCGGCGGGGCCGGCCGCGAAGTTCTCGCTGTCGACGCGGATCCAGTCCGAGGAGCGGCCGGCGAAGTAGAAGTAGCCGTCGGCGTCGCGGTAGGCCAGGTCCCCGGACCAGAAGTCCTCGCCGCGGACCCGCTCGGCGGCGGCCTCGGGGTTCTTGTAGTAGCCCTCGAACTTCGCCGCCATGCCGACGCCGACGAGCTGGCCGATGGCCTCGTCGGCGTTGAGCAGCCGCCCGGTCCCGTCGAGCCGGGCCGGCGGGCACTCCAGCCCGGTCTCCTCGTTCATGACCTTGATCTCGGCGCCGGCGACGGCCACACCGAGCGCCTCGGCGGGCGTCTCGGGGGTGCGGTTGATCCGCATGACGCCCTCGCTGGAGCCGTAGCCCTCGGAGATGACGACACCGAAGCGCTCGGCGAAGCGGGCGATGTCGGCGGCCGAGGCCTCGGTTCCGACGGCGCGCCGCAGCGTGCTCGTCGCGTCGCGGGGGTCGACCGGCCGGGCCAGGATGTAGGCCAGTGCCCGGCCGACGTAGTTGAAGTAGGTGACGCCGTGCTCGTGCACGTCGCGTACGAAGCCGGACGCGGAGAACCTGCGGACCATGCAGATCGTCGCGCCGCAGACCATGGCCGGGCCGAGATTGAGCATGACGGCGTTGCCGTGGAACAGCGGCATCGCCAGGTAGCTGACCGAGTCGCGGGTCAGCTCGGTGCGGGCCAGCAGCGCCTCGGAGACCGCGGCGAGGCGCCCGTGGGAGCAGATGACCGCCTTGGGGGCGCCGGTCGAGCCGGAGGAGAACATGAGCAGCAGGTTGGCGCGCGGGTCGACCTCGTCGGTGGGTACCGGCGCGCCGGCGTGCCGGGCCAGCCAGGCGGCGTACTCCGGGGAGTCGATGTTGCGCACCTGCCCGGCGGGGATGCCCAGGTCGAGCCCGTCGACGAGGCCGGCGAGGCGGTCCTCGGTGAGGAGCAGGTCGGTGTCGGTGTGCCGCACGTCGTGGGCCAGCTCGGCGCCACGCCGGGTCGGGTTGATCCCGACCACTGTGGCGCCGGCCAGCGCGGCGGCACAGATCCAGTACACGTAGTCGGGGGTGTTCTCCAGGAGCAGCCCGATGTGCAGTGGCCTGCCGTCGGGCCGGGGCACGTCGTCCAGTGCCGCGGCCCGGTCGGCGGCCTCCTGCACGATCCGGCCCCAGGTGATGGTGCGGCCTTCGAAGAGCAGGCCGGGGTGGTCGTCGCCCGTGCGTGCCCGCACGATGTCGGCGAAGACGGCGGGTCCCGAGTTTCGGGCCACCGGGGCCTGAGTCGTCATTGACGTTTGCTCCGTCTCGTCCGTCGTCTAATGCGAATCACCAAACAAGCAAGCGCTTGGTCGAAGCGTAGAGTGAGGCTTGCCGCAGGTCAAGGCCTTGACAACGCTTCCCATGGGCTGCTCGCGGCGAGCGCCGAGCGCACCCGGTCGGTGTCCTCACCACGCCGGCGCGGGGCCCGTGGGACCCCCGCGGGTGTACGCGAGAAACGGGGCGTCGGGGCCGGCTGGGCGACCCCCTCGACCTCGACGACGGCGCCCCGGGCCCGCATCTGCGGGTGCTCGGCCGACTCGGCGATGTCCAGCACCGGATGCACGCACGCGTCGACGCCCTCGAAGACGCCGGTCCACTCCCGCCGGGTGCGGCCGGCGAAGACCGACGCGATCCGCTCGGCCCAGCCGGCCCACCCCGACTCGTCGAACTGCGCCGGCCCGTCCTCCGGATCGAGGCCGAGGGTACGCAGGAACGTGCGGTAGAACTTCGCCTCGATGGCCGCCACGGACATGAACCTGTCGTCGGCGGTGCGGTACACCCGGTAGAAGTGCGCCCCGCCGTCGAGGTAGTTCGTGCCACGGGTGAGGTTCCAGGCGCCCCGCGCGAGCATCGAGTGGATGACGACGGTGAGCAGCGCGCTGCCCTCGAGCATCGAGGCGTCCACGACCTGCCCACGCCCGGAGGAGACACGCTCCTGCAGTGCGGCCAGCACGCCGAAGGCCAGCATCATGCCGCCGCCGGCGAAGTCGGCCAGATACATCGGCGGCACGACGGGGCCGGTGTCGGGCAGGCCGATCGTGTCGAGCACCCCGGAGACGGCGATGTAGTTGAGGTCGTGCCCGGCGGCCGCGGCGAGAGGGCCGTCCTGGCCCCAGCCGGTCATCCGCGCCACGACCAGGCGCGGGTACCGCTCGGTGAGTTCGGCCGGGGCCAGGCCGAGACGTTCGAGCACCCCGGGCCGGAACGGGTCGAGCAGCACGTCCGCGTCGGCGAGCAGCCGGTGCACGAGCGCCCGGTCGGCCTCGGACTTCAGGTCGAGCGTGACTGTCGTACGACCCCTGTCGATCGCGTTGACCTGCGCGCGCTCCCGCCGGTCGGGCTCGCCGGGTGGGTCCACCCGGACCACCTGGGCACCCATGTCGGCGAGCATCATCGTCGCGAACGGCACCGGCCCCTGCCCACCGAGTTCGAGGAGCCGCAGGCCGGCCAGCGGCCCTTCGAACCGCTGGCCGGGGACGCCGCTCACGCCTGTTCCCGGGTGCCGGCCGGCACCGGGAGGCCGGTCACGGCACGGGGGTCGGTGCTCCACGTCCGCGCGGTCACGCCCTCCTCGCGCAGGACGCGCTTGAGGACCCGCCCGACGGCGTTCTTGGGCAGTTCGGTGCGGACCTCGATGTGTGAGGGCACGGCGTACCGCGGGATGCGCGGGTGCAGCCACTCGAAGAGCTCAGCGGGGTCGATCTGGGCGCCGGGCGCGGGCACGACAGTCACCTTGAGGTCGTCCTCGGCCAGCGGGGAGGGGACGGCGTGGACGGCGACCTCGCCGACGGCCGGGTGGGTCGCGACGACGCCCTCGATCTCGAAGCTGGAGATGTTCTCGCCGCCGCGGCGCAGGTAGTCCTTGCCCCGGTCGACGAAGTAGAGGTAGCCGTCCTCGTCGAGGCGGCCGTAGTCACCGCAGTGGAACCACAGTCCCCGGAAGACCTCCAGCGTCTTCTCCGGCTCACGCCAGTAGCCGTTGAACATGATCGCCGGACGGTTGGGACGGGCGACGATCTCGCCGACCTCGCCGACGGGCAGCGGGTTGTCGTGCTCGTCGACGATGCGTACCTCGAAGGAGTCGTTGATCTTGCCGGCGCTCCCGGCCCGGTAGCCCCCGGGTGGGGTGAGGGTGATCAGGCAGGCCTCGGTCAGGCCGTAGGCGCCCGAGCCGACCCGTTCGACGCCGAAGCGCTCCGTCCAGCGAGCGGCGAGCTCGGCGGTGACCGGCGAGCCGGACACGACGCGCAGCCGGCCGAAGGCCTCGCGGGTGGCCTCGGAGTCGGGGGCGCCGGCGATCATCGGCAGCATCGAGCCCATGAGCGCGGCCATCGTCGCGCGGCTGCGCAGGATCTCGTTCCAGAAGCCCCGGACCGAGAAGCGCGACGCGAGGTCGATGGCCGAGCCGAGCTGGAGCGAACCCATCACGTGCCCGACGGCGGCCATGTGGAACAGCGGCATCGCCGTCCAGAGGACGTCGTCGGCGCGGCGTTCGAGGTTCTCGTGCATCTGGCGGGCCATGTTCGCCACGTAGCCGTGGCTGACCATGCACGCCTTGGACGGCCCGGTCGTGCCGGCCGTGTAGATGAGGTGGCTGGTGGCGTACGCGTCGAGGTCCGGGGTGGTCGTCACCGCCGAGCCCTCAGCGACGGCGGCGTCGAAGTCCACGACCTCGGTGGCCCAGGCGGGCGCCGGGCCCGAGGCGGGCCGGATGGGGGCGCCGACGAGGACCGGCACCCGTAGCTCCGTGCCGATGAGGGCGTCGTCCAGGACGGGCACGAACTCGTCCTCGACGATCATCGCGACCGGGTCGGCGTCGAGCACCTGGTGGGCCAGTACGGCGCCGCGGTTGCTCGTGTTGAGCGGGACGACGAAACCGCCGCGAAGCGTCGTCGCCCACCAGGAGAGCAGGGCCAGGCGGCCGTTGCGGGCGAGGACGACGACCCGGTCGCCGGGCGCGACGCGGTCGGCGAGGAACCCGGCGAGGCGACGCGACGCGGCGTCGAGCTCGGCCACTGTGAACGGGGCGCCGGCGAGGGTGAGGGTCAGGTCCGGCTGCTCGTCGAGCAGGCGGGACAGGGCGGGCAGGAGCGGGGTGGCTGCGGTGGGACGGTTCACTGGCTCTGGCTACCTTTCTTCGGGTCGGCCGCGCGCGGTGGCGGACGGCGGGGACCTGACGCTCAGCCCTTCGTCATCGCGACGGTCCGCAGGTCGAACAGGCCGAGGTTGGTCCACGGCAGCTGCTCGGCCCCGACGACCTTCGGGGAGGCGATGGTGGCGCTGGTGAGGTTGCAGATCGGGATGAACCACGCCTCGCTGAACAGCCGCTCCCACAGCTGGTGGTACTGCTTGGCGCGCTCCTCGACGCTGGAGCGGGGGTCGGCGGCCTTGGCCGCGATCGGGCCGATGACCTCCGGGTCGGTGGCGAGCTTGTAGTTGCCGAGGAGGTAGTTGTCCACAGTGCCCGCCGGGTCGAGACGCGGGTTGAACGTGTTGGACACCTCGAGCTCGAAGTCGCCGGCGATGAAGCGGGCCTCGGTCTCGGAGTTCGGCGTCGGGTTGAGCTTCGCGTCGATGCCGGCCTGGGCCATGGCGGCCTGGATGGCGGTGGCGGGCTGCTCGGTGTTGGTGCCGGCGGAGAAGCTGATCGACACCTTCGCCCCGCCGACCTCGGAGATCAGCGCCTTGGCCTTGGCCAGGTCGAACTCGTACGGGTAGGTCGCCGCCGGGTCCTCCCACGGGCTGTCCGGGTAGATGCTGCGGGTGGGCGTGCAGGTGTCGGCGAAGAGCGCGCGGATGGCGGCCGGGTCGACCGAGCGCGCGATTGCCTCACGGACCCGCTTGTCCTTGAGGTCGCCCATGTTGGCGCGCAGCAGGATGCCGAGGACGTTGCGGAACGGGCGGGTGGTCACCTTGAGCTGGCCGTCCTCGCCGAGCTGGCGGGCCTGGGTGATCTCGTTGGCCGAGGAGACGAAGCTGAGGTCGGTCTGACCGCTGATGACGCCGTTGAGCCGGGTGGCGCCCTCGGGGACCCGGGTGATCTCCATGCCGGCGAGGCGCCCGGCGTTGGGGTCCCAGTAGGTGCCCTCGGCGCGCTTGACGACGTACTTCTCGTTCGGGATGAACTCGGTGACGACGTACGGGCCCGAGCCGGCCTTGCCGGGGGCGCGCTTGAGGTCGACGCCGTCGGCGATCGCCTTGGGCGAGACCATCATCCCGGCGGCGGTGGCCAGGGCCGAGGGGAGCACGGCGCCGGTGCCCGGCTTGAGGTTGAGGCGCACGGTGTGCGCGTCGACGACCGTGACGCCGGTGATGCTGGCGAGGTCCTGCTTGATGGTGCTCGTGGGCAGCGTCTGGCCGCGCTCGATGTTGACCTTGACGGCGTTGGCGTCGAACGGCGTCCCGTCGTGGAACTTGACGTCGTCGCGCAGGGCGAGTTCGAGGTGGGAGCCGTCCTGGGCGTAGGTCCACTTCTTGGCCAGGCCGGGGACGACCTGGTCGGTGGAGTCGACCATGGTGAGCCGGTCGTAGATCAGCGTGAGGTAGGGGTAGCCGCCGGGGGCCGGCTGCGCCGGGTCGAGGTTCTGGAACGGCGACGAGGCGCTCACCCGCAGGACGGCGTCGGGGTCGATCTCACCCGTGGTGGCACCGGGGTCGCCGGTTCCGGTGGCGGAGCAGGCTCCGACGACGAGGGTGGCGGCGAGCAGGCTCGCGGCGACGGCGAGGCGTCGGCGGCGCGGGAGGCGAGACACAATGGTCCTTTCCTGACCTTCGGCCCGAGAGCGGGAGCGGCTCCGCGGGTCACCCGGCGGGTTCCCGGGGGCGGCCGGGCCGTTCGGCGGCGGCCGTGCGGGCGCGATGGTCATGGAGGTGATGGATGGCGGCGCTGGTGTGGAGCGCCTGTCCGGAGCTGATCGGCATCCGCGCCCGAGACTGGCGGTGTTGCGGCCGTTCGCGATCCAAACAAGCGCTCGATTGGGAACCGTAGGTGGCAGCGTGCGGGCACGTCAATAGGCGATCGGCAGCATGATCGACAAGGGGGCGGCGCGTAGCGGGCAACCGTTGCCAGCACGCGATCAGGTCGCTAAGGTGCGCATCAAGCAAGCGCTTGGTTGCTTGATGTCCGGCCGGCCAAAGGAGTCCGCACGGTGGAAGCCCCCCTCGCCACGGCACAGCCCCGCGACACCGGCATCGACGCGGTCGCCTCGGCCACCCGCCGGCTCATCGACGCGATCACGCGCGCGGGCGGCGCCGTCGACCCCGACGCCGACGCGATAGTGGCCGACCTCGACGCGCTCACCGCCCGGATCGACGCCCACGCCCCGGACCTCGCCGAGCGGATCGCGACGATGTGGCGCCAGCCCGGCCCGGGCCGCTTCGACCCCGCTGGCGGCACCGAGAACCCGCTGTCGCCGCCGGTGTCTCTCTGGGTCGAGCCGGACGGTTCCTTACGCGGGGAGGTCACCCTGAGGCTTGCCTTCCAAGGGCCACCCGGGCACGTGCACGGCGGCACCTCGGCCATGCTGATGGACCACGCCCTCGGCATCGCCAACGCCCGCGCCGGATACGCCGCGGTGACCGTCGGGCTCGACATCTCGTTCCGCGCGGCCATCCCGATCGGCTCGACGATCACGATCCTGGCCCGGCACGACGGGCGCGACGGACGCAAGGTGCGCAGCTCCGGCGAACTACGCGTCGGGGACCTGACGTGCGTCACGGCCACCGGCACCTTCGTCCTCATGGACGACCCGTCCACGCGGGAGAAGTTCCGCCGAGCGTCGCGGGAGCAGGCATGAGCACCGATCCCCATCCGAGCAGCGCCGCACCCGGCCCGCTCGCCGGCCGCGGCGCGCTCGTCATCGGCGGGGGCGGCGGCTTCGGCCGCGCCATCGCCGCCGCGCTGGCCGCCGACGGCGCCGCCGTGACGATCATGGGACGGACCGAGGCGACGCTGCGGGCGGCGGCCGGGACGATCGCCGCGGCCACCCCCGGAGGTTTGCCGGTACGGATCAGCGCCGGCGACTCCACCCGCGAAAAGGACGTGGCAGCAGCGGTACGCGCCGCCGACGAGACCCCGCTGGCCGCGGTCGTCACCACAGTCGGCGGCGGCACCTTCCGTCCCCTGCTCGCCCTCGACGCCGAGACCCTCGAACACGACTTCCGGCGCAACGTCACCACGGCGCTGCACGCCATCCGGTACGGCGGGCAGGCCCTGGCCGCGCGCGGCGGGGGTGCGATCGTGTGCACCTCGTCGAGCGCGGGCGGGCACTCCTTCCCGTTCATGCCGTCGTACTCGGTGAGCAAGGCCGCGCTCGAAGCGCTCGTCCGGGTCGCCGCCGACGAGCTCGGCCACCTCGCGGTACGGGTCAACGTGGTACGCCCCGGCATCGTCGCCACCGACGGCGAGAACCCGGGCCGGCTGCTGGCCGACCCCGAACTGGCCGCCGCGACGGTCGCCGAGAAGCCCCTGTCGCGGATCGGGCGCGCCGAGGACGTCGCCGCCGCGGTCCGCTTCCTGTGCGGTCCCGGCTCCTCCTGGATCACCGGCGCGTGCCTGCCCGTCGAAGGCGGGGCTCACCTGCGGCGCGCGCCCCGGCTGGAGAAGCTCGCCCGGATCGTCAACGGCGACGAGGTCGTCGACGCCACCCTGGCGGGCCGCATCCCGTGACGGCGTCACAGACACCCGCCACCCGGATGGAGCTGACCACGACGCTGCCGCCGACGACGGCGCTGCGCGAGGTGCCCGCGGTCGTGGCGCGCATCGAACGGCTCGGCTTCGACACCGTGCACATCCCCGAGACGACGCACGACTCCCTGGCGGTCGCGCTGCTCGCGGCCGAGCACACCAGCCGGATCACCGTACGCACCAGCATGACGCTGGCCTTCCCCCGCAGCCCGATGGTGACCGCGTACGCCGCGTGGGACCTCGCACGGTTCTCCGAGGGCCGCTTCCAGCTCGGTCTGGCCACCCAGGTACGCGGCAACATCGTCGGGCGGTTCTCGGTGCCGTGGGAGCGGCCGGTGGAGAACCTGCGCGACTACCTCGCCTCGATCCGGGCGATCTTCGCCGCGTTCAGCACCGGTGAGCCCCTGGAGCACGAGGGCAGCCACTACCGCTTCACCCGGCTGCAGCCGTACTTCAATCCCGGCCCGCTGCCGACCGCGGCCCCGGCGCTCTACACCGGCGGGGTCAACCGGCGCGTCTGCGAGGTGGCCGGCGAGCTCGCCGACGGCTTCGTCACCCACGCGACGAACTCGCACCCGAGTCACCTGCGCACGGTCGTACTCCCCGCGCTGCGCGCCGGGGCCGAGCGGGCCGGACGCGCCGGGATCCCGCGGGTCGTCGTGGTGTCCAAGTCGATCACCGGTCCGACGCCGGCCGCGCTCGCCGCGAGCCGCGACTCCGCCCGCCAGGAGCTGGCGTTCCTCTTCTCCACTCCCGCCTACCGCACCACCCTGGACCGGCTCGGCCTGGGCCGGGTCGGCGAACGGCTCGCCGCGATGGCCGCCTCCGGGCGCTGGACCGGACTCGCCACCGTCCTCGACGACGAGACCCTGGCCGCTCTCATCCCGCACGGCACCTACGCCGAGCTGCCGGACGTGCTCGGGCAGGCGTACGGCGGCATCGCCGACGGGCTCGGGCTCGGGCTGCCGCTCGACCCGGACGACGACGAGGACTTCGGCGCGTTGCTCGAACGCCTCCGGCTCATCCCGACCAGTGCCGCGGCCACCATCCCGCCCGCGAACGCCGGCCCCACCAGCGCGACGCGCGGCGTCGCCGGATCGGAGACCCTGTCATGACCGCACGCATCGGGCTGCTCACCCCGGTCGTCGTCCAGCATCCGCGCACCGCGGCCGCCTGGGAACGGGACGTCCTGTCCGGCCCCGACGTCGGCGGCGCGCTGCTGGCCGTCGCCCGCGCCGCCGACGACCTGGGCTACCACCACCTGACCTGCAGCGAGCACGTCGCCGTCCCCGCACCGATCGCCGCCGAGCGGGGCGCGACGTACTTCGACCCCGTGGCCACGCTGTCGTTCCTCGCCTCGGCGACGCGCCGCGTCCGGCTCGCGACGAACGTCGTCGTCATCGGCTACCACCATCCGCTCGCCCTCGCCAAGACCTACGGCACCCTCGACCTGCTCAGCGGCGGCCGCGTCGTCCTCGGGATCGGGGTCGGCAGCCTCGAAGAGGAGTTCGACCTGCTCGGCGCCGAGTTCGCCGGGCGCGGCGCGATCGCCGACGAGGCGATCACCGCCCTGCGCGCGGCGTGGGGCAGGGCCGTGCCGCACCACGAGGGGGCCCGGTTCACGTTCACCGACTTCGTCGTCGAACCGCACGCGCCGCGCACCACGGTGCCGATGTGGATCGGCGGGCGCACCCGCCGCTCGCTGCGCCGCGCCGTGACGTACGGCACCGGATGGGCGCCGTTCGGCCTCGGACCGCGGGAGCTGACCCGCATGTGGGAATCCGTGGAACGCCCGGACGGCTTCGACCTCGTGCTGCAGATTCCGCCGCTGGACCCGCTCGGCGACCCGGACGGCTCCCGCGCGCACCTGCGCACGGCCGACACCGTCGGGGCGACCGCTGTCAACGCGAGCCTCGTGGCCACCTCGGCCGCCCACCACCTCGAGCAGATGGCCGCGCTGCGCGAGCTCGCCCCGGAACGCTTCGAGACGAACCCGGCCTGACCGGCCGCCGACCGGTCCATCCGACGAGACCCGATCGAAAGGAACCCACCATGAGCGACTCGCAGCCCGACCGGCTCGCCCTGCTCGAGGCTCGCCTCGAACAGGCCGAACGGCGCATCGCCGCAGCCGAGGACCAGCTCGCCCTCTGGCGGATCGTGGCCAGCTACGGCCCCGCCGTGGACAGCGGCTCAGCCGAGATCACCGCCCAGCTGTGGACCGAGGAGGGCGTGTACGACACCTTCCCGGTCGTGCTCAACGGCCGGGACGCGCTGCGCGGCATGGTCAACGGTGAGCGGCACCAGGCCCTGATCAACAACGGCGCCGCCCACCTCATGGGGCTGCCGCACATCGTCGTCGACGGCGACCGGGCCGTCGTGACGAACTACTCGCAGCTCGTGCTCAGCGCCCCCGACCAGAACGGCTACCGGATCTGGCGTACCGGCTCCAACCGGTGGGAGTTCACCCGCACCGACGAGGGCTGGAAGGTGACCCACCGCTGGAACCGCCAGCTCGACGGCACCGACGAGGGCCGCGACCTCCTCGCCCGCGCCGTCGAATCCGAGGCCTGAGGCCGTGCGCATCGGCCTCAGTTCCCCGGTCCTGGCCGACTCCGGGCCCCGGCCCCCGTGGGAGGCCGAGGCCGGGGTCGCCGAGTTGCGCACCGTCTTCACCACCGCCGACCGGCTCGGGTACGAGTTCTTCACCTGCCCGGAGCACGTCAGCGTGTCACCGGGGCTGGCCCGGGGTGAACGCTTCTACGACCCGGTCGCGACGTTCTCGTACCTCGCGGCGATCACCGAGCGGATCCGCTTCCTGCCGTACGTGCTCGTGCTCGGGCTGCACCATCCGCTGGAGTTGGCCAAGCGGTACGGCACGCTCGACCACCTCAGCGGCGGGCGGGTCGTCCTCGGCGTCGGCGTCGGCAACCTGGAGGAGGAGTTCGCGCTGCTCGGGCGTCCGTTCGCCGACCGTGGGCCACGGGCCGACGACGCCCTGCGGGCGCTGCGGGCGTCCCTGTCGGTACGGCTCGCGACCTACCACGGGGAGTACTACCACTTCACCGAGCAGGTGATCAGCCCGCACGCGGTTCAGCAGAAGGTCCCGATCTGGGTCGGTGGCCACAGCAGGCGCGCCCTCCGGCGTGCTGTCACCCTGGGCGACGGGTGGGCGCCGGCCCCCGTCACGTATCGCGGGCCGGACCTGGAGACGCTGCCGCGGATGCTCGCCGAGCACGACCTGCCGGACGGGTTCGACGTCGTCATCACGCCTCCGGCCCGCCTCGACCCGACCGGCGCCCCCGAGGCCGCGCTGGACCTCGTCGGCCGGATCGGCGAGGCGGGCGCCACCGTGGTCAACCTCGTCGTCCGGCACCGTGACCTGGCCGAGTACCTCGACCAGCTCGCCGCGGCAGCGGAGCTCTTCGGTCTCGACCGCCGCGACTGAGCACTGCCGTGGACGCCGGGACCCGTCGACGAGCCCCGGCGTCCACGGTCACGCCTCGTTCGGCATGTTCGACCAGCCCTTGCGGTCGGCACGCGCGTACCAGCCCGATGCGGCCAGGGTTCCTCCATCGACGGGGATCGTGTGCCCGGTGACGAAACGGGCGTCGTCGCTGGCGAGGAACTCGACCACGGCGGCATAGTCGTCGGGCTCGCCGAAGCGTCCGACGGGGATCCACGTACGAATCAGCTCCGGGTCGCGTCCGCGCAGCATCGCCGCGGCCGGTGTCTGGGGCGTGTCGGCGAGGTCGGGCGCGATCGCGTTGACCCGTACCCCGTGGCCGGCGACCTCGACGGCGAGGCTCCTGGTAAAGGCGCTGACCCCGGCGTTGTAGGCGGAGTACGGGGCGCACGCCGGAATGCCCCGGAAGGCCTCGACTGTCGAGTTGTTGACGATGGCGCCACGGCCCCGATCGACCATGCCGGGCAGCAGCGCATGCGTCATCGCGAGCACGTGCCACAGGTTGATCTCGTAGAGCGCCTGCCACTGCTGCGGGGTCGAGTGCAGGAAGGTCTTGGCGGCCGGGCGGAAGTCGCCGACGTTGTTGACGAGCACGTCGACCCGCCCCGAGTCGACGGCCGCAGCGGCGGCGACCGCGGCGGCGACACCGTCGGCGGTGCGTACGTCGGCGAGGACCACCTCGACCTCGCCGCCGGCGCTCCGGATATCGGCGGCGGTGCCGGTGGCGGCCTCCCCGTCGATGTCGACGAGGACGACGTGGGCGCCAGCGGCGGCGAGACGGCGGGAGATGCCGCCGCCGATCCCGAGGGCGCCGCCGGTGACGACAGCGATCCGGCCCTCGAGCCTGCGGGTGGCGCTCATCTGCCGGTTCCTTCCTCGTCGGCCCGGGTCACGGAGACGCGGTGGCGTTCGATCCAGTTGACGGTCACCGCGCGACGGGTGAAGGCCCATCCTTCGCCGGTACGCGCGTACTCGTCGTCGTAGTGCAGGAACCAGACCACGTCCGAGGGCCCGTCGCGACCGGGGACCAGGTGGTGGGCCGTGCCGCGAACCCGGCCACGGGCCCCGGTCGACGTCGGCAGGTAGCGCGCCCCGGCCACCACGTGAGTCGTCGCCAGGGTGCCGGCGAGCGCCCCTAACGCGGCCACGACAGCGGCGCGGCCGACGTGGGGCACGTGCGGGCCGAGGTGCGCCGGCGGCTCGGGAACCACCAGGACGCCGTCCGGGACGAACAGCGCGCCGATCGCTGCCGCGTCGCGGTCGTCGGCCGCCGCGGCGTACGTCTCGGAGAGCGCGCGCAGCGCGGTGAGGTCGGCCGCGCCGAGGCCGGTCACGCCGCGCGAGCGGTCGCCGCGCGCACGACCTGGACAAGCTCGGCGACGGCGCGCTCGCAGTCGCCGCGGGTGTAGCCGAGCAGCGCGGTCTCGGCCGGATCCGGCTCGTAGGCGAGGACGTTCCCGCGACCCTGGACGATCATCGAGTCGGGCATGAAGGGGTGCGGCTCGTCGCGCTCGGCGATGGTGCGGTTGCCCCCGGCCGCGTCGACCAGCAGCTGGAAGAACTGCGTGAACGTCAGGTTGGCGTCACCGACGAGGTAGGCCGCGCCCGCCGCGCCACGGTCGAGCGCGCCGCCGATCGCCTCGGCCAGGGACCGGGCCGACATGTAGTTCGTGCCGCCGGCCGGGGCGTGATCGGGGATCTGCGGCTCGTTGCCGGCCGCCCAGGACACCATGCGGCGGTAGCGCTTTGCCGTGACGCCGGGGATGGCACCGATGATCGAGGGCGGGTTGAGGGTGCAGACCGTGAAGGAGTCGTCAGCCAGCGCCCGGGCGCCCTCGTCGGCGTCGCGGCGGGCGGCGACGTAGGCGCTGGACTCGGCCAGGTCGGGTCGCAGGTGGTGGTAGTAGCTGCCGACCTGGACGAAGCGGGAGACGCCCGCGCTCTTGGCGAGGGCGGCGAAGGCCGGCACCCCCGCGCTCTGGGTCTCCTTCCAGAACGTGGCCTCGTCCGCGTCCCGGGGCAGGTGACGCACGTCCTGCCCGGCCGCGAAGACGACCGCGTCGAAGGGGGCCAGGTCCTGGCGGGTGAAGGTCTGGCGGGCGTAGTCCCCGCGGAGGACGGGCAGGCCGGCGACGGGTGAGTCCGCGTCGACCGTCCCTCGGGCGGCGACGGTGACGTTGTCTCCCCGGTCCCGCAGGTGAAGGGCGGTGTGGACCCCGATCATGCCGGTTCCACCGACCACGAGTACCTCCATCGCGAGGTCTCCTTGCGTAGTGAGGCGGCTCCCCCGGCGTGCGTTTGGGAGCCGGCATGACGTCCGTATCAACCAACCAAGCGATTGGTAGGTTAGCACGAGCAGGCGCTCACCGCGCCAGGCGTCGCCGCGCCGACATCGACCTGCGACTCAGCCGCCCGCGACTTCCTCGACATCGATGCCGCCATCAGCGGCCGGTACACCCTCGACCAGCTCTGCGACCTCGCGCACGCCGCCGACGACGGATTCGACCGGAGCGTGTTCGCCGCAATGCTTCGCCACGTCGACCGCTTCGACGACGAAGACTTCACCGACTACGGTCTGGCATCGCATGAGGTCGCCGACATGCGAGCTCGCGTCCCTGCAGGGCGGACCGCCCTGCTCCGAGAAGTCGAATAGGCTCGATCAACCTGCTCTGCTGCCCCCGTCTCCTCGGCCTGTTCGACTCACGGCACGTCCGGGTCAGGGTGCTCGGTCCGGCAGCGGCTCGCGGCAGCGTCATCGATCAGGCATCTGTCGAGCAGCCAGTCAATGGCCCGGCGGGCTGCCCGAGCCTGGCGGAAGGCATGCCAGACCGTCAGCAGGTGCGGATACTCGTCGTGCAGTTCGTCCCTGAACCGACGGAAGGCACCCCTGCCTTGGACGGCCCGTAAGAGCCTGCGGCCCGCCTGCTCGTCGCTGACCCGCTGGGCGAAGTCGACCATGTCGCGGTGCCAGACGGAGGGCGACAACGCCTCGATCGGAACCAGATCGAGTTCATTGAGGTCGACCGGCGTCTTCCCGTCGATGCCGCCGTCAGCCGTCCACATCCTGATCTCCCCGCTGGCCGGATCGATGAGCCAGCGGTACTCGTACGCGCTCTGGTCCTGCAGCGCCGCGGCGATCTCTTCGAGATCGAGGTGGCGTACGTCGAGCATGATGTCCACTCCCGTTGCCGTGGTCGCCGGCGACCACGGCAGGTGCTCTTCCCTCTCGGCCGCGAACTAGAGCGCGGCAGTGTCCCGGTAGCTGCGGCGACAGATGGACACCCCTGCGGAGATGAGGCCGATGAGGATCGGGTAGACGGCGCAGCGCTCGACGAGGCCGACCAAGACGTTGGCCCCTGAGCCGGCGACGGCGAGGAAAGCCGCCGTGGAGACGAGTCCGAAGGCGCCGAGCATGACCATGGCCTTCCCGGGCTTCCTGCCGATGCGGAGGTCTCGGTACATGCGCCCGAGCACGATGATCAGAATGTTGCCGCCGACGATGGCGGCCATGGCGCCCAAACCGTGGAAGTCGACAGTGCCCTGCCGGTCGGCTTCGCCGTCGCCGGGGAAGAGCGCCAGCACGACGCCGCCGGCACCGACCAGGGTGGCCATGCCGAGCAGGACCCCCCGGCGCCAGCCTCGCAGGCCGTTGAGCAGGGCGACACCGATGAACACCAGGACTCCGAAGAGGAAGAAGCCGGTGTTCATGACCCACCAGAGGGGCGAATACATGTACTGGCCGAACGCGGTCAACGGGCCGTGGACTCCGAGGTCGCTGATGTAGTGGTAGGTGTAGCTGTAGGGCGGGCTCCGCCAGGCCGCGGCGGCGACGAACTCGAGCAGCAGAAAGATCGCTGCTGCGGCGGCGAGCGCTGCCCCGGCGGGCTGGCGCTGGCCGCTCCGGTACGCCGCAGAGACGGTTGCCTTCGGCGTTGCCTTCACCAGTTGTGTCATGGCCGGGAGCCCTTCGGCGAGGTCGGCAGGGGCAGAGGAGCCTGGTATCACTACGGAAGTGTAGTGATACCAGTTTTGGTGTCAATACCATCATGGTCAGAGTTGTACGATGACGGCATGGCAAGGGAGCCGAATCGAACTGGGCGGCGCGAGCGCAAGAAGGCCATGACCAGGGCCGCGATCCTGCGAGCTGCGCAGGAGCTGTTCCTCGAGCGCGGCTTCGACGCGGTGAGCGTGCGGGAGATCGCCGACCAGGCGGACGTCTCCCCCACCACTGTCTTCGCCCACTTCCCCCAGAAGGAGGCACTCCTCTTCCACGAGGAAGACGCGCAACGCGAGCGACTCGTCGCCGCCGTGCGCGAGCGGCCGGCCGGCCTCTCGATCTCGGAAGCGCTGAAGGCCCACTACCGCTCCGAATTCGTCGCCATGTGGTCCGGCGAGGAAGCGCCGCTCCGCCGCCGGGTCATGTCGCTGATGGAAGCCACACCGGCCCTCCAGGAGTACGCCTCCCGGATGTGGCTCCGCCATGAGGACGCACTCGTCGCAGCCATCACCGAGGATCTCGGCCTGTCCCAGCCGAGCGACGACATCCGGATCTACGCCCGGTTCGCCCTCCAGATCCAGCTACTCGTGACGAGTGACACCGATCCGATGCTCGACGCGGGATTCCGGATCCTCGATCAGGGCTGGAGTGAGCACGACCCGGCGCGAGGCACGTAGCGTCCACGCCAATGGGCGTATGGAAACCTCACGGCCCCGTCACAGTGACGGGCTTCCCGTTGAGTCCTGGCCCACGTCACCAAAGAGCGCATTGAACCGCCGGTTGAGGTCATCGCCGACCCCGACGACTCCGGGCGGTTCAGTGGGTGGGGTACGCGAACGGCCCGGGCCGTTCGCGGTGCTACGACGCGCTGAGCCGCTCCTGCGCCTCGAACAGTTCGTCGCCATGCTCGGTGACCCAGGCGCCCAGCGCCCGCATCGGGCCGTCGGCGAAGCTGCGGCCGAGATCGGTGAGCGCGTAATCGACCCGGGGCGGCGCCTGGGGGAAGAACCGCCGCTCGACCAGGCCGTTGCCGACCAGCCTGTGTACGGCCTCGGTGAGCGCCTTGTCGCTGATTCCTCCGATTCGTGCCCGCAGTGAGCGGCGGCGGAGGGCGCCCTCGGCCAGCGCGGCCAGCACGACCGCATCCCACGTGTGCGCGAACAGGTCCGTCGCCATCCGCATCCGGCAGTCAGCCACGAGTTCCTCGCAGAGGTCGCCGTCACCCATGCGCCCATCCTGGCACGCCCGACATGCACCATCCGGTGCGCGTCGGCCTGCCTAGCGTGACGGTATGCGGATCGGAATCCTCGGCACCGGCAACCTCGCCACGGCACTGGCCACCGGCTGGGCCCGGGCCGGACACGACATCATCATCGGGGGTCGCTCGACGGCCGCCGCCGAAGCGATCGCGAACCGGATCGGCGGCACCGCGCGGCCCGTACCGACGGTCGCCGCCGGCGCCGACGCGGTTCTGCTCGCGGTCCACTGGGACGGCGTCACCGAGATGCTGACAGCGGCCGGCGGGCCCGCCGGCGCATTGGCCGGCCTCGCCCTGATCGACCCGACGAACGCCGTCGAGCACGGTGTCGGCACCCTCCGGACGGAACCCGCCCGGTCGGCCGCCGGCCACATCGCCGCCCTCGCACCCGGCGCGCACGTGGTCAAGGCTTTCCATCTCTTCCCGGCCGAGCGGTGGGTGACGCCCGATGCCGGACCGGTCACGGTCGCCATGTGCGGTGACGACGAGCGCGCACTCGATGTCGTCGGGTCGCTCGTGCGAGACGTCGGTGGAGTTCCCGCGGTCCTCGGAACGCTCGACCGGGTACGACAGTTGGAGGAGGTCGCCGGCTTTGTCATCGGGCTGGCGTTCGCCGGGGTCGACCCGCAGTCGGCGATTCCGTCGGTTCCCCGCTGACATGTGTCCGACAGGCCGCTCGTGGAGGCGGACGGTCCCCGCCGGGAGCGCCGTCTGCTCTCCCACCCGTCGATCTCCCACTTGCCCGATCCGAATGTGTCCGGCGGGTCGACCTGGACCCGCTCCGGGCCGGGACCGATCCGCCGGGCACTCACCGCTGCGCGTCACAGTCAGTCCAGATCGAGCAGGACCTTGCCCGGCACCCGTCGTTCCCGCAGCGCCTCGATCGCGCCCCCGAGGTGACGCAACGATCCGCGCCAGCCGATCGGCGCCCGCAGCGCCCCCTGAGCCACGAGGTCCACCAGCAGCGCCAGATCGGCGGCCGGGGCGGTGGTGTCGCCGAAGGACCGCAGCGTCCGGGACGCGCCCGGGGCGAAGGTCGAGTTCACCGGAAAGACGGCCGGTTCACCGGAGGCCCAGCCGATGCTGTGCAGCACCCCGCCCGGCGCGAGCAGACCCCACGCGGCCACCAGGTGGGCGCCTCCCACGGTGTCCAGCACCACGTCGACCGGGCCGCCGACACCCTTCAGGCCGACCACCACCTCGTCGGCCCCCAGCGCCGCCAGCCCGTCGCCCCGGGACGCCGACCCGACCGCGGCGATCACGTACGCGCCCCCGTGCCGAGCCAACTGGACGGCAACTCGGCCCACTCCCCCGGACGCCCCGGTGATCAGTACGCGACGCCCGGGCAGCGGACCGGACTCACGCAGCGTCCGCAGCGCGGTGAGGCCGACCATCGGCAGCGCGGCAACCTCGGACAGGTCGACATCGGGGGGCACCACCGCGACGCTGTCCAGGTCGAACACCGCGAGTTGGGCCCACGCGCCCGGTCCGAAGGCGAGCACCCGGTCGCCCACCCGGGGACCGGGGCCACTCTCGGCGGCGCGCAGCACCTCGCCGGCGGCGTCGTGCCCGAGCACCTGTCCGGCCGGCCAGAGGTCGAGGTGACGGATCTCGCCGTTGTTGACGGCGGCATGCCGCACCTCGACCAGCACCTGCCCCGGCCCGCATTCGGGCTCGGGGACATCGGTCACCCGGAACCCGTCGACGGTGCCCGGAGCGGCGACGATCGCACGCATACGACCTCCTTCGGTCCTCGCCAGGTTCCCGACAGGTGGCCCACAGTGGCGACCCTGTCGACGACGACCGGCGCAAGACGCCGGCCCGATGGTCAGGCGGCGGCGCGACGGGCCGTGCCGTCCGGAGCGTCCGCGAGACCGGCGTAGCGACCCCGGTGGTAGAGCAGCGGGGAGCCGACATCGGCGTGCCGGAGCAACTCCGGCTCGGCCAGCACGACCGCGTGATCGCCGACGACCACCCGGTCGACGACCCGGCACGCCAGCCAGGCCAGGGCGCCGTCGAGGATCGGCAGTCCGTTCGGCCCGGGCCGCCAGCGGGTCGGAGCGGCGAAGCGGTCGATGCCGCTCGTGGCGAAGATCTGGGCCAGCTTGTGCTGGCCGTGTGCGAGCAGGTGCACCGCCACGTGCCGGGCCTGCGCCAGCGTCGGCCACGTGGACGAGCCGAGGTTCAGGCAGAACGAGACGATCGGCGGCGTCAGCGACACCGACGTGAACGATGTCGCGGTGAAGCCCACCGGCGGCGCACCGGGGGCGGTGACCACAGTGACGGTGCTGGCCTGGTGGCGCAGCAACCTGCGTAGCGCGTCGGCGTCGGCGTCCATCGGGTCGTCGGCGGACGAGGTCATGGGCGTTCCTCCCGAGTGGTGTGGGCGCGGAGCGCTAGGAACGGGCGGCGGGGTCGGCCGCCAGCCGCTCGTACGGAATCTTCTCCCCGGCCTCGACGGCGACCGGCAGCCGGTTCTCCGTCGGTGGCAGCGGGCACGTCGCGAAGTCGGTGTACGCGCATGGCAGGTTGACGGCCCGGTTGAAGTCCAGCGTCACCCGGCCCTGCTCGTCCGGCGTACCGACGGCCAGCGACACCGACAGGCTGCCGGACGTCACACCGTTGAACGCGGTCAGGCTCAGCGGCAGCCCGTCGACGCAGAACTCGATCCGGCCGGGCGCGTCGTAGATGTGCTGGAGCCCCTCCACGGCAGCGCCGACCGTGGTGGGCCGGGGACGCTCGAACGGCACGAACCGCCCCTGGAGCACCCACCGCTCGGCGGGCGGGAAGGTGGCGGTACCCCGGTAGCGCGTCCGCAGCGGGTGGTCGGGGCGTCGGGGTCGGAGGATGTCGCGCCCACCCCGCCGGGCCACCTCGAGGACACCACCGTCGATCTCCACGGTGATCCCGGCGCGCTCGGCAATCACCCCGAACTGATGCCTCTCCCGGATGCGCCGGCCGTCGACGACGATCTCCTCGTCGTCGGCGAGGGTCACCACCGGCCCGTCCGTCCCGGTGCGCCACTCCCCGGGCACACCGGGGAACCGCTGCGGCTCCGCGGTGAGCCAGTGCAGTCCGGCCACGGCGAGGAAGCCGTGGCGGTCCGCCCTCGCCTCCTCGTGCCGGCGGTGCCACTCCTGCCAGTCGTCGGCGAACGCGCGGGTGGGTCGTGCGGCGTCGGGGGTGCGGGTTCACTGTTCATGACGGATCCCTCTCGTTGACGTGCGGCCGCTCGGAAACGGGCGCGGAGGTGCCGGACGCGAGCCGGCGGGACGAGGACCGAGAGGCAGCGAGCGCCCGCTCAGGCCGGAAGGGTCGCCACGCGACAGAGCTGCGCGGCGACCCGCATCAGGTCGACGACCCGGCGGGAGGTGAACAGCCGAACAAGCAGCATGGATCAATTTTCCTACTGAGCGAGTAGGATTTCAAGCCCCGGAGCCACTCAGCATCGCGTGGCCATCGCAACGTCTACCGGAATGGGCCGAACCAGGCAGCTGTCGCGCGGCCTGCCTCATCGAAAATGGATGTGCGGGAGCCGGGCAGCCATCGGTAAAGTGGCGTCCATGTCGAGCCCCGAGTCGGACACTTCGGGGGCTTTCGGCCACGCCGTCAGCCCCTGAACCACTGAGGTTCCAGCCTCCCGCCCACTACCGCATACGTGTGGGCGGTTGTTCGACCCCCGGGTTGGCCGTGGTGACGAGACGCCTTCTGTCCGTTTCATGCCTCGGAGCAACTCGATGCCTTTCGCTCTCCATCTTCTTGCCCTCGCCGTCTTCGCCATGGGCACCTCTGAATTCATGCTCGCGGGCCTTGTGCCCGACATCGCCACGAGCCTCGATGTCTCCGTCGGGTCCGCCGGACTGCTCACCTCCGCCTTCGCGGTCGGGATGATCGTCGGCTCACCCCTCATGGCTGCCTTCGCACGTCGGTGGCCGGCACGGACCACGCTCCTTGGATTCGTGGCGATCTTCACTCTCTGCCACGTCGTCGCCGCGACAACCCCGTCCTTCTCCGTGCTGTTCGCAACCCGTGTCCTGGCTGCGGTTGCCAACGCCGGCTTCCTGGCCGTCGCCCTCACCACCGCGACCGGTCTCGTGGCCCCGAACCAGAAGGGGCGTGCCTTGGCGGCCCTCCTTTCCGGTACGACGATCGCTGTCGTCGCAGGCGTGCCGGCGGGCGCGCTGCTCGGCACCGCGATGGGGTGGCGAGCGACCTTCTGGGCAGTCGCGCTGCTGTGTGTCCCCGCCGCTGTCGGCATCCTCGCGGGGATCCGGCCCCGCTCGGAGCCGACAGCGGAAGGGCCCGCCGCCGGCGCGTCTCTGGCCTTCGAACTCGCGCAACTCCGAAAGCCCCGACTGCTCGTGGCAATGCTGCTCGGAGCGTTTGTCAACGGCGGGACCTTCGCGGCGTTCACCTTTCTTGCACCCGTCGTCACCGAGACCGCAGGACTGGACGAGGTGTGGGTACCGCTGGCCCTGGTCGTGTTCGGCATCGGATCGTTCATCGGCGTCACTGCCGCCGGGCGGCTCTCCGACCGGCGCCCTCGTCCGATTCTCGGAGTGGCCGCTCCCCTCCTGTTCCTGGGGTGGCTGGCACTCGCACTCGTCGCCACACACCCCGCACTGCTGCTGATCCTCGTCTTCGTCCAGGGCATCCTGGCTTTCGCGGTGGGTAGCACGCTCATCGCGCGGGTGCTCTACGCAGCATCCGAAGCGCCCACCATGGGAGGTTCCTACGCAACCGCCGCGCTCAACATAGGAGCCGCCGCCGGCCCGGCAATTGCGGCCCTGACACTGTCGGATTCCAGTGACCTCGGTCCCGTGTGGGTGGCCTCTCTCCTGACTGGGCTTGCCCTGCTCATGCTGCTTCCATCGGTGGGGCTGATCGCGCCACGGAACCGGAGCGGGGAGGTCGTCCGGTGACTCACGCGAATGCTCCGCGCAACGTCGACGGCCGTCGGCGGCTCGCCGACGATGTCGAACTCGACCGATCGCTCACGTCGCGGCCGACAAACTCGCCGACTTGGACCGGACGGCGTGTCCATGGGCGTGACAATGACCAAGCCTTGGCGTCAGCCCTGACGGAGGGGGCGCAGGTGGCGGTCGGCCCACTCAGCGAACGAGGTCAGGGGGATGCCGAGGGCGCGCGCGAACTCCGGCCGGGCCGGCTGCCCGGCGACGTTCAAGAACTCGTGGGAGGTGGTGGCCCACGGCGGCATGCCGGCGGCAAGCGCTTCCGCCTCGGTCATGTCGGGAGCGGTGCCGTCGATGCCGAGCGACTCACCGATGATCTTCGCGATTTCCGTCATCGGCAGGTGGTCGCCGGCCAGTTCGAGTTCGACGCGGTGGAAGCGGTCGGGGTCGGCGACGGCAGCTGCGGCCGCGCGACCGATGTCGTCGACGGCGACCAGCGACAGGTGGGTCTGCGGCCGGAGGACCGTCGCGAGCCCGCCCGCGATGCCCCGCGGCAGCAGGTAGGCCAGGTCGGGCAGGAAGTTCTCCATGAAGAAGCCCGGCTTGATCAGCGTCCACCGGTCGAAGCCGGCGGCCCGGACGCGTTCCTGCATGCCGGCCTTGGGCAGGAAGACGCGCTCCATCGCGGCCCAGCGTCCGTCGGTCCAGCCGGGGGCGTCCTCGTGCCGCCCGGCGCCGGACACCGAGGTGTGCACGAACTGCGGGACCTCCGCGGCCAGCGCGGCCTCGATCAGGTTGACGCCCTGGGCGAGTTCGCTCTCGAAGTCCCAGGTGTCGCCGCGCAGCTCCGGCATCTGCACGGAGAAGACGGCGCGGGCGCCCCGGGCGGCCGGGACCAGCGATGCGGGGTCCCGGAGATCGCCGGTGACCAGCTCGGCGCCGAGGGCGGCGACTTCGGCGGCCTTGGCGGCAGCAGGGTTACGGACCAGGGCGCGCACCGGGACGCCGGCGGCGAGCAGGGCGCGGGCGGTCGCCCCGCCCTGCTGGCCGGTAGCACCGGTGACCAGTACTGGTGCTCGATCAGACATGGACACTCCTCGACCCAGGAAACGGCGGGGCCCGCCGTTTATGCTTGCTAAGATACGGCGGACCCCGCCGCTTAGCAACGCCGAGGTGAGACATGCGAGCAGACGCACGCCGCAACTACGAACTTCTGCTCGCGGTGGCAGCGGAGGCGGTTGCCGAGCACGGGGCCGACGCGTCGCTGGAACAGATCGCCCGGACCGCCGGGGTGGGCTCCGGCACGGTCCGCCGCCATTTCCCGACCCGCCACGCCCTGCTCGAAGCCGTCTTCCGGGAGCGCATCGACGCCCTCTGCGCCCGCGCGGGCGAACTAGTGGGCAAAACGGACCCCAGGGCCGCGCTCGTCGAATTCCTGATCGAGATGACGCGGGCCGCCGCCACGATCCGGGGCCTGGCCGAGGCGCTGAACCGCGGCCGCGTCGAAAGCGTCTACTGCGCGTCCGACCAACTGTCCGAGGCGGGTGAGCCGCTGGTACGCCGGGCCGCCGAGGCCGGAGTGCTGGCGCCCGACGTCACCTTCGGCGACCTGTCGACGCTGGTCACCGGGATCGCCCTGGCGACCGAGAACGACCGCGACCCCGGTACCACAGCGACCCGCCTGCTCTCGCTGGCCATGACGGGGTTCACGGTGACACCGCAGGAACCCGCACAGCACAGCCCGCTTCCGAATTCAGGTGCCTGACCACGCCCGTTACCTTTTTGATCGTCCCCAGCCGGGGACCCTCGGTTGCCCGGCCCGGTATGACTTCCTGCCCCTGTCGTTTCGATGATCCGGGGGGTGTTGTCGCCGGGTCGGGTGGCGTTGGCGGACCGCTGATAGGGACACGGCCACCCGTGTTGGGGTAGGTCTCTTCGTAACGTGGCTGCCGGCAGTCCGACGCTCAGACCAGCGGCCGAGGCCACGATGAGATACGTGGAGGCAGGTGCGGTGCACGACGGATACGGCGTCTACCTCGGCTTGGACGTCGGCAAAGAGGGTCACCACGCGGTCGGGTTAGCTCCTGGCGGAAAGCGGCTGCATGACGCGGCGCTGCCGAACACCGAGGCCCGCCTGCGGCAGCTGTTCGACAAGCTGGCCCGCCACGGCACGGTCTTGGTGGTGGTCGACCAGCCGGCCTCGATCGGCGCCTTGCCGGTAGCGGTGGCTCGGGCGTGTGGTCATCAGGTTGCTTACCTGCCCGGCCTGGCGATGCGGCGCATCGCTGATCTGCATCCGGGTGCGGCGAAGACCGACGCCCGCGATGCCTACGTCATCGCTGATGCCGCCCGCACCCTGCCCCACACGTTGCGACGGGTCGACGTCGGCGACGAGGCCCTGGCCGAGCTGGAAGTCCTGGTCGGCTTCGATGACGACCTCGCTGGCGAAGCCACCCGCGTGTCCAACCGGATCCGTGGCTTGCTGACGCAGATCCATCCCGCTCTGGAACGAGTCCTCGGCCCCAAGGTCCACCACAAGGCGGTCCTTGAACTGCTGTCCCGCTGCGGTGGCCCCGTCGGACTGCGCAAGGCCGGCCGCCGCAAGCTGCTCTCGATCGTCGCCGTCCACGCACCACGCATGGGCGAACGACTGGTCGAGCAGATCATGACCGCCCTCGACGAGCAGACCGTCACCGTCCCCGGCACCCAGGCGGCGGAGACGATCCTGCCCCGCCTCGCCGACAGCCTCCGCGATGTCCTGCGCCAGCGCGGCCAAGTCGCCGGCGAGGTCGAGAGGATCCTCGATGCTCACCCTCTCGCCCCGGTCCTGACCTCGATGCCCGGCATCGGCGTCAGGACCGCCGCCCGGATCCTGCTCGAAGTCGGTGACGGCACCGCGTTCCCCACCCCCGGCCACCTCGCCGCCTACGCCGGCCTGGCCCCCATCACCCGACGATCCGGCAGCAGCATCCGCGGCGAGCATCCGCCCCGAGGCGGGAACAAGAACCTCAAACGCGCCTTCTTCCTCGCCGCCTTCGCCGCCCTAGCCGACCCCGTGAGCAGGGCCTACTACGACCGCAAACGCGCCGAAGGCAAACGCCACAACGCCGCCCTCATCTGCCTCGCCCGACGCCGCTGCGACGTCCTATACGCCATGCTCCGCGACAAGATCCCCTACCAACCACGCCCCACCAGCCCCGTCCCCGCTTGACCAAACCCATAGGGACACCCCCCGGGCCACGGCCTGATCGCAAGCCGTAGCTCGGGCCGGCTTCGCCGGACCAGATAGCGGTCCGAGCCACGGCTCGCGGGCCTACCCTGCGCCGTCGTGGTCGGCGAACCTCACCGCGCCTTCTACGGCAACCAGTTCAGTCTCACTGTGCCGACCCAGCCGACAAGGCCGAGGTCTACCGACAACTCGGTTTCCAGCCTGAAACGCAAACGGTGCGCGGTGCGCTCCCCGGCGTGCACAGCGTCGAAACCGAGATCGTCGCGCAGAGGATCAAGCGGGCGGGACCACTCGTCGCCTCCGGAGCCTGAGCGCGGCTTGCTTTCAAGCGCGCTCGAAGCTCTAGTGTCGGGGCCGTGACCACGACAGCCGAGACGAGAACATGGATCATCACGGGCGCGAGTTCCGGCCTCGGTCTGGGGCTCGCCGAGGCGGCACTCCAGGCTGGCGAGCATGTGATCGGCACCGCGCGACGGGCCGACCGCTTTGACGGGCTCAAGGCGCGGTACGGGGATGGGCTCCTCGCCGTCGCGCACGATGTGCGCGACACGGCCGGAGCGGCCGGGGTCGTGCAGCGGGCGCTGGAGGTGTTCGGGCGCGTCGACGTGCTCGTCAACAATGCAGGCGCCGGACAGGTCGGCGCCGCCGAAGAGATCACGGACGCTGCTCTGCGGGCCATGCTCGAGCAGCACCTGTTCGGCCCGGCCGCCTACGTGCGTGCCGTGCTGCCCCACATGAGGGAACGTCGCTCTGGTGCGGTCGTGCAGATGAGCAGCCAGGGCGGGCGGATGTCGTTTCCCGCCGTCGGCAGCTACTCAGCCGGCAAGTTCGCGCTCGAGGGCTGGTCGGAGGCGCTGGCGGGCGAGGTCGCACCGTTCGGCATCCGCGTCCTCATCGTCGAGCCCAGTCGATTCCGCACCGCGTTCAACGCCGCGGACGTGCTCAACACAGCGCGGCAGAGCTCGATCTACGAGGGGGTCACCGGTGCCGTGCGCGCGAACATGGAGGGAGCCGACGGCATCCAGGAGGGCGACCCGGCACGAGCCGCCCGGGTGATCCGGAACATGCTCGACACACCCGACGCGCCGCTCCGGCTCCCGCTCGGCGCCGAGGCGGTTCGCAACCTCACCCGCGCCTACCGTGCAGCGCTCGACGACGTCGAGAAGTGGGCGTCGGTGAGCGAGTCGGCGGACTTCCCAGGTATGCCGCCCGCGGTTCGCCCGTTCTGATCGCCGTACGCTGATGGCCGTGGCCACCGAAACGCTGATCGAACGCATCCTCGCTGCCGGCGACGGGCCGTCCTCGTCGACGATCGACGCGCTGCACGAGCTGCTCGACGACGCCACCATCGAGGCCTCGACGGCGCCCAGGGTCGCCTGGGCGGCCCGGCTTGTCGGCCTGTCGACGCACACCCTCCGCTACTACGAGCGGGAGGGGCTCGTGCGGCCTGCCCCGCAACGCCTCCGGGTACCGCGAGTACGCCGCCTCCGACCTGCGCCGCCTTATCTTCCTCGCCCGGATGCGCCTGTCCGGCATGACCATGACCGACCTCAAGCGCTACATCAAACTCGCTGAGCAGGGCCCGAGCACCGTCTCGGAACGCCGACGCATCATGCGCGACCAACACGACCGGATCACGCGGCAGATCCGTGATCAGACTGGCGCTGGAGTCCACCGAGTACAAGATCCGCGTCTACGACGGGCACCCGGAAGGCTGACCCACTCCAGAGCCTCGTCGACGCCGACCTCGTCGAGACGGCACTCTCAACGCCCGGCTGCGCCGACGTTGGGCCGCTTCCAGCATCCGGTCGAACCGGATGCCGAGTCGGTAGGTCACGATGGCGACGACGACACCAATACCGCGCCAAAACGGCCCACTACCAGCGAAGACTCCGACCCCACCAGGTGCGGCTGGAGTACCAAGCGCGGTTCAGCACCAGAACGCCTGACCCCGCAGTCGAGTGGCGATGATTTGCGGTCAAACGCGCGGCGCTCGGTCCGCAGGGTCGTCGCGACGCTGAGCTGCACGGCTCGGCTGGGCGGGGATGGTGCCGTCAGTACGAGTCGTGGCCGCCGCAGTCGCAGCCGCAGGCTTGGATTTGCGGCGGTGGAGCGTGAGGGTCATGACCAGCACGACCAGCGCTCCGACGATCAGCCCGAGGATCGCGCTGGCCACCGTGTTGACGAGCCAGCCGACGAGCCCGCCGAGCGCACCCGTGGAGTCGTGGGCGGCGACCTCCACGTGGTGCACGGCCTCGTACAGGAAGTGCAGGTTCAGCTCGTTCGTGCCTAGCAGCAGGATGTGCCCGCCCACCCACAGCATCGCCGCGGTGCCGACCACCGTCAGCACGGTGAGGACTACCGGCATCGCCCTCACCAGACCGCGGCCGAACGTGGCGACGGCGCCGGAACGTTGCGACAGGCGCAGCCCGGCGTCGTCCATCTTTACGATCAGGGCCACCACGCCGTACACCATGACGGTAATGACGACGGCGACGACCGCCAGGATCGCCAGGCGGGACCAGAACGCCTCATTGATCACCTCGTTGAGGCTGATGACCATGATCTCCGCCGAGAGGATCAGGTCGGTTCGTACCGCCCCGGACACCAGTGTCGTCTCATCCTGCACCTTTTCCTCGCCCGCGCCGTGGGCATCGTGATGGGCGATCTTGGCCCACACCTTCTCCGCGCCTTCGTAACAGAGGTAGGCGCCGCCGAGCATGAGGATCGGAGTGAGCAGCCAGGGCACGAACTGACTGAGCAGCAGCATGGCCGGCAGGATGATGAAGAACTTGTTGCGCAGCGACCCCAGGGCAATGCGCTTGATAATCGGCAACTCGCGCTCGGCCGCCAGGCTCCGCACGTACTGCGGCGTGACGGCAGCATCGTCGACGACGACGCCCGCAGCCTTGGCGCCGGCCTTCGCGGCGCCCGCCCCGATGTCATCGATCGACGCGGCAGCGGCTCGGGCCAGCACCGCCACGTCATCCAGCAGGGCTACGAGTCCACCGGCCAAGGGAGGGTCCTTCCAGGGTTGCGCAGAGTTCGAACTGGCCCATTCTCGCTCAGGTCCTGTGCGCGGCAAGCCACCGCCCGGCCGTATATCGGGCGAGAGCTCGAGGTGAGCGTCTATCGCGCTCAGCCGACGACCCGCCACCACCGCGCCCGGGTCATCAACCTGGCGCCAGCTCAGGCCGAGCCCGTCCGCCGCGGTCGCCGTTAGCCAGGGTCGGCGTAGATGCGTTTCGGTCGCTGTCCGGGTCGGCCGCGGATGCCTTTGATCGGCGGGATCTCGTCGACCAGGGGCAGTAGACGGGCCGCCCTCGGCAGACAGCGACTGGAGCGACAATCCAGTTGCTGAGCAGCCTCGCGGCCTGGCGACACGAGGGGCGACGACAGGGCGTCACCAGATCCACGGCGCCACGGTCCCCCATCAACAGCGCACCCGTCAAAGTCCGGGGCGTCCACCCGGCCGCCGCAGTCGCGACGGTCGAGAACGGCCCACCCCCGTTCATCGTGACACGCTGCTCGCCGGCATGGGGGTTCGTGTCGGTGCGGCGACGGCATCTGGGCATACATGGTCGTCATCAGAGACGATCTGCAACTGGCGCCCAGGTAGCGAACGGCAGCCGGGCTGACGGATGCCGTTGGATTCGGTTCGTGTGTCAGGGGCTACGGCGCAGTGAGCGGAGCGCGGGAACCGCGTTGGTGGCGGCGAGCGCCCAGAGTACGAGCAGCGGCTGGAAGAGCAGGCGGACCGCCCGTGCCGCGTCGGTGTCCAGGCCGAATCCGTCACGCCCTTCGGTGAACTGAGCGATGTTGCCCGGGAAGACCGCGACGAAGAAGGCGGCTACGACCGCTCCGGTGAGGCCGCGTACGGGCTGTCTCCAAGCCGCGAGCAGGGCCAGCCCGAGACAGATCTCGACCACTCCGGAGGCGACGACGACGAGATCGGCGTCGAGCGGGAGCCAGGAGGGCACCTGCGCCAAGAACTCCTGGCGCGCGACTGTCAGGTGGGCGATGCCGGCACCGAGCAGCATCGCGCCCAACGCGACCTGGCCGACCGCGCCCGTCAACCGTCGGGCAAACGTGGAGGTCATGGCACCTCTCCAGTGGCGTGAACGAGGGACCGACGGCCGGCCCGCTGCGGGGGGTGTCCCTATGGGTTTCGTCAAGCGGGGACCTCGACCTGGCGAGCCGTCGGGCTGGGGACATCCGACCATTGGCCGGCTTGATCGAGAAGCGGTCCGAGCTATGGCCGGCTGAGAGTTCGAGCTGCGGGGCGACGATCTCGGCCAGCAGGTCGGCGCGTGTCGCGGAGGGGTCGCGGCGCCCGGCGTTGGCCTTGCCGCCGGGCGGGCGACGCTGGCCGACCGGGCCAACCAGTACTGGTTCGTCGAGGAGCGGATGCGGACGGAACGCCGAACCCGAGTGACGTTGGCGACCAGGCCATCCTCCCACCCGAAGGCGGGTGCTCACCGGGGGACCCGATCGCGAAGCCGCGCGACCAAATAGTCGACCATCTGGGCCGCATCACCCTCGAATTCGACGCCGTCGTCGTCACCGAAGATGACAAACCGTCCGGGACGGCGGACGAACACCGCGACGAGAATGCCGTCGCTGTATTCGTCGACAGACAACGCGAAACGGTGGCCCAGGCGAGGAGAGAATCGATTGAGGACGCTGTCACGCGAGGCCAGGAGAACAAGGCCCCGGAAGATGTGATCCTCTTCTTCAACCGAGGCAAGTAGCGCAGCCCATTGGTACTCGGCAGCAGTCCCTCTCTCATAGGCGAGTTGAAGCCCGGAGAACTTGATGAACGGATGGTCGGCGGCGAGATCCTCTAGACCTGAACCTTCTACCCAGCGCCGTGCCGCGTCGGCGACGTGGGAGATGTCGGAGGTTTGCCCGTGCGCCTGCTGCCGCTCCTTCCAGTTGAATGACAGCAAGTATGAGCCATCGTTATCGATCACGTTTACGAATCGTTCCCCAACCGAAAGGACGGCTACTGCAGTGCCGGCCGAAGCAATGCCCACCGTAAATTTCAGCGCAAGGGAGTGATCCAACTCGCCGTTAAGCGCACCAACCAGATTCTTCTCAGACATTGGCGCATCCGTTCCCATTCCAGTACGCCTCGCATGGCCGAAGTGACATTCGAACCGTTCAGGTACCAAGTTATCCGGCCAGCAAGATTCGGATTTCGGAAGGATTTGAGCATAATCTGTCTCATTTCCCAGTCCGTACCCGCGTTGCCCCTCCAGCCTCCCGGCCCGCTCCCACGCCTTGCCGCCGCCTCGAAGATCTCTCTGGGACCCCAACCCGCCTTCGCGTCGAGCCCACCTAGGTCGACGGCGATGTTCATCCCATCATTACCGAGTGCATTCTGAACTTCGTTCACCCATTGCGGATTACCGTTCTCCCCGATGTTGGCGTATGCCTTGCCATTGAAATGGACTCCATTCAACTTCTCGGCGAGCGGGACTCCCAGCTCCGCTCTACCGAGAACAACCGTGTCTCCCACCTGCGGGTGGTATCCGGTGACAATGCCGGTATCTGCGCATGCGCATGCGCATGTCGCATCATGCCGAGGGCGAGAGCCACCGCAATTGTGCACCAGGACTGGATCATTGAGCTCTTTTCATCGTGATCAAGGGCGGTTGAGCAGGTAGGCGGGGGTGGCGTGTCGATTGTCCGGATAGGACGAAGCTCCCGGTAGGACAGCAGTCGACCAAGACGCACTGCCCAGCACGGGAGCTTCGTTGCTGACCTATCCTGCCAGCATCCCGCTGTCCACGCGCAGCCTGACCCGCCTGACCGAGCTGATCCGCGACCGCCGACGTGCGCTCGGCGGCCGCTGGCGCAGGCTGCCTGCGCAGCAGCAAGCGCTGATGGCCCTGGCCCACCTGCGCAACGGCGACACCCTCACCCGCCTCGCGGCCGGCTTCGAGGTGTCGGTGGCCACCGTGTGGCGGTACCTACGCGAGGCCGTCGACCTGCTCGCCGCCTGCGCCGACGACCTCACCGCCGCCATGCGTCGGGCTGCCCGGTTGGCGTACGCGATCCTCGACGGCACGCTGATTCCCATCGACCGGGTCGCTGACCAGCGGCCCTACTACTCCGGTAAGCACAAGCGCCACGGGGTGAACGTGCAGGTCCTGGCCGACCCGGCCGGGCGGTTGGTCTGGGCGTCGGCCGCGCTGCCCGGCGCGGTCCACGACCTCACCGCCGCCCGCACCCAGAGACTGATCGACGCGCTGACCAGCGCAAACGTGCTGACCTTCGCAGACAAGGGCTATCAGGGAGCCAGCGGAAGCGTGCGCACGCCGTTCAAGCGCCACCGATACCGACCGAATCTGTCCCGCCGCCAGCGGGCCGTCAACCGTGGTCATGCCCGGCTCCGCGCCCGCGGCGAACGAGCCATCGCCACGCTGAAGACCTGGAAGATCCTGACCAAGCTGCGTTGCTGTCCCCGCCGCGCTACGGCGATCGTGAAGGCCATCCTCGTCCTGCACAGCGCCGAGACCAGCCGCTACACAGGATGAAAACGGCTCACTACATCGCCAAGCCGGTACAAGCCCCAGACGTGTCCGGCATCCTCGAACGGCTCGGCAGCCACCCGAGCACCCAAGGATCGTCGCCAGGAGAGAACGATGCACACCGATGACGAACTTGGTTGCCGTACCGCGTAAACGGGGGGTTTTCGGGGGGCGGTTCAAATCTCCATAGAAGAAAATCAAAGCCCTGACCAGTGTTTCCGCTGGTCAGGGCTTTTTCTTTGTCGGGACGGCCGGATTCGAACCGACGACCCCTTGACCCCCAGTCAAGTGCGCTACCAAGCTGCGCCACGTCCCGATGCCCCCGCCGGGTCTCCCCTGCGGCAGCCGGTACAGCTTAGCGCAGGATCTTCGCACCGTGCGCAGAGGCCCCTCCCGCGCCGCGCGCCACACCCCCTAGAGCATCCTAGGAGGGTGGCGTGCGGCAGCAAAAAGCGGCAAGCAGGCCAGCGAACCGTCAGCCGTGGGCCTTGCCCCGGCCGCCGGGGCCGAGCTTCTTGCGCGGGCGTACGGAGATCTCGATCGGGCTGCCCTCGAAGCCGAACTCCTCGCGGAGCTTGCGCTCGACGAAGCGCTGATACCCCGCGTCGAGCGGGCCGGTGGTGAACAGCACGAACCGCGGCGGCGCCGCCCCGGCCTGGGTGGCGAACAGGATGCGCGGGGCGCGTCCGCCGCGTACCGGGTGCGGGGTGGCCTGGACCAGCGCGGTGAGCCACTGGTTGAGCTGCGCGGTCGGGATCCGCGTCTCCCAGCTCGCGAGGGCCTTGCGCAGCGCGGGTGCGAGCTTGTCGACGGCGCGGCCGGTCTTGGCGGACAGGTTCAGCCGGATCGCCCAGGGGATACGCCGCAGCTCGCGGTCGATCTCCTTGTCCAGGTAGTAGCGGCGGTCGCCGTCGACCAGGTCCCACTTGTTGAACGCGATGACCAGCGCCCGGCCGGACTCGACCACCATGGTGAGGATCCGCTGGTCCTGCTCGCTGATCACCTCGCTGGAGTCGATCAGCACCACGGCGACCTCGGCCGCCTCGATCGCCGAGGCGGTACGCAGGCTGGCGTAGTACTCGGTGCCGCTGGCCTTGCCGACGCGCTTGCGCAGACCGGCGGTGTCGACCAGCTGCCAGGTCTCGCCGCCGATCTCGACCAGGCTGTCGACCGGGTCCACTGTGGTGCCGGCGACCGAGTCGACCACCGCCCGCTCCTCGCCGGAGAAGCGGTTGAGCAGGCTGGACTTACCGACGTTGGGGCGGCCCACCAGCGCCACCCGGCGTGGGCCGCGCGGCCGGTTCTCCACGATCGCGGGCGCCTCGGGCAGCGCGTCGAGGATGGCGTCGAGCAGGTCGCCGGAGCCGCGGCCGTGCAGCGCCGAGATCGGGAACGGCTCACCGAGGCCGAGCGACCACAGCGAGGTCGCCTCCATCTCGATGGTGGTGTTGTCGGCCTTGTTGGCGATGAGGATCACCGGCTTGGCGCTGCGGCGCAGCATCTTCACCGCGGCCTCGTCCACGTCGGTGGCGCCGACCATGGCGTCCACCACGAACAGCACCACGTCGGCGGTCGCCACCGCGGTCTCGGCCTGGGCGGCGATGGCCGCGGCCCGGTCCTTGGCGTCGGGCTCCCAGCCGCCGGTGTCCACCACCGTGAACGTCCGGCCGTTCCACTGCGCGTCGTAGGGCACGCGGTCCCGGGTCACGCCGGGGATGTCCTCCACGACGGCCTGCCGGCGGCCGATGATGCGGTTGACGAGCGTGGACTTGCCCACGTTGGGGCGGCCGACCACGGCCACCACGGGCTGCGGGCCGGCCGGCTCACCGGAGTCGACCTCCGGCTCGCGCAGCTCCACCCAGCCTTCGAAATCCTGGCTCACGCGGCACCCCGCTCCGTGAGCATCTCGCGCAGGCGGGCCACTACCTCGTCGATGCCCAGCTCGGTGGTGTCCAGCACCACCGCGTCGGGGGCCTGCTGCAGCGGGTTGACCTTGCGGGTCGAGTCGAGGCGGTCCCGGCGGGCCAGGTCGGCGGCGGTCGCCGCGACGTCGGCGGCGTCCTCGGCGCTGCGCCGCTTCGCGCGCGCCGCCTCGGAGGCGGTCAGGTACACCTTCAGCTCCGCGTCCGGCGCGACCACCGAGCCGATGTCCCGGCCTTCGACCACGATCCGGCCCGCGTCGGCGATCACCCGCCGCTGCCGGTCCACCAGCAGCTCGCGTACGGCGGCGACGGCGGCCACCGCGGACACCGCGGCGGTCACCTCGGCGCCGCGGATGGCGGTGGACACGTCGGTGCCGTCGACCGTCACGGCGTACCCCTGGGGGTCGGTGCCGATGCGCAGGTCGGCCTCGGCGGCGACCTTGGCCACCGACTCGGTGTCGGTGAGTTCCACGCCGGAGCGCAGGACTGCCCAGGTCAGCGCCCGGTACATGGCGCCGGTGTCGAGGTAGCGGGCGCCGAGGCCCGCGGCCAGCCGCCGCGACACGGTGGACTTCCCCGAACCGGACGGCCCGTCCACAGCGACCACACATCGCCCGGCCGGTACGTTCTCCTCCACCGTTGTCCTCCTCAGCCCGTACCTCGCGGGTCGCCCGGATTCCCGGGCGCCGTTGAGCGGATGGTTCTGTCGTCAATCATGCCCGCGCCGCGCGGGCGTCCCGCCGGGCGGCACGCGCCGGCCCGCGGACCGCGTCGAAGCCTACCGGCAGCCGTACCCCGATCGGCGGGTCAGTCACCCACGGCCTTGAACAGGGCGGCGACCTCCGCGTTCGTCAGCCGCCGCAGCCGCCCGGTGCGCAGGTCGCCGAGCTTGATCGGACCGATCGAGGTACGGATCAGGCGGGACACCGGGTGTCCCACCTCGGCCATCAGGCGCCGGACGATGTGTTTGCGCCCCTCGTGCAGGGTCAGCTCCACCTGGGCGGTTTTGCCGAGCGTGTCGACCAGCTTGAACCCGTCGACCTTCACCGGCCCGTCCTCCAGCTCGACGCCGGCGGCGAGGCGCTTGCCCAGGTTGCGCGGGATCGGCCCGGCCACCTCGGCGAGGTAGGTCTTGAGCACCTCGTACGACGGGTGCATGAGCTTGTGGGCGAGGGTGCCGTCGTTGGTGAGCAGGAGCAGGCCCTCGCTGTCGGCGTCCAGTCGCCCGACGTGGTAGACCCGCTGCTCCAGCCGCGCGCCGATGAAGTCGGCGAGCTCGGTGCGGCCCTTCTCGTCAGCCATGGTGGTGACCACGCCGCGCGGCTTGTTCATCGCCACGTAGACCAGGCGGACGTCGGCCTGGAGCCGCTCCCCGTCGACGACGATCACGTCGCGGGCCGGGTCGGCCTTGTCGCCGAGCTGCGCCACCCGCCCGTTCACGGTGACCCGGCGCCGGAAGATCAGGTCTTCACAGGCGCGCCGGGAACCCACCCCCGCGGCGGCGAGCACCTTCTGCAGGCGCTCGGCGCCCTCGTACACGGGGGCGTCGGGCTTCGGGGCACGGTCATCGCGTCGCATCGGCAAGCTCTTCTACGTCGTCGGGAAGGAACGGGGCCAGCGGCGGCAGGTCGTCCACCGAGTTCAGCCCCAGCTTCTCCAGGAACATGGTGGTGGTCCGGTAGAGGTAGGCGCCGCTGTCCGCTTCGGTGCCGCACTCCTCGACCAGGCCGCGACCCACCAGGGTACGGAGCACCCCGTCGCAGTTGACACCCCGGATGGCCGAGATGCGCGAACGGGTCACCGGCTGCCGGTAGGCGACCACGGCGAGGGTCTCCAGCGCGGCCTGGGTCAGCCGCACGGACTGCCCGTCCAGTACGAACCGCTCGACGTAGGTGGCGTATTCCGGCCGGGTGTAGAGACGCCAGCCACCCGCCGCCCGGCGCAGGTCGAACCCGTGCCCGGCGGCGGTGTATCCGGCGGCGATCTCGTCGAGCATCGCGCCGACCCGTTCCGGGGACTGCTCCAGGACCTCGGCCAGGACCAGCTCGCTGACCGGCTGGTCCACCACGAGCAGGATCGCCTCCAGGGCGCCGCGCAGCTCCGCGTCGTCCAGGACCGGCGCGGGCACCGGTTCCGGCGCGGCCCGCCGCCGTCCCCGCTTAGCGGGTACGCCCTCAGCACCCGCTCCCCCACCCGCCCCCGGCGCCGCGTCCCGCGCGGGCAGGCCGACGTCTCCCCCGGCGTCGTCCGTCCCGGCCTCTCCCGAGATCTTGGTACGGTCCCGCCCTCCGAGGGGCGTCCCCGTACCAAGATCCCCCTGAACCGTGGCGATCTTGGAAGGAATGGGCCCCTCTGAGGGCCCTTCGCTTCCAAGATCCGCCGAGGAATCCGGTGTCGCGTCGAGATCTGCTTCCCGGGAATCGGTGGTGTCCGGGATGTCGGGGTCCGGGTGCTCGGCCGGTGCGTCGGAATCGTCCGGGGCTGGCCGGGGCGGGGCGGGACGCTCCCACGGGGGCACCCATGCGGCGGCCTGGTCGGCCAGGGAGTCGCGGCGTTCCTGGTCGCTCATCCGTTCACTCCTGCGTCGGTGCGTGTTCGTCCGCCGTCTTGCTGGGCACGGCGGCGTCGGATGCGGCATCTGCGGCGACGTCGCCCGGCACGGCGGCGTCGCTCACCCCGGCGCCGACGTCGGCCGGAGCAGCCGCGGCGTCGGCCGGTGCGGCGGGGACGGACGTGGTCGTGGGTTCGGGGCTGCCGGCGTACTCGTCGACTGTCAGCTCGGCCTCGCCGTCGACCGGGCCGGTCCAGCGGACGGTCAACTCCTCCAGCGCCTGCTCCTGCACGAACGCCACGAGACCCTGCCGGTACAGCTCCAGCAGCGCCAGGAACCGGGCCACCACCTCGAGCGTCATCTCACAGTCGGCGCAGAGCAGCGAGAACGTGGCGATCCCGGCGCGGCGCAGCCGGTCGGCGATGATGCCGGCGTGTTCGCGGACGCTGACCCGGACCATGTGCACGTGTGCGATGGACACCTCGGGCACCGGTTTCGGGCTCATCGCCTTGACCGCGAGCTTGCGCAGCCGCTCGGGACCGATGCCGAGCACCAGGTCGGGCAGCGCCTCGGCGTACCGGGGTTCGAGCGTGACCGCCCTCGGGTAGCGCCGTCCGCCGACCGCCTCCAGCTCGGCGATGTGCGCGGCGGCCTCCTTGTACGCCTTGTACTGCAGCAGCCGCGCGAACAGCAGGTCCCGCGCCTCCAGCAGCGCCAGGTCCTCCTCGTCCTCCACCTCGGCGGAGGGCAGCAGCCGGGCCGCCTTCAGGTCGAGCAGGGTGGCGGCGACGAGCAGGAACTCGCTGGTCTCGTCCAGGTCCCACTGGTCGCCCATCGCCCGCAGGTACGCGATGAACTCGTCGGTGACCTTGTGCAGCGCGACCTCGGTGACGTCCAGCTTGTGCTTGCTGATCAGCTGGAGCAGCAGGTCGAACGGGCCGGTGAAGTTGTCCAGCCGGACCGTGAAGCCACTGGTCTGCTCGCCGGTGCCCGCGTCGGCGGGCACCACACCGTCGACCTCGGCGGCCAGCTCCGCGGCTACGGCGGGGTCGCCGGCGCCGTGTGGCGGGTCGAGGGGCGGTGCGGTCACCGGGAAACCGTAGACGACGCGGCGGGCGGCCGGCGTGCGCCCTACCGGTCCGCCTGGGCGGCGATGACCTCCCGGGCCAGCTGCCGGTAGTTGCGGGCGCCGGAGGAGGCCGGGTCGAGGGTGGTGATCGGGGCGCCGGCCACGGTGGACTCGGGGAACTTCACCGTCTTGGTGATGACGGTCTGGTAGACCTTGTCGCCGAACGCTTCGACCACCCGCTGCAGCACCTGGCGGCAGTGGGTGGTGCGGCTGTCGTACATGGTGGCGAGGATGCCTTCGAGCTCCAGGTCGAAGTTGAGCCGCTCGCGCACCTTGTCGATGGTGTCCAGCAGCAGCGCGACACCGCGCAGGCTGAAGAACTCGCACTCCAGCGGGATGAGCACGCCGTGCGCGACGGTGAGCGCGTTGATCGCCAGCAGGCCCAGTGAGGGCTGGCAGTCGATCAGGATGAAGTCGTACTCCTTGCGGATGGTGCGCAGCACCCGCGCCAGGGCCATCTCCCGGGCGACCTCGTTGACGAGCTGGATCTCGGCGGCGGAGAGGTCGATGTTGGCGGGTAGCAGGTGCAGCCCGGCCACGTCGGTCTTGATCAGGACGTCCTCGGCGGTGACGTCGTCCTGCATCAGCAGGTTGTAGACCGACAGGTCCAGGTTGTGCGGGTTGACGCCCAGCCCGACGGAGAGGGCGCCCTGCGGGTCGAAGTCGACGAGCAGCACCTTGCGGCCGTACTCGGCCAGGGCCGCGCCCAGGTTGATGGTCGTCGTGGTCTTGCCGACGCCGCCCTTCTGGTTGGCCATCGCGATGATCCGCGCCGGGCCGTGCCGGTCGGTCGGCATGGGTTCGGGGATCGGCTTGCGCATGGTGTACGCGGCCGGGTCGGCGGGGCCGAGATCGGCGCCGAGCGTCGCCTGCTGCTCACGGAGCTCCGACGTCCAGGTCTCGGCACGGTCACCGTTTCCTGCCATGTCCTCGTTGCCCCCTCCCGACGACCACCCGGCGTCGGAGCCGTCCGACGTCCCTCGCGGCGCCGCTGCGCACCCCCGGTCCGTCGCACCTGGAGGCCCGCGCCGATGCCGACTGTACGCCACCGGCCAGCAGCGCGTTCGGTAGCGGGTCGGCGTGTCGGCGGCCCGTCGGCCAGGGCCGGCGACGTCGGCGCTCAGCGGGCGCGCGGATGCGCTGTCGCGTACACCTCGCGCAGTCGTTCCACGGTGACCAGTGTGTAGACCTGGGTGGTGGTCACCGACGCGTGGCCGAGCAGTTCCTGCACCACGCGTACGTCCGCGCCGCCGTCGAGCAGGTGGGTGGCGTACGAGTGGCGCAGCGTGTGCGGGGAGACCGCGTCGGGGCCGTCGACCGGCAGGCCGGCCCGGGCGGCGGCGGCGCGCAGCACGGCCCAGGCGCCCTGCCGGGTGAGCGGGCCGCCGCGGGCGTTGACGAACACCGCGTGGGTGCCGCGTCCGGCCGCGAGCAGCGCCGGGCGGCCCCGGACCAGCCAGGCGCGCAGCGCGTCGGCCGCGTACCCGCCGACCGGGACCAGCCGGGTCCGGCCGCCCTTGCCGCGCAGCAGCACGGTTCCGGCGTCCAGGTCGAGGTCGTCGACCGCGGCGCCGACCGCCTCGGAGATGCGCGCGCCGGTGCCGTACAGGAATTCCAGCAGCGCCCGGTCGCGCAGCGCGCGGGCGGCGGCGTCGCCGGTGCCGTCGGCCGGGCCGGCGGCCTCCAGCAGCCGCAGGACCGCGTCGACGGGCAGCGCCCGGGGCAGCCGGCGCGGCGGCGCGGGCGGGCGGACGTCGCGGCTGGGGTCGGCGCCGGTGAGCCCTTCGCGCAGCGCGAAGCGGTGCAGGCCGCGTACCGCGCTGGCGGCGCGGGCGGCGGAGGAGACGGCGAGCGGCGGGTGGTGGTCGTCGCCGGCGCGCAGCCGGGCCAGGTGGGCCTCGACCTGCGCGGGCCCGGCGGCGGCCAGGTCGTCCACCCCGGCGGCGGCCAGGGTGGCGAGGTAGCGGTCCAGGTCCCGGCGGTACGAGGCGAGCGTGTTCGCGGACAGCCCGCGCTCGACGGTGAGGTGGTCCAGGTACGTCCGGACCGCGCGGCGCAGGGCCGGCGCGGGTTCCGCGCCGGCCCTGCGCACGGCGGCGTCGGTCAGCTCAGCACCTCGTCCAGCGGCAGCACGTCCATGCCGTGCGCCTCGGCGACCGGGCCGTAGACGACCTTGCCGGCGTGGGTGTTCAGGCCCAGTGCCAGCGCCGGGTCGTTGCGCAGCGCCGCCTGCCAGCCCTGGCTGGCCAGTTCCAGGGCGTACGGCAGGGTGACGTTGGTCAGCGCGTAGGTGCTGGTGTTCGGCACCGCGCCGGGCATGTTCGCCACGCAGTAGAAGATCGAGTCGTGGACCTTGTAGACCGGGTCGGCGTGCGTGGTCGGGCGCGAGTCCTCGAAGCAGCCGCCCTGGTCGATGGCGATGTCGACGAGCACGCTGCCCGGCTTCATCCGGGAGACCAGCTCGTTGGAGATGAGCTTCGGGGCCTTCGCGCCGGGCACCAGCACCGCGCCGATGACCAGGTCCGCGTCGAGCACTGCCCGCTCGATCTCGTACGCGTTTGAGGCGACCGTCTGCAGGTGGCCCCGGTAGATGGCGTCGGCGGAGCGCAGCCGGGCCACGTTCTTGTCCAGCAGCAGCACCTCGGACTGCAGGCCCAGCGCGATGGCGGCGGCGTTGAGGCCGGACACGCCCGCGCCGATGACCACGGTCTTGGCGGCGTACACGCCGGAGACGCCGCCGGGCAGCACTCCCCGCCCGCCGCCGGTGCGCATCATGTAGAAGGCGCCCACCTGGGGGGCGAGCCGGCCGGCCACCTCGGACATCGGGGCGAGCAGCGGCAGCGACCGGTCGGGCAGCTCGACCGTCTCGTACGCGATGCCGGTGACCTTGCGGTCGACCAGCGCGTCGGTGCACTCGCGGGAGGCGGCCAGGTGCAGGTACGTGAAGAGCACCTGTCCCTCGCGCATCCGGTGGTACTCCTCGGCGATCGGCTCCTTCACCTTGAGGACCAGCTCGGCGGTGTCCCACACCTCGTCGGCGGTGGCCAGGATCTTCGCGCCGGCGGCGGCGAACTCGTCGTCGGTGATGCTGGAGCCGACGCCGGCGCCGGCCTCGACGAAGACCTCGTGGCCGTGGCGGGTGAACTCGTTGACGCCCGCGGGCGTGATCGCCACCCGGTACTCGTGGTTCTTGACCTCGCGGGGGATTCCGACCTTCACGATGCAGACACCTTCCTCCGGGGCTGCTCACCCCCGACTGCGCGGCGCCGCGCCGGCTCCGTTGCCGGCGCGGTACACCGGTCCCGCCGGCGGCAGTCTAGAGCCGTGGGAAGCCCACGGACGGCGACACTGTGACATCCGGTGCCCGCTGGTGCTGACGGTGTGTCAGGCATGGGCCAGGCTGGCCGGTGGAGACGTCATCAGCCGACAGGACAGAGTTCGGTAAATATCCTTCCACGACCGGGGTGCCGGGGCCGACAGGACGCGAGTCGATCACTATTGTGTCCGCTCATGACCACTCCTTACCAGCAGTACCCGCAGGGCGTCTCGGACAAGAGCAAGGTCGTCGCGGGTGTGCTCCAGATCCTCCTCGGCGGCTTCGGCATCGGCCGGTTCTACATGGGCGACACCAAGACCGGTGTCATCCAGCTCATCGTCACGCTCGTGACGTGCGGCATCGGCGCGATCTGGGGCCTCGTCGACGGCATCCTGATCCTCGTCAACGGCGGTGTCGACGGGCAGGGCCGCCCGCTGCGCGACTGACCACCGCAACGGAAAGGGGCCGCCCGGCGCACAGCGCCGCGCGGCCCCTTCGTCGTCGGTTCCCGATCAGCGCGGCAGCGGCGCCTCCGGCCGGCGCAGCTCGGTGAAGCCGGTCTCCCGCGCGCGGGCCGCGGCGAGCAGCCCGGCCACGCAGGACGCGTTGGTGATCTCACCGGCCAGCACCATCCGCACCGCCTCGTCCAGGTCCACGCGGACCACCTGGAGGTCGGCCTCCTCGTCGTGCCGGTCGTGCCGCTGCTCCGCCGGCACCTCGGCCAGCTCGCGGGCCAGGAACACCCGGACCACCTCGTCGGAGAAGCCGGGCGAGCTGTGCAGGTCCACGAGCACGTCCACGCGCGCCGCGGTCAGGTCGGCCTCCTCGGCCAGCTCCCGCAGCGCCGCGGCGGCCAGGTCCTCGCCGCCGACGTCCATCAGCCCGGCGGGCAGCTCCCACAGGTGCCGGCCGACCGGGTGCCGGTACTGGCGGATCAGCACCACCTGACCGGCGTCGTCGAGCGCCACCACGGCGACCGCGCCGACGTGCCGCACGTAGTCCCGGGTCGCCTCGCCGCCACCGGGCATGGTGACGTCGTCGCTGACCACGGAGAAGATCCGGCCGGACCAGATCTGGCGGCGCGCGGTCACCTCGTACCGGTGCTCGACGCCGCTCACTTGGCCTGGGCCTTGGCGCCGCCGCCGCGGCCGGCCTTCTTCGCCGCGCCGTCCAGGTCCACCGGCAGCTGGTCGGCCTGCGAGTACGCCACGGCGGCGCCGACGAACGCGGCGAACAGCGGGTGCGGGCGGGTGGGGCGGCTCTTCAGCTCCGGGTGCGCCTGGGTGGCCACGAAGAACGGGTGCAGGTTGCGGTCCAGCTCGACGAACTCCACGAGCCGCCCGTCCGGCGAGGTGCCGGAGATCGTCAGCCCCGCCTTGGTGAGCTGGTCCCGGTAGGCGTTGTTCACCTCGTACCGGTGGCGGTGCCGCTCGCTGACCTCGGTGCTGCCGTACGCCTCGGCGACGATCGACCCCTCGGCGAGCTTCGCCGGGTACGCCCCGAGCCGCATGGTGCCGCCCAGGTCGCCGCGGCCGGCCACGATGTCCTCCTGGTCGGCCATGGTGGCGATGACCGGGTGCACGGCCTCCTCGTCGAACTCCAGGGAGTTCGCGCCGTCCAGGTTGGCCAGGTGACGGGCCACCTCGATGGTCATGCACTGCAGGCCGAGGCAGAGGCCGAGCAGCGGGATGCCGTTCTCCCGCGCGTACCGGGCGGTGCCGACCTTGCCCTCGATGCCGCGTACGCCGAAGCCGCCGGGGATGACGATGCCGTCGACGCCGGACAGCGCGGCGGCCGCGCCGGCCGCCGTCACGCAGTCGTCGCTGGGCACCCACTTGAGCTTCACCCGGGCGCGGTGGCCGAACCCGGCCGCCCGGATCGCCTCGCTCACCGACAGGTACGCGTCGGGCAGGTCGACGTACTTGCCGACGAGCGCGACGGTGATCGTGTGCCGCGGCTGGTGCACCCGCTCCAGCAGGTCGTCCCAGCGGGTCCAGTCGACGTCGCGGAACGACAGGCCGAGCCGGCGCACCACGTACGCGTCGAGGCCCTCCCGGTGCAGCACCTTCGGGATGTCGTAGATGCTCGGCGCGTCCGGGGCGGCGGTGACCGCCTCCCGGTCGACGTCGCAGTACAGCGACAGCTTCTCCTTGACCTTGTCCGGGATCTCCCGGTCGCAGCGCAGCACCAGCGCGTCGGGCTGGATGCCGATGCTGCGCAGCTGCGCCACCGAGTGCTGGGTCGGCTTGGTCTTCAGCTCGCCCGACGGCGCCAGGTACGGCACCAGCGACACGTGCAGGTAGAAGCAGTTGTCCCGGCCCAGGTCGTGGCGGATCTGCCGGATCGACTCCAGGAACGGCAGCGACTCGATGTCGCCGACGGTGCCGCCGACCTCGGTGATCACCACGTCGGGCACCTGGCCGTCGGCGTCCGGGTCGGCCATGCCGCGGATGCGGGCCTTGATCTCGTTGGTGATGTGCGGGATGACCTGCACCGTGTCGCCGAGGTACTCCCCGCGCCGCTCCTTGGCGATCACCGCCGAGTAGATCTGGCCGGTGGTGACGTTCGCCTTGCCGGAGAGGTCCCGGTCGAGGAACCGCTCGTAGTGCCCGACGTCGAGGTCGGTCTCGGCGCCGTCCTCGGTGACGAAGACCTCGCCGTGCTGGAACGGGTTCATCGTCCCGGGGTCGACGTTCAGGTACGGGTCGAGCTTCTGCATCACCACGCGCAGTCCGCGCGCGGTCAGCAGACTGCCGAGGCTGGAGGCGGTGAGGCCCTTACCCAGCGAGGAGGCGACGCCCCCGGTGACGAAAATGTGCCTGGTCGTCCGTGCTGTAGGGGCCAAGGCCTGCTCCCGTGTCGTCCGTAGCGGTCGTGCGAACCGCCGTGCCGATCAGACAAGTGATCACGCGATCCACGGGATTCCACGGTAACACCATCCGGACCGTGAGCCGGCGTCGCACCCGCTGTCGGCGCACGTGAGGCCCGTGCCGGCCCTCGTGCGGCGCTCTTCCGTGCCCCGTCCGGGCCCTTGATCGACACCACCCCGCCGATGTGGTGCCTTCCACAGGGCCTTGACCCCGCCACCTCCCCGATCTGGCGAGGGCGCGGCGGGGGGCGGCACGCCCGCGCGGGCAGCGCGGGCCGGTCAGCCGGCGGGGACCTCCGAGGAGGCCGGGGTCGGCTGTGCGGGGACCCGCGCCCCGGCGCCGGGCGATGCGTTCGGCGTTTCCGTGCCGGCCGGGCCCTGCCGACCCGGTCCGGCCGGCTCCCCGGCCTCCCCCGGATCGCCCACACCGTCACCGGCCGGACCGTCGCCCGCCGACCCACCATCACCAGCACCGTCACCGGCCGACGGAGCACCGTCAGGCGGGCCGCCGGCAGCGGGGCCGCCTCGGGAAGGGCTGTCCGGGCCGCCCGGTGGTACCGCGTCCGTCTCGCCGCCAGGGCGGCCGCTGTCGGGCAGCGTACGGTCGGTGGAGTGGTCGAGCACCCGCAGCGCCGACAGCGCCGCCATGGGCACCACGAGCGCCGCCGCCGCGCCGGCCACGTCCAGCGCCGAGCCGCCCAGCACGCCGCCCAGCCCGACGGCCACGCCGGTGCCGGCCATCGCGGCCCGGATCGCCGGGTAGATGCCGAACAGCCGCATCAGGCCGCCCCACGGCTGCAGCAGCGCCAGCCAGACCAGCGCCGCCCCGGCCAGGGCCAGCACGGTGAGCGGGCTGTTCACCAGCGTCTGGATGTTGGAGTCGCCGGAGCGGTGCACGGTGAGCCCCCCGGTGCCGTCGCCGAGCGCGGCCAGGAACCGGCCCAGGCTTCCCCGCTCGTCGGCGGGACGGCCCAGGTCGACCAGGGCGAAGCCGATGGTGACCGCGAGCGCGGCCATGGTGGCCCAGGCCAGTCGGCTCACGGTGAGCCAGCCGCCGGTGCAGATGGCGGCGGCGACGCTGACGCCGGCGGTGAGCGCGATCGCGCCGATCGAGTCGGCGCCCAGGTACGGGCTGCCCACGATCACCACTGCCAGTCCGCCGACGGCCACCATCACCATCGGCCGCCAGCCCTTGCGGAACCGCTGGGCGAGCCAGCCGCCGCACAGCAGTGATCCGGCGACGAACACGCCCAGCCCGACGGTGCCGAGCCCGGCGTACCGGCCGCCCTCCAGCGCGGAGTAACCGACCACGCCGTTGAGCTGCAGCCGGGAGCCGGTGAGCACGTCCACGCCGACCACGAGCGTGGCCAGCCCGGCGACCGCGCCGAGCGGGCCGAGCGTGCGCTCGTGCCCGGGGCTGAACCGGACCAGGGCGGTGCCGCCGACGACGAGCAGCGCGGTCACCGAGGCGTACCAGACGCCGGCGTGGCTGCCGCGCCACCAGGGCACGGCGTCGGCCAGCAGCGCCGCGGGCACGGCCAGCGCCGCGGCGATGAGCAGCAGCTCCACCACGGCGACGACGCGCCGGGACACCGGTTCCGGTCCGTGCGGGCCGGCGAGGCGGCGGGCCCGGCGTAGCAGCGGCAGCACCGCCACCGCGAGGGCCAGCTGGGCGGCGGCGAGCAGGGTGAAGAACCAGCCGGCGACGCGCCGCTGGGCGGCGGCCTCCCGGTCCGCGTCGGCCGACGCCTCGATCGCGGCCCGCAGGTCGTCGGGCCGGTCGTCGGCGGTGACCGCGGGACGGCCGACGAAGGCCCGTTCCGGGGCCGGCCGGTCGAGTACGGCGAGCACGGTCGGGGCCAGGTCGACCAGTTGCAGGTAGCCGGATCGGGCGGTGCTCGGCGAGGTCAGCCAGCCGCCCGTCCAGCCGGGGCCGTCGGCGATCGCGACGTGCAGCCGCGCCGGGTTGTCGGTGTCGGAGACGCCCGCGACCAGCACCAGTGAGCGCGGCGGCCGGGCGGCGAGGACCCGGGCCAGCCGGGCGTCGGCCTGCCGCGCCTGGGCGGCCCGTACGGCCGGGTCGTCGTCGTCGACGGTGCCGGCGTCGACGATGCTCAGCACGCAGGAGCCGAGCAGTTCCGCCGGGTTCTCGGGCAGCGTGGGCGCGTACCTGTCGACCCGGCCGAACGGACGGGCGGCGGCCACGGCGGCGCCCGGCCCCACCGCCACCGAGCAGCGCACCGACTCGGCCAGCGCGCCGGGCTTGGCGCCCCAGGCGAGCTGTTCCTGGTTGTGCGCCACGACGCTGGGCTGGTCGGGCAGGTTCGCGCCGATGCCGTCGGGCCGTTCCACAGTCACGCCGGCCGCCGGGCAGCCACCGCCCGGACGGGCGCCCGGCCAGGCGGCGAAGTTCCCGGCGCCGAGGGTGAGCCAGCCGTCGACGGGGCAGGTGGGCCGGTGCGCGGACCGCACCGACAGGGAGCCGATCGCGCCCTGCTCGGCCATCCGCCACAGCGTCGGCGTGTTCTCCGGGTCGACGTCGTCCCAGCGCAGGCCGGCCGCGCCGACGAGGACCACGAAGTCGGCGCCGGGCCGGTCCGCGCCGCGGTCCGGCCGGGCGGCCAGCGCGGTGATGCCCAGCGCCACCACGACCAGGGTGAGCAGGACCGGGGTCAGTCGGCGCAGCATCAGCGGTTCCCGGCGGAGTGCTGCGGTGTCAGCTCGGCGTAGAGGTCGGCGAGCGCGGCCACGGTGTCCGCCTCGGTGGGCCAGGTCGCGGCCCGGGCCAGGCCGCGCCGGCCCACCTCGGCCCGGCGTACGGGGTCGTCGAGCAGGTCGCGCACCGCCGCGTCGACGGCGTCCACGTCCCCGGGCGGCACCAGCACGGCCCCGTCGCCGACCAGCTCCGGCAGCCCGCCGACGGCGGTCGCGACGAGCGGTACGCCGGCCCGCAGCGCCTCCTGGGCGAACAGCTGCCGGGCCTCCCAGTCGCTGGTCACCACGGCGAGGTCGGCGCCGGCCAGCAGGTCCGCCACGTCGGTGCGGTGCCCGAGCAGCGTCACCGGCGCGCGGGCGGCCGAGATCCGGGCGGCCAGCGGCAGATACGCGGGTCCGCTGCCGGCGATCACCACGACCGGGGCGGGGGTACGGGTGCGCCAGCGGGCGGCGGCGTCGATGAGCACGTCGTACCGTTTCTGCGGGTGCAGCCGGCCCACCGAGAGGATCAGCGGGCGGTCGGCGGTGACGCCGAACTCGGCGCGGACGGCGGCGCGGCGGCGGCCCGGCGGCGGCAGCGTGGGCGCGGCGACCGGGGCCAGGCGCGCGTCGGCGGCGCCCAGCGCGGCGGCGCGGTCGACCAGGTCGGCGGAGGCGCCCAACGCGACCCGCACGGACCGGGCGACGATCCGCTCGACCAGCCGGGACGCCGCGCCGCGCAGCCCTTTCGCGAGGACCGCGTTGTGCCAGGTGACGACGAGCGGCGCGGTGGGGCGGGCGAGCGCCGCGACCAGACCGGCGCGCAGCCCGTGCGCGTGCACCACGTCGACGGGTGTGTCCGCGAGCGCCCGGCGCAGCGCGGTGACCGCGCGCGCGTCGCCCGGCGTGGGGCTGGCCGGGATCTCCACCGGGGTGAACCGGGCGCCGACGCCGGTGAAGCCGAACTGCTCCTCGGTGGCGGCCGGTCCGCACACCAGCACCGACGCTCCGGCCTCGGTGAGTCCCCCGGCGATCGAGCGCACGTGCTGCCCGACCCCGCCGGTGCTGGAGGCGAGCACGAGGGCCACCGACCCGGGCCAGCGCGGTGCGGGCGAGGCGTCCGTCATGAGGAAACGGTCTCCTTTCCGTCGCCCCGCTCGCCGGGGTGCTGCTGCGCCGGCGGGCCGTCGTCCCCGCCGGCCGGGCGTCGCCGGCGCAGCCGGCGGGTCACGGTCGCGAGCAGCGGCCGCAGGTCGCGGGCGTCGGTCAGCCAGGCGACGGCGAGGAACAGGACACCGACCACGACCCCGGACAGCATGCCCTGCGCGAGGGCCTGCGGTGTCGTCGGGGTGCCGTCACCGAGCCCGGCGAGTCCCGCCGCGACGGCCGCCCCGCCCGCTCCGGCGACCACGGCGGCGAGCAGTCCGGCGGCGCCGGCCCGGCCGATCCCGGCGAGCGCCTCGCCGCCGGCGGCACGCCGGACCGCGACGATCAGCAGCGCGCCGAGCAGCACCATGCCGGCGGAGGTCGCCAGCGTCACCGCGAGGACCCGGTCGGCCAGCGGCAGCGCCTGGGCGAACAGGAGGGCGAACGCGGGCACGCTGAGCCATCCGAGCGCGGTCGCGACGGTGGCCGCGCGGGTCTCGCCGCGGGCGTACAGGGCGCGGGTGAGGACCGCGAACAGGCCGTAGCCGAGCAGGCCGGGCGCGAACCCGGCGATCCCGGCTGCGGCGGTACGCGCGTCCAGGGGGTCGGCGAAGAAGAAGTGCCCGACCGGGATCGCGGTGCCGACGAGCGCGGCGGCGCCGAGCAGGCTGAACAGCACCACGCCGCGTACCGCCGGGGCGAGCGTGTCCCGGTAGGCGCGCTCGTCGCCGGTGGCCCGGGCCGCGACGAGCGTCGGGTACGCGGCCACCGCCAGCGGCACGGCCAGCACCGCCCAGGGCAGGAAGTAGACGGTCTGGGCGAGGTTGTAGACGCCGACGTCGGCGGTCCGGCCGTAGGTGACCTGGTTGAGCGCTACCACCAGGGCGATCTGCTGGGCGGCGACGGTGACCACCCCGGCGACGGCCAGGCCGCCGACCCGGGCCCGGGCGTCGGCCGGGAACCGGTAGCCCGGCCGGATCCGGAGCTTCAGCCGGCGCAGCGGGATCAGCAGCGACAGCGAGAGCACCACCACGCCGAGTGTGGTGCCGGCGGACAGCAGCAGCTCGCCGCCGCGCCCGGCCTCGCCGATCGTGGCCAGCCGCCCCTCGGTCGCGGTGAAGGCGAGGTAGACGCCGATCACGCTGATGCTCGACAGCAGCGGCGCGATCACTGGCCAGGCGAACCGGCGGTGCGCCTGGAGCACACCGGTGAGCACGATGCCCACGCCGTAGAGCGGCAGCTGCGGCGCGAAGACGCGCAGCATCCGGGCCCCGGACGCCTGCTGCGCCTCGCTGAGACCGTCTCCGATCAGGCCCGGCAGCGGGTCGGCGAAGATCGCCACCAGGACCGCCAGCGGCACCAGCAGCGTCAGCGTCCAGGTCAGCAGCGCCCCGGTGGTGGCGGCCACCGCACGCCGGTCACCGGCCTCGACCGCGCCGGCCAGCAACGGTACGACGAGACTGGCCAGCGCCCCGCCCGCGACGATCTCGAAGATGAAGTTCGGGACGTAGTTGGCCACCAGGTAGGCGCCGCCGAGGTCGCTGGTGGACAGCGTCCAGGTGAACACGGCGGTGCGGCCGAAGCCGGCGAGCCGGCTGACCACGGTGAGCACGGCGATGAGGGCGGCCGCCCCGGCGACCCGGCCGGCGGCGGCGAGAGGAGCCGGTTTCGTCACGTCAGTCGGGCAGCCGGCCCAGTTCGTCGAGGTGCCGCAGCCCCGGTGTGGACGCGATGACCTGGGTGAAGCTGACCTTCTCGCTGGCGGCGGTGAGCGCGGCGAGCACGGCCAGCACGCCGGCGCGGCCCAGCGGCCCGGTACGCGCGGCCAGGCTCACGCCGAGCAGCGCGCCGAGCGCGTTCGCGCCGCTGTCCCCGACCATCACCCGCTCGCCCAGGTCGTCCCCGACCAGCGCGGCCGACGCGCCCACCGCGCCGGCCGCGATGCCGCCGTGCGGGCCGGTGGTCAGCGGCGCGCCGAGCAGCATGCCGGACTTCAGCGCCCGGCCGGGGCGCAGGTCGAGCAGGTTGACCAGGTTGGCGGTGCCGGCCACCACGCCGGCGCCGAGCAGCACGTCGAGCCCGCGGCCGACCGCCCCGGCGCGCCGGCGGCGCGGGTGCGCGGCGACCCGCCGGTCGACGGCGAGCAGCGCCGCGGCGGCGAGCCCGGCCACACCGACCCCGGCGACCTTCACCAGCCCGGCGGTGACCTGGCCCTCGCGCAGCGCGGCGAGGTGCCCGGCGAAGCCCTTGGCGGCCTTCTGCTCAGGGCGTGCGCCGACCACGTCGTCGTAGAGGCCGACAGCGCCCGCGCCCAGCCCGGCGACGAGCGCGGCGGCGCCGGCCGGTGCGCTGCCGGCGCCCAGCGCGCCTCCGGTCGCCGCGCCCACGGCGAGGGCCGGACCGGCGGCCAGGGTCACCGTGCGGCCCCGGTAGTTGGTGCGCTCCAGCGCCGGCCCGCCCGGCGACGTGCGCGTCTGGCGCAGCGTGTAGCGGGCGGCCAGCACCCCCGCGCCCACGGCGAGCAGCCGACCCAGTCTCACGGGACCTCCTCGATCCGGACTTCGAACGCGACGCGGCACGGACCGGGCGGCCCGAGCGGTCACCGGGGCAGTGTAGGCACCCGGGAGGCGGCGTTGTCGCCCACGCCGTACTGGCCGGTCTTCTTCTCGGTGAGCTGCTGCGCCAGGGCGAGGCTGGTGGCCAGCTGCCCCTGCACGGTGTTGGCGTTGTCGACGGTGGAGATGGTCTGCGACAGCACCGGGTCGCCGCGGACCACGGAGACCAGGTTCCCGCCGGTCGAGCCCATGCCGGCGACCACCAGCGCGCCGGCCCGGTCGAACTCCACGGCGATCTTCACCACCGACTCGTCCTTCTTGGCCGAGTCCTTGTCCACGTACGGCTGGCCGGTGACCATCACGACCGCCTCGGCGGCGGTGGAGATCTTGTCCGCCGGGGTGAGGTAGCCGGCGGTGGCGTACTGCTCCAGCACCGTGCGCCGGTCGGTCTCGCTGGCCGCCGGGGTGCCCGCGGGACGGTCGACCAGGACGTTCGCCAGCAACGCGCTCGAGGTCTCCACGCCGTGCCCGTTGCCGGGCAGGTTGATGGCGGGGGACGTGTTCGGCCGGGCGGTGACCGCCAGTTCCAGCAGGTTGTTGTTGCTGTCCGGGTTGACGAACTTGTCCTGCACGTCGATGCGGCCGGTGACGTCCGCGCCGGCGGTCTGCAGCATCTTCACCACGCCCTCGGCCTGGTCGCGGCCGCTGGGCAGGGTGAGCACCAGCACCCGACGGCCGGTCAGCTTGCCGGGCAGGACGAGCTGGGCCACCTCGGCGGCGAAGTCCTCCTCGGTCTCCAGCTGCTTCTGCATGCTGTTGACCGACTGGCGCATCAGCGAGTTGTCCTTGCGCAGGCCGTTGACGTTCTCCCGGAGCGAGTCGGCGACCGGCCCGTTGAGGGCGGCCGTGCCGACCACCAGGCCGATCGCCAGCGCCAGGAACACCGCGGTCAGGGACACCACGTGGTAGCGAAAGTTGATCACGCTTGCAGCCTCTTGATCGTCGGGGGAGCTAGAAGAGCTGGCCGAGCTGGAACACGAAATTGTCCCACCATTCGGAGACCACGCCCAAATACGCCTTCCCGACGGTGGAGACCGCCACCGCGGAGGCCATCGCGGCCACCGCCGACAGGACCAGCAACAGCAGCGACGAACCGGAGATGCTCTGCCGGTAGAGCCGGCTGACGCCCTTGGCGTCGACCAGCTTGCCGCCCACCTTCAGCCGGGTCAGGAACGTCGACGCCATGCCGCCGCGCCCCTTGTCCAGGAACTCCACCAGGGTGGCGTGGGTGCCGACGGCCACCAGCAGCGACGCGCCCTTCTCGTCGGCCAGCAGCATGGCGAGATCCTCGCTGGTGGCCGCCGCCGGGAACGTGATCGCCGGTACGCCGAGCCCGTTGACCCGGGCCAGGCCGGGCGCCCGCCCGTCCGGGTAGGCGTGCACGATCACCTCGGCGCCGCAGCGCAGCACGTCGTCGGTGACCGAGTCCATGTCGCCGATGATCATGTCCGGGGTGTAGCCCGCCTCGACCAGCGCGTCGGCCCCGCCGTCGACGCCGATCAGCACCGGCTTGAACTCCCGGATGTACGGGCGCAGCACGTCCAGGTCGGCCTTGTAGTCGTAGCCGCGCACCACGATCAGGCAGTGCCGGCCCTGGATCTGGGTCTGGATCTCCGGCACGCCGACGCCGTCGAGCAGCAGATCGCGTTCCTGCCGCAGGTAGTCCATCGTGTTGGCGGCGAACGCCTCCAACTGCACCGACAGGCCCTCCCGGGCGTCGGCCATCGACTTGGCCACGGTCTCGGCGTCCTGCAGCGTGCCGTGCGCGACCGGCTCCTCGCCGACGAACACGGTGTTGCCCTCGATGCGGACCCGGTCACCCTCGCGGACCTGCTCGAAGACGCTCTCGCCGAGATCGTCCAGCAGCGGGATGCCGGCCGAGATCAGCACCTCCGGGCCGAGGTTGGGATAGCGGCCGGAGACCGACGGCTTGGCGTTGAGCACCGCCGCCACACCCACCGCGACGAGCGAGTCGGCCGCCACCCGGTCCAGGTCGACGTGGTCGATGACCGCGATGTCGCCGGGGCGCAGCCGCCCGACCAGCCGTTTCGTCCGGCGGTCGAGGCGCGCGGTGCCGACGATGGAGCCCGGCTCCGGGTTCCGGCTCCGGCGCAGTATGGGTAGACGCATCGTGACCATCCTGGCATGTGAGGCAGGTTTTGCTGTCGCGACATGCCTGAGCAGGGCCGCCTACCCAGGGAAGCACACCGGAACCCGCGCCGGTGTGCTTGCGCTCACAATCGGGGTATCACGGACGCCTTTCCTTGGCCGCCACGGCCAGGAGCTCCTCGGCATGGGCGATACCCAGATCCGAGTCCGGCAAACCGGCGAGCATCCGGGCCAGTTCCCGGGCGCGCTCGGTGTCCTCCACCACGCGCACCCCGCTCGTGGTGACCGCTCCCCCGGTGTCCTTGGCCACCACCAGGTGCCGGTCGGCGAACGCGGCGACCTGCGGCAGGTGGGTGACCACGAGCACCTGATGACTGCGGGCCAGCCGGGCCAGCCGGCGGCCGATCTCCACCGCGGCCTGACCGCCGACACCCGCGTCGACCTCGTCGAACACCAGCGTGGGCGGGCCGCCGGAACCGGCGAAGACCACCTCGATGGCGAGCATCACCCGGGACAGCTCGCCGCCGGAGGCGCCCTTCTGCAACGGCAGCGCCGGCGCGCCCGGGTGGGCCAGCAGCCGCAGCTCCACCTCGTCGGCGCCGTCCGCGCCGACGCCGGTCTCGACGCCGTTGACCAGCAGGCTCGGCTCGGACCGGCCCGCCGGACGGGGCAGCACCGCCACCTCGATCCGGGCATGCGGCATGGCCAGCCCGGCCAGCTCGACGGTGACCTCCTCGGCGAAGCGGACCGCGGCCTCCCGCCGGGACGCCGACACCCGGCCGGCGAGGTCGGCCACCTCACCGGCGAGCCGGGTGGCCTCGCGGTCCAGCTCGTCCAGCAGTTCGTCGGAGGTGTCCAGATCGGACAGCCGCGTGCGGGCCCGCTCGGCCCACGCCACCACGCCGTCGACGTCGTCGGCGTACTTGCGGGTGAGCCCGCGCAACGCGGCCCGCCGCTCGTAGACGGTCTGCAGGCGGGCCGGGTCGGCGTCCAGCGCGGCCAGGTAGGTGGACAGCTCCGCGGCCACGTCGGTGACCAGCGTGGCGGCCTCCTCCAGCCGGGCCGCCAGCTCGCCCAGCGCCGGGTCGGTGCCGGCCTGCGCCTCCAGCGTGCGCCGCGCGGTGCCCAGCAGCGCCGTCGCGTCCGGCGCGTCGTCGGCCGCCTCGACGCCGCCGGCCACGCACTGCTGCGCCACCTGCGCGGCGGTACGCAGCCCCTCGGCGTGCTCCAGCCGCTGCGCCTCCGCCTTCAGCTCGTCGTCCTCCCCCGGCTGCGGATCGACCCGGGTGATCTCGTCCAGGCCCAGCCGCAGCAGGTCGGCCTCCTGGTTGCGTTCGCGCGCGTTGCGCCGCCGGTCGGCCAGGTCGTCGACGACGGTGCGCCACCTGGCGTACGTCTCGCGCAGCGCGTCGAGCAGCTTCTCGTGCTCGGGCCCGGCGAACCGGTCGAGCGAGGCGCGCTGCTCGGCCGGGCGCAGCAGCCGCAGCTGGTCGGACTGGCCGTGCACGGCCAGCACCTGCTCGCCGACCTCACCGAGCGTGGACACCGGCATGGCCCGCCCGCCCAGATGCGCGCGGGAGCGCCCCTCGATGGTCACGGTGCGGCTGAGCAGCAGCGAGCCGTCCTCGTCGGGCTCACCACCGGCGTCGAGGATGCGGGCGTGCACCGACTCGGCCACCCGCCCACCGAGGCGCAGCCGGCCCTCCACCACGGCGCGGCCCGGCTGGGCGCGCACCCGGCCGGCGTCGGCGCGGCCGCCGAAGAGCAGGCCGAGGCCGGTCACCACCATGGTCTTGCCGGCGCCGGTCTCGCCGGTGATGACGTTCATCCCCGCGGCCAGCGGCAGCGTGGTGTCCTCGATGACGCCCAGTCCGGTGATGCGCAGCTCTTCCAGCACAGCACCCGACAGTAGCCCCGCCGTGTGACAGTTGACCAGCCGGCAGGTCGAGCCGCGGGCACCCGACCCCGGACGAGGAGGAGCTCCACCGCAGCCCGGTACGGGCGGACACGGCCCGGGCCGGTGAGTTCGCGCAGCGGCTGGGCCACCGACCGGCCGTGGTGGACGGTCGCACCGCGACCTGCCCACTGGTGCACGGCGGCCGGCCGACCTGATGGCCGCCGCACCGGCGACATGTCGCCAGGTGGACACGAGCACAGCGCGGTAGAGGGCCGGGACGCCGGAGATCGCGTCGCCCAGCTCGCGCGCCGCCGCTTCCTCCGGCGGCGGCTGCACGACCTGTCCGCCCGACCGGGGTCGACACCCGATCGGGCGCGGCGCGCCGGTCCGCCCGCCGCGGCCGGCTACGACACTCCGGCGTCCCGACCGTCGCGGCCCCGACCACCCCCTGGCCGAGCCCGCGACATCCGGGCCACGCATCCGGAAGCGGCGGGCCTCACCGCCGCACCCGGACTCACCTCATCGCGGCCCGTACGCCCACCGTAACGTGCGCGGCGGCCCGGACCGGTGGTCCGAACGGAGGTTTCCGCTGATCCGTCGGTCAGCGACGGTTGCCCCGCCAGCCCTGGACGGGCAGGTCGAACTTGGCCACCAGCCGGTCGGTGAACGGACGCGCCCGCAACCGCACGATGCGCACCGGCAACGTGCCCCGGCGCACCGTGACCCGGGCGCCCGGCGGCAGGTCGTAGACACGCCGGCCGTCGCAGCAGAGCACCGCGAGGGTGGTGAACGGGTCGACGGTGATGACGAACGTCGACGTCGGCGCGGTCACCAGCGGGCGGCTGAACAACGCGTGCGCGCTGATCGGCACCAGCAGCAGCGCCTCCACCTCGGGCCAGACCACCGGCCCGCCGCCGGAGAACGCGTACGCGGTGGAGCCGGTCGGGGTCGCGCAGATCACGCCGTCGCAGCCGTACCGGGACAGCGGCCGGCCGTCCACGTCGACGAGCAGCTCCAGCATCTGGGCGCGCTCGCCCTTCTCCACGCTGATCTCGTTCAGCGCCCACGACTCGATGGTCGGCCCGCCGTCGAACTCGGCGGTGACGTCCAGCGTGAGCCGTTCGTCCACGCTGTAGTTACGCTCGACCACGTCACGTACCGCGGTGTCCAGGTCGTCGATCTCCGCCTCGGCGAGGAAGCCGACCTTGCCCAGGTTGATGCCCAGCAACGGGACCTTCGTCGGACGGGCCAGCTCGGCCGCGCGCAGGAACGTGCCGTCCCCGCCCAGCGCGAAGACGATCTCGGCGCCCTCGGCCGCCTCCGGGCCGGTCACCGGCACCACACCGGGCAGGTCCAGGTCGTCGGCCTCCTCGGCCACCACCCGCACCTCGAAACCGGCGGCGATCAGGTCGGCGGCCACCGCGCGCGCGTGCTCGGTGCTGCGTCGACGGCCGGTGTGCGTCACCAGCAGCGCGGTGCGGCTCACCCGGACACCTCCTCGGTCGTGGCCGCCGTGGTGGCGGCGCCCTGCGGGCCGGCGGCCACCACCGCGCGGACCCGCTCCGGGTCCGCGGCGGGCGCGTCCCCGCGCAACCATACGAAGAACTCGACGTTGCCGCTCGGCCCGGGCAGCGGGCTGGCCGCCACTCCGGCCAGGCCCAGGCCGAGCCCGGCGGCCGCGGCGGCCACGTCGAGCACCGCCTCGGCGCGCAGCGCCGGGTCGCGGACCACGCCGCCGGCGCCGACGCGCTCCTTGCCGACCTCGAACTGTGGCTTGACCATCAGCGCCAGGTCGCCGCCGGGGCCGGTGCACGCGGCCAGCGCGGGCAGCACCAGACGCAGCGAGATGAACGACAGGTCGGCCACCGTCAGGTCGACCGGGCCGCCGATCGCCTCCGGCGTGAGCGTACGCACGTTCGTACGCTCGAACACCCGGACCCGCTCGTCGGTGCGCAGCGACCAGGCGAGCTGCCCGTAGCCGACGTCCACGGCGACCACCTCGGCCGCGCCGCCGCGCAGCAGCACGTCGGTGAACCCGCCCGTCGACGCGCCCGCGTCCAGGCAGCGCCGGCCGGTGACGGTCAGCCCGCCGGGGGCGAACGCGGCGAGCGCGCCGGCCAGCTTGTGGCCGCCCCGGGAGACGTACTCGTCGGCCGGGTCCTCTCCGGTCACCAGCAGCGGATCGGCCGGGTCGACCATCGCCGCGGGCTTGCGTGCCCGCACTCCGCGCAGCTGGACGCGACCGGCCTCCACGAGCGCGGCGGCCTGTTCCCGGGAGCGGGCCAGCCCGCGCCGGACCAGTTCGGCGTCCAGCCGGGTACGACGAGCCATCAGGTGTGTCTCCGCCTCTGCTCAGGCCTGGTCGATGGTGGCGAGGGTCTCGCGCAGCGTCTCGTACGCCGCCTCGTACTGGGCGATCTGGTCGGCCGGGGCGAGCGCCTCGGCGTTGGCCATGCCGAGCACCGCGGCGTCCACCGCCGGGTGCCGCGCCTCGCCGACCTCCTCGGCCGGCGCGGGGCGTACCCCCGGGGGTGGTCCGGGCCGCGGGCCCGGCGGCGGACCGGGCCGCGGCGCGGTCACGAGCCGGCCGCCCGGCGGCCGGTGGCCTTCCTCGCCGGCCGGGCGGGCGCGGCGGGCGAGCCGTCGGCGGGGGTACGGGCCATGGTGGCGGGCGGCTTCTTCGCGATCGCCTTCTTGGCCACCGTCTTCTTCGCCACCGCCTTCGTCGGCGCCGTTGCCGCGGACTCGGCGGTCGGCGGCGCGGTCGCGCCGGACGGCGCGGTGGCGGTCCCGGCCGGCGCGGAGGCGGGCTCGGACGATCCGGCGGGCGGCGTCTCGCCGGGCCCGAGGTTGCCGCGCGCCTCGCGTAGCTGCCGCTCCAGGTCGTGCACCCGGCGGGTCAGCTCGGCGACCTCGTCGGCGGTGGCCAGCCCGACCGCGCCCAGCGCCCGGTCCACCTCGAAGCGGACCAGCTTGGTCAGCGACTCCCGGTTCGCCAGGCCAGTGGCCACCAGCTCCTCGGCGAGCGTCTGGATCTGGGCGGCGGTCGCGCCACCCTGACCGACGACGCGCATGACCGCGTCCTGTGCCTTCTTCCGGGGCGCCTCCGTCAGGCCCATGGCCAGCTCGAGGTAGGCGCGCCACGCGTCCTGCATGCCTGAGTCCTTCCGCGGGGCGAGGTGTGCAGGTGCCACGCTACCGGGCACCCCGGACGCCCCATTGCGGTACGGTGCCGGGAAACGGCGTGGTTCGTGGTGAGGAGACGATGTGGCCAGCGTGGACGAGTGCCGGCAGGCGTTGCAGGACCTGGCCGCGCGGCTGGACCGCAACGCCGAGGCGCAGGGACGCATCGACCTGGACCGCACGCTGGCCTGCCGGATCACCGATCTCGGCACCGCGTTCCACGGGCGGCTGGAGGGCGGGCGGCTGGTCGACCTGGCCGACGGCGACGACCCGAAGGCGAAGATCGCGCTGAGCACCGGCAGTGACGACCTGGTCGCGCTGGTGAACGGCCGCCTCGACGTGATGTCGGCGGTCGCGTCCCGGCGCGTCTCGATCAAGGCGAACCCGTTCGACCTGATGAAGCTCCGCAAGCTGCTCTAGCCGGTCCACCGCGACCGCGCCGCCGTCGGGGTGCTTCGCCGCTCAGCCGTCGAGGCCGAACGCGGCGAGCGCCTCCGCCGCCGCCGGGGACTGCGCCCGCACGCGCGGCCCGGCCGACGCCGACCAGGCCACCGCGCAGAGCGCGGCGAGCGCCTCCAGCGGCGGTCCCGCGCCGTCGAGCACGAGGTCCGCGCCGGCTTCCGCCACCGACCAGCCGCCGGCGGTCGCCCGGCCCGGCACCGTCACCACCGCGTCCGGGTCGAAGAGCCCCGCCAGGTCGAACGAGACGTACGCGGGGCGGCGCTCCTCGGGCGCGGCCAGCAGCTCGGCGGCGTCGCTTACCCCGGTGAGCACCAGCAGGCTGTCCAGCCCGGCCCGGCGGGCGCCCTCGATGTCGGTGTCCAGCCGGTCCCCCACCACGAGCGTGCGCCCGGCCCCGGCCCGGCGCGCGGCGGTGGTGAACAGCGCCGGCTCCGGCTTGCCCACCACCACGTCGGGGTCGCGGCCCAGCGCGGTACGCAGCACCGCGACCAGCGAGCCGTTGCCCGGCAGCGGGCCGCGCGGGCTGGGCAGGGTGCGGTCGGTGTTCGTGGCGTACCAGGGCGCGCCCGCGCGTACCGCCAGGGACGCCTCGGCCAGGTCGGACCAGCCGACCTGCGGGCCGTAGCCCTGGGCCACGGCGGCGGGCTCCTCGTCGACGGTGGACACCGGCCGCAGGCCGACCGCGCGCAGCTCGGCCCGCAGCGCCTCCGCGCCGACCACGAGTACCGGCGCGCCCTCGGGCAGCCGGTCCCGGAGCAGCTCGGCGGTGGCCGCCGCGGAGGTGAGCACCTCCGCCGGCTGCGCCGGGACGCCCATGCCGGTGAGCAGGTCGGCGACCTCGCTGGAGCGCCGGGAGGCGTTGTTCGTCGCGTACGCGACGGCGCGCCCCTCGGCGTGCAGCCGGCCGACCGCCTCGACCGCGCCCGGGATGGGCCGGTCGATCAGGTAGATGACGCCGTCCAGGTCGAAGACGACAAGCGAGTACGCGTCGACCAGCCGGCCGGCCGCTCCGGCGCGGACGGGTCGCCCCTGGTCCGCGCCGGTAGCGGTGCCCCCGCCGTACCCGGTCACCGGCGCTCCGCCGCCTCGCCCTCGCCGGACGCGGCGTCGCCCGGTGCGGGCCGGTCGGCGTCGGCCTTCTCGGCCGGGGTGACTTCGGTGGCGTCCGCAGCCGCGACGGTGCTGCCCGGCGTGGCGGTGTCCGCGGTCGACGTGGCGGTGTCCTCGGACGTCGTGACGGCGGTCGGGGCGCCGGTGGCGAGCGAGCCGGCCTCGGCGTCGGTCAGCTCGTCGTCGGTCAGGTCGCCCGCGTCACGGTCCCGGTAGCCGGCCCGTGCCGCGTCGCCGCCGGTGCCCGACACGACGTCGTCGCTAAGCCGCGCGTCGTCCTCACGGTCGTCGTCATCGTCGTCGTCATCGTCGTCGTCATCGTCGTCATCGTCATCGTCATCGGCCGACGCCTCGGACGTGTCCGCGTCGTCCTCGGGCTCGTCGTCGCCCTCGATGACCACGCCGTCCAGCTCCAGCAGCCGCTCGGCGGCGTCGGTCTCCCCCTCGGAGTCGACGTCGGCGGCCCGGGAGAACCACTCCCGCGCCTCCTCGCGCCGGTCCACCGCCAGCAGCGCGTCCGCGTACGCGTAACGCAGTCGCGCCGCCCACGGCTCGGTCGAGTCGCCGGTCAGTTCGCGGACCTGCAGCATCGCCACGGCCGCGTCCTTCTGCCCGAGGTCGCCGCGCGCGCCGGCGGCCACGATGAGCAGTTCGATCGCGACGGCCTGGTCGAGCTTGTCCCGGTCGGCGCCGCGGAACAGGTCGATCGCCCGCTCCGGCCGGCCCAGCGCCCGCTCGCAGTCGGCCAGCACGGCCAGGTGGCTCTGCAGACCGCTCATCCGGTGGTACGTCCGCAGCTCGGCGATGGCCGTCTGCCACTCACCGGCGTGGTACGCGGCCAGTCCGACGGCCTCCCGCACGGCGGCGATCCGCGACGCGAGCCGGCGGGCCGCCATGGCGTGCGCCAGCGCCAGCGTCGGGTCCTCGTCGATCAGCAGCCCGGTCGCGACCAGGTGCCGGGCAACCGTCTCCGCAACCGGCTTGGCGAGGGAGAGCAGTTCCGCCCGGACGGCCGAGTCGAGGTCGCTCGCGACGACCTCGTCCGGCAACTCCGGCGCCTCACCGGTACGCCCTTCGCCGCGCTCGTCCCGGCGCTCCCGCTGCGGACCGAAGTTGCCACGGCGGTCGTCGCCGCCCGGCCGGTCACCGTAGCCACGGCGCTCACCGTCCCACTCGCCCCGGAAGCCGCCCGGCCGACGGTCGTCACGACGGTCGTCGCGGCGGAAGCCACCCTCACGGCGCTCGCCGCCGCGGAAGCCGCCCTCGCGGCGCTCGCCGCCGGCGTAGCTCTCCCGACGGTCGCCACCCTGGTGGCCGCCTTCGCGGCGGTCGCCACCGCGGAAACCGCCCTCACGACGCTCGCCGCCTTCGCGACGGTCCCCGCCCCGGAAGCCACCCTCACGGTCGCCACCGCGGAAACCGCCCTCACGACGCTCGCCGCCCTCACGACGGTCACCACCACGGAAGCCACCCTCACGGTCTCCACCACGGAAACCGCCCTCACGGCGCTCACCACCGCGGAAGCCGCCTTCACGACGCTCGCCGCCCCGGAAACCGCCCTCGCGACGCTCTCCGCCGCGGAAACCGCCGTCACGGTCACCGCCGCGGAAACCGCCGTCACGGTCACCGCTCCGGAAGCCACCCTCACGACGGTCACCGCCGCGGAAACCGCCCTCGCGGTCGCCACCGCGGAAGCCACCCTCACGACGCTCGCCACCGCGGAAACCGCCTTCCCGACGGTCACCGCCGGCGAAGCCACCCTCACGGCGCTCTCCGCCGCGGAAGCCGCCGTCACGGTCGCCGCCCCGGAAGCCGCCTTCACGACGGTCACCACCGCGGAAACCGCCGTCACGACGGTCACCGCCGGCGAAGCCACCCTCACGGCGGTCACCGCCGCGGTAGCCGCCGTCGCGGGTGCCGGCCTCACGGCGGTCGCCGCCCCGGAAGCCGCCCTCGCGACGCTCACCGCCCCGGAAGCCGCCGTCACGGGCACCACCTTCACGGCGGTCGCCACCGCGGAAGCCGCCCTCGCGATCGCCACTGCGGAAGCCACCCTCACGGCGGTCGCCGCCACGGGCGCCACTGTCACGGTCGCCGCCCCGGAACCCGCCTTCGCGACGGTCGCCGCCCGGACGGCTTCCGCTCCGGAAGCCACCCTCACGGTCGCCACCACGGAAACCGCCCTCGCGACGCTCACCACCGCCGAACCCGCCTTCACGACGGTCGCCACCGCGGAAGCCGCCCTCGCGATCGCCACTGCGGAAGCCGCCCTCGCGGCGGTCACCACCACGGAAGCCACCTTCACGGCGGTCACCACCACGGAAGCCGCCCTCACGGCGGTCACCACCGCGGAAGCCACCCTCGCGACGATCGCCGCCACGGGCGCCACTGTCACGGTCACCACCGCGGAAGCCGCCCGGGCGGTCGTCGCGGCCACCCCGGTACGAGGGACGGTCATCGCGACGGCCGTCGCGGCCGGCGTCACCACGCCCCTGGCCACGGTCGGCGCGATCCTCGTAACGACGGGGGCGGTCCCCGCCCTGGGGTCCTGAGCTCACAGGTACATCCTTCCTGATGGCGTTTCCGCCGAGAACGCTAACGCAGTCGAGGGCCGCCCCTGCTGGGGCGGCCCTCGACTGGAAGATTGTCCGGCGGTGTCCTACTCTCCCACACCCTCCCGAGTGCAGTACCATCGGCGCTGGAGGGCTTAGCTTCCGGGTTCGGAATGTGACCGGGCGTTTCCCCTCCGCCATGACCGCCGTAACTCTATGAACATGTCAACCAACCCTGTGGGTGATCGTTTGTTCAGAGTTGCACAGTGGACGCGTAGCAGCTTGGTAGTCAAGTCCTCGGCCTATTAGTACCGGTCAACTGAACCCGTTACCGGGCTTACATTTCCGGCCTATCAACCCAGTCGTCTAGCTGGGGGCCTTACCCCACAAAGTGGGTGGGATACCTCATCTTGAAGCGAGCTTCCCGCTTAGATGCTTTCAGCGGTTATCCCTTCCGAACGTAGCTAACCAGCCGTGCCCCTGGCGGGACAACTGGCACACCAGAGGTTCGTCCGTCCCGGTCCTCTCGTACTAGGGACAGCCCTTCTCAAGTATCCTACGCGCACGGCGGATAGGGACCGAACTGTCTCACGACGTTCTAAACCCAGCTCGCGTACCGCTTTAATGGGCGAACAGCCCAACCCTTGGGACCTGCTACAGCCCCAGGATGCGACGAGCCGACATCGAGGTGCCAAACCATCCCGTCGATATGGACTCTTGGGGAAGATCAGCCTGTTATCCCCGGGGTACCTTTTATCCGTTGAGCGACACCGCTTCCACATGCCAGTGCCGGATCACTAGTCCCGACTTTCGTCCCTGCTCGACCTGTCAGTCTCACAGTCAAGCTCCCTTGTGCACTTGCACTCAACACCTGATTGCCAACCAGGCTGAGGGAACCTTTGGGCGCCTCCGTTACCCTTTAGGAGGCAACCGCCCCAGTTAAACTACCCACCAGACACTGTCCCTGAACCGGATAACGGTCCGAAGTTAGATACCCAAATCAACCAGAGTGGTATTTCAAGATTGCCTCCACCCATACTGGCGTATAGGCTTCACCGGCTCCCACCTATCCTACACAAGCTAATTCAGATACCAATGTCAAGCTATAGTAAAGGTCCCGGGGTCTTTCCGTCCTGCCGCGCGTAACGAGCATCTTTACTCGTACTGCAATTTCGCCGGGCCTGTGGTTGAGACAGTGGGGAAGTCGTTACGCCATTCGTGCAGGTCGGAACTTACCCGACAAGGAATTTCGCTACCTTAGGATGGTTATAGTTACCACCGCCGTTTACTGGCGCTTAAGTTCTCCGCTTCGCCCCGAAGAGCTAACAGGTCCCCTTAACGTTCCAGCACCGGGCAGGCGTCAGTCCATATACATCGAATTACTTCTTCGCATGGACCTGTGTTTTTAGTAAACAGTCGCTTCCCCCTGCTCTCTGCGGCCATACAACGCTCCACCCGCGCGGGGCTTCACGTCTCCGGCCCCCCTTCTCCCTAAGTTACGGGGGCAATTTGCCGAGTTCCTTAACCACAGTTCGCCCGATCGCCTCGGTATTCTCTACCTGACCACCTGTGTCGGTTTGGGGTACGGGCCGCTAAGAACTCGCTAGAGGCTTTTCTCGGCAGCATAGGATCACTGACTTCACCTGAATCGGCTCGGCATCACGTCTCAGCCCCATGTGTCGCGGATTTGCCTACGACACGGCCTACACGCTTACCCCGGCACAACCACCGGCCGGGCTCAGCTACCTTCCTGCGTCACCCCATCGCTTGACTACTACCCGCCAGGTTCCCACGCTCCCCACCTTTGGTCCGAAGACCGCCGGCAGTTCGGGTGGTTAGCACAACGAGGTTCGTCAGGGTCGCTCTTTCGCGGGTACGGGAATATCAACCCGTTGTCCATCGACTACGCCTCTCGGCCTCGCCTTAGGTCCCGACTCACCCAGGGCGGATTAGCCTGGCCCTGGAACCCTTGGTCATCCGGCGGAAGGGTTTCTCACCCTTCTTTCGCTACTCATGCCTGCATTCTCACTCGTGCCGCGTCCACAACTGGGTCACCCCGCTGCTTCACCCCCGGCACGACGCTCCCCTACCCATCCACACACCTGCACCTGGCATCAAGGCCAGGCGAAGTTAAAATGTGAATGCCACAGCTTCGGCGGTGTGCTTGAGCCCCGCTACATTGTCGGCGCGGAACCACTTGACCAGTGAGCTATTACGCACTCTTTAAAGGGTGGCTGCTTCTAAGCCAACCTCCTGGTTGTCTATGCGACCCCACATCCTTTTCCACTTAGCACACGCTTAGGGGCCTTAGCTGGTGATCTGGGCTGTTTCCCTCTCGACTACGAAGCTTATCCCCCGCAGTCTCACTGCCGCGCTCTCACTTACCGGCATTCGGAGTTTGGCTGATTTCGGTAAGCTTGTGGGCCCCCTAGACCATCCAGTGCTCTACCTCCGGCAAGAAACACGCGACGCTGCACCTAAATGCATTTCGGGGAGAACCAGCTATCACGGAGTTTGATTGGCCTTTCACCCCTAACCACAGGTCATCCCCCAACTTTTCAACGTTGGTGGGTTCGGCCCTCCACGCGGTCTTACCCGCGCTTCAGCCTGCCCATGGCTAGATCACTCCGCTTCGGGTCTAGAGCATGCGACTAAAAACGCCCTATTCAGACTCGCTTTCGCTACGGCTCCCCCACACGGGTTAACCTCGCCACATGCCACTAACTCGCAGGCTCATTCTTCAAAAGGCACGCCGTCACCCCGCAAGGCTCCGACGGATTGTAGGCGAACGGTTTCAGGTACTATTTCACTCCCCTCCCGGGGTACTTTTCACCATTCCCTCACGGTACTCGTCCGCTATCGGTCACCAGGAAGTATTTAGGCTTACCAGGTGGTCCTGGCAGATTCACGGCAGATTTCAGGAGTCCGCCGCTACTCGGGAACACCCACAGAAGACCAGCAACTTTCACCTACCGGACTATCACCGTCTACGGTCAGCCATTCCAGACTGTTCGACTAACCACTGGCTTTGTAACTTCTCGAACAAGTGTCAGCTTGCTCAGCAGGGTCCCACAACCCCGACCACGCAACCCCTGACAGGTATCACACGCAGCCGGTTTAGCCTCAATCCGCTTTCGCTCGCCACTACTCACGGAATCACTAAATTGTTTTCTCTTCCTACGGGTACTGAGATGTTTCACTTCCCCGCGTTCCCCCCACACACCCTATGTGTTCAGGTGCGGGTGACATCACATGACTGATGCCGGGTTTCCCCATTCGGACACCCTGGGATCACAGCTTGGTTGACAGCTCCCCCAGGCCTATCGCGGCCTCCCACGTCCTTCATCGGCTCCTGGTGCCAAGGCATCCACCGTTCGCCCTTGA
>NZ_CP118233.1:0-592500 GCF_028768405.1 Micromonospora chalcea | reverse complement strand
GTCGACAACGGACTATCCGCGCAGCTCGACACCGGCGAACGAGCGCTTGCCCCGGCGCAGCACGAGGTACCGGCCGTGCAGCAGGTCGTCCGCCGACACGGTGGCGTCCACCTCGGAGATCCGGGTGTTGTTCACGTACGCGCCACCCTCGGCGATCACCCGGCGGGCCTCCTTCATGCTCGGCACCAGGCCCGACTCCTTGAGCAGGCCGGCGACGTCCGGCAGCTCGTCGAGGCGCACCAGGCCGGCCTCGGTCAGCGCGGCGCGCAGCGTCTCCGGGGCCAGCTCGTCGAGCGAGCCCCGCCCGAACAGCGCCTGGCTCGCCGCGACCGCCTGGGCCGTCTCCCGCTCGCCGTGCACCAGCGTGGTCAGCTCCTCGGCGAGCGCCCGCTGGGCCAGGCGCGCCTGCGGGCGTTCCGCGGTCGCCTTCTCCAGCTCCTCCAGCTCCTCACGGGAGCGGAAGCTGAAGTACCGCAGGTAGCGGCTGACGTCCCGGTCGTCGGCGTTGACCCAGAACTGGTAGAACGCGTACGGGCTGGTCATCTGCGGGTCGAGCCAGATCGCGCCGGACTCGCTCTTGCCGAACTTGGTGCCGTCGGACTTCGTCACCAGCGGGGTGGTGAACGCCTGCACCGGCCCGGCGCCGCGCCGGCGAACGTAGTCCACCCCTGCGGTGATGTTGCCCCACTGGTCGGAGCCGCCGTACTGGAGCTGGCAGCCGTGCCGGCGGTGCAGCTCGAAGAAGTCGTTGGCCTGCAGCAGCTGGTAGCTGAACTCGGTGAAGCTGATGCCCGTCTCCAGGCGCGCCCTGACCACCTCACGGGCGAGCATCTTGTTCACCGGGAAGTGCTTGCCGACGTCGCGGAGGAACTCCACCACCGACATCTCGCCGGTCCAGTCCAGGTTGTTGACCAGTTGCGCCGCGTTCTCCCCGGTGTACGTGACGAACGGCGAGAGTTGCTCGCGGATGCGCTCCACCCAGCCGGCCACCACCTCGGGCGAGTTGAGCGTCCGCTCGGCGCTCTCCTTCGGGTCACCGATCTGGCCGGTGGCGCCGCCGACCAGCAGCAGCGGCCGGTGCCCAGCGAGCTGGAGCCGGCGCGCGGTGAGGACCTGCATGAGGTGGCCGACGTGCAGGCTCGGGGCGGTCGGGTCGAAGCCCACATAGAACGTGGCCTGCCCGGCTCCGAGCAGGTCGCGCAGCTCATCGAGGCCGGTCGAGTCCTGGATCAGGCCCCGCCACAGCAGGTCGTCGGTCAGGGAGTCCCGCCCCTGCGGGAGGTTGCTGTCGGTCACGGTCACCGATTCTCCCCCATTACCGGACCCGGGCCGTACCGGGTTTGCCGAGGTGCGGCCGACTAGGCTGGCGGCGCCGTCGAACGCGAGGAGGAACCGCGGTGGACATGCCGAACCTGACCGGTGGCTTCGTGGCCCTGCTGGGCCTGACGTTCGACGAGGTCAGCGGGGACCGGGTGATGATCCGGTGGAAGGTGCGCCCGGAGCTGCACCAGCCGTACGGGATCCAGCACGGTGGCGTCTACTGCTCGGTGGTCGAGACGGCGGCCAGCATCGGCGGCGCGCTCTGGCTGGGCGACAAGGGCAACGTGGTCGGGGTGTCGAACCAGACCGACTTCCTGCGCGCGGTGCGCGACGGCGAGCTGACCGCCGTCGGCACGCCCGTGCACCGGGGCCGCAGCCAGCAGCTCTGGCTCGTGGAGATCACCGACGCGGACGGCCGGCTGGTGGCCCGCGGCCAGGTGCGCCTGCAAAACCTGACCGCCTCCTGACGCATTCGCCCGAAACCGGGCACTGACGCCGATATCGTCGCCTCGGTGAGATCGTCCGCTCCCGAACCGACGTGAGGAAGCTGTTCGCCGCCACGCTCGGCGTGCTGTCGGCCGTCGGCGGCTTCGTCGACATCGGTGACCTGGTGGCGGCCAGTCAGGCCGGCGCGCTGTTCGGCATGGCCCACACCTGGGTGCTGCTGGCTGGCGTGGTCGGCATCTGCGCGTACGCGGAGATGGCCGGCCGGATCGCGGCGGTGAGCGGGCGGGCGGTCTTCGACCTGGTCCGGGAGCGGCTCGGGCCGCGGGTGGCGCTGCTCAACCTGGTCGCGTCGTGGCTGGTCACTGTGGTCACGCTCGCCGCGGAGCTGGGCGGGGTGGCGCTGGCGCTGCAACTGGCCACCCGGGTGAGTCACCTGTTCTGGGTGCCGCTCGCCGCGCTGGCCGTCTGGCTGGTGCTGTGGCGGCTGCGCTTCGAGCTGATGGAGCGGATCTTCGGCCTCGCCGGGCTGGCGCTGCTGGTGTTCGCGGTCGCGCTGGTGGCGCTGCCGACCGACTGGCCGGAACTCGGGCAGGGCGCGTGGCAGATCAGCGCGGCCGGGCACGGCTGGCCGCTGTACTGGTTCGTGGCGGTGGCGCTGTTCGCCTCGACGGTGAGCCCGTACGAGGTGTTCTTCTTCTCCTCCGGCGGCGTCGAGGAGCGCTGGAGCGCGGCGGACCTGGCGCGGGCCCGGTCGAACGTGCTGATCGGCTTTCCGGTGGGCGGGTTCCTGGCGTTTTCGCTGGTCGCCGTGGCGACGGTGGCCTACCACCCGTCCGGGGTGTCGCTCAGTACGCTCGACGAGGTGGCGCGGCCGGTGGCCACGGCGCTCGGTGGCGCCGGCCTGGCCACCGCCGTGCTGGCGTTCTTCGCGGTGACGTTCGGCGCGGCGCTGGAGACGGGCCTGTCGGCGGCGTACGCGGCGGCGCAGTACTTCGGGTGGCAGTGGGGCAAGCGTGTCCGCCCCCGGGAGGCGGCCCGGTTCCACAGCGTCCTGCTGGTCGGTCTGCTGCTCGGCGTGGTGATGCTGATGACGACCGTGGACCCGGTGCGGCTGACCGAGTACATGCTGGTGCTGAGCGCTGTGGTGCTGCCGCTGACGTACCTGCCGATCCTGGTGGTCGCGAACGACAGGGGGTACCTCGGCGACCGGGTCAACGGGCGCTGGATGAACCTGCTCGGCGCGGTGTTCCTGCTGCTCATCGTCGCGGCGTCGGTGGCCGCGATCCCACTGGCGATCATGACGGGGATGGGTCCATGAGGGTTCAGCTGGCCAAGCGGCTGCTCGACCGGCAGATCGTCGACGTGGACGGGCGGCTGGTCGGGCGGGTCGACGACATCGCGTTCGCAGTCGACGACGAGGGCTTCCCGTACGTGGACAGCCTGCTCACCGGGCAGGGGGCGCTCGGGGAGCGGATCGGCGGGCGGGTCGGTCGGCTGCTCGTGGCGGTGGCGGACCGGTTCACCGACGACCCGCCGGTGCCGCCGTTGCGCGTACCGCTGTCGCAGGTCGCCCACGTGGACAGCGCGGTGCGGCTGCGCTGCCGGGCGGCGGACCTGCCGCCGTCGCCGGTGGAGGCGTGGCTGCGCCGGCACCTGATCGAGCACATTCCCGGGTCCGGCCGTGCGAGCGGGTGAGCTGCTCGGCCGTACCGCCTACGACCTGCACGGGCGGCGGCTGGGCCGGGTGGTGGACGTGGTGGTGCGCGGCGGGTGGCCGCCGGACCGGCTGCGGATCACCGACGTGATCGTCGCCGGGCACTGGTGGACCCGGGTGATCAGCCGCCTGATCGGCCCGGAGCTGCACCCGTCCGGGCCGTGGCTGCTGCGGATGGTGGCCCGGCTGGTCGGGCGCAGCACCCGTCAGGTGCCCGCCGACGCGGTGCAGCTGCTTCCGCCGGTGCCCGGCTTCCCGTTCGGCCCGCCGGCCGGACGCCGCTGAGGGCCGAGTTGCCGGACGCCGTCCGTCAGCGGCGCGCCTCGTCGAGTTCCGGGGCGTCGGCCGGCTCGCCGGCGTCGTCCGCGGCGTCGTCGTCCGGGGAGTCGTCGCCGCGGCCGCGCCGGCGGACCCGCACCTCGGTGATGGCCCGCTGGTCGACGTCGGCCACCGCCAGCTCCCAGCCGTCCACCGTCACCTGCTCCCCCGCCACCGTCGGGATGTGCCCGAGGCAGATCAGCACCAGCCCGGCGACGGTGGTGTAGTCGCCCGCCGGCCGGTTCGGCAGCTCCACGCCCAGGTCGGTCAGGTCGTGCACCGGGAACGTGCCGGGCAGCACCAGCGTGCCGTCCGGCTCGGTGCGCACGGAACGCAGGTCGCGGTCGGTCTCGTCGTAGATCTCGCCGACGATCTCCTCGAGGATGTCCTCCAGCGTGACGATCCCGTCGACCGCGCCGCGCTCGTCGACCACGAGCGCGATGTGCTGGCGTTCGGCCTTGAACTGACGCAGCGCGTCGACCACCGGCAGCGAGTCGGGCAGCAGCATGGGCGGGCGGGCGATCTCGTCGACCGGCCGGTCGTCGGAGACGCCGACCAGGTCACGCAGGTGGATGACGCCGACCGCGTCGTCCAGGCCGCCGTGGCGGACCACCGGCGCCCGGGAGTGGCCGGTCGCCGCCAGGACCAGCCGCGCGGCCTCGGCGGTGGTGCCGCTGTCGAGCGTGAAGACCTGCAACCGGGGTACGAGCACAGCCCGCAACTGCCGGTCCGCGATCTCCACCGCACCGGCGATGATCGTGCGCTGTTCCTTGGTGAAGCCGTGGTTGCCGGCCACGATGTCGCGCAGCTCGTCCGGGCCGATCTCGTCCGGCTCGGCCTTCGGGTCCAGGCCGAACAGGCGTACCACCAGGTCGGTGGTGGCGCCCAGCAGCCAGACGGCGGGCCGGGTGATGCTGGAGAGCAGGTCCAGCGGGCGGGCCACCAGCAGCGCCCACCGCTCGGCCGACTGCATCGCGATCCGCTTCGGGGCCAGCTCGCCGAAGACCAGCGTGACGAACGTGAGCACCAGCGTCACCGCGACGATGGCGACGGTCTCGGCGGCGTTGCCGAACACGCTGAGCAGCGGCACCAGCGGCCGGGCCAGCGAGACCGCGGCGGCGGCGGACGCGAGGAACCCGGCGAGCGTGATGCCGATCTGGATCGTGGCCAGGAACCGGTTCGGATCCTTCGCCAGGCGGGCCAGTGTCCGTCCGCCCCGGCCGCTGCGCTCCAGCCGCTGCACCTGGCTGTCCCGCAGGGACACCAGGGCCATCTCGCTGCCGGCGAACGCCGCGTTGAGGATCACCAGCACACCGACCAGGGCCAGCTGGCTCCAGTAGCTCTGCACGACCGGTTATCTCCCTCGACCCGATCCGGGCCGGCCGACGGCCGACCCACCGGCCGGCAGATCCGGTCGGCGTGGCCCCTCTGTGCCCCGCGGGCCCGCCGCTGAATCATGACCGGCGCCGGTGTCACCCGCCGGGGCCGGGTTCAGGCCGGTACGGGCAGGTCGAGCACGTACGCGCCGCCCTCGGGCCGGAATCCGAGCCGGTGGTAGTAGGGGGCGACCATGCCGGGCGGGCTGACCACGCGGCGGAAGCCCCGGTCGGTGAACAGCCGGCTGCGCCGGTAGACGAACTCGCCCGGGGTGAAGTCCCGGAACGGCGGGGTCACGTAGTCCAGGTCGATCTGGGCCACGCCGCCCGGTTCGGCGTGCGAGAGCATCACGCCGACCACCTCGTCGGCGCGTACCACCAGGAACGCCGAGCGGTCGTCGGCGTCGGCGTCCCAGCGGAAGCCCGGGTTGAAGCGGGCGATGTCGGCGGCGTGCACCCGCAGCGTGTGCGCCAGGAAGGCGTCGCCGGTGCCCACCTCGACCACCTGGTAGGTCTGCTCGTCGTGCCGGGTGGCCAGCAGCTTGCGCAGGTACCAGACGTTGATCACGGCGAGCACCACGTTCAGCCCCACCATCGGCCACACCTGCACTGCGGTGTTGTAGCCGATCAGGATGAGGCATCCGACCAGGTTGAGCGCGCGCAGCCGCAGGATCCGGGTCTGCAGCAGGGACCAGACCAGCAGCGCGGAGCCGGCCCAGCCGACGAGTTCCAGCCAGTTCACCCGGGGAGACTAGCGGTCTGCCTGGTCAGGCCCCTCGGCGGGCAGCTCCAGCACGTACTCCTCGACCTCGGCGCCGCGCGCCGGGGCGTACCCGGAGTCCTCGCCGACCACGACGAAGCCGCACTTGCGCAGCACCGCGAGCGAGGCGGCGTTGTCCTTCGCGGCGCGGGCGTGCAGCGGCCGGTGCGGCACCTCGCGCAGCAGCGCGCGCAGCGCCGCGGTGGCGTGGCCGCGCCCCCAGTACGCCGCGTCGATCCAGTAGCTGACCTCGGTCTGCTCGCCGACCGGGAACGCCGCCACCCGCCCGACCAGCCGGCCGTCGACGGTGACCGCGCGGTTCACGATGCGCGCGTCGGCGCGGATGCGCGCCCAGTGCGCCTCGAACGCGGCCCGGTCGGACGGATCCTTCGGGCCGAACGCGGCCATCCAGTTCGCCTGCGGATCCTGCTCGTGGGCGAAGAAGGCGGGCAGGTCGTCGTCGCGCACCGGGCGGAGCAGCACCTCGTTCGTCACGGCCGGAACGATACGGGCCCCCTCCGACACGGTCGGGACCTCCGGCCCGGTGTGTGTCCCGTCCGGCCCTGCCGCACGGCCGGCCGGCCCGGTTACCAAGGAGGTGCAACGACGCAGTCGAGGAGGCCGGACCATGTCGAAGTACGTCTACGACTTCATCGAGGGTGACCGCAGCCAGGCCGACCTGCTCGGCGGCAAGGGCGCCAACCTCGCCGAGATGACCCGGCTCGGGTTGCCGGTGCCGCCCGGGTTCACCGTCACCACCGACGCGTGCCGGGCGTACCTGGCCACCGGGGCGCCGCCGGCCGGGCTGTACGAGGAGATAAACGCGCACCTGCGGGAGGTGGAGGCGCGGCTGGACCGGTGGCTGGGTGACCCGCGTGACCCGCTGCTGCTGGCGGTGCGCTCCGGCGGGCGGTACTCGATGCCGGGGATGATGGAGACGATCCTCGACATCGGGCTCAACGACACCACGGTGGCGGGGCTGGCCGCCCGCACCGGCGACGAGCGGTTCGCGTGGGACTCGTACCGGCGGCTGATCCAGATGTTCGGCCGCACCGTGCACGGCATTCCGGGCGACGAATTCGAGCACGAGCTGGCCGCGCTGCGGGCCACCGCCGGGCCGGGCGGGCCGGGCGCCGGGCAGCTACGCGACCTGGTCGACACGTACAAGAAGATCTTCGCCCGGCACGTCGGGCACGACTTCCCGCAGGCCCCGCACGAGCAGCTGTTCCTGGCCGTGCGCGCGGTGTTCGAGTCCTGGCACTCGGAGCGGGCCCGGATCTACCGGCGGCAGGAGCGCATCCCGGACGACCTGGGCACCGCCGTCAACGTGATGGCGATGGTGTTCGGCAACCTCGGCCCGGACTCCGGCACCGGGGTGGCGTTCACCCGCGACCCGGCCACCGGCGCACCCGGCGTGTACGGCGACTACCTGAGCGACGCGCAGGGCGAGGACGTGGTGGCGGGCATCCGCAACACGGTGCCGCTGACCGAGCTGGCGAACCTCGACCCGGTGAGCTTCCACCGGCTGCGGGAGATCATGGCGACGCTGGAGCGGCACTACCGCGACCTGTGCGACGTCGAGTTCACCATCGAACGCGGGAAGCTGTGGATGCTCCAGACCCGGGTCGGCAAGCGCACCGCGGCGGCGGCGTTCGTGATCGCCGCGCAGCTGGCCGAGGAAGGGCTGATCACGGCCGACGAGGCGCTCACCCGGGTCACCGGCGCGCAGCTCGCCCAGCTGATGTTCCCGGCCTTCGACGTCGCCGGCGCGCCCGAGCCGCTCGCCGTCGGCGTCGGCGCCTCCCCCGGCGCCGCGGTCGGGCGGGTGGTCTTCGACTCGGCCGCCGCGGCGGCGTCCACCGGGCCGGTGATCCTGGTCCGGCCGGAGACCAACCCGGACGACCTGCCCGGCATGATCGCCGCGGTCGGGGTGCTCACCTCGCGCGGTGGGAAGACGTCGCACGCCGCCGTGGTGGCCCGCGGCATGGGCCGGACCTGCGTCTGCGGGGCCGAGGCGCTGACCATCGACGTGGAGCGCGGCGAGTTCACGGTGGGCGAGCAGGTGGTGCGCGCCGGCGAGGTGATCTCGATCGACGGCACCAGCGGGCGGATCTGGCGCGGCGAGGTGCCGGTGCAGCCGTCCCCGGTGGCCCGGTACCTGACCGGTGAGCTGCGCCCGGAGGCCGACCCGCTGGTCGCCGCCGTGCACCGGCTGCTCGGGCACGCCGACGCGGTACGCACGCTCGGCGTCCACGCCAACGCCGACACCCCGGACGACGCGCGCCGGGCCCGTGAGCTGGGCGCCGAAGGGATCGGTCTGTGCCGCACCGAGCACATGTTCCTCGGCGAGCGCCGGGAACTGGTCGAGCGGCTGATCCTGGCCGACGGTCCGGCCGAGGTCGGCGCGGCGCTGGACGCGCTGCTGCCGTTGCAGCGGGCCGACTTCGTCGGGCTGCTCACCGCGATGGACGGGCTTCCGGTCACGGTGCGGCTGCTCGACCCGCCGCTGCACGAGTTCCTGCCTCCGCTGGCCGAGCTGACCGCCCGGGTGGCGGGCGCGCAGGCGCGTGGCGAGGAACCGGGCCACGACGGCGTGCTGCTGGCGGCGGTACGGCGGATGCACGAGACGAACCCGATGCTGGGGCTGCGCGGCGTGCGGCTCGGGCTGGTGGTGCCGGGTCTGTTCGCGATGCAGGTGCGGGCGCTGGCCGAGGCGGCCGCGCAGCGGGTCCGGGCCGGCGGTGACCCGCGCCCGGAGATCATGGTGCCGCTGGTCGGTGACGTGCGGGAACTCGCCGCGGTGGCGGACGAGGCGCGGCGGGTGCTGGCCGGGGTGCCGGACGCGCCGGAGATCCCGATCGGCACCATGATCGAGACGCCCCGGGCGGCGCTGACCGCCGGGGACATCGCCGCCGAGGCGCGCTTCTTCTCCTTCGGCACCAACGACCTGACGCAGATGACCTGGGCGTTCTCCCGGGACGACGTGGAGGGGGCGTTCTTCTCCACGTACCTGGAACGGGGGATCTTCCCGGTGTCGCCGTTCGAGAGCATCGACGCCACCGGCGTGGGCCGGCTGGTCCGCCTCGCCGTCGCCGAGGGGCGGGCGGCCCGGCCGGGCCTGACCGTCGGGGTGTGCGGCGAGCACGGCGGCGACCCGGAATCGATCGGGTTCTTCGCCGCGGCCGGGCTCGACTACGTCTCCTGCTCGCCGTACCGGGTGCCGGTGGCGCGGCTGGCCGCCGGCCGGGCCGCCGTCGAGGCCCGTACCGAGAAGTCCGACTCCCGCTAGGAGGGCAGCACCATGACCGCCATCTTCAACCCGACCGGTCCGGCGGTCGCGCCGGTCCCCCGCCCGGCGCCACCGCAGGCCGCGCCTCCGCCCGCGACGCCCACCCCCACCACGGCCGGGCCGGTCGGCCCGGTGCTGGAGCTGCCCGGGGACGCCGCGCTGGTGCCGGTGCACCGCGACGGCCGTCCGGTCGGCGTGTTCGTCGCGGCCGGTGGCCGGGTCCGCTACCGGCGCGTGGTCGAACCGGACCAGCTCGTCGCCGCGGCCACCGGCGCGTTCGCGGTGGCCGCGCTCACCGCCGCCGTGGCGGTGTGGTCGCGGCGCCGTCCGCCGTCGGTCGGCACCGTCACCATGGGGCCGGGCGGCTGGGTCAGCCTGCGCGGCCTGCCGGCGCCCCGGCTGCGCCCGGACGACCGGCCATGGTGGGCGCGCGTGCTGCGGGCCCGCCGCCTCGTCGTCGACAGCTGACCACCCAGGGGTACGGCCGCCGGTACGTCACCGGCGGCCGTACCGCCGTTCTCCCGTCGGCTCTCGGCGGAGGGGCCGTTGGTCCCGGGTCACGGCGGTCCTGCGCCCCTGCCCGGCGGCGCCCGGACCGACGACGCTGAGGGTGAGAACGAGAGCGAGGGAGGCCCCCGATGCGCGCCAGTGTCGTCACCGCGTTCGACCGTCCGATGGAGATCACCGAGCGTCCCGTGCCGGAGGTCGGCCCGGGCGAGATCCTGGTCCGCGTCGAAGCCAGCGGACTCTGCCACACCGACATCCACGCCGCCCGCGGCGAGTGGCCGGTGAAGCCCACCCCGCCGTTCGTACCCGGTCACGAGGGCGTCGGCCTGGTCGAGCAGGTCGGCCCCGGCGTCACCGAGCACGCCGTCGGCGACCGGGTCGCGCTGCCCTGGCTCGGCTGGGCCTGCGGCACCTGCGCGTACTGCGTGACCGGCTGGGAGACGCTGTGCGAGTCGCAGCGCAACACCGGTTACAGCATCGACGGCGCGCACGCCGAGTACGCGGTGGCCTCGGCCCGCTACGCGGTCCGCGTGCCCGACGGCGTGGACCCGTTCGAGGCCGCGCCGCTGACCTGCGCGGGCGTCACCACGTACAAGGCCGTCAAGGTCGCCGGGGTACGGCCGGGCGAGCGGGTCGCGATCTTCGGCATCGGCGGCCTCGGTCACCTCGCCCAGCAGTACGCGCAGATCTTCGGCGCCGAGACGGTCGCGGTGGACGTGACCGCCGAGAAGCTGGAGCTGGCCACGTCGCTGGGCGCCGCGCACACTGTCGACGCCGCCACCACCGACCCGGTCGAGCGGATCACCGCGCTGGGCGGCGTGGACGTGGCGATCGTGCTGGCCGCCAGCCCCCGGGTGATCGAGCAGGCCCACCGCTCGCTGCGCCGCGGCGGCCGGCTGGTGCTGGTGTCGCTGCCCGCCGACAACGCGATCACCCTGCCCGTCTTCGAGACGGTGCTCAAGGGCATCACGGTGCTCGGCTCGATCGTCGGCACCCGCGCCGACCTGGCCGAGGTCTTCGCGCTGCACGCCGCCGGCCGCACCCGGGTCGTCTACGAGACCCGCAAGCTGGACGACATCAACGACGCGGTGGACGACGTCCTCGCCGGCCGGGTCGCCGCCCGGCTCGTGCTCCAGCCCTGACCCCCGCCCCCGGTCCCCGCACCCGCGGGGACCGGGCCGCCGACGCCCGGAGAGGGACCGACATGACCGCCACCGAACCCCTGGCCCCCTGGCGCGGATTCCACGCCGGCGCGTGGCAGGAGACAGTCGACGTGGCCGACTTCGTCCGCCACAACCACGAGCCGTACACCGGGGACGCCTCGTTCCTGACCGGGCCGACGCCGCGCACGCTCGCGGTGTGGGACCGGCTGCGGGAAATGTTCCCGGAGGAGCGGCGCCGCGGCGTGTACGACGTCGACGCGGCCACCCCGTCGACGATCACCTCGCACGCGCCCGGGTACATCGACCGGGAGCGGGAGCTGATCGTCGGGTTGCAGACCGACGCGCCGCTGCGGCGGGCGATCATGCCGGCCGGCGGGCTGCGGATGGTGGAGACGGCGCTGCGCGCGTACGGGCGTGAGCCGGACCCGCGCGTGCACGAGATCTTCACCCGGTACCGCCGCACGCACAACGACGCGGTGTTCGACGCGTACCCGGAGACCGTGCTCGCGGCCCGGCGCTCGCACATCATCACCGGCCTGCCCGACGCGTACGGACGCGGGCGGATCATCGGCGACTACCGCCGGGTGGCGCTGTACGGCGTGGACCGGCTGATCGAGGAACGCCGCGCGCTCAAGGCGGCGCTGGACGACCGGCGCAGCACCGACGACGTGATCCGCGACCGGGAGGAACTGGCCGAGCAGCTCCGCGCGCTCGGCGAGCTGAAGGAGATGGCCGCCTCGTACGGCTTCGACATCTCCCGCCCGGCCGTCACCGGCGCGCAGGCGATCCAGTGGCTCTACTTCGCCTACCTGGCCGCCACGAAGGAGCAGAACGGCGCCGCCATGTCGCTCGGCCGCACCGCCGGGTTCCTCGACGCCTACCTGCGGCGGGACATCGCCGAGGGGCGGCTGGACGAGAGTGGCGCGCAGGAGCTGATCGACGACTTCGTGATCAAGCTGCGGATCATCCGCTTCCTGCGCACCCCCGAGTACGACCAGCTCTTCTCCGGCGACCCCACCTGGGTCACCGAGTCGCTCGGCGGGATGGGCGCGGACGGCCGCCCGCTGGTCACCCGCACCACGTTCCGCTACCTGCAGACGCTGTACAACCTCGGTCCGGCGCCGGAGCCGAACCTGACGGTGCTCTGGTCGCCGCGGCTGCCCGAGGGGTTCAAGCGGTTCTGCGCCCAGGTGTCGCTGGACACCAGCGCCATCCAGTACGAGAACGACGAGCTGATCCGCCCGGCGTACGACGACGACACCGCGATCGCCTGCTGCGTGTCGGCCATGCGGGTCGGCCGGGACATGCAGTTCTTCGGCGCCCGGGCGAACCTGGCGAAGGCGCTGCTGTACGCGATCAACGGCGGCCGCGACGAGCTGTCCGGGGCGCAGGTCGCCCCGCCGGCCGCGCCGGTCGGCGGCGAGACGCTCGACTACGACGAGGTGCTGGCCGCGTACGACCGCACGCTGGACTGGCTGGCGCAGACGTACGTGGACGCGCTGAACGTGATCCACCACCAGCACGACAGGTACGCCTACGAGCGGCTGGAGATGGCGCTGCACGACCACCCGGTGCGCCGGTTCATGGCCACCGGAATCGCCGGCCTGTCGGTCGCCGTAGACAGCCTGTCGGCCATCCGGTACGGCCGGGTCAAGGTGCTGCGTGACGAGTCCGGGCTGGCGGTCGACTACGCGGTCGAGGGCGAGTTCCCGACGTACGGCAACGACGACGACCGGGCCGACGAGATCGCGGTGTGGCTGGTCGAGACGTTCGCGGAGAAGCTGCGCCGGCAGCGTACGTACCGCGACGCGGAGCTGACCATGTCGGTGCTCACCATCACCTCGAACGTGGTGTACGGCAAGCACACCGGCAACACGCCGGACGGGCGGCGCGCCGGTGAGCCGTTCGCGCCGGGGGCGAACCCGATGAACGGGCGGGACACGCACGGCCTGGTCGCGTCCGCGCTGTCGGTGGCGAAGCTGCCGTACGACGCGGCCCGCGACGGCATCTCGCTGACCGGCACCGTCACGCCGGACGGCCTGGGCCACACCCGCGACGAGCGGATCGCGAACCTGGCCGGGGTGCTCGACGGCTACGCCGACGCCGGCGGGTTCCACCTCAACGTCAACGTGCTGGACCGGGCCACGCTGCTGGACGCGATGGCGCACCCGGAGCGGTACCCGCAGCTCACCGTCCGGGTCTCCGGGTACGCGGTGAACTTCGTGCGGCTCACGCCGGAGCAGCAGCGCGACGTGGTGTCGCGGACCTTCCACGGGTCGCTGTGAACGGCCGCCCGCCCGCGCCGCCGCAGGTGACTGCGGCGGCGCCGGGGTGCGTCACCGGCGCTGTGCACTCCTGGGACACCTCGGTCGGGGTGGACGGCCCGGGCACCCGGTTCGTGGTCTTCCTGGCCGGTTGCCCGCTGCGCTGCCGCTACTGCCACAGCCCGGACACCTGGTACGGCCGCAGCGGCCGCCGCCGCAGCGTGGACGAGATGGTCGCGCTCGCCGGCCGGTACCGCCGGTTCATCCAGGTGGCCGGGGGCGGCGTCACGGTGAGCGGCGGGGAGCCGCTGCTGCAACCGGCGTTCACCCGGGAGCTGCTGCGGCGCTGTCACGTCGACCTGGGCCTGCACACCGCGCTGGACACCTCCGGCTTCCTCGGCGTCCGCGCCGACGACACGCTTCTGGACGCCACCGACCTGGTGCTGCTCGACGTGAAGGCGGGCAACCCGCAGACGTACCGCCGGGTCACCGGCACCGGCCGGCTCGCGCCGACGTTGCGGTTCGCGCAACGGCTGGCCGACCGGGGTACGCCGATGTGGATCCGGTACGTGCTGGTGCCCGGCCTGACCGACGCGGTCGACGAGGTGGAGCGGGTGGCCGACATCGCGGCCGGGCTGGCCACGCTGCAGCGCGTGGAGGTGCTGCCGTTCCACCGGCTCGGTGCGCACAAGTACGCCGAGCTGGGGCTGACGTTCCCGCTGGCGGACACCGAGCCGCCTGACGCCGACCTGCTGACCCGGGTACGCGGTCAGTTCGCCGCCCGGGGTCTCACCGTCACCTGACCGCGCGCCGGTTCAGCTGGCTGCGGCCGTCGGGTAGCCGTAGAGGTCCAGCAGCCGGACCCGGGACGCCTGGAGGCGGTCCACCACCACGCTCATGAACCGGCTGGTGAGCTGGCGGCCGAGCGTGTCGTCGGACTCCATCAGCCGGCGTACCCCGTCGGCGTCGAGTTCGACGGCGGTGCTGCGCTGGGTGGCGACCGCGCCGAACTGCCAGCGGTACGGCGGGAACAGCCAGGACCAGCCGAGCACGCCGCCCGGCCCGATCGTCTCGATGCCCACGTCGCCGCGGCCCGGCACCGGGAAGTCGAGTGCCACCTGGCCGCCGCGGACGAGCCAGAACCGGTCGGCCGGCGCGCCGGCGCGGAACAGCCGGTGCCCGGGGTGCCAGACCACCGGGCGGGCGTACCCGGTGAGCCGGGGCAGCCACTCGTCGGGCAGCCCGGCCAGGAAGGGGTGGACGCGGAGCATTTCCAGCGGGGTCATCGCGCCTCCAGGATCGACAGGAGGGAGCACTGGGTCCCATTCCACCTCGCGAACGGCCCGGCCGGTAGGGGCCGATGGTCCCGGCCGTGCCGGGCGGATCGACTCTGCCCAGGTGGGAGCCGTCGGCGCAGGCTGAGGGGGAACCGAAGGAGGACGTCATGACCGACAGGACCGGTGCCCCCGTCGTGGTGGGCGTGGACGGCTCCCCGTCCGCGCTGGACGCGGTACGGCTGGCCGCACGAGAGGCGGTGCTGCGGCACCGGCCGCTGCGGGTGGTGAACGCCTTCCTGTGGCCGCTGGTCGGCACGCCGCTGGGCATGGTCGCCCCGGTGCTGCCCGACATCGAGCTGCGCCAGGAGGCCGAGAAGCTGGTCGAGGAGGCGGTGGACGAGGCCCGCAAGGTCGACGCGGAGCTGGCGGTGACCGGCGCGGTGGTCGACGGCGGGCCGGTCGCGGTGCTGCTGCGGGAGAGCCGCGACGCCGCGCTGCTCGTGCTGGGCCACCGTGGCCTGGGCGGCTTCGCCGAACTCCTGGTCGGCTCGGCGGCGGTGCAGCTCTCCGCCCGCGCGGACTGCCCGGTGCTCGTCGCCCGGGGCGAGGCCCGCGCCGACGGCCCGGTGGTGGTCGGCGTGGACGGCTCCGCGCTGTCCGACGAGGCGGTCGGGTTCGCGTTCGCCGAGGCCGCGGCGCGCGACGCCGAGCTGGTGGTGGTGCACACCTGGCTGTACCCGCAGCCGGTGAGCTACCGCGAGGCGTTCGGCGACGTCCTGCCGCTGGCGTACGAGCCGGAGCAGTTGCGCGCCGACGAGCAGCGGGTGCTGGCCGAGGCGGTCGCCGGCTGGACCGAGCGCTACCCGGAGGTCACGGTGCGGCCGAAGCTGGTCGCCGCCGCCACGCCGGCCCGGGTGCTGGTCGAGGAGTCCGTCGGGGCGCAGCTGACGGTGGTCGGCGCGCACGGGCGGGGTAGCCTCGGCTCGCTGCTGCTCGGCTCGGTCAGCCACGCCGTGCTGCACCACTGCCACAGCCCGCTGGCCGTCGTCCGGCACCGCGGGGGCCGGGAACGCTGACCCCGGTTCGGCGGTCCCGGCGCCGCCGGGACCGCCACAATGGCCTGAGCCGACCGGAGGGAACAGACCTGATGAACCGACCCGTCGTGGTGGGAGTGGACGGATCGCCGTCCAGCCTGGCCGCCGCCGACCTGGCTGCCGCGACCGCCGTGGCACGTTCCCGGCCGCTGGTGCTGGTGCACGGCTACCTGCACCCGCTCGGCTACGGCGTGCCGCTCAACCCGTACGACCTGGGGGTGCCGGCGCCCACCGCGGAGGCGGAGAAGATGCTCGAGTCGGTCGCCGCCGACCTGACCGAGCGGCACCCGGGCCTGCGGGTACAGGTGCGCCAGGTGGCCGGCGGTCCGGGCGCGACGATGGTCGAGGAGTCCCGCCGCGCCGAGCTGGTCGTGGTGGGCAGCCGGGGCGTGGGCGGATTCGCCGGCCTGCTGCTCGGCTCGGTCAGCGGGCAGCTCGCGCAGCACGGGCACTGCCCGGTGCTGATCGTCCGCCCGGAGGAGCAGCCGATTCCGGTGGACGGGCCGGTGCTGGTCGGCGTGGACGGCTCCGACTCGGCCGCGTACGCGATCGAGCTGGCTGCCGACGAGGCCGAGCGGCGCGACGCGGAGCTGGTGCTGATGCACGTCCGGTCGCCGGAACGCGGCGCGGTGGCGCCCGAGGTCGCGGCGGAGGCGTCCACCGCCGAGCGGGCCGAGGCGGCGGGACTGCTGGCCGAGGCCGCGGAGCGGGTCCGGTCGGCGCATCCGGGCCTGCGGGTGACGGAGCGGTCCGTCACCTCCCCCTCGCCGGAGACCGCGCTCGTCGAGGCCAGCGGCGAGGCGGCGCTCGTGGTGGTCGGCTCCCGGGGCCGGGGCGGCTTCGTCGGGCTGCTGCTCGGCTCGGTCAGCCAGGCAATGGTGCAGCACTCCCACTGCCCGGTGCTCGTCGCCCACCGGCCCGAGCCGGCCGACGACTGAGCCGCCTCGCGGGCGGCGGCCCCGCGCCGGCCCTGTCCGCCGGGCCGCCCGGCGCGAGAGATGTCTTCCGAGCGATATGCCTGAGAGGCATAAATATGCCTCTCAGGCATATCGAGTTTCCGGCGTGGTTTCGCCGGGACGGTAACGCTCGGTAGCGGTCGCCCCCGCGCCGCACCGCCCCGGCGTCAGGCCGGGTCGCGGCCGGCGAGCAGGTCGGCGAAGTCGGTGGTGAGCGCGAACGGGTCGGCCGGGCCGGTCGCGGGCGGGCGGCGGTCCACCTGCTCGGCCAGCTCGGCGGCGGCCCGGCGGATCCGGGACCGCAGCGCGCTGTCCCCGTCGTCACCGGCCCAGTCCTCCGGCGCGGCGAACACCGCAGTGGGCAGTGTCGCCGCCCGCAGGTACGTGAACATCGGCCGGACCGCGTGCTCCAGCGCGAGGGAGTGCCGGGCGGTGCCGCCGGTCGCCCCGATGAGCACCGGCTTGCCCGCGAGCGTGTCCCGGTCGATCACGTCGAAGAACGACTTGAACAGCCCGTTGTAGGACGCGTTGAAGATCGGCGTCACCGCGATCAGCGCGTCGGCGGCCGCCACGGCGTCGAGTGTCTGCCGCAGCGCGGCCGGCGCGAAGCCGGTGAGCAGGTGGTTCACCACGTCGTGGGCGTGCTCGCGCAGCTCCACGGTGCGCAGTTCCGCCGTCGCGCCGCGGCCGGCCAGCTCGTCGCGGGCGGCCGCGGCGAGCTGGTCGGCGAGCAGACGGGTGGACGACGGCTGGGCGAGCCCGGCCGAGACGACCGCCAGGGTACGGCGGGTCATCGCTGCTCCCCGTCGGCGGGAGCGGCGTCGCGGGCGGCCAGCAGGCCGGCGTGGGTGGGCGCCTCGGGCACGTGCGCGGGACGCAGCGAGTCGAACTCCTTGCGCAGCACCGGGACCACCTCCTCGCCCAGCAGGTCGAGCTGCTCCAGCACCGTCTTCAGCGGCAGGCCGGCGTGGTCGATCAGGAAGAGCTGCCGCTGGTAGTCGCCGACGTACTCGCGGAAGCCCAGCGTCCGGTCGATGACCTGCTGCGGGCTGCCCACCGTCAGCGGCGTCTCGCGGGTGAACTCCTCCAGCGACGGGCCGTGCCCGTAGACCGGGGCGTTGTCGAAGTAGGGGCGGAACTCGCGTACCGCGTCCTGGGAGTTGCGGCGCATGAATACCTGCCCGCCGAGGCCGACGATGGCCTGGTCGGGTGAGCCGTGGCCGTAGTGCGCGAACCGCTCCCGGTAGAGGCCGACCATCCGCTGGGTGTGCTCCTTGGGCCAGAAGATGTGGTTGGCGAAGAAGCCGTCGCCGTAGTACGCGGCCTGTTCGGCGATCTCCGGGCTGCGGATCGAGCCGTGCCAGACGAACGGCGGCACGCCGTCGAGCGGGCGCGGGGTCGAGGTGAACGCCTGCAGCGGCGTACGGAACCGGCCCTTCCAGTCGACCACGTCCTCGCGCCAGAGCCGGCGCAGCAGGTCGTAGTTCTCGATGGCCAGGGGGATGCCGTTGCGGATGTCCTGGCCGAACCACGGGTAGACGGGCCCGGTGTTGCCGCGCCCCATCATCAGGTCCACCCGGCCGTCGGCGAGGTGCTGCAGCATCGCGTAGTCCTCGGCGATCTTCACCGGGTCGTTGGTGGTGATCAGCGTGGTCGCGGTGGACAGCAGCAGCCGTTCGGTGCGCGCGGCGATCCAGCCGAGCATGGTGGTCGGCGACGACGGCACGAACGGCGGGTTGTGGTGCTCGCCGGTGGCGAAGACGTCCAGGCCGACCTCCTCGGCCTTGAGCGCGATGGCGGTCATGGCCTTGATCCGCTCACGCTCGGACGGCAGTCGCCCGTTTGTCGGGTCGGGGGTGACGTCACCGACGGTGAAGACTCCGAACTGCATGACCAGCTCCTCGCGTGGGGTCCGGACCGGTCGGCCCGGGATCGCTCCTCACAACATATTTGACGAGTCAACTATTCCGGTGGCCGCCCGCCCCGGCGTGGCCCGGATCACGCGCCTCCCACCGACTACCCTTGCCGCGATGACGTACCCCTGGCTCTCCGCGCCCGCCGCGCAGATCGCGCAGACCGCGCGGACGCTGCTCGGCTGGACCGTGTCGGCCGGCGGCGTCACGGTACGCCTCACCGAGGTGGAGGCGTACGCGGGCACCGGCGAGGACCCGGCGTCGCACGCCCACCGCGGGCCGACGCCGCGCAACCAGGTCATGTTCGGGCCTGCCGGGCACGTCTACGTGTACTTCGTGTTCGGCATGCACTGGTGCGCGAACATCGTCTGCGGGCGCGACGGCGAGGCGGCGGCGGTGCTGCTGCGCGCGGGCGAGGTGGTCGGCGGCGTCGAGACCGCCCGCGAGCGCAGGCCGCGCGCCGCCGACCGGGATCTGGCCCGCGGGCCGGCCCGGCTGGTCACCGCGCTCGGGATCGGGCGGGACGCGAACGGCACCTCGGCTATCGACGGCAGCGGCCCGCTGCTGCTGACGCCACCGGCGATCCCGGTCGACCCGGCGCACATCGTCGCCGGGCCGCGTGTCGGGGTCGCCGCCGCGCACGACCTGCCGTGGCGGTTCTGGCTGGCGGACGAGCCGAGCGTGAGCGTCTACCGGCGGCACACCCCGCGTCGCCGGCCCGCTCCGGCCGCCCCGGTGCGGAACTCGCCGGCCTGAATCGGCCGTTCCGGGCAACCCGGGACACCCCGCGGCGCGTCTGTGGTGGCATGACGCGCCGACCCTTCACCATGCGTTGAGGTCACGGTGTTTTACACGAAGGGCTTTCAACGGGGTGTTGACAACAGGCCATTCTTGGGTGTGGGATGGACGACATGGTCACCGTGGACAACGACCCGTTCACCGCTCCGGATGCTGCCCAGGCACGGGCGCACCGCAACTACGCGGCGCTGCTGCGGATCGCCGAGCGGCACGCCGGCACCAACTCCCGCCGCCGTCGCTACGCCCACCCCGACGTGCCCGACGCCTACGAGGCGGCCACGCTGGTGATGGCGCTCGCCGGGGGCGCCGAGCTGGACGAGGGTGAGGAGCCGGTCGACCAGGCCGACCTGATGGCCGCGCTGACGCTCATCCCGCACGTGCGCTCCGAGGTGGACGCACTGGAGGCCGGGCTGCTCCAGGTGGCCCGCGGCCGGGGCATGACCTGGCAGGCGATCGCCTTCGGGCTGGGGCTGGGCAGCGCCCAGGCGGCCCGGCAGCGCTACGAGCGGCTCACCGTCCGCACCGGCACCGGCGACTGACCGGCGGCGCGCACTGTCACAGCCGCGGGCAAGACTGTGCCCGACGACGGCACGGGGAGGACGCGATGACGCGCGAGGAGATGCTCGCCTACTGCCTGGCCAAGCCGGGAGCCTGGCTCGACCGGCCGTGGGAGGGCGACGAGGCGGTGAAGGTGGGCAGCCGGATCTTCGCGTTCCTCGGCTCGCCCGACGGTGAGGCGCGGGTCGGCGTGAAGTGCGGGGCGTCCCGCGAGGTGGCCGACGAGTGGCTGCACCGGTTCCCGGCCGACGCGCGCCCCTCCCCCTACATCGGCCGGTCGGGCTGGAACACGCTGCGGCTCTCCGGCGGCATCCCCGACGACGAGCTGGTCGAGGCGGTCGACGGGTCGTACGACGCGGTGGTGGCGAAGCTGCCGAAGCGCGAGCGCCCCACCGGTTGACCGGTGTGATCCGGGGGCAGGCGGGTGCCTGCCCCCGGATCAGCCGCAGGTCAGCGCGGGACGACCCGCTCGGCGGCCCACTCACGCCAGCCGGTCAGCTTGTCCGCCGCGGCGGCGAGCTGGTCGGCGACCGGGCCGGGCCCGGTGGAGCCGGGCGTGATGCGGGCGGCCAGCGCCGAACGCACCGACAGCACGTCGCGCACCGAAGGTTCCAGGTGCTCGCTGACGGCGGCCAGGTCGGCGTCGGACACCTCGTCCAGCGCGCAGTCCCGGGCCGCGCAGAGCGCCACCAGCTTGCCGGTGATCTCGTGCGCGTCGCGGAACGGCACGTTGCGCCGGACCAGCCAGTCGGCGACCTCGGTGGCGAGCGAGAAACCCGACGGGGCGCTCGCCACCAGCCGGTCCACCCGGACCGTCATCGTGGAGATCATCCCGGCCAGCGCGGGCAGCAGCAGCTCCAGCGTGTCGACCGCGTCGAACGCCGGCTCCTTGTCCTCCTGCATGTCCCGGTCGTACGTCATGGGCAGGCCCTTGAGCATGGTGAGCACGCTCATCAGGCCGCCGACCAGGCGGCCGGACTTGCCCCGGGCCAGCTCGGCGATGTCCGCGTTCTTCTTCTGCGGCATGATCGACGAGCCGGTGGCGAACGCGTCGTCCAGCTCGACCCAGCCGAACTCCTGCGACGTCCAGAGCACCACCTCCTCGCCGAGGCGGGACAGGTGCACGCCGATCATCGCGGTGACGAACAGGAACTCGGCGACGAAGTCGCGGTCCGCGACCGCGTCCATCGAGTTGGCGAACGAGGTACGAAAGCCCAGCTCCTTGGCGACCGCCACCGGGTCCAGCGGCAGCCCCGACCCGGCCAGCGCGCCCGCGCCGAGCGGGCTGATCGCGGTCCGCTCGTCCCAGTCGCGCATCCGCTCCAGGTCGCGCAGCAGCGGCTGCACGTGGGCCAGCAGCCAGTGCCCGAACGTCACCGGCTGGGCGTGCTGCAGGTGCGTCATGCCCGGCGCGGCGGTGTCCACGTGCCGCTCCGCCTGCTCGACGAGGGCCTCGGCCAGCTCGACCAGCCGGGCCGCCACCCCGCGGGCGTGGTCACGCAGGTAGAGCCGCAGGTCGGTGGCCACCTGGTCGTTGCGGGACCGGCCGGCGCGCAGCTTGCCGCCGAGGCTGCCCAGCCGCTCCAGCAGGCCACGCTCCAGCGCGGTGTGCACGTCCTCGTCGTCGACGGTCGGGCGGAACGCGCCGGAGGCGCACGCCGCCTCCAGGTCGTCCAGCGCGGCAAGCATCCGGCCCAGTTCGTCCGGGTCGAGCAGGCCGGCGCCGGCCAGGACCCGGGCGTGCGCGCGGGAACCGGCGATGTCGTACGGGGCGAGGCGCCAGTCGAACTGGACACTCACCGACAGCCGCGCGAGCGCCTCGGCGGGGCCGCCGGCGAACCGGCCGCCCCAGAGGCTCGTCCGGTTGGCGGGGGCGCTGTTCTCGGTCAGGCTCTTGTCGTCCACCCCACCCATTGTGGTGCCCCCCATCAGACTCCTCCCATCCGGGCGTCCCGCGCCGCCGCCATCCGGCTGGGCAGGCCCCACAACTGCACGAAACCCTTCGCCAGCGACTGGTCGAACGTGTCACCGGTGTCGTACGTGGCGAGGCCGAAGTCGTACAGGCTCGCCTCGGAACGCCGGCCGGTCACCACGGCCCGGCCGCCGTGCAGCCGCAGCCGCACCTCGCCGCTGACGTGCCGCTGCGCGTCGTCGATGAACGCGTCCAGCGCGCGCTTCAGCGGCGAGAACCAGAGCCCGTCGTAGACCAGCTCACCCCAGCGCTGGTCGACGCCGCGCTTGAACCGGGCCAGGTCCCGCTCGACTGTCACCGCCTCCAGCTCCTGGTGGGCGGTGATCAGCGCGACCGCGCCGGGTGCCTCGTACACCTCGCGGCTCTTGATGCCGACCAGTCGGTCCTCGACCATGTCGAGCCGGCCCACGCCGTGCGCCCCGGCGCGCCGGTTCAGCTCCCGGATCGCCTCGTACGGGGTGACCGTCTCGCCGTCGATCGCGACCGGGATGCCGGCGTCGAACGTGAGCACCACGTCGTCCGGGTCGCGTTCCGACGCCGGGTCGACGGTGTACGCGTAGAGGTCCTCGACCGGGGCGTTCCAGATGTCCTCCAGGAAGCCGGTCTCCACCGCGCGGCCCCACAGGTTCTGGTCGATCGAGTACGGCGACTTCGCCGACACGTCGATCGGCAGCCCCTTCTCCTCGGCGAACGCGATCGCCTTGTCCCGGGTCCAGGCGAAGTCCCGGGCCGGCGCGATCACCTTCAGGTCGGGCGCGAGCGCGCCCAGGCCGACCTCGAAGCGGACCTGGTCGTTGCCCTTGCCGGTGCAGCCGTGCGACACGATCGTGCCGCCGTGGCCGCGCGCCGCGGCCACCAGGTGCTTGACGATCAGCGGCCGGGACAGCGCGGACACCAGCGGGTACCGGTCCATGTAGAGGGCGTTGGCCCGGATGGCCGGCAGGCAGTAGTCGGCGGCGAACTCGTCGCGCGCGTCCACCACCTCGGCCTCGACCGCGCCGCAGTCGAGCGCGCGCTGCCGGATCACGGCCATGTCCTCGCCGCCCTGGCCGACGTCGACCGCCACCGCGATGATCTCCGCGCCGGTCTGCTCGGCCAGGTACGGAATGGCGACCGAGGTGTCCAGGCCCCCGGAGTACGCCAGCACGACCCGCTCGGTCACGTCGTGCTCCCTTCGACTGTGTCGTCCCGGCGGGCCCAGGCGGCGAGCCGCTCACCCAGCGCCGCCCCGCCGTCGGCCTCCCGGGCCACGACGAGGATGGTGTCGTCGCCGGCGATGGTGCCGACGATCTCGGTGAGGCCGGCCCGGTCCAGCGCGCTGGCGAGGTACTGGGCCGCGCCCGGCGGGGTGCGCAGCACCGCGATGTTGCCGCTGGAGTCGACGCCGTTGAGCAGCTCACGCAGCAGCCGGACCAGCCGGGCCGGCGCGCCCTCGGCGTCGCGCAGCGGCCGGTGCCCGTCCTCCGGGATCAGGTAGACGCCCCGCCCGTCACCGCCGCGCGCGGTCACCGCCCCCAGTTCCTTCAGGTCCCGCGACAGCGTGGCCTGGGTGACCTGGATGCCGTCCCCGGCGAGCAGGTCGGCCAGCTCGGTCTGCGAGTGGATCGGGGTGTCGCGGATCAGCTCGACGATGCGGGCGTGCCGCGCGGCGCGGGTCAGCGGAGCGGTCATGCGGATTCCTCCAGGAGAAACGTCAGCAGCGCCTTCTGGGCGTGCAGCCGATTCTCCGCCTGGTCGAACACCGCGCTGTGCGGGCCGTCGAGCGCCTCGTCGGTGATCTCCTCGCCCCGATGGGCGGGCAGGCAGTGCAGCACGATCACGTCGGCGTCGGCGTGGCCGAGCAGCGCGGCGTTGACCTGGTACGGCAGGAACGGCGTGATCCGGTCCAGCCCGTCGGCCTCCTGTCCCATCGACGTCCAGGTGTCGGTGGCGACGACGTGCGCGCCGCGTACCGCCTCGGCCGGGTCGGTGAGCACCTGGACCGAGCCGCCGGTGGTGGCGGCGATCTTCTCCGCGCGGGCCACGATCTCCGGGTCCGGCTGAAACCCGGCCGGGCCGGCGATCCGCACGTGCATCCCGGCGGTCGCGCCGGCCAGCAGGTACGAGTGGGCCATGTTGTTCGCCGCGTCGCCCACGTACGCGAGGATCCGCCCGGCGGTGCCGCCGAAGCGCTCCCGCACGGTGAGCAGGTCGGCCAGCATCTGGCAGGGGTGGTACGTGTCGGTGAGCGCGTTGACCACCGGCACCGTGGCGTGCTCGGCGACCTCGGCGATCCGGTCGTCGCCGTGGGTGCGCAGCACGATCGCGGCGACGTAGCGGGACAGCACCCGGCCGGCGTCGGCGAGCGTCTCGCCGCGGCCGAAGTGGGTGACCTGGGTGTCCACCACCAGCGGGTGCCCGCCCAGTTCGGCGATGCCCACGTCGAACGAGATCCGGGTCCGCAGGCTCTGCTTGTCGAACAGCACCGCCACCGACTTCGGCCCGGCCAGCGGCTGGTGGCCGTACCGGTCGGTCTTCATCCGGGCGGCGAGGTCGAGCACGGCGGCCTGCTCGGCGGGCGTGAGGTCGTCGTCGCGCAGGAAGTGGCGGATCATGCGGGAGCCTCCGTCGGGGTCGTGGCGTCGGACGCGGCGTCGTCGGCGGTCGCTGCGGCGTCGGTGGAAGGGTGCGGCGCGGCGGCGGACAGCGCGGCGGGCAGCGCGGCGACGAAGGCGTCGGCCTGCGCCACGGTGAGGATCAGCGGCGGGGCGAGCCGGATCACGTCCGGCTGCACCGGGTTCACCAGGAAACCCGCGTCGCGCAGCGCTGCCGCCGCGGCGGCGGAGACCGGCTGGTCGAGCACGATGCCGAGCAGCAGGCCGGCACCGCGCACCTCGCGGACCAGCGGGTGACCGAGCGCCTCGACGCCGCGCCGCAGCCGCTCGCCGACGCGCTTGACGTGGTCGAGCAGGCCCTCGTGCGCGATCGTGGAGACGACCGCGAGCGCGGCGGCGCAGCTGATCGGGTTGCCGCCGAACGTGGTGCCGTGCGAGCCGGGGGTGAGCAGGTCGGCGGCCCGGCCGAAGGCCAGGCAGGCGCCCAGCGGCAGTCCGCCGCCGAGGCCCTTGGCGAGCGTGATGACGTCCGGCTCGACGCCCTCGGCCTGGTGGGCGAACCAGTGGCCGGTCCGGCCGATGCCGGTCTGCACCTCGTCCAGCACCAGCAGCGCGCCGTGCGCGGCGGTGATCCGCCGGGCCGCGGCGAGGTAGCCGGGCTGCGGGACGACCACGCCGTTCTCGCCCTGGATCGGCTCGATGATCAGCATGGCGGTGTCGTCGGTGACCGCCTCGGCCAGCGCGTCGGCGTCGCCGAACGGCACGTGCGTCACGTCGCCTGGTAGCGGGCGGAACGGGTCGGCCTTGGCGGGCTGCCCGGTCAGCGCCAGCGCGCCCATGGTCCGGCCGTGGAAGCCGCCGTGGGTGGCGACCACGTGCCGGCGGCCGGTGAGCCGGGACAGTTTGAACGCCGCCTCGTTGGCCTCCGCGCCGGAGTTGGCGAAGAACACCCGGCCGGGGCGGCCGGCCAGCGCGAGCAGCAGCTCGGCCAGCGCCACCGGCGGCTCGGCGACGAACAGGTTGGACACGTGCCCGAGCGTCGCGACCTGCTTGCTGACGGCGGCCACCACCGCCGGGTGGGCGTGGCCGAGCGCGTTGACGGCGATGCCACCGAGCAGGTCGACGTACTCCCGGCCGGTCTCGTCGGTCACGACGGCGCCGGAGCCGGAGACGAGCGCCAGCGGCGGCGTGCCGTAGTTGTCCATCATGGTGGCGTTCCACCGCTGCACCAGCGTGCTCATGAGTCGATCACCATGGTTCCGAAGCCCTCCGACGTGAACACTTCCAGCAGCGTGGAGTGGGCAACCCGGCCGTCGACGACGTGCGCGGCGGGCACTCCCCCGCGCACCGCCCGCAGGCAGGCCTCCATCTTCGGGACCATGCCCGACTCCAGGGACGGCAGCAGCTTCGCCAGGTCGTCCGCGGTGATCTCGCTGACCAGGCTGGACGTGTCCGGCCAGTCGGCGTACAGGCCCGGGACGTCGGTCAGCACGACCAGCTTGCGGGCGTCCAGCGCCACCGCGAGCGCGGCGGCGGCGGTGTCCGCGTTGAGGTTGTGCAGCACCCCGTCGGCGTCCGGCGCGACTGTCGAGATGACCGGGATCCGGCCGGCGGCGATCAGGTCGGTGACCGCCGAGACGTTCACCGACTCCACGTCGCCCACCTGGCCCACGTCGACCGCTTCGCCGTCCACGTACGCGGGACGGCGCACGGCGGTGAACAGCCCGGCGTCCTCGCCGGAGAGGCCGACCGCGTACGGGCCGTGCGCGTTGATCAGCCCGACCAGTTCCCGGCCGACCTGGCCGACCAGGACCATCCGGACCACGTCCATCGCCTCCGGGGTGGTGACCCGCAGGCCGCCCCGGAACTCGCTGGCGATGCCCAGCCGGCCGAGCATGGCGGAGATCTGCGGGCCGCCGCCGTGCACCACCACCGGCTTCAGGCCGGCGTAGCGCAGGAACACCATGTCGGCGGCGAACGCCCGCTGCAGTTCCGGGTCGACCATGGCGTTGCCGCCGTACTTGACCACGACGGTGGCGCCGGAGAAGCGGGCCAGCCAGGGCAGCGCCTCGATCAGCGTGGCGGCCTTGGCCTGGGCCCGGGTGAGGTCAGCACTCAAGTTCATGTGGAATAGGCCGAGTTCTCGTGTACGTACGCGTGGGACAGGTCGTTGGTCCAGATGGTGGCGGTGTCGACGCCGGCGTGCAGGTCGATCCGGACGGTGACGCCGCGGCCGGTGAGGTCCACCTTGGCGCGGTCCTCGGCGGCGGCGCCGCCCCGGCACACCCAGATGCCGTTGACCGCGACGTCGACGCCGTCCGGCTCGAACACGGCGGTGGTGGTGCCGACCGCGGCGAGGATGCGGCCCCAGTTCGGGTCGTTGCCGAACAGCGCGGTCTTGACCAGGTTGTTGCGGGCCACCGTACGGCCCACCTCGACCGCGTCGTCCTCGCTGGCCGCGCCGACCACCTCGATCGCGACCTCCTTGGTCGCGCCCTCGGCGTCGGCCAGGAGCTGCTGGGCCAGGTCGTGGCAGGCGGCGGTGACCGCGGCGGTCAGCTCCTCGGCGGTCGGCTCGATCCCGGACGCGCCGCTTGCCAGCAGCAGCACCGTGTCATTCGTGGACATGCAGCCGTCGGAGTCGATCCGGTCGAACGTGATCCGGGTGGCGGCGCGCAGCGCGGCGTCCAGGGCGTCCGGCCCGGCCACCGCGTCGGTGGTGAGCACGCAGAGCATGGTGGCCATGGCCGGGGCGAGCATGCCCGCGCCCTTGGCCATGCCGCCGACGGTCCAGCCCGTACCCTGCGCCACTGTCGTCTTGGGCCGGGTGTCGGTGGTCATGATGGCCTCGGCGGCCGCCGGGCCGCCGTCGCGGGACAGGCCGCGCACCGCGTCGCGTACGCCGGGAAGCAGCTTGTCCATCGGCAGCCGCTCGCCGATCAGGCCGGTCGAGCAGACCGCGACCTCGCCCGCGCCGACGATGAGCCGCGCGTTCGCCGCGGTGATCGCGGCGGCGGTGTGCTCGGCGGTGGCGTGCGTGTCCTGGAACCCGGCCGGGCCGGTGCAGGCGTTCGCGCCGCCGGAGTTGAGCACTACGGCGCGCACGACGCCGCCGTGCACGACCTGCTGGCTCCAGAGCACCGGCGCGGCCTTGACCCGGTTGGCGGTGAAGACACCGGCGACACCGGCGTCCGGGCCGTCGTTGATCACGAGGGCGACGTCGGGCGCGCCGGAGGACTTCAGCCCGGCCGCGACACCTGCGGCGCGGAACCCACGGGGGACGGTGACGCTCACGGGGCCACTCCAAACACGGACAGACCGGTGGTCTCGGGGAGACCCACCATCAGGTTGGCGTTCTGCACGGCCTGGCCGGCCGCGCCCTTGCCCAGGTTGTCGATCGCGCTGACCACGATCACCCGCCCCGAGTCGACGTCCACGGTCGCCTGGAGGTGGCAGGCGTTCGAGCCGGCGGTGGCGGCGGTGTGCGGCCACGCGTCCTCGGGCAGCACGTGCACGAACGGCGCGTCGGCGTAGGCGGCGGCCAGCACCGCGCGCGGGTCGGCGTCGCCGGTGGGCACGGCGGTGACGGTGGCCAGGATCCCCCGGGGCATCGGCGCGAGCACCGGGGTGAAGGACAGGCCGGTCGCGCCGGTGGCCTGCTTGATCTCCGGCACGTGCTGGTGCGCGCCCACCTTGTAGGGCGACAGGTCGCCCATCACCTCGCTGCCGAGCAGGTGGGTCTTGGCGGCCCGGCCCGCGCCGGAGGTGCCGGAGGCGGCGACCACCACCACGTCGTCGGGGCGTACCGCGCCGGCCGCGATCAGCGGCGCCAGCGCCAGCGTGGTCGCCACCGCGTAGCAGCCGGTGCTGGCCACCCGCGACGCGGCGGCGATCTCGGCCCGCTGGCCGGGCAGCTCGGGCAGCCCGTAGGTCCAGGCGCCGGCGTGCTCCCCGCCGTAGTAGCGGGACCAGGCGCCGGCGTCACGCAGCCGGTGGTCCGCGCCCAGGTCGACCACCTTGACCGTGTCGGGCAGCGCCGCGGCGAGCGCCGCGGACTGCCCGTGCGGCAGGGCCAGGAAGACCAGGTCCGCGTCGGCCAGGGTCGCCGGTTCGGTCGCGGCGAAGACCAGGTCCAGGCCGGCGAGCTGCGGGTGTACGGCGGTGACCGGCTGACCGGCCTGGGTGTGCGCGGTGGCGGCGATCAGCTCGAACTCGGGGTGACCGGCGAGCAGGCGCAGCAGTTCGCCCCCGGCGTATCCACTCGCCCCGGCCACCACTGTTCGAATGCCCATACCCACCTCCGCATGACTATGCAGAGAAGGGTACCGGTCGGGGCGACCTCATCGCAAGGTCATACGGCGCGCTGCATAGCCATGAGACGACGTTCACGGGCGGCTCGCGTGCGCGCGGTGTTAAAAGGGGCCCCCTCCTCTACCGGAGGCGTTAAGAGGGGGCCCCTCCTTTCAGGCGCCGCGCAGGGTGGCGCCGAAGCGCTCGGCGGCGACAGCGACCGCCGCGTCGCGCGCCGCCACCGCCTCCTCGCCCGCGAGGGTCCGGTCCGGGGCGCGGAACGTCAGCTTGTACGCCAGCGACTTGCGCCCCTCGCCGAGCTGCTCGGAGGTGTAGACGTCGAACAGGCGGACGTCCTCCAGCAGCGCGCCCGCGCCCTCGACCAGCGCCGCCCGCACCTCGGCGGCCGGCACCGCGTCGTCCACCACGAGCGCCACGTCGATCAGCGCCGGCGGGAACGTGGAGATGGTCGGGCCGGCCACCAGGGGGGCGGCGGGCAGCGCGTCCAGGTCCAGCTCCATGGCGCTGGTACGCCGGGGCAGCTCCAGCGCGGCCAGCACGGCCGGGTGCAGCTCACCGGCGTGGCCGACGACCACGTCGTCCACCACCAGTTCGGCGCAGCGGCCCGGGTGCCAGGGCGCGCGCTCCCCGGCCCGTACCGTCACCCGGTCGGCGGGGATCCCGGCGGCGTCGAGCACGGCCCGGCCCGCCTCGATCGCGTCGGCCCAGCCGGCCGCGCGGCCCGCGCCCCACCAGCCGGCCGGCTCGATCTCACCGGTCAGCGCCACCGCGACGTGCCGCGGCTGGGCAGGTACCACCGCGTCGGCGGCGGCGAACTCCTCGTCGGTGGGCCGCCGGTCCACGCCCATCGCGGGCGGGGCGCCGGCGCCGGGACGCGGGTGGAAGACGGTGCCGATCTCGTAGATCGCCACGTCCCGCTGACCCCGGCCGACGTTGCGCCTGACGATGCCGAGCAGCGGGCCGAGCAGCGTGGTGCGCAGCAGCGGCTCCTCCTCCGACAGCGGGTTCGCCAGGCGTACCGCGGGGCGGCGCGGGTCGTCGGCGGGCAGGCCGAGCTGGTCGACCAGTTCCGGCGCGACGAACGGCTGCGCCAGCACCTCGACGTAGCCGCGCTCGGCGAGCGAGCGGGCGACGGCCCGGCGGCGCTGCTGCTGCCAGGTCAGGCCCCGGCCGGGCGGCGCGGTGGGCAGCACCGACGGCACCCGGTCGTAGCCGTCGAGGCGTACCACCTCCTCCACCAGGTCGGCCGGGTCGGTCAGGTCGGGCCGCCAGCTCGGCGGCGTCACGGTCAGCACCTCACCCGCGCCGGAGCCGACCCCGGCCGTGCCCGGGTCCTCGGCGAGCCGGTCCGCGCCGCGCGTGACTGTGCAACCGACCTGCTCCAGCAGCTCCACCACCCGGTCCGGCGAGTAGGACACGCCGACCCGCCGCGACGGCAGGTCCACCGGCAGCGTCACCGGCGTACGCGGCGCGACGTGGTCGATGTCGAGCACCTCGTCGCCGGCCGTGCCGCCGGCGAGGTCGGTGAGCAGCCGGACCGCCTTGTCCAGCGCGACCAGCGGCAGCGCCGGGTCGACGCCCCGCTCCCACCGCTTCGCCGCCTCGCTGAACAGCTTGTGCCGCCGCGCGGTACGGCCGACGGTCGCCGGGTCCCAGTGCGCCGCCTCGAACAGCACGTTCGTGGTGGAGGCGAGCACCTCGCTGGTCTCGCCGCCCATCACCGCGGCCAGCGAGATCGGACCGGTGTCGTCGCAGATCACCAGGTCCTCGGCGGACAGCGAGCGGCTCACCCCGTCCAGCGTGGTCAGCTTCTCCCCCGGCTCGGCGCGGCGCACCACGAGCGGCCCGGCGATCCGGTCCGCGTCGAAGGCGTGCATCGGCTGGCCGAGTTCGAGCATCAGGTAGTTGGTGATGTCGACGGCGAGCGAGATGCTGCGTACGCCGGCCACGGTGAGCCGCTGCCGCATCCAGCCCGGCGTCTCCACAGTCGGGTCGACGCCGCGCACCATCCGCGCCGCGAACCGGTCGCAGCCGACCGGGTCACGGACCTCCACCGGGTACGCGGGCTCGGCGGTCGCGCCGGGCGCGGGCGCGTCGGCCGGGTCGCGGAACGGCACGCCGAGCGCGTGCGACAGCTCCCGGGCGATGCCGCGCACGCTCAGCGCGTACCCGCGGTCCGGGGTGATCTCCATCTCGACCACGACGTCGTCCAGGCCGACGACGGGCCGGGCGTCGTCGCCGGGCTGGGCCTTGACGTCCTCGGGCAGCACGACGATGCCCGAGTGGTCGTCGCCCAGTCCCAGCTCCTGGGCCGAGCAGATCATGCCGTGGGAGTTGCGCCCGTACGTCTTGCGCGCGCCGATCGCGAACCCGCCGGGCAGCACGCCGCCGGGGAGGATCACCACGACCTTGTCGCCCTGGGCGAAGTTGCGCGCCCCGCAGACGATCTCCTGCGGCTCGCCGGTGCCGTTCGCGGCGCCGACGTCGACCCGGCAGAAGCGGATCGGCTTCTTGAAGCCGGTCAGCTCCTCGATCTCCAGTACCTCGCCGACGACCAGCGGGCCGGTGACGGACTCGCGCAGGTCCACCACGGACTCGACCTCGATGCCGAGGTCGACCAGCGCCTGCTCCAGGTCGCCGGTGGGCAGGTCGGCCGGCAGGTCGACGTACTCGCGCAGCCAACTGACAGAAACTCGCATGACTGTTAAACCACCGTTCCCGTAGCTCAGGCGCCGAACGCGCGGGTGAACCGCACGTCGCCCTCGGCCATGTCCCGCATGTCGCTGACGCCGTGCCGGACCATCACGGTCCGGTCGATGCCCATGCCGAACGCGAATCCGGAGTAGACCTCCGGGTCGATGCCGCAGGCGCGCAGCACCCGCGGGTTGACCATGCCGCAGCCGCCCCACTCGACCCACTGCGGACCGTCCCGGTGCTCCGGGAACCAGACGTCGAACTCCGCCGACGGCTCGGTGAACGGGAAGTAGTGCGGCCGCCAGCGGGTCTTCGCGCCCTCGCCGAACATGGCCCGGGCGAAGTGGTCGAGCGTGCCGCGCAGGTGCGCCATGGTGATGCCCTTGTCCACCACGAGGCCCTCGACCTGGTGGAAGACCGGCGCGTGGGTGGCGTCCAGCTCGTCGGTGCGGTAGACCCGGCCGGGCACCACCACGTAGATGGGCGGCTTGCGGCTGAGCATGGTGCGCGCCTGCACCGGCGACGTGTGGGTGCGCAGCACCAGGCCCGAGCCCTCGGGTGCGATGTGGAACGTGTCCATCAGGCCGCGCGCCGGGTGGTCGGCCGGGATGTTCAGCGCGTCGAAGTTGGTCCACTCCAGCTCGACCTCGGGACCCTCGGCCACCTCGTAGCCCATGCCGATGAACAGGTCACTGATCTGCTCCATCAGCACGCTCAGCGGGTGGCGGGCGCCACGCGGCCGGCGGTCGTACGGCAGGGTCACGTCGACCCGCTCCTCGACCAGCACCCGCTCGGCCTGCTCGCGCTCCAGGATCTCCTGCCGGGCGGCGTACGCGGACTCGATCGCGCGGCGGGCCTCGTTGACCCGCTTGCCGGCGTCGGCCTTCGCGGCCGGCGGCAGCGCGCCGATCTCCCGGCGCGCCAGCGACACCGGGGACCGGTCGCCGAGGTGCGCGGGGCGCAGCGCGGTGAGCGCGTCCGGGTCGGTGGCGTCGGCGAACGCCTTCTCGGCGTCGGCCACTGCTCCGGCCAGGGCGTCCGGGTCGAGCAGGGCGACCTGCTTCGGGTCGTACGGATCGTTGCGGTAGCTCATGGTGAACGGGCACTCCCTCACGGCGGCGCCGACCCTCACGGGTGGCTAGGCGAGTCTACGGACGCGCGGCTTCGCCGCAGCCCGCCGGTGGGGAGTCGTGCAGGGGGAAGGGTCAGGCCCGCCGCCCGCCGACACCGGCGGGCTGGCTAAACGAACGCCGTGGCGCGTTCATGACGAGGCGGACTCCCCTGCTGTCTCTCGCGTGCCCCGGGGGACACGCAGTGCTCTGGCGGAAGAATACAGGCAGACAGCGGCAGCCGCAGCCAGGTTCAGGCTCTCCGCGCGCCCGTGCAGCGGCACCCGGACCCGGGCGTCGGCGGCGGCGGTCAGCTCCTCGGGCAGGCCGTGCGCCTCCGATCCGAACAGCCACGCTGTCGGTGCGGCCAGCCTTCCCGCGTCGGCGAGGTCGTCCAGGTCGCTGTCGCCGTACCCGGTGGTGGCGAAGATCTTCAGGCCGGCGGTCCGCAGCGCCTCGACGGCCGCGAGCGGGTCGGCGGCGCGCACCACGTCGACGTGGAAGAGGCTGCCGGCGGAGGCCCGCACACACTTGCCGTTGTAGGGGTCGACCGCCTCGCCCGCGAAGATCACCGCGCCCGCCCCGGCCGCGTCGGCGGTGCGCAGCACGGTGCCGGCGTTGCCCGGGTCGCGGATCCCGGCGAGCACCGCGACCAGTCGCGGTCCGCGCGCCACGGCCTGCGCCAGGGGTACGTCGAGGTGCCGGCACACCGCCACCAGTCCCTGCGGCGCGACCGTCTCGGCCAGCGCGACGAGCGCGTCGTCGGTCACCTCGGAGACCGGCACGTCGGCCCGGGCGGCCGCGGCGGCGAGGTCGGCGTACCTGTCGAGCGCCGCCGGGGTGCCGAACAGCTCGACCACGGTGCCGGCGCAGACCAGCGCCTCCCGGACCGCCTGCGGCCCCTCGGCCAGGAACCGGCCGGCCTGGTCGCGGTCGCGCCGGCGGTGCAGCCGGCGGGCCGCCACGACCCTGGGGGTACGCGGGGTGAACGGTCCGGGAACGGCGTCGAGACGCCTCCCCTGCGAATGTGACTGCATGGGAGACGCCTCGATCTGCCGTACGGGGTGGGTCAGGCGGCCTGAGCCGCGGCGCCACCGGTGCCCTCGGCCGCCACGGCGGCGCGGGCCAGCTCGACGATCGCCGCGAACGAGGCGGCGTCGTTGACGGCCATGTCGGCCAGGATCTTCCGGTCGACCTCGATGCCGGCCAGGCGCAGGCCCTGGATCAGCCGGTTGTAGGTCAGGCCGTTGGCCCGGGCGCCGGCGTTGATCCGCTGGATCCAGAGCTGCCGGAAGTCGCCCTTGCGGTCGCGACGGTCCCGGTAGGAGTACTGCATCGAGTGCAGCACCTGCTCCTTGGCCTTGCGGTACAGCCGGGAGCGCTGACCGCGGTAACCGCTCGCGGTCTCCAGCAGGGTACGACGCTTCTTCTGGGCGTTCACAGCCCGCTTGACGCGTGCCATCTCAACTCCTTCTTCGGTTCAGGTGGCTCGCGTCAGCGGCCGAGCAGCTTCTTGATGCGCTTGACGTCGGCCTTGGCCAGCTCGACGGTGCCGGTCAGCCGACGGGTCTGGGTGCTGGGCTTCTTCTCCAGGTTGTGGCGAAGGCCGGCCTGCTGGGCAACGATCTTGCCCTTGCCGGTCACCTTGACCCGCTTGCCCATACCCGTGTGGCTCTTCATCTTCGGCATTGGAACGTCTTCTCCCCTGTTACTGGCCGCTGGTCTCAGCGGTCGTACCGGTCTCGCCGGCTGCTGCGGTGTCGCCGGCCGCCGGGGTCTCGCCGGCCGGAGCGGCCGGTTCCTCCGCGGCCCGGTCGCGCGGTCCACCGCGGGACGCCGTGGCGGCGACCGCGGAGGCCTTGACGGCCCGGTGCGGAGCGAGAACCATGATCATGTTGCGGCCGTCCTGCTTCGGAGCGGCCTCGACGTATCCCAGGTCCGTGATCTCGGACTCGAGCCGGCGCAGGAGCCGGTAACCCAGCTCCGGGCGGCTCTGCTCCCGACCGCGGAACATGATCGTCACCTTGACCTTGTCGCCAGCCTTGAGGAACCGCACCACGTGACCCTTCTTGGTCTCGTAGTCGTGCGGGTCGATCTTCGGCCGGAGCTTCATCTCCTTGATGACGGTCTGCTGCTGGTTACGCCGCGCTTCGCGCGCCTTGAGTGCGCTCTCGTACTTGAACTTGCCGAAGTCCATGAGCTTGCACACCGGCGGGCGCGCCATCGGCGCAACCTCGACCAGGTCCAGGTCGACGTCCGCGGCCAGCTGCAGGGCGCGCTCAAGCGGGACGATGCCCACCTGCTCACCCTCAGGGCCGACCAGTCGGACCTCACGTGCCCGGATCTGCTCGTTCACGCGTGGTTCGACGCTGATGGGGCCTCCTCGAGTCGAGTCTCCTACGGTGCCGACTCCGCGGGCTCCCGGGCGGGAGCCGACCCGGAAAGCAGAAGGCCCCGGCGTATGCCAGGGCCCACTCGACCGGTCGGCACGATCACAGGATCGCGCATCCGGCGCCGGGACGTGCCCGAAACCGGGGACCGGACCCGGCCACCGTGGCGGCGACTCGGGTGGGAGCGGGCGCTCCGCTTCACGACCGCCCGCGCGTCAGGGACGGGGGCAGTCTGGTCGACTCCGCAACACTACACCCTCGGCCCAGGCCCGCCCAAACCGGGCTCGCTGGTCAGCGGGGTGCCGACTGGCCGGCGGACAGCGCCGCCAGGTGCGCCTGGTGCAGCCGGCGCAACGCGCGGACCGCCTCGACCGCGCTCTCCTTGTCGGCGGCCTGCAACGCGACCATCGGGAGCAGGTCGTCGTCGTGCAGCTCCAGGCTGGCCCACGGGGCGCCCCTGTCGAACCGGACCCCGCGGATCACCTCCCACGGCAGCTCGTACGAGCTGAACACGTTGCGCACCCGGACGCCCTTGGCGTCGGCGACCACGCGCGGGCGGGTGAACAGCAGGAAGCCGAGCGCACCGAACACGCCCAGGCCGATCATGGCGAACTGGTCGCCGCGCTGGAACGTGCCGTAGCCGTTGCCGGTGGCGCCGGTCAGCGACGTCGCGACGAGGCTGAACACGACGAACAGCGTGACGGCCGACACCCAGCACACGACCCGGACGCGGCGGGGTCGCACGGTCACCACGGAATCGCTCACCCGACCAGTCTGCCATCCGGTTCGCGCGCATCTTCGGCCGCCACACGGTCCGGGCCGCGCCGGCGCAGGCTGGTGACCACCACGGCGAGCAGCGTGAGCAGGGCGCCGGCCAGCACCGGCAGCCGCACGCCGGGCCCGCCGGGCAGGACCAGGTCCAGCAGCAGCGCGCCACCGAGCTGCCCGGCCACCAGCGCCAGGCCGGTGCGCAGCACCCCGGCGGCGCGTACGCCGACCAGCAGGGAGAGCACGATGCCGACGCCGAGCAGGCCGCCGGCGTAGAGCCACCACTGGCCGGGCCAGCGGGGCTGGCTCGCGAGCGCGCCGGTCAGCGCCGCCACCGCGCCGATCACCACGGTGCTGACCGCGAAGTTGACGGCGAGCCCGGCGGCCGGGCCCACGGTGGCGGCGACCCGGCCGTTGAGCGCGGACTGCGTCGCCACCGCCAGCCCGCCCAGGACGCAGAGCAGCACCAGCCCGACCGCCAGTTCGCCGACCGGGCGGCCGAGCTGGGCGAGCGCGACCGCGCCGACGCCGAGCACCGCCCCGCCGACGCGGGGCACGGTGAGCGGCATCCGCCCGGTCGCGGCCAGCCCGGCCCGGTCCACCGCCAGGCCGCCGAGGCTGCCGCCGGCCACCTGGGCGATGGTGAACACCGCCACCCCGAGCACGGGCACCACCACCGGCGCGACCAGTACGATCACCGCGCCGCCCACCCCGCCCAGGTAGGTCCACCAGGGCAGCCCGGAGCGGCGCAACGCGGCCAGCCCGGCGCGCATCGACGGCAACGCCACGATCCCGGCCAGCACCAGCAGGCAGCCGCCGAGGTTGTTGACGACCGCGCCGAGGACCGGGGCGCCGGTCCGCTCCCCCATCTCGGCGTTGACCACGCCCTGGGCGGCGGACGCCACGCCACCGGCCACGACCACCGCGAGCGCGGCCGGGAGCGGCAGCGGCCTCACAGGCGGCAGGCGTGGATGTTGGTGACCAGGATCGCGCGGGCGCCCAGCTCGTACAGCTCGTCCATGATCCGGTGCACGTCGTCGCGGAGCACCATCGCCTGCACCGCGACCCAGCCCTCCCGGTGCAGCGGCGAGACCGTCGGCGACTCGATGCCGGGGGTCAGCGAGCTGGCCCGGTCGAGCAGGCCGGCCGGCACGTCGTAGGCGAGCATCACGTAGCGCCGGGCGACCAGGACGCCGTGCAGCCGGCGCAGCAGCTGCTCGTGCTGGGTGCCGCCGGGCGTGCCGGCGCGGCGGACCAGCACCGCCGAGGAACGCAGCAGCGGCTCGCCGAACACCACCAGGCCGGCCTGGCGCAGCGTCGCGCCGGTCTCCACCACGTCGGCGACCACGTCGGCCACGCCGAGGCGGATGGCGTTCTCCACCGCGCCGTCCAGGCGGATCACGTCGGCCTTGACGCCCAGCTCGGCCAGGTGCCGCTCGACCAGACCCGGGTACGCGGTGGCGATCCGGTGCCCGCCCAGATCCCGGACGTCGTCCACGTCCTGCGGGCGGGCGGCGAACCGGAAGGTGGCCTGGGCGAAGGCGAGGTCCACCACCTCCTCGGCCGGAGCGCCGGAGTCGATCAGCAGGTCCCGCCCGGTGATGCCGACGTCGAGGTCACCGGAGCCGACGTAGGTGGCGATGTCCTTGGGGCGCAGGTAGAAGAACTCGATGTCGTTGGGCTCGTCCCGGCAGACCAGGTCCTTCGGGTCGGTGCGCTGGCGGTAGCCCGCCTCGCGCAGCATCTGGGCCGCCTTCTCGGCCAGGGCGCCCTTGTTGGGTACTGCGACACGCAGCATGGGAGTGCTCCTTCGTTCGATCGGATGATCAGCGGACGGGCACTCACAGATGTCGGTAGACGTCCTTCAGTTCCAGACCGGTCGCGAGCATCAGCACCTGCGCCTGGTAGAGCAGCTGGGAGATCTCCTCGGCGGCCCGCTCCGGGCCCTCGTGCTCGGCGGCCATCCACGACTCGGCCGCCTCCTCGACGACCTTCTTGCCGATGAAGTGCACGCCCTTCGCGAGCGCGTCGACCGTGCCCGAGCCCGGGGTGCCGGCGGCGGCCTTGGCCTGCAGCTCGGCGAACAACTCCTCGAACGTCTTCACGGAAGGCGATTCTTCCAGCCGCTGCTGGTGACGGGCCGGGTGGGTCAGGCGAAGCCGACGCGGTGGGCGGACTGGGCGTCCAGGCCGCGAATCGCGAGGGCGGCGTCCAGCGCGGCCACCGTCGCCGACCAGCCCTTGTCCTCGGCCGAGCCGGGCAGCCCGGCCCGGTCCCGGGCCTGCTCGACGGTGTCCACCGTCAGCACCCCGTGCGCCACCGGCTTGCCCTCGTCCAGCGCCACCCGGGTCAGCCCCTCGGTGACCGACTGGCAGACGTAGTCGAAGTGCGCCGTCGCGCCGCGTACCACGACGCCGAGCGCGACCACCACGTCGAAGCGGCGGGCCATCGCCTGGGCCACCACCGGCAGCTCCACCGAGCCTGCCACCCGGGCCACCACGGCCCGCGCCCCGCACGCCTGCGCGGCGGCCACCGCCCGCTCGGTCATGTGGTCGGTCAGCTCGCCGTGCCAGCGGGCGGCCACCACGCCGACAGTCATGCCGGCGGCGTCCACCGCGCTCACGCCCGGCTCCCCGAAACCCGCCATCGCCCTACGCTCCGATCTCGTCACCGGCGACCGGGCGGCCCATCGGCGCCTCGGTCACCTCGTCCAGTCCGTCCAGCAGGTGACCCATCCGGTCCCGCTTGGTGCGCAGGTAGCGCACGTTCTCCGGGTTGGACCGCACGGGCAGCCCCTCCCGGCCGGTCACGGTGAGCCCGTACCCCTCCAGCCCGGCCCGCTTGGCCGGGTTGTTCGTCAGCAGCCGCATCGAGCGGACGCCCAGGTCGTAGAGGATCTGCGCGCCGGTGCCGTAGTCGCGGGCGTCCGCCGGCAGGCCCAGGTCGAGGTTCGCGTCCACGGTGTCGCGGCCCTGGTCCTGGAGCTGGTACGCCTGCAGCTTGTGCAGCAGGCCGATGCCCCGGCCCTCGTGCCCGCGCACGTAGAGGACCACGCCGCGGCCCTCGGCCGCGACCCGGGCCAGCGCGGCCTGCAACTGCGGCCCGCAGTCGCAGCGCAGCGAGCCGAACACGTCGCCGGTGAGGCACTCGGAGTGCACCCGCACCAGCACGTCCCGCCCGTCGCCGAGGTCGCCCATGACCAGCGCGACGTGCTCGGCCGGGTCGTGCTCGGCGCGGTAGCCGAGCGCCTTGAACACGCCGTACGGGGTGGGCATCCGGGCCTCGGCGGCCAGCTCGACCTGCTTCTCGGTGCGCCGCCGGTAGGCGATCAGATCCGCGATGGTGACCAGCGTCAGGCCGTGCTCGGCGCAGAACTTCTCCAGGTCCGGCAGGCGCATCATGGTGCCGTCGTCGTTCACCAGCTCGCACAGCACCCCGGCCGGGCGCAGCCCGGCCATCCGGGTCAGGTCCACCGCCGCCTCGGTGTGCCCGGGTCGACGCAGCACCCCGCCGGCGCGGGCGCGCAGCGGCACCACGTGGCCGGGCCGGGCCAGGTCGGTCGGGTCGGTGGCGGCGTCGGCGAGCAGCCGGATGGTGTGCGACCGGTCGGCGGCCGAGATGCCGGTGCTGACGCCCTCCCGGGCGTCCACCGTCACGGTGTATGCGGTGCCGCGCCGGTCCTGGTTGGTGTGGTGCATCGGCGGCAGGTCGAGCCGGTCGCACTCGTCCTCGGTCAGCGGCACGCAGATGTAGCCGGAGGTGTAGCGGACCATGAACGCGACCAGCTCCGGGGTGGCCAGCTCGGCCGCGAAGATCAGGTCGCCCTCGTTCTCGCGGTCCTCGTCGTCGACCACGACCACGGGGCGCCCGGCGGCGATGTCCGCCACCGCCTGCTCGATCGATCCGAAAGTGGTCATGCCACTGCCTCCGAGTACGTCGCCGGGATCGGGGCGGGCGCGGTCGCGACGGCCCGGGAGGTGCGCCACCAGCTGTACAGGCCGGCCGCGCAGAACGCGCCGTAGACCAGGTACATGGCGGCCGACGGGTAGAAGCCGCCGCGCAGCAGCAGCGGTACGCCGACCGCGTCGACGGCGATCCAGATCAGCCAGAACTCGACCCAGCCGCGGGCCATGCCGTACGTGGCGAGCAGGCTGCCGACCAGGATCCAGGCATCAGGCAGCGGCCCCCACGAGCCGAGCGCGGCGAGCACCGGGTACGCGGCGGCGGTGCCGACGACGGCGGCCACGAGCAGGCCGAGCCGCTCCGGCCAGGTGGCCCAGCGCGGCACCACGGCCGGCTCGTCCCCGCCACCGGCACGCCGGTTGCGCGACCAGCGCCACCAGCCGTACACGCTGACGGCGAAGAAGAAGACCTGCCGGCCGGCCTGGCCGTAGAGGTCGTGCGCCTGCGGGGTGACGAAGACGCCGCCGAGGAACACGGTGAGCAGCAGCGCGTTGCCGATCATGCCGACCGGCCAGGCCCACACCACCCGGCGCAGCCCGAGCAGCGCCGAGGCGAGCCCGAAGCCGTTGCCGACGATCTCCCGGACCAGCACCGGCGAGCCGGCCACGTGCACCTGGGCGTCGAGCAGCCAGCCGAGCGGGCCCATCACCGCACGCTTCCCGCGCCGCGGTCGCCGAGCAGCCGTTCGACGTACTTGGCCAGCACGTCGACCTCCAGGTTGACCGGGTCGCCGACCTGCTTCGTGCCGAGCACGGTGAGCTTGAGCGTGGTGGGGATCAGGCCGACCGAGAACCAGTCGTCGCCCGCCTCGGCGACGGTCAGCGACACGCCGTCGACGGTGATCGAGCCCTTCTCCACCACGTACCGGGCCAGCCCGTCGGGCAGCCGGAACCGGACGGTCTCCCACTGCGCGGCCGGCTCCCGGGCGACGATCTCGCCGACGCCGTCGACGTGGCCCTGCACCAGGTGCCCGCCGAGGCGGCTGTTGAGCGCGGCGGCGCGTTCCAGGTTGACCGGGTCGCCGGGGCGCAGCGCCCCCAGCGCGGTGCGGCGCAGCGTCTCGCCCATCACGTCGGCGGTGAACACACCGCCGTCGACGTCGACAACGGTCAGGCAGACGCCGTTCACCGCGATGGAGTCGCCGTGCCGGGCGTCCGAGGTGACGAGCGGGCCACGGATGGCGACCAGGGCGGAGTCGTCGCCGGTCTCGGTGCTCCGGACGATCTCGCCCAGCTCCTCGACGATGCCGGTGAACATGTCAGGCCTCCCTCTTCCGGGGCAGCGCGGTGATCCGCAGGTCGGGACCGACCCGCGTAACGTCGGTGATCTCCAGATCGATGGCGTCGGCGATGGTGCTCACGCCGGCGTCGAGCAGCGCGGTCGGGCCGGCGCCGAGCAGCTTCGGCGCGACGTACCCGACGATCTTGTCGACCAGGCCGGCGGCGAGGAACGCGCCGGCCAGCGTCGGCCCGCCCTCCAGCAGCGCGGCCCGCACGCCGCGGTGGTGCAGCTCCGCGAGCAGCGCCGCCAGGTCGACCCGGCCGTCCGGCCCGGCGCCGACCTCCGCGGCGGTGGCCACCCAGGTGCGGGCGGCGCCGTCGCGGACCCGGGCCTCGGCCGGGGTACGCCCCGAGCTGTCCACCACGACCCGCAGCGGCTGCCGGATGGCCAGGGTGCCGTCGCGCAGGTTGCGGGCGGTGAGCCGGGGGTCGTCGGTGAGCACGGTGCCCACCCCGGCGAGCACCGCGTCGACGGTGCCGCGCAGCGCGTGCACGTCGATCCGGGCCGCCTCGGAGGTGATCCACATGCTGGTGCCGTCGGCGGCGGCCGAACGCCCGTCGAGCGTGGCCGCGTACTTCCAGATCAGGTACGGCCAGCCCCGGCGCATCGAGGTGAGCCAGGCGACGTTGCCGGCCTCGGCCTCCTGGGCGCGTACCCCGAGGGTCACCTGGACCCCGGCGGCGCGCAGCGTGGCCGCGCCGCCGGAGGCGACCGGGTTGGGGTCGGGCACGGCGACCACGACGCGGGCCACCCCGGCGGCGATGAGCGCGTGGCTGCAGGGGCCGGTGCGGCCGGTGTGGTCGCAGGGCTCCAGGGTGACCACAGCGGTGCCGCCGCGGGCGCGGGCGCCGGCCTGGGCCAGCGCGACGATCTCGGCGTGCGGGCCGCCGGCGTAGGCGTGGAAGCCCTCGCCGACGACCTCGCCGTCGGTGTCGAGCAGCACGCAGCCGACGACCGGGTTGGGGCTGGTGGCGCCGAGGCCGCGCGCGGCCAGTTCGATGGCACGACGCATCGCCTCGTCGACGGAGACGCTCGCCATGGCCGTCTGTCCTCCCGCTCGCCGGTCGCGCGCGGGCGGGTTCGGGAGCAGCGGCCACAAAGCCGCGGACACGCGGCGGCGGAGAACCCGGGGACGGCGTCGCCGACCCCGGGGAGCCCACGCGGCGGCTGAGGGTGCTCAGCGGCCGGCAGGGGCCTCCCCCGTTCCGCGCGCTGTCTCCCATCCGGACTGTCTGGGGGCGGACGAGCCGCACCCCAACCGTCGGCCCCGGATTCTCACCAGGTCCACCGTCCGGCCGAAGCCGTCCGGGTCGCGGGCTTACCACGGTCGGACCGTGGATCACCGCCGGTTCGGAATTTCACCGAGCCCCGCCAGCGCGTGGTGGGTATACGGGAAGTCTTACACGTTCCGGCCGGGTGCGCGCCACAGAGGCGAGCTACCTCACAGGAGCGCTCAGGTGACGCCGCGCCGGCGGTCCACCGCCACGTACGAGCCGGGCTGGCTCTTGGCCACCGTCTTCATCTCCGAGGCCACCGCGATGGCCTCCAGCGGGTCGGTGAACCGCTTGCCGGAATCGGACAGCGACACCCCGATGGAGAGCGTGACGAGCGCGGCGCGGCGGATGTTGCCGCGCCGGTCCTTCAGCTCGACGAAGCCGCGTTCCCGGTCGGTGGCGTCGTAGAGCGCGTCCGCGGCCTTCTCGAAGTCGACAACGGCCCGGCTGGTCAGCGGCCGGACCTGGCTGGGCGCGCAGACGATCACGAAGTCGTCGCCGCCGACGTGCCCGAGGAACGCCGGCGGCAGCCCGATCGACACCACCGCCCGGTGCAGGCTGCGGGCCAGCGCCGAGATGAACTCGTCGCCGCGCACGAAGCCGTACCGGTCGTTGACGCTCTTGAACCGGTCGATGTCGATGTAGCCCACGGCGTAGTCGACGCCGTTGCGGACCCGGTCGCTGATCTCCCGCCGGATCCGGCTGTTGCCGGGCAGGCCGGTCAGCGGCGAGACCTCGCGGAACTCCTTGTTGCGCCGCAGCGTGGAGTTGACCCGGGCCACCAGCTCCAGCGTGTCGAACGGCTTGACCAGGTAGTCGTCGGCGCCGACGCTGAGCCCGTTGACCTTGTCCTGGGTCATCCCCTTGGCGGTCAGCATGATCACCGGCAGCGCGGAGGTCATCGGGTCGGCGCGCAGCCGCCGGGTCAGCTCCAGGCCGTCGACGCGCGGCATCATCAGGTCCACCACCGCCAGGTCGGGCCGCTGCCGCTCGATGATCTCCAGCGCCTCCTGGCCGTCACTGGCGTGCAGCACCTCGAAACCGTGCAGGCGCAGGTTGAACTCGACGAAGCGGGCGATGTCCTCGTCGTCGTCGACGACCAGGATGACGTCGGGGCGCTCGCCGGCCGCGTCCATCTCAGGCCCCGGTCATCGCACGTTCCGCCAGGCCCCGCAGGCGGCGTACCGCCTCCGCGGGATCGTCGGCGCCGTAGACGGCGGTGCCCGCGACGAACGCGTCGGCCCCGGCCGCGGCGGCCTGCTCGATGGTGTCCGCGGCGATGCCGCCGTCGACCTCGATGCGCAGCTCCAGGTGGCCGCTGTCGACGTGCCGGCGGGCGGCGCGCACCTTGTCCAGCAGCTGCGGCAGGAACCGCTGGCCGCCGAAACCGGCCTTGATCGTCATGATCAGCAACGTGTCGAAGCTCGGCAGCAGCTCCAGGTACGGCTCGATCGGGGTGTCCCGGTCGATCGCCAGGCCCGCCTTCGCCCCGGCCGAGCGCAGATCCTTGGCCAGCGCCACCGGGTCGTCGCACGCCTCGGCGTGGAACGTGACGTTGTACGCCCCGGCGTCGGCGTACCCGGGCGCCCAGCGGCGCGGATCGGTGATCATCAGATGCACGTCGAACGGGATCTCGGTCACGGCGCGCAGGCTCTGCACCACCGGCAGCCCGATGGTCAGGTTGGGCACGAAGTGGTTGTCCATGACGTCGACGTGCAGCCAGTCGGCGGCGGGCTCCACGGCACGGACCTCGTCGGCGAGGCGGGCGAAATCGGCGGCCAGGATGCTCGGCGCGACGATCGGCGGCGGTACGGTCACCGGGCCAGTGTACGAACGCGGTGATCCGGAGGTCGCGGCACGGCTCCCGGAGCGACAGGTGGTGAGCCTTCCGTCACCCGTGGTGCACCATCGGGCCGTCCGGAGCGGAAAACGGCACGAATAGTCGTCGGTGACTAGCCGATCGATTGAAAGATGACGAAACTCCTACAGGGACGGTCACGTATGCTGCACGCCCGGGCGCGGGGGACGCCGGTCGGGCCTATGGCGACCGGCTGCCATCTCTCCCGGAAGGGGCGGACGATGCGACGGTGGCTCCACGTGCTCGCGCTGGCCGGCGCCGCGACTGCGGTGCTCGCCGGCTGCGCTCAGACACACCGGGCCGATGGCGACCTGATCGACGACTGGGCGGCGCTGCCGGCGCCGCGGCTGTTCGTACCGGCGACAGACGCGTGCCTGCCCCGGCTCACCACGGTGGTGGCCGCCGCCACGTACGAGACCGTCGACTGCGCGGGCAGCCACCTGGCCGAGACGGTGCACGTCGGCACGTTCACCGGGCCGGAGACGCTCGGCGACCGCCCCGAGCCGGGCACCCCGGCGCTGCGGACCGCGCGCGCCGAGTGCGACCGGAGCGCCCGGGAGATGATCGGCGGGGACTGGCACGCCGCCCGGCTCACGCTGAACATCGCGCTGCCGACGGTGGCCGCCTGGGGCGCCGGCGCGCGCTGGTTCCGCTGCGACCTGGCCGAGACCGACAGCATCGACAACACCCGTCCGATCAACCGGGTCGGCAGCCTGCGCGGCGCGCTGGTCGGCGACAACCCGCTCGTGCACAGGTGCTTCGACCCGAAGCTGATCGGCAAGAACCTCAACTACATGGCCCCGGTGCTCTGCACCGAGCCGCACCGCGCAGAGTTCGTCGGCGTGTACGAGGAACGCGACATGAGCTGGGCGGAGTTCACCAAGGGCGCGCCCGCCACGCACCGGCGCTGCATGACGCTGATCGCCCAGTTCGCCGAGGTGCCGGACAACGCCGAGCTGCCGTACCGGGCCGGGTCCATCTACTACCCACCGTCGCAGCGGGAGTGGGAGGAGGGCGACCGGGGGGTGCGCTGTTTCCTGTGGAGCGACGACCGCAAGCTCAACCGATCGGTGCGCGGCGCCGGTCCTGAGGGGCTCCCGGTGACCTGATCGGCTGCCGTATGCTGCACCGCCGAGGCGTACCGGGGGGCCGGTCGGCTCCGGACGCACGGGGAGGTCGGTCGCGATGCGGCGTTTGTGGGTGGCGGTCACCGTGTCAACGGTGGCGGCGCTGGCGCTCGGCGGCTGCGCCGCGCCGGCCGGAGTGGACCGCGACCTGACCGACGACTGGCCCGCGTTCGCCGCGCCGGTCGGCTTCGTGCCGAGCACCGGGGCCTGTCACCCCACCGTCGCCGACGTCGGCTACCTCAGCGGCTACCAGCCGGTCGACTGCGCCGCCACCCACCGCGCCGAGACGCTGCACGTCGGCACGATGAGCGGCCCGGAGGCGGAGCGCTCCGCCCCGCCGCGCACCGGCTCGGCCGGTATGCGCGCCGCGCACGGCGACTGCGCCCGCCAGGTCACCCAGGCCCTCGGCGGGGACTGGCGCTCCGGGCGGCTGCGGCTGTCGGTGGTCTTCCCCTCGGCGCTCGCCTGGTCCGGCGGGGCCCGCTGGTACCGCTGCGACGTCGCCGAGGTGACCGACCTGGACCAGGGCGACGTGGCCGAGCGCACCGGCAGCCTGCGGGGCGCGCTGAAGCCCGGCTCGAAGCTGGCGCTGGGCTGCTTCAACCCGAAGATGAGCAAGGACGACGTGCAGGAGATGCGGCCGGTGGCCTGCACCGCGAAGCACCACGCCGAGTTCGTCGGCGTCTACCAGGCGCCGGACATCAGCTACGCCGAGTTCGAGCGCACCCCGCTGCGTACGCACAAGGCGTGCCGCGGGCTGATCGCCAAGTACGCGAAGCTGCCCGACGACGGCAACATGCAGTACCGGGCCGGCACCATCATCTACCACCCGTACGCGGAGCAGTGGCGCGACGGCGACCGGGGCGTGCAGTGCTTCCTCTGGGTCTCCGACCGGACGCTGACCCGCTCGGTGAAGGGCGCGGGCGCCAAGGCGCTGCCGATCACCTGAGCCACGGGCGGGGCGGGCCGGCGCCCACCCCGCCCGTGTCCGCTCAGCCGACCTGCAGCGTCACGTCGTCCACGACGAAGCTGGTCTGCAACGACGAGTCCTCGACCCCGGTCCACTTCAGCGTGACCGTCTGCCCGGCGTACGCGGCCAGGTTGAAGGTGCGCTGGGTGTAGCCGGTGGCCTTGTTCAGGTTCGAGTACGTGGCCAGCGTGGTCGAGCCGACCTGCACGGTGAGCTTGTCGTACGCGGTCGAGCTGGTCGTCTCGGCCGAGTCGATGTGCAGCCAGAACGAGAACGTGTAGCTGCTGCACCCGGACGGCAGCGTGACCGACTGGGACAGCGTGTCGGTACGCGAGGAGCCGTACCCGTTCAGCCACGCCTTGTACGACCCGGTGCGGGCCGCCTGGCTGGAGCTGTTGGTGATCACGCCGGAGCTGGCCGTCCACGGCGTGGTGCCGGACTCGAAGCTGCTGTTGCCGATGAGCTGGCCGCCGGTGCAGCCGCCGCTCCCGCCGGTCACGGTGATCGTGTAGCTGGCGGTGCGGGTGGCCGAGCCGGTGCCGGTCACGGTGAGCGTGAACGTGCCGGTGGTGGCCGTCGACGAGGCGCTGACGGTCATGGTGGACGAGCCGCCCGAGGTGACCGAGGACGGGCTGAAGCTCACCGACACGCCGCTCGGGGCGCCACTGGCGGACAGCGCCACGGTCTGCGCGCTGCCGGAGGTGGTGGCGGTGCTGACGGTGGCGGTGGTGGAGCCGCCCCGGGCGACGCTGCCGGAGGTGGGGCTCACCGAGACGGAGAAGTCGTTGGCGGGTGTGCCGCCGCCGACCGCGAGCGCCCAGATCGTGTACGCGACGCCGTCCGCGGCCCGGTTCAGAATGGTCGTGTTGATGTTGCTGGTGTTGTCGCAGGAGCGGTGGTAGCAGCCGTCGTACGCCGCGCCCGCGGTGCCGCCCCACTTGCTGGCCTGCGCCGACGTCTTGGTGTAGCTGGCGCCCGCCGCGTAGCCGGAGGTCTGGATGCCGGCGTTGGCGAACGAGTAGTCGTCGGAGCGGCCCTGACCCTCGGTGTTCTCCTCCGGCGAGATGCCGAACGAGTCCCAGTACGCCTTCAGCGGCGCCGCGGTGGCCGAGGTGATCCGGTTGATGAAGTAGCCGCCGTTGGGCGAGCCGACCATGTCGAAGTTGTAGTAGCCCTTGATGTAGCCGCGCTGGGTGGAGCTGAGCTGGTTGACGTAGTGCTTGGAGCCCTGCAGGCCCTGCTCCTCGCCGTTCCACCAGGCGAACCGGACCCGCTTGGTCATGGTCGGGTTCTGCGCGGCCAGCACCAGCGCGTTCTCCAGCAGCACCGACGAGCCGGAGGCGTTGTCGTTGATGCCCGGCCCGGCGGCCACGCCGTCCAGATGCGCGCCGAACATGACGACCTGGTCCGACGGGCCCTGCGGCCACTCGGCGATCAGGTTGTTGCCCGGGTAGGTGCAGGTGGAGCAGTTCTGCTCGGTGACCGTGTAGCCGGCCGCCTGGAGCTTGCCCTTCACGTAGTTGACCGACGCGGTGTAGCCGGCCGAGCCGGCGCGCCGGTTGCCGCCGTTGCTGGTGGCGATGGAGTTGAACTGGGTGAGGTGGGCCTGGATGTTGCTGAGGGAGACGTCCGGCGCGGCGAGCGCGGCGACGGCCGGGGCGGGGGCGGCGGCCGGCGCGGGCGCGGCGGAGGCGGTGCCGGCCAGGCTCGCCGTCGTCAGGGTGGCGACGAGGGCGAGCGCGAGGCTCGTGGTCGGCGTTCTGCGTCTCATGGAGACTCCTCGTGGGGGTTCGGCGGGCGGGGTGCCGGGACCGGTGGTCGAAACAGTTACATGCATCGATCAGACAGTCAACGGGCTGTCACATCCCACCGGCCCCCTCCCCCCACCGGGATGCCGCACACGCTCCATCGCTCCCCATTTCTCCGCATGACGAGCAAGGAGTTCGTGTCCGGGCACGGCGGACACGAACTCCTTGGTCGACTGCGAGAGGTGGGTCAGTTCCGGCGCAGGACCGCCAGGAACATGGCGTCGGTGCCGTGACGGTGCGGCCACAGCTGCACCGTGGGGCCGTCCCCCAGGCCCGGCATGCCGGCCGGCAGCAGCGGCCGCGCGTCGACGAAATCGACGCCGAGGCCGCAGCGCCGGGCCGCCTCGGTCACCGTCACGTGCGTCTCCACCACGTGCGGCGAACACGTCACGTACGCGACCAGGCCACCCGGCCGGGCCGCCCGCAACGCGGCGGTCAGCAGCTCACGCTGCAACCGGGTCAGCGGCGGCAGGTCCGACGGCTGGCGACGCCATCGCGCCTCCGGCCGGCGGCGCAGCGCGCCCAGCCCGGTGCACGGCGCGTCGACGAGCACCCGGTCGAAGTGCCCCTCCGGCAGCTTCGGGTCGCTGCCCACGCTGCGCCCGTCGGTGTTCAGCACGGTCACCGGCAGCCCACGGGTGGCCTGCTCCACCAGCCGCGCCCGGTGCTCGGCCACCTCGACCGCCGTCAGCCGCGCGCCCCGCGTCGCGGCCAGCGCGCCGAGCAGACCGGACTTGCCGCCCGGGCCGGCGCACAGATCCAGCCACCGGCCGTCCGGGCCGTCCAGCGGCGCCGCCGCCAGCGCGTCCGCCACCAGCTGGGAGCCCTCGTCCTGCACGTGCGCGCGGCCGTCGGCCACCGCCGCCAGGTCGCCCGGCGCGCCGCCGGGCAGATAGACCGCGTACGGCGAGAACGCGCCGGGCGCGCCGCCCACCTCGTCGGCCAGCGCCACCGGGTCGGCCAGGCCCGGCCGGGCGCACAGGTGCACCGGCGGGCGCTCGTTGTCCTCGATGAGCAGCCGGGTCGTCTCGCCCATGTCGCCGCCGAGCGCCTCGGCGAACGACCGCACGATCCACTGCGGATGGCTGTACGCCAGCGCGAGGTGCCCGACCGGGTCGGTCTCCTGCGCCGGGGCGAGCTTGGCCACCCAGGCGTCGGCGTCCCGGCTGGTGATCTCCCGCAGCACCGCGTTGGCGAACCCGGTCGCGCCCGGCCCCACCGACCGGACCAGGTCCACGGTGGACGACACCGCGGCGTGCGCGGGCACCCGCATGTGCAGGATCTGGTACGCCCCGAGCCGCAGCGCGTCGCGCACCGGCGGGTCGATGCGCTGCACGTCCCGCCCGGCCGCGTCGGTCACGATCGCGTCGAGCGTGCCGGTGTGCCGCAGCGTACCGTAGGTCAGCTCGGTGGCGAACGCGGCGTCCCGGCCGGTCAGCCCCGCCTCGCGCAGCATCGCCGGGAGCACCAGGTTGGCGTACGCGTCGTCGCGGTGCACCGCCGCGATCGCCTCGTAGGCGACCTGCCGGGGCAGGTCCACGGCCGGACGGACGGGACGCCCGCCCCGTCGGTCGCCACCGAACCGGTCCCCGCCGCGCCGGTCGCCGCCGGGCCGCTCGGAGCGCTGCCGGTCGGAACGCTGCCGGTCGGAACGCTGCCGGTCGCCGAACCGCTCGTCGCCGCGCTGACGCTCGCCACCAGGCCGGTCACCGGCGCGCTGGCGGTCGCCGTACCCCCGCTGACGCTCGCCCTCGACGGGCCGGTCCGGACGCGACGGCCCCGTCACGCGAACACCTCGCCGGCGGTGACCCGGGCGCCGCGCGCCCAGTCGCCGGCGGGCATGGCCTTCTTGCCTGCGGCGCGCACCTCGCCGAGGCGCACCGGCGTGGTGGCGGTGCCGACGAGCACACCGGACTTCGTCACGTGCAGCTCCCCCGGCTTCAGCTCCGGGCCGTCGGCCACCGGCGTGACCGGACCGAGCTTGACCCGGTCGTCGCGGAACGTCGTCCACGGGCCGGGCGCGGGCGTGCAGGCGCGGACGCGCCGGTCCACCGCGAACGCGGGGTCGCCCCAGCGGACCCGGGCGTCCTCCACCGTCAGCTTCGGGGCGAGCGAGACGCCGTCGACCGGCTGCGGCACGGCGCGGGCGGTGCCGGCGCCGATCGCGTCGAGCACCGCGACCAGCAGCCCGGCGCCGGAGTGCGCGAGCCGCTCCAGCAGGTCGCCGGAGGTGTCGGCGGGGCGGATCTCGTCGGTGACCGTGCCGTAGACCGGGCCGGTGTCCAGCCCCTCCTCCAGCTCGAAGACGCTGGCCCCGGTCACCTCGTCGCCGTGCAGCACGGCGTGCTGGACCGGCGCGGCGCCGCGCCAGGCGGGCAGCAGCGAGAAGTGCAGGTTGATCCAGCCGTGCCGGGGGATCTCCAGCGCCACCGGCGGCACCAGCGCGCCGTAGGCGACCACCGGTACGCAGTCCGGCGCCAGCTCGCGCAGCCGGTCGAGGAACTCCGGCTCGCGCGGGCGGGCCGGGGTGAGCACCTCGACGCCGTGCGCGTCGGCCCACGCGCCCACGGGCGAGCGGACCAGCCCCCGGCCGCGCCCGGCCGGGGCGTCGGGGCGGGTGACCACGGCGAGCAACTCGTGCCCGGAGGCGGCGATCGCGTCCAGGGCCGGTACGGCGACGGCCGGCGTGCCGGCGAAGACCAGGCGCATCCGGGTCACCGCCCCAGGCCAAACGGGTTGCCGGCGGCGTGCGGGCTGAGCTTGACCGTGGGCGGGGCGGCCTGGTCGTACCACTCGGCCTGCCGGATCGCCTTCATGGCCTCCTTGCGGCCGGCCGGGTCGAGCCGGTCGACGAAGAGCACGCCGTCGAGGTGGTCGGTCTCGTGCTGCACGCAGCGGGCCATCAGGCCGGTGCCGACGATCTGCAACGGGTCGCCGTAGCCGTTGAAGCCCTTGGCGATCACGTTCTGCCGGCGCTTGGTGTCGAAGTAGAGCCCGGGGATGGACAGGCAGCCCTCCGGGCCGTCCTGCTCCTCTTCGTCGGGGAACTCCAGCACCGGGTTGACCAGGTGGCCGAGGACGTCGTCGACGTCGAAGGTGAACACCCGCAGGCCCACCCCGAGCTGCGGCGCGGCGAGGCCGGCGCCGCTCTGCTCGCGCATCGTGTCGGTCAGGTCGGCGATCAGCTTGCGCAGCTCGGCGTCGAAGTCGACGACCGGGTCGGCCGGCGTGCGCAGCACCGGATCGCCGAACAGACGGATGGGCTGGACGGTCACTCGGCGTGGCTCCTTGTCTGGGTCGAACGATGCGCGTCCAGTCTACGGAGTCGGCCCGGCCGCCCCGGGTGGCGTACCGGGAACGGTGACCGGGGACGCCTCCCGGCCGACGCGCACCGGCAGCGTGGCGTGACCACGAAGCGTGAGCCGGACGCGCCGCTCGGGCCGGCCCGCCACGGCGAGGCCGGGCAGCCGGCGCAGCAGCAGCGGGAACGCCACCTGCGCCTCCAGCCGGGCCAGCGCCGCGCCGAGGCAGTAGTGCGGCCCGGCGCCGAAGGACAGCGGGTGGACCTGCGGACGCCACGGGTCGAAGCGCGCCGGCTCCGGATAGCGGCGCGGATCACGGTTGGCCGCGCCGAGCATCACGATCACCCAGCTCTCCGGCGGCAGGTCGACGTCGCCGTACCGGGCCGGCGCGGTGCTCATCCGGGACGTGAGCTGCACTGGCGAGTCGTAGCGCAGCAGCTCGTCGACGTACCCGGGGGCGAACTCCGGGTGCTCGGCCAGCGTCGCCGCCGCGCGCGGGTGCTCCAGCAGCGCCACCAGGCCGTTGCCGAGCAGGTTGGTGGTGGTCTCGAAGCCGGCCACCAGCAGCACGATCAGGTTGGCCAGCAACTCGTCGCCGGAGAGCCGGTCACCGCCGTCGTGCGCCTGCACCAGCGCGCTGGTCAGGTCGTCGGCCGGCGCCCGGCGGCGCGCCGACACCAGCTCGGTGAAGTAGGCGCGCAACTCGCTCGCGCCCCGGTCGGCGACCGCCAGCTCCTCTTCGGTGATCTCCGGTTCCAGCACGCCGGTCAGGTCGGTGGCCCAGCGCCGGAACAACGGCCGGTCCGCCGCCGGCACGCCGAGCAGCGCGCAGATCACCCCGACCGGCAGCGGGTACGCGAACCCGGCCATGAAGTCGACCGGCCCCTCGGCGGCGAGCATCGCGTCGACCAGCTCGTCGGCCTGCGCCCGCACCACGTCGTGCATGGCGGCGATCCGGCGCGGGGTGAACGCGCCCGCCGCCAGCCGCCGCATCCGGCTGTGGTCGGGCGGGTTGGTGCGCAGCATCGACCGGGAGATCGACAGAATCGCCGGGCTCTCCCGCCAGCCGGGCATGAACTGGTCGCGCAGCGCGTCGTCCAGCACCCCGAACCGGGCGTCGCGCAGGATCGCGTCGGCCTCGGCGTACCCGGTGACCACGAAGAAGACCGGGCCGGCCTGGACCACCGGGCCGTGTGCGCGCAGCAGCTCGTACGTCGGGTAGGGGTCGACACGACCCTCGGGGGACATCAGCAGCGCGAGCGCGTCGGCAGGATCCACGGTCCGCCTCCCCAGGCGTCGGAGACCCCCATCATGCTCCGCGCCGCCCGAGGGTGGTCAACCCGTCACGGCGACACGGCGGTATCCACCGCGGTCAGGCGCCCGCGCCCGGCTCCCCGGCCAGCACCGGGCCGCCGTCGAGCAGCGCATGCTCGGGCAGCGGCAGCGTGATGCCGTGGGCGTCCTCCCAGTCGTGGATCAGCCCCGGCCGGGCCTGCGTGGTGAAGAAGTCGACGGCGCTCATCCCGCCGACCACCGGCTCGTCCACCTCGGCGACCAGCCGGGCGGGGACCATCGGCAGGCCGGCGCGCACCGCCGAGCTGAGCCGCCGGTGCCCGTCGACGACGAAGAAGTACTCGCCGGTGTAGCCGATGCTCAGCGGCTCCGGCTCCTCACCGCTCTCGGCCAGCTCGGCGGCGAGGTCGGCGTCCCACAGGCCCCGCAGCGCGGACACGTCCTCGGTGGGGTAGACCCGGGTCGGGTCGAGCAGCAGCAGCGGCTGACCGGCGCGCAGCACGTCCGCGCCGAGGCGGCCCTCGTAGACGTCGATGACGTGCTGGATGACCTGCTCCGGGTTGGCCCGGGTGGTGTCGCAGATCAGGTCGTAGTTGCGCAGGCGGGCCTTGTCGACCCCGTAGCGGACGATGAACCGGCCCCGCTCGCTCTCGCTGCGCTCGCGCAGCTTGGTCCGCGCCTCCTCCAGCGAGGTGTAGCTCTCGGCCGGGCCGGACGGGCGGGCCAGCACGCGCCGGGCCGCCTCGGTCGGCTCGGTGATCATGTGCACCTTGAGCGCGTCGGTGAAGAAGTGCCAGGCCAGGCGGGAGTCCATGACCAGCGACTCGCCGGAGGCGGCGATGTCGCGCTGGAGCTGGTCGACGTAGCCGTCGACCGCCTGGTCCAGCTCGGCGTGCAGGTTGAGCTGCAGAGCGGTCATCTGCCGCTCCTGGGCCATCTGGCGGTAGAGGTCGCCGACGCTGACCCGGCGCAGCCCCAGCCGCTTGGCGATCTCGACGGACACGGTGCTCTTGCCACTGCCGAGGTCACCGTTGAAGACGATCGACTGACGAACGGTCACGACTGGTCCACCCCTGCTCACCGGCTGACTGACGACATCGAGTGTCGGCCCGACGTGCTCTGGCACCCGCCGCGCCGCGTCCCGCGCGGGGAAACCGCGCGGCTGGGCATGACGGGCGATGCTATCACCGCCCGCTACCCAATTGCCGGACCAGGTGTGCGGCAAACCCCAGCTCACGACCGTGCGCGAGGGGCCGCGTGCGCAGTGTCACGCGGCGGCGGCCGGTCAGAACAGCACGAGCGGATCGACCTGCAGGCGTACCGGATCGGCCGCCTTGCGGGCGCTGCGCTGGCCGGCGGCGGCGTGCAGCGCCTCGGCCAGCGCGGCGGCCCGGGACCGGGGCACCCGCACGAGCATCCGCTCCCGGCCCTCGTCGGCCGGCACCGGCCCGAGCACCTCGGCGCCGTCCGGCAGCCGGGCGCCGTCCAGCAGGTCACTGACCGCCTCGGCGACGCCGGTGACGCTCGCCATCCGCACCGCCGGGGGGAAGCCCAGCTCGCGCCGCTCGGCCAGCTCGCGGGCGGCGAACCAGGCGGAGTCCCAGCGCAGCAACGCCTGCACCGGCGCGAGCGCGCCGTCCGCGACCACCACCACCCGCCCGCCGGCCGTACCGGGCCGGGCCAGCGCGGCGGCGGCCATCCACCGCCGCAGCGCCTCCTCACCGGCCCGCAGGTCGGCCCGGGTCAGCAGCGCCCAGGAGTCGAGCAGCAGCACCGCGCCGTAGCCGCCGTCGGCCACCGGCTCGGCGCCCGGCGTGGCGATCACCAGCCCGGCCCCGCCCGGCACCGTGGCGAGCACCTCCTCCCGCCCCGAGGTCCGCACCGGCACGCCCGGGAACGCCCGGCCCAGCTCCTCGGCCGTGCGCCGGGCGCCGGTGACCGAGGCGCGCAGCCGCCGCCCACCGCACTCCGGGCAGGCGTACGCGGCGGCCACCCGGCCGCACCAGCGGCAGGCGGGCGTGCCCTGCGCCGAGGGCAGCGCGAGCGGCCCGGCGCAGTGCGGGCAGCGGGCCGGGGTCCGGCAGTCGGCGCAGGCCACCGACGGCACGTAACCCCGGCGCGGCACCTGCACCAGCACCGGCAGGTCCGCGCGCAGCGCGTCCCGGGCGCTGGTCCAGGCCAGGCTCGGCAGCCGCGCCGAGGCCGCGCCGGGATCGCGGGCCAGTTGCGGGTCGTCGCCGGTGGGCGCCATGGCCGGGGTACGCGCGCGCACCACCGCCCGGTCGGCCACCACCTCCCGGGCCCAGGACGTCTCCACCAGCAGCTGCGCCTCGGCGCTGCGGGCGTACCCGCCGACCAGGGCGGCGGCGTCGCCGAGCTGCGCCCGGGTGAGCAGCACGTCCCGGGCGTGCGGGTAGGGCGCGCGGGGCTCGGCGTGCAGGTCGTCGCCGTCGTCCCAGATCGCCACCAGGCCGAGCCGCTCCACCGGGGCGAACATGGCCGCCCGGGTGCCGATCACCACTGCCACGTCGCCGCGCCGGGCGGCCAGGAACGCCCGGTAGCGGCGGGCCGGGCCGTCGGCGGCGGTGAGGCGCACGTGCCGCCCCGCGCCGAGGACGGCGGTCAGGGCGGCGTCGAGCCGGTCCAGGTCACGGGCGTCGGCCACCACGACCACTGCGCCCCGGCCACCGGCCACGGTGGCGGCCACCGCGTCGGCGTACCGGTCGGCCCAGTCCTCCCCCGGCAGCGCCGACCAGACCGCGCGGGCGGGCCGGCCGTCGGTGAGCGCCCGCAGCAGCGCCGGCCCGGCCGGGTAGTCCCGCCAGCCGCGCGGGTCCACCTCCGCCCGGCCACCCGGCCTGGCGTCCGCGTCGGCGGGCGCGTCGGGGTCGGCGGGCGCGTCCGCGTCGGCGGTGACGGCCTTCTCGGCGCGGGCGTGCCGGGGCGGCACCGCCAGCCTCAGCACGTCGGCGAGGCTGCCCGCGTACCGGTCGGCGACCGCGCGGGCCAGCCGGGCCACCTCCGGGGAGAGCACCGGCACCGGCGAGACGACCTTCTCCAGGTACGCCAGTTTCGGGTGCGCGGAGGACTCGGCGCGCTCCAGCAGCCAGCCGTCGACCAGCTGCCCGGCGAAGCGCACCTTCACCCGTACCCCCGGTTGCGCCTCGGCGTCGAGCGCCTCCGGCACCAGGTAGTCGAACGGGCGGTCCAGGTGCGGCAGGGGCACGTCCACGCAGACGCGCGCGACCGGCGACCCCTGCGCGGGTCGCCGGTCGCGGCGCGTGGCGGCGGTCAGGCTCCCGCGGCCGACTTGAGGTCGGCGGCCCGGTCGGTGCCCTCCCAGGTCAGGTCCGGCAGCTCCCGGCCGAAGTGGCCGTACGCGGCGGTCTGCTGGTAGATCGGGCGGAGCAGGTGCAGGTCCCGGATGATGGCGGCCGGGCGCAGGTCGAACACCTCGGCGACGGCCTTCTCGATCGAGGCGACCGGCACCGTCTCGGTGCCGAACGTCTCGATGAACAGGCTCACCGGGTGGGCCTTGCCGATCGCGTACGCGACCTGCGCCTCGCACCGCTCGGCCAGCCCGGCGGCGACCACGTTCTTGGCCACCCAGCGCATCGCGTACGCGGCCGAGCGGTCGACCTTCGAGGGGTCCTTGCCGGAGAACGCGCCGCCGCCGTGGCGCGCGTACCCGCCGTAGGTGTCCACGATGATCTTCCGGCCGGTCAGGCCGGCGTCACCCATCGGGCCGCCGATCTCGAAGCGCCCGGTCGGGTTGACCAGCAGCCGGTAGCCCTCGGTCTCCAGGCCGAGGCCCTCCAGCTCCGGGGTGATGACGTGGTCCCGGATGTCCGGGGTGAGCAGCGACTCCAGCGAGATGTCGGCCGCGTGCTGGCTGGACACGACGACGGTGTTGAGCCGGACCGGGCGCAGCCCGTCGTACTCGATGGTCACCTGGGTCTTGCCGTCCGGCCGCAGGTAGGGGATGGTGCCGTCCTTGCGGACCGTGGCGAGCCGGCGCGCCAGCCGGTGCGCCAGCGCGATCGGCAGCGGCATCAGCTCGGGCGTCTCGGAGCAGGCGAAGCCGAACATCATGCCCTGGTCACCGGCGCCCTGCGCGTCCAGCGCGCTCTCCGACCCGCCGGTACGCAGCTCGAAGGCGTTGTCGACGCCCTGGGCGATGTCCGGCGACTGGGCTCCGATGGACACGCTGACGCCGCAGGACGCGCCGTCGAAGCCCTTCTTCGACGAGTCGTAGCCGATGCCGAGGATGGTCTCCCGGACGATGGTGGGGATGTCGGCGTACGCCTTCGTGGTCACCTCACCGGCCACGTGCACCTGACCGGTGGTGATCAAGGTCTCCACCGCGACCCGGCTGTGCGGGTCCTGGGCGAGCAGCGCGTCGAGAATGCCGTCACTGATCTGGTCGGCGATCTTGTCCGGGTGGCCCTCCGTGACCGATTCGGACGTGAAGAGACGTGTCACGGCACTCCTAAGCATGTGAAGACTTTTAAAGGTCGCTCGGCGGCAGTTTAGCCATCCTCGTTCCGCCGCGACCCCCTGAACGCGGGCCGACCAACCGTCAGGAACGTGACGGCAACCGCGGACAGACGAGGTCCCAGACGGCGTCGGCCAGGGCCTCCTTGGGCTGCTCGGCCAGCCGGTGCACGGCGCCGTCGGCGCCGATCACGGTGGCCGCGTTGGTGTCGGCGCCGAAGACCTTGTCCACGCCGACCTCGTTGACGACGATCATGTCGGCTCCCTTGCGGGCCAGTTTGGCCCGGCCGTTGGCCTCCGCGTCGTCGGTCTCCGCGGCGAAGATCACCAGCACCTGGCCGAGGCGGCGGACGCGACCCAGCTCGGCGGCGATGTCCGGGTTGGTGACCAGCTCGATGGTCGGCGCGACACCGTCGTCCGACTTCTTGATCTTCCCGGTGGCGTAGCTGGCCGGCCGGAAGTCGGCGGGCGCGGCGGCCATCACCACGGCGTCCGCGTCGACGGCCGCCGCCAGCGTCGCCGTGCGCAGCTCCTCGGTGGTGCCCACCCGGACCAGGTCCACCCCGGCCGGATCGGGCAGCGCCACGTTCGCCGCGACCAGCGTCACCCGGGCGCCCCGGGCCACAGCGGCGCGGGCGAACGCGTACCCCTGCTTGCCGGAGGACCGGTTGCCCAGGAACCGGACCGGGTCCAGCGGCTCGCGGGTGCCCCCGGCGGTGACCACCACGTGCCGGCCGGCCAGGTCGGCCTCGGCCTCGACGCCGCGGGCCAGGGCCCGGCGGGCCACCGCGAAGATCTCCGCCGGGTCGGGCAGCCGGCCCTTGCCGGTGTCCCGCCCGGTGAGCCGCCCCACGGCCGGCTCGATCACCCGGACGCCGCGCGAGCGCAGCGTGGCCACGTTCGCCACGGTCGCCGGGTGCTCCCACATCTCGGTGTGCATGGCCGGCGCCAGCAGCACCGGGCAGCGCGCGGTCAGCAGCGTGTTTGTGAGCAGGTCGTCGGCGAGGCCGTGGGCGGCCTTGGCGAGCAGGTCAGCGGTGGCCGGGGCGACCACGACCAGGTCGGCGTGCTGCCCGAGCCGCACGTGCGGCACCTCGTGCACGTCAGACCAGACGTCGTCGGCCACCGGCTGGCCGGACAGGGCCGCCCAGGTCGGCGCCCCGACGAAACGGAGCGCCGAGGCGGTCGGCACCACCCGGACCCGGTGACCCGACTCGGTGAAGAGCCGGAGCAGCTCACATGCCTTGTAGGCCGCGATGCCGCCGCCGACCCCGAGGACGATCTCGGCGGGCATCGGCGCGGGCGCGGTTACGGCTGGTCGGTCGGCTCAGCGGTGAGCAGGCCCGCGTTGATCTCGCGCATGGCGATGGAGAGCGGCTTCTCCTGCGGGGTGGTCTCCACCAGCGGGCCGACGTACTCCAGCAGGCCCTCACCGAGCTGGCTGTAGTAGGCGTTGACCTGACGGGCGCGCTTGGCGGCGAAGATGACCAGCGCGTACTTCGAGGTGGTCTTCTCGAGCAGCTCGTCGATCGGCGGGTTGGTGATGCCCTCGGGGTTGGTGGCGATGGATCCCACGAATTAAACCTCTGCGTCTCGTGCGCCGCCCGCGGGCGGTCGGGCCGGAGCCAGGAAGGACGAACCGAGCAATCCTACCAGCTCCGCCGCGGCGCGCTCGGTGTGGTCGTGTGCCACGGCGTGGGCGAAGAGGGCCGCGACGTCCGGGTCGGCCCGGTACGCCGGCGGCGCGAGCAGCACCAGCCGGGCGCTGGGCGCCGCCGCCCGTACCGCGAGCGCGCCACCCAGGTCCAGCGGCAGCAGCACCGGCCGGCCCGCGGCGAGCCGCGCCCGTACCTCGGCCCGGGGCACCCCCCGGCGGTACGGCCCGATCCGGCACCACTCCAGCAGTTCCCCGGCGGCGATCAGCTGGTCGAAGGCGGGCGCGTCGAGGAAGACGCGGTCCACGCCGTCCCGCTCGTCGGGGCGCGGCGGCCGGGTGGTGGCGACCACCGGCACCCAGACAGACGCAAGGCGCGCCCGGACCGCCTCGACCACACTGCTCCGGCCGGCCCCGGAGGGACCGGACAGGACAGTGAGCCGAGCCGCCGAGCGCGCCTCGTCATCCGTGCTCACCGCTTGTTTCTACACGGCGGGCCGTTCAGTTCGCGGCGAACTCCCCGAGCAGAGCCTTGCGCTGCTGCTCGCCGAGGCCGCGCAGGCGACGGCTGTCCGCGATCTTGAGCTTCTCCATGATCTGGGTGGCCCGGATCTTGCCGATGCCCGGCATCGCCTGGAGCACGGCCGAAACCTTCAGCTTGCCCACGACGTCGTCGGACTCGGCCCGCTCGAGGACGGTGGCGAGGGTGGTCTTGCCCTGCTTGAGCTGCTCCTTCAGCTCAGCGCGGGCCTTGCGGATCTCCGCGGCCTTCTCCAGCGCGGCAGCGCGCTGTTCGGGGGTCAGTGACGGGAGCGGCACCAGTTCTCCTCAGGTCCCTAGTACGGCGGGCGGAGCGCCCCACCGCATCTGTGAAACGTGGTGTCGCTGGCAACCAAAGGGGTCCGTGGTTCCCAGCGCGGGGAAAACTAGCGGTCAACGGAGATTTCGGCAACGTGGGCGCGCGATGATCAACGGAAAGTGACCGAGCCGTCAGTCAGCCTACGGCGTCCAGGGTGCTCCGGCACTCGGCCAGCGCCCGGTCGGCGGCGGCGCGCAGAGCGTCCGGGTCCGGTCCCGCGCCGAGCACCTCCCGGGAGTACGACGGGAGCACCGACGGCAGCGCGGCGCCGAAGACGGTGCGCAACCCGGCGGGCGTGCCGCCCTGCGCGCCCAGGCCCGGAGCGAGCAGCGGACCGTTCACCGAGCCGAGGTCGTGACCGGTCTCGCCGACCGTCGCGCCGACCACCAGACCGAAGCTTCCGAGCGGCTCCGCACCCCGGTTGAGCTGGGAAATCTCGTCGATCACGGTCTGCGCGACGGTGCGCCCGTCGGCCCCGACGGCACGCTGCACGGAGGCGCCCTCCGGGTTCGAGGTGAGGGCCAGGACGAAGACCCCGCCACCGTGCTCGGCTGCGGTGGAGAACATCGGCGCGAGTGAACCTACTCCCAGGTAGGGGCTCGCGGTCACCGCATCGACATACATCGGGCTGGATGGATCGAGGTACGCCGACGCGTACGCGGCCACCGTCGAGCCGATGTCGCCGCGCTTCACGTCAAGCAGAACGAGCGCTCCCAGATCTCGCAACTGTCGGATAGTTGACTCAAGCACCCCGACGCCGCGCGAGCCGAAGCGCTCGAAGAACGCCGACTGCGGCTTGACCACGGCCACCCGGTCCCCGATCGCCTCCACCACGGTGCGGCAGAACCGGTCGAGTCCGTCGACGTCGTCGGTCAGCCCCCAGCCGGCCAGCAACCCGGGGTGCGGATCGATCCCCACGCACAGCGGCCCTCGCTCCGCCACGGCCCGGTGCAGTCGGGCGCCGAACGTCTCCATCGCGTCTCTCCTCTCCCCGCGGCCCCGGGCCGCCTGGGCGTGTCCGGCGACGGCCTTCCCGTCGCGCCCTGTCGAACTCGGCCGGGCTCAGCCGGCCTTCACCGCCGCGGCCACCCCGGCCGCGATCCGTGCCACGTCCGCGGCGTCGCAGACGTACGGCGGCATGGTGTAGACGAGATCCCGGAACGGGCGCAGCCACACCCCCTGCGCCACCGCGGCGGCGGTCGCCCGGGGCAGGTCCACCTCGTGGTCGAGCTGCACCACCCCGATCGCGCCGAGCACCCGTACGTCGGCCACGCCGGGCGCGCCGCGCAACGGCGCCAGGCCGGCCCGCAGGCCCTCGGCGATCCCCGCCACCCGGCCGGCCCAGTCCCCGGCCCGCAGAAGCTCCAGGGAGGCGTTGGCGACCGCGCAGGCGAGCGGGTTGCCCATGAACGTCGGTCCGTGCGCCAGCACCCCGTCGGCGGAGATCGCCCGTGCCACCTCGGGCGTGCAGAGCGCCGCGGCCAGCGTCAGGTACCCGCCGGTGAGCGCCTTGCCGACGCAGAGCACGTCCGGGGCCACCCCGGCGTGCTCGGCGGCGAACATCCTCCCGGTCCGGCCGAAGCCGGTGGCGATCTCGTCGAAGACCAGCAGGATGCCGTGCTTCCGGGTCACCTCGCGCAGCACACGCAGATAGTGCGGGTGGTGGAACCGCATCCCGCCGGCGCCCTGGACCACCGGCTCGACGATCACCGCGGCCAGTTCGTCGGCGTGCCGCTCCACGGCGTCCACCAGAGCCGCCTCGTACGCCGGGTCCGGCGGCGCGTCGAAGCCGGACGGCGGCGCCGGCGCGAACACCTGCCGGGGCAGCACGTCGCCCCAGAGGTGGTGCATGCCGCCCTCCGGGTCGCAGACGCTCATCGGGTGGAACGTGTCACCGTGGTAGCCGCCCCGCCAGGTGCCCAGCCGGCGGCGCTGCGGGCGTCCCCGCGCCCGCTGGTACTGCAGGCACATCTTCACCGCGACCTCGACGCTCACCGAGCCGGAGTCGGCCAGGAAGACGTGTTCCAGGCCGTCCGGGGTCAGCTCGACGAGCGTGCGCGCCAGGCGTACCGCCGGCTCGTGGGTGAGCCCGCCGAACATCACGTGGCTCATCCGCCCGAGCTGGCCGGTCACCGCGGCGTCGAGCGCCGGGTGCCGGTAGCCGTGGATCGCCGCCCACCACGACGACATGCCGTCGACCAGCTCCCGCCCGTCCGCCAGCCGCAGCCGCACCCCTTGCGCGCTGTCCACGACGTACGGCGCGCCGGCGGAGGGCATCGCGGCGTACGGATGCCACACGTGCCGCCGGTCCGCGTCCAGAATCTCCTCAGGCGTCACGTCTCCTCCTTCACCCCTCCCCGCCGCCCCCTCTCTTCCCCCGCGATCTTGCGGTTGCTGCCCCTGCCGCGCCCGGAATGAGGGGGTGTGCCGGGGCCGCGAGTGCAAGATCGCGAGGAAGAGAGGGGTGGGTCAGGGGTGGGTGGTCCGGGTTATGGCTCTCGTCAGGGCGGGGCCGCGGTAGATGAAGCCGGTGTAGAGCTGGACCAGGGACGCGCCGGCGTCGAACATGCGCGTCGCGTCGTCCGGGTCGAGGATGCCGCCGACGCCGATCACAGGCAGCCGCCCGCCGGTCTCCCGGTGCACGAAGGCGACCATCTCCCGGGCCCGTACGGTCAGCGGCCGGCCGGACAGGCCGCCCGTCTCCGCGCCGCGCGCCCGGTCGGCCGGGGCCAGCCCGTCCCGGGCGAGCGTGGTGTTGGTGGCGATGACCCCGGCGGCGCCCCGGTCGAGGCAGACCTCCAGCAGCTCGGCCACGGCCGGCTCGGTGAGGTCCGGGGCGATCTTCACCAGCACCGGCTTCTCCCCCACCAGCGCGGCCAGCAGCGCGTCCAGGTGGGACCGGTCCTGAAGCGAGCGCAGCCCCGGGGTGTTCGGTGAGGACACGTTCACGGCGAAGTAGTCACCGTGTCCCTTGAGCGCCCGGTAGGAGTCGAGATAGTCCTCGACCGCCTGGTCCAACGGGGTCACCTTGGACTTGCCGAGCGAGATGCCCAGCGGTACGCCGAGCGGGCGCGGCAACGCCGCCAGCCGGTCGGCGAGGGCCGCCGCGCCCGCGTTGTTGAAGCCCATCCGGTTGATCACCGCTTCGCTGTCGCGCAGCCGGAACAGCCGGGGCCGGGGATTGCCCGGCTGGGCGTGCGCGGTCACGGTGCCGACCTCGACGAAGCCGAAGCCGAGCGCCGGCCAGGCGGGCAACGCGAGTCCGTTCTTGTCCATCCCGGCGGCCAGCCCGACCGGGTTGGGGAAGCGCACCCCGAACACGGTGCGCGGCGCGGACCGGAAGTACGCCCGTCGCAGCGCCGCGAGAACGGCCGGCTGCCGCGACACCGCCGCGAGCCGTTCCAGGGTCCACTCGTGCGCCCCCTCGGCGTCCCCGCCCGCGAGCGAGAACAGCCGGGGCCGCACCACCTTCTCGAAGATCACGCCCCGGCCCCCCGCCCGCTCTCCCCGTTGATCATGAGGTTGGCGACGGATTTGGAGATCCACATCGCCGCCAACCTCATGATCGGCGCGGTCAGGCGCGGGGTCACTCGCCCGCCCGGAGGGCGGCGTGCAGGTCCTGCAGGGGGCGGACCTTCAGGTCGCCCCGGATGCGGGCCTCGATGCCCATGACCGCGGCTGCGGCGCCGGGGACCGTGGTGACGCAGGGGATGTCGACGCTCACCGCGGCGCTGCGGATCTCGTACCCGTCGGAGCGGGCGCTCGCGCCGGAGCCCTGCGGCGTGTTCACCACCAGCGCCACGTCCCCGCCGAGGATCAGCGAGACCGCGTCCGCACCCTCACCCGACTCGTAGTGCTTGCGGATCTGCTCGCAGGCGATGCCGTGCCGGCGCAGCACCTCGGCCGTGCCGGTGGTGGCCACGATCTCGAAGCCCAGGTCGGCCAGGCGCTTGATCGGGAAGATCATGCCGCGCTTGTCCCGGTTGGCGACCGAGACGAAGATCTTCCCGGCGGTGGGCAGCGACCCGTACGCGGCAGCCTGCGACTTGGCGAACGCCTGCCCGAAGCCGGTGTCGATGCCCATCACCTCGCCGGTGGACTTCATCTCCGGGCCGAGCAGCACGTCGATGCCCTTGCCGGAGGGGGTGCGGAACCGCTTGAACGGCAGCACCGCCTCCTTGACCGCGATCGGCGCGTCGGCCGGCATGGTGCCGCCGTCGCCGGTGGGCGGCAGCATCCCCTCGGCGCGCAGCTGCGCGATGGTGGCGCCGAGCGCGATCCGGGCCGCCGCCTTGGCCAGCGGCACCGCCGTGGCCTTCGAGACGAACGGCACGGTACGGGAGGCACGCGGGTTGGCCTCCAGCACGTAGAGCATGTCGCCCTGCAGCGCGTACTGGACGTTGAGCAGGCCGCGCACCCCGACGCCGCGGGCGATCTCCTCGGTGTAGCGGCGCACCTGGGCCAGGTGCGAGCCGGCCAGGGTGATCGGCGGCAGCGCGCAGGACGAGTCGCCGGAGTGGATGCCGGCCTCCTCGATGTGCTCCATCACGCCGCCCAGGTAGACGTCGCCGTCGGCGTCCACGAGCGCGTCCACGTCGATCTCGATGGCGTCGTCCAGGAACCGGTCCACCAGCACCGGGCGGTCCGGCGAGATGGCGGTGGCCCGGCCGATGTAGTCGCGCAGCGTGGCGTCGTCGTACACGATCTCCATGCCGCGCCCGCCGAGCACGTACGAGGGGCGGACCAGCACCGGGTAGCCGATCTCGTCGGCGATCGCCTTCGCCTCGTCGTACGAGGTGGCCATGCCGTGCGCGGGCGCGCGCAGCCCGGCCCGGGACAGCACCGCGCCGAACGCGCCGCGCTCCTCGGCCAGGTGGATCGACTCCGGGGACGTCCCGACGATCGGCACCCCGGCGTTCTTGAGCCGCTGGGCCAGGCCGAGCGGCGTCTGCCCGCCGAGCTGGACGATCACCCCGATCACGCCGGGGCCGCCGGCGGCCTTGCCGGAGGAGTCCTCGGCGTGCCAGACCTCCAGCACGTCCTCGAACGTCAGCGGCTCGAAGTAGAGCCGGTCGGCGGTGTCGTAGTCGGTGGAGACGGTCTCCGGGTTGCAGTTGACCATCACCGTCTCGTAGTCCACGGCCCGGAGCGCCTGGACCGCGTGCACGCACGAGTAGTCGAACTCGATGCCCTGACCGATCCGGTTCGGCCCGGAGCCCAGGATCAGCACCTTCGGCCGCGCCGAGGGCGCCACCTCGGTCTCCGAGTCGTAGGTCGAGTAGTGGTACGGCGTGGTCGCCTCGAACTCGGCCGCGCAGGTGTCCACCGTCTTGTAGACCGGCCGTACGCCGAGCCGGTGGCGCAGCGTGCGGACGCCGTCCTCGGCGGCCAGCTCGGGACGCAGCGCGGCGAGTTGCCGGTCGGACAGGCCGGCGCGCTTGGCCCGGCGCAGCAGACCGGCGTCGAGCACCGGCGCGGCCACGATCTCGGCGCGCAGCTCGACCAGCGAGGCGATCTGGTCCAGGAACCACGGGTCCATGCCGCCGGACGCCTCGGACACCTCGGCGATCGACGCGCCCAGGCGCAGCGCCCGCTCGACGGTGTAGAGCCGGCCGTCGTGCGGCGTCCGCAGCGCCGCGAGGGTGTTCTCCAACGTGGCGCCGTCCGGGTCCGGAGTGGTCCAGAAGCCCGACGCCTTGGTTTCCATCGAGCGCATCGCCTTGTTCAGCGCCTCGGTGAAGTTGCGGCCCAGGCTCATCGCCTCGCCCACCGACTTCATGGTGGTGGTCAGCTCCGGGTCGGCGCCGGGGAACTTCTCGAACGCGAACCGGGGGATCTTCACCACCACGTAGTCGAGCGTCGGCTCGAACGCCGCAGGCGTCTTGAGCGTGATGTCGTTCGGGATCTCGTCCAGCGTGTAGCCGATGGCCAGCTTCGCGGCGATCTTCGCGATCGGGAAGCCGGTGGCCTTCGACGCCAGCGCCGAGGAACGCGACACCCGGGGGTTCATCTCGATCACGACGATCCGGCCGTCGGCCGGGTTGACCGCGAACTGGATGTTGCAGCCGCCGGTGTCCACCCCGACCTCGCGCAGCACCGCGATGCCGAGGTCACGCAGCCGCTGGTACTCCCGGTCGGTGAGCGTCATCGACGGCGCGACGGTGACGCTGTCGCCGGTGTGCACGCCCATCGGGTCGACGTTCTCGATCGAGCAGACCACCACCACGTTGTCGTGGCGGTCGCGCATCAGTTCGAGCTCGTACTCCTTCCAGCCGAGCACGCTCTCCTCGATGAGCACCTCGTGCACCGGGCTGGCCGCGAGGCCCGAGCCGGCGATGCGCTCCAGGTCCTCGTCGGTGTGCGCCATGCCGGAACCGAGGCCGCCCATCGTGAACGACGGCCGGATGACCACCGGCAGGCCCAGCTCGGCGACCGTCTCGCGGACCTCGTCCATCGAGTGGCAGACCCGCGAGCGCGGCACCAGCGCGGACGGATCCTCCAGGCCCAGCCGTACGCCGGCCTTCGCGACGATCTCCTTGAACAGCTGCCGGTCCTCGCCCCGGTTGATCGCCTCGATGTTCGCGCCGATCAGCTCGACGCCGTACTTCTCCAGCACGCCGGCCTCGTGCAGCGCGACGGCGGTGTTCAGCGCGGTCTGCCCGCCGAGCGTCGGCAGCAGCGCGTCGGGGCGCTCCTTGGCGATGACCAGCTCGACGAACTCCGGGGTGATCGGCTCGACGTACGTGGCGTCGGCGAACTCCGGGTCCGTCATGATCGTCGCCGGGTTGGAGTTGACCAGGCTGACCCGGATCCCCTCGCTGCGCAGCACCCGGCAGGCCTGGGTGCCGGAGTAGTCGAACTCGCAGGCCTGTCCGATCACGATCGGCCCGGAGCCGATCACCAGGACGTGCTTGAGGTCGGTCCGCTTAGGCATTCTTGCGCCCCTCGATCAGCTCTGCGAAACGGTCGAAGAGGTAGTCCGCGTCGTGCGGGCCGGCCGCCGCCTCCGGGTGGTACTGGACGGTGAAAGCGGGGATGTCGACGCCCCGCAGCCCCTCGACCACGTTGTCATTGAGGCAGACGTGTGACACCTGGACACCGCCGAACTCGGTCTGGATCACCTGATCCGGCACCACCGCGCCGTCCCCGGCGCCCGGCACCTGCACCGCGAAGCCGTGGTTGTGGCTGGTCACCTCGACCTTGCCGGTGGCCCGGTCGAGCACCGGCTGGTTGATGCCGCGGTGGCCGTACCCCAGCTTGTAGGTGCCGAAGCCGAGCGCCCGGCCGAGGATCTGGCTGCCGAAGCAGATGCCGAACAGCGGGATCCGCCGGGCCAGCACCTCCCGGGCCAGCGCCACCGGACCGTCGGCGGTCGCCGGGTCGCCCGGGCCGGGCGAGAAGAAGACCGCGTCCGCGCCGGTGGCGAGCAGGTCCTCGATCGTCGACCCGGCGGGCAGCACGTGGGTGGTGACGCCGCGGGCGGCGAGCCGGCGCGGCACGTTGCGCTTGATGCCCAGGTCCACCGCGGCCACCGTGAACCGGTGCTCGCCCTCCGCCTCGACCACGTACGGCTTGGCGGTGGTCACCTCGTCGGACAGGTTCGCGCCGACCATCTGCGGCGAGCGGCGCACCCGCTCCAGCAGCGCGGCCGGGTCGTCCTCGACGCTGGAGATGCCGACCCGCATCGCGCCGCGCTCGCGCAGGTGCCGGGTCAGCGCCCGGGTGTCCACGCCGCTGATGCCGACGACGCCCTCGGCGGCGAGCCGGTCCTCCAGCCCGCCGTCGGCGCGCCAGTTGGAGCTGATCCGGGCCGGGTCACGCACCACGTACCCGGCCACCCAGATCCGGTCGGACTCGTCGTCCTCACCGTTGACGCCGGTGTTGCCGATGTGCGGCGCGGTCTGCACCACCACCTGCCGGTGGTACGAGGGGTCGGTGAGCGTCTCCTGGTAGCCGGTCATGCCGGTGTTGAAGACCGCCTCGCCGAAGGTCTCCCCGACGCTGCCGTACGCCTCGCCGTGGAACGTGCGCCCGTCCTCGAGGACGAGAATCGCAGGACGTCTCTTCACTTAACTGCCTTTCCGTCCAGGACCGTCGGCTCGCCGCGCAGGAAGGTCGCCACGATGCGACCCGGCAGCGTCATGCGGGCGTACGGGGTGTTACGACTACGGCTGGCCAGCTCCGCCGGTTCGATGACGCGGCGGGCGGCGGGGTCGACAAGGGTCAGGTTGGCCGGCACGCCGGGCGTCGGGTCGACGCCGTGCCCGGTCAGGCCGGCGATGCGGGCCGGCGTGCGGGACATCCGCTCGGCGATCAGGTCCCAGCGGGGGCCGAACACGTCGAGCGCGATGGACAGGGCGGTCTCCAGGCCGAGCATGCCCGGCCGGGCGTACGCCCACTCGCACTCCTTGTCCTCCACGGCGTGCGGGGCGTGGTCGGTGGCGATGATGTCGATCACGCCCTCGGCCAGCGCCTCCCGCAGCGCGGCGATGTCGGCGGCGGTGCGCAGCGGCGGGTTGACCTTGAAGACCGGGTCGTAGCTCTCCGCCTTGGCGTCGGTCAGCAGCAGGTGGTGCGGCGTGACCTCGGCGGTGACCCGTACCCCGCGCGCCTTGGCCTGGCGCAGCACCTCGACGCTGCCGGCGGTGGAGACGTGGCAGACGTGCAGGCGGCTGCCCACGTGCTCGGCCAGCAGCACGTCCCGGGCGATGATCGCCTCCTCGGCGACGGCCGGCCAGCCGGTCAGGCCGAGGCGGGTGGACACCTCGCCCTCGTGCATCTGCGCGCCCTCGGTGAGCCGGGGCTCCTCGGCGTGCTGGGCGATCACGCCGTCGAACGCCTTGACGTACTCCAGGGCCCGGCGCATCAGCCGCGGGTCGGACACGCAGTGCCCGTCGTCGGAGAAGATCCGCACCCCGGCGGCGGAGTCGGCCATCGCGCCCAGCTCGGCCAGGCGCTCGCCGGCCAGCCCGACGGTGACCGCGCCGATCGGCTGCACGTCGACCAGGCCGGCCTCCCGGCCGAGCCGCCACACCTGCTCGACCACGCCGGCGGTGTCGGCGACCGGCGAGGTGTTCGCCATCGCGCACACCGCCGTGTAGCCGCCGAGCGCCGCGGCCCGGGAACCGGACTCGACGGTCTCGGCGTCCTCCCGGCCGGGCTCGCGCAGGTGGGTGTGCAGGTCGACCAGGCCGGGCAGCGCGACCAGGCCGGTCGCGTCGACGACCGTGGCGTCGTCGGCGGCGAGTCCGTCGCCGACGGCGGCCACCACGCCGTCGCGGATGAGCAGGTCGGTCGGCTCGCCGCCGACCACACTGACGCCTGTGATGAGGTACGCGGTCACCGGTTGTTCCCTCCGAGCAGCAGGTAGAGCACGGCCATCCGCACGGAGACCCCGTTGGCGACCTGTTCGACGATGGTGGAGCGGGGCGAGTCGGCCACCTCGGGCGTGATCTCCATGCCCCGGTTCATCGGCCCGGGGTGCATGACGATCGCGTGCTCGGGCAGCCGGCGCATGCGCGGCCCGTCGAGCCCGTAGCGGCGGGCGTACTCGCGGGCCGACGGGAAGTAGGAGTCACCCATCCGTTCGCGCTGCACCCGCAGCATCATCACCACGTCCACATCTGGGAGAACGGCGTCGAGGTCGTAACAGACGTCGGTGCCGGGGGCCAGGGCGGCGGCGATGTCGACCGGGATGAGCGTGGGCGGGCCGATCAGGGTGACCTTCGCGCCGAGCGTGGACAGCAGCAGCACGTTGGAGCGGGCCACCCGGGAGTGCAGCACGTCGCCGACGATCGCCACGTGCAGGCCGTCGAGCCGGCCCAGCCGGGACCGCATCGTGTACGCGTCGAGCAGCGCCTGGGTGGGGTGCTCGTGGGTGCCGTCACCGGCGTTGACCACCGACCCGTCGACCCACTCGGCCAGCCGGTGCGGCGCGCCCGAGGCGGGGTGCCGGACGACCACCGCGTCCGCGCCCATCGCCTGGAGCGTCAGCGCGGTGTCCTTCAGGCTCTCCCCCTTGGCCACGCTGGAACCCTTGGCAGAGAAGTTGATCACGTCGGCGCTGAGCCGCTTGGCGGCCGCCTCGAACGAGATCCGGGTCCGGGTGGAGTCCTCGTAGAAGAGGTTCACCACGGTGCGCCCGCGCAGCGCGGGCAGCTTCTTGACCTCGCGCCCGGCCACCGTCGCCATCTCCGCGGCGGTGTCCAGGACCAGGGTGGCGGTGGCGGCGTCCAGGTCGGCGCCGGAGAGCAGGTGCCGGATCATGCGGGAGAGCCTCCGTACAGCCGTACCTCGTCGGCGCCGTCGGTCTCGGCGAGGGTGACCTTCACGTTCTCGGCCAGCGCGGTGGGGATGTTCTTGCCGACGTAGTCGGCGCGGATCGGGAGCTGACGGTGACCGCGGTCGACCAGGACGGCGAGTTGCACCGAGGCCGGGCGGCCGACGTCGCTGAGCGCGTCGAGCGCGGCCCGTACGGTGCGGCCGGAGAACAGCACGTCGTCGACGAGGATCACCCGCTTGCCGTCGATCCCGCCGGACGGCAGGTCGGTCGGGCCGACCGCGCGGGTGGCGTGCCGGCGCAGGTCGTCGCGGTAGAGCGTGATGTCGAGCACGCCGACCGGGACGGTGACGTCCTCGAACGTGCTGATCCGGTCCGCGAGGCGGCGGGACAGCGGCACACCGCGGGTGGGGATGCCGAGCAGCACGGTGTCGGCGGCGCCCTGGGTCTTCTCCAGGATCTGGTGGGCGATGCGGTCGACCACCCGCGACACGTCCGCAGCGGCGAGGATCACCTTCACCGAGGGTTGTCGCGGCGGTGACGAATGGGCAGCCGGTGGGTAGGCCACGGCGGACCTCCTTCCCCGCCTCACGGGACGGGTCGTTAAAGGACGTCTGGGTCGGCTCCGGGGGCCCGCGCGGGGCCCGGACCGGGGCTTCACGCCACGTTACCAGCGGTCACCGGGCCGCCCGCCGCCGGTACTGACCTGCTGGTCAGCCCGGAGAAATGGGGACAAGCCACACGAGCGTCCTAGACGTCGTGGACAGCAACACTTGACCGCGTGTCGCAATCCCCGTACCGTCACGCTCCGTAGCGATAGCTGGGAGAACCCCGAGCAGCACTGGGAGTGTCCGAATGCCCTCTGAATACGCCAAGTCGCTGGGCGCCCGCCTGCGCTCCATCCGCCAGCAGCAGGGCCTGTCCCTGCAGGGGGTGGAGGAGAAGTCGAACGGGCGGTGGAAGGCCGTGGTGGTCGGCTCGTACGAGCGCGGCGACCGCGCCGTCACCGTGTCCCGCCTGGCGGAACTGGCCGACTTCTACCGCGTTCCCGTCTCGGAGCTGCTGCCCGACGGCAGCGGGGTGCGTCACGAGCCCACCAGCAAGATCGTGCTGGACCTGGAGCGGCTCTACGACGAGGCCTCCGAGGACCTGGCCTACGTCGCCCGCTACGCGCGCGCCATCCAGCAGCAGCGCGGCGACTACAACGGCCGGGTGCTCTCCATCCGCGCCGACGACCTGCGCGCCCTCGCGATCGTCTACGACGCCTCACCGTCGGGGCTGATCGAGCGGCTGACCGAGCACGGCGTGCTGGTCGCCGACCCGCGGGCGTTCTTCGCGTCCTGACATCCGCGTACGAGAAGGGCCCGTGCCGTCCGGCACGGGCCCTTTCGTCGTCGGAGCGCGGGGCTCAGCGGCTGGCGTACTCGGCGATCCGGCCGAGGATGCCGTTGAGGAACCGGGGCGAGTCGTCCGTCGACATCTGCCGGGCCAGCTCCACCGCCTCGCTGATCGCCACCGCGTCGTCGATCTCGTCGACGTAGAGCAGTTCGTACACGGCGATCCGGGCCAGGTTGCGGTCGACCACCGGCATCCGGTCCAGCGTCCACCCCTCGGCGTAGCTGGCGATCGTCTCGTCGATCCGGTCGAGGTGCGCCGCCACGCCCTCGACCAGCCCGACCGCGTAGCCGAGGTGGTCGGGGCGCGGCTGCTCGATCCGCTCCAGGTAGCCGGCGAGCACCTCGACCGGCGGGCGGTCCCGCAGGTCGGCCTCGAAGAGCACGTCCAGCGCCCGCTTGCGCGCCTTGCGACGCGCGGGCATCTGCTGCTTGGGACCCTCGGCCATCAGGCTCGGCCGAGGTAACGGCCGTCGCGGGTGTCGACCTTGATCTTCTCACCGGTGGTGATGAACAGCGGCACCTGCACTGTGGCGCCGGTCTCGACGGTGGCCGGCTTGTTGCCGCCGGTCGACCGGTCGCCCTGCAGGCCCGGCTCGGTGTAGGTGACCTCGAGCACGACCGAGGTCGGCAGCTCGATGTACAGCGGCACGCTCTCGTGGGTGGCGACGGTCGCCTCGGCCTCGGGGAGGAGGTAGTTGGCGGCCTCGCCGACGGTGCCGCCGGGGACGGTGATCTGGTCGAACGTCTCCAGATCCATGAAGACGTAGTCCTCGCCGTCGGCGTACAGGTACTGCATGGTGCGCTTGTCCACGGTCGCGGTCTCGACCTTGGTGCCCGCGTTGAAGGTCTTGTCGACCACCTTGCCGGACAGCACGTTCTTCAGCGTGGTGCGCACGAAGGCACCACCCTTACCGGGCTTGACGTGCTGGAACTCGACGACGGCCCACAGCTCGCCGTCCAGGTTGAGTACCAGGCCGTTCTTCAGGTCGTTGGTGGTGGCCATTTCCTGCCTTGATCATCAATTGGCGGACAGACCGTCCAAGTCTACTCGCCCTGTCGAATCGGACTCGCACGCTGAGCCAGATGCTGCAGCGCCAGCCGGTAGCCGTCCACGCCCAGCCCGCAGATCACCCCGGTCGCCACCGCGGAGACCACCGAGTGGCGCCGGAACTCCTCCCGGGCGTGGATGTTGGAGATGTGCACCTCGACCAGCGGGCCGCGCAGCATGGCGCAGGCGTCCCGCACCGCTACCGAGTAGTGCGTCCAGGCCGCCGGGTTGAGCACCACCGCCGCCTCCTCGTCGGCCGCCTCGTGCAGCCAGGCCAGCATCTCGTGCTCGGCGTCGGTCTGCCGGACCACCACGTCCAACCCCAGCTCCCGGCCGTGCCGCTCGCAGTCGGCCACCAACTGGGCGTAGCTGGTCACCCCGTACACGTCGACCTGGCGGGTGCCGAGCCGGCCCAGGTTCGGCCCGTTGAGCACGTACACCCTCATGAGCTGATCTCCGCGTACGCGGCGGCGAGCAGGTCGTCCGGCGGCGCCTCCAGGATCGCCGGGCGGGCGATCCCGTCGAGCACCACGAACCGCAGCCGGCTGCCCCGGGCCTTCTTGTCCACCCGCATCGCGGCCAGCAGTTCCGGCCAGGCGTCGGCCCGGTAGCCGGTGGGCAGGTCGAGCGCGGTCAGCACCCGGCGGTGCCGCTCGGCGTCGGCCGCGTCGAGCCGGCCGGCGAGCCGCGCGAGAGTGGCCGCGTAGACCAGGCCGACCGACACCGCGTGACCGTGCCGCCAGCGGTACCCCTCCACCTTCTCGATCGCGTGGGCGAGGGTGTGCCCGTAGTTGAGCACCTCGCGTACCCCGGATTCGCGCAGGTCACCGGCGACCACGTCGGCCTTCACGCGGACCGCGCGCTCGACCAGTTCCCGCAGCACCGGCCCGGCCGGGTCGAGCGCGGCGGCCGGGTCCCGCTCGACCAGGTCGAGGATGACCGGGTCGGCGATAAACCCGCACTTGACCACCTCGGCCATGCCGGCGGCCAGGTCGGCCGGGGGCAGGCTGTCCAGCGTCGCCAGGTCGGCCAGCACGCCGGCCGGCGGGTGGAACGCGCCGACCAGGTTCTTGCCGGCGGCCGTGTTGATGCCGGTCTTGCCGCCCACCGCCGCGTCGACCATGCCGAGCAGCGACGTCGCGACCGGCACCCAGCGCACGCCGCGCAGCCAGGTCGCGGCGACGAAACCGGCCAGGTCGGTGACCGCGCCGCCGCCCACCCCGACCACCGCGTCGGTACGGGTGAACCCGGCGTCGCCGAGCCGCTCCCAGCAGGCCGCCGCCACGTCGACGTGCTTGCCCGCCTCGGCGTCCGGCACCTCGATCAGCAGCGGCGTCACGCCGCCCTCGCGGACCGCGTCGGCGAGCCGGTCGGCGAGCGCCTTGAGCGGCGGCGCGTGCAGGAAGGCCACCCGCTCGGCGCCCGCCAGCAGCACCGGCGGCGGGTCCAGCAGGTCACGTCCCACCAGCACGTCGTACGGCCGCTCGCCGCCGACCGGGATCCGGGTCACCTCGTCCATCGCGGGCAGCCTAGTCCAGCGCGCCGCCCCCGCGCGGCCGTTGTCCACTGGCTGGGTGTTTGTCCGGCCACATCGCGGGTAGGGCGGCCGGAATGAGTGAGACGACGGCACACGCGACCCGACCGGAGTCCGCGACGAGCATCCGGCTGCCCGCCACGATCCTCGGCGTCGGGCTCGGCGGCTTCGTCGACGGCATCGTCCTGCACCAGGTCCTGCAGTGGCACCACATGCTCAGCAGCACCGGCAGCGACCGGATCGGCGTGCGCGAGTACCCGGTGGACACCGTGCCCGGCTTGCAGATGAACACGCTCTGGGACGGCCTGTTCCACGTGGTCACCTGGGTGGCGGTGCTGACCGGCCTGGCCCTGCTCTACTCCCGGGTCACACACTCGCGGGGCCGGCTGTGGCGCTCGCCGATGCTGTGGGGCTGGGCGCTGATCGGCTGGGGCCTGTTCAACCTGGTCGAGGGCGTCGTCGACCACCACCTGCTCGGCATCCACCACGTCCGCGGCGGCCCGAACCAGCTCTGGTGGGACCTCGGGTTCCTCGCGCTCGGCGTGGTGCTGATCGCTGTCGGCTGGACGATCCAGCGCCGGGCCCGCGCGGTGGACCTCTGCGCGCCGGAGCGCCGGTGAGCCTGGCTCACGCCGGGCACGCCGACGGCGGCTTCCCGGCGATCGCGCTGATCCCGGCGGCGCTGTTCTGGGCGTACCTGGCCGCCGCGCTGCGGCTGCGGGACCCGGGCGGGCCCGGCTGGCCGCACGCCCGGACGGCGAGCTTCGGGCTGGGCGCGCTGCTGCTGGCGGGCGGGCTGGCGTGGCCGGCCGGCGACTTCGTCGGGCACATGTGGCAGCACCTGCTGATCGGCATGCTCGCGCCGCTGGCGCTGGTGCTCGGCGCCCCGGTCACGCTGCTGCTGCGCACGCTGGACCGGCGTACCGGCCGGGCCCTGGTCCACCTGCTGCGGCATCCGACAGCACGGGTGCTCGGCCACCCGGTGACCGGCCTGCTGCTCACCGCGGGCGGGCTCTGGCTGCTCTACCTCACCCCGCTGTACCGGGCCACGCTGGACAGCCCGGCCCTGCACACGCTGGTGAACGTGCACTTCCTGCTCAGCGGCTGCCTGTTCGCCTGGTCGATCGCCGGTCCCGACCCGGGCCCGCACCGCCCGCGCGTACCGGTGCGGCTGGTGGTGATCGGGGTCGGGGTGGCCGCGCACGCCACCATCGCCCAGCTGCTCTACGCCGGGCTGTTCGTGGACGTGCCGGCGACCGCCGCCGAGCTGCGGGCCGGCGCCACGCTCATGTACTACCTCGGCGACCTGGCCGAGATCGCGCTGGCGCTGGCGCTGCTCGCCACCTGGCGACCGGAGCGGAGCCCTCGCCGCAGGGCGGCCGGGGCCGTTGCGGCAAATACCTGACCGGCCCCTCCCGACACGTTTCCCACGCACCCATGGCGTTCCACCCACCGACGCCATCGACGCCGGCTGGAACGCCACGGGTGCCATAACGCTCGGGAGACACCCACGGCGTTCCACCCACCAACGTCATCCACGCCGGGTGGAACGTCATGGGTGCCACGACACCCCGGAGACACCCACCGCGTTCCACCGAGGGCGGGAGCCGGGCGCGGCAGTGCGGTTGTCAGGGCTTGAGCAGCGCGGCGATCTCCGCAGCCAACTCCTCCGGCGTACGCCCGTCCGTCACCACGGTCGCGGTCGCCACCTCGGCGTAGAGCGGGCGGCGCTGGTCCATCAGGTGCTTGAGCGTGGCGCGCGGGTTCAGCGCGAGCAACGGACGCCCGGCGCCCAGACCGACCCGCTTGACCGCGTCCGGCAGCTCCACCGACAGGTGCACCACGGTGTGGCCGATCAGCGCGGCCCGGTTCTCCTCGGCCAGCACCGCGCCGCCGCCGATCGCGAGCACGCCCGCGTGCGACGCGAGCGCCGCCGCCACGGCGGCCCGTTCGAGGGTACGGAAGTGCTCCTCCCCCTCGTCCACGAAGATCTCCGGAATGGGCTTGCCGGCGAGGTTCTCGATGTCGGCGTCGGTGTCCCGGAAGTCGACGCCGAGCGCCTCGGCCAGCGCCGTGCCGACAGTGGTCTTGCCGGCACCGGGCGCACCGACCAGCACGCAGATCGGCCGGGTGCTCATCGTTGCCACCTCTCGTTCGCGACTGCGGGACTCCGCTGCGCTGCGTTCCTCGCGCTCACCGGATCACCAAGCTGTCGAGGTAACCGGTCAGGTTGCGGCGCATCTCGGCGACCGAGTCGCCGCCGAACTTCTCCACCGCCGCCTCGGCCAGCACGAGCGCGACCATCGCCTCGGCCACCACCGCCGCCGCCGGCACCGCGCACACGTCGGAGCGCTGGTTGATCGCGGTGGCCGGCTCGCCCGTGGTCACGTCGACCGTGGCCAGGGCCCGGTTCAGCGACGAGATGGGCTTCATGGCCGCCTTCACCCGCAGCGGCTCACCGGTGGTGATGCCACCCTCCAGGCCACCGGCCCGGTCGGTGATCCGCCGCACGCCGGTGGCGGTGGGCACGATCTCGTCGTGCGCCTCCGAGCCGCGCGAGCGGGCCTGCTGCCAGCCGTCGCCGATCTCCACGCCCTTGATCGCCTGGATCGACATGAGCGCGGTGGCGAGGCGCGCGTCGAGCTTGCGGTCCCACTGCACGTGGCTGCCCAGGCCCGGCGGCACCCCGTACGCGAGCACCTCGACCACGCCGCCGAGCGTATCGGCGGCCTTCTTCGCGGCGTCGACCTCGGCGACCATCCGGGCGCTGGCCTCGGCGTCGAGGCAGCGCAGCGGGTCGGCGTCGATGCGGGCGGCGTCCTCCGGGGTGGGGCGAAGCCCCGGCTTGACCGCAACCGGGCCCAACTCGACCACGTGGGAGACGATCTCGACGCCGAGCGCCTGACGCACGAGCGCCTTGGCGACGGTGCCCACCGCGACCCGGGCGGCGGTCTCCCGGGCGCTGGCGCGCTCCAGGATCGGCCGGGCGTCGGTGTGCCCGTACTTCTGCATGCCGGCCAGGTCGGCGTGACCCGGGCGGGGACGGGTCAGCGGCGCGTTGCGGGCCTGGCTCGCCAGCTCCTCCGGGTCGACCGGGTCGGCGGCCATCACGGTGCGCCACTTGGGCCACTCGGAGTTGCCGACCCGGATCGCGACCGGGCTGCCGAGCGTCACGCCGTGCCGGAGCCCGCCGATGATCTCGACCTCGTCCTGCTCGAACGACATCCGGGCACCCCGGCCGTAGCCGAGCCGGCGCCGGGCCAGCTCGCCGGAGATCTCCCCGGTGGTCACCTCGATGCCGGCGGGTACGCCCTCCAGCATCGCGACGAGGGCGGGTCCGTGCGATTCACCTGCAGTCAGCCAGCGCAACACGACGGTCAGTGTGTCACGCCCGGTGGTCACCGGCGTACGCCGCCCGCCGCATCCCGCCCACCGGACAGGCCGCCTCCGCGCCGATCTGCCGCCTCGTGGGGCGAGGCGTTAACAAGGGGCCCTTCCTCTACCGGAGGAGTTAATAAGGGGCCCTTCCTTACACCGGCAGGGCAGCGCGCATCGCGGCGCGTGGGGCGGTGACGCCGGTGAAGTGCTCGAACTGGCCGTACGCCTGGGCAAGCAGCAGGTCCAGCCCGGAGACCACCCGGCACCCGGCTGTCAGCGCCGCCGCCGCGAGCGGCGTGGGCCACGGATCGTAGACGACGTCGAAGAAGACCGACTCCGGTCGCCAGTCGAAGTTGTCGGCGAGCGGGTCGGCCACGCCCTTCGGCACCGTGGAGATCACCAGGTCGGCGCGGGCGTGCGCGGGCGCGCCGTCCCACTCGGCCCCGGCCAATGGCACGCCGGCCGCCGCCGCGACCGGGCGCAGCTCGTCGACCGCCTCCGGGCGGCGGGCCACCACAGTCACCTCGGCCGCCCCGATCCGGGCTGCCGCCGCGATGGCCGCCCGGGCGGTGCCACCGGCGCCGAGCACGGTGACGACCGCCCCGGCGACGCAGCCCGCGCCGGTGAGCACCTCGACCATGCCGGTGACGTCGGTGTTGTCCGCGTACCAGGTGCCGTCGGCGCGTCGTACCAGCGTGTTGGCGGCGCCGACGGCGGCGGCGGCCGGTGAGACCTCGTCGGCCAGCGCGAGCGCCGCCTCCTTGCCCGGCATGGTCACCGACAGCCCGGCCCATTCCGGGCCGAGGCCCGCGACCAGGCCGGGCAGGTCGTCGGCGCCGGCTTCGATCTGGGTGTACGACCAGCCGCTCAGCCCGGCCGCCGCGTACCCGGCGGTGTGGATCACCGGGGAGAGCGAGTGGGCGATCGGCTTGCCGACCACCGCGGCGCGGCGGGGATCGGCCATCAGATGATCCCGGCCTCGCGCGCCTTCTGCTCGTTGCGTTGGTGCTCGGCGTAGGTCTCGGCGAACGCGGAGCGCCCGTCCTTGCTGATCGCCACGAAGAAGAGCCACTTGCCCGGCGGCGGGCTGAGCGCGCCCTGCAGGGCGTCCTTGCCCGGGTTGTTGATCGGGGTGGGGATCAGGCCGCGCAGCTTGCGGTTGTACGGGTTCTTCGGGTCGTCCAGCTCGGCGGCGGTCATGTCCTTCGACGCCTTGGTCGGCCGCCCGGTCAACTCCAGGTAGTAGTTGACGGTGACGTCCATCTCCAGACAGCCGCAGTCGAAGTTGCCCTTGTAGACCCGGTTGTAGGCGACCTGAGCGACCTTGCCCAGGTCGACCTTGTTGCCGGCCTCGGCCTGCGCGAGCGAGGCGACGATCAGCGCCTCGTACGGGGTGATGCCACCGCGGTCCTGCTGCACCTTCTCGGCGTACTGCATGTTCGAGGTGACGGTGAGGAAGTTGTTCACCATCAGCTTGAGCACCGTCTCGGCGGTGGCCTTCGGCGGGATCTCGTAGGTGTCGGGGAACAGGAAGCCCTCGATCGACGGCTTGACCTTCTTGCCGTCGGAGCGCTTGAACCACCAGTCCGGTACGCCGAGCGCCTCCGGATCCTTCGCCGCCGCCTCGAAGTCCTTGACCGGGATGTCGGTCTTCTCGGAGAGCCGCTTGTAGACCGTCTTCGCGGTGAGCCCCTCGGGAATGGTGATCCCGTTCACGATCCGGTTCTTCAGGTCCAGCATGGCCGCGACCGCCGCGTCGCCGCTCATCTGCTTGCGCAGCTTGTACGTGCCGGGCTGGATGTTCTTGCTGCGCGAGTTCTCCTCGGCGGCCTCGATGAACGCCTTGGTGCTCTTCACCACGTCGGCGGCGACCAGCGCGTCGGCCATGTCGGCGAGCAGCGCGCCCTGCTTGATCTCGACTGTCACCTCGCCGGTGCCGGAGCCGTCGTAGTCGGGGGTGACGAAGTAGTTCTGGACCCGGTCGAAGCCGTAGAACGCGCCGCCGCCGATGCCGCCCAGCAGGATCAGCGCGAGCGCGAGGGCGAGCAGGGTCTTGCCCCGGCCGCCGCCGGACTTGCCCTGCCGTCGGCGTACCGCGCCGCGCCGGTGCCGGCCCTTCTCCCCCCTGTCCTGCTCGTCGAAGCCCAGATCAAGGTCGTCGATCATTGCGTCCGCCTCCGCTGTGCGTCCAGCCAGCTCTGCAGAATCTCCACCGCGGCGGCCTGGTCGACCACCGCCCGTTGGCGCTTTCCCCGGACGCCCCGTTCGGCCAGCCTACGACTCGCGACGACGGTAGACATCCTCTCGTCCGTCAGCGTCACCGGAATCGGCCTCATTACATCAGCCAATCGGCTGGCATAGGCTGATACGTTCACCGCCGCGGGGCCGTGCTTTCCGGCGAGGTTGACCGGTAGCCCGACGACGATTCCCACCGCCTCGTGCTCGGCGGCGAGCCGGACCAGCTCGGCCATGTCGGCGGGCACCGCGTCCGGTTCGGCGGTCAGGTCGCGGGCCAGCGTGACCAGGGGCGTGGCGAGGATGCCGTGCGGGTCGCAACGGGCCACACCCACCCGGACCTGGCCCACGTCGACGCCCAGCCGGACGCCACGGGACAGCTCGGCCACTATCGGACACCTCCCCGCCGGTACGGGCCAGGGCGGACCGGGTGGTCCGCCCTGGCGTCGATCGGTGCGCTCATGCCGTATCGCCAGGCATGCGCTCACGGCCCTCGCTCCGCTCGGTGCGTTCACTCATGCCGTACCGGCGACCGCCTGCTCGACGGTGACCAGCAGGTTCGGCGCCTCCGCCGCGGGCAGGCCGCCGCCCTGGGCCAGGTCGTCGCTGCCGCCGCCCCGGCCGGAGAACGCCGCCTTCACGAGGTCCTTCGCGCTCAGGCTCCGCCCCCGGGCGGCCTGGTTGACGGCCACCACCAGGGACGCCTTGCCGTTGGCCCGGGCCGCCACCGCGACCACCGCCGGGCGGGCCGGGTCGATCCGGCCCCGGATCTCCTGAGCGAGGGTCCGCACGTCGTTCGCAGCCGCGCCCTCGGGGGCCTCGGTGCCGACGTACGCGACGCCGCGCACGTCCTTGGCCTGCGCGGCCAGGGCGCCGGCCCCGCCGAGCACGAGCTGGGCGCGCAGCTTCTCCAGTTCCTTCTCCGCGTCGCGAAGCTGGGTGACGGTCTGCTCCACCCGGTCGGCGACCTGCTCCCCCGGCACCCGGAACAGCTCGGCCAGCCGGGACACCAGCAGGTGCTCGCGGGCCAGGAAGCCGAACGCGTCCATGCCGACGAGCGCCTCGATCCGGCGTACCCCGGAGCCCACCGACGCCTCGGAGAGGATCTTCACCAGGCCGAGCTGGGCGGAGCGGGCCACGTGCGTACCGCCGCACAGCTCCCGGGCGTAGTCGCCGACCTCGACGACCCGGACCCGCTCGCCGTACTTCTCGCCGAACAGGGCCATCGCCCCGATCCGGCGCGCCTCCTCCTGGCTGGTGACGAACGCGTGTACCTCCAGGTCGGCCAGCAGCACCTCGTTGACCTGCTGCTCCACGTCGTGCAGCACGCTCGGCGCCACACCCGTCGGGGTGTTGAAGTCGAACCGCAGCCGGCCCGGCGCGTTCAGCGATCCCGCCTGGGTGGCCGACTCGCCGAGGAAGTTGCGCATCGTCTGGTGCACCAGGTGCGTCGCGGTGTGCGAGCGGGAGATCGCCCGGCGGCGGGACACGTCGATCTCGGCGTACCCGGTCTCCCCGGAGCGGACCTCGCCGCGCACCACCTTGGCCCGGTGCACGATCAGGCCGGGCACCGGCTGCTGCACGTCGAAGACCTCGACCTGGCCGCCGCCGACGGTGATGAGCCCCTGGTCGGGCTGCTGCCCGCCGCCCTCGGCGTAGAACGGGGTGGTGTCGAGCACCAGCTCGATCGTGTCGCCCTCGACCGCGGCGGAGATCGCGGCGCCGCCGGACAGCAGCGCGCGGACCCGGGACTCACGACTCAGCTCGGTGTAGCCGGTGAACTCCACCGGCCCGCCGCCGTCGAGCACCGACCGGTACGCCGACACGTCGGTGTGCCCGGTCTTGCGCGCCTGCGCGTCGGCCTTGGCCCGGCTGCGCTGGTCGGCCATCAGCCGGCGGAAGCCCTCCGCGTCGACCTGCAGCCCCTGCTCGGCCGCGATCTCCAGGGTCAGGTCGATCGGGAAGCCGTACGTGTCGTGCAGCTGGAACGCCTTGTCACCGGAGAGCGCCGCCTTGCCGGCCGACTTGGTCTCCGCGATCGCGGTGTCCAGGATCGTGGTGCCGGCGCGCAGCGTGGCCAGGAACGCGTCCTCCTCGGCGTACGCGTACTGGGAGATCCGGCCGAAGTCCTCGGCCAGCTCCGGGTACGACGGCGCCATGCAGTCGCGGGCCACCGGCAGCAGCTCCGGCAGCGCCCGGTCCTGGTAGCCCAGCAGCCGCACCGCCCGGATCGCCCGCCGCATGATCCGGCGCAGCACGTAGCCCCGGCCCTCGTTCGACGGGGTCACGCCGTCGCCGATGAGCATCAGCGAGGTGCGCACGTGGTCGGCGATGACCCGCAGCCGTACGTCGTCCGGGTGCGACTCGTTCGCCGCGTGACCGGAGTGCACGCCGTAGCGCTTGCCGGTCAGCTCGGCGGCCTTGTCGAGGATCGGGCGGACCTCGTCGATCTCGTAGAGGTTGTCCACGCCCTGCAGCAGCGAGGCCATCCGCTCCAGGCCCATGCCGGTGTCGATGTTCTTCGCCGGCAGGTCACCGAGGATCGGGAAGTCCTCCTTGCCGGTGCCCGGGCCGCGCTCGAACTGCATGAAGACGAGGTTCCAGAACTCCAGGTAGCGGTCCTCGTCGACCTCCGGACCACCCTCGCGGCCGTAGGCCGGGCCGCGGTCGTAGTACAGCTCGGAGCACGGGCCGCACGGGCCGGGGATGCCCATCGACCAGAAGTTGTCGGCCTTGCCGCGGCGCACGATCCGCTCGGCCGGCACGCCGGTGGCGCGCCAGATGTCGTACGCCTCGTCGTCGTCCAGGTAGACGGTGGCCCAGATCCGCTCCGGGTCCAGCCCGAAACCGCCCGCCTCGACCGACTTCGTCGCCAGGTCCCAGGCGAGCGGGATCGCCCCGGACTTGAAGTAGTCACCGAAGGAGAAGTTGCCGTTCATCTGGAAGAACGTGCCGTGCCGGCTGGTCTTGCCGACCTCGTCGATGTCAGGCGTACGGATGCACTTCTGCACGCTCGTCGCCCGCGCGTACGGCGGGGTCTGCTGGCCCAGGAAGTAGGGCACGAACTGCACCATGCCCGCGTTGATGAACAGCAGGTTCGGGTCGCTGATGGCGGGCAGCGGAGCGGACGGAACCACGGTGTGCCCGTTCGCCTCGAAGTGGGCGAGGAACCGCCGCTTGATCTCCGCCGTCTTCATCGCTGGTGGTCCTCCGGGAAAATCTCTCGGTCGCCGATGCGCGGGTCCTCCCGCAGCTCGGCGAACTGGTCGTCGTACACCTCGCCGCGGGCGAAGGCCTCGTGGATCTCCTGCTCACGCTCGGCCATGCCGACCCGGACGTCGTCCACGAACGCCCGAAGCGACTCGACCAGACCGCCGGCGGACTCGGACAGCCCGCTGGCGATGCCGGCCGGGGTGTACGCCTGCGCGGTCCGGGTGGCCTTGCGCACCACCAGGACGCCCACGGCCAGCCCGATGCCCAGCCAGAACAACCGCCTCATGCTCTCATCCTCCCGCGTACGCCGGTCGGGGTCAGCGGTTGCCGCGCTTGGCGGCGCGACGCTGCTGCTTGATGGTGTCGCGCACCTCGCGCTCGGTCTCGGCGTGCCGGCGCGCGGAGGCGGCGCGGCGCACGCCGTACCCGAACGCGGCCACCTTCACCAGCGGGTTCGCGGCGGCGGCCGAGACCACGGTGGCCAGGTTCGCCACGTTCGCGGTGACGTTCTGCGCGTGGCTGGTCATGGTGTCCACCTTGGCGAGCTGGAGGTTCACCCCGTCCAGCGAGGTCTGCACCTGCTCCAGCGCCACGTTGACGTTCTTCACCGTGTTGTTCACGTCCCCGAGCAGCGGCGCGGTGCGGTCGTTGAGCTCGTTGATCATGCGGGTCGTCGCGTCCACGGTGTGCCGCAGCCGCAGGATCGGCACCGCCAGCACGAGCACCAGCATCAGGAACGCGCCGGCCAGGACCAGCCAAGCGACCTCGCTACCGTTCACGCGCACGTCCTCCTCAAGCAGTGTCCCGGAACCCGACGCCCCGGAACGCGCGACCGTACCTACCCACTTCGCGCCACGCCGACCCGGTCACCGGGCGCGGACGGGCGTGCCAGCCCCAGACCCTACCGTCCGTGATGAAAGTCGGCTCACGACGGTGAGGGAGTCGCCTCGCCCAGCGGGTCGTCGGTCAGCGTCGGGAACGGATCCTCACCGGTGAGTGACGGATCGGTGGTCGGCGTCGGCCCGGTGCGCTCGTCGTCGATCGCGTTGCGCACCTTCACCGACACCAACGAGCCGGTGCACGTCGCCGCTGCGGGCGCGGCCGGCGCGGAGGGCGCGGGCGCGCCGTCGATCGGCGGCGGCGTGCAGGCCGGGTCGCGTACCCACAGGTCAAGCGTGAGTTCGTCGCGACGCCAGCAGGTGTAGCTGCCCTCGACCTTCTCCTCCGGGCAGCGTTCGACGCTCCACCGCCGCCAGCCGTCCTTTGCCAGCGCCTGCTCGTAGACGGCGACCGTCTGCTCCCATCCCTGCTCCGACTCGACCGCGCGTTCCCGCAGCCGGCAGTCCTGCAGGCACCAGCGGCTGCCGCTGACGTTGTCGACTGTCTTCTTCTCGGCCCAGGCGGGCACGTCGAGCGCGTCGAGGGTGTCGAAGACCGGATCGCGGCTGAGCGTCCGCATGCCGAAGTAGAGCGGTACCGCGCCCAGCAGCAGGAGGCTCACCAGCGCGAGGACACCCATCCGCAGGCGGCGCCGCTCGCGCATCTGCCGCCGCAACTCGGACCGGGCGCCGCGCAGGCCACCGGCCTCCGCGTCGGTCTCGTCCACGCCGGGACCGGCGGGTCGCGGCGCGGGCATGCCGTCCGCGCCGGGCCGTGGCCCGGCAGCCTCCCCCGGGGGTACGACAGCAGCCGCCCGCGCCACCGCCGGAGCGCCCGGAGGCGGCGCCACGCCGGCCGGGTTGCCCGGACCGCTGCGGTCCGGCTCCGGTCCGGGGCCGGCCGCCCGGCCGGTGGTCCGCTCGTCCGGCCCGACCGGTCGCGCCACACCCGCCGCCGCGCGGGCGGCAGGCGCCGGTCCGGCGGCCGCGCCCCGGGCGCCGGGCGCCACCGGTGGACGGGGTCCGCCACCGGGCGGAGGTGCCTCACCGGGCCGGACCGGGCCGGACCCGCCGGGCCCCTGCCGGGGCGGATGCGGGCCGGGACCGCCGGGTCCCTGCCGGGGTGGGTGCGGGCCGGGACCGATACGGCCACCGTCGCCGCCGGGCGGACCGGCCGGACGCGGCGGGCCACCACCGGGACGGCCACCACCGATCGGCACACCACCCGTGCGCTCGACGTCGCTCTGCGGGCCGCCACCGGGTGGTACGCCGGGGCGGGCGGCGCCCCGGGCCGGGCCGGGACGGGCGGGGTTCGCGGCCGGGGCGGGCATCGGAGGACCCGCCGGGGGCGCGATCGGGCCGGACTGATCGGGCCGGACCGGTGCAGCCGGAGGGCCTGCCGCCGCGCCACGCGCCGGCCCACCCGGTCCAGCCGGCGCGGGCCGCCGCGACGGCGTACCCGGATCGGCCGGTTCGGGGCGGACCGGTGGGACGGCGGCGCCGGTACGGCCGGTCGGCTCGTCGGCCGGGCGGCGGGTCACCGGCATGGCGGGGTCGGTGTGTGGCGCGCGACCGGCCTGCCGCAACCATTCGCCCGGCCGCTGCGGGCGCGGGTCGCCGGTGTCGTCAGGCGCCGCGCGACGTCCGGGCCGCGCCGCCTCGGCCGCGGCGCCGGGTTCGGCCGGCCCGTCGGGAGCGGCCCTCCGGCCACCCGGCGCGGCGCGGCGCGGCGCGTTCGCCGGGCCGCCGGACACGGGCGCGCCGGGCAGGTCCGGCGCGTTTCCGCTGCGCGGCACCACCGGCGGGCGGTCCGGTTCCGGGGCGGCCCGGCGGCCACCCGCCGGGGGCACGACGCCCTCCGGCGCGGCGCGGCGGCCGGCGCCGGAGACGGGGCGGGTGCCGGGCGGAACGTCGTCCGGCCGGGCACGACGGCCCGCGCCCGACACGGGCCGGACGCCGGGCGCTACGTCGTCCGGTCGCGCGCGACGGGGCCCGCCGGAGACCGGCTGGACGCCGGCGGTGTCGTCGGGCCGGGCCCGGCGGCCGCCGGGCGGCGAGGTGACGGGCGGGTTGGCCGCGGCCTGGTGCGCGCCCTCCGGCACGCCGGCGCCGTGCCGGCCGCGCGGTGTCGGGGGCCGGTGCTCGCCGTCGACGGGCGGGCGGCCCGGCTCGGCGGGTACCCGGCCGGGTGGCGGCCCGGCGGGCGCGCCGGGCGGCGGCGAGACGCCGGTGACCGGCGGCTGCTGGCCGGTGGGGCCGTCCGCGCCCCGGCGGGCGGGTGCTCCCGCCGGACGACGGGCCTCGGGCACGCCGGGCCAGGGGCCGTCGACGGGCGGGCGCGGCGCGCCGCCCTCGGGACCGCCGGGGCGCACCGGCGGCGCGGCCGGGCCGAGCTGGTCGGGACCGCGCCGGGTCACCGGAGGACGCGGACCGGGCCGGCCGCCGGGCATCGGGGGCGGCGCGTCAGCCGGGCGGCCGGGTGGCATCTCCGGACTGGGCCGGGCGGCGCCCGCGTCCGCTGCGGAACGCCCGGCGACAGGTGGTACGTCCGCGCCGGGCCGGACGTGACCGGGCCCGGCCGGTCCTCCGCGGCCCACGCCCGGCGGGGACGCCGGGCCGCCACGACCGGAAACGGGCGGTTGCGTCGGGTCGGTGCGGCCGTCCGGCACCGGCCCGGCCGGTTGGGGACGGCCGGGGGGCGGGGCGGCGGGAGACGACGGACCGGGCCGGGCGGACGACGGAGGCGCCGCCGGGCCGGGCCGACCGGAGACGGGTGGCTGCGGGCCCGGGTGACCGGCCAGGGGCGGCTGCGGGCCCGGGTGACCGGACGCGGGCGGCTGCGGACCCGGCCGGCCGGGTGGTTGCGGGCCCGGCGCCGGGGGCCGCGGAGCGGACCGGGCGGGCATCCCCGGCCCGGCGTCGGGCGGAGGCATGCCGGGCCCGGCGGCCGGGCCCGGTGCTGCTCCCGGCCGGCCCGGCGCGGGCGCGGAGGAATCCCCCTCCGGTCCGAGTTCGCCGCCCTGCTGCTTGGCGGTACGCAGATCGTCGATCCAGCCGAGTTCCTCGCCGACGACGGTCGGGTCGAGCTCGGGCTCGGCCCGGCCGCGTCCCCACCGGCGGCCCTTGGCCCGCGGATCGCGCCGCTCGTCGGGGCCGTCCGCCGGCCGCTCCGGACCACGCGCCATCACTACTGACCCCCCTCGGCGGCGTCGCTGCCGCCCTCACTCGCCCCGCTGGCCTGCTCGCCGCCGCCCACCCGGGCCCCGTTCACGGCGGCCGGGGCGCCGGCCTCCGCCCGGGTCGCCGGTGCCGGCAGCCCACGGACGATCCGGCGCAGCAGCGGCAGCCGGGTGGCCACCGCCCGCTCCGCGCCGTGCCCACTGGGCTGGTAGTAGTCGGTCCCGACGAGGTCGTCCGGAGCGTACTGCTGGGTGACCACCCCCCGGTGGTCGTCGTGCGGGTAGCGGTAGCCGGCCCCGTGCCCGAGTCCGCGCGCGCCGGAGTAGTGGGCGTCGCGCAGCCCGCGCGGCACCGGGCCGCCACGACCGGCGCGTACGTCGGCGACAGCGGCGCCGATCGCGGCGGTGGCCGAGTTCGACTTCGGCGCGGTGGCCAGGTGGATGACCGCCTGGGCCAGGTTGAGCTGCGCCTCCGGCAGGCCCACGTACTCGACCGCGTGGGCGGCCGCCGTGGCGACCGTCAGCGCGGTGGGATCGGCCATGCCGACGTCCTCGCTGGCGAAGATCACCAGCCGGCGGGCGATGAACCGGGCGTCCTCGCCGGCCACCAGCATCCGGGCCAGCCAGTGCAGCGCCGCGTCCACGTCGGAGCCGCGCATGCTCTTGATGAACGCGCTGGTCACGTCGTAGTGCGCGTCGCCGTCGCGGTCGTAGCGCACCGCCGCCACGTCGACCGCCTGCTCCGCCACGGCCAGGTCGATCCGGCCGGCGCCGAGCGCGGTCGCGGTGGCCGCCGCCGCCTCCAGCGCGGTGAGCGCCTTGCGCACGTCGCCCCCGGCGAGCCGGACCAGGTGGTCCTCCGCCTCCTCGGCCAGCACCAGCGCGCCGCCGAGGCCGCGCTCGTCGGCGACCGCGCGGCGCAGCAGCCCGCGTACGTCGTCGTCGTCGAGGGCCTGAAGGGTGAGCAGCACGCACCGCGACAACAAGGGCGAGATGACCGAGAAGTACGGGTTCTCCGTGGTCGCCGCCAGCAGCGTGACAGTACGGTCCTCGACGGCGGCGAGAAGCGAGTCCTGCTGGGTCTTGCTGAACCGGTGCACCTCGTCGATGAACAGCACCGTCGGCGGGCCGCCGGAGCGGCGCTGCCGCCGCGCGGTCTCGATCACCGCGCGGACGTCCTTCACGCCTGCGGTCAGCGCGGACATCGCCACGAACCGCCGGTCGGTGGCCCGGGCCACGAGATGCGCGATCGTGGTCTTGCCGCTGCCCGGCGGCCCCCAGAGGATGACCGACATCGGCGCCGCGCCCTCGACCAGCTGACGCAGCGGCGCGCCCGGTGCGAGCAGGTGCTCCTGCCCGACCAGTTCGTCGATGCCGGCCGGCCGCATCCGCACCGGCAGGGGCGAGTCCGCCCGGGCGTCGGTGAAGCCGTCGGCGCCGCTCGCGCCCGCGGGTGCTCCGGCGGGCTCGCCGAGGGTGAAGAGGGCGTCCGATTCCATCACGAGAACAGTACCGGGCCGGGCCGACGGCGCCGGAATCGCGCCGCCGACCCGACCCGGGTGGTCGTTTCCGGTCAGCCGCGACCCGGCCGCCGGCCCCGGTACCAGCGGCCGCCACCGCCGCCGCGCGGGCCGGAGCCGACGCCGGCCAGGTAGAGCGAGAGCAGCAGGAAGCCGATGAGCATGAGCGTCGAGGTGCTGAACAGATCGGGCGCGCCGAGGTCGGTGTTCATGAAGTCGAGCAGCAGCGCGAAACCGAACACGATGGCCGCGAGAATGGCGAGCATGTCGTTCCTCCGGTGGGGGTTCCCAGCAGGTCGGCGACGGATGTACCCAATCGGTCTGTTCGTCAATCTCCACCCTGGAACAGGAGATGGGCGGCCTCCGATACGGGCCGCGGGTGCTCGTAGGCTGGCGCAATGATCACTGTCGACGAGGCGCTGACCGGGCGCGGGGCGCTGCTCGCCGCGGCCGGCGACCACCCGTACGCCCGGCACGCGCTGCGGCGCGACCAGGCCGTACGCGGATGGCGGCACGGCGGCGCGGTCGGGTGGCTGCTCCCGCCGGGCGAGTGGTCGGCCGGCGGGGCGGTCGGCGCCCCCGGCCCGGCGATCGACGTCTTCGCCGCCCACCGGGCGGACGGGACGCTGCGAGCCGGTCAGTCGATCAACCTGCCCCGCGCCGACCCGGACGAGGTGGCCGCGCGGCTGCCGGTGGCCCGGCTGATCGAGTGGGACTTCCTCTGGACCACCGCGCCGCCGCCGCACCAGCCGGAGCAGGAGCGGGTGGAGCGGCTCACCGCTGCCGACCACCCCGCCCTGACCGCGCTGATCGAGGAGGCGTTCCCGAGCACCACCTCCCGGCCGGGCGAGCCGGGCATCATCGACTGGTACGGGATCCGCGACGGGGACCGCCTGCTCGCCTGCGGCGCGGATCGCAGCCGCGCCGACATCGGCTTCCTGGCCGGGTTGACCGTCGCGCCCGGGCTTCGCGGCCGGGGGCTGGGCGCGGCGCTGACCGCCGGCATGACGGGCGCGCTGTTCGCCCGGTACGACACGGTGGCGCTGGGCGTCTACCCGGACAACGTGGGCGCGATCCGGCTCTACCGGCGGCTCGGCTTCACCGCCACCGAACGCCGCACCTCGATCAAGCTGGCCTGACGCTGCCGGCACCCGGCCAGGGCTGCGATCGGAAGCGGGCGCGTCGAACCGGTGAGTGGAACGTCATGGGTGTCAAACGGGAGCCGAGACACCCATGACGTTCCACCCGCGGGGCGGTGACCCGCACGGCGATGCCGGGAACGTTGCCGCCGACAACGCCGGCACCACTCGGCCGCCGCCGGGCGACGCCCGCCGTCGGGACGCCGGGACGCCGGGACGGCCCAACCACTGCCGGGCGACGCCCGCGGGGCTCAGTCGCGGCCGGGTGACGCCGGCACGACCACCGGCCCGGGCCCGCCAGTGACGGCAGCCGCGTCCGCGCCGACGGCGGCGCCACGGTCCGCCGCGTCGAGGGGCGGCTCGGACGCCAGGCCGGCGTGGCCGGGGCCGCCGCCCGTCACCTCCGGCGTCACGTCGACCGCCGAGGGGGTACGGCGGGCGGCGCGCCAGGCCGGCAGGTAGAGCGGCGCGGCCACGGCGAGCACCACCCCGCCGACGATCATGGCGGTGCTGACGCTCGTGGCGTCGGCCAGCGCGGTGAGCGTGACCGCGCCGAGCGCGCCGGCCGGCTGGCCGGCCATCGAGTTGAGCGACAGCACGCTGGTGCGGTACGGCCCGTCGACCTGCCGGTGCAGCAGTCCCATGTGCAGCGGGTTCGACGCGCCGTGCACGGTGTAGCAGGCCAGGTACGCGATGAGGATGCCGACCGGCCCGGCCAGCAGGCCCATGCCGACCACTGTGACGCCCTGGAGGATCCGCATCAGCGCGGCGGCCGGGGCGGCGCCGAGGCGGCGCAGCAGGAACGGGGTGAGCGCGGCGCCGGCCGCGTTCGCGAGCCAGGCCGCGGTGCCGGCGGGGCCGAGCAGCGCCGCGGCGCGGGCCGGGTCGTCGAGCACCTCGGCGAGGCGTACCGGCAGCAGCGACTCGAAGGTGACCATGCCGAAGCCCCAGAACAGCTCGACGGCGACCAGGGCCGCCAGCACCCGGTTTCGGCGCAGCAGCCCGACGGCCTGCCCGACCATCCGGGGCGCGTCGACCACGGAGGCGCGCAGCGCGGCCGGGCCGGACGCGGGCCGCCGCTCGGCCATCAGCGCGAGCAGCGCCACGATGGACACGGCCTGGAGCACGGCGGCGACGATCACCGGCAGCGCGAGGGCGCTGACCGGGCCGATCGGGCCGAGCGCGACGAGGCCGCCGCTGAGCAGGGCGCCGGCGCCGATGGCGACACCGATCACGGTGCCGGCCCAGCCGAGGCCGCGTTCGTACTCGGCTTTCGGGTCGGCGGCGAGCGTCGCGTCGACGTACCAGGATTCCATCGGGCCGCTGTCGAGCGCCCGGTAGACGCCCTGCAGCGCCCAGACCAGGAAGAACATCCAGAACGAGTCGGCCACCGCCATCAGCGCCAGCGAGCCGAGGCCGATGGCCCAGGCGGCGACCAGCACGGGTTTGCGGCCGAGCGCGTCGGCGAAGCCGCCGGTGGGCAGTTCCAGCGCCAGCACGACGAGGCCCTGGGCGGTGGCGACCAGGCCGATCTGGGACAGCGTGAGGCCGCGCTCCTGCATCAGCAGCACCATCACCGGCATGAGCAGGCCGCTCGGTAGCCAGCGCAGGCCGTACAGCGTGAGGTAGCGGATCCGGATCTGGCGTACGGACAGCGCGGTCACGGCTTCTCCTCGGCGGGTGGCGGGGTGGACCGGGGGAACGCCGCGTCCATCGGGAGGGCGGCGAGGTAGAGCTGGACCGTCTCGGCGTCGGGGTCGTCCGGGTCGGTCTCGTCGCGGTGCCGCTCGAAGACCGCGAAGACCTCCTCCTGGATCGCCTTGAGGCGGTCCACGGGGATGCGCATGAAGAAGTCGCCCATGCCGAACGCGTCACGCCAGGCCGGCGACCACCGGTGCCGCTGGGCGAACCAGCGTTCGGCGTGCCCGGCGAAGAAGCGGACGTAGTCCGCCTCGACCCACTCGATGGCCGCCCGCGAGTCGGGGTCGTCGTCGAAGTCGCTGGACTCCCAGCTGGTGACATCGTGCGCGGCCCGCCAGTAGCGCTGCCGGCCGGTGCCGAGGCTCGGGTCCTCGACCACGAGGCCGACCTCGGCGAGTTGGCGCAGGTGGTAACTGGTCGCGCCGCTGTTGGTGCCGAGCGCCTCGGCGAGGGCGGTGGCGGTGGACGGGCCCACCACGCGCAGCGCCCCGATCAGCCGCATGCGCAGCGGCTGGGCCAGCGCGCGGACCTGACGGTGGTCGATGCGTACGGTGCGCTTCTTCTCCTCCATGAGATGCACAATATCTGTGCACACTTTCGATGCACAAGATACTTGCAAAGAATATGTGCAACTAGCCGTACAGCTCGGTGATCCCGCGCAGCCGGGTCCGCAGCAGTCCCGCGGCGCGGGCGGAGTCCAGCACCACCTCCCCCGGGCGGCGCAGCCCGGCGGCGGCGATCGTGGTCGTCCGCAGCCCGCCCGTATCCACCCCGTCGTGCCGGGCCACCAGCAGCCCCAGCTCGGCGCGGCTCACCGCGTCCGGCCCGGCCACGTTCAGCAGCCCGGCATAGTCGCCCGGCACCAGCTCCAGCACCGCGCCGGCGAGGTCGGCGACGTGCACCGGGCAGCGCAGCTCGTCGGTGAACAGCGTGGCCCGCCCCGCGAGGGCCTCCCGGCAGAGCTGGATCTGCTTGCTGCCCTCCCCCACGATCAGCGAGGTACGCACCAGCGCCGCGCCGGGATCGACCGCCCGCACCGCCGTCTCCGCCGCCGCCTTCGCCGCCCCGTACGCGTGCAGCGGCGTGGGCACGTCCTCGTCCGCGTACGGCGCAGGCCGCCCGGCGTGCAGCGCGTCGCTGGACAGGTGCACCAGCCGGGCGTCCACCTCGGCGGCGGCTACCGCGATGTGGGCCGCCCCGTCCGCCGTGACCGCCCAGTCGTCGTACCGGTAGGGGGTGGCGACGACCGCGTCGGGGCGTACCCGGGTCAGCAGCTCCCGCACGGCGGCGCGGTCGGTCACGTCGAGCCGGTGCGGCGCGACGCCGGGCACCGCGACGGCGGAGCGGTGGTACGTGCCGGCGACCCGGTGCCCGGCGGCGACCGCCTGCCGGCACACCTCGGCGCCGAGGAAGCCGCTGGCTCCTACCACGAGCAGGTTCATGTCGTCTCCCCCGAAGATCGAAAAAGGCCCGCGTCATCATGACGCGGGCCAGTTCCGGAAAGCGAGGATCAGACGGGGTCGGCCACCGGGGCGGCCGGGCCGGCGGTGCCGGCGTGCGGACCGGCCGGGGCCTTCGGCTTGGCGTCGATGCCGGCCTCGGCGCGCTGCTGCCCGGTGATCGGGGTGGGCGCGCCGGTCAGCGGGTCGAAGCCGCCGCGGGTCTTCGGGAACGCGATGACCTCGCGGATCGAGGCGGCGCCGGCCAGCAGCATGCAGACCCGGTCCCAGCCGAACGCGATGCCGCCGTGCGGCGGGGCGCCGTACTTGAACGCCTCCAGCAGGAAGCCGAACTTGTCCTGCGCCTCGTCGGCGGTGATGCCGAGCAGGTCGAACACCCGCTGCTGCACGTCGCCGCGATGGATACGGATCGAGCCGCCGCCGATCTCGTTGCCGTTGCAGACGATGTCGTACGCGTACGCCAGCGCCCGGTCCGGCGCGTCCTCGAACCGGTCCACCCACTCGGCGTTCGGCGAGGTGAACGGGTGGTGCACGGCGGTCCAGCCACCCTCGTCGGTGCGTTCGAACATCGGCGCGTCGACGACCCAGCAGAACGCCCAGGCGCTCTCGTCGATCAGGTTCGACCGCTTGGCGATCTCGATCCGGGCCGCGCCGAGCAGCTCCTGCGCCTCGCGGGTGTTCGTGCTCGCGGCGAAGAAGATCGCGTCGCCGGGCTTCGCGCCGACCGCGTCGGCCAGGCCGGACAGGTGCGCCTCGGACAGGTTCTTCGCCACCGGGCCGCGCGGCTCGCCGGTCTCGGCGTCCAGCACCACGTACGCCAGGCCGCGCGCGCCGCGCGCCTTGGCCCAGTCCTGCCAGCCGTCCAGCTCCTTGCGGGTCTGCGCCGCGCCGCCGGGCATGACCACCGCGCCCACGTAGCCGCCCGCGTCGATCGCGCCGGCGAACACCCGGAACTCGGTGCCGCGCAGGTACTCGGTCAGCTCGGTCAGCTCCACGCCGTAACGCAGGTCCGGCTTGTCCGAGCCGTAGCGGGACATGGCGTCGTGCCAGGTGATGCGTGGGATCGGCCGGGCGATCTCGTAGCCGGCGAGGTCCTTCCACAGCGCCGAGACGATCGCCTCGCCGAGGTCGATCACGTCGTCCTCGGTGACGAACGACATCTCGATGTCGAGCTGGGTGAACTCCGGCTGCCGGTCGGCGCGGAAGTCCTCGTCGCGGTAGCAGCGGGCGATCTGGTAGTACCGCTCCATGCCGCCGACCATGAGCAGCTGCTTGAACAGCTGCGGCGACTGCGGCAGCGCGTACCAGCTGCCCGGCTGCAGGCGCACCGGCACCAGGAAGTCGCGGGCGCCCTCCGGGGTGGACCGGGTCAGCGTCGGCGTCTCGATCTCCAGGAAGTCCCGCTCGTGCAGCACGCCGCGGGCGATCTGGTTGGCCCGCGAGCGCAGCCGCATGGCCTTCGCCGGGCCGCCCCGGCGCAGGTCCAGGTAGCGGTACTTGAGCCGGATGTCGTCCCCGGCCTCGATCTGGTCGTCCACCGGCAGCGGCAGCGGCGCGGCCTCGGAGAGCACCTCCAGCTCGGACGCGGTCACCTCGACCTCACCGGTGGGCAGCTCCGGGTTCTCGTTGCCCTCCGGGCGGCGGGTCACCTCGCCGGTGACCTTGACGCAGAACTCGTTACGCAGCGCGTGCGCGTCCTCCTCGCGGAAGACCACCTGCACGACGCCGGAGGCGTCGCGCAGGTCGACGAAGATGACACCGCCGTGGTCGCGCCGGCGGGCCACCCACCCGGCGAGCGTCACCGTCGAGCCGGCGTCCGCGGCGCGCAGGCTTCCGGCATTGTGGGTACGGATCACGGCTGGCGTCTCCTCAATCTGGTCCACTCACTGCTCCCCCGCATTCTGTCAGGGCGGGCGAGTCCGCTCCCGGGCACCCGTCGAGCCGGTCCGCCCCGGCGGTGGCGAAAGCGCCGTGCGGGCCGGGTCCGGCGTTCTACCGTGGCCGGGTGCGTGCCGTACCGAGCTGGGCCGTGGTGACCGCGGCCGCCGCGCCCGCGCTGCTGGTGGCGGGCTGGACGGTCGCGGGCGCCCGCCAGGGGGCGGGGTACGACCCGGTGCGGGACACGATCAGCGAGCTGGCCGGCGAGGGCGCGACCGATCCGTGGCTGATGGGCGGCGCGCTGGTGCTGCTCGGCTGCTGCTACGCCGCCACCGCCGCCGCGCTGCACGCCGCCGGGCTGCCCAGCCGCTTCCTGCTCGCGGTCGGCGGGGTGGCCACCGTCGCGCTGGTCGCGTTCCCCCGCCCGCAGGTTGGTGGCTCCCCGGCGCACGGCGTGGTCGCGACGGTGGCGGTGCTCGCGTTGTCGCTGTGGCCGGCCGGGACGGCGCTGCGGCTGCCCCGCAGAGTCCCGCGCGAGGTGGCCGCCTCCCCGGCCGGCACGCCGCCGTGGGCGTTCCGCCGGCCGGTGGCGCTGGCCGTGACGGCGGCGCTGCTGGCGTTGTTCGGCTGGTCGGTGGCGGAGGTGACAGGCGGCTCCCGGACCGGGCTGGCCGAGCGGGTGGCAGCGCTCGCGGTGACGCTCTGGCCGCTGGCGGCGGTGCTGTCGGCGCGGCGGGCCCACCGGCACTGGACGGCCCGGCCGTCGGACCCGCCCCGCCCGGACGGGCCGCCGATCGGCCCGGGCCGTCTTGGAGCGGGCGCCTGAGCGGGTACGCGGAACGGGCCGCCGGTCGCCCGGCGGCCCGTTGGATGCGATGCGTGGATCAGAAGACGCTCACGCCGTAGACGCTGAGCGGCTCGGTGACCGGCTGGAAGTAGGTGGTACCGCCGGAGGAGCAGTTGCCACTGCCGCCGGAGGTGAGGCCCAGGGCGGTGGTGCCGGCGAACAGCGAGCCGCCGCTGTCGCCCGGCTCGGCGCAGACGGTGGTGCGGATGAGACCGGAGACGCTGCCCTCGGCGTAGTTCACGGTCGCGTTGAGCGCGGTCACGCTGCCGCTCTTCACGCCGGTGGTGCTGCCGGAACGGCGGACGGACTGGCCGACGTAGGCGTTGCCGGCCGAGGTGATGTCCTGGGTGCTGCCGTTGTAGAGCGAGACGTTACCGGCCGCGTTGGCCGAGTTGCTGTGCCGGACGATGCCGTAGTCGTTGCCCGGGAAGCTGGTGCCGGTCCGGGTGCCGAGCACGGTGGTACGGCTGGAGTTGGAGTACCAGGTCGAGCCGATGTTGGTGCAGTGCCCGGCGGTGAGGAAGTAGTACGTCGAGCCGCTGCGCACGTTGAAGCCGAGCGAGCAGCGCCCGCCGCTGGCGTAGATCGCCTGGCCGCCGGAGATCCGGGTGCTCAGCACGCCCGCCTCGGCCTCGATGCGGATCGCGCCGTTGTGCCGGGCGGCGGCCGCCTTGACCCGCTCCAGCTTGGCGCCGGTGACGGTGCTGTCGACGGAGACGACGACCTGGTTCGTGGCCGGGTCGGTCCACCAGGCGGTGCCGGGGATCTTGGCGGAGCGCTCCAGCTCGCCGGTGGCGGCGTTCAGCTTGTCCGCGCCGCGCGCCACGATCTTCGGGATGGCGCCGGCGTCGCGCACCTGGCGAGCGGTCGCGGTGTCGGTCACCGTGACGATCATCTTGCCGCTGGCGTCGGCGTACGTGCCGGCCGCGCGGGCGCCGAGCTTCTCGACGAGGGTGGCGGCGGCGTCCGGCGAGAGGGCCGCGGGGGCGGCCTGCGCGGGGGCGCTGAGCAGCGAGCCGGTGACCAGGGTGCCGGCAACGGCGACTGCGGCGGCGCGGCGGAGCGTGGACCTCGTGGGTCGCATGTAACAACCTCCGAATGGGGGTGAACGGGCGCTGTCATGGGGGCGCGCCCGAGGACAACCCGGGCGACCTGGGGAAACCGCCCGGGTGCCCAAAGTATTCACACATTTAAGATCGTAAACAAGACATGGCTTTGCCCGGATTCGCACCAGCGCCCGATGTAACGCCCCAGCAACAACATCGACTCAAGGTGTCAGAGCCGGGGATCGACCCGCGTCGACGTGCTGGGGCAGGCGCGGCGAACGGTCAGGCGCGCGGGGCGGTCAGGCGCGGCGGTGGGCGCCGGGGCCGGGACGGGGCAGCACGTCGCGCGCCTCGGTGATCTCGTGCCCCTCGGCGCAGCGCAGCTCGACCCGGACCTCGGCGCCACAGTCACGATGCGCCACGCTCAGCGGGGAGCCCTCCGGGTCGGCCAGGTAGCGGTCACCCCAGCCGAGCACGGCGACGAGCACCGGCCACAGGTCCAGCCCCATCTCGGTGAGCCGGTACTCGTGACGCGGCCGGCTGCCCGGCTCCCGGTACGGCTCGCGACGCAGCACCCCGCGCTCGACGAGCATGGCGAGCCGGTTGGTCAGCACCTGGCGCGGGATGCCGGTACGCACCCGCATGTCGTCGAAGCGGCGTACGCCGTTGAAGACCTCGCGCAGCACGACCAGGGTCCACCGCTCGCCGAGGACCTCCATGGCGCGCGCGATGGTGCAGTTCTCCACCGACCAGTCCAGTGCCGCGGGTCTCATCCGACCAGGCTAGGTCTGATTGACAGACTCAGCAACGCGCTGCCAGGCTGAGTCCATGACGCAGACGCAGGAACGCTCGCGCACGTTCACCTGGTCCGACCCGGCCGCCGGGGCCGCCCACCTGGGCCGGCGCAGCGGCCTGGAACTGATGCGGGCGATGATCGCCGGCGAGCTGGCCGCCCCGCCGATCATGCACCTGATCGACATGTCCCGGATGGAGGCCGAGGAGGGGCGCGTGGCGGTCGAGCTGCTGCCGCAGGAGTTCCACTACAACCCGCTCGGCACGGTGCACGGCGGCGTCCTCTCCACGCTGCTGGACACCGCCGCGGCCTGCGCCGTGCACACCACGCTGCCGCCCGGGGTCGGCTACACGTCGCTCGACCTCAACGTGAAGTTCCTGCGCCCGGTAACAGTCGACACCGGCACGCTGCGCTGCGAGGGCACTGTGCTCCAGCGGGGCCGCCGCACCGCCCTGGCCGAGGCCCGCCTCACCGACCCCGCCGACCGCCTGGTGGCCCACGCCACCTCAACCTGCCTGATCTTCCCCCTCCCCTGACCACCGCACCCCGCGCCCCCGCCGCGCCCGGCGATCTTGCGGTTGCGGCCCCCGCAGCGCCGGTTTCGCGGCATTCGCGGGGGCCGTGAGTGCAAGATCGCGCGGGAGAGAGGGGGGTGGGGTCAGCGGGTTGCGGCCAGGCGGGCTGCTCGGGCTGCGCGCTTCTCCTCGAAGCGGGACGCCTGGGTCTCCAGCATGTCCAGGTGGGCGGCGATCTGGTCGCGGGCGGCCTCGCCGTCGGCGTTCAGGCCGGTCACGTCGAACAGGTTCCACTGACGCAGCACCGGCATCACCACCTCGTCACGGTGCTGGCGCAGGTCGTAGATGCCGGCCAACGCGATCGCCACCGACTTGCGGGCGAAGCCGTCGATGCCCACGCCCGGCATCTGGAAGTTGGCCAGCACGTCGGCGACCGCCCGCATGGCCTGCGACGGGGCCAGCTCGAACGCCGCGCCGAGCAGGTTGCGGTAGAAGACCATGTGCAGGTTCTCGTCCGCCGCCACCCGGGCCAGCAGCGCCTCGCACGTCGGGTCGCCGGTGGCCCGGCCCGTGTTGCGGTGCGAGATGCGGGTCGCCAGCTCCTGGAACGACACGTACGCCAGCGAGTGCAGCATCTCCTGGTCGTGGACGTTCTGGTAGCCCGCCGACATGTGCACCATGCGGGCCCGCTCCAGCGCCACCGGGTCCACCGCCCGGGTCACCGTCAGGTAGTCGCGGATCGCCGTGCCGTGCCGCCCCTCCTCGGCGGTCCACCGGTGCACCCAGGTGCCCCACGCGCCGTCGCGCCCGAACAGGGTGGCGATCTCGTGGTGGTACGAGGGCAGGTTGTCCTCGGTGAGCAGGTTGACGATCAGCGCCGTCCGGGCCACCTCGGGCAGCGTCGAGTCCTCCGGTGACCAGGCCTCGCCGCCCAGCGGGCCGTCGAAGGTGCGGCCCTCGCTCCACGGCACGTACTCGTGCGGGAACCACTCCTTGGCCAGCGACAGGTGGCGGTCGAGGTTCTTCTCGACCACCGGCTCGAGTTCGGTGAGCAGAGCGGTCTGGCTGAGCACGGTCACGACGTTCTCCCTACGGTGGCGTAACTTACGCCACCGTAGGTCCAAACGCCTTCAGACGCCAGTGCCGGCCGGGCCGACCAGCGGCTTCAGGTCCGCCCGGGGCGGCGTCCACTCGCCCGCCGAAGCGGCCACCTGCTCACCGGAACGGATGTCCTTGACCTCGTCGCCGTCCGCGCCGGGGAACCAGACGTACGGGATGCCGCGCCGCTCGGCGTACCGGATCTGCTTGCCGAACTTGGCCGCCGACGGGGACACCTCGGTCGGCACACCGCGCGACCGCAGCGCCGCCGCGACCGCGTCACTGGCCGCCCGGTCCTCCTCGGCGGTGACCGCCACCAGCACACAGGTCGGCACCGAACGGGACACCGACAGCGCCTCGGCGCCGAAGAGCAGGCCGAGCAGCCGGGTCACCCCGATCGAGATGCCCACCCCGGGGAACCGGACGTTGCCGGAACTGGCCAGGTTGTCGTACCGGCCGCCGGAGCAGATCGACCCGAACCGCTCGTAGCCGATCATCTGCGTCTCGTAGACCGTACCCGTGTAGTAGTCCAGGCCCCGCGCGATGCGCAGGTCGGCCACGCAGAGGCCGGGCGCGTGCGCGGCGGCGGTCTCCACCACGGCGGCCAGCTCCGCGACGCCCTCGTCCAGCAGCGGATCGCTCACCCCGAGGCCGCGCACCGCGTCGGCGAAGGAGGCGTCCGGCGCGGAGATCTCGGCCAGCGACAGCACGGCCTTGGCCTGCGCCTCACTCGCCCCGGCGGTGCTCGCCAGCAGCTCCGTCACCCCGGCCGGGCCGATCTTGTCGAGCTTGTCGACGGCGCGCAGCGCCGCCTCCGTGTCGGTCAGCCCGATGCCCCGGTAGAAGCCCTCGCAGATCTTGCGGTTGTTGACCTGGATACGCACCGGCGGGATCGGCAGCGACCGCAGCGCGTCACCGATTACCAGCGGCATCTCCGCCTCGTAGTGCGCCGGCAGCGTGTCCCGGTCGACGATGTCGATGTCGGCCTGGAGGAACTCCCGGTAGCGGCCCTCCTGCGGGCGCTCACCCCGCCACACCTTCTGGATCTGGTAGCGGCGGAACGGGAACTGCAGCTTGCCGGCGTTCTCCAGCACGTAGCGGGCGAACGGCACGGTCAGGTCGAAGTGCAGGCCGAGCGCGTCGTCACCGGCCGGCCCGTCGGCGTCGGCCTGCAACCGGCGCAGCAGGTACACCTCCTTCGAGGTCTCCCCCTTGCGCAGGAGCTGGTCCAGCGGCTCGACCGAGCGGGTCTCCAGCGGCGCGAAGCCGTACAGCTCGAACGTGGCGCGGATCCGGTCGAGCACGAACTGCTCGATCATCCGCTGCGCCGGCGTCCACTCGGGGAAGCCGGAAATGGGCGTGGGCTTGCTCATCACGAACTCCTTGAGAACCCGCGCGGGCGCGGGTGAGGGTCTAGAGGCCTCGGGTGGGCGCGGCCGGGCGCGCGCCGCCGGTGCCCGCCACCTCGACGAGGTACGGGTTGGTCGCGCGCTCGCGGCCGATAGTGGTCGCGGGGCCGTGGCCGGGCAGGACGACTGTGTCGTCGGCCAGCGGGAGCACCTTGTCCCGCAGGCTGGACAGCATCCGGGGCATGCTGCCGCCCGGCAGGTCGGTACGGCCGATCGAGCCGGCGAACAGCACGTCACCGGAGAGGCAGATCTGCTCCGCCTCCCAGGGCGAGCCGGCGCCGGGCAACCGGAACAGCACCGACCCGCCGGTATGGCCGGGGGCGTGGTCGACGGTGATCTCCAACCCGGCCAGCGACAGCGTCGCGCCGTCGGTCAGCTCGGCCACGTCGTCCGGCTCGGCGTACGGCAGCCGGCCGCCGAACAGCTGGGTCAGGTCCATCGACAGCGCCTTGCTCGGGTCGGCCAGCAGCTCCCGGTCGTCCGGGTGGACGTAGGCGGGGATGCCCCGCGCGCCGCAGACCGGGGCGACGGAGAACGTGTGGTCCAGGTGGCCGTGGGTGAGCAGCACGGCGGCCGGGTGCAGGCGATGCTCGGCGAGCACGGCGTCGAGCCGGTCGAGCACCCCGATGCCGGGGTCGACCACCACGCACTGCTCCCCCGGAGCGGTCGCCACCACGTAGCAGTTGGTGCCGAAGGCGTCCGCGGGAAAGCCGGCCACGAGCACGTCGCTCCCCTTTCCGTCCGGTCGTCGTCTGCTTGCAGCCTAGTCGTAGCGGCGAGCGAGTTCCGCCCGCCACCGGGCCCGTCCGCCCCGGCCGGGCTGAGATGACGGGACCTCGTACACGACATTCACAGTCGCTACCCGTACACTCTGGCGGGCGTGTGGCGTGGCGCACCCCGACCGGAACGGCGGCCGGCGCCCGGCGCCGGCGGCGATTCAGGCAGAGGAAGGGGAGCGCACGTGGCTTCCAGCAGGGACCGGCAGCGCAAACTGGCGCGGGCCAAGCTCGACCGGCAGCTCGCCCGGCGGGCGGCGGCCGCGAAGCGCCGCCGGCAGATCCGGGCCGGTGTGGGCGCCGCGGTGGTGCTCGTGCTGATCGTGGCCGGTTCCGCCTGGGCGCTCGGCGCGTTCGACTCGGAGCCGGAGAAGCAGGCCGCCGAGGACGTCTGCCTCTGGACCGCGCAGGACGGCGCCGTCAACACCAACCTCAAGGACGTCGGCGAGCCGCCCACCACGGGCCTGCCCACCTCGGGCACCCGGCCGATGACGATCACCACCAACCAGGGTGGCCCGATCACCGTCGAGCTGGACCAGACCGACGCGCCGTGCGGCGCGGCGAGCCTGAGCTACCTGGCCGGCCGCTCGTTCTTCGACAACACCACGTGCCACGAGATCACCGCCGAGGGCGCGCTGCGCTGCGGCGACCCGACCGGCACCGGGCTCGGCGGACCGACCTACTCGTTCTTCGACGAGAACGTGCCGGCCGCGCCGGAGCCCAGCCCGTCGGCCTCCCCGGCCCCGGGGCAGCCGGCGACGTACCCGAAGGGCACCGTCGCCATGATCGGCAACCCGCCGGGTAGCAACGGCAGCCAGTTCCTGATCTTCTTCAAGGACGCCAGCCCGGAGAAGCCGGCCTACTCCGTGGTCGGCAAGGTCACCGGCGGGCTCGACGTGGTGGAGAAGATCGGCGCCATGCCGACGGAGGACAACGGCAACGGCGCCAAGGTCAAGCCCAAGACGCAGATCCTGGTGCAGAGCGTCACCGTCGGCGAGCCGGGCGCGGCTCCGGCCGACAGTCCCGCGCCCTCGCCGAGCGCCAGCGCGGGCTGACCGACCCAGAGCCGGCGGCAGCCCGCCGGCTCACCCACACGTGACCGGCGGCGCGCGCGCCGACCCCAAACGCAGCAGGTGAGGAGTGACCGTGACGTCCACCAGAGACCGCCAGCGCGCGGCGGCGCGGGCCAAGCTCGAGCGGGAGATGGCGGAGCGGGCCGGCAAGGCCCGCAAGCGCCGGCAGACCCAGGCGATCGTCGGCGCCGCGGCCGTGCTGGTGCTCGTCGTTGCCGGCACGGTGTGGCTGGCCACCTCGCTCGGCGGCGACGACGACGAGCAGACGGGCGGCACGACCACTGCCGACGCCGTGCAGTGCGCGTACACGGAGGTGCCCAAGGAGGGCCGGCCGCCGCAGATCAAGGACGTCGGGCTGCCGCCGACCCAGCAGGCCGGCAAGGGCTCCCAGACGATGACCATCGACACCAACCTGGGCCCGATCACCGCCAAGATCGACCGTGCCGCCGTGCCCTGCACCGCGGGCAGCTTCACGCACCTCGCCAGCAAGGGCTTCTTCGACAACACCAAGTGCCACCGCCTGGTGACCGAGGGCATCAAGGTGCTCCAGTGCGGCGACCCGAGCGCCACCGGCAAGGGCTGGCGGGACACCGACGGCACCGGCGGGCCCAGCTACAACCTGGCCGAGGAGAACCTCCCCACCAACAAGCGCCCGCCGTACCCGGAGGGTGTCATCGCGATGGCCAACTCCGGGCAGCCGGGCAGCACCGGCAGCCAGTTCTTCATCGTGTACGGCGACTCGCCGCTCGACCCGAACTACACGGTGCTGGGCACCATCACCGGTGGCATGGACGTGGTGAAGCAGGTCGCCGCGGCCGGTGACGACGGCGCGTTCGCCAAGCAGGCCGGCGGTGGTCACCCGAAGAAGGAGATCACCATGACCAAGGTGACGATGAGCCCGGTCGAGGGCGGCTGACCGCACCGGTACGACGACGAAGCGCCCGCCGGCTGATCGCAGCCGGCGGGCGCTTTCGCGTACGTGGTGGCTCAGGCCCCGGAGGTGACCCGGTACGCGTCAAACACGCCGTCGACCTTGCGTACCGCGGCCAGCAGGTGGCCCAGGTGCTTCGGGTCGGCCATCTCGAAGCTGAACCGGCTCACCGCCACCCGGTCCCGCGTGGTGGTGACGGTCGCGGAGAGGATGTTCACCCGCTCCTCGGACAGCACCCGGGTCACGTCGGCGAGCAGCTTGTGCCGGTCCAGCGCCTCGACCTGGATGGCGACCAGGAACGTGGACGCCGAGGTGAGCTTCCAGCTGACCTCGACCACCCGCTCGGGCTGGGCGCGCAGGTCCTCGGCGTTGGCGCAGTCGTCCCGGTGCACGCTGACCCCGCCGGAGCGGGTGACGAAACCGAACACCGAGTCCGGCGGCACCGGCGTGCAGCAGCGGGCCAGCTTGATCCAGACGTCGCTGACGCCGCGGACGACCACGCCCGGGTCGGCGCTGCTCTGCCGGCTGCGCGGCGGCCGGGTGGCGACGGCGGTCTCGGCGATGTCCTCCGCCGCGCCCTCCTCGCCGCCGTAGGAGGCCATCAGCTTCTGCACGACCGACTGCGCGGAGACCTGGCTGTCGCCGACCGCCGCGTACAGCGAGGCCACGTCGGCGAGGTGCAGGTCCCGCGCGATCGCCATCAGCGCGTCCGAGGTGAGCATCCGCTGCAACGGCATGCCCTGCTTGCGCATCGCCTTGACGATCGCGTCCTTGCCGGCCTCGATCGCCTCCTCGCGCCGCTCCTTGTTGAAGTACTGGCGGATCTTCGTACGCGCGCGCGGGCTCTTCACGAAGCCGAGCCAGTCCTGCGTCGGGCCGGCCGTGTCGGACTTCGACGTGAAGATCTCGATCACGTCGCCGTTGGAGAGCGTCGACTCCAGCGGCACCAGCTTGCCGTTCACCCGCGCGCCGATGCACTTGTGCCCGACCTCGGTGTGCACCGCGTACGCGAAGTCCACCGGCGTCGACCCGGTCGGCAGCGGGATGACGTCGCCCTTGGGGGTGAAGACGTACACCTCCTGGCTGGACAGGTCGAACCGCAGCGCGTCCAGGAACTCGCTCGGGTCCGCCGCCTCGCGCTGCCAGTCCAGCAGCTGCCGCAGCCAGGTCATCTCGTCGATGTGCGCCGGCGGGCCCACCACCGGCGTGCCCTTGTGCTCCTTGTACTTCCAGTGCGCGGCGATGCCGAACTCGGCGGTGCGGTGCATCGCGTACGTGCGGATCTGCATCTCCACCGGCTTGCCGGTGGGCCCGATGACAGTCGTGTGCAGCGACTGGTACATGTTGAACTTGGGCATGGCGATGTAGTCCTTGAACCGGCCCGGCACCGGCTGCCAGTTGGCGTGGATGACCCCCAACGCCGCGTAGCAGTCGCGCACCGTGTCGACCAGGATCCGCACACCCACCAGGTCGTAGATGTCGTTGAAGTCGCGCCCCCGCACGATCATCTTCTGGTAGATCGAGTAGAGGTGCTTGGGCCGCCCGGTCGTCTCCGCCTTGATCTTGGCGGCCTTCAGGTCGGTGGACACCTTCTGGGTCACCTGGCGCAGCAGCGCCTCCCGCTGCGGCTGGTGCTCCCCGATCAGCCGGTTGATCTCCTCGAACCGCTTCGGGAACAGCGTGCCGAAGGCGAGATCCTCCAGCTCCCACTTGATCGTGTTCATACCGAGGCGGTGCGCCAGCGGCGCCAGGATCTCCAGCGTCTCCTTGGCCTTCTGCTCCTGCTTGGGGCGCGGCAGGAAGGTCAGGGTCCGCATGTTGTGCAGCCGGTCGGCCAGCTTGATCACCAGGACCCGGGGGTCCTTCGCCATCGCGACGACCATCTTGCGGATGGTCTCGGCCTTGGCCGCGTCGCCGAGCTTGACCTTGTCGAGCTTGGTGACGCCGTCGACGAGCAGCGCGACCTCGCCGCCGAAGTCGGCGCGCATCGCGTCGAGCGTGTATTCGGTGTCCTCGATGGTGTCGTGCAGCAGCGCCGCGACCAGCGTGGTGGTGTCCATGCCCAGGTTCGCCAGGATGGTCGCCACCGCGAGCGGGTGCGTGATGTAGGGGTCGCCGGACTTGCGGTACTGCCCCGAGTGCCACCGCGCGGCCGTGTCGAAGGCGCGCTGCAGCAGCCGCGCGTCGGCCTTGGGGTGGTTCTCCCGGTGCGTCGCGATCAGCGGCTCCAGCACCTCACTGACCTGCGAGGTCTGCCAGGGCGCGTTGAACCGGGCCAGCCGGGCGCGTACCCGCCGGCCGGTGGGCGCGTTGGAGAGCGCGAACCCGCCGCTGGTCGCCGCGTCGGCGGCAGCCTCGGTCGGGAACGGCACCACGACCGCCCCGCCGTCGGCCGTCGCGTCGGGCGCGCCGCCGGTGGCGCCGGTCGCCCGGGCCTGCGGGTTGCCGCTGCGCTCGGTCACCGAGCCGTCCGCGTCGCCTGTCGGGTGCACCGTGCCCTCCACCGGAGGGACGACATCGTGGGACACCGGCCTCCTCACCGCTCGCCGGGATGCGCCGGCCGTTCGGCCGACGTCTGGTTCAACCGGCCCGGGGGCCGGTGTTGTTCCGCGCGGTCACCGGGGCCGGGCCCCGGCGCCTTCGCCGCCCCGGACACCTCGGCCGGGTCGGGCAAAGCGCAATGCTACCCGTACGCAGGGTACGCCACCGCTCCCCCGGACGGTCGGCGCCGACCGGCCCGACGGCCGGGCCGGGTCAAACGGTCAACAGGGCGTGGACCGGACGCGGCGCGAGCCGCTTGCGGCCTTCCAGGAAGCCCAGCTCCAGCAGCACGGTGAACCCGGTCACCGTGCCACCGGCCCGCTCCACCAGGTCCAGCGTCGCCTCGGCGGTGCCGCCGGTGGCGAGCACGTCGTCGAGCACCAGCACGCGGTGGCCGGCGGTGAAGGCGTCCTGGTGCACCTCCAGCGTCGCCTCGCCGTACTCCAGCGCGTAGGAGGCGGAGTGCGTCGCCCGGGGCAGCTTGCCGGCCTTGCGCACCGGCACCACGCCGACCCCGGTGGCGTACGCGACGGCCGCGGCGAGCACGAACCCACGCGCCTCGATGCCGGCGACGGCGTCGAACGAGTCGCGCCCGTGGTACGCGATGATGCCGTCGATCACCTCACGGAACGCCGTACCGTCGGCGAACAGCGGCATCAGGTCCTTGAACACGACACCCGGCTTGGGGAAGTCCGGCACGTCCAGCAACCGGCTGGCGACGAGCTGGGCGACCTCCGGGCCGCTGTCTCCGCGTACGCCCGTGGTGTGGGTCTCCGTCACAGTGCGTCCCATGTCCTCTCGAAACGACGACGGCGTCCGTCATGCCGTGAGTCCAGCATGACGGACGCCGTCGTCGCGACTACGTCCGGGCCCGTGGTTCAGCGGCGCTTGCCGCCGGGCCGGTTGCCACCACCGCCGGCGGGCCGCCCGCCGCGGGCGCCGCTGGGACGCTTGCCGGCCGGGCGGGCGCCGACCTTGGGGGCGGCGCCGGCGAGCGCGGCGGCCTCCGGGTCGATCGGCTCGTCGGCGGCCGGGGCGGCACGCGAGGCGCCCTTCGGGGTGATCTCGCCCCGGGCCAGCGCGGCCCGGCGGGACAGCACCCGCTTGTTGTGCGCGCTGATCCGCGGGTCCATGTTCTTCAGCAGCACCAACAGCGGGGTGGCCAGCACGATCGAGGTCAGGAACGCCACCGCCATACCGACGAACAGCACCAGGCCGAGGTCCTTCAGCGTGCCCGCGCCGAGCAGGCCGGCGCCGATGAAGAGCAGGCCGCCGACCGGCAGCAGCGCCACCACCGAGGTGTTCAGCGACCGCATGAGGCTCTGGTTGAGCGCCAGGTTGGACGCCTCGCCGTAGGTGACGTTGTTGTTCGCGGTGATGCCGCGTGTGTTCTCCTGCACCTTGTCGAAGACCACCACCACGTCGTAGAGCGCGAAGCCCAGGATCGTGAGGAAGCCGATGATCGTCGACGGGGTGACCTCGAAGCCGACCAGCGAGTAGATGCCGGCGGTGAGGACCAGGTTGGTCAGCAGCGAGGTGATCGCCGCGACCGCCATCCGCCACTCGAAGCGCAGCACCAGGTAGATCGACACCACCGCGATGAAGATCAGCAGACCGAGGAAGGCGCGGGAGGTGACCTGGCTGCCCCACGCCTCGGAGACCTGGCTGCCGCTGATCTGGTCGGCCTGGATGCCGAACTCCTCCGCCATCGCGGCCTTGGCCGCGTTGGCCTGCTCGGCGCTGAGCTGCCCGGTGCGCATCTCGTAGAACTCGCCGCTGGTGCTGCCGACCTTCTGCGCGCTCACCACCTCGACGCCGGGCGCCTCGTCGGCCAGCACCTCGTCGACGGTCTGCTCGGCCCGGTCCAGCGTGCCGACGCTGGCCGGCACCTGGAACGTGTTGCCGCCGGCGAACTCGATGCCGAGCTTGAAGCCGCTGATCGCGAAGCTGAGCACCGCGATCAGGACGAGGACGCCCGCCACGCCGAACCACAGGTTGCGGCGGCCGACGATGTTGAGATCCGCCTCGCCCCGGTAGAGCCGGGCGGCCAGACCGTTCTTAGCCATCTCAGGCCTCCTTGACACGCGGGTTGCGGGCGGTGCCCGACTCGGCCGACCGGGCCGGCAGAGCCCGGCCCAGACCGCTGACCCGCGGCGACAGGAACGCCCGGGTGCGGGCGAACATCGTCATGATCGGGTGGCGGAAGAGGAACACGACGACCAGGTCGAGCACTGTCGCCAGGCCGAGCGCGAAGGCGAAGCCCTTCACCGCGCCGACCGACACGATGTAGAGCACCACCGCCGACATCAGCGTGATCGCGTTCGCCGAGATGATCGTCCGGCGGGCCCGGATCCAGGCGCGCGGCACCGCGCTGCGTGGGCTGCGGCCCTCCCGGATCTCGTCCTTCAATCGTTCGAAGTAGATGACGAACGAGTCCGCCGCGACGCCCAGTGAGACGATCATGCCGGCGATGCCGGCGAGCGTGAGCGTGAAGCCGATCGAACGGCCGAGCACCACGAGCGCGCCGAAGACCAGCAGCGCGGAGAGCACCAGGCTCAGGAAGATGACCGAGCCGAGCAGCCGGTAGTAGAAGAACGAGTAGATGATGACCAGCAGCATGCCGATGCCGGCGGCCAGCAGACCCGCCTTGAGGTGGCTGTCGCCGAGCGTGGCGGTGACGTTCTGCTGCTCCTGCGGCTCGAACGTGACCGGCAGCGCGCCGTAGCGGAGCTGGCTGGCGAGCGCGTTCGCGGTCTTGTTGTCGAAGCTGCCGGTGATCTGCGAGTCACCGGTCAGCACGCCCTGGATCTCCGGGGACGAGACGATCTCGTTGTCCAGGACCACGGCGACCCGGCACTTGCCGTCCTGGCCGAGCGCGGTCTGGTCGCAGGCCTGGCCCTCGTTGTTGAACGCCTCGCGGGTCAGCGCGGTCCACTTCTCCTGGCCCTTGCCGGTGAAGTTGAGGCTGACCACCCAGGAGCTGGTCTGGTCGAGCTGGGCGGAGGCGTTCTTGACGTCGGTGCCGAGCACCTTCGCCACGTCGAGCAGGTATTTCGCGCCGGACTCGCAGGCGACCGCCTTCTGCTTCTCGTCCTTGATCGAGGCGGCCGGGCGCTTGTCGAGCTGGGCGCAGGTGATGGTCGGGACGTTGAACTGCATCTCGACCGGCAGGACCGCGACCTCCTGCGGAGTGAGCGTGCCGAACGGCTTGAGCTTGTCGGCGAGCGTCGGGTCGGTGGTGAGGTCGGCCGGGGCCTGCAGGCCCGAGGCGGCGGCCCAGGCGGCCGCGCCGACCTTCTGCTCGACGGCCTTGCGCTGCTGCTCGATGCTCTGCGGCACCGGCTCGGCGCTGGCGCTGGGGGACGCGGCGCTCGGCGAGGCCGACGGGGTGGCCGAGGCGCTGGCGCTCGGGTTCGGGGCCATGCCGCCCTGTCCGCCGGCGCTCGGCGACCCGCTGACCTTGGGGCTCGTGGTCGCCTGCGGCGACGCGCTGCCCGACGGCGCCGGGCTGGCGGTCCCGGACGGAGCGACGCTCGGGGTCGGCGCGGGCGCGGCGGCGGCGCCGCTGCCGTCGGTGGCCTTGAGGACCTTGCGGAAGCGCAGCTCGGCGGCGCTGCCCACGTCGGTCAGGTCCCGGTTCTGGCCGGGCAGGGAGATGACGATGTTGCGGTTGCCCTCGGTGACCACCTCGGCCTCGGCCACGCCGTAGGCGTTGACCCGGCTCTCGATGATCTGGCGCGCCTCCTCGAGGTTGCCGGCGGTCGGCGGCTTGCCGTCCACGGTGTTTGTGGCCTCGAGCGTCAGCCGGGTGCCGCCGACGAGGTCCAGGCCGAGCCGGGGCTCCAGCCGGTCCTTCCAGCCACCGCTGGCGCCGCCCGAGAAGAACACCAAAAGATAGAGGACGACGAAGATGAGCCCGAGCACGGCGAGCTGCCGTCCGGGCCGCATCTGTCCCTGAGGTGGTGCCACGGCTGTCCTGTCTCCCTGTACGGTCGCGCCGCTTCCGCGGCGGCGACAACTGTCGGGCCGGGGGTGTCCGCCCGACTGCTCCGGCGGATCGGCACCGGCCGACGGCACGCCGACCGGGGCACGGCGCGGGGGCACCGCACGGCCTGGCCGGGTGCCGGCGCCGGGCGCCGACCCCAACTATCCACTTGTACCGATGATTCCGCTGCCCCGTCCGGGGCGGCAGTCACTCCTTGACCGGCTCGGCTTCCTCGCTGATCGTCTCGGCAGCCGGCGCCTCGGCGCGCTTGATCACGCGGGCCACGGCGGGGCGGGCGTACCGGGTCTGCACCCCCGGGGCCACCTCCAGCAGGACGGTCTCGTCCTCGACCGCGGTGACAGTGCCGTGCAGGCCGCCGATGGTGACCACCTCGTCGCCCGGGGCCAGGGCGGACTGCATCTGCTCGGCCTCGCGGCGGCGCTTCTGCTGCGGTCGGATCATCATGAAGTACATGACGACGAAGAGCAGAGCGATCATCAGGATCGGCGTCAGACCGCCGGCTCCCCCGCCACTCGCTGCTGCGTAAAGCACGGTGTAGACCTTCCGGTTGGCCTCCGTCCCGGCGCCGGAGGGCGCCGCAGCGGAAGCGGATTCTCACGTCCTGTACAAACCGCGGCGAAGTCTAGTCCCTGCTCCTGAGAAGACCGAATGCGGCACAGATCACGAACGGATCACGGCTGGTCGGTCTGTACCGAGAAGAGATCGGGCCCCGAAGAGGTATCCGCACCAAATGTACCATTCGGCGGGTTGCGGCCCAGATGCCGCCAAGCGGCCTCCGTCGCCACCCGCCCCCGCGGCGTACGCGCCAGCAGGCCGGCCCGCACCAGGAACGGCTCGCAGACCTCCTCGACCGTGTCCGGCTGCTCCCCCACCGCGACCGCCAGCGTGGACAGGCCCACCGGGCCGCCCCGGAACGAGTCGACGAGCGCGGTCAGCACCGCCCGGTCGAGCCGGTCCAGGCCCAGCGCGTCCACGTCGTAGACGGTCAGCGCGGCCCGGGCGGTCTCCAGCGTGACCACGCCGTCGGCCCGCACCTCGGCGTAGTCGCGCACCCGGCGCAGCAGCCGGTTGGCGATACGCGGGGTGCCGCGGGACCGGCCGGCGATCTCGGCCGCGCCGTCAGCGGTGATCGGCACGCCGAGGATCCGGGCCGACCGGTGCAGCAGCGTCTCCAGGTCGGCCGGGGCGTAGAAGTCGAGGTGCGCGACGAAGCCGAAGCGGTCGCGCATCGGCCCGGTCAGCAGGCCGGACCGGGTGGTGGCGCCGACCAGCGTGAACGGCTCCACGTCGAGTGGGATGGCCGTCGCGCCCGGGCCCTTGCCGACCACCACGTCGACGCGGAAGTCCTCCATGGCGCTGTAGAGCAGTTCCTCGGCCGGCTTGGCGATCCGGTGGATCTCGTCGATGAACAGCACGTCGCCCTCGGCGAGGCTGGTCAGGATCGCGGCCAGGTCGCCGGAGCGCTCGATGGCCGGGCCGCTGGTCACCCGGATCCCCGCGCCCAGCTCGGCGGCGACGATGTTGGCCAGGCTGGTCTTGCCCAGGCCCGGCGGACCGGACAGCAGGATGTGGTCCGGCGGCGAGCCACGCCGCATCGCGCCCTGCAGCAGCAGGTCGAGCTGGTCCCGGACGCGGTCCTGGGCGATGAACTCGGCCAGCCGCTTCGGCCGGACGCTCGCCTCCGCGTCCCGCTCGGCGTCGTCGACGTACGCCGAGACCAGGTTCTCCCCGCTCATCGGGTCCGGCCCAGGAGGCGGATCGCCTGCTTGAGCAGGACCGGCACCGGCGGCGTCTCACCGTCCACGGTCTCCGCCACCGCGGCCACCGCCTGCTCGGCCTGGGCGGCCGTCCAGCCCAGCCCGACGAGGGCCTGGCGGACCTGCTCCGGCCAGGCGCCGGCGGTCACCCCGGCCGCGCCGTCGGCGCCCACCGGCACCGGGCCGATCCGGTCGCGCAGCTCCAGCACCAGCCGCTCGGCGCCCTTCTTGCCGATGCCCGGCACCCGGGTCAGCGCCGCGGTGTCGGCGTTGGCGATGGCCTTGCGGACCGCATCCGGCGTGTGCACGGCGAGCACCGCCTGGGCCAGCCGGGGACCGACCCCGCTGGCGGTCTGGAGCAGCTCGAACAGCTGCTTGGCGTCGTCGTCGGCGAAGCCGTAGAGGGTGAGCGAGTCCTCCCGGACGACCAGGCTGGTCGCCAGCCGGGCCGGCTGGCCCACGCGCAGCTCGGCGATCGTGCCGGGGGCGCACTGCACGGCCAGGCCGATGCCGCCCACCTCCACCACCGCGTGATCCGGGCCGGTGGCGGTCACCGTGCCGCGTACGCTCGCGATCATCGCGTCCCTCCTCGTCGGGCCCGCTGCGCGGCCTCGGCCAGCTTGGACCGGGTGCCGCCGCGCCACACGTGACAGATGGCCAGCGCCAGCGCGTCGGCGGCGTCGGCCGGTTTCGGCGGCTCGGGCAGCCGCAGCAGCCGGGTGACCATCGCCGTCATCTGCGCCTTGTCGGCCTGGCCGGAGCCGGTCACCGCCGCCTTCACCTCGCTCGGCGTGTACGTCGTCACCGGCAGCCCGGCCCGGGCCCCGGCGAGCACCGCGACGCCGCTGGCCTGCGCGGTGCCCATCACGGTGCGGACGTTGTGCTGGCTGAACACGCGCTCCACGGCGACCGCGTCCGGGCGGTGCTCGGCGACCAGGTCGGTGAGCGAGCGGTCCAGGTGCAGCAGGCGCAGCGGCAGGTCGTCGGCCGGGTCGGTGTAGACCACGTAGTAGGCCACGAGCGTGCAGGGGCGGCCCGGCACGCCCTCGACCACGCCGACCCCGCACCGGGTCAGCCCCGGGTCGACGCCCAGCACGCGCACGCCGCCTCCTCCCCGAGCCGCCAGCAGTACGTGTGTTCGACACACCCTACTGGTGCCCGCCGACGGCGGGTCGGCCGGACACGCCGGGCGCGGCCGGTGACGCGGCGCACCACACACCCGAGCGGTGGAGTATGTGTCGCCGCCCCATGTGCCAGGGGGCACCCGGCTCGTACGTTCATGCGCCATGACGGCAGAACCCGTGGTGGTCCCCCACGTCGTACACGTCGACCTGACCGGCCGTACCGCGCTGGTCACCGGCGGCGGCAGCGGCATCGGACGCGCCTGCGCCCTGCGCCTGGCGGCGGCCGGCGCGACAGTGGTGGTGCTGGACCGCGACGAGGCGGCGGCCGGGGCGGTGGCCGCCGAGGCCGGTGGCCGGGCCGTCGGGATCGACCTGGCCGACCCGGCGGCGGTGGACCGCCTCGACGTCGACGCCGACATCGTGGTCAACAACGCCGGCCTGCAGCACGTCTCGCCGGTGCAGGACTTCCCGGTCGAGCGCTTCGAGTACATCCAGCGGGTGATGGTCGAGGCGCCGTTCCTGCTGGTGCGCCGGGCGCTGCCCCGGATGTACGCGAACGGCTGGGGCCGGATCGTCAACATCTCCTCGGTGCACGGGCTGCGCGCCTCGCCATTCAAGGCCGCGTACGTCTCGGCCAAACACGCGCTGGAGGGCCTGTCCAAGGTGGTCGCGCTGGAGGGCGCCGCGCACGGCGTCACCGCCAACTGCATCAACCCGGCGTACGTGCGGACCGCGCTGGTGGAGAGCCAGATCGCCGACCAGGCGGCCACGCACGGCATCGGCGAGGACGAGGTGGTCGAGAAGATCATGCTGGCCCGGGCGGCGATCAAGCGGCTGATCGAGCCGGAGGAGGTGGCCGAGCTGCTGGCGTACCTGTGCTCCCCGCCGGCCGCGTTCCTCACCGGCGCCTCGATCGCCCTCGACGGGGGCTGGACGGCGAACTAGTGGCGCCACGCACAATGTCGGTCATGTCGTCGCCGGTCGAGTTCCTGGAGTTGCTGGCGCGCGAGGCCGCCGCGGTCGAGTTCGAGGGTCCGCTGGTGGCCGCGCGCGCCGCCGGGCTGCCCGCCGACCGGCTGGCCGAGCTGGAGCAGGCGAAGGTGGTGGCGCTGCGGGTACGGGCGCTGCTGGCCCGGCGGCGGCGCCGGGAGACCGAGCTGTCCGGCCTGTACGACACCGCGAGCGACCTGGCCGGGCTGCGCGACCTGGACGACGTGCTGCACGCGATCGTGCACCGGGCGCGGATCCTGCTCGGCACCGACGTGGCGTACATGACGCTCAACGACGAGGAGCGCGGCGACACGTACATGCGGGTGACCGACGGCTCGATCTCGGCCCGGTTCCAGCGGCTGCGGCTGGAGCTGGGCGACGGCCTGGGCGGCCTGGTGGCGCAGACCGGCACGCCGTACGTCACCTCGAACTACCAGGAGGACGAGCGGTTCCGGCACACCGGCGAGATCGACGGCGGGGTGGGCGAGGAGGGCCTGGTGGCCATCCTGGGCGTGCCGCTGCGGCTGGGCTCCAGCGTGATCGGCGTGCTGTACGCGGCGAACCGCTCGGCCCGGCCGTTCGCCCGGGAGGAGGTTTCGCTGCTGGTGTCGCTGGCGGCGCACGCGGCGGTGGCGATCGACACCGCGCGGCTGCTGGCCGAGACGCGGGCGGCGCTGGCCGAGCTGTCGGCGGCGAACAGCACGATCCGGGCGCACAGCAGCTCGGTGGAGCGTGCCGCCGCCGCGCACGACCGGATGACCGCGCTGGTGGTGCGCGGCGGCGGGATGGAGGACGTGGCCGCGGCGGTCACCGAGGTTCTCGGCGGCGCGCTGTTGGCGCTGGACTCCGAGGGCCGGCGGCTGGCCCGGGTCGGCGAGATCGAGGAGCCGGACCGGGCGGACATCGTGGAGGCGGTCGCCGCGTCGCGTACCGAGGGGCGCAGCGTGCGCCGGGGTCCGCTCTGGTACGCCGCGGTGGTGGCCGGCGCGGAGAACCTGGGCGCGCTGGTGCTGCGCCCGGACGACGAGCTGGTCGACGCCGACCAGCGCATCCTGGAGCGGGCCGCGCTGGTGACCGCGTTGCTGCTGCTGTTCCGCCGCACGGTGGCCGAGGCGGAGGGGCGCGTGCGCGGCGAGCTGCTGGACGACCTGATCGCCCGGCCGCTGCGCGACGCGGACGCGCTGCGGGCGCGGGCCCGCCGCATCGGGGTGGACCTGGACGCGCCGCACGTGCTGGTGGCGGTCGGCGACGACGCGTTCGCCGAGACCGGTTCGGCCCGGCAGCGGGTGCTGTCCTGGGCCACCACGTACGCCTCGACCCGGGGCGGCCTGGCGGCGGCGCGCGACGGGCGGGTGGTGCTGATGCTGCCGGGCCGGGACGCGGGCGGCGCGGCCCGGGCGGTGGCCCGGGACCTGTCGCGGGTGACCGGGCGGCCGGTGACGGCGGGGGCGAGCGGCCCCTCGACCGGGCCGGCGTCGCTCGCAGTCACGTTCGCCGAGGCGGAGCGCTGCCTGTCCGCGCTGGGCGCGCTGGGGCGGGCCGGGCAGGGGGCGAGCACCGCCGAGCTGGGCTTCGTCGGGCTGCTGCTGGGCGCGGTGGGCGACGCCGGGGACCGGGACGTGGCCGGATTCCTCACCGCGACAGTGGGTCCGGTGGTGGACTACGACGCCCGGCGGGGCACGGCGCTGGTGAAGACGCTGGAGGCGTACTTCGGGGTGGGCGGCAGCCTGGCCCGGGCCGCCGAGCAGCTGCACGTGCACGTGAACACGGTCACCCAGCGGCTGGAACGGGTCGGGCAGCTGCTCGGCGCGGACTGGCAGCGCCCGGATCGGGCGCTGGAGGTGCAGCTCGCGCTGCGCCTGCACCGGCTGCGCACGCCCACTCGCTGAGCGGCCGGGCACTGCGACCCGGTCTCAGCGGACGCGCAGGCCGTCCAGGACGGTGTCCACGATCCGCTCGGGCACCACCCGCTCGTCCCCGGCGTGCCAGTGCAGCATCCGCTGGGTGAGCATCGGCGCGGTGAGCAGCGCCATGGTCACCTCGATGTCGATGTCGGCGCGGAGTTCGCCGCGCTCGATCGCGCGGCGCAGCACCTCGCGCAACGCCTCGCGGCGCGGCTCGACGATCGCCTCGTACGCCTGCCGGTGGGCCGAGCTGCGGTTCACCTCGGGCACCAGGCACGGCATGATCTTGCGGGCCCGGGGGTCGGCGTGCTGGCCGACGGCGCCGACGAGCAGCACCAGGTCGTCGCGGACGGAACGGCCGGCGCAGTGCGGCGCGGGCCCCTTGAGCGTGCGCAGCGCGTCCAGCAGCAGCGCGTCCTTACCCGGCCAGCGGCGGTAGATGGTGGCCTTGCCGACTCCGGCGCGGGCCGCGATCGCCTCGATGCTCAGCGACTCGACGCTGTTGCCCTCGGCCAGCAGGTCGAGTGTGGCGTCCACGATCGCCTCGTCCGCGCGGGTGCTCCGCGGTCGTCCGGGCGACCGCGGAGCATCCGCCGTGGAAGTCATGTCAGACATTGTCCACGAACCTACGCGGCCCCGGCCAGCTCCCGGTCCGTGGCGGGGGTCGCACCACCGGCGGCGGCGACCGGCCGGCCGGGCATCCAGCGCAGCACGATGACGAGGCCGAGCGCGGCCACCACCGCCGAGACTCCGGCGGCCCAGTGCATGGCCGAGACGAAGGAGTCGTTCGCCGCGTCGATGAGTCGCGGCGCGGCCGGGCCGAGCCGGTCGGCGACCGCGTACGCCCCGGAGACCGACTCGCGGGCCGCGTCGCGTACCGGCGCGGGCAGGGCGGCCACCGCCGGGGCGACCTGGTCGCGGTAGACGGCGGAGAGCACCGAGCCGAGCACCGCCACGCCGAGCGCGCCGGCGACCTGCCGCACGGTGTTGCTGACCGCCGACCCGACACCGGCCTTCTCCCGGGGCAGCGACGACATGATCGACTCGGTGGCCGGGGGCATGATGTTGGCCATGCCGGCGCCCTGGAGGAAGCCGAGCGCCGAGAAGATCCAGATCGGGGTGTCCGCGTCGATGAAGACGAACGCGCCCAGCGCGGTGGCGGTGAGCAGCAGTCCGACCGCCGCCACCGACCGGCCGCCGTAGCGGCGGACCATCGCCGCGCTGCGCGGGGCGAAGATCAGCTGGGCCACCGCGAACGGCAGGAACAGCAGGCCGCTCTCCAGCGGGCTGTAGCCGCGGACGAGCTGCAGGTAGAAGGCGCCGAAGAACATCACGCCCATGGCGGCGAAGAAGACCAGCCCGACCAGCGCCACCGGGGCGGCGAAGCGGGGCACCCGGAACAGCCGTACGTCCAGCGACGGGTGGTCGCTGCGCAGCTCGTGGGCGATGAACCAGCCGAGCACCGCGAGACCGCCCAGCACCGCTACCCACACCTGCGGCCGGTCGAAGCCGTGCTCGCCGCCGTCGATGATGCCGTACGTGAGCGCGACCAGGCCGACCACCGACAGCAGCACTCCGGGCACGTCGACCCGGCCGGGCTTCGGGTCGCGGGACTCCGGCACCAGGGCCGCGACCAGCACCACGCCGAGCGCCACCACCGGCACGTTGATCAGGAAGACCGAGCCCCACCAGAAGCGCTCCAGCAGCGCGCCGCCGAGCACCGGGCCGATCGCCACGCCGAGGCCGACCGCGCCGGCCCAGACGCCGATCGCCTTGGCCCGCTCGCGCGGGTCGAAGACGTTGGAGATGATCGAGAGCGTCACCGGCATGATGGCCGCGCCGCCGACGCCCATGAGCGCGCGGGCCGCGATGAGCTGGGCCGGGTCCTGCGCGTACGCGGACAGCAGCGAGGCCAGCCCGAACAGCGCCAGGCCCAGGACCAGGAAGCGGCGGCGGCCGAGCCGGTCACCGAGCACGCCGAAGGTGAACAGCAGCCCGGCGAAGACGAGCGTGTAGGAGTTGATCGCCCATTCCAGCTCGCCCTGGGTGGCGCCGAGGCCGTGCACCGGGTCGGCGAGGGTGCGCAGCGCGACGTTGAGGATGGTGTTGTCGAGGACGACCACGAGGAGGCTGATCACCAGCACCCCGAGGATCGCCCACCTCCTCGGGTGTCCGGTGTTCCCGTGTGGTTCCACTGCAGGTTCTCCCCCCGGCTCCCCCGCGTCGAAATACGATACGGGTCAGACTCGTAACGGTGACGAGCGTAGGCGCGAGGATTTCGATACGGAACCGGTTCGTATCGAATGTGTGCCAGGTCACTTCTCGGCGTCAGGCGGCGCTACGCAGGCAGGCCAGCGTGGCCTCGCCGAGCGTGGTGAGGCGCTGCGGCACGGCCGAGGTGGGCGGGAACGGCTCGATCCAACCCGGGCCGGCGGCGAGCACCCGTACCCCCGGCAGGTCCCGCCGCAGCCGGACCAGGCGGTACGCGCGGCCGGTCACCGGGGTCTGCGACCAGACCACCACCACCCGCGGACGGACCCGCGCCGCCGCGCTGGCCAGCGCCGACCAGGGCAGGGCCGGGCCGAGGTGCAGCGCGCCGCGCCCGCGCTCGCGCAGCGCCGCGGCGAGCGCGTGCAGCCCGAGGCAGTGTGTCTCGTGCTCGGCGCCGGCCAGCAGCACACCCTGGGCGGGCAGCGGCCGGGTCGGCTCGCGGCCGAACACGTCCAGCCCGACCCGCAGCCCCTCGGAGAGGGCGTGCTCCATCGCGATCTCGGCGGCGCTGTCGCCGCGCAGCGAGCCGAGCAGCGGCAGGCAGACCTGTTCCCAGGCGGGCACCACGCCGGCCTCGGCGGCCAGGTCGAGCAGCAGCCCGGCGACCTGGTTGTCGTCCAGGTCCTCGGCGGCGGCGGTCAGCCGTTTGCGGGCCGTCTCGGCGGCCCCGGCCGGCATGTTCTCGGTCAGCAACGGACGTACCCCCGGGTAGCTCTCCTACCCAGGGGTTCGCTCGCACCGGCCGATCCGGATGCGCCGACGGCGGATCCGGATCGGCCGGTCAGTCCGGGAAGGTCACCACCCAGCGGGCGCCCTCGCCACGGGACAGCCGCGAGAGTGCCTCGGGCGCCTCCGCCAGCGGCACCGTGCCGCTCACCAGCGGGCCGAGGTCGAGATCACCGGCGGCGAGCGCGGCGGCCAGCTCCGGCACCTCCCGGTCCGGGTCGGTCGAGCCGTACACCGAGGAGCGCAGCGTGCGGGCGGAGTGGAAGATGTCCAGCGCGGAGAGGCTGAGCATGTCGTCCTTGCCGCCCATGCCGACCACGGTGACCGCTCCCCCGCGCCGCGTCGCCCGCCAGGCGGCGCGGATGGTGGCGGACCGGCCGACGCACTCGAAGGCGTGGTCCACGCCGCGCCCGTCGGTGCGCGCCCGGATCTGCTTGCCCAGCGTGTCGTCGGAGCGCAGGAAGTCGGTGGCCCCGGCCGCGAGCGCCAGGTCCCGCTTCGCCTCCACCACGTCCACGGCGAGGATCGGCGACGCGCCGGCCCGCCGCGCGGCGGTCAGCACGGCCAGGCCCACCCCGCCGAGCCCGATCACCGCTACCGACTCGCCGGGCGCGACCCGCGCGGTGTTGCGGACCGCGCCGACGCCGGTGAGCACCGCGCAGCCCAGCACGGCGGCCTGCTCCGGCGGCAGCCCGGCCGGCACCGGTACGGCGGCGCGCTGCGGCACCACCACCTCCTCGGCGAGCGCGCCGAGCCCGAGCGTGACCGCGAGGGGCTCACCGGCGGCCGTCTCACCCCGGGGTGTCGACGGGTTGGGATTGGCCGCGCAGAGCCACGGCTCACCGTGCCGGCAGTGCCAGCAGTCCCGGCAGGCCGGCGCCCAGTTGAGCACCACTGGCGTGCCGACCGCGATCGTCGTGTCCGGCCCGGCCTCGGCCACCACGCCGGTCGCCTCATGACCCAGCACCAGCGGGTACGCGGGCGCCAGCGTGCCGTCCACCATGGCCAGGTCGGAGTGGCAGATGCCGGCGGCGCGGATGCGTACCCGCAGCTCGCCCGGGCCGGGGGCGGGCAGGCGTACCTCCTCGACCGCCGGGGTCTCGCCCCGGCCGCGTACCACCAGCGCCCTCACCGCTGGATCGCCTTCAGCTCGGTGAACTCCTCCACGCCGTACGCGCCCAGTTCCCGGCCCAGGCCGGACTGCTTGTAGCCGCCGAACGGGGCGAGCGGGTTGAACGCGCCGCCGTTGACGTCCACCTGACCGGTACGCATCCGCCGGGCCACCGCCAGCGCCGCGTCGGGGTCGGCGGACCAGACCGCGCCGGCCAGCCCGTACCGGGAGTTGTTGGCGATGGCGACCGCCTCGTCGGTGTCAGCGAACGGGATCACCGCGAGCACCGGGCCGAACACCTCCTCCTGGGCGAGCGCGCTGTCCGGGTGCACGTCGGCGAAGACGGTGGGCGCGACGAAGTGCCCCTGCGGCGGCAGCGGCGCGTCCGGTCCGCCGGCGACGAGCCGGGCGCCGTCGGCGAGCGCCCGGTCCACGTGGTCGCGTACCCGCCGGGCCTGCGCGGCGGAGGCGAGCGGGCCCAGCCGGGTGGCCGGGTCGAAGGGGTCGCCGAGCCGGTAGCCGGCCACCGCCGCCGCGACCAGGTCCAGGGCCTCGTCGTAGCGGTCGCGGTGTACGAGCATCCGGGTCCAGGCGGTGCAGGTCTGCCCGGAGTTGAGCAGCGCGTTGCCGACGCCGACCTTGACCGCGGTGGGCAGGTCGGCGTCGGCCAGGACGATGTTCGCGGACTTGCCGCCGAGTTCCAGCGACACCCGGGCGATCCGCTCGGCGGCCAGGTGGGCGATGCGCCGGCCGGTGGCGGTGGAGCCGGTGAACGAGACCAGGTCGACGTCGGGGTGCGCGGCCAGCGCCTCGCCGACCACCGGGCCGGTGCCGGGCACCAGGTTCACCACGCCGGGCGGCAGGCCGGCGTCGGTGATCGCGTCGAACAGCAGGTACGCGGTGAGCGGCGTCAACTCGCTGGGCTTGAGCACCACTGTGCACCCGGCGGCGAGCGCGGGCGCGACCTTCGCGACCACCTGGTGCAGCGGGTAGTTCCACGGGGTGATCGCGCCGACCACGCCGACCGGCTCGCGGACGACGAGCGAGTTGCCGACCGTGTGCTCGGCGGCCGGGCGGGCGGCCAGGTCGACCATGCTCCGCAGCACTTTGAGCGGCAGCCCGGCCTGGACGCGGGTGGCGAGCTTGAGCGGGGTGCCCAGCTCGGTGGCCACGGTGCGGGCGATCTCGTCGGCGCGCGCGGCGAGCGCGGTGTGCAGCCGGTCCAGGTGCGCGGCCCGCTGCTCGGGGGCGGTTGCGGCCCAGCCGGGGAACGCGGCGCGGGCGGCGGCGACCGCGCGGTCCACGTCGGCCGGCGTACCGGCCGGCACCTCGCCGATGATGCTCGCGGTGGCCGGGTTCTCCACCGGGACGGTGTCGTCCGACGACGGGTCGGCCCAGTCACCGGCGATGTGCAGGTGGCGGCGCGTCAGCAGGGCGGGCGGGGCGGCGGCGAGATCCATGGCGTCCTTCGGGGGCGGCGGTGGAAACTAGCGGTGGGAGTTTGGACGCTACTCCGGACCGCCGACCCGTTCCAGCGGGGCGACGGTGGCCGCGTACTCGGCGGCGAGGCCGTGCAGCAGCGCGTCCAGGCCGAGCGCGAACGCCCCCTCGTCCACGCTGCGCTGGTGGCCGGCGAGGCGGTGCGCCTGGTTGAGGTGCGGGTGCGCGGCGTAGAGCGAGGGGTCCTCGACGAAGCCGCGGGCGAACGAGCCGAGCGCGGACCCGGCCACGAAGTAGCGCATCGCGGCCCCGATGTGGGTGGCCCGCGCGGGCGGCCAGCCGGCCCGGACCAGCGCGCCGTAGACCGCGTCGGCCATGGCGAGCGCGGCCGGACGGCGGCCCGGCCCCTGCGCCAGGTACGGCACGATGTTCGGGTGCGCGGCCAGCGCGGCCCGGTACGAGCGCGCCCAGCGGCCGAGCGCGTCGAGCCACTCGTACTCGTCGAAGACGCCGATGTCCACGGTCGCCGCGACGCCGTCGGCCACCGCGTCGAGGATCTCCTCCTTGGTGGCGAAGTGGTTGTAGAGCGAGGGGCCGCGTACGCCCAGCGCGGCGGCGAGCCGCCGGGTGGAGAGCGCGTCCAGCCCGTCGGCGTCGATCAGCGCCAGCGCGGTCTCGACGATCCGGTCGCGGGTGAGCAGGGCCTGTCGGGGTCGGGGCACCTGATCATCATCCTCCTTTCGACATCGGGTCTGGACGCGGGAAAACTTCCAGCGCTAGTTTATAGCCAGTCGACCTGAGGGGGAACCGTGGACTTCGCACTGTCCGACGAGGAACGCGCGATCCGGGACACCGTTCGCACGTTCGTCACCCGCGAGGTGATGCCGCTGGAGGCGGAGGTGCTGCGCCGCGAGCGCGCCCACCAGCCCGGCCTCGACCGCTCCGAGCTGCGCGAACTGCAGCTCAAGGCGAAGAAGTTCGGCTTCTGGGGGCTGGCCACCCCGGAGGAGTACGGCGGCATGGCGCTGCCGGCGGTCATGCAGTCGCTGATCTGGACCGAGCTGGGCCGCACCTTCGTGCCGTTCCGCTTCGGCGGCGAAGCCGACAACATCCTGTTCCACGCCACCGAGGAGCAGAAGCGCGAGTTCCTCATCCCCACCATCGAGGGGGAACGGATCTCCTGCTTCGCCATCACCGAGCCCGGCGCGGGCTCCGACGCGGCGAACATCAAGCTGCGCGCCCGCCGCGACGGCGACGACTGGATCCTCGACGGCGAGAAGACGTTCATCACCAACGGCAACGACGCCGACTTCGCCATCGTGGTCGCGGTGACCGACCCGGAGAAGGGCGCCCGCCGCGGCGGCGCCACCGCGTTCCTGGTGGACCGCGCGATGGGCTGGCGCTCGGAGTTCATCCAGACCATGGGCGAGGGCGGCCCGGCCTCGCTGATCTTCGACGGCGTACGGGTGCCGCACCGCAACATCCTCGGCGAGATCGGGCAGGGCTTCACGCTCGGCATGGAGTGGATCGGCAAGGGCCGCTACACCATCCCGTCGCACGCCGTCGGCATCGCCGAACGAGTCCTCCAGATGGCGATCGACCACGCCAACACGCGGGAGACGTTCGGCGCGCCGATCGCCACCAACCAGGCCATCCAGTGGATGATCGCCGACTCGGAGACCGAACTGGAGGCGGCCCGCTGGCTGATCCTGCGCTCGGCCTGGACGGTCGACCAGGGCCTCGACCCCCGGCACGCCTCCTCGATGGGCAAGCTCTACGGCGCCGGCATGGTCAACCGGGTGGTGGACCGCGCGCTGCAGATCCACGGCGGCATGGGCTACACCCGCGAGCTGCCGATCGAACGCTGGTACCGGCAGGTCCGGCTCTACCGGATCTTCGAGGGCACCGACGAGATGCAGCGGCTGATCATCTCCCGGGACCTGCTACGCGGCTACACGAAGATCGGCGGCCACCTGGCCTGAGCTGTCACCCGACCGCAGCGGTCAGCCGGTCAGCGCCTCGACCGCCCGGTCCACGTCCTCCTCGGTCGTGTAGAGGTGGAACGAGGCGCGGACCCGGCCCGCCCGTACCGCCGCGCGCACCCCGGCGCGGGCCAGCCGTTCCTGCGCGTCCGGCACGTCCACGGAGACGATCGCGCTGTCGCCGGGCGGGCGGCCCAGCCCGGTCAGGAACCGGTTGGCCAGCCCCACGTCGTACGCGCGCACCTCCTCCGGATCGAGGTCGGCGAGCAGCTCCAGCGCGGGCGCGGCCCCGACGTAGCACAGCCAGGACGGGGAGATGTCGAAGCGCCGGGCGTCGTCGGCCAGGCGAAGCGGCAGTCCGTAGTAGGAGGCGTGCGGGTCCTTGCCCGCGAACCACCCGGCCGCGTCCGGGCGAATCCGCTCGCGCAGCTCCGGCGCCAGGTAGGCGAAGGCCGCGCCGCGCGGCGCCATCAACCACTTGTACGCCCCGACCACCACCGCGTCCGCCCGGTCCGCGGCGAACGGCAGCCACCCGCACGCCTGCGTGGCGTCGACCACCACGACGGCGCCGTGCGCCCGGGCCGCCGCGACGATCTCGTCGTACGGAGCCACGACGCCGTCGGCGGACTGCACCACGCTGAACGCCACCAGGTCGGTGCCGGCGTCGATCGCGTCGACCAGGCCGGCCAGCGGCACGGTGCGGACCCGCACCCCGCGCTCCTGCTGGACGAGCCAGGGGAACAGGATCGAGGTGAACTCGCTCTCGGGCACCACCACAGTCGCACCCTCCGGCAGGCTCGCCGCGATCGGCGCGACCAGCTGCGACACGGCGGAACCGATGCTCACGTCGGCGGCGTCCACGCCGGTCAGCCGGGCGAACGCGGCCCGGGACCGGTCCACCGACTCGTCCCACACCTCGAACGACACCCGTCCGCCCCGCCAGTCGGCGAGCACCCGCTGCACGGCGTCCCACACCGGCTCGGGCGGCAGCCCGTAGGTGGCGGTGTTCAACCAGCCCGGTTCCGGCTGCCACAACTTCCGTGCCTGCTCCAGCTCCATCCCCCGACGCTAACCACCCCCACCCCACCCCCGACACCACCAATCCCACCCCCGTGGCCCCCGCACCGCCCACCCCCACGCCCGCCCCCGGCCGGCCCGCCCGACCCCGGCGATCTTGCACTTTCGGCCCCGGCGAATCGGGGCAAACAGGCCATCGGTGGGGCCGAAGCTGCAAGATCGCGGCAGAACGAGGGCGTTGGGGGCGGCGAGATGTACAAAATCGCGCGGCGGAACGAGGGCGAGGGGCGGAACGTGCAAGATCGCGGGGCCAGGCGGGGCACCAGCGCGCCAACTCCCCGTCCCGTCGATCATGAAGTTGGCGGCGACAAATCGGACGTCAGGTGCCGTCAACTTCATGATCGACGCGGTGGGGTGGGGAGGTCAGGGGGGGTGGGGGGAGGTTGGGGAGTGCGGCAGTGAGCTCCTCGCGGACCCGGGGCAGGGGCCAGGTGGCCAGGTCTCGCAGGGAGTGGTGGCGGCGCAGGTGTCGTACCACGGTCAGGCCGACCAGGTAGCCGCACCGCTTGGGCAGGCCGTCGGCCAGCAGCGAGTCCCGCATCAGGAAGTACGGGGCGTGGTGCTCGACGTCGGTGGCGTCGAGGTCGGCGCGGACCCGGCGCAGGATCTCCGGCCACCGGCGGCGGCACTCGTCGAGCCACTGCCGGTGGCCGGGCCGGCCGAACCAGAGGTACTCCTCGTCCGGCCGCCCGGGGTCCAGCTCCGCCGTCACCTGGGTGGCGAGCCCTTCGGTGAACAGGGCGTTCGCCACGCCGTACTCGGGCCAGTCGCGGATCGCGGCGCCGCGGTCGTGCACCACGTGCGCGGCCTCGTGCCGTACCAGCAGGTCGAGATCCTCGGGCGGGCCGAGCTGTTCCACGGCGAGGAAGAGCGCGTACCTGCCGTTCAGCTCACCGGCCCAGCCGTTGGCCTGGTTGCGCCCGACCAGCACCACGCACTCGACCGGCCCGCCGTCGCCGGACCAGCCCAGCGCGCCGGCCACCGCCGCGACGCCGCCGGGCAGCAGCGCGCGTACCGTCTCGGCTCGTGCCGCCAGCTCGGTGGCGCGGCCGCGGAGCCCGTCCAGGGCGGCGGCCACGCCGGCTGCGTCGGACCAGCCGCCGTCGCGGCGCAGCGCCCGGACCACGTCCGGGTGCCCGGCCAGGTAGCGGGAGGTCCACGGCGGGCCGGACCGTTCGGCGCGGGCCAGGAAGTCGGGCACCAGGTCACGGACGAGCAGCAGGTCGGTGGGCGGCATCCGCACGATGCTGCCCGGCCGCGGCGCGGCGGGCAAGACCGCGACGGTACGGGGACAGCTCCGCATCTGAAGGAAGTCTTCAGCAAACTGCCCTTCGACGCAAGGTATCGACATAGACGAACGTCACGCTATAAGGTGCGGCGAACCGGCGACGGGAGCCAGTCGCCCCATGCAGTCGACGAGGAGTGACGTGACAGTTCGGAGACCCTCGCGCCGGGTGAGCCACCTGCTCGGCGGCGCCGTGATCCTCATGATCGGCCTGACCGGCCAGCCGGCCCACGCCGCGCCTCAGCATGACGCGCAGCCGCTCGCCGCGGCCTTCGACCGGGCCGCCGCCGGCTCCGACGTGCCGCGCGACCTGCTCGCCGCGCTCGGGTACGCCGAGACCCGACTGGACGGTCACGGCGGGCAGCCCAGCGCCTCCGGCGGATACGGCGTGATGCACCTGACCAGCAACCCGAAGGTACGGACGCTGGACGAGGCCGCACGCCGGACCCGGCTGGACCGGGCCGACCTGCGTACCCGGGACGCGGCGAACGTGGCCGGCGCGGCGGCCGTGCTGCGCTCCTACGCCGACGAGGCCGGGCTGACCGCGGCGCAGCGCGACGACGTCAACCAGTGGTACGTCCCGATCGCCCGCTACGGCGGCTCGGCGGACGCGGCCACCGCCCGGCTGTACGCCGACGCCGTGTACGACCTGCTCGCCCGGGGCTTCATCGCTACCACGGCTGGCGGCGAGGTCAGCGTGGACGGCCGTCCGGTCGCGCCGCAGCGGGGCCGGTACGCCGCCGTGGCGCCGCTGGGCACCGGCGACTTCGGCACCCTGAGCACCGACTACGGCCCGGCCGCATGGGTGCCGGCCAACTCGTCCAACTACACGGTCTCCAGCCGCGAGTCGGCGTACCCGATCAACTACATCGTCATCCACACCATGCAGGGCAGCTACGCCGGCTCGATCAGCTGGTTCCAGAACGCCGCCGCCGGCACCAGCGCGCACTACCTGCTCCGCTCCTCCGACGGCGCGGTGACCCAGATGGTGCGGGACAAGGACATCGCCTGGCACGCCGGCAACTGGACCTACAACACCCAGTCGATCGGCATCGAGCACGAGGGGTACGTCGACAACGCCTCCTGGTACACCGACGCGATGTACCGGTCGTCGGCGGCGCTGACCCGGTACCTGTGCGACAAGTACGGCATCCCGAAGACCCGCACCAACATCATCGGGCACAACCAGGTGCCGGGCGCCACGCACACCGACCCGGGGTCGAACTGGAACTGGACCTACTACATGCAGCTCGTCACCGGCGGCACCACTCCCCCGCCGACCGCCTGGTCGACGATCGTGGACAACACCACCGCCGGCCGGTTCACCGCGAGCGCCAACTGGGGCACCTCGACGTACTCGGCGCAGCGCTACGGCGCCGACTACCGGTACGCCAACCCCGTCGCGGCCAGCGACACCGCCTGGTACAAGGTGAACATCCCGGCGACGGCCACCTACCGGGTGGAGGTCTGGTATCCGGCGGTGGCCGGCTACAACACCTCCACGCCGTACATCGTCGCGACGACGAGCGGCAACCAGACGGTAGCGGTGAACCAGAGCGCCAACGGCGGTGCGTGGCGGTCACTGGGCACCTTCACCCTGGCCGCCGGTGACGCCAACAAGGTCGGTGTCAGCAGGTGGTCCGGCAGCACCGGGTACGTGATCGCCGACGCCATCCGCGTCACCCGCGTCTAGCCGGCACGTCCCCGCTCGGCCCGGTCAGCTCACGTTGGCCGGGCCGAGCACGCTCTTCAGGTCACCCATCAGCGCAGTGGTCGGCGCGACCCGGAACGGGCCGAGGCGCAGCGTGGTGACCTTGCCGCCGTTGAGCAGCTTGACGTGCACCTCGGTGTCGCCGGGGTGCAGCACGAGCGTCTCCTTGAGCCGTTCCACCAGCGGCGGCGTGCAGCGGTGCACCGGGATGGTGAGCGTGACCGGCTTGTTCGCCGGGTTGCTGGTGACGTCCGGCATGGACATGTCCATCGCCATGATGCGCGGGGTGTCGTCGCGCCGGTCCACCCGGCCCTTGACCACCACGATCGCGTCCTCGGCGATGTACTGGCCGATCACCTCGTACGTGTTCGGGAAGAACAGCGTCTCCACGCCACCGGCGAGGTCTTCGAGGGTGGCCGACGCCCAGGCCCGGCCCTGCTTGGTGACCCGGCGCTGCACGCCGGAGAGGATGCCGGCCAGGGTGACCACCGCGCCGTCGGGCACCGTGCCCTCCTCCGACAGCGCGGCGATGGTGGTGTCCGCGGCGGCGCCGAGCACGTGTTCCAGGCCGAACAGCGGGTGGTCGGAGACGTACAGGCCGAGCATCTCGCGCTCGAACGCGAGCTTGTCGCGCTTGTCCCACTCTCCCTCGCCGATGACCGGCATGACGGTGGTGGTGCCGCCGGTCTCGGACTCGCCGAAGCCGGCGCCGAACAGGTCGTACTGGCCGACCGCCTCCTTGCGCTTGACGTCGGCGTACGCGTCGATGGCGTCGGCGTGCACTGCGAGCAGGCCCTTGCGCGGGTGGCCGAGCGCGTCGAACGCCCCGGCCTTGATCAGCGATTCGATTGTCTTCTTGTTGCAGACCACGGCGTCGACCTTGGACAGGAAGTCGTAGAAGTCGGCGTAGTCGCCCTTCTCCTCGCGGCACCGCATGATCGAGGCGACCACGTTCGCGCCGACGTTGCGTACCGCGCCGAGACCGAAGCGGATCTCCTCGCCGACCGGGGTGAACGGCCCGGCCGAGGTGTTGACGTCCGGCGGCAGCACCTGGATGCGCATCCGGCGGCACTCGGACAGGTACATCGCCATCTTGTCCTTGTCGTCACCGACGGAGGTGAGCAGGGCGGCCATGTACTCGGCCGGGTAGTGCGCCTTGAGGTACGCGGTCCAGTAGGAGACCAGGCCGTACGCGGCGGAGTGGGCCTTGTTGAAGGCGTAGCCGGCGAACGGCACCAGCACGTCCCACACGGCCTGGATGGCCTCGTCGGAGTAGCCGCGCTCGCGGCAGCCGTCCCGGAACGGGATGAACTCCTTGTCCAGGATCTCCTTCTTCTTCTTGCCCATCGCCCGGCGCAGCAGGTCGGCCTGGCCGAGCGTGTAGCCGGCGAGGATCTGCGCGGCGCGCTGCACCTGCTCCTGGTAGACGATCAGGCCGTAGGTGGGCGCGAGGATCTCGCGCAGCGGCTCCTCCAGCTCCGGGTGGATCGGGGTGATCTCCTGGAGGCCGTTCTTGCGCAGCGCGTAGTTGGTGTGCGAGTCCACGCCCATCGGGCCGGGCCGGTAGAGCGCCAGGACGGCGGAGATGTCCTCGAAGTTGTCCGGCTTCATCAGCCGCAGCAGCGAGCGCATCGGCCCGCCGTCGAGCTGGAACACGCCGAGCGTGTCGCCGCGGGCCAGCAGCTCGTACGCCGGCTTGTCGTCCAGCGGCAGGCCGAGCAGGTCCAGCTCCCGGCCGTGGTTGAGCTGGATGTTCTTCACCGCGTCGTCGATGATCGTCAGGTTGCGCAGGCCGAGGAAGTCCATCTTCAGCAGCCCGAGCGACTCGCAGGTCGGGTAGTCGAACTGCGTGATGATGACACCGTCGGAGTCACGCCGCATGAGCGGGATGTGCTCGATGATCGGCTCGGCGGACATGATGACGCCGGCGGCGTGCACACCTGTCTGCCGGATCAGGCCCTCGATGCCCTTGGCGGTCTCGATGACCTTCTTGACGTCCGGGTCGGACTCGTAGAGGCCACGGATCTCGCCCGCCTCGGCGTAGCGGGGGTGCTTCGGGTCGAAGATGCCGGACAGCGGGATGTCCTTGCCCATCACCGCCGGGGGCATGGCCTTGGTGATCCGGTCGCCGACCGCGTACGGGTAGCCGAGCACCCGGGCCGAGTCCTTGATCGCGGCCTTCGCCTTGATCGTGCCGAACGTGGCGATCTGCGCGACCTTGTCCTCGCCCCACTTGTCGGTCACGTACTTGATGACCTCACCGCGCCGGCGCTCGTCGAAGTCGATGTCGACATCGGGCATGGAGACGCGCTCGGGGTTGAGGAACCGCTCGAAGATCAGGCCGTGCGGGATCGGGTCGAGGTCGGTGATGCCGAGCGCGTACGCCACGAGCGAGCCGGCCGCCGAGCCACGCCCGGGGCCGACCGCGATGCCCTGGCTCTTGGCCCACTGGATGAAGTCTGCGACCACGAGGAAGTACGACGGGAAGCCCATCTGGATGATGACGCCCAGCTCGTACTCGGCCTGGACGACGTGGCCCTCGGGGATGCCGTTGGGGAAGCGGCGCTTCAGCCCGGCGAAGGTCTCCTTGCGGAACCAGGACTCCTCGGTCTCGCCCTCGGGGATCGGGAAGCGCGGCATCAGGTTGTGGAACGTGAACATGCCGGCCGGGTCGACCTTCTCGGCCACGAGCAGCGTGTTGCGGCAGCCCTGCTGCCACAGCTCGGAGGAGTCGACGGCGCGCATCTGGTCGGCGGACTTGACGAAGTAGCCGCCGCCCTCGAACCGGAACCGGTTGGGGTCGGCCACGTTGCTGCCGGTCTGTACGCAGAGCAGCACGTCGTGCGCCTCGGCCTGCGCCTCGTGGGTGTAGTGCGAGTCGTTCGTGACCACCGGCGGGATGTCGAGCTTGCGGGCGATCTCGGTGAGCCCGTCGCGGACGCGGCGCTCGATGTCGAGGCCGTGGTCCATGATCTCCAGGAAGTAGTTGTCCTTGCCGAAGATGTCCTGATAGGCGGCGGCGACCTTGAGCGCCTCGTCGAACTGGCCCAGCCGCAGCCGGGTCTGCACCGCGCCGGACGGGCAGCCGGTGGTGGCCATGATGCCCTGGGCGTGCTCGGCGATCAGCTCCATGTCCATCCGGGGCCACTTCACGTAGTGGCCCTCCATGGAGGCGCGGGAGTTGAGCTTGAACAGGTTGTGCAGGCCGTCGCGGTTGGCCGCCCACATGGTCATGTGGGTGATCGCGCCGTTGCCGGAGACGTCGTCGCTCTTCTGCTCGGGGCGCCCCCACTTGACCCGCGCCTTGTGGAAGCGCGACTCCGGCGCGACGTACGCCTCGACGCCGAGGATGGGCTTGACCCCGGCGTCCATGGCCTGCTTGTAGAAGTCGTTCGCGCCGTGCATGTTGCCGTGGTCGGTGATCGCCACCGCCGGCATGCCGAGCCGCGCCGCCTCGGCGAAGAGGTCCTTGAGCCGGGCCGCCCCGTCGAGCATCGAGTACTCGGTGTGTACGTGCAGATGCGCGAACGAATCGCCCATGCGTGGCGCCCCCCGGGTTGTGGATCAAGCTGCGTCGGAGTCGACCGACCCACCCTACCGAGGTGATCTCGCGGGCTCCACCGTCCGCGCCGGGCGTGGCCCGGGTCTCTCCGGCCGGCCGGTGTGCGGCACGCGATGTTCTTCTCTATTGCAATGGTGTGTGGCACACACTATCGTGTTGAGCATGGTCAGCGAAGAGGTCCTCCGGACCCACCTCCAGGAGCTACGGCGCGGCACTGTCGTGGTGGCCAGCCTGGTCGCCCTGCGCCGCCCCGACTACGGATACGCCCTGCTGCAACGGCTGGCCGCGCACGGCTTCGCGGTCGACGCCAACACGCTCTACCCGCTGCTGCGCCGGCTGGAGGACCAGGGCCTGCTGACCAGCGAGTGGAACACCGAGGAGAGCCGGCCGCGCAAGTTCTACCGGACCAGCGGCGACGGCGAGTCCGTCCTGAACCGCCTGCTCGACGACATGACCGCGGTGCGGACGTCCGTCACCGACCTGATCGAAGGAGCGGAACGATGAGTTCCCTGACCGACCGTTACGTCGCCGCCACCATGCGGGCCGTGCCCGCGCAGCGCCGCCTGGAACTCGCCGAGGAACTGCGCGGCTCCATCGCCGACATGATCGACGACCGGACCGCGGGCGGGCAGGACCACGCCTCCGCCGAACGCGAGGTGCTCACCGAGCTGGGCCACCCGGAGAAGCTCGCGGCCCGCTACAGCGACCGCACGCTGCAACTCATCGGCCCGCGCTACTACCTGACCTGGTGGCGGCTGCTGCGACTGCTGCTCACCTGGATCCCGGCGATCGTCGGCGTGCTCTCCGGCGTCACGAAGGCGCTCGTCGACGGCGAGCCGGGCGCGGCGATCGGCGCGGCGATCGTGGCCGCCATGCAGACCGCGGTGCAGATCGCGTTCTGGGTCACGCTGGTGTTCGCCGTGCTGGAACGCACCCGCACCCCGCTCGGCCTGCCCGAGTGGACCGTCGACCAGCTCCCCGAGGAGACCCGGGAACGGCAGATCAACCACTCCGACAGCATCGCCTCGGTGGTGTTCCTGCTCGCCACCATCGGCCTCCTGATCGGCCAGCACTTCCAGCGCTGGACCACCGACGACGGCACCCGGCTGCCGGCGCTCGACCCGGCGCTCTGGAGCTTCTGGCTGCCGGCCCTGATCGTGGTGCTGCTGGCCACCGTCGGCCTGGAGATCGCCAAGTACCGGTCCGGCCGGTGGACCTGGCCCCTGGTGGCGGTCAACGCGGTGCTCAACGTCGCCTTCGCCGCCCCGGTGCTCTGGCTGCTCGCCACCGACCGGCTGCTCAACCCGGAGCTGGTCGAGCGGTTCGCCTGGCTGCGCGACGGCGGCACCGTCGAGTTCGCCCGGGTGGCGGGCGCGGTGGTCGTGCTGGTCGCGATCTGGGACGTGATCGACAGCGCGGTCAAGGCCGCCCGCGCCACCTGAGCCACGCCCGGCCCGGCACGCCCCGTCGAGGGCGTGCCGGGCCCTTCCGGGTACGCGGGCAGTCAGGCCGCCGCCCGCCACTCCCGGGCCAGCAGAGCGTAGACCACCTCGTCGGTCCACTCCCCCTTGACGAACTCGTTCTCCCGCAGGTGCGCCTCCCGGCGCATGCCGAGCCGCTCCAGCAACCGGGCCGAGGCGGTGTTGCGGGCGTCCAGCCGGCCGACGATCCGGTGCAGGCCCAGCCCGTCGAAGCCGATCCGCAGCAGTTCCCGGGCCGCCTCGGTGACGTACCCGCGGCCGGTGTGCGCGGGATGCGCCACGTACCCGATCTCGCCCTGCCGGTGCTCCCCGCTGGTCCAGCTCAGCAGCACGTCGCCGACGAACTCGCCGGTGTCCGCGACCGTCACGGCGAGGTTGAGCACGTCGCCGGGGGCGCGCAGCGCGGTCCGCCGGACCAGCCGCTCGATCGCGGCCCGGGCGGCGCCGTCGTCGTACGGCTCGTGGTAGAGGTAGCGGGTGACCTCCGGGCGGCCCCGGTAGTCCCGGAGCACGGTCACGTCCGTGGCGGTGAAGGCGCGCAGCAGCAGACGCTCGGTACGCAACGGCAGATCAGGCACGAACACCCCGGCAGGCTACGTCGGCACTGTCGTCCGGCCCACCCGATTACGCCCCGGCCACCGCGACGGCCCGGTCGGTGGCATGGTCGTACGGTGAGCACCGCACCCACCACCGCCTGGCGCCGGCCGGCTCCCACGGCGGCGCAGTTCCGCGCCGACCTCTGGGTCGGGCTCGCGGTCACCGTGCTGGCCCTGTTCGAGCTGACCCTGGCGTACAGCACCGGGGCGTTCCTGCTCGGGCCGCCGCCGAGCGTCGCCGAGCAGGTCTGGTGGACCGTCGCGGTGACCGCCCCGCTGGCCGTACGGCGGCGCTGGCCCGCCACCGTCGCGGTGATCGTGGCCGTCGCCTTCGTCGCCGGGCAGGCCCGGGCGGTCCCGCTGGCCCAGATCCCGTCGGGCGCGCTGTTCGCCGCCCTGTTCACGCTCGGCGCGTGGGGCACCGACCGGCGGCTGGCCGGGCGGCTGCGGGCCGGCATCATCGTGGCGATGTTCGCGTGGCTCTGGCTGTCCCTCGCGTTGCGGGCCGACCAGATCTCCGCTGCCTCCTTCGCCGACGCCGCCGGCCCGGTGCCGCCGGTGCTCGCCGCAGTGGTGAACGGTGTGCTCTACAACGTGCTGTTCTTCGGCTTCGCCTACTACTCCGGGCAGACCGCCTGGGTGGCCGCGCGCCGCCGGCACGAGCTACGCGAACAGGCCGAGCAGCTGCGCCGCTCCCAGGCGGAGGCGCGCGAGCGCGCGGTGATGGGCGAGCGGGTCCGCATCGCCCGCGAACTGCACGACGTGGTCGCCCACCACGTGTCGGTGATGGGCGTGCAGGCCGCCGCGTGCCGGCGCGTGTTCGACCGGGACCGGGACAAGGCGCGTACCGCGCTGGCCGCCATCGAGCAGACGGCCCGCACCTCCGTCGACGAGCTGCGCCGGATGCTCGGCGTGCTGCGCGACCCGGACGCCGCGGCCGGCGCGGTCACCGCGCCGGAGGACACCGCCGGCATCGACCAGGTCCGCGCGCTCGTCGACCGGGCCCGGGAGACCGGGCTACGGGCCGACCTCGGGGTGTACGGGGAGCCGGTGCCGCTGCCGCGCTCGGTGTCGCAGGCGGCCTACCGGATCGTCCAGGAGGCGGTGACGAACGTGGTCAAGCACGCCCACGCCACCACGCTGGACGTGCGCATCCGCTATCTGGCGAGGGAGTTGGAGATCGACGTGAGCGACGACGGGCAGGGCGGCGCGCCGGCGGCCGGGACCGGGCTCGGCCTGATCGGCATGCGGGAGCGGGTCGCCGCCCACGGCGGTGAGGTGGAGGCCGGGCCGCGCCCCGGCGGCGGGTTCCGGGTCCGGGCCCGCATGCCGCTGCCGGTCGAGGCCGCCGGGCGGGCGGCGTGAACGCGCCGGTACGGGTGCTGCTCGTCGACGACCAGCACCTGGTCCGGACCGGTTTCCGGGTCATCCTGGAGGTCGAGGACGACATCGAGGTGGTCGGCGAGGCCGCCGACGGGCAGCGCGCCGTGTCGATGGCGTCCGCGCTGCGGCCGGACGTGGTGCTGATGGACGTGGAGATGCCGGTGCTCGACGGGCTGGAGGCCACGCGCCGGATCACCGGCGACGCGACGCCGGGCGGCCCGGCGGTGCTGATCCTCACCACGTTCGACCGGGACGACTATCTGTTCGCGGCGCTGCGCGCCGGGGCGAGCGGCTTCCTGCTGAAGAACGGCACCCCGGAGGACCTGGTCGAGGCGGTGCGGGTGGTGGCGCGCGGCGAAGGGCTGATCGCGCCGGCGCTGACCCGGCGGGTGATCTCCACGTTCGCCCGGCCCGGCGGGGCGCCGCCGGACCCCCGGCACGACGCGGCGACGGCGGACCTGACCCCGCGCGAGCGGGAGGTGCTGGAGCTGGTCGCGAGCGGCGCCAGCAACGCCGAGATCGCGGACGTGCTGCGCGTCGGCGAGGCGACGGTGAAGACCCACGTCAGCCGCGTCCTGGCCAAGCTGGGGCTGCGCGACCGGGTGCAGGCGGTGGTGTTCGCGTACGAGCACGGGGTGGTCCGGCCCGGCGGATGACGCCGGTCCGTCGCAGGGCGGACCACGTGATCGTTCCGCGGTGGGACGACGGGTGCGGGCGCCAGCCGTAGCGTCGGGATCATGACCAGCGTGCTCCGCCTCGACGGCGTCGACCGCAGCTTCGGCGGCCGTCAGGTGCTCAAAGACGTCTCCTTCGACGTGACCGCCGGGCGCATGACCGGGTTCGTCGGCGGCAACGGCGCCGGCAAGACCACCACCATGCGCATCATCCTCGGCGTGCTCGCCCCGGACGCCGGGCAGGTCACCTGGCGGGGACACCGGCTCACCCGGGAGGACCGGGCCCGGTTCGGCTACATGCCCGAGGAACGCGGCCTCTACCCGAAGATGACGCCCCGCGAGCAGGTGGTCCACCTCGGCCGCCTGTACGGGCTGGACGCCGCCGGGGCGCGCCGCCGCACCGACGCGCTGCTGGAGCGGGTCGGTCTCGGCGAGCGGGCCGACGACCTGCTGGAGACGCTGTCGCTTGGCAACCAGCAGCGCGCGCAGATCGCCGCCGCGCTGGTGCACGACCCGGAGGTGCTGATCCTGGACGAGCCGTTCTCCGGGCTCGACCCGCTCGCCGTCGACATGGTGGTCGCGGTGCTGCGGGAACGTGCCGCCGCCGGAGCGCCGGTGCTGTTCTCCAGCCACCAGCTCGACGTGGTGGAGCGGCTCTGCGACGACCTGGTGCTCATCGCCGGCGGGACGATCCGGGCCGCCGGCGCCCGCGAGGAGCTGCGCGCCGCGTACACGTTGCCCCGGTTCTCGCTCGTGGTGGACGGCGACGCCGGCTGGCTGCGGGACCAGCCCGGCGTGCGGCTGGTCGACCTCGACGGCGCGCGCGCCGTGTTCGAGGTGGACCCGCCCGCCGACGACCAGGCGGTGCTGCGCGCGGCGCTGGAACGCGGCCCGGTACGCGCGTTCGGCCCGGTCACCCCGTCCCTCGCCGAGATCTTCCGAGAGGTCAACCAGTGAACACGTTCCAGGCCACCCGGCTGGTCGCGGCCCGCGAGATCAAGGTCAAGGTCCGCGACAAGACGTTCCTCTACAGCACGCTGATCTTCCTGCTGCTCGCCGTCGTGGCCACCGTGGTGCCTGCGATGCTGAGCAGCGGCCCGTCCACGGTGGCGGTGACCGCGGCCGGCGCCGAACCGCTGCGCGCGGCCGGGCTGGACGTCCTGCTGGTCGCCGACGACGGCGCCGCCGAGCAGGCGGTACGCGACGGCGACGCGGACGCCGCGGTGGTGGCCGGTCCGGTGGTGGTCGCCGACGAGCGGGCCCCGGACGACGTGGTCGCCGCGCTCAGCGCGGCCCCGCAGGTGAAGCTGCTGGACCCGGACGCGGTGGATCCACTCGTCGCGTACCTGGTGCCGTTCGCCTTCGCGTTCGTCTTCTTCTTCATGTCCCAGACGTTCGGGTTGCAGATCGCGCAGAGCGTCACCGAGGAGAAGCAGACCCGGATCGTGGAGATCCTGGTGGCCGCCGTGCCGGCCCGGGCGCTGCTGGCCGGCAAGATCCTCGCCGCGGGCGCGCTGGCGCTGGGGCAGATCACGCTGATCGCGGCCGTCGCGCTGATCGGGATGCGCCTGACCGACGGCGGTGACCTGCTGGGCCTGATCGCGCCCGCGATCGGCTGGTTCGTGCCGTTCTTCCTGTGTGGCTTCCTGCTGCTGGCGGCGATGTGGGCGGCGGCCGGCGCGCTGGTGAACCGGCAGGAGGACATCGCCGGGGCGTCCACCCCGGTGCAGCTCGCCGTGATGGCGCCGTTCTTCGCGGTGGTGTTCCTCAACGACAACGCCACCGCGATGCGGGTCCTGTCGTACCTGCCGATCTCCGCGCCCACAGCGATGCCGGTACGGCTGTTCACCGGTGACGCGGCGACGTGGGAGCCGTTCGTGTCGCTGGCGCTGCTGCTGCTCGCGGCGGCCGGGTTCCTGCTCGCCGGGGCCCGGGTCTACGAGGGCTCGCTGCTGCGCACCAACGGGCGGACCTCGGTGCGGGCGGCGTGGCGGCAGCGCGAGCCGATCGGCTGACGACGGCATACGCCGAGCGCCGGCCACCCCGCAGCGGGGAGCCGGCGCTCGGCACGTCGGACCGGGGTCAGCCGACCGCGGCCATCACCTCGTCGGACACGTCGAAGTTGGCGTAGACGTTCTGCACGTCGTCGCAGTCCTCCAGCACGTCGATCAGCTTGAAGATCTTGCGCGCGCCCTCCTCGTCCAGCGGCACGTTCACGCTGGGGATGAGGGAGGACTCGGCCGACTCGTACTCGATGCCGGCGTCCTGCAGCGCGGTGCGGACCGCGATCAGGTCGCCCGGCTCGGACACCACCTCGTACGCCTCGCCGAGGTCGTTGACCTCCTCCGCGCCCGCGTCGAGCACTGCCATCATCACGTCGTCCTCGGTCGTGCCGCCCTTGGGGACGATCACCACCCCCTTGCGGGAGAACATGTACGACACCGAGCCGGCGTCGGCCAGCGAGCCGCCGTTGCGGGTCAGCGCGGTGCGCACCTCGGTGGCGGCACGGTTGCGGTTGTCGGTGAGGCACTCGATCAGCATCGCCACGCCGTTCGGGCCGTAACCCTCGTACATGATCGTCTGCCAGTCTGCGCCGCCGGCCTCCAGGCCGGAGCCGCGCTTGACCGCGCGGTCGATGTTGTCGTTCGGGACCGAGTTCTTCTTCGCCTTCTGGATGGCGTCGTAGAGAGTCGGGTTGCCGGCCGGGTCACCACCGCCGGTACGGGCGGCCACCTCGACGTTCTTGATCAGCTTGGCGAACATCTTGCCGCGCTTGGCGTCGATGACCGCCTTCTTGTGCTTGGTCGTCGCCCACTTTGAGTGGCCGGACATCTGTTACCTCCGTTGCTACCCGCCGTCTGCATCGACCGCACCACACGCCCCGCTCCCCCGCCGGCGCACGCCGACGCCGAGGTGCCGTGATCTCTGCTGGGAGCCGCGGCGGGCTGATGGCCCTGCCGAATCTCGGCAATCCTACCGGCGGGGGCCGGGTCACTGTCACGCGCCGCACGGCAGCGGCCCGCCCCGGGCCGCCCGAACCGGCACAATCAGGGACGGACCGGCCGCTCAGCGGCTCGCCCGGACCAGTTCCACGAAGTGGCGGTGCAGGCGCAGGTCGCCGGTCAGCTCCGGGTGGAACGAGGTGGCCAGCAGGTTGCCCTGCCGTACCGCGACGATCCGGTCCGCGGCCGGGCCGTCTGTCACCCGGCCGAGCACCTCGACGTCGGGGCCGACGCGCTCGACCCACGGCGCCCTGATGAACACGGCGTGGAACGGGCCGCCGTCGACGCCGGTGAGCGCCACCGGCGCCTCGAACGAGTCGACCTGACGGCCGAACGCGTTGCGCCGCACCGTCATGTCGACGCCCGCGAAGCCGCGCTGGTCCGGGCGGCCGTCCAGCACCTCGACGGCCAGCATGATCATGCCGGCGCAGGAGCCGTAGACCGGCATGCCGGCGGCGATCCGCTTGTCGATCGGCTCGCGCATCTCGAAGATGTCCACCAGCTTGCTGATCGTGGTCGACTCGCCGCCGGGCACCACCAGGCCGTCGACCGGGTCCAGCTCGCCCGGGCGCCGCACCGGCCGGGCGTCGGCGCCCGCGCCGGTCAGCGCCGCGACGTGCTCGCGTACGTCGCCCTGCAGCGCGAGCACGCCGATCACCGGTACGGTCACGCCGCTCCTCCCGGGGTGTTAACAAGGGGCCCCGCCTCTACCGGAGGCGTTAACAGGGGGCCCTTCCTTTCGCTCACCAGCCGCGCTCGGCGAGGCGGTGCGGCTGCGGGATCTCGTCGACGTTGATGCCGACCATCGCCTCGCCCAGCCCGCGCGACACCTTGGCCAGCACGTCCGGGTCGTCGTGGAACGTGGTCGCCTTGACGATCGCGGCGGCCCGCTGCGCCGGGTTGCCGGACTTGAAGATGCCCGAGCCGACGAAGACGCCCTCGGCGCCGAGCTGCATCATCATGGCCGCGTCGGCGGGGGTAGCGATGCCGCCCGCGGTGAACAGCACGACCGGCAGCTTGCCCTGCTCGGCGACCTCCTTGACCAGCTCGTACGGGGCCTGCAGCTCCTTGGCCGCCACGTACAGCTCGTCGTCGGGCAGCGACTGGAGCCGGCGGATCTCCTGCCGGATCTTGCGCATGTGGGTGGTGGCGTTGGAGACGTCACCGGTGCCCGCCTCACCCTTCGAGCGGATCATCGCGGCGCCCTCGGTGATCCGGCGCAGCGCCTCGCCCAGGTTCGTCGCGCCGCACACGAACGGGACGGTGAACGCCCACTTGTCGATGTGGTTGGCGTAGTCGGCCGGGGTCAGCACCTCGGACTCGTCGACGTAGTCGACGCCGAGCGCCTGGAGGATCTGCGCCTCGACGAAGTGGCCGATGCGGGCCTTGGCCATCACCGGGATCGAGACGGCGGAGATGATGCCGTCGATCATGTCCGGGTCGCTCATCCGGGACACCCCGCCCTGCGCGCGAATGTCGGCCGGCACCCGCTCCAGCGCCATCACGGCCACCGCGCCGGCGTCCTCGGCGATCTTCGCCTGCTCGGGGGTGACCACGTCCATGATCACACCGCCCTTGAGCATCTCGGCCATGCCGCGCTTGACGCGGGCGGTGCCGACGGCGGTGGCGGGGGTCGGGGCTGCGGACTCAGACACGGGACATCGCTCCTCGGCGTGCTCGGGAGGTGACTGCGCAGGAATGCTACGACCGTCGCGACGCCGCTCCGAGCGCCAATCGAACCCCCGGTGGCCTGCCGTGTGGCCCCGGTCACGACCGGCGGTCAGCCGGTGGTCACGTCCGCCGGGGAGGCCAGCGTGGGATCGTCGATGTCGAAGTAGCGGGGCCACTCCCGCCCCCGCCCCATCCGGAACAGCCGCACCACCGGGCGGCTGCGCGCCGAGCGGGCGTCCCGGACCAGGTCGGTGTGCACCTGCCGGGCCAGCGCCAGCCGGCGGCTCGCCGCGATCACCGCCGCGCAGCCCGGGTCGTCCGGGTCCAGCCGCACCGCCCGCAACTGCCGGGTCAGGTCGTTCTCGGCCGCCTCGCGCTCCTCCGGGGCGGCGTCGAGCGCGATCCGGGCGGCGGCGTACAGCTCCACGCCGTACCGCTGCTCGGCCAGGACCGCGGCGGCGGCCGCGCGGCGCAGCAGGTGCGCCTCCAGCGCGCGGGCCGCCGAGTCCGCGCGGACCTGCAGCCGCTGCACCCGGCCGGAGGTCCAGATCAGGTACGCCGAGACCAGCCCGAGCACACCGACCGCGCCCACCACCCACCACATGCCCGGCATCGTAGTGCTGCTCCTCATCCCGCCCGCCCGGCGCGGGGCACCGGTCGACGCGCTCGTCACAGCGGCCGCAGCGGCCACCCCGGTCAGCCCAGTCCCGCCCACTCCTGGTCCATGACCCGGCCGTCGGTGGCCTCGATCGCGGCTGCGTATACCTCCAGAACACGGCGGGCAACCACGGGCCAGTCGAAATTCGCCACCACCTGGTCGCCGCAGGCGGTCAGCCCGGCGCGGCGGCCGGCGTCGTCGAGCAGCTCGGACAGCGCGCCGCCCAGCGCCGCCGCGTCGCCGGTCGGGAACAGCCGCCCGGCCCGGCCGCCGTCGAGCACCCGGCGGAACGCGTCCAGGTCGCTGGCGACCACAGTCGTCCCGGCGGCCAGCGCCTCGGTGAGGATCATCCCGAAGGATTCCCCGCCGGTGTTCGGTGCGACGTACAGGTGCACGCTGCGCAACATGCGTGCCTTGTCCGCCTCGGAGACCAGGCCGAGGAACGTGACCCGGTCGCGCAGGGCGGCCGGGAACCGCCCGTACAGCTCGTCGGCGTCGCCCGGCCCGGCGACCAGCAGGCGCAGCCCGGGGCGGTGCGGCGCGAGCGCGACGAACGCGTCCCGCAGGATCGGGAAGCCCTTGCGCGGCTCGGTGAACCGGCCCAGGAAACCCAGCGTGCCGCCGGTGCCCGGCGCGCACTCCCCCGGCCAGCCGGGCAGCGGCGGCACCCCGGCGAACTTCGCCACCGCCACCCCGTTGGGGATCTCCACCGCGCCGCCGTCCATGTGCTCGACCTGCACCTTGCGGGCCAGCGCGCTCACCGCGATCCGGGCGGTGATCCGCTCCAGCACGATCTGCAGCGCGCCCTGCGCGGCCGACAGCACCCGGGAACGGGTCATCGCGGTGTGGAACGTGGCCACCACCGGGCCGCGGGCGCAGAGCACGGCCAGCATCGACAGGCTCGGCGTGAGCGGCTCGTGCACGTGCAGCACGTCGAAGTCGCCCCGGGTGATCCAGCGCCGCACCCGGGCGGTGGAGACCGGGCCGAACGCGATCCGGGCCACCGACCCGTTGTACGGCAGCGGCACCGCCCGCCCGGCCGACACCACGTACGGCGGCAGCGCCGAGTCCTCGTCGGCCGGCGCCAGCACGCTCACCTCGTGGCCGAGCCCGAGCAGCGCCTCGGCCAGGTCCATGACGTGGTTCTGCACCCCGCCCGGCACGTCGAACGAGTACGGGCACACGATGCCGATACGCACTGCGCCCTCCCCCTAGACCGTCCCGGTGGTGGCCGGCGGCGCCGCCGACGTGGGCGTACCGTCCCGGCCCTGGTCCAGCCACATCCGCTGCAACATGTGCCAGTCTTGCGGATGCCGGGCGATGCCCGCCGCCAGACCGTCGGCAATCCGCTGCGTCACCGCGCGGACCCGCTCGTCCAGCGGGGCGCTGTCCGGGTCCGGCAGCGGCAGCGGGCCATCGATCGACGCGCACGCCGCGTCCGGCTCGTACCACATCGAGGCCACGTAGAGCGGCGCGCCGGTGCGGATCGCCAGCAGCGCCGGCCCGGCCGGCATCCGGGTCCGGCCGCCGAAGAAGTCGACCTCCACGCCCCGGGCCGACAGGTCCCGGTCGGCCAGCAGCGGCACCACATAGCCGGCGCGCAGCCGGTCCACCAGCACGTCGAACGCGGGACGCGGGCCGCCGGTGTTGGGCAGGATCTCCATGCCCAGCCCTTCCCGGAACCCGACGAACCGCTCGTAGACGCCGTCCGGGAGCCGCTCGGCCACCGTGGTCATCGGCCAGCCGGTGGCCGCCACCCAGGCGCCGGCCGCGTCCCAGTTGCCGGCGTGCGGCAGCGCCACCACCGCGCCCCGCCCGGCCGCCACGTCGGCGGCGAGCAGTTCCTGCCCGTCCAGGCGGAACCCGGCGAGGATCTGCGCCCGGCTCAGGCCGGGCAGCCGGAACGCCTCCATCCAGTACCGGGCGTACGAGCGCAGGCCCTCGCGCACCAGCGCGTCCAGCTCCGCGTCGGGCAGTTCCGGGCCGACCACCCGGCGCAGGTTGGCGCGCAGCCGGCGCGTACCCCCGCCGTCCTTGCGGTGGGCGCGGTCGGCGCCCGCCCGGAAGGCCGCGGCCGCGACGGGCCGGGGCAGCGCCCGGATCAGGCGCCAGCCCGCGACGAAGCCCGCCTCGGTGAGGTTCACTCGACGCCGACCTGCTGGGCCTGGCGGTACACGTGGGCCATCCGCTGCCCGACGGTGAAGATCGAGACGGCGGCGAGCAGCCAGAGCGCGATCTCCAGCGCCAGCGGTACGCCGAGGCCGGTGAGCAGGCCGCCGACGCCGACGATGAGCAGCCGCTCGGTGCGTTCGGCGATGCCCACGTTGCAGGTCATCCCGAGGCCCTCGGCGCGGGCCTTGACGTAGGAGACCAGCCCACCCGCGGCCAGGCAGATCAGCGCCGCCGCCACGCCCGAGTAGTCGTGCTCGGTGGCCAGCCAGTACGCGACCGCGCCGAACACCGCGCTGTCGGCGACCCGGTCCATGCTCGAGTCGAGGAACGCCCCGAACCGGGTGGACCCGCCGCTCATCCGCGCCATCGTGCCGTCGAGCAGGTCGGTGAGGGCGAAGACCGTGACGATCAGCGCGCCGGCGACCAGATGGCCGCGCGCGCCGAAGCCGAGCGCGCCGACGAGCACGCCGACGGTGCCGGTCACGGTGACCGCGTTGGGGGACACGCCCGCACGCAGCAGCGCACGGGCGATCGGCTCCACGACGCGGGTCATGCCCGCGCGGGCCGTCACTTGGAAGATCTTCGCCATGGCGGTCCCACGATAACGGCCCGCAACCGCCGGGGACACAGCCGGGCACACGACCCGCCCGACGGCCCTTGTGCCCGCCCCCGTGCGGGTGTGAGATCGAGCCAGGAGGTGAGCCAGTTCACCGGATCACCGGTCCGCGTTCCCGGCCAGCAGGAGATCACCGGAAGATATCGCCGCGGCGCCCGTCCCGGGTCCGCTCCCCCGTCGCCCGCGGCGGTCGCCACCACCACCGGTTGAGGGAGGTGCGCCGCGATGGCGCAGAAGAACGAGAAGGGTGTCACCGGCGGCGCGCCGGTGGTGACCGAGCCCGGCAGGGTTCGCAACGTGGTGCTCGTCGGGCACTCCGGCGCCGGCAAGACGACTCTCGTCGAGGCGCTGCTGGCGGCCAGCGGCACGATCGGCCGGGCCGGCGCCGTCACCGAGGGCACCACCGTCTGCGACCACGACCCCGCCGCCGTACGGCAGCAGCGCTCGGTCAGCCTGGCCTGCGCGCCGCTGGTGCACCGCGACGTCAAGGTCAACCTGCTGGACACGCCGGGCTACGGCGACTTCGTCGGCGAGCTGCGCGCCGGGCTGCGCGCCGCCGACGCGGCGCTGTTCGTGGTCTCCGCCGTCGACGGCATGGACGCCGCCACGGCCGCCCTGTGGGAGGAGTGCGCCGCCGTCGACATGCCCCGCGCGGTGGCGGTCTCCCGGCTGGACCACCCGCGGGCCGACTTCGACGAGGCGGTGGCGCTGTGCCAGCGCGTCTTCGGCGACAACGTGCTCCCGCTCTACCTGCCCATGCTCGGCGACGACGGCGAGTCGGTGGCCGGCCTGATGGGGCTGATCACCCGCCGGGTGTACGACTACTCGGCCGGGCTGCCGCCGGAGGTACGCGAGCCGGACCCGGAGCACCTGCCGGCCATCCAGGAGTCCCGCAACGAGCTGATCGAGGGGATCATCGCCGAGAGCGAGGACGAGACCCTCATGGACCGCTACCTCGGCGGCGAGGAGATCGACCCCGAGGTGCTCATCACCGACCTGGAGACCGCTGTCGCCCGCGGCCACTTCTACCCGGTGGTGCCGGTCTGCGCGGAGACCGGCGTGGGCCTGGACGCGCTGCTCGACGGCCTGGTCGCGGCGTTCCCGTCGCCGCTGGAGCACGACCTGCCGGCGGTCACCGGCGTGGACGGCTCGCCCCGCCCGCCGCTGACCTGCGACCCGGACGGCCCGCTCGTCGCCGAGGTGGTCAAGACGACAGTCGACAGGCACGTCGGGCGGGTCTCGCTGGTGCGCGTCTTCTCCGGCACGCTCCGCCCCGACCAGGTCATCCACGTGTCCGGTCACGGCATGGCCGAGCGCGGCCACCCCGACCACGACGCCGACGAGCGGGTCGGCCACGTCTACACCCCGCTGGGCGCGACGCTGCGCGAGGTGGCCGCCTGCGTCGCCGGTGACCTGTGCGCGATCACCAAGTCGGGCAGCGCGGAGACCGGCGACACCATCTCGGCCAAGGACGACCCGCTGCTGGTCGCGCCCTGGGAGATGCCCGAGCCGCTGCTGCCGGTGGCGATCGTGGCGCGCAGCCGGGCCGACGAGGACGCGCTGGCCCGCAACCTGTCCCGGCTGGTCGCCGGTGACCCGACGCTGCGGCTGGAACGCAACGCGGAGACCCACCAGCTGGTGCTGTGGTGCATGGGCGAGGCGCACGCCGACGTGGTGCTCGACCGGCTGCGCGGCGGCGGGGTCGAGCTGGACACCGAGCCGGTCCGGGTGCCGCTGCGCGAGACGTTCGGCGCCGCCGCGCGCGGGCACGGTCGGCACGTCAAGCAGTCCGGCGGCCACGGTCAGTACGCGGTCTGCGACATCGAGGTGGAGCCGCTGCCCCGGGGCGCCGGCTTCGAGTTCGTCGACCGGGTGGTCGGCGGCGCGGTCCCGCACAACTACATCCCGTCGGTGGAGAAGGGTGTACGGGCCCAGATGGAACGCGGCCTGGTCGCCGGCTACCCGGTGGTGGACCTGCGGGTGACGCTCGTGGACGGGAAGGCGCACAGCGTCGACTCCTCCGACGCCGCGTTCCAGACCGCCGGCGCGCTGGCGCTGCGTGACGCCGCCGAGAAGGGCCAGCCGACCCTGCTGGAGCCGGTCGACGAGATCACCGTGCGGGTGCCGGACTCGTCGGTCGGCGCGGTGATGGGCGACCTGTCCGGGCGGCGCGGCCGGGTGCTCGGCACCGAGCCGGACCCGGACGCCGAGGGCCGCACGCTGGTCCGCGCCGAGGTGCCCGCCACGGAGCTGCTGCGGTACGCGGTGGAGCTGCGCTCGATGACGGCCGGCACGGGCACGTTCCGCCGCGAGTTCGCCCGCCACGAGCCCATGCCCGCCCACCTGGCCGACCAGGCCCGCAAGGAGTCCACCTCCCACTGACCCCGCCCGCCCCGCCCACCCGCGGCGGGGTCAGGGGCGGACGGCGGGGACCGGGGGCATCGGCCAGTGGGGGCGGTCGGCGTCCCGGAGGGCTGCCGAGCGTACCGCCGCCAGCTGCCGCTCCACCTCGGCGAAGTGGTCCGGGGCGAGCGGACCCCAGCTCAGCGCTGCCGCGTTCTCCTCGACCTGGGCGACGGTACGGGCGCCGGGGATCGGCACCGCGCGGTCGCTGCGCGCCCAGATCCACCCGATCGCCCCCTGGGCGAGGGTACGGCCGTCGGCGGTCAACGCGTCGCGGACGGCGGCGACCCGGCGCAGCCACTCCGGCGCGGGCCGGCCGCTGCGGAACCACTCCAGCCAGGTCGGCCCGAGTCCGCGTACGTCGTCGCGGGGCAGCGTCGACTCCGGCGTGTACTTGCCGGTGAGCAGCCCCATCCCGAGCGGTCCCCGGGCCAGGCTGGCCAGGTCGTGCTTGTCGCAGGCGTCGAGCATGGCCGGGGCGTCGCGGAGCACCGACAGCGCGTGCTGCACGGCGGCGGCGCCCCGGGCGACCTGGGCGAACGCGGCGGCCCGGTCGGCCCGGTCGGTACTCCAGCCGTACCCCCGGATCAGGCCGTCGTCCATCAGGTCGTCGAGCGTGCCGATGAGCGCCTCGGCCCGGGGCAGCGGCAGGTCACCGAGGTGCAGCTGGTAGAGGTCGATGTGGTCGGTGCCCAGCCGGCGCAGCGAGTCGGTCACCGCCCGGCGCAGGTAGTGCGGCGAGGCGTTCTCCCCGGTGGCCTGCCGGGCGCTCTCGTCGAACGTGTAGCCGAACTTCGTGGCGATCACCGCCTCGCCGCGCCGCCCGGCGAGCGCCCGGCCGAGCACCCGCTCGCCGTGCCCGGCGCCGTACGTGTCGGCGGTGTCGAACAGCGTGACACCGAGGTCGAGCGCGCGGCGGATCGCGCGTACCGACTCGTCGTCGTCGACCTGGCCCCAGCCCAGCGGGCGGGCGCCCTCGGCCCAGGGGCCGCCGATGGCCCAGCACCCCATACCGAGGGCGCTCACCTCGATGCCGCTGCGCCCCAACTGTCGCTTGTCGACTGCCACCGCCGCATCCTGTCATCTTCCCGGCGATCGCGGGCCGGTTCGTAGCCGAAGAGTCCGTGCGCGATCACGCCGCGTGATGCCAGGCGGTGGACGGTCGCGGTGAACGCGATATGCCTGAGAGTCATGAATATGCCTCTGAGGCATATCGGTCCGAGGTCATCCCTCCCGATCCGGCTCTGCGGAGGAACGCCGCCGCCCGGCGAGCCGTCAGCGGGCGTAGGCCAGCAGCACCGGCTCGTCCTGGCCGGACCAGGTGCCGGTGAGCCCACCGGAGCCCGGCACCTCGGCCGGTACGGGCCGCCGGACCACCGCCAGCTCGACATCCCCGACCCGGACCACCGTCACGCCGCCGTCACCCGGGCCGGCCGAAACCGAACCCGTCGACACCGCACCAGCCGACACCGCACCAGCCGAAGCCGGACCCGTCGGCACCGGACGGCCGGTACGGCTGCCGGTCAGCGTCATGCTCGCCGGACGCATCTCACGCTTGCCGTCGACCTCGAAATACTCCTCGGCCTGGCCGGCGTCGGCGAGCACTGCGGCAGCAAGCAGCGGCGGGTACACCGGGTCGCCGCAGGCGTCGTACACCCAGCGGCGGCCGAGCACCGAGTGCTCGACGAGACCCACGAGGAAGTCGTCCGCCCCGGCCAGCGGCGCGCCCCGGTAGGTCAGCGGCACCTGGAGCACCGGGCCGTCACCGGCGCGCACGAGCAGCGTCTCGACGCCCACCTCACCGGCCGGATCGTCGAACCGGTACGCCGCGACCCGGGTGACCTCCGCGCCCGCCTCCCCGGCGAACCAGGACCGGCCGGGCAGCCAGGGTACGAGCAGCTCCAGTTTCGAGGGGCGCAGTTCCGCGCGGTGCAGGAGAGCCATGCGCAAGATCGTACTGTCGGAACGGGCCGGCGTCAGGCCGCCGCCCACGCCTTGGCGAGCAGCTCCCGGGTGTCGGCGAGCAGCTGCGGCAGCACCTTCGTCCGGCCGATCACCGGCATGAAGTTGGCGTCGCCGCCCCAGCGCGGCACCACGTGCTGGTGCAGGTGCGCGGCGATGCCCGCGCCCGCCACGCCACCCTGGTTCATGCCCAGGTTGAAGCCGTGCGCGCTGGAGACGTGCCGGACCACCCGCATGGCGGCCTTGGTGAACGCGGCCAGCTCGACCGTCTCCGGCTCGTCCAGCTCGGTGTAGTCGGCCACGTGCCGGTAGGGGCAGACCAGCAGGTGCCCGGGGTTGTACGGGTAGAGGTTGAGCACCGCGAAGACGTGCTCGCCCCGGGCCACCACCAGGGACTCCTCGGCCGGCAGCCCGGGCGCGAGGCAGAACGGGCAGCCGGCCGGCTTCTCGTACCCGCCCTCGGGCCGGTCCTCGCCGGAGATGTAGGTCATCCGGTGCGGCGTCCAGAGCCGGTCCAGCCCGTCCGCCAGACCGTTGTCGCCGCCGTACCCGGTGTCCCGCTCCGCCCCTGTCACACCGGCGATCCTACGATCCGGCCCGCTCGGCGGCAGGACCGGCGTTGGTGCGCGACTCCACCACCTCGCGCACGTGCGCGACCGCCTCGTCGATCGGCACGCCGTTGCGCTGCGAGCCGTCCCGGTAGCGGAACGAGACGGTGCCGGCGGCCACGTCGTCGTCCCCGGCGATCACCATGAACGGGATCTTCTGCTGCTGCGCGTTGCGGATCTTCTTCTGCATCCGGTCGTCGCCCAGGTCCACCTCGGCCCGGACGCCGTGCCGGCGCAGCGTCGCGGCGAAGTCGACCAGGTAGTCGCCGTGCTCCTCGCGGATCGGGATGCCGACCACCTGCACCGGCGCCAGCCAGGCCGGGAACGCGCCCGCGTAGTGCTCGGTGAGCACGCCGATGAACCGCTCGATCGACCCGAACTTGGCGCAGTGGATCATCACCGGCTGCTGCCGGGTGCCGTCGGCCGCCTGGTACTCCAGCCCGAAGCCCTTCGGCTGGTTGAAGTCGTACTGAATCGTCGACATCTGCCAGGTCCGGCCGATGGCGTCCTTGGCCTGCACGGAGATCTTCGGGCCGTAGAACGCCGCGCCGCCCGGGTCCGGCACCAGCTCCAGCCCGGTCTCCAGCGCGCACTGCTCCAGCACGGCGGTAGCGGTCGCCCAGTCCTCGTCGGACCCGACGAACTTGTCCGGCTTCGAGTCGTCGCGGGTCGACAGCTCCAGGTAGAAGTCGTCGATGCCGAAGTCGCGCAGCAAGCTGAGCACGAAGCCGAGCAGGTGCTTGATCTCGGCCGGCGCCTGCTCCTTCGTGCAGTAGGAGTGCGAGTCGTCCTGGGTGAAGCCGCGCACCCGGGTCAGGCCGTGGATGACGCCCGACTTCTCGTACCGGTAGACCGTGCCGAACTCGAACAGCCGCAGCGGCAGCTGCCGGTAGGACCGCCCGCGCGACCGGTAGATCAGGTTGTGCATCGGGCAGTTCATGGCCTTGAGGTAGTAGTCGCTGCCCTCCATCTCCATCGGCGGGAACATCGTGTCCTTGTAGTAGGGCAGGTGTCCCGACGTGTGGAAGAGCCCTTCCTTGGAGATGTGCGGCGTCCCGACGTAGTCGAAGCCCTCCTCGACGTGCCGCGCCCGGACGTAGTCCTCCATCACCCGCTTGAGCACGCCACCCTTGGGGTGGAAGACCGGCAGGCCGGAGCCAATCTCGTCGGGGAAGCTGAACAGGTCGAGGTCCGCGCCGAGCTTGCGGTGGTCGCGGCGGGCGGCCTCCTCCAGGAGCTTCAGGTACGCCTTGAGCTCGTCGCGGGTCGGCCACGCGGTGCCGTACACGCGCTGCAGCTGCGGGTTTTTCTCCGACCCGCGCCAGTACGCGGCGGCCGAGCGCATCAGCTTGAACGCGCCGATCAGCCGGGTGTTCGGCAGGTGCGGGCCGCGGCACAGGTCCGACCAGCAGACCTTGTCCTCGTTCGCGGCGAGGTTGTCGTAGATGGTCAGCTCGCCGCCGCCCACCTCCATCACCTCGGAGGAGTCCAGCCCCTCCCCCTTGACCTCGATCAGCTCCAGCTTGAACGGCTCGGCGGCCAGCTCGGACCGCGCCTCGTCCAGGTCGGCGAACCGGCGGCGGCGGAACCGCTGGCCGGACTTGACGATCTCCTGCATGCGCTTCTCGAGCTTGGCCAGGTCGTCCGGCTGGAACGGCTTGTCGACGCCGAAGTCGTAGTAGAAGCCGTTCTCGATCGGCGGGCCGATGCCGAGCTTCGCCTCCGGGAAGACGTCCTGCACCGCCTGGGCCAGCACGTGCGCGGTGGAGTGGCGCAGCACGTTCAGCCCGTCCGGGCTGTCCAGCGCGACCGGCTCGACCGCGACCTCCTCGGCCGGACGCCAGTCCAGGTCGCGCAGCTGGCCCTGCGGATCGCGGACCACCACGATCGCCTTCGGCCCGCTCATCGGCAGGCCGGCCGCGGCCACCGCGTCGGCCGCCGTGGTCCCGGCGGCGACGACGACGGGGTCGGCCACGACGGGGGTACGGGGTGCGGACACGGTGACTCCTAGTCGTCGACGGTACGGATCGGCCGGTGACCGGCCCCTGCGATGCTATCGGTCGCCCCGAGGCGTGCCGTCGCCGACGCCGCTGCCCGCCGGCAACGAGTTCGGCCCGCGTTGAACCTTTTCGCCCCGCCGCCCGAACTACCAGGTGGGGCCGGAGCCGGACCGGCCCCGGTCGAGATGGATGGGGGCCACGATGAGGATGATTCGTCAGGGCCGGTGGGCGGCGGCGCTGCTGGCCGCCGCGCTCGCCGGAGCGGTGAGCTGGCCGGGCGCGGCGAGCGCGGCCGGGGTGACGGTCACGACCTCACCCGCCGAGGTACGCCAGGGCGACGCGATCCAGCTGTCTGTGGTGGTGCCGGCGGACCGCCCCGGCACCCGCACCACGAAGATCGAACTGACCATGCCCCCGGACGCCCCGATCGGCGAGGTGTACCCGCTGTCGGTGCCGGACTGGGCGCCGACCATCACCACCCGCACCCTGGACCAGCCGGTCCCCGGCATGCACGCGGCCGAACTGAACCAGGTGACCCATTCGGTGACCTGGCTGCGGGTGCCCGGCACCGGCGCCGGAGCGGCCCGGCTGCCGCTCGGCATGGGTCCGATGCCCGCCACCGACCGGCTCACGTTCACAGTGACCCAGACGTACGCCGACGGCACCGTCGTGCAGTGGGCCGACCCGGCGGGCGGCAAGCACCCGGCGCCGACCGTCGACCTGCTGCCGCCGCTGCCGGGCACCATGACGCACAACGGCGACCCCGGCACGAACGGCGGCGCGCACGGCGGTCACGGCGCGGCGGGCGGAGCCCAGGGCGGGGTGCAGGGCGGTGCTCAGAACGGTGCCCCGAACGGCGCGCCGACGGCCGGCACGGTCGACGACGGGCCGAGCGCGGACCTGCTGCTCGGCGGCGGCCTGCTCGCCGGACTGGCCGGCGGCGCGGCGATCGGCTGGCTGCTCAGCCGCCGCCGGCGCGACGCCATGACCCTGCCGCTCGACGACACCACCGCGGCCCCCGACAGCCGCACACCTCCCGACGCCACCGCGACCCAAGACAGCGTGCCCCGCGTCGGCAACGCGGCCCTCGAGAGCGCGACCTCCGAAGCCGTCACCGCCGGCACCGCCTCCTCGCGCCCCTGACCGCCGCCCGCCCAGAAAGCGGGAGCACCGCGAGACCACAGTAGATCTTGGTACGGAACGGCCCCCAGGAGGGCCGTCCCGTACCAAGATCTCGGACTCCTACGGCGGCGGACCGCGAGCGCGGGTGCGGGTGGGAGGGGTCAGGCGGGGGTGGTGACCCAGCCGGGAAGGGGCTCGCGCGCGGTCAGCCAGTCCTGCGGCACGCCGCCGGGCCCGCCGACCCCGGTGTACGCGGCAACGATCCCGCCCACGATCGCGGCTGTGGTGTCCACGTCGCCGCCCGCCTCCACGCAGACGCGGATCGCGGCGGGATAGTCGTGCAGCAGCGTGGCCGCCACCCAGAGCGTGAACGGCACGGTGTCCTGCGCGGTGACCCGGGATCCGTTGCCGAGCGCGTCGGCCGCCTCGACGGCGGGACGACCGAGCAGCGTGGCGGCCCGGCGTACCCCCTGGTGCACCTCCCCGGCCGGGTCGAGCGCCCCGGCGACGGCGCTGAGCAGCCGGGCCGGCTCGGGCCGGCCGCCGTCGAGGCGGGCGCGGGCGGCGAGCGAGGCGGCGACAGCGACCGCCACCGCGCCGGCGACGCCCTCCGGGTGGGCGTGGGTCACCTCGGCCGACGCCCGGGCCTGCTCGGCGGCGCGCCGGGTGGAGTCGGCGTGCCAGGCGCCGAGCGGCGCGACCCGCATGGCCGCGCCGTTGCCGCAGGAGCCCTGCCCGTCGAACGCGGACGCGGCGGCCACCGGCCACGGCGTGCCGGTACGGATCAGCCGCAGCACCCTCACCGCGCCTGGCCCGTACCCCCGGTAGGGCTCGCAGCGCTGCGCGAACGCCAACGCCAGCCGGTCCCTGTCGATCCGTGCCCCGGCAGCCAGTTCGGCCACCACCGAGCAGGCCATCTCGGTGTCGTCGGTCCACTCCCACGGCGGCGCGGGCAGCCGGCCGGCGGCGAGGTCGTCCGGGCGCCGGCCGGGAACGAAGAACTGGGAGCCGAGGGCGTCGCCCACCGACAGGCCGGCCAGCGCGTCGCGGGCGAGCGTGAGGCGGGTGTCGGGGAAGAGCGTGAACGTCATCGCCGTCCCAGCTTGCCCGCTTCGCCGGACCGCCGCAACGCGACCGGCTTGCCACGACGAGTACGGTGCTGACGTGGCAACCGTCCTGCTGGTCGAAGACGACCACGTCGTGCGCGGCGCCATGCTGCGGTCGCTCACCGACCGGGGGCACGCGGTGCACGCCGTCGGCACCGCGCTCGACGCGCTGCGCCGGGTCGCCGCCGAGACACCGGATTTGGTGGTGCTCGATCTCGGTCTGCCCGACCTGGACGGCTCGGACGCGCTGCGCATGCTGCGTGGCATCACCGACGTGCCGATCATCATCGCCACCGCCCGCGACGACGAGCAGTCGGTGGTGCGTCTGCTGCGCGCCGGGGCGGACGACTACATGGTCAAGCCGTTCACCGGCGCACACCTGGACGCCCGGATCACCACTGTGCTGCGGCGGGCCGGGCGGGCCAGCCGTACCGTCGCGCCGGCCGTGCACACGGTCGGCGGCCTGCGGGTCGACGTGGGTGAGCGCAGCGCGGTGCTGGACGGGGAACCGCTGGCGCTGACCCGTAAGGAATTCGACCTGCTGGCGTATCTCGCCGCGCGTCCCGGCCGGGTAGTGTCCCGGCGGGAACTCTTGGAGGAGGTATGGCGGCAGCCATCGGTCGGCGAGGACCAGACCATCGACGTGCACCTGTACTGGCTCCGCCGCAAAATGGGCGAGTCCGCGGCGAAGCCGCGCTACCTGCGCACCGTGCGGGGGGTCGGCTTCCGGCTGGTGGCGCCGGACTGAGGCTGACGCTGGCCGGGCTCACCGCCGGCATGTGCGGCCTGATCGCGCTCGCCTTCCTCGTCCCGCTCGGGCTCACCCTCGCCGACCGGGCCCGGGAGGCGGAACTGGCCGACGCCGCGCGTCGCGCCGCGCTGGTGACCGGCGCCCTGGCGGTGAGCACCGACACCGCTGCTGTCGAGCGGGCGGTGGCCGCCGCGGCCGGCGACGACCCGGCGCTGCGCCCGGTGGTGCACGGCATCGGGGCGGACGAGTCCGCCGGCCGGGCCGACGCGGCAGCTCTCGCCGACGCCGCCGCGCAGCGGCGTTCGGTGGTGACCGAGGTGGACGGCGGGGTGCTGCGGCTGGACCCGGTGGTGCTCGGCGAGCGGGTCGCCGTGGTGGAGGTCTTCGTACCCGACGAGGCGCTCGACGAGGGCGGGGGCCGCTGGCTGTTGCTGCTCGGGATTGCGCTGGCGCTGGTCGGCGCGGCGGTGGTGGTGGTCGACCGGGTGGCGGCCCGGGCCGTGGACGCCACCGGCGACCTGGTCAAGGCGGCGCTCGCGGTGGGTGACGGCGAGCTGGGGGTACGGGTCGAGCCGACCGGACCGCGCGAGCTGGCCGAGGCCGGGCACGCGTTCAACCGGATGACGGAACGGCTGGTGGCGTTGCGTGCCGACGAGCACGAGCTGGTCGCCGACCTGTCGCACCGGCTGCGGACGCCGTTGACCGCGCTGCGGCTGGACGCCGAGGCGCTGGAGTCCGACGACACGAGCATCGGCACGTTCAGTGAGGCGGAGCTGGACCGGCGGCGTGGCATCCGGCGTATCCGGCAGGCGATCGTCACGCTGGAGGGCGAGGTCGACCAGCTGATCAAGACGACCCGCAAGGCGGTGAGCCAGGAGTCGGCGCCGGCGTCGTGCGACGTCAGCGAGGTGGTGCGGGACCGGATGGTGTTCTGGTCGGCGCTGGCCGGGGACCAGAACCGCCCGCACCGGGTGGTCGGTGCGCAGTTGCGCATCCCGGCGCCGGTGCCGCGCGCCGAGCTGGCCGCCGCGCTGGACGCGGTGATCGGCAACGTGTTCCGGTACACGCCGCAGGGCACCGCGTTCGAGGTGGCGGTGAGCCGCCGGGACGGCTGGGTGGCGATCCGGATCGACGACGCCGGGCCGGGCATCCCGAACCCGGACCGGGCGCTGCGCCGGGGCGAGAGCGACCAGGGCTCCACCGGGCTCGGGCTGGACATCGCCAAGCGGGTCGCGTTGCAGGCCAACGGTTCGGTGAGCATCGACCGGGCCCGGCTGGGCGGGGCCAGCGTGGTCATGTTGCTGGCCGACCCGGACGCGGCGCCCCGGCCGGTGAACCGGTTCGGGCTGGTCGGACGGATGGCCCGGGACGCCCGCGAGCCGCGTGCCGGGCGGCGCTGGCCGCGTCCGCGCTGACGCCTTGACTGTGGGCCGGCGCAAGTTCTCCTTAAAGGTGGTTTAACGACGGCCGGGAAACCGCCGTGAACTGCCAGGATTACCGACAGAACCCATCAGTTCCGTCGGCCGGGACGCCCCGTAACACCTTTCGGCCGACGGATCGGTGCGCGCGGCGGGAGTTCGGTCCCCCCACACCTCGCTCCCGTCGCGCGCTCTCCCGTCGTTCCGGGCGAGGTGACCGTCATGACGCCGACCGTCGGCCGTCTGCTCCGCTGGGCCGCCGTGATCGGCCTGGGCATCGCCCTCACGCTCGCCTTCTGGCAGGACCCGGTGCTCGCCCACGGCCCGGTCCGGCCCGCGGCTGTCGCATCAGGTCCGGCCGCCGCGCTGTCCGCGCTGGCCCTGGCCGGGGTGATGCTGACCGCGCGGCGTCGGCCGCCCCGGGGCTCCCGGCGGCCGACGCCGGTACGGCCGCTCAGCGTGCCGCGCTCACCCGGTACGCGTCGATCTCGGCGCTGATCCGGGCCTGCTCGGCCGGGGGCAGGAACGCAGCGGCGACCGCGTCGCGGGCCAGCGCGGCGACGCCGTCCGGACCGAGTCGCAGCAGCCTGGCGGCCACCGCGTACTCGTCGTTGAGCGTGGTGCCGAACATCGGCGGGTCGTCGGAGTTGATGCTGACCGGCACGCCGGCCTCGACGACCCGGGGCAGCGGGTGCGCGTCGATGCTCGGCACGGCCCGGGTGCGCACGTTGGAGGTCGGGGAGATCTCCAGCGGGATCCGCCGCTCGGCCAGGTAGGTCAGCAGCGCCGGGTCCTGCACGGCGGAGATGCCGTGGCCGATCCGCTCGGCGCCCAGTTCGCGCAGCGCGTCCCAGATCGTCTCCGGGCCGGTGGTCTCGCCGGCGTGCGGCACCGAGCGCAGCCCGGCCGCCCGCGCCTGGTCGAAGTACGGCTTGAACTGCGGCCGGGGCACGCCGATCTCGGGGCCGCCGAGGCCGAAGCTGATCAGCCCGTCGGGTCGTTCGTCGAGCGCGATCCGCAGCGTCTGCTCGGCGGCGGGCAGGCCGGCCTCGCCGGGGATGTCGAAGCACCAGCGCAGCGCGATGCCGAAGTCGGCCTCAGCGCGTTTGCGGGCGTCCTCGATGGCCTCGCAGAACGCCGGCGCCGGGATGCCCCGGTTCACGTGCGAGTACGGCGTGACGGTCAGCTCGGCGTACCGGACCTGCTGGCGGGCCAGTTCCCGGGCGACCTCGTGGGTGAGCAGCCAGACGTCGTCGGCGTCGCGGATCAGGTCCACCACGCTGAGGTAGACCTCGATGAAGTGGGCGAAGTCGCGGAACGCGAAGTAGTCGGCGAGCGCCTCCGGGTCGGCCGGCACCGGGCTGCGCCCCTCGTGCCGGGCGGCCAGCTCGGCGACGATCCGGGGCGAGGCGGAGCCGACGTGGTGCACGTGCAGCTCCACCTTTGGTAGTCCGGCGATGAAGGTGGGCAGGTCGGTCACGAGTTCTCCTCTGCGCGGGCGCCGGTGCGGGCCACCATGAAGATCCGGCGGAACGGGAAGTACACCTGACCCTGCCGCACCGGGTACGCCTGCGCGAGCCGTACCCCCAGCTCGGCGCGGAAGGCGGCCCAGCCGGCGGCGTCCAGCGCGGCGCGGACCGGGCGCAGCGCCGTGCCCTCCATCCAGGCCAGCACCGGGTGGTCGGCGCCGGTGGCGGGCAGCAGATGCACGTACGTAGTCTCCCAGGCGTCGACCGCGCAGCCCGCGCCGGTCAGCAGCGTGGCGTAGCCGACGGGTTCGTCGACCGGCGCCTCGCGCAGCTTGCCGGCGAGCGCGTCGCGCCACGGTTCCCGCGCGGCGACGGAGCGCAGCAGCCGGTGCGACGGCGCGTCGAAGTTGCCCGGCACCTGGAACGCCATCCAGGCGCCGGCCGGCAGTGCGTGCGCCCAGCGGCGGAGCAGGTCGCGGTGTTCCGGCACCCACTGGAGCACGGCGTTGCCGACCAGCACGTCGACGTCGGGCTCGGGCCGCCAGTCGCGGACGTCGGCGACGGCGTAGCCGACCGGTCCGCTCTCGGCGCTCGCCCGGGCGATCATCTCCGGGGAGGAGTCGAGGCCGGTGACGCGGCTGCCGGGCCAGCGGCCGGCGAGCGTGGCGGTGAGCGTGCCGGGGCCGCAGCCGAGGTCGACCACGGCACGCGGGTACTCGGCGCCGACGCGGGCCAGCAGGTCGTGGAACGGCCGGGAGCGCTCGTCGCCGTAGCGCAGGTAGGTGCGCGGATCCCACATGACAGCCTCCAAACCGTACGTACGTCTTGTTAGACCGTACGGCCCGCCGCGCGCCACGGCAAGCGGCTCACTAGGCTCGGCCGGGTGGAACAGCGCAGCTTCGACCGGCTCGGCCGGCACGTCGGCATCATCGGACTCGGCGCGTGGCAGCTCGGCGCGGACTGGGGCGAGGTCAGCGAGGACGCGGCGCTCGCCGTGCTGGCCGCCGCCGTCGACGCGGGCGTCACCTTCCTGGACACCGCCGACGTGTACGGCGACGGCCGCAGCGAGGCGCTGATCGGCCGGTTCCTGCGCTCCCGCCCCGGACACGGGCTCACCGTGGCCACCAAGATGGGCCGACGGGTGGAGCAGACGCCGGAGGCGTACACACTCGACAACTTCCGGGCCTGGACCGACAGGTCCCGCGCCAACCTCGGCGTCGACACGCTCGACCTGGTGCAGTTGCACTGCCCGCCCACCGCCGTCTTCGCCGACGACCGGGTCTTCGACGCCCTCGACACGCTCGTCGCCGAGGGGCGCGTGGCCGGGTACGGCGTCAGCGTGGAGACCTGCGACCAGGCGCTCACCGCCATCGCCCGGCCCGGGGTGGCGAGCGTGCAGATCATCCTCAACGCGGTCCGGCACAAGCCGCTGGAGCAGGTGCTGCCCGCCGCCGCTGCCGCCGGGGTCGGGATCATCGCCCGGGTGCCGCTGGCCAGCGGCCTGCTCTCCGGCCGCTACGACGAGAACACCACGTTCCCGGCGGACGACCACCGCACGTTCAACCGGCACGGTGAGTCGTTCGACGTCGGCGAGACGTTCTCCGGCGTCGACTACGACCTGGGCCTGGCCGCGGTGCGCCGGCTCGCGCCGCTGGTCGGCGACGACCGCACGATGGCGCAGTTCGCGCTGCGCTGGATCCTCGACCAGCCGGGCGTGACGGTGGTGATCCCCGGCGCCCGCTCCCCCGAGCAGGCGCGGCGCAACGCGGAGGCAGCCGGCCAGCCGGCACTGACCGACGTGGAGCTGGCCGCGGTGCGGGCCGCCTACGACGAGCTGATCCGCCCGCAGGTGCACGACCGGTGGTGAGCCGGCCGGTCGGCGCGGCGTCGCCGGCCGCCCGCGCCGCCGGGCATGCTGGAGCGGAACTGTCGTCGTCGGAGGGGGAACGATGAGGGGCTGGTTCCGGCTCACAGTGGGGCTGCTCGCCGTGGTGCTGGGTGCGCTGTGGACGGTGCTCGGGCTCGGGTATGTCGAGGGCAGCGCGCTGAGCGACGAGCGGCTCTGGGCGTACGTGGGCGCGGTGCTGATCCTGATCGGACTCGTCGGGCTGTGGTGGGGCATGCGTGCCCGCCGCTGAGGAGCCGGGCAAGGCGAAGCCCCGCCTCCCGTACGGGATGCGGGGCTTCCGGCACCGGCCGGCGCGGCCGGTGCGGTCAGCTCAGATGGGGCGGACCTGCTCGGCCTGCGGACCCTTCTGACCCTGGGCGATCTCGAACTCCACCCGCTGGTTCTCCTCCAGCGTGCGGTAGCCGCTGGTCTGGATGGCCGAGAAGTGGACGAACACGTCAGCACCCCCGCCGTCGACGGTGATGAAGCCGAAGCCCTTGTCAGCGTTGAACCACTTCACGGTTCCCTGCGCCATGTGTATCTCCTTCTAAAACTGGCGGCCGAGCACGCCGTGCGGCCGATTGGCCGTTTTCGAGCAGCGGCGCCTGAGGCGGCCCCCAGTACCGGAGACTTCTCTCAACCCACGCGTCTCTCAACAGCGTGAGACAGCAAACCACGTACGCAAAAACTTCGCACAGCCTAGCGGACGAAATTCTCCGACATGTGACCTGAAGGTCGCGCCGACGCCGCTGCGCGGCCCCGCCGAAGCCATGCGAAAGGCCCCTTTCCCGCGCTCGGGAAAGGGGCCTTTCCGGCCTTTCGTCAGTCCGGCCAGCGACCGGTCAACCGGCGCACGCCCACCGCTCCACCTCGGTCGACGGCGGCCCGCACCACCGAGAAGATGGCGCCCTGCAGCGCTGCGGCGGCGAGCACCTCGCCCCAGCGGCGGTCCTCGTCGGTGGCGCTCGGCGCCTCGCCGTCGCCCGCTGTCAACTTCCAGACCTGGCGGAAGATCACGCCGGCGACGGTACCGGCGGCCAGGCCGAGCAGCACCCCCACCGGTTTGTACGCCGCCTTGCCGATCTTCCCGCTCACCTGCGCCTCCCTCGGACGATCGCCAGCACCACCACCGTCACCAGGGCCCCGGCCGCGACGGCCGCCCACGGCAACGGGTTACGCCCGACCGCCTCACCCTTCTCGTACGCCTGCGCCCGGACCAGCCGGGCCCGCTCCGCCGCCCGCCCGCGCACCCGGGCCGCGGTCAGCGACGCCTGCTCGCGCATCCGCGCCTTCGCCGCCTCGGCGGAGTGCCGCACCAGCGCCTTCGGGTCGGCCCTGGCCGCGAGCAGCTCCATCGTCTCACCGAGTTCCACCCGGGTCCGGCGGATCTCCTCCCGGAGCGCCGCCACGTCCCCGGTTCCGTTGCCGGTCATGCCCGTCTCCCGTCCTTCACCGCGGCGGTGACCGTGTCGACGTCCGCCCGCACGCTACGGACGGCCGCCTCGGGCACCGGCGGGACGGCACGGCTGACCTGCTTCTTGCCCACGAGCGCCAGGATCCCGGCGAGCAGGAACAACGCCACCGCCACGATCAGGGCCGCCAGCCACGCCGGCATGACCAGCGCCAGCAGCAGGATCACGGTGGCGACCAGGGCGCCGGCGCCGTAGAGCGCCATCACCCCGCCGCCGCCGAACAGACCGATCCCGATCCCGGCGTGCTTGCCCTTCTGGGTCAGTTCCGCCCGGGCCAGCGCCAGCTCGTCCCGTACCAGACGGGTGACCTGCTCGGTGGCGCGCTGGACCAGTTCCGCGGTGGACGGCTCGTTCCCGGTCCGGGACGTGCTGCGACTCGCGACGTCAGCCATGCTGTCCTCCTTTCGTCATCACCGCGCTGTATGCCCGGAGTCGCCGCCCGTCAATCCTGCGCGGCGCGGCCGGTCCGCCCGGCCGCGCGCCGCCGGAACCCGGCGCCGTGAGCGCCGGATCCGGGGCGTGCGCACCACGTCCCCCGCAACCGTCCGGCCAAACCCGTCCGGCCGGAAAGCCGCCCGAACGCGGGAACCCCCGGCGCCGTGGGCAGCCGGGGTCCCCGATCGGGGGTACGGGGTCAGCGACGCGCCTCGGCGTGGTCCTCGCGGCCCACGAACACCTCGCTGCGCGCCTCGCCGTCGTCGCTGCCGCCGAAGACCCGCGCGTCGTCGGGCGCCTCGGTGCCGGCCGGGCGGCGGACCGGGCGGCGCGGCTGCGCCGCCTGCCAGGGCAGCGGGCCGGTGGCGTCGCCCACCTCGGCGCGCAGCCGGGGCAGGGCGGTTGGGCGCTGGTCGCGTACCCAGGTCACCAGGTGCTCACGGACCAGGCAGCGCAGGTCCCACAGGCTGCCCGCGTCGGCGGCGCTGACCAGCGCGCGGACCTTGACCATGCCGCCGGTCGCGTCGGTCACCTGGAGCACGCAGACCCGCCCGTCCCACAGCTCGGTGCCCTCGCACAGGCGGCGCAGCTCCTCCCGCATCGCCTGCACCGGGATGGCCCAGTCCAGGTCGAACTCGGCGGTGCCGAGCACCGCCGCCTCGGTCCGGGTCCAGTTCTGGAACGGCCGGCTGGTGAAGTACGAGGTGGGCAGGATCAGGCGGCGGTCGTCCCAGACCTGCACCACCACGTAGCTGAGCGTCAGCTCCTCGATCCGGCCCCACTCGCCCTCGACCACCACCACGTCGTCCAGGCGCACCGCGTCGCTGAACGCGAGCTGGAGACCGGCGAAGACGTTGCCGAGCAGGCTCTGCGCGGCGAGCGCGGCGACCGCGGCGATCACACCGGCGGAGGTCAGCACACCCGCGCCGACGCCGCGTACGGCCGGGAACGTCATCAGCATGACGCCGACGGTGAGGATCACGATCACCGCGATGGTCAGCCGGCGCAGCAGCACCACCTGGGTACGCACCCGGCGGGCGTGCCGGTTGTTCGGCACGTCCACCCGGAACCGGGCCAGCGCGGTGTCCTCCGCCACCACCAGCAGCGAGGCCACCAGCCAGGCGGTGGCGGCGATCATCGCCAGCACGAGCGTGTGCAGGACGAACTGCCGCCACGGGCTGCCGACCGCGTACAAGGTGGTGAACCGCACCGCGATCTGCACCGCGACCACTGTGGCGGCCACCTGGAACGCGCGGTGCGCGTGCTCGGTCAGCTCGGTCATCAGCAGCGAGCGGCGGCCCAGCCGGCGGGTGACCCGGTGCACCACCTGGGCCAGCACCAACGCGATCGCCGCCGCGGCGAGCGCGGCGGCGATGGTCACGACGTAACTCTGCACGAACTCTCTCTCCCTCCGACCGGGCGGAATCGGGCGCAAAGGCCCAATGGTGCCCGGCGGCCCGGGTATCGACCAGGATCAGACCTTGCGGTACCGGGACTGGAAGAAGCAGTAGACGCCGAACGCGGCGATGCCCAGCGCCATGAGCGCCAGCAGCCACGGCCCGTACGACTGGTCGCGCAGCGTCCGCAGCGCGGCGTCCAGGCCACGCGCCTTCTCCGGGTCGTAGTTGACCGCGGCGACCACGACGAGCACGCCGGCGATGGCGAACACGGTGCCCCGGGAGGCGTACCCGGCCATGCCGAGACGGCGGGTGAGCTGGCGGGTCTTCGGGCTCATCTCGCCGGTCTTGAGGTTGCGCTCGAACTTCTTCTTCAGGCCGTAGATCACCATGCCGACGCCGAGCGCGGCGAGCGCAAGTCCGGCCAGCCCGACCAGCCACCGGCCGCCGTCGGAGGCCATCAGCTTCTCGGAGAACTGCTGCTGCTGGTCCGAGGCGTTGGCGCTGGCGTCCTGGAAGACCTTGATCGCGGTCCAGCCCAGCCAGACGAACACGACGACCCGGACCGCCGAGGCGATCCGTTCGAACGTGCGTTCCTTGCCGGTCCGGGAGACGTGGCCGGAGATCGCCTCGAAGGCCTGCCAGATCGCCATGGCGAACAGGCCGACCGCCATCGCGATCAGGAGGAACTTCCCGAGCGGCTGTTCACCGAGGGTGCGCAGCGCGCCGTTCTGGTTCCCCTCCTCGCCGGACTTGCCGAAGGCGATCTGCAGCGCCAGCCAGGCGAGGAGAAGGTGCACGATTCCGTATCCGATGAAGCCGCCACGGGTCAACAGTTCGAGCCACCGGCTGTTTCGAGCCTGGGCGGCGGTGGCTCCGGCATTCCGGGTGAGAGACATGAGCCCTCAATCTCCCGGCGGGCGATTTTCCAAACGTCCGCGCCCGCCGGGAGCGGCCGAAACGGATCAGCCGGCGAGGTCGCGGGCGACCCGCAGCACCACCTGCTGGTCGGTGACGCTGTCCAGGCTGACCTGGAAGCCGGCGACCTCGGTGGCCTGCTGGCCCACGGTCAGGGAGAGCTGTTCCCCGGCCACCTCGACGGTGACCTGGTCGCCCTGGGCGCCGACGAGCTTCGCCTCGACGCCGAGGATCCGGGCGCTGGCTTCCACGCCGCGGTCGAAGGTGATCGTGCAGGCGTCGAGGCCGCAGTCGGTCTCGGCGCCTTCGGAGCTGCATCCGGCGAGCAGCGCGGCGCCGAGGGCGAGGCCGGCGAGCAGACCGGCGGCACGGCGGGCGGGGGCGGAGGTGGCGCGTCGGATCGTCACCCGCCCAAGGATAGGCGGACTGCGCCAGCGCGCCGTCGCGCCCGGGGCCCGCGACGGCACGCCGGGCGGGGCGTCCGGGGTGCGCGCTAGGGTGCCGGAATGGCTTTCGACGTCGCCCGGGTCCGGGCCGCCTACCCCGCCCTGGCCGAGGGATTCGCCCACTTCGACGGCGCCGGGGGCACCCAGACCGCGGCCGGCGTGATCGAGGCGGTGACCGGCGCCATGCGCGCCGCCACCGGCAACCGCAGCGCCGCTTTCGTACCCGGCCGCCGGGCGCTGGAGCTGGTCGCCGGGGCGCGGGCGGCGGTCGCCGACCTGCTCGGCGCGCAGCCGTCGGGCGTGGTGCTCGGTCCGAGCGCGACCGCGCTGACGTACACCCTGGCCCGCACGCTCGGTGCCGGCTGGCGGCCGGGCGACGAGGTGGTGGTGTCCCGGCTGGACCACGACGCGAACGTCCGGCCCTGGGTGCAGGCCGCGCAGGCGGCCGGCGCCACGGTGCGCTGGGCCGAGTTCGACCCGGTGAGCGGCGAGCTGCCCGCCGGCCAGTACGCCGACCTGGTCACCGAGCGGACCCGGCTGGTCGCGGTGACCGCCGGCAGCAACGCGATCGGCACCGTGCCGGACGTGGCGGCGATCGCCAAGACCGCGCACGCGGCCGGCGCGCTGGTGTGCGTGGACGGCGTGCACTCGGTGCCGCACGGCCCGACCGATCTGGCCTCGCTCGGCGCGGACTTCCTGGTGACCAGCGCGTACAAGTGGTCCGGGCCGCACCTCGCGGCGATGGTGGCCGACCCGGCGCGCTGGGAGGCGCTGCGCCCGGCGAAGCTGCTTCCCTCCGCCGATTCGGTGCCGGACCGGTTCGAGTACGGCACGCCGAGCTTCCCGCTGCTGGCCGGGGTGACCGCCGCGGTGGACCACCTGGCCGGCCTGGATCCGGCCGCGACCGGCGACCGGCGGGAGCGGGTACGCGCCGGGCTGGCCGCCGCGCAGGCGCACGAGGAGGCGGTCTTCGAGCGGCTGTTCGCCGGGCTGACCGGCCGGTCGTTCGTGACCGTCTACGGCGCACCGGCCCGGCGCTGCCCGACGGTGTCGTTCCGGGTGGCCGGCCTGGCCCCGGCGCAGACGGCGGCGGCGCTGGGCGAGGCGGGGCTGTGCCTGTCGCACGGCGACTACTACGCCTACGAGTACTTCCGCACGATGGGCCTGCGCGCCGACGGCGGCGCGGTCCGGGCCAGCGTCTACCACTACAACACGGTCGAGGAGGTGGACCGGCTGCTGACCGAACTGGACCGGCTGGCCGGCCCCGGAGGGAGAATGGCCCGGTGAGCTTTCAGGTCGAGGACAACCCCGCCAAGCGTCGCTTCGAGATCCTGGTGGACGACGCGCTGGCCGGGTTCGCCGCGTACACCCCCGGCGACGGGGTGCTGGTCTTCACGCACACCGAGGTCGACGACCGGTTCCAGGGTCAGGGCGTCGGCGCGGCGCTGGTCCGGGGCGCGCTGGACGAGGTCCGCGCCCGGGGCGGCCGGATCGTGCCGAGCTGCCCGTTCGTGGCCGCGTTCGTCAAGCGTCACCCCGAGTACGCCGACCTGGTGGCCGACCCGGCGTGAGGCCCGGGCCGGCCGGGGGACCTCCCCGCCCGGCCGGCCCGGGAGTCAGCGGGCGCCGCTGAGCACCTCGGCGGCGGCGCGGGCCGCGGCGGCGGTGGCGCCGTGGGTGGCCAGGTGCACCGCGCCGGTGACCAGCTCGGGCACGCCCAGTTCGACCACCACCGCGTCCGGGCGCGCGGCGAGCGCCCGGCGCACCGCGTCCCGCATCCAGTCGTGCCGGTGCAGGTCCCGCACCACCAGCACGAGCGGCCGTCCGGCCGGCAGGTCGCCCGGGTCGGCCGGTACGGCGTCGGCGGCGTAGCGGGCGGTCGTGGTGCCCGGCGCCAGGCTGGCCAGGGGCGCGGCGATCCCCCACGGCGTCTCCTCGCCGATGGCGATGTTGCGCGGCGGCGCGAACTCCACCACGTGCGCCGGCCCGGCCAGCGGCAGCAGCGCGGCGTCGCCGCTGACCCGGACCGCCCGGCGGGCGGCGGCCAGCCCGATCGGTGAGCCGTCGGCCGGTGGCGTGCCGGCGACCCGGCGGGCGCGGGCGGCGACGCTCCAGGCGGCGAGCTGACCGACGCGCTTGGCCGCCTCGGCGAGCCGCTCCTCGGGCAGCTGGCCGCTGATCACCGCGGCGACGATCGCGTCGCGCAGCTCGCGGGCGTCGGCCTCGGTGGCCCGTTCCCCGCCCACGCAGATCGCGTCCGCGCCGGCCACGAGCGCGCGCACCGCGGCGCCGGTGAAGCCGTACCGGTCGGCCACCGCCCGCATCTCCACCGCGTCGGTGACCACCACGCCGCCGAAGCCCATCTCCTCGCGCAGCAGCCCGCCCAGCACGCGCGGGCTGAGCGTGGCGGGCAGTTCCGGGTCCAGCGCCGGCACCAGCAGGTGGCCGGTCATCACCGCCTGCGCCCCGGCGGCCACGGCGGCCCGGAACGGGGCCAGCTCGACCGCGTCGAGGCGGGCCCGGTCGCCGCCGATGCGGGGCAGGTCGTGGTGCGAGTCGACCCGGGTGTCGCCGTGTCCGGGGAAGTGCTTGGCGCAGGCGGCGACGCCGCCGGACTGCAGGCCGCGTACCCAGGCGGCGGTGTGCCGGGCGACCAGGTCCGGGTCGGCGCCGAACGCGCGCACCCCGATCACCGGGTTGGCCGGGTTGGAGTTGACGTCGGCGTCCGGGGCGTAGTCCAGAGTGACGCCGACGGCTGCCAGTTCGGCGCCGAGGTCGCGGGCGACCTCCTCGGTCAGCGCCGGGTCGTCGATCGCGCCGAGCGCGTAGTTGCCGGGCCGGGAGCTGCCCCGGGCGGACTCGATCCGGGTGACGTCGCCGGCCTCCTCGTCGATCGCCACGATGACGTCCGGCCGCTCGGCCCGCAGGTTCGCGGTGAGCGTGGCGACCTGCTCGTGGTCGACGACGTTGCGGGCGAACAGGACGACCGAGCCGAGCCCTTCGCCGAGCCAGCGGCACACCCACGGCGGCGGCGTGGTGCCGACGAACCCCGGTTGCAGGACGGCGGCGGCGAGCGCCGCCAGATCTCCGGTCGATCCCTCGGTCCGCTCGCTCATGTGCTGTCGTACCCCCGTCTCCCCCACGGACCCGCCGGGGCCGGCGGGTGCTGACATGGTCACACCGCGCAGCTAAATAGTCAACAATCCTTACTGTTAGGCGGTGGCGTCCCGCGACCTCCCGTGGGAGAGTTCCCACATGTCCGCCCTGCCGCTCGCCGACGCCACCAGCGCCGCCGACATCCCCGGCGTACGGCTGCTCGGCCTGATCGTCGGCGGCCTGTTCCTGCTGATCGCCATCCGCGCCATGTTCCGCCGCTGATCCGCACCGGGCGGGTGAGCGGCGCAGGCGGTTTCGCGCGGGATCGCCGGGGGTAGCTGAGGCGCTTGATGAAACTGACCACTCACTCCTCCAGCCTGCGCCGGGCGGCACGGAACCTGTTCGGCTGGACCGCGCTGCGGCCCAACCAGCTCGCCGCCATGCGCGCCGTGATGAAGCGCCGCGACGCGCTGGTGGTGCTGCCCACCGGCGCCGGCAAGTCGGCGATCTACCAGATCCCGGCCAGCCTGATCCCCGGCCCCACGGTGGTGATCTCCCCGCTGCTGGCGTTGCAGCAGGACCAGATCGCCGCGCTCAACGAACGGCAGCGTCCGGAACTGCGCGCGGTGCGGATCAGTTCGGACGAGAGCGCCGCCCAGCAGGCCGAGGCGATCGAGGACATCCGGGCCGGGCGGGCGGAGTTCCTGTTCATCACGCCGGAGGCGCTGAGCAACCCGGACCGGCTCGCCGAGGTCCGGGAGCTGAAGCCGGCGCTGGTGGCGATCGACGAGGCGCACTGCATCTCGGCGTGGGGCCACGACTTCCGCCCGGACTACCTGGCGCTGGGCCACCTGATCGACGGCCTGGGCCGCCCGCCGGTGGTGGCGCTCACCGCCACCGCCTCCCCGCCGGTACGCGACGACATCATCGCCCGGCTGCGGCTGCGCGAGCCCGAGGTGGTGGTCTCCGGGCTGGACCGGCCCAACCTCTTCCTCGAGGTGGCCCACTGCCCCACCGACGACTACCGGTGGCGGCGGCTGATCGCGCTGCTGCGCGACGACGAGCGGCCCGGCATCATCTACGTGCCGACCCGGCGCGCGGCCGAGGAACTGGCCGAGCGGCTCACCGGCGCCGGTTTCCCGGCCGAGTTCTACCACGGCGGCATGCCCACCGCGGCCCGGCACGAGCTGCACGAGGCGTTCCTCGCCGACCGGGTGCCGATCATGGTGGCCACGTCGGCGTTCGGCATGGGCATCGACAAGCCGAACATCGCCTGGGTGGTGCACATGGCGCTGCCCGACTCGCCGGACAGCTACTTCCAGGAGATCGGCCGCGCCGGGCGCGACGGCTCACCGGCCCGGGTGCTGCTGCTGTGGCGCGCCGAGGACGTCGGCCTGCAGCGCTACTTCAGCGGCGGGCTGCCGGACGAAAAGGAGCTGACCGAGCTGGCCGCGGTGCTGCGCGGCAAGGCCCGCAACCGCAAGGAGCTGCGCGAGCTGACCGGGCTCGGCCCGCGCAAACTGGGCCAGTACCTGTCCCTGCTGGAGCAGGTCGGCGCCGCCGAGCCGCGCGCCCGGCAGCGCATCGGCGCGCCCCGGTACGCCCCGGCGGCCGCCGAGTCCGGCCGGGCCGCGCTGGCCGAGGCGGAACGGCAGCAGACGGTGACCCGGTCGCGTACCGACATGATGCGCGCGTTCGCCGAGACCACCGGGTGCCGGGGCCAGGCCCTGCTGGCGTACTTCGGCGAGCAGATGCACGAGGTCTGCGGGCACTGCGACAACTGCCACGCCGGCACCAGCGTGGCCGGAGACGGCGCGGTCGGGCCGTTCCCCGTGCACAGCCAGGTGCGCCACCCGGAGTGGGGCGCCGGCCTGGTGCTCAGCTACGAGGAGGACCGGATGACTGTGCTCTTCGACGAGGTCGGTTACAAGACGCTCTCCGTGCCCGTGGTGTCCGAACAGGGACTGCTGGAACTCGACTAGCCTGACCCGGGCGCCGCGGCGGCGCCCGTCGACGAACGACGACCACGGCGAAAGGGGCCTGATCGTGATCGAGCAGCCGGCGTACACCCGGTTCGGCGTCTCCGACGAGGAGTGGGGGCTGCTGGTGGGGCTGCCGCAGTCGGTGCTCACCGCGGCGGCCGCCGCAGAGTCCGACGGCACCCGCCGCACCATGGCCGAGAACGCCGCCGGGCTGCAGACCATTGCCGCCGGCCGCGAGTCGGCGAGCCCGCTCGTCGCGGCGGTGGCCGGCGAGATCGTCGACCGGGTCGGCGACCCGGAGACCGGCGCGGAGCTTCCGGTGCTCACGCCGGAGGACCCGAAGGCGATGATCGAGGACGTGCTGGCCCGGGCCGGCCAGGCCGCCGCCCTGCTCGCCGCCCGGGTGGACGAGGGTCAGGCCGGGGCGTACCGGCACTGGCTGGTGGACATCGCCGAGCAGGTGGTGGGCGCGGCCTCCACCGGCGGCATCCTGGGCCTCGGCGGCGACACGGTGACCGACTCGGAGCGGCGGTTCCGGGACCGGCTGGCCCAGGTGCTGAACGACTGAACGGACTGCTAACAGAAGGCTCCCCGGTCCGTCAATGACGGACGTCACGGCCCCACGGGTGTCGCTTTTCGGCCCCGTGGGGCGTCCTGGTTCTAGCAGGTGTGACGAACCACGGGGGTCGGTTGATGGACGGGAAGCTGCGCCGGCAGGTGCTCGACACGGAGGATCTGCCACCACGCGAGCGCTTCGGCATGTGGCTGGACATGATGGCCAGTACCCCGACGCCGCTGCGGGTGCACACCGCGCACGCCGACGACTTCGTCGCGCGGGCCGAGTTCGTCGAGCTGGGCCGGATGCGGCTCATCCGCTACCGCTACCCGTCGGTGGACTGCGTCCGCACCTCGAAGCTGATCCAGCGCTCCGACCCGGACTACTACCTGCTCGCGCTCACGCTCACCGGGACCAGCCAGGCCGACCAGGCGGGGCAGCGGGCCTGCTGCCGCCCCGGCGACCTCACCTTCTACGACTGCTCCCGCCCGCACGAGGTCAGCCACCACGCCGACCCGGCCGGGCCCGCGTACGCCCGCTCGATCGTGGCCCTGATGCCGTACGACGCGCTGCCGCTGCCGCGCCGCCGTCTCGCTCCCCTGTTCGCCGGGCGGATGTCCGGCTCCGAGGGCGTCGGCGGCCTGCTCGCCGACTTCCTCGTCCGGATCACCGCGCACCCCGAGCAGTACCACGCCGCCGACGCCGAGCGGCTGGGCGGGATCGGCCTGGACCTGGTCGCCACGCTGCTCGGCCGCAACCTGGTCTCCGAGGAGGCGGTCCCCACCGAGATCCGGCGGCGCGCCCTGCTCGCCCAGGTGCGCTCGTACGTGGAGCAGCACCTCGGGGACGCCTCGCTGGACCCGGGCCGGATCGCCGACGCGCACCACATCTCGGTGCGCTCGCTGCACCGGCTCTTCGAGGACGAGGAGACCACCGTCGCGGCGTACATCAGGGACGAGCGGCTGGCCCGGTGCCGGCGCGACCTCGCCGACCCGGCGCTGAGCGACCGCTCGATCCAGCTCATCGCCGCCCGCTGGGGGTTCCGGGACAAGGCACACTTCAGCCGCGCCTTCCGGGCCGCGCACGCGGAGACACCGCAGGCATTCCGGGCCCGTCATCTGGAACCGGCACGGATCGTCAACACCACGGCATCCGCAGTCAACTCGGCGCGGACATACTGAACGCAGGGCTGAGACCGCTCCCAGCGGTGGCCCACTGGTATCGGGGGGCCGTGGCGTGGCGTCCGCGGCGGCCCGGCCGCGGGCGGCCGCCCCGGTGGCGGTCTCCCCGCATCCGCGCCGGACGAGGTTTCCGGCCCCGTCGCGCTTCCCCCCAGGACCGACGGGGCCGGTCAGCCGGCCTCCTCCTCCAGCAGCGCCAGCACCGACTTCTCCACCGCCTCGCGCGGCATCTCCGGCTGCACCGGCGCCAGCACCCCGTCGTGGTAGAGGTCGACCACCCGCGGGTCCACGTAGGAGGCCCGCGCCACCGTCGGGGTGTTGCCGAGCAACTCGGCCACCGACCGCATCACCCCGGCCACCGCCCGCCTGCGGGCGGTGGCGGAGCGCTGCGGGCCCACGTTCGCCAGCTCGGCCGCCGCCAGCACGGTGGCGTGCCAGGTACGGAAGTCCTTCGCGGTCATCTCCCCGCCGCTGGCGTCGCGCAGGTAGTCGTTCACCTCGTCGCTGCGCACGTCGCGCCAGGACCGGCCGTCCCAGTAGCCGAACAGCCGCTCCTGGGCCCGCCGCCGCCGGCGCAGGTTGAGCAGCACCCGGCACAGCTCCGCGTCCTCGATCCGGCGGACCTGCTCGATGCCGCCCTTGGCGGGGAACTCGAAGACCACGCACCCGCCCCGGGAGCGGGTGTGCTCGGGGCGCAGCGTGGCCACCCCGAAGGTCGGGTCGTCGCCGGTGGCGTACTGGTCGCTGCCGACCCGGAAGGCGCCCATGTCGAGCAGCCGGGCGACGGTGGCGAGCACCCGCTCCCGGCGCAGGCCGCGCAGCGCCAGGTCCTGCGTGACCCGGTCCCGTAGCGCGGGCAGCCGGTGGGCCACCTCCAGCACGTGGTCGAACTTCGCCTCGTCGCGCTTGCGCCGCCAGCGCGGGTGGTAGAGGTACTGCTTGCGGCCCGCCGCGTCGATGCCGGTGGCCTGGATGTGGCCGTTCGGGTACGGCGAGATCCACACGTCCTGCCAGGCGGGCGGGATGACCAGCTCGCGCAGCCGGGCCAGCTCCCCGGCGTCGCGCACCGGCTCGCCGGCCGGGTCGAGGAACAGCCAGCCCTTGCCGCGTCGCCGGCGCGCGTACCCCGGCCGGCCCGGATCGCTACGCCGCAACCGCACCGGATACCCGTTCCACGTCGGCCACCGCGGCCACCACCTCGTCGATCCCGATGGCATTCAATGTCGGGTGGCTTCCTACCCCGCGTGACCCGGTCGAATCCGGGTTGACGTGCGTGGGCTCGATCGCACCGAGGGCGCGGTGGCGAGGCCGGTCCGCCGGTGGCCCCCAGTGCGCCGCCGGCACCGGCCCGAACAGCACCACCGAGGCGGTGCCGTAGCCGGTGGCCAGGTGCGCCACGCCGGTGTCCCCGCTGACCACCAGCCGCGCGCCCGCGACGAGCGCGGCCAGCTCGGCCAGCCCGGTCCGGCCGGCCAGCACCGCCTCCGGCGGCAGCCCCCCGTCGCGGGCGACCCGCTCGGCCAGCGCCCGCTCGCCGGCAGATCCGGTCACCGCCACCCGGTGACCGCGCGCGGTCAGCTCCCGGGCCAGCCCGGCGAACCGCCGCGCCGGCCAGCGCTTCGCCGGGATCTTGCTGCCCGGATGCAGCAGCGTCAACCCGGCCGGTACGCCACCCGCCGCCGGACGGCGCAGCGCGAGGTCTCCCGGGTCGGCCGGCAGGCCGTACGCGTGCAGCAGGCGGCACCAGCGGCGCACCTCGTGCTCGTCGTCGTCCCAGGCCGGGCCGTCCGGGTGCCCGGCGTCCGGGTTGCGGTGGGCGAGCAGCCGGCCGGGGCGTACGGCGGCCAGCGCCCGGTGCGACTGCGGCCCCCGGCCGTGCAGGTTGACCGCCACCTCCGGCGGCGGTCCGGTCCACGCGATCCGGTCCGGTCCGGTGGTGGGCAGCACCCGGTCGACCGCCCCGGTCAGCTCCGCCAGCGGCGCCAGCCAGTCCGGCGCGGCGAGCACCAGTTCCCGGCCCGGCAGGCCGGCGCGCAGGCCACGCAACGCCGGCACGGCGGTGACCAGGTCGCCGACGCCGAGCGCCCGCAGCACCAGGATCACGGGTACGAGGACTCCTGCGCGGCGCACACCACCATCTCGCGTACCGCGCAGCCGGCCGGCTGGGAGAGTGCGAACATGACCGCGGCGGCGGTGTCGGACGGCTCGTTGAGCACCGCGTCCGGGCCGGGGCGGTACTGCGCGTCCCGCTCGTCGAAGAACGCGGTCCGCATCCCGCCCGGGATCAGCAGCGTCACGCCCACAGTGCCGGCCAGCTCGGCGGCGAGCGCCCGGGTGAAGCCCACCACCCCGAACTTCGCCGCGCAGTACGCCGTCGCGTCGCTCACCGCCTTCACGCCCAGCGTCGAGGCCACCGTGACGATGTTGCCGCGGGACGCCTCCAGCCAGGGCAGCGCGGCCCGGATCACCGCGGCCGTGGCGAGCAGGTCCACCGTGACGATCCGTTCCCAGGTCTCCGCCGGGATGTCGGCCAGCTTCCCCGGCACGTCCATGCCGGCGGCGGTGACCACGGCGTCCAGCCCGCCGGAGCGTTCCGCGAGATCGCGCGTGGCGGCCTCGGCGGCTCGGGTGTCGGCCAGGTCGCACTCGGCCCAGGGCACACCGTCGGCGGGACGCTGCCGGTCCAGCACCAGCGGGCGTCCACCGGAGCGGGCCACCGCGGCGACCACCGCCGCGCCGAGCCCGCTCGACCCGCCGGTGACCAGGACCGCGGGCCCGGCACCGGGAGCGGGGGCGTTCATGCCGCCGCCCGCGCGACCGCGCCGGATCGGATGCGTCGCTCGTTCATCGTGCTCCCTTCGCCGTGGACCGGACCACCGTCTGCGCGACGGCCTCCGCCGGGTCGAGCGTCGTGGCCGGCCAGCCGCCGCTGCCCCGTCCCGCCCGCGCGGCAGCGATCATGTCGGTGGTCGAGCGCCCGTCGAGGTACGGCACCACCACCGTGTGCCCGCCCCAGCGGGCCAGGATCTCCGACTCGGGCAACGTCTCGGCGCCGCCGCCGCTGGCGTAGTCGCCGCCCTTGACCCAGATGTCCGGACGCAGCCAGGACAGCGCCGCCTCCGGGGTCGGCTCGTCGAAGATCAGCACCGCGTCGACGCAGCCGAGCGCGGCGAGCAGCCGGCCCCGGTCGCCCTGCGGCACGACCGGGCGCTCCGGGCCCTTGAGCCCGGCCACACTGGCGTCGGAGTTGAGGCAGACCACCAGGCAGTCGCCGAGTTGCCGGGCCGCCTGCAGCGTCGCCACGTGCCCGGCGTGCAGCAGGTCGAAGCAGCCGCCGGTGGCGACCACGGTGCCGCCGGCCGCGCGTACCCGGGCCACCACCTCACCGGCCGCCCCGGCGCCGACCCGGTCGCCGCCGCCGGTGACCACCGCCGGGGCCACCGCCCGTACCGGGGCCGGCAGCGCGGCGGCCACGCCACCCCCGGCCACGTACGCGGACGCCTGCGCGACCGCCTCCTGCACCGCCTCGGAGACCAGCGCCCCACGGGCCAGCGCGAGCGTCGCGGTGGACGCGAAGCGGTCCCCCGCCCCGCAGGTGTCCCCCTCGGCCGGTGGCGCCGGCACCACCAGGGGCGTGGATCCGGCGTGACAGAGCAGCGCGCCGTCCCCGCCGAGCGTCACCGCTACCGCGCGCGCCTGCCAGCGGCGGCGCAGCGCCTGCGCGCTGCGGGACGCGGCCGCGAGGCGGGACCCGCCCGGCGGCGTCTTGGCCAGGTCGCGGGCCTCCGGCTCGTTCGGGGTGGCCAGGTGCACCCCGGGTACGGCGGCCGGTCCGCGCGGATGCGGGTCCCAGACCACCGGCGCCCGGGTGGCGGCCAGCGCGGCGCGCAGCGCGGGATGCCCGGCCACGCCCCGGCCGTAGTCGCTCACCAGCACGGCGGACGCGTCGGCGATCAGCCGCAGCACGGCGTCGCTGGGCTGACCGGGCACACCGGCCGCGCCGCCCCGGTCGTGGCGCAGCAGCACCCGGCCGCGTACCCGCAGCCGGACCTTCTCCGGGGTGGCGCCGGCCAGCGGCAGCGCGTACAACCGCACCCCCGCGGCGGCGAGCAGCGTGCCGAGCCGGGCCCCGCCGGCGTCGTCGGCGACCGCTGTGACCAGCGCGACCTCGGCGCCCTGAGCGGCCGCGAACACCGCGGCCAGGCCGGCGCCGCCGGGACGGTCGACGGAGGAGGTCTCGTCCAGCACCGGCACCGGGGAGTCCGGGCAGAGCCGGTTCACCAGACCCTCGACGTCGCGGTCCAGAAGCGTGTCCCCGAGCACCACCACCGGCCCCCTCATGCCCGGCCTCCCGGTCCGGCGGGCGCCGCCGGGTCCGGGTCGCCGAGCACCACCTCGACGCCGGTACGCACCGGTTCGGCCGGCGCCGGGGCGGCGAGCGCCGCCGGCAGCGCCCGTTCGACGTACTCGCAGAGCACGTGCGAGGCCACCAGATGCAGCTCCTGCACCACCTGCCCGTCCGGCGAGTCGATCGCCAGGTGCTCGTGGCAGAGGTCGGCGAGGGGGTTGGGCGCGGGACCGGTGAAGGCCCAGGTGCGCAGGCCGGTCTGGTGGGCGGCGTGGGCGGCGGTGAGGAGGTTGGTGCTGGTGCCGCTGGTGGTGAGAAGCAGGAGGATGTCGTGGGGTCGGCCGTGGGCGCGTACCTGTCGGGCGAAGGTTTCGTCGTAGCCGTAGTCGTTGGCGATGGCGGTGAGGGCGCTGGTTTCGGCGTGGAGGGCGATGGCGGACAGGGGTTGGCGGTCGTGGCGGAGTTTGCCGACGAGTTCGGCGGTGAGGTGCTGGGCTTCGGCGGCGCTGCCGCCGTTGCCGGCCACCAGCAGCCGCCCGCCGGCGGCGAGCCGCTGCGCCAGATCCTCACCCCAGCGGGCCAGCATCCCCTCCGACTCCCGCAGCGGCAGCAGCGCGGCGGCCAGCAGCGCCAGATGGTCCTCCAGCAGCGTGCCGCCGGCGGCCGGCGGGGTCGCCGTCATCAGGCGACCACCCGGGTGGGACGGCCGACGCTGGCCACCTCGCCGTACAACTCGGTGAGGCGGTCGGCGGTGGTGGCCCACGAGTAGCGGGTGCGCGCCCGCTCCAGCGCCGCGGTGGCGTAGGCGAACCGGCGGATCCGGTCACCGAGCAGGCCCCGGATCGCCGCGCCGAGCGCCGCCGGATCGCGGGCCGGCACCAGGTCGCCGGTGCGGCCGGGCACCACCGTGTCGATGAGCCCGCCGACCGCGGTGCCGACCACCGGCACGCCGCACGCCATCGCCTCCAGCGGGGTGAGCCCGAACGGCTCGTACCAGGGGGCGGCGACGAGCACGTCGGCGGACCGGTACCAGCGGCCCATCTCCTCCCGGGGGACCGCGCCGACCAGCCGTACCCGGTCGGCGACGCCGAGCGAGCGGGCCAGCGTCCGCAGGCGCAGCGCGTACGGGTCGGTCTCCAGCAGTCCGGCCGGCGGGCCGCCGACCACCACGCACTCGGCGTCCGGCACCTCGGCGACGGCCCGGATGACGTCCTGGAAGCCCTTGCGCTCGACCAGCCGGCCGACGGTGAGGATGCGGGCCCGGCCGCCGTCACGGTCGGCGACCGGGCCGAGCGGGGCGAACGTGGACAGGTTCACCCCCGACGGCACGACTGTCATCCGGGAGCGGGGCACACCCATCCGGACCAGCTCGGCGACCTCGTCCTGGCACTGGGCGACCACCCGGTCCACCGAGCGGCCCAGCTTCCGCTCGTGCTCGACCCGGCCCGGCGGGCTGGTGTCCTGCGCGCCCTGGTGGCGGCGCTTGACGGTGCCGAGCGCGTGGTAGGTCTGCACCACCGGCACGCCCGCGCGGCGGGCCGCGGCGAGCCCGGCCAGCCCGCTCATCCAGAAGTGCGCGTGCACCACCTCGGGCTGCCAGTCGCCGGTGCGCCACCGGTCGGCCAGCCAGTTGCCGAACGCCGGCATGTACGGCAGCAGGTCGTCCTTGGCCACCGGCTCGGCCGGCCCGGCCGGTACGTGCACCACCTCGTACCCGTCCGGGGCACGCACGCTCACCGGCAGGTCCACCGCGTCGAGCCGGGTGTAGACCCGTACGTCGTGACCGGCGGCCGCGAGCGCGGCGGAGAGCTCCGCGACATGCGTGTTCTGGCCACCGGCGTCCTCCCCGCCGAGGACGGCGAGCGGGCTGGCGTGCTCCGAGATCATCGCGATGCGCATACTTCCTCCTCCAGCAGCCGGTCCCAGTCGGCGAGGAAACGCTCCAGGCCGTAGCGGCCCCGGGCGGCGGCCCGCGCCGCGGCGCCCGCCCGGCGGGCGGACTCCCTGTCGTCCAGCAGGCCACGGGCGGCCTCGACGAGCGTGTCGACCCGGGTGGACAGCGCGCCCGCCTCCGGCGGGACGGCTTCCACCGCTTCGGTGGTGGCCAGCGCCACCACCGGCATGCCCATGGTCATGGCCTCGACGAGGCTGAGGCCCAGTGAGGTCCAGCGGCACAGGTGCAGGTAGGCGCGCCGTTTGGCGAGTTCGGCGTGCATGGCGTGCTGGGGTACGTCGTCGTGGCTGGTCAGCCGGTCCTCGGGCAGTCCGAGGTGAGCGGCGAGACCGGCCACCTTCATGCCGTAGACGTCGAGCGGGGCGAGCGCGGCGAACCGGGCGAGCAGGTCGGTGCCGGTGACGCGCCAGCGGCGTACCGGCTCGTTGATGACCACGGCGAGGCGGTCGAGTTCGCCGGTCCATTCGACGGCGGGCGGTACGACGCCGTGGTCGACCACCGTGGTGCGGGTGCCGCCGTTGTCCCAGAACAGCTCGTTGAACGCGGTGACGTGGGTGAGCAGCAGGTCGTCGCGGTCGGCCATGGGATGACGGGTGTTCGGCACGTCGCCTTTCGGCGTGTTGTGCTCGACGTAGATCGCCGGGACGTCGCGTCCGGGGCGGCGGCCGAGCCACTCGGCGGCCAGGTCGAGTTCCTCCGGGCGCTGCAGGATCACCAGGTCCACGTCGGCGCCGCGCAGGTCTTCCGGCGTGACCTCGACCGCGCTGTCCGGCCACGGGTAGGTGCGCGCCCGGCCCAGCCCGTACGGGCCCCGGTCCGGCGTGACCGGCACCAGGTAGCGGTGCTTGCCGTGCACGAAGGACGTCGTCCACGACCCGTGGACGTGCCACAGCAGGATGTTCATCCGACCACCCCGCCCGCCACCGGCGCCGGCACGCCGAGCAGCCGCAACGCCTCCAGCACCCGGCCCGGCTCGACCGCCGACAGGCACGGGTGCCCGGGGACCGGGCAGACGGTGGCGCGGGTGTCCCGGCAGGGCGCCGCCGCGTCGCCGAGGCGCACTGTCGGCACCCGGTAGGGCCCCCACTGCCCGAACGGCACAGTGGGCGCGAACAGGCTCACCACCGGCACGCCGAGCGCGGCGGCCAGGTGCGCGGGGCCGGTGTTGCCGACCACCAGCGCGCCGGCGCCGGCGACCACAGCGGCCAGCTCCGCCAGCCCGGTACGCCCGCCGAGGTCGACGCCGCCCGCCGCCGCGACCCGGGCGGTCAGCTCCCGCTCGTCCGGCCCGCCGGTGACCACCACCCGGTGACCGGCCGCGCCGAGCACCCGGACCACTCGCGTGGCCAGTTCCTCCGGGCAGGCGCGGGTCTCCACCGAGGACCCGGGATGCAGCACCACGTAGCCGGGCGCCCCGGCCTCGGCCGCGGGCGGCGGAAGCCGGTCGGAGCGGATGCGCAGGGCGGGTTCGTCGTGGCCGGGCAGCGCGAATCCGGCGGCGGCGGCGAGGGACAGGGCACGTTCCGGTTCGGGTACGCCGGCCGGGACGCGGTGGCGCACGTCGAGCAGGCTGCCCGGGTAGTCGTCGCTGATCGCGCTGATCCGGGGCACCCCGGCCAGGCGCAGCAGCAGCGCCAGCGGCAGCGCGGACTGGTGGAAGGAGGTGAAGACGACGGCTTCGTCGGCGCGTACGGCCGCGAGCCGGTCGGTGAGCGCGCGCATGTCGCCCGGGTCGACGGGTGGGGCGGGCGCGTCGATCCACGGCAGCGGCGCTTCGATGATCTCGTCCACGCCGGGCAGCAGTTCGGCCGCCGCCCGGCCGCGTGGCCCGCACAGCAGCACCACCCGCTGCGCGCCGGCCGCCACCGCGCGGATGCCGGGACCGGTCACCAGCACGTCACCGGCGGCGTCGCTGCGGACCACGAGGACCGTGCCCCGGCGGTTACGGCCCGCGCGTTGCGGCGCGGCCGTGAGGCGCATCCGGGCCAGCACTGTGCTCACCGCGTCCGGCAGGTCGGCGGCGACGGTCGGCGCGGCGGCCACCTCGGCGGCCCGGGTGGCCGGCGTGGGCACCATGATCGTGGCAGCGCCGGCCGCCGCGGCGGCGGCCGTGTCCGCGCCGATGTCGCCGATCAGCACGCACCGGGTCGGCGTGGTGCCGAGCGCGCGGGCTGCCTCGTGTACGAGCCCGGGCGCCGGCTTGCGGCAGGCGCACCCGTCGGCTTCCGCGTGCGGGCAGATCGCCCAGTGGTCGAAGGGCCCGAGCAGTTCCTCCACCCGGGCGTTGACCAGCCTCAGCTCGTCCGCGGTGAAGCAGCCGCGGGCCAGGCCGGACTGGTTCGTCACCACGGCGAGCCGCAACCCGGCCGCCCGCAACCGGTCCAGCGCCTCCCGGGCGCCCGGCACCGGCCGTACCTTCTCCGGGTCGCCGTTGTACGGCACGTCCTCGATCAGCGTGCCGTCCCGGTCCAGCAGCACCGCGTCGTAGAGGCCGGACGGGAACCGGTCAGCACCCGGGTCAACCCGGGCTGACCTGCACTGATCCCGCTCCTGGTCCCGTCGCACGGGCGGCGGGTTCCCGAGCCCCCGAGGAGTAAACGTCGACGTCGGCGCCAGGCGTGCCCCGCCGGTGCCGGCGCACACGTTGCCACGACCGTTCCGGTCCGGCGATACCCGCCGCCCCCGAGAAGCTAACCCGCATCGCCGTTAGCGGCGGCCCGGGGCGGGGTACCGGTTGGTGATGGCGGTTGTGGAGAAAGTGATCGACGCGCCTCCGGAGCAGGTCTTCGAGGTGCTCGCGGACGGGTGGACGTACAGCGACTGGGTGGTGGGCACCGTGCACGTGCGGGACGTGGACGACACGTGGCCCCGGGTCGGCAGCAACCTGCACCACCGGGCCGGGCCCTGGCCGTTCTCGCTGCAGGACAAGTCCACCGTGCTGGAGTGCCAGGCGCCGCACCGGCTCGTGCTGCGCGCGGGGTTGTGGCCGGCCGGCGAGGCGACAGTGGCGTTCGCTCTGGAACCGCTGGAGGACGGCCGGACGCGGGTGACCATCGGCGAGGACTTCGCCGCCGGGCCGCTGCGGTGGGTCCGGACCAAGCTCAACGACCTGGTGCTGCATCTTCGCAACCGGGAGACGCTGGCCCGGCTGTCCGACATCGCGACCCGGCAGAAGCCGGAGCGGGATCGATCCCTCGGCGGGGCGTCTGTGCGGCCGCCGCACGGCCCACTGGATACCCTCTCAGATGAACCTGTCCGCTGACCGAGGATGTCCGTGATGATCGAACCCGTGCAGTTACCCTCCCCGTGGGGGGATGCGCGCCTGACCGTCGTCGTTCCGACCTACAACGAGGCGGGCAACCTCCCGGTGCTGGTCGAGCGCCTGCTCGCGCTGCCTCTGCCGGGGCTGAAGGTGCTGGTCGCGGACGACAACTCCCCGGACGGCACCGGTGAGGTCGCCGACAAGCTGGCCATCGAGCACCCGGACCGGGTGACGGTGGTGCACCGCCCGGGCAAGGAGGGTCTCGGCCGGGCGTACGTGGACGGCATCGGCCGGGCGCTCGACGACGGCGCGGACTTCGTCGCCCAGATGGACGCCGACCTGTCGCACCCGCCGGAGGCGCTGCCCGGCATGCTCGGCGCGCTGCTGTCCACGCAGGCTTCGGTGGTCATCGGCTCGCGGTACGTGCCCGGCGGTGAGCTGGACGAGAACTGGCCGCTGTACCGGCGCGCGCTCAGCGGCTGGGCCAACCTGTACGTGCACACGCTGCTGCGCGTGCGCATCCGTGACCTGACCGCCGGCTTCAAGATCTGGCAGGCCGAGGCGCTGCGCGCGATCGGGCTCGACCGGGTCCAGTCGAACGGCTACAGCTTCCAGGTGGAGATGCACTACCTCGCCACCAAGCTGGGCCACACCATCCTGGAGGTGCCGATCCGCTTCGAGGAGCGCCGTGACGGCGACTCGAAGATGACCACCGCCACCAAGATCGAGAGCGCGTTGATGCCGTTCAAGCTGCGCAGCCGGCACCGCAACCTCGACTCCTGATCCGCCCTGCCCTGCCGCGCGCCCGCAACGCGCCCTCACGCCGCTGTCACGGCGCGTGAGGGCGCGCTCGCCCCGCCATGTCCCGCACCCCGCGCCTTTGCTCTGCCGCCACCGGCGCAGCACCGCGTTGACCTGGGGCGCTCTCCCGGCGCCACGGCCCCACCTCAGGCGCAATCAAGCACGCTGCGTAACCAACGCCGCATGCCTCACCGCTCCACCCCGCCACCCCGCCACCCCGCCACCCCGCCACCCCGCCACAGGCGCGATCTTGCAGTTTGGTGCCCGGCAAAGCCTGGCAAAACCGGCACCCCTCGGGCGCCAACTGCAAGATCGCGCGGGACGGTGCCGCTTCCCGCCCTCATCTCGCCAAGTGAGATCAGCAACCCGCATCCCGGGAACTGGCGCAGATCTTGGTACGAAACGGCCCTCATGGGGGCCCTTTCGTACCAAGATCTGCGGGCCGCGCCCGTGCCCGGTGACGTACTGACTGCGGTTAGGTGCCTGATCGTCGCGCGGGTGTGTCAAGGGAGTGTTCGGCCAGCCTGCCCGTGCCGGGTCACCGTGTTCCGAGGGGCGAGACCGCCAGCCCGCCCCTCGCCAGCCGCCACGCCGCACGCCCACCCGCCTGTCGGTGGCGAGCTTCCGGTGCCAGGCGTCCTGCGGTTGGCGGGGTCGGGCGGTCAGCCGCAATGGGTGCGACCGGAGGTCAGCCAGGGCGAGCGGACGTCGGCGGAGGTCAGCCGCAGCGGGTGCGCTGACGCGGGCCGGACCCCACTGCCGCGAGGGCGCGGAGGACGGCAGCGGCGAGGGTGGTGCCGCGCAGACGCGGTCAGCGGTAGACGGCGCGGTGGGCGGCGGCGATCGTGCGGGCGTACACCGCGCCGGTGACGGCCCGGTCGCGGGCCAGCGCGGCCCGCGCCGCGTTCGCCCCCGGCGCGCCGTGCACACCGCCGCCGGGGTGGGCGGAGGCGCTGGCCAGGTAGAGCCGGTCCACCGGGGTGTCGGCGCGGCCCAGGCCGGGGATCGGCCGCAGGAACAACTGCTGGTACGCGGCGGCAGTGCCACCGCCGAGCGCGCCGCCCACCAGGCTCGGCTCGGCGGCCTCCAGGTCGGCCGGGGCGGCCACGTGCCGCCCGACGACCGAGGCCCGGAAGCCCGGCGCCGCCTCCTCCAGCACCTCCTCCATCCGCTCCACGTGCCCCGCGACGTCCTCGGCCCGCCAGTCCCGGCGGAACGGCAGGTGCGTGTAGGACCAGAGCGACTCGGTGCCCGGCGGCGAGTGGTTCGGGTCGGCCACCGACATCTGCCCGACCAGCAGGAACGGGTCCCGGGGCAGTTCTCCGCGGGCCAGTTCGGCCGCGTACGTGGTGAGCCCGTCGAGGTCCGCGCCCAGGTGCACGGTGCCGGCGCCGGCCAGTTCCCGGTTCTTCCACGGCACCGGCGCGGACAGCGCCCAGTCGACCTTGAGCGTGGAGCCGTCCCACTTGAAGTGCGCCAGGTCCTCGACCATCCGGGGCGGCAGCGCCGCCGCGCCGACCAGGTCGAGGAAGAGCGCCGGCGCGGGCACGTCGGCGAGCACCGCGCGGCGGGCCCGCCAGTCGGTTCCCCCGGCGGTACGGACGCCCATCGCGCGGCCCCGGGCGGTGAGCACCCGCTCGACCCGGGCGCCGTACTCGATCCGCCCGCCCCGCTCGACCAGCCGGGCCACCAGCGCGTCGGTGATCCGCTGGGCGCCGCCGACCGGCACCGGCCAGCCCACCTGCTGGCCGAGCATGGCGAGCAGCCAGCCGTACACGCCGGAGCCGGCCTCCTCCGGGGACAGGTCGGTGTGCAGGGCGCAGCCGGCCAGCAGGACCGTGCCGCCCTCGCCCTCAAACAGTTCCGCGCCGAGCTTGCGGACGGGCAGCAGGAGGCGGCGGGCCAGGCGGAGCGCGCCGCCGACCCGGAGTTGCCGCAGCAGGCCCAGCCCGCCGCGTACCGGCGGGAACGGGGTGGTGATGGTCTGCAGCATCGGCTCGGCCACCTGGCGCCAGTCGGCGTACGCGTGCCGCCAGCGCTCCCCGTCGCCGGGCGCGAACGCCTCCAGCGAGGCCGCTGTGGTGTCCAGGTCGCGGTTGACCACGGCGGCCCGGCCGTCTGGAAGCAGGTGCGCCAGCACGTCCGGGGCGTGCGTCCAGGACAGGCCGTGCCGTTCCAGGCTCAGCCCGTCCAGGACCGGAGATGCGTACCCGAGCGGGTAGAAGGAGCTGTAGAGGTCGCTGAGGTAACCGGGCGCTGTCACGTACGCGGAGCGGACGGCCCCACCGGGCGCCTCGGTGGCCTCCAGGACGGTGACGTCCCAGCCGGCGTCCACCAGCAGGTTCGCGGCCACCAGCCCGTTGTGCCCGGCTCCGATGACGACGGCGTCGGCGGTCGAGGTCATCGGATCCGCCTACCCGGCCGGTCACCGGGCGAAACGCGTTTGCCCGGCCCAGGCCGGGGCAAGCAGGGCCGCATGTACACGGTTGCGCAGCTCATAGGTGGAGTGTGGGGTGCCGGCGGCGAGGGCGGCGAGCTTGTCGTCCACGATCCGGCGGACGGGTCACCGGTGACCCGGACGCCGGTGGCGACCGCCGACGAGGTGGCCAAGGCGGTGGAGGCGGCCCGGGGCGTGGCGGCGGAATGGGCCGCGACCCCGACCGCGGAGCGGGCCGCGGCGCTGCACCGGGCCGCGGACGCGGTCGAGGCGGCGGCCGGAGAGCTGGCCGAGGCGACCACCGCGGAGATGGGCAAGCCCCTGGAGGACGCGCGGGGCGGGGTGGCGGCGGGCATCGGCACGCTGCGACAGTACGCCGAACTGGCGCCGGTCCGGGGCGGCCGGACGCTGCACGGCGCGCACGACGCGCTGGACTTCATGGCCCCCGAGCCACGCGGCGTGGTCGCCGCGATCACCCCGTGGAACGACCCGGTGGCGGTGTCGTGCGGCCTGCTCGGCGCGGCCCTGGTCACCGGCAACGTGGTGGTCCACAAGCCGAGCGAGCGCACCCCGGCCACCGGCTGGCTGCTCGCCCGCGCGCTGGACTCGGCGTTGCCGGCCGGGGTGCTGTCGCTGCTCAGCGGCGGCGGCGAGGTGGGGGCCGCGCTGTCCGGGCAGGACGTCGACGTCGTCGCCCACGTCGGTTCCACTGCGACCGGCCGGGCGATCGCCGCCGCGGGCGCCCGTACCGGCGCGAAGGTGCTGCTGGAGAACGGCGGCAGCGACCCGCTGGTGGTGGACGCGGACGTCGACCCGGTCTGGGCGGCCGAGCAGGCGGCGCTCGGGTGCTTCGCCAACGCCGGTCAGATCTGCGTGGCGGTGGAACGCGTCTACGTGCACCGGCACGTCGCCGAGGGCTTCCTGGACGCGCTCGTGGCGCGCGCCGAGGCGCTCACCGTGGGCCCCGGCCGTGACCCGGAAACGCAGCTCGGCCCGCTGGTGGACCGGCGGCACCGGGACCACGTACACGGGCAGGTGACGGCCGCGCTCGCCGACGGCGCCCGGGTACGCGCCGGCGGTGTGCTGCCGGAGGGGCCGGGCGCGTTCTACCCGGCGACAGTGGTCGAGGGGTGCCGGCACGACATGGCGCTGGTCCGCGAGGAGACGTTCGGGCCGGTCGCCGCGGTGGTGGTGGTCGACTCGTTCAGCGAGGGGCTGCGCTGCGCGGCCGACTCCCCGTACGGTCTGGCCGCCACCGTGCTGACCGGCTCGATGAGCCACGCCCAGCGCGCCTGGCGGGAACTGCCGGTCGGCACCGTGAAGATCAATTCGGTGTTCGGCGGGGCACCGGGGGGCGCGGCCCAGCCGCGCCGGGGCAGCGGTCAGGGCTTCGGGTACGGCCCGGAACTGCTGGACGAGTTCAGCACCGTCAAGGCGGTGCACCTTCAGGCGCCGGGCGGCGGCCACTGGTGAGACGGCACGACACGAGCCCGGGACCGAGGCGGTCCCGGGCTCGACGCGTACCCCCAGGGGTCAGCGACCCCCGCGGGCCTTGCGGGTCGCGTTGTTGTTTGCCTTCTCGATCGCCTTGACCAGTTCCGGCTTGGTCATCCGGGACCGGCCGCGCACGTCCAGTTTCTTCGCCACCTCCATGAGGTGGTCCTTGCTGGCGTTGGCGTCCACCCCGCCGGCCGTCGGCGCGCGCCGGGCCGGGCCGCCGCCTTCGGCCTGCTCGTCGCTGGGCCCCTTGCGGCCCTTGGGCTCCCAGTGGTCGCCCACCTTCTCGAACTCGTGCTTGACCGCGGCGAAGGCGGTGCGGTGCGCCCGCTCCCCCTCGCCGTACGTCTCGACCGCCGAGTCGTGCGTCTTCTCCCAGGTCCGCTGCGCCTTCGCCGGGGAGCGCCGCAGCGTGCTGGGCAGTACCTCGCGCCCGGGCATCTCGTCCTCCTCCTGGAGTCTCGATCGGCTGCCTGGTGTGGTTCCCTCCCGTCCGGCGGGCAAACCGGCGCCCCGGTTTGTCGATTTCCCCCCGGGGGTACCGCCCGGCCACGCCCGGTGGCGGAGCCTGGAGGAGGCGGACATGACCGTGACGACACCACAGACGGTCGGCGGCCGGACGCGGTCCCGTCTCCCCCGCCGGATCCGCCAGCTCAACTGGCGTACCTGGCGGGGCGTGCTGGTGCGCAGCGGCAAGGGTTTCGTCACCGACAACTGCGCCGACTGGGCGGCGGCGCTCACCTACTACGGGGTGCTGGCGCTGTTCCCGTCCACGATCGTGGTGGTGGCGCTGGTCGGCCTGGTCTCCGACGGCCCGCGCACCGTCGACACCGTGATCGACCTGGCCGGGGAGATCGGCGCCGGCTCGGTGGTCGGCAACGACGCGTTCGTGGGTGTGGTGCGCAACGTGGTCGAGCAGCAGGGCTCGGCGAAGGTGCTGCTCAGCTTCGGTCTGCTCGGCGCGCTCTGGTCCGCGTCCGGGTTCATCGGCGCGTTCACCCGCGCCTCCAACGCGATCTACGGGGTGCGGGAGGGCCGTCCGTTCTACCGCCTGCGCCCGTTGCAGATCGGCATGGCCGCGGTGACGATCGTGCTGCTCGCGGTGGTGGCCACGGGGTTGATCGTCAGCGGCCCGGTCACCGACGCGGTGGGTGACCTGCTGCACGCCGGCGCGGTGGCCCGCACCACGTGGTCGGTGGCGAAGTGGCCGCTGCTCGCCGTGGTCGCCATGACGCTGCTGTCGCTGCTGTTCTGGATCGCGCCGAACGTGCAGCAGCCGCGGTTCCGCTGGCTCACCCCGGGCGGCGCGCTGGCGCTCGTGGCCTGGGTGCTCGCGTCCTTCGGCTTCGGCCTGTACGTGGCCAACTTCGGCTCGTACGACGTCACCTACGGCAGTCTCGGCGCGGTCATCGCGTTCCTGGTGTGGCTCTACCTGTCCAACTGCGCGTTGATGCTCGGCGTGCAGGTCAACGCCGAGCTGCAGCGCGGGCGGGCGATGCAGGCCGGGGTCGAGGAGCCGGACGACCCGGTGCTGCCGCCGCGCGCCCCGGCCGACGACGAGAAGGCGGACGGGCAGCGGCCGGCCGACCGGTTGCCGCCCGGATGACCGGCTCTCCCGGCCGGCGCCGGTTTACCGGCGGTCCCCCGGGGCATCTCCCAAGGCATGGAACGTGGCAGCAGCAAGCACTCGCCCAGGGTCGACGACCAGATGAGCAGCGAGGTCAGCGGTCTCGTCCAGAGCGCCGGCACCGGCGGTTCGCGGGCCGAGGAGTTCCGGATCCCGGAGCCCGCCGGCGAGGACCAGCCGGAGGCCACCACGGCGCCGGCCGGGGAGCTGCGCAGCGGCACGCCGCAGGGCATGAGCTCCGAGGACGTCGAGGCGCGCAGCCGTCTGGGGCGGTTCATCACGATGACCGCCCTGCCCGGCGACCGGGAGGCGCTGCTGGCGAACGCGCGGGAGAACGAGGCGCCGACGGACATCGTCGCCGCCCTGGAGACCCTGCCCGCGGACGCCCACTACCAGACGATCTCCGAGGTGTGGGCCGCACTCGGGCACAGGAACGAGACGACGCGCTGGTGAGCGGGCCGGCCCACGGCCCGTACGAGACACACCGGCGGAACAGGAGGAACCCCGACATGAGTGGCGTTACCGAGCACGTGGACGTGGACGTCCCGATCCGGACCGCGTACGACCAGTGGACCCAGTTCGAGGAGTTCCCCCACTTCATGGACGGCGTGCAGGAGGTGCGGCAGCTCTCCGACACGATGACCCACTGGACCGTCGAGATCGCGGGCGTGAAGCGCGAGTTCGACGCCGAGATCACCGAGCAGCTGCCGGACGAGCGGGTGGCCTGGCGCTCCACCGGGGGCACCCAGCAGGCGGGCGTGGTGACCTTCCACCGCCTCGACGAGGGGCACACCCGGGTCACGCTGCAGATGGAGTTCGAGCCGCACGGCGCGGTCGAGCAGGCCGGCGACAAGCTCGGCGTGGTCGACCGGCGCGCCAAGGGCGACCTGGAGCGGTTCAAGCAGTTCATCGAGCGGCGCGGTCAGGAGACGGGCGCCTGGCGCGGTGCGGTCGACCGGCCCATCCCCTGAGGCAACCTCCCCCGCCCTCAGCGGTCCAACGCGGCAGCCAGCGCCTCGGGCCGGCTGAGGGCCAGCAGATGCCCGCCGGGCAGGCGCTCGGGCGTGACGCCGAGCCGCTGATGGGCCACCCGGGTCTGGAACTCGGTCGGGAAGAACCTGTCCGCGCCGCCGCTCAGGACCTCGGTCGGCACGTCGGGCCACGCATCAAGCGGCCAGGGCTGCGCGAACGGCGTGCCCGACTGCGGTGACCCACCCGCCATGGCCTGGTCGGTGATGTCCTGCGGCACGTCGTGGAAGAAGTACACCAGCGGATCGAACGGCCCGTCGGGAGAGCGGCCCTCGCGCCTGTCGCACTCCCGGCGGGCCTGGTCCTGCCCGGTGTTGGTCCACCAGTCGCCGCCGGTCTCACCGGGCGCCGGGATCATCGCGTTGACCAGGACCAGCCGTGAGACCGGCAGCCGACTGCAGACCAGTGGCGCGGTCAGGCCGCCCATCGACTGGGCCACCACCACCAGGTCTCCGCGGTCACCGGCCGCCTCGACCACTGTGTCCGCGTACTCAGGCAGTCCCGCGCTGTCGTCCGCGGCCGGGAGGTCGACGGCGATCGCCTCGTGGCCGCGCTGCTCCAGCAGGGGAACCAGGCGGTGCCAGTACCAGGCGTCGCCGCCGGCTCCCGGGATCAGGATGCACGTCGTCACGGTGCGAATTTAGCACCAGAGAGTGCTGTAGCGATACCATCAGCGGATGGCGCGCGCATACGACGATCCCTGCGGTCTGGCCCGGGCGCTCAACCTGGTCGGCGACAGATGGGCGTTGCTGATCGTCCGTGAGTTGCTGCTCGGACCGAAGCGCTTCACCGACCTGCGGCGCGGCCTGCCCGGCGCCAGTCAGAGCATGCTCACCGCCCGGCTCGCCGAGTTGGAGGAGGCGGGAGTGGTGCGCCGGCGGCGTCTCGGACCACCGGCGGGCGTCCGGGCGTACGAGCTGACCGAATGGGGGCGGGACCTCGAACCCGCCCTGCTGGGGCTGGCCAGGTGGGGCAGCCGGGGTCCGCTGACCTCGTCGGCGCAGCTGAGCGTCGACGCGCTGGCCCTCGCCATGAAGACCACCTTCGACCCGGCCGCGGCGCGCGACTTCGCCGTACGGTGTCAGCTTCTTCTCGACGGCGACAGCCTGCTCGTCACCGTCGAGGACGGACGCGTCGACGTGGTACGCGCCGACGCCGCCGATCCCGACCTGGTGATCCGGGCCGGCGCCGGGACCTTCCGCTCGCTCATCTTCGGTGGCGTGCCGTTGCATGCCGCCGACGTCGCCGTCCGGGGCGACGGCGAGGTCGCGGCCCGCCTGCTGCGGCTGTTCCGGCGCCCCACGCCGGCCGATGGCCCACAGTGACGAAGCGAATGCTTTCAGCTACCTCTCAGGTGGCGTTGGTAGTCTCCCCGCGCGGCGTGATCCATTATGGACGCCGTTGATCTCGTTGCGGCACAAGGGTTCCAGGTGAATCTCTCCCCGGATCCCGGGTGCCGCACGTCCGGTGGCCGTCAAGGGAGATGTTCGTGGTGTTCAAGAGGATGCTGGGCGCGTTCGGGGTGGGCGGCCCCGCTGTCGACACGGTCCTGGCCAATCCGGGTACCCGCCCGGGGCTGATGCTGGGCGGGCAGGTGAACCTGACCGGCGGCAGCCACGACGTGGAGATCGACCACATCACCGTCGGGCTGGTCACCCGGGTGGAGATGGAGGGCGCCGAGCAGGAGTACGACGCCCTCGTGGAGTTCCACCGGGTCCAGGTCGCCGGCGGTCTGCGCCTGTCCGAGGGACAGCAGATGTCGCTGCCGTTCCAGGTGGCGATGCCGTGGGAGACGCCGGTGACCGACCTGTACGGGCAGCGCCTGCACGGCATGACGATGGGACTGCGCACCGAGGTGGCGATCCGCGGCGCCGTGGACAAGGGCGACCTCGACCCGGTGTACGTGCACCCGCTGCCGGTGCAGGAACGCATCCTGGAGGGCTTCGGCCGGCTCGGATTCCAGTTCAAGGGCGCCGACCTGGAACGCGGGCACATCTCGGGCCTGCGCCAGAGCCTGCCGTTCTACCAGGAGATCGAGTACTACGCCGCCCCGCAGTACGCCCACGCCGTCAACGAGGTCGAACTGACCTTCGTCGCGAACGAGTACGGCGTAGACGTCGTGCTGGAGTTCGACAAGCGCGGTGGCCTGTTCTCCGGCGGCCATGACTCCTTCGGCCGCTACCACGTCGCGCACACCGACGCCGACCAGGTCGACTGGGCCGCTCAGGTCGACGCGTGGGTCCGCCAGGCCCTCGACGGCTACCAGAGCATGCACGCCGGCCACGGCTACGGGCAGCCCGCCTACGGCGCACCCGGCTACGGGCACGCCGCGTACGGCCACCACAAGGAGGAGCACCACGAGCGGCACGGCGGCCCGGGCATGGGCGCCGTCGCCGCGGGCGTGGTCGGCGGCGCCGCGCTCGGCTTCGCCGGCGGGATGCTCGCCGACGAGGTGTTCGACTCCTTCGGCGACGACGAGGGCGGCGACGAGGAGGAGTGAGCCCCGGGATCCACAGTGGATCTCTGGTACCGCTTCATGATCTAATTCCGTCAGGTTTGTCCGCAACCGGTCGGATTGTCTGGCCGGAACTCGAAGGAGTGTGCATGCCCGTCACCGCCGACCTCACCAAGCTGGTCGACAAGGCCTACCAGGACAAGACCCTCACCGAGATCGTCGACGCCCCGGTGTCCGCCCTCGCCGGGGTCAGCGACGGCGACGCCAAGCTGCTCAAGGACGCCTTCAACATCACCACCGTCGGCGACCTCGGCCGCAACCCGTACTTCCGCACCGCCAACGCCCTGGTGGCCCTCACCGGCGCCAAGTAGCGCCATCGCCGATGCCCGGTGGCCCGGGAAGCGTTCCGGGCCACCGGGTGTCGGGATCGAAACGAGCCGGGACCGCGGCTGTCGCCGTGCCCGGCCGTTTGCGATCATCCGGTCCGGGTACCGCAGGGGAATGACCGACAACGACCGCCACGTGTGGCGCGACGAGGACCGCACTCCCCTGCACGAGCTGGACCAGGCCATCGCCCGGTCGGCCACGGACGGCCAGGGCGACGACGTCACCGCCAACGACGCCGGCGAGGAGGCCGCGTTCGGGCACGGCCCGGAGGCGGTGGACCGGGGCGCCGGCCCGGAGGCCGAGCGGCGCGAGATGACCGATGCGGACCGGGCCTACCGGCCGTCGACGATCGGGCGGACCGGCCCGGACAGCATGTGATCCCCGGACGGCTGCGGGCACCCGCGCCGATGCCCGTGGCCGCCGGATTCATGCTCGGCCGATACGACAAAAAGTGCGGTACGGACAGCCAGGAAAACGGACAGCCCATCCAGAATCGGCCGAACGGCTGACGGCACTCCCCCTGTCGCGCGCAAGACTTTCGGGATGCAACAGGGCTCCGGTTTCCTCTCCAACCGTCAGCGCAAGCTCGCTTGGCTGGGCTTCCTGCTCGCCGCGATCCAGGCTCCGGTCTCCGCCCGGTTCACCGAGGACAGCTCCTGGCTGTTCAGCCTGGTGGTCGCGCTGATGGTCGCGACCGTGATCATCGCCGACGACGGCGCGCGCCGCCGTCCGGCCGACGCCCGCTCCTCCGACTGAGTCAGCGTGTGCCGGGGCGCGCCTCGTGCCCCGGCATCCCCCGGCTGCGGCGGCGTTCCTTCATCTCGGCCTCGTAGAGGTGCCGCCGGCCCTCGACCAGCTCGTCGCGGGCCTGCCGGTCCAGCTCCCGGAAGAGCGCGTAGTACCCGTCGTCGAAGTCCTCGACGATCTGGAACGTCCACCGCCCGGCGATGACGTTGCGCCCGAGCAGCTCCCGGTCGATCCGCTCGGCCAGGCCCGGGTGCCCGGCGCGGCGGAACATCTCCACGGCGTCGTCGAGCATCAGATCGGCGTGGCCGATCAGCTGATGCAGCTCGTAGAGGTGCCCGCGTGCCCGCTCGACGCACTCCAGGGCCTCGCTGAGCCTGCCCAGCGCCTCGACCGTGGCGTCACTCACCCCGTCGGGGCGGCGGTGCGCCCGGTCCGGGCCGTCGGCCAGATGTCCCATGGTGTCCCTCCGTGGGGCTGCTGCGTGCTCCTCGTGCCGGACTTCTGCCCCCGCACGGGCGACTCAATCCCCGCGGACGACGTGGCCGCTCTCCCGGACGACCCCGCAGTCCGCCGGTCGGCCGAGGTCGGTCCGCACCGGGCGGCGTTAGCCTCGGACACCATGCGCGTGCCGAACAACCGGGTCGCGACCCGCTCCGCGGCAGTGGCCGCGCGGTCGACCCTCACCACGCTGACCGCCGCCGTCGGCACCGCCGGCCTCGCCGCGGCCCACGCGAACCCCGGGCTGCTCGCCGAGGTCGACCAGCACGCCGCCGGGGTACGCGACAGCCTCCACGGCGACCGCCACCCGCTCACCGTGGCGGCGCTCGCCGGATACGCCGAGGGGCTGCGCGACGCGGCGGCGGAGCACGGCTGGACGCCGCCGGCCGAGCCGGTGGACTGGTCCGCGCCGGACTGGGTGCTCACCCGCCTGCTGGCGGTCTGCCTGCTGGCCCGCGGACTCGACCCGCGTCACCTGGCCTGACCGGCAGCCGGCCGGACCCGGACACGGTTTCGGGGCGCCCGCCACCATCCCGCGGACACCCCGTCACCCGTTGCCGTCAGCCTCCCGGCCGGCGGAACTGCTGCGTCTCGTCGCCCATCTCGCCGGAGCGGTACGTACCCGCGCCCGACATCGACGACTGCGGCGCGGCCGGCGTCGGCTGCCCGCCCCGGTCGGCCATCTTGCGTTCGTAGTCGCCCCGGCCGGCCTGCTGCGCCTGCCGCTGCTGCCGGATCGCCCGGGACTCCTCGGCGGCCCGGTGCAGCCAGCCGTCCCAGCGGTCCTGCATCGGCTTGACCAGACCACCACCGACACCGACGATCAGGATGCCGGCCACGGTGGCGAGGAAGGCCACGAGCACCGGTGTGGTCACCGTGGTGGCGATACCCACCTGGTTCAGCGCGGCGATGATGCCGAGCGCCAGGATGAAGATCGCTGTCACGTCGGCCAGCACCCGGCCGTACGAGAGCCCGCCGAGCGCGCCGGAGACCAGGTCCCGGACGGCGTTGGCGATGGCGGCGGCGATCACCACGATCACGATCGCCACGAAGGCTCTCGGCAGCCAGGACACCACCCCGCGGATCAGGTCGCTGATCGCGTTCGGCCCCCACACCCCGAAGGCGAACTGCAGGGTGAACAGCAGGACCGCGTAGTAGGCCAGTTTGGCCAGGATGTCGCTGGCGTCGTACTTGGTGCGTTCCAGGGCCCGTTTGATACCGCCCCGTTCCACGGCGCGGTCGAACCCGACCCGTTCCAGTGCCGCGTCCACGATTTTGAGTACGGCTCTAGCGATGAGCCAACCCACGACGAGAATCGCGATGAACGCGATCGCCCGCGGTACGAAGAGCAGCACCGACCTCCAGAAGTCGGTCCAGGCCGCACCGATGTCGACCTGCCCGACCGCGAGGGTTTTCGGCATGATGTCCCTCCTGTCGCGTGAACTGCGCCGCCCGCATACCCGGTGACCTGGGCAGCACTCCGAGCCGGACCGGGCCAATTTCCCGACATGGGTGATCGAACCGGCCGTGACCTGCCCGAACGTCCGCGCCGCCGGAAGCCGGGACCCGCCACGAACGCATGATCGGAACCAGCCCGCCACGCTCCGGTTAGGCTGCGGTCATGCCAGGCACCGTCGGTCGGGTTCCCACACCGCCCGCCCCCGCACCGGGAGCGCCCGCCGATCCCGTCGTCCACGGGCCGCCCGCGCAGACCGGTCATCCGTGGGCCGGCACGCCGCTGGGCGCACCGCAGGGCTGGGATCCGGCAGTACGCGCCGTGATGGACGTGGTGCTCGCCTCCCCGGTGCCGATGGCGCTGCTCCTCGGCGACGACCTCGTCGTCTTCTACAACGACGGGTACGCCGAGCTGATCGGCGACCGGCACCCGCACGCGCTGGGCCGGCCGGCGGCCGAGGCGTTCGCCGAGGTGTGGCGTGATCCCGGCGCCGGCGAGGCGCTGGAGCGCGTCTACCGGCACGGTGAGCCGTTCCTGCAGCGGGAGGCGGTGCTGCCCGCCGACCGGCAGGGTCCGGCCGAGCCGGCCGTGTTCACCCGCGGGCACTGCGCGGTACGCGACTCCACCGGCCGGATCGTCGGCGTGCTCACCGTCTCGGCGCAGACCACCCAGCTGACCCAGCAGTTGCAGAGCCTGAGCGACTTCGCGGCGGCGCTGTCCGGCACGCTCACCCTGGACGACGTGGCCCGGGTGACGCTGCGCTACTGCCTGCACTCCTTCGACGCGGACCGGGTGTCGTTCGCGGTGGACGAGGGCAGCGCCTGGCGGCTGGTCCGCCGCATCCGCGGCGAACTGCTCGACGAGGCCGACGAGCGGCTGCCCCCGCTGTGGCGGCGGATGTCCGCCGAGTCGGCGCTGCCGGCGGTGGTGTCCGCGCGCAGCGGCGTGGCCTCGTTCACCGCCGACGGCCAGCCGCTGCGCGGCGTCGCGGCGGACCGGCACGACGAGAAGATCCGCGCGCTGGCGGCGCTGCCGCTGCGCACGAGAGTGGTCCGTGGCTCGCTCACCATCGGTTACCGGGAGCCGCGTCCCTGGTCCCCCGCGGAACGGGCGCTGCTCGCCGCGTCGGCGGAGCTGGTCGGCCAGGCCGCCGAGCGGGCCCGCCGCTTCGAGACCCAGCACGGCACCGCCCAGATGCTGCAACGCAGCATGCTGCCGGAGCGGCTGCCGGACCTGCCCCGGCTGCGTATCGCCGCCCGGTACGACCCGGGCGTGGACGGCAACGCCGCCGGCGGCGACTTCTACGACGCGTTCCTGCTGCCCACCGGCGCGCTCGGGGTGGTGCTGGGCGACGTGGCCGGGCACGACGTGCAGGCCGCCGCCCGGATGGGCCAGGTGCGCGCCGCGCTGCGCGCGCTCGCCCTGGTCGACCCCCGCCCGGACGCGGTGCTCGACGGCCTGGACCGGCTGGTCGCCAGCCTCGGCGTCGAGGGCGGCACCCAGGAGCTGTTCGTCACAGTGGTGTTCGGCGTGATCGACGCGGACCGGGAACTGGTCACGCTGGCCAGCGCCGGGCATCCCGCGCCGCTGATCCGGCGCGCCGGACCCGACGCGGCGGTGGCCGAGTTCGTCGACGTGCCGCCCGCTCCTCCGCTGGGCCTGGGCGGGCGGGCGCGTACCGCCACCGTGCCGTTCCGCCCCGGTGACACCCTGCTGCTCTACAGCGACGGCGTGGTGGAGCGCCGCTGGCAGGACGTGGCCGCCGGAATGGCGGGGCTGGGCGCGGCGGTGACCGGAGCGGCCGGCGGGGACCCGCGCGCGCTGTGCGCTGTCGCGACCGCCGCGGTGCCGGGCGCCACCGAGGACGACGTGGCGGTGCTCGCGGTGGAGTACGCGGTCCGGCCGAGCCGGTCGGCGAGCATGGAGGTGCCGGCCGAGCCGACCGCGCCGAGCCGGGTCCGGCACTGGATGACCGCGCAGCTCACCGAGTGGCAGGTGCCCGAGGCGGTGATCGGCGCGGCGGTGCTGTGCACGAGCGAGCTGACCACGAACGCGCTGCTGCACGCCGGCACCGCCGCCCGGGTCGAGGTCGACCTGTCCGCGGAGCGGCTGCTGGTGTCGGTGGCCGACTCGGGCACCCGGGGTCAGGTGACCCGCGCCCAGACCGACACGCTCAGCAGCCGGGGCCGTGGGCTCGGCCTGATCGAGGAGCTGAGCGACGCCTGGGGGACCGACCCGACCGTACGCGGATCGACTGTGTGGTTCGAGATCCTCATCCCGGCGGACGGACCGCGCGTCGGCGACGCCCCGGCCGGGTAGGAGCCGGACATGACCGACGACAAGCGCCGCGGTGTCCTCTTCGACGTGGACGGCACCCTGGTCGACACCACGTACCTGCACACGGTGAGCTGGTGGGAGGCGCTGCGCCAGGCCGACCACCGGGTGCCGATGGCGCGGATCCACAGGTCCATCGGCATGGGCTCGGACAAGCTCCTCGACCACCTGCTCGGCGCGGAGCGCGACCGGGACGCCGACGGCCGGCTGCGCGACGCGCACGACGCGCTCTACGGCGAGTACTGGGAGCGCCTCACGCCACTGCCCGGGGCGCGGGAGCTGCTGCGCGCCTGCGCGGAGCGCGGGCTGCGGGTGGTGCTCGCGACCTCGGCCGCCGAGCACGAGGTGACCGCGCTACGGGCCGCGCTGGACGCCGACGACGTGATCGACTCGGTCACCTCGTCGGCCGACGCGCGGGAGAGCAAGCCGGCGCCGGACATCCTGGTCGCCGCGCTGGAGCAGTCGGGGCTGGCCGCCGAGCGGGTGGTGTTCGTCGGCGACTCGGTCTGGGACGTCGCCGCCGCCGGCAAGCTCGACATCCCCTGCATCGGGCTGACCTGCGGCGGCACCGGCCGCGCGGAGCTGGCCGGTGCCGGCGCGGTCGCGGTGTACGACGACCCGGCCGCGCTGCTGGACGCCCTGTCCGACAGCGCCATCGCCTCGCTCGGCTGAGCGGCGGTCAACCGGCGGGCGCGCGCAGGCTTAGCCGGGTCCGCTTCGGGGCACTGCTGGACTCCACCGCCCGGCCGCCGGGCGTCGGAAGGGTGGTGCCGTGGAACCGGTCGATGTCGCGTTCGCTCTGCTGGGCGTCGGTGCGCTGCTGGCCGGGGTGCTGCCCCGGGTCCTGGAGCGACGGCCGCTGTCGATGCCGATCGCGTTCCTCGGGCTCGGCATGCTCGTCTTCGTGCTGCCCACCGGTCTGCCCACACCGGATCCGCTGCGCTGGCCGGAGCTGACCACCCACCTCACCGAGGTCGGCGTGATCGTCGCGCTGATGGGCGCCGGCCTGAAGATCGACCGTCCGTTGAGCTGGGCCCGCTGGTCGTCGACGTGGCGGCTGCTGGCGATCGCCATGCCGCTGTGCATCGCCGCGGTGGCGCTGCTCGGCTGGTGGTGGGCCGGGCTGGTGCCGGCCGCGGCGCTGCTGCTCGGCGCGGCGCTCGCGCCCACCGACCCGGTGCTCGCCTCCGACGTGCAGGTGGGCGAACCGACCGACGTGGAGGACTCCGAGGACGAGGTGCGCTTCGCGCTCACCTCGGAGGCGGGCCTGAACGACGGGCTGGCCTTCCCGTTCGTGTACGCGGCCATCGCGATCGCCACCACCGGGCTCGCGCCGTCCGGCTGGCTCGGCGAGTGGTTCGCCGTCGACGTGCTCTACAAGCTCGCCGCCGGGGTGGGCGGCGGGTTGCTCGTCGGCTGGCTGCTCGGCAAGCTGTTCTTCCGCGCCCCGAGCAAGCTGCGGCTGGCCCGGCACTCCGAGGGGTTCCTCGCGCTGGCCGCGACGTTCCTCGCGTACGGGCTGGTCGAGGTGATCGGCGGGTACGGCTTCCTGGCCGTGTTCGTGGCCGCCCGGGCGATCCGGGCCGCCGAGCGCACCCACGAGTTCCACTCCGTGCTGCACGACTTCGCCGAGCAGGTGGAGCGGCTGCTCACCGTGCTGTTGCTGCTGCTGTTCGGCGGCGCGGTGATCGGCGGGCTGCTCGCGCCGCTGACCTGGCCGGCCGCGCTGGCCGGGTTGGCCCTGGTGCTGGTGATCCGGCCGCTGGCCGGGTGGCTGTCGCTGCGCGGCGCGCCCGGCAAGCCGGCCGAGCACTGGGTGATCTCGCTGTTCGGCATCCGCGGCGTCGGCTCGTTCTACTACCTGGCGTACGCCACCAGCAAGACCGACTTCCCGCAGGCGGAGCTGGTCTGGGCCACAGTCGGTCTCGTGGTGGTGGTCTCGGTGGTGGCGCACGGCATCGCCGCGACACCGGTCATGCAGTTGCTGGACCGGGAGGGTGAACGCACCGGCGAGGACACGCGGGCCGGGTCGGCGGCGCAGCCGGTGGGCGCCACCGGCTGAGCGCGCCCCGGTTCAGCCCAGCCGGGCGGCGAGCGCGCGGCCGAGGTCCCGGCCGGAGCGCCAGGCGGTCTGCACGCGCGGGCGGCCGAACGCGTCGCCGGCCAGGCCGATGCCGTCGTCGTCCAGGTGGAACGTGGCATCCCCGGCGTGCGCGGCCGGGGTCGCGTACGTCCAGCGGTGCACGTGGGTCGACAGCGCCGGCTCGGGCAGCCCGAGCAGGTCGCGGACCGCCTGCTCGATCGCCTCGCGGGCGGCGGTGGGCTGGAGCAGGTGCCGGGCGGCGAACCCGGCGGTGGTGTGCGCTACGAGCACCGGCGCGCCGTCGCCGCGCCGGTCGCCGTCGTCGCAGACCAGGCTGAGCACCGGGTGGTCGTTGACGAACGCGCCCCGGAAGTCCGCCCAGCGGCGGGCCGGGAAGTGCAGCACCCCGGTCAACGCGGACGACCACCGCTGCGCGGCCACCGCCTGGGTCGCCTCGGCCAGCGCCGGGTCCAGCAGCAGCGCGGCCTGCGGGCCGGGCATGGCGAGCACCACCGCCTCGGCCTCGGCGCCGTCGGCCCGGGGGCCCGGCTCGACTGTCATCACCAGCCGGTTGTGGGTCACCGGAAGGTCGCCGGCCAGGTGTTCGACGAGCGAGCGCAGCCCGCGTGGGGCGGCCCACCGCATGGGGCCGGTGACCTGCTCGCGTCCGCCCGGCCCGTACGCGGCGAGCGTGTCGGTCCACTCCCGCGCCAGCCCGGCCGCCCGCCACCGGTCCACCACGGCGGCGAAGTCCGGGTCGTCGACGGTGAAGTACGCGGCGCCCAGGTCGGCCGGGCGGCCGTCGAAACGCTTGCTGGCCATCCGCCCGCCGGTGACCCGGGCGCGCTCGCGCAGCCGTACCGGGATCCCGGCCCGCGCCAACTCGGTCGCGCACGCCACTCCGGCGATGCCCGCGCCGACCACCACCACGCCCGCCCGGTCCGTCGTCACCAGGTGATCGTAGGCGGCGGCCGGCATGAACCCGGCGGCCCGGGGGTAGTGGAACACCTGTTCGAGGAGAGGTGATGAGCATGGCCGACCGCGCCAACACCAACGGCAGGAACGTGAACCCGGACGCCGCCGTCAAGGACCCGGACGACTGGGTCACCGGCGACGAGCCGCCCACCGCCGCCCAGGAGTCGTACCTGCACACGCTGGCGCAGGAGGCGGGCGAGCCGGTGCCGGAGGGCCTGACCAAGGCCGAGGCGTCCCGGCGGATCGACGAGTTGCAGGCGGAGACCGGCCGGGGCCGCTGAGCGGTCAGCGCGGGGGCAGGCGGTGCAGCTCGACCCGGTCGAGCCGCCCCGCCGCCACCCGCGCGGTCAGGTACGTGGCGTGCGGCTGCGCCCGCCGGTCGGTCGGCGAGCCGGGGTTGAGCAGCCGCAGGCCGCCCGGGGCGACGCTGTCCCAGGGGATGTGCGAGTGCCCGAAGACGAGCAGGTCGCAGTCGCCGTACGCGGCGGCGCAGCGCTCCTCGCGGCGGGTCTTCGGGCCGGTCTCGTGCACCACGGCGACGCGCAGGCCGTCCAGCTCGACCCGGGCCACCTCGGGCAGCCGGGCGCGCAGCTCCGGCCCGTCGTTGTTGCCGTACACGCCGACCAGCCGGCGCGACCGCGCCTCCAGCGCGTCCAGCAGCGCCACCTCCACCCAGTCCCCGGCGTGCACCACGACATCCGCGGCCTCCACGGCCGCCCACAGCGGCCCCGGAAGATCCCGCGCCCGCTTGGGCACGTGCGTGTCCGCCATGATCACCAGATCCACCCCCTCATCCTCCCCCACCCCGCTCTTTCCCGCGCCGATCATGAGGTTGGCGGCACTCGGGGAGATCGACTACGCCGTCAACTTCATGATCAACGCGAAGAGGCGGCGCGGGCGGCGGCGTCGGTGATGCGGCCGGCGGCGGTGATCAGGCCGATGTGCGAGTACGCCTGCGGGAAGTTGCCCATCTGCTCGCCGGTGCCCGGGTCGATCTGCTCGGCGTACAGGCCGAGGTCGTTGGTGCGGGCCGCCAGGCGTTCGAACAGCCGCCTCGCCCGGTCCAGTTCCCCCGCCTCGGCCAGGCAGGCGGCCAGCCAGAACGAGCAGATCACGAACCCGGCCGGGTCGCCGTCGAAGCGGCGCAGCAGCCCGTCGCGGGACAGCCGCCGCTCCAGCAGGTCCATCGTGGCGCGCATCCGCCGGTCGCCCGCCGGCAGGAAGCCGACCAGCGGCATGACCAGCACCGAGGCGTCCAGGTCGTCGGAGCCGAACGCACCGGTGTACGCGCCGACCCGCTCGTTCCAGCCCCGGGCGAGCACCGCCGCCCGCACCTCGTCGCGCGCGGCGGCCCAGCGGGCCACGTCGGCCGGCTCGCCGATGCGGGAGCCGAACCGGACCGCCCGGTCCAGCGCGGTCCAGCACTCCACCTTGGAGGAGACGTAGTGCCGCTGCGGGCCGCGCGTCTCCCACATCCCGGCGTCGGGCCGGTGCCAGCCGCGCTCGGCCTGGTCGGCGAGCGTGCGCAGCAGGTCACGCACCTCCGGTGACATGGGGTCGAGGTAGTAGCGCATCAGCCAGGCCGCATCCAGCACCTCGCCCAGCACGTCGTTCTGCCGCTGCCGCCAGGCGTCGTTGCCGACGAGCACCGGCCGGCTGCCGGCGTACCCGGCGAGGTGGTCGAGGTCGTGCTCGGTCAGGTCCCGCTCCCCCTCGACGCCGTACATGATCGGCACCGGCTCGTCGCCGATCCGGCCCATCGCCCGCGCCACCCAGGTGAACTGCCGGTCCGCCTCGTCCGGGCAGGCGGCCCGCCAGAGCGCCTGGAGGGTGAGGCTGAAGTCGCGCAGCCAGACGTAGCGGTAGTCGTAGTTGCGGTCGCCGCCGAGCCGCTCCGGCACCGAGGTGGTGGCCGCCGCGACGACGGCGCCGCTGGGCGCGTACGTCATGCCCTGCACCGCGAGCGCGCTGCGCCGCACCTCGTCGCGGTACTCGCCCTGGTAGTCGTGCAGCGCCGACCAGGACCGCCACCCGGCCACCGTCTCGGCGATCACTTCGGCGGCGTCGGGCAGCGCCGGTTCGGCGCCGGCGTACGTCGGGGCGTACCCGAGGGTGAAGCGGTGCGTGCTGCCGGCGCGGGCGGTGAACCGCCCGGTGGCGGCGCCCCCGGCGATGGTGAGCGGGACGTCGGCGCGCAACTCCAGGCGGCAGGCGCCGGCGGTGGCGCGGATCACGCCGTCGCGTTCGGTCAGGTAGGCGCCGACGCGGCCGTACTCGAAGCGGGGCGCGTAGTCGACGCGTATCGCCACCTCGCCGGTGAGCCCTTCCACCAGCCGGGCCAGCACCCGCGGCGAGCGCATCCCGATGTCGTGACCGCGCGCGCCGGGCTCCAGCGCCAGCGCGTCGGTGACGGCCACCGTGCCGGTCGCGGTGGCGAAGACGGTACGCAGCACGAGCGCGTCGTCCAGGTAGGAGCGCGTGCTCGTCGACTCCCCCTCCGGGCGGATGCTCCAGTGTCCCGCGTCCTCGTCGAGCAGGCGGCCGAACACCGACGGCGCGTCGAACCGGGGCGGGCACCACCAGTCGACCGAGCCGTCGCGGTCGACCAGGGCCGCGCTGCGCCCGTCGGCGAGGAAGCCGTGCTCGCTGATGTGTCGGGTCGGCACGGGTGTGGCTACCCGGCGCGGGGCGTCGGCATGCCTCGCCACATCGGTCCGGGCCGGTGCGTTACCGCTGCCCGGCGAGGGGAACGCGGCGGGTTGACGAAGGAGGATGCTCATGACCAGACCCTCGACTCCGACCACGGCCTGGCAACCCGGCATGCCGGGCAGCGACAACCTCCCGTCCGGCCCGGGCGGTCGCCCGACGCCGCCGAGCGGGGACGGGCACGGACCGCAGACCGGTTCGGCGACCGTCACAATCGGCTCGTACCCGGACTATCCGTCCGCCCAGCGGGTGGTGGACTATCTGGCCGACAACCGGTTCCCGGTGGAACGTACCTCGATCGTCGGTACGGACCTCACGCTCGTGGAGACCGTGATGGGACGGCTCACCACGGGCCGGGCGGCCCTGCTCGGGGCCGGCACCGGCGCCTGGTTCGGTTTGTTCATCGGGTTGCTCTTCGGCATCTTCACCGCCGGCAACTGGCTCGCGGTGATCCTGGTCGGCCTGGTGATCGGCGCGATCTGGGGTGCCGTGTTCGGCGCTGTCGCGCACGCGATGAGCGGCGGTCAGCGTGACTTCACGTCGGCCAGTTCGCTGCGGGCCGCCCAGTACGCGGTGACGGTGGACGCGGAGATGGCCGGGCAGGCCCAGCAGCTGCTCAGCCGGATGCACCTGACACCGACGGGCGCCACCGCCCGCTGACCGGCAGGGCGATGAGGGGAGGGCCGGGCGGCCCTCCCCTCATTCGTGGTACGCGCGCTCGCCGGCGCGCAGCGGCACGTCCACCCGGTTCTCCGGCGGGGCCAGCGGGCAGGCCCACCTGTCGTCGTAGGCGCAGCTGGGGTTGTAGAGGTAGTTGGCGTCCAGCCGGACCCGGTCGCCGGGCAGCACGGTCAGGCCGCGGCCGAACGTGCCCTTCACCGTGTCGGTGAGGTACCGGCCCCCGCCGTACGAGCCGTCGCCGCAGGTGGCGTCACGCACGGGCAGGAAGAGCCCGCCCCCGTACGCCTCGATCCACCAGAGCGTGAGCGGTCCCCACGGCGTCTCCGCGACGGCCACCCGCCGGTACGCGACCACGCCGTCCGGGCCGCCGGTGTCGATGCGCAGCTCGCCGGAGGCGGCGCGCAGCGGCGCCTCGACCACTGCCGACGGGTCGGGCGGGTACCAGCGCAGTCCGGTGAAGCCGGGCCGGTCGGCGGGCGGCACCGGGCTGCTGGGGTGGGTGCGGAACAGCTCGTCGCGGTCGGCCCGGAAGCCGGCCAGGTCGAGGTCGGACAGGTAGAGCGCCGCCACCCGCTCCCGCCAGTCGAGCAGGTCGAGATCGTCCATTCCCCGACCCTAGCCGGGCGGCCCGTTCAGGTTTTAAGAAGCCCCCTAAGGCGCGCTGGTCCGCGCACGCCAGGGCCACTTGTTTAAATTTTAAATAGTGCTACTCTCGGAGCCATGACGGAGAGCCTGGACGCCGAGCGGATGGCCTGCTGGCGCGCGTACATCGAGTCGAGCCAGCGGCTGTTCACCCGGCTCGAGGACGACCTGCGCGCCGACAGCGACCTGAGCTTCGCCGACTACCACGTGCTGGTGCTGCTCTCCGAGGCGCCCGGCCAGCGGCTGCGCATGGGGGAGCTGGCCGACCGGCTGGTGTTCTCGCCGAGCCGGCTGACCTACCAGATCACCACGATGCGCAAGCGCGGACTGGTGGCGAAGGAGGCGTGTCCGGCCGACCGGCGCGGCAGCGAGGCAGTGCTCACCGCGGCCGGCCTGTTCGCCCTGCGCGAGGCCGCGCCGCACCACCTGCGCTCCGTGCGCGCCCACCTGATCGACGACCTCGACGACGCCGAGGTCGCCTGCCTCACCCGGGTCTTCGAGCGGCTCGGCCGGCGCCTGCGCGCCGACCGCACCGCGTCGTCCGTCCCGGCCGACAAGTAAGGAGCCCCGCGATGCCCGCGATCACCGTCGACGACGTCCTCGTCCTGCCCCGCCTGCCGAAGCTCGGCGAGGCCACCGAATACCGCTCCGTCCGCCGGGTCACCACTGCCCCCAGCGGGTACGAGGGCGAGGGCTTCCCGGTCCGCCGGGCCTTCGCCGGCGTGCCGATGACCGAGCTGGACCCGTTCATCCACCTCGACCAGATGGGCGAGGTCGACTACGCGCCGGGCGAGCCGAAGGGTACCTCCTGGCACCCGCACCGCGGCTTCGAGACGGTGACCTACATGATCGACGGGATCATGGACCACCAGGACTCGACCGGTGGCGGCGGCACCATCACCGACGGCGACACTCAATGGATGACGGCCGGAAGTGGCCTGCTGCACATCGAGGCGCCGCCGGAGCACCTGGTGATGAGCGGCGGGCTGTTCCACGGCCTGCAGCTCTGGGTCAACCTGCCCAGCATCGCCAAGATGAGCGCGCCCCGCTACCAGGACATCCGCGGCCGGGAGTCGGCGCTGCTCACCACGCCCGACGGCGGCGGCCTGATCCGGGTCATCGCCGGGGAGGTCGCCGGGCACCAGGGTCCCGGCTCGACGCACACGCCGATCACCATCGCGCACGTCACGTTGCAGCCCGGCGCCGAGCTGAGCCTGCCGTGGCGGTCGGACTTCAACGCGCTGGTGTACGTGCTGGCCGGCCGCGGCACCGTCGGCACCGACCGGCGGCCGATCCACCTCGGCCAGCTCGCCGTGCACGGGCCCGGCGAGGCGCTGCGGATCACCGCCGACCGGACGCAGGACTCCAACGCCCCGGCGCTGGAGCTGTACCTGATGGGCGGCCAGCCGATCCGCGAGCCGGTGGCGCACTACGGCCCGTTCGTGATGAACACCCGCGCCGAGCTGATCCAGGCGGTCGAGGACTTCCAGGCCGGCCGGCTCGGGGTGATCCCGACCGGGCGGGTGCCGCACAGCGACGGCCAGGGCGACCGGCCCTGACCTGTCAGGGGCGCCCCGGTCCGCCGGGGCGCCCGGCCGCGGTCTCAGGAGACGGCGAAGATCCCGGCCACGCCGAGGATCACCATCAACAGGACCGCCACCAGCGCACCCCGCTCCCCCTCCACCGCCTGGTCGCGGTCGTCGGTCACGGTGTTCGTCGTCTCGGCGGGCATGTCGGTGCCTCCTCGGTGTCGCGATCCAGGGGTCCGGCGTACCCCTGGCGCGCGGCACCCACGCGACCTGCTGCTCGCCGTGCGGGGTCCTGCCGGGGGTCCTACCGTGTGAGGACGTCGTCGACCTCGGGGGTGGAACGTGACTCTGCGGGACTGGTTCCTCACCGCACAGGAACGCGCCAACCCGGGGTCTGAGTTACCCGTCTGGACCGATGGAAACCTCGCCGAGCCGTTGATTCACGGAGCCGCGTACTTCGACCGCCTGGTCAGCGAGGTGGAATCGCTCACCGCGGGCGATCATCTGTTCTTCACCGACTGGCGCGGCGACCCGGACGAGCGGATGCGCCCGGACGGCCCGACCGTGGCGCAGTTGTTCGCGCGGGCCGCCCAGCGCGGGGTGATCGTCAAGGGCCTGGTCTGGCGCTCCCACCTCGACACGCTGTCCTACAGCGAGGCGGAGAACCGCGACCTCAGCGAGGCGATCCGGGCGGCCGGCGGCGAGGTGCTGCTCGACCAGCGGGTCCGGCGCGGTGGCTCGCACCACCAGAAGCTGGTGGTGCTGCGCCATCCGGGCGACCCGAGCCGGGACATCGCGTTCGCCGGCGGCATCGACCTGTGCCACAGCCGCCGCGACGACGCCGGCCACGCCGGCGACCCGCAGCCGATCGGCATGTCCCCCCGGTACGGCCCCACGCCGCCCTGGCACGACGTGCAGCTCGCGGTGCGCGGGCCGGTCGTCGGCGCGCTCGACACCACGTTCCGGGAGCGGTGGACCGACCCGATGCCGCTGGACTCGGAGAACCCGATGGCGTACCTGCGGGACCGGCTGCGCGGCTCCGACCTGCGCCCCGACCCGCTGCCCGAACAGCCCGCCGACCCGCCGCCCTGCGGGCCGCACCACGTGCAGGTGCTGCGCACCTACCCGGCGGTGCGGCCCCGCTACTCGTTCGCCCCGGACGGCGAGCGCACCGTGGCCCGCGGCTACACCAAGGCGGTACGCCGGGCCCGGCGGCTGATCTACCTGGAGGACCAGTACCTCTGGTCGACCGAGGTGGCGGAGCTGTTCGCGCAGGCGCTGCACGAGCATCCGGACCTGCACCTGGTGGCGGTCGTGCCCCGGCACCCGGACGTGGACGGCCGGCTCGCGCTGCCGCCGAACATGGTCGGCCGGGAGCAGGCGCTGTCGCTGTGCCACCGGGCCGCGCCGGAACGGGTGCACGTGTTCGACGTGGAGAACCGCGACGGCACGCCGGTCTACGTGCACGCCAAGATCTGCGTGGTGGACGACGTGTGGGCCAGCGTGGGCAGCGACAACTTCAACCGCCGCTCCTGGACGCACGACAGCGAGCTGTCCTGCGCGGTGCTCGACGACACCCGCGACACCCGCGCGCCGGCCGACCCGGCCGGGATGGGCGACGGAGCCCGGGTGTTCGCCCGCGACCTGCGGCTGCGGCTGTGGCGCGAGCACCTGGACCGTGATCCCGGCGGCACGCAGGACGACGACCTGCTGGACCCGGCGGACGCGGTGGCGGCGATCACCGCGGCGGCCGACGAGCTGGACCGCTGGCACGCCGGGGGCCGGGCCGGTCCCCGGCCGCCGGGCCGGTTGCGGCCGCACCGCCCGGAGCGGCTGCCCTGGCGTACGCGGCTCTGGGCGCTGCCCGCGTACCGGCTGGTCTACGACCCGGACGGCAGGCCGCTGCGCGCCCGGCGGGCCGGCACCTGGTGACGGTCGCGCACCTCGTCGGGCACGCTCGGGCGGGCCGGATAGGCGAACGAGACCCGGGGCGAGTAGAACCCCCAGCACACGTGCAGCGGGTTGGCCGGCCGCAGCGCGTGGACCGGATGCTCCGGCGCCGGGAACTCCACCGACTCGACCTCGAACGGTGACACCGGCTCGGCCACGTACGGGTAGTCGGTGACGATCAGCTCGCCGTCGCGGCCGGTGAGGTAGCGGTGGTGGCCGTTGTGGACCTCGGTGCCGGTGTGCCCGACCCGGGCGGTGACCCGGATCAGCAGCGTGCCGTCGCCGGCCCGGGTCTCGGCGGTGAGCCGGTCGCCCCGCAGGTCCAGGCGCGTCTCCCCGGCGGCGGCGGGCGCGCCCCGTGCGGCGGCGTACCGCCGGACCCGCTCGCTGGAGGAGAAGTAGTGGGTCCACCAGCCACCCGGCGTCCCGCCGTCGGGCGGATCCATGTCCGCCAGTGAGACACCCAGGTAGGTGAGCGAGTACGCGCCGAAGCCGGAGGTCTGTGTCTCGTCGTCGACCACGTACTGGTTGACGAAGACCTGACGCTGCGGGTGCGGACGCAGACCGGCGGGCAGCAGGGTCTCGACCACGCCGGGATCCGCCGGGAGCCAGCTGAACAGCAGCGTCCGGGCGTTGATGACGAGTTGCGGCGCGGCGGGATCCAGCACGGTGCCTCCGTTGACGTGTCGCTACGGACGGTACGGGCGGTCCCGTCGGCGGGACAACGACAGAAAGGCGACACTTCGCCCACCTGTCGGATTCCGCGTTGACCGATCGGGGCGCGCTATGCCCGGAAAAACGAGGTCCATACCCCGCCACACCTTAAGTACATCGTACTTTCGGCTAGATTTCGGCAGCACGATCGGGCTATGGTGGCTCCCGAACGTACTACCGTCACCTAAACCTGAGCGTCACGTCTTTTTTCTTCCGCGGACGAGGTGCAGGGAGGACCACCCATGACCGCCCACACGATCAGCGCCCCGGCGACCACGCCGGCCGGCTCCGCGAAGCTCGACCCCCGCTCGCTCACCGACAGCGCCGCCGACCTGCTCGCCGCCATGGCCGCGCTGCCGGCCGGCCACCCCTCGCGGCCCGCGCTGCGCGACCGCGCCATCGAGGCGTGGCTGCCGCTGGCGAACCACCTGGCCCACCGCTACAGCGGCCGCGGCGAACCGAACGACGACCTGGCGCAGACCGCCGCGATCGGCCTGATCAAGGCGATCGACAAGTTCGACCCGTCGCGCGGCGTCGACTTCGCCGGCTACGCGATCCCCACCATCATCGGTGAGCTCAAGCGCCACTTCCGCGACCGCACCTGGGACATCCGCGTCCCCCGCCGGTTGCAGGAGCTGCGCCTGGCGATCTCCGACGCCAACAGCACGCTGCTCCAGACGCTCGGCCGCTCGCCGACGGTCGCCGACATCGCCGCCCACCTCAAGCTCACCGAGGAAGAGGTCCTCGAAGGCCTGGAGGGCGCCCGCGCCTACAACGCGGTGTCGCTGTCCACGCCGACCGGCGACGGCGAGCGGGCCACCGAGCTGGGCGACCTGCTCGGCGGCGAGGACGGCGAGTTCGAGCTGGCCGAGACGCGCGTCGCCCTCGGCCCGGCGCTGGCCACGCTCGACCAGCGCGAGCAGAAGATCCTCACGCTGCGCTTCTACGGCAACCTGACCCAGTCGCAGATCGCCGAGCAGATCGGCGTCTCGCAGATGCACGTCTCCCGGCTGCTGGCCCGGGCCCTGACCAAGCTGCGCGGTCAGCTCGACGGAACGTACTAGCAGGTGGCGGCGGCCGGGTCGGCGGACCCGGCGCAGCGGTCCACCCGGCCCGGTCGGCGGTGCGCCGGCCGGGCCGTTCCGTTTCCGCCCACCGGGGCCGGTGCGACAGCCCGCCGGGGGCGGGTGCGAGAGTGGGTCGGTGCTCGCCGACGTCGCCCTCGACCTGCCGGTCCGGCCGGTGCTGCCGGCACTCGTCGAAGCGCTGCGCGACCGGGGCGCCGCCGTGCTGGTGGCGCCGCCGGGCACCGGCAAGACCACCACCGCGCCACTCGCGGTCGCCGACGCCGTCGCCGGACGGGTGGTGATCGCCCAGCCCCGGCGGGTCGCCGCACGCGCCGCCGCGCACCGGATGGCCGCGCTGCTCGGCGAACGGGTCGGCGACCGGATCGGCTACGCGGTGCGCGGCGAGCGCCGGGCCGGGCCGCGTACCCGGATCGAGGTGGTCACCACCGGTCTGCTGGTGCGCCGTCTGCACCACGACCCGGAGCTGCCCGGCGTGGACGCGGTGCTGCTCGACGAATGCCACGAACGGCAGCTCGACGCGGACCTGGCGCTGGCGTTCAGCGTCGAGGCGCGCGGCACGCTGCGCCCGGACCTCTGGCTGCTGGCGATGTCGGCCACCCCGCAGGCGGACCGCTTCGCCGCGCTGCTCGGCGCTGGCGACCCCGCCCCCGTGGTACGCGCCGAGGCCGCCCTGCACCCGGTCGAGCGGGTGTGGGCGCCGCCGCCGCGCCCGGTGACGCCACCCGGCGGTGGCCGGGTCGATCCCGCGCTGCTGGACCACGTGGCCGCCACGGTCCGCCGGGCGTTGCGCGAACGCGAGGGCGACGTGCTGGTCTTCCTGCCCGGCGCGGGTGAGATCGGCGCCGTCGCGCGCCGCCTGGCCGACCTGCGCGACGTCACGGTGCTGCCGTTGCACGGACGGCTGCCCGGCCCGGCCCAGGACGCGGCGCTCACCCCCGCCGCCGGGCGGCGCGTGGTTCTCGCGACGGCGGTGGCGGAGAGCAGCCTGACCGTGCCGGGCGTCCGGGTCGTGGTGGACGCCGGCCTGAGCCGGGTGCCCCGTACCGACCTGGCCCGAGGGCTGGGTTCGCTGGTGACGGTGCCGGTGTCCCGGGCGGCGGCGACGCAGCGGGCGGGCCGGGCCGGGCGGGAGGCGCCGGGCGCGGTCTACCGCTGCTGGTCCGAGGCGGCACACGAGCGGCTCGCCCCGCAGCCCGAGCCGGAGATCGCCACCGCCGACCTGACCGGGTTCGCGCTGGAGCTGGCGGCCTGGGGCACCCCGGACGGCGCCGGCCTGGCGCTGCCCGATCCGCCGCCACCGGCCGCGCTGGCCGTGGCGCGGGAGACCCTGGGCACGCTCGGCGCGGTGGACGACGACGGCCGGATCACCGCGCGCGGCCGGGCGGTCGCGGCGGCAGGCACGCATCCCCGGCTGGCGCGGGCCCTGCTGGACGGCGCGCCCCGGGTCGGCGCGGACCGGGCCGCCGAGGTGGTGGCGATCCTCGGCGAGAACACGCTGGGCGGGACGGGGGACGACCTGCCCGCCCGCTGGCGGCGGCTGCGCGACGGCGTCGACCCGGCCGCCACCGCGCGCTGGCGCACCGAGGTACGCCGCCTGCGCGCCGCTCTGCCCGCCGACGACGCCGAACGGGAGCGCCTGCCCGACGATCTGGCCGCGGGGCTGATCGCCGGACTCGCGTACCCGGAACGGCTGGCCCGGACGCGGCGGCCGGGCGGGTCCGCGTACCTGATGGCCGGCGGGACCGCCGCGGAGCTGACGCCCGGGTCGGGGCTGGCCGGAGCGGCGTGGCTGGCCGTCGCGGTGGCCGACCGCTCCCCCGGCGCGCCGGCCGCGCGGGTACGGCTGGCCGCGCCGATCGACGAGGCGACCGCCCGGGAGGCCGGGGCGGCGCTGCTGCGTTCCGGACGGGAGGTGGCCTGGACCGGCGGCGACGTGGTGGCCCGGGAGGTGGACCGGCTCGGCGCGATCGAGCTGCGCGAGCGGCACCTGACCGCGCCGGAACCGGAGCTGGTCGCGGCGGCGCTGCTGGACGGGCTGCGGCAGGAGGGGCCGGGACTGCTGCGCTGGACGCCGGAGGCGACCGGGCTGCGCCGCCGGATGGCGTTCTGCCGCCAGGCGCTCGGCGGGGACTGGCCGGACGTCTCCGACGCGGCGCTACTCGACCGCGCCCCCGACTGGCTCGGGCCGGAGCTGATCCGCGCCCGCCGCCGGGCCGACCTGAGCCGGGTGGACGTGGTGGCGGCGCTGCGCCGGCTGCTGGACTGGCGGCAGGCCGCCCGGCTGGACGAGCTGGCCCCGGAACGGCTCGCGGTGCCCAGCGGGTCGCGGGTACGTGTCGACTACGCCGATCCGGGCGCGCCGGTGCTGGCGGTGAAGCTCCAGGAGACGTTCGGCTGGCGGGACGTGCCGCGCATCGCCGACGGGCGGGTGCCGGTACTGCTGCACCTGCTCTCCCCCGCCGGGCGGCCGGTGGCGGTCACCGCCGACCTGGCGTCGTTCTGGCGCACCGGCTATCCGCAGGTGCGGGCGGAGCTGCGGGGCCGCTACCCGCGTCACCCGTGGCCGGAGGACCCGACCACCGCCGAGCCGACCCGCCGGGCCGCTCCGCGCCGCCGGTGAGGGCTACTCCTCGACGACGTCGGCGATCACGACTGTGATGTTGTCCGGGCCGCCGGCCCGCAGCGCCAGGTCGATCAGCCGGGCCGCGCAGGCGTCCCGCTCCATCTGCTCGTTGAGGACCTCGGTGAGCGTGTCCGCGCGGACGACGTTGGAGAGGCCGTCGCTGCACAGCAGCCAGCGGTCGCCCGCGCGGGGCACCATCGTCGCGTACGACGGGGAGACCTGGTCGCCCTGCAACGCCTGGGTGACCACGGCCCGCCGGGGGTGGCTGCTGGCCTGCTCGGCGGTGATCACGCCCTGGTCGACGAGCATCTGCACGAACGTGTCGTCGCGGGTGACCTGCTTGAGCACGCCCTCGCGGAACAGGTAGGCGCGGGAGTCGCCGACGTGCGCCAGCGCCAGGCAGCTGCCGGTACGGGCGAACAGCAGCGCGGTGAGCGTGGTCCCCATGCCCTGACGTTCCGGGTCCTCCTCCACCGCCTGGCGGATCCGCGCGGTGGCCAGCTCGATCGCGCCCTGGAGCGCGGCGACGAGCGCGTCCTCCGGCGTCTCCACGTCCAGCGGGGCGATCGCGTCGATCGCGATACGGCTGGCCAGGTCGCCGGCCGCCATGCCGCCCATGCCGTCGGCCACCGCGACCAGCCAGGGGCCCGCGTGCTGGGCGTCCTGGTTGCCGCTGCGGATCAGCCCACGGTCGCTCGCTCCGACGGAACGAAGCTTCAGGGTCATGGGTCGCAGCCTGCCAGGTCGAGGGCTCGGTTGTCTGTAGGAGATCACCGACATCGTACGTGGCGCGCCGGACCCCTCCGCGAGCGGGCGCTCGGCCGAGCATCGGGCCGGATCGATTGACAGCGACGGAACGCGGTGGAAACATCGGCCTGATATTGGGAGCGCTCCCAGTTCCCGGTCTCCCCCCACCACCCCCGAGCACGGAAGGAACCTCCGTGACCCGATCCCGACGTCGGCTCGCCGCGCTCGCGGCCACCACGCTGGCGCTCACCGGCCTCACCGCCGGCCCGGCCCTTGCCGAGGTGCCGCCGGACGCCCCCGAACAACTCCGCAACGGCGACTTCAGCGCCGGTGTCTCCCCCTGGTTCTCCTACGGCACCGGCGACCTCGCTGTCGTCGACGGCCGGCTCTGCACCACCGTCGCGGCCGGCACCGCCAACCCGTGGGACGCCGGCATCGGCCAGGACGCGGTGCCGCTGATGCAGGGCGCCGAGTACGAGCTGTCCTTCGACGTCTCCGCCACCCCGGGCGCGGCCGTCAAGGCGGTGCTGCAGCTCGGCAGCGCCCCCTACACCACGTACGCGAGCGTCGACGCGACCGCCACCGGCACCTCGAAGCGCGTCACCACCACGTTCACCTCCCCGGCCGAGAACCCCACCGCCCAGCTGATCTTCCAGGTCGGCGGCAGCGCCGAGGCGCAGACGTTCTGCCTGGACAACGTGTCGCTGCGCGGCGGGGAGCCGGCGCCGCCGTACGAGCCGGACACCGGGCCCCGGGTCCGGGTCAACCAGGTCGGCTACCTGCCCGGCGGGCCGAAGCACGCAACTGTGGTCACCGAGGCCACCGACGCGCTGCCCTGGCAGCTGAAGTCGGGCAGCGGCGCGGTGGTCGCCAGCGGCCGGACCACGCCGCGCGGCACCGACGCCGCCTCCGCGCAGAACGTGCAGACCGTCGACTTCTCCGCGTACCGCAAGCCGGGCACCGGCTACACGCTGACCGTGGACGGCGAGACCAGCCACCCGTTCGACATCTCCGGCGCGCTCTACGACCGGCTGCGCGCCGACTCGCTGCAGTTCTTCTACGCCCAGCGCAGCGGCATCGAGATCGACGGCGACCTGATCGGCGAGGAGTACGCCCGCCCGGCCGGCCACCTCGGCGTCGCGCCGAACCAGGGCGACACCGACGTGCCGTGCCAGGCCGGCGTCTGCGACTACTCGCTGGACGTGCGCGGCGGCTGGTACGACGCGGGCGACCACGGCAAGTACGTGGTCAACGGCGGCATCGCCACCTACCAGCTCCTGAGCACCTTCGAGCGGACCAAGACCGCCGAGACCGCCGACGGCGGCGCCGCCCTGGGCGACTCCACGCTGCGGCTGCCCGAACGCGGCAACGACGTGCCGGACGTGCTCGACGAGGCCCGCTGGGAGCTGGAGTTCCTGCTGCGCATGCAGGTGCCGGCCGGCAAGCCGCTGGCCGGGATGGTCCACCACAAGATCCACGACCGGAACTGGACCGGCCTGCCGCTGCAGCCCCAGGACGACCCGGAGCCGCGTGAGCTGCACGCGCCGTCCACCGCCGCCACGCTGAACCTGGCCGCCGTCGCCGCGCAGTGCCAGCGGCTGTACGCCCCGTACGACGCCGCCTTCGCCGCGCGCTGCGGCACCGCCGCGAAGACCGCGTACGCCGCGGCCAAGGCGCACCCGGCGATCTACGCCTCGGCCAGCGACGGCACCGGCGGCGGCGCGTACGACGACTCCAACGTCAGCGACGAGTTCTACTGGGCCGCGGCCGAGCTGTGGCTGACCACCGGCGACAAGGCGTACCTGGCCGACGTCACCGGCTCGCCGCTGCACACCGCCGACGTGTTCGCCCCCAACGGCGCGTTCGGCTGGCAGAGCGTGGCCGCGCTGGGCCGCCTGGACCTGGCCACCGTGCCGAACACGCTGCCCGCCGCGGAGAAGACCCGGATCCGCGAGTCGATCACCGCCGCCGCCGACAGCTACCTGGCCACGATCGCCGGCCAGGCGTACGGGCTGCCGTTCCCGGGCAGCGCCGACGCGTACGTCTGGGGCAGCAACAGCAACCTGGTGAACAACGCGATCGTGCTGGCCACCGCGTTCGACCTGAGCCGGGACGCGAAGTACCGGGACGGCGCGGTGCAGGCCGCCGACTACCTGTTCGGCCGCAACGCGCTGAACATGTCGTACGTGACCGGGTGGGGCGAGCAGCACGCCCGCAACCAGCACAGCCGGATCTTCGGCCACCAGCTGAACCCGGACCTGCCGCGCCCGCCGGCCGGCTCGCTCGCCGGTGGCCCGAACGCCGCGCTGCAGGACCCGTTCGCGGCGAACCTGCTCGCCGGATGCGCGCCGATGTTCTGCTACGTCGACGACATCAACTCGTACGCGACGAACGAGGTGGCGATCAACTGGAACTCGGCGCTGGCGTGGCTCGCGTCGTTCCTGGCCGACCAGGGTGACGCCGGCGCGGTGCCGGCGCCGTCCTGCGCGGTCACCTACACCACGCACGGGAGCTGGCCGTCCGGCTTCACCACCCAGGTGACGGTGCGCAACACCGGCACGACGGCGGTGAACGGGTGGAGCCTGCGGTGGGCGTTCCTCGGCGACCAGAAGGTGGACCACGCCTGGTCGGCGCAGCTCGGCCAGAGCGGCGCCACGGTCACCGCGAAGAACCTGTCCTGGAACGCGAAGCTGGTGCCGGGCGCGTCCACCACGTTCGGCTTCAACGGCACCGCGTCCCGGTTCCCGAACCCGGATCCGGGGCTGGTCACCCTGAACGGGAAGGCCTGCACGGTCTCCTGACCGAGCTGACCGGACGCCATCGCAGGACCGGGTACGGTCCTGCGATGGCGTACCTCTTCCTGCTCGGCGCGATCACCGCCGAGGTGATCGGCACCAGCCTGCTCAAGGCCACAGACGGTTTCACCCGGCTCTGGCCCACACTGGGCCTGGCGGTGGCGTACCTGTCCGCGTTCGGGCTGCTCTCGCTGGCGGTGAAGGACATCCCGGTCGGCGTCGCGTACGCCGTCTGGTCCGGCCTCGGCACCGCCGCCATCATGGCGATCGGCGCGGCGTTCCTGGGCGAGCCGCTGAGCGTGGCGAAGGTGATCGGGGCGGGGCTGGTCATCGCCGGGGTGGTGGTGCTCAACCTCGGCGGCGCGCACTGAGCGCCACCCGGCTCAGGCCGCCGCGCGCAGCAGCCGGAGCTGCCCGATCTCGGCCACGTTCTTCATCAGCTCGGCGTTCACCCACGCGGCCAGGTGCGTCACGGTGAGACCGGCGTCGGCGGGCCAGGGGTACGCGGACGGCCGGTCCAGGTCGGCCTCGGCCAGCGCGCCCGCCCACTCCGTCCGCAGCTCCCGCAGCCAGGCGACCGTCTCCGCGCCCGGCCCGGGCCAGCGGATGTCGTCGCGTTCCCGCGCCGGGCGCTGCCGCACGTGGTCGGTCGCGACCGACCACCACCAGCCGATGTGCCAGGTCAGCCACCCGATCGTGGGTGCCGGGACCGGGTCCGGCTCGGTGTCGGCCCAGTCGGGACGCCACCCGCCGCCCCGGCCGGGGCGCATGGTCCAGCACAGCGCGGCCGGCTCCCAGAGGAAATCCGCCGGCTCCAGCCGGTCGAGGTGGTACTCGGCGAGCGCCCAGGTCAGGTCGAACTGCCAGCGCAGCAGGCCGGTCACGGAGGCAGGCATCGCGCGATCGTGGCACGGCCTGCGCCCGCGGTCGACCGGTTAACCGCTCCCGGCCCGCCTCGCGACGACGCCCCTCGCGACGTGGCGGCCCGGCGTGTCGTGGCGAGAACAAGGAACATCCAAAAAACGATATGACTGTGAGGCATAAATATGCCTGAGAGTCATATCGCTCGAGGCCTCACCTTTCCGGAGGGCCGCCGGCCGCCGTGACGCGCCCGGCCCGGGTCGAGGCCCAGCGCCGCCTCGCGGTGTGACGGGCGTCGCCCCTGGCGGGGCTCCGGGGGCGGGGGAACGGCCCTAGCGTCGATCACATGGCCCTCGCCGGACCCCGCTGATGGGGCGCGTCTCGCCGCTCCCGCCGCCCGGGCCGCTGCGCACCCTCGCGTACGCCACGCTGGTCAACACGGTCGGCGCGGGCCTGTGGCTGGGGGGCGGGGCGCTCTACCTGACCCGGGACGTGGGCCTCTCCGCCACCTCGGTTGGCGCCGGGCTCACCGTCGCCGGGCTGGTCGGGCTCAGCGCGAGCGTGCCGCTTGGCGCGCTGGCCGACAGGTCGGATCCGCGTACGCTCCGGGCCGTCCTCCAGGTGGGCCAGGCGGTCGCCGCGCTCGCGTACCTGCTGGTCGGCTCGTTCCCGGCGTTCCTGGCGGTGGCGGTGCCGGAGGCGCTGCTCGCGACCGGCAACCTGGCGGTACGGGCGGCGCTCGTGGCGGCGGTGGGCGGCCCGGACGGCCGGGTGCACGCCTTCGCCACGCTGCGCGCGGTGGCGAACCTGGGCATCACCGTCGGTACCGCGCTGGCCGGGATCGCGCTCGCGGTGGACACGCACCGGGCCTACCAGGTGCTCGTGGTCGGCAACGCGGCCACCTACCTGCTCTCGGCGGCACTGCTGCTGCGCCTGCCGCCGCAGCCGGCCACCGACGCGCGCCGGGCCACGGCGGCGAGACCGGCACCCGACGCGGAGACGACGCCCGGAGCGATGACGACCGGCGGTGGCACCCGACGCGGACCGGGCGCGCGGCGGCGCGGCGGACCGCTGCGGGACGGACGATTCCTCGCGGTCAGCGGCGCGTCGGCGGTGCTGAGCACGCACGTGACGGTGCTCGTGCTCGTCGTACCGCTGTGGACCGTGGACCGGGCCGGCGCGCCGCCACCCGTGGTGTCGGCGGTGCTGCTGGCAAACACGGTGCTCACCGTGCTGCTCGCGGTCCGGCTGAGCCGGGGCGCCGAGCGGGCCGCGCCGGCCGCGCGGAAGCTGCGCCGGGCCGGGCTCGTGCTCGCGGCGGCCACACCGCTGTACGCGGCGACAGCCGCCATGCCGGTGCTCCCGGCGGTCGTCCTGCTGCTCGTCGCGACGGCGGTGTGGACGGTGGGCGACCTGTGGCACGGCGCGGCCGGCGCGGGCCTCGCCTACGACCTGGCCCCGCCCGGGGCGATCGGGGCCTACCAGGGCGCGGATGGCCTGCTCGCCGGGTTGGCCCAGGCGCTCGGGCGGGGTCTGCTCACGCTGCTGGTGCTCGGCGGCGGTCCGGTCGGCTGGCTGGTGCTCGGCGTGGTCTTCGCCGCCGCCGGGCTGGCCGCCCCGGCGCTGACCCGCCGGGCGATCGCGAACCGGCGGGCACCGGAAACCCGGCCCGCCGGTGTGCCGGGGTGAACGGCGTGTAGCAGCATGACGGGATGACCGACCAGCAGAGCATCACGATCCGCCCCGGTGGACCCGGCGACGCCCCGACGCTGCTGCGGCTGCTCGACAGCGCCACCGCCTGGCTGGCCGAACTGGGGCGTACCGACCAGTGGGGCGCCGAGCCGGCGTCGATCGACCCGCGCCGCATCGCCCAGGCCGAGGAGTGGGCGGCCGGGGACGGCCTGTACCTGGCCGAGATCGACGCGACGGTCGCGGGCGCGCTGGTGGTGGGCGCGGCCACGAACTACGTGCCGCCGGCCACCGAACCCGAGCTGTACGTGAACCTGCTGGTCACCGACCGGGCGTACGCGGGGCGCGGGGTCGGTGCGGCGCTGCTGGCGTACGCGGCGGAGCTGGCCCGCGAACGCGGCGTCGGCCTGCTGCGGGTGGACTGCTTCCGCAGCCCCGACCGGGCGCTCGTGCGGTTCTACGAGAGCTGCGGGTTCACCGCCACCGAGCCGTTCACCGTGGAGCGGCCGGGCCGCCCGACGTGGACCGGGCAGGTGCTGGAGCGCCGGGTCGGCTGAGTCAGCCGATCTCCTCGTCCACGAAGCACCAGCGCCACGACTCCCCCGGCTGGACCGACCGCATCACCGGATGCCCGGCCGACTCGAAGTGCTTCGTGGCGTGCTGGTACGGCGACGAGTCGCAGCAGCCCACGTGCCCGCAGGTCAGGCAGGCGCGCAGGTGCACCCAGTCGGGGTTGCCGATCGCCACGCAGTCCGGGCACTCGGTGGTGGTGGCGGGCTCGGCCGTGCCCGCCTCGGCCAGGTGCCGGCAACTCATTCGACGACCTCCTGTCGCAGCAGTGACTCCTCCAGATCCAGGTCACGATAGGCGCGGGTGAGCACCTCCTCCGGGATCTGGCCGGAGTCGCGGGCGGCCCGGAACACCTCCCGCTCGGCGTCGATCATCTCCTGACGCAGGCGCGCGTACGCCTGGGAGGGGGTTTCCCGTTCGGTGCCGCCGAGCCGTTCCCAGGCCAGGTTGGCCCGGGTGGTGGTCAGCCCACGCAGGCGCTCCACCACCGCTTCCGGCGCGCCCCCGGCCAGTTCGTCGAGGCGTTCCCGGGCCGCCCGGCTCGCCCGCTGCTGCACCCCGGCGGCGGACAGCGCGTCCTGCACCGGGTCGTCCGGCGGCAGCCGCAGCCGCCGGGCCAGCCACGGCAGCGTCGCGCCCTGCCCGACCAGCGTCGCGACGATCACCGCGAACGCCAGCCAGATCAGCAGCGCGCGCGGGTACGGCGTGTCGCCGGCGAGGGTGAGCGGCAGGCCCAGCGCGGCGGCCAGCGTCACCACGCCCCGCATGCCGGCCCAGCCGATGACGACCGGGAACTGCACCGGCGGCGCCGGGTCACGGTGACGGATCCGGGGCACGAGCCGGGCCAGGTAGGTCGCCGGGAAGACCCAGACGAACCGGGCCAGGAAGACGGCGGCCAGCACCGCGGCGGTGATCGCGACGAGCGAGCCGAGCGGCTCCTCCAGGTCGCGTACCACCTCTGGCAGCTGCAGGCCCACCAGCAGGAACACCAGTCCTTCGAGGAGGAACCGGATCAGCCGCCAGAACGCCGTCACCTGCAGGCGGGAGGCGGCCGACATGAGCGTGGGCAGCTTGTGCCCGATGCCGAGGCCGGTCACCACCACCGCGACCACCCCGGAGGCGTGGATCTCCTCGGCGGCGAACACCACGGCGAACGGCACGATCAGCGACAGCGCGTTGTCCAGCACCGGGTCGGTGGCGCGTTTGTGCAGGAAGCCGAAGACCACCACGCCGAGCAGGCCGACCAGGACGCCGCCGCCGGCCGCGACCACCACCTCCCGGGCCACGTCGCCGAACCCGACGCCGCCGGTGGTGGCGGTCGCCGCGACGATCGCGACCCGCAGCAGCACCAGCGCGGTGGCGTCGTTGACAAGGCTCTCGCCCTCCAGGATGGTGACGATCCGCCGGGGCAGGCCGACCCGGCGGGCCACCGCGGTGGCGGCGACCGCGTCCGGCGGCGCCACCACCGCGCCCAGCGCCAGGCAGATCGCGTACGGCAGGTGGGGCAGGAACCAGTGCACGACGGTGCCCACCACGAACGCGGTGAAGATGACCAGCCCGACGGCGAGCAGCAGGATCGGCCGCAGGTTGAGCCGGAACGCCGGCACCGACGTCTCCACCGCCGCCACGTACAGCAGCGGCGGCAGGATGCCCACAAGCACCAGGTCCGGGTCCAGCCGCACGTGCGGGAAGAACGGCAGGAAGGACAGCGCGAGACCGAGCACCACGAGCAGGATCGGCGCGAGCAGGCCGAGCTTGCGGGCCAGCGCCGCGCCGAACGTGGCGATGGCCAGGAAGACCACTACCTCGAACAGAGCATCCACGAGCGTCGAGCCTATGCGCCGCGGCGTCGATGTGTGATCAGGCGGCGGAGCGCAGCTTCGGCAGCACCTCCGCGCCGAACGTGTCGATGAACGCGCGCTGCTCCTGCCCGACGTGGTGCAGCGCGATCTGGTCGAAGCCCAGCGCCACGTACTCCTCCAGCCAGCCGATGTGCCGGCCCAGGTCGGCGGAGACGTTCACGGTCTCGGCGACCGTCGACATCGGCACGTCGGCGCTCGCCACGTCGAAGTGCTCGGGGGTCTCCAGGTCCCAGCACACCGGCGGCGCGAACACGTTGCTGCGCCACTGGTCGTACGCGATCGCCTCGGCCTCGGCCTGCTCGGGCGCCCAGCTCACGTGCACCTGCAGGTGCAGCGGGCCGCGTCCGCCCGCGTCCCGGTAGGCGTCGATCATCCGGCGCAGGTGCTCGACCGGCGCGTTGACGGTGATCAGCCCGTCCGCCCACTCGGCGCACCAGCGTGCGGTGGCGACGCTGACCGCGGCGCCGACCAGCGCGGGCGGCTCCTCCGGCCGGGTCCACAGCTTCGCCCGGTCCACTGTGACGAGGCCGTCGTGGCTGACCTCCTCGCCGGCCAGCAGCGCCCGGATCACGTCGACGCACTCGCGCAGCCGCGCGGAGCGGACGTCCTTGCGCGGCCAGACCTCGCCGGTGATGTGCTCGTTCGCCGCCTCGCCGGTGCCCAGCGCGGCCCAGAACCGGCCCGGGTACATGGCGCCGAGCGTGCCGATGGCCTGCGCGATGATCGCCGGGTGGTAGCGCTGGCCGGGCGCGTTCACCACGCCGAAGGACAGGTTCGTGGCCTGGAGCGCGGACCCGAGCCAGGACCAGGCGAACCCGGACTGGCCCTGCCGCTCGCTCCACGGCGAGAAGTGGTCGGAGCACATGGCCGCGTCGAAGCCGGCGCGCTCGGCGTGGATCACCGCCTCCAGCAGCCGGGCCGGGTGGATCTGCTCGTGGGATGCGTGGAAGCCGAACGCCGTCATGGTGGGCACTCCTACCCGTGACGGCGTCCGGCCAATCGCGTCTACTCGGAGTGCGCGCCGGCGCCCGCGCCGGCCTGGCCCTCGCCGATCCACACGGTCTTGGTGTTGCAGAACTCGCGCATGCCGGCGGCGGACAGCTCGCGGCCGTACCCGGAGTTCTTCACGCCGCCGAACGGCAGCTCCGGATAGGACGTGGTCATCCCGTTGATGAACACGTTGCCGGCGTCCAGGTCGACGGCGAAGCGCTCCTGCTCGGCCGGGTCGTTGGTCCAGGCGTTGGAGCCGAGGCCGAAGCTGGTGCCGTTGGCCACTTCGATCGCCTCGTCGTACGAGCCGACCCGGTAGAGCCCGGCGACCGGCCCGAACACCTCCTCGGACCACATCCGCATCTCCGGGCGCAGGTCGGTGACCACGGTCGGCGGGTAGTACCAGCCGTCCCCGGCCGGCTTCTCACCGCCGCAGAGCACCGTCGCGCCCTGGTCCACCGCGTCGGTGACCTGGGCGTGCACCTCGTCGCGGCCACGCTCGCTGGCCAGCGGGCCGACGTCGGTGCCGTCGTCCATCGGGTCGCCGACGCGCAGCGCCGCCATCCGGGCGGCGAACTTCTCGGCGAACGCGTCGAACACGTCGGTGTGCACGATGAACCGCTTCGCGGCGATGCAGGACTGACCGTTGTTCTGGCAGCGGGCGGTGGTGGCCACCTCGGCGGCGGTGTCCAGGTCGGCCGAGGGCATCACCACGAACGGGTCGCTGCCGCCCAGCTCCAGCACCGTCTTCTTGATCTCCCGGCCGGCGATCTGGGCGATGGACCGGCCGGCCGGCTCGCTGCCGGTGAGCGTGGCGGCGCGTACCCGGGGGTCGCTGAGGATCCGGTCGACCGCGTCGGAGCCGACCAGCAGCGTGGTGAACGCGCCCTCGGGGAACCCGGCCCGCCGGAACAGGTCCTCCAGGTAGAGCGCGGTCTGCGGCACGTTCGAGGCGTGCTTGAGCAGGCCGGTGTTGCCGGCCATCAGGGCCGGGGCGGCGAAGCGCATGACCTGCCACAGCGGGAAGTTCCACGGCATCACCGCGAGCACCGGGCCGATCGGCTGGTAGCGCACGTACGCCCGCCTGGCCTTGACCGCGGCGGCGTCGGCCGGCTCGTCGGCGAGCATCGCCGGCGCGTTGTCGGCGTAGAAGCGGCAGGCGGTGGCGCACTTGGTGACCTCCGCCTTGGCGGCGGCGTACGTCTTGCCCATCTCGGTGGTCATCAGCCGGGCCGTCTCGTCGCGCTCGGCGTCGAGCCGGTCGGCGGCGGCGGTGAGCCACCGGGCCCGCTGCGCGATGGTGGTCTCACGCAACTGCCGGAAGGCCAGGTCAGCCCGCTCGATCGCGGCGTCGATCTGCTCGTCCGACATCGCGTCGTACGTCTTGAGCACCTGTCCGGTGGCGGGATTGGTGGTGGCGATGGGCATGTCGTCCTCCTGTCACTCGAACAGCGAGTGCCGCACGCCCGGCTCCTCCCGGCGGCGCGCGGCGCGGCGGCGCTGGATCACGACCAGGTCGACCACCGCCACCACGGCGAGCAGCGCGCAGACCACGCCCAGCCAGGCGATGCCGGCGGCGAACGCGAGCACCGCGAAGACGGTCATCACGACCAGACCGAACGTCGCCAGCACGAGCCGCAGGTTCAGGGCGCTGTTCGCGTGGCCGACCGTGCCGCGGGCGCGCCGGGGTTGTGATCGGGTCATTCCTGGGGCCTACCCCGGCACGGGCGGGGATAACCGGCCGGGGCGGGAACGCCGGTGATCCGGGACACCCGGCGGGCGGTCGCCGGATGCGCGCTGCGGGCGGGTGCGTTACTTCGGGGTGCCGGTTTCCGGCGGAGATCCCGCGGGCCGGTGGAGAGGATGGCATGACCACGACGCAGGCCGTACCCGTGACCGTCGCCGTGTCCCGGCGCGCCGACCCCGCGCGTACCGACGAGGTGGTGGCGTGGATGCGGGCCGGTACGGCGCTCGCGGAGAGCTTCCCGGGCTTCCTCGGCGCCGGTTTCGTCCGCAGCGCCCCCGGTTCCGGCGAGTGGCACGTGATGTACCGCTTCGCCGACGCGGACACGCTGCGCGGGTGGGAGGACTCGCCGCAGCGGCGCTGGTGGCTCAGCTCGGCGCAGGGCATCGTCGAGCACACCCGGGTCGAGCGGCGCACCGGCATTGAGGGCTGGTTCGACCCGCCGGTGGACCACGTGGTCGAGACGTTCGGCGAGCCGGAGCCGGCCGCGCCGCCGCGCTGGAAGCAGGCGGTCACGATCTGGCTGGCGTTCTTCCCGCTGAGCCTGGCCGCCACGCTGCTGACCGCCCGGTTCCTCGCCGACGTGCCGCTGGCCGGGCGGACGCTGCTGATGACGCTCGTGCTCACCCCGCTGATGACCTACCTGGTGCTGCCCCGGATCACCCGCCTGCTGCACCGGTGGCTGCACGGCCGGCCGGCGCCGACCCGACAGATGTGAACGACAGTGGTCTATGCCTGATAGCCGACAGAACCGCTTCCGGGACCCCGCCGGGGCATAGGGTCGACGCGCCCGTTGCCGCCGCCCGACGGGGGAACCCATGCCTCGACGCTGGATCGCCGCGCTGGCCTGCCTGGCGGCGCTCGTCGCGCTCGCCTGTGACGGCTCCGGCGAGGCGTCGCCCCGGCCCTCCGGCACACCCCGCCCCGGCGAGCCCCGGGTCCTCACGGCGCTCGGGGACTCGGTCAGCACCGGTTACGGCTCCTGCCTGGTGCTGGTGAGCTGCGAACGCAACTCCTGGTCGACCGGGGACGGCCTGCGGGTGGAGAGCATCTACCGGCGGCTGCGCGCCGACGCGCCGGGCCTGCGGGCGTACAACCGGGCCGCGCCCGGGGCCCGCGCGTCCGCGCTGACCGGCCAGGCCCGGTCCGCGGTACGCGACAAGGCCGACCTGGTCACCGTGCTGATCGGCGCGAACGACGCCTGCCGGGGCGACATCGACGACATGACGCCCGTCGCCACCTTCCGCGATCAGGTCGACGCGGCGCTCGGCGTGTTGCGCGACGGCCGGCCGAAGGCCCGGGTGCTGATGGTCAGCATCCCGGACCTGCACCGGCTCTGGCAGATCGGGCACACCGAGCCCCGCGCCGTGCGGGCCTGGTCGCGTGGCGTCTGCCCGGCGCTGCTCGCAGACGCCACGTCGACCGCGCCCGCCGCGGTGGCCCGCCGGGCCCGCGTCCGGGACCGGATCGAGGCGTACGACGGACAACTGCGCGCCGCCTGCCGGGCGTACGGGTCACGCTGCCGCTGGGACGGCGGCGCGGTGCACCGTCACCGCTTCACGCTGGACCAGGTGAACGCGCTGGACTGGTTCCACCCGAACGCGGCCGGGCAGGGCCAGCTGGCCGAGGTGGCCTGGAACGCGTCCGGCTGGGCGAGCTGACCGGCGCGGGCCGCCCGGACGGACGGGCCCGGGGCCGAGGAGGGTCAGGGCTGACGCGGGCCGGGAAGCGGCCGGGGACCACCGGCCCGGTAGAGGGCGCGCGTACGGTCGGCCAGTTCCTTCGTGGCCGACGAGTTGGCCCAGGTGCCGAGCACGATCGCGGCGCCCGGCACGACCTTGGCGAACATCCGCTTGGCGGCGCGTACCCCGGCCATCCGGGCCAGCCGGACACCGAGCTGGAGCATCACCCGGCCCAGCGCCCGATCGGCGGCAGCGCCGAACAACGCGCCGGCCCGCTCCCGGCCGGCGGCCACCCCGAGCGCCAGGCGGGCGGTCTGGGCGGCCTTGTGCACCCGCTGGAGCACCAGCAGATCGGTGGCCCGGTCGACGTGCGTCGGGTCGGCGCCGTACGCGGCCGCCACGTGCAGCACCAGCCGGGCCTGGGTCCAGGCCAGCACGCCCACGTCGATCACCGCGCCGGGCAGCCCGGCGGCGCCGGAGACCGCGCCGGAGAGCCGGGCGTGATTGACGAACTTGCGGACCGCCTGGTCCGCCAGCTGCTCGGGCGGCGCGTCCGGCCGCAGGGCGCGTTCCCGGGCCGCCCACTGCGCGGCCTCCGGCCCGAGCCGGCGTACCGCCTCCAGGGCCAGGTGCTCCGGGGCGTACTGCGGGTCCTCCCGCATCCGGTCCCAGAGCTTGGCCGGTGGCGCCTCGGGCGCGTCCACCGGCGGGGCGGGGGCGGCGGGGACGGCGTCGGGCTCCCCGACGGGGGCGGGGTCGGTCACGAAGGGCTCCGGGGGCTCGTGCGGCGGGGGTGACGCGGGTCAGCGCCGGCGCGACTGCAGCCGGGTCGCGATCTGCCGCAGCCGGGCCTGGTTCTCCGGCTTGGACATCTCACGCCGGCCGCGGTCGACCAACTGCTGGCCCCGCGGCGACCGCAGGAAGGCGGTGATCCGTTGCATCAGCGACATGGTGTCCTCCGTCCCGCGGTCCCCTTCATGTGTACCTGGGACCGGCAAGCCCCGTGATACCCGAATCGACCCTTCGGCAACCACTCGTCCGGCTCAGCCCAGGATCTCGGCCACCACCTCGCCGGCCCGCCACTCGTGCTGGGCGTACGCGTCCGGGAACGCCGAGATCTGCACCGCCTGGGCGGCCACCGACAGCGGCAGGTCCTGCCAGCCGGGGATCTCCTCCAACGCGGACAGGAAGGCCTTCGTCGCGTACTCCGGGTCCATGAGCTGCTCGACGGTGCCCCAGCCGCTGCTCGGCCGCTGCTGGAACAGCCCGACCGAGTCGTGGTCCCAGCCGATGGCCTGGTGCGGGTAGTTCTGCGACTCGGGCAGCACGCCGCTGGCGTAGTTGAGCAGCGTGCTCTCCTGCATGGCGGTCGCCACCGCGATGACCAGGGCGCGGCGCGGCACGCCCATCTCCTTGCCGGCCTGCACGATCTTCTTGGCGTTGTTCATCTGGGTCCGGTCCAGGCCGGCGACCGGGACGATCTGCCGGACCGTCTTCGTCGGCTTCGGCTTGGGCTTGGCGGTCGCCTTCGGGCTCGCCGTCGCGGACGGGGCGGCGGTGGTCGGCGCGGTGGTCGGGCGGGCGCTCGCGCGGGAGGCGACGTCGGCCTCCGCGCGCTCGGCGACCTCCGCCGAGGGCGCCGGGGCGGCGGCGCGCTCCGGCGCGCCGAAGCCGGCCTGGCTGACGCCGACCAGGCCGAGGCAGCAGGCCGCGCCGGTGGCGACCGCGAGCCTGGTCCGGCCGGGCCGGGGGTTCATGGGGGCCCAGAAGCGGGTACGCCGGAAGAGTCCCTGGAGCCTCGTCGAACGGTTGGTGGAGGGGGTATCGTCCGAACGGTCAGCCGGGCGGCCGGGGCCGAACGGGTCGTCGAGGGTGCCGTCGCTACGCATCCGACGAGGCTAGGCAGGGCAAACCGGGATCACCCAGGCCTGTTGAGTGGCCCTCGCCACACTTCGGCCGACCCGGGCCGGACACTCGCGGCCTGCCGCGCCCAGCCGACGACAGACCTCGGGAACCCGGCGAATCACCCGCCGGCCACGCGCCGAAACTCTCCCGGCACGAACCTCGTAGATGTCCCGCTCCCGCCCGATGATCGACTAACTCGTCCGTTCGGACGATCCGGATGTCGGCCGCCGGACCGGGGCGTAGCCGAATCGTGATCACCATCCGGGCATCAGAGGTGTCCGTAACGGAATGGACCACACCCCCCGGTACGTTTGCCGAACCGGGGAGACCGCACGTTCGGCGCTCCCCCGTACGCGTCGACAGGGAGGACCCCACCGGTGCTCGATCCACACGAGCTCTACGAACTCACCGACGAGCTGCCCGAGCTCGGCCAGCCGGTGCTGATCCAGGCGCTCACCGGCTTCGTCGACGCCGGCAACGCCACCCGGCTCGCCCGGGAACAGCTGCTCACCTCGCTCGACGCCCGGACGATCGCCCGCTTCGACGTCGACCAGATCTTCGACTACCGCTCGCGCCGCCCGGTGATGACGTTCGTCGAGGACCACTGGGCCGACTACGACGCCCCGGCGCTGGAGCTGCACCTCCTGCGCGACGACGACGAGACCCCGTTCCTGCTGCTCACCGGCCCCGAGCCGGACCTGCAGTGGGAGCGTTTCGTGGCCGCCGTCGCCGGCCTCTGCGCCCGCCTCGACGTCCGGCTCACCGTCGGGCTCAACTCGATCCCGATGGCGGTGCCGCACACCCGGCCCAGCGGCGTCACCGCGCACGCCACGCGCAAGGACCTGATCGCCGGCCACGAGCCGTGGCTGCAGAAGGTGCAGGTGCCGGCCAGCGTCGGTCACCTGCTGGAGTACCGCCTCGGCGAGCAGGGCCGCGACGCCCTCGGCTTCGCCGCGCACGTGCCGCACTACGTGGCCCAGGCCGAGTACCCGGCCGCCGCCGAGGCGCTGCTGTCCGCCGTGTCCCGCAGCACCGGCCTGCTGCTGCCGGTCGAGGACCTGCGCACCGCCGCCGAGGCGGTCCGGGTGGAGATCGACCGCCAGGTCACCCAGACCGAGGAGGCGGCCACGCTGGTGCAGGCGCTGGAGGAGCAGTACGACGCGTTCGCCCGCGGCCGGGGCGAGAAGAGCCTGCTCGCCGGCGAGACCGGTCCGCTGCCCACCGCCGACGAGCTCGGCGCCGAGCTGGAGCGCTTCCTGGCCGAGCAGACCCGCCCCGGCGACACCCCGGAGCGCTGAGGCGGCGGGACGGGCGGCGATGCGGCAGGCTGGGGCCATGCGCCTGGCGACCTGGAACGTCAACTCGGTGAAGGCCCGCCTGCCCCGGCTGCTCGACTGGCTGGCCACCACGAAACCCGACGTCGTGTGCCTGCAGGAGACCAAGTGCCCCGACGGGGCGTTCCCGGTCGCCGAGGTGGGCGAGCTGGGCTACGAGGTGGCCAGCCACAGCGACGGCCGGTGGAACGGCGTCGCCGTCCTGTCCCGGGTCGGGCTCGCCGACGTGGCGGTCGGCTTCCCGGGCGAGCCCGGCTTCCCCGAACCCGAGGCCCGCGCCATCTCGGCCACCTGCGACGGGCTGCGGGTCTGGTCGGTGTACGTGCCGAACGGCCGCACGCCGGACGACCCGCACTACGCGTACAAGCTGGCCTGGTTCGCGGCGCTGCGCGACGCCCTGGAACCGGAGGTCGCCGGGCCCCTGCCGGTGGCCGTCTGCGGCGACTTCAACGTCGCGCCCACCGACGCCGACGTCTGGGACCCCGCGCTGTTCGCCACCTCCACCCACGTCACCCCGGCCGAACGGGCCGCCCTGGCCGCGCTGCGTGACCTCGGGCTGGAGGACGTGGTGCCGACGCCGATGAAGGGGCCGCACCCGTTCACGTACTGGGACTATCGGGCCGGGATGTTCCACCAGAACAAGGGCATGCGGATCGACCTGGTGTACGCGAGCGCGCCGTTCGCCCGCGCGGTCCGCTCCGCGTACGTGGATCGGGAGGCCCGCAAGGGCAAGGGTCCCTCGGACCACGCCCCGGTGGTGGTCGACGCCGACCTGACGCCGGCCGTCGAGACGTTCTGAGTCCGAGGCTCGTTAGGGTGGACGTATGGCAGTCGTGAAGATCAACGCGATCGACGTCCCGCCCGGCGCCGGCGAGGAGCTGGAGAAGCGGTTCGCGGCCCGGGCCGGCGCGGTGGAGAACTCCCCCGGCTTCCTCGGCTTCGAGCTGCTGCGCCCGGTCGCCGGGGAGAGCCGCTACTTCGTGTACACCCGCTGGGAGAGCGAGGAGGCGTACCAGGCGTGGGCGCAGGGCCCGTCCCGGGCCGCGCACGCCGAGGGCGGCGAGCCGCGCAAGCCGGTCGCCACCGGCGCGAACCTGCTGGAGTTCGAGGTCGTCCAGCAGGTCCCCGCCAAGCCCTGACCCCTCCCCATCCCCCTTCTCCGTCGATCATGAAGTTAGCGGCGCTCGACGTCCGTTTTGTCACCGCCAACCTCATGATCGACGGGGCGGTGGCCCGTCAGGATGCCAGGGATGCGAAGACGATCACGTTGTCCTGGTAGCCGGTGCGGCCGCCGACCCACTCGCCGCCGCACGTGATCAGGCGCAGCTCGGCCGGACCTGAGTCGCCGTAGACCCGGGCGGCCGGCAGGTTCGACTTGTCGAAGTACTCGACGCTGTCCACCTTGAACGTCACCACGCTGCGGTCCGCGCGGGTCACCTGGATCCGCGCGCCGGTTTTGAGCGAGCGCAGCCGGTAGAACACGGCCGGGCCGCTCTTGGTGTCGACGTGGCCCACGATGATCGCCCGGCCGGGATCGCCCGGCACCGCTCCCCTGTCGTACCAGCCGGTCTGGTCGTGCTCGGTCAGCGGCGGCACGTCCACCGAGCCGTCCTTCGCCTGCCCGACCGGGGTGACCGGCGCGTTGACCTTGATGGCCGGCACCGCCAGGCGTACCGGCCGGCTCGCCGGCTTCCGGGCCGGAGCGGCAGCGTTCGCCGGGGCCGCCGCCGCGCCCGAACCGCCCGATCCGCTCGACTCGGTCGACGCGTCGGCGAAGTCGAACGGCCCGGCTGTGCGCCCCAGCCCGGCCCCGGTGGCGAACACACCGACCAGCACCAGCACCACTGCCAGCGGCTTCGACCAGGAGCCCCGGCCCCGGCCCCGCCCGCCCGGCGATGCCGGTGGCGGCTCGACAGGCGGCGGCCCGGCGGGGCGTGGGCGCAGGGCCGGCGGATCGGCCGACGGCGGATACCACGGTCGCGACGCGGCGGGCGGCGGCATCCACGGCCGCGACCCGGAGACCGGCACGGCAGACGATCCGGTCCCGGCGGACGGACCCGTCCCGGCGGCAGACCCACTCCCCGAGCGCGGGCCGGTCCGGGGCGCGGCGGCCGGATCAGCCCTGGAGAACCGGGCGGCGTCGGCGGGCGGCCCGGCCCGGGACGGCCGGGCCGAGCCCGTGGGCGGCGCGGCGGGCGGGGGCAGAGCCACGAACGGCCAGCCGGAGCGCCGGGATGCGGCGGGCGGCGGGACGAAGTGCTCGGCCATGGCGGGCCTCAGCGTCCGGCGGCGCCACGGGCGTGGCGGCGGGACGCGGCCACACCGAGCCCGGCGCCGACCATGGTCACTGCCAGTCCGACCGGCACCAGCAGGCCGCCGAGGCCGGGACCGGCCGTGCCGCCGAACCCGGTCGCCGGGCCGCGGCTGGGCAGGTGACTGGGCGGGTGGGTCGGCTGCCGGGTGGGCTGCCCCTGCTTGACCACCTGGAGCATGGTGGAGGCGGTCTCCCCGCCCGGGCACTCCAGCTTGACCCGGTAGTTGCCGGGCCGGGTGCGCTCGTGCACCATCGGCGTGGCGGTGAGCAGGCCGCGCTGCGGCTGCACCTGGATCTTGCCGAACGCGTCCGAGGTGACGATCGCCGGCACGGTGTTGTTCCGGCAGCTCGCCCGGATGCCGACCAGGTAGCCGGGCGACACGGTGCCCGGGGTGACCTCCACGAAGATCACGTCGGCCGGGGGCTGTTCCGGCACCGGCTCGGCGGCGCGCGGCGCGGCCTGGGCGGGCAGCGCGCCGACCAGCGGGGCGGCGCACGCGGCGACCGCGACCAGCAGCGCCTCACGTACCCTGAACGACCCCATGACCCCTCCCGGCGTACGGGATGAATCCTCTCACCCCCGGCCGCACATCACATCCGATCCGGGCTAGGCTCGGCTCGTTGTGACCCTCACCGACCTTCCCGCCGCCCGCATCCGCACCTTCCATCCGCGTCGCGGGCGGATGAGCGACCGGCAGCGCGACGCGCTGGACCGGCTCTGGCCCGCGTACGGCCTCAGGATCGCCGCCCTCGACGGGCCGTGCGATCCGGCGGCGCTGTTCGGACGGCGGGCGCCGCTGGTGCTGGAGATCGGCTCCGGCATGGGCGACGCCACCGCCGCCATGGCGGCGGCCGACCGGGACCGACACTATCTGGCGGTCGAGGTCCATACGCCGGGAATCGCCAACCTGCTCGACCTGGTGGAACGCCACGGTCTGGACAACGTACGGGTGGCCGAGGGCGACGCCCTGGACCTGGTCCGGGCCATGCCGGAGGGCTGCCTGGACGCGGTGCACGTCTTCTTCCCGGACCCGTGGCCGAAGACACGCCACCACAAGCGGCGGATCATTCAGCCGGCGCACGTGGCGCTGCTGCGGTCCCGGCTGGCGCCGGGCGGCACGTTGCACTGCGCGACGGACTGGGCCGAGTACGCCGGGTCGATGCGCGAGACGCTCACCGCCGACCCGGAGCTGGTCGACGTACACGGCGGCTACGCGCCGCGTCCGGCGCACCGGCCGGTGACGAAGTTCGAGCGCCGCGCGCTGACCGCGGGCCGGGAGGTCTTCGACCTGATCCACCTGCGGCGCTGAACCCGTTGCGCTGAACCCGGTTGGCGCGGCGCGGTGTGATCCAGGCACGATGGGAGCCGCCATGACTCTCACCGCCGCGCTGCCGAAGACCGCCGATCCCGACACCCTCTACGACGCGTTCGCCTCCTGGGCGTCCGAGCGCGGCCTGAACCTCTATCCCCATCAGGAGGAGGCGGTCATCGAGATCGTCTCCGGCGCGAACGTGATCATGAATACGCCGACCGGCTCGGGCAAGAGCCTGGTGGCGATCGCGGCGCACTTCGCGGCGCTGGCCGACGACCGCACGACCTTCTACACCGCGCCGATCAAGGCGCTGGTCTCGGAGAAGTTCTTCGCGCTCTGCGAGGTCTTCGGCGCCGAGAACGTCGGCATGCTCACCGGCGACGCCAGCGTCAACGCGGACGCGCCGATCATCTGCTGCACCGCGGAGATCCTGGCCAACCTGGCGCTGCGCGAGGGCCGCCGCGCCGACGTCGGCCAGGTGGTCATGGACGAGTTCCACTTCTACGCCGAGCCGGACCGGGGCTGGGCGTGGCAGGTGCCGCTGATCGAGCTGCCGCAGGCCCAGTTCGTGCTGATGTCGGCCACGCTCGGCGACACCACCCGCTTCGTCGACGACCTGAGCCGGCGCACCGGGCGGCCGACCGCCGTCGTCCGCTCGGCCGAGCGGCCGGTCCCGCTCCTCTTCTCGTACGCGACCACGCCGCTGCACGAGACGCTGGAGGAGCTGCTGGAGACCAAGCAGGCCCCGGTGTACGTGGTGCATTTCACCCAGGCCGCCGCGCTGGAACGCGCCCAGGCGCTGATGAGCGTGAACGTCTGCACCCGCGCCGAGAAGGACATGATCGCGCAGGCGATCGGGAACTTCCGGTTCACCTCCGGCTTCGGCAAGACGCTGTCCCGGCTGGTCCGGCACGGCATCGGCGTGCACCACGCCGGCATGCTCCCGAAGTACCGCCGCCTGGTCGAGACGCTCGCCCAGGCCGGCCTGCTCAAGGTCATCTGCGGTACGGACACGCTCGGCGTCGGCATCAACGTGCCGATCCGCACCGTGCTGTTCACCGGCCTCTCAAAGTACGACGGGGTGCGGACGCGCCTGCTGAAGGCCCGCGAGTTCCACCAGATCGCCGGCCGGGCCGGGCGGGCCGGATTCGACACGCTGGGCCGGGTCGTGGTGCAGGCCCCCGAGCACGTGATCGAGAACGAGAAGGCCCTCGCGAAGGCCGGTGACGACCCGAAGAAGCGCCGCAAGGTGGTGAAGAAGAAGCCGCCGGAGGGCTCGATCGGCTGGGGTGAGCCGACGTTCCAGCGCCTGGTCGAGGCCGAGCCGGAGCCGCTCACGTCCAGCTTCCAGGTCAGCCACTCGATGCTGCTCAACGTGATCGGCCGCCCCGGCGACGCGTTCGCCTCGATGCGGCACCTGCTCACCGACAACCACGAGGACCCGGCCGCGCAGCGCCGGCACATCCGCCGGGCCATCGCCATCTACCGCGCGCTGCGCGCCGGCGGCGTGGTCGAGGAGCTGCCCGAGCCGGACGAGACCGGCCGCCGGGTACGCCTCACCGTCGACCTCCAGCTCGACTTCGCGCTCAACCAGCCGCTGTCACCGCTGGCGCTGGCCACCGTGGAACTGCTCGACCGGGAGTCACCGTCGTACGCGCTCGACGTGCTCAGTGTGATCGAGTCGATCCTGGACGACCCGCGCCAGGTGCTGTCCGCGCAGCAGTTCAAGGCCCGCGGCGAGGCGGTCGCCGCGATGAAGGCCGAAGGCATCGAGTACGAGGCACGCCTCGAACTGCTCGACGAGGTGACCTGGCCCAAGCCGCTGGCGGAGCTGCTGGAGTCCGCGTACGAGATGTACCGGCAGGGCCACCCCTGGGTCGCCGACCACCAGCTCTCCCCCAAGTCGGTGGTCCGCGACATGTACGAGCGGGCCATGACGTTCCCCGAGTACGTCCAGTTCTACGGGCTGTCCCGCTCCGAGGGGCTGGTGCTGCGCTATCTCGCCGACGCGTACAAGACGCTGCGGCAGACCGTCCCCGAGGACGCGAAGACCGAGGAGCTGGTCGACCTCATCGAGTGGCTGGGCGAGCTGGTCCGCCAGGTCGACTCCAGCCTGATCGACGAGTGGGAGCGGCTGCGCAACCCGTCGGACGTGGCCGAGGTGGCCGCCTCGCTGGACGACCGGCCCCCGGCGGTGACGCGCAACGCGCGGGCGTTCCGGGTGCTGGTGCGCAACGCGATGTTCCGCCGCGTCGAGCTGGCCGCGCTGCGGCGCTGGGACCTGCTCGGCGAGCTGGACGCGGGCGACGGCTGGAACGCCGACGCCTGGGCCGACGCGCTGGAGCCGTACTTCGAGACGTACGACGCGATCGGGGTGGGGCCGGACGCGCGCGGGCCGGCGCTGCTGATGATCGAGCAGGGCCGCGAGAAGTGGACCGTACGGCAGATCCTGGACGACCCGGACGGCGACCACGACTGGGGCATCAGCGCCGAGATCGACCTCGCCGCCTCCGACGAGATCGGCGCGGCGGCGGTCCGGATCACCGACGTCGGCCAGCTGTAGGACTACGCGAAAAAGGGCCGCCCGGGATGTCCGGGCGGCCCTTTTCGTGCCCTGGGCGATTGTCAGACCCGTCGATTAGAATGTATGTACTAATCGAGCTGTTGACCTGGGAGGATGCTCGTGACTGCGCCCACCTCCGCGACCCCTGTCACCCCCTACGCCACCCTCCTCGGATTCACCCGGTACGTCGACCGCACCGGGCCCACCAAGGCCACCTTCGTCGGCGGGCTGCGCCGGCAGCGGGCCAGCCGGCACGGCTTCAACCCGCACGGCCAGTTCGTCAAGGCGCTCAAGGCCGACGTCGCGTTCCACACCGGCGGCACCCACCTCGCGCAGGTCGCCGATCTGGTCAAGCCGCGCTGGCGCCCGCTCTACGAGGCGCTGGTGCCGGGCGCGACCCGCTGGCTGCAGTCGCTGGGCGAGCCGGCCGGCGTCGACCTGGCGCAGACCCGCGACGCGCTGGCGATGCTGGGTGACCTGCCCGTGAAGATCAACCCGCAGTTCGGTGTGCGGTACGCCGACGGCCGGGCCGAGGCGATCCGGCTGCACTTCGACGAGGCCCCGCCGAGCGAGGAGGCGACCCTGGCCACGCTGCACCTGATGGCCCGGCACATGGACGCGGTGCTGCCGCACGCCGAGCCGGTCCTGGTCGACGTGCGGCGCGGCGAGGCGCACCGGATGCCCGCCGACGTCAAGCCCGAGCAGATCGAGCAGTGGCTGGCCGGTGAGGCAGCCGCGTTCCGCGCCATCTGGTCCACCGCCGCCTGACCGACCGATCCGACCCGGCTCACCGCCGCCCCACCGAACGGCCGTCCCGCACCCGGGACGGCCGTTCGGCGTGCTGCGCCCCGGGCGACCGACCGGGCCGGAGCAGCCGCCGCGGCGGGGCGACACCGTCCCTCGTGTGCGCTTTCCCCTCTGGGCTCAGGTTAGTGGCATATGTGAGTAATAGTCGGGAACAACCCGCCTGACTCCGCCTCGCCCCCGCCGGTCGTCGTCTCGTCCCGCCGCCCGTCGTCCGTCGAGGAGCACCAGTGGTAACAAACGACTCGCCTGTCGTACCCCCACTGCGGACCGCCCGCGCCCCGCGCCCGGTACGCGGACGCCTCATCCTGCTCGGGCCCGCGTTCGTAGCGGCGGTCGCCTACGTCGACCCCGGCAACTTCGCCACCAACTCCACGGCCGGGGCCCGGTACGGCTATCTGCTGGTCTGGGTGGTGGTGGCGGCGAACCTGGCCGCCATGCTGGTGCAGACGCTCACCGCCAAGCTCGGCCTGGCCACCGGGCGCAGCCTGCCCGAACTGTGCCGGGAGCACCTGCCCCGGCCGCTGAACCGGGTCATGTGGGCGCAGGCCGAACTGGTAGCCATGGCCACCGACCTGGCCGAGGTGATCGGCGGGGCGGTCGCGCTGTACCTGCTGTTCGGCGTCCCGCTGCTGCCCGGCGGCCTGATCGTCGGCACCGCCTCGTTCGCCATCCTGGCGCTGCGCTCCAGAGGTTTCCGGACGTTCGAGATCGCCATCGCGGTGCTGCTCGGGGTGATCGTGCTGGCGTTCGCGGTCAACCTGGTCACCGCGCAGCCAGACGTGTCCGACGCCGCGGCCGGCCTGCTGCCCCGCATGCAGGGCACCGACAGCATGCTGCTCGCCGCCGGCATCCTGGGCGCGACGGTGATGCCGCACGTCATCTACGTGCACTCGGCGCTGACGCCGAACCGCCTGCCCGCCGAGGGCGAGGCGCAGCGACGGGTGATCGCCAAGGGCCTGCGGGTCGACGTGCTGATCGCGCTCGGCGTCGCCGGGGCGGTCAACCTGGCCATGCTGCTGGTGGCGGCGAGCAGCTTCCACGGCACGTCGATCCCGGGCACCGACACCCTCGAAGGCGTGCACGCCGGGCTCGCCACCACGCTCGGTACGGCCGCCGCGGTCGGTTTCGCGGTCGCGCTGCTCCTGTCCGGCCTCGCCTCCACGAGCGTCGGCATGTACGCCGGTGAGATCATCATGCAGGGCTTCCTGCGCCGCCGGATCCCGCTGCTGATCCGCCGGATGATCACGCTGCTGCCCGCGCTGGCGGTGCTCGCGATCGGCGTCGACCCGACCCGGGCGCTGGTGCTGTCGCAGGTGGTGCTGAGCTTCGGCATCCCGTTCGCGCTGATCCCGGTGGTGATGTTCACCCGGCGCCGGGACCTGATGGGCAGCCTGGTCAACCGGCGGGCCACCACCGCCGCGGCGGTGGCGATCACGGCGTTCGTGGTGGCGCTCAACGCGTTCCTGCTCTGGCAGCTGGCCGTCTGAACACGCCAGCGCCCGTCCGGCCCGGTGCGGCTGGACGGGCGCTGGTGATCGGGGCTCAGGCGGACAGGTACTTCTCCAGGTCGTCCAGGATCTTGTTGGCGGCGCCCACGCCGATGCCGGTCATCCAGATCTCGTCGGAGACCACGTGCGCCTTGCCGGCCTTGACCGCGGACAGGCCCTTCCACAGCGTGCCGCCGGTGACCTTGGCCTGCTCGGCGGCGGCCTTCTCGCCGTACGCGGTCACGAACACCACGTCGCCGTCGGCCTCGGCGATGCGCTCCGGGCTGACCCGGTCCATCCGCTTGTCCTCCTTGCCGGCGAGCATCTGCCGCTCGGGGCGGCCCAGGCCGGTGTCGCCGACGACGATGCCGGAGAAGGAGTCCGGCCCGTACAGGCGGATCTCGGTCGGCATGAAGCGCACGATGGAGACCTTGCGGGACGCGGCGTCGCCGAGCTTCGCGCCGAAGTCCTTCGCCCGCTTCTCGTACTCAGCCAGCAGGTCCTTGGCCTGCTGCTCCTTGCCCAGCGCCGCGCCGTCGAGGAGGAAGTTCTCCTTCCAGGTGATGCCGACCTTCTCGGTGAACACGGTCGGGGCGATCTTGGACAGCTCGTCGTAGAACTTCTCCTGGCGGAACTTGCTGCCCAGGATGAGGTCCGGGTTGAGCGCGTTGATCGCCTCCAGGTCCGGCTCGGTGAGCACGCCGACCTCGGTGATGCCGGCGAGCTTGTCCGCGCCGAAGTAGGTGGGCCAGCTCTTCGCCTCACCGGCGGTGGCCGCGCCGACCGGGGTGACGCCGAGCGACAGCGCGGTGTCGATCTTGTCGGTGTCGAGCACGACCACGCGCTTCGGCTCGGCCGGCACCTTCGTGGTGCCCATGGCGTGGGTGATCTCCCGGGTCTCCCCGGTGCCGGCGCCGCCGACGGGATCGCTCTCCCCGCAGGCGGTGAGACCGACGCCGAGGGCGAGCGCGGCGGTGAGTGCGACGGCGAGACGACGCATGGTGTTCCTTTCGGTGGTGCGGGTCGGCGCGCTCAGGCGTCACCGACGGGGACGCCGGCCGTGGCCGGCGTGGCGGCCGGAACGGCCGAGGTCTGGGTGAGGGCCGGCACCACGAGCGGGGCGCCGCTGACCGGGCAGGGCACGACCACGCAGTCCAGCCCGAACACGTCGCGGACCAGGTCGGCGGTGAGGATCTCGCGCGGCTCGCCGGCGGCGACCACCGCGCCGTCGCGCATGGCGATCAGGTGACCGGCGTACCGGGCCGCCTGGTTGAGGTCGTGCAGCACGGCCACCACGGTCCGGCCCCGCTCGGCGCGCAGCCGGTGCAGCAGGTCCAGCACCTCCACCTGGTGGGCCAGGTCGAGGTACGTGGTGGGCTCGTCCAGTAGCAGCGCGTCGGTGTCCTGGGCCAGCGTCATGGCGATCCACACCCGCTGGCGCTGGCCGCCGGAGAGCGTGTCCACCGCCCGGTCGGCCAGCCCGGCGACGTCGGCCAGCCGCATGGCTTCCTCGACCGCCCGGCCGTCCTCGGCCGACCACTGCCGCCACCAGCGCTGGTAGGGCTGCCGGCCGCGCCCGACCAGGTCGGCCACGGTGATCCCCTCGGGCACCAGCGGGCTCTGCGGCAGCACGCCGAGCCGCCGGGCCACGTCCCGGGTGGGCAGGTCCCGGATCGCCGCGCCGTCGAGCAGCACCGCGCCCCGCCGGGGCGTGAGCAGCCGGGCCATGGTGCGCAGCAGCGTCGACTTGCCGCAGGCGTTCGGGCCGACGATCACGGTGAACGTGTCGGCCGGCAGGTCGAGGTCCAGTCCGTCCAGCACGGTCCGGCCCTCGTAGCCGACGACCAGGTCGCGGGTGGACAGCAGCGCGGTCACGAGCGCCTCCCTCGGGTGCGCAGCAGCACGAAGATCAGGTACGGCCCGCCGATCGCCGCGGTCAGCACGCCGGCCGGCAGTTGGGTGGGCGCCAGCAGCCGCCGGGCGCCCAGGTCGGCGAGCACCAGCAGCAACGCGCCCAGCAGCGCGGCGCAGAGCAGCGGCGGTCGCTCGGTCCGGGCCAGCCGGCGGGCCACCTGCGGGGCGACGAGCGCCACGAAGTCCACCGCGCCCACCTGGGCGGTGACCATCGCGGCGGCCAGCACGCCGGTGCCGGCCAGGCCGATGCGCCGGGCCACCGGCCGCAGGCCGATCCCCCGCGCGGTGTCGTCGTCGAGCGTGCTGCTGCGTAGCGCCCAGCCGGCCCAGAGGAGCACCGGCAGCAGCCCGGCGAGCGTGCCGGCGATCCAGGCCGCCTCGCTCCACCCCTTGCCGGCGAGCGTGCCGATGAGCCAGATCTGCGCGCGCAGCCCGTCGATCGGGTCGGCGGTGAGCATGACGACCTCGATCAGCGCCCGGAACGCGAAGGCCACCGCCACGCCGGCGAGCACGAACCGCTGGGCGGCCAGGCCGTGCCGGGCGCCGAGCGCGAACACCAGCACCGCCGCGGCCAGGCCACCGAGCAGCGCCGCCGGCGCCACCAGCACCGCCGCCGCCCCGCTGGTCAGCGCGATCGTGGCGGCCAGTCCGGCGCCCTGGGTGACGCCGATGACGTCAGGGCTGGCCAGGGGGTTGCGGGCCACGCTCTGGATCAGCGTGCCGGCCACGCCGAAGGCCGCCCCGGCGACCGCCGCGAGGACGGCGCGAGGCAGTCGCAGGTCGCGCACCACGAGGTCGTACGGGGTGCCCGCGCCGGAGAGCGACCGCACCACGTCGACGGGGGCCACGTACGGCGTCCCCAGCGACAGGCTGATCACCACCGCGAGGCAGAGCAGCACGAACAGCACCAGCGCCAGAACGACAGGACGCCACCGGAACGGCACCACCACCGCCGCCCCGACCCGCAGAACCCCGCGCCCGGCCCCCAGCGGCCCACGTCGTTGATCTTGCACTTGCTGCCCCGACCGCGCCGGGATCGCCCCTTTCGCCGGGGCGGCAAGTGCAAGATCGCGGGAGTCTGTGCGGGGGACCGGGGTGGTCATGTCGTCACCGTTTTGGCTCGGTGGACCAGGTAGGCCAGCAGCGGGGCGCCCAGCAGGGCGGTGATGATGCCCGCGGGGATCTCGCCGGGCGGGGCGACCAGGCGGCCCGTCACGTCGGCCGCCAGCACCAGCGCGGGGCCGAGCAGCGCGGCGACCAGCAGCGTCCACCTGTGGTCGGCGCCCACGAGCGCCCGGGCCAGGTGCGGCACCGCCAGCCCGACGAACGCGATCGGCCCGGCTGCGGCCACCGCGGCGCCGGTGAGCAGCACGCCACCGCCGCCGGCGGCGAGCCGGACCAGGGCGACCCGGTGGCCGAGCCCCCGGGCCACGTCGTCGCCGAGGGCGAGCGCGTCCAGACCACGCGCGGCCAGCAGGGCCAGCAGCACGCCGGTCACCACGAACGGAAGCACCTGACCGGCCACGCCGACGCCCCGGCCGGTCAGCCCGCCGACCACCCAGAAGCGGTACTCCTCGAACGTGCGGGCGTCGATGCTGAGCAGCGCGTACACGATGGCGCCGAGACCGGCGTCGAGGGCCGCGCCGACGAGCGCGAGGGTGACCGGGCTGGCGCCGTCGCGGGCGCGGTTGGCGACCGCGAACACGAGCAGCCCGGTGAGCAGCGCGCCGGCGATGCCGAACCAGACGTACCCGGCGAGCGTGCCGACCCCGAACACGGCGATGGCCAGCACCACGCCGAACGAGGCCCCGGCGCTGATGCCGAGGATGCGCGGCTCGGCCAGCGGATTGCGGGTGACCGCCTGGAACAGCACCCCGGCCAGCGCCAGCGCGAGGCCGACGACCAGCCCGAGGACGGTACGCGGCAGCCGCATGTCCCGGACGACAGTGGTCGCGTCGCCGCCGTCCGGTGACACCAACGCGTGCCACACCTGGTCGACCGGGATGTGCCGGCTGCCGAGCGCCAGGCTGGCCAGCAGCGCCAGCAGGAGCAGCAGCGCCGCCGCCAGGGTGACCGCGATGCGGCGGGGTGCGCCACGGCGGGCGGGGGCCCCGGCCCGCGCGGGCCGGACGGCGACGGTGGTCACGGGGTGGCACGCCTTCCGGTTAGGTACGCCTCACCTTAGCTGACCTGGTAAGGCGCACCTAACCCGCCGGTGTCGATGCCCGGCAACCCCTAGCCTGAGGGCATGCGATTCGACAGGCACACGGTGGTGCTCCTGGTCCGCCCGGACGACGCGCCGGACCTGCCGCAGGACGCGCTCGACCGGATCCAGGACGCCCACCTGGCGCACCAGGCCGGGCTGGTGGAGCAGGGCGCGGTGCTCGCGGCCGGGCCGTTCCTCGACGGCGACGACGAGCGGATCCGTGGCTTCGCGGTGCTGTCGGTGGACCCGCAGATGGCCCGCGAGCTGTACGCGAACGACCCGGCGGTCCGCGCGGGCCGGCTCGTCGCGCGGGTGAGCAGCTGGATGGTGCCGGAGGGGCAGGTCCGCTTCGAGCAGGTGCCGGTGCCCCGCTCGATGCTGGAGGCCGCAGCCGGCGACTGAGCGCGCGGGTCAGTCCTCGGCGGCCTGCCGGACGCCCGGCACCACAGGCGTCGGCCACAGCGGGGCGCGCGGTCCGGCCGGCACCTCGACCTGCTGGTCGGACCAGACGTACGTCTCGGGCAGCAGGTCGCTCACCGGCACCGCGCGCAGCCCGTCCGGCGGCCCGACTATCACCCGGATCGCCGGGAAGTAGTCGAGCAGCACCTGACGGCAGCGCCCGCACGGCGGGATGACGCCCCGGCCCCGGTCCCCCACCGCGACGATCGTCTCCAGCTCGCCGGCGCCCTGGGTCGCGGCGGCCCCGATCGCCACCACCTCGGCGCACGGGCCGCCGGTGAAGTGGTAGACGTTGACGCCGCTGAACACCCGGCCGTCGGTGCTGCGTACGGCGGCGGCGACGGTGTGGTTGTCGCTGCGGCAGCGCAGCTTCGCCACGGCGGTGGCGGCCTGCACGAGCGCCCGGTCGGTGTCCCGCATGATCATCCCCGCCCCTCGTCGGCCCCGTCGGCCCCCGTCGGCGGCAACTTTATCCCCGCCGGGCGGCCCGCCGGTGACGGCGCGCCCGTCGCCGGTAACCCGGGGGCGGTCCGCCGCGCGGCTGCCTATCCTTGGCGACGACATGCAGAAGCCAGCCGTACCCGCCGCCCCTGACACCGCCCGCGACCTGCACCGCCGCCTCGCCCCGCTGATGTTCCGCGACCAGCGCCGCCTCCAGCGGCGGCTCGACGGCGTGCGGCGGCTGCGTGACCCGCAGCGGCGGGACGCGGCGCTGGCCGAGATCACGGCCGAGGTGACCCGCGCGGAGGCCCGGCTGGAGTCGCGCCGCGCGGCCGTGCCGGCGATCACCTACCCGGCGCAGTTGCCGGTGAGTGAGCGCAAGGACGACATCGCGGCCGCGATCCGCGACCACCAGGTGGTGATCGTGGCCGGTGAGACCGGCTCCGGGAAGACCACCCAGCTCCCCAAGATCTGCCTGGAGCTGGGGCGCGGGATCGCCGGCCTGATCGGGCACACCCAGCCCCGCCGGCTGGCGGCCCGTACGGTCGCCGACCGGATCGCCGACGAGCTCGGCACCGAGCTGGGCGACGTGGTCGGCTACAAGGTGCGCTTCACCGACCAGGTGGGCGAGAACAGCCTGGTCAAGCTGATGACCGACGGCATCCTGCTGGCCGAGTTGCAGACCGACCGGATGCTGCGGCAGTACGACACGCTGATCATCGACGAGGCACACGAGCGCAGCCTCAACATCGACTTCATCCTCGGGTACCTCAGGCAGCTCCTGCCCCGCCGGCCCGACCTCAAGGTGGTCATCACCTCGGCGACCATCGAGACCGACCGGTTCGCGAAGCACTTCGCCGACGCCGAGGGCAACCCGGCGCCGGTGGTCGAGGTCTCCGGACGCACCTATCCGGTGGAGGTCCGCTACCGGCCGCTGGTCGAGGTGACCGAGGCCGAGGAGGAGGACGAGGCCGACGAGGAGAACGTCCGGGACCAGATCCAGGCCATCGGCGACGCGGTCGAGGAGCTGGCCGCCGAGGGGCCGGGCGACATCCTGGTGTTCCTCAGCGGCGAGCGGGAGATCCGCGACACCGCCGACGCGCTGGGCAAGCTGGTCCAGAAGAAGCGGTCGCTGCTCGGCACCGAGATCCTGCCGCTGTACGCCCGGCTGTCCACCGCCGAGCAGCACCGGGTCTTCGCCGCGCACTCCAACCGCCGGGTGGTGCTGGCCACCAACGTCGCGGAGACCTCGCTGACCGTGCCGGGCATCAAGTACGTGGTGGACCCGGGCACCGCCCGGATCTCCCGCTACTCCAGCCGGCTGAAGGTGCAGCGGCTGCCGATCGAGCCGGTCTCGCAGGCCAGCGCCAACCAGCGCAAGGGCCGCTGCGGGCGTACCTCGGACGGCATCTGCATCCGCCTCTACGACGAGCAGGACTTCGACTCCCGCCCCGAGTTCACCGACCCGGAGATCCTGCGCACCAACCTGGCCTCGGTCATCCTGCAGATGACGGCGATCGGGCTCGGCGACGTCGCCGCGTTCCCGTTCATCGACCCGCCGGACCGGCGCAACATCACCGACGGCGTGAACCTGCTGCACGAGCTGGGCGCGCTCGACCCGGCCGAGACCGACCCGGCGAAACGGCTCACCGCGCTGGGCCGGCGGCTGGCACAGCTCCCGGTCGACCCCCGGCTGGCCCGGATGGTCCTGGAGGGCGAACGCAACGGCTGCGCCACCGAGGTGGTGGTGATCGCCGCCGCGCTGTCCATCCAGGACCCGCGCGAACGCCCGGCCGACAAGCAGGCCCAGGCCGACCAGGCGCACGCCCGGTTCGCCGACAAGGAATCCGACTTCGTCGCGTACCTGAACCTGTGGCGCTACCTGCGGGAGAAGCAGCGGGAGCTGTCCTCCAGCGCGTTCCGCCGGATGTGCAAGGCCGAATACCTCAACTACCTCCGGGTACGGGAGTGGCAGGACATCGTCAGCCAGTTGCGCCAGGTGCTGCGAACCTCGGACAAGGGTGAGGGCCGGCGCGGCGCCGGCGCCGACCTGCCGGAGGAGATCGACACCCCGAAGGTGCACCAGTCGCTGCTGCCCGGCCTGCTGTCGCACCTCGGCCTCAAGGACGCGCAGAAGCACGAATACCTGGGCGCGCGGGGCGCGAAGTTCGGGATCTTCCCCGGGTCGGCGCTGTTCAAGAAGCCGCCGCGCTGGGTGATGGCCGCCGAGCTGGTGGAGACGTCCCGGCTGTGGGGGCGGGTGGCCGGGCGGGTCGAGCCCGAGTGGGTCGAGCCGCTGGCCCAGCACCTGGTCAAGCGCAGCTACAGCGAGCCGCACTGGGAGAAGAAGCAGGCCGCGGTGATGGCCTACGAGAAGGTCACGCTGTACGGCATCCCGCTCGTCACCTCGCGCAAGGTGAACTTCGGGCGGATCGACCCGGTGCTCAGCCGGGAGCTGTTCATCAGGCACGCCCTGGTGGAGGGCGACTGGCAGACCCACCACCACTTCTGGCGGGACAACCAGAAGCTGCTGACCGAGATCGAGGAGCTGGAGAACCGGGCCCGGCGCCGCGACATCCTGGTCGACGACGAGACCATCTTCGCCTTCTACGACCAGCGCATCCCCGCCGACGTGGTCTCCGGCCGGCACTTCGACTCGTGGTGGAAGAAGACCCGCCGGGAGCAGCCGGACCTGCTCACGTTCACCCGCGAGCTGCTCGTCAACGACGGCCGGGGCGGGGTGGACGAGGAGGACTTCCCGGACGAGTGGCGGGCCGACGGCGTGACGCTGCCGCTGACGTACACGTTCGACCCGACCGCGCCGACCGACGGCGTCACTGTGGACATCCCGCTGCCGCTGCTCAACCAGGTGCCGGCGGAGAGCTTCGACTGGCAGGTGCCCGGGCTGCGCGAGGAGCTGGTGATCGCGCTGATCCGGTCGCTGCCCAAGCCGGTGCGGCGCAACTTCGTGCCGGTGCCCGACTACGCGCGCGCCGCGCTGGCCGCGATCACGCCGGGCGAGGAGCCGCTGCTGGCCGCGCTGACCCGGCAGCTGCGCCGGATGACCGGCGTGACAGTGCCGCCGGACGCCTGGGACCCGGGGAAGCTGCCGCCGCACCTGCGGGTCACGTTCCGGGTGCTCGGCGAGGACGACAAACCGGTCGCCGAGGGCAAGGACCTGCCGGCGCTGCAACGCGAGCTGCGCCAGGAGGTACGGCAGGTCGTGGCCGCCGCCGCGCCGGACGTGGCCCGTTCCGGGCTGACCGAGTGGTCGATCGGCGCGCTGCCGCGCACCATCGAGCAGGTCCGCGCCGGCTTCGCGGTGACCGCGTACCCGGCGCTGGTGGACGAGGGCGCCACCGTCGGGGTGAAGGTGTTCGACTCGGCCGCCGAGCAGGAGGCCGCGCACTGGGCGGGCACCCGGCGGCTGCTGCGGCTGACGCTGCCGTCGCCGGCGAAGTTCCTCCAGGGGCGGCTGAGCAACGAGGCGAAGCTGGCGCTGTCCCGCAACCCGCACGGCAGCGTGCCGGAGCTGATCGAGGACGCGGCCGGCGCGGCGATCGACAAGCTGATCGGCGACGCGGGCGGCCCGGCCTGGGACGCCGAGGGCTTCGCCGCGCTGCGCGACAAGGTGCGGGCCGACCTGGTGGACACCGTGGTCGAGGTGATGGACCGGGTCCGCCGGGTGCTGGCCGCCGCGTACACGGTGGAGCAGCGGCTCGGCGCGACCCGCAACTTGGCGGTGGTGGCCGCGCTGGCCGACATCCGTGCCCAGCTCACCGGCCTGGTGCACAAGGGCTTCATCACCGAGACCGGCTACGCGCGCCTGCCCGACCTGCTGCGCTACCTCACCGCGATCGAGCGGCGGCTGGACCGGCTGCCCGGCAACCCGCAGCGCGACAAACAGCAGCAGGACCGGATCGCGGTGGTGCAGAAGGAGTACCAGGACATGCTCGCCGCGCTGCCCCCGCCGCGGCGCGCGACCCCGGCGGCCCGCCAGATCCGCTGGATGATCGAGGAGCTGCGGGTGAACGTGTTCGCCCAGGCCCTCGGCACCCCCTACCCGGTCTCCGAGCAGCGCATCTACCGGGCCATGGACGACGCCGAGGGCCGCTGATCCGCCGCGCCGGCCGACGCCGGCGCGGCGGTCCGGTCAGCGGCGGATCACCGCGCCGAAGCCGAGCCAGCGACCGGCGTACGGCCCCTCCACGAGGCGGACGTGCTCGCGGCCGTTGAGCACCGAGCGGCCGTCGATGGCCACCGCGTCACCGACCCGGTAGGTGGTGGGCACCGACTTCATCAGCCCGGCGGCGTCGATCGAGTACGCCGGTGGCGCGTCGACGGCTATCGTGCCGGGCCGGTGCAGCTTGTAGCCGAACCCGGCGCAGATGCCGACCTGGTACCGGTAGGGCGAGTACTCCTGCACGTAGTAGCCGGCCAGGGTGCCGGCGGTGATCGCGTACCAGATCCCGGTCTGCCGCATGATCTTCACGCGGTCGCCGGAGGGCGCGGCGCTGGCGCGGGCCAGCGTCATCTTCGTCCGCGCGGTCACCGTGCCGGCGCTGTTGAACTTGTACGCGGTGTGCGTGCCGGAGGAGAACCGGATGTTGCCCTTCACGCCGTAGGGCGGGTAGTCGGTGTACCAGAGGTCGGCGAGCTGGGCCAGGTACGTGTCACCGGTGATGGCGTACTGCTGGACGAACTGGAACATGTGGGTGGAGTGGTACTGGCCGGCGTCGATGCCGTGGGTCAGGCAGTAGCGGCTGCGCCAGTGCCGCACCCGGGTCTTCTCCCACACGTCCCGGTAGGTGGTGATCGCGCCCTGCAGCATGAGCTTGGCGTCGGCGTTGCGGGTGAGCACCCAGTAGTCGTAGAGGCCGTACGCGGAGAACATGTGCCCGTTGTAGGTGCGGTCGCCGCGGACCGCCTTCGGGTGCGGGTACTCCTCCAGCCACAGCAGACCGTCCACCACGTACACGCCCCACGGCTGGCCGGCCGCCGCGGGCAGCAGGTACGAGGCGAAGGTGGCGTCCGCGGCGCCCTTCCACTTCGTCTCGCCGGTGCGCTGGTAGAGCCGGGTGAACAGGCTCAGCGCCTGCCCCTGGGCCATCATCGAGTACCAGGGCGCCGGGTAGAGGTCGGGGCCGCCGTGCAGCCGGTGGTCGAACGGGTACGGATAGAACCACGCGCCGGAGCGCAGCGTGCGGCGGTCGATCAGGCGCTGCGCCTGCCGCTTCGCCCGGTCCAGGTATGTCAGGTTCCCGGTGATCCGGTGGGCCTCCATCAGGTGCAGGCCGTACTGCGCCTGCGCGACCGGGTGGTCGTAGAGCCGGCCGCCGAGGCGCACCATGCGCACCCCGGTGGAGTCGTGCACACCGGGATCGACGAGCGGGACCGGCGAGGTCATGTGGTAGGGCTCGATGCCGATCGGCAGTTCCCGGATCTCGAAGTCGTCGTACCGGAACTGGAACGGCACCGACGCCGCGCCGGCGTACCGGCGGGTCGGTCCGCCGACGCGTCCGGCGCCCGGGGTGGAGGCCGCGCGCGGGGCCAGCCGGGGCATGTCCCGGGCCGGGATCGCGGACAGATTCGGCAGTGGCTCGACCGGCCCCGGCGGGCCGATCTCCAGGGCCGGGTCGATGACCGGGTCCGCCGGCGCCAGGAGCGAGGTCGCCGGGGACGCCGCGGCCCAGGCGGGGCCACCGCCGAGCAGCGGGACCGAGGCGGCGGCCAGGGAGCCGGCGACGACGGCACGCCGGCTCAGTGCAGGTGTCGGGCCGGCGGCCCCGGACGGGTCTTGATGGCGCATGCGAACCTCCCGTGTCTTCACATGCCGGGCATCAGCCTTCCCATGCTGTTCCGGTCGGCCGGGACGAGCAAGGACATTCGTCGCGACATGTCGGAGATCCGTCAAATGGCGGCAAGCGGCTCGACACCGGCGGGGAGCTGGTCGGCGGCGGTGGCGTCGTGGACGTACTCCAGGAGGATGCGGCGCAGCTCGCGCCCGGCGTGGGTGGGGACCACGTCGCGGCGGCGGGCCACCGCGATGGTCCGGCGGACCCCGGGCGGTACGAGCCGGGTGACCCGGATGCCGGCGCGGCGGGCCACCACGATGCCGGGCACCAGCGCGACGCCGAGCCCGGCCTCGACGAAGCTGAGCACGGCGTCCATCTCTCCGCCGTCGACGGACAGGGTCGGCTCGAACCCGGCCGCCCGGCACGCCTGGAGCGTGGCGTCGCGCAGGTCGTAGCCCTCGCGGAACATGACCAGCGGCTGGTCGCGCAGGTCGGTGATGCGCAGCTCCCCGGCTTCCGAGGCGCCCGGCAGCGGGTCGACCGAGGCGACCACCAGGCTCTCGCGCAGGATCGGGTCGGCGCGCAGCCCCGGGTCGGTGCCGGCCGACGGCATGATGATCAGGGCGAGGTCGAGGTCGCCGCGGAGCAGGTCCCGGACGAGATCCTGCGAGCCGCCCTCCTCCACGCGCAGGTCGATCGTGGGGTGCGCGTCGCGGAACCGGCGCAGCACCGGCGGGGCGAGCGAGGTGGCCAGGCTGGGCGTGGCGCCGAGCCGGACCCGGCCCCGGCGCAGCCCCACCAGTTCCTGCACCTCGCGGGTGGCGGTCTCCACGTCGGCGAGGATCCGCTTGGCCAGCGGCAGCAGCACCTCGCCGGCCGCGGTGAGGGTGATGTTGCCCCTTACCCGTTCGAACAGCGGGGCCCCCAGGTCGGCCTCCAGCGCGTGAATTTGCTTACTCAACGAGGGCTGGGTTATGCCGACAAGATCGGCCGCCTGGGTGAAATGTCGTACTTCGGCGACCGCCACGAAGTACCGAAGCTGATGGAGCTGCATCTACATAGCCTACGGCTATCAACGCTGCGATTTCGATGCATTGGACGCCTGATCGAAGTGCTCCTAGCGTCGTTCGCGTGGTAATCACGAAAACTCGGTCGCCCATCCGCTCCAATGTCGGCCTCAAGGCCGTCATGGCGGTGACGGGCATCATTCTGGTGCTGTTCCTGATCGCGCACATGCTCGGCAACCTGAAGATCTTCACGGGCGAGACCTCGTTCGACCACTACGCGCACTGGCTGCGCGACATCGGCACGCCACTGCTGCCGACGACGTGGTTCCTGTGGATCCAGCGCACCGTGCTCACCGTCGCCGTGCTGGGGCACATCGGCGCGGCCACGCTGCTCGCGATGCGGTCCCGGGCCGCCCGCCCGGTGCGGTACGCGCACCGCCGCAAGATCCACGTGAACTACGCGGCCCGCACGATGCGCTGGGGTGGTGTGATCATCCTGCTCTTCGTGATCTACCACATCCTCGACCTGACCACGGGTCACCTGAACCCGCAGGGCGACCCGGCCAACCCGTACGGCAACGTCGTCGCCGACTTCGCGCCGGAGCGGTGGTACGTCACGCTCTTCTACACCCTCGCGCTGGTGACCCTCGGCTTCCACCTGCGCCACGGCGCGTTCAGCGCGTTCCGCAGCCTCGGCCAGCAGACCCCGAAGGGCGAGCGCCGGGCCAGGATCGCCGCGCTCGTCTTCGCCGTCGCGCTCGTCGGCGGCTACCTGCTGGTCCCGTTCGCCGTGATCACCGGATTGGTGTCCTGACATGGATCTGTACCGCGAAGGCGACCCGATCGCCGACACCCGGGCCCCGGACGGCCCGATCGAGACGCGGTGGGAGCGCCACCGCTTCGAGATGAAGCTGGTCAACCCGGCCAACCGCCGCAAGATGACGGTGATCGTGGTCGGCACCGGCCTGGCCGGCGGTTCCGCCGCCGCCACGCTGGCCGAGCAGGGCTACCAGGTGCGGTCCTACTGCTACCAGGACAGCCCGCGCCGGGCCCACTCGATCGCCGCGCAGGGCGGCATCAACGCCGCCAAGAACTACCGCAACGACGGCGACTCGGTGCACCGCCTCTTCTACGACACGGTCAAGGGCGGTGACTTCCGCTCCCGCGAGTCGAACGTGCACCGGCTGGCCGAGGTGTCGGTCAACATCATCGACCAGTGCGTGGCGCAGGGCGTGCCGTTCGCCCGCGAGTACGGCGGCCTGCTGGACACCCGCTCCTTCGGCGGCGCGCAGGTGCAGCGCACCTTCTACGCCCGGGGCCAGACGGGCCAGCAGCTGCTGCTCGGCGCGTACCAGGCGCTGGAGCGGCAGATCGGCCTGGGCAACGTGGAGATGAACGCCCGCCACGAGATGCTCGAACTGGTGATCGTCGACGGCCGGGCGCGCGGCATCGTGGTCCGCGACATGGTCACCGGCGAGATCAGCACCGAGATGGCCGACGCGGTGGTGCTCGCCACCGGCGGCTACGGCAACGTCTTCTACCTCTCCACGAACGCCAAGGGCTGCAACGTCACCGCCTCCTGGCGGGCGCACCGCAAGGGCGCGTACTTCGCCAACCCCTGCTACACGCAGATCCACCCGACCTGCATCCCGGTCTCCGGCGACCACCAGTCGAAGCTGACCCTGATGAGCGAGTCGCTGCGCAACGACGGCCGGGTGTGGGTGCCCAAGGCCAAGGGCGACCAGCGCAGCCCCCGGGAGATCCCCGAGGACGAGCGGGACTACTACCTGGAGCGGATCTACCCGTCCTTCGGCAACCTGGTCCCCCGCGACATCGCCTCCCGCGCCGCGAAGAACGTCTGCGACGAGGGACGCGGCGTCGGCCCGACCGGCCTCGGCGTCTACCTCGACTTCGCCGACGCGATCAACCGGCTCGGCCGCAAGGCCATCGAGGCCAAGTACGGCAACCTCTTCGAGATGTACGAGCGGATCACCGGCGAGGACCCGTACGAGGTCCCGATGCGGATCTACCCCGCCGTGCACTACACGATGGGTGGCCTCTGGGTCGACTACGACCTGCAGTCGAGCATCCCCGGCCTGTTCGTGATCGGTGAGGCCAACTTCTCCGACCACGGCGCGAACCGGCTCGGCGCCTCGGCGCTGATGCAGGGCCTCGCGGACGGCTACTTCGTGCTGCCGAACACGCTCGCCAACTACCTGGCCTCCTCCGGCCCGCTGGACAAGGTCGACGCGAGCCACCCCGAGGCGGTCGCGGCGCGTACCGACGTCGAGGACCGGATCAAGCGGCTGCTCGCGATCAACGGCGACCGCACCGTGGACTCGTTCCACCGTGAGCTGGGCCAGATCATGTGGGAGCACTGCGGCATGGAGCGCTCCGAGGCCGGGCTGCGCAAGGCGATCGACGAGATCCGCGCGCTGCGCGAGCAGTTCTGGCAGCGGGTGCGCGTGCCGGGCGACGGCGAGGGGCTCAACCAGTCGCTGGAGAAGGCCGGCCGGGTGGCCGACTTCTTCGAGCTGGCCGAGCTGATGTGCATCGACGCGCTGCACCGCGAGGAGTCCTGCGGCGGTCACTTCCGGGCCGAGCACCAGACGCCCGACGGCGAGGCGCAGCGCGACGACGACCGGTTCGCGTACGTGGCGGCCTGGGAGTACACCGGCACCGGTGAGCCCGTGCTGCACAAGGAAGACCTGACCTTCGAATACGTCCACCCCACGCAGCGGAGCTACAAGTGAACCTGACCCTGCGCATCTGGCGCCAGCACGGCCCCGAGGACAAGGGTCGGATGGTGACCTACCCGGTGCAGGACGTGTCCCCGGACATGTCCTTCCTGGAGATGCTCGACGTGCTCAACGAGCGGCTGATCCTCGACGGCGAGGAGCCGGTCGCGTTCGACCACGACTGCCGCGAGGGCATCTGCGGCATGTGCAGCCTCATGATCAACGGTGAGGCGCACGGCCCGCAGCGCGGCACCACCGCCTGCCAGCTGCACATGCGGCAGTTCTCCGACGGCGACACGATCGACATCGAGCCGTGGCGGGCCCGGGCCTTCCCGGTCGTCAAGGACCTGGTGGTCAACCGCAACGCGTTCGACCAGATCATCGCCGCCGGCGGCTACGTCACCGCGCCGACCGGCAGCGCACCGGAGGCGCACTCGGTGCCGGTGCCGAAGGCCGACGCCGACGCCGCGTTCGAGTCGGCCGCCTGCATCGGCTGCGGCGCCTGCGTGGCGGCCTGCCCGAACGGCTCCGGCATGCTGTTCACCGCCGCGAAGATCACCCAGCTCTCGCTGCTGCCGCAGGGCCAGCCGGAGCGCTACACCCGGGTGATCGGCATGGTGGACGCGCACGACGAGGCCGGCTTCGGCGGCTGCACGAACATCGGCGAGTGCGCGGCGGCCTGCCCGAAGGGCATCCCGCTGAACACCATCGGCCGGCTCAACCGGGACTACCTGAAGGCGACGGCCAAGCGCGCCGGCTCCTGACCGGACACGGCACGACCCACGCGACCGCCGCACCCGCATCCAGGGGTGCGGCGGTCGCGCTCGTACGGGGGCCGCCGCCGATTCAAGCCGCCTCTCGCGGGTAGCAGTCCGATGGACGGCACCGGAGAGGGGACATACAGGCATGAAGGCACTGACCTGGCACGGCAAGCGGGACGTTCGCGTCGAGGACGTCCCGGACCCCCGGATCGAGGAGCCGACCGACGCGATCGTCCGGATCACCTCGACCGCCATCTGCGGTTCCGACCTGCACCTGTACGAGGTGCTCGGGCCGTACCTGAAGCCCGGCGACGTCCTCGGGCACGAGCCGATGGGCATCGTCGAGGAGGTCGGGCCCGGGGTGACCCGGCTCAAGAAGGGCGACCGGGTGGTCGTCCCGTTCAACATCTCCTGCGGCTCGTGCTGGATGTGCGAGCGGCAGCTCTACGCCCAGTGCGAGACCACGCAGGTCAAGAGCCAGGGCAAGGGCGCGTCCCTGTTCGGCTACACCTCGCTGTACGGCTCGATCCCCGGCGGCCAGGCCGAGTACCTGCGCGTGCCGCAGGCCCAGTTCGGCCCGATCACGATCCCGGACACCGGCCCGGACGAGCGCTGGCTCTACCTCTCCGACATCCTGCCCACCGCCTGGCAGGCGGTGAAGTACGCGGACGTCCCGCCCGGCGGCACGCTCGCCGTGTTCGGGCTCGGCCCGGTCGGGCAGTTCAGCGCCCGGATCGGCCGGCACCTCGGCGCGGGCCGGGTGATCGGGCTGGACCTGGTCCCCGAGCGGCTGGAGATGGCCCGCCGGCACGGCATCGAGGTGCTCGACGTCAGCCAGCTCGACGACGTGCCCGGCACGCTCATCGACCTGGTCGACGGGCGCGGCCCGGACGCGGTGATCGACGCGGTCGGCATGGAGGCGCACGGCGCGCCGCTGGGCAAGATGGCCCAGACCGCCGCCGGGCTGCTCCCGGACAAGCTGGCCCAGGCGATGACCGACAAGGCCGGCGTGGACCGGCTCGTGGTGCTGCACGCCGCGCTCAAGGCGGTACGCCGCGGCGGCACCGTGTCGATCTCCGGCGTGTACGGCGGCGAGCAGGACCCGATGCCGCTGATGGAGATGTTCGACAGGGGCATCCAGCTGCGCATGGGCCAGTGCCACGTACGCCGCTGGGTCGACGAGATCATCCCGCTGCTGGAGCGCGACGACGCCCCGCTGGGCGTCGAGGACCTGCGGACCCACCGGCTGCCGCTGACCGACGCGCCGCGGGCGTACGAGATGTTCCAGAAGAAGGAGGACGGCTGCGTCAAGGTCGTGCTCGCGCCGTGACCCGGACGGTGGTCGTCACCGGCGCGACCAGCGGGATCGGCCGGGCGACCGCCCTGGAGCTGGCGGGCCGCGGGGACCGGCTGGTCCTCGCGGCCCGCTCCCCCGCCACGCTCGACGAGGTGCGCGACGAGTGCCGGGCCGCGGGCGCGCGGGCGATCGCCGTACCGATGGACGTGACCGAGCCCGGCGCGGTGGCCGCGCTCGCCGACGCGGCGCAGGCCGAGTACGGCCGCGTCGACGCCTGGGTGCACACCGCCGCGGTGATGGCCTACGGCCGTTTCGACGAGACGCCGGCCGAGGTGTTCGAGCAGGTGGTCCGCACCGACCTGCTGGCCGCCGCGGCGGTGGCCCGGGAGGCGCTGCTCCGGTTCCGGGCCGGCGGCGGCACGCTCGTGCTCACCGGCTCGGTGCTCGGGCACATCACCGCGCCCTACATGAGCGGCTACGTGGCCGCCAAGTGGGGCCTGCAAGGGCTGGCCCGCACGCTCCAGCAGGAGGCACGGGAGACGCCGGGCGTCGCGATCTGCCTGGTCAACCCGGGCAGCGTGGACACACCCGTCTACCGGCAGGCGGCCAACTACCTGGGCCGGGTCGGCCGTCCGCCGCCGCCGATCGCCTCGCCCGAACGGGTGGCGCGGGCCATCGCGCACTGTCTCGACCGGCCGCGCCGGGCGGTGTCGGTGGGGCGGCTCAACGTGGTCATGCGCTTCGGCTTCACCGCCCTGCCCGGGGTGTACGACGCGCTGGTCGGACCGCTGATGCGCCGGGCCGGGCTGACCCGGCAGCCGATCGCCGCCCACCGGGGCATCGTGTTCACGCCGAACCCGGCCGGTGAGGCGGTCCGGGGCGGGTGGCTGCCGGAGGTGTCCCAGGTGGTCCGGGCCGTGGGCGGACGCGCGGCGACTGTGGCGTCCGCGGTACGCCGCCGGCTGCCCTGACCGTGGCGTGGGTGGACGGCGTGCGGGCGGACCGGGACGACTGTGGTTACCGTGTACGGCGGGACACGGCGGAGGGACGAATATGCGGGAAGCAACGGGGCAGGAACCGGACCGGACGCGCGGCGGGCGGGTGTGGAAGCTCGCCGGGCTGGCCGCCGTCGCCGGGCTGGCCTGGGCGGCGCGGGACGTACCGGCGCAGCTCGGCGGACGGCTCACCGGCGCCCGGGCGGAACGGGCGGCCCGGTCACCGCGCTTCCGCGACGGCACCTTCCACAACCCGGCCGGCGCCAGCGCCACGATGGTCGCCGACCCGGGCCGCAACCTGCTCCGGGAGCTGGTCTTCGGCAAGCAGAAGCGGCGGCCGGGCAGCCCGGTGCCGCTGGTGCGCCCCGGCGCCGCGCCGGCCGCCGACCCGGCCCGCGAGCTGAACGTCGTCTGGTACGGCCACGCCTCCACGCTCGTCGAGATCGAGGGACACCGGGTGCTGCTCGACCCGGTGTGGAGCGACAGGTGCTCCCCGTCCGGGCTGGTCGGCCCGCGGCGCATCCACGAGCCGCCGGTCCGCCTCACCGACCTGCCCCCGCTCGACGCGGTGCTGATCTCACACGACCACTACGACCACCTCGACATGGAGACCGTCCGCACGCTGGCCGATCTCCAGTCCGCACCGTTCGTGGTGCCGCTCGGCGTCGGCGCCCACCTGGCCCGCTGGGGCGTACCCGAGCACCGGATCGTCGAGCTGGACTGGTCGGAGAGCCACCGCGCCGGCGGGCTGACGCTCACCGCCACCGCCGCGCAGCACTTCTCCGGGCGCGGACTGCGCCGCGACGGCACGCTGTGGAGCTCCTGGACGATCACCGGTACGCACCGGAAGGTCTTCTACACCGGCGACTCCGGCTACTTCGACGGGTACGCCGCGATCGGCGCCGAGCACGGCCCGTTCGACCTGACGCTGATGCAGATCGGCGCGTACGACAGGGCGTGGCCGCACATCCACATGTTCCCGGAGGAGGCGGTCGCCGCCCACCTCGACGTACGCGGCGGACTGCTGGTGCCGGTGCACTGGGGCACGTTCAACCTGGCCCTGCACGACTGGTCCGAGCCGGTGGACCGGCTCTGGGCCGAGGCGAAGGCGCGCGACGTGCGGCTCGCAGTGCCGCGCCCGGGCGAGCGGGTGGTGGTCGACGAGCCGCCGGCGGTCGACGGCTGGTGGCAGTCGGTCGCCTGACCCGGCGCTGCCGCACCTCGCGTTCTGACCCCGCTCAGAGCACGAAGGCGTCGGTCCAGAGCGCGCCGGAACGGCCCGACAGCGCGTCCAGCATGGCCACCGCCTGACCGTCGGTGAGCTGCGCGACGAAGTCGACGATCGCCCGGCCCCGGGCCCGGCCGATCCGGTCCGGGGTACGCGGGTGCAGCTCCGCCTCGGCCAGCTCCACCAGGTCGTGCAGCCGTCGCGGCAGCCGGGACTCCTCGTCCGGGTCCAGCAGCCACTCCCAGAGCGCCTCCACCAGCGTGCCCAGCAGCCGGGCCTGGCCGCGCTGGTGCAGCGCCAGGTCCGGGCGGGCCAGCACGAACCGGTGGTGCACGAACTTGAGCACCTGCACCTCGTGCCACTGCGCCTTGGCCAGCAGCACGTACCCGGAGCGGACGTGCGGGTCCGGGGTCACCGTGATGGCGTCCACGAAGCGGGTGGACCAGCGCGCGGAGAACCGGGCGACGTACTGCTCCGCCTCGATCGAGCCGTCGAACGGCAGCGCCAGCAGCCCCTCCACCAGCTCCTCGCGGACGTGTTCGACTGCGGCGGCGAACGCCTCGTCGTCGGCGATCCAGCCGTCCTTGCGGTGCAGTTGCCGGCGCAGCCGCTCGATCGCCGCGCCAGGGCGCCGGCCCGCCGCCTCCAGCGCGGACGCGGTGATCGACCGCAGGTGCCCGCACTCGCGCTGCCAGGCCATCAGCTCGGCCGCCACCGCGCCCTGCTGGAGCACCCCGACACGGTAGAAGTCCTCCACGTCGTGGATCGCGTACGCGATGTCGTCGGCGGTGTCCATCACCGACGCCTCGGGCGTCTGCTGCCAGTCCGGGATGCGGCCGGCGAACGGCTCCCGCGCCTGACGCAGGTCGTCCAGCTCGGTGCGATAAGCGCCGAACTTCACCGACCCGCTCTCCGGGTCCTCCGGCGGGGCCGCCGCGCCGCGGGGCGCCGGGTCGAGGTGCCGGGGGTGCGGGTCGGGATGGTCCAGGCGGGTCCACGGGTACTTCAGCATGGCGGCCCGGACCGCCGCGGTCAGGTCCAGCCCGGTGGTCGCCGCGCCGCGGATCTCGGTGCTGGTGACGATCCGGTACGACTGGGCGTTGCCCTCGAAGCCGTCGGCCAGCCCGAGCCGCTGCCGGGCCAGCCGGTCCAGCACCCGCTCCCCCAGGTGCCCGAACGGCGGGTGGCCGAGGTCGTGCGCGAGCGCGGCGGCCTCCACCACCTCCGGGTCGCAGCCGCCGAGCTTGTCCAGCAGGTCCCGGTACGCCGGGTCGGCCATGAGCCGCTCGGCGATCGCCCGCGCCACCTGGGCGACCTTGAGGCTGTGGGTGAGCCGGTTGTGCACCAGAAGCCCCGACCCGCCGGGACTGATCACCTGGGTGACGCCGTTCAGCCGGGCGAAGAACGGCGAGCCGACGATCCGGTCCCGGTCGGCCCGGAACGGGCCGGCCGCCAGGTCGCCGAGCGCCCGGGCGCTGCCCCCGAAGAGCCGCCGGGCCCGCGGATCCGCAGGTGCCTCCATGATCGCCACGCTAGCGCAGCGGGCGGCGGGCCGGGCACAGCCGGTCGGAGGCGAACGGCACAATGCAGGGCGGAAACCACCCGAGAAGGCGGATGACAATCGTGACCCAGTCAGTGCACCAGCGGATCGCCGAGGAACTCGGCGTCGCCGAACGTCAGGTGCGGGCAGCAGTCGAGCTGCTCGACGGCGGCGCCACAGTGCCGTTCATCGCCCGCTACCGCAAGGAGGCCACCGGCCTGCTCGACGACGCGCAGCTGCGCACACTGGAGGAGCGCCTGCGCTACCTGCGCGAGCTGGACGAGCGGCGCGCGGCGGTGCTGGAGTCGATCCGCAGCCAGGGCAAGCTCGACGAGGCGCTGGAGGCGCAGATCCTCGCCGCCGACTCGAAGTCGCGCCTGGAGGACATCTACCTGCCCTACAAGCCGAAGCGGCGCACCCGCGCGCAGATCGCCCGCGAGGCCGGGCTGGAGCCGCTCGCGGACACGCTGCTCGCCGACCCGGCGCAGGACCCGAAGGCGGTCGCCGCCGGGTTCGCCGACCCGGACAAGGGCGTCGCGGACGCCGCCGCCGCGCTGGACGGCGCGCGGGCCATCCTGATCGAGCGCTTCGCCGAGGACGCCGACCTGATCGGCACGCTGCGCGAGCAGATGTGGTCGCGGGGCCGGCTGGTCTCCCGGGTACGCGAGGGTCAGGAAACCGCCGGGGCGAAGTTCGCCGACTACTTCGACTTCGCCGAGCCGTACCCGAAGCTGCCCTCGCACCGCATCCTCGCCATGTTCCGGGGCGAGAAGGAGGGCGTGCTGGAGCTGACCATGGATCCGGAGGCCGACGGGGACGCCGACGCGAACCCGGGCCCCAGCCGGTACGAGGCCGCCGTGGCGGGACGCTTCGGCGTCAGCGACCAGGGACGGCCCGCCGACAAGTGGCTGGCCGACACGGTGCGCTGGGCCTGGCGTACCCGGATCCTCATCCACCTCGGCGCGGACCTGCGGATGCGGCTGTGGCAGGCGGCCGAGGAGGAGGCCGTGCGGGTCTTCGCCACCAACCTGCGTGACCTGCTGCTGGCGGCGCCGGCCGGCGCGCGGCCCACCATGGGTCTGGACCCGGGCCTGCGCACCGGCGTGAAGGTGGCGGTGGTCGACGCCACCGGCAAGGTGGTCGCCACCGACACGATCTACCCGCACGAGCCGCGCCGGCAGTGGGACGCCTCGCTGCACACGCTCGCCACGCTCGCCGCCGCGCACGGCGTCGAGCTGGTCGCGATCGGCAACGGCACCGCCAGCCGGGAGACCGACAAGCTCGCCGCCGACCTGATCAAGCAGCACCCGGAGCTGAAGCTGACGAAGGTGGTGGTCTCCGAGGCGGGCGCGTCGGTCTACTCCGCCTCCGCGTACGCCTCGCAGGAGCTGCCCGGTCTGGACGTCTCGCTGCGCGGCGCGGTGTCGATCGCCCGCCGCCTCCAGGACCCGCTGGCCGAGCTGGTGAAGATCGACCCGCGGTCGATCGGCGTCGGGCAGTACCAGCACGACCTGTCCGAGGTGAAGCTGTCCCGCTCGCTCGACGCGGTGGTCGAGGACTGCGTCAACGCCGTCGGCGTGGACGTCAACACCGCCTCCGCGCCACTGCTCACCCTGGTCTCCGGCATCGGCGCCGGGCTGGCCGAGAACATCGTGCTGCACCGCGACGCCAACGGGCCGTTCCGCACCCGCGCCGAGTTGAAGAAGGTGCCCCGGCTCGGGCCGAAGGCGTTCGAACAGTGCGCGGGCTTCCTGCGCATCCCCGGCGGCGACGACCCGCTGGACTCCTCCAGCGTGCACCCCGAGGCGTACCCGGTGGTGCGTCGCATCCTCTCCTCCACCGGGCAGGACCTGCGCGCGCTGATCGGGAAGTCGGCGATCCTGCGCGGCCTGCGCGCGACCGACTTCGTCGACGACACGTTCGGCCTGCCCACCGTCACCGACATCCTGGCCGAGCTGGAGAAGCCGGGCCGCGACCCGCGCCCCGAGTTCCGCACCGCCACGTTCGTCGAGGGCGTGGAGAAGATCAGCGACCTGACGCCGGGCATGGTGCTCGAGGGCGTGGTCACGAACGTGGCCGCGTTCGGCGCGTTCGTCGACGTGGGCGTGCACCAGGACGGTCTGGTGCACGTCTCTGCCATGTCGCACACGTTCGTCAAGGACCCGCGCGACGTGGTGAAGTCCGGCGACGTGGTGAAGGTCCGGGTGCTCGACGTGGACGTGCCGCGCAAGCGGATCTCGCTGACGCTGCGGCTGGACGACGAGGCGCCGGCCGGCGGCGGGCGCCCGGCGGGCGGCGACGGCCGGGGCGGCTCCGGTCCGCGGCCGGGCGGCCAGGGCCGGGGCGGCCAGGGCGGCGGCCAACGCGGTGGCGGGCAGGGCGGCGGGTCGCGCGGTGGCCAGCAGCAGCGGCCCGGGCGCGGTGGCGGCGCCCCGGTCAACGACGCCATGGCGGAGGCGCTGCGCCGCGCCGGCCTGGCCTGACACGTCCCGCTGCCGGGCCGAGGTCACGAACGCCTCAGCCCGGCAGCCCCGCCGGGGAACAGCGACGCGCCGGCCCGTGTCGCGGTCACGCGCCCCGGCAGGGCGACGGCCGCGGGGACGGGCCGAGGCACCGGCATGGAACCCTTGATCAACACGATCTCGCCGAGGTGGTGGCATCAGAGGCTCCGCGACACCACCACTTCGGCGAGCTGGAGTTGATCACACCGGGCAGCGCGCCGGGAAAGGGACGGGTCACGCCTGCCGGAGCCGCGAACACCACTCACCAGGCGCGTTGTTGACCAAGGAGTTCGTGGCCTGTTCAGGGCGTTCGACTGACACAAACCCCTTGATCGCCGCAGCCTCGGCGGTGCGCGCGCCGGGCCCGACGGCCTGTGCGCCGGGCGGGGCCGGTTCCGCGTACCCTCGCGGTCGTGGGCGGTGAGGACGACGAGCGGTGGCGGGAGCGGCGACGCCACGCGGTGCGGGCGCACGCGGAGGCCGCCGCCCGCGAACGCGAGGCCGAGCAGGCGGAGGCCGCTGAGCTGGTGGCCCGGTTCGCCGCCGAGGCGCTGCGGCGCGGGCTGCGCGCCGGCCGGCTGACCGCGACCGGGCACGACGGGCGCGGTCGCTACCGCACGCGGATCACCGGCTGGTACGTGGACCGGGCGCACAGCCGCGCGGTGGACACCGACGGGCGTTTCTACCTGCTCACCGTGCCGCCGGGCCTGCGGGCGCGGCTGCTCGGGGCGGACCCGCCGCCCAGTCCGCCGCCGCTCGTGGTCGGCCGGGGCGGCCGGGACGGCGAGTCGGTGCCGCTGGCGACCCTGCTCAGCCGTCGTCTCGACGCGGGCGACGACTGGCGCTGACCGGGGCCGGACGCCGGTCTGCCCGCTGCCGGGGCACCGCGTGCGCGGCCCGCCGGGCGACGTGCCGCCACCAGCACAGCTGGACCACGAGCGTGAGCAGCCCGGCGAGCACGATCGCGGCCAGGTTGATCACCAGTTGGAGGGCGGAGCCGGCGGCCTCGTGCCACACCCCGTACGCGGACGCGACGGCCACGTTCGCCGCCGCCGGCACGGTGGTCACCGAGATCAGCACACCCACCAGCGAACCGGACTTCTTCGAGGTCAGCGACAGCATGCCGGCCACGCCGGCGAGCAGGCCCACCACCCAGGACAGCGCGTCCGGACGCCAGATGAAGTCGGTCATCGGCCGTTCCGCCAGCAGCATGTCCCGGTCGACCAGGCCGGCCGCGGTGAGCGCCCAGGTGCTCAGCGCGGTGGCCGCCATGGCGACGAGGAAACCGACCGTCAGCGCCTTGACCGAGTGACCGACCACGCGCGGCTGACGCCGCAGCAACGCCACGCAGAGCGCGGCGAGCGGACCGAACTCGGGGCCGACCACCATCGCGCCGACGATCAGGATGGGCTGGTCCAGCAGCACGCCGATCCCGGCGATCATGGTGGCCACCACGATCAGGGCGAGGAACGTGCCGGTGAGCACCGTCTGCTCGCCGGTCTTCGCGGCGATCTCGTCCCACACCACGGCGTCCTCCCCGTGGCCGGGGGCTTCCTCGGCGGCCCGGTCGGCCGCCTCGGACAGAGTCAGCTCGACGTCGTCGGCGGCGATCCCGCCGCGTACGTCCACGTCGAGGTCCTGCAGGCGGCGCAGGACGTGGTCCGCGCTCTCCCGGACCACGTCGCAGAGGATCAGGTCGCCGGCGGGCCGGCGGGCGGCACCAGGCACGACGACCAGATGGGTCACGCCCGGCTCGGCCGTCAGCAGCTCGGCGACCCCACCCGAGCGGTCCGCGGGCGCGATCACCCGAAGGTGCAGCATCGAGGTCTCCTAGCAGGTGCCGGTGCGGGCGGCAGAACTCTACTCGCCCGAGCCGGCGCCGCCGCTCCCCTGCTCGGACGGGCAGGACGGGAATACCGCCCGGTCCCGGATCACTCGGCACCGACTCCCGCTTGGCTGCGGTGCCGAGGAACCCGCAGCCGGTGGCCGCCCCCGGTGCGGAGACGTCCTGCCGGGCGAACACCGCGCGCATCGTCGCGGCGCCCATGATGGCGGTCGAAGCCCCGCCGCCACTGGTGCTCGGGCGGGGCGGCCGGAAGGTCGAGTCGTCCCCTGGCGACGCTACTCAACGCGCGTTCTCGATGTGGCGACGACTGGCGCGCCGGTACAGACGCTCCACAATCATCCGGCTCCGGCACGGTCGTCGAGAAACGTAGGCGGCGTACGGCGCCGAGAGCCGAGGGCGCCGAGACCGGTCAGCACGACCACAGCTGGCAGCTCATGTTCGAATCCTGCAACCGGGCTGGGCAGCCCGAGCGCTCGACTGCCCGGCGCGCCCCGCCCCCCAACCCACGCTCCTGACCGTCTGCGAACAGGCGCCACGCTGAACGGATACTCCTCGCTCCGCACGCGATACCCGTGTCCTCCCCAGACGCTCAGCGGTTGACTTCAGCGGACGCGCGTTGACGACAAGACGCCTCCCGCTAGGAGCAACCCTCAGGCGACCGTTGTGGTTTGTGCCGTAAAAGGCGGTTAAATCTGCTAAAAAGGCATTTCGGATGTTTCGGATGGCTGCCGATCACAGGAGGTCCGGTTGAGAGAGCACCCCGGGAGCCTCGGCCCGCCGACGACGAACGATGCCGGTCAGCAAGGTCACCTAATTCACCTCTCGCCGCCCGACGTCGGCCCCCTAGAAGAGTCGTACCTGATCAGCGCACTGCGATCGGGGTGGGTCGCGCCGGCCGGGCCGGACTTGACCGCATTCGAGCGGGAGATGGCCGAGCGGCTGGGCGTCCCCGGCGCCGTCGCACTCTCCTCCGGTACCGCCGCGCTGCATCTCGCGCTACTCGCCCTCGGAGTCGGGCCGGGCCACGTGGTGGTCGTCCCCACTCTCACCTTCGTCGCGACCGCCAACGCGGTCGCCTACACCGGGGCTAGACCGGTGTTCATCGATTGCGATCCGGTGACCGGCAACATCGACGTCTCCCTGCTGCCTGATCTGCTCAGGCAGATCGAGCAGGCGGGCAAGCCGGTCGGCGCGGTGCTGCCGGTGGACATCTTTGGCACCTGCGCTGACTACACGGCCCTCCTACCCATCTGCGAGGCGGCCGGCGTCCCGGTCGTCGAGGACGCCGCAGAGGCACTCGGCGCCGCCCACAACGGCCGAGCAGCCGGCACCTTCGGAGCCGCCGCCGCACTGTCGTTCAACGGCAACAAGATCATCACCACGTCGGGTGGAGGCATGCTGCTCTCCCATGACACGACCCTTGTCGAGCGCGTCCGATTCCTGTCCACGCAGGCCCGGCTGCCTGTACCGCATTACGAGCACCCCGAGGTGGGATACAACTACCGGCTGAGCAACCTGCTCGCGGCGGTGGGACGCGCCCAGTTGCGGCGTCTTGACCAGATGGTGTCGCGGCGCCGGCAACTGCGGGAACTGTACGCAAAACTCTTCGCCGCTGTCCCCGGGGTCCGGCTGCTCGCAGACACCGATGATGCAGCCAACTGCTGGTTGACCTGCCTGGTCGTCGATCCTGAGCAGGCCGGCTGGCACGCCGCCGAGCTTGCAGCGCACCTCGCCGGGCTCGGCATCGAGACGCGCCCGATCTGGAAACCGATCCACCTGCAGCCGGCCTACCTAGGGTCGGCAGGGCTGCTGACCGGTTCCGCGCAACGGCTCTTCGAGACCGGACTGGCGCTGCCCAGCGGCTCGGCCTTGACCGACGGTCAGCGCGGCATGGTGCTGGAGACGATCAACGCCTTTTTGGCAGCACGCGTCTGATCGCGATCCTGCCGCCGCCCGCAGTCGTCAGGCAAGCACCTTCTCGGCAGTCTTCCGAGGCCCGCTGGTTCCCACACCGGATATATCGGTTACTTCGCCCTTGACCAACACGGAGGCATTTCGTTGAACATCCTTGTTACCTCGGCGGGGCGCCGCAACTATCTCGTCCAGTGGTTCTCCCAGGCGCTGGCGAGCAGAGGTCGAGGTGGCCGCACCTTGGCGGCGGATTCTGATCTCCGAGCGCCCGCGCAGGTCGCGGCCGATGCTTTCGTACAACTGCCGCCCTACCGGTCAGCCGAGTACGTCGCCACCTTGACCCGCGAGTGCATCCGGCACGAGATATCACTGCTGGTTCCTCTCAACGACTATGAGCTGTCGGCCCTCGCCGGCGAGCCGGCTGCCAAGCTCGAGGCGGCGGGAACTACGGTGTTGGCACCCCGGCACGAAATCCAGCGGGTCATCGAGGACAAGTACCGTTTCGCTGGTCTGATGTCGACCGTCGGCATCTCCGTCCCAACCACGCACCTCGCCTTGGACCTGCTGCGCGCCGAGGGCGACTCGCTTGGCCTTGCTGATCAGCTGGTCGTGAAGCACCGGTACGGCAGCGGTTCCTCCGGATTGATCTTCTGCGACCGCAATGATGTGAAGGCGCACCTGCGTGCCGCCGCACTCACCGCCCCTGACCGGTCCGGCAGCATTCCGCGCGGTGCTGATCAACCACGTTACGACCTGGTCGTCGTTCAAGACCGAATCCACGGCGTCGAGCACGGCATCGACGCGATCAGCGACTTCACCGGCCGCTACCGCGCCTGCCTGGCGCGACGGAAGCTCAGTATGAGGGCCGGCGAGACAGATCGTGCGGTCAGCGTAGACCCACACCCGTTCGCTCGACTCTCCGAGCGGATCGCCGAAGAAATCGGAGCACGCGGCCTGATCGACATCGATGTCATCGTCGACGACGCCGGCCAGGCTTACGTCATCGATGTCAACCCCCGCTTCGGCGGTGGCTACCCGTTCAGTCACCTGGCGGGCGCCGACGTGCCCGCCTGCTACGTGGCCTGGCACGCCGAGGCAGACCACGATCCCAAGTGGCTGACTGCGACGCCGGGCGTGACGGGTGCCAAGTACGAGTCGGTGACCACGGTCATGGGGGCCGATCATGGCTGAGACCGTCACACCACTCAGCCCTCTGGAACAGGTCGAACGCGAGCAACTCACCGCCGTCCGACGGCGGCTCCGGTCCCGCGCGGTTGTCAAGCGCGTCATGGACGTAATCTGCGGCGGCGTCGGCCTGGTCCTGGCCACACCGGTGATTCTCGCCGTCGCCGGCGCGATCTGGCTGCTGGACGGGCGGCCCGTGCTATTCCGCCAGCTCCGCCTCGGGCGCGACGAGGTTCCGTTCACACTGCTCAAGTTCCGGACGATGCGAGTGTCCGGCGGGCGACGACTCGCTGGACGAGACGATCGGCAGCGGCTCACTCCCCTCGGGCGATTCCTCCGCACCACCAGCTTGGACGAACTACCACAACTGTTCAACGTACTCCGTGGAGACATGTCCCTGGTCGGGCCACGGCCGCTGTACACGCACTACTTGCCGCACTACAGGGACGACGAACGGCTGCGCCACACCGTACGGCCAGGCATCACCGGGCTGGCCCAGGTGAGCGGGCGCAACCACATGGGCTGGGACGAGCGCCTTCGCACTGACGTCGAGTACGTCAGTCGACAATCGCTCGGCACTGATTTGCGCATCCTCTGGCGCACCATCGTCGGGGTCGTCCGGCGTGCCGATGTCGTCGTCATCCCCGGTGACCTGGGCGAACCTCTGGACATCGAGCGCACCTACCCGGTCCGCAATGGGCTGACCCTGAGACGGTTGCGCACCAGCGACCTCGAGCAGCGGGTGAGGTGGATGAGCCACCCAAGCACCCGACGCCACACCCGCATGGATCCTGTGAGTCTCGCGTCGACCCGGGAATGGTTCGACCGGGTGCGCCAGGATCCGAACCGGCACGACCTCGTGGTCATCGAGAATGCCAGCGGAAAGGTTCTCGCCATGGCGGGCCTCATCCCGCGCACTCCCGGCATCGCAGAGTTCTACGTCTTTGTCGACCCCGAGCGGTACGGCCAGGGTATCGGGCAGACCGCAACCGACCTGGTATGCCAGTGGTCCTTCGAACGGCTCCTTCTGGACGCCGTAATGCTGACGGTCCATCAGAACAACACGAGCGCATGCCGAATCTACGAGGCGCTCGGCTTTCGGGACGAATCCGTGACCGATGCCCGACGGACGATGACGCTCACCCGGGAGCGCTTCTTTGCCGCCCCCGAATCGGCAGGGGACCCGGGCCGCCGGCTTTCGTCGAAGGTCGGGACCGCATGACGGCGTTTCCCAGCCGGCCGGGCGTTCCCCGAACGACGCTGACCACCCGCTTTCCGCCCAGCCCTTTGGAATCCTGGGACCAGATCGGCCACCGGCTCGGGGTCCGGCTGCTCGTCAAACGGGACGACCTGCTGCCGTTCCCGCTGGCCGGTAACAAGGTCCGGAAGCTCACCCGGGAGCTCGCTACACGAGCGGTGACGACCGGAGATGTGTTGATCACCAGTGGTGGAGTTGACTCCAACCACTGCCGCACCGCCGCACTGCTGGGTGCGCGCTTGGGCATTCACGTCGACCTGGTTCTCCACAGCCGCGCCGGCAACGCCGCCCAGGATCGGCTGTCGGTACGTGTTGCGCGCGCGCTCGGTGCCGCCGTGCACGTCGTCTCCGCCGCAGAAATGCCCGACTGCATCGATGCGCTGCACAAGCTACGGATCGATTCGGGCAAGACCGTCCACGTCGTCCCCGGCGGTTGTCACACCAAGGCCGGCGTCGAGGCGTACGCCGATGCGGCCGGCGAACTACTCGACCAGATCGGTACGGCACCCGACGCAGTGGTGCTGGCGTCGGGCACCGGCGCGACCCAGGCCGGTCTAGTCGCCGGACTGGCCCGAGCGGGTTGCCGCACCCGCGTCATCGGGATATCCGTGGCGCGCCCCGCCGACAAAGGGTGCGCCGCCGTACGGGAGGCGCTGGCCTGGTCGAGCGATGACACCCAGACCCCGATCGAGTTCCTCGACAGCTTCGTCGATGGCGGGTACGGGTGCGCTTCGGATGCGACCCGGGATGCGGTGCGGCGGGCGTGGCGGCTTGGTCTGCCGCTGGATTCGACCTATACCGGCAAGGCGTTCCGCGGTCTGACCGAGCTGACTCTGACCGAGGCCATCCCCAGCGGTGCCACGGTCGTCTTCTGGCACACCGGCGGCCTGATGAACCAACTGGTTGAGTGAGCCGGAAGGGCGACATCCGCTGTCCGGGAGTCCGGTCGGCGGATGTCACGTAGCAACGGAAGATCAGGAACGGACGCGACCGCCGCACAGCTTCGTGAGGACGTCCTCCAGCTGATCGACGCCCGCCCGCCTCGACATCCGCTCCTGATACAGGAGACGGGCCCGCTGACCCAGGGCGCTCCGCTCCGATTCGCTCATCCCCGCCGCGGCGACGAAAATGCTCACCAGGGCCGGCACGTCCTCGGGCAAACAGGTCAGTCCGACCTGGGCCGACTCGACCAATGTCGCAACATCGCCGCGAGCGGCCACCAATACCGGACGCCCGCAAGCCAGGGCCGCTTGGAGCTTGGACGGTACGGTGCCGCGTAGGGCAGGCAGATCGCGCAGCATGACGAGTTGGAAGTCCGCTGCGGCGTACAGGTCCGCCATCTCATCGGGCCGGCGCCGCCCGAGGAAGCGAACGTTCGTGGCGCCGAGTTCCTCGGCTAGCCGACGAACCGATCTCTCCTCCGTACCCGAGCCGACCAAGACCAGATCGATGAGATCCGGCAAGGCGGCTGCCGCCCGTACCGCAACGTCTACTCGCTGGAACGGGCCCATGTTTCCAGCGAACATCACGGTACAACGTCCGCGGTACCCGATCGCCGTCCTGGCGGCTACGGTCGTCGGCCGCGGCTGAAACAGATCCTCGTTCGCCCAGTTCAAGACGACCCGAACGCGCTCGGGGTCGGCACCACGCTCTACCAGGAGCTGTCCCATGGCGGGCGACAGCGCGACGACCGCATCCGCACAACGGTAGAGCCGCTGCATGCCCGCTGCGAGCGTCCGGTCGACCAGGCGCCCGACCAGTCCCTCCGGAACCATCGACGAGGCCGTGACGGACTCCGGCCAGATGTCTTGTACGTGCAGCAGCAGCGGTGTACCGCGAAGCACCCTCGAGAGGATCGCGGCCGAAGCGGCGGTGGCTGGCGGGTGGTAGACGTAAATCGCCTCTACACCGGCCAGGTACCGCAGCCCAGCGGCGGAACTCGACACCGCGTAGGAGAGGAAGTTGCCCGCCCGGCGCAGGGCAGAGCCGTCATGGCTGGGATAGATCGGCACCCGCCGCACGGACAACTGCTGCCCGCCCTCGCGCACTCCCCACCGCTGCCGATACCCGGGATAGATGCGTCCGTCGGGGTAATTCGGGAAGGCGGTCAGGACCCGGACCTCATGCCCGCGGTTCGCAAGCTCACGGGCCAAGCCACCCGGGATCACGGCGGGCTCCGGCGGATAGAACTGGGAGACGATGCCGATCCTCACGCCGGAACCACGACCCGAGACGCGGTGTCAACAGCCTCTGGGTACGTGTCCGGGCAGGCCGGGTCGAACACCTCATTGGTCCAGAAGAGGGTCAGCAATTCGTCAGACCCTGTGTTGGTGATGTTGTGCACCCACATGGTTGGCATATCCACCACCATCGGCTCCTCGCCGGCGACACTGAACCGCACCACGTCATCGTGGCCGACGCGGCGCAGGCTGATCTCCGCGCTGCCACGCACAACCGCGAAACGCTCCACCTTGGCCATGTGGAAGTGCTCACCCCGGGTGATGCCCGGCCGGGTCGTCGAGTAGAAGGTCTGCCCTCCACCGCCGTACGACTTAACCGCTTCAACCAGATCGCCGCGGACGTCGGACCGTCGAAGCAGCAGGATGGGATAGTGCTGTGGGAAGCAGAACGAGCGATAGGTGTTGAACAACCGTATCGCGTGCCGGTCGGGCAGCGGCGGTATCTCACCACTTCGGTAACTGGTGGAATACGCCGTGAGCTGGTCGGCGAGTTCGCGGACCCCGGAACGCAACAGCGGCATCGCCGGATCCCATGAAGCCTCGGCCGGGGCGCCGATCAGGCGCGCCGCGGCATCCGTCACGTGCGCGAGGCTCAGCTCACGATCCTCGAATACCTCGGGCTCTTGTCCATCGGCGAGCAACCGGCAGAAGGTCGCCGTCAACGAGTTGTAGAAAGGCCGGCCGTGCTCCCCGTACAGGTTCGGCAGCCGCACATCAATCAAGTCCGGACGAACCTCGGCGAGGGTGGCCGCCGCAGCCGCCTTGGAGTCGCCGTACGGCGTTCCGTTCCCGGCCTGGATCGAATTCGCGAAAACAACCGAGCCGGGCGGGCTGACGCACCGCCGCAGGCCCCTGGCCAGAGCAAGGGCGAGTTGGACATTGCCTCCGGCCACGTCTGCCGGATCACCGCGGTTGACTCCGGCGATGTGCACCAGCCGGTCAGCGCCCTGAATCAGCGTGGCCACCCTGCCCGGGTCCGCCAGATCGGCACGACCGATGACGGTGGGGTCGGGCCACCCCAGTGCGCGCGCCAGCACCCGCACGTGCCAGCCGAGGAAGCCTTCGGCGCCGGTAACGGCGAGCCTCGTCACGAGAACACCGGGTCCTGCAACGCCAGTTCCGCCCGGACCTCCGGCAGAGTGAGTAGCAGGTCCATGATCTGACGCACGTCGAGACGGGTCGCGTTGGCAGAGTTGAAGTCCTCGGTAGGCCCCTCGGCGAGGGTCCCCTCGGAAACGTAAAGCGCATAGTTGAGGTCGCGGGCGTCCACCGGGACCCGGAAGTAGTCCCCGAAGTCCTCCGCCATGGCGAGTTCCTCGCGGCTCGCCAGCGTCTCATCCTGCTTCTCGCCGTGCCGGACCCCTATCACGTCAAGCTTTACGGGTACGTCGAACAGACGACATACCGCCTCAGCCAGATCACCGACAGTGCAGGCGGCCGCCTTACGGATGAAGATGTCCCCCGGACGTGCGTGCTCGAACGCATGCTCCACCAGGTCAACGGAGTCCCCGAGCGACATGAGGAACCGAGTCATGCCCGGGTCGGTCACCGTGGGCGCACGACCCGCTCGAATCTGCTCGATGAACAGAGGGATGACCGAGCCACGGGAGTACATGACGTTGCCGTACCGAACACAGGACACGATGGTCTGACTTCGCGGGTTGTTGCGAACGTGGCTCTGGGCGACCTTCTCCATCAGAGCCTTGCTCATTCCCATGGCATTCACGGGATAGACGGCTTTGTCGGTGCTGAGCACCACGACCGAACCTACGCCGTTCCGTTCCGCCGCTTCGATAACGTTCGCACTACCCAGCACATTGGTGCGTACCGCCTCCAACGGAAAGAACTCACAGGACGGGACCTGCTTGAGTGCAGCCGCGTGGAAGATGTAGTCGACACCTCGACTGGCCCGTGAAACCGATTCGAAATCTCGCACGTCGCCGACGTGGTAGCGGACACGCCCATCACCGAGCAGACGGCGCATCGCATCTTGCTTGGCCTCGTCCCGGCTGAGCACGCGCACCTCACCGACGCCGCCGCCGAGCAGTCGCCGCACCATCGTCTGACCAAAGGAGCCGGTGCCGCCGGTGATGAGGACCCGACGTCCGCTGGTCGAAATAGCCACTGAAACTCCCGATGTCTGACCGAACGTAGAACTCCCTACCGGGCGCGAGGGTGCGTCGCCCGTCGAGCCGGCGTCTCCCGGCCCGAACTGCGCAACGATCGAAAGGGCCGGAGGCTACTGAGAGACGGGGAGCTTCCCAATTTTCGGATAGGAGAAAAAATTGGCAGAGGCAGAACGTGAAAGCCCGGACACCCGGGTCTTCACCTGATAGAAACCTCAGACGAGAGTCGCCCGACGACGCGAAGGAAGCCACCGTGGACCGAACGGTGCCCATCGGTAGGAGGCTGCATGACGGCGCTGGACAGATTCGTATCGCTCGACGGGCATCGCACCGCCATGCCCCTTCATCCGTCGAGGGACGACCGGCGGCGTAGCACCGCGTCGCGAGGAGGTCCACGATACGGAGTGGTCCTCTGGCTGCCCTTGCTCATAGCTCTATTCTGGATGTTGGGCACCTTCGGAGCGTTCTGGCTGACCCGCTGGTCGCAGGAGGTCTCCAATCCCGAACAGCTCGTGTTCTTCGTGATCGCAGCGACGACACTCTTCACCATTGGGTACGTCGCTCGAATCGCAATGCATAAGCCGGAACCTGCCAGGCGAGTTGAGCCCTCCCGCACTTTGCTTGTTCGGCGACTCATTCTGGCCAGCGCGTGCTACTTCATGATCCTGGGATTCGTCCGCTTCCGCAGATCCGAATCAGTCGGGCTTGCAAACGTCTGGGACCGCATCCAGAACCCAGCTGACGGATATCTGCGCCAGCAGATGGCATACCTGGAAGCGGCGCCACCAACCAGCCCTTTGACAGTAGTTCTGGTGGCACTGGGCGCGCTCGGGACCGTACTCGCTCCACTGCTTGTGGTCTACTGGCGCTCGATTCCCACCTGGCTGCGCCTCATCGGTTTGACCGGGGTCGCCATCCACATTTCCTATTTCCTCTACATCGGGACATTGAAGGGCTTGGGAGATATCTCAGTCATGCTCGGAGCCGGCCTGCTAATCTTGGCAGCCAATCGAAGGGCACACTCCCCGGCCAAGCGCCACCGCAAACTACTCCTAGCACTGGCGGCTGCGCTCGCCTCGCTCTTCATCGCGTATATGGTCTACAACCAGGCCTCACGGGCGAATGAGTTCGACACCGTCGGACGATTGTCTCCGAACCCGACCGTGGAAAAGATCCTCGGCCGCGACGCCGCCGTTGGACTTGCGGTAACCATCTCCTATCCGACGCACGGGTACGCAGGCTTGGCCCACAATTTGGAAACCCCTTTCGAATGGTCGAACGGGCTGGGCAGCTCCCCTTCCATTGCGGCGCTAGCGCAGGAGCAACTCGGTGTCGACCACGAGGGCAGACCTTCCTATCCGCAACGAACCGAGGCGATCTCGGGGTGGCCCGCAGGCATGTACTGGGCGACGGTCTACCCTTGGCTGGCCTCCGACCTGACCTTCCCCGGCGCCGCTCTGTTCATGGCACTGGTCGGCTGGTTCCTGGCCCGATTCTGGACCGAGGCAGTCTTTCATCGACGCATTCTGCCGATGCTGTTGTTCGGACAGATCTGCGTATTTATCGCCTACATCCCGGCGAACAACCAACTGGGAATGTCGCCGCAGTCCGTGGCTGGACTGTTCACTCTGGCCGCCCTGTACATGCTGGGCTCAGTGCACAACCGAGGCAGGGCGAAGCTCCGCTGAATGGGCGGGAAATTTCTCACCTAGCGCCGAAGCTTGTCGAAGAACTCGCCTATCGCAGCACCGTGCTGTCGATAGTCGAATGATTTGAGAGCGCGGTTCCGCGCGGCCACGCGCATGAGCGCCCGCTCGGTTGCGGTTGACTGCGCCGCTACCCGGAGCGTCTCGGTCAACGCCTCAAGCGAATGGTCACGGCAGATGTAGCCTTCGACTCCGTGTCGCAGATAATCCCCCATGTCGCCCGTCAGATTGACGATGACCGGGGTGCCGTTGGCCAGGCTCTCGCAGAACTTGGTGGAAAAGCCGGCATTCGTCGAACGCTCCGGGCGCCGCACGAGGATGCTGAAGTCAGCCTCCTGCAGGACACCTGGGATGTCGTACTGCGGAATTCTACCTAGGACGTGCACGTTCGCCGGCAGGGTCCGCTCGTCGTGAAGCGCACGGACGTCCGCCGGCGAGGGGCCGAATATCCGAAGATTGAGCGGGGCACCGCCCCGGCACGCCTGGTCGACCGCTCGAATGATGGTGGCGAGGAGATCTTTCTTGTTGCGCCCGGGAGTGCCCGCGTACACCAGCGAGAGTCCCGGCGGTCCAGACGAGCCGTGGTGCTCAACCTTCAAGTTCTGAACGTCAAGCGTCGGCGGTACACGCAGGACGGGCAGCCCGTGGTTCCGGTAGTAGGTTTCCAGCAGCGTGCTGATGGCGATGACACCGTCGCATCGGGAATATTGACGCACCAGCGCGACTTTCAAGCTCAGGTTCAATGGCCCGAGCACTCCCCCACGAACGTAACGTCCGTTGTTCCAGTCGACGACATCGGCCACCAGCGGGACCTTGTTCCGTCGACACCACCGCTGAAGATGGAACATGTACTGCGCCATGCCCCCGTGGACGACGACGTGCGACGGACGCGGACTTTGGCGATCCAGCCACTCGGCGGTCTTCCGGCCCCACCGCAGGAACATCTGGGTGGAGCTGGCCAGCAGGCCTGATCCGGGCTGCGGCGCCTCGCCCACGCCGAGGTATGTGACCTTGCCCGGCCCGTCGATCTCGTCCAATCCAACCTCGTTCGCTGGACCAGCATCACCGCCAGCCACAACCACGTCGAAGCCCGCAGCCGCCAAGGAGCCCACCAGTCCATAGACCCGCCGCGAACCCGGTTCGCCCCAGGGGAACGCAAAGGGACCGACGAAGGCGATCCAGTTCGCTCGTCTGCTCATCTCTCTCCAGTCGCTCGGTCCAACAGCACGGCGGACCGGCCCACCCTTGACGCGGCCGGGGCGTCGACCGCTGATTGAAGGACGCTGGCGAAGTGCGCCGCTACCTGGCTCTTCCGGTGATGACGCACGGCGTACTCGAAGCCGTGACGACCGAACGCCTCCCGCTCGGCGTGCCGAGAGAGTCTGCGCAGCCCGTCCAGTAGCGCAGACGGCTCCTGGACGCCCACGATGACACCTGCGTCTGCGGTTCGGATGTGCGCCATCGAGGCGACCTCACTCGGCCCGAAGCCGAGAATCGCCCGCCCGGCTGCCAGGTACTGAGGGATCTTCGTCGACACCGAATATCTGGTGTACCGACGGAGGCGTTCGCCGAACGATTCGACGTGGATGAGTACGTCGGCCCCATGTAGGGCACCGGGCACCTCGTCGGGAAGGAGTGCCGGACCGACACGGGTGTGCGCCAAACCGTCAAAGAGGTGCCCATGCCGGGCCTGGTCCTCAGCCGGACAGTGCACGTGCAAGCTCATCGGCGTCCCTGCGGCAGTGATCGACTCCACCGCCGTGGCGATCGCGTGCAGGGAGCGCCAGCGTTCCAGATGCAGAGCTCCGACGTAGACCAACCTGATTGGCCGACCTGGTGCCGCGGGCTCGCTTTGTGTCGTTCGTGCCTGGAAGAACTCCTCACCGACAGAGTTCAAGAAGACAGAGAACGGGATGCCGTACCTCCGCTCGTACTCATCAGCCATCGGCCGGCTGATGGCCATTCCGAGCGGTGCGCTCTCGATGAGGCGCCCGATTGCCCTACGCACCGCTCGGGCCCCCGCCCCGAGAAACTCGCCGCCCGCATACAAGGTCGCTGGCCAGTCATCTGTGAAGTGTGGGACGACCGGAACGCGCGCGACGCGGGCGCAGTGGGCCACCAGCCGCGCCAGCCGGACGGACCCAAGCATGGAGTAGACGACATCGGGACGGAACTCGCGCACCCATCCGTCGAGCCGCGCCGTGAAGCGCGGTGGCGTCAGGTCGTCTGCCGCGCACAGGTACGAGTAGAGCCGCGCCGCCCCCCGCCGCCGGTCGGCCGCGTCTCGGACTGCAGCGATCGCCGGCATCTTCGGGAAGGACGAGCTGCCGTCCCAGCCGAGCAGGCGCAGCGTACGGTACTGCGCGGGCAGGTACCTTTCACTCGGACCGAAGTGGAAGTATTCGTCACAGACGTCCGTCGACGGAACGGCGTTCGCCGTGTAGATCTGCGCCAAGCGGTCCCTGGGCCAGCCGTGGAAGAGGTTCGACAGGGTCATCGAGGTTCCGGTCGACCTGCCGAAAGGCATTTGGTCGACCACGAGCACCCTCGGGTAATCCACATCAAACTCCCGCACCGGCAACCACCCTTTCTTTCGAAACCGGCATTCGCAGAACCCGCCGGTAGCCGTAGATGGCAGCTGGAACGACGGTCAGCAGGGAGCAGAGCACCCCGATGAACGGAATCGAGGCCACCCCGAAGAACGTAGATCCGTACCACTTCCCGCTCACTGCCAGAACCAGGTAGAGCGAATAGCCGACGATCTGTGGACGGATGAGGCCTGCCGCATTCTGCACCATGAAGAGCGGTGACAGGGCGGCCAGCAGAATCCACCACAGTCCGAGGCCTGCCAGCAGCCACCGGTTGCCCACGGGAACCGACAGCCAGGCCAGGAAGATTCGGTCGCCGAGCAGCACCAGGCTGACTGCGGGAACCGCCACGACCAGCGCGGAGACTCCGATCATCCGGCGGACCGTTCGCCGTACCCAGACCAAGTCGCCCGTGGCGAGCGCCTCTCCGTGCATCGGCCAGAAGGGCTGATTCACCAGCATGACCAGGAATCCGAGTTGCGCGAAGAGCTTCACGGCGACCGCGTACGTCGCCACGGTTGCCAGACCCCGCGTATGCGCGACGATGAGACTGTCTGCGTTGTCGGCCGTGGTCATGACGATCGTCAGCAGGAAGAACTGTCCGCCGAGTCGGATCAGCTCGCCGGCGACGCGCCGATCGACCAGCCGCAGGCGCGGCGCGATCTCCGGCAGGCACCGCCAGTACGTCCATAGGGTGTTGACGAGGTTGGTCAGGACCGGTCCAGCCACAGCACTCGCGACCACTACGACGGGTGGCATCTCGGCTCGAACGGCGAAAAACGCCAACGGCAGCGATGCCAGGACACCTGCAGCAAGCCACATGTTGCTCATGCCGATGCGCTGATATGCGTACTGAATGCGGTTGACCAGGGACAGCGGCACATTGAGCAGGAACGCGGTCAGGCATGCCAGGGCTATGCCACGCGCCTGCCCTGGCGTCACCGAATCCCCGGCGTTGAAGATCGAGGACCAGGGGATGGCGCCGGCCGCCAGCCACAACACGCCGCACGCGGCGACGGCTGCGAGTGTCACCATCACGTAGGCGGATGAGATGTATCGACGGGCCTTCTCGGTGTTCCCGGTGGCATAGCAGGTGGCGAGTTTGGTCATGAGGCCGTACCCGAGCCCGAGGTCCGTGAAGGCGGCCATGACCGTGACAGCGGCGACCGCCATCCACAGGCCGTACAGGTCGGCGCCCAGATAGGACAGGGTGAGCGGAATGAGCGCCAGAGGCGCCACCGCGCTGATCACTCGGCTCAGCGCGGCCGTCGCCACCCACGAGAGCAGACGGCGAAGTCTCCCGGCGCCATGCCGGGATCGCGCTGGAACCGGTCCTACGGTCGGGGCTTCGTCGATACGCCGCGCATCAGCTGGCGTGGTTTCAACGGGCTGGGACGGCGATACGACGTGGTTACGTGAGTACATTCGTCGCGCTAACTCGCCGTGTTGACAGAAGGTGTCGCGGCAGACGCGTCGCAGCGACGGACGGACACAGCTGTTTCGCACGCTTGTCCTGGAAGTCGCACGCCCACCCTCCTGACGTCGCCACGATGGAACACTGCGCCCGTGAAGGGGATCAGACCCGGATCCCGGACCACCCATGGTGCCTGCGGACGGTCGAGAGGATGAAGTCGACGACCCGGCGCGAGGTGTCCGGCACCTCGTAGTCCGCCGGGCATGGCACCCCGTCGGCGGCGACCTGATCAACCACGACCCGGATCGCCTCCACCACGCCGCGCGGGTCGAGCCCTGTCATGATGATGCCCCCCGCGTCGAGCGCTTCGGGGCGTTCGATCGACTCGCGCAGGGTCACCGCCGGGAAACCGAGGATCGCCGCCTCCTCGCTGATCGTGCCGCTGTCCGACAGGGTGCACCGGGCGGAGGCCTGCAGCCGGACATAGTCGAAGAGCCCGAACGGCTCGTGAAAGGCGATGCCCTCCAGCGCGGTGTCGTCGACCGCGAGCGCCTCCAGAGACTTACGGGTGCGTGGGTGGGTCGAGACCAGCATTGGCAAGCCCCACTCGTCACGGACTGCCCGAAGACAGTCGAGCAGACGGTTGAGTCGGTCGGGACGGTCGACGTTCTCCTCACGGTGCGCGCTGACCATGAAGTATCCGCCAGGTGTGAGTTCCAGCTGTTCGAGGACCGTGGAGCTGGCGATGTCAGCCCGGTAGTGGTCGAGCACCTCGCGCATCGGGGAACCGGTGTGCAGGATCCGGCGGGGATGCAGGCCCTCGGCGAGCAGGTTTCGCCGGGCATGCTCGGTATAGACGAGGTTGAAGTCGGCGACGTGGTCGACGAGCCGGCGATTGGTCTCCTCCGGCACGTTGAGATCAAAACACCGGTTGCCCGCCTCCATGTGGTAGACCGGCACCCGCATCCGGCGGGCCATGAGCGCGGCGATGCAGCTGTTGGTGTCGCCGAGCACCAGCAGCGCATCGGGTTGGAACGCGGAGATCGCCTCCTCCACACCGACAAGGACACCACCGAGGACCCGGCCCAGCGAGGAGGTGTCGACGCCGAGGAACCGGTCCGGACGGCGCAGCCTCAGTTCCGTGAAGAAGATGTCCGACAGGTTCGGGTTCCAGTTCTGTCCGGTGTGCACGAGCACGTGCTCGACCGTGCGGTCCAGCGCGTCCATCACCCTGGAGAGCCGGATGATCTCCGGTCGAGTGCCCACCACCGTCATGACGCGGGTCATCGCCCGTCCCCTCACCTCTTCGCCGACGCACGCCACCGTCGCGCACGATGACGCCACGGCACCTCCTACAGAGCAACGATCCGGCATGGACGAGGTTGTGCCGGCCGCCGCTTCCGCCGATTCATCACTGAGCCCGTGCATTATCTGCATGTAAGCGCTGTCGGTCTCTCGGAATGCGGAGGCGTTCTGGCGATCCCGTTACCAACGGATACGAAAGGCTGCGAGAGCTTTCCGCCGTCTTGCACCAGGGACAACGGACGCCGCAGAAAAACAGCTCCGGACAAGACGCCAGGCCTGGAGACGGCGCAGAGCAACCCAGATCCTGGTCGGCAGAACGGCGGCTGGCTCGGCTAACGCGCATGATGGCCGTAGAGTCAAAAGGTCTCCGCGCACGTCGCCAAGCTGCCTCACCGAGAATTCGACCCGGCGGGCGGCCGGTCGCTCGGCCGCGAGCTGTCCACCGACCCCGATCCGTGCGACCCGCCCCGCGGCGGAGCGTGTCGCGCCGGCCTGCCTGCCCGTACGTCCCGTCGGCTCGCTCCAGATGTGGTGAGCTGTACGGGTGGCGGGACTCGGTCTGGTGCTGCACCCCACCCGGGACGTTACCGAGGTGGTCGGGATCATCGAGCGGTGGGCGTCGCGCCACCGCATCACGCTGCTGGTCCGTGCCGAGGACCGGCAGCGCGTGCCGTCCGGTGTGGCGCCGGTGCCCGCCGATGAACTGGCCGCGCATGCCGACGCGCTGATCAGCATCGGCGGCGACGGCACCATGCTGGGCGCGCTGCGGATGGCCGTACGCGACCCGAAGCCGGTGCTCGGCGTCCACCTGGGCCGGGTCGGCTTCCTGGTCGAGGTGGAGCCGCCGGACCTGCCCCGGGCGCTGGAGCGGCTGGTGGAGCACGACTTCACAGTCGAGTCGCACGCCTGCCTGGCCTGCGACGTCTGCGGTGACGACGTGGTGGCGTTCAACGACATCGCCCTGGTCCGGCAGCCCGGCGCCGGGTTCGTCACGGCCACGCTGGCGGTGGACGGCCAGCGGTACGGCTACTACCGCTGCGACGCGCTGGTGGTGAGCACGCCGACCGGCTCGACCGCGTACAGCTACGCCGCCGGCGGCCCGTTGATCTCACCGGCCACGGAGGCGATGGTGGTGACGCCGTCCGCGCCGATGGCCGGGATCTCCCGCTCGGTGCTGCTCTCCGCGCACGAGACGGTGCACCTGGAGCTGCGCGCGGACTCGGCGCCGGTGGCGGTGGAGATGGACGGGCTGCTGATCCGGCAGGCGGCGACCGAGGGCTCGGTGCACATCCGGTACGTCAAGGACGCCGGCCGGGTGGTCCGCCTCGACCCGCGCCGCTACCAGGAGCGCAACCAGCTCAAGTTGAGCCTGCTGGACCTGCCGCTGCTGCCGGACCAGCTGCGCGAGCTGTTGCCGGACGGGTTGCGGGAGCAGCTCAACCGCCGGGAGCTGCCCCCGCCCCGGTGACCGTCAGGACGCCCCGAGCACCCCGTCGACGAGCGCCTTGGCCTCCTCCTGGATCCGGGCCAGGTGCTCCGGGCCCTGGAACGACTCGGCGTAGATCTTGTAGACGTCCTCGGTGCCGGACGGGCGGGCGGCGAACCAGCCCGACTCGGTGGTCACCTTGAGGCCGCCGATCGCGGCACCGTTGCCGGGTGCGGTGGTGAGGATCGCGGTGATCGGCTCACCGGCCAGCTCGGTCGCGGTGACCTGCTCCGGCGACAGCTTCGCCAGGACCGCCTTCTCCTCGCGCCCGGCCGGGGCGTCGATGCGGGCGTACGCGGGCGCGCCGAAGCGGTCGGCCAGCTCGGCCCAGTGCTCGCTGGGCGTACGCCCGGTGGTGGCGATGATCTCGGCGGCGAGCAGGCAGAGCAGGATGCCGTCCTTGTCGGTGGTCCAGGTGCCGCCGTCGCGGCGCAGGAACGACGCGCCGGCGCTCTCCTCGCCGCCGAAGCCGACGGCGCCGTCGAGCAGGCCGGGCACGAACCACTTGAACCCGACCGGGACCTCCAGCAGCGGGCGGCCGAGGTCGGCCGCGACCCGGTCGATCATCGAGGAGGAGACGAGCGTCTTGCCCACCGCCGCGGCCGGGCCCCACTGCTCCCGGGTACGGAACAGGTGGCCGATCGCGACGGCCAGGTAGTGGTTGGGGTTCATCAGGCCGCCGTCGGGCGTGACGATGCCGTGCCGGTCGGCGTCGGCGTCGTTGCCGGTGGAGACCGCGTAGTCGTCCCGGGCGGCGATCAGCGAGGCCATCGCGTTCGGCGACGAGCAGTCCATCCGGATCTTGCCGTCGCCGTCGAGCGTCATGAACCGCCACGTCGGGTCCACCAGCGGGTTGATCACCGTCAGGTCGAGGCGGTGCCGGTCGGCGATCTCCCCCCAGTACGCCACGCTCGCCCCGCCCATCGGGTCCGCGCCGATACGCACTCCGGCGTCGCGGATCGCGTCGATGTCCAGCGCGGCGGGCAGGTCGTCGACGTACCGGGCGAGGAAGTCGTACCCCCCGGTGGTGTCGGCGGCGCGCGCCCGCGCGTACGGGATGCGTCTCACCTCCTTGAGCCCGGCGGCGAGGATCGCGTTCGCGCGGTCCTGGATCCACTTCGTGGCGTCGGTGTCGGCGGGCCCGCCGTGCGTGGGGTTGTACTTGAAGCCGCCGTCGGACGGCGGGTTGTGCGACGGGGTGATCACGATGCCGTCGGCGAGGCCGCTGGTGCGGCCCCGGTTGTGGGTGAGGATGGCGTGCGAGACGGCGGGCGTCGGGGTGTAGCCGTCGCGGCTGTCGCGCAGCACGGTGACGCCGTTGGCGGCGAGCACCTCCAGCGCGTCGGCCTCGGCCGGCGCGGAGAGCGCGTGGGTGTCCCGGCCGAGGAACAGCGGCCCGTCGAGGCCCTGCTCGCGCCGGTAGTCGCAGAGCGCCTGGGTGACGGCGACGATGTGGTCGGAGTTGAACGCGTGGCGCAGGCTGGACCCGCGGTGCCCGGAGGTGCCGAAGGAGACCTGCTGCGCCGGGTCGTCCGGGTCCGGGTGCTCGGCGTAGTAGGCGGTGACCAGCCGGGGCACGTCGACCAGATCGTCGGGCTGCGCGGGCTGGCCGGCACGGGGGTGGGCCACTGCGGGATCCTCCTCGGGTTGCGGTGGTGCTGCTCAGGGCTCGACGCGCTGGCCCTTGCCGATCACGACGATGCCGTTGTCGGACACGGTGTAGCGCTGGCGGTCCTTCTCCAGGTCGACGCCGATCTCGGCGCCCTCCGGGACGTGGACGTTCTTGTCCAGGATCGCGCGCCGGACGACCGCGTGGCGGCCGATCTGGACGCCCTCCATCAGCACGGCGCCGTCGACGTGCGCCCAGGAGTGGACCTTCACCTTCGGCGACACGATCGAGTTCTCCACCAGCGAGCCGGAGATCACCGAGCCGGGCGACACCATCGAGCTGACCGCGCGGCCGACCCGCTCGCCCCAGGCGTGCACGAACTTGGCCGGCGGGTACGGCGGCTGCTCGGTGTAGATCGGCCACTCGAAGTTGTAGAGGTTGAACACCGGGTGCACGTTGATCAGATCCATGTGCGCGTCGTAGAACGAGTCGAGCGTCCCCACGTCCCGCCAGTAGCCGCGGTCGCGGTCGGTGCTGCCCGGCACCTCGTTGTCCTTGAAGTCGTAGACGTTCGCCTCGCCGCGCTCGACCAGCATCGGGATGATGCTGCCGCCCATGTCGTGCTTGCTGGTCTTGTCCGCCGCGTCGCGCTCGACCGCCTCGCACAGCGCCTTCGTGGTGAACACGTAGTTGCCCATCGAGGCGTAGATCTGGTCCGGCGCGTCGGGCAGCCCCACCGCGTCGGTGGGCTTCTCCCGGAACGCGCGGATGCGCTTGCCGTCCTCGCCGACCTCGATCACGCCGAACTGGTCGGCCATCGACAGCGGCTGCCGGATGCCGGCGACCGTCACCCCGGCGCCGGAGGCGATGTGGTCGTCGACCATCTGCCGGGGGTCCATCCGGTAGATGTGGTCGGCGCCGAAGACGATCACGTAGTCGGGCTGCTCGTCGTTGATCAGGTTGAAGCTCTGGTAGATCGCGTCGGCCGAGCCGGCGAACCACCACGGGCCGCGGCGCTGCTGCGCCGGCACCGGCGTGACGTAGTTGCCGAGCAGCGTCGACATCCGCCAGGTCTTGGTGATGTGCCGGTCCAGCGAGTGCGACTTGTACTGGGTCAGCACGACGATCTTGAGGAAGCCGGCGTTCGCCAGGTTGGACAGGACGAAGTCGACCATGCGGTACATCCCGCCGAAGGGGACGGCGGGCTTCGCCCGGTCGGTCGTCAGGGGCATCAGGCGCTTGCCCTCCCCGCCGGCCAGGACGATCGCGAGCACCTTGGCAGCCATGCTCAGACGCTAACGACCCGGAACCGACTTCACCACTCGGACGCCCACACTTGCGCACCGCGTGCGACACGCCGCTCTGCACTAGGGTGCGGGCATGGCACCGATGCGCGTCGACCTGCTCACCCGCGAGTACCCGCCGGAGGTGTACGGCGGCGCCGGCGTGCACGTGGAATACCTCGCCCGCGAGCTGCGCCGGCTCGCCGACGTGCGGGTGCACTGCTTCGGCGCGCCGCGCGACGAGCCCGGCGTCACCGCGTACGCGGAGCCGGCCGCGTTGGCCGGCGCGAACGCCGCGCTGCGGGTCATGGGCGTCGACCTGGAGATGGCCGCCGGCACGGCCGGCACCGACGTGGTGCACAGCCACACCTGGTACGCGAACCTGGCCGGGCACACCGCGAAGCTGCTGCACGGGGTGCCGCACGTGGTCACCGCGCACAGTCTGGAGCCGCTGCGCCCGTGGAAGGCCGAGCAGCTCGGCGGCGGGTACGCGCTCTCCTCCTGGTGTGAGCGGACCGCGTTCGAGGCCGCCGACGCGATCATCGCGGTGAGCGCGGGCATGCGCCGCGACGTGCTCACCGCGTACCCGGCGGTTAACCCGGACCGGGTCCGCGTGGTCTACAACGGCATCGACACCGCGCAGTACGCCCCGGACCGGAACACCGACGTGCTCGACCGGCTCGGCATTGACCCGTCCCGGCCCAGCGTGGTCTACGTCGGGCGGATCACCAAGCAGAAGGGCCTGCCGTACCTGCTGCGCGCCGCCCGCGAGCTGCCCGCCGACGTCCAGCTGGTGCTGCTGGCCGGCGCACCTGACACGCCGGAGATCGGCGCGGAGGTCGAGGAGCTGGCCGCCGAGCTGCGCGCGAAGCGGTCGGGGGTCGTCTGGGTGGCGGCGATGCTGCCCAAGCACGAGGTGATCCAGGTGCTCACCCACGCCACGATCTTCGTCTGCCCGTCCGTGTACGAGCCGATGGGCATCGTCAACCTGGAGGCGATGGCCTGCGAGACGGCGGTGGTGGCGACCGCCACGGGCGGCATCCCGGAGGTGGTGGCAGACGGCGAGACCGGGCTGCTGGTGCCGATCGAGCAGGCCGGCGACGGCTCCGGCACGCCGCTGGACCCGGAGCGTTTCGTGGCCGACCTGGCCGCGCGCATGAACGAGCTGCTGGCCGACCCGGAGCGGATCGCCGCGTTCGGGGCGGCGGGGCGGCGGCGGGCCGTGGAGCACTTCTCCTGGGACGCGATCGCCCGCCAGACGCTCGAGGTCTACCGCTCGGTGGGCGTGTAAGGAAGGGCCCCTTCTTAACGCCTGCGGTAGAGGAAGGGCCCCTTCTCAACAGCCCGCCCCTCGCGGTCGGCGGCGGATACAGTCCCCGGATGCCGGATGCGATCTTCGCCCATCCTCGGCTCGCGCCGGTCTACGACGCGTTCGACGGCGACCGGGACGACCTGGACGCGTACCTCGCGATCGCCGACGAGCTGGACGCGCGCGTGGTGCTCGACCTCGGCTGCGGCACCGGGAACCTGGTCCTGCTGCTCGCCCGGCACGGCCGTACCGTCGTGGGGGTCGACCCGGCCAGGGCGTCCCTCGCCGTCGCCCGGTCGAAGGACCGCGAAGGCCGCGTGCGCTGGGTGCACGGCGACGCCACGACGCTGCCACCGCTGCGCGCCGACCTGGCCGTGATGACCGGCAACGTGGCGCAGGTGTTCTGCGCCGACGACGACTGGGCGCGCACCCTGCGGGGCGTCCACGCGGCGCTGCGGCCCGGCGGGCATCTCGTGTTCGAGACGCGGCGTCCCGAGCGCCGCGCGTGGGAGGAGTGGGCGGCGGACACCGCGCCGGTGACCCGGGACGTGCCGGGCGTCGGGCCGGTGGAACGACGTCTCGAGGTCACCGCTGTGGACCTGCCGTTCGTGTCCTTCCGGTTCACGTACCGGTTCCCGGCCGACGGCGCCGTCGTCACGTCGGACTCGACGCTGCGGTTCCGCGACCGGGACGAGGTCGAGGCGAGCCTGGCGGCCGCCGGCTACCGGGTGCTCGACGTGCGGGACGCGCCCGACCGCGCCGGCCGGGAGTTCGTCTTCGTCGCCCAGCGGTCGACCTGAACGTCGCCGTCGGCGGGCCAGAGCGCCCGCAGCCCGCCGACCCTGTGCCCGAGGCGCGGAAAGAGGCCGTTCGTGGCACGGGGCCGGCCGCCGGAAGTCCGCCACCCGTTCGGTGGAACGCCATGGGTGCCTCAGCGCCCTTTTGACACCCATAGCGTTCCACTCACCGCAGCCCACGCTCGTTCGGTGGAACGGCACGGGTGCCTCACCGGCACGAACTCGACGCCCTCGTGAGCGGGTTGAGGGCTCAGGTGAAGTCGCCGAGCGCGAGAGGATCTCGCGCAGTAGGTTGAGCGGGTGACTGGACGGTTCCCGATCGAAGACGTCTCCCCCGTCGTCTCCTGCGGTCGCTACCCGGCCAAGGCGGTGGTCGGCGAGGTCGTGCCGGTGTCGGCGCGGGCCTACCGCGAGGGCCACGACGCGCTCGGGTGCAACGTGGTCTGGCTCGGCCCGGACGGCGCGGCCCGCCCGTTCACCCGGATGCGCCCGGGCGAACCCGGCCAGGACCGCTGGCACGCCACCATCCGCCCGGACGCGGTGGGCCTGTGGCGCTTCGCCGTGGAGGCGTTCCAGGATCCGTACTTAACCTGGCAGAACGCGGTCACCAAGAAGCTCGCCGCCGGCCAGGGCGCGGCCGAGCTGGCGAACGACCTGGCCGAGGGCGTACGGGTGCTGACCGCCGCGCTGGAGCTGGTGCCGAAGGCCGACCGGGATCGCGTACGCGAAGCCGCGCGGGCCCTGGCCGACGACGAGCGGGACCTGCCGCGGCGGGTGAGCGCGGCGCTGGACCTGGCCGACCTGCTCTGGGAGCACCCGGTGCGCGAGCTGGTCACCACCGGCGAGGAGCGCACGCTCTGGGTGGACCGGCCCCGGGCGCTCTTCTCCGCCTGGTACGAGTTCTTCCCCCGCTCCGAGGGCGCGGTCCCGGCGACAGTCGACGCGCCCGCCCGTTCCGGCACGTTCGCCACCGCCATGGAGCGGCTGCCGGGTGTCGCGGCGATGGGTTTCGACGTGCTCTACCTGCCGCCGATCCACCCGATCGGCCGGGTCAACCGCAAGGGCCGCAACAACGCGCTCACCGCCGGGCCGGACGACGTGGGCTCGCCGTGGGCGATCGGCGCGGCCGAGGGCGGCCACGACGCCATCCACCCCGACCTGGGTACGCCTGAAGACTTCCGCGACTTCGTCGCGGCCGCCGCCGAGCAGGGCCTGGAGGTGGCGATGGACCTGGCGTTGCAGTGCGCGCCGGATCACCCGTGGGTCACCGAGCATCCGGAGTGGTTCACCACCCGCGCCGACGGCAGCATCGCGTACGCGGAGAACCCGCCGAAGAAGTACCAGGACATCTATCCGCTGAACTTCGACAACGACCCCGAGGGCATCCGGGCCGAGGTGCTGCGGGTGGTGCTGCACTGGGTCGGCGAGGGCATCCGGATCTTCCGGGTGGACAACCCGCACACCAAGCCGTTCGACTTCTGGCACTGGCTGATCGCCGAGGTCAAGAAGGTCGACCCGGACGTGCTGTTCCTGGCCGAGGCGTTCACCCGGCCGGCGATCATGCACGGGCTCGGCAAGATCGGCTTCACCCAGTCGTACACCTATTTCACCTGGCGCACGACGGCGGCCGAGATGCGGGAGTACTGCGAGGAGCTGGTCGCCTCGGTGGACTGGATGCGGCCGAACTTCTGGCCGAACACGCCGGACATCCTGCACTCGTCGTTGCAGCACGGCGGCCCGCCGATGTTCAAGATCCGGGCGGTGCTGGCGGCGCTGCTCTCCCCCTCCTGGGGCATGTACGCCGGGTTCGAGCTGTTCGAGCACGTGGCCCGGCCGGGCGCCGAGGAGTACCTGGACAACGAGAAGTACGAGCTGCGGCCCCGGGACTGGGACGCCGCGCTGGCGCAGGGCCGGTCGCTGGCGCCGTTCATCACCACGCTGAACCGGGTACGCCGGGACAATCCCGCCCTGCACCGGCTGCGCAACCTGCGGTTCCACGACATCGACAACCCGGCGCTGCTGTGCTGGTCGAAGCACGACCTCCAGACCGGCAACACGGTGATCGTGGTCTGCTCGTTCGACTCCCGCGAGGTGCAGTGGGGCAACACCACGCTCGACATGCCGGCGCTCGGGCTGGACTGGCACGAGCGGTTCACCGTGCGCGACGAGCTGACCGGCGCCGAGTACGACTGGGGGCAGCGCAACGCGGTACGCCTCGACCCGTACCTGCAACCGGCGCACGTGCTCACCGTGCGCCGCCCGGCCGCACCGGCCCCCGCCGAACCGGAGCAGCCGGCCGCACCAGACCTGACAGTCGAAGACGTACCCGCCGACCTCTCCGGCGGCACCGCCCCGACCGCACCGGCCGACAAGGACGACGCCCGATGGACCAGCTGATCACCGGCGAGGTACACGACCCGCACGCCGTGCTCGGCGCGCACCCGGCCGGCGGGAGCACCACGATCCGGACGCTGCGCCGGGGCGCCGGCGAGGTGACGCTGCTCGTCGACGGCGAGGCGCACCCGATGAAGCGGGTGCACGACGCCGGTGTCTTCGAGGCGGTGCTCCCCGGCGAGGTGCTCGACTACCGGGTCGAGGTGGACGGCACGACGCACGACGACCCGTACCGTTATCCGCCCACGCTCGGCGACCTCGACCTGCACCTGATCGGCGAGGGCCGGCACGAGCGGCTCTGGGCGGCGCTCGGCGCCCGGGTCTTCGACGAGGGCGTCGCGTTCACCGTCTGGGCGCCGAACGCCCGCGCGGTGCGGCTGATCGGCGACGTCACCGGCTGGGCGCCGGACGACGGCTGGCCGATGCGGTCGCTCGGGTCCAGCGGCGTGTGGGAGATCTTCGTGCCCGGCCTGCCGGTGGGCACCCGCTACAAGTACCGCATCCTGGGCGCCGACGGCAGGTGGCGGGACAAGGCCGACCCGATGGCCGCGCGCACCGAGGTGCCGCCGGCCACCGCGTCGGTGGTGCACGAGTCACGGTACGAGTGGGGCGACGCGGACTGGCTCGCGCGCCGGTCGCGGCAGGCGCCGCACCAGGAGCCGATGAGCGTGTACGAGGTGCACCTGGGCTCGTGGCGGCCCGGCCTGGGCTACCGGGAGCTGGCCGAGCAGCTCACCGCGTACGTGCTGGAGATGGGCTTTACCCACGTGGAGTTCCTGCCGGTGATGGAGCACCCGTTCGGCGGCTCGTGGGGTTACCAGGTCACCGGCTACTACGCGCCGACCGCCCGGTTCGGCGACCCGGACGACTTCCGCCACCTGGTGGACCGGCTGCACGCCGCCGGCATCGGCGTGCTCCTGGACTGGGTGCCGGCGCACTTCCCCAAGGACGAGTGGGCGCTCGCGCGCTTCGACGGCACCCCGCTGTACGAGCACCCCGACCCGCGTCGCGGCGAGCACCCCGACTGGGGCACGTACGTCTTCGACTTCGGCCGCAACGAGGTCCGCAACTTCCTGGTCGCCAACGCGCTGTACTGGCTCGACGAGTTCCACATCGACGGGCTGCGCGTGGACGCGGTGGCCTCGATGCTCTACCTGGACTACTCCCGTTCCGACGGGCAGTGGGCGCCGAACGTGCACGGCGGCCGGGAGAACCTGGAGGCGATCGCGTTCCTCCAGGAGGTCAACGCCACCGTCTACCGGCACCACCCGGGCGTGCTGATGATCGCCGAGGAGTCCACCGCCTGGCCCGGCGTCACGAAGCCCACCTCCGAGGGCGGGCTCGGGTTCGGGTTCAAGTGGAACATGGGCTGGATGCACGACACCCTGCTCTACACCTCGAAGGACCCGATCTACCGGCAGCACCACCACCATCAGCTCACGTTCTCGCTGGCGTACGCGTGGAGTGAGAACTACGTGCTGCCGATCAGCCACGACGAGGTGGTGCACGGCAAGGGCTCGCTCGCCGGCAAGATGCCCGGCGACACGTGGCAGCGGCTGGCGACGGTGCGGGCGCTGCTGGCGTACATGTGGGCGCATCCGGGCAAGCAGTTGCTCTTCATGGGCTGCGAGCTGGCCGACGACAGGGAGTGGAGCGAGGAGCGCGGCCTCGACTGGTACCTCACCCACGACCCGGCCCGCGCCGGTGTGCAGCGGCTGGTCGCCGACCTGAACCGGGTCTACCGGGCCAGCCCGGCGCTCTGGGCGCAGGACACCGACCCGGCCGGCTTCCGCTGGATCGCCGGGGACGACGTCGCCAACAACGCGGTGTCGTTCATCCGGATCGCCCCGGACGGGCAGACGCTGGTGTGCGTGGCGAACTTCTCCGCGCTGCCGCTGGACGACTACCGGATCGGCCTGCCCGCGGCCGGTACGTGGGCCGAGGCGCTGAACACCGACGCGAACCACTACGGCGGATCCGGGGTGGGCAACCTGGGCGAGGTGCACGCGGAGAACATCCCCTGGCACGGCCTGCCCGCGTCGGCCTCCCTGCGTATCCCCCCGCTGGGCGTGCTCTGGCTCCTACCCGCAACTGCCTGAGTGCGAGTACCGCCAGAACAGCCACGGCGGCCGGCACTGAGACAGCGTCTTCGGTTGGGCGGGTTGGTTCAGCGCTCGTTCTGTTCCTGGAAGTCGATGATCGCTTCGCCGTTGTCTCGAGCCCAGTCGGTCAGAACCTTGATCGGCTCGACCAGGGTCTGCCCGAGTGGAGTGAGGCTGTACTCGACGCGTGGGGGTGCCTCGGCGTAGGCGTGGCGTTCGACCAGGCCGTATGCCTGCAGGCGGCGCAGGGTCTGGGTGAGAACCTTGTGGGAGATGCCGCCGATGAGTTGGGCCAGCTCGCCGGGGCGCCGGGGTTGCAGGCTGAGTGCGAACAGCACGATCACCGCCCACTTCTCGGTGATGATCTCGACGGCCAGGCGGGTGGGGCAATCGGCGAGGAAGACCGGGCCCGGGGTGTCGTGCACAAAGTCGAAAGGTACCAGCGGGTTCCTATCGGCTCCGTAGCGTCTTGCGGCGAAGCCCTTCAGGAACGCAAGGAGCCATTCATGCCACGAGTAGTCGTGTTCGACGAGACCGGCGGTCCGGACGTTCTGCGCGTCGTCGACGAGCCGGTCGTCGAGCCCGCGGCCGGCGAGGTACGCGTACGGATCGAGGCCTTCGCGGTCAACCCGCTCGATCAGATGGTCCGGGCCGGGCAGTCCCCGCGGCCCGTGCCGTTGCCGCACGCGCGGCTGGGCGTCGAGGGGACCGGTGTGATCGACGCGCTCGGGTCCGGGGTGACCGGGCTGGCCGTCGGCGACCCGGTCATCCTCGGTGCGATACCCGATTTTGAGACCAGGGGCGCGTACGCCGAGTACACAGTGCTGCCGGCCGACCGGGTCGTGCCACGGCCCGCCGGGCTGGAGCCCGTCGCTGCGGCGGCGCTCTGGGTGTCGTACTTCACCGCCTACGGCGCGCTGGTGGACAGAGCCGGGATGCGGCCCGGGGACCAGGTCCTGATCACCGCGGCGTCGGGCGGTGTCGGGCGGGCCGCGATCCAGATCGCCAACCAGATCGGCGCCGTGCCGATCGCGGTCACCCGGCAGAGCGCCAAAGTGGAGAGCCTGTTGGCCGCCGGAGCCGCCGCGGTGATCGCCACCGACCGGGAGGACATCGGGGAGGCCACCCGGCGGCACACCGGTGGGGTGGGCGCCGACATCATCCTGGACGCTGTCATGGGCCCGGGCCTGGCCGAGCTGTCGCTGGCTGCGAAGCTCGGCGGCACCCTGGCCACGGTGGGCTGGCTGGACCCGCGCCCGGCGTCGTTCCCGGCGAATCCGTCACTGACCATCTATCGCTACATAAGTTTTGCGGACATGGTCGACCCGGTGACCGCCCGGCGCGTCGCCGCGTTCCTGGCCGCTGGTGTCCGCACCGGCGTGCTGCAACCGATGGTGGACCGGGTGTTCACGTTGAACGACATCGTCGAGGCGCACCGGTACCTGGAGAAGGGAACGGCGACGGGCAAGATCGTGGTGACGCCGTGACAGTCGGCCGCCGATCATGAGGTTGACGGCAGTTGTCGATCTCTACAAGGCGGTCAACCTCATGATCGACGCGAAGAGGAGGGGCCGGCGGTCAGACCAGGTCGGCTTCTCGGAGGAGCTTCCAGAGGCCGGCGCCGTCGGGGGCGCTCAGCCACTTCTGGCCGACCGGGCCGGACGACGGCCGTCCGGCGGGGGCGGGCAGGCTGCCCGCCAGCACCGACTGCGTCGGCGACAGCTGCCGGATCGCCACCCCGGCGACGTGGTCCGGGTGCGCGGCGGCGAACTCCCGGTAGATCTCCGGGTCGTGCTGCCCGTCGTCGCCGATCAGCAGCCACCGCACCTCGGGGAACTCCCGGGACAGCCGGGCCAGCGTGGCCCGCTTGTGCTCCCGGCCGCTGCGGAACCACCGGTCCGCGGTCGGCCCCCAGTCGGTGAGCAGCAGCGGCCCGGCCGGGTAGAGGTGGCGGGACAGGAACCGGGTCAGCGTCGGCGCGACGTTCCAGGCGCCGGTGGACAGGTAGAACACCGGCGCGCCCGGGTGGGCGGTGGCCAGCCGCTCGTACAGCACCGCCATGCCCGGCACCGCCGTGCGGGCGTGCTCGTCCAGCACGAACGTGTTCCACGCGGCCAGCAGCGGCCGGGGTAGCGCGGTCACCATGACGGTGTCGTCGATGTCGGAGAGGATGCCGAACCGGACGGCCGGGTCGAGCACGCGGACCAGCGCCTCCACCGGTTCGGCGTCGGCGACGCTGAGGCGTACGCAGCCCCAGCCGGGGGTGAAGTCGGCCTCGATCACGGTGTCGACGAACCCGCTGCGGTCGGCGGTCACCTCCTGGCGCACGCCGTCGGCCTCGATGGTCACCCGGATGTGCTTGGCGGGCAGCGTGGCGAAGCTGCGCCAGCCCCGCACCTTGTCCAGGCGGCCCCGCCGCCGGGTGTCCGGGCGGCCCAGCAGCACCCGGCAGAGCACCCGCGCCCAGCCCGGGGCGCCGTAGCCCGCGTACGCGATGATGTTGGGCTGCCACCCGGTGCGCCGCAACCGGCGCTCGACCAGGCCGTGCACGGCGTCCTCGAAGCGCGCGGCGCGGTGCAGTCGCGGTACGGCAAGCTGGTCCGGTGGTGTGGGTGGCACGCTGCAACACTGCCACACCCGGCCGGGCCCGGCCACGCGAGTGATCCACACCGATCGGCCCTCGGAGCCGCGTTCCGCCGTGACAGACTGCGGTCGGGGCGACGACGGGGGCGTTGGTCGTGTCGACGACGAAGCGGGACCGGGTGCGGCCGCGTCCGGACGCGCCGGCGCTGGTGGCGTTGCTGCTCGGTGTGGCCGGAGTCGGCTACCGCCTGGTGCTGACGCTGCTCACGGTGCCCGCGTCGAACAGCGACGAGGCCACGTTCGGGCTGGCCGCGCTGCACATCGCCGAGCGCGGTGAGCGGCCGGTCTTCCTCTACGGCCAGCGCTACATGGGCGTGCTGGAGTCCTACCTGGCCGCGCCGCTGGTCGGCTGGGCCGGGCCGAGCTGGCCGGTGCTGCGGCTGCCGCTGCTCGCGCTCTTCGCGGTGTTCCTGTGGCTGGCGTACCGGCTGACCCGCCGCCTGTTCTCCCCCTGGCTGGCGGTCGTCGTGGTGGGCCTGCTGGCGCTCGGCTCGGAGCGGGTGGTCCGCGACCAGCTCACAGTGGTCGGCGGCCGTCCGGAGGTGAAGCCGGCGGTGCTGGCGATGCTGCTGCTCGCGGTCGCGCTCGGCGAGGAGCGGGTCCGGCACCGCTGGCTGGCCACCGGCGCGTTCGGGCTGCTCGCCGGGCTGGCGCTCTGGTCGGACTGGCTGATCGCGCCGTACCTGCTGGTGGCGGGCGTGGTGCTGGTCCTGGCCATGCCCCGGGAGCTGATCGGCTGGCCGGGCGTGCTGCTGGTGGCGGGCTTCGCCGCCGGGATCGCGCCGGTGGTGAAGGACAACATCGTCGCGCCGGCCGGGCAGGACTCGCTGTCGGTGTTCCGGGAGATCAGCACCAAGGAGGGCGTCGCGCCGTCGCTGGCCGAACGGCTGCGCGGCGGACTGCTGGAGGGGGTGCCGCTGGCGTCCGGCCTGTGCCCGATGGACGGCTGCGCGCGCTGGACGCAGTGGTTCGGCGTGCTCTACCCGGTGCTGCTGCTGGCCGCCGCCGCGCTCGGGCTGGTCGCGTACCGCCGGGCCGCCGACCACGCCGCGCGGGTCCGGGCCGCGGCGATCCTCGCGCTGGTAGTGGGCGCGGCGTTGACCCTGCTGGCGTACGTGCGCAGCCCGCTCGCCGCGACCGACCCGCTCGGCAACTCCCGGTACCTGTCGGTGCTGCAGATCTCGCTGCCGGCCGTGCTGTGGCCGCTCTGGCTGGCCGCCGCGCACGCGCTGCGCAGAACCGCCGGTCCGGCCGCCCGGCTCGGCGGCGCCACGGCGGCGGTGGTGCTGGCCGGGCTGACCGCCGCCACGGTCGCCGGGACCGTGGCGTTCCTGGCCGGCGTGCCGGGCGTACGGGACGAGGAGCGCACGGCCCGCCGCCTGGCCGACACGGTGCGGGACGCCGGTCTGCACGAGGTGTACGGGGACTACTGGACCTGCAACCGGCTGATCTTCAACACCGGGGAGACGGTCGCGTGCGGCGTGCTCGACGGGGCGCTCACGCCCGGGCAGAACCGCTATCCGGCGTACTGGCAGCGGGTGGCGCGCGCGCAACGGCCCGGGTACGTGCTGGACGTCGGCTCCCCCGCCGAGCGCACACTGCGGCGGCTGCTTGGTGACCGCGCCGACGCGGCGGTGGTGGCCGAGGTGGGCGGCAGTCGCGTATACCACCCCGACCGTGCCGTGCGGCCGTGGCGCTGAGCCCGGCCCGTACGCTGTGCCGGTGCTCATCCTGCTGCCCCCGTCGGAGGGGAAGGCCGAGGCCGGCACCGGCCGCCGGCTGGACCTGTCCCGGCTGTCCCTGACCGAGCTGAACCCGGCCCGGGAGGCGGTGCTGACCGCGCTCGTCGACCTGTGCGCCGGGCCGGACGAGGCGGCGGCCCGGGCCGCGCTGGGCCTCACCGAGGGGCAGCGCGGCGAGCTGCGCCGCAACGCCCGGCTGCGGGAGGCGGCGACCGCCCCGGCCGGGCGGCTCTACACCGGCGTGCTCTACGAGGCGCTGGGCCTGGACACGCTGCCGCCCGACGCGCAGCGGGCGGCCCGCCGCCAGGTGCTGATCAGCTCCGGGCTGTGGGGCGCGGTACGCCTCGCCGACCGGATCCCGCCGTACCGCTGCCCGATCGGGGCGCGGCTGCCCGGGCTCGGGGCGCTGTCGGCGTACTGGCGTGGCGCGCTCGGGCCGGTGCTGGAGCCCGCCGCCGGACGCGGCCCGGTGCTGGACCTGCGCTCCGGCGCGTACGCGGCCACCTGGACGCCGCGCGGCGCGCTCGCCGAGCGGACGGTGACGGTGCGGGTGCTGCACGAGCGGACCGTGGACGGCACGCCGACCCGGTCGGTGGTGAGCCACTTCAACAAGGCGACGAAGGGGCGGCTGGTGCGGGATCTGCTGCTCGCCGACGCCCGGCCGCGTACCGCCGACGCGCTGGTGGGGGCGCTGCGGGAGCTGAAGTACACGGTCGAGGAGGCGCCCCGGGCGGCCGGGCGGCCCCGGCAGGTCGACCTGGTGGTCACCGAACTCTGACCGGCGGGCTTCCCGCAAATTTTGCTCAAGGCTCGGCCGCATCGGTTCCCGACCCGGCCGTTGGCGGCAACGGTAGAGGTACCCCGACTCTGACCGAGGAGCTGCGCCGATGCTCGCCGAGCCCACCTCGCTGCTCGACCGCCCCCGCCCGTCCCCGCCGCTGGACTGGCTGACCCTGACCGACGCCTTCGAGATCGCCTGCATGGTGCGCTGCACGCCGCCGCCGGCCGCCGACGTACGCCGCCTGGACCCCGGACCGCACCGGGGCGGGATCGCCGAGTTCAACCGCGAGGACGCGGCGCACCGGATGCGGCAGCTGCTGGGTCGACTCGACGTGCCGGTGCAGCACGAACTGACCACCGGTGGCCTGCGCCGCCGCTACGAGCTGCACCGGCTGGCGGTGCCGCCGCAGCACCGGGCGGCGTACGCGAATCTGCTCACCACCGGCTGGCGGCAGGGCCGCCGGGAGCTGCTCGGCGGGCCGTTCCCGGGCGCCTCGGCGGCGCGGCGGCTCTGGCGGCCCCGGCTGGCGGCGGCGGCCTGGCGGGCGGCGCTGCTCGCCGGCGGCCGGCACGTACGCCGGCACTGCCTCGGCATCCGGCTGGCCGACCGTGACCTGGCCGCGGTGCTGGTCCGCAGCGCGGCGCTGCTGGAGGTGCCGGCGGCGTTGCGGCCGGGCGCGGGCTGCTTCCTGGTGATCGTGCCCAACGGGGAGCACCGGACCCGGATCACCGAGAGCGCGGAGCTGGCCGCCGCCGGCTGACCGGCCCGGCGGCGGGCTTGCGCGGCGGCGGGTGCACGGCGCAGAGTGCAGCCCGTGAGCCGACACTGGCCTGTGCGCGCCGCCGCCCCGCTCGTGCTGGTGCTGCTGCTCGTCTCCGGCCTGGCCGGATGCCGGGACGAGCCGGCCGAGCCGACCCGGATCCGCATCGCCACCGGCAGCCCGACCGCCGTCTACCACGCCTTCGGCCAGTCGCTCGCCGCCGTGCTCAACCGGGAGCTGCCCGGGGTACGGGCCGAGGTGGTGGTCACCGCCGCCTCGGCGCAGAACGTCCGGCTGGTCGGGTCCGGCGCGGCGGAACTGGGCTTCACCCAGGCCGACGTGCTCCCGGCACGTGAACCCGAGCATCCGTCGGTGCTCGCCGTGGCCCGCGTCTACGACGACCTGCTGCACCTGGTCACCCGCGCCGGCGGCCCGATCCGCACGCTCGCCGACCTGCGCGGCCGGCGGGTCTCGGTGGGCGCCGACGGGTCCGGCACCGAGATCACCGCCACCCGCCTGCTGGAGGTGGCCCAGCTCGACGGCGACCGGATCCGCCAGGAGCACCTCGGGCTGGACGACTCGATGACCGCGCTGCGGGAGGACCGGATCGACGCGTTCTTCTTCTCCGGCGGACTGCCCGTACGCGGCGTCGCCGACCTGGCCGAGCGGACCTCGCTGCGGATCGTGGACCTGGGCGAGTGGACCGAGGCGCTGCGCCGCGGGTACGGGCAGGTCTACGTGACCCGGGACATCCCCCGCTCCATGTACCAGGCGGAACCTGTCAGCACGGTGGCGAACCCGAACTACCTGATCGTCCGCGCCGACCTGCCCGCCGCGCTGGTGCGCGACGTGACCCGGCTGCTGATGGAGCGCCGGGCGGAACTGGCCGCCGCGCACCCGGCGGCGGGACGGATGAGCCAGCGGTCGGCGATCGTCACCACCCCGCTGCCGCTGCACCCGGGCGCGGCGCAGTGGTACCGCGCCGCGAAGCCCTGAGCCCGCGCGGTCAGCGGGTGGCCGGCTCGCCGTCGTGTCGCGGGCCCACCGGCTCGGCGGTCTCGGCCTCCCCGCCGGCCTCACCCGGATCGTCGGCGGGCGCCGGGAACCACAACTCGGCGACCAGGCCCCGGGGCTCGCCCCGGCGCATGGTGAGCCGGCCGTCCGAGGCGTCCACGAGCACCGCCGCGATGGTCAGCCCGAGGCCCGCGCCGTCCACGTTCTGCACGTCCGGCGCCCGCCAGAACCGTTCGGTGGCCTGGTCGAGCTGGCTGGCCGTCATGCCCGGGCCGGTGTCCCGGACGGTGAGCGTCGTACCGCCCTCGGCGGCGCGGACCGTCACCGTCACCTCTCCCCCGGCCCCGCTGAACTTCACCGCGTTGTCGATCAGGGCGTCCAGCGCCTGGTCGATCGCGGTGGGTACGGTGCGGGCGTACACCGGCTCGCCGTCCGCGTCCAGGCGCAGCGCGACGTCGCAGTGCCGGGCCAGCGGCAGCCAGGCGGACACCCGGGACGCGGCGGTGGCGGCGGCGTCCACGGTGACCCGCTGGTTCTCCTCCCGCTCGGCGCGGGCCAGGGTCAGCAGCGCGTCGAGCACGGTGGCCAGCCGGTCGGTCTCCTCCAGCGCCAGCCGGTGCTCGGCCCGCCCGTCCGCGTCGCTGAGGCTGGGACCCAGTTCCTCGACCCGCAGCCGCAGCGCGGTCAGCGGGTTGCGGAGCTGGTGGCTGGCGTGCGCGACGAAGGCGCGCTGCCGGTCCATCACGTCGGAGACCGCGTCGGCCATGTCGTTGAAGCTCGTCGCGAGCCGGCGCAGCTCGGGTGGGCCGAGCCGGGGGCGCACCCGCGCGGTCCGGCGGCCCTCGGCGATCTCGTGGGTCACCGCGTCCAGCTCGGTCACCGGGCGCAGCACCCAGCCGGCCAGCCCGAACGCGGTCGAGACGCAGGCCAGCACCGCGAGCAGGCCGATGCCGGCCAGCAGCAGCCACCACGCGCTGACGGTGCGGCGCACCCCGTCCGCCGGGCTGGTGGTCACCACCGCGCCGAGCACCTCGCCGCCGTCGTTGATCGGCACGGCCGTCACCACCGGCCCGCCGTCCCACGGCCAGACCGACTCGGGGCCGCTGAACTGCTGCCCGGACAGCGCGGTGTCGAGCGCCGCGCCGGTGCCCGCGCCCGGCTCCCAGGCCGACGAGGCGGCGACGGTACGGCGCTCCCGGTCCACCACCGCGGCACCGATGCCGTAGAGGGCGTCGTAGGCGGCCAGTTCCCCGTCGAGCGGACCGGGGCTGCCGCCGCGCAGCGCCGGGCCGGCGAGCGAGGCGAACCGGGTGGCGTCGGCGAGGCGGTCGGCGCGTACCCGGTCGGTCTCCCGGGAGGCCAGCGTGAACGCCAGCGGCGTCTCCAGGGCGATCAGGACGAGCACCATCAGCAGCAGGTAGCTGATCACCAGTCGGCGCCGCACGGGCCCCTCCTCACGCGCCGCGGAGCCGGTAACCGACCCCGCGCACGGTCTCCACCAGCGTCGCGTCGCCGAGCTTGCCGCGCAGCGACCCGACGTGCACCTCCACGGTGTGCCGATCGGCCCAGGTGGTGCCCCACACGTCGAGCAGGATCCGCTCGCGCGGCACCGCCACCCCCGGCTGGCGGGCCAGCGAGAGCAGGATGTCGAACTCCTTGCGGGTGAGCGACACGTCCCGGCCGTCCACGCTCACCGTCCGGCCGCCGACGTCGATGCGCACCGGCCCGGCCTCGATGAGGTGACGCTCCGGGACGGTGTGCGCGGCGCGGCGCAGCACCGCCTCGATCCGCGCCTGCAACTCCACCATCGAGAACGGCTTGACCACGTAGTCGTCGGCGCCCAGCCGCAGGCCCAGCACCCGGTCGCGTTCCTCGCCACGGGCGGTCACCGCGATGATGCCGAGCTGGCTGCTGCGGCGGCGCAGCTCGCGGCACACCTCGGTGCCGTCGCCGTCGGGCAGCGTCAGGTCGAGCAGCACCAGGTCGCAGGGGGCGGCGGAGAGCGCCGCGGCGACTGTGGCGGCGTGTTCCACCTGGTAGCCGCGCCGGGTCAGCGCGGACGACAGCGCGGCGGCGACCCGACGGTCGTCCTCGACCAGGAGGATCCGCACCCGTTCCTCCCTCCGCTCGACGTGTGCCCTGCGAATGGTGGCAGACGCGCCGCCGGGACGCGAGGCCGCTCTAGGCTGCTGGCGTGATCTACAAGATTCTCTCCGACGACGAGTGGGCGCGGGCACGGGCGGACGGGCGGTTCGCCGGCACCGCGATGGACCGGCAGGACGGCTACGTCCACCTGTCCGCCGCCGACCAGGTGGTGGAGACCGCGCGGAGGTTCTTCGCCGGGGTCACCGGCCTGACCGTGCTCGCGGTGGACGAGTCCCGGCTCGGCGACGCGCTGCGCTGGGAGGCCTCCCGCGGCGGCGCGCTGTTCCCGCACCTGTACGCCGCGCTGCCGGTGGACGCGGTGGTCGCCGCGCATCCGCTGCCGGCCGACCGGCCCGCCGCCGACGCGGTGGCCGAACTGCTCGGGTGAGCGCTCGTTATGCTGCGTCGAGCCCGCCCGACGGCGCGACGCGCCCTGCCACGATGCGAGTTGAGATGACTGACAGCAACGACCGGTCCGCCTCCGTCTTCGTCCACCCGACGGCCGACGTGGAGGACGGCGCCAAGGTCGGCGACGGCACCAAGGTCTGGCACCTGGCGCACATCCGGTCGAGCGCGCAGGTCGGCGCCGGCTGCGTGATCGGCCGCAACGTCTACGTCGACGCGGGCGTCACGGTGGGCGACCTGGTGAAGATCCAGAACAACGTCTCGGTCTACCAGGGCGTGACCATCGAGGACGAGGTGTTCGTGGGTCCCTGCGCGGTGTTCACCAACGACTTCCGCCCGCGCGCACAGAATCCGGACTGGACGATCACGCCGACGCTGATCCGGCGTGGCGCCTCGATCGGCGCGAACGCCACGCTCGTCTGCGGCATCGAGGTGGGCGAGTACGCGATGATCGCCGCCGGTTCGGTGGTGACCCGCGACGTCAAGCCGTACCAGCTGGTGGCCGGCAACCCGGCCCGGCCGAAGGGCTGGGTCGACGCCAAGGGCGAGGTCGTCTCCCGCGACGTCGACAACCCGCCGCACCAGGGCTGACCAGGCGACGAGGGGCGACGACCAGGCCGGTCGTCGCCCCTCGTCATGGGTACGTCTCAGCCGCAGAGCCGGCCGATCTCGTCCCGGAAGCGGTCCATCGGGTTCGACCCGGCCGGGCCGAGCAGGTACTCCTTCAGCTCCCGTCGCGCCCCGGTCATCGGGTCGTCGCCGGACCGCGTCACGTCGAGGATCTTCGCCAGCTCGCCGCAGTCCGCCGAGAGCAGGTACGCCGCGCGCGCGGTCGGGAACTGCCGGCGGAACTCGTCCTCGGACAGACCGGCCGGGTTCGCCACCACGTACGGCCGCTCGCTCTGCACGAAGTCGGAGACCACGCTGGACACGTCGCTGACCAGCAGGTCGGTGACGTTGAAGCAGTCGAACAGCCCCGGCGTGCGGCCGGTGACCACCAGGTGCGCGGTCCCGTCCAGCGAGGACGGATCGGTGTCGCCGCCGGCCGCCTTGATCCGGCCCACGATGCGCTCGTGCACAGCCCGCGCCTTCGCCGACCGGCTGCCGGTCAGCGGGTGCGGCTTGTAGATCACCCGCACGTCACCGGCGGCGAGCAGCCCGGAGACGATCCGCTCCCCCATCAGCACCAGCGAGGTGTGGTACGGGTCGTCGTCGAGCCAGCCCTCCCAGGTGGGCGCGTAGAGCACGGTGAAGCGGTGGTCAGCGGCGCCGGAGCCGAACGTGTGCACCCCGGCGAGCTGCGGCCGGCCGACCTCCACGATGTCGCGGTCCAGCACGCCGACGTCGGCGCGCGCGTACCGCTCCCGCCCGGCCGGCCCGGCCACCCAGACCTCGTCGTACACCTTGCTGTACGGATTCACGCTCGCCTGCTTGTCGCTGTCGCCGTGGCCGACGAAGACGTGCTTGACGCCCGGTTCCCGCAGCAGGTGGATGTTGGCGCCGACGTTCGCGGCGTACAGGGCCACGCGCAGCGAGCTGAGGTCGAGGTTCATGAAGTCGACGCCGGCCGGCACGCAGATGACCGGCAGCCGGGTGTCGGCGAGCTGCTCGAACGCGTCAGCGGCGCGCAGCAGAACCACCGCGCGGCGGCCGGTCGCCTCCACCGGCGCGAGCCACATGTTGGCCTGGTAGACGTCCTTGGCCGGGCCGGCGAAGTAGAGCGCGACCTCGGGCCGTTCCCGGGCCATCCAGTCGTGCACGGCCGGCAGCACGCCCGGCTGGCTGCCCCGGCCGCGCAGCGCGGTCAGCGCCAGCACCGCGGCGGTGACCAGGCCGGCGGCGAGCGTCACCAGGCCGGTGACCACCACCGGGGCGACCTGGTCGAGCGCGGCGGCCGCCACCGCCGCCGGCACCAGCAGCACGTTGAGCAGCGGCATGTTCAGCCCGGCCAGCCGCCGCGCCCAGGCCGGCGGCACCGGGACGCGCCGCAGCGCGCCGAGGTCGATGTTGCGGGTGTACGCCGGGGGGTCGACCCGCCCGTCGATCACCTTCGTCACCGCGTTCGTGGCTACCGCAACGGTCCAGAGCGCGGCGGGCAGCAGCAGCACCGCGATCGTGCCGGCCACGCCGGGGCGGGCCGAGACGACCACCAGCAGGACCACCGACAGGTCCCGCACCAGCTGCCGGAAGGTCTCGCCGAGCCCGGCCTTGTCGAGCAGTTCGGCGGTCGGAGTGTGCCGCCCGGCCAGGGCCAGTTCACCGGCGAAGGCGACCACGGCGGCCACCGCGAACGGCACCACCAGGCCGAGTACTCCGGAGAGGACCATGACCGCGTAGCCGAGGAGCGTCGCGCCCACCGCGGCGAGACCCTGCTGGCTGCGAATTCTGCTCAACAACGACACGCTCCCTGTCTGCCCCGACGTCGGCCAGGTTCGATTCGGACCGCTGCGACCCTAAACGGGTCACATGACACAAGTATTGCCGGGGTGTCCGGCAGGTGAACGGCGGACGCCGATCGGCTGGTGGCGACACGCGACGGGCCCCGGCCGTGATCACGGCCGGGGCCCGGTACGCGCGTGTGCGGTCAGCCTCCGATGACCACCCGGCGCACGCCGGTCCAGCGCTCCGGGTCGGTGACCCGCCGGCCGTCCACGAGCACCGTCACGCCGGGCAGGTCGGCCGGGGACAGCGTGCGGTACTCCGCGTGGTCGGCCTGGATCACCGCGGCGCCGAGCGGCTCGCCGTCGTAGCCGGGCAGGCCGTGCGCGGCCAGCTCCTCGTTGCTGTACATCGGGTCCGACACGTACGGCACCGCGCCCCGGCGGCGCAGCGCCTCGACGGTCGGGAAGACGCCGGAGAAGGCGGTCTCCTTGACGCCACCGCGGTAGGCGGCGCCGAGCACCAGCACGCCGACCCCGGTCAGGTCGCCGTACGCGGCGGCGAGCAGGTCGACCGCGTACTCCGGCATGGCCGCGTTGGCCTCGCGGGCCGAGCGCACCACGGTGGCGGCCGGGTCGTTCCACAGGTACATCCGCGGGTAGATCGGGATGCAGTGGCCGCCGACCGCGATGCCCGGCGAGTGGATGTGGCTGTACGGCTGCGTGTTGCACGCCTCGATGACCTTGGTGACGTCCACGCCCACGGTGTCGGCGAAGCGGGCGAACTGGTTCGCCAGGCCGATGTTCACGTCCCGGTAGGTCGTCTCGGCGAGCTTGGCCAGCTCGGACGCCTCGGCCGAGCCGAGGTCCCACACGCCGTTGGGGCGGTCCAGGTCGGGCCGCTCGTCGAAGTCGAGCACCGCCTCGTAGAACCGGACGCCGTGCGCGGCCGACGTCTCGTCGATGCCGCCGACCAGCTTCGGGTAGCGGCGCAGGTCGGCGAAGACCCGGCCGGTGAGCACCCGCTCGGGGCTGAACACGAGGTGGAAGTCGGTGCCGGCGGTGAGGCCGGAACCCTCGGCGAGCATCGGCGCCCAGCGGTTGCGGGTGGTGCCGACCGGCAGCGTGGTCTCGTAGCTGACCAGCGTGCCCGGCTTCAGCCCACGGGCGATGGCCCGGGTGGCGTCGTCCATCCAGCCGAAGTCCGGCACGCCCTCGGCGTCCACGAACAGCGGCACGACCACGACGACCGCCTCCGACTCGGCGACCGCGGCGGCGGTGTCGGTGGTGGCCGACAGCAGGCCGGCGGCGACCGTCTCCTTCAGCTTGACGTCCAGGTCGGCCTCGCCCGGGAAGGGCACCGCACCGTCGTTCACCAGCTGGACGACCCGCTCGGAGACGTCGGCGCCGATCACCCGGTGCCCCTTGGACGCGAACTGCACGGCCAGCGGCAGACCGATCTTGCCGAGCGCGACGACGCAGATGTTCATGAACTACTTTCCTCCTCGGGGGAGCCGGCGCCGAAGACGGGCCGCGACCCGGCGAAGCGTCACCGGCCAGACGGTGAACGCCAAGTGACCTTTGTGGTTGTTGTTGATCGTGACCAGATGCAGTCGGGTGCCGTCGCGGTACACCACCCGGTGGATCAGCGGCGGCCGGAACCCCCGCACCGGGACGGCGGCGCTGTCCGCCACCCGGACCCGGACCGCCCGGGTCGTTCCCGCCGGACCGAGGTCGGCCGCCAGATCCGGGAGCCGGAACGTGGCCTCCACAGTCGTGCCCATCGGGTCGGCCGGCAGCAGCCGCACGGCGGCCTCCGCCTCGCCCACCCGCACGGACATGTCCCCGCCGACCAGGTCGGCGAGATCCGGCCGGGGACTGCGGGCGAGGATCTGCACCCGCCGGTCACCGTCGGGCCCGGTCACCGAGCGTACCGAAACCGCGGTCAGCGCGGCGAGCCACCGGCTCGCCGCCGGCTCCAACTCGTACCATTCGTCACTCAGGCCACCCGCCTCACCGAAGCCCGGGAACGCGGCGAACCAGCGCTGGTCGCGGACCACCGTCGAGGGCAGGCCGTCGGCGGCGGTCAGCCGGATGATCGCCACCAGGTCCTCCGGCCGGCCGTACGCGGCCGTGCCGACGAGCACGCGGGTGGCCGCGTCGAGCCGGTCGCGGATGCCGTCGGTGAGGTACTCCCGGACCAGCTTGCCGACCCGCGACCGGACCTGCTCCCGGGTCTCGGCGTCGAGCTTGAGGTAGTCGGGGCGGAACAGCTTCGCGATCTCCCAGGCGAAGTGGCGCCGCAGCACCGCGTCGCGCCGCTGCCCCGGCTCCACCATGTCGGCCACGAACCGGACGATGCGCTCCACACACTCCAGCCGGGCGAGATGGTCGCTGCGGTAGGTGATGTTCGTGGAGTTGAGGCGCTTGACCGCGAAGTAGTAGTCGTAGTCGGCGAGCACCGAGATGCGGGCCGCCCGCAGGCACGCCTCCAACGTGAACGGCTGGTCGCTGCCGACCGCCATGTCCTCCGGGAAGCGCAGGTGGTGACGCTCGATCAGGTCCCGCCGGAACAGCTTCGTGTTCGACAGCGAGAACGGCAGCGGCGAGTCGAACAGGTCGATGTCGGACCGGGTCCGGTCGTAGATCTCCTGGTGCACGTAGCGCTTGTTCACGCCGACCATGCGGCCGAGCACCACGTCCGAGCCCCACCGGTCGGCCGCCGACACCAGCCGCTCCAGCGCCTCGCGGCCCAGGTGGTCGTCGGCCCCGATGAAGAACACGTACCGGCCGGTGGCCAGGTCCAGCGCCCGGTTGCTCGGGGCGGCCGGCCCGCCGGAGTTGGGCTGGTGCACCACCGTCAGGACCGAGGGGTACGCCGCCGCGAACCGCTCCAGCTCCGCGCCGCTGCCGTCGGTGGAGCCGTCGTCGACCGCGACGATCTGCAGCCGGTCGTGCCCGATCGTCTGGTTGACGAGCGACTCGAGGCAGGTGGTGAGGTCCGGCATGGTGTTGTACACCGCGACGACGACCGTTACGTCCGGCCGGCTCACCGCCCGGCCGCCGTCCGGGCCGAGTTGTCGATCGTGACGGCGCCCCGTGCCGCGGCTGCCGCCCTCAGGTCCGCCGCAGAGATCGCCCCGTCAGAACCCATGCCCGTCCGTCTCCGTGTCAACCGCTGTCGCACGTGCGACCCGAGCGAGTGTACGACAAGCGCCGCACGGGAGGCCGGTGCCCGGCCGCGCCGGGAAACCGGTGTCGCCGTTGCTACCCTGCACCCGGCTCCGGGCGAGCGCTCCCGCCGGTCGCCGACGCCCCGGACGCCGACGCCGGGGGCGAAGATCACTCGGACAGGACCACGCATGACCGCACCGACGCGCGGCCACCAGCCGCCCGCGGAGACGGTTTCCCAGCACCGGGCCTCCTTCGGGCACCGGCTGGCGACCGCCTTCCGCAACGCCCTGCCCGCGCTCGTCGGCTACGTCGCCGTCCGGGCCGTCGGGCTGGTCACGCTCTGGCTCTGGGCCCGCGCCACCGGGGCCCGGCCGGCCGTGCTGCTCACCGGGTCCGACGGCGTGTGGTACCTGCGGATCGCCCGCGACGGCTACGACGGCTACGCCCGGGTCCAGAGCGACATGGCCTTCTTCCCGCTCTATCCCCGCCTGGTCGGGGCGCTGGAACCGTTGACCCCGCTCGGCGCGCGCGCCACCGCGCTGGCGGTCGCCGCCATCGCCGCGCTCGCCGCCGCCTGGGGCCTGTTCGCCGTCGGCGAGCGGCTGTACGACCGCCGCGTCGGCATCCTGCTCGCCGTGCTCTGGGGCGTGCTGCCGCACAGCATCGTGCAGAACATGAGCTACAGCGAGGGGATCTTCACCGCGTTCGCCGCCTGGTCCCTGTACGCCCTGCTGCGCCGCTCGTGGCTGCTCGCCGCCGTGCTCAGCCTGTGCGCCGGACTGACCCGGCCGACCGGCTCCGCGTTGCTCGCCGTGGTCTGCCTCGCGGCGCTGATCGCGGCGCTGCGCCGCCGCGACGGCTGGCGCCCGTGGGCCGCGCTGGTGATCGCCCCGGCCGGCTGGGTCGGGTACCTGGCCTGGGTGGGTTGGCAGACCGGGCGGCCGGACGGCTGGTTCCACATCCAGGACGCCGGCTGGGGCACCACCTTCGACTTCGGCGCCGACACGGTCCGGGTGGCGCAGCGCGTGCTGGCGCAGCCCACGGCGCTGACCATGTACGTGGTGACGCTCGTGGTGCTGATCGCGCTGGCGCTGTTCGTGCTCAGCGCCCTCGACCGGCAGCCCTGGCAGCTCCTGCTCTACAGCGGCCTGATCCTGCTCACCACGCTCGGCGCGGCCGGCTACTACCACGCCAAGGCGCGCTTCCTGCTGCCCGCGTTCCCGCTCCTGCTGCCGGTCGCCGTCGCGCTGGCCCGGGCCGGCTGGGCCCGGGCCGTCACCGTGCTGGCCCCGCTGCTGATCGTCTCCGCCTACTTCGGCGGCTACGTCCTGATCATCTGGAACCGGTCGCCGTGACCGCGCCGCTCAGTTGCTGAACGGCCGCACGTCCCAGAGCCACACGTCGTCGACCTGGCGGCCCGGCCCGTACAGGGCGTCGAGCACCACGCGCAGGTCTTCCTGCCGGCGGTGCTTGGGCAGCGCCACCGCGTCCGCACGCCAGTAGCGGGCGTCGGCGCGGGCCTGGGCGACCTCGGCCGGCGTCACGTCGGTGCCGCGCTTGCCCTCCGCGACCAGCGTGAGCAGCTTCGCCGTCGGCTGCGGCTCGACGCCCCACCGCCCGGTCGGGTCCTCCTTGGACGTGGGGGCGAGGAAGTAGCCCTGCGGGACCGCGAACTCGGCCAGCGCCGCCGAGCCCCAGTAGACCGAGGTCATGTTCGCCACCGGCACCGGCACCAGGGTGCGGCCGGGGGCCACGTGGTCACGCCAGGTGCCGGCGGTGACGAAGTCCGGCACCGCGGGACGGCCCTGGGCCGGCAGCGGGGTGGGCAGGATCGGCACCAGCGCGGCAGCCACCGCGACGACAGCGATCCGGGCCGGCAGCCGGTCCTCGTCACGCGCGAGACTCGCCACCCGGTCCAGGGCCAGCGCCAGCAGGACACCCACGGCCATGGTGGTGATGAACCCGAAGCGGGCCACCACCACGGCGTCGAAGACCGGAAGGTGCTGCAGCAGCGCGAACGGCGCCGGGATCGTGGTCCGCTCGGTGCCCCAGGTCCAGGTGGTGCCCATCGACAGCAGCGCGCACACCACGGCGACCAGGGTCAGCACCCGGACCGTGACCTCCCTGCGCAGCCACCACGCGGCGGCGACCGCCACCACCACCAGCGACCAGCCGAAGAAGCTGACCTGCTCGGTGGTGTTCGGGCCCCACCCGCCGGCGCTGGTCGGGCTGCCGGCGATCGACTCGGTCGCGTAGCGCACGTAGGAGCCGAGCTTCAGGGCGTAGACGTCGGGGCCGCCGGGGTGCCCCATCCGGTGCTGCGGCCCGAAGAACTGCATCCACAGCGGGTACGCGGTGACGACAGCGACCAGCGCTCCGGCCACCCCCAGCCCGCCCAGCAGCCGGGGGGCGCGTCGCAACGCGACCTTCGGCGCCAGCGCGAGATGGGCCAGCGCGGCGAGCAGGCAGCCGAGCGCGAGCAGAAAGAGGATCTCCACGCTGATGAAGAACTGTGCCGCGATCAGCGCGCCGAGCACCAGCCCGTCCCGCAGCACCCGGACGCCCCGGGCCAGCGCCAGCACCCGCCAGCCGATCAGCGGCACCAGCCACTGCGCGGTCATGTGCGGGTGCCCGTTGCTGTGCGACACCAACGCCGGCGCGAACGCGCAGAACAGGCCGCCGACGAACGCGGCGGCGCGGGACCGCACCACGTGCCGGGACAGCACGTGGTACCAGGCGTAGCCGGTGCCGACCAGGTTGAGCGTCATCAGCAGCACGTACGCCGTCGGGGCGCCGAACAGCAGCGTCACCGGCGACAGCAGGATCCCGGGCAGCTGCATGCCGACGTTGGTCATCAGGTTCACGCCGTCGGGGGCGTTCTGCGCGGTGGTGAAGAACGGGTTCTCCAGGTGCCGGACCGCGTGCGCCGCGTACGCCAGCATCCACTCGTTGAATCCCTGGTCGTCCGGGCGGCTGCCGAGCAGGCGTCCGTCCGGGTTGCGCCACCCGCGGGCGGTCACCAGGAGCGCCCAGGCCAGGTAGACCGCCGCGACGACGCCGTCCCACCGGCTCCACCGCCGGACCGGCCGCTCGCCGGTCCCGTCGCCGGCCTCGGTGCGGCCGCCGTCGTCCGTCCCGGTCTCCGCCGGCTCCGGCGCCCGGCGGACCTCCGTGTCGCCGGGCGAGGTGTCGCCGGGAGTGGCCGCAGCGGGGTCGGTGGGACGGGTGTCCGGAACGGTCATGAGGCAGGAGTTTACGGCTGCGCGGCGTCGTCGCCCGGCACCCCCCGGGCCGCCCGCCCGGCGCGTCTCCACGGCCTGGTCAGCGCCGCGTCGAGCGCCGCCACGGCCAGCACCACCAGGCTGATCCGCAGGTAGATCGCCTCCTGGATGCCGAACCGGCTGTACTCCCCGGCGGACAGCATGAGGCTGGCGAGCACACTGACCAGGCTCACCACCACACCGAGCACGCCGGCCAGGACGAGCCACGGCCGCCGGCGGACCGCGCCGGTGAGCACGCACGCCAGCACTGTCGCCACGACGGCGCCGGCGAGCAGAGGAAGCACCAGGTCGCGGCGCGGGTACCAGACCCTCTCGACCGCGTCCGGCAGCATCGACACCGGGCGGCCGTACGTGTGCAACTCGGTGCTGCCCAGCGCCATCGGCAGGATCCGGCCGACCATGATCTCGCGGTAGTGATCCGGCTCGGCCATCGCGTACCGGAAGCCGATTGCCATCTCGTGCTCCTCGGCCCACCGCTGCAGTTCGGGGCAGTTCGCGTACGCCTCGGAGAACTTGCGGACGTTCCACCGCCGGACCAGGCTCGGGTCCTCGATCGCCACGCACCGCGGCATGCCGAGCTCGCGGTGGTAGACCTGCCGAATCTCCGGGTCGCGCTGCACCTCGACCATCAGCCGGTAGAGGAACGTCTCGTCGGTCTGCGAGCGGCCCGACGCGCTCCACTTGGCGAACGTCTCGTCGGTGGGACCGAGCAGCGCCGCGTTCCAGCCCAGCCCGGCGCCGATCGCGACCAGCGCCACCACCGCCGCCCAGCGGTGCGGACGGCTGCGCCACGCCAGCACCGCCAGCACCGCCGGCACCAGCGCGATGAACAGCAGCATGTCCTGCCGGACGAACATCCACCACACGGTCACCACGACCGTGGCGGCGAGCAGCGGCCACGAGCGCCGGCGCACCCAGAGCACCAGCAGGCCGAACGCGAGCAGGCCGAGGCTGATGGAGAGCGACTCGGCGGTCAGCGTGTGGTCCCACACGTAGACCGCGCGGGTCAGCGCCAGCACGAACAGCGCGACCCCGGCGCAGACCCGGGCGGTCGTGCCGCGCAGCATCGTCCAGAGCGCCAGCACGAGCACCACCCACGCCGCGGTGCTGATCAGGGCCTGCGCCCACGCGCGGGCCGGATCGCTGCCGGCGAGCGTGTAGAGCAGCGGCGTGCCCCACAGTCGCGGCGCGTGCCCGGTGAAGGAGAGCGTCGCGGTCGGGTTCGGCCCGTCGAGCAGCCCGGCGTACGACCGGGTGTCGAAGGTGCGGAACGCCTCGGCCCGCGCGGCGATACTCAGCCGCGCGGCGACGAACGCGACGACCAGGCCCGCGAGCACGAGCTGCGCGGGGCGCGGCCGGGGACGCGGCCGCCGGGCGGCGGGCGGCTCAGCCGGCTCCTGCGGGCGCTCTTGAACGACCGACGACTCGACCATGACGGGATTTCCTCGCGCTCGTGCCGGCCTTGTCGGCGTCCAGAAGCGGAATGCCCCGATGTTAGCCTGGATCGCCCGCGTGGGGGTTCCCCTCACCGGCCGGCGCAGCCGGTTCCGCGGGGCGCCCACGGACGCCGCCCCGGTCGGACGGACAGTCAATCGGAGGGATCACCCACATGAAGGTCGTCAGCATCGTTGGCGCCCGGCCCCAGCTGGTCAAACTCGCACCGATCGCCGCGGCGTTCGCCGCCACGGAGCACGAGCACGTCATCGTGCACACCGGGCAGCACTACGACGCCGACCTCTCCGACGTCTTCTTCTCCGGGCTCGGCATCCCCGACCCGGACGTGCACCTGGGCATCGGTTCCGGCAGCCACGGCGTGCAGACCGGCAAGACACTGGCCGCCCTCGACCCGGTGCTCGCGGCCGAACGACCCGACTGGGTGCTGGTGTACGGCGACACCAACTCCACCCTCGCCGGCGCGCTGTCCGCGGTGAAGATGCACCTGCCGGTGGCCCACCTGGAGGCGGGCCTGCGTTCGTTCAACCGCCGGATGCCGGAGGAGCACAACCGCGTCCTCACCGACCACTGCGCCGACCTGCTGCTGGCGCCCACCGAGGAGGCGGTGCGCCACCTGTCCGCCGAGGGCCTGGCCGCCCGTTCCGTGCTGGTCGGCGACGTGATGGTCGACGTGTGCCTGCGGGTGCGTGACGCCGTGCTGGCCGGTGACCAGCCGCGCCCCGAGCTGCCGGCCGGCATCGACCCGGACGCCCCGTACCTGCTGGCCACGCTGCACCGGGCGGAGAACACCGACGACCCGGCGCGGCTGGCCGCGCTGGTGGGCGCGCTCGCCGAGCTGCCGGTGCCGGTCGCCCTGCTGGCGCACCCGCGCCTGCTGGCCCGCGCCGAGGAGCACGGCATCAAGCTGGGTGGCGGCGCGCTGCACGTGGGCCGGCCGCTGCCGTACGGCGGCATGGTGGCCGCGGTGCTCGGCTCCGTCGGTGTGGTGACCGACTCGGGCGGCCTGCAGAAGGAGGCGTACCTGCTGGACCGGCCCTGCACCACGCTGCGCCCGGAGACGGAGTGGGTGGAGACCCTCGCGGACGACTGGAACCGGCTGGTTCCGGACCCGTCCGCGCTGGGTGCCGACGGCTGGGTGCGGACCGCCACCCGGCCCCGGCCGGCCGCCGCGCGCGGCAACCCGTACGGTGACGGCCACGCGGCCGAGAACGTGGTCCGGGTGCTCGCCGAGCACGCCCGCTGAAATCGGACCGGCCCGCCGGGCGCCGTCGCGATCGACGGTGCCGGCGGGCCGCTTCACGTGGTGCGGCAGGCGGCGTCAGGCCGCCGCGGTGAGCTGCGCCAACGGGGGCGGGTCGAGCGAGGTGGTGGCGACCACGTTCGGGAAGCGGCGGGCCAGCCGCCAGCCGAGCGTGATGGACAGCGCGTCGGAGGCCACGATCAGGTCGACCGGGTCGCGCTCCAGGTCCAGTTCGGACAGCCGCTTGTCGGCCAGCCGGGACAGCACCAGCGGGCGCACGTTCGAGTACGCCTTCATGAACACTCGCTTGTGGAACGCCCGGCTCAGGCGCTCCTGCCGCCGGCTGAGCCCGCTCGCCGTGCCGCCGCCGGCCAGCCGGCTCAGCCCGCGGGCCACTCGCCGGGGCCCGCTGGTGACCACGATCCGTTCGGTACGCAGCAGCGGATGCCGCTTCTCCGCGGCGCCGAGGGTGAACAGCCGCACGTTGGGCCGGCCGGCCAGGTCCGCCCAGTTGGTGTCGCTGAGGACCACCACGTCCAGCCGGGCGCCCTCGTCGAGGAGCCGCTCGGCCAGCGCCACGACCTTCTCGTGCGGTTTGTGGTTGAACGCCAGCAGCAGCGCCCGCGGCGTGCGGGACGCGCCCGCGGTGGGCGGCTGGTTGCCGGCTGCGTCGTCGAACGTCACGATGCGATCCTTCCCGCCTCGATCTTGCGCCGCACCATCGAGCGCAGCCTGGCCTCCAGCGGCGCCGTGACCGCCTGCCGGGTGAACGTGTCGGCGTGCGCGCGCGCCTCGGCACGCTGCTTCGCCGACATGTCCCGGGCCGCCTTGCCGGCGGCGATCATCGACTCGGCGATGTCGTGCACGTCGAGGCTCTCCGGGTTGAACCAGAGGGGATAGCCGGCCAGCACGTCCTGCGCGGCGATGCCGGGCGCGTGCACCGAGACGATCGGGCTGCCGCTCGCCATGTACTCGAAGATCTTCCCGGAGGTGACGTACCGCGCGCCGCCGGCCAGGAAGACCAGCACGTCGCTGTCCTGGTAGACCTTGCCGACCTCGGTCTTGGAGACCGGGCCCCGGTAGTGGATGCCGTACTCGGGCAGCGCGTGCCCCTGCTCGCCCTCGACCAGGCCGAGCCGCGCGATGAGGTCGGTCTTGCCCTGCTTGAAGTAGCCGAGGTGACCGTGGATGTTCAGCTCCGCGTCGGCCAGGTCGGGATGCCGCCGGGCGATCTGGAACGCCTCGGCCATCTGCTCCACCGGCTGGGTGCTGTTCATGGTGCCGAGGAAGGAGAAGCGCAGCGGGCGGTCGCGGTCCGACTCGGACGGCGGCGTGGGCGCGTCGAGCTGGGTCAGCAGATCCGGGTCCCAGCCGTTGGGGACCACCATCATCCGGTCCGCGGCGTTCGGGTAGCGGTCGGCGTACCAGGCCAGCAGCGGCTGGTTGACGAAGATCGAGGCGGAGGCGTCGCGCAGGATCCGGCGCTCCCAGCGCCAGGCGGGGTGGCCCGGCTCGTACCCCGGCTCCTCGGTGAACATGTTGAGCGTCCAGGCGTCGCGGTAGTCGACGGCGAACGGCACGCCGGTGGCCTTGTGGATCATCCAGGCGGCGGCGAACGAGGCGAACGGGTTGCCGGTGGCGAGCACCACGTCGAAGCGCCGCCGGGCGTGCATCCGCAGCGCCTTGCGCACCGACGCCAGCGCCCAGGACAGGTAGTGCTCGGGGAAGAACTTCTTCAACCCGAAGTTGTAGAGGTTGCGGGCCAGGATCGGCGACATGCCCCGGAACCGGCCGTAGGCGTGCAGGTCACGTTCCCAGGCGAAGTGGCTGATGTTGGGCCGCTCCACCTGGACCGACGGGTGCACGGTCTCGGCCAGCTGCTCGTCGACCGAGCCGATCACGCGGTGCAGGAACGACAGCGGCGACGCGAAGGCGGTCACGTCCCAGCCGTGCTCGGCCAGGTAGTTCGCGGTGGCCCGGGCCCGGTACACGCCGCTGGCCCGCGACGGCGGAAAGTAGAAGGACAGGTACAGGATGCGCGGTCGGCGCGTCGGGCGCGTCATGGATTGTCCCCCTGGGCGGAATCCGGGTCGGGTCGGTTCTGGCCATCGGTCGCCACTCCAGAGTAGTCGTAACTGAAGCAGACTCTCGGGCTCGCGTGACCGCGTCGGCGCTCCAGCAGGCGCACCGCGTACGGCATCGCCACCGGATCGGTGACGACGAGCACATCCACCGTGGGACGCGCGCAGGCCCGGGCGAGAAGCCGGTCACGCTGGTCGCCGCGCATCCGCACGAACGCCCGGTGCGCCGGGTCGGCGAGGCGCCGCTGGAACGCGCGCTCGGCCCGCTTCGACACCTTCCGCAGCGGACCGCGGCCGATGGTCCGCAGCAGCTTGCGGGGCGCCTTGTACAGCGCCGCCTGTTCGACCCGGTCGGCCGGCAGCCGACGTTGCAGGGCGGCCAGGTCGATCACCCGCACGCCGGTGGCGAACGTCTCACGACTCCAGGGGCCCATCTTGTCGACCACCACGGTGGCGGCGCCCCCGTCGGCGATCACCTGGCGGGACTCCTCCACGACCGCGCGCCGCCGGACCGACCCGACGGACAGGAAAAGGACGTGCATCTCACTCCATCAGCTGCGGCGCCCGGCGTCAGACCGCCGGGTCGGCCTCGTCGGAGAACCACAGGCGGCGGTGCGTCTCGGCGACGGCGGCGTAGCCGTACCGGTCGGCGAGCGCCTTACGGGCGTGGGCCGGTTCGAGGTCGTCGGGGAACCGGGACCGCAGCCGCCGGTATCCGGCGACGATCGTCTCCGGGTCGTCTGTCACGTCGATCATCTGACCGGCGGCGTCCTCGATGCCGGCCAGCGTCCGCTCCGGACCGCCGCAGCGGGTGACCAGGACGGGCAGCCCGGCCGCGATCGCCTCGATGACCGCCACCCCGAACGTCTCGCGGCGGCTCGGGTGCACCAGCAGGTCGTGCTCCCGCATCAGCTCCAGCGCCCGCTCGGGCGGGACCGCCCCGGTGAACGTGACCGCGTCGGCCACCCCGAGCTCGGCCGCCCGGGCGGTCAGGCTCGCCAGCAGCGCGCCCTCCCCCACCAGCGTCAGCGTCAGTGCCGGGTCGTCCTGCCGGCACCGCGCGAACGCCTCCAGCAGCAGCGGTACGCCCTTGAGCTCGGAGAGCGCGCCGACGAACAGCCACCGGCGCAGCGCGGTGATCGGCGTCGGACGGGGCCGGTCGAAGGAGATCGGGTTGGCGATCGCGCCGATCCGGTCCGCGTGGTGCGGGAACGCCTCGACCAGCGGGGCCCGGACGCCCTCGCCCACGGCGAGGAAACCGGCGCACCGGTCGAGCACCTCGTCGTACATCTCCCGGCCGCGGGCGGTCTCGAGCACCTTGTCCAGGAAGCTGGCGTGCTCGGTCACGTAGACCCGGGTGTCCGGGCCGGCGTTGCGGATCGCCGCCCAGCCGCTGGGCAGCCCGACGTGGGCGTGCACGACCGGTGCGGTGAGCGGACGGCCGCCGAGGGCCGCGCGCAGCGCCTCGTCGTGCCGGTCGGCGATCTCCGCGTGCCCCAGCCCGCGGGGCACCGGCACCGGGACGTAGACCAGGTCGGCGCCGCCGACGGTCGGGGTGCGGTGCCGGGCGTGGCCGAGCAGGACGCGGTGGGCGTCCTTGACCCGGCGCTCAGCCGCCGGATCGAGGGCGGCCACCCAGGCGTCGCAGTGATAGACGGTCATCCGGTCGGAAACCGGTGCGGTCGCGTCGACCATCGCCTGGACGAACGAGCCGCGGAAGGGCAGTTCGCGGGTCGGGAACCAGGGCGTGAGGACGACGACGTCCCGTGCTGAAGTTGCCGGCACCCGAACCTTCCTCGCCGCAAGTAGGGACCGCGCCACGTTAACATGCACGAACCGCGCTCGCCGACCACGCGGGTCGGCGTTGCGGCGCCAGCCTCCGCGATCGGAAGGACCCAGCCCAGATGGGCAGCAAGCTCGCAGCCGGCGTGCTCCGTCGCGTCACCGCTCCCCGGGTGGTGCGTCACCGCGCGGCGGCCCGTCTGATACACGGCCTGGCGGCCGCGCCGCTGCTGCCGGCCGGCGCGCGGTCGTCGCTGGCCCGCCGCCTGCGCGCCGGCATGGTCCGGGCCGGCTGGCCGGCGGCGGAGTCCCGGGCCGCGCTGGTCGCGGTGGCCGGTGGCGTGGGCCCGGCCGCCCGTGCCGACCTGCTCGCGCAGGAGGCCGCCGACGAGATCGCCGAGGGACGCACCCCGGCCCACCTGACTGCCGCCGTCGAGGCCGACCTGGCCGAGGCGGACCGGGCGTACGCCCGGGGTGACGGCGAGGCGGCGGCCCGGCGGCTGCACCGGGTGCTGCACACCCAGTTCCACCGGGTGATCCACTTCGACCAGCTCGACTCGCCGCTGGCGGACGATCCGGCGGCGTTCCTCGCGCCGCTGCACGGCAGCGCCGTGGGTCGGGCGCTGCTGACGCCGCGCGGCCGCCGGCAGCCGGCCGCGCCGCCGCCGACGGACCGGCCGCAACGGGTGCTGCTGCTGCTCAACGGAAGCGCGCACTTCGTGCAGGCGATCCGGGAGCGCTACGCCGCCCACCCCGATGTGGAGCTGCGTTACGTGCGGCTGGACGACGACCCGGTGGCCGGGCCGCTGATCCGGCAGTCCAGGCGCATGACCGCCGAGGCGCTGCTGCGCGACACCGAATACGGCAGGCAGGTCGAGGCCTGGCTGCGCCCGCACCTGGACTGGGCCGACACGGTGTTCGTCGACTGGGCCGTGGCGACCGCTGTGATGGTCGGCCTGGTCGACCCCGGCGACACCCGGGTGGTGGTCCGGCTGCACAGCTACGAGGCGTTCGGCAGGTGGCCGAACCTGATCGACTTCAGCCGGGTGGACGACGTGGTCTTCGTCTCCGAGCACCTGCGTGACTTCACGCTCCGGGTGGCGCCCGGGCTCACCGGCGCGCACGCGCCGCGTACCCACGTGTTGTGCAACGCGATGGACCTGGCCCCGTTCGCGCGGCCGAAGGACTCCGCGGCCCGGTTCACGCTCGGCCTGGTGGGCACCAGCGCGGTCGCCAAGGACCCGCGGTGGGCGATCGAGGTGCTGCGGCTGCTGCGCGCCGCCGACGAGCGGTACCGCCTGCTGCTGGTCGGCGGGAGCATCGACACCGGGATGAGCCGGGCGGCGCGCGACTACGCGGCGGCGCTGGAGACGGATCTGGCCGAGCTGGCGCCCTCCGGCGCGGTGACCCGGCTCGGCCACACCGACGACGTGCCGGGTGTGCTGACCGGCATCGGCGTGGTGCTCAGCAGCTCGGTGCGGGAGAGCTTCCACTGTGCCGTAGTGGAGGGCGCCGCGAGCGGCGCGGTGCCGGTGGTGCGGGACTGGCCGTTCTTCGCCGGCGGGGAACACGGTGCGCGTACCGTCTTCCCGGCCGACTGGGTGGTCGCGACGCCGGCCGAGGCCGCCGCCCGCGTCCGTGCGGTCACCGCGGACGAGCAGGTCTGGCGGGCCGCCGGCGAGGCCGCGGCCAAGCACGCCTCGGCCACCTGGGACTGGTCGGTGAACGCACCGGGCTTCGACCGTCTGCTGGGGATCGACTGACCGGGCCGGCCGGGCGTCGGTGACGCCCGGCCGGGCCGGTGTCAGGCCGGGGTCGGCTGCAGGCCGCGCCCGTCCCGGTCGGCGGCGGCCGGGCCCACGGCCACGGTACGGCCGTCGGACGCGGACTCCAGCAGGGCGGCGGCGACCTGGACGGTACGCAGGCCCTGCCGCAGGGTGACGATGTCGCTCTGCTTGCCCTCCACCGCGTCGCGGAACCGCTCGTGCTCGACCAGCAGCGGCTCCCGCTTCGGGATGGCGTAACGGACCATGTCGCCCTCGGCCACGCCGCGGAACGCGCGCAGCGCCTCCCACTCGGTGTCGATGGCGGCGTTGGCGTAGAAGGTGAGGTCGGCGGTGAGCGTGTCGGCCACGAAGCAGCCCTTGTCGCCGGTGACGACGGTGGACCGCTCCTTGAGCGGGCTCAGCCAGTTGACCAGGTGGTTGACCATGGTGCCGTCGGCGAGCTGGCCGACGACGGCGACCATGTCCTCGTGCAGCCGGCCGCTGCGCGAGACCGTGCGGGCGGAGACCGAGGTGTACTCCTGGCCGGTCACCCACGCGGTGAGGTCGATGTCGTGGGTGGCCAGGTCCATCACCACGCCGACGTCGGCGATCCGGTGCGGGAACGGGCCCTGGCGCCGGGTGACGACCTGGAACACCTCGCCCAGCTCACCGGCCTCCAGGCGGGTGCGCAGGCTCTGCAGCGCCGGGTTGTAGCGCTCGATGTGGCCGACGCCGGCGACCAGGCCGGCGGCCTCGAACGCCTCGACCAGCCGGGTCGCCGCGTCGACGGACTGCGCGAGGGGCTTCTCGATCAGCGCGCAGACGCCGTTGGCGGCCAGCTCCATTCCGATCGGCTCGTGCAGCGCCGTCGGGCAGGCCACCACCGCGTAGTCGACGCCGAGGGCGAGCAGGTCGCTCAGCTCGGGTACGACGGGCGCGCGCAGCGTCCCGGTCACGTCGCCGGCCGGGTCGACCACGCCGACCAGCTCGACGCCGTCGAGGTTGGACAGCACCCGGGCGTGGTTGCGCCCCATGGCGCCGAGGCCGATCAGACCGGCGCGCAGCTTGCGACCTTCACTCACTGAGCTGTCCTTCGTTCGCGACTGCGGGGCTCGCAAACCCGACTCACTCCTCGCGCTCACCGGGCACCGCCGGCCAGGTTCGCGCCCTCGGCGATCCGCTCCAGGTCGGCCTGGCTCAGCGACGGGTGCACCGGCAGCGAGACGACCTCGGCGGCGGCCCGCTCGGTCTCCGGCAGGTCCCACGCGCCCGGCTTGCCGTCCACGAGGTACGGCTTGAGCCGGTGGATCGGGGTCGGGTAGTAGACCGCGTTGCCGATGCCCAGCTCGGTGAGGCGGGCCTGGGCGGCGTCCCGGTTGCCGGTGACGCGCACGGTGTACTGGTGGTAGACGTGCCGGGCGCCGTCGGCGACCGGCGGGGTGACCATGCCGGTGATCGCCGAGTCGAGGAACTTGGCGTTGGCGCGGCGCTGCTCGGTCCACTCGCCGAGCTGGGTGAGCTGCACCCGGCCGATGGCGGCGGCCACGTCCGTCATCCGCATGTTGGCGCCGACGATCTCGTTGGCGTACCGCTGCTCCATGCCCTGGTTGCGCAGCAGCCGCAGGGTACGGGCCAGCTCGGCGTCGGCGGTGCTGATCATGCCGCCCTCCAGGGCGTGCATGTTCTTCGTCGGGTAGAAGCTGAAGCAGCCGGCGGTGCCGAACGCGCCGACCGGGGTGCCGTTCAGCTCGGCGCCGTGCGCCTGCGCGGCGTCCTCGACCACGGCGAGGCCGTGCTGCTGCGCGATCGTCATGATCCGGTCCATCGCGGCCGGGTGGCCGTAGAGGTGTACCGGCATGATCGCGACGGTCTTCGGCGTGACGGCGGCGGCGACCGCCTCCGGGTCGACGCAGAAGCTGCCCGGCTCGATGTCCACGAAGACCGGCTCGGCGCCGACCAGCCGCACCGCGTTGGCGCTCGCGGCGAAGGAGAACGAGGGCACGATGATCTCGTCGCCCGGGCCGAAGCCGAGCGCCATCAGCGTCAGCTGCAGCGCGGAGGTGCCGGAGTTGACGGCGACGCAGTGCCGGCCGCCGACCAGGTCGCCGAACTCCTCCTCGAACGCCGCGACCTCGGGGCCCTGCACGACCCGGCCGCTCCGCAGCACCCGGACGGCCGCCTCGATCTCGGCCTCGCCGATGATCGGCCGTGCGGGGGGAATGAACTCTGGATGCGGCCCGGCCATGGGGCTTCCTCCTGTCGACACGTGGTTCATGGGAGACATTTCGGGGGATGCTACCGCTCTGTCAGGAAAACAATCGGGTCGCGCTGATTGTCCGACTGGATGTGACGTTCTGTTCATGATCGACGACGGCCCTCCGGGGGCGACCCGGGTCAGACTTCCACCTCGTCGCGCACAGGCCCCACGCATGCTACCCGCAGGGCGGCGACGATCGCGGCCGCCATCCGGGGCACCTCGGCGGGCTCCAGCGGGGCCCGGGAGATCGCCATCCGCCAGTACACCGGCCCCACGATGAGATCGACGGCGGCGCGCCGGTCGGTGTCCGGGGACAGCTCGCCGCGCTCGACCGCCCGGCCGATCAGGATCCGCCCCACCGCCTGCTGGTAGTCGTCCAGGGCGGCCTGCAGCTTCTCCGCGATCTGCGGGTTGCGGGCCGCCTCGGCCAGCAGGTCCGGGATGATCTGCGCGGCCAGCCGGTGACGCAGCGCACGCGCCATCACGTGCAGCAGGATCTCCAGGTCACCGAGCAGGCTGCCGGTGTCCAGCAGCGGGATGTTGCGGCCCGCCACGGCGGAGACCATGTCCAGCACCAGGTCGAGCTTGGACCGCCAGCGGCGGTAGATGGCGGTCTTGCTCACACCGGCCCGGCGGGCCACCGCCTCGATGGAGAGGCGACCGTAGCCGACCTCGGCCAACTCCTGCATCACGGCGGTACGGATGGCGCTGGTGATCTCCCCGCGCAGCACCGCCGCGCCGGCCGGGGCACGCCTCTTCTCGGTCGTCACGTGGAACAATGTAGCGCAACGACGGTACGGTTGCGTCCCGACGTTCGGTGGACTACCTTCCATGCAGCAGCGAGGCGGCTCCTCCCCGCCGGGCCACGCTGGATCTGTTCACCGCACTGCTCCCCATCAGCACGAAAGATCGGAGCGCCTGATCATGGCCAACACCGCGGTGGCCGACCCCGAATCCGGACTGAGCCGGGCCGAACTGGCCCGGCGGTACGGGTTGCGGGTCGCCGGGGAACGACCACCACTGGGCGAGTACACCCGCCGGTTGTGGGCGTACCGGCACTTCATGACCGCGTACTCGCGGGCGAAGGTCGCGTCCTCGCTGAGCAACACCCAGCTCGGGCAGCTCTGGCAGGTGCTGACACCGCTCACCAACGCGGCGGTCTACTTCCTGATCTTCGGCGTGATCCTGTCGCAGAACCGGAACGTGTCGAACTTCATCGCGTACCTGTGCACCGGCGTGTTCATCTTCATGTTCACCCAGACCGCGGTGTCGAACGGCACCAGCGCGATCACCGGCAACCTGGGCCTGATCCGGGCGCTCCAGTTCCCCCGGGCCGCGCTGCCGATCACGGTCACGCTGGTGCAGCTCCAGCAGCTGCTCATGTCGATGGTGGTGCTGGGCGCGATCGTGCTGTTCACCGGCGAGCCGGTGACCTGGCGCTGGCTGCTGCTCGCCCCGACGCTGCTGCTCCAGACGGTCTTCAACATCGGCCTCACCATGATCATGGCCCGGATCGGCTCCAAGATCACCGACCTCAAGCAGATCATGCCGTTCGTGATGCGCACCTGGCTGTACGCCTCCGGCGTGCTCTACCCGGTGGCGCTGTTCCGCGAGCACCTGCCGCACTGGGCCGCGAGCCTCCTGGAGTGGAACCCGCCGCTGGTCTTCATCGAGCTGGCCCGCTACTCGCTGCTCGACTCCCACCAGGCCCACCTGGTCAGCTCGCCGCCGAAGCTCTGGGCCCTGGGCCTGTTCTGGGCGGTCGTCATGGGCATCGGCGGGTTCGTCTACTTCTGGCGCGGAGAGAAGGAGTACGGCCGTGGCTGAGCAGACCCTGCCGCTGAACGCCGGTCCCGTGATCGACTCGGGTCGCGTGCCCACAGTCGTGGTGGACGACGTGCACGTGATCTACCGGATCCACAAGGGCGCGAGCGGCGGCACCACACCGGTCTCCGCGCTCAAGCGGATCGTCTCGCGCACCAAGGCGCCGAACATCCGCGAGGTGCACGCGGTCAAGGGCGTGAGCTTCACCGCGTACCAGGGTGAGGCGATCGGCCTGATCGGCAGCAACGGCTCCGGCAAGTCGACGCTGCTGCGGGCCATCGCCGGGCTGCTCCCGCCGGCCCGCGGCGCGGTCTACACCCAGGGCCAGCCGTCCCTGCTGGGCGTCAACGCCGCGCTGCTCAACGACCTGTCCGGCGAGCGCAACGTGGTGCTCGGCTGCCTCGCCATGGGCATGCAACCGGACCAGGTCAAGAAGATCGCCCCGGAGATCATCGAGTTCTCCGGCATCAACGAGCGCGGCGACTTCGCCTCGCTGCCGATGCGCACGTACTCCTCCGGCATGGGCGCCCGGCTGCGCTTCGCCATCTCGTCGGCGAAGAAGCACGACGTGCTGCTCATCGACGAGGCGCTGGCCACCGGTGACCGCAAGTTCCGGGTCCGCAGCGAACAGCGGGTCCGCGAGCTGCGCGACAGCGCCGGCACCGTGTTCCTGGTCAGCCACTCCATCGGCTCGATCCGGGACACCTGCGAGCGGACCATCTGGCTGGAGGGCGGCGTCCTGAGGATGGACGGCCCCACCAAGGAGGTCTGCGACGCGTACGAGGGCCAGAAGTAGCCCGCCGGAGCGCACCGGTCCCGGGATCGCCCGGATCGGTGCGCTCCGCCGTCCGCGTTAAGGTTTTCGGATCCATCCCCTTTCACCCAGAGTGAGGTACGGCAATGACGCAGGACCACACCACCGCACCGGACGCCGCGCCGGCGAGCCCGGCACCCTGGCGACCCGCGCGTACGGTGGCCGTGATCCTCGCCGGGGGGACCGGCACGCGCCTCGGGCTGGGCATCCCGAAGCAGCTCCTCAAGATCGCCGGTAAGCCGATCATCGAGCACACCCTGGCCGTCTTCGAGGCCGCGCCGGAGATCGACGAGATCATCGTGCTGATGGCCACCGGTCACGTCGACGACGCGCGGCGCATCGTCGCCGACGCCGGCTTCCGCAAGGTCACCAAGGTGATCGAGGGCGGCGAGACCCGCAACGACACCACCCGGATCGCGCTCGACGCGGTCGGCGAGGGCGACGTCAACATCCTCTTCCACGACGCGGTACGCCCGCTGGTCAGCGCCCGGATCGTGCGCGAGTGCGTGAACGCGCTCTGGACGTACTCGGCCGTCGACGTGGCCATCCCGTCCGCCGACACGATCATCCAGGTCGACGCGGACGACTGCATCACCGACATCCCGGTCCGCTCCCGGCTGCGCCGCGGCCAGACCCCGCAGGCGTTCCGCTCCGGCACCATCCGCGAGGCGTACCGCCGTGCCGAGGGCGACCCCGACTTCGCCGCCACCGACGACTGCGGCGTGGTGCTGCGCTACCTGCCCGGCACGCCGATCAAGGTGATCGACGGCTCGGACGAGAACATCAAGGTCACCCACCCGGTCGACGTGCACCTGGCCGACAAGCTGTTCCAGCTCGCCGCCGCCCAGGCGCCCCGGCTGACCCACCGCGGCTACGCCGAGGAGCTGACCGGCCGGACCATCGTGGTCTTCGGCGGCAGCTACGGCATCGGCCACGACCTCGCCGAGCTGGCCCGCGGCTACGGCGCGCAGGTCTTCCCGTTCAGCCGCTCCACCACCGGCACCCACGTCGAGCGCGCCGAGGACGTCACCGCCGCGCTGAAGACCGCGTTCGAGGCCACCGGCCGCATCGACCACGTGGTGGTCACCGCCGGCATCCTGGAGAAGGGCGCGCTCGCCGAGATGGACTCCGAGACGATGGACCGTCTCCTGCACGTCAACTTCGTCGGCCCGGTCACCATCGCGCGCCAGTCGCTGCCGTACCTGCAGCAGACCAAGGGCCAGCTGCTGCTCTACACGTCCAGCTCGTACACCCGGGGCCGGGCCCGCTACGCGCTCTACTCGGCCACCAAGGCCGCGCTGGTCAACCTCACCCAGGCGCTCGCCGACGAGTGGGCCGAGTTCGGCGTACGGGTCAACTGCGTCAACCCGGAGCGCACCGCCACCCCGATGCGGACGCGGGCGTTCGGCGAGGAGCCGGAGCACACGCTGCTCTCCTCCGAGGCGGTCGCGCAGGCGTCCCTGGACGTGCTGATCTCCGAACTGACCGGCCAGGTGGTCGACGTGCGCCGGTCCCCCGGCGAGCAGGTCGCCGCCGTACCGGCGCAGCCCGGCGCCGACCGGTCCGAGCTGTCCACCGGCGCCTGAGACCGACGGGACGTGCCAGATGCGTGGTGACCTGGTCCGCAAGCTGCTCGCCCGAGTACTGACCACCGGGCTGGCGGTGCTGGCCTTCCTGGTCGTGGCGCTCACCGGCGCCACCGGCTGGGGCCTGGCCCTGGCCGTCGCGGCGCTCGCCGCCACCGCCTGGGAACGCCGGGTCCGGCCGTCCGCCGACGGTCTCGCCGAAACGGTGCTCGTCGCCGCCGGCATCCTCGTCGGCTACGCCCGGCACCTCGACGACGGCTTCGACCCGGCCCTCGCCGCCACCGCGCTGGTCCTGCTCGGCCTGGTGCTGCTGGTCGGCCCGCTGCGGCAGGCCGGCGCGCTGGAGATCCGGGCGGCGAACCTTCCGGTACGCACGTGGACGCCGCTGGTCGCCGCCCGGCTCGGTGACGCGCTGCTGGTGCTGCTCGCCGTGGTGGCGCTCGCCGCCGCGCTGGCCCTGCCCGCCTTCACGGCGCTCGCCGCCGCGCTGCTCGTCGGCGCCGGCTGCGGGGCGGTCGCGCTCGACCTCGCCCGGCGCCGGTTCCGGCCGCCCGCCGGCGGGGGCCCGGTCGGCCGCGCGCTGCGCCGCCACCAGCCCGAGTTCGTGCTGCACTTCTCCGCGCCGCCCGGCTCCGAGTACCAGGTCACCATGTGGCTGCCGTACCTGGAACGGATCGGCCGCCCGTTCATGGTGGTGCTGCGCGAGCCGGAGCTCCTGCCGGCCGTCGCCGCCGCCACCCGCGCCCCGGTGGTCCTCTGCCCCACCCTGAAGGCGCTCGACGAGGCGCTGGTGCCCAGCCTGCGCGTCGCCTTCTACGTCAACCACGGCGCGAAGAACGCCCACCTGATCCGGTTCAACCAGCTCACCCACGTGCAGCTGCACCACGGCGACAGCGACAAGGCCCCGAGCGCCAACCCGGTCTCGGCCATCTTCGACAAGATCTTCGTGGCCGGGCAGGCCGCGATCGACAGGTACGCCCGCGCCGGCGTGGAGATCCCCGCCGACAAGTTCGTCGTGGTCGGCCGGCCCCAGGTCGAGGCCATCGAGGTACGCCGGGAGCCGGTCGCCGCGTCGGCGCACCCGACGGTCCTCTACACCCCAACGTGGACCGGGCACCACGCCGACGCCAACTACTGCTCGCTGCCGGTGGCCGAGACGCTGATCCGCCGGCTGATCGACCGCGGGGCGGCGGTGATCCTGCGCGCCCACCCGTACACCGACAAGAACCCGGCCTCGGCCCGCCAGCTCGCCCGGCTCACCGAGCTGCTCGCCGCCGACCGGGCCAAGACCGGCCGCCCGCACCTGTTCGGCGCCGCCGCGGCCCGCGAGCTGACGCTCACCGAGTGCGTCAACCGCGCCGACGCGCTGGTCTCCGACGTCTCCGGCGTCATCTCCGACTGGCTCTACTCCGGCAAGCCGTACGCGGTCACCGACACCGGCGCCGACGGCGAACACTTCGTCGAGCGGTTCCCGCTCGCGGCGTCCGGCTACGTGCTGCGGCGCGACATGTCCAACGTGGACCAGGTGATCACCGACCTGCTCGACGCCGACCCGAAGGCCGCGCAGCGCTGGGCGGCGCGCACCCGCTACCTGGGCGACTTCCCCGCCGACGCCTACGCCGAGGCGTTCCTCGCCGCCGCCCGCCGCGAGCTGGAGGCCGACTGGGCGGTCCCGGCGCAGCGCGCCGTCGTGTAGGCCCCGCTCTACAGGTACGCGTCGAGCAGGGCGAGCACGGCGGCCGGGTCCTCGACGTGCGCGTTGTGGCCCAGGCCGGGCAGGGTGGCCACCGGCACGCCCAGCTCCTTGAGCTGCGCGTCGCTCACCATCGGGTCCTGCTCGCCGCGGGCCAGCAGCACCGGCACGCCGGTCGCGGCCAGCTGGGCGGGCAGCCGAGGCTCGCCGACCGCGAACGCGGCCGGGTCCATCGCCAGCCGCCAGCGGCCGTCGACCCGCCGCAGCCCCGCCTCCACCACCGGGTGGTCCGGGGCGAACAGCCCGGCCAGCCCCGAGACGCGCAGGTAGCGGCGGGCCGCCTCGTCCCGGGTGGCGAACCAGGTGACCGGCCGGGCGGCCAGCTCGCTCGCCTTCGCCAGCTCGGCCGGGGACCAGACCGCCTTGATGCCGAGCCCCACCACCGCGTCCACCGGAAGAGCCCGCTGCCGGGCCGCGAGCGCCAGCGCCACCACCCCGCCGAGCGAGTGCCCGAGCAGCACCAGCCGGTCGTGCGGGCCCAGCCGGAGCGGACCGAGCCCGTCCGCGACGCGCTGGGCCAGGGCGTCGAACGAGTAGCCGTCGAGCGGCGGCGACCAGCCGTGGCCGGCCAGGTCGGGGGCGAGCCAGCGCCCGGGCCAGCGGCGCTCCAGCAGCGGCGCCCAGGGCAGCCACACCTCGCCGGTGGCGCCCATGCCGTGCAGGAGAATCAGGTGCCGGTTCCCCGTCGCATCGCCCATTGGCGCAGTCTGCCACCGCCCGCCCCGGACACGCGAGACCGAACCCGCCCGACCCGCCCCCACGCCCCACCCCGCCCCCGCCCCCGCCCTCGCCCTCGCCGCCGATCTTGGAGTTGTGGTGCCTTCCATAGCGGGCGAGCCGGGCATACCAGGCGCCACAAGTCCAAGATCGACGCGCCGAGAGGGCGGCGGGCCAGGGCGGGTGGGGACGGGGAAGGCCGGCGCCCCGGGAGGGGTGCCGGCCTTCCGGGGGTGCGGAGGGTCAGGCGGAGTAGCCGCGGCTGGCGATCCAGTGCGCCAGGTCGATCGTGGTGAGCCAGTACGACGGCAGCGACGGGTCGGCCGAGTCGGCGATCCGGACGGTCCGGCCGTCGTCCTTGTAGCCGATCACCGCGACGTAGTGGCCGCCGGGGAACGAGTGCCAGCCGCCGTTGGTGTCGGTGGCGGTGCCGGCGACGTTCGCGACGACCCCCCGGCCGTTGCTGATCGCCTCGACCACGTCGGCCTGAAGCCGGTCCATCTGGGCCGGGCTGGCCGAGCCGGGAATCATCCGGGTCCGGTACGGGTTGCCCTTGACCTGCTGGTTGAGCACGCGCGTGGTGTCCTCGGCCGAGTTGGTGCCCATCTCGGTGGTGCCGAGCGGGCCGGCGAGGGCGTCCTGGCTGCGCTCGATGCCGGTGGCGCTGAGCGCGTTGCGCACGGCGGCCGGGCCGCAGTAGTAGTAGTTGATCTGCGCCTGGTAGTCGTAGTCCAGCGTCTTGCTCGACGGCGGCTTCGGCGCGGCCTTGGTGACGTCCGGGTCCGCCGCGGCCTTCTTCGCCGACGGGGAGGCGCTGGGCGACTTGCTGGGCTCGGCGCTCGGCGACGCCGGCGGGACGCCGATACGCGCCTCGCTGCGGCTGGCGGGCTCGCCGAGCCGTGCGCCGAGTTCGGCGACCGAGGCGGTGTTCTCCTGCTGGACCGGGGCGTCCTCACCGGCGGCGAGGGCGGTGCCGGCGCCGGCGGCCAGCACGAGCGCCGCGGCCGATCCGGCGATGATCTGGTACGGGCGTTCGGTGGCGATCCGCCGCAGCTGACGCTTCAGGTGGTGCTTCACGAAATCCTCCACGGGGGGCGTGATCGGCACACGCCGGCCCGGCACGTGGAGGGGTTCACACGTGCTGGCAGGCCGGATGGGCCGGGGGAACGGGTACGCCCGCGATGCCGGGCGCCCAGGGGCGGTTTGCCGGTCGCGTCAGGCGAGCGCGGGTACCGCGGAGCCGTGGAGGCGGGGGGACGATCGAGGGGTGGGCACGAGGATGGGACTCCTTCCGTGGCCGCCGACCGGGTTAGCTGACGGATTCGGGCGGGAAGTACGCCCTACCGCGGCAGTGGCCGCGGATTCACCCCGATGGTGCTCATGGTTCCCCGGTTCGTGATGACACGATTAGGCGGGTCGGCGCGGCGTCGCCTTCTGCGATCGGTTACCGCACCGGACGCGCCGACACTACCGGCGGGTACTGCCCCTGCCAAGCGCTCCCACCTGCGTAAACATGATCCCCGGTAACGGATTTCGGAACAGCCGGTTACTCACTTCACTCAATGGGACAAGCGGTGGTGACGGCGCCCGGGAGGCGAAAAGGGGACAGACGGCGAGCGCGTGACCGGCAATGGCGCGGCTCATTGGCCCGTTCTGCGCTCCACGCCCGTTTCGGCGCCGGGGGTGAGCCGGCTCACCACATTCCGGGTAACAATTCGGTCGCCTCAGCCGACCCGGGCCGGACGCCAGCGGGCGTTGCGGACGAACGCGCCGACCGGCAGGGGGATCGTCGCCGCGCCGCGGGACACCGGGGCGGGCCGCACCGCCAGGGTGGCCGCGTACGCCTCGGCGGCGAGCGTACGGGCGGCCTCGGCGGCCAGTTCGGCGTCCCGCCACGCCTGCCGCTCCCGCTCGGCGGCGCTCTCCCAGCCGGCCCGGCGCCGGTCCCGTACGGCCCGGGCCAGCACGATCTCCTGCTCGGCCGGGTGCCGGCGCGGGTCCCACCCGTTGCGGCGCGCCAGCACGTCGGCGAGTTGCCGGGCGGACAGGTCGCCGCGCCAGTGCGCCGTCATGGCGGCGTGGTGCAGCCAGCGCTCCCGGGCCGCGTACTCCGCCGGGGTGCGCGGGGTGCGCGGGGCGGCCAGCGCGGCGGCCCCGGCCAGGCGGCGGGCGGCGCTGTCCGCCTCGTCGTACGCGGTCCAGGCGCGTTCCGCCTCGTCCTGCGCGGCCAGCCACCGTTCCCGGCGGCGACGGGCCGTCTGGGCGGCCCCGGCGGCGGCCACCGCCACCTCCTCGGCGTACCGGACGAGGTCGTCGCGGCGCGCGGCGTCCTGGTCCACCGGATCGGCGGCAGCCTCGGCGACGCCGTCGCGCTCGGGCCGGGCCACCAGCGCGGCGAGCAGGCCGAACGCGAGCAGCATCAGGAAGGACCAGATGGCGGCGGCCTCGGGGACCGCGGTGAGGAAGTGGTAGAGAGCGGTCTGCGACATGGTCGGCACCTCACGGGAAGAACCTGGCGGGAGACTCCGCACGGCCGGTCGGGGCGCGGCGCGGGGTTGCCGGGCCGGCGAAGGGCGGGTGCGGGATGACGTTCGGTGGGTGCGGTGACGGGCGCGGCCCGTGGGCGGATCAGCGGGCGGGCGGGGCCCGCAGGCCGACCGGCGCGGTGATCCGGCCGGCCGGGACCGGCTGCGGGTCGTTCGGGAGCGTGTCGGTGGCCCGTGCGGCGGGCGCGGGTGCGCCGTCGGGACGGGCCTGCCGCTCGGCGGCGCGGTCGGATTCCGGTCGCGGGGCGGCCGGCGTGCTCACGTACGCCGGGCCGGGCGCGGCGGCCGGGGCCGCGGCGGTCGGCAGCGTGGCCGCGCCGAACGAACAGGCGACGACCACGGCGAGACTGGCGAGCATCCGGGCGGTCCAGCGCGCCACCCACCACACGGGGCAGGTGAGCGCGATCGGAAGCACGGGTACAAATTACCGCCGAACCCCCACTGACGCACCGCCGCACGGCGTGTCGCGGACCGACCGGCCGGCGTGTGCGCGTGTCAGTCCGGGCGACGCCGCCCGGCGTACTCGATGTCCTCGGCCGGACCGGAGACGGACCGCGCGCCGCCGTCGGCGGCCGCGCCCTCGGCGGGCCCGCGCGGAGCCGGCACGGCCGGTGCGCGCGACGCCGCGCGGGCCCGGCGGGACGGGCCGAGCAGGCGCATCATCGGCACCTCCACCCAGCGGTGCAGCGCGGCGGCCAGCGCGAGCGTGAGCAGCAGGAAGCCGAGCACCGCCAGCGGCCCCCGCCAGCCGGGCAGGCCGGTCCCCCAGTCCCCGGTCAGCCGCAGCACGGTGACCATGACCAGCACGTGCACCAGGTAGAAGGCGAACGAGACCTCACCGAGCCAGATCATCGGCCGGGACCGCCAGGGGGTGGGCCGGCCGCGCACGTCGGCGTCCGCCGCCGCGGCGATGACCAGCAGGTACGCCACGGCGAGCAGCGCCGCCCAGAACTCGGCCGGGATCCACAGCGCGGCGACCACCCAGGTGGTGACGAACAGGCCGGTGGCGACCGCGAGGTTCGGTCCGCGCCAGCGGTGGCGGCGCATCAGCTCGGCGGCGGCCACCCCCATCCAGAACTCCAGCGACCGGGTCACCGGGAAGATCTGGGTGAACCACCACCGCTGCTCCTCCGGCACGAGCTGCTGGCCCGGCCACAGCGCCAGGATGAGCAGCGGCGCCGCGACCAGCACGGTCCGCAGCACCCCGGTACGGGCCCGGCGCAGCCACGGCACCACCAGCGGCAGGCACAGGTAGAACGCCAGCTCGCAGGAGAGCGACCAGCTCACGTTGTTGACGCTGTAGAAGTAGCCGTTCAGCGGGATCCACGCCTGGACCAGGAAGAAGTTGCCGATCGCCGCCCACGGCAGGACCGGGTCGGCGAACCAGGCCGCGACCGCCAGCGCCGCCACGAACGTCACCACGTGGTTCGGGTAGATCTTGGCGAGCCGTCGGCGCAGGAACGTCCACGCCCGCTCCCCGTCCCGGTACGACCAGACCAGGACGAACCCGCTGAGGATGAAGAAGAACTCGACGCCGGACAGGCCGAGGCTGAACGCCTTGTCCACCACCGCCTTCAGGTGCGGCTCGGCGACGATCCCCATGGTCCCGGCGTGGAAACCGAAGACCAGCAGCGCGGCGATCCACCGCAATCCGGTCAGCGACGGCAGGCGCGGGGCACGGGTGACAGTCGGCGCGCTGGTCATTCCGGGCACCCTACCCCGGAGTACCGGGACGTTCCCGGCGAGCCGACGGCCGCCGGGTCACCCAGGGACGGCGGATAGGATTTCCGTTCCTGCACGCGCGGGCGACGCCCGCCGGCACGCCGTGCCGTACGGAAGGTGAGCGAACCGGATGCACCAGCGGATCCTGCTCCGCGCCCGCAAGGGCCCGTTCGACGTCCTCACGCCGGAGGAGACGTTCGCCGGCAACTGGATCGGGGACAACAGCGGAAACCTGGTCTTCAGCCACGCCGCGCACAAGCTGCTGGCCACCTCCGCGGCGGAGATCACCGCGACCCGCACCCCGGCCGACCCGCGCCTCGCCGACGAGATCAACGAGCGGTACGACGTGTTCGTCGTACCGCTGGCGAACGCCTTCCGTCGCAGCTTCGTGCACCGCCTCGCCCCGCTGACCCGGCTGATCGAACGGCTGAAGATCCCGGTGGTGGTGCTCGGTGTCGGCGTGCAGACGAACGTCGACGGCGACCGCGAGTACCTGCGCCCGATCGACGAGCCGGTGCGCGCGTTCTGCAAGGCCGTGCTGGACCGGTCGCACAGCATCGGCGTACGCGGCGAGGTGACCGCGAGCTACCTGAACACGCTCGGCTTCTCCGACGTGGAGCAGATCGGCTGCCCGTCGATGTTCCTGCACGGCGACACGTTCCAGCTGGCGAAGAAGCAGCCGGAGCTGACCGCCGAGTCGAAGGTCGCGCTCACCATCTCGCCGTACGTCCGCTCGATGGCCTCGGTGGTCCGCCACCACCACGAGCGCTACCCGAACCTGTGCTACGTGCCCCAGGACCTGCGGACGCTCGGCACCCTGCTCTACGGCGACGCGCCCGAGCACCGCGGCCAGAGCAGCGACATCCCGCTGCACACCTCGCACCCACTGTTCGTCGAGGACAAGGTGCGCATGTTCGTCGACCCGTGGACCTGGATGGACCACCTCTCCGGGTACGACTTCGCGTTCGGCACCCGTATCCACGGCACCATCACCGCGCTCGTCGCCGGCACGCCCGGCTACCTGTTCGCGCACGATTCGCGCACGCTGGAACTGGCCCGCTACTTCGACATCCCGCACCGGATCATGCGCGACGTGCCGGCCGACGTGGACGCCGCCGACCTCTACGCCGAGGCCGACTACACCGCGCTCACCGAGGGCCACAAGGCCCGCTTCGAGACCATCACCGCGTTCCTGCGCAAGCACGACCTCGGCATCTCGTTCGACGACGACGACAGCGCCGCCCGCTTCGACCAGCGGGTCCGCGAGACGGTGTTCCCGCCGGCCGTCCGGCCCGCTGCCACCACCCCGCCGGCCGAGCTGCTGACCCGCATCGAGCGGCTGCGCGACGAGAACGCCAAGCTCACCGGGACCATCGACGCGCTGCGCTCGCAGCAGCTCCGGGAGCGGATCAAGCAGGCCGTCCCGGGCAAGGTCCGCCGGATGCTGCGGCGCTGATCGTCGTACGCCTGTTCTAAACAGGGTACGATCGGCGGCGTGCCCGACGTCGCGTACCAGCCCTCGATGCTCGACCTGGCCGAGCAGGGCCCGACCCTGGGCCCGCTCGCCGGGGCAGTGCGCCGCCACGAGCTGAGCCGGGGCGCCTGGGTCGACCACCTGCCCGGCTGGGTCCGGGGCTCCGACGCGGTGCTCGACACGCTGCGCCACGACGTGCCCTGGCGGGCCGAGCGCCGCACCATGTACGACACCGCTGTCGACGTGCCCCGGCTGCTCTGCTGGTACGCCGCCGGCCGGCCGCTGCCGCACCCGGTGCTCACCGCGGCCCGCGACGCGCTCACCCGGCACTACGCGCCCGAGCTGGGCGAGCCGTTCGTCACCGCCGGCATGTGCCTCTACCGCGACGGGCGCGACAGCGTGGCCTGGCACGGCGACACGCTGGGCCGCTCCGCGCACACCGACACCATGGTGGCGATCGTCTCGTTCGGCTCCCCGCGCGCGCTGCTGCTCCGCCCTCGCGGCGGAGGCGGCGGCAGCCTGCGGTTCCCGCTCGGCCACGGCGACCTCGTGGTGATGGGCGGCTCCTGCCAGCGCACCTGGGAACACGCGGTACCGAAGACCACCCGCCCGGTCGGCCCCCGCGTCAGCGTCCAGTTCCGTCCCACCGGCGTCGCCTGAGCCCGGGCCGGGCCCACATCGCCGCTGGGCACGTGCTAGAAACAACTCCCAGGGTCGATCACGCCCCCGTCACCCGATGACGCGAAGGGCGACCGATGACCCAGTCCCCCACCTCCCGCTGGTCCCCGTGGACGCTGCACGGCGACGGCCGCCAGGTACGCCCCGGCGACGTGGTCGCGCCCGACGAACGGCTCTCCTGGCCGCGCACCGTCGGCGTGGGCGTGCAGCACGTGGTCGCCATGTTCGGCGCCACCTTCACCGTCCCGCTGATCACCGGCTTCCCGCCCGCCACCACGCTGCTCTTCTCCGGGCTCGGCACACTGCTGTTCCTGCTGATCACCGGCAACCGGCTGCCCTCGTACCTCGGCTCGTCGTTCGCGTTCATCGCGCCGGTGCTCGCCGCGAAGACCGACGGCGGCATCGGCGCGGCCCTCGGCGGCATCGTCGTCGCGGGCGTCGCGCTCGCGCTCGTCGGCGTGGTGGTGCAGGTGGCCGGCTCCCGCTGGATCGACGCGCTGATGCCGCCCGTGGTCACCGGCGCGATCGTCATGCTGATCGGCCTCAACCTCGCGCCGGTGGCCTGGGACGGCGGCGGCGCCGGCACCGGCGTGAAGGCGCAGCCGCTGATCGCTGTGGTCACGCTCGTCGCGATCCTGCTCACCACTGTGCTGTTCCGCGGCTTCGTGGCGCGGCTGTCGATCCTCGTCGGCGTGGTGGTCGGCTGGGTGCTCGCCGCGCTGACCGGCAACCTCGACCAGCAGGCCGTACGCGGGCTGCGGCAGGCCGCCTGGGTCGGCTTCCCCGAGTTCCACACGCCGAGCTTCGACGCGCGCGCCGTCGTGCTGGTCATCCCGGTGATCCTGGTGCTGATCGCGGAGAACGCCGGGCACGTCAAGGCGGTCGCCGCGATGACCGGCCGCAACCTCGACCGCGACATGGGCCGGGCGCTGCTCGGTGACGGCGTCGCCACGGTGCTGGCCGGCTCCGGGGGCGGTTCCGGCACCACCACGTACGCGGAGAACATCGGCGTGATGGCGGCGACCCGCGTCTACTCCACCGCCGCGTACTGGATCGCCGGCGGCACGGCGATCCTGCTCGGCCTGTGCCCGAAGTTCGGCGCGCTGATCCTCACCGTCCCGGCCGGCGTGCTCGGCGGCGCCACCACCGCGCTGTACGGCCTGATCGCCATCCTGGGCGCCCGGATCTGGATCGAGAGCCGGGTCGACTTCCACGACCCGATCAACCTGTTCACCGCGGCGGTGGCGGTGATCATCGGCGCCGCCAACTACACGCTGACCGCCGGTGACCTGTCGTTCAACGGCATCGCGCTGGGCACGGCGGCCGCCCTGATCATCTACCACGGGATGCGCCTGATCGCGCGGCTGCGCGGCACCACGCCCGAGTCCCGCCAGTCCCCCGACCCCGAACTCTGACCCCTCCCCTCTCCTCCCCTTCCGCCCGGCCCGGCCCGGCCTCGTTGATCATGAGGTTAGCGGCGCAAATTGTCCGACTCACACCCGCCAACTTCATGATCAATGGACCACTTGGCGCGCGATTGGGGCCGGCCCACGCGAGCGGGACACCCAGAGGGCCCGAAGTGCAAGATCGCGCGGGTGCCCCAGCGGCCCGACGCCCTCGCAGCCAGGGCCAGCCAGCCCTCAACCACGTCGATCATGAAGTTAGCGGCGCCCGGTGTCCGTTTTGTCGCCGCTAACCTCATGATCGACCGTGCAGGGCCGAGGTCTTCCGCCAAAACACCCGGAATGTGCCCCATTACCCCTGGGGCAGCCCTGCCCCCGGAGTGCCCGGGCGCGTTGATCAAGGAGTTTAGGGCCTGCAGAGAGCGCGAAAAGGCCGCTAACTCCTTGATCAACGCGCGATGGGGGTGCAGCCGGGCACACGAGCGCACGGATCCCGTCAGCAGCTCCGGGTGCCCGGCCCGCTGACGCGCTCACCTCGGTGATCAAGGAGTTTAGGGACTGCAGAGGACACGAAGAGTCCGCAAACTCCTTGATCAACGCGTCGGGGCGGGAGGGGGCGGTCTCCCGCCGCCCTCCCCCAGCTGGCTCGTCAGTCGCGGTCGATGTGGTGACCCACCACCGTCGGGCCGAGCATCACGGCGAAACCGGAGCCGTCCCGGCGCGGGTCGGCCGGCGGCAGCTCCACCGGGTCGCCGGTCGCGGTCGCGCCCACCGGCCGCGGGCCGATCCAGGCCACCGACAGCTCCACCTCACCCTTGAGGAACCGCTGCGCGCGTACGCCGCCGGTCGCCCTGCCCTTCGCCGGGTACGCCTTGAACGGCGTCACCTTCACCGTGGCGCCGGTCGAGGTGACCACCATCGGCTCACCGTGCGCCGTGTCGTCGGTGCGGATCGCGCCGAAGAACACCGCCCGCGCCCCGGCGGGCAGGTTGATGCCGGCCATGCCGCCACCCTTGAGCCCCTGCGGGCGTACCACCGAGGCGGCGAAGCGCAGCAGCGACGCCTCCGAGGAGACGAACGCCAGTGTCTCGGCGCCGTCGGTCAGCCAGGTCGCGCCGATCACCTCGTCGCCGTCCCGCAACGAGATCACCTCGAACTCGTCGGAGCGGACCGGCCAGTCCGGCGCGCACACCTTGACCACGCCGGCCCGGGTGCCGAGCGCCAGCCCGGGTGAGCCCTGCGCGGACGACCCCAGCGGGGCCAGCCCGACGACCGTCTCGCCCGGCTCCAGCGGCACCAGTTCCGCAGCCGACATGCCGCCGCGCAGCGACACCGTGCCGGACTGCTCCGGCAGCACCGGCAACGGCAACACGTCGATCTTGAAGGCGCGCCCGGCGCTGGTCACCAGCAGCACTCGGCCCCGTGCGGTGGAGTGCACGATCGCGCGTACCGCGTCGTGCTTGACCCGGCCGCTGCGCCGGCGCGCCTCGGCGGCCTCCTCCGACTCGGCCGCGGTCCGCGCCACCAGCCCGGTGGCGGAGAGGATCACCTGGCACGGGTCGTCGGCCACCTCCAGCGGGCCGGCCGGCACCGAGGCGGCGAGCACCTCCTTGAGGTCGCCGTCGACGAGCGTGGTGCGCCGCGGCGCGCCGAACTGCTTGACCACCGCGGCCAGCTCGTCGGAGACCACCTTCCGAAGCACCTTGTCATCGTCCAGGATCTTCGACAGCTCGGCGATCTCGCCGCGCAGCTTCTCCTGCTCGGCCTCCAACTCCAGCCGGTCGTACTTGGTCAGGCGGCGCAGCGGAGTGTCCAGGATGTAGCTCGCCTGGATCTCGGAGAGCTTGAACTTCTGCATCAGGCCGTCCTTGGCGGCCTGGGCGTCCTCGCTGGCGCGGATCAGCTTGACCACCCGGTCGATGTCGAGCAGGGCGATCAGCAGGCCGTCGACCAGGTGCAGGCGTTCCTCCCGCTTGCGCTTGCGGTACGCGCTGCGCCGGGTCACCACCTCGTAGCGGTGCGCCAGGAACACGTCGAGCAGTTCCTTGAGCCCGAGGGTGCGCGGCTGCCCGTCCACGAGCACCAGGTTGTTCACGCCGAAGGACTGCTCCAACGGGGTGAGCCGGTAGAGGTCGGCCAGCAGCGCCTGCGGGTTGACGCCGACCTTGCACTCGACCACCAGACGGGTGCCGTTCTCCCGGTCGGTGAGGTCCTTGACGTCGGCGATCCCGGTGAGCCGCTTGGTCTTGTTCACCTCGTTGGTGATGGCCGCGATGACCTTCTCCGCGCCGACGCCGTACGGCAGCTCGGTGACGGTGATGGCCTGCCGGCCGCGGCTGCCCTCCAGCGGGCCGATCTCCACCCGCCCGCGCATGCGCACCACGCCGCGCCCGGTCTCGTACGCGCGGCGCACCTCGTCCAGGCCGAGCAGCAGCCCGCCGGTGGGCAGGTCGGGGCCGGGCACGAACTCCATGAGCTTGTCGAGCGTGGCGTCCGGGTGGTTGATCAGCCAGCGGGCGGCCTGGACGACCTCGCCGAGGTTGTGCGGGATCATGTTGGTGGCCATGCCGACCGCGATGCCGGATGCGCCGTTGACGAGCAGGTTCGGGAACGCCGCCGGCAGCACCGTGGGCTGGGTCAGCGAGCCGTCGTAGTTCGGCTCGACGTCGACGGTGTCCTCACCCAGCTCGCCGGTGAGCAGCATCGCCTCCCGGGACATCCGGGCCTCGGTGTTGTGGTTGACGAAACCACCGGCCAGGAAGGAGTGGTCGGCGGATTCCACTCGAACGGAATAGACCTCCGCCGGCTCGTCAGGAGAGACCGCGACGACCTTCTCGTACCGATAGCCCGCATCCATCACGGGCAGGATCGTGGCAAGGATCTCGGTGTCCTTGATGCGGTCGATGATGCGGAGTCGTTCGGTTTCCCACCGCTCGACACGATCGAAGTTGTGGCTGGTGAGCCACTTGCGTCCGCTGCCCCGACGATCGAAGTCGATGCTGCTGCGCACGTAGTCGGCCACAAAGGGGACGTGGTCCTGACTAAGCCGATGCGGGCGCAGCGGCGCATGCCGCAGCATCTTGGCCAGCACCGCCTGCTTGGTACGGAGGAAGCCGACACGAGTTGCGAAAGCCCTGATGTTTCGCGTCCCGGAAACCACCAGGCGGTGCTCCACCGAGCCACTGGGCCGGGTGTAGTGGCGTCGACAGGCGATCACGCCGAACTCCGCGAGCAGTTCCTGGACCTCCCGAGTCAGACGCTCGCTGTAGCTGGTGTACTGGATGGTGAAGCTGCTGTTGGCGACGCGGACTCCGCCGTCGCCTTCGAAGAGGGCCATCAGGAAGGCCCGCTTGATGCCCCACCCCCCTGCCCAGACGAACTCCGGCACGAACTTGTCCCTCGCCTGGTGACCGATCAGCTCGGCGAGTGGGCTCGCCCGAAAGGCTTCCATCCCGCCGGCGACGTCCTGGACGTCAAGTTCGTGTATGCGGCGACGGTCTCGGCGCGTGTGCCGGTCGCTGACGTAGCGTCGTCCACCCACGACCTGGTCGTAGGCATGCAGGACCTCGCCGAAGAAATGCTCATCGGTATTGCTGAATCCTGCCCGCGACTCGCTCGCGAAGCCTTCAGAGACCCAGGCGCCACCGAGCACGCCGAGCATGTATTCGCGAGCGGTGGGGACGACCTGCTTCCATGCGTTCCGCGCGATACAGACCACCGAGCCCGGCGTCACCTCGTCGAGCCGACGCCACTGGAAGACAGGGACACCCACCGGAGCTTCGAGGCAGAGAACCAGATGATTCTCACTACCACGGAGGGAGAATCCGGTCTCAGTCGTGATCCGGAGCGTCGGGTGGACGCCCGAGTTGAAGACCTTGTTGACGCGAACCGCTTTGCCGTCCTTGTCGAGGACTTCGAAATCGGCCTCCGCCTCGCTGTTCGGCGGCAGGTCGACCACATCACCGATTCGTGGGCTGCTGCCATCGGCCAGGCGGATCCGGGTGTCACCCACGACGCAGTAGCGCGCCGCAGCCGGGCCGTCGTCTGGCGAGCCGAAGTTGCCGTGCCCGTCGATGAGCGGGACGTTGAGCGAGAAGTCCTGTGCCAGCCGCACCATCGCGTCGTAGATCGCGGTGTCGCCGTGCGGATGGTACTTTCCCATCACATCCCCGACAATTCGAGCACTCTTGACGTGGCCGCGGTCCGGCCGGTGGCCCTGCTCGTACATCGACCACAGAATCCGCCGGTGCACCGGCTTGAGCCCGTCGCGCGCGTCGGGCAGCGCGCGGGAGTGGATGACCGAGAACGCGTACTCCAGGTAGGAGTCCGAGACCTCGGTGACCAGCGGGTTGTCGAAGACGCGAGCGCCGGCCTGGTCGAAGGCGGCCAGATCCGCCTTCGCGCGGTCGTCCTTGCGGCGTGCCATGGTGCGGTTTCCTTCCGAGACGAACCCGTTGGTCAGGCGTCGATGGCGTCGCGGTCGACCCGGTCGGCGGAGTCGATCAGCCAGTTGCGGCGGGGCTCGACCTTCTCCCCCATGAGCAGTTCGAGGATCCGCTCGGCGGCGTCGACGTCGTCGAGCGTGATGCGGCGGACCGCCCGGGTGGCCGGGTTCATGGTGGTCTCCCACAGCTCGTCGGCGTCCATCTCACCGAGGCCCTTGAAGCGCGGGATCGGCGTGACGATCTGCTTGCCGGACTTCTCCAGCTTGCGGACCGTCGCCTCCATCTCCGCCTGGGTGTAGGTGTAGACGGTCTGCGGGTTGCGCCCCTTCGTGGTGATCTTGTGCAGGGGCGGCATCGCCGCGAAGAGCCGCCCGGCCTCGATCAGCGGCCGCATGTACCGGGCGAACAGCGTGATCAGCAGGGTACGGATGTGCGCGCCGTCGACGTCCGCGTCGGCCATGATGAGCACCCGGCCGTAGCGCAGGGAGGACAGGTCGAACGTGCGGCCCGAGCCGGCGCCGAGCACCTGCACGATCGCGGCGCACTCGGCGTTGTCCAGCACCTGCTGGAGGTTGGCCTTCTGCACGTTGAGGATCTTGCCGCGGATCGGCAGCAGCGCCTGGTATTCGGAGGACCGCGCGAGGCGCCCTGTCCCGAGGGCGCTGTCCCCCTCCACGATGAACAGTTCGCTTCTCTCGATGCCCGCGGCCCGGCAGTCGACGAGCTTGGCCGGCATGGCCGCGCCCTCCAGCGCGGTCTTGCGGCGGGCTGCGTCCTTCTGCTGCTTCTGGGTGAGCCGTACCCGGGCCGCGTCGACGATCTTCTGGAGCACCGTCCGGGCCTCGGCCTTGGTGCGCCGGTCGTCCAGCCAGCTCTTGAGGTGCGCCTCGATCAGGCCCTGGAGCACCTTGGTGATGCCGGCGGTGGACAGTTCGTCCTTGGTCTGCGAGGTGAACTGCGGCTCCGGGATGCGCACGTGCACCACGGCGGTCATGCCCTCCAGGACGTCGTCCAGGGTGGGCGCGTCCTCCTTGGGCTTGAGCAGGCCGCGGGCGTTGCGGGCGGCGTCGGCGAGGGTACGCGCCAGCGCCCGCTCGAAGCCCTTGCGGTGGGTGCCGCCGTGGGCGTTGCGGATGGTGTTGGTGAAGCACTCGACGGTGCGCTCGTAGCCGGTGCCCCAGCGGAACGCCACCTCGACCTCGGCGCGGCGCTGCACGTTGGACTGCATGACGCCGTTGGCGTCGGCGGCGTTCTCCCGGTAGGTGCCCTCGCCGGTGACCAGCAGCGTGCCGGAGACCGGCCGGTCGCCGGCCGGGGCGAGGTATTCCACCATGTCGGTCAGGCCGTTGGGGAAGTGGAAGCGTTCCTCGACCGGCTCCTCGCCGGTCTCGTCGCGCAGCCGGTAGGCCACGCCGGGGACGAGGAAGGCGGTGTTGCGCAGCTTGAGCCGGACCGCCTCGGTGTCGAGCGCGGCGCCGGTCTCGAAGTAGCGGGGGTCGTGCCACCAGCGGATCGAGGTGCCGGTGCGCTGGCCGCGCTTCATCGCGCCGACGATCTGCAGGCCGGGACCGGGGGTGAACGGCGCGTCGGGGCCGGCTCCGTCGAAGACGCCCGGCACGCCGTGGCGGAACGACATCGCGTGGATCTTGCCGCCGCGCCGGACGGTGACGTCGAAGCGGCGGGACAGGGCGTTGACCGCGGAGGCGCCGACGCCGTGCAGGCCGCCGGAGGTCTTGTAGCCGGAGCCACCGAACTTGCCGCCCGCGTGCAGGCGGGTGAGCACCAGCTCGACGCCGGAGATGCCGGACTTGGCGTGCACGTCGGTGGGGATGCCGCGGCCGTCGTCGTCGACCTGGACCGAGCCGTCGGCGTGCAGGATCACGTCGACAGTGGTGGCGTGACCCGCGACACCCTCGTCGGTCGAGTTGTCGAGGATCTCGTTGACGAGGTGACCCACGCCACGGCTGTCGGTCGAGCCGATGTACATGCCGGGGCGCTTGCGGACGGCGTCGAGGCCCTCCAGGTGCGTCAGGTCGTCGGCCCCGTAGAGGGTCTCAGGCTGTGCGGTCAACTGGTCGTACTCCCAGGTCTCGGCGGTGTGGTGCCGTTCACCGTGTGACTCCCCCACGATGATCGCCGGGCGCGGCGCGCCGGAGCGAGCCTAGCCGGATGCCCTGACAGGTCGGCGGTACCGGGGCGGTGCGTTGCGCGATCGGCCTCGCGGCCGGGTCCGCGCCGCCGCCGCGTACGGCGGTCCGGCGGGCGGACGGGGCGTCCAGGCGGCACAACGATCCGCACGCCCGATGTCTTCCCCGGCGACCCGTCGCAGGTGTCAGGGCATTGACGCCCGTCACACGCGCGTGATCTGATCGCCATCCCAAAGAATCTTTCACGTTTCGATGTCTGGGAGGTCGGGCATGTCCGTGTTCCGTCGTTCCGCGCTCGCGGCGGCGCTGGCGCTCGCCGCGGTGGCGTTACCCGCCGCCGCGGCGCCCGCCCAGCCGGCTGCCGCCGCGCTGCCCACCGCCGCGGTGGCGCTGGGAGACAGCTTCATCAGCGGCGAGGGCGCCGGGGCGTACGCGCCGGTGGTGGACGTCAACGGGGTGGCCCAGGGCTTCCCCGGCTGGTCCGCCGCCAACGCCAACGCCTACTTCTGCCACCGATCGCCGAACGCCTCGCTGTTCCAGGCGAACCTGCCCGGCATCTCCGCGCGGTTCAACCTGGCCTGCTCGGGCGGCCAGCCGTACGACATCGCGAACGCCTCGTCGACGCGGGCCAAGGGGCGGCAGGTGGCCGCCCAGCTCGACCAGCTCCGGTCGGTGGCCCGGACCCACGACATCGACCTGGTGCTCGTCGGCCTCGGCTCGAACAACAGCTCGTTCACCTTCGGCAGCGTGGCGGAGAAGTGCGCCAACCGGTTCATCGCCGACGCCTGGACCGGCTGGTGGGAGTTCTGGGCGTACCTGGGCGGGCCGGTGGAGCAGAAGCCGTGCACCGACGCCGACCTGGGCACCGCCGCGCAGTTCGCCGCCGCCACCGCGGAGACCACCACGGCGCTGCGGCAACTGCTCACCACGCTGGACGAGATCGACGCCGACGGCCAGCACCGGGTGGTGTTCCAGGACTACACCAACCCGCTGCCGTTCGAGCTGGAGCAGAGCTACTGGACCGAGGACAGCCGGGACGACACCCGGGACAAGTTCCGCGCGCTGGGCGCCGAGCGGTACGCGGCCGGGTGCCCGATCCACCGGGCCAGCCTGGCGCCCGGGCACCGTTTCTCGCAGGGGCTCGGCACGCTGGTCAGCTCGGTGCGCGGCACGCTCGCCAACGAGTTCCCGCAGGACGACCTGGTCTACCTGAACGTGCAGCGCGCGTTCGACGGGGCCCGGCTCTGCGAGTCGACCGGTAGCCCGGGCAACGCCCTGGCCACGCCGATCCGGCTGATGGACGGCCCGACCGGCACGTTCGTCACCAGTCTCTCCGGGTTCGACAAGCTCGACATCCAGCGGATCGCCAACGCCTGCGGCACGTACTTCCAGACCTGCCAGGAGTCGTGGCACCCGAACGCCGCCGGGCACAAGGTGCTCGGCCGGTGCCTGGCCGGGGCGGCGGCCACCGGCGCCCGTACCGTCTCCTGCGTCCGTGCCCCGGACGGCACGGTGAATGTGAGCTGAGCACGCCGGACCGGGCCGGGACGAACCGGCCCGGTCCGGCGTCAGGCCCGGATCGCGGCGCCGAGCACGTGCGGCGAGGCCGGGGCCGGCAGCCCGGTCGGCGGGAAGCGGAAGCGGTCCAGCGCGGTCACCTCGAAACCGGCGGCGCGGATCGCGGCCACCGTGTCCCGGGCGGTGTGGCAGCCGGCGCAGAACAGCGGCCAGAGCGTGGCGTCGGCCAGGCGCTGGGCCCGGCGCAGGCCGGGCGTGGCGGCCACCACGTGTTCGTAGAAGCGCAGCTCGCCGCCGGGCCGCAGCACCCGCCGCGCCTCGCGCAGCGCGACCGCCTGGTCCGGCACCGAGCAGAGCACCAGTGACACCACCACCGCGTCGGCGGCGCCGTCGGCGACCGGCAGTTCCTCGGCCAGCCCGGCGGCGACGGTGACCGGGACCGGGGCGCCCGGCGCGGCGGCGTGGGCCAGCGCGCGCAGGTGGGGTTCCGGCTCGACGGCGAGCACGCCGGTCACGCTCGCCGGGTAGTGCGCGAGGTTGCGCCCGTTGCCGGCGCCGACCTCGACCACCCGGCCGCGCAGCCCGGCGACCAGGCGGGCCCGGTGCCCGGCCACGCCGGCCTGGTCCATGGCGACGCTGGCGCGGGCGAAGAGCCGGGCGAAGATCGGATGGGAGACGGCCATCAGCGACCGGCCGGTGGCGCGCCGAGGCTGAGCAGGAGCGGGCCGGCGGATCCGTCGACCAGGTCGCCGAGGCGTACGCCGTCGAGCACGGCGAGGAAGGCGGCCTGGGCGCGGCGCAGCTCGCCGCGCAGCCGGCACTCCGCGATGAGCGGGCAGACCGGCTGCGCGCAGTTGACCACCTCGCCGTCGCCCTCGAAGGCGCGGACCACCTGGCCGACGGTGAGGTCACCGGCGTGTTCGGCGAAGGCGACGCCGCCGGAGCGGCCTCTGATGGTGACCAGGACGCCGATGCGTTGCAGCCGCTGCACCACCTTGGCGACGTGGCTGCGGGGCAGCGCGAGCCGGGTGGCGAGTTCGTCGACTGTGGCCCGGACCGGGGACGCGGCGGTGAGCATGGCGATCCGCAGCGCCATGTCTGTCGACCGGTTGAGCCTCACGCACCGACCCTAGCCATTCGGTGCCCTCGGCGACACAGGCAGATTCACGGTGACCCATGCCACCGCACTCCCGGGACCTTCGACCCTAAAAGAGGAATCCAGAAATCCTGTTTCGTGGGGATCGACCTGTTCGAGCCCCGGAAGGAGATTCGGTAGTGCTCACGGAATCCTCAGCAGCGATCGTGACCGCCACCCTGCCCGTCGTGCGGGCACACGGCGAGGCCATCACCGGCCGCTTCTACCAGCGGATGTTCGACGCCCACCCGGACCTGCTGGACCTGTTCAACCGGGGCAACCAGGCCACCGGCGCGCAGAAGGCCGCGCTCGCCTCGGCGGTGGTCGCGTACGCGGCGCACCTGACCGGCGACGGCGGCATGCCGTGGGGGCCGGTCCTGGACCGGATCGCGCACAAGCACGCCTCCCTCGGCATCACCGCCACCCAGTACCCGATCGTCGGCCGGCACCTGCTCGCCGCCGTCGCCGAGGTGCTCGGCGACGGCGTCACCCCGGAGGTGGCCGCCGCCTGGGACGAGGTCTACTGGCTGCTGGCCTGCGAGCTGATCGCCCGCGAGGCGCGGCTCTACGCGGGCGCCGGCGTACCGGAGGGCGGTCCGGTGTGGCGGGACTGGCGGGTCACCGGCCGGACCCGGGAGAGCGCCGACGTCGTCTCGCTCACCCTCGCGCCGGCCGGCGGCGGCGCCGCGCCCGGCTTCACCCCCGGCCGGTACGTCTCGGTCGCCGTCGACCTGGACGGCGGCCGGGGACAGCAGATCCGCCAGTACAGCCTCTCCGGCCGTCCCGGCGCCGACCAGTGGCGGATCACCGTGAAGCGGGTACGCGGCGAGGGCGGCGCGCCCGACGGGATGGTCTCCGGTCACCTGCACGAGCGGGTGGCGGTCGGCGACACGCTGCGACTGAGCCCGGCGTTCGGCGAGGTTGACGCGGCCGGCGGCGACGGGCCGCTGCTGCTGGTCAGCGCCGGGATCGGACTCACGCCGGCGATGGCGGCGCTGGCCCACCTGGCCGACCGGGATCCGGGACGCCGGGTGACGCTGGCGCACGCCGACCGCGCCGCCGAGGCGCACGCGCTGCGCCACGAACTGCCGGCGCTGCAGCAGCGGCTGCCGAACCTGGCCCTCCACCTCTGGTATCTCGACGCCGCCGGGGCCGACCTGCCCGGCCTGAAGGCCGAGGTGTCCGCCGGACTGATCGACCCGGACCGGCTCGCGCTGCCCGCCGGGGTGACCGCGCACCTGTGCGGCCCGGTGGCGTTCATGAACCTGGTCCGGGCCAACCTGCTGCGCCGGGGCGTGCCGGGCGAGCGGATCGCCTACGAGGTGTTCGGCCCGGGGATGCTGCCGGGCTGACGCCCGGCGGCGAAACAGGACCTCCGTGGACCCGTTCTTCGGTACGGGGCACGCGTCGATGCCCTGGCCAGGGCCGCGAGCCTCCACAGCGGAGCGGGCGGCGCGCGGAGAAGTCGACGATCTCCTGGTTAGGGGCGCAAGCCGAGGGTACGGGTCCCTCCATGCGCGTCCCCGGCATCAACGCGATCTTCCGGCCCCCACGGAAGCGGTGGACGCCGTCCCACCGGAAGCCGGGGCGCCGGCCACCCGCGTCGACACGCTCGTGGAGGCGGCGCGCCGGCTGACCGAGGGCGCCGACGCCGCGCACCGACTCGGCGCACGGGCACGCGAGGTGGCGAGTAAGCGGTCCGGTCCGGACCGCTTACTCGCCGACTGGGACCGGATCCTGGAGGACGAGAACATGCGCATCGCGATGATTTCCCAGCACGCCAGCCCGCTCGCCGCGCCCGGCGCGGAGGACGCGGGCGGCCAGAACACGCATGTGGCGGAACTCGCGTCCGCGCTCACCGTCGCCGGCCACGACGTCCGCGTCTACACCCGTCGTGACTCCCCCGCGCTGCCCGAGGCGGTCGACGCGCCCGACGGCTATCAGGTGTGCCACGTGCCGGCCGGTCCCGCGCGGCGGGTGCCGAAGGCCGACCTGCTGCCGTACACGGGCGAGTTCGGGGGCCGGCTGGCCGACACCTGGCGGCGCGGCGGCTGGACCCCGGACGTGGCGCACGCGCACTTCTGGACGAGCGGGCTGGCCACCGTGCACGCGAGCCGTCGCACCGGCGTGCCGACCGTGTTGACGTACCACTCGCTCGGCACGGTCAAGCGTCGCCACCAGGGCGTGCCGGACACCGGTCCACCGGGGCGCGCCGGTTACGAGCGGGCGCTCGGCAGGGCCGTGGACCGGGTCGTCGTGCAGTGCTCCGACGAGGTCGCCGAACTGGTCCGGATGGGCGTACCCCGGTCCCGGATGGCCCTCGTGCCGTCCGGCGTCAACGAGGCGGTGTTCCGCCCGGACGGCCCGGTCGCGCCCCGCGACCCGGCCCGCCCGCGCATCCTCACCGTCGGGCGGATGGTCGAACGCAAGGGCTTCCTGGACGTGGTCCGGGCGCTACCAGCGGTGCCGGACGCGGAGTGCGTGGTGGTCGGCGGCCCGCCGGCCCACCTGCTGCCCGCCGACACGTTCGCCCGCCGGCTGTCCGCGCTCGCCGACTCGTGCGGCGTGGCCGACCGGGTACGGCTGCTCGGCGGCGTGCCGCGCGAGGAGATGGCCGCCTGGTACCGGTCGGCGGACGTGCTCGTGGCCGCACCCTGGTACGAGCCGTTCGGGCTCACCCCGCTGGAGGGCATGGCCTGCGGTGTGCCGGTGATCGGCACGAACGTGGGCGGCATCGCCGACAGCGTGGTGGACGGGCTCACCGGCGACCTGGTGCCGCCGCGTGACCCCCGCGCGCTGGGCACCGCGCTGCGGCGGCTGCTCGGCGACAACGTGCGCCGGTTCGCGTACGCCACCGCCGCGCTCGACCGCGTCCGCAGCCGGTACTCCTGGAGGCGCTGCGCGGAGCAGCTCGTCGCCGTCTACGGCGCGCTGACGACCGCGGCCCGGCCCGCACCGGCGGTGGCGTGAGGCGACCCCTTGCTACCCACCGGTAGGGTTCGGGCCGTACCCTGATCCGGGTGAGCGGGGACTACATCCAGGAGTTCGTGGACGTCGACGGCGCGCGCATCGGCGTGCAGGTCTACCCGGAGCCGGCCGGTCCGCCCGGCGCGCCGGTGGTGCTGATCTGGCCCGCGATGGGTGTGCGCGCCCGCTACTACCGGCCGTTCGCCGCCGCGCTGCGCGAGGCCGGGCTGGCGGTGATCGTGGCCGACCTGCGCGGCACCGGCGAGAGCACCCCCGCGCCGTCGCGCGCCTGCCGGTACGGCTACCAGGAGATGGCCGCCGACGTCGGCGCCGTGCTCGACGCGCTCAAGCCCCGGCTGGACGGCCGCACCCGGCTGCTGCTCGGGCACTCCCTGGGCGGTCAGGTGGCGGTGCTGCACCAGGCGCTGGACGACGACGACCGGGTGGACGGGCTGGCCCTGGTGGCGGTGGGGCTGCCGTGGTGGCGGACGTACCCGGGTCTGCGCGGGTGGGGCGTGCTGCCGTACACCCAGGGGATCGCCGCGACGGCGCGGCTGCTCGGCGTCTGGCCCGGCTGGGGTTTCGGCGGCCGGCAGGCCGCCGGCGTGATCCGGGACTGGGCGCACACCGCCCGCACCGGCCGGTTCCCGGCGCTGGACGGGGTGGACACGGAGGCCGCCGTGCGGCGGATCCGCACGCCGGTGCTCGCGGTCAGCGTCGACGACGACCAGTACACGCCGCACGAGACGCTCGACCACCTCTGCGGGAAGCTGGCCGGCGCGCCGGTGACGCGGCACCGCTACACGGTCGCCGAGGCGGGCGCGCCGCTCGACCACTTCACCTGGGTACGCGCGTCGGCGCCGCTGGCCGCCCGGATCGCCGCGTTCGCGGGCACGCTCCCCCGCCGCTGAGCCGAGCCGGCACGCTCCGCCGACGGTGAGCCACGCCCGGGCGTGAGTCGCCCGATCGTGGGTATGCCGCACCGCCCGAACACGGCGGAGGGGGATCTGATGTCAGAACGGCACACCACGCTGCGCTCGATGCACGACCTGGGCCTGGCGGCCTGGTTCGGCGGTTCCCTGATGGGGGCGCTGGGCGTGAACGGCGCGGCGGCGCGGATCAACGACACGACCGAACGGCTGCCGGTGGCCTCGGCCGGGTGGGCGCGGTGGACGCCGGTCAACGCGGCGGCGATCGGGGCGCACCTGGCCGGCGCGGTCGGTGAGCTGGTCACCGAGAGCCCGCGGATGGCCCGCCAGGCGGGCGTGGGCAAGATGAGCGCGGTGAAGACCGCGCTGACGGTCGGCGCGCTGGCGGTGACCGGTTACAGCCGGTTGGTCGGCAGGCGGCTGGAGCGGGCCGGCGGTCCGCCGGTCGAGGGGACCACCGAGCCGAACCACCACACCCCGGCGAACGTCGCCGCCAGCCAGCGGCAGATGAAGCTGCTCCAGTGGGCGGTCCCGGCGATGACCGGCGCGCTGGTAGTGGTGTCGGCGTACATGGGTGAGCAGCAGAAGCCGGGGCAGGTGTTCCGGGGCATGCTGGACCGCGCGGGCGGGATCATGTCCGCGCCGAAGAACATCGGCAAGGTCGCCGCCGTGGGCGCGGCCGGCCGTCACCTGGTCGGAGCGGCCCGCTGACCACCGCGCGGCCGACGGCCCACATCGGGGTGGGCCGCCGGCCGCGCGGTGCACCGGGACCGGACCGGCCACGCCGGTCGCCAGCAGCCAAGGTGAGGTGACTATGACCAGCACGGACCGCCCGGGTACGGGCGACGGGCGCGGGCCGGAGTCGGCCGCGCCGTGGGGCACCACCGGCGGCTTCGACGCCGACCCGCCGTGGGGCGCGGGCGAGGACGACCCGATGGACGAGGGCAGCGAGGAGACGGCGGTGCCCGAGGGACGGCTCGGTGAGCGCCGGGCGGCCGGGGCCGGACCGGGCGGCCCGAAGGCGGGCCGGCACGGATTCGGGACCATCGAACCGACCCGGACGCCGGAGGCCGGACCGGGCGCGCCGCCGGACCCGGCCCCGTCGGCGCGGACGTTCCCGGACGACCGCGCGGACGGCGACCTCGGCGACAACGCGCTGGAGGAGGCGACCGGAATGCGTCCGGAGACGCGTCAGTGAGAGCTCAGGAGCCGGTGCCGTCCTCGTCCGGGCCGCCGAGCGCGGACGGCTCGTTGTCCGGCACCGGTGACTCCGCCACCGGATGCCCGGTGTCGTCCACCAGGCCCGGTGCCATGCTGCCGCCGTGCGCCTCCTCGGCCTCCCGGGTCGCCCGCGGGTCCCGCTCGTCCTCGTCGCGCCGCTTCTCCACCGATCCCCCTTCGCGGTCGTCCACGAACCCGGCGGTACCCGCAAGGAAGCCGGGAAAACCTCAGGCGCGCGCGGCGGCCGGCGCGACGCCGAGCAGGTCGGCCAGGCTCGCGGCGTCGCGCTGGGCCTGGTCGCCGCAGCAGTTGTTCATCAGCACGTGCAGTTCGGCGCACTGGTCGGCCAGCTCGCGCAGCAGCACCGACCAGTGCCGCAGCTCCCGCTCGCCGTAGGCGTAGCGGAACCGCTCCTGCTTGTCGCCGCTCTCCCAGGCCGTGCTGTGCCCGTGGAACCGGATCCCGGCCAGATCGGTGGTGGCGACCAGGACCGGCGGCACCGAGGAGACGTGCCCCTGCGGCATGTCCACGCAGGCGTACCCGAGGTCGTGCTCGCGCAGGAACGTCACCGTCTCGGCCATCGCGTCCCCGTCGAACCAGGAGGAGTGCCGCAGCTCGACGGTGACCGGCCAGGGCCGGCAGCGGCGCGCGGCGTCCAGGATCCGCCGCCGGGCCGCGTCGCCGCGGGCCAGCCACGGCGGGAACTGCAACAGCACGGCGCCGAGCCGGTCGGCCGCCGCGAGCGGCGCCAGCGCCGCGTGGAACCGGACCCACAACTCGTCGTACGCCCCGGCGGGCAGGTCGCGCCAGCGGATCCGGTTCGGGCCGCCGGCCGGGCGCAGATCCTTCGGCAGCGCGTCGATCGGGGTGTGGTGGCCGGTGAACAGGCGGAACGCCTTGACGTCGAAGGTGAATCCGTCCGGCGTCGCGGCCGCCCAGGCAGCCGTGGTCTCCGGCGCCGGCACCGCGTAGTACGACGTGTCCACCTCGACCAGTCCGAAGCGCTCGGCGTAGAAACCCAGCCGGCCGGCGGGCGTGTTGACGCCGCGCGGATACCACCCGGAACGGACCAGCATCTGGTCGGCCCAGGAGGACGTGCCCACCTTGATGACACCCATGTAATTCAGTTCACCGCGACCGCCGGACATCGGCAACCGGAGATGCCGCGCGGGCCGTGACCGGCACCGGGGTGACCGGCCTCACCGGCGTTCCGCCGCGCCGAAGTGTGACGCGGGGCCGGGTGGCGGCGCTGAGGGTCACGAGATGGACGCATCCGGCCTGGACCAGGAAACCGTCGAGCGGCTGCTCGCCGGCCGCCCCGGCGACACGCCGTCCGCTCCGCCGGGGCTGGTGGCTGTACTGGCCGCGGTCCGGACCGCGCCCGGCACGGGCGAACTCGACGGGGAGGCGGCAGCCGTCGCGGGGTTCCGGGAGGCCCGGCGGGCACGCCGTCGCCGCCGCGTCCGCTTCGGCGTCCGGGTGGCCGTGTCCGCGCTCGCCGCGTCCCTCACCGGCGGCGTCGCGCTCGCCGCGACCGGGAACCTGCCGCACGTCGCGCGCCCGGCGGCGACGCCGGTCGGCGCCGCGCCGCCCGTGCCGTCGGCCCGCCCCGCCCTGCCGGCCCTCTCACCGGCTACCCGGGCGGCGCAGCAGTCCGCGCCGCCCGGACTCTGCGTCGCGTACCGGGCCCTCGCCGAAGCGGACCGGAGGCGCGCCCTGGCCACCCCCGCGTTCAGCGACCTCGTCGCCGCGGCCGGGGGCCACGAGCGCGTGCCGGACTACTGCGCCGCGCTGCTGGGCGACGACGACCCGCCGGGGAAGGCCGACGGCGGGCGGGGCGGCGGCAGATCCGCTCATCCGGTCCAGCCGTCGGTCGGGCCGCCGGGGGCGGACGTCCTCCCGCCGGGGCAGGCGAAGCGGCCCGATGGCACCCCGCCCGGGCGGCGTACCGGCTGACGACCGGCTGGTAACTTGTGCCTCCGTGACCCCCCGGCGTCGCCGACCGGCGATCCTTCTCCGCCTCGCAGTGGTGCTCGCCGTGCTGGCCGGCATCGTGCTCACCGCGCTCGGCCCGGCCACGCTGACCGGCCTGCTGCCGTACTTCACCATCCAGAGCAACGTGGCTGTCGGCGTGCTCGCCGGCTACGCCGCCTGGTGCGCGCTGCGCGGCCGGCCGGAGCCGCCGAGCGTCCTCAAGGGAGCGGTGACCCTCTACATCACCATCACCGGCACGGTCTACCACCTGGTGCTGGCCAACCCGGCCAGCCCGTTCGCCATGGCGCAGCCGGACCGGCAACCGGGCGAGTGGTGGGGCAACCAGTTCCTGCACACGGTGGTGCCGCTGCTGGCGATCGCCGACTGGGCGCTGTTCGACAGACGTGGCCGGTTGCGCCCGCGCTACGCCGCCTGGTGGCTGGCGTTCCCGCTGGCGTATCTCGGGTTCGCGCTGGTACGCGGACTGGTGGTGGACCGTTACCCGTACCCGTTCCTGGACGCGGGCCAACTCGGCTACGACGGCGTGACGGTGAGCGCGATCGGGTTCGCCCTCGCGTTCTGGCTGCTGGGACTGCTGTTCGTGGGCGTGGACCGGCTGCTCGCCCGGGCCGGGACGGCGCAGTCCCCGCCGTCCGCGCCCGCGTCGGCCGACCCGCTGGCGCCGGTCCGGCCCGCCTCGCGGGAACCCACCGGCTCGGGCTGACGGACGCCGGGCGGGTCAAGCGGCCGGCCGGGCGTCCACGCCCGCCCGCAGCCGCCGGCTCGTGCCGCGCTCCCGGCCGTACGCGTCGGCCCGTCCCCACCGGCCCGGCACGTCGAGCAGCTCGATCCGCCCGTACCCGGCCGGGACCGCCGGGTTCACCAGCAGGTTGTCTCCGCAGGGGCGCAGCCCCAGCATGGTCGAGAGCAGCATCAGCAGGCCGCTCGCGGCCCACGACTGCGGCCGCCCGGCATCCGGCATCTGCACCGGGTACTTGGTGACCCCGCGGGGGTAGCCGGCGAAGGCCTCCGGGATCGAGCCTCCGAGCGTCTCCGCCGCCGCGAACACGCCGGCCGCGATGTCGCCCGCCTCCGCCTCGTAGCCGTACCGCCGCAGGCCCGCCGCGACGATCGCGTTGTCCCACGGCCAGACCGCGCCGAGATGCGCGCCCACCGGGTTGTACGGCAACTGCCCCTCGGCGTAGGTGCGGATGCCCCAGCCGGAGTACAGGTCCGGCCCGCACAGGTGCCCGGCCAGCGAGTCGGCGCGTTCCGGCTCGACGATGCCGCTCCACAGCAGGTGGCCGAGATGCGAGGTGAGCGCGTCGACGGGCTCGCCGTCCGGGGTGAGGGCCAGCGCGTAGTAGCCCCGGTGCGGCAGCCAGAAGTCGCGATCGAACCGTTCCCGCAGCCGCGCCGCGTCGGCCTCCAGGCGCTCGGCGTAGCCCGGGTCGCCCCAGAACTCCCGCGCCAGCCGGGCGCCGCGGATCCGCGCGTCGTACGCGTACCCCTGAAGCTCACAGGTGGCGCGCGGGTACGGCGGCACGACGCCGTGCCGGTCGACCACCGAGTCCGGGGAGTTGCGCCAGGTCTGGTTGGCCACTCCGCTCGCCGTGTTGCGCGGGTGGTAACGCAGGTAGCCGTCGCCGCACAGGTCGCCGTAGCGGCTCAGCCAGTCCAGCGCCATCCGGGCCGGATGACGCAGCTCGTGGATCAGGTCGACGTCACCGGTCCAGCGCTCGTACTCGTCGAGCAGGATCACGAACAGCGGCGTGGTGTCGGCCGCGCCGTAGTAGAGCGCGGTGGGCTGCTCGTCGAACGCGGCCGCCTCGCCGTACCGCAGCTCGGCGAGGATCTTGCCGGGCTCCTCCTCGCGCAGGTCGTCGAGCCGGCCGCCCTGCAGCATCGCCAGCATGTGCAGAGTGGCCGGGGTCAGCTCGGGCGTGAACGGGAGCGTCTGGAGGCAGGTGATCAGCGCGTCCCGCCCGTACAGCGTCATCGCCCAGGGCAGCCCGCCGACCGGCACCCGGTCGACGTACGCCAGCGGCGTGTACCGCAGCGCGGCCAGGTCGTTCAGCGCCTGCCGGTAGGCGGCGGTCAGCGCCGGGCGGTCGGAGACCAGTTGCGGGGCCTGGTCGAGCCACCGCCGCAGGTCGTCGCGCATGTCCTGCCGGACCTGCTGCCGGTGGGAGTCGATGCTCGCCCGCAGGTCCCGCCCCCGGGCCCCCTTGATGATCATCTCGACGTGCAGGTCGACGTGCCACGCGCCCTGCGGCTCGACGCGGATCCGGAAGGTCATCCCGCTCCGGTCCACCTGCGCCGGGGCCGAGCTGGAGACGCACGTCCCCCGGGAGAACCGCCCGCGCTCGTACCGGATCCACAACCGCTGCCCGGCCGGATCGGGGACGATCGTCGGCCGGCGCGGGCCGGGACGCAGGATCTCCGACGTGTCGGCGAAGTCGCTGCCCATCTCCAGCCGCACCGTGTACTCGGCGGGCTCGGGTGAGTGGTTGAGCACCGTGATGCTCTCGTGGTACGCCTCGTCGATGAGGCGGTGCCGGATCACCGACACGTCGGCGTCCACATAGTGGCTGGCTGCGCCGGGCACCAGCACGAAACGGGTCTCGAAGTAGGTCAGGTCGTCGCGGGACAACGCGTTCAGCCGCTCGCCGTCGACGGTGAGCACCCAGTGGCTCAGGAACCGGGTGTCGAAGGAGAAGAGACCGATCGGCGCGCTGGGGTCGATCTCCATGTCGCCCTGCGCGTCACTGACCGCAAAGGCGTTTCCGGCGAGGACGTGGACCAGCTCCTGCTTCATCGGGCCACCGCCTGCCCGGCCGCCTCCCGGGGATGCCGGGCGTCCGGGTGCCCGGGGAAGATCCGGCGCAGCACCATCAGCAGCTTGAGGTCGCCCTCGACGGCGATGTCGTTGCGCAGCAGCGCGGCGGCCGGATGCAGGAGGCCCGCCGCCATCCGGTCGAACACCTCCCGGTCCGCGCGGACCACCAGGTCGGCGTCCGCGGAGAGCCGGTCCACCCGGACGTCCTGACGGTCGACGGTCAGGTACCAGTGCTCGGTGCGGCCGTCGTCGTGCAGGTCCAGGCGAATGGTGCCGCAGGTGGTCTCGGGCAGGTCGGGGTTCCGGCCGGCGGCGGCCCGGGTCAGGTGTTCCGCGGCCGAGACGCTCATCGGGCCTCCTCGTCGGTCGTCGCGGCCACCCGCCTGACGGCGCCGCCCGTGCCGCGAGGATCCCCCCGCCCCGGGTGAGGCGAACTCACCCGGTCCGGGTGAGCCGCGGCGGTGACCCGGCAGCGGCCGGACGGGCCCGCTGGGACGGGGCCGGGCGGCGCTCAGCCCAGGATGAGCCCGCGCACGTAGGCGGCTTGGCCGACGTGCTGGAAGTCGTCGTCGAGCACGCTCACCAGCCGCACCCCGAGCGTCACCGGCGGATCCCAGTTCTCGTCCACCACCCGGTCCAGGTCGGCCGGGCGCAGCCCGCGCAGGTAGTCCAGGCTCCGGTCCACCACCGCCCGGTGGTAGTCCAGCAGCACGCCGCCGTTCTCCGGGCGTACCGCGGCGATCTGCTCCGGGCCGTGCCCGAAGCCGGTGTCGGCGCGGTCGGGCCGCAGACCGCACCGCGCCGCCCAGTCGCCGCCGGCCCAGAGCTGTGGCTCGCCCATCACGTCGGCGACGTGGTCGTCCTGGATCCGGGTCAGGTGCCAGACCAGCCAGCCGACCGGGTTCGCCCCGTCGGCCGGCGCCCGCCGCAGCTGGGCCGCGTCGAGCCCGTCGAGCGCCCCGGCGACCAGATCGGGCAACCGCCCGTACGCCTCGATCAGCACATCCGTCGCGTCCACGCGCACCTCACTCCCCTGCCGTCTCGTGCGTCTTCCCGGGCAGTACCGCCCAGCGTGCCCGGCAAACCTCGTCGCGGGACCCGACATCTACTGTGATCGGGTGGTCGCGGCGCTGGAGCTGTATCTCGACACCGACGCCACCCGGCGGATCCGGGTGCTGTGGGACCTGCTCGAGTCCGACGGGGTGCCGAGCCTGCGGTCACTGCTGGCGCAGCGGCACCGCCCGCACGTCTCGCTCGCGGTGGCGCCCCGCCTGGACCCGCACCGCGTCGCCGAGGCACTCGCCGAAACCGTGGTGGCCGCGCCGCTGCGGCTGGAGTTCCAGCACGCCGGGCAGTTCGTCGGCCGGGTGCTCTGGCTCGGTCTCGCGCCGACGCCCGAGCTGCTGGCGCACCACGCCGAGGTGCACGACCGGCTGGCCCGGGCCGGCGTCGAGGTGGTGGAGCACTACCGGCCGGGACGCTGGGTGCCGCACTGCACGCTGTCCATGCGGGTGCCGAACCCGCTGATGGGGGCGGCGGTGCGGCGGTGCCTGGAGGTGCTGCCGCTGACCGCGACGGTGGTCGGCGCGGCGGTGGCCGACCACGCCCGAGACATCTCCCACCCCCTCCCCTGACGCACTCTCCCACCAAGATCGACACCATCTCGGCGAGCTGGCCGCATCAGACCACCTCCGATGCAGCCACCTCCCCGAACCGGTGTCGATCTTGGGCGGGTCACTGCGGGGTGAGGTCGAGGAGGAACGTCGGGTGGTCCGGCTGTGGGCACGGGTCGCCCCGATGACCGAGCCGCTCGCAGGCGCTGTGGCCGATGCTGCGGGACATGGGCGTCGGCGACTCACCGCCGCAGGTCCACCGACGCGCACCGCACCGTACGCCTGCACGCCGGTACGGCGTTCCGGACCGGCGACGTGACGGGGTGGGCCGTTCCTTTTTCACGGCGGTGCGCCGCCGGGCCGGCGGCCGGGCGGTTCTGCAGTCCGGAACGCGCGTTCCCCGCACGGTGCCCGACATCGGTTCAGGATGCGGGCGCGACAGCGTGGCGGGACCGGGTTTCGCGCCATCTGCGGCTGCCCTGACGATCGCGGCAAAACCGACGCAAGCTGGTAAAAGCGCAGGTCAGAGCCATTCTGGCCACCCGAGGACGTGCGGCTGGAGCGGCAGCGAAACACGTCGAAGGAGAGCCTCATGGCCGCACCCGTCGTCCGTTCCGTCACCCCCGACCAGACCGTCCTGCTGCCCGGGCAGTCGACCACCGTACGGGTCGACGCCTACCACCCCGACTCGCGGCTGCTGACGCTCGCCGGCCGGGTCAGCGACCCCACCGGCGTCACCTGGGACAGCCCGGTCCGGGTGGATCTGAGCGTGCCACTGACGATCCAGCTCGCCAGCGCCTCGCCGGGGGTGACGGTCACACCCAGCAGCGCCGAACCGGGCCGCTTCACAGTCACCGTGCTGGCCGGCCGGGGCACGGTGACGCTGACCGCGACGGCGCGTGACGGCGCCGGCCGCACCGGCACGGGCACCACCACGCTGACCGTGCCGCTGCTGGTCGGGATGAGCGCCGAGAAGGGCGCGCGGACCCAGCGGGCGGTGGCCGACTACCCGGGCATCCGTTACATGCGCGACTTCGGCACCGACGGTCCGGACGCGGACACGCTGCCGGAGCTGCCCGCGCTCAACGCCGGCAAGTTCGCCGACGCGCCGTCGGCCGTCATGCACGTCAGCTGGAAGGACGACGTCGAGCAGTTGGCGAGCTGGCTCGACGGCGTGAACCGCCCGATCTACCTGACCTGGTACCACGAGCCGATGGGCGACGTGGCGCCGGCGACGTACCGGGCGACGGCGAGCCGGGTGACCCAGATCGTGGCCGCGCACCGCAACCGGCGGTGGGTGCTCGGGCACGGCCCGATCGTGACCCGCTACTGGCTGGACGAGGGACGCGGCAACCCGACCGACTGGGGTTATCCGGGCATGACCCACTACGGCGTGGACTGCTACTCGCGGGACACGGCCGCGTACTGGCCCGCCTCGCGGATGTTCGGGGTGGCCTTCGGCAAGGTGCGCGCCGCGTACCCGGGCATCCGGCTGCTGGTCCCCGAGTACGGGCTGACCCGCGTCGCCACCGACACCACCGGCGCGGGCCGGGCGCGCACGATCCGGGACCACGTCACCTGGCTGCGCCAGCAGAACGACGTGGACGCGATCGCGTACTGGAACAACTGGGCCGAGTTCGAGCTGGGCGACCCGCCGCCGGAGGCCACGGCCTGGCGCGATCTCCAGGTGGGCCCGGCATAGACTGGGCCGATGAGGCGGAGTCGGTGACCAGCGGGAGCGTGTCGTACCCGGGCTACACCCATGGCTGCCTCGCCTACGACGACCCGGCCGCGCTGCGCGCGCTGACGGTCGAGCAGGTCAGCGCCGGTCTCGCCGCCGGTGAGCAGGTCTGGGTGGTCTGTCCGGAGGATCGTGCCACTGTCACCGGCTGGCTGGCCTCGGTTCCCGGTCTCGACGCCGCGCGCCGGCGGGACGCGCTACGGCTGGTTCCCGTCGGCGAGGCGTACCGGCACGACGAGATCGTCGACCCCAACCGGCAGGTCGGGGCGTACGTGCGGGCCACCACCGAGGCGCTGACCGCCGGGCACACCGGCCTGCGGGTGCTGGCCGAGGCGACGAGCCTGGTCCGCACCCCGGCCCAGCGGGACGCCTTCGCCCGTTACGAGCACCGCATCGACCACTGGATGCGGCACCGGCCGATGTCGGCGATCTGCGCCTACGACCGCCGGCAGCTCGGCGACGCGGCAATCGCCGAGCTGGCCTGCCTGCACCCGGTGACGAACGCGGACGTGCTGTTCCGGCTGCACGCCGGCGACGGCGACTCGGTGGTGGCGCTGGCCGGCGAGCTGGACCCGACCAACCACCGGGACTTCGCCGCCGCGCTGGAGCGGGCCGACCCGCGGCCGGTGGCGGGCCGGGTCGTGTTCGACGCCGCCGAGCTGCGTTTCGTGGATCACCGCAGCCTGCTGCACCTGCGTGACCACGCCCGCCGCCACGACGCCGTCGCGGTGCTGCGCACCCCACACCGGACCCCGGCCCGGCTGGTCGAGCTGCTCGGCCTGACCGGGGTACGGGTGGAGGTGCTCGGATGAGGAGCGGCGCGGCCTCCGGTCACGTGGGCTACTTCCACGAGGCGTTCGTCTACGACTCCGACGAGGAGCTGCTGGCGGTGGCGCTGCCGTTCCTGCTGGACGGGGTCGCGGCCGGCGAGCCGACGGCGGTGAATCTGGACGAGCGCAACGCGGAGCTGGTGCGCCGGGCGCTGCCCACCGGCGCCGAGGTCACGTTCCTGCCGGTCGGGGACCTCTACGCCCGGCCCAGCGTCGCGCTGCGCTCCTACCGGGAACTGCTCGCGTCTTACGTGGCGGCGGGCGCGGCGCAGATCCGGATGGTCGGCCAGCTGCCGCCGGTGCTGCTCGGCTCGACCTGGGACTGGTGGGCCCGCTACGAGTCGGCCATCAACCACGTCTACGACGACTTCCCGCTCTGGGGCATCTGCGCCTACGACCGCCGCAGCACCCCGTCGCACGTGCTGGCGGACGTGGCGCGTACCCACCCCCGGGTGGCGCGGCCGGACGGCGGGCACGAGACGGCCGATCTCTACACCGACCCGATGAGCTACCTGACCGAGCCCCGCCCGGTGCCGCTGGACCCGGTGCAGCGGACGACGCCGCTGGTCGAGCTGATCGACCCGACGCCGGCCCGGGCCCGGGCGGAGGTGCGTGCCGCCGACGACGGCCTGCTCGCGCCGGACAGCGCCGACGGGCTGGTCATCGCGGTGAGCGAGGTGGTGAGCAACGCGCTGCGGCACGGCGAGCCGCCGGTGCGGATGCGGCTGTGGCGCGCGCCCGACCGGATCGTGGTCACCGTCCACGACCGGGGCCCCGGGCCGAAGGATCCGTACGCCGGACTGTTGCCGGCCGGTGACGGCTCCGACGGCGGGTTGGGTCTCTGGATCAGCCACCAGAGTTGCGACCACGTGACGCACCACCGCGACGCGGGCGGCTTCACCATCCGTCTGACGGCGGGGAACCCGCACTTCCCGGTCTGACCGCGACGCCGGTCGGCCGGGCAGGGGCGGGGCGGGGCGAGACGCGCGCGCGGACGCGGTACCGTAGCGCCTCATCGTGCCCTGCGGGGCGGTCATCCGCCGGCCTGGCGCTGGCGAACCGACGGAGGATGGCGCATGTCCAACGGCGACGATCCGTTCGCACCCCACGACGACGTGTCCGCGCGCCCGCGCTTCGATCCGGCGCTGCGCGGCTACGACAAACGTCAGGTGGACCGGTACGTCGAGCAGGTCGACGCCGAGGTCAGCGCGCTCACCGCCGCGCGGGACCGGGCGTACGCGCAGGTGCGTGACCTGACCGCGCAGGCGCAGCGGGCGCAGGCCGAGGCGGCCGAGTTGCGCGAGCGTCCGGCGGCGGCGGTGGACCGGGCGTCCTTCCGGGACCTCGGCCCGATGGTCGACCAGATCCTGGACCTGGCCGAGAAGCAGGCCGGGCAGATCACCGACGTGGCCACCCGGCGCGCGGAGGAGTTCCAGGCGCAGGCGGAGAAGCTGCTGGCCGCGGCGCAGGAGCAGGCCGCGCGGGAGCGGCGCGAGCTGGACGAGGAACTGTCCGCGCGCCGGGCCGAGCAGGAGCGGGTGGACGAGGAGCGGCTGGCCGCGGCGCAGGCGGAGCTGACCGCCGTGCGGGAGCTGGCGGAGAAGCTGCGCGTCGAGGGGCAGGCCGCGCACGACCGGGCCCAGCAGGAGGCGAAGCGGATCACCGAGCAGAGCGCGCAGCAGGTCGAGCAGGCGCGTTCGGCGTCCGAGGCGCTGGTGAAGGCCGCGCGGACGCAGATCCAGCAGGAGGTCCAGGCCAACCGCAGCAAGGCCCAGCAGGAGCTGGCCCAGTGGCAGGCCACGATGGCCAAGGAGCTGGACGAGCGGCGGGCCGCCGCCGAGCAGGAGCTGGCCGACCGGGCCGCCGCCGCGGAGAAGGACATCGCCGCGCTGGTCGCCGAGGCACAGCAGTACGCCACGGAGGTCCGGGAGCGGGCCGACGAGGAGACGACGGCGCACCAGGAGCAGCTCGCCGGCGTGCAGCGGGAGATCCAGCAGCGGCAGGAGACGCTGACCGGGCTCAAGGCGGAGCTGGAGACGGTCTCCCGGAAGCTGGAGGAGACCCGCCGGGAGATCGGCACGATCGAGCGCAGCGGCGCGGAGCTGGAGGAGCGGCTGGTCGGCGTACGCCGGGAGCTGGCCGCCGAGAGCAGGCGGCTCGACGAGGCGCGGCGCGCGGCGGACCTGGCCGAGCAGCACGCCAAGGAGACCCGGGCCCGGGTGCAGCGGGAGGCCAAGCGGGTCGCCGACCTCGCCGCGGCGGCGGTCATGGCGGCGGCCGCGGGCGGCGGGGAGACCGCCGAGTACCCGCAGGTGTCGGCGCGTCCGGCGGTCACCGTCGCGCCCGACGCGGCGCCGCGGACCGGGGACGGGCGGACCGAACCGGACGCGGCCGAGCCGGAGCAGCCCGTCGTGGAGCCGTTCGTCGAGCGGCTGGACGGGCCGAGCTTCGACGCGTTCGCGGTCCGCACGCCGGCTCCGCGCGGGGCGCCCGAGGTGGAGACCACGGGTACGGACAACGGCGTGCCGGCTACCGCCTGAGCGATCGGCGCCACCGGTCCGGGCCGGGCCGGTGGCGGCGCATCTTGCCCATCGACCTTGCTCTATGCAAATATTTGGATCGATCTGCTGGTGCATCTCGATCTTTATTCGGGGGTTGACGGGTATGCGGAAGATCTCCTCCATCGGCGCCGCCGTCGTCCTGACCGTCGCCACGGCGGGCGCCGTGGTGACCGGTACGGCCGGACCGGCGAGCGCCGGGTGCAGCCACTCGCACTCCAACGTCGACAGCAAGTTCGGCCAGCTGTTCAACGCGACGAACGTCAACATCCGCACCGGCCCGCACACCACCTGCGCCTCGCTCGGGTACGGGCAGCTCAACCACAACGTCGACTTCCACTGCTTCGCCAGCGGCGACCGGGTCACCGCCAACGGCAAGACCACCTACACGTGGACGTACCTGCGGGACGTCACCACAGGTGTCTCCGGCTGGGTCGCCGACGCGCTGCTGGACAACCTCGGCGGCAACGTCGCCTGCTGAAGACGGGCAGGTCGAGCCGTACGCCACCCACCGGATCCCGGTCGGTGACGGCCACGTCCTGTACGTGGAGGAGGTGGGCCGGCCGGACGGCGTACCCGTGGTGTTCCTGCACGGCGGGCCCGGCGGCGGGCTGGTGCCGGCGGCGCGCCGGTTCTTCGATCCGGAGCGCTACCGGGCCGTGCTGTTCGACCAGCGAGGGGCCGGCCGCAGCACCCCGCACGGCGAGGTGCGCGCCAACACCACCTGGCATCTGGTGGACGACCTGGAGACGATCCGGCGGCGGCTGGGCATCGGCTCGTGGCTGGTGTTCGGCGGGTCCTGGGGCACCACGCTCGGCCTGGCGTACGCGCAGGCGCACCCGCAGCGGGTCACCGGCCTGGTCCTGCGCGGCGTGCTGCTCCTGCGCCGCGCCGAGCGGGACTGGTTCTACCAGGGCGGACTGCGGCATCTCCAGCCCGAGGAGTGGGAACGGTTCGTCGCACCGGTCCCGCCGGGCGAGCGCGACGACGTGCTGGCCGCGTACCACAGGCGGCTGCACGGCCCGGACGAGGCGCAGGCCCGGGTCTGGGCGCGGGCCTGGGGACGCTGGGAGGCGGTCAACTCGTCGCTGCGCCCCGACCCGGAGCTGCTCGCCCACTTCACCGCCGACGAGCACGCGCTGCCGGTGGCCCGGATCCTGTCGCACTACGCCGTGCACGGCGGCTTCCTCACCGAGGGCCAGCTGCTCGACGGCGTGGACCGGATCCGCCACCTGCCCGCCGTGATCGTCAACGGCCGGTACGACCTGTGCTGCCCGCCGGTGTCCGCGTACGACCTGGCCCGCCGGTGGCCGGAGGCGACGTTGCGGATCGTGCCCGGTGCCGGGCACTCCGCGGCCGAGCCGGCGATCGCCCGCGAGGTGCTGCGCGCGCTCGACGAGGTGACCGCGAGGGTCGAGAGCCCGGCCGGCGAGCCTGGTCATGGCGAGCCTGGTCATCCGGAAGCGCCGCTGGCAGGATCGGCCGGGTGACGGGTGGGCTGTACGCGGTCAGCGACCTCCATGTGTCGTACGCGGAGAACCGCGCGGTGGTGGACGGCCTGCGACCGGAGACGGCGGACGACTGGCTGATCGTGGCCGGCGACGTGGGCGAGGTCTTCGCCGACATCGAGCGGACGCTGCGGCTGCTGCGCGACCGGTTCGCGACAGTGGTGTGGGCGCCGGGCAACCACGAGCTGTGGACCCACCCCAACGACCCGGTGACGTTGCGCGGGGTGGCCCGCTACGACGCCCTCGTCGCGATGTGCCGCGAGCTGGGCGTGCTGACCCCGGAGGACGAGTACGCGGTGTGGCGGGGCGACGGCGGCCCGGTCACCGTGGCGCCGCTGTTCGTGCTCTACGACTACTCGTTCCGCGCGCCCGGCACCACCACCAAGGAGGAGTCGCTGCGCGTGGCGTACGACGCCGGTGTGGTGTGCACCGACGAGATGCTGCTGCACCCCGACCCGTACCCGGATCGGGAGTCCTGGTGCGCGGCGCGGCTGGAGCAGACGCGGCGGCGGCTGGAGGCCACCGACCCGGCGCTGCCGACGGTGCTGGTCAGCCACTGGCCGCTGGTGCGCCAGCCCACCGAGGTGCTCTGGTTCCCGGAGTTCGCGCAGTGGTGCGGCACCGACCGGACGGCCGACTGGCACGTGCGGCACCGCGCCGCCGTCGCCGTCTACGGCCACCTGCACATCCCGCGCACCACCCACTACGACGGGGTGCGGTTCGAGGAGGTGTCGCTGGGCTACCCGCGCGAGTGGCGGCGTCGCGGCGACGAGCCGGCGCCGATGAAGCGGATCCTCTGACGTCCTGGACGGCCGCTGGCTGCTCACCGGTGGGCTGCTGCTCACCGGCGTGACGGTGCCACGCCGGTCCTGACCAGTGATTCCGCGATTGTTCCGGTTTGCCCGCCCTCAGCTGGGGTACGGCCGAAGGGGCCTGGACATTTAGCTGTAGGAGGACAGGTCCTGATGGAATCCAGCAAGCCCGCCCAGATCGTCAAGGGTGTCGTCGAAGCCGCCGTCGAGAAGGTCGGCGACGCGCTGACTCCGGACGTGCCGGGCGCTCCCGGCAGCGCGCCACCACCGCTGGAGGAGCCGACCACGCCGCACGGGCCGCTGCCGCCCAAGGCCGAGCAGGGCGCGCCGGACACCCGGACCCCGACCGGCGCCGAGACCGGCGTACCGAAGATCGCCAAGGGGCAGCAGGGCGCGTACCTCACCACCGCCAACGGCGCCCGGCTGCGCGACACCGACCACTCGCTCAAGGCCGGTCCGCGCGGCCCGGTCCTGCTCCAGGACCACCACCTGCGGGAGAAGATCACCCACTTCGACCACGAGCGGATCCCGGAGCGGGTGGTGCACGCCCGGGGCGCGGGCGCGCACGGCACGTTCGTCGCCAACGGCGCCGCCGAGAAGGTCACCCGCGCCGGTTTCCTCAAGCAGGGGCGCGAGACGCCGGTGTTCGTCCGCTTCTCCACCGTGCTGGGCTCGCGCGGGTCGGCCGACACGGTCCGCGACACCCGCGGCTTCGCCACCAAGTTCTACACCGACGAGGGCACGTTCGACCTGGTCGGCAACAACATGCCGGTGTTCTTCATCCAGGACGCGATCAAGTTCCCGGACGTCATCCACGCCGGCAAGCCGCACCCGGACCGGGAGATCCCGCAGGCGCAGAGCGCGCACGACACGTTCTGGGACTTCGTCTCGCTGCACACCGAGGCGCAGCACCACACCATCTGGAACATGTCCGACCGGGGCATCCCGCGGTCCTACCGGACCATGGAGGGCTTCGGCGTGCACACGTTCCGCCTGGTCGACGAGGCCGGCGCGACGGTGCTGGCCAAGTTCCACTGGAAGCCGAAGCTCGGCGTGCACTCCCTCACCTGGGAAGAGGCCCAGATGATCAGCGGCATGGACCCGGACTTCCACCGCCGCGACCTGTACGACGCCATCGAGGCCGGCGCGTTCCCCGAGTGGGAGCTGGGCATCCAGGTCTTCCCGGACACGCCGGAGGAGACGTTCGCCGGGATCGACCTGCTCGACCCGACGAAGATCGTGCCGGAGGAGCTGGCGCCGGTGCAGGCGATCGGCACCCTCACCCTCAACAAGACGCCGCGCAACTTCTTCGCCGAGACCGAGCAGGTGGCGTTCCACGTCGGACACCTGCCGCCGGGCATCGACGTCACGAACGACCCGCTGATGCAGGGCCGCCTCTTCTCGTACGTGGACACGCAGCTCACCCGCCTGGGCGGGCCGAACTTCACCCAGATCCCGATCAACCGGCCGCACGCCGACGTCAACGACATGCTGCGGGACGGCTTCCACCAGCACGCGGTGCACGCGGGCGTGGCGCCGTATCGGCCGAACTCGCTCGACGGCGGCAACCCGTTCCCGGCCGGCGACCGGGAGCACGCGTTCGTGGACACGCCGGTGACGGTGGCCGAGGCGCCGAAGGTGCGGGCCGCGCCGGCTTCCTTCGACGACCACTACAGCCAGGTACGCCTGTTCTGGCAGAGCATGTCGCCGGTGGAGAAGGAGCACATCATCCGGGCGTACACGTTCGAGCTGGGCAAGTGCTACCACCAAGCGATCAAGGAGCGGCAGCTCCAGTGCCTGGCCAACGTCGACCCGGTGCTGTGCGAGCAGGTCGCGACCGGCCTGGGCCTGCCGGTGCCGCAGCCCACCGTGCCGCTCGCCGAGGTGCAGCCCAGCCCGGCGCTGTCCCAGGTGGGCCGGGAGTGGCCGGCCGACGGCCGGATGGTCGGCATCGTGGTCGACGCCCAGGCCGACCTGGGCGACGTGCACGAGGTACGCCGGGAGGTGTTCGCCGCCGGCATGGTGCCGCTGCTGATCGCCGCGCACGGCGGCACCGTCGACGGGCTGCCGGTGCAGCGCACGTTCGCCACCGGCCGCTCGGTCGAGTTCGACGCGGTGCTGCTGGCCGGCGCTCCGGCCCCGGCGCCGGACGCGCTGCCGGCCCGCGACGCCAAGGCCGGCGCGGCGGGCTCGGCCACCGTCGACCCGCGGGTGCTGCTGCTGGTCGAGGAGGCGTGGCGGCACGCCAAGGTGATCGGCGCCTGGGGCGCGGGCGCCGAGGTGCTGAACCAGGCCGGTGTCACCGGCACGCCGGGCGTGGTCACCGGTGGCTCCGGCGCCGAGGTGCTCGCCGAGGCGCAGCGGCTGATGGCGGCGCACCGGGTCTGGGAGAGGTTCCCGGCCTCGGTCGCCTGACCTCGAAGTCGCGCGTGGGGCGGTCCCGGACGGGGCCGCCCCACGCTGTGCGTACGGCCCGCCCGGCGGGGACCGGCCTCACCAGCGGTTGCGGGCCTCCTCGGCCCAGCCGACCAGGCCGTCCAGATCCACGCGCCCGCCGTCGTCGGTAGCGGCCCAGCCGGTGAAGTGGCCGAAGCACTGGTGCGTCTCCCCGGCCAGCACGACCAGGTTGGTGCGCGCCACCCGCTCGTGGAACGGGTGGAACGTGACGTCCACCCGGTCGCCGGTGATCCGCCACGGCCGCAGCCAGTCGGCGCGGTCGTACTCCCAGGTCAGATCCGCGCCGATCTTGTGCAGCCGCCCGTCGACGAAGACCGCGTTCTCGGTCGAGCCGGTGCCGTCGGTCCACTTGCCGCCGAGCTGGATCGACCGGCCCGGCCCGCTGCCGGCCGCCCAGTTCCACCGCACCGCGTACCGCCACTTGCCCCGGCCGTGGTCGAGCGCCGCGTACGACCCCTCCCCCACCGGGTACGCCGTGCCGTCCACGGTGATCGTGCCGTGCACCGGACGGCCGATGTCCTTGACCGTGTACTGGAACCGGCGGGTGCTCCACGGCACCACCACGCCGAGCGACTCGTGGCCGGGCGGCAACGGCACGGTCAGGTCCACCTCGACGCCGGGCGCGCTGGCGCGCAGCGTACTGCCGTCGGGGCCCTGGTCCACGGCGATGGTGAGGTTCCCGCCGCGGGCCCGGACCGGGCCGTCGCCGCTGACCGGCGGCAGCACGGTGCCCCGGGCGAACGGCACCACCGCCTCCGCCGTGGTCTCCCGGCCGGTGCTCCGGTCGAGCAGGTAGAGGCTCTGCACCCCGGCGTAGTCAAGTGACGACGCGACCAGGCCGAGGATGTGCGTCGGCGTGACCACGCCCCAGTGCTCCCACCGCTTGGCCCGGCCCCAGCCGCGCAGGTTCGCCCGGTGCAGCGGCCGGCGGCTCCAGCCGACCGCGTCCGGGTTCAGCCGCCCGTCCGGCCGGCACAGGTCGACCGGCTCGGTGATCTCCCGCTCATGCGTCATCGCCGCAGGCTACCGGCGGCGACGCGGGCCCGGCGGGCGGCCTCGTCAGCCGTCCCGCCGGGCCGTTACGTCAGCGGCCCTGCTTGGCGCGGCAGATCTCCACCGGCACCGCCGGGGCGCCGTCGACCGGCGCCGGGTCCTCCGGCGTGGGCGCGATGCCGCCGGCCGAGATCCGGTCCAGCGTGGCCAGCCCGGCCGCGTCGACCTGACCGAACACCGTGTAGTTGGGGCGCAGCGCCGAGTCGGCCTGGACCAGGAAGAACTGGCTGCCGTTGGTGTCCGGGCCGGCGTTGGCCATGGCCAGCGTGCCGCGCGCGTACAGGCGGCGTACGCCGGTCGGGTCGGTCGGCGCGGGCGGCAGGTCGGTGGGCAGCTCGTCGCGGTAGCGGTAGCCCGGGCCGCCCTCGCCGGTGCCGGACGGGTCGCCGCACTGCAGCACGGTCAGCGTCGGGTACGCGGTGAGCCGGTGGCAGGGCGTCCGGTCGTAGAAGCGCTTACGGACCAGGTGCAGGAAGCTCTGCACCGTGCACGGCGCCTGCTCGCGGTCCAGCGTCAGCCCGATCGGCCCCTGGTTGGTGCGCAGCGTGACCCGCACGGTGCCCCGGTCCGGCGTGCGGCGCGGGTCCGGCGGCAGCGACACCGGACGGGCGGCCGGCTCGTCCGGCGTCGGCGTGTACGCGCACGGCCCCTTGGTGGGCGCCGGGTCGGCGGCGGGCGCCGCGGTCGCGGCGACACCTGCGGCGGCGACGATCGTCGCGGCGGCCACGCTCACCCCGGCGAGGCGGGCCAGCAGGGGTAATGCGGCGTGCGTTCGGGTTTCGCTCGACACGGTGGTCCTCCCTGGACTCGTGGTACCAGAACGACCGGAGTCTATGGATCGGGTGGGGTGATGTCGACGCGCACGCCTCACGGGTCGCCGGGAAAGTCGGTTGCCCGCCCGCGCCACCTCCGCGAGGCTGAGCGGCATGACGTTCTGACGGATCACACCCCGCCCGCAGGCCCCTCCTCGCCGCCTGCCGTTCCCGCTTCTCCTTTCCGCAGAAACGAGCGTCTGTGTCCGCGTACCCCTCCGGGAGGGCCGTCGTGCCCGCCACCGTCTCCGTCTTCTCCTCCCCCGGCAGCTGGATCGAGTCCGCCGCGCTCGACCAGTGCCGTCAGGTCGCCGCCCTGGACGGCATGGCGCACGTCGCCGCCATGCCCGACCTGCACCCCGGCAAGGGCGCGCCGATCGGCGCCGCGATGTCCTCGACCGTGCTGTATCCGTTCCTGGTCGGCTCCGACATCGGGTGCGGCATCGCGGTGTTCCCGATCGCGCTGCGCCGGGTCGTACCGGAACGGCTCGCGGCCCGGTTCCCCGACCTGGACCGGGCGCTCGACCCGGACGCCGACGACCCGGCGTGGTCGGTGCTGGACGGCGACATCCCGGCCGGGCACCTCGACGGGCTCGGCACCGTCGGGCGCGGCAACCACTTCGTCGAGCTGGCCCGCGTCGGGCCGATCCTCGCGGCGGAGCACGCCACGCGGCTCGGGCTGGACGCCGGTGACCTGGTGCTCGTGGTGCACTCCGGATCACGTGGGCTGGGCGAACGGATCCTGCGCGAGCACACCGAGACGCACGGCGCCGGTCCCGCGCCCGACCCGGACGCCTACCTGGCCCGGCACGACGCGGCCGTGCGCTGGGGTTCGCTCAACCGGCGGCTGCTGGCCGCGCGGGTCGCGTACGCGCTCGGCGCCGAACCCACCGAGCCGGTCGTCGACCAGTGCCACAACCTGGTCGAGATCCGCGACGGGCGCTACCTGCACCGCAAGGGCGCGGCGCCGGGCGACGGGCGGGACGTGCTGATCGCCGGCACCCGTGGCACGCCCTCCTATCTGGTGGCCGCGCACGCCGGGCCGGACGCCGGCTACTCGGTGGCGCACGGCGCCGGGCGCAAGATGTCGCGCGCCGACGCGCTGCGCCGGGGCCGGGCCAAGCACACCGTCGAGGAGCTGCGGCGTACGCCGGTCGGCTCGATCGTGGTGTGCGGCGACCGGCAGCTGCTGTTCGAGGAGGCGCCCACCGCGTACAAGCGCATCGAGCAGGTCGTCGGCGACCTGGTGGCGCACGACCTCGCCACCCCGATCACCACGACGGTTCCGCTGGTCACCTACAAGACGCCGGACGTGGGCCGCAAGGGCCGCCGGTGACCGAGCTGCTGCTGTCCGCCGGGCGCGGACCCGCCGAGTGCGCGTGGGCGCTGGCCCGGCTGCTGTCCCGCCTGGAGGCCGAGGCGGCCCGGCGGGGCCTGCGTACCGCGCGGGTCGAGACGGTGCCCGGCGACCGGGCCGGCACCTACCGGTCGGTGCTGGTCCGGATCAGCGGCGCCGGGGCGGAGGCGTTCGCGGCCGGGTGGACCGGCACGCTCTGCTGGCAGGCGCCCAGCCCGTACCGGACCGGCCACGGGCGCAAGAACTGGTACGTCACCGCGCGCCCGTGCCGGACCGACGTGGTGGTCACGCCGTTCCACGAGGCGGACGTCGAGTTCGTGCCGTGCCGCACCGGCGGGCCGGGCGGTCAGCACCGCAACAAGGCCAGCACCGCCGTCCGGGCCACGCACCGCCCGTCCGGCCGGACCGTGGTGGTGGACACCGAACGGCACCTGCACCTCAACCGCCGGATCGCGGTCGAGCTGCTGCGACAGCGGATCGCCGCCGACGACGAGGCGGCCCGGCGCACGGGCGTCGACGCCCGCTGGCGGATCCACGACGACCTCGTGCGCGGCGACCCGGTACGGGTGGAGCGGCCCTGACGCGGCCCGATCCGACGTCGCTGACCGGCCCGGCTACCGTGGTCGCGGCGACCGGGCGGCCCCGGCCCGCCGCGGCGCGAGCGCGAGGAGGACGGATGCGACGGAGAAGGACCGGTCTGACGGCGGCGCTGGCGACAGGGGTTCTCTCGCTCGCCGCCTGCGGCGGGGATGCCGGTACCGATCCCGAGACCTACCTCCGCGACGCGATGCGCGAGGCCGTGTCCGTCAAGCAGGAGACCGGGCAGTTCCCCGGGGCGTGAGCGACCTGTCGGTCGGGGACTACGACGGCGTCGGCGTCGTCACGTTCGTCACCGACAACGACGCGTCGGCGCTCTGCGTGCAGCTGTCCGTGCCGGACGCCAAGCGCAGCGTGTACTCCTCCGACCCGGGGCAGGTCACCGACGGCGCCTGCGACATGGACCGCGTCCGGTGAGCCCGCTCGTGCGGCGCTTCCGCGCCGTGGTCGCCATGTGGATCTTCGTCGGCGCGGGCGGGTTCCTGCTGGCCGGGTTCCTCGGCCTGGCACTGCTGACCCAGACGGGTCCGTTCGCGGCCGCGTCGACCTTCTCCGCCGCCGCCGAGTTCGCCCCCGGCGCCGAGATCAAGGTGCGGGACACCGGCGTACGCCCCGGCAACATCCTGATCCTCGCCACCCCGGCCACAGTCGACCCCGCCACCGTGCGGTGCACCGCGAAGAGCCGGGTCTACTCCACCGGCGAGCAGCGGACCAGGGAGCTGACCGGGGCCCGGCCCGAGGGGACCGCGGCGGTGATGCGCGACCGCGGCGACCCGCGGCAGTTCACTCCGGTGCTGGCCACCGACGGCATCGGCTGGATGGGCACCGACTTCGTGAGCTGCACCGGCGCCGGTGCGGAGGCGTTCGCGCTGACCACCGCCGAGGGCATCCAGAGCGACAGGTTCCGGCTCGGCGCCGGACTGCTGCTCATGCTGCTCGCCCCGGTGTTCGCCGGGCTCGGCTGCCTCGCGCTGTACTTCACCCGGAAGTGGAACCGGGAGGCGGCGCTGCGCGGCGGCTCGACGAGCTGGCCCTACCGGTGACCGGGCTGCGCCTGCACGTCGGCTGTGCCATGTGGACGCACAGGTCCTGGTCCGGCCGCTTCCTGCCGCATCCGCTGCCCGCACACGAGCGGCTGCGCGCGTACGCCGGGTGGTGCGACGCCGTCGAGGGCAACACCACGTTCTACGCGACCCCGGCCCGGGAGACGGTGGCGTCCTGGGCCGAGCAGACCGGCCCGGCCTTCCGCTTCCTGCCGAAGCTGCCGAAGGCGGTCACGCACGAGCGCCGGCTCACCGGCGGCGAGGCGGAACTACGGGCGTTCCTGCACGCGATGGAGCCGCTCGGTCCCCGGGCGGACGCGCTCTGGATCCAGCTGCCCGGCTCGTTCGGCCCCGGCGACGTGCCCGACCTCGACCGGTTCCTGCGCACGCTGCCCGACACCCACAGGTACGCCGTCGAGGTCCGCCACCCCGCCTTCTTCACCGAGCCCGGCGCGGTACGCGCGCTGGAGGCCACGCTGCACCGACACGGCGCGGAGTGGGTGCCGTTCGACACCACCGCGTTCTTCCGTACGCCGCCCACCAGCGACGCGGAGCGGGAGGCGTGGACGCGCAAACCGCGCCTGCCGCTGCGTACCCGGGCGCTGACCGACCGGCCGATCGTGCGCTACCTGGGCCGCGACGACCCGGCCCGCACCGTCGAGGGCTGGCAGCCGTGGCTGGACGTGGTCACCGGCTGGCTGCGGGAGGGCCGCTCGCCGACGGTGTTCGTGCACACGCCGGACAACGCCGACGCGCCCGAGCTGGCCCGCCGCTTCCACGACCAGGTCCGCGAGCGCGTGCCCGGGCTCGCGCCGTTGCCGGAGCCGGAGCCGGTCGGCCCGGCCACGCTGTTCTGAGCGCCGGCGTGGGTCCGCCTGCGCGGCCGGGCTGCGCGTGCCCGGCCGCGCGGACCCGGACCTCAGCCCGGCCGGCCGCCCTCCGGCGGGGGCAGGCGGTCGTCGTACACGCCGGAGCGGCCCGCGTACCGCTCGCCGCGCAGGAACGGCAGCGGGTTCGGGGTGCAGCCGTGCAGGCCGAGCGTCTGCTGCTGCATCACCGGCGCCGGGCGGCCCCGCCCCGGGCAGCGCTCGTGCCCGTGACCCAGGCGGTGGCCGACCTCGTGGTTGACCACGTACCGGCGGTACGCGGCGAGGTCGCTGCCGTACGCGGGCGCGCCGAGTACCCAGCGGGCCACGTTCACCACCACCCGGTTCCCGTTGCGGCAGGACGTGTACCGGTCCAGCCCGTCCCCGCACAGGTAGTCGCGCGTACCGGGGGTCGCGAGGTAGACGGTGAAGTCGGCGGGCCCGTCGGCGCCGACGCGACGCAGGGCGATCCGCCCGTCGGTCGTCCAGCCACCCGGGCCGGCGAGGATGCCGGTGACCTGCGCCCCGAAGTCGGCCGCTGGCAGACCCGTGATGTCGCGCTCCACCGCCACCCGGTAGCGCAGCAGCCGGCCCGTACCCCCTGTGGTGGCCGGCTCGGCGGCGGCGAACCGCCACCGGTTGCCGCCCTCGGCGGGATAGCCGATCCGCGCCGGCCGGGGCCGGACGGGCGCCGCCGCCGACGCGGCCGGCGCGGCAGCGGACGGCCCGGCCGGCTCGGACGGCGTGGCTGCGGGCTGGTCGGCCACTGCCGGTGTGCAGCCGGCCAGCGCCACCGCCAGCGCGAACACCGCCGCGCCACCGCGTGTCCGGTCCACGGTCCTGGTCATCTCGACTCCCCTCGGTGCCCGGTCGGGGGCACGGGGATGAGGACGGGTGGCCCGTCGCGAAAGTTGGTGCGGCGAGGACTCAACCTTTTCCGCTGCCCGCACGTCCCTACCGGGGTGAGAGGTGCAGAGGACCGGCATGGCCCGGGGTGACGCGGAGTTCGTCGAGTTCGCGCGGGCGTGCTCCGGGCGGCTGACGCACGCCGCCTTCCTCATGACCGGCAACCACCACCACGCCGAGGATGCCGCGCAGACCGCGCTCGTGCGCACGTACGCGTCGTGGTCCCGGATCCGCAACGGCGACCCGTACGGCTACGCCCGGTCGGTGCTGGTGAACCACCTCGTCGACACCTGGCGGCGGCCGATCCGCGAGTACCCGAGCGACGACCTCCCGGAGCGAAGCGGCGGCGACCTGGCCGAGGAGGTGGCGACGCGGCGGTGGCTGGTCACCGCGCTCGGCACGCTCACCGCGCGGGAACGTGCCGTCGTCGTCCTGCGTCACTACTTCGACCTGCCGGAGGCCCAGGTGGCCCGCGAACTCGACGTGTCCGTCGGCACCGTCAAGAGCACCTCGTCCCGGGCGCTGGAGAAGCTGCGTACCGCCGGCCTGTCCGCGCCCCGACCGCAGGAGACGTGCCGGTGACCGAGATGGACGAGCTGCGCCGGGCCATGCGGGCGACCGAGCGGGCCGACGGCCTGGACCTCGACGACATCATGCGCCGGGGGCGGCGGCTGCGCCGGCGACGGCGGGCCGGCGCAGCCGTGGCGGCGATGACGGCGGTGCTCGCCGTGGCGTTCGGCGTCGAGGCCGTGGCGACGCGGCCCGGCCCGCCGAACCTCCCGGGCGGGGAGCCGGCCGCCACCGCGTCCGCCGGCCCTCCAGCGCCCACGCCGACGGCCGCGCCGGCCCCGACCCAGTCGCCGCTACAGCCGCTCGGGACCGTCGTGGACAGCGGCATCCGGTACGGCGCCGAGGCGCGCGTGTTCTTCATGGTCCCGATCGACGTGCCGGAACTGCCGCGTGTGACGATCGGCCTGGTCGCCGGCCGCCGCGCGCCGGACGGCCACCTGACCTCCGACTTCCTGCTCAACGACGTGTCCGGCAGCGACCGCCGGGCCGGGTTCCACGAGATCGGGTACGACCAGCAGCGGGCGCCCACCGACACGTCGATACCGACGTTCGGCTACTTCGTCGGGCCGGCGGCCCGCATCGTCGGGACAGTCGACGGCCGGCAGGTCGACGCGAAGCTGGCCAGGTGGAGCGAGGACCCCCAGGTGGTGATCTTCTGGTTCGACCCGAAGACCCTGACTCCGGGAACCCGCCTGGACGGCATCACCGCCCGAGACCCCCAGGGCCACCGCCTGTAACCCCACCCGCCCGCTCCCTCCCCCGCGTCTTGCGCGTTGATCAAGGAGTTTGCGGACTGGCACCGCCCCGACAAGGACACAAACTCCTTGATCACCGGGAAGGGAGGGGCCGGGCGTGAGAGCCCATCCCGCCCCGAGCTCCCTGGTTCGCCGACTCGAGCCGCCCCGCGCGCCCTCCCTCGCCTCGGCGCCCCGAGCCACCCGTAGATCTTGGTACGAAACGGCCCCCATGGGGGCGCTCTCGTACCAAGATCTACGACTGCTCCCGGGATACGGACCACGGATCTCGGGTCATGGGAGACCCGACGCGCCTGGGACGGGCAGGCGAGGCTGGCACCGGCCCTCGCCGGCGATCTTGCACTTTCCGCCCGGTCAGATGGGGCATTCAGGACATCTACCGGCCCGCAAGTGCAAGATCGCGGGAGCGGGGAGGGGGCGGGAGGGGGCGCGGGGTGGGGGTGTGAGGATCGGGGGCATGCGTGCTGTGGTGTTCGAGCGGTTCGGGGTGCGGCCGGAGGTTTGCCGGGTGGATGATCCGGTGCCGGCGCCTGACGGGGTGGTCGTCCGGGTCGGCGCTACCGGGTTGTGCCGCAGCGACTGGCACGGCTGGCAGGGCCACGACCCGGACATCCGCCTGCCGCACGTGCCGGGGCACGAGTTCGCCGGCGTCGTCGTGGCGGCCGGCGCGGACGTACGCGGCTGGCGGCCCGGCGACCGGGTCACCGCGCCGTTCGTCTGCGCGTGCGGGCGGTGCCCGTCGTGTCTCGCGGGCGACCAGCAGGTCTGCGAGCGGCAGACGCAGCCGGGCTTCACCGGCTGGGGCTCGTTCGCCGAGCTGGTCGCGGTACGGCACGCCGACGTGAACCTGGTCCGGCTGCCGGACGAGCTGGACGAGGCGGCCGCCGCCGCGCTCGGCTGCCGGTTCGCCACCGCGTTCCGGGCCGTGATCGCGCAGGGCCGGGTGGCCGCCGGTGAGTGGGTGGCGGTGCACGGCTGCGGCGGCGTCGGCCTGTCCGCCGTGATGATCGCGGCGGCGAGCGGGGCGCGGGTGGTGGCGGTGGACGTGTCGCCCGGCGCGCTGGAACTGGCCCGCCGCAGCGGCGCCGCCGTCTGCGTGGACGCGAGCACGCTGGGCGGTCCCGCCGAGGTGGCCGCCGCGATCCGGGACGCCACCGGCGGGGGCGCGCACCTGTCGCTGGACGCGCTGGGCGCTCACGCCACCTGCGTGGCGTCGATCGAGGGCCTGCGCCGGCGCGGCCGGCACGTGCAGGTCGGGCTGCTGCCCGCCGCGCAGGGCCGCCCGGCGCTGCCGATGGACCTGGTGATCGCGTACGAGCTGGAGCTGCTCGGCAGCCACGGCATGCCGGCCCACGCGTACCCGGAGATGCTGCGGCTGGTCACCGCCGGGGTGCTGCGCCCGGCCGACCTGGTCACCCGCACCATCGACCTGGACGCCGCGCCGGACGCGCTGGCCACCATGCACCGGCCGGCCGTTGCCGGGATGTGCCTGATCCAGCCCTGAGAACGGGCACGGGCCGGCCCGGCGCCGGGAGACCCGGCGCGGACCGGCCCGCGAGGCCGTCCGGTCAGTCGGTGACGGTCACCGTGACGGTACGAGGCGGCTGCTGGTACTGCCCCCGGTTGTCCATGCCGCGGATCGTCACCGTGTACGTGCCGGCCGGGATCACCGGCGACGTGTACGCGAAGTTCGACCCCGGCGAGCCCGGGCTGGTGAGGAACGTGGCGATCCACGGCCAGCTGGTCGGCGCGCCCGCCCGGCCGAACGTGCCGGCCGAGTTCATGCCCTGCCCGGCGCTGTTGCCGATCTGCACCTCGACCTTCTGCATCCCGCCGTCGTCCACGGCCCGGCCGGTGATCACGATCCGGCCGCCGGTGTACGCCTGGCCCTCGACCGGCGTGATGCTCGGCTCCAGCGTCGGGTCGGTGTCACCCGGGTAGACCAGGTAGCGGGCGGTCGCGCCGCTTGTCGAGTTGTCCTGCTGACCGGCGGTGTCCACGGCCCACGCCTCGACGCTGTACGTGCCCCGGGTGGGCAGGTCGATCGAGAGCGTGAACGCGGTGCTGGTCGCGCCGGGCGAGGCGAGCGTCGCGTCGACAGTGGCGAACGCGGCGGCCATGGTGCCGTTTGGCTGCACGTACCGGCCGGTGTCCAGGTCGCGCAGCGCGATCCGGACCGCCCGTACGCCCTTGTCGTCGGTGGCGGTGCCGGCCAGGTCCAGGTGCAGCTGGTCGATGTCCTGGTTGGTGCCGGTGAAGCTGAGCAACCCGTTGGGGAAGGCGTCGCCGGGCACCTGAGCGGTGACGGTGAGCCGGCCCATGTTGTTGCTGGAGGTGGTCAGGCCGAGCTTGTCGGTGGCGCGTACCCGGAAGTCGTAGACGCCCGGGGTCAGCGGCACGGTGGTGAACGACCAGTCGAACGTCGCGGCGTCGAGGTTGGCCGGGGAGATCCGGTGGTAGCCGGCGACCGAGTCGGCGCCCCAGGTGCCGTCGCTGGCCAGCGCCTCGCGGGTGGTGTTGTTGCGCAGGTAGATCTCCACCGACTTGAGCGCGTCGTCGTCGTTCGCCGTGCCGGCGAACGTGATCGTGCCGCCGGGCGCGACGGTGAGCGGCGCCGGGTTGCCCGGCGGGGTCATCGCCACCGGCGAGGTGATCGCCACTGTGGGCGGTACGCCGTTGGCGGAGACGGTCCAGTCGCGGGTGTCGCCGCGCAGGTCGCTCTGCCCGGTGGTGTCGACGGCGGTGGCGGTCATCTTCCACTGCCCCTCGGTGGGCAGCGTGACCTCGTACTGCCAGGTGGTGGACGTCGCGCCGATCACGTCCGGCTCGCCGCGGAACGTGTTGTAGACGGCGGCGACGGTGCCGTCGTCCTGCAGGTACCTGTTGTCCGGCGTGCGGAACGAGTAGATCAGCGAGTTGACACCCTTGTCGTCGGTGGCGGTGCCGGAGGCCACGAACGTCTGCGTGGCGAGCAGGCCGGCCGACGGTGAGCTGATCCGGGTCGACGGCGGCAGGTCGTCGAAGCGGAACGTCTCGATCTTCTTGACCGCCTTTGTGGTGTCGCCGGCACCGTTGCGGTCGAACGTCTTGGCCTGCAACTGGTAGACGCCGGCCGGCAGCGTCACCGGCAGGCTCCACGTGGTGGAGGTGGCGTTCGGCGCGGCGAGCGTCGTGTTGATCGCCTTGAACGCGCCCCAGGTGGTCATGTCGGCCTGGAGGTACTTGCCGCTGTTGCGGTCCTGGATCTCCAGCTGGACGCGGGCCACTCCGGCGGGGGCGAGCGCCTGGCCGCTGATGGTGAACTCCTCGCCGGCCGGCTTCACCGCGCCCTCGATCGGCGTGGTGACTGTGGTGTCCAGCGGCGCGGGCGCGGGCTCCTTGGAGAGGTCGAAGAAGGCCACCCGGCCGGTGGTCTTGCCGCCCTTGACGTTGCCGTCACCGCCGACGAGCAGGCCGCGCGAGGTGGCGATCATCGCCTTCTCGCCCTCGTACGAGTTGGAGCCGGGGTTCCACTCCAGCGCGGTGCCGGTGAGCGGGTCCAGCGCGCCGAGGTGGTCGCGGCGGACCACCTGGTCGCCGAGGCCGTAGCCGCTGAGCCCCTGGCCGGTGCCGTAGCCGACGTTGTCCAGGCCGGGCCACGGCACGTTCGACGTGGGCGACTCCTGCCAGCTGAAGTGCCCGCCGACGTAGACGGCGGTGTCGGTGATCGCGACCGAGTAGATGCTGTCGAAGTGCCGGGAGATCCAGAGCGGCTCGACGTGGTCGTTCCCGGTCAGCGGGTACGCGATGGCGGTGTCGTTGATCGGCGGCCGGTCGCCGCCGGAGCCGCTGGTGACCACGAAGTACGAGTCGTCCGGCGCGATGTCACCGGCGAAGACGCGCTGGATGCCGCCGACGAAGGAGAGGTTGTCCTCCCACAGCCGGGTACGCCAGGGCAGCAGCGCCTTGCTGGCCGTACCGATCAGGGCCACGCCGTAGCGGTCCTGGCCGGCGATCTGGCGGCCGGTGTGCACGACCAGCAGCTTGCTGCGGTCGTGGGTGAGCTTGAGCTGCTGCACGGTGAGCATGCCGCCGACGCCGATGCCGCCGGTCAGCGGCAGGTTGAAGCCGGTGTCGACGGCGCCCGTGGTGGGGTTGAGGGCGGCCAGGCCGCTGCGGCTGACCCCGTTGACGGTCGCGAACTGACCGCCGACGTAGACCGCGTTGCCGCTCACCGCGAGCGCGGTGGCCCGCGCGTTGGCGGTGGCGGTGAACGCGGCGATCGGCGCGCCGGTGGTCGGGTTCAGCCGGGCGATCTTGCGCTTCGTGACGCCGTTGATCGTGTTGAACGTGCCGGCGATGTAGAGCGACGAGCCGTCCGGTGACGCCTCCACCGCGGTGACCGCCCCGTCGATGACCGGCTTGAACGCGGTGTCCACCTTGCCGGTGTCCAGGTTGTACGACGCCAGGGACTTCTGCGCGATCGCGGACCCGCCGACGTTCGCGATCGAGGTGAACGTGCCGGCGATGAAGACCCGGTTGCCGATCACCTCGATGTCGGTGATCTCGCCGTTGGTGATCCGCGGCGTGTCGGTGCGGGGCGTGGTCGGCATCAGCCGGGTGTCCCCGGGGGTGACCAGCGCCCGGGTGGCGGTGGTACGCGCGGCGCCGAGCGCGGCGCTGCTCCCGGTCGCCTGGGCGCCGGTCCGGCCGGCCGCGCCGGCGTCCCGCACGACGACGGTGCCGGCGAGCGCCGGTACGCCCACCACCACGACCGCGCCGGCGGCGATGACCGCCACCGCGCGACTCCAAACTCGCATCGAGATGACTCTCCCTGTCCGCCGGGACGGCCCCCCTCGGGTGATTCCCGGGTCCCTCCGTCCGCGTGCCGGACGCCACCGTAGGAGGCAAAGACATTTCGCGATACGTGCCGCACCGGTAATCGACCGGTCGCCATCAATTCCGGCCACACCGGCAGGCCCGCTCCTCCGATCGGGTCACCCGTGCCGCCGTCCGGCCGCCGCAGCGGTCAGTCGCCCCGCACCCGGGGGTGGCGGTGGTCGGTGAGCCGCAGGCCGACACCGCGTACCGCCGCGATGGTGACGCCGGTGCCCAGCTCGTCGAGCTTGCGTCGCAACCGCTTCACCAGGGACTGCACGTCGGCCCGGCCGTGCGTCGGCGCGTCGCGCCAGACCGCCCGGTGCAGCTCGGCGTAGCTCCACACCCGTACCGGCTCGGCGGTCAGGCAGGTCAGCAGGTCGCGCTCCAGCCGGGTCAGGGCGGTCTCGCGGTCGCCCCACCGGGCGGTGGAGCGCGCTGCGTCGATCACCAGCGCGCCGTCCGGCGCGGGCTTCGGCTCGGGTACGGGCGGACCCGGCGCGCCGGCCGGGTCCGGCGCGTCCGCTGTGATCAACTCGCGCAGCTCGTCCAGATCGGCGACCATCAACAGTGGCGCGACGCCGTCGAGCAGCTCGGTCAGCCGCAGCCGTTCGGCCGGGGACAACGTCACGCCGATGACGAGCGAGAAGGGCCGCTCCGGCGGCTCGGTGCCGGAGTTCGCCGCGTTCGTGCCGTCAGTCGTCACCGCGCCCCACCGTGACAAAAACTGTCAACAAGCCATCCGGTCCGGGGGCCTGTTGGTGACATGTTGCTCACGTACGGTCATTGATCGTTCCCTCATGTCGATCATAGTGTCCATTCAGGTGACCGGCGTAGACCCGCACGGACACCTAGGGGGCCTGGGGGGTTCTGGTAATACCGGTGCGACCAGTCGGGAGAGCGCGTCTCCTGGCCCTTCTGCCATGGCTCGATCATCAGCGGGTCATCGGAACAGGAGGCAGCACCGATGCTGAGACGTCCACACAGATGGGGCCCGGCCCGGCGGCTGGTGAGCGCGGGCGCCGCCCTGGTGCTCGCCGCGACCGCGCTGGCCGCCACCGGCACTGGAGCACAGGCCGGCACGGGTACCGGCGCGTCGGCCGGCGACAAGATCCGCCCCGAACTCACCCGGCAGCTGGAGGGCAAGAGCGAGGGCGACTTCTGGATCCACTTCTCGGGCAAGGCGGACCTGGGCAAGGCCACCGCGATCAAGGACTGGAACGAGCGCGGCGCCGCCGTCGCGGCGGCGCTGAAGAAGACCGCCGCGGAGAGCCAGGCCAAGATCCGCGCCGAGCTGGACCGCTCGGGCACGAAGTACCAGAGCTTCTGGGCCACCAACGCCATCAAGGTCACCGACGGCTCGCTGACCATGGCGCAGAACTTCGCCGCCCACTCCGAGGTGGACGGCCTGTACGCGCCGATCGAGTACAAGCTCCCCGAGACCATCCCGGGCACCGACGAGAAGTCGGCGAACGCGCTGGAGTGGGGCATCGCCAACATCAACGCCGACGACGTCTGGTCCCAGTACGGCGTCAAGGGCGCCGGCATCACGGTGGCCAGCATCGACAGCGGCGTCCAGTTCGACCACCCGGCGCTGGTGAACTCGTACCGCGGCAACAACGGTGACGGCACCTTCGACCACAACTACAACTGGTTCGACGCGGCCGACGAGTGCGCCACCGCGCCGTGCGACTCCGACGGCCACGGCACGCACACCATGGGCACCATGGCCGGCGCCGACGGGGCCAACCAGATCGGTGTCGCCCCCGAGGTCAAGTGGATCGCCGCGAACGGGTGCTGCCCGTCCGACGCCGCGCTGGTCTCCTCCGGCCAGTGGATGCTGGAGCCCACCGACCTCAACGGGCAGAACCCGGACGCCAGCAAGCGGCCGAACATCATCAACAACTCGTGGGGCACCAGGACGCCGTCGAACGAGCCGTTCATGGAGGACGTCACGAACGCCTGGACCGCGTCCGGCATCTTCGGCGTCTGGTCCAACGGCAACAACGGCCCGTCCTGCCAGACCAGCGGCTCGCCGGGCAGCCTGGCCAGCAACTACTCGGCCGGCGCGTACGACGTCAACAACAACATCGCCAGCTTCTCGTCCCGGGGCACCGGGCAGAACGGCGAGATCAAGCCGAACATCTCGGCGCCCGGCGTCAACGTGCGCTCCAGCGTGCCGACCAACTCGTACGCCAGCATCAGCGGCACCTCGATGGCGGCGCCGCACCTGGCCGGCGCGATCGCGCTGCTCTGGTCGGCGGCGCCCACCCTGGTCGGCGACGTCCCGGCGACCCGCGCGCTGCTCGACGACGCGGCGATCGACAAGGGTGACACCCAGTGCGGCGGCACCACCGACGACAACAACGTCTACGGCGAGGGCCGGCTGGACGCGCTCGCACTGCTCGCCGCCGCCCCGATCGGGGACAACGGCACGCTGGCCGGCAAGGTCACCGACGCCGCCACCGGCGCGGGCATCGCCGGCGCCACCGTCACGCTGTCCGGCGCGGCGGACCGCACGCTGACCACCGGCGCCGACGGCACGTACTCCTCGCTGCTGCCGGCCGGCGACTACCAGGTCGTCGTCTCCACCTTCGGGTACGCCACGCGCACGCTGTCCGCGACCGTCACCGCGAACACGACCACCACGCTTGACGTCGCGCTCACCGCGGTGGCGAGCGTGACGGTCAGCGGGCAGGTCACCGACGGGTCCGGGCACGGCTGGCCGCTGTACGCGAAGGTGAGCGTCGAGGGCACGCCGATCTCCGACTACACCACGCCCACCACCGGCCGCTACAGCCTGTCGCTGCCGTCCGGGGCGACCTACCGGCTCACTGTCGAGCCGCAGTACGCCGGCTACCTGACCACCACCAAGGAGGTCACCGTCGGCTCGGGCAACGCCGTCGCCAACATCGCGGTGCAGGCGAACCCCGAGGCGTGCACCACCGCCCCCGGCTACACCGTCAGCTCCGACGGCGAGTACGAGACGTTCGACGGCACCGGCGTGCCGGACGGCTGGACCGTGGTGGACAACGCCGGCACCGGCCAGGTCTGGGAGTTCACCGACGCCGGTGAACGCGGCAACCTGACCGGCGGCAGCGGCAACTTCGCCATCATCGACAGCGACAACTACGGCAGCGGCGGGCAGCAGGACACCTCGCTGGTCAGCCCGGTCGTCGACCTCACCGGCGTGACCACGCCGGTGATCCGGTTCAACCAGGACTACAACTGGCTCAACAGCGACCGCGCGGACGTCGACCTGAGCCTCGACGGCGGCACCACCTGGAGCAACGTGCTGCGGCAGGCCGCCGACGTACGCGGCCCGCGGGTGACCGAGGTGCCGATCCCGCAGGCGGCCGGCCAGTCGCAGGTGCGGGTGCGCTTCCACTACTACGAGGCCAGCTGGGAATGGTGGTGGCAGGTCGACAACGTCCTCATCGGCAGCACGCTCGTCTGCAAGCCGGTCAAGGGCGGCCTGGTGCTCGGCCACGTCCGCGACAAGAACGACAACAGCTACGTCAACGGCGCCACGGTGACCAGCAAGGACCGCCCGGCGGAGAAGGCCACCACGGTGGCCACGCCTGACGACACCGAACTGCCCGACGGCTTCTACTGGATGTTCTCGTCGCTGACCGGCAAGCACCCGTTCACCGCCGGCGCGGGCAACTACGTGAGCCAGACCAAGCAGGTCACGGTCGAGGAGGACTGGGCCACCGCGGCCAACTTCCAGCTCGCCGCCGGCCGGCTGTCGGTGAAGCCCACCTCGATCACCGGCACGGTCCGGATGCCCAGCGGGAAGGTCAGCAAGACGTTCACCGTGACCAACACCGGCGGGGCGCCGGTCAACGCCGAGTTCAGCGAACGCGACGGCGGGTTCGTGCTGCAACGGGCCGACGGTTCCCAGTTGTCCCAGCAGGCGCTGCTCGGCTCGACCGGCGCGCCGGTCCAGCGGCTGACCGCCGCGACGTCGTTCGCGGCCCGCTCGTCCGGCAAGTCGTCCACCGGCATCGGCGCGGCGGCGGCCCCGCAGGCGGACCCGTGGACCACCATCCCGGGCTACCCGTCGAACGTGATGGACAACCGGGTCGTCAGCGTCGACGGCAAGGTCTACTCCATCGCCGGTGGCGACGGCACCACGTCGAGCGCCAAGAACTACCGGTACGACCCGATCGCCCAGGCGTGGACCGGCATCGCCGACCTGCCCGGCGCGCGTAACGCCATGACGGTCGGCGTGCTCGACGGGAAGATCGTCGCCACCGGTGGCTGGGGTGCCGCCGGACCGGACGCCGCCACCTTCTCGTACGACCCGGCGGCGAACACCTGGACCCGCAAGGCCGACAACCCGGCGCCGCGCTCGGCGGCCGGCCAGGCGGTCGCGGGCGGCAAGTTGTACGCGATCGGCGGCTGCACCACCGCCAGCTGCACGCCGATGTCCAACTCGGTGGTCCGCTACGACCCGGGCGCGGACGCCTGGGAGACGCTGCCCGCGTACCCGAAGTCGGTGGCGTTCCTGTCCTGCGGCGGGATCGACGGCACCGTCTACTGCACCGGCGGCAACGACGGAACCACGTCGCAGAAGGCCGGGTACGCCTTCGACCCGGCCGCGAACGCCTGGACCGCCATCCCGGACGCGCCGGCCGACAGCTGGGCCTCCTCGTACGCGGTGGCGAACGGCAAGCTGCTGGTCGTCGGCGGGTCGCAGGGCGGCGCCATCACCAACGCCGGCTTCGCCTTCGACCCGGCGACCAACTCGTGGGCGAACCTGCCCAACGCCAACACCCCCCGTTACCGGGGCGGCGCGGCCTGCGGGTTCTACAAGATCGGCGGCTCGTCGGGCAGCTTCACGGCCACCAAGGACAGCGAGGTCCTGCCCGGCTTCTCCGAGTGCTCGGAGGCCGCCGCCGACGTGAGCTGGCTGACCGTCGACAAGTCGAAGGTCACGCTGGCGCCCGGTGAGAAGGTCACCGTCACCCTCACGATGACGGCGAACGTCGACCAGCCGGGCACGTACTCGGCGTCGGTGGCGATCAAGGAGGACACGCCGTACACCGTGGAGCCGGTGGCGGTGACCATGATCGCGCAGCCGCCGAACACCTGGGGCAAGCTGTCCGGCACGGTCTCCGGCAAGAGCTGCCAGGGCGCGACGGCGCCGCTGGCGGGCGTGACCGTGCAGGTCGACTCCTGGGCGAACTCCTACACCTTCACCACCGACGCCCAGGGCCGGTACGCCTACTGGATGGACCGGCGCAACAACCCGCTCACGTTGATCGTCGCGAAGGACGGCTGGAAGCCCCAGACGCGCCAAACGAAGATCAACAGCAGCACGCCCACGGTGGAGGACTTCACCCTCTCCCCCACCCGCTGCTGACCCGAAACACACATGAGTCGGCCCGCCCGGTGCCCCGCACCGGGCGGGCCGCCCCACGCCACCCCCTCTCCCCCGCGATCTTGCACTTACCGCCCCGGCAAGGCGCACAAAAGCCCCACCCGAGGGGCCGCAAGTGCAAGATCAGCGGCGCGGGGCGCGGGCGGGGCGGGGTCAGGGTGGGGGAGGGCGGGGTCAGGGTGGGGTCAGGCGGAAGCCGACGCCTCGGACGGCGTGGATGGTGGCGGGGACGTTGAGGCGGGCGAGCTTGCGCCGGATGCGGCGTACCACCGAGTGCATGTCCGAGCCCCGCCCCAGGTGGTCGTTGCCCCAGACCGCGCGGTGCAGCCGGGCGTACGTCCACACCTGACCGGGCGTGCCGGCCAGGCAGACCAGCAGGTCGTGCTCCAGCGGCGTCAACCCGACCTCGCGCTCCCGCCAGCGCAGCACCCGCCGGTCGGAGTCGACACCCAGCTCCAGCCCGGACGACGGGACGGAGGACGCGCCGGACGACGGAGCGGGCGGCTCACCGGCGGGTTGCGGCCGGGACGGCGGCGGGCCGGACGGACGACGGACCAGGTCGAGGAATCGGCGGGCCTGGTGGACGCTGGAGACGATCAGGAACGCCTCGGTGCCGCCGAGCAGCTGGGCGAGCTGCCGTCGCTCGGCCGACGAGGACGCGACGCCGATGACCAAGGACGGCATCCCTGTCATCCGTTCCCACCTTTCCGGCAGGTTGAACCGCAACGCCGGGCGGTCGCCAGGCACGACGATGCGGGGCACCTGGCTTGCGGAGTTCGACCCGAGGGGTGCGGGGAGCTGCGGTTTCGTGAGGCTTCGGGGTGAACTACCGGGATCATATAGCCGAGCACCGATGATTGGTATAGCAGTTAACGTCGATGTAACTGCACGCGGTTCGGCACGCGCGTACCGATGAGAGCCGGGACGTACGCCGGTCCAATGCGTGTGATCACGCACATGCTCTCCCTGGCCGGCGGGACGCCGACCCGCGCGGACATCGCCGCCCGCTGCGCCGAACTGGCCGAGGCGCTGCGCGGCCGAGACCGGGGCGTGGTGGTGTGCGACGTGTCCGCTGTCGCCGCGCCCGACCTGGTCACGGTCGAGGTGCTGGCGCGGCTGCGCCTGACCGCGCGCCGCTTCGGCTGGGGGCTGGAGGTACGCGGGGCGGGCGACGACCTACGCGAGCTGGCCGGCCTGCTCGGGCTGGCCGGCGCCCTCCTCCAGCCGGTCGGGCAACCCGAACAGCGGGAACAGGCGGTCGACGTCGAGGAAGTTGTTGAGCGACGTGATCCGGCCGCCGGAGACGCCGATGACGATCAGCGCCCACGGCACATGTCCTGAGCCGTCGGGGTCACGCCGGTAGTGCCCGAACGCGGGCATTCCGTTGGCGGCCGTCGGCACCAGCCGGGACCCGCGGCAGCCGCTGCCGGTGCCGGCCATCCAGTCCGCGATGTGCGCGGGGCCGCGCAGCCACAGCGGCAGCGGCGGCATCGACAACGTCGCGTCCTCGTGCAGCAGCGCGGTCAGCGCCGTCAGGTCGTACGCCTCGAACGCGCGCACGTAGCGGGCGAGCAGCGCCTGCTGCTCCTCGTCGAGCGGACGGCGCGCGTCGGCCTCGGTGTCGGCCGAGGCGATCGTGGCCCGCGCCCGCTGCAGCGCGCTGTTGACGCTCGCCACCGACGTGTCCAGCAGATCGGCGACCTCCTGGGCGGACCAGGCGAGCACCTCGCGCAGGATCAGCACGGCGCGCTGCTTCGGCGGCAGGTGCTGCAACGCCGCGACGAACGCCAGCCGCACCGACTCGCGGCCGGCGACCACCTCGGCCGGGTCGGCGACCTCGGGCAGGACCCGGTCGTCGGGCGCCGGGCCGACCCAGATCTGCTCCGGGCGCGGCTCGCCGGGATGGGTGGCCGTGCCGACGCCCGCCGGGCCGAGGTCCATCGGCCGGACCCGGCGCTGCGCGCTGGTGGCCATGCTGAGGCAGACGTTCGTGGCGATCCGGTAGAGCCAGGTCCGCAGCGCGGACCGCCCCTCGAACTTGTCGAAGTTGCGCCAGGCCCGGACGAAGGTGTCCTGCACCGCGTCCTCGGCTTCGAAGGCCGAACCCAGCATCCGGTAGCAGTAGCCGGTCAGCTCCGACCGGTACGCCTCTAGTTGTGCCTCGACGGGAACGCTCGCCACCTCGCTCACCCGGCTGAAACTAGCCCACATGCTGCATGAACGCGAGTACCCCGGGCGCGCGGCGATGAGTACGCCCCGTCCGCCCGGTCCACCGGTGGTCAGGTCAGCACATCCGAGGAGCACCGATGACCACCACCGAGCGCGACGAGAACCACGCCCCCGGGCGGTACGCCGACGTCAACGGCGTACGCCTCTACCACGAGACACACGGCAGCGGACGGCCGATGATCCTGCTGCACGGCGGCCTCACCTCGGGCGAGATGTTCGCGCCGATCCTGCCCGTGCTCACCGCGAAACACCAGGTCGTCGTGGTGGACCTGCAGGGGCACGGCCGCACCGCCGACGTGGACCGGCCGCTCGACATGGCGCTGATGGCCGACGACGTCGCCGCGCTGATCGACCACCTCGGGCTGGACCGGCCGGACGTGGTCGGCTTCTCCCTCGGCGGCGGCGTCGCCCTGCACGTCGGTTTCCGGCACCCGGAGAAGATCGGCCGGCTGGTCGCCGCGTCCGCGCACATCCGCCGCGACGCCGTCTACCCGGACATGCTGGCGCAGCAGGGCCAGGTCAACGGCGCGGCGGCCGAGTACCTGAAGGACACCCCGATGTACGAGCTGTACCAGCGGGTCGCGCCGCGTCCGGAGGACTTCCCCCGGCTGCTCGACAAGATCGGCGAGGCGATGCGGAAGGACTTCGACCTCGCCGACCAGGTGCGTGCCCTGCGGGTGCCGACGCTCGTGGTCGCCGCCGACGCCGACATGGCCCCGCCGAGCCACTTCGTGGAGGTGTTCGAGCTGCTCGACGGCGGCCGGCGCGACGGCGGCTGGACCGGCGAGGGCCGCCCGGCGGGCGGGCACGCGCTGGCGATCCTGCCCGGCCTGACCCACTACGACATCGACCAGTCGCCGCTGTTCGCCGCGGTCACCCTGGACTTCCTCGACCGGGACCGCTGACCCGCGCGTGTGCCGCGTCCCGTACCGGGGTACCGCTTCCGGAGGAACACCGGTGAGGAGGACGAGATGACCGACCCCAGGTACGCACCGATCGGGCTGGCCACCGCCGGGCAACTGGTCCCCGACGACGGACAGACCGGCGGCGGTGAGGTCGTCGGCGCCGACGACGCGGCTGCCGACGCCGCCCGGGCCGGCGCCGACGTGGACCTGTCCGGGGCCGACCGCGACAGCGACGGCACCCCGGTGGGCGCCGCCGACGCCGAGGCCGACCGGCGGCGCGCCGCCGGCGAGTGACGCTCTCCGCCCCGCCGCCCGCACGAGGTGGCGGGGCGGAGCCGTCCCTCACCGGTCGACCGGCAGTTCGACGTCGGGCAGGTGCCCGAGCGCCCGGATCGCGGTGACGGCGGCGTACCCGTCGGCCAGCCAGGCGATGTCGGTGCCGGGGACCGCGCGGACCGCGTTCTCCTCCACCGCCGTACGCACGAACCCCTCGCCACGCTCGGCGACCGACACCTGCACCTGACCGAACGGCGCGAGTGTCGCCTGCCGCAGCCCGGCCACCTGATCGGCCGGCAGGTCGGGCACGTTGAGGTTGAGCACCGTGCCCGGGTCCGCCTCGGCCAGCCAGGGCAGCAGCGTCGCGGCCAGCTCGGCGGCGGTCGCCCAGTGGCGGGACTCGTCGTCCACGCTGTCCAGCACCGCTATCGCCGCGCCACCGCTGCCCGCGCTCGCCGCCGCCGGGGTGAGCACGTCGAGCGACACGGCCAGCGCGCGGATGCCGTTGTTGCCCGCGGTCAGAGCCGCGCCGACGGTGCCGGAGTGCAGGACCGCGTGGCCGGCGTTGGCGCCCCGGTTGATGCCGGACAGCAGCAGGTCCGGCACCGGCCCGAACACGCCGAGCCCGGCCAGCACCGCGATGTACGCGGGTGAGGCCGCCACCGCGTACGCGGGCACGTCGGGCAGGCCGTCCAGCTCGGTCTCGCCGAACACCAGCCGCCCGTCCTCGGTCACCGCGGACAGCGCCGCGCTCATCCCGCTCGCCTCGTGCTGCGGCGCGGCGACCACCACGTCCAACCCACGTTCGTACGCGGCCCGGGCCAGCGCGCGGATGCCGGGGGCGTGCACGCCGTCGTCGTTCGTCACCAGCACCCGGGGTGGCCGGTCAGCCGTCATCGTCGCCACCGTCCAGCGGGGTCAGCCGCACCCGGCCGGCCAGTTCCCGTACCGCCTCGGCCCGGCCGGTGCCCAGCCCGTGCCGGGTCACGTTCAGCGCGCCCGCGGCGGCCCCGACGTGCAGCGCCTCCCGCATGTCGCCGCCCCGGGCCAGCACCGCCGCCACCCCGGCGGTCATCGAGTCACCGGCGCCCCGGTGGTCGGCCGGCTCCAGCGGCGGGGCGTGCACCAGCAGCGCCTCGCCGTCCTCCGGCAGCGCCAGCGCGGGCTCCCCGGCCCGGCTGATCAGCACCGTCCGCGCGCCCCGATCCTGGCAGCGCCGGCCGGCGTCGCGCAGCGCCTCCACGCTGTCGTCCTTGGCCAGGCCGTCGTCGAGCAGTTCCTCGTGGCTGACCTTCAGCACACTCACCCCGCCGTCGAGCACCGCCTCCAGGTACGGCCCGGACAGGTCGGCCACCACGGTTCCGCCGTTGGCGCTCAGGTCGGCGGCGAGCCGCCGGTAGATGTCCGGGTCCACCACACCCGGGTCGGCCGGTCCGCTGAGCACGCTCACCGGGGCACGCAGCCCTTCGGTGAGCGTCACCGTGTACAGCTCGTCGATGTCGTGCCGCACCATCGGCACGCCCGGGTTCTCGGCGATCTCGGTCCGCTCGCCGTCCCGCCGGTCGTGCACATACCAGCCGGTGCCGGACTCGCGCCGCACCATCCGTACCGTGACGTCCTCGTCGTCGAGCAGCTTGCGGACCGCGTCGCCGACCTCGCCGCCGAGGCCCACGCACATGGTCACCGGCACGCCGAGCGCGGCGATCATCCGGCTCTGCCACACGCCCTGCCCGCCCGGGTGCAGATGCAGCTCGGTCGCTTCGCCCTGCTGCTCGATCGTCACCGTCAACAGCGGGGCCGGGGCGAACACCATCACCTTCTGGTCCATCCGCCAGTGTTGCCCGCTGACCGGCCCCGGTAATCCCCCAGGTCAGCGCGGGCGCGCGGCGGCGCGGCGGCGCCGCAGGTACGGCAGCGCGAACAGGTAGAGGCCGCTGATCAGGAGCAGGGCGAGCGGGAGCAGCGGCACGTAGGAGACCCACACGATCGGGTCCTTCTGCGCCAGCGCCACGAAGGTGATCACGACGGTCACGGTGAAGGCGATGGAGAGCCAGCGGTGCAGTTGGCGGATGCGCGTATCCATTGATGCCTACCTCCCGGCGGTGGCCTCCCCGGCGGGGAGGCCCGTGCCGGAAACGCTAGGTCGGGGCGCCCGCCCAGGGCTTCTCGATTCCTGACCGGTCCGCGCCGCCGTGCGCACGGGACCTTTGCCCGGCCGCCCTACCCTGCCGACAAGAGCAGCCGAGCCACGGGGGGCAGGCATGCAGATCATCGAACACAGCGTCATCGGCACCCGCTCGGCCGTGCTCCGGCTACGCCGGCCCGGCAGCCGGTTGGAGTTCCTGGTGTTCCCGATGCTCCACGTGGCGAGCCCGGGGTTCTACGCAGCGGTCACGAAGCGGCTCCGGGAATGCGACCTGCTCGTCGTCGAGGGCGTCAGCGGCCGGTCGGTGGTCGGCTCGGCGTTGACACTCACCTACCGGGCCATGCCGGCCAACCGGCGCTCCGGCCTGGTGACGGACCCCATTCCGTACGCGTCCCTCGGTGTCGAGGTGCTCAACCCGGACGTGTCGGCGGCGGAGTTCGCCGAGGGCTGGCGGGCGATGCCGCTGCGGTACCGCCTCCAGATGTGGCTGGTGATCCCGTTCGTGACGGTGATGCAGTTCTTCGGCGGCACCCGGCGTCTGCTCTCACCGGAGATCGAGGTGAACGACCTGCCGTCGGCCGCCGACGAGCGGTACGCCGACCACGAGTTCACCGAGCACGCCGAGCGCGCGTTCGGCGGCGAACGCGACGAGCGGCTGCTCGCCGCGTTGTCCGAGCTGATCCGTACCCGGTCCTCCGAGCGCATCGACGTGGCGGTCGTGTACGGCGCCGGGCACGTGCCGGCGATCGTGCGCGGGCTCTTCGAGCTGCACGGATACCGTCCCCGCGCAGCCGAATGGCTCACCGTTCTGGAGCGGTGAGCCGGACGCTCAATCGGCGGCCAGCTCCGGCCGGTGTTCCTTGATCCACTCCTGGACGTCCGACTTCAACCAGACCTTGCCCTGCACGAGGTCGGCCACCGGCTCCGGGAAGTTGCGGTTACTGGTGATCACGTAGACCCGCTGCTTGCTGATGCCGCCCAGCATCACGCGAATCTCGGCTGCGCCCACCAGCTCCATACGCCGGACGCTAGACAGTTGACCTGGCTCCTTGACTCAGGTCAACGCCTCGGTCACCGTATGGGGTATGCCGACATCCTCGCCGCCGGGCCGCCCGCCCAGAACGATCCGGCCGCACGTGGCGATCCGGCCGCTGTGGCTCTGCCGGGTCTGCGCCGGCCCGTGGCCGTGCCAGCCAGCGCGCCTGTTGTTGCTGCTGGAATACCGGCGGGACCGGGTGGCGCTGTCGATCTACATGGCGACATGCCTGTTCGACGCCGCCGCCGACCTGCTGAGACTCAACCCCGATCCGGGCCCACGTCCCGACGAACTGTTCCAGCGGTTCGTCGCGTGGACGAGGCACACCTGAGCGGACAGGTCACTCTCGTCCCGCCGGGCCCGCTGACCAGTCGTCCACCCGCATCCGCGACGGCGACCTCGCTGTCTCAGAGCGCCGCACGAACCCGGCGACGGCGAGCGCGCTCATCGTGGTGGCCACGGCAGCGGCGAGCACCAGGAGGGTGGTCTCCACCTGCACCGTGCGCATGTACTCGCCGCCGTTCGCGCTGGCCGACGCGTAGCGCACGGCCGCGAGCGGGTTGAGCAGCACCGCGGCGATGCCGGCGGTCCAGGCCACCCTCGGTAGCCGCTCGTCGCCGGGACTGACGGTCCGCCGGGCGGCCCAGCAGCCGAGGGCCGCGAACGTGACGAGCAGCGTGACCGGCAGCAGCCAGAGCACGGCGGGCAGCAGGTCGCGGAGGGGCACCACGGCGTCGAGCAGCTCCACCGGGAAACTGGCGCCGTCGTGGGTCACCACGCCGATCCGGTGGCGGTAGGCCGCGAGCGCGACCAGCGTGCAGCCGATGTGGACGGCGATCAGGGCGACGAGGGCGGACAGTGCGGCGCGGCGGGCGGACACCGGGCCGAGGCTACCGCCCGCGCGCTCCGGCGGGGGGCCGCCCGCACCGCGCGGTCAGACACTCAGGGCGAGATCGGCGACCTCGGCCGCGCAGCCCCAGGACAGCGTCACCCCGGCGCCGCCGTGGCCGTACGCGTGCACCAGCCGCCCGTCCGCCGGGTCGATCTCGACCCGGGGGCCGCCGTGCCGGGCCGGCCGCAGCCCGATCCGCTCCCCCAGCACCGGCGCGTCCGCGAGTTGCGGCACCAGCGCCACGCACCGGCGGCGGATCGCCGCCGCCTCCTCCGGGTCGGGACGGGTGTGCCACACCCCCGCCTCGTAGGTGCCGCCGAGCACCACGTCGTGGCGGCGCGGATGCACGTACGTGATGCCGGCCGGGTCGCCCTCGTCGCGAACCGAGACGGTCAGGCCGGGGTTCGCCACCAGCACGACGTGCCCGCGCGCCGGGTACACGGCCGGGTCGGCGGCGAGCCGCCCGGCGGCCAGGCCGGTCGCGTTCACCACGACCGGCGCGACCTCGTACGCCTCGGCGAGCGTGCCCAGCGCACGGCGGACGACCCGGCCGCCGCCCGACTCCAGGCGCTCCCGCAGCCAGGTGAGGTACGGGGTCATCTCCACCGACGGGGCGGTGAACCGCAGCAGCGCGGTGTACGGCGGCTCCGCCGGCTCGGCCGTCAGGTCGCCGCAGGCGTCGGCCCACCAGGGCGGCCCGGCGAAGGGGTGGCGCAACCACATCCGGGTGGGCCGGTCGACCACCCCCGGCACGCCGTCGGCCGCCTGGCGGCGCAGTTCGGCGTGGGTGTCCCGGGCCCAGCGCAGCACCCGTGGGTCCTCGTCGGTGTGGCTCGGGTACCAGACGGCGGCGGCCACGGTGGACACCGTGTCGGCCGGGTCGTGGGCGGTCAGCACGGTGACCCGGGCACCCAGCCCCTGGAGCGTGAGCGCTGTCGTCAGCCCGACGACGCCGCCGCCGACCACCACCACGTCCGCCTCGGTCATGTTCCGCTCCCGTCGCCCGTACCCGTGTGTTCCTGCCGATGGTGGCCGCCCGGACGCCCGGTGTCCAAGACGGATCGGGCGGCGCACGGGACAAATCGCTCTGTCCGTCTCGGTTACGCTCGTGGCGTTTGGCCTTGGGGAGGTCTCATGAGTGCGGATCCTTCGATGAGCGGCGACTTCACCCGCATGCTCGACGCGACGATGGCGGCACTTCGGACGGTGGGTCCGCCGCCGGCGGACGAGCCGGAGACACCGGCGGTCGGCGAGGCCGCCGACGGGCAGGTCCGCGCCGAGATGGGACGCGACGGCAAGCTCCACGCGCTGCACGTCGAGCCGCGGCTGATGCGGCTCGGCTCCGAGGAGCTGACCGCGCACATCGTCAGCGCGGTGAACGCGGCGATCGACGGGCTGCGTACCGGCGAGAATCCGCAGGTCGCGGACATGTCGCAGTTGCGGGAGCAGTTGCAGGAGGTACGGGACACCGCCGTTCCCCGGCTCGGGTCGTTCCTCGACGCGCTGACCGAGGCGCAGGAGCGGATGGCACGCGGCGGGCAGCGATGAGCGGCGGTTTCGAGGTGCACCCGCCGCTGATCCGGGCCGCCGGGCGGGGCGTCACCGACGCGGCCAAGCGGTTCACCGGCGAGCTGGAGGCGTTCGAGGCACGGATGCAGGGCTACGGCGAGCCGTGGGGCGCCGACGACATCGGGTCGCTCATCGGCATCGCCTACACCGAGGTGGCAAACTACATCTTCGACTGCGTCGGCATGGCCGCCGACGAGTTCACCGCAGCCGGCGCCGACATCGCCGGGATGGCCGACTCGTACGAGCGGGTCGACGAGGACGGCGCGGGCGCCATGCGTTCGCTGGCCGGCGGGCTGGGCTGAGCCGTGGGACTGCAACTACCGGGTGAGCTGGTCACCGCGCTCGGCTGGATCGGCTACACCTGGCCGGCCGCCGACGAGGAGAAGCTCTTCGAGATGGGCCAGGCGTGGCTGGAGTTCGGCGGCCGGATCGGGGCGGCGGCCGGCGCGGCGGACGCGGCTGCCGCGCAGGTGTGGACGCAGAACGTCGGTCCGGCGATCGCGGCGTTCCAGAAGTGGTGGGGCGGCGAGCAGAACGGGCCGGTCGTGCTGCACGACAGCATGCCCGCGGCGATGCTGCTCGGCGCCGGGCTGATCATCTGCGCGGCGATCGTCCTGGCGCTGAAGATCGCGGTGATCGTGCAGCTCGCCATCCTCGCGTTCGAGGTCGCCCAGGCGATCGCCACCGCCGTGGTCACGTTCGGCGCCTCGCTGGCCGAGATCCCGATCTTCCAGATCATCACCCGGGAGATCGTCGGCGCGCTCATCGACCAGGTCATCGGGAGACTGCTCGATGCCTAGCCCGAGGCGCGGCCGGGGCGCCGCCGCGAAACCGGCGGCCGGCAAGATCGTCCGCAAGGCGGTCGAGAAGCTGGAGAAGCCGATCGTCCGGGTCACCGGGCCCAACCGGAGCCTGCCGACGAAGGTCGTCCGGGTGCAGCGCCGGGACTTCCACGCCACCGCCCAGTTCCGGCGCAAGATGGCCGCGCTGAAGAAGCTCAGCGACGACGGCAAGCTCTACAAGGCCACCAACCCGGTGGCCCGCGACAAGAACCTCACCGACGGGTACAAGGACCGGATCCGCCAGAAGATCTGGGACAAGTACTGGCCGCACGACAAGGACCTCGCCAACCGGCTCAGTCAACGGCTCAGCGACTACCACCCCGACCACGTGTGGGAACTGCAGCTCGGCGGGCCGGACACCGTCAACAACCTCAAGCTGCTGCATGGTAGAACCAACACGGACATCGGCTCCCAGATCTGGGGGCAGATCCAGAATCTGCCGGACGGAACCCCGATCCGAATAGAGGTAGTGGATTGACTTCCGATCTCGCGCAGCTTCTCGCCGAACTCCGCGCCGACCTGGCCGCGGACGAGCCGGCCAGTCTCGCGTACGGGCAGATCGGCGACCCGGCCGACGAGGGCGACGTGCCGGCGGAGCTGCCGGACGGCGTCCGCGAGTTCCTGCTCGTGGCCGACGGGCTGCGGGCCGGCGCGTTCGAGCTGGCCTCGACCGGCCGGCTGCCCGGTGTCCAGTACTTCCTCGACTACGCGCCCGACTTCTCCCCCATCGGCCAGGACAAGGGCGGCTGGCTGGTCGTCGGCACACGCAGCGACGAGCCGATCTTCCTGGAGCGCGCCACCGGCGCGGTCTGGTACTTCCCGCCGACCGGCACCGAGTGGTTCATGGGCGACAGTTTCGAGGAACTGGCGCCCGACCTCGACTCGTTCGTGCACTACTACGTGCTCGGCCCCGGCTACGCCGAGCTGGTCACCGACGACGACGGGTGGTACGCGTTCCTCGACCGGCAGGGCCTGCTCGACGAGGCCGAAGCCGAGGACGAGGACGAGGCGCAGCCGTGACGGTGACCCGTGAGCAGCTCACCGCGCTGTGGGGTGAGCGGGGTGTCGTCTACTTCCCCGACCAGCGTTTCGACGCGATCCTCGGGCCGCTCGGGCCGGAGGTGTTCCCGCCCGACGGCGCGCTTCCGGTCGAGGTGCCGATCCTGTTCACAGTGGACGTCTCGGTCCCCGACGTCGAGCTGTTCTCCACGCTGTCGATCGAGCTGGGCGACCAGGGCCCCCGCCCGTACGTCGTGCTGGGCGCCTCGCCGGAGGACCCGGCGCTGCTGTTCTGCCTGGACGCGGGCACCGGCGCGGTGATCCTGCTGGACCTGGAGACGCCGAACCTGGAGACGGTGAACAGCACGTTCGCCGCGTTCGTGGAGTTCCTCTACCGGCTCGGCCAGCTCATCGCCACCGACCCCGGCGGGCGGGAGCGGGCCGCGCGGGCGGCGGCGATCCGCGACGACCTGCGTCCGGTCGACCCGGTCGCGTTCGCCGAGCCGGAGTCGTGGTGGAACATGGCCTTCGACGAGCTAAAGTCGACCGCCTGAGGTCAACCGGCCGCCGCCGCCCCGTGATCGTCAGCTGCCGGCCGGCACCTGGTCCTTGATGTCGTCGTACCCGGCCGCGCCCGGCGCCGGCGCCGGGGTGTAGATCACCCGGATCACGCCGGTCGGGTACGCCTCCGTCGCGGCCACCCGCAGGTGGTACGGCGCGTCGCCCTCGTCGAACAGCCGGCGGCCCTTGCGGGCGGCGACCGGGTGCACCAGCAGCCGCAGCTCGTCCACCAGGCCCGCGGCGAGCAGTTGCTGCACCACCGAGATCGAGCCGGGAATGAGGATGCCCTTGATGCCGGCGTCGGCCTTGAGCGCGCGCACGGCGTCGGTCAGGTCACCCTGGATCAGCTCCGAGTTGCGCCAGGAGAACTCCAGCGGCTGGCGGGACACGACGACCTTGCGCATGTCGCCGAGCTGCTTGGCGAACGGCGCGTCCTCACCGCCGGCGGCCTCCCGGTCCGGCCAGGCGCCGGCGAAGCTGTCGTACGTCTCCCGGCCGATCAGCAGCACGTCGGAGGTGTCGTAGTCCTCGGTGACGGCGCGGCCCATGTTGTCGTCGAAGTACGGGAAATGCCAGTCGGGGTCGATCTCGGCGACACCGTCGGCCGAGATGAACAGCGTGGAGATGACTTTGGCCATCGCGGTGCTCCCTACCTGTCTGTCTGGGATGTCGAAGGGTGGACCGCCGAGGCTTCGCGAACTCATCGCACCCGCTGTCGATTCTGCTGCCGAAACCCGATGGCCGGTCGCGGCGCGCCGCCGGTACGGTGCCATGACCGTGGCAGAAGGGGTGCGTGGTGACGGAGACGACGACGCTGTGGCGCCCGACCGGCCCACGGGAGCTCGACCTCGTCCGCGCCTCCGGCTGGCGGGCCTGGCCGCCGCGGCTGCCGGACCAGCCGATCTTCTACCCGGTGCTCAACGAGCAGTACGCCGTCATGATCGCCCGGGACTGGAACGTGCCGGCGTCCGGCGCCGGCTACGTGACGCGCTTCCACGTCGAGCGCGCGTTCGCCGCCCGCTACCCGGTCCGGCAGGTGGGTGGCCGGGACATCCTGGAGCTGTGGGTGCCGGCCGAGGAGCTCGACGAGTTCAACCGGCACATCGTCGGGCCGATCGAGGTGGTCCACGAGTTCCGGGCGGAGAACCGGCCGGCCTGACCGACGCCGGGCGGGCGGTCGTACCCGCCCGGCGCCGCGGTCCGCGGGTCAGCCCGGGGTGAGGACGCAGAACTCGTTGCCCTCCGGGTCGACCAGCACCCGCCACGGGATGTCGGCCCCGCCCAGGTCCGCGTCGGTGGCGCCGAGCGTCCGCAGGCGGGCGACCTCGGCGTCCAGGTCGTCGCCCGCGTAGGGGCGGACGTCGAGGTGGACGCGGTTCCACCCGGTCTTCGCGTCGGCGCTGCGGGCGAACCGCACGTACGGGCCGACGCCCTGAGCGGAGCGCAACACCGCCTGCCGGTCGGTCACCTCGTGCACGGTCCAGTCGGTGGCCCGGCCCCAGAAGTCCGCCATGGCGCGCGGGTCGGCGCAGTCGACCACCACCTCGGCGATCGGCCCGGTGTCCGCGCGCCGCGGGTCCGGCTCCCGTACGCAGAACTCGTTGCCCTCCGGGTCCGCCAGGACCGTCCACGGCACGTCGCCCTGGCCCACGTCTGCGGGGGTGGCGCCGAGCGCGGTCAGGCGCGCGACCAGCTCCGTGTGGTGCGCGGGCGAGGTGGTCGCGAGGTCGACGTGGACGCGGTTCTTCGCCGTCTTGGGCTCGGTGGAGACGACGAGGTCGACGTAGAGGGCGCGGGGGTCCGGGTAGGTGAGGCCCGCGGGTTCGAGGTTGGTCACGCCGGGCCCCTCGCTGGACATCTCCCAGCCGAGCACCTCCGCCCAGAAGCCGCCGAGCGCCACCTCGTCGTGTGCCTTCATGTTGATCTGTACGAGCCGGGTTGCCATGGCCGCGATGGTAGGTGCCGCGCCGGGTCGCCGTGGTCCCGGCAGGTGGTCAGGAATCGAGAAGCGGGCGCCCACCGCCGGGCCATAGCGTTGCTGCCAGGCGGTCGGCACCACGCGGACCGCGAGTCACGAGGGGGGATCGAGATGTCCGACGGGTTCACTGCCGAGGAACGCGCCGCGATGAAGGAGCGCGCGGCCGAGCTGCGCGCCGAGGGCAGGAAGGGCGCCAAGAAGGCCGACGACCTGCAGGCGGTGCTCGACCGGATCGCGCAGATGGCGCCGGAGGACCGCGAGCTGGCCGAGCGCGTGCACATGACGATCATGTCCGCCGCGCCGGAGCTGGCGCCGAAGACCTGGTACGGCATGCCCGCGTACGCCAACGCCGCCGGCAAGATCGTCGTGTTCTTCCAGGACGCGGGGAAGTTCAAGTACCGCTACTCGACGGTGGGCTTCCAGGAGGCGGCGAACCTCGACGACGGCGACATGTGGCCGGCGTCGTTCGCGCTGGTGCGGTGGAGCCCGGAGGTGGAGAAGAAGCTCGCCGAGCTGGTGCGTACCGCCGTGTCCTGACCGTGCCGTCAGGCGGACGGCGCGGCGCCGAGGGCGAGCGCGGCGGCGTCACGGGCGCAGCCCCAGGACAGCATCACGCCGTTGCCCGCGTGGCCGTAGTTGTGCACGACGAGCGCGTCGCCGCGCCGCTGCGCCGCCACGCGCGGCGCCGCCCGGCCGGGACGCAGCCCGACTGTGTGTTCGAGGACCTCGGCGGCGGCCAGGGCGGGTTCGATCGCGACGCACCGGGCGAGGACGTCGGCCTCCTCGGCCGGATCGGGGGTGGTGTCGTCGCTGCGTCGCTGGCCGCCGCCGAGCACCACGTGGTCGCCGTGCGGGAAGATCGACGCCCAGGCCGGCGCCATCGGCGCCTCCATGAAGAACCGTTCCAGGCCGGGGTTGCGCACCACGATCCGGGGGCCGCGCACCGGGTACAGGCCGGTGTCGCCGGTCAGGGCCCGCGCCGCCAACCCGGCGCAGTTGACCACCACCGGGGCCAGCGTCGCCGCCTCGTCCAGCGAGCCGACCGGCTCCTGGCGCACCTCGCCGCCGCCGTCGCGGAGTCGCTCCAGGAGGTACGCGAGGTAGACCGGCATGTCGACCAGCGGCAGGCGGACGGTGAACGCGGTGCCGAAGCCGGCCGGCCGCTCGTCGTCGCCGAGCTGCCGGAAGCCCGGCGTCTGCTCGGCGTACGGGGGCGTCGCCCCGGCCGGCCGGGCGGCGAGCGTGCCGTCGCGCCACACCACGCCCGGCATGGGCTCGGCGCCGAGCACCCGCAGCGTCTCGTCGGTCCAGGCGCGTTGCGGGTCGCCGGGTGGCGACAGGTTCGGGCCGACGAGCGCCGACGCCAGCGCCGAGGTGGTGCGGGCGGGCGGCGCCGCCGTGCGGACGAGCACCCGGGCGCCGCTCTCGGCCAGCCGGATGCCGGTGCTGAGCCCGCTCACGCCGGCTCCGAGGACGACGACGTCCGGATGTGCGGTCATGGCGGGCCCCCATCGCGTCGCGGCTGCGGTCGCCCGCCCATTCTGCCCGGCGATCCCGCTCCCGTTTGCCCCGTCCGGCCGCCGTCAGTCGCTCAGCGCTGCCAGGAGTCGAGGCCGCGGACCGCGGCGGCGGCGATGTCGTCGGACAGGCCGGGGTCGTTGCTGGTGCCCTCCCAGCCCTGGTCGTGCACGACGGTGACCGCGTCGGCGACCCGGATCACGATGATCTGGCTGGTGGCCTGCCCTTCGGCCGGGCTGCCGTCGAGGCCGGTAGCCGGTCGCGTCACCGTCACCAGCAGGGCTTCGTCGCCGGTCCGGGCCATCGGCTCGGACCGGACGGTGACGGTGCCGCCCGACTCCTGGAACGACCGGCAGGACTCCATCGCCCCGCGGACCCGGCGCAGGTAGTCGGCGGCGCCGGTGCCCTCGAACGCGAAGACGGTCTGGTGCAGCGTGCCGAAGGGGACGTTCTCCGGCGGGTCCGTCGGCTTCTTGTAGGCGCTCGTCATGGCGGCGCTCGCGGTGACCGACCGTCCGCCGCTGCGGAACTCCTGGTCGCACAACTCGGGCAGCGCGTCGGTGACCTCCATCGGCTGCGCCTCGGTCTTGCGTAGCTCCGGCGGCAGGTCGGCGAAGGCGGACGTCGGGATCGTCACGCGCCCGCCGGACGACTGCGACGTCTCCGGCGTCGCGGGGGCGGTGGCCGAGGTCGCGCTCGGGTCCGCGGCGCCGCCGTCGTCCCCACCGCCGTCGGCGCACGCGCCGGCCAGCAGCGCGGTGACGAGCAGGGGTACGCCAAGCATCCGCCTGCGGCGACTCGGTGTCCTCATGTCGACCTCCGTCCCGTGCCCGTCCCGACGACGTTCCCGATGCCACGCCGCCCGAAACGGCGCGTCAGTCCCCTGCTCCCCCAACTGCCGGGCGCCCCGTGGCGTTCCGGCGCGCAGCCACCTCTTGACATGTCGTTAGGCACCTGACAATGTTGTCAGGTGCCTAACGACATGAACGCCTACGAGCTGGCCGCTCCGGGCGTCTGGGCGAAGAAGTACTTCCTCGCCAGCCGGGCCCTGATGGAGTCCGTGCTGCGCCCCTACGATCTCGGGAACACCCAGTGGTACGTGTTGTACCGGCTGAGTGAGGGCCGGCCGGTCGGCCAGCGCACCCTCACCCGCGAACTGGAGGTCGAACGGGCGACCCTCAGCGCGGTGATCGCGGCGCTCGTCCGCAAAGGGCTGATCGAACAGGTGCCCGACCCGGACGACCAGCGTCAGAAGCAGCTGCACATCACGCCGGCCGGCGTGAACCTGTGGAACTCGCTCCCCGATCCGATGGCGTTGATCGCGGAGGTCGCCTTCGGCGGGGTCGACCCCGCGGACATCGAGACCATGAATCGCGTCCTCAGCGGCGCGACCAGACGACTGATCGACTACCGGAAGGAGCACGGGTCATGACCGTTCTCGTGACCGGCGGAACGGGCCTGGTCGGCCCCCGCCTGCTCGGGCGACTCACCGCGGCGGGTATCGAGTGCCGCGCCCTCGTCCGTCCCGGAAAAGCAGTGCCCGACGGCGTACGGCGCGTCGAGGGTGACGTCCTCAGCCCCGAATCCCTGCCGGCAGCCGTGGAAGCCGTCACCGCGGTCATCCACCTGGCCGCCGTCTTCCGCACCCCCGACGACGAGCAGATCTGGGCCGTCAACCGTGACGGCACCCGCAACCTGATCGCCGCCGTCGAGAAGCACGCGCCGCAGGCCCGGTTCCTGCTGGCCAGCACCTCCCACGTCTACGGCGCCGACAGCACGCACCCCGGGCGTGAGGACGACCCCGTCGCGCCGACGCTGGCCTACCCCGCCAGCAAGATCGAAGCCGAGCAGCTGCTTCGCGCCAGCGGGCTCACCTGGGGCATCCTGCGCCTTCCCTTCATCTACGGCGACCGGGACGGGCACCTCGAATCGTTGCCCGAACTCGCGGCCGGCATGGGGTGGCACCCGGCACAGAGGCTGAGCGTCTGCCACCACGCCGACATCGCCACGGCGTTCGCACTGGCCCTCACGGGCGCGTTCGACAACCGCACCGTCAACATCGCCGACGAGTCGCCCCTGAGCATCTACGAGATGTCCCAGCTCGTCGGCTACTCCTACGGCTCCTCCGCCGAACCGCTCCGTCAGCCGTGGCGGGGGCAGATGGACGTCAGCCTCGCCCGCAGCCTCGGCTTCACACCGACGATCAGCACCATCTACGAGGCCGTCCGCAGCGGCGCGCTCTGACCCGGCGCCAGCATAAACAAAGGGTTGTTTGCGCAAACGTGTATTTGCGCTAGCGTGAGGGCATGCGCTCCGATCCGGACCTCGATCTCGCCTTCGCCGCGCTCGGCGACCCGGTCCGCCGCGCCCTGGTGACCCGCCTCGCGCGCGGGGAGGCCACCGTGGGCGAGCTGGGTGAGCCGTTCGACCTGACGCCGCAGGCGATCTCCCACCACGTCGGCGTGCTGCGCCGGTGCGGCCTGGTCGAGCAGCGGCGGGAGGGCACCCGGCGACCCTGCCGGCTGCGCGTCGACCAGCTCACCCGGCTCGGCTCGTGGATCGACGAGCAACGCCGCGCCTGGGACGACCGTCTCGACGCGCTGGAGACGCACCTCTCCGACCCGGAGGCGACCCGGTGACGACGCGCGTCGAACGGCACGGCGACGAGCTGATCGCCCGGCGGCACCTGCCCGCCGTGCCGGACCGGGTCTGGGCGGCCTTCACCTCGCCGGCGAGCATCGCCGCGTTCTGGGGCGGGTCGCACGCCGACGTGCCGCCGGGCTCGGTGACCGTCGACCTGCGGCCGGGCGGGGAGTTCGCCCTCGACACACGCGCGCCGGACGGCCGGACCGGGCGGCTCCGGTTCGTCTACGTCAGCGTGGACCCGCCACGGGAGCTGGTCTTCGACGAGCCGGTTACCGGCCTGCGTACGACCGTCACGCTCCGGCCCGCGCGCGACGGCACCGACCTGACGGTGCACCAGCGCAAGCTTCCGCCCGAGTTGCGTACCGACCAGGCCGCGGACGGGCTCGCCTCGATCCTCGACGCGCTCGCCGCCCACCTCCGACATCACGACGATGGAGACGACAGTGCCCCGAGCAACCCAGCGTGACCTGGTCGCGGAATACTTCGCCGGCTTCCGGGCGAGCGACCACGAGCGCATCCTCGCCACCCTCACCGACGACGTGGAGTGGGTCATCCACGGCCACCGCACCACCCGCGGCCGGGCCGAGTTCGACGGCGAGATCGAGAACCCTGCGTTCACCGGCAGTCCACGGCTCGACGTCGAGCGCGTGATCGAGGACGGGCCGGTCGTCGTGGTCACCGGCGAGGGCCGGGGCGCCACCGTCGCGCACGGGCCGTTCCGCTTCGCCTTCAACGACCTGTTCACGTTCCGGGACGGGCTCATCGCCCGCGTCGACTCCTACGTCGTACCGCTGCCCGGGGCGTGAGCGCCGCCTGACGCCCCGGTGAAGGCCCGCCGGTACGCCGACGGCGAGGTCCGCATCGCGGCGGCGAAGTGGTGCCGGAACGTCACCGCCGTCTCGAACCCCACAGTGGCGGCGACCTCCTCGATCGGCGCGCTCGTCGTCTCCAGCAGCGGCAGGCTGGCCTGGACGCGCCGGTCGATCAGCCAGCGGATCGGCGTGGTGCCGGTGGCCCGCGCGAAGTGCCGCAGGTACGTGCGGGGCGACATGTGCGCCTGCCGGGCCAGCCGGGCCACGGTGATCTCGGCGGTCAGGTTCGCCAGCGCCCACGACATGCTCGCGGCGAGCCGGTCGTCGCCGGGGTCGGCCGGGACCGGCGCCTCGACGAACTGCGCCTGGCCGCCGTCGCGGTGCGGCGGTACGACCAGCCGGCGGGCGACCGCGTTGGCGATCGTCGGCCCGTGGTCGCGGCGTACCAGGTGGACGCAGAGGTCGAGACCGGCAGCGCTGCCGGCGCCGGTGAGGACGTCCCCGTCGTCGACGTACAGCACGTCCGGGTCGACGCGGACCGCCGGGTGCCGCCGGGCGAGCAGGTCGGCGTACCGCCAGTGGGTGGTGGCCCGGCGGCCGTCGAGCAGGCCCGCGCCGGCCAGGGCGAACGCGCCCGAGCAGATCGACACGATCCGGGCGCCGCGCCGGTGCGCGGCACGCAACGCGGCGGTCAGCCGGGGCGACGGGTCGGCGTGCACGTCGGCGACGCCGGGCACGATCAGCGTGCCGGCGCCGGCGAACACGTCGAGGCCGTGGTCGGTGTGCAGCGTGGCGCCGCCGACCAGCCGCACCGCGCCGGGTGCCTCCGCGCAGACGGTCAGCTCGTACCAGGGCACGTCGAACTCCGGGCGGGGCAGGCCGAAGACCTCGGTGACGATCCCGGTCTCGAACACCGACATGCCCTCGTACGCCAGCACCGCCACAGTGGCACGGTTCATGGCGGGATGTTAGCGAAGGGCGGCGCTCACGCCACTGGGGCGGCCGGACGGCGGTCGGCACGATGGGTGCCATGTCGAACGTCCTGCGCATTCCCGCCGCCCGCCCCGCCGACGCCGTCGCCCACTACGCGGCCCGGCTCTCCTTCCAGGCCGACGTCAGCGACGTGCACGCCGATCTGGAAGCGGGCGTGACCGGCCTGGTCGTGGTCGACTCGCGCAGCCTCGCGGCGTGGCGGCAGGGGCACATCCCCGGCGCCGTCCACCTGCCCACCGCGCAGATCGCCGACCGGGCCGCCGAGCTGATCCCGGCGGACGCCACAGTGGTCACCTACTGCTGGGGACCGGGCTGCGACGGCGCCACCCGTGCGGCGCTGGAGTTCGCCCGGCTCGGCCGGCCGGTCAAGGAGATGATCGGCGGATACGAGTACTGGGTGCGGGAGGGCTTCCCGGTACGCACCGACGCGGGGCTCGTCCGCCGGCCCGCCGACGACCTCACCGCGCCGGCCGGGGCGTCGTGCGGCTGCTGAGGGCGTGTCGGTTCCGTACAAGACACCGGGTGGCGGGCGTTCCTAGCATTGCCGCATGCGTGATCTTGTCTACACCGGATTCATGTCGCTCGACGGCGTGGTGGACTCCCCCGGCGGCGGCCCGGGCGAGGACCACCGCAGCGGCGGCTGGGTCGTCAAGGACGTCGAGTTCCTGCCCGAGGCGTTCTCCCTCAAGGGCGAGGAACTGGCGCAGACCACGGCGCTGATGTTCGGCCGGCGCAGCTACGAGGCGTTCGCGCCGACCTGGCGCGACTCCGAGGACCACGCCGCCTACCGGGACCTGCCGAAGTACGTGGTGTCGTCCAGCCTGCCCGACGACGCGCTGGTCGACGGCTGGGGACCGACGACGATCCTGCGCTCCACCGCCGACGTGGCCGCGCTCAAGCGGGGCGACGGCGGCGACATCTTCATCCACGGCAGCGCGGAACTCGCCCGCCGTCTCGCCGAGGCGGACCTGATCGAGCGGTACCACCTGCTCGTCTTCCCGGTGCTGCTCGGCGCCGGCAAGGGCCTGTTCACCCGGGCGGACCGGGACCGGCAGACGCTGCGGCTGCGCGACAGCGCCGCCTACCCCAACGGCGTCGTCAAGCTGATCTACGACGTGACCCGCTGAGCCGGGTCCAGCGCGATCGCGCCACCGGCGCCCGCGCGCAGCTCACCGGCCGTCCGTCCGACGTACCGGCGCAGCGCGCGGGCCAGGTGCGGCTCGTCCACGTACCCGAAGGTGGTGACCGCGTCGGCGGGCGGGCCGCCCGCGGCCAGCAGCACGGCGGCCCGGCGCGCTCGGTCGATCTGCCGCACCGCGCCCCGGGTCAGCCCGGTCGCCGCCCGGAAGCGGCGTTCGAGGGTACGCGGTGACGCCGGTGGACGGCCGCCGCGCAGGGTCTCGGTGACGAGCGGGTCGCGGACCACCACGCCGGCCCGGACCAGCCGCTCGACCAGGGCCTCGGCGTCGTCCGGGCCGGGTGTCTCCCACCAACCGCCGTCGAGGCGGAACGTCCGGCGGCTCACGTCGGGCAGCTCGGCGCCGCTGTCCACAAGCTCAGGCGTGGGTACGAGCCGCAGCGAGGTGCCGACCGCGAACTCGATACCGACGAAGCTCGCGCCCTCGGGCACCGGCGCGGCGCCGGTGGCGGTCTCGGGGCCGGAGACGGCCGCGTAGGAGCGCCCGTCGCGCTGCCAGAACACGAGCCCCCAGCACGGCGTCGCCACCGAGGTCATCTCGTCGACCCGGTCGCTGACGCAGGTCCACACGGTGTCGATCCAGGCCGAGTCGGACGCGCGCGTGGTGAACCGCAGCTCCACGGCAGGAGCATACGGCGACCACGGGGTACGAGCAGTCGGGCGCCCGGGGAACGGCCGTTTTGGCTCTCCGACTCAGTCGCGCAAACCCATCGCCCGGCGGATCGGCTCGGCCATCGTCGGATCTGCCAACCTCATGACGCTGATGAAGCCGTTCCAGGTGGTCGCGCCGACGATCACACGCTCGTCCAGCGCCATCATGACGAAGCCGGGTCGCCCCGAAGGGCCTCCCAGGACACCCCAGTCCACGCCCTTGCCGATGACGTCCCATGCGTCGCGCAGCCGCACCCGGGCCCAGTGCGGCCTCGCTGACGGCTCTCCGTCGACCGGCCCGACCGAGACGAGAAAGCACCCCTCTTCGTCGAACAACCGGCCCGTGTACGCGAAGTCCCACCACGCCGCGTTGGCGCCCTCGATCAGGCGGGAGTCGTCGAACATGAACTCGACCTCCTCCCTGCCGTCCTCGGTGGAGCAGGCGGAAAGCATCCAGGCCGCGAAGGCCGGGAGCCCGGCGGAGTCCCAGTGGAAGTCGATTACCTCCACCCCGGCGGTATCCAGGGAGGCAATGATCATCCCCCGGTTCGGCATGCTTCTCACCCAGCCCTGTCGCCCGCACTACCGGGCGGCGGACTCCTGCCCGTTCCGCTCGTCGTCCCGGGCGGGGTAGCCGAGGATCTCCGCGAGGTCACCGGCCGCCTTCGTGTACGCGGCGTAGATGTCGTCGTCGAAGTGGTTACGCCAGTCGCCGGACGCGCCCTTGCGGTAGTGGGAGATCCGCCCGGGCGTCTCCTTCGACTTCTTCATCTTGGTGAAGCTGTAGCGGGCCAGCAGGGCCTCCAGCTCGGCCGGCGGCAGCGTGATCCCACAGTGCCGCAGAAGCTGGTCGACCTCTTCGGTCTGCCGCTCGCCGGTCAGGTCCTCGTAGCGGAACAGCCGGAACGTCTCGTCGCTCGGCGCGACCGCCCAGGACCGCATCTGCCCGAACTGCTTCTTGTCGCGCAGCCGGTCGATGACGTAGAGCATTCCCTCCTTCTTCGGCAGTTCCTGGAGGGCCTTGCGCGCCTGCGGGATGTCGCCCATCGGGGCGTGCGAGTTGCGCAGCGAGAAGTAGCTGGACACGACCACGTCGCGCGGGTCGCGGATCACGAAGAACGCGCGGTAGCTGCCGGCCTTGGGCACCGCCTCGAACCGCTTGTGGGAGAGGAAGATCGCCAGGCCGACGCGGCCGGCCGGCACCGGCGCGGTCGCGCCGCCGGAGTAGAAGCGCGGGTCGTAGGGCAGCAGCCCGCAGTGGCGGTAGACGGCCGGATCGCTGAACAGCGCCTTGATCCACTGGCTGCCGGTCTTGCGGACGGTGCAGTGGAAGATGTTGGCGAACTCGCTGCGGGCCGCCACCGGAACGGTGAGTCGCATACGGGCGTTGCGCGCTTCCATCTGCGCCCGCCGGGCCTTGACGCGCAGAGAATTCGGCGAATTGTGCTTGGCGAATTCAACGGCCCGATTAATCATTTCCCAACCTCATCCGGACCCCGCGGAGCAGGGGCAGCACGAACACCTTTCCGCACGTCACGCAGGTGAAATCCGCAGACCTCGCCTGCTCCGCCCCGCGCCCCGACGCGCCGCTAGGAATATCCCCGACGGTCCGATTAATGTCAATCCCGGCCACCTGGGAGAACGCTGAAAATCTACAATTTCTCTAGGAATTGCGGAATAAGGGCGAGGGTCAGGTCGCGGCGCGCAACACGTCCGCCATCGTCTGCTCATCGCGACGGCGGCCCGACCCGGCGGTCCTCGCCGGGCGCGGCGACCTGGCCGGGCGGGCTGTTCGCGGTGACGCTCGTGGCGCACGGGTCGGAGTTCGGCTGGAGGACGCCGTGGCGGGACCTGCTGATCGGGTTGCGCCGCCATCCGGACGCGGACGTGCGGGAGGCGGCGTACACGCTCGACATGAGCTGACCAGGCCGGACGTCGCCCTATGCTCGGGGCGTGACGCTTCAGCGGATGGACCACGTCAGCGTCGTGGTGGACGACCTGCCGGCCGCGATCGCCTTCTTCACCGAACTCGGCATGGAGGTGGAGGGCGAGATGCCGGTCGAGGGGGCCTGGGTGGACCGGGTCAACGGCATCGACGGCGTGCGTGTCGACATCGCGATGATGCGCACCCCGGACGGCCACGGCAAGCTCGAACTGACGCGGTTCCGGGCGCCGGCACTCGTCGCCGCCGAACCGCCGGCCGCGCCGCCGAACACGCTCGGCCTGCGGTCAGTCATGTTCGCCGTCGACGACGTCGACGACACGGTGGCCCGGCTGCGGGCCCACGGCGGTGAGCTGATCGGTGAGGTGGCGGACTACGGGGACGTCTACCGGCTGTGCTACCTGCGCGGCCCGGCGGGCGTCATCGTGGCGCTGGCCGAGCAGCTGAGCTGACGCCTACCGCGCGTCGACCGCGGCCAGCACTGTCATCGCCTCGCGTTCGCGTACGGCCAGTTCGGCCAGGACCGCCGACGCGCGGGCCAGGTGGCCGGCGTCGCCGGTCCGCCCGGCGGTGGCGATGTGGTCGGCGACGGCGGTCCACAGCGGCGCGATGTCGGCGTACATCAGCTGCGCCCGGCGTAGCTGGGCGTCGCCGGTGACGGTGGCGGCCTCGGCGAGGAAGTCCCGGTACATGGCGCGGAACAGCGCGCCGCCGGTGCCGCCGCGTTCCATCAGCGTCGCGGCGAGCGGCAGGTCGCGGGCCGGGTCGGCGGCGCGGTCCAGCCAGCGGGTCACCCGGGCGGCGGCGGTGGCGATCCCCCGGTGGCCGAGGTTGGCGATCGGCGGGTCGAGGAACGCTGCGGCGTTGGCGCGTACCGCCGCGCGGATCGCCGTGCCCAGGTCCGGCGGGCCGTCGGGCGCGGTGAGCGTGTACGACAGGTGGCGCGCGGTCATCGGCCCCCGCGCGGCACGGGCCCGGGCCAGGCTGTCCAGCGTGGTGGTCACCGCGCCGCCCTGCTGGGCGGTGTCGATCAGGTGGGCGTGGGTGTCGTCGTAGCCGTAGATGGCGACGGTGTGCCCACCGAAGTGGACCCGGGTGGTGAAGTAGTCCAGGTGGTACGAGCCCAGTTGCAGGCCGACCGGCTGCCCGGCGTCCAGCGCGTCGGTGACGTCGCGCCACGCCTTCGCCGCCGACGTCGTCTCCCGTACCCGAAGGTCCAGGCCGAGGCGGTGGGCGGCGGCGCGGGTCACGCACAGCGGCTTGGTGCGCCCGCCGAGGAACGGCACGTCCATGCTCTTGGCGTCCCAGTAGACGAAGCCGAGCCCCTCGCCGAGGCCGAACAGCATGGGCTCGGAGAGGTCCAGGCCCGCGTGCCGGGTCAGCACGCCGAGCGTGGTGGTCTCGCAGTGCAGTCCGGGGCGAGGCGTCACGCCACTCAGGATCACGTAGCCTCCTGTTCCGCCGGCTCGGCTGCGGCGTTCGGGGCGGGTGGGGACAGCAGCGGGCGCAGCGGCCCGTCGCCGGGCATCCGGCGAGCCACGCCGGCGAGCAGGTCGGCGGCCTGGACGCGCGGGTCGTCGCGCGAGTCGGTCATCACCAGCCCGGCCAGCGGCGACGGGCCGGCCGGGTCGCTGGCGGCCAGCGCCGCCTGGAGGCGGCGGAGCCGGCCCTCGGTGAGCGCGCTCTGCTCGTCGTGGACCACCAGCACCCGCCGCCGGCCGGCGCTCCAGTGCAGGACGGTCTCGGCCAGCGCCGGCAGCAGCGGCTCCAGCGGCGGCGGGATCGTCCGGTCGCCCGCGTACAACCGGGCCTGCACCGCTGCCACCCGGGCCGGGTCGAGCGCGTCGAGGACCGCGCCGGCCCGCGTGTCGTCGACGTGGCGCCGCAGCACGTCGCGCGCGGCGAAGAACCGCTCGACGCTCCGGTCGTCCGCGCGGTCCCGCCGCTTGGTGCGCAGCATCTCGACCACTGCGGCGAGGAAGGCCGCCCAGTCGGGCCCGGCCGCCCGCCCGGCCCGGTGCAGCGCCGCCGCGGCCGGACGCCGGTCACCGGCGAGGCGAGTGCCCGCCGCGTACGAGGGCTCGGCCAGCAGCAGGTCGACGACCCTGGTGGCGAGGAAGAACTCCTTGTCGACGAGGTGCACGTGGGCCCGGCCGCGTAGCGCCGCCAGGAACCACTGCACCGCCTCGGCGGCTTCGCGGCGGCGCAGGAACTGCCGGGACTTGACCTCGTCGGGCGAGAACCGGAACCCGGACCGCAGCGTACGGATCAGCTCGGCGGCCTCGTCGCGGCCCAGGTCGACACTGGCGTGGACGATCACCGGGGTGGCCGGGTCGAGCAGGTTGGTGCCGGAGAAGCCGGACTCGTCGCAGGCGATCTCCCGCACCGCGCCGGTCAGCGCCTCGCCGGGTGGCAGCCCGCCCTGAAGCGGCAGCCTCGCACCCGTCGAACCGGCCATGCCGACATGCTCGCCGACCTGGCGCGCCGGGGCCAGCCGATTCGGCGACGCCGGGACGGGAGCAGCGCGGTCGGCGGCGTCGAGCGCCTCCCGGAACGTCTCCCGATCCACGGCGGGACCGTACGCCGCCCCACCGACAAGCTGTCAGCGGCCGTGTCAGCGCCGTGTCAGGGCGGTGGCGGTACGGCCGCCCATGGTGGTCGCATGACGAGTTCAGCGATAGCGGCCTCCGGGCTGCGCAAGGCGTACAAGGACAAGGTGGTGCTCGACGGCATCGACCTGGACGTCCCCGCCGGCACGATCTTCTCCCTCCTCGGCCCGAACGGGGCCGGCAAGACCACGACCGTGAACATCCTGACCACGCTGATCCGCGCCGACGCCGGATCGGTGCGGGTCGCCGGGCACGACGTGGTCACCGAGGCCAGGGCGGTACGCGCGGCGATCGGCGTGACCGGGCAGTTCGCGGCGGTGGACGAACTGCTCACCGGGCGGGAGAACCTGCAACTGATGGTCGACCTCGGGCCGCGCAACCGGGTGACCGGCAAGCGGGTCGTCGCCGAACTGCTGGAACGGTTCGACCTGGTCGAGGCCGCCGACAAGCTGGTGTCGACGTACTCCGGGGGCATGCGCCGCAAACTGGACCTCGCGATGACGCTGGTCGGCGAGCCGCGGATCATCTTCCTGGACGAGCCGACGACCGGGCTGGACCCGCGCAGCCGCCGGACCATGTGGTCGATCATCAGGGAGCTGGTCGCAGGCGGCGTGACAGTCTTCCTCACCACCCAGTACCTCGACGAGGCCGACCGCCTCGCCGACCGGATCGCGGTGCTCGACCAGGGCCGGCTGGTCGCCCAGGGCACGCCGGAGGAGCTGAAGCGCCGGATCCCCGGCACGCACGTGCGGTTGCGGTTCGGCACCGGCGCCGAACTGGACGCGGCGGCGCTGGTGCTGCCCGAGGCGGTACGCGACGAGGAGGCGCTGGCCCTGCGCGTGCCCACCGACGGCGGAACGGCGGCGCTGCGCGCCCTGCTCGACCGGCTCGACGCGCACGCGATCAGCGCCGACGACCTGTCCGTGCAGACCCCCGACCTCGACGACGTCTTCCTGGCCCTGACGGGCCGTACCCCGGAGGTGGCCGCCAAATGAGCCGCAACCACTCGGTTGTCATGCTGCGCCGCAACCTGACGCACCTGCGCCGCAACCCGACCTCGGTGTTCAACGCCGTGCTGATGCCGATCATCGTGATGCTGATGTTCGTGTACATGCTCGGCGACGCGTTCTCCGTCGGCGTCGACTACGTCGACTACGCGACGCCGGGCCTGATGCTGCTGGCGGTCTGCTACGGCCTCGGCGGCACCGCGACGTCGGTGAACTCCGACATGACCAAGGGCATCATCAACCGGTTCAAGGTCATGCACGTGTCCCGGGGCGCGGTGCTGACCGGCCACGTGGTGGCCACCGTGCTGACGAACGTCCTCGCGGTCGTGGCCCTGGTCGGGGTGGCGTTCCTGCTCGGCTTCCGCCCGGCCGCCGAGCCGCTGCACTGGCTCGGCGCGGCCGGCGTGGTGGTGCTGCTCAGCGTCGCGGTCAGCTGGTTCACCGTCGCGCTGGGCCTGTTCGCCAAGTCGCCGGAGTCGGCGGGCATGGCCTCCGTGCCGCTGGTCCTGCTGCCGTTCTTCAGCAGCGCGATCGTGCCCGCCGACAAGATGGGGCCGGGCCTGCGGCAGTTCGCCGAGTACCAGCCGTTCACGCCGATCATCGAGACGCTGCGCGGCCTGCTCGAGGGCGCGCCGTCGGCCGGCGACGTGATCCCCGCGCTCGCCTGGTGCGCCGGCATCGCTGTGGTCGGCTACCTGTGGGCGCGGTCCACGTTCACGAAGCGAGCGTGACCTCGACCAGTCGCTCCCAGCCGGTCTCCCGGCCCTGCGCGACCGCCTCGGCGAAACCCGCGTCGCCGAGGCGGTCGCGCGCCGCCGCCTCGATCCGGGGCACGTCGGGGTGGGTGCGGTCGGGCTGGCCGCGTACCGCGGTGGCGGCGCCGAGCAGCCGCGCCGCCTGGTCCGGCCGGTCCAGCCGCACCGCCAGGTCCGCTACACCGACGAGCACCTGCGCGGTCAGCGGCGCGTAGCCCCCCTCGCGCGCCGCGCGGCACGCCGCCGCCCGATGGGTACGCGACAGCTCGACGTCCTCGGCCAGGTAACCCAGCAGATCCTGGGTGCCCGCCCGGACACTGGCCAGGTCCGCCTCGTCGCCGAGCAGCGCCGACACGGACCGCAGCTGCGCGTACGCCTCGTCCGCGTCACCGTCGTGGCGGGCCAGGTACGCCCGGACCAGCGCCAGTTCGGCCAGCGCCCCCGGCCAGGCGACCCCGGCGGCGAGCCGGTACGCCTCGGCCAGCGCGTCGGCGCTCGCCGCCTCGTCGCCGCCCAGCCGGTACAGCCAGGACAGCCGTGCCCGCATCCGGATCACGTCCTCGACGGCGCCGACCTCGGTGACCGCCGTGACCGCCTGCTCGTAGTAGTCGCAGGCGGCGGCGACGTCACCGCGCACGGCGATCAGCTCGGCCAGCTCGCTGAGCGCGAACGAGATCCCGAAGCGTTCGCCCACCGCCCGGAACTCGGCGAGCGCCTGCCGCAGGCACGCCTCGGCCTGCGCCGCCTCCATGCCGAGGATGACCCGCAGCTTGCCCAGGTGCAGCCGGGCCAGCGCGCGTACCCACGGGTCGTCGTGGTCGAGCAGCGACTCCCAGGCGGGCAGCAGCGCGTCCGGTTCCCGCAGCATCCGCTCCATCGGCACGACCAGGGCCAGCTCCGGGTGGCCGCCGCGGCCCTCCCCGCTCAGCCGGTACGCCTTGTGGATCCACTCGGCCGCGTGCTGCGCGTCGCCCGGCCCGGAGCTGAGGAACAGCACCACCAGTCCGTACACCACGGCCCGGGTGTCGTCGGGCACCTCACCGGGCGCCTCGGTGGCCGCGGTGATCAGCTCCATGCCCTCGGTGCGGTGTCCGCCGAGCCACCAGTACCAGCCGGCGCCGGCGGCGAGCCGCATCGCCTCGGGTCCCTCACCTGCGGCGAGCGCGCCACGCATCGCGGCGGTGATGTTGTCGTGTTCGGCGCCCAGCCGGGCGAGCCAGGTGAGCTGGTCGGCGCGGCGCAGCCGCGGCTCGGCGGTCTCGGCCAGCGCGGTGAAGTACGCCAGGTGCGCGCGGCGCGCGGTGTCCGCCTCCCCCGCCTCGGCGAGCCGCTGCGCGGCGTACTCCTTGATCGTGCCGAGCATCCGGTAGCGCGGCGCGACGTCGCCGGCGGCGACCAGCAGCGACTTCTCGGTCAGCGCGGTGAGCAGGTCGAGCACGTCGCCCGGCGCGACGGCGCCACCGGCGCAGACCCGCTCGGCCGCGTCCAGGCCCGCCCCGCCGGAGAACACCGACAGCCGGCGCAGCACCGCGCGTTCGGCGTCGCTGAGCAGTTCCCAGCTCCAGTCGACCATTGCGCGCAGCGTCCGGTGCCGGGGCAGTGCGGTCCGGCTGCCGCCGGTGAGCAGCCGGAACCGGTCGTCGAGCCGGGTGGCGAGCTGGTCGACGGACATGGCGCGCAACCGTGCCGCGGCCAGCTCGATGGCCAGCGGCATGCCGTCGAGCGCGCGGCAGATCCGCGCCATGGTCACCGACGTATGGCCGTCGTACGCCAGGTCGCGGCGGACGGCGGCGGCCCGGTCCCGCAGCAGGCGCACGGCGGGCGACGACTCGACCTCGGCGGCAGTGGCGTCGCCGCGGGGCAGGCCCAGCGGCGCGACCGGCCACAACGCCTCCCCGGTGATGCCCAGCGGCTCCCGGCTGGTGGCCAGGATCCGCAGCCGCCGGCACTCGCCGAGCAGCCGGTACGCCAGCGCCGCCGCCGCCTCGACGACGTGTTCGCAGTTGTCCAGGATCAGCAGCATCTCCCGGTCCCGGATCGCCGCCACCAGCCGGTCGACCGGCTCCGCGCTGCCCGCGTCGCCGAGCAGCGCGTCCCGCAGGCCGAGCCCGGAGATCGTCGCCTGCACCACGTCCCCGTCGGCGCTGACGGCCGCGAACTCCACCAGCCACACGCCGTCCGGCAGGTCGCCGGTCAAACGGCGTCCGGTCTCGGTGGCCAGCCTGGTCTTCCCGGAGCCGCCCGGGCCGGTGAGCGTGGTGAGCCGGTGCTCGGCCACCAGCGCACCGACCGCGGCGAGGTCGGCGTCCCGGCCGACGAAGCTGGTCAGCTCGGCGCGCAGGTTGGTCCGGCGGGTGTCCTCCCGGCGTACCGTCTCGCCGCGCAGCAGCGCGACGTGCAGCGCCGACAGTTCCGGGGACGGGTCGGTGCCCAAGGCGTCGGCGAGCGCGTCGGCGGTGCGCCGGTAGACGAGCAGCGCCTCGGTGTCCCGGCCGGCCGCGACGAGCGCGCGCATCAGCGCCATGGCGAGCCGCTCGCGCACCGGATGGGCGGCCACCAGGTCGGTCAGCTCCGGGATCAGGTCGGGCCCGGTCTCCGCGTCGTACCGGTCCTCGGTTGCGGTCAGGCGCAGCCGTTCCAGCCGGGTGGCCGCCGCGTCGAGCGCCGGGCTGTCGGGCAGGCCGATGTCGCGCAGCGCGTCGCCGCGCCACAGCCCGAGCGCCTCGCGCAGCAGCCGTACCCGCTGCGGCCCGTCGCCGTCGCGGGCCCGCAGCAGCAGGCGTTCGAACCGTACGGCGTCGACGGCGTCGGGCTCGACGGCGAGCCGGTAGCCGTCGGGCAACCCGTCGACGACGCCCGCCGGCAGCGCCTTGCGCAGCCGGGAGACGAGGCGTTGCAGCGCGTTGGCGGCGTCGGCGGGCGGCTGCTCGCCCCAGATCCAGTCGACGAGCGTCGCCTTCGGAACCACCCGGCCGGGCTGGAGCGCGAGGGCGGCCAGCAGTCCGCGCAGCCGCGCGCCCGGCACGTCGGCCGGGACGCCGCCGTCGAGGGTGACCTGGAACGGCCCGAGCAACCCGATCTGCACCCGGCCGATCCTGCCACGCCCCGCGGTTCGATCCGGTCCGCCGGGCGCGGGGGTCAGGTGGCCAGGCGCAGGTGCCGGCGCTGCCGCAGTCGCACCGCGGCGGCCACCACGACCAGCACCGTGAGCGCGACAGCGAAGACCAGCCCGTGGGTCAGGCCCCGGGTGAGGTAGCCGCCGTCGGTGTGGTCGACGGCGTACGTGGCGAGCTCGCGGCTGAACCAGAACGGCAGCGCCCGGGTGGCGCTGCCCGCCGGGTCCATCACCATCTGGAGACCGACCACCGTCAGCAGCACCAGCGTGCCCTCCAGCTCGCGCGGCAGCACGGCGCTCAGCAGCAGGCCGAACGGCGCCGACACGAACACGGTCAGCACCATGATCAGCGCGATCGCGCCGTACCGGACGTCGCGCTGGTCGGCCAGGACGAGCAGGAAGTACGGCGTGGACAGCAGCACGCCGACGGTCCAGAGCGCGAGCAGCCGGCCGAGCACCAGGTGCCGGCTGCCGTAGCCGGAGAGCCGCAGGCGGGGTTCCATGCCCCGCGCCGCGCTGCCCGCGAACAGCGCGGCGGTGCTGAGCGCCCAGCCCAGGCCGAGGCAGACGAAGCGGATCGACTGCCCGAGAAAGTCGCCGCGGCGGCTCAGGTAGAAGGCCAGCGGCATCAACAGCAGGATGACCAGCACGGTACGGCGGCGCAGCAGCTCGCGCAGGGCGGCCTCGGCCACCACGAGGGTCCGGCTCATGCGTTCCGCTCCCCGGAAAGGTCGAGCACGACGTCGACGCGGTCGAGCTGGTTGAGCAGGTGGGTGACGACCACGACGGCCTTGCCGGCGTCGCGCCACCGCCACACCTCGTGCCAGAAGTCGAGGTAGGTGCCCCTGTCGAACCCCTGGTAGGGCTCGTCGAGCAGCAGCACGTCCGGCTCGCCGAGCCGGGCCAGCACCAGGTTGAGCTTCTGCCGCGTGCCGCCGGAGAGGTGCCGCGCCTGGGTGCGCCGCGGCGGCGTCCACTCCAGGCCGGCCGCCTCCGCGCGCCCGGCCCGCCGCGCCGCCGTGCGGCCCAGCCCTCGGCCGGCGCCGATCAGCACGAAGTGCTCGTCGGGACTGAGGAACTCGGCGGTGCCGCCGTCCTGCGGGCAGTAGCCGAGTGTGCCGTGCACGTCGACGGTGCCCGCGTCCGGGCTCAGCAGGCCGGCGCAGATCCGCAGGAACGTGCTCTTGCCGGCGCCGTTGGCGCCGACCACCGCCGCGATCTCGCCCGCCCGGACGGTGAGGTCGACCCGGTCCAGGACGGTCCGCCCCCGGTAGCGCTTCGTGATGCCCCGCGCGGCGAGCCGCACCGGTCCGGGCTGGCGGCGCGGCGGACGCACGTCGGGGCCGCCGAGGCTGTCGACCACCGCCTGGGCGTACGTCTGCGGCGCGCCGAAGACCCGCAGGGGCGGTTCCCCGCTGTCGAGCAGGTGGGTGGCCGCCTCGGCGACGACGTGACCGGTCAGGTCGGGCCCCACCCCGTGCCGGCGCAGCTCGCCGGTGAGGGCGGCGAGCCAGAGGTCGTGGTTCACCGCTTCGGCTCCTCGCTCAGTATCGTGCCGACGCTCGACGCGAAGGCGCTCCAGTCGTTCGCGGCCGCCCGCAACGCCGCGCTGCCCTCCGGGCTGATCCGGTAGTACTTGCGCGCGGGGCCGGTTCCGCCCTCCCGCCAGTGGGCGGTGAGCAGGCCGGAGCGCTGCAACCGCAACAGCACCGGGTAGAGGGTGCCGCCCTGTACCGCGCCCAGCCCGTGGGCGCGCAGCGCCTGGGACAGCTCGTAGCCGTAGGACTCGCCCCGGCTCAGCAGCGCGAGCACGCAGAGGTCGAGCACTCCGCGCAGCCACTGCGCCCGCCGTTCCTGGTTCATCCCGCTCCTGACGCGACGTTCACACCGGACGACGGTAGCGCCGCCATCTAGGTAGCGCAACCATCTAGTACGGGCATCCCCGGGCGGCGGATCCTGATAAGTTGCGCGCTCGCACGGGTTCGACGGGGGAATGCGCATGTCCGACACGGGGGCCGGATCGGATCAGGGAGCGGCGGGGGACGCGGAGCCACCCGCAGTGGTGGCGTGGTCGGCCCCGCCGTACGGGCCGTACCCTCCGCCCGGTCCGCCGTCGACCGGCCGCAACCGCGGTCTGGTCATTGCCGTCGCGGCGCTGAGCGTGCTGCTGCTGGTGGCGTGCTCGGGCCTGATCGGCGGCGCGTTCCTGCTGGGTTCCTCACCACGCGAGGTGGCCGAGCCGGAGCCGGCCGCGCCGCCGGTGGCGCCCTGGCGGTCGTCCGGCGCGACGCCAACTCCGGGTGCGACGGCGAGCGTGGAGCCCTCGACGCGCGGGCCGCAGCCCAGCGACTTCCCGGCGGCGCAGATCTCCGACCTGAACGACGTGTGCGACGGCGTCCTCTACTTCCCGCAGTCGCCGAAGCGCGCCGGGGCGGCGCCGCACCCGGTGGCGCTGCTCGTCGGCACCGACACGGGCACGGGCCGCCGCCACGACCAGGTCTACTACTACGACGAGGGCCTGTCGAAGCGGGTGGAGCGGACATGGGCGTCGGAGGACCCGAAGGCCGTGCAGATGGTCGCCTGCCTGGACCGCACCAGCACCGGCGCGACGATCCGCAAGTGCCGCTACGACGACCCGAAGCCGGACACGCTGACGCTGCTCAAGGCCACCTACCGCCTGCGGGTGTACGAGGTGGCGACCGGCCGCCGGCTGCTGGACAAGACCATGGGCGGCGACGACCAGCAGTGCCCGTATGTGGTTCTGTACGGACCGGACAAGAAGATCTATGCCGAGGTCAGCCACCGGTCGCTGCTGTCCGCGCTGCGCAACCTGGTCAAGCGGTAGGCCGCGTGCCCGGCCCGATCACGGGCCGGGCACGCGGTCACCGGTGGCCCGGCCGGTCAGCGGAAGGCCGCGTGACCGGTGAGCGTCTGCCCGATGATGAGCTGGTGCACCTCGGAGGTGCCCTCGTAGGTGAGCACCGACTCCAGGTTGTTCGCGTGCCGCAGCACCGGGTAGTCGAGCGTGATGCCGGCCGCGCCGAGGATCGTCCGGCACTCGCGGGCGATGGCGATGGCCTCCCGCACGCTGTTGAGCTTGCCCAGGCTGATCTGCCGGTGGTCCAGCGTGCCGGCGTCCTTCAGGGCGCCGATCTGCATCGCCAGCAGCATCCCCTTGCCCAGTTCCAGCGCCATGTCGGCGAGCTTGAGCTGGGTGGCCTGGTACGCGGCGAGCGGCTTGTCGAAGATCTGCCGGCTGCGGGCGTACGCGACGGTGGTCTGCAGGCAGTCGTGCGCGGCGCCGAGCGCGCCGAAGACGATGCCGAAGCGGGCCTCGTTGAGGCAGGTCAGCGGCCCGGACAGGCCGGCCGCGCCGGGCAGCATCGCGTCGGCGGGCAGCCGGACGTCGTCGAGGACCAGCTCTGAGGTCACCGACGCGCGCAGGGAGAGTTTGCGGGTGATCTCCGGCGCGGTGAACCCGGGCGTGCCGGCCGGTACGACGAAGCCGCGGATGCCCTCGTCGGTACGCGCCCAGACGACGGCGACGTCCGCGACCGAACCGTTGGTGATCCACATCTTGGTGCCGTTGAGCACCCAGTCGCCGCCGTCGCGGCGGGCCCGGGTGAGCATGCCGGCCGGGTCCGAACCGAAGTCCGGTTCGGTCAGCCCGAAGCAGCCGATCGCGTCACCGGCGGCCATCCGGGGCAGCCACTCGCGCTTCTGCTCCTCGGAGCCGAACCGCCAGATCGCGTACATGGCCAGCGAGCCCTGCACCGAGACCAGGGACCGCAGGCCCGAGTCGCCCGCCTCCAGTTCGAAGCAGGCCAGGCCGTACGCGACGGCCGAGGTGCCGGCGCAGCCGTAGCCCTCCAGGTGCATCCCGAGCACGCCGAGTTCACCGAGTTCCCGGGCCAGTTCCCGTACCGGCAGCCGGCCCGCCTCGTACCAGCCGGCGATCTCGGGCCGGATCCGCCGGTCCACGAAGCCGCGCACGGCGGCCTGGAGTTCCCGGGTGTCGTCGTCGACGAGCGTGTCCACACCGAAGTAGTCGAGGGCGGACGCGGGGACGGTCAGTGTCACGTACGGGTTCCTTCCAGGTGGGCGAGGACGCCGCGCGCCACGGCGACGGCCATCGCGTCGAGCGCGTCGGTGGTCATCGCCGCCATGTGCGGGGTGGCGAGGACGCGGGGGTGGTGCAGCATCGGGTCGTCGGCGGCGGGCGGTTCGGGCGCGAACACGTCGACCGCGTAGCCGCGCAGCCGGCCGGCGTCGAGCGCGGCGAGCACCGCCGCGCCGTCGACCACGCCGGCCCGCGCGGTGTTGACGAGCAGCGCGTGCGGCCGCATCCGGGCCAGGGCGGCGGCGCCGATCAGGCCGGTGGTCTGCGGCGTCTGGGGCACGTGCAGGCTGACCACGTCCGATTCGGCGAGCAGCCGGTCCAGGTCCACCAGGTGTACGCCGTCCGGCGGCTCGGTGACCGCCACGTCGTACCCGAGGACCGTCATGCCCATCCCGCGGGCGCGGGCGGCGACGCCCCGGCCGATCGCGCCGAGGCCGACGAGTCCCAGCGTGCGGCCGGTGAGCATGGTGCCGGTCAGTCCGGCGGCGACGACCGAGCCGGGCAGTGACCGGCCGGGCGGGAAGCCGCCGGCGGCAAGCGTGGTCACGGCGGGGGTGAGCTGCCGGGCGAGCGCGAGCGCGGCCAGCACGACGAACTCGGCCACCGACTCGGCGTTGGCGCCGGGCGTGCCGACGACGGGGACGCCGAGCCGTTGCGCGGCGGCCAGATCGATGCCGTCCAGCCCGGCGCCGTGCCGGCCGACGACCTTGAGCCGGGGCGCGGCCTCCAGCATCGCGGCGGTCACCGGTGAGGAGCGCACCACGAGCGCGTCGGCGGTGGCGAGCGGCCCGGCGGCGAGCGCGGCGGGGTCGGTGAGGTGGGCGACGCGTACCTCACCGGCGGCGTGCAGCAGCCGCATCCCGGCCTCGGCGATGGGCTCGGTGAGCAGGATCTGCGGGGACATTGCCGTCCTTACCAGCCGGTGTAGCAGGTCACCGGCACGCTGTAGAAGTCGCGGGCGTAGCCGCCCTGCTCGCGGGGGCCGTGGTTGGACGCCCCGGTGCCGCCGAACGGCAGGTGCAGTTCGGTGCCGGCGGTGGGCAGGTTGACGGTGACGATGCCGGCGCGGGCGTCGCGCTTGAACCGTTCGGCAGCAGACAGGGAGGTGGTGACGATCCCGGCGGACAGCCCGTAGTCGGTGTCGTTCGCCAGCTCGATCGCCTCGTCGAGGTTCTCGGCGCGGATCACGCAGGACACCGGGCCGAAGATCTCCTCCCGGGCCACCCGCATGTCGTTGTGCGCGCCGACGAGCAGGGTGGGCCGCATGAACTGCCCGTCGTGCGTACCGCCGGCCGCCACCGCCGCGCCCTCGTCGCGTCCGATCCGGACGTAGTCGAGGTTCTGGTCGAGCTGGCCGGCGCTGACCACCGGGCCGAGCTGGCTGTCCGGGTCGAGCGGGTCGCCGACCCGCAGCGCCTGCGTCGCCTCGGCCAGCGCCGCGACGAACCGGTCGTGGATGCCGGCCGTCACGATCAGCCGGCTGGACGCGGTGCAGCGCTGGCCGGTGCTGAAGAAGCTGCCGTCCAGCGCGCAGCGCACCGCCACGTCCAGGTCGGCGTCGTCGCAGATTACGAGCGGGTTCTTGCCGCCCATCTCCAGCTGGAACCGCTTGTTGCCGTGAGCGATGCAGCGCTGGGCGACGTGCGCGCCGGTGCGGGTGCCGCCGGTGAACGAGATGCCGTCGAGGCCGTCGCTGGTGAGCAGTTCCTCCCCGACCACCGAGCCGGCGCCGACGACCAGGTTGAACACGCCGGGCGGGACACCGGCGTCGGCGATGATCCGGGCGAGCTCCCCGGCGCTGGCGGGTACCAGCTCGGCGGGTTTGAGCACGACGGTGTTGCCGTACGCGAGCGCCGGTGCGACCTTCCACGCCGGAATCGCCAGCGGGTAGTTCCACGGCGTGATGATCCCGACCGCGCCCAGTGGACGGCGGCGGACCTCGGCGTGCACGTTCGGGCGGGTGGAGGCGTAGACCTCACCGGTGGGCTGGAGCAGCTGGTGGGCGTAGTAGCGGAACGTCTGGCCGGCGCGGACGACCTCGCCGCGGGCCTCGGCGAGCAGCTTGCCCTCCTCGCGGGCGAGCAGCGTGGCGAGGTCGTCGGCGCGGTCCAGGATGGTGGCGCCGATGCGGTCCAGCATCCGCATCCGGTCGCCGACGGGCAGCTTCGCCCATCCGGGACCGGCCCGGCGGGCCGCTTCGACCGCCGCGCGGGCGGTGTCCCGGTCGGCGACCGCGTACTCGCTGACGACCTCGCCGGGGCGGGCCGGGTTGAGGTTCGGCCGGCGTTCGCCGTCGACCCACTCGCCGTCGACCAGGTTGCGGTGGTACGGAACGGACACGTCTACCGCCCCGCGCCGGCGGCGGCGAGCGGCTCGCCCCGCGGGTCGGTGTTCTCCGGGAAGTGGCAGGCGACCTGGTGCCCGGCGCCGGTGAGCTTCGGCGTCTCGGTCGCGCAGATGTCCTGCGCCTTCCAGCAGCGGGTCCGGAAGCGGCAGCCGGACGGCGGGTTCAGCGGGCTGGGCACGTCACCGCTGAGGATCACCCGCCGGCGCTCGGTCTCGACCAGGGGGTCGGGGATCGGCACCGCCGAGAGCAGGGCCTGGGTGTACGGGTGGCGCGGCCGGTCGTACATGTCCTCGCACTCCCCCACCTCGACGACCGAGCCGAGGTACATCACCGCGATGCGGTCGCAGAGGTGCCGGACGACGGCCAGGTCGTGGGCGATGAACATCATGGTCAGGCCCAGTTCCTCCTGGAGTTCCTCCAGGAGGTTGACGATCTGCGCCTGCACCGAGACGTCGAGCGCGGAGACCGGCTCGTCGGCGACGATGAACTGCGGGTTGCTGACCAGGGCGCGCGCGATGCCCACGCGCTGGCGCTGGCCACCGGAGAACTCGTGCGGGTACCTGTCGTGCCACTTCTCGCTGAGCCCGACCATCTGCATGGTCTGCAGCGCCTTGGCCCGCCGCCCGGCCGCCGGCAGGTCGGAGTGCACGAGCAGCGGCTCCTCGATCAGCTCGCCGACGGTCATCCGGGGGTTCAGCGAGGCGAACGGGTCCTGGAAGATCATCTGCATCTGCCGGCGCATGGCCCGCATCCGCCGCCGGTCCAGCGTGGTCAGTTCGGTGCCGTCGAACGTGACGGTGCCCTGGCTGGGCTTGAGCAGCTGGAGAATGGCGCGGCCGGTGGTGGACTTGCCGCAGCCGGATTCACCGACCACGCCGATGATCTCGCCGCGCCGGACGTCGAGGTCCACGCCGGAGACCGCGCGCAGCCGGGCCGGCAGCATCGAGCCGCGTACCGGCACCTTGAAGTCGACGGCCAGGTCACGCACGCGCAGCAGCGGGTCGGGGGCGGTGTCGGGGGCAGGGGTCGTCATCAGCGCACCTCCGCGCTCTGCTCGGCGAAGCGGTCCTCGGTGGTCAGCCAGCCGCCCTGGTCCGCCGGGCGCATGCCCCAGCAGCGGGTGAGCTGGTCGCGGGCCGGGACGGTGGTCAGGCCGGGCGCCTGGTCCTGGCAGACATCGCGGGCGTGGACGCAGCGCGGCGCGAAGCGGCAGCCGGGTGGGATCTCCGACAGCTCCGGCGGGCGGCCGGCGATCGGGCGCAGCTTGCCGCCGCGGGCCTGGTCGAGGCGGGGCACCGAGCCGAGCAGACCCCAGGTGTACGGCATCTGCGGCTGGTGGAACAGGTCGACGGTCCCGGCGCGCTCGACGATCTGGCCGGCGTACATGACGTTGACGCGTTCGGCCATGCCGGCGACCACGCCGAGGTCGTGCGTGATGAACAGGACCGCGGTGCGCGTCTCCAGGGCCAGTTCCCGCAGCAGGTCCAGCACCTGCGCCTGGATGGTGACGTCGAGCGCGGTGGTGATCTCGTCGGCGAGGATCAGCCGCGGCCGGCAGGAGAGCGCCATGGCGATCATGACGCGCTGGCGCATGCCGCCGGAGAGCTGGTGCGGGTACGAGCTGAGCCGGGTCTCCGCCGCCGGGATCCGCACCATGTCCAGCAGCTCGACCGCCCGCTTGCGCGCGGCCCGGCGGCTCATCCCGAGGTGCAGTTCCAGCGCCTCGGTCATCTGCCGGCCCACGGTCAGCACCGGGTTCAGCGAGGTCATCGGATCCTGGAAGATCATCGAGATGCCCTTGCCGCGCACCGCGCGCAGGTCCCGTGCGGACAGTTTCAGCAGGTCCCGCCCCTCGAAGAGCACCTGGCCACCGGTCACCTGGCCGGCCGGCGGCACGATCAGCCCCATGATGGACTGAGCGGTCGCCGACTTTCCGCAGCCGGACTCGCCGACGAGGGCGACCATCTCCCCTGCGTCGACAGTGAACGACACCCCGTCCACCGCCGTCACCGAGCCCCGCGCGCCGCGGAATTCGGTGCGCAGGTCCCGGACCTCCAACAAGGCCATCGATCCCCCTGAGTTAGACTCCCGAACGCCACCATTCGTCATCCGGGAGTGTTGCACAGACGATGTTCGTCGTCTAGGCTCCCGGCAGCGACGAATTCCGTCACTAAGAGTTGGAGCGAGATGGCATCCAAGAGCTCGATCGAGAAAGATCGCAGCATCATCCGGGAGCTCGTTCAGGATCCACGGCAGACGAACGTCGCGCTGGCGGCGAAGGTCGGCCTCTCCGAGGGATCCGTACGACGCCGGGTGGAACGACTTGTCACCGAGGGTCAGCTGCAGTTCGCCGCGATTCCCAGCGCCGCCTTCATGGGGCGGCCGGTGCACACGCTGTTCGAGATCCAGAGCGCTCCGGGTGCCACAGAAAGGCTCATCGACAAGCTCGCCGGGATGCCGGAGATCGCGTACGTCTACCACGTGACCGGCCAGTTCGACATCATCGCCGTCGGCTACTTCGCCTCCAGCAACGCCATGCGGCGGTTCTGGACGGAGCGGCTGGGCAACCTCGACGGGGTGATGGAGAGCCGGTCGGTGATGGTGCTACGGGTCGCCAAGCGCGCGCACGAATGGGCGCGCGACATCGCCGTCACGGGGGACGAGGAAGCCGGCTGGGACGCGGAAGCCGACCCCGGCACACCCGGCGCTGACACCTGACCGACCGGAGAAACCCGCAATGCTGCGCATCACGTTGACCCGTCTCTTATCGGTTATTCCAGTCCTTTTCGGGATCTCGGTGATCTCATTCCTGGTCATCCGCATGATCCCCGGCGACGTGATCAGCTCGATCATGGGTCAGGACTTCGGCGACCCCGCGATCGAGGCGGAGATGCGCCGCTACTTCGGGCTCGACATGCCCGTGTACGAGCAGTTCCTGAGGTGGCTCGGCGCCCTGGTCCAGGGCGACTTCGGCACCTCGATGCGCACCGGCCAGCCGGTGCTCGAAGAGATCATGCAGCGCCTTCCGTCCACGCTGCTGCTGGCCGTGTCGGCGCTGCTGGTCTCGATCCTCATCTCCATCCCGCTCGGCGTGCTCAGCGCCACCAAGCGCAACGGGCTGCTGGACGCCACCACCCGGGTCGGCTCGCTGGTCGGGCTGTCGCTGCCGAACTTCTGGCTCGGCATCCTGCTGGTGTACGTCTTCTCGGTGTCGCTGGGCTGGCTGCCGTCCCAGGGCGCGGGTGAGGGTGAGGGCTTCTGGGGCACCCTGAAGCACCTCATCCTCCCCGCCGTGACGCTCGGCTCCAGCCTCGCCGCGATCAGCATGCGGATGACCCGCTCCAGCATGCTGGAGGTGCTCAACCAGGACTACGTACGCACCGCCCGGTCCAAGGGCCTCGGCGAGCGCGTGGTCATGACCCGGCACGCGCTGCGCAACTCGCTGATCCCGGTCGTGACGGTGCTGGGCATCCAGGCCGGCGCGCTGCTGGGCGGCACCGTCATCGTCGAGCAGGTGTTCGCCTGGCCGGGCCTGGGGACGATGGTCATCCGCGGCATCTCCCAGCGCGACTACCCGGTCGTCCAGGGCACCCTGCTCTTCCTGGCCTTCTTCTACGTCGTCGTCAACTTCCTCGTAGACCTCATCTACACCTACCTGGATCCGAGGTTGCGCAGTGGTCACTGACACCGCCCCCGACCGCCGCCCCGCCGAGGCGGCGTCCACTCGCCGGACCCCCCGCAGCCTGGAGTTGCTACGCCTGATCTGGCGCGACCGGGTGGGCGCCATCGGCCTGGTCATCGTGGTGCTGATGGTCGGCGCGGCGGCGCTGGCCCCGCTCATCGCCCCGTACGACCCGACCGCCATGTCCAACCAGCGGCTCGCCGCGCCCGGCGGCGACTTCCTGCTCGGCGCCGACGAGGCCGGCCGCGACCTGCTCAGCCGCGCCCTGTACGGCGCACGCACCTCGCTGACGGTCAGCCTGATCGTGGTGACCTGCGCGGGCGCGATCGGCGTCCTGCTCGGACTGCTCGCCGGCTTCTACCGGGGCTTCCTCGACGCGATCATCACCCCGGCCACCGACATCATGTTCGCCTTCCCCACGTTGCTGCTCGCGCTGGCGGTCGTCGCCGCCCGGGGCCCCGGCACCGAGAACCTGATCCTGGCCCTGATCCTCGTGTTCATCCCGAGCTTCGCCCGGGTCGTACGCGGCACGGCGATGTCGGTGCGCCGCGAGCCGTACGTGGAGTCCGGCCAGGCGGTCGGGCTCACCAACGCCCGGCTGATCTTCAAGTACATCCTGCCCAACTCGGTCGCCCCGATCGCGGTGCAGTTCACCACGAGCCTGGCCACCGCCATCCTGGTCGAGGCGTCCCTGGGATACCTCGGGCTCGGCGTGCAGCCGCCCCAGCCGTCCTGGGGGTCGATGCTCTCCAGCGGCAAGGCGTTCATGGAGATGTCGATCTGGCCGTCGGTCGTCCCCGGCGTCTGCATCATGATCGCGGTGCTGGGCTTCAACCTGCTGGGCGACACCCTCCGCGACGTGCTCGACCCGCGACTGCGCGGCCGTTCCAGCCGCTGACCCCTCGCACCCCCGACAAGGAGCAACGTGGAAACCATCGACGAACACCTGGTTCGTCAACTGTCAGAATGGTCGGCGGGCGCGCGGCGCCCCCGACCCGTCGCCGGACGTCGAGATCGACGCCGGCCTGCTGCTCGACTACTTCGACGCCCAGATCCAGAGCCGCCACCTCGACCTCGCGTTGCGCTGGCTGCAGTCGAAACGGGAGGGCTTCTACACGATCGGATCCAGCGGCCACGAGAGCAACGCCGCCGTCGCGCTGGCGCTGCGCCCGACCGATCCGGCGCTGCTGCACTACCGGTCCGGCGGCTTCTACGCCGCCCGGGCCGGGCAGGTCCCCGGCTCCACCCCGATCACCGACGTGCTGCACTCCGCCGCCGCGTCCCGGCGGGACCCGATCTCCGGCGGCCGGCACAAGGTGTTCGGGCACCGGGCGCTGAACGTCATCCCGCAGACCTCGACGATCGCCTCGCACCTGCCCCGCGCGATGGGCATGGCGTTCGCGCTGGAGCGGGGCGTCGGCGACACCGGTTACCCGGCCGACGCGGTGGTGGTGTGCAGCTTCGGCGACGCCTCGGCCAACCACTCCACCGCGGCGGGCGCGCTGAACGCCGTCGGGTGGGCCGCCCACCAGGGGCTCGGGATGCCGGTGCTGTTCGTCTGCGAGGACAACGGCATCGGCATCAGCACCCGGTCCCCGCACGGCTGGGTGGACCGGATGCTGTCCGCGCTACCAGCCCTGGACTACACCGCCGTCGACGGCGCCGATCCCGCGCGGCTGCTCGCCGTCGCGGGCGAGGTGGCCGATCGGGTACGCGCCGGACGCCGCCCTGCCGTGCTGCACCTGCGCACGGTCCGGTTCATGGGCCACGCCGGTTCCGACGCCGAGCTGGCGTACCGGTCCCGGTCGGAGATCCTCGCCGACTACGCCCGCGACCCGCTGCTGGCCACGGCGGCGGTGCTGGCCCGGCGCGGCATCCTCGCCCCGGCCGAGAGTCTGGCCCGCTACGAGCAGACCCGCAAGCTGGTCATGGACCAGGCCGAGGCGATGCTCGGGCGGGTCGAGCGGCTGCCCGACGCGGCTGCGGTGACCGCTCCGCTGACCGAACGCCGGACCGACCGGGTCAGCGCGGCCGCCGGACGGGCCGGCGCCGGACGGGAGAAGGTGTTCGGCGGCCGGCTCCCCGAGTCGCGCGGACCGCTCACGCTCGCCCAGTCGGTCAACGCCGCGCTGCACGACGCGCTGCTCACCTGGCCGCAGGCGCAGGTCTTCGGCGAGGACGTGGCGCGCAAGGGCGGCGTCTACGGCGCCACCCGCGGGCTGCGCAAGGCATTCGGCGCGAACCGCGTGTTCGACACGCTGCTGGACGAGCAGACCATCCTCGGGGTGGCGCTCGGCGGCGCGCTGGCCGGCACGCTGCCGATCCCGGAGATCCAGTACCTCGCCTACCTGCACAACGCCGAGGACCAGCTGCGCGGCGAGGCCGCCTCGCTGCGGTTCTTCTCCGACGGGCAGTACGGCAACGGCATGGTGGTCCGGATCGCCGGGCTGGCGTACCAGAAGGGGTTCGGCGGGCACTTCCACAACGACAACTCGGTGGCGGTGCTGCGGGACATCCCCGGCCTGGCGCTGGCTGTCGCCTCCCACCCGGCCACCGCGCCGGCGCTGCTGCGGCAGTGCCTCGCGCTGGCCGAGCAGGAGAAGCGGGTCTGCGTGTTCCTGGAGCCGATCGCGCTCTACCACACCCGTGACCTGCACAGCGACGGCGACGGCGGCTGGCTGGCCCGGTACGCCCCGCCGGACGAGTGGGCGGCCACCGAGACGCCGCTCGGACAGGTCCGGACCGTACGCGACGGCGACGACCTGGCGCTCGTCACGTTCGGCAACGGCGTGCCGATGAGCCTGCGGGTGGCCGAGACGCTGGCCGCCGAGCGGGGTGCCGGCACCCGCGTCGTGGACCTGCAGTGGCTCGCGCCGCTGCCGGCCGCGAGCATGCTCGCCGCGCTCGACGGCGTACCCCGGGTGCTGGTGGTGGACGAGACCCGGGCCGGCGGCGGCGTCTCCGAGGCGGTGGTGGCCGCCCTGGTCGACGCCGGTTACCCGGGGCGGATCTCCCGCGTCAACAGCGTCGACAGCTACGTCCCGCTGGGCCCGGCGGCCGACCACGTCCTGCTCGGTGAGCACGACGTGCTGACTGCGGCCCGCGCGCTGCTCGACTGACGTACGGCACGACGAAGGCGGCCCACCGGATCGATCCGGTGGGCCGCCTCTCGTTCGGCCGCCTCAGTACCCCAGGTCGGGCTGCCGCTTCAGGCCGGCCAGCTGCTCGCCGGCCAGGTAACGCTCCAGGTTGACGCAGAAGTCGGCGTAGAGCCGCTGGAGGTTGCCGGTGCCGCGGAACGACGTGTGCGGGGTGATGGTGGTGTTCGGCAGGTCCCACAGCCGGTGGTCGGCCGGCAGCGGCTCCTCCTCGAACACGTCCAGCACCGCGCCGGCGATCCGGCCGGACCGCATCGCGTCGACCAGGGCGTCCTCCACCACGAGAGCGCCCCGCCCGACGTTCACCAGCACCGCCGACTCCTTCATCGCCGCGAAGTGCTCGGCGTCGAAGAAGTAGCGGTTCTCGGTGGTCAGCGGCATGGCCAGGACCACCGAGTCGGCCTCCGGCAGCACGGCCATGTGCTCGGCGTACGGGATCACCCGGTCGAAGCCCTCGGCCGGAGTGCCGGAGCGGTTCACCCCGATCACGTCGACGCCGAGCGCGCGGGCCCGCCAGGCCACCTCGCCGCCGATGCCGCCGGTGCCGAAGACGAGCATCGTGCTGCCGATGAAGTCCCGGCCGGTGATCCGCACCCACTCCCGGCGCTCCTGCGCCTCCCGGTGCTCCGGGAACGCGCGGAAGCGCATCAGCACCGCGCCGATGGCGTACTCGGCGATCGGCACGTTGTAGGAGTTGGGCGACCGGGTGTAGAGCAGCCCCTCGGCGAGGCGGCGCTGCATCAGCTCGCCGCCCACCCAGTCGAACCCGGCCGCGGTGATCTGCACCCACCGCAGCCGGTCGCACTTGGCCAGCAGCTCGTCGAAGGTGTCCTCGTTCATCGCGCTGCGCAGGATCACCTCGGCGTCGAGCCACTCGTCGCGTACCGGCTCACCGTCCGGTACCGGGCTGAACCGGCACTGCGGGAACCGCTCCCGCAGCTGCGGGAGCAGGTCCGACAGGTTGGGCGTGAGCAGGATGTGCGGTCCCGCGGCGGCGCCGGTCACGAGGACTCCTGCGCACGCTTCCGGTTGTTGTACGTCACGCCGCCCTTGGCCCAGTTGTCGTACGACACCTCGTAGAGCAGGACGTGGGTGTTCTCGCGCGGCGAGCCGTACTTGACCAGCACGTCGGTCAGGTCGGCGATCATCGCTTCCTTGGTGGCCTGGTCCCGCTTGCCGATCTCGGCACGGATGATTGCCATCTCAGTTCTCCTTGCTCGTGGTCGCGAAGTCCGGGTTGCGCTCGTACTCGGCCTTGACGGCCAGGTACGCGAAGGCGTGCGTGACGCGGGTCTTCAGCACCCCGTCGAACACCTCACGCGCCTTGTCGACGTCACCGTTGTAGTAGTGCCAGTTACCGAGGCCGTACCCCTGGGTGACGGTCTTGAGGCTGTTGCCGTCGCACATCGCCCACAGCTCGTCCGGGCCGATCTCGCCGGTGTAGAGCTTCATCCGGCCCTCGTAGCCGACCAGGTGCGGCTCGTCGACCAGGTCGACAGTGCGGAACCGGTCGAGCACCTCCTCGGCCTCGGCGGTCCGGCCGAGGCGCCGCAGCGCCATGTACTGCCAGTCTTGCGACGCGACCAGGCCCTCCTGGTGCCGGGACGCCTTCTCCGACTCGGCGAAGCTGGGCAGGCAGCCCTCCAGGTCACCGGCGAGGTACTGGGCGACGCCCAGGTGGTACCAGACGGAGGCGTGCAGCGTGGTGTTGTAGCGGCCGAGGATCTCCGGGTTCGCGGCGGCGTCGGTGTCGCTGAGGTGCTGCGGGCGCACGTCCTCGGGCCGGCCGAGGATCAGGCTGACGACGTCCTTCTCCACCTCCGGCTGGTACATCTCGTACTCGTCCTCGACGCCGGCGAGCTGGTCGGCGGCGGCGCGCAGGTCCGCGATCGCGCCGGCGTAGTCACTGATGGAGATCCGCCGGTGGCCGCGGAAACGCAGCAGGCGAGGGCTGTCCGGTTCCAGTTCGAGCGCCTCGGTGAGCAGCGCCACGGACTCCTCGTGCTTGCCCAGGTAGCCCTTCAGCCGGGCGGCGATGACGTAGCGATGGGTCAGGGGTACGGCCGTCATGGATTGCCTTTCGTCGCGGTGCGGCGGAGGGGACGCCGTGGGCCGGCGTCCCCTCCGCGACTCGTCAGCGGTCGAGCCAGAGGTGCCGGTAGAAGCGGTAGGTCGGCGTGGGGTCACCCCGGTAACCCATGACGTCCTTCTGCACGACGTCGAAGTCGGCGTTCAGGAAGGTCATGGCCACCGGGCCCCGCTCGGCCAGGATCTTCTCGGCCTGCTGGTAGAGCTGGGCGCGCTTGTCCTTGTCCAGCTCGGAGCGGGCCTTGACGATCAGGTCCTCGTACTCCGGGTCGGACCAGTTGCCGTAGTTCAGGCCGCCGCCCTTGAGGAAGCTGGCGGTGAACCGCTCGTCCGGGTCGTAGGTCAGGCCGAAGCCGGACTGGTACATGTCGAAGTCCCCGGACTTCGTCTTGGTGTCGGCGATGGTGGACTCGACCGACTCCAGCGTCACCTTGATGCCGATCTTGGCGAGCTGCTGCTGCTCCACCTCCGCCGAGCGCACCTGGAACGCCGAGGTGGCGATCACCATGAGCTTGGCGTCGAAGCCGTTCGGGTAACCCGCCTCGGCCAGCAGCGCCTTGGCCTTCTCGATGTCGGGCTTGCCGTACACCGGCTCCTTCAGCGCGCCGAAGCGGTCCGGCGGCAGGTAGCCGGCGTTGAGCGCGGTGCCGAAGCCGGAGTTGGCGACGTTCAGGATCTCCTGCCGGTCCAGCGCCAGGTAGATGGCCTGCCGGACCTTGACGTTGTCGTACGGCGCCTTCGAGGTGTTCAGCCGCAGGTGCAGCGACAGCGAGCCGGAGCCGCCGTACCACTTGAGCTTCTCGTCGCGCTTGAGCGCGTCGATGAACTCCGGCGCGGGCCGCCACAGGAAGTCGACGGTGCCGCTGCGCACGGCGGCGGCGCGGGCGTTGTCGTCCGGGTTGAACGTGAAGTCCAGCCCGTCCAGGTACGGAACCCCGGACTCCCAGTACTTGTCGTGCTTGTCCAGCTTGATGGCCTGGCCGGTGGTCCGGGCGGCGAGCTTGAACGGCCCGCTGCCGCCGTCGACGCTGCCGTTGAGGTCGCCCTGCTTCTCGACCACGGTCCGGTCGACGATCGACGACGCGGCGGTGGACAGCAGGGTCAGGATGGCGGCGTTGGGCTTGGCCAGCTTCATCACGACGGTGCGCTCGTCGGGCGCCTCGACCGAGGTGATGCCCTCGTAGCTGCGGGCGCGCGGCGCCCGGGTGGCCGGGTCCTTGATCCGCTCGATCGAGTACTTCACGTCGGCGGCGGTCACCTTGCGGCCGCTGTGGAAGTACGCGTTGTCGCGCAGCTTGAACGTCACGGTCTGGCCGTCCGCGCTCAGCTCCCACGACTCGGCGATCGCCGGCTTGATCTCGCCCCGGTACGACTGCACGAGCGACTCGTAGATCTGCTCGTTGATGACGAAGGCCGAGGTCTCCGACATCCGGTGCGGGTCGAGTTCGTTGGCGTCCAGCCGGATCATGATCCGCAGGCGGCCACCGGACTTCGGCGTGCCGGCTGCCTGCGTCTCGTCCTCGAGCTTGACGTTGCTGGTGAGGCCGTCGCTGGCGTTGCCACCGGACTTGCCCGACGGCGGCTCGCCGCCTCCGCAGCCGGCCGCGAGCGTCGTCACGACGCCCACCGCCAGCGCTCTCATCAGAATTCGGGTACGCATCAGTCTCCTTGGCAGTGTCACGATTAGCGCTTCATCGCGCGGCCGGCTTCCATGCCTCCCCATAGACCCGAAGCCAGTTGCCGCCGAGGATCTTGATCACGTCCTCCGGCGAGAATCCGCCGGCCAGAAGCGCCTCGGTGATGTTGGGGAAGTCCGCGGCGTCGTCCATGCCGATCGCCCGGCGCTCCTCCCATCCGAAGTCACCGAGCAGGTTCTGGTGCTCCTTCGAGTTCGCCTGCGCGATGCTCTTGAGCTGCGCGATCCGCATCTCCTCGGTCCACGTCTCGTCGTAGTCGGTGGCGACGGCGACGTGGTCGACGCCGGCCACCTCCACCACACGGCAGACGTGCTCCACGAAGCGGGTCAGGTCCGGACGACGGGACGGGTCCTCCGGGTGGTACAGGAACCCCGACAGGGTGGTGATGCCCATGACGCCGCCCTGCTCGGCGAGGCGCCGCAGGTATCCGTCCGACTTGGCGCGGATGTGCGGCGACAGCGCGTCGCAGAAGGCGTGCGTGACGACGACCGGCTTGTCCGAGGCGTCCATCGCGTCCAGGCCGGTGCGCTCGCCGCTGTGCGAGACGTCGACCAGCACGCCCAGCTCGTTCATCGCCTTGACGAAGGCGCGGCCCCGGTGCGTCAGCCCCGAGTCGGTGTCCTCGCCGCAGCCCGCGCCGAGCAGGTTCTGCCGCTGGTAGGTCAGCTGAAGGATGCGGACGCCCAGGTCGTGGAACGTGCCGAGCAGGTCGAGGTCACCCCCGATCATCTCGGTGTCCTGCGGGCCGAGGATGACGGCCTCCTTGCCCTCGGCCTTGGCCCGGTGGATGTCGTCCACGGTCAGGGCGAGCAGCACCTCGTCCGGGTGCGCGTCGATCCACCTGCGGCAGCGGTTGACCTCGCGCAGGGCGGTGACGGTGTCCGCGTACGGCCGGGTGACCGTGTGGTTGACCGCGGTGACGCCTCCTCGCCGGATCCGGTCGAGGTGGGCGTCGCTCAGCTCGATGACCGTGCTTCCGTCCACCACTGTTGCGGCGGCGTGCAGGTTGGCGGCGGAACGAACGGGTTGGGCGGTGGCGGCAGTCTTCACGTCATCTCCAGATCATCGGAAGATGCCGAGACTCTACGAGCCACGCCAGTTGTTGTCCATGAAATCTCAGCAACTCGTCGGTAGATAGCTTTGAACCGACGAATTTCGTCGTTATAGCTCTAGCAAACCGATCGAGGGTGCCCGTCCGGCGCGAATCCGCCATAGCGCGAGAAAACCCTTATGGAAGACAAATGCGGCATGGTGCACAGTGGACCGGCGCGGGTCACACCGGACACGAGAAGCGCCCGGCCGGAGCCGGGCGCTTCGTCGAGAGGTTCGACCTTCACGCGGTGAGCGCGATGTACTTCTCCTCCAGGAACTCCAGGATGCCCTCGGAGCCGCCCTCCCGGCCGAGGCCGCTCTGCTTGACCCCGCCGAACGGGGCGGCCGGGTCGCTGACGACGCCCCGGTTCACGGCCACCATCCCGGCTTCCAGACGCCGGGCGACGGCCATCGCCTCCCGCTCCTCACCGAAGACGTACGCCATCAGGCCGTAGACGGTGTCGTTCGCCATCTCGACCGCGTCGTCGACGTGGTCGAAGCGGATCACCGCGGTGACCGGCCCGAAGATCTCGGTCGTGGTGATGGTGGAGCCGTGCACCACACCGGTCAGCAGCGTCGCGTCGTAGAACGCGCCGCGGCCCGGAGACCGTCCGCCGCGCACCACGGTGGCCCCCTGCGCGACGGCGGTCCGGACCAGGTCCGCCACCTTGTCCCGCTCGGCAACCGAGACGAGCGCGCCCAGGTCGTTCGCCCGGTCGAGCCCCGGCCCGACCGACACCGCGGCGAGGGCGGCGTCCATCCGGGCGACGAACTCGTCGTGCACCGAGGAATGGACGTAGAAGCGGTTGGCCGCGGTGCAGGCGGACCCGCCGTTGCGCATCTTGGCCAGCAGAGCGCCCTCCACGGCGGTGTCCAGGTCCGCGCTCGGCAGCACGATGAGCGGGGCGTTGCCACCGAGCTCCATCGACGTGCTGACCACGCTGTCCGCGCAGGCGTGCAGCAGCTCACGGCCGACCTCGGTGGAGCCGGTGAAGGAGAGCTTGCGGACCTCGGGACGGTCGATCATCCGCTTCACCAGCGGGCCGGTCGGCACCGGAGTGACCAGGTTGACCACGCCACGCGGCACGCCGGCACGGCGCAGGACCTCCACGACGTAGGCGGCGGTCAGCGGCGTCTCCCGCGCGGGCTTGAGGATGGTCGTGCACCCGGCCGCCAGCGCCGGGCCGAGCTTGCGCGTGGCCATCGCGGCCGGGAAGTTCCACGGCGTGACCAGCAGGGACACGCCGACGGGTTGCCGGTCCACGACGATCCGCTTGTCCCCCGCCGGGGAGAGGCGGTAGTCGCCCGGCACCCGGACGGCCTCCTCGGCGAACCAGCGGAAGAACTCCTTGGCGTAGTTGGCCTCGCCGATCGCGTCCGCCCACGACTTGCCGTTCTCCCGCACCATCAGCTCGGCGAAGACCTCCACCTCGTCGGTGAGGATCTCGTACGCCCGGCGCAGCAGCTCACTGCGCTCGCGCGGCGCGGTCGCGGCCCAGGCGGGCTGGGCCGCCGCCGCGGCGTCCACGGCCGCCATGCAGTCCTGCTCCGTCGCGACGGCGAACCGGGCGATGGTGGAGAGGTCGGCGGGGTCGGTCACGCCGAACCGGCGGCCGTCGGAGCCGGGCCGCCACTGCCCGTCGATGAAGAGGTCCGCGAGCAGGTTCACCTGAGACTCCCATTCGCCAGGGCGCCGTCGTGGGCGCGTTCCAGGATGTCGAGCAGCAGCTCGCGGGACGGGTCCACCGGCGCGGCCGCGATCAGCCGGGTGGACCTGAGCCCCAGCTCGGCGATCTGCGGAAGCTGGCTGCGCGTCAGCCCGATCTCGGCGAGCGTGCGCGGCACGCCGATCTCCTGGTTGATCTCGACCACCCGGGCGAGCGTCCGCGCCGCGGAGGCGTCCGCGGCCGGGACCGCTTCGAGCGCCGCGCCGAGCGCCGCGAGCCGCTCGGCGACCGCCGGCTGCGCCGTCAGCGTGTCGATGACGTACGGGAGCATCAGCCCGGTGCCGAGCCCGTGCGGAGTCTTGGTGAGCGCGCCGATCGGGTACTGCAAGGCGTGGCACAGGTGGGTGCCGGTCGCGCCGAACGCCATCCCGCCGAGCAGCGAGCCCAGCGCCACCTCGTGCCGTGCCCGCCGGTCGCCGGGCCGGTGGACCGCGACCGGCAGCCAGGGGCCCAGACGCGCCGCCGCCTGCAACGCGACCGACTCACTCAGCACGTTGCGTCCGGTGAACACCGGGAGCACGCCCGACCAGTCGAGGTCGACCGGCCGGGCCGTGAACGACTCGACCGCGTGCACCAGCGCGTCGATGCCGGACCAGGCGGTCACCGTCGCGGGTGTCCCGAGCGTGAACTCCGGGTCGACCACGGCGGCCGACGGCACCAGAAAAGGGCTGGAGATGCCCACCTTGAGCTCGCGGTCGGGGTCGGACACGACCGCGACGGGTGTCACCTCCGACCCGGTGCCCGCGGTCGTCGGCACCGCCACCAGCGGCACGATCGGCCCGGGCACGAGGTTCTCGCCGTAGTAGCGGTGCGCCGGCCCGCCGTAGGCCGACAGCAGCGCGATCAGTTTGGCGGCGTCGAGCGCGCTGCCGCCGCCGATCGCCAGGACCACCTCCGCGCGGTAGTCGCGGGCGGTCGCGACCGCGGCGTCGAGGGTGTCGACCGGGAGTTCCGGCGTGATGTCGGAGTGGACCAGCACGTCCAGCCCGGCCCCGGTCAGGGCGTCCACCGTCTCGCGGAAGATCGGCGTCCGCACCAGGAACGGGTCGACCACGGCGAGTACGCGCCGGCCGTGCACCCGGACGACCTCCGGCAGGTGCCGGCGGGCGCCGTACCCGAAGTGGATCCGTGGCGGAAGGCGGAGCGTGCCGACGGCGGCGGAGCGGAGGTCGTCGCCGTCGCCGGTCGGCGCGGTCACCGCGGTCTCGTCAGGCACTGAAGCCACCGTCCACCGGGAGCACCGCCCCGCTGATGTGGCTGGCCCGGTCGCTCAGCAGGAACGACGCGGTCGCGCCGACCTCCGTCCCGGTGCCCGCCTTGCGCAGTGGGGTCGCCGCGATCCGGGCCTCGACGCCGCCGGGAATCGCCAGCCGGGTCTGGGCCAGCATCGGCGTCTCGGTAGGGCCGGGCGCGATCACGTTCACCCGGATCCCGAGCGGGCCGAAGTCGTGCGCGGCGGTGCGGGTCAGCCCGATGACCGCGTGCTTGGTCGCCTGGTACGCGCCCAGGCCGGAGCTGCCGCGCAGTCCGCCGATGCTGCTCACGTTGACGATCGAGCCGGCGCCCCGGCCGAGCATGACCCGCACCTGCTCGCGGACGCACAACCAGGTGCCCTTGACGTTCACCGCCATGATCCGGTCGAAGTCCTCCTCGGGGACCTGGTCCAGGCGGCCGCCCTGTGTCATCGCGGCGTTGTTGAAGGCGCCGTCGAGCCGGCCGAACCGCTCGACGGTCCGGTCCACGACGCGGGCGACGTCGCGGGCGACGGAGATGTCGCCCGCGACGTGGTCGACGTCGTGCCCGGCCGAGGCGAGTTCCAGGGCGATCTTCTCCAGTGGCCCCTCGGAGCGGGCGACGAGCATCAGCGAGGCGCCGTCGGCGGCGAACACCCGGGCGGCGTCGGCGCCGATGCCCGCGCTGGCGCCGACGACGAGGACGACCTTGCCCGCCAACGGGAGAGGGCGGTTCTGCGGGTCCGGCATGGCTTCTCTATCCCTCTTCTCGACGGCTGCCGGTGAGCAGCAAATGTTCGGATAGCGCAACCGAAGTTCATATTACGGAGCGCGGTCTCGTGTGTCCACAGGCGTCGTGACGGCGGAGCGCCCCTCCCGACCGGAGTCGGAAGAGGCGCTCCCCCACTGACGGCGCGGTGTCGCCCGGGTCAGCCCAGGTCCACTCCGTCGACCTGCGGGCCGAGCGGCGGCTGCTGCCAGCCGTGCTCGGTCATCCGCCAGTCCGGCCGCACCTCGCACGGCGCGCACTGCGGCCAGTAGAACTGCGGCTCGCGCCCGCTGACCGGGTTCTTGTAGTGGAACCACATCGGCACGATCCCGGGCCACGCGATGTAACCGGGGGAACCGCCCTGGAACCCGCGCGAGCGCTCACCCATGCTGCTGAGCAGCACGTCCGGCGGGTACCGGGTCACCAGCGTGCTGGGCGCCGGGTCCGGCAGCTCCGGGTTGCGCGGGTTCGCCGCGGCCCAGCCGCCGGCCCAGTTCGTCGACTGCCAGTAGAACTCGTCGATGGTCAGGCTCCAGATGCGCCAGATGCCGTTCTCGAGCACGAACTCGTCGTTGTACATCGCGCCGTTGAACGCGCCGGCGCTGGTCCTCGACGTCCGCGGCTGGAGCAGGCGGGCGCGCATCGTCGCCGACCGTCCGTCCTCGGACACGAGGATCACCGGTTGCGGCCGCCAGTGGTACGAGATGCTGGCGCGCATCGTCGACGGGTTGGTTCCGTAGACCGTCACCCCGGCCTGCCGGATCCGCTCCGGGCCCTGGAAGTAGCCGGCGAACGGCGACAGCTTGTGGCCGAACTCGGCGTGGATCTGCGCCATGTCGTAGATCCGGAGGTCGTCCAGGTAGGCGGTGTACGCCATCGAGACGTTCTCCGCCCCGTCGAACGCCAGCGACCGGGCCAGCCGGCGGTCGAGGTCGGTCAGGTTCCGGTTCGACGACGCCGCGCCGCCGGCGTTCTTCTGGCTGCGCGCCTGCACGTCGAGGAAGGCCGGCACCCGGGTCGGCGCCGGCGCGATGCCGCCGTCACCCCAGCCGGTGGAGTACGGGGCGATCACCAGCGGCGTGATGTTCATGTCCTTGAGCTTCCACAGCCCGCCCTGCTTGACGAAGTGGTTGTGGAACACGGAGATCTCCCACGACGCCTCGCGGGTGTTGGCGTCGCCGACCATGGCGAACTCGATGCCCCGGGCGGTCGCCTGCGTGCCGCTGGTGTGCACGTCGACGATCGTGTCGAACTGGATACGCTCGTTGAGGATGCCCTGGCTGAGGTTCTCCGGGCCCATGCGCTCCATCGCCTGGCGGACGCCGGCGGCGCCCCGGAACGTGCCCACGTTGTCGATGGTCACCGTGGCGCCGTTGGCGAACAGGTCGACCACGTCGGACCACATCCGCCGGTCGACGTAGTAGCCGTAGGCGTGCTGGAGGTTGCGGACCGAGTCCTCGCTGTTGAGCTTGTCGATGCGGGCCGCCACCTTGTTGACGGTCGTGCCGGCCGGCGGCGCCGGACCGACCGGCTCCGGGATCGGCACGCCCGCCTCGTCCGGAGTGAAGTGGTACGGGACGATCGGCAGCAGCTCGAGGTCCTTGTTGCGCCAGCCGGTGGCGTAGTCCCCCTCGTACTGCGGGTAGTAGTGCAGCAGGGAGATCCGCCAGCGGCCGTTCTCGAACACGTACTCGTTCTCGTAGATGCCGCCCTCGATCCGGGCCGCGCCCGCGCCGTCACCGAGGAAGCGGAAGCCGTTCCAGCGCGCCTTCGCGGACAGGCCGTCGACGGAGAGGTTCACCAGCGGCTGGTCGACGATCACGGTGTGCAGGGATCCCGGGTTGATGCCGTTCATCGCGCCGGCGTCGGCCTCCAGCCAGTCGCGGATCGCGGCGCGGCCGGTGACCGTCTCGTCGCCCCAGCGGAAGGTCGCGTTGGCGCTGAACAGCGCCGCCATGTCCGACCATCTGCCGTACTGCGCCAGGTGCGCGTACGTGCGCTGCACGTCCTTGACCTCGCGCAGCGACTCGACGCGGACCAGGTCCCGGGCGAGGGAGTTCAGGGTGATCGTCGGGGTGGTGGCCGCGGCCGGGGGCGCCTGGAGGGCGACCATGCCGGCGGCGACCAGCAGCAGTGCGGAGGCTGTCGCGGTCAGCCGTCTTGTCAGACGTCTCATCTTCACATCCCTGTCCGTTGCTGGCGTATGTGGAATCCCCGTGGTCGGCGGGCGGCCGTGGAGGTCACGACCGGAGGCAGTTGCCGGAAACGTACGGGACATGTTCGCAGGGCGCAAGAGCTATTACGCCAGATGAACTTTGCCCAACCCACACCATCTCGCCGCCGGCTGGGGGACACCGGAGTGCGGCGGGCGCGCGGAGGCGCCCCTCCCCACGGGATGCGGGAAGAGGCGCCTCGGAACGGACGCGGCGGCAGCCGCCGTCACTGACGGATCAGCCCACCTCCAGCCCGTCGATCTGCGGTCCGGTCGGCGGCAGCTGGTAGCCGTGCCGCGTCATGCTCCAGTCCGGACGCACCTCGCAGGGCGCGCAGTCGTACCAGAAGTGCGGCGGCACCCGTCCGCTGACCGGGTTGCGGTAGTGGAACCACATCGGCACGATGTCCGGCCACTGGATGTATCCGGGGCTGCCGCCGCGGAAGCCGCGCGACCGCTCGCCCAGCGCGCTGTGCAGGACGTCCGGCGGGTAGGTGTTCACCAGATTGCTCGGCGGCGGGTCGGGCAGGCTCGGGTCACGCGGGGCCACGCCACCCCAGCCCTGGGCCCAGGTCGGCGACTGCCAGTAGAACTCGTCGATGTCCAGGCTCCAGATCCGCCAGACGCCGTCCTCCAGCACGAACTGGTCGTTGTACATCGCGCCGTTGATGTACCCGGCGTTGACCGTCGAGGCGTTGACGTGCATGAGCCGGGCCCGGACCGACGCCGACCGGCCGTCGTGCGAGACGTCGATGACCGGCTGCGGCCGCCAGTGCAGCACCAGGAAGGACTTCTGCGTCGGCGGTGGCGTGTTGCCGTACGTCGAGACCACCGAGCCGAGAATCCGTTCGCGCGTCACGTTCCAGCCGGCGAACGGGGACAGCTTGTGGCCGTTCACCGCGTGCACGGCCGCCATCTCCGGCCACCTGCTGTCGTCGATGTAGTAGCTGTAGGCCGCCGAGACGTTCTCCGCTCCGTCGAACGCGACCGAGCGGTTCAGCCTCCGCTGGAGGTCGGCCAGGTCCGCCTTCGGGCCCTTCGGCGCGCCGGCCGCCTTGCCGGGCTTCGGCGCCGGGGTACGCCCGGCCACGTCGAGGAACTTCGGCGGCTTGACGGAGGCGACCGGGCCGGTCCCGCCGTCGCCCCAGCCGGTGCTGTAGGGCGCCGTGACCAGCGGCGTCAGGTGCATCTCCTTGAGCTTCCACAGGCCACCCTGCTTGACGAAGCGGTTCGTGAAGACGGAGAACTGCCACGAGGCGCCGCCGGCGTCGTTGAGCATGCCGACCTCGATGCCCCGGGTGGTCGCCTTCTTGCCGTTGTCCTCCACGTCGACGATCGTGTCGAACAGCGGCCGGTCGTTGAGCACGCCCTGCGTCAGGCCCTCCGGCCCCATCCGCTCCATCGCCTGGCGGACACCGGCGGCGTTGCGGAACACGCCCACGCCGTCGATGGTGACCTTCGCGCCGTCGGTGAACAGGTCGACCACGTCGCTCCACATCCGGCGGTCGACGTAGTAGCCGTACGTGTGCTGCAGGTTGCGCACCGAGTCCTCGTCGTTGAGCGCGGTGATGCGGTCGGCCAGCTCCTTCGCGTTGAACCGGGTCTTCGGCGCGGGCCCGGTCGCCGCCGGGATCGGCACGCCGGCCACGTCGGGCGTGAAGTGGTACGGCACCACCGGCACCGGCTGGCGGTTGATGGTCCGGAAGCCGGTGGCGTAGTCGCCCTCGTAGAGCGGGTAGTAGCGCAGCAGCGAGATCTTCCACTCGCCGTTCTCCAGCACGTACTCGTTCTGGTAGATGCCGCCGTCGATGCGCGCCGCGCCGGCCCCGTCACCGAGGAAGCGGATCCCGGACCAGCGGCCCTTCGCGGTACGGCCGTCCGGCGACAGGTTGACAAGCGGCTGGTCGATCACCGTGGTGTGCAGCGCGCCCGGCCGGGCGCCGTTCATGTCCCCGGCCTCCGCCGCGAGCCATCCCTTGATGGCGTGGTGGCCGCTCACCACCTGACTTCCCCACTGCAGCGTGCCGTTCGCGCTGAACAGCTTCGCCATGTCCGCCCAGCGCCCGAACTGGGCCAGGTGGGCGTACGACCGCTGCACGTCCTTGACCTCGCGCAGCGACTCGACCTGTTCGACGTCCCGGGCCAGCGAGTCGATGCTCACCGGCACGTTTCCGCTCGCCGCCGCGTGCGGCGCCCGTACCGCGATGTTCACGCCGACCACCAGCAGGAGCCCGGTCGCCGCCGCCGTCAGCCGTCTTGTCAGAGGTTTCATCGTCACATCCCTGTCCGTAGATGCCGTGCGAAGAGCTCTGGCATCGCCAGGTCCGGCCGGAGGGCGATGCGAGGAACGTACGTGACGTGTTCACCTACCGCAAGAAGCATTCCGGCATACGAACTTCCAGCCGCCCAACGGGCCCCTGACGCCGTCGATCATGAAGTTGACCGCGATTCTCGCCCGTTTTCTCCCGGCCAACTTCATGATCAGCGCGTGGGTCCTCGCGCGCGGGGTGGGTGGCGCGCGCCGGGGTGCCGGTGATCAAGGAGTTAGGGGTGCGGGACCGGGCGGATCTGGACACAAAGTCCTTGGTCAACGAGTGGGGCGGCCCGGAGAGCGCGGGCGGGGCGGGAAAGATCGGGCCCGTTACTCGTCTGCCGTCGGCGCGCTGTCTGCGGGGGCGCCGAGTTCGCTGGTCAGGGTGGTGGCGGTCGCCACCAGCAACTCGATGGCGGCGGACAGCTCGGCGATGTCGCCGGCGCCGAGGAGTGCGACAGTGGCGCACAGCCCCTTCTCGTCGAAGACCGGGGCGGCCACCGCGAACAGGCCGCCGCTGTGCCGGGCCACGCTGTAGCCCTGCCGGCGTGCGGCGTAGACCTCGGAGTCCAGCCGGGCGCGCTCGGCCGGGGACATGCCGGCGGCCACCAGGTCCATCACGGCCTCGTCGGCGTACGCGAGGTACACGTGCGTCTGCGCGGCGCTCGCGTCGAGCTTGGTGCCGGGATGCACGGTGACCACGACCTGGCGGCTGGTGTCCTCCTCGACCAGGGTCACCACCGGCCCCTGGGCGCCACGGACGCTGAGCACCGCCGTCATTCGCGCGTCGGTGCTCAGCTTCCGCAGGTGGGGCCCGGCGATCTCGACGATCCGCTGGCGTCCCAGCGCCCGAATTCCCAGTTCCAGCATCAGTCCGCCGAGGGCGAACGTCCCGCGGCGCGTCCCCCGTTCGAGAATGCCGGCGGCAGTCATCGACGCGCAGTATCGGTAGGCGGTGGTGCGGTTCAGACCCGTCCGTTCGGCGACGTCCGCGGCCGTGAGCTCGACGACCCGGGGACCGAAGAGCGCGCAGATCTGTCCCACGCGCGCGACCGCCCGGATGTCCGAGTTCGAGGCTTCGTTCGGATCAAAGTTCGCCACCCCCGAAGCGTAGTTCACATGACGGACGAATCGCTACCTGGGGGTCACCTCAGCCGGCGAGCCAGTTGGTGAGCTTGGCGGTGACCTCGTTGAAGTTGTCGGCGTACCACTGGACGTCCTGCAGCACGGTCTTGCCGGTGTTGGCGTCGCCGTAGACTTCGACCTTCTTCGCGTTCTCCGACAGGTTCGGCTTGGCGGCGAGGTTCACCGGCGCGGTGCCGAGCGCCTCGGAGATGCCGGCCACCGCCTCCGGGCTGACCACCGTGGACAGGAACCGCTCCGCGGCCACCTTCTTCGGCGACCCCTTCGGCACGGCGAAGCAGTTGATCGAGGCCACCGTCACGTCCCACACCACTGTGATGTCCGCGCCCTCGTCCATCAGCGGCACGAGCCGCGCGTCGGCGAGCAGGAACATGTCGACCTGCTTGGAGCCGACCGCCTGCTGGAGCGCGCCGACGTTCGGGGCGAACGTGGTCACCTTGCGGATCGTGTTGAGCTTCTTCAGCGAGCGGTCGACGTCGAGCGGGTAGAGCGCGTCCGGCGCCACACCGTCGGCGAGCAGCGGGTATTCGAGGATGCCGTTCTGCAGGTTGGTCAGGATCCCGCGCTGGCCGGGGAAGTTCTGGACGTCGAAGAAGTCCTTGATGGTCTTGGGCGCCTTGCTCGGGTCCGGGAACGCCTCGGTGCGGTAGGCGAAGGGCGAGGCGTTGATGAAGTTGCCGATGTAGCACTTGCCGATCGTGCCCTCGGCCAGGTTGCTCTTGTCAACGCCGGAGAAGTCGAGCGGCTCGAACAGCGTCCCGCAGTTCTGGGTCGCGGCGGCCGGCGCGGTCGCGACCACGTCCCAGAGCACCGCCCCGCTCTCGACCTGGGCCTTCACCTGCGCCACGTCGGGCGGCGAGGTGTTGGTGAAAGTCACGTTCGGGTGCGCCTTGGTGTACGGCTCCTGGTAGTGCTTGATCATCGCGTCCTGGCCGACGCCGCCGTAGGCGACGAACGTGAGCTTGACGTCCCCCTCGGGGTCCACCGCGGCGGCCGGCTCGTCTCCGCCGCAGGCGGCGGTCATCGACACGACTGCGGTTGCCACGAGGACCGCGAGGACGCGGGATGTTCTCAACACCATGTCACTTCCTTCGGCTATGGCCCGCGAACGCGGGCGTACTGTTCGGAATATGGATTGGTGCTTCGTATAGTGAACAGTAGCGAGGGCGTAACGTGCCCAACAAGAGCGTGGAACCTGTTCGTTACCAAAGAGCGCGGTCGAATGTGCGTATGGTGAACGAGCTACCCCGCGACGACGCGCTGCCGGTCGACTCGCCACCAGGCGACCACGGGCTGGCCGATCCGCAGGTCGCTCTCCAGCGCGTCCAGCCGGGCGCGGCCCATCACGTCGCCCGCGCCCCCGAGCGACAGCATGGCGGTCCGGTACGCCCCCATGTACTCGATGTCGCGGACGATCGCCGCCGCGCAGTTCGCGTCCGGCGGAACCGCGTCCCGGTCGGCCGCGATCCGGACGTCCTCCGGCCGTACCACCAGGGCGGCCGGGCGGCCCTCACGCACCAGGCCCGACACGGTACGGCTGTCGACCGACCACACCTCGCCCTCCCAGACCGCCGTCGTACCGGTCGCCTGCGACAGCGTGAAGACCGTCGAGTCACCGAGGAACCGCGCGGTGAACAGCGTCTCCGGCGACCGGTAGAGCGCCTCGGGGCGGCCCAGCTGCTCGATCCGCCCGTCGTTGAACAGCGCGATCCGGTCGGACAGGTTCATCGCCTCCTCCTGGTCGTGGGTGACGAAGACGAACGTCGAGCCGACCTCCCGGTGGATGCGGCGGATCTCCAGTTGCAGCGTGGCGCGCAGGTTGCGGTCCAGCGCGCCGAGCGGCTCGTCCAGCAGCAGCGCGGTCGGGCCGAAGACGATGGCCCGGGCCAGCGCGACCCGCTGCTGCTGCCCACCGGACAGCTGCGCCGGGTAGTGCCCGTCCCGGCCGGTCAGCTGGACGAGTTCGAGCACCTCCGCGACCTTGCGCGCGATGTCCGGCTTGGACATGCGGCGTTCCCGCAGCGGATAGGCGACGTTCTGGGCGACTGTCATGTGCGGGAAGAGCGCGTAGTTCTGGAAGAGCATGCCGAGGTTGCGCTTGTGCGGTGGCAGCCGGCTCACGTCCACGCCGTCGAACGAGATGGCGCCGGTGGTGAGCGTCTCGAACCCGGCGATGAGGTTGAGCGTGGTGGTCTTGCCCGAGCCGCTGGGCCCGAGCAGGGTCATGAACTCGCCCGGCTCGATGGTCAGTGAGACGTCGTCGACGGCCGGATGGGTCAGTCCGAAGTCCTTCGTCACGTTGCTGAGCCGGATCTGGGTCCCGGCCCGGGTGGACGCCGGCACGGGCTCGGCCGTGCGGAACGTGGATGCGGACATGATGCTCCTATCGGCTCTTTCGGTTGCCCACGAACAGCACGAGGCAGATGACGGTGACCGCGACGACGACCAGGCTCGACGACGCGGCGATGGTGGGGTCGATCTCGACGGTGACGCTGTTGTACATCTGCACCGGCAGCGTCTGGAACGTCGGCGCGCGGAGGAACAGCGCGATCACCACCTCGTCGAACGAGGTGACGAACGCGAAGATGGCGCCGGTGACGATCCCCCGGCTGATCAGCGGCATGGTCACGAACAGGAAGGTCCGGATCGGCGTCGCGCCCAGCGACGCCGACGCCCGCAGCAGCTTCGGGTCGAAGCCGCTGAGCGCGCTCGTCACCGACACCAGCACGAACGGCACGCCGATCGCGGCATGGGCGAGGACGTACCCGCTCAGCGTGCCGACTAGGTGCCACTTCAGGAACGAGATGTAGACCGCTACCGCGATCACGATCGACGGCGTGACGATAGAGACCATCAGCAGCGTCCGGGCGAGCCGCGCGAGCCGCCCGGTCAGGCTGTGCAGGCCGATGGCGGCGGCGGTGCCGACCACTGTGGCGAGCGACGCGGCGAGCACGCCGACAAGCACCGAGGTACGCAACGACGCGAGCCAGGTCGGGTCGGTGAAGAAGTTCTCGTACAGCTTGAGCGAGAAGCCGGTGGGCGGGAACTGGAACGTCGACGCCGTGCTGAAGCTCATCGGGATGACGAACAGGGTCGGCAGGATGAAGTAGAGCGCCACCAGGGCGCCGACGAGCTTGAGCCACCAGGGGATCGGGTCCACGGAGGTGGCGCGGCGGCGCCGACGGGCCGGGGCGGGTCGCCTCTGCGTACCCGGAGGGTTGTCGGTCTTCGTCGCGGTCATGGCTGGTCCTTCGTCCTGGCGGCGGCGACGACGCCGATCGCCGAGATGGTTCCGCCGAGGCGGTTCGCCCAGGCGACTAGCACGAGGGTGACGACGAGCACGAGCATCCCCAGCGCGCCGGCGCCCGAGAAGTCGAGCAGCAGGGTGGTGCGCTGGCCGAGCAACTGCGCGACGAGGGACTGCTGCGGCGACCCGAGCAGGGCCGGCGTGACGTAGAAGCCGAGGCTCAGGGTGAACACGAGGATCAGGCCCGCGACCACGCCGGCGCGCGACAGTGGCCAGTAGATCTTCCAGAACGCGACCAGCGGGTGGGAGCCGAGACCGCGCGCGGCCAGCAGGAGCCGCCGGTCGATGCCGGACAGCGCGCTGAACAACGGCAGCACCATGAACGGGAGCAGCACCTGGCTCATCGCGACCGTCACGCCGGCCACCGTCCCGTACAGCACGACGTCCAGGCCGAACAGTTCGAAGAAGGAGTGCACCGGTCCGTTGCGTTGCAGGATGACGATCCAGGCGTAGTTGCGGGCCATGACCGACGTCCAGAACGGGATCAGCACGATGATCAGCAGCACGCCCCGCATGCGCGGCCCGACGCGGGTCATCAAGTAGGCGTACGGGTAGCCGAGCAGGAAGGCGATGACGGTGACCGCGGCCGCGGTCAGCGCGGTGCGGACGAGCACCCGCATCGTCACCCCGTCGGTGAACAGCGACTCGTAGTGCCGCAGGGTCCAGTCGCCGTTGCCGACGCTGCGCAGGAAGCTGTTCCCGAGCGGCACGAGCAGGATCCAGGCGAGCAGGGTGAGCGCCGGCACGAGGAGCAGCCACTGCGGACGCGGCCGGAGCCGCCGTAGGAGACCTGGCATGTCTGTTTCCGCCTTCCGCCCGGCGTCCCGGGCTCGCCTTTCATGCATGGCTGGTCGCGATCATGGAGCCCAGGGTCTCGGCCGCCTGTTCCAGCGCGGCGACGCGCGCCGAGGACCGCTCCGCGGGGTTGAGCATCTCCGTCGTGCCGAGCAGGCCCATCGCGGCCTGCACGTCGTAGGTGGCGAAGATCGGCACCGCCACCGAGGCCAGACCGGCCCGGTCCAGGTCCGCCCAGGCGATCCGGTGGCGCCGTACCCGGGCCAGCGCCTGCCGCTCCACCGCCGCCTCGGCCGGGGTGAGGCTCGCGTGGGCCCGGGTCACGGTAGCCGGGTCGGCCTGGAAGGCGAGCAGGACGCGGGTCTGCGCGGCCTTGAGTTCCAGCACCGTCCCGATCCGGGCCGTCAGCACGATGGTGCCCTGGTGCGGCTCCTCGACGAGCGTCACCACCGCGCCGGAACGTCCGAGGAAGCTGAGCACTGTGGTGAGGCCGGTCGTGTCCGAGAGCTGCCGCATGATCGCCGGCGCCAGCGTGAGGAGCTGCTGGCGGACCGAGACGAGGGCGAAGAGCTGGTCGAGCAGCGGGCCGGGGCCGAACGACGCGCTCAGGAAGCCGGCCCGTTGCAGGGACTGGAGATAGCGGTGCGCGGTCGTGCGGTTGAGGCCGAGGCGCTCGGCCACCAGGCCGGGGGCGAGACTCCGGGTGTGCTGATCGAGTAGCGCGAGGACGTTCGCGGCCCGGTCGATGGACTGGATCATGGTGCGATCCGTCTCCACCGTCGCCGGCCCGGGGCCGGTTCGCTGGGGGTCAGGATCGGTGCTCATCGTCACCTCCTTACCGGACGCATCCGTTCGAGGACCCGGTCCAGGGCAAGCGAAAGTTCGCATGCGGGCAAAGGCATGCACGATGCGAACGACGGCTCTTCCGTTCGACGCCTCGACGAGCACGCCGACGAGGCGCTGGCGCTGGGCGGATCCGGCACGACCGATGGTTGACCCGAGATCGGGCGTTCGTTTTGCGAGCTCCCGCTTTCGGTATGCGGACGATAACCGGTAACCCGCACGCAACACAATGGTCCTTTCGCGGGCCTGGCGCAGCTGTTACGCCGCTCGGCCACCCATGGACACGACCGATGCTCGTCCGTATGCTGAACGCCAAGTTCATGGGACGAACAGGAGGAGTCGATGGGCGTCTCGAAAGGTCACCAGCCGGTCCCCCCAGGGCTGTTGAAGGTCCTGGATGGCACGGTTGACCTGCACTGCCACTCCGGCCCGAGCCCGTTCCCGCGGCGGATCAACCACGTCGAGGCGTCGTACGACGCCGCGCGCATCGGCGTGCGGGCGCTGCTGGTGAAGTCGCACCACCACAACACCGTCATGGACCTGCTGGCCATGGGGCCCTGGCTGAAGGAGGCGCCGACGCCGGTCTACGGGGGCGTCGCGCTGAACTCCGAGGTCGGCGGCATCAACCCGTCGGCCGTCGCGATGAGCCTGCGGATGGGCGGCCGGTGCGTCTGGGCGCCCACCGTGTCCGCGCGCCAGCACATCGAGCACCACAGCCACGAGCACGGGTTCCCGACCTCGGGCCTGGACCTGCTGGAGAGCGAGGTCTCGGTGTTCGACGACAGCGGGTCCGTCTCCGCGCAGACCGAGCAGGTCGTCGAGGTCGTCGCGGACGCCCACGCGCTGCTGACCGGCGGCCACCTCGACGCCGACTCGATGAAGGCGCTGTTCACGGTCGCCGTCGACAAGGGCGTGCGCCGGCTTCTCGTCCAGCACCCCGACTTCATCGTGGGCGCCTCGGACGGCGACATCGAGGATCTGCTGCGGATGGGGGCGTACGTCGAGCACGAGATCGCGATGTACCACCCCGGCGTCCCGAAGCCGGGCTGGCCGATCGAGCAGCTGGTGCGCTGGATCGAGCGCGTCGGGCCGGAACGGACCACCATCGGCTCGGACCTGGGCCAGCAGGGCAACCCGCTGCCGGTCGACGGCTACATCTACCTCGTGCAGCGCCTGCTCGACCACGGGGTGTCCGAGAAGGACGTCCGGCGGATGATCGCCGGCAACCCGGCCTACCTGCTCGGTCTGGAGGACAGCCCGTCGTGATCAGGGCGGACAGGGTCATCATCAGCGCGGCGGTCACCGGGTCCGTGCACGTGCCCTCGCAGAGCGACCACCTTCCGCTCTCCCCCGAGCAGGTGGTGCGGTCGTCGCTGGAGGCGGCGGAGGCCGGCGCCGCGGTCATCCACCTGCACGCGCGGCACCCGGACGGACGTCCCGCGTTCGAACCGGAGACGTTCGAGCAGATCATCCCGCCGATCGTCGAACGATGCGACGCGGTCATCAACATCACCACCGGGGGCGCCTCGTCGATGACGATCGAGGAACGGCTCGCCGCCGCGGCCCGGTTCAGCCCCGAACTCGCCTCGCTGAACATGGGGTCGATGAACTTCGTCTACTCCGGCATCGCGGACCGGGTCAGCCGGTGGAAGCACGACTGGGAGAAACCCTACGTCGAGAACACCTACCGGCAGCCCTTCATCAACACGTTCGCCCAGATCGAGTACGCGCTGCGCGAGATCGGCGAGAAGGGCGGCACCCGCTTCGAGTACGAGTGCTACGACATCGGGCACCTCTACACCCTGGCCCACTTCGTGGATCGCGGTCTCGCCCGGCCACCCCTGTTCATCCAGGGCGTCTTCGGCATCCTCGGCGGCATCGGCGCGGACCACGCCAACCTGACCCACATGATCGCCATCGCCGACAAGCTGTTCGGCGCCGACTACCACTTCTCCGCGTTCGCCGCGGGCCGGCATCAGATGCAGTTCTGCACCCACAGCGCGTGGCTGGGCGGGCACGTCCGGGTGGGGCTGGAGGACAACCTCTACATCGGCAAGAGCGAACTCGCCACCAGCAACGCGCAGCAGGTCCGCAAGGTCCGGTCGATCGTCCAGGACCTGGGCCGCACGATCGCGACGCCCGACGAGGCCCGGGCGATCCTCGGCCTCAAGGGCGGCCGGAACATCAGCCGTTGACGCCACCGACACCTCGCAGGGACTGATGACATGACCATGTATGCCAAGGACGACATCCGGTCGCAACTGGCCGCGGCGGCTCCGTCGCGGACTGTCGACCCGTCCACGCCCGTCCGCCCGGCCCAGTACCTCGCGCTGTACGACACGGCACCCACAGCGGTCACCGAGGCGGGCAGCCGGACCTGGCTGGTACGCGGCCAGCACCTCGTGCTCTCCTGGACCGAGGCGGTGGCCGGCGACCGGTTCGCCCGCTCCGCGCAGCCGGACGAGTACGCGGTGCTGATGTACTCCGGCAGCGCCCCGGTACGGGTGCGCGCCGGCGACGGCTCCGCCGAGGTGGCGCAGGAGGCGTTCGTGGTGGTGCCGCCCGGCGACAGCGTGGTCGAGGCGCTCGCCGACGGCCCGGTGATCCGGGTGTTCTCCACAGTCGCCCCGGATCTGGCCGGGGCGGCCGCAAACGCGGCGGCGTACCGCGAGCCCGACCCCCGGTGCGCGCCGCTCGTGGCCTGGCCCGACCCGGTGGACGGGTTCCGCCTGCGGGTGTACCCGCTCGCCGAGCACCCGATCGAGCCGGGCCGGTTCGGGCGTATCTTCCGCACCACCAACATGATGATCAATTTTCTGGCCGAGGAACCCACGCCACGGGACCCGCTGCGCCTGTCCCCCCATTCGCACGACGACTTCGAGCAGCTCTCGTTCGGCGTCAAGGGCGAGTTCGTCCACCACATCCGCTACCCCTGGGGCCCCGACTCCACCCGCTGGCGCCCGGACGACCACGGCCGCCTCGGCGTGCCCTCGCTCTGCGTCATCCCGCCGCCGACCGTGCACACCACCCAGGGCGTCGGCGACCACCAGCAGCTGATCGACATGTTCGCGCCGCCGCGGGCGGACTTCTCCGCCAAGCCCGGCTGGGTACGCAACGCCGACGACTACCCGATGCCGTCATGAGCACCGACGTGGCCGCGCCGAGGCGCAGCCGGTTCCGGGCGGCGCTCGCCCGCCCGGACGCCCCGGCGCTGGGCACCTGGGTGAAGCTGCCGGTGATGGAGAGCGTGGAACTGCTCGCGCTCGCCGGGTTCGACTTCGTCGTCGTCGACCTGGAACACGCCCCGATCGACCTGCAGACGGCCTATCAGCTGATCGGCACCGCCAACCACCTCGGGCTGGCCCCGATCGTCCGGATCCCGGCGCTCGACCCGGGCCTCACGCAGCGGATCCTCGACGCGGGGGCCGAGGGCGTGATGGTCCCGCACGTGGACACCGTCGAGCAGGCGCGAGCCGCTGTCGCAGCGGTACGGTTCCCGCCGCTGGGCGCCCGCGGCGTCGGCAGCACGAGCCGGGCCGGCGCGTGGGGCGCCATGCCCCGCGCCGAGTACCTGCGCTACGGCCAGGAGGAGGTGGTGCTGGTCGTCCAGATCGAGAGCGCCCGGGCCGCCTCGTCCGCCGGGGCCGTCGCGGCGGTGCCCGGTGTCGACGCGCTGCTCGTCGGGGCCGCGGACCTGTCGACGTCCGAGGGCACGACCGAGGACGATCCACGGGTCGTCGCGCTCGTCGGCTCCGCCGTCAAGGACTGCCTCGCCGCCGGCGTACCCATCGGCAACTCCGGCGGGGCGGACGCCGACGCGGTCCGGCGGGCGGCCGACGCCGGCTTCGCCTTCACGCTGCTGAGCAACGACGCCAGCCTGCTCGGCGCGGCGGCCCGGGCCGCCGTCCAGGCGGGCCGCACCGTGCGGTACCGGCGCTGAGGCACGCCGTGGCACCCCTCACGACGACGCTGCACCTGCGCTGGGCCGACACCGACCACTACGGCCACGTCAACAACGTCACCTGGCTGCGGTACGTCGAGGAGGCCCGGATCCGCACGTTCGGGCTGCCGGACCTGCCCGGCACGTTCGACCCGGACCGGCCGCCGGCGCTGGCCGTGCTCGGCGCCGGGACGTTCACCATGACGGCGGCGGCCCGGCTGGAGTTCACCGGCGAGCTCGCCTACCACGGGCAGTCGATCCTCGCCGACGCCTGGCTGTCCCGTACCGGTTCCCGCAGCCTCGACCTGAGCTTCCGCTTCCTCGACCTGGCCCGCACGTCGACGTACCTGCTCGCGCAGACCACGCTCGTGGTCTGCGACCTGGCCGACCGCCGGCCCCGGCCGCTGACCGGCGCCGAACGCGAGGGGCTGGCGCCCTACCGGGGCGAGCCGCTGACCTTCCGTTGAGCCGCCCGAAAGGAATCACCGTGCCGACCTACGACGAGCTCTCCACGGCCGCGGTGCCCGGCGCCGCCTGGGACGTCTTCGGGCCGGGCGACCAGCTCGGCAGCATCAACCGGCTGACGCCCGAGCGCGTGACCGCCGCCGCCCGCCTGGTACGGCGGGGCGAGCGGTTCAACCTCGACTACCCGGTCAACGCCTTCGAGCCCTACCCGACCGGCACCCGGCGTCCCACCGAGCACCACGTCTTCGCCAACAACCCGCTGCATCGCGACGACTGGATCGACTCGTTCTACCTGCAGTCCAGCTCGCAGCTCGACTCGCTGCGCCACATCGGGCACCCCGCCCACGGCTTCTACGGCGGCCTGTCCGCTGACGACAACAACCAGGGCTCCACCGCGCTGGGCATCCACCACTGGGCGGAGGCCGGGATCGCCGGGCGGGGTGTGCTGCTCGACGTCCCCCGGCACTTCGCCAGCGAGGGCCGGCCGTACGACTGCGAGCAGACGATCGCGCTGGACGAGACCGTGCTGGACGCCGTCGCGCAGGCGCAGGGCGTGTCCTGGCGCGGCGGCGACATGCTGCTGCTGCGTACCGGGTGGGCGGAGAACTACCTGGCCAAGTCCGTCGAGGAACGGATCGAGTTCAACACGCGCAACCGCTCCCCCGGGCTCGCCCAGCGCGAGTCGGTGCTGCGCTGGTTGTGGGACCACGAGATCGCGCTCGTCGCCGCCGACAACCTGGCCGTGGAGGCGGATCCGGTGCTGGATTCGGACTTCCGCACGCCCGACGACCGGCCGCCGCCGCGCGGGGTCGACCACAGCGGCATGCTGCACCGGCCGCTCATCGCGCTGCTCGGGATGGCCCTGGGCGAGCTGTGGAAACTCGACGACCTCGCCGCCGACTGCGCCGCCGACGGCGTCTACGAGTTCTTCCTGACCTGCAAGCCGCTGAACCTGCCCGGCGGCGTCGGGTCGCCGCCGAACGCGCTCGCGTTCAAGTGAGCGGCCGGCGACGCCGGCCGCACCGCTGTCCACCAGGGATGACACCGCCGGAGCGGACCAGGAAATCCCCCGGCCACCCCTCGCACAAGTGCGGGCATGTTCGATAGGATCGAACATCCCGGGCGGATCCCCCCGCCACCGCAACAGGAGGTCCCCGTGCGGTCCATGGACAGTCAGCCGCCGTCGGAGCAGGCCGCCTCCGGCGGCCCCGCGGACGAGAGCACCCCGGCGGGGGTGGTCGGCGCCCGGATCCGGCGCTACCGCAAGGAGCGCGGGCTCACCCTGCGCGGCCTCGCCTCCCGCTCCGGCCTGTCGATCGGCTTCCTGTCCCAGGTCGAGCGCGGCATCTCCTCGATCGGCCTGACCGCGCTGGGCAGCGTCGCCAAGGCCCTCGACAAGTCGGTGGCCGACTTCTTCGACGCCGGCAACGGCACGTCCGACAGCAACGTCTCCCAGCTTCCCCGGCACTTCACGCTGACCAGGGCGGAGACGTCGGCAACGCAGTACGTGTCGGGGCAGCAGACCTACCGCATGCTCTCCGACCGGGGGCCGGACCTGGTGCTGGAGCCGATGCTCGTGCACATCGCGCCGGGCGGGCGGCGGGAGAACGCGTACGGCCACCGGGGCGAGGAGTTCGCCTACGTCATCTCCGGCGAGCTGCTCTACGAGGTCGAGGGCGTGGAGCACAGGCTGTGCCCGGGCGACAGCGTGCACCTGCGCTCGTCGGTGCCGCACCAGATGTACAACGACACCGACTCGGTCACCACAGTGGTCTCGGTGGTCACGCCCCGGCTGTTCTGACCGGCGTCACCAACCGCCCTCCGTGTTCATCTACGTGAACTCGGAGGGCGATTCGGTTGCGGGCGCGACGTCAGCTACCGAGGCGGGCGTCCACTGCCGTCATGGTGTCCCGCCAGATGTCCGACGCCGGGTCGATGACGGCGAAGTGGTCCCCCGGCTGTTCCAGGTGGCGGATCTCGTCGCCCGCGGCTGCCGCCGCCGCGGCGTAACGCCGGTTGGCGTCGACGAGGTCGAGACTGTCCGCGGTCCCCTGCACGAGCAGCGTGGGCACCCCTGTCGGCAGCCGCAGCATCGGGTCGCTCTCGGCGTACCGGCGCGGGGCCGTGGCCGGTGAGCCGCCCAGCGCCGCGGCGACCGCGCCGTCACCGAGGTAGCGCCGCTCGCCCTCGGTGAGGTCGAGCACCCCGGCCAGCGAGACCGCGAGCGCGACACGTGGCCCGCCCGTTCGCGCGGCGAGGTCCGCCGCGGCGCGCAGCGCGAGCTGCCCGCCGGCCGAATGGCCCAGCACCACGATCCGCTCCAGGTCGATCGGCCGGTCGGCGGCGAGGTCCCGCAGCGCGGTGAGGCCGGCTTCGACGTCCTCCGTGGTGGCGTCCCAGCCGTGCCGGTCCGGACGCCGGTACTCCAGGTTCCAGGACGCGTAGCCTCGGGCAGCCAGGTCGACGGCGAGCGCGTCCATCAGGTCCGCGCCCCAGACCGACCGCCAGAATCCGCCGTGCAGCAGCACTGCGACCGGCGCCGGCCCGGTGTGCGGGTCCGACGGCAGCCGCAGGTCAGCCCACTGCTCCGGGCCGGGACCGTAGGCGATCCGATCGGCCGGCGCGCGGAAGCGGTGCACGGCGTGCCGGATCGCCCAGGTCACGCCCCACAGTCCCCGGCCGGCCAGGTGGACCGCGCCGGGGACCGGCGTCTCGACGGTGAGGTCGTACCAGACCGCGTGCGGCGGCTGCGCGCCGATCAGGGCGCGGGCCGGTGTGGTGGGGCCGGGCAGCACCACAGTCGGGCCCTGCGCCGCGGCGAGCAGCGAGCGCAGCTCGTCGGCCGAGGCGGCGGTGACGACCGTGCCGGTGCTGTCCAGCTCGGCGCTGCTGGTGGCGACGAGCGACGCCAGCAGTTCGGTGTCGGCCACCAGGCCGGGGCCGACCACGACGGTGAGCCGCACGGCGCTCACCTGCGCAGCAGGGGCAGGACGGCGGAGCCGAGCAGGTCCACACCGCGCTCGTCGGTCAGGCCGTGCGGCGTGCCGAACTCGACCCGGCGCACGCCGGCGTCGATGAGCGCCTGGGCCTGGGCGGCGACCTGCTCCGGGGTGCCGGAGAAGGCGAACCGGTCCAGCACGTCGTCCGGGATCAACCGGCCCGCCGCCTCGTCCTCGCCCGCGTCGACCAGGTCGCCGACGCGCTTGACCAGGTCGTCGGGGAGCACGACGGTCGGGTCCAGTTCCGCCACCACCGCGAGGTACATGGCGACCTCGGTGCGGGCCTTGGCGCGGGCGGCCGCGCCGTCGGTGTCGACGACTGTCACCGCGCCGAGCACGATGCCGACGTCCGCGACGTCGCGCCCGGCCTTCTCCGCGCCGGTCCGCAGCCGCTCGCGGATCACCGGGACCATGTCCGGGTTGGCGCTGCCGCCCACCTTGATCTCGTCGGCGATCCGGCCGGCCAGCGCAGCGCCCTGCGGACCCCACGCGCCCAGCAGCAGCGGCGGGTCGGGCCGCTGCACGTCGTAGCGCAGCGCGGTGCCGGCCTCCAGCGAGAAGACCTTTCCGGTGAAGCCGCTGCGGTCGCCGCGCAGCAGGCGGTAGACGACCTGGACGGCCTCCTCGATGGTGGTCAGCGGCCGCGGCTGCGGCAGGCCGACCGAACCCAGCCAGGTCCCCCGGGCCAGGCCGAGGTAGGCCCGCCCGTGCGAGGCCAGGTCCAGGGCGGCGAGCTGACCGGCGATCTCGTACGGGGCCATCGAGTACGGGTTCAGGCAGGCCGCGCCGAGGCGTACCCGTTCGGTCGCCTGCGCCATCTCCAGCAGCGGGAAGATCGGCGGCTGGTACATCAGGTCGCCGAAGACGGTGAGCACGTCGAAGCCGTGCGCCTCGGCGGCGCGGGCCAGCCGGGCGTACGCGCCGGCCGGCTTGTCGCTCTGCAGGCCGAGTCCGATCTCGACGGTCATGTCAGGTCCGCCGAGTTCATCGTGCGCCGGCAGGTCCGTTCCACCTTCATGACGAGCCGCTCCTCCGGGTCGGGGCAGATGAAGTGGGAGTCCTGGGCCAGCCAGTCCCCCGGCGCCAGGTCACGCTGCTTGGCGGCGAGGAAGGGCAGCACGGACGCGAGCGCGTACACGCAGAAGTGCTTGCCCTCGGGCAGCCGCAGGTGGGCGCTGTTGGTCAGCTCGAAGGAGTCGCCCACGGCCATGCCGCACACCGACCGGCCCTCGATCCGGTCGACTGTCACCTTCAGGTCGTAGATCTCCATGTCGCCGTCGGCGGTGTCGCTCACGGCCCCTCCCCTTCGTCGATCCGTACGATGATCTTGCCGGTGGTCCGGCGTTCGGCCAGCTCGGTGAGCGCCGCGGGCGTCTCGTCCAGCGACACGACGCGGCTGACCGGCGGCCGGACCGCGCCGGAGGCGCACATGTCGAACAGTTCCTGGTAGGCGGCCTCGACCGCGGACGGGCGCTGCCACGGGTACTGCGAGCCCCAGGACAGGCCCACCAGCGTCGCGTTCGCCGCCATCAGCCGCAGCGGATCGACGGGCGGCGGCGCGCCACCGGCAGCGCCTACCGCGACCAGGCGGCCCTCGAAGGCGAGGCACTCCCAGGAGCGGGCGAACACGTCGCCGCCCACCGGGTCCACCACGACGTCCACGCCCCGCCCGCCGGTGGCCTCCCGCACGGCGGCCACGAAGTCCTCCGCCGTGTAGTCGATCGCCACCTCGGCGCCCTGGTCGCGGCAGATCGCCGTCTTGACCGGGCCGCCGGCGGTGGCGAGGACCCGGGCGCCGCGGGCGACCGCGAGCTGGATGACGGAGATGCCGACACCGCCCGCGCCGGCGTGCACCAGCACCGTCTGCCCGGCGGTGACGCCCGCCCGCTCCAGCGCGAACCACGCGGTCTGGTAGGTGACCGGCAACGCCGCCGCGGTGACCGGGTCGACTGTGGACGGTCGCGGCACCACCACCGCGGCGTCCACTGTGACTGTCGTGCCGAGCGCGCCGCGCGGCAGCGCCGGGCAGGCCAGCACCTCCTGACCCAGCAGGTGCCCGGCCCCGTCGCCGGCGGCGACGACCCGCCCGGCCGCCTCCACCCCCGGCGTCATCGGCGGATCCGGCCGCACCGGGTACTCGCCCCGGCAGAGCATGACGTCCAGGAAGTTCAGCCCGACCGTACGGACGGCGAGCCGCACCTGGCCGGGGCCGGGCGGCGGGTCGTCGGGCAGCTCGGCGACCGACAGCACGTCCGCCGGTTCACCGGTCCGCCCGGCGACCAGCCGCCGGATCATGCCGCGCCCACCGGTTCCCGGACCAGCTCGGCGTGGTGGTGCACGATCACCCAGCGGCCGTCGACCCGGCGCACCACGTCGGTGACCCGGGTGATCTCCGGCTCGTCGTCCGGGCCGAGCTGCGCGACCAGCTCGTACCGGGCCACGCCGAAGTCGTCCCACACGTCGATGCGCTTGCCCCGCGCGGCGAGCACCGCCAGCCGGGGCCGCTGACCGGCGGCGTCCCGCTGGGCGCGGTACTCGTCCAGCTCGGCCCGGGTCCGCAGCGGTCCCGGCAGGTGCGTCTCCCAGGTGGTCACCTCGGGGTCCAGGTGCGTGTCGAACCGCTGCTGGTCCCCGGCGAGGAACGCGTCGTACATGTCGTCGATGCCGGCGGCGATCTCCGCCGCGCCTGCCTGCGCGAAGGTCATCGCGTCTCCTCCTGGTTGCGGTCGTCGCGGGCGATCTGCCCGCCCTTCATCACCCACCGCACGTCCCGGAAGGCCGAGGTGTCGGCCAGCGGGTCGGCGTCCGTCGCGATCAGGTCGGCCAGCTTGCCGACCTCGACGGTGCCGAGGTCGGACTCCGCGCCGAGCCACCGGATCGGGCCGAGCGTGCCGGCGTGGATGGCCCGCGCGGCGCCGATCCGCTCGGACATGTACTCCAGCTCCCGGATCGAGGCGGTGGTGCCCTCGAACTCCCAGAACGGGGGCATGTCGCTGCCGAGCAGGACCTCCACCCCGGCGGCGATCGCCATGTCGAAGCTCTCCAGGTGCCGGGGGCCGGCGCCGAGCGAGCGGCACTGCATCCACTCCGGCACGCCCAGCTCGTCGAAGAACTCCTTGCAGCGGGTCACCAGCAGCGTCGGCACGAGCGCCGTGCCGCGCTCGGCCATCCGCGCCGCGACCTGCGGGGTGAGCTGGTAGCCGTGCTCCACGCAGTCCAGTCCCAGCTCGACCGCCGCGCCGATCACGTCGGCGGGCCCGGCGTGCGCGGTCACCTTCCGGCCCCACGCGTGCGCCGTCTCGATCACCGCCGTCATCTCGTCGGCGAACAACTGGGGCGTGTGGATGCTCTCGTGCTCACCGGCGATGCCGCCCGAGATCATCACCTTGATCAGGTCCGCGCCGGCCTTGATCTGGCTGCGCACGCCGTGGCGGAAGCCCACCGGGCCGTCGCACTCGAGCGTGTCGTTGCTCTCGTGGCCGTGCCCGCCGGTGCACACCAGCGCCCGGCCCGCGGTGTAGATGCGCGGACCGGGGACCCGCCCGGCGTTGATCGCCCGCCGCAGCGCGAAGTCCGCGTGGTCCTTCTCCGCGACGCAGCGCACGGTGGTCACGCCGGAGTACAGCGTGCGCCGCGCCCCGTCGGCCATGTAGTGGGCGAGGTCGTACGCGCCCATCCCCTTGACGCCCTCGCCGGCGGAGCCGGGCAGCGACAACGAGAAGTGGGTGTGCATGTTGACCAGGCCGGGCGTCACGTAGGCGCCGTCGAGGTCCACCTCGGTCAGCCGGCCGGCGGCCCGCGCCTGCTCGGCCACCTCGGCGTACGGCCCGACGGCGGCGATCCGATCACCCCGGACCCACACCCCGGCACCGGTCACCGGCGCCATGCCGTCCACCACGCGGGCGTCGAGCACTGTGCAGTTGCCGAGCAGCGTGCTCGGCTGCTCGGGCGAATAGGCGGCACTCACGCGATCACTCCATAAACGTCTCGGGCGGCCCGCGCGGAGACGTAGCCCTCGGCCACGTCCCGTCGCACCGCCTCCGGATCCCGACTCCCCGGGTCGCCGTGCCCGCCGCCACCGGCGGTCAGCAACGTCACCCGATCCCCCACCGCCACCGCGGTACGCCGTGTGCTCACCCGGTGCTCCCGGTCCGTGCCCGGGAAGACGATCACCTGGTTCGGCTCCGGCTGTGCGCCGCCGGCCAGCGCCCACGGCGCGCTCTTCGTCTTCTTGATCACGGTCAGAAACTCGCCGGGCGTCACGAACCGGATGTCCCGCCGCAGGCCGCAGCCGCCCCGGAACCGGCCCGCGCCACCGGAGTCGGTACGGATCTCCACCCGCTCGAAGAACATTCCCGTCTTCGACTCCAGCACCTCGACGGGCGTGTTGCGCGCCTGGGTCTGGCACAGGTGGTTCGCCGGCCCGATCCCGTCGTGCCGGGGCGTGCCGCCCCAGCCGACCGGGTCGTTGTTGCTGACCGCGAACATGTCGCCGGTGTCCGGGTGCCGGCCGACCATCATGAACCCGGGCACGTCGCCGCCGGAGGAGGCGGCCAGCCGGTCCGGCATGCCCTGGGCCAGCGCCTTGAGGATCAGCTCCAGCGCGACAGTGCCGGTCCACTGGGTGAACGTGGCGGCCGGGTACTGCGCGTGGAACAGCGTGCCGGGCTCGGCGCGTACCCGAAGGGGCGCGAAGTGCCCGGCGTTCGTCTGCTCGTGCGGCGTGGTGACGCCCTTGAACGCGACCCGGCAGGTGGCGATGGTGGCGCCCAGCGGCAGGTTCACCGGCCCGGGCACCGCCGGCGACGAGCCGGCGAAGTCCACTGTGAACTCGCCGTCGGCGACGGTGACGGTGACCCGCATGAGGATGGGATCGTCGCTGACGCCGTCGTCGTCGAGCCAGTCCTCGGCGGTCCAGCTGCCCTGCGGCAGCGCGGCCACCGCCTCCCCGGCGCGCTGCGCGGCGACGTCGATCACCCGGTCGATCACCGCGTCGACCACTGCGGGGCCGTAGTCGCGGTACAGCTCGGTCATCCGCCGCTCGCCGGTACGCAGCGCGGCGATCTGCGCGTTGAGGTCACCGATGACCAGTTCCGGCATCCGCGAGTTGAAGCGGATCAGCTCGTGGATCTCGCGCACCGGCTCGCCCCGGTCGTACACCTTCGTGCCGGGGAAGATGATCCCCTCCTGGTGCATGTCCGTGGAGTCGAGCACGTACCCGGGGTCCTTGGCGCCCAGGTCCATCCAGTGCGCCCGGATGCACAGGAAACCGATCAGCTCCTCGCTGTCCGGCAGGACGACCGGCGCGAACATCGTCGCGTCGTACGTGTGCGCCGCGTTCCAGTACGGGTAGTTGAGCAGCACCACGTCGCCGCGGCGCAGGTTCTCCCGGCCGACGTACTCCACGCCCTTGCGCAGCGAGTAGTCGTTGGCGCCGAGGAAGCGGGACAGCCCCGTGGACTCCGCGACCAGCCGCAGCTGCCGGTCGTAGATGGAGATGCCGAAGTCGTACACCTCGTAGATCACCGGGTTGAACGCGGTGCGCACGAGCGCGGCCCGCATCTCCTCGGCGGCCGAGACGAGATGGCTGCGGACGACCTCGACGGTTGCCCCGTCGACCGTCGGCTCACCCATCGACGTCCACTCCGTAGACGTCCCGGGCGGCCTCCCGGGAGACGTAGCCCTCGGCCACGTCCCGCCGTACCGCCTCCGGGTCGCGGCTGCGCGGGTCGCCGTGCCCGCCGCCACCGGCGGTCAGCAGCGTGACCCGGTCGCCCGCGGCCACCACGGTGCGCTTGGTGCTCACCCGGTGCTCGCGGTCGGTGCCCGGGAAGACGACCACCTGGTTCGGCTCCGGCTGCTCGCCGCCGGCCAGCGCCCACGGCGCGCTCTTGGTCTTCTTGATCACGGTCAGGAACTCACCGGGCGTCACGAACCGGATGTCGCGGCGCAGGCCGCAGCCGCCCCGGAACCGGCCCGCGCCACCGGAGTCGGCGCGGATCTCCCAGCGCTCGAAGAACATCCCGGTCTTGGCCTCCATGACCTCGATCGGGGTACCCCGGCCGGTGCTGCCGGAGACGTGCGTGGCGGCGTCCATGCCGTCGTGCGTCGCGGTGCCGCCCCAGCCCACCAGGTCGTTGTTGCTGACCGCGAACATCTTCCCGGTGTCCGGGTGCAGGCCGACCATCATGAAGCCGGGCACGTCGCCGCCGGAGGAGGCGGGCAGCAGGTCCGGCATGCCCTGGGCCAGCGCCTTGAGGATCAGCTCCACCGCGACGATGCCGGTCCAGAGCGTGAACGTGGGCTGCGGGTAGACGGCGTGGAACAGGCTGCCCGGCTCGGCCCGCACCTCAAGCGGCGCCACGGTGCCGGCGTTCGACGGCTCGTCCCGCGACGTCAGCGACTTCAGCACGACCTTGCAGATCGCCTCGGTCGCGCCGAACGGCATGTTGATCGGGCCGCGGGTGGCCGGGGCCGAGCCGGCGAAGTCGACGATGAAGCGCCCGTCGTCGATGGTGACGGTGACGCGCATCTTCACCGGGTCGTCGGTGATGCCGTCGTCGTCCACCCAGTCCTCGGCGGTCCAGGTGCCCTGCGGCAGCGTCGCCAGCGCCGCGCGGGCGCGGGCCTCACCGTCGGCGATGATCCGGTCGATCGCCTGGTCCACGGTGTCCCGGCCGAACTTCTCGATGATCTCCAGCATCCGGCGCTCGCCGGTGCGCAGCGCGGCGATCTGCGCGTGCAGGTCACCGAGCACCGCGTCGGGCATCCGCGAGTTGAAGCGGATCAGCTCGTGGATCTCGCGCACCGGCTCGCCCCGGGACACGACCTTGGTGCCCGGGAAGATCAGCCCCTCCTGGTGCATGTCGGTCGAGTCGAGCACGTAGCCCGGGTCCTTGGCGCCCAGGTCCATCCAGTGCGCGCGGACGCAGAGGAAGCCGACCAGGTCGCCGTCCGCGTCCGGGTCCGTCTCGTCCGGCCGGAACACCGGGGCGAACAGCGTCGCGTCGTACGCGTGCGCCGCGTTCCAGTACGGGTAGTTGAGCAGCACCACGTCGCCGCGGTGCAGGTTCTCCCGGCCCACGTACTCCACGCCCTTGCGCAGCGAGAAGTCGTTCGCGCCGAGGAAGAACGTCAACCCGGTGGCCTCGGCGACCAGCCGCAGGTCGGCGTCGTACATCGACAGGCCGAAGTCGTGCACCTCGTAGATGACCGGGTTGAACGAGGTACGGATGAGGGTGGCCCGCATCTCCTCCGCGGCGGACAGCAGATAGCTGCGGACGACCTCGACCTGGGCTCCGTCCAGCGTGGTCATGCGGCTTCCTCCAGGGTGACGAGCAGGTATCCGTGGTCGTCGACGGTGACCCGCTGGCCGCTGGGCACCACTGTGGTGGAGGTGCCCTCGTCGATCAGCGCCGGTCCGTCGAAGGTGTCGCCCGGCTCCAGGCGGGCCCGGTCGTAGACCGCGAACGGCACCACCGCGTGCTGCCCGAAGTCGTAGGCGTCGCGGTGCGTCAGCAGCGCCTGCGACGGGTCGCCGTCGCCGCGCGGCAGGGTCTGCAGCTCGGGACGGTCGGTGCGCCCGATGCCGCGCACCCGCAGGTTGAGGATCTGCAGCGGGTTGCCCATGGTGTGGCCGTACCGGGCGCGGTGCGTCTCGTCGAACGCGGCGCGGATCGCGTCGCGGTCCAGCTCGCGCCCGACGGTGACCATCAGGCTGTGCTCCTGGCCCAGGTAGCGCAGCTCGAACTGCCGCTCCAGCACCGCCTCGCCGGCCGGCACGCCCTGCGCCACCAGCGACGCGACCGCCTCGGCCTCGACGGCCTTGAACAGCTGCTCCAGCTCCGCCAGGTCGGCGTCGTCGAGCGTGGCCATCACGGTACGGCTGAAGTCGTTGACGATGTCGGCGGAGAGCATGCCCCAGGCGGAGAAGCCGGACGGCGCGAACGGCACGATGACCTCGCCGATGCCCATCTCGCGGGCCAGCAGCGGGGCCAGCAGCGGCCCGGCGCCGCCGAACGCGAGCAGCGCGAACTGCCGGGGGTCGTGACCCCGCTCGACGGTGATCTGGCGGACCGCGCCGACGGTGCGGGCCAGCAGCACGTCGAACACGCCGGCGGCCGCGTTCTCCACGGTGAGTCCGAGCGGCTCGGCGAGTTGCTCCTGGATTGCGGCGCGCGCCTCGGCGTCGCGCAGGCCCATGGTGCCGGCGAGGAAGCGCTCCGGGTCCATGTAGCCGAGCACCACAGCGGCGTCGGTGACCGTCGGCTTGGTGCCGCCCCGGCCGTAGCAGACCGGGCCGGGGTCGGCGCCGGCGCTCTGCGGGCCGACCTTGAGCAGGCCGTGGTCGAGCCAGGCGATCGAACCGCCGCCGGCGCCGATGGTGCGGATGTCGTACGTCGGGATGAGCAGCGGGAAGTGCTCCAGCTGAGCCTCGTACGCGGCGACCGGGTTGCCGCGCTCGATCACGCAGGCGTCCAGCGAGGTGCCGCCGATGTCGAACGTGAGCACGTTGTCCCGGCCCAGCTCGGAGGCGACGTACGCGGCGCCGACGATGCCGCCGGCCGGGCCGGACAGCACGGTGTGCGTGGGGGCGGTCTTGGCGACCGCGCTGGTCATCGAGCCGCCACCGGACCGCATGATCAGGAAGCGCCCGGCGAAGCCGCGCTCGGCCAGGCCGGACTCCAGCTCGTCCACGTACCGCTCGAAGATCGGCCGGATGTACGCCTCCAGCACCGTGGTGCTGGTCCGCTCGTACTCCCGGTACTCGCGCACGATGTCCGTCGACAGCGACAGGCTGACCTCGGGGAACTCCTCGTGGATGAGGCGCGCGGCCTCCCGCTCGTGGCTCGGGTCGAGGAACGAGTGCAGGAAGCAGATGGCGATCGAGGTGACCTGCTGGTCCACCACGAGCGTACGCGCGGCCGCCCGGACGCTGTCCGGGTCCAGCGGCTCCACCACCCGGCCGCGGTAGTCGAGCCGGCCCCGCACCCCGGCGGTGAAGCGGCGCTGCACCAGGCTCTCCGGCCGCTGGTACTGGAAGTCGTACATGTGGTCGGAGGGCACGTTGCCGCGCCCGATCAGGAAGATGTCCCGGAAGCCCTCGTTGGTGATGATTCCGGTACGGCCACCGCGACGTTCCAGCACCGCGTTGAGGCCGAGCGTGGTGCCGTGGATGAACAGCTCCACCTCGGACAGGTCGGTGCCGAGCGCGCTGATCGCGTTGAGGACACCGTCCGCGGGCCGGGCCGGGGTCGTCGCCGCCTTGCGGAAGCGGACCCGGTTGGTGCGCGTGTCGAGTTCCATGGCGTCCACGAAGGTCCCGCCGATGTCGACGGCGAGCCGGATGGGGCGACGGGTCATGGCGTGACAGCCTGCCTTCCGATGAGGGCGGGAAGCTCGGGAACGCGCCAGCAGGCGGCCCGGCTCTCGCCGTACGACTGAAGCTCCTGCTGCTCCGATCGGCACCGGTCGGTGACGAACGGGCACCGGGCGGCCAGTGGGCACCCGGTTGCGGCGTCGGCTTCCTCCAGGTCCTTGACCAGCTCGACGGCCTCGCCGTCGGACCCGGCCGTCCCGCCGAGGCGGGGGGCGCTGCCCAGCAGCGCGCGGGTGTACGGGTGCCGGGGCGTGTCGAAGACGACGTCCACCGGACCCTCCTCGACCACCCGGCCGAGGTAGAGCACCACGACGCGGTCGGCGAAACCGCGCACCGTGGCCAGGTCGTGGGAGATGAACACCGAGGCGCGGTCGGCGTCGGCGGCCACGTCGGCGATCACGTCGAGGATCTGCGCCTGGACGGTGACGTCCAGGGCCGAGGTGGGCTCGTCGAAGACGATCAGGTCCGGCTCGCCGACCAGCGCGCGGGCGATGCCGATGCGCTGGGCCTGGCCGCCGGACAGCTCATGCGGGTACCGCTGCAGGATCGAGCGGTCCAGCTCCATCCGGTCCAGCACGGCGGTGACGCGCTCCTCCCGCTGGGCCGGGGACAGGCCCGCGGCGCGCAGCGGCTCGGCGATGGAGTCGCCGACGGGACGGCGCGGGCTCAGCGAGCCGATCGGGTCCTGGAACACCAGCTGGGCGCGGGTCCGGGCCCGGCGCAGCGCCCGGCCACGCGGGCGCGGCCGGCCCGGCTGCTTGACCAGGGCCTGTCCGGCGACTGTGACGGTGCCGGAGGTGGGCGCGACCAGGCCCATGACGAGCTTCGCGAGGGTGCTCTTGCCGCAGCCGCTCTCGCCCACCACGCCCAGCGTCTCACCCGGTGCGAGCCGCAGCGTGACGCCACGCAGCGCGTGGTGACCGCCGGAGCCGAACCGGCTGCGGTAGACGACGTGGGCGTCCTCGATCTCCAGCACGGCGGGCTTCGGGTCCGCAGCCACCGGCTGGGCGCCGCCCGCGTCCGGTGTGTGCGGCGTGGACGGCAGGTCGGCGTCGAGCGGCCGGGTCTGCGGGTGGAAGCAGGCCAGCGACCATTCGCGGCCGCCGGGGATCGGCTGGGTGCCCGGCCGCCGGGACGAGCAGGTGCGGTCGGCGTGCGCGCAGCGGGCGACGAACGGGCAGTTCTCCGGCGCCTCGGTGAGCAGGGGCATGGCGCCGGGGGTGGCGACGACCGGCCGGCCGCCGACGTCCGGCACCGACCGCAGCAGCGCCCGGGTGTACGGGTGCGCGGGCTCCCGCAGCACCTGCGCGGCCGGGCCGCTCTCCACCACCGTGCCGGCGTAGAGCACCACCACCCGGTCGCAGACCTCGGCGATCGAGGCGAGGTCGTGGGAGATCAGCAGCACGCCCCGGCCGTCGGTGTCGGCGGCGTGCCGGAACTGGCGCAGGATCTCCCGGGTCAGCGTCACGTCCAGGCCGGTGGTCGGCTCGTCGGCGATCAGCAGGTCCGGCGCGCAGCCGGTGGCCAGCGAGATCATCACCCGCTGGGCCATGCCGCCGGACAGCTCGTGGGCGTACGCGTCGAGCCGCCGCTGCGGGCTGCGGATCCCGACCGCCTCGAACAGCTCGCGCGCCGCCTCCCGGGCCCGGTCGCCGGACATGTCCTGGTGCGTGGCGAGCCGGTCGACGAGCTGCTTGCCGATGGTGCGGGTGGGGCTGAGCGCGCCGCGCGGGTTCTGGAAGCAGATCGCCACCCCGCGTCCGCGGTGGGCGGCAAGCGCGGCGTCGTCCATGCGCAGCACGTCCGAGTCGCCGCACAGCACCCGGCCGGTGGCGTGCGAGCCGCCGGGCAGCAGCCCGACGATGGCGCGGGCCACCATGCTCTTGCCGCCGCCGCTCTCCCCGACCAGGCCGACGACCTCACCGGGGCGTACGGCGAAGGTGACGCCGCTGAGCGCGGCCACCTGCCGGCCGGGTCGCCGGATGGTCACCGAGAGGTTCTCGATCGACAGCATGGTCACCGCCGCTTCGCGTTGGCGCGGTCCTGCAGGCCTTCGCCGAGCAGGCTGAACCCGAGGACGCAGACGAACAGGGCCAGGCCGGGTGGGACGGAGGTCCACCAGCGGCCACCGACCACGTCCGCGGCGCCCAGGCTGATCATGGCCCCCCACTCCGCCTCGGGGATGCTTACGCCCAGGCCGAGGAAGGAGAGCCCGGCCAGGGTGAGCATCGCCCAGCCGCAGTTCAGCGGCGCGATCACCCGGACCGGGGTGAGGCTGTTGGGCAGCAGGTGCCGCCAGAGCACGCCCACCGGCGACGCCCCGGAGGTGATGGCGGCGTCCACGAACGGCAGTTCCCGCAGCGACCGCACCTCGGCGCGGACCAGCCGGGCGTACGCCGGCGCGTTCACCGCCGCGATCGTGATGATCAGGTTGATCGTGCCGTTGCCGAGCAGGGCGGCGACCGCCAGCGCCAGGATGAACGTGGGGAACGACTGGAAGATGTCGACCACCCGCATCAGCACGTCGTCGAGCCAGCCGCCGAAGTAGCCGGCGACCAGGCCGAGCAGCGTGCCCACGACCACCGCGAGCGCCACCGCGGCCAGGGCGATGCCCAGGTCGAGCCGGGCGGCGTAGAGCACCCGGCTCCAGATGTCCATGCCGTTGCCGTCGGTGCCGAGCAGGTGGTTGCCGCCCGGCGCCACCAGGGTGTTCGCCGGGTCGATCTCGGTCTCGCCCCACGGGCTCAGCAGCGGCGCGAACACCGCCACCAGCGCCACCACCGACAGGATGGTCGCACCGACGATGATCATGCGGCGGGCGAACCGGCTGTCCCGGTCGCCGCCGGCGACGACCACCGGCGTCTGTGCGGAGTCGCCGCTGACGGCGGCGCGCAACTCGGCCATCAGAGCCTCACTCTCGGGTCGAGGATCGCGTGGACCACGTCGGCGATGAGGAACACCAGCACGTAGCACAACGCGATGACCAGCACCGACGCCTGAACCACCGGGTAGTCCCGGTAGAGCAGGCCGCGCAGGGCCCACTGGCCGAAGCCCTGCCACGAGTACACGTACTCGACGAGCACGGTGGAGCCGATCGCCGTGCCGAAGACCAGCGCCGCCAGCGACGGCAGCCGGACCAGCGTCGCCCGCAGCAGGTAGCCGTAGTGCAGCGTGCGGTCGCGCAGCCCGTGCGCCTTCGCCGCGGCGTACGACTCCGAGTGCAGCACCTCCAGCGCGGAGGCCCGGACGCTGCGCAGCAGCGGCGCGACCACGCCGACCACCAGGGTCAGCACGGGCAGCACCAGGTACGCCGCGGCGGAGGCGATCGCCGGGCCGTTGGCGGTGAGCACGGCGTCGACGAGATCGGCCCCGGTGAGCGGGGTCAGGTTCGTGTCCGGGTCGACCCGCCCGTTCGGCGCCGGGAACCAGCCGAGGATGCTGTAGCCGACCAGCACCAGCACCAGGCCGAGCCAGAACTCGGGGATCGAGTTGCCGACCAGGGCGAACATCCGCACGCTGTGGTCACCGACCCGGTTGGCCCGTTTGGCCGACCAGATGCCCAGGACCGTCGCCACGACGAGCGCGATGCTCACGGCGATGACGACGAGTTCCAGGGTGGGCCCCACCCGGAGCGCCATCTCCGATCCCACGGAGTTGCCGCTCTGGATGGAGGTCCCGAAGTCACCGGTGACCAGTCCCCTGAGGTAGTCGAGGAACTGCTGCCACAGCGACTGGTCCAGCCCGAAGCGGGCCCGGGCGGCGGCGGCGTCCTCCTCGGTGGCGTTCTGCCCGAGGATGCTGCGGACGGGGTCGCCCGGCAGCACCCGGACCAGGAGGAACGCCAGGACGACCACTCCGAGCAGAACGGGGATCAGCTGGAGCAGTCGCCTGACGACGAAGCGGAAGATTCGCATGGGCGGTTGACGTTCCTAGGCCGACGCGCTCAGGTAGCGCAGGCGGGCGAGGCCGTCCATCGGCTGCACCCAGCCGGCGACGGACTCCCGGACGGGCAGGTTGAAGTTGGGCTGGCAGATGACCACCCACGGCACGTCGGCGGCGAGGATCTCCTGGACCCGCTTCCAGAGCGCGTTGCGGGCGGCCGTGTCGACGGTGGTGTGCGACTTCTCGTAGATCTGCTCAATCTCCGGGTTGCTGTAGTTGGAGTAGTTGAGGTTGGCGCCCTTGACGAAGCTCGTCGCCAGCATGTACTCGACGTCGTCCACCCAGAGCTGCCCGGAGGTGATCTGCAGCGGGATGTTCTTCTTGGTCCGCCGCTCACCCAGGGTGGCCGGGTCCAGCGGGGTCAGCTTGAGCCGGATGCCCGCCTTCGCCGCCTCGCTCTGCACCTGGACGGCGATCTTCTGCTGCTCCTCGTTGTCGGCCTCGAAGACCAGCTCGGAGTCGAGCGACGACCGGCCGGCGGCGGCCATGGCGGCCTTCGCCTTGTCCAGGTCGTAGGTGAACGGGTAGCCGCTCTCGTCGTAGCCGGGCATGTCCAGCGGGACCGGGCTCTTGGCCGCGCGGGCGTCGCCGCCGTACACGTTGTTGATGATCTGCTCGTAGGGCACCGCGTACGCGAGCGCCTTGCGCACGTTCACGTCGTTGAACGGCGCGGCGGTCACCGACATCTGGATCGCGACCTGGCGGTTGCTGGCGGCCGAGATGACCTTGATGCCCGGGGCCTTCTTGAGGTCCTGGATGTCGCGCTGGCTGATGCCCAGCGCGATGTCGATGTCACCGGCCTGCAGCTGCAGCCGCTGGTTGGACGCGGCCGGCACGACCGAGATCCGGATGGTCGGCGTCTTGGCCGGGTCCGGGCCCGGGTAGTCGGTGTTCGCGCTGAGTTCGATCTCCTGGCCCTGGGTGGCCTTGGCGACGTTGAAGTAGCCGCCGGTCGGCGGGTTCTTCGCGAACCACTCCTTGGCCCAGGGGTCGCTGGAGCTGGCGCGCTTCTTCGCCTCGACCGAGTCGAAGACGTACAGCGAGATCGCCTGGATCTGCCGGGTGAGCGCGCTGGGGAAGGCCTGGTGGAACTCCACCGTGTAGTCGTCGACGACCTTGACCTGGTCGGCGCTGGTCAGGCCGATGGTGCGGTAGACGCCGGCGACGTTGGCCTGGGCGGCGAACGCGCGGTCCTTCGACCACTTCACGTCCGCGGCCTTCATCTCGTTGCCGCTGGCGAACTTCACGCCGCGGCGCAGCTTGAGCGTCCACACCTTCTGTTCGGCGTCGGGCTCGAAGGACTCGGCGAACGTGGGGGTGATGTTCTGGGTGTCGAGGATCTGGCTGCCGCCGGCGTTGGTGACGCCGTAGTCGATCAGGTATGGGAAGACGTTCTTGTAGAGCATCAGCGCGGTCAGGTCGAAGCCGACGAAGTCCTGGTCCCAGCTCGACAGGTAGCTGGAGACGGCGATGCGCAGCGTCTTGGCGGCGGCGCCGCCGGACTTGCCGTCGGTGGACTTGTTGCCGCTGTCCGCGGCGCAGGCGCTGGTGGCGAGCAGGAGCGCGACGCCACCCCCAAGCTGCAGGACGCCGCGGCGGGAGAGCGCGGGCGAGGAGGCGCCCGGACGGGGTGAACGAGCCATGAGAAGTCCTCCTAGAAGCACGAGGCAGATGGCCCGAGCAGCGGACCTATCAGGAGTTCTACCGGATTTAGCAGCAGTGAACAATAGGGTGAACGGCGTTCACTGAGCCCTCATGGACTCGGCTTGATAACGCTCCCGAACTGCGAGACAACGCACGAAGCCGCGTTCACACAAGTTCACACGACCGTTACGCACGGGCCGTCCGCCATCGGCGTTGATCATGGAGTGCCGCCCCGCGAACCGGACGCGGAACGCCGATGACCCCGGGAGGGACACCCGGGGTCATCGTGCGCGCGGCCGGCCGCGCGGTTCAGGGACGGGCGGTCTCCTCGGAGGCGCCGGTGATCATCGAGACGATCTCGTTGCGGCTGGTCCCGGTGATGCCGCGGACGCCGACCTGGCGTCCCCGGCGCAGCACCGCCACCCGGTCCGCGATCCGGAACACCTGGTCCAGGTTGTGGCTGACGACGAGCACGGCGGCGCCCCGCTCCCGCAGCTTCAGGATCAGCTCCTCCACCTTGGCGGTCTCGGCCACGCCCAGCGCCGCTGTCGGCTCGTCCATCAGCACCAGGCCGCTGGCCCAGTGGGTGGCGCGGCAGATCGCCACCGCCTGCCGCTGGCCGCCGGACAGGTCCCGGATCGTCGCCTTCGCGCTGGGGATGCGTACGTCCAGCGCGTCCACCAGATCCTGGGTCTCCCGGGCCATCCGGCGCCGGTCGAGCAGGCGCAGCGGGCCACGGGTGAGTTCCCGGCCCAGGAACATGTTCATGTAGACCGGCTGCGAGTCGGCCAGGGCCAGGTCCTGGTAGACCACCTCGACCCCCTGCCGGCGGGCGTCGGAGGCGTCCCGGAACGTCACCGGCCGCCCGTGCATCTCCAGCTCACCCTCGGTCGGCTGGTACACGCCGGAGATGATCTTCACGAGGGTGGACTTGCCGGCGCCGTTGTCGCCGACCAGGGCGGTGATCTCCCCGGCGGCCAGTTCCAGGTCGAAACGCTCGATCGCGACGACGCCGCCGAACTGCTTGCGGATGCCGCGCAACCGCAGCGCCGGGGCGCCCGCCCGGGTCGCGTCGTCCTTGTGGATGACAGTGCTCATCATGCCCTCCCTGCGCGGCGAGCCGCCTGGATGCCGGGGCCGTCGCCCGCGGCGGTGTCCTCCAACCTGATCGGCGCCGAGCCGTCGGCGGCGTACACCCCGGCCACGGCCGGCGCGCCGGACCGGATGCCGGTCACGCCGGCGGTCAGCGCCCGGGTGACGAACGCCTGCGGCCGGAAACCGAACAGGACCGTGTCACCCGGGGCGCACCCCGGCGCCGCGCTGACGTCGGCCATCGCGTAGTAGTCGATCGCCTCCGGCGCGGGCATCTCCACGTCGACCAGGTACGCGTCGTCGAGACCACCGCCCCGGGGCACGATCAGCGCCCGGGTGCCGCCCAGGCCGAGCACCGGGTCGACGTAGAGGCCGCCACCGAAGACGTACGCCCGGCCGTCCCACAGGTGCGACACCTCGCTGACGTAGAGCACGGCGGGCTCCTCGACCAGGTCGGTCACCGCGTGCCAGGGCGTCGTGCCGGTGAGCCCGTGGCCGGGCTCGACCTGCGTCACGCCCGCCTCGGCCAGCGTGGCCAGGATCGCCGCCGACGTCGTACCCGGGGCGTTGATCTCGACGTGCGACCGCCCGGCGGCGCGCAGCGCGGCGGCGGCGCGTCGCAGGGTGCCGAGGTTGGGCGTCGGCACGACCCGTCCGGCGGCCGTGTCGAACAACTGGGTCGGGAAGCTGGTGACACCCGCGAACCGGGCGCCGGGAAGGGCGTCGAGCCGGTCGGCGACCGCGACGATCTCGTCGGCCGCCCAGCCGCCCTCGTGGCCCCGGTAGAAGCGGTCGCCGGGCGCGGCGATCCGGGCGAGCAGCGCCTGCTCCCGCCCGGCCGCCGCGCTCGCGCCCGCCGCCTCGGCGGCCTTGGCGTCGTTGAAGACCGTCCAGTACGCGGGCGCGAGCGCGGCGGCGACCGCCGCCTCGTGCCGGGGGATCTGCACCAGGTGACCGAGGTGACCGATGCCGAGCCCGCCGTGCCGGTCGGCGAGCGCGCACTGGAGGTCGACGCCGACCGCCTCGGTGATGCCCGCGTCGCGGACCGTCCGGCAGAAGTCGGGGTTGCGCCCGACCTGCTTGGTCATCGCGTAGACCGACAGACCGAAGCGGTCGGCCTCGCGGCGGATGGCGGCGGCGTTCGCCGCGACCGTGTCGAGGTCCAGCGCGTAGGAGTTCGCCGGCAGGTCACCGCTGTCGTGCAGGTGCGCGGCGGCGGCGAGCAGGCCCGGATTGCGGCGTCGCAGCAGGTCCAGAAACATGCGGTTGCTTCCTTCCGGGTCAGCTTCGCCGCTCGCGCAGCGAGAGGGAGACGGCCACCAGGATGATCGCGCCGCGCGCCATCATCTGCTGGGACACGGACAGGCCGGCCAGGATCAGGCCGTTGTTGAGCATGCCCATCAGCAGGCTGCCCAGCACCGCGCCGACGATCGAGCCCTTGCCGCCGAAGAGGCTGGTGCCGCCCACGATCACGGCGGCGATCACGGACATCAGGTCGGCCTCGCCGAGGGTGTACCGGGCGCCCTGGAGGCGTCCGGCGTACAGCAGGCCGGCCAGGGCGGCGCACATCGCGCTGCCCATCAGCACCATGATCTTGACGCGGATCACCTTGATGCCGCTGACCCGGGCCGCTGCCACGTTGTCGCCGATGGCGAGCGTGTGCGCGCCGTACCGGGTCTGGCGCAGCACCAGGTACCCGACCACCGCCGCCGCCACCGACCAGAGCACCAGCCCGGGGATGCCGAGGATCTCGCCCTGGCCGAAGAAGGAGAGGAACGCGTCGTTGCTGACCGGCACCGACTGCAGGCCGGTGACCTCGCGGGCCAGGCCCGCCACCGCGCCCATGGTGGCGAGCGTGACCAGGAAGGAGGGCAGCCGGACCAGGGTGACGAAGACGCCGTTGACCAGGCCGACCGCCGCGCCGGCGGCGAGACCGGCGGCCACCCCGAGCAGCATGTTGTCGGTCTCCCGCAGCGTCACCGCGCCGACCAGCGCGGAGAGCGCGACGACCGAGCCGATCGACAGGTCGATCTCGCCGGCGGCCAGCACGAAGACCAGCCCGACCGCCATGATCGTGATGGGCGCGGTCTGGATGACGATGTTTGTGAGGTTGCTCGTGGTCAGGAAGCCGTTGCTGCCCTGGGTGACGGCGAAGAACAGGAACACGACCGCGAAGCCGATGTAGACCACGTAGTCGCGCCAGTTGATCCGGCGCCAGGCCGGGGCGGCGCTGGTCTTCACCGCCGCATCGGTGTGGGTCATCTATCGTCCCTCCGCTGTCTGGAAAGAGGTGGTCGTGCCGTCGTGGACGCCGGCCTCCCGGCGGGCGACCGCGACGGCGCCGAGCAGGCCGGCCCGGTCGCCGAGCAGGCTGGTCTTGATCAACGGAACGCCCGTGCTCAGCGCGGCGACCCAGCGCCGGACCGGCTCGACGAGCTCGGTCCGGGAGCCGATGCCGCCGCCCAGGATCACCGCCTCCGGGTCCAGGACGGCGGTGACCGCGACGACCGCCAGGGCGATCAGCCGGGCCTCCTCGTCGATGGCCGCCAGCGCGACCGGATCGCCGGCGGCGGCCCGGTCGAAGACGTCGGGCACGCTCGCCTGCTCGCCGGACACCGCCCGGTACCGGGCGGCGAGGGCGGCGCCGGCGACTGCCTCCTCCAGCGCGCCCTTCACCTGGTTGTCCGGGTCGAACGGGTCGGTTCCCAGCGGCAGGTAGGAGATCTCCCCCGCCGCGCCGCGCGCGCCCCGGACCAGCTCACCGTTCAGCACGATGCCCATGCCGACTCCGGTGCCGACCGCCACGAACACGAAGTGCCGGTGGGTACGCCCGCTGCCCAGCCACCGCTCCCCGGCGGCGGCCATGTTGACGTCGTTGTCCAGCACGACCGGGTGCCCCAGGCGGCGGGTCAGCTCGGCCCGCACGTCGAGCGCCTCGAGGTCGGAGACGTTCGGCGACAGCTCGATCGCGCCGGTCGCCGGGTCGGGCACGCCGGGCAGGCCGATCGCGCTGGCCCGCACGTCGGACCAGTCGACGCCGGCCCGGGCGGCCAGTTCGCGCAGCAGCGTGTCGATCTGCGCGGCCACCGCCGTGCCGCCCCGGGGGTCGGTCGGCTGCACCTGCTCGCTCACGACGAGACCGTCGAGGTCGGCCAGCGCGGCCCGCAGCTTGGTGCCGCCGAGGTCGACGCCGGCGACGTAGCCGGACGGACGCGGATGCGCGGCCATCAGCCGACCGTCAGGAGTCGGGCCGGGTTGGCCGCCAGCATCTGGTCGATCGCCTCCGGCGGCACACCGAGGCGGGTGAGACCCGGCACGATCTCCCGGCCGAGGTAGGAGTAGCCGAGCCGGCCGTGCGTACGCGGGTTCAGGTACGCCTCCGCGCCGGTCAGGTCCATCGAGAGCAGGATCCGGTCGGCGTAGCCGTCGCGGACCAGCCCGGCGAGCATGTCGAGCCGGGCACGGTCGGGCCGGTGGTACGCCCGCTTGCCGAACTCGCCCTCCGGCGGATTCTCCGGCAGCGGGGCGAGCACGAAGTCCCAGAACTGCTTGCCGAGCGTGTCGAAGGCGATGTTGACGCCGGTGGCCAGCACCGCCCGCAGGTAGTCCGGGTCGGGGTTGATGTCCAGGTGGCCGATGACGACGCGGGAGGGGTCCATCTTCTCCTCGCGCAGGATCTCGACCTGCTCCAGCGCCATGGTGCCGTGCGTGGTGTGCGTGTTCAGCGCCAGGCCGGTGGCGACGGCGGCGCGGGCGGCGGCACGCAGGCACTTCTCCTCGTGCGCGGTGATCTCGTTCAGCCCGGTGGCCTGCTCGCCGAAGATGCCGACCTTGATCCCGGTGTCCCCGACGCCGACGGTGGCGTCGGCGACGAAGCGTTCCCGCATCTCGTCGACGCTCGCGCGCAGCGCCCAGCCGGGCGAGTACGGCTCCAGGTAGATCGCCGATCCGGCGACCACGTGCAGGCCGGTACGCGACGCCACCTCGCGCAGCAGCGTCACGTCGTGACCGACCACCTCGTACGGGGACAGGTCCACGATCGTGCCGAAGCCCAGCTCGGGCAGGTCGCGTACCGCCCCGGCGGCGAGGTCCGCGCGGTCGTCGGCGACGCCGCCGGACAGCCACGGCCCGGGCACCAGCGCGCCGAGGTGCTCGTGACTCAGCACCCGGCCGAGCGACTCGGGAGGCACCGGTCCGAGGACTGTCTGGACGTACCCCATGTGCTTCTTCCTCTCGTCTCGCGGTGCTCGCGGACCCGGCGGTGGGCCGGACCGCGCCCGGCGTCAGTTGCCGAGCACCTCGGCCGGGGGCTCCTGGCCGTAGTCGTCGCGCCAGGCGTCGGCGATGTTGTCCTTGGTCGCGGCCATCGGCGATCCGACGACCAGCTCCGGGGCCTTCTTGCCGAGCAGGCCGTACGCGGCGACGACGCCCAGGTTCTGGCCGAGCCGGGTCGAGCCGTTGGCGACGATGCCGGCGACGTTGCCGCCCTTGACCATGTCGGCGGCGAGGTTCGCCTCCAGGTCGTTCGTGACGATCTTGACGTCGGTGCGGCCCTGCTGCCGGGTCGCGGCGAGCACGCCCTCGGCGGCGGTGGCCCAGGCGACGTAGACGCCCTTGAGGTCGGCGTGGCGGGTCAGCATCGCGGTGGCGATGTCCTCGGTACGCGCCGGGTCGGAGAACCCGGCCTCCTCGACGATCTCGATGTCCGGGTAGAGGTAGCCCAGCCAGTCCTTGAACGCCTTGTCCCGCTGGTTGGTGAACCAGAAGTCGGCGTCGTGGTAGACGTAGCCGACCTTGCCCTTGCCGCCGAGCGCCTTGCCGAGCATCTCCGCGTTGGCCTTGCCGAACGCGGTCAGGTCGGCGGTGACGATGCCGACGATCTGCTGCCCGGACTTGTAGTCCTTCGGCGGGGTGGTCATCACGACGAGCTTGACGCCGGCGTCCACGGCGGGCTTGAAGGCGGCGGCCGCAGCGGTCGGGTCGACGGCGATGGTGACGATCAGGTCGGGCTTGAGCGCCAGCACGGTCTGCACGTTGTTGGCCTGCCGGGCGGCGTCGAACTCGGCGCTGGTGCTGGCGAGCACCTTGATGCCGAGCTGGTCGAACTCCTTGCGGACGCCGGACTCGACGGCCTTGGTCAGCGCGGAGCCCTCGTGCCAGACGAAGGCGGCGGAGTAGTTGCCGTCCTTGACCTTCTGCCGCTCCTCGTCGGTCAGCGAGAGCTGGTCGGCGGCGGTCGGCGTCTCGCCGCCGGGGCCGACGAACGACAGGCTGGGTTCGGTACGCGGGCCGCTCGACGCGCCGCCGCTCCCGGAGGTCTCGTTCGAGCAGGCGCCGACCATGAGCGCCAGGGCGCAGAGCGCGCCGAGGGCGGCGCCACGTCTACGGCTGAGAATCATTGCTCTTCCCTTCACAGCAACGGGGTCCGGAACCGGGATTCCGGACTGACACGGGGGTCCGATGCGACCGGCACGGCGCGTACGGGGGCACGCGCCGCCTCCCTGGGGCCGGCGACCTCTATTTCCGTTCAGGGTGAAAGTATTATCGCGGTCATCACAGTCCGTCAAGAGCGCTGGTCAGAGATTCGACCCACTCGGTTCAACCGTCACCACCGGCCTCACCTCGGAATTCAGTGGGATCCGTCGCCCGGGTGCGGGCCGGAAGGCCACATGGTCCGGGTGGTTGCTCATCCAGCGGCGTGGCTTTAACATTCGGGCGGAAAGAAAATCGGCGGAGGTGGGCGTGGAATCTCGAGCACCACGGGCGGCGAACCGGTCCACAGTGCTGGCCCACGTGCTGACCCACGGCCCGGTGAGCCGCACGGCCATCGGCCACGAGACCGACCTCTCCCCCGCCACCGTGTCGCGGATCGTGGAACAGCTGCTCGACGAGGGGCTGCTGACCGAGACCGACGGCGCACCCACCACCAACCGGGGCCGCCGGGCGACCCAGGTCGCGATCGCCGCCGGACGCGGCGTGGTCTGCGGCGTCGACGTCGGCGGCTCCAACGTCCGGCTGGTGGTCGCCGATCTCGCCGCCCGGCCGCTGACCGGCCGGACCGTGCCCACACCCGCCGACTACGACGCGCCCCGGCTGGCCCAGTGGCTGGCCGACCTGATCATGCGGACCGTCGGCGCCGACCGGGAGCGGCTCGACTGCGTAGCGGTGGGCCTGCCCGGCGCCGTCCGGCAGGGAGACCGCGCCGTCTCCAACGCCCCGAACCTGCCCCAGGTGGAGGACCCGCTGTTCCTGCGGCTGCTGGAGAAGCACCTGGGCGCCGCGGTCGAGGTCGACAACGACTCCAACTACGCGCTGCTCGGGGAGCTGCGCTTCGGCGCCGCCCGGGACGCGCAGACAGCGGTGATGCTCACCATCGGGGCCGGACTCGGCGCCGGCGTCGCCATCGACCGCCGGCTGTTCCGGGGCCGCAGCGGCCTGGTGGGCGAGTTCGGCCACCTGCCGGCCGGCCCGCTCGGCGCGCCGCTCGAACGGATCATCAGCGGGTCCGGCATCCTCGCCCGCGCCCGCGAACTCGGCCTGTCGTTCGACAACGCGGCCGACGTGTTCCGCTCGGCCGACCCGCGACTGGCGCCGGTCAAGCAGTACGTCGAGCAGGCGCTGCTGGTGGTCCTCACCGCGGCGGTGGTCGCCTACGAACCGGAGGTGATCGTCCTCGGCGGCGGCGTCTCCCACGCGCTCACACCCGACCTGGTCCGGCTACGCGGCCGGCTGCACGAGATCGTGCCGGCCGCCGAGGCGGCAGTGCACGGCGCGGAACTCGGTGACCTCTCCGGCGCGCTGGGCGCCGTGGTCGCGGCGCTGCACACCGCGTACCGGCGGCTCGGGCTCGCCGAGGCGGACCTCGCCCGCGTTCCCCAGCCGGACGCCCTCGCCGGCTGCGACCTGCCGGCCCTGGCCGACCACGCCTGAGCAGGCGGCAGCGCCCCCGCCGGGCGCTGCTGTGAGCGTTCACCCGGCGGCCGGCCCGCTCCTTCTCCGGAACCGACCGGTTGAACATGTTATCGATAACCTGCTATGTTCCGGCACGGGAGCGAAGGGCACGCTCCCCGTCACCCCCGCAATCGGCACGGCGCACGAGGGTCCCCTCGCCGTCCGGCCGATCGGTGACCAGTCCGGGCCGCTCCGCCGATGCACGCCGACGCAGGCGGCCACCGGACGACTTCGGCCCAGCCGCACGCACGGCTCCGCGCCCTCTTCGCAGGCGACGTCGGCATCGACGGACGGCCCGGCCTGCACCACCACCCAGGGCAAGGAGTCCAGCAATGGCGAAACGAACATCCCTTCTCTCCTCCGTCGCCGCCGCGGCCGTGCTCCTCGCGGCGGCGGCCGGCGGCGCGCTCAGCGCCGACCTCGGCGAGACGGCGCAGGCGTCGACAAACGGCACGCTCGCGGCGACCGCCGGCTGCGGCAAGGCGCCGACGCTGTCCAGCGGAACGCGCACCATCTCCAGCGGCGGGCAGAACCGCAGCTACATCCTGCGCATCCCGGACGGGTACGACCGCAACCACCCGTACCGGCTGATCTTCGGGTTCCACTGGCTGAACGGCTCGGCCAACAACGTCGCCTCGGCCGGCTACTACGGCCTGCTGCCGCTGTCGAACAACAGCACGATCTTCGTCGCGCCGCAGGGCATCGACAACGGCTGGGCCAACACCAACGGCCGGGACCTGACGCTGTTCGACGACATCTCCCGGCAGATCGAGAACGACCTCTGCGTCGACACGTCCCAGCGGTTCGCGCTCGGCTGGAGCTACGGCGGGGCGATGAGCTACGCGGTGGCCTGCGCCCGGCCCAACGTCGTCCGCGCGGTCACCGTCATCTCCGGCGCGAACCTGAGCGGCTGCAACGGCGGCACCCAGCCGGTCGCCTACTTCGGCATCCACGGCATCTACGACAGCGTGCTGAACATCTCCATGGGCCGCTCGCTGCGCGACACGTTCGTCCGGAACAACGGCTGCACCGCGCAGAGCCCGCGCGAGCCGAGCCGGGGCAGCCTCACCCACATCACCACCACGTACTCCGGTTGCCGCGAGGGCTACCCGGTGCAGTGGGCCGCGTTCGACGGCGACCACACCCCCAGCCCGGTCGACGGGTCGTCCAGCCCGAACGACTCCCGGACCTGGACCTCGGGGGAGATCTGGCGGTTCTTCAGCCAGTTCGCGTCCACCACGCCGCCGACCACGGCGCCGCCGACCTCCGTGCCGCCGACCACGCCGCCGGTGACCACCGCACCGCCCACGACTCCGCCGGTCACGACCCCGCCGCCTGGTGAGCCGGGCGCCTGCACCGCGACCTACCGGACCGTGAACACCTGGCCGGGCGGCTTCCAGGCCGAGGTCACGGTGGCCAACAACGGCGCCACCACGCTCAACGGCTGGACCGTACGCCTGACCCTGGCCTCCGGCCAGGCGATCAGCAGCCTCTGGAACGGCGTCAACACGGGCACCTCCGGCTCGGTGTCGGTCCGCAACGCCGACTACAACGGCACGGTCGGCGCGAACGGCTCGACCACGTTCGGGTTCACCGCCACCGGAAACGGGGCCACCGTGCCCAGCGGAGTCAGCTGCACCAGTCCCTGATCTCCGTATCGCCGAACCCCCGCACGGGGAGCCGGGCCGTGGGTGGCACGCCGCCGCCCTCGGCCCGGCACCGCCGGGACAACTGAGGTCCCGCCGGACGCCGGGATGTGCTCTAATTAACTCTGGTCGATGTTCGCGCTAACATTTACGACCCCACAGGCCACCACCACCGACATGTCGGGGCCGCCGCCACACCACTGTTAGCGCTTACACCGACGGCCATCCACAACTCGCGAGGCACCGTGCCGGACGGTCGGGTGCTCGCGCGTATCCGAGGAGCCGTCATGGCGATCCCCCGTCCCCGGTCCGTCCGATCCGGACCACCGCGTATGACCATCTCCGCCCTGGTGCTCGTCCTGGCCGTCGCCGGCGCCGCCGTGGCCGCGCAGACCCGAAGCGCCGTGGCCGCCCCCGGGCCCGGCTCCATCGTGGGCGTGCAGTCCGGCCGCTGCGTCGACGTCCCCAACGGCAGCACCACGAACGGCACCCAGGTCCAGCTGTACGACTGCACCGGCGGCACGCCGCAGAGCTGGACGTACACGTCGGCGAAGCAGCTCACGGTGTACGGCAACAAATGCCTGGACGCCAACGGCCAGGGCACCAGCCCGGGCACGACGGTGATCATCTGGGACTGCAACGGCCAGGCCAACCAGCAGTGGAACATCACCTCGGCCGGCACCGTCACCGGTCAGCAGTCCGGGCTGTGCCTGGACGCGACGAACGCGGGCACCGCCAACGGCACCAGGATCATCCTGTGGACCTGCAACGGACAGACAAACCAGCGGTGGAACGTCTCGACCACACCGTCGTCACCGCCGCCCACCTCGACGCCGCCGCCCGGCGGCCGGCCGTGCGACATCTACGCCGCGGGCGGCACCCCGTGCGTCGCGGCGCACAGCACCACCCGGGCGCTCTTCTCGGCGTACGGCGGCAACCTCTACCAGGTCCGCCGCTCCTCGGACAACGCCACCCGCAACATCGGACTGGTGAGCGCGGGCGGCTACGCCGACGCCGCTGCGCAGGACGCGTTCTGCTCCGGTACGAGCTGCGTGATCACCGCCGTGTTCGACCAGTCGGGACGCGGTAACGACCTGTGGTACCAGGGCTCCGCGCAGGTCCCCGGCTCCACCTCCAGCCGGCCCGCGAACGCGACGAGCGAGTCGCTGACGGTCGGCGGCGCCCGGGCGTATTCCCTCTACATCAACCCTGGGAACAGCTACTGGCGGGACGGCCACCTGACCGGCGTCCCCACCGGCTCCGCCCCCGAGGGCATGTACATGGTGACCAGCGGCACCCACGTCAACAGCGGCTGCTGCTTCGACTACGGCAACAGCGAGACCACCCGCAGCGCCGACGCGGCGGGGGCGATGGACGCGATCAACTTCAGCACCAGTTGCTGGTTCGGCGGCTGCTCCGGCAGCGGCCCCTGGGTGCAGGCCGACCTGGAGTGGGGTCTCTACCCGGGCGGCAGCCAGTCCTGGAACCCGAACCAGCGGGCGTTCACCAACCGGTTCGTCACCGCCACCCTGAAGAACAACGGCACCTCGCGGTTCGCCATCAAGGGCAGCAACGCCCAGTCCGGCGGCCTCTACACGCTCTACGACGGGTCGTTGCCGGCCGGTTACAGCCCGATGCGTAAGCAGGGCGCGATCATCCTGGGCAGCGGCGGCGACTGCTGCAAGCCCGGCGGCGGCGCGAACCTCAGCGCCGGCACCTTCTACGAGGGCGCCATGGTCGCGGGCTATCCGTCCGACGCGACCGAGAACGCCGTCCAGGCCGACATCGTCGCCGCCGGCTACCGCTGACCGGCGAGCCACTCGGCGACCACACTCCGCATCTCCCGAAAGGACTCGTCATGTCCGAGCCGAGATCGATACGCCGACTGCTGGCGGCGTTCGCCGTCACCGTCCTGGCCGCCGCCGGCGGCCTGATCCTCACCGCCGGCCCCGCACAGGCCGCCACCTCGATCACCGTCAACGGCGCCTCCGGCGGCCAGACGTTCGACGGGGTCGGCGCGGTCAGCGGCGGCGGCGGCAACAGCCGGCTGCTGATCGACTATCCGGAGCCGCAGCGCGGGCAGATCCTGGACTACCTGTTCAAGCCCGGATACGGCGCCGCGCTGCAGATCCTCAAGGTCGAGATGGGCGGCGACACCAACTCCACCAGCGGGTCCGAGCCGAGTCACGAGCACGTCCGGGGCGATCTCAACTGCAACCGCGGCTACCAGTGGTGGATCATGGAGCAGGCAAAGGCCCGCAACCCCGCCATCAAGCTGGCGGCCCTGCCGTGGGGCGCTCCCGGGTGGATCGGCAACGGCAACTTCATGTCCCAGGACATGATCAACTACTTCGTGGACTGGCTGGGCTGCGCGCGGCAGCACAACCTGACCATGGACTACATCACCGCCGCCCAGAACGAGAAGCGGACGGACGCGAACTGGACCATCAGCCTGCGCCAGGCGCTGAACGCCAACGGCTACAGCGGCGTGAAGATCATCTACGGGGACGACTACCCCGGTAGCTGGGGCCCGGCCAACGCCGTCGCCGGCAACGCCACGCTGCGCAACAGCATCGACGTGCTCAGCGGCCACTACCCGTGCGGCTACCTCAGCGCGCAGACCACCTGCACCGTGTCCTCGACAGCCACCTCCACCGGCAAGACGCTGTGGAACAGCGAGGGCGGCTCGCAGGACTACAACGACGGCGCCAAGCCGCTGGCCCGCGGCATCAACCGCGGCTACATCGACGGCCGGATGGTCGCCTACCTCAACTGGGACCTGATCGCCGCCATCACGCCGAACCTGCCCTGGTCCACGGTCGGGCTGATCCTGGCCAACCAGCCCTGGTCCGGCTGGTACTCGGTCGGCAAGAACACCTGGGCGCTGGCCCACACCACCCAGTTCACCGCGCCCGGCTGGCGCTACCTGGACTCGGCCTCGGGCTACCTGGGCGGCAACCGCAACAACGGCAGCTACGTGTCGCTGCGCTCGCCCACCACCGGCGACTACAGCACCGTCATCGAGACCATGGACGCCACCGCGGCCCAGCAGGTCACCATGACCGTCACCGGCGGGCTGTCCACCGGCCAGGCGCACATCTGGGCCACGAACCTGAACTCGACAAACCCGAACGACTTCTTCGTCCGCACCGCGGACGTCACCCCGTCGGGCGGGTCGTTCACGTTCACCGCCCAGCCCGGCCACCTCTACACCGTCACCACCACGACCGGGCAGGGCAAGGGCACCGCCACCAGCCCGGCGCAGGGCTCGCTGGGCCTGCCGTACCGCGACGACTTCGACAGCTACGCCAGCGGGCGGTTCCCGAAGTACCTCCAGGACATGCAGGGCGCGTTCGAGATCGTCGGCTGCGGCGGCGGCCGGTCCGGCATGTGCCTGCGCCAGATGTCCGCGCAGGCGCCCATCACCTGGAAGACCCTCGCCGACCCGGCGACCTACGGCGGGAACCTGAGCTGGGGCAACTACACGGTCTCCGCCGACGTCCTGCTCGAACAGTCCGGCTACGCCCAGATCCAGGGCCGCGTCGGCAGCACCAACCTGGACCCGATCGGCCGCTACAACGCCTACTTCCTGCGGGTCACCGACGCCGGCGCGTGGTCCATCCTGCGCAACAACACCGCCGGGCAGCTCACCACGCTGCGCAGCGGGAACGTGGCGGCGCTCGGCACCAACCGCTGGCACAGCCTCGCGCTGGGCTTCGCCGGCACCACCATCACCGCCACCATCGACGGCGCCACGGTCGGCACGGCCACCGACTCCACCTTCGGCTCCGGCCAGGTCGGCTTCGGCACCAGCCAGGGCGAGACCGCGCAGTTCGACAACCTGTCGGTGGTCGCCGGCCCGGGTGGCAACCCCGGCGGTACGAGCGGCGCGTGGCTCAACCCCAACTCCAGCCGCTGCCTCGACGTGCCGAACCAGTCCCAGACCAACGGCACCCAGGTGACGTTGTGGGAGTGCAACGGCGGGACCAACCAGCAGTGGACGGCGACGTCGAGCCGGCAACTCCAGGTGTACGGGAGCAAGTGCCTGGACGCCGAGGGGCAGGGCACCTCGTCCGGCACCCGGGTGATCATCTGGGACTGCAACGGCGGCGCCAACCAGCAGTGGAACGTCAACACCGACGGCACGATCACCGGCGTCCAGTCCGGACTGTGCCTGAGCCCGAACGGCGGCGGGACCGGCAACGGCACCTCGATCATCCTGTCCGCCTGCACCGGCGCGAACAGCCAGAAGTGGAGCCGGGCGTGACGGCCCGACCCTCGCCGACCACACCATCCGCCGCGGCGCGGCCTACCCCGGGAGATGACCTGTGACGTCAACGCTATGGAGAACCGACCGCCGGACCAGACGATGGCTCGCTCTGGCGGTGACCATGCTCGCCCTGCTCGGGCTGGCCCCGGCCATCGCCGGCGGGCTGAGCCCGACCGCCGCCCGGGCGGACAACCCGATCGTGCAGACCATCTACACGGCCGACCCGGCCCCGCTCGTGTACAACAACCGGGTCTACCTGTACACCGGCCACGACGAGGACAACTCGACCTGGTTCACCATGAAGGAGTGGCGGGTCTACTCGTCCGACGACATGGTGAACTGGACCGACCACGGATCGCCGCTCAGCCTCGCCACGTTCAGCTGGGCCAAGCAGGACGCGTGGGCCGGCCAGGCGGTCCACCGCAACGGAAAGTTCTACTGGTACGTGCCGATGGTCGTGCGGGCCACCGGCCAGATGGGCATCGGGGTGGCGGTGGCGGACAGCCCCACCGGGCCGTTCCGGGACGCCATCGGGCGCCCGCTGGTGAGCAACGGTGAGATCGACCCGACCGTGTTCATCGACGACGACGGCCAGGCGTACCTGTACTGGGGCAACCCCCGCCTGTGGTACGTCAAGCTGAACGCGGACATGATCTCGTACTCGGGCAGCCCGACCCAGATCCCGCTGACCGCGGCGGGTTTCGGCGCACGGACCGGTGACGCGAACCGGCCGACCCTCTACGAGGAGGGTCCGTGGGTGTACAAGCGCAACGGCCTCTACTACATGGTCTTCGCGGCCAAGTGCTGCTCGGAGTTCATCGCCTACTCCACCGCGCCCGGGCCGCTGGGGCCGTGGACGTACCGCGGCACCGTCATGCCCACCCAGGGCAGCAGCTTCACCAACCACCCCGGCATCACCGACTACAAGGGCGGCTCGTACTTCTTCTACCACAACGGCGCGCTGCCCGGCGGCGGCGGTTTCACCAGGTCGGTGGCGGTGGAGAAGTTCTCCTACGGCGCTGACGGCTCGATCCCGACGATCAACATGACCACCACCGGCGCGCCGCAGATCGGCACGCTCAACCCGTACATCCGGCAGGAGGCCGAGACGAGCGCCTGGGCGTCCGGCGTGGAGACCGAGCCGGCCAGCGGCGGCGGGATGAACGTCGGCTTCATCGACAACGGCGACTACCTCAAGATCAAGGGCGTCGCCTTCGGGTCCGGCGCGACCTCGTACACCGCCCGGGTGGCCTCCGCGGGCAGCGGCGGCACCATCGAGCTGCGGCTGGACGGCACCAGCGGCCCGGTGGTGGGCACCTGCCGGGTGTCCGGCACCGGCGGCTGGCAGACCTGGGCCGACACGACCTGCGCGGTCAGCGGCGCCACCGGCACCCACGACCTCTACCTGCGGTTCACCGGCGGCAGCGGCTCGCTGTTCAACATCGACCACTGGCGGTTCACCCCCGCCGGGAGCACGCCGCCGCCCACCGACCCGCCGACCACCACGCCGCCGCCGATCGATCCCCCGCCGACCACTGCGCCGCCCACCACGCCGCCGCCGGGCGGTGGCGCCTGCACCGCCACCTACCGCACCACGAACTCCTGGTCGGGCGGCTTCCAGGCCGAGGTGACAGTCACGGCCGACGCCGCGGCGCTCAACGGGTGGTCGGTGCGGTGGAACCTGGCCGGTGGCCAGAGCATCAGCCAGGTCTGGAGCGGCACGCTGAGCACCAGCGGCTCCACCGCGACAGTCAGCAACGCCGCGTACAACGGCTCCGTGCCCGCGTCCGGCTCCACCACGTTCGGCTTCATCGCCAACGGCTCGCCGACCACCCCGTCCCTGACCTGCACCACCCCGTGAAAGGAGCACACATGCGTACCACTGTGCGGAGATGGCTCACCGCGGGCGCCGCGCTCGCCGTGCTGGCCGCCGGTGTGCTGACGGCGACCGGACCGGCGGCCGCCGAGTCCAACGGCGGCACCCGCGTGATGCCGCTCGGTGACTCCATCACCGAGGGCACCCAGGTGCCGGGCGGCTACCGGATCGGCCTGTGGCAGCGGCTGGCCGGCGGCGGCTACCGGGTCGACCTGGTCGGCTCCCAGTTCAACGGGCCGGGCAACCTCGGCGACCACGACCACGAGGGCCACCCCGGCTGGCGCATCGACCAGATCGACGCCAACATCACCGGCTGGCTGAACGCCTACCAGCCGCGCACCGTGCTGCTGCACATCGGCACCAACGACATCCTGCAGAACTACAACGTCTCCACCGCGCCGAACCGGCTCTCCTCGCTCATCGACCGCATCACCAACACCGCGCCGAACGCGGACGTGTTCGTCGCGCAGATCATCCCGCTCGCCAACTCCGGCCAGGCGGCGGCGGTACGCACGTTCAACGCCGCGCTGCCCGGCATCGTGCAGTCGAAGGTGAACGCCGGCAAGCGCGTCCACCTGGTCGACCAGTACTCGGCGCTGACCACCGCCGACCTGATCGACGGCATCCACCCGACCGCCACCGGCTACGACAAGATGGCGGCGGTCTGGTACCGGGCGTTGCAGTCGGTGTCCGGCAGCATCGGCACCCCGGGCAGCGGCGGCGGCACGTACCAGAACGTGCAGCTCGTCGGCGCCGGCTCCGGCCGGTGCCTGGACGTGCCGAACGGCAGCACCACGAACGGCACCGCGGTGCAGCTGTACGACTGCTGGGGCGGCACCATGCAGCGCTGGACCTACACCTCGGACAAGCAGTTGCAGGTGCTCGGCAACAAGTGCCTCGACGCCAGCGGACGGGGCACCGCGAACGGCACCAGCGTGATCATCTGGGACTGCAACGGCCAGCCCAACCAGCAGTGGAACCTCAACGCCAACGGCACGATCAGCGGCGTCCAGTCCGGGCGCTGCCTGGACGCGGCGGGCTACGGCACCGCCAACGGGACGAGGATCAACCTCTGGGACTGCCACGGCGGCACCAACCAGCAGTGGAGCGCGCGCGCCTGACCGGCGTGCGACGGGCTCCCCGGCGGACGCCGCCGGGGAGCCCGTCCGGGCGGCGCCCGCCGCATGACCAGCGGCGGGCCCGGCGGGTACGTAGAGTGAGAGCCATGTCGAAGCCGCCGCTGCCCGAGCCCGCCGTCGCCATGCTGGGCAAGCCGAATCCCGCCGTCATCGCCACGCTTCGCGACGGCCAGCCGGTGTCCGCGGCCACCTGGTACCTCTGGGAGGACGGCCGCGTCCTGGTGAACATGGACGAGGGCCGCCGCCGGCTGGCACACCTGCGCAGCGATCCCCGGGTTTCCCTGACCGTGCTGGACGAGGGGAACTGGTACACCCACGTCAGCCTGATCGGGCGGGTGGTCGAGCTGCGCGACGACGAGGGCCTGGCGGACATCGACCGGATCTCGCAGCACTACACCGGGCGGCCGTACCCCCGGCGGGACCGCAAGCGGGTCAGCGCGTGGATCGAGATCGAGCGCTGGCACGGGTGGGGCGCGCACAAGGACAACAGCCAGACCGGCTGACGGCGCCCCCACGATGTCCGACCCATGCGGAAGAGTGTCGGGCATGAGTGAGCCGTACGACCCGAAGGCAACGCTGCACCACTACCTGCGCGCGATCCGGGAGAATCTGATCTGGAAGCTCGACGGGCTGAGCGAACGCGAGGCCCGGCTTCCCCGCACCGCGACCGGCAACAACCTGCTGGGGGTGCTCAAGCACTGCCTGAACGTCGAGGCCGGCTACTTCGGGCCGACGTTCGGCCGCGAGTTCCCCACACCGGCGGAGCTGGTCGCCACCGAGACGTTCGACGCCGACCCGCAGGCCGACTGGTACGCCCGCGAGGACGAGACCAAGGACGGGCTGATCGACCTGTACCGCCGCGTCGCGGCGTTCGCGGACGAGACGATCGACACGCTGCCGCTGGACGCGCCGGGGCGGGTGCCGTGGTGGCTGCCCGGCCGGCAGGACGTGACGCTGCACCAGGTCCTCGTGCACGTCTGCGTCGACCTGGCCCGGCACGCGGGGCACGCCGACATCCTGCGCGAGCAGCACGACGCCGCGATCGGGCTGGGGCAGGAGAACCGGAACGTCCCCGAGGGCTACGACTGGCCGGCGTACGTCGACCGGCTGTCGGCGCTCGCCGACCGGTTCGCGTAGGCGGTTTTCCGGTAATGCGGCCGGAAGTTTCAACCACATTTCGGACAGTGGATCGACAGGACCAGCAGCATCGTGAAGCATCTATCCCATGAAGATCCGGCCCGCCGTCGCCCCGCCGACCGCTGAGGACACCGGTCCCGAGCAGCCTCCCGCCGACCGGCCCTCGGACGACCGCCCCTCCGACGAACGGCCTGTGGACGGCAGACGCCGATGGCGGCCGAACCCGGAGTGGACGCTGGCGATCCTGGGCAGCCTGCTGCTGGCGGTGGTGCTGACCTGGCCGACGATGCGGCACCCGGCGACCACCATCCCCGGCGACCTGGGCGACCCCACGTTGCAGGCGTGGCAGGTCGCCTGGTCGGGGCACGCCCTGCTCAACGACCCGGCCAACCTCTGGCACTCGAACACGTTCTTCCCGGAGCGCTACACCTACGCCTACAGCGACACGCTGCTCGGCTACGCGCCGTTCGGGATGGTCGGCTCCGGCTTCGAGGCCGCCGTGATCCGCTACAACGTGCTCTACGTGCTGCTGCACGCGCTGGCGTTCCTCGGGGCGTACGCGCTGGCCCGGCAGCTCGGCGCGAACCGCTGGGGCGGCGCGGTCGCCGGGATCGCGTGGGCGTACGCGCCCTGGCGGCTGGCGCACTCCGGCCACCTGAACATCCTGTCCAGCGGCGGGATCGCGCTGGCCCTGGCGATGCTGGCCCGGGGTCACGGCTGGTCGCTGCGCCACGGCTACCGGCCGGAGCGCCGCCGTCCCGGCTGGGCGGTGGCCGGGTGGCTCGTCGCCGCCTGGCAGGTCACGCTCGGCTTCGGCATCGGGCTGCCGCTCGTCTACTTCCTGCTGGCCGCCGTGCTGGTGGCGGCCGGCTGCTACGGCTGGTCCTGGTGGCGCAAGCGGGAGCGTCCGCCGTTCGGCCGCCGGCTGCTGATCGCGGACCTGGCCGGCGGCGCCGTGTTCGGCGCCGTGACGCTGCTGCTCGGCCTGGTCTACCTGCGCGTCGTCGACCTCAACCCGCAGGCCGTCCGCTCGCTGGACTGGACCAAGATGTTCTCCCCTCCGCTGATCGGGTTCATCACCGCGCCCGGCGACTCGTGGCTGTGGGGGGAACGGCACGCCGCCGCCCGGGAGCAGCTGACCTGGCCGCCGGAGATGGCGCTGCTGCCCGGGATGACGCTGATCGGGCTGGCCGCGGCGGGGCTGTTCGTCTCGTCGTTCCCGGTGCGGCACCGGGTCGCGCTGGGGCTCGGCGTGCTCGGCACCGTGCTGCTCGGCCTGGGCGCCACCCTCGGCGGGGACGGCGACCCCGGCTATCTGACGCTGTCCACGCTCCTGCCCGGCTGGGACGCGCTGCGCACGCCGGGCCGGATGATGCACTGGACCAGCCTGCTGCTGGCGGTGCTGGCCGCCGGGCTGGTCACCGCGCTCGCCGAGTCCTGGCACCGGCCCTCGGCCCACCGCTGGTCCCGGGCCGTGGCGCCGCTGGTCCTGCTGGTGCCGCTCGCGCTGGTGACGCTGGAGGGCGTCAACCGCACGCCGCACCCGGTCGTGCCGACGCCGCCGGCCGCGATGCGTACCGCGCCGGAGCCGATGCTGGTGCTGCCCGCCGGCGGGATCGGCGACCTGAACTACATGCTCTGGTCCACCGACGGGTTCCCCCGGATCACCAACGGGCTCGGCGGTTTCGAGCCGGTCACCCAGGCGCAGACCCGGGTCGCCGTGGCGACGTTCCCCGACGCGGGCAGCGTGGCGTACCTGCGCGGCATCGGCGTCCGGTCGGTCGTCGCGGTGCCGAGCCGCGCGGCGGGCACGCCGTGGGAGGGCATCGAGAACCGGCCCGTTGACGGATTGGGCATCACCCGGGAGGACCTCGATGGCACGCTCGTCTACCGGCTCTGACGCCGCCGGCGCCGGAGGCCCGCGCCCGGGCGCCGGGCCGGGCGGGACGACGCCGATGCGGCTGTCGGTGGTGGTGCCCTGCTTCAACGAGGAAGAGTCGGTGGAGCGGCTGCACGAGATGCTCAGCACCGCGCTCGCCGAGCTGCCCGACGTGGACGTCGAGGTGGTGTACGTCGACGACGGCAGCGAGGACGGCACGCTCGCGGCGCTGCGCCGGCTCGCCGCCGCCGACCCGACGGTCTGCTACACGTCGCTGAGCCGCAACTTCGGCAAGGAGGCGGCCATGCTCGCCGGGCTGCACCGGGCCACCGGCGACGCGGTCGTCATCATGGACGCCGACCTGCAGCATCCGCCGCGCCTGCTGCCCGAGATGGTCGCGCTCTACCGCCAGGGCTTCGACCAGGTGATCGCCCGCCGCGACCGGCGCGGCGACCGGTTCATCCGGATGGTCGCCTCACGCTCGTTCTACCGCCTGGTCAACTGGTGGATAGACGTCCGCCTGCTGGACGGCGCGGGTGACTTCCGCCTGCTGTCCCGGCTCGCGGTGAACGCGATCCTGGCGATGCCCGAGTACAACCGCTTCTCCAAGGGCCTGTTCTCGTGGATCGGCTTCCGCACCGTGGTGGTGGCGCACCGCAACGAGAGCAGGCAGGCGGGGCGGAGCCGGTGGACGTTCGGCAAGCTGTTCAACTACGCGTTCGACGGTCTGCTGTCGTTCAACAACCGGCCGCTGCGCCTGGCGATCTACGGCGGGCTCTTCCTCACGCTCATCGCGGTGGGCTACATGGCGTGGGTGGTCGCCGACGCCGTGGAGAAGGGCATCGACGTGCCCGGTTACACCACCATCATCGTCAGCGTGATCGGCCTCGGCGGGATTCAGATGATGATCCTGGGCGTGATCGGCGAGTACATCGGCCGGATCTACTACGAGACCAAACGCCGGCCGCACTATCTGGTGCAGGAGACCGAACGTCCGGTCCCGGAGACCGGCGGCCCGCCCCGGCTGCCGAACCAGCGCGCCGCGTGGTCCACCGACCGGGGTCCACGTGCGGCGCCGGCTTGGGAGGATCCGTCCCGAGATGCCTCCCGGCGTCACGGGGGCGGGGAATCGATGAGCGGCGACACCGGCTGAACGACGGCGATCGGTGAGCGCCGATCAGCGCACCATTGTTCTCTTTTCGCAGGTGGCGGGGGGTTGCTATCGTCGCCCGCGACGCCGGAGAACGGCGCCGAGGAAAGGGTTGCGATGGGGCTGATGGACAAGCTCCGGGGCGAGCTCATCGACATCGTCGAGTGGCTGGACGACAGCCGGGACACGATCGTCTGGCGGTTCCCCCGGTATCAGAACGAGATCAAGATGGGCGCCAAGCTGGTCGTCCGGGAGTCCCAGACGGCGGTGTTCGTCAACGAGGGGAAGATCGCCGACGTCTTCCCGCCGGGAACGTACACGCTGGAGACCCGCAACCTGCCGATCCTGTCCACCCTGAAGGGCTGGAAGTACGGCTTCAACTCGCCGTTCAAGGCCGAGGTGTACTTCGTCAACACCCGGCAGTTCACGGACATGAAGTGGGGCACCCAGAACCCGGTGATCCTGCGCGACGCCGAGTTCGGCGTGGTCCGGGTGCGGGCGTTCGGCGCCTTCGCGGCGCGGGTGGTCGACCCGGCGCAGCTGCTGCGTGAGCTGGTCGGCACCGACCCGCAGTTCCGCACCGAGGAGGTGCAGGAGTACCTGCGGCAGCTGATCGTGGGCCGGCTCGGCGGCGCGCTCGCCACGGCCGGCGTGCCGCTGCTGGACCTCGCCGCGCACCAGGACGCGATCGGCCGGCGGCTGGCCGCCGTGCTGACCGAGGAACTGGCCGAGGTCGGTATCGCGATCCCCAAGTTCGTCATCGAGAACGTGTCGGTGCCGCCGGAGGTCGAGCAGGCGCTGGACAAGCGGACCAGCATGGGCGCGGTCGGCGACCTGGACCGCTACACCCGCTTCCAGGCCGCGAACGCGATGGAGGCCGCGGCGAACAACCCGGGCGGCGAGGCGGGCGCGGGCATCGGCCTGGGCCTGGGCATGGCGATGGGCCAGCAGATGGCCCGGACGATGGGCGGCGGCGGGGCCACGCAGCCGGCGCCGGCCCCCGCGCAGCCGTCGGCCGCGCAGCCGGGCGCCGCCGAGCCGCCGCCGCTGCCGGGCCAGGCCCAGTGGTACGTCGGCGTCGGTGGCCAGCGGCAGGGCCCGTACGACCTCGGCGGGCTGGCCGAGCAGGCGGGCGCCGGCGCGCTCGGCCCGGACACGCTGGTCTGGCGTGCCGGGATGGCGCAGTGGCAGCCCGCCGGACAGGTGCCGGAGCTGGCGTCGGTGCTGGCCAGCGTCCCGCCGCCGCTGCCGCCGCAATGAACGCACGTCAGCGGGTGAGTCGTCCCCGCACCGGGCAGGTGCCGGGATGAGCGACACGACTGTCTCCCCGCCCTCGTACCGGTGCGGGGGTTGCGGGGCCCGGGTGGAGTTCGCGCCGGGCACGACGACGCTCAGTTGCCCTTACTGCGGGCACCGGCAGGAGATCGCCGGCGCGGGCCGCGAGGTGCGCGAGCACGCGTACGCGGATCTCGCGTCGTTGCCCCGCAAGCCGGTGGCGAGCGTCGGGGCGCACACGTTCGTCTGCCCGGGCTGCGGGGCCCGGACGGAGAGCGACGTGCTGGCGCAGCGCTGCCAGTTCTGCGCCACGCCGCTGGTGGCCGACGCCGCGGCGGGCGAGCTGATCGCGCCGGAGGCGGTGCTGCCGTTCTCGGTGGACCGCAACGGCGTACGGACGGCGCTGGGCCAGTGGTGCCGCAGCCGCTGGTTCGCGCCGGGGAGCCTGAAGAAGGTCAGCGAGGCGGAGACGCTGAAGGGCACGTACCTGCCGCACTGGACGTTCGACGCGCGGACCGTGTCGGACTACCGGGGTCAGCGGGGCGAGTACTACTACGTCACCGAGACGTACACGGTGACCGTCGACGGCAAGCAGGAGACGCGGACCCGGCAGGTGCGGCACACCCGGTGGCATCCGGCCGCCGGCACCGTCAGCCGGGACTTCGACGACGTGCTGGTGCCCGCCACCACCCACCTGCCCACCGAGCAGCTGGACAAGCTGGCGCCGTGGCCGCTGACCGAGGCGGCCGCGTACCACGGCGACTACCTGGCCGGATACCAGGCGCTGCGGTACGACACCGAGCCCGAGGCGGGCCTGACCGAGGCGAAGGCGCGGATGGCGCCGGTCATCGAGGGGGACTGCCGGTCGGACATCGGCGGTGACGAGCAACGGGTGTCCGCAGTGGACACCACGTACTCCGACGTGTCGTACAAGCTGATCCTGCTGCCGGTGTGGATCGCCGCGTACCTGCACGCCGGCCGCTCGTACCAGGTGCTGGTGAACGCGCGCACCGGCGAGGTGATCGGTGAGCGGCCGTACAGCGCCGCGAAGATCGCGGCGGCGGTGTTCGCCGCGCTGGTGCTCGTCGCCGTAGTGGTGGCGCTCATGATGAACCGTTAGCGTCGCCGCGCTGTCGTACGCCCACGGGCCACCGGTATCCGTTACCGGTGGCCCGTGCGCATCGCGCGAGGAGTCTGACCGAGCGGCCGATTCGCCGCCGCGCCCATCCGCCGCAGAGTGAGGTAACGACCACCGGCCGAGCGGCGGAGGGCAGCCCCGATGGACTCACTGCGCAAGACGTCGCTGGTCGCGGGCGGGTTCTACCTGCTCACCTTCGTCTCGATCCCGACCCTCACGCTGTACGCCCCGATACGCGAGGCGGACTACATCCTCGGCGGCACGCCGGACACCCCTGTCGTCGTCGGCGGCGTCCTGGAGGTGATCGTCGCCCTCGCCTGCATCGGCACCGCGATCGCGCTGCACCCGGTGCTCAAGCGGCAGGGTGAGGCGCGTGCGCTGGGCTTCGTCGCCGCCCGCGTGCTGGAGGCCGCCGGCATCTTCATCGGCGTCGCGAGCATCCTGACCCTGGTCGCCCTGCGGCGGGCCGGCGCCGAACCGGACGCGCTGGTCACCGGCCGAACACTCGTCGCCTTCTACGACTCGGTGTTCCTGCTCAGCCAGGCGCTCCTCCCGGCCGTGAACGCCCTGCTGCTGGGCTCCCTGCTCTACCAGTCCCGCCTGGTGCCGCGCATCCTGCCGGTGCTCGGGCTCGCCGGGGCGCCGCTGCTCGTCGCCTCCGATCTGGGCACGCTGTTCGGCGCCTGGGACCGGCTGTCCCCGGTGGCGGCGGTCGCCGCGCTGCCCATCGCGGTGTGGGAGTTCTCGCTCGGCGTCTACCTGGTCGTCAAGGGCTTCAAGCCGGTCACGGACGGCACGGTCGCGCCCCGGCCGGTCCAGGACGCCACCGTCTGAGCCGGTCAGGCCCGCGCGCCGCCGTCGACCCGCAGCACCGTACCGGTGACGAAGGAGGCGCGGTCGCTGAGCAGCCACGCGGCGGCCTGGGCGATCTCGTCGGGTTCGGCGGCCCGGCGCAACGGGCTGGCGGCGGCGAGCCGCTCGATGATCCCGGGTGACTCCGCGTCCCAGGCGCGCATCATCTCGGTGAGCGTGCTGCCCGGGGCGATCGCGTTGACCCGGATGCCCTCCGGGCCGTAGGTGATCGCCGCGGATTCGGTGAGGCTGTTCACCGCGCGCTTCATCGCGCCGTACGCGGGCAGCGCGGGGTTGCCCATCAGGCTGCCGACGCTGGAGTTGTTCACGATCGCGCCGGTGCCGGCGGTGGCCCGGATCGCGGCGACCTCGGCGACCATGGCGAGCCACGGTCCCTTGAGGTTGACGGTGTAGAGGTGGTCGAAGTCCTCTTCGCGCACCCGGTCCATCGGTCCGGGCGGCACGATCGTCGCGCCGTTGTTGAAGGCGACGTCGAGGCGGCCGTACACCTCGACGACGCGGTCCACGGCGGCGCGCACGCTCGCCGCGTCGGCCAGGTCGCAGACGACGTACTCGGCGGTGCCGCCGGCGGCCCGGACCTGTTCGGTGACCGCCTTCAACTGTTCCTCGGTCCGGGCGGCGAGCAGCACCCGTGCGCCCTCGGCGGCGAACAGCCGGGCCGCCGCGGCGCCGATGCCCCGCCCGGCGCCGGTGATGAACGCGACCTTGTCTGCGAGCAGGCCCTCAGTGGTTCGTGTGGTGTCCATGCGGCAAGCCTGCGGCCGGGCGCGGAGCCCATCCAGGCACCGGCGGTACCTGGCTACCAGCCGCCGCGCACGGGCACACTGGGGTCGTGGACCGACGTGAGCTGGCAGTGTTCCTGCGCAGCAGGCGGGAGCGGATCGCCCCGGCCGACGTGGGCCTGCCCGCCGGGCGGCGTCGCCGCACCCCGGGGCTGCGCCGCGAGGAGGCGGCGCGGCTGGCGTTCATCTCGACCGAGTACTACACCCGGCTGGAGCAGGGCCGGGCTCCGCGTCCGTCGCGGGAGGTGCTGGCCGGGCTGGCCCGCGCGCTGCGGCTGTCCGACGCCGAACGCAACCACCTCCACCACCTGGCCGGGGAGCCGCCCGCGCCGCCGCCCGGGCCACCCCGGGAGGTACGGCAGAGCGTGCTGGACCTGCTGCACCGGCTGCCGCAGGCGGCGGCGTTCGTGACCTCGGCGACGTTCGAGGTGATCGCCTGGAACGACCTCGCGGCGGCGCTCATGGAGGACTTCTCCGCGGTGTCCCGGCGGGACCGCAACCTGGTCCGTCGGGCGTTCCTCGGCCCGCACCTGATGTACGGCGTGTCGGACGCGAGCGAGTTCGCCCGCCACTCGGTCGGGCGGCTGCGCGCCGCCGCGGCCCGCTATCCGGACGACCCGGAGATGGCCGCGCTGATAGCGGACCTGCTCGCCGGCAGCGCGGAGTTCGCCCGCCTGTGGGCCTCCCACGACGTCGGCGGCGCGCGGACGCTGTGCAAGACGTTCCGGCACCCGCTGGTCGGGCCGGTGACTGTGAACTGCGACGTCCTCGACATCACCGACCGCGACCAGCAGGTGGTCATCTACACCGCCACGCCCGGCTCGCCCTCGGAGGAGGCGCTGCGGCTGCTCTCCGTGATCGGCACCCAGCGCATGACCGCCGAGCGCTGACCCGGCCGCCCCGGCGGACCGTCAGCAGCCGATGCGGGTGGCGCCCATCGCCACGTCGTCGTACCAGAGGGTGTCGGCCCCGCCGCCGTAGCTCTCCCAGCCCAGCTTCAGGTCGGTGAGCTGCGGTCGCCAGGTGCGGTTGTACCACTGGCCGTCGATGTCGTGCGTCGGTACGCCGTCGGCGGTCAGCCCGGTGACTGCGACGCCGTCCAGCCAGGTGCGGAGCTGACCGGCCGAGCCGTCCACCATGAACTCCAGGCAGGCCCAGCGGTTGGTGGGCAGCGGCACGCTCTGCGCCACCCCGGCCGGGCTCTGCTCGGGCAGCGTGGCGTCGTCGGAGGCGCGGTTCCACTGCAGGGCGCCGTTCTGGCCGCCCAGCCGCAGGTCGCGGTTGCCGTCGGCGGCGTCGGACATGGTGATCATCGTGGTGTGGTCGGTGGGCTGGGCGGTGGTGTGCCGCACCCAGATCCGGGCGTACCTGACGCTGCCCAGGGCGCTGAGGTTCTTCGTGGTCCGCACGAAGACGTGGTTGCAGTAGCCGGCGGCGCCGTTGATCCGGATCGCGCGGCTGCCGCTGTGCGTGGTGGACGTGTCGATGGTGGCCGTGCCGGCGCCGGAGCAGTCCGGGCTCACCACGCTCCAGTCGCCGGACGGCGTCGAGCCGGTCTGGTTCTCGAAGCCGTCGCAGAGCACCGCCCCGGCGCATCCGCTCGGCGGCGGGGTGGTCGGCGGTGCGCTGGTGGGCGGCGCCGTCGTGGGCGGAGCGGTGGTCGGGGGCGCGGTGGTCGGCGGGGCGGTGGTGGGTGGGGCGGTCGTCGGCGGGGCGGTGGTCGGAACCGCCGTGGTGGGCACCACTGTCGGCGACGGCGCGGCGCCGTTGCACGGGACGCCGTTGAGCGTGAACCCGCCCGGCGCGCCGCCGGCGGCGCTGAACGTGCCCTGCACGCCGAACTCGGTGGAGCCGCCCGCCGGGATGCTGCCGTTGTACGACATGTTGCGGGCGGTGACCGTCGCGCCGGACTGGCTGACGGTGGCGTTCCAGCCGTTCGTGACGCGTTCGTCGCCGGCGTACGTCCAGGTGACCGTCCACCCGGAGACGGCGGTGTCGCCGGGTGAGACCTTGACGCTCGCGGTGAACCCGCCGGGCCACTGGTTGGGTGTGTAGTCGACCCGGCAGCCCTGCGCCGCCGTGGCCGGGCCGGCGAGTAGGGCCGTCGCGGTGGCGGCCACGACGGCGGCCAGCGCGGTCACCGCCGCCAGGGCCGGGCCGGAACGGGTACGGAGAATCGTCATGGGAAGTCCTTCTGCGTCGGGCGGCGCGACGCGACGACGCGCGTCCGGACGGACGGCGGCGCGGCGACGCGCTCGGGTGGCGGCGCGTCGATGCGCCACTGTGAGAAGTCGGTGCGTACGACCGACGTGCCCGGCTCGGGACAAACCTGTCAGCCGCCGGCGGCCCGGTCGTGCGGACCTCGGCGGCGCCCGCCCTCAATCTATTGAGCGATGCCAATCAATTCAAGCGCGCCCCGGCGCGGCAGCAGTCTTCTTCCCGATTGCTCTGTTGCGCGGCGACGGCGCTGGTCGGCCGCCCGGCCGCCACGCGGGCCCTGTGCCGGGGCGGCACGCGGCACTAGTCTCCTCACCGCAACCCCCGGGCCGCCGCGCCACCGGCGCGGACGGCGGCACCCCGGCGACCGGAGGCGCGTGTGCCCGACGAGATCGACGACTCCTTCCTCGCTCTTCCGCTGGCCCGCCTCGCCGACGCCGCCCTGTCCCGGGCCCGGCAGCGGGGCGCGCGATACGCCGCGCTGCGGGTGCAGCGGGTCCGCTCCGGGCGCACCGTCGTGCACGACGGGGCGCTGCGGGCGAGCGAGGAGGAGACCGAGACCGGCCTGGCGGTACGGGTGCTGCACCGGGGCGCGTGGGGCTTCGCCGCCACGCCCGAGCTGACGCCGGAGGCGGCGGTACGCGCCTGCGACGACGCGCTGGCGCTGGCGCGGGCCTGCGCCGACGTCGGCGGCGCGCCCGTCGCGCTCGCGCCCGAGCCCGCGTACCCGGAGGCGACCTGGCGCTCGCCGTACCGGATCAACCCGTTCGAGGTGCCGGAGAGCGAACGGGTGGAGCTGCTGAGCCACTGGTGCGCCGGGCTGCAGGCACACGAGTCGGTGGCGCACGTGCTGGCCCGCGCCACCGCCGCCCAGGAGAACACGTACTACGCCGACCTGGACGGCACCCGCGTCACCCAGCAGCGCGTCCGGGTGCACCCGCAGGTGCTGGCGGTGGGCCGGCGCCCGCGCGACGGCGGCGTCCAGACGCTGCGCACCGTCGGCCCGCCGGTGGCCCGCGGCTGGGAGTACCTGCACGGCGAGGGCTGGGACTGGGCCGGCGAGCTGGCCGAACTGCCGGCGCTGCTGGCCGAGAAGACGCAGGCGCCGGCGGTGCGGCCGGGCCGGTACGACCTGGTGATCGACCCGTCGCAGCTCTGGCTCACCATCCACGAGTCGGTCGGGCACGCCACCGAGTACGACCGGGCCCTGGGCCACGAGATGTCCTACGCGGGCGGCACCTTCGCCACGCCCGACGCCGCCGGGCGGCTCCGGTACGGCTCGGCGCTGATGAGCGTGGACGCCGACCGGTCGGCCCCGCACGGGCTGGCCACGGTCGGGTTCGACGACGAGGGGGTGGCCGCGCAGTCCTGGCCGCTGATCGAGGCGGGTGTGCTCGTCGGGTTCCAGCACGACCGCGCCTCGGCCGCGCGGGCCGGCCTGCCGCGCTCCGCCGGCTGCGCGTACGCCGAGTCGTACCGGCACACGCCGATGGCCCGGATGCCGAACGTGTCGCTGCGCCCGGCGGTGGACGGGCCGGACACCGCGGCCCTGATCGCGGGCGTGACGGACGGCTTCTACCTGGCCGGCTCGGACAGCTGGTCGATCGACATGCGGCGGCGGCAGTTCCAGTTCACCGCCCAGCGCTGGCACCGCATCCGCAACGGGCGGCTGGCCGGGCAGGTGTCCGGCGCCGCGTACCAGGCGGAGACCACCGCGTTCTGGTCCGCGCTGTGCGGGCTGGGCGGGGAGGGCACGTGGCTGCTCTCCGGCGCCGACATGTGCGGCAAGGGTCAGCCGGTGCAGGCGGCAGCGGCCAGCCACGGCTGCCCGTCCGCGGTGTTCCGTGGCATCGACGTCGTCGACACCGGAGGGCGGGACGGGTGAGCGGGATCCAGGACGCCCTGGAAGCGGCGCTGCGGCACCGGCGTGACGCCGACGAGCTGCTGCTGATCGCCGACGAGACGGCCGCCGCGCACCTGCGCTGGGCGGGCGACGCGCTGACCACGAACGGCAGCGTCCGGTCCCGCCGGGTGACAGCGGTGGCCGTACGCGACGGCGCGGCCGGCGTACACGTCGGGCTGGTCGGGCACGGCGGCGCGCTCGGCGACGCGCTGCCCGGCCTGGTCCGCGCGGCCGAGCGGGCCGCCCGCGACGCGCCGCCCGCCGCCGACGCGGCGCGGCTGCCCGAGCCGTGGCGGACGCCGTCCTGGGCGGAACCGCCCGGCGGCACCTCGGTCGACGCGTTCGGAGACGTGCTGCCCGGCCTGGCCGACGCGTTCGCGGCGGCCGGGCAGCGGCGGCTCTACGGCTACACCGAGCACCGGGTGGTCACCACCTACCTCGCCGCGTCGACCGGCGCCCGCCTGCGGCACGCGCAGTCCACCGGCCTGTTCGACCTGAGCGTGCGCGACTGCGACGACTCGACGTGGGCCGGCGTGACGGCGCCCGACCTGACCGGACTGGACGTGCCGGCGCTCGCCGCCGAGCTGTCCGCCACGCTGGCGCGGCCCGGCCGCCGGGTCGAGCTGCCGCCGGGACGGTACGAGGTGCTGCTCACCCCGAACTGCGTGGCCGACCTGATGCTCCACCTCTACCTGGCCGCCGGGGCGCGCGGCGCGCTGGACGGGCGTACCGCGTTCAGCCGCCCGGACGGCCGGCTGCCGCTCGGCGAGCGCCTCACCGCGTTGCCGCTGACGCTGCGCAGCGACCCGGACCATCCGCTGCTGCCCTGCGCCCCGTTCACGGTCAGCCGGGGCACCGACGACCTGACCGCAGTGGTCGACAACGGGCTGCCGCTGCGGCCGACCCGCTGGATCGACGAGGGTGTGCTGACCGCGCTCGTGCAGACCCGGCACACCGCCGAGCAGACCGGCGCGCCGCTCACCCCGATGGTGGACAACCTGGTGCTGGAGGGCGGGCCGGACGCGCCGACGCTGCCCGAGATGGTGCGCTCCACCCGGCGCGGCCTGCTGCTCACCTCGCTGTGGTACCTGCGCGACGTCGACCCGGCGTCGCTGCTGCTGACCGGCCTCACCCGCGACGGCGTGCGGCTGGTCGAGGACGGCGAGATCGTCGGCACTGTGCACAACTTCCGGTTCAACGAGAGCCCGCTGTCGCTGCTGGCCCGGGCCACCGAGGCCGGGCGGCCGGTGCCGGCGCTGCCCCGGGAGTGGGGCGACTACTTCACCCGGATGGTGATGCCGCCGCTGCGGGTGCCCGACTTCCTGATGTCGGCGGTCAGCCCGGCGACGTGAACAGCGCGGCGAACCGGTCCAGGGTGCGCCTGTCGTACACGAGCTGTTTCTGCGGCGGGTACGGACGCCGTGGCGGCGGCACGTACCCGGGCTCGCCGCGCCGGGGCAGCGTCCCGTCCGGGCGGCGCAGGTGCGGCCCGTGGAAGAACCAGCAGAGCTGGCCGACCAGCTCGGCGAAGACCAGCGGGTGCAGGTCGGGCGGGTACATCGCGAGGTGGCAGCGGGTGGCCCGGAACTCGCCGCGCGGCCCGAACGTGTTGCCGAACAGGACGTGTCCGAAGACGTCGTGCACCGCCCGGAAGATGTCGTTGTGCAGCAGTTCCTCCCCGCCGGCCCGGACTCCGGCGGGGGCGCGCAGCGGATGGTCGCCGTCCGCGCCGGCCGGTCCGTGCCCGTGGCGGGTGAGGAAGACGTGCAGCAGGCCGGTGGCGCGGACCCGCGCGACCAGGTCCCGCGAGTCCCGGTACGGCTGCCCCGGCCCGGTCCACGGCAGCACCCGGATGCCCGCCTCGCCGATCAGCCGGAACTGCCGCAGGTTCTCCGCGGCCAGCCGGGCGTACCCGCGGGCCGTGCCGGCGGTGACCATCGGCGCGGCGTCGTAGCGGTCGGCCACCTCCCGGCAGAAGTCCTCGTCCAGGCGCAGCGGCTCGGCGGCCAGCCGGTCCAGCCGGACGGCGGGCACGCCCGCGCGCGCCGCCGCCCGGTCGGCGTGGGCCTGGGCCAGCTCGCCGAGACGTACGGTGAGACGGTGGTCGTCGCCGCTCATCGGCCCGGGCGTCAGTCCTCCCCCAGCCACAGGTTGGTCAGGTCGCCGTTGAGCACCGGGTACGGCAGCCAGTTGCGCACCCGGTGCCCGCGCAGCCAGTACTGGTGGGCGAAGAGGATCGGCACCACCGCGCAGTCGCGCAGCACCTCCCGCTCGGCGGCCCGCCAGTGCTCGTTCGCGGCCCTCTCGTCGGCGCAGCTCAGCGCCGCGTCGATGTGCTCGTTGACGACCTCGTTGTGGTAGTGGCCGAAGTTCGACCCCCAGTCGTCGTTGCCGGAGACGCCGGAGCTGTCGAAGAGGGCCTGGAGATAGACGCGGGCGTTGTTGCCGTGCCAGTCCGGCTCCCAGCCGGACAGCGCCACGTCCCAGCGGCCCTCGCGGGCGCCGTCGGCCCGGCCCAGGTATGTGCCGAACAGCTCGGTGATGCCGGCCGGGACGAGGTCGAGGGTGATGCCGGCCCGGGCGGCGGCGGACCGGACCACCCGCGCGGTCTCCGGGTGGATGTCGCGGTCCCGGTAGACCAGCTTCAACGTGAGCCCGTCGGGGTAGCCGGCGTCGGCGAGCAGCCGGCGGGCCAGCTCCGGGTCGCCGGCGCCGTCGTTCGCCGCGTACGGCGCGAACGGCCGGTGCGCGCGGCACAGCGGCGGCAGGATCTGCTCGGCGATGTCGTTGAGGCGACGCCCGCCCCAGACCTCGGCCACGGCGGTCTTGTCGATCGCGTACTGCAACGCCTCCCGGACCTCCCGGCGGCCCAGCGCACCGCCCTCGTTCGGGCTGAGCACGTTGATCACCAGGTACGGGCTGAACAGACCGGCCGGGCAGACCTCCAGCCGGGGGTCCCCGGCGGCGAACATCTCCGGCAGCCGCTCGGTCAGCGGCTGGATGTCCCACAACATGTCGGCGTCACCGAGGATCACCATGTCGTGGCAGGTCTTCTCGTCCAGCCCCTGCCGCACCTCGATGCGGTCCACGTGGGCGGCACGGACCGGGTCGGTGGCCGGGTCCCAGGTGCGGCTGCGCTCCAGCGTGATCAGCCGGTCCGGCTCGTAGGCGGTGATCCGGTACGGCCCGATCGAGCCGAGTCGCTGGTCCAGCTCGGGGCTGCCGGGCACGAACCAGAGGTACTCCTCCGGCGCCGGGGAGGCGAACGGCAACGCCAGGAGGTTGAGGAAGTCGGAGGTGGGGCGGCGGGTGGTCAGCTCCACCGTCCGGTCGTCGAGCACCCGCAGCCCGGGCACCTCGGCGGCCTCCAGGTAGGGCGCCACCACGTTGAGGTCGCGGGGCAGGGTGAGCAGGTCGTCGCGGAACTCGGCAAGCCCTTCGACGGTGCTCAGGTAGTAGGGCAGGCCGGGGCTGGGCGCCATCGGGTGGGCCAGCCGCTTGATGCCGCGTACCACGTCGGCGGCGGTCAACGGCCGGGGTCCGTTGGGCAGGTCCCAGCGCAGCCCGTCGCGCAGCGTGAACCGGTAGCGGCGGCCCTCGGCGTCGTACGGCCCGTCCGCCGCCACCGCCAGGTCCGGCACCAGGTCCCCGGCCCGCCGGTGGTCGCGGGTCGACGGGTAGGTGACCAGCTGCCGGGTGTACGCGCGGACGATCCCCCGGGTCACCGTGTGGTACGCCAGCGCCGGGTCGAGGTGGTCGACGTCGCCCGCGCCGACCAGGGTGAGCGTGCCGCCGCGGCGCGGGCCGTCCGCGCCGGGGATCAGTCCGAGGTCCGTCGATGCGTCTGCCGTGGTCATGCGGACTCCTCCAGCCAGAGGTTGGACAGGTCGAACCAGCGGTCCACCGTGGGCATGGCGATCGCGTTGCGGACCCGCCGGCCCTTGCGGTGCGGGATGGTCGGGGCGTGCACGAGGATCGGCACGATCGCGGCGTCCCGCATGACGCACAGGTCGACCTGGTGCCACAGTTCGGTGGCGCGGGCCCGGTCGGTGGCGCCGAGCGCCTCCTCGATCAGCCGGTCGACCTCCGGATTGCTGTAACCGCCGTAGTTGCTGGTGCCGCGGGACGTGTTGGTCTGGAACATCGGCTGGACGTAGGTGCGCCCGTTCGGGCCGAACCAGTCGGGCGTCCAGGACGGGGCGGAGATGTCCCAGGCGCCGGCGCGGGCGTTGGCCGGGTCGCGCAGGAACTGGTAGTACTCGGCGTGGCCGAGCGAGACCAGACGGACGCTGATACCGCCCTTCTCCAGGTCGGCGGCGTAGGAGCGGGCCACCTCCGGGTTGGCGTCCACGTCCCGGTGCACGGCGGTGAGGGTGAGCCCGTCCGGGTAGCCCGCCTCGGCCAGCAGCGCCCGGCAGCGCTCCGGGTCGCCCCGGTCCCCCGGTGTCGGGTACAGGTTGAAGTCGACGTGCCCGTCGTTGCCGGGCGGGATCGCCGTGTGCCCGGACAACATCACCGTCCCGGCCTCCAGGCCGTGGTAGATCTCGGCGATCGCCGCCTTGTCTATCGCGTACGCGATGGCCTGACGCACCTTGAGCTTGCTCATCGCCCGGTCGGCGTTCGGGCTGAGCAGGTTGAACACCAGGTACGGGTTGAGCGCGTAGCCGAGGTCGTTGCCCGGGTCGGTGGGCGCCACGTCGTACGGCTCGGTGATCGGTGACGCCCAGGACAGGTCGGCGCGGCCACTGTCGATCACCTCCCCCACCTGCTGCGGGCTGGCGATCTCCATGGTCACCTCGACCCCGTCCAGGTACTGCTGGCGCACCGGGTCGGACGCCTTGCGCCACACCGGGTTGCGGTCCAGCCGCACCGACTCGCCGTGGGCGTAGTGGGTGATCCGGTACGGCCCGTTGGAGCGCACCCGCCGCCGGAACTCCGCGCTGTCGGGCAGCACCTCGTCGTACTCGACCGGGGCGGCGGAGGCGCACTGCAGCGCCAGGATGTGCAGGAAGTCCACCGCCGGGCGGATCAGGTCGAAGACGATCGTCCGGTCGTCGACGGCGCGGACGCCGGCGATCTCGTGGTTGTTCTGGAACGCGGCCAGCTCGGCGGCGGCCGGCTCGGCCGAGGTGATCGCGGCGGCGTACGCGTCGCAGTACTCGGCCATCCCCCGGATGGTGCTGGTGAAGTAGCCGATCCCGCCGGCCTGCAGCACCGGGTTGGCCATCCGCTTGAAGCCGCGCACGAAGTCCCCGGCGGTCACCTCGCGGGGCGGGTCGGTGTCCCAGTACACGCCGGGGCGCAGCCGGATCGTGTAGCGGGTGTGGTCGGCGCTGATGCCGCCGTTGTCCACTGTCGGCACCGCCTCGGCCACGTCGGGCACGGGCGTGACGGCCGACGGGTCGCGCAGGTCGGCGACCGGCCGGTAGGTGAACAGCTGGCGGGCGAAGAGCCGGATGATCTGCCCGCCGAGCATGTAGTAGGCGCAGGCCGGATCGAGATGGTCCATGCTGCCGGGCCCGTAGAGCCGCAGGATTCCCCCGTACCGGGGCTGGCCGCCGTTCATCGACACACACCTTTCGTCGTCTCTGCGGTCCCCGCCACGTCGGCGCGCAGCTGCGACGGCAGCAGCGGCTCCCGCAGCAGCGTGTCGAAGCGGTCGGCGAGGCTGGTGTCCGGCTCGCGGGCGGCCAGCCAGGCGTCGACCAGCCGGCCGCCCTCGGAGTAGGTGACTGAGTACGCGCGCCACAGCGGGTCGGCGGCGAACGTGACCATCTGCTCGGCCCGGTCGGGTGGCAGCAGCATCCACCGCCGCAGGTAGGCAAGTGCCTCCGCCCGGTCGCCGCCCTCGTCGTGCAGGAGCAGGGCGGCGTCGATGCGGGCCGGCAGCAGGCGCACGATCAGGCCGCGCATCCGCTCGACCCGCTCGCCCTCGACGTGGACGCCCTCCCCGGCCAGGATGCCGGCGGTCCACTCGCCCCAGCCGGGGCCGAGCACCGCGTCGACCGCCGCCTCGGCCAGGCCCTCGGTGACCAGGCACCGGGGTGTGTCGACCAGGGCGATGGTGTGCTCGTCCTGGCCGCCGTCGCGGACCAGGCCGGCCTCCTTCAGGCAGTGCTCGGTGTGGTGGCCGGGGTACGACTCGTGCGCCACGATGATCGGCAGCGCGGCCACCGACCGGCCGCTCGCCGCGTTCAGCGCCACGGCGGAGCGGAAGCCGCCCAGGTAGCTGTTGTACGCGTTCCACGGCGCGTCCCGGACCACCGTGTACTCGACGCGCTCGGTCCCGGGCAGGCCGAACCGGTCCCGGGTCCGCTCGCGCAGCGCGTCGGAGACCGCCTGCACGCAGCGGTGCAGCCGTTCCGGCGGGACGGTGTTGCGCCGGTAGAACTCCTCCACCCGGTCCACGAGCGGTCCCGGCCCGGGCAGCAGCGCGTCGATCTCGTCGTGCACCGCCGCGTACCGCTCCGGCGGGGTGCGGGTCACGTCGACGTCGTAACAGGCGCGCACCTCGTCCCGGAACGACATCGGCGTGCCGGCGAGCCGGTCGGCGACCGCGCGCAGCGCGGCGAGCTGGGCGGTGAGGTACCGGCGGCGGGCCGGTTCGAGGTCGCTGTCGTCGAGGGCGGCGAGCGTCCGGCCGGCCTGGCGGGACAGCTCGCGGGGGTCGGGCGGCGGTTCGGCGGCGACCTGGTCGCGCAGCGCCGGGTCACCGTAGTAGCAGTCGACGAGCCCGTCGACCAGCCGGCCGAGGCGCAGGCCGAGCAGCAGGTAGTCGCGGACCAGCGGGTTCACTCGTCCACCCCCGGGCGTGCGGCGGTGAGGTCCACCGCGTACCCCTGCGGGGGCAGCGGCGTGATCCCGTCGACCCGGTCCGGTCGCCTCGGCGCGGCCACCGGCGCCCGGTGCAGGATCGGCACCACCGCCACGTCGGCGACCGCGCGCTCCGCGGCGGCCCGCCAGGCGGCGTCGGCCCGCCACGGCTCCGGCGCGTCGAGCGCCCGCTCGATCAGCGCGTCCACCTCGGGTGCGGCGTAGCCGCCGTGGTTGGCGCCGCCGGGCACCGGGGTCGCCTGGAGCATCGCCTGCGCGAAGACCCGCCCGTTGTGCTCCAGCCAGTCGGGTACGCGCGCCGCCACCGCGAGCTGCCAGCCGCCGGCGGTGGCGGGGGCGCGCAGCGCCTCGGTGTACGCGGCGTCGGCGAGCCCGACCGCCCGGGTCGGCAGGCCGGCCCGGGTGAGGTCGCTCGCGCAGGCGTGCGCCACCTCGGGTCCGAGGCCGGAGTGCGGGTGGATCAGGACCAGCGGCGTGCCGTCGGCGTGGCCCGCCGAGGCGAGCAGTTCGCGGGCCCGCGCCGGATCACCGGTGGGGTACGGATCGGCCGTGTCGTGCCCGGCGTTGCCCGGCGGGATCAGCGAGCCCGCGATCCGTACCGGCACGCCGGGGCGGTGCCGCCGGTACAGGTCGGCCACCGCGGCCTTGTCCACGGCGAGCGCCACGGCCTGCCGTACCCGGGGGTCGGCCCAGACCGGGTCGCGCAGGTTGAGCAGGAGGTACGGGTCGAGCGCCCAGCCGAGGGCGCCGTCGCCGTCGACCGGCTCGGCGGCCGGCAGCCCGCCGACTGCGGGCGCGACCGGCACCTCGGCCGGCGCGTCGGTGGGCTCCGCGTCGGCGCGGCCGGCGCCGTCGCTCAGGCGCAGCTCCACCCGGTCGGCCTCGGCCCGCCGGTACGGGTCGGCGGCGGGCTCCCAGGCCGGGTTGCGGACCAGTTCGACCCATTCGCCGGGCCGGTGCCGCCGCACCCGGTACGGCCCGTTGGCGCGCAGGTGGGCGGCGGCCTCGGGGCTGCCGGGGACGAACGCGTCGTGCTCGACGGGCACCGCCGACGCCGCGGGCAGCGCGAGCATGTGCACGAAGTCCAGCGCCGGCCGGGCCAGCTCGATGACGAGCGTCTCGTCGTCGAGCGCGAAGACGCCGGGGATCTCGTGCGCGTTCTGGTACGCGGCGAGCGTCGCCGCGTCCCCGGCCCGGTGGGTGGCCTCCGCCGCCCAGGCGGTGGCGAAGTCGGCGAGGCCGCGCACGGTGCTCGCGAAGTACGCGAGCGACGGTGAGGGCCGGACCGGGTTGCACATCCGTTTGAAGCCGCGGACCACGTCGTGCGCGGTGACCGGACGCCGGTCGGGGGTGTCCCAGCGGACGCCGGGGCGCATGTGGAACACGTAGCTGCGGTGGCTGGCGCCGAGCCCGGCGTTCCAGGTGGAGGGGACCTCCAGGGCGAGGTCGGGCACCGGCGTGACGGCCTGCCAGTCGCGGACGTCCCGGGCGGTCTGCCAGGTGACGAGTTGCCGGGTGTGCAGCCGGACGAACGGGGCCGCCGACGCGGGGGCGCAGCTGGGGTCCAGCGGTGCGGCGTCGGTGGGCGCGACCACCCGCAGCACGCCGCCGCGCCGCCGCGCGGTGGCCGGCTCCGGCCGGTACGGGGCGACGGTCATGACAGCTCCCGGACGAGGTCGGCGATGGCGTCGACGGCGAGGTCGACCTCCTCGGCGGTGTTGTAGAGGTGGGTGCAGATCCGGGCGGCGTAGTGCTGGTGCGGTGAGCCGGCGACGTCGAACTCGGTCCACCGGGTCCAGATCCGGTGCCGGCTCTCCAGCTCGTCGACGAGGCGGGCGAATTTGGTGATGTTCCAGCCGTCGGCCCGGTCGGGGAACGGGTTGAACGCCACCAGCGGCGCGGTCAGCCGGTCGTCGGTGAGCGGTGAGTACAGCGACTCGACGCCGAACCGCTCGACGATCCGGGCGCGGGTGTGCGCGCCGAGCGCCACCGCGTGCCGCTCGATCCGGTCCCGGCCGATGCGGTCCCACAGCTCGCACGCCTTCGCCAGGGCGGCGCCCCGGGCGATGCTGGCACTGCCGGCGCTCTGCAGGTAGTCGCCCATGTTGTAGCTCTCCACCCGGGTGGTGGTACGCGGTGGCGGGGCGCCCATCATCGGGTACCAGGTGGAGATGACCGGCCAGAACGTCGGCAGCGGCAGCGGGTTGTGCTCGGGGTGGACCTTGTTGCGGACGTAGAGCAGCCCGGTGCCGAGCGGCCCGCACTGGAACTTCGAGCCGGAGCAGGTGACGAAGTCGGGTCCGAGCGCGCGCAGGTCGGTGTCGAACAGGCCGGGCAGCAGCGCGCCGTCGACCACTGTGGTCAGGCCGTGTTGCTGGGCCAGGTCGCAGAGCTGGCGCACCGGCATCCGGGTGCCGGTGAACAGCGTGACGGCGGCGAACGCCAGCACCTTCGTCCGCGGCGTGATCGCCCGGGCGAACATGTCGACGATCTCCTCGGCGGTGACGTCCGGCCCGACCGGCGGGGTCAGCACGGTGAGCGTGATCCGGTGCCGGTTGCGCAGCAGGTTGAAGTTGGACAGCACCGAGTAGCACTCGTGGCTGGTGGTGATGACCTCGTCGCCCTCGTGCAGGTCGAGCCCGTTGATGACGCGGGCCACCCCCTCGGTGGCGTTGTGGCAGATCACCATCTCGTCCTGGTCGACGCCGAACGCCCGGCCGATGGCGGCGCGGTGCTCGGGGTACATGCCGGGCGGGTAGACGTTGCGCAGTCCGCCGTTCCACTCCCGGGTCACCCGGTCGTTGACGTCCAGCACCTCGTACGGCATCACGCCGATGGTGCCGGTGTTGAGGTGGACCGCGTCGGGCTCCATCGCGAACAGCGACCGCAGCTCCGCGAAGGAGGCGGCGCGCAGCGGGTCGGCCGGTGCGGGCGGCCCGCCGGTGCGGGCGGCCGTCGTGGTCGCGGGGTCGTCGGTCACGCTGACGCGCATGGCGTCCCTCCTGTCAGGAGCTGGCACCCGCCAGCGAATTTACCATATGATTCTCAAGTAAATAGTCGTCCCGCTGCCCGCCCCGTCCGACCGCGCCGGGCTCTCCGGCGCGTCCCACCGCAGAGCAGGGAGAAGCGATGATCGCGTGCCACACCGGCGGTTGGCCGGACACCGAAGATCCTCAGCGGACGGAGCCGGCTGCCTCCGGCTGCTCGTGCGGCTGCGCCGGCCGCTGCCGGCCGCCGTCCGCCGGCGCCGTCGGCGACCGCGACCGCCGGCAGGAGCAGTTCGACGCGCGCGACCGGGTGCCCTGACGCCGGGCGGGTGGGGGCGGCCGGGCCGCCGCCCCCACCGGGCCGGTCAGCCGCCGAGCACGTCCGGCAGCCGGACCGCCTTGAACCGCCGGTCGGCGAAGTCGCAGTACCAGACCAGCTCGCCGTCCCAGGCCAGCCCGGTCGGATGCCCCGGCAGCCGCACCGTGGCGACCAGCCGGCCCGACTCCGCCTCGACCGCGTGCAGCAGGCCGTCCTCGAACTCGGCGTAGAGCACGTGACCCTCGGCGTACGTGAGGCCCGAGGGCGACCCCACGACCGGGTGCTCCCGCTGCACCGTCATGGTCTCGAAGTCCCGTAGCTGGATCACCGCGGGCGCGCGCAGGCAGAGCCACACGCCCTCGGGCCCGGTCTCCATGCCGGTGACCCGGCCGTTGGAGGGCCGTACCGGCTTCGACCCGACGGTCTGGCCGGTGGCCGGGTCGATCAGCAGGATCCGCTTCGGCCGGCCGCCGATCTGGCACAGTTTTCCGTCCGCGTATCCCAGGTCGGCCCGCACGTCCGGGTACGCGAACGACCCGCGTACCGCCCCGTCCGCCGGGTCGATCGCGAAGATCCGCGCGGCGTCCTGGTCGGAGTGCCAGAGCCAGGTGCCGTCCCAGGTCAGGCCGCACATGTAGCCGGCCGGGCCGGGCAGGCTGCGCACCACCTCGACGGGCGGTGCGATCGTCGAGCCGCTCACCGTCTCGTTCTCCCTTCGTTGGCTGACCCGGCCCGCGCCGGGCCGGCGGACCTGCGGGCGGCGTCAGTCGACGGCCGCCACCGGAGCGTTCAGCCGGGCCGTCAGCGCGGCGATGTGCGCCGGCGACGCGCCGCAGCACCCGCCGGCCACGGCGAGCCGGTACTCCACCGCCCAGCCGGCGACCAGGTCGCCGAACTCGGCGGGGTCGAGCAGCGGGCGCGGCCCGGGCGCGCCGTCGCGGCGGTCCTCCAGGTTCGGGTACGCGCCGATCGGGCCGTCGTCGGCGTCGCGCAGCGCCCGCAGGCACCGCTCGGTCGCCTCCGGGGCGGTGCAGTTGACAAGCACCACCTCGGCCCCGGCGGCGCGCACCGCGCGGGCGGCGTCCACCAGGGAGTCGCCGGACAGCAGCCGGCCCTGGTCGTCGCAGACGAAGGCGGCCCAGGCCCGGGCGCCCACCTCGCGTACCTGCTCCACCGCGATGCGTGCCTCGCGGGCGGTGTTCATGGTCTCCACCAGCACCAGCTCCACCCCGGCCCGGACCAGCTCCACGGCCAGCCAGCGGTGTTCCTCACGCAGCTCGTCGTCGGCCGGCACCAGGTCCGGCCGGTAGCAGTCCTCCACCGGAGCCATCGACGCGGCGATCCGGGTGCCGGGCGCGCCGGCCGTGTTGCGGGCGGCGAGCGCGACGCCGACGGCCGCGTGCACCATCCAGCCGAGGCCGGCGTCCTCCAGTCCGGCGCGGCGCAGCGCCCGCAGGTTGCAGCGCAGCGTGTTCGCCGTGAGCACCTGCGCCCCGGCGGTCAGGAACCGCTCGTGGACGTCGCGCAGCACGCGCCGCCGGCTGTCCGCCAGCAACGCCGCGGTGCCCCACCACGGGGGCTGGTACGGCAGCCCGGCGCGCTGCAACTCGGTGGCGAGTCCTCCGTCGAGCACCACCGGGGCGCCGCCGGTCGTGAATGCGGACATGTCTCCTCCTTCGCGGGGCGGTAATGCCGGTCAGCGGGTCAGGCGCCGTCACGCAGCGCGGTGACCAGGTCCTCGACCAGGTCGGCCGGGTCCTCGATGCCGGGTGAGATCCGGATCAGCCGGTCGGTCAACCCGAGACGCCGGCGTACCTCGGGCGGCACCGGGCGGTGGGTCATCAGCGCCGGGCACTCGATCAGGGAGCGGACGCCGCCGAGGCTGACCGCGGCGGTGAACAGGCGTACCCGGTCGAGCAGCTTGGCCGGGTCGCCGCGGTACTCGAAGGCGGCGAGCGCGCCGGGCGCGGTCATCTGCCGGGCCGCCACCGCGTGCTGCGGATGCGTGGGCAGGCCCGGATAGCTGACCGTCGCGACGCTCGGCTCGGCCAGCAGAGCCGCCACCACCGCGCGGGTGTTCTCCACCTGCCGGGCGGTGCGCAGGGACAGCGTCTTCAGACCGCGGTGGGTGAGGTAGCAGTCGAAGCCGCCGGGGGCGTTGCCGGCCACCGTGCGGTAGGCCAGGAACCGCCGGTGCAGCTCCTCGTCCTGGTAGACGAGCGCGCCGCCGAGCACGTCGAGATGACCGGCGACGGACTTGGTGGTGCTGTAGAGCGTGATGTCCGCGCCGTGCGCGAGCGGTCGTTGCAGCACCGGCCCGGCCAGCGTGTTGTCCACCACCACCAGGGCGCCGTGCCGGTGCGCGAGGTCGGACACCGCGGCGATGTCGGCGACCTTGAGCAGCGGGTTGGTGGGCGTCTCCAGCCACACCATGGCCAGCTCGGGACCGCATTCGGACAGCGCGCGGTCCCGCTCGGCCGGGTCGGCCAGGTCCACCGGCCGGACCGTCACGCCGCGCTCGGCGGCGGCGGCGAGCAACTGGTGGGTGCCGCCGTACACGTCGTCGGAGGCGAGCACCAGCCGGCCCGGCGGCACCAGCGACAGCGCCGTCGTGGCGGCGGCCTGCCCGCTGGTGTAGACGGTCGCGTGCCGGGCGTCCTCCAGCGCGGCGAGGCACTCCTCCAGCGCCTCCCGGTTGGGCTGCTCGCCCCGGGCGTAGAAGTAGCGCGGCGGGTCCTGGGCGGTGCGGTCGTAGGTGGTGGCGAGGTGGATCGGCGGCACCACGTCGCCGGTGCCGGGCACTGGTTGCTGGCCGACGTGCACCAGCCGGGTGTCGAACCTCATGACGCTCCCTTCCGGGCGCTGCTCAGAGGAACCGGACGTCGGGGTGGTCGGCGGTCCAGGGACCCGGTCGTACGCCGGCGAGCAGCTCGCCGACGAGGTCGATCTCGGCGGTGGTGTTGTAGACGCCGAAGGAGAGCCGGACCGTGCCGAGCAGGCCCATCTCGTCGAGGAAGGTGCTGGCGCAGTGCACGCCGCAGCGCACCGCCACGCCGTGCCGGTCCAGGTGCGCCCCGACGTCGTACGGGTGGATGCCGTCGACCACGAACGAGACGATGCCGCTGGGGTCGGCGGCCGGGTCACCGACCACCCGCACCCGGTCGATCGCGGCGAGCACGTCGACGGCGTGCCGGACCAGCGCCCGGTCGTGCCGGCGGATCGCGTCCCAGCCGAGGTCGCGCAGGTAGTCCAGGGCGGCGGCCAGCCCGACCGCGCCGGCCACGTGCGGCGTGCCGGCCTCCCACCGGGCCGGCCCGTCGAGGTAGCGGACCGGCTGGTCGGCCGCGACGCCCTTCACGGTGCCGCCGCCCACCTGGTACGGGGGCAGCCCGGCGAGCAGGTCCCGGCGGCCGTGCAGTACGCCGACGCCCATCGGCCCGTACGCCTTGTGCCCGGAGAAGCAGTAGAAGTCGGCGTCGAGGTCGCGCACGTCGACCGGCCGGTGCGGTACGGCCTGGGCGCCGTCGACCACCACCAGCGCGCCGGCCCGGCGGGCGGCGGCGGTCATCTCCCGTACCGGGTTGACGGTGCCGAGCACGTTCGAGACGTGGGTGACCGCCACCAGCGCGGTGTCCGGGCCGAGCGCGGCGGCGAACCGGTCGGCCCCGACCCGCCCGTCCGGTCCGGCCGGCACCACTGTGAGCGTGGCGCCCGTACGGTCGCAGAGCCGGCGCCACGGCAGCAGGTTGCTGTTGTGCTCCATGCCGGTCACCACGACCCGCCGGCCCGGCCCGGCCACCCGTTGCCCGGCGGTGTCCGCGACCAGGTTGACCGCGGCGGTGGTGCCGGCGGTGAAGAGCACCTCCTCCGGCTGCGCCGCGCCGATCGCCCGCGCGACGCTCTCGCGGGCCTGCTCGTACCGCTCGGTGGACTCCAGGCCGAGCCGGTGGTAGCCGCGCCCGACGTTGCTGTTCGCCCCGGTGTAGTAGTCGGTCATCGCGTCCAGGACGACGCGGGGCTTCTGCGTGGTGGCGGCGTTGTCCAGGTAGGCGACGAGGTCGCCGGCCCGGCGGGCCAGCAGGGGGAAGTCGTCCCGTACCGCCCTGGGCAGCGCCTCCGGATCGTGTCGCACCGTGTCCGTCATGCCGGCTCCTGTCGCTTGACGGCCGGTCGTCGGTGCCGGCGTACGCGCCGCGCGGGGTCGCCCCCGCGACGCGCACGGACGCCGTCAGGCGCTCGGGCGACGGAGGGCGGACCGGTCGTCCCCGTGGGACCACAGTGCTCGGGAGGTGCCGCACGGGCGCGGCGTGCCGGACGACGACGGGCCCCGACGAACGCCGAGGCTAGTTCAGAATAATATAGTGATCCGGTCCCGTCACCCCCTGGCGCGGGTCAGTGACCGGAGGTCGTCTGAGCGGCGGGCGCGGCGCCGGCGTCCAGGCCGAGCAGCTCGCAGCAGCGCAGCACCGCGTCGATGTCGCCCTCCAGCTTGAGCTGCCCGCCGACCATCGCCATCAGCGGCGTGACCCGCCCGGCGCCGATGCGCACGAACGTGGCCGCGTCGGTGGTCGCCACCATCGCCGGGTCGTCGGACGGCCCCTTCGCCACGCGCGGCACCCCGCCGGCGACATCGATGCGGAAGACCTCGTCGTCGACCTGGAACTGGTAGCTCTCGTCGATCGGGGAGATCTTGTCCCACTGGAACATCGCCTCCACGGCGAGGAAGCCCCAGTGCGGGCGGACCGTGTCCTCGGCGTTCAGGTCACCGACGAACTCCAGGCCCCAGTGCGCGAGCCCGAGCACCATCGGCCGCAGCGCCTGCCCGGTCGGGGTCAGCTCGTAGGAGAGCCGGCCGCCGGTGCCGTGCACGTCGACCTGCCGCAGCACGCCCGAGTCGACGAGGAACTTGAGCCGGTCGGCGAGCAGGTTCGTGCCGATGCCGGGCAGGTCCGCGAGCAGTTCGCTGTAGCGCCGGGGACCCATCAGCAGCTCCCTGATGATCAGCAGCGTCCAGCGTTCGCCCAGCACGTCGAGCGCGGACGCGAGCCCGCAGTACTGGTGGTAGGAGCGCTTGCCGGCGAGGCCAGTCTGTGCCATTCCGCTATCGTATATTTTAGTCGGCTGTTTGCGCAGGTGGGGCCGCGCTGTCGAAGCGACCGGCCAGGCCCGGCGGACCGTTCGGCCAGCGGTCAGGCGGCGGCGCGGCGGCCGAAGAGGCCGCGCATCAGCACCGGCTTGGCCAGCTCCTGGAAGTCGAGGTCGGGGTCGAGCTCGCGTACCGTCCCCTCGATCACCAGCAGCGACAGCAGCGGGAAGATGAGTTCCGGCGCGGCGTGCACGCCGTAGCGGCGTTGCAGGTCGAACATCTCCGCGGCGAACGCGATCAGGCTGAACTCCCGGGCCGGCAGCCCGTGGCTGCGCTCCACCAGGTCGGCCATCCGGACCAGGAACGTCTCCACGTCGGCGTCCGGCCGCAGGCCGGTGCCGCTGCGCACCACGATCTCGGCGCAGTACCGGCCGCGCCCGATCGACATGTTCATGAAGAACTCCGCGAACAGCCGGCGCAGCTCCTCGGTGAGCTGCACGCTGAACCCGGCGTCGAGCACCACCACCTGGGCGCCCCGGGTGAAGTAGAGGTTGCCCGGGTGCATGTCGCAGTGGACGAATCCGTCCACGAAGAGCATGTGGTAGATCGCTGTCATCGCGGAGGCGGCGAACCGCTTGCGCACGGCCGCCGACATCGACCGCGCCACGTCCACGTCGAGGTCCGGCATGAACTCCATGACCAGGCAGCGCGGCCGGCAGGCGTCGTCGCGTACGCCGGGCACCCGGACCCGGGGCACCACGGCGAGGTTCTCCTTGAGCCGGCGCAGGTTCTCCGCCTCCCGGGCGAAGTCGAGCTGGCCGAACACCGCTCCGCACATGTTCTCGACCACCTCCCGCACCGGGACGCCGCGCAGCATCGGCAGCCGGGCCATCACCCGGGCGCCGTGCCGCATCAGCGCGAGGTCGAGGGCCATCGTCGACTCGATGCCGGGACGGCGCAGCTTGAGCGCCACCTCGGCGCCGTCGGGCATCCGGCCGTGGTAGACGCAGGCCACGCTGCCGCTGGCCACCGGCGTCGGGTCGATCTCCGCGAACTCCGCGGGCGTCTCGCTGCCGTACGCCTCGGCCAGCGCCCGGCTGGTCTGCTCGGGGGTCATCGGGTCGACCCGGTCCTGGAGCACCGACAGCTCGTCGCAGAGCGCGGCCGGCAGCACGTCGCGCCGGGTGCCGAGCACCTGCCCGGCCTTGACGAACGTCGGGCCGAGCCGCATCAGCAACGTGGTGAGACGGCGGTACAGCAGCCGGCGGGCCGCCGCCCGGTCACCTCGGACCGCCTTGACCAGCGCCGCCGGCAGCACCGGCAGCAGGTGGGCGGCGCCGACCGCGCCGATCCGGGTCGAGCGGGCCAGCAGAGCGCGCGTGGTCGCCATGGACGTCAACCCTTCGTGATGCCCGGCACCTCGATCGCCCGGAGCTGCAGGGTGGTGAAGTCGCAGTACCAGATGCGGCGGCCGTCCCAGGTGATGCCGGTCGGGTTGCCCGCGACCGAGTAGGCGGCCACCTCCCGGCGGGCCGCCACGTCGTACAGGTTGATGGTGGCCGCGTCGCGGTCGGAGTAGACGAGGTAGCTGTCCGAGACGGTCAGGCCGGCGATCGGCTGCCGGACCGGGAACGTGTCGATCAGCCCGAAACCGTCCGGGTCGCGCAGGTCGACCTGGCGCAGGTCCTCGTAGCCCAGCCAGAGCCCGTGCCGGGTCGCCTCCAGCCCGCACAGCACGTTGCCGGGACGCGGGTTGCCGAACTCGCCGAGCAGCTCGCCGTCCTCGGGATCGACCAGCCGCAGCACGCGGTCGTCGCCCGCCACCTGCAGCAGCCGCCCGCCGATCGTGGTCAGGTCGGTGCGCACGCCGGGGCAGTCGAGCCGGCGGACCACCTTGCCGCTGATCGGGTCCAGGGAGGCGATCTGGCTGGAGACCGCCTCGGAGAACCAGAGGCACTCCGCGGACCAGGTCAGGCCGCAGAGCTTGAGAGCGCCACGGACGGGAATGTCGCGGACGGTACCCACCGCGAAGGGCATCAGGACCTCCTCTGCCGGGACAGGCCGCACTCCAGCCGCCAGCCGGTCACGGCGCGGACGTCGCGCCGGGCCGGCCGGCGCAGGGCGACGGACAGCTCGTCGCCCTCGGCCACGTCGGTGTGCCGCAGCGGCCACACCCAGACCGCCCAGTTGCATCCGGGGTACGACGGGAAGTTCGACAGCGTCACGTCGTCGGTGAAGTCGGCGGTGAAGAAGCCGAGCACGGCGTGCAGCCTCCCCGGCGCGATGACCGGCAGCCGCTGCCGCAGCGTCTGCCGGGACGGCGACCGGCCGTCGAGCGCCTGGTCGAGCACCACTGTGGGCTCGGTCAGCAGCTTCGGCGGACGCTGGAAGAAGTGCAGCTGGGCCGCCGGGGCCACGAGCTCCTGCACCGGGTCGAGCCGGTAGCCGTAGAAGTCGCCGCCCCACAGCCCCCAGCCCTCGTCGGCGAACTCGGCCGCGGCCAGCCAGGTCCGCAGCCGCCGGGGCACCACCCGGCCGCCGGGGCGCAGGTGGCGGCGGGCGATCACGTGCAGCACCTCGGCCATCTCCTCCTCCGGGCCGAGGTTTCCCATCATCTCGGAGACCAGCACGTCCGCCTTGCGGGGCAGCCGGACCGTACGGGCGTCGCCGGTGACCAGGGTGAGCCGTCCCTTGAGGTCGTTGGCCTCGATGATGCGGGCCGCCGCCGCGGCGGTGGCCGGGTCGGCCTCGACCGCGTACACGTGCTCGGCGCCGTGCCGCAGCGCCAGCAGGGAGAGCGCGAGCAGCCCCGCGCCCACGTCGACCACCACGTCGCCGGGGGTGACGGCCTCCTCCAGCGCCCTGTCGTACGCCCGCAGCCGGGGCGCGTCGCCGAGCATCATCTGGTGCATGAGCAGCAGCCGCTGGTCCACGCGGTACCCCCTGAGCGCGCGTCCCTCCCGACCGCCGTAGCAGCCGGGAGGGACATCGTGACGGTACGTTGCTATTGGTTTTACTAGTAGAACCTCTGGCCGGCAGGCCCGTCAAGCGGACCCGTCGGTCAGGCGTTCACCGCGGCGTGCTCGCCGACCAGCGCGTCCCGCATCACCAGGTTGACGCCGGTGAGGCGAGCCTTCGGCTGCTCGTCCACGGTGACCAGGGCGGTGTCCGAGCCGTCCAGCTTGAGCTCGGTGCCGGTGGCCTCCATGCCGCGCATCTTGCCGTTGACGTGCACGGAGTTGGCGGCGTAGAGCGTCTCGTGCGGCGTGACCAGCTCGAACTCGGCGTCGATGTGCAGGTCGCCGGGGAACTTGAGCCGGCTGAGGCTGTCCTCGTTGCCCTCGCCCAGCGTGCCGCCGGAGACCCGCGGCCAGCTCGCCCGCAGCATGACCCGGCCACCCAGCTCCGGGCTGTGTCCGACGACCGCGACGCGGGCCAGCTGGGCGAGCACGCCCGGGCCCTCGTCGTGCTTGTCCGGGCCGAAGAGCAGCACCTCGGCACCGGCCGCCTTGCGGTAGTCCCCGGCCAGGTCGACCCGCACCGTCTTGCCGTTGACCTCGACCTCGATCTGCCCCTCCAGCGAGGTCTGCATGATCATGGACGGGTCGACCAGCATGGACATGCACGGGCCGGCGCTGGGCGCGAAGAACAGGTTCGGCGTGATCCCGACCGGCTGGTTCTCGTCGTTGGCCGGGTACCACGCCTCCGGCAGCGTGGTGCCCTTGACGACGTTCGGCGCGGCCATCACGTCGAAGGGACCGTCACCGCGCGGCTTGCCCAGGTAGGGCCCGGTCAGCGGCTTCTTGAACGGCGGGACGCTGTCGACCACGCCGTAGATGTCGATGACGTTGCGGTGGGCGAGCCGCAGCGTGCTCGACTCCAGGATGCCGAAGCGGCGGATGTAGAACTCGGCCGGGAAGTTCTTGCCCGGCACGATCTGCCGCACGTGCCCGCTGTTGGGCAGGAACGGGTTGGACAGGACCTGGATGCGGTCGTCCAACTCGTAGCTGAACCCCTTGATGCCCACCTCGGGCGCGCTGATCAGCTCGGTGGCGAACTGCGCGTAGCCGTTCTCGTCGACCTTGTGCTCGAAGCCCGGCATGGGCCACTTGTTGAGCTGCACGAAGCCGGACAGGTTGATCGTCTCGCGGCGGCCCGAGTAGTAGTCCTCGCCGAAGACCACGGTTGCCGCGGCGAGGATGTGCGGGCGGATCGGCTTGGGTTCGAGGTTCAGGGACTCGTAGGTCTCTCTGGTGCTCAAGCCAGACACCTCCAATGTCTGTCGGCAGGGGTCAGCGGCGGTCTGAGGGCCGCTGGTGGACCGGACCCGACCGGTCCCGCCGAACTTCAAGCTATGTGTTTTTAAAGCGTGCTGTCAATGCCTGAGGCATCGTCAGGTGTCATCGGCCTCCAGAACACGACGGCCCGCTCCCCCGGCGGGGAGCGGGCCGTCGTGGCGGCCGCCGGTCAGTCCGGCACGGCCGCCGCGCCGGCCGGCAGCAACGGCCGGGACAGCGGCAGGGGCAGTTCGGCGGCGGGACTCGTCGCGGCCCCCGGGGTGCCCGTCTCCAGCGCCAGCCGGCGCAGCAGGCCGAGCATCCGGTACCGGCCGCCGGTCGTCCCGACCGGCATCACCAGGGACTTGTCCACCAGGGCGGCGAGCACCACCCGCACGTCGGTGGGCCCGGACGGATGGGGCCGCCAGAACCGCTGGGCGGCCGCCAGGTCGAACACCCCCGGCAGCAACGCGACGCGCTGGAACAGACAACGCTCGGCCACGTCGAGGCGCTGGACGCTACGGTCGAGCATCGCCTGCAGCGACGTGTGGCGTGACTCCGGTCCGGCGGCGGGCGGGCGCAGTCCGTCCAGCGGTCCCTCCAGCTTGCGCAGCACCCCGTCCAGACTCTCGGTGGCCAGGCACGCCGCCGCCATCTCCAGGGCCAGCGGCAGGCCGTCGAGCCGGCGGCAGATCTCCACCGCGACCTCCGCGTCCCGCCGGTCGAGGCGGAACCCGGGGCGGGCCTGGGCCGCCCGTTCGGCGAGCAGCGCGACCGCCGGATTGGACAGGACCGACGGCCATCCGCCCGGCTGCGGCACCGGGAGCGGATGCAGGCGCTGGACCCGCTCGTACGGCAGCCCGAGCGGCTGACGCGAGCCGGTCAGCACCGCCACGTCCGGGCACGCCAGCAACAGCCGGTCGGCGACCACCGCACACGCGTCGACCAGGTGCTCGGCGTTGTCCAGCACCACGAGTGTCGGCTGGTCGCGCAGCAGTTCGACCGGATCCTCGGCGCCGTTGCCCCCGAGCATCCGGGCCAGCCGGCGTTCCAGCTGCCGCCGGTCACTGAGATCGAGCGTGTCCACCGTCAGGACCCCGCCGGTGAAGACGCGGGCGGCCTGGTGGGCGGCGCGCAGGGTCACCGCCGACTTGCCACAGCCGGGCGCGCCGGTGACGGTCACCGCGCGGTACTTCGCCAGCAGGGCCGCCAGGTCGGCGATGTCCCCGGCCCGCCAGTGCAGCGGCCCGGAGATCGGCCCGCAGCCGGGCCTGCGCCTTGCGGCCGGCACCGCCGGCGCCGGCCGGGGCACCGGTGGACGGCCGGCCGGGCGCACCAGCGCCCGGTGCACCGCCCGCAGTTCCTCCCCCGGGTCGACGCCCAGTTCGGTACGGAGCCGCTCGGTGATGTCGGCGTACCGGTGCAGGGCCACGGTCCGGTGCCCGCTGCTGCCGAGCACGGCCAGATAGTCGGCCTGGATCGCCTCGTGCAGGGGTTCCAGCCGGGCCAGCCGGGTGGCGGTGTCGAGCACCGCCGCGGCGCGTCCCAGCCGCAGCCCCAGACCGACGTAGCTGTGCGAGGTCGCCACCCAGGCCGCACCCAGGGCCTCCACCTCGATGTTGTCGTGCAGCAGCGAGCGCAGCTCACCGAGGGTCGGGCTGCGCCACAGGTCCAGCGCCTGCCCGAGCAGGTGGAACGCCTCCTCACGGCAGCCCTCGCCGATCCGCTTCTCGGCCTCGGCGACACAGCGGCGGAACCGCGCGACGTCCGTCTCGACGGTCTCGGCGCGCAGCGAGTACCCGGTGACGGTCGAGGCGATGACCCGTACCCGGCGCCGCGGCGGATGCTCCGGTTCGAGGACCTGGCGCAGCCGGGCCACGTACGTGTGCACGAGCGACCGGGCGCTCGGCGGGACTACGCCGCCCCAGACCGCCTCCTCCACCTCGCTCACCGGGACGCTGTCGCCCAGGCGTAACGCCAGAAGCGAGAGCACCGCCCGCTGCTTGGCCGGTCCGGGCTCCACCGGATGCCCCTTCCGCCGCACGCGCAGCGGACCCAACAGGTCGACCCGGTAACAGGCGCGACTCTCCATCATCTATCCCCCCAGGCTCAGCGTGAGCCCGAGACTGGCACATCCGGTTACCACGTCGCCACACTCAGCTATTGCTCAGGAAACTCGGCAGGCCAGGCCGCCAACCCGCCCGAGCAGCGTGATCACCGCCCGGGACGTGCGTAAAGGCCGCCGGGCGGAACGACGACGGCGGGGAGTTCTTTTTCATATGGCGAAGCTATTGATAGAAGTTGCGGGCCGTGCCGGGTTGCGTGACCCGGTTCCGACGAAGGCCCACCCTGAAAGGGATGCCGCCCACCTGGAGGCCCGTGTCGAGCATCCAGGATAGACAGAATGCTATATGAAATCTTAGTATTCTGATGGCCGGATGACTCAGGTGAGGAGCACGAGGGCATGTTCGAGCGGTTCACCGACCGAGCGCGACGGGTTGTCGTCCTGGCCCAGGAAGAGGCCCGGATGCTCAACCACAACTACATCGGTACGGAGCACATCCTGTTGGGCCTGATCCACGAGGGTGAGGGTGTCGCGGCGAAGGCTCTGGAGAGCCTCGGCATCTCCCTGGAGGGTGTGCGTCAGCAGGTCGAGGAGATCATCGGCCAGGGTCAGCAGGCGCCGAGCGGGCACATCCCGTTCACGCCGCGGGCGAAGAAGGTGCTGGAGCTGTCGCTGCGCGAGGCGCTGCAGCTGGGCCACAACTACATCGGCACCGAGCACATCCTGCTCGGCCTGATCCGCGAGGGCGAGGGCGTCGCCGCCCAGGTCCTGGTGAAGCTGGGCGCGGACCTGAACCGGGTCCGCCAGCAGGTCATCCAGCTGCTCTCCGGCTACCAGGGCAAGGAGCCGGCCGCCGCCGGTGCCGCGCCGGGTGAGGCCGCGCCGTCGACCAGCCTGGTGCTGGATCAGTTCGGCCGCAACCTGACCCAGGCCGCCCGGGAGGGCAAGCTCGACCCGGTCATCGGGCGGGAGAAGGAGATCGAGCGGGTCATGCAGGTGCTGTCCCGCCGCACCAAGAACAACCCGGTGCTGATCGGCGAGCCCGGCGTCGGCAAGACCGCCGTGGTGGAGGGCCTGTCGCAGAAGATCATCAAGGGTGAGGTGCCGGAGACGCTGAAGGACAAGCAGCTCTACACGCTCGACCTCGGTGCGCTGGTCGCCGGTTCCCGCTACCGCGGTGATTTCGAGGAGCGGCTGAAGAAGGTGCTCAAGGAGATCCGCACCCGCGGTGACATCATCCTGTTCATCGACGAGATCCACACGCTCGTCGGTGCGGGCGCGGCCGAGGGCGCGATCGACGCCGCCAGCATCCTCAAGCCGATGCTGGCCCGGGGTGAGCTGCAGACCATCGGCGCCACCACGCTGGATGAGTACCGCAAGCATTTGGAGAAGGACGCCGCTCTGGAGCGTCGTTTCCAGCCGATCCAGGTGGGTGAGCCGTCGCTGGCGCACACCATCGAGATTTTGAAGGGTCTGCGGGACCGCTACGAGGCGCACCACCGGGTGTCCATCACCGACGCCGCGCTGGTCGCCGCTGCGACGCTGGCCGACCGGTACATCTCGGATCGGTTCCTGCCGGACAAGGCGATCGACCTGATCGACGAGGCCGGCGCCCGGATGCGGATCCGCCGGATGACCGCGCCGCCGGACCTGCGCGACTTCGACGAGCGCATCGCCCAGGTGCGCCGCGACAAGGAGTCCGCGATCGACGCGCAGGACTTCGAGCGGGCCGCGCAGCTGCGGGACACCGAGAAGCAGCTGCTCGGGCAGAAGGCGCAGCGGGAGAAGGAGTGGAAGGCCGGTGACCTGGACGTCGTCAGCGAGGTCGACGACGAGCAGATCGCCGAGGTCCTCGGCAACTGGACCGGTATCCCGGTCTACAAGCTGACCGAGGAGGAGACCTCGCGCCTGCTGCGCATGGAAGACGAGCTGCACAAGCGCGTCATCGGCCAGGAAGACGCGGTCAAGGCGGTCTCGAAGGCGATCCGCCGTACCCGGGCCGGGTTGAAGGACCCGAAGCGCCCGTCCGGGTCGTTCATCTTCGCCGGCCCGTCCGGCGTCGGTAAGACCGAGCTGTCCAAGGCCCTCGCGGAGTTCCTGTTCGGGTCCGAGGACGCCCTGATCCAGCTGGACATGTCGGAGTTCCACGACCGGTACACCGTGTCCCGGCTCGTCGGTGCCCCGCCCGGCTACGTCGGCTACGACGAGGGCGGGCAGCTGACCGAGAAGGTACGTCGCCGGCCGTTCTCCGTGGTCCTCTTCGACGAGATCGAGAAGGCCCACCCGGACGTGTTCAACACCCTCCTGCAAATTTTGGAGGACGGGCGCCTCACCGACGGTCAGGGCCGGATCGTGGACTTCAAGAACACGGTCATCATCCTGACCACCAACCTCGGCACCCGCGACGTCGCCAAGGCGGTGTCGCTGGGCTTCCAGGCGTCGGAGGACTCCGAGTCGAACTACGACCGGATGAAGCAGAAGGTCAACGACGAACTCAAGCAGCACTTCCGGCCCGAGTTCCTCAACCGCATCGACGACACCATCGTCTTCCACCAGCTGCGCGAGACCGAGATCCTCTCCATCGTCGACATCATGATCCAGCGCATCGAAACCCAGCTGCGCAACAAGGACATGGGCCTGGAACTGACCGACAACGCCAAGAAGTACCTCGCGAAGAAGGGCTTCGACCCCGTCCTCGGCGCACGGCCACTACGCCGCACGATCCAGCGCGACATCGAAGACAACCTGTCCGAACGGATCCTGTTCAACGAGCTGACCCCGGGTCAGATCGTGGTCGTGGACTGCGAAGGCGACCCCGACGACACCGACACGTCCACACTCGTCTTCCGGGCCGGCAAGCCGGTGCCGACGGGTCAGCCGTAGGCCCGCCGGCCCACCGCCATCAGATGATCACGCGTCGCGTCGTCGCAGAGCGCCCCGGCCACCCCGGCGGCGTACGCCCGCTCGGGCCCGAGCCCGAGACGCGCCGCCAACTCGTGCTCACGGCCCAGATCGGTACCGAACATCGCCGGGTCGTCGGTCCCGACCGAGCAGCGCAGACCGGCGGCGACGAGGCGGGGCAACGGATGCGCGGCCTCGGACTCCACCACCCGGGTCCGCAGGTTCGACGTGGGGCACACGTCCAGCACCACACCCCGGTCCCGCAGCTCGGCGAGCAGGTCGTCGTCCTCGGCGGCCCGGATGCCGTGACGGATCCGGGCCGGAGCCAGCTCCAGCAGGTCGCGTACCGAATCCGGCCCGCCCGCCTCGCCGCCGTGCGGGACGAACGCCAGACCGCCGTCGCGGGCGATCGCCACCGCCCGGGCGAACGCCTTCGCCGGCGCGGCCAGCTCCGGCCCGCCCAGACCGAACCCGACCACGCCCCGGTCCCGGTACCGCACGGCCTGGCGGGCGCACTCCTCCGCGTCCGCCGGCGGCAACTCGCGGTCCACGTCGGGCGTCAGCAACACCCGTACGCCGTGCCGCTCGTACGCCTCGGCCGCGCCGTCGGCGTACCCCTCGAAGATGTCCGCCCAGCCGACGCCCCGGCGCACCCGCTCGGCCGGCGAGAAGATGCCCTCCAGGTAGACAGCGCCGTGCGTGGCCGCCTCGGCGGCGTACGCCACCACGATGCGCCGGAAGTCGTCGGCCGTACGCAGGCAGTTGGTGGTCAACACCCAGGTGCGGACGAAGTGGTCGAAGTCGGTGAACTCGTAGAGCTGACGCAGACCCTCGACCGTCTCCGCGGGCAGCCGCTGACCGTTGCGGCGGGCGATGACCAGGAGCGTCTCCGGCCGTACCGTCCCTTCGAAGTGGACGTGCAGCTCGATCTTCGGGGCCGGCACGGCCATCAGGCGGTTCGGAGCGCGCGCCGCTCGGCCATCACCGGCGTCCGCCCCCGCCAGCCGGCCTGCGACACGCCCAGCAGCCAGCGCAGCGGCGTGGCCGAGAGCAACGGCGGATCGGTGACCCGCACCTGCCGCACCGGCACCGTGAGCGTGGCCCGCGCGACGGCGATGCGCTGGGTGCTGCCCGTCTCGGCCGGTATCCGCAGGTCCGCGTCGCCGATCAGGAAGCTGTCCGGCGCGCCGTCGACGAGCGCCGAGGTGGCGTCCCGGTCCGGGCGCAGCAGCAGGACCCGGGCGCGGTGCTCGCCCGGCGGCACGGTGGCGGGCAGCGCGGCCGGCAGTGGACGCGGCGCGGCCGTCCACCATTCGTTGCGCCCCCCGTCGTGGGGTGCCACCGCGGCGAGCAGCAGCCCCGGCAGGTCCACGGTGTCGAGGTGCATCAGCGCCCGGGGGCCCTGGCCGGCGACTATCGCGCGGCTGCGGATCACCGGCAGCAGCGCCGCCACCGACACGCCCGCCAACTGCCGGGCGAGCTGGCGGAACCGCTCCGGGGGCAGACTCACCCAGCGCCGGAACTGGGTGGTGAACGTGCCGACGCTGGAGTACCCGACCTGGGCGCTGATCGCCGTGACGGTGAGCGAGGAACGCAGCAGCAGCCGTCGCGCCTCGGCCATCCGCAGGGCGGCCAGGAAACGTGCCGGTGTCATCGAGGTGGCCTGCTTGAACACGCGATGGAAATAGAAGGGGCTGAACGGGGCAAGGCGCGCCAGCGTTTCCAGCGGCAACGGCCTGCCGAGCTCTCTTTTCATGTGCTCAATCACCCGGACAATGGCGGCCGACCGGCCGTCATGTTCCTTGCAGTCGGCACCTGAAAACTGCCCCATGGCCCCTCCATCGCTACCCGGAAACCGTGACCAATAGTGCTGTGCGGCTCTTGAACGAGTCTTGATTTGCCGCACGCGGGCCGCTCGGGCGCCCTCGGCGGCGGGCGATACGTGCTGGCCGGAGCCGGTGCGGGACCCACTTCCAGGCTTGCGCGCACCCGGCTTCGCGCGCCCGCCCAAGCGGTGCCGACGGTCACCTGAGGCAACACAGCAACCTGCGAGAAGACAGTCGCCGAGGCGTTCCGCGAGTATTGGCCAGAGCGGGCACGCCAATCGAAGAACTTCTCTGCAGGCGAGCAGGATCCGCACGCGTACACCCACGGCGAATTGGACTTGCCATGGCCCGAATATTGTTGGCACTGCGACAACGAATCCTGACGCCGGATAAGCGCGAGGCGTTGTTTGACAAACGCGGCTTCCATGTCAAGAACGACGCCGCGCGGCAGGCCCTGGAAAGCGCCGGGCAGAGTTTCATCGGCGGTTTCGGTGACGCCGCCGGGGCGCCGGAGCCCCGGGCCGCCGAGGAACTGCTGGAAAGCCGGCCGGCGCCGCTGCGCGGCTTCGCCTACGAGGGCGCCGCGATGGCGTACGCCCTGATGGACGGCCTCCGCCCCGGCGGCGGCCGGGGCATGGCGCGGTTCCTGGCCGGGCGCGGCGACGCGCACGTCTACATGGCCCACGTGGGCGCCGGCTGGGCCATGGCCCGGCTGCCCCGCTGGCGCCGGCCGGCCATCCTCCCGCCCGACCCGCTGCTGCGCTGGCTCGCCCTCGACGGCTACGGCTTCCACCAGGCCTACTTCCACACCGGCCGGTACGTCCACGCACGGCACCGCGACCCGGCGCACATCTGGCCGGCGGAGCTGCGGCACTACGCGCCGCACGCGGTGGACCAGGGCATCGGCCGGGCGCTGTGGTTCGTCGCCGGCGCCGACCCGGCCGAACTGGTCCGGCTGCTCCACCGGTTCCCCGCCGACCGGCACTCCGACCTGTGGAGCGGGGTCGGCCTGGCCGCCAGCTACGCCGGTGGCGCCGATCTGACGGAACTGCGAACGCTGCGCGAGGCGGCCGGCGAGCACCGGGCGGCGCTCGGCCAGGGCGCCGCGTTCGCGGCCAAGGCCCGGATGCGGGCCGGACACGTGCCGACGCACACCGCTGTCGCGGTCGGCGCGTTCTGCGTCACCAGCATCGAGCAGGCCGCCGCGATCACCGATGCCGCCCTGACCGATCTGACCGACTCGGCGTCGCTGCCCGCCTTCGCGGTGTGGCGTCAGCGGATCGCCGACCATCTCGTACTGCTGGGGAGGTGCTGACCGGGTGTCCATGATCCTGGGTTGGGGCCGACGTCATCTCGCCGGGCTGACCGCCCTGCTGCTGATCGTCGGCCTGTTCCTGATCGCCGAGCCGGCCACTGCTACCGACGAGGAACGGCGACGGGTGGCCGCGGGCTACCGGTTCACGCCGCTGTCCATCGCGATCCCGGGTGGTCTGCCGCAACAGAGCATCCGCCGGGTCAACAAGGAGTACACGCACATCGACGCGTGGATCTCGTCGGTGGGCGCCGGGGTCGCCATGAACGACATCGACGGCGACGGCCTGGCCAACGACCTCTGCGTCACCGACCCGCGGATCGACCGGGTGGTGGTCACGCCGACGCCCGGGGCGCGCCAGGAGCGGTACCAGCCGTTCGTGCTCGACCCGGCGCCGCTGCCGATGGGGCCGCACATGGCGCCGATGGGCTGCGCGCCCGGCGACTTCAACGAGGACGGCCGCACCGACCTGCTGGTCTACTGGTGGGGCCGGACACCGGTGATCTTCCTGGCCCGCCCGGACGCCACCGGTCTGTCCGCGGCGGCGTTCCAGCCGGTCGAGCTGGTCCCCCGGCCCGCCGCCGCCGACGGCGGCTACACCGGGCCGCGGTGGAACACAAACACGGTGAGCGTGGCGGACTTCGACGGCGACGGTCACGAGGACGTGTTCGTCGGCAACTACTTCCCCGACGGCCCGGTGCTCGACCACACGGTCAGCGGCGGCGTGGCGATGAACAGGTCCATGTCGGCCGCGTACAACGGCGGACGCGACCATGTCCTGCGCTGGACCGGCGCGACCGCCGACAGCGTCACCTTCGCCGACGTGCCGGACCTCTTCGACGACGACGTCTCCCGCGGCTGGGCACTCGCGTCGACCGCCACCGACCTCGACGGCGACCTGCTGCCCGAGCTGTACGTGGCGAACGACTTCGGCCCCGACCGGCTGCTGCACAACCGCTCCACGCCGGGCCGGGTGCGGCTGGCCCTGGTCGAGGGCGAGGGCAGCCGGCTCACCGTGCCCAAGTCGAAGATCCTCGGGCACGACTCCTTCAAGGGCATGGGCGTGGACGTCGGCGACCTGGACGGCGACGGCCTCTACGACATGTACGTCGGCAACATCACCACCTCGTTCGGCATCCAGGAGAGCAACTTCGCCTTCGTCAACCAGGCCCGGGACACCGACGACCTGCGGCAGCGGCTCGCCGACGGGCGGGCGCCGTTCGTCGACCGCAGCGCCCCGCTCAACCTCGCCTGGAGCGGCTGGAGCTGGGACGTCAAGATCGCCGACCTGACCAACAGCGGCCGGCCCGACATCGTGCAGACCAGCGGCTTCGTCAAGGGCGAGGTGAACCGGTGGGCGCAGCTGCAGGAGCTGGCCACCGCCAACGACACGCTGCTGGAGCACACCTCGGCGTGGCCACGGGTCCGGCAGGGCGACGACATCGCCGGCGGGCAGCCGCTGCGCCTGCACGCCCGGATGCCCGGCGGCGCCTACGCCGACATCGCCGGCCAGCTCGGCCTGGCGGTGCCCATCCCGACCCGGGGCATCGCGCTCGGCGACGCCGACGGCGACGGCCGGCTGGACATGGCGGTGGCCCGGCAGTGGGACGCGCCGGTGTTCTACCGCAACGACAGCCCCGGCACCGGATCGCAGCTGTCCCTGAAGCTGAACCGGCCGCCGGCCGGCGACGCCGCCACCGGCTCCCCGGTGATCGGCGCGGACGTCACCGTCCGCACCCCGGACGGCCGTGTGCTGCGCGGCCGGGTCGACGGCGGCAGCGGCCACTCCGGCCGGCGCAGCTTCGAGGTGCACATCGGCCTCGGCGACGTAACCGGGCCGGTCCAGGTCGACCTGGCCTGGCGGGACCGCACCGGCGCGCCACGCGCGCAGACGGTGACGCTCACCCCCGGCCGGCACGCGCTCACCCTCGGCACCCAGGCACAGGAGGCGAGTTCATGACGAAGCCACGCGACCCGCGAGTGACAGCGCTGCGCCGCTTCGCGATCTCGATCACCGTCCTCAACATCCTCGGCTACACGGTCCTCGGCTTCGAGCAGCCCGCGCTCTGGCCGGTGTACGCCGTGCTCACCGCGTACGCCGCCGAGCTGCTGCTGGAGGCGGTGGGCGCCCGAGGTGAGGGCCGCGCCCCCCGGTACGCCGGCGGCGTGCGCAACCTGGTCGAGTTCCTCTTCCCCGCGCACATCACCGCGCTGGCGGTGAACATGCTGCTCTACACCAACGACCGGGTGCTGGTGATGCTCTTCGGCGTGCTGGTGGCGATCAGCGGCAAGTGGCTGCTGCGGGCGCCGGTCAACGGGCGGCTGCGGCACTTCATGAACCCGTCGAACTTCGGCATCGCGATCGTGCTGCTGCTGTTCCCGTGGGTCTCCATCGCGCCGCCGTACCACTTCACCGAGAACCTCTCCGGCCCCGCCGACTGGGCGATCGTGGCCGTGATCCTCGTCCTGGGCACGATGCTCAACGCGAAGCTCACCCGCCGGATGTGGCTGATCGCCGGCTGGCTGTCGATCTTCGTGGTGCAGTCGGTGGTCCGGGGCCTGGTGCTGGACACGTCGATCGTGGCCGCGCTGGCCACCATGACCGGTACCGCGTTCGTCCTGTTCACCAACTACATGATCACCGATCCGGGCACCACGCCGAGCCGGCCCGCCGCCCAGTTCGCGTTCGGTGGCGGCGTGGCGCTGGTGTACGGCGTGCTGACCGGCGCCTCGGTGACGTACGGGCTCTTCTTCGCCACCGCGATCGTCTGCCTGGTCCGCGGCACCTTCCTCTGGTCGCTGCACGCCTCGCGCCGCGAGCAGCGGCGCCGCGAGCAGGACCAACCCGTCTCGCCCGCAACGCCCGGGACACCGGCCACCGCCGGTCCCGTCTCCGCGGACAACGGCAAGCGGCCCGTGCCCGCCTGATCCGCGAATCGCACAACCCCAGGAGTGACGACATGAGCAGAATCGCGGTCGTCGGCATGAGCTGCCGCTACCCGGAAGCCGATTCGGTGGCCGACCTGTGGCGCAACGCCCTCAGCGGACGCCGCGCGTTCCGCCGGCTGCCGCCGGAGCGGATGAGCCTGGAGGACTACTGGGACGCCGACCCGGCCACCCCGGACCGTTTCTACAACCGGCACGCCGCCGTCATCGAGGGGTACACGTTCGACCGGATCCGGCACCGGATCGCCGGCAGCACCTACCGCTCCACCGACCTCACCCACTGGCTGGCGCTGGACGTGGCCGGCGAGGCGCTCGCCGACGCCGGCTGGCCGGACGGCGCCGGGCTGCCCCGGGACCGTACCGCCGTGGTGGTCGGCAACACCCTCACCGGCGAGTTCTCCCGCGCCAACGTGCTGCGGCTGCGCTGGCCGTACGTGCGCCGGGTGCTGGCCGCCGGGCTGCAGGAGCAGGGGTGGCCCGACCGGCGGATCGCGGAGTTCCTGGCGCTGACCGAGGAGCGGTACAAGAGCCCGTTCCCGCCGATCGACGAGGACACGCTCGCCGGTGGTCTCTCCAACACCATCGCCGGGCGGATCTGCAACCACTTCGACCTCGGTGGCGGCGGCTGGACGGTGGACGCCGCCTGCGCCTCCAGCCTGCTGTCCGTGGTCACCGCCGCGCGCGCCCTGGCCGATGGCGAGGTCGACGTGGCGGTGGCGGGCGGGGTGGACCTGTCCATCGACCCGTTCGAGATGGTCGGCTTCGCCAAGGCCGGCGCGCTGGCCCGCGACGAGATGCGGGTGTACGACGAGCGGTCGCAGGGCTTCTGGCCGGGCGAGGGCTGCGGCATGGTCGTGCTGATGCGCCACGACGACGCGGTGGCGCAGGGGCGCGTCGTGCACGCGACGATCGCCGGCTGGGGCGTCTCCTCCGACGGGCGCGGCGGGATGACCCGGCCCGAGGCACAGGGCTACCGGCTGGCGCTGGACCGGGCGTACCAGCGGGCCGGCTTCGGCATCGGCACGGTCCCGCTCTTCGAGGGGCACGGCACCGGCACCGCCGTCGGCGACGCCACCGAGCTGCGTGCCCTCTCCGCCGCCCGGCGCGACGCCGGGGCCACCGATCCGGCCGCCATCGGCTCCATCAAGGCGCTCATCGGGCACACCAAGGCCGCCGCCGGGGTGGCCGGGCTGATCAAGGCGACCATGGCGTTGCGGCACGCCATCGTCCCGCCCACCGCCGGGTGCGCCCGTCCCCGCGCGGAGCTGACCGCCGCGGACCGTACGCTGCGCGCCGCGCCGGTGGCCGAGCCGTGGCCGGACGGGGCGCCGCTGCGCGCCGGGGTCACCGCGATGGGCTTCGGCGGGATCAACACCCACCTGGTGCTGGAGGCCGGCCCGTCCGCCGTGCCGGAACGTGTCCGGCGGCAGCAGTTGCGGCTGGCCCGGCACACCCAGGACGCCGAGCTGCTGCTGCTCGACGCGGCCGACCCGGTGGCGCTGCGGGAACGGGTGGCCGCGCTGCTGGATCCGCTGGCCCGGCTGTCGTACGGCGAGCTGACCGACCTGGCCGGCGCTCTGGCCGGCGAGGTACGCGGCCGGCCGATGCGGCTGGCGGTGGTCGCCGCCTCCCCCGCCGAGGCGGTGGACCGGTTCGAGCGTGCCCTGGCGGCGCTCGACCGGGGCGAGGAGGAGTTGTTCGCCGACGGGCTGGCGTTGCGGCGCACGCTGCGCCCGGCCCGGCTCGGGTTCCTCTTCCCCGGCCAGGGCTCCGGCCGCGGCGTCGACGGAGGCGCGCTGGCCCGGCGTTTCCCGGCCGCCGGCGAGGTGCACCGCCTGGCGGCGCTGCCGGCCGACGCGGACCCGGTGGCCACCGAGGTGGCCCAGCCGCGTATCGCCGCGGGTTCCCTGGCCGGCCTGCGGGTGCTCACCGAACTGGGCGTCGAGGCGCGGGTGGCGGTCGGGCACAGCCTCGGCGAGATCACCGCGCTGCACTGGGCCGGCACCGTCGACGCGGAGGCGCTGCTGCGGATCGCCGCGGCGCGCGGCGCGGTCATGGCCGGCTGCCGGGAACCGGGCACGATGGCCGGCATCGCCGCCGACGACACCGTCACCGCCCGGCTGATCGGCGCCGAACCGGTGGTGGTGGCCGGCTACAACGGGCCGCGGCAGACGGTGGTCGCCGGCCCGTCCGACGCGGTCCGGCGGGTGTGCGAGCGGGCCACCGACGCCGGTGTGCACTGGGCGGACCTGGCCGTCTCGCACGCGTTCCACTCCCCGCTGATGGCGTCGGCCGCCCGCGAGTTCGGCGACTGGCTGGAAGGGGTCCGCCTGGCCCCGCCGCGCCGGCCGGTGGTCTCCACCGTCACCGGCGCGGAGCTGACCTCCGGCACCGACCTGGCGGCGCTGCTGCGCCGGCAGATCACCGAGCCGGTGCGCTTCGCCGCGGCGGTCACCGAGGCCGGCCGGCGGGTGGACGCGCTGGTCGAGGTCGGTCCCGGCCAGGTGCTCGCCCGGATGGCCCGGGACCTGGTCGACGTGCCGGTGTTCGCCACCGGCACGGACGCGCCGACGCTCGCCGGGTTCCTCGGCACTGTCGGCGCGCTCTGGACGCTGGGCGCGCCCGTGGACCACGCCGCGCTGGTCAGCGACCGTCCGATCCGTCCGCTCGACCTGGCCGCGCGGCGGCGCTTCTTCGCCAACCCGTGCGAGGCCGCGCCCGCCGTGGCCGTGGCGGCGGCGTCCCCGACCGGGGCCACCCCGCAGGCCGCGGGCGGGCCGGTGACCGTCGACGAGACGGCCCCGGCCGGAGGCGGACCGGCGGCCGACCCGCTGGCGGTGCTGCGCCGGCTGGCCGCGTCCCGCGCGGAGCTGCCGCCCGAGAGCGTCGGCGCGGACACCCGGCTCCTCGACGGTCTGCACCTCAGCTCGATCGCCGTGGGACAGCTGGTGAACGAGGCCGCCCGGGAACTGGGCCTGCCCGCGGTGCAGGCGCCGACGAACTTCGCCACCGCCACGCTGCGGGAGATCGCCGACGCGCTGCGGGAACTGGACCCGGCCGCCCCGCCCGCCGACCGGCGGGTGGACGGCGTCGCCCCGTGGGTGCGCGGTTTCACAGTCGAGCTGGTCGAGGAACCGGTGGAGCCGGCCGGCGCCGGCCCCGGCGGCCCGGGTGCCTGGCAGTGGTACGCGCCGGCCGGGCACCCGTACGCGGAGGCGCTGCGCGACGCGCTCGCCGGTGCGGGCGTCGGCGGCGGCGTGCTGCTCTGCCCGGGCGAGGAGGTGGACCTGGACCTCGCGTTGCGCGCCGTCCAGGCGGCGGTGGCCCAGCCTCCGGGTGCCCGCCTGGTGGTCGTCCAGCACGGCCGGGGCGTCGCCGGGCTGGCCCGTACCGCCCGGCTGGAGGGCTCGGGCCTGCACGTGACGCTGGTCGAGGCGGCCCCGGCCGACGACCTGGTGGACCGGGTGGTGCGCGAGGTGGCGGCCACCGACGGGTACGCCGAGTCGCACCTCGGCCCGGACGGCCGGCGGCGGGTCCCCCTGCTGCGGCCGCTGCCGCCGCCCGGCCCGGCACGCCCGGGTCCGGCCGGTCCGCCGCTGCGGCCGGACGACGTCCTGCTGGTGACCGGCGGCGGGAAGGGCATCACCGCCGAGTGCGCGCTCGCCGTGGCCCGGGACACCGGGGCGCGGCTGGCCCTGCTCGGCCGGGCCGACCCGGCCGCGGACCCGGAGCTGGCCGCGAACCTGACCCGGATGCGGGAGGCGGGGGTGCGCCTGCGGTACGTGCGCGCCGACGTCACCGACCCGGAGGCGGTACGCGCCGCGGTGGCGCAGGTACGCGCGCACCTGGGCCCGGTCGCCGGGGTCCTGCACGGTGCCGGGGTCAACCGGCCGGCCGCCCTCGGCGCGCTGGACCCGGACACCCTGCGCGCCACGCTGGCGCCGAAGGTGGACGGCCTGGCGCACGTCCTCGCCGCGGTCGAGCCGGACGAGCTGCGGTTGCTGGTGACGTTCGGCAGCGTGATCGGGCGCGGCGGTCTGCCCGGGGAGGCGCACTACGCGCTGGCCAACGACTGGCTGGCCCGGCTGACCGCCGAGGCCGGCCGGCGCTTCACCGGATGCCGCGCCGTCTGTCTGGAATGGTCGGTCTGGTCCGGCGTCGGCATGGGTGAACGGCTCTCCGCCGTCGAGTCGCTGCTGCGCGCCGGCATCACCCCCATCCCGCCGGACGAGGGCGTCCGGTTGCTGCGCCAGGTGCTGGCGCTGCCCCGGCTGCCCGCCTCGGTGGTGGTCACCGGCCGCACCGACGGGCTGGACACGCTGCGGCACGAGCGGCGGGAGCTGCCGCTGCTGCGCTTCCTGGAACGTCCGCTGGTGCAGTACGACGGCGTGGAGCTGGTGGTCGAGGCGGACCTGTCGGCCGAGAGCGACCCGTACCTCGCCGAGCACGACCTGGACGGCAACCTCCTGCTGCCCGCGGTGCTCGGCATGGAGGCGATGGCGCAGGTGGCCACCGCGCTCGCCGGCGCCACCGGCGTGCCCGTGCTGACCGGCGTCAGCTTCCCCCGGCCCGTGGTGGTGGCCCGCGGCGGGCGCGTCACCGTCCGGATCGCCGCGGTGCAGGCCGAGGCGGGCGTGGTGGAGGTGGCGATCCGCAGCGACGAGACGGGCTTCGCGGCCGACCACTTCCGGGGCACCGTCCGCTTCGAGCCGGACGAGGGCGACCGGGAGGCGCCGGGCGTGACCGGAGGGCTGCCGCCGGTGCCGCTGGAGCCGGGCCGGGACCTCTACGGTGACCTGCTCTTCCAGGGCGACCGGTTCCGCCGGCTGGTGCGCTACCACCGGGTCGCGTCCCGGCGGGCCGAGGCGGACGTCGCCACCACCGAGGACCTGCGCTGGTTCCACGCGTTCCTGCCGCAGCGGCTGCTGCTCGGCGACGCGGGCGCGCGGGACGCCTTCCTGCACGGCATCCAGGTCTGCGTGCCGGACGCGACGCTGCTGCCGATCGCCGTGGACCGGGTGGAGCCGGCCGGGCCGAAGCTCGCCGCCACCGAGCAGGTCCGCTTCGTGGCGGTGGAGCGGGAGCACCGCGACGACACCTACCGGTACGACGTGACGGTCCTCGGCGCGGCCGGGACGGTGGTGGAACGCTGGCTCGGTCTGCGCCTGCGCGCGGTGCGCCACCGCCCGGCCGCCCTGCCGTGGCCGCCGGCGCTGCTCGGACCGGCGCTGGAGCGGCGGCTGGGCCGGCTGCTCGACGCCGACCTGGCGGTGGTGGTGGAACCGCGTCCGGACCGGACCGGCGGAGCACGACGGGAGGTCACCGCCGTCGCCGTCGGACGGGCCGTGGGACGGCCGGTACGGCTGCGGTACCGGCCGGACGGGCGGCCCGAGGAGGTCAACGGCCGGCACGTCTCCGCCGCCCACAGCGACGTCGCCAGCCTGCTGGTGGCCGGCGCCGGGCCGCTCGCCTGCGACCTGGAGGTGGTCCGGCCCCGGCCCGCCGAGGTGTGGGCCGACCTGCTCGGCCGGCACGCCGGGCTGGCCGGGCAGATCGCCGCCGACCTCGGCGAGGACGCCGACGTCGCCGCCACCCGGGTCTGGTGCGCCAAGGAGTGCCTGGTCAAGGCGGGGCTGCCGGTGGACGCCCCGCTCACGGTGGCCGGCGGCGACGGCGAGTGGGTGCTGGTGCGCAGCGGCCGGGTCACGGTGGCCACCGGCCCGGTCCGTCTGACCGGCGAGCCACAGCCGGTGGTCGTCGCCGTCCTCACCGCGACGGGGGTGTGACATGTCCGCCTGGTACGAGTACCGCCACGTGGTCGGGTTCGAGGAGACGAACCTCGTCGGCAACGTCTACTACGTCAACTACCTGCGCTGGCAGGGCCGCTGCCGGGAGATGTTCCTGCGCGAGCACGCCCCGGCGGTGGTCGACGACCTGCGCGCCGGGTTGAAGCTGTTCACGCTGCGGGTGGACTGCGAGTACCTCGCCGAGCTCGACGCGTTCGACGAGCTGCGCATCCGGATGAGCCTGACCGAGCTGACCCAGACGCAGCTCGGCCTGGCCTTCGACTACCTGCGCGACGGCCCGGGCGGGCTGGTCCCGGTGGCCCGGGGGCACCAGCGGATCGCCTGCATGCGGGAGGTCGCGGGGCAGGTGGTGCCGACCCGCGTGCCGACGCCGCTGGTGCGGGCGCTGGCGCCGTACCGGGCGGCCGAGGGGGTGGCCGGCCGTGCCTGAGCGCGCCGTGGACGCGCCGCCGGCCACCGCCGCGCTGCGTACGGTGCTCGGCGAGTTCGTCACCGGCGTGACGGTGCTGACGGTCGGTGGTCCGCTGCCGCACGGGATGACGGCGAACTCGTTCACCTCGGTCTCGCTGGACCCGCCGCTGGTGCTGCTCTGCGTGAGCCGGGACAGCCTGATGTCCGCCTGTCTGTCCGACGCGGACGGGTTCGGCATCTCCGTCCTGGCCGGGGGGCAGGAGCGCCTGGCCCGGCACTTCGCCGACCGGCGCCGGCGGCCCGGACGCGCGCAGTTCGCCACTGTCGGCTGGTCGCCGGGCGAGCGGACCGGCGCGCCGCTGCTGCACGGGGCGCTGGCCTGGCTGGAGTGCCGGCCGTGGCGCTGCCACGACGGCGGCGACCACGTGATCGTGGTGGGCCGGCTGGTGGCCGCGCGCACGGCTGCCGACAGCGACGCCCTGATCTTCCGGCGAGGCCGGTTCGACAGGTACGGGAACTCCCACCCGGCCGCCGGCCGCCGGCACGTCCAACCGCTCCTGAAGGAGGCGCAGTGACCCTGTCGGACAAGCGCGACGCCGGCGCTTCGGGGCTCGATCTGAACGGCAGCCGGCACCGGGCGGCCCTGCAGATCTTCCTCGTCGTCGTCATCGCCCACTGGGCCGAGCACCTGGTGCAGGCCGCGCAGATCTGGGTGTTCGGCTGGTCCCGGCCGGAGGCCCGGGGCGTACTCGGCATGCCGTTCCCGTGGCTGGTGGAGAGCGAGTGGCTGCACTACGGGTACGCGCTCGTCATGCTCGCCGGTTTCTGGCTGCTGCGCGGCGGCTTCGTCGGCCGCGCCCGGACCTGGTGGATGGCGGCGCTGCTGATCCAGGTGTGGCACCACCTGGAGCACCTGCTGCTGCTGGTGCAGTCGCTGACCGGCAGCAACCTGGCCGGGCAGCCGGTGCCGACGAGCCTGCTGCAACTGGTGGCGCCCCGGGTGGAGCTGCACCTGTTCTACAACGCGGTGGTGTTCCTGCCGATGGTGGTGGCGATGTACCTGCACCGCACGCCGCTCGCCGACGAACTGGCCCGGATGCGGTGCAGTTGCCGCCGGGTGGCCGAAGTCCGGTGAGGCGCGGGCCGGGGCTGAGGTGGCTGGCGGCGGGACTGCTCACGCTGCTCGCGCTCGGCCTGGCCGGGCTGACCCTGGCGGCGCAGCTGCGGCCGGCGCGGTTGGTGACCACCGACCCGCCGGCCGGCGCCCGGCTGACCACGGCGCCGGCGGCGGTGACGCTCACCTTCAACGGCCCGCTCGACGCCGAGCGGACCCATGTCTGGTTGATCGGTCCGGGCGGCGCGTTCGGCGCGACGGGCGCGCCGCGCTACCGCGACAACGGCGTCGAGGTGCCGGTGACGGTCGTGGGTGACGGGCGCTACCGGGTCGGCTACCACGCCCAGCTCGCCACCGGGCAGACCGCCACCGGCGTGGTCCCGTTCACCGTCGCCGCCGGGCTCGGCGCGCCGCCGCGGGCCGCCCCGGCCGCGTCCCCGCCGGCCACCGCGCCGCCGGACGGGTCCGCCGGGGGCGGCCACCACGGGGGTACGGGCGGAGCGGCTGGCCTGGCCCTGCTGCTGGCGCCGGTGGTCACCGGAGCGGTCCTGCTCGTGCTGATGGCGCGGGGACGGCGTGACCGGCCCGCCGGCGGCACGCCCTCGTCGGCCGGTCCGGGGCCGGGCGGGCGACGGCGGGCCTGGGTGCTGCGGGAGCCGGAGGACGCCGGCGACCGGCCTGCCGACCGCGAACCGGCCCGGCCGGGCGGGTGACCTGACGGACCACAGGAGGGAAAGCGATGTCCGTATCGACAGATGCCGCCGCGGTGAAGGCCGAACAGCGGCGGACCTGGGACGCCGTCAGCGACGGCTGGACCCGCGAGTGGGAGACCTTCGAGCGGGGCGGCGCGGCGCTCACCGCGCGGCTGCTGGCCCTGGGTGGCGTACGGCCGGGGCACCGTGTCCTGGACGTCGCGACCGGTCCGGGGGAGCCGGCGCTCAGCGCCGCCGACATCGTCGGCCCGGCCGGCACGGTCACCGGCGTCGACCTCTCCCCCGCCATGCTCGCCGTGGCCCGCCGCCGGGCCGAGGGCCGGCGCAACGTCAACTTCCTCGTCGCCGACCTGGAGACGGTGGAGCTGCCGCCGCACGCGTTCGACGTGGTGCTCAGCCGGCTCGGCCTGATGTTCGCCGTCGACCCCGGCGCCGCGTTCGGCCGGATCGCTCGGCTGCTCGTCCCGGGCGGCGTGCTCGCCGCGGCGGTGTGGGCGCCACCGCCGCGGGTGCCGCTGATGTCGCTCGGGTACGGCGTGCTCGCGCGCCGGCTGGACCTGCCGTCCGGGCCACCGGACGCCCCCGGCCCGTACCGCCTGTGCGATCCGGAGGCGCTGGCGGCCGGGCTGACCGACGCCGGCCTGCGGGACGTGACAGTCGAGGAGTACCCGGTCCCGTTCCGGTTCCACGACCCGGCCGAGTACGCGCGGTTCACCCGGGCGGTGGCGCCGCCACCGGTACGCCGCCGGGTCGAGGCGCTCGATCCGGCCGGGCGGGACGCGCTCTGGGCGGAGGTGGCCGCCGCCGCCGAGGGACGCGCCGGCTCGGACGGACTGGTCGACCTGACCTCGACCGCGCTCACCGTCCGCGCGGTCGCCCCGGCCTGACCTCCATCCATCGCTACGAAAGGACCGAGATGACCACCGAACTGCAACGCCGCAAGCTGGAGAAGGTCTTCGCCTCGTACGACGCCGACGGGGACGGCGTCATCGACGGGCTGGACATCACCGCGATGGCCCAGATCTGGTGCGACACGTACGGCGTGGCGCCGTACTCGCCGGGCTGGCGGCGGATCCACGGCGCGGCGGCCCGGATGTGGCGCGGTATGCGCGGCAGCGACGGGCCCGACGGCGAGAAGCGGGTGACGGTCGCCGAGTGGGTGGCGTGGGCCGACAAGCCGGAGTTCCCGGAGTTCGTGACGAACGCGGCGGTGCCGTTCAGCCTGGCCGTGTTCGACGTGGCCGACGCGGACCGGGACGGGCGCATCAACCACGCGGAGATGTTCGCGGCGCAGAGCAAGAGCGGCATGCGCTCGGAGGACACGCAACGGATCTTCGACCGGCTCGACACCGACCGGGACGGCTATCTCACCAGCGAGGAGTACGGCCGGGCGGCGCACGAGTTCTACCTCAGCGCCGACCCGGACGCGCCGGGCAACGTGATCGCCGGGGAGCTCTGAGCGGCCGGACGCCCGGCCGCCGGTCCGTGTGGGCCGGTGGCCGGGCGTCGGTCGTTCAGCGGGTACGGCGGCGCGCGGTCATCGGCAGCGCGTCGACGGGCATGGTCATGGCCGGCACGGGCTTCGGCTCGTGGCCGGGCACCGGCTCCAGCCGCCAGCGGGCGGCGATGCTGGCCAGCGAGACGATCATCTCGGTCCAGGCGAACTGGTCGCCGATGCAGCCGTGCACGCCGGTGGCGAACGGCATGAACGCGCCGCGGGGCAGCGTCCGGGCCCGTTCCGGCAGCCACCGGTCCGGGTCGAAGAGCTCGGGCTCGGGGTAGATGCGCGGGTTGTGGTGCACGGCGTGGAAGCTGTAGAGCACGTCCGAGCCGGCCGGGATCAGGTAGCCGCCCAGCTCGGCGTCGCGGGCGGTGACCCGGTTGTTGAACAGGCCCTGGGTGCGCAGCCGCAGCGTCTCGGAGAGCACCTGGCGGGTGTACTCCAGCGCCGGCACGTCGGCGTAGCCGGCGGCCCGTCCGTCGAGCACCCGGTCGACCTCGGCGTGCAGCCGCCGCTGCACCTCGGGGTCCGCGCCGACGTGGTGCAGCGCCCAGCAGAGCGTGTTGGCGATGGTGTTGCTGCCGGCGATGAAGAACGTCATCACCTCGTCGTGGACCTGCTCGTCGCTCATCGCGGGCCGGCCGTCCTCGTCGCGGGCGAAGAGCATCATCGACAGCAGGTCGCCGTGGTCGGTGCCGGCCGCGCGGTACTCGGCGATGACCCGGCGGATGGTCGCCCGCAGGTATTCGGCCGCGGTGTCGTAGTCGCGGTTGGCCTGGGTGGGCAGGCGGGTCAGCACGCCCGTCACGTCGGTGATCCGGCGGAACAGTCCGCCCAGGACGGTGGTGGTCGCGGCCATGAACCGGGCTCGGTCCAGGCTTCGGTCACCGGCGAAGACGACCTCGACGACGTTGGTGAGGGCCAGCTCGTCCATCTCCTTCTCGACCGCGAGGCGCTGGCCGTCGCGCCAGGAGTCGAGCTTGCCGGCGACCGTCCGGCTCATCAGCTCGGTGTAGTGGATGACCTTGTTGCGGTGGAAGGCGGGCTGGATCAGCGCCCGCTGCCGGCGGTGGAACTCGCCCTCGGAGATGCCCAGGCCGTTGCCGAACATGGACCGGAAGCGCTCGGTCATCGGCCCGCCCCGGACGAAGGTGTCGCCGTCGCGCAGCAGCTCCCGCATCAGGGTCGGGTCGTTCACCACGTACGCCGGGCGCTTGCCGAGCGCGATGGTGACGACCGGCTCGCCGGACTGGAGTTCGAGCAGGAACTCGGCGGGTCGTCGTTTCATCTGCAGGCCGTGCCCGAGCACGGGCAGGCGGCCGGGCGCCGACGCGGGTGTGCGCAGGGTGGTGGTCATGGTGCGTTCCCTCGGTGTCGGGCCGCGCGGCTCGCCGCGTCGGCGGTGACGGGCCGGTCCGTCGTGCGGCGGCGGCCCGGTCGGGATCAGCGGGAGAGCAGCGCGCCGGTGGACGCGGGCCGCCCGGCGGCGTGCCAGACCCGCGACGAGCCGATGGTCTGGCCGTTGGCCAGGTCCTGAAGGGTGATCTGGACCCGCCAGGGGTCGAACTGGAGCACCTCGAAGCCGGCGTCGGCGGGGCCGTCGGGCCAGACCGCGTACGGGTCGAAGCCGCGCTGGGTCGCCTCGGCGGCGACGAGGTCCCAGACGTGGCGTTTGGTGTCGCCCGGCTCCAGCCAGGTGGCGCGGCAGTCGACGAAGACGGCGTCGTGCGCGGGTGTCCAGTAGCTGCACGAGACGTACGGGTTGCGGGCCAGGTGGGCGGTCTTGACCGGGGTGCGGGAGGTGCTGACCCAGCCGGTCGGGCCGGCGTCGCCGACCTCCCAGGAGACGTGCATGATCCGGCTGCGCGGCCGGTCGCGTCCGTCCACAGTGGCGACGGTGCACCAGCCGATCTCGGTGGTGAGCCGCAGGAAGTCGTCACGGAGGTCGGCGAAGTCGCCGACCGGGGTGCTGAACGTGGAAGGCTCCATGCCGAGATGGTAGATCCGCGCGAGCGCAGTTTGCTATATGATTCTCAATTCTTGCGTTGCCCGCTTCGGAGCGTCACCAGGCCCGCAGAATCGTGCGCAGCGCGTCGATCACCCGGGCCTGCGCGCCCTCGTCCAGCGACGGGTAGATCGGCAGCGAGAAGATCTCCCCGGCGAGCCGCTCGGTCACCGGCAGTGACCCCTCGGTGTAGCCGAGGTGGGCGAAGCCGCGCATGGTGTGCACCGGCCAGCGGTAGCTGACGTTCAGCTCGATGCCGTGGCGACGCAGCGCCGCCAGGATCTCGTCGCGCCGCGGGTGCCGCACCACGTAGAGGTAGTAGACGTGCTCGTTGCCGGGCGCGGTGACCGGCAGGCCCAGGCCGGTGCCGGCGAGCCCCTCGTCGTAGCGGCGGGCGATCGCGCGGCGGGCGGCGACGTAGCGGTCCAGCCGCCGCAGCTTGCGGCGCAGGATCTCCGCCTGCACCTCGTCCAGGCGGCTGTTGCGGCCGGGCGTCTCCTCGACGTAGTAGCGGTCCTCCATCCCGTAGTACCGCAGCCGGCGCAGGCGCCGCTCCACGTCCGGGTCGGCGGTGATCGTCGCGCCGCCGTCGCCGTACGCGCCGAGCACCTTGGTCGGATAGAAGGAGAAGGCGGCGGCGTCACCGAGCGACCCGGCCACGCGGCCGTGGTGGCGCGCGCCGTGCGCCTGCGCGCAGTCCTCCAGCACCGCGAGGCCGTGCGCGGCGGCGAGCGCCCGCAGCGGCGCCATCTCGACGCACTGCCCGTAGAGGTGCACCGGGAGCAGCACCCGGGTACGCGGCGTGATCACGTCGGCGACCCGGTCGACGCGCATCAGGCAGGTCGCCTCGTCCACGTCGACGAAGACCGGCACCGCGCCCACCGCGTCGATGGCGAGCACGGTCGGCGCGGCCGTGTTGGCGACGGTGACCACCTCGTCGCCGGGGCGTACGCCCAGCGCCCAGAGGGCCAGCGAGATGGCGTCGGTGCCGTTGGCCACCCCGACGCAGTGCGGCACGCCGTGGTAGGCGGCGAACTCCCGCTCGAAGCCGCGCACGCTCTCACCGAGCACCAGCCGGCCGGAGGAGAAGACCTGGTCCACCGCGCCGAGGACGTCCTCCCGCTCGCTCTCGTACTCGGCCAGGTAGTTCCAGACTCCGACGGTCATGGCGGCGGACCTCCCCGGGAGCGTCGTCGCCGCGGCGCCTCACCCCGGCATCACCACCCCGCATCCTAGTCGCCGCCCCATCAGCTAGCTACACGTTCGTCAACCGACGTCGGTACCGGCGGCTCCCGGCCACTGGCCCGAACGGACGGAATCACCCGGGCCGCGACGCCGTCGCCGCGGACTTGGCACCAACCCTGCGGGGCGCGCGAACAGCCTTTCCCGGCAAGCCCTCAGGACCGAGCTGACCTGCCCCGACATCGGCCACTGTCGACCACCGCGGCACCTCCGGCAATCGATGGAAATTGCGCGCAGTGGATCTCCCTGCAGTCGACTTCCCGTCAATTGACAGTTGCAATTCGGATAGTAGGCTCGCTGCCGCGGGCGCCGCTCCCCGGCACTTCTCCGTCCCCCTCGACCGCGACGCCTGGCATGTTCCGGCCTCAATCCCGCACGTGACCAGGAGGACGTCCATGCCCCGTCCACAACTGCGCGGTCCGCTCCGGCGTGCCGCCCACATCGGAGTGATCGCGCTCGTCGCCGTCAGCAGCGGCCTGGTGCCACCCCCGGCCGCGGCCGGGGCGTCCGTGCGACGGGTCACCTCGACGGTGACCGGCAGCGACGGCCAGCCGTACCGGATCACCAACCACCTGACCCGCACGGCTCAGGCCGCCGAGCGTCCCGGCGCGCCCGCCCGCCAGTGGCTGCTGGTCTGGACCGGTGACGCCGCGCCCGGCCCCGACGGCAGGCCCGACCCCGACTTCCTCGCCGTCGTGGACGCCACCCCCGGCTCCCCCGACTACGGCCGGGTGGCGAACACCGTCACCGTCGACTCGGTCTTCGGCAACGAGCCGCACCACATGCAGTACACCTGGCGCAAGGGCGACAAGGTGTACGCGGGCGGCCTGCTCAGCGACACCGTCTACGTCTTCGACGTCAGCCGGCTGCCCCGGGTCTCGCTCAGCGGCGTGACGCTGCCGCACGACACCCCGTGCGGCTCGGTGCCGGACGCGTTCACGGTCCTGCGCGACGGCACCGCGTACGGGTCGTACATGGGCGGGCCCGACGTCGCCGGGCCCTGCACCTACTCCGACGGGCAGACCCGCGTGGGCAACGGCTTCGCCGGCTCCCCCGGCGAGGTGGTCCGGCTCGGCGCCGACGGCCGGGTGCTGGCCGAGATGCCGGCGGCGAAGAAGACCGCCGAGGACCCGGTCTCCTGCCCCAACCAGCCCGCGCTGCCGGTGCCGACCTGCGCCAACCCGCACGGCATCGCGCTGCGCGAGGACCTGAACCGGCTGGTCACCAGCGACTTCGTCGAGGTGCGGCACGTCGTCGCCGGCCTGGTGACCGACCCCAACCTGCAGCGCCGCACGGTCCGCACGTACGACATCAGCGACCGGAACCGGCCCCGCCTGCTCTCCCTGTCCTACCTGCCCGACGGGCCCCGGGTCGACGACGAGTACAGCCGCGAGGGTCTGCTGGCCATGGAGCCCGCGGTGACGCACCAGCCCCGGCACAAGGGAGCGTTCGTGGCCACCGGGATGGGCGCGGTCTACTACACGCCGGACATCACCAAGCGGGAGCTGACCTGGCGGCAGGTGTTCGACGACGCGACCGCCTTCCGCCGTATCTACCCGCGTGACACCCCGACCAGCGCGGCCGACGGCGGCAGCTGGCTCATGGTGAGCCCGGACGACCGTTTCCTGTTCCACACGGTGATGTTCGGCGGCAACAACTCACCGGCCGTCAACGCCGAGTCCGGCATGGTGTACGTGCTGGACATCCGCCGGCTCCTGGCCGCCGGCAGCCGCACCTCGTGCCGCATCGACACGATCGCGGAGACCGTACGCGGCGGCGCCGAGCCGGACTGTCCCGCGCTGGTCAGCGCCCTGCCCATCGTGGACACCACACTCGGTGGGCCGCACTGGGGCGCGATGGACACGTTCCGGCCGGTGGCGGGCGGGAAGCACTTCCGCCAGACCGACCAGGTCTCCCGGGTGGTCACCTCGAACTACTTCGTGGCGCCCACCGGACTCGACGGTGACGCCCGGATCTGCATGGCGCTGGTCGACCCGGCGGGCCGGCTCACCGAGGACCGCGCGTTCCGCGACGAGCACACCGGCCGGCGCTGCGTGAGCTTCGACCGGACGAGCTGGCCGCACGGCGACACCGGCAAGGCGAACCCGCACGGGCTGCTCTTCGCGGTGGCCGACGCGCAACTGCGCTGACCGCAACCGGCGGCGGGCGGCGACGAGCCGCCCGCCGCCGGGCTCACACCGCCGCGGTCAGCCGGGGCACCACCTCGGCCGGGGACGGCAGCGCCGCGATCTCGGCCCGCACCTCGCCGGTCACCCGGCCCAGCTCCGCGTCGGTGAGCAGCCGGCCGATCGCGGCGGCGTCCAGCTCGTCCACCGAGCCCAGCACGTGCGCCAGCCCCCGGCCGCGCAGCAGCTCGCCGGTGACCAGCTCGTCCGGCGAGCCGGGCAGCACCAGCTGGCGGACGCCGAGCGCGGCGCAGGTCAGCGTCGTGCCGTCGCCGCCATGGTGGATCGCGGCGGCGCAGCCGCGCAGCAACTGGTTCAGCGGCACCCAGCCGGTGGTCCGCACGTTCGGCGGCAGGTCGGCCGGAGCGGCCGACTCCCCGATCGCCAGCACGAACTCGGCGTCCAGCCCGGGCGCGGCGGCGAGCACCCGCGCGATGCCGGCGGCGAACCGGTCCGGCCCGCCGAGCGTGCCGAACGTGACGGCGATCCGGGGCCGGGCGACCGGTTCCCGCAGCCAGTCGGGCAGCACCCCGCCGCCGTTGTACGGCACGTAGCGCATGGAGATGTCGGCCGGTCCGCCCTCGACCAGGCTGGGCGGGGCGATGTCGACGGTCCGGATGCCCTCGGGCAGCGTCACCCCGTGCCGGCGCATCGCCACCGCGCCGGGCAGCTCGCGCAGCAGGTCGGGGGTGAACCGGGCCAGCCCGAGGCTGTGCGCCACCGCCGGCACCTTCAGCCGGGCGGCGACGACCGGGCCGACCGCGAAGATCGGGTCGTACACCACCAGGTCCGGCTGGACCCACTCGCCGAGCGCGACGTGGGCGTCGACGAACGGGTCCCAGGCCGACACGATGTACGGCTTGCGTTCCTCCATCTCCGCGATCGGGTCGGCGCCGATCGGCTCGAACAGGCGCGGCACGTCGCGGATGAACTGCGCCTGCATGTCCGAGGTGGTGCGTCCGGGCACGGCGTCCAGGACCGGCAGCCCGGCCCGGGCCACCGCCAGCGCGTCACCGGCGGTGACGAAGACGACCTCGTGCCCGGCGGCGCGGAACGCCCACCCGAGCGGTACCAGCGGGAACGCGTGGCCGATGGCCGGACCCGGCATGAACAGTACGCGCATGACTCCTGCCCTCCCTGTCGTCGCGGCGGCACGGCCGACGCCGTACCGCCGAGCCGGTGACGCCGGTCGCGCCACCTGTCGATTCCCCGCCGGCGCTACGGCGCCCGCTGACGCGGCGGCCCCGCCGCCGCCGGCTCCCCGTCGCCGGAGTAGCGGCGCAGCTCGTCGTGCCAGAAGTCGGTGACCGCCCGGCGCAGGTCGCGGCGCGGCCGCCAGCCGAGGGCCGCCGCGGCGGGCGCCGGGTCGACGCACGACCACCGGGTCCCGGCCCGCCAGCCGGCCGGGCCGGCACGCTCCACCACTGTCGCCTGCACCCCGCTGACCTGCACCAGGAGCCGGACCAGCGTCCGCACCGGCACCGCCTCGCCGCGGCCGATGTCGAGGACGCGGCCGGTCACCGGGCGCCCGGCGGCGGCCAGCACGGCCTCGGCGGCGTCCCGGACGTCGACGAAGTCACGCCGGGCCTCCAGCGGGGCGAGCGTCACCCGCGCGGCGACGCCGGCCCGCGCGGCCGGCGCCAGCGCGGCGGCGACCCGGCCCAGCAGGCTGGTCGCGGGCAGCCCCGGGCCGAGCGCGTTCACCAGCCGCAGCACCACCGCGTCGACCTCACCGGCGTCGGCTGCCGCCAGTACGGCCCGGGTGGCGGCCAGTTTCGCCCGGCCGTACGCGGTGTCCGGCGCGGGCGTACGGCGCGGATCGGCCGGCGCGACCGGCTGCCCGTACTCCAGCACCGAGCCGAGATGGACCAGCCGGGGGCGGCAGGCGGCGCGGCTCAGCGCGTCGAGCAGCAGTGCGCTGAGCCGGGTGCAGCGCTCCGCCATCCGGCCGGGGTCCAGTCCCCAGCTGCTGCCGGTGGAGTCGACCACGGCGACCGGGTCCTCGGCGTCCAGCAGCCGCGCCAGCGTCCCCGGATCGGTGTCGCCGAGGTCGAGCGCGGTAAACCGGTGCCGGTGGCCGGCCGGGGCGCGGCGGGCCACCGTGAGCACGTCGTGGCCGGCGTCGGCGAAGGCGTCCGCGACATGGGCGCCGACGAACCCGGTGCCGCCGAGCACGACCGCGCGTGGCCGGTCGCCGGTCACCGCGCACCTGCGGGCCGGGCGATCCACAGGCCCCACCGGAACGGCGGCGCCGTGACGTGCGCGGCGGCGAGCCCGGCCCGGGCGAACGCGGCGGCGAAGTGCTGCGGCCGGAACAGCGTCAGATCGGTCGTCGCGGTGTCGTGCCGGATGCCGGCCTCCGGGTCGGCGTACGCCTGGTGCACTGTCATCCGGATCCGGTCGCGCGCGTCGTCGAGCCACGTCGAGTGGGACAGCCGGACCACCACCCGGTCCTGCTCCTGCACCATGTCGCGGGCCACGTAGCCGGGGACGAACGTCTCCGGCGTGTACCAGGGCTCGACCGCCAGCACGCCGCCCGGCGTCAGGTGGGCGGCCAGCCGTGCGACGGTCCGGTCCAGTTCGGCGGCGCCGCGCAGGTGCGGCACCGCGAAGAGGCAGACCACCACGTCGAAGGTGTCGGCCAGGTCCAGGTCGCGCATGTCGCCCTCGTGCAGGGCCACGTCCGGCACCCGGGCGCCGGCTCGGGCCAGCATCTCCGCGGACAGGTCCACGCCGGTCACCGGGGCGAAGTGGGTCCGCAGGTGCTCCAGGTGCAGCCCGGTGCCGCAGGCCACGTCGAGCAGCGAGGCGGCGGCCGGGTTCCGGCGCCGGACCGTCCGGGCGAGCGTGGCGGCCTCGGCGATGTGGTCGCGGCCCCGGTGCCGCATCACCAGGTCGTAGATCTCCGGGTATCCGGCGCGGTAGAAGCCGCGCGCCACCGATGCCGTCACCGTACGCGCACGGTGGGCACGTAGTGGATCCACCGGCCGCCGGCGGCCCGGAAGCCGGTCTCCTTCGCCATGATCTCCTCGGCGTGGTTCCAGGCGAAGAGCACCGCGTAGTCCGGGTAGGGGTCGGCGAATGCCTCGGGCGGGCGGACCGGGATGTGCGCGCCCGGGGTCAGCCGGCCCTGCTTGGCCGGGGTGGTGTCGCAGACGTACGAGATCAGCTCCGGCCCGAGCCCGCAGTAGTTGGTGACGGTGGCGCTCTTCGCGGTGGCCCCGTAGGCCGCGACGGTGCGGCCCTCCTCTCTCAGCGAGCGCAGCAGCGCGACCAGCTCGGATCGGGTACGCGCGACGGCGGCGGCGAACCGGCGCAGCGCCGCCTCCCCGGTCACTCCCTGCTCCCGTTCCTGGCGCAGCAGGTCGGCGACGGCCGGGGACGGGGTACGCGCCCCGGCGCGGGCGAGCGTGTAGCGCACCTCGCCGCCGTGCACCGGGAGCCGCCGCACGTCCACGAGCTCCAGCCCGAAGCGGGCCGCGGCGGCCCGTACCGAGTGGGCGGTGAAGTAGTAGAAGTGCTCGTCGTAGATCTGGTCGAAGGCGGTCCGGGCGAGGATGTCGCCGAGGTACGGGTCCTCGAAGACGAGGACGCCGCCGGGGGCGAGCAGCAGCCGCGCGCCGCGCAGCACCGAGTCCAGGTAGGGCAGGTGGCAGATCGTGTTGGCGGCGTAGATGACGTCGGCCGGCCCGTCGGTGGCGAGCACGTCGGCGGCGGTCTCCTCCTCGAAGAAGTCGGTACGCACCCGTACGCCCTGCCCACGGGCCAGCTCGGCCACCCCGGCGGACGGCTCGAAGCCGAGGTGGCGTACGCCGGCCGCGGCCACGGTCCGCAGCATCACCCCGTCGTTGCAGCCCAGCTCGACGCAGAACGCGCCGGGCCGGGTCAGCTCGGTGGCGAGCAGTTCCCGGCCGGTGCCGGTGAAGTGCGCGCGCATCACCGACGACAGCGACGAGCGGTACGGGTAGTCGTGGTGGAACATCCGCTCGCGCGGCACCTCCTCGACGAGCTGGACCATCGTGCAGTCGGCGCACCGGCCCACCGCGAGGCGGTAGAAGAACTCGCCGTCGAGGTCGGCCGGGCGGGGGAACGCGTCGGAGAGGGGCTGGCGGCCGAGGTCGAGCATCTCGGTCACCGGGCCGCCGCAGATCCGGCAGCCGGTGACGGCGGGGGCGGTCATCTGCCTGCTCCTTCCGGTCACCGGTGCCGGGCGGGTCAGCGCGGCTTGTGGGCGGCGATGACGACGCAGCCGACCTTGGTCCGCAGGACGTCGAGCACGGCCGGCATCTCGGCGAGGAAGGCGTCGATCTTCTCGGCGCCGTGCGCGGCGGCGAGCGTGTCGCGCCGCTGCTGCACCCGCTCGTGGTACGCGGGGAACGAACGGCTGATCTTGTCGCCGCAGCTGAGGAACTCGTCCACCACGAATCCGGCGTCGCGGACCAGGTCGAACGCGGCCATCGGCGGGCCGGGCGGGGCGAGGGTGAAGTCGGTGAGGATCTGCCGGTCCCGCTCGGTGAGCGGGGCGTCCTCGGCGAGGTCGGTGAGCACGAGCCGGCCGCCGGGCTTGAGTACGCGGCGGATCTCGGCGAGCCACTGCCGGCGGTCCTGCGCGTGCACCAGGGACTCGAAGGCGAGCACCTTGTCGAAGGAGGCGTCCGGGTAGCTCAGCGCGGCGGCGTCGCCGAGCTCGAAGCGGACCTGGCCACGCAGCCCGGACTCGTTGACCCGTTCCCGGGCCCGCTTGAGGTGCTCGGCGCTGTTGGTGATGCCGGTGATGTCGGCGTCGCTGCGCTGGCCGAGCCGGATGGCCGGCTCGCCGGCGCCGCAGCCGACGTCCAGCAGCCGATCGCCGGGGCGCAGGCCGAGGCGGTCGCCGACGATGTCGGTGAACCGGTTGATGGCCTCCAGGAAGGGCGTGCGGTCGTCGTCGTCCTCCCACCATCCGAAGTGGATGTTTCCGCCGAGCACCTCGACGGCCCAGGCGCCGTCGTCGTAGATCTCCGCTACCTCGTCGATTTCGGTCAGCTCGCGTGTGGACACGTCCGCTCCTCCACTCTCGGCGGCAAGTTGCTGCTTGAGAATGTTATAGCTATCGACCGACGGGTGTCCATGCGACGATCACGTGGTGGCGGAACGCGCGCGACGCGCGGATCAAGAGGCGTGACCGGAGCGAAACGTCCTGCTACTATATGTTTGTGAACACAATGTCGCGTACGGCTGGGTTGTCCGCACAGCAGACCGACACTCCCGCCATCGAGATCACACGATTGCGCAAATCCTACGGCGAGGTGCGCGCGCTCGACGGGATCGATCTGCGCGTGTCGGCCGGAAGCGTGTTCGGCGTGCTCGGCCCCAACGGCGCCGGGAAGACGACGATCGTCCGCACCCTCGCCACGCTCGTCCCGCCCGACAGCGGCGAGGTCCGCGTGCTCGGCCACGACGTGGTGCGCGAGGCCGGGGCGATCCGCGACCGGATCGGGCTGACCGGGCAATACTCGTCGGTCGACGAGGAACTGTCCGGCCGGGACAATCTCGTCCTGCTCTCCCGGCTACGCGGCTTCTCCTGGAGCGCGGCCCGCCGCCGCGCCGAGGAGCTGCTCGCCACGTTCGGTCTGGAGGAGGCCGCCGCCCGGCTGGTGCGGACCTACTCCGGCGGCATGCGCCGTCGGCTCGACATCGCCAGCAGCATGATCGTGACACCCGACCTGATGTTCCTCGACGAGCCGACCACCGGGCTGGACCCGCACAGCCGCAACCAGGTGTGGGAACTCGTCCGGGGCATGGTCGGCGAGGGCGCCACCGTCCTGCTCACCACGCAGTATCTCGACGAGGCCGACCAGCTCGCCGACCGGATCGCGGTCGTCGACCACGGCCGGGTCATCGCCGAGGGCACGCCGGTGGAGCTGAAGCGGTCGATCGGTGCGAGCGTGCTGCGGGTGCGGTTGCGCGACGCCGGGCAGCGGGAGACGGCAGAGCGGATGCTGGCGGAGGCGCTGGGCACGGCGGTGCACGCCGGCGCCGACCGGATGGAGCTGACCGCGCAGGTCGCGGCCGAGGAGGAGGCCACCCGGGCGCTGGCCGCCCTCACCGGGGCCGGCGTCGGCCTGGCCGAGTACGCCTTCGGCCACGCCACCCTGGACCAGGTGTTCCTCGCCCTCACCGGGCATCGGGCGGACGGCTCGCGGACCGAGACCGAGGAGGCGGCGTGAGCAGCATGGTGGAGACCGGCACCGGCCGTGGCGCCTCGGCGCCGTCCGCGGCGCGGCCGGCACGTCCCGGCGCGCTGTCGTCCACGCTGACCTTCGCGTGGCGGGCGGTGCAGAAGGTACGCCGCGACCCGACGCAGATCCTCGAGGCGCTCGGCGTGCCGGTCATGTTCACGCTCGTCTTCGGCTTCCTGTTCGGCGGCGCGCTGGCCGGTTCGACGTCGAGCTACATGCAGTTCTACATCCCGGGCATCGTGGTGTTCACCGGGATCATGATCAGCATGCGGATCGGCGCGGTGGTCAACCTGGACAACTCCCGGGAGGTGACCGACCGCTTCCGCGCGCTGGCCATCTGGCGGCCCGCCGCGATCGTCGGCACCCTGCTCGGCAACAACGTGCTCTACGTCGTCGGCTGCGCGGTCGCCGTGGCGGTCGGGCTCGCGGTCGGCTTCCGGCCCGACGGTGGCGTGCTCGGCGTCCTCGCCACGATCCTGATCACCCTGGTCTTCGTCTTCTCCTTCTCCTGGGTGTACGTGGTCTTCGGGCTCGCCCTGAAGTCACCGACCGCCGCGCTGAGCGCCTGCCAGGCGATCGTCTTCCCGGTGTCGTTCGTCAGCAACTTCTTCGTGCCGCAGGAGACGCTTCCCGGCTGGCTGCAGGCCGTGGTCGGCCTGAACCCGTTCGCGTTGACGGTCACCGCCGCGCGCGGCCTGGCCCACGGCACGGCGACCGCCGGTGAGGTAGGCGCGGCGCTGGTCGGCTGCGCGGCGCTGGTGGCCGTCTTCGCCCCGCTCTCCATGTTCCTGTACCGCCGGCGGGCCTGACCCCGCCACCGTTTGTACGCAGTGCCGATGACACGAGAAGGGAACACGGCTACCCCGTGGACAGCGACCGTTTGACTCAACCGCCTGCCGTCACCGCGCAGATGCTCATCCGCAGGCCCGCCGCCGAGGTCTTCGAGGCGTTCGCGGACCCGGCGGTGACCACGAAGTTCTGGTTCACCAAGAGCAGCGGCCGGCTCGAACCCGGCGCCACCGTCACCTGGGACTGGGAGATGTACGGCGTCTCTACCGTCGTCACGGTCAAGGACGTCGAGAAGAACAGCCGCATCCTGGCCGAGTGGGACCCGGAGTCCCCCACCCAGCTCGAATGGCGGTTCCTGCCGGGCGAGGGTGACACGACGCTGGTCCGGGTCACCGAGACCGGCTTCGCCGGCAGCGCCGACCAGGCCGTGGCGAAGGCGATCGACTCGATGGGCGGGTTCACCATGGTGCTCTGCGCCTGCAAGGCGCTGTTGGAGCAGGGTGTGCTGCTCAACGCGGTCGGCGACGCCCACCCGACCGGCTTCGGCGACTGACCGCCGTCGCGGCGGGCGGACGGGGCGTGACCCGGTCCGCCCGCTCAGCCGGCGTCCAGCAGCCCGCGCAGGCAGGCGATCAGGCTGCGGGCCGAGACGTTCACGTAGTTGCTGTGCCGCAGCAGTTCCGAGAGCTGGTGCAGCGTCACCCAGCGGTACTGGTCGCTCTCCAGGTCGACGTCGTCGGTCTCCACCACCAGATAGCTGCTACGGGCCCGGTAGAGCCGTCCGCCTTCCTCGGAGAGGAGCGCGCGGAACCGGACCCGCTCCGGCGGCGCGCCGAGCACCTGGTCCAGGAAGGGCGGACGCGCGGCGGCGGGCAGGTAGTCGAGCGTGGCGGGCGTGCACTGGACCGTCGGCGCCAGTTCCACCACGTCGACGAAGCCCGGTTCGACCCGGGCGTGCGCCAGCACGTGCAGCACACCGTCGAGGCGGGTGGCCAGGAACGCCACCACCCCCTGGCCGCAGGGCCGCAGCATCGGCTGCGACCAGCTCGCCACCTCGCGCCCCTCGGCGTCCACGTCCACGCCGATGACCTCGAAGAACAGCCCACTGTCGTGTCGCAGGGAGACCTCGCCGAGATGCCACGCCGCCTGTCCGCGCAGCGCCGTCCGGTCGGCGTCCACCTCGGTCCGGCTGCGGACGTCGGTGATCCAGTGCAGCAGCTCGCCGGTGTGGTGCCGGCTGCCCGGCCCGGGCCGGCAGGAGCGGCGCAGCGCGGCCGTGAAGGCGTCCCCGGCCGGGCCGGCCGCCCGGGCCGTCAGCTCCGCCGGCAGGCACGAGAGCACGGTACGGATGTCCATGTTGACCAGGTCGTCGTGGCGCAGGAGCCGGTGCAGCTGGGCGAGGCTGAGCCAGCGGAACCCGGGCGGCGGCACGATGTCCTCGTCGGTGAGGACCACCATGTTGCGGTTGCGTTTGCGCAGGAACCAGGACCCGTGCTCGGACTGGCGGACGTCCACGAGCACCCGGCGCGGGTCCGGGTCGCGGAAGTGGTGCAGGAACGGCACCGGGCGGCCGCCGTGCACGCCGGTCCAGTTGCTCCGGGTGGCCTGGACGGTGGGCGCGAGCTGGTGGCCGTCCTGGTTGCCAGGCTCCGCCTTGGCCTGCACCAGCACCCGCAGCGTGTCGCCGTCGCGGCGGGCGAGCAGCCCGAGGATGCCCACCTCCGGCTGGTGCAGCACCGGCTGGTCCCAGCGGGGCACGGCCGCGCCCGGCACCTCGACGGAGAGCCCTTCCACCCGGAAGAACCGGCCGCTGCGGTGGGCCAGGACTCCGGTGTCGGCGTCCTGGCGCCAGCCGCGCAGGCCGGCCAGGGGCACGACGTCCACACGCATCGGGGCCTGGCGGCGCCAGTCGGCGAGCCACTCGTGGATGTCGGCGTCGGGGTCGGCGGTGGCGAACCGGCCGTGCTGCGGCAGCCCTGGTGGCGCGGTCGTCTCCGTCACGCGCGTACCCCCTTTGTCGACACCTACCCGTTGATCACTTCTATATTCTATAGCGAACGGCCGGCGTTAGCGCGGGTCGAGGAAGGACGAGAGGATGACCGAGGACGCGAGCGCGCCGGCGCTGCCGATGTGGCCGGACGGCGCCGACGCCGGATATGTGGCCGCGCGGCTGCGCCTCGCCGAGGCCGAACGCCGCCTGTGTGACCAGATCGAACAGGTCGCCGCCGCCCGGCGGGAGCTGCCGCTCGGCGCGCCGGTGGCCGACGTCGCGCTCACCGAGGGACCGGCCGACCTGACCGCGCCCGGCCCGTTGCACCCCGTCCGGCTGTCCGCGCTCTTCGGCGCGCACCGCACGCTCCTCGTCTACCACCTGATGTTCCACCCGGACGCCGACGCCGCCTGCCCGATGTGCTCGATGTGGGTGGACGGGTTCCACGGCGTCGCCCACCACCTCCAGCAGCACACCGCGTTCGTGGTGGTCGGCAAGGCCCCGGCGGAGAAGCTGCGCGCCTGGGGCGCCCGGCGCGGCTGGGCCGGCCTGCGGCTGCTCTCCAGCCACGGCACCGACTTCAACGCCGACCTGCGCGCCGAGCACCCGAACGGCGACCAGCGCCCGATGGTCAGCGTGCTGGTCCGCGACGGCGACGGCGTCCGGCACTTCTACAGCCAGCCGGCCAACTTCGTCGACGGCACCGAGCGCGGCATCGACCTGCTCTCCCCGGTGTGGAACGTGCTCGACCTGCTGCCGCGGGGCCGCGGCGACTGGTACGCCGCCAACACGTATCCCCCGGTTGCCGACCCGGCCGATCGACCCGTGTGACAGCCGAGGAGACACGAGTGCCCGACCGCACCGCGACACCGCGTACCGCCGACGGTCGCCGGGGCGTACCCCGATCGGCCGGACGGCTCACCGGCGCGGCCCTCGCCGCAGTGGCGGCCACGCTGCTGGCGGCGGGGCCGGCCCACGCCGCGGACGGCGGCGGTGTCGCGCCGGCCGCCACCGGGTTCGCCGCGCTGCTCGCCCTCGCCGCGACGGCCACCACGGCCGGGCTTGTGCTGCTGCGACCGCTCGCCGCCCCGGCGCCCCGCCGCCTCACCGCCACGGCGGTGACCGCCGCCGTCGCGCACCTGCTCACCCTCGGCCTGGGCGGGGACGCCCCCGCCGCCGGAACGCTCGTGCTCGCGGCGGCCTGCCTCGCCCTGCCCGGGTGCGCCGGGCGGCGCGCGGTCGGCGTACCCCTGGCTCTGCTCGTGTCCGCCGGGGCCGGCCTGCTGGCGCTGCCCACCGCGACAGTCGCGGAGGCGACGGCCGCCGCCGGGCACGGGCTCGCCGCCGCGGTGCTGCTGGGCGGCGTCGCCACAGTGCTCGGCGCGGACTCGGCCCGGCGGCGCGTCGCCCACCGGGCGGCGCCCTGGATGCTCGCCGCCGTCACCGCCGAGGCGGCGGCCGGCGCGGTGCGGCTCGGTACCGACCACGCCGCCCTCGGCCCGGAAGGCCCCGGATGGGCCGGCCCGGCACGCTGGGTCTGCCTTGCGGTCGCCGTGGCCGGAGCCGTGGGCCTGGGCGCCGGCCTGCGACGCCGACGGCAGCCGGACCGGACGTTGCTGCGGGGACAGGCGGTCGTGCTGCCCGCGGTCGTCATCGTCGCCGCCACCGCGACCGCCGTGGCGCTGCCCGCGCCGCCCGGCCGCCCCGGCGCGCCGCTGCTCGTCGCAGTGGACAACGGCGGCCGGGGCCTCCCGCTGGTGGTGGCGCCGCAGCGGCCCGGGTGGAACCTCGTGCACGTCGGCGCGGAGGGAGTCTCGGTCGGGACGCGGGCGGACCGCCTCTCCCCCGCCGTCCGGCTGCCCGGTGCCACCAACGGCTGGGCCCTCGTACACCTTCCGCCCGGCCCGAGCCGGCTGCACGTCGCGTACGGCGGACGCCAGGCCGTGATTCGGCTGGACGCCGGGGCGGCCGACGCGCCCGGTCCCGACCTGCGCGGTCCGGACGGGCCGGAGTGCGTCAGCGCGGCCCTCGGCGTGCTCCTGCGGGACGACCCGCAGCCGCTGTCGCGCTGCCCCGCGGACGCCCTCACCTCCGGTGACCGCGAGGACCTCGACGCCACAGTCGCCTTCCTCGCGCCCCGGGCCGAGGGCGCCCTCGGCGTCGTGGGCGACTCCTCGGCCCGCTCCGTCGCGGCGGTCGCCGCCGTCACCGACGCCGCGCGCCGCGCCGGACTGCGTGTCGTACCCCCGGGGTCCGGACGGCATCCGACGCTCGTGGTCACCGGCTGGGCCGGGGCGGAGGCGGCGCTGCGCGACGCCGCGCGGGGGCCGGGCGCGGCGGCCGGCACCTATCTGGCGCCCTGGCTGCTCACCGCCGCGGTGCTGCGCCCCGCGACCGGGCAGATGCTCGCGCTCCGGTTCGACCCGCGCGCGGAGCCGGTGTCCCGGTACGTCGCGGAGCTGGCCCGCCGTTTCCCCGGCGAACCCGCCACCGTCTCCGGTTACCTGGCCTGGCAGGGCGGCTCACTCGCCGGGCCGGCCCGGATGTACGCGGCGGCCGCGGTCTCGCTGCCCGGCCCGGTGGCGCACGGCGGGCACGGCCGTTCCGGCTTCCTGCCCGGCGGCACGGTGACCGCGGTGACCGGCCCGCTCGGCTGAGCCGCGACCGCGCTACCGCCCGGGCGGACTCCCGATGATCTTCGGACCGTCCTCGGCGGGCCGCCGCACGTCCTGGTGGTAGTACGCCCGCAGTCCGGCCCGGGCGGCCGCCGGGGCCCCGAGCCAGCGGAGCAGGTTGCGGCCGTCACTGCGGGGCGAACTCCCCGGAACGAGATTGCCCAGGCCGAGCAGCGCTCCGACGAACGCGGCGCTGAACAGCGCCAGGCGCGTCGACACCGTTGCCGTGTGCGTCGCCACGACGACGAGCGCCGCGGCGGCGCCCAGGTTCGCCACCGGGCCGCCGAGATGGAACAGCGCCATCCGCAGCGGCAACGCCGGCATCGACGCCGACGGCCGGACCGACACCTCGTTGCGCCATCCGGTGAAGGGCGCGATGTGGACCGCGACGACCGGCAGGCGCAGCAGCTTCGCCGCGACGAGGTGGCCGCCCTCGTGCAGGGCGAGGTGCAGCCACAACGACAGGCAGGTGAGGCCGGCGGCGGCGATCGCACCCGTCAGGGACTCGGTGACGAGCAGCGCGAGCGCCATCGTCTCCACCGCCAGCAGCAGAGACGCGGCGACGAGCCGGCGGCGCAGCTTCACCGGGCGATGGTACGGCCTGATCGACCCATTGGGCGGCCCCGGAAATCGGATGCCTGGCCCGATCCATGATCAGCAGAATGGGGGCGTCCACCGGCGACGGGAGGTGACCGGCATGCCAGAGAGGCGTTAGTCCCGCGCATGGTGCGCGGGCGGCCGGAAGGGCGGTCGTCACATGGCCCGTACCGACATCCACCGACCCGAGCGTGTGCAGCAGCGGGATCCGTACCTGCGCCGCTGGTTCACCGACATCCACCGGCACCACCTGGGCGCCTGCGACCTGGCCGAGTTCCTCGCCGCGCCCGAGTGGATCCGCACCCGCTGCCACCGCGAGGTGTCGGCGCAGGCGCCCAACCTCTGCGGCTGCCGGCTCTGCACGTTCCAGTCCTGCCGCAGGCTCGGCCGCCGCCAGGAGCGCGTCGCCTGGCGTTCGATCCGCCGGCGACTGCTCGCCGAGCACCGGGGCGGCGAGCGCGATCTCGACGTGCCCCCGATCCGCGGCAAGGCCTGGTAGCGGTCCGCCGGATCACCGATGAGTTCACATGTCCTGTCCGGTCTCAGCTGGTGCATCCGTTCGGATGCACCAGCTGATTCTTCAGGAGGACGAGAGCCATGAGCGTTGTCGACACCACTCCCCCGCCCGTCGCCCGTGGGCTGCACCGCACGCTGTGGGTGCTCCAGGGTTTCCTCGGCGTCTTCTTCATCGTCGCCTCGGCCGGCCCCAAGTTGTTCGGCGAGACGAACACCGTCCAGTCCTTCGAGGACATGGGCGCAGCGCCCTGGTTCCGCTACTTCATCGGCCTGGTGGAGCTGGCCGGTGGCATCGGGCTGCTGGTGCCGCGGCTCGCCGGCCTGGCCGCCGTCGGGCTGGCGCTGCTCATGGTCGGCGCCGCCATCACCCAGGCGTTCATCCTGGACGGCGGCGCGCTGGTCATCACCCCGGTGGTGCTGTTCTTCCTGTTCGTGTTCATCGCCTGGGGCCGGCGCGACTCGATAGGCCGCCTCTTCAGGCGATGAGCAGGCGGGTGCACCCGGGGTGCGGCCGGCGGCCGGTCACGGCGTCCAGCGCACCCCCGGGTTCACCCGCCCGGACCAGTCGAAGACGGCCATGTTGTCCCAGCCGTTCCCGGTGCCGTTGATGTTCGCCGGGTCCCAGCCGTTGCCGGGGACGGCGTACCAGGTCGGCTCCCAGTAGAAGACCCCGATGGCGCCGGCGTTGCGGGCGGTGTTCTGGACCCAGTCGAACTGCTGGGCCTGCCCGGCCCAGGTCGCGCTGATGCCGTCGCAGGTGACGTCGCCGATGACGTTCGGCTGGCCGTCCGCGTCGTCCCGGGTGAACGGGTACGCGGTCTCCACGATCACCACCGGCTTCCCGTAGCGGTTCCGCAGGTCGACGATGTTGTTGTAGAGGTTCGCCAGGCTGCCGTGCCACATGCAGTAGTACGACAGCGCGGTCATGTCCCACTGCACGCCCTGGGCGCGGATGCCGTCGTAGAACCAGCGGGCGTTGGCGTTGCTGTCGGCGTTGGCGGTGTGGATCATGACCGGGATGCCGCCGCCGCAGGCCTTCACCGCGTTGTAGCCCTGCTTCAGCAGGCCGGCCAGCGGGGCGAAGTCGTTGTTGACGACCTTCCCCTCGTTCCACAGCATCCCGACGTTGATCTCGTTGCCGATCTGCACGCTGTCCGGCAGCGTGCCCTGCCCGCGCAGGGCGGCGCAGACGTCGTACGTGAAGGCGTACACGTCGTTGCGCAGCTGGTTCAGGCTGTGGCCGGCCCAGGCGGCCGGCTTGTACTGCTTGCCGGGGTCGGCCCAGGTGTCGGAGTAGTGGAAGTCGATGAGGACCTTGAGGCCCTTCGTCTTGGCCGCTCTCGCCTGGACCAGCACCTTGCTCTTGTTGTTGTAGCCGCTGGCCGGGTTGTTCCAGACGCGCAGCCGGACGTAGTTGACGCCGGCGGACCTGAGGATGTCCAGCGGGTCACGGGCGACCCCGCCCGCGTCGTAGTACTTCGCCCCCAGGTCCAGGCTGCGCTGCAACGACGAGACGTCCGCGCCCCGCATGCTCAGCGTGTTCGCGGCGGCGACGGGCGCCGGCGTACCCCCGATCGTGGTGGTGAGGGCGAGGACGACGGCCGTGACGGCCCCGGCCAGGGCGCGGCGGCGGTGGCGTGTGGTCACAGGACTTCCTCTCAGCCGACTGTGCAGGGGGCGCCGTTGAGCGAGAAGCCGGTCGGCGGCGCGTCGCTGGCGCCCCACCGTCCCTGGAAGCCGAAGGTCGCGGATCCGTCCGGGGCGATGACGCGGTTCCAGTCGACGTTGCGGGCGGTCACCGTGGCGCCGGCCTGCCCGACCGTGGCGTTCCACGCGTTGGTGATCTGCTGGTCGCCGGGGAAGCCGAACGTGACGATCCAGCCGTCGACCGCCGCCGTCCCGGTGTTCTGGACCGTCACCGTGGCCACGAAGCCGCCGGCCCACTCGGACTGGTTCCGGTAGGTCACCCGGCAGGTCGAGGGCGGCGGTGGTGGCGGAGTGGTCGTCGTGGGCACGGTGACGGTGTTGGAGGCGATCGACACGTTGCCGGCGGCGTCCCGGGCCCGCACGTAGTACAGGGTGCGCAGCGGCGTCGACGGGGGCAGCGGCCCGGTGTACGTGGTCCCCGGCACGGTGGCGACGAGCGTCGAGGTGAACCAGCCGTCGAACCGGTAGACGTTGTACCCGAGCACGCCGACGTTGTCGGTCGACGGTGCCCAGGACAGCGTGGCGGTGGAGCCGGTCACCTCGCCGACTGTGAGGTTCTGCGGCGCGCTCGGCGGGGTGGTGTCCGGGCCGGTGTCGGTCACCGGGGTGACCACAGTCAGCGCGTCGGTGGCGGCCGAGCGGCGGCCGTCGCCGTCGCGGGCCGACACCCGGAACGAGTACTGCCGGCCCGGCTGGATGTAGTTGGTGATCGTGGTGGTGGTGACGTCGCCGAGGCTGAGGCTGTAGATCACGTCGTCGAACGCCTGGTAGTAGGTGATGTCGTACCCGACGACCGGGCAGCAGCCGCGCGTGGCGGCCGTCCAGGTGAGGGTGACCGAGGTGGTCCGCACCTGGGTGGCGGTCAGGTTCGTGGGCGGGCTCGGCGGGAACGGCGTGGTACTGGGCGTGCTGGGCGTTGACGTGGGCGGCGAGACGGTCCCGGTCGGGTCCGCGACGGGCGCCGCGGCCCCGCCGGGCGCCGGTGCGACAGCGGGGTACGCGGCGCCGGCGCCCGCCGGCGGCACCGCGGTCAGGGCGGTGCCGAGCACCGCCGTGGACACCACGACGGCCGCCGGCAGACCCGGCCGCAGACGGCGCAGAAGTGAGGACGAGGAGACGGCAGCCATACGCCGACGATGCCGCCAACGCATCGATGATCGCCAACGTATCCCACGCCTCGGTCGGGACGGCAACCCGGCGACCAAGGCACCACCTTTGCCTGATTCGTCGTTTTGCGCCGCCTATCTGAGCAATCAGCCACAATCGGAGAGACAGGGTGAGCCGCTGCGGAACGGCCACCGCACACACGAAGGCTGGACGGGAATCGGCGATGGCCACCTTCGAGTACCGCTGCCCGCAGGACGGCAGCTTCGACGTCGTGATGCCCGTCGGCACCGCGGGCCCGTCGACGAGCTGCCCCCGATGTGACGGCCCGGCGACCCGGGTGTTCTCCGCGCCCCGGCTCACCCGCACGCCGGCGGCGCTGCGCGAGGCCATCGACCGGACCGAACGCAGCGCGGAACAGCCGGCGGTGGTCGGGCAGGTGCCCGGCCGTCGCCCGGCGCGCCGCTCGACGAACCCGGCCCACGCCCGCCTGCCCCGATGGTGACCACGAGAAGGGCTCAAGACCGTGCCTGAACTGCTGTTCCCCCTCGACTCCACGAAGAGGTTCACCGACCAGGAGAAGGTCGGGCACAACCGCTGGCATCCCGACATCCCGCCCGTGGCGACGGTACGGCCCGGACAGTCGTTCCGCGTCCACTGCCGCGAGTGGTTCGACGGCGCGATCCACAACGACGACTCCGCCGAGGACATCCGGGACGCTCCGCTGACCCGGGTCCACGCGCTCAGCGGCCCGTTCGCCGTCGAGGGCGCCGAGCCGGGCGACCTGCTCATGGTCGACATCCTCGACATGGGCCCGATCCCGCAGGAGTCCGGTCCGCTGGCCGGTCAGGGCTGGGGTTACACGGGCATCTTCCCCACCGGCAACGGCGGCGGCTTCCTCACCGAACAGTTCCCCGACGCGTACAAGGCGGTCTGGGACTTCACCGGCCGCAAGGCCACCTCCCGGCACATCCCCGGGGTCTCGTTCACCGGGATCGCCCACCCGGGACTGATGGGCACCGCCCCGTCCGCGTCGCTGCTCGCGACCTGGAACCAGCGGGAGGGGGCGCTGATCGCCACCGCACCCGACCGGGTGCCGCCCCTGGCCCTGCCCCCCGAGCCGCAGGACGCGATCCTCGGCAGCCTCACCGGCGCCGACTTCGACCGGGTGGCCGCGGAGGCGGCGCGAACCGCGCCGCCTCGGGAGAACGGCGGGAACCAGGACATCAAGAACTTCACCGTCGGCAGCCGGGTCTTCTACCCCGTGTACGTGCCGGGAGCCAACCTGTCCCTCGGCGACCTGCACTTCTCCCAGGGCGACGGAGAGATCACCTTCTGCGGCGCCATCGAGATGGGCGGCTTCGTCGACCTGCACGTCGACCTGATCAAGAACGGCATGCAGACGTACGGCGTCGCCGAGAACACGATCTTCATGCCGGGTGACACGCCGCCGCAGTACTCCCAGTGGCTGGCCTTCTCCGGGCTCTCGGTCACCCTCGACGGCGAACAGCGGTACCTCGACTCGCAGCTCGCCTACCAGCGCGCGTGCCTGCACGCCATCGACTACCTGACCCGCTTCGGCTACCAGCCGGAACAGGCGTACCTGCTGCTCGGCGCCGCACCGATCGAGGGCCGGCTCTCCGGCGTGGTGGACATCCCCAACTCCTGCGCGACCGTCTACCTGCCCACCGAGATCTTCGACTTCGACATCCGGCCCTCGGCCGCCGGTCCGACCCGGATCGACCCGGGCAAGGGCGCCCCGAAAGCCACCATGCCGTGAGCAGGTGACCCTCGTGCAGAAGTCATCCCTGACCGCACTGGCCCGCGAACAGCTCAAGCTCGCGCACGCCTCCTCCAGCGGCCGCAGCAGCTCCACCGTCTACGGCGGCCACGAGCACAGGCTCCGCCAGACGATGATCGCGCTGACCGCCGGCCAGGCGCTCGGCGAGCACGAGAACCCCGGCGAGGCCACCGTCCACGTGCTGCACGGCCGGGTCCGGCTCGGCGCCGGCGAGACGTCCTGGGACGGCGCACCCGGCGATCTGCTGATCGTGCCGGACCGACGGCACACGCTGGAGGCACTGGAGGACGCCGCGGTGCTGCTCACCGTCGCCAAGCGCTGACGATGCCACGGCGTCCCGGGCGAGTGGCGGCTAGCCGACCAGGGCCTGGGTGCCAAGCACGGTGAGCAGGGCGAGGCGGTCGGCGTCCTCGGTGCCGGGCTCGGCCGTGTAGATCATGATGCGCAGGTCGCTGCCCGCCACGGTGAGCACGTCGCAGTCCAGCGTCAGCGGGCCGACGTTCGGGTGGTCGATGGTCTTGCGGGCGGCCTCGTGGCGGCCGACCGCGCCGGACTTCCACAGTTTCGCAAACCGGTCGCTGCCGGCCCGCAGCTCCGCGATGAGCCGCCGGAGCCGCTGGTCGGCCGGGTAGCAATCCGCCGCCGCGCGCAGGTCGGCGACCAGCGCCATCTCGAACGCTCGCAGTGACTGCGGCGTGTGCCGGGCCCGGGTGCCCGGGCCCAGGAAATGCCGCCAGACCGCGTTGCGCTGGTGACCACGCCACCCGGACGGATCCCCCATCAACGCCGCATATGGCACGTTGGCCACGAGCAGCGTCCAGGACGCGTCGTAGACGGCGACGGGCGTACCGGCCAGCCGGTCCAGCATCCGCTGGACGCTCGGGGTGAGGTGCGCGGGCACCGTCTCCGCGCCCGGCGGCGCCAGTCCGGCCAGCCGGAACAGGTGGGCGCGCTCGGTCGCCGACAGTCGCAGAGCCCGGGCCAGGGCTTCGACCACCTGCCCCGACGGGTGGGACGCGCGGCCCTGTTCGAGCCGGGTGACGTAGTCCACGGAGACCCCGGCCAGCAGCGCCAGCTCTTCCCGACGCAGGCCGGCCGTACGCCGGTGCCCGCCGGCCGGCAGCCCGGCGGCTGCGGGCTGGACCCGGTCGCGCCAGCGGCGCACCGCCTGCCCGAACTCCGTCGCCATGCCCCCAGTGTGCGCCGCCGAGCTGGGGCGTTGCCTGGTACCGGCAGTCCCAGGAAAACCGGACGACTGGGTCACCGCGCCGCCGCGCCGCAGCATGGAGCCATGACCACGACATTGATCACCGGAGCGAACAAGGGACTCGGCTTCGAGACCGCCCGTCGGCTCGTCGCCGCCGGCCACACCGTCTACGTCGGCAGCCGGGACGCCGGACGCGGGCGCCGCGCCGCCGAGCTGCTGGGTGCCCGGGCCGTCCAGCTCGACGTCACCGACGGCGCGTCAGTGGCGGCCGCGGCGCGAGCCGTCGAGGCGGACGGAGGGCTGGACGTCCTGATCAACAACGCGGGCGTCGAGGGCCGGGGCACCGGCAACCGGGTGATCGGCGCCGCGGAGGTGACCGCCGACATGATGCGGGAGACGTTCGAGACGAACGTCTTCGGCACCGTCCGTGTCACAGGCGCGTTCCTGCCGCTGCTGCAGCGCTCGGCGGCCCCGGTCATCGTCAATCTCAGCAGCGGGCTGGCCTCGCTGACGCGGGTCACCGACCCGGTCACCCCGGCGTACGCGTACCCCGGTGTCGCCTACCCGGCCTCGAAGGCCGCGGTCAACATGATCACCGTGCAGTACGCGAAGGCGTTCCCGAACATGCGGATCAACGCGGTCGAGCCCGGTTTCACCAGGACCGACCTGAACGGGAACACCGGGATCCAGACCGTCGAGCAGGGCGCCGAGATCATCGTCCGGATGGCACTGGTCGGCCCCGACGGCCCCACCGGCGGCTACTTCGACGCCGAGGGCCCGCTCCCCTGGTAGACCGGCGGCCGACTGAGGCTGCCGTCAGGTCGCGGCGAGCGCCTTGGTGATGTTCCACTCGGCCAGGTCCAGCATCCACTTCCGGTCCGGGAAGTCGGTGTCCGCGATCCGTAGTGGCCCTTCGATCAAGGACAACGTCTGCGCGTATCGGTAGAGCTCCAGCCGGTGGGGATCGAGATCGACCGGGCGCAGCGCCGGGTACGACTCGCCGAAGCGCATCTGCAGCCAGGCATGATCCCATTCGACATCGAAGTACGTCAGCCCCTCGAAATCGATCATGACGGCCTCGCCGGCCGGCGTGACGAGCACGTGATCCGGGCCGAGTTCACCGTGCACCAGCCCGTACTCCACGCGCGGGGTGACCGCGCTCCTGAGGTGGCGTACGTGGGCGGTGATCCGGTGATGGGCGTCGGCCAGCCGGGCGTCGCGGGCCGCTGCCGCGTCGAGGTGGCCGAGCGCCCGGTCGACGATCACGTCCTCCGCGCGCCGCGTCTGGGACGCCTCACCTCGCGCGACGGCCGCGACCTTGCCGTAGTGCGGTCCGAAGGCGGTGTGCATCCGGCGCAGGGCGTCACCGAGCGCGGCCAGCGGGGCGGCGGCGGTGGCCGGATCGTGTTCCAGCACCGCCTCCAGCCGTCGCGCGCCGGCGTCCTCGACGAGCGCGACGTCGGCGTCGAGGTAGCGGCCGTCCCGGTCGATCATCATCAGATGCGGGACACGCACACCTGCCGCGGTGAGCGCCGCGTGGCCGGCGGCGAAGAGATCCGCGCCCGACGCATCGGTGAACGGGTCGTCCGGGACGGTCGGTGACGGGGGCCAGTAGTTCTCGTCCGCGGCCCACACGTACAGCATCACTGTTGTCCGGTCGTCCAGCCGAAGCCGGTAGACGCCCTTCTTGGTGCCGCCCGTCAGCCGGTCCAGGGCAGCGAGCCGCCGGTCGGAGCCGAACTGGTCCGACACGAGGTCGCGCAGATCGTCCGGCTGCAGGAAGGTCCGCGTCATGGCCGCCTCTCGTCAGATCGAGGCAGCCAGGCTGCCAGGCCGAGCAGCGGCACACAACCGAATTGACGCAGCGGACTTCGCGGACCGGCCCGCCCCGGCGCTGACCGTGTTCGCGCTGCTGATGCAGGTCGGCTTCATCGATGGTGCCACCGAGCAGCCGGCGCTTCCGCAGATGTTGGAGCCGTCCGGCGGCAGCCCGGGCGGTGGCTGCGGGGATCCGCCCCGGCCGGCAGCCGGTGGACAGGACATGCCCAGGGTGTAGGCCGTCATGGACAACGAGCCGTAGGCGTAGCCGTCGACGAGGACCTCGGTGTCGGGGATGTCTCGCCCGGATCGGAGATCGAGTCTGCGGCCTGCCCATTCGGGCGGCTGCCGAGTGACTCCTTGCGATGGAATCATGATCAGGTGACGCCCTTCCACATCGATGTGCCCGAAGCCGTCCTGGACGACCTGCGGGCTCGGCTCTCGCGGACAAGGCTCGCGCCGGCCGCCCCAGGAGAGCCGTGGGGCGCCGGCACCGACCCTGCGTACCTGGCAGATCTGGTGCGGTACTGGCTCGACGGATTCGACTGGCGTGCGGTCGAGCGTGCCCTCAATCGGCACCCTCAGTTCGTCACCACGGTCCGAGGCGCGCCGGTCCACTTCGTTCATGTCCGCTCGGCATCGCCCGACGCCACGGCGCTGATCCTGACCCATGGCTGGCCCAGCACGTACACGGAGATGCTGCCCCTGGTGTCCCGGCTCGCAGACTTCGACCTCGTCATACCGAGCCTGCCGGGCTTCGTCTTCTCCGGACCACTCGCCGAGGGCCCGACGACCGAGGCGGCTGTCGCGGACGTGTGGGCTGAGCTGATGACCCGTCTGGGCTACGACCGCTTCGGCGCCTACGGTGGCGACATCGGGTCCGGCGTGTCGACGTGGCTCGGCGCCCGCCACGCAGATCGGGTCATCGGGGTCTTCTCGCAGCACATCAAGTTCCCGCCGGCGGACCGCAGGGGCGACCTCAGCCCAGCCGAGGAGGCGTTCGTCGCCATGCTCGACGCGAAGGCCCAGGATGACTGGGGCTACGGAATCATCCAGGAGACACGGCCCGACACCCTTGCGGCCGCGCTGAGCGACTCGCCGTCCGGACTGGCCGCATGGATCATCGAGAAGTACCAGCGCTGGAGCGACTGCGGCGGCGACATCTCGCGCCGGTTCGGCTTCGACGAACTGCTGACCACCGTGATGCTGTACTGGGTGACCAACTGCATCGGCACGTCCTTCCGACCCTACCGTGACGACCGCCTGGCCCCACCACTGCCGATCGTCGCCGTGCCCGCCGGTATCACGGTCAGCGTGGAGGACGCCGGCCTGCCCCGGTCGTTCGCCGAACGCACCTACGCCAACCTCACCCACTGGCGCGAGCCCACCGTCGGCGGCCACTTCTTCGCCCAGGAAGAGCCCGACCTGCTCGCTGCCGACCTGCGCGCCTTCTTCAGCGCGCTGCGGTGATCCAGTAGCTCAACCGGCGGCACCGCCGACCCGGACCGGTACCTGGTGGCGCCAGCTGGCGCGCCGCAGGAGCCGGGTGGCCGCGATCGTCGCCGCCCACGTCGACCAGCTACCCGCCCGCCGCTCGGAGATGGCGCGCGGGGCATGCTGCGGCAGCCGGCGCGGAAACGACCAAAGAGGCCGCCGCCTCCGTCCGCCCGAAGGCAGGTGGAGGCGGCGGCCTCATCGCGTACGGGGTTATCAGGAGCGTCACGCTGAACAGCCCTCTGTCGCTCGTGCCGCCGAAGCTCCTGCGTGGACACATGATCGACCAGACGCAATTTCCGCACTGAGGAGCTTCCTGCTGCCTCGTCCTGTCCAGTTGTCGCGCACGGGCGAAGGACCTGAATCTTGACTAAGGGAACCCGGCCTCGTACAGTGTCCAGACATCCAAGAATTTAAGACTATGTCTCTCAACGGGGGTTGGGTGTTCCATGGCTCGAAAAGAAGGCCGTAGTAGGTCAGTTGGCACCGTAATCGCATTAACCGCTTTGATGCCTGCGGTCGCTTTGATGCCGACGACGCCGTCGTTCGCTGCCGAGATTCCATGCAGCTCAACCTTGTCACCAAGCGAGATCAAGTCGGTCGGCACTTCTTGCCAATTGGCTTCGGACACCGTCGTCCGAGTCGCCGAGGGTCTCGAGGTTGCAGTTCCGGAGCCAGGCATGGTCGCCATCGTGCAGGTTCTCCGGACGCCCGGCTCGACGGGCCCGAGCGCTGCTTCTGTCTATCGGGCGACCGACGGTCAGCTGGCGTTGCAGATCGACGAGACGCCCGCGCTTGGATCCACTGCCACAGCGGGCGCTCTCAAGCGCATCCTCGCCAAACGCGCAGAACCAGCCGCCAAGCACCCGGAACCAGCCGGGGCAGCGAAGACTCAGTCATCTGGGCTCGCAGCTGTGCCTGCGTACTGCGGAAGCTCCTACGAATACAACTTCAGCGGCGGCGTATGGCAGCAATCTGTGTTTCCGTGGACCTACAACAGCCGGTCGCAGCCGGCCTCGGACGCGCTTCAAGCCATCAAGTACGGCTTCCAATTCATAACTGACACTTCTTCCGCATGCGGCACGTACTACACGTTCGCCTTCGCCGACTATCGAGGGTCAACCACCCGCTACACGTGGGGAACGAGGGACAACGGAAATGTAGTCGGATGGGCCGGATTTGATCCGGACATCTTGGGAGCCACCTACTCGTGGGTCGACGGCTCCGGCCTCAGGGTAGAGGTCGACATAGCATTCAACAACCGGGTCACGAACTGGTTCACCGGCCTTTCCGGGACTGTCCCTGCGGGGCGTTTCGACCTGATCTCCGTTGCCACGCATGAGGCTGGGCACGGCTTTGGCTTGGCGCACTACACGGGCAGCTCTTATCCGGTGATGTTCCCGACGCTCGGCACGGGAGTGAATAAGCGAGTCAAGCGAAGCGGTGATCTTACCGGGATGGGCACCTTGTACTGACAGGCAAGCCGTAGTACTCCGGCGTCGCTCGACTTCGGCGTTGGGTGTGGCGAGCCATGAGGACGGCCACCGCACGTTCATCGATGGTCTGAGGACCGCCGATGAACGTGCGGTGGCCGTGTGCCACAGTCGGCTACAGATCCCTGCCGGCCGCCGTTGTGGACCGGTCAGGCTCGGGTGCGCTGCCGCTGCCGGGTCGACACGACCGCGACGACAGCCATCAGGACCGCGACGACCAGGGACGGCAGGGCGTCCGGCCGGCGCAGCAACTCCCCCGTCAACCCGCTGTTGTCCAACTGGTGGAGCGTACCCAGCAGGAGGGTGGGGACGACGGCGATCAGCAGCCGCTGGTCGGCCGTGGCCACCCACAGGAAGGCGGCAATCCCGGCGACGACCATGACGGCGACGACGATCCGCGGACCGGCGTCGGCCATGCGGAGGCCGCCCGCGGGGATGAGATGCAGGGCGAGGATGCCGGCGGTGACCAGGACGGCGTTGGCCCGGGGCGCCGGCGGCACGTCCGCCGGGCGCCGCAGCCCCAGCACGATCAGCGGCGCGGCGACGACCGGCGCCCACCACTGCGGCAGGCCGTTGAGGAACAGGTACTGCGAGATCACGGTCGGCACCACCGCCGCGGTCACCGCCAGAACGGCGGCGGTACGGGCGCGGCCCGCGACGAGCGCCACCAGCGCGGCGATCAGCACGATCTCGTGGATGCCCTGATTCCGCAGGACGGTCAGAGGGTCCGAGAGTCCGCCGAACTGGAACGCCTCGACGATGTCGTCCAGGCCGATGAGGACACCCAGCGCCAGCACCGCGATGGCGCCCAGGTGGATGCCCTGCCAGAACAGCACGGCGGTGGGCCGGGGCGCGGCGCCGCCGCCGTACACCCGCAGGCCGCCCCGGACGAGCGAGGCCGCCTCCCGGGCGCTGGGCCAGCGGCGGGTGGTGGGTTCGTCGCCGATCAGCGTGTCGATCAGCTCGTCGGCGCGTTCGCGGCGGTAGTCGGCGGGGTAGGCCCGCAGCAGCATCCGGTAGCGCTTCTCCAGGACATCGGAACTCATGCTGGTCTGATCCTCGCGGTAGAAGGGTGACGGACACTTGCCTGCGATGAGACCCGGCGCGGCAGGCGGTCCATGACCACCCGGGCGGCCTGGGCGAGCCGGTCGGCCTCTTCGGTGAGTACGAGACAGCCCTCGTCGGTGAGCCGGTAGTAGCGACGGGCACGCCCGTTGACGATCTCCTCACCGTCGGCGGTGACGAGGCCCTCGCCGAGCAGCCGGTCGATCACGGAGTACAGCGATCCGGCGGCGAGGGTCACCCGCCCGTCGGACAGCTCTTTGACCCGCTTGATCACGGCATAGCCGTGGAGCGGCCCGCCGAGCAGAGCGGCGAGGACGAAGTACGACGGTTCCCGTAGCGCGGGACGCGAAGCCGATCCCATGAGCCGAATATACAACCAACTTGAGTATCTGTCCAAGGTAACTGTTCACAGTGACCCTTGCCCAAATTATCTTAATGATTAAGGTAATTGCATGAGCACATCGACGGACTTCTCGGTGGCGATCGCCGGCGCCGGCCTCTCCGGCCTCTGCCTCGCCCAGTACCTGACGCGCGCCGGCATCGACGTGCACGTCTACGAGCGGGACCCGGGCCCCTTCATCCGGCGGCAGGGTTACCGGATCATTCTCGACCGGTACGGGCTGGAGGCGCTTCGCGAGAGCCTGCCCCGCTCGCTCTACCACCTGGCGCTGGCCACCGGCGACGAGCCCGGGGGTCACCTGCGCTTCACCAACAGCCGGCTGCGGGACGCCTTCACCATCACGTTCAAGGACGAGCCGGGCGCGACCCGCCAGGTCGACCGGCTGACCCTGCGGTCGATCCTGCAGTCCGGGTTGAACGGGCGCATCCACTACGGCAAGGACGCCGTCGCGGTGGAGAGCGGCGGCCCGGCAGGGCTTCGACTGCGGTTCTCCGACGGCGAGGCCGCCGCGGCAACCGTCGTGGTGGGCGCGGACGGCGTCGGCTCGGCCCTGCGACCGCAGCTCATGCCGGACGCGGACCCGGCGAACACCTCGATGGCGGGGATCTACGGCCGCTCTCCCCTGCTGCGCAACGGCGAGAGCGTCATCCCCGACGCACTGCGTACCAGCGGGGTCCTTGCCATCGCCGACCGGCCCGGCAGCGCCTTCTTCTTCACCTCCATGCGGTTCGGCGAGAGCCCGCAGGCGGCGTTCGCACGCCTGGCCCCGGGCAACTACGCGCCCAGCGGCGACGACTACGTCATGTGGGGCCTGCTGCTCCGGCAGGAGGAACTGCCGGCCGACGTCCGCGGGAACCTGCTGGCGCTGTGGAAACTGGCCGACCGATTGAGTACGGACTTCCATCCGCTCATCCGGCGCCTGGTCGACACCGCCGAGCTGGACGCCACGGTGCTCAACCTCTTCGCCACCGGCCGACGGCCGCACCGGTGGGCGGTGCCACGGGCCACGATGATGGGTGACGCCGTACACGTCATGCCACCGTTCGGCGCCCACGGCGGCAACACCGCGCTCCGCGACGCCGCCCTGCTCGGCCGCCGGCTGGTCGAGGCGCGGGCGGGCGCCACCTCGGCGGAGGAGGCGATCGCCGCCTACCAGGACGAGATGACGGACTACGCCTTCCGCGCCGTCGACACCGCCTCCGGACTGATGCGCCGCCTCACCGGGGGCGCGGCCGCGCCACACTGGGTGCTGACCCGCGTGCTACCTCGGCTGCACCGGGTCACCGTGCCGGAGGCATGATTGCCCGCATGTCCCACGATCCGGCCCGCGCCTCCGCGATCACCGACCTCATGCGCGCCGGACGGGAGACGTCGCGGCTGTCCATGGTGTTCCGGTACGCCATCGCGGAGCGGCTGGGCCTCGCCGTGAGCGACCTGGAGTGCCTGGACTACCTGGCGGACATCGGCTCCGCCACCGCGGGGCAGATCGCCGAGCGGACCAGCCTCACCACCGGTGCGGTCACCAGCATGCTCCGCCGGCTCCAGCAGGCCGGTTACGTGACGGCCGAGCGCGACCCGGCAGACCGGCGGCGTGTCGTCGTCACCATACGGCCGGAGCGGATCGCCGACCTGGAGCGGCCGTACGAGCGTTTCGCCGAGCGGGCGGAACGGCTCGTCGAGGGCTACAGCGCCGAGGAGGTCCGGCTGCTGGTCCGGCACCACGACCGCCTGCAGGCGATGTACCTCGCCGAGTTGGACCACCTCCGCGACGGCGACACCGCGTAGCCCGGCCGTCGCCCGTGACGACGGCGCGCCGATGGGCGCCCTTGGGAAGTCGTCCAACCTGCCGGGGAGCGGCAGTCATCACCTGTGAGGTGGGACGCTCTCCATTTGATTGCCGACGTAGACCTCCACCAACTCCCCCACCGTCCGGGGGAAGATCTCGTCCTCCAACGCGAGGAAGGGATCAAATCCCATCGACTGTTCGAGCCGCGTAACGAGGACGGCGAAGGCGAGACTGTCCAAGCCGCTGTCGGCCAGGCCGCTCTGCAGGCTGACGTCGCCGTCCTCGCCCCCTTCCTCTTTGATCAGCTTGACCACTTCACGAAGAACGATCTCCGCTACACGTTCCCGCTCGAGCACTGCGCCACCTTCCCTACGTGTTTGTCCGTCCACATTTCCGGTCCGGGCCTCATGCGGTGGAGCCGCCGTCCACGGTGATCAGCGTTCCGGTCACACCGGCGGCATCCGGGGAAAGAAGGTAGGTCACTGCGGCGGCCACTTCGTCGAGACGTGCGAACCGGCCGATCGGACTGCGCCCCTTGATGCGCGCCTGGCTCTCCGCCCCCAGGGCGCCGGTCATCTCGGTGTCAAGGAAGCCCGGAGCCACCGCATTGACCGTCACGCCGCGCCGCCCTACGTCGCGGGCCAGCGAACGGGTGAACCCCTCCAAACCCGCTTTCGCCGCCCCGTAGACGGACAGACCGCGGAATCCCGTCGAGGCAACGATCGAGGAGACGTTGACGACGCGTCCCCGGCCCGCTGAGATCATCGAGCGGACAAGATGCTTCGTCAGAACCATCGGCGACACAAGGTCGAGTTGCACTGTTTCCCAGATGGTTCTGTCCTTCACCAGCGGCAGGAGACCGTCGGTGCCGCGAGCGGCGTTGTTCACCAGCGCGTAGGGGGCGCCGTGCGCCTCCACGATTGCGCGTGCCAGGCCGGGCAAGGACTCCAGATCACTCAGGTCGGCACGGACGTGGACATAGCCCGGACCCACCTCCTCCGGCTCGACCTCGCGGCGGGCCAGGCCCACCACCCGGTATCCGTCGCTGCCGAGCCGCCGGGCCACCGCCCGCCCCAGGCCACTGCTGGTTCCGGTCACTACCGCGTACGGACAGTCGCCGCGGGATTCCGCCTCGTTCACGCTCTGCTGACCTTTCCGGTGGGCGACAAGAAGAACTCGGTTACCGCGGTGATCGAGGCGGGAGTATGCGACCGGGGCAGATGGTCGGCGACGAATGACCGCAGGGCCGACTGCAGTTCGTCGGGGTCGAGCCCACTGCCGAGAGGCGAAGGCACAACCCGGGCGGTCAGGATCCAGCCCGTGATCGGGCTGCGCCTGGCCGTCACCACGGCATCATGTACTGCGGGATGCCGCCGGATCAGCTCCTCGACCCGCTCCGGCGAGACCTTGTCCCCTCCGACGTTCACCGTCTGCGACTTCCGGCCGACGAAGTAGACCCGGTCACCGCGAGGCTCGACGAGGTCGCCCGTGCAGACGAATCCGTCCGGCTGCGCCGTGCTGCTTCCCGGCGCCCGGACGAACAGGACGCCGTCGCGGATCTCCAGTGCCACACGGCCGGGAGCCGGCTCGAGAAGATGCCGGGGAAAACCTTCCCTGCCGTCGCTCACCGAGAAGGCGGCACCGGCCTCGGTGGACGCGTAGACATGCGTGACGCGCGCATCGAACCGCCGCCGCAACGCATTGATCAGCGACTGTGTCGCGATCTCACCACCCAGCGTGATCTGTTGCAGCCGGAGGTCGTCACAGGCCCTGCTGCGCAGAATCATCCGCCACATCGTCGGAGTCGCGGACAGTGCGTCGACGCCGGCTCCGGCGAACAGCTGGAGGCGCTCGTCGAGCCCGGCGGCGTGGTGGGCGTCCACCAGGGTGTCGCCGTGGATCGCCTGGAGGACGACCTGGATGCCCGCCATCCGGGTAGGAGAGAACAGGAGACCCCACCGCCGCTGCTCGCGGTCGCCGGGATTCCGCGCCGGGCGTACCGGGCGAATTCGCCGCGTCAGCGAGTCGAGACTGTGGTCGGTCGGGGTGGGCGTCCCCGTCGTGCCTGAGGAGAAGACACGCCAGAGCGTATGCACGTCGGTGCTCGCGTCGCCGGCCGACAGTTCGCCGTGGGATGCGTAGGCGGCAGCTGGGGCATCATCCCCGGCCTCGCGCAGGACCACCGCCTCCGCCGAGCCTACGGTCGGACTCAGGTCACCCACGAACTCGACCCGGGCGGCCCAGCCCTCGAGTGCGACGATGGCCGAGGCGACCAGGCGGGAACTCTGCCCCACCAGGGCCACGGTCGCACCTCGGGGTACGCGACGTCGCAGGCCGAGAACGTCAGCGTGCAGGTCGTGCGAGGTGAGCGGCGGAGACCGGCCGTCGATGACGACCGGACGACCGACGGCAGCGGCCCCCGCTCGGCCGCGCGTCCCGTCATGGTCTGCGACTTCCACCTCAGGACCGTTCATCCTGCTCCCTCACTGCACCGCGGGCCCGGCGCCCGACCGGGGCGGATCGACCGGAGCGTGAACTCGTAGAAGATCCTGCCGTCTTCGGTGACGCACGGATGAGCCGCGAACATGCCCTCGCGACTCGCGCGACGTAGCACCCGGTTACTGCCGGACCCGCAGCAGAACGCCTTGTACTCGGGCGTGAAGAAGAGGTCGGACAACAGGGCCATGGCCGGGTCGAGAATCTTGATCTCCCCGTCGGTGTCCACGAGCCGTACCCAGGAATGCAGGCCCAGGCGTGCGCCTCCGAAGATGTAACCCGATTCCTGCTCGGCCGCCACACCACGGTCCAGCAGTTCAGACATCAGTACCTGGCACAGCGAGTCGCAGTCGCCGACGCCCCGGTGCCTGGTGCCGGCGACATCGGAGGACAGGGTCACGGGTGTGAAGTGGAAGCGGTACCGCCGCAGCAGGTCGTCCCAGACCTCCCGCACCCTCGGGTCTCGCACCGTGGCGGTGTTCCCGGTCAGTTCGACCCTGCCGCGCCACTCCGCCCTGCCGGCCTGGATCTCTTCATGCTGCCACTGCACGTCCGGTAGGACAGGCGCGCTCCACTCGGACGACGGGCAGTGCTCCGCGCGGGGACACTGGGCCCAGCCGACGATCTCGTAGGCCCGCGCGGAGACCCAGTCCGCGCCGTACGACTTCAGCATCCTCGCGAAGAAGATCATGATCCGCTCCGGACTGCTGCGTCCGGTGCCGCTGAGCAGGCCAACGTTCCACACGTCGCAGTAGTCGTGTCGGCCGTCCTCCTCCACGAGGCCGGCGGCAACCAGTTGCGCCAGTTCCTCGGGCGTACACCGCAAGGTGTCCAGCGCCTCGGCCCTGCTGATCCACACCCGGTGCTCGGGTGGAGTCGGCACGACGTCCCGCAGCCCTCCGAGGAGACTCATCCGAGGGCTCCGAGAGACTGGACGACGGAATCGGCGTGGCGGCCGATGTGTTCGCACATCAGTGACCGGAGCTTTCATATCGTGAGAGCCCGTACCGGAAGACGGTCGTCCCGATCCACAGGCAGTAGATGGCGACGACCGGCGTCAGCAGCCCCAGCCAACGAGCCGGCCCGTGCGCGAGGACAGCCGCGGCGGGGAAGAAGCTCATGAACGCATAGGGCAGGACGACGGTAAGGGTGATCCGGACCTCAAGGCCGTAGATGGTGACCGGAAAACGAGCCAGTTCCCCGAAGCTGTGCATGGAGAACGCGAACATGGAGTACGGGGAACGCAACCAGAAGGCGGCGCAGTTCGTGAGGAGGTTGAGCCCGATCTTCACACCGGCCGCCGCAACCACGAGCAGCAGCCCGAGCGCGACGCGACCGACGTTCCAACTGACGTCGACGTGCCGCACCGCGGCGATCAGCAGACCGGTGCCGAGGACGAGATTGCCCAGTCCGTTCATTCCCACCGCGGAGCTGAGCACCTGGAGGACCGGTGGATAGGGCCGCAACAGCATCGCGTCCAGCTGTCCGAAGTTGACAGTCACCGCGAGGGTCCAGGCTCCCTGCGCGACCAGCACGCTCAGCCCTTCCGCGACGACCACCAGCGCGTAGATGAGCACGACTTCCCAGAACTGCCAGCCGTTGATCTCCGGGATGCTCCGGAAGATCGCCCACAGGAAGACCACGCCGACGGCCTGCACGAGAACTGCCGACAGGCTCATGATCCAGAAGTCGGCCTCGTACTGGAGAGTGGCGCGCACCTGGGCACCGAGCAGACGGCGGTAGAGCCACAGCGCTCGTCGTGCTTCAGCCACCATGGACCGTCAGCTTCCGAGCGGCGGCCGACCACATCAACCGCGCCAGCCACCACAGCGCGACCGCCCAGGCCGCCTGCACCAGCACGGCGGTCGTCGCGTCGCTGCCGTCCAGTGAGCCGGTGTAGAGCAGCGCCGGGGTCGACGCCATTCCGACAAACGGCAGGTACGTGGCGATGACCCGCATCCACTCGGGCAGGAAGGCCAGCGGTACGAGTGCCCCGGAGAACAGCGTGATCAGGGCGATCCGGGCGGCCTGCACACCCACGTAGTTCTGTGTCCAGAAGACGAGCAGACCGCTCAGGTACACGATTCCGAACCGCAGGGGCAGCACCAGCAAGGCGGACAGGATGAACAGCGGCAAGGTGTCCCGGTCCGGCGGCGACATGCCGCCGAAGATCGCGGCGGCTGCCAGGACGACCACGATCGCCGTGCCGGCTTCGTAGACGGCGAACCCGACGCTCTCGGCCAGGCGCGACCACTGGTAGTCGACCGGCCGAACCAGGTCCATGGCCACGTCGCCCTGCTGGATGCGGTTGGCCATTCGATAGTCGGTATAGCTGGACACCAGCGAACCGACGACGAACGCCACCAGCAGGTACGCCTTCATCTGCGGCCAGTCGAATCCTTGCCGAGGGCCGGCGGCGAGTGCCGAGCGCCACAGGTACAGCATGGACAGGACGCCGAACGCCGAGGCCAGCATGCCGAAGAGGAAGCTCGTCTGATAGGCGAGAAGGCTCTTCAGCGCCATCCGGGCCATGCTCCGATAGGCACGTATCCGGCGTGATCGGGTATCAGCCGGCAACGGCACCGCACCGGCGGTCACGAATGTCATGACACGGTCTCCCGATCGACCCCGCCGCCGGGCTCGGGCCGCAACTGCCCCGCGTACACCTTCCGGACGACCGTCTCGATGGCCGGCTCGTCGATGTGCATGTCGACGATCTCCGCCTCGGCGAGCACTGCCGCCAGCACCTCTCGCGCGCCGAGCGTCATCCGGTCGAAGGTGACCGTGAGCTCGCGGTCGTCCGACCCCGCGCGGACCTGAGCGCCCGGCAGTCGCGCGGCGATCCGATCGACGCCCGGCAAGCCGGCGGCCAGCTCGAAGGACATCGATCGCTCGCGGACATGGGTGTCCTTCACCGACTGCAGGTCACCGTCGTACACCACACGTCCCGCGTCGATGATCACGATGCGCCGGCAGATGTCCTCGATGTCGGCGAGGTCGTGGGTGGTGAGCATGACCGTCGTCCCGTCCGCCACCAGCCGACGCACGAAGGAACGCACCCGGTCCTTCACCGCGATGTCCAAGCCGATCGTCGGCTCGTCCAGGTAGACGATCCGCGGTTCGTGGAGCAGCGCCGCGGCGAGGTCGGCCCGCATGCGTTGCCCCAGCGACAACTTACGGGCGACCACCGGGAGAAGGTCGGCCAAGCCGAGGACGTCGTCGAGGCGGGCCAGTGTCTCCCGGTACCGCGCGGCGCCCAGACCGTGCATGTCCCGCAGCAGTTCGAGCGAGTCACGTACGGGCAGGTCCCACCACAGCTGCGTTCGCTGCCCGAAGACGACGCCGACGCGTCGCGCGTTCTCCACCCTCGCCCGGTACGGCACCAAGCCGTCGACGAGGACCTGTCCAGCGGTCGGGACCAGGATCCCGGAAAGCATCTTCACCGTGGTGGACTTGCCGGCGCCGTTCGGACCGACGTAGGCCACTGCCTCGCCCTGTGCCACAGACAGATCGATGCCGTCCACAGCGACGTGCTCGGAGAATCTACGCTGGAGCAGGTGCCGGAGGGAACCGCGTAGCCCCGGCGCCTTCTCCGGCTTGCGGAAGACCTTACGCAGTCCTGCGACTTGGATCAATGTCACCGGACGAGCATGCACCATTTCCATCGCCGCGCCAACCACCTTGCCCCGCACGGATGCCAGCGATAGCCTTCGACGCAAGCCTCTCTCTGAATCGAATTGTTTTCGGTGTCCTGTTCAACGGAGAAGATGTCACTGCGGGACGGAGAAAAATTGGAAATTCGTTTTCGTGCGCCGTCCGGGCGAACCGCCGATCTGACCTGGGGACAGCAGAGGATGGCGCAACTGATGGCGGATCTCCAGCCGAACAACGCCTCACTCAACCTCAAGTTCGCTCACCGGATCAAGCCGGGTCTGAAAGCCGACGAGGTCGCGTCCGCCATCAGAGGAATGGTCGAGGCCTGCGAGTCCGCGCGAACCCTGTTCGAGCCGGACGCGCCCTCCGCACAGCAAAGGGTCACAACCGAGGGAGTCCTGCACGTCGCGGTGATCACCGCCGTGACAGCCACCTTCACATCGGCTCTCGAATCGGCAGCCGAGCTGGCGGGCACCCCGTTCGGGGCCGACGACCTCCCCGTTCGCGTGGGCATCCTGACCGATCGGAGTGGCCCGGCCTTCGTCCTGCTGGCCATCAACCATCTCGCGTCGGACTACCTCGGCGCTCACTGGATGACCTGGCACCTCCGCCACGTCCTCCAGGCTGACTTCTCCGACGGCGAGCCGTCGGCGATCCACCCCGTCGATGTCAGCCACTGGGAGAGCAGTGAGGCCGGCCGGCGGGAAGGGGCCCGTGCGCTGCTCCGGCACGAACGGAGCCTTGCACGCATGCCTCAGAGCATGCTGCCCCGGCTCCCGGTCGAGCCGTTGCATCCCCGCTATCGGTACGTGGTGATGCAGACGTCAGCCGGCGCGTGGTGCCTGAGTCACCTGGCCAAGCGGCACGGGGTCAGCGAGACGGCGGTCGGCCACGCGGCCCTCTCCCTCGTGCTGGCCCACGTCAGCGGGCTGAGCCGGGCTCACCTCCAGGTGTGCGTCAGCAACCGGGCCGGTCGGGACACGGCTGCCGTGGTGGGTTGCCTCACCCAGGACGTTCCCACCTGCGTGGCGATCGACGACGCCGACTTCGACGCACTGCTGCGGCGATCCGCCGGCGCCATCCACCACGCGACACTGACCGGGCGCTTCCCGCACCGAGGCCTGATGGAGGTGCGCGAGCGCGTCGAGAAGCGACGCGGCTTCCCGCTGGATCTCTCCTACTGGCTCAACAGCCGACTGTTCGTGCCGCTCCCCGCGGAGGCACCGAACGCCGCGCGGATACGGGAGGAAGCGGCCAGGACCTCCGTCCGGTGGCTGGGCGGCGACCAGTGCAGCACGAGCACCCTCTTCTGCTACCTGGACCGCCGCGACGACATACTCGAAGTGCTGATGCTCGTCGACACCGCCTATGTCGCTCCCGCCGAGGCGGAGCAGTGGTTGCGTGCGTTCGAGTCGATTCTCGTCACCGCGGTCCTGCGACCGGAGCTCAGCGCGGACGCTCTCGTCGCGGAGACCGGCGTCGTGTCGTTCCGCGCGACGGACGACTGGGTCAAGATCGACCACAGCTGGATCCACCTACCCACCACGGCGGCACGCCTGCATGCGGCGCTTCCGGGCATGACCCTACGACTTGCGGTTGAGACTCCCGGTGGTGAGGCTTCCCTGGTGGCGATGGTGGCCAGTCCTCGGAGCGGCCGCGAGACCAGCGCTCCTTCCGACACCGTTGTCGTCGAGGCGCTTCGTGGCTGCCGGATCGGCATGCGCCCGCACCGGTTCGTCTCGAGGGCAGGGGATGTACAGGACTGATCGGCGACGTGGACCGCCTCGCGGCCCGGGTGCCCGGGCACGCGAGGACAGCAGGCCGCAGTCGCTCTCGAACCGGTAGGCGGCGCCCAGGTCGCCATGGCCCTCTCACTCCCGGAAGTTACGGAAAGGCACCGAGAATCCCGGCGCGGCAGTGATGCGGTTCCGCAGCTGCGCACGCGACACCGGGTCGCACGGCATGCCACCCGCGACCGCGTAGGTGACCCCCTGCCCTACACCACAGCGAGACCGACCGCCAAGCAGGGAAAAGAGCGTCGACGCATTGAATCCGAGAAATTTCCGGGTGCCACGGGGCACCTGTGCAAGCGGTCAGAAGCTACAGTTGCACATGCCGCGGGCCGCCAGAGCAATCAGGATCGGCCCATTACCAGCAGCATCACCGGAGCCCGAAATTTCCGACAAGTTGTTCTCTGATTTATCGGACCGGTTCCACTCACGAGAGGCGACGACTGAGCCCACGAAGAGCCGGTCAGCGAGGCATCAGCAGCTGTTCACGGGGAGGACAGGTTGATCGACGCCAACGATCCGCTGCAGGTTGTGGAGAGCTGGACCGAAGGAAGCCAGCAGGAGGCCGTATCGGTACCGATCCGGTCGCTCCTGCCCGGTCAGGGCCCCCGCCGGCACGGGGTCGACGAGACGCACGTACAGCTGTTGGCCCAGTCCGAACTCCAGCACCCGCCGATCCTGGTGCAGCGCAGCACCATGCGCGTCATCGACGGGATGCATCGTCTGCAGGCGGCACTGCTCCGTGGTGCGGACTCGATTCACGCGCTGATGCTCGACGACGACGACCAGATGGCCTTCCTGCGCAGCGTCACGAGCAACATCAAGCACGGCCTGCCGCTGACCCTGGCCGACCGCCGGGCGGCGGCCGAACGTCTGCTGGAGATGTTCGCGCATTGGTCGGACCGGTCACTCGGCCGCGCCACCGGGCTGTCGGCCAAGACGATCAGCACATTGAGGCAGCGCAGCAGCCAGCCGATGCCGGCCGAGCGGACCGGCCGGGACGGACGGGTCCGGCCGACAGACGCCGACGCCGGCCGGAAAGCTGTCGTCGCGCTCCTGGCCGAACGACCTGATGCTTCGCTGCGGGAAATCGCCCGGTTGGCCGGCGTCTCACCGAACACGGTCCGCACCATACGCCGCAAACAGAACGAAGGTGCGGCGGGTTCACCGTCGCCGGCACGGGCACTGTCCGCGGTCAAGGAGGCGCCCGGCGCGCCCGAGCCGAGCCGGGACGTCACCGCGTTGGCGCTGGAGAACCTCGCCAAGGATCCGTCCGTGCGCTACACCGAGGCCGGGCGCACCCTGCTGCGCATGCTGCATCAACAACTCAGCCTCGTCTCCGACCACGACATCATCAACGCTCTTCCACCGCACTGCCTCCCGCTGGTGGCCCGCCTCAGTCGCGGACTGTCGCAGCAGTGGGAGCAACTCTCCGCGCGAGCGGCGATCCGCGTCCAGACCGAGGTGGGTTGAGCGGCCAAACCCGCCGACCGTCCACACGCCGCGATCGTCCGCCCCACCGCACCTCAGCCTTGGCACTTCTTCGGCCACCGCCCGGCGCCGGGCGGTGGCCGGACGCTCGCTCGTCGCGTCGACGTCGAGGCGCAAATATGTCCGGAAGCGCCAGGACTGCGCCCGCCGCAGCTGCACTCATTGACATAGTTAAATAGCCCTGTAATGCTTTTTGCATGATGACAACCACCGCGCAGGAAATGTCCGCGCAAAACGCAGAGGTCTCCCTCAACGAGACCGCCGAGGAATCGTCCATCGACAACATCGAGGGTCTCTTCGAGGAGGTCGACCTCTTCTCGACGGCCCTCATCCAGGGCGGCTGCACCGGCGGCTTCACGTCCCTGTGATCCAACTGTCGCGTGCTAACCGGCCGTCTTTCGGCCGGTTAGCACGCGCTTTCCTGTCATCGGGCAGCCGTATCCGGGAACGCCGACAGGATGTCAATCATTCAGGTTGTCCAGAAAGTCACCCGGTCGGAGCGTACAAGAGATAGGACCCTGCTTTGGAGACGCTAGCTGAGGCTGCCGCAGAAAACGGCACCGACGCCCGTTCCGCAACGTATCGCGCGCACCCTCTTGTGCGCATCGAGCCGGCGGCCAGTGACCTGTGGCTCATCAGCCGAGACGACAGGTTGAACGGACACAAGGTTCCCGCGTCGGCTGCGGGTCTGCTCGTTGCCGCCTTCGCTCCGGGAACCATCTATTCCCTGTCGGAGCCGATCATGGCGGCGATCGGCTCCGTGCGCAGGGCCGAGCTGATCGCCGAGTGGCTGGTCGCCCACGAGTACCTGGTGCGCGATGACGACGCCGAGGCGATCAAGACGCGGCGGTGGCTGGAGTCGTGGGCCGAGAATGGATGGCGGGCCGCCTCCCGCTATCACGCGCGTACTTACGGATACCCCTTCGAGTTCTACGAGGCTGACGGCAACTCCGCGGAGGACGTACGCCGGATGGTCGCGTACAACGCGCAGCAGCCCGACGTCGATCGGGCCCGGCCCCGGCTGCACGACCAGGAGAAGGTGTACGCACTGCCGGACCCCGCCCCGGAGTTGTTCCCCGCGACCGCTTCGGCGGCGACGAACCTTGCGGTAGCGGCGCAGCCGCTGGACTACGACCGCCTTGCGTCGCTGCTCTCCCTGCTGACCCGACCGATTCGTCAGGCCAGGATGCCGTTCGCGGAATCGGCCAACCTGCTGCGGAAGACGAGCCCTTCCGGCGGTAGTCGTCATCCGACGGAGTTCTCCGTCGTCACGCATGCCGTCGACGGGATCGACGACGGTGTCTACCAAGTCGCGACCGTCGACGGCGCGCTGGACCGCATGGATCACCTCGACGCCTCGTCACGCGACCTGGCGGACCTGTCGGGTATCGCCGACGACAACCGCCCCTACGCACTCATATTCTTCAACTCCTATTTCGCCCGGAACCGCTACCGCTACCGGGAACCAAGGACCTTCCGGACGGTGCACATGGATGTGGGCCACCTCATGGGTACTGCCGAGTACCTGAGCCGCGCGAACGGTTGGGCGGTCCGGCATGCCCAGCACCTCGACGGCAAAAAGGTCGCGGACGCGCTCGGCACCGACCACCGCGTCGAGGCGACAATCGCAGCGACTCTCGTACACGCAGCCGATCAGCCTGCAGAAAGCCGGGATTGATGTCCACGACATGGTCGCCACTCCTCGTCATCCGACCCGACCGTGACGCCGCCGTTCTCGAAGACTCCCAGTCGGCGCAGTCGGTCCGCTTCGACGCCGCCGAACTCGCCCGGAAACTCGTGTCGGACGCCCCCGGGGTCGGGGCCCGCGAACTGTCTCCGTCGGACGACCTCGATTCGATCTCGACCGATTGGGTCACGAACGGGTGGCGTCCGAGCCTCGACTACTTCAACTGGTCCGAGCAGATCTCGGACAGCAGGCGGGAGGCCCGGTATCCGGCCCGCGGCAGTCAGGCTCAGCCGACGCGTCCAGCGACGTCGACGCCGCAGTGGAACTGGGCAGAAGAAGGCACTACGGCCGGCACCGGCGGGGTCAGCGTCGGTGAACTGCTGGTACGACGACGCACGGCCCGCCAGTTCGAGCCGGAGCCGTTGTCGCGGGAGACCGTCGCCGCCATCTTCCGCTGCTTCTCCGCGCTCATGGCACCCTTCGAGCCGTCCGGCTCGCTGGCGGGCGTGCGTATGGCCGCCGTCGTGTACGCGATCAACGGCGTCGATTCGGGCATCTGGGCTCTCGACCTCGCCGGCGAGCGAGCCGATCAGCTGACGTCCGGCAGCTTCCGCCAGGAGATGGCCGATCTGATGTGCGGCATGCAGGCGCCCATGACGGCAAGTGCCACGATCGTGCTAATCGTCGACTTCCCCCGCCGCCAGGAAATGTTCCCCTACGAGAGGGCCTTGCGCGAACTGTACGTCGAGGTAGGTCGAGTCGCGCAGAAATTCATCATCGCGGCGGAGTCGTACGACTGCGGCGCGCTGATCACCCCGGCGACAAACGACAACGTGCTGGCGGAGTTGCTCGGGCTCTCGGATGACGAGGCACCGGTCTACACCATCACCTTCGGTCGGAAGACCAGCAGGAAAGGCTGACCCACAAAAAATGGCACTCACCGCTGCGGTCGTCCGCGATGATTGGAAATGCGTCCGATTCACGAGCCCTTTCGACGGGCTCTTCGGCTCTGTCGTCGAGGCGGACGACGACGTGCTCGGCGTAGCGTGGGATCTTGACCCCGCACGGGCGGATGAGAGAGCACTGGGTGAGGCTGTCGAGCGCGCCGCGCTGCACGAGCCAGCCCTCGCACCTGTGCGTGCGTCCGCGAACGAGCTCGGCTCGAAGGCCATCCGTCTCGACGACCGGGCGACCTTCAGCCCGGAACAGTGCTCGCAAGAGCCGCTGCTCCGCCCGTTCGCATGGAACGCGCACTCCCAGAACACCTGGGTGACGATGCAGTCTCCGGACGGCGAGGTGTTCGTACCCGCCGACGTCGAGCGGATGCGGGTCCACGACTCGGATCCGACCCGCGTCAAACCGATGACCTCGATCGGCGCCGCGTGCGGGGTCGACTGGGACACGGCCCTCACCCGCGCGCTCACTGAGGTCGTGGAACGGCACGCCGTTGCGGCGGCCGTCTACTCCGGGCGCCGCGCGGCCCGAGTCCGTCCCGGCGACGACCGGTACTCCGTTCACGACATCGCGGAAATTCTCGGCGGTGCGGCTGACGTGGTCGTCGGGCTGCTGCCCGGCAGCCATTTCGGATTGCAGGTCGCGCTGGCCGCCATCGTCGGCACCCGCGACGGACTGCCGGAGGTGGCCTTCGGGTCGGCCGCCCATGCGGACGCGGCGGATGCGATCCGCTCAGCGGCGATCGAAGCGGTGCACATCTTTCACCTCGGCTGGCGTCTGCACCGCCGGGGAGACCCCGAGGAGCGGCCGGTGGGCATCAACACCCGGGCGCTGTGGTGGGCGAGGCACGGGCGCGCCCACCTGGGCGACTACTTCGTCGACCAGGTGGCCGAAGCCCAGGGCACGACCTCGGGCGGACGTACCTGGACCGAGATCGGCGATGCCATCTCCGCAGAGGGGTTCCGCTGGGCGTACAGCGACATCACCCCGGCATGGGCCGCCGGCGCCGTGGTCGCTCGCGCGGTGGTCCCTGCCCTGCTCCATCTCCAGATCAATCCGTTCCCGCTGCTTTACGCTCCGCGCTTCCCTTCCGAGGTAGAGGCGTTCCTCCGTCGCTCGGGTGGCGGGGTGAACAATGACCATCCGTTTGTCTAGTCCAGGAACTCCGGCGGAACCGGTGCCCCCGGTCGTCGAGGAGCGCCAGATCGCCGACGCGCCGTTCACCCGCGGCGGGGTGCCTGGCGCGTCGCGGCATGGCGGAGGCCCGCCGGTGCTGCCGACCGATCAGGCCGTCGTCGTCTTCGAGTCGGGTGGGTGGCGGTCATATCCCACGTCCGGCAGTGATCGGGCACCGTGGCAGCAGCACGGATGGGGCGCCGCCTTCGACCTCGTCAGCGACGCGATGAGGAACGGCTCGTCGCCGCGCACGCTGTCGATGCCCGAGGCGCTTCCCGACCCGTCGAACATGGGAGCGGTGGTCGAGCACTACCCGCCCGTCGTGAGCGGGGCACGTCTGTCGCCCGCAGAACTCTTCGGCGCGGTGGGTCGGTGCCGCCGGCGGTATGCGGCGAAGGGGGTCGGGTTCCACGTCGCGGTTGTCGACGCCGGCGAACTGGGTCCCGGGTGGTACAGCCCGGACGGGACCCTGCTGATCCCGAGAAGCCGGCACGACCTCGGCGAGGAGTTGTCCTCCCTTCTTCCGGTCGCGTACGGCCGGGCGGAGTTCGACGTCGGCGCATCGGTAGTCGTATCAGTGTCCGTCGACGCCGAGCGGGACGCTGCCGACGAGTACATGGAGCAACTCTGGATCGGAGGACTCGCGATAGGCGAGCTCGAAGGGTACGGCTCGGACCTGGGATGGGCGACGCGCGGCAACTATGCGGTGCTCGCCGGATTCCATGACGTCGTCGGGCTGGACTCCGGCAGACAGTTGGCTGTCGGTGCTGTCTGCTGGGCAGGGCTGTGACATGGGAGCCGCGTACACGTGGGCTGCGGGAACGACCATGGAGAACGAGGGCTCCGACACCATCCGGATCAGCGCACCGGCGCTGGGCCGGTCGTGGCGCCTGGGCGCGGGCCGCGTCGAGCGGCTTCTGCACCAGGTCGTCGCCGAGGAGTTCGATGACCCGGCCGTACAGCAGTTGATCCGCCTCGGTCTCCTGGTCGAACGCGAAGGTGCCGACGGCACGTCGTGGGGGCCGGTGCGCCGCTACCACGCCTGGAGCGGAATCGATCATTTTCGCGACGGAGCGGATTCGACTGGTGGCCTCCGGGCATCGGCGCTGCGGCTGTTCTCGCAAGACGACCTCGATGCCCTGCGCGAGCCGGCGGTCCCCGAGGGTCGCCGGGAGCAGATTCCCGAACCGTGGGCGGCGGTGGTCTGGACCGCTCTCACCCGGGTGCGCGCCAATCGCCGGCGGTTGCGCGAGGCGGTGCACCCGGCCGAGCTGCTCTACAGCTACGGAGCGGCCCACGGGCTACTGATCGTGTCGCGCGTGGACGGTCGCGTCCTGGTCACTGTGGCCGACCCCGCCTCGTACGGTTCAGGAGTCCGCCTGGCGTCCATGGACGCCGCGGCGGATCCGCGACTTGACGTCCTGGCTCCCCTCGCCATCGGGGTCTTCGGCGATCTCGCCGCCTACCGGAGACGCTATCGCCACGAAAAGGCGTTCCGCGGCTTCCTCGTCGACGGCGGACGGCTGAGCGCGGAAGTCGCTCGCGCTCTTCGCGCGAAGGGCGTCAGCTCGACCACCCGCACGGGCTTCACCGACCCCGCTCTTCTGTCAGCGCTCGGCCTCCAGCCGTTCGTCCATCACCTCGCGGCTGCCTACGTCGCGGACGAGGTGGGCGTCGACCACCGATACGTCGCGACCCGGGTGGCACCGTGACGACGAGAGGGGCAGGCGGCGCGACGGACCGTTGCACGGGGACGTTCGGGCTGCTCGAGCGCGTAGCCGGGGAGGTTCCCGACCGCCTCGCGCTGGTCGAACCGTTCGTGCGTGGTCTCACCTTCGCGGAGTGGTTGCACGACTCGGTGGCGCTGGCCGCGCGCCTTTCCGAGGCAGGGATCACCAGTGGCATGCGTGTCGGTCTGCTGTTCGACCGCAGGCACTGGATCGATCTGTGCGTCGCCTACTTCGCGGTGCAACGGCTGGGCGCGGTCACTGTCACCGTCTCGGCGGGAGCTCCGGCGTCCGTCCGCGACTTCATCACCCAGGACGCCGGCATCTCCGCATGGATCGCTGCGGACCCGTCGCCGGTGGGGAACGGCCCGGGCGGCGATCCGTATCAGGTTCTTCCGGTCGAGCCTCCGCGCTGTGGGGACCGGGTTCCCCCGCCGGCGACGACCCGCCCCGAGCAGACGGCCGACATTCTCTACACGTCCGGCACGACCGGCCTGCCCAAGGCGGTCGTGACGCCGCACGCGCTCTTCACGGAGGTCTACGCCCGCCCGCCGTCCGCTCACGGCGGCATCGGCCCACCGATCCTGCACGCCTTCCCGATCGGTACGGCGGCCGCGCTCATGATGTTGTACGCCCCGTTCCAGGGCATCGACGGGCCCGGGCTCACGCATCCCATCACCAGGGCGGTCGCGGCGCTGCCGGAGTTCAACACCAATGACGTGTGCAAGGCGGTCGCCGACTGTCAGGTCACCCTGTTGTTCCTGACGCCTGCCATGCTGGCACATCTCACGACGCTCACCTCGTCGCAACGTGAGATGCTCGCGTCTCTGGAGGTAATCCACTGCGGTTCGGCGCCGCTGAATCCGGCTCATGTGGAACGAATCCGCCGGATGCTGCCGTCCGTTCGGGTGGTCAACGCGTACGGAACCACCGAGGCTTGGCCCGCGATGGTGGAGATGCCGTCAGCGGGCGCGGATCCCGATGTCGTCGGGAGACCGGCACGAGGCACCCGGATCCGCATCAGGAGCCTGGAGACGGGGCTCGTCGTCGGCCCGGGCGTCCACGGCCGCGTGGAGATGTCCTGTCCGCGGTTCCGCGGACGCCGCTCCTACCTGCACGACTCAGTGCCCTCGAAAACCTTCCTTCCGGACGGCTGGACGGCGACCGGAGACATCGGTCATCTCGACGAGGAGGGCAACCTGCATCTGAGCGACCGCGTCTCTGACGTCCTCAACGTCGGCGGGGAGAAGCTCTCGGCACGCCCGGTCGAGATCGCCCTCCTCTCGCACCCGATGGTCGAGGTCGCGGCCGTGCTCGGACTCCCGCATCCCCGGCTGGGTGAGTACGTCGCCGCGGTCGTGGTGCTCCGGCCGGGCCGGACGAGCCTGGACGACATTCGCGTGCACCTGCTCGAGCGTCTGCCACCGAAGCAGATACCGCGCCGCGTGTTCGCTGTCGGATCGATGCCCGTGACCGAGAACGGCAAGATCCTGAAGAACGATTTAAAGAATTCGATTGCGCGCGGCGAGGGCACGCTTTCGGAGCTTCGCTGAGGAGAGCGACGTGGATTCGTCTGAGGTACTCGAAACAGTTAGCGGATTCTGGCGGGAACTGCTGGAGACGGATGCGGTGGACGTCGACCACGATTTCATCGCGGCGGGTGGAGACTCCCTCCTCGCAGTGGAGCTGTTGGCGCGGCTGGAAGGAACCTTCCCCGACGCCGGCTTCGACGACCCCGCGAACGTCGGCTGGCTGACGATACGAGCGACCGCCGAGCAGATAGTGGCGAGGAGTTCCACCCGGTCGGCGATCGATGCCGGCTCCGGCGACTGAGCCGAGGCCGGTGCGCGCATGCCGCCGACCACTCACCTGACGGGGAAGGGAGCGCTGTGGATGATGCGCGACGTGCTGACGGCCCCGGTGGCTGACGGAAGAGGTGAACGGTGACAGCCGCGAAGCAGAAGCCCGTGTCCCGCGACCGCTGCGGCGGTGACCGTCACGTCGACATGCGGGCGGTGATGGGTGCGTTCGCCACGGGCGTCACGGTGGTGACGTCCGGGCGGGAACTCCCGCACGGCATGACCGCCAACGCGTTCACGTCGGTCTCGCTCGACCCGGCGATGGTGTTGGTGTGCGTGAAGCAGTCCGCCGCAATGCACAGCACAATTCTGGCGAACGGGATGTTCGCGGTGTCGATCCTCGCCGCAGGACAGGAAGAACTGGCGCGCTACTTCGCCAGTCCCAGCCGGCCGCGCGACGAGCGGGAGTTCCGTACCGTCGATTTCCGGCCCGGCGAGCACACCGGCTCCCCCATCATCGAGGGCAACCTCGGCTGGGTGGAGTGCGAGCTCGCCGCCGTGTACGAGGGCGGTGACCACTCCATATTCCTCGGCTCGGTGCTGGACATCGGCCACGGCGACCGCACCGACGCACTGGTGTTCCACACCGGGCGGTTCAGTGTTCTGGCCACGGACGTCCACGGGGTTCGCTGACCCGCCGCTCGGCCCACCGCCGGCCGATACGAAGGGCCGGGGCCACGACGCACGGCCGAACGGGCGGCGTGCTCGTGGCCCCGGCGCTCCTCATGCCTTACGCAGCCAGAACGTCAGGCCGAGCGTCTCGTCGGTGAAGGACGTCGCGTCTGCCCACGTCGGCCGCCCGAGGGTGAAGTCCGTCGCAAGCACCTCGTCGGCCACCAGCTTCTGATGCTCCGTCAACGCCGTCAGGGTGTCAGCGGTCGCCTCGTAGCGGAGTTCGATGCGATCGGCGACCTCCAGGCCGGTGGCCTTGCGGGCCTCCTGGATCTGGCGGATCACGTCCCGCGCGATCCCGGCGAGGCGGAGTTCCGGCGTGATGTCCAGATCCAGCGCCACCGTCGCACCTGCGTCGTTGGCGACCGCCCATCCGGCGCGTGGAGTCTCGGTGATGACGACCTCGTCCACCGTGACGACCACCGCCTCACCGTCCACGTCGACGGTCGCCTCACCTCTCGTACGGAGGGCGTTGGCGAGGGCGGTCGGCTCGGCCGCCATAATCGCCGCGGCGACGCCTTGGACCGCCTTGCCGAACCTCTTGCCCAGGGGGCGGAAGTTCGCCTTCACCGTCGTGTCCACGAGTGAACCGCTGGTGGCCGTGATGGGTGCCACCGAGACGACATTGAGCTCCGACGCGATCTCGGCGAGGAGTTCCGCCGGCAGGTCGGCGAAACCTGCCGCGGACACGACCGCGCGGGACAGCGGCTGGCGCGTCCTGATGCCGGAGTCGGCGCGGGCGGAGCGGCCGAGTTCGACGAGCCGACGCACGAGAAGCATCTGCGCCGACAGTTCCGGGTCGATCAGGGACAGGTCGCCGGTGGGGTATGCGGCGAGGTGCACGGACTCCGCCGCACCGGGCGTGACCGGAACCACCAGGTCCTGCCATACCCGCTCGGTCACAAACGGTGTGATCGGCGCGAGGAGGAGCGTCAGGGTGGACAACGTCTCGTGGAGCGTGGCCAGGGCGGCCGGGTCGCCGTGCCAGAAACGCCGGCGGCTGCGGCGAACGTACCAGTTGGAAAGATCGTCGATGAACGTGGACAGCAGCCGGCCGGCCTCGTGGGTGTCGAAGCGCTCCATCGCGGCGTCCACGTCGCGTACCAGGCTGTTGAGCTCCGACAACAGCCATCGGTCCAGCAGCGGGCGGCTACGGGGCGCGGGATCTGCCGCCGACGGCGACCAGCCGGCGGCACGGCCGTACAGCGCCCCGAAGGACACGGTGTTCCAGTAGGTCAGAAGAGTCTTGCGCACGACTTCCTGAAGCGTGTTGTGCCCGACGCGCCGGGCCGACCATGGGGAACCGACAGCAGCCATGAACCAGCGCACCGCGTCGGCACCGTGCTCGTCCATCAGCGGGATGGGTTCGAGGATGTTCCCCAGGTGTTTCGACATCTTGCGGCCGTCCTCGGCGAGGATGTGGCCCAGGCAGACGACCGTTTCGTAGGCCGACTTGTCGAAGATGAGGGTGCCCACCGCCATGAGGGTGTAGAACCATCCCCTGGTCTGGTCGATCGCCTCCGAGATGAAGTTCGCCGGGTACCGCTTCTCGAAGAGTTCGACGTTCTTGTGCGGATACCCGAATTGCGCGAAAGGCATCGAGCCCGAGTCGTACCACGCGTCGATGACTTCGGGCACCCGGCGCGCGGTGGCGCCGCATCGGCAGTCGAAGGTGACGTCATCGATATAGGGACGGTGGGGATCCAGCTCGGACAGGTCGGTCCCGGCCAGCTCGCTCAGCTCGGCCAGCGAGCCGACGCAGGTCAGGTGGTTGTCCGGGCAGCGCCAGATAGGCAACGGCGTGCCCCAGTACCGACTGCGGGACAACGCCCAGTCGACGTTGTTGTTCAGCCAGTCCCCGTAGCGGCCGTACTTGATGTTCTGCGGCTGCCAGGTCGTCGCCTCGTTCTCGCGCAGCAGCGCTTCCCGGATGGCAGTGGTGCGGATGTACCAGGACGGCTGCGCGTAGTACAACAGCGCCGTGTGACAACGCCAGCAGTGCGGGTAGCTGTGCTCGTACGCCTCCTCGCGGAAGAGCAGTCCCCGCTCGGCGAGATCCGCCACCAGGACCGCGTCGGCACTCTTGAAGAACGTGCCGCCGACGAGCGCGAGGTCGGACTGGAACGTGCCGTCCGGACGGACGGGGTTGACCATCGGAAGACCATACGCACGGCACGCGGCGAGGTCGTCAGCGCCGAATGCCGGTGCCTGGTGCACCAGGCCGGTGCCGTCCTCGGTCGTCACGTACGTCCCGAGGATGACGAAGTTCGCGTCCTCGACCTGGACCAGGTCGAATGGCCGCCGGTAGGTCCAGCGTTCCATGTCCTTGCCACTGAAGGAGTCGCCGACGACGGTCCATCCCTCACCGAGTGCGCTGCCCGCCAGCGCCTCCGCGACAACGAGCTGCTCCTGGCCGTCGGTCATTACGACGTAGGTGACGTCGGGATTGACCGCGACCGCGACGTTGGAGACCAGCGTCCATGGGGTCGTGGTCCACACGAGCAGGGAAGCCTGGCCCGCCAGGGGGCCCGAGGTGAGTGGGAACCGCACGAACACCGACGGGTCGGTGACCACCTCGTACCCCTGGGCGAGCTCGTGATCGGACAGCCCCGTCCCGCAACGAGGACACCAGGGCGCCACGCGGAAGTCCTCGACGAGCAGCCCTTTTTCGAAGATCTGCTTCAGCGACCACCACACCGACTCGATGTATTCCGGGTCCATCGTCCGGTAGGCGTCGTCCATATCGACCCAGTAGCCCATGCGTTCGGTCAGCCGGGCGAACTCGTCGGTATGCCGGGTCACCGACTCGCGGCACCGGGCGTTGAACTCCGCGATACCGAAGGCCTCGATGTCGCGCTTACCGGAAAAGCCGAGTTCGCGCTCGACAGCCAGTTCCACCGGAAGTCCGTGGCAGTCCCAGCCGGCCTTCCGCGCGACATGGAAGCCCTTCATCGTCTTGTACCGGGGAAAGACGTCCTTGAACACTCTGGCTTCGATGTGGTGCGCCCCTGGCATACCGTTCGCCGTTGGGGGACCCTCGTAGAAGACCCATTCCGGCCGCCCCTGCGATCTTTCCAGGCTGAGGGCGAAGACCTTACGATCACTCCAGAATTTGAGGATGCCGTGATCGATATCGGGAAAGCTCGCCTGCGCGGGCACAGCGCGGTACATGGATCCTCCAACGAAGCGGTTACCGAACTTCGGTGGAGGGACGAGGCCCGGGCCCCGCGGTACCACCCTCCTTGGCCACAGCGCGCGGCCCTCTCGTTAAGTTGTGGTCGGGTCTACTCGGCGTGACGCCTTTCTTCCGACGGCTCCAGGGTGATCTTCCCGCTGCGCACACCCCCGGGCTTCCACCATCCCCGGGTCTCTGCTGGCTGCGTGCAGTGGTACTCGTCCCTATCGACGCCTTTCCGGGCCAGTGTAGCCCATCGCGCCGTTCGGCCGATGGCGGCGGCAAGGAGGATGACGGACGCGAAAGTGGGTGGTGAACGTGCCTCACAGGCACGGCGCGCATCAACTGCCGACAGGTCGCACACCCTCGTGAACAAGCCACCCGAACGCTACGATCGGCGTCAATCTCAGCAATCAGTCGACGACGTCGAGGTGACCGCCCTTGTTCACGCCAGCTCAGCTAGGTCTGGACGATCCCGCTCGCTACGTCGAGGCAGAGGAACGGTTTTCCCGGACCGCTTCGGAATGCGCCGCTTCCGCGAATGTCGCCGGGGAGGGGCGAGCACTGCTCAACACGGCGTGGGCGGTGGAGAAGCAGGGCAGAGGGGCGGAGGCAATCAAGCTGGCGGAGACAGCGAGACATCTTCTCCGTGATTCGGAGGCCCTGTCGGCTCTCGCCGAATGTTGCCACTCCATCGGCGTATGGCGGTTTCACCACTTCGACGACGATCCGCCCGTGAACGACTTCCGCGAGGCGATCCAGGTGCGCCTCGGCACCGGAGATCTGATGGCTGCCGCCCAGTCGTGGCACAACATGGGATACGTCCAGTTGGCATCCGGTGACGTCGCGGGCGCCTGGTCCTCGTACGAGCACGCGACAGATCTCCTCCGTCAGGTTCGCGACGGCGGCGACACCGAACTCGCCTCGAAGGCGTTCCGCCAGTTCGGTTTCATCCTGTCGCACCAGGCGTTCGCTGCCGCACGTCACGACTCGGCCCGCGCCGCCCTTCAAGCGACAGGACGATACTTCGACCACGTCCGGCTTACCGGCGCCCACCGTGAGCCGGTCTACGCCTACCTCGCGCCGGGAATCGCCCTAGCCGCTTCCCGCGAGGTGCCCGAGGACGAGGCGAACGCGCTCGAGGCGCTGGTGGGCATCGCTCCAGACCCGGAGTCATGGCTGCTCGCTGCCGTCCGTCAGGCGACCGACGCCATGACGTCGCCTGTTGATACGGGCACCGGCCGGCACGCCTACCTGGGCGCCCGGATCCTCGCGCTGGCAGAGCTGGCGCGCTGGCACCACATGGCCGGCCGCGGCCGGGAGGCGGACGAACTGGTGGACTTGGCCGTGAATCTGTCGCGCGCGCGGGGATGGCACGGGGAGGCAGTGCGCGCTGCCCGCGTCTCCGAAGGATCGTCGTGACGGCCACGCCGACCGCGGATTTCACCATTGCCGGCTGCACCGTCATCGATCCGGATTCCGGCACCACCACCCTCGGCTCGTTGTCGATCATCTCCGGTTCAGTCAGCACACGCACCACCGCAGATGCCGACCTCCCACACCTCGACGGCACCGGTTTGTTCGCCGTTCCCGGGCTCATCGACATGCACGTCCACGCGACCAGCGATCCTCATGGCCGGACCGCGTCGAGCTGGTCGGACATCTCGGCCACCACCATGACGCTGACGGCTGTCGCGAATCTGGCGACCGCGCTGCGCAGTGGGATCACGACGGTCCGCGACCTGGGTGCTCCGCGTGACCTCGGGTACTCCATCCGCAACGCCTGGGCCCGGGACTTGTTCGTCGGGGCCAGGCCGTTCGTCGCCGGTCCGGTCATCACCGCAGTCGGCGGGCACGGAAGCTGGCTCGGTGTCGAGTCCGAAGGCGCCGGATCCATCGGCGCGCTCGTGCGTCGAAACGCCGCCGACGGCGCGGATGTGATCAAGCTGGTGATGCGCAGCGCGGCGCGCCGGATGGAACTCCGGCCGGAGGAACTGAGGGAGGCGGTCGCCGAGGCCCGTTGGCTGGACATCCCCGTAGCCGTACACGCGAACTTCTCGGAGCGTTCGATCGACGCGGCCGTGGAAGCCGGCTGCGACACCTTGGAGCACGGCTTCGCGATATCGGAGGCCGCTGCCGGTGCGATGTCGAAACAAGGCACCGCCCTCTGCTCCACCGCTGTAGCGCTCCAATCGATAGTGAGGCGACCGCAGCTCTGGATCCGGCAGGGAGGCAAAAGTCTGGTGGAGATGGCCGTCAGTCAACTCCCGGAGGCACGACGCAGCTTCGAGCGAGCTCTGGCGGCCGGCGTCACCCTCATCGCGGGGACGGACGCCGGAGCCGCCGGGGTGGGTTTCGACTCCCTGCCGTCCGAGCTGGAGGCCATGGTTGACTGGGGCGCCTCCCCGCACGAAGCGCTCGCGGCGGCGACGTGCAGGGCAGCCGAGGCTCTCCGTCGTCCGGATCTGGGCTCCCTGAGCGATGGCACGGTGGCAGACGTCGTTCTGCTCCGCGCGAATCCGCTCGTCGACATATCCGCGTGCAGAGAGGTCGAAGCCGTGATCCAGGCCGGGCGTCTCGTTCGCCTGGACACACTGTCGCGGCTACACGGAATGGCGGTGTCCTCCGCTCCGGGCACAGTCCTTCCGCCCATCGGGTCGACCTCATGAGGCGCTGGGCCCCAGCGGCGGGGTGGAGCATCGAACCGGACGCCGACGGCCTCGCGTTGACCCACAGCGGCCGCCGGATGATCGTCCGCATGCCGCCCGAGGTCGGCAGGGAGATCGTCGCGGCCGTCGGCGGGCTGTCGTCCGCCCGGGAGCTCACCTCGCGAGGTGGCGAGGAGCTGGCCAAACTCGACGCCCGCGGCGTCCTCGGCGTAGAAGTCGTCTGTGAACAGCACGTACTCGCGCGGCATGAACCGGGCGCCCGCCGGGTCCGCCACTCCCCGCCGTCGCCGTACGTGCGGCCGGTTCGCGCCCTTCCGTCGGCCCACATGCGCTTCGGTCCCGACGGGCCGGAACTGGCCGGCGGGAACTCGGCAGATCGCGTCGTCCTGACCTCGACATGGGCCGTCGAGTTCGCCGCACGTCTGATCGCACGGGCGGATGTCGAGGTCGACTCTGCCCCGGAGAGCGAACTGCTCGACCTGCTGAGCCGGGCCGGCCTGTTGGTCACCGGGCGGAACCAGCATTCGGAGGAGTGGGAGTTTCACGATTCGCTCTTCCACGGGGCGACGCGCCTGGACACGAGCTTCGGGCTGTACGGTGCCAAGATCGGAACAACTCACTGGGAGATCGACAACCCGGTCAGGCGCCCGATGACAGCGGAGCGCATCGCTCTCGGCCATGACGACCGCTCACAGGAGGGCATGACGCTCCAGGAGGCGATTTCCGCCAGGTCATCGCTGCGCGACCATGGCGGTCCGCCCATCGGGAGCGCGGAGATCAGCGCCGTCCTCGATGCGTCACTTCGGATTCGCCGCTTGGAGCGTACCGTCGCGAGCGAGCGAGCGTGGCGTTCGATGCCGACCGGCGGGGCGCTGTCGGGGCTGTCCGCCGTCGTCATCGCGGCTTCGGCCCATGACCTGGAACGCGGGGCATATGAATACGACGCCGTGAGCCACGAACTCGCGCCGGCGTCAGGACCCGCGCCGGCGATCGACCGGTGGCTGGGCCTCGCCCATCGATTGACGGGCATCCCGCACACGTCGATTCAGGCGATGGTGCTGTTCGTGCTCGACTACGCCCGCCCCGCCCGTTCCTACGACTCCATAGTCTATGCGACCGCGTTGAAAGAGGTAGGTGCCGCGCTCCAGGCCATGGCCCTGGTGAGCGCCGATCGAGGGCTGTCCTTCTGCCCGATGGGTGGCGGCTTCGCGACGACCGTGGGACTGGGAGAGGGCATCCGAACCGGCGCCGTCATCGGTGAGGCAGTGCTGGGGCGGCCAAAAGGGACCGAACGAGCCGGCGAATGACGCCCCGGGAAGACCAGGCGTTCATTCGCCGGGCCGGGAGCCGGTCATCGGCGGAACGGCCCGGCTTCCCTGCGCGACGTCATCGATCACGACACGTGAGCCTGCCGTCCTGCGGCGAACGCAGCAGCCCTCCGACCGTCACCACGGCGGGGCTGGCGCGTACGCCGTAGCGTCGACGGCATGAGAACGATGCTGGTGTCGCTCGCGGTGATCGTGGTGGTGGTGCTCGCGCTCGTCGTCTTCGTCGCCCGCCGCGACCGGACGAGGCGCCCGTCGGACGAGGATCCGGCCGCGGTTCGCCAGGCCGGCGCCGACCAGCACCGGCACGACGCACAGCGGCAGATCGCGTCGGGCCTCGCCGAGCGGCACCGCAACCCGCCGAGCACGTAGGCACAACCGGCGGTGCGGGCCGGTTTATCGGTGGCCCCGCGGCGACCCACCGTGCAGGATCACCCGGTGGTCCCACCCGACACGGTTCTCTCCGACCTCCGCGAGGCGTGGCGCCGCGCGCTGACGGACGACCTTCTCGGCCTGTACGTGTACGGGTCGCTCGTGGCAGGCGACTTCGACATGAACCGCAGCGACCTCGACCTGCTCGCGGTGCTCGCGAGTGACCCGGACGAGAAGCTCCTCGGCGTCCTCGCCGAACTGCACGCGGACCTCGACCGGCGGCACCCGCTGTGGGCCGGCCGGATCGAGGTGGAATACGTGTCACTGGACGCGGTACGCCTCGTTCCCGGCCGGGACCACGTGATCGCCCGGATCAGTCCCGGGGAGTCGTTGCACCTGCTGCCCGCCACCACCCACCGCGTCGTGACCTGGGCCGCCGTGCACGACTACGGCCGTACGCTGCTGGGACCGCCGGCCGGCGAGCTGCTGCCCGCCGTCGAACCCGGCCTCGTGCGCGCCGCCCTGCGGGACCACGTGCGCGACTGGCCGGACTGGGTGCTCGACATGACCCCACCCGGAGCCCAGTCGTACGCGGTGCTCACGCTCTGCCGCGCCTACCAGCGCCTGTGCGACGGGCGGCAACTGTCCAAGCGGCAGGCCGCCCAGCAGACCGCCGACGACCTGCCGCGATGGGCGGACCTGATCGTCTGGGCGCGCGACTGGTGGTACGACTCCGGCCACGACAGCGATCCCGGCCGGTTCGACGAGGTCCGGGCGTTCGTGCACGAGGTCAGCGCCACCGTCCTGGCCGAGGAACGCAAGGCGGAAGCATCCGGCGGACACCTGCAGTTCGACGCCCTGACGATCAGGCTGCCGCACGTCCCGATGGACCTACTCCTTCAGGCCGATGTTGTCGATCGGCGGAGCGCCGAGCAGCCGCCGGACGGGCCACACCGTGCTCACCAGCGCCAGCAGTGCCGTACCGCCGAGCACCGCCGCCCACCCGAGCGGCGGCACGTACGGGATCGGGCTGCCGGTCAGTCCGTTGACGATCGCGGCCAGCGTCAGCACCGCGATCGTCGCGCCGATCAGCACCGCGGTGCCGAGCAACCCGGCCTGTTCGGCCCGGACCATCCCGCGGATCTGACGGCGGGTGACCCCGACGAGTTGCAGCAACGCCAGCTCGCGGCGGCGGGCCAGCGCCGCCATCACCATCGTGGTGGCCGCCGCCAGCGCCGCGTACCCGACCATCACGCCGATCAGCAGCCGGTTCAGCCAGGCGCCGAGCGCCAGATCGGTGCTGAGCAGGCGCGTACGGGTGGCGGCGTCGAGAATCTCGGTGCCGGGCCGCGCCGCCGCCCACGTGGCCAACGCGGTGCCGGCGTCCGGGCCGCCGCGGACCAGCACCTCGTCGACGGTGTTCGCCGCGGTGTGCCCGGCGACCGTCTCGGCGGCCACTGTGACGTCGCCGAAGCCGAGGCCACGGTCGTAGATCGCGATCACGTCCAACGTGACCGGGGTGCCGTCGCCCAGCCAGAGTTCCGCCTTGTCGCCGACGTCCCAGCCGGACGAGGACGCCTGCGTCGTGGACAGTGCGACGGTACCGGCGCGCAGGTCGGCCAGGGCGCCCTTGCGCACGGTGAGGTCCATCGTCGACGTGAGGCCCTCCGGGTCGACCGATTGCGCGCCGACCGGCTCGATGCCGCCGAGCGCCCGCACCACGACCTGGGTGCGGCGTACCCCGGTGGCAGCCTGCACCCCGGCCAGCTCGCGGATCTCCCGGGCCGCGTCCGCCGGCAGTCCGCCCGGAGCGGTGAGCACCCGCTCGGCGAGCGTTCCGGCGCTGCTCTGCGTGGCGGTCTGCCGTTCCAGGTTGTCCTGCAGGAACCAGACCGAGCCGCCGAACCCGACGGACAGCACGAGGGCGGTCAGGACGGTGGCCATGCCCTGCGCGTTGGCCCGCAGGTTGGCTGCGGCCAGGTAGCCGCCGGCCCGCCAGATGCGCGGCAGCACCGGGGTGAGCAGGCGTGCCGCGTAGGCGTTGATCATCGGTGCGAGCAGCGCCACCGCGATGACGAACAGGTAGAGCATGCCGACCGCGCCGGCCAGCGCCCCGGCCGACCCGGCGCCGCCGAGCGTGAACGCCCCAGCGCTGCCGGCCGCCATCAGCGTCAGCACGCCGGCGATCATCCGTGCCGGGCCGCTGCGCCGGGGCTCGACGGCGATCTCGCCGAGCGCCTCGATCGGCTTGATGGCGGTGACCCGGCGCGCGGCGATCAGCGCGGCGACGACCGCCACCAGGACGGCCGTACCGATGGCGGCCGGCACCGCGAACAGACCGCCCGCCATCGGGAAGCCGGCCGGCACGAACCCGCGCCCGACCAGTTCGCCGTGCACCCAGCGGGCCGCCAGCAGGCCGGCCGGGCCGCCGATCGCGGAGCCGGCCAGGGCGAGCAGCGCGGCCTCGGCAACCAGCATGCGGCGCACCTGCCCCGGCGTGGCGGCGACCGCGCGCAGCAACGCCAGGTCACGTCGACGGTGCCGGACGGACAGCCCGATGGTGCCGGCCACCACGAACACGATCAACAGGACGACGTACCCGCCGAAGGCCGCCCCGGCCCCGACCAGCAGGCTCTGGGCGGCCAGGTTCTCCGACTGCTCGGCCTTCCCGCGGTCCTTTCCGGCGTACGTCGTGGCGCCGGCCGCCGACGCGATCTCGCGCACCGCGCCGAGGTCGGCGCCGGGCGCCATCCGTACGCCGATCGCGTCCACCCGGCCCGGGTGGGCGGACAGGCGCGCGGCCTGCGCGTCGGTGAAGAACACCGCCGCCGTACCGGTCTCGGCGGTTCCGCTCACCCGGTACGACCGGTTGATTCCGCCGACGACCAGCTCGATGGGGTCGCCGGGCGACACCCCGAGCCGGGTGTCGGCCACCACCTCGTCGTCGGTCCGGGGCGCGGCGCCCGCGGCGAGGCGACGACCGGTGAAGACGTACGTGTCCCAGCCGTGTCCCACGGCTGCGGGTGAGCCGATCGGCACCCGGTCGTCGCCGGTGACGGCCACGACGCCCGGCACCCGGCGGATCCGGTCCACCAGGTCGGCGTCCACGGTGCCGCCCTCGGGCAGCGCCACGGTGCTCGTGGTGGTGTCACCGTCGAACTCCCGGAACGTGTGGCTGATCGTGCGGTTGGCGACGACCACGTCGGCACTCGCCCAGAGCCGCGGCTCCGGGCGGAACCGCAGCCCCGATTCGACGAGCGTGCCCATCGCCACCAGGATCAGCACGCCGACGATCAGGGCCAGCAGGGTCGCGGCGGCGGGGCCGGTGCGGTGCCGCAGCAGGCGGGCGGCGAGGCCGGTCAT